>NZ_CP021112.1:552500-5971615 GCF_002119765.1 Pseudorhodoplanes sinuspersici
GGAAGCGCGCGAAGAGGAAGAAGACGACGGCACCGGCGTCCGCCTCTATCAGAGCATTTACGAGACCGCATTGCGCAACCAGGTCCCGCGCGCGGTCATCGACGAAATGATCCGCGTCTATTCCTATGACGTGGACTTCCAGCGCCGGGTGCAGCCGGGCGATTCGTTCGATGTGTTCTATGCCGGTGAAGATGAAACGCCTGGCGGTGAAACCCGCAACGACGTCTTGTATGCGGCGTTGACCATCGCCGGCGAGCAGAAGAGATTCTATCGCTTCCAGTCGCCTGACGACAATGTCGTCGATTACTATGACGAGACCGGCAAGAGCGCCAAGAAATTCCTGGTGCGTAAGCCGCTTGCTACCGACGCGATCATGCGATCAAGCTTCGGAGTCCGCCGCCACCCGATCCTCGGTTACGCCAAGATGCACACCGGTGTGGACTGGTCTGCGCCGAACGGCACGCCAATTTTCGCCGCCGGCAACGGCGTTATCGAGAAGGTCGGCTGGGAAGGCGGCTACGGCAAGTATGTGCGCATGAAGCACAATAACGGCTACGAAACAGCTTATGGCCATATGACCGCCTATGCCCGTGGCATCGAGCCTGGCGTGAAGGTCCGGCAGGGCCAGGTGATCGGCTTCGTTGGATCGACCGGTCTTTCGACCGGCGCGCATCTGCATTTCGAAATCCTGGTCAACGGCCGCTTCGTCGACCCCATGCGTATCCGCTTGCCGCGCGGCCGCGTACTGCAGAACCAGCTTCTGGCCGCGTTCGAGACCGAACGTGACCGCCTCGACAGCATGATGGCCAGAGCCAATTCCCGCGTGGCTCAGAGCGCGGCAGCGACGCGGTAGCGACGCGGTTCGGGGGACGCTTGCAAAGCAAGCAAACTCGGTATCAAGACACACCACTTGTGAAAATGGATTCCGGATCGCGCCAATCCAAGTCGACCGCAGCCGACTTGGATCATGATCCATTCCGATCTCGATTAAACCCGCGATCGCGCGTGCGCGTCCGGAATGACGCTGGTTTAAGCCGCTTCCTTCACAGCCTGGCCATTGAAGGTCAGCCCGCTCTTGCCGGCCGAGACCTTCACCTGATCGCCATCCTTGACCTTGCCGGACAGGATCAGTTCGGCCAGTGGATCTTGCAATGACTTCTGGATCACGCGTTTCAATGGGCGTGCACCATAGGCCGGATCGTAGCCCTTGTCCGCCAGCCACTCGCGGGCTGCCGGTTCGAGCGTGATCGTGATCTTGCGTTCGTCCAGAAGCTTGAGCAGGCGCTGCAACTGGATATCGACGATGCGGCTCATGTCTTCGCGGCGCAGCCGGTGGAACAGCAGGATCTCGTCGACACGATTGAGGAATTCCGGCCGGAACGCCGACCGCACCACCGCCATCACCTGATCGCGCACAGCATCCGAATCCTCGCCCTCCTTCTGGTTGACCAGGAATTCGGCGCCGAGATTCGACGTCATGACGATCAAGGTGTTGCGGAAATCCACCGTACGGCCTTGTCCGTCGGTGAGCCGTCCGTCATCGAGCACTTGCAACAGGACGTTGAACACATCCGGATGCGCCTTCTCGATCTCGTCGAACAAGATCACCTGATAAGGCCGGCGCCGCACCGCTTCCGTCAGCGCACCGCCCTCCTCGTAACCGACATAGCCGGGAGGCGCACCGATCAGACGGGCGACCGAATGCTTCTCCATGTATTCCGACATGTCGATGCGCACGAGTGCATGCTCGTCATCGAACAGGAATTCAGCGAGGGCTTTCGTCAGCTCGGTCTTGCCGACGCCGGTTGGGCCTAAGAACATGAACGAGCCGATCGGCCGGTTCGGATCCTGCAGGCCGGCACGGGCACGGCGCACCGCGGTTGAAACCGCCGTCACGGCTTCCTTCTGACCGATGACACGCTTGGTGATCTGCTCTTCCATCTTGAGCAGCTTCTCACGCTCGCCTTCCATCATCCGATCGACCGGAATGCCGGTCCAGCGCGACACGACCTGCGCGATATGGCTTGCCGTCACAGCCTCCTCGGCCAATACAGCACCGGCCGCACTCTGCGCCTCGACATCCGCCAGCGCCTTTTCCACCTTCGGGATGCGGTCGTATTGCAATTCGCCCGCACGCTGATAGTCGCCGCGGCGCGTTGCATCCGCGAGGTCATTCTTCAGCTTGTCGAGTTCCTTCTGCAGGTCGGCGGTCTGGCTCAGCTTGTCCTTTTCGGACTTCCACTTCGCCGTCAGCGCGTCGGCCTTCTCTTCCAGATCGGCCAGTTCTTTCTCGAGCCGCTTCAGCCGCTCCTTCGAGCCGGCGTCGGTCTCCTTGCGCAGCGCTTCCTGCTCGATCTTCAGCCGCACGATTTCGCGGTCGAGATTGTCGAGCTCTTCCGGCTTGGAATCGATCTGCATGCGCAGACGCGCGGCTGCTTCATCGACCAGATCGATCGCCTTGTCAGGCAGGAAGCGGTCGGTGATGTAGCGGTTCGACAAGGTCGCAGCCGCAACCAGAGCCGCGTCGGCCACCCTCACCTTGTGATGCGCCTCGTATTTGTCCTTCAGTCCGCGCAGGATCGAGATCGTGTCCGGCACGGTCGGTTCTTCGACGAAAACCGGCTGGAAACGCCGTGCCAGCGCCGCATCCTTCTCGACATGCTTGCGATACTCGTCGAGCGTGGTGGCGCCGACGCAATGCAGTTCGCCGCGGGCAAGTGCCGGCTTCAGCAGATTCGAGGCATCCATCGCCCCATCGGCTTTACCGGCACCGACCAGCGTGTGCATCTCGTCGATAAACAGGATGATCTGGCCGTCCGAGGCGGTGACCTCGGTCAGCACGGCTTTCAGCCGCTCCTCGAACTCGCCGCGATATTTCGCACCGGCGATCAAGGCGCCCATGTCGAGCGCAAGCAGCTTCTTGTCGTCAAGTGAATCGGGCACGTCGCCGTTGACGATGCGCAGCGCCAATCCTTCAACAATCGCGGTCTTGCCGACGCCGGGCTCACCGATCAGCACCGGATTGTTCTTGGTCCGCCGCGACAGCACCTGGATGGTGCGGCGGATTTCTTCGTCGCGGCCAATGACCGGATCGAGCTTGCCGTCACGTGCCGCCTGGGTCAGATCGCGGGCGTATTTCTTTAATGCGTCATAGGCGTTCTCGGCAGTCGGCGTGTCGGCCGTGCGGCCTTTCCGGATCGCCTCGATCGCAGCATTCAGGTTCTGGGCGGTGACGCCTGCCTTCTGCAGGATCTTCCCGCCCTCGCTTTCGCGATCCATGGCGAAGGCCAACAGCAGGCGCTCGACGGTGACATAGGAATCGCCCGCCTTCTGCGCGATCTTTTCCGCCTGGTCGAATATGCGCGCCAGAGCCGGCGCCATCTGCGGCTGGCTGGCGCCGCCGCCGGATACTTTCGGCAACTTGTTCAACGCAGCTTCGACCGCGGTCAGCGCCTGCTTGGCGTTGCCGCCCGACCGGTCGATCAGACCGGCGCACAGCCCTTCCGGGTCATCCAGCAGAACTTTTAAGAGATGTTCGGGGGTGAATTGAGGGTGGCCCTCCCGAAGGGCCAAAGAATGCGCAGACTGAATGAAGCCGCGCACACGCTCGGTGTATTTTTCAAAATCCATAGTCGCTCCCTTTCGGCCTGATCCGCGGCCCTCTAGGAGGCACCTGCGGAGCATCGGGGTGTTGTCCTGGCGCAAAAGTCTTCGAAATTTTTCAAGACCGCGACGCCAGAACGCTACCGGCGGACCCCGGCCGGGCATCCGCAAGTTCCGATGTAAGAAACCACCCTTCAGCCGGAAAGAGGGGCAGGATAAATTTCCCTTCCATCCGTGGGCTGTTTCCATTGGCATCTCAACCGATGGCCCGTTAACAAGTCGAGGCCATGACCGCTCGAATTTCAGCAATCTATCGTTATCCGGTGAAGGGCCTGTCGCCCGAGCCCATGCCGGCCGTCACCCTGATGCCCGGCCTGACGCTGCCGGCCGACCGGATGTATGCGATTGAAAATGGTCCTTCCGGGTTCGATCCGGCAGCGCCCCAGTATTTTCCGAAACAGCGCTTTCTGATGTTGATGCGGAACGAGCGTCTCGCCGCCCTCGACACCCGTTTCGATCATGCAACGCATGTGCTGACCGTCCGCCTCAACGGCAGCGAGGTTGCAACCGGCGACCTGCGGACACCGGAAGGACGTGCCGCGATCGAGAATTTCTTTGCCCGCTACAGCGCCGACGAATTGCGAGGACCGCCAAAGGTTCTGCAGAGCGACGGCCACAGCTTCTCGGATGTCGCCGCCAAGGTCGTGTCGATCATCAACACAGCGTCGGTCGCAGCGGTTGAAAATACGGTCGGCGCACCGGTCGATCCGCTGCGCTTCCGCGGCAACCTCCTGGTCGAGGGCTGGCCAGCCTGGCACGAATTCGATCTGCTCGACCGGACGCTCGCCATTGGCGACGCACGCCTGAAGGTGGTCAAGCGTATCGTCCGTTGCGCGGCGACCAATGTCGAACCGTGCACCGGCATTCGCGATATGGAAATCCCGAAGACGCTGATGCAGGCCTTCGGGCATATGGATTGCGGGATCTACGCGCAGGTGATCGACGGCGGCACGATCGCGCCTGGCGACACCGTCACTCAGGTGTAGCGCACCGTCAGGCGGCTGGCCTCAGTTACAGAAGCTGTTGGTACAGGAACCGGGATTTGGATTGGGATTGTGCGGCGGGATGTAAGCGCGGCCATTGATCGCGTTGATCTGGTCGATCGCCTGCATCTTGTCGAATGGCACGCGATTGTCCTGCGGATCGCCAGAGAATGACCAGCCGTAGAGCGGGAAAGTCAGGCCGGCCGCGACGTTGATGATGGTGCCGTCATAAGGCACGGGCCCTTTCACCTGGCCATTGGCGCTGATGACGAACGCCGTGCCAGGCTTGGTGAGCTGATAAGTCCGCCCGCTGGTCGTGCGGATGCTCACCGCGCCCTCGACCAGCAGAACGACGGACTGTCCATTCTGCACAAGCAGGTCGATGACGGTGCCGCGGATGCCGAGTGTCGCAACCGGCGTTTTGATCGAATAATTGTTCGGGTTCTGAGCACCGGTGACAAAGCGGAACGAGCCTTGCACCGCATTCACCGCCACCCGCCCAGCGCCCTTATTCGGATCGTAGACAAACTTGTCGAGCATCAACTCGGCTTTCGGCCCGAGGCTGAGAACCGTCTTGTCGAGAAACAGAAGCTGCGCCGTCGAGGCATCGCCGGTCTTGATGCGCTCATTGGCATAGACCTCGCTGCCCACCGCCAGCGCGCGCGCGCCGCGTCCCTGAACCTGGTTTTTGACCGCCGATGCCACTCCGATCTTGGAATCGACGCTGAATGCAGGCGCGGCCCCAAGCCACAGGCAGGACAGGGCAACAATGGCGGAGATCGGCGAAAAAAGGGATTTGCGCATAAATATTCGCTACTGTTTTACCGGAGAGATCCTCCAGAGTGTGGTCGAAGAACCACGGCCAGGGGTTCACTTTCCACTCACTTTTTTCTGCATAGCCGACCTGCGTGGATTGCGCTAGACGAAGGCCGCAATTGGCGACCCGGAATTGCGTGGCAGTTGGGGCGGAATGACGTGAGCGTGAAGCGGGGTTTGGCGTGGCTTCTGGCCACGTTTTTTATTGTCTCAAGCGGGTCTGGACTTCGCGCTGACGAACTGGACGCGCTGTATGCGCGCATTCTGCGCGAGCCGGCCAATACCGAGCTGAATCTTCGTTTCGCGAGGCTTGCCGAAGACAGCGGCAAAATGCGCTGGGCGCTGGCCGCTTATGAACGCATTCTCGTCAACGACCCGGATAATTTCGAAGGCAAGGTCGGCCTGATGCGCGTGCGCCGCGCGATGCAGCCGTCGTTTACGCTGGTCACCGCCGAGCTCGGGACCGGCTATGAATCCAACCCGATGTATTATCTGCCGGGCGGCAAAGGCGACTGGTTCACGCAAGGCTCGCTTGCCTTGCGCGACGAACGCAACGTCAATGGCCAGCGCTGGCGCACCAATGGCATCGTCGCCGGCCAGATCAACGGCCGTTACGGCGATCTGAATTACGGTTATGCCGGCGGCGAAAGCGGACCGATCTTCGATCTGTTGCCCGGCCTCAGCGTCAATCCGCAGCTTGGCGCTGCGGCCTCCTATTTCAACGATCGTTTTTATTACGGCGAAGGATCGGGCGCCCTCACCTTCGAAGGCACGAACGACGGCTTGTATTCGGCCTTGCGTCTTCGCGCCGCCTATCGGTCCTACGACGATTATTTCCCCTCGCAACACGGCTGGTACTACGAAGCACGCCTGCGCTTGGCTAAACCGGACGTGCTGGGCGACGGCAGTGTCGCGATCCTGTCGCCTTACGTGTTGTGGAGCAATATTTCCGGCGCCGTTGTGAATGCGCTTGTCACGGAAATCCAGCCGGGCGCTTACACCGAATGGGGCGGCCGCCTCGAAGTCTACAAGACGGCAACGCAATGGCTGACGCTCGGGGCAAGCCTGACGGTGAGCCGCCGCGACTATCGGCACGACGTTGTGGTCGCGACCGGCGCCGACCGCAAGGACACATTGATCATCCCGGGAGCGACGGCGCTTCTTCCTGGTTTCTTCTGGAAAGAAGCCGATCTGCGGCTCGACTACCGCTTCCTGCGCAACAACTCGAACGACGCGACCAAGGAATTCGACGATCATATCGTCAGCGCGACGATGGTGAAGCGGTTCGATCCAACCCTGCCGAATTGGGGCTTGCAGTAACTCCGCGGGAACTCAAGCCCACAGACGCGACTGGAATTAAACCGGCGGCTCCGTTACAGAAGCCGCAATGACCACCAATCAAGACAACGCAAATTCGGGTCGTCCGAAGACCGGCGGCGGGGTGAAAACCTTCTCCCATGTCGATACCTGGATCTTCGACCTCGACAACACGCTCTACCCGCACCACCTGAATCTCTGGCATCAGGTCGACATGCGGATCCGCGACTACATCGCCAATTATCTCAACATCGCGCACGATGAAGCCTTCAAACTGCAGAAGGACTATTACCGCCGTTACGGCACCTCGATGCGCGGACTAATGACCGAACACGGGATGCAGCCGGACGACTTTCTCGAAGTCGTGCACGAGATCGACCATTCGCCGCTCGAACCAAACCCGGCGCTCGGCGATGCGATCGAGAAGCTGCCCGGCCGAAAACTCATCCTCACCAACGGCACGCGCAAGCATGCCGACGCGGTGATGCGCCGGCTCCAGATCCATTCGCATTTCGAGGATGTGTTCGACATCGTCGCCGCCGAGCTCGAACCCAAGCCGTCAGCAAAGACCTATGATCGTTTTCTCGATCGCCACGGCGTTGATCCGACAAAATCGGCGATGTTCGAGGATCTGTCGCGCAATCTGGCGGTGCCGCACGCGCTCGGCATCACCACCGTTCTGGTTGTGCCGGAGGGAACGCGCGAAGTGTTGCGCGAGGATTGGGAAATGGAAGGGCGGGACGATCCGCATGTCGATCATGTGACCGACGATCTCGTCGCGTTTCTGAAACGATGCCTGCGCTAACATTAGATGTCGCGCAGGCACCCGTGCTCATGCATCAATCGAGGCTGACACCGCTCGCCTTGATGGTCGCGCCCCATTTGTCGATTTCGCTATCGAGAAATTTCTTGAGATAGGCCGGGTTCGCCTGGGCGACAGGAACGAAGGCCGAGCCGACCTTCTTGAGGCGATCGGGCAGGACCGGCGTCTCGATCATCGTCACCGTGGCCTTTTGCAGTTTGTCGATCACCGCTTGCGGTGTCCCCTTCGGCACGAAGAAGCCGCTCCAGAACGGCGCTTCGAAATTGCTGATCCCCTCCTCGATTGCCGTCGGCACATCTGGCGCCAGCGGCGAGCGGACCTTGGTCAGCGATGCGAGGGGATTGAGCGACTTGTTGTCCATCTGCGGAATGGCCGCGGCGCCGAGCGCACAGATGTAATCAATGCGGCCCGCGATGGCATCCTGCATCGCCGGCGCCGAACCGCGATAGGGCACATGCACGGCGTCGATTCCCGCCGCCGCATTCAGCTGCGCGCAGCCCAGATGCGACGCCGAGCCGACACCGGCCGAGCCGTATTGCAACTTGCCGGGGTTGGCTTTGGCATAGGCCAGGAAGTCCTTGAAGGTCTTCGCCGGCAGATCCTTGCGAACCATGAGAATGATCGGCTGCTCGGCCACGAGCGCCACCGGCATGAAATCGGCCACCGGGTCGTATGGCAGCTTCTTGTACAGCGCCTTGCTCATCGCAAAGGTGTCGATGCCACCCATGACGAACTGATAGCCGTCCGGATCGGCCTTGGAGACGCGGGCAACGCCGATCGTCCCGCCGGCACCGCCGACATTCTCGATCACCACCTGCTGGCCGAGTACTTCCGAGAGCCGCGCCGCGAAGATGCGCCCGACAACGTCGGAGGCACTGCCCGCCGCGAACGGAATGACCAGCGTGACGGCCCTGTTCGGCCAATCCTGGGCCGGCGCCTGTGTCGCCAGCGGAACAGACAAGGTCATCGCCACGGCAGCAGCACGTAACAAACGTGAGCAAACTTTCATCAGTCCTTACCTCTGTTTATCGCCGCGCCACCCGGCAACCCTGCACCGACGCGGCGGCGCGCAGTGTCCAGCAATTTGCGTGCCGTCCCAAATCGAAATCGCGGCATTGACAGGGGCCAATTGGTCGCGCCACACCTGCCGCGCTCATTTTCCGGGGGATTGCATGCCGCACGATCAACTCGCCAAGACTATCGACGAGGCTTTCGACAAGCGCGACACCGTTACCGCCGCCACGACCGGCCTGGTACGCGAGGCCGTCGAGCAGGCGCTGGGCCTCCTTGATTCGGGTGCGGCCCGCGTCGCCGAACGCCAAGCGGACGGACAGTGGCAAGTCAACCAGTGGCTGAAGAAAGCCGTGCTGCTATCGTTCCGGCTCAACGACATGAGCGTCATCCAGGGCGGCCCCGGCGAGTCCGTGTGGTGGGACAAAGTCCCCTCCAAATTCGAGGGCTGGACCGCCGACAAATTCAAGAGCGCCGGTTTCCGCGCCGTGCCCAATTGCGTCGTCCGCAGATCCGCATTCATTGCTCCCGGCGTCGTGCTGATGCCGTCATTCGTCAATCTCGGCGCCTATGTCGATTCCGGCACCATGGTGGATACATGGGCAACGGTCGGATCCTGCGCGCAGATTGGCAAGAACTGCCACATCTCCGGCGGCGCCGGCATCGGCGGCGTGCTGGAGCCGCTGCAGGCGGGTCCGGTGATCATCGAGGACAATTGCTTCATCGGTGCGCGCGCTGAAGTTGCCGAAGGCGTCGTGGTGCGCGAAGGCTCGGTGCTGTCGATGGGTGTCTATCTCGGTGCCTCAACCACCATCATCGATCGCTCGACCGGCGAGATGTTCCGCGGCGAAGTGCCGCCCTACTCTGTCGTGGTGTCGGGCACGATGCCCGGCAAGCCACTGCCGAACGGCCAGCCCGGCCCGAACCTTTATTGCGCGGTGATCGTGAAGCGCGTCGATGAAAAGACCCGCTCCAAGACTTCGATCAACGAGCTGCTGCGAGACTGAAAATGTCCGCCGATCCCGTCGCCATCGCCCGCGATCTTCTGCGCTGCCCATCGGTCACACCGGCCGAGGGCGGCGCGCTGGTCTTCCTTGAGAAGACACTGAAGGCCGCAGGCTTTACGACGCATCGCATGACCTTCTCCGAACCCGGCACGCCGGATGTGGAGAATTTCTATGCGCGGATTGGCACCGGCTCGCCGCATTTGATGTTCGCCGGGCACACCGATGTCGTTCCGCCCGGCAATGAAGCGGCCTGGACGCATCCGCCTTTCGCTGGCGAAATTGACGACGGCGTTCTTTACGGGCGTGGCGCGGTCGACATGAAGGGCGGCATCGCTGCCGCTGTTGCGGCCGCACTCGATTATCTCGCAGCAAAAGGCGGCAAGCCAAAGGGCTCGATCTCGTTCCTGATCACCGGCGATGAGGAGAGTGTCGCGATCAATGGCACGCCGAAGCTGCTCGACTGGGCGCACAAGCATGGCGAGACATTCGATCACTGCATTCTCGGTGAGCCGAGCAATCGCGATGCGCTCGGCGACACCATCAAGATCGGCCGGCGCGGCTCGCTGAACGGCACGCTGATCGTTCACGGCAAACAAGGGCACGTCGCCTATCCCGAACGCGCCGACAACCCGGTCACCGGCCTCGTTGCACTGATCGCCGCGTTGAAGGCCGAGCCGCTCGACCACGGCAGCAAGCTGTTCGATGCCTCGAACCTCGAATTCACCTCGATCGATGTCGGCAACAAGACCGTCAATCTCATTCCCGGCGAAGCCCGCGCCCGCTTCAACATCCGCTTCAACGATCTGCACAATCAGGAATCGCTGAAGACGCTGCTGGAGAAACGCGCGCTTGCGGCCGGCGGCGGCAAGATCCGGTTTTCTTTCGAATGGGAGCCCTCGAACGCCGACGTGTTCGTGGTCGAGCCCGGTCCCTTCACTGATGTCGTTGCCAATGCTGTGACCGAGATCACCGGCCGCCAGCCGATCCTCTCGACCACCGGCGGCACGTCCGACGCCCGTTTCATCAAGAATTACTGCTCGGTCGTCGAATTCGGCCTTGTCGGCCAGACGATGCACGCGATCGATGAGCGCGTGCCGGTCAACGAACTCGTCGCGCTGACGGCGATCTACCGGAAGATTCTGGATCGCTATTTCGGCTGAGCCGCTGTTAGCGGCTTGCGAACGCTGTACACGCCGAAGCAAGGATCACGCGGAAAGTGTGCTGCTTAATTGAAGCGCACGATCAATTGATAGGCCATACGGAGCAACGTCGATGGCCGAGACAAACAGCATCGATCGTACTCGATATGTTAGAGCACGATGTCGTCCGAAAACCGCTTCGCACTTTTCGGCATCGTGCTCTAGTCTCGACCGGTATTGATCCCGAGCCGCACCACGTCCAACAGGCGATGGCGCCCAATGATCGGAACCGGCAATGACAGGCACGCTCAAGACCTCGGCCCCGAAGGGCGATTCTTCGGCTGATGCGCCTCTGATCGAGGACATTCGGCTGCTCGGACAGCTCCTCGGCGCAACCATTCGCGAGCAGGAGGGCGAAAGGGTTTTCGAGCGGATCGAGAATATCCGCCGTCTCAGTGTTGCGTATGAGCGCAACGCCGATGTTGAGGCCGGCCGCAAGCTGGACGCCGTCCTACGCGCCCTGACCACCGAGGAAGCCATTCTGGTGGCGCGCGCCTTCAGCTATTTCTCGCATCTCGCCAATATCGCCGAGGATCGTCACCAGATTCGCCGGCGGGATACGGACGACCAGCCCGGCGACCTCGCATTCACCTGCGGGCTGCTGAAGTCGGCCGGTGTCTCGTCCGCCGCAGTCGCGCAGGCCCTGCAGCGCGGCATGGTTTCGCCGGTGCTCACCGCTCACCCGACCGAGGCCCGGCGCAAGACGTTGCTGGATGCAGAGAGTTCAGTCGCAAAGCTGTTGGCTGTGCGGGATCACCTGCGTGGACGCGAGCGAGACGACAATGAGGCGCAGTTGAAGGCCCGCGTGGTGCAGATGTGGCAAACGCGGCTGCTGCGCTTTTCCAGCCTGACCGTCCGCGACGAAATCAAGAATGTGCTGAGCTATTACCACACCACGTTTCTTCGCGAGATTCCCCGCCTCTATGCCGAGCTTGAAGAGCGCTTCGCAGGAACGCGCATTGCGCCATTCTTCCGCATGGGGTCCTGGATCGGTGGCGATCGCGACGGCAACCCCAATGTGGATGCTGAAACACTGAAGGAGGCGTTCCGCCAGCAATGCGAGACGGTGCTGCGGCACTATCTGAATGAAGTGCACGAACTGGGAGCGGACCTGTCCATGTCCCGCCTCCTTGTCGGCTGCACAGACGAACTGACAGCCCTGGCCGACCGCTCCGGCGATACCAATCCCCATCGCGATGATCTGCCGTATCGCCGCGCTTTGATTGGCGTCTATGCGCGCCTTGCTGCAACACTTGAGAAGCTGACCGGCACGGCTGCGTTACGGCATGCCGTCACGCGTGCCATGCCCTACGAAAGCGCGGTCGAGATGCAGGCTGATCTCGCCGTGGTCGAGGCGTCTCTCCGATCCCATCACGGCGAGGCGCTGGTGCCGTTGCGGCTTGCGCCGTTGCGGCGCGCGGTGGAAGTCTTCGGCTTCCATCTCGCGACCGTCGACCTTCGGCAGAATTCGGACCGGCACGAGGAAACGTTGGCCGAGATGCTCCGCACCGCGCGTGTCGTGCCCGATTATGCCAGCCTCAACGAAGCAGAGAAGCAAACGCTGCTGCTTCAGCTTTTGCGTGACCCGCGTCCGCTGCGCATCCCCGGCACGCCCTATTCGGATCGCACCGAAAGCGAACTCGCCGTGTTCCGCACGGCGCGTGAGTTGCGTGCGCTGCTCGGGCCCGACAGCGTCCGCCACTACATCATCAGCCACACCGAGGCGGTCAGCGATCTTCTCGAAGTGCTTCTGTTGCAGAAAGAATCTGCGCTGATGCGCGGTGTTCTTGGGGATGCCGACGCTTCCGTCTCGCTTCTTGTCGTTCCGCTGTTCGAGACAATCCCCGACCTGCACAAATCCGCGGCGATCATGCGGGACTTCTTCGCGCTGCCCGGCATCCACGACCTGATCCGCAACGCGGGCGGACAGCAGGAGATCATGCTCGGCTATTCGGACAGCAACAAGGATGGCGGCTTCTTCACCAGCAATTGGGAGCTTTATCGCGCCTCCACCGCGCTTGCTGCTTTCTTTTCCAAATGCGACGGGATTACGCTCAGGTTGTTTCACGGACGCGGTGGAACGGTGGGCCGCGGCGGCGGCCCGAGCTATCAGGCCATCCTTGCGCAGCCGCCGGGAACGGTGAATGGCCAGATCAGACTCACCGAGCAGGGCGAAGTCATCGCATCGAAATACGCCAATCCGGATATCGGCCGGCACAATCTCGAGGCGCTGGTGGCGGCGACGCTCGAAGCGACCTTGTTGGAGACCCGTCAGTCCGCGCCGGAGGATTTCACCACCGCCGCCGAACGGATTTCGGAAGCGAGCATGGCGGCCTATCGCGCGCTCGTTTACGAGACTCCGGGCTTCGTCGACTATTTCTTCAGCGTCACACCGATTGCCGAAATCGCCCAGCTCAATATCGGCTCGCGTCCCGCCTCACGCCGGGCGACCCGACGCGTCGAGGACCTCCGCGCAATACCGTGGAGTTTTTCGTGGGGCCAGGCGCGGGTCAATCTGCCGGGCTGGTTCGGCTTCGGCTCGGGCGTCGAAACCTTCCTTGCAGACGCGCCGCAACAGCGCATGGCGTTGCTGCAACGCATGTATCGCGACTGGCCATTCTTTCGCGCCCTGCTCTCCAATATGGACATGGTTCTGGCCAAGACCGACATGGCGCTGGCGAAACGTTATGCGGATCTGTCGAGCGACCACGCGCTCGCGCGGCGGATCTTCACAACGCTGGAGACAGAATGGACGCGGACCGTCACAGCCCTCAACAGTATCACCGGCGTGCAGGAGCGGCTTGCCGACAATCCGACGCTCGCGGGCTCGATCCGGCACCGGTTTCCCTACATCGCGCCATTGAACCACCTGCAGGTGGACCTCATCCGCCGCTGGCGGCAGGGCGCCCAGGACGAGCGAACCCGGCGGGGCATCCTCATTTCCATCAACGGCATCGCGGCCGGGCTGCGCAATACGGGCTGAGTACGCGTCACGTCGCCGCAATAGCGGCGCCGGGCTGTGTCTTCACATCACGCACAAGTGCAACCGCAAACAACCCGGCTGCGATAACACCGAGCAGACTCCGTACTGCATGCAGCCAGCCCCATTGCTCGACCAGCGCGCGGCTTGTCTCTACGCTCGCCGATGAAGCCATCGTCATCAATGCATGATTGATCGGATTGAGCATCAGCAAAGTGTACGGCCAGTTGGCCAGGATCAGAAGCGCGCCAATCAGCCACAGCGCGTTGCGCGACCGGAACCAGATCCAGATCGCTGATAATCCCGCCAGGATCGCAAGTCCGCCCTGGATCTTCATGGCCGGCGGGTAACTCGATGCCCATTGCAGCAATTGGGAGCGATCATCCATCAGCAATCGCGAAGGCTGCTCGACGATGCTGATGTAGATCGCGATCGCAGCAAATGCAGCCGCGCAGGTGAATGTGGCAAGGCGTTGCAGCATGACTACACTCCTGACTTGGTTCGTTGTCTGACCGGTTTCAGTGCGACTTCGACGGTTGCCCGCTCGCGGATCGTCCGCAACACGGTCAGTGCGGTCTCGACCTCATCGGCTTTCAGCGTAGCGCCGAGATTCTTTGCCCAGGGAAGCTGGCGCGCCATGGCCGCATCGAAAGCCTTTCGTCCGGCCGGCGTCAGCAGCACCAGTTGTGCGCGTTGATGCCGCGGATTCTCCTCGAAACGCAGCAAGCCTGCCGCCTCGAGATCGTTGGCAATGCGTTGCACGGCCTGCCGCGTCAGCCCCATATCGCGCGCGATCTGCGCCACCGGCAATCGCTCCGGCGCCAGCGCGATCGCACCAAGCACCTGCCAGCGCGCGCTGGTGAGGCCAAGATCGGCAACAAGGTCGTCGCCAGCCGCGAGCAAGCGCCCGTTAGTCCGGAAGATTTCCAGAATGAGGTCGGTCAGTTGCGCTGGGCTCGGCTTCATCACGACAACATATTGTCATTTTGACAACACGCTGTCAATAGTCCACTTTCACCAGATACAGGCCCTCTGCCGGAGCCACTTGTCCGCATTTCGTCCGATCGCGTGCCTGCAGAATGCGGGTGATGTCGTCCGCACTCCATTTGCCTTCGCCGACATGCACTAGCGATCCGACCATCGAGCGCACCTGATTGTGCAGGAACGACCGTGCGGAAACGAGCACGTTCACATTCCAGCCATCGGTTTCGATATCGAGTTGATCCAGCGTCTTCAGCGGCGACTTCGACTGACATTCGGTCGAGCGAAATGTCGTGAAATCATGCTTGCCAATGAGCCGCTTCGCCGCCTCGCGCATCGCCTCGATATCGAGCGGACGACCGACGCGCCATGAGCGGCCGGCATCGAGCGCCAGATCCGGCCGCCGGTTGACGATGCGATAGAGATAATGTCGCGCGTTGGCCGAGAACCGCGCATTGAAATCGTCGCCAACACGTTCAGCGGCAAGGATCGCGATCGGCTGCGGCCGCAGATAGAAATTCAGCGCATCGCGCACCGTCCCGCCATCATGTTCGCTGCGCAGGTCCGCATGCGCGACCTGACCCAGCGCATGCACACCGGCGTCGGTGCGTCCCGCGCCCTGGATCGTGACGCGCTGGCCGTCGAATTGTGCGATCGCGTCTTCGAGTGCGCCCTGAATGGTCGGCGCATCGGCCTGATATTGCCAGCCGCGATAGGGCCGGCCGTCATATTCGATGAGGAATTTGTAGCGTGGCATCCGTCACAAGCCCGCAAAGGCGGCAGCATACCGCACATCGCCGCCGGCCGGCGCGTCGTCCGACAGACGCAGCGCTTGCAGATACGGTCCGTCATAGGGTGTGCGAAAGGCTGAGGCCGCAGCAACATCGAATCCGAAGCGCGAATAATAAGCCGGCTCGCCAAGGACAATGATCAAAGTCTCGCCCATAGCTTTCAGTCGCGCGACCCCTTCGCGAACCATCTTTTGTCCGACACCGTGCTTCTGCTCCCGCGGCAGCACGGCCACAGGCCCGAGCGACACCCCATTTGCATGCTTGTCATTCGCGTCAATTATCAGCCGGGAAAATCCGCAATAACCGACAATCCCGTTCTCACCTTCCGCGACAAGCGAAAGAAGCAGATCCCCATCGGCGCGCAAACGATCAACGAGATCGGCCTCGACGGATACGCCGAAGGCGGCCTTGTTGACCGAACGAATGGCGTCGTGATCGTCCGGCGTTTCGGTTCTTACGAGAATCGTCATGGATCGACCTGGTATTGCCAGCCACGACAAGGACTATCCTTATATTCGATCAGCAAACGATGACGCGGCACGATTGATCTACCTCAAGGGCGAAAGACGCAGACAGACGAAGATGAAGCTATAGTCAAGGAGCGTTCCGATGAAAGCCGCATTCAAGCGCCAGATTATCGCGTTGCTGGATCAGCATCGTATCATGAGCGTGGCAACCAACCGGCCCGACGGATGGCCGCAGGCGACGATCGTCGGCTACGCGAATGACGGCCTGGTCATCTACTGTTTCATCGCCCGCGACAGCCAGAAATTCGCCAATCTCATGCGCGACCCGCGTGTGTCGATCGCGATCGCCAACGACGTCCGCCAGCCGTTGCAGATCAAGGGCCTGTCGATGGCCGCACGCGCCGAATGGGTCGAAGCGCGTGGTGAAATCGATCATGCCTATACCCTGCTGCTGCAGCGTTATCCCGAATACAAGATCATGCCGCAGCCCGACCCGGCGGCCGTTCCGTTGATGCGCTTCACACCGGAGATCGTGTCGATTCTGGATTATTCGAAAGGCTTTGGTCATTCCGATCTCGTCAGCGTGAACGCGAGCGATTTGGAAGATGTCGTCGAAGGCCGGCGGCATCATTGGGCCGGGCATCCCGCCGAGAGTTTCAACAAACGCATGGCCGAACGCAGCCATATGTGAACCGCGTTGTCTTCGCGGCGATAAAGAAAGCTATCGGAGCACGGCGCCGGGCGCGAGCTTGTTGCCGCGCAGGAATTCATCCGCCTTCATTGGCTGCTTGCCGGCGCGTTGCAATTCCAGAATGCGGATGGCGCCGTCGCCGCAGGCGATGGTGAGATTGTCATCGAGCAACGTGCCTGGCGCGCCACTGCCGGAGACGCGTGTCGAGCGCAACACCTTCACCCGCACCGGCGCCTTCTCGCCCGGCAACTCAAACCACGCGCCGGGAAAGGGTGACAGCCCGCGGATGTGGTTGTGCACCTCCTGCGCCGGTTTGCTCCAGTCGATCCGCGTTTCGCCCTTGTTCAGCTTTTCGGCGTAGGTCACGCCCGCGTCCGGTTGCGGCACGACTTGCAGCGTGCCGCGCTCCAGTGCGCCGAGCGCACGATGCATCAGATCGCTGCCGATACTGGCCAGACGATCGTGCAGAGCGCCGGCGGTCATGTCGGCATCGATCGGCATGCGCTCCATCATCGCCATGCCGCCGGTGTCGAGGCCCTCGTCCATCTTCATGACGGTGACGCCGCTCTCCGCATCGCCTGCCATCACCGCGCGGTTGATCGGCGCAGCACCACGCCAGCGCGGCAACAGAGACGCATGCAGATTGAAACAGCCGAGCGGCACCGCCTCGAGAATCGCCGCCGGCAGGATCAGCCCATAGGCGACGACCACCGCAGCATCGGCATCGAAGGCGCGGAACTGCGCCTGCGCCTCTTGCGTCCGCAATGTCTTCGGCGTCAGCACCGGCAGGCCGAAGCGCTTGGCCTCGCGCGCCACCGGCGTATCCTGCAGCTCCATGCCGCGGCCGGCCGGCTTTGGCTCGCGCGTATAGACGGCAACCACCTCATGCCCGGCGCCGACGATCTCCACCAGCGTCGGCACCGCAAAGTCCGGCGTGCCCATGAAGATCAGGCGGAGCGGCATTACTCCGCCGCCTGTTTCGCGATCTTGGTGTATTTCTTGATGACGCGGTCGCGCTTCAGCTTCGAGATATGGTCGATGAACAACACGCCGTTCAGATGGTCGATCTCATGCTGCAGGCAGGTCGCCAGCATGCCGTCGGCGTCGACTTCGTGCAGCTTCCCGTCGAGATCGAGATAGCGGACCTTGATCTTCGCCGGCCGCTCGACCTCCTCGTAATATTCCGGGATCGAGAGGCAGCCTTCCTCGTGCACGTTCATCTCCTCCGACGACCACAGGATCTCCGGATTGATGAAGACGGCCGGCCTCTTCTCTTCTTCCTTGCCGGCAAGGTCCATGGTGACGAGGCGCAGCGGCTCGGCGATCTGGATCGCGGCGAGGCCGATGCCGGGTGCCTCATACATGGTCTCGAACATGTCGTCGGCGAGTTTGCGGATAGCCGCATCCACCTTCTCGACCGGCTTGGAGACCAGACGCAGGCGCTTGTCAGGAATAACGATGATGTCGCGGAGTGCCATGCGCGCGATGTAAGGATTGCGCGGCGCGCGGTCAATTTGGTTTTGCGGCTCTTCCCTCTCTCCCAGAGGTTCCTTCCCGCTCCCCGTAGAGGGCGGGGAAAGGGAAGAAATCCCTGGACAAATGTTCTCTTTTTGTTCTATGGCGCTTCCGAATCGTGCTAAAAGGGCCGGATGGACACCTTCGCCCTGATCCGGGACCGCCTGACCGGCGTCGATCCCCTGCTGGTTGTCGCCATCGTCGCGGCGGCCTTCGCGCTCGTTCTGGCGGCCGTCATCGGCGTCGCGGTGGTGCTGATGGCGCGGCGGCGACGCCGCCTGTTGCAGGCCGCAGAAGCGGAGCGAATCGAAACCGAACAGAACGAAGCGCGGATGCAGAGCGAAGCCCGCATGGCCGAGCTTCGCCGCATGCAGGCGGAAACCTCGGGTCTCGTCCGGGCCATGGGCGACATGCTGGCCAACCGGCAGTCGCAATTCGAGAAATCTTTCTCCGAGCGGCTGGACGCCGTGACCCATCGTGTCGGCCAGTCGGTGCAGCACTCCACACAGCAGACCACCGACAATCTCGCGCGGCTGAACGAACGGCTCGCGGTGATCGATTCGGCGCAGCAAAATATCACGGCCCTCGCCTCGCAGGTCACCTCGCTGCAAAGCGTGCTGTCGAACAAGCAGCAGCGCGGCGCCTTCGGCCAGGGCCGCATGGAGATGATCATCGAGGATGGGCTGCCGAAGGGCACCTACGAATTCCAGTTCACGCTGTCGAACAGCACCCGCCCGGACTGCGTCATCCACTTTCCCGACCAGCGCCCGCTGATCATCGATGCCAAGTTTCCGCTTGAGGCGGTGACCGCGTTCCGTGACTCGAAGTCCGACGACGAACGCAACCTCGCCGGCAAGCTGCTGCGTCAGCATGTGTCGAAACACATTGCCGATATCGCCGGCAAATACCTGCTGCCCGGCGAAACGCAGGATCTGGCGCTGATGTTCGTGCCGTCGGAATCCGTCTATGCCGAGTTGCACGACCAGTTCGACGATTTGATCCAGCGGGCCTTCCGCTCCAAGGTGGTGATCGTGTCGCCCTCGCTGCTGATGCTGGCGATCCAGGTGATCCAGCAGATCCATCGCGACGCCAAGATGCGCGAAGCCGCCGACAAGATTCACGCCGAGGTCGGCAATCTGATGGACGACCTGCGCCGCCTGCGTGACCGCGTCAACAAGCTCGACAACCACTTCGGCCAGGCCAATGAGGATATCCGGCAGATCCTCATCTCCGCCGACAAGATGGAGAAGCGCGGCGCGCGCATCCGCGAAGTGGAATTCGATGGTGACGACGACGATGCCAGCGCCGTGGTGATCCCGGCGCCGATCGGCGCCCGCCGGATCGCGGGGGAATAGGTCGCCACAGAATTGCTGTCATGGCCGGGCTTAAGCCGTCGAGGACGGCGTCGTTGACGCCTATGCCCGCGCATCCACGTCTTTCTTCTCTTCAATATGAATCAAAAGACGTGGATCCAACATCCCTCGGCTTGGCCGAGGGGACGGCCGTAATAAGGCGCAAGTTGTTTAAATCCGGCTTGCGATGACAAGCGCGAGCATGACGGCTAGCATCCACTGTGGCGAATCTGAGTTCCGCATGACGACTCTTGAATCCTCCGCGAAAACCACCTGGTCCGACGCACTTGCGGTTTATCTGAAGCCGCGGGTGTTGATCGTCATCCTGCTCGGCTTTTCGTCGGGGCTTCCGCTCGCCTTGTCCGGCACCACGCTGGCGATCTGGATGACCGAGAGCGGGGTGAACCTGCGCACCATCGGTCTCTATGCGCTGGTCGGCCTGCCCTACACCATCAAGTTTCTCTGGGCGCCGCTGGTCGATGCGCTCGATGTGCCGATCCTGTCGAAGGCGCTCGGGCGGCGGCGCGGCTGGCTGGTCTTCTCGCAATTGCTGCTGGCCGCCGCGATCCTGTTCCTGGCCTTTCAGAATCCGAGTGCCGCGTTGTGGCCGGTCGCGCTGGGCGCGGTGCTGGTGGCCATTGCATCGGCGACGCAGGATATCGTCATCGATGCCTTCCGCGTCGAAAGCCTTGAGACCAGCGAGCAGGCGGCCGGCATGGCCGGCTATGTCGCCGCCTATCGCATCGGCATGCTGGCCTCCGGTGCCGGCGTGCTGGCGCTGGCGGCCTGGCTCGCACATATCGGCGTTACCGCCGATGCCGCGTGGCGGTGGGGCTATATCGCGGCGGCAGCGTTAATGGGTGTTGGCCTGTTCGCAACCCTGATGGCGACCGAACCGTCCGCGCCCATCGACGTTGTCGACAAGTCGCGCGATCCGATCAGCCGCGTGGCCCTGACCGCCTTCGGCGCCTTTCAGGAATTCCTGACGCGCGACATGGCCATCGTCGTGCTGCTGTTCGTCGTGCTGTACAAGTTTTGCGATGCCTTCGCCGGCGTGCTGACCGGGCCGTTCGTCATCGATATCGGTTTCGACAAGGCGACCTACGCGGCGATCGTCAAAGGCGTGGGGCTCGCCGCCGCCTTGGTCGGCGGTTTTGCCGGCGGTGCCGTTGCGCGCGCCTTGCCGCTCTCTACGAGCCTGTGGGTCGGCGGCATTTTGCAGCTTCTCTCCAATCTCACCTTTGCGGCACTGGCGCTGATCGGCCCGAATGTGCCGGCGCTCACCGTGACGATCATCATCGAGAATTTCTGCGGCGCCATCGGCACGGTGATCTTCGTGGCCTATCTCTCCGCTTTGTGCGGCGTGCGCCTGCACACCGCGACGCAGTTTGCGTTGCTGACAGCCCTCGCCGCCGTCGGCCGCACCACGCTGTCGTCCGGTGGCGGCTTCGTCGCCGAAGCGACCGGCTGGTTCATGTTCTTTGTGATTTCTTCTCTGGTTGCGATCCCGAGCCTGATCCTGCTGGCATGGCTGCAGGCCAGGGGGCATTTCAAGACACTGGAGAAGAAGAAGGACGCGTAACCGACCATTGGCACGACAAAGAGAACGGGGCTGTCTCAATGTTCACAGAATGGATTGAAAATGTCGGCGCCGCGCTCGATGGCGCTGGCGTCGCACTGATTACATTCGGTCTCCTGATTGCGACCAGCCGTTATTTCTCCGCGCTTTTTGGAAAAGCGGAGATCGATGCCTTCCGCCGCTTGCGGCAGGATATCGGCCGGGCCATCCTGCTCGGACTGGAAGTGCTGGTCGCCGCGGACATCATTCGCACCGTTGCGGTCACACCGACGCTCACCAGTATCGCCATCCTGGCGGGCATTGTCGCCATCCGAACGGTGCTCAGCCTGAGCCTTCAGGTCGAGGTCGAGGGACGCTTTCCCTGGCAGCCCGAACGCACCAATGACGAAAGCGCCAGCGCCTGAAACGATCGCATCGTCAACGCGTTGAAAAACAAGCGCCGGGTGTCAACCGGCCGCAACAGGGATGATGGACGTGGTGATTTTGCCGGTTTCTAGCCACGGCAGCAACGCATCGGTACGCGTGGCATCTGACCTGTTCCCGGCGCGGCTTGGTTTGCCGATTAGGCTTCAGCACCATTCGTGAAATGGATGGTGGAACCAAGCGTTCCGTTTTTGCTTTGACTTCATGTCCGGCTTCTACAGCCGGCGCTCCGCCCCGAGCTTATCAAAATACGGCTCAAAGCAAATCCGAAGTCTCGGGGCGGGGTCCAACGCTTGTTCGGGAAACCCATTTGGGTGATTTCGCAAAGCTTGTCGTCGGCTCATCGTCCACTAACCCGTAACCGGCCCGCACCAGCCCGGCAGGAAATTGGCGTCCGTGCTCTTCGCCAAAGCCAGTGCCTTCTCCGCCGCCGCTTCGAAATCCTTCTCGATCGCGCTGCGCTTGATGCGTGGCCGCAGAAAATCGGCCCAGAGAAACTCGCTGAACGGCGTCGTATCCTTCGCATAGCCGCCGGCGCGTCGCAATTCGCCGGCGAGACTGCGGTAGGGATCGTCCGCCAAGCTGGATATTCCGCCTGGTATGTCCGCATAGGGGCGGCGGCGTCCCTGCGCATCGTAGGGGTAAACCCAGCCGTGATGATCGAGGAAGGTCCAGAACGCATCGCCCTTGAGCATTCGTAAATCTTTAACGACCTCGACCAGGATGTCCTTGACGCCTTCGCGTTGCAGTGCACGTGCCAGGTGATGATGATCGATGACGTAATAGCGATCCTTGGGTCCGAAGATCACCGGAATCATGTGCTGGCCGAGAAACTTGGATTTCTTGCCGCCGCCCTGCGCACGCCAGTGCTGCTGTTTTTCTTCAACTTCGCGAAATCCAACCGTCATCTGCGTCGGCTTGAGGCTGGCGATGGGAACGGGATTGAGAAGAGGCTCGCGAACGACCGTCATGATCCGTTCCTTTCAAATCCGCTCAGATCGGCGTCCTCTGCCGGATCGCCGCCGACAACGTACCTTCATCCAGATAGTCGAGCTCGCCGCCAACCGGCACACCATGCGCCAGCCGCGTTACTGTTACGTTGGCATTATGCAGAAGATCGGTGATGTAATGCGCCGTGGTCTGGCCATCGACCGTCGCATTGAGCGCCAGGATCACTTCCTTCACCGCCGGCTCATGCGCGCGCGACACTAGCGCATCGATGCTCAGATCCTGCGGCCCGATGCCGTCGAGCGGCGACAGCGTCCCACCGAGCACGTGATAGCGCGCATTCACCGCATTGGCGCGTTCCAGCGCCCAGAGATCGGCGACATCGGCCACCACCACAATCACCGATGAGTCGCGCTTGGGATCGGTGCAGACCGTGCAGGGATTTTGTGAATCGATATTGCCGCAAATGCCGCAGACCGTGATGCGGTCGCGGGCGGTGCCCAGCGCCTCGGTCAGCGGCGTCATCAATTGCTCGCGCTTCTTGATCAGATGCAACGCCGCGCGCCGCGCCGAGCGTGGCCCAAGGCCCGGCAGCTTGGCCAGAAGCTGGATCAGGCGTTCGATTTCAGGTCCGGCAACGGCTTTCGGCATTGGGCTCAATCAAATGACTCAGGCGGGAGCCGCATATTGCGAGGCCCGAGCGCGAAATCAATGGGCCGCCGTTATCATTCCAGGTTTGCGGCTTCGTCGCGCCCCGGATTGACGAGACCTACACCTTCTCGATCGCGATCTGATAGCCGCGATGCAGCTCGCGATACTGGCCGGGAATCGCGGCCAGGAACATGTCGACACCGAGCTTGGGCCGCTCCTCCTCGGTGTCCATCAGCGGCCATTCGTAATCGTCGAATATCGCGATGCCGCCGCGATCCAAAAGCGACCAGGCCATCACCGCATCGCGATAGACATCCGCCGCGATATGGCTGCCGTCGATATAGGCGACATCGAAGCGCCGGCCGGCGGCGCCAAGGCGCGGCAGCACCTCCGCCGAACTGCCGACGATCTTCTCGATCCGCGCCTCGTAGCCGGCCAGATTGTGATCGAACTGCTGCTCGCTCTTGCGCGCGAGATCGGCGAAGTAAGGATTCTCGTGATGCTCGACATTGCCGGCAAACGGATCGATACACACGATGGTCGAATGCGGCAGCACGTTGAGGAAGCACAAAGCCGAACGGCCTTCCCACGAGCCCACTTCGACAATGCGGACCCTCCTGTCGCGCAGCGGATGCAGCAGTTCGGCCCAGTTGAAGAAGTGATGCGCCGCCCAGTCGGTGTGGAAGGTGCGTCCCTCCTCCCATTTCAGGATCTGCGCCTTGGTCAGATAAGCGTTTTCGGGCTTCTCGAGAAAGGCCAGGTCCTCATGGGGAATGGTGCTCACGGTTTCTCCTCCCAAACGTCAATCGCATCATGACAATTCCGGCGTCGTGCGGCCAGAGCATGGCGGCATGCGGTTCCCTTGCTATATTTCCAAGGAAGAGCATGACGGACAGGACTGTCGATGAGCCCGCTGACCCGCCTCGCCACCCGTGTCGCCTATGGCGCGATGCAATTGCCGCGCCTCGCCTGGTATGCCGGCCACGGCTATGCGCTGCAGCGGCTGGCGGCGGAGGTAAAGCGGCGCGAGAGCAACGAAGCGCCGCCGGAAAAAAGATGGGACGGCGACAATCGCGCGCCGGTGCTGAGTCAGAGCCGGCTCTATGGCGACATGGCCGATCTCATGGCGCGCGATCTGGCCAATGTCGAGGAAGGCCTCTATCCGCTGCCGGCCGACCATGACGGCTCGCTGCTGACGCGGATCTATCGCTCGCGCCTGTTCTTCGACGATCTGCCGGATGTGCATCGCCGCCGCAAGGAACGCCGTCACGATGAGGTGCTGGACGAGACCACGCGCGGCAAACGGCCGGATTATTACTTGCAGAATTTCCACTATCAGTCCGGCGGCTGGCTGACCGAGGACTCTGCGCAACGCTACGACACCCAGGTCGAGGTGCTGTTCAAGGGCACCGCCAATGCGATGCGCCGCATGGCGCTGCCGGAGCTGTACGAGATTTTCAAGGGCCGCGATCAGCGCAAGCTGACGCTCACCGATATCGGCTGCGGCACCGGCCGCTTTCTCGATTTCGTCAAGCAAGCCTGGCCGCGGCTGCCGGTGACCGGCATCGATCTGTCCGAGCCCTACATCAAACATGCGCGGAAGCATCTGCGGCGCTGGTCGCGCGTGCGCACGATCGTCGGCAATGCCGAAAGCCTGCCGCTGCCGGATGCCAGCCAGGATGCAGTGACGAATATCTTCACGATGCACGAATTGCCGCCGCAGGTCCGCCGCACGGTGATCGGCGAATGCGCGCGTGTGCTCAAACCCGGCGGGCGCCTTGTGATCGTCGATTCGCTGCAGCGGCGCGACGTGCCCGATTATGACGGCATCCTGGAACGCTTCCCGCAGAATTATCACGAGCCTTATTTCGAGAGCTATCTCGATGAGGATTTCGCGCATATCGCGAAGACACACGGCCTGACGCATGTGCGGGACGAGCCGGCCTTTGTCTCGAAAGTGATGGTGTTCGACAAGGTCTGAGCCACCTACTCCGCTCATGCCCGCGCGCGGGCTCGATATCACCCCGGCAGGAAAGCGACCCCGCCGCTTCGCTCGTCGCGCAACGTCTGTACATTGGCGCGATACAGGGCTTCCAGGTTCTCCACTGTCAGCACATCCGTCACCTTGCCTTCGGCGAGGCGGGTGCCGTCGCGCAGAAGATAGACGCGCGTCGCGGCCCGCATCGCGTGGTTCGGATCGTGCGTCGTGAACAACACGCCGAGCCCGGCCTCGGCAAGTCCGCGGATCTCGTTCATCACCTTGCCCTGATTGCCGAAATCAAGGCTGGCCGTCGGCTCGTCGAGAACGATGAAGCGCGGCTCCTGTGCCAGCGCGCGTGCGAGCAGCACTAATTGCCGTTCACCGCCGGAAATTTCCGTGTAGGCGCGCTGCGCCAGCGATGCGATGCCAAAGCGATCCAGCATCGCCATGCTGATCTCGCGGTCATCCGCACTTGGCGCGGCGAACAGAGAACCATGCGCCGTGCGCCCCATCAGCACAACGCTTTCGACCGTAAAGGCGAAGGTGCCGTGATGCACCTGCGGCACATAGCCGATCATCCGCGCGCGTTCCGCGATCGGCAGCTCGTGCAACGGCTTGTCCATGACGCGCACCTCACCGCGCCGTGGTACGAGCAGCCCCAGCAGCGTCTTGAGCAAGGTCGTCTTGCCGCCACCGTTCGGACCGAGCAGCGCCAGCACCTCGCCCTCCGCGAGGCGCACATTCAATCCGCTGCCGACCAGGCGGTCCGGATAACCGATGGAGAGATCGCGGCCTTCGATCGTCATGCCGGATCGCTCACGACCACGTCTTGCTCACACTGGCGAGAAGCCAGATGAAAAACGGCGTGCCGATCACCGCCGTCAGAATACCGAGCGGCACTTCCACCTGCGCCACGCTGCGCGCGATGGTGTCGATGAACAACAAGAATCCGCCGCCGAGAATCGCCGACACCGGCAGCAGCCGCGCGAAATCGGGCCCGACCAGAGAGCGCGCCAGATGCGGCACCACGAGGCCGACCCAGCCGATGATGCCCGCGGTCGCAACGCTCGCCGAGGTGACAAGCGTCGCCGCGGCAACGATGGCAACGCGCAACGCTCCGGTCGGCACGCCAAGTGCGCGCGCCTCCTCTTCCGGCAGCGACATCACATTCATGCGGTGCCGCAAGGCCAGCAGCACGACACTGCCGAGCAGCACCGGCCCGAACAGCGGAACGAGATCCGACACATTCGCCGCAGCCAGACTGCCGAGCAGCCAGAAGGTCATCGCCGGCAACTGGTTGTATGGATCGGCGAGATACTTCACGAGCCCGACGCCAGCGCCGAGCAGCGCTCCGATGACGACGCCGGCGAGCACCAGCACCAGCACCGGATCGCGTGTGCGGATCGCCGACCCGATCAGATACACCGCAGTCACGGCCACAAGACCGCCGATGAAAGCAAAGATCTGTATCGAGAGAACACCAAGCGAGAAATAGATGCCGAGTACCGCACCGAGCGCGGCACCGGACGAGGCGCCAAGGATATCGGGCGACACCAGCGGATTGCGAAACAGGCCCTGAAAGGCTGTGCCAGCCACCGCCAATGCCGCGCCGACCAGAAAAGCCGCGATCACACGCGGGCCGCGCACCTGCAGGATTACGGCTTCGGTCGCCGCAGGAACGTCCGCTGCGCCATCGGCGACCTTGCTCCACAGCACCGCGATGATATCGCCGATCGATACCGGAAAGCGGCCGATCAGGAATGCCGCGGCGAAGCCGGCAACGAGCACGGCAATCGCGATGAGTGTGCCGGGAAGTGCGGAGCGGGGCATCATCAACCTCGGTGTCCCGGGCGCGGTGCAACGCAAGAAGATGCGGTGCACCGCAGAACCGGGTCCCACTCATTATCAGAAGAAATGGGTCCCGGCTCGGCGATGCAACGCTGCGCATTGCACCGCGTCCGGGACACGAGACTCATCATCACCCCCGCCCTTCCAGCACGGCATCCATCTGCGCGTCGGTCGGCGTGACGTGGTAGAAGCGCGCATAGAAATCACGCGCGATCGCGCGGATGTCTTCGGGAAAACGCTCAGGATAGAGAATCTTCGCCAGCCACCACAGACCGATCAGACGGTTCACCGACGGCGGAAAGTCAATCCAGCCGAACGGCAACTTCGGTGCAAGATGCACGCGGCCTTCCTGCACGGCGGTGCCCCCTTTCCACGCCGGATCGCCTTTCACATTCGATGCAAAATCGCGATCGATGGTGATGATGACATCCGGATTCCACACCAAGACTTGCTCGATCGACACCGTGGCAAGGCCGCCTTTTCGTTCGCCGGCAACATTGCGCGCCAGCAATTCGATCGTTTCGACATTGATAGAACCGCCGAGCCCGGTTTCAAGTCCGCGCGGACCGCGTGCGAAATAGACCCGCGGCCGCTTGTCCGGCGCGACATTGGCAATGCGCTGCATAATGGTGTCGAGCGTGCGCGTCGTGTAACTGGCAAATTCCTTCCCTTGCATCTCGTGGCGCGTCAGTTCGCCGAGCTTGCGATAGGAGGCGGCAGTCGCTTCGAAGCGGCCATCCAGCAGTGCATAGGGAATACCGGTCTGTTCCTGCACGCGCTCGGCGAGCGTGACATAGGTCCGGCTGGTCGAACCGATATCGAGAATAAGATCGGGTTTCAGCGCCAGCAGCATTTCGAGATTGGCGGTGTTGCCCCGCCCGGTGATGCGGCCGATCTCGGGCCGCGAACCGATATCGGGCAACAGATATTCGCGTTCTTCCAGGCGATTGGCGCGGGGCCAGCCGATCAGCAAGTCCGGCGCCAGTGTATAGAGCATGATGGCGGCTGGCGGACCGGCCGGAAACACGCGCGTCACATTGGCCGGGATCGCCAGCACCCGCCCCGTCGCATCGGTAACGCTCTGCGCCTGCGCGACGCGCGGCAGCGTCGATAACAGACCAGCAAGGACTGAGCGGCGGGAGAGCATATCACCTTTTCTTCCCTCTCCCCTTCTTACGGGGAGAGGAAGACTAATCCATCCCGATCATCACGTCGCTGGCCTTGATCACAGCGTAGGCCTCCCGCCCAACCGTAAGGTCCATCTCGTCGACCGCTTCGTTGGTGATGGCCGCGGTGATGACCTGCCCGCCGCCGATATCGATCTTCACATGTGCGGTGGTTGTGCCCAGCCTGACGTCGACAATCCTGCCCTTGATCCGATTACGTGCGCTGAGTTTCATAAACGGCTTCCTTTGCTCTGGTCTTGATCCCGCTCGTCCCCGCGAAGGCGGGGACCCAGAGCCAAGAACTGGATTCCCGCGTTCGCGGGAATGAGCGGGGAAATTTATTTCACGCCGGCAAACCCGTGCTTCACCAGAATATCCTGCCCCTCTTGCGACAAGATGAATGCGGCAAACCGCTCCGCATCCGCCGAAACACCCTTCACCACCGTCAGTCCATAATCGGCGCCGACGGCAAGGCTGTCCGGCAGGGCCACGATCTGCTGGCCGGGATTTTCCCGCTGCGCCACCAGCGCATTGGTGCAATAAGTCAGGAAGATGTCGGCCTCTCCGGCCGCAACCAGCGCACCATAGACGCTGCGATCTTTCGGCGGCGCCGGCGAATTCGGTCCGCCGGTCAATTGCAGCGCCTTTTTCGACAGCACGTCATTCGCGCCCGCTTTCAAACCATCGGCCTTGCGAAAGACTTCAAAAGCATAGTCGCCCGACGGATCGGCTTTCGGCGTCGACGTCCCGAGCTTGATCGCAGGATCGAGCATGCGCTCCAGTAATGTCGCAGGCGTGACGGCAAGGCCGGGCTTCACCAGCGCGCAAAGACGATTGCGCGCGAACAATTGCACAGGTCCGGACTTGCCCGCTTTCGACAAGGACGTCGGATGCTCCATATTAGCCGACGCAAACACGTCCGCCTTCTCGCCTTTCGCAATCGCATCGCGCAAAAGACCTGACGGTCCATATTTCGGCTGCACCGTCACGCCCGACGATTTTTCAAACGCGGTCGAGACCTCGGTCAGCGCGCCGCGCAGACTGCCGGCGGCGTGCAGGAGAACAATATCGGCAGCGTGGGAGGTGGTGTTTGTTACCATAAGCGCTCCCAAGATCGCTGCCGCTTGCGCAGCTCTATGAACCGTCATCCTGAGGTGTCCGGCGAAGCCGGGCCTCGAAGGATGCACGGCCCAGATGGCCGCAATCCGGGCTGTCGCCCTTCGAGGCTCACGCGATTCTCGCGTGAGCACCTCAGGGTGACGGAGATGGCACAACCGGCTGTTTCCATCACACGCCCTGCGCGGTTGCGTTCGGGAAGAACAGCTGCTGGCCGTTGATCTTGTAATCGGCAATCGCCTTCTGCCCTTCCGGCGACACCAGCCAGTCGATGAAGGCTTGCCCTTCGGCTTTCTTCACATGCGAATGCTTTTGCGGATTGACGAGAATGACGCCGTATTGATTGAACAGCTTGTTGTCGCCTTGAACGGCGATATCGAGATCGCCTCTGTTCTTGAACGACAGCCAGGTCCCGCGATCGGTCAGCACATAGGCGTTCGACGCCGAGGCGGTGTTGAGCGCAGCGCCCATGCCCTGCCCGATCTCCTTGTACCAAGGGCCCTTATCGGCAGCGATATCGATGCCGGCCTGCTTCCAGAGATTGAGTTCGGCCGAATGCGTCCCGGACTTGTCGCCGCGCGAGATGAACGGCGCCTGCTTGCTCTTGATCGTCTTCAGCGCCGCGACGATGTCTTTAGATCCCTTGATGCCGGCCGGATCGCTCTTCGGCCCGACCAGGACGAAGTCGTTATACATCACCGGGTAGCGCTTCACGCCCGCGCCCTCGGATACGAATTTCTCTTCCTGTCCTCTGGCATGGACGAACACGACGTCGGCATCGCCACGGCGGCCGGTATCGAGCGCCTGACCGGTGCCTTGCGAGACCACCTTCACGTCGATGCCGGTCTTCTTCTTGAACAGCGGCAGGATATGATTGAACAAGCCGGAATCCGTGGTCGATGTCGTCGATGACACGACGATGGATTTGTCTTGGGATTTGTCCTGAGATTTGTCCTGCGCGAGTACGGGCGATGTAAGAGCGATCAGCGCAACGGCACCGAATGCAACAAGCTGACGACGATAAAGCATATCTTTCCTCCGGCTGTCGATCATTCAAACAAGCAACTCGCCGGCGACGAAACGACGTGCGGCGTCGGTCTTTGGCGAATTGAAAAAGGTCATCGTGTCGGCCGCCTCCACAATGCGCCCGCGATGCATCAGCACGATCTCGCCGGCGAGACGGCGCGCTTCGCCAAGGTTGTGTGTCGCCATCACGATCTTGATGCCGCGTGCGGCGATGTTTTGAATGATGTCTTCGGTGGCCTTGGTCGCGGCAGGATCGAGACTTGCCGTCGGCTCGTCGAGAAAAAGAATTTCCGGTTCTTTGGCCAGCGCACGCGCAATCGCAAGACGCTGCTGTTCGCCACCGGACATGCGCCGCGCCGGGCGCTCGCCAAGTCCGCTCAATCCGACCAGCGCCAGCAATTCATCCGCACGCTTGCTGCGCTCAGTGCGAGGGACACCCGCAGCGGCGAGTGCGTAGTGGAGATTGCCGATCGCGGATCGTCGCAGCATCACCGGCCGCTGGAACACGATGGCGCGGCGCAGCGGCGGCACATCGCTCCGTCCGCCGAAGGTGACGCGACCGGATGTCGGCCGGACGAGGCCCATCGCCACGCGCATCAGGCTGGTCTTGCCCGAACCATTGGGGCCGACCAGAACGGTCGGAGCACCGGCGGAGAAGGTCAGCGTGACGTGGTCGAGGATCGTCACCTCGCGCGCGAGCAACGAGACTTCTTCGAGCATGACAGGAAGATCGGAAAGCGGTGCGCGCATCGCCATCACCCGGCGTAGCGTTCGCCGGCCCGGCGCATCGCCCAGGCCAGAGCATTCACGATCATCACCAAAGTCAGCAGAATGACGCCAAGACCAATGGCGAGAGAAAGGTCGCCTTTCGACGTTTCGAGCGCGATTGCGGTCGTCATCACGCGGGTGAAGCCATCGATATTGCCGCCGACAATGATGACCGCGCCAACCTCCGCCGCGGCTCTTCCAAAGCCCGCCAGCAAAGCCGTCACCAGGCTATAGCGCCCGTCGCGGATCAGCGTCACAACCCGTTGCAGCGGCCCGACATTCATCGCGTCGAGTTCGTCGCGGTATTCGGCGTAGAGATCCTCGATGGTCTGCCGCGCCAGCGCGGCGATGATCGGTGCAACCAGAATGGTCTGCGCAATGATCATTGCCGTCGGCGTGAAGAGGAGGCCCAGCGAGCCGAACGCGCCGGAACGCGACAGAAGAAGATAGACAACGAGACCGACCACCACCGGGGGAAGGCCCATCAACGCATTCAGGACGATGATAACGGCATTGCGTCCAGGAAATTTCGTCAATGCGATCAAGGCCCCGAACGGTATCCCGATCACGGCAGCGCAGGCCACCGCCGACAGACTGACGATCAGCGACAGCCGAACGATCGCCAGCAGGGCCGGATCGGCCCGCAGGATCAAGTCCAAGGCTGAAGCATCGGTCGGCATGCAATTGCTGTTGCATTCACACGCATAAGGGTCAATTTTCGGAGCAAATTCATCTCAGCGCAGGCCTGTTCATGCCGGAATTACTCAATACCGACGAGGCCGCCACGTATCTGCGGTTGAGCGAGCGCAAGCTCTATGAGCTGGTGGCCAGTGGCGCGATCCCCTGCAGCAAGGTTACTGGCCGCTGGCTGTTTCCGAAGGCCGCGCTCGACCGCTGGGTTGCGTCCGGCCTGCCTTCCTCGTTGAAAACACTGGAGATCTCGTCGCCGCCCATCGTCGGCGGCAGCCACGACCCGCTGCTGGAATGGGCCTTGCGCGAGAGCGGTTGCGGCCTCGCCAGCCTGCCGGAAGGCTCGGAGGCCGGCCTCCGCCGCCTCGCCCGCCGCGAGGTCATCGCCGCGGCGATCCACCTGCACCCGTTAACGGGCGAACATGACCGCGCCAATATCGATGCCGTTACCGAGGCTCCGGGGCTGCATGATGCGGTGCTGATCGGATTCTCCTTGCGCGAACAGGGGCTTGTGGTCGCTCCTGGCAACCCGCTCGGCCTTCGTGACATCGCCCAATTGGCCCATTCCGGCCTGCGGGTCGCGCGGCGGCAGGACGGGGCCGGCGCGCAATTGCTGCTGCTGTCACTGCTGGCCAGCGTCGGCATCGACCCTGCCGCGCTGAATCTCACCCGGCCGGATTGCGTCACCGGCACCGACATCGCCGACAGGATCCGGCGCGGGCAGGCCGATTGCGGCATCGCCACGCGCTCGGTCGCGCAGGCTGCGGGAATGGAGTTCGTGCCCCTGATCTGGGAGCGCTTCGACCTTGTTCTGCGCCAGCGCGACTATTTTTTGCCCGGACCGTCGGCGTTGTTCGGCTTTGTCCGGTCGGACCGTTTCCGGCAGCGCGCGTCAGACCTTGGGGGTTATGATCTCTCCGTCTGTGGCGAGATCCGGCTGGTCAATTGAGCAATCCGGCCGGCACCGTTTAATCGTCTGTGCATCGCGACCGTTTCTCTTGATAAATCCGGCAGATGCGGTCAAAAGACCCGCGCCGGAGAGGTGGCCGAGTGGCTGAAGGCGCACGCTTGGAAAGCGTGTATACGGGAAACCGTATCGAGGGTTCGAATCCCTCTCTCTCCGCCAACTGCTCTGTGGCTAGCGTTCTCTCGCGCGATCTGATGTGGTGAAAATCGCCACGTCCTGCGGGACTTTTGCAGCGGACCTCTGCACTGCCGCGCCTTCCGTCAATGGAGTCGTCGTTCTCTGTGGGCTGTGTTTCTCTCGACCTGTGGACTAGATGAATTCGGTACGGATTTCGATGTCGTTGAACGGCCGAGGCTTTTTCGCTGAACGCAATCCGTACGATTGGCAAGGTGACTTGAGTGGCGAGTGCACGTCGTCGCCAAACCGATCTTTGATAGCTGGTACAATTTTCGTCGCCGCGCTACGAGCGCTCGCAGATCAGTTGCTCCGCGGACCTTAGGAACTGAATTGGGATAACGGTATACTTCACAATGGATCATCGAATCGCCCGCTCGACTGATAATCCCCGGCCGGCTGCTGGCTCTTTTGAGGCTCTACCGCGGCGCATTTTCATCGACTCCTGTACGGTCCAAACCCTGCAGAAATACGGCGAGTATATCTATGACGGTGGTTCGATCCGGCCCCATGATGCCATTCACCGGATCCCGGATGGCCTGGACAATGTCGAGGCACTGAGAGCGGTGTGCCAGGTTACGAGCCGTGCGATGTTTCAATGGATCGTCTCAGATGCGAGTCGACAGGAGGCGGCAGCGAAGGGTGATTTTGGTCACCTGCAATGGTTGTTCGAGATCGACGACTATTCGCGAAGCTTCTTGCACGAGACTGGCGCATCGCCGGAGAGCCGAGCGCTCGCGTCGAGGCTCGACGAGCCAAAGTTCGGCTATCTCGGGGCGGGCGACCGCATCCTGTTGCAGGATGCGGTCTTCCTGCAGTGTGACTCGTTTTTGACCATGGAACGCAAGCTTCCAAAGAACGCCGCTCATATCGAGCGTGAGCTCGGGATCCGCGTACTCACGCCGATCACCTATTGGGAGATGCTGCGGCCATGGGCGGCTCTCTGGTGGTGAGCGCGAGTCTGTCGGGAACCCGATGAAGATCTTCTGGGCTTGGCAGTCTGACACACCGGGTAAAACGGGCCGCTACTTCGTGCGCGAGGCACTGGTGGACGCCATCAAGGTCTTGAAGCAGCCGGAAGAGGTGGAAGAGCCGACCAAGGCCGAGAACCGCGAAAGCATGCATCTCGATCAGGATAGGCAAAACGTCACCGGCAGCCCGGCTCTCGCCGATACCATCAAACGCAAGATACGCGAATCCGCGGTGTTCATCGGCGACGTTGCGCCCGTGTCGAAGATTCCGAGGCGGAGAGGTATCAGGGATTCACGCGAAAAGAGAAACATGAACCCAAACGTGGCGATCGAGCTTGGGTACGCCCAGCATGCGCTAGGAGACGAGCGGGTGCTGATGGTCCTGAACGAGCACTACGGCGGCAGGGAATTTCTGCCATTCGATCTGCAGCACCATGCGGGGCCGATCATCTACAGCTTGAGGCCGGACGCAACAAAAGAAGAGATAGTTGCTGAGCACGCCAAATTGCGCGGCCAATTCGTGACCGCCCTACGCGGATTTCTCGGAGCCGCCCCCGCGGTCGTCACGCCACCCTTTCCCTCGGTTCCGCCCGCGACGACGCCAGCCGTGTGGTTTAAGCGCGGCGAGGTCGTGGCGAAGTTCGACGACGAGACCGAGTATGGATTTGCCGATGATAAGGGAATGTATCTAAAGCTCTCTCCGCGGACGGCGCTCGCCAAGCCGTTCACAACCGGCGAACTGTATGGATTGGCTCGGCAGTCACAGTTTGGGCTGCTGTATCGGCAGCAGGCTGGCCTGCCTCACCACAATGCTCGCGGCGCCGTCCTTCTGGAGCCGGTGAGCGGCTCTGGCGGCCGACTCCGCGCTGCCACGCAAGTGTTTCATAACGGCGAGATATGGAGCATCGGCCGCGACCTGCTAGTTGATAACGAGTACGGCAAACTGGTTCCGGTGAAGCTGTTGGAGACAGCGTTCCGCGAAGCGCTCACGCGGCACGTCGATTTCATGCAGACCAAGCTTGGTATTCCACCGCCCTATACGGTCGAGTTCGGCGCTGCTGGCATGCTCGGCTATTCGCTCGTCATTAATACGAACATCGATAATCCTTACGAACTCCGCGACGACACGTTCTCTGAGACGTTCGTCTTGGCGGAGGTATCCAGCCAGGCGATCGATGCCGCCCTGCTGAGAATTTATGAGGCCTTCTTTAGGCGGACGGGCTACCCGCGGCCTCCGAATCTATTCGGTTTTCCGCCACCCGCTGGTCGCTAGGCTTCCCGCCTCCCACCAGGCGAAAACATACGATTCAACAGCAATTTAGCCGCTCCTCCCGCAAACCCTCTGCCGGCTGGTAGCTTCCAATTGGCACCTGGTTGGCACCTGGATTTTGCCCCTGGAAGAGATTCCATTTGACTCTATACATCGCCCAAATTAAATGATTTTATATCGACTAAATTAGCGGATAAAACGTAGGCCACGGAGGCTCGTATGCTCGACAAAGCGGGAGCTGAAGGCAAAGAAAGCAAGGCCGCAAAGGCCACCAGCAAGCGCGAAAAATTTGTCCTGTTGGCCGAAAGCCGCACGAGAACGGCGATCAAGGCCATTCGAATTATCGCCAAATTGGGCAATCGGAACGCGTACGACTATACCGAGGCCGACGTAAAGAAGATCGCCGGTGCGCTGAGCCGGGAGATCGAGGCTCTTAGGGCCCGCATGCTCTCGACCGGGGGCAAAGACGTCGTGGATTTCAAACTTTAGAGTTCTCTAGGCGTGCCTAAGCACGGGAGGAGTGAATGACTGCGTCCACGTCAACCGACCTACTCGGTCGTTTGCTGACCGCTCGATCGACCGCCCAGATCGAGGCAATCCTGGCCACGCTGCCGATCGTCTCCCCTGATGACTACCAATGGGTCTCCGCCGACGACCGCTCGTCGTCTTGGCGGGACGGCAAGCTCCACTGGGTACCGGTGGGCCTTGATCGCGGGAATGGTGGGCGCATCAAGCTCGCCGGCGAGCCGATGAACCCGCTTGCGGAGCGCACGGTAAACGGGATGGAGGCGCTGATCGAGCTCGCCCGTCTCCGGGAACTCAAGAAGAACCCGGGGGCGGTGAGGCCGGCCAACCCGCGCGACGCGGTGCTGCGCTACTTTGGCTTCCCGAAGATCGACACCATCGAGCGCCTCGAAGACGAGGAGCGCAACGCACTCCGCGCCAAGATCGACGAGGTGCGGAAGAACCTGTCGGTCACGCTCGACCACGACAAGAAGTCGAAGCAGTTCTCCGTCACCATCCGCGACCATGGCATGGGGCAGGTCCCGCAGAAGATGCACCGAACTCTGCTGTCGCTTGGCGAAAGCGACAAGGCCGACAAGCCCTACCTCATCGGAGTGTTTGGGCAGGGCGGCTCGTCGGCATTCTCGGTCGCCGAATACTCGATCGTGGTGACGCGGCGCGCGCCCGACATCCTTAAGCCGGACGAGGACGATGGTGCCGGCTGGTCCATCGTCCGTGCGATCTACCCGAAGGGCCGGCGCGACCTCTACTGGGCGTACCTGGCCGCGACGGAGGAGGGGCAGGTGCCACGCGTATCGGCGGCGGAGGCCGACAAGGCCGGCTTCGAGCACGGCGCACAGTTCACGCACATCAAGTACGACTTCGGCACCGCCGACTCGGCAATCGCACGCCTGATGTATCCGGCACTGAACCACGTGCTATTCAACCCCGTGCTGCCCTACGACCTCTACGCCCTGAAGGATAAGCCCGAGCCCATGCTCGGCACCGCGCACCGCCTCGCGCGACGCGTCCGTCTCATCAGCCAATCGGCCGGCCGCAACGCCGCACTCGACAAGGCCTTCGCCTCGCAGGCGGTCGGTTAGGAGCGCACCATGGCCGAAGCAGCAGCAGTCCAGGTTTCCTCACTGTTCGACGATGTTCCCGTCGCCGACCTGGGGACTATCTCCATCCGGGTTTTCGTCCTTCCGCCCAAGCAGAAGAAGGGCAAGGAGGCGAAGGAGGTTGCGATCCCGCTCGACGCCGACGAGAGTGAAGCTTTCGCCTTCGAGGCGCAGGGCAGCACGCCCATGACGTCGTACCTCGAATCCAACAAGGGCAAGCGGTGCGTCGTCTTCCTGGTCAACGGCCAGCGCCAGGAAGCGCTCGACAATACGTTCATCGTGCAGGAGCTCGGCTTCAAGTATCTGCGTTCGCGCATGATGATCGCAGTTGACGTCGACGGTCTCGCGCCCGAGGCGATCGGCAAGATGATGCAGGGCTCCCGGCAGAACTTCTACAAGGGCCACATCTTCGAGGCGATCTCCAAGCGCATCATTGCCACGCTGAAGAACGATCCCGACCTGATTAGGCTCGAAGAGGAGGCCGAGGAAGCCGTCTCCGAGCTCTCCGCCGGCGACGAGAAGGTCAAGCAAACGCTCGACCAGCTCATCGACTCGCACCACGAACACGGCCATGACTTCGCTGAGGGCCAGGGCTCGGCCGGCGACTCGAAGGACAGCGATGAGCTCGGGTTCAAGACGGTGGTCAAGGACGGCGTCGTGACGCTGCTGCCGCCCGACACCGGCCAGGCCGCCGACTATCCGGTGCTGTCGTCCGGCTCCGCGAACGTGCGCCTGCGTCCCAACCAGGCGCGCGATATCTCCGTGAAGTCGATCCCGTCCGGCCATTGGCCCGCGGTGGCGCAGTTCAACGTCGAGAACGATCCAGGCGTGCTCGAACTCAATGTGAAACACCAGAAGCTCGATACGCACGGTAAGCTAACGCTGCTGTTCAATGAGCCAGAGGGCTTCGACACCGACCAATATCCGGTGCGCGCGAAGGTGAAAGTCGCCGTCCGCTTCAATGGTATCAAGGAGACGCGTCTCCTGGAGCTCAACGTCGTGGTGAAGCCGGACACTCCTCCGCCGGAGCCGAAGCTTCTCGACGAGCCGACGTACCTCAAGGTGTCGTCGCGCGAGCCGATCAAGATTCGCACCGACGGCGGCGACGTCCACGTCCGCCTGCGCTGGGACGGCAAGGACCGCCTGCTCAACGCGAACGTGCCGCAGTGGACGCTGTCGGCGAAAGTGACCAGCGACCCCCGTCCGCAGCCCGAGATGAACTTTTCGGAGCCGCTGGCCGGCCGCTTCAGCCTGCTGATCTCCCCGCGCGAGGATTGGACGCCCGGCGATAAGCTCAAGTTCGAGGTCACCGCGCACGGTCCGCGCGGCCGCGAGCTCTACGCGTTCTTTGAGGCCTTGGTTGTCGAACCTCCGCCTCCGCCCGAGCCGGATCCCCGCAAGCCGCAGCTCGTCGACGGAGAGTTCAAGACCGGTCAGATGCGGCGGCCGCCGTACCAGCTCAAAGTGATTAAGCGGGACGACTACGACCAGCCATGCTGGAACGCGGACGAGTGGACGGACGACGATCCGGGCGCATTCCTCGCGCCGACGGACCGCGCGCCTCTAACCCTCATCATCAACGAGGACATGGCAGCGCTCCGCGACTTTCGTCGTGCGCTGACGAAGCGCAATACCGAGCAGGACGTCGAGCGTAAGGTGAACAAATACACCTCGCATATCGCCTTCCACCTTTACCAGATGTACCAGGCTACACAGGGGCAGAAAGAGGAGGGGGTCGACGCCGCAGATGCAAGACGGCGGGAGGAAATCAGACGGGTCGCGATGACGATGATCAGGCTGATGGATGTGGCTGCGAAATGACAACTTGTGTGGGGCGACGTGAAGGCGCGCTGCCTGCCTTGCGGTGAATAAGCACCACCTCGTTTGAACCGGGCGTCTCGCCGCGCTGATCGGAGTACCAGCGCCGGCCGGGCACGCTCCGCCACAGCCGGCCGTCGCGTTCGTCCCGAAGTGCTGGCAAGAACAATTCCTGAAAGCCTGCCTTAGCCATCGTTTCGAGATAGCGCGGAAGTTGCCAACGTGGGTCGGAGAAGGCCACCATCTGCACAACAACAGTGTCGTCAGCGGCCAGCGCCGCAACCGACGACATTGTTGCTTTGATGTTTGAGAAGTAAGTCGCGAGTTCGGGGTACTTTCGGTCCCCCATCGTGTAGTAGCTACTGCCTGCACCGTCGAGCTTGCCAGCGATCATGAAGGGCAATGGCGCCTCCTTGCGGCCGTCGACCTGCCATCGATGGTAGAGGACATGCACGCCGGGATACGGTGGGCTGGTTAGTACCAATCGCGGCGCGCGCCATCCCCGCAAGCGCTCGTCATCTTGAAGGCCAGCAGCCGAACGATGGATAACTTGGACAATAGGACGCGGTGCCGGAACTGCTTTTCGTAGGGCATAGGCGCCCTCGACCATGCTTTCGACGGTCTCCTGAAGGAACTCGCGAAAATCGTCCAGCGATGGAAGCTTGGCGCGGCCGTCGAGCGCCCATTGAGCGGTTCGCAAAACAGCACATCGGCCGAACATTTCGAGACGGGGTGTGCCGAGCTTGATCGCGGAGCCTAGTCCTTGTTCGATCGCCTTCCGCAGGCGCCAGCGCGAGCGATCGTCGAGATGTTTGTAGTAGCCAAGCTCCGCATAGTCGTTGAAGTGAATCGAAGCCTTGCGGATGTGGATTGAGGACGGCAGTCGACTCGCCCAGTTCTGCAGCGTTTCAAGTTCGGCCTCTGAATAGACGGTCGTCTTTACCCTCGCAACGAATTCGGCCAGCGCGCTGATGTCGACCCCAATTGCGTGTCTTCCCGCTGCGAGAGCCTCGACGAGCGTGGTACCCCCACCGACATGGTGGTCGAGGACGAGATCGCCAGGTTTCGTGAACGCCTCGATCGCCGCACGGGCAAAGACCGGCGAGAATCGAGCCGGGTACTTATAGAAGCCGTGGGTGAGACCGCGCACGGGCTCGGCGTCACGGGCACCTTCGATCAAGGCGACCTCTGCCGCGGGGGAGATGTCCAGTAGCGGGCTGCCAGATGATTCACTCATGATTAACCATATGATCCAAAGCGTTAAATAACCTTTGATGGCCGGCGCGGTCGCTGACGAACCGCGCGGTTCTTGAGCAGGACGTTTGCCTGTGCCGCCCAATCTCCTGGCAATGGCTTCAGCAGCGAGTCGAGGTCGAGTTCGGCAGGTTGCCGTCCATCGAGAATCGATTCGGTAACGTCGGGAGCAAGTAACGTCAGGCGCAGGATGCGGCAGACGTAGGATTGATTGATTTTTTCTGCTGCAGCGAGTTCGGTAATCGTGGCGTATTCGCCGCTCTCCAGCAACCGCCGCCACCGGTGTGCGCGCGCCACGGCCTTTACCAGGGCGTTGTCGACGCGCGCGCGCGGTGGCGGCCACGCCCCGGCGCCGTCAGGGGCGATCATGAGCTTGCGGCCACCACGCTTCCGGATGCGCAGGGGTATGCAGACCGTAAGGGTATCGCCTCTATCATCGAGATCGCCACGCATCGTCATGCGGCCCTCCGAGCCTCAAGGGGATCAGGCCGCGCACGCAGTTCGTCGACCAATTTGGTTAGTCCAGCAGCGCGCAGTCGTACATCGAGCCGGTCGAGGTGAACGTCGACGCGCTCGACCAGGAGCTGGACGATGCGCATTTGCTCAGCCGGAAACAGCTCGTCCCACAGCGGATCGAGCCGTTCCAGCGCTTCGCGCACCTCAGCCTCGGAAACCTTCTCGGTCGATTGCCGTGCCGCCCGCCAGGTGCGCACGACCATCTCGGGCGCGCGCAGCAATCCGCGCAGCTGGTCAATGACGGCGTTTTCGATTTCGGCTGCCGGCACCCGGCGGACCGGACATGCGGTGGGGTTGCGTTTCAGCACATCGGTCGAAACATAGTAGCGGTACTGTTTTCCTTTGCGCCGCGTGTAGGCGGGTGACATGGCAACGCCTGTCGGTCCGAAAATCAGACCCTTCAGCAGGGCGGGCGTTTGCGCCCGGGTGTTCATCGCCCGCTTGCGCGGGCTCTCGCGCAGAATGCCGTGCACGCGATCCCAGATGGACTGATCGATGATCGCCTGATGTTCGCCCGGATACACTGTGCCCTTGTGGACGGCCTGGCCGAGATAAACTCGGTTGTTTAGAATCTTGTAGACGTAGCCCTTGTCGACGGGTTTGCCGCCCTTTGTGGTCATGCTCTCTGACCGGAGCGCCACGACCAGCTTGGTCATCGATCCGACACGCAGGAACCGCTGGAACAGCATGCGCACGGTGGCGGCCTCTGCTTCATTGACCACGAGCTTGCGGTCCTTCAGCTCGTAACCGAGCGGGATCCAGCCACCCATCCACATGCCCTTCTTGCGGGAGGCGGCAAACTTGTCGCGGATGCGCTCGCCTATGACCTCGCGCTCGAACTGCGCGAATGAAAGGAGGATGTTGAGCGTCAGTCGCCCCATCGATGTCGTTGTATTGAATGACTGCGTCACGCTCACGAAGGTGACGTTGTTGCGGTCGAAGACCTCGACAAGCTTGGCGAAGTCCATGAGCGAGCGCGACAGGCGATCGATCTTGTAGACAACCACCACGTCGGCGCGGCCGGCTTGGATATCAGCAAGCAAGCGCTGCAGCGCCGGTCGCTCCAGGGTGCCGCCTGAAAAACCGCCATCGTCGTAGCGGTCGGGGACCAGGAGCCAGCCTTCGGCTTTCTGGCTCGCCACGTAGGCCTCGCAGGCCTCGCGCTGGGCGTCGAGGCTATTGAACTCCATGTCGAGGCCTTCCTCGCTCGACTTGCGGGTGTAGACCGCGCAGCGGAGCTTGCGGACGATGGGTTTTTTCATCGCGCCGCTCGCTGATTTTTCAAGCCAAAGAAGATGAGCCCATTCCAGCGCGTGCCGGTAATCGCGCGGGCAATGGCTGAAAGCGACTTGTAGGGCCGGCCCTGGTACTCGTAGCCATCGTCCAGCACAGTCACGCAGTGCTCGACGCCCTGCCATTCGCGGATAAGTCGCGTGCCGGCGATTGGCCGGTCCTTCGCCGGCTGCCGGCGCCGCGCAGGATCTCCGCCATCGAGGTCCTCGGCAATGGCCTCGAGCCGCTCGATTGTCTCGGGCTTGAGCCCACCATAAGCGAGTTCTTGGATTCGGTAGGTGAGACGGTTTTCGAGGAAGCGCCGGTTGTATGGCGGCGGCTCCGTGCCGAAGAGCTCGCGCCACTGCTCCTTCAATTTCGGCGTCGGCGTCGTCTTCAGCGCTGCCAATTTGGCCAGCACGCCGTTGGTCATGATTGCGCCTCGCGTTCTCCGTGAGGCGCATGACCGCGTTGGCCGGGCGAGAAGTCGAGGCCAATTTCTCTGCGGTCGTCAGATAAATAACTGGACTTTCGCGCGCGCAGCCGGATGAGGCCGGCGGCCAGTATATCGGCGATCTCGTCGAGCCGTTCAGCGGCCGAGAGGCGGCATGGGTCGATGCCATTGAACATAGGGCGAGGAATTCCACTGATTGCTCCCTCTTTGTAGCGATGGCCACGGCAATTTTTCCCAGGAGGTCTCCGAAGTCACTTCAGAGCTCGCGGCAGAACCAGCGGATGCGCCCGACGATGTTGGCCTCATCGACCGTCACATCGTAGGTTGCGTAGCGGGCGTTATCCGACACGATGCGCAAGCGCAGCGGATCGGAGCGCGGGACAATCTCGACGCGCTTGGCGACCAGCCCCATGCCGTCGTTAAGCACGAAGATTCCCGGCGGCGAGGGGGTTTTCTTAGTGAGATCAACGAGCACGGTGTCGCGATCGAACAGTGTTGGCTCCATGCTGTCGCCCTCGACCCGCATAATGCGCAGGTCGTCGGGCTGAACTTTAAGCGTGTCGCGCACCCAGCGAGCGAGGAATTGCAGCGGCTCTCCTTCCTCGACCTCCTCAACGATGCGACCGCCGCCCATCGCGGGAGCAATCTTCACCGACCGGATTGCAACGTAAGCGGCATCGCCCTCGCGGCCGGGCTCCTCGCCATCAATGAAGCCGCGCCCACTGGTGAGCCAATCGACCCCAACCTTGAGGCGCTTGGCGACGCGTTCCAGCTTGTCCTTGCTTGGATGTTGCGAGCGACCGTAAAGCATGTCGTAAACAAAAGACCTGTTAACCTTCGCCTCGGCGGCGAGCCGGGTGAGCGGCAAATCCATTTGCCGGGCCCGGGCACGGATGCGCTCCGCAAGAGCCGTGGACATGGATCACCTCCTAACATCGTCCAACAAACGAGCTTGCACTGTTGGATGATTCGTGTATAGAACAAACAGAGAACAACAATCAAGTCCCCTGCGTCGCCGGATGGCCAGCGTGGGGGCGAAGGATGACGGGAGCGAGCGTATGTCGTTGCCGCAGAAAGAGTATTACGCGCTTACCGAGGTCGAGCAGCGGTGGGGGATGCGGCGGCTCGATACAGCCTATTTCGCCGAGAACGGGCGCATCGAGATATCAATCCGCACGCACGAGCTTGATGTGATTAGCGGCACGGCAACACATCCCAAGGCACCGTGGGGCCGATCCACAGAGCAAACCTGGCGCCACGATGGGCTTCTGCCGCTGCGCCCAGGCGATCTCTCGGCCGTTCTGCGCCGTGGCTACTATGTGGTCTCAGAATTCAAAGCGGAGCCTGGGCGCTTTCTTTCTATATGCTCGCCAAGCACGCCGATACGCGTTGAGCCAGTCGATCTCCTGGTCACGGACGCGGAGGTGATCCGCTTTGAACAAGAATTTGGCCCTTTCGATGCCAGCGCACGCCAGCCCAAGCGCGAGATGCAGCACACGGCTGATTTCTCGGAAGTGATCGTCGCTGGCCGCGCCTTCCGCTTCCGCGGTGTGCAAGCTGCGATCGTGCGGTTGCTGCACGAATCCGCCGGCGCGGGAAAGCCATGGGTCTCGGGCAAGCAGTTGCTGCGCGAGGCCGGCTCTCATTCGACTCGGCTGCTCGATGTGTTCAAACGACACCCCGACTGGCGCGATCTCGTCGAGTCTGATGGGTGCGGCGCTTACCGGCTCAAGCTTCCAGACGCATTGGAGCGTTCGCGTTTCTTTCGACGGGCCAATCGCGCGAGCGCGTGAGGCGACGGGGGGCATACGCCGGCCCGAACCAACGTCGTCCCACATTCGTCCCCCAACGCACCCCCTCGCGTCCCGCAACGGTCCCACAGACAGCCCACGGCGCGTTCCGGCAGCATGCCGCTCATGGAGATCCCGCCCATGAGCAATCGCACTAGCAATGAACGCGTCGAGGAGTTCGATCAATTCACGGACGGCTCGAATCCTTCGCTCGACCACCGGGCGCTGCGTACAATGATGGGCACTGCTGCCTATCATGCCCGCCGCGTCGCGCGCACAATGAGTCTTAATGATGCGGAGCGAGAAGACGTCGAGCAAGACATCCTGCTCGTGTTGCTGGAACGGCGGCGCTTCTTCGATCCGGCGCGAGGCGCATGGTCGTCCTTCGCGGATCGCGTGGCGCGCCAGGCGGCGCAAGGAGTGGCCGACGAGATTGGGGCCGAACGCCGCATCCGCGGTGGCTCGCTCGATCAGCCGGCCGGTAGCGGGAGAATCACCACGCTGGGCGAACTACTCGAAGCAGAGCAGTGGATCGGCCCCGATGTCGAGCGCGAGCTGCAGCTCCCACTCGTGCTTACTGATCTCATTGCCGCGCTGCCCCATGACCTCGCCCGGGTCGCGCGGCTATCGCTCCTCGAAGACGGCGATCTCGCAGCAGCCCAGCGTCGCTCGGGCCTCTCCACCAGCGAGTTTTACCGAAGGCTGCGCGAGGTCCGTTATCGACTGGTCTGCCTGGGTATCGTCCGACACCGGTTCGCCAACGAGGAATGAGAGGGCTTGGACCTCTTGGGAAAGACGAGGACGTCTTTCGCTACAGAGGGGACGAAAGCTCAGCGGAGCCCGGGTTTGAGGAGACGAAGTCCAACACTGCCAAACAGTCATGACGGCTGCGCGCCCGCGTCAGCCGAAGCGGAGAGGTCTGCCCATGCGTCACCGGCTGGTCCCACCCACGACACCGCTGTTGCCGATCGATCGGTTCGCGGTGCCATTCGACGAGAACACGTTCGTGGACTGGCTGATCGACGCCAATCCGGGCGACCGTGCCATCTACTACCGCGGGCATCTTGGCTTCGATCGAATGCCGAGCGCCAACGTGCTCGACCGGCCGACCCGAGCAAACCTTCATGCCGTCGCCACCCGTGTGATGGTCGCGGCTAGCCAAGGACTCGTCATCCCGGTGCAGAAGCGGCTTGGCGCCGAGGACTACCTCTATCTCGCGGTGAAAGCGCGGCCAGGCCGGTCAGCGCAGAGCCGGTCGGCGCCGCATCCACGGTGCATGCCGGACCCCTTCGCCGAATGTGCAGCGCATCCGATCCCCACCGCTTTGGCAGCCTGAAAGGAAACACCATGTCCGACATCGCTGTCATGGCCGAGCACGTCCGCGACCTCGATCCAGAATCGATCGCGTCGCTCACGGCACCCGAGCTCGCTTGCATCCTCGACGACCTCGCCGAACAGAAGGCAAGTCTCGCGCGGATCGAGGACAAGGTGCGCAGCGCGCTTGACCTCAAGTATGGCGCGCGCGCCCGGCAACGCCGAGCCGAGGAGGGGAAGGACACTGGCATCGTCCGCCTCGAGGACAACGGTTTCATCGTCATTGCCGACCTACCCAAGCGCGTCAAATGGGACCAGGAGAAGCTCAAGCACGCGGCCGAGATTATCCGTTCCGGCTGGGGCGATGATCCGTCCGATTACCTCAAAGTGAAGCTCGAGGTCTCGGAAGCAGCATTCGCCAATTGGCCGCGGCCGGTGCGCGAACTGTTCATTCCCGCGCGCACTGTAGAGACCGGCCGGCCCGTCTATCGGATTGAGACACCGAACGAAGTCGAGGCGGCCTAATGCACGCGCCATCGGCAGCACGAACAACGGCGGGGCGGTCCGTTTCGCGAGAACGGACAGGCAGTCCTTCGGCGCCCGGTCAACGCCCCGCCGTTTCCATCATCTCATCGAGGAGGCGTTGATGCCGGTCAGGATCGTAACCGCCGACGAGCGGTTGTCGGCAGCCAACAACAAGACTTCGCTCGCCATCTTCGGTCCGCCAGGCGCCGGGAAGACTTCGCTCCTCAAGACGCTGCCGGCCGATCGGACGGTCTGCCTCGACCTCGAGGCCGGCATGAAGTCCGTCCAGGACTGGCCGGGCGCAAGCATTCCGATCCGCAGCTTCGCCGATTTCCGTGACCTCGCGGTCCTGATCGGTGGCGCCGATCCAGCCGCCGATCCCAACGCCTGGTACAGCGCGCAGCATCTTCAGCATGCCCGCGGCGTCTATGCGGGCAGCGGCATCGAGGAATTCCTGGCCTCGAAGTCGATCGTCTTCGTCGACAGCATCACCGATCTCACGCGCCAGGTGATGACGTATGCGCGCCAGCAGCCGGAGGCGTTCTCGGAACGCACCGGCAAGCCGGACGTCCGCGGCGCTTATGGTCTGCTCGGCCGCGAGGTCATCCAGGCGCTCAAGCACCTGCAGCACGCACCCGGCAAGACCGTGATCTTCGTCGGCGTGCTGGAGAAGGTCACGGACGAGTTCAACGTCACGACCTGGCAGCCACAGATGGAAGGCTCCAAGGCCGGACGTGAGCTGCCCGGCATCGTCGACCAGGTGATGTCGCTGCATCTGTTCTCGCGCGACGCGGATGGCGACTACGTGCTCGACGAGAAGGCAAGCGAACGCCGCTTCGTCTGCCGCGCCGGCAATCCGTACGGCTTGCCCGCCAAGGACCGCAGCGGCCGTCTCGATATGACCGAGCCGCCGGACCTCGGCGCGCTGCTCGCCAAGATCAACACACCGCAGGCGCGCGCCGCCTGACCCGAAACTTGATCAAAGGAGACTGCGATGTACGACCTCAACGACGCCCAGCCACAGATGGCGCCCATGGGCGAACTGATCCCGGACGGCACGTTTGCCAAGGTGAAGATGACCATTCGTCCGGGCGGCGTGAATGGCTCGACGCCAATGGATGCCGGCCTGCTCAAGGCCTCGCAGTCGAGCGACGCCAGGATGCTCGACTGCGAATTCACGGTGGTGTCCGGCCCCTATGTCCGGCGCAAGTTCTGGCAGAACTTCACGGTCGCCGGCGGCAAGCTCGACGAGAAGGGGCAGTCGAAGGGCTGGAACATCTCGAAGAGCGCGTTCCGCGCCATGGTGGACAGCGCGCTCGGTCTCGATCCCAAGGACGAGAGTCCGGCCGCGAAGCAGAAACGGATGATCCAAGGGCTGAAGCAACTCGACGGTATCGTGTTCGCCGCCCGCATCATGATCGAGCCGGCCTCGAACCCTCAATACAAGGATCAGAACAAGCTCGCGAACGTGGTGCTGCCCGGCGAGCCGCAATATGCGGCAGTGATGCGCGGCGAGAACGTGCAGCCGGACCCGGTCAACGCCAAGCCGCGCAAATCCGCAGAGCCCGCGACACAGGCGCCTGCCTGGGGCAGCTCGGCAACTCCTTCGCCGGCCCCAGCCGGCGTGCCGTGGGCCAACCAGGGCGAAACCAAGCCGCCTCAGGGAGCAGTTCCTGCGCCTGGTCCGGCCTGGCTCAACGGCTGAGGCAACCGACGCGCCATGACCGATGACGAGTGGCAGGCGCACGTCACGCGCGAGGCGGCGAAAGCAATCGGCGAATGGCTCGTAGGAAGAGGAGGCCTCAACCAGCCAATCCGCTGTTTGACCATGCGCGATCTCGAGGCGATGGCGCAGAACGCGATCAGCGCATTCATCGTGAAGACGTCGCAGCGGATCAGGGGGCATCCCGACGAACCCGAGTCGCAGAGGCTCTCGATACACTTGGGCTGAGGCCCTGCGCCATCTGCAGCCGGGCAGCTCGCGGCTTCTATTACACCCACCAGCTCCGCGCCGATCGCTATCCGACCTACGCCTTCTGCTCGACGCGCTGCCTCAACGTAGGTGCTGCCATCGCCAAGAGGAACCGCGGCATGATCGACAAGACCGAGATGGAGATGCGCGCGATCAAGGATGCGCGCCGCTTTCTTGCGGAGGTGCTCACCGAGCTCGGGTTAATGGCGCCGTTCCACGATCGCAGCGCGGAGGAGATCGATCGCGTCATCGAGGCCTGCGTCGACGGCTTTCAGGCTTCCATGCAGCGCCAGTCTCTCAACGACGATATCCCGTTTTGAGGCGCGCCCATGATCGACCTGAACCATGGGTCCGGCTTCCAGTACGAGCGACCGGAGAGGCCGCCGGGCATCGGCATCGCGGTCAATGCCGCGATCGACGCCGCGCTGGTTGAGCGCAGCCGCGCCGAACCTCCCCGGCGCTACGTCAGCACGTCCGGGCTTGGCCGCGAATGCTTGCGCCAGATCCAATACGATTACTTAGCGGTGCCCAAGGACGAGGGCCGGGAATTCGAACCCAACACGCTCCGCATCTTCGAGGCCGGCCATCGCGCCGAGGACGTGGTTGCAGCCTGGCTGCGCGCCGCGGGCTTTGACCTCCGCACAGCCCGTTCCGACGGTCTGCAGTTCGGCTTCTCGGTCCTGAACGGGCGCTTCCGCGGCCACATCGACGGATGTCTCGTGGGCGGGCCGGTCGCCATGGCCTATCCGGCGCTCTGGGAAAACAAGGCGGTCGGCGCAGCGCCGTGGAAGGAGATCGTCAAGCGAGGCGTCGTCTTGGCGCGGCCGATCTATGCTGCGCAAATTGCGCTCTATCAGGCCTATCTCGATCTGCCGAACCCGGCGCTGTTCACGGCGCTGAACCGCGACACATTCGAGCTGCACTGCGAGCTCGTGACGTTCAACGCGGCGCTTGCCCAGCGAGCCAGCGACAGAGCTGTTGAGATCGTGCGCGCGAGTGAAGCCCAGGAGCTGTTGCCGAGCGCGGCCGTAAACCGAAGCTCTGCCATCTGCCGCGGCGGTTGGAGCGGTGGGGAATGGCACGCACCCTGTGCCTGGCAGGATCGGTGTTGGAGGGCGGCGTCATGAGCGACATCACGCCATCCGACACCCAGGCGCGCGCCATTGCCGCTATTAAGGACTGGTTCAAGAACCGGACCGACCAACAGCAAGTGTTTCGGCTCTTCGGCTATGCCGGCACCGGCAAGAGCACGGTCCTCAAATTCGCCCTCGACGAGCTCGGGATCGAACCGCACAAGAGCGACCGCGAGGGAGGCTCGTGCGTGCCCGGCGTCGTGACCGCCACCTTTACCGGCAAGGCCGCCCTCGTGCTGCGCCGCAAAGGCACGCCGGCCCGCACGATCCACAGCCTGATCTACAGCGTCATCATTGCCACCGACGAGGAAATCGAGGCAGCAAACAAGAAGATCGCCGAAGCCGAGCAGGACGCGCTCAAGCTCATGGGCTTCGAACGCACGGCAGCGGACGCGACGATCGAGGCCATGCGGCAGGCGCTCTCGCAGATGAAGAAGCCGCGGTTCGCGCTCAACCCGCAGAGCGATGCCGCGCATGCCAAGTTGATCGTCCTGGACGAGGTCTCGATGGTCGGAGAGGACATGGCGCGCGATCTGATGAGCTTCGGCAAGCCGATCCTCGTTCTGGGCGATCCTGGCCAGCTGCCGCCAATCAAGGGCGAAGGCGCATTCACCAACGATGCCCCCGACGTCATGCTGACCGAGATCCACCGCCAGGCAGAGGAGAGCGCGATTATTCGGCTCGCCACCATGGCGCGCCGAGGCGAGCCGATCGGCTTCGGCCAGTACGACACGTTCGTCTGGAAGATGCGCAAGATGGACGTGACGCCGGAGCAATGCCTGCGCGGCGGTCAAGTGATCAGCGGGCTCAATGCCACGCGGCTCCAACTCAACAACGCCATGCGGCGCGCTGCGGGGTTTGGCGGCGGCTATCTCCCGACCGGCCGTGGCGAAAAGATCATCTGCCTCAAGAACCAGAACGATATTGGCCTGATCAACGGCATGTTCGTCACGCTCGAAGATGTCGTCGACGAGGGTAGCCTCTACTTCTCGGCCACAACTCGGGACGAGGAGGGCAACCCCATCGGGCGGCCTAACGGCGACGGCAAACCCGAGCGACTACGCATCTACAAGGGACATTTCGAAGACCATGTCGCCTTCGACCGGCAGCGCCACGACCGGGACTGGAAGCACAAGCGCAATTTGACCGAGGCGACGTTTGGCTGGGCGATCACCGGGCACAAGTCGCAGGGTTCGCAATGGGAGAACGTCATCGTTTGGGATGACGGTCTTGGCCGCAACGAGGCCGACCGGCGCCGCTGGCTCTACACTGTGATCACGCGTGCGGAGAGGGGGTTGGTGATTCTGGCATGATCGATCTCAATGAGGTCTGGAGGCCGCCTGTCCGCTTCGACCTCGGCGAGATTCGCGAGCGGCTCTGCGCGACGGCAGCCGAATGGCTGCCGCCGTTATTTCCGCATGCGCGCATGTCGGCTGACGGCAAGACCCTCCGCTGCGCCGACCTGTCCGGGCGTGCGCCGCGCAATGAGGGCTCCTGTGTCATCCACCTCCGGGGCCCACGCGCTGGCTGGGGCTACGATCATGCCACTGGCGAAAGCGCTGGTCCGATAGACCTCCTCCACCATGGCACCGGCCTCACGCCCCCGACCCTGTTCGAGGAAGCCGCGCGCCATGCGCGGCTGGACCGGCCGGCGCCAACGCGACCGGCACCGGCGCCGCGTCGCGACCATGCCCACGAGGTCGCCCGCATTCTCGCGGGCTGCCAGCCGCTCGCGGGCACGGTAGGCGAAGTCTATCTGAAGTGCCGCGGGCTCTCTGACCCGGGCTCTCCCGACCTGCTCTTCAACCCGGACTTGACCGACTATGAGGCTAAGCGCGGCTGGCCCGGAATGGTGGCGATCGTCCGCGACGCTGCGGGCGCGCCTACGGGCGGCATTCACCGCACGTTCCTGCTCGATGACGGGTCCGGCAAGGCACCTGCCGGCAAGAAGATGCTCGACCAGGTCGCCGGCGGATCGGTACGGCTTGCGCCATTTCCCGAAGATGGTCGGATCGGCATCGCCGAAGGCATCGAAACGGCTCTCTCCGCGCAAGCGATCTTCGGGATCCCGACCTGGGCTGCGCTATCCGCCGACGGTCTGCGGAAGTGGGAATGGCCGTCTGGCATCAAGCGCGTGACGATCTTTGCAGACGCCGGCGATGCAGGCCAGCAAGCCGCGGCGGCGCTCGCCGAACGGCTGAACCTCGCAGGCATAGCGAACATGATCGTTTCGCCGCTGCATGGGGACGATTTCAACGACGATCTCCGCCGTGGCGCGGTGGCGAAGGATTATCAAGTCGTGACTCCGCGAGCCGCGCCTTTGCTCGCCACTGCGGCCGATTTCGAAGCGGCGGCGCGGGCGCTGACGAAACCGCCCGAGCTCCACGCGCTGGGCGCCATCCTAGGCCAGCTCGTCACTGTGCGCCTGGAGCCGTTGCCCGAGCGACAGGTGCTGAGCTCGATCAAGGCCGCCACTGGCATCCCGGTCGCAGTCCTCGAAAAGCAGATCGGTGAGTTGCGCCGCCGCCTCAACACCACGGGCGACATCCACCGTCAGCCGACGCGGCCGCGCTGGGCAAGCCAGCTCCGTCTCGACCTTGCCGGAACGCCCGAGCGCAACGAAGCGAACGTTATCACCGCGCTGTCGAACGACGAGGCGTTCGCCGGCGCACTCGTGTTCGACGACTTCCGTCAGGAAATCCTCGTGACCCGAAACCTGCCCTGGGACGATTCTCTCGGTGCGTTGCCGCGCGCCTGGAGCGACGCAGACGATGTGCGCTGCGCTGAGTGGCTGCAGCATCGCGAGATCAATGTCGCACCTGCCATGGTCAGCCGCAGCGTCGGCGCCGTCGCGCGCGAGGTGCGCGTGCATCCGGTCCGAGACTATCTCGACCACCTCCGCTGGGATGGAGTGGCGCGGCTGGCAGAGTGGACTATCGCGTATCTCGGCGCGGACGACACCGAGCTCAACAGGGCCTTCGGCGCGCGCTGGATGATCTCGGCGGTGGCGCGCGTCATGCAGCCAGGCGTCAAGGCGGACCACATGCTAATCCTCGAAGGCCCGCAGGGCAGCAAGAAGTCGAGCGCCATCAAGACGCTGACCGGTGCCGACTGGTTCACCGACGAGATCGCGGAGATCGGCAGTAAGGACGCAGCCCAGCAGATGCGCGGCATCTGGATCATCGAGATCGCCGAGCTTGATGCCATTAGCCGTGCCGAGGTCTCGCGCATCAAGGCGTTCCTGACCAGGACCACCGACCGCTATCGTCCGCCGTACGAGCGCTACATCGTGAAGGTACCGCGTCAGTGCGTGTTCGCCGGCAGCGTCAACCCGGAAACCTACCTGCGCGACGAGACCGGCAACCGCCGCTTCTGGCCGGTGCGTTGCGGGAGCATCGATCTCGACGCGCTCGCGCGCGACCGCGACCAGCTCTGGGCGGAAGCGGTTGCGCGGTACCGGGAGGGTGCGATCTGGTGGCTCGACGAACCGGAGCTGGTCGCATCGGCCAAGGCCGAGCAGGATCAGCGCTACCATGCGGATGCTTGGGACGCCCGCATTGAACGCTGGCTCGTATATGAGCGGCACCGGGTCAATCACGGCTACGGCAACTACGATGATTGGCGGGACGAGGAAGTGGAGCGGCCGAGCCCGCTGACAGACACGACCGTCGGTGAAATTCTGCAAGGCGCACTCGGCATCGAGCCTGCGCGTTGGACGCGCGCCGACCAGATGCGGGTCACGGCGTATCTGAAGGCCCGCAACTGGGAGCGCTATCAGGTCCGGAAGGGACAGGTTCGCGAGTGGCGCTATCGAAGGCCGCTGTCAGGCTCGGACGCTCCAAATCACTAGTTGAAGGCTTAATGCTCCGCCAGTTCGGGCATATCGAACTCGGCGGCCCTCTCCTTTGTCCTCTTCCAAGCCTCGCCCGGGATGCATTTGATGAATGTCGCAAAAACGGTTTTTAATGCGGCGCGTTCGGCTTTGGCGTCGAATTTTTTAGCCTCTTCTGCCGCCAGCAGCGGTCTCACATCGGCTAGGAACGACGGATCCTCCAATTTGGCAAACATGCGTTCCTCGGCTTCTGCGCGCGAGACCGCTTGTCCGGCCGCCGTCAGATATTTGCCAAAAATCGTAATGACACGCGCGTGGTCAAGATCGCCGAATACGGCGTGGGCGTGCGAGAGATCGATAAGGTCCCTTCCTTTGTCCCGTTGCAACAGCGCTCGTAGCTTGGTCGCTAGGATTTCCTCGTTAGAGAACGTCTCGATATCGGCTTCGCCCGTAAACCAGGGATTCTTGACTGTGAACGGAACGACGCGTGCCCCGTCATAGGCGGTGCGTTCGCGGGTTGCGATTTCGACCTTTACGCGGATCGGCACCTTTGAGGTCTTGTCCTCAGCCTCCATGGTGAATGTCAGACTCGGTCCGAGGAGCCCGAGATCGTAGTGCGCCTGTCCCATCCAGGGTTGCAGTATCTCACGCAGCCGATCGAGCAGCGGGCCAACCGGACCTTCGGTGGTGCGCGTGAGGTCGATGTCTTCCGAGTAACGGAATGGCTTGGGGAGGTGCAGTTTATTGAGCGCAGTGCCGCCGCGAAAGCGCAACTCTTTGCGCAAGAAATCATCGTTGAACACCTCGACGAGAGCACGCGAGATAATCAGGTCTTGTTCAACTTGGCGCAGCTCGGCCCAGGGGACGGTACGCCCCCAAGAAACAATGTTCATCGCCGGAATCATGCGTCGAGCTCCGGCTTACGGTGCACGATGACGTTCCAGCGCGTGTTGCGCTCGATGACGGGCTTCGACTTCCCACCGCGGCGGTGCGGTTCTAGCGCGACCCACGGCAGCGGCCGCGCCTTTTGCAGATAGCCATGCAGGGCATTGGCGCTGTCGGGCTGCTTGAGGAAGTCGAGCAGATAGCCGAGCCGTTGAATCACAGAACGCTCGAAGACAGATGCCAAGGCGAGTAGTTGCGCCGGTCGCAACTTCGGGCCGAGGTCCGACAGGACCGTCGCAATGCTGTCGAGTGTGCCCGCGACGTGGGCGTAACGTAGCAGATCAAGCGCGGTCAATTCGGGCGACGAAATCTTCATACGCCCGGTATCCGTCTTCTGCTCGACGATGCCTGGCGCGATCCGGTCCATATCCTTGCGATAGACAAATGAGATGATCGAGCGGCCGGCGTGGATTTCCGGGATGCGCTTGTCGGTGACGACCTGGAAGGCCATCACGGCCTGATGCGTGGCGCCGTGAAGCTCGGCGGCCTTCAATAGTCCAACGTAATAAGGATGAGCCTCGTGACGCATGAGGTCATCGATATACCAGGAGGGTGGCGGCGCACCCCACGACAAGTACTGGGGCGGCACCACGACGTAAAAGCCGTGGCGCGGATTGAGAAGCGCGTTGCGGCGCTGCTGGCGTTCGGCGGCTTTAAGAAAGCCGCGCCTCGTGATGCCAAGGTCCGATGCCGCCCGGTCGCGGGTAAAAACGACCTGCCCCGCCGAGAGAAGCTCGGTCATGTACTCGGGAAGCGATCGTGGCGCGTCTGGCATCGTGTACGAAAGTAACCCGAAGCGGGGTATTTTTCAACATAATTCTATGATTAGATTTGGCATGGAATCGTCGATTTTCGAACATGATGCAATGGCCGCGTCGATGCGGCGATCTTTTCGGGAAGACCTGTCACCAACCCAACATGTGTCACCAACCCCCTGGCCGAGGTTGGTGACACGAAAACTTCCGCGAAAACAACGGTGTCACCAACGTCACCAACGTCACCAACGGGTTGGAGAGTCATGCGCGGAAATGGATGCGAAGGTCGGGATTCATTTTCCCTATAGAAATGTTTGCGTCGCGGTTGGTGACAACGAGGTCGGTGACACAGTGGTGCAACATCCTGAAACGGCTGAATAAAGTCGTGTCACCGACCACCGCAGAGGTTGGTGACGCGGCTGCAGTCTGAGGCGCGTGCGAATTCGTCATCCGGCGCGACGAATTTTCTTGCGTGCTGAATCCGAGTTTCTAGAATCCGATCCGACCAAAGCCGAAGGCCCACGTCTCGTGAGCCTTCGTCGTGACTGCCCCACAATCACCGCTGCCGTCGCGGACATCTGCCGCAAGGTCTTCTTGCGGATCGACCTTCCTTGCCCTCGACCTCGGCTCCTCAACCGGATGGGCCTTGCGCCGTGCCGACGGCACGATCACCAGCGGCGTGCAGCAGTTCCGGCCGAACCGCTTCGAGGGCGGCGGCATGGCTTTCCTGCGGTTCAATCACTGGCTGAGCGAACTCGCCGAGAGCTCAGGCCCAATCACCGCAGTGTTCTTCGAGGAAGTGCGCGCGCATGCCGGCACGCTTGCAGCCCACGTCTACGGCGGCTTCCTCGCGCACCTTGAAGCCTGGGCCGAGTTTCGAGACGTGCCGTACCAGGGCGTGCCGGTCGGAACGATCAAGCGCTTCATCGCCGGCAAAGGCAATGCCGACAAGCAGACCGTCATCGCCGCTGTAAAGGCACGCGGCTTCGCGCCGGCCGACGACAACGAGGCCGACGCGATCTCGATCCTGCTCTGGGCCATCGAGAACTATGGAGATGCGTCGTGAGCCGGACGCGTTTGCCAAACCGCCGGCCGAGCATGACCATGCAGTTCGTCTACGAGGCGAACCACTACTCGGTCACGCTCGGCTTCGACGTCGTCAACGACCGTATCGGCGAGGTGTTTACACACGGTGCGAAGATCGGCTCCGCCATGGACCGCATCCTGGACGATGCCTGCGTGGCGCTCTCGCTGTTGCTCCAGCACGGCGTCGCGCCCGACGCGCTCGCGGCCAGCATGGGACGGCTCGGCGACGGCAAGTCGCCTGCCTCGGTCATCGGCGCGCTTTCCGACCTGATCGCCCGCGAGTCGAGGCCGCAATGACGAAAAAGCAGAAACAGAAGCTCAGCGGCTCCAAGCCTGGCACCGAGGCCGGGCAGCGCGTGACACGCGTGGTCACCGAGTTCGACCCGAACGGGATCGAAGTGATGCATCACCGCACCGTCGACACGCTCGCGCTGATGCTCCGCTCGGGCGCGATCACGCCCGCGATGCACGCCGCAGGCCGCGATTTCCAGGCGGCGTTCACGTTCGCCTGCTTCGACTCGATGCCAAGGGTGAACCTCAACCTGATGGGGCGGTCACCGTCGCCGGCGCATGACGTCTACAGTCTCAGCGACCGCCAGCTCGCCGCGCGCGAGCGCGTGGCGCGCGCGATCGACGCCCTGGGCGGCCACGGCTCGCCGGCGGGTTCGTGCGTCTGGCACGTTGTGGGCATGCAGACATCCGTCCGCGAGTGGGCGCTACGCCAGGGCTGGGGTGGACGGCCGGTGCGGCAGGAGAGCGCGCAAGGGATTCTCGTTGCTGCGCTTGGAGTACTTGCGAAGCACTTCGGCATCCGCGAGTCAGGCGTGCGGCGCTGTGCTTGAAGCGAATGCTGCTGATGCAGTAGCGCTCACGACATTCACGAGTCGCATCAATGGCTTGCAGACAAAATGCACGCTGCGATCGTTTTCGGATTGACCGGTGACCGATGCAAGTCCTAGCGTTCAATCACGGTGCCGAATTGCGCGAGAGACCGAGACGGCAAAGACGTTGCGGCAATCGCGGGTCCTCCCTGACCGAGAATGGTATGCGGGGGGCAACGGCCCGAAATTTCGCCACTGCCAGCCCGAAAACCTGAGTTACCAGTTACCAGCCGACGTTGGCGCCTGTGGGCGCTAAAGGCGCAACGGCGCGCGTTATTTGAAAGGCTGGCCTGGTAACCGCCGTGTGGTAACCACTCGCGCGGTTACCGGCTATTTGTCTTTCAGGTAGGCCTCGACCTTCTTTGCACTCTTGCCCACCGCGCGCACTGCACCGGCAAGCGCTTGGCCTGAGACATTGAACTTCTTTTTCCAGTATTCCTTTTCATAATCCTCGTTGAGATTGATGGTGCTTCGGTCGGGTTGACCACGGTTCTTGCGATTGTCGGCCATCTGCTTCTCCTGATTTAGCAGCGCATCCTAACGCAGCTACCGCTCCAACACAGCATCCATGACGCCGCGACTGCCCGATGCGGTCGAGCATTGGCCGCTCGATCGGCTGATCCCGTATGCGCGGAATGCCCGGACGCACGATGACGACCAGGTCGCGCAGATCGCGGCCTCCATTGTCGAGTTCGGTTGGACCAACCCGATCCTGGTGGACTCGGAAGGAGGCATTGTCGCCGGCCATGGACGTCTGCTTGCCGCGAGCAAGCTCGGCCTCGATACCGTCCCGGTCGTCGTCCTTGATCATCTCACGCCGGCGCAGCGACGCGCCTACGTCATCGCCGACAACAAGCTCGCGCTGAACGCGGGCTGGGACGAGGAACTGCTAGCGGGCGAGCTGCACGCGCTCAACGGCGAGGGCTTCGACCTCGGGCTCACTGGCTTTGCCGACGGTGAGCTCGACGCGCTGATGGCGCCGCTCGGCGATGAAGCGGGAGACGCTGACGCCGCTGGCGAGGATGCTGCCGACGAAATGCCTTCAGCCTCGCGCGAGCCGGTCACTCGCGCAGGCGACCTCTGGCTGATCGGCAAGCACCGGCTCCTCTGCGGCGACAGCACGGAGTCCGGGGCCATAGCGCGCGCGATGAATGGCGAGCGAGCGGCGCTCGTCTTCACATCGCCGCCCTACGGCAACCAGCGGGACTACACCACCGGGGGCGTCGGCGACTGGGACACGTTGATGCGCGGCGTGTTCGCCGCGTTACCGGTCACCGACGCAGCACAGGTCCTCGTCAACCTCGGCCTGATCCACCGCGAGAACGAGTGGCAGCCCTATTGGCACGTCTGGCTCGGCTGGATGCGCGAGCAGGGCTGGCGCAGGTTCGGCCTCTACGTCTGGGACCAGGGCCCGGGACTTCCGGGCGACTGGAACGGTCGCCTGGCGCCCGCCTTCGAGCTCGTCTTCCACTTCAATCGCAAGGCTCGAAAGCCGAACAAGATCGTGCCGTGCAAGTGGGCGGGCCACGTCAATGACACGCATGGCGGCATCCGCCACAAGGACGGGCACGTCGGCGAATGGACGCATGCGGGCCAGGGCGTCCAGGAGACACGGATTCCGGACAACGTCGTCCGCATCACGCGCCACAAGGCACGCGGCATCGAGACCGAGCATCCTGCAGTGTTCCCGGTGGCGTTGCCGGAGTTCGTGATGCGTGCCTACAGCAACGAGCGCGACATCATCTACGAGCCATTTGCGGGCTCGGGCACAAGCATCATCGCGGCGGAACGCACCGGCCGGCGCATGAGGGCGATGGAGATCGCGCCCGAATACGTGGACGTCGCACTCCGCCGGTGGCGCAAGCTCTTTCCTGACCAGCCAGTGAAACTCGATGGCGAAGGCCAAAGCTTCGAAGCGGTCGCGCACCAGCGCGGGGTCGCGATCCCCGGCGACGACTGACCCGCTCCAGGTCGAGTTCTGGTCGATCGAGCGGCTGCTGCCCTACGCGGCCAACGCGCGAACTCATCCCGATGAGCAGGTTGCGCAGATCGCCGGCTCGATTGCGGAGTTCGGCTTCAACGTGCCTTGCCTGGTCGACGAACGTGGCGTCCTGATCGCCGGCCACGGCCGCGTTCTCGGTGCCAAGCGGCTTGGTCTGCAGCAGGTGCCAGTCATCCGGCTCGGCCACCTGACCGACGCGCAAGCGCGCGCGTTCCGGCTTGCCGACAACCGGATCGCGCTCAATGCCGGCTGGGACGATGAGCTGCTGTCAGCAGAGCTCGAGCGGTTGAAGGAGGACGGCCTCGACTTGAGCCTCCTGGGCTTTGCCGAGGACGAACTCGATCGCCTGCTCGATGGCCTCGACAAGCCTGGGGCAACCGAGGAAGAGGACCGGGTCCCGGAGCCGTCGAGCGAGGCAGTGACGCGTCCGGGGGACCTCTGGTTGCTTGGATCGCATCGCGTGCTGTGCGGAGATGCCACCGTCGCGACAGACGTCGAACGGCTGCTCGAAGGCGCTCGACCGCACCTGATGGTGACAGACCCGCCATACGGGGTCGAATACGACCCGAACTGGCGAAACGAGTCGGGCGTGTCGGTGACAGCACGTACCGGCAAGGTCAACAACGACGACCGCGCCGATTGGCGCGAGGCCTGGAGCCTGTTCCCGGGCGAGGTCGCCTACGTCTGGCACTCGGGCATCCACGCGCGCACGGTGGCCGAGAGCCTCGACGCGTGCGGCTTCCATATTCGGACGCAGATCATCTGGGCGAAGCCTCGCCTCGTCCTGGGCCGCGGCGATTATCACTGGCAACACGAACCGTGTTTCTACACGGTGCGCAAGGGGGCAACCGGCCACTGGCAGGGTGCGCGCGATCAGTCGACACTTTGGACCATCGGCACCGGCGAGCACGACGACGCCACTGCGCACGGAACGCAGAAGCCCGTCGAGTGCATGCGCCGGCCGATCATGAACAACAGCGAAAAAGGCGAATTCGTCTATGAGCCTTTCGCAGGATCCGGTTCGACATTGATCGCCGCGGAGTCCGTCGGCCGCGTCTGCCTCGGCATCGAAATCGACCCACGCTACTGCGATGTGACTGTCGAACGATGGCAACGTCACACTGGTGGCATGGCGACACTCGCGAAGGATGGGCGCAGCTTCGATGCGCTGAAGGACGAGCGAACGAGCAACTGAACGGCAAAGCGCCGCCGGTCGGCCCGGCGGCGCTTGATCCCTCGACGAGGTCAAGCCGCGATGCGGTAGACGCGCCCGCGGCCGTCGACCTTCTCGGACTGCACGTTCAGCCCGAGCTTCTTCTTGAGCGCGCCGGCAAGCGCGCCGCGCACGGTGTGTGCTTGCCAATCGAATTTCTTGACGATCTCCTCGATCGTGGCGCCGTCGGGACTCTTGAGCATCTCGATGAGCTGGGCCTGCTTGCTGTTGGCGCGCGCTGCGGCTGGCTTGTCCTTTGACTTGCCGGTCTTGCGCTTCCGCTGCGTACCGGTATCCGCCTCAGCCGATACGTCCTTGGTACCGCTCTCGGCGCTGGATTCATCCTGAGCGATGCCGAGCGCTTCGAATGCCGCCGGCGTGGCTCGCAGCGTCAGTCGCCCCTTCTTCTTGTGCTCGCGCCACACGGTGTCCTTGGGCTTGGCCTGCACCTCTTCAATGAAGCCTTTGTTCAGGAGACTGCCGAGGACCTTCGCGGCCGCGGCCCCCGGAAGCTTGGTGGTGAGCGGATAGACGGATCGATCCGCCCGCTGGCAGGCAGCACCGAGAACGACAGCTTGGGAATCGGAAAGTCGAACCATGGTTTGGCTCCTTCGTAGTCGGGCCGCGACCATCGCGACCCTTGTACGACCCCAAGCCCCGCGTCGGAGCGGGGCAAAGCGTCGGGGCGTGGAAGCCAGTCAGTTTCGGCGCGACAACACGCGATCCATGGACTGCTGAAAGCTTTCGTTGGGAAGCGCGGTCTCGGCCGCGTGTCGGATCACGCCGAAAACGACGACCTGCACGCGTCTGACGGCCTGTTCGAGTGTCTCTCCCGGCAAGACTTCGGCGCCGCAATTCGCCAGGAATTTTCGGAGCGCCAGTTCGCGCCCGGCGGCGACGCGGTTGCGAATCTCAGTGGGTGACAGTCCGCTCCAGTCTTCCATGGCGATGGTCCTTCAGGGCTACGCGCTCGCCTCGGCCATGATCTCGCAATCGGTGACAAAGCCGACGAGGTAGGGCAGCCCGCGTGGGATGCCGGTCTCGCGGGACGTGCGCCGATCGATCGTCCAGGTCATCCACCGCTCGATCGCTTTATCGATTGCGTCGGCAAGGCTGCGCCCTTCGAACAGTCCGTTGGCGACATCGTCCGCGAAGTGCCGGCCGTGGCGACTGTCGAGGAAATTCCGGACGCCTTCATCGGCGCAGCCGGTGGCGGTCGCGATGGCGTTAAAGGCGATCGGCCAGGCGTGCTCGGGATCGGCGTGGTGGCGCATGGTGCCCCAGAAGCCCCAGGCTTCGTTCTGTGTGGCCAAAATCTTGTTCATGGCGCTCTCCGTTTTGATGACGCCATACACGCGCTGCTCTTGGCGGGAGCCAAGTCAATAATCGCGCCGACTGCATCTTTTTTTCTGCGGCATGTCGCGGTGCAAACTGGCCCTGACCTGAATGGGAATCTCGATCCGTGCTTACGCCAAGACCCGCGGTGTAAGCCACGTCGCCGTGCTCAAGGCCACGAAGGCGGGCCGCATTCCGCTGGAGGCGGACGGCACGATCGATCCCGCCAAAGCCGATGCGGCCTGGCAGCGTTCGACTGACCCAGGGCGCACGAAATCCAAACCGAAGGCTCCCGCCGAGAAACTCCGGCCCATCGGCGAAGCCGCGCTTGGCTCCGTCCGCGAGACGCTGAAGGAGCAAGGGCTACCTGCCGGCGGCAACGTCACGTTCGTCCAGGCGCGCACTGCGCACGAGATCGCCAAGGCGCATCTCGCGCGGCTGCGACTGCAGCGCATGAAGGGCGAGCTGGTGGACCGCGCCCGCGCCACTGCTCTGGTGTTCCGTCTGGCGCGCGAGGAGCGCGACGCCTGGCTCAACTGGCCCGCGCGTGTTGCGGCGCTGATTGCGGCTGACCTCGGCGTGGAGGCGCACGCGGTCCAGAAACTCATCGAGACGCATGTCCGCGGTCACCTCGCCGAACTTGCCGAGATTCGAGCCGAGTTCCGGTGACCTGTTCGCCTTCGACGGCGCGGAGGAGCTGAGCCAGGCTTGGCGCGACGGGCTCACGCCAGACCCGGCGCTCACGGTTTCCGAGTGGGCGGATCGCCATCGGGTGCTCAGCCCTCGCGCATCAGCCGAGCCAGGACGCTACCGCACCGATCGCACGCCCTACATGCGGGCGATCATCGATGCGCTGTCGCCCACGCATCCGGCACGCCGCATCGTCGTAATGAAGTCGGCGCAGGTCGGCTTCACGGAAGGCGGCAATAACTGGATCGGCTACGTCATCCACCATGCGCCGGGGCCGATGCTCGCGGTGCAGCCCACCGTCGAGCTCGCCAAGCGCTTCTCGCGCCAGCGCATCGATCCGCTGGTCAACGAGAGTCCCGCGCTGCGCGAACGGGTGAAACCCGCGCGCTCGCGCGACGCCGGCAACACGGTGCTGTCGAAAGAGTTTCCCGCAGGGCTTCTGGTCATCACCGGCGCGAACAGCGCGGTCGGGCTGCGCTCCATGCCCGCGCGTTACCTGTTCCTCGACGAGGTCGATGCCTATCCGCCATCGGCCGACGAGGAAGGCGACCCGGTCGCTCTTGCCGAAGCGCGCACCCGCACCTTCTCGTGGCGCTCGAAAGTCCTGCTGGGATCGACGCCGACAATCCATGGCTTGTCGCGCGTGGAGCGTGAGTACGAGGCATCCGATCAGCGCCGCTACTTCGTGCCCTGTCCGCACTGCCGGGACATGCAGTGGCTGAGCTTCGAGCGGCTGCGCTGGGACAAGGGCAAGCCCGACACCGCACATTATATATGCGTCGCCTGTGACGGGCGGCTCGAAGAGCACCACAAGACCGCCATGCTCGAGGCCGGCGAGTGGCGCCCAACCGCGCAAGCGCAGGACCCCGGCACGATCGGCTTTCATGTGTCGGCGCTCTATTCGCCGGTGGGCTGGCTGTCGTGGGAGAACATCGCGCGCCTCTGGGAAGCGGCGACCACCGATGAGGCCAGGCGCAGCTTCAAGAACAGCGTGCTCGGCGAGACCTGGGTCGAGACCGGCGAGGCGCCGGATTGGCAGCGTCTCTATGAACGCCGGGAATCCTGGCAGATCGGCACCGTGCCGAGCGGCGGCTTGTTCCTGACGGCGGGCGCCGACGTCCAGAAGGACCGCATCGAGGTCGATGTCTGGGCTTGGGGCCGAGGTCTCGAAAGCTGGCTCGTCGATCACGTCGTCGTCGAAGGCGGACCCGAGCAAGCCGAGACCTGGGAGGAGCTTGGTCTCCTTCTCGATCACACGTGGTTGCATGCGCATGGGACGCGGCTCGGTCTTGCAAAGCTCGCGATCGACACCGGCTACGAGGCGCCGGCTGTCTATGCCTGGGCTCGCAGGGCCGGTCATGCGCAGGTCGCGCCCATCAAGGGTGTTGAGGGCTTCAACCGTGCGGCGCCGGTCGCCGGCCCAACCCACGTCGACGTCACAGAGGGCGGCAAGAAGCTTCGACGCGGGGCACGGCTCTGGACGATCGCGGTCGCCACGTTCAAGAGCGAGACCTATCGCTTCCTGCGACTCGGGGCACCGACCGACGAAGAGATCGAAGCCGGCGCGCGCTATCCCGCAGGCTTCGTCCACCTGCCGCGCGGCGCGGAAGCAGAATGGGTGAAGCAGCTCGTCGCCGAGCAGCTCGTCACCGTCAAGACGAAGCGCGGGTTTACGAGGCTTGAGTGGCAGAAGCTGCGCGAACGCAACGAAGCGCTCGACTGTCGCGTCTATGCGCGCGCCGCCGCTTGGATTGCCGGCGCCGATCGCTGGACCGAAGCCATGTGGCGGGACCTGGAACAGCAGGTTGGAGCCGCAGAGGAAGTGGAAAGCGATCCGCCGTCTGAAGCTTCCTCCGAGACCGTCGCCGGCATCGTTCGGCGCCGTCCGGAGCACCGCGGCCGGCGCGTCTTTCGATCGAGCTATTTCAGCTGACCTGGCCAGCGCTTGCGAATAGCGAACAAACGGAGGGGAACGTGAGCGGCGCGGAATGGGCAATCACCGCCGCCTTTGCGGCGCACGCGCTCGCGGTGATCGCCGCTCTCGTCAAGCTCGTAGCGTGGGCAGCGGCGAGCCAGGCGAAGTTCGAGGCTCGCCTCGATGGGATCGAATCGAAGGTCGACAACGACGTCGCCGGCCGACGGATTGTCGCCGAGCTGCGCGCTGACGTCGCGGCGATCAAGGCGACGCTTGCCGAACTCAAGGAGCAGATCCGCAGGTTCACTCCCGAGCGGCAATGACCCACTTGAGCGGTGCTGCCGACGATCAGACTCGTGATGTGACCTGGCGAGCCGGATGTCGCGCTGCTTGGGCTGAGGCATGACCCTGGAAGAGCTGACCGCGCAGCGCGACGCGCTGCTCGCCGCGCGCTTTCGCGGCGTGCGCACGGTGGAGGTCGACGGACGCCGCGTGACTTACGCGAGCGACGCCGAGATGGCGGCCGCGATCACGGACCTCGAACGACGGGTCGCGGCATCCCAGGAGGGCGGCCGCAAACGCCGCATTCTCACGTCCGCCTCGAAGGGGCTTTGAGTGCTTGCTTCGCTGACAGCGTTCCGGCGGCGGGTCGGGGCCTTCATCGGCGGCTTCGAGGCGGGGCTGGCGAACCGCAGGCTGAAGGGATTCCAGCCCAGTCGCGCGCACCTCAACACGCTGATTGCCGCGGCCGGTCTCGACATCACGGCGCGTGCCCGCTGGCTAATTCGCAACAACGGCTATGCAACGAATGCGATCGAGAGCTGGGCCGGTAACGTTGTCGGCGCCGGCATCAAGCCCTCGTCTCTGATCAAGGATGCCGGCGTCAAAGCGCAGGTCCAGAAGCTTTGGCTCGACTGGACCGACGAGGCCGACGCCGAAGGCTTCACGGACTTCTATGGCCTGCAACGCCGCGCGGCGCGCGAGGTGTTCATCGCGGGCGAAGTGTTCTTTCGCTTCCGCCCGCGCCGGCCAGGGGACGGGCTTACGGTCCCGCTGCAGCTGCAAATGCTGCCGTCGGAGATGCTGCCGCTCAACCGCAACGAGGTGGTGCCCGGCGGCAACGTGGTCCGCCAGGGGATCGAGTTCGATCGGATCGGGCGGCGTGTCGCCTACCATTTCCTGCGCCGGCACCCAGGCGACGTGACCGATCCCGGTTTGGCCGGCGAGGTGGTGCGCCTGCCCGCTTCCGAGATCGTGCACGTCATCGACCCGGTGGATGCCGGCCAGCTACGCGGCGTCTCGCGCTTCGCGGCCGGCATCGTGAAGCTCTTCCTGCTCGACCAGTACGACGACGCCGAGCTCGACCGGAAGAAGGTCGCGGCGATGCACGCGCTCTTCATCACCACGCCCGCCCCGGCGGAGCCGCTCGATGCCGCGGAAGGCCGCGACGAGAACGACGAGCGCACCATCGACCTGCAGCCCGGCCAGATCACCATGCTGGAGCCGGGCGAACAGGTGCAGACATCGGCGCCGGCGGACTCAGGGCAGACCTACGAACCCTTCCAGTACCGCACGCTGCTGCAGGTGTCGGCCGCGCTCGGGGTGCCCTACGCGTATCTCTCCAACGACATGCTCAAGGCGAACTACTCGAACTCGCGCCTTGCGCTCCTCGAATTCCGCCGCCGGATCGAAGCCTACCAGCACGCCGTGGTGGTCTGGCAGCTCTGCCGCCAGGTGTGGGCGCGCTGGATGGACACCGCGGTGCTCGCGGGCGCGCTCGACCTGCCGGACTACGACAACCGGCGGCGCGAGTACCTCGCCTGTGGATGGCTGCCGCCGAAGTGGGACTGGGTCGATCCGCTCAAGGACGCGCGCGCCGAGATCGAGCAGATCGAGGCCGGCTTGAAGAGCCGCACGCAGGCGCTCGCGGAGCGCGGCTACGACGCCGAGCAGGTCGACGCCGAAATCGCGGCCGATCAGGCGCGCGAGAAGTCGCTCGGGCTGAGTTTCCGGTCGAATGCCGCTTCAGCACCGGCAACGGATGAGCCGAGCGACACGTCAGCCGGCCAACAGGACAACGCGAATGTCTGACTTCCCGCACCTGGCGTCCCGCGTATTCGGGACGCCGCTGCTGATCGCGCGCGCCAAGCTCGAGGTCATCCTCGGCGTGCTGGCACCGCGCTTCGCCGGCGGCACGCTGGAGCCGCTCGAACCGGAAACCGACCCACCGCCGCTCACCTCGGTCACAGTTGAGAAGATTGCGATCGTGTCGGTCGTCGGCACGCTGGTGAGCCGCTCGGGCTACCTCGATGCCGCGAGCGGGCTGCAGGCTTACGGCGATATCGCAGACGCCGTCGCCGCGGCGATGGACGATGCGAGCGTGCGCGGCGTCATCCTCGACGTCGACTCTCCTGGCGGGGAGGTCGGCGGCCTGTTCGACCTGGTCGAGCAGATCAATGCCATCCGCGGCGCGAGCGAAAAACCGCTCTGGGCTGTGGCCAACGAGAGCGCGTTGTCGGCCGCCTATGCGATCGCAAGCGCGGCCGACCGGCTCTACGTCACGCGCACCGGAGAGGTCGGCTCGATCGGCGTGGTCGCCGTGCACGTCGACGAGAGCGGCGCGGACGCCAAGGCGGGGCTTTCCTGGACCTTCGTGTTCGCGGGAGACCGCAAAGTCGACGGCAATGCGCATGAGCCGCTCTCGGAACGCGCCCGCGCCACGATCCAGGCCGACGTCGATCGCCTCTATGCTGAGTTCTGCGCGGTGGTGGCCGCCAACAGAGGCCTGAGCCTCGACGCTGTGCGCGGGACGGACGCTGCGATCTACCGCGGCACGCTCGCAGTCCGCGCCGGTCTCGCCGACCGGCTCGGCACGCTCGACCTCGCCATCGCCGAGATGGCCGCCGAACTGGATCGCGCCGCGCCGGTGCGCGCGCCCGTCAACCCGACACTGAAGAGGAGCCTGTCCATGGCGACCAACGAGACTGAACACACGCAGGATCAACCGGATGAGCGGCAGCATGCTGTCACTCCTGAGCAAGCGCCAACGAACGCTGCGCCACTGAGTCCGCCTGCGCCGGACGCTGCGACGACAACGGAAGCAGGGATCGCCGAAAAGCTGCGGGCGGAGTTTGCCGAAGTTGCCGCGGTCGTAAGCCAGGCCGCACGGCTCGGCGTCACGGTTGATGCCTCCGACGCACTGAAGAAGGGCATCGCGCCCGACGCGCTGCGCCGCTCCGTGCTCGACACGCTGGCTGCGCGGGCCGAGGCCACAACTGTGATCGCGGCCGCCCCGTCCACGCCGGTCGCCGGCGACAGCCCGATTGTCCGGCGTGCCAGAGAGCGCGCGGCAGCGGCGCGCGCCTGATCATGAAAACTTAAGGAGCACCGACATGCCTACACTGACCATGGCGCCGACGCTCGGCGACCTGCTCAAGTACGAGCTCAACGGCAATTACAGCCGCGAGACCGTGACGCTCAAAGCCGGCACCAACTACGCGCTCGGCTCGGTGCTCGGGAAGATCACCGCCTCCGGCAAGTACCGCCTCTCGCCGGCGGCCCAGGTCGCCGGCGACGAGGGCGCCGAGACGGCAAACGCCGTCCTCATTGAGGCCGTCGATGCCACGGCTGCCGATAAGACTGGGCTCATCGTTGCCCGCGGTCCCGCCATCGTCTCGAAGGCCGCGCTCGTGTTTGATGCCTCCGTCGACCTGGCGGCCGAGAAGATCGCCAAGCATGCGCAACTCGCCGAGGCCGGCATCGTCTCCCGCGACACCGCCTGACCTTCCCTAACCTCCCTGCCTGACCGGGCCTCGATGGGACCTCCATCGGGGCCCGGTCTCTTTTAGGAGAACCGACTCTATGGCCCCGATGATCAATCCCTTCGACGCGGGCGGCTACACGCTCGCCGAGATGACCCAAGCCATCAACATCCTGCCCAATATCTACACGCGTCTCGGCGAGCTCGGCCTGTTTCGCTTCGAGGGCGTCACCCAGCGTAGCGTCATCATCGAGCAGGCCGAGGGCGTGCTGAACCTCTTGCCCACCGTGCCGCTCGGCGGGCCCGCCACGGTCGCCAACCGTGACACCCGCTCCATGCGCTCGTTCACGGTGCCGTGGATCCCGCATGACGATGTGATCACGCCGCAGGACATCCAGGGCGTGCGCGGCTTCGGCGTTGCGGACGCGGCCGACCCGCTCGCCACCGTCATGGAGCGCAAGCTCACCCGCATGCGGGCAAAGCACGCGCAGACCCGCGAATACATGGAGGTCAACGCGCTGCGCGGCATCGTCAAGGACGGTGCCGGCGTCGCGCTCTACGACTACTTCGATGAGTTCGGCCTCGTGCAGCAGTCGGTTGACTTCCTGCTCGGCACCGCCGGCACGAATGTGCAGGCCAAGTGCCGTGAGGTGCTGCGCAATGTCGAGACCGAGCTCAAGGGCGAGACCATGAACGGCGTGCTCGCGTTGGTCAGCCCGGGCTTCTTCGACAAGCTGATCGGTCATGCCAAGGTGGAGGAGGCCTACAAGTACTTCTCCTCGACCGGCGCGCAGCCACTGCGCGAGGACACCCGACGGCGCTTCCCGTTCGCCGGCATCGTGTTCGAGGAATACAACGCCACGGTCACGCTCTCGACCGGCGCGACCGAGACGCTGATTCCGGCGAACGAGGGCATCGCGTTCCCGCTCGGCACCATGGACACGTTCGTGACCTATGGCGCTCCTGCGAACTTGATCGAGACCGTCAACACCGTGGGCCTGCCGATCTATGCCCGACAGATCGCGCGGCAGGATGGCAGCGCAATCGATGTGAAGACAGAGGCCTCGCCGCTCCCGGTCAACAAGCGGCCGCGGCTGGCGGTGAAGATTCTCACCAGCAATTAACCCTCCGAAGCCTTGGCGTAGGAGGGCTGATCGATGGACGCGTTCGCTGCGGCGACCGACGCGCTGTTCGCCGACCCGAACATCGCGCGCGATGCCGTTTGGCGCGCGGGCGGTGCCGGCGCTGGTGTTGCCGTCCGCATCATCACCCGCCGACCCGACCAGGTCATCGGCTTCGGCGATAGCCGGGGAGTCCTGCCGACGATGCTGATCGACGTGCGCCGGGCGGAAGTTTCGGACGCCGCCAGCGGCGACACGGTGGAGATCGACGGCGAGATCTTCGAGATCATCGCCACGCCGACTGCGGATAGTCTGAGACTCGTCTGGAGCTGCGAAGCTGCAGCGAGGTTTTGAGTCAAAGCAAGATCAAACCGCGCCGGACACCGATGGCGACTGCGTCGGACCTGTTGCGAGCACCCAGCTTCGCCAATACCGAAGCAACGTGGAATTTTGCAGTGTGAATCGAAATCTTCAGCTCACGCGCAATGATCTTGTTGGATGCCCCGTGCGCAAGCAGGTCCAGGACCTCGCCTTCGCGAGCGGTCAGTGTTATCTCGCCTTCATCGATGTCAAGCGAGCGAGTGACCCGCGAGGGCTCGTCGAAAAGGCCGCGCAGTCCGTCCACTTCGGAGATCGCGAAGCCAGCCGCAACGATCATGACCGCGGCCCGCAGCAGGTCTGCGTCAACGGTCCGCGGCAAGATTGCGCGAACGTCGGCATCCCCAGCGTCCGGGCCTCGTTCACTATCATCGATGATGATTACCGGTTGCGGCAGCGATGGCAGAGCATGATCCGCTAGTATTACGTCTGCGTCAGGGGCGTCATTGAGATCGAAACAGACCTTAAGGCGACTATCGCTCGCCAGGAGCGAAGCCACCCGTCTGACCAGAGCCGGGTCGGAAATGGCGATGCAGACCGCAATTTTTCCGCGAGACGCTGAGTGATCGCGGTCCGGGGTCATGACTTGAACTATCTATGAGGCCGCTCACCGACCACAACCTCGACTCTCGTCTGCTGATTGGCGCGCGTCACGTCGAGGGTAACGGTCGAGCCAACGGTATCGGGCCCGAGCTTCCGGAAAACGTCGTGTACGCCGTGGATCGGCGCGCCGTTCCAGGCAGTCAGAGTGTCACCGACGAAGATTCCAGCGCGCTTTGCGGGACCGTCCTCGTCGAGACTGACGACGACCGCGCCTTCCCCTCGCTTGCGCCGCAGGGGGTGAAGGCCAACGCCCAGGTAGCCGCGCGCAATGGAGCCTTTAGCCGCGAGCTGTTCCGCAATGCGGTCAACAGTTGCCGCCGGAATGACCAGCGCTCGATGGCGCGGGGCGAACGCGGCAAGCCCGATCAAGTCTCCGGCAGCGTCGACCACAGCACCGCCGTGGGAGCGGCGACCGAGGGCAAGGTCGAGCAGGATTCGTCTATCGATCAGGCCGCCAGCCCAGCTCCGCCAGCTCTCGCCGCACTCCTGGACGATTCCGGATGCGGCTATCTCGCCATTGGTCCCTCGCCCGACGGCGATGGCCAGATGGCCCGCCTTCACGGCGCTGGCAGACTTCAATAGCTCCAACGGGGCCCCGGCGTCCCCCTCGACGCGCAGTAGCGCGATGTCGGTTGAAGGGTCGCGCCCAGCAAGCGTTGCGGCGACGGCCATGCCATCGGGCATCGTCAGCTCGAAGCGCTCGTCATCGCCGAGCGCTTCCTCGGCGGTGACGATCAAGCCGGCACGCCAGAGGATGCCGCTCGCGGCATTGCGAGTGCCTGGATTGATCGCCACGACGCGTTGCGCGGTCTTGTCGACGAGCGCGCGCATGGCATCGGAAAACTGGGACAAGGTCGTCATACTTGTTACTCCGCGTGTTTGACCACACGGATATGGTGCGCCGCGGACAGAACCAACTGGCCAGATGGCTAGGGCCAGCCGCGCGTGCATCGCGCGTCCTGCTGATGAGCGTCACACGGCAATGCGTGGAAAATCAGCCCTCGCATGCATTGTTGCGGCCTGTGCTCGCGCGCTTGCAAACATGGTGAGGTGCCAGGCGGATCGGATCTCGTCGAAGCGTAGGATGTAAAGCGCGCCGTCGTTGCCTTTGACCTTGCAGTAGCGATAATCAGAGCCGAACCACTGGTCGAGGAGTTCGACAACATTGACCAGTTTCCCGGTCAGACAAGACCTCCGGGGTACCTCCATCCCGCGAACTTCTTGGGTCTCGACCTCGATTTGCAAACAAGCCTCCGCTGTCTCTACAGGCACGCGGCTTATCTATGCACTCGATCACCTTCGATCCATGCGCTTCACTTTAAAAACGGACGACGTCGCGCGGGGGTTGAGGGACACCGAGGGCGATGCGGCGCGCTCGGTTACCAGCGCCATGCTCAAGGTGACGGATGGCCTCAAGTCCGAACTGCGCGCCGACGTGGTCGACGCGGGGCTCGGCCAGCGTCTCGCCAACACCTGGCGCGGCAAGACCTATCCGGAGGGCGGCATCAGCCTGGAAGCCGCGTCGTTCGTCTGGTCGAAGGCGCCCAACATCGTGGATGCCATCGACCGCGGCGTGACCATCAAATCGAGTCGCGGCTTCTGGCTGGCGATACCGACCGCCGCAGCCGGCGTGAAGGGCATCAGCGCGACTGGCGCCATTAAGCGGATCACGCCGGGCGGCTGGGAGCGGCGCACCGGCATGCGGCTGCGCTTCATCTTCCGGCGCGGACAGCCATCGCTGCTCGTCGCCGACAACGCGCGGCTGAGCAAGAAAGGTTTGGCAAGGCCGAACGTCGGCCGCACGCGAGCGGGGGCGCAGTTCACGCGCTTGAAGGGCCGCTCGACCGTGGTGGTGTTCATCCTGGTGCCGCAAGTCACGTTGCGGAAGCGGCTCGATATTGCGGCTATCGCCCAGCGCTGGGCCGACCGCGTGCCGAACGTGATCGCAAGCCATTGGAAATGAACGTGAAGCACAGAGTAACCGCGGTCCTGATGACGCTCCTGTCGTTCATCTTCATTATCTCTGTACTGTTGACGAGCCTCCGGTGACGAGCAAACGCGAACAGGTCCTTGATGCGGTCAAGGCTCTCGTTGCAGCAGCGCTCCCCGGCGCCGACGTGAAGCGCAACCTTGCCAAGGCCGAGCGCATCCCGCCTGATGGCCTGGTCATCGTCCGCGATGGCGACCCGGGAGAGCCCGAGGTGCTGCTCTCGCCGCTCCTCTACGTCTATACGCACCGTATCCCGGTCGAGGTCGCAGCCTACGAGACCTCCTCGCAGCCGCGCGCGCAGGTCCTCGACGAGATGCTGGGCGCGATCGGCACAGCCGTCGCCGGCGACCGCACGCTCGGCGGCCTCTGCGACTTCATCGAGGCGGAGGCCCCGGCCACCGACGATGTCGAGACCGCGGGCGCTCGCGCCGGTCGTTGGGCCGACGCTGCGATCGTCGCGGTCTACGGCACGACCGACCCGCTGAACTGAACTTCACAACAGGGCCTGACAATGAAACGCGAAGCGATTCCGCTCGCGCTGGTGCGTGAGCTCTTGGATTACGATCCAGAAACAGGGCTCTTTCGATGGCGGAAAAGTCCCGCTCACGGCGTGAAACCCGGAGATGTTGCCGGATATGACAACGGCCAAGGCTATCGCAAGATCACCATCAAGGGGCGCCATTTTCGCGCGCATCACCTCGCCTGGGCGATGATGCATGGCGGATATCCTGACGGCGTTGTCGACCACATCAACGGAATCCGCGACGACAATCGCATTGTGAATCTACGGCTGGCGACCCGTTCGCAAAACAGTCAGAACAGGCGTTGTCACCGAAATAACCGAGCAGGCTTGAAGGGAGTGAGCTGGAGAGCGCGCGAGCGTCGTTGGCACGCGCACATCCGGGTCGACGGAAAACTTCTTCACCTTGGTTACTTCGCCACGCGAGAGGAAGCGCACGCGGCCTATGCCGCTGCCGCCAGAGAATACTTCGGCGAATTTGCGCGCGCCGCCTAAGCCGCTTCAGTTCTTCAAATTGAGAGAGAGGAGATATCCCAATGGCTCGCGCCCGCGGAGCGAACTCGATCATGGCCGCTGCATTCGAGACCTCCTATGGGATTCCGCCGGCGAGTGGGTATCGCAAGTTGCCCTTTGTCTCGTCGGCGCTCGGCGATGAACAAAACCTGATTCCCAACGATCTCTTGGGCTACGGCCGAGAGCCCCAGCCTCCAAGTCGAGACATTGTCAGTAACGAAGGCGATGTCGTCGTCCCGGTTGACCTGCGCAACTTCGGCTATTGGCTGAAGCTCCTCCTCGGTACGCCGACCTCGGTCGACAACTCCGGCGTCTTCACCCACACCTTCGTGTCGGGCGCGCTCGCGCTGCCCTCCATGTCGATCGAGGTCGGGATGCCGGAAGTCCCGAGCTACGGCATGAACTTCGGCGTGCGCGCCAACTCGATGCGCATCCAGCTGCAGCGATCGGGCCTCCTCAACGCCACCATGAGCCTGATCGCGCAGGGCGAGACGAAGGCGGCTTCGTCCAGCGCCGGCAGCCCGACCGAGGCGGTGATCGAGCGGTTTTCTCAAGGTCTGGGCGAAATCAAGCGCAACGGCACCGCGCTCGGGCAGATCGTCTCGGCGGAGCTGACCTATTCGAACAACCTGGACAAGGTCGAGGTGATCCGGCCGGACGGCCGCATCGAGGACGCCGACCCCGCCATGGTTGGCGTGTCGGGCACCGTCAATGTCCGCTTCGCCGACACCGTGCTGCTCGATCAGGCGGTCGCCGGCACTGCCTGCGAGCTCTCGTTCGGCTGGGCGATCAGCGCCGACAAGTCGCTGCTGTTCACCTTGCACGAAGTCTATCTGCCGAAACCGAAGCAGCCGATCAGCGGCCCGGGCGGCATCCAGGCGGCGTTCGCGTTCCAGGCCGCGGAAGACCCAACACTGCAGAAGACCATGACCGTCGCACTCGAAAACGACGTGTCGACCTACTGATCTCACGTTTCCCGCAAAAGAGGCTCCAATGCTCAAGCTGGCGTTCGACCGCGAGCCGTTCTGGCTCAACTTGCTTCCTGGCGTGCGCGTTCAGTTCCGACCGATCACGGTCGCGGCCATCCTGCTCGCGCGCACTGCGGCCGCCGACGTGCTGCGCGCCGGCGGCGACGACGCCATGGTGAAGGCAGGCTGCGCCTTCACGCGCTCGCTTGCGCATTCCGGTATCGTCGCGTGGGAGGGCATCGGCGACGCCGACGGCAATCCGGTCGAGCCGACGAAGGAGACGATCGACGCCGCGGTCGAGGTCTGGGCGCTGTTCGATGCCGTCGACCGTCTCTATGTCGGGCCGGCGCTTCTCCAGGACGCCGAAAAAAACGTCTGATCGCCCTCGCCGAGTGGCACTTCGGCGGGGGCGATGGCTATTGCGCCGCCTGCTCGTCAACGTGCTCCGCCTGTCCGTACACCGAGCACGCGCCGAAGACGCCGGAGGGCATCGCGGCCTGGGGCGTGCTCAAGCGCGCGGCCGGACAGGTTCGAGCCGTGATGGGCGGCGTGTACGCGCTCGACTTCGGGGCGGTGCTGCTGCTCGCCGACACCATGGGCGCCCTCAACACTCTGCTGGTCGAACTCCTTCCCGAGGTCGAGCCCATCATCGTCCGCGCCTACGCCCGAGACTCTTGAAATGAGCACCACGCAGGTCTCGATCCGCCTCGGCGTCGAGGGCAAGGCGGAGGTCAAGCGCGCCTTCGACGAGGTCGGCAAAGCGGGGCAGGACGCGTTCCGCGGCGTCGCTGGCTCGATGGATGCCGCGGGCGCCGCGACCGACCGCGAGACGCAGCGCCTGCAGCGGCTGGCGCAAGCCGCCAAGCAGGCCGCCGCCGCCGACCAGGCGCAGCGCGGCTTCAATGCCGTCCTCGGCGTCGGCACCGGCGTTCCCAAGTCCGCGCGCGATTCCGCCGCCGTATTCGAGGAAGCAGCCAGGGCGGCGGAAGACCTTGCGGCCCGCACCGCGGCCTTGCGGGCACAGATCGACCCGCTCGGCGCCGCGCAGGCGAGGCTCAACGCCGAGATCGCCGAAGCCAACGCGCTGTTCAAGGCAGGCGCGATCTCCGCCACCGAGCAGGCTGCCGCGCACGCGCTGGCGCAAGCTCGGTACGACAACACGGCGAAGGCGCTCGGGGCGATCGGCAACACGGGCAAGCTGACGTCGAACCAGCTCGCCAACCTCAGCTTCCAGCTGAACGACGTCGTCGTCTCGCTCGCGAGCGGCCAGCAGCCCCTGATGGTGCTGATGCAGCAGGGGTCGCAGATCGCCCAGATCTTCGGCCCGGGCGCCGGCGTCACCGGCATCCTGCGCGGCGTCTGGCAGGGCATCACCAGCCTGATCTCGCCGACGGTCGCCGTCGTCGGTGGCATTGCGGCGCTCGGCGCGGCGCTGGGTTACTCTTACTACCGCTACATCGAGTCGCAGAAGGAGCTCGAGGTCGCGCTCGCCGGTACTGGCCGGGCAGTCGGCGCCACCGTCGGGCAGATCGAGCGCATCGCCGAGCAGTCGGCCTCTGCCGGCAATGTGTCGGTCGCGGCGGCGCGCGAGATGGAGGCCGCGTTCCTGCGCACCGGCAGGATTGCGGTCTCGCAGTTCGAAGGCCTGATCAAGGTCGTCAAGAACTACGCGCTGACGACCGGTACCGACGTCGGCACCGCCACCAAGGAGCTCGCGGGAGCCTTTGCCGATCCGGTCCGGGGCGCCGACACCCTCAACGACAAGCTCAATTTCCTCGACGACCGCACGCGCCAATATGTCCGCACGCTCGCCGAGCACAACGACCGCACCGGCGCGCAGCGGGTCCTCCTCGATGCCCTCAAGGGAAGCCTTGTCAACGCCTCTGAAGCGACCACCGCGCTGGGGCGCGCGTGGGACTTTGTCGGGCGGATGGCGTCGAACGCCTATGACGCGATGGGGCGCGCGATCTCGCGCGTGCTTGATGGCGCGCCGCTTGACGAGCGGCTGCGACACCTGCAGCAGGAGCGCGCGCGTCTCCAGGCGCTGATCGAGAACCCACCGACCCGCTTTGCGGCCCAGGCCCGCAACTTCAACACGCGGATGCTGGCCGAGGTCGAAGCCGAGATCGCCAAGATCGAGGCGAAGCTTGCCAACATCGAGGTCCGGGCGAAGGAAGCGCGAGCCAACGAGCTTTCTGTCCGCGCCGGCACCGTGGCGCGCGAGCTGACTCCCGGCTTCGACGAGCTGCAGACGCTGAAGGCACGGCAGGCGCAGCTTCGCTCCGCGCTCGACGATCCGCTGGTCCGCCAGAAGGTTGCCGACCTCAAGCAGGTCGAAACCGCGTATGATGCGGTTACGCGCGCGATCCGCACCTGGCTCGATCCGGCCGAGAAGGCGCGCCGCCTCGACGAACTCGAGATCAAGGCGCTCCAGGCCAAGACTCCGGCGCAGAAGGCTGCCATCGCCGAGGAGCGGCGGCGGCTCGAACTCGCCGGGCAGGCGATCCCTCTCGCCATCGCCGAAGCCGACATCACGCGCGCCGGCACCAAGGCGCGCGCCGAGGCAACGCAGGCGCACATCGACCAGTCGCGCGTCGTCGAGGTTAACACCAGGGCGACGCTGGGCTTGGCGGATGCCTGGCTCAAGGGTGCGGCGGCGGCGCAGCAAGCAGAGGCGCGCCGCAGGGCCCTGACCGAGGCGGTCCAAAACGGTGTCGATGTCGAGACCCGCGCGCGCGAACTCCTGCGCGAGCAGATCGCCGAGCAGGCCGCGCAATCGGCCAAATCCGCGACTGATCTGACCGCGGAGGCCGCTGCCCAGCGCCGGCTCAACGATGCCGTCGCGGCCGGCACGATCTCAAGCGAGCAGGCCCAGCGCCTGATGCAGGTCGAGCAGGCGCTCCGCCCGCTGATCATCGCCCAGGCGCTCGCCGAAGGCGATGCGAAGACGACGCTCGCCCGCGTCATCGATGCTTTGCGCGGCGCCTATTCCAGATTGCACGGCGAGCAGGCGCGCGCCGCGGCGCTGCAGACGCTCGAAGGCCAGAAGAACCAGATCGAGCTCCTGCAGAAGCAGATCGAGCTCGTCGGCACGAGCGAGTCGCAGCGCGCGGTCATCATTGCCCAGCTGCAGGCCGAGCAGCAGCTGCGCCAGAAGGGCATCGAGCTCGCGAGCGCCGAAGGCCAGGCGATCCTCGCCAATGCCGGCTTCATCGAACGCCTCAACCAGGAACTCGCTCGCTCGCAGGGCGCGATGCAGTCGCTGCAGAGCATGACCGACACCACCTTCAACCACTTCGCCAACCTGATCGCGCAGGGCAAGACCGATTGGAAGTCCTGGGCTGATGCGGGACGTGCGGCGCTCGCCGACATCGAGAAGGAACTCCTGAAGCTCGCGGTGCTGAACCCGCTCAAGAACTTCCTGTTCGGGACCAACCTCACCACGCTCAACAACGTCGGCGGCCTGTTCGGTGGCTTGTTCGGCTTCAAGTTCCACGAGGGCGGGGTCGTCGGCGTCGGCGGCACCCCGCATTGGGCGCCAGCACAGGTCTTTCGCAATGCGCCGCGGCTGCATGATGGCGCGTTTCTGTCGCCCGACGAAGTGCCTGCGATCCTCCAGCGCGGCGAGCGCGTGCTCAATCGCGCCGAGGCGGCCGCCTACGAGCGCGGCACGAAGGCCGCGCCGATCGTGCTGAACTTCGCGGTCACGACGCCGGACGCGGCCTCGTTCCGGCGGGCGCAAAGCCAGATCACCGCCGACATGGCCGCGGCGCTCCGGCGCGCGGAGCGCAACCTGTGAGCGGATTCCACGACGTGCGTTTCCCCGACGCGGTCGCGCGCGGCGCGACCGGCGGGCCGGAATTCTCGACCGACATCATCGCGGTCGCCTCCGGCTTCGAGCAGCGCAACGTGAACTGGTCGGCGGCGCGCGCCAAGTACGACATCTCGACCGGCATCCGCACCCGCGAGCAGATGGCCGAGGTGATCGCCTTCTTCCGAGCCCGCAAGGGGCGTGCCTACGGCTTCCGCTTCCGCGACTGGAATGATTTCGAGGGGGAGGCCGAACCGCTTGCACCGACGGCTGACCCGCTGATCTGGCAAATCACCAAGCAATACGCCTCCGGGCCCTCCGCGGAGCAGCGCGCCATCACCAAGCCCGAGGCCGGCACCGTCATTGTCCGCGTGAACGGCAACCCGGTGTCGGTCGATGTCGACCACCTGACCGGCCTCGTCACGTTCAGCTCGGCGCCGGCCGCGCAGCCCTATGCCGACTTCCTGTTCGATGTGCCGGTGCGCTTCGACACCGATCACCTGCCCGTGGTCGCGGTCGCCTATCACATCCAGCAGGTTTCTTCGATCGCGCTGGTCGAAATCCGGTCCTGACCATGAAGAACGTATCTGCCGCGCTCGCCGTCCACCTTGGCGGCGAGGTGACGACGCTTGCGACATGCTGGCGCCTGGAACGCAACGACGGCTGGGTGCGCGGCTTCACGGACCACGACCGCAGCCTCGTCATCGATGGCGTGACCTATGTGGCCGCGACCGGCTTCCTTCCAAGCGCCATCAAGTCGGGCTCGGACCTCTCGGTCGACAATCTTGATGTCGATGGATTCCTCGACGACGAGGCGCTCAAGGCCGAAGATTTGACTGCCGGCCTGTTCGACGGCGCGAGGATCGACATCTTCCTCGTCAACTGGGCCGACCTGTCACAAGGGCGAGTCCTCCTTCGCCGTGGCTGGCTCGGCGAGGTCAAGCGCGCCGACAACCGCTTCTCCGCGGAAATCCGCGGCATCGCGAACCGGCTGCAACAGGTCGCCGGCAAGCTCTATTCGCGGCTCTGCCGCACCGACCTCGGCAGCGCCGAGTGCAAGGTCGTGCTCGGACCGTTGACCGACGAGCTTGCGATCTCGGCGGTATCGAGCGGAGACACCTTCACGGTGCCGACAGCTCGGCCGACCGGCTTCTACACCTTCGGCGTCTGCACGTTCCTGACCGGTGCGAACGCTGGCGCAGCCACCGAGGTGCTGCAGCACAACGGACAATCGATCCAGCTGTTCACGCCGATGCCGCGGCCGATCGCAATTGGCGACCAGGTCCGACTCGTCGTCGGCTGCGACAAGACCCCGGAAACCTGTCACGCCCGGTTCGGGAACATCCTGAACTTCCGTGGCGAGCCGCACATCCCCGGCAACGACAAAGTCTTTTCCTATCCGATCAAGAGCTGATGTTTACGCGCGACGCAGTGATCGCCGAGGCGCGGAGCTGGCTTGGCACGCCGTGGCATCATCAGGCGTCCCTCAAAGGAGTCGGCTGCGACTGCATTGGTTTCATCCGCGGGGTTGCCCAGCCGTTTGTCGGGGAAATCGCGATCCCGCTCGATTATCCGGAGACGTGGCACCTCTACCGCGCCGAGCCGCGCATGTATCTCGGCTTCAAGGCGCGGGCCGAGGAGATCGACCCAGCTAATGCTCTCCCCGGCGACATCCTCTTGTTCGGCGCCGGCAAGGGTCCGGCGCATCACTGCGCCTACGTCGCGCCGAGCGACGGCCTGATCCACTGCTACCGCGAGGCCGGCAAGGTGGTGGAGCACGGTTTCTCGCCGTGGTGGCTCGCAAAGCTCCGCCATGCTTTCCGAATGCCCGGCATCGAGGACTGACCGTGGCGAAGATCGTTCTCACGGTCGGCGGTTATGTGCTCGGCAACCTGCTGCTGCCCGGCCTCGGCGGCGCGATCGGGGGCCTCGTCGGCGGCTACGTCGGCGGCATCGTCGACCAGCAGCTGTTCGGCGGCACGGCGAGCCAGACCGTCTATGGCGCCCGCATGCAGGACCTGCGCGTGCAATCATCGAGCTACGGCGCCGTGATCCCGTTGCTCTACGGCAAGGGCCGGATGGCCTCGAATGTGATCTGGATGCGCGGCTTCGACGAGGAGGTCCGCACCGAGACGCAGACGGTCGGAGGGGGCGGCAAGGGCGGCGGTGGTGGCGGCACGACCGTCACCAACGTCAGCTATCACTACTATGCCGATGTCGCGGTCGGCCTTTGCGCCGGACCGATCGCCGGCGTGGACCGCGTCTTCGCCGACGGCAATGCCTTCGAGGACGACAAGGTCGGCGACATGCGCGTCTATCTCGGCAACGAGTCGCAGACGCCGGACCCGCTCATCCAGGCCGTCGAGGGCGTCGACCGGACGCCTGCCTATCGCGGGCTCGCCTATGTGGTGATGGAGCGGCTCTACATCACGCCATTCGGCAACCGGCTGCCGAACCTCACCTTCGAAGTCGAGACGTGATCCGTGGCCCAACTCGTATTGACGCTCGCCGGCGGCGTGCTCGGCGGCGGGCTCGCGGGCGGTCTCGGTCAATCGCTGGGCGCGCTGTTCGGCGCCTATGTCGGCGGCATCCTCGACCGCGAGCTGTTCGGGCCGCAGCAGGACCGGCGGCCGGTCGAAGGCACCCGGCTCACCGAGCTCAACCTGTCGGGGTCGGCCTATGGCCAGACCATGCCGGTGGTCTGGGGCCGGATGCGAGTTCCGGCGAACATCATCTGGGTCCGCGGCATTCGTGAAGTGGTCCACACCGAGACCGAGACGGTCGGTGGTGGCGGCAAGGGTGGTGGTGGAGGCACCCAGACCATCACGCGAACGAGCTACCACTACTACGCGGACGTGGCGCTCGGGATCTGCGAGGCGCCGGTCACCTCGATCTATCGCATCTGGCTCGACAAGACGCCGCTCGACCCCGAGCACGTCGACGAAATCCGCACCTACTATGGAGACGAGACCCAATCACCCGACCCGCTGATCCAGGCGGTCGAGGGCGCCGACCGCACGCCGGCGTTCCGAGGCCTCGCTTATGTCGTCCTCGAAAATCTCTATCTCACGCCCTACGGCAACCGCTTCCCGAACTTCGAGATCGAGGTCTACCGCGGCTCGCGCGCCGACGTGGCCGATGCCCGCCACCTGGTCCGCAACGTCTGCCTGATCCCGGCGAGCGGCGAGTGGGCCTACGAGCCCAACGTCGTGCGCAGCCGCGTGCGCAATTCCAATATCAACAGCAACGCCGGCCGCAAGGCTGCCGACTTCGCGGTCTCGATCGAGAACCTCAAGCGCGAGGTGCCGAACGTCGAGTGGGTCAGCGTCGTCTATGCCTGGTTCGGCACATCGATGGACGTCGCGACCTGCTCGATCCGGCCGGAAGCCGAATACGCGATCTACCCCGACCGTCTGCCGGACACGACGCCTTACCTCTGGTCGGTGATGGGCGTCGGCCGTCCTGTCATCGGAGGCGGTGGTGGGTGGCCGCTCGTTTCCTCGTACACCAACCCAGACGGCTCGCTCGGTCTCTATTACGGCGGCACCATCAACGACGGCTCGGTGGTCCGGGCCATCCAGCATCTGCGTAGCCTTGGCTACAAGGTGATGCTGTACCCGTTCCTGATGATGGATATCCCGCCGCCGGACCCTTCGCCGTTCCCGTGGCGCGGCCGAATCGGCGGTGCGGCAACCAACGTGCCCGGCTTCTTCGAGCGTCCCGACGGATACTTGCGTTTCATCCGCCACTGCATGTCGCTTGCGGAGGACGCAGCTGGCGTCGACGGCTTCGTGGTCGGCTCCGAGATGGTGGCGCTCAACCGCATCCGCGATGGTAGCGGCAATTATCCTTCGGTGCCGTTCTGGCAGCAGATTGCCTCCGAAGCGAAGGCGGCGCTGGGGCCGGAGTGCGTGATCACCTACGCGGCCGACTGGTCGGAGTACCGCTACCACGACCGTGGTGGCGCGAACGTCGACTTCCCGCTCGATGCGGTCTGGGCCGACCCCAACATCGACGTGGTCGGGATCGACGCGTATTTCCCGCTCACGGATGTCCCGCGCGCGGTCTACGACAAAGCCGCGGTTGCCGCCGGCTGGGCCTCGGGCGAGCTGATCGACTACTTCTACGCCACCCAGTCCGACCGCGACCTCGAGCGCCGTGGCCTCGACCCGCAGCGCTCGCCGATCGATGATCCGTTCTGGGCCATCAAGGACATCCGCTACTGGTGGGAGAACGAACACGTCCCACGCGTCGCCGGCGTGCCGACCGGGCCCGCCACCGCCTGGGTGCCGCGCGGCAAGCCGATCTGGTTTACCGAGTACGGCTTTCCCACGGTGAACTGCGCGACCAACCAGCCTAACGTCTTCATCGACCCCAAATCGATCGAGAGCTTCGCGCCCTATTACTCCAATCGAGCGGTCGACCGCGTGGTGCAACGCGCCGCGATCGAGGCCACCGAAGAGTTCTGGAACGAGCCGGCCAATAACCCGACCTCGCCGGTGTACGGCGGCCCCATGGTCGGGCGCCGGTTCGTCTGGTGCTGGGACGCCCGGCCATATCCGTTCTTCCCGGCGCTCACCAACGTCTGGTCGGACGGCGAGAACTTCCGGCTTGGCCACTGGATCGAAGGGAAGATCGGCAACATGCAGCTCGCCGAGATCGTCCGTGACCTCTGCCTGCGGGCCGGACTGGCCGAGAGCGAGTTCAATGTGACGGCGCTGGACGACGAGGTTGTCGGCTACGTCGTGACCGAGCGCAAGCCGGTGCGCGACATGATCGCGGTCTTGCAGACCGCCTACTTCTTCGACGCCGTCGAACGCGACGGCGTGCTGGTGTTCGTTAAACGCGGCGCTGGCGAGCCTATCATGCTCGATCCGAACGACCTCGGCGCGAGTGAGAACGACAGCGACCGCTCGCGCGTCAAGGTCGAGCGAACCCAGGACACCGAGCTGCCGATCGCGGTCGATGTCGTCCACATCGACGAGGGCCGCGATTACCAGTCCTCCACCGTCACGGTGCGCAAGCAGGTCGGCCAATCGGAAAGCCTCAACACGCTGAGCTTCCCGATCGTGCTTACGGTCGAGCAGGCCCAAGCGATCGGACAGCGCGCGCTACGCGAGATGTGGCAGGGCCGCGAGGCCGTCGACTTGCGGCTGCCGACCCGCGCGGTGCGCTTTGACCCGACCGATATCGTGGAAATTCCGATCGACGGCGTCTGGCGCCGTGTCCGACTCACCGCCGTGACCTACGGCAAGCCTGGGCTCGTGCTCCTGCGCGGGATCGCGACCGACGGCGGGATTCCGGAGTTCTACACGGCGCCGACCGACAGCGGCGTGCTGCCGCCTTCTGTGCCTGAGCCGGTGGCGCCGGTCCGCGTCGAACTCCTCGACATGCCGATCATGGTCGACAGCCACGACGCCTCGGCGCCGAGTTTCTATGTGGCGGCCTGCCCGGTCGGCACCGGCCGCTTCCGCGGCGCAACGCTGTTCCAACCGACTGCCGATGCACTGGATTACGTGGTCGCAGCCGTCGCCGGACTGCCATCCACTATGGGCGAGACGGTCACCGAGCTTGCAGCCGGCCCGGCTTGGCGGTGGGATCGCGTCAACATGGTTGAGGTGCAGCTCGATTATGGCTCGCTGCAAAGCCTCGCCGACGAACGCGTGCTCGCGGGCGGTAATGCTGCGCTCGTTGGCGACGAGCTCGTCCAGTTCGCTAACGCCGAACTCATCGCGGAGGGGCGTTATCGGCTGAGCCGGCTGTTGCGCGGCCAGCGCGGCACCGAGCACGAGATCGCGGCGCATCCGGCCGGCAGCCGCTTCATCCTGCTAGACCCGGCACGCCAGCCGCGTCCGAACTTCTCGGTCTCACGCATCGGCATCGAGATCGCCTGGCGCTACGCGCCGGTGCCGCAGGGACCGAGCGGTGATCTGTCCGGCGAGATCGTCTTCATCAACACCGGCAATGGCTTGCGACCGTTCGCGCCGGCACACCTCAAGGCGGTCCGCGATCCGCCGTCCGGCGATGTCCAACTGTCGTGGATCAGACGCACCCGCGTCGGCGGCGACTCCTGGCTCAACGAGGTGCCGCTCGGCGAGGAAACCGAAGAGTACGACGTTCTGATCGTCAACGGCGCGAATGTCGTTCGAACCATTCGCGTAACAAGCCAAGGCACGCTCTACACCGCCGCCCAGCAGACCGCCGACTTCGGCACGCTGCCGGCATCACTCGCATGGCGTGTCGCCCAGATCTCGCGCGCCTACGGGCGCGGCACCACCGCCGAAGCTCTTTCCACCCTCTGAGGACCATCCATGCCGACGCCCAATCTGGGCCTGCCGCAGCTTGCGGCGGACCAGGCGCAGAAGCACGTCACCCTGAACGAGGCGCTCTATGACCTCGATGCCCTCGTGCAGCTCGCGATACTCGATCGCAGCCTCAGCGCCCCGCCCGGCTCGCCGGCCGAAGGCGCGCGCTACATCGTGGCGGCAAGCCCGACCGGCGCGTGGGCCGGTCATGCCAACCACATCGCGGCCTGGCTAGACGGCGCCTGGCGCTTCTTTATTCCCGGCATCGGCTGGCTCGCTTGGGTGGTCGATGAGGCGGCGCTGCTCGCCTGGAACGGCTCGGCCTGGGTCGACGCACTGTCGGCCGTCTCGGCGATCCAGAACCTGGCGTTGCTCGGCATCCGCACGACGGCGGACGCGACCAACCGCCTGGCCGTGAAGTCCGACGGCGTGCTGCTCAGCCACGACGACGTGACGCCCGGAACCGGGCACATGCGCGTCACGCTCAACAAGAGCGCGGCAGCCAAGGATGCGGGCTTCACGTTCCAGGACGCCTTCGGCACGCGCGCCCTGTTCGGGCTGCTCGCCGATGACGACTTCACCATCAAAGTCTCGCCCGATGGCTCGACCTTCTATCTCGCCCTATCCATCGACAAGGATACCGGCCACGTCGGCCTCGCCGGCGCGACCGCGGACGCCAACAACGCCCTGATCGTCAAGGGCACCGCCTTCCTGTTCGACCGTGAAACGGACGATGTTCGCTTCACGTTCAACAAGGCGGCGGCTGGCGACGATGTCGCGCTTACGTTCCAAACCAACTATTCCGCACGCGCACTGTTCGGGCTTCTTGGAGACGACGACTTCACCGTCAAGGTCTCGCCCGACGGCTCGAACTACTTCACGGGCTTCGTAGTCGATCGGAGCACCGGGCGGCTCAAGCTCCCGCTGGCGCCGAAGTTCTCGGCCTACACCAACTTCGACAACTACATCGCGGCCAACACCTGGACCAAGGTCCAGTTCAACAATGCGGACTCGAACGACCAGAACGCCTTCAACGGCAGCAACAACAATTTCACGGCGCCGTTCGCCGGCACCTACGCGTTTGGCTTCTCGTTGCGCTTCAAGGCGAACGCAACGGTGCCGACCAAGGTGATCGCGACGTTCTACAAAAACGGCGCCGAGCTCGGCCGCGGTCGGGCCGTCTCCGGCGCGCCGGTCGACGATGTCACGACCTACAACCTCGCGATCCTCACGCCGCTCGCGGCGAACGACGTGATCGACGTGCGCGTGAATTTCGCGACCAGCGACGGCTACATCGAGGCCGACCAATCGCACTTCTGGGGCCACTACGTGCCCTGAGGCGAAACGCAAACAACGATCGCAACGACGGCCGCCCCTCGAGGCGGCCGTTTCGATTCCGGAGCACCCCCCCATGAAAGACACCTACGACGAGGCGCTCAAGCGCCTGCTCGCGCACGAGGGCGGCTACACCAACCATCCGTCGGATCCGGGCGGGCCCACCAACTTCGGCATCACGATCCACGACTACCGCAAGTATGTGAAGCCGAACGCCACGGCGGCCGACGTGCGAGCCATGAAGCTCGACGAGGCCAAGGCGATCTACCGCATCAAATACTGGGACACGCAGCGCTGCGATGAGCTTCCCGCCGGCATCGACTACTCCGTCTTCGACTACGGCGTGAATTCCGGGATCGGACGCTCGGGCCGCGTCCTGCGCCGCGTCGTCGGACTTCCTGACACGACGCATGTGGTGACCGACGAGGTGCTGCGCGCCGTCTCAAGGCGCGATCCGAAGGCGCTGGTGACTGCAATCAACGACGAGCGGCTGCGCTTCCTGAAAAGCCTCAAGACCTGGCCGGTGTTCGGCAAGGGCTGGGGCCGCCGGGTCGCCGAGGTCAGGGCGTTCTCCCTCAAGCTCGCCGAGCACACGGTCGTCGCCACTGGGCCGGCGTTGCATCCCATGCCCAAAGAGGCCGCGCCCGCGAAGGGTGTCGTGCCGCTCCCGAAAGGCCTGCAGAAGGTCACGACCGCCACTCCCGTCGCCGCCGGCGGCGCCACGGCGAAGACCTTGCACGATTCCGGGCACGACCCCTGGACCATCCTCGCGGTGGCCGGCGGCTTTGTTCTGATCGCCGGAATCGGCTGGGTCGCCTTCCACTGGTGGCAACAGCACAAGCAGCACGCGCCCACGCCCGGCCTCGTGCCGGTGCCGGCGATTTGAGCGCGCGCCATGCCAAAGGTGCGCGCCTTCAATATCCGCGGCCTCGGGCGGTTTCCGTCGAACGGCATGGTCAAGCTGACCAGCCTGTTGAATGAAATTCCCGGCGTCAGTGCGACCACCGACGACCATGGCATCTTCGGGTTCGAGTACGTCACAAACCTGGCCGATGCCTGCATCGCCGCCCACAAGTCCGGCCGGCTGATTGCGCTCCATGGTCATTCGTTCGGGGCCAATGCGGCGATCATGATCGCGACGCGACTGGCGAAGCGCGACATCGCGGTCGATTACCTCGCCGCCATCGACCCGGCCGCGCAGTTCGCCCTCAGCGTCCCGCTCAACGTCAGGCGCGTCTACAACCCCTATCAGACGATCGATCCCGTCGGCCGCGGCATCGTCATGCCGGCCAAGGGCGAAAGCGCGGCGCATTGGAAATCGCGCGCCGTAATCGAGCGCCGCAACCAGCTGCATGTCCGCATCGACGACGACGCCACCGTCCACCGCACCATCGTCAATGCCGTCAAGGCGCTCACTGCATAGGAGGGAAGATCATGTTCTGGATCATCGCTGCACTGATCGGAGGCTACGTCGCCGCGATCTTCACCTGGCCGAAAATCCGCACATGGATCGTCGGCGCCGAGGCCGAGATCGCCTTGCTGCGCGAGAAGGCCCGCGCGCTCGAGGCCAAGATCAAGACGTTCACCGGGAGCTGAGCCATGTGGGAGCGCATCAAGGCTTGGTTCAAGCACTCGGCCACGATTCTCTGGGCGCGGATCGTCGGGCTCGGCGGCTTCGTGTTCGCCGTGCTCGAAGCGACGGCTAACCTCTTCGAGTTGCCGGGGATCAGGGAGAACATCCAGCTCCTGCTCGATCCCAAATACGTACCCTACTACATCATCGCGATCGCGCTCGTGACCGAGCTCGCGCGCCGGCGCACGCTCAAGAGGGACGTAGACTGATGTGGGCGTGGCTGGCAAGTTTCCTGGGCGGGCCTGTCGTCAACGGCCTGATTAGCGCCTACAAGGCCAGGCTCGACGCCGCCAACACACAGGACCGCATTGCAGCCGATCTCGCCGCCAAGGAGATCGAAGCGGAGATCGCGGCGCGCAAGCAAGCGTCCGCCATCATCATCGCCGAACAGGGTCGGTGGTACACAGCCATCATCCGGCCGCTGCTCGCTGCGCCCGTGATCATCTACTTCTGGAAGGTGATCGTCTGGGACAAGGTGCTCGGGCTTGGCAGCACCGATCCGCTCACCGGCATGATCGCCGATTGGAGCGGCCTCATCCTGACCGCCTATGTCGGCGGGCGCTCGATCGAAAAGATTGCGCGGATTTTCAGGCGATAGCGGCGCTGCCTTTGGTTCGACGGACCCTAATCAATGCCGAATAGACTGGACGAGATCAGCCGAGTCATCGGCAACATCGAGGCCGAGGTGCGCGGTCTCTCGGCGTCAGTTGCCGAGGTGCGACAGTCCTCGGCCGAGCACCACAGAGAGACCCGCGAACGACTCGAAAGCATCGGCGGACGCGTCGCCAAGATAGAGGCCGACATGAAACCGCTGGCCAAGACGGTCGCGACTATGGAGCCGATCGTTGCCGGCTATGCCGTCACTCGCTGGAAGATCGCCGGTGCATTCGCTCTCGGCACCAGCATCATCGCGGCGCTTGGCTGGGTCGTGTCGCTGTTTGCCGGCAAGATCGTCGCTTGGTTCCTGTCATTGTTTCGATAAGAGCCGATCGCACCGGCGAATTTCGAAGGCACTGTTGAAAACCGGCCAGCAACGCACCGAAGCATGCTGCTGGCAACGGCGGCATGCAAGCCGATCCATGGACCGGCACCGGCTGACAAAGCCGACGCTGGGCATTTCTCGATCCCACCCTGGTCCTTGATTCGATTGCTTGTGCAAGCCCGCGTTGCAGTCTTCTCACTCCGGACAAAAGTGCCCTCCCGCGACAACGCCGCGGGAGGGCGAGCGGAGAAACCACGGGGGGCGCCATGGTTTCACCGAAACTCATTCCAGCACCGCCGCCTGTTCGGCCTTGGGCTGGGCGCGGCGCAGCAGGAAAATGAACGGCACCGATGCAAGAGCAATGATCATCATCAATCTGAAGTCATTGCTGTAGGCGACGATCGTTGCCTGCCGCGTCACCTCTGCATTCAGCGCGGCACGACCGGCCACAGTCGCCATGTCCCAGATATGGGAGATGGCGGGATCGCGCAACGCCGGATTGAAAGGCGTCACGTGTTCCACGAGCGCGGAGTGCACGATTTGCGTGTTGCGCGTGAGCAGAAAGATGACAAGCGAGATGCCGATGCTTGAGCCGATATTGCGGCAACTCGTCTTTGGCCTCGGTGAGGCTAGCCACGTCCGCGAAGGTGACGCCAGTGCCGGCCTCGACAGGCACGGCCTTATTCAGCCTGCTTCGCGGGAGCCGTCGATTTCCTCAAGAATCCGGCCGACGATCGGCGACTCGGCTCACTAAGCGCGTGACGTTTTCCAGCGCGTCGAGGAATCCGTGATCGGCGGGTCGTAGGTCATTCCGATAAGGGGTTGTCGTCCTCTGTTCAGTGGAGCAGGTTCGTCTGGGGTGCGATTCTACACGCTGAGATACTTACTCAAGATCGTCGTGTCGGCCTGGAGTTCTTTGCCTGGGCCTTCGAGCGCGATTTTCCCCTTGACTAGGACGATACATCGATCCGCCAACCGGCAAACGGAGCGATAGTCCCGATCGACCACGATGCTGGCGATCCCGTGTTGCCGGATCTCATGCAGGATCGACCAGACCCCTTTGGCAATCAGCGGCGCAAGTCCTTCCGTAGCTTCATCCAGGATGAGGAGGTCGGGATTGGTCATGAGCGCCCGTCCGATCGTCAGCATCTGCTGCTCGCCGCCGGAGAGCTGCGTGCCGCTGTGATCGAGCCGCTCTCGCAGCCGCGGGAACGTCTCGAGCACGCGCTCGAAAGTCCAGTCGCGGTTGCCGTTGAAGCCAGGGCGCGCGGCCATGACCAGATTTTCTCGCACCGTAAGATTGCCAAAAATGCCCCGCCCTTCTGGAACGTAGGCGATCCCGGCGCGGGCAATGGCATCGGGCGTTGCGTTCGTCATGTCTATGCCGCGCACACGTACGGCACCCCATCTTTGTCTTACGATTGCCAGCAGCGACCGCAGGAGGGTGCTTTTGCCCATGCCATTTCGTCCCATCAGACCGATGCACTCCCCTGGACGGACGGCGAAAGTGACACCATGAAGGATGTGACTTTCGCCGTAAAAGGCATGGAGATCCCGAGTTTCTATCAAAGCGGCGTCACGCATGGTCGTCGTTACCTAGGTAAGCGCTATGCACCGCAGCGCTGTTGCGTATAGCGCTCGGCGTACCGCTTTCGAGCTTTTGGCCATTCACCAGAACGGTGATGCGGTCCGCGACCTGGAAAACCGCGTCCATATCGTGCTCGACGAGCAGAATGCCATGATTGTGCGCGAGGCTCTTGAGGAGTTCGACCATCAGCGCCGATTCATCGGCGCCCATGCCTGCTAGCGGCTCGTCCAGCAACAGCACCGACGGCGCGGTCGCCAGGCACATCGCGATCTCGAGCTGGCGCTGCTCGCCATGGCTGAGCGTCGATGCAATCCGCTCGGCGCAATGATTCAGGCCCGCCGCGGCCAACGCGGCCCGGGCGCGCTCGTTCAGAAACTCGTTGCGCGACGCATCGCGGATGAAACGCATCGATGTCGGCAGACGGGACTGCGCCGCCAGACGTGCATTCTCGAAAACGGTGAACGGCAGGAATATGTTGGTCTTCTGGTAGGTTCGGCCGATACCGGACTGCGAGACTTGATAGGCGGTGCAATTGGTCGTCTCGCGACCGTCGATGTAGATGCTGCCGCTCGTCGGACGAAGCTCGCCCGAGAGAAGATTGATCAGGGTCGACTTGCCGGCTCCGTTGGGGCCGATCAGGGCGTGGATTTCGCGCGGCCGCACCTCGATCGAAATATCCGACACGGCGGCGAGGCCGCCAAAGCGCTTGCAAAGTTTCACCGTCCTGAGTCGAACCGGGCTCATTTCGCGGAGGTCCGTTTTCGCATCGATGCCGCGGTCTTCCTCAGAGTCTGACTCAAAATTCGGCCAATGAATTTGAGCCTAGCTGCATGATGGCGAAAATCCAGCACTGAAAAGACGCTTTGAATTCTGGGCCAGGCTCTCAGGGTGCATTTGCGGGCGCTGAAAAGCGTCGTCAAGCCGCCAGCAAGACCATGCGGCAGCTTGATGACTGCCAGAATAATGACGCCGCCCATCAGGAGCAGCCAACGCTGCGTCAGCTCGGAGAGGAACTCCTGGAGCAGGACGAGTGCGAACGTCCCCAGGATGGGGCCAGACAGCGTGCCCATACCGCCGAGGATCACCATGATCAGCGCCTGTGCCGACTGGTGCCATCCGAGGAAGGAGGGGTTCACGAAACCGAACTGCGCCGCCGAGAGATAGCCCGACAGCCCGGCGAAGGCGCCGGCGATGACGAAGCTGACCAGCTTGTAGCGAAAGGTCGCGTAGCCCAGGGAAAGCATCCGCCGCTCGTTCGTCCGTATCCCGAGCAGCGTGCGGCCGAACAGCGAGTGCAGCATGACGCGCAACGCGCCGTAGCAGAAGGCCATGGCGAAGAGCGCCAGGAGATAAAAGTTGAATGTCTTCTCGAGGTCGAGGAGATCGAGCCCGAAAAGCCGCATCTCGGGCTTGGCGTAGATATAGACGCCGTCGGAGCCGCCTGAGAACTTCCCGTCGTGGAAAATATAATAGACCATCTGCGCGAACGCGAGCGTGACCATGATGAAGTAAACGCCGTTGGTGCGCAGAACGAACGTGCCGATGATCAGCGCGGCGGCGCTGGCGGCGAGCATCGAGAACGGCAAGGTGAGCCACAAGTTGGCGGGATCGTATTGTGGCGAGCTGAAAACCAGGGCGTAAGCGCCGAGGCCATAAAAGGTCGCGTGTCCCAAGCTGACGAGACCGGTGAAGCCGACCAGCAAGTTCAGACTCATCGCGAAGATCGATAGAATCATAATCTTCGTAATCAATTGGATGTAGAAGTCGCCGCCGAAGAACGGGAATGCCAAGAGACAACCGAAAACACCCAACGCCAGCGCGTCAGACGAACGCATATATTTCCGCGCCATCATCAGACCGTTTTTCCGAAGAGTCCCTCGCGGCGCCACAGTAAGACCAGGGCCATGAGTAGATAGACGATCATCCCGGCGGCCTGTGGAAGCAGCACCTGACCGAATGTGTCGGCTAGACCGACCAGCAGCGCGGCGGCCATTGTGCCTTTCACAGAGCCGATGCCGCCGATCACGACGACGACGAAGGAAGTGATCAGAACGGAATCACCCATGCCGGGCGATATGGAGGACACCGGAGCTGCGATCATACCGGCGAAAGCTGCGAGGCCGACGCCAAGGGCGAAGACGCCGCTGTAGAGCAGTCTTATATCGATGCCGAGGCTTCGAACCATCTCGGGATTATAGGCGCCGGCGCGAATGATCATGCCGAGGCGTGTGCGCTGTATCAGCAGATACATGCCGGCTGCGATGGCGAGGCACACGGCCGAAAGGAAGAGACGGTAGACCGGATAGCTCAATGTGTCCGTGAGCGGAATCGAAGCGCTGAGCTGCGAAGGGACGGTCACACTGTGAACGTCATTGCCGGCAAGTATGCTGCGCAGCTCCTCGAATATCAGGATCAGGCCGTAGGTGAGCAGAACTTGGTAAAGGTGGTCGCGGTTGTAAAGATAAGAAAAGAACAGCCGCTCCAGCAGAAAACCCAGTATGAGCGTTAAGGGCACAGCCGCGAGAACCGCGAGAAGCAGGCTGCCGCTCAGCGAGGTCAGCGCGTATGCGAGATAGGCGCCGATCATGTAGAAACTGCCATGGGCAAGATTGATGATGCCCATGATGCCGAAGATTAGCGTCAGGCCGCTGGCGACAAGAAACAGCAGCAGACCATACTGAACCCCGTTCAGCACTTGGATGAGAAATATTGCGGGATCCATCGGTGTGTCGGGCCACGCGGTCTGTCAGCTGTCGTGATAAAATGGGATAGCCCTATTCCTCCCACGGGAAGGAACAGGGCTGCGATAGTCAGGCCAATTTGCAGCCGCGGCCCGGGTCCATCAGGGCCTTGGCGGCCACGCCGACGACGATGTTCTTGCCGTTTTTGACTTCACGCAGGTAGATGTCCTGTATGGGATTGTGGTTCTTGCCGACGGTGAATGGGCCGCGCGGGCTATCGATTGTCGCACGCTCAATGCCCTTTACCAGATCGGCCCGCGCGCCAACGTCGCCCTTCACGGCGTCGAGGCCAGCGGCCAACATCTGCGCCGCGTCGTAGCCCTGGACGGCGTAGACATCTGCCTCACCTTTGCCGCGCGCCTCGAAAGCGGTCCGGAAGGCGTTGTCCTTCGGTGTGTCAAGGCCGTCGCCGTAATGTAGGGTGGTGAGCAGCCCTTCGGCGGCTTCGCCCTGCGCTTTGAGCGTTCCATCGGTCAGGAAGCCAGTGCTGTACAGCGGTATCGACTTGCGTAGCCCCGCGGCGTGGTAATCTTTGACGAACTTCACCGCGCCGCCGCCGGCGAAGAATACGAACACCGCGTCAGGCTTGATCTCGGCGATCTTGGTGAGCAGGGCCTGGAATTCGGTGTTGGGGAATGGCAGGTACAGTTCTTCGACGACTTTGCCGCCGGCTTTTTCGTAGCCTTCCTTGAAGCCGCCCAGGATTTCCTCGCCACCGGCATACTTCCAGGTCAACGTGACGGCCCGCTTATGGCCGCGCTCTACCATCACGCGGCCCATCGGGTAGCCGGGCTGCCAGTTCGAGAACGAGCTGCGGAAAATGCCCGATGCGCAGAGGCTGCCGGTCGCGGCGTTCACGCCCGCGTTGGGAATGATTAGCAAGGAATTGGTGTCGCGCGCGACTTTCGAAACGCCTAGTTGAACGCCGGAGTGGACGGTGCCGACGATAACATCGACCTTGTCGCGGGTCACGAGCTTGTTGGTGTTGTCCGCCGCCTTGCCCGGATCGGATTCATCGTCGACCGCAACGTACTCGACGGGCCTGCCGCCGAGTTTGCCACCGCGCTCCTCCACATAAAGTTTAAAGGCCTCGGTGATGTTGTTGCCTAAGGCGGCATAGGTTCCGGAGTAAGGCAGCAAGAAGCCCACCTTGACCGGCGCGATTTGGCCTGTGGCGGAGCGGACGGGCGCGAAGCCCGCGGCTACCGCAACGCCGGCGACGCCCTTAAGTGCGGTGCGGCGGCTTATGCCGGTGCACATATTACGATTTGTCAATGTCATTGTCGTTTCATCCTCCCCGTTTTTTAGCCGATGCTAACTGAGTATATTACCAAATTCAACGGCAGTGTAAAAAAATATAGCACTGGGCGAATGCCGCCAATGCCTCCGAGGGTGCGAATGCAAGATGTCGTTCGCGTTCTCGGTCCGGCTACCCACTGTCGGTCCCGGCTTGACGAGGCCGATCCTTCGCATACAATTTACGGTCACGTAAAAAAACCTCCAAGAAGCGGAGGCAGGGGGGGATACGTTGCAGGGGAGGATATGTTTATGAGTCTGGCGCAACTGTGCGAGCCGCAACCGGGTCTGCGCACGAATATCGTCGATTATCTGTTGGAACATTCGGCGGCGCCGGAGCATGCTTCGCGGCCGTATATCATCGCGCCGGACCGATCGTGGAGCTTCGGTGATCTTTCCGAACGCGTAGGCCGCATCGGTAATCTGCTCAAGTCGTTGGACGTGAAGCCGGGCGACCGTGTGCTGTTCAGCGCGATGGACGGCGTCGACTTTCCCGCAGTGATGCTCGGTATCATGAAGATCGGCGCGGTCGCGCTGCCGATCAATACCTATCTGAAGCCGCACGATTATCAGTATTTCATTGCGGACAGCGATGCGCAGGTTGTGATCCTCGATCATGGCCTGATACCGACAATCGAGCAGATTCGTCCCGCGCTTCCGCGGTTGCGGCACATCATCACGCTACGCGGGCCCGCCGACGGCTATCCGTTGCTTGACGATTTGATCGTGACACAGAGTGCGCAATGCGCGAGCTATCCGACTGATCCCAATGCGATGGCCTTCTGGCTCTACAGCTCCGGCAGTACCGGCCAGCCAAAGGGCGTCGTGCACACCGGTAACCACATGTTCTGGGCTACCGAACTGTTCGGGCTCGGGGCGCTCGAGATCACCAAGGACGACATCATCCTGTCGCCGCCGAAGATGTATTTCGCATTCGGCCTTGGCAATCAAGTCTATTTCCCGATCCGCAGCGGCGCTCAGGTCGTTGTCAACCCGGACGCGATCACGCCGCAACGCGTGTGGGAATTATGGCTAAAACACGAGCCGACCGCGGTGTTCGGCGTGCCAACCTTGTTCGCCGGCATGCTGCGCTACGCCGAGGAACACATCGGTCAGGAGCGCGTGCGCGCGGCGTCGACGCGGCTGCGGTTGTGCATCAGCGGCGGCGAGATTCTTCCACCGACGTTGATGCGGCGTTGGCGCGATTATGTCGGCGTCGACATTCTTGATGGCTTCGGCACGACCGAAATGACGCACATGTTCCTCATCAACCGGCCCGGCCAGCCGGTGCCCGGCAGCTGCGGCCGGCTGGTTGCCGGCTACAGCGCCGAGGTGGTGGACGATGAAGGCCGGCCGGTGCCGAAAGGCGAAATCGGCAACTTACGCATGTTCGGCCCATCGGCGGCGCGCGAATACTGGAACAAGCCGGAACACACTGCACTGACCATGGCCAAAGGCGGCGTGCTCACAGGCGACAAGGTCTTCGAGGATGAGGACGGCAACTTCTTCATGGTCGGACGTGCCGACGACATGCTGCGCGTCGGCGGCATCTGGGTGTCGCCCGCGGAAGTGGAAGGTGTGATCGCGCAGCACGCCAATGTCCTGGAATGTGCGGTGATCGGCACGCCCGACGAGGACAACATGATCAAGCCGAAAGCCTTCGTGGTGCCGCGCGCGCCGGTCGCCGACAACGCGGCATTCGTCGCCGATCTGCGCGCCTTCGTGCGCGAGCGCCTGGCGCATGTGAAGTGCCCGCGCTGGTTCGCCGTCGTGCAGGAACTGCCCAAGACCAGCACCGGCAAGATCCAGCGGTTCCGCCTGCGCGCGGGCGAAGGCGGTGCCGCGCCGGCCTGAGCATTTTTTACGATAGTGTAAAAAATGATTGACCGAAGTCGCGGTTGGGCTTTAAAAAGAGATCGTCAGAAAGAGGCGCCATTCCGATGCGCATGGAGCGTTCAGGTCACAGCTATCCGCCTTACCGGCTCAAGCCGGATCGTGCGCTCGCCCGCAAATTCATGGCCGGGCTCGGCATCGATGGCGATCCCGAGCGGGTGCCGCCGACCTACATGATCTTCTTGCGTGGCGAGACGCTCGGCGTCGATCTGTTCGCCGATCTCGACATTCCGCGCCAGAAGGCGCTGCACGGCGGCCAGCGTTACGAATGGTTCGAGCCGATCGGCTGGGACGACGAACTCGCCGTGCATGCCAAGGTCGACAACATCGTCGAGAAGCAGGGCAAGCGCGGGCCGGTCTGGTTCGCCGACGTCACTTTCGATTATCGCCGCGTAAGCGACGACAAGCTCGTGCTGCGGGAACTCACGCGGTTGGTGAGGCAGTCATGAGCACGATGAAGGCCGGCGACGTCCTGTTCGAAGTCATGCTACCGCCCGCGGGCCGCGCGCGGCTGGCCGCTTTCTCCGAGGGCACGCAGGACCCGAACCCGATTCATGTTGACGAGGCCTTCGCCAAGGCCGCGGGCTTTCCCACCGTGTTGCAGCAAGGGCCGATGACCACGGCGCAGTTCGCGCGTCTGCTCGAGGAGCATGCCGGCGCAGGGCGCATCCGGGTTCTCGACGTCTTCTTCACTGCACCGGTGTTTCCCAAGGACGCACTCGTGCTCAAGGCGGAAGTGACGGAGGTCGGCGAGGTCATCCGCTGCGTGCTCACAGCCAACAAACTCGATGGCGGGCAGACCGCCAAAGGCACAGCCGAGCTGAAGCGGTGACCATGGCCAAGGCACCCCCTCATATCCCGTTGGTCGCCGGCGGCATGGTCGGTCCCTTCGGCCGCTTCACCGACCGCTCGCTGGTCGACATAGCGTTGCCGGTGGTACAGGGGGCACTGAAGGACGCCGGCCTTGCTGCCGCCGACGTGCAGGCGGCCTTCGTCGGCAATGCCTTCGGCGGCGCCATCGTCGATCAGGAGTCGATCATGGCGCAGGTGCTGCTAGCACCGGCGGGTATTCGCGGCGTGCCGATGCAGACGGTCAAGAATGCCTGCTCGAGCGGATCGAGCGCCGTGCATCTGGCGTGGAGCGCGATCGCCTACGGCCAATACGACTGCGTGTTGGTGCTCGGCGCCGAGCGTCTCACGCATGCGGACAAGCGCCGCTCCTTCGCGGCGCTGGCGACGGCAACCGACCACAAGAGCGTCGATGAGAACCGCTCGGTGTTCATGGACGTGAATGCCGCACGCGCCAACCGTTACATGGAGCGCTACGGCGCGACGCAACGCCATTTCGCCCAGGTCGCGGTCAAAAACCGCGCCCATGCCGTAATGAACGAGCGCGCTAGCTTGCGAACGCCAATCACCGTGGACGAGGTCCTGAGCGACCGCGTCATCATTGCGCCGCTGACGCGCGCGATGTGCGGCGGTGTGGTCGACGGCGCGGCCTGCGTGGTGCTCGTCTCGCCAGATTTCGCCCGCAAGCGGGGGCTGTCGCACACGAGCCGTGTCGTTGCCTCCGGTCTTGTTTCCGGCCTGCCGGACGGCGATGAGAGCGGCAACGCCACGGCGCGGGCGGGGCAAGCCGCCTACGCGCAAGCCGGCATCGATCCGAGGGAGATCGCGGTCGCCGAGGTGCACGACGCCAGCGCGCCGCAGGAACTGTTCGACATTGAGGACCTCGCACTGTGCGGCCGTGGCGAGGCGATCCGCCTGCTCGAAGACGGCGACACGGCACTCGGCGGCCGCATGCCGGTCAATGTGAGCGGCGGTCTGACCAGCCGCGGTCATCCGGTCGGCGCCACGGGTGTCGCGCAGATCGTCGAGATTCACGAACAACTCATGGGTCGCGCGGGCGCGCGGCAGGCCGGCGCGCCCAAAGTCGGGCTCGCGCAGATGGCCGGTGGCCTGCTCGGCCAGGATTCGGCCGTGGCGACGGTTCATATCTTGACGGTGTAGGACATGGCTTACGAGATTCCGCGCAGCTACGACCTGTTCATCAACAACGCATGGCATCGTTCGTCGTCGAATGAGGTGATCGAAGCCCGCAGTCCGCTCACCGGCGAGGTGCTTTGCACGGTGCCGGATGCGAGCGCGCGCGACGTGGTGGAAGCGGTGTTCGCCGCCAAGGTGGCGTGGCCGGCGTGGTATCGGCTGGGCGCCCGCAAACGCGCTGAGGCGATCTTCGCGCTGGCCGACCGCCTGATGGCGGAGATCGACCGTTTCGCTTGGCTGGAAACCGCCAACACCGGCAAGCCCTGGCGTGAAAGTTACGCCAACGTCGCCACCGCCGCCGACCGCCTGCGTTATTATGCCAGCGTCGCACGCGCGCTCGAAGGCAATGCGTTGCCGGATGGCGGCAATATCCTGAGCTATGACATCCGCGAGCCGTTGGGCATCGTCGGGATCATCGGCGCCTGGAATTTTCCGCTCAACATGTTCCTCGGCAAGATCGCGCCTGCGATCGCCACCGGCAATGCCGTCATCTACAAGCCCGCCGATACGACGCCGATCACGACTCTCGAGATCGCTAAGCTGATCGCCGAAACGCTGCCGTCGGGTGTCGTCAACGTGCTCACCGGCCGCGGATCGACCACGGGCGAGGCGATCGTCTCGCATCCCGACATCGTGAAGATCTCGCTGACCGGTTCGGTCGCGACCGGCCGCGCCGCCATGGCCGCCGCGGCACCTTCGGGCAAGCAACTGACGCTCGAACTCGGCGGCAAGAATGCGCAGCTCGTGTTTCCGGACGCCGATCTCGACCGGGCGGCGCAGGGCATTCTGCTCGGCGCCTTCATGAACCAGGGGCAGGTCTGCACCTCCGGCTCGCGCGTATATGCGCATCATCAGATCGCCGACGAACTCATGCGGCGCATTCTCGAACTGATCCCGCGCCTGCGCATCGGCGATCCGTTCGACAAGGATACGCGCGTCGGTACGCTGGCCCATCGCGCGCATATGGAGCGCGTGCTGCACTACATCGACATCGGTAAGGCCGAAGGCGCACGACTCGTCACCGGCGGCGGCCGCGCCAAGGTCGGCAAGTATCCCGACGGCCTGTTTCTGCAGCCGACGATCTTCGACAACGTCGTCTCCGACATGGTGGTTGCGACGCAGGAGATCTTCGGGCCGGTCATGACCTTCCAGCGCTGGGGCGAGGAGTTCGAGCTCCTGAGCATGGCCAACGGCCTGGACTACGGGCTTGCCGCCGGCATCTGGACCGAGAATCTCGGACGCGCTCACCGCATGGCGCGCGCAGTGGAGGCCGGCCGCGTCTGGATCAATTGTTACAACCTGTTCCCCTCAGGCGCTGCCTTCGGCGGCACCAAGGCCAGCGGCCACGGCCGTGAAGACGCCTTCGAGACGATGCTCGAGTTCACCCAAGTAAAGAACGTCATCGCCGATATTTCCGAACGCCAGCGCGCGTTCTTCTGAAAATCAGGAGAGTCCCATGCTGCAACTCAATCCGAACCAGACCGGCATCGGCAATGTCACGCCGGACGACTTCTTCACTCAGGATGACGAGTTCACCAAGCTTCAGCTCAATATCATTGCCATCCACGTGGTGAGCGAGGAGTTCGGGGCCGATACGTTCGAGCAGAGCATCCTGCGCGCGCCGACGGCCGACATGAAAATGCGCATGGCCAAGACCGTGATGGAGGAATACGGGCATCATCTGCGCTTCCGTAAGCTGCTCGAGGATCTCAAGCTCGATTGGAAGGAGGTGACCAAGAACAAAGGCCATCTGACGACCTTCGACGTGCCGATCGACACCTGGGCCGATCAGATGGTGTTCCTGGCGTTGGTCGATCGTGCCGCCGCGCATCAGTTCCGCCACTTCATCAAGTCGCCTTACGAGCCGTTCCGCCGCGCATGCCAGGAGACGTTGAACGAAGAATACGGCCATGTTGGCCTCGGCATGGACGGTGTCAAGGATCTGTTGCGCACGCCGGAAGGCAAGGCCGAGGTCGCGAAGTCGGTTATGAAGTGGCTGCCGGTTGGCCTCGCTTCATTCGGCAATCCGAATTCGAAGACCAACGAACGCTATCGCCACTGGGGCCTGAAGTCCGACACTAATGAAGGCATGCGTGAGACCTATTATCAGCAGGTGAAGGCCTTCATCACCAAGGAATGGGGCGTGCCGCTGCCGGAGACTGCGGATGAGTTCATCCAGCAGAAGCTCGGCGGCAATCTCTCGGCGCACGCCATTTACGTCGCCGGTTGAGGCGGGCAGGGACTATGAACGCGCGCGTGGCTTCGGAAACATTCGCGGTCGCTATCGAGCCGTCGAGTCACGAAATCACGTGCCGCGGCGACCAGACCCTGCTCGATAGCTGCATCCAGAACGGCATCCCCGCGCGGTATAACTGCCGCTCCGGCGAATGCGGCGAATGCATCGCCTCGCTGCTCAGCGGCAAGGTCTACGAGATGCCGGGCGCCGATCCGGCCATCTTCACCGATACGCATCGGGCAGCGGGCAAGCTCCTGCTCTGCATGTGCTTCCCGCGCACGGATGTGAAGCTGAACGTCTCGCTCGTGCAGGACGCGCCGGCAATACGCCCGACGGCGATCAACACCATGGTCGAGAGCGTCGAGCAGGTCACGCCGACGATCTACAAGGTGCGCGTCGAAACGCCGGGGCTCGTCGAATACCGCGCAGGCCAATGCTTCGAATGGGTCGTGCCAGAGATCAAGCCGAACCGCATGTATTCGGCGGCCAACCGCCCCGGCGACGCGGCAATCGAGTTTCACGTGCGGGTTTATCCGGGGGGCCGAATTGGTACGTTCGTGAGCGAGCACCTGTCGCCGGGCCAGAGTCTCAAGCTTCTCGGCCCCTTCGGCAATTTTGGGCTTTCCACCAGCGATTGGCGGCCCTCGATCTGCATCGCCGGGGGCACCGGATTGGCACCGATCCACGCCATGCTCGATGACGCCTTCGCACGCGGTGATAACCGGCCGATCCATTTCTTTTATGGCGCGCGCAGCCAAGAGGAGCTCTACTGCCTCAAGACGCTGAACCTCTGGGCGGCTAAGCACGACAGCTTTACCTTCACGCCGGTTCTATCGGATGAGCCGGAGGGCTCAGGCTGGACCGGCGCGCGCGGGCTTGTCACCGACGTTGCCGCCGCACAATTGCAGGATGCATTCGGGCTTGAGGCCTATCTCTGCGGACCGCCCGCCATGATCGATGCGGCCGTCGAGGTCTTGGAAGCGGCGGGGTTTTCCGATAGCGACATCCACGCTGATCGCTTCGTGCAAGCCCGATGAGCGTGATGGACGCAGAAATACGGCCGTTGACCGTTCCGCCGCCACGGCGGGTAGTCGACCTCACCATGAGCGACGGCGCCGTGATCCGGCTACGCCAATACGGCCGAACCGGTGGCAAGCGCCTGGCGCTCAGCCACGGCAATGGTCTTGCCATCAACGCCTATCTGCCATTCTGGCTACCGCTCGCCGACGAATTCGACCTTATTTTGTTTGACGTACGTAATCATGGCGAAAATCCGCTGCATGAGCCGGCGGCGCATAATTGGGATCGCTTCGCCCGCGACATGAGCGAGATCTTCACCGGCATCAACGATACGTTCGGACAAAAGCCGATCGTCGGCGTCTTTCATTCGCTCTCCGCGGTGGCCGCGCTGCTGCATGCGGTGAATGCCCGAGCGCCATGGTCGGCGCTCGCGCTGTTCGATCCGCCGCTTTATCCGCCACACGGCCACCCGCTGCAGCCGCTCGAGCAGGCCGACATGGATGACCGCACGCGGCGCGCACGCCGGCGCCCAGAGCAATATGAATCGCCCGAGCAGTTCGCTGCGCAGCTGCGGCGTGGGCCGGCCTTCACCGGATGGGTGCCCGGCGCGCATCTTTTGTTCGCCGAGAGCACATTGAAGCAGGAGGCTGCCGGCGGCTGGGTGTTGCGCAATCCGCGCGAGTTGGAAGCGCATGTCTACGAAACCAATGTAGACCTAAGTATCTGGCCGCGCATCTCGTCGTTGAATTGTCCGGTTATCCTCATTGGCGCCGATCCGGCGCATTCGTTCGCGATGCCGCCGGCGCTGATCTGCAAGGCGATCCACGACGAACACGGCGTGGACTACGTGATGGTTCCGGACACCACCCATTTCTTGCAGATCGAGAAGCCGGAGGCCTGTCGGCGCGCGCTCAAGGACTTCGTCACGCGCCTGGGCTGAGGGGGACAGAAGGTCTATATGATATAATTTCGAAGACGTGCGCATTTCTTACAGCCAACTGGATCGAGTCCGTTTTCGCGCTGGCAGGCGAACTTCGCGCATCTGCACAGCGTGCGCTTTGCTACCTCCACGGCAGCCAACGTGTTCAAGGCCAAGAATGTTCCGCTCGACCAAGTCGGCCATGCCGTACTCGGTATCACCGTGCCGCAGGAGAAATCTTTCTGGGGAGCGCCATGGGTGATGTCCCTAATAGGCCGCGGCAGGTGAGTAGCCCCACCATTCGCAAGCCTGCGCCACCAGCGCGCGTTGCGTGGCGGAAGCCACACATGCGCTCTCATTCGGAGGAGTGCAGGCGACCCTTGTCGTCACATGCGGTCGTACATCCAATGGGCCAGTAATCATTCATCCCAACCCGAAGGCGTAGCGCACCGTTACGCGCAATAGCAGGACGCTTTGGTAAATGACCGCATTTTCCAGCGCTGCTATGTGCGGTTGCCTTTCGAGGTGCCGGATGCGCGGTTCCGCAAGGCGACGGGTCAGATCGACGGCGGCGAAGGCATCCACCCATCGACCAAGGAAGGGCTGGCCAAGCTTAAGCCGGTGGCGAACGTGGCACCGTTACCTTCGGCGGCCAGACGCATCCGGCCGATGGCAATGCCGGCATGATCGTCACCCGCGCCGATCGCGTCGCCGTCTTCACCTCCGTACACCGCTCGCCTCCGGCGGTGGAACACTCGCCTTTCCGCCACCAGGCTGGTATTGATGCTTGCCCTGTACGGACGAGCATTATGAAGTCGCCGAAAGCCAAGCCCGCCGATAAGCCGGTCAAGCCGAAAAAATCCAAACTGCGGCGCGAGGCCATCCTCAGGCACGCTCTGGCGCTGTTCGATCTGCACGGTTTTGCCAATACCTCGCTTGACGACATCGCGCGCGAGACGGGCATCAAGCGTGAGGCGATTTATTACTACTTCAAGAATCGCGCCGAGATCCTGCTCTGCATCATCCGGCCGCAGACGCGATCGCTAGTCGACGGCCTGGATGCGGTCGTGAAGTCGGACGCCGACAGTACGACCAAGCTCTACGAGGCGATCCGCAACCATCTGCAGCGGTTCGACCGTCACTGTTTGGAAATGACCATCAGCCTGCGTGACGTCTATCTCGATGACGCCAAGGAAGTGCGGCGCGAGATGGACAAGATCTGGCGCCAGTACGAAAGCATGTGGACGCAGATCGTTGCCGAAGGGCAGGCGTCGGGGCAATTCGCCCAGGTTGGCGATCCCAAGATGGTCGCATTCGCCATTCTCGGCATGTGCAACTGGCTTGCGCGTTGGTATGACCCGCGCAAGTCAGTTTCGGTCGAAGAGCTGATCGAAACGTACTTCTCCATGTTGGCCTACGGCTTGGTCAAGCAGCGCGACGCCAAAGAGGTTGGGTCACCTGTACTCACGGCCAAGCGCGCCAGCTCGTCCGAGCGGCTGCGGTTTGTGGTCACAAGCGGCCGCGATGGCGGCGCGGCGCGCTGACCGCCTGCTTTACAGAACCTTCCCGTCGTTATCGAAATTGTACGAGCACGTAAAATAAGATGGCCCACCGGGCACGGCTCTCGGCAAGCAGTTTTCGTTGCGTCTTTCGCGCCAACTCGCTGATCTGCTTAGGACTTCCTGCCCTCTTGCTTCCACAGTGCTTCCAGACCGCAGGCTCCAAACATAATCAAAAATGCGAACGCCGCTAAGTCTTTGACCTAGCGGCGTATTTGGTTGCGGGGGTAGGATTTGAACCGTAAGCGCGCATTTTACTGCACAGGCTGGGCGCGCGGGTGGCCGCGGCGTCGCGTGACGCCGGGCCTCAGCGGGATCATCGGAACGGCTTGATTGATCCTGAGTATTCGACCGTCAGCCGCTGTCGTTGTCAGCTGGCAGGTTTTTTTGAGCGGTGCAGTTGAACGGCAACAGATCTTCGATATCGGCGGCTGGCGGGCGCTGGGGCAATTCGGTGAGCGCGTGACGTAGCCATGCATAGGGATCGACGCCGCATGCCCGGCATGTCAGCACCAAACTGTAGATCACGGCGCTTGCCTTGGCGCCGGCAACGGTGTCGCTGAACAGCCAACTTTTTCGTCCGGTGCAAAACGGCCTGATGTCGCGCTCCAGAACATTGTTATCGATCGGGGCGAGACCGTCACTGGTATAACGGGTCAGATAATCCCATTGGTTGCGCGCATAGGCGATCGCCTTGCCGGTCAAGCTTTCGGGTAGGACCTTCGACGCCTGGTCGTCGAGCCAGGTCCGGAAGGCGGCCAATACCGGCAGGCTATGCTGCTGGCGCAGCCGCAAGGTGTATGCGGCGCGCGTTTCGCCGTCGGGCGGCGTCTGGCGCGCCACCCTTTCGACCTCATACAACGCCTCGAAGAACTTGAGCGCCTGCAATGGCGGACCGCCAGGCTTTGTCCTGGCCTTGAGCGCATCGGTAAATTTCCTGCGCGCATGCGCCATACAGCCGAGATGGGTCGCGCCTGTCAGCGTGCGCCAGGCGTCATAGCCGTCGCTCATCAACAAGCCACGATAGCCGGCCAGGAAGGCCTGAGGATGTTCCTGGCCGCGACCGGGCTGGTAATCGAACAGCACGACCGGCTGCGCGCAGTCCTGGCCGCTGCGATAGGCCCACATGAAGGATTTGGCCTGCGCATCACTGCCGTCCTCTTTAAGAACCTGGACCCAGGTTTCGTCGCCGTGGACCAGGGGCTGCGATCTGAGCTTTTGCTGTAGCGCGTCATAGACCCGATGCAGATGCAACTCGCTCGCCCGGATCACCCAGTTGCCCAGCGTCCCGCGGCTGATGCTGACGTCGGCGCGCCCCAGCGCGCCCGCCACACGGTACAGCGGCGTGCCGTCGACGTATTTGTTGGCGAGCACCAGCGCCAGCGTCGATGGCGTGGCCACGCTACCCGGCAGCGGCTGCGCCGGCATTGGCGCGGTCACAATCGGGGTGTTCAGCGCGGTGCGCTCGCAGTGACGGCAGGCATATTTTGCATTAGCTAAAATTTAATCTGACAGACGGTGTCCTGTTTCCCCACGGCGAATCGCGAGCCGAGGCGGGGCGCGGAGCTGGTCGGGGTGGCGAAGCGCCCCGCCTCGGCGGATTGGAGGACACCATGACGACTGAACAGAAGATCATCCGCGCCAAAGTTGGACTGCTGGAGCTTGCCAAACAGCTCGGCAACGTCAGTCAAGCCTGCAAGATGATGGGCTACAGCCGGGACAGCTTTTACCGGTTCAAAGAAATGTACGACAAAGGCGGCGAACTGGCGTTGCAAGAGATCAGCCGCCGGAAGCCGGTACTGAAGAACCGGGTTCCGGCCGAGATCGAGGATGCGATTGTTGCGCTCGCCATCGAGCAGCCGGCCTATGGCCAAGTGCGGGTGGCCAACGAGCTGCGCAAGCGCGGTCTCACCGTCTCGCCCGCCGGCGTACGCTGCGTGTGGCTGCGGCACGATCTCGAGACGATGAAGAAGCGGCTCAAGGCGCTGGAGGCCAAGAGCGCCCAGGAGGGCCTGGTGCTGACCGAAGCGCAGGTGGTGGCGCTGGAGAAGGCCAAGGCCGAGAAGGAGGCGCACGGCGAGTTCGAGAGCGAACATCCCGGCTATTGCGGCGCCCAGGACACGTTCTACGTCGGCAACATGAAGGGCGTGGGGCGCATCTATCAGCAGACCTTCATCGACACCTATGCCAAGGTCGCCTTCGCCAAGCTCTACGACCGCAAGACGCCGATCACGGCGGCCGACCTGTTGAACGACCGCGTGTTGCCGTTCTTCGAGCAGCACGAGGTCAAGCTGCTGCGCGTGCTGACCGACCGCGGGACGGAATATTGCGGCAACCCGGAGCGCCACGAGTACGAACTGTATCTCGCGGTCGAGGACATCGATCACACCCGCACCAAGACCAAGAGCCCGCAGACCAACGGCATCTGCGAGCGCTTCCACAAGACCGCGCTCAACGAGTTCTATCGAGTGGCGTTCCGAAAGAAGGTATACCGTTCGCTCGACGAACTGCAGGTCGACCTTGACGCATGGCTCGCCGAGTACAATGAATCGCGTCCGCATCAGGGCCGCTGGTGCTTCGGCAAGACCCCGATGCAGACCTTCCTGGATGCAATGCCGATGACGAAGGAGAAAATGATCGCAGCCTGATTGCGTCCGACAGCAAGACCCGACCGCTCACCAGGCGCCGACTGTCAGATCGAGTTGCGGCTAATACACCCGCGTTGCAGTCTTCTCACTCCGGACAAAAAGTGCCCTCCCGCGACAACGTTGCAAGACCTTCTGACTCAGTAACCGACCGGACGAAGCGATCGGGCCCTTGCAGACTGGAATCGAGCAATAGCGCGGTCAATACTAAGTGTTCAACGGACACATTGCTCGGCCACCAGCGCCGCAGACACACACCGGTCTGATGCCAACGTTGGATCGGCCACGCAATAATCACTATTTCCGACCGGTCCAAACCATCGACAGGATAGGTTAAACGCGTGCCTCCGCCCGTGCATTACCGCAGTCAACGAACCATGACTTGGGATACATATTTCTGTGGCACCTCAACCCCAACTTGCTGCGCTCTCGCCTTTTGCAGCACGAGGCCCCCTACGGAAGCGAATTGGCTGCCTAGCCCAACGTTATTTTTGAAGAATGAAATGGAATGGTCGGAGATCGCGGGCACAACCTTTCCGGTCACAAGATCGGGAAGATCTACAACTTTATTTTTGTCAAGTGTTCCCTCATCGAGGCAGTCGACGATCTCCTCAAGCCCAAATTTCACTTCGAGAGAATGCACGCCGACGATGGAGCAACGAGCCACCGCTTTTGGGTCAATCAGGCGGCGCTCGAAATGTTCATCGCCGGCTCCAACGGACATGATGTGTTGACCTTCTTCGATCAGGTCCCCGTCGAAGACTGGAGTGCGCGCGCTCGATGCCTCGTAAATAACCTCCATGCCGCGCACCGCTTCCTCGGGCGAGGAGGCCGGCTGCACATCAATAGCGAGTTCCTTGCACATCCGCGCGGCAAACCGCTTCCGATTATCCGGATTCGGACTGAAAACCTTTACATGATCGATACTCGGCCTGACACACAGCAAGGCCCGCAGATTTGCAGTTGCTTGCCAGCCAGACCCAAACAGTCCGGCACGGCGGACGTCAGGCCGGCATAAGTAGTCTGTGCCGAGCGCTGACGTTGCGGCAACTCTTATGCCTTGCAGCGTAGCCGCCTGAATAATGGCTTCAAACTGCGCATCATGGATGTTGTAGAGAAAAATGAGATCGCTATAGCCCTTGCCTCCGGGAAGATCGCCATAGCGCATATAGGTGTGCGTTGGTCCATAAGCACCTGAACGCAAGCGCACCAAGTCCGAGCTGCTTCGCAGTGCCCAAACACCAAAATGCGGGCTCCCTCCTTCCATGGACTTAAAGTTGTAATAAATAGACGAATCACTTTCGTCTACCACATGGTCGGCCGCTCCAGCGTCGGCCGATCCAAGATTCTGCCAGGGCAAATAGTAGTTCGTTCGCGAACGATTCAAGCGGTAACGCGTATTATATTTGAACTCTGCCACTTCCCGATTTGAGATGCGTAGCGCCTCGATAGCTTCACCGATAGATATAAGCCGTTCGACATCACTATTCGACAGGATTAGCATGTGTATCCTCGGAACGATCCGCCAAGGCACGTTAAGCACCATTTTGCGGACCTATATGCGGTGTCTTGTTCCCGGCAAGACACCGCACAGAACTGCCGTTCGAGATTTACTTCAAGCCTTCGGCCTCCAGCCGCTTCATGGCATTCTGCAACGGACGGGGATCCATCCAGTCGGAGATTTCGAAATCCTTGCGCATGAACCCGTGGTCGAGCAGGAATGCCTTGCGAACCTCCAAGGTTTTCACCAACTCCGGAGCCAGCGAAAAATCGAGGCGGTCAGCAAAATCGGCGCCACATCCCTTATCGAGCCAATATTCGGCGCTGCCAGTCTCTATTGCGATAGCACGGCGAGCAGCATCCCTATTCTTTTTGGCCCAGTCGGCGGCCATGATCAGCTTCATGACATAGCGTTCGACCAATTCGGGATGATCTCGCAGAAGGCCGCCGCTCACCGTCAGCGTTTCCGGCGCACCGTTATTGACCTGTTGTTCCATCGGCACACCGTCAAAGGTGAATACCTCTATGGCGCTGATCTGTCCACGCACGGCCGCGCCCCAGACGCTGTATCCGAACATGGCGTCGACTTCGCCGCGGATTAGTGCGGTCATCTCGCGCGTTTGAAACTTGATGCTGCGTGGCGCCGGCGTCAGCGAATCGGTGATTTCCACGTCTTCATCGACATAGGTCATCTCGATCGGAAGATCGACCAGCTCGACATCGGACAGATCGAGGCCGGCCAGCCGCAGAGCATTCTGATAACCTTGCATTGCGGTGGCGCGCCAAAAATCGATCGGATCGTTCACGCGTCGCGGCAAGGCAAGTTTGCGATCTTTCAGTTGGCTTACCGTGGTGATGCCGGATTCGGCGAGAGTCAGGATCGCCTGATATTGCGGAATCCAGTGCAGGCCCAGAAGCACCGTGTCCTTGCCTTCCGAGCGTGCGAACAGGGCGGGTGCATTGCCGCCCTGCCGGAATGAATTGTCTAGTGTGTGGGTGTAATGGGATTCGCGAATTTTCGGATCCTGCGAGTGGCGCATGGAACGGACTTGGATTCCATCGGGAGCGAAGGCCTCGCTCAGCCAGCCCTTTTGGATCGCAATTCCAGCCGCGGTCGGAACCGGGCATCGCGTATACCATATCGTACCAGGTGCGCTCGAGCCGCCTTGGCTGATCAGAGGTTCGTGCTTCATGTGGGCATTCCTAGTGATGATGGTTGATTACAAAATTGAGCACAGCAATATCTGCGCTCTGCGGATTTGGCAGAGTCCGCCAAGGCCGACTCTTATGCTAGTCGACTTGCTGGATTTTCGCACGACCGACGACGTCGTCCCAGAATGCGGTGTCTGACTTGATCTGGTCGGCAAAGACTTTCGGTCCGACCGCCATGGGGCTCAATCCTAGCTTAATGATGCGCTGCTGGACCTCTTTCGATTCGAGAATTTTCTCCACCGCGGCTGTCAACTTCTGCAGCGTGGGCTGCGGCGTGCCCGCCGGCGCTAGAAGTCCGACCCAGGATGTCATCCGGATGCTAGGAAAGCCAAGCTCGGTGAATGTCGGGACATCGGGGATCTGGCCGCTCCGCTCGCCGCCAGTTACAGCGACCGCAACCAGTTTGTCGCCCTTAATGAGCGGCGCGGCGGCGGGGACCGACCCAAACATTAGCTCGACATGATTGGCCATGACGTCGGTCACGCCTGGTCCGAACCCTTTATAAGGGACGTGGGTCAGTGGCGCGCCGGTGGCCAGCTTGAACAGCTCGCCAAGCAAGTGATGCTCGCTCCCGAAGCCGGACGACGCGATGCTTATCTTGCCAGGATTTTTTTTTGCGCTGTCGACGATTTCCTGAATGGAATTCCCTTTCAACGACGGGGCAGACATCATGACGAAATCGAATGAACCGACCAGACTGATCGGCGCCAGATCGCTAATCTTGAATTTCAGGTTCTTGTAAAGGGCTGGACTGATGGCCATGCTGCCCGACGCGGCGAGCAGGAGCGTGTAGCCATCGGGCTCCGATTTTATGACAAGCTCCGTTCCGAGATTGCCGCCGACGCCGCTCCGATTTTCGACGAAAAAGGGCTGTCCGAAATGCTCTGAAAGTTTTTCCGCCATCAAACGGCCTGAGGCATCCGGCGCGCCGCCAGGTGGGTATTGCACGATGATCTTTACTGGTCGTGTGGGATAGTCCTGCGCTTGCAACGGCGCGGCGACGAACGCAAGGATCGCAGATGAGACAATTGTGAGCGGTTTGCGAAACACTGTTTTCCTCCTGATGTTATCATGTGGCTTCTGCGGCCACTTCTCGCCCGGTAGCATTTTCGCACCAGCGCGGATCAGGATCAACCCCACACCTGACAACATGGCCGGCGGGTTGACATCATCGAAGAAAAATCCGTTGGCGCAATGGCGAAAACCGGCACGCGAGCTATTAGGGGCGTCATCGGTTACGGCGAGGCGCCGAAAGGACCGGGCGTCTGGATGATGGATGCACCGGCGGCGGCGGTCGAGAACATTACTGCGCCGGCCGCCGGAGGAGCGCAATTCATATGCTTTGTGACCGGCTCGGGCAATCCTTCGAGACATCCGGTTGCGCCGACGATCAAGATATCCGCCAATCCGGATACCGTCAGGCAGCGCTAGCCATCGCAGACGTCAGCAAGAAAGTGTGCAATGGCGTCCCGACGGCGGCTGAAAACCTCGGTTATCTTGAGACAAACATCAGTTGGTTTGGTCCATCCTTATGATGAATGCCGGCATGCCCTTTGTAGTGCAAGACGCCTACGGTAAGACGTATACTATTTAGCGGAATAATATGGCACAAAATGCGTCGAGAGATAATGGTCGAGCCGCCCGCTGGGTCAATCGAAGGTGGGCGCCATGGTTGGTTCTTTTGTTATTTTCGATCGCGATAGTTACAGCTCGATATTTGCGTGCTCGATGAACTGTTACTGCTTTTTGCCCGACTGAAGCGTCTCCGGCGTTACAGCACAAATCCGGCAGTCGTGCGTCACGGCACAATCGGAAGGCTGAAAGCCGATGACGGATTCACGCCACCCAGTTTGCCAGCATTACCAGACCAAGGCTGAGCCCAACAATCAGGACCGTACCAAGCGCACCGAGCGCCAGCGGTCGCACTCCTTTCGCCTTCAGCCGGCTCACATGCGCCTGCAGTCCGAGTGCGGCCAGCGCCAGCGCCAGGAGGAATGTGGTGATGCTCATGAGGCTGGCGCGAATGTCGGCCGGAATGGAAACAACGCTGTTTAACGCCGCGGCGGCGATGAAACCGAGCACGAATAGCGGAACGACCGGAGGCGCCGCGTCTTCATTCCCAGCCGATCTACGCCGGTGCAGCCGCAAACCCACGACCAACACCAACGGAGCCAGCATCATGACCCGAGTCAGTTTCACGATGATTCCGGTTTCACCGGCCACATTGCCGTACTGAAAGGTGGCGCCGGTTACCTGCGCCACCTCGTGGATGGAGACACCCGCCCATATTCCGAACGCGCGTTCAGGGAGACCGAGTGTGTGTCCGGCGGCGGGCAGCAGAAACATCAAAATTGTACCAAATACGGTCACCGCTGCCATCGCATAGGTCACGTCCTCCTCGCTCGCTTGATTTACAGTGCTCATCGCGGCCACCGCCGAGGCGCCACAGATCGAAGTTCCAGCAGCAATGAGACCGGCGAGCCGTGCGTCGACGCCGAGTAGCGGCCCCATCCAAGCGACTGCAATAAAGGTTATTGCGACCACACAGGTCGCAATCACAAAGCCGTCGAGACCGATTGCAAGAAGCTGCGTGGCGCTGAGCTGAAGCCCCAACAGCACGATCGCGAGCCGAAGGATGCGTCGGCCGGCGAAGCCTATTCCCGGCAGGCACCGCGGCGGCGGGTGATAAAGGTGGCCCAGGGCCACTCCTATCAGCACCGCAAGCATCAGCGGCGAAAACATGGACAGGCCCGGAAGAAGTCGAAGCAGCATGGCTAGGACTGCGACAGCAACGACTATAGCGAGCCCGGGAAGCAGCCTTCCGAATGCGCTGCGTCCATCGAATAGCGTCAACACAGCGTCCATAAGCGGGAATTCCTATTCCAGAACCGGAATACGAGTATTAAGGCTTAACGGTCCAACCGATAATTCTTGTTAAATTGATCGCCGTATCCGATCATTTGACATGACCCTCGATCAACTCCGGATCTTCGTTGGCGTCGCCGAGCGCGAACACATGACGCGCGCCGCCGAGGCGCTGCGGCTGACCCAGTCCGCCGTCAGCGGTGCGATTAGCGCGCTGGAAAACAGGCATGGCGTGGTCCTGTTTCATCGGATCGGCCGCAGGGTCGAGCTGACACAAGACGGCCGCATCTTTCTTGAAGAAGCGCGCGCGGTCCTGAGATCGGCGGCCTCCGCCGAACAGTCATTAAGGGAACTGCGCGGGCTGAAGCGCGGCGCGATCAAAATCCACGCAAGCCAGACAACGGCGAGCTATTGGCTCCCGGAGCGCCTTGCCCACTTTAGGGCGCGCCATCCCGATATCATGATAAACGTCACGATCGGGAACACGACGCAGGTGGTCTCCGCCATTGTTAACGGAGCGGCCGAAATTGGATTTGTCGAAGATACCGTCCAGCTTGACGACCTCATAGCATGGCCAGTCCATCAGGACCGGCTCACCATCGTCGTCCATGCAAAGCATCCCTGGGCCAAGCTGCGGCGCCGTCTCGAAGCCGCAGAAATCGGCGCGGCTGAATGGGTCATGCGCGAGCGGGGCTCGGGCACCCGCTCTGTTTTCGAGGACGCTTTGCGGCAAGACGGCATAAAGCCGGAGCTGCTCCGCATCTGCCTCGAGCTTCCTTCCAATGAAGCTGTACGGGCCGCGGTCGAGGCCGGGGCCGGCGCGACCGCGATGTCGCACGCCGTGGTCAGATCGGGGCTGGCTTCCGGACAGCTGAGTGCGGTGCAATTCCGGGCGATAGAGCGCTCGTTCAGCGCGCTCATGCATCGTGAACGGCGCGCGAGCCTTGCATTGCGTGAGTTCATTGAGGAACTTTCGCCAATGCAACCTCCTTCGTCGTCATGATGAAACGTTCTTCTCCCCTCCACTACGACCTTCTACGCTGGGATGCGCCTCGCGGTAGGGACGACGATTGCTCGCCGCCCCCCCCCCCCCGCACAGAACCCGGCGAACGGAATTACCGCACCGGGCTCCCACCTTGGGACGTAACGCTGAACCGCACGTCTGGGAGCGGATGCCGGATGCGCGCGGATGCGTTTGACGCAATCAAGCCGGCACTCGACCAAGACAAGCTAAGTAGCTAAAAAACCTGGTGAAAAATAGAGAATGTTCGCTGCGGGTTCCTCTCCCTCCGCCATAGCCCTAAAAGCCTCGTTCTCTGCTCTTTGCGGCGGCCCTCAGGGAATGCTGAAACGCGGCACTTTTCGCAATACCTCAGCACTCCGAAGCAGGCGAATCGCTCAAATTCATTCTCCGACGGGCGATATTCTCTCAACCTGTGAACTTGCTAGGAAAGTATTGAGGTTCGGGGCACTGCGAAATCAATGGCTTGCCGAGGCGAACAAGAAGAACGGTTGGAATCTCTGTCGGGGAGGAATAGTTGCCGAACTTTGGCAACAACCGCCTTCTCTTCCCCCTGGTCCCGCAGCGTTGGACCACATCCGCCATTTTCCGTGAAAGCTTTTCGCTCAGCCAACTGGGCCGCCTCGCTTTAGAGACGGAAGCGCGCTCGCTTCGCGTAGCGAGATAGAACCTGAATTGCCCGCTCCCTGCCGCGGGATATTTCAATTTTTGCTGGCATCCACTCTAAAGGGCCTTCATTTTGATCGCGTGACTGGGTGCACGTGGTCAACGTCTCATGGCGAAAAAGAAGAAAAGCGTGGGTGGAAGGAAGACGCGTGCGCGCGCTGCGAAGGCAGCGCCGCGACGAGCGCAGTCATCGCCCACACCGACGCCAACCGAAAACCCGCCTTGGATTATGGCCGAGCCGACTGGCACAGGCCCCAATCCACCTGTGCTACCTCGGGCCGCTTCCCTGCCCTTTCTCGAACTTGGCTGGGAGAATTTTGAACGTCTTTGCTATCGGCTGGCGCAGAAGGCGGGTAAGGTCGAAAAGGTCTGGGCATACGGCAGCCAAGGTCACGAGCAGCTCGGAATTGATGTACTCGTGCGGATGACGGACGGCTCGTACGAAACCTGGCAGAGCAAACGGCACCAAGCCTTCCACCAAGCGCAGCTCACGGCGGCGGTCAATCATTTCCTTAAAGGCAATTGGGCAAACAAGGCGAAGAAGTTTACCCTCGCTGTTGCCTGCAATGGCACGAGTCCGCCCCTCATCGATGCGATCGAAAAGGCGCGCGACAAACTCGCAGCGCGTGGGATCACATTCGAGCCCCTCTTCGAACGAGAGCTTTCCGAAAAGCTCAAGACCGAAGCAGAGATCGTGGATGATTTGTTTGGTCGGCCATGGCTTGAACGATTTTGCGCTGCTGAACACATCGCTGCTTTGGCGGACCGGATATCACGGGTCGATATCAATTCGCTGCGCATGCGGCTTCGCTCGCTGTACACGGCCTGGATCGGCATCGTTGATCCCGGTCTGCCATTGGTCGGCCAGATTGGGGCCGAAACGCCCTCGCCAGAACTTTCAAAACGCTATGTCCTGCCTGAGGTGATCCTTCCGCTAGGGCTGGCAGCGGACGAACGAATTCCCACCGAGGGACCGCAGGCAACACCAGGACCGCCTGCGCAGAACAGCAAACAAACGCCCTCTACCGCTCAGAGCGATAGGGCGCCGCCAGCCCGGCCAGCTCCTCTGCGGCCAACTGAGCGGCGGACTTCCGTCAATCAGCTTTTGGGCGAGGTTAGCCGCGTGGTGATCTCCGCTGACGCTGGAGCTGGCAAGACCACGTTGCTCCGCTACCTCGCTCTTCAGCTGTTGTCCGACACATCGGACTTGCAGGCCATCAACGAACGATTTGCAGGATATGTACCTGTCTGGGTACCTTTCGCCTTGTGGGCCAGAATGTCCGAGGGCAAGGACCGTCCTCCCCCATTGGAGGATGTCGTGCATGGATTCGTTGATGCACTGAACGAGTGCGATGTCGCCAACGCCATGCGGCGTGCGCTGAAATCCGCAAAGGTTGTTCTACTGGTTGACGGCCTTGATGAAACGCGCAACCAGGCTATAGCGGATACGCTGCTGGTTTCATTGTCGGTGTTCGCCGAAACCAAGGCGGCGCCCGTGCTTGCGACATCGCGACCCCACGGCGTCCGTGCGTTTAGCGGCATTGGCACGTGGTCACGTGCACAACTTGCGCCGCTCTCTGATGCGCAGAGATCGGAACTGGCATTGCTCTGGTATCGCATTTTGGAGCGGCAAGAACTCGGCCCCCGCGCAGAGCAGAAAACAGTAGAGCGCCAGGCGAAGAACCGGGCGGATGCCTTTACAAAAGCCCTGCTGCAAAGTCTCGGAATTGGGAGCCTTTCGCGTACCCCACTATTCCTGCTGTCGCTGCTTAAGCTGCACCGGCTGGGCCGCGATCTGCCGCGCAACCGCTTTGATGCAAGCCAGGAGATCGTTCAGCAGCTCATCGACGAGCAACCCAAGCGGCGGGCCAAGGATGCGATGAAAACGGAGCTTGCCCAAAGTCCACGTCACCGGGACCGCTTGTTGGAAGATTTTGCTTTTGGACTTCATGCCGGAGAGTTGCGTGGAAGCGTTGCGGATGGCGCGTTCGAGAAAGATGCCATTGCGCGGGCCACCTCGCTCGTCATGGCGCGTAACGGCAACGCCGACCGCGCCTTGGCGGAGGAACAGGCTCGGTCCATCTTTTTATTCAACGAAGAAGTTGCCGGACTGCTCGTCAAGAAGGCGACGAACAATGTCGGCTTCCTTCATCGGTCGCTGCAGGAATATTTTGCCGGAGCCCATCTGTCCCAGAAGTCACTAGAAGACCGGGCCGCGTTTATCACCGCCCATGCATCGCAATCGGCCTGGAAAGAACCGATCCTCTATCTGCTCTACCTAACACGCAATGAGCAGGAAGTTGAAAGGCTACTCGAAGCGGTCGAACAGGCCCCTGCGTCTGACATTTTAGGCGTGGCAGCACGCGATGCGTTGCTGACGGAAGCGGCGTTTGCTGATTTTGAACATGATCTTCCAAAAGTACGCGCTCTCGCCAAGCGCTTTTTTGACGAGACGGAGCTTGATGCATCGGGCGCGCGCCAGCACAGCCTGGTCTCCGCTGTGGTGGACGGGCTGTTCTCACAATCCGTATCTGCTCAGTGCGCCGACAAGCTTGCGGAGTGGATACCCGACTATCACGGTTGGAGCCGACAAGCGGCCGTGCTTGCCATGCGGCAATGGGACGAGGGAATGCGGCCAGCCTGCATTCCGGTACTGCTGCGGATATTGGCGGGTGATTTGGATAATGTCGCGCGTGCCGCTGCCCAGGTGATCGCCGAATTCTGTAAAGGCGACGACGAAATCAAAAAGACCTTGCTGCGGCTGTTTCACCAGCCCCGGTCTATTGAAACGATGCATGCAGCATTCATCGCATTGGGACTCGGCTGGGCCGGGGACGACGATGTAGCGGCCCTGGCATTGGAACTGCGCCATGTGGCTCTTGCCGGACTGAGAATTGATGCGATTCGTGTCCGCGCTCAGCGAAACGAGGCCGATTTAAACGATCTCAATATCTTCGCCGGAGTTGCTTACAAAGACGATAATTTCTCGTCCGAGATCTACGCGCGCGATCTCGTCGAATATTTTTCTGCACGACATAAGAACGAGCTGCTCGCGCATATCGAGTCAGCACTGACAGGCGAGAATCGGGGCCGCAAACAAGTTGCGCTGCTGGGCGCATTGATCCTGGTTGACCCCTCTCACCGCCTGGTGGAGCCCACCCTTCGTGCCATCGCGTCGGAAGACTGGTCGTTCAATGAAGTCTTTGGACGCTCAAACATCCCTCTCGAGCGCGTGACCTTCTCACCGAAATTAACGCGCATCGTTGAAGAGCGGATGCGGCAGGACAAACATCACGATTATAATTGGTACTGGGTCAGCAAGGTCCTGCGTCTTCCGTCGCTGAAAGCACGGATGATTGAGTCAATGAAATCCGGCAAAGGACTCTCCTTCTGGTCTTCCGGTGGACTGGCCAAATTCTGGGGTAAAGATGATCCAGAGGTAGTGGCGGCCTTTCACGGAGTGTTGGACGGATCGCCGACCGCCGTCGCAGAGGCCGCCGAAGCGCTGCCGGCCATCATCGATGATTCCGATCTGGTCCGCGCGGCGATATTGAAAGCGTTGCATGCAAAGCCGAAGGACACACGCTTTTTGGTGCGGGGCTTACGGCTTCTAGGACTTTCCGAGGATGAAGAGGCTTTCAAAGCGGCATGGGAGGCAGGGGATCCGGCAAAGCGCCTCCTGTATGATAATAGTTGGAGGGAGGAGCTGTTTCTTACGTTCGGCTCGCGCCCCGAAGTACGGGAATTGGCCCGCAAGGAACTCCGCCTCCGCGATGGAGAGATCGGCGCCGTTGCAACGGCCTATGCCGACGATGCTGAGATGTGCGGTCTGATCTTGAAAGTGCTTGCGCCACTGCCAGAAACCACGCGTCTCGCCTCAATTCCAGCCATAAGCGCTGCGGCCACGTCGGATGCAGAGGCTTTCTCGATCCTCACCCAGTCGCGGTTTGACACAGACGGAGCCACTTCGGGTGAGGCCGTAATGGCCTGGACGGAAGTATGCGTTGCTCGCGGAGAATTTGGCCCTGACCATCTCAAATTCCTGGTCGACGAGTTGGACGCCGTTGGACCGGAGTTCTCGCATCGCCGCGCTGCCGGCATTGCTGGAATTGCCATCGCCGACAGGCTTGACGCTTTCGCACCCCTAAAGGACCATAGCGGCAAGCCGGTGAATGTGGACGTAGGATCTCTCGTCGCACTGGACAAGAGCGATCGTTACATCAAACGCATTCTGCCGCGATGGGATCGCGCCATAGCTGTATTTGGAAGTGAAGACGATGCACTGACTCGATTTCAAATCGCACCCGAAACCACGCTGCCAACTCTTGACCCGGGCACGCCGAATGCTAAGCGCCTTTTCGCGCTACTTTACGGTTCGACTGATCCGCAGCTTCGGCTCGACACGAAGCTAGGTGCGCTTCGACGCTTCGCTCCTGAAGGCACGGAGATGCGGAGTTTGATTGAACCGCTTATTCGCACTGGCTCAACGTACGGGCAATGGCTCAGCAACAGGGATCGCTGGCCATCCCATATGGCAGCGGAGATCTTCGCTGAGCATTTCGCGCATAGCGATTTGTATCAAATTGCGATCGACCAGGTGACGGCCGACCCAGAAAGCGCCTGCGCCGTGGCGGCTCTCGCGGAGACAGTGCTGCGGGAGCACGACGCAGCGGTTGAGAATCTGCTCGAAACCCAGACGATAAATAAAGAATATGATCTAGTGACGGTGATACGCCTTACTGCGGCCATAGGTAACATCGCAGCCATGCTTGAAGACGTGCTCAGGTATGATCCGGAGGAGATCAATGCTCTGAATTGCGGCTATTGGGTTCCTGCAGTGATTCGCAGGATTGAAACCGATGATGCCGTTGTTGATGAGCTCATCGCAGCGTCGCAACGCGCTCCGTCCGCATCGGCCCGTTTGTCTGAACTCACCCTGCTCGCCCGCGGCTGCAAGGACACCGCCAAAATCCAGCCCGTTTTGGAAAGCGCGTTGCAGACATATGAGAGCGGTCTTGTGCCGACGCTTGCCTATGATGTCACAGCAGAGTCCTATCTAGTAGCGGCTCAAGCAATCCGTCAGTTGTTGATGTAATTATCCGGCGCTGGTGACACGGACCATGTTACGCTTGCGGTCACGCAGCAGTGTAGCCCCCAAGAAGCGCAGGCTGCTCTCTCACTTGCCAAACTTCTCTATGACGATGCGCGGCGCTCTCGAGGTCTGATGCGCGGTGACAAAAAAATGGAATTTGCTCGTACCAGTGAAAATTGGTCAACGCAGCTAAAGCAAATGGATATGTTCCATAATGGAGGTTCCGCGAATATCCGCGCGAGATCCGCTTTAAACCCAAGCGGACATTGACCTGATTTCGGCTCAAGCTGCCGGCAACCGATACGTCGCAACGAACCAATAATATTGACCCAAGGCGTGGGTGCCATAAGCATGAAAACCCAGTGCTCGATCGCCGTAATCTCCTGCTGACCAACAGTGGTCGGATTCAACTTCCTTGGTTGCCGTACGGAGCGCCCTTGGTGTCACATCGTGCAAATCTCTCGACAAGAAAATCGATAAACGCGCGAACCTTGGGGGGACGTAACGGGTCTGCGGATAGAGCGCATAGATCGACATTTCCGGCGCATGATACTTGCTCAGAACGCGCCGAAGGCTGCCGTCCTGCAACTGCGGCTCGATAATGAACAGAGGGAGCAGCGCTATTCCACGTCCGCTCATAGCAGCATCGCGTAGGATTTCACCGTTATTCGAGCATAAGGTCCATGGTGCATTGAAAGAGTATTCTTCATGCTTGGCGATCAGCTTCCATTGCAGACCTGTGGCCAGATATCCGTAACTCAGGCATTCATGATCGCGCAGTTCTTTTGGGTGTTTCGGAGTGCCTGCCCGTTTCAGGTAATCCGGCGATGCGCAAAGGACACGCGGCGCCGCCACGATTTTACGACCAATGAGACTGGATGCCGGCAAATCGGCGATACGAATCGTGAGATCGAAGCCTTCCTGCACGGTGTCGAGTTGTTGGTCGCTCAGCATCAACTCGACCTGAATTTCGGAATAGCGGTCCATGAAAACACCGATCGCGGGTCCGAGATGAAGCGTGCCGAATGACATCGGTGCGTTGACGCGCAGAAGCCCCTTCGGCTCGATCTGGTGTCGCGAGACGACGAGCTCGGCCTCCTCGATTTCGGACAGGATGGCAAGGCAGCGCTCGTAATAGCGCTGACCGTGATCGGTAGCGCTGACGCTGCGGGTTGTGCGGTTGAGCAACTGCGCTCCCAGATCGACCTCGAGGTCGATGACATATTTGCTCACGGCCGACCGTGAGAGACGCATGTCGCGCGCCGCTTCCGAGAAACTGCCGTGGGTGACGACCTTGGTGAAGGCCAGCATGCTTGTCAGCTTATCCATGCCGAATATCCGATCCGCTTGAGCCGACGGCGGCGCCACCGGCCCGTTTTATTGTCCTCATATCGGATACAATATATCGACAATTATGGATATTGTCTGCTTTTTATGGCGGCTGTAAATTAGCGACATGGTGACGGAAACGGTTGCCGCACGCGGAAAGGGATCGGGCAGAAACTCAGCGGACGCACCAAACTCGATGTCGAGCTTGCATGCGGTCGGTCGTTTCGACGCGTCCTCGCCTTCCTCAAAAAAGATTTACACGCATCACGCAGGAGCTGACCATGTCCGGATTTCTCGACGTTCTCACGCCTCAGAACTCCCAATTGATCTTTATCGACCAGCAACCGCAAATGGCGTTTGGTGTGCAGTCGATCGATCGCCAGACGCTGAAGAACAATGTCGTTGGCCTGGCCAAGGCTGCGAAAGTCTTCAATGTCCCAACGACGATTACGACCGTCGAGACGGAAAGCTTTTCCGGTAACACATATCCAGAATTGCTCGCGGTCTTCCCCGAGAACAAGCTGCTCGAGCGGACGTCGATGAATTCCTGGGACGACCAGAATGTCCGCGATGCGCTGGCGGCCAATGGCCGCAAGAAGATCGTGGTGTCAGGTTTGTGGACCGAAGTTTGCAACATCACGTTTGCACTCTGCGCCATGAAGGAAGGCGGCTATGAGATCTACATGGTGGCCGACGCTTCCGGGGGCACATCTCCCGACGCGCATAAATACGCCATGGACCGCATGGTGCAGGCCGGTGTCGTTCCGGTGACGTGGCAACAGGTGATGCTTGAATGGCAGCGCGATTGGGCGCGCAAGGAAACCTACGACAACGTGATCAGGATCGTGCAGGAACATTCGGGCGCCTACGGCATGGGTGTCGATTATGCCTATACGATGGTTCACAAGGCACCGGAGCGCGTCAAGCACGGTGCGCGCATCGGGCCGAAGCCGGCGAAGTGAATGAATGGAAGACGATTGCCAGCGGCGGTTTATGCCGCTGGTTCATTTGACGAGTGAGCGACGATGACCAGTCCCGAAGGAAACAAGACGACGATGACGGAGGGCTCCGCGCTCGATCCGCTTCGACATCCGGTATTCGCTGCATTGTGGATCGCAACCGTGGTGTCAAATATCGGCACATGGATGCAGAATGCGGCGGCCGGCTGGCTGATGGCGGGCCTAACGCAGGACGCCTTCATCGTCTCGCTGGTGCAGGTGGCCACCATGCTGCCGGTGGTTCTGTTGGGATTGCCGGCCGGTGCGCTGGCCGACATCGTCAATAGGCGCAAACTCCTGCTTTCGGTAAACGTCGCGCTGACGGTGATTGTTGCCGCCCTGGGTTTTCTCGTCTGGCTTGACTGGGTGACACCAACGATCCTGCTGATCTTTACATTTCTTGTCGGTGCCGCTTCCGCGCTGATTGCGCCGGCCTGGCAGTCCATCGTTCCCTCGCTCGTGCCGCGCGAGGATCTGCAGGCGGCGGTCTCGCTCAACAGCGTCGGCATCAATATCAGCCGCGCGGTGGGGCCGGCGCTGGCCGGCGTCATCATTGGCGTTTCGGGTCTGGCGGCGCCGTTCTGGCTCAATGCGCTCAGCACGCTGGGCGTCATCGCCGTCCTTCTGTGGTGGCGGCCGGCTGACGGTGTGGAACATTCTCTCCCACCCGAGCGATTTCACTCGGCGCTGGGGGTCGGCTGGCGTCATGCCCGCCATAATCGTCACCTGACGGCGACCTTGATGCGTGCTGCTGGTTTTTTTGTTTTCGCCAGCGCCTATTGGGCCTTGCTGCCGCTTGTGGCGCGTGACCAGATTGCCAGCGGGCCGCAGCTTTATGGATTGCTGCTTGGCACGATCGGTGTTGGTGCGGTCGGCGGCGCCTTCCTATTGCCGAAGCTCAAGGCGGCTCTTGGTCCCAACAATCTCGTGGCCGCTGCATCGGCCGGCACGGCGCTCGCACTGTTATTTTTCGGGCTGGCGCGTTCTCCTGTGGTCGGCCTGACGGCTGCGCTGATTGCCGGTGTGTCGTGGATCGCGGTCCTGGCACCGCTCAATGTCTCTGCGCAGGTGGCATTGCCGGCCTGGGTGAAGGGGCGTGGTCTTGCGATATTTGCCACCGTCCAGTTCGGCGCGATGACGCTCGGCAGCGCGTTCTGGGGCCAATTCGCCAAGCTGACCAGCCTTCCCGTCGCTCACTTTGTCGCTGCCGCGAGCACGCTCGTCATGATCCCGCTGCTCGCGCGTTGGAAGCTGCAGACCGGCGCGGCTGTCGATCTTACCCCATCGATGCATTGGCCCGCGCCGGTGATATCCCGCGAGGTCGAGGATGACCACGGTCCCGTTCAGGTCATCATCGAATACACGATCGCGCCCGAAGATCGTGAAGCGTTCCTCGCCACGATTCACGAATTCGGACCGGAGCGATTGCGCGACGGCGCTTATGGCTGGGATATCTTTGAAGATGCGGCGCAGCCCGGCCGTATGGTCGAGACTTTCTTCATCCCCTCCTGGCTCGAGCATCAGCGTCAGCACCATCGCGTCACATCGGCCGATCGGGATGTGCAAGGGCGTCTGCTTGCGTTCCACAAGGGCTCGTCGCCACCCGTGGTGCAGCATCTGATTGCGGCGCGTTCAAAGAAGAACACGCGGTGACGCCTTGCGGTTTCGTACACCCGGGAGGATTCCATCGCCGCAGTCTCGAACAACGACAATGTGAGGTGTTGCCATGAAACTCTATCTCACGTCGCTGGCCGCAGGACTTCTTGTCGGAATCATCTATGCGCTGATCAATGTCCGCTCGCCGGCGCCGCCCGTTGTCGCGCTGATCGGACTGTTCGGAATCCTCATCGGCGAGCAATTGCCGCCGCTCGTCAAAGGCTTCTTTCAACAGAAGTCGGCCGGCCATTCCTGGTTGCATCATCAGGTGCGGCCGCACATGTTCGGACACATGCCCGGTGGACAGGGCGCTTTGAATACCGAGCTGGCGCAGTCGGACAGCATCGACGAGCCGGCGCAACCGCATTGATTTTCTGAAAAGGAAGAGTAACGCATCATGACGTCCGCCAACGTCCCCGACCTTATCCTGCACAATGGTGTCATCACCACGCTGGACAGGACCAATCCCGTGGCCAGCGCCGTGGCCATCAAGGACGGCCGATTTATTGCCGTCGACGAGAACCGCGAGATCATGGCGCTCGCCGGATCCGGCACAAGGATTATCGATCTCAGGGGCAAGCGCGTCCTGCCGGGGTTGATCGACAATCACACCCACGTCGTGCGCGGCGGTCTCAACTTCAACATGGAGCTGCGCTGGGACGGCGTGCGTTCGCTGGCCGATGCGATGAACATGCTCAAGCACCAGGTGGCGATCACGCCGCCGCCGCAATGGGTGCGTGTGGTCGGTGGCTTCACCGAACATCAGTTCGCCGAGAAGCGCTTGCCGATGCTCGACGAGATCAATGCGATCGCACCGGACACGCCGGTCTTTCTCCTGCACCTGTACGATCGCGCGCTGCTCAATGCAGCGGCCTTGCGTGCCGTCGGCTATACGAAGGACACGCCCAATCCGCCCGGTGGTGAAATCGTGCACAATGCCGATGGCAATCCGACCGGGCTTTTGCTCGCCAAGCCTAATGCCGGTATCCTTTACGCAACTCTGGCCAAAGGGCCGAAACTTCCGTTCGATTATCAAGTCAATTCCACGCGTCACTTCATGCGCGAGCTCAACCGGCTCGGCGTGACTGGCGTCATCGATGCCGGCGGCGGCTTTCAGAATTATCCAGAAGATTACGCGGTCATCCAGAAGCTCGCCGAAGATGGCCAGATGAGCGTGCGGCTGGCCTATAATCTGTTCACCCAAAAGCCGAAGCAGGAGAAGGAGGATTTCCTCAACTGGACCGCGTCGGTGAAATACAAACAGGGCAATGACTATTTCCGGCACAACGGCGCGGGCGAGATGCTGGTTTTCTCTGCCGCGGATTTCGAGGATTTTCGCGAGCCGCGTCCCGACATGCCGCCGGAAATGGAAGGCGAACTCGAGGCCGTGGTGCGGATCCTCGCTGAAAATCGCTGGCCATGGCGGCTGCACGCAACATATGACCATACTATCTCGCGGGCACTCGATGTGTTCGAGACGGTCAACCGGGATATCCCGCTCACCGGCCTCAACTGGTTCTTCGATCACGCCGAGACCATCTCGGATCAATCGATCGACCGTGTCGCAGCACTCGGCGGCGGCATCGCCGTCCAGCACCGCATGGCCTATCAGGGCGAATACTTTGTCGAACGCTACGGGCATCGCGCCGCGGAAGCGACCCCGCCCATCGCGCGTATGCTTGAAAAGGGCATCAAGGTTTCGGCCGGCACCGATGCGACGCGTGTTGCCTCCTATAACCCTTGGATCTCACTGTCGTGGATGATCACCGGCCGGACAGTCGGTGGCATGAGCATCTATCCGCGCCGCAATTGCCTTGATCGTGAGACGGCATTGCGCATGTGGACGGAGAATGTCACCTGGTTTTCGAACGACGAGGGCGAGAGAGGACGTATCGAGAAGGGCCAGTTCGCAGACCTTATTGTGCCGGACAAGGACTTCTTCTCATGCGCTGAGGACGAGATCTCCTTCCTGACCTCCGACCTGACTATGGTCGGCGGCAGGATCGTCTATGGCGCCGGCGATTTTGCTGCGCTCGATGAAAACCCCGTTCCTCCGGCAATGCCGGATTGGTCGCCGGTGCGGACCTTCAAAGGCTATGCAGGATGGGGAGAACCGGAGGTCGCGGGGAAAAATTCGCTGCATCGGATGGCCGCTGCCTCGTGCGGTTGCGCCAATTTTTGCGGTGTGCATGGCCACGATCACGCCGATGCATGGACATCGGGATTGCCGGTCTCAGACGTCAAAAGCTTCTGGGGAGCGCTCGGCTGTGCCTGCTGGGCTGTGTGAGATTGCTTCACACTGCCCTCCGGCGCCCTTAATGCGATGACCCGCGAACACCTTCAGGACGAGCTTCTAGAGATCTGGCAACGCACGAAGCTGAAGATATCTTCGTCACGCACTCCATCGAGGAGACGGTTACCTGTCGGATCGCGTTATCGTTATGACACCGTGGCCCGGACGCATCAAAAGCGGGCATTCCTTTACCCCAGGGCGCAACCCCGCAATGCCACCACCACCGCCGATTTCAACGACGCGCGGCGCCTTGCTGGCAGGATATCTGCACAGCCATCTCAAACGAGACGTGAATACTGCTTACCGGCCCAAGTCGTACTCGAATGAAAGGATGACCACTCGCGACTCTGGAACTTTGGCACACGACCGCTATTGGCACTAGGCGGACATTAGTGTTCCATCGTATGTACTTAGTCCGACAATTCGCAATTCTGGCGAGCCCATTCGGCAGGTAGCGGCCTTAAGAGACGTCTGAGCTGCAACTTATTTTTCTGCTTTCCATTCAGGATCTGCTCGACAATATCAGGTGCGAGCAAGGTCAGCCGGAACAGCCGGCAGGCGTAGGATTGGTTGATCTTCTCAGCTTTCGCTAGCTCAGTGATCGAGGAATACTCACCGGTCTCAATCAATCGCCGCCAACGATGTGCTCGAGCAATGGCCTTGACGAGGGCGTTGTCATATTTCGGGGGCGGTGGTGCATGAGTCACCGGACTGAGGATCGTCTTCCGCCCTCCCCGTCGCTCGAACCGCATCGGTACCGTAACGGTAATGGTCTTGGGCAGGCCATGTCGCGGGTCGGGTTGATTTCTGGCTCTGCTCATGCCGCCTCACTTCGGCTTGCGGAGGGCTTCAGCTCAGCGAGTAGGCTAGTCAGTCCCTCCACCTTCAGAACAACATCGGCGCCGTGCTCATGGACGACGACACGCCCGACTAGAAGCTGAACGATGCGAGCCTGCTCCGCCGGAAACAGTTCGGCCCAGAGTTGGTCAAAGTTATCCAGCGCATCCTCCACCTGGCGCTCGGCAATTTTCGGATTGGTCTTTCTCGCTTCTCGCCATGTGGCGACAATGATCTCGGGGCTTTGCAACAGACGGCGGACCTGATCAATCACCGCAGCCTCAATCTCAGCGGCGGGGATCCGCCCAATGGCACAGGTTTCGGCACCGGTTTTAAGGACTCTGTTCGATATATAGTAGCGATAGAGCCGTCCCGCCTTCCGAGTGTGGGTGGGCGTCATGGCCGCACCATTGGAGGCGAAAATCAGCCCCTTGAGGAGCGCAGGTGTCCTGGCCCGGCTCGCCCCGCCCCGCTTTCTGGGACTCTCCTGCAGGACATCATGAACTGCATCCCACAGCTTGCGATCGATAATCGCTTCATGCTCGCCGGGATGCGGCGTGCCCTTGTGAACGGCGTCTCCGATATACACGCGGTTATTAAGAAGCTTGTAGAGATAGCCCTTGTCGATCAGCTTGCCGTACTTGTTACGTGCGTTTTCCTTGGCGAGTTCGCGCACAAGACTGGTACCAGATTTGAAACTGGCGAAGCGTTTGAAAATTGAGCGGACGAGCCTCGCCTCAGCCTCATTGACAATCAGCTTGCGGTCTTTGACATCGTAGCCAAGCGGCGTCCATCCTCCCATCCAGATCCCCTTCTTGCGAGAGGCGGCGACCTTGTCGCGGATGCGCTCACCAATCACCTCGCGTTCGAATTGGGCAAAGGACAAAAGGACATTGAGCGTCAGTCGCCCCATGGAGGTGGTGGTGTTGAAGGACTGGGTCACCGAGACGAAGGTGACGCTGTGCCGCTCAAACACCTCGACCAGTCTGGCGAAATCCATCAGCGAGCGACTAAGCCGATCGATCTTGTAGACCACGACAACATCGACGCGTCCCGCTTCAATATCTGCCAAAAGGCGTTTGAGTGCCGGCCGTTCCAACGTGCCGCCCGAGACACCGCCATCGTCGTAATAGTCCGGCACCAAGGTCCAGCCTTCGGCGCGCTGGCTGGCGATATAGGCTTCACAGGCCTCCCGCTGCGCATCGAGGCTGTTGAACTCCTGCTCCAACCCTTCTTCACTCGACTTGCGGGTATAGGCCGCGCAGCGCAGACGGCGCTTTGCAGGTGCTGGCTCGGGTGGCCTCTTCCTCATCAGGCCGCGCCTTTCTGGTTCTTGAGGCCGAAGAAGACGAGGCCATTCCAGCGGGTGCCAGTGATGGCCCGGGCAATCGCTGACAGCGACTTGTAGGGCCTCCCCTGATACTCGAAGCCCTCGTCGCGCACCGTGACCTGGTGCTCAACACCCTTCCATTCCCGGATGAGGCGCGTCCCGGAGATCGGCCGGTTTTCGATGCGACGGCGACGGGACAGCTTGCCGTCAAGTTCATCGGCCAGAGCGTCCAGCCGCTCAACTGTCTCCGGGTTCAGCCCGCCGTAGGCCAACTCCTGAATGCGATAGCCCAGCCGGTGTTCGAGGAAACGCCGGTTGTAGGGCGGCGGCTCGGTGTCGAACAACTCGCGCCAGCGAGCCTTCAGGGCCGCTATAGGGGCGGTTTTTAGGGCGGCCAATTGCGCCAGCACCGGGTCAGCCATCCGTCTCTCTCCCATTCACGGGGTTCGGATGACCGCTCTGCTTGGGCGAGAAGTCGAGCGAACTTTCTCCAACAGCGGCAAGTTTTGCACTGGACTTCCGGGCCGCCAGACGCATCAGGCCGGCGGCCACAATCTCCGCGATTTCGGTAATCCGCCTGTGTGTGTCAGGGCTGTCCACATCGATATTCATGGACGCAGGCTGACTGCAAATTTCCAATTGTCGAGAGGTCACAGATGTTTAGCGAAGACAAAGGTAGCCAGGCGTAGAGGCTGCAGCTCCATGGAAATTGCGGAAGCAACTTTAAGAGTGCCTTACCTGAGCGAGGTGACAAAATTCTCGGCGCAGCCGTGATTCGGCGACGTCAACTGTTGTGCGACGACGAAAATGACTGAAGACAATGCGAATTCCTCCGCGGTAAACGGTTGGACGCTCCAAAAGAGCCTCGAACGAACCGCGGCTCCGCACCTCTGGAAGCAGTGGACGTTGACGAGGTCCGCCTATGATGACCTTTGCAAAAGACTTTCCAGCGGAACTGAAGTGCATTCGGAGCAATTCGAGGGAAAAAGGAAAATTGCTCAAATCGCGGCACAATCAGCATTCGAAGCTGTGACGCTTTCCGTTTGGAAATTGGTCAAGGACGAACGTTTGTTCCCATACTCCTCTAAAGACGGGGTTAGCGCGCCAACCACTCCGATTGTGCCGCTTGTTTGGGACAGCTTGCAGATCAAGGACTTGGAAAAGTCGTGCTTGGTTGAACGTGCCTACCCGTCGAACGTTCATTACAACGTTAGGCTATTTCCTTTTGTTCACGACAAATGCACGCCACAACGCATTGCCGGACTCACGCTTGCTGAAGCATTCCGGAAATGTGTCTTGGAAGATCCAGAGGTTGTCGCTTGTGGCGAACGCGTCACAAGCGCCGGCACCGATCGGGCCGTCTTCCAGGAAGGACAATATCCTGGCCCATTCGTCGACTTTAAGTGGCCGCTCGATCAATCCGCAGAAGACCTGGGATTCGAGTTTGTACGTCAAATAGTATTTTGGGCCGGTGAACCGTCACCGAAGCCAACGGTTAGTATGGTTGCTGCGGCAAATGCTCTAGCCGATCGCTGGGCCGCTCTCCGAAGGCTCCTGAGCTCTGGCTCCATTATTGCTCACGGTACCTTCTCGAGCACTGGGGTAGAGCAGCCGATTAGTCCTAGACAATGGTCGCGCAGCAGCATGAGCTTCGACGTCAAAAACAGCGACCTATTCGAAGGCGCAAGCCGAAACGTGGAGCCCCGATGGACCGGGATTTTCCTGACACTGCCCGAAGGAGCCTTTCATGTGCTCGCTTCGCAACCGGCCCCTTCCGCAAGCCGGACCGGCCTCAGAATCACGTTGAAAAAACCGGGCGAAAACTCTCGCCATCGACCGAAAAGCGAGCAAGTGACCGAGGCGGCCCTCGCACGTGGAATTGATATTTGTTCCGAACACCTTACACCACGGGCGATCGCAAACGAGATCGCCCCACATTTGCCGACTCCGCACTCCACAGCCGATCAGATGGATGCCCTGACAAAGTTGATCAGGCGATTACGCACAGTCAGATCAAACACATAACTCCACATGGGACGGGACAGGAGCCGGGACATCGGGACATTAGGACATGTCCCCTCTTGTCCCGTGTAAAAGCGCTCCAGCGATGTCAAGCGTATGGAATGGTAACCAACGCGAGACGGAGCAATGATCCCTTCACGAAAGCCTCGGCAATCCGACGACTTACTCAATGAGATTGAGGCCAGCGATATTCTGCGTGTCTCGGTCCGCACGCTGCAATCCTGGCGGTGCGGCGGAGCTGGCCCGGCGTTCATTCGCATAGGACGAGCGATTCGGTATCGATATTCGGACTTGCTGGCCTATGTGGATCAGAATGTTGTTAGGCCTCAGAATTGCCTGACTAAGGATCCTGACACGCAGCGAATCCTTTAACTCCCGTGGACCCATGCCGGCATGGCCGTACTTTGGTTGCGAGTTACGAAACGCAATGACCTCCTGCAGCGTGTTCTACCAACTCCCTTTGTTTACGGCCCAGTTCGCTCTTTAAACTTTCTCCTTGCTATAGCTGAGATCATTTCCGCTTTTGTAAGAACTACGGCGTCAGGAGGCCAGATATTATGCGCAAGGGCGATCTTTCAATTGCGTTCAAAGCCGTCGGATTGAGCGACCTTCCGACCGGTCACAAGCGCGTCGCAACTGCGTTACTCGAACATTACAACCGCACAAACCGTCGTTGCGATCCATCAATGGATACACTTGCCACACTCCTTCAATTAAGCGAACGGTCGATTGTCCGGGCGGTGAACCGACTGGTCGAAGACGGTTATTTCAAGCGCTTCAAACACGGCGGCAACTTCTACTGCAATCAATACGAACCAATCTGGACGCGATTTCGGGAGGTGAATGCCGATTGGGCGCGCCGCCGGGATCTGCATCGCTCACGTTTTGACAGGACAAAGCTGGCAGATAACGCCTGTCAATCGAGTCAGTCGGCCGATGACTCAGGTGTCACACAAACCTGTCCTACCAATAACCATTCCTACGAAACCTTTTCTGGCGGACTCTCGAAGAAAGAAATTGATCGTACGTGCAAGTCGATAAACGAAGTCGCAACCAATACGATGGAGTTGATTGCGAAGCCAATTCAACAGCCTGCAAGCCAGCTTCACGTGAAGCAGCCAAAAAGCTCGGATGCCGCTCGCAACGCGGCAGAACGACGTTGGAGCAACGCCCTCACCCAACGCTTCTCACTTCACGAGCAACTATTCGCCCATATCCTGTCTGCTATCGACCCTGCACTTTCGTCTGCAGCAACGGACGCAGAGCTTGCGATCGTTGGTGATGGCATCAAGCATATTCTCGCAGAACTTCACCGGCGCGGCGTCTTAGTTGAGGGTGAGGCACCCCAATCTGCTCCCGGGCTAGCAACATGACCGAGGACTCCGTCGCCAACATCGCGGTTTGCTTTGAGCACCGGAGCGTTGACGCTTCGGTCACCACCACCCCGGGGGGTATTGAAACTCCGGCGCGACATTTTGTCGGACCGGCGCCCAGCCTTCATTCGCAACAAGTCGAAATTGAATACAAAAAGCCCACTGCCTTTGGGATGGGGGGCGGATCAAAGTCTGCAACTTCGACTGCTTACGGACCTGCGCCCCTCTCACTCAGGGATTTTTTTTCCGCAGCCGAGAATTTTGGGACGCTCTTTGGTCGTTTCAAACAGTGCCGGCCGAGGGTCAGCCGAAAAAGCAGAGTCATTTCAATGGGCGCTTGCAGCGAACGACAATCGTATCGCGCCGACGGCTGCATTATTTCCCGATTTATTTTCATCCGCCCGGGGGGCGGTCGAAAGTCTGGATGGTTTCGATCCGACACCGGTGGGCTCGCAACACAAACCTTTGCTCGCGTTTCGAGAACTTTTTTTTTGATCCGGAGCGTCGCGTAGCCGGTTTGTGAGCGTGCTGTGTAGCGGCGTTTGTTGCGTGTTGCGTTCGGCGTTTCCTCCCCGGCCCTGAAAAATAGTCGCGAAATTCAGGGTGGGGGGGGGTCCCTTAACCACGCGAGGACAATCAATGGAAACGTTCACGACTTCAGTTGGGGAAGATCAGCTGAGCATGCTCCGACTTGAGCATTGGCCGATCCACTTGCTGGTGCCCTCCCCGCGCAATGCCCGGACTCATAGCGATGCGCAGGTAGCAGAGATTGCGGGCTCAATTCGTGCATTCGGCTTTTCCAATCCGATCCTCGTCGGCGACGACAAGGATGTGATTGCAGGCCATGGCCGGTTGGCGGCTGCGCGGCTCCTCGGTTTGTCGGAGGTCCCGGTGATCGTCCTTGCGGGTCTTTCCGAAGTCCAACGACGACAGCTGATGCTTGCAGACAACCGAATAGCAATGAACGCCGGCTGGGATGCCGAGCTGCTCCAGCTAGAACTCCAGGATCTGTCAGCTATCGGCGCCGATCTGTCTGGCCTCGGCTTCACCAAAAAGGAATTGGCAGTTGCGCTTTCGCCGCTTGGCGAGGGAGGCCTGACTGATGAAAACGATATCCCGGCCCTGTCCGACAGTGCTGTTACCCAGCCGAACGACATCTGGTGTCTTGGCGACCATCGCATCGCCTGTGGCGACAGCACCGATCCCGAAACCGTTGCCGCCCTCCTCGGCTCGGCGGAGCCGATCCTGATGGTCACCGACCCGCCTTACGGCGTGAAATACGATCCGACCTGGCGCCATCGTAGCGGCGTCAACAAATCGTCGCGGATCGGGAAGGTACAAAACGATGAACGCGCTGATTGGTCTGAGACATGGCGCCTCTTCCCGGGCACAATCGCCTATGTTTGGCATGGCGCTCTGCATTCCTCCACGGTGGCCAAGAGCCTTGAACAGCAGGGCTTTCAGATTCGCGCCCAAATCATCTGGGCGAAGGAGCGGCTCGTCATCGGCCGCGGGGATTATCACTGGCAGCATGAGCCTTGCTGGTATGCAGTCCGCACGAAAGGCAACTGGACCGGCGATCGCAAGCAGACGACCCTTTGGACTATTTCCAGTGGCGGCCAGGACACCGAAACGGTCCATGGCACACAAAAGCCAGTCGAATGCATGCGTCGGCCGATGCTCAACAACACCGAATTCGGGCAGGCGGTCTATGATCCGTTCCTCGGCAGCGGAACCACGTTGATCGCGGCCGAGACGACCGGCCGCGTCTGCTATGCGATGGAGATCGACCCGCGCTATGTCGATGTCGTCGTGCGCCGATGGCAGGCGTTCGTAGGACGAGTCGCAACCCATGCAGGCGATGGCCAAAGCTTCGAGGACATTGCCAACATGCGGGCAGCACAGCAGACTGACAGCAGCACTTCGCGCGATGTCCACGAGTCTTATGACATTGCGCCCGGTGCAACACAGACCGAGCCTGTCGAACTAAATACAAAGTCGACCCAGCCATGAGAGGCCGTCGCCCCAAACCCACCCGCCTGAAAATGCTGACCGGCAATCCGGGAAAGAGGCCATTCAACATGAACGAACCCAAGCCGGATGCAGAGATCCCGGATTGCCCACCCGAACTCGGTCCGGTCGCTCAGAGGGAATGGCAACGTCTATCGATCGAACTCAACAAGTTGCGAATACTGACACAGCTCGATCGCGCCGCCCTCGCCGCCTATTGCGGTGCCTACTCGTTGTGGGCCGAAGCCACAGAAAACATCCAGAAATTCGGAACCATGGTGAAGTCGCCGACAGGCTATCCGATCCAGTCGCCCTACGTCTCGATCGCCAATCGCCAAGCCGAAATCATGATGCGGATTGCATCAGAGTTCGGCTTCACTCCGGCCAGCCGCAGCAGAATTTCCACACCAATCAAGCAAGACAGAACGCTGTTTGATCAGCCGCTAGCGGACGAGTGATTTTTTGCAATCTGCTTGAATGCCAACGGTACCCCGGGGCTGAAATTGTCATGCTCGACGGTGGAGAGACGAGTCTCGCCGATATAGAAAAATCATTATAGCTCCGGTGTTGGAAAACGCTTCTTTTTAGCTTCTGGATGCGCGGGTAAGACGCTCCCACATCACCAGCCACCACTCTGACGGCCGCAGTACAGATAGCAGTCGACGAGTAGTCCGCATACATCACATCAGGGGATCACAAATGAGCTGCGGTGATGCATCCTGCAATTTTGACTGGGAAGCCAAGATGGTGGTGGTCGTGAGCGACGAGGCCGGTCCGAAGGTCTGGTGCTACCCGCACAATATCAAGACGGTCTGGTCCTGTTGCGGACATAACCGGCGGCCCGGCGTCATTGGCTTGGCGGACGGCCGAGAACTGATCATTGCGGCAGATGCAGCCGAGACGAGGTAGATGGATTCCGTCTTCCCGCTTTCGATCAACGCAGCACTCGCAGATACCTGATCATCGGAGCATATCATGTCCAAAGTCTTCGACTATCTCGCTCACGGCAACCCGGCCGACAGAGATGCAGCCGAACGCGAGTACGCATCAATTGCGCTCGGTAACCACCCCACGATCGTCCATCGAGATGATGGCTGGTATGTAGAAGCATCGGACGGTATGGGGGTCGCATCTGCTGGCCCGATGTCCGAAGATGTCGCACGTGAGCTCCTCGCTGAAGTCGAAGCCGATATAGCCAGCGCTTATGAGCAGGAAGCGCGCCCGATGACGGAGAAGAAATTGAGCGGATGAAGACCCTTTCGAAAGACATCTGGCTCAAGGCAACGCAGCACGGGAATCGTTATTTGTTGCCTCAACGATTCACCAAGGGAAATGATCCTGAGAAGGATCGGCTTTATGATGCGTGCGGCTATCTTGTGATGGAGGGCGAGGCTCGATGGCTCCAGAACCCCATGGCGCCCGGAATTGAATTAACCTGACGACGGAGATAAGCGAACAGCGAGGCAGAAATGAACGCGGCCAATATCAAGGAAGCCATAGCCTATGCAATCGAAACGGCCGACAAGATGCCCGTCCCGAACAATTATGCTGACAACGGCTATCCTGATGCGCCATGGCTAAGCGATTGGGGTGCGTTCCTCGCCGAGCGGGTGTTATACGATTTGAGCAATCGCGGCCTCACAATCATCGAAACGCCGAGCAGATAAGCGAGTGGCCATGCACAATTACTATTGGCACGGACTGATGACTGGCGTGCTTTTGCTCATCGCCATCGACAGGGCTTTCGGTGGACAGTGGATTGATTTCGGTCTCGGCCTCACATCTGTCTTAGTAATTACACTTGTTATGATTACAACCAGATCGCCTGCGCGCAGCGTTACTGGGCAAGTAACACAGGGGAGCAAGAAATGAATTGGCAATTCGGAGAGATGCGCCCCAATGACATTGAGTGGTTTCGGGAGAAGACCAAGAGGGTAGCCAGGACGCCGACAGAATATCACCCTGGGTCGCCGCTCCGAGAGCGGCCTTGACCGGATCGGCCGGCGGATCTGGTGCATGGAGACATTGCTGCTCTGGGACAAGCACATCACTGACACGAGATAGATGAAGGGGCGCATTAAGCTATGGATTTTTGGAGTGGTTTTTCGGCGGCCATAATGATCTGCACGCTAATTCTAGTGTGCGGATTTGCTTTTTATCGAAGGCGACAGCGCTGACACCTAGCAAGCACGAAGACGTGTTCTCCCTCCCATGGCCTCGGGTGCCATATTAGGCGTGTCAAGAACAGGAGGTCGAGGAATGCACAGTCATCAGCGGTTGCGCCGTAGCGAATCCGAGATTTCTAAGCTGCTCAACGAGGCGCTAGGGAATACGCCGGCATGCCGCGGAGCAAAATTTGGCCCAATAATTCAAAGCGACGTCCCTGGAAGGTGGACTGTGCATCTCCAAGGAACGCCATCTGGTAGTTGTCAGCGCGCATTCATCGCCGTCCGATCGGAACTCCAGGCACAGATATCGATCGCGCCATATGAAAGGAGCTTTTACTGACTGAACGAGCATTGGCATTGAGCGTAAATGCCAGTCATCTGCTACGGGGCATATTTTGCGCCGGCGGATACTGCCCCCCTCCCCGAGGCTTAATGTTTTTGAGGGGTTGGTAAGCTCGGGGCGGAGCGCCGGCTGTAGAAGCCGGACATCAAGCCAAAAAAACGGATGGCTTTGTTCCGCCAGCAGTTTCACATGCCTAATCGCCAATTTGGGGCTCTGCTGGCTAGCAAGTCCCGCTGCTTCCCTATTAGGATTGATAAGCAGACGTAAAGTCTTTTCGGCGATCACAGCGCTTTGATCGCTTCAGTATGATGCCGCTCACATTATCCGGAGACGAGAATCGTTACTACGCACCCGACCACGCGGTCAGATGGGTGCTAATATGCGCGCTAAATATGCCGTAGTGTTGGGATTAGCTGCCTTCATCGGACTCGGCTCCCTTAATAGCTCGTTCGCGCAGGCTGTGCGCACGACCGAGTTCGACCAAAGCAATCTTGATTGGACGTTCGGCATTACCGCAGCTGCGATAGCGCCGGACGGGACATGGGGCGTTGCGACGCAGCCGTACACCAGCGCTGCTATTGCTGAAGCGATCGCAAAGTGCCAACGAAAATATGAGCCCAAAATCGGTTGCGGCTACCGTTCAGTTATCGTTCGACGAGGATGGACTTTGCTCTCCAGGTGCGGCTCAGAAAATGTTCTTGTTGCCGGACGTTGGCAGAGCGACGTGGAGGCTGCGGCCCGAAAACAAGAAAGCGCCCAGAGAGTCTACGTGCCAGATATGCCGCCTTGTGTGCTCAAACTGACTGTCGGTCCGAACGGCAACACAGCTACGGCGCTCCGTTGACGCGCGTTACAAAAATCAGCAGGGATCAAATCAACGCTTACTGAGATCCTCTGGAGTCTCGCCCGCCTTCAACAAAATCTCCGCATCACCGAACTCGCCGATACTTGGATCACCAGCTCGCTTGAAAGCGACGGCACCGACATTGCCATTAATGCGGGCCATGGCTCTTGCGAGAGCCGCCACCGCATTGGCGCTCTGGCACTCTTGCGCTTGTCCCGGGACAAGGTCGTCCTCAGTTCGAGAGAAAGGAATCGCGACGAAATAAACGGTGGAAGCCATCCGAGTGCGTACTCGGACGAGCGCCTTTCAACTACCGGGCGATTGACTCTAGCAGCGCCATGAGAACAAATGAAGAACATTCTAGTGCCAGGAGCAACCGCGATGGATCTATTCAGCGACGAAACGCATGCCCAATGGGCCGCTCTGCTGGACGTCAGTTATCCGTTCCAGGTGGACCTACCCTATCAACTGACCGGCCCGATCCTTGCCGCCATCGTCAAATTCTGCGAGCCGCACGACGTCTGGAGCGCCTCCGAATATCGGTCGGACGGCCTCGAATGCATGCGCGTTGGCTTCAAGGACGCGAGGGTGGCGCGAAACTTCCGCCGGAAATTCAGTGGCGAGATTGTCGAACGGCAGACGGTCCATTGATTGACGACATTGAGCAGGACGTGGATGCGGCAATAGCAGCATGCGGCGGCGATTTGCGCGCCACAATACGCGCGCTGCTGATCGCGAATGCTTTTTTTGGAAAGTGAGCTGGCGAACGCCACTACAAAATGTCTGCGGGATATGCGCGTCGTGGTGCATCGAAAAGGCGAGCTGACACGCAAGGCGGTTGATCGCGATTGGCCCTATCAGGTCGCGCTGCCGCATCTAGATGTTATAGAAATTTTTTCACGCAGTGGAGACTTTCTATGGCGCACTTCCTTCGCATGCGCCTCGTCGCGCCGCCGTTGTGAGAGATGGCGTTTCAATCTCTACTGCTTTTCAGATGAGGCCGACGCGGAAAAATTCCGCGTGCGGTTTAACGATCTCAAATTCGATCCCACCTGGAGGGGCAGAGGCGACGCCAAGAACCGTTGGGTCGGAGGCAATGACTATGTGCGGACGTGCAAAATTGCCGATTGATATCAGCGAGATCAAAAACAAGATTGATTTCGGTGACAAGTTGCCTCCGGAATTGCGAAAGCCGAACTACAACGCGTCACCAAGCCGGCGCTGCCGGTGATCCGGCGCAGTCCGGAAACCGGCGAGCGCACACTCGACGCTTTAAGTTGGGGCTTGATCCCGCATTGGGCCCTGGATCCAGACATTCGACCGATCAATGCGACGGCCGAACATGTTGCGGCCGCGCCGATCAAGGCAGCGTATGCGAAACGCCGCTGTATTGTGCCGATGGATGGATTCTGGGCCGCGGTCCCAAGACAGAAACGTTTGCAGCCCTATTACATCACGGCCAAGGATCGCACATCTGGGAAAACTGGAAGAACCCGGCAACGGGCGAATGGTTTAGAACTTTCGCCATCATCACCTGCGAGCCGAATGAACTTTGCTCGGAGATCCATGATCGGATGCCAGTCATATTAGACCCCAATGATTACGATCGATGGCTTGGTACAGACTCAGATCCGCGGGACTTGCTTCGCCCCTACTCCTCAAAGAAGATGGAGGCGTGGCCAGTCTCGACCCGCGTTAATTCGCCAGCCAATAATGATCCGTCGCTGACTGACAGGCTGTTTTGATGGCGAGCGGTTACGAAGAATCAGCCGACTACGGCGGCCCTGAACCGCGACCCCGGCGGCATCGCCGTAATCGCGATCGCCATCATCTTGGCCGGCGTGGTCTATGGCTGGTGGGTTAGTGGCTAACCGGCGCCGGCGCTTCGATCAGCCGATCCCCCTGTGGGACTGCACTGTGATCCGCACCCTTGCCGACGCCCGCCGGTGGCTGATCGACACCGATTCCGACCGGAACAAACCGCATCCAATGAGAGTTATATGCGCACCTGATTTTGGATGGATCAGGCCCTGTCAACATACTTAACCCGGCCCTGCAGTGACGCCCGGGGCCGGTGTTTTTAATGCGCATGACACAGCGCCAGGGCCCTCAGCCAGCCGCCCGTCCGGCAACAGCTTTGCCCGGACACCGTGCAATTGTCTTGGATCTCTATTAACGCGTCCTTGTTCCGCTCCTTGCAGATTTTGCGCGATCTCGATCGCCGTGGTTTGCACGTCGTGGAAGACCCTATAGGCCCCATCCACAAAGATATCCCACCCCCTCCGGGCCCCACTCCGTCTGGCATACGCCGCCGATAGCCGGATTCGCTTGGAGTTGAAAGGATGAGTTGCGGACAACAAAAAACCCGCCTCCGAGTCCGGAAGCAGGCCCAATGTCCCACCGCACTATCCAACCCCAGTATATCCGTGGTGGCGTAACCTCACGATCGGTAATCAGAAAACGGGGTGCAGTTGGCCTTAATACAAGATGCTCTAATTCATATTCAATGCGGCACCTCCTGCTAGGTGCCACTGAGCAGATGGCGACTAGCCGGTCAAACCGCAACCTTTTGCGGCAAAATTCGCTCACGAAACTTTCTAATAATCATTTCGCGAACCTTCCGACGCAAACCATCTGGAACGGTCGGGCAAATTCTAATAACCGCGTGACCAGGATCTCCCGCATTCCCATCAGGCAAGACATACACGACCTGCTGGTCCATCTGCCGAATAGCTCGCAAATCGGCGCATACGCCATCTGCGGCCCGGTTACATTGGCTAGTTGGCTATCTGAAGAATAAGGAGCACAATACCCTCCGAGTTCGGCTTTTCCCGCAGTTCGAGGGCGGCATGAAGAAAGCTGCGACGTCGAAGAAGGAGAAGAGAGCGGCCAGCAAACAGTCAGCCAAGGCGATGGCCGGTCGACGTATAGATGAACTCGCCGACCCATCGGCATCCAAGGCGCAAAAGAGAATTCGCAAGCGCCGCTTGTTGAATAAGCCGGTCTAATCCAACGTTGAATCGCTGTTAGCGGTCTCCGACCAGCCATCACCGGACTTCTGAAACTAAAAGCCCGGATATCGAGAAGCCGCCATCGTCGCCGCGCTATGAGACGCGTTTCAGTCCGGGCGGCTGCCAGGTGCCTGCACCGGCCGGCAGGATGGATGGCGCTTCGGTCTTTGGCCAGTACAGGCGCATCACGAGATAGATCGTGTCATTGGGTGCAGGCAGCCAATTTGCTTCCTTGTCAGCGCCGGGGCTGTCCTTCTGGATGTAGAGGGTGAGCGAGCCATCCTCATTCTTCTTCATGCCGGGCAACATCGGCGAGTTGATGAGGTAACGGTCGATCGGGTTCTTGATCAGAAGCTGGCTCTTGCCGTCATACATCGTCACCGACCAGAAGGAGTTCACCGGTGGCAGTTGTCCCGCCGGGAAGGTCAGTGTGTAATTGTGCTTGCTGCCGTCGAGCGTGCGGCCGTCGCTGTCAACGCGCGTGAACGGATAGGTCGCTTCCGCCGGATCATTGCCATAAATGCCGGCCTGAGCGGCGACGGCACGCTTCAACCAGTCGCCATTGTAGTGTGCGCTATCGCCCGGAAGACCGCTAACCCGCCAGCCATTGATCGCCTTGCCGGCATTGGAAACGGCCTCGTCGACCTTCCGTTGGCCCTCCTTCATGCCGACGCCAAGCTCCAGCTTATGCTCCAGCGGCAGGTCCTTGAAGTTGAGGGTCTTGCCCGGCCCGACACCGATGCGTGCCAGCTTGGCGCGTATCTCCTTCTCATTACCTTGAGCCGGCGCGAATTGCAGCGCAAAGTCGAGATAATCGAAGAAGTTGGACTTCACGAGCTCCTTGTCGATCTTGGGGAAATCGACGGTTGGTGCGGCCGGCGGCGGCGTCTGCTTCAGATAGGCCGAGAGCATCTGTACCTTGTAGCCAGCCTGCACCCTCTTGACGTTGTCGAGATCATCCGGGCCGAAAAGCTGGGTGCGATAGCCCGCGAGGGAAAACTGTGTGCTCGAACGAAACACCTGCTTGATGCCCGCTGGGGTGTCACCCTTCCAATCGGGCCCCACCACCATGTAGTCGCCGGCACCGCTCCCTGTGGCTCGGGTGCCGATATAGCCATAATTGTAGGTATTGCCGTCGCAGAGCATGACCGAGTAGTAGCGCTTCGGGTCGATCGCCGGCACCGAGAGGACCACCGGCTCCGCCCGCAAATCCAGCCACACGAAGGAATAGGGCGTGTCGCTGTTCGGCGTGACGATTGCCGTGTCCTTGTAGGTGTAGACGTTGGGCTCGTTCTTGATCTGGTTGAACGGCGCCTTGAACTGCCCCGAATTGCGATCTACCGCGTACTCATACATGATTGCGTAGTTCATCACGATCGGCAGGCCGTAGATGAACCCTGCCTCGGCGATGTCCTTGGCCTCGAACAGGTTGGGCCAATCGGCTTTGTTCTGCGCAATGGCCGGGGTGTACTTCGCCGTCGTGGCGGCGATCACGGCAATCGCCGCGGTGGAGCGAAGTAAATCCCGCTTCGTCAACATTTGCCCATTCCTTAATTACTCGATTGAGTTATCGAAACGATCTGCAACGGAATGGCTCTCGCACTGTGGAACGCGCGCCGGTTTGGCGCCCGTTCGATGCGACAGCCATAACGGAAGCGCGAAGTTTAAAACTTGACTTTTTTCCCTCCACCAAGAGGCACATTTAATCTTGCGCCTATTGAGAAGAGGATCTTGCCATTTCGCGCCAATAGCAACTCAGTTAGCCTGGCCGTAGGCATTTTTTTCGTGCAGCGTCTTGCCCTCCCCTTGTCGCCGCCGATAAATAACGGACTAAATTGTCATCAAATACATGGTGAGATTTCACTCCCTAAACCGCCGAAAACACTACGAAAATCTGGAAGCTCATTTTCGGCGCGGGTGTCGTCACGCTGCTTTTCGTCTTGATCGTAGGGATCGAACGGCAGCGCAATTGCGTCCCATCGGATATCGAACATCCCGCGGACGAAATCGGCCGTGCGATCTTTCATCGTCTCGCCGAAGGCGACGCATTCGGCGCCAGCCTTAAATTGCGTTTCGTCGATGAATGGGACCACCTGCGGCCCATAGGCGGTCACCACGACGGCGACCCAAATGAGCTTGAAAGCGCCAATCAGCGCCGCGCCCTCCGCCGGGCTGAAACGTTCCGGCCATAGCCATTGGCGCCCAAGCGGACGCCCTTCTGGCCTGTGTTGAAGTGAATGTGCCGGTGGGTCGTGTAGGTCATGACAAAGACGCCCTGCGATCGCAGGAAGGCGACGGCCTCAGCGGTGCGCGCCGTCTTGAAATCGACCGCCATGCCGTACGGTGAAAGGATGGTCGGCGCGCGCCAGCGATCACCGCGCCAGGCCGGCAAGTCGAGATGATCGATACCTTGCCGATCCGCGCCTCGAGCCGATCGAGAACCGCCCTCGTCTGCCTGTCAGGCACGATCGGTCGGTCGAAGCCTTGGCATAGCCCTTGATAGCGCCAGGCTGGGCGTAAACGTTCCACGGGCCTAGAAAAGCCATGACTGGAGAGGCCACGCACAAGAGCGCAGCCGCGAAAAGCCATCGCAGCATCAATTCACCTGTGGATTGTGTGGTTTGCCGGTCAGGTCAGAGCGGCCCGCAGTCCTCTATCTTGGTGTCACCAACGGAGAGACGCATGCCGCTTAAGGTCACCGCCATCAAGTGCCCATCGTGTCAGGGTACGGGCAAATCGGTTGCGACTTACTCGATGCACCATGCATGTGGTGCCGAGGCGAGAAGAAGTTGCTCAAGGATCGAGCCATTCAGTACGCGGATCATGTTTGGATGTTGGCGGGCGGCGGCTACATCTGCGGCGATCATGACTACGACGGCATGCGCGAGATGGAACAGAAATCCACAGAAGTCCGAGCCGCATTCGGCTTGGATCCTATAACGCGATAACAGGCCGTTACAGCAGGAGAGATCAATGAGCGCCGTACAAAATAACTCACGCTCTATAACAGCATGGCCGAAGATATCTCGAAACTTCAGTTCGAGCGGGAGCAGCTAGCTAAGTCGCTTCGCTGGGCGATGGATGAAATCGATACCCTATCAAACAAGCTTTGCGGGTTTGCTTACCCCCAAGGTATGGCAATGGTTCGCAGATCGGACCAAAAGGGAAACTATATCGCCGCCGTGATGGCACGGCGCGCTACTTAGTAGAAAGCTGTGCTCCGCGTTGATTCAACTTGCGCCCAAGATCGTTTCTGCGAGTCTCATTTGAGACAACGGAGGAAGCAATGACTAAGCCATCGCAGAGCGAGATTTTAAAGGTCATCGACCGACTGGTGTGCGAGGGACACCTTGAGCACACCATGATTGATGGGAAGCCGGGCGTTCGAGTAGCCCGACCGACAGCCGATAGCCGTAACATCACATCAGGGGATCACAAATGAGCTGCGGTGATGCATCCTGCAATTTTGACTGGGAAGCCAAGATGGTGGTGGTCGTGAGCGACGAGGCCGGTCCGAAGGTCTGGTGCTACCCGCACAATATCAAGACGGTCTGGTCCTGTTGCGGACATAACCGGCGGCCCGGCGTCATTGGCTTGGCGGACGGCCGAGAACTGATCATTGCGGCAGATGCAGCCGAGACGAGGTAGATGGATTCCGTCTTCCCGCTTTCGATCAACGCAGCACTCGCAGATACCTGATCATCGGAGCATATCATGTCCAAAGTCTTCGACTATCTCGCTCACGGCAACCCGGCCGACAGAGATGCAGCCGAACGCGAGTACGCATCAATTGCGCTCGGTAACCACCCCACGATCGTCCATCGAGATGATGGCTGGTATGTAGAAGCATCGGACGGTATGGGGGTCGCATCTGCTGGCCCGATGTCCGAAGATGTCGCACGTGAGCTCCTCGCTGAAGTCGAAGCCGATATAGCCAGCGCTTATGAGCAGGAAGCGCATCAGAAATGAGACCGTGGACTTGGCTAGAATGGATCGCCGATGAGCGCCGAGATGGATTTCCGGATCAATGGAATTGGCGCAAGCGGCGCAGATAAGCGAATAACGATGCCGAAGGTTCTGAATCAGAAACGAGATGGGCGCCCAGCCGGATCGGTCTATATCGGCCGCCCTAGCAAATGGGGCAACCCGACACGCGGGTTGAATACGTTCTCAAGTGTGAGAACTATGTCTGCCAGAGCATGCTGGTTTCGCAGCTTCACGAGCTGGAAGGCAAGGACTTGGTGTGCTGGTGTTCACCAGAGGCGTGTCACGGTGATGTGCTTTTGAAGCTAGCTAATGGGCAATCTCTGCGGACGACGTGTTCTGGTGAGCCGGGCGGCGACTGACTTGAAATATCAGCCGCCTCGCGAGAGTTAGAAAGACTTAGAATAAATTATTGTCGCGATCGGCCAAGGCCTTTTCGTACCAGGTCACCGGAAGCTGACCCCTCTGGTGCGGAGCAAGCTCATACTGGCTCGTACCCCATGGCGCCCGCGCGTTTGCCGACCTCCATTGTTGTGCATTGGCGGACGATATTGAGAGAACAATCGCTGTTATCGAAAGGCATGCAACAGTGAGTTTATTCATTAGAGTTGCCTTTTCTGTTGAATGGCGCGGTAAGCGCCATTCAACAGATGGTGCCAAACTCCCAAATAAACCAATCACCATGTTGTGCGGCGTGATGTTGTTTCTACGACTTCAATTGACTCTGCCTAGTTTAATGGAGATTTTGATGGGCAAGCAACGGCTCTCGATCATCACCCGTTGGTCGAAGGCATTCATTTTCTCCGACAGACCACGGGTCGCGACAACCAAATGATCACGCTTTTCTGCTATGATTGGAGCTACGGAAGGCCAGCGGACATGCCGGCCACGTCTTAATGGATGGACGACTTGCCCCGGCCCCTCCGTCGCACCGAGAGCCGGGGTTTTCTTTTTGGCTTCGGGAATAAAATCGGGTTCTGAAAAGGCACCAAATCTGTTCTGGGGCCGTTCGGTTCCAAATGTCATTTACTATGACATTACCCCAGACGGCCGTTTTCCGCACGTCGTGAAACACCCGGAAATTTCCGTCCACAAAGATGTCCCAACCCTTCCCGGGCCCCACTCCGTCTATTTCGACATCTGCGTACGCGCGGAATCGGCATCAGCGGCCCGGGAGCGCCTTCGCTCTCCACTGCTCGGAACGAATATTGCCGCCGTACCGTTAGGCTTCTGCTCCCTTGCTGGGAGTACGGAGCTAATCCCACAATGGCAAACGGAATTAGAGGAACCAGACGGACCGATGATAATGACAAGGTCCTCTCTGATGGTTGCGACAACAACACCTCCCTCGGCCGTTTGGCTGTTCGCCTTGGGCGCCGGACCGACGCTTTCAGATCTCGCTGCCGATCACTCGGTCTTAAAATCGCGGTCGTTCACGGTTGCCAGCAGCTGATCGTCGAGGTGTTTGACCTCCGCGTTCAACTGCCCGCGCGGACGCACGCTGAAGCGACATGGTGGCAAAGGGCCCGATCGCGCTCGCCTGTCAGGGACTTGATGCCCCATAAAGATGATCACCTCACTCCGAATCCGCGACCGAAGTGCTTGGTGTGCGGTGCCTCCATGTGGCTGAGGCGCATCGAACCAGAAAAGCCATATTACGAGCGGCGAATATACACGTGCCCGTCATGCAATTCCCTTCAGACAATCATCGCCCACTACGATAAGTGATCGTCGGTCAACCGCCATCAGTGTGGCGCTCGCTGTTCGGCCATCACCGAATTATTGATGAGGAAATTTTGCTACTAAGTAGTTTTGCCTCCGAGAAGATACGACGATCAAATGGGATTTGGCTGGATCATCCACAAAGACCGGATCGGCCTATCGGTATCAAGTGACCACAAACGACAAAAAGCCCGGCTGCCAAGCCAGGCTTCATTTGACGCGCCCCAAAGTATTGGACGGTGCTACTCCAATTTCACTGCCGTCGGGACAACCTCATAACTGTGAACGGCCAACGTTCCCTGCCGACGCAGGCCAAGATGAGCGGCGCGAGTGCTACGCGCTTAGCCCGCCCTCATTTTCCCAACGCTGTATCGAGCCAATTGTCCGATCTGAAGGTGTACCGATAGTCCGATCCCGCGCCGATGGTCGAGATCGTTTCTGTCCTTCGCCATCAAGCCAGTCTTCGATATCGGCTAAAGCGTTAAGTGCTTTCTCGCGCTTTAGCTGTAGGCGACCCTCGTCGTGAGAGTGAGCTGTTCTTGAGCGGGCTCGCGCATCATCAGCGCGATCGCGGTAATCGTCAGCCTGTCTGGACATCGGAGCCTCCGTTTATGAGCCTATGCACTCAATCTTCTCTTCAGCATGATCGGTTCTTCAGCCATTAGCGCTCTAGCAGTCCGGAACTTCGACTTCCTTCCTAGGACACATTCAACGTGGCGGCTTGAATGCTATTACTTTGTTCAAGTGCCGCGTCATCCTAATCTGGTCGAACGGTCCAAGCAGTTCACAAAACTCAACAAAGTCTGGATCCCTTTGTCGGAGCTCACGTGTTCCGGTTTGACCGACTTCATTGGTATAGCCAATGCCAATTTGGCCGGGCTCCCATGGGATCAACCACGCTTTAATATACGTCATTGCTGATTTCCCTTCTGCCCTGTGCGCGGGCGAAATAGCTCTGACCGTCGAGTCTCGTTGTTTCTTAATCGGGTCTTTTCGCACGACCTATTGGCGTCGCGCGCTAACCGAAGAGCGCGTAAACGGGCAGTATTTTCACGAAGTGCAACGCCCGCCGCCTCGTATTCCATTCGAGCCAAAGGCGTATCGACCTTTTGCCGCTCCCTAACCTTAAAATGGACGTCCGCACGATTTTTGGCGATCTGATCGACCATGTAAAATTCCTCTACCGAAATCGACATTTATTGATGAACTGAATCGTTCCAGCCTGTATCGCCGAAGGTACTTAAAAGGCGTCAAAGACGTATGGGACAGCCATAAGTATCGCGATTATGAAAGTGATCGAAAGTGTCAGATAAATCGAGCTACGATATTGCGCACCTGTATACGGCTTTGTGTAGGGCTTCATTGAAGCCTCCTCTGAAAACCTTCCCTCTTCCAGTGACGTGCTGCATCAAATTACTTAAACCGAGGCTGAGCCAGCAAGCTGTCTCAGCTTTGCTATTGCGTACGATTTTGATGCGATAAAGGGCTTGCCGGTGTGAGAAGACAGCATCTCGTCCCGTAACATCATCATCAAAAGCTCGTACTTGATTGCGCGCGTCGAAGGCAGCCTCAATTTTCGTCCAAAGCGCAAGATGGTCATAGAATGATCTTCATTCAAATTACATGGGGATGGGATGAGAGAAATGCGAGGGTTGTATTTAGTGGCCAGCAATTGCAATCGGGCAGTCGTGGGGCACACCACATGTAGAGCCGCAAGATTTGTGGCGCGAATGGCAATCAGTTGAGCTCGGGGAATTAATGACCGCAATCCGATGAATAAAGATATGTCGAACGACATCAACTGCCTCTGGAAGCGGGCGTTGAGGTATGCACACCACCCGAGACACAACATGGCAACCTAGACTCCGCTCGCCGTGATTTTGCATCAGATGTCACTGCCGGGCCCGTGCTGCACAGCCATCAAGGAACCACCAAAAGGAAAAGGCCCGGCACCCCGAAGGGCCCCGGGCCAGTTTATTGGAAATGGCTCTTATCGTTGGTTGCTTAGCAAAAGCAATAGTTGATACAAAACTTCACAGTCGAGACATGTGCGTCGATGTCCGCATTGGGAGCCAAGGATCGCGTTCATGTGATGTGCGGCATCAAGACTGCTTGGCGGCGCGTCTAAGAGCAGACCCAATCTGCGCCACCATGACGGACAATCCCTGGAAGTACGAGCGACCTCGGCCCACTTCGGGCGGAATCCGGAAAGCACAGTCACAAGACACCCGCAGCCGTCAAATCGAATGGAAGCAGGAGAGGTGGCGTATTCCTCGAGTAAGAAAGTTGAGGCCAGCCGAATAATCCGCCAGTCTAATCAGCGCCTCCTGTAGCGCGCAAATTCACCTTTCCACGCCGCGCAAACTCGAATTTCCACACCCAAATCCCCTCTGAAGCGCCTCATCCTGCCTCGGGGAACCCGCCCGAGAACGGTCTCCTGGTTTCCGGGCCGGTAAGCCATCACGCTGCGCGTTCGAAAGCACAAATAGTTCAATCCCACCTAATGCGGGATCGTCTCCAAACACCGACTAAGAAGTCCTCTCACTTCTCCGGCAACCCACGATTAGTGTCAGGACATATTGCTCCGCACGCTGGACTCCTTGACGCCAAACGGGCATCAGTACCGCATATCCGGCAGCGACCTGATAAGCGTCGGTGACTGAGTGCTCCCGCCTTAGACATCGGAAGGCATTATGGTCTCAAACAACTCTTTGAAATCGGCAGGATCGGATGGTCGCACCTATCGTCTGCGCGAAATATGGCGATAGCGCTCATGTCATTCAGCGCCAGCTCGGCGGGAATGACCGTGAACACCGAAGCGTTCGAATGCGCCACCTGTCATCACCGGTCCTTTCGCCTCGTGGCGACGCACTTGGGCGGCAAATCGCTCTGGCGGACCTAAAAAGGGTGAGGTCGGGCCGGCATGGCGAAACAGCAAGCCATCAACGAACTGAAATAAGAAAAGCCCGGCACGCGCTGCTGCGGCCGAGCTTCCCGTCATTCACTAGAGAGCAAAGCTCCCAGCGCTATTTCTGATTCTGCGGCGATGCGTTTCCGCCCTGGTCCTTTGCCTGCTTGTCTTGCTGCGTCTGCTGCTCCGGAGCGGCCTTTTCGGTTGGCTGTCCGGCCTGCTGCTTTTGCTCGTTCTTCTGCTCTTGAATGGACATAGCATTTCCTTTCAAAAAAATCGTTTTCAGTAAGCTTTGGTGAGACTCTGCAGAAAGAATAACATGGCGATCCAAAAGTAATTCACAAGGAGCGCTGCGGTCTTTATCCAAGGTCGGCATCGTCTTGGTAACGCACGCTGGGTTCGACGGCTTTCAACGAACGCCCGAACCATTCAACTCCCCGTCTTCATATCTACAAAATAAACCTGTGCGAGTTAGTAGACCGGCTATCAATCCATCTACCGAATACACATATGTCAATAATACCGCTCATCACCATGGGAGACCTCTATGGACACGCATCGCTTCGGACGAAAACTAAAGCTTCCGTCGACTGCAGCCATAAAACATCAGTTTTTGCTGATGCAGCTGCAGGATGAGATCAAAGCATTGCCACCTGGACAGGCATTCAATCAAAACAATTCTGTCGCATTGATAAAATTGCGCCGGCTGATCGCAAAATCTTCGGCGCATCTTGCATGAATACGCTTCCGGCATTCTCTACCGTCAGATAGCCGTTACCCATGACCAATCGGCGTTGTCGTAGAACGACATGGGAGCTTGATGGCAACACCGCCTTGAGGCAATTGGCGAACGAGATCAGCAAAAAAGCAATCAAAGGTCGGGCAAGAGATTTGAATATCCAATTTGCTTTTACTCCCCGTCTTCGGAAGTCCCCAACATAGGGAATTCGCATAGGAAAACCGGGCACGCATCACTGCGACCGGGCGGCTCGAACGCTGTGCCATCGTCTCAGCGTGATCGATCGGAGCCTCGCGATCCCTATTTTTTCTTCAGCGTTCCCGCTTGTGGATCGCGCTTCATGAGATAGACGGCACTCTGTTGTCTTGAATCGCGCTCAACTGCGTTTGCGGCCATCCCACGCATTTCTCTATCGCCCACTTCAGCATGCCAACTGAAGTTGACATTTTCCCGTTCATTCATGTCTTTCCTCCGTTACGAAAAAGGCCGGCAAAGCCGGCCTCCCTATCGCGTACCCAGACGGGCAGCGTTATTTCTGCTGCGGCTTCGCGGTGTCAGGCTTGCCATCGCCTTGGTTTTGCTGAGGGGCAGGCTTGGCTTCATTCGGAGTGACGGTCTTGGGGGCTTCATTCGAACCACCCTGCTGTTGATTGGACATAGTATTTCCTTTCGAGAAAATCGCTTCAGTAAGTTTTGGTATGTTTTTCTACTTTTAAGAGATGGCCATCAAAAAATAATCCACAAGTAGCAATCGAATCTTTATTTCAGAATTGCTGTTCTTGAAAGCTCTTCTCCGGCTAGGAATACAGATGCTTCAGCACACCGACTTTTCCGTCGTCGTGAAGAATAAGGCTCGGCTGCCGAGGCCCTGGCGATGGGAAATCTATCGAGCCGGACGCCGTACTCCGATTGGACATTCCGACGTTTATTTTGAAACCGCGAGTGAAGCCAGACAGGCCGGAGAGAAGGCCTTGAAGCTACTTCTCAGCGGAGTCCCCAACGTAGCTGTATTAGGATATTCCGTCACCGATAAGATTTACATTGTCCGGCATCAGATAACTTGCGACAGATTATGTGGTGATTGAATGGAGGCTCTGGCTCATCGTAACACTTGAGGAGTGGAGATGAGACAGAAATCCGGGCAGTTGGAGACGTCGTCCGAGCGGATCGTGAAAGACATCCGCCGGGCGACCAGCAAGCACTATTCAGCCGAAGAAAAGATTCGCATCGTTCTGGACGGTCTTTGCGGCGATCATTCGATCGCGGAACTCTGCCGTCGTGAAGGGGTCGGGTAGCCTTTATTACAGCTGATCGAAGGAATTCCTGAAAGCCGGCAAGCGGCGGCTGGCTGGCGATACCGCGCAAGCTGCGACCCGTGGCGACGTCAAGGACCTGCGGCGACAGGCGCAGGAGTTGAAGGAAGTCGTCGCCGAGCAGGCGTCGAGCTTCGACTGCCCAAAAAAGCATGATCGCGGATGGGGGCGACGAGGCATGAGATATCCTGCACCCGAGAAGCTCGAGATCATCCGCCTGGTCGAGCAGTCGCATCTGCCGGTGCGTCGCACGCTGGAAAAGCTGGGCATTCTGCCATCCCGATTTTATTGCTGGTACGCTTGTTATCAAACTGGCGGACCTGAAGCTGGAGGACAGACCATCAAGGCCAAACCGGGTCTAGAACAAGTTCCCGACGCAATCCGTGAGATCTCGTGCAATTGGCGCCAGATTTATCGCCACGGGAATTGGCGACCCGGTTCACCGATGTGAAGAGCTATTTTGTCTCGGAATCATCAGTTTATCGGTTGCTCAAGGCGCATGACCTGATCGCCAGCCCGGCCTTCATTGTGACGAAGGCTGCTGATGAGTTCAAGGACAAGACCACAGCGCCGAACCAGCTCTGGCAAACCGATTTTACCTATCTGAAGGTCATTGGCTGGGCTAGTTCTATCTGTCGACTGTGCTCGTTGTATTGAATCACACCACCGCGAATTGCCCCATCATCCCATGATCTTCATGCTCGAGGATGTGGCAGTGATACATGAACGGCATTTTCGGCGGCGCCGGACTATCGAAGCGCACAAGAATTTCCGCCTGGTCCTCCACCAGGATGACGTCCTTCCAGCCGGATTGTTCGGCACGGGGCTTGCGGCCGTTGTTGCTCAGGATCCGGAAGCTCGCGCCGTGCATGTGGAAGGGATGCGCCATTGCGGCGGAGACGATTTCCCAAATTTCGGATGTTCCGAGCTTCGTTGTCACGTCGACGCGGCCCATCGAGAACGGACGGCCATTGATGCTCATCATCTGCGCCGCTGCGGCGTGATCGTGATCGCCGCTTTGATCCGTTGCGCCCCCGGAAGCGCTCATTCCCCCCATCGCCGCCGTGTTCATTCCCTGCATCGGGTTGAGCACGAAGGTGCGCCATTGCACCACCGACGGGATGTCGGGGGATGCAAGCGTGGTCAGGGTTCGAGGAAGCCGGGTGACCTTCGCCGGCAACAGAGGATCGGGCTTGAGCCGCATCAGGGTTTGCGTCTCCGCAGCGGAGCTGGATAAACGGCCCATCTGCATCATCATGCCGGGGCCCATTCCTCCCAGCGTATCGGGCGCCGTGACCAGATCGACCGGGCGGCCGTCTGTGACATTCACAAGGATTTCGTAGCGTTCGGCGGGAGCGATCACCAGCCGCCGCACCTCCACCGGCTCAGGAAGATAACCGGCATCACTGGCCACGACGAAAAACGGCCGCCGGTCGGAGAACCGAAGATCGAAGTTGCGGGCGTTGGCAGCGTTCAGCAGACGCAGCCGCACAAAGCCTGCGGGTATATTGGCGACGGGATTTATGGCTCCGTTGACAAGCAACGTGTCGCCCCGAAATCCATGCATCAGATCCATCATCGTGGGCTGATAGACGAGTTCGCCATTGCGGCCGAACCGCTTGTCCTGAAGCACGATCGGGATATCGTCGACACCATAGGTCTGCGGCAAGCCGCGCTCGCGATCTTCGCCGTCGCTCACGATCATCATTCCGGCAAGCCCGCCATAGACCTGACGTGCGGTGTTGCCATGCGGGTGCGGGTGAAACCAGGTCGTGGCGGGAGGCTGCTTGACCGGAAGCTCCGGCGTCCACACGCCGCCCGGCTTGATCGTGTTGTGAGGGCCACCGTCCACGTGAGATGGAATCAACAAGCCATGCCAGTGAAGTGTGGTCTCCTCGTCGAGGCGATTTTCGGCACGGAACGGAACAGTTTCACCCGAACGCACGCGCACGACCGGGCCGAGATAGCTCGACGAGATGCCGGTCGCGGCCACCGCCGCACCTGCGCCGAACCGGTGCCGCGTCTTCTGTAGCGTGAGCGTGACCTGTTCGCTGTTGCGCGCTTCGATCAAGGTCGGGATCGGCAGCGATGGTGCGGTCGCCGACGCACCGAACGCCCATCCTGGCAGGCCGCCAAGGGCCAGACTGGCCGCCGCCGTGCTCGATAGCATCAACGCCTGGCGCCGTGTGAACAAATTCCTGTTGGACATGAGACGACCCATTGATTTGTGTGGTTGTCGGGCGCGCGGCAATTGCCGCGGTCTCCCTCCGGGCGTTGGCGGCGCCCGGAGGAGGAAATGACCGTTAGTGCCGGTGTTGCGGACCGCTCATGGCGCCGCGCATTCCGGGTCCGAATGCAAGGCCCGGAAGAGTGTCTTGCGCTTTGGCTTTTTGAGAGTCGTCCAGAGTGGCTAGAAGCTCGTTCGCAGCCGTCTTCACGGTCTCGAATTGCTTCTGTCCTTGCTCCCGGATCTTGCTCACGAACGCAAAGCGGTCCTGCGGGCTCATCTTGCTGACAGCATCAGGATCGACGCCCTCGCGGGTCGTCTTCATCGTGGTAGCTGCGTCCTGAAGTGCCGTGGTGTATTTGGTCCAGGCTGGCTCCTGTGCGGTCGTGATGCCAAGCTCGGTCTTCAGCGTATCGAGCTGCGCCGGATCGAATTGCGTCAGACCAGGACTGCCATGCATACCGCGGCCCATCTGCCCCCGCATGCCAGGTCCCATCTGGCCGTGCATACCCTGACCCATCTGGCCATGTATGCCCGGACCCATCTGGCCGTGCATTCCGGCCGGACCGAAAGCGCCAGGGCCGTGACCGGATGTCTGTGCCAAGGCCCATCCGCCGCCGAGCACAGCGGCTGTCGCGATGCCGCCAATCAGCAGAAGCTTCTTCATGTCTGTCTCCAATAGCTGAGCAACAGAGGAGTCCATTGCATGTGCAGACGATGGGGAGCAGGCATCGCCGGAGTTTTTCAGGACAGTCGAATTGTGTGACAAAGTGTGTCGTCGGCAAGAGCCGTCACATCCGGTAACAACATTTCCGCGAATTAACCTGCGCGCATCCCTATAATCACGCCATGACTGCGGCGCCGCATATCCTGATCGTCGACGACCATCACGAGATTCGTGACCTGGTCTCCCGCGCGCTCAGCAAGGAAGGCTTCCGCGTCAGCGCCGCCGCCGATGGCCGCGCCATGCGAAAAACGCTGGCCGACAGCCGCATCGATCTCATCCTGCTCGATCTCATGATGCCCGGGGAAGACGGGCTGTCGCTCTGCCGCTCCTTGCGCGCGCAATCCGATATTCCGATCATCATGCTGACGGCTAAAGGCGACGAGATCGACCGCGTCGTCGGCCTGGAAATGGGCGCCGACGATTATCTGCCCAAGCCATTCGGCAGCCGCGAGCTGATCGCGCGTATTCGAGCGGTGCTGAGGCGGGGACATCGCCACGATCAACCGAAAGCCGAAAAGCCGGTACATTACCGGTTCGACCGCTGGCGCTTGGATATCGGTGCGCGTGAATTGCTGCGCGATGACGGCGTGACCGTGCCGCTCAGCACCGGCGAATACGATCTCTTGATGGCCTTCGTTGAACGGCCACAGCGTGTGCTCAACCGCGATCAACTGCTGGATCTCGCCCGCGGACGGGCGGCGTCGACCTTCGACCGGAGCATCGATACTCAGGTCAGCCGCCTGCGCAAGAAAATCGAGCGCGACCCGGCCGATCCGAAGATCATCAAGACGGTGTGGGGCGGAGGCTACAGCTTCACTGCGGCAGTGAGCCAGGAATGAATCGTTTTCTGCCACAAAGCCTGTTCGGACAGACCCTGCTGCTGCTGCTGGCAGGGCTGGTCGTGTCGCACGCGCTCGGCTCGTGGATCTATTCGCTTGATCGCGAAAGTGCAGTCCGGGCCGTCGGCGGGCTAGCGACTGCGCAACGGATCGCCAATGCGGCGCGCCTCGTCGACGACGTTCCTGCAGAATGGCGGCGGCGGCTTGTCGCCGGCCTTAGTGATCAAAGCTTGCAGGTGACGCTGACTCAGAAGCCGACCATTGCTCCGGCTTCCGATCCAGGACCGGTGGTCGAAGCGATCCGCAACTATCTCACTCAACAACTCAAGCTCACCCCTTCCCGCCAACCCATCGTTCTCGCGTCCGAAAATCTGGAGCCGCCGTTCGGCTGGGGCTTCGGTCGCGGGCACGGCATGGGGCATGGGGCCATGATGTATGGTCTCTTCCAGCCGCTCGGACTGCAGGTCGCCGTGCCGCTTGCGGATGGGCAATGGCTGGCTTTCGCAACCAATCTGCCGGTGGCCCGCACAGGATTTTCCCGCCAGTTCCTGACGTCGATGCTGGTGATGGCCGTGTTCATCATCGCGATCTCTATCTGGGCCGCACGCCGCCTGACCGCACCGCTTGGGACCATCGCACGCGCCGCCCAGAAACTCGGTACCGATGTGAACGCTCCGCCCTTGCCGGAAAACGGGACGATCGAGATGCGTCAGGCAGCGCAGGCCTTCAACGACATGCAGGCACGGCTTCGTGCCTTGATCGAGAACCGTACCAACATGTTGGCTGCCTTGTCGCACGATTTACGTACGCCGTTGACGCTGTTGCGGCTGCGGGCGGAGAATGTCGAGAGCGTTGACGAACGCGACAAGATGCTCGCGACCATCAAGGGTATGGATACGATGGTTGGCGCAACGCTGAACTTTGCACGTGAGGAGGCTGCTGTGGAGCCGCGCCGCTCCACCGATATCAGCGCGCTGGTACAGAGTCTTGTCGATGACATGGCCGATGCCGGGCTCGATGTGGTACTGGCGCCGGCCGGACCCATGCTGATCACGTGCCAACCGGCGGCCCTCAAGCGTGCGCTCACCAATCTGATAGACAACGCTGTCAAATACGGCAAGCGCGCGCATCTGTCGTTGCACGCGATGGCAAACTCGGTCGAAATCATCATCGACGACGACGGTCCGGGAATTCCCGAAGACGAGATCGAACGCGTCACCCAACCGTTTTATCGTGTGGAAGGCTCTCGCAGTCGGGACACCGGAGGCGCCGGACTTGGTCTCGCCATTGCTCAATCGATCGTACAGGTCCACGGCGGAAGTCTGACACTCAGCAATCGGCCGAAAGGAGGCCTGCGCGCCACCTTAGTCTTACCGATCCTGGGTTCCTGAGGGCGCCGGGATACCGATTTCTGAATTCCGTTGGATTTCAGGAGATAAGAGAATGTTGGATTGCGGACGCTCTCCCCCCGCCAGTACCCGATAGATCTTATTCTCTGCTCTCTGAGCCTGCTCTAAGGGAACGCAGAACGGCGGCATTTTTAGCGACACCTCAGCACTCCGAAGCAGGCGCATCGCCCAAATTCATTCTCCGAAAGAGCCATATTCTCTCAACCTTTGAACTTGTTGGGGAAGTACTGAGGCTCTGGGTGCTGCAAAATCAATAGCCTACAGAGGCCTGCGCGAACTACGGTTGGAATCTCTTCCGGAGAAGCGAAATAGCCGCCGAACCTTGGCGAGGATATTTGGATTCCAGTTCTCTACAGATGAACCCAATTGCACCCATTGTGTTGTCCACTTTCGGCTCAAGTGGGTACCGTTCAATTAGCGTTTCCATGAATTCTCCGTATCCTGAAGAGGGCTAACTCTGCCCAAGCCCTCATAGGATGACAGTGCTTTGGTAAGAATTTACTGGCGCATTGCACTTTGATGGCGACAATACGTAGTGATTCGCCGACGGCGCGGCCCAAGGTTGTGCTGTGACGGGCAAGATCGTGTCACTGCGAGGACGAAATGGGCAGTTATTGCTTACGGCAGGCCTTCTTTCCTTGTGTCGTAAGGGCGCTAACAAGCGGCATTCAATCTGCTGACTCCCATGACGACGCCCGTAACCGCCGCGATGCTCCACGATCTGGTGAGCTGCCCCTATCGCATGAGTGTGGACCTCTACGCCAATGCGGCTGAATGCGATGATCCGGCAAAGAATTTTGGATCACAATGAGGGCTACTGCCGCGCGACACCCCTCCTGCGGGATCCCCTCGAAAAACCGCCGGTTATAACGGGGGGCGCAGCGTGAGCGGAGAGCAGCAGTCACACGATGCGCAAAAAACGCTTACCGATCTGAGAGACCATCTGGCGCGACACGATAAGCCAATAGCATTCTTTTTTGGCGCGGGCACTTCATGCTCGGTCACTGTGCCTTCCAGCGGTGGCGGCGAGGCGAAACCGCTGATACCCGCCGTGCCTGGCTTGACCGCAGCATGCAAGAAGGATGCGGGTGATCTTGGTGAGAAATATGCGACGGCTTGGTCCTTGATTGAAGCACAGTGCAATGACGAAAAACAGGATGCTCACGTCGAGAATGTGCTCTCTCGGTTGAGGATGATGCTCAACGCCGTCGGCAAGAACGACACGTTGTCAGGTCTTAAGGCGGACGAGATTAAGATACTTGAGGAGTGCCTGCGTAAGACTATCGCGCGGCTAGTCACGCCCGACCTATCAGGTCTTTCCTCAGACTTTCCGCATCGAAAGTTTGCACGGTGGCTTGCAAAAACGTCGCGGCGGACTTGCGTAGAGATTTTCACTGTGAACTATGACGTGCTCATTGAGGACGCTCTTGAGGCAGAGCGCGTTCCCGTCTTCGACGGTTTTGTCGGAAGTTATCGGCCATTTTTCCATCCAGATAGCTTGCGTAGAGCCGAGACGGCGCCAGGATCAAACTGGACTCGCCTGTGGAAGATGCACGGTTCGGTCACGTGGCGGCGCATCGAACAAGACGGGCGAATTCGTGTCGTCCGGGGCGAGCCGGACCCTGCCGGCGAAATGATTCTGCCTTCTTTCCAGAAATACGATGAATCGCGGCAGCAGCCCTATGCGGCCTTCACTGACCGTTTGACGCGGTTTCTTGAACAAGATGATGCGCTCTTAGTTGTGGCGGGATTTAGCTTCGGAGACGAGCACATCAACAACGTGATTTTCGGGGCGCTGGAAAACAGACCGCGCACCCATGTCTACGCCTTGCAATTTGATGAACTTGCGGAAGAAACGGTGCTGATTAAACGCGCCTGTCAGCGGTCAAATTTGATCATGGTTGGTCCAAAGACCGGTGTTATAGGCGGGCGTCGTGCAAAATGGTCGCCGACCGAAAGTCCTTCGTTCATGGATGGTGTTTTTGAACTCAAAGAGGCACCAACTACCGTTGGCGAAACTGCAAAACCGAGGTCGGGTCTGATGAAGATTGGTGACTTCGCCTGCTTTTGTCATTTCCTCGAAGCAATGGCGAGTTGAATCTTCGTGCCGCTTGCCGACCCCACATACATTGGCCAAGTTGCGTCGGTTACGGGAGCCGTCATTCGCGTACGCCTGCGCGAAGACATGCCGTCTACTCTTGTCATGATCGGCGGGGAGTCATATCGCGTCGGGCAAATCGGCGGATTTTTTCGCCTGCCCTTGGGTTACACTAATCTTTACGCCGTGTGCACGCAGATTGGTGCCGACGCGGCGCCACCTGGCAGCGTGGAGCGGAGCTTTGGTGCCGCGCTCGAAGATGACATGCAGCTTCATCTCTCCGGTTATCGCTGGATGACTATCGTGCTGTTCGGCGAGGCCCTCGGCGGCGATTTTGAGCGTGGTGTTGGTCAGTACCCGACAGTCGGGGATGAAGTGCATTTGGTAACTAATGATGACCTCAAGATCATCTATGGCTGGGCGAAGGGCAAAAAAGGGACAATTTCTGTAGGGCGGATCGCAGGGGCGACGGGAATATCGGCCGATATCAGCGTTGCCGGTTTTGTCAGCCGCCATAGCGCCATTGTCGGTTCAACTGGCGCTGGAAAATCCAATCTCGTTACGGTTCTTCTGGAAACAGTTTCGGACGGCAGCCTGCCCAACGCGCGCGCCATTGTGATTGACCCCCACGGTGAATACGCAAGTGCCCTCGGTGATCGCGCGCGTGTATTTCGCATTCGGCCGAATGAGTCCGCCGGCGAAAGGCATCTATGGGTGCCATTCTGGGCACTGCCTTTCGTTGAGCTTCAGCAACTCACACTGGGCGGACTCCAACCTAATCATGAGGCATCAATTCGTGACGAGGTGCTGGATATGAAGGTGGCAGCAGCCCAGCATCTCACCGTGCCACCGCCACCTGAAACGCTGACGGCGGACTCGCCGGTGCCGTTTAGCATCAAGAAGCTATGGTACGAACTTGATAAATTCGAAAGGCTGACCTTTCCCGTTAGTGCACCTCAAACAGACGCCAACGCCCATCCTCCGGAGCAAGTTGGCGACGCAACCTTACTCCGATCGGATCGGTACCCGGCGGCGAGTCCATATAATCAGGCACCTTACAAGAACCAGAAAAAACGGAACCTTGAGCGGCAACTGGATCTTATGCGCAGCCGTCTGAAGGACGCACGCTTCTCTTTCCTTTTCTCGCCGGGCGGTGGTTACGAGCCCGATCTGGACGGCGAGGTCGAGAACGATCTCAATACTCTGGTCAGAGACTGGGTAGGGCACAACAAGCCCATAACGATATTCGATGTCTCTGGTCTGCCATCCGAGGTGCTTCCCACCATCGTCGGCACGATGCTCCGGATCGTCTACGACATGCTTTTTTGGGCGCAGGATCTGCCAATCGGTGGGCGCCAGCAACCGCTTCTTGTGGTGCTCGATGAGGCCCACCGGTTTGTCCCTGAAGGCGTGGACACGCCTGCTCATCGCACCTTGTCCATGATGGCTAAGGAGGGACGAAAATACGGGACCGGTCTGATGCTCGTTACACAGCGCCCGTCCGAAATCGATAGCACTATTCTAAGCCAGTGCGGATCCATGATCGCGCTCCGCCTTACCAATTCTGCAGACCGCGCCAAGGTCTCCGCTGCCGTTCCCGATGACCTCGGTGGTCTTGTCGACCAGTTGCCTTCTCTGCGAACAGGTGAGGGGGTTTTCCTCGGCGAAGTGATGCCGATTCCCTCACGTGTAAGGGTGCGCAAAGCGGAGCAGAAGCCCATGGGGAATGATCCGAAACTGCCGGACGTGTGGCAAGTGGCGGATCGTCCTGACGGAGATCTCTATACGCAGGCGCTCGCAAATTGGCGCGGACAGTCCACGTCGGCTCAGATCGAAGATAATCAAGGCGAAGAAGGGTAAGTGAAAAATGCCTGAAATGATTTTTGTCGATTCATCAAATATCGAAGCGATCGGCTACGACACCACGACGTTGGCGCTTCATGTACGGTTTCTGAAATCAGGAGAAACGTACGTGTATCACGCGGTTGAGGACTGGAGGCATCAGGAATTCATGCAGGCGGATTCAAAAGGCACTTATCTCAACACGAGCATCAAACCTCACTATCAATGTGCAAAACTATAAGTATTACGCATATTCTCTCGATCCAAGGGCACTTAAACGCGATTCGTTTGCTAGCGCTTCGCTTTTTGGGCTGGAGGATGGAAGTTTACTGAGGATTGGTGATCTAGAAATCAATTTCATAATGGAGATTCCGCGAGTGTCCGCTGTTGACCCAAAACGGACATCGGTTGCTGACGCCTTCGCGCCGCGCTTGATGTCCCGCTTCTTCGTGCCGCCCAAGCCGTCAGCGTTTTCTTCATAGGCAGTCGTGCCAGGGCCTTCTCATGAAAAGCAAATAGCCTCTTCCGTCTCAGGCCAGGGCGAGCTCATCAATGTGACACCTGGCGCGTGCGCCGCCGGGCCATTATTGGTGGGACAGAATCCACTTCACCAGAGCTTCGGCCTCCTCTGGCGAAACGCTCGGTTGAGGGGGCATCGGCATCGGACCCCAAACGCCGCCGCCGCCCTTCACGATCTTTTCGCTCAAGAGCTTGATCGCGGATTTATCGTTGCCATAGCGCCCAGCCATGGCCTTGTAGGACGGACCGATCATCTTCCGTTCGACATGATGGCAGGCGACGCAGTTCTTGCTTTTGGCCAAGTCGGCGCTTGCGAAAGCGGTCGACGATGTCAGAAGCGCGGCGAAAGAAGCTGCAGTGAGTTGGCGACAATCAACCATGGAAACAGGATTCCCATTATTCGCGATCCGCGCCCGACGGCATCGCGCGGACGCGCCCAGGCCGGGGGCCCGCAGACGAAAGGTGAGCCGCGCCGCTGCTGTGGCTGGCGCGGCTCTGTCGATCGCGGTCAGTTTGGCTTGAGCAGGTAGATGTCGCCCTGGTCGGTCGCAACGTACATGTTGCCGTCCGGTCCCTGCACGACGGAGCGGAAGCGTCCGGCCGGCATCGGCAAAGACACCGTCGTGCGCGTGGCGGACGAGCCGTCGGGAGTGATGTCGAGCACGTCGAGGCGGTTACCGACCGGCGTTCCGTGGATGCCGATGCCCATGAAGGTCACGACCATCCGGCCGTTCCAGTCCTTCCATTGTGCGCCGTTCAGGAACGCGCATGAAGACATGCCCTGCGAAAGCTGGTCGTTGTTCCAGGCCGGCTTCATCGCGTCGGGATAGGTCTTAGTGTCGGTCATCGGCATGAACACCGATCGCTCTTTCGGGTCCATCGCGCCCATCTGGTTCGGCGAGTATCCGCAATAGTTATCGGGGCAGTCGCTTCGCCCGCCGACGTTCGGGCGCGGATCCCACCCGCCGTTGCCGCCGGCGGTGAGCGCCGTCACCTCGTCGCTATGCCAGGGGCCATTCTCCGCCGTGTAGGGCTGATTGGTGCCAGGGCGGAAACAGATGCCTTGCGGGTTGCGATGCCCGTAGGTGAAGACGCGCGCATCAAAGCCCTGTGGTGGATTGTTGCCGGGCGCAGCCTTGCCGTCCCGGTCGATGCGGAGCACCTTGCCACCCATGCGGGTCGGGCTTTGCGGCACTTCGCCGTTATGGGTGTCGCCCGTCGTCACATACAGGAAGCCGTCCGCAGGACCGAAGCGAAGGCGCCCGCCGTTATGCGCGCCAGCATCGCCGAAGGGATGGTTGCTGGGCGCCGGCTTGTAGGCGATGTCGGTGACGATATCCTGCCGGTTCGAGACCTTGGTCAGATCGGGACTGACCGTCAGCCGCAGCACGCGGTTGGTTCCTGGCGCGGTCATGCTCGACGCCGAGTACACGTAGATGTAGCGGTTGGCGGCGAAGTCGGGGTCGATAGCCACGCCGTTCATACCGGCCTGACCGCTGCAGAAAAGGTCGGCTGCGGTTTCCGGGAAGCCCTTGGAGTCCTTGACGCCGAGCAAAGCGTTAACCTTGCCGTCCGGGAGCCGGACCGATAGTCCGCCGCACTTCTCGGTGAAGAACATCGTGCCGTCCGGGAGAAACGCCATATCCCACGTCAAGTCACGTCCGGCCATCACGGCGGTGCTGCTGAGGACGGGAACGCCGCCGGCGCTTTGGGCCACCGCCGACCCGGACAGGACGAATGAAGCCAGTAATGCAGACGGCAACACAAAGCGGATGCGTCGAGTCATCGATGTCTCCTCCGTTTTTTTGGTACGTCTCACTCCCCGAAAAGCCCACGACCCATCGATCATTCCGGCGCATCTGAGTATCGTCGTGAAATCGGGGTCGCATCCTGACGGATGCAAACGTGAGCTTTCTGTGAACATGCGCATCGTGCGCTCGCGGAAATTGTCCGCGAGCGTATCGAACGGGCTCTCCCTGAGCCGTGCCGAAGTCTGTCCGAAAGGATCAGAATTCCGGCGGGAGGTATCCGTTGATCTCGAGTCCGATGCAGATTTCGACGAGCGTTGGAGTAGTCCAGTGCATGGAGCGCCTCCTCCTACGGTACGACAATTATAACTCTAAGTCGGATTGGATAAGCCGACAAGCGCCCTTTGGGCAGCATGCCGGCGGTAAGTTCCACGCTGTCGACGAGCGGCGTGAACCAATGTCACGCTTGCCGCCGCGCAATTTCGTTTGTAGCACGAACCGGACATGAGGCGCGGCTGGCATAAGCACAAGGCTGCGCCGTCTAGGAAGCCCGCGCACCAATGAGCGATCGCTATATTATGTGCTCGGCGGGGGTAGGGCCATGCGCTATCCAGTTGGCGTCGGCCGGGCCGGCTTGCAGTGGAGCGGTACCACCTTCATCAACGGCAAGGTGTTGCGGCCTGCGTGGCCACCGGCCGTAGTAAGGCGCGATAAACCGAACTTGCCATCGGTGGTCCCCGCTCGCGCGCCGAACAAGCCGGTGGGTGCGGCGGTATTGTTTTTGGCTGGCGACGAACGCACCATCCACGGCACGAACGATCCATGATCGATCGGCGGCGCTGTGTCCTATGGCTGCATTCGAATGCTGAACGCAAACGTGCTCGATCTCTATGGCCGTGTCAGATTTTGGAACCACGGTGATTGTGACGCGGTAAGCCCGGAGGCTTCATATTTGTTCACGACGAACTCAGCGCAGACATGTCTGCTCATGGCACCAAGCGGACACTCGTAACAACCTCTAGACGTTGTCTAGTGGAGATTACGAGCGGGCTGGATCAAGGTTCGACTACCACTAAATTTGCAAACGTGATCTCGCCGTCAGTCACGTAGTGGTTGACCCGTTCCGTGGGAAGGACCTCACCGGATCGGTACGCAGTCACTTCTTCGATGACACGATACCTGCTCAGTTCAGCGATGATATAATCCCGCTCAGCGTTGGTATCCGAATCTGTGGCATGGGTAACTTGGAATGTGAGCTGAGTGAGCGAAAGACCCGTATCTTTCGTACCCGCCCCCACCCATACAACGCGCTCCTCACCCGATGGACGGTCGGTGTTTAGCCAAAAGCCTACCGACCCAATCGTCTCCTCCGCACGCGCAAGGCTTAAAGCCCAGAACCTTATGTGGTGGCGCTTTCGCGGGCTGTTATCAATTGCCTTCTGGAAACCAATGTCTTGGCCCCGGCCGAAAAGATAGAGAGTGCTGAATGGTGCGGTTGGATAGGGTGATTTAAACACGAACGCCCGGATCATGTGCCACGAACTTCTCAGGCCCAGACTATCGGCCTCGTCCCAACCAAGTGTCGCAAACGCAGCCCGGAGCTGTTGAATCGTGCCAACGAGCGCGATGTTCACAGGGTCGCCGGGCAGCCCATCACCCGTGATCGTGAAACTAGGCACACTTTTTCGCTGGAGGATTTTGAGGCCCATGCGAAGCGCCCGTGGAAGGATAATGTAGGCGGCGGCCGCATAGGTAACTGCCAGTGCGAGAAACCACGGTAGCCTGCGATCCGCAGCTTCGAACACCACAAACACAATTAGCCACACGCTGACGAGACCAACCGCCCCGATCAGCAGGCGCTGAAGTAAGCGTGTGAGGAATCTCATGATCCCGCAGCTATCTCATTTTGGCTCTTGAGAAGGGACGGACCGCCCGTTCAATTTGCGATCCGGTATTCACCCGGTTTTATCGGCCTCAATCATCATGAAATCCAGGCCACTAATTTCCTGCATAGTGCGGCCCGCAATTCCCTGCAGATCGCCATACATTCCGGCCATGGATTCTACGGCCCCTCTGATCTGTTCTTCTCGTTTCCCCCAGAGACGGGTCATTGCCTTACGTTCTCGATCGAGATCAGCTTGCATGTCGCCGAATTTTTCTACGATTGCTTCAATCCGGTGCTTAAAGCGCGGTCCGGTCAGATACTGGTAGACCAATTCCATCTTCGTTTGTTGACCTTCAGCTGTGTTACGAGCCGATGCGATTTCGACCAGCGTGTGCCGCAACGCGATCGCAAGAGGAACTGCTCACCGAGCATCCGTGACCCAGACTCCATCGGAGTGATCAAAATTATGAACGCCCTTGGGTAGCGCACTGGAGACGATGATCGCGATGTCGGCTTTGGCAGTTCGCTGATCGTCCCGCAATTTCGGTAGCCAACTGTCGGACCAATTCTTCGTTCGTTTGAATTCCCAAAGGATCGTTCCGCAATGCCGACCTAAGGAACCCATAACTTTGTGGAGGACATCGCCTCCAAATTCACCTTTTGGAACCGGTTGAACGGCGTCGAGTGGGAATTTGCTGCGAAGGAGCCCCTCGAGTTCAATCTCCAGTGATTCACCCTGGGCTTGCTGGGACCCCTGCTCGGCCTTGCGCTTCAACTCCTCGATCTGCCGCTGCATCGAGGCTATTTGCTCTTCCTTTTCGGTCACCTTGAGTTTCAAGGCATCTTCTGCTTCGAGCTTCGCTTTCTCCCTGACAGCGGACAGTGATTGTTGCACTTTCTTTTCGACGGTCAGATCGAGTTCACGCTTCTCGTCATCAAGCGCCCGCTGTTTACGGATGAGTTCGGCTTGCGCCTTCTGAGCTTCCGCCAATTTCAGATTGCGGTCCTGGAGAATATTCTGCAGTTCAACCAGTTCTTGGGTCTTCTGATTGAGCTCTGTCCCCAATGCAAATCGGGCCTTCTTGGCCTCATCGGCAGCAATCTTATCGCACTCCGTTTTCAGCTTGGCGGCCACCTGATCATCAATCGCGCCTTTTGCCTTCTCAATTTCATCAAGGCTGGCACGGATCTGCGCCTCGCGCCGTGAAACCTCGGTCTCCTTTTCTGCGATCCTTTTCTGGTATTGCTGTCTGGTCGCTTCGATGAGCGGCGCAGCAAGGGATTCGGTGAGCTTGATTTCAGTGTGGCAGTTCGGACAGGCGATAAGCGGCTCTTGCATTGACTATTCTCCCCGAACCAGAAGCTATCACAGCTGTGCTTCGAAGGGATAATCCAAACCAAGTTTCTGCGCTTGGGAGCGCCAATCGGGCGGGAGTGGCTGCAAGAGCTGAGATAACTGGAGTTCCCGGGGCTGTCGTCCGTTTAGGATCATCTCCACAATAGTCGGAGCCAACAGAGTTAGCCGCAGTATCCGGCAGGCATAGGATTGGTTGACTTTCTCGGCCTTCGCCAGTTCTGTGATTGACGGATACTCGCCACTCTCAATCGTCCGCCGCCAACGATGTGCGCGAGCAATAGCCTTGACGAGAGCATTGTCATATTTCGGGAGCGGCGCCACATAAGGCACCGGACTGATGACCGTTTTCCGCCCTCCCCGTCGCTCGAACCGCATCGGTACCGTAACGGTAATGGTCTTGGGCAGGCCATGTCGCGGGTCGGGTTGATTTCTGGCTCTGCTCATGCCGCCTCACTTCGGCTTGCGGAGGGCTGCAACTCAGCGAGCAGGCCAGTCAGTCCCCCACCTTCAGAACAACATCGGCGCCGTGCTCATGGACGACGACACGTCCGACTAGAAGCTGAACGATACGGGCCTGCTCCGCCGGAAACAGTTCGGCCCAGAGTTGGTCGAAGTTTTCTAGCGCATCCCTCACTTGGCGCTCGGCAATTTTTGGATTGGTCTTTCTCACCTCGCGCCATGTGGCGACAAGGATCTCGGGGCTTTGCAGCAAGCGGCGGATCTGATCGATTACGGCAGCTTCGATCTCAGCTGCCGGGACTCGGCCAATGGCGCATGCTTCGGCACCGGTTTTGAGCTCCTTGTTCGAGATATAGTAGCGATAGAGCCGTCCTCTCTTCCGGGTGTGGGTCGGCGTCATAGCCGCACCATTGGAAGCAAAGATCACCCCCTTGAGGAGCGCAGGCGTCCTGGCCCGGCTCGCGCCGGCCCGCTTTCTGGGGCTCTCCTGCAGGACTTCATGAACTGCATCCCACAGCTTGCGATCGATGATCGCCTCATGCTCACCGGGGTGCGGCGTGCCCTTGTGGACGGCGTCACCTATATACACGCGGTTATTAAGAAGCTTGTAGAGGTAGCCCTTGTCGATCAGCTTGCCGTACTTGTTACGTGCGTTTTCCTTGGCGAGTTCGCGCACAAGATAGGTACCGGATTTAAAACTGGCGAAGCGTTTGAAGATTGAGCGGACGAGCCTCGCCTCGGCCTCATTGACGATCAGCTTGCGGTCTTTGACGTCATAGCCAAGCGGCGTCCATCCTCCCATCCAGATCCCCTTCTTGCGAGAGGCGGCGACCTTGTCGCGGATGCGCTCACCGATCACCTCACGTTCGAATTGGGCAAAGGACAAAAGGACATTGAGCGTCAGTCGCCCCATGGAGGTGGTGGTGTTGAAGGACTGGGTCACCGAGACGAAGGTGACGCTGTGCCGGTCAAACACCTCGACCAGTCTGGCGAAGTCCATCAGCGAGCGGCTGAGCCGGTCGATCTTGTAGACCACGACAACATCGACGCGTCCGGCTTCGATATCTGCCAAAAGCCGTTTGAGTGCCGGCCGTTCCAACGTGCCGCCTGACACTCCGCCATCATCATAATAGTCCGGCACCAGGGTCCAGCCTTCGGCGCGCTGACTGGCGATATAGGCTTCACAGGCCTCCCGCTGCGCATCGAGGCTATTGAATTCCTGCTCCAGCCCCTCTTCGCTCGACTTGCGGGTATAGGCCGCGCAGCGCAGTCGGCGTTTGGCAGGCGCGGGTTCCGGTGGCCTCTTCGCCATCAGGCTGCGCCCTTCTGATTCTTGAGTCCGAAGAAGATAAGGCCATTCCAGCGGGTGCCGGTGATCGCCCGGGCAACAGCCGACAGCGACTTGTAGGGCCTGCCCTGATAGTCGAAATCATCGTCGCGCACGGTGACGAGGTGCTCTACACCCTTCCATTCCCGGATCAGACGGGTTCCGGAAATCGGCCGGTTTTCGATCCGACGGCGACGGGAAAGCTTACCGTCCAGCTCATCAGCCAAGACATCCAGCCGCTCGACCGTCTCAGACTTCAGCCCGCCGTAAGCCAACTCCTGAATGCGGTAGCCCAGCCGGTGTTCGAGAAAACGCCGGTTATAGGGTGGCGGCTCGGTGTCGAACAATTCGCGCCACCGGGCCTTCAGTTGGGCAATAGGGGCGGTTTTCAGGGCGGCCAATTGCGCCAACACCGGGTCAGTCATCCGTCTCTCTCCCGTTCACGGGGTTCGGATGACCGCTCTGGTTGGGCAAGAAGTCGAGCGAACTTTCTCCAATAGCGGTAGGTTTTGCACTGGACTTCCGGGCAGACAAACGCATCAGCCCTGCCGCGAGAATTTCTCCAATCTCCTCGATGCGTTGGACATGCATCGTGGCCAGCCTCAGGCTTTCGGCGCCGCTGCTTTGCGTACGTCGCAATTGGCAAGCCAAGCATCGATTTCATTCTGATAGTAATAGACGAGACGCGGACCCATTCGATGGTAGGGCGGCCCCTCCCCGTTCATGCGCCATTTGGCAAGCGTTGAGCGGCTTACGCGCAAATAACGGGCGGCCTCAACTGCCCAGATTCGGTGAGAAACGTCTTTCTGTGTCATCGTCATTCCTTGTGGCGAGCGCGATTCGCGCGTGCCATCGACGATGACGAAAGAGGAGTTAGATCGTCAGTTCAAATAAATGCCGGCATTTCATACCCTGCTCGTCACGGGGATGCGGGATGTCAATCTTGTAGCGAAAGGGCTCTCGTACAGCGATGTAGCGGTTCATGCAGCTCCGACTTCGTTGCACCTTGAGATAGCTTGTTCTGACTGCATCCGGTCCTCCGTGAGCGTAACTTCCCTGCAGATACATCGAAGCAACTTCATAAGCGCGGATCCAATCATGTCCGATCCAGTTCGCTAACTTCTCTTCAAGCTCGATGTAGCGGGCGGGGAACTCGGACGCGTAAGCTCTCATTTCAGAAACACGTTCGCGAATTCTTGGCTGGTTCTCTCGCGCGCTCACAACCGCATCCCAACGAAGATAGTCGATTTGATCTTGGCGATACCGAGCCACGGGAGTGCAAGAGCGCCCCCGGCGTGCCGGTTTTGAACCCGTCAACAGTTGGTTCATTACGTCAGACGCGCACCTTACAATCCAAGCGGGCGGAGCAATCATGCGCTCGGCGCAATGGTCCAGGCCTGCGGCGACGGCAATTTCAGGATGCCATCTGTGAAGCCTGCCAAGCGATTCAAGATACTCTTCGTCAAAGATGTTAGGCGATTTGCAGACATTTCTGATTTCGGCGTGCATTGCTTCGCTCCAGATAAGCAGAGAATACACCCCACCATTCCGCCGTCATCACCCTAATCCAACACACGGAAACATCTTCACAATTTCCAAATTGCCGTTGACTTGCAATCTTCTTCCGCGCGCTCCCGATGAGAGCGATTCGCAAGGAAGGCAGAATGCGACCGCAACGGCTCGACACGACATTGGCTTTCAAAGCGATCAATCTGGCGCCGACGTTGTCTGGCACCGACAAACGTGTCATTTGCGCGATCCTTGATCACTACAATCGTGAGACTGGTCAGTGCGACCCATCGTTGACAACAATTGCTGAGCTGCTCGGTATCCACCGCCGCACGGTCATTCGTGCGATCGACCGGATCGTGCAGCTTGGGTTCTTTCGTCGGATTCGGCACGGTGGCCATTTCCACCGCAATTTCTACGTCCCGAACTGGGCGCGCTTCAGAGCCCTCGAAGCTCAGTGGAAAGACCAGAAACAACAACACCGCGAGCGAATTCGCGGTGTGAACCTGTCACCTTTCCAGGGACGAGAGAGTCACCTTGCTGGTGACTCGTCTGCCACCCAAAGTAGTTCAAACAACATATCCCGTAAAACCTGTAATTTGAGCTTGGCGAACAGGGAACACGATCAAACATCTTCGTTGAGCAATATTACTAGGCAGCGACCTCAATCACTTAGCCGCCCTGTTCACGTGGAAAATGCGTCCTCCCGACAGGCGGCACTGAATGCGGCACAAAGGCGCTGGGACAATGCCATTCTTAAGCGCTTCGCCGGGCATCCCATCTACAGCGATATCGTCGGCGCAATCGATCAATCACTCTCCGACGCAGCCACTCAGAGCGAAATGGACAAGCCAGGGAGCGGATTCTGGTACGTCATGGAGAAGCTTGTGGAGCGCGAAGTAGTCCCGCGCACGCATCTCAAGAGCAGCACGCCAGGAGATACATGATGACCCTGATATCCCCGGGGGGCGGATCAAAGTCTACGACTTCGATTGCTTACGGACCTGCGCCCCTCCCACTCAGGGATTTTTTTCCGCAGCCGAGAATTTCGGCAGGGCTTTTGCTCATTTCAAGCAGTGTCTGCAGCAGGCCAGCCGAAAAAGCAGAGTCATTTCAATGGGCGCTTGCAGCGAACGACAATCTTATCGCGCCGACGGCTGCATTATTTTCCGATTTATTTTCATCCGCCCGGGGGGTGGTCGAAAGTCTGGAAGGTTTCGATCCGACACCGGTGGGCCCACAACACAAACTTTTTCGGAAGTATCGGAGAACTTTTTTTTGAAGCCGGAGCGTCGCGTAGCCGGTTTGTGAGCGTGCTGTGTAGCGGCGTTTGTTGCGTGTTGCGTTCGGCGTTTCCTCCCCGGCCCTGAAAAATAGTCGCGAAATTCAGGGTGGGGGGGGTCCCTTAACCACGCGAGGACAATCAATGGAAACGTTCACGACTTCAGTTGGGGAAGATCAGCTGAGCATGCTCCGACTTGAGCATTGGCCGATCCACTTGCTGGTGCCCTCCCCGCGCAATGCCCGGACTCATAGCGATGCGCAGGTAGCAGAGATTGCGGGCTCAATTCGTGCATTCGGCTTTTCCAATCCGATCCTCGTCGGCGACGACAAGGATGTGATTGCAGGCCATGGCCGGTTGGCGGCTGCGCGGCTCCTCGGTTTGTCGGAGGTCCCGGTGATCGTCCTTGCGGGTCTTTCCGAAGTCCAACGACGACAGCTGATGCTTGCAGACAACCGAATAGCAATGAACGCCGGCTGGGATGCCGAGCTGCTCCAGCTAGAACTCCAGGATCTGTCAGCTATCGGCGCCGATCTGTCTGGCCTCGGCTTCACCAAAAAGGAATTGGCAGTTGCGCTTTCGCCGCTTGGCGAGGGAGGCCTGACTGATGAAAACGATATCCCGGCCCTGTCCGACAGTGCTGTTACCCATCCGAACGACATCTGGTGTCTTGGCGACCATCGCATCGCCTGTGGCGACAGCACCGATGTAGAAACCGTTGCCGCCCTCCTCGGCTCGGCGGAGCCGATCCTGATGGTCACCGACCCGCCTTACGGCGTGAAATACGATCCGACCTGGCGCCATCGTAGCGGCGTCAACAAATCGTCGCGGATCGGGAAGGTACAAAACGATGAACGCGCTGATTGGTCTGAGACATGGCGCCTCTTCCCGGGCACAATCGCCTATGTTTGGCATGGCGCTCTGCATTCCTCCACGGTGGCCAAGAGCCTTGAACAGCAGGGCTTTCAAATTCGTGCCCAAATCATCTGGGCGAAGGAGCGGCTCGTCATCGGCCGCGGGGATTATCACTGGCAGCATGAGCCTTGCTGGTATGCAGTCCGCACGAAAGGCAACTGGACCGGCGATCGCAAGCAGACGACCCTTTGGACTATTTCCAGTGGCGGCCAGGACACCGAAACGGTCCATGGCACACAAAAGCCAGTCGAATGCATGCGTCGGCCGATGCTCAACAACACCGAATTCGGGCAGGCGGTCTATGATCCGTTCCTCGGCAGCGGAACCACGTTGATCGCGGCCGAGACGACCGGCCGCGTCTGCTATGCGATGGAGATCGACCCGCGCTATGTCGATGTCGTCGTGCGCCGATGGCAGGCGTTCGTAGGACGAGTCGCAACCCATGCAGGCGATGGCCAAAGCTTCGAGGACATTGCCAACATGCGGGCAGCACAGCAGACTGACAGCAGCACTTCGCGCGATGTCCACGAGTCTTATGACATTGCGCCCGGTGCAACGCAGACCGAGCCTGTCGAACTAAATACAAAGTCGACCCAGCCATGAGAGGCCGTCGCCCCAAACCCACCCGCCTGAAAATGCTGACCGGCAATCCGGGAAAGAGGCCATTCAACATGAACGAACCCAAACCGGACGCAGAGATTCCGAATTGCCCTCCCGAACTCGGTCCGGTCGCTCAGAGGGAATGGCAACGTCTATCGATCGAACTCAACAAATTGCGGATACTGACGCAGCTCGATCGCGCCGCCCTCGCCGCCTATTGTGGAGCCTATTCTCTGTGGGCCGAAGCCACGGAAAACATCCAGAAGTTTGGAACCATGGTGAAGTCACCCTCCGGTTATCCAATTCAATCGCCATATGTTTCTATCGCAAATCGCCAAGCAGAAATCATGATGCGGATCGCGTCAGAGTTCGGATTTACACCAGCGAGCAGAAGTAGAATATCGACGCCCACCACCCAAGAGCGGTCCCTATTCGACCCTCCCGCCAAAGGATGTGAAACGGCAGGGGCGGAATAATTTTGTCGATGGAATTTCCGGATCTTTCATGCGTCCGGACGACTGCTATCGGCCTCGTTGAAAATCTTTAGAAGCGCAATAAAGGCGCCCTGATAGAGATCCAGGACAATGCCACCAGCGCCCCGGGCCAAGCTGCTGCCGGATGGACGGCTCGGGTAAACGCCAATAATCTTTAGTGTGGGCATCATTCTATCCACGATTGTATTTGAAGACACATACTCGCTATTGTAGGGGCGTCGTCGTACGAACCCGCTTTTGTCGCTTTCAGTGTTCGCTTTCTTTTCGCGGGCGCGGCGAGGAATATAGCCAATGCCTCGGAAAGAACCTGACCCAATAGACCTGCTAGTCGGCCGCAACATCCGGATCCTGCGGATGAAACAAGGTATGTCCCAGGAGACTCTTGCCAATGCGCTAAGTCTGACATTCCAACAGGTTCAAAAATACGAAAAGGGCACGAACCGGGTCGGCAGTGGAAGGCTCCACAAGATAGCGGGAATATTAAAAGTCTCGATCGCGACCTTGTTTGAAGGCGCCGATGCCAAAGCCGATAGCGCACGATCGAGTCTCGATTTGCTGGCCGATCCGCATGCCCTCCGTGTGGTGCAGGCCATGTCGGAAATCACCGATTCCCGGATGCGGCGGTCGATCGTCGACCTTGTCGAGCAGATCGCAGCGGGTGCCGCGCTAGGAGGCGTCAAGCCGCGGTCCGAAGACGGGATCGGCTGAGGCTGACTTCCACCGCGTCTGAGAGCCGTCGCAATCCCTCACTGAGCAACTCCGGCTCGATTGTGAGCGGTGGCATGACTTTGAGAACTTCGCCGTAAGAGCCAGAAGTCTCAATCAGGAGCTTCCTTTGAAACGCCTCACCCGCAACCTGGCGAGCCAGTGACCGATCAGAGAAGGATACGCCTGAAAATAGTCCGCGACCCTTGGCCGTTGCGCCAAACTCACGTACCGCGTTGTCAATCCAGGCTCTGACGATCAAGTCGGATTGGTTGATCGATCCAATGAAATCCGGGTCATTCCAAAGTTGAGCGGCGACGCTGGCGGCAAGGAATGCTAGGTTGTTGCCGCGAAAGGTGCCGTTGTGCTCGCCCGGCGACCATTGATCCCACTCTGGTTTGATCAAAAGTAGGGCCATCGGAAGGCCGTTGCCGCTGATGGACTTTGCCAAGCAGACCAAGTCCGGAACAATTCCCGATTGCTCGAAGCTGAAGAAGTCCCCTGTCCGGCCACATCCGGCTTGCACATCATCGACAATCAAGAGCGCACCAAGCCGGTGTGCGACACCAGCTAGGTGACGGAGCCATTCAGGGCTTGCGGAGTTTAAACCTCCTTCACCTTGAATTGTCTCCACGATGAACGCAGCGGGCGGCTCCGCACCGCCGGACGGATCGTTGACCATGGCTTCGTAGCGATCAAGGTCGCGCGTATCTGCACAGAAATAACCTTCAAAAGGAAGTCGTACGATGCCGTTTTGCTCGATACCTGCGTTACGTTGGCGCGCAGTCGCCGCCAAGGCGCCAAGCGTCATCCCGTGAAAGGCGTTGGTGAACGCGACGACGGTCCGCCGCCGGGTTACCTTACGCGCAAGCTTGAGCGCGGCTTCGACGGCGTTGGTGCCTGTCGGACCGGTGAACTGAACCCGGTAGACCAGACCACGGGGCGCTAGAATATGTTCGCGGAATGTCCGCAGGAAATCCCGTTTCGCGGTCGTGTGCAGGTCGAGAGAGTTCAACATGCCATCGGTCATCAGATACTCAATGACCCTTCGCTTCATCAGCGGGTGGTTATGGCCGTAGTTGAGAGAGCCGCAGGCCGAGAAGAAGTCGATATATTCATACCCTTCCTCGTCCCAGATGCGTGCATTTGAAGCGCGGGCCAACACGGCAGGCATGTCACGGCAATAGTAACGAACATTGGATTCGTACATTTCAAATTCGGCCAGTTGGCTCTCGCGGAGATTAGTGGCGATCATTTCGACGCCTTTCGCTTTGATCATTTCTCATCGTGGTGTCCTCAGCGGCATCGTCTTCCTCAGGCTTGCCAGCTGCGATATTCATGAGGTTTGTTCGAACGTTCACAAGTTTGCCCGCTACGCGGCACAAGCCGGCTTCGAGGGCGACCCGCGTCAGAAATTCGACTGCGTCTGCCATGCGTCTAGCGGTAGTTCCAACCGGTACGGGCTTGTCTGACCGCTGCGTTCCAGGCATTAGGCCGCCGCCTGCTGTGTGACTGGTTCCAAGGAAAGCACTGATCCAAAGATCTTGCAGGCGTCACAGTGGATACTAGGCCGAAGATACCGAGTTTGTATCCAGAAAGCGGCTTCTTCTTCACCTTCTATTTCTGCTGTTTCACCTAACCAATCCACACCCTCACGCAGGTAGTGATCGACAAGGTGGCGCCGCGCAACGCCGACAACCGCCTTAACGTCGTTGCCAAGGCAAAACTCCTGAAGCCCGCAGAGCAGTTCGGGAATAATGCGCTTGCGGAGTCCGGGTTCGAATTCATGGTCAACGCAAACGCGCGTCATCTCCCATATATCAAAGCTCTGAGGCAGGTCGCGGCTTTGGCAAAGGAAGGGCCAATAGCTTTTGAGCATGTACGGCATCGAAGTTGGAGACACGCGGATAAGGCCGCGGACGACCAACGCCGCGTCCCGCCACACCAGATAGACGGCTGCGGGCGTGTCAAATCCGTCATACTCCATGCCGTCGTAGGACGAATGAATTAGCGCGCGCCGTTCGACAAAGGCGCGATGACGGAGTTTTGCCTGTGACGCGAGCGCGTCTCCAAATAGATGGGCTGTCTTTAGTGAAAAGGCCTCAATCATGGTTGGCTCCGGTGATCGACACATCGGAAGGGAGCACAACCTGATTAGCGAAGCGTACTAGGCTCTCGCCTAGTTTAGTGGATCAAAGTTCAATCAATCCACGTTGGAGGCCAATCACGACTGCGGAAATCTGGTTATTGGCACCGAGTTTGTTCATAACGTTACGAAGATGGAATTCGACAGTCTTCGTTGAAATGGACAGGATTTCACCGATCTCTGGCCTCGTTTTGCCATCCTTACACCATCGCAAGATCTCAAGTTCCCGCTGCGTGAGAATCTTATCAGGATCGACGAACAGCGTTTGCTGCGTCAGTTCCTGGTAACGGGCCCATGTCTGCAAGCTGATGGCATGGAGAAGGCTGGCCAACTCAGCGTTTGGCGGTTCCGGCACTCGCCGGCTAATGCTTATCAGATCAAGACTTTGATGCGGGCCATGGAACGGAAAACTTATGCCGGTATGGACTTTCAGGTCATGGCACTCGTTCAAAAACGTTATCTGCTTTTTCGACAGCGGCGTTCGGTCGGTTACATCGCTCCAAAAGAACGGTCGGGTTGCACGCAACGAGCAGCCTAACACCGGATCAATCCGCTGCCACCGATGATGCAGATAGGCATCGACATAGCCATCTGGAAACCTGAACCAGGCGATTTTCTCAACATTACGTCCCTTGAACGACGTGAGTACGCAGTTCTCGTAGCCTTCGGCACCGATTGTCTCGGCATAAAGCTGAGCAAGCTCTGCAGGTGTATTTGCCCGCCGACTTGCTTCCACATAATCTTCGAATTGCAACACCGCCTTCCCCCCATTTGGGGCTGCCAGCACTCAACCACTATCGCTTGGATATGCAGCCTTTTGCAACCGCAGGTCTTGGATACCAGATGCTTTTTTCGGATGCATCCGGTATCCAAGGAAATCCAGAAGAATTTGATTGAAGGCCCGAGGGTATTCCCAGTGCGGCGCGTGACCGGCATCGCATATGACTTGGACTTTGCCCTTCCAGATTGCCCGATAGTTCAAAGATTGGAGATAGCCGAGCCGGACGAAGGGCTCCTTTTCACCGTGGACTACGCATAAGGACTTGCTCACGTTCTCGGCAGTGTGACGCTGATCACTGCCAATACCTTGGAGCGAATTGGAAAACATCCAGCGTCGCGCATTGCCATCTGTGCGCCGTATGTCGTTCAGCAATGTGGGAGCCAGATGCTTCCAGCCGCCCATCAGAGCGGTGCCGTATCGTATGGTGTCCGTTTCGCTGAAATCCGGCTTCCCGGCCAATTGCATATTATCATCGGCATAGAAGGCTTCGTGCAAGGACTGTGGGCGCAGGCGCACCGGCGGAGTCCCTACAATGAGGAGCGAATGGATGCGCGGCTCACTGGCAAGCAGTTCGAGCCCGACATGGCCGCCCAACGACCATCCTACAAGATCTACGCAATCCCATCGAAGCTGATCCAACAAACCGCTGATTACCGCGGCATAACCCGGAAAGCTGTATGTGCTAGCTGGCGTCGATGAGTTTCCAGATTTACCGTGGCCGGGAAAATCAGGCGCTAGAACGGGTCGACCATTACTGCAAATCAGTTCGAGTTGGTTTGCCCAGACATGCTTCGAAGACGAGTTCCCATGCAAGAAGACGACGGGGCGTCCATAGCCCGCGCTCAGTAGCGCTGAAATGTGGATCCGCTCGACACTCGTGCAATATTCTTCCAACCGCGATCTGATGGGAACACGAGTAACTTTTTGTGAGCCGCCGCAACGGGGCATCAGGCGATACCGGCCGAGCGGGGCGAGCTTCCATTAGGCTGCCTGGAGTAGTGCAAGTGCGTCTTCAGCAGGTGGTCGATACAGTCCTGTATTAGGGTTGCACACCGCGTTTCCTTGAGCTCATCTCTAAGTTCAGTCTGGACATAGAGAAGAAGGCGCACCAATGCCGCGAAGCTCACATCGGTCTCATAGCGACGGGCTCCTTCGACATAAACGCCGAATCGGGTGTCAAGCTCTGAAACGCATTCATCGATCAGAGTCGAGCAGACGTCGCCACAATACTTCGCGAGGCTCGGCCGGATTGAGCACAGCAGTGTGGCGATACCGAGCGCGGAAGGATGCTTCGCGTCCTCAGCCTGTGACTTCAGAAAATGTCGTGTCGAGCCCGTCATTTCGGCGGCAACCAATTAACTAGGTGCTGCTATTCGGCCCTGACACTGCAACACGCGCAACTAGGCAAACGCCTAGGTGGGGCAAGCCACTTCGAACGCGCCGTGAGCAACAAGGTTGGACCTACTCGTCGCTCGTCCACTGCCAGATGTGCCGCCTTCGTCCCTTTTATGGGCGACAGATAGATTCAGGAGATTATGCAGCACCGCCTGCTCAAGCTGGTGCGGCGACACACGCACGGAGCGATCTTCTATCACAAAGGGCAATTGCCCAAAATTCTAATATCCGTGCATCAGCTCCGCGTTGTAAAGCGCGAAGGCGTCCGTGTGTGGGTTGATGATCTAGACGGTTTGTTAGGCCTCGTCGAAATGGATGCCGTTGAACTGCATCCTTGGAACGCCACCGTCGACGACATCGAGCATGCCAATCGGGTCGTCTTCGATCTCGACCCCGGCGCGGCGTTGCTCGAGACGCTGTGATTGAGCTGTGTTGAAAACCCGCGACTTGCTTTTGTCCGAAGGGCTCGATAGCCGACCAAGGTCACCGGCGGAAAAGGATTGCGGACCACGAGGCACAGCTGAAAACCAAGGAATAGCGGCAGTGAAGACATCGAGATGCGACAATACCGCCCGTTTCGATTCATGGCTTATCGAAAGTCCCGCGTGTTTGATTTCAACTCGTCGATATGACCGTAAGGATCATAAATGTTCCGTGCCCGCAGACGGCAGCAGCTCACGCGGGACGGGGCCGGCCGGTGTCTTCAGACGGCGGTTACCATCGGCGACCAATTTAGCCGAGAACGGCCCGGATTGCAGTAAAGCTGTCTGGCCTTCGTCATGATGCATTGGAGCAAGCACGGGCATGACAACTAGGATCCGGTTTGGTTTTCTTGTTGCACTCGGGGCTGTGGCATTCGCGAGCGAGAGTTCCGCTCAAGAGCGCTCGGGCATTTGGATCGAGGGACAAGTCCAGGCGGGCGGCGGTCCTCTCGCAAATTCGACTGTCACTCTTTGGGCTGCAAGCGCCGCCGAACCGAGGCAAATCGCACAAGCACGCGCAAACAGCGATGGCCACTTTAAGGTCGGCAGTCAGGAAACGCCTGGCACCGATGTGAGCCTTTATGTCGTCGCCAAGGGAGGTGAGGCTGCGGCCAACAAGGGCGCCGGCAACAACGCGGCAACTTCGCTGCTGGCGGTGCTCGGCAACAGGCCGCCGGCCAAAATCGTTGTCAACGAGATGACGACGATAGCATCGGTGTGGACACACGCGCAGTTCCTCAGCGGTACCGCCATCAAAGGTCACGCACTCGGTCTGCGAATCGCCGCCGGCAACGTACCGCACTTTGTCGACCTTCAGACCGGCGGCTGGGGCACCACCATTCAGGACGCCCTCAACGGGGGGCAGACGCCGACCATGGCGAATTTCGCGACACTCGCTGACGTGATGGCAGGCTGCGCGACGCAGGTGGCCGCCGATGCTTGCAACAAATTTTTTGCAGCAGCCACGCCTCCGACCGGTGCCGCCCCAAGCGACACACTGACAGCGGCGCAATCGATTGCCCGCTATCCTTGGTACAAACCTGAGCGGCTGTTTGCCTTGGTGGCTGAGTTTTATCCGATGCCAGCGGGCAAGAATCTGCGGCCGGTGCCGTTCATGCCCTACCTCGCGCACGCCCCAAGCGCCTGGGTGTTGCCGCTCAAGTTCGACGGCGGCGGCTATCGCGCAGGCGGCAAGGCGATGTTCGACAGCGAGGGCAATCTTTGGGTCGGCGACAACTTCTCGACCGGCTGGCAGGGCACGGATGCATTGTGGCAGGGCAACGCCACGAAATTCGATCCCAACGCCAAGCCGCTCTCGCCGATCACCACCGGCTTCACCGGTGGCGGGATGGAGGGCGGCACCTTCGGAACGGCGATCGATGCAAAAGACAATGTCTGGTTCACGACTTACGGCAGCAAGGCCATCGTCGTGTTCGACAAGCATGGCAAGCCGTTGACGCCGCCTGAAGGAATCACGTTCGGCGGACGGCTCGGTCTGATGCAGGGCATCATCGTTACGCCCAGCGGAGACGTCTGGGCGCTGGGCGTCGAGAAGAATCAGCTCGTTCATTTCCCCAAGGGCGAACTTTCGGCAGGAAGGATTGTCTGCGAAGGCGACAAGGAAGAACCGTGCAAGTCGTTCGACGCGCCGTTTCACCTCGCGATTGATCAGCAGGACCGGATCTGGGTGTCCAACAGCGGCTTGCCCCACGTCACGCGCTTCCCCGCCTCGGATCCTACGAAGGCCGAGAACTTCAAGACCGGCATGAACAATAGCGGCCTTAACATCGACAGCCAGGGCAATGTATGGATCGCCAACCGGTTCGGAACCGGTCTGCTTGCCATGGCGCACCTGGTTGACATGGGGATCCGCTCGAAGACGGAGGGATTTCTTGCGGCGATGGACTATCTGACAAAGACAATGTCGGAGCAGAAGGGCGGCGCACATGGTGGCAGCGTCACACTCCTGCGGCCGGATGGCAGCTCTTTCCCCGGCGCGCCGTTCAAGGGCGGCGGCATTCCGGCACCTTGGGCCGTTGCGGTGGATGGCAACGACAACGTCTGGGTTTCCAACTTCAATAGCGCGAGCAGTCCGATCGTGCAGTTGTGCGGGATGCGCACCGAGAATTGCCCGCCCGGCTTCAAGACCGGCGAACAGATTTCGCCGCCCGGGGGTTACGTCGGCGGCGGGCTGCAGATGCTGACGGACGTAGCCGTCGATCCGGCCGGCAATGTGTGGGCGATGAACAACTGGCAGGACATCGGCAGTTGCATGGGCTCACCGAACGAAGCGCTCTCGACCCGCTGCGGCGGCCAAGGAGTCGTGATTTTCTTCGGTATGGCTAAGCCGGTACGCGCACCGCAGATCGGGCCGGCCCAGCGCCTGTAAAGTCTGGATCTCCTTGGTCGTTCCCGCTTTCGCGTACGCGGGGACGAGGGCAGACATCACTCCTCTTTGCACCTGTATCCGCTTCTGGCACAAAACGGCCTATTTCAGCGTAGGCCCTTTCGTCATCGTTGCAGAAGGTGTGCGCGATTTTTCAGGCGGCGTTAGAGCCAGTGTCAACCATACGTTCCAGCCTTCGGGACGATTCTGTGCCTCAAACTCGTAGTAACCCTTCAAATTCAAAAAGCCCTGCATAGTGCCGGCTGGGAAAAGATAACCAATCTGCGGTCCCACGCCAAAGACTCGCGATTCAAAGGTGCCGAGGAAGGCAGGCTGTCCAGTATCTGGCGTCAATTGCTGATAAACATAACCGACCGCGCCGACGAAAAACTGCTTCAACAAGAACTGCGCCGCTGCAAGATCGACGTGGAGATCTAAGCCGTTGGTTTGGCCAGTATGTTTGTTCCTGAAATTGTGCGTTAGGCCACCGACGATCGAAAACTCGTGCCCTTTGGTCGGATCCAAATAAGTATATCCAAGTCCGCCATCAATCGCACCGAGACCGAGGTTAGCTAAACGCCTCGAATCGTAGGCGCCGACCTGGATATTAGTCATGGCATAGACCATGAGATTATGTACGCCGCTATTCCACCTTAAGTTTGCCTGCGGAAACAGATCCGCGAAACCGGTTATGGAGTCAGCGATCGTGCCTTGTCTTGTCACAGTCAATGGGCCGAGAGATGCGCTCAATGTACCGTCCAGAGACGCGGAATTGCGTCCAACAATCGTTGCCATGCTGACAGCAAACTGACCGCCAAAAATCGGCGTCTCAAACACTTAGCTCGGCACAAAGAACCCGAGATTGGCGCGCCCATCTAAATTGAGGTTCAAGTCCGCGGAAGCATTGGCACGCAGACGTCCGATCTCAACCTGCTTCGCCGCCGCTACCGCGCCACTGGCTTCGACCGACGTATGATAGTAAATCATCGCAAACCCAGCGCCTGGCTGCTGCGGCGCCGCCGCGAGACTGGCGAACAGACCCGGCATCCAGAAACTGACACCGCCTTGATCTGCGGAAGCCGAAGTCGAAAAAAATGCGGTTACCCCAAACAGGACAACCGCCGGCGAACGACATAGTCTGCTGCAAAGGACTTTAATACAGTTCATAGATGCCCATACATCCGACCTTAATTTTTGCAGTATTGCAACTTGCAACGCTTCTGGAAATGCAAATCACTATCCGCGCGGCTAACCTCTGTTAGCATCTCAGCTGCTCGTAGGCACCGCAATCGCCGCGCCACTATTTCTTGTACCCGATCGCTCCGCGGAATTTCCAATTTAGTTGGGACGGAGACGCTCTGCCCATTCAAAACCGTTCAAAACTCAACATGTACGGCACTTATGTTTGCTTCCTGGGGCTGACGCGGAGCCGGTCTGTAACGAGAGCAGTAATTGTGTGCGCACAGATGAGAAAAGCCTTTGATGACATGACTGGCCTAGCCCGAGGCGACCAGAGCGAAGCGAGTTCGGGGCCACTCGTATACCGCCGCCGAGCGTGAATTTCCTGGCCGACACCAGTCATTGGTCAACTCCCAGACATTGCCGATCATGTCGTGCAGTCCTAGCCGTTCGGCTTGAAGCAGCCGACTGGCGCAGTATCGGCGTACTCATCGTCCTTGGTGTCAAGCACGGGGAAGATGCCCTGCCAAATATTCGCGATCGGCTTGCCGTGCCGCAGACCTCTAATGTGAAGGTGTCGATTCCACACTTCGGAGAAGCCCGACCATCGCGCAAAGAGCCGTTCAGACATTCATGTCCCGGGCGCAAACAGCAAGATTGCGGCGACAAGGCCGAAGACCCCGATTGCGGTGGTAGCGCCGCCCAGAATGACAGCAGGTCGGTAGCCGAGCCGCCTGATCTCGCCGATCGAGGTGTTGATGCCGATGGCGGCTATCGCAATGATCAGGCACCAGCGCGACACCGACGACAGCGCAAAGCCGATCTCCGCCGGAATCAATCCGAGACTGCCGGCAGCAACCAACAACGCAAAGCCCACCACAAATCCCGGCAGGCCCAGCCGCGCCGATTTTGTTTGGCGAACGGCAAGCCGGGCCGATACCGTTACGATCAGGATGACCGGCACGAGCATGAGCACCCGGAACAGCTTGACGACCACCGCGAGATTGCCGGCCTGGTCGGAGATCGAATAACCCGCCCCAACCACCTGCGCGACATCATGGATGGTGACGCCGAGAAAAAAGCCGGTCGCACGATCATCAAGACCCACGGCTGTACTTAGGATCGGATAAGCTACCATGGCAATCGTGCTCAACGCAGTGACGCCGATGATTGTCATTGCCGTATCGGCGTCGCTCTTCTCATGCTGTGGCAGGACGGCGGAGAGAGCGGCCGCAGCAGACGCACCGCAGATGCCAACCGCGCCGCCGGTTAGAATCCCGAACCATGACGAACGCCCGAAAAACCGCGCGAGGCCAATGCCGGTTGCGATACTGAGAACCACGCCACTGATCACGACGAGAAGAGCCACCCAGCCGAGATCGGCGAGATACTGCACCGTGATGCGAGCGCCGAGCAGCGCCACGCCGAAACGCAGCACCGAACTGCCGGCAAAGACCAGGCCCGTTTGCAGACGCGGATCATCGCGCAGAAAGCCGACCGCCATACCCATCAGAAGCGCCATCAGCATGACCGGCCCGCCTTGATGTTCGTTCACCAGCATGGCGCTCATGGCGACAAGCACGGCAATGCAGACGCCCGGAAGGATGCGCCGCGCCGCCTCGTAGATTGCGACGATTGCGGCAACCGGCCGGCGAACCAGAGCCTTGGGTCGTTCGACAAAATCGCTCATGGTCCGTTCCCGGAGGTCCAATGAAAGTCCGGCTAGGGACGCGAGCCGGGTGCCAGGGTGACTTTCAGGCCATCGAGTTCCTCGGACATCAGCACCTGACAGGCGAGCCGGGAATTCGGCATGCGATCGGCCAGGATTTCTAGCTGATCGATCTCTTCCTCGGATTCGCCTGGCAGCCGGCCGAACCATGCGGCATCGACATAGACATGGCAGGTCGCGCAGGCGCAGGCGCCGCCGCATTCCGCCTTGATCGGCAGATCCCAGTCGCGGATGATTTCCATGACACGCCAGCCCGGCAGCGCCTCAAGCTCGTGTTCGGTGCCGGCGTGATCAGTGACACTGATCTTCATGCGACCTTGAGCCTCCGCTGCAATTGTGTGGAGGACGTCGTGTACTGGAAGCGCAATCGCTCGCCCGGCCGGCAGATCTGGAAGGCGGCTTGCGACATCAGCGCGGCTTCATGGAAGCCGGAGAGAATCAGTTTCAGCTTGCCGGGATAGACGTTGATATCGCCGATGGCGAAGATGCCCGGCACCGAGGTCTGGAAGGACTCGGTATCGACTGGAATGAGATTCTCCGAAAGATTGAGACCGAAATCGGCGATCGGACCGAGCTTCATGGTGAGGCCGAAAAAGGCCAGGAAACGGTCAGCGATCAGGACTTCATCGCCCTTGGCCGTGGCCACCGACACGCTTTCAAGCTGCGGCGCTGCCCCGGCCAATGCGTTCAGCTTGCCGACCACGAAATCAATCGCACCCTCTGCGGCCAGTTCCTTCATGCGCGCGACCGAATGCGGCGCGGCGCGGAAGCCGTCGCGATGATGGACCAGCGTCACGCGCGCCGCGACCGGCTGAAGATTCAAGGTCCAGTCAAGGGCGCTGTCGCCGCCGCCGGCGATCACCACCCGCTTGCCGCGAAACGCCTCGATCCTGCGCACGGCATAAAAGACGCTCTCCCCCTCATACGCGTCGATGTTGTCGAGCGTCGGCTTTTTCGGCACGAAGCTGCCGCCACCGGCTGCGATCACTACCACCGGCGCCTCAATAACGGTGCCGACATCCGTGGTGATACGCCACAAGCCCTCCGACGTCTTGACCAGACTCTCCGCCATTTCGCCGAGATGAAAGGTCGGCGAGAAGGGCGCGATCTGCTCCATCAGCCGGTCGGTTAAATCCTGACCGGTAATCACTGGCCAGGCTGGGATGTCGTAGATCGGCTTTTCGGGATAAAGCTCCGCGCATTGCCCGCCCGGCTTGTCGAGGATGTCGATCAGATGCGCGTTGAGGCCGAGCAATCCCAGTTCGAACACCGCGAACAGACCGCACGGGCCTGCCCCGATGATGATGGCATCGGTTTCCTGGTGCAGCTTTGTCATCGCGTTGCCCTTCAGTTCGCAGGTTCGATTGCCGGTTGCGGCGAGAAATGGTTTTCGAATTTGTCGGGCTTGCCGTTGAAGTCCTCCGCATCAGGCGGCGGGTCCTTGGCGTCGCTGATGTTCGGCCACAGCGCTGCATATTTCGCATTGAGTTCGACCCAGCGGACGGCACCCTCTGCGGTATCAGCTATGATCGCTTCCGCCGGGCATTCCGGCTCGCAGACACCGCAATCGATGCACTCGTCTGGGTGGATCACCAGCATGTTCTCGCCTTCGTAGAAGCAATCGACGGGACAGACTGCGACACAGTCGGTGTATTTGCAGCGGATACAGGCTTCGGTGACGGCAAATGTCATAGTTTCGGCCCCTGAAAGGGATGCGGATCGTGACGATCCGGAGAGCGCACTAAAACAAAGTACGGAGGATCACTCCACCGCCGACCGCATTCATGCGGCTGCCGGGGAAATTGCCCCGTGTACGGCCCGGCGTCGGTCAATTACTTGCTAGCGGCTCATTGCCGTCGGGTGGCACGTTTCCCGCATCGCAAAGCTGTCGAGGAACACGCCAGGATGAACCCGACTGAAATCCGTCTTAATCACGACCGAACTCGGCTGTCGGTCAGCTGGGACAATGGCAAGACCATTGACTATTCGGCAGCGCTGCTGCGCGAGCGGGCACGCGACGCCAATTCCGTGCACCTGCAGGTTAAAGGTTTGGCTGTGCCGGCCGCCTCCAGCCTCACCATCACTAACGTGGAGCCGATCGGAAACTACGCGGTGCGCCTCGCTTTTTCTGACGGCCATGACCGCGGAATCTTTCCGTGGCGCTATCTCACCGAAATCGCCGCGGCGGCGCGCGCCGTTGCGCGGATGCAAGCGTGAACTGACCCGGCGGGCAGAACAGGACAGGACAGATGGATGAAATTCGCGGCGGTTTGTCGGAATTCGAATGCGATGTGCTGGTGATCGGCGGCGGCACAGCCGGCCCAATGGCAGCCCTGCGGGCCCGCAAGAAGAATCCCAAGGCCAATGTCGTGCTACTGGAAAAGGCCAATGTGAAACGCTCCGGCGCCATCTCCATGGGTATGGATGGCCTGAACAATTCGGTCATCCCCGGTTACGCCACGCCGGAGCAATACACCAAGGAAATCACCATCGCCAATGACGGCATTGTCGATCAGGCGGCAGTCTACAAATATGCGCAGAACTGTTTCAGCATTATCCAGGAACTCGATAATTTCGGCATCCGCTTCCAAAAGAACCAGAACGGCGATTACGACGTCAAGAAGGTGCATCACATCGGCACTTATGTGCTGCCGATGCCTAATGGCGAAACCGTCAAGAAGGCGCTTTACCGGCAATTGCGCCGCGAGCGCGTTCTGATCTCCAACCGGTTCATGGCGACGCGGCTGCTCACCGGCAAGGACGGACGCGTCGCCGGCGCGATCTGCGTGAACACCCGTTCGGCGGAATTCCTGGTGATCCGCGCCAAGGCGGTGATCCTGTGCATGGGTGCGGCGGGGCGTCTCGGCCTGCCGACATCGGGCTATCTCTTCGGCACCTATGAAAATGCGGCAAATTCCGGCGACGGTTACGCCATGGCCTATCATGCGGGCGCGGGACTATCCAATCTCGAATGCTACCAAATCAACCCACTGATCAAGGACTATAACGGGCCCTCCTGCGCCTATGTCGCAGGCCCGTTCGGCGGTTACACCGCCAATAACGAGGGCAACCGTTTTATCGAATGCGACTATTGGTCGGGCCAGATGATGCAGGAATTCTACAATGAATTGCAGTCAGGCAAGGGACCGGTCTTTCTCAAGCTCAACCATCTGGCGCCGGAAACCGTCGCGGAGATCGAGCGCGTGCTGCACATCGTCGAGCGGCCGACGCGCGGCCGCTTCCACGCCCATCGCGGGACCGACTACAAGGAATCGATGATCGAGATGCATATCTCGGAAATCGGGTTCTGTTCGGGCCATTCTGCATCCGGCGTCTATGTCGACGAGTTCGCCCGCACGACGGTCAACGGGCTCTACGCCGCCGGCGACATGGCCAGCGTGCCGCACAATTACATGCTCGGCGCTTTCACCAACGGCGCGGTCGCCGGCGAAGACGCGATCGACTTCGTCAAGGAGGTCGATTTTGCTGAATACGATCTCGCCGAAATCACAGCCGAGCAGGAGCGCGTCCTCGCCCCGACCAAGCGCGAGGACGGCGTCCCGCCGAATCAAATTGAGTACAAGATCCGCCGTCTGGTGAACGACTATCTGCAACCGCCGAAAGTAACTCGCAAGATGGAGCTGGCGCAGAGCCGGTTCGCCGAAGTGCGCGAGGACATGAACAATCAGATGTATGCGCGCGACAGCCATGAACTGATGCGCGCGATGGAGGCCTATTCGATCTTGGATTGCGCCGACATGGCGGCGGCGGCCTCGCTGTTCCGCACCGAGAGCCGCTGGGGTCTGTACCACAATCGCGTGGAATATCCCGGCCGCGACGACGAGAACTGGTTTTGCCATTCGATCCTGACCAAGGGAGCGGACGGCGTGCCATCGCTGACCAAGAAACCGGTTGCGCCCTACCTCATCGAAATCGAGGAGCACGAGCGCGACGCTTATTACAAGCAGCGGATCCAGACTTCGGAAGCCGCCGAGTGATCGCGCGAACCGGACACAGGAGACCACACCATGCCTTTGGCTAATACCCCGACCACCGTTCCCGTCGTCGTCGACGAGGGCAAATGCATCGCCGACAAGGGCTGCACAGTCTGCGTCGATGTCTGCCCGCTCGACGTGCTGCGCATCTCCGAACTCACCGGCAAGGCTTACATGAAATATGATGAATGCTGGTATTGCATGCCCTGCGAGGCTGATTGCCCCACCGGCGCGGTAACCGTCAACATTCCCTATCTTCTGAAGTGAGGCGGACGATGAGTGCATTCGAGCCGTTCGAGGAATTTGGCGATGTCGCCGACATTGCAGCCGGTCTCGATGACCCCGATGCGGGCGCACGCCGCGTCACGGTCATGGACCTTGCCGACACCGCCGCGCCCGAAGCCATTCCACATCTCGCGCGTGCGCTCACGGATGAGGCCTCCGAAGTACGGCTGCAGGCAGCAATCGCGCTGTCCGGTTTCGATGGCCCGGAGGTTTCGGCGGCACTGGCCGGTGCATTGTCGGATGCAGACGACGCGGTGGCGCGGGCCGCCTCCGACTCGCTGACCGAACTGAAAGATCCGGCTGCGGCCGATCCGCTCTTTGCCTATCTGACGCACCAGACACCATTCGTGCGGATGTCGGCCTTTCGCGGCATCAAGGAATTGCGCCGCCCGGAATCGCTCAAGCCCGCTATCGAGGCGCTGGGCGGTCACGACCCATCGGTACGCGAACAGGCGGTCGCAGTGATCGGCTGGCTGAAACTGGAAGAATCGCTGCCTGCCCTGATCAGCGCCTGCCGCGATCCGGAAGCAGTGGTGCGCCGGTCGGCGGTCTCTGCACTCGGCTTCTCGACGAACGCACATGCCGCGAACGCGGTCACCACTGCGCTCGACGATGCCGACTGGATGGTGCGTGAAATTGCAGCCGAAACGCTTTCGCGCACTGCCGGCGCGGATGCGGGCAAGAGGCTGATTGCGGCGCTCGCCGATGATTACTGGCAGGTAACATTGAAGGCAGTGCGCAGCCTCGGCAGGCTGCGTGTGACCGAGGCGGTGACGCCGATCGGACCGCTGCTCGATCACGAGATCAGCAATCTGCGCAAGGAGGTGGCCGCCGCTCTGGGTGAAATCGGCCATCCTTCCGCCCTTACCTATCTGCAAAAACACGTCGACGATCCCGATCCGGATGTCCGCAAGAATGTTCGCTGGGCGATCGGGCGGCTGAGGGAAAACTGACGGAATCGATCGCACATGTTTGGTCCTCAGGAACGCCGAACAATGGCAAGACCTGGCCCCCATCAGCATCTCTTGGGTGGGCAGAATTTCCCGGCTCGTGCGACCAAACCTGAAATCGTCCCCAAGTACATCCGTATCCGCGACTGGCTGATGGAGCATATCCTGTCGTCGGGTCTGTTGCGTGGCGACAGGCTACCTTCCGAAAGCGACCTGATCCGCCGCTTCGAGGTCAGCCGCGTCACGGTGCGGCAGGCGCTCGAAGCGCTGCGTGCCGACGGGGTGATCGAAAGTCATCACGGCAAGGGCTGGTTCCTCCGCCGCGTCTGCGCGGTGCAGAATCTCGGCCGCCTGCAGGGCTTCGGCGAAATGCTGGCGCCGATGGGCGTGAATACGCGCTCCAAGGTGCTGGAGATGACCCAATGCGCGGCGCCGGAAGCGGTTTCGAAAGCGTTCGGCTTGCCGCAAGGCAGTCCTGTCATGCGGATTGCGCGGCTGCGCATCGCCGGCGGCCGCGTCATGTCCTACGATCTCAGCTACTTCCCGATCGACGTGGGACAGCGGCTGGCGCAGGAGGACCTTGTAGGCCAGGATATCTTCGTGCTGCTTGAGCGCGCGCTCGGCATGCCGCTTGGATTCGCCGACGTCACGATCGAGATCGCACCCGCCGGGGACGAAGCGGCACAACAACTCGGCGTCAAGCTTGCCAGCCCGATTTTCAAGCTCACCCGCCTCACGCACGACCGCCGCGGGTTTCCCATTGATTTCGAGTATGTGTACGGCCTGCCGGAATCTCATCTATTTAAGGTGCGGGTGCCGCGACGATGACGATCAGCCGGCGTACCGCATTGTCGGCTCTCGTGACGACATTGTTGCCGCCGCAGGCATTGAGCGAAGCGCTGTCCTTGACCGAACTGCCCGGCAGTGTCGCGGCGCCAGACTTTACGCTGACCGACTTGAACGGCATCATTCATCGCCTGTCGGATTATCGCGGACGACCGCTGCTGGTAAATTTCTGGGCGGTGTGGTGTCCACCGTGCCGACGCGAGCTGGCCGCGCTCGCCGATCTGCGCGAACAATTGTCCGACACGTATGTCGCGGTGCTTGCCATCAATCTTGGCGACAAAGCCGAACGCATCGCGGCATTCCTCCAGCAGCATCCGGCGCCGAATTTGCCTGTGCTGCTTGACCACAAAAAATCGACGGCTGCCGCCTGGCACGTGCGCGGACTTCCCGTCGCTTATGCGATCGATACCGCGGGTATCCTGCGTTACGGCGCACTGGGTGAGCGCGACTGGCGCGCTCCGATCATCGAAAGGCAGCTTCGTTCACTGCCATGAATGCAAGGACGCAAATTTCAGCCTCGCCCCCGAAGATAACCTGAATACCGCGTCTGCGATGGCGCGGGTTCCGGGACGGCTGGGTAACCGCACCGGAATGCGGCTCGGTTAGGACCCCAACTTGTATCATCACTCTTTATATCTTTGCCTTGTCCTTCCGCTATCCCCGCGAGCCGCCGCCCAACGCCTGGGCAGCGCGGCGCTGAAGCGGGCCGGCGCCCCCTTCCCGGCTTTGGAAAAAAACCAATTAAAAGCAAGCACCTAGCCAAAAGGACTGACTGGCCTGCCGCTTTGGCACGCCATTTGCGGCTTTATACGGCGAGCTCTGAACAAGTTGTGGCTCAAACAAGGGGATCCGATCATGACGCGTTCCAAAGTCCTGCTTGCAGCAGCCTTTGCGCTGACGTTCGCGCCGCCGCTGCATGCCAAGACCATCGAAATCAACATCGGTCACCAGAGCATGTGCACCGATACCTACACCGCCGGGATCGTGGTCAAAGAGCTGAAGCTCTTGGAAAAACACCTGCCCAAGACCGGCAAGTACAAGGACGCGAAGTTCACTGTGAGCTGGAGCGATTATTCGTCAGGTGGGCCGATCACCAACCAGATGCTCGCCAACAAGCTCAATTTCGGCGTGATGGGCGACTACCCCCTCATCGTCAACGGCGCGAAGTTTCAGGCCACCGAGAGCCTGCGAACGCTCTATGTCGCGGGCACTGGCTATAACCTGAAGGGCTCGGGCAATTCGATTGTCGTTCCCGTCAAGTCCGACATCTATTCGATCGACGACCTCAAGGGCAAAGCGGTATCGACGCCGGTCGGGTCCGCTGCCTGGGGCATGCTGCTGAAGGCTATGCAGGATAGCAATATCCCGACCAGCGAGTATCAGCTCAAAAACCAGTCTCCGGCAGTCGGTGCGGCCAATATTGCGACCAACAAGATCGACGCACATGCCGATTTCTGTCCTTGGACGGAGATCATGGAATTCCGTGGGACCGGCCGGAAAATCTATGACGGCTCGGAGACCGGCGTCCCCTATCTGCACGGCGTTGTCGTGCGCCAGGACTTCGCCAAGGAATATCCGGAAGTCGTGACCGCTTTCATCAAGGCGATCTATGACGCGGGCAAATGGATCAAGGAAGATCCGATGCGCGCCGTCGAACTGATGGAGAAATGGACCGGCGTCGAGAAGGAAGTGCTCTATATCTACTTCTCCAAGGGCGGCCACCTGACTCTCGATCCCACCATCAAGCCGCAATGGATCGACGCGCTCAAGTTCGACCACACGGTGCTGGCCAAGGAGCAGGCGATCCCGCCGCTCGACTTCGATACCTGGATCACCGACACCTACGTCAAGGCCGCCTACAAGGACATGAAAGTGGACTACGAGGCGGAGAAGGCCGAGGTGGTCGATCCGGTCAAAGCCAATGCCGGCCTGCCGATGGAAATCTGGCATTCCCGCGAGGGCATCAAGACCTATCCGAATCTCGCCGCGTTTCTCAAGGCGGTGGCGACGTACAACGCTGAGGGCTCGAAGCTCAATTCCACCTATGTTTACGATGTCGAGACCGGCCTGAAGCTGTTCGGCAAGACTGCGTTCTACGTGAAGGCCAACGATGGCAGCTTCGCCACCTTCCTGCGCAAGCGCGAAGCCGAAGCACACGCCAAGAAGGTCGATGGCACGATCGTGACCTATGAGGAGGCGTGGGGATCATTCTCCTCATGAGCCGGCGCGATTGGGGGTCTGCTGCGAGTGCGGCAGACCCGATCACGTCCTGTCTGCAATGCGTACATCAAAACCGCCGGACTCGCTCATGAAGACTTCGACTTTGGCCATCGCGCCCGATACGGACAGCAAGGATATCTCGACACAGCCGCAACCCGCGCTGACGATCCATGCGTCAGAACCGCCCGTCGTCGACCGCGGGGACCGCTCCCCAGACAATGTCCGGGGCAAATTGGTCGACGGCATCAGGCGCGTCGACTGGACCGGTCTGTCGCGCAGTTGGTCGGTCCGCTTTCTGTCGCTCGCGCTCGGCGTCCTGCTCTGGCACCTGCTGTGCGCAACCAAATTCAAGTTCTTCATCAATTTCGAGAATGTCCCCGCGCCTTTAGTGGTGATGGATGCATTCATCGGGCATCTGCATGATTCCAAATTCTTCATCCACATAGCAGTCAGCATGAAGCGCATCTTGATCGGCTTCGCGCTGGCCACCGGCCTTGGCATCTGCATCGGCATGCTCATGGGCCGCTCAAAGACCGCCTGCGACTTGGTGACGCCTTATATCGAAATCCTGAGGCCGATCCCGGCGGTGGCCTGGATCCCGCTTGCCATCCTGATGTGGCCGACCGAGGAATCCTCCATCATCTACATCACCTTTCTCGGCGCGCTGTTTCCGATCGTGCTGAATACGGTGCATGGCGTCGAGCAGACGCCGGAGGTGCTGGTGCGCGCGGCACAATCGCTCGGCGCCTCGCGCCTGCAGATTTTCTGGCATGTGGTCACGCCGGCCGCATTGCCGTCGATCGCGACGGGGCTTGCCATCGGCATGGGCGTGTCGTGGTTTTCGCTGCTGGCGGGGGAAATCATCTCCGGCCAATACGGCATCGGCTATTTCACCTGGAACGCCTATTCGCTGATCAATTACCCGGACATCGTGGTTGGCATGCTGGTGATTGGCGGCCTTGGCACGCTGTCCACCCATACCGTCCGCAAGATCACACAACCGCTCCTGTCCTGGCAGAGGAGAATGCGATGAGCACCATCGCTTTGCACCAGCACGCCGACCGCGGCCTCACTTCACCAGCGGCCGGAAAAACGGCACGGCGGTGGAGCCTGATCGCAAGCTTCGCACTGGCCTTCCCGCTGATCTTCTACTGGTTCCTGCTGGCGATTCTCGTCGTCAAATACGGTCACCTGCCAAACTATGTCACGCCGCACGACTGGATCGGGAACGTGCTGCGCATCGTCAAGAGCACGGGATCGGCTGCCGACATGGTGCCGATCATTATCGACGAATGGCTAATCGAGGCCGGGCGCATCAATTACGATTACGGCCACGGCGTCGTCGAATGGAGCTTCACGATCATTCCGCACAAATGGGGCCTCGTGGCATTGGCCGGCGCCCTGCTCGGTCTCAATGTGGCTCTTCTTCTCGAACAGCGCATTCCCGCGACACTCGCCGGAAAATGCATCCAGGCAAGCCGGTTTGGTCTACTCACGAGCCTGGGCTCATTCTGCGCAAGCGTGACCAACGCCACCGTCTTTTCGGTGGTGCATTGCGCCACACCGTCGTGGGTCGGCAGCCTCGCCGTTCTCGGCCTCGATTCATACAACCTGTTCGCGATCGAGCCGTTTGGTCCGACGATCAGCGTACTTGGACTTGCGGCACTCGGCATCTCCGCGCTGCTGCTCCTTCGAGATGAGCGCTCTTCCGACGCCCGGGCCCGGGCCGCAATCCCTCAGGAGGCCGTGCCATGTTGAACACCGTGACGTCCTTTGCAGCCAGAACCGAACCGCTGCGGCAGAAGAAACCGCATGCGGTCGATACCGGCCTGGTCGAGATCGATCGGGTGTCCGTCGTGTTCGGTAAGGGCCGAAACGCGCATACGGCAGTCCAGGAAACCTCGATCAGAATCGCGCCCGGCGAGTTCGTCTGCATTCTTGGACCCTCGGGCTGCGGCAAATCCACCTTGCTGAACACCGTTGCAGGCTATGTAAAGCCAGCCGGCGGCGAGGTCCGCGTCGACGGCGATCTGGTGACCAAGCCTGGCCCCGACCGCGGCATGGTGTTTCAGCAATATTCCCTGTTCCCGTGGAAGACAGTGAAGGAAAATGTGGCCTTCGGTCCAAAGATCGCCGGTCTTCTGTCCGAGCCGATCGCCAACACCTTTCTCGACATGGTCGGCCTGACCCGCTTCGCCAACCGCTATCCGGCAGAATTGTCGGGCGGCATGCAGCAGCGCGTCGGCATTGCGCGTGCGCTGGCCAATTATCCTCGCGTGCTGCTGATGGACGAGCCGTTCGGCGCGCTCGATGCTCAGACCCGGCTGATGATGCAGGAGAACCTGCTGAAAATATGGGCCGAGTTCGGCACGACGGTGCTGTTCATCACCCACGATGTCGACGAGGCAATCTTTCTCGCCGACCGCGTCCTGATCATGAGCGCAAGCCCCGGGCGCATTATTGCCGATCTTGCGGTGAACCTGCCGCGGCCGCGCCTGCCGGAAGTCACGGCGGAACCTGCTTTTGCCGAGTTGAAGCGTCAATGCATCGCGCAGATCAGGGCAGAAAGCCTCAAGGCTTTTGAGCAGCAGAACCGCTGAACACGATGAGTGGTCGCGTTCTCCAGAGGATGGCGATGACAATGGTGCTCCTTCTTGGCGGGGCAGACGCTGAGGCCGACATGATGGACACGACCGGCGTCGAGCCGTGGGAAGTGTGCGGCGGCTGTCACGGCCTCGACGGTGCCGGCAACCGCATCAAGTTCCCGCGCCTCGCCGGTCAGAAGCCGGGCTACATCGTCAAGCAGTTGAACGACTTCCGCGCCGGCAAGCGCAGGAATGACGGCGGACAGATGCAGAAGATGATGACCGAACTCGAGGACAGTGACCTCAAGCGCATTGCCGAGTGGTTTGCCGGTCAAACGCCCGAGTGGCCAGGCCTGACGATAGAAGCCGAAGCCGACATGAACCGCATGCGCCGGCTCGCAACCCGCGGGGTTAACGACATTCCAGCCTGCCTGTCCTGTCACAGCGCCATCTCACCGGAAATGGTGGATCGCCCGATCACGGCGCCGCGGATCGCGGGCCAGCACGATTTCTATATCGCCAAGCAGCTCGCTGATTTTCGCGAGGGGCGGCGTATCAATGACGCCGACGGCATGATGCAGCGCATCGCCAAGAAGCTCTCCGATGCCGACATCGCCGGCCTTGCGATGTTCCTCTCGCAAAATCCGGATCTCCACGAGGCAGCACCGTGAACCGACCGCAACCTCCGGCCGCCATGACAGCAAGGTCCATTGCCATAGTATCCAGCGAACCGGCCCTGTTCCTGGCCGAGGCGATCGGCGATCTCAATGAGGGAGCCAATTTTCTGGCGCAACTTTCATCCGAAGTCTGGGAGACGTTGCGGCGAAAGGGCACGCAGGTCACGATCAAAGCCGGCAGCAGCGTCTTCCTGCAGGGCGACCAGCACGAAGGCATCTGGCTGATCGAGGACGGCGTTGTGCGGACATTCTACGCGGCCCCCTCGGGGCGCGAGATCACCCTCGCCTACTGGACGGCCGGACACTTCGTCGGCGGCCCGGAGATATTCGGCGGCGGCCAGCATATCTGGTCCGCCGACGTGATGCAGACATGCCGACTTCTTTACCTTCCCGCAGGCGCCATCCGCTCGCTGATCCAGACCCAACCTTCCTTCGCGCTATGCCTGATCGAAGGACTCGTTGCCAAGGGCAAATGCTATTCCGCGCTGGCGCAGATGCTCGGGACGCGCTCGGTCGTCGAGCGGCTCGCGCAGTTGCTTGTGATTCTAGCCGAAAATCATGGCCGGCGCGAAGGCAACCGCCTTTTCATCGAGCGCAAGATCACCCATGATCAGATCGCCACCATCGTAGGGGCGACCCGGCAATGGGTGACGATCACACTCGATAAGTTCCAGAAGAAGGGCATCATCACGGTCGCACGCCAATCGATCGTCATTGAACGCTACGATCTTCTGATGGCACAGGTCGGATCGGACTAATCTCTAAGAAAACGAACTTTACCATCTACAGGATTGCAGCCCTGCTTATGTCCTTTTTAGGCCGAACGCGGTCACCGGGCGTGCTTCTGTGCCGCTGGTAAGGAGAATGTTGGAAAGCAGTTCCTCTCCCTCCGCCAGTCCTATACCCAGGCAGCTTCTGTCTTCTAAATAGCTCCCGGTCTCACCAGCTGGCTTTACGATCGATTTTTGAGAACAAGGCGACCTCGAATTGAATCGGTCACTGTGCCTAGGGCACTGGTCGACTCCAAGGTTATCCGAGGAAATTCATCTTTCTAAAGCCCAATAAGGGCATGGCCAAAATGCCAGCAATTCAGTTGGCAAGAGAGAAAAAGCGGAACGCCCTTGACGAAAGCGCTCGCCCGTTGCCACCTTCGTGCGAGTGGCATCGCTGACAGCGAGCAGCATTTCGCGTTGATGCGATAAGCTGTGAGGAGAGCCTATGTCGGTAGAACTTACTACCGCTCCCTCGACATTCAGCCTCACCGCTGTCGAGGACTATGGATGTTTTATTAGCGATGAAGCGGTAGACCGAATCATCAAGAAGGCCAAGCGTCCTGGCGATCTTCACATTGTCCATATCAACTCGACATATTAGTCCATATCAACTCGACATATTACCGCGGCGGCGTCGCTGAACTTCTCTCCTCCTTGACGCTGTTGACGAATGCTGCGGGCATTCGGACCGGATGGCGGGTCATTCAGGCGCGCCCCGACTTCTTCAGTATCACCAAGAAGATGCACAACGCGCTGCAGGGAGGAGACATCAATCTTACAGATCTGAAGATGCATATCTACGAGTAATCGTAACGCCACACAGCGCCTTCAACACACGTGAGGCCGTTCAGCGCATCATCCATACGACCGTTACAAATATCGAGACATTTTTGTCCGGTAATCCGCGCAACGTTGTGATCGGTCAATGACTGAAATTTACCTTCCTCTGATCGACTTATATCGCAGAGACGGAGCCAGGTTCCGCGGCGTTTTCGAGCGAAAGACAAATCGATGAACGGGCCGAAGCTTGGTCTCGTCGGGGATGTCGGCGCCACAAACGCGCGATTCGCTCTTGTTGCGCCGGACGGGAGCATCACAGCCCCAAGAGTCTACGCCTTGGATGACTATCCATCCATCGCCGACGCGATCGAGACATACCTGACGGAGGAATTACCAGCCAGACGACCGATGCTGGCCGTACTCGCGGTCGCCTCGCCGATAACGGGCGATCAGGTCACGCTGACGAACCACAACTGGACGTTTTCAATCGAGGGGCTTCGCAGGCGCTTTAGGTTGGAGCGGCTTCGCGTGATCAACGATTTCGCCGCCAACGCTCTCGCCATTCCCCACCTCCGCGAAGGTGATCGTACGCAGATCGGCTCCGGAGCGCCCATCGCCGACGCCCCCATCGGCGTGATCGGGCCGGGCACAGGACTTGGCGTAAGCGCGCTGGTTCCAATGGACGACGGTTCAATGCCCATTCAAGGCGAAGGCGGACACGTCACCATGGCGCCTGTCGACGAGCGTGAAGGCGCTGTGCTCGATCTCATGCGACGGCGCTACGACCACGTCTCCGCCGAGCGAATCCTGTCCGGGCCCGGCCTTGTCAACCTGTACAATGCCCTCTGTGAGTTGTCGGGGGTGCCCGCAGCGCCGTTTACTGCGCCTCAGATCACTAGCGCGCAGGTCGGCGTGGAAGATCCCCGTGCGCGGGAAGCTATGGCCATGTTCTGTGCCATGCTCGGGACCATCGCCGGCAATCTCGCGCTGACATTTGGCGCTCGCGGCGGCATCTACATTGCCGGCGGAATCGTTCCGAGGTTGGGCGCTGCTTTCGCGAAATCGGCATTCCGTACACGGTTCGAGGCTAAAGGACGATTCACCAGCTACCTCGCTGCGATCCCGACTTATGTCATAACCCGTCCGCTACCGGCTCTTCTTGGCGCAGCAAAACTGCTCAAACGTCCCTAATGCCGCGCCACCCAGAATGAAAACGGCCAGCTTGTGAGTTTCAGATCGTCCGTATGTTGACGTCACCAAGCAGCCGCTCCACGTCCTCCCGTCGGCAGAGATCTGTTCCCGGCGTAAGCAAGGCGGCGGACCCGGCGGCCACGCCGTACCGGAACGCGTTCTGCAGGCCATGGCCTGAGCAGAGGCTCCAGATCATGGCACCCAGAAAGCTATCTCCTGCTCCAACCGTACTGACAGGCTTGATGGGGATGGCAGGTGCATACAAGGCCTGATCGCGCGTGACCAGCAGAGCGCCTTTATCTCCGAGCGTCAATGCAACGACCTCGGCGCATCCATCCGTGACAAGTTTGCGGCATGCCGCAACCCAATCACGTTCGCCACTAAGCGCCCTGTCGGCCAGTTCCCTCAACTCGCGGAGACTTGGCTTGAGTAAATACACGCCTGCTTTCACTACGGCCTTGAGGGCAGCTCCGGAACTATCGACAACCATCTTCGTGCCCGCCTCGTTCGCAGCCTTCGCGATCCTGCCATAGAAATCCTCCGGCACTCCGGGAGGTAAGCTGCCACTGGCCACCACGAAGTGCGGTTGCCCTTCAAACGACACAAAAGCATCGAGACAGGCACGCCATTCCGCTTCACTCAGTCGCGGCCCCGGCAACACGAAACGATATTGCTGTCCGGTTTCCGTTTCGGAAACCGTGAAGTCTTCCCGTGTCTCTTCCGCTATGGGGATGCTCAGACTGCGAATGTCCTCTCGATCTGTGAGGCGTCGCAGCAATTGACCGAGCACGCCACCCGTTGGATACAGCGCCACAACATCGGCACCAAACCGGCGGGCAACGCGCGCCACGTTGATGCCACCACCACCCGGGTCGCGTCGAGTCGGTCCGCATCTCAGCTTGTGGTCAGGCGTCACGCGTCCGACGGCGGTCGAAGTATCGATTGCGGGATTGATCGTAAGCGTAATGATGTCCGCCATAGACAGCCCGTTGCTACTTTCCTTGCGGCGACAATGGTGACGTATGATGTCGTCACATCACCGTCGAACCCTTGGCCAGTATGCAAGAATACAAGATTAAGCCTGGATCAGCGATTCAAGGCGAACGAGGCTACCTCCTTGAAACCACGCTATCATCGTCAGACCGCTGCCCCGAGCAGCATTCCGATATGGCCGTCCCCCCACATAGGCAGGAGAATGCGAGAATATGTTCCTGACTCGTGGGGAGCCGCTGTTTTCTCTGAAACATGCTGGTAATACGTCGGCGCGCGCCCTTCAATGGCTGCGCTGCCTTGCGACAGAAGATACTGAAATGGAGTGCGTATCTCGATCTTATCGGCAAACTGGCTGTGAACGTCTCCGCCGTACCGGTCCGTCAACTCCCGCCCGACAATGTTGAATCTGAGGCGCAGGGGCTCTTCGAAGACGTCAATCAGCATCAATTTGTCCGAAAGGTCCGGCAGCATCGATAAATTAACATCATCCCAAAACGGCATATCGTTTCTGCTTCGCTTCAGGCTCTCCCAGTAAGCTAGAACGCGAATCAAATTAGGCTCGATCTTGTCGGGGACGGAGTAAGGTCTGGCTGGCGGCGTCATGAGGTCACCTCGCATCACAAGACAGGCACAAGTTCGGTCCTCAATATTCCATTTCATAGGCTCACGAAATCAGCAAAAAAATCACTATGGGATCAGCTCACCCTTCCAGTTTTTCGAGCTCTCTTGTGAAAGCCTCATCGAGTTGGCGTGTCACCTCGACAAACAACGCATCGTCCAATCCCGCAACCTTCAACGCATTGCGGAGCCGGCACAATGTCGTCTCGTCAGGCGTGGCCTGATCCAGGCCAAGGCAAAGCGCCGGAACGACACCCATCTGTGTTATCGCGTTGGAGACGTCAATTACGTCCGCAATTCCGCCAGTCCCTCATACAGCTTCAACGCTTCCGGATTGGCCAATGCCTCGGTGTTCTTCACCGCACGGCCATGCACCACATCGCGCACGGCGAGTTCGGTAATCTTGCCGGATTTGGTGCGCGGAATGTCGGCGATCTGGATGATCTTGGCCGGCACATGGCGCGGCGAGGCGCCGGTACGGATCTTCTTCTTGATGGTGTCGCGCAAGTTGTCGTCGAGCGTGACGCCCTCCTTGCAGCGCACGAACAGTACGACGCGCACATCATTGTCGAAATCCTGGCCGATAGCGATCGCCTCCAGCACTTCCGGGATCTGCTCGACCTGGGCGTAGATTTCCGCCGTGCCGATGCGCACGCCGCCGGGATTGAGCGTTGCGTCGGAGCGGCCATGGATGATCAGACCGCCATGTTTCGTCCATTCGGCAAAGTCGCCATGGCACCACACGTTCGGAAAACGCTCGAAATAGGCGGCGCGATATTTCTTTCCATCCGGATCGTTCCAGAACATGACCGGCATCGAGGTGAAGGGGCGCGTGCAAACAAGTTCGCCCTTCTCCTGTTCGATATGCTGGCCGTCGTCGGACCACACATCCACCGCCATGCCGAGCCCAGCCGCCTGGATCTCGCCGCGATACACCGGCGCAGTCGGATCGCCGAGCACGAAGCACGACACGATGTCGGTGCCGCCGGAAATCGAGGCGAGATGCAGGTCGCTCTTGATGTCGGAATAGACGTAATCGAAGCTTTCGGCGGCAAGCGGTGAGCCGGTCGATGTCATCACGCGGACCGACGACAGATCGTGCGTCTTAGCCGGATGCACGTCCGCTTTCTTCAGCGCATCGATATATTTCGCGCTCGTGCCGAACAGCGTGATCTTCTCGTCCTGCGCATATTCGAACAGCACATCGGGCTTGGGCGCGAAGGGCGAGCCGTCCCACAGAATGAGCGTCGCACCGGCGCCGATGCCGGAGACCAGCCAATTCCACATCATCCAGCCGAGCGTGGTGAAATAGAACACGCGGTCGCCCTCGCGCACGTCGCTCTGCAGACGATGCTCTTTGAGATGCTGCAATAATGTGCCGCCACCGCCATGCACGATGCATTTCGGCACGCCGGTCGTGCCGGACGAATAGAGAATGTAGACCGGGTGGTTGAATGGCACGCGCTCGTAGATGACGGGCTTGGCCGTGAAGGGCGCAAGGAACGCCTCAAGCGTCACCGCGCGCGGCACGGCGGCGGCAACTTTATCGGCTATCTTGAGATACGGGACGATGATGACTTTTTGTGCGGTCGGAAGCTGGCCCGCAATGTGGGTCAGCCGGTCGGTGAGATCGATCGCCTTGCCATTGTACCAATAACCATCGACGGCCAAGAACACCTTCGGCTCGATCTGGCCGAAGCGATCAAGCACGCCGCGCTCGCCGAAATCCGGCGAACAGGACGACCAGATCGCGCCAATCGACGTCACTGCCAGCATCAGCGCCACCGATTCGGGCAGATTCGGCAGCATGGCAGCGACGCGGTCGCCCTTGCCGACGCCGGCGGCCTTCAACGCCTGCTGCGCGCGCGACACCAGCGCATGAACGTCGTCCCAGGTCAGGCGGTACGAGACCTTGTCCTCACCGCGGAATACCATCGCGTCGCCGGAGCCGGTCTTGCGCAGAAGATTCTCGGCAAAATTGATCGACGCGTCGGGGAAAAACTGCGCGCCCGGCATCCTGTCGCCGTCGATCAGCCGCCGCCCACCTTTATCACCAATGACGCCGCAATAATCCCACACCTGATCCCAGAACAGGCCCGGATGGGCGACCGACCAAGCATGTAAGTCCTTGTAACTCGTCAGGGAGAGGCCATGGCGGTCGTTGACCTGCCGCATGAAATCCATGACCTGGGTGGCGGCCACGCGTTCGGGGCTCGGTATCCACAGCGGTTTGTCAGTCATTCACATGTCCCCCTTCGACGCCTTTCTCAATTTACCCGCGCCGCCATAAACCACAAAAGACACATCAAAAGACACTTGCTTGTGAGGGGACTTGCAGGCCACGAAAGGGTCACAGACCAGTGTACAAGGTTGGCGGGTGGGATTGGCGGCCGGTATAGTCCGTGCTGCCTTGCATTCGGAATAAAACTCTTGTCAGCGGTCACTGGCTTCAAGCGCCTGGGTCTTGCCGTTTTCGTCCTGATCCTGGGCGTATTCGGCGCACTCGCGGTGGTCTCGTTCCTGATCCCGCAGGATCAGGTGCGCGATGCCGTGAAATCGGAGATTCGCAGCGTCACTGGACTCGATCCGGACCTGCGCGGCGGCGTCTCTGTGTCGCTTTTTCCCTATGGGAAGGTCGAGCTTTGGGACGTCGCGCTGGGCGACAGTGCCGGCGAACCGCCGCTGCATGCCTCACGGCTGGTGGCCCGCCTGAGCTTCCTGCCGCTCCTGTTCGGTCAGGTCGAGATCGCCGACATCACTCTCGCCGACCCGCGAATCGTGGTGACGGTCGATTCGAAAGGCCGCTCGAACTGGTCGCCGCTGCTGACCTCGCTGACACGCGCCTTCGACACCAAACAGCGGCTGACCGACGATGTGCCGTCATTTTCTGAAATCCGCATCAACAGCGGTACCATCGTGGTGCGCGACGATTACCGGCAGGTCTATGAATATGTGTCGGGCGCCGACCTGTCGCTTGCCTGGCCGGCGATTTCGCGCAGCTTCGCGGTCACCGGTACCGCCCGCTATCGCGGCGAGATGCTGGATATCGGCGTCACCCTCGGCAATTTCGCCGCTGCCTTGCAGGGCGACCGCTCGGCGCTGAAAGTGCGGGTGGCCGGCGAACCGCTCAAACTGGCTTTCGACGGCGCCATCGCCACCCGCCCGACCCTCAAGATCGAGGGGGCGACCTCGATCGATTCGCTGTCGCTGCGTCAGGCGATCGCCTGGATGGGCAAGAAGCCGCTGCCCGGCGGCGGCTTCGAACGCTTCTCGCTGAAGGCCCAGACCAACGTGCTCGGCGGCACGATCGCGCTGTCACAGGTCAATCTCGAACTCGACGGCAACACGGCCGAAGGCGTCCTGACCTTCGTGGTCGACGGCCGCCAGACCCTCCAGGGCACGCTGGCCGCCGATGCGCTGGACCTGACATCCTATCTCTCGACCGTCCGCCTGCTCGCCGCGCCGGATCGCGAATGGAGCCGCACGCCGATCGACCTCGACGGCCTGACCACCGCTGATCTCGATCTGCGGTTGTCCGCCGCCAAGATCATGATCGGTACGGCGCAGCTCGGCCGCACCGCCATCGCGACCAATCTGCGCGCCGGCAAGCTCGGCATTACCGTCGGCGAGGCCCGCGGGTTTGGCGGCGTGATCCGCGGCAACATCAATCTCGCCAAAGCCGAACAGGGCGCGGCCTTCGCCTCGCAAATCGTTTTCGACAACGTCAATCTCGAGCGCTGCATCGGCGAACTGTTCGGCATCAAGCGGATCGACGCCAAAGGCAGCCTGACCTTCGCCCTCGAAGGCACCGGGCAGAGCGTTTATGCGCTGACCCGCACGCTGGAAGGTGAGGCGACACTGACCGCCAACAAGGGCGCCCTCACCGGACTGAATGTCGAGCAATTGCTACGGCGGCTGGAGCGGCGTCCGCTGTCGGGTGGCAGTGAATTCCGCAGCGGGCGAACGCCATTCGAAACTCTCAGCGTGCAGGTCAAGATTGCCAAGGGTAATGCGACCGTCGAGGCCGTCGACTTGCGCGGGCAGACGGTGCAGCTCGCGCTGGAAGGCGAAGCGTCGATCCCGGCACGCGATCTCGACCTGAAAGGTGTCGCGACGCTGGTTTCGGCCAGTGCCGACCGCAAAGCCTTTGAGCTTCCGTTTGTGGTGCAGGGCCGCTGGGACGACCCGGTGATGCTGCCCGATGCGCAAATCCTGATCCAGCGCTCGGGTGCGGCAGCGCCGCTGCTGGAGGCGCTGCGCCGTCATAATCGTGAAGAGCGCAATGAGACGGCCCCGGCCGCCATCCCGACATTACCGGCATTGACCTCCGAACCGGTCGCCCCGACTGCCGCCACAGCGCCGCTCGCGACCAAGGAAGCCGGAGCCCAGACAACGCCCGGCGCAACCACGATCGAACCGACCGCCCCTACTCTGCCGCTGCCGGCGGTCACCACCGCCCCGGCCGCCAAGGTCGAATAATCCGAACCGAGAGTTACACCGCGCGCAGCATGCCCGTCTTCGGATGGCAATTGCGATATTCGAAGAATTGCTCATCCGCTGCGGCGACCGTCACCTCGTGATAAAGACGCAGCTTCGCGGACGGTCCGAGCGCCATCAGATACTTCATCGCCGCGCCAAAGATGGCGACATGGGTCGGATGCGATTCCGCCCAGCGTTCGAGTGCGCTAAGGCTCTTCCACCAGCTCATGCCGAAAGACTTCTCGACTGATTTCCCATCCGCACCGACGACGCGCATGTAGCGACTCGCGAAACAGCCGCAAGACAGCCCCTCGTCGCGAAGAAAGTCCATGCCCACACGCAGCACAGGCTCAACATCATCGAGATAGAGCTGACGCTCGCTTGCGTCCGTATCCGTCCAGTCCTGGCCGGAGCGGATGAGACACAGATTCTCGTGCGGCACGACGCGCAGATAGCCGTTCGCACCGGTGGCCTGCGGCGAACCGGCTGGCGCCATGTCGCTCGTCTGGCTCAGTGGAATGCGATCGCGCATGCCGCCCCAATAGGCGTGCTCCTGCACCATGTCGCTCAAGCCATCGGCGACAACGGCGATGCCTTCCATACGTCCGGCCGATGAGAACAGTGTTTCATAGCGTGTGATGGACGGGCGCAGGATTTCCGTGAAGAAGCCGAACGGCACATTCGTTTTATCCTCGCCAGCCCATGCCGCGCCATAAGACGCGAACCAGGAATCAAAGCGCGCCGGATCATCCCAATAGGCGATTGTGATGATTGTCTCGTAACCTGCTTCATCGGTGTAGCGCGCGCGATCCCAGTGGCCGGGACCGTCTTCCGCCTTGAAAGCGGTTACAGCCTGCTCGAGTGGTGCGCTCGCGGCTTGCTCATCGGCTGCAAGAAACTGCAGCCCGAAATACGCCATCACGACGCGTGCGACGCTCGGCTTGTGGCGGGCGACGAAGGCCGGATATGGTGGCACATAATCATCGCCGACGCGCGGATGTCGCGTGCGCGCTGTTTTGAGGTGATCGGGTATCGCCGATTCCATCACGCGGCCTCCTCACCGTCCTCCTTCACAAGCGCAAGGATCTCGGCACGCGCAGCCGCGACGGCCGGCGCCTCCTCGCCGCGGCGCGCAAGGTCCGCCTCGCCGCGGCTCTTTGGAACGACTCGATCACCTGGTGTCTTGTCGAGCAGCAGGCGCGTCACATCCGGCCGTGCATAATGACCGGCGGGATCGGCTGCGGCCTTCGCGAGGGAGATCATGCCAAGATCGAGATCGGCATAGACGAGCCCTTCCTCATTCTCCGGCAAAGGCGCATGCATCAACTGCCCGTCGGGCGCATAGATTGTCGCGAAGCCGCCGCCTGCGAGCAGCAACTGCTTCTTCACGTCGTCGGTGCAGAGCATGTCGACCATCTCTTTCGACACCGTCGCACACGGCGCGATGACGAAGCACCCGCCTTCGACGGCGTAGATGCGACTTGCCGCGTTGTTCACCTCCGGTCCAAGCGCATAGGCGCCGCCGCGATACAGCGAGAAGCTGGGCCAGGCTGCGATATGCACCTGCTCGTTCTGCGCATACATCGCGTATTTCGAGAGCGGCTGCAGATGCTCCCAGCAGCACAGCGCGCCGACGCGGCCGAGCGGCGTATCGAACACCGAAAGATCCGAGCCATCGCCTTCGCCGAACACGGTGCGCTCGACATGCGTCGGCTTCAGCTTCCTTCGCATCGCAATGGTGCCGCCATCGGGCCCGATGATCCACTGACCCATGTAGAGGCTACCGCCCTGCTTCTCGCTGTGGCCCATGACAACCATGATGTTATTGTCTTTTGCCGCCTTGGCGAGGCGATCGGCCTGCAGCGAGCCATAGACCAGCGAATTATCGTGATAGCGCTGGACGAATTGCATGCCCCATGCGGGCGAATCCAGCCAGACGAACCACGGATAGCCGGGAATGAATGTTTCCGGAAAGGCGATCAGCGACGCGCCGTTCGAGGCGGCCTCCTCAATCAGCGCGACCGATTTGTCGACCGTGGCCTCGAGATCGAGGAAAACGGGCGAGGCCTGAACCGCAGCGGCCTTGAACTTCGGATGATCGACGGACATGGCGCATCTCCTCCCAGTGCCCGCAAATCTTAGGTCGCGGCTGGATGTCCCGCTTGCTCAGGACACGCGCGAAATTTGACTGAGGATCGCATCGGCTGCCTTTTGCCTGCTTTTTCGCATAGACAGGACCGCGCCGGTTGCTACGCTAAAGACCATGCACAGGCTGTGGTCCACGGACGTGGTGGAAGCACGCGATCGCCTCTCCTATTGGGTGGAAGCGGTCTGCGATACCTATGTGCAGCTCGATTGCGACACGCCGCAACGCGACGGGATTTTTCACGGCACCATCGACGCCAATCGGCTGGCAACGCTCTGCCTGTCGCGCGTCACGTCATCGCCGCAATGGGTGCGACGAACGCCCGCCAAGATCGCGCGCGCGACCGAAGATTATTTCCTCGTCAGCATTCAAACCGCCGGACACGGCCGGATCATTCAGGACGGACGCGTTGCGGAATTATCGCCGGGTGACTTCGCCCTCTATGACTCGACGCGGCCTTACGAACTCATCTTCGATGAACCCTTCCAGCAGCATGTGCTGCAACTGCCGGGAGCCGCGCTGCGCACGCGGCTGCGCAACACCGAGACACTGACGGCGCGGAGAGTGTGCGGAGATCGTGGCGCCGGCCATCTGATGATCGGCATGATCAATACGCTCGCCGCCGATATCGACACGCTGGAAGCCGGCTCGGTGGCGGCCATTGCCGAAAGCGTCGAGAATATTCTGGTGGCGGGCTTGCGTTCATTGCCGGGAGCGTCGGACCCGGTTGTCTCGCATCAGATCGCCTTTCATCGCAGCCAGATCAAGGCCTATGCGTTGCAGCATTTACGCGATCCGGAATTGTCAGTGAACCAGATCGCCGCGCATTTGCGGCTGTCGCCGAGCACGATCCATCGCGCCTTTGTGGGCGAGCCGAATTCGCTGAATGCGTGGATCTGGAATCAACGATTGGATGGCGCCAAGCGCGATATCTGCGATCCGACGCTGGTCAACAGGACGATCAGCGATATCGCCTTCGCCTGGGGCTTCAACGACGCCGCGCATTTCAGCCGCATCTTCAAAGGAAGGTTCGGATGTTCCGCTCGGGACTTGCGGGCTTCCATTTCGGGTTTGCCCCACGGATTATTGTAACAGTCACAGCGGCGCGCCGCGCATTTCGCCCTTGTCCGCGGCGGCGTAGCGCTTGGTGATGAGCGAGGCGGTCACCACCAGCACCGCGACAAGCGCGATCATCAACGTGCAGATCGCGTTGATCTCCGGTTTCACACCGAGACGCACTTCCGAATAGATGCGGATCGGCAACGTCGTAGCGCCGGGACCGGTGGTGAAGCTCGCAATCACGAGATCGTCGAGCGACAGCGTGAAGGCGAGCATGAAACCAGCCAGCACCGCCGGCAGGATCAGCGGCAAGGTGACGGTGAAAAAAGCGCGCAACGGCGGGCAGCCGAGGTCCATCGCCGCTTCCTCAAGGCTCCAGTCGAAGGACAGAAGCCGCGATTGAACAATGATGGTGACGAAGCACATGGTCAGCGTCGTATGCGCCAGCATCGTCGTCCAGAAGCCGCGCTCGATATCGGCGGCGACGAACAGCAGTAGCAGCGCAAGACCGATGATGACTTCCGGCATCACCAACGGCGCGTAAGACATCGCCGAAAATGGCAGCCGGCCGCGAAAGCGGCCCATGCGTACCAGCGCGAGTGCGGCGAGCGTACCGAGAATGGTCGCGAGCGTTGCCGAGAGGAATGCGATGCGCAGACTCACCCATGCGGCCTGCAGGATCGCCGAGTCATCCAAGAGCGCGCGATACCAGCGCAGCGACCAGCCGCCCCAAACTGCGACGAGCTTCGAGTCGTTAAACGAGTAGACAATCAGAATCGCGATCGGCAGATAGAGGAAGGCAAGGCCGAGCGCGACCGAGACGATGTTGAAGGGCGACGCGCGGTGCATCCTCACCTCCGCTCCAGCGAGCGTGACTGCATGTGCTGATAGATCATGATCGGCACCAGCAGGATCGCGAGCAGGATGGTGGCGAGCGCGGAGGCCACCGGCCAATCCTTGTTGGAGAAGAATTCCGTCCACAACGTCTGGCCGATGAACAGCGAATCCGATCCACCGAGCAGATCGGGAATGACGAATTCGCCGACCACCGGAATGAAGCAGAGCAGCGAGCCGGCGACGATGCCTGGCACGGCGAGCGGCAAGGTGACAAGCCAGAAGGCTTTCCAGCGCGGGCAACCAAGATCGGCCGCCGCTTCGAGCAAAGTATCGTCCAGCTTCTCGAAACTCGCATAAAGCGGCAGCACCATGAACGGCAGATAGGAATAGACGATACCGATGAAGATCGCGGTCTCGGTGGCAAGCCATGTCAGCGGCTCGGAGATGACGCCGAGCGCCAGCAGCAGGTCGTTTAGCAGGCCTTCCCGCTGCAGGATATTGATCCAGGCATAGATACGGATCAGGAACGCGGTCCAGAACGGCAGGATCACCGCCATCACCAGCATCGGCTGCAGCCACCGGGGGCTGCGCGCCATGCCGTAAGCGATCGGAATGCCGAGCATAAGCAGGATGAGCGTCGAGATGGCAGCGACCGAGACGCTTTTCACATACGAAGAAACATACAGCCAGTCGCCGAACAATGTTGTGAAATTGTCGAACGACAGTGCTGCTACGAAATCTTTTATGCCCTGCCAGCCGGCGGACGGATCGAAGACCGGGCTGTAGGGCGGCTGCGCGAGTTCGGTCTGCGACAGGCTGATGCGCAATACGATCACAAACGGAAGCGCCAGGAAGACGATCATCCAAAGATACGGAATGCCGATCACGATGCGGCGATACCAGCGATCGAAGCGCGCGGGAGCATGATGCCGAAAAGTGTGAAGCGGTTTTCTGGTAACATCATGCTCTGACTTATGAGAAGAACCGGCCATCGCCTCAGCTCCGGATCAGCACGCCGGCATCCGGCGCAAACGACAGCCAGGCGGCATCACCCCGATGCAGCATCGTTGCGGCATGGCGGTCGGTATTGGCGACCGACGCCTTGATCAGCATGCCGTTGTCGAGGCGCATCTTGTAGACCGAGAGATCGCCGAGATAGCCGATATCGGCGATCTGCCCGTGCAGCACATTCTCCTTCTCGGACGGCTCGGCGCGATGGATCGCGACCTTCTCCGGTCTGACGGCGACGCAAACATTGTCGCCCGCCTGCACGTAGTCCTTGCTCACGACGTCAAACGATCCCGACGCAGTATCGACCGTTGCCAGTCCGCCACCGTAATCGGCCACCTTGCCGTCGAACAGATTGATGTCGCCGATGAATTCGGCGACCCAACGGGTCCGCGGCTCTTCGTATATTTCGGCGGGCGTGCCGACCTGAACGAGTTTGCCCGCATGCATCACGCCGATGCGGTCGGCCATGGTCATCGCCTCTTCCTGGTCATGCGTGACGATGATGAAGGACAGACCGAGCCGCTGCTGCAAGGCCATCAGCTCGAATTGCGTCTCGTCGCGCAGCTTCTTGTCGAGCGCGGCAAGCGGCTCATCGAGCAGAAAGACCTTCGGCGATTTCGCCAGCGCGCGGGCGAGCGCGACACGCTGCCGCTGACCGCCGGACAACTGATGCGGCTTGCGATGTGCGAAGTCCGACAGCTTCACCAGCGCCAACATCTCCTTCACACGGGCGTCGATGTCGCTCCTGTTCCATCCCTCCTGGCGCAGGCCGAAGGCGACATTCCCGGCGACGGTGAGATGCGGGAACAGCGCATAGCTCTGGAACATCATGTTAACGGGACGCTCATAGGGCGGCATGCCGACGACATCGACGCCATCCAGCAGGATGTGACCCTCGTCCGGCTGTTCGAAGCCGGCCAGCATCCGCAGTAATGTGGTCTTGCCGCAACCGGACGGCCCCAGCAGCGCAAAGAATTCGCCACGCCCTATATCGAGTGAGACATGATCGACTGCGGTGAAGGCGCCGAAGCGCCTGGTCACCGCGTCGAACCGCACCACGGGAGAAGAAGGTGACCGGCCAGATTTGCCGGCCGGGTCATCCGGCATGATGGTTCCGCGTTCCTGACGTGATGGAGATTCCGCCCGCGGTGCACGCTAACGATATGGTGCAGCAGGCTCAAGCCTCAGTCGCGCGTCAGCGTACGGCTCACCGCATCGCGCCAGCCGAGCCATTTGCGTTCGCGCGTCGCTGCATCCATCTGTGGCTCAAAGCGGCGCTCGCATTGCCAGGTGGCGGCGAAGCCATCGAGATCCGGGCAGAGCCCCGCCGCGAAGCCGGCGAGATAGGCAGCGCCGAGCGCGGTCGTCTCCATCACCTTGGGCCGGTCCACCGGCGCATCCATGATGTCGGCGATGAACTGCATGGCGGCATCGCTCGCGGACATGCCGCCATCGACGCGCAACACGGTGCCCGCGGCGCTCGGCCAGTCGGCGCGCATGGCCTCGACCAGATCGCGGGTCTGATAGCCGACCGATTCGAGCACGGCGCGTGCGACATCCGCCGCACCCGAATTGCGTGTGAGGCCGAAGATCGCGCCCCGCGCCTGCGCATCCCAGTAGGGCGCACCGAGGCCGACAAAGGCCGGCACAAGATAAAGCTGCTCGTCCGGATCGTGGCGCGCGGCCAGCGCGTCGGTGTCGGCCGACGATGCGATCAGCTTCAGGCCGTCTCGCAGCCATTGTACGGCGGCGCCAGCAACGAAGATGGCGCCTTCAAGCGCATAGCTGCGTTGGCCATCGATCTGATAGGCGATCGTGGTCAACAGCCGGTTGCGTGACGTCACCGGTTTGGCGCCGGTATTGAGCAGCGCGAAGCAGCCTGTGCCATAGGTCGATTTCATCATGCCGGACTTGAAACACCCCTGGCCAACGGTGGCCGCCTGCTGGTCGCCCGCGACACCGCGGATGGCAATCGTGCAGCCGAACACGTCCGTCGTGCCGAAATCGCCGGTGCAGTCGCGCACCTCGGGTAACAGCGAGAGCGGCACACGAAACAGCTCGGCGAGTTCCGCGTCCCACTGCCCTTTGCGGATGTCGAACAAGAGCGTGCGCGCCGCATTGGTCGCGTCAGTGGCGTGAACGCGGCCGCCCGTGAGCCGCCAGATCAGGAACGTATCGACCGTGCCGAAAGCGAGCCGCCCTGCCTGCGCCGCAGCGCGCGCACCATCGACACGATCCAGCAGCCAGGCGATCTTGGTGGCAGAGAAATACGGATCGAGAAGGAGGCCCGTGCGCGCCGAAATCGTCGCTTCATGACCAGCGTCGCGTAGCACCGTGCAGACATCGTCGGTGCGCCGGTCCTGCCAGACGATGGCATTGTGGATCGGCCTGCCTGTGGCGCGGTCCCAGATCAGCACGGTCTCGCGCTGGTTGGTGATGCCGATGGCGGCGATGTCTTTCGCCACAAGGCCAGCCTGTTTCAGCACGGCCTGCGATGTCGCCACGACGCTCGTCCAGATATCTTCCGGATCGTGCTCGACCCATCCCGACGCCGGATAGATCTGCGGGAATTCCTGCTGCACGGTGGCGAGCGGATTAAGCGACACATCGAACACGATGGCGCGGGTCGATGTCGTGCCCTGATCGATGGCGAGAATAGCCGATGCCATCTGCTACTCCGCAGCCTTCAGTGCGGCATGCTGCGTCATATAGCGTTGCAGAGCGGCGCGTTCGCTATCGCTGAACCGCAGGCCAAGCTTGCTTCGCCGCCACAACACATCATCGGCGTCCATCGCCCATTCCCGCATCATCAGATAGCGCACCTCCGCCTCGGTGAGATCGGTGCCAAAGCGCTGCCCCAGATCCTCATATCTCTTCGCCTCGCCAAGACCATCGCTCGCGCGCGTACCGTAGGCGCGCACCAGCCGCAGCGCATGATCTTCATCGACAAAAGGCCAACGGCGGCGCAATTGCGCCACCTGCGCATCGATGCCGTTATAGGGAAACATGCCGCCTGGCAGCGGGGCAGTGGCCGTCCACGGCCGCGTCGGCTCGAACACATGGGCAAGCTTTTTCATCGCCGCTTCCGCCAGCTTGCGATAGGTCGTGATCTTGCCGCCATAAATCGTCAAGAGCGGTGCATTGCCGTAGCTCTTGTCGAAATCGAGATGATAATCACGCGTGACATCTTCTGGTTTCTTCGATCCGTCGTCGTAGAGCGAACGCACACCGGCAAAGGCATGGACGATATCCGCCGGCGTCACGGGATTGCGGAAATAGCGCGAGGCGGTTTCGCAGAGATATGCGATCTCACCCGCCGAAGGCGCGGCGGCGGCAGGATCGCCCTTGAAATTCTCATCGGTCGTGCCAATCAGCGTGAAGTCCCGCTCATAAGGCAGCGCAAACACGACGCGACGATCCGGATTCTGGAAAATGTAAGCGGTGTGGTGATCGAACAGCCGCTGCACGACGATGTGGCTGCCCTTGACGAGCCGCACGCGTGGCGGTCCCTCGACACGAACCACGGTTTCGGCCACTAGGCCGACCCAAGGGCCAGCGGCATTCACCAATGCCCGCGCAGTGATGCTCTCACTGGCGCCGCGCGTATTCAGCACCAGCCGCCAGATATCGCTGCGCTCGGCACGCACGCATTTCGTGCGCGTGCGGATGGTGGCTCCGCGCTCGGCGGCGTCGAGGGCATTCAGCACCACGAGCCGTGCGTCATCGACCCAGCAATCCGAATAGAGAAAGCCAAAATCGTAGGCGCGCTTGAGCGGCTCGCCCAAAACATTGTGGGTCAGATCGACGACCTGCGTTGCAGGGAGAATTTTTCGGCCGCCGAGATGATCGTAGATGAACAACCCGAGCCGCAGCCACAGCGGCGAGCGCATCTCCGACTGGGGCGGCAGGAGAAAGCGCATCGGCCGGATGATATGGGGCGCGTTGCGCAGGAGCACCTCACGCTCCTTCAGCGCCTCGCGGACAAGGAGAAAGGCGCCGTGCTCCAGATAGCGCAAGCCGCCATGGATCAGCTTGGTCGAGGCCGAGGAGGTGCCGGACGCAAGGTCTGCCTGCTCGACCAGCAGCACCCGCAGGCCCCGGCCGGCTGCATCGCGGGCCAGCCCTGCGCCGTTGATGCCGCCGCCGATGATGGCGAGATCGAAATCAGCCATCTGTTCCCTTGGTTCTCCTCAATGCCGGTAACATTTTTTTTAGGACGTTAGCATGACGTCACAAAACCCGTCCGCCAAGGGATGAGGCTCGCAAATCAGCCTTAAACGTCTATATAAATGAATAGGTCTGCATTTCGGCGCGGACTTTACCGGAATCTCCGGTGCGGGGGTTCAGCTATTGCCTTCACTATCGCGGCGACCGCGCGAAGGGAATGTCTGAGCCAATGCACGCCGGATCAATGAAGTGCTAGTGTCCTTCGAATCCACCATTCGCTTGAGAAGGCGCTGCAAGACGGAGCGAACTTCGGGTTCGGAACGAGGATGCCTGCCCCCCGCCTGCTTGTGATCGAGGGTAATACTTCCGACGGACGTGCTTTGCTCAAAGCGGCCGGCGGCGAGGCACCGAGCGAAGGCTACGCCAATCTATTGCGCGAATTCCTGCCGCAAGCCACCATCGACATCTGCTATCCCGCCGATCCCGGCGCCAACCTGCCCGACGCATCCGGCCTTGAGTCCTATGACGGCATCGCCATCACCGGCTCGGCCTTGCATGTCTATGATCGCGGGCCGCACATCGAACCGCAGATCGAATTGACGCGCGCGGCGTTCGAGACCTCGACGCCGCTGTTCGGAAGCTGCTGGGGGCTGCAGGTCATCACGACGGCGGCCGGCGGCAGCGTGCGGCGGAATCCGAGGGGCCGCGAGATCGGCTTCGGCCGCCGAATCCGCCTGACGACGTCAGGCCGCGGCCATCCCATCTTCGCCGGCAAGGATGAAGTCTTCGACGCCGTCACCATCCATCTCGACGAAGTCGAGACGCTGGCCCCCAATCAGCGGGTGCTGGCGATGAACGCCGTGTCCGGGGTGCAGGCGGCCGAGATCAAGGTCAATGGCTGTACCGCCTGGGGCGTTCAATATCATCCCGAATATACGCTGGCCGACATCGCCGCGAGCTTCCGCCGCCACGGCAAAAGGCTGATCGAAGAAAGGTTCTTCAACGACAATGACGAGGTGCTAGATTATTCCGCCGACGTCGCGGCGTTGAACGAAAAACCTCATGACAAGCCGCTGGCGTGGAAACTGGGGCTGGATGCAACAGTACTCGACAAGAACGTTCGAACGCGCGAAGTTCGCAACTGGATTCATCATCAGGTGCTGCCGACGCGCAGCAGGCGCGGACGGGAGTGACGCTTGGATTTCGGCGGGCGTAGCGTTGTCGTCACGGGCGGGACTGGCGCCCTCGGCAATGCTGTCGTCGACGCCTTGATCGCGCACAACGCCGTCTGTCATATCCCGTCTCATGTCAGCGAGGATACGAGCCCGCAGCGGCAGGGCGCGCGGATCTATCCCGGCATCGAACTGGCCGACCAGGATCAAGTCGATGCGTTCTATGCCAACATTGGGCCGATCTGGGCCTCGATCCATCTGGCGGGCGGCTTTGCCGCCAAGCCGATCGCCAAGACCGACAAGGCGCATCTGCTAGCTCAGCTCGACACCAATCTCATCAGCTGCTTCCTGTGCTGCCGCGCGGCGCTCAAGGGAATGCCGCAAGGCGGCCGCATTGTGAATGTCGCCGCCCGTCCGGCTCTGGAGCCACGCACCGGTGCGGGCATGACGGTCTATACAATCGCCAAATCCGGCGTCGCCGCGCTCACGATGGCGCTGGCGGAAGAAGTGGCCAAGGACGGTGTTCTTGTGAATGCGATCGCCCCGTCGATCATGGATACCCCTGCCAACCGTAAAGCGATGCCGAAAGCCGATCATGACCATTGGCCAAAAGTCGAAGAGGTCGCGGCGACGATCCTTTTCCTCGCATCGCCGGACAATCTTGTCACACGCGGCGCCATCGTACCGGTCTATGGACGGTCGTGATGGCTCTGGCTGGCGCCGGGTCTTCATCTACGTAGCAATACGCCCGCAGCACGACGTCGGGCGGCAAGAACTTCATTGGAGGAGTTATGACTTTGTTGAATCCGTTCTCGCGTATCGCCGCCGTGTCCTGCCTCTCGGCCATGCTGACACTCAATGTCGCCTTCGCGCAGCCGGCCGAAAAGCCGTTCGAACCAAGTGTCGGTCAGGAAGGCAAGGACGTGATCTGGGTGCCGACGCCGCAGGCGCTGGTCGACAAGATGCTCGACATGGCCAAGGTCACGGCCAAGGACAATCTGGTCGATCTCGGCTCGGGTGACGGCCGCACGGTCATCACCGCAGCGAAACGCGGCGTCACCGCACGCGGCATCGAATACAATCCGGACATGGTTGCGCTGTCGCGTGCCAATGCCGCCAAGGAAGGGGTGGGCGACAAGGCAACCTTCGAACAGGCCGATATCTTCGTCACCGATTTCTCCAAGGCCGACGTGGTGACCATGTTCCTGCTCACCAGCCTGAATGCGAAACTGCGTCCAACCATTCTCGACATGAAGCCGGGCACACGCGTCGTCTCCAACACCTTCGACATGGGTGAGTGGAAGGCGGATGAGGAAGCCGTCGTGACGCAGGGTTGCACGTCCTATTGCAAAGCCTATTTCTGGATCGTCCCGGCCAAGGTCGATGGCAGCTGGGCGATGGACAAGGGCGAGCTTGAGATCAAGCAGACGTTCCAGAACTTCACCGGCACCATCAAGAACGGCAACGTCATCACCCCTGTCACCAACGGCAAGCTGAAGGGTGACGAGATCACTTTCACCGCCGGCGGCACCGACTATGCCGGCAAGGTCAACGGCGCGACGATCGAGGGCACGACCAAGTCGGGCGCGAAGTGGCAAGCCAAGCGCGGCGCGTAATGCATGCATCTTCGTCCGCTCATTCCCGCGTATGCGGGGAATCCAGAAAACATAAAAGACTCTTTCTAATTTCTGGGTCCCCGCCTTCGCGGGGACGAGCGGAGAATGATCCCTCTTAATCGGTGACACATGCTCCAAGCGAACGGAGAAAATAGAATGGTGGCGTTGAAATCTTCGGCCCGGCTGGTGGCTGGATCGTGCGTATCGATTGCGTTCGCGCTCAATTGCGCGGTGGCGCAACCGGCTCCGGCTTTCGAACCAAAAGTCGGGCAGCGCGGCAAGGACGTGGTGTGGGTGCCGACCAATCAAAAGCTGGTCGACAAGATGCTCGACATGGCCAAAGTGACGGCAAACGACTACGTCATGGATCTCGGTTCCGGTGACGGCCGCACGGTGATCACCGCGGCCAAGCGCGGCGCCACGGCGCAGGGCATCGAATACAATCCCGACATGGTCGAACTGTCGAAGAAGAATGCTGAGAAGGAAGGCGTGACCCCGAAGGCCAGCTTCGAGAAAGCGGACCTGTTCGAAACCGACTTCTCGAAAGCGACCGTGGTGACGATGTTCCTTCTGCCGAGCATCAACCTGAAGCTGCGGCCGAAGCTGCTCGATATGAAGCCGGGCACGCGCATCGTCTCCAACTCGTTCGATCTCGGCGACTGGACCGCGGACCAGACCGAATCTGTCGGCGAAGAATGCTCCTCACACTGCACCGCCTATTTCTGGATCGTGCCGGCCAAGGTCGAAGGCACATGGCAGACGCCGCAGGGCGAACTCAAGCTCGAGCAGAAATACCAGATGGTGAGCGGCACGCTGAAGAACGGCAACGTGATTGCGCCGGTCACCCACGGCAAGCTGACCGGCGATCAGATCGCCTTCACCGCTGCTGGAACACGCTATACCGGCACGGTCAATGGCAACGCCATCGAAGGCAAGAGCAACGAAGGCGGCAAGGAAGCCGTCTGGAAGGCGACGAAGTAACTTCTTTTCGGCCTCATCCTGAGGAGGCTGCGTAGCAGCCGTCTCGCAGGATGAGGTCGGAATTACGCTGCCCCCTCCTCCAGCGCCGGCAGCGCAATCTGCACCACAAGACCGCGGGCGCGGGCATCGACCACACCTAGCCCGCGCAGCGACAACAACGTCAGCGTCTGCACCGCATCACGCGTACGCGTCGGATCCTCGTTCGCGCTCGGCGCCAGCGGTCCGATCAATCCTTCGAGCAATGCGCCGACCAGAGCCGGTGCGACAAGACTGGCGTCCTGCTGCTGCGGCAAATAGCCAGCCTGCATTGCGGCGGCGATCCGTGTCTGTAGCTCTCCCGCCAGCGCCTTGCGATAGACCACCCGCACCGCCTCGATATCGGCATCCACCGGTTCGGCAATCACAGCCCAGGCCAGCCGCCGGTTCCGCAGCGCACGCGTCGCGAAGGTGGCGATGCAGGCAGCCAGTGCCGACAGCGGCCCCGGCGCGGCCTTGGCCGCCTTGCGGATGGCGCCGATTTCCCGCTCCGAGACGTTGGCGACGAGCGCCGTGACCAGCTCGGTTTTCGAGGGGAAGTAGCGATACACGGTGCCGGTCGCGATGCCGGCCCGCTGGGCGATCAGGGCCACCTGCACCGCCGCCATACCGCCTTCCGTCGCGGCGGCCCGCGCCGCCGCAACGATCGCCACATGCCGAGCGGCGTGCCTGCGAATCACATTGTCGGTCCGGCGGTAGGGCATCGATAGAGTGAGCCACGATTCACTCCATCCGGCAATGCTGTTCAGGCCCGCTGCGTCAACGCGTCCGAGCAGTCCGGCCCGAGGTCACTTCCCTTGAAGCGATTTCGCGCGGATCGCTTCCAACGTTGTCGTCGGGGTGATGCCGCTGGGGTCGACCTTGAGATGGATGATCGCCGGCTGGCCGGAGGCCTGCGCCTCCTCGAACGCCTTCGGAAAATCCTCGGTGCGGTCCACCATGATGCCAAACCCACCGAACACCTGCGCATAGCCGGCAAAGTCCGGATTCTTCAGCGTGGTCGCGACCACACGGCCCGGATATTCGCGCTCCTGGTGCATGCGGATGGTGCCGTACATGCCGTTGTCGACGATAACGATGACCAGCGGCAGCTCGTACTGCACGGCGGTCATGAACTCCTGACCGTTCATCAGGAAGTCGCCATCGCCGGCAAAGCAGACCACGTTGCGCTCGGGATGAAGCCGCTTGATGCCGATCGCGGCCGGAACGCCATAGCCCATCGAGCCCGATGTCGGCCCGTAGAAGGTGTTGTACTTGCGGAAGCGATAAAACCGATTAATCCAGCCGGCGTAGTTGCCAGCGCCGTTGCAGAGAATATCGTCTACCGAAAGATTATCGCGCAGCCACACCATGATCTCGCCGAGATTGACCGCGCCAGGCATCTCGGTCGCCTTGTCGGTGAAGGCGCGATAATCCGCGTTCGCCGTGCGCGTCGCGTTTGACCATGCAATCTCGTTCGGCGCCTGCAGCCCTTCCAGCGCGGCAGCAAAGGCCGTCGGCGACGCATTGATCGCCAATGCAGGACGATAGACACGGCCCAGCTCGTCGCTGCCCGGATGCACATGCACGAAGGTCTGCTGCGGCGACGGAATATCGAACAAGGTGTAGCTCTGGCTCGGCATCTCGCCCATGCGGCCGCCGACCAGAATGACGAGATCGGCATCCTTGATGCGCGCCAGCAATTTCGGATTGGCGCCGATGCCGACATCACCGGCGTAATTACGATGGGTCTGGTCGAACAGATGCTGGCGGCGGAAGGTCGTCATCACCGGCAGATCGAAGCGTTCGGCAAAGCGTAGCGTCGCGGCGCAGGCTTTCTCCGACCAGCGGCTGCCGCCAAGGATCAGCACCGGCTTCTTCGCCGCCCACAGCATCTTCTGCAGCCGCGACATGTCGGTGAGACCCGGCCATGTTTCCACCGGCTCGAAGGCCGGCGCGTCGGGGACAACGGCCCGATCGGTCAGCATATCTTCCGGCAGCGCAATCACGACGGGACCGGGCCGGCCATTGGTCGCGACATGGAACGCGCGCGAGACGATTTCCGGAATGCGCGCCGCATCGTCGATCTCGGTCGCCCATTTCGCCATGGTGCCGAACACCGCGCGATAATCGAGTTCCTGAAACGCCTCGCGCTCGCGCATGTCGCGCGCCACCTGACCGACGAAGACGATGAGCGGCGTCGAATCCTGACGCGCAATATGAATACCCGGCGATGCATTGGTGGCGCCCGGCCCGCGCGTGACAAAGCATATGCCGGGCCGGCCCGTCGCCTTGCCCACCGCTTCCGCCATCATCGCGGCGCCGCCCTCCTGCCGACAGATGGTGAGTTCGATCGAGCGATCGTGGAAGGCGTCAAGCGCGGCGAGATAGCTCTCGCCAGGCACGCAGAAAGCATGGCGCACACCATGCGCGACAAGCTGATCGACGAGGATTTCGCCGCCGGTTCGCGAACCGTCATTGCTGCGCATGGTGTGTCCGATTCCCTGTCAGCGTGACATCTTGGCGAATTTCGCCGGGGTCATCAGCTTGGTGACCTGGCTGACGAGATAGCCCGCTTCGCGATTCTTCTTCAAATAAACATGCCAGTCCGGATCTGCTTGCATGGCGGCGCGTCTCTTTTCACGATCTGCGGCATTCTCGTAGACCCAGATATGGACGATCGTGTTCATCTCGCCGCTTTCGGTGAACATATAGGCCAGCGGCTGGCCGAGATGCTTGGTCTGCGTCGCGAGACCATATTGCTCGTAAATGTCGAGATGGGCCTGCATGGTGCCCGGCTTGACGGTATAAGTGCGGTGATCGATGAGCACGTCCGGCCTCCAATTGCCAAAATACCAGCGCCCGCTGGCGGGGCGCATTTTCAGCGGGAACGCCTCCGGGTCAAGGCCATAGAGAACCGATTTTCGGAACCGATTTGAGCCGGTGAAATTGGAGCATGATGGCTATGCAAAACCGCTGTCATCCAGTGCTGTAAGATTGGTGTTGATGTCCGCCCCCGTGCAATCCCAGCAAGACGTCTTTGCCTTCCTCGCCGATCCGCGCACGCATGAGGGCCGTGATGTGCGCCGCATCGACACGCACGGCGCGGCGGTGTTTCTCGTCGGCGAACGCGTGCTGAAGGTGAAGCGCGCTGTTCGGTTTCCGTTCCTCGATTATTCGACGCTGGAAAAGCGAAAAACGGCCTGCGAAGCGGAACTGGAGGTAAACCGCCCGTTCGCCCCACAGATCTATCGCGGTGTCGTTGCGATCACGAAAAACGATGCGGGGCGGCTGTCGCTTGGCGGCGACGGCACACCGGTCGAGTGGGCGCTGGAGATGCAGCGCTTCGATGAGAATGCGACACTCGATCGTCTCGCCGATGACAGGAAGATCGATACAAAACTGGCCGACGGGCTCGGCCGCGTTGTGGCGGCGGCGCATCGCAAGACGCCCCTGGCCGATACCGAAAAATGGATCGCGGCGCTCGGCGATTATGTCGAGCAGAATGACGAGGCTTTCAGGGAATGGCCGGCGCTGTTTCCTGCAACCGAAGCAAAATCGTTCACCGAGGCGAGCCGCCGCTTGTTGAAAGCGTTGCAGCCGCTGTTGCGCCAGCGCGGCACAATGGGGCTCATCCGGCGCGGCCATGGCGACCTGCACCTCGGCAATATCGTCTTAATCGATGGCAAGCCGGTGCTGTTCGATGCGGTCGAGTTCGATCCCGTGGTGGCGTCGGGCGATGTCTTCTACGACCTCGCCTTTCTGCTGATGGATCTGGTCGAACGGAACTTGCGGCCGCAAGCCAACATCGTTCTCAATCGCTATCTCACCGATACACAGCGCGATGACGATCTCGACGCGCTCGCCGCCCTTCCCTTCTTCATGGCCATGCGCGCCGCGATCCGCGCCAAGGTGACGGCGGCCAAGCTCGTCCATGCCGATGATGCCAAGAAGAAAGGCATCGAAGACAGCGCGCGCGCCTATTTCGTTCTGGCAACGACACTGATTGCGCCGCCAAAGCCGATGCTGATTGCCGTTGGCGGATTATCGGGGACCGGAAAATCGGTGCTCGCGCGCGCGCTGGCCGCGCATATCTTGCCCGAACCCGGCGCCGTGGTGCTGCGCTCCGATGTCATGCGCAAGCGGCTGTTCGATGCCGCCGAGGCTGACAAGCTTCCGCAGGAAGCCTACAAGCCCGAAGTTTCGGAGACGATTTACAACAGGCTGTATGAACAGGCGCAACGCGTTCTAGCGGCCGGACATTCGGCCATCGTCGATGCCGTCTTTGCGAAAGCGGAGGAACGCGAGCCCGTCGCCGAACTGGCCAAGGCATCGAGCGTGCCGTTCCACGGCTTCTTTCTCACCGCCGATCTGGAGACGCGCATCAGACGTGTCGGCAGCCGCATCAACGATGCGTCGGATGCCGATGCCGCCGTGGTGCGCCAGCAGGCGGAATACGATCTCGGTGCGATGACATGGACGCCGATCGACGCCGCCGGCACGCCGGAAGACACGCTCGCCCGCACGAGAAAAGCGTTGGATCAGTAAACCGCGCGCAAGCCCGCCGCGACCGCGATGCCACAGGCCAGCGCCACAAACTCATTGCGCCGCCAGATCATCAGGACAGCGACAACGATCATCGCCAGCGTCGCCGGCAGTCCCTCCTTCACCATGACCGGCATCACCAGCGCGGCAACCACCGAGCCCGGCAAAGCTTCCAGCATGCGGCGGATGCGCGGCGTCAGCGTCACGCGGCCCATCATCCAGTGACCGGACAGACGTGTCAGCAAGGTTGCGAAGGACATCGCCGCGATGGCGGCCAGCGCACCGAAGGAAATGACTTCAGTCATCGCCGATCAATCCTCCGACGATGGCTCCCGTGAGCGCACCGACGATCACGTACCAATGGCCGGGCACGAGATAGAAGACCGCAATGGCGGTCACGCCCGCGGAGATCCAGGCGAGCGAGCGGCGCGACATTTCCAGTGTCGGCGCCAGGAGAGCAATGAAATAAAGTGGCACGATCAGATCGACGCCGAAACGCTTGGGATCGGCAAGGAGACTGCCGAAGATCTGCCCGATCGCCGTGGACGGCACCCAGACCAGCCAGATGACGAGGCTGCTGCCGAACAGATAGCCGACATCGGCGCCGCCCTCTTTCCGGTAGCGCGCTGAAGCCACCCAACTGCCGTCGGTCATCAGGATCAGGCTTGGATAAATCTGCCAGCCCGGAGAACCGGCGATCCAGGGCTGCAGCGATGCACTCATCAGCACCATGCGCAGATTGACCACCAAGGTCGATACGGCGATGGCAAGAATCAGCGCTCCGGTCATCGCCGGCGACCAGATCTCCATCGCAACGAATTGCGACACGCCGGCAAAGACGATGGCGCTCATCAGCACCGTCTCGAACAGCGTCAGGCCCTTCTGTGCCGCCAGCGCGCCGAACGCCGCGGCGAACACAATGACGCCCGGCAGCGCCGGGATCATCATGCGCGCGCCGGCACGAATACCGGCAATAGTCCAATAAGGCGCGGGCGCGCCGTCGCTGGCCACAGGCTGCATGGAAGTCATGTCGTGAGCGGGGACGCGAGCCCTAGCAAAGCACCCGCGCTTGAGCAATGTTGCCAACCACCTGCCTGCCTTGCTTCCTGGTCAATGTCATGCGCGTTTCCATGCCCCGGGTCGCCGTCGCGACTGCCGGTTTCGCCGCGATGCTCAATATGTATGCGCCGCAGGCGGTGTTGCCGCTGCTGGCGAACGAGTTCGGCGTTGGGCCGGCGAGCATCAGCCAGATCATGACCGTCAATGCCCTGGCGGTGGCGCTGACCGCGCCATTCACCGGCATCGTCGCCGATGTGCTGGGACGCCGCTCCGTAATCGCCGTAGCGATGGTCTTGCTGATTATCCCGGACGTCATGATGGCGTTTTCGGACAGCCTCGAAGCGCTGCTGTTCTGGCGCTTTGCGCAAGGCCTTTTGCTGCCGCCGATCTTCGCGGTATCAGTCGCCTATATTGGCAGCGAATGGCCGGCCGGCGAAGCCACCGGCGTCACCGGATACTTCATCGCCGCCACCGCCTTCGGCGGATTTCTCGGCCGCATGCTGACCGCGGTTCTGGCGGAGCCATTCGGCTGGCGGCATGCGCTGTTTGCGCAAGCCACCATCACCGCGCTCTGCGCCATCACGATCATTGCGCTGCTGCCGCGCGAGCGCAACTTCGTCGCGGCAACGACATTGGCGGCCTCTCTCCGCCAGATGGTGAAACACCTGCGCGACACGCGGCTGCTGGCGACATTCTGCGTCGGCTTCGGCATCATGTTCAATTTCATCGCCGCCTTCACCTTCATCGCATTCGTGCTGGCGGCACCGCCCTTCAATCTGTCGGCCGCGGCGATCGGCGCGGTATTTGTGACCTACCTCATCAGCCTCGTCACCACGCCATTCGCTGGGCGGCTGGTGAAGCATTTTGGCCGGCGGAATTTCGGATTGATCGCCATCGGCATCTGGATCTGCGGCATCCTGCTGACGCTGGTGCCGTCGATCGCCGTCATCGTGCTCGGCCTCGCCCTGTTCGCCGGCAGCGGTTTCCTGGTGCAGACCTGCTGCCAGAGCTTTGTCGCGACTTATGTCCGGGAAGGCACGTCATCGGCCATCGGGCTCTATGTGACATCCTTCTATATCGGCGGCAGCTTCGGCGGACTGGCTGCGGGATTGCTCTGGAATGTCTGGGGCTGGCCCGGCACGGTCGGGCTGATTGTCGCGATGCTGGTCTTCATGGGAGCGATGATCCGCTACGCCTGGCGCGCAGCATGAGGCTGACGGGCGGCCGCGGCTGTGCGATAAGTGAGGCCGATGGCATGATCTCATGAGTGCGCCGATGAAATTGCAGCTTTTCTCCGTGCTGTTTGCGCTGGCCGTACCTACGGCATTGCAGGCGCAGGAGCAGCGTGTATCGCCGCTGCCCTCGCATATGCCGCTCGGCCAGGAAGCCTGTTTCGGTCGCACCTACGACGTAGCCCATCTCAAGCAGCACCCGAAACAGCGTGTCACCAGCTTCCATCTGTTCCGCGATTTCACACCCGACGCCACCAAGGAAATGCCGCAGGAAACCCGCGAGAAGCTGATCGCCGATGACGGCGACAGCAGCATCCAGATCATGGCCTATGTGCGTTTTCGCGACCGGCCCGGCCTGTTTTTCAACGGCCTGAGTTGCATGAATTATCCGGAGAGCGGTGTCCGCTGTGGCATCGATTGCGATGGTGGCGGCTTTCGTCTGAAACCCTCCGCTGATTCGTTGCTGCTGGAGAATGACGGCTTTGTCGTCATCGGCGGCTGTGGCGCCAGCGAGGACGAGGCGGAGCAGGCCGATTATGTGAAGCCAGGCGCCGACGACAAGGTCTTCAGGCTCGACCGCAAGCCGGTCGCCGAATGCCGCGCGCTGGAAGACAGCCGCAAGCCCCAATGGGCTGCGCTCGGCGCGCCTTTGCGTGAGCGGTTCGACAGCGAGAACGCGGTCTGCTTCACGCGCTCCTATGACCCGGCGCATCTGTCGAAACATCCCAAACAGACGGTGAAGCGTATCTCGGTGCTGAAAGTGAAAGGCGATAAACGCGGAGAGGACGATTTTCCCTATTACAATCTTGTCTTCCGCGTCGAACTCAAGGACGGCAAGCGCGCGGAAAAGACAACACAATGCGGCGCGGACCAATATGCCTTCGCGTGTACCCACAATGTCGATGTCGATACGCCGCGGGATTTCTATCTGACACGGGCCGGCAAGGACCACATGATGCTGCGCGACCGTCGTGGCGCGATGAGCAAGATGTTCGGCGGGCTGACGCTCGGCACCGACGACCGCATCTTCAAACTGGAGCAGACGGCCACCAGCGCCTGCGAGTTCTGACATTCCTCATTGGATGTAATTATCGATTGACTTCCCGCAAAGGCTGCAGATGCTTGGCACGGGGCTGGGAGGTCCGACGGGGTCATGCCGCCATCGGTGGGAGCCGTTGCGGAACGCATCGAAAGGCTGTTGCCGCAGGACGGCACGCCCGTTCTCAACCGCGTTTTGCAAGTGATGCTGTCGCGCGAGCTGGAAAGTCCGATCTCGCCGGACCTTTACTTCCAGGCGTCGGACCACCTTTCAAAAGAACAACGGATCGGCCGGCTGCGCGGCCAAGGCGGCCAGATTTTCCTGCTGCCCAAGGCCGGAAAGGAGCAGGTCAATGGCGCAACGGTGGAACTGCGCCGCGAGGCCATGCTGATGGCTCCGCTCGGCCGCTATCTGACCGAGACATTCTGCAAAGGGCTCGACCTGCCGCCCGATGGCGTCAGCATTGTGCAGGACACATCCACCATCGGCCCGGTCCGCGGCCGTTTTGCCCGGCCGGACTTTATCCTCGTCACCGCCATGCGCTTTCGCCTGCTGCCCGGCGCGCAGATCGACGTGCACAGTTTCGAACTGAAGGCGGAAAACGGTGCAACCGACGAGTCGGTCTATGAGGCGCTGGCGCAGACCCGCTTCACCCATTTCGGCCATCTGGTCTGGCACCTGCCGCAGAATTCGCGGTGCGAAGCGCGGTTGCCGGAGATCGAAAAGCAGTGCGACCAGCACGGCATCGGCTTGATCCGCATGCGCGATCCGCACGATCATGTCAGCTATGAGATCCTGCTCGATCCCGTGCGCAAGACAACGCCACCGGCCATCGTCGATGGCTTACTGGAATCGCGACTGTCCGCCGCGCATCGTGAAAGGCTGTTACGTGTCGTGAACGGAGGCCCTGGTGAAGGGTAAGGTCATCGCCGTGGCCAACATGAAAGGCGGCGTCGGCAAGACCGCGACCGTGGTCGCGCTGGCCGAAGCCCTCGCCGCGGCCGAAGGCGCACGGGTGCTGGTGATCGACCTCGATGCGCAGGCCAATGCCTCGATCGTCCTTGCCGGCGACTCCTATCTCGCGGCGATGATCCGCGACGGCCGCACCATCGATGCGTTTCTTGAAGACTATCTGATGCGCGGCAAGAAGAAGAAATTCGATTCCTGCATCCGCGATCAGATCAGCGAAGTCACCCATCTCGGGCAACCCTTGCAGGTCTCCCTGCTCGCTTCCAGCGCCGAACTCAGGACGCTGGAATTGCGGATGATCTACAGGCTGACCAAGAAGAAGGAACTCAACCTCGAGGAAATCGTCGGCGGCATCTGGGGCGTTATCAAGGAGCAACTGTCGCGTTCGGCCAAGTCGTTCGACTACATCCTGATCGATTGCGCACCCGGCATTTCCGTGCTCACCGAGGCCAGCATTCGCCTCGCCGATCTCGTGATCGTGCCGACCATCCCTGATACGCTATCGACCTATGGCTTGCAGGCCTTCTGCAAGACGGTGTGGCAGGGTCAATCCGAGACCGCAAAATTCTACAAGAAGCCGCGCGGGGCGCTGCCGCATGTCCTGATCACGCGGCGGCGGCCCATTCTCGAACATCACAAGACTGTCGAACGCATGCGCAATGAGGAGCATGCGGACGATCCGAGCTTTTCCGTTTTCGAAACCGAGATTCCCGAACGCGCCGCGATTGCCGATGCGCTGGCCAAAACCGGCACCTATCCGAATTTCACCAACAAATGGACGCCGGCGGTTGCGGACATCCTGCAGCGGCTGGCGCGTGAGACCAAGGAGATGCTGAATGGCTCTCACCCTTGACGGCTATGCAGTGCTGGGACGTATCGCCGCCAATCCGAATGCCTTTCCCGACATTCGCGCCGACGTCACTAACGCCGCGCAGGCATTGGTCCTCGCACAGCTCAAGTCCAAGAACTCGGGCATCGAGATCTTGCGCGCCGTGCGAATGGCGCTCAGCGCCGAACCTTTCGCACTTGTCATCGAGGCGCTGAAGGATGCACAGGTGAAGACGCTGGTGACGAAATTCGACAAGCACAATATCGAAATGAAGACGGCGACGGCGCAACAGCGGCGGCGCCACCTCTGCCTCTTGGCCGATGCCTCGGTGACACCGGCGCAGAAACAGGCACGCACCAAGAAGCAGGTAAAATCAAAGAAGGCCGCGAAAGCCGAACCGATGGAACAGGACCGTCTCTCCAGCGAAGCCATGAGCGCACGGCGCGAGCGGCGGTAATTTTCACATCGTCGCAACAACACTCTGCTTTCGACTCCCAAGGGCAGATGGTATCGTTCATTCATTCTGATTGAGCGCCAGACTCAACAGTGAGGGAAGGAAACATCCATGCCGATATCGCCGTCGCGCTTTCGTCTTTTTGCCTCCTGTGCCTGCGGTCAAAGTCATCTGCAAATGCCGAAAGCAACCGGCCTGAGCAGACGCCAGTTGCTGGCCGGAGGCGCGGCCCTTGCCATTGGAGCCGCCACCGCCGGAACGGCGTCGCGTGTCTTCGCGCAGGACAAACCGCATCGCATCGACGTGCATCATCACATTTCGCCGCCGACCTGGCTCGATGCGATGAAGCGCATCAAGAAAGCCAATCCACCGATGGCGAACTGGTCGGTCCAGAAGACCCTCGACGATATGGACAAGGGCGGCGTCGCTACCGCCATCACTTCACCCACCACACCGCAACTGCAGGGACTGGACGCCGCGGAAGCCGCGCGCCTCGCGCGCGAATCCAACGAATATGCCAAGAAACTCGAGACCGAGCATCCCGGCCGTTTTGGCACCTTCGCGATGCTGCCACTGCCGCATGTCGACGAGAGCCTGAAGGAAATCGAATATGCCTTCGATACGCTGAAGGTCGATGGCATCGGCTGCATGACCAGCTATGGCGACAAGTGGCTGGGTTATGCCGAATTCGAACCGGTCTGGGCCGAATTGAACCGCCGCAAGGCGACCGTCTACACCCATCCCACCGGCGCGAATTGCTGTGTCAATCTCGTGCGCAATACCGACGACGCCTTCATCGAATTCGGCACAGACACGACACGCGCCGTCTTCACCATCATCTTCAGCGGCTTTGCGGAAAAGTATCCGGACATCAACTGGATCTGGTCGCATGGCGGCGGCTCGACCACCGCTTTCTACGAGCGCTTCACCGTGCAGGCGCTGATGCGTCCACCCTATGCCGGCAAGTTCACGCGCGACCAGGTGGAAAAGCAGATCCGCCGCTTCTATTACGATACCGCAGCTGTGCCGAACGAGGTGACGCTGTCGGCGCTGCAGAAAATGGTGCCGGTCTCGCAGATCGTCTACGGCACCGACTATCCCTATCGCACCGCCGCCGATCACACGAAGGGCGTGTCCGCCTTTTTCAGGGGTGACGACCTGAAGGCGGTCGATCGCGAGAACGCGTTGCGGCTGATCCCGCGCCTGCAGAAAGCTTGACAAAGAGAACGTGCCGCTTTGAAACTTCAAAGCGGCACGTTCTTCACCATCCGTCAGGCCTTCAGAATTCCTGCCAATCCTGGTCCGGCTTCATGGCGAGGTTGCCCTGCACTTGCGGAGTTGAACGCTTGCCGCGTGTCCCCGCCCTGACCGCCGAAACATTCGTTGCGCGAGAGGCCGCATTGCCGACCGAGCTCAATGAAGCATTCGCGCCTTCGTCGACCGTAAAGAACGATGCCCGCTGATCCATGATCGCGGATTGCTGCTCCAGCGTCTTGGCAGTCGCGGCATTTTCCTCAACAAGAGCCGAGTTCTGCTGCGTCACCTCGTCCATCTGCGTCAATGCCGCATTGATCTGCTGGACACCTGTCGCCTGCTCGGTGCTGGCCGTGGCGATACCCGACACGATGTCAGCAACCTTCTGGATCGACTGCATAATCTCATTCAGAGATTCGCCGGCGCGATTGACGAGCTGGACGCCGTCCTGCACTTGCGCGTTACTGTTGGTGATGAGATCCTTGATGTCTTTTGCAGCCTGGGAAGATCGCTGCGCCAAGCTTCGCACTTCCGACGCGACCACTGCAAAGCCGCGCCCTGCTTCGCCGGCACGGGCTGCCTCGACGGCCGCGTTCAGCGCAAGAAGGTTTGTCTGACGGGCGATCTCATCGATGACGCCAATGATATCGGAAATCTTCTGCGACGATTCCTCGATGCGAGACATCGCGCCAACCGCCTCGCTCACCACCTTGCCGCCGCGTCCCGCAACCTCCTGCGCTTCGCTGGTAAAGCGGTTGGCCTGCATGGCATCGTCGGCATTCTTCTTCACAGTCACTGATATCTCCTCCATCGACGCGGAGGTCTCTTCCAGGCTGGCAGCCTGCTCCTCGGTGCGCTGAGAGAGGTCGGTCGTGCTGGTAGAGATTTCCGATGACGCATTCGAGACTTCCCGTGCGGCGGATTTAATCTCGGCCATCGTTTCCGAAATACGAGCCGCCATGGCGTTGGCGTCGTCCTTGAGCTTCCCGAACATGCCCTGATATTGCGCCGTAATGCGCTGCGTCAGATCGCCGGAGGCAAGGCCGCCGAACATGCGAGCCATATCGCCCAGCACCTCGGCCGTATTCTCGCACAGCGTATTCATCGCTCGGCCGATATTCAGGATGAAACCCTGCTTGCCGTCGAGCGACACACGCTGCGAGAAATCGCCCGCGAGTGCCGACTTGACGATGCCGCCCACGGCCGCTTCGAACTCATCGGTCAGCCGCTGCATGGCGATGCGATCCTGTTCGCCCTTCTGCTCGGCTTCGATACGCGCTTTTTCCGCCAGCATCACCTTGATGTCGTTAACGGCGCGGGCGGTTTCGCCGATCTCGTCCCGGCGCTCGGTCCCGGTGATCGCCACTTCTTCACCCTTGGCCATGCGCTGCAGGAGGCCGACGAGGCCACGCATCGGCCTGGCGATGCCGAACTGACCGATCAGGAAGCCGAACAGCAGACCGGCAACAATGCTGACCGATGCGACCGTTATCATCAGGTTGGACACGCGCTTGTATTCTTCAGTCGCCGCGTCGGAAACCGCGATCACACGATCGTCGAGGAACCGTGCCAGATCGCCCGCCTTTTGCTGCAAGTCGGACGCAACGGTGCGGCTTGATGCAAGGGTTTTTCTAAGCGCGGTCATTTCCGCGCTGGAATCGATGTTCTTGACTGTCTCCGCGACCTTGAAGGTTTCCGCGACTTCCCTTTTGTAGCGATCATAAGCGGCTTCCAGGTCGGCGAGCATCTTTTTGGACTGCTCGCTTCTGACGCCCTTCCTGAGCTCGGCAATACGAGCCTCGGTTTCGCGCTTACGGTCTTCCAGATTTCGGCTAACTTCCGCACGCATCTGCGCAGTCGGCTCCGCACCAACGCGGTATTCGCCACGGTTCATCTGGACAATTTCCTGGCTTACGCGTGCGGCGTGGAGTGCCAGCTTCGACGCGGCCTCCATACTATCGGTCGAGTCGCTCAGGCTTTTGAGGGAGGTGACACCCAGATAAGTAATGCCGATGGCGCTGGCCGACAGAACGGCTATGACCATCAGGATTTTGGTGAGAATGCGGAAGCGGGCAAGAAACGACATTGGATATCTCGTGACTGGATGAGAGCCCGTCGGGCCATGAGGAGGTGCAGTTCGATGCGCTCGGCAGCAGACAGTCGTGTTATTCGCGACGCAGCGCCCGTCTTGATATTTTGGATGCTCAGTGAAAGCCTCCGGCTGAGAACCAGAACAGTTGCAAAAGCGCAGAATGAACAGAGCGCAATTATGGTTTATGATCGGTAAAGAAGGGCCCGTTCGTTCATGACGCGGTCGCCTAAGCGCCATGCGCGGGGTGATTCAGCTTTCTTTAACGATGTGCCGTACGTTCACGCTGGGATGCCAGCGCGGTTGATATCCAGCCGACAGCACCGTCACGATAGCGGGCGGCGTCAACACATCGACTGTTTCATCGGGCTCGCGCGGTATATTCGACCCATAGCCCGAGGGCGACCAGCGCAGCAGTGCGTCGCCCTTCACCGCATAAGCGTCGCCATCGCGCACGATCATCGCGCCGTCCGGCAAATCACCAAGGCGCATGCGATGCATGCGCTTGTTACGACCACCCAGCCGCTGCGCATGCAGCACATCATCCATCTGCGGCGCGCTCGGCTTTTGTCCTGCCGCGCTGGCCCAGGCTTGCGCAAACGCATTCGCATCGGCACGCCGGCATTCGAAACAGGGACGATGACCGGCTGCGAGCGCCGTCACTTCATCGAGAAAGAACAGTTCGGTGTAGCTGTCGCCCCAGACGCGGCGATGACGGTTCTTGAAATCGAGAACGCAGCAGATCCACTGCTTCGAGGCCCAGCGACGTGCGCCAAGTTTCTGCGCCGCGTCATGGATGCGGCCGCCACGGTTGCCCATGAAGGTGCCGCGGACCGGAGCTGCGAATAATTCACCAAAAGGCGAGACGCGGTTCTGGAGAGGCATCGCCGTTTATAACACGGCACCGCACGCTGCTCAGGCCCGCGTCCAGTTCGGCGCTTTCAACATCAGGAGCGGTCCATGGCTCACGGCGAATAGACCGAAAGCCATGATCCATGCCGTTGCAGAACTATGCATGAGCGCAGGCCCGCCACCGAAGGCAGCCGCAATCCGCAAGACCGCAGCCAGAAACAGGCAGATATAGATCGCCTGCGTCAGAGACGAAGCCACCAAAGGCTGCCCGGTATGACCGAGGCTTGCGCGTGTCATCACCGCCATCGTCATCAGGCCGATGGCGCCGGCGGTCCAGGCGTGAATCCCTGCGCTTGCAAGCACCGCATCGGGCCACAGCGCTGCGGCCCCCACCAGAAAGAACCCCACAGGGACGAATGCGTAAGCGACATGCAGAACAAGGACGAGACGATCGGCCAGCGTGCGATCGCCGGCCCAGCGTGCGAGGCGGACAATGTGCAAAAACCCGGTGAATATCATCAACGTGCCGGTCCACGTGGCTGAAGGTGTTGCAATCCACACCGCGAAGGCAACAGCAGACACCGCAAGGGTCGCGATGTCATAGCGCCCGAACGGAACGGGCAGCCGGCCCGGATTGTCCCGCACCAGCCAGTTATGCGTGAAGCTTGGAATGATGCGCCCGCCAATCAGACTGATCAGCAGAATCGTGGCGCCGATGCCGAGCCGGATGCCGTAGTCTGCTGCCCCTGTGACAATCACCTCGATATGGAAGACGACATTGCCCGCAATCAGCACCGCGACGATGACCAGAACCCGAAGATTGCGCCAGTTCTTTCCGGCCATGATCTCGCGCATGGTCACGGCGAACAAAATAGCAAGAAATGCCACGTCGATGGCCGCCGCAACCGTAAGGCCGATGTGCGCGGTCGTCAGCATGGCAATGCGTCCCGCGAGCCAGACGAAAACGAGGCCCGCCAGCGGTGCGCCGCATACCGGCAGCCGCCCGGTCCAGTTGGGTATCGCGGTGAGCACAAAGCCTGCCACGATCGCCGGCACGTAACCGTACAGCATCTCGTGGATGTGCCAATCGAGCGGCGCGATCGCCGACGGCCATTGCCATGCTCCGACATATTGCGGAATCCAAAGGAGGATCGCGACGGCGGACCAAACGGCCCCACCGAAGAAGAATGGACGGAACCCGTAAGAGAAGATTGCGGGACCGACATAGTTGCGACGGCGCGCGAGTGCCGCTGGAATGCTCATCAAATAAAAGCTAGCGCCGCCATACAGCTTCTTTTTTGATCTGAATCAGCCCGCAAAAGAAAACGCCCGCCATGCGGCGGGCGTTTTGAATCATGCAGAGCTTGTTCTGTCTCAGGCCTGCGGCTGTGGCTCCAGGCCGGCATCCGGCTCCTGACGCGGACGGCTCTTGCCGGCCGGCGGCACAGCGGAGGCGCGCGGCTGCGACGGCTCAGAGAAGCCTTCGCGCACCGGCGGCTTGCCGTCGAGAAGATCCTTGATCTCGTCGCCGGACAGCGTCTCGTATTCGAGCAGCCCCTTGGCGAGGATTTCCAGCTCGGCGCGCTTTTCCGTCAGGATCCTGCGCGCCTCGCCAAGACCTTCTTCCACGAGGCGGCGCACTTCATTGTCGATCTTCTGCGCGGTCGTCTCGGAGATATTCTGCTGGCGCGACACCGAATGGCCGAGAAACACCTCTTCCTGGTTCTCGCCATAGGCCACGGTGCCGAGCTCCGGCGAGAAGCCCCAGCGCGTCACCATCATGCGGGCGAGGCGCGTGGCCTGCTCGATGTCGGATTGCGCACCGGATGTCACCTTGTCATGGCCGAAGATCATCTCCTCGGCGATACGGCCGCCCATCATGATCGCCAGCCGCGAGGTCATCTGCTCGAAGCTCATCGACAGCTTGTCGCGCTCCGGCAATTGCATGACCATGCCGAGCGCGCGGCCCCGCGGGATGATCGTCGCCTTGTGTACCGGGTCGGTCGCCTTGACGTTGAGGGCGACGATGGCATGCCCGCCTTCATGATAGGCGGTCAGCATCTTCTCTTCCTCGGTCATGACGAGCGACTTGCGCTCGGCGCCCATCATCACCTTGTCCTTGGCGTCCTCGAATTCATGCTGCGTGACCATGCGCTTGTTGCGGCGCGCCGCCATTAAGGCAGCCTCGTTGACGAGGTTCATCAGATCGGCGCCAGAGAAGCCGGGCGTACCGCGGGCGATGGTCTTCAGGTTCACGTCCGGCGCCAGCGGCACCTTGCGGACATGCACTTTCAGGATCTGCTCGCGGCCGACCACATCCGGGTTCGGCACGATCACCTGACGGTCGAAGCGGCCCGGACGCAGCAAGGCGGGATCGAGAACGTCGGGACGGTTAGTCGCGGCGATCAGGATGATGCCCTCGTTCGCCTCGAAGCCGTCCATCTCGACCAGCAACTGGTTCAGCGTCTGCTCGCGCTCGTCATTGCCGCCACCGAGACCGGCGCCGCGATGACGGCCGACCGCATCGATTTCGTCGATGAAGATGATGCACGGCGCATTCTTCTTGGCCTGCTCGAACATGTCGCGCACACGCGAGGCGCCGACGCCAACGAACATTTCGACGAAGTCAGAACCCGAGATCGTAAAGAACGGCACATTGGCTTCGCCGGCGACGGCACGCGCGATCAGCGTCTTACCGGTGCCGGGAGGGCCGACCAAAAGCACGCCGCGCGGAATGCGTCCGCCGAGCCGCTGGAATTTCGAAGGGTCGCGCAGGAATTCGACAATCTCCTGCAAGTCCTGCTTGGCTTCGTCGACGCCGGCGACATCTTCAAACGTGACGCGGCCATGCGCTTCGGTCAAAAGCTTGGCGCGTGACTTGCCAAAGCCCATCGCCTTGCCGGCGCCGCCCTGCATCTGCCGCGACAGGAAAATCCACACGCCGATCAGCGCGATGAACGGCAGCCATGACAGCAGCAGCGAGACGAACCACGGCACCTGCTCGGTCGGCGAACGTGCGGTGATCTGCACGCCCTTGCCATAGAGGCGCTGCACCAGCGTCGGATCGTTCGGCGCGTAAGTGTTGAAAGGCTTCATGTCGGTGAAGGTGCCGTGAATCTCCGGCCCCTGAATCACCACTTCGCGCACGCGGCCCTGATCGACCTCGGTCAGGAGCTGCGAGAAGGAAATATCCTGCGCGGCCTGTCGCTGGTTCGGCGACTGGAACAACGTGAATAACGCAAGCACCAGCAGGACGATAATCACCCACAGGGCGAAGTTGCGGAGGTTTGCGTTCATCACTTGTCCTTGTTGAACCGCGGTGGCCGGCGCGGGCGTGCTTGGTCAGAAAACGCGGGAGCTAGGTATCATCCCCGTGGTGGCCAATGTATGTCTGCCGACACCGCCTGCCAAGAGAACGCTATCAACGGATTACCGCCGAAAAACGGCTAAGAAACCCACCCCCTCGCGCCAAATTCTAGCGGGTCCGAAGCCCTTCTACCTGCTAAGTTTTTCCCGTGGTTAAGGTCTGGCTTCCACCGCCGCCTGGTGGCCGCCGCCGAGGAGGCGCCCGCTCCACGACAATTTCGGCCGGTTTCAGGGTGATCACAGCCCCGGCCAGTGTCCGACGCAGGGATTCGCCCTCCGGCCGCAGCGCCTCGAAAAGGGTTTCAAGCTTGCCAAGCTCGACCGGCCCCTCGTCTCCGACCTCTGCGATGGCCTGCCCGAGCAGCCGCAGGCCAATTTCTGCCGGCAAACGCCGGAACCGGTCGCGATCGAAGACAATCCGCCCCCCTCCTCCCCCATTCCGTTTTTAGGCGTCAGCAACACCCGGGCGGACGCCTCTGCGACGGCTGAGCGCAAGGCGGCCTCGGCCCGCTGCAAACGGGCGGCGAGCACGGCCATACGCCGGGCCGTCAGCCCTTCTTCCAGCAGCGCCGGCATCAGGGCCCGCAGGCGCACGCGGGTGTAACGCGGATCGCGATTGCTCGGATCGTCGGCGAACGGAATGCCTGCCTTCGCCAGTGTGGCGATCAGCCGCGCCTTGGGGATCGCCAGCAAAGGACGCGCAAGCACCAGTCCCGGTTGCTCCGGGTAGGGCGACATCGCCTGCATCGCCTGCAATCCGGACAGGCCGCTGCCGCGCAAAAGCCGCAGCAGCACCGTCTCGGCCTGGTCGTCGAGCGTATGCGCGGTCAGTACAATACGGGCGCCGGCCTTGATCGCGGCTTGCGCCAAAAGCGCATAGCGGGCGCCGCGCGCCGCCTCCTGCAGCCCGGTTTTCGGCTTGGCGCCGTTCCAGCGCAACGTGCGATGGATGACGCCAAGTTCATGCGCGAAGCGCTTCACCGCTTTGGCTTCGCGTGCCGATTCCGCACGCAGGCCGTGATCGATGGTCACCGCAACAATCAAAGGCCCGGTCTTGCGCGATGCACGCCAGCGGGCCGCGAGCCACAGCAGGGCCGTCGAATCCGGCCCGCCCGATACTGCGACAACGACGGATTTTTCTTTGGCGAAAGGAGCAAACAGCGCGCGCGCTTCGACAAGCGTCAGTGGCACCGGATCGTCAGCAGCGGACACGCTTCTGTTCCCGCTCGACGCCCTGCTTCACGGCGACGGACGAGCGCGGATATTTGCGGCCGACTTCGGCGAAGGACGCGCAGGCCATTTCCTTCTGGCCGATGGCCGCGAGCGATTGCCCAAGACGCAGCAGCGCGTCGGGCGCCTTACCGGCAGTTTCATATTTCGTCGTGACAACGAGATAGGCTTCCGCCGCATCCTGATAGCGCTGGCGCTGGAACAGGCTTTCGCCGAGCCAGTAATTCACCTCTGGCGCCATGCGGTCGTTCGGATAGCGCTGCAGGAAATCGCGAAAGGTCTGCTCGGCGGAGGCGTAGTCCTTCCGCTGGACATAGCCATAGCCGAGGTCGAAATGATCGCGCGGAGAATCGCCGGGCGGCGAAACCGAGGCCACCGCTCCCGTGCCGCTCATATTGCGTTGGGTCGGCACGCCGCCACCACGCCGGAGCGAGGGATCATTCACCGCATTGTTGGCCATGGTCGAAAGGTCGAGCGGCTGACCGGGCTCGCGGCCACCCCGCGCGCCGACTGCGTCGTTGTCGTCATCGTCAGCCTCGTAACGCGGCGGCACCGACGGTTGGCCAGGCGGCAGTGAACCGAGCGCACGTGGCGCACCGGGTGCCGTCGGATTGGCGTTCGGATCGAACGCATCGCCACGACGGCCGCCGACATTCGGCGCCGGCACGAAATTCTGATTATCGCGCTGGTCCACACGCGGCTCACTGCGTTGCGCGAAACGTGGATCAGCCGCACGCGGGTCGTTCATCCGCGGGTCGTTGCGCTGATCCATGCCGGGATCGATATCCGAGCGGCGACCGGGAATGGTCTGCGGCGCACCTTGCGGCGTCGGCGGTTGGGCCTGCTGACGCTGAGGCGCCCGCGAGCCACCTTTCCCGCCCAATTCCTGGAAGCGATACTCGTTGTCCTCGGTCGTGCGGCGCAATTGCTGCTCGAGCTGCTGGTTGCGGTATTGCAGTTGCTCGACCTGGCCGGTGAGCTGGCGGATCTGGTTTTCCAGGGCATCGAGCCGCATGACAACATCGGACGCGGACATTTGCGCCGTGGCCGGCACGGCCCCCACGAGCAGGAACGATAGACCCATTACAAAGAAATGCGGCTTCAGGCGCATGGAGACAAACTCAAAGGATACGAGGAAGGAAGCCATCTTAGCATAGACGCGGTAACGTCGAAATTATGACTGAAGCAATTGACCAGGCATTAACCCAAATGCCCGGTTAACCGGCCGCCTTGGCCGGACCCGCCTGCGTTTTACGCGATTTCCTCCACTCCTCGAAACGCTGAATCACCACGAACAGCGACGGCACGAACAGCACGGCAAGGAAGGTCGATGCCAGCATGCCGCTGAACACGGTGATGCCGATCGATTTGCGGGCGCTGGCCCCGGCGCCGGTCGCCAGCACCAGCGGAACCATACTGATAATGAAGGCGAAGGACGTCATCAGGATCGCGCGGAACCGGGCCTGCGCGGCGCCGATCGCCGACTCGATGATCGGCCTGCCGTCGCGTACACGCCATTCCCGCGCGACTTCGACGATCAGAATCGCATTCTTCGCCGCCAGCGCGATCAGCAGCACGAGACCGATCTGGGTGTAGAGATTGTTGTCGACGCCGATGCCCTTCAACGCCAGCACGGGACCGACCAGCGCCAACGGCACCGATAGAATGATGGCGAGCGGCGCGTACCAGCTTTCGTACTGGCCAGCGAGCACAAGATAGACCAGCAGCATGGCGAGACCGAGCACGATATAGAGCTGATTGCCGACCGCTTTTTCCTGATACGACATCGCCGTCCATTCGAAGCCGGTGCCGGGCGGCAGCGTGCGCTGGGCGATCTGCTCCATCAATGCGATTGCCTCGCCGGACGAGAAACCGGCCGCCGGCAGGCCGATCACTGATGATGATGGATACAGGTTATAGAGACTGATCAGCGACGGGCCGACCGTCGGTTCGATCCTCACCAATGTGCCAATCGGCACCATGTCGCCCTTGTCGTTGCGAACGGACAATTGATCGACGTCGCTTGGCCGCAGACGGAAATTCGAATCCGCCTGCACATAGACCTGGAAGGTGCGCCCGAATTTGTTGAACTGCGCGACATAGCTCGAGCCGAGGTAGCTCGCGATGGTCTGGAAAACAGCATCCACCGACACGCCGAGGGTCTGCGCCTTCACCCGGTCGACCTCGACCGCAAGCTGCGGTACGTCGGCGCGAAACGAGGTCTGCACGCGCTGCAGGCCGCTCTGGCTTTGCGCGTTGCTGACCACCGCATTGGTGATCGCCTGTAGCTTGGTAAAATCGAACGAGCCGTCGCGCATCTGGATCTGCATCGTGAAGCCGCCGGCATTGCCGATGCCCTGGATCGGCGGCGGCGGCAGCACGTTCACCTTCGCATTCATGATCTGATCGAATTCGCGCGTGAGCCTGGTGAATAGCGGCAGCAATTGCTCGTCCTTGCCGCGCTCGTCCCAGTCCTTCAGCACGATATAGACGACGCCTGCGTTCGATAATGTCGCGTTGTTGTCGAGCGCGGACACGCCGGCGATCGACAATGCGCTGTCCACGCCCGGCGTCTTGCGCGCGATATCGGCGACCTGATTGAGCACCTCATTGGTGCGCTCAAGCGAAGCGCCGTCCGGCAATTGCACGGTGGCCAGGAGATAGCCCTGATCCTCAATCGGCAGGAAGCCGGTCGGAATGCGCGAGAGGCCGTAGCCGGCCGCGGCGATGATCAGCAATGCAACCACCGACGCGATGCCGGCATGCCGCACCATACCGCCGATCAGCCGCAAATAACCGCGTTCGCAGGCCCCATAGATCCAATTGAAGCCGCGGAAAACGAAATTACGATGCTCCGGCGGCACCGAAGGCCGCAGCCACAGGGCACATTGCGTCGGCTTCAACGTCGCCGCGTTGATGGCACTGAGCAAGGCCGTCGCGGCGATCACCAGCGCGAATTGCGCATACATCCTGCCGGTCAGTCCGGGCAGAAAAGCGGCCGGGATGAACACCGCCATCAGCACCAGCGTGATGCCGACGATCGGTGCGAATAATTGGTCCATCGCCTTGATCGCCGCATCATGGCCGTTCATGCCACGCTCGATGTTATGCGCCGCGCCTTCCACGACGACGATGGCGTCGTCGACGACGATACCGATCGCCAGCACCAGCGCGAACAAGGTCGAGAGATTGACGGTGAAGCCGAGCGCGGCCATCGCCGCGAAGGCGCCGATGATCGTCACCGGCACGGTCGTCGCCGGCACCAGCATTGCCCGCCAGTCCTGCAGGAACAGCACGATGACGATCAGCACGAGGATCGCCGCCTCGATCAACGTCTTGTAAACTTCGTTGATCGACGCATTGACGAATTTCGTGGTGTCGAACGGGATGCTGCTGGCAACGCCGGGCGGGAACGCCTTGGCCAGTTCCGCCATCTTCTTGTCGACCGCCTGCTTCACTTGCAACGCGTTCGCACCGGGCGACTGGAAAATGCCGAGCGCAGCGGCCGGCTGACCATCCTGCGTGAAAATCTGGCTGTAGGTCTGGGCACCGAGTTCGACGCGGCCGATATCGCGTATGCGGGTGAGCTCACCGCCGGCGCCGCCTCCGGTTTTCACCACCACATTCTCGTATTCGCTCACTTCACTGAGACGGCCGGAGATGTCGATGGTGTACTGGAAGTCCTGCCCCGAAGGCGCCGGCGGCGCGCCGATCTGCCCCGCAGTCACCTGCTGGCTTTGCGCCTGCAAGGCGGAGATCACGTCTTGCGGCGTCAGCGAGCGCGCCTTCAGCTTTTCCGGATCGAGCCACACGCGCATCGAATATTGTCCGGCGCCGAACACCGTGACGTTGCCGACACCCGGCACGCGGGACAATTCATCGCGCAGGCTGATAGTGCCGTAATTGGCGAGATAGAGGCTGTCACGGCTCTTGTCCGGGGACGTCAGCGTGACGAACATCAGGATCGCGGTGGACTTCTTCTGCACCGTTACACCTTGCGCCTGCACCGCCTGCGGCAGCGACGACAAGGCGCTCGATACGCGGTTCTGCACCAGCACCTGCGCGAAGTTCAGATCGGTGCCGATCCTGAACGTCACCGTCAGCGTATAGGTGCCGTCGGCGGCGCTGGTGGACTGCATGTAGATCATGTCCTCGACGCCGTTGACCTGCTGCTCGATCGGCAACGCAACGGTATCGACAACGACGCGAGCGCTGGCGCCTGGATAACGTGTCTGCACCTGCACGGTCGGCGGCGTCACATCGGGATATTGCGAGACCGGCAGGTTGATCAGCGCGACCAGGCCGATCACGACCATCAGGATCGCAAGAACATTCGCCAGAACCGGACGCTCGATGAAAAATTTGGAAATCATCGACGCGCGCGCTCCTATTTCGACGGCGCTGCTGCTGCCACCTGAAGCTTTGGATCAACTTTCTGGCCGGGAATCGCGCGCATCAAGCCATCGACGACGACGCGATCGTCCGGGTTGAGCCCGCTCAGGATCACCCGCATCGCCCCCGAATGCTGGCCCAGCTCGACCTTGCGCTGTTCGACCACATTGTCGGCATTGACCACCAGCACATAACGACCCCCCTGGTCGCTGCCGAGCGCCGCATCGGGCACCAACAACGATTCACGTGCGGGTCCGGGCACACGCACGCGCACGAAATAGCCGGGCAACAACACGCCTTTCGGATTGGCCAGCACGCCGCGCACGGCCAACGTGCCAGTGCCGGCGCTCACGCTCGGAGCGGCATAGTCGAGTTTGCCATCATGAGGGAAGCCGTTCTCGGTCTGCAGCCCGATCTGCACCGGGTAATTCAGGATGTCGCTGCTGCTTTCGCCGCGCTTTGCGCGCTCGGCGCGGATGCGCAGCACATCCTGCTCGCTGACATTGAAATTTACATAGATCGGATCGAGTTGCACGATGGTCGCAAGCTTGGTCGGCGTGTTGTTGGCGCCGACATATTCGCCGACCGAGACCTCCCGTGCGGTCACCACCCCATCAAACGGCGCCGCAACTTGCGTATAGCCATAGTTGATCACGGCAAGCTCGGTATTGGCCTCTGCCTGTTCAACATTGGCCCTGTCAGTGTCACGCTGCGCCAGCGCCTTGTCGTAATTGACCTGGGCCGACACGCCGCGCTTTTGCAGATCGGCTTGCCGCGCGAACTCGGCTTCGGATTGGACTAACGCCGCCTTGGCGGCATCTTCTGCGGCCTTGGCCTGATCGACTTTGACCTTGTAGGGCTCAGGCTCGATCAGAAACAGCGGCGCGCCCTTCTTCACCAACGCGCCGTCCCGATATTGAATCGCCTGAACGAAGCCCGGAATGCGCGCGACGAGATCGACGGTATTCACAGCGGCAAGCGTACCGGTCTCTTCCAGATAACCGACCACATTTTGCTTCACCGGATTGGCAACGATCACCTGCGGTGGCGGCGGCGGCACATAGCGATTGGGCTCTTCGCATCCCGTCAGCACGACGAGACCGGCAACGGCAAGCCAAAGCTGACTTCTGACCCGGTGCATAGAGGAAACAATCCTGCGCCATTGCAACTTTGGCAAGCACCAAAACAAAACCGGCCCCACTTTTGCCGCGGGCGCCGGTTCAATCCAAATTCATTTTTGCCTTACGAGCTTGCGTTCAGCACCGTCACAGCACGGCGGTTTTGCGACCAGCAGGAGATGTCGTTACACACCGCGACCGGCCGTTCCTTGCCGTAAGAAATCGTGCGCATGCGCTGTGGGTTCACACCGCGCGACGAAAGATATTCGCGGACCGTCTGAGCGCGACGGGCGCCGAGCGCGATATTGTATTCGCGTGTGCCGCGTTCATCGGCGTGACCTTCGATGGTGAAGGTGTATTGCGAATAGCGGTTCAGCCATTGCGCCTGATTGTCGAGTGTCGCCCGACCCTGGGGCGTCAGAGTGGTCTGATCCGACTCGAAGAAGACGCGATCGCCAACATTGACCACAAAATCCTGCTGGCTGCCTGGGACACCGGCACCGCCGGCCGCACCAACCTGATCGCCTGGCTTGTTCGCGCAAGCAGACACCGCGAGAGACGCGGCGAGGACGCCAATCACGCTCAACAGGCGCAGGGACCGTCTGACAGAAATCATCCCGGTGACTCCATTTACTTTACCGGACACTTTCGAAAGGTCTAACCCGCGTTGGTTAAACGAACGTTCCATCAACCTTGATCAGACCTTGCGAAGTCCCCCCGAAGGCGACCGATTGTCGCAAACCATCGTTAATGGTTAGCAGACGGTTAATGCCGAAAATACGGCAGGGACAGCTATTTTACGCTTGCGGCGCAAGGGTGAGGCCAGCAGGCCACACCGGAGGATCAGGACAGAAGCGGGGACCAGGCCGGGTCTGATGCGAAACTGGGCGTCGGAATGCGCTGCTCGTTGCGGCCGGTGATATCGACAGAAAACAGCGACGGACCGCCGCCGCCGTCGCGGAAGAACATGATCACCCGTCCATTCGGCGCGAAGGTCGGGCCCTCATTGTGGAAGCCCTCGGTCAGAATTCGCTCCCCCGAACCGTCGGTCCGCATGATGCCGATCGCGAACTTCCCGCCGCCCTGTTTGGTGAAGGCAATGGCGTCACCGCGCGGCGACCAAACCGGCGTCGAATAGGAGCCTTCACCGAAGCTGATGCGCTGTGCGTTGCCGCCGGTCGATGGCATGACATAGATCTGCTGCGAGCCGCCGCGATCGGATTCGAAACAGATCCGTGTGCCGTCCGGCGAATAGGATGGCGCGGTGTCGATGGCCGGGGATTGCGTCAGCCGGGTCGTGTTGCGCGAGCGCAGGTCCATCGTGAAGAGATTGGAATTCGAGCCTTGCTGCAGGCTCATGATCACGCGCTGCCCATCGGGCGAAAAGCGCGGCGAGAATGTCATGCCTGGGAAGTTGCCGACGATTTCACGCTGGTTGGTTTCGATGTTGAGCAGATAAACGCGCGGATCGCCCTGCCCGAACGACATGTAGGTGATTTCCTGCGTCGACGGCGAGAAGCGCGGCGTCAGCACGAGATCTTCGCCGCGGGTCAGATAGCGCACATTGGCGCCGTCCTGATCCATGATCGCGAGCCGCTTCACGCGACGATCCTTCGGCCCGCTCTCGTCGACAAACACGATGCGGGAATCGAAATAGCCCTTCTCGCCGGTGAGACGTTCGTAGATGGCGTCGGAGATGATGTGGCCGATGCGCCTCCAATTGTCCGGCGTCGTGAAATATTGCTGACCCGCCTGCTGCTGGCCCGCGAACACGTCCCAGAGGCGGAATTCGGCCCGCAGACGGCCGTCACCCTGTCGCGTGACGCGGCCGGTGACCAGTGCCTGCGCGTTGATCGCGCGCCAATCCGGGAATTTCGGCGCGACATCGGGATTGGAGATCCTCTCGATGTAGGCGGCCGGATCGATCGGCGCGAACAGGCCGGAGCGGCGCAGATTGTTGGTGATGATGCCGGTGACGTTGCGCGCCACGTCCGAATCCGGGCCCGTACCGCCGGCAAAATCCGGCAGCGCGATCGGCATCGGCTGGACATTGCCCTGCGTAACATCGAGCTTCAGCACGGCTTCCGCAGGGCGAAGACCTGTCACGGCGACCAGCGCTGAACCCGCGCCGATCGTCAGCAAACGACGACGCGTCAGCGTCGGATAAGGAAGGTGAAGCGGTGTTTTCAGCATTGATGAATATTCACTGGTGAATTGTGAAACGGGTCAGCCTCGATACATCTCGCGCGGATCGAAGCGCACTTCAACGTCCGACCAGAGGTCGTATTTCGCAATCGGCATCTTGTATGGCGCACAACGCCTGATGGCGCGTCGCGCTGCTTCAGCCGCCACCTGGAATTGCGGGTGATTGCCGCGATTCATGACCTGCGGCTCGGATGAAACACTGCCATCACGATTGAGTTGCAACCGCACATCGACGATGAGTTCACGCGCTTCCAGCGCACCGGGTGGCGGATTCCAGCACGCCTGGATCTGCGCGCGCAAGGCATCGATATCGCTCTGCGACAACGTCGCGGCGCTGCCGGTCGGCACGCCAAGCGAAGCGGTACGGTTGATGGTCTCGCCGGTCGCAGCATGACGTTGCGGATCGCGCTTGTCGAGCAGCGCGGAAATCTTCGATGGGTCGAATTTCGGCTGTGGCTTCGGCGGCTCCGGCTTTTTCTGCGGAATCGGCACGGGCTTGGCTTCGGCCTGTTTCTGCTCGTCCTTTTTCTTGCTGTCGTCCTTCTTCAGGGCTTCGGCAATCGGATCGGTTTTCGGCTCCGGCTTTTTCGGCTCGGGCTTGGCTTCCGCCTTGGGCTGCGGCTTGGGCGGTTCCGGCTTCGGCTCTGGCTTGTTCTCAGGCTGTTCGGTCGGCGGCGTCGGCTCGCTCTTGGTCGCCTCGATTTCCTTTTTCTCGGTGACCTTCTGAACCGGATCGGGCGCCGGTTTTTTCTCGCCCTGCTTGTCGACCAGCGGCTTCGGCGTGTCCTGCTTCTTGGCGGTCTTGGAGCCTTGCGTCATCTGCGTGAATTCGGTCGTCGAGATGATATCGACCGGCACCGAATCAGACTGCGCCGATTGCAGCGGATTGGCGCTGAAAGTCAGCACCGCCCACAGCAACGCGGATGCGTGCGCCACGCTCGATATGGTGAGACCCGTCCTCATCCCCTGATGATTAAGTCCCCTGCTCGACCTCGGTCACGAGCGCCACCCGGCGGAACCCTGCCGCCGAGAGCCGTCCCATCACCCGCATCACCGTACCGTAATTCACACCCTTGTCGCCACGCACAAAGATCCGTTCGTCGGTGCCGCCGCGCGTGTCGGTGATGGCCTTCAGCTTGGCCACCAGTTCCTCGATGTTGATCTCAGAATTCATCAAATAGACTTCGCCCTTGGTGTTCACCGAAACCGTCAGCGGCTCGCGATCCTGATCGAGGCTCTTGGCCTGCGTCTGCGGCAGGTCGATCTGCACGCCCACCGTCAACAGCGGCGCCGACACCATGAAGATGATCAGCAGCACCAGCATGACGTCGACCATCGGGGTGACGTTGATTTCGGACATAACCGGCTTGCGGTGATGCCGCCGCCGTCCCCCGACTCCCGCGCTACCGCCTCCACCCATTCCCATCGTGCGCTATCCCCCGTCAGGTCCCACGTTCGTCGATCTGACGCGACAGGATTGCGGAAAACTCGTCGGCGAACCCTTCCAGGCGATGCGCCTGCTTGTTCACCTCGGCGACGAACTTGTTATAGAAAATCGTCGCCGGAATGGCGGCAACGAGGCCAATTGCTGTTGCGAACAGCGCCTCGGCGATGCCGGGCGCGACGACCGCGAGCGAGGTGTTCTTGGACGCGGCGATCGACTGGAAGCTGTTCATGATGCCCCAGACGGTGCCAAACAGCCCGACGAAGGGGCCAGCGGAACCGACGGTCGCCAGCACCAGCAGCCGGCGCTCCAGCCGGTCGATCTCACGGGTGATGGTGACGTCCATCACCTTGTCGATTCGGGTCTGCAGGCCGGCGAAGGACCGGGATTGGCCTTCGAAGCTGCGCTTCCATTCCCGCATGGCCGCGACAAAAAGTGCCGCCATCGAATGGGTCGGACGGGCCGACAGCGCGCGATAAAGCTCCTCCAGCGACTGGCCGGACCAGAACGCCTGCTCGAAACGATCCATCGCCCGCTTGGTACGGGCGAACAGCAGCAATTTGTCGATGGCGATCGCCCATACCCAGATCGAGCAGGCGAGCAGGCCGATCATCACCAGTTTCACGACCCAATGCGCCTGCAAGAACAGGCTGAAGATCGAAAGATCGGCGGTGACCGGCAGGGCCGACTGCGCCACGTCGGCTGGATTCATGGATCTGTCCTCTTCGGAATTGCGTTCCGCAAGCTCTCTATCGACTAGCCTCGCGTCGGCTCGACTTTGGCGGTGCACCTCGCCGGACCATGAGGGGAGAGCGGACGCCCGAACGAGGCGCGACGCGCATTCCCGATTGTCACGAAGACAAAGCCGTCCACCACCACCGGCATACCGACGAAATCCCCGTGAAACTTGGCCAAACTAGGGCGCAAGCTGAGCCGTCACCGGGCTAACCAGCGCCCATTGTGGTTAAGAAAGGGTTACGGCGATGCGACGGTTTTTTGTGAACGCGGGGGCCGCGCGAGAGGGGGCAAAAACCGCCGGTTTTTAATTGCCCCCATAAAAATCCGCCCGCCGCAATGAAGCGACGGGCGGTACGCACACAACGGATATTTCGAGAGGGCGCGTTACTGGCCCTGTGGCGCGGGCGGCGGTGTGTTGCCGCGGCTGCGGCGATCGGCCATGAACTGGTCGAACTCGGCCTTATCCTTGGCTTCGCGCAGACGTGCCAGGAAGTCCTGGAATTCGCGCTGCTCCTCCTCGAGCCGGCGCAGCGTTTCGGCGCGATATTCATCGAACGCCTTGTTGCCCGACGACGGAGGCGACCAGAGCCCGCCACCAAAACCAGAGCCGAAATTTTGTCCGCGCTCACGCATGCGGTCCATCTTCTCCTGCATGCGATTCATTTTGGATTGCCAGCGTTCCATGCCGTAGCGACCACATCCCATCCGTCCGCTCCATATTGTGAAGGCCAGAAGGCTGAGACCGATCGGCCACCAAACAATGAAGCCGAGAACCGTTGCTGCGATCCAAGCCGGCCGGCCGTATTCGTCGATCTTGTCCGTGAGAGTCATCGCATCCTCATGGCCTAGATGTGAATGTTAATAACATTCACATAGCTTCGGCCCCGTTGGGTGTCAAGACGCGGCCAGACGGAACCCTAACTTCCGTGCAGGCCGAGACCTGACAGATAGACAAGCACCCCGGCTTCCAACAGATCCTCGGGCGACATCGGCAGCGATCTTTGTGCGCCGTCGCCGCGGGCAAACAGCGAGGCGATACCGTGCGAAAGCGCCCAGATATGCAGGGCCATCATCAAGGCCGGCGGTCGTTTCCCCTGCGGTAACAATGCCGCGAGCGCTTCGCAGGCATTGCGCACGACGGCGAAAGCGCGGTCACCGGCCGCCCGCAATTCCGGAGTGGCATTGCTGGGAATGCCAGCTTCAAACATCGCCGAATAGAAGGCCGGCTCGGCGCGGGCGAAAGCGAGATAGGCTTTTCCGAGCCGCTCGAAGGCGGTTCTGGGGTCGGGTTTGCCGTCGTTCCAGGCCTGCACCAGGCGCTGCTCGAATTGCTCGAAGCCGCGGCGTGCGACATCGGCCAGCAATTCCTCGCGATCGCGATAGTGCCGGTACGGCGCGGCCGGGCTGACGCCGGCCCAGCGCGCGGCATCGGCAAACGTAAAGCCGGCCGGGCCTTTCTCAGCGATCAGCGCGAGCGCCGCGCGCACCAAAGCTTCCTTCAGGTTGCCATGGTGATAGCCCCGCTCGCCTTCGCTGCCGCCTTTCGACCATCTCATGTGAATGGCATTAACATGCGTCGCCATGCCGCGTCGATGGCGATCAATCCAAACCGGCGCGCAGCCGTTTTAATGCTCGTGAAAACACACTTGTACTGGCCTGAGCCCTCGCCAGAACAAGTGCTCCCTGGATTCCCAGCACGATTTCTTCCGCGCGGTCTTTCGCGCGCGACGGTGCCATGCCCTGCCGCCGCAAAGCCGCCGCCAGCGCCGCCTCCCAGGACTTGAAATAGCCGCGCAGCTTTTGGCCGAAGAGGTCGCGCGCGCCGCCGAGCGCGAACACACCGACAAGGCACACGCGGCCGCCTGACTCGAAATAGCGGTCGGTGGCCTCGAACATATGCGCCAGGCCTTCGCCGCTTTTGTCGTCACGCAAGGGCGCGAACACATTGCGCTCGAACCAATCGTCGATATGCGCGAGCACCTCCTCCGCCATCTGCTCCTTGCCGCGCGGAAACAGATTGTAGAGGCTGCCCTTGCCGAGCCCGGTCGCCTGGGTGATCAGCGAGAGCGATGTGCCTTCATAGCCATGCGCGCGAAACACTTCGGCAAGCTGCGCGATGACGATCTTGCGCGTATCACCCTGCTTTGTGTTCGCGCGCTTGACGGCTTTCAAAACGGCTCGCCCGCAAGGCCCGGCACATTGTCAGGACGCGGGCCGGGCGCATCCCAGAAGAAACGACGATCGTCGGACTTGATCGGCAGATCGTTGATGCTGGCTTCGCGCCGGCGCATCAGCCCGAGTTCGTCGAATTCCCATTGCTCGTTGCCATAGGAGCGAAACCACGCGCCGCTGTCGTCGTGCCATTCATATTGAAAGCGCACGGCAATGCGGTTGCCACTGAAAGCCCACAGATCCTTGATCAGCCGGTAGTCGTGCTCCTTTCCCCATTTGCGGGTGAGGAATTCCACGATCGCCTCGCGCCCGACAAAGAATTCGGAGCGATTGCGCCAGGTCGAGTCCGTCGTGTAGGCCTGCGAGACGCGCACCGGATCGCGCGAATTCCACGCATCTTCCGCCATGCGGACTTTCTGGCGCGCGGTCTCTTCGGTGAATGGCGGGAACGGCGGGCGGGACATTGCAGATGCTCCTGAATTGCGGCACCCGAAATTTGTACCGATCGGTACAAACAAATGTCAACCCGCCGCGGCGTCCTGATCCGCCTTCATGGCGATGCGCAGGGGTTTGGGGATCGGCCTGGCCCGTCCTTCGGAAATGAAGGCCACCCGCACGTCGGCCTGCACCAGCAATTCGTCGCCGCGCATGACCTTTTGCCGAATGGTGACGGAGGCGCCCTTCACCTCGTTCGGCTCGCTGACGATGGTGAGGAGATCATCCATCCGCGCCGGCTTGAGGAAATCGAGCGTCATCGAGCGCACGACGAAGGCGAAGCCCGGCGCTTCCTGTTCCGTCTGCTCGAACAACGCCCGGTGATCGGCGCCGATCAGCCGCAGATAGTTCGTCCGCCCGCGCTCCATGTAGCGCAGGTAATTGGCGTGATAGACGATGCCGGTGAAATCGGTGTCTTCGTAATAGACGCGCACGATGAAGGTGTGACGCCCGTCACGCAATTCGCCGTCGAGAGGGATTGAGGTCACTACCAAGCCTGTTTCCGTTATCCGCTCATTCCCTCGAAGGCGGGAATCCAGCAGGACCAAAAATACTGGGTCCCCGCGTTCGCGGGGACGAGCGGAGAGAGACTGTTGTCTAAACGCGAAAACGGCCCCTTCGCAAGCAGTCAGACCTACCAATGCGCGCCCTGGATGATCGCATCCAGACGGGCTTTGAGTTCGTCGGGCGCCGAACTGTACCACACCCCGCCGAGCAACATCTTGAACCGGTCGTTGCGCTTCGCCTCGGCCTCGATCATGTCGATCGTGTCCATCGTGATCAGGTCTTCCAGCGGACCGGCCGCCAGATAGGACAGCATCTGCGTATTGGTTTCGCGCTCGAGCACGGCAAGGATGATCGCAAGCGCACGCGCGGGGTCCTGTTCGCGCAGATCGCGTTCGTAATCGCGCAAGGCCGACCAGTTCCGGTCGCGGTCCTTCACCGGGCAGCCATTCTGGCTAATCCAGATTTGCGCGATCTCCTCCGACGAAAGGCTGTCGAAATCGATCAACGGATTGCGCTCGTCATGCGCATCCGCAGCGTCGCGCCAGCCTTGCTGATCGGCGATAGCCTCCAAACGCGCCTGCTGAGCCTCATCGTCGGTCCAATAGATCACGCTTCCGAGCAGCCAGCGCAGGCGCGCGTTGTTTTTCGCTTCGCGCTCCAGCCGGCCGATCAGCTTTTCGCCATGAGTATTCATCAGCGCCAGCGTGAACTTGTCGCCAAGCTGCAGCAGCACGGAAATATCGGTCTCACGCCGCAACACTTCGAGGATGAGATCGAGCGCACGCTCAGGGTTCTGATGCGGGAGCGAGTCGAAATAATAGAACGCCGCCCACATTCCCTCGGTCCTGTCGCGGTAGCCGCACCCTTGCAGCGCCCGCCACACATCGGCGAGTTCGGCCATCGGCATGGCGTCGAAGACTTTCTGCTGCTCGTCAGGCGTATCTGCTGCCGGAATGCTCATGGTTGCTGCCGCCATCGCCTCGTTGATGAAAGACATGTCTGAATTCGGCCAAGGCCGCTCCTGGTTGGAGCCATTGGTCGTCCGGAAAACGGAATCGGTTCAAGCACCGTTGTATAGCGGGATTATGTGCCAAATCGGCTAATCGCAGCCCTAAAGCACAGAACGGCAACGCAACGTCACGATTAAGTGTCGAGCTGATTGCTTGGCAAAGTGGACTCCTTATTCACGAACGGGCAAGGATGCTGCATCATCGGCAGAGATTTTTGGGCGCCGATGACTGAGAGACTAGCGCTCCCGCCTGGGCCATAGCGGAAGACACATGATCTCTAACACCCCTCCCAAGACCATCAAACCTGCCGTTATCGCTCCGATCGTCTGCCTAAAATGCAATAATAGCGCTCATGTCATTCAGTGCCAGCCCGGCGGGAAGGGATGGGAGCATCGAGCATTCGAATGCGCTACCTGTCATCATCGCTTCTATCGCGTCGTCACGATAGCGCCGGCAGATGACAACATTCAGCGAATGGCCGTGCAGTTGGACGGAAAATCGCTCTGGAGGACCTGAAAGAAGGGGCAGGCCGGGCCGGCATGGCGAACAGCAAACCATCAACGGAATGAATTGAAAAAAGCCCGGCACGCGTTGCTGCGGCCGGGCGGCTCGAACGCTGTGCGATCGTCTCAGCGTGATCGATGGGGGCTTCGTATCCCTATTTTTTCTTCAGCGTTCCCGCTTGCGGATCGCGCTTCATGAGATAGACGGCGCTCTGTTGTCTTGAATCGCGCTCAACTGCATTTGCGGCCATCCCACGCATTTCTCTATCGCCCACTTCAGCATGCCAACTGAAGTTGGCATTTTCCCGTTCATTCATGTCTTTCCTCCGTTACGAAAAAGGCCGGCAAAGCCGGCCTCCCTGTCGCGTACCCAGACGGGCGCGTTATTTCTGCTGCGGCTTCGCGGTGTCAGGCTTGCCATCGCCTTGGTTTTGCTGAGGGGCAGGCTTGGCTTCATTCGGAGTGGCGGTCTTGGGGGCTTCATTCGAACCACCCTGCTGTTGATTGGACATAGTATTTCCTTTCGAGAAAATCGCTTCAGTAAGTTTTGGTAAGTCTTTCTACTTTTGAGAGATGGCCATCAAAAAATAATCCACAAGTAGCAATCGAAGCTTTATTTCAGAATTGCTGTTCTTGAAGTTCTTCTCCGGCTAGGAATGCAGATGCTTCAGCACACCGACTTTTCCGTCGTCGTGAAGAATAAGGCTCGGCTGCCGAGGCCCTGGCGATGGGAAATCTATCGAGCCGGACGCCGTACTCCGATTGGACATTCCGACGTTTATTTTGAAACCGCGAGTGAAGCCAAACAGGCCGGACAAAAAGCTTTGAAGCTGCTTCTCAGCGAGTTTCCTGAGTAACGCCACATTGGCCCACCCGCTTATTCTTCGGCCCGCTCGTTTATTCTTCGCAATTCATCTTGGAACACTCATACGGTCGCGGTCAGATCCGATGAACGATCGTCAGCGCACCATACGGAACAAAAAAAGCCGGACGATAAAGGCATACGTCAGCTTACGGCAGTCGCGCCAGCGGCAGCACATGATCACGCGTCAGCGGCGCGAGATGCAGTTGCGACAGCATGGCGGCATCGGCCCAAACCGCCTCTTCGATCTCGGCCTGCGGCATGACGGGACCGGCAACATCGAGCGCATAGACCGCGGCCCGCACGCGAAAGCCGGGCTCGTTCGCCGCCGGTGCGTCGAACAGGCCGAGCGGCCGCACGCTCTCGGCGACAACCTGACAACCCAGCTCTTCATCGATCTCACGCATCAGCGCCGCAACATCGTTCTCGCCGGCATCGCGCTTGCCGCCCGGCTGCATGAAGGCCGCCGTACCGCGCTTTCGCACCAGCAGCAGCCGCCCCGCTTCGTCGCGAATAAGCGCAGCGACGATACTGATGACCTTCTCACTCACTCTCGCCCTCCTGCCCGAACAGACCGAATTGCGCCGGATCGCGTGGCGGCTCGGCAAGCCCGAGATGTTTGAATGCGTGCCCGGTGAGCAGACGCCCGCGCGGCGTGCGCTGCACGAAACCCTTCTGGATCAGGAACGGCTCGATGATGTCCTCGATGGCGTCGCGCGGTTCCGACAACGCCGCGGCGATGGTCTCGACGCCGACCGGCCCGCCGCCGTAATTGCGCGCAATCATCGTCAGATAACGCCGGTCCATCGCATCGAGCCCGGCATTGTCGACCTCCAGCGCGCTCAGCGCCTTGTCAGCGACCACGCGGTCGATCGCCTTGTTGCCGTCGACATGGGCGAAGTCACGCAGCCGCCGCAGCAGACGTCCGGCAATGCGCGGGGTGCCGCGCGAGCGGCGCGCGATCTCGTTGGCGCCGTCCTTGGTGATGCCGACGCCGAGCACGCGCGCACCGCGCGTGACGATCAGTTCCAGTTCGGCTTCGGTGTAGAAATTCAGCCGCACCGGAATGCCGAAACGATCGCGCAGCGGATTGGTAAGGAGGCCTGCGCGCGTGGTCGCGCCGACGAGCGTGAATTTCGACAATTCGATCTTCACCGAACGCGCCGCCGGACCTTCGCCGATGATGAGATCGAGCTGGAAATCCTCCATCGCCGGATAGAGCACTTCTTCCACCTGCGGATTGAGACGATGGATCTCGTCGATGAACAGGACATCGCGCTCTTCGAGATTGGTGAGCAAAGCGGCGAGGTCACCGGCCTTGGAAATCACCGGACCGGAGGTCGCGCGGAAATTCACGCCGAGTTCACGCGCGACGATCTGCGCCAGCGTGGTCTTGCCGAGACCGGGCGGGCCGACGAACAGCACATGATCGAGCGCTTCTTTCCGCGCTTTCGCGGCGCTGATGAAGATATCGAGATTGGCGCGCGCCTTTTCCTGGCCGATGAAATCGCCAAGCTTCAGCGGCCGCAGCGATGTGTCGGTGTCATCGTCTTCGCGCTTTTCGGGTGAAACAAGGCTGCGCTCGGTCGCCAAAATCAGGTGCCCCGCGAATATTTGTTCGGCAGCAATTCGCCGATCGACACCGCTGACGGCTCCGGCCCGTTCGGCACGATCACCCGTGCCTTGGCATCGTAATCGTGAATGAGTTCGCGGCACGAACCGCAGGGGGACACCACCTTGATATTCTGATCGGCCTCATACGGCCGTGGATGGCGGACAGCGACGATGGTCTCGATGCCCTTATCGCCACCTTCGGTGATCGAGCGGCCGATGGCGATGGCTTCCGCACACACCGCCATACGGCCGAGATAGGCATCGATATTCACGCCGGTGATGATGCGACCGTCGCGTGTGCGCATCGCTGCACCCACCTCCTGCCAGTCATTGCGATAGCGGTTCTTGATCGCCTCGCTCGCGGCGGCGATCAGTTCCTGATCTTCTTCACTCAGTTTCGACACGCCTGCACCTTGTACAATGTCATTTGGCACAATATCACTTCGCCAGTTCCTTCAGCCCGAAGCGGATCAGCTTCGCTGTGTCCGCCCCCTCGCCCGCGCCGCGCGAAGCGGCGGCGATCGCGGCGGCCGCCTGCGGCTGACCATAGCCCAGATTGACCAGTGCCGAGATGGCATCGCGCACCGGCTGCGGCGCGCGGTGGTCGTCCATGTCGCCTGATAATTTCACAACGGCCGGATCGACATCGCCGAAGGCCGGCACTTTTTCCTTCAATTCCGTCACAATGCGTTCGGCCACCTTGGCGCCGACGCCGGGCGTGCGCGAGATCGCCGCCTTGTCGCGCAGCGCAATGGCATTCGCAAGATCGGACGGCCGCAGCGTGCTGAGCACCGCCAGCGCCACCTTCGCGCCGACCCCCTGCACCGTCTGCAGCAGTCGGAACCATTCGCGCTCCACCTCGCTCGCAAACCCGAACAGCCGGATCTGATCCTCGCGCACATGCGTCTCGATCGACAGCGTCGTCGCCTCGCCCGGCGACGGCAGCGATTGCAGCGTCCGGGCCGAACAATGGACCTGATAGCCGACGCCATGCACGTCGACGATCACATAGTCTTCACCGTAAGAATCGATAGTGCCTTTGAGCTTGCCAATCATCGCTGTTCAGGATGCGAACCATGTCGCCGTTTTTGGGGCATCGGAATCCGGGCCACAGCCGTCATGTTTTTCAGGCTCCGACCACGCGCAATTCGGCCCGTGCGCGATGGTGCGCATGGGTGATGGCGATCGCCAGTGCGTCGGCCGCATCGTGCGAGCGAGGATTGGCTTTCGGCAGCAATACGTCGATCATCATGCGGATCTGCGCCTTCTCGGCGTGACCGGCGCCGACCACAGTCTTCTTCACGAGGTTCGGTGCGTACTCCGCGACCGCGAGGCCGGCGCGCGCCGGGATCAGCATGGCGATGCCGCGCGCCTGGCCAAGCTTCAGGGTCGCGGCGCCATCGCGATTGACGAAGGTCGCCTCCACCGCTGCCTCGTCGGGTGCGAACTCCTCGACCACCCTCGCCAGGCCATCGTGGATCGCCACCAGCCGTTCGGCCAAAGCGGCGCGCTCATGCGTCTCGACGGAACCGCAGGCGAGAAACACCAGCTTGTTGCCCTCGCAGGCGATCACGCCCCAGCCGGTACGGCGGAGACCGGGATCGATGCCGAGAATGCGAATCGGGCGCTTCATGCTGCCGCTCTGATAGCACGCCGGACGCATGGAAGGCGCGCGTCGCAGGCCCTCACAGCCCCCAGGCCGGCCTGATAAGCAGTTTTTTGCCGGGGGTTCCGTGATCGAATTACCTAATCTAGCGACGTTTTCCACTGTCATGGCCGAACCGCGCTTCATCGCTGGCGTCGGTGCCGCCGTGCTCGCCGGCATCGTGCGCGGTTTTTCCGGCTTCGGCTCGGCGCTGATCTATGTGCCGCTGATGGCGGCGATCTACGATCCGAAGATCGCGACGGTCTCGTTCGTGATCGCCGACTATCTCAGCATGTCGCCCTATTTTGTGCAGGCCTTCCGCAAGTGCCATTGGCGTGACGTGCTGCCTGCCTTCCTCGCTGCCGCAACCACCGTGCCTTTGGGCACGATGCTGCAGAAGACTGCCGATCCGATCGCCTTGCGCTGGGGCATGGCCGCCTTCGTCACGCTGTTCGTGGTGCTGCTGGCGGCCGGATGGCGCTATCACAGCAAACCGAATATGGCCGGCGCGATTGGGGCCGGCGCCCTGTCCGGCATCGCCGGCGGCGCAACGCAGATGTCGGGCCCGCCGCTGATCCTGTTCTGGCTGAGCGGCCCGCATCCCGCGCCAGCGGTGCGGTTCAACCTGATGGCGTGTCTCGCGCTGATCGGCTTCACACTGGTCCTCAGCTATGCGATCCAGGATCTGTTCAAGGCGACGCCCATCGCCCTCGGGCTGCTGCTCTGGCCGATCTACATCGTTTCGGTTTTCCTCGGCGCCACTCTGTTCGGCCGCACATCCGATCGCAGCTACCGCCGCATCGCCTATCTCATCATCGCCGCCTCGGCGGTGTTCAGCCTCCCCCTGTTCGATTCCTGGTTTCGGTGATGACCGAAGTATTTTCAGCGCAGGCCTTCAACACCGTCATTTACGACCCGCGCTTCGTCGCCGCTGTCGGCGTGGCGTTCCTGTCGGGCCTTGTGCGCGGCTTTTCCGGTTTCGGCTCGGCATTGATCTATATCCCGCTGATGGCGGCAATCTACGAACCGCGAGTGGCGGCGATCACGCTGCTGCTGACCGATTTCACGTCCAGCGCACCATTCACCGTGCCGCAGACGCGGCGCTGCAACTGGCGCGAGGTCGCTCCGGTCTGTCTTGCGGCAGCAGCGACGATCCCGTTCGGCGTGCTGGCGTTGCAATATCTCGATCAGACGATCCTGCGATGGGGCGCCGTGGCGCTGATCACCGCCCTGCTGGCGGTGCTGGTGAGCGGCTGGCGCTATCACGCCGAACCGAGATTATCGGCGTCGGTCGGCGTCGGGCTTTTCGCAGGCTTCGGATCGGGCGCATTGCAGATCGCCGGCCCGCCGGCCATCATCTACTGGCTTGGCGGACCGGGCAGCGCTTCGATCATTCGCGCCAACCTGATGGTCTATCTGACCTCGACGCAGCTCGTAGCTTTCCCGCTCTATTACATCCGCGGGCTGTTCAGCGCCGATGTGATTATCCTCTCGCTATTGCTCGGTCCGATCTTCATTGGATCGATGCTGCTTGGATCGCGGATGTTCAAGGGCGCCTCAGACACAGTCTACCGCCGCGCCGCCTATATCATCATCGCCTTGTCGGCGCTGGTGAGCCTGCCGCTGTTCGATGAACTGATCCAGTGAGAGGCCATTGCGGCGGGTCAGGTCATCCCCAGGATCGCGCCGGCGATCGCGCACAGGACGACAACCAGCCATGGCGGCGTTTTCCACATCGTCAGCAGCAGGAACGCCGCGGCACCCACGGCAAAATCCCAGCGGCTCAAAATCCCGGATGTCCAGACCGGGTGGTAGAGCGCGGCCAGCAGCAGGCCGACGACGGCGGCGTTGACGCCCTTGAGCGCCGCCTGCGCGGCCGGTCGCGTCCGCAATATGTTCCAGAACGGCAAGGCGCCGACGATCAGCAGAAACGACGGCAGGAACACCGCGACGAGGCACAGCGCGGCTCCCGCCCAGCCGTTCGGCTGCGGCCCCATCGCTGCGCCGAGGAAAGCAGCAAAGGTGAAAAGCGGGCCGGGCACGGCCTGCGCCGCACCGTAACCGGCGAGAAAGACATCGTTCGACACCCAACCAGGCGGTACGACTTCGGCCTGAAGCAGCGGCAGGACGACGTGGCCGCCGCCGAACACCAGCGATCCCGCGCGATAGAATGAATCGAAAAGAGCAAGGCTCTGGCTCGGAAAGGCCGCCGCGGCGAGCGGCAGCCCGACAAGCAGCGAGAAGAAGATGGCCAATGCTGCAACAGCCACAGTCCGGCTGACCGGCGACGGCAGCGCCACCTGACCTTCAGGCCCGCCATCGCGGAAGAGGGCCAGCCCCACCAGTCCGCCTAGAACGATGGCTCCGACCTGTCCCCATGCCATCGGAATAGCCAGGGTCAATGCCGCCGCTGCCACAGCCAGCGTCGCCCGCTCGCGATCGGGAGCCAGGCTGCGCATCATGCCGAGCACGGCCTGCGCGACAACGGCCACCGCCGCGATCTTGAGCCCGTGCAACCAGCCGCTGCCGAGCGCGTCACCGATGCTGGCGACGCTGTACGCGAACAGCACCATGGCGATGGCGGACGGCAAGGTGAACCCGAGCCACGCGGCAAAGCCGCCGGCAAAACCGGCCCGCAGGAGACCGACAGCGATGCCGACCTGGCTGCTCGCCGGCCCCGGCAAGAACTGGCACAGGGCGACAAGATCGGCATAGTCCTTGTCGTCGAGCCATTTGCGGCGGGCAACGAATTCGTTGCGGAAATAGCCGAGGTGGGCGATGGGACCGCCGAAGCTTGTCAGCCCGAGCCGCAGAAAGACGGTGAAGACTTCAGAGAGCGACCTGTGCTTCCGCACAGTCAGATCGTGATCGCCCGCCATGGATTCCCCTGACAGAAATTCTGCCCTCCCGGCGGAGCACAGTCGCAAGTATCGACGGGCGCAAGTAACCGGACGAAGTAACAATCTGATGTCGTCGCGGGGCAGCAATCTCCGGCGAATTTCAGGACCGCTTCAAGCCCCGGACCATGACCGAACGGCCCCGGTCGCCCTGCGCAACGTTACGCGCTCATCTTCGACATCAGCGAATCCGAGACTTCAAAATTCGCATAGACGTTCTGCACGTCGTCGCTTTCTTCCAGCACCTCGATCATGCGCAGCAGCTTTTCGCCCTGCTCGTCATCGACGGCGAGCGTGTTCTGCGGCTTCCAGATCAATGCCGACTTGCGCGGCTCGCCGAATTTGGCTTCCAGTGCCTTCGATACTTCAGCGAGCGCGTCCTGCGCGGTGTAGATTTCGTGGCCGGTCTCGCTCGAGATCACATCGTCCGCGCCGGCATCGATGGCCGCTTCCAGCATCGCATCGGCGCTGGCGACATCGGCATTGAACTCGACGATGCCGACATGATCGAACATGAAGGACACAGCGCCGGTTTCGGCCATGTTGCCGCCGTTCTTGGTGAAGGCGGAACGCACATCGCCGGCGGTGCGGTTGCGGTTGTCGGTCAGCACCTCGACAATGATGGCAACGCCGCCGGGACCATAGCCCTCGTAGCGCACCTCATCGTAACTCTCCGCGTCGCCGCCCTGGCTCTTCTTGATGGCGCGCTCGATATTGTCCTTGGGCATGTTTTCCGCGCGAGCGGCGATGATCGCGGCCCGCAGACGCGGATTAAAGTTCGGATCGGGCATGCCCATCTTGGCAGCGACGGTGATTTCCCGGCCGAGCTTGGAGAACAGCTTGGAGCGCGCCTTATCCTGGCGCCCCTTGCGGTGCATGATGTTCTTGAATTGGGAATGACCTGCCATGTTCCGGACCGACGCAATCAAGTGAGATTCTGCGCGGCGTTATAGGCGAGGCGTCGGCGAAAATCCAGAACGCGGGCTTTGCGAAATTCAGAGCATTTCCGGCTTGAAATAGCGCCGATAGCTGACCTCCCGGCCCGAAATCATGAACCGGCCGTCGCCCCGGTAATGGACGGTGCGCGGAAAACGCGGCCGCTCCGCGACATGCGCCTTCACCACCTCCCAGACGAACAGGCTGTATTTTTTGACCAGCCTGGCGTCGGCCAGACGGCATTCGAAATTGGCATAACATTCCTTGATCAGCGGCGCCTTCACCTCGGTTGCAGGCTCAGCGGTCAGACCGAATTGCGCGAACTTGTCGATGTCGGCGCCGGAAGAGTTGCCGATGCCGATCACGGTGCGGATCAGATCTTCGGTCGGAACATTGATGACACACTCGCGGCTGCGCCGGACCATCTCGAAGCTGTGATTGTTTTGCCAGATGTAACAGCCGATCAGAGACGGCGAGAATTCCATGATCATGTGCCAGCCCATGGTCATGATGTTGTTCTCGCCCTTCCAGTGCGAGGAGACCAGCACGATCGGTCCAGGCTCGATGAAACGGCGGACGTCGGAAACGGGGAAGTCGGTCTTGCGATATGTTTTCATCCCGCTCCAACATCCGACAATCGGCTTCGATCTGTTACAGCACCGTCTGCATCGGCGCGGCGAAGTAGCGATAGGCGTCGCCCTGCTTGGCGAGATAACCCACGCCCGGCCATGGAAAGTGATACGACACGAATGGCATGCGCTGCGATGCCAGCATGTCGAACACTTTCAGCCGGCTGGCGACGCCCTGCGCACCGTCGGTATCGAAAGCGAAAGCCACACGCGGCGTCTGCGTCGAGATCACGGCGTGATGGGCGATATCGCCGGAATTGAGCAGCGTTTTGCCTTCCGAGGTGACGACGTAAATCGTATGCCCGACGGTATGGCCCGGCGCCGCCATCGCCTGAATGCCGGGCAAGATCTCCTGCCCGTCCTTCACAAACACCATACGATCCTTGTTCGGCAGAAGATGCCGCCGCGTGCCCTCGATCATCGGCTTCATCATGTCGCCCTTAGCCTTGGACTCGTCGGTCCAGAAATCGAAATCGGCCTGCGACATGTAAATCTTTGCATTCGGGAAATTTGGCGCACCGGCGGCCGAGATCAATCCCCAACAATGGTCGGGATGCGCATGGGTCAGCACCACGGCGTCGACGTCTTTCGGATCGATACCCGCGGCTTTCAAATTGGCGAGCAGGCGGCCGCTCTTCGGCCCGAACATTTTCGAGCCGCCATCGCCGGTATCGAACAGCACGAGTTGATTGCCGGTATTGATCAGCAACGTATTCTGATCCATTTCGACATTGTCGGTCGGCAGGAAATTGTCGGCCAGAATCTTCGCCATATCTGCCTTGGACACGCCAGAGAATATGCCATCGCTTGGCGCACCAAGCGAGAGCGGGCCATCCGAAATCACCGTCGCCTCGAAAGCGCCAAGCTTGAAGCGATAGAAGGCGGGCGCCTGCACGTTCTGCATCGGCGCCTTCGCAAAGGCGTTACTGGTCGGCAATGCACCTGCGGCGACCAAAGCCGACAGGCCGGCAAGATATTGCCGGCGATTGAATATGGTTTGATTCAGCATGACATGATCTCCGGAAAACGAACAGTCTGATACCGGATCAATCGCGTTGTCGCGACAATTCTATGACCGGCGCATCAGGGACGGTCATTCCCGGTCGCGCTTTCACCGATCCAGGTATCGTTTTCGATCACGATCCTGCACGGTTCGACCGGCTTGTGGCGTTCGCGGCAGCCGTTGAGCACGGCCTTGCGCGCAGCCTCGATTGTGTTTGCGCCATATTGGGTGGAATAGGACTTTCCGTCCGGCGTCTGCGCAATCGCTTTATAGGTCGGGGCGGCGAGATAGCGTTCGAGGAAGCCGCGGCTCTTTTCCTGCATCTTGAGCTGCTTCATCAATTCGACGATGCGTTCGCGTTTCGTCGTCGGGAGATTATGGAAACGCAGGAATGCATCCATCTCCATCAGCCATTGCAGGCGGCCGGACGCCGTGGCGAACAAGGCGTGCCCGTCGGTGCCGAATTTCTCGAACATCACCAGCTTCACATCGCCGCCGCCATCGAGAAAAGCGCTCTGCATCCGCTCGACGAGAGCCGGACCGAAGAAGCTGTCATTCCTGGCATAGATCCAAAGGCTCGGCACACGGCTGCTGACACCGAAGGTTCTATAGGCATTCACCAGCACGTCTTCCTTCGGGCAATCGGGCATGCGCAGACCGCCGGAAATGCTGATGACGCCGCGCAGATTTTTGGGATTGCGCGCACCGAATGCGGTGACCGCCGCTCCTCCCGCCGAAACGCCGATGGCAATGGCCCGTTCCGGATCGGCATCGGGCCGTTTCGACACCACATCGAGCGTCGCCTGCAGGTCGTCCGCGTCGGCGGCAAGCCGGTCAGCGAATGTTGTGGTCGCGCAGCTCACAGGCGCCGCCATCGGACCGTCGGACTGCCCGAAGCCCCGCCGCATCACGACAACAGCGAGCCAGCCGCGCCGCGCGAGATCGCGCGCAACACCGGTATAATGCGCAGCACGGCTTTCCAGCATGTCGCCGAGGTTGGAGGCCTTGCCATGAGTGATGAGCGCGATCGGCAGCCGCTCTTGAGAGCCGGTCCGTTTGACGACAAGGCCTTCGAGTCGCACCGAACGGTTGTCGATGGTGGTGCGGAAGAAGGTGCGATCGATGGTAAACTCATCGGCCGGCGCTTCCGCCCGCGCAGCATTGTATGCCGCGAACAGCGACACCAGAAAGACAAACGCTCCGGCAAATGTTCGCATGCAATTTACGGTCGTTGAACGATGGCGATGACTATCGATCCGCATCGGAGCACTCGGCAAGAGTCACAACGATAGCCGTCCACATAAACGACGGCCAGTACACCCGGATGACACGACGCCGCACCAGCTATGGACGGGAAGGCCGCTTACGCCTCACGCCCAGAAGTGCGGCACGGCTTCCTCCAGTCGCGCGCCAAGCCGGACCGGGGCAACGCGCGTGGCAAGGCCGGATGCGTCGTCGGTTTCCACGGCCAGGCCGCACAAGGTCGCCGGCCCCGTCGCCGCCTCGAACTTGGCCGACGGGATGCGCCGCATGAAGCGCGACAGAGGCTCATCCTTTACCATGCCGATGACGGAATCATAATCGCCGGTCATGCCGGAGTCAGTCTGGTATGCCGTTCCGCCCGACAAAATCTGGTGATCGCTGGTCGGCACATGCGTATGCGTGCCGACGACGACGCTGACACGGCCATCCAGGAAATGACCCATCGCCTGTTTCTCGCTCGTCACTTCCGCATGGAAGTCGACCAGGATCGCATCGGCATCGCGCTTCAAGGCGCACATGTCGAGTTCGCGATCGATCGCCGTGAAAGGATCGTCGAGCGGATCGAGGAAGATGCGGCCCATCGCATTGATGACGAGCACGCGCGCGCCATTCTTGGCCTCGATCATCGCCGCGCCGCGGCCAGGCGTGCCTTTCGGATAATTGAGCGGACGCACGAGCAGCGGCGCACGCTCGATGAAGACGAGAGCCTCGCGCTGATCCCAGGCATGATTGCCGAGCGTCACCACATCGACGCCGTTATCGATGAATTCGCGGAAGATGCTTTCGGTAATGCCGAAACCGCCGGCCGAATTCTCGCCGTTCAAGACGACAAGATCGAGCTTCCAGTCCGATATAAGGCCGGGCAGCCGTTGATTGACGATAGCGCGCCCGGACCGGCCCACCACGTCACCGATAAACAAAATCCGCAAATATCAGCTCCGGAAATCGATGGTCTCAAGTTCCGTTAGCACAAGGTCGAGCCTCGCGTCGAACGCGGTGGCCGGGACCCGAGGGATCTCCTGCGCGGCAAACGCTACGCCGATTGCGATTACCGGCTTGATCCCCCGGATGCGGGCAATGGTCATGTCGTAATAGCCGGCGCCATAGCCGATGCGGTGGCCGTTGCGATCGAAGGCGGCTAGCGGCACCAGCATGATGTCGGGAAACACCTCGGGCGATTCCGGCCTGGGTTCGCGGATGCCCCAGACGCCGGAGGCCATCTCGTCACCGAACGCCCAGGCGCGCATGATCAGCGGATTGCCGCGCTTGGGCGTGACCGGCAAGGCGAGGCTCGCCCCCGCATCGCCGAGCTTGCGCATCAACGGCACAGGATTGAATTCGCTCTTCATCGGCGAATAGCCGGAGACGATCGTGCCCGGTTTGACACTGACAGGAAACGGCCGCTGCACGACCACCTCGACCGCAGCCACACGTTCGGCTGCCGGCATGGCATCGCGGCGCGCGAGGGCTTCACCGCGAAGAACGGACTTGGGTGGTGTGGCGGTTTGAGTTTTGGTTTCCAAACTGTCGAAGCCCTTCATCTGGTATTCTGGTTTGGCGCAAAAACAAGACTCTTGCGGCCGGGGCGATTGCCATCTGCACCATCGGGCTGAAAGCCTGCTCGCTCAAGAAGTCGCCATGACGCCACGTTCTCGGGCCTGCACTCCGCAACGATAAGATGTTCGGGATAGACGCGAACGAGGGCGCCGATGACACCCCTAACGGCCTCGGAAGCGAATCCGCGCCCTTGTGCGGCGGTCGCGAACCAATAGCCGATCTCGATTGTCTCGCTGTCTCGAATATGTGTTCCGACCGTCCCAAGAAGCGCAGGCTCGCCAAGCATCCACACGCCCCAGAAACAATCTTTGCCGTCCTGATTGCTGCCGATCAGCTTTTCGGCGTTCGCAAGGGTGAACGGCCGCTCCAGGAAATGGATCGCATCAATGATAGCAGGCTCGTCTGTCATGGCACGGAACGCCTCTGCGTCGGCCAGACTCAATTGCCGTATAAAAAGCCGTTCGGTTTTGATGTCGGGCAAACTGAGAAGGAGTTGATCCATGGCCAAAGGGGTAGCCGAGCGGCTGGGATGCATCAACTCACCCGCGCCTCGCGCGGGCACCACGCCGGGAAACAGCACACAACGAAAGAAAAAGCGCGGAGCCGCGATGGCCGTCGGAATTTTCGACCCCGGGAACCTACAAAAGTAGGTGGGCGCCATATGTCCGAATCCACGGACCCGGCCAGGGACAGCTCCCTTCAGGATCGTAAGGCCCCGGGAGTATGATGTTTCCAGTCGCACCCCGCAGCCCCGCTTGGGCAATGTAGTATGTGATCCGGCGTTCGGCCAGATGTATTAGCGAGACGATCTCACAGGGGCGTGCGAAAGCGCGCGCCCCTGAATGACCGTCTCACCCCAGCGCCACGCCCGGTCCGTTATTCACCGACTGATTGATCTGCCGCGTGATCTCCTCGATCCGCTCGGCCGCCGTATTGAGCGCTGTGACGATGGCGGCCTGCGCCTGCTGCGCGCGATCGGCGGAAATCACACGCGCATCCTGCAGGCCGGCAATCTCCTCTTCGAGACGGCGAATGCGCTGCGCGGATTCGGCAAGCTCGTCGGCAACGGTCAGCGCGGCCATCACCGTCAGACGTTGATCGCCGATCTCACCATGGGCCCCGCGCAATTGCTCGATGCGATCATCGATCTCCTGCGCGAGCGTCATCACGTGCTCTTCCTGGCCGTCTTCGCAACCCATCCGGTATTGTCGGCCGTTGATCGTGACATTCACCTGAGCCATGGCGTTGCCTTAAGCTTGCACGCTATCGATCATGCTCATCGAGCAAGGTCTTGATCGTTCCCATTGCAACATCGATCCGGCGCGCAACCTCGCGGTTGGTGTCTGCAAGCCGACGGGCTTCCGCCGCCGTATGGTCGAGTTCGGACGCAAGGCGCGCGCGATCGGTGCCGAGCGCATGAAGCTGCGCCTGGACAGAGTCGCCGCCGCGTTCCGCTTCGCGCTTGCGCGCAACCGCTGCCGAAAGCGCATCCAGCGCCTGAGCCAGCCTCCGGGCCGCCGCATCCATTGCGCTCGCATCGGTCATGGACACATGACTCATCAAAAACTCTTTCGACACAAGGCCTTAAGCCAGCAAGCCTAAATTCCCGCTTCAACGACGTCAACGCCTGCGCGCGGGCCGTCCCCAAGCATTCCGGCCTTATTCCGGCGATTTGTGCAAAGGCGCCGCCGATTGCGTTCACACTCTGGACTCATCCCGCTACCTGCGTGATATGTCCGCGCCAATCATCCTGATCGCCTGATCCGCGGCGGATACCGCCGCGCAACCGGAAAATTTCTATGTCGCGCGCACAACATGACCGCATGGCCAACGCTATCCGCGCGCTGGCCATGGACGCCGTGGAACAGGCCAAATCGGGTCATCCCGGTCTGCCGATGGGCGCCGCCGACATCGCCACCGTGCTGTTCTCGCAATTTTTGAAGTTCGATCCGTCCGACCCGAAATGGCCGGATCGTGACCGCTTCGTGCTGTCGGCCGGTCATGGCTCGATGCTGATCTATGCCCTGCTGCATCTCACCGGCTACAAGTCCATGCCGCTCGAAGAGCTGAAGCATTTCCGCAAGCTCAATTCGAAAACACCCGGCCACCCGGAAAATTTCATCACCGAGGGCGTCGAGACCACAACCGGCCCACTCGGCCAGGGCATCGCCAATGCGGTCGGCATGGCGATCGCGGAGCGGCATCTCGCCGCGACCTTCGGCGATGTGGTGGATCATCGCACCTATGTGCTCTGCTCCGATGGCGATCTGATGGAAGGCATCAGCCAGGAAGCCATCGCGCTGGCCGGCCATCTCAAGCTCAACCGGCTGATCGTTCTTTTTGACGACAACGGCATCACCATTGACGGCAAGCTGTCGCTGTCGGACTCGGTCGACCAGGTGAAGCGTTTTGAATCCGCCGGCTGGATCGCCGAACGCATCGACGGCCATGACCCGGAGGCGATTGCCGCTGCGATCGCCAAGGCCCAGAACGCCGATCGCCCGACCATGATCGCCTGCAAGACGACCATTGGCTTCGGTGCGCCGAATAAGGCGGGCAGCGAGAAGTCGCATGGCTCGCCGCTTGGCGCCGAGGAAATCGCCGGCGCGCGCAAGGCCCTCGGCTGGGATCATGGCCCATTCCACATTCCCGACGACATCCGCAAACTCTGGCTCGCTGCCGGCCAGCGCTCGCAGGATGCGCGCCAGGCGTGGGAGAAGAAGCTGTCTTCGCTTCCGCCCGAGGTGAAATCGGAATTCGAACGCCGCCTGTCCGGCGAAGTGCCCGCTGCGCTCACCGACGCAGTGACGAGCGTGAAGATAACGCTTGATAAAGCGCCGAAGGACATCGCCACACGTTCGTCGTCCGAATTCGCACTGGAAAGCCTGTGCGCGGCGGTGCCCGAAATGGTCGGCGGTTCGGCCGATCTCACCGGCTCCAACAACACCCGCACAAAATCGATGAAGGCGATGTCGGCGTCGGATTTCTCCGGCCGCTTCATCCACTACGGCATTCGCGAACACGGCATGGCCGCGGCCATGAATGGCATGACGCTGCATGGCGGCATCATCCCCTATTCCGGCACATTCCTCGTCTTCTCCGATTATTGCCGCCCCGCGATCCGCCTCGCCGCGCTGATGGGCGAGCGCGTCATTCACGTCATGACCCATGACTCGATCGGCCTTGGCGAAGACGGCCCGACGCATCAGCCGGTCGAGCATCTTGCCGCTTTGCGTGCAATTCCCAACGTCAATGTGTTCCGTCCCTGCGATGCGGTCGAAGCGGTCGAGTGCTGGGAGATCGCCTTGCGGTCAAAGGACACCCCGAGCGTGCTCGCGCTCACGCGCCAGAACCTGCCGCAATTGCGCAGGAGCTACACGGCGGACAATCTGTGCGCCGCTGGCGCCTATGAGATCATGGGCGTTGACGGCGACAACGTCGATGTGTCGATCTTCGCCACCGGCTCGGAAGTGGCGATCGCCGTTGAGGCGGCGCAAATGCTCAACCGCCAGGGCAAGCCGGCGCGCGTCGTGTCCGTGCCCTGTTTTGAATTGTTCCTGAATTTGCCGGCCAAGGAGCGGCACGCGATCATCGGCGGCGCCGAGGTCAATGTCGGCGTCGAGGCGGGAATCCGTCAGGGATGGGACGAAATCATCGGCTCCAACGGTGTTTTCGTGGGCATGAGCGGTTTCGGCGCCAGCGCGCCCTACAAGGACCTGTACAACCATTTCGGCATCACGCCGGAGGCGATTGCCGCTGCAGCGCTCAGCAAGTTCCGGCCTTAAGGGCGACTTTGGCCGGTTCGTCTCGTTGCGGCTCAGTTCCGCCAGCCGCAACGGGGCTATGCATTTTACCAAAATGCCGCTGGCGAGTTGAGTTGGAGCAAAATCCCGCTATACGAACCCGGACAAAACATCAGCCGGGAGCAATTTGACCATGACGGTACGGGTCGGCATCAACGGATTTGGCCGCATCGGCCGCAATGTCCTTCGCGCCATCGCTGAATCGGGCCGCAAGGATATCGAAGTGGTGGGCATCAACGATCTCGGACCGGTCGAAACCAACGCCCATCTGCTCCGGTATGACTCGGTGCATGGCCGCTTCCCCGGCGAAGTCATCGTCAAGGGCGATACCATCAGCGTCGGCAACGGCCCGATCAAGGTCACCGCGATCAAGGATCCCTCGACCCTGCCGTGGAAGGATCTCGGCGTCGATATCGCGATGGAATGCACCGGCATCTTCACCGCCAAGGACAAGGCCTCGGCGCATCTGGCCGCCGGCGCCAAGCGCGTCCTCGTCTCGGCTCCGGCCGACGGCGCCGACCTCACGGTCGTCTATGGCGTGAACCACGACAAGCTGACCAAGGATCACCTGGTCGTCTCGAATGCCTCCTGCACCACCAATTGCCTCGCGCCGGTGGCCAAGGTGCTGAACGACGCGGTCGGCATCGACAAGGGCTTCATGACGACCATCCACGCCTATACCGGCGATCAGCCGACGCTCGACACGATGCACAAGGATCTCTACCGCGCCCGCGCTGCGGCCCTGTCGATGATCCCGACCTCGACCGGCGCCGCCAAGGCCGTCGGTCTCGTGCTGCCGGAACTGAATGGCAAGCTCGACGGCGTTTCGATCCGCGTGCCGACGCCGAATGTCTCGGTCATCGATTTCAAGTTCGTCGCCAAGAAAGCCACGAGCAAGGACGAGATCAACGGCGCGATCAAGCGCGCGGCCGAGCAGCAGCTCAAGGGCATTCTCAGCTTCACCACCGATCCGAATGTCTCGATCGACTTCAACCACGATCCGCACTCCTCGGTCTTCCACATGGACCAGACCAAGGTGATGGACGGCACGCTGGTGCGCGTCATGTCGTGGTACGACAACGAATGGGGCTTCTCCAACCGCATGTCCGACACTGCGGTTGCGATGGGCAAGCTGATCTGATTTTGCGCGAGCCCTCGTAGGGCGGGTTAGCCGAAGGCGTAACCCGCCTGCCTGACGCAGATCCCGCAGTGGCGGATTACGCTTCGCTAATCCGCCCTACGCATGACGCTCAGGATGACGAGCAAGGTTGTTCATATGTCCCAATTCCGCACCCTCGATCAGGCAGACCTCAACAACAAGCGCGTGCTGCTGCGCGTCGATCTCAACGTGCCGATGGAAAACGGCAAGGTTACAGACGCGACCCGTATCGAACGTGTGGTGCCGACCATCACCGAGATCGCCGGCAAGGGCGGCAAGGTGATCATCCTCGCGCATTTCGGCCGGCCGAAGGGACGAGATGAAAAGGACTCACTGAAGCCGGTTGCGGCTGCGCTCTCGCAGGTCATCAAGCGGCCGGTCGCCTTTGCTGACGACTGCATCGGCGATGCCGCCAAGGCCGCCGTCGATGCGATGAAGGGCGGCGACATTCTCGTTCTGGAAAACACCCGCTTCCACAAGGAAGAGGAAAAGAATGATCCGGCCTTCGTCGAGAAGCTCGCCGCGCTTGGCGATATTTTCGTCAACGATGCGTTCTCGGCCGCGCATCGTGCGCATGCGTCCACAGAAGGTCTCGGCCACAAACTCCCTGCTTATGCCGGCCGCACCATGCAGGCCGAACTCGACGCGCTGTCGAAGGCGCTGGTCGCGCCGAAAAAGCCGGTGATCGCCATCGTCGGCGGCGCCAAGGTCTCGACCAAGATCGAGCTCCTTGAAAACATGATCGACAAGGTCGACGCGCTGGTGATCGGCGGCGGCATGGCCAATACCTTCCTGCACGCGCAGGGCATCAATGTCGGCAAGTCGCTGGCCGAACGCGATCTTGCCGATCTCGCCCGCCGCATCATGGCCAAGGCCGACGATGCCAAATGCGCGATCATCCTGCCGGTCGATGCCGTCGTCGCGCACGAGTTCAAGGCCAACGCGCCGTCGCACGCCTATGGCCTCGACGCGATCCCGGCCGACGGCATGATCCTCGATGTCGGCCCGCGGTCGATCGATCGTATCAACGCCGCCATTAGCGACGCGGCGACCCTGCTCTGGAACGGCCCGCTCGGCGCGTTCGAACTGACGCCGTTCGACCGCGGCACGGTTGCGGCAGCACGTCACGCCGCGGAACGAACCAGGGCCGGAAAGCTTGTCTCGATCGCCGGCGGCGGCGATACCGTCGCGGCGCTGAACCACGCCGGCGTCGCTCAGGATTTCACCTATATTTCAACAGCCGGCGGCGCATTTCTTGAATTTCTTGAGGGTAAAATTTTGCCAGGTGTGGAAGTCTTGCGGGCAAACTAGCCGCCCTCTTCACGCCACGGCCGCAGCCGATATAAACGCAACCAAAAGGCCGGTTTCCCGGCGCGCTTTCGATGGAGCAACCGATGAACCTTGCAGACCTCAATAAGATCGCCGTCGCCATGGTTGCCCCGGGCAAGGGCATCCTCGCTGCCGATGAATCCACCGGCACCATCAAGAAGCGTTTCGACGCCATCGGGACGGACAATACCGAAGACAATCGCCGCGATTATCGCGAGCTGATGTTCCGGACCACCGAGGCGATGTCGAAATACATTTCCGGTGTCATTCTCTACGACGAGACCATCTGGCAGAAGGCCAAGGACGGCACGCCGCTGGTCGAACTGATCAAGAAGACCGGCGCCATTCCCGGCATCAAGGTCGATGAAGGTACCAAGCCGCTGCCGCAATGCCCGGGCGAACTGATCACCGTCGGCCTCGACAAGCTCGCCGACCGTCTGCCGAAGTATTACGAGCAAGGTGCCCGCTTTGCGAAATGGCGCGCGGTGATCGACATCGGCGACGGCATTCCCTCGCACACGGCGATCATGACGAATGCCCATGCGCTCGCCCGCTATGCTGCGCTCTGCCAGCAGGCGCAGATCGTGCCGATCGTCGAGCCGGAAGTGCTGATGGACGGCGCGCACGATATCGACCGCTGCTACGAGGTCACCCAATGGGTGCTGAAGGAAACGTTCCAGCAGCTTTATTTCCAGCGTGTCGAGCTCGAAGGCATCGTGCTGAAGCCGAACATGGCGGTGCCGGGCAAGAAGAGCGCGAAGAAAGCCTCGGTCGAGGAAGTCGCCGAGAAGACCGTCCGCATGCTCAAGGATTGCGTGCCGGGCGCGGTGCCGGGCATCGCCTTCCTGTCGGGCGGCCAGTCGGACGAGGAAGCGACCGCCCATCTCGACGCCATGAACAAGATCGGCAACCTGCCCTGGAAGCTGACCTTCTCCTATGGCCGCGCGCTGCAAGCCGCGCCGCAGAAAGCCTGGAGCGGCAAGTCCGAGAACGTCGCCGCCGCGCAGCGCGCCTTCACCCATCGCGCGATGATGAACGGCCTCGCCTCGCTCGGCGAATGGAAGTCGTCACTGGAAAAGCAGGCGGCGTAGTCCAAGCAGAAACAATTCAGAAGGGTGGTATCGGCGCAAGCCGTGCCACCCTTCTTTATTCGACAACGAACACCTTGTCCGCGGATGGATTGTCGCCGATTTCGTAGGTGACGAACGGCTCCGTCTTCTGACCGCTCATGCCCGGTGAACCATCCGGCATGCCGGGCAGCGAGATGCCCTTGATGTCGGGCTGCTCCTTCAACAGCTTGTCGATCGCCGGCGCCGAAACGTGACCTTCGACCACGTACCGGTCGACCAGCGCGATATGGCAGCCCTCGAAGCGCTCCGCGATCCCGTGTTGCCTCCTGATCAGGGACATGTCGTGCGTCGGCACGACCGTGACCTTGAACCCGTGCTGCTGCAGGTAGTTCGCGTGGCCCTCGCAGCAGCCGCATTGCGGATTCTTGTAGAGCGTGACGCCGGGCTTGTCGGCAGCACCGGCGGGCGTAGCAAGCAACATGCCCGCCAGACCGAGCGTGGTCAGGAAAATTCGGATCATCCGCATCTCCATGGATAACTCTTTTCTCTGGATCGCGAGCTGCGCTGACAGCACCGCCTCACACCACACGGACCACAGCCATCATTCCCCCGGTCTGATGCTCGAGGATGTGGCAGTGAAACATCCAGTCGCCGGGATTGTCGGCGACGAAGGCGATTTCGGCGCGCTCACGCGGATCGAGCAGCACGGTGTCCAGCCATTCGCGATGCTGCGTCGGCGTTCCGTTGCGTGAGATGACGCGGAAAGCATGGCCGTGCAGATGCATCGGGTGGTGCCAGGCCGTGTCGTTGACGAGCTCCAGCACATAGGAGCGGTCGCGATCGAGCGTGAGCAGAGGCTTGAGCATGTGGCCTTTCGCGGCAATACCGTTCACGGCCCAGACGAGACCGTTATGCATGAGCGTTCGGATGTCGGTCTGCTTGCCGTCCATCATGGCGGACATCATGCCGCCCATCATCCCGCCGCTGAAAACAATCTCGTGCCGCTCCGCCGATTTCAGGTCCGGTTCGGCCAAGGGATTGGCGGCAAGCCGCACTGGCGGCTCATCCGCGAAGGTGCGCACCGGCACTTCATCGCTGTAGACGAGATCGAGCAGGCGATATGCCATGCCGCGATAAAACGCGTCGGTGACCGTGAACCGCTGGCCCGGCTTTCCGCGCATGTCGATGACAAGATCGGCCCGCATCGCCGGACCAAGCACCATGCGATTGCCTTCTGGGACATGCGGTTCGACCGGCTGGCCGTCCATTGCAATGATCCATGGCTGATGCCCGGCAAATTCAAGTGCGAACATCCGCGCATTCGCTGCGTTGACCAGCCGCAGGCGAATGCGCTCGCCGGCGCGCACAGCAAATGTCTCGCGAATGCGGCCATTGACCGTCACCGTGTTGCCAACGCGGCCGTTGTGACTCACGTCGTGCATGTTGCCGAAATCGTCACTGATCGCGGCATTCTTCAACAGCCGCCAGTCGCTGAGAATCCAGGTCACGTCACGATCGACGGCGGGCGGCGATGACTCTGCAACGATCAGCGCGCCGTAGAGTCCGCGGCCGACCTGTTCGAAGCTGCGCTGATGCGGGTGATACCAAAACGTCCCGGCATCCGGGCAGACGAATTCATAGGTGAAGCGTTCACCCGGCGCGATCGGTTTTTGGGTGAGATGCGGAACCCCATCCATCGCGTTCGGCAGCCGCACGCCGTGCCAATGGACAGTTGTGTCCTCCCGCAATCCGTTCTCGACATGAATGCGAACACGCTCGCCCTGCGACACGCGAATGGCAGGGCCGGGCACACTGCCGTTATAGCACCACACCGGCGTGTCCGGATGCGGGGCGCCGACCAGCGGCACCTGTGCCTGGCCTGCGCTCAAGGAGAATTCACGGACGCTCGCGTCGGATGACGACAGAGCGGACATCGGCCACAGCGGGGCCATCGCCGCACAGGCGGTTCCGGCGAGAAAACTGCGGCGATCAACACCGCGTGATTCGTTTGGAGCCATTTCGGTCTACTTTCACGACGATTCATGCTTGCGCGGCGCAAAGACTGCGCAACGAACGACAAGCGCACCGGATCGCAGGCCCGTTTGAGCGCCGGCGAGGCGCGCCTAACCCAATCCGGTGAATTTCGGAGGATGCAGATCCGGCGGTCCATGCGCGTCCGCCAACCGAAGCGGTCTCGCCTCCGGCAAGATTTGCGACACGAGGGCGATATAGGCCGCATTTGCGATTTGCGGCAAAATCGTTGCACTGAAGCAGAAGGTCGGACACAGATGCGGCGCTGCAGCGTCATCGCGACAACCGTCGCAGCCGTCGGACATCGGCATACTGGTTTCAGCCGCGACCGCTGCCGTTTCCAGACCGCGGACGCAATTCCCCACACCTCCGACTGCGAGCAGCAGGACCAGCGTCATCGCGACGAATGTGCGCAATTGCGTTGCGGCCATAGCTGGACAATAACAACGGCCGCACCAAACCACCAGCGACACGCGACGGATCAGCGGCGCCCCCTTTTTGCCGAATTGGAGACGCATCGGAACAGCAATGACACCCGGGCAACCAGATCCTCAACGCCCGCAGCCGCGTCTCTATCTCGTGACGCCGGTGGCGGCCGATATCGCATCGCTGAAGCTCGATCTGCTGGCGGCGCTCGACAGCGCCGATATCGCGGCCGTGCTGTTGCGCCTGCCGGACGAAGACGACCGCTCCCTGATCAATCGCGTCAAGGCGCTGGCGCCGACCGTGCAACGGGCGGGCGCCGCGCTCATTCTCGAGGGACATCCTGCCATCGTTGCGCGCGGCGGCGCCGATGGCGCGCATCTTCGCAGCATCACAGAATTCGAAGAAGTGGTGAATGCCTTGAAGCCCGACCGCATTGCCGGTGCGGGCGGCCTCAGCACCCGGCACGACGCCATGATCGCGGCCGAGGGCGGCGCCGATTATGTGATGTTCGGCGAACCCAATGGCGCCGACGAGCGCCCGGTTTTGCAGGCCATCGCCGAGCGGGTGTCGTGGTGGGCGGAAGTGTTCGAAGCACCCTGCGTTGCCTATGCCGGTTCGTTCGACGATATTGCACCGCTGGCTGAAGCCGGCGCCGATTTCGTCGCCCTCGGCGATTTCATCTTCGCCGATCCGCGCGGCATCGCGATTGCGGTCGCCGATGCTGCCAGCCGCCTGACATCGAAAGCGGCGGTGACATGAGCAAAGTCGTCCGCATATCGCTCGCGTTATTGATGCTGGCCTCCGGTCATGCCGCCCTGGCCGCCCCGAAAAAATCCCCGGCACCCGCTCCGGCACCGGAGACATCTCCTGTCGATCCGTCGGCCGACCTTGCCTTCGGCGCCTTCCAGCGCGGCCATTACCTCACCGCCTTTGCCGAAGCGACCAAGCGGGTCGAAGCGAACGGCGACCCGAAGGCCATGACCCTGCTCGGCGTTCTCTATTCCGGCGGCCTCGGCGTCGTCCAGGACGATGCCAAGGCGGTCGAATGGTACAAGCTCGCGGCCGACCGTGGCGACCGCGAAGCAATGCTGTCGCTGGCGATGATGCGGCTCGCAGGGCGCGGCGGACCGAAGGATCGCGACGCCGCCGCAAAGCTGTTTGCCAGCGCGGCGAAGCTCGGTCAGCCGGCCGCAGCCTACAATCTGGGCCTCCTCTATCTCGAGGGGATGCAGTTTCCGCAGGATTTCGGCCGCGCCGCCGAGCTGTTCCGGATCGCAGCCCAGGCCGGCAACCGCGAGGCGCAATACGCGCTCGCCACGATGTACAAGGCGGGCCGCGGCGTCCCCAAGGACGAGAAAGAGGCGACCCGGCTGCTCGGCGCCGCGGCGCTCGCCGACCACCTCGACGCTCAGGTCGAATACGCCATCGCCCTCTATAACGGCACCGGCATTGAGAAAGACGAGGCCGGGGCGGCGCAGATCCTGCGCAAGGCGGCGCAGCGGGGCGCTCCGATCGCGCAAAACCGGCTGGCCCGCGTTCTCGCCACCGGCCGCGGCCTCCCGGCCGACCCGAAGGAAGCGGTGAAATGGCACATCGTCTCGAAGGCCGCGGGCGCCAGCGATCCCTGGCTCGACGAGTTCATGGCCAAGCAGAGCCCCGACACCCGGGCCGCGGCGGAAAAGGAAGCCCAGCCCTGGCTGTTCATCATCGCCAATTCACGCTCTTGACGGCGGCGGAGCCGCCGGGGCACACCAACGGCCGAAACAAGTCCCTCCCGAAAACCGTGGAAACGCCTCATGGCCAAGATCAATGGCAACGAAATTCGTCCGGGCATGGTCATCGAGTACCAGGACACGCTCTGGGCTGCGGTGAAGACCATGGCCGTGAAACCCGGCAAGGGACCGGCCTATAATCAGGTCGAACTGAAGAACCTGATCGACGGCCGCAAGCTCAATAACCGCTTCGGCTCCGACGAGCGCGTCGAGCGCGCCCGGCTGGAACAGAAGGACTTTCAGTTCCTGTACAAGCAGGGCGACAGCCTCGTCTTCATGGACAACGACAGCTACGAGCAGATCGAATTGCCGGAGGATTTCGTCGGCGAGCGTTCGGCGTTCCTCCAGGACGGCATGACCGTGACGCTGGAAATGCACGACGAACGCCCGATCGGCATCAAGCTGCCGGATTATGTGACCCTGGAAATCGTTGAGGCCGATCCGGTCGTGAAGGGGCAGACGGCGTCGTCTTCCTACAAGCCGGCCAAACTCGAGAACGGCCTGCGGGTCATGGTGCCGCCTTTCATCACCGCCGGCGAAAAGATCATCGTCGATACCAACGAAGTGACTTACGTCCGCCGGGCGGAGTAGGTCTTTCTTTCACCTCCCCCTGGAGGGGGGAGGTGACCATTTATCGCTCTAGCGATGAATGGTCGGGAGGGGGTGACTTTTGATCACCCCACCCCGGCTCGTTTTACTCGCCGCCCCTCCCCCTCCAGGGGAGGGTAAAGAGATCAGTCCATGCTCCACTCCGCCCTCCTCAACGTGATGATGAAAGCCGCGCGCAAGGCCGCGCGCGGGCTCATTCGCGATTTCGGCGAAGTCGAGAAGCTGCAGGTTTCGGTCAAGGGCCCGGCAAATTTCGTCACCGCCGCCGACCGCAAGGCCGAGCAGGTGCTGCGTGATGAATTGATGGCCGCACGGCCGGGCTATTCCTTCATCGGCGAAGAAGGCGGCAAGATCGAAGGCCCGGACAAGACCCACACCTGGTATGTCGACCCGCTCGACGGCACGACCAACTTCCTGCACGGCATTCCGCAATTTGCGATTTCGATCGGCCTTGAGCGCGAAGGCACGATGATCGCCGGTCTCGTCTACAATCCGATCACCGACGAGATGTATATCGCCGAGCGCGGCAAAGGCGCCTTCCTCAACGACAAGCGCATCCGCGTCGCCGGACGCCGCTCGATGCAGGATGCCGTGGTCGCTTGCGGATTGCCGCATCGCGGACGCGGCGGGCTTGCGGAATTCCGCACCGAATTCGTCGCTGTACAGGAACAGGTTGCCGGTCTTCGCCGCTTCGGCTCGGCGGCGCTCGATCTCGCCTTTATCGCGGCGGGCCGTTTCGATCTGTACTGGGAACGCAACCTCTCGTCCTGGGATATGGCAGCGGGCATCCTGCTGGTGCGCGAGGCCGGCGGTTATGTCAGCGATTGCGACGGCAATGACGCGATGCTGACCAAGGGACACATCGTCGCTGGCAATGAGACCCTGCAGAAAGACCTGCTGAAAATCCTGAAGACCGCCGGCGCAGCCGGCTGAGACAGGTCGGCCGCAATTTCGTTGTCATAATGCGGCAGTAGGGCCGTAGCGGCCGGTTTTGTGCGGCTCTCTCACATCCGGGCGCAAAACCTGCCCGCTCAAATGTCGGGCAGGACTTTAAACCGTTTCCAACAGGCTGTGGGACCCTCTCGGGTTCTATTTCGCCGTGTCTGTGCCATATTGATGTTACGCTTTGTCATTGAAAGGCTGGCCTTCAGACAATGGCTCGTAAGAAATTCGACCCCCACAAGCTCTCCTCCCCCCGCATCTTTCTCGTCCGGATGCTGGTGTTTCTGGTGCTGGGAGGTTTGATCGGCCTCATTCTGCATCGGCAGATCATTGCGGCCTTCATGTCCAATCCGGGATTGAACGGCCTGATTCTCGGCGTTCTGGTGATCGGTATCCTGCTGGCTTTCCGGCAGGTGATCCGGCTGTTCCCCGAAGTCGCCTGGGTCAACAATTTCCGGCTCGCCGATCCTGGCATCGCCGTCGACCGCCCCCCTGTCCTCTTGGCACCGATGGCGGCCATCCTGGGCGACCGGCTCGGCCGCATGGCGATTTCGACGCCGATGATGCGCGGCCTGCTCGACTCGATCGCCACCCGCCTCGACGAGGCGCGCGATTTGTCGCGCTACATGACCGGCCTTCTGATTTTCCTCGGCCTGCTCGGCACCTTCTGGGGCCTGATCGAGACCGTAGGTTCAGTCGGCAAGGTGGTAGAGACGCTCAAACCGAACGGTGACGCCGGCTCGGTATTCGAGACACTGCGCGAAGGCCTTGCCGCACCGCTCGGCGGCATGGGCATCGCGTTCTCGTCATCCCTGTTCGGTCTGGCGGGTTCGCTGGTGCTCGGCTTCCTCGATCTGCAGATGAGCCAGGCGCAGAACCGCTTCTACACCGACCTCGAAGACTGGCTGTCGACCACCGTGCATGACATCGGCAGCGACCCGGTGACGGTGACCACATCGGCGCCCATGTCGGGCGATATGCGGGCCGCGATCGAGCGTCTGCGCGAAACCGTGGCGGAAACCGGCGGCAGCAAGGCCGCCACCGCCGCCATGGCCAATCTCGCCGAAGCGATCCAGGGCCTCGTGCATCACATGCGCTCGGAACAGCAGATGATCCGCGACTGGGCCGATTCACAGGCTGAGCAGAATCAGGAAATCCGCAAGGTGCTTGAAATCCTGGCGCGGGAGAAAACCTAAAGTCCCATGGCACTTGCGCGCAATCGTCGCGAACGCGGCGTCGATTACTGGCCCGGCTTCGTCGATGCGTTGTCGACGCTGCTGCTCGGCATCATCTTCCTGCTGTCGCTTTTTTCGATCGTGCAATTCTATTTGTCGCAGGAGATCAGCGGCAAAGACACCGCTTTGCAGCGCCTGAATGCGCAGATCGCCCAGCTGACCGACTTGCTGTCGCTGGAAAAGACCGGCCGCTCCAACCTCGAGGAATTGCTGGCCAATGTCCGCTCCAACCTCGCCGCGACCGAGGCCGAGCGCGATCGCCTGCGCGGCCTCGCCGAAGGCGCCGGTCAGGCCGCGGCCGCGCAAGGCAAGGCCAGCGAACTCGCCTCACAACTCGACCTTGAAAAGCAGAGCGTGGCGCGTGCGCTCGCACAGGTCGAATTATTGAACCAGCAGATCGCCGCCTTGCGCCGCCAACTCGGCGCACTCGAAGCCGCGCTGGAAGTGTCGGAGAAGCGCGAGCGCGACTCGCAGACTCGCATCGCCGATCTCGGCAATCGGCTCAATGTCGCGCTGGCGCAGCGGGTGCAGGAATTGCAGCGCTATCGCTCGGACTTCTTCGGCCGCCTGCGGCAGATCCTCGGTGACCGGCCGGATGTGCGCATCGTCGGCGACCGTTTCGTGTTTCAGTCCGAAGTCTTCTTCGATCCTGGTCAGGCGGTGCTGAAGCCGGAAGGCCGCGCTGAAGTCGACAAGATCGCCAACGCATTGCTCGAACTGGAAAAGCAAATCCCAAGCGATATCGCCTGGGTCATGCGTGTCGACGGCCATACCGACATCCGGCCGATCTCCAATGTGCAATTCCCGTCGAACTGGGAATTATCCGCGGCGCGCGCCATCGCCGTCGTGCAGTACATGATCTCGCGCGGCATCTCTCCGCAGCATCTGGTCGCCGCCGGCTTTGGCGAATTTCAGCCGCTCGACACCGAGAAGACCGACGAGGCCTTCCGCCGCAACCGCAGGATTGAGCTGAAACTGACCGAGCGGTAACATCCACCTGCCACGGGCAGGATTGAGACGATCCATGTCGCAAGCGATGATCAAGCTGCGGCCTTATCAGACGACCGAATTTGACGCTGCGCTCGCGCTCTGGCAGCGCGCCTGGCAACTGGCTTATCCGCAGATCGATTTTTCAAAACGCCTTGACTGGTTTCGCGAGCACTGGAGCAACCTGCTGCTCGATTCAAAAGTCGTTGTTGCCGAATGTCCCGATGCTTCGCGCCTCGCCGGCTTTGTCGCGGTGTCGCCGCGCACCGGCTATCTCGATCAGATCGTGGTGGCGCCGGAGGCGCAGCGGATGGGCGTAGGCAAAGCGCTGCTTGGCGCCGCCAAACAGATCGGCCAGGACGGACTTTATCTGCACGTTAACAAAGACAACACGCGCGCTCTGGCCTTCTATCAGGCCGGCGGCTTCATCATCGCCGGCGAGGACTTCAACCGCAGGTCCGGCGCGCCGGTCTATATGATGACGTGGCGGCCGTGATGGTCATTCCGGGGCGCGAGCAAAGCTCGCGAACCCGGAATGACTAGTGAATGTCGAACTGCAGCTTCGCCAGCCGCGCATAAAGACCGCCGGATGCCGCAAGCTGCTCATGCGTGCCCTGGTCGACGATCCTGCCCTGATCCAGCACGATGATGCGGTCGCATGACAGCACCGTCGCCAGACGATGCGCAATGACCAATGTCGTGCGTCCCGTCATCGAATGTTCCAGTGCTTCCTGCACCAGCGTTTCGCTTTCGGCATCGAGAGACGATGTCGCCTCGTCCAGCAGCAAGAGCGGCGCGTCGCGAAGGATCGCGCGCGCGATGGCGATGCGCTGGCGCTGTCCGCCCGACAGCGTCACACCGCGCTCGCCGATCATGGTTGCAAGACCCTGCGGCAGGCGGCGGATGAATTCGGTGGCTGCCGCCATCTCCGCCGCGCGTTCGATCTGCGCGTCGTTCGCATCGGGCCTGCCGAAAGCGATGTTGTCGCGGATCGAGGCCGCGAAGATCGCCGCCTCCTGCGGCACCAACGCGATATGACGGCGAAGGTCGAGCGGATCGGCATCGGCGATCGTCACGCCATCGAAGGTCACGCGCCCGGCTTCCGGATCGTAGAAACGCAGGATCAGGTTGAACACCGTGCTCTTGCCGGAACCCGATGGTCCGACGATCGCAACCTTCTCGCCCGGCGCCACGCGGAACGACACGCCCTCCAGCGCGGAGGTTTCCGGCCGTGTCGGATAATGGAAGCGCACATTGTCGAACACGATCTCGCCGCGCGCCGGCGTGGGCAAGACGACGGGTTTCGCCGGCACCTTGACCTCGGGCCTGATGCCGAGAATTTCAAACAGTCGTTCCGCCGCACCCGAAGCCTGCTGCACCTCGCCCCAGACCTGGCTCAGTTCCCCCAGCGCGCCGGCGGCAAACACGGCATACAGCACGAACTGGCCGAGACGGCCCGGCGTCATGTCGCCGGCCAGCACGTCCTTGGCGCCGACCCACAGCACGATCACAACGCTTGCAAAGACCAGGAAGATGCCGATCGCGGTCAGGATCGCGCGCGACAATGTCGATTGCCGCGCCGCCTGAAAGGCCGTCTCCACCGCGCCGCCAAAACGCTTTGCGGCATCGCTTTCGCTGGTGAAAGCCTGCACCGTGCGGACAGCGCCGATCGTCTCCGCTGCATAAGCCGAAGCTTCGGCCAGCGAATCCTGCGCCTGACGCGAGCGCTTCCGCACCGCGCGCCCAAAAGCCACCAACGGCAGGACAATCACCGGAATGGCGGCGAGCACAAACATCGACAGCCTTGGGCTGGTGATCACCATCATCGCGCCGGCACCGAGAAACAGCACGAGATTGCGCAACGCCACCGAAACCGATGCGCCGACGGCAGCCTTGATCTGCGTCGTGTCGGCGGTGAGCCGCGACATCATCTCGCCGGTATGGCCGCGATCGAAAAAGGCCGGCGACAACGCCACGAGATGGCCGAACACCTGCTCGCGCAGATCGGAGACGATGCGTTCGCCGAGCGTCGTGACGAGATAATAGCGCAGCGCGCTCGCCATCGAGAGCACGAACACGACGCAGATCATCACCGCGAAATATTTGTCGATCAGCGATTTATCGCCGGTGAAGCCGAAATCGATCATCCGGCGGACGGCGAGAGGGACCGCCAGGGTGGCCAGCGCCGCCACGATCAGGGCCACGAGGGCGAAAAATGCCCGCGCGCGGTAGCGCAGGACATAAGGGAAGAGCAGCCGCAGCGGCTTGAGCGAAGAGCCGCGCCCGCGCTCGGTGCCCGGCGATGCTGCCGCGCCCAGTTCCCCGCGCTTTTCGCTATCCACCACAAGGGCCATGATCGTCTCCGGCGTTCCAGCCCTGTGAATGCCGCGCGGAAGGGCCCCCGGCAAGCTGGAATCCGTCAAACTTGCCCCTTTAGGGCACTTGGGCTATAGACCCCGCGAATTTCATCAATCCGTCAATCCGGTCAGCGCGGTGCGAAACCGCCGGGGTTCCTGTCATGAAGTCCGATATTCACCCGAACTACCACACCATCAAGGTCAAGATGACCGACGGCACCGAGTTCGTTACCCGCTCCACCTGGGGCAAGGATGGCGACACGATGCAGCTCGATATCGACCCGAAGTCGCATCCGGCCTGGACCGGCGGCTCCCAGCAGCTTCTCGACCGCGGCGGCCGCCTGTCGCGCTTCCAGAAGAAGTTTGCGGGCTTCATCAAGGAAGACGGCAAGTAATCGCCAGTCGGCTATCGCCGGTCCGACCGGCAACGAAGGATCGCCAATAAAAATCACCGGACCGCGGATGACGCGGCCCGGTGATTTTTATTGCGCCATAGCACATGGATCGCCTCAGCGGCCCTCGAAGGCCGCCTTGAGCAGGCCGAGCTGATGCTCGACCGGGTTATTGGTGTTCTGCGGCGCGTCCGCCGGTGCGTGGATCGTCGCATCCAGCCGCCGCACCTGGTCGGCCAGGACGAGCGAGCGGCGGATCAGATCCGCCAGCGTGTCCGGCAGCAAGGCCAATGTTTCTTCGTCGGCCGAAAATGTCGGCGACAACTTTACCTTCGTTTTTTCCTGATTGACCTGCGAGAGCGACATCTCGCCCTCTTTCACCGCACGATGCAGCAACAGCCACGAAGCGAGCTGCATCAGCCGCGTGGTCAGGCGCATGCTTTCGGTCGCATAGGTCAGCGCCCCGCTGCGCGGCAAGGCCTTGGATTCCCTGCGGCCTGGCCCATCGAGATAAGCGGCCGTTTCCTCGACCAGCGCCATGCCGTCGCGGAACAATTGCGAAAAGGCCTGGGAGCCCGCAAGCTTCTCGCGAAATGAAATCGCGCCGCTGTTCTGAGCGGTAAATTCCGACATCACGTTTTACGCCTCACCCGTTAGTAGCCAGAGCATAGTCGCCGCAGGGCGAGCGGGTAAAGCAAATGAGCAGCTAATTTGAATACATAGTTGCCAGACCTCCCGTGCAGAGCACGCGATGTGTTCCGATCTGGGACAAAAAAGAGCCGCCGTTTCCGGCGGCTCGAAGTGGATAACAGGGAGGCGTCAAACAGAGTGGACAGGAGCCACTCGATGTCCACAGAAGATGGACAATCAGAGTCATAGTTGGGAAAGCTTAAGTTTGAGTTAAATGAAAAATGCTTCGTAAAACATTGCAACGCAACGTTGGTGTCCTGTCTCCAACGCTTCGTATCCCTTGCTGCGACGTCCGGGAAGCGTTGGAGACAAAAGGACACCAACAACGTTTTGATTCTGGTGCGGTTTTGTTTCTGACGTTCCGATAAAGAGATTGCCGCGAGGGTTGATCGGAACGTCAGAAACACCGCACGGAGCAATGTGCGGCCACTAGCCTTTTGTTTTTGACGCGCTTTCTTAACGCGAACCGGCCCACTTCGCTCGAAGACGCGCTATTCACTTCTTGAAAAACTGATCCGCACTGGCGCGCGACGATTGTTTTTTCGCGATATCAGCTTCCAGGCGCGCGATTTCCTCGCGCAGCAGCGCAATGCGCTCATTCAGCTCGGTGACTGAAATCAGCGACAAATCCTGACCGATCTCATGCTGGATTTTTCTTTTCGGTCGATCGTCATCGTCGAAAACAGCCATCGTCGTCGTCTCGCTGAATGTCGTAGTTGCCGCGCAAAACTAGCGTCGGTCCTGATGGTTGTCACATGATGATACGGCGACTATGAAACCCGGGACATCAATTTTTTCTCAGGAATTAACCATGACCTCAATTCCCTCGCGCATGACCGTCATCGGTATCAAGGAGCCGGGCGGACCGGAGATGCTGATCCCGGAACAGCGTCCGGTTCCGACACCCGGCGCGGGGGAAATCCTCGTGAAAGTTGCCGCGGCCGGCGTGAACCGTCCCGACGTGCGCCAGCGTCAGGGCAGCTATCCGCCGCCGATGGGCGCGGGTGACATTCCCGGCCTTGAGATCGCCGGTGAAGTCGTCGCGCTCGGCGATGGCGTCACCCGCTGGAAAGTAGGCGACAAGGTTTGCGCACTCGTCGTTGCCGGCGGCTATGCGGAATACTGCCTCGCCTATGAAAACCACGCGCTGAAAGTGCCGCCATCGCTGACGATGGTGGAAGCCGCAGCGATGCCGGAAACATTCTTTACCGTGTGGCAGCATCTGATGATGCGCGCGCAGATGCAGAGCGGGGACTGGGTGCTGGTGCATGGCGGCACATCCGGCATCGGCACCACTGCGATCATGCTGGCGAAAGCGTTCGGCGGAAAAGTCATCACCACCGCAGGTTCGGATGACAAATGCGAAGCGGCGAAGAAGCTCGGCGCCGATGTTGCGGTGAACTACAAGACGCAGGACTTTGTTGAAGAGACGAAGAAAGCGACCGGCGGCAAGGGCGCCAATGTCATCCTCGATATCGTCGGCGGCGATTATATCGACCGCAACTACGATGCCGCGGCCGATGGCGGCCGCATCGCGCAGGTGTCGTTCGCCGCAAATCCGAAGGCGACGGCGAATTTCGCCCGCCTCATGGCGAAGCGGCTCACGCATAGCGGCTCGACCTTGCGTCCGCGCACCGTGGCCGAGAAAGCCGAGATCGCCAAGGGCATCGCCGAAAAAGTCTGGCCGCTGGTGGAGGCCGGCAAGATCAAGCCGGTGATCGATTCCACCTTCCCGCTGGCGAAGGCATCGGACGCGCATGCCCGCATGGAAAGCAGCGCGCATATCGGCAAGATCGTGCTGACGGTCTGAACCGCATTTCGAGCGCAGCGACATGTGCAATCGCATGATGCTGCGCTCGCAACCTTTCGGCCATCAGCCCCCGAAGCCGTCCAGCTCGACACCGTAGAAAAATCCTCAACTGCCTTGCCCACACGCATTGACAAAAAAAATTGTCAATGCGAAGTTTGGACCATGTTGGATGTCGACGTTCTCGATCGGCCGGAGACCGCTGCGCTCGCGCTCGATCCGGTCAAAGCCAAAATCCTCGCCGCACTGGTGACGCCGGGCTCCGCCGCCTCGGTCGCGGGCCAGGTCGGCCTCACCCGGCAAAAGGCGAATTATCATCTGCGGGCGCTGGAAGAGGCTGGTCTCGTGACACCCGCAGAGGAGCGGCACTGGGGCGGCCTCACCGAGCGGCTCATGGTGGCGACCGCAAGCTCCTATGTCGTGTCGCCTGCCGCTCTCGGCGCGATCGGCGCCGACCCCGCGCGCACGCGCGATCATGTCTCGGCGAGCTATCTCATTGCGCTCGCTGCGCGCGCGATGCAGGAGGTTGGCGATCTCTGGCGCCGGGCACGCCGGCAAGACAAGCGCCTCGCCACACTGTCGATCGATACTGTGATCCGCTTTCGATCGGCCACGGAGCGCGCCGCATTCACCGAGGATCTCGCGCGGGCCGTTGCCGGTCTTGCTGCGCATTACCACGACGAAGCTGCGCCGAACGGACGCGCGCACCGGCTGCTCGTCGCCGCCTATCCAGCACCGGACACCGTGAAAGCATGAAAGGAGCCATCCGATGCCCGTGAAGAAGGACGCAAGCGGCAAGCGCTGGGTTGAAATGGAAGTGCTCGTACCCGGCTCGCCAGACGAGGTCTGGCGCGCTTTGGCGACGGGCCCCGGCTATGCCGCCTGGTTCACCAAAGCCAGCATCGAAGAGCGCGTCGGCGGCAACCTCGAATTCCATTTCGGTCCGGACGCCAAATCGACCGGGCAAGTCACGTTCTGGGAGCCGCCGTATGTCTTCGGCTATGTCGAGCGCGACTGGGCCGAAGGCGCGCCGCCGGTCGCGACCGAAGTCACCATCACCGCCCGTTCAGGCGGCCAATGCGTGGTCAGAATGGTGCATTCGCTGTTCGCATCGACCGACGATTGGGACGATCAGCTTGAAGGCTTCGAAGGCGGCTGGCCGGGCTTCTTCGAGGTGCTGCGGATCTATCTCGCACATTTTGCGGGAATGGAAGCGGCGCAGGCTGGCGCGATGGTCATGAGCGTACAAGAAGAACCACTGGCGATCTGGACACGTTTGACCGAAAGGCTTGGGCTTGCCGGAACCAATGTGGGCGAGCGACGCACGACGGCGTCGGCTCCCGAAGCGTTGACAGGCACCGTCGAAAGCATCGTTCAAAATACGAAATCGCGTTACATCATGATGCGTCTGGAGGCGCCCGTGCCTGGCGTCGCATTGTGGGGAACACACGCCGTGAAAGACGGCGTTCACGTCAGCGCCAGCTTCTTTTTCTACGGCGCCGATGCCGCAAAGCAGGCTGCGGCCAGCGAGCCGCTGTGGCGGAACTGGTTCGCGGAGCAATTCCCGACGCGCGCGTAACAGGCCGCGGCTTTTTTAAGGCGCGCTCCCTGTGCGATCACGAGGCATGGAGCTGGGAACGCACAGCTTGCCGATCCCTCTCCCCTTACCCGGCCGAACCGCCTATAAGTTTAAGCAGCTTTGCCGGCCCCGCGCCCCGAAATCGGCGTAAACGTCGGACTTTCCTAGAGGTTAAGGACGGGGAATTTTGCCGGACTATCGCGCATATCTCACTGCATCGCGACCCACGGCGGGCCGGCGGCAACTGCCGCGTGTGCTCGCCGCGCTCCTGTTCATTTGCGCGAGTCTGTTGCTGGCGCTGACGCCGGCGCGCGCCGTCGATGCTGTGAATGTGCGCCCCGACGCCGCCGCCATCGACCTGACCGAGGCCGCCGAGCGCCCCCGCGTCGAAGGCGACCGCGTTCAGGTCTCGACCGCGCCAGGCCCGGACGGCATCATCCGCAGGATCGAAGTGCGCGGCCGCGAGGCCGGCAATAACTGGGCCGTATTCGCGCTGGCCAATACCGGCGACGAGCAGATCGATCGGCTGATCGTCGTGCCGCATTATCGCATGGTCGGATCTGGCCTGTTTTGGCCGGATCTCGGTCTGTCGCGCGTTGTGACTGTGACGCCGAGCGCCGGCGAACGGCCAGAACGGCAGGATTCAGCCACCGCCGACGTGTTCCGCGTGACACTCGATCCCGGATCGGTCGTAACGTATGTGCTGGAATTGCGATCCGACAACCTCCCGCAGCTCTACCTGTGGGAACCGGACGCCTACAAGGACAAGATCAACTCCTTCACGCTCTATTACGGCATCGTCATCGGCATTGCCGGTCTGCTTGCCCTCTTCCTGACCATTCTATTCGTGGTGAAAGGCTCGGTGATGTTCCCGGCCGCAGCCGCGCTCGGCTGGGCGGTGCTCGTCTATATCGGCATCGATTTCGGATTCTGGGGCAAGGTCTTCGATATGTCGGCCGGCGCCGAGCGCATCTGGCGCGCGGTCGGCGAATGCGTGCTGGCCGCGACCTTGCTCGTCTTCCTGTTTGCCTATCTCAATCTCAGCCGCTGGCATGTGCGTTACGCGCACATCACCGTCGCCTGGCTCGGCGGCCTTGCCGCGCTGATTGCGGTCGCGCTGTACGATCCCGCTGTGGCATCGGGCATCGCGCGCTTCTCGTTTGCGGGCGTTGCCTTTCTCGGCTTTGCCGTTGTCGTGCTGCTGTCGATGCAGGGCTTCGACCGCGCGGTGCTGCTGATCCCGACCTGGTTCCTACTCTGCGTGTGGACCGTCGCGGCCGCTCTCACCGTCGGCGGCTTTGTCACCAATGACATCGTCGGTCCCGCTTTGCTTGGTGGCCTTGTCCTGATCGTGATGCTGATCGGCTTCACCGTCATGCAGCATGCCTTTGCCGGCTCGATCACCCACGGCATCGTCTCCGACGTCGAGCGCAGAGCCCTGGCATTGACCGGTGCCGGCGACATGATCTGGGACTGGGATGTCTCGTCGGACAAGGTGTATACCAGCCCCGAAACCGAGCAGATGCTGGGCCTGAAGCGCGGCGCGCTGGAAGGCTCAGCCGCGGGCTGGCTTGAAGTGCTGCATCCGCTCGACCGCGATCGTTTCCGCGCTGCGCTGGATGGCGTGATCGAACAGCGCCGCGGCCGTCTGGTGCAGGATTTCCGTCTGCGCACGCCGGACGGGCATTATCTCTGGTTCGCCTTGAAGGCGCGGCCGGTGGTCGGCTCGGATGGCGAAGTGGTGCGGCTCGTCGGTACACTCACCGATGTCACCGAGTTCAAAACCGCGGAAGAGCGGCTGCTGCATGACGCGGTGCACGACAATCTCACCGGCCTGCCGAACCGGCAATTGTTCCTCGACCGTTTCGAAGCCGTGCTTGCCTTTGCCAAAAGCGATCCGGCCATGCGGCCGACCGTCATCGTCATCGATCTCGACCGCTTTAAACAGGTCAACGATTCCGTCGGCATGGCAGTCGGCGACTCGATCCTTTTGACGCTGGCCCGCCGCCTCATCCGCTTGCTCAAGCCGCAGGATACGTTGGCCCGTCTCTCCGGCGACCAGTTCGCGTTGATCCTTCTGTCGGAGCGCGACCCCGGCCGCATCATCGCCTTTGCGGAAAATATCCGCCGCGCGATCCGCTCGCCGATCACGTTCAACGATCGCGAAATCTTCCTCACGGCATCGATCGGCCTGTGCCTCGCCGATGGACAATCCGCCAAGAGCGAGGAAATTCTCAAAGACGCCGAGCTTGCGATGTATCATTCCAAGCGCATCGGCGGCGACCGCATCGAAGTGTTCAAGGCGGCGATGCGTGCGCGCAAATCCGACCGGCTGACGGTGGAGTCCGAATTGCGCCGTTCGATCGAGCGCGAAGAAATCAAGATCCTGTATCAGCCGATCATCCGCCTCGAAGATCGCACCATCGCCGGATTCGAAGCCCTGGCGCGTTGGGATCATCCAAAGCTTGGACGCCTGTCGCCGGCGGAATTCATCACCATCGCCGAGGAGATCGGCCTGATCGTCGATCTCGGCAATTTCATGCTCGATCGCACGGCGCGGCAATTGAGCCTGTGGCAGCGCACGACGCGGAGCCATGAAACATTGTTCGCCAGCGTCAATGTCTCCTCGCGGCAATTGCTGCGGCAGGATCTGATCCAGGATCTGCGAACGGTGCTGGCACGTTCGTCGGTGACGCGCGGCACGCTGAAACTGGAACTCACCGAGTCGATGGTGATGGAAAATCCGGAACACGCCGCGCAATTGCTGACACGGCTGCGCGAACTCGGCGCCGGTCTTGCGCTTGACGATTTCGGCACCGGACATTCGTCGCTGTCCTATCTGCAGCGCTTCCCGTTCGACACGATCAAGATCGATCAGTCCTTCGTGCGTATGAGCTCGAAGGGCACGCGCCCCGTGATCCTGCGTTCGATCATCGCACTGGCGCACGATCTCGGCATGGAAGCGGTGGCGGAAGGCGTGGAAACGGATTCCGATGCGGTCGAGCTGTATCAAATGGGCTGCGAATACGCCCAGGGATTCGCCTTCGGCCAGCCAATGACCGCGGAGGCGGCGACCAAGCTGCTCGCCTCCCACGGCCGTATGGAAGTCGCGCGTTAATCCTTTGAAGCGCGTTAACTCTTGGAGATGTGAACGTCCGGCGTCTTCGCGCAGCAGGTAAGCCTAACCGGTTAGGTTAAAAAAGCGTTTCGATTGCACGGACAATTGCAACGATTACGGTCACACCGTCGCGAGAATTGCGTTCACCGAAACCGATTTCCACTTTGCGACAAGGGCCGTCGGTAGCGCCCCTGCTGGCGGCCCGTTTCTTCGTCGCATCTGCAGATGAAAAGACGTTATGCGTGGCCGGCGTCGCTCGACAGCATGCCCGGCGCGATGCCGAGTTTGCGCATCGCCCGTTCGTATTTACGCTCGGGCGCGCCAAAGATCAGTTCCGGATCGGCGCTGCAATGCAGCCAGCCGTTATTCTGGATTTCGGTTTCAAGCTGTCCCGGCGCCCAGCCGGCATAACCCAGCGCAAGGATCGCACTGGACGGTCCACTGCCCGTGGCAATCGCTTTCAGGATATCGATCGTCGCGGTGAGACAGATGCCGTCGTCGATCGGCAGCGTCGAATTTTCGATGAAGAAATCCGACGAATGAAGAACGAAGCCGCGTCCGGTCTCCACCGGTCCGCCTTTCATCACCTTCACATCGTCATGGCGCGGAGACACCAGAATGCCTTCCTCCTCGGTGACCACATTGAGCTGCACCAGGAGATCGGGAAAATTGATGTTGCTTGCAGGCTGGTTGACGACAATCCCCATCGCCCCTTCCGGCGAATGCGCGCAGATATAGATCAGCGTCTTGGCGAAGCGGTCGTCGTTCATCGACGGCGAGGCGATCAGCATCTGGCCGTCCAGATAGCCGCGCGCTGCCGTGGATTTCTTGCCCATGCCGGACTTCGGTATCTTCATGCAACAAGCCTAACCGCTTCTGGCCGGATTGTGAAAGGGGACTTTCGCAACACTTCACGGTGATTTCAGTGGCCCAATCGGGAAGAAAACCTTAAATCAGCGCCATGTTCCCCCCTGTGTTGAGACAATCCTTATTTGCCACATTCGCGCTGGCCGCGATGGCGCAGACGGTCGCAGCCGGCGCCTCCGGCTGGGATGGCGATGATAAATCCGGCATCCGGCTGATTGCCGGCAGCAACACCACTGAAGCCGCAGGTTCCGTTCTGCGCGCCGGCGTCGAAATTCGCCTCGCGACCGGATGGAAAACCTATTGGCGTTATCCGGGAGATTCCGGCGTACCGCCGCATTTCGATTTCGAAAAATCCGACAATGTGAAGTCGGTAAACTTGTCCTGGCCGGCACCGCAACGCATCACCGATTCCGAGGGGGTCACCATCGGTTACAAGGACGCCGTGGTGTTTCCGCTCAAGATCGAGCCGAAAGATGCCACCAAGCCGGTCGTGCTGCGGGTGAAGCTCGATTATGCAGTCTGCGAAAAATTGTGCATTCCCGCGCAGGGGCAAGCCGAACTGACCCTCAAGTCCGGCCATGCGGAGACAAACGGTGTCATTGCGGCCGCTGAAAAGAAAGTCCCGCACGCAAACCCGCTCGGTGCGAACACACCATTCTCGATCAAGGCCTTCCGCCGCGATGACAGCGCAAAGCCGGCGCGTGTGCTGGTCGATGTGGCCTCGCCCGGCGGTGCGCCAGTGACGCTCTTTGCCGAAGGGCCGGCGAGCGACTGGGCATTGCCCATCCCTGAAGAGACCGAGGGCGCACCGGCCGGATTGCAGCGATTTTCCTTTGCGCTTGATGGCATGCCGCCCGGTAAAAGCGCGGATGGCGCAAACATCAAGCTGACGGCGGTATCCGGGCAGGACGCGATCGAGACCACGATCCGTCTCGACTAACGCGCACGCGCCCCCTATTTTGCGGCACCCTCCCATGCGAGCCGGATCGCGGCGGCGCAACCAGGAAAATAGAGAGGACTGCACCTATGACCATCAAGGTCGGCGAGAAATTGCCCACTGCCACGTTCCGCGTCATGACGGCGGAAGGCCCGAAGCCGAAGACCACCGATGAAGTTTTCAGCGGCAAGAAAGTTGTGCTGTTCGCCGTGCCCGGCGCCTTCACGCCGACCTGCAGCAAAAATCATCTGCCTGGTTTCGTCACCAATGCCACGGCAATCAAGAGCAAGGGCATCGACACCATCGCCGTGACCGGCGTGAACGACGTGTTCGTCATGGATGCGTGGAAAAAAGCTGCCGGCTCCGACGACATCGAATTCCTGGCCGACGGCAGCGCCGATTTCGCCAAGGCGGTCGGACTTGAACTCGACGCTTCGGCAATGGGCCTTGGCGTCCGCTCCAAGCGCTATTGCATGGTGGTCGACGATGGCGTGGTGAAATCGCTGGCGATCGAAGACGCTCCCGGCAAGGCCGACGCCTCCGGCGCCGAGGCGCTGCTGAAGTCGCTGTAATCGAAGCCTCGATGTTTCCGCTCATTCCCGCCAACGGGCCGCGCTTGCGCGCGCCCGAGGACAGGCTCCGGCGGGAATCCAGCTTCTTTATGCTGGGTCCCCGCCTTCGCGGGGACGAGCGGGAATATAGAGCGAGCAAAAGCAGCTATTTCGCCGCCCGCAAATCCGCAATCGCCGACCGCGCCAGCACGTCGGCGCGTTCATTGAGATCGTGGCCGGCATGACCCTTCACCCAATGCCATTTGACATCGTGATGTGAGATCGCGGCATCGAGCCGCTGCCACAGATCGGCATTCTTCACAGGCTTCTTGTCGGCCGTGCGCCAGCCGTTCTTTTTCCAGCCGTGGATCCATCCCATGATGCCGTTGCGCAGATACTGGCTGTCGGTATGGAGATCGACGCGGCACGGCTTCTTCAAAGCCTCCAGCGCCGAGATCGCCGCCATCAGTTCCATGCGGTTGTTGGTGGTATGCGCCTCGCCGCCCTTGAGCTCCTTGATGTGAGCGCCCGATTGCAGGATCGCGCCCCAGCCGCCGGGACCCGGATTGCCCGAACAGGCGCCGTCGGTGTGAATGATGACGTGCGGCAGGCTCACGCGAGTTCACGCGCCTCGACGCCGTAATCGTGCACGCTTTGCGCTTTCTGATGGAAGCGCAGCTTCCTGAAATATTCCTGCGGGCTTTTCGGTTTCACCAATGCACCCGGCGGCACATTCAGCCAGTCGACGACGCGCGTCAGCAGAAAACGGAGCGCCGCGCCGCGCGCCAGCAGCGGCAGGGCGTCGAGTTCGGCATCGTTCAGCGGCCGTACCCGGGCATAGCCTTGCAGCAATGCGCGGCCCTTGGTGAAATTGTAGGAAAAGTCGTTTTCGAAGCACCACGCATTCAGGCAGATCGCAATGTCATAGGCGAGCATATCGTTGCAGGCGAAATAGAAGTCGATCAGCCCCGAAAGCTTCTCTCCGAGAAAAAATACGTTATCCGGAAACAGGTCGGCATGGATCACGCCCTCCGGCAATCCGCGCGGCCACGATGCCTCGAGGGCATCCAGTTCATTGGCAATGATCTCGTGCATGCTATGCTGGACGTCATCCACGCGCGAAGCGCAGGACTCAAACAGCGGCCGCCATCCCGATACCGACAAGGCGTTGGCGCGCCGCAGTTTGAAATCGCTGCCGGCCAGATGCAGTTTCGCCAGCGCTTCGCCGACCGCCGCGCAATGCTTGGCATCGACCTTGCGCATCCACATGCCTTCAAGGAACGTCACCAAAGCCGCAGGACGGCCGCATAGCGTGCCGAGCGCATCGCCGTCGCGCGCCTTCACCGGCTGCGGGCAATTGATGCCACGGCTCGCAAGGTGCTCCATCAAACCGAGAAAAAACGGCAGATCGACCGCCGCCACGCGCTTTTCATACAGCGTGAGGATGAAATAGCCGGCTTCCGCGTGCAGCAGGTAATTCGAATTCTCGACACCTTCGGCAATGCCCTTGTAGGAGAGCAATCTGCCAATATCGTAGCGTGCGATGAATGCGGCCAGATCTTCGGCGGCGACGTCGGTATAGACCGCCACGGATCACTCCGCGGCTTGCGGGGGCCGCAAGGCGCGCGGCAGCGGGAAAAACACGTCTTCCTCGGCGGCCGCAACGGTCTCGACCATCAGGTGATAACGCTCGGCGAAGGCATCGAGCACTTCCTCAACCAGCACTTCCGGCGCCGAAGCGCCCGCCGTCACGCCGAGCGAGGTGATTGAGCCGAACTTGGCCCAGTCGATATCGTCCGCCCGCTGCACCAATGCTGCGAATTTCGAGCCTGAGCGCTCGGCCACTTCCTTCAGCCGCTGCGAATTGGAGGAATTGGGCGCGCCGACCACGATCATCGCCTCGACCAGCGGCGCGACCTTCTTTACCGCTTCCTGGCGGTTGGTGGTGGCGTAGCAGATGTCTTCCTTGTGCGGGATCGTGATCGCGGGGAAACGCTCCCTCAGCACGTCAGCAATTTCGGCGGTATCGTCGATCGACAGGGTCGTCTGCGTCACATAGGCGAGATTGTCGGCATCCTTCGGCTCATAGCGGCGCGCATCCTCGATCGTCTGGATCAGGGTGATGCTGCCTTCGGGCAATTGCCCGAGCGTGCCGACGACTTCCGGATGGCCGGCATGACCGATCAGGAGGATTTCCTTGCCGCGCCGGAAATGAATTTCCGCCTCGCGGTGCACCTTGGTGACCAGCGGGCAGGTCGCATCGAAAGTCAGGAAATTGCGCGATTTGGCATCGTCCGGCACTGCTTTCGGCACGCCATGGGCGGAAAATACCACGGGCGCGTCGGTGTCGGGGATCTCGCCCAGTTCCTCGACGAAAATGGCGCCCTTGGCCTTCAGACTTTCGACGACATAGCGGTTGTGGACGATCTCGTGCCGGACATAAACCGGCGCCCCATAGAGCGCCAGCGCACGCTCGACCGAATCAATCGCCCGCACCACCCCGGCGCAGAATCCGCGCGGAGAGCAGAGAATGACCTTGAGCGATGGCTTTTGACCATCCGTCGCGGCGGGAGGTGCCATCATTGGCGCATGTTCGTTGGCCTCGGTGTCACCGACATGGGGGGCGGACCGGCATGAAGTCAAGGCTGACCAATCGACTTAATTGAATAGAAAAGCTATCGTGATGGTCTGTGGCTTTCATGGCCACAGAGGGGCCAACACATGACAATCACACGCGTGAAGGTTACGGGCCTGGCGCTGGCCATGGCGGCCATGGCTGCGGGTCTCGGCGGCTGTGCGGGCGGTGCCGGTCAGTACGTTCAGGACAGCCCTGCGGCCCAGCCCTATCCCGGCCTGCCGCGTCAGGCGCTGGCCGACGAGGTCTATCTCGACGGGACCGGCGTCTCGGCCCGCCGCATGGCCGGAGCGCCCGATACCAGCGTCGAAACGCTGCAGGTCACGCCGCCTCCCGCCGACGGTCCACAACACGCCGTTGTGCGCAGCCGGCCCACGGCCATCCCCCGGGCGGACGATATGTCGGCCAGCACCGGATCGACGGCCACCACCGGTGCGCGGAACTCGGCCACGTACGCCAACAAGCCCTTTACCCCGGAATGGCTGGCCAAGGAGAAGGCGGAAGACGAACGGCTCCGCAACCGGATGACCATCTGCCGGGGCTGCTGACCTCTTCCCGCCGTGAAAGCGGGGCCGCCGGGGTGGACCGGCTGGCTGAAAGCACCTTGTCCGGGAAGTAAAAACACGTTGGCCGGGAAATAAGTGTCAGTTGCCCGATAGGACCTCAGCGCCTATATTCCGGTGTAATTCCAGTCATCCCCGATGACGACCCCTGCTTCGCTCCCGATGGGCGGGCGAAGCGCGAAGGAGAATTTTGTCATGCAGGAAGCGCCGCTGATGCCGAAAGCCACCGCTGTGTGGCTGGTCGAAAACACCGCGCTCTCGTTCGATCAGATTGCCGAATTCTGCAAGCTGCACCCGCTTGAGGTGCGCGCGATTGCGGACGGCGATTCCGCACAGGGTATCAAGGGTCTCGATCCGATTCAGACCGGCCAGCTCACCCGCGAGGCCATCGAGAACGCCGAGAAGAATACCAATCTCCGGCTCAAGCTCGCCGAGCGCAAGGTGCGCGTGCCGGAGCAGAAGACCAAGCGCGGCCCGCGCTATACGCCGGTGTCCCGCCGCCAGGACCGGCCGAACGCGATCCTGTGGCTGCTGCGCAATCATCCGGAATTGAAGGACAGCCAGATCATGCGGCTGGTCGGCACCACCAAGTCGACCATCCAGGGCATCCGTGATCGCACCCACTGGAACGCCGCCAATCTGTCGCCGCTCGATCCGGTGACGCTCGGTTTGTGCTCGCAGATCGATCTCGACATGCAGGTCGCCAAGGCCGCGAAAGAGAAGCCGGCGCCGTCCGATCAGGATCGCATCACGCTGCTTCCGGCCTCCGTCACCACCGCACCGTCGGATATGCCGGTCGAGGAGGACAGCCGCGCCGCAGCGGCGAGCGCCAAGGCGCAGGAAGACGAAGACGTCAGCGCCGTGTTCGCCAAGCTGAAGAAGATCGGCGGCACCAAGCCGGAAGACGACGAGTAGTTTTTCTGTCAGGCTGGATTTCGTCATGCCCGGCTTATGCCGGGCACCCTCCATCGGCATACGATTTGCCTTCACGCTATTGTCTGCGTGACGCGAATTTTCATGACGATGGATGATGAGCCATGCGCTTCAAACCAAGCCGCCGCGATCTTCTGGTTCTTTCGGGCGGCATTGTCTGCTCAGCGATTTCCCAAAGAACGAAGGCGCAGACAAAACCGAAAGTCGCCGCGTTATTCGCCGGCAGGATCGACGATAGCGGCTTCATGGAAGCGGGGTATCGTGGCCTCATGGCCGCGCGCGACAAACTCGGCGTCGAGGTCGTCTGGCAGGACCAGATCAAGCCCGAACGGGATCTGTTGGCGGCCGCGCTCCGCGACCTCGCCAAAACCGGCGCAGCCATGGTGATCGCGCATGGTGGACAAAACAACGAAGCCGCAAAACTGGTCGCGGCCGAATTTCCTCAAACCCGGTTTGTGGTCACGCAGGGCAACGTCACCACAACAAATCTCGCAAGTTATGAGGTTCTGCAAGAAGAGTCGGCCTTTCTGGCTGGCGCCCTTGCCGCTTGGATGACAAAGACCGGTGTTGTTGGTCATATGTCCGGCATCCGTGTCGTTCCGGGGCTGAAAGGCCGGGCCGCTTATGCCAACGGCGTCGCATACGCCAATCCGGCGGTGCGCCTGCTGACCAACTTCTCCGGCCACCAGGACGACAACGCGCTGTCGAAGCGTGTCGCATCGGCGATGATCGCGGCCAAGGCCGATATCATCTTCACGATGCTCAATGCCGGGCGCGCTGGTGCCATCGACGCGTGCCGCGAGGGCGGAGCAAAGCAAATCGGTAACGTGCGCGACTGGGCTGCGGCGATTCCGGATGTTTTCGTCGCGTCGGCTGTCGCCGATTCAGGGATCGCCTTGTTGCGTGCCGTTGAAGATCTGGTCAGCGGCGCGGCCAAGACAAATGCGATCGAGAAAATCGGCCTGAACCGCCCCGACGCAGTCCGGCTGACGATGGCGGCCGCTGTCGATGACGACCTGCGCAGGAAGATCGAAGCGCTCGCGACAGACATCCAGAGCGGCAAGGTTGACGTCTCGACAACCTGGAGCGGCGAGGAATTTCCCAATCCGGCGTGATTTCCTCGCGCCAGCTTTCACTCCACCGCGAGCTTGCCCTTGACGATCGTTTCCTTCCAGATCGCCGCTTCTGCTTTTGCGCTCTTTGCGAATTGTGCCGGTGTTTCGCCGCCCGGCAGAAAGCCGAGATCGTCGAACCTCTTGATCGCCGCCGCATCCCGCAACGCCGCCATCACCGCGGCATAGATCGCGTCGATCGCCGGCTGCGGCGTGCCTTTCGGCGCTGCAAGCCCCCACCAGTTGTCGGCGAAAAATCCCGGCACGCCGCTTTCATTGGCGGTCGGCACATCCGGGGCATTCGGCAATCGCTTGTGCGAAGCAACCGCCAGCGCTTTCACCTTGCCGGACTCGACGAAGCCGCGACCGACACCCCAGCCGGCCAGATAAAGCTGCACTTCGCCGGTGATCGCCGCCTGCATCGCCGGCGGTGCACCGCGATAGGGCACATGCACAAGCTCAATGCCAGTCATCTGCTTCAATCGTTCGACCGCAAGATGCGGCGTGGTGCCGACGCTCGGCGACGAATAGCTGAGCTTGCCGGGATGGGCCTTCGCATAAGCGACGAATTCGCCAAGCGTTTTCACCGGCACGTCATTGTTCATGAACATCACCGACGGCACGATCGCCGCCTTGGTGATCGGCACGAAAGATGCCAGCGGATCGAACTTTACTTTCGGGAACATGAACTGGTTGATGACGAAGTTGTTGGTCACCCCCATCAGCAGCGTATGACCGTCTGGCGCAGCATTCGCGACGGCTGTCGCACCGATGGTACCGCCCCCGCCGCCCCGCGCATCGATCACCAGCGGCTGGCCGAGTTTCTTCTCCATCACGTCCGACAGAATGCGGATGGTGACATCGCCTGCACCACCGGCGGCATAAGGAACGATCACCGTGACCGGCCGTTCCGGAAACGCCGCATAAGCATTGCGCGGCAAAAACGGTGCGGCCGCCGCCACCGCGATGAAACTGCGTCGCGTGAGTTTGGTCATCCTTATTCTCCGGGTTAAAGGTCGATGCGCATGAGGTCATGCGCAATCTGCAGCGGCCCCCGGTAGACGCTGCGGATTTCCTGCACGAAGGCGTCGATCTGATGCGGCCCCATCAGTTCGACCGGCATGTGTTTCTTCGCGGCGCGCTTCAGCACCGTCGACAGTGAATCGACATGCCCGATATGCGTCGCGACAAGCTGCTTCACGCCCGCTTCGACGGCCAGCTTGCCGAGATCGGCCGGGCTCGTATGCGAGAAGGTGCCGACTTTCGAATGCCGGCGATGCTCGATGAAGGCCTCGGTGAAAGTGCATTCGTGAATGAGCAGATCGGCGTCGCGCGACAGCGCGAGGATATTCTTGCAAGGCGCTGTATCACCGGAGAACGTCACCACCTTGCCTTCCGCCTCGATGCGGAAACCAAAACACGGTGAAACCTCCTGCGGGATGTGATCCATATAGGCCGCGGTGACGCGCAGATCCTTGTCTTCGAAGATCACACCGGGTGCGTATTCGCGCACATGCGGCCGTATCGCTTCCATGTTTGCCTGCCGCGCCGGGTAAGCGCCGCGTGCGCGGATATCGGCATCGAAGGCGCCGCCCTCGAACAAATGACTGACAAGATTCTTCGTGCCCTCCGGCCCGAAGACGTTGAGCGCGCCGATGCGATTGAGAATCCAGCCCGAAATCACGAAGAACGGCAATTCGCAGACGTGGTCGTGATGCAGATGAGTGAGAAACAGATCGCCGACATCGGCCGGATTGACGTCGATGCGCATAAGCTGGCGCGTCGCGCCATGCCCGCAATCCAGCATCACGTGCCGCCCGTTATCGAGCGTGATCAGAATCGCGGTGTGGCAGCGATCCGGGTCCGGAAGCGCCGCGCCGGTGCCGAGCAAAACGATCCGCATGAACAATCTCTCCTCTGCGGAGGCGATTGTGCGCCACCCTTTTGATAAGGGAAGATCGATTTATGCTATTGTGTGATAACCTATTGGAATATTACCGCCGGGCCTGCCATGACCTCATCGCTCCGCACGCGCCATCTGGAAGTGCTGCTGGCCGTCGCCGCCGCAGGCTCGATGCAGCGGGCGGCACAGCGCATCCGCCTCACCCAACCGGCCATCTCCAAACTGATCGGCGAGATCGAGGCGATCTTCGGCACAGCTTTATTCGAACGCTCGAAGCGCGGCGTCTCGCTGACCGAAAGCGGGCAGGCGCTGGTCGAACGGGCGCAGTTCCTGCTCAACGATCTGCAGCACACACAGGAAGAGATCGCAGCGATCGACAGCGGCACCATCGGCCGTTTGCGGATCGGCGCATTGCCCGTCGTCGAAAGTTCGATCCTGCCGCAAAGCCTGGCGGCGCTGCGCAAGCAGGCCCCCGCTCTGCGCATCCAGATCGAGGAAGGCACGCGCGCATCCCTGCTCGCCTCACTCCGCCGCGGCGAACTCGATTGCGTGATCGGCCGGCTCGAGGTCGGCTCCGCGGAGGCTGAGCTACATTGCGAAAAACTGTTGCGCTTGCCTGTGCTCATCGTCGCCGCCACGCGGCATCCGCTCACCCAGCAGAAAAAGGTGACGCTGTCCGACCTCGCCGCCTATCCCTGGGTGCTGCCGCGCATCGGCGCACCGATCCGCACCGTGATCGACAGCTTGTTTGTCAGTGCGGGCCTCGCAGCGCCGGCGCCGTTGATCGAATCCACATCGATCCGTCTCAATTATGAACTCGTTCGCACATCGGACATGATCGGCGTGATGAGCGAGGCCGCCGCCATGACCTATGCCGCGCAGCGCCGGCTCGCGATCCTGCCGATCGATCTCGGCGACCGCCTGCCGTACGTTGGCGTGATGATGCGATCGGCGCGCATGTCGAAGGCCATGGCGCTGTTCCTGCGCATTCTGCGGGAACAATGCCGCGCCGGGGCATGATCCGGAAAAGTGGGAACCGGTTTTCTAGATCATGCTCAAACAAAAGGCGTCCCGATGACGCTGCGTCATGCGAAATGGTCGCACCTGTCAAGTCTTACAGGTGGGCAAGCGCGACAAAGTCTGACTTTTGTGCCGCGTCGGCTCACCTTAAGTGCCCCACACTTCGGAAACCGACATCCGAGCCCCGGTGCATTTCGGTGTGCCGGGGTTTTTCGTTTGACGTTTCATTGTGGCTTCCCGGCACTAGTCGGTCCGCTCTGCGCCGATATTGTGCCGCCCTCATCGGCGGGGGCGTCGAGGGAACATCATCAATGAAATTGCAGATTTTCTTCGCTGCGTCGGCCTTGGCGCTCGTTGTGACTGAGGCCGCCGCTCAGGATAGCAATTCGGTAAAAACACGGCACGCAGCGGCACCGGCCGCAAGCGCCAATGATGCGACCGCGGCCCCGCTCGCGCAGCCGGCGCCGGAAGCCAGGACCGAGCCGGCCCGCGCAGCTAAACCCAAGCCGAGAAAGCGCACGGCGCGTCGTCCGGCACCTCAGCCGCAACCGCAACCGGCGGAGCCTGAAAACTGGATCGGCCGCATCTTCGGTGCGCCGATGCAGAACCCGTCCACTGATCCGCGCATGCCCGCCGGCCGCGGCGCACCGCGCTATGCGGTCGCGCGTCCGCCGTCGAACAAGCTGTTTCTCGGCATGTTCTATTCGATCATTCCGAAGGAGACCGTGGCCTTTCACGAGGATTACAAGCCCGGCACCATCGTCGTGCGTCATCGCGAACGGCGGCTCTATTACGTGCTCGGCAACGGTCAGGCGATCCGCTACGCCATCGCGGTCGGCCGCGAAGGCGCAGCCTGGTCCGGCACCAGCGTCGTATCGAACAAGCGCGAATGGCCGGACTGGAGGCCGACCCCGTCAATCCTCGCGCGCCAGCCGGACCTGCCGCGTCATGTGGAAGGCGGCCCGAACAATCCGCTGGGCGCCCGTGCGCTCTATCTCGGCCAGACGCTGTATCGCATCCACGGCACCAACGAACCCTGGATGATCGGCGAGGAAGCGTCATCCGGCTGCATCCGCATGACCAACGAGGATGTGATCGATCTCTACAATCGCACGCGCCTCGGCGCGACGGTTGTCGTGCAGCAGTAGCCGACGCGACATGATATTACTGCGGGGGCAAGGCCGGGCGAAAGCCCGGCCTTTTTATTGCGCTGTCTTTCCTCACAACGGAGAGAGATAAACAAGCGACATCATCTGCCCATCCCTTTCCCCTTCAACGCGGTCCCGATCTCATCCAATATTGCCGGATCGTCGATCGTTGCCGGCATCGTCCAGTCTTCGCCATCGGCAATCTTTTTCATCGTGCCACGCAGAATCTTGCCGGAACGCGTTTTCGGCAATCTGGACACCGTGATCGCGAGCTTGAAGGCCGCGACCGGGCCGATGCGATCGCGCACCAGCGCGACGATCTCCGTCTCGATCTCCGCATGGGCGCGCGGCACGCCCGCTTTCAGCACCACGAAGCCGCATGGCACTTCGCCCTTCAACGCGTCGGCAACACCGATCACCGCGCATTCGGCGACATCGGGATGCGCCGCCAGCACCTCTTCCATGCCGCCGGTGGAGAGACGATGGCCGGCGACATTGATGATGTCGTCAGTGCGTCCCATCACATGCACATAGCCGTCGTCATCCTTGAAGCCGGCATCAGCGGTTTTGTAATAACCGGGAAATTCGGCGAGATACGATTCCTTGAAGCGCTCGTCCTGTTGCCACAGAGTTGGAAAAGCGCCCGGCGGCAATGGCAGCTTCACCACGATCGAGCCAATGGCGTTGGACGCAACCTCGTTGCAGCTTTCGTCCACGACGCGCACGTCCCAGCCCGGCATCGGCACCGTCGCCGAACCATGCTTCACCGGCAGCATGCCAAGCCCGACCGGATTGCCGGCAATGCACCAGCCGGTTTCGGTCTGCCACCAGTGATCTACCACCGGCTTGTGCAATTTCTCTTCCGCCCATGCGATGGTCGGCGGATCGGCGCGCTCACCGGCCAGAAACAGCGTGCGGAAATGCGACAGGTCATATTGCGCCAGTAGCTTGCCGTCCGGGTCTTCCTTTTTGATCGCGCGAAACGCCGTCGGCGCGGTGAAGAGCGCCACCGCCTTGTGCTGCGAGATCACGCGCCAATAAGCGCCGGCATCCGGCGTGCCGACCGGTTTGCCCTCGTACATGATCGACGTCGCGCCATGAAACAGCGGCGCATAGACGATATAGGAATGCCCGACCACCCAGCCGATATCGGAGCCGCACCACCAGACTTCGCCGGGATCGACGCCGTAGAGATTCTTCATCGACCATTTCAACGCAACGAGATGGCCGCCATTGTCGCGCACGACACCCTTCGGGATGCCGGTCGTGCCGGACGTATAGAGAATGTAGAGCGGATCGGTTGCCAGCACGGGCACGCATTCAGCGTGTTTGTTCGCCGCGATGGCGGCATCGCGTACATCCCTCCAGTCGTGATCGCGGCCGGCGATCAGCAAAGCCTGCTCCTGCGGACGTTGCAGGATCATGCAGGCCGATGGCTTGAACGCCGCCATCGCGATCGCTTCATCGAGCAACGGCTTGTATTTGACGATACGCCCCGGCTCGATGCCGCAACTGGCCGTCAGCACCAGTTTCGGCTTGGCATCATCGATGCGCTTGGCCAGTTCGTTCGCCGCAAAGCCGCCGAACACCACCGAATGCACCGCGCCGATGCGCGCACAGGCCAACATCGCGAACACCGCTTCCGGCACCAGCGGCATGTAAATGATGACGCGGTCGCCCTTGCCGACACCAAAATCCTGCAGGATCGCGGCCAGCGTCGACACCTCGAACAGCATCTCCTCATAGCTGAAGGATGCGACCGTATGGGTGACCGGTGAATCGTAGATCAGCGCCGCCTGCTTGCCGCGTCCGCGCCGCACATGGCGATCCAGCGCGTTGTAGCAGGTGTTGACCACACCGCCGGCGAACCAGCGGCCATAGACTCCCATCGCCGGATCGAAGACCTTCTTTGCCGGCTCGATCCAATCGATCTCCCGCGCGGCCTCCGCCCAGAAGCCTTCCGGGTCGCGCAGCCACTGCGCATAGACCTCGTGATACCGGCTCACGGTTTTCGCATCCATCGGCGTTTCCCTCCCTCCCGCCTCATCCCGAGAAGGCTGCGAGGCAGCCGTCTCGAAGGATAGGCGGGCCTCACCCTTCGAGACGCCCGCTAACGCGCGGCTCCTCAGGGTGAGGATTATGATTTTGTGCGATTGTGAGTTGGCCACCGGTAATTGCAAGCACCCGCTGGATGACCCAATCGTCGTATCTGAGCGCAGGCGCGCCATGCCAAATGAGCAATGGCGGCAGGGCGCCGGCTGCGGTTTTATCCGCGCAAACGAGATCCCCCCTTGCACCTCCCAACCGACCCGCTGTTCTGGATCGTCGCTGCGATCGCCGTGACGCTGCTTGGCCTTGCCAAGGGCGGCTTTACCGGCGTCGGGATGGTGGCAACGCCGATGCTGGCCTTGATCGTGCCGCCGCTTCAGGCCGTGACCCTGATGCTGCCGATCCTGCTGCTGCAGGATGTCATCTCGGTCTGGGTGTATCGGAAGCATTGGGACCCCTGGAACCTGAAGGTCCTGATCCCGGGGGGCCTGATCGGCGTCGGCCTGGCCGGCCTGCTGGCGGCCTATGTCCCCGGTTATGTCGTGAAGCTGAATGTCGGCATTATCGGCGCCGCTTTCGTGCTGTGGCGCTGGTTCGGACCCAAGGGCGGCGACATCGGCATCCGGCCCAGCGCGGCGAGCGGCCTGTTCTGGGGAGCAATGTCGGGCTTCACCTCGACGCTGGCCAATGCCGGAGCACCGCCCTGGCAAGTGCATATGATGCCACAGCATCTGCCGAAGCTAATCTTCGCGGGCACGGCAACGATGTATTTCGCCGCCACCAATTTTGTGAAGGTTGTGCCCTATGCTGCGCTCGGCCAGTTCAACACCGACAATCTCCTGATCTCCGCCGTGTTGTTTCCGCTGGCCATCGCCACGAATTTTATCGGCGTCTGGCTGGTGCGCGTCACGCCGCAGGAAACCTTCTACAAGATCGTCTATGTCATCACCTTCGTCATATCGCTGGAGCTGATCCGCAGCGGCACCACGACCTTTCTGCACGGATAACGATGTCCATCATTACCGATCCCGTTTTCTATCTGATCGCTGTCCCTGCAGTGATCCTGCTCGGCATGTCCAAGGGCGGCTTTGCCGGCATCGGCGTCGTGACCACGCCGCTGATCGCGCTCTATCTGCCGCCGCTCGAAGCCGCAGCCCTGATCCTGCCGACGCTGATCACGCAGGACGTGATTTCGGTCTGGTGGTATCGCAAGGATTGGGATCCGTGGAATTTGAAAGTGCTGCTGCCGGGCGCCGTAGTCGGCATGGGCCTTGCCTGGATTTTCGCCGGCTATGTCACCGACTCAGCCCTGCGCATCGTCATCGGCACCATCGGCATATCCTTCGTGCTGCATCATGTGCTGAAAACAAAGCCGGCTGAGCCACAGCGCAAGAGCGCCTTGAGCGGCTTCTTCTGGGGTGGCGTATCGGGTTTCACTTCATTCCTGTCGCAGGCCGGTGGCCCGCCCTATCAGGCGCATGTGCTGCCGCAGCGTCTGCCGAAGCTGACCCTTGTCGGTACCACCACGATCTTCTTTGCCATCGTCAACGCACTGAAGATCGGCCCCTATTTCGCGCTCGGACAATTCACGCCGCGCAACATTGCGACATCGCTGTTGCTGCTGCCGATCGCCGTGGCAGGAAACGCCTTCGGTATCTGGCTTGTGCGCGTGACACCGCAGGAAGCCTTTTACAAGATCGCCTATACCATCGTGTTCTGCGTCTCGATCATGCTGCTGTGGCAGGGCATCAGCGGCCTGATACGCGGCTGATTTCGGTCACGCTGCTGACACAGCCATCCTCTTAAGTCGGTGCTCAGTTTTTCCGTCAGATCTCCAAATGCGTCGTCTTGTCGCTGCGTCCTTGTTAGCTGCTTTCCCCCTCGCCGCCCTTGCCTTCGATCTGCAGGGCCATCGCGGTGCGCGGGGGCTTGCGCCCGAAAACACCATTCCCGCGTTCGAACGGGCGCTGCAGATCGGTGTTTCGACGCTCGAACTCGACCTTGCCGTGACGAAAGATAACGTGCTCGTCGTCAGTCACGATGCGGCGCTCGATCCCGACATCACCCGCGGTCCGGACGGCAAGTTCCTCGAAGGCAAGACACCCGCCATCCGCTCACTGACCTTCGCGGAATTGGAACGTTACGATGTCGGACGCATTCGTCCCGACAGCGCCTATGCGGCACGCTTTCGTGATCAGCGCGGCGCCGACAATGTCCGCATTCCGGCGTTGACCGAGGTGTTCGATCTCGTCAAACGCACTGGCGCCGATCATATCCGTTTCAACATCGAGACCAAGATCGAACCGGAATCCGGCGGCACCGTGCCGGACCCGGAAAGCTTCGCGGCCCTGTTCGCAAAAGCGGTCCGCGATGCCGGCCTGACGTCGCGTGTGACGGTACAAAGCTTCGACTGGCGCACGCTCGTGGCGATGAAGCAGATCGCACCGGACATTGAACGCTCCTGCTTGACGATTGAAGACTCGATGGAAAACAATATCCAGCGCGGCAAGCCCGGCCCCTCACCCTGGACCGCCGGCTTCGACATCGACGATGTCGGTGGCTCCGTGCCACGTCTGGTGAAGACCGCCGGCTGCTCAACCTGGTCGCCCTACTTTCACGACATCACCGCGGCGCTGGTCAAAGAAGCGCAAGCGCTCGGCCTGAAGGTGATCCCTTGGACCGTGAACGAAATGGACGATCTCACGCTCGTCATCGAAACCGGCGTCGACGGCCTGATCACCGATTACCCCGACCGCGGCCGCGCCGCCTTGCCGAAAACGATCACGCCACCGAAGCGGATCATGGTGGAATAAAATACTGCCGCTGCGCTCACGCCGCCGGGCCGCACCGTCTATGATCCATCTCATTGATCGGAACATGATGCCTGAATAGGCTTGGTTTCGCTCAAGGGGACCAGGCAATGGCGAAAACGCCCTACGACATCGATCTCGATCGCAACGCCGCGAATTTTCAGCCGCTGACGCCGTTGCAATTTCTTGAACGCGCCGCCAGCGTCTATCCCGATCATACCGCCATCATTCACGGGCCGTTGCGCCGCAACTACCGCGACTTCTACGCCCGGGCCCGCCGCCTCGCCTCGGCGCTGCAACGACACGGCATCGGCAAAGGCGACACCGTCTCCGTCGTGCTGCCGAATACGCCGGCGATGCTGGAATGCCACTACGGTGTGCCGATGACTGGCGCCGTGCTCAACGCCATCAACACGCGGCTCGATGCGGCGGTGAACGCCTTCACGTTCGACCATGCAGACACGAAAGTGCTGATCGTCGATCGCGAATTTTCCAGGGTGATGAAGGACGCGCTTGCGCGCGCCAGCGTCAAACCACTGGTGATCGATTACGACGATCCGGAATTCAAGGGCGACGGCGAGCGCATCGGCACCATCGAATACGAAGATTTTCTGAAAGACGGCGATCCGCAATTCGCGTGGCGGATGCCTGACGACGAATGGGATGCGATCTCGCTCAACTACACCTCCGGCACCACCGGCGATCCGAAAGGCGTCGTCTATCATCACCGCGGCGCCTACCTCTTGGCGATGGGCAATGTGCTCACCTGCGGCATGAGGCGCCATCCGGTCTATCTGTGGACATTGCCGATGTTTCATTGCAACGGCTGGTGCTTCCCCTGGACCGTATCCATCGTTGCCGGCACGCATGTCTGTTTACGACAAGTGCGCGCGGCGGCGATGTACGATGCCATCGCCACGCACAGGGTCACGCATCTATGCGGCGCGCCGATCGTGATGTCGACGCTTCTCGCCGCAAGCGACGCCGAGAAGAAGCCGCTGCCGCACCTGGTCGATTTCGCCACCGCCGCTGCGCCGCCGCCGGAAGCGGTACTTGCCGGCATGAAAGCCGCGGGCTTCAATGTCACACATGTTTACGGGCTGACCGAAGTTTATGGCCCAGCCACCGTCAATGACTGGCACGACGAATGGGATGCGTTGCCGCTGCCCGAGCAGGCAGCGCTGAAAGCGCGGCAAGGGGTGCGTTACCCCGTGCTCGAAACGCTCGACGTGATGGATCCGGACACCATGACGCCGGTGCCGCGCGACGGCGCGACGCTGGGCGAAGTCATGTTCCGTGGCAACGTGGTGATGAAGGGCTATCTCAAGAACAAGACGGCCAGCGACAAGGCCTTTGCGAAGGGATGGTTTCACTCCGGCGATCTCGGCGTGATCCATCCGGATGGATATATCCAGCTCAAGGACCGCTCGAAGGACATCATCATTTCCGGCGGCGAGAACATTTCCTCCATCGAGGTGGAAGATGCGCTGTTTAAGCACCCGGCGGTATCCGCCGCCGCCGTCGTTGCCAAACCCGACGATAAATGGGGCGAAACGCCCTGTGCTTTCATTGAACTAAAGTCGGGCATGAGCGCCACCAGCGAAGACCTGATCGCCTGGTGCCGGCAACATCTCGCCGGCTACAAGGTGCCGCGCTTCGTCGTGTTCGCGGAATTGCCTAAAACTTCGACCGGCAAAATTCAAAAATTCAAACTGCGCGAGATGGCAAAATCGGTTTAGCGGGAGGAGCGAGATAATTCGAGCGGTGGTTGAAAAACTCGAGGCCGTTATGGACGATAACGACTTTGTTAGATCGCGGCATCGCCACGTTAACGATAAATCCAAGCAAACTAATTAAAATCGTACATTTACGGCTTGATTACTTGTCGTTGCCGGAATCGGAGAGCAGATGGCTTCGGAACGCCATACGACGTCGGTAACCCAAGCTATTATGCCCTTAAAGATCATTCATGTGTTTCGCGCACCGATCGGCGGTCTGTTCCGCCACGTCCTTGACCTCGTCGATGGCCAGGTCGCGCGCGGCCATCGCGTCGGCATCATCGCGGATTCGATGACCGGCGGTGAACGGGCAGATGAGATTTTCGCCGCACTGGCACCGAAGCTGTCGCTTGGCCTGACCCGCATCCCGATGCGCCGGCCGCTCAACCCAACCGACCTTTCCGCCACCCGGCACGTCGCCCGCCGCATCAACGAAACCAATGCGGATGTGATCCATGGCCATGGCGCCAAGGGCGGCGCTTATGCGCGGCTCGCTTTTCCGCGCAATCAGGTGCTGCGCGCCTACACGCCGCATGGCGGCAGCCTGCTGCTGAACCACGACAATCTGTCGGGCCGCATGTATCTCATGCTGGAGAAGATGCTCTTGGCGCGACGCGCTTTGTATCTGTTCGAAAGCGCCTATAGCGGCGATATTTTCCGCGAGAAGATCGGCACACCGAACGGCATGGTTCGCGTCATTCATAATGGCGTCTCAACGAACGAATTCGAACCGGTCGCACCGGCACGGGATGCGACCGACCTCGTCTTCATGGGCGAATTCCGTGCCGTCAAGGGTATCAATATTCTGATCGATGCCATCGCGCTGTTGCACGTACGCGACCGCAAGGTCACGGCCACGCTTGTCGGCAGCGGCCCGGATGAAGCAGAACTCTCGGCGCATGTCGAACGGCTGTCGTTGCAGGATTCGGTCCGCCTTATGCCGGCGATGCCGGCGCGTCATGTGCTGACGCTCGGCAAGGTGATGGTCATCCCCTCCTTTGCGGAATCGTTGCCCTATGTCGTGCTGGAAACGGCAGCTGCCGGCATGCCACTGATCACAACGAATGTCGGCGGCATTCCGGAAATCTACGGCCCGCTGTCGGACGCGCTGGTGCCGCCGGGCAATGTCGAAGCGCTGGCCGATGCAATCGAACGCACGCTCGCCAATCCGGCTGCGGCGGCAAAACTTGCGCAGGACCTGCGTGCACGCGTCGCCGCCTCCTTCTCGCAGGACGGCATGGTCGATGGCGTCTTGTCAGCCTATCGGCAGGCGCTTGGCGACACATCGGCAGCGACATCGCACGCGCTGGTTCAGCGACGCTAAGCTCTATTTTTTCGCGTCGCTATTCGAATTCTCTGTCTTTCCCGGCTTCTCAAGCTTTTCCAGCCGCGCCTGCAAGGCTGTGAGCGTGGCCTTCATCGCCGCGACTTCGTTGCGCGCGGCAGCCAGTTCTTTCGTCGCGGCATCGAGTTTCAATCGCGCATCACGGGCATTGCGATCGATGACATTCTGCAGAAAATCGATATTGGCCTGCAGGCACGACGTGCGGCGTTCCATTTGCTTTTCGGCGGTGCAGACTTCCAGGCCACGCACGTCCTGGGCTCTGGTTGAATGAGTCGAAGCGGCCAGAACAATCAGCGCAACACACCATCCGTTCGTCCCCGCCAAAGCGGGGACCCAGCCCTTTGCTTTCTGGATTCCCGCATTCGCGGGAATGAGCGGAGAAACGGGTCGCCTCATTTCGAAGGCGGGCTGGCGGGATCGGTGCATACGAATTCCTTCGGCTGGCAGGCGATCGGCATGCTTGAACAGGTGAACGTGGCATCGCAAGTGCGGCAGCCGTCGGAAAAGGTCCGGCAATGGGGCGCATTGCGCACCACCTTCTGCCACCAGCTTTCGCGATCGCTTGGCGCAGGCAACGCCGGCGGCTGCAGATCGTTCAGCCGCTTGTCGCCGTCCGGGGCCGTCTGGCCTTGATCGGCAGGCGCTTGTGGCGACTGCAGCCGTGATGGCTGTTGCGGCACTTGCTCCGGCTCTGGTGTCGGCACTGCCGGCGTTTGCGGTGCAGGGGTTTGCGGTGTCGGAGCTTGCGGCGCCGGAGCAGGAAGCACCGGCCCCGGATGCATCGGCGTCCGGGGGATGACCGGCCGCGTTGGCACCGCGGAATGTTTCTTCGGATGACCTTTCGGCAGCACCTCGAGATCGGCGGCTGCGGCGATGCCGCAGCACGCAATGACGATCATCAAGGCGCTTGCCGCTCGCAACAGCATCATTCGATCTTCAGGTTGAGTTGGCGGATCAGCGTCGACCATTTGGTCTCATCGCGATCGAGCAAGGCGGCATGTTCTTCCGGCGTGCTCGATAGCGGTTCGGCCGCATCATTGGCGATGCGCTGCCGCACCTCCTCATTGGTGAGGGCCGCGCGCAATTCCTTGTTCAGCCGCTCGATGATTGGACGCGGCGTACCGGCCGGCGCAAGGAGACCGTAGTAAAGATCCGCTTCAAAGCCCGGCAGCCCCGATTCGGCGACCGTCGGCACATCCGGCAGGTGACTGGAGCGCTTCAACGATGTCACAGCAAGCGCCCGCAGTGTACCGGCCTTCAGGTTTCCGAACGCCGGCGGGATGATGTTGCAAGCAGCGGCCACATGCCCGCCGACAAGATCGGTGATGCTCTGCGCCGTACCCTTGTAGGGAATGAGATTCATCTGCACGCCGGCGGACGCCATGAACAATTCGGCGCAAAGATGCGAACCGGTGCCTTTCGGCGAGGAGCCGATATTGATCTTGCCGGGCTCTTTCTTCGCCGCTGCGACCAGATCGGCGATGCTTTTATAGGGCGCCGAAGGCTGCGTCATGAAGGCCATCGGCATGACGGCGATCAATCCGATCGGGACGAAATCCTTGCGGATGTCGTATCCGGGATTGGTGTAGAGGCTTTGATTGATGCCCATTGTGCCGGTATGGCCAAGCAGCAACGTATAGCCGTCTGGCGTAGCCTTCGCCGCCGCGCGCGTGCCGATCACACCGCCGGCGCCGCCGCGATTATCGACCACGATCTGCTGACCCAGGGCGACCGACAATTTATCGGCGATGATGCGCGCCATGGAATCGTTGCCGCCGCCGGGTGGAAACGGCACCACCAGCGTGATCGGACGGGTGGGATAATCCTGCGCGGCCACGGAGCCGCCGGACACCACCAATAAAAATGACAAAAACGCCGCGATCAACAACGGATGCCTCTTCCTCATAGTATCCCCCCTCGAATTATTATTGGATCAGAAAGCAAGACCGCCGGTCTCCGTTTCGGAGAGCCGACGGTCGGGCCGTCTGATTGCATTCTAACCGCATGATCCGGATGGCGTGAAATCACTGCGCCAAATGATCGTCATTCACGTCAATGATTGGTGTGCAGCAAGCAGATCAATCGATGCAATCTGCTTGCACTTGCTGCTGACACTTGGTTGCGAGGCAAAACGGCAATCCGTTGTACCGATCGCACACGCTCAAATACCGGAAAATCAATGGATGCTGGACGATGCCTGCATCCGTGCGATTTCGTCTTTGACTTGGAGTTTGCGACGCTTCAACTCAGCAATTTTAGCGTCGTCAGTCGAAGGGTGCGCTATGGCATCGGCGATCTCTTCCTCAAGAGCCCGATGCTGGGCCTTGAGTTCAACAAGATGCTCTTGAATCGACATGGGGAAACGGCCTCCTCGAAGGATCGGTTGGAGTCCTGACCTGTCAATTTAGACAGGAAATCAATCTAGACAGGAAAAATGTGGCAAGTCGACAGCAAGTCTTGCTGCAATGCGAAAAATCCCCGTTTTTCCCTTAACTAGTCCACGTCGCGCTTGTATGCAGTCTGCCAAAGCCGGATAACGTCACTCCGCCGCACCTCGCATGACGACTTGCAAGCCCATTGAACGATAGCCTTTTCATAAAAGAATAGCGGACATGACGGGTGAGGACGAAGCCGCGCTGCGCGCGGAACTGGCCAGGTTGCAGCAGGAGCATCGCGATCTCGATGCCGCGATCGAGGCTTTGATGGCCGCTCCGAGCGCCGACCAGATCCAGGTCCAGCGCTTCAAGAAGCGCAAGCTGGTGCTGCGTGACCGCATTTCCTTTATCGAGGACCAGCTGACGCCGGATATTATCGCATAGGTTACCGTCATTCCGGGACGCCGGGTGGCCGCAGATTGCGCATTGCCCGTGCAGAACGTTCGCTTTTGCTTGCTGCGCCGCAACCCCTCCCTATAATCCGCCGCTTCTTTTCGCCCGGATCTGTTTCATGGCCGCCCGGCCCGCATCAAAAAAGACTGCCGCCAAAACCGGCAAGAAGCCCGTCGCCATCATCATGGGAAGCCAGTCGGACTGGGCCACCATGCAGCATGGCGCGCATATGCTGGATCAGCTCGGCGTCGGCTATGAAGCGCTGATCGTCTCCGCGCACCGCACGCCGGACCGGCTGTACGATTTCGCCAAATCGGCGGAAAAGAACGGCTTCAAGATCATCATTGCCGGCGCCGGCGGGGCGGCGCATTTGCCGGGCATGGCGGCGGCGATGACGACGCTGCCGGTCTTCGGCGTGCCGATGAATGTCACCGCGCTGGAGGGCACGGATTCGCTTTTGTCGATCGTGCAGATGCCGGCCGGCATTCCGGTCGGTACGCTGGCGATCGGCAAGCCGGGCGCGATCAATGCCGCCCTCCTCGCCGTCAGCGTGCTGGCGCTGAACGACAAGACGCTGGCCCGGAAACTGGCGGCGCATCGCAAAGCGCAGACCGACGGCGTCGCCAAACGACCCAAGGCCATTGACGATATCAAACCGGCAAAGCATTAAAACCGATGTTCACACGCGCGAACGCTCCGCTCTCACCCGGCGCGACCATCGGCATTCTTGGTGGCGGGCAGCTCGCCCGCATGCTGGCACAGGCCGCCTCGCGCCTTGGGCTGAACTGCCACATCTTCGCACCGGACGAGGATAGCTGCGCCTTCGACGTGGTCCGCCGCGTCACCCATGCCGCCTATGACGACCAGGATGCGCTCGCGCGATTCGCCAAGGATTGCGACGCCATCACCTATGAATTCGAGAATGTGCCCTCGCAGACCGCGGCCTTCCTGTCGCAGCGCCGCCTGGTGCTGCCCGATCCGCGCATTCTCGCCACCACGCAGGACCGGTTGGTCGAAAAGGAATTCGTGGAGAGCCTGGGCATCGCCACCGCCCCTTACGCTGCGGCCGGCGATGTGCCGCAGCTGTTCGAGGCGGTGCGCCGGATCGGCCTGCCGGCGATCCTGAAGACGCGCCGCATGGGCTACGACGGCAAGGGCCAGATGAAGATCGAGCCCGACGGCGATGCCGCCGCGGCCTGGCGTGCGCTGCACGGCGCGCCCTGCATTCTGGAAGGCTTCGTGTCCTATGAGCGCGAGATCTCGGTCGTGGTGGCGCGCGGCCGCGACGGCACGCTGCAAAGCTTCGACGTCACCGAGAACGAGCACCGCGACCACATTCTCAAAATCTCGCGCGTGCCGGCTTCGGTGCCGCAGCCGGTCGCCGACGAGGCGATCCGCATCGCCGAAACCATCGCCACCGCGTTCGATTATGTCGGCGTGCTGGCGGTCGAGATGTTCGTGTTGCGCGACGGCACGACGCAAAGCGTGCTGGTCAACGAGGTCGCGCCGCGCGTGCACAATTCCGGTCACTGGACCATCGACGGCTGCACCGTCTCGCAATTCGAGCAGCATATCCGCGCCGTCGCCGGCTGGCCGCTGGCGCAGCCGAGCCGGCTCGGCCTCGTCGAGATGACCAACCTGATCGGCGCCGAGGCCGACGATTACGCCAAATGGCTGACGATCCCCGGCGCCTCACTGCATCTTTACGGCAAGGGCGACGCCACGCCCGGCCGCAAGATGGGGCATGTCACGCGGGTCTGGAGCGGCATGCAGTCGTAAAAGCGCGGCACGCACACTGTGCTCCTTCCCCCTGAAAGGGGGAGGTTCGTGGATTGACGGAATCGGCGGGGATTCCGGATCAGCGCCATTTTTGATTCCGGATGTTGGCTGGAACGGACGTCAGCATCCGATGACCTGCCCGTAACCGCCGGGTTCGGGGCGCTTTGCCGGGCGCACTGCAAAAAACCGCGTCTTGAGCTGCGCATAGGGCATTCCGCAATCGCGCTTGACCATTCTATCTAACATTCGTTAGAATATCATCTAACTAACATTCGTTAGAAAAGATCATGGCCGCGCTGGCGACGAGCAGAACATCGCGTTGGGAGCCGACCGCCCGCTGGGCGATCCGGCATCGTGAAGTGGTGGACGCAGCGGCCACGGCTTTCGCGGAAAAGGGCTTCGACGGCGCAAGCACGCGTGACATCGCCGAACGCCTCGGCATCCGTGCCGCGAGCCTTTATTATTACTTGCCGTCCAAGGAGGCGGCGCTCGCCGCGGTGTGCGAGCTCGGCGTCCGCGACTTCATCGCCAATCTGCGCGGCATCCTGGACCGCAGCGAGCCCGCGGCGGAGAAGCTGCGGTCGGCGGTCGCCAATCATCTCGCGCCGCTGCGCACGCATCCGGCGGCCGATTACATCCGCGTCTTCCTGCGTCACCGGCACCAGCTTCCGGACGGGCCGCGGCAGGCGGTCGCCAAGCTCGCCGCCGAATATCAGGGATTGATGGAGCAGATCTTCGTCGAAGGCGTCGCAAGCGGCGAGTTCCGCGCCGATCTCGATCCGAAGCTCGCGACGCTCGCGCTTCTCGGTCTCTGCAATTCCGTGATCGGCGCGCGCTCACTGCCGCGCGGCGCCAGCATCGACGATTTCATCGACGAATATTCGAAGATCGCCATTCATGGAGTGATTTCCGGTGACGCCGCGCGAAAGAGCCGGCGCAAAAAGAAGAGTGCGGAGGAAGACTGACGATGGCTATCGATGTTGCAGCGATGCGGACGACTCCGCCCGGATATTTCACCTCGCGCTGGGGGTTGCCGGAATATTCCGACTGGCGCGACGAGAGTATGTCGTGGAAAGAGGCCTGCTATATCGGCGATTGGTCTTTCTTGTGGGAGCGGCGATTCAAAGGGCCCGACGCGATCAAGCTGTTCTCCGATATCAGTGTGAACAGCTTCGCCAAATTCGATATCGGCCAAAGCAAGCATGTCATCCACTGCGACGACAACGGCAAGGTCATCCACGAAGGCATCTTGAGCCGATTGTCGGAAGACGAGCTGATGCTGTTCGGGCGCGGCTGTTTCTGGGCCGACTACAAGCTGCGGCACGGACAATACGATTGCACATCGAAGGCGGATGACTGGTTCAACCTTCAGGTCTCAGGCCCGACCGCGATCTATGTCGTCGAGAAGGCCGCCGCACAGAGCCTGCGCGACGTAAAGTTCATGCATTCGGGGAAAATCAGGATCGCCGGCTGTGAGTTGCTCGCGCTCCGTCAGGGCATGGCGGGCGAGATCGGCTTCGAGTTGCAGGGGCCGATGACGCATCACAAGGTCGTCTATGACGCGATCATGGAGGCCGGAAAGGACTTTGGCATCCGCAAGCTCGGCGGCCGCGCGGTCTTCATCAATCATCTCGAGGCGTGCTTTCCGACCATCATCACTGATTATTGTCCGGCGATTTTCGGCGACGACATGAAGGACTATCGCGACGAATTCCAGGCCGCGATGCCGGGCTTTGCGGCGACGTTCAATATCGCCGGCAGCTTCGAAGCGAACGATATCAGCGCCTGGTACCGCAGCCCGGTCGAGCTCGGCTGGGGAAAAAATGTCAAATTCGATCACGACTTTATCGGGCGCAAGACGCTGGAGGCCGAGGTCGCGGCGCCAAAGCGCGTGATGCGCACCCTGGTCTGGAACGCGCAGGATATCGTCGACGTCTATGCCTCCCTGTTCCGGCAGGATCATCCATACGATTACATGGAAATGCCGCGCGATCAGCGTGGCTTCATGTATGCCGACAAGGTCGTAAAAGACGGCAAGCTTGTCGGCGCCGCGACCTCGCGCGGCTACAGCTACTATTTCAGGGAAATGCTTTCGCTATGCACGATCGATGTGGCGCAGAGCGAGCCGGGGACCGAAGTCACCGTGATCTGGGGCAATCCGGGAACGCCGCAGAAGGAGATTCGCGCCACAGTTTTCCCGGCGCCCTACAAGACAGATAACCGGCGCGCCAACCTTGCCTCGCTGCCGAATAGTAAAAAGAGCTGATGCCGATCCAGAGCGGGCCGGCGTGTCCGGTGCCCCCGCGACCCGCTGCCGCTGGACTTTGGTTGGGGCCACGTCACCAAAACAAAAAGGCCGACAAAGCGGCCGGGAGGAATCGTCATGAAACGAGCGTTACTGATTGTGGGAGCCGCCTTTCTGCTCGCGGGGCCTGCCGCTGCCCAGGCCAAGCCGATCAAGATCGGGTTTGTTTCAACCTTCAGCGGCCCGGCCGCTGTGATGGGCAACGACATGCGCAATGCCTTCGAGCTTGCGCTCGATCACATGGGCCGCAAGATCGGCGGTCAGCCGGTCGAAGTGATTTATGAAGACGACACGCAGAAGCCGGATATCGGCAAGCAGAAGACCGAGAAGTTGATCGAAGCCGACAAGGTCGATTTCATCGTCGGCTATATCTGGTCGAACGTGCTGCTCGCCTCGCTCAAGCCGATCACGGATTCCAAGACGATGACGGTGGTCTCCAATGCAGGGCCCTCGCAACTCGCCGGCGAATTGTGCTCGCCCTATGTGTTCTCGACGTCATGGCAGAACGACCAGACGCCGCAGGCCGTCGGCGAATACATGAACCAGAAGGGCGTGCAGTCGGTTTATCTGATCGGCCCGAACTACGCTGCCGGCAAGGACATGTTGGCGGGTGTGGCCTCGACCTTCAAGGGCAAGATCATCGGCCAGGATCTGACCAAGTGGCCGGACCAGCTCGACTTCTCCGCGGAACTGTCGAAGGCGCGTGCGGCCAGGCCCGACGCGATCTTCGTGTTCTATCCGGGACCTTCCGGCGTGCAGTTCCTCACGCAATATGCGCAGGCCGGCATGAAGGGTCAGATTCCGCTCTACACCGCGTTCACCATCGATGAGCTCTCGCTGCCGCTCCAGAAGGACCTGGCACTCGGCGTACCGGGCGCCCAGCAATGGGTGAACGACCTGCCTTTCGATGAGAACAAGAAGTTCGTGTCGGGCTTCCGTCAAAAATACAAGACTTCGCCGACCTTCTATGCGGCGCAGACCTATGACGCGGCAAACCTTATCGCCAGTGCGGTGAACGCAGTGAAAGGCGACCTTAGCAAGAAGGACGCCATGCGCGACGAGATGCGCAAGGCGAATTACGCCTCGGTGCGCGGGCCGTACAAGTACGGCAACAACCACATTCCGATCCAGAACTTCTATCTCCAGGACGTGGTGAAGAAGGAAGACGGCACCCTCGGCCTGAAGACGGTGGCCACGATCGTCAAGGACAGCCGGGACCGCTTCCACAGCAAGTGCCCGATGCAGTGGTGATCGAACCGGACGCTTGGCCACCCCGCCTTCGCTTCACTTCGGCGGACGACCTCCCCCTTTCAGGGGGAGGTAAAGGCAGAGAGCCCTTTAGACCCCCCGGTTCCGCAGCACCCGCTGGCAGGCCTGGGTGAGCTTTGGCCGGTTGGCCTGGAGGCAGCCCAGGACCTGAAAGGCATCCGGCTCGAACTTCTTGCAGAAGCGGGACGAATCCGGGGCGCAGGCGGCCTCTTCCTCCGGCGTGCCCTTCATGTCGAACGGCATCGGCAACGGGCGCTGCTGACCCTGTTGCGCCTGGGCGAAGGAAGCCGGCGAGGCGGCCACCCCCAAAGTTGCAAAGATCACGGCAAAGACAACGGATCGGACCGTCTGCGGCATGGGGATGTCCTTGAACATGCAGGAAAAATAAAGGAGAGACGCGTCATACCGCGAATCATATGACGCATTTTCAGGCACCCTAATTAACGAAGGTGGCGAAGGCGAGATCAGCAGAGCATGATGCCGAAAAGTGCGCAGCGGTTTTCGGACCACATCATGCTCTAACGTATTAGAATCGATCACGTTTATGATTTTGGACCGTTTCGGATCCAAAATCATCGTGATCGGCCGCCACACCCGCCCCGCCAATCGTCGCAGGCCGGTTTTTGTACACTTCTGTGGACTCCTGGACTTATTTCTGTTACAGGCGCGCAACTCGAAAGGCCTGATTCAGGCCCTTTCCGGCCCCCGAACACAATCAGGCCGACATCACCCCGACGGTGTGCAGGCTTCTGTCAGAAGGAATACCCGTGCAGGTACTCGTCCGCGACAACAACGTCGACCAGGCCCTCAAGGCGCTCAAGAAGAAGATGCAGCGCGAGGGCATTTTCCGCGAAATGAAGCTTCGCGGCCATTATGAAAAGCCGTCCGAGAAGAAGGCTCGTCAGAAGGCGGAAGCGGTGCGCCGTGCCCGCAAGCTTGCGCGCAAGAAGCTGCAGCGCGAGGGCCTGTTGCCGATGAAGCCGAAGGTGATGCCGGGCGCCGGCGGACCGGGCGGTCGTGGCGCGCGTCCGGGCGGCGGTTTCGGCGGCGGCGGCGGTCGCGCCTGATTTCGAGCATGATGCCGAAAAGTGTGAAGCGGTTTTCGGACAACATCATGCTTTAACGTATCTGTTTTCAATTTTGGAAATACGAACCGCCGGGTGAAAGCCCGGCGGTTTTGTTTTGTGTGCTCTCTTCACCCTCCTCGCTCTTCCTTCGCCCTCCTCTGGAGGGGGAGGGGTCGTCCGCCGAAACAACGTGAAGGCGGACGGGGTCGGGTGAAAAGCTTTCAGCAACGTCTCTCACGACACGCGCGATCTCGTCCCTCCGCTGCAGGGAAAGCGGGGGCACGCCCCATGTAACCTTCTCGCACCGTCAGCCGAATTGATAAGTCGAGCGAGGCTTAAGAACCGCGGCATCATGTCCGGCGGCAGGGTATTTGCTGTTATCGCGCGAAAACGGCCACCATTAACAACGCTTTGGAACGAACTGTCAGCACGCAAGTTGAACCAAAGCCAATCCTTCGTCCTCGTCCTGGCGAATGAATCGACGAGCATGCATGGAGGTTCACATGGCCCTTTTAGTCCATTCACATGTCCCGGTTGATCGATCCGAGGTTCCCTGGGCGCTGCGTGCAGGCGCGATCAGTGGAATCGGCGCCGGAATTGTCTTTGCTGTCTTCGAGATGGTGGCGAGTGCCGCGATGATGGGGGCGGGCGCGTCCTTCATGCCGCTCCGCATGATCGGTGCCATTCTGCTCGGCCCCGGCGCACTGGACCCGAGCTACTCGATCTGGGCCGCAGGCGCGGCCGGTCTCATCGTTCATCTGGCGCTGTCGGTTGTCTATGGCGCTGTCTTCGCCATGATCCTCGGCGGCTTGCGCTCGGCGACATGGGACGTTCTTCTTGGCGCGGCTTTTGGTTTCGCCCTCTGGCTCATCAACTTCTACCTGATCGCTCCCATGGCCTTCCCATGGTTCCTCGATGCCAACCCGGTGATCCAATTCGTCGCGCATACGATCCTCTTCGGCGCAGTGCTGGGCTGGCTCATGTGGCGGTCACGCGAAAGCGCGACGCCCATCGGCGAAGCCGGCGTTTAAGCGTAAGGAACAATCAGAGGGCGCGCGGTACTCACCGGCAATCCACGGGCGCCCTCGTATCGCGATCCCTCAGACAACGGGTTGAACCGCCTTCTCCGCTCGTCCCCGCGAAAGCGGGGACCCAGAGTCACAAGCACCGATTCCGTTGAAGCATTCCTGGATTCCCGAGCCCGCGGCGAAACATCCGGAGTAAAGCGCGGCCCGGTGGTCGCACAAACGCTGCCGATGGTGCGCCGAGAGGCGGCTGCGGGCGAAATCTCGCAGCATCACAGGACTGACCTGCGTCTGTCGGCGCACCGTCGTCCCTCACTGCGCAAATCGGATGTTTCCGATTTGCGCCACGAATAGAACTCAGCCGGGCGCGATGGCGTCGTGGCAACGCTGACGCGTGGCTGTTTGATATTTGAATCGGCATCTTCTCTTCACCCTCCCGCTGAAGTCGCGTGTACGCGACTTCAGCTCCTTTGACGACGCAAGTCGGAAACATCCGACTTGCGTAAGGGGGAGGGTCGCTGTGAGCGAAGCGAGCAGCGGGGTGGGGTGACTTACTTTCAAAATCACCCCACCCCGGCTCGTATCTCACTTGCGTTCGATACGCGCCGACCCTCCCCCTCCAGGGGAGGGTGCCAGCGCCGGCGCCATTTCATCCGGCGGCTCCTGAAAGCTCTTCACCAATGACGCCTTGATGCTCGCGACATGCTCGCGCATCAGCGTCTCCGCCCGCCATGGCTCGCGCGCGGAGATCGCCTCATAGATGCGATGATGATCGTCATGCCGCCGCCGCACGTCGTGATAATGGAACGCGACGATGTTGCGGCTCGACGAGATCGGCACGTGATGGCAGATGCGGATCATCTCGCCGAGCATGCGGTTGCGCGCGCCGCTCAGAATGGTGTCGTGGAAATTGCCGTTGATGACGCGGTAGATCGACATGTCGCCGGTCTTGAACGCGCCGCGCTTGAGCAGCTTGTCGCCATCGGCAAGGCTTTTCTCGATCACCTTCTTCTCGGCGGCGCTGAGGCCGCGCTCGGCGGTGAAGCGCGCGGCCACGCCTTCCAGCGTCGCGCGGATGTCGTAGGCATCGACGATCTCGTTGAGCTGAAACGCCCGCACGGTGAAGCCGCGGTTGGGCGCGTAATCGAGCAGCCCTTCGCCGGCCAGCGCCTGCAACGCGGCGCGCACCGGCGTGCGCGAGGCATTCATCGCCTGGCTGAGATGCACTTCGTTCAGCCGCTGTCCCGCTTCGTGGGCACCTGAGAGGATCGCTTCGCGCAATTGATCCATGATCGACAGCGAGCGCGTGCCGCTGCGCCCTGTCTGGCTTCCCGCCTCGTCCAAGCTTTCGCGCGTTTTCGTCATCGGCCTCTGGTGGGGCACCCGGGCCCCTTGCTTCGACAGACCCTAAAGTGCGTACACTTCTGTCGTCAATCCGGACAAATGGCCAATGTAATTGCAGGTCGTGCTCAATTGACTGTCATCAAGTGTATACATTTGGCTTGACTCTGTCGCCCGCCCGTCGAACGATAGGCCAGCTTCAGTGTGTGCGAGTGCGGACCCGCGATGTCGGAAAACGCGTTGGCTGACGACACCATCGACCAGATCACGGCGGACCGCGGGCCGCATTACGAGCCGTTCGGCTGGCATCACTGGCCGGAGCATCCGTGGCTCTCCTATCAATTTCGGCGAGGCCTCGGCGAAACGCAGGAAGGCGGCGGCGCGATCAGCGAAGTGCTGATGGCGGGATCGCGGATGATCCCCGGCGATCTCGAAAGCTGGCACACCGAATGGATGCGCATCGCCGATCGCAACTGGCAGCGCGGTCTGGATGAGGAGAAGGCCGGCCATATCCGCACGGCGATGAACTGCTTCCTGCGCGCGGCGGATTATTATCGCCAGGCGGAATTTCACCTCGAGCCGGACGATCCGCGCCGGCTGCCGACCTTCGAAAAGATGGAAGCCTGCTCGAAGACATTCATCGCCTATCTGAACCCGCCCGGCGAAGCCGTCGACATTCCCTACGAGCCCGGCAAGCCGATCTGCGGTTATTTCGTGCGCGCGTCGTTCCCCGGCGAACGCCTGCCGGTGTTGATCTGCATGGGCGGCCTCGACTCCATCAAGGACGAGATGTGGTTCATGCAGGCCCATGGCTGCCTGCAGCGCGGCATCTCGGTGCTGATGATCGACGGCCCGGGACAAGGCGGCACCTTGCGCCGGCACAAACTCGCCAGCCGCCCCGACACCGAGGTGCCGATCGGCAAATGCATCGACTGGCTGGTGCAGCGCGACGATGTCGATCCTGAGCGCATCGCCGTCTGCGGCTCCAGCATGGGCGGTTATTATGCGGCGCGCGCCGCCTGTTACGAGCACCGCCTCGCCGCAGCCATCTCCCATGGCGCGATCTGGTCGGTGCATGACATGTGGGGCAACAAGGGCGACGATTTCGGCCTCGCCATGCACATCCGCTGGGTGCTCGGCGCTAAGACGATGAAAGAAGCGCACGAGATCATGAAGCCCTTCACGCTCGAGGGGCATCTCGAGCATATGAAATGCCCTTATCTCGTCATGCATGGCGGCCACGACGTGCTGACCGTCAACGCCGCGCGCAAGACCTACGACTATGCGAAAAAGCACGGCATCGATGCGACGCTTCGCATCCTTGAACCGGAAGAGACCGGGGCCGAACATTGCCAGCATGATAATCCGACCATCGGTCAGGAAATCCTGGCCGACTGGCTGGCGGATCGCTTCGGCATCGATCAGCGCAAGCTGCTGAAGACATCCTTCAACCCGCTCATCTGAAGAGAGAAGAAAAAAATGATTCAGGGAGTGAAGACACCGAAGGCCGGTATCGTAGCCATCGATCTGCATCGCGGGCATCTCGATCCCGCGGTGGCGACCATGCCGCTGGAGGCAGAGGCTGCTGCCCGCGTCGTTGCCGCCAACGAAAAGCTGTTCAAGCAAGCCCGCGCCGCCGGCATCCCGGTCTTCCATTGCGTCGCGACGTATCGCGATTCCGAGGAAATCGCCCTCAATCCGGCCTGGCGGCATCGCGGCGAAGATCCGAACAATCCGCGCAAGAATGTGCTGAAGCATAATATTCTGGGCATGCCGGGCTGCGAGGTGATGCCGACGCTGCTCGACGAGCGCGATTTCATCATCGACGCCAAGAAACGCTACGACTGCTTCACCGCCACCGATCTCGAACTCTCGCTGCGCGCACACGGCGTCAACACCGTGCTGATCACCGGCGTGAACACCAATTCCTGCGTGATGGCGACATCCACCGCCGCCTGCTGCCGCGATTTCGCGGTCGTCGTCGTCTCCGATTGCGTCGACACAATGGACGGGCGCGAATTGCACGACGCAGCGCTGAAGGTCATCGGCCGCGCCTTCGGGCAGGTGATGACCACCGACGAAGCGCTCGCTGCCGTGGGCGCCTCCACACCTGCGCCGATCCAGAAAAGCGCATGACCTTCTCAACATCCTGCCGGGTGAAATGACATGTCCGATCCCATGCTTCCCACTGAGCGCGCCGACTTTTCAGCAATCGTCGATCGCCCGCCGCTGAAATTGCCCGGCGGCGCGCGCATCGTCGTCTGGACCATCGTCAATTTCGAGGTGTGGGATATCGCCCGGCCGATGGCGCGGCAGGTGCTGCCGGCACCGACCGGTCAGCCACTGCTCCCCGATGTACCGAACTGGAGCTGGCACGAATACGGCATGCGCGTCGGCGCCTGGCGTTTCTTCGATCTCTACAAGCGCCACAACATCCGCCCCACCCTCTCGATCAACGCGCGCGTCTGCGAGGATTATCCGCGCGTCGCCCAAGAGGCCAAGGATCTCGGCTGGGAATTCATGGGCCACGCCTATGACCAGGGGCCGATCCACAAGGTCGAGGACCAGCGCGGCATGATCTTCAAATCGATGGACATCATCGAGAAGTTCACCGGCACGCGCCCGGTCGGATGGCTTGGACCGGGCCTGACACAAACCCTCGACACACCGGAAAACCTTGCCGAAGCCGGCGTGAAATATATCGGCGATTGGGTCTACGATGACGAGCCGACGGTCATCCGCACCAAAAAAGGCCCGCTGGTTACCCTGCCCTACACGGTCGAACTGAACGACATCCCGATGATGATCGTGCAGCACCACGAGAGCGATCATCTCTACAAGCGCTTCGTCGAAAGCTTCGATCGCCTTTACGAAGAGAGCGCCGAGCGGGCGAAGTTCGTGTCGATCGCGATCCATCCCTACATCAGCGGCCAGCCATTCCGCATCAAGGCGCTGGAAGCGATTTACGATTACGTCGCCAAGTTCGACGGCGTGCTGCACTGGAACGGCGCCGAGATTCTCGACTGGTACACCAAGACAGCCAATGTGAAATTCGGAGCCGCGGCATGAGCCTCGCGCAGCGTGTCCTTCCCGCGGTCGATGAGACCACCGTCCCGGTTCTCGGTGGCGGCGTGTTTCCGGTCCGCCGCATCTATTGCGTCGGACGCAACTATGTCGACCACATCCGTGAAATGAAGGAAGCCGATGAACGCGATCCACCGTTCTTCTTCCAGAAGCCGCGCGATTCCATCGTTCAGGATGGCGACACCGTTCCCTATCCGCCGCTGACCTCGGACTTTCAGTTCGAAGGCGAACTCGTGCTCGCCATCGGCAAACCGGGGCGGCAGATCGCCGTCGAAAACGCGCTCGATCATGTCTTCGGCTATGCCGCCGGCATCGATCTGACGCGACGCGATCGCCAGCGCGATGCACGCGACATGCGGCTGCCATGGGAAATCGGCAAGAGCTTCGATGCATCCGCACCCTGCGGCATCGTCACGCCGGTCTCCGCTGGCGGCCATCGCACCAGCGGCGCGATCACGCTTGCGGTGAACGGCGCCGAGCGTCAGCGCGGCGAGCTTGCGCAGATGATCTGGAATGTGCCGGAAATCATCGCGCAATTGTCGCGTCAAGTGACGCTTGGCATCGGCGATCTGATTTTCACCGGAACGCCCGCCGGTGTCGGCGCGGTTGTTCCCGGCGACGAGATCGTTGTCACCATCGATGGCCTGAAGCCGCTCACCATCGCCATCGCGGCGCCGGAGAATTGAAATCATGTTGCCGAACGAACGCCTTTCCTATTCCGCGATAAGCCAGCGTCCGAAATTGAAGCTGCCGGACGGCAAGCGCATGGCGGTGTGGGTCATCGTCAATGTCGAGGAATGGGACGCAAAGCAGACCATGCCGCGCACGGTGCTGACGCCGCCGGCCGGCGGCGCACCGATGCCCGACATTCCGAACTGGTGCTGGCACGAATACGGCAACCGCGTCGGCTTCTGGCGTATCCTGAAGGTGTTCGACGATTACAAATTGCCGGCAGCACTCGCCATCAATGGCAGCGCCATCGCCGCCTATCCGGCGATTACCGAAGCCGCCGTTGCGCGCAACTGGGAATTCATGGGTCATGGATTCACCCAGCGCAACATGCAGAAGGTCGAGGATGAGCGCGAGGATATCCGCAAAACCAACGCCGCCATCGCGAAGGTGACCGGCAAGCCGCCTCGCGGCTGGCTCGGACCGGGCCTCACCGAGACCTGGGAAACGCCGGATATCCTCAAAGAGGAAGGCTACGATTATGTCTGCGACTGGGTGCTGGACGATCAGCCGGTCTGGCTAAAGACGCGCACCGAGCCGATCGTCAACATTCCCTACACGCAGGAATGCAACGACGTCGCCATGATGCTGATCCAGCACCACAAGGCATCGGAATATTACGAGCGCGCTATCGATCAGTTCGAGCAGATCTATGAGGATGCCGAGGACTCGGCCCGCGTCATGGCGATCGTGCTGCATCCCTACATCATGGGCGCGCCGCACCGGCTGAAATACTTCCGCAAGATTTTCGAACAGATCCGATCAAAGCCCGACGTGGCCTTCATGACCGGCGGTGAAATCTACGACTGGTTTATCGCGACGGGGCCGAAAGCACCGTGAAAGACGTATAAAGGATGAACACCTTTCAGATTCTCAACGGGCTGACCTTCGCCGCGCTCCTCTTCGTCGTGGCGAGCGGCTTCACGTTGATTTTCGGGCTGCTGAGGATCGTCAATCTCGCGCATGGCGCGATGTATCTGATCGGCGGCTATATCGGCTACACGCTCGGCGTCAAGACGGGCAGCTTCCTGATTGGCGGCATCGGCGCGATGGCAGGCGTCGCGGCGATCGGCTTCGTCCTCGATCAGGGTTTGTTGCGCTTCGTGCGCGGACACGAATTGCGGCAGGTGCTGCTGACGCTCGGCTTTGCTTTTGTCCTCAACGACATGGCGCTGGTGATCTGGGGTGGCGACAGTTTCACGGTGCCGATCCCGGAAAGCTTGCGCGGTGCCGTCAACTTCTTCGGCATCTTCTATCCGAAATACCGGCTGTTCGTGCTGGTGGTCGGCATCCTGCTCTTTATTCTGCTGTGGCTGCTGTTGCAGAAAACGCGGCTCGGTGCGCTGATCCGCGCCGGCGTCGATGACGCCGAGATGGTCGAAGCGTCGGGTGTCAATATCCGCCTCGTCTTCCTCATCACCTTCCTGCTCGGCTCAGCCTTGGCCGGTCTTGGCGGGCTGATGGGCGGCGCGTTTCTCTCTCTCTATCCCTCGGCTGACGCGGAGATTCTCGTCTTCAGCCTGGCCGTTGTGATCATCGGCGGAAGGGGCAGTCTGCTCGGCGTTGCCGTCGGCAGTCTTCTGGTCGGAATCCTCAATACCTTCGGGCAGGTCATGTTCCCAGAACTCGCCTATTTCGTGATCTTCGGGCCGATGGCTGTGCTTCTTGCCTTCCGTCCTCTCGGATTGTTCGGGAAAGCGACATGACACAGACGACCCGAACACTCTCGATCGGACTGATCACCGTCATCATCGCGGCGCTGCTGCCGTTCGGCCTGTCGAATTATCAGGTCGGTCTCGCCACCGAAGTGCTGATCTTCGGCATCCTGGCGATGTCGATCGACATTCTGGCCGGTTTTGCGGGACGCACCTCGCTCGGCCATGGCGCGATCTTCGGCGTGTCGACCTATGTCGTGATCTATATGGTGTCGCATGGCGTCTCGCCGGTGCTGGCGCTTGGTCTCGGCATTCTCGCAGCAACGATCGTTGCTGCCGTGTTCGCGCTGCTCGCCGTGCGAACATCCGGCGTGTACTTCCTTCTTCTGACTCTGGCGCTCGGCATGATCGTCTGGGGCATCTGCCTGCGCTGGACGCAGGTGACTGGCGGCGAGAACGGTCTGCGCGGCGATATCCGTCCGCAATTTCTTTACGACCACCGCTCATTCTATTGGGCCGTGCTTGCGGCAACCGCGGTGCTCGCTTTCGGCATCTGGCGCTTCGTACGCTCACCATTCGGGCTGACGCTGCGCGGCATCCGCGACAGCGAGAGCCGCATGCGCAGCCTTGGCTATAACGTGCCGCTGCATCTCTTCATCGGCTTCACGGTGTCGGGCTTCTTCGCCGGTGTCGCCGGTGGGATCTACGCCTTCTTCAACAATTTCGTCAGTCCATCGACGGTTGCGCTCACGCAATCGGTCGAAGGCCTCTTGATGACGATCGTCGGTGGCGTCGGCACGCTGTTCGGTGCCTTTGTCGGCGCCGCCGCCATCATCTCGCTGGAGAATATCGTCTCCTCCCACACCGAGCGCTGGCAGACCGTGCTCGGCATCACCTTCATCCTGATCATGATTCTCGCGCCGGAGGGACTTGTCGGGAAAGTGCGCATCCTTTTGGGACGCGTAAGGGGTTCAAAGCCCCGAACTCTACAGGATCAAGCTCTGCAGAATCCTAAACCCTGATGGAAAAGGATATTGTTATGGACAGGCGTCAATTTTTGAAAACGACCGGCTTCACACTCGCATCGGCGGGCATTGGCGTCGGACCATGGAACCAGGCCCTCGCGCAGGAAGGCCCGATCAAAGTCGGCCTGCTCGCTCCGCTCACCGGCGTCGTCGCCTCCGGCGGCCGCGAAATGGTGGAAGGCACGCAGTTCTTCTTCGACTCGATTGGCAATCAGGTTGCCGGACGCAAGATCGAACTCATCGTCGAAGACGATGCGTCCAATCCCGACACCGCGTTGCAAAAAGCCCGCCGCCTTGTCGAACAGAACAATGTGCACTGGCTGATCGGCAACCTCCTTGCCAATACCGGCCTCGCCGTTGCGAACTACGTCAAGGGCACCGGCACGCCCTATTTCATTCCGATCATTGCCGCTGACGACCTGACCCAGCGCCAGCGCATCAAGAATGTCATTCGCGTCGCCGGTTATTCCGCAAGCCAGTTCACGCACCCGCTCGGTGACTGGGCGCTGAAGCAAGGCTACAAGAAGATCGCGACCGTCAGTCAGGATTACACGTTCGGTCACGAACAATGCGGCGGCCTTTGCCAGGTGTTTAGTGAAGGCGGCGGCGAGATCGTGCAGCAATTCTGGCACCCGCTGAACACCGCCGACTTCAGCCCCTATCTCGGCCAGCTCGCCAACATGAAGGTCGATGCCATCTTCGCGATGGAGACCGGCGCCGACGCAACGCGCCTCATTCAGCAATATGCGAGCTTCGGCCTCAAGGGGCGGATCCCGCTGCTCGGCGCCATGAACGCCACCGACCAATCGGTGATCCGTACGCTGGGCGACGAATGCGAAGGCATCGTGTCGCCGGCGCATTTCGCCGAAGGCTCGGACAATCCGGTCACCAAGAAATTCGTCGAAGATTATACGGCGAAGTATAGCAAGATTCCGTCGCTCTACGGCTTCTCGATGTATTCCGGCGCGATGTGGGTGACGGAAGCGATGAAGAAGATGGGCGGCAAGATCGACAACCGCGAAGCCTTCATCGACACCGTGCTCAAGACCGACCTGACCGGCTCGCCGCTCGGCAAGACCATCAAGCTCGATGAGTACGGCAACCCGATCTACGATGTGTACATCCGCAAGACGATGAAGCGTCCGGACGGCAAATACTGGAACGTGCCGATCGAGACCTACAACAACGTCTCGCAATTCTGGAAATACGATCCGGCGACTTATCTCAAGCAGCCGCCGTACTCCCGCAATTTCCAGGGAATCAAGAAGAGTTGAGCGTGACATGTCGTAAGATGTCGGCAGCTGTAGAGCGAAGCACTGGCGACATCCGCAGTGGACTCCCTCTCCCCTTTGGGGAGAGGGCTGGGGTGAGAGGAAGCAACTCTATCGATCCATTTTAACCCCTCACCCGAATTGCTCCGCAATCCGACCCTCTCCCATAGGGAGAGGTGACCACCAACATTTTGCCGCCGCAACCGAAAGCCATTCGTCGCCTGTGACTGAAACCATTCTCACCCTCACCGATGTTGTCGTCGCCTTCGACGCGCTGCGCGCCGTCGACGGCGTCAGCCTGACCGTGCCGCGCGGACAACGGCGCGCGATCATCGGCCCCAATGGCGCGGGCAAGACAACGCTGTTCAATGCGATCACCGGTGTGATCCCGCCGACCGACGGCACCATCGTCTTCGAGGGCAAGACCATCACCAAGCTGCCGCCCCATCGTAGAGCAGCGCTTGGCATCTCACGCACCTTCCAGATCACCAATCTGTTTCCGACGCTGTCGGTGCAGGACAACATGGTGCTGGCCGTGCGCGGATTGTCGCCACGAAAATTCTCGCTGTTCGGCTCACCCGACACCAACGACGAAGAAAATGCCCGGATCGTGAAGGCGCTCAACGCCGCGCAGATGCATCACCGCACCGACATCCCGGTGAAGGATCTGTCCTACGGCGAACAGCGTCAGCTCGAAATCGCGCTCGCCTTGGTCACCGAGCCAACCACATTGTTGCTCGATGAGCCCGCCGCCGGCCTGTCGCCGGCGGAGCGCACCATCGTCGCCGACGTCATCAAATCCCTGCCGCGCGATTTGACGCTGGTACTGATCGAACACGACATGGCGTTGGCCCTTGGTCTCGCCGATTTCGTCACTTGCCTGCATGAAGGCCGCGTCCTCGTCGAGGAATCTCCGGACGCCATCCGCAAGAACCAGAAGGTGCAGGAAGTTTATCTCGGAAAGCCGCGTCATGCTTGAGGTCCGCGATCTGCAAAGCTATTACGGCGACGCGCATGTCATTCATGGCGTCTCACTGAACGTCGCAGCCGGCGAAGTCGTGGCTCTGCTTGGCCGCAACGGCATGGGCAAGACCACAATCATCCGCTCGATCATGGGCCTGACGCCGCCGCATGTGCGCAGCGGCAGCGTGCGCTGGAAGGGCCAGGACCTGCTCGGTCTTCGCCCGCATGACATTGCCGCCCGCAAGATCGCCATCGTGCCGCAGGGGCGCCGCCTGTTCCCGTCGCTGACCGTGACCGAGCATCTCACCATGCTCAAGAGCGCCCGCGCCACAGAGGGCTGGACGATGGAGAAGGTGTTCGGCCTGTTTCCGCGTCTTGCCGAACGCCGCCATCATCGTGGCGGCCAACTCTCCGGCGGCGAACGCGGCATGCTGGCTGTCGGCCGTGCCTTGATGATCGATCCGGAACTGATCCTGATGGATGAGCCGTCGGAAGGTCTTGCACCGGTAATGGTGCAGCACCTTGAGGATATCGTCCTCAGCTTGAAAAAAGAGGGATTATCAATCCTGCTAGTCGAGCAAAATCTCTACAGCGCCCTCGCCGTCGCCGACCGCGTCTATGTGCTCGATACCGGACGGATCGTCAGCGAAGGTGTCGGCAAAGAGATTTCAGAAAACCCCGAGCAACTCCTCGAGCATCTCGGCGTACATTAGGATCGATATCCGAGCAGCGCCGACAATGCCGACGCCGATTGCTTCACCGCCTGAGCGCAGTCGGCCACCCGCTTCGGCGGAAAACGCACCGATGGTCCAAACAATCCCAGCGAGCCGACGACATCGCCCTGTCGATCGAAGACAGGACTGGCGATCGCCTGCGCCCCCTCAATGAAGTCACCACCACTGAGGGCGAAGCCATCGCGGCGGATATCGAGAAGCTTGCGCTGCAAAGTGCGGACCTTCGCCTCATCGAGTTCTTCCGCAATGATTTCAGCGGCCTGCTTCCCATCAACATGGGCGAGAATAGCAAGGCCGCTCGCACCGCGGGCGAGGCTGCCGGAAAATCCAAGCCCGTTCGCGTAGGATAACGGCTGCTGGCTCGGCAGCTCCGCCACACAAAAGCGCATCTTGTCCTTGCGCAGATAAAGCCCAACTGTCTCGTTGTGAAGCTCGAGCAATTCCTGCAGCAGCGGTGCTGCGAGGCGCGCGATATCGAGCGAGTTGGCCCAGGCATCCGCCAGCCGGCCGACGCCGACATCCAGCCGGTAGCGCGGCGGATCGCCATCCTTGCGCACGAAGCCGCGGCGGATCAGCGTCGAGAGAATGCGATACAGCGTCGGACGCGACAGCTTCGCGCGCTTCTCAATCGCCGTGATCGACAGCGCATTGCGATCGGACGCAAAGCATTCGAGCACATCGATGGCCCGGTCGATGGCACGTACGTTCTCGGATTTCACGCCCATTATTCGATAGTCCCACTGTCGCTTGTCATTGAAATTTGACGGACACGCGCCGCCAGCCTACCCTCTGTTTTTGAGACTTATAGTCCGCTTAGCGGACGATTGCCAGAGACCCGACAGGAGAAAGTCCGAAATGGAAGCCGAGGCCGCGGGCGGGTCGAAACCGGCGTCACCACGACGGCGCGACACTGTGCTTGGCTGGCAGGATCTGCGCGCTTGGCTCGCGCAAGTGGAGCAGCATGGCGAGTTGCAGCGGATCGCCGCGCCGGTCGATCCGAACGAAGAGTTGGGGGCCATCACGCTGCTGGCCACGCGGCAGGACAAGTCGCCGGCGCTGATGTTCGAAAACATGACCGGAGACACGACCGGCTCGCGCATCCTCACCAACATGCTCGGCGCCAGCAAGGAACGCTTTGCCCTGGCTGTCGGTTTCGATCCCTCGCTCTCTACGACGGAGATGATTCAAGCGACGCGAGCGATCATGAATGAGCCGATCAAGCCGGTGATGATTGCGAAGGACAAGGCGCCGGTGAATGAAGTCGTGCTCACCGGCAACGACATCGATCTCACGACATTCCCGGTACCGCGCTTCTGGCCCGGCGATGGCGGACAATTCATCGGCACCGGCAACATCACCTTCACCAAGTCGCCCGATACCGGCCGCATCAATGTCGGCTGCTATCGGCAGATGTTGCAGGGTCCAGACAAAATCGGGCTGTATTGCTCACCCGGAAAACATGGCCTGCTCGATCGCGAAGCCTGGTGGGCACAAGGCAAGCCCTGCGAAGTCGTCGCCGCTTACGGCATCGACCCGGTGCTGTTCATGCTGGCGGCGCAAAGCTTCGGCGCCGACCAATCCGAGCTTGATGTCGCCGGCGGCATCATGGGCCGGCCGATCGAACTCACCAAATCCGAGTTTGTCGATCTGCCGATCCCGGCACATGCGGAATTTGTCATCGAAGGCGTGCTGCATCAGGGCAATGTGATGCCGGAAGGGCCGCTCGGCGAATTCACCGGCTATTACGGGCGCGAGCGTTCGCCGCAGCCGGTGATGGAGATCAAGGCGATCCATCATCGCAAGTCGCCGATCTTCACGCATGCGCTGATGGCGCGTTATCCATCCTGTGAGATCGGCGCCTATTACGCGATCATGCGCTCGGCCCGCATTCTCGACGATCTCGAACGCATCGGCGTGCCCGGCGTGGTCTTGGCCTGGTCGCATCCCGCCGCGGCTTCGGGCTGGGGCATGGTGGTCGTCTCGGTGCAGCAGAAATATGCCGGTCATTCGGCGCAGGTGCTTGCGCTGGCCGCGCAATGCCCGGCGGCGGCCTATTACACGAAGTGGGTCATCGTGGTAGACGAGGATGTCGATCCGACCGATCTCAACGATGTGCTGTGGGCACTCTCGACGCGCTGCCATCCGTCCGAGGATATCGACATCCTACGCAACACGTGGTCGACGGGGCTCGATCCCAGCCGCTTCCCGCCAGAGGCGCGGCCTTATGGCTCGAAGGTGCTGATCAATGCCTGCAAGCCGCATCAGCATCTGAAGCAATTCCCGCAATCGACGGCGATCCGCCAATCGGTTCACGATCGCGTGCGGGCCCGCTGGGAAGAGCTGGGCTTCAGCGGCCCTGCACCGAAGATGACGGCGTTTCATCCGGAAACGCCGTCCGAATGAGGGTCACATCACGTTGACCAAAGCCACATCCGGTGGGGCTTAAAGGCCCAGCCGGCATTGCGGCGCCCCTGCGGTTACGATAACGCCTGTCGCATTATGATCACCGGTATTGCGGCACTGTCCCTCGTTATCTGGCTGTATCTCCTGCTGTTCCGCGGGGGCTATTGGCTGTCCGCCGTGCGCGATGACACGGTGTCAGATGCGCCACTGGCGAAGCCCCACATCGTCGCTGTGATTCCGGCGCGGAACGAAGCCGACAACATCGCCGACAGCCTCGGCTCGCTGCTGGCGCAGGACTATGTCGGGCGCTTCTCGATCATTCTGGTCGACGACAACAGCGAGGACGCAACAGCCGCGATTGCCGAAAGGCTCGCGCGCGAGGCGCCCAAGGTGCCGCTGACCGTGCTGCGCGGCACCCCGTTGCCGGAAGCGTGGACCGGTAAGCTCTGGGCGGTGAAACAGGGCATCGCAGCGGCGAGCAACCATGCGCCCGATTTCCTGCTGCTGACCGACGCCGACATCGTCTACGAGCCACAGGTCGTGTCGTGGCTAGCCTCACATGCGGTCGCAGGCCGCTACGTGTTGACCTCGCTGATGGCCAAGCTGCGCTGCGAAACTTTCGCTGAGCGCGCTTTCATCCCGGCCTTCATCTATTTCTTCGAGATGCTCTACCCGTTCCGCTGGGTGAACAACCCGCACAAGAAGCTCGCCGCCGCAGCCGGCGGCTGCATGCTGGTGAAAGCGGATGCGCTGGCGCGGGCCGGCGGGATCGAGGTGATCCGCGATGCGCTGATCGACGATTGCACGCTCGGCAAGGTCATGAAGGACCAGGGGCCGATCTGGCTCGGGCTGACTAGCCGGGTGCACAGCATCCGCCCCTCGGTCGGCATCGGCGATATCCACGCCATGGTGTCTAGGTCGGCCTATGCCCAGCTTCGCTATTCCCCGCTCCTCCTAGCCTTAACCATTCTGGGCATGGCGCTGACCTATTGGGTGGCTCCGCTGGCGGCCATTTTCGGGGATGGCCCCGTCCGGTGGCTGGGGCTTGGAACCTGGGCTCTGATGGCGGTCACCTTTTGGCCCACGTTGCGATTTTATGGTCTGTCCGCGCTCTGGGGCCTCGTTTTGCCGGCCATTGCAACGGCCTATATGGCCTTCACAATCAGTTCCGCGCTACAGCATATCCTCGGGCGGGGCGGCCGCTGGAAGGGCCGTAACCAGGCCAGAATGCATAACGCAGGCATGAAAAAGGTATCATGAGCCAGTCGGCGGACTATCGGTCCGGAAAGGGTCATCGGGACGAGAATTTCCCCGTCGCCTCACATCTCGTGAGCGCGCGACACCGGCCGATCATCATGGCCTTTTATGACTTCGCCCGCGCGGCCGACGATATCGCCGACCATGCCACCCTGACCCCTGACGAAAAATTCGTCCAGCTCGACCGGCTGGAGGCCTCGCTGACCGGGACCGGAGCCGACGATCCTACGGGGCTGCGGCTCCGGGCGGCGCTAATGGACTGTAACCTGCCGCCGCGCCACGCGCTCGATCTGCTCAAGGCTTTCCGGCAGGACGTGACCAAGACTCGCTATGCCGACTGGGACGAACTGATCGGCTATTGCACCTACTCCGCGATGCCGGTTGGCCGCTTCGTGCTTGATGTGCATGGCGAGGATGTCTCCACCTGGGCGGCATCGGACGTGCTCTGCACCGTGCTGCAGATCATCAATCACACCCAGGATTGCGGAAAGGATTATCGTAATCTCGACCGCGTCTATATCCCGCAGGATATGCTGGCGGCGGCCGGTGCGACCACTGCAATGCTGGGCGCCGCCTATGCGACACCGCAATTGCTGAACTGCCTGCACAGGCTGACCGACCGCACGCAAGTTTATTTCGATGCGTCGCCTTCCCTCGCCGGCGAAATCAAGGACACGCGCCTCGCCTGCGAGGTCGCTGCGATTGATGCGTTGGCGCGCAAGCTGCTTGCGATCCTGAAACAGGGCGACCCGCTGAAAGACAAGGTGCATCTCGGCAAGGGCGCAATGCTGGCGACCATGATCACTGCTGTTGCCGGCACGCTGGTTCGCCGTGTCGGATCAGGCAGCACGATGCAACGCGGCTCACAAGGTGCACGGCCGTGAGCATGTCTGCGACCGCCGACTCCAGCAACGCGGAAGCCGCACAACAGGCGAGCGGCTCGTCCTTCTATCTCGCCATGCGCATCCTGCCGCGCGAAAAGCGTGAGGCGATGTTCCAGGTCTACAAATTCTGCCGAGAGGTAGACGATATCGCCGATACCGCAGGGCCGCGCGATGCCCGCATCGCGGCGCTCGACCGCTATCGCGCCGATGTTGCCTCACTCTATGGGGGGCTGCCACCGGGGCAGATGAAAGGCTTTGTCGAGCCGCTGAAGCAGTTTGGCTTTCGCAAGGAAGACTTTCTCGCAGTCATCGACGGCATGGAGATGGATGTCATCTCCGATATCCGCGCGCCGGACCTCGCGACGCTCGATCTTTATTGCGACCGCGTCGCCAGCGCCGTCGGGCGTCTCTCGGTGAAGGTCTTCGGCGTGCCGGATGAGGATGGCATCGCGCTGTCGCATCACCTCGGCCGCGCCTTGCAACTGACCAATATCCTGCGCGATGTCGATGAGGACGCCGATATCGGACGTCTTTATTTGCCGCGCGAATATCTTACCGCGGCCGGCATCGCCACCACCGATCCAAAAAAAGCATTGGCAAGCCCTCGGCTCGGCGAGGTCTGCGCGCCGCTGATTGCGCAGGCCCGCGAGCATTTCAAACAAGCCAGTGCGATCATGGACAAACAGACACGCGCCAGCGTGAAGGCGCCGCGCATCATGGCCGAGGCCTATGCGCCGATGCTCGATGCGCTGGAAAAACGCGGATTCAATCCGCCTCGTCACCGTGTGCGTATGAACCGCGCCCATCTCATCATCGCGATCCTGCGATACGCCTTCATCTGATCCATGCTCAAACACGTCCACATCATCGGCGCCGGCCTTGCCGGCCTTTCCGCTGCGGTTCGGCTGACGCAAGAGGGCATTCCCGTCACCGTGCACGAAGCCACGCGGCAGGCCGGTGGCCGCTGCCGCTCGTATGACGACGCGCAGACGGGAATGCATATCGACAACGGCACGCATCTGTTGCTGTCCGGCAATTACTCCGCCGTCGACTATCTGAGGGCGATCGGCGTCACACCGGATTTCGCGCCGGCCGATTTCCGTTTCGTCGATGGCGCCAATGGCGAAAGCTGGGTGCTGCGCCTTGGCGATGGCAGCCTGCCACTGTGGATCTTCGACCGCTCGAGCCGTGTGCCGCAAACCAGCATCACCGATTATCTCAAGCTGGCGCCACTCCTCCTCGGCACGCAGGACAAGCCGCTGAGGGAAGTGATCGATCGCGACGGCGAATTGTATCGCCGTCTGCTTGATCCTTTAATGATCGCGGCTCTGAATATCGACACGCCGAGCGGCTCGTCGAAACTGGCCGCACAGATAGCACGCGAGACGCTTCTTCGCGGCGGCCATGCGTGCCGGCCGCTGGTATTCGAACGCGGCCTCAGCAGCGCCTTCGTCGATCCCGCGCTCACGTTCCTGAAAGGTCGCGACGTTGATGTGCGCTTCGAGCACGAACTCGAATCTCTGAAAATCTCGGACGGCCGCGTCGAGACTCTCACATTCAAGGACGGCGAAACGGCCCTTGGCCCGGATGACGCCGTGATCATGGCGGTTCCGGCCTATACCGCAGCCAGCCTCGTGCCGGGCCTGATGGCGCCGGATCAATTCCGCGCCATCATCAACATTCATTACGATCTCGCACCACCCGCCGGTTCACCATTCATGACAGGTGTCATTAACCAAACGGTCGAATGGATTTTCGCCTTTAAAAGCCGCATTTCCATCACCATTAGTCATGCCGATCGGTTACTTACTCTACCTAGGCTGGAGATCGCAGAGACGGTGTGGCGAGAAGTCACAGCCATTCTCGGCATGGACGCGCCGCTTCCGAAATGGCAATTGGTACGGGAACGGCGCGCAACTTTTGCCGCAACTCCGGAACAGAATGCACGCCGGCCAGCTCCGCGCACTCAATGGCGCAACCTGGTCCTGGCCGGCGACTGGACCGATACCGGCTTGCCCGCCACGATTGAAAGCGCGATCCGATCCGGCGCGCGCGCAGCACAGTTTGTCCGCAACGCATGAACATAATGACGACCATATCTACCCCTGTGGCCCGCGAGGCGCTGACGCATTCGGTCGGCAAGGCGGCGGACGCATTGCTGAAGCTGCAGCAGCCGGACGGTCACTGGGTGTTCGAACTGGAAGCCGACGCCACAATCCCCGCTGAATATGTGCTACTGCGCCATTACCTTGGCGAACCGGTCGATGCCGAGCTTGAGCGGAAGATCGCCGTCTATCTGCGCCGTATCCAGGGCAAGCATCACGGCTGGCCGCTCTTCCACGGTGGCGAGTTCGACATGAGCGCCAGCGTGAAAGCCTATTTCGCGCTGAAGATGATCGGCGATTCCCCGGATGCCGATTACATGCGCCGTGCGCGCGAAGCGATCCTGGCCCGCGGCGGCGCATCGGGCAGCAATGTGTTCACCCGCGTACTGCTGTCGCTGTTCGGCGTTACCACATGGCGTAGCGTCCCGGTGATGCCGGTGGAGATCATGCTGCTGCCGCGCTGGTTTCCGTTTCACATGTCGAAGATTTCCTATTGGGCACGCACGGTCATCGCACCGCTTTTGGTGCTCGGCGCGTTAAAGCCGAAGGCGCGCAACCCGAAGGGCGTCACGATCAACGAACTGTTTCTGGAGCCGCCGCACTCCCTCGGCGGCGTGAAGAAGGCCGGCCATCAGAAATGGTCGTGGTTCCTGTTTTTTCGCAGCGTCGATATCGTTCTGCGCGCGACCGAACCATTCTTCCCGAAAACGACGCGCAAGCGTGCGATCGACGCCGCTGTCGCCTTCGTGAAGGAGCGCCTGAACGGTGAAGATGGCCTCGGCGCCATTTATCCGGCGATGGCCAACAGCGTGATGATGTATGACGTGCTGGGCTATCCCGAAGATCATCCGGATCGCGCCATTGCGCGCCTGTCGATCGACAAGCTGTTGGTCGTCAAAGACGACGAGGCCTATTGCCAGCCTTGCGTCTCGCCGGTGTGGGACACTGCACTGACGGCACACACGATGCTGGAAGCCGGCGGCGAACAAGCAACCAAGGCGGCACAGGCGGGACTCGATTGGCTGATCCCACGGCAGGTTCTGGACGTCAAAGGCGACTGGGCCGAAGCACGGCCTGATGTCCGTCCGGGCGGCTGGGCATTCCAGTACAATAACGCGCATTATCCCGATCTCGACGATACGGCCGTCGTCGCGATGGCGATGGATCGCGCGCAGGCCAACAGCAGCACACACAATTTCGATAAGTCGCTGAGCCGCGCGCGCGAATGGGTGCTCGGGCTACAAAGCAAGAATGGCGGCTGGGCCGCCTTCGATGCGGACAATACCTACAGCTTTCTCAACAACATCCCGTTTTCGGATCACGGCGCGCTGCTTGATCCACCGACCGAGGATGTCACCGCGCGCTGCATCTCGATGCTGGCGCAGATGCCTGGCGACGTTCAGGGCGACCAAGCGATCGAGGCCGGCATTGAATATTTGCGCAAGACGCAGTTGCCGGATGGCTCGTGGTACGGGCGCTGGGGCCTGAACTACATCTACGGCACATGGTCTTCGCTCTGCGCGCTGAACGCCGCCGGCCTCGATCACAAATCGGATGTGGTACGCAAGGCCGCCGACTGGCTGCTCAAAATCCAGAACGCGGATGGCGGCTGGGGCGAGGACGGCACCAGCTACAAGCTCGAATACAAGGGTTATGAACCCGCACCGAGCACGCCGTCACAAACCGCATGGGCCCTGCTCGGCCTGATGGCCGCCGGCGAAGTGGATCATCCTAAAGTTCAACAAGGTATCCGTTATCTGATGGAGCAGCAGGGCAAAGACGGCCTCTGGGACGAAGAGCGCTTCACCGCGACGGGCTTCCCGCGGGTATTCTATTTGCGCTATCACGGATACCGGAAATTCTTCCCGCTCTGGGCGCTGGCGCGTTATCGCAACCTGACCTCGGCAAACGACCGCCGCGTCGCTTTTGGTATGTAAGGATTTCAGTACCCGCGTATGAGTTTCTCCCCACCAGACCTCCTGGTTGTAACCGGCCTGCAGCGTGAAGCGCAGATCGCCGCAGGCGATGGCGTGATGACCGTCTGCAGCGGCGGCAGCCGCAGCGTGCTGTCGCAATGGCTGGCGGGCGTGGAACCGCCGCGCGGCGGCGTATTGAGCTTTGGTCTCGCCGGCGGTCTATCGCCCGACCTGCGTTCGGGTGATCTCGTGTTGGGTTCGCATGTTCTCGAACAGAGTGAACGTCACGACGTCCATAGCGACTGGCACAGCACCATCCTGTCGGCCGCGAAGAGTACGATGCGCGTGCGGTACGGCGGCATCACCGGCCATGACGCCGTGGTGGCAAGAGCCGCCGACAAGGCGGCTTTGCATGCGGGCAGCGGTGCACTTGCGGTCGACATGGAATCCCATATCGCCGCAATTTATGCACGCAAACACGGGCTTCCCTTCGCCATCATCCGGGTGATCAGCGATCCGGTCACACGCAGTCTGCCGCCGATTGCGTCGGACGCGTTGAAGCCCGACGGCAATATCGATATGCCGAAAGTCCTGAAAGGGATTGCGCGGAGCCCCGGTCAATTGCCGGCGCTGATCGCAGCCGGCTTCGATTCGGGGCGCGCTTTCGCCTCGTTACGCCGCGTCCGCGGTATTCTTGGCCCGCTCTTCGGCCTCCGCCTTCCGCATCTCTGACAGCTTCATCTGAACTTGCGACGAGAACACGTACTGGGCCGGGCGCTGCTTATCGAGCCCGATTTCCGGCGCCATCGGTCCTGAGGTGCGGACGCCGCGCAGCGACACCCACAGCGCCTTCAGCGGATTGTTGAAGGCTGCATCCGCAGCGGTCGGCTCATAGCCGCAATGGGCCATGCAGTTCGCGCATTTTTCATACTTGCCGGTGCCGTAGGAATTCCAATCCGTGGTTTCCATCAGCTCCTTGAAGGTCTTGGTATAGCCTTCGCCGAGCAGATAGCAGGGCTTCTGCCAGCCGAAAATGTTGCGCGCAGGCATGCCCCACGGCGTGCATTCGTATTCCTGGTTGCCGGCAAGGAAGTCCAGAAATGAGGTTGAGTGCATGAACTTCCAGCGCTTGCCCTTGCCGAGCTCGAACACCTTGCGGAACAGTTCCTTGGTCTTCTTGCGATTGAGGAAATGCTCCTGATCCGGCGCACGCTCGTAAGCGTAGCCTGGCGAGATCGACACGCCGACGTTCATTTCCTTCGCGTAGTCGAGGAAGGCCGCGATGTCCTCGGCCGAATGCCCGTCGAAGATGGTCGCATTGACGTTGACCGCGAAGCCCGCGTCCTGCGCCGCCTTGATCGCCTTCACCGCCTTGTCGAACACGCCCTTCTGCGACACTGCTTTATCGTGATGATCGCGCAGACCGTCGAGGTGGACGGAGAAAAACAGATAGGGCGACGGCTTGAACAGATGCAACTTTTTCTCAAGCAGCAGCGCGTTGGTGCAGAGCGAGACGAATTTCTTGCGCGCCACGAGGCCGGCAACGATCTCGCCGATCTCCTTGTGGATCAGCGGCTCGCCGCCCGGAATGGCGACCATCGGCGCGCCGCATTCTTCCGCGGCGTCCCAGCACTCCTGCGCCGACATGCGGCGATTGAGGATCGCATCGGGATAATCGATCTTGCCGCAACCGACGCAAGCGAGATTGCACCGGAACAAGGGCTCCAGCATCAGCACCAGCGGATAGCGTTTCCGGCCAAGCATCTTCTGCTTCAGCAGATAGGCGCCGATACGGATTTCCTTGTGAAAGGGAATAGCCATGAGTGTGTGTCTGCCCAATTGGATCTTAAAATCTTTACACCGACGCCAGTTCAGCGGGGAGGCGGAATTCGATATTTTCTTCGCGACCGGGCAGCGTGGACACTTCAACCGGCTTCAGCTTCTTTAGAGCAGTTATAACGTCATCGACCAATACTTCGGGTGCAGATGCACCAGCCGTAATGCCAACGGTTTTGACTCCATCCAGCCAGGCCGGATCGAGTTCGGAGCCATTGGCGATCAGATAGCTCGGAATGCCGAGTTCGGCTCCGATCTCACGCAGCCGATTGGAATTGGACGAGTTCGTTGCTCCGACAACCAAAAGTAGATCGGCGACCTCGCATAGATCGCGCACGGCGCTCTGGCGGTTCTGCGTTGCGTAGCAAATGTCGCGCGTATCCGGCCCCTGGATATCGGTGAAGCGGCGAGTCAGCGCGGCAATGATTTCCTTGGTATCGTCGACGCTGAGCGTGGTCTGCGTGACGTAGGCAACCGGCGTATCAGTCGGGATCGTCAGCGTTTCGACGTCGGCGACGGTCTGAACCAGCACCACCGGTGCCGGGATCTGACCCATCGTGCCTTCGACTTCCGGATGGCCTGCATGGCCGATCAGGATCACGGTACGGCCCTGCTTGACGTAACGCTTGCCCTGATTGTGAACCTTGGTGACGAGCGGACAGGTCGCATCGATCACCGGCAGGTTGCGCACTTCCGCTTCGCCTTCCACGGCTTTCGACACGCCATGCGCCGAGAAGATCGCGACCGCATCGTCCGGGATCTCGGACACGCTCTCGACGAAGCGCGCACCCTTCGCCTTCAGCGTCTCGACCACGTATTTATTGTGAACGATCTCGTGACGCACATAGACGGGCGGCCCATATTTCTTGAGCGCCCGTTCGACGATGTCGATCGCTCTCACGACACCCGCGCAGAAGCCGCGCGGCTGCGCAAGAACGACCTTCAAAGTCATGATCTGAGTTCCGTGCATGACAGTCGTTTACGCGAGCTGCATGGTTTCGATTTTACGGTCCTTGCCGAGCGCCTCGAAGGCCTTGGCAATAATACCGTTCGCATCGAGGCCAGCACGGGCATACATCGCCGCCGGACTATCGTGATCGATGAACACATCCGGTAGAACCATCGAGCGGACTTTCAGGCCAGTGTCGAGCACGCCATGCTCGGCCAGAGCCTGCATCACAAATGATCCGAAGCCGCCGATCGACCCCTCTTCGATGGTGATCAGGACTTCGTGGTTCTTGGCCAGGCGCAGCAGGAGATCGACGTCCAGCGGCTTAGCGAAACGGGCGTCCGCCACTGTGGTCGTTAAACCATGCGCGGCGAGCGATTCCGCCGCCTTCATGCATTCGGCGAGACGGGTGCCATAGGAGAAAAGCGCAACTGTGTTGCCTTCGCGCAGGACGCGACCTTTGCCAATTTCCAGCGGCTTGCCGATCTCCGGCATGTCGACGCCCACACCATCACCACGCGGGTAACGCAACGCCGATGGGCGATCGTCAATCACGGCCGCGGTCGCCACCATATGCACCAGGTCAGCCTCGTCGGCTGCCGCCATCAGCACGAAGTCCGGCAGACAGCCAAGATAGGCAACATCGAACGAGCCGGCATGGGTCGGACCATCGGCGCCGACAAGACCTGCGCGGTCCAGAGCGAATCGCACCGGCAGTTTCTGGATCGCGACGTCGTGTACGATCTGGTCGTAGGCGCGTTGCAGGAAGGTCGAATAGATCGCGACGAACGGCTTGTAACCACTCGTTGCAAGCCCTGCAGCGAAGGTCACCGCGTGCTGTTCGGCGATGCCGACATCAAACGTACGTTTCGGAAACGCCTTCGAGAAGATGTCAACACCGGTACCGGACGGCATGGCTGCGGTGATCGCAACGATACGATCGTCCTTTTGCGCTTCCTTGACGAGGCTCTCGCCGAACACCTTGGTGTAGGACGGCGCATTCGCTTTCGCCTTGGACTGACGGCCCGTGACCACATCGAACTTGACGACACCATGATATTTGTCGTCTGACGCCTCCGCCGGAGCATAACCCTTGCCCTTTTGCGTCACGACATGAACGAGGATCGGCCCCATGTCGGCGTCCCGCACATTGCGCAGCACGGGCAGGAGATGATCGAGATTATGGCCGTCGATCGGGCCGACATAGTAGAAACCGAGTTCTTCAAACAGCGTGCCGCCGGTCACCATGCCGCGTGCATACTCTTCCGCGCGTGCGGCCTGGGTCTTCACAAACTTCGGCAGATGACTTCCGATTTGTTTACCGATTTCGCGCAACGACAGATAAGTGCGGCCGGAAATCAGGCGTGCCAGATAAGCCGACATCGCGCCAACGGGGGGCGCAATGGACATCTCGTTGTCGTTCAGGATCACGATCAGACGCGAGTCCATCGCGCCCGCATTGTTCATGGCCTCGTAAGCCATGCCAGCCGACATCGCACCATCACCGATGATGGCAACGACATTGTTCTTGGTACCGGACAGATCGCGGGCCACAGCCATGCCAAGGCCCGCCGAAATCGATGTCGACGAATGCGCTGCCCCGAACGGATCGTATTCGCTTTCGGTGCGCTTGGTGAAACCGGACAAACCGCCCCCCTGTCGCAGCGTGCGAATGCGATCGCGCCGGCCGGTCAAAATTTTATGCGGATAGGCCTGATGCCCGACGTCCCAGATCAACCGGTCTTCCGGGGTGTTGAATACAGCGTGCAAAGCCACGGTGAGCTCGACAACGCCAAGGCCGGCGCCGAGATGTCCCCCGGTGACAGCCACCGCGCTGATCGTTTCATTCCGCAACTCGTCGGCGACCTGTCGCAATTGACTGTCGCGAAGCTTACGGAGGTCAGCGGGTGTCTGGAGGGTGTCCAGGAGGGGGGTAGAAACAGTCATTATCGAAACACCTTTGCTCCGGACGTTGTTAAACTTATGGCGCAATTACAGGATTTTGGTTCCTTGGAACGCAAAAAACATGCCCCGGCAAGCCCAATTAAGCCAGCCAAGGCGTCGCTTTCGAAGAATGAAGGTTACGGAAACGGAAATTCATGATGGATTCTCAGAAGGCCTCGGTGTTGCCCGGGATCATTGGAAAAATCGTTCAAGGCAGCATTCGGTTCCCTTGGCTCACGATCCTACTTTTCTGCCTGATTTCGGCAGTATCCGGGATCTATGCGGTTCGCAACTTCGCCATAAACACCGATATCAGCAACCTCATCTCACCGGAACTTGATTGGCGGAAGCGAGAAATCGCATTCGAAAAGGCCTTTCCAAGCCGTTCTGAGAGCATTCTGGCGGTCGTAGACGCACCAACGCCGGAACTGGCGGCCCTCGCGGCGGATGCCCTGACCGAGAAATTGAAAGGCCAATCCGGCATTTTCAACGCTGTCCGGCGCCCGGACGGGGGCGAATTCTTCGAAAAAAACGGCCTGCTCTTCATGCCGGTTGAGAAAGTCGGCGAGACCCTGGGCCTCCTGCAGGCTGCGGGACCGTTTATCGGGACGCTGGGCCGCAATCCGAACTGGCAGGGCCTCGCCCAAGCGACGCAGATGAGCCTGATCGGTGTCCGGGGTGGTCGGCTCACCCTCGATGGCATGACACCGATCTTCGACCGGTTCTCCAATACCTTCGAACAGATCGCCGCAAATCAGCCGGCCAGCTTTTCCTGGCAGGAGCTGTTGAACAATGCCAAGTCCCAGCCCGGCGATACCCGGCGCTTCATCGACATCTGGCCAAAGCTGGATTTCTCCGCTCTGGAGCCTGGCCGTGCGGCCACGGATGCCGTCCGCAAGGCGGCGGCCGATGTCGACATCGCATCCAATTATCAGGCACGTCTGCGCCTGACAGGCCCAGTGCCGATATCGGACGAAGAATTCGCCACAGTAAAGGAAGGAGCGCTGGTCAACGGCATCGGGACGGTCATCATCGTCCTCTTCATTCTGTGGTTTGCGCTGAAATCGGCGCGTATCATTGCTTCAGTCTTTATCGCATTGACAGCAGGCCTCGCCATTACGGCAGCGCTTGGTTTCGCGCTGGTCGGCTCGCTTAACCTGATATCTGTCGCTTTCTTTGTCCTGTTTGTCGGGCTGGGCGTCGATTTCTGTATTCAGTACAGCGTCCGTTATCGCGACGAGCGATATCACGGAGACACTCTCAAAGATGCGCTTGTCGATGCTGCTAAAGGTGTCGGCGGCCCATTGACGCTCGCGGCCGCCGCCACAGCAGCGGGCTTCCTGGCGTTCCTGCCGACCAATTATCAGGGCGTGTCCGAACTCGGACTGATCGCCGGCCTCGGTATGATCATCGCATACGCGGTCACGATCACGCTGCTGCCGGCGCTCCTCGCGATCGTCAATCCACCGGGCGAGAAGGAACCGCTCGGATACGCGTTCCTCGCACCGGTCGACCGCTTTGTGGAGCGCTATCGCATCGCCGTCGTTGCCGGCACGCTTGGCGTGGCTATCCTTGGTGCGCCATTGCTCTATTTTCTGCGCTTCGATTTTAACCCGCTGAACTTGCGCAGCCCCACCGTCGAATCCATCGCGACCTATCTTGACTTGCGCAAGGACCCCAACACGGGTGCAAGCTCGATCAATATCCTTGTGCCCAATGCCAAAGACGCGCAAGCCGTCGCCGCCAAGCTGCGCGGCCTTCCGGAGGTCGCCCGGGTCATGACCCTGGAGAGCTTCGTGCCCGAAGATCAGGAGGCCAAGCTCGGCCTGATCAAGCAAGCGATCCCGGCACTGAGGCCGAACCTGAACGTCAAGCCCGGCCCGACGCCAAGCGATGCCGACAGCATCGCAGCGATCAAACAGACGTCGGAAGCATTGAAAGGCATCGCTGAAGGCAAAACCGAACCGGGCGCTGTCGCCGCACAGCGGCTTGCCAAACAACTCGATGCCCTCGCCACCGATTCAACTGCGAGACGAGCCGCGGCCGAGAAGGCTGTCACCATGCCGCTCAACTTCAAGCTGGCTGAACTGCGGAACCTCCTGCAGGCGCAGCCCGTCACAGCGGCGAATTTGCCAGACGATCTCAAGCAGACATGGACAACAGCGGACGGGCAAACCCGCGTTGAAGTGTTTCCCAGCGGTGACCCAAACGATAATGAGACGCTCCGCACATTCGCGCAGAAAGTCTTGGAGGTCGCGCCGAATGCGATCGGTGGGCCGATCTCCATCCTAAAATCGGGCGACACGATTATCGTCGCGTTCATTCAAGCTGGAGCGCTGGCTCTGTTCTCGATCAGCATCCTGCTTTGGATCGTGCTGCGACGTTTTGGCGACGTATTGCTCACCATTGTGCCGCTGCTGCTCGCCGGCGTGATCACGATGGAAATCTGCGTATTGATCGGGTTACCCTTGAACTTTGCGAACATCATCGCGCTGCCGCTGCTGCTGGGCATCGGCGTCGCCTTCAAGATCTACTACATCATGGCATGGCGGTCGGGTCAGACCGGCCTGCTGCAATCGAGCCTGACCCGCGCTGTGTTTTTCAGTTCGCTGACCACCGCAACGGCTTTCGGCAGCCTGTGGCTGTCGAGCCATCCCGGCACGTCGAGTATGGGCAAGCTTTTGGCCCTGTCGCTGGTGACAACGCTGGCCGCCGCAGTGCTCTTCCAGCCTGCGCTAATGGGCCGGCCGCGGAACGGAACCAAGCCGGGAACAGACGCTGGCGTTAAGTGACGCCGCGCTGCCGGTTGTGGTGGTGGCACTTGCCCCGCCGGCGCCGGCAGCGCCTTTGCCTTTTGTGGAGGGAGCCGGAGCGGTCGTGGGTGCAGGAGCATCCGCAACCTTCGTCCAGGTTTCGCCGCCGCAGAACACACCAAGGACACAGCCCTGCACCTTGAGGGCGGTAGGAGACACGAGGGTTACGTTGGAGTCATACATCTTGCCGTTCTTGGCATTGTAAATCTTGCCGACCCACTTGTTGGCCTCGGGCTTCTTGGTGTCGGGTTTCATATTCATGAGGATCGGCATACCTAACGTCGGACGGGTCCGCAGCGCCGGGTCAGGATTTTCCGAGTCCGTGCCTGGGCTTTGTTCCCAGCCGATCACACCCCAAAGGGCGCCGTCGCAAATGGCGACCCGGATATGGGCCGTACCCTCTTCGACCCGCCAGTCACCGGTCGGATCGGGTGCCGAGGCGGGAGAAGCCGGAGCCTGCGCGACAGCTTGTCCCGCGTTGAGAACCAAAAACACCGTGAGCACCAACAGCTTTTTCATGCTACCCAACTTTCCGAAACGTGGGCCCATACCAATTTGCCTTTGCAGCCTTGAGGCCAAAGGCGTAAGGGGCACCCAGATACCCTAGCAGAATCAACACCATGCTTGAACGCCAAAACTACGACATTGCGGCCCTTTTTGAAGCGCGCGAACGCGAGCGGTTCGACATTCATACTCGTTATCTGAACGAGCAGATGGTCCGGGTGTTGCGGACCATCGGATACGACGTCGGTTTCCGACGTGGTCTGGGGCAATATCTCTACGATCGGAACGACGCGCGTTATTTGGACCTGCTGAGCGGATTTGGCGTTTTCGGGATCGGCCGAAACCATCCTGCCCTGCGTGTGGCGCTGGAAAGCGTGCTCGATGCCGAGTTGCCCAATCTGGTGCAGATGGATGTTCCGCCCCTCGCGGGGGTGCTGGCTGAGCGACTGCTGGGGAAAGCGCCCTACCTGGACAAGGTTTTCTTCGCCAATTCGGGCACTGAATCGGTTGAGGCCGCGATCAAGTTTGCCCGCGCAGCGACCGGGCGCTCGCGTATTCTGTCCTGCGAACATGCGTTCCATGGATTGACCTTTGGCTCGCTCTCGCTGATCGGCGACGATATTTTCAAGAACGGCTTCGAGCCGTTGCTCGGCGACTGCGCCGCTGTCCCTTTCAACGATCTCAACGCACTTGAGGACAAGCTCCGCACACGCGAAGTCGCTGCCTTCATCGTCGAGCCGATCCAGGGCAAAGGCGTTCATCTGCCGAGCCCCGACTATCTAAAGAATGCGGCAGAGCTTTGCCGCCGGTATGGCAGTCTTTTCATTGCCGATGAGATTCAGTGTGGCCTTGGCCGCACTGGGAAATTCTTCGCGGTCGATCATTTCGACGTGAAGCCGGACATGATCCTTGTCGCGAAGGCCTTGTCGGGCGGTCATGTGCCGGTTGGCGCCGTGCTGACGCGCAAGGACATCTACGACAAGCTGTTCAACCGAATGGACCGTGCCGTCGTGCATGGGTCGACATTCGCCAAAAACGACCTGGCAATGGCCGCCGGGATCGCGACGCTCGAAGTCATCGAATCCGAAAAGCTTGTCGAAAATGCCGCACGCACCGGTCAGCGTCTGCTGACCGCGTTCAAAGATATGGCTGAGCGGCACGAATTGCTGTGCGACGTGCGGGGCCTCGGCCTCATGATCGGCATCGAGTTCGGCACACCGAAATCGCTGAAGCTGCGAGCCTCATGGACGATGATCGAAACCGCCAGCCGGGGCCTGTTCTGCCAGCTCATCACCATCCCCCTGTTCAAGGAACACAAGATCCTGACACAGGTGGCGGGACATGGCAGTCGCACCATCAAGCTGCTTCCGCCCTATGTCATTGCCGACGATGACTGCGCCTGGATTGAAAAGGCATTCGACACGGTGATCGCCGAAAGCCACCGGGTGCCCGGCGCCATCTGGTCGCTTGGCAAGACCCTGATCGAGAATGCCGCCGCAGCCCGGCGCGCCCAGGCGTCCTGACTGACTGGCCAGGGCGCGGAGGCTATGGAAAAAATGGCCGATGAAAGGGTTTGTTAATCCGCAGTTTTTGCCGATTTGACCGGTTCGGATTCGTTCTTTGGGAACAAAGCGGCATCATTTTGCGAACGCCGGAACAAAATAAGGTCGCTGCCATTTTGATTGCGTGCTAACCTGTGCGTCCCGGCGAGGGCGCCGAATTGGAGAAACTACAAGTGGCTAAAGGCACCGTGAAGTGGTTCAACAGCACGAAGGGATACGGCTTCATCCAGCCCGATACAGGCGGAAAGGACGTGTTCGTTCATATCTCGGCTGTTGAGAAGGCTGGTCTGAGAGGCCTCAATGAAGGTCAGAAGATCGAATATGAAATCGTAGCAAATCGCGGCAAAGAATCTGCGGAAAACCTGAAAGTCTGATATTCCAGCCCGGCCCCAGCGCCGGGCTTTTTATTATCGCAGTGGCCATGCGCCAGATTGACGCTCTCATCGAGATTTCCCTCGGCGTAGGACGGTGCATCATCGACCCTTGGATCGGAAAGCGCTTCTTGCGGTCGTGCTGCGCGTGCCGGGCTATCAGGTGCCGTTTGCCGAGTGCATCGAGCACGATGCCGGCATCCCGACCATAGCGGTCAGCCTTATCACCATCACCGAGGCGCCGTCCTATGCTGCACCGGCGCGAGCAAGTGCGCCAGCTTTATCCGCCCGGCACCAAAGCGGCCCCGCAATAGCCAAGCTGCTTGTGGCTGACGCCCGCTGTCTTGTTTCAGTATCAGAGGAGTAACCTGCGCACATGGCTGAGGCTGGCGAAGCATGCCAACGGCCACCACATCGCGGTCGTCAAAACCTTATTCTCCCCGAAAGCTTAAAGCCCTCATGCCGCAACAGATCGAACTCGGCCTCGATACCTTTGGCGATGTCACCAACGGTGCCGACGGCAACCCGCTCTCCCAAGCCCACGTCATTCGCAATGTCATCGAGGAGGCGGTCCTGGCAGACGAGACCGGCATCGATTTCATCGGCCTCGGCGAACATCATCGCGCGGACTTTGCGATCTCCTCGCCCGAAATAGTGTTGGCCGCCATTGCGGGACGGACCAAGCAGATCAAGCTCGGCTCGGCCGTCACGGTGTTGAGCTCGGATGATCCGATACGCGTGTTCCAGCGCTTCTCGACGCTGAATGCCGCATCAAACGGACGTGCCGAAGTCATCCTCGGCCGCGGCTCCTTCACCGAATCCTTTCCGCTCTTTGGCTATGAACTCCGCGACTACGAGTCCTTGTTCGAGGAGAAGCTCGACCTGTTCGCGGCCTTGCTGCGTCAGGAGCCGCTAACATGGAAGGGTACGACACGCGCGCCGCTTAAGGATCAGAGCGTCTATCCGCACACCGAGTGTCCTTTCACGACCTGGGTTGGCGTCGGCGGCAGTCCGCAATCGGTCGTGCGCGCAGCGCGCTATGACCTTCCGATGATGCTGGCGATCATCGGTGGCGATCCCGTTCGCTTCAAACCGTATGTCGATCTCTATCACCGGGCCCTGAACGAGCTCGGCAAGCCGGTGCTGCCGATCGGCGTGCATTCGCCCGGCCATGTCGCTGATAGTGACGAACAGGCGCGCGAGGAGCTCTATCCGGATTACAAGACAATGCGCGATCGCATCGGCGCAGAGCGTGGCTGGCCGCCAATGGGCCGCGCTGAGTTTGATCAGGAGATCAGCCGCGGCTCGCTCTATGTCGGCGCGCCGGACACCGTTGCGCGCAAGATCGCGACCACAGTCAAGACGCTTGGTCTGTCGCGCTTCGACATGAAATACAGCGCCGGTCCTTTGTCGCATGAAAAAATGATGCGGAGCATTGAACTCTATGGCACCAAAGTGATCCCGCTGGTGCGGTCGATGTTGCAGGACGGCTGAGCTGTTTCAACACGCTTGCCACCGGGGGCAAAGAGCTGCGAAAGCACCCGCTTCTGCTTGCTCAGAAGCGGGTGCGCCGCATGGAAGCGGATGCTTGCCTGGGCAGCACATTTCAAAAGGCGAAATTCCGCAAAGCAGCAGTAGCTTAGGCGTCATTTATATCCGTTGACTTTGCCCCCTGCCGCGCCCGATGCTTCGACCATAACGAAAAGAAGCCGCAAAGACGGTATCGGGAGGACATCATGACCTTACGCACTCTTGTGCAATCGCTTGCGATCGCCTTGCTCGTATCTGTGGCTGGAAGTGTCTCGGCGCAGGAAACGATCCGCCTGCGCATCGCCTCCGGCCACCCGACGGTGAATACCTATGTCAATCTGATGCAGACATTCTTCGTGCCGGAAGTCACCAAGCGCGTCGCGGAGAGAACCAAACACAAGATCGAGTTCGTCGAAGGCTATGGCGGCTCGATGGTGAAAGTTGCCGATACGCTTGAAGGAGTGCAATCGGGCATCATCGATATCGGCGGTTATTGCTTCTGCTTCGAGCCATCGAATCTTCCGCTTCACGCCTTCCAGGTGATGCTGCCATTCGGCACGATGAGCCCGGTCGCGAGCGTCAAGATTGCGCGCGAGGTGTATGATCAGGTGCCATATATGTCGAAGGTATTCGAGGACAAGTACCGGCAGAAGCTGATCGCGCTCATCGCCGACAATGGGTACAATCTCGGCACCAATTTCGAATGGAATAAGGTCGCCGATCTCAAAGGGCAAAAGCTCGCCGGCGCCGGCCTCAATCTGAAATGGCTGGAATATGCCGGCGCCACGCCGGTGCAATCATCATTGCCCGACGCTTACACCGCAATGCAGACAGGCGTTTACAATGGTTGGATCATGTTTCCATCAGGCTGGGTGAATTTCAAGCTGTTCGAAGTTGGAAAATTCTACACCGAAATCGGCTTCGGCGCGATCACGTGGCATGGCTTGACCATCAACAAAGCGCGTTTCGACAGGCTTCCCAAGGATGTTCAGGACATCATCCTCGAGGTCGGCAAAGAATATGAAGCCCGGACCGGCACGGTGAATGAAGCAAATTATCCCAAGCAGCTCGACGAGCTGAAATCGAAGGGCACCAACGTTCGCAAGCTGCCTGAGAGCGTGCAGGCGGACTGGGCAAAGTCGCTGGCCACTTGGCCAAAAGAAAAAGCCAAAGAGCTTGATGCGCAGGGCCTTCCGGCAACGCAGGTTCTGGAAGCGACGCTGACTGCCGCCGAAAAAGCTGGCCACAAATGGCCGGTTCGCTACTCGGTCAAATGAAATTCAATGCCGATCTCGGGCCCTCCCCCGACATCGGCATTCAGCAAACGCAAGTCGGCTACAGCTGACTTGCAGCGTTCGAGACGCCGCACTTCGCACGGCGCCGGAAGATGAGGCGACACGGGGCCACGATGCTGGAACGGATAACCACTCGCCTGGTGCATAGCCTGCTTGCCATCGCCGCTGCGATCATCTTCCTGTTGAGCTTTCTGGTCGTCGCTGACGTCGTCGGGCGTGGCCTGTTCAATTCGCCGGTCAAAGGCACACCGGAAATCGTTTCGATGTCGATCGTCATCATCTGCTTTCTGCTCGCGGCCTATGCCGTGCAGAGCGGCGGTATGCTGCGCACCGATGTCATCGTCGGCATGTTCGGCCGGCGCGGTCACGCCTTTGCCGATCTCGCATCCGGCCTGCTGGGCGCGGCGTTCTTTATTCTGATCGTGTGGGGCAGTTTCGAGCCTGCATTGCATTCCTGGATCAGCAATGAGTTCGAAGGCGAAGGCGCATTGCGCGTGCCAGTCTGGCCGGCACGCTTCATCGTCATGTTCGGCGCCGCGCTGGTGGTCGCGATCTACCTGGGGCAGACGCTACTGGCGCTCCTTGCAATGCTTCATCCAGAAGACGCTTCGCCTCCCACAACCTCTCCGCCTTGACGGGAGCGCACGATGTTCGGCCATGGCGAAATGATCACCATCGTGGTTGTGCTGCTGGCGCTGGTTTTTGCCGGCGTGCATATAGCGATCGCACTCGGCGTCACTGCGGCCATCGGCATCTATCTCATGCTGGGCGATATGGAGGTGGTGCGCACCTTCGTCGCCAACACCGCCTATGAAGCGTTGCGAGACTATGTTTTTGCTGTAATTCCGCTGTTCATGCTGATGGGCGATTTTCTCGCCAAATGCGGGGCTGCGACCGACCTTTACACGCTTGCGAACCGGATGAGTCGCTGGCTGCCGGCGCGGCTGGCGGTCGCCACCATCATCGCCAACGCGATCTTCGCTTTCGTCACCGGTGTCAGCATTGCCGCGGCGGCCGCATTCTCCCGCATCGCCTATCCGGAAATGCGGCGCTACGGATACGACCGGCAATTCGCACTTGGCTGCATCGCTGGCAGCGCCTGCCTTGGCATGCTGATTCCGCCTTCCGTGCTGATGATCGTCTGGGGCGTGCTCACGGAGCTTTCAATTGGCAAACTGTTTCTTGCTGGCGTATTACCGGGATTGTCGCTGGCTTTCGGTTTCTGCGCCTATGTCGTCATCGCTGCGATGAGCAAACCGTCGCTGATCGGCAGCGGTATCGGACAGCCGATGAAAGCAGCACCCCTCGGAGCCGCGGTCACGGTCCCGCTCGATCCGGATGAACAGCCGATCGGCGAGCTGCTTTTCAGCACGTCCTTGGTGCTCGCGCTGATTGCCGGCGTGCTCGGCTCGATCTGGTTCGGCATCTGCACGCCGACTGAAGGCGCCGGTGTCGGCGCCGTCGGCGCATTGGTGCTGGCGCTGATCAAGGGCATTACCTGGCGGGAAATCTGGCAAGTAGTGCTGAATGTCGGCCGCACATCGGGACCGTTGTTGCTGCTGCTGTTCTGCGCACAACTTTATTCACGCGTGCTGTCGATGACCGGTTTCACCGAGACGGCCAAGACGTTCCTGCTCGGCACCGGCATGGGACCGATCGGCATTCTGCTGGTGATGCTGGCGATCTGGTTCGTGCTGGGTTGCTTGATCGATTCGATCTCGATCATCCTGCTTACCGTCCCGATCTTTGCACCGATCGCAATGGCGCTCGGCTTCGACCCGATTGCTTTTGCGATCATAGGCATTCTTGCGATCGAAGCTGGCCTCCTGACTCCGCCTTTCGGCATCCTCGTCTTTACCGTGAAAGCAGCGGTGCCTGAACCGAATGTGCAACTTGCCGAAATCTTCCGCGGGTCAGCGCCCTATTGGATCATTCTACTTCTGGTCATCGCAATCATCATCGTGTTTCCACCGATAGCGACTTTCCTGCCAGGGCTGTAATTTATTTTACAAAGCCCACAGCAACAGCATCTCACCTAACCCATCTCCGAAGTCGATCCCGACGACCCGAAGCAGCCTCGCAATGCCGGTAATCACTACTCGCCGCAACAGCAAAAAGCTGGTTGGTGTGTTGCCATTTATCAGCAACACCGCAGAGACGATTCAGAGTGTTTCGAGCGAAGTGGCTACCGGTTCGCGTAAATAGAACGCGCCAAAACAAAAACTAGAGCCGCGGAGCAGCACTTGAAATCACTTTACGAGTTGCCCTTGTTTCGGGACCAACCGGCCCCCCCATTGCCTCCACACATCCCGCGCGACATCGACGACAAGCTGCAACTTGGCGCTCATCGTCCTCCGTAATCGTATTTCCGCCGGCAACCGAAGCGAAGCCGCATTGCGGGCTCAGCGACAGCTGTTCGAGCGGGATGAATTTCGTGGCATCGCCGATCTTCTTCTTCATCGCCTCCGGCATCGGCATGAACTGCCGGAAGAACTGCGAAGACCTATTGTCAATCTATCCCGCGAATATCAATCGCTGGTGCAAAGAATTTTTGAAGAAGGTGTGGCCAAGGGAGAATTTCGCGGTGGCCTAAATCCGCAACTCGCGATGCTGGCCTTGCTTGGCTTGTGTAACTCCGTGATCGCGGTGCGCTCGCTGCCAAAGACAGTCAAGATCGACGCGATTATAGACGAATATTTTCAGATCTTTGTATCTGGCTTTCGAGGTTCAGCGATGGTTCGATCGAATACCCGACCTCGCAAAAGAACCCACCGATCCTGCTCCACGAAAGCATTCTAATGAGCAAGGGGACGTCCCAGAGCAAAGACCATCGCGTCAAGGCCTGCCCAGCGTCCATTTCGTTACGATGGCCTTTGGAAAAGCGGCCATGAGCAAAACTTTTCGGTGAAGACAACCATCTCCGGGGGCCAACTGCTTGACGTCGACCGGCACGCCCGGAGGACTGCCCATGTCGCAGCGATCTTCGATGGCCGGACCAAATCACTCCGTGAAATGACGTCCAACAGAGTTGGCCGCACCTCAGGTCATCGCCGGAACGACGACGATCTAGGCGCCACCTCATCTCTAGATCCTTGCCCCAGCCGAATAGGTTGACGTCAAATAGTTTGGAACTTATCCTTTCTTTGCTTCGGGAACCGACTTGATGCCAGCCAAGACTTCGAAAAGGCGCATAACCACCAGCGCAGAATCTCCGCCGCCGCTCAACTTGGGATGGCTCGGCGGAACTATTGGATTTAATCTTCGAATCGCGCAGGAAGCTTCTGTCAGGACATACCTTCGAAGCGTTGCGGATACCGGCACGCTACAATGGCGTTTCGCCATTCTGGCACTTATAAATGAAAATCCTGGCCTTACTCAAGCAGCTCTCGGGAAGGCGATCAAAAGAGATACGTCCAGTCTAACACCCGCACTTGACGATCTGTGCAACCGCGGCCTTGTGACCCGAATCCGCCCGGAGCATGACAGGAGAAGTTATGAACTCCGTCTTACCGCACGTGGCAAAACCACAATGGAGCAACTAAAGGCCAAAGTGCAGGCTCACGAGGAGGAGCTGGACCGGTTGATCACGAAAGACCAGCGCACACGCTTGATACAGACTTTACGTCAGATCGCAGCAGGGATCTCTCCGGAAGAATAACTTTACTCGTTAGATTGCATGGCCCTCATGCATGTCCAGCCTGACGAAATCAAGCAGAGTACGCCCCAGTAAACCGTAAGGGCTGCCAATTGTTTCGAGGATATCGAAGTGATTATAGCTCTCCCCGACGATAACCGTTGCCTGCTTCCCTGATTGTGCCACTGCCTTCGCATAATCTCGCGCCTGACGCCGAAATTCGGGAGACTCCGTCGAACCTACCGCCAAAAGAAGCGGCGCCGTAAGGCTAGCGATCTCGTGTAAGGGACTCAGTTGGCGCTCAGCACGATCATCGATCCGCACATATTTGCTCCGCGAGGTGTGCCGCAACGGGCCAAGATCATAAATCCCGCTGACAAGAACGCCACCCCTGCTCGGTTTAGTTGGAAGGCCATAATCAGCCCAACGTGTTGAAAGAGCCATGGCGGCAAGATGGGCGCCGGACGAGTGACCAACCACGTATAGCCGGCCCGCATCGCCTCCAAAAGCAGAACAGTTTCGGTGCCTGTTCGGCCGTCCAATGTTTGCGATGCGAGCACCCGATCCGCTCAGGTCAGTGCTCTTCCCATTGTCTGTGACATAGCACGCAAGGCTTCTCTGAATTCCGCGTCACGATCAGGCGTAAATCGCGCGGTCGGCACAGCCACGTTGAGTGCGCCGATGAAGCTGCCTCCCTCCCGAACCGCGATGGCGATCGCCGTAATGCCTGGAGTGAACTCATCGTGCGAATAAGCGAAGCCCGTCGCCTTGATCGTTTGGATTTCCTGTCTCAGTTGCGCCTTAGATCGTATCGTGTGGGGCGTTACCGAGGTGAGCACGGTTCGGGCCAGATATTGCTTCAACGCCTCAGGCTCGAGCTCGGCAAGAACGATCTTGCCGGCCGAAACAGCATAAAGCGGCGCGCGGGCACCGACTTTCATTGTGTAGGACAGCGCCTGCGTGCTGATCGCAGATCCGATCACCTCCACCGCATCATCCACACGGATATAGAAGCCGCATGTTTCATGGACCTCGCCGCTGAGTTCACGAAGGAATGGCAGGACGTCGTCACTGAGCGATGGCTGAGGCGCGGCTTTTGCGAGCCCGACGATTTTCGGTCCGAGGCCGTAACCCTCGGTCGCGGAATCGCGTGCGATGAATCCTCGCGCCTGCAAGTTGTTCAGGAGATGAAACAGACTGCTACGCGGGATGCCGAGATCTGCGAGAAGCCGCGAGAACGACGGCGGCCGTTTTGCAGTGGCGATAAATTCAAGAATGTCGAGGCCACGGTCCAAGGACTTGACAGCTGCGCTCTCGTTTCGTTTCATATCTTATACTAGTTCACATCTGTGAACTTATGTTTCTGACATGCCCACGCTGGCTTGGCAAGAGGCGAACAAAGGAATCCTGCGCCCTGAGAGACCAAGGAATGCCCATGCCTCCGGCTGACTGTTCAGTGCTGATCGTCGGTGGCGGTCCCTGCGGACTGATGCTGGCGAACGAATTCGGACGCCGCGGCGTTACCGCTGTGCTCGTGGATCAGAAGGCGACCACGGCTTTCAATCCGCAGGCCAACGCGACTCAAGCTCGCACCATGGAGCATTTCCGGCGCTTGGGGTTCGCGCAGGAGATCAGAGCGCTCGGGCTTCCATCCGATTTTCCAACCGACATTGCCTATTTCACGCGTTATACAAAACACGAACTCGCACGCTTCAAGCTGCCGTCAGCGCGCGAAGCGGTCGAGCGCATCAAGCAGCTCTCCGGCTCATGGAGCGCCGCCGAGCTCCCGCATCGCGTCTCGCAGAAATTCGTCGAACAGGTGCTCAGACGGCATGCCGAAGCCCTTCCCGGAATTTCGGTTCATTACGGCTTTCGGCTGACCCGCTTCAGTGAGACGGCCCAGGGTATCGAAGCCGAGATCGAGCGTGTGAGCGATGGCGCAACGCATCGCATTCGCTCTACCTATCTTGTTGGTGCCGACGGCCCGCGCAGTACCGTGCGCCAGGCCCTCGGTTTCGGGTATACCGGCGAGGACGGCGCCGTGCGCGATTTTTTCGGCGGGCGCATGTTCGCGATCTATCTCCGCGCACCGGATTTCTATCGTGTGGTGCCGCACCCGCCTGCCTGGATGAATGTCACCTTCAATCGCGAACGCCGCGCCTTCATGGCGGCGGTCGATGGCAAAGGCGAGTTTGCCTTCCACACGCAATTGCGCGCTCATGAAGCCGAGAGCGAGATCACGCCAGATCGCGCGCTGGCGATGTTTCAGGAGGCCGTTGGCGCGCCGATCAATGCTGAAATCCTGTCCTACGGCACATGGATCGCAGGCTATGCGCTGGTCGCCGAAAAATTCCAGCGCGGTCGTGTCTTCATCGCCGGCGATGCTGCGCATCTGTTCACGCCTGCCGGTGGACTTGGTTACAACACCGCGATCGAAGACGCAGTGAATCTCGGCTGGAAACTTGCGGCGGCGATCCGCGGGAAAGCCGGCCCTGATCTGCTCGCCAGCTACGAAGCCGAGCGCCAACCGAACGCCAGACGCAACACTGGCTATGCAAGACAATTCGCCGACTCGTTGGGCCTGTTCGTGCCGGTGCCCGAGATCGAAGACGATACCCCTCAAGGCGCAGACGCACGCCGTGTTGCCGGCGACTATCTCGAGGCCCACGGCAGAGCCGAGTTTAACATCCCGGGAATTACCTTCGGCGCGCGTTACTATACCTCGCCCATCGTTGCCGCGGACGGAACAGAACCGCCGCCCGATGCGGCCAATCTCTATATCCCCTCGGCTTGCCCCGGCGGCCGTGCACCACATCTATGGCTCTCGGCAGAGCAATCCCTTTACGACCTTTTCGGGTTTGAATGGACGTTGCTGCGACTCTCTCGCGGAGCCGATGGGCAACGGATTATCACAGCTGCCACCGACGCCGGACTTGACCTGACGGTCGTTGACCTCCCGCTGGACGAAGCGCGCGATCTCTATCAAGCCGATCTCGTCCTGATCAGGCCGGACCAGATCGTGGCATGGCGCGGCAATAGCGACGAAACCGCGCCGGAGATTGTCCGGCGTGTTCTCGGCTTCGAGACATCCGCGGCCCCCGCAACAGTTTGATTTTTTTTGACGAGCGGCTGCCGCGCCATCTTCGCGTGAACCGCCGTACAACGACACACAACACCACACGAGGACGCCATGAGGAACTTCAACGAACTCACCATCACCGACGCGGTTGTCGATCGCATCAAGAATACGCCGGATGACCGACTGAAGCAGATCAGCACGTCGCTCATCCGGCATCTGCATAATTTCGTACGCGATGTGCGGCTGACCGAAGCCGAGTGGGCTTATGCCATCGACTTCCTGGCACGCACCGGCAAGATCTGCGATGGCAATCGTCAGGAATTCATCCTGCTGTCCGATACGCTCGGGGTGTCGATGCTGGTCGACGCGATCAATCACGCGTCGCCCGGGACCACGGAAAGCACCGTACTCGGCCCCTTCTATGTTCAAAACCCGCCGGAATATCCGCTGGGAGCCGACATTCGCGGCGCGCTGAAAGGCGATCCTCTTTACGCTCACGGCCGCATAACCTCCTCAGACGGCAGGCCACTCACGAATGCCATCGTCGATGTCTGGCATTCCGACAAGGATGGCTACTACGACGTGCAGCATCTCGATGAGACCGGCGGGCTCGCCGGCCGAGCGCGTTTTCGCACCGACAAGGACGGCCTATATCGTTTCTGGTCGATCAAGCCGGCAGCCTATCCCATCCCTTATGACGGCCCCGTCGGCGATATGCTCCAGGCACAGGCGCGGCACCCTTGGCGTCCCGCTCACGTGCACTTTATGATCGAAGCGCCCGATCACGAAAAACTCACAACCCATGTTTTCGTTGATGGCGATCAGTATCTCGATTCCGACGCTGTGTTCGGCGTCAAAGATTCGCTGGTTGCAAATTTCGTCCGGCACGATGGCGGCATAGCACCGGACGGGCAGAAGCTGGATGATCCTTTCTTCACCCTGGAATATGACTTTAGGCTAAAGAAGAGATAAGAACTCCCGTGTTCGCGGTCATAAGCAAGGACGCATTGAGAAGTTGGGATCGTTATGCAGTCATTCGTCTACAATGCCCTGCCCGGGCGGGTCATCTTCGGTACCGGCACCATCTCGACGCTGAAAGCCGAAATAGAGCGCGCCGGTTGCAAGCGCGCGCTGCTGCTGAGCACGCCTGAGCAGGCGCCGGCACTGAAAGACATCGCCGCGTCCATCGGACCATTGGCGGCTGGCATTTTCAGCCAAGCCGCCATGCACACGCCCACCGATGTCACCGAACGCGCGCTACAAGCGGCGAAGGATTGTGGCGCGGATTGCACCGTCGCCTTCGGCGGGGGCTCGTCGACCGGTCTCGGCAAGGCCATTGCGCTTCGCACCGACCTGCCCCAGATCGCAATCCCGACCACCTATGCCGGTTCGGAAATGACGCCGATCATCGGCGAGACCGAGGGCGGCAAAAAGATCACCCAACGCACGCTGAAGGTGCTGCCGGAGATCGTTATCTATGATGTCGATTTCACCCTCACCCTGCCGCCGCGGCTGACGGTGACATCGGGCACCAACGCGATTGCGCACGCGGTGGAAGCACTCTATGCGCAGGATCGCAATCCGGTCATCTCGATGATGGCGGAGCAAGCGATCGCCGCGATGGGGCGCGCGCTACCTGCGATCGTCACCAACCCGCAGGATCGCGAGGCGCGGGCGGAAGCGCTCTATGGTGCGTGGCTGTGCGGCGTCTGTCTTGGATCTGTCGGCATGGCTTTGCATCACAAGCTTTGCCACGTGGTCGGCGGCTCTTTCAATCTGCCGCATGCAGACACCCACACAGTCATTCTACCCTATGCCATGGCCTACAACGCAAAGGCCGCACCGGAAGCCGACCAGGCAGTCGCCCGTGCGCTCGGCGGCCGCAACGGCACGCAAGCCCTGGTCGACCTGGCAAAGAAGCTCGACAGCCCGAACAGCCTGAAATCCATTGGCATGGCGGAAAGCGACATCGACCGCGCGGCCGATCTCGCCGTGCAGAACCCATACTGGAACCCGCGCCCTATCGAACGAGGTCCTATTCGCGATCTCATCGCCAATGCCTGGGCGGGCAACATTAAAAATTACGCGTAAAAGCTAAGAAGTTTCAGCCAAAACGACAATATTATGTGTCCCGAGCACATTGATCTGCCGGCGAAGCCGCCGCGCAATTTTGACCGGCCACATATACCGCCGCTTTTTAAAAAGCCACGCTTGCAATACTTGATTATTGCTGCGATTGCGGGCGGCTGAGTGATTATTTGTCCTCAAGCAACAGCCGTAGGAGCATCCGTATTTGAACACTTCACTCGCGGCTGGCGTAGTGCAGGGCGCGTCCGGACAGCATGTCGTTGGCCGCTTCACTGCAGTCTATCATGTGAACGAAACCGCCGGCCGTATTGCGGCACGGGCGGAGGCCATTGCCGTCGAGCAAAGCGTGGAAATGCCCCTCACGGCAATTTCCGACCGAGCTGTACTGGACAATATCGTAGGCCGCGTGGAGGCCATTAAAGCGGTTGACGAGGGCTTGTTCGAAGTCAGCGTTGGACTTTCCGTCGCCACCTCCGGGATGGAAGCAGGCCAGCTTTTTAACATGCTGTTCGGCAATACGTCGTTGCATCCCGAGGTGATGCTCAAGGATGCCGTATTCCCCGACGAGTTATTGGCTGCTTTTGGCGGCCCACGTCATGGAATTTCCGGATTGCGTCAGCGTGTCGGTGCCGGCATCCGCGCGTTGACCTGCTCGGCACTCAAACCTCAGGGCTCAAGCGCACGCGAGCTTGCGGAGCTGGCCAGACAACTGGCGCGCGGTGGCCTTGATTTCATCAAAGACGATCATGGTCTGGCCGACCAAGTCTACAGCCCCTTTGCCGAACGCGTGCCGCGGATCGCTGAAGCGGTGCGCGAAGCGCGCGCAAACGATGGCGGGCGCACATGCTACCTGCCGTCACTGTCGGGCAATCTCGATCAGCTCCGCCGCCAGGTCGAACTCGCCCGCGCTGAAGGGATCGATGCGGTCCTGATCGCACCCATGGTCACAGGAGTTTCCGCCTTCCATACGATCGTGCGCGAAAATCCCGATTTCGCTTTCATGACGCATCCTTCCATGGCGGGTGCGGCGCGCATTGCCCCGCCGCTACTGCTGGGCAAACTGTTCCGTCTTCTAGGCGCCGATGCGACGGTGTTTCCCAATTACGGCGGTCGATTCGGCTATTCGCAGGATGAGTGCCGGGAGCTGGCAAAGGCAGCATTGGCGCGCTGGAGCAAGTTTCCTGCTACCGTACCGGTTCCGGCAGGCGGCATGACGCTCGACCGTGTCGCCGAAATGCTGGAATTCTACGGTCTTGATGTGATCGTGCTGGTCGGCGGCGGACTTCTGTCAGCAGGCACGCGCATCACACAAGAAACTGCCGCCTTCGTCGATGCGGTCGTGCGGCACCAAACTGCGTAACAACGATGGACAAACCTGAAACCAAACACGCGGATTTGTTCCGCACCTTTCTCTCGAAGTATCGATGGGAAAACGTGCCGTTTCTTCCCTACAAGGAGGAAGGCACTGCGCCGTTCAAATCCATCACCCGCCAAGTTCTGTTCGATGTGCCGGAACTGCGTTGCGAATTGCGCTACTTTGAGGTCGCGCCGGGCGGCTATTCCACTCTGGAGCGCCACGAGCATGTTCACGGGGTGATGATACTGCGCGGTGAGGCGGACGTGCTGGTGGGCGGCGAGATCAAAGCAGTCAAAGCCTTCGATCTGGTTCACATTCCGCCGATGACCTGGCATCAATTTCGCACCAAGGGCGATGAGCCGATGGGCTTTCTCTGCATGGTGAATGTCGAACGCGATCGGCCGCAACTGCCGAGCGAAGAGGATTTGCGTCGGCTCAGGCAAGATCCGAAATTGGCAGCTTTCCTGTCACCGAACTGACTGCTTTTATTCGATAAGGGCCAGCGCGCCCAGAAAGTGCTGGGCGCGTTGTCTTCCCCTTGCGTTCAGAGCGACCTATGCGGCGCGACGGACCGGCACGTGCGATGCGGCATCGGGCGCGAGATCACTGCTGACGGACTGGGCGACCATCTGTGCCGTCGCCGCCGATAACGTCCAGCCGAGATGACCGTGACCGGTGTTGTAATAGACGCCCGGACGGCGGCCGCGACCGACCCTCGGCAGCATGTTCGGCATCATCGGCCGCAGCCCGCTCCACGGCACCACGCGATCTGTTGCCACTCCGGGAAACAACTCGCGCGTCCATGTTATCAGCGGCCGCACGCGGTCGTCGCGGATATCGCGATTATAGCCGTTGAATTCCGCCGTCCCGGCAACGCGGAAACGATCGCGACCAAGCCGGCTCGCTACGATCTTGGTTGCATCATCAAGAATACTCACCGTCGGCGCGGCATTCTGGCTCGCCTCGTCAAGCATGTTGATCGTGATCGAGTAGCCCTTCACCGGATAGATGTTGAGACGATCGCCAAGCATCGCCGCGAAATTGCGGCTGGCGACGCCCGCGCAGACCACGACGGCATCGGCATGCAGCGCCTGCATTCCGCTATCCGGCGACCGCCAGTGCAGCACATGCCCGTGACTTTCCGGGATGATTGCTTCAACACTGGCATCGTAATGCACCACCACGCCACGGTGCACACACGCCGCTGCCAGTCCGCGCGTGAATTTATGGATGTCGCCGGTGGCATCCGAAGGCGTGAAGAAGCCTCCATAATAGGCACCGCTCAGCGTCGGCTCGATCTGCGCGATGTCGTCTGGCGTCACCACAAACCGATCGAGACCGCCCTCCTTCAGAAGCGCATTGACCTTGGCTGCCTTCTCGAAGCCCGCGCGGTCCCGATAGATGTGCAGGATGCCGCGCTTCTCGAGATCGAAGTCGATATGCTCCTTCTCCGCCATCGCGAACAGGTGCTCGCGCGCGGCGATCGCGAGCCTCACCGTCTCGATCGTGTTGCGGCGATAATGCATGATGTGTCCGGCGAATTGGGCCATCCACGAATATTTGTGCCAACTCGGACGCGGGTTCATCAAAAGCGGTGCGTCGGCCTGCAGCATCCAGCGCAGCCCGTGCAGGATGGTGGACGGCTTGTTCCAGACCTCGGCATTGCTGGCCGAAAGCTGGCCGCCATTGGCGAAAGAGGTTTCCATGCCGGCGTAGCGATGCCGGTCGAACACCGTGACGCGATAGCCGCGTTCGAGCAGCGCGTAAGCCGTGGTCACGCCGGTAATGCCGGCGCCGATAACAGCAATGTGAGTCATAAAATCAGGTCTCCCGAAGACAGACTGCGATCTTCCGGCGCTTCCCGCCGGCGCGACGCCCCATCTGTCCCGGTTGCCTGAGAGCTTGGTCCAACCCGATGCGGGCCGACATCCCCTTCGGCGGATGCCGCAAGCGGCATCTCTCTCCAGATTGCCTGACGATACGGTTCTTTTGCCTGAGAGTTTCCGGGGCGGTTGCTCCGTCGGCGTCGGGCACAAAGCCCGAGCTCTCCTGCATCGTCACATTTGGCAACGCTAACTTAGTGCAGAATCGCCTGCCGGACAAGGCAATGCGCCGCCAAGCCGCCGTCTGCCGACCAACGGTTAACGGCCTGCGGTTAACGGCTGAGAAAGTGCGCTCCGTCAAACGATCTGCCGTATCGCCGGCGGCGACCGCAGCGTTTCTGCAAGCAGGTGCAACGCCTGACTGAGTTCGGCACGATTGCGCGCCGCGCCCAGTGAGACGCGCACGGCATGAGGCGAATTCTCCGTAACGGAGAATGCTTCGGCGCCGACAACAGCCAACCCGTCGCGAAGCACCTGCGATATGAAATCTGCGCGGCTCCACTGCCGCGGCAGTGACAACCATAGATGATGCGCCGTTGGCCCCGCGGCGAATGACGCACCGTTCAAGATCCTGCTGGCGAGCTGCTGCCGCCCCGCGGCCTCGTTGCGAATCGCCGTGATGATCTGATCCGCCACTCCCGTCTTTATCCAGTGCGTCACCAGCGCCACCATCAACGGGGGCGGCATCTGCATCGTCGCTTGCAAACTCGCTCGCATGATCTGTTCGGAGGCGGCATCAGGCACAATCAGGTAAGACACCCGAAGCGCCGGGGCGATGCACTTTGAAAGGCTGACCGGGAGATAGGTCCTTTCGGGAATAAGGTTCGCGATCGGCGAGACGGTCGGCTCCAGAAAGCCATAAGCATCGTCCTCGATCAGCATTATGTCGCCCGCACGGATCACTTCAGCGACGGCTTTGCGACGCGACGGTCCCATCGTCGCTGTCGTTGGATTGTGGAGCGTTGGCACGAGGTAAACGGCCTTTGGATTATAGTCGTCGCAGGCGCGCTTCAACGCATCCGGGCGGACACCCTCGTCGTCCATTGCAACGCCGATCAGTTGAACGCCGAGCTTCGCCGCCGCGGCCCTGATACCGGGGAATGTCAGCGCCTCGGTCAAGATGACATCGCCGGGCGATGTCATCGACAACAGCGAATTGAACAAGGCGGCCTGGCTGCCCGGATAGACGATGATTTTGTCAGCGCTTATTTTCGGCAAACGCGGCCGCAACCACTCGGCCGCGACATGACGATCTTCATCGCTGCCGCCGGGACGCTGATAATTGAGAAAGGCCGTGAAGCTCGCCTGGTCCTGAATAGCCGAGAGCCCCTGCGCGATGCGAACATCCAGATTGGCCTCGACCGGATGCGGCGGCACGTTCATCGAGAGATCGATCTTGGCTTGATGCGGCATATCGGTTGCCGCGCGGATCGTCGTCTCCGACACGAATGTGCCGCTCCCGACTCGCGCATCGAGCAAGCCGCGCCTGCGCGCCTCGCTATAGGCTCTCGTCACCGTCGTCAGATCGACATTGAGCGCCTTCGCCAACGCGCGATGGGTCGGCAATTGCTGCCCACGCGCCAGCCGGCCATGGGCGATATCGGCCGCCATGGCGTCGACGATCCGCATGTAAAGCGGGCCCGGCCACTCCGAAATTGCAGGGACCCATTCCATACAATTATCCCTTAACGTCTGGATTGTTCGGCAACATATCAATATTGTATGGATCAATCAAACTGCAGGAAATGGCCATGAAGACAAGTGCAGCAGAGCCGGTCACGCTGGCCAAAGCGGCCTTACGGGGCTTTCTTGGCAAATGCCCCCATTGCGGCGAGGGCAAGCTGTTCGGACGCTTTCTGAAGGTCGTCCATCATTGCGAAGCCTGCGGTGAGGAGATGCATCACCAGCGCGCAGACGACTTCCCGGCCTATCTCGTGATCGTTATTGTCGGCCACGTCATCGTTCCGTTGGTCCTGGCCGTGGAGATGGCTTATGCGCCACCTTATTGGCTGCATTTTCTGATCTGGATACCGTTGACGTTTTTCAGTTCGATTGGCCTGCTGCAGCCCACCAAGGGCGCAATTGTCGGCCTGCAATGGCAATCTGGGATGGACGGTTTCGAACGGTCAAAGCTGGATCGGGATGCGATTCGGGAGCCCGGTCTTTCTTGATCATCCCGGCTGATCACGTATCGCTAGATGTGATTGCAGTCGGATCTGGAGATCTTCTGAACTGAGGCAACTGGTCTGAATTGCCGGATTAATGGTCGGCTATGCCAGCCTCACGTGCCACTAGCCCACTGATCTCACTGGGCTTTTTGAAATAATCCCCCTGAAACTCACGAGGGACCGCCGAGACCTTCCACTCTCCAGCGCAACCGCCGAGCGCCGGCAAGCCTTGCTTGCGCTGTCACAAGCCTGTTATGCAAAAACAGTCCTCCGAACAGCGTATTTGCCGGAACCCCTCTGTGGAAACCTTATCTCTTCTTAGCGGGCCGTTCGTTTTCCTCGACTGGGCGTTGCCATTTATTGTCTTTCTGCTTGCCGCGCTGATCCTGACCGGCAACTTTGCCGTGAAGTCATTCTTCGATCGCTGCGGCATCGGCCTGTATGGACGTACTCTTTGTGGTGGATTGGTCGCCATTCTCGGCCTGGCTCTGATCACCGGGTTTGAAGCGATTGCAACCGAAGTGCTGATCGCCATGCTCGTGATACTCGCAGCGATGGCGATGCGTCGCGGCGGCTCCCGCGAGATCGCAGCGGCCAACCTTGTGCTCGCAGCGATCCTCATTCCCGTCGCGATCATCCCGTAAGGCGGAAATGATGCAGATCAACACCGCCACGCCCCCCTCACCCTACTGGCCCGCGGGCTGGAGCGTCGATGCCTTCTCTGTTGTCGACCGGATGATGCCGGAGTTTCATCCGAGCGATACGGTGACCAAATATCCGCTTCGCTATCTGCGCTACTGGTTCATCCGGCACCTTCTCGAAGCGCACGCGCGCAAGCTTGGCCGTCCCATCGACGTCCTCGAAGTCGGCGTCGATCGTGGACAGATGCTGGCCTTCATGGATCCATCGCCGGAGCGGAAAATTCCGAGCATCGCCTCGCGCTGGCATGCCGTCGATGTGAAGGCCGACGAAGCGCAGCTGCTGGCACTCGGCTATAGTGGCTATACATCGTTCAATGTCGATGGCAGCGCCAAGCCGCCGCTCGAGCGCCAATACGATGCGATGATCTTCCTGCATCTGCTCGAACACCTGCACGCACCGGAAGCCTGCCTTGCGGCGTTTCTGCCGTTCCTGAAAGACGATGGCATCATGACCGGCGGATCGCCGACGATGCCGAAACTTTTTGCCGATCTCGGCTATGAAAAGCGCCTTGCGAAAAACGCTGGCAATTTCGGCCATGTCAGCGTCATCTCGCCGGAGCGCATTGAGCAGTTCGCGGACACGCATGGACTGAAGGTCGCGTTCCTGTCCGGCTCGTTCCTCGCGCGCAACAACGGCAAAGCGATCGAGAATTCGTCGGCGTGGCTTCGGCTGAATGTCGCCTTCGGTTCGCTGTTTCCCTCGCTCGGCAGCGAGGTCTATTTCTCTCTGTCGCGTTAACAGCGAGGCGCTACTCTTACGTCAGCTTCTCCGGCGCTGGCAGGGTGCGATAGGCCGCAAGTGCGCCCCAAGCGGCGATCAGCGACAACACCAGGGAGATGATCGCGTTATAGCCAGCGAGCGAAATGCCGAGAAAGCTCCACGGGATTTCATCGCAACGCACGACCCGGATCGATTTGAGCTTGTCGAGCAGGCCGCCGGCGGTGCCGAGATCATTCAGTGCACCGGAGCAATCCTGCGGGCCGGCCCAGAATTTCCATTCGACCCCGGCATGATAGGCGCCGAGCCCGGCATTCCACAGCATGCCGAGCGCAATCACCGCCAGTGCCGCCACCAGCACCTTGCGCGAGGCGCCGAACGAGACGCCCAGCAGCACCAGCACAGCCAGCGGGATCGCAAAGTAATAGGCGTAGCGCTGTTCGAGACAGAGCGGACAGGGTGGCAACCCCATGACCAGTTGAAAGAACCAGGCGCCACCGATGGTCGCCAGCCCCAGCAGGGCCACCGCCCCGGCCGCGAGCTTGACCGGCTCATTGCGCTTCCAGTCCTCAAACACGCTCAATTGGCTCATATCGATCCCATCATGTCCGGCAGCACGGCACCGTGGCCGGTTTCAAGGGGAAAGGCAGCGGGCCGTCAAGACACAGGACCGCGATTGGCTCCCGAAGCGCAAATGCGCCGATTCCTGCTTGATCGGCGGAAGCGATCCCCGTATGTCTCCCGCCGGGATGGCGAATTTCAGCCTGTCCCCGCGCCCGAAGCCTTTCGCGGCGTTGCCCCTGTGGCGGAACTGGTAGACGCGCTCGACTCAAAATCGAGTTCCGCAAGGAGTGCTGGTTCGATTCCGGCCAGGGGCACCATTCTTCGCATGAAACCGATGCCGGCAAATTGCGCCGCCCCGCACCACGGACACAACCGATAACCGTCACTCATGCAGGCTGAAGCGTCCATGACGTTCATTGGCCGTCAGGGACGCAAACTGCGCATGGCTGAGATGAAGCAGCGTCTCATGATCGCCGGCTTCCATATAAATCTCTGGCTGGGCCTCGATGCTATCGTCGACAATGACATCGAGCCCGTAGCATTTTCCGATGGCCGGAACCGCACCATACGCACAGTCGCGGAACAGCTGTTTGATCTCGGTTTCGTCGGCCATCTCCACATCTTGACCAAGCCTTGTCTTTAATTCCGAAAGCCGGATTCGATGCGATGCCGGCATTACGGCCAGCATGTAGCCGCCGTCGTAACGCAACACGACACCTTTGGCGAGACGATCACCCGAGATGTGGCAGGCCTGTGCCGTGCGATTGGACGACATCGTGGGTTCGTGTGGGATTTCCTCGTACTGGATGTTTTCAGCAGTCAGATATTGCTGGAGCGTCGGGGCAATAGCCATGGCGTAACCTCCCGTGAGATGTGCCGCCCACCGTAAATCCATCCATGCGCCATCGCCGCACGATGGGCGGCTGCCTAGTCTTCACAAAGATAGGTCGTGCATCCGCCAGTTGCAATTCGCCGGCGATCGCCGCCCTGCCGCGGAACAAAGCAGACGCCTGATCGAATTCAGTTCCCGCAGGAAATTGACGGTCTGTCGGCCCGGCGATAGCCTTCGAGCCATAACAGCGCTTGCGCCCTGTCGCGCAAGCGAAGGGAGGGGCATATGATCAGAACGATTTTAGCGATCGGGTTTTTTGTATTGGTGACGGCGGCCATACCGCAAGCGCGGGCGGCTGACGCCAAGCAGATGGAAGCCAACAAGAAGAACGTCGTCGAGTTCTACAACGCGGTGCTGAACGAGAAGGATTTCGAGAAGGCATCAAAGTATGTCGGCGCAACCTATATCCAGCACAATCCCATCGGCGCCGATGGGCTGGACGGCATCAAGGGTTTCATCAATTTCCTCAAGGAGAAATTTCCGCAGAATAAGAGCGAGATCAAGCGCGTTTTCGCCGACGGCAATTACGTGATCGTCCATGTCCATGCGGTCCGCGAGCCGGGCACGCGCGGCAACGCGATTTTTGATCTCTTCCGTCTCGACGATAACGGCAAGATCGTCGAGCACTGGGACGCCGTTCAGCCGATTCCTGAAAAGTCGCTGAATAACAATACGATGTTCTGATTGCGTAAGCCCAGAGGTGAGCTGACACGAAGCGAGCTCACCGTTCTTTTGATTCAACGAATTACTTCATCGCATCTTCTAGAAAAAACGTTTCCATCAGCCCGGCGCCCTTCACTTCAAGAGCGCCGCGCGGAACGATCCTGAACACGTTGTCGAGCCGGTCGGCAATGACCTTCGTCACATGGACGCGGTCCGGTATGCCATGGGATTCCATGCGGCTGGCGATATTCACCGTCGTCCCCCAGATGTCATAGGCGAATTTGCGTTCGCCGATCACCCCTGCAACCGCAGGCCCAGCATGCAGACCGATACGCAACTGAATCGGCGCACCGAGTTCATTGCGGATATCGGCAAGCGATGTCAGCATCGCCAGCGCAAGGCGTGCCGCGACCTCCGCATGGTCGTCGCGCGGCTCAGGAATACCGACAGCCACCATATAACCGTCGCCAATGGTCTTGATCTTCTCGGCACCAAATTGCTCGACCAGACGATCGAAAGCCGAGAACACTCGGTTGAGCACGCCGACAACATCCGACGGCGACAGCTTGGCGGTGAATGGCGTGAAGTTGACGATATCGGCGAACAGGATCGTCGCTTCCGGAATATGATCGGCCACCATGCCGGCGCCGCCATTGATGCGCTCGACCACTGCCTTCGGCAGGATGCTCAGCAGCAGCGTCTCGTTGCGCTCCTTGGCGAGACGGATCTCCTCCATCATCGCGCGCTCGCGGTCCCGCAACAGCTTGTTTTCCAGCGAGGCACGAATGCGCGCGCGCAGCAAGGCCGGCGCAAACGGCTTCGGCAAATAATCGACGGCGCCGGCCTCGATGCAGTGGACGATCGACTCCATCTCATCGAGCGCGGATATCATGATCACCGGAATGTCGGCCGTACGCCGTTCGTGCTTGAGCCGGCTCAACACTTCATAGCCGCTCATTTCCGGCATCAGCACGTCGAGCAGGATCAGGTCGAACGCTCGTTCGGCGACGATGCCAAGCGCCTCCATGCCAGACGCGGCAATCTCGACCGCATGGCCATCGCGCGTGAGCTGGCGCGCAAGGAGATCGCGATTGGAGGCGTTATCGTCGATGACGAGAATTTGACCCGCGATGGAGCGATGGACGGCAACAGGTTGCGAATGTCGTAACGCATCCAGCACCCGTGACGCATCGGCGAAATTCGGCTCCGCCTGTGCCTGGTCAAACGAGGTCTCGCCAGAAAAAGCGACCAGCGCATCGATCCGGTCCAGCATGCCATCGGCGGCGGCCAACAGCTTTTCGAGATCCGGCAAAATCGATAGATGACCGCCATCGCGCGCATCCTCGACAATCATCTCGCCATAGCCTTTTACCGCATTGATCGGCGTGCGCAGATCATGTCGCAGTTTGGCACGATAACCGTCGATATCGGAGGCATTGCCCTCCTGCTGCAGTACCTCGTCAAGCAGCGTCTGCAGCGCGACGCCGGCGCTGCGAATCCGGTCGAGATCGGTGCGATAAACGGTGAGACCGGCCTGATCGGCGTCCTCGATCACAATGTCGGCGAAACCGACAATCGCCGCAGCAGGCGCAACAAATTCCTGACGCAGATGCGCGCGCAACGCATTGTGCAGCCGCACGGCATCACTGTCAGGACGACCATTCATTTCGGCAGCAGCGCGTTGATCTTGCCGAGCAAGCGTGGCAATTCGATAGGCTTGGTATCAAAATCGTCACAGCCGGCCTGCATCGCCTGCGCGCGATCGGATTCCATCGCATGCGCTGTCAGCGCAATCACCGGGATCGTCTTCGTCATTTCATCGGCCTTCAGTGTGCGGGTCGCTTCCCAGCCGTCCATCACCGGCAGACTCATATCCATGAGTACGATGTCCGGCCGCTCGCTGCGCGTCATGTCGACGCCTTCCTGTCCGTTCACCGCCATCAGGACTTCGAAGCCATTGCGGACAAGCCGCCGCGACAGCATGTCCCGGTTCATTTCATTGTCTTCAACGAGCAGGATTTTTTTTGACATTGAGGAGAACTCTTTAGTTCAAGCGTGGAAAACAAGCCGTTCGTCCCCGGGAAGGCGAGGACGAACGCTAAAACTTTTCTGGATTCGCGTTTGCGCGGGAATGAGCGGAGGATAATTCTTCATTCCGCGGCCTCTACCGGCCGCCGCGCGATGGCGGCCAGCGCCGAGCCGAGCGATGACAAGGGTTGGGCGCCCTTGGTAAGAACGAGCAAGGTGCGCTCGTTGATGACGTGCCGTTCCGTCTCGGTCAATTCCTTGGCGGTCAGCACCACAACCGGGACACGCGCCAAAGCCGGCACCTGCTGCACGCGTTCGAGGAACGCGAACCCATCCATGACCGGCATCATCAGATCGAGCAATACCAGAGCTGGCGCAGGATTTTTCCCGAGCCAGTCCAGCGCCACCTGCCCGTTCTCGGCCTCGACTGTTTTCAAACCGGCCTTCTCGACCGTCGAGCGCACCACGGCCCGGACATCCTCACTGTCATCGACCACCAGCACGACCGCCTCGCGCGACTTCGCAGCAAAGCGCCGCAGCAATTCGAGCAGCCGGTTGCGATCGACCGGCTTGGTCATGTATTCGGCCGCGCCGAGCGAATAGCCGGTGGTGCGCTCATCGACGATGGTGAGCATGATGACCGGGATCGGCGCCAGCGCCGGGTCGGATTTCAACTTGCCGAGCACGGTCCAGCCATCAAGCTTCGGCATCATCACGTCGAGCGTGATGACATCGGGGCGCTCCTCCCGCGCGATTTTCAATGCCTGCTCGCCGTCATAAGCGTGCAGCAGGCGATAGCCTTCTTTGGCGATGGTTGCGCGCAGGACGTCATGCACGGTCGGATCGTCATCGACAATCAGCACGGTCTTGCCGGACGCATCGCCGCTGACCACAGGCGCCGTCTCTCCGCGTTCTGCAGCCGGCGCTGCTTTGCCACCGTCCGGCAGGGTAATGGTGAAGGTCGAACCCAGGCCCGGCGCGCTGGTGACCTCGATATCGCCGCCGAGCATCATGCAGAAATGCTTGGTGATCGTGAGCCCGAGACCGGTGCCGCCGTAGTTGCGCGTCGTCGATGCATCTGCCTGTGTGAAAGCCTGAAACAGTCGGCCCACCTGCTCTTGATTCATGCCGATGCCGGAATCCTTCACCGCAAACCTGAAAACCGGCTTGCGCGGGTCCGCCATGTCCTTCGACACGCTCAGTTTCACCAGACCATCCCTGGTGAATTTCGCAGCATTGCTGAGAATGTTGATCAGGCTCTGTTTAAGCTTCACCAGATCGATATGCATGACACCGATATCGGCCGGCATGTCGATCTCGAAGGTGTTGCCGTTCTTGTCCATCAGCGGCGTCACCAGCACCCGCACGTCGGAGAGCAGCCTGCCGAGATCGACATCTTCAAAATGCAGATCCATACGTCCGGCTTCGATCTTGGAAAGATCGAGAATGTCGTTGATCAGACCGAGCAGATGCTTGCCGGCGGTTTCGATCTTGACCAGATCGGCTTCGCTGGTGCTGTCGCCGCGATCCTGCGCATCCTCGCGGAGGATTTCGCTATAGCCGATAATGGCATTCAGCGGCGTTCGCAATTCGTGGCTCATATTGGCAAGGAAGGCCGACTTGGTGCGCGAAGCGGCTTCCGCCTGATGGCGTGCGGCTTCGGCCTCCTCGCGCGCATCGCGGATCTCGCGGGCATTGTCCCGGAAAACCGAGAGAGCGCGACTCATGTCGCCGAGTTCATCCGGCCCCGGCGGCGGCAGAGGCGCATCGAGCTGGCCGCTTGCCACCGCCAGCATGCTGTTGGTGACCTGATGCAAGCGCGCAATGACGTAGCGCGCAACGAAAAGCCAGGCGATGAGAACCGCAAGCACGACACTGGTGATCGAAATCGCCATCAGCCAGAAACGGGTGGTATCGATCGCGTGGGCGGTCAGCGCGGTCGTATCGGCGGCGACACTTTCGGCGCGATCGACCAGGCCGCGAACCAGCGCCTCCATGTCAGCAGCCGCCTGATCCATGGCGCCCTGCATTTTTGCGGCATTGGCACGCTGAGTCAGATCGGCCTCGCGCAGCGAGAACACGCCACCAGACTTGTCGCCAAACGCGAGAAGCGAGCGCACGGCCGCGCTGAGTTCATCGAGTTGCGTGCGATCAAGCGAAGGGTCCTGCGATAGCGTGTCGAGTGAGGATTGGAAGCGCGAGCGCAGGCCGTCAAATTGGGCCTGCGAAGCCGACACGACCAGCGCGGACATGCTGGTCGCCCCCTGATAGAGCAGACCGGCGGACCGATAGGTATCAGCCCGCATCGCATTCAGGGCGTCCTGTGCGGCCTCTCCTTGCGGCGGCAACCGCAGCATGCGCTCGGCCAAAGCAACGCCGTTCTGGGTTACGCGCGCCACCGCATTGTCGAGTTCGGATGACACCGCGATCTTCTCGCCGATGGCGCGATCAAGCTGGCCGAGCTCGCCGTCGAGCTGTGCAATCAATGCCTGCAGTTTTCCGATTGCATCATTGTCCCCCATCAGCGCGCGCAGTTGCGACAGCGCCGACCAGAGCCGGCCGATCCGTTCGGTCGCCTCACTCATGCGGGCGAAACGCTGAAGCTCCGAGGTGGCCGAGGCCAGTTCAGAACCGGAAGCGGCGACGGCACGCGCGGTCGATTCGACGGCAAGCGAGTATTTGACGGCCGGCAAGCTCTCGGTGGTGAGCTTGCCCATCGCCGTTTCGACACGACTGAACTGCAGACCCGCCAGCAACGCGGCGATCGCCGTGAGCGCTGCAATGACCGCAAACGCGCTGAGGAGCTTGGCGGCAATCGTCCGGCGCCACGACCGACGCGGCGCGCGGTTGATAATCCCCGTCGTCATGTCCAGCCTAGCCCTCCCCGGTTGCGGCTTTTGTGCACTGCATCCCGGCACCGCTCATAGCGGATTGTCCCGATCAAGTCTAAATTTGAAATCCTCGATTGTGACAGCGGAGGCCGATGCCATGGATGAAGATGCCCTCAACACTTCGATCCGGAAATATCTGAAAGAAGTGGGCGTGACATCGCAGCGCGAGATCGAGAAAGCGATTCGTAGTGCGATCGAAAGCGGCAAGTTGAAGGGCGGCGAGAAGCTGCCTGCCAAGATGGTGTTAACGATTGAACCGCTAGGACTGATGCACGAGGTCGATGGCGCGATAAAGCTTGAATAATAACGAGCTTGAATGAGCGTTCATCGACTCTCCCAACAAACGTCCAATTCCTGCGGAACGTTGGCCTCGCCCGCGACATTGTCGGCCGGGCGACATGCATATGGAGAATTCAAGATGCGCTTCACTTTCGCCGCGATCGCTGCAACCACCGCGGTCATGGCCACACTCTTTGCTGCACCGGCGGCACAGGCGCGTATGGCCGCGCCAGTTGTTGCCGTACCAAACCATGTTGATCAAGTCGCTTGCCGCGTCGTGAAGGACCGCGTCGTTCGCCCAGGCGGCCGCGTTGTCGTCACCACCCGCCGCGTGTGCGGCCCGGGCGTTGGGCCGGTTGTTTTCGCGCCGCGCCCTGTCGTCGGCTGCCGGACGGTCAAGGAGCGTATCGTGCGTCCGAACGGCACCGTCGTGGTTCGCACCGCCCGCCGGTGCTGAGCCTGACAGATTTTCTGTATCGCGAAACAGCTTCGGCCGCCGTATTCCGGCGGCCGAATACTTTTGAGAGGAAGGCCCTCAAAAAAGACGGGCTATGCTTTTGAAAAACGTCCGTGCAGCTATTGGCACGCCGCCTTCACGACCACTGTTTCGGTCCTGCACCCGCCTTCATTGCGCGTGAGAAAGGCCTTGGCGGAGCACTTGCGTGTCGTCTGGATATCCGCGCTCTGCCCTTTGTCGAAGCCCTTGCCGCGGCAAATGACTTCAGCTGCAGTCTGGCAATCAGGCGAACCATTCGGCGCCTGTGCGCAGATCTGGCGGCCTTCCACAACGCGGACATTTGACAAATTCTTGAAGGCGTCGGCTGCTTCTTTTTGAGCCGCCGCCGCATCCTTGGCCGCCTTCTCGGTCTTCTCGCCCAATTCCCGCCATTTGGCGTTGGATTCGTCGACACTCGCCTTGAAGTCCTTCGCTGACTTGTCGATCCAGCGATTGAGTGCATCGAAAAAGCCCTCGGACTTCGGCGCATCTTCAGGCTTAGCGACCAGCGGCAACTGCGCCGGCGGCAAGGGCTGCGCCTGAGGCGAAGGCTGTGCTTGAGGCAACGACAGGCCTTGTGGCGAAGAGGGTAGCTGCGGAGGAGACTGTGCCGCTGGGTCTTGGGTCTCAGATTCAACAGGCGCAATTTGCGGCTGCGAGGACTGAGCGACCACCGCCGACGTACACAGGAACGAGGCCAAAACCGCGAAGACAACCGTCCATCCGCGATACGCGGAAAGCGGCGTCATTCCCGACATTGCCGGTCCGGCCATGAATCGGTCCAGGAAAGCGTTCAAGGTAATTAAAAATCTAGCACGCGACGCGCGATCGTCCCTACGCATCTTTTGCAACAGACGGATGGCGGAAATGAGGATTTCGCAACCCGGCGTCGCCCAATACTGCCGAGGCGAGCCGGATTTTTAGAAGCCACGCGTCTAGAGCGTTTTCGAGCGAAGTGGGCACCGGTTCGCGTGAAGAAACCGCGTCAAAACAAAATGCTAGAGCCTCGGCTTTGCTTCCATCAAAGCCCGAACGGCTCTAGAAAAGATACAGGGCTGCGACGATTCCGGCGACGAGGACAATCGCGCCGAGCGTGACCCAGAAGCCCAGCCTCTCTTCGATAATCTCGCGCGCCTTGGCTCCGTACCGGTGCAGCAGGAAGGCGAGCATATAGAACCGGCCGGCCCGGGTGATGATCGAAAACAGGATAAAGAGCCAGATATCGTAGCCGGCGAAGCCCGACGTAATGGTGACGATCTTGTAGGGGATCGGCGTCAGGCCCTTTAACAAGATGATCCACATGCCGTATTGGGCATAGGCTTCACGGAAAGCCTCGACTTTGTCGCCGTAGCCGTAGAGCGCGATCAGCCACTGCCCGACCGAGTCATAGAGAAGGGCCCCAATGGCATAACCCAGCACGCCACCTGCGACCGAGGTCCAGGTGCAGATAAAGGCATAGGAATAGGCTTTTTCCGGCCGCGCCAGCGCCATCGGCACCAGCATCACATCGGGCGGGACTGGAAAGACCGAACTTTCGAGGAACGAGACAATCCCCAGGATCCAGGTCGCAAACGGCTTGTAAGCCGCAGCGACGCACCAGTCGTACATCCGTCGAAGCATGCGGAATCTGGGGTCCTGAGAATGAGAGGGAGATACGCCTGGGAGGAGGCGGCCGAGCGCAGGGTCAATAGCCGGATCGGCGGCGCTTGGAAATGCTGCGGGGCCCCAGCGCGACGACTTTTCGTCGCACCGGCTCCTCCAAGGTATCATTCGCTGGCTGGGTCTTGGGCAATTTTTCGGCCAGGCCAAGCAGCTTTTCGCGGCGCTCCATTTCCGCCCAGACGTCCTGCGGAGCGATGCCCATATCGGTCCAGAGCACAACGAGATTGTACAGCAGATCGGCGCTTTCGCGGACCACGGCCTCACGATCGCCGCGCATCGCATCGATGACGACTTCGACGGCTTCCTCGGCCAGTTTCTTGGCGACCTTGGACCGCCCAGCACGGATCAGCCGCGCCGTGCGCGACTGCACCGGATCGCCCGTCTGCAGGGCGAGCACAGACCTATGAAGGCGTTCGAGCGAATCACTCATGATTACACATTACTCCAAAACACATTCAATTTTTGTTAATGAATAAGGCAAAAATAGCCCAATACCCTTAATCGCGCATAATGGTCCCGGGTTCCCCCTCCCGGCCGATGCGGGTGCGGCTTCACTCGTCCGTCGCCAACAGGCTGGCATTGCCGCCGGATGCGGCCGTGTTGACCGTCACCACCTGCTCGGTAGCAAAGCGCCGCAGATAATTAGGACCGCCCGCTTTCGGCCCTGTCCCCGACAGGCGCGTGCCGCCAAAGGGCTGCGTGCCGACCACCGCACCGATCATATTGCGGTTCACATAAACATTCCCGTTGGACAGCCGATCGGCGATCTGCATGACGCGCGCATCGATCCGGGAATGGATGCCGAGCGTCAGCCCGGTGCCGTTGCTTTCGATATCGTCGAGGAGTTGTGGCAGTTCGTGCGCACGCCAGCGGACGACATGCAGAATCGGCCCGAACACCTCCTCCTTGAGATCGGACGCGCGCGGCAACTCGATGATCGTCGGCGGCACGAACAGACCCCGCGACGGCAGCGTATGATCACTGTCCCAACGATAGCGCACGCGGCTCGCGTGACTGTCGATCCAGCGGTCAAGCCGTTCCTTCGATTCGGTGTCGATCACCGGACCGACATGCGTTGATGGCTGCGAGGGATTGCCGAGCGTCAATTCGCGCGCTGCGCCCTCCACCATCTTGAAGACATGGTCGGCCACATGCTCCTGCACACACAAAAGCCGCAGCGCCGAGCAGCGCTGACCGGCGGAGCGAAACACCGAACTGACCACATCGTCCGTCACTTGTTCCGGCAAGGCCGTGGCATCGACGATCATCGCATTCACACCACCGGTTTCGGCGACGAAAGGAACGATGGGCCCGTCCTTCTGCGCCAGCGTCCGGTTGATGATGCGCGCGACCTCGGTCGAGCCGGTGAATGCGACACCGGCGACCCGCGAATCGTCGACCAGCGCACCTCCAGCTACACCGTCGCCGGTCACAAGTTGCAGCGCCGAGGTTGGAATGCCGGCCTCATGCAACAGACGCACGGCAGCGTAAGCAATCAATGGCGTCTGCTCGGCAGGTTTCGCCACGACGCTGTTACCGGCAGCCAGTGCCGCCGTCACCTGTCCGAGAAAAATCGCCAGCGGGAAATTCCATGGCGAGATGCAGACGAACACGCCGCGCCCGCGATAGCGCAGTTCGTTCGTCTCGCCGGTCGGCCCCGGCATCGCCTGCGGAGCCAGCGAGCGCCGCGCCTGCAAAGCGTAGTAGCGGCAATAATCGATGGCTTCGCGCCATTCGGCAACACAATCGTCGAGCGTCTTGCCGCCCTCGCTTTGCAACAGCGCAATGAAGGTGCCGCGCCGTTGCTCCAGCAGATCGCCGGCACGATCCAGCATCTGCGCACGTTTCTCAATCAGCGTAGCGGACCAGCGCGCGAAGCCCCCCTGTGCCGCCGCCATCGCGTCCCGCGCAACGGCCTCATCTGCGTCGGACACCTCTCCTATGGCTTCACCGGTTGCCGGCGCCAGCACCGGCCGGCGCGTCGCTGTCCGCTCTTTGCCATCGATAATCGAATGCGCAGAATAGACCGGTTTCGCTTCAGCGATATCGGCGAGCAATTGCTTGAGGCTCGCGGCATCGCCAAATTCAACACCCGGCGAATTGCGACGCTCCGGTGCATAAAGATTCCGCGGCAACGGAATTTTCGAATGGCGCGCATGCGCGACTGACGTAATCCATTCGCGCGGACGCCGCAGGATTGTTTCGATCCGCACATTTGGATCGGCCGACACCGAGACGAACGACGTGTTGGCGCCATTTTCGAGCAGGCGCCGCACCAGATAAGCCAACAGGTCGCGATGACCGCCGACCGGAGCATACACCCGGCATTCGGCATCGGGATATTCACTGCGCAAGGCATCATAGAGTTCGACGCCCATGCCGTGCAGCCGCTGGAATTCATAGCCGCTGATGCCGCCGGCCTCTTCGATCACGCTGGCGACCGTTAGTGCATTGTGAGTGGCAAATTGCGGATAGAGGCGCGGCCGCGCCGCCAGCAGTTGGCGCGCGCAATCCATATAGCAGAGGTCGGTCATCGCCTTGCGCGTGAACACCGGATAATCGGCAAGACCACGCTCCTGCGCCCGCTTGACCTCGGTGTCCCAATAGGCGCCCTTGACCAGACGGATCATGAGCCGGCGCGACAGCGCGTCGGCGGTGTCGTTCAGCCAGGTTATCACCGCCGGAGCCCGCTTCTGGTAGGCTTGGACCGCCAAACCGAAGCCGTCCCAGCCGGACAATGACGAATCCCGCAGAACAGCACTGATGATCTGCAGCGACAATTCCAGACGATCGGCCTCTTCTGCGTCGACGGTGAAGTTGAGGTCGTAGGTTTTTGCCTTGCGCGCGAGGTCCAGAAGCTGCGGCGTCAGCTCCGCCATCACGCGATCGTGTGACACCGCCTCATAGCGCGGATGTAATGCCGACAGCTTCACCGAGATGCCCGAGCGGTCCAGTAAGCTTGTGGCGCTCGACGTTTTGCCAATAACGTCGATGGCGTGCGCGTAAGCTTCGAAATGATGGGCGGCATCCGCCGCCGTGCGCGCGCCCTCGCCCAGCATGTCGAACGAGAAGCGCGATTCCTTGTCCGATTTCGCGCGCTCCAGCGCTTCGTCAATCGTTTGCCCGTGCACGAAATGCGAGCCAAGAAGCCGCATCGCCTGCCGTGTCGCAAGCCGCACCGCGGGCAAGCCCAGCCGCTTGGTCAGGCTTTCGAGAATATTTTCTGGCGTTTCTCCCGGCTGAATCAGGCGTGCGGTCATGCCCAACGTCCAGGCCGAGGCGGCAACCAGCAGCGTGTCCCCCTTGTGGTCCGGCTGCGACCAGTCCCGCCCCGCCAGCTTGTCCTCAATCAGCCGGTCGGCCGTTGCCGCGTCCGGGACACGCAGCAGCGCCTCGGCCAGCACCATCAGCGCCAGCCCCTCCCGCGTCGATAATGAATAAGCGTGCAGGAAGTCGTCGATGCCGCCAACCCCGCCCGCATGCGAGCGAATGGCTTCGATCAGCCGCGTCGCCAGCGCATCAGTTCGTGCTTCGGCCTCAGCCAATTGCGGATCAGACAGCCATCGCCGGGCGAAATCCTCGTCCGGCGGCATATAGGGGGCGGCAAAGACCGGAAGGGCGCTGTTCCGCAGCTCGTTGTCGGCTCCAACAGCGTCCGGCTTGCTCATCGTCGTCGCCTCCCGGCGATCATCTCTACGTGATTCAGTTAACGGCAGCAGTGCGCTAACAGGTGTGTATTTGCTCTCTGCCCGTCAATTCGGCACGATCTGCATCAGCACTGTGCAGCCGCATGCCGCGGCATCGTTCTACCTTGCTCTTTAAGGCGGCATGTTCTTTGCTGTTAACGTGACGGTTATGTATGTGACGTCCTAGCCGGGCCTTAAAGAGCTGCTGGACGGAGTCGGGAAAGGATAAAAAATGTCGATTGTTGCGGAAGCATTCCGGAGGACCGGCGTCATCGTCGCCGTTGCAACGGCGCTCGGTTGTGGTTCGGCCATGGCCCAGACCCCCGTAAAATTCACGCTCGACTGGAAATTCGAGGGCCCGGCGGCCCCGTTTCTGGTCGCAGCCGACAAGGGCTACTACAAGGCCGAAGGGCTGGACGTGACCATCGACACCGCGGGTGGCTCGCTCGAGCCGCTGAACCGCATCGCGTCCGGCACCTATGACATCGGCTTCGGTGATATCAACTCGCTGATCAAGTTCCGCGACGCCAATCCCAACGTGCCGATCAAGGCCATCTTCATGGTCTATAATAAGCCGGCCTTCTCGATCGTCTCGCGCAAGAGCCGCGGCGTCACCACGCCTAAGGAACTTGAAGGCAAAAAGCTCGGCGCTCCGGCCCCGGACGGCGCCTATGCGCAGTGGAAGATCTTCACCCAGGCCAACGGCATCGATCCCTCAAAAGTGACCATCGAGAATGTTGGCTTCCCGGTTCGCGAACCGATGCTGGCCGCTGGTCAGGTCGACGCCATCACCGGCTTCTCCTTCTCGTCCTACATCAACCTGAAGGATCGCGGCGTACCGGCTGACGACATCGTCGTGATGCTGATGGCCGATTACGGCGTCAATCTCTACGGCAATGCGATCATCGTGAATCCGAAATTCGCGGCCGAGAAGCCGGAAGTGGTCAAGAAGTTCCTGAATGCCTTCCTGAAGGGGCTGAAGGACACCGTAAAGTCGCCGGAAACGGCGGTCGATTCTGTTATCAAGCGCAACGATGTCGCCAAGAAGGATGTCGAGCTTGAGCGGCTCAAGATGGCGCTGAAGGACAACATCCTGACGCCCGAGGTGAAAGCGAACGGGTTTGGTAGTGTTGACGCCGATCGTCTGGACAAGTCGATCGACCAGATCGCCATCACTTACGATTTCAAGAACGGAAAGCCCAAGGGCGAAACCATCTTCGATGCGTCCTTCCTGCCGGCTGCGGCCGACCGCAAGCTGTAAGCTCGGCTGACCCTGGGGGAACGATGGAGCCCGGCTTCGTATCGCTTGACGGCGTCAGTCACCGCTATGGCGGGATTGCAGCCGGGCCCGAGGGCGTTCTCGCCGTTCAGGATCTGACCATCAATATCAACCGCGGCGAATTTGCCGCGGTTGTCGGCCCGTCCGGTTGCGGCAAATCGACATTGATGAAACTGGCCACGGGGCTGCAATTCCCGTTCGCCGGCCATGTCCGCGTCGCCAATCAGGCCGTGACCAAACCGGTCAAGATCGCCGGCATGGCGTTCCAGGCGCCGACGCTGTTGCCGTGGCGGACGACACTGGAAAATCTGCTGCTGCCGCTGGAAATCGTGCAGCCACACCGCAGAGAACTGCGCCGGAACAAAGCACAATATGTCGAACGCGCCGAGAAGCTTCTCGCCTCGGTGGGCCTCGGCGGCTTCGGCAGCAAGTTTCCCTGGCAATTGTCCGGCGGCATGCAGCAGCGCACATCGCTCTGCCGCGCGCTGATCCATGAACCGCAATTGCTGATGCTGGACGAACCATTCGGCGCACTCGACGCCTTCACGCGCGAGGAATTGTGGTGCGTGATCCGCGACCTTCATGCGGCGCGTGGCATCACCGTGGTTCTCGTGACCCACGATCTGCGCGAGGCCGTGTTTCTCGCTGACCGCATTTTCGTGATGTCGCAGCGGCCCGGCCGTATTCTGGTGGAAAAGAAAATCGAGCTGCCGCGTCCGCGCGAACTCGACGTGACCTTCACCAAGGAATTCCAGGACATCGTGCAGGAATTGCGCGGACACATCGTGCAGGCCCGGCAATGAAGAACGCTCAGGTCTTCATTCGGCTGGCTCCCTGGATCTGCACCGTCGCGCTGTTCCTGATCTGGGAACTCATCTGCCGCGTTTTCCAGATTCCGGAATTCTTCCTGCCGCCGCCAACCGCAGTGTTTAAAGCCAGCATCGATTACTGGCCGGCGCTCCTGCGCAATTCCTGGATCACGCTGGAAACCACGATGCTGGGTTTCCTGCTCGCAGTCGGCTTCGGCCTCGCGCTCGGCCTCGTGGTGGGCTGGTCACGAACCATCTATGCCGGTTTGTACCCGCTGATGATCGGCTTCAATGCCATTCCCAAGGTTGCTGTCGTGCCGATCCTCGTCTTGTGGTTCGGCATCGGCTTCATCCCGGCGGTGCTCACGGCATTCCTGATTTCGTTCTTTCCGATCGTCGTCAACGTTGCGACTGGTCTCGCGACCATCGAGCCCGAACTCGAGGACGTGCTGAAGGCACTCGGCGCATCCAAACTGGACATCATGCGCAAAGTCGGCATTCCTCGTTCTCTTCCGTACTTTTTCGGCTCGCTGAAGGTGGCGATCACGCTGGCTTTCGTGGGTTCAGTCGTCTCCGAAAGCGTCGCGTCCAACAACGGCATCGGCAACCTGATGCTGCAGGCACAGGCACAGTTCAATGTGCCCCTGATCTTTGCGGGACTGCTTGCGCTCGCGATCGAGGGTATCGCGATGTATTGGGTGATGGCGGTGCTGGAGCAACGGATGACCGGCTGGGCACAGCGTTCGGGTTTCGCTCAAAACTAAAGCGTTTTCGAGCGAAGTGGGTACCGGTTCGCGTGAAGAAAACGCGTCAAAACAAAAAAAGCTAGAGCCCCGGCTTTGATTCCATCAACGCCAGGGCTCTAGTCGTGAAATCCGCACCGGTTCTGGATCACGCTGGAGCCTTCCCGGCTTGGATGGAATCCGGCATCCGACCTAGGCAGGATTGCTGGACAGAGCCTTTGCCACTTGCGAGGACGCATCGGCGTACAAGAGGTCGCGCACGGCGTCGGCAAGTTCTTCCAGCACGATCCGCTCACCGTTTTCGCCAAGACAGATACCGAAATAGACATCGTTGACCGGCGGCAGCGGCGCATCCTCCCATGACTCAAACCCTGCCCTCTTCGCCAATCGTGACGGCATGACACTGACGCCGAGGCCGCTGCTGACGGCAGCAAAGATGCTCGCTTCACTCGCTCCGACGAAAACGATCTCATAGGGCCGCTCCGCTCTGTTAAGCGCCCTCAAGGCCAACCGGTGATATGCGCAAATTTCACCGAATGTCACCAGCGGCACCGGAGAATCGTGATCGAGCTGCAACGACGGATTCCGCACCCAGACCATCGGCTCAGCCCACTGATGACGCGCATCCGTCATGACATCACCTTCTGACAATCCGATCAGCAGGTCGAGATCGCCCTGCCGCAGATCGCGCGACATGATGTCAAAATGTTCACCGCGAACCGAGAAACGAAGGGCGGGATAGCGCTGCTTGAACTCGGCCAGCAATGGCGGCAGCAATGGCGCTGCGAAATCACCGGAGACACCGATCCGAACGGATTGCGCCGACAATTTCGGAACGGAGATTTCCACAATCTGGTCGTTGATGCTCAACATACGGCGAGCAAAGTTCACGACGAGACGCCCTGATGGCGTCAAGCTAACGCCAGGGGCGCTCTTGTCGAATAATTCACTCTCCAGCAGGATCTGCAATCGCTTGATCTGTGCACTGACTGCAGGTTGCGTCACACCAAGCGACTGAGCCGCTTTCGTAAAGCTGCGGAAATCCACGACTGCAACCAGAGTTCGCAGAAGTTCCGTCGGGATGTTGATCATTCGCCAAGTCTTGGAAGGTGTTATTTTTCACATGTTTATTCTGCGTATTCTGGCATAGACTCGCGGACGGTGTGCATATAACTGCAATCACATGTAGTTTATTGATGATAACGATGTGGAAGATGAACGAAGAGCCATTCATCTGTTCACATAGCCGGGTAGTTTCGTAGCGGATAAATCCTAGGTTGCGTTGAGTACGACGTTCTAGTGGAACCCTACGAACAAATGAATCTCTTTCGCCTCTATGGTCGCGTTCTCGCGCTGCTTGGCCCCGAAGCCAAGCTGGGATGGTTTCTCGCCTTCTCGAACGTTGCGCTGGCTGCGGCGCAATTTGCTGAGCCAGTCCTGTTCGGCCGCATCATCGATGCGCTGGCCGGCTCTCAGAAACAGGGCACGACGCTGACCTTCGAGGGGCTGTTGCCCCTCCTGGGCGCATGGGCCGGCTTCGGACTTTTCACGATCCTGTGCGGCGTCTTCATCGCCCTGCATGCTGACCGCCTTTCACATCGTCGGCGGCAGGCCGTTCTGACCGACTATTTCGAGCATGTCCTGCAACTGCCGCTTGCCTATCACGGCGGCTCGCATTCCGGCCGGCTCATGAAGGTGATGCTGACCGGCACGGACTCGCTCTGGGGTCTTTGGCTCTCGTTCTTCCGCGAGAATTTCGCGGCTCTTGTTTCGCTCTTCATTTTGCTGCCGCTGTCGCTGTTCCTGAATTGGCGGCTGGCGACGCTGCTTATCATTCTATGCGCGATCTTTGCTGCCCTCACGAGTTACGTCCTGCACCGGACCAGCGAATTGCAGACATCGGTCGAGAAGTATTATTCCGACCTTGCCGAACGCGCTTCGGACGCCCTTGGCAACGTCGCGCTGGTGCAAAGCTTCGCCCGCGTCGAGGCCGAGGTCATGGGCCTGCGCATGGTGGTCGAGAGGCTGCTGGGCGCGCAGATGCCGGTGTTGTCCTGGTGGGCGGTGATGACGGTTCTGACACGTGCGTCAACCACCATCACACTGCTATCGATCTTCCTGCTCGGGACATGGCTGTTCTTTCACGGACTCACCACCATCGGCGAAATCGTGATGTTCATGAGTTTCGCCACCATGCTGGTGACGAAACTCGAACAGGTTGCAGGCTTCATCAACAGCGTCTTCATGGTGGCGCCGCGGCTCAAGGAATTCTTCGACGTTCTCGACACCACCCCCTCCGTTCGCGACACGCCGAATGCCATCGACCCTGGCCGGGTCACAGGCGACGTCCGTTTTGAAGACGTCTCCTTCTCCTATGACGGCAAGCGGCCCGCCATCGCCGACCTGACTTTCCACGCCAGGCCAGGCGAAGTGATCGCGCTGGTCGGCCCGACCGGCGCCGGCAAGACCACGGCGCTGGCGCTGCTGCATCGCGTGTTCGATCCGCAATCGGGCCGTATCACCATCGACGGCACCGACTTGAAGGCGATGAAACTCTCTGCCCTGCGCCGGAATATCGGCGTCGTGTTCCAGGAAGTGCTGCTATTCAATCGGTCCATCCGCGAGAATCTGCTTGCCGGAAAATCCGATGCAACCGATGCCGAAATGTATGAGGCTTTGCGGCGCGCACAGGCGATCGATTTCGTCGAGCGCAATCCGGAAAAGCTGAACGCGATTGTCGGTGAGCGCGGACGTTTCCTGTCGGGCGGCGAGCGTCAAAGATTGTCGATCGCCCGCGCGCTTCTCAAAAATCCACCAATCCTGATTCTCGATGAAGCCACCTCCGCGCTCGATGCGGCCACCGAACTCAAGGTACAGGCCGCGCTTGACGAGGTGATGAAAGACCGCACCACCTTCGTCATCGCACATCGGCTGGCCACCATCCGCAATGCGACGCACATTCTGGTTTTCCGCGACGGACGCGTCATCGAGACAGGCAGCTTCGACGAACTCGTGGCGCAGGAGGGCGCATTTGCGGAGTTGGCCCGCTCGCAATTTCTTGTCAGAGAGAAACGGGACAGTCCCGGCGAAGACGCGGCCGAATAGGCGACATCGACGGTCGGTAACCACATTTCCGGGAACCCGTGCCATGAGAGCCTGTCCCCATTGAGGCGTCGAACTTTGGTCGTTTTCTTGGGGAATGAGCAGGTTCGGGACGCAAAATCGTAGGGGTTCCGGACTTCCACTTTGCTTTCCGGGACCTGATCGGCGTAAATTGAGTCATCTCTTACCCGACATAGTTCCGATGGGCCGACACCAGCAACCGGACTGTATGACGTGATTATTGCATCCTCGGCCTTCCTCCCTGCGCGGGCCAGACCCGTTATTGCGACCGGCCTGATCCTGGGATGCTTCATCATGGCGTCTGCTCAGCGTGCCGGCGCCGAGTCCATGCTGCTGATCGAGGCCGATAGCGGCCGCGTGCTGCACTCCGAGAATGCCACCCAGCCCTGGTACCCCGCCTCGGTCACCAAGCTGATGACGGCGTATGTGACATTGAAGGCGGTGAAGGCCGGACGGATTTCGCTCGATACATTGATCACCGTTTCGCCAGACGCGGTCGCACAGGCTCCGAGCAAAATGGGCTTCAAGGCCGGCTCGCAACTGACGGTCGATAACGCGCTGAAGATGCTGATGGTAAAGTCGGCGAACGATATCGCCGTCACCCTGGCTGAAGGCGTGTCCGGATCGGTCCCGGCTTTCGCCGAGGAGATGAACCGTGCAGCCGCGCGGCTCGGCATGATGCAAACGAGCTATGTGAACCCGAACGGCTTGCCGGCCGACGAGCAGATTACGTCGGCGCGCGATCAAGCGATCCTGGCTCGCGCCATCTATCGTGAGTTGCCGGAATACGAACTGTATTGGCGCATCTCCGCGATCAAGCTCGGCAAGCGTGTCATGCGCAACTACAACACATTGCTCGATCGCTATCCTGGCACCGACGGAATGAAGACCGGTTTCATTTGTGCCTCCGGCTTCAATGTTGTCGTTTCCGCCAAACGCAATAACCGGCGGCTGATTGCGGTCGTGTTCGGTGCGCCCTCTGGCGGCGTGCGTGCCGTGAAGGCTGCGCAGATGCTTGAGCGCGGATTCCAGAGCAACAGATTTTCATGGCTGACACCGACCTCCGGCACGGTCGAGACGCTGAAGGCCATCGATGCCCCGCCGCCAAACCTTCGTGACGATATCTGCGGCAAGAAACGCAAACGGCCGGCCGCCGAATCGGAAGACATCGACGACGAGCATACGCAGGCCACGCTGCCACCCGGCATGGACCCAAATTCGCCGCAAGCTGTCATGCTCTCGAGCCTGCATACGGCCAATACCAAGCCATCCGCTCTGATCGGACCGCTTGTGCCGTCGATGGAGCCGATTGAAGTGTTCCTTGGCCCGACCAAGGGATCGGTGCCGGACACGCAGGTTGCCGGCCCAAAACCGAAGAAGAAGAGCAAACCTTCAGCCACCGCCGCAGCCACACCAGCGAAGCCGGCCGCGGCGCCCGTTGCGGCGGCCTCACCAGCAACCACGTCGGCGAAGCCGACGCTCACAACGCCGTCTGCGCCGCCAGTCGGCAAATTTACCTCGACCGGAACAGCGAATCCGACTGCCAAGCCGGACACGGCTGCACCTGCATCAGCGGCAAAGAAGAAGGCGACCAAGTCGGCGGCGGCACCTGCCGCTGGCTCATCGAAGACAACGGCGGCCCCGACGACAAAGCCAAAGCCGAAAAAATCTGCTGATCCAGCACAGAGACCAACCGCCGAGGCGACTGCCAAACCTGCAGCTAAACCCGCACAACCGGCTGCGACCACGCGGTGACGGCGAGCGAACAACCGGCGGAACGCGTGCCGCCGCAACCTATTCCGTTGACGCTGCTGACCGGCTTTCTCGGCGCCGGCAAGACAACATTGTTGAACGGACTGCTGAAGGATCCAGCCCTGTCGGATACAGCGGTCATCATCAATGAGTTCGGGGATATTGCGCTCGATCATCTTCTCGTCGAGAAGATCGATGGCGACATGATGGTACTGTCCAGCGGCTGCCTGTGCTGCAATTTGCGCGGTGATCTTGTTACAGCGCTGGAAAGGCTCCTGCGCAATCTCGATAACGGTCGCGCTTCTTTCAAGCGCGTGATCGTGGAAACCACCGGTCTCGCCGATCCCGCGCCGCTATTGCAGACGGCGATGTCGCATCCATATTTGCTGATGCGCTTCCGGCTCGACGGCGTGGTGACGCTGGTGGACGCGATCAACGGTTCAGCGACACTCGACAATCACGCCGAAGCCGTGAAACAGGCCGCTGTCGCCGACCGCATCGTACTCACCAAGACCGATTTGCTGGACACGCCAGAGCACATCGCCGCCCGGAATACGCTGCTGCAGCGGCTGCACAAGCTCAACCCGGCGGCAACCCTTCTCGACGCCGCGGCAGGCGAAGCGACCCCGGCAAACCTGCTCGGCTGCGGCCTCTACGATCCATCACGCAAGATCCCCGATGTCAGCCGCTGGCTGGCCGATGAGGCTATCGCAGCCGCGCAAGCCCACGACCATCACCATCATCATGACGTCAACCGGCATGACGAGCGTGTCCGGGCCTTCACGCTATCGACCGAGCGCGCCATTCCCGCCGCGATGCTCGATCTGTTCCTTGAGTTGCTCCGTTCCACGCACGGACCGAATCTTCTGCGCATGAAGGCCATCGTCAACGTCGAGGAGACGCCGGACCGGCCGATGGTGCTGCACGGCGTCCAGCACGTGCTGCATCCTGCCGCGCAACTCGAAGGCTGGCCGGATGACGACCGGCGGACGCGCATGGTCTTCATCGTCCGCGACATCGAACCGCGGATCATCCGGGAACTGTTCGATGCGTTTCTCGGCTATACCGCACCGGATCGGCCGGATGCCGCCGCCATCGTGGATAATCCGCTGGTGCCCTTCGGCGGCCGGGACCGTTAACAGATTGTAACCAGTGCACCGTTTCCGAAGTTCGTGCGGTATCTGCCGCAATCTCTTGTACGAACTTCGGAAACAAAGATGCACTGGCAAGTCTATGATTCTAGTGCCGCTTTTGATTTTGAAGTTCCTGACAAGAGCTTGCTGCAAATGGTGCAGGAACTTCAAAATCGCGGCACTAGTTAACCACCTCTTGAAACCCGGTGGCGACTTTTTGATGCTAGCTTCAAAACCCATTGGGGCCGGGTATGGGTTTTTTCAGTCAGCTTAAGGGAGATTTCGTCTTCATCCGCGGCGCGTTGCGCGCCTTGCGGATGACGACGCATATCGCGAAGAATCCGAAGCGAACCTTCCCCGACGTGATCGAGGAATTGGCGGCGCGGCACGGCGACAAGCCGGCCCTGCTCTCGGCGCGAGAGACTTTCAGCTACCGCGCGTTGTTCGAGCGCTCGAACCGCTACTCGCGATGGGCGTTGCGCGAAGGGCTGGCAAAAGGCGAGACCGTCTGTCTCCTGATGCCGAACCGGCCGGAATTCATGGCAATCTGGCTCGGCATCACGCGCGCGGGCGGCGTCACGGCTTTGCTGAACACCAATCTCGTTGGCCCCTCCCTGGCACATTGCATCGACATCGTCTCGCCGAAGCACATCGTCGTTGCGGCCGAGCTTGTGGGCCAGTTCGAAAGTATCCGCCCCTATTTGAAGTCGCCGATCAAGGTCTGGGTTCACGGCGAGACAGCGGGTCTCGAGCCGCGAATCGACGTGATTGCCGACGAAAGTTCCGGAGAACCGCTCGCCGCGTCGGAACGACCGTCGATCACCATCGAAGATCATGCGCTTTACATCTACACCTCCGGCACCACCGGCATGCCGAAAGCGGCGAACATCAACCATTATCGCGTGATGCTGGCCTGCTACGGCTTTGCCGGCGTGATGGGAACCAAGGCGTCAGACCGCAACTATGTCTGCCTGCCGATGTATCATACAGCGGGCGGTCTTTGCGCCATCGGCTCGCTGCTGGTGAACGGCGGCTCGGTCTATATCCGCGAACGCTTCTCGGTAAGCGAATTTTGGGACGATATCGTCAACAACGATTGCACGATGATGCAATATATTGGCGAGTTGTGCCGCTATCTCGTCAATTCGCCGCCTTCACCGAACGAGACAAAACACAAGCTGAGGCTCGCCTGCGGTAACGGCATGCGTCCTGACATCTGGGACGAGTTCAAGAACCGCTTCAAGATTCCGCTGATCCTTGAATTCTATGCGGCGACCGAAGGCAACGTGCTGATGTTCAATTTCGAGGGCAAGACCGGGGCGATCGGCCGTCTGCCCTGGTTTATCGAGCACCGATTCCCCACAGCCCTCGTTCGTTTCGATGTCGAAACCGAACAGCCCGCTCGCAACGCACAAGGTTTTTGTATTCCCTGCGGACCGAACGAAATCGGCGAAGCGATCGGCAAAATCGTCAATGACCCCAATAAGCCCGGCAACCGCTTCGAGGGCTATGCGGGCCAGAAGGAGACGGAGAAAAAGATTTTACGGAGCGTGTTCGCACCCAATGACATCTGGTTCCGCACCGGCGATCTGATGCGAAAGGACGAGCATGGCTATTTCTATTTCGTCGACCGCATCGGCGATACTTTCCGATGGAAGGGCGAGAATGTCTCGACCTCCGAGGTTGCGGAGGTCATAAACCGGCTTCCAGGTGTCACAGACACCAACGTTTATGGCGTCAGCATGCCGAAACACGAAGGCCGGGCAGGCATGGCCGCGATTGTTTGTCACGATTGCAACCTTGAATCACTCCATCGCCATCTTGAGGCATCCCTGCCCGATTATGCCCGACCGGTTTTCCTGCGTATCCGCAAGGACATCGACGTCACTGCCACGTTCAAGCAACGGAAAGTCGACCTGGTGAAAGAAGGGTTTGACCCTGACGAGAGTGCCGATCCACTTTATTTCAACGACCCCGTCAAACAGACGTTCGTGCCGCTGGACAAAGATCTGTATGAGCGGATTCAATCCGGCCAGCAGCGTGTGTAAGGAAGATCTGATGAGTGAGGTAAAATTGCCGGTCGATATTATTTCGTTCTGGCAGAACGCTGGCTACGACAAGTGGTTCAATAAGGACGATACCTTCGATGCCACGGTCCGCGAGCAATTTCTATCGACATACGAAGCCGCCGCGGCTGGCCGCCTCAACGATTGGGACGTAGCGCCGGAGGGCGCACTTGCACTCATCATTGTTCTTGATCAGTTTCCCCGCAATATGTTTCGCGGCAGCCCCAAGTCATGGGCGACCGATCCCATCGCACGCGACATAACAAAACGGGCATTGGCGAAAGGTTTCGACAAGATGGTGCCGGAGGCGCTGCAGACATTTTTCTATCTGCCGCTGATGCATTCCGAGGAAATCGAGGATCAGCAGCAATGTGTCGAGCTTTACAAGGCGCTGGGCGACGAGAACAGCTTGAAATATGCGGAGATCCACGAAGATATCATCCGTCGTTTCGGCCGATTTCCGCATCGGAATCCGGTGCTTGGCCGGGACACGACGCCCGAAGAAAAAGCTTTTCTGAAAGCGGGCGGATTTGACGGTTAGTTCGTTTGCAGAACGCCGTTTCTTGCCGGCATGCGCTGGTGTTACGGCCGACGAAGCCGGCGGCAAGCGATCGGAACGCCTCTCTTGACAAAATTCCTATAGGATTTTATACCGAAATCGTCTCGCTCAACGAGGGGCGCCGTCCGGAGGCGTTCTGAATGGCGGAGCGGGATGCAGCGCCTGCGGGCTGGTTCGCAAGCCAGCACTCGGGCGGCGCCGGGGCTCCGCCCGAGGCCACTAAGAGCCTCTGCCAGGAGCTGGCTGACACGCGTCTGCTTTCGATAGCAGGCGCGGCGCAAAGCGCGGCCCGGCGTCGCATAAACGCTGCCGACGATGCGCCGGAAGGCGGCTGCGTTCACGCAAGTGGGCGCAGCATCAAAAGGACTACCCTGCGCTTGCCGGCGCATCGTCGTCCCTCACTCAACCCGCATCGCGCGGGAACAATGGCGCGTGGCTGTTTGATACTTAAATCGGCTTTTCTCTTCACCTCCCCACGGAGGCCGCATGTCTGGCCGATCGTTCGTATTTTAACCACTCGCCGAATTAGGTCTTAACGGCGCTCTGGTATTGCGCCATAGGGATGGTGCCGGCCAACGGCGCGGCGTGGAGACGTGTGCCGTGGCACTGATTTCAAGAGACCAGGACCGGGTTTCGGGTCTCCTCCCCGATACGCTCTATACAAAGTTCCGCGCCTGGCTTGTCGATCACAGCGATCGCTCGCTCGCGCAACGCGTCGCATCGACAGCCTTCCTGATCCGTGTTGCTGCCGCAGCGCTTGCCTTCATTTCGCAAGTCATGCTTGCGCGATGGATGGGGGGCACGAATTCGGAATCTATGTCTATGTGCTGACCTGGGTGATGGTGTTCGGCGGCCTTGTCGATATAGGCCTTGCATCGTCGGCCCAGCGCTTCATCCCGCAATATTCCGAGAAAGGTGCATGGTCGCATTTGCGCGGCTTTCTCTCGGGCAGCCGCTGGCTTACATTCTGGATCGCGATGGCGATTTCGGCGATCGGCGCACTGGTCATCCATTCGCTCGATCATTGGCTGGATGAGTACACGATCGTCCCGCTTTACATTGGCTGCCTGATCCTGCCTGTCTATGGCGTGATGCATGTGCAGGATGGCATCGCACGGTCTTATAATTGGCCGAACCTCGCATTGCTGCCGCCCTTCGTGATCCGGCAGTTGCTTGTCATCGGACTGATGGGGGCTGCCTATGTCGGTGGCGTGGCGACCGACGCAACGACCGGCATTGTCATCGCGGCGATCTCGATCTGGGCATGCGCCATCGGGCAGTATGTCGTGTTGACGCGCAAACTTGCGACGGAAGTCCCGACCGGCCCAAAAAGCTACGATATTCCACGCTGGATTTCCGTATCGGTGCCGATGTTCCTCGTCGACAGCCTCTACATGCTGCTGATGTATGTTGATGTTCTGATCCTCAAGCAATTCCGCTCGCCCGAGGAAATCGCTATCTATTACGCCGCAGCGAAGACGCTCGCACTGGTTTCGTTCGTCTACTTTGCAGTGTCGGCAGCCTCCGCACATAAATTCAGCGAGTATTATGAGGCAGGCGACTACAACAAGCTCCGCACCTTCGCGAAAGATGCTGTCCGCTGGACTTTCTGGCCGTCTCTTGCTGCGGTGATTGTCGTGCTGGCCCTCGGCTGGCCGTTGTTGCGACTGTTTGGCGAGCGATTTGTCACCGGCTACTCTATCATGTTCGTTCTGGCCATTGGCATTCTGGCACGCGCCGCAATCGGGCCGGGTGAGCGTTTTCTCAGCATGCTCGGCCAGCAGAAGCTCTGTGCTCTCACCGCATTCGTCGCCCTTGTCACCAATCTCGGGCTCTGCTTCGTTCTCATCCCACCTTATGGCGTCCTCGGTGCTGCGATTTCGACCTCGATCGCCTTCATCGTCGAATCGGTGATGATTTTCATCATTGCCAAGCGCCGCCTGGGGTTCCATCTGTTCGTCTGGGGTGCCCCGCGGACGTGAGTGCGTTCGCGCATCCGAGAAGGCCCCAATGCCCAATATTGCAACATGGAGGGCCATGAAAGCGGCGGATATTCCTGCCGTCGACGAACTTTCAGCTCGAGTCCATATCGATTATCCGGAGCGCCGGAGCGTTCTGGAAGAAAAGTTCGCGCTCTTTCCCAAAGGTTGTTTCACGCTGACGGAACGCGATGGCGCCATATACGGTTATTGTTTTTCGCATCCCTGGCTCGAAGGAGTGCCGCCGTCTCTCGATACATTCCTGGAGACGCTCCCCAAAAATCCATCCAGCTATTTCATCCACGATCTGACTCTCGATCCGTCCATGCAGCGCAGGAGCCTGGCCGGCAGGTTGGTGCCGACGATCGTGGATATCGCAAAAGGGATTCGGGTCCCGCAGATAGCGCTGGTCGCTGTCAGCGGCAGCCAACCATTCTGGATGCGAATGGGTTTTCGAAAGACTGATGATCCGGCCCTTCAAGCTGCGGCACGCAGAAAATACGACGAGAGCGCCGTTCACATGCAGCGCGATCTCACCTGAACTTTCGCTTATTGCGGAGCTTCCGCCCGACGATCGTCCGGTGCCGCCAGCACAAGCGCCCAGAAGACCTTGTATTTCGTGTTCGGTACGTAAACAGCCGCGATGCCCATATGATTCGCGCCCCGCAACAGCATGTTGGCTTTATGTCCCGGCGAATCACGCCAGCCCGAAAAGGCTTCGGCCAGTGTGTGATATCCAGCGCCAATATTTTCTGCACCGGTCGAGGCGCGGTAGCCAGAGCGCCGAAGGCGATCCTTGAAATTGCCGGCGACGTTGTGATCAAGCTTGTCACGCGTTGCCATGGCCCGCGCCTGCTCTTCGGCCATCTGCATCAATTGCGGATCGATGACGACATCGCTCAACATATTGTTGCGGCGAAATCCGGAGATCATCGAGGCTGCAGCTTGCGGATCGAGCTGCGCGCCTTCTTTTGCCATGCTTTGATAGAACGTCGGCTGCGACGGTGGCGGCTCGGTCGCGCAGCCGCCAAGCATGAGCGGCAAGGCGAGACAAAGCCCGCCAGTAACGGTCGCAAAATTCGGACGGCCAAACATGCTGGCACCCCCCCAAAGCGTCCGAAATGGCCGCAAAATGGTGACTGAACGGTAAATCGCCCCTCAGCTCGCCAAAATCACTTTCGTTTGGGCTTTTTTGGGGCCGCCGGTTCTGACATCTCCGGTCCCGTCCCGGCCTCCGGTTCGGCATCGTTGATTCCATGAATACGGATATCCCGCCGCGGATAGGGTATGTCGATGCCTTGCTCGCGAAACTTTTCGAGGATGGAGAAACAGATATCGCTTTTGACACCCGCGGCATCGCCGATATTACGAACCAACCAGCCTAGTTCGAAATTGATTGCACTATCGCCGAATCCTGTGAGAAACACCGTTGGCGCGGGACTTTGCATCACATGCGGATGGTCCTTCGCGATCTGCATCAATGTATCACGCACTTTCGCAACATCGCTGTCATAAGCAACCCCGATGGGCACGGACACGCGCGCGAATGTGTCTATATGCGTACGGTTCTTCACCACTTGCGTGATCAGTTCGGAGTTCGGAATGATGACGCTGGCGCGATCGCCGGTTTCAATCTCCGTCGCACGGACATGGATGTATCGCACCCGTCCCTCTTCACCCTTCACATTGATGATGTCGCCGACGCGAATTGGCCGCTCGGCCAGGAGAATGAGACCGGACACGAAGTTTGACACGACCGATTGCAAACCAAAGCCGATGCCGATCGACAATGCACCGGCAACCAGCGTGATCTTCTGGAAGTCAACGCCGAGCTGGGCCAGCGCAAATGAAATTGCGGCAATAATGCCAAGATAGCTGAAGATCGTCGAAATGGAGTGCTGCAGACTGGGATCAAGCGCTGTCCGCGGCAAAAAGCTTGTTTGCAGCCAGCGCTGCACCGCCCGTGTTGCCAGGATGCCGATGACAATCGTCGCGAATGCGCCGAATATGGTCGAAAGAGATATCGTGACGTCGCCGATGCGGAAGCCGAATGTCGCATCGCGCACCACGCCGAAGAAATCAGCCGCGAAAATTCCCCATGGTCCAAGCAGCGGCAGCAGCACCACGAGGATCAGAATGAGCCGGATCGCTGCCGATAACAGCGTGCCAATCAGTTCGATCGAGCGTGGTCTCAATCCGAAGAAATTTGCAACAGCTCGTCCGCGCGGCGTCGATGCCGTCAATACTTCGGTAAAGAGCGCATCAATGAAGACAAGGAAAATGTAGAGCGCCCCAATGAGGCCAAGCGCCGTGAGAAATCGTCCAGCCAGAAAGGCTGCAAGACCAATGAAGCCGGTAACTAGCGCCGCAGCAATCCCGATCACGAGCAACCACCCGCCGGCACGAAGCCAGCCTGCACCGCCGACCTCATCGTCCTGCTCGTGGCTGCGCCCAACGATGAACAGGAAATGGCAGAGGATACCGGCAATAACGACAGAGAATATTGCACTCGTCGCGATCGTCAGCGATACCGGCGCAATGACGGCCCGCAATAGAACATTGATAAAAACGACAACGCCAAGAACACGCGCCGCCCACACAAGCTTCGATGAGATCAGACGCGCAGTGTCATCGTGTATGACGAGCAAGCGCCGTTCCGGATCGTCCGGTGCGAATAGGCCGAACGCCACACCGCGTCCGAAAGCCGCAATCCCAACGGCGACCGCTAGCGAGAAAGCAATGTGGATCATGCGCTCCGGCACGAGACCAAACGCGTTGAGGATCAAGATGGCTCCTGCCACGATCGCGGGCGCCGTAATGGCAATACGCATAAGCGAAATCATCGCGAAGAACGATTTCGCGAAACGCGTCCCCAGTTCTCTTGGCCGGAAATCGTGTTGGCCGAGCCAGCGAAGAATCAAGCCGACGCATATGAGAAATGCCAGCAAAGCAAAACTTGCCGCCACGACCGTACCAACCGTCGTCGCTGCGCGCACATGATCCATCCAACCCTGAACCAGCAGCACGGCGCCACGCAGCCCGTCCGGTGCAGCCTTTGCTGCCTGCGCCCAGAAGCTGGGATCGAGCGCACTCGATGTGCGACCGAGCAACTCTTGGGTGAACAGCGCACGGCGCCGCTCGGTAATCCGCTCGGAGATGCTTTCGACGCGTAAAGCCAATACACGCGCCTGTTTCAGCGTGCCGTCCAGTGCCGCATGCCGCTCCTTCAGACGCGTACGCTCAACGACGAGATTGGCGTCCTCTTTAGGTTCACCGTCCTCCGGCGGGTTGCCAAGCTGTTTCAGCCGGGTATCGACATCGGCAAGCCACCCTTCGAGCGAGGCGATGATTTCCCGCAATTCGTCTCGAACAGGCTCGATACTGCCGCGGTTCTCGATGAGCTGCGCGTCGGTCAGATCATCGCGCCGAAGCAACTCTTCCATCCGATCGATGGCCTCTTTTAGCGGAGCGATCGCTTCGGCCGTGCGCGAAGGGTTCGGCTGCTTCGCCGCCGCGTCAGGTTGCGCGATAGGCTCCGCCGGCGCAGTTGAGGCTGGATCGGAAGGCGCAGGCGCCTTGCTTTGCCCAAATGACATCGGGGCCGCAAACAGCGCGGCAACGATCATCAAAGCGGCAAGCAAGCCGCGCGATATAAACTGACTCGGCATGGACCTTCCTGGAGCCGATACCCCTCAGCCTCGATCAAGGACATGCGAGATATCGAATACGATGCGGCGGCAGGATCAAGCAGTCGAATCGGTAGGTATTATGGCGTCAGGCCAAATTACGTCACCCCAGGCCAGTCGGCGTGCCCGCCGGAATGCCTCCCCCTCTCGCCGCGAACGGAGACGCAAGGCCGCTGCGCCGCTGTTTTCACAGAGTTTAAGCGAGACGGTGCCTCCGCGAACGATCGGCGGGGCAATCACACGCGCTTGCGGAGACTCCCCCTTTTTACGTGATGCCGCGATGTAGATGAATTTCTCGTCCTCCCACGGCACATCTGCAGACTTGATCTGCCGGTGCATCCGCGAACGGGCAACACGCCGCGAAAAATGGCACCAATCGGGCGGCGCGAGCGGGCAGGCCCGAGCATGCGGACATGGCGCCACGAGATAAGCTCCGGCGGCCAAGAGTTGTGCACGCACCTCCAGAATTCTTGACCATCCGGCCGGTGTTCCAGGTTCGACCACCATCAAAGTATCGGCCGTCGTGGCCCAGAGCTTCTCTATCAGCGGCCTGATCGCGGAAGGTGTCACTTCGTCGAGCACATAAGCAATCAGGACGAGATCATAGACCTTATCCAATACCGGAAATGCCGCGATGTCATGTAACAACCATCGCGGCCGCCTGATGCCGCCGGCCGTCAACAAACGCTCGCCGACGCTGCGTATCACGCCAGCGTTTTCAATCAGCGTTGTTTCAGCAATATCGGGCCAGCAATCATGCGCGGCGATGACGCCAGTCCCGGGCCCGGCGCCGACATCGAGCATCGTGGTCGGCGCAAAATCAGGCCGCATGACCGCGACGGCATCCAGGCTTGCATGAATTGCAGCATAGGTCGCAGGCATACGTGCCGCGAGATAGGCCAGCGCTGCCATTTCATCCGAAAGATGCTGACGGCCGTCACGAGTCTCCGAGCGATAGCGCTCCGACAACCTTTGCGCGGCTCGCTGCAAATCGGCCAGCGTCGCGCCTTCGAGCGCGGCATCAACAGCCTGACGGATTGCGCGCGGAAGTTCCATCCTTATACCGGCTGTGGGTGGACGCGTCTCACAGTCACAGGCGACCCACGTGTCCGCGCAACATTGTCTTGCTCTGTCACGTCATGACCCGGGGCACGGAATATGCAACAGATTATAAAACACGGCGGGCGACGATGAAAATCGCCACCCACCGAAATCAGATACCTTTTTCAGGATTGGGCGACAGCCAATCTCAGAACTCGGCAATCTCCTCGTCCGCATTCAAAGCAATCGCAAGATTGCTCTGCATACGACCAACCGGTCCGCCTCGTCCCGTGCGCTGAGCGGTCGCTTTCATCTGAGGCACCGGCTTCCTGACCGACGGAGCCGGCGCATGTGAGGCAACGCCGGCACGATCGAACCGGAAGTAGCCAACCCGCTGGTTCATGGCCGCCTGCTGCTCTTCAAGGGTCTTGGCGGTTGCTGCATTCTCCTCGACGAGTGCCGAGTTTTGCTGCGTGACCTCGTCCATCTGGTTGAGCGCGCGATTGACCTGATCGATGCCCGTCGCCTGTTCAGAACTGGCGTTGGCGATATCCGCCACAATGTCGGCGACATTCTTGATCGATTCGACGATCTCGCTCAGCGACTGACCGGCGCGGTTCACAAGCTCGACGCCTTCCTGCACCTGACCGGAAGAGCCGACGATCAGATCTTTTATATCTTTCGCCGCTTGCGATGAACGTTGCGCAAGGGAACGCACTTCGGACGCCACAACCGCAAAGCCTCGGCCAGCCTCGCCTGCTCGTGCAGCCTCCACCGCCGCGTTAAGGGCAAGCAAGTTCGTCTGACGCGCGATTTCGTCGATCACCGAGATGATGTCGGAAATCTTGCGAGAAGATTCCTCGATTCGCGCCATGGCATTCACCGCTTCAGCAACGACAGCGCCCCCGCGACCTGCAATCTCCTGCGTACCTTGTGCGAGCTGATTGGCATGCTGTGCGTTCTCGGCATTCTTTTTCACTGTTGCCGCGATCTCCTCCATCGAGGCAGAGGTTTCCTCCAGGCTTGCCGCCTGCTCCTCCGTGCGCTGTGACAGATCGGTCGTGCTGGTCGAGATTTCCGCAGCCGCACTCGATACTTCGGAACTGGACAGGGCGATATTGGAAATCGTGTCCTGCAACTGACCGATCGCGGCGTTGAAATCGTCCTGGACTTTCCTGTAATCGGCAGCCCATTCTTCCTGAACACGATAAGTCAGGTCACCTTGTGCCAGACGCTCAAGGCCACGGCCTAGGCCATCAACCACTTGCGCAACCTGGCGAGCAGCTTCACGCTGCGCGGCTTCGTTGCGAGCCCGCTCGGCCTCAGCCGCCTGACGCTGTTGTTCGGCCGCCTGCTCGAGGCCCACTTTTTCCAGACCGGCATTTCGGAACACAAGTACGGCTTGCGCCATTTCGCCGATTTCATCACGACGATCGACACCGGCAACCTCGCTGTCGAGCTTGCCGCCGCTGATCGCCCGCATCACGCTGCTGAGAGACAGGATCGGGCGGGTGATGCCGCGGGCGATAATCCAAGCCAGGCCAATACCAAGTACAAGTGCAAGCACAGCGGCTGCAATGCTCATCGTCATCGCAGATGAGATATCGGATTCGCTCGCTTTCCTGGTCGCAGCCAGATTGGCATCCTGGCTCTTTTTGACTTCGCCCCGGCTAGCGATCATTGCGGTGGACAATCTGTTCTCTGCTTCCAGCAAACGACTCCGCTCTGCCAGCAGCTTCATGGTTGCCTCGAACGAAGTCGTATAGGCCGCCATCGACTTCATCATCTGCTGAAGCTTTTCCTTTCGCTCGGGGGTCCGGGCGGCTTCGCCAATCTTCTTCAGCGTATCCGCCAAGAGCACGAATTGGGCGCGGGCCGCCTCTTCGAGCTTCGGATTGCGGTTGAAATTATGCTGAAGACCATTGATGCGACCCCAGAGGAATTGTTCCATCGCGACGCCGGCCTGGCTGGCAAGCGCCAGATCATTCTCGCTGGCAGCGGTTTGCATCAGCTCTTTGAGCTCGCTGCGTAGCTTATTACCAAGCGGGATGGTGCCTTCGTTTGTGGTCTTGATCTGCTCGGCTTGGACCCTGACAGCGTCGTCAAAGGTTCTTACATATTGCTCGAACTGATCGAGCACTTTGCGCACCATTGCTTGCTGCTCTTTGGAAGTCGAACTTGCAAGCACCGCCGCATATCCGTTCCGGACGTCGTTACCCAGTTCGCGGACCCTCGCGAGCACCTTCTCTTCGCCTTTGTCGAAGTAGAACTGAATGTTGAGACGCATCGCGACGAAATCACGATCGGCCTGTGCGACCTTGCCGCTGGCGGCCGATTCATCCGCATATTCCTGGAAGCTGTGCGAGGCCCCGGAGAGACCGAGCACACCACTCACGGCAACGCCTGCGAGCAGCGCAAGAACGATGACAAAACCCGCGGTAATACGAGTACCGATTTTGAAGCGGGAATTCCAACTACCAAAAGAGAGCATTTCTGCAGTCCTTAACAAGCCACGACTGAGACGTGACAAAATTCGGTTTTCAGGAGATCGGTAAATAGAACGCGTCCTGCCTCGTCGTTTCTATTGCCGCCTTCGCACTGCGCCCGGCGGCCGGCGCCTTGAATTGGGTACAGGTCCCAACTGACGCGGCAATGTGTGGACGGAAACGAAGGGCGGCCCGCCCGGTGGGTGACGCGACGAGAGCTTTGCCTTGCCTTCCGGAGCGTGTCCTCGATTCCAGTCAGATCTGGCCGTCCCCCCTTTGCGCGAAATCGAAATTAATTAAGCATTGTTTTGGTTTATGATCGGTAAATCGCCACCGTCTGGCAGAAGACGAGGGCATTTGGCTCGCAAGCTGCATGCGTCACGATTGGGGATATTTCGACCTGGAGCAGAAAGCCTTGCAACCCATCGACAACCTGTTCGGCGCGAGGCTGCCACCTATGTCTTAGGTACGGTCTGTTGCCGATGTGCCCGGGCCGGACAGTTTCTTGAATGGCGATCCCGGGAAGACTCGAACTTCCGACCTACGGTTTAGGAAACCGTCGCTCTATCCGGCTGAGCTACGGGACCGCTGCGGGGGATGTATCACAGGGGGGCGGGCTGTGCCTACTGGGGACGTTTCGAGAACCGGCAGCCGTAACATCCCCGCTGTTAGTGTTCGCTGACATCGCGCTTTATTCATAGGCAGCAATAAAATCGGCCAGATCGTCACCAAGAAGGCTGACATGCAGGCGCATTGTCGCATGCGCCTTCTCAGCATCATGTGCACAGATCGCAACGATGATAGTCTCGTGCTCAGCAACCGTTGTCTGGAAGCGATGCGGTTTGTAAGTGACGCGGCGCAGATACGGCGCCATACGCGCGCGCAATCGCCCGACTTCCTGCGCCAGAAACGCATTCCGGGCGCTGTCGTGGATAATAGCGTGAAAGTCGATATTGACCTGGTGAAATTCGTCGACATCACTGCCGGTAGCTGACTCGGTCAGCCGTTCGTGTATGCGCCTCATCTCAGCCTCCTGGGCGGGCGTCATCCGGCGGGAGGCGAGACGCGCGCAGAGCCCTTCCAGTTCAGCCATGACTTGGAACATCTCGAGCACCGTGTTGATTCCAACTTTCCGCACCACCACGCCCTGGCGGCTGCGGAGATCGACGAGGTCATTGGCGCCGAGCAAGCGGAACGCCTCCCGCACCGGAGTTCGCGAGACTCCATACCGTTGCGCAATCTCATGCTCGTCGAGCCGGTCGCCCGGTTTGATATCGCCCTTCAGGATCGCCTGCTCCAACTCCCGATGCAGGACATCTGCCAGCGTTTCGCCGGATTGCTTTAAGACCGCGCTCTGCGCGAGGGCAGCCACACCTCTCTTCTTCATTTCTGCATACTACTTGATCAGTGTTGCATACAAATTCAACGAAAGACCGTCCCGTTCGAACGAATGATCGTTGAGAAATATGGCATTTATGCCCAGTTGGCAACGCAATACGTTGTATGCAGGATTGGCCCGTTCCTTGCTTTTCTCTTCCTGAAACTGGTGAGACTGCATGCGAACATCCAGCATTTCCGCCCCGGCCGCGCCAGCATCCCAGACCATCAGTCCGGCTGCTGCGCGGGCATTCGCAGAGCCTTCCCGTCTGGCTGGATTGAGGCCCCACGCCTCCAATTTGTTACTCAGCATACTGTCGGTGCTGTCGCTGGTCGGCCTTTGGTATATCGGCTCGTGGACCATGTCTGAACGCGTGCTGCCCGGGCCGTATGCCGTGGCCGCAGTGCTGTATGAGGCGATGTGGTCCGGCGAGATCTGGGGCGATATCGGCATCACGCTCGGCCGCATCGTCATCGCCTTCTCAATCGCGATGGTGATTTCGGCGACGCTCGGCTTCACCATGGGGCTGTCGCACGGCGCGAGCGTGTTCTTCCGTGTGTGGATTGTCTCTTTCATCACCATCCCCGCGCTTGTGGTCATGCTGACCTGCTACATGGTGGTGGGCCTAAACGACACGGCGGCGATCTTGGGCGCGGCCATCCCGATCATCCCGATTCTCACGATCAACATCCGCGACGGGGTGAAGGGCATCGATCCGAAGCTGCTCGGCATGGCCAAAGCCTTTCGCGCGGGCCGTCATCAGCAGATCTTCGAGGTCGTCGCGCCACAAGTGGCGCCGATCCTGGTGGCCTCAGCACGTTTCGGCCTCGGCCTGATCTGGAAAATGGTGCTGTTCGCGGAGGTGCTCGGACGCGGCGACGGCATCGGCTACAAGATCGAATTCTACTATCAGATGTTCAACATGAAGGAGGTACTGGCGCATGCGTTGAGCTTCCTCCTCGTCATGTTGTTCATCGAAGTGGTCATCCTCGGAACCCTCGAGAAGCGCATCTTCCGCTGGCGATCGCAATAGTCGCCGGCGACGAGGCCTCTCACATTGCAAAGAGTCCGCGTGCCACAGATTGATCTCAGAAATATCCGCAAAGAATTCGGCGGCTGGCGCGGCGCGCGAAGCTGGACAGCCCTGACCGATGTCGATCTCTCGGTCGAGACCGGCGAGATCGTCGGCATCCTCGGGCCATCGGGCTGCGGAAAATCCACGTTGCTAAACATCGTGGCCGGACTCGAAACGCAGTATGATGGCGAGTTCACTATTCAAGGCAAGACCATCGAACAGCAGATCGAGGCCGGCTTTCGCGTGGCCTATGTCTTCCAGGAAGCTCGCTTACTGCCGTGGAGGACGGTGCGAGGCAACATCGAATTCGCGCTCAAGGCCTCGAAGTTTCCACAAAATGAGTCGCGCGTTCGTGTCGACCGCATACTCGAACTAGTCGAACTCTCGAAGTTCGCGCACTTCTATCCGCAACAATTGTCGGGCGGCATGCAGCAGCGTGTGTCGATCGCACGCGCCTTCGCAATTGAGCCGGACATTCTCTTGATGGACGAGCCGTTCAGCGCGCTCGATGAAATGACCGCACAGCACCTGCGGGAAAGCCTGCTGAAAATCTGGTCGGCCTTCAGAACGACCATCGTGTTTGTCAGCCATAACGCACTTGAGGCTTCGTTCCTCGCCGACCGGGTCATGATCATGAGCCATGGACCAGCTGGTACTATCCGCCAGGAAATCAGCCTAGCGGGGGTTCGTCGGCCGCGGTCCTACGATGATCTCGACCTCATCGAGAAAAGCAGGGCTGTCGTCAGCGCGCTCCGCAAGCACTCCGGTCGATCTGATCCCGTTCACGCCTAGCCACCACTTTCTGTACGAAAGGAAAGACTGATGTTCGGTACCAGATGCCTTCTACACGCCGCAGCCGCTGTCCTCTTGGCGGTATCCTCCACACATTCAGTCGCGCAGGCGGCTCCGAAAGGCGATGGCGGCACGATCCGCATGATGCTCAATCCGGCCGGCACGATGTCGCTCCCGCCCTTCGTCATCAAGAAATTCAAGCTCGACGAGAAATACGGTTTCAAGCTCGAGACCATCAACTACACCAATGCCAATACCGCGACGGCGGCGATGCAGAGCAAGAGCGCCGAGATGATCGTCTACGAATGGCTCGCAACTGCCCGCATTATCGATGGCGGCATTCCGGTCGTCGGCGTCGCCCCGTTCATGACCTATATCAACACGGTGCTCGTTCCGGAGGATTCAAAGCTGAAAACGCTCGCCGATCTCAAGGGCAAGCGGCTCGGCGTCCACAGCAAGACGTCCTACGACTGGATGATCATGCAGGCATCAGCGAAGCAGAAATTCAACATCGATCTCGCCAAAGAAGTCACCATCCAGGAAGCCGCAGCGCCCCTCCTGCGTGGCGCAAGCGACCAGGGACAGCTCGACGCCACCCAAATGTGGAATTCGCTTGCGGCAGACATGCTGGCGTCCAAAAAGTATAAGACCCTCGTCACGATCCGCAGCATCACCGAGGATCTCGGCATTCCTACAGTGCCTTACCTGTTCTTCGGCATGCGCGCGGATTACGCGAAGGAGCATCCGGAGAATGTGAAGGCTTTCGTCGCGGCCTACCAGGAGGTCTATGACATCCTGAGGACCAACGACGAGGTTTGGGAAGAACGCGGTAAGGAAATGAAGCTGTCACCCGAAGGGATCAAGCGGTTTCGCGATCAGGTCCGCGCCGACCTGGTCAAGACTTTCACGCCAGAGATGAACGACGCGCTGCAGAAGACCTTCGATATCGTTCTCAACGTCGCAGGTCCCGGTGTGATCGGCTTTACCAAGCTGCCGCCGAAGATGCTCTCGCTCGACTATCAATGAATGATGGATTGGGCGAGACACACATCAATGAATAAGGGCCCTGAGGGGCCCTTACTGCGTCGGAGATGGCAGAAACATTCAGGCGGCCGCAGCAGCGGCACCATAGCTGCGCTGGTACATCTGCTGCATGTGCTCGGCGACCGAGACGGTCGGGTATTTTGGCGTCTCGCCAGGCTTCAGGCAACTCGGGATGCATTCTAGCGGATGATCCGCGTTGCCCGAGTAGAAGAAAGGAATCGAATAGCGGGACTTGCCCGAGACGTTGACGACGCGATGAACCGTGGAGCGATAGAGGTCGTTAGTCCAACGAGCGATGGCGTCGCCAATATTGAAGACGAAAGTGCCGGGGATGGGCTTGGCATGAATCCAGGTATTACCCGCATCGCGCACCTGCAAACCACCATTGCTATCCTGAAGCAGCATTGTCAGCGCGCCATAATCGGTATGCGCGCCGGCACCAGTCTGGCCTGGAACAGCATCCGCCGGATGCGGCGGATAATACAACAGCCGCAGCGTCGAAAGCGGATCGCGATTGAAACCGTCGAAATAGTCTTCCGGCAGATCCAGCGACAGTGCGAGGCCGATCATGATCCGCTCGCTGAGATCACGCATTGCCGCATGATATGCTCGCATTGTCGGCTTGAAGCCGAGCAGGTCCTGCGGCCACAAATTCGGCCCGTGATTAAACTTGCCGGCCACGACCGCAGGATGATCGGGCGGCAGTTCGAGACCCATATAATAGGTCTCTTTCAGATCCGGCGGCGCGGTAGGATCGAGCGCCTGCGCTTTCAGCGGCTCCCAGCCACGATTGCACCTGGACAGCGTCTTCGAGACCTTGCGCTTATCGTCATCGGACTGATCGAAGAAAATGCGCGTCTGTTCCTGAACGGCATCGATCAGCCCCGCGGGAACACCGTGGTCGGCAATATAGAAAAATCCGTTGGTGATGCAGGCCGCGCGAATATTGTCGGCGACAGCCTTACGGTTTGTCAACTTCGACGACGACAATCCACTGACATCGATGACCGGAAGCTGGTTGGAAGAGATTTCCGCGGCATTCAGGGAGTCGGGCATCGCACACCTCTCATTTAGAGCGCGTTCACGCCGGCCGGCTCCGGCTATTGATCCAGCTTAGACATGTCGATGCGCTCTCGGAAAGCACTGACTCTCGCTCAGGGTGATGCTTTTCAAGCATCAGGTTGCTGTTCGGCTTGTTGTCGCCGCTGCAGGTCGTCGGCGAGGAGCTGGAACAACATGTCAACCGGCGCCGGCAGGGATCGCTGGGCCCGGCACAGGATCGAAACAGTGCTGATGACCGGTCCGCCGGCATCGAGCGGAACATGGACAATGCTGTGCTCTGCCAGCGAGCGGTCGAGACCGAACCGGGTTTGGATACCAATGCCGACATTCCTCTCCACCAAAGCGCGGATCGCATCGATGGAATTCGAACTCACCGACGCCACCAGCCGCGCGTTGAGCCGCTGAAAAGCCGGTGCAAGCATCTGCATGATGGAAATCGCCTCTTCCGGCAGGATGAGAGGATAGCCGAGCAGCGCTGATAGGCTGACTTTGGATTGCCGGCTCAGATCGTGGTTCGGATGCATGATGGCGCCGACAGCAAACTTCGCGGTGAAAAGCTGCCGCAGCCCGGCCGACACGGGCAGATCGAAGCCGACACCCAGATCGACGTCCCCCGCGATCAGGGCCTGCTCGGTGCGTAAGGACTCTGTTCGGCGCAGCGACACCGTGATCCGCGGCGCCTTGCTGAGGAGCGTGGCGATGACACCCGGCATCATGCTGGTGCAGATGCCTTCGGCCGCGGCGACAGTCACATGGCCCGAATGCACGCCAATCAACTGGTCCAGTTCGGCGCTCAGCCGCTCCGCATCCTGCAGGACGACCAGCGTGTGACGCGCGAAAGCCTCGCCAGCGGCAGTCAGGCGAACGCCAATGGCGATCCGTTCAAAGAGTGGTAGGCCGATCTCCTGCTCAAGCTGCAGGATCTGACGATTGACGGCCGATGAAGCAACATTGAGCCGGCGGGCAGCTTCGCGAATGGAGCCCGAGCGTCGCACCGCGTCGAAATACAGAATGGCATTCGAGTGCAGCCGCGGGACTTTCATCGCTTCACCATCCTATACTGCGCGTTGCAGGCTCCGGCCTTTCAGGAGGGCGTCGCTCATCTGCGAGTGACGTGCGAAACGCCCATCGCATATTGCTTGAAATAAGATTTGAACCTCGCTGGGTATGGCGTCGTCGAGGTGGGGGGATCGATCCGTCACCAGACGCGCTCGCTTGTGTCACATCAAGAGTTCAGCCGCGTCAGATTGAAGGTCGGCACCAACGCGAATGGTCGCAGACAACCATCCATCCACCGCAGCGCATCCCGGATCGCCGGTTTGATGTCGTCGAGCCTTTCGATCAGGCGATGGTTGACCCGCATCGCCTTGAGTACGTCGAGCGTGACTTCGCCACCCTCGGCGAAGAATTCCTGATCACCAGTATCACCACGAAACTCGGTGACAATCAGCGTCGGAATCCCATAGCTCATGTGGCCGCGCAGCAAGTGATACACGCTGGCGAACAGCCCGAAATTCTCGATCAGCGCCACCGGCCGTCGCCCCGCTAGCCATGCGCCGGCGCACAAGCCGAAGCCGGTCCCTTCATGCGGCACCGAGATGTAACTGAACGATTCGTCTCTCATGAGAAGCTCTTGGGCCAAGGTGAAGCCGCTGCACGGCAGGCCAACGGCGAAGTCGATGCCGTTCTCTTTGAGTCCTTCGTAGAGAATCTGACCGAAACTAGACTGGCCGACGTCTCGCAGGATCAAATCAGCCGCGGGCTTCGCGCCGTGCTCTTTCGCTGACGGTTTGAAGATCTTGACGCCGTGCGTCTGCTCGACATGGCGGGCGAAGCGATACTTGTTCTCCTTCAGGTCCATCGGCAGCGGCCCGACGAATTGCTGCTCGACGCTGGTCTTGACCACGAGTACGAGTGGCCGATCCGCATAGCGCGCGTCGAGCGCGGTGAGGAAGGCATCGACATCGGCGACCGCCGCGACATTAGTGATGCCATAAGCACGCGCCAGCATGGCAATATCGACACCGGATGAACTGAGCGAGCCGACGGTAGGCAACTTGCCTGTGGAGATGTAGCCGCCGTTATCGAAAACGACCACGGTCAGGTTGCCGCCAGCTCGCGCTGCGATCAGACCGAAGACGGAAGGATCGAAGAAGATGCTGCCATCCCCATCAAGCGCGATCACCTCGCGGTTGGGCAGCGCCAGCGAAAGGCCAAGCGCGTAAGGCGTCACCATGCCCATCCCGACGGCGTAGAGGTTGGCATCCGAGGGGCGGATCGAAAACCATTCCGTGGCGGTGTTGGCCAGATTCGTTACAGCCAGCTCGTCTGTAATGCGGCCGGCAAGCGCCTTTAGGAATGCATAGCGCTTCACCTGATACATGCGGATCTTCGTATGGAACTAACGTCTGTTTGCATACCTAATTTCCAAGAAATCATTTTCAAAACCCATCTTGGCCGCTTTTATCGAGAAGAAGTAGCTTATAAATCAGCAGCCTTGCCTATATTTTTTGCGGGCATTTTTGCATACACTCTTTATCGTTTGGTTGCCAAGCGGAACAGAGAAATGAAATCGGGAAGACCCGTCACGATCGCGATCGAAGAGCATTACAACGACCCGAACTTGGTCGCGCATTTTACGGGGCTAGATCTCATCCGGCCGCCGCACATCGAAATGAAGTTGTTGGATATTGGCGAAATCCGATTGCGCGAGATGGACGAGGGGGCGATCGATATTCAGGTCCTGTCCCATGCGGGGCCGACCACCCAAAAGCTCGAACCCGAAATCGCGATTCGGATGGCGAAGGTCACGAATGACGGCTTGGCCGCAGTCATAGCACGCGCGCCAGACCGCTTCGCAGGTTTCGCCGTACTGCCGACGCCAGCTCCGGAGGCCGCTGCTGATGAACTTGAGCGCTGCGTCGCCGAACTCGGCTTCAAAGGAGCGGTGGTCAATGGGCTCACCAACGGCAAGTTTCTGGATGAGCGCGAGTTCTGGCCGATCCTGGCGCGCGCTGAGAGGCTTGGCGCTCCGATTTATCTGCATCCGGCCTTGCCAAACCCTGACGTGGACAAGGTCTATTATGAAAATCTCAGCGCTAGTTTTCCCGAACTGCGAGGACCGGTGTGGGGTTTTACAGCGGAGACTGCCACACAAGCGATCCGGATGGTTCTCAGCGGTGCTCTTTCAGAATATCCAAAACTGCAACTGATTCTCGGTCATCTTGGTGAGGCGTTGCCGTTTATGCTGTGGCGCATCGACGATCTGCTTGCGCGGCCAGTGAGCGATGGCATGACGTTTAGTGATATATTCCGGTGTAATTTCCATCTTACGACAAGCGGAAACTTTTCCGACACCGCACTCGCCTGCAGCATTGCGGAAATGGGGATCGACCGGATCCTGTTTGCTGTGGACTGGCCATTCGCTTCCAACAAGGCCGCCACTGATTGGGTGAAGCGAACCGCGCTCAGCGAAGGCGATAAAGCAAAAATTCTTGGAGAGAACGCGAGGAAGTTACTGAAAATGTAGCAACGATCGTGTGCTCTCACTTTTCTAGAAGCCATGACGGTGTTGAGCTGCTGCCGGTTTGATGGACACCAAGATAGGGTGTTTCATGAAGCCGGAGGTTGCCATGCAAAGACGGAAGTTTGGTCGCGAGTTCAAGCTTGAAGCGATAAAGCTGGTCAGGGAGCGCGGGGTCTCGGTCGCACAGGCAGCGCGTGACCTGGATGTCCATGAGAACGTGCTGCGCAAATGGGTGCGCGAGCTGGGCGCCGATCCTGCACAGGCCTTTCCCGGCCACGGACAGATGAAGCCAGAGCAGCAGGAGATCGCGCGCCTGCGCCGCGAAGTGGCCAAGCTCAAGGCCGAGAGGGATATCCTAAAAAAGGCCGCAGCCTTCTTCGCGAAGGAAGCGACATGAAGTTCGTCTTCATTGCGAAGCACCGGGGCATCTGGCCGGTGGCATGGCTGTGCAACGCATTGGGCGTCTCCCGGTCCGGCTTCCATGCTTGGCTGAACCGCTCGTTCAGTGCCCGAGCCCGTAGCGATGAAGTGATCGGCGGGCGGATCAAGGCAAGCTTCGTCAATAGCGATCGGACCTACGGAGCGCGACGCGTCTGGCGCGACTTGCTTGCCGACGGTATCGAATGCGGTCTGCACCGGGTCGAACGACTGATGCAGCAGCAGGCCTTGCGAGCCAGGCCACGACGACGGCGCTTGCCTAAGGATAACGGTGATCGCCAGATTGCAGTTGCTCCCTCGAACCTGCTGGACCGGCAGTTCGCAGCTGAGCGACCGAACCAGAAATGGGTTGCCGACTTTACCTATATCTGGACGGCCGAGGGATGGTTGTACGTCTCTGCCGTGATTGACCTGTTCTCACGGCGCGTCGTCGGCTGGTCAATGAGTGCCGGTATGACGGCTCAGTTGGTCGCGGATGCCCTGCTGATGGCGGTGTGGCGTCGTGGCAAACCGGACGCGCTCATGCATCACTCTGATCGCGGCAGCCAATATGCCAGTGACCAGTTCCAGCGCTTGATGGCCGACAGTGGCATCACCTGCAGCATGAGCCGATCCGGCAACGTCTGGGACAATGCCGCTATGGAAAGCTTCTTCTCATCGCTGAAAACCGAGCGCATCGCTCGAAGGAACTACCGCACCCGGAACGAGGCCAAGGCAGATGTGTTCGATTACATCGAGCGGTTCTATAACACGACCAGGCGTCCCTCGACGATCGGATACGTCAGCCCCGTTTGAGTTCGAGCGGAAGCTGGGATTAGCTTAACTGGCTGTCCACTGAACCGGCAGCAGGCCACGCCTTCAACCCTTGCTAGCAAGAATATTTGGCGCTGGATTGGCGACACACCAGCGAGCACTTCAGCAACAATTCTAAGCTCTTGCCTCGACAACAGCACACGTTCCGCATCCGGCGTTTCGTCGACAACAAGGTCCAAAAGTGACGGATCTTCGTAGCGGATCAGCTGCTCGCGCTTATTGTGGTTGATAGCGAGGTTGGTAGCGGCACGAAAGAGGTAGCTTTTTCGGTCTGCTACCGTCGCACTCAAGTTCGAGCTCAGAAGCTTAAGGAAGAGGTCTTGAACAAGGTCAGCCGCAGTATCCGGCGAAGATACTCGACGCTGCAAAAAGCGGGTCACGTCTTTCCTATGAAGCCGAAATAGTTCTTGGACGTCCCACATAGCACTCACGCTAGCCGCGCCAGTTTCAGCGCTGAGCCTTTCTATCGTGGCGCAAAATCGTCATCAAACTCGATGATTTATAAGAATTCCAGAGAGAGTGCTGGGGAGGAGTAAAACTGTGTTCCCCGGGCCATACCGCTTGGCTTTTTGCGGACACAGGAATTGCGCAGAGCGAAACAACGCGTTGAAAAATCACTTCTCCAGAAGCCCGCTTGGCGTCGTCTTCAGCGTCTTCGCCAGCTTGACCAACATATCAAGCGACGGGTTTCTGACTCCCCGCTCGATCCCGGAGATGTACGTCCGATCAATCCCCGTCTCGAACGCCAGGTCCTCCTGGGACCAGCCCAGGTCCTTTCGGGCTGCCCGCACGTTCCTTCCCAGGATCTTCCTGTAGTTTTCCATCCGGGCATCGCGCCCGGACGTCGACTAATCGTCCACGGACTCAGCGTCACATTGTCCTGTACTGTCCGTCGTCAGGTAATTCGAGACTGATTAAGCGTTTCTCGAAGGGCTCATCTGGGGTTAGAGTTTAGGCGGCCTGCAGTCTGTGCTGCAAGCGGCGGTTCGCAACGGTTTCACGCTTGATGCGCTGACGCTCGGCCAGGATTTTCTCGGCCCGGTCGGGGTAAACGTCGGCAGGCGTGAGGTTGTCGATGCTCTCATGGTAGCGGCGGTGATTATAGTGTTCGACAAACGCGCCGACCTGACGTTCGAGGTCGCCCGGTAGATAGTAGTTTTCGAGCAAGATGCGGTTCTTCAAGGTCTGATGCCAGCGTTCGATCTTGCCCTGGGTCTGGGGATGATACGGCGTTCCGCGCACATGCTGCATGTCTTTGCCCTTGAGCCACGTGGCCAGATCGTCCGCCACGTAACTTGATCCGTTGTCGCTCAGAAGCCGTGGCCGCTGCTTTACGTTGATATGGTCCAGGCCTGAGGCCGCAAGCGCCTGGTCAAGCGTGGCCGCGACGTCTGATGCACACATCGCGGGACCAAGCCTCCAGGCCACGATGTAACGCGAGAAGTCATCGAGTACGGCGCTTGCCGGCTTCCAGGAATTTCTTGGACCAGCCATAATAGATCGAGGCAGCAATGCCCTCGCGGCGGCAGAGCTCGGAGATGTTTTCCTCGCCGCGCAGTCCTTCCAGCACGATGCGGATCTTCTCTTCCGCCGAATACTGCCGTCGCGTCTGACGACGGATGGCCTTCAGTACTTGTTCTGCCGGCGCTTTGCCCGGCCCGGATTCCTGCTTCATCTTCGCTCCTTACGGCTATGAACCAGAAATCCTCCCTTCGGAAAGTCCCTCAATTTGTCTCAAGGGCGCTGACGGCAAACACATCAACCCTACGGCCTCAGAAGCGATAATGCAGCCCGACCTTGAGCATCGGAATATCGACCTTGCTGATGATCCTGCGGCCGTTAGCCTCGGTCGAGGTGACCGGAAAGCCATAGCCATTGGCAATCATGACGCCAGCTTTGGCATTCGGGAATTTGAATTCAGTCTCATCGAAGCGAGCGAGCTGGTATTCGCCGGTCAGCGACCAGGACTCGTTGAGCGCGAATTCGGCACCACCGCCAATCACGTAACCCGTCCGCGTCAAAGATGCACTCTCGGTGAACGCGGCGATGGAAGAATCAACGGCAGTGCAGCACCCAGGATTTGTCTTACTGCCGACATATTGCGTGCGCTCCTCGTTCTGGCGCATGAAGGCGACGCCACCGGTCGCATAGACCATCAGGCGGTCATTGAATGCGTAGCCCAGGCGGCCCCGCACGGTCGCCATCCAGTCGATTTCCGTTTTGCGAACGGCCTCGAATGCACGCTGTCTGAACATATTGTTGCTATCAGGAAGGGAGGAACCTTCGTTGGCGAAAGTCACCTGCGAGCCGGAAATCTCCGACTTGGCGATGTCGGCGGCAATACCAGCGACAATGCGGTTTGCGAACTGATAATCGTAACCGATCTGAGCGCCGAACGAGAACGCCTCGATTTTCTGGTTGGGCGCCTCACCTGCCGAATAGCGCATGGTCGAACCGTCCAGCGTCCTAGCCGCTCCGGTGAGCTTCGCGAAATTTTGGGCTGCATTCACGCCGGCGTGGAAGCCGGTCCAGCTCTTGCCGCTTGCGGAAGGCGAGAACAGACCTGCGAGCGAGGCAAAGGACGCTGGCTCGCTTCCACCGAATTTGCCGGTGACGCCGAGGCGCGCGGTGCGTCCGGGGCCTGGCTGCTGCACGAGGCTCAGCGGATCGACATAATAACGATCACCCAGATTTTCAATCGTCGCCCACAAAGTGATGTCCTTCGACAGCTTGTATTCGGAGAATACATCGACCAGCCAATAGGGATTCCAGTCAATCGGAGCGATGATCGCAGATGCACCATACTGGACCGCGCCATGGCCGATGGCGCGCGGGCCGATATAGCTCACCCGGCCGCCGACCGTCAGATCATCGTTCAGCAGCTTCTGCGAGGCGGTCAGCGTGGCGGAATATTCGGGCGGAATCTGGTTGGTCGCGTAGTCACCCGAGAGGGTTGAATCCGAGCAGGTGTTGGCTGTCGGACAGAATTCGACTTTCAGATACTTGTTCGCCGCCAGCTCCGCGGTGAAGCCATTGTGTTCGTACCTCGCCGAGAGCTCCAGTCCTTCGAAACGCGCGCGGTCGATATTTTGTACCTGCAGACCGGTCCATGTGTATGTGTAGCCGTATATAGGATGAACTGTAGTCCCGCTGACCCCGACGCGGGCGACATAGTCCTTTACGTCCCAATTGAAGTATCCGAACTTCATCATGGCTTTATCGTTTGCCGCAAAAACATTATCCTTGATGAGGTTGACACCCGCTTCCCAATTATTGGAACGCTCGGGGCCGATATCGGGATTGGGGATCAGCGTGTAAGCGGCGACCGATTCAAACAGCGTCGGCATGCGCAAGGCGCTGGAATAACTGACGTAGAATTGCGTGCCTTTCACCGGCTCGACAACGATGCCTGCAGAGGGGCTATATCCATCGCTCTTGCGCGAGGGATCGGGATTACGATTCAGCTCGTTGGTGATCGTGCTGCGGTCCATCGACGAATATTGCGAGTAGCGAAGACCACCCTTGAGGGTCAGCCACTCCACGGGCGAGTAAGCTATTTTTCCAAAATAGCCGGCTTCCTCTCGAGAGCCATTCCGGGTCGGAATGCCCAAATTCAATGCGTCGGTGAACGGCGTCGGCTTGGTGTCCTCGTTCACATAGGAGATGCCATATTCGAGATCGAGCGAACCGAACTTGTTCAGCGAGACGTGCGATTTGTTGCTGACGTCGCCGCCCCACATCCTGCTATCATTGCCGGGAAGATAGCCGATGGACAGTCCGAAATCTTCCGGCTTCACATTCGTCACGCTGGCGCGGGGCGGCGTGCGCATGTTGAGCTTGGTGGTCCAGAAATTCGCCTTGAGATCAATCAGGTCATTATCGTCCGGCTTCCACCTGTACCGCACCGTTCCGGTATCAACCTTTGTTGTATTTTCCTGCCATTGTTGCACGGACTGGGCGAGCGGACTTCCGAACAACGACGCCAGCATATCGCCCGACGTGCTGCGATAGCCTGTATATCCGAACTGGAGGCTTTGCCCGTTATCGCCACGGACCGTGGCTTTGGCCAGATATGACTCGGTTTGCAGCTGAGTGTTGAGAACCTGCTCGCCAGCGCGGTAGCTCGAGAGGCCACCGTTTTGATAGACATGCGCATAGGAGATCGGACTTGGCGGATAGTAACAAAAGCCGCTGGAATAACAGAGCGGCTGCGGTCCGGTATCGATCACCTTCGCGCCCGGACCATTCTTGCCCGCGAAGTAATTCCCCTGCTTGCGGAAAGCATATCCCCAGAGCAGGTCAAACTTGTCTTCTTTCAACGCTGCGACGGTGCTGAAAGAACCGCTGGTGGGCGTCAGAAAACCTGGCCGATCGAGACCGGACGCCTGTGCGGTCGGGACTGGGTAAGGCTGCGGGTCGCTGACATAAGGCTTCGGCCATGTATAGCCGCCGCGATCGCCCGGCACCGGTGTTGCCGTATTGGTCCCAAAACCACTCTTGACCCAAACACCCCACTTTTCGCCGGGCTTCACCACATCGTCGGCCCCCAGCGTGCGCATCGCCACCGTTCCGGCGATGCCGCGCGAACTTGCATCCGATCCTTTGCGGATATCGGCACCGGCCAGCAAATCGGGATCGACAAAGGTGCGGTTCGAAATGCCCTGATAGCCTTGATAGACTTGCAGGCCATTCTCGGCGCCGTCGATCGTGACGGCCACACGCCCCATGCCCTGCATGCCGCGGATGTTGACATCGATTGACCCTGCGCCATTACGGGCCTCACCCGACATCACGCCGGGCGTTCCGCGAAAGATATCGGCCGGGCTCGAACCACGAAAACGATCGATGGTTTCCTGCGAAATATGCGACACGGGACCCGGCGTTGAATAAGGCGCCTCGACGGCAGCGCTCGTTCCACCACCCGATACATTGATCGTGTCGAGCTGGATCGCCCCATCGACGCTCGCGTCTTGTGACGATGGTCCGCTGATTGTCACAGTGCTCGCGCTCGTGAAGCGATAGCTGAGACCCGTACCAGCCAGCAGTTGCGATAGGCCCTGCTCGCGCGAATACGGACCTGACAAGCCGGGGCTATTGCGACCGGCGGTCAGATCCGACGGGAAAAGAAGGCGCAGGCCAGCCTGATCGGCGAACGCATTCAACGCGCCGCCCAGCGCCTGCGCGCGGATATTGAAAGCGATGGCCTGACTGCCCGCCTGCGCCGCCGCCGTACGCATCGACGCGTCTACTATGGCGACATTACTTAGAAGGAGCGCGATCGCGCTTCCGCGTAGAAATCGTGCTCGTAATCCAGCTTGACCAGTCATAACGCCCCAATGCCCATCATTGAAGGACATCATCGGCGGCAGGTTGTGCTCTTGTTCGATGTCCTTGGCTCTAGGACGAAACGGCGAGCGCAAACTTGCACCTCGCAGCAGCCATTATCTTTTGTGTCTGTTCTAAAGAATGACCGTGACAAGAGGCAGACGAACCACGCGGACCGGCAATGTCTCTGCGATCGTCTGCAACACGCTTTCCGGATCGGACAGATCGAAGACGCCGGTGACCTCCAGCGATCGCAAAGTCTGACCGACAATGACGACCTGCCCTCTGCGATACCGCTCGATATCGGTAATGACCTCGGCAAGCGGCTTGCGATTGACGATCAGCTTGCCCCTGCGCCAGGCCGTTTCGGCGTCGGCGTCAATCGTTTGCACGGCGGACGGCGCGCTACGCGATGTATATTGGATGCGCTGATTGGCGCTGACCCGAACGGGACTGCCGCGAGCAAGGTCTGTGGAGGTGGCGACGACGCCTTCCAACACAGTGACCACGACCTCGGCGCGCCGCACATCGACGTCGAACACCGTGCCGATCGCGCGTGTCTCCCCACTCGCCGCGCTAACGCTGAACGGCCGTGCCGCATCATGAGCGACGGTAAAGGTCGCCTGCCCTTCCAGCAATTTCAGCCTTCGCTCCTGTTCGCTGAAATTAACGGACAGCGCAGAACTGGCATTCAGCAGCACTGTTGACCCGTCCGGCAGCGGCACGCTGCGCCGCTCGCCGATGCCGGTCGTATAGTCGGCAAACAGCCGCGGACCGATCATCCCGCTCTGGAACAGCGCGGCGCCGGCAACAATGGCCGAACCGCCCAGCATTGCGCGCCGCGTCAATTTCGCGCGCTTTTCGCTGCGATGAAGCTGCCTGGCTTTATCGCCCGCCGAGCCGACACCCTGCCAGATGGCCTCGGCCTCGCGCGCGGCCAGCGCGTGCTCGTCGCTCTGCGCACGCCAGGCGGCAAAGGCCGCGTGATCGGCTGGCGTCGCTGCGCCGGAATGAAGCTTCACGACCCAGTCGATCGCCGCGTCGCTGAGGGCGAGATCGGCGTGCTGGGGTCGCTGCTCGGGGGCCATTTTTCAACCGGCAAGGGTGTGAGGACGCCACCTCGACGAGGGGCTCGCCAAACTGGATTTACACCAAGGACGAAATGACGAGACGAAAGTTACACCGGCGCGGGGATAAAAAAGCGTCAGGAAGATGATGGCTTAAATCACAGGACGCGTGCAGGTCGTCAGGATGCGCGGAGGTGATCCCGGCAGTGCCGCAGTGCCTGGGCGAGATAGCGCGCCACCATGCTTTCCGACACGCTCAGCTTGCGGGCAATATCGCGGTGGGGCCATCCATCACATCGGCTCATCAGCAGAGCCGATCGCGCCTTGGCCGGCAACTCAGCCAAAGCCTTGACCAGTCCGCGAAGCTGATCGCGGTCGATCGCATAAACTTCCGGCGAGGGCGAATGGTCGGCCAGCGAGGCGAGAAGCATGTCGTCGCTGACGCAGCGGGAGGAATGCCGCCGCTCCTTGCGCACAAGATCGATGGCGATATTGCCGGCGACACGGAGGATGAAGCCCTGGCGGTCACTGATCGCCGCGTTGTTCTCGCTCGCCGCGCCGTCCTGGCTTAGTGTCGCGAGGCGCAGCCAGGTTTCCTGCAATGCCTCTTCGGCCAGATCGTGCGACCCCACGCGTTTGACGAGGAAACCCCGCAGCGCTTTCCATTGCTGGATATACACCGACAGCAAGTCGTTATCGAGCTTGGCCGCTTTAAGCGTACTCATGGTCACTACGAGGCGCGAGGTCAGAATGTTCTACGAGGCTAACCCGGTCTTAGAAAGACGAACAAACCTTTGCAACATCAATGATTTGGACGGCTTCTAATTCGAGAAAACTACTTCCGTAACAAGGCAGGAGACGTCATCTTCAGCGTCTTCGCCAACTTGACCAACATATCAAGCGACGGATTTCTGACTCCCCGCTCGATCCCGGAGATGTACGTCCGGTCGATATCCGTCTCAAACGCCAGGTCCTCCTGAGACCAGCCCAGGTCCTTTCGGGCAGCCCGAACGTTCCGACCCAGGATTTTCCGGTAGTTCTCCATCCGGGCATGCCGCCCGGATGTAGACTAATCGTCCACGGACTCAGCGTCACATTTTCCTGTACGATTATGTCCGGCATCAGCTCTTGTAGGACAGATTTAACGGCTTGAGGAACGGAGGATTTCTGGCTCATCGTACCCCTTGAGGAGTGGAGATGAGACAGAAATCCGAGACACGGGCGATATCGTCCGAGCAGGTTGTGAAGGACATTCGCCGGGCGACCCGCAAGCACTATTCTGCAGAAGAAAAGATTCGCATCGTTCTGGACGGTCTTCGCGGCGAGCATTCGATCGCGGAGCTCTGCCGTCGTGAAGGGATCGCCGAGAGCCTTTATTACAGCTGGTCGAAGGAATTCCTGGAAGCCGGCAAGCGGCGGCTGGCTGGCGACACCGCGCGGGCAGCGACCAACGGCGAGGTCAAGGATCTGCGGCGACAGGCGCAGGAGCTGAAAGAGGTTGTCGCCGAGCAGGCGCTCGAACTGCGACTGCTCAAAAAAAGCATGATCGCGGATGGGGGCGACGAGGCATGAGATATCCCGCATCGGAGAAGCTCGAGATCATCCGCCTGGTCGAGCAGTCGCATCTGCCGGTTCGCCGCACGCTGAACAAGCTCGGCATTCTGCCATCACGATTTTATCGATGGTACGATCGCTATCAGACCGGCGGACCTGAAGCTCTGGAGGATCAATCGTCAAAGCCGGGGCGTGTCTGGAACAAGATCCCAGATGCGATCCGTGATGATCTCGTGCAACTGGCGCTGGATGAGCCGGATCTGTCACCGCGGGAATTGGCCACCCGGTTCACCGATACGAAGGGTTATTTTGTGTCGGAATCCTCGGTCTATCGGCTGCTCAGGCGCATGACCTGATCGCCAGCCCCGCGTTCATCGTGATGAAGGCTGCCGATGAGTTCAAGGACAAGACCACAGCACCGAACCAGCTCTGGCAGACCGACTTCACCTATCTGAAGGTCATTGGCTGGGGCTGGCTCTATCTGTCGACTGTGCTCGATGACTTCTCACGCTACATCATCGCGCACAAGCTCTGCACGACAATGAGGGCTGATGACGTCACGGCCACATTGGAATTGGCGCTCACAGCATCGGGATGCAGCCAGGCACGGGTGGCTCACAAACCCCGTCTGCTGAGCGATAACGGTTCGAGCTATGTCTCTGCCGACTTGGCGCAATGGCTTACAGCTCAGGGCATGGGACACGTTCGCGGCACTCCCCGCCATCCGCAGACCCAGGGGAAAATCGAACGATGGCATCAGACGCTGAAGAACCGGCTCCTGCTCAAAAATTACTATTTGCCCGGTGATCTTGAAGCCAGCATCGACAGGTTCGTCGATCATTACAACCATCGCCGCTACCACGAAAGCCTCGGCAATCTAACCCCGGCCGACGTCTACTGCGGACGCGGTCAAACCATCCTGCTGGAACGAGAAAGGATCAAACGGCAGACCATCCAGACCCGACGCTTGCTGCATCAAGAAAAAGCCGCCTAAGATCAACAAACAGATGAGTCAGAACCTCCATTCAATCACCACATAATCTGTCGCAAATCATCTGACGACGGACAGAGCAATGGGTCGCGGAGCTGGAACAGCTCGCCGGATGGAGATTGATAGACCTGTTTCACCGAGTGAAACTCTCTTCTGTCATCCAGACGGGACACCGATAAAGAGCTTCAAGAATAGCTTTCAGCAGGCACTTAAGCGTGTTGGCATTCTCTATGGGTCCGACAGAAAGAAGCGGGTTCGCGATCCGAAGGCAGCGACGGAGCTGGCGAAAGTGCAAAAAAGAAAACGCGCCCTAAGCTGCTTTTTTATATCTGCTTTGTGCGTGAATAGCGAACATCGGACATGAATTGCTTCCGACTTCGGAATCGTACATCCTGTTTTCGGATGATGAGAAGCCAGTTGTGCTCCGATTTCACTGGCTTGCCTGCTCTTGAACAAGCCGCCACGATGCCTGATGAAGCCGGCCGTCCCATCCCTCGGCTATCATCCAGAGGCGCGTATTATTTTCTATTTTTTCGGGTAATTTTACACCCGCTCTTGCGAAACCCGACTGACCGGTAATTCGCTGACCGTTCGAACCGGCTGACTGTGATCCGACGCTCACCCAGAGACGTTTGATGTCCTTCCAGCAATCGGGACAAAACCGCGCGAGAACCATCGCGCGCGCTCCCGGCCGGACCGGATCGGATGTATCGCCAAGACCTGCTATCATCAACGCGCCGAGGCGCCAGGGGCCGATCTCCTGCGCGGCGTAGTTCGCCGCTCGTTCATCCGCCGATGCCGAATAGAACCGCAAGGTCATCACCGAGGCTGCGATCGCGAGCACGAGGATCGTGATATTGAGCGGCTTCAGAACTCCCATCGTGCCGCCCCAGGGCTTGAGTATCGAGAGGACATGCCGCCTCGCGGATTTGCCCCGTGCTCCGGCCCGCCGCGCGGAGCGTTTCCAGAACACGATCACGCCGCTCACCGCGAGACCGGTGGTGATCAGCCCGAACGTGAACCAGATCGTCTTTGACACGAGGCCAGCGAAATCGCCGAAATGCAGCGCATCGGTCAGCACGCGCACAAAGGAAAGCGAATAGCCGTCGCGGGCGAGGTCGCGGCCAAGGATCTCGCCGCGATAGGGATCGACGAAGACTTCGGACAGGTTCGGCCCGAAGAACTCGCCGGTATTGCCGCTGAAGGTGACCGGTGCGCCATGCACCTCCGGCAGATTGACAAAGCGGATGTCGAAATCGGGCAGGTCCTTGCGCACGATCGCGGCCAGCGCATCGAGCTTCAGCATCTGAGGCGGCTGCGGCCCCATGCCGTCAAGCACCGCGTCCGGGATTTTCGGATGTTGGTGCTCGGCAATGGCTTGCGGAAAATTCAGCAGCGGTTCTCCGACTCGGATCCAGAAATAGAAAAAGCTTGTCAGCACCATGATGACAAGGAACCAGATCGACCAGACCCCACCTAGGCGGTGCAGATCGCCCATCGTGGTGCGCAGGTTGCGGCCACGGGGCCTGCGAAGGAATCCACGCCAGAATTTCCGATAGGTGATGAGACCGGTGACCAGCGATGCCAGCATGAAGAAGGTAAAGCTGCAGACGATCACGTAGCCCCAGGTCGGGATCATCAGGAAGGAATGGAATTGACCGATAAAATAGCCCGGCATCATGAACGGCGTCGTGCCCTGCACTACGCCGCGATAGGGATCGACCCAGATCCGCCGCACGCCATCTTTCGGAGAAACAGCAATGATGTTCAGCCCGGTGCGCGGGCCGGCACCCTGCACCGGCACCTGTCCGATCAGACCCATCTCCGGATGCGCAGTCCGAACGGCGGTCAGCACCTGGTCGATGCCCGCGCGCTCGACCGACGGCGTGACGCGCGACTGCGGATAGATCAGCCAGTCGATCTCGTCACGAAAGACGGCCAATGTCCCCGATAGCAGGATGATCGTCAGCAGCAGGCAGAAGCTGAGACCAAGCCATGAATGGATGGTGAAGGCCGCGCGCGCAAAGGTCACGCGGCCGCGCTGTTGAGCCTGTTCCTGCATTCCTGCTCGCACTAGAAGCGCAGCTGACCTCTCACACCGACCACACGCCCATCGCCGATGGCCGCTGAGCCGCTCAGCCCTGGCGTGGAAATGCTTGTGAGATATTGCTCGTCGAACAGGTTCCGAGCAAAGATCGCCAGCGTTCCATTCTTGGTCTCGTATCCGATCTGTGCATTGACCAGGGTGTACGAGTCCACATAGCGCAGCGGGTTGTTCGACAGATCGCGCGGGCTGAAATAGCCATCGGTGTAAGACACATCAGCGCTGACAAACATACCGGACTGATGCTTCCAGATGCCGCCGGCCGAGACCGTCACGCTGGGCGCTTCCGGAAATTCATTGCCTGCGTAATTCTGGAGCGTTCCCCCATCGAATGTGGTCGCTTCATCGAATTTGGTTTTGAGCAGACCGACCGATGCAAACAACGTCAATTCGTCAACCGGGCGCACACGCACCTCAAGTTCGCCGCCATAGAGATGGGACTTACCGACATTCTGAGTCATACTTTGCCCAGTCCAACCGGGAATCTCCACAGCCAGCTGCTGATCCTTGTAGTCGTAGTAGAAGACATTGGCATTGAGCTGCAGCCGGTCACCCCACCATTTCGAACGGTAGGCCAATTCGTAGGCCCACATGAATTCCGGATCGACCTGATTGATGATGGTTGTGCCGACCGGCACCTCCGAGAATCCTTTCCGGTAGCCTTTGGTCACCGTTCCGGCGAGGGTCTGGTTCGTTGTCAGGTCATAGGCGAGACCGATTTTCGGAAGAAATTCAGTGTTGCTGGATTCGGAAACCTCGTTCAGCGACGTCGGCGGGGTACCGCTGAAGGGGTCCCAAGCCATACCAGCGAAATTTCTTTCGGATTTGTCGCGCAGCAAGCGTCCGCCTGCCAGCAGGGTCCATTTATCCCAGACACGATAACGAAGGTCGGCATAGGCCGCTATCGACGTATCATTGAAGTTGAAGGTGGCGTCCTGAATCGGAAAGAAAGGAGCGAGGCTGGTTGTCGCGAAAGATTCGCTTTGAGTTTTGAAGCGCCCCGCAAACAGGCCAACAACGCCACTCAATGGCGAATCGGGCTGGTCGAATGAGAAACGCAGATCCTGGGAAAAATCCTCAACGTTGCGCCTGTCATCGCGGAACCAGATTGGCTCGTTCGGCCCGCTGATCCGCACTTTTGTGTCCGCCAGCGCCGTGATCGACTGCACTTTCAAGCCCGGCGAAAACTCGTATGAGATGTCAGCAATGTAATTGTTGACCGCGGCAGTACGAAGCTCCGGAAACTGTGAAAAGGCCGCATTGTATTGTCGCGCGAAAAAGTCCGGTCCCGTCACTGTGGTCTGCATCGGATTGTCGAGTGTGCGATTGACCGTGAACAGAGCACGCAATCCCGGCATCGCCGAAGGCGTGATCAGCAACTTGGCGCGGATCTGATCGAGCTGATCCTCACCGAGCACATTGTATGCCGGGTTAGAATAATTGATATTGTTACTCTGCCGTATGGTCTGACCGGCGATGCGCAGCGCCATCTGGTCCTGAACCAGCGGCGTATTCACAACGAAGGCTCCCATGTGATAGTCGCTACCGCCAGCCTGCCCCTCGACGATGACGCCGGGCTTGTAGGTGGGGTCGTTGGTCTTGATGACCACCGCGCCGGCAAGCGCGTTGCGCCCCTGGATCGTGGATTGCGGACCGCGCAGCACCTCGATCTGTTCGACGTCCCAGATTCCGCGAGCACCGCGCCGGGTTGCCTCAGTGCTTTGGATCGCGCCGTCGATGATAACCGAAACAAGCGGCGCCGAACTACCTGATGGTGCTGTCACACCTTCGGAATTCAGGCCGCGGATGACAAAGCCATTACTGCTGTCGCCTGTCCTGAACTGGCGCACGTTGGCAAGCATATCGAACGAACGCTGCAGATCGGGAATGTTGTAGTCGCTGATCTGCTGACCGGTGACGACGCCGACGCTTGTGTAGGTTCGGAAATAGTCGCGCGCAACCTTCTCTCCCTGCACGGTGATTTCGTCGAGAGCGATCGCGCCCGAGGGTGTCGCCTGCGCCATGGCACCTGCCCCGCCGCTGCGGGTCAACGTCACGGTCTGGCCGCCGGTGAACCTCGGCGACAATCCGCTCGACCAGAGCATGCGGTCGAGTGCGGCCTGCGGCGACATTGTCCCTTTGACGGGATTGGAGCGAATGGAGCGGCTGAGATTGCTATCGTAAACGACCTGAATTCCAGTGACGGCGCCAAACTGAGCCAAGGCCGAATCCAGCGGCTGCGCAGCAATATTAAAGGCAACGGATGCCGATCGCTGGCCTGGCTCGGCCCTCTGCGCCCATGCCGTTTCCGCATTCAGCGCACCGAAAACCGCAGCGATCGCGAGCGTACTGCCACAAGCCATCGCTCGCCAACGGAGCCATGAGCACAAAGCCCCCGGTGCTTTTCCGCAAAGCTCTTGTGCGCATTCCACTTTCGTCATAGCCGCTCAACCCCAAACCGGCCGCAGAATGCAGCCCCCGGAGATGAAGACGACATGGCAACAATGAGTCCGAATCCGAATTCAGAAGATTAGACGAATTCAAGAATACGAAGAGGCGGCTGACGAAGCCGGCCGTCAGCCGATCAAGGTGAAGAACGGCGACAAATGCCGGACTGGCAGGCCTAAGGCATTGCCGATGTGATCCAGCGCTTCATCGATGCGGCTGAGGTGGAACACACCGGTGACACGCCGTTGCGCTGCCGCCTTATCGACAACCACCACGAGACCCTTTTTGTACCGGTTCAATTCGTCAGCGACCTTTGCCAGCGGCTCATCCCGGAAGAGCAACTGCCCCTTACGCCAGCCGGAAACAGCTTCCATGTCGGCTATCGCCTTGGTCGCGACATGTCCATTCTCACACAAGGCTTGCTGCCCCGCCTTGATTTGGCCGGTCTCTGGCATGAGGAGATCCAGGCTTCCTTCGAGACACGACACCACCGTCCTGTTTTCATCAAGACGGACGACAAAGACAGCATTGCTGGCCGTCACAACAGCCTGACGAGCCGACAGCGACAAAATCGGTCCTGCACGCGAACGCGCTGTGAAAGCCGCCTCGCCACTGACCAGCCTCAGATGACCTTCGCCCTTCGCAGTCTCAAGCGACAAACCACTGCGCGTATTCAGTTCGACGGTGATATGAGGAAACGTGAGACGGCGTTGCTCGCCAGCAAGTGTCCTGTAGTCGGCGAAAGCATCCTGTATCGTAGGAAGAAAACCGAGCTTCGACCCCGCAAAAGCCAGTCCAGCCACCGAGGCCGCGACCGCTCCTCCCTGCAGGACCAATCTGCGGCTTGGAATGCGAGAGCGTCTTCGGGATATGGCTGCCGCTGTCCCCACATGTTGCCACACCCGCATGGCATCGAGAGCGGCGCCCTCGTATTCAGGCCCACGCGCACGCCATCGCAGGAAAGCGTCGCGATCGGCTTCCGTGGCATCGCCAGAGGTCAATTTGAGAATCCAGGCCACGGCCTCCTGCTCCAGCCTGCCTTGATCGACCCGATCATGCTCGTTTTTATTGTTTGAAGGCATCGATCCGAGGAATGACAAGTGATGCGGCTGAAAAGCGCCGCCGGGATGCAACTTTTATTATGACGATTCCAAATGCCCAATCCCGAATCGGGAGCCGTTACTTTTTTGGACTGGGCCGGCAGGCTGTCAGCGCGCGGGTGAGCTCAAACTCCACCGTCCGCGTCGAAATGCCGAACTGGCGAGCGATGGCGTGGTGCGGCAACCTTTCTAATCGACTCATCAGAAGAATCTGGCGTTGACGGTCCGGCAAGTCCTGAAGCAAGCCAAGAACGCGCTGCAATTCGGATCGGTCGATCGTGATTTTTTCGGGGTCCGGTTCATCTTCAGGAATTTGCAAAATCTCATCGATTTCACCGCGCGTCAGCCGCCGGCGCGCCACCGCACGGGTGTGGTCGGTAACGAGATTACTGGCAATGCGAAAGAGATAGGCCTGCGGATTTTCAATCGCCACAGCGCCCCCGGCCTGGCTGACGCGAATCCATGTCTCTTGCGCAAGATCCTCCGCTAACGCCGGATCGCGGGTTCGCTGTGTCAGGAACCGAACGAGAGCCTCACGCTGCCGAAGATAAAATGACCGGATATTGGAGCGATCCTGAGTCATCGACAAAACTGACCTGATATGCGCTGGCGGCCGATGCGCAGAAACCGCAAGATGACGATACACGCCGCAAGTTTTCGGCACAATTCCCAGCTCGTCGGACTGAGAAAGATCAGAATTGTTCGAAATTGCAGCCGACATGCTCGTAAATGACTGCTTTGGATCAAGGCGGACATGGTCTGACAGATGAATTTCGAGTGAGTTGAAATAAAGTGGCCCGGACGGGACCACTTCGGCCATTTTCCGACTTCGAAACCGAACGCATCTTGGCAGCCCGGTCAACAGCTCCCGTCGAGCAGTGCGATCATTTTCGAAGAGCTTCTTCTTATCGGAGCTGCGCCCTGGCCTTCAGCAGCACCGACAGCTAGAGATCAATAGACCAACTTTACCGGGTGAAACGCCGCTTTAGCATCCAAGGAGAGCCATTCAAGATCAAGAACAACTTCCAGCAGGCCCCTGAAAAAGGCTGGCGTTCTGTATGGATCTGGCGGGAAGAAGCGGGTCCCCTACTCGCTCCGGCACACCTACGCCACGATGAGATTGTCGGAGGGCGTCAGCGTCTTTCAGCTAGCGGCTAACATGGGCACCTCGGTCGAGATGATCGAGAAGTTTTACGGTAAAAAGCGGATACGCGATCCGAAGGCGGCGACGGAGCTTACCAAAAATGGACCGCCCTGCGAACTGTAGAAACGTTAAATCGATTCGAGGGTCCGCCTGACGTGCTCTAACATTCCAAAGGCCCACGGCTGCTCTTTTCCATCGATCAACACGACGTCCGGCCACAGCAGATATCCCGACCTTTGTGATCAATTCGTGCCTCAAACGGTTCCGCGCGACACACGATGAGCCCAAGCCACCTACACAGGCTATTCGAACTGGAAGGCGTCTCATTTTCCGAATATATCGTGCGCGAGAGGCTTAAGCGCGCGCAAGGCATGCTGCGCAAAAGACGACATTCTCACTCCGCCACACTTCAGCCGGGAGATCCCCGGCGCAAAGCTTGTCGAACTGCACAAGGGCGGACACTGCGCATCGGAGACGAATACGGCGGCATTCAATGCCGCCGTTCTTGATTTTATCGCGGAACATGAAGGGGGGCAGTAGCGCTCAGGCCGCCGACAGTTTCGCCGCTCCCGTAAACGCCCGCACGACGGCATCGCTCCGTGCTGTCCAGCCGAAGAACTTCTGGACGTTGAAAACGCTCGCTTCAAAAATCGAATCGGAGCCGGCCTGCAATGTGGCATCGGGCACCATCACCGCAAAGAATTCGCGATGGTAGGCGTCACGCAATGTCGATTCCACGCAGACATTGGTGTTCACACCAACCAGCAGCAATGTTGTGATGCCGCGGGCGCGCAAAAGCTGTTCGAGATTGGTGCCGGCAAAGCCGCTGTAGCGAGCCTTCGGCACCACAGCCTCGCCGCTGATCGGCTTCAGCGCATCGACGATCTCGTAGTCCCAGGTGCCATAGGTGATGAGCTGACCGCGTGCGGAGGGATTTGCACGCATGTATTTCAGCGCGTTCGATTTGTGCCAGACCGGCGCGGTCGGGCCACCGGCTTCGGTCTGCAAGGCGTCGAAGCCGTTCTGGAGATGGACCACGAATAATCCGACCTCGCGTGCGGCAGCGAGAACGCGCGCCGATGTTTCGATGACGGGAGCGCTGGTGCTGACATCGAAGCCGACGCGGTCCAGATATCCACCCTTGGAGAGATAGGCGTTCTGCATGTCGACAACCACAAGGGCGGTCGTTGAAGGATCAAGGGCGATCGCTTCCGGCTCCGCCTCGAGATGGATCGGACCAACGCCCACAGACGATTTAGCGGATGTGCTCATGTTTCACGCTCCATATCGCTTCAGGGCAAAGGCTTCGGCTGCAACCACAAGTCCGTAGAGAACGAGACCGATCACGCAGAGCAGTGTGATCGATGCGAAAATGAGTGGCATTTCAGCCTGCGAGGCGGCGAACAGGATCATATAGCCAAGGCCGGCCTGCGCGGTGATGAATTCGCCGACGATGACGCCAATCATGGCGAAGGTGATGGCGATCTTCAGACCGGCAAAGATGTGCGGGACGGCGGCAGGAAAGCGCACGCGCGTATAGACCTTGCTGCCGGTGGCGCCAACCGCCTTGCACAGGCGGAGAAGATCGCGATCGACCGATGTGAGGCCGGTGAGGGTCGCGACGACTACGGGAAAAAACGAAATGAAGACGGAAAAGGTTACGCGGGATTCGCTGCCGATGCCGAGCCAGACAATAAAGAGCGGTGCGAGGGCGATTTTCGGAATGAGCTGGAAGAAGACGATATTGGGATAAAGAGCCTCTCGCGCAAACCGTGACGCGGAGACAAGGACCGCAAGGCCGACGCCAAGGACAAGCGAGATCAGGAAGCCGGCGATGGTTTCCAGCGTGGTTGGCACCGCCTGCTTCAGCAGGAAGGGCAGCGTATCGATCAGGCGCACCGCAATGACGGATGGGGCCGGCAGCAGGACTTCCGGGATGTTCTTCAAGCGAACGATCGCTTCCCACGCGCCAATGATGATGGCCGCCGTGACGAGGGGAAGCAGCAACAGTCGCGCATGCTTGTAGAACGACTGCAAATCGAAGCGCGCCGACCTGGCTTCGGGGTGTTCGATGACAGGTTGTTCGGTCATGTCGATGGCGGTCATTCAACGAAACCCATGGCGTCGGACGAGGTCAGTGCAGCGGCGAATTCGTCCGGTGAATCTTGTCCTTCAGGTGAAGATAGAGCTCGTTGAATTCCGGCCTGGCTTCGACGGAAGGATCGCGCGGCCGCGCGAACGGCACACGCAGGTCTTCGATGATGCGCGACGGACGGCGACCCATCACCAGAATTCGATCCGACAGAAAGATTGCCTCGCGGATCGAATGGGTAATGAAGATCGCCGTCTTCGGCGACTTGTCCCAGATGCGGGCAAGGGCTAGGCCCATTTCGTCACGCGTGATGGCATCCAGTGCGCTAAACGGCTCGTCCATCAACAGGATGCGCGGATCGTTGATCAGCGCGCGGGCCAGGGCGACGCGCTGGCGCATGCCGCCGGACAGTTCGCGCGGCCGCTTTTCACGAAAATTCCAAAGGTCGACCATCCGCAACAGCGTTTCGGCGCGGGTCTTGTCCTCGGAGGTAATGGTGCGGCACATATCGACCGGGAACAGGACGTTATCCAGCACGCTTCGCCAGGGCAGAAGCGTTGGGTCCTGAAACATCATGCCGGCTTCGGTCTGCGGTCCTGACACCTCCATGCCGTCCAGTGTCGCAACGCCGGATGTCGCAGGCTCGAGTCCTGCCAGCATCAGCATCAACGTGCTCTTGCCGCAACCGGAAGGACCGAGAATGGAGACGAAATCGCCGCGGGCAATGTCGAAGCTTGCTTCGGCCACGGCCTCGACGGCGCCCGACGGCGTTTCATAGATCTTGCGCAGCCGGTCCGCTGTAATGGCGTTGAATGGCGCAGACATGACCTCAACCGAGAATGGCCGCGTATTCGGCAACGTTCTTCTTGACGTTGTCCCATTCCGCGGGCGTCAACTTGACGGCACCGGCGAAAGCGTTGGTGAACAGGGTGGAGGCGTCCGGCTTCTTGGCGTCTTTGGGGGCGCCGAATTCCATCACCAGATCCACCATCTCCGCGGCCTTCGCCATATCGGTGAAGCCGATCGAATGCGTCTGTGCTTCTTTCGACATGACGGTGTAATGCATCATCGCCTGAGAGATTTTTGCGTTTTCCTTGCCGCCTTTGGTGACGGCCAATTCCGGCACTTCCTTCATGAAGATGTCGATGCCGGCTTCGGGATCCTTCAGCGCGAACGCCAAGCCCTCGGTCAGCGCTTCCGTGACCGCGCGCGACAATTCCTTGTCCTTGGCGAGATTGGCCTGCGTCGTCACCACCTGGCCCGAATAAAGCGAAACGCCGGCGGCGTTCCATGGCATGAAGCGGGGCGGCTCTTTCATCGCCAGCATGACCGGAATGCTCGATGTCGCGATCGCGGTGATGGCGTCGACCTGTTTGTTCACGACGCTCTGCTCGACCACGCGGGCATCCATCTGCACCATTGAAACGCCCGAAGGATCGATACCAGTCTTGCGCACATAAGCTGGCCAATAGGGTGCTTCGGCCGATGTCGAGACGGTACCGATCTTCTTGCCCTCGAGATCCTTCGGCGCTTTGATCGGGCTGTCGGCGCGGACCACCATGCCCATGGTCGAGTCGTAGCCCAGCGTTGCCATGGCAACGAGTGGAAGGCCGCGCGCCGCACCGAGGATCGTGCCGCCGGCAAAGATGAAGCCGTAATCGAATTCGCCGGCACCAACCGCCTGCGCAGCAGCGACCGAACCGAATCCGCGGCTGATCGCAATATCGATGCCGCGCTTTTTGAAATAACCTTGGTTCTTCGCGACAAAGGTGAACAGCGACGAGCCATTCGCCAGCCAAGGCAATGTGAGCTTCACCGTTTTCGCGCCTTGCGCGATGGCTGGCATCGCAAGACCTCCGGCTGCGGCTGCGACGGGCAGCGCTGCGGCGGCTTTCAAAAGACTGCGACGCGAGAAAGGCTTTGATCCGGCAGCATTCGAACGGTGCATCTCGTCTGGCATGGTTCGGGTCCTCGCAATTGCATCTTGGTTATGCAGAAGGTGCTTACTTGTGCTTCCGCAGACCTAGCCAGAAACGTGCCAAGTAAAATGCAAGGCACGTGGCTTTTTTGGTCGCGTCACGACACTTCGAAAATGCCGTCCACTTCCACGCTCGCATTGGCGGGAAGATTGGCGACACCGACAGACGTTCTGGCATGGCGGCCATTTTCGCCAAACAATGCGAGCATCAAATCGGAGGCTCCGTTGATGACTTTGGGCACGTCCGGATAATCGGGTTTTGCCAGCGCAAAGCCGCCCAGGCGGTGGCAGCAGACAACGCGATCCAGGTCGCCATCGAGCACAAGACTGAGCGAAGCCAAGAGGTTGAGCGCGCAAAGCTCAGCGGCTTTCTGAGCGGTCGCAAGATCGATCGTTTCTCCAACCTGGCCTGCGTAACGAACCTCGCCATTCCACTCGCAGATCTGGCCGGCAAGGAACACAAGCGAGCCCGAGCGGGAATAGGGTTTGAACGATCCGCGCGGTTGCGGCACCGGCGGTATCGTCAGCCCAAGCGTGGCAAGTCTTTGTGCGACGATACCTGTCATCACGATATTCCCGGCGTTGGCATCGCAACGCGACGAGACATCGTAACGGTATGCATAATCTGCTTACTTATTGGCCAGAGAGAACGTGCCGGTTTGAGCGCGTGCATTTCCATTAAGCCTTTCTGACTGCGAAGGATTTACGGATCACCATGCAAGGCCAGAGGTCGATCCTGTCCGCCCTGCTGAGGCTCAAAACTGCGTCTTTGCCTGCTTGATCGGCGGAAATTGCGACGATTGATCGAGTCATAAGCAGAGTGCACGCTTGTCAATGTTCGGCGAGAAGCGAGCCATGCCCGTTCATGCGGTCCGCAATGCCGCAACGCCGGAGTGCCGTCCAATAGGTCGCCGCGTTAATGGCGATCACAGGAATGCCAAGCCATCGTTCGGCTTCCTCGGCGATATCGACAACCGCAAGATCGGTACCGGCTTGAACGATGGCATCGACACCCGATGATGCGAGAACTTTCAACCCGTCGCGAATGTCAGCTTCGGTCGCGTGGGCGATCTGAACCTCGCTCGGGCGCTTGAGGCTGTGAACTGTGGCGACCTTGTACGCGTAGTCTTCGAAGTATTGGGCAACGTGCGCATCGCCGATCGGCTGATATGGTGTCAGAATTCCTATTTTGCGGACACTTTCAAAGCATTTCAGCGCCTGAATGCACGCATCCGAGCCCATGGTCACCGGAACGCCCGCGCGATCCTGCAGCTTCGCAAGCAGCTTTTCGCTGCCGGCCTTGCCGCCCCAGAACGTCGGGATCGACATCGCCATGATGAGGTGATCCGGCTTGCAGGACATGACGCGATCGACGCAGGAAAACAGGTCCGGCCCGATGGCATCGACCATCGCCTCGAATTCGGTGTCGTTGCTCAGCGGTAGGTCCGGGATGTGAATGCGCCCGATATGGTTGGTCACCCCAACGGGGCGCATAGAATCCGTTTCCGGCTGAACGGTCGTATTGGTGGAGGGAACGACAATTCCGATCTTGAGACGATAACCCAGTCTGTCAGTCATCAGCACGTCCGTTGTGGCAACAGCCTTGCAAGGCCAACACCTTGCAAGGCCTCGGAGAAACTCGCGAAGGCTGTGCAAGTCCGGTGCCGCCAATATGAAGAGTGTGAATAGTGAGGATAAGGCATTGTCGGTACGAGACAAAAATGCTGTTCCGGCAATGGGGACGGGGCATATTAGGAAAGCCGTCACACTGCCAACGGCTCCGCGCCCAAGGTCCGTCTTGCAGCGAAATGGCAATGCTTCAGCAAAGCAATCGGAACGCCGGCCCCGCGACGCGGCCGCCACATCGGATCGTATTCTGGAGGCGGCGATTTCAGAGTTCGCCGAACATGGCTATGCCGGCGCCCGCATCGACGCGATTGCGCAGCGCGCCGACGCCAACATGCGGATGCTCTATCATTATTTCGGCAGCAAGAACGATCTTTACCTCTGCGTTCTGGAAAAGGTGTTCGAGCGGATCAGACTCAAGGAGCAGAAGCTGAACCTGAAGAGCCTGGCGCCGCTTCCAGCGATGATGAAGCTGTTCGACTTCACCTATGAACATTTTGCATCAAACCCGCTGTTCATCCGGATCCTGATCAACGAAAATCTTCTTGGCGGAAGACACCTGTCCCGCTCGGTTCGGGTCTCGTCGTTGTCCTCGCCATTGCTGGTCGCGATGAAGGAGGCGCTCCGTCGCGGTGAAGCGGAAGGGGTGTTCCGCCGCGGCATCGACCCCTTGCAGCTCTATGTCAGCATGGTGGCGATGAGCTATTTCCACATCTCCAATGGCCCGACGCTGTCGCATCTTTTCAGCGCCAATCTGTCGGCCGGGCGCTGGCGCAACGAACGGCGGCGGCACGCCAGTGAAATGCTGAAAGCATACCTGACCAGCGGGCTGACATCGTGATGCTCCGGCTGCACGCTCGGAACGTGCCGCCGGAACCACCAGACTGTCGCCTCCAATGTCCGCATGATCGATAACGCGGACAAGGCGATGCAATTGCGTATGGCGAGGGCATGTCTTCCGGGCTGGCTGGATCGCGTTATAAGGTTTCGCTGGCACATCACTTGCAAGATAGGTGGCGTGAAAAACCAAAAAATGCAGCCGCGGTGCGATCTGCAATGATCTGCAGGGGAGGTGGATGGTGCTGATCGGCCTGCGATCCCGGAAGCATATCGCGCCGTTCGATATCGTCCGACCGGCGGGCATCGGCGAGTGCCTGCCTTATCTGTCGGAAGGCAAGCGCGCAGCGTTGATGGCCGGCGGTCTCGACCTGATCGACCGTATGAAGAGCGGGCATGTTTTCGATACCATTGTGTCGCTCTCGGGTATTCCCGATCTGAAGGGAATAAAAGACAGCGGCGGTTCGATCACGGTGGGTGCGCTGACCACCCATGCGGCTATGGCCGAAGATTCTCTTGTCGCAGAGAGGCTTCCTGACATTGCGAAGCTCTGGCGAGAGATCGCCAATCCGCGCGTCCGTCTGACCGGAACAATCGGCGGTAACCTTGTGTCGGCGTTACCCCATTACGATGCCATGCCCGCGCTGCTTGCGCTTGGCGCGACGGCCACCGTCGCTGAGGCAACGTCCGGATTGCGAAGCGTTTCGTTGAATGATCTGCCCGGCGGCAATGCGCTGCTGGTCAATGTCGTGATCCCGGCCTCGTCGATGCGCCTTGTTGCCGACCGTAGCCTGCATCCGCACGTTTCCGTCTATGCCGGTGCGAAAATCGCGTCGGGAAACGTCACGGATTTGCGAGTGGCCATTGGTGGCGCGTATGCGCGCTCGCGGGTCGTTACAGTGCCCACGGAAGAATTAAGCCAGTTGTCACTGGGAATGCGGGCGGCCACGATCGCGCAAAGGGTCGTTGAAGCATTGCCGGAGCCGCTCACGGATGGCTTCGCGAGCAGCCGCTACCGTCTTCGCATGATCGACGTGCTGACACGGCGCTTGCTGGTGCGGCTAGGGGCCTGATCATGAAATCGATGACTCTATCCCTGACGATCAACGGCGCGCTGCGTCATTGCGAAGTCGCATCGAGCACGGTTCTTGCAGACGTCTTGCGCGATACATTCGGATTGCAGGGCTGCAAGGTCGCCTGCGATCAGGGTGTGTGCGGCGCCTGCACGGTGCTTGTCGACGGCGAGCCGGTCGCGGCATGCGCGACCTTCGCTTTTGTTGTCGATGGTCGCTCGATCATGACCGTCGAGGGTCTGGCGCAGAACGGCGTGCTGCATGCCGTTCAGACATCGTTTCTTGAAAATTCGGCCTTTCAATGCGGCTTTTGCACATCCGGCATGATCCTGTCGATCGTTGCGCTGCTGCGAGCTCATCCCGAGCCCGATGAAGAGACTATCCGCGATTGGCTGGGGGGCAATGTCTGCCGCTGCACCGGCTATGGTCCGATCGTCGAGGCGGTTCGCCGCGTAATCCCCGCTCACGCTTTGGAGCATGCGTGATGCATGGAGTCCAGGAAACCTCCCGGAACGATGAACTGCCGACCGAAGGCAACGCGAAGGTGACCGGGGCGGCGGTTTATACGTGGGACACGGCGCTCCCGCGCATGCTGCACGGCAAGCTGCTGCGCAGTCCCTTGCCGCATGCTCGCATTCGATCCATCGATACAACTGAAGCGCTGGCGATCCTCGGCGTCGTCTGCATCGTGACCGGCGACGATGTTGCACCGCTGGCGGAGCAATTTTATGGCGTCGGCTTGCGCGACCAGCCGGTGATCGCGCTCGATCGCGTGCGCTTTGTCGGCGATCCGGTTGCGGCCATTGTTGCAGTGGACGAAGCGACCGCATTTCGTGCTGCGCAGGCGATCAAGGTCGACTACGAGCCCTTGCCGCCGCTCATGACGGTGGAGGATGCGCTCGCCGACGATGCGCCGGCGCTTTTCGATGGCCCGACGCCGGGTATTCCCATTCCGGTCGGGAAGGGCTGGAGCAGCGTTGCGGATCCGGTCAGAAATGTGCTGTGCGAATACAATTTCGGCTATGGCGACGCGACAGCCATCCTTGACGCATCTGACCAGGTGTTCACCGACACCTTTGCGGTGACGCGCATCAATCATTTTCATCTTGAGCCGCACGTCAATATCGCGCACTGGAATGACGGCCGGCTTGAAATGTGGTCCTGCAATCAGGACCCCTTTGTCATTCGCGGCGATATCGCCCGCATTTTCGGACTGCCGCTGCATCGCGTTCGCATCCACACGCCATTGGTTGGCGGCGGCTTTGGCGGCAAATCCTATTGCAAGATGGAGCCGCTGGTGGCGCTGATGGCGCGCAAGGCCGGCGCGCCCGTGCGGCTTGCGTTGTCGATGGACGAAAGCATCCTTACGCTGGTCAAGCATCCGGGTCGTTTGACATTGACGACCGGGGTCGATCGCGAAGGCCGCCTCACGGCGCGCCGCGCCGATATCGTGCTTGATGGCGGCGCCTACTCCGATGCGTCGGCGCTCGTTGCGGTCAAGACAGGTTTTCGTGTTGGCGGCGGATATCACTGGCAGGCGATCGCCAGCCGCGCCCGGATCGTGCGCACCACCACTGTTCCATCGGGGTCGTTCCGCGGTTTCGGCGGCACGCAGGCTTCCTTTGCCAGCGAGCGGCAGATCGATCTGATTGCGCGCCGGCTGGGCGAAGACCCACTCACCTTTCGCATGCGTAATCTTCTCGATGTCGATCAGCCCTTTGCGCCGAATGAGCGAGGCATGGACAGCGATTTGTCCGCCGGTCTTCAGGATGTTGCCGAGCGCATCGGATATTCAAGCAAACGTCAACAAGGCCGCGGGATCGGATTCGCCGTCGGCCTGAAAGATGCCGGGGGTACCGGCAATCACGCACAGGCGCTGGTTCGTGTGACGCAGGACGGTGAGGTGATGGTCAGCGCCGCGGTCGTCGATGTCGGGCAGGGTGCGGCGTCGGCTTTGTGCCGCATCGCGACCGATGTTCTCGGTCTGCCGCTGGCCAATGCGACCTATGCGCCGATCGATACCGATCATAGCCCGCCGGACAATGGCACGCATGTGAGTTGCGGCACGCTTGTCACCGGCCGCGCCATCGAGCAGGCGGCGGCGGAGGTGCGCAAGCAGATCGAGACCTTCGCAGCCGAGCGCCTTGATTGCGATGTCTCGGAAATCGTTCTGGAAGGCTGGACTGTCCGCCGCGGCAACGTCGTGCATCCGCTCACGCCGATGGTGCGCAAATATTATGGCGGCATTGGATGGGAGTTCATCGGGCGCGGCGCGTTCAAGGAGCCGTACGATCCCGATACGCCGATGGGTGCGCGCAACATTTCGTGGATGCCATGCTGGTCGGTCGCCGAAGTCAGCGTCGATGACGAGACCGGGCGTGTGACTTTGCACAGGCTGATCGTCAGCGCCGATCCCGGCCGCGCGTTGAGCCGCGAGGCCTGTCACGGGCAGATCGAGGGTGCAGCGATGCAGGCGCTGGGGCAGGCCATGTTTGAGGAGTTGCGCTATCGCGGCGCCGAACCGGAAAACGCTACGCCACTGACCTATCGTGTGCCGAAGGTGCGGGATCTGCCAGCCCATTTTGAAAGCGTTGTTGCTGAACATGGCATGGGCTTCGGACCGGGTGGCGTCAAAGGCATTGGCGAAGCCGGCATGCTCGGCATTGCGGCGGCGATTGCCAATGCCATCCAGGATGCGACCGGTGCATCACTGACGACAATGCCGTTCACACCTGAAAAGGTGCTCGACGCGCTCGATCAGCTCCGCCATGTCGGAGATGTGCCGGTTGTAGAACGATCATGAAACTTGCTGTCCCCGATCTGATCACCAACTCCTATTTCCCGGTCGTCGCCGCTGCGGAGCTCGGCTTTTTCAAGCAGGAAGGGCTCGACATCTCGGTCGAACTGATTGCGCCTGCGGGTCGCACTTACGAAGCGCTGCGCGATGGCGAGGCCGATTTCGTGGCGGCTGAAGCGCATGCCGGTCTTGCGGCCTTCCCGGACTGGAAAGGTATGAAGTTGATCTGCGCGTTGTCGCAAGGGATGTACTGGTTTTTGGTGATGCGCTCCGACATTGCGGGCAAGCGGGGCGATGTCAGCGTTGTACGCGGACGCCGGATCGCCGCGGCACCCTGGGTCGAGCTCGGGCTGCGCAGATTGCTGACCGAAGCGGGCATCGACCCGGAAAAAGACGGCGTGCGAATCGCGCCTCTGGAAGGATCACTTGGACCCAAGGTCAATATCGGGGTGACAGCGGCTCGCGCGCTGGCTGAGGGGCGCATCGACGGCTTCTGGGCGAACGGCATGGGTGCGGAACTTGCCGTCATGTCCGGCGCCGGAAAGATCGTGCTTGATGTCCGCCGGGGCGACGGCCCGAAAGTTTGCTTCGACTACACATTGCCGACGTTGGCCACGAGCGATCGATTGATTGAATCAAACCCGGAGGCGGCCCATGGCGCGGTGCGCGCAATCGCCGCGACGCTTAGGGCTCTGAGGGACGACGTATCGCTGGCGACACAGGCTGCGCGAAATGTCTTTCCGGCGCAGGAGACCGAGCTGATCGCCGAACTAATCCGGCGCGATCTGCCTTATTATGATCCGATGATATCCGAACACACGGTGGCTGTGATGAATCAATTCTGCCATGACATGGGCGTGCTGCGGGGCACCCCATCCTATACTGATGTCGTTGCGGTCCACATCATGACATCCGATTGCAAGTCTTGAGGCACTTCAGCGCTATCGCAGCTTTCTTCCGAGCGGCACACCGCCCGCGGCATCGACGCTTCGCAACGAGAGATTGGCCATCAACAAGGGGCCAGCTTCTGACAATACGTCACCGGCACCAGAATCTAGATAGCTCGAAATGACTTTGCCCCCAACGCGCCGCATGATTTCTATCATCGGTCGCCGCTCAGTCGGCAGGACGACAAAGTAGCTCGACGCCTTCTCTGCCGCCGCCATGTCCACTATTAACACCGGCAGAGCCAAGGAAGGTTGCCTCTCGCTTGCATTGATGATCCCGCTCATTTCTGCCGACACCTGCAACTTCAGACGTTCGGTCAGCCATGAACTGACCTCTGCCATGACCTTACGCGCGTCCTCCTTGCTGCCATTGATTGGTGATGAAAGATTGATGCCGCATCGCCCAATAAATGGTCTCGCTGTTGCCAGCCTTGCTCCTTACCATTCGGCGACAATTCGGAGAAAAATCGTGGACGACACCGTTGATCGCCGCGTGGCTCTTGCGCTCGTATTCGCCTTGGCGGCAGGGATTGCCCCGTTTCCCGCCTTCGGACAGGGCAAATATCCCGAAAATCCAATCCGCCTCATTGTTCCCCGATCCGCCGGTGGCGTGGTCGATATTATCGGCCGGCAATGGGCGGAACGGGTGCGGACATCTATTGGCTCGGTGTTCGTTGAAAACATCGGTGGTGGCGGCGGCACCATCGGAACCTCAGCGGCTGCGCACGCATCACCTAATGGCTACACACTGGTGATTGGAAGCACCAGCGACCTCGTCCTCAACCCGGTGCTCATGCCAAACCTCACCTACGATGCGACCAAGGATTTCGTGCCGGTTTCCATCATGGCGATTTCAGTCGGCGCCATCATCGTCAATGCTGCGCTACCGGTGAAAACGCTGCCGGAGCTGGTCGCATTTGCGAAAGCCAATCCCGGCAAGCTTTCTTATGGATCAGCAGGCGCTGGCACCATGGCCAATCTCGCGGGTGAAATGTTCAAGCAGCTTACCGGGCTGCCTGAGATCGTTCACATCCCTTACAAGGGCGCCGCACCTGGACTTGCCGACCTCGTCGCTGGCCACATTCCGATGGTGGCCGCGACCATATCGGAAGCAGCGATTGAGCTGCACAATTCCGGCAAGGTGCGTATCCTGGTGGCAGCCTCAGACCAGCGCATTACGGCCGTGCCGGACGTGCCAACCAGCGCTGAAGCAGGTTATCCAGGTTTCATTGCGCAGCTTTTCATGGGCCTGTTTGCGCCGGCAGGTACGCCGAAGCCGATTATCGATCAACTTGCAAAAGCAACCCATGAAGTGATGGCCGACAAAGACTTTCAGTCCAAGCTGACAGCACAGGGCTATGAACCGGTCGTCAATTCTGATCCAACTAAGGCGGCCGAATACATGCAGGAAGAACGAGCTCGCTGGACCTCGGTGCTGAAAGCTTCAGGAATGAAAACGAATTGAGATAGCCATAGTCCTCAGACAACGGCGCAATTAGTTCGACCCAACCTTCTCAGCTTAGATCTCGTCCGCAGTTAGCATGTAAGCGTGATGAGATCGCCGCCGGCACGGCAGACGGGCCAGTAGCGCTGTGCGTCATCGCCTCGTTTACTGAGGCGGTCAGCACCGGCTGCCACGCCGTCCATGCCCTGCGTCATCAGTAAATTGAGGCGTAGCCATCCCGTCTTGAATCGCTCGCGGCGCAGTACCCCTCGATCGAAGGATCCCCCATACGCCAAATGAATTGGCCTGCGCCGAAATCTTGATAGCTGTCGTCGATAACGCTCATTTCGTGACCCCGCGCAGCAAGGGCTTCGACCAATTTTGGATCCATCGTAGCTTCTACATTGATGTCCAAGCCGGCGTTGAAGCGCCACCGCGGCGCATCGCATGCAGCCTGAGGATTTTGATTGAAATCCAGCATGCGGATAAGCGTTTGCACATGGCCCTGTGGCTGCATGTTTCCGCCCATGACCCCAAAACTCATGACAGGAGCGCCGTCCTTCGTCAGAAACCCCGGAATAATTGTCTGAAACGGCCTCTTCCTCGGCGCGACGACATTCGGGCTTGCCGGATTCAAATTAAAGCCGTGGCCGCGGTTCTGAAGAGAAAGGCCCCACTCCGGCAGACAAATACCGGATCCAAACCCCATGAAATTGCTTTGGATAAAGCTGACCATCATGCCGCCTTCATCGGCTGCGGTCATGTATACGGTGCCGCCTCTGACCGGGTTGCGGGCCGCAAAGGGCTGGGCGCGCTTGATATCGATAAGTTTAGCGGCCTCTGCGAGATATCTGTCGTCAAGCAACTGTTCCGGGGTAACCCGCATGTGCGAAAGATCGGCGACATGGGCGTACGTGTCGGCGAAGGCCAGCTTCATCGCCTCGATTGCGATATGTTGCACGTCGACGCCATCGACCGCGAGGCTAGAGAGATCGAAGTTCGACAGAATTCCAAGTGCCATCAACGCCGCGATCCCCTGCCCGTTAGGAGGGATTTCGTGCAGCGTGTAGCCTCGATAATTCTTTGCAATCGGCTTGACCCATTCGACCCGGAAGGCTGCGAGATCAGCCGCCGTCATCACCCCGCCGTTCGCACGAGCGTGCTTCTCGACCGCTTCCGCAATTTCGCCACCGTACAATGCCTGCCCTTTGGTCTCGATGATTGCGCGCAGCATCCGTGCGGCGCCAGGCAGCGTGACACGCTCGCCCACCCTGGGCGCGCGCCCAAGCGGCAAAAACATTTCGGCGAAACCCGGCTGTTTCGAGATTGATTCTTCGTTTGCCGCAGCTTCCCACTTTTGTTGAACTACAGTTGGCGCTAGATATCCTCGCTCGGCAATTTCAATGGCCGGAGCGAGAATGTCGCCAAGCGACATCTTTCCGAAGCGTTCATGCAACGCGACCCAGGACGCGACCGCGCCCGGCACTGTTACGGAATCCCAACCCCGGGCCGGCGGACGGGTATGTCCCTCGCCATATTTCTTGATGAAATACTGAAGCGACCAGTCTGCTGGTGACAATCCCGAGGCGTTAAGGCCGTGCAATTCCTTGCCGTCCCAGAGAATGCAATATGCGTCGGATCCAAAACCGTTGCTGCATGGCTCGACAATCGCCATAACCGCAGCGGTGGCGATGATAGCGTCGACCGCGTTGCCGCCGCTACGCAACATTTGCTGGCCGGCCTGCGCACCGAGAGGATGAGACGTCGAAACGACGCTACGGCCAAAGACCGGCAACCGTCGCGAAGGATAGCCGACGTTCCAATCGAAGCTTCTCATGGCAATCTCACACTTCATTTCAATTTAAATTTCAAGCGGCGCGACCGAAGACGCCTTCGAGCCGTGTCAAGGCGGGCTCAATATTAAAGCCCCGCTCCGCGAGCCAGCGGTCGCTAAACAACGTTGATCTGTAGCGATCTCCGCTGTCACAGAGCAGCGTAACGATGGTTCCCTCGGCACCCGCTGAACGCATGCCTTCGATGAGTTGAAGGCATGCCCAGATATTGGTTCCGGTAGATCCTCCGCACAAGCGACCGAGAAGGTCACTGACCAGTCGCGCCGCTGCGATACTTGCTGCGTCCGGCACCGCGATCATGCGATCGACAATTTCGGGGACGAACGACGGCTCGACCGTCATGCGTCCGATGCCCTCGATGACGCTGTCGCAACAATCTACGCGATGGATCGTTGGGTCGGCAAAGTGCCGATGAAAAACCGAGCCTTCCGGGTCCGCGACGCAAAGCTGCGTACAGTATTTGCGATAGCGAATGTAGCGCCCGATCGTGGTCGACGTGCCGCCGGTACCCGCGCCACAGACGATCCAGTCAGGGATCGGCCGCTCCTCCAGGGCAAGCTGTGCAAAGAGAGACTCGGCGATGTTGTTGTTGCCTCGCCAGTCAGTGGCACGTTCAGCGTAGGTGAACTGATCCATGAAGTGCCCGCCGATCTCACAGGCTAATCGTTTTGCTTCGCTTGAGACGTCGAACTGATCGACAAGATAAGGCTCGCCGCCGTGAAACGTAATCGCGGCAATTTTTTCCTGTGACGTCGATCGCGGCATAACGGCGATAAAACGCAGACCAAGCAAGCCGGCAAAATAAGCCTCGGAAATGGCCGTGGACCCTGACGACGACTCGACAATGGTCGTATCCGGGCCGATCCAGCCATTGCAGAGCGCATAAAGGAATAGCGAGCGGGCGAGCCGATGTTTAAGGCTGCCGGTCGGATGACTCGACTCATCCTTCAGGTATAGAGAGATACCGGGCGCTTTCGGCAGCGGGAGCCTTATGAGGTGCGTGTCCGCCGAGCGATTGATGTCGGCCTCAATGCGATCGACCGCCCACGCGAGCCAATTGCGGCAATCCGCTTCGGCCCGCAGTGCCTGGGACACGCCAGCGACAGGCATCACGGTTTCCGCAGCTCCCCTTCGGCGCGTTGTCGTAATGCCGCGCGATCAATCTTGTTCGTGGAGGAAAGCAACATCGCGTCCAGAAACCAGATGTGCCGGGGATGCTGGTAGGCAGGCGCATGCTCAAGCGCATATTGTTTGACAGTTGTTTCGTCCAGCTTTGCTCCGGGACGTCGCACGACAAATGCAACAGGTTTCGTTCCCTTGATATCGTCATCCACCGGAACAACGCAGGCCTGCATCACGTCGGGATGCGTCTCCAACATCGTCTCGACATCGCCGGGAAATATATTCTCGCCGCCCGAAACGAACATGTCGTCCGTACGCCCGACAAAATAGTAGTATCCATCCGCGTCACGACGGAAAACGTCACTCGTGTCGTAAAATCCGTCGGCCGTAACGGGCGACTTCGCCTCAGGTCGATTGTGATAGCCTAGCATGATCGCCGGGCTTTTCATTTGAAGTACGCCCAGGTCCGGCGCCTGGGGTCCCACAAGGCGCACGGCAACATCCGGCCGGGAAAGGCCGACCGATCCGCTCGGGGCTCCTCCCTTGTCCGAAAAAACAACCGGGCCGCCTTCAGTCGTTCCGTAGGCGTTGATGATGCGCGCGTTCGGTAGCAACTCGCGCGTCTGCGCAGCGAGAGTGTCGTTGACCGGCGCGGAGCCCATTCGGACGACGCGAACGCTGGACAAATCGGCTTGAGCGAGCGCTTCCTTCTCACGCAGCATCATGGCGATCATCGGAGGCACCGCGGTTATCCACGTGCACTTATATTTTCCGATCGCGGCGAGATATGCTTTCGCCTGAAACTGCGGCAAAAGCACAATCGTTGCATCGCTTAGACAGGCGAGAAACGCATTGGCAAGCGCATTCATGTGATATAGCGGCGCGGCGATCAGCATCCGCTCGCCTTTCAGGTTATCGTCGGCCATTCGCGCGCGCGCGACCCATAAATGCGAAGCGTGCGAAAGCAAAACGCCCTTCGGTCGGCCAGTCGAACCCGATGTATAAAGTATCAGTGCAGCTTCATCGTCCCGCGGTCGAATGGGCTCAATCGCGCCCGGATCAAGCCACGTCCGAAACTCCGGGCTTTCAAAAGCAACGGCAACTATTCCGTCGGGCACCTGACTGCGGCGTTCGGAATCGCAGAACACGACTATCGCGGCACTGTCTTCGATCACAAAGGCGATCGTCGATTTTGGAAATTTGAAATTGATCGGAACGGGCACGATACCTGCGCGCATCGCCCCGAGCGTGACCGCAATGTAGTCGGGACGATTGGCTGCGAGTAGGCCGATGCGATCGCCGCGCTTCAGGCCACGGCGAAGCAGGCCTCGTGCGACAGAGTCGGCCAGACGGTCAAGCTCGGCTCTTGAGAGAATGGTTTCCCGGCCGTCCAGATCAACACCGATAATCATTGGCGCGTCGGGATCACCGCTTCGATCAACGAGATCGCCAAGATTGAAAGTGTCACTCATCCGACGCGCTCCTGCATTCCAAACAAAGGCCCAGCGACTGGATGGTCAGAACGGCCCTGTTTTCCTCGGTCAACCTCCAGTTCACCTCTGGAGTGGCTGAGGCTGCCGCCGATATGATATCAAGGGCACCAAACACGAGGCCAAGCGCGGAAAAGCGCGACGTCTTTCCTGCAACAAACTCTATTCGAATTTTGTCAATTGTCGTGACCTGCCAACCCGCGGAAGTTTGTTGCGGTGTCTGGCCCGCAACGACGGCGTATCGGGCCGCATCCCGTTCCGGCGACGGAGACTCGACCCGGATAATCTCTATTTGCCGAAAGCCGTTGGGATGCGTCATCCACTCGTCTCGCCAGACAAGCTGAGGCGTCAGGTGTTCGCAAAAATAGACGCGGCCGGCCGGGAACAAATCATCCGGCAAACGAACTGTCCGAAACCTGGCATCGGCCACCTGTGTGCCCAGGTTAACCGGCCGCGAGAATGCGGTCGGGGTCGAGGGGGTAACTCCCGCTTTGGTGAGCAGCGCGTAAGTTTTGTCAGCATCCTCGCTCCGAAACACAAGCCCGTTGAGGCCAAAGGGACTGTTCAGAACGTCCTGCCGCTGCAATCCTTCAGTCGGCACTCCCACAAGCTCAAGGTAAGCGCCCGGCGTCATCATGAGATGATTAATAGAGCCCAGCGAGTGACGTCCGAGCGGCGTGAGGGTAAATCCGAGCGTCGTGAAAATCGCCGCAGCACGTTCCATATCGCGTAGCGTATTGACAACGACGTGATCTACCGCCGCACGGGCACCTTTCTTCATTTTGGTGCAGCAGTCATGTAGACACCGCGGCCGCTTGCCAGCAACCTGCCCTCGGTATCGAGGATTTGGGCTTCAGCGACGGAAAGCTGGCTTCCGAATTTTATAACCTTGCCACGGCAGACAAGATCGCCTTGCATCGCCGCGCGGTGATAGTCTACGCGAAGGTCGACCGTCGGAACGCCACGACCGGTCTTCGATACCAAGGCCCAATCAGCTGTGAGATCAACAAGTGTCGCGAGAATGCCACCGTGGACATACCCTCGTTCGGCGTTAACAACCCATTCCGGGCGCCAAGTCGCCCTTATCTCAATCTCGCCATCACCGAGCTCGACCACCTTAAGTCCGAGCCACTGGTGAAATGGCCCGCGCAGCAACCGAGCCTCAACGTCTTCCTTTGTCAGAGGTGTAGTAATCTCACTCATGGCGTAACCACAATCTTTCCCATCACTTCACGATCGCGGATCAAGCGCAAACCTTCAGCCGCCTGTTCAAGTAAAAAATCCTTGTCGTAACCGGTTCAACTCGCCTTCTGAATCATGTCCATGAGAACGGAAAGATCATTAGAGTCTAATCCCTGAGCGTCCGTGCCAGCGGCTGGAGCGGAATGGTTGCTGCTGCGTCTTTTAGACTCGCGAGAACTTTTTCCATCGTCATGCTGCGAAAAGTCTCAACGTGCTGACGCGCAAGTGCTTCCGCAGCATCGGCATCCCCTCGCGCCAAATGCTCGATCAGCATCGTGTGGTCGCGTTCGATGTTTGGACGAACACCCTGAGCGCCAAAACCGAGCGCCACAAGGCGCGCCATTTCGTCAAGCAACCCGGAGAGCGTGCGTTGCAGACGTTCGTTCCCCGAAGCGATGGCGATCGCCATGTGAAAACTTTTGTTGGCTTCCCAGAAAAAATCGATCTGATTGCCAACATCCTCCGGCATCTGTCCGCGGCAAATCTGTTCAAGTCGTTCGAGCTGCGCCCGGTTGACACGACCCGCCGCGAGGCGTGCCGCGCACGGCTCGATCAATAGGCGCAGGCAAAAAATTTCCTCGACGTCCTTCACCGTCACGGGCGCGATACGGTACCCCTGTCGTGGGATGGAGGAGATCAAGCGGCTCTGAACGAGCCGCTGCAGCGCGATCCGCAAACTGGCTTTGCCGAGTGAATAGCGGTCCATGAGCCAGGGTTCAGTAACATGGGAGCCAGGCAAGATCCGGCACGAGACGATTTCTCGACGCAGCAAATCGTAAGCCTGATTGGCCCTGACGGCATCAGGCTGAGCGACAATATTGTCGTTATAATTTTTTGCGGAATTCAACGGTGCACATCCTGGCTGACCGACTGAGCATCGTACGTGTAATGCGTGAGCATCCTACGACAGAGGTTACACGATCTCAATACGTGAATCGGTACTTTTTTGGCGCAAAGTCTGACGGGGCTTCGATGCCGCTACCGACTGTGGACAGGGACTGTCATTTGCGGGCAACCTCGAACGTTATGACGTCTCCGCTTCACTGGCTCGACGTGGCAGGGTGCCGGTGCGGGCGTGCCAATGATCTTGACGGCATCGTAACCGTTCGATCTTTCATCTTAGCTTGGCAGTTTCGCTGCGAAGGCGGAATCCTTCAAGCAGAGCCTGCCACGCGGGTCCTGCCAAAGTTTCTGTTGCTCATGCAGGAGTCCGATCGCCCTCGCCACCGAGTTGAACTCGAACCCGGAAAAACGCTCCGCAATGTCCGTGAAATAGAGAGGCGTTTGCGCCAGCACATCTGCAATTTTTCCAGCGAGTTCCGGAAGAATTTTTAACGATGCGGCTTCTCCGCTCGCATCCCCCTTGCCGGCCATATAATCAGCGATTTTGGCCGTGTCCGCGTAAGCGTAAGTGATTCTCTCAAAGCGTTCCTTCGGAATTCCTTCGGAGATCGTCGCGTCGATGCCAACCTTGGCTGTCGTCGGAATAACACCGGACGGTGTCGGGGGAAGGCTTGGATCGAGCGGCTTCGCGCGTGCATTGTTGACGATCATAATGTCGCGGTCGCCCTGCACGCGCGTAGCAATGGCCCATTCGACCTCGACAGGATTGTAGACATCGATGTCGTCGTCGACGACAACGATATGCTTGAGATCCATGACCGAAAGCGCCGCAAGCAGCGCATTTTTTCCCTCTCCGGCCTGTTTGCGGATCGAAATCACCGCGTGCCAGAATGTGACGCCGCCCATCGTCACATTGATGTCCTTGACGCTAATGCCGGCCGTACGAAGCGCCTGCCGGATCGCGGCGTAACGCGTCGGAGCCATCATCCACGTATTCTCCCACGGCATGTGGAGGGCGTAATAAACAGCATCCTTGCGCATGGTGACGGCCTTCACGCGGACCAGCGGATTCCAGTGCAATCCGCCCATGAGCCAGGTGAATTCGCCAAAGCGGCCTTCGGGATAGGTCCAGCCGGTTGGCAAAACTTCGGCTTCCAGTACGATTTCAGCATCGGCGATATACGGCACATCGACCGTCTTACAGGGCGCAAGCCTGACCGGTTCGCCGCGCATGCCGCCGGCGATACCCATTTCATCGACGCCAAGCGGCGCTTTGTAACCAGCCCCAATCAACTCAATCGGATGAGTACCGATGCTGATCGAGATCGGTAGCGGCCGCTTGGCTTCGAACGCCCTTTGAACAAACAGTCTCATGTTATTTGGCGTCACGATATCGATGCCGGTTAAGTTTCGCTCTTTAACCATAAAGCGATAGATGCCCGTATTGACGCCAAGTTCCGGATCTCGCGCGACCACAACACCAGCTGTAATCATCGGGCCGCCGTCGTAGATCGATGACATGGGGATCGGCAGTTTGTAGAGATCGACCTCGTCACCTTCCATGATGACCTCGTGAGATACCGAGGACTCAACGCGTGTCGGCGGAATCGGATTGGCCAGCCCGCTCGCAAGCCTTTTTTCGATTTCGGAAAAGTCGGTGCAGCCCATTCCCATGGTCGCGCGCTCGCGCGTCCGGATCACCCCGGATACAATAGGAATTTTGTACCCAATCACATTATGAAAGAAGATTGCTTTGTCCGACTGATCGACGAGAGTCGCGATGTGACGGATATCAATGGGCTGATGAAGGTCGACAAGTTCTCCGTGCTGGCGCAGCCGATCCAGAAACTGGCGAAAATTCTCGTCCACCGAAATCCCCCTCTATTCCGAGACTCATTCCCGTCTTGACCAAAGGTCACGCAGCCAAATCGTTGACCAAATTGTAGCCAGATAATCGTGAGATGCTCACAAATTGTAGGCATTGATCAGCATGTAATTGTTATACCATTGTAAAATAATGTGAAACTGAAAAGTACCGACTAAAAATGGCGTGTTGAGAACTCCAAAATTCATCTGTAGGCTGCTCACAGATGGATGTGGAGCATTCAATGTCGGAGAACGCGAGATACTTGGGTATCCCGGCGACAGGTCGCATTGTTGAAGTTTCCAATTCAACCCTGAAGGGCAATCACGCCTACGACATTCTGCGCCAGGAGATCGTTTCCTGCCGGTTGCTGCCGGGCGCCCGCTTCACCGAAGCCGAATTGATGGAGCGCCTGGAACTGGGAAAGGCCAGTTGCCGGATCGCGCTGCAGCGTCTGATCCAGGATGGCTTCGTCTCCTCCATGCCGCGTCACGGCTACCGGGTCACGCCGGTGACGATGAAGGACGTGGACGAGGTATTCTCACTGCGCCGTCATCTTGAGCCCCTCTCGGCGCGGCTCGCGGTGGGCCGGGTCAATCGCGGCCAGTTGGAGCGCCTTGAGCATGCCTGCCGGGTGCGGGTGCCGGTGGAGCCGGGTAACCAGCTTGATTTCTTCCTTGAGGCCAATCGCAGTTTCCACATGGCCATTGCCGTCGCCGGGGGCAACCAGCGTCTGTGCCGGACTCTCTCAGGCCTGCTTGACGAGATGACCCGCCTCGTAGCGCTCGGCTTCGGCGTGCAGGGCGTTCGACCCAACATCGAAAACGACCATACCCATCTGATCGAGCATTTGGTGGCGGGGGACGCCGATGCGGCCGAGCGCGTCGCGCGCCGGCATGTGGAGACCTTCTGGGAAATGACGATGGAGAAGGTCATTTCAAGCCTCAAAGATTCAGACGCTCTCGTCCCGGTCAGTCACGCAGAACAGATGAAGGGGGCGGGAATTGAGCGTCGTCAAGGTTGATCGGGTCAGCAAGAGTTTCATGCGCCGCGATGGCGTACAGCTGGAAGTTCTGCGGGATATCGAACTGGACGTACCTGAGCGCAGCATTGTTGCTTTGGTGGGCGCGTCGGGTTGCGGCAAGAGCACATTGTTGAACATCGTCGCCGGACTGCTTCAGCCCGACTGCGGGACAATCTACCTCAACAATATACGCTCCTGTGAATTCCACGATTGGCGCTCCATGACCTACATGTTCCAGGAAGACCGATTGTTTCCCTGGCGCACCGCTGCGCAGAATGTGGCCCTTGGCCTTGAGGCGGCCGGTGTGCCGCGCGCCGAGCGGCACCAGCGGGTTAGCAAGACGTTGGACCTCGTGGGGCTGTCACAATTTGCCGATGTCTATCCGCACGAATTGTCGGGCGGCATGCGAAGCCGGGTGGCGCTCGGGCGTTCGCTCGTCACCGAGCCCTCCATACTCTTGATGGACGAACCGTTTTCTAAACTCGACCCCTCCATCCGCGCTCAGATGCATGATGAGGTGCTACGGATCGCAGCGTTGAAAAAGATGAGCATTGTCTTCGTTACTCACGATGTGGAGGAGGCCGTGGTGCTCGCCAGCAAGGTCGTGGTGCTCCTGCCGCGTCCTGGCCGCGTGCGTGAGAACGTTCTCATCGATCTTCCTTATCCGCGTAATCCGGTGGCGCCGGAAGTGGTGGAGCAGGTGCGCCGTTTGCGCCTGAAGCTGTGATGAATTTTCGAGCCCTGCCCTTTCCCTTTTCTTCAATAAAGTTACCGATGCGCATTCAGGCCACACGGGAGCAGCGACTGCGCCTCGTCTTTCTCAGGCTTGCGCTCCTCGGGCTTCTGCTGTTCGGGTGGCAGATCGCTTCGCTGGGCACACCGGCCTTCATCCTGCCGAGCCCGTCGCGGGTTTGGAAGACTTGGCAGGAACTTGTCGCCAGACCCGAATTCTGGGGTGATTTCGGGATTACATTCTACCGCATCTTCATGGGTTTCGCGTTTGCGGCGGTGATCGGCACGGTTCTGGGTCTGCTGCTCGGAGCGAGCCGGACATTGGGTGAGTTCTTTGAGCCTGTCCTGACCATCATCAACACGGTCTCTTCTTCCATCTGGGCCATTTTTGCGCTGATCTGGTTCGGCCTGTCCAACTGGAGCACCATCTTCGTGGTGTTCATGACGGCGATGCCCCTGATCCTGACCAATGTCTGGCAGGGAACGCAGACCGTGAACGCGGAATTCATCGAGCTCGCGCGCACCTTCCGCATGTCGCGTCTGCAAATGCTAACCAAGATTTACCTGCCGACAATTCTGCCCCTTTTCTTCGCGGGCGCGCGTCTGGCTTTCGGCTTCGGAGCCCGGGTCAGCATCGTTGCGGAAACATTGGGGGCAAGTAGCGGTATCGGATATCGCCTGCGTCAGGCCGCCGACCTTGTTCAGACCGACCAAGTGTTCGCATGGACACTGACCTTGGTCGCACTGATGATAATTTTAGAAGGGTTTGTCTTGAAGCCGGTAGAACAGCATTTGTTTGCATGGAAGAAGCGTCCAGAGACTCAATAACGATCATTCAAGCTTCATGAAAACACGAACTCGGAGAATCCCTTGAAACATCTCTCGATTGCCGCGGTCGCCCTCGCCATCGTCACCGGTCTGGCCGGTCACGCCGAAGCACAGAAGGTACGCATCGGCTACTGGAGCTCGGGTGTCAGCCTTGGCTTCGGCTCGGTCCTGCAGGCTGGAAAATTTATGGAGAAACGCGGGCTTGAGGTGGAGTACATCACCTTTCCCGACGTGAACGCCCCCACCAAAGCCATAGCGGCCGGCGCCATTGATTTCGCCATCGGCGCGAGCGCGGGCGGCTCCATGAGCGTCGTCGCGGACGGCCTGCCGATGAGCATCATCCTGGCCACCCAGGTGGCGCAGCTCGATTTCGTGGTGCTGGAAGATTCGCCCATCAAGACGATGGAAGAGCTCAAGGGTAAGAAGATCGGCATGTCTCCCGCGGGAAGTGCAACGGCCGCCATTACCGCCGCTATTCTTGACAAGAACTATGGTTTCGCGGCGTCCGACTACCAGGCGGTCCCGGGCAACGATTCGCGCGTTGCCCAGTTTCTTGTGCAGAAGGATATCGATGTGGCGGCGCTACGCGGCGTTTCCTTGGCGCTCCTACCGGAGCTGAAACTGCACAAGCTGAGCTCCTTCAGCAAGGAATGGGCGAAGATCACGGGCAAGAATGCTCCGCCCGTGCTCGCGCTCGGCCTCATCCGCAATGACTGGCTGAAGGCGCATCCGGAGGGCGCGGCCAAGATCGTGGCCGCCATGCGCGATGCCTATGAGTTCGGCAAGAAAGACAAGGCGGCGGTGGCCAAGGCTCTTGTGGCGAGTGCCCATCTAAAGGAAACCGACGCCAAGGCTTATGCCGCGCTGTGGGACGACATCTATACGGTCGACATGAGCCCCGATGCCATCGCCTCCCTCAAGGCCCAGTTCGAGATCTTCAAGAGCGTCGGCGCGGTGAAGGGAGAACTTCCTGCGGGCGGCATGAATCCCACCCCCTTCGAGCAGTCGAAGGCCATCAAGTAAACGTCAGGTATCAAGCCAGGCGAAAGCGTACTAACCCAGCAAAGAGAGAAGATCGCATGCCCGCGACGATGAAGGCCCTGTTGCTCAAGCAGCATGGCGATGTGAGCGACCTGTCCGTGGTCAATGACTACCCCGTCCCGATTGCGGGGCCGGGCCAGGTGGTGATCAAGGTTGGCGCCTCCTCATTCAACTATCATGATGTCTTCACCGTGAAGGGCATGCCGGGCATCAAGGTGCCGCTGCCGGTGATCATCGGTCTCGATATGGCCGGCGAGATCACCGAACTGGGCGAGGGAATTACAGACTGGAAGATCGGGGACCGGGTGCTCGTCAATCCCCTCAATCCCGCCAAGGGATTGATGGGAGAAATGATGGACGGCGGGATGGCGCAATATTGCGTCGTCACCGTTGGCCAATTGATCCGGATGCCGCCGGACGTCAGCTTCGTCGACGCGGCTTCTCTTCCGGTGGCCTACGGCACTGCGCACCGGATGCTCGTCACCCACAACACCATCAAGGCGGGGGACAAGGTGCTGATTCTGGGCGCCTCCGGTGGCGTCGGCACCGGCTGCGTGATGCTGGCCAAGGAGATGGGTTGTGAGGTGATCGCCTGCGCCGGATCCGAGGACAAGATGACGCGCCTGAAGGAACTGGGAGCAGACCATGTGGTGAATTACCGGGAAACCGATTTCTCCAAATGGGCCGTCGAGAAGTATGGCAAGCCCCAGCGCCGGACCTATGAGGGCGGTGTGGATGTGGTCATCAACTTCACCGGTGGCGACACCTGGGTGCCCTCGCTTCGGTGCGTGAAGCGCGGAGGGACGATCTTGGTCTGCGGCGCGACGGCCGGCCATGATCCCAAGGAAGACCTGCGCTACATCTGGAGCTTCGAGCTGAAGATTATCGGCTCGAACAGCTTCTACCACGAGAACCTGGCCGCCCTCATGGACATGATTCAGGACGGCCGCCTGAAGCCCGTGGTGGACAAGGTCTTGCCCCTTGAAGAAGCGGCGGAAGGCCTGCGCATGATCCGTGACCGCGAGGTCATGGGCAAGATCGTCGTCACTCCCTGAGAGCCAGCAACATCATATCCGAAACTTCGACTAACATATGCAGAGACTGCGTGGTGGAGGTTCGAGGATTCGAAACCGCCGCTCTATCCGGCGGAGCTACAGGACCGCTCCGGATGATGTATCGCATCCGGGCGGACTGTGCCTACTGGGGATGTTTCGAGAACCGGCGACCCGCCCGATAGCGGTTATGGACACCGCGCCAGCCCACGCCTCAAAAGCGCGCTGATGCCCATGGTGAGTCCGTGCGCCTTTCTGAACGGGTCACCCTTCTTACTTCACGCTTGAACGACGCGCGGAGGTTTACGCTCGGTACGCACACACTTGATTCGATAAAGCTGCGCGGCTGACGTATCGACCGCGCAGTCTGTTTTCCTAGGGCCTTGCCATCTTCTTAGGCCCTTGATCAGTCCATTCAGGCGGCAAGCCCAACTTGTTGCCGACCACACCCATCAGACCCGGATAACGGCCGTAGTTTTCACATGCCGCGTGTTTCGGCGCGAGCCCCATGGTCGAGTTGATCCTTTGCAAGGTCGGGAAGTTGGGACCACTGGTGTTATTGAATGGAGACTCGGCCTTCACGAGCAAATACCCAAAATCCTCTCCGAACGCTTTCGCCAAATCATACGCATCACTGGCCTTGGATGCCTTCGGCGAACTGAACAACACGGTCGCACCCCGCGCCCAAAGCATTGCAGCTTGTTGCTGGCCGCGAGGGTCAACGGCTTCCGCTTCAATGGAGAGATCTCCCAAGCCAATCGGAATCCGAGGGATCGGAATCGGAACCGAAGTTCCCCAGTCGATGAAACTTGCGCCGAGTGAGGCCGCAGCAGAAACACCAGCCGCAAGCTCATCCGTAGGCGCTGCCTTTGTTATCGAGGCGCGCACGGACAAATCTGCGGGAGCATCCGGGGGAACAACGACAAAGCGGTCGCTGAGATTCACGCACAGAGCCCGGTTGACCGCATTCGCGACTAAAGCACGCTGCTGATCTGACAACGTCGGAGCGACGGAAGGCATAAATGCCGTCGACAAGATATTGATCGTTTTGGCCGCCAGCACCTGCTCTTTCTTCACAAGGATGCGCGACTTCGTAATCTTGCCATCCGAGTTAGCCATTCCATCATATGATGACAGGCTGGAACCCCTCACAAGAGGCACAGTCGCACAGCCGGGCAGAAGGAGGATCGCCAGTGTCGCGAGGAATAAGGGCTTACGACGCGTGCACATTGGCTGCCCCCGGCATGCCTTGACTTGCACACGATGAACACGCCCCTTTTTGGAGCATATCCGACGGCGAAAGCCGCCACCGGACACCGATCAATCTGAGAGCATTGTGATACTTGACCCGTCTTTGTCGCTTGTAGAAGCGAACCGTCTCGCAGGCCACAGACTGGTTGTGATTACCAAGGCTGCGCACTGAATCCCCCTGAATGTTAACGCTGCACTATCCATAGGGGGCTCTCGTGACTCATATTCCGGCGAGTGATGTCGAACTGTTTCTCCACCACCGATTTTTGTGTCGAAAGATGTCCGGCTGGATAGAAAACAGCCTTTGTCACAAAAATTGCTATCCAAATCGCTTCGAGGTGAATTCAGCGTCGTTTGGAGATCTTGTCAGGACAATCCGCTCGCGAAGAAACGCGTTCAGTCGCTTCGTTGACGTTCTTGTCAGCCGGCTGCAGCGGCGCGCTGTCGAACTAGCCGCGCTCCAACACGTCCCAACGGCGCAACACGCTGCGCTATGCAATTTTGCGCGCGCTGCTGGAGGCGGCGCACCCATTTTCCCACACTCATTCGCCATGCTCCCATCGGGTCGAACACAGCCTTTCAGTTGACGTGGCTATGGGAGGGCGATCAGCACCGGCAGCACGCCTTCCGATTGCAAGTGTTTACAGAGTTGGGCCAGCGGTACGGCAAGCAGAAAAAGCAACGCATCGAAAAATGTCATGTACACCCGATGCGGATAAATCGTGAGGGTCTCTTCATCGCGCCATAACGATATGTCAGGCACAAAGCGGGGAACGCGCCTGAAATAGGTGGGAAATTGACGGCGATGCTTTCGCAACAACAGTCGCTCTTCATGTTGAGCCACAACAGCGAAAACCGAATACGCGACAAGTGCACACAAAAACGCGATAGTGGCGCTCCCAACTTGAGCACCGATGCCCGCCGCTCCGACGATCGAGAAAGAGTAGAGCGGATTTCTCATGATTGAGTATGGACCTGTATCGACCAGATCGATACCCTTACGGCCTCCTATATAGAAAGAGGACCAAGTCCGGCCAATGATGCATATGGCGATCAGAAGGAGGCCGCCCCACTCGATGGCTTTACGAGCAAACGCATCTAGAGAATAGCTGGGCTCCGCAAGCGCAAAGAGAAGAATTCCAACTGCAACAAACGCGGCGAGAACGATTTTACGCCCGGTCTGCAGCGCTCCGAGATCCAAACCAGGACAAACCAGAGGCCGCCTTATCATTTGAGCGCGACCCTTGCATCTGCCCATTCAGAGATAATGCCTGGCCTTTTCAGGGCCGCGCGCCATGCCGCATCCTCTATCATGGCTCGGACAAACACTCGGAGAATACGTTGTTGCCTTACAAAACGAACCGGTCTGCGCATTCTTCTCGTTGCCTTCAATCGCTTTCCAACCTTTCTGGCACGAGATCCTGTGCAGCGAATGTCAGGCGTGTGTCTTAAGATGTCTGTGCGCTTTCAGTCCAATCGCAACAGAGATACAGAACCGGCAGATCACATCTGATGGGTCACGATTATCTGACGATCAGACTTATCCTTGGGTGACCGCCAGACATTCTCGCGCCAGGCGGATACGCTTCCGGTTGCGGCAATACTCTTATCGAGCTGAGTTTTTTCTACTGGTGCGGCCATGACCGTCATTGCCGCCGAGGGTCCTTGCGCGTAGGCCGCAGAATTGAGGAACAGGAAAAACGAAGTGCAAGCAGCCGCATCAGCCGGTGTTCGGCAACAGCAATCATCCTGCATTTCCCTCTACACTCGTTGACCTTGGGATGCTTGTTAGCCGGGCCCCTGGACAGGTGCAGATGCCCATAAACCAAACGCTTTGCTCGCATAGGGCAATTCGTGTCTAACTGTCTTGGCCGCGACCAATTTGTGTCGAAATGTTTCTGGAGAGATCGCGAGACGCAATTTGTTACAAATGACGGCTTCCTTCGACCGTACTTCGCGGTAAAAGTGCGCCCCTAAGCCAGTGCCGAACAACACTTATGAGTACACACACGCCGCAAATCCTGGTGGTCGACGACGATCCGGAAATCCGAAAACTGCTCGCGCGCTATATCGAAGGGCAGGCATTTCGCGTTCTATTAGCGTCGAGCTGCCGCGAACTCCGTGAGCGCATTGCGACCAATAAAATCGATCTTATCGTTCTGGACGTGATGCTGCCGGATGGGTCGGGCCTCGACGCCTGCCGAGATTTGAAAGCAGAACGAAACACAATCCCCATCATTCTGCTGACCGCTCTCAAGGAGGATATCGATCGTATCGTCGGCCTGGAGATGGGAGCCGACGACTATCTCGGCAAACCGTTCAACCCGCGTGAATTGGTGGCACGGATTCGCGCCGTCCTGCGACGCCGTTCCGAGACGACCTCGCAAGCTCCGACCTCAAAGGTGTATCAATTCGAAGGATTGATCGCGGACCCGCAAACGCGCAGCGTCGTGGACCCTCAAGGCAACGCTATCGAATTGACAGGTGCTGAATTCGATCTGCTGCAGACATTCCTGGACCGACCTGGACGCGTGCTCTCGCGGGATCAGCTTCTGGATCTCACGCATGGCCGTGACGGGGGCGACGTGCTCGATCGCTCGATCGACGTCCTGATCAGCCGCCTCCGGCGCAAGTTGGACGCCTCGGGGGCAACACGCCTGTTCAAGACTGTTCGCAACGGCGGATATCAGCTGGTCGTGAAGGTCGAGTTGCAGGACTCTCCATCATGACCACGTTGCGAGCCAAACTTGCCATGCTCGTTGCCATTGTGATCATTGCGATGGTCAGCATCATAACGGGCGTGCTCATCTACCTGCTGAGACCGCCGAATGAACGGCAAGCAATCGGTCCCATGGCCGAGCAGGTTCAATTGCTGGTGGGAATAGCGCGCGCTGCGCCGGCATTGGTGCCGATCCAGCAAAAACCAGCCGAAGGCGAGGTCGAGACGGAGGTAACCTCCTGGCTACGCGAAACGTTGAAAGCGCGGGGAGTGCCACGCGATGTCCTAGTGTCTCGAAATCTCCGCGATCTGCCTATGCTGTCTATTCCTCTCGACCAAGGCTGGCTTGTTACACAACTCACCGACCTACCCCCGCCGGGCGGAGTTTTTAATATAGTTCTGATGTGGCTCGCGCTAATTGCCCTTGGCGCGATCGCGATCGCGCTCTTCTTCGCCCACCGGATGGTCAAGCCTCTCGTCCTGCTTGAAAGAGCGATCGAGTCGGTGGGGCCGGACGCCCTGCTGCCCGAGCTTGCGATCAAGGGGCCGGCGGAGGTACGGGTCGCCGCTAAGGCACTCAATTCCCTGTCCTCCCGTCTCAAAGAGGCGATGGAGAGCAGAATGCGCCTTGTGGCCGCCGCTGGACATGACTTGCGGACGCCAATCACGCGCATGCGCCTGAGGGCAGAGTTCGTCGAAGACGATGACGACCGCGCAATGTGGCTCAAAGACATCGACGAACTCGCACGGATTGCGGACAGTGCGATCCTCCTCGTGCGGGAAGAGGCCGGGAAGTCCGCACCAGAGTCTCTCAGGCTCGACACGCTGATTTCGGAGCTCGCGGACGAGCTGCGGGCATTGTCATATGACGTCACGCTCACCGGCACCGCCGAGGCGATCGTGCGGGCAAACCGAACCAGCCTCAATCGCGCATTTCGCAATTTGATCATTAACGCCGCTACCCACGGGAAGCGGGCGCGCATCGCCGTCGAAAGCACGCCTTCAGAGGCGCGCGTTGTCATCGAAGATGATGGACCAGGGATTCCGCAGGATCTGCTTGGGCAAGTGTTCGAGCCATTCTTCCGCGCTCACCCTGCGCGCACAAAGAATATCGATGGCGCAGGGCTGGGTCTGACGATCGCATATGAGATTGTGCAGCGCACCGGTGGTACCATCACGATAGAAAATGGTCCATTGTCTGGCTTGCTCCAGATTGTGAAGCTGCCGGTTTACCAAAAACGATAATCAAATTCTGTCTCTCGATAGGGTTTCACCGAGTGAAACGCTGTTTTGCCATCCAGACGGAAAGCCCATTCTCAGCTTCAAGAATAGCTTTCAGCAAGCGCTCAAACGTGTGGGCATCCTCTACGGGTCCAACGGGATGAAGCGAGCCCCCTACTCGCTCCGGCACACCTAAGCCACGATGAGATTGTCGGAGGGCGTCAGCGTCTTTCAGCTAGCGGCTAACATGGGCACCTCGGTCGAGATGATCGAAAAGTTTTACGGTAAAAAAGCGGGTGCGCGATCCGAAGTCAGCGACGGAGCTGACGAAATGGTAACAGCGACCGCCGCCTGATTCAGCGGCTGATCCCTCGGGACCGGCCGTTTGTCGCTATAGCGTTCGTTTACATTCTCATTAGCATTTCTCGTCAGATTGAATATCGCCGGACCAACGTTTGGAGCGAGACGCAATCCTTGCTGCGACCCTTACTTGCCACCAAGCGCACGGTAGATCTTCTGACCGGCGCGGCCCGTCGGCTGCATGCCGAAATGCTTCTCTGCTTCCATAATGGCCTCGCGTGTCGCCGGGCCGATTTTCCCGTCTGTCTTTTCAAGGTCATAACCGCTCGCCAATAGCAGCTTTTGCAGATGGAGACGCTTGGCGCGCGAGAGGCCGGCATCGTCGGTTGGCCAAGCCGTCCTCAGTGATGGATAGCCGGCGAGCCGGTCCGCGAGATAGGAGACGGAGATGGCGTAGGATTCGGCGTGATTGTAAGCATAAATCGCGTTGAAGTTGCGGAAGACAAGGAAGCCTGGCCCCTGACGTCCAGCAGGCAGGAGAAGGCCGGCTTGAGCACCGCCGGAAAGCGGAGCTCCGTCCGCACGCATCACGCCACGGCGCGCCCAGGTAGACAAAGCTGCCTTGTTTTTGCGTCCCGTCGGGCCGACGTAGCCCGGTGGGACTTTCACTTCAATCATCCAGGACTCGCCGCGCCGCCAGCCAGCGCGTTTCAGATAATTGGCCGTCGAGCCCAACGCATCGGCAACGGAGTTGACGAGATCGCGCCGTCCGTCGCCGTCGAAATCAACGGCGAGACGCCGATAAGTGGACGGAATGAACTGCGTCTGTCCGAACGCACCGGCCCACGACCCTTGGAGCTTGCCGAGTTCGAGATCGCCACGATCGACAAGCTTCAACGCAGCAATCAGCTCCCCGCGCCAGAAGGCCGTTCGACGTTCTCCTTGGCATGCAAGAGTCACCAGAGCATGCGGCAAAAAATGATCACCGACTTCCCGTCCATAGTCGGTTTCAATGCCCCAAACCGCTGCAATCACGTGGCGGTTGACACCGTAACGCTGCTCTGCCGATCGCAAGACGCGATCGTACTTCTGCATCATGTCACGACCGTCCTTAATGCGCTGCTCGTCTACCAGAAAGCCGAGATAGTCCCAGATCGGCGTGTTAAATTCTGGCTTGAGCGCTGACAGCCGCAGAACCTTTTCGTCCGGTTGTCTAAGACTGAGCGCGCGGGACGCGAGGGAATGGCTGACGCCAGCCTTGACTGCTGTCGCCCTCAAGCCAGCGACACACGATGAGAAACTCGCGGCGGCTGCCGAGTGACCGACCCACATGACCGATAGCATCGCAACCAGGATCGTCACCCGCATGTCTGCTCCATTCGAATATTGGATGTTTCCTTTTTATGGAAGATGGGGCCTACCCCTGCATCCCGCGCATGTCGGCCTCGATAGTGAGCCGTGCCGGACGCTCGAATCGCGACCGGTACACCTGCAGGTTCTCCATCACACGCTGCACATAGATGCGCGTCTCCGTGAACGGGATGCGCTCGACCCAGTCGACGACGTCCACATTCGGGTTGCGCGGATCGCCGTAGCGCTTCGTCCATTCCTTGACGCGCCCGCGCCCTGCATTATAGCCAACAAAGGCAAGGACGTGATTGCCGTCATACGTATTGACGAGGTCGGCGATTTCGGCCGCCCCCATCTGCACATTGTAGCTGGGATCGTTCAGAAGCCGTTTGGGGTCGAACTTGATTCTCAATCGGCGCGCGATGGTACGCCCCGTGGCGGGCATCACCTGCATCAACCCCTTCGCCTTCGCGGCCGAAACGACACGCGGGTTGAAGGCGCTTTCCGCCCGTGCAATCGCGTAGACAAGGCTCTTGTCCGCTTTTGGTCCGATGGGGGCGTATTTGGGCAGGCCGACATTTGGGAACGCATACTGATCGAAAGCAAATCCACGCGCCAGCGCGCTTCTGCCAAGATACAACATGGCGCGCGCGTCCTTATGCCTGGCGGCCGTCTCGGCAATGAGCGTCAGCACGGCTGCGTCGCCGACGCGATTGAGATCGGCGACGAACGGGACCACGAGATCGCGGTTGCCGGTCGCGTAAAGCAGCTCAACCGCACGCACCAGATCGACATTACGTAAGGCTGCGCGCCGCATACTGTCCAAGGCCGGTGGTCGGCGCACCAGAATTCCGCGGCGTCCAAGGCGGGCGCGCGCAAGTTGGCCGTAATACGCCGCCGAATGCTCTGCCGCCGACTCGTAGTACCGGCGCGCATCGCTACCGCGGCCAGCAGCTTCGGCAGCGCGTCCGAGCCAATAGCCGGCGCGAGCGAGCGACGTCGGGTGCGTCGTGATCTGCGGGATGCGGGCGAAATGCTTTGCCGCCGAGCGCGGATCGTTGAGAAACCGCAGCGCGATCCACCCCGCCGTGAACGGATGGTCGACGCGGAGGCCTTCCTTCGACGGAAGAGCGGCATTGCGGGCGATCCGGTAGGCGATCTGTGCCTTGCCGTCGTCAAGCATTTCCCGCACTAGAATTCGGCGCTCGATCCACCACTTGTCGGCATCGTGAATGAGACGCGCATCATGCGGCGCCGACAGCATCAATTTGGCAGCTTCGCCGACTTGACCACTCCGCCGAAGCCACTGGACACGCGTAAGCAGATAGGCGGGATCGTTGCGTGCTGCCTGCGGCACTGCGTTGAGGAGCGTGCCTGCATTCTTCGCCCTTCGGGTGACCGCCGCGCGCGCCTTCACAATAGCGACTTGGGGGGCGCTGAGACGCTTCGCCGCACGCATTGCAGTATCGAAATCGTTCGCATACAGCCGAATGTGCATGCGCGCCTTATGATCGGCCGTCGTAAGCAGCGACCCAAATGTCTTCAATACCTGCGCTTCGAGTTGAGCTGAGAAGTTGTCTTCACGCCAAGCAGAGCGAACATATTTCCCGGCCGCAGTGACCTTGCCCTGCGCCAGCAGCGCCCGTGCCATCGCCAGCTTGCCGAGCGATCCCAATGGTTCATGATCGGAGAAGAAGGCCAAGACGACACCGGGCTCGCGCTTCTCGGACCAGAGCCGCGCTTCCGCACGCCGCCGAAACATATCTCGGCTCGGCCAGGCCCCGTTGGCATCCAGGAATGCGGCATAGCGCGCAAAGCTCGCTGCACTGTCGCCCGAGCGCAACATCACCCATTCCACCAGCTTTCGGCTCACCTCGTCATGGATGTAGTCGCGACGATTGGTCGCTGTGTCGACTTTGCCGCGAAGAGCGAGACGGATTGCGCGCTTGAGTGCATGAATGTTCGCCTCTGACGAGGCGATTGGTGCATATGCCGGAGGAACGTCGGAAGCCGGGGGTGTGAGCATCGATGACGTCGATGCCAGCAACCGATTGATCGGGTCAGCAAGTGCCATATTCGGGCGCGAACGCGGAATTGGTATGTGACGGACGGCCTTCAGTCGGCCTACTGCGCGACGAGATTCCCGTACAACATTACCGCTTCTCGCTACTGCCTTGCGGGAATGGGGCTTGATCTTCGTTTTGCTGCCGGACGTCTTTTGTGCCGTTGCATGCTTGCCGTCCTTTGGACTACTGGCGGCATGCGAGGTGGCCGCGAGCAGTGCGACGCAAGCAGAAAAAGAAATCGTAGCGAGGTGAGCGCGAATTGTCTGCGTCATAAAGTCCCATCTCAGCCGCGCAGCAACGGCTTGGAATTGCGTCAGTCCCCTCCGGGATTCTGCACGAAAGCGTTGATGAAATGCAAATCCAAGTTGAATTTGCCGCATTTTGATCCTCAACCACGGCAAGGATGGGACAAATGCGGCGACGCACGATGTCAGTGAAACACGCACTCGGCGAATTCGATGTGGGCGAGCGCGGTGCGGACTTTCATCATTGGATCGAAACAGTAACAATGCATGCAGACATTGCAGATTCGCAATCAGCTACGATTGCGCTGCGATCCCAAAGCAAGAGCTTTGTTCAACCGCCGCAGACGATGCTGCTTGATCCACTCACATGAGCAGCAACGTGATGTAACGAATAGGTGCTAAAAACGGGAGCGTTTCGGGCATGTCTTTTGGTTTTCGAAAATGGCGCAAACACCGACCCAGCTTTTGCTGGCTCTTTATCTTTTGTGCCGTCTCGATTCTCGCTCCGATTCAGTCAGCTCACGCTCGCAAGTTGGACAATGCTCATGCCGGGACTATCGCCTTGCTGCAATCGTCGCAGCGATTGCGGATCGGGGTTGTCGGCGATTCCATGGCCGGAGATCTTGGGGACGGCATGCAGAAGCTTCTGCGCGACCATGACACACTTAAGGTGATCAGGTTTGCGAAGCCTGCCACTGGCCTCATGCGGGACGATGTTTACAACTGGCAAAGCGCCTTGAAGGCATTCATCAGCAAAACAAAACTCAACGCCATCGTCGTCATGATAGGCGGAAACGACCGCCAGTCGATTTGGCTGAATGGCCGCAGACTGCCCCGTGGATCAAAAATGTGGCTGACCGAGTATGAACGGCGCGTCGCCCGATTCATGACGACTCTCGCAGCAGTGGATGCGAAGGTTTATTGGGTTGGCCTACCGGCGGTCCGATCCGCTTGGATGAGCCGAGACTATCAAGGGCTCAACAGAATTTTCCGTGCACAGGCCAGAAAACATGGGTTCACCTATGTCAGCACCTGGGAGCACTTTCTGGATGAGAGCGGCGGCTATACATCCTTCGGTCATAGCCTCGACGGAGTGAAGCGGCGTCTGCGCAAAGAGGACGGGATGCATTTCACCAACGATGGTCAACTTCGGCTGGCCGATATTGTCGCCGGTGCGATTGGCCGCGATCTGAGCGAGATCAAGACGGCCCGCTGACGCATTCAGGGAATCAAAGCCGGGGTCGGCGTACTGGGCGATAGTCACACAGGCAAAGCCCATCTACCGGCGCCCGATCAGAGGTTTTGCAGCTATGGGCGGCTAGCCCGGCCACGACAAAATCAGCAACGCTCATTCGTCGGTGCTCATGCTTTTTCCCACACTGACTTTTGCATTGTTCTTCATCGCGGTCTTCACACTCGCTTGGATCCTGCAGCCACATGCCGAGCCGCGCAAAATGCTGCTGCTCGCGGCGAGTTATCTTTTTTACGGTTGGTGGGACTGGCGATTTATGGCCCTGCTTGCTGGCAGTTCCGTGGCCAATTACCTGGGTGGACTGCTGCTTGGGCGGACCAAGGAGGATCGCTCGAGGCGCTGGATCGTCGCCGCGATGGTTGCGGCCAATCTCGCCGTTCTCGGCTTCTTTAAATACTATGGCTTTTTTCTCGATAGCTTAACTGACCTCTTGCTGAAGTTCGGCCTGCAACGTGACATGCCGTTTCTGGAAATCATTCTGCCGATTGGCATTTCGTTCTTCACGTTTCAGGGCATCTCCTATGTGGTCGACGTCTATCGCGGTCACGTGAAGCCGGTATCCTCACCGATCGACTTGTTTCTCTACATCTCGTTCTTTCCACAGCTTGTCGCGGGTCCGATCGTGCGCGGTTCGGACTTTCTTCCGCAATTGTCAAAGCCACCGCAACTCACTCGCGTCGTCGCGATCTACGGCTTCATTCTGATTTTGGCCGGAATGCTGAAAAAGACCGTGGTGGCACATTATTTGGCGGTCGACCTCGTCGATCCGGTGTTCGTCGATCCTACATCCGCAAGCAGCGCCGACCTTGTTGGCGCGCATTATGCGTACGCCATACAGGTCTATTGCGACTTTTCGGGCTACAGTGACATCGCTATTGGTGTCGCCGCCCTTCTTGGATTTCGCTTCAGAAAGAATTTCGATCGCCCGTTCGCCGCCACCTCGATGCAGCAATTGTGGCAGCGCTGGCACATCTCGCTGTCAACCTGGTTACGCGACTACCTCTACCGGGCCCTGCGCGGGAAAAAGCGAGAAGCAGGTTGGCGCATGCACCGCAACATCTTGCTGACGATGTTGCTTGGTGGTCTCTGGCACGGCGCCAGTTGGACCTTTGTCATCTGGGGCGCCATTCTCGGTGCGGCGCTTGTGATCGAGCGTGTCGTCAAGGGCCGCTATCATGAATGGCGGGGGCAGATATCTGCGCGCAAGAGCGCGCCTGATGTGCATGTGAGTAGCCGCGCAACTCAATTCGGATTGATCGCTTCGGCCTTCGTCGGGTGGTTCATGACTTTCCATGTCTTCACACTTGCTGCGATTTTCTTCCGCTCGCCGGACCTGGAAGTTGCGACAAGCTACTTTGAGCAAATGTTTTCATGGACAGGCAGCGTCCACCTGTTCAGTCCGTTTCTCCTTATCCTGACCGCAGGCTCGGTGGCCGTACAATTTCTGCCGGGCAATACTCTGGAGAAGACAGCAGAGAAACTGCGCAACATGCCCGCATCGATACTTGGGCTCCTGTTTGGCGGCGGGCTTGTGCTGATCGAGTTCATCGGCCCCGAAGGCGTTGCGCCGTTCGTTTATTTTCAGTTCTAAGTCACGTGATGGATAAATCCCATGCTTGATAGACCTTCCAGATATCGATCACCCGCACGCCGCCTATGGCACATCCGTTACTTCCGTCGCCGACCAGAAGCCAAAACGTCAGATACCAGCACAAACGTCCGAGCCAGCTGTTTCGCCATGCTGATCGCATTCGTGCTGATGGCGCTTTTCAATTCCAGCGACTTGCGCAGCTTCACCCGCGACCTGCCGGGCAATTGGTTAACTGATCAATTGGTGGCGTACTCCGATCAATGGCACGAGCTGATGCTTGCGTTGGGGCCAGCGCACGCCCAGCCGGCAGTGCGCGACGTGTTTGATGATATCCACGAGCTGCGCTGGTAATGCACAACCCAGGCAATGCCATCATTGTGCATGGCACTTGCGACCGAACTGAATATTTCAGTCCGGATCATCCGGCACTGTCGAATAGCCACTGGCTGCCTTGGATTCAAAAGCAACTGCTGATCAAAGGAATTGCCACACAAACGCCCGAGATGCCCAAAGCATATGATCCAGTCTATACGGTCTGGAAGCGGGAGCTGGAACGGTTTGATACCGACGCCACGACACTTCTGATCGGCTATAGCTGTGGCGCCGGCTTTTTACTGCGTTGGCTGAGTGAGAATGCCATTCGGGCCGCAAGGCTCATCCTTGTTGCCCCATGGCTTGATCCAGATAAGACACACACTCGCGGCTTCTTCGACTTTGAGATCGACCCCAGGCTGGACGCGCGCGTGAATGATATCCAGCTTCTGGTTTCGAACGACGACCATCCTTCGATACTGAAATCTGTCGGGCAGGTCGTTGACGCGCTTCCGCATATTGGAGTGCACCGGTTTGATCGGCTGGGCCATTTCACCTCAAAGGATTTGGACTCGACCGCTTTCCCACAATTGCGCGCTATCGCGCTGGATGAAACCGAGGCGGAATGAAGATTAGAGGACTAAAATACTTCGCCCGGATATGCGCCCCAAAGTCTCGTCTGGCGGATGTACCCCCTCCTCCCCTTGGCTTTCACCTTGCACCATTTTCCATCGCATCCGACGACGCGAACCAGCACCTTCGACTGCACGATCGCGACAGTCGAGGCGTTCTCCGCAGCATCAGAGCGTATCGCAACAGGGTTAGCGCCTGACCATGGGGCGACGAGCGCCGTTCTGTTGCCGGAAAGCAACGATCCGACTATCCAGCCCTCTTCGCCACCCCAGTCGCGGATTCGCCGCCAATTCCCAAACTCCGCAATTATTTCCACCGGAAGACCACGTCGAACAAATGTCCACTTGAGAGGGTAGCTGACGCCTGGTCCCACGCGCACGTTTGCAGGTTTGGACTTGACCGAGACGAATCGAGGAATCGGCAAACTGGTCGTTCTTCCAACATCCGACGCAAATGTGTTGCCAGCGAGCAAGCCTACAGCAATGATTGGAGCGGAAATGATCATGCGGCGCATCATTCGATAGCGTGTACTCCAGATTTCGTAGCACATAAAGAACTGGCAGGAGCTTACTGACAGCTACCGACGATCGCCCTCCCTGCAATGACAGCAATCCGAAAGAGCGGTTAGCTAGCGCCTTCTGCGATAAGGCGAAATACGCGATTCGCGCTTGGTAGCGTGCCCTACATGGCAACAAGGACTGTTACATGCCAGTACACCGTTATTTTGCATCGTATTAAGGCGTTTCCCGTCTCCTCTTCATCATTTCTAATTTTGTTCCCGCGGCGCGGCGCTGCCCGCGCAGTCGGAGGGGATGAGCAAGAAGTTGTAGTGGGCGCTCGTGCCACCCCATCGCCGTAGATGTCGATCGGACGGCGCGAGATCGGGAAAGGCCCGCAATCACGCACAGGCTTCGATCAAAATATCGGACACTTCGAGCGACAGTCTATAATATTTTATCGCGCACATTTTTTGTCGCAGTCCACCAAGCTGCGCCATCGGTGACGCTATGCGTCCCGGCGAAGGTCCAGCGGTGAACGCCAATCGCCTGTCAGGAAAACTGACTGCCGACGTCGAAGCCGCCGACATCGCCGCTGAGGGTCAATCCGTTAATTTAGTCTGGCTTCATCTTGATCCCGAGCTTGGCCCGCATGTCCTTGAACACCACAGCAATCGCCTCGATGATCCGTTTGTCCGGATTGGCCTTGCAGTACATGATGACTTCGTGCTCGGCCTCTTTTGCTCTCTTGATGTTCAGCAAGTGCTTGTGGGCGAGACCATTGTACCAACCGCTATACCAGGTGGTGAGCATGTCTGCATCTTGCTGCCACGTGCCGGCCAGTTGCGCGCACGTCAATTTCTGAACGTCCAAATACCCGTCGGCATCGGCATAGGCACTGAGGTCGGTCTGTGCGCGCGCCGGCTGTATGGATGTGAACCCGAGGATTGCTGCGATGATCAGTGCTCCGCGCATAGTCGTCCCCCAATATCGTCTTTGAATTTGGCAAGGAAAAAATAAATCAGGTCGAGCCCATGCCGGCCCGCAAAGACCGGCATGGGTTCGCTCACTCAAGAGACTTTCTTGGCCGCAGGAATCGTCCACGTGCCATTAATGATCGATGGGTCCGTCTCGGTCGGCCAATACATCCGCAACATCAGAATGAAATCGCCGGGAGGTGCCGGGAGCCAGTTTGATTCCTTGTCTTTGCCGGGCGAGTCTTTCTGGATGTAGAGATCGGTCGAGCCATCCGGATTGGTCTGCAAATCTTGCCGCGGGCTGATCGAGTAGCGATTGAGCGGATTGTTCACGAAGAAATACTGGCTGTCATACATCGTCAGCGACCAGAACCCTTCGACCGGCGGCAAATGGCCTTTGGGGAATCGCATGACATACTTGTTTGCCCCATTGTATTTGCCGCCATCTGCATCGACTTTCGAGGTCGGGTAGACCGCATCCTGCGGGCGATTTGCGCCGAGCCCGATTGCAGTCACGAGCGCCCGCATCAGGTAGTCGGTCCCGTAGATACCCGTCTTCGTGGTGAAGGCCCAGCCGTTCTCGTCCTTGATCGCCTTGTTGATCTTGAACTGGAGCATGATCCTGTCGACTGCGACTTCGGGGACGCGCTTCAGGAAATCCGCCTTGAGCTTACTCGGATCGAAGTCCTGTCCAGGAACTATGCCGATGCGCGCGAATTTGGCGAGTTGTGGAGCATCCGCTGTGGAAGGCGGATTCGTCTTCATCAATTGGCTGAGCAGCGTGAAGTACGACACAGCATCCATGCGATTGACCTGTTCGCGGACGGCCGTCTTCATATCGATCGATGGGTCGACTTTGCCCGGAGGCGGCGTATAGGGCTTGCCGTAGGCGCTCAGCGGTGTGAGCTTGCACTCGTCCTGCAGCTTATGCACGGCTGCGTAGTCCTCCGGCGTGCCCGTGCAGTAAATGCGACCGAGCAGCCAGACGATGTTGGTCGGTGACTTATATTCCTTGACGCCGTCCGGCAACTTGCCGTTCCAGCCCGGCCCGGTGATCGCATAGGTCTGCGCCCCAGTCCCGGTCGTGCGCTTGCCTGGGGCCTGAAACACCGTCGTCCAGCCGTCCAGCATCGGCATCAGGAAGTAGCGTCCTTGCATGTCCGGAGTGCTGAACACCCACGGCTCCTGGCTGACATCGAAGAACGCCGTCGTATAAAGCGTATCGGCATTGGGCGCTGTGACGTCCCGGAACGAAGCGTTAGGATATTGGCGCAGCTTGATGAGCTGACCCATAGGGGCCCGCGTTCCCTCAGGCGCGGCAACATTGGTGATGACCCGCCGGGTCATTTCCATGGTCACAAGCGGATAGCCAAAGATGTAGGCGTCAGTCGCGAGCCAAAAATCCTCCAGGCCTTCGCCGATGCCGAGGAAGGAGCCGTGCTGAGCCAGGGCTGAACGGCTCATTGCCGCTCCCGTGAGTAGACTTATTCCGCCAAATGCGGCGGACCGGCGGGTAATCTTCATTTGAGCCTCCTCAGTTTTGATGCACTCACAAGCGATTCCGCGACTATGCCGAGATCAGAAACGCGCCGTCACACCAATGACCGGCCCATGGGTCAGCATGTCGTATTCATAAAGTGTACTTCCGGCGCCTTTCTCGAAATCGACGTAAAGAGCACGATAGCCAAGCATAGCGCTCCAGATGGCGTGCTGAGTGCGGGCGAAATCCCAGTTGAGATAACCCATGGCCTGCCAGGAGATCTTGCTTCCGGCACCGAACCCGCCAACGTCGCCACGCAACACCAGTTCGGTGTGAGGCGAGAAGTGATGGCGCAGGCGCAAGCCAACCAGCGGATCGAACCAGGTCACGTCACCGGAATTAGCAAAGGCGCGCCCGCCACTGACGGTCAGATCGCCAATATTCAGGCCGGCGGATAACGCCAGACTCGCCTCCGCATTTTGCCACCAGAAACGCCCACCGCCGTAAAGATCGATCGACGTTTGCGCGCCCGGTGTTGCACCGCGCCACTGAAACAGTTCGTATGCAAGGGCTGCTTCCGCAATGAACATCTCGAACTGGACCGACATTGACGCCGCCAACGTCCCGCCGACCCGGGGGTGCACGCTGCGTGCGCGGGCGCCGCTGTCGGAGGCGCCCACCTTCATGTAGACGAGATCGGTCATGACGGAGAACGGCCCCTTGCGCGCCTCGAAAGCGCCCATCAGGCCGAATAGTTCTTTTGGAATCTTCCGGTGCAGCAGGTCGATGAAGTCGGCATCGACATCGGCGGTACGCCCCTTGACGGTCGTAGAACCGTTGATCGACGGCAACCACGCGTAAGGCATGATGGTGTACGTCCAGATGGACGGTTCGGGTGGCGGCGGCGCTTTGAACACCGGCGCAGGCATATCCGCCGCGAAGGACAGCGAACTGCAACAGAATATCAGGGCCGCACAAGCTGCGGCCTTTCCCAGGCTTGGATTAATGGTCATGGTCCCCTTTTTCATGCCCATGGCAGCGTCGAAGTCCTATCGTCTGTCAAACCCGCTTGACGCCGGGCGGCTGCCACGTCCCATTGCCGACCGGCAGAATTGAAGGCGCTTCTGTTTTCGGCCAGTAGAGCCGCATGGCCGTGTAAATCGGGCCGTTGGGCGCCGGCAGCCAGTTCGATTCCTTGTCCGCGCCTGGCGACTTGTGCTGGATGTAGAGCGTCAGCGAACCGTCCGCGTTCTTCTTCATGGTCGGGAGCATCGGCGAATTGATCAGATAGCGGTTGATCGGATTCTCGATCAAAAGCTGCGTCTTGCCATCGTACATCGTCACCGACCAGAAGGCGTTGACCGGCGGCAATTGGCCGGCCGGGAAGGTCAGCGTGTAGTTGTGCTGGCTGCCGTCGAGCGGCTTGCCTTCCGAATCGAACTTTCCGAGCGGATAGGTCGCTTCCACAGAATCGTTTCCATAGATGCCCGCCTTGGCGCCTGCGGCGCGTTTCAGCCAGTCGCCATTGAAGAATGCGGCATCGCCAAAAAGAGAGCTGATCCGCCATCCGTTGGCCGACACGCCGGCCTTGTCGACGGCCTCGCCGATCTTTCTCTCTCCTTGCCTCATTCCGATGAGGATTTCCGCCTTATGCTCAAGCGGGAGATCCTTGAAGCTGAAGGTCTTTCCAGCCCCGACGCCAATGCGCGCAAGCTTCGCGCGGATATCCTTCTCGTTCTCGAGCGCCGGCGCGAATTGCAAGCAGAAATCGAGGTACTCGAAGAAGTTTGTCTTCACGAGTTCCTTGTCGATCTTCGGAAAATTCACAACCGGCGAAACAGGCGGCGCCGACTGCTTCAGATAGGCGGAAAGCGGCTGTGCCTTGTAGCCAGCTTGCACCTTCATCACGCTGTTGATGTCGCCCGGATTGAAAAGCTGGGTGCGGTAGAGGGCGAGCGAGAACTGCGTGCCCGATTGGAACACCTTCTTGATTCCAGCCGGAGTTGCGCCCTTCCACTCCGGTCCGACAACCATATAGTCGCCAGCATCGCTTCCGGTCGCGCGGCTGCCGATATAGCCATAGTTGTTGGTATTGCCGTCGATAAGCTGAACGGAGTAGTAGCGCTTGGATTCCACCACCGGCACCGAAAGCACCATCGGCTCCGCCCTCAGGTCCATCCATACAACCGAATAGGGCGTGTCGCTGTTCGGCGAAATGACGGCAGTGTCTTTATAAGTAAAGACGTGGGATTCGTTTTTGATCTGATTGAACGGCGCTTTGAATTGCCCCGAGCTGCGATCGACGGCGTATTCGTACATGATGCCGTAGTTCATCACGATCGGCAGGCCGTAGATGAATCCGGCTTCTGCGATGTCCTTGGCCTCGATGATGCCAGGGTAGCTTTGCGCCATCAGGAGGCTTGGCCTCGCAATTGCGGCACCGGCCACGACCGCCGCGGTGGAGCGAAGTAAATCTCGCTTCGTCAACATGCGCCTACTCCTTAACTACACGATTGAGTTATCGAATCGATCTGCATTCGGAATTCTGTCAGACTCGCTTGATGCCGGGCGGCTGCCAGGTGCCTGCACCGGCCGGCAGGATGGACGGCGCTTCCGTCTTCGGCCAGTACAGACGCATCACGAGATAGATCGTGTCGTTGGGAGCAGGCAGCCAATTGGATTCCTTGTCCGCGCCGGGGCTGTCTTTCTGGATATAGAGAGTGAGTGACCCGTCCGCGTTCTTCTTCATGCCGGGCAACATCGGCGAGTTGATGAGGTAACGGTCGATCGGGTTCTTGATCAGAAGCTGGCTCTTGCCGTCATACATCGTCACCGACCAGAAGGAGTTCACCGGTGGCAGTTGTCCCGCCGGGAAGGTCAGTGTGTAATTGTGCTTGCTGCCGTCGAGCGTGCGGCCGTCGCTGTCAACGCGCGTGAACGGATAGGTCGCTTCCGCCGGATCATTGCCATAAATGCCGGCCTGAGCGGCGACGGCACGCTTCAACCAGTCGCCATTGTAGTGTGCGCTATCGCCCGGAAGACCGCTAACCCGCCAGCCATTGATCGCCTTGCCGGCATTGGAAACGGCCTCGTCGACCTTCCGTTGGCCCTCCTTCATGCCGACGCCAAGCTCCAGCTTATGCTCCAGCGGCAGGTCCTTGAAGTTGAGGGTCTTGCCCGGCCCGACACCGATGCGTGCCAGCTTGGCGCGTATCTCCTTCTCATTACCCTGCGCCGGCGCGAATTGCAGCGCAAAGTCGAGATAATCGAAGAAGTTGGACTTCACGAGCTCCTTGTCGATCTTGGGGAAATCGACGGTTGGTGCGGCCGGCGGCGGCGTCTGCTTCAGATAGGCCGAGAGCATCTGCACCTTGTAGCCAGCCTGCACCCTCTTGACGTTGTCGAGATCATCCGGGCCGAAAAGCTGGGTGCGATAGCCCGCGAGGGAAAACTGTGTGCTCGAACGAAACACCTGCTTGATGCCCGCTGGGGTGTCACCCTTCCAATCGGGCCCCACCACCATGTAGTCGCCGGCACCGCTCCCTGTGGCTCGGGTGCCGATATAGCCATAATTGTAGGTATTGCCGTCGCAGAGCATGACCGAGTAGTAGCGCTTCGGGTCGATCGCCGGCACCGAGAGGACCACCGGCTCCGCCCGCAAATCCAGCCACACGAAGGAATAGGGCGTGTCGCTGTTCGGCGTGACGATTGCCGTGTCCTTGTAGGTGTAAACGTTGGGCTCGTTCTTGATCTGGTTGAACGGCGCCTTGAACTGCCCCGAATTGCGATCTACCGCGTACTCATACATGATTGCGTAGTTCATCACGATCGGCAGGCCGTAGATGAACCCTGCCTCGGCGATGTCCTTGGCCTCGAACAGGTTGGGCCAATCGGCTTTGTTCTGCGCAATGGCCGGGGTGTACTTCGCCGTCGTGGCGGCGATCACGGCAATCGCCGCGGTGGAGCGAAGTAAATCCCGCTTCGTCAACATTTGCCCATTCCTTAATTACTCGATTGAGTTATCGAAACGATCTGCATTCGGACGTCAGGGAACCCACCGCAATTCGATGGTTGATATCCCGACGGACACGTTGAGCGCCGCCTCTCCGGACAAAGAAACCGGCTGCAGTGCATAGGCGCGAGCGTTACCGCCAAAAAGGATATTAGCGCCGACGCCAACGCCGACGCCAATCTCACCGCTCGGCCCCACATACGTGCCGGCAAGCGCACCGTTCAAAGGGCCAGCCGTAGGCGAATAGACTTGCCAGGCCAGCCCCTGCGCCAGCGTGATCCCGATGTCTACACCCAGCGTACCGAACGTACCGGTGTAATTCTCAGGCGGGTAAGGACCGACCGGCTTGTAAACACAGTTCATTGTCTGGAGAGAGCCGACGATCAGTCCGATCGTTGGCGAGAGATTGCACCTGAGGAGGCCTGTATTCACTCCAGTTACGCCCGGTGGCGGCACACCTGGCGCTTGTGCAATCGCTGGCGATGCCAGCGTTGCAAGTAGTAACACCGTCACGATTTGACGAACTCTCCTGATGCATGACATGTCTCGCCCCTCTTCCTTGCTCACCGTTAATTGGTACAGCTCTTGTGGTCTTTCATCAGCAAGGCGGATAGGGATAGTAGCCGCACCGCGGCGGGTAATAGGGGTATGGTGCATAGGGAGCTGCGTAGGGATACGCCGCAACAGCCGCTGCTCCAGCAACGGCAGCAGCGCCCGCGACTGCTGCACCGCGGTAATAGGCACCCCGCCATGCTGTGCGGCGAGCAACGCCGGCGAACGACAACGGCGTAAACGGTCGGCCAATGATGTCGATAAAGACTGATGCCGGCCCATCAGCTCCAGCGAGGTCGCCCTCAAGCACATCGACATCGAAAGTGAGCTTGTCGCCTTCGAGTTTCGGCGACTTCAGAACAACCACCGCGTCGAGCACAGCCGCCCCGTCCTTCTTGAAGCCTGACACGGTCGCGTTTGGCGGATCCTTCGCAAAATTGTCGCTGCCGTTGCCCCAATCTTCGACGATCCGCGCCGTCAGGTCGTGTCCGGCAGCGCGCACAGGACGATCCGCAAACACGATCGCGTTCGGAGAAATTCCGGTCAGCACGAGCTTGCCGTCTTTCAGGCTGACACCTCTGGAATTGAGAACAAACAGCGACGGAACGACCTCGGGCTTGGCCTGTCCGATGGATTTCTCGAGAGGGACGTGCGGCTTCGTCTCGGAGACAGCTTGCGCAGAAAGCGTCGCGGGCGAGCAGATCAGGCCAGCAACAGCAACGGCCATAAGGGCAGCGCGAAGTTTCGTCATTGGCTTTCCTCCCAGAGGTACGTTTCGTTTAGCCATTTCGTGCCAATCGGGAGGACAAGTCTTGCCATTTCGCGCCAATCGCGACTCAGCGTTGGCTGGCCGCAGGCGAACTCTTGTCGTGCAGCGCCTTGCCATTCCTTTGTTGCCGCCGATAAATAACGGGTTGAATTTTCATCAAACGCATGAAGGTGCGGCTGAAGCTGCTGGGTCCGGCATAGCCGAGGCGCAAGGCGATATCTGAAATCCGCACGTTGGATTCCACGAGCAAATGGCAGGCTGCATCGAGACGGACTTCCGCGACCATTTCACTGTAACTGGTGCCCATCTCGCCAAGATGACGCTGCAGCGACCGTGCGCTCACTCCTAATTGATTTGCAGTGCGCTGAAGCGATGCGCCACCGTGTCGCAGCGACGCGGCAATGGCCGCTCGCACCGCGTATCGGGAGGGCATACGGACGGGCTTCATAGGCGCGTCATGAAAGGGCGGAAACCTTTGCCACCTCGTTTGGTCGTTGTTTTTGTGGTCTATGCCTGAAGCAGTCAGCCGTCTGGCCATAAGCCGCCAAAATTCCATTTGCGGCGACGAGTTGGCTGGCCTGCATCTCGATCAGGGCGGACTGGGGCATCAACGCTGCATTGCAGCAAAGGCAATTCAAGAGACGGAAGATTGTAGATAGCCGGGCGCTTCCATGCCGGCACGACACTGAGAAAAGAAAGAGCGTAAGTAATAATTTCGCGGTCCGGGTGGGGAGACCGACAATATGAATGGTATTCCTTTAACGCGTTGCCAGTTCCTGATCCCTTTCGCCGTTATTCATAATGACATCGGAGCCCCGACTGAGGCGCTTCTGGCGAAGTTTCGTCTTCCGACGTCTTTGGAAGAGAAGGCCGATCACTACGTGCCAATATTGCCGGCCATTCGATTCGCGGAAGCCGTACAAAGATCACAGGGCATCACGGATATCGGCTTCCAGGCTTCTCGGCTTTTGCAGTTTTGCCATCTGAGCGAAAAGCTTCGCATCATCATCGGTCACTCTCCAACGTTGCTTGCTGCGCTACAGCAAGTGTGCAAATGGGCGCCACTTGAAGATACGAATTTGACCATGTGGCTGGAACGCTGCGACGATACTGTGAGAATTTGCAGCAAGCTTATTGGGACAACCGGCCTGCTGCACCTTGAACACTCGCAGTGGCTCCAGAACGTTTTTCCCATACACATCGTTCGGCAGTTCACCGGACCGGACTGGACCCCTTCAACAATTGCCTTTGAAGCCAATTATACGCCCAGTCAGGAGACACAATCTTTTTGGCCAAACACCCGCTTCCTGTCGGGCCAGCACGCCTCATGGATCGATGTGCATGTTTCGCAACTAAGTTGCCCTAACCTCGCCATTGAACCGCCGCCGAACCCGTATGAGGATGAAGATCAGACCTCTCCCACCGAAATTGTCCGCACGCTCAAATTGATGTTGCCATCCTACCTGGATGAAGGAGCTCCGACCGTCACGGAGATTGCCGAGATGGCCGGCATCAGCGTCAGAAGCTTTCAGCGCAAGCTCTCAAGCATGGGCCTGTCTTATTCGGGGCTGGTCGATGTGGTTCGATTTGAGAGTGCTGCGAAACGTCTGCGTGATACAGACGCCAAGATTATCGACGTTGCCTTCTCCTGTGGCTATGCGGACCCCGCTCACTTCACTCGCGCTTTCCGCCGAATTTCCGGGACGACGCCGAGAGAATTTCGCGACCAGTGGAGACCACGGTAAGTCTCGCTCTCCTAGGCATGGATTTTCCGGCAAGCGAAAGCGGCCATCCCTTCGATTGGCGCGAAATGGCAATTTTTGGCGGCTCAATGTCGCTATGAAGCGCGTTGTTTGGTCTCGCAGCAGCGCGGCCCGATCATGGCTGATATTGGGGCGTCCATGAAAGCACTTTTCATTGGGAGCAAGGCGGTCGCAGTTGCGTCGATAGCGACGTCCGCTTGGGCGTCGGATTTGCCGACCAAGGCACCGGTTTGGTACTCTCCGGATGTTGTCGCGCCCTATAACTGGTCGGGATTCTATTTGGGAGCCAACCTCGGCGGACGATGGGCGAACGGAACGCTGACCATTCCCGGCAACAGTCTCTATGGCGGCACCACGGCATTCATCGCCGGCGGGCAAGCCGGCTATAACTTTCAAGCCGGTCACCTGCTCTTCGGTATCGAAGGCGACTTCGACGGGGCGATTTTCAATCGTCCGCCGCTCCCGGTGCCGACATTGGGCTCTGTGAGCCAGCGTTGGATGGCCAGCATGGCTGGTCGCGTTGGCTACGTGAAGGACCGATGGCTTGTCTATGGCAAGGTGGGCGGCGGTTGGGCGCACCACGACATTTCAGTCAATGTCCCCGGCCTTGGCTGGAGCGAATCCAGCACAAAAAGCGGCTTGCTTCTCGGCGGCGGCATCGAATACGGCTTCAAACCGCACTGGACCGTCAAGCTCGAATACAATCACCTTTCGCTACCATCATGGACATCGGCGACCTTCCCGGCAGTATCGTTGGACCGTGACATTCAGACGATCAAAGCCGGCATCAATTACAAATTTGAAAGTGGCGGTTCGACCGTGGCGGAGCGGCCTAGCGGTTCTCGTCCGGCGTCCTCGTCGGAAGAATCGGAAGATCTGCGAAAACAATCTCAGAATCCGGTCGCAAGTCTTGTCAGCGTGCCGTTCCAAAGCAATACCAATTTCAATGCCGGGCCCTTCAATCGCACGCAGGAAGTCTTCAACATCCAGCCCGTTGTACCAATGAGTCTGAATGCGGAATGGAACGTCATCTCGCGCACAATCATTCCGCTGATCAGCCAGCCGGAACCGCTGGTGAACGGCAACACCGGTGGCATCGGTGACATTACGCAATCGCTGTTTCTTTCACCCGCTAGTCCCGGGAAGCTGATTTGGGGCGTGGGTCCGGTCTTCACGATTCCCTCGGCGAGCGACCCCATTCTCGGCACAGGCAAAGTGTTGTTTGGCCCCACAGCCGTTTTCCTCACCACGCCAGGCCATTGGGTCATCGGTGTCTTGGTCAACAACCAGTGGTCGGTCGGCGGCAATTCATTGCGACGATCTGTCAATACATTCCTCGCTCAGCCATTCATCAACTACAACATGGCTCACGGTTGGTTCCTGACCACGTCGCCGATTATTACTGCAGACTGGCTCGCGGCATCCGGTCAGAAATGGACCGTACCGATCGGTGGGGGGATCGGACGCGTGTTCAAAATCGGCGATCAGCCTGTCAATGCGCAGGTTGCTGCCTATTACAACGCGATCCGGCCTGACGGCGCCCCAGACTGGCAGTTGCGGGCCCAGATTGCGCTCCTGTTCCCGAGTCATTGACGGAGTGACGATCCGCTCCACCGTAAGCATTCTCAGACGCATGACTATATCGAAGCAATTTTCTTGTTCGCGAAAGAAGGAGGCAACCAATGAAACGGAGTATCGTGTTCGTGCTGATGTTCTTGGGCTGGCACGCACCGGCATACGCGGATTGTGGGGTCATGCCGTGGTCCATTCCGTATCTCGGATCTAATACGAGCACATCGATGTCGGTCAGCAGTGGTGAAGTCTGCCAGATCGACACAGGTGCTGGTGGAACAAACATCATTACGTCCGTTGTCATAAGCGCGCCTGCCACCAACGGGTCTGCTTCGACCAACGGCGCAGATGTTGTCATGTATCAGTCGCAACCAGGATACACTGGCCCTGATAATTTCACGTTCACGATTACCGGGAGTGGCCCTGGCGGGAGCGGCTCGTCTTCCATTGCGGTGAGTGTAACCGTGCAGTGACCGATCGATACGCTCATCCTCGTAGCAAAAATGAAAGTTCGATAATCAGCGCAAACACCGGCAGTCCTTCGATTGGCGCGGAATGGCAATTCTCGATTGCCCAATAACGCTATGAATGCGGGTGTTTGGCCCGCAGCCGCAGTTCGGATGGCCTTCCATGACTGCGGTCAGGGGATGCTTCCGGTCAGGTGGGCGGTTGGGATATATCGGTTAGAAGTGGATCGGGGGGAAACTTTCATGCGTCGCTCAATCGTTGGATTTCTGCTTGTGGTCGCGCTGCTTGTGCCTCTCGCGAGTGACGGCTGGTCTCAAAAGGGGCATGATCGTTCCCGAGCAACGCAGCAGGAGCACGCACAGATCTACCTGATCCGGGGCTTGTTCGGGGTGTTTTCCACCGGCATGGACGAAATGGCCGCCCAGCTGAAAGCGCAGGGTTATACTAATGTGACTCTTTGGAGCTGGACCGATGTCGATCAGATTTCGCACGACATCATCGCGGGCCACCAGAACGGCGATGATGCGCACATCATCCTGATCGGCCACTCTCTTGGCTCGGATGCGGTGGTGCAAGTGGCTCAACGGCTGGCGCGCGAGAACATTCCGGTCGATCTCGCGGTGACCTTCGATATCACGGAAAATCTCGTGGTTCCGAACAATGTTGGCCGCTTCTTCAATTTCTACCAGCTCAATGGCTTTGGCCGCACCGCTGTTGAACCTGCCGGATTTCCGGGAGAGTTCAGCAATATTGATCTGTCCAGTCAGACCCAGCTGAGACACGCGAATATAGACAACGCACCGCAATTACAGTCGTTCGTGCGGCAGCAAATCTACGAGCTGACGCATACGCACGTGATGACTGTCGCCGCAAGGCGCAAGGCCAGCCCGCGCGGCTAAGCTGGAGAATGTCGCGAACTACGACATCGCTCCCAGTCCAACCGACAGAGGCGTGATTGTCATATGATTGGATACCGCCGTTTCATCGTTCGAGAGAGCGTTACGCGTAACGCGTGGAGAACCAAATTGTCGCGACATCACCTTGCTTTGGCTCTCCTGGGCGTGGCTTTTCTATGCGGCGCCTGCTCCGAGCGCCCGCTCCAGGGCGTGCTGATCCCTGTCGCGGAAGCAACGCCAGGCACCTCGCGCGTGCCCGTACTGGTCGCCACGACCCGCCAGCGCGCGCCGTCCGATCCCGGCGAGATGTTCAACAGTGAGCGGGCCGAAAGCATCTCCTATGCATCGGTCACCGTTTCAATTCCTCCGGATGCCAACCGCAAGATTGGAGAGGTGCAATGGCCGGCTGTCGTTCCTGGCGACCCAAGCCGGAACTTCGTGACCGTATCGGCGGACTATATCGACAAGAAGGACTTCGCCGCCGCCATTGCAAACACTGCAAAGCAGACCGGCCGTAGCAAGGTCATGGTTTTCGTGCATGGCTTTAACAACCGCTTCGACGATGCGGTGTATCGGTTTGCGCAAATCGTGCATGATTCGAAAGCGCCGGTCGTCCCTGTGCTGTTCACCTGGCCGTCGCGCGGCGAAATCCGGCTTCGCGCCTACACCTACGACCGGGACAGCGCCACCTACTCGCGGGATGCGCTCGAAGACCTGCTCGCCATGCTGGCGAGCTATCCGAGTGTGAAGGAGATCTCGGTTCTGGCTCATTCGATGGGCAACTGGGTGACCCTGGAGGCGTTGCGAGGGCGATCCATGCGAGCCGCGCAGGGGAGAACCAATACAGACAAGCTCAAATACGCGATGCTGGTCGCCCCTGATGTGGATGTCGACGTCTTTCGAACCCAAATCCAGCGCATGGGCGCCGCCAGACCGCGAATCGCCCTATTTGTCTCGCAGGATGACAAGGCGCTGGCTTTATCGAAAATAATTTGGGGCGGTGTACCACGGCTCGGGGAAATTGATCCCAATATCGAGCCATACCGCAGTGAATTCGAGCGTGATAGAATCATGGTCTTTAATCTGACCAAGCTGAAATCGATCGGCGATGATCCCCACGACCGCGCCTTCGAGGACATCACCACTGTCGTGGGCATGATCAGGCAGCGTCTGAGCGAGGGGCAGGCTATGACGGACCATCGCCCAAATCCCATCGCTCACATGGAAAACATATCGGCAATGTCGAGATAGCGGAGGCTGCACGAGATGGACGTTCTGGATGCTGCCCCCTGGGGCACTGACTGGGCTTGGAGCCTGCCGCTGATCCTGGTGAACGTCATCATTCATGTCTTCGGCCTTGCGTTCATCTATGACGCATTCACGTTCTTATTGCGGGAGATCAAGGTTCGCCGCCGTTTCATGATCCGGTTTGCCGAGCTCATGACTGTGGCCGTCTTGCTGATCGTCGTCTTGCACGGCCTGGAGGCGGTTGCATGGGCCCTCGCTTATCTTGGGCTCGGTGCGCTTCCCACCGCCAAGTCCGCGATGCTCTATTCGCTCGGCGCGATGACTGGCTTCGGAGCCGGCAACATTGCCTTGCCATCGCACTGGCAAATGATGGGTGTGCTTCAGTCGCTCGCCGGCGTGCTGCTGTTCGGTCTGACCACTGCGTTCATGTTTGCGATGTTCCAGGCAGTATGGCCGTCGCAACAACAGCATCCAGGCCCCTCTCCAATCGACTCATGACATCGACCTGAATACGAAGGTTGTCGAAAGCAGCGCTATGACGCTCTGCCGGGCACCCAAACGCCGTAAAGGTCCCTGTGGCGCCGGTGGTGGTCCCCAAGTCCTTTCGGGCTGCCCGGACATTCCGCCCCAGGCGCCTCGTCTTCGATAGCAAACGTCGTAGGAGCCAACCCGCGCGTCAAAAGCGCGCGCTGATACCCATGATGGGTCCGTGCTGGAGCATGTCGTATTCGTAAAGCGTGTCGCCACTGCCCTTGCTGAAATCGACATAGAGCGCGCGGTATCCGAGCAAGCCCGACCAGGTGACATTATGCGTCTTGGCGAAGGTCCAGCGGTAGGCGCCAATCGCCTGCCATGAAAACTGACTGCCGACGTCGAAGCCGCCGACGTCACCGCTGAGGGTCAATTCGTGACCGGGCGAGAACTGATGGCGCAGACGAAGCCCTACGATCGGATCGATCCAGGCGACATCGCCAGACTTAGCGACAGCGCGGCCACCGCTGATGGTGAAAGTCCGGCGTGGCAGCACAAGCGCGAGCTGTGCGGTCAGCCCCAAACTCACTTCGGCTTGCTGCCACCACACGCGTCCGCCGCCGTAGATATCGAGTGCGGTGCTCGAACCCATCCCGCCGAAGGGCGATCCCCAGTGCGCGACCTCATACGCGGCAGCGAGCTCAGCAATGATCATCTTGAGGGTCGTATCCAGCTCGGCCTGCGCGCCCAGCGTTGCGATCGGACCAAAGGTGATCGAGCGTGCGCCACCCTTTGAAGCACCAAGCAGCAGGTAGACGAAGTCACCCAAAACAGCGAAGCGATCGTTGCGCGCCTCGAAGCCCGTCATCAACCCAAACAGCTCCTTCGGTATCTTTCGATGGATAATATCGCCGAAGAAGGTGGCATCGACATCGGTCGAGTGCCCTTTAATGGTCGATGTGCCGTTCAGCGACGGCATCCAGAAATAGGGTACGATATCGACCTTCCAGGGAGTTTCGACTGCTTGCGGGATTGCCTTGACCGGCAAAGGCGTCTTGAGATCAGCCGTCAGCGACGGAGAGCTGAGGATCACCGTCCAGACCAGCGAGCCGACAACCAAAATTGAGCTGCGAGAAAACATCGTGCACCCCCAACGTGTCTGCAAGCACGATTCAACAGCCTGCATACTTTATCGGATTCGAATCTTTCAATACAGCTATTCTTGCCCCTTTTGCACATTCAGCACTGTACGAAATCCAAGATGCGCCGGATTGCCTTCGATCAGCAGCACAGCGAAAAGCAAAAACAGATAAAGGATGGAGAAGGCAAATAATTGCCGTGCCGCCTGTTCGGCTGCGCCCCCCTCGGTCAGCGCTTTGACACGAAGGGTGAGCACGAGCATGAGTGCCCCGCCAGCCAGCGAAACAAAGCCGTAAACCGGACCGGCATGACCAAGCACCCATGGCATGACCCCGATCGGCGCAAGAATTAGCGTATAGAAGAATATCTGGCGCCGCGTTTCAATCACGCCGCTCACAACCGGCAATACGGGCACGCCAGCGCGCGCAAAATCCTCAATCCGGTAGAGCGACAGCGCCCAAAAATGCGGTGGCGTCCAGAAAAAAATGATCAGAAAAAGAATCAGGGCTTCAAGGCCAATGCCGCCAGTTGCCGCCGCCCAGCCGATCATCGGAGGAAAGGCGCCGGCGGCGCCGCCGATCACGATGCTCTGTGGCGTCGAGCGCTTAAGCCACATCGTGTAGATGACGACATAGAAAAATATCGTGAAGGCGAGCAGCGCCGCGGCGAGCCAGTTTACGATCAGGCCGAACATACCGACAGACCCGACCGATAACGCCAAGCCGAAGACCAGTGCTTCAGCGGGCGCGATCTTACCGGCCGGCACAGGCCGCCGCACAGTTCGAACCATTGCGGCGTCGATATCGGCGTCGTACCACATATTCAGAGCACCGGCGGCGCCGGCACCGACCGCAATGCAAAGCAGAGCCGTGAGCGCCGTGACCGGATGCATGCCGTCAGGCGCCATCATCATGCCGACAAACGCGGTGAAGACGACGAGCGACATCACTCGCGGCTTTAGCAGCGTGATGTAGTCGGCGACGCTCGCCATGTTCACCTCCGCCGAGGGCGGGGATTTTTCGCCCTGCGCCTCGTCGTGATGTTGCGTCCTGGCTCACCAACTCGCGGTCAGGCGTTTGCCACTTGCGCTCAACCGGCACCCAAATTCCTGCATAAGGCTAGCCGTTTAGGCCCCCGTCAGCAAACTCGGACCCTGCAAACTTGGCCCCCGTAATGGCCGCCGACGCTGTCCGTGGATGGGCCATCTGATCTTTTCGCAAGTGCGTTGTCCTCGCGGACCTACCCCACGTAGGAACATACCAGCACCTCCCGCAGGCCATTAAAATGCCCTCCATCAGAGGGGCGACAATCTTGACGGACGGGCGTATATTTCCACATGCAGGTCGCAGCTACCGCTTGACCCGCGCCGCAAATGACGCCGAGCGTCACCCGGAGCCCCGCGATCGTTCTTGAACGGCTCACGGAGGCATAGACATGGCCACTCTCCACGTCATCGACGGCGCCAGCGGCGCCTCGGCGAATCTCGTCGTCCGCAAAATTGGATTTGCGGATTTAAAGGACGCGATCACCAAAGGTGTCGACGACTTCTGGGCGATGCCAACTCACGTCATCCTGCTCAGCGTGATCTATCCTGTGGTTGGGCTGCTTCTCGCCCGTATGTCCTTCGGCTACGATATGATGCCGATCTTGTTCCCTCTCGCGGCCGGCTTCGCGTTGCTTGGCCCATTCCTGGCCATCGGACTTTACGAGTTGAGCCGACGCCGCGAAGAGGGCCTCGACACATCATGGAAACACGCGTTTGAAGTCGCTCGCAGCTCGTCCGCTGATGCCATTTTTGCGCTCGCGCTGATGCTGGTGATTCTGTTTGTCGCCTGGCTTGCGGTCGCCCAAGCGCTTTACCAGTCGCTGTTCGGCTATGGAGTGCCGGAAGCCGTCGGGCAATTCATCAATCAGATCTTCACAACGCGAGAGGGCTGGATTCTCATCATTGCCGGCAATGCCATCGGCTTCCTGTTCGCCGTTCTGGCCTTCTCGATCAGCGTCGTTTCCTTTCCGCTGTTGCTGGATCGCGATGTCGGCACGGTTGTTGCCGTTCAAACGTCAGTCAAGGCGGTTTTGCTCAATCCGGTCGTCATGGCGGCATGGGCGCTCTTCATCGCCGTTGCGCTGGTGATCGGTGCGCTGCCATTCTTTGTCGGACTTGCGGTTGTTATGCCGATCCTCGGACATGCGAGCTGGCATCTGTACCGCAAAGTCGTGGCGCCGGATGACAGCCCACGACCGACACTGCACCAACCGCGGAAAGGACATCGCTACGCGGCCGATTTCCCGGCGGTTCTCTTCCCATGGGCACGCGAAGATAAAGACTGACAAAACGCTCCGCTGCCTGCAAAGGGCCGCTCATTCTCTGACAAGGCCGCATCCTGAATTCGGGTGCGGCCTTAAAGTATGAGGCCTCAAAACGCGAAACGGTTCTCGGACAACATCAAACGCGCACCGCGATCGAGCGACATCTCATCCTCCGCCAAAGAAGACGACACGCATGAGATGAGTGTAATCAGATTCAAGCGCCATGATGGCCACGAACACCAAAACAAAAACGGGTGGAACGAGGATGGCGTAGGAAAGCGCCAGCCGCTCCCAGGCCATATGCATAAAGACAGCGACGATCAGGCCCGCCTTCAAGGTCATGAAAGTGAGGATCAGGGACCATCTGAGAAATCCCTGAAGGGCAAAATAGTCCACGAGATAAGAGCCGATGCTCAGAATGAACAGCCACCCCCACACGACAAGATAAAGCTTGATCGGGTGCTGTTGTCCTTCGGCGTGCGCTGCAGCCTGTGCCATGGTTCGCCTCACCACAGATAGAAGAAAGCAAAGATGAACACCCAGACGAGATCGACGAAATGCCAGTAAAGCCCCATGATTTCGACGATCTCGTAGTTCCCTTTCCTGCTCGTGAAAAAGCCGCGCCTTTCATGGTCGAAATCGCCCCGCCAGACCTTGCGCGCGATGATAACGAGGAAAATCACACCGAACGTCACGTGCGTGCCGTGAAAGCCCGTGATCATGAAGAAGTTGGATCCGAACTGAGCCGCGCCCCATGGGTTTTCCCACGGCCTGACGCCTTCATGGATCAACTTGGTCCATTCAAATGCCTGCATTCCAACGAATGCGGCTCCTAATGCTGCCGTCAGCAGCATGAAGACCGCGGTTTTGGTACGATCGCGGCGATAGCCGAAATTGACTGCCATCGCCATCGTCCCGCTGCTGCTGATCAGAACAAACGTCATGATCGCAATGAGGATGAGCGGAATTGAATGACCGGCTATCGTCAGGGCGAAGACTTCACTCGCATTCGGCCATGGAACGGTGGTCGACATGCGCGTCGTCATGTACGAGAGCAGGAAACAACTGAAGATGAAAGTATCGCTCAGGAGAAAGATCCACATCATGGCCTTCCCCCAGGACACATTCTTGAACGCACGCTGATCCGAAGACCAGTCCGAAACAATGCCTTGCCAGCCTGACGGCGGCTCAAGGGTCCGGCCCGCCTCCACCATCACATCCTGCGTATGCGTCAACGCGTGATCGGCCATGACCGTGCTACCTCGATCCCGGGATGAGTTGGATGCAACGCACGAGAAACTCGGTAAATGAATCGCCCGGCTCCATCAGCAGCAATCCGAACAGGATCAGCCATACCAGCAGCAGGAAATGCCAATAGATCGCGCACAGATCCACGCTGAGTCGCACCTGGCTTGCCCGCTCGCTATGCCAGACTTTGTTCGCGGTTCTACCCAAGGCGACGATGCCGCCGAGCACATGAAGCCCATGCGCGGCAGTGAGAACATAGAAGAAGGTATTGGCGGGGTTTGAGGCCAGACCGTATCCGGCACTCGCGAGCTGGTGCCAGGCTATGATCTGCCCGCCAAGGAAACCAAGCGAGGTCACACCGGCGCCAAGCAGGCCAAAGGTTACACCATCCATCTCATCCCGGTTCGCGGCCACCCGCGCCCATTGCAGGGCGATGCTGCTCAGGATCAGCACGAATGTGTTGAACCACAGCAGCGCCGGCACCGGCAGCGGCCGCCAATCCCCCATTTGCATGCGCATGAAATACGCGCTCAGGAACAGCGTAAACAAAGCGCCGGCAACAACGATGAAGAAACCCAACCCGACTTTGGCGGGCGAAATTTGTGATGAGCCCGCACCGGAGACCTCGCCCACAGGTCCGGCTTCCAGCCAGGGCTTGGCCATCAGCCTTTGATGCGACAACCACCATGCCGCAAACACACCGAGCACCGCCAGAAACAGAATGATGACGCCCACAGCGCCTCCTCCTCAAGCGGTTTGCCTGATCCCGGGTTGATTCTGCGGTACGAAGTCCCGATCGGATCCGGGTACGCTATAGTCATAGGCCCAGCGATAAACGACAGGAAGTTCTTTGCCCCAATTGCCATGGGCCGGCGGCGTCTCCGGCGTTTGCCATTCCAGTGTCGTGGCATGCCAGGGATTGGGGCCGGCCTCCTTGCCGCGGAAAAGGCTCCAGACCAGATTGAACACAAAAACCATCTGAGCAAAGCCAACGATCAATGCGACAATACTGATGAACGCGTTCAGATCGTGCGCCGATGCCGGAATGAAGTTGGTTTCGCCAATGTCGTGGTAGCGACGCGGCATACCGAGCAGGCCGAGATAGTGCATCGGGAAGAAGATCGCATAAGCACCGAGGAACGTGACCCAGAAGTGGAACTTGGCCAATCCGTCATTGAGCATGCGCCCGGTCACCTTCGGGTACCAATGATAGATCGCTCCGAAGATGACGAGGATCGGAGCCACGCCCATCACCATGTGGAAATGGGCGACGACGAACATCGTGTCGGACAATGGAACGTCGACGACCACATTGCCGAGGAACAAGCCCGTAAGGCCGCCATTCACGAACGTGACGATGAAGCCCAGCGCAAACAGCATCGGCGGGGTGAGATGGATGTCACCACGCCACAGGGTCAGAACCCAATTATACACTTTGAGGGCCGTCGGTATGGCGATGATCAGTGTCGTCGTGGCGAAGAAAAATCCGAAATACGGATTCATGCCGCTCACATACATATGGTGCGCCCAGACGATGAAACTGAGTGCCGCGATCGCCACGATCGCCCACACCATCATACGATAGCCGAAGATATTCTTTCTCGCATGCGTGCTGATCAGATCTGAAACAATACCGAAGGCCGGCAAGGCGACGATGTAAACTTCGGGATGACCAAAAAACCAGAACAGATGCTGGAATAGAATCGGGCTGCCTCCGCGATAGCTCAGCTGTTCGCCCATCGAAATGAGGGCCGGCATGAAGAAGCTGGTTCCGAGGAGCCGATCGAACAGCAGCATCACGCTGGCGACGAACAAGGCCGGGAATGCGAGGAGCGCCAGAATCGTGGCGGTGAAAATCCCCCAGATCGTCAACGGCATTCGCATCAATGTCATGCCGCGGGCGCGCCCCTGCAGCACCGTCACCACATAGTTCAGCCCGCCCATCGTGAATCCGATGATGAACAGGATCAGTGACGTGAGCATCAGGATGATGCCCCAATCCTGCCCTCCCGGCGTTCCGGTGAGAATGGCCTGCGGCGGGTATAGCGTCCAGCCTGCGCCGGTGGGACCGCCCGGCACAAAAAAGGTTGCCAACAGCACAATGACGGCAAGCAAATAGATCCAGTAGCTCAGCATGTTCACATAAGGGAACACCATGTCCCTCGCACCCAGCATCAGCGGGATGAGGTAATTGCCAAAGCCACCGAGGAATAATGCGGTGAGCAGATAGATCACCATGATCATGCCGTGCATGGTGATGAACTGCAGATATTGCTCAGGATCGATAAACGAAAACCGGCCCGGAAATCCCAATTGCAGCCGCATCAGCCATGACAACACCAGGGCGACGAAGCCAATGGCAAGAGCCGTGACGGAATATTGGATGGCGATGATCTTGGCATCCTGCGAGAAGACATACTTCGTCAGCCAGCTCTTGGGATGATAGAGCTCGACGTCCGGGACTTCAGCCGGTGCAACGCCGGTCGTTCCGCCAAGCGGGACATCAACCATCGAAATGCCCTCGTTGTTCGTTTCCTCTCAGACGCGGCGCGTTTTGGCTTGCATCATGCCGTTGCTTTTGCCGGATGCCGTGTCTGCTTCATTCACTCCCTAATTGGTTCGCCGTCCTTGCCGTTTTCGATCGCCCCGACAGTTCAGCGAATGTTTTCTGTTGTTGCAGCCAATCGTGATAGTCACCCTCGTCCTCGACGATCACCTTCCCGCGCATCTGCGCGTGCCCAACGCCACATAGCTCCGCACAGAGAACTTCGAAGGTGCCGGTTCTGATCGGGGTGAACCAGAAATAGGTGACCGATCCGGGCACGAAATCCATCTTCGCCCGGAACTCGGGAACATAGAAATTGTGCACGACATCGGTTGAGCGAAGCAGAACCTTGACCGGCTTGCCAATCTGCAAATGAAGGTCGTCGCCAACGATCACAAGATCGTCTTGTCCATGAGGATCGTTCGGATTCAAACCCAAAGGGTTGTCAGCACTGACATAGCGAATATCGGACGTGCCCAGCCGACCATCCTTGCCGGGAAGACGGTAGCCCCACTGCCATTGCTGACCCAAAACCTCGATCTCGGTCGCTCCGTCCGGCACCGTGATGAACTGATGCCAGACGACCAGACCCGGAGCGAGCATGGCCGCCACGCCGACGCCGGTGCCCACGCTCAACCACCATTCGAGCCTCTTGCTCTCCGGCTGATAAGCTGCTTGCCGCCCGGGCTTGTGGCGAAAGCGCAGGACGCAGTACGCCATAAACAAAACGACGGCGCAGAACACGCCACCGGTGATCCAGAATGTGATGATGATCGTATCGTCGATAAAACGCCAATTCGAGGCGATAGGCGTCCACCACCAGGGGCTCAGCAGGTGGAAGACCACCGAGCCGACCGCTACCAAGATCATTACGATCGCTGTCTTCATCTCTTCATTCACCCTTGCGTCAAGGCACCACGGGCATGAATTCAGAGGCGATTTCTATGGACTATAATACAATGAAAGCTGATTAGAAAAGCCCTGCCTTTTGCGTTAAGCCGGTCGGACGCGGTATTTCAGACACCCATCAATCAGATCACGGCGCGGCCAAGCCACACATCCTGTCAATCGGCGCGATCTTCGCGACCGCACAAATTTGAGTTTATGAGGGGCGCGCGCTTCGACCGAGATCGCCGTACGCTCAATGATCTGATAGCCAATGCGCCGCGTTCTTCTCGATCTTACGACATCGTGGCCTCCCGAAAGGCTATGATATCTTGATATAGCTCGTCGGAACCGCAGTCGTGAATTTCATCTCTTCCATCGCGATGGCAGAACTGATGTCGAAGAATTCCACGCGGCGGATCATGCGCTGATAAACCGCATCATATGTCTCCACGTCTGGAACAACGATGCGCAGCAGGTAGTCCGCCTCGCCGGTCAGCCGCCATGCTTCGACGATCTCGGGGATGTCGATAATCATCTCGCGAAAGGTCTGAAGCCATTCGGCGGCGTGCCGCGGCGCTTTCACCGAGACGAAGACGGTCATCGGCAGGTTCACTTTGCGGCGGTCGAGCAAGGCGACACGGCGCAGGATCACGCCATCGTCTTCAAACCGCTTGATCCGGCGCCAGCACGGCGCGGTGCTGAGCCCGACCTTGTCCGCGATCGCGGTGACCGATACGGCTGCGTCCTTTTGCAAAATATCGAGAATACGCTTGTCGATCTCGTCCATGGGGACACCCTTATGGCCTTCATTTTCTCCATTATGCCATGATGCAGTAATAATTTTCAATATAGGATCATAATCAGCAATTTTTTTGCTCTTATTCCGTAGTATAAGCAAAAAGGAGATGATCATTTTTCCTGGCCGTGTTGCTAGTCTTTCGCTGGCTGATTTCTGGCGAAAGCGAGCGCAACACCATGAAAACCATTGGACTCTTGGGCGGCATGAGCTGGGAAAGCACCGCGGTTTATTATCGGCGGATCAATGAAAATATCCGGGACCGGTTTGGCGGCCTGCACTCCGCCGAGGTGCTGATGCGCTCGGTGAATTTCGATACGATTGTCGCATTGCAACAAAGCAACGCCTGGGATCAGGCTGGCGCAATCCTGGCGCGCCTGGCCAAGGATCTGGAGCAGGCGGGCGCCGACTGTATCGTGATCTGCACCAACACCATGCACAAACTCGCGGATATGGTTCAGGAGAGGATTTCCATCCCGCTGCTGCACATCACCGACGTGACCGGACAGGCGTTGAAGGCCGCAGGCGTCCGCACGCCGCTGCTGCTGGCAACACGCTATACAATGGAGCAGGATTTCTATCTCGCGCAATTGCGCGACAAGCATAGATTATCGCCCATGGTCCCCGACGCCGAAGACCGTACCACGGTTCACGACATTATCTTCAGCGAGCTATGTTGCGGCGTGGTGCGGAACGAGTCGCGGCAGCGTTACCTTGACGTGGTCGCGCGAGCCCACGCGGCCGGCGCCGACAGCGTCATTCTGGGATGTACAGAGATCGGGCTCCTGATCGGTCCAAACGACCTCAATCTGCCGACATTCGATTCCACGCTGCTGCATGCTGATGCCGCAGTCGCTTTCGCGCTCGACGAACCACGCACGCGCCACGCGGCATGAGAGGTTAGCGTTCGTGTCTGATCGGTTGTCACACATCCTGAAGCCCCGCGGGACTTGCATCCGATGACCATCGCACGCGTCCCATCGCTGGCTCATTGGGGCGCATTCACTGCGATCGTTGAGAACGGCCGGGTTGTCGCCTGCGAGCCCTTTGCGCAGGACGAAGCACCGTCGCCGATGCTCGATGCCATCCCGGAGATGGTCCACTCGCCCCTGCGGATCCGCAAGCCGGCGATCCGCGACGGCTGGAGTGACGGCGCACCACGCACCGGCCATGACAGTTTCCGCGAGATCGAATGGGAGGAAGCGCTGGACCTCGTGACGTCGGAGATCCAGCGGGTCCGCGGCGCTTATGGCGATACCGCGATCTTCGGCGGCTCCTATGGCTGGTCCTCGGCGGGGCGATTGCATCACGCGCGCTCGTTGGTGCGGCGCTTCCTGTTTCAAGGCGGCGGCTGTGTCGATCAGTTCGGCAATTACAGTTGGGGCGCAGCGCAAATTCTGTTGCCGCATGTGATCGGCACCTATCAGCCGGTCACCGGACGCGTCACCGACTGGGTGTCAGTGGTCAAGCATACCAAGCTCATCATCGCCTTCGGTGGGCTGCGCTTGTCAAACGCGCAGGTGACGTCGGGTGGCGCCGGCGGACATTTCCTCAGAGGCTGGCTCCACCGGGCAAAGGCCGCCGGCATCAAATTCGTGATGATCAGCCCGACGAAATCCGATGCGCCGGATTTCCTCGACGCGGAATGGCTTCCGATCCGGCCCAATACTGACACCGCCCTGATGCTGGCGATGGCGCATACATTGTTCACCGAGGGACTCGACGACACAGAATTCCTCGCTCGCCACTGCGTTGGCGCCGACCGCTTCAGGTCCTACGTGCTGGGTGAGAGCGACGGCACGCCGAAGGATGCGGACTGGGCTGCAGCGATCTGCGGCATCGACGCGAGCCGCATTCGCGAGCTGGCGCGTTCCGCCGCGTCTACCAATAGCCTCCTGACTTGCACCTGGTCGCTCCAGCGTGCGCGACATGGCGAACAGCCCTATTGGGCGCTGATCGCGCTCGCAGCAATGCTCGGCGGCATCGGCCTGCCCGGCCGGGGCTTCGCTTTCGGTCATGGCTCGCTGAACGGCGTCGGTGTGCCCCGGCTGCCGCTGCCGGGGCCGGAACTGCCGTCGCCGAAGAATCCAGCCAAGATCGGCATCCCGGCTGCGCGTGTCACCGACATGTTGCTGTCGCCCGGCGAAACGTATGACTTCAACGGCCGTCGCGAGACTTATCCAGACATCCGGATGATCTATTGGGCTGGCGGCAATCCGTTCCATCACCATCAGGATCTCAATCGACTGCGGCGCGCCTGGCAGAAGCCGCAGACCATCGTCGTACATGATAGCTGGTGGACGCCGACAGCACGGCATGCCGATATTGTGCTGCCCGCGACGACATCGCTGGAACGCAACGATGTTGGCGGCTCGTCACGCGATCCCTTCATCCTTGCCATGCGTCAAGCAATCCCGCCTGTCGGAGAGGCGCAAAGCGATTATGAGATTTTCCGTCAGCTCGCCGCCCGGCTCGGTTACGAGCAGACCTTCACGGAAGGCCGGGATGAGATGGGATGGTGCCGCCTGATCTATGATGACTTCCGGGCGAGCGCGGCCAGGCAGTCGGTGACTTTGCCCGATTTCGAGGATTTCTGGGACGCCGGCTTCGCTGTCTTGCCGCCACCGGAGAACGATTTCGTGCTGTTCGATGCTTTCCGCCGCGATCCGGAACGCAACTCCCTGAATACTCCGTCTGGCAAGATTGAGCTGACCTCCGACACCATCGCCGGCTTCGGTTATGACGATTGTCCGCCGCATCCAGCCTGGCTGCCGCCGGAAGAATGGCTCGGCGGCGAGCTCGCGCGGCGGTGGCCCCTCCATTTGCTCACTCACCAGCCGGCCGGACGGCTGCACAGCCAGATGGACCCGGCCTCGATCTCGCGCGGCGAGAAGGTCCATGAGCGCGAGCCTGTTCGCATCAATCCGGCCGATGCAAAAGCGCGCGGTATCGCGAGCGGCGACGTGATCCGCTTGTTTAACGATCGCGGCGCTTGCCTCGCTGCGGCGGTGATCGACGACAACGTGATGCCTGGGGTGTTGTTGATGGCGACGGGCGCATGGTTCGATCCGGACGGCGCAAGCGGCCGGCCGGAGCGCCACGGCAATCCCAATGTGTTGACGCGGGATGTCGGAACGTCCCGGCTGGCGCAGGGACCAAGCGCACTGACAGCGCTTGTCGAAGCCGAACGTTGGCAGGCCGCTCTACCGGCCGTACAAGTTTTTATACCGCCGGTTGTGCGGGCGGCGATGCCGGTGAATAACGATCGTACGCATGCGTGAACCCCTGGAGATGGAGCACCCTTGATGAAAACCAAGACATTGATGACCGGATCATTCGTCGCGCTGATCACACCGTTCAATAAGGATGGTACGGTCGATTTTGCAGCCTTCAAGGAACTGCTTACCTTCCACGAGAATAACGGCACCAGCGCCATTCTCATCATGGGATCGACTGGCGAAAGCTCGATGCTGTCGCAGGATGAGAAGAACCGCATCATCGTCGAGGTAGCGAAGATGAAGACGGCCCGCATGCCGATTTTCTTCGGCTGCACCGGCAATAACACCAGCCAGACGATCGCCAATGTGAGATTTGCCAAAGACAACGGCGCGGACGGCGCCATTTTGGCCGCGCCGGCTTATATCTGCGCGCCGGAGGCGGACATCGAAAGCTTCTTCCTCGAAGTCGCCGACGCCACCGATCTGCCGCTTGGCATCTACAACAACCCGCCGCGGGTGAAGAGCGATCTGCATTGGGATCAACTGATCCGCATTTTTCAGCATCCCAATTATGTGGTGCACAAGGAATCGACCGGCCGCGTCGGTCAGGTGGCGCAGGTTCTCGCCGCAAAGACTGGCGTTGCGGTGATGTGCTGCGACAGCCCCAATCTCGGCCTCGTGGTTCCGACCATGAGCCTCGGCGGTCATGGCACCGCCAACATGACCGGCAATCTCGCACCGGCCGAACTCGCCACCATCTCCAAGCCCTGGACCAGCTATGCCGAAGCCGAGGGCTTCCGGAATGCTTATCTCGGCTTGCTTCCGCTCCTGCATTACACCTATTCGGCAATCAATCCGGTCGCGGTGAAATCGCTGATGAAGGCGCTCGGCATGCCGTCCGGCGATTTGCGTAAACCACTCACCGGGCTGGAAGGCGAAGCACTCGCCAAAGGCATCCGGGTCATCCAGGAACTGGGTCTCGACAAGAAATACGGCTATCGCATCAAACCACTCTCCGCTGTTGCAGCTTGATCGGCGATGGATCTCGGCATCAGTGGCCGCAAGGCTCTGCTCATCGGTGCAAGCCGTGGTTTGGGCAAGGCCTGCGCACTCGCACTTGCCCGCGAGGGCGTCGATGTCACCATCGTCGCCCGCACACCCGAGGTGCTGGAACGCACCCGCGCCGAGATTCGCGCGATCTCTAAAGCGGATGTGAGCTGGATCGCGGCGGACATGACGTCAGAGCAGGGACGCGCGGAAGCGCTGAAGGCGTGTCCCGCTCCTGACATTCTTCTCAACAACGCCGACGGCCCGGTACCGGGCGATTTCCGCGCTTGGACACGCGAGGACTGGCTCGGCGCGATCGATGCGATGATGCTCGGGCCGATCGACATGATGCGGCGAACGGTCGATGGCATGATGGAGCGCGGCTTCGGCCGCATCATCAATATCGTCTCGCGCAGCGTGAAAATTCCGCAGCTTGAGCTCGGCCTGTCGAACGGCGCACGCTCAGGACTTGTCGGCTTCGTCGCAGGATTAGCGCGCCAGACGGTCGCGCACAACGTGACCATCAACAATATCCTGCCCGGCATCTTCGACAGCGACGCGCAATATCGTCACATCGAAGGCATGCTGGAAGCCGGCGGAAAGTCGTTCGACGAAATTTGGCGTGAACGCGCAGCCGCAAATCCGGCGAAGCGCTACGGACGCCCCGAGGAGCTTGGCGCCTATTGTGCCTTTCTCTGCTCGGCGCATGCAGGATTCGTCACAGGTCAGAACATCCTGATCGATGGCGGCAGCTATCCGGGTACGTACTGAAACATTGCGAGAAAGGTTCGTTCCATGAGACGTTTGTTTATGTTCGCCGCGCTCGGTGCGGCGGTGCTCGGCCTGTCATCGGTCAGCGTGCGCGCGCAGACCAGCTTTCCCTCACACACGATAACGATGGTCGTGCCTTATCCAGCCGGCGGCTCGGTCGATGGCGTGGCGCGGATTTTGGCTCAGGCTTTGCACAACTCGCTCGGCCAGCCCGTCATCGTCGAGAATCGGGCCGGCGGCGCCGGTGGCATCGTCGGTGCCAACACCGTCGCGAAGTCCAGTCCCGACGGCTACACGCTGTTGCTGACCGCATCGATCCATGTGGTCACGCCCTTCCTGCACAAGAAGGTGCCCTACGACGTGGTGAAGGATTTCACACCGATCTCGCTGGTCGCAGCCGGCCCGCTGGTCGTCAGCACGTCGCCCAAAGTGCCGGCGAACAACCTCAAGGAATTATTTGAACTGGTGCGCAAGGAGCCGGACAAATACACCTTCGCCACGTCGGGCTTCGGCTCGGCCGGTCACCTTGCGATCGAACTGCTGAAGCGTGACGCCGGCGTCAACACACTGGTGATCGCTTACAAGGGCGCCGGACCGGCGCTGACCGATCTGATGAGCGGCCAGATCCAGCTCATGGTTGATCCGATGCTGTCATCGATGCCGCTGGCCAGGGCCGGCAGTATCAAGGCGCTGGCCATCACCAGCACGAAGCGTGTCGCAGTAGCGCCGGAAATTCCGACCCTTGCGGAATCCGGCATGCAAGGCTTCGACTTTGCGTCGTGGTACGGCCTGTGGGGACCGAAGGACATGCCGGCCGCCGTCGTCAGCAAGCTTCAGGCCGAGGTCGCGAAGGTCGTCTCGCAGCAGGATGTCAAGGAACGCCTTGCGGTCCTGGGCTTTGAATCCATCGGTTCGACGTCCGAATATTTCACAAAATACATCGCTGATGAGATGACGAAATACGACCAGATCATCAAAGCCTCCAACATCAAAGCTGAGTAGGCGTGCCAATACACCAGCCGGTTTCGCTCTATCAGGATGACGGGCGGACGGGATGAAGGTTCTGGTTCTAGGTGCCGGCGTCATCGGCGTCACCTGCGCGTATTATCTCAATCGGGCCGGACATGAGGTCGTCATCGTCGACCGTCAGTCCGGCCCGGCGATGGAAACGAGCTTCGCGAATGCGGGCGGTGTCTGTCCTGGCTTTGCAGGGCCATGGGCGGCGCCCGGAATGCCATGGAAACTGGCGCGCTGGCTGCTGGAGCGCCATGCGCCCTTATCCTTCCGTCTACGGCCGGACAGTCATCAATGGCGCTGGCTTGCGGCCTTCCTGCGCAATTGTTCGCCCGAACGCTTCGTCGACAATAAAGCACGCATGCAGCGCATTGCGCATTACAGCAAGGCTTGCCTTACGTCTCTGCGAGAAGAGACCGGCATCGCCTACGACCAGCAATCGGCGGGCGTACTCCAGATCTTTCGCACTGAAGCAGAATGCGCTTTGGCCTTGCACTCATCGAACGTGCTGGAATCGTTCGGCATCCGGCATACGATCGTAAATGCGGAAATCGCAACGACGATCGAACCCGCGCTGAAGCGGTCCACGGTCTCGATTGCCGGCGGCCTGCATCTGCCGGACGACGAGACCGGCGACTGTCATCTTTTCACGACGCGGCTCGCCGATCTGCTGCGCGAGCAGGGCGTGGCTTTCCAGTTCGACACGACCATTCGCGGATTACCCGCCGAAGGCGGGCGCATCACAGGCATCGTGACCGACAAAGGCGTCATGAGCGCTGATCGTTATGTTGTCGCGCTCGGAAGCGAAGCGCCCCTGCTGCTGCATCCGCTGGGGATTGATCTTCCGGTTTATCCGGTGAAGGGCTATTCGATCACGCTTGCGATTGACAACGACGATAGCGCTCCGCGCTCGTCGGTCATGGACGAACATACGAAGGTGATGATCACGCGGCTCGGCGCGCGGCTGCGCGCGGCCGGTGTCGCCGAAATCGGAGGCTATGACCGCGACACGGATCCACGCCGCGCATCGGGTGTGCGCGCTGCCGCCGCCGCGCTGTTTCCCGACGCCGGCGATTATGATCGCGTGACCTATTGGTCGGGCCTGCGTCCGATGACACCGGACGGTCCGCCCTATCTTGGTGCGACACACTTGCCAAATCTGTTTCTGAATCTCGGCCAAGGATCGAATGGCTGGACGCAAGCCTGTGGCTGCGGCCGCATCGTGGCAAACCTCGTGAGTGGCGCCGCACCGGAGATTGACCTTGATGGCTTGACGCTGATGGATCGCAAAACCTGATTTGGTCGGCGGCGTGATTGGGTGAGTCGCTTATCCCGGCCGGCGGTCTGCCGCACCATTTTCAGCGCCTTGCAGAGCGAAGGCGACGTCGTCTGTCCTTGCCGATTTGCGCCAGACCCGCGCAGCACGCTTGCGCCACCAGATCACCACACCCGTCACCGACAGCGCCATGATCACAAGGCCCATCAAAGACACAAGAATACGCCCCGGAAGTCCCAGAATCCGGCCCGAATGCACGGGAAACTGCGCCTGGAGAAAGATGTCAGCCGCCGTCCCCGTCCATGGCACGCGCGCACCGAGATAGCCCCCATCGGCGCCGTCGTAATAGAGAATTGCCGGTCCGACACCGGCGGCGCCATGATCGTCTCCGGCATGAAAGAAATGGACGCCGTAGATTCCGAAGTTCGGCGTGTAGAAGGCTGCGCCAGCCGGTTCCGCCCAGCCGCGGCGTTGAGCTTCGTCGCGCGCCCGCGCGATGATGTCCGCGTAACCGATTTGAGGCGTGATCGGCTGATGCTTATCCGTTCGCGTGCGCGTATCGAATGGTGTGGGCGTGACCTTCGAAACCGTCGACATTATCGGATAGAAGACATCGCGATAGAGGTTCAGCGAAAATGCCGTGAACGCCAACACGAACATCATCGCCCACGTCCACAGACCGAAGGCGCGATGAATGTCGAAGTTTAGACGATAGGAGCTTGCGCCCATCTTGATCTTCCAGGCAGGCTTCCAGCGTGTCCACCAGCCGCGCATTGATCGCTTCGCGACTGGCCGATGCACCTTCCCGTCCTGAGGGCGCCGGGATGGCAGCGTGAGATAGAAGCCGACGAAACAATCCAGCAGCCAGAGAACGGCGATACCGCCCAAGAGCCACAACCCCCAACGATCGATGCCCCACATCTCAGGGATGTGCAGCGAATAGTGCAGCACGTACAGGAAGGAGATGAAATTTTCCCGTGTCACCGGCCAGGGCGCGCCCCACTCGCGCTGACCGATGACCTCACCGCTGATCGGATCGACAAAGACCTGATTGTATCCCGGTTCAAAAAGCCGACCCGTCGCCGGGTCGACGACAGGCCGCACACCGAAGGCCAGCGCTTTCCCGGTTTCCGCCACGAGCCGCATATAGGTGACCCGTATCCTCGAGTCGTTCGCCTCAATCCTGCGCGCAAGTTCGAGCGAAGGTATGGGCTCCCCACGGCTTTCGACATGCGTGAGGTGCCGATTGAGCAGGTCGTCGAGTTCATGGTCCCACGAGATAATGGCCCCCGTGGCTCCTGACACAAACAGGAAGCCTGCGATCGTAAGCCCGACCCAACGATGGAGTTGCAAGAAGAGCAATCGCACCGCCACCTCACATCCTCAGAAGGTGAATGTCGTTGAGAGCAGGAACGTGCGCGGCGCACCCGGCGCCAGCCAGCCTGAAGCATAGGCGGCCGATGACCAGTAGCTCCTGTTGAACACGTTCTCGACGTTGGCGCGAATGATAATTGGCTTACCATTGACGACGAATTTGTAGCGAGCACCAAGATCGAGTCGGGTCCAGCTCGGGATGCTTTGCGTATTGGCGCTGTCGACCATCTGCTCGCCGGTATAAATGACCCGGCCAGTCAAGGTGAGCCCCGGCACGAAGGGCGTATCCCATTCCGATCCAAGATTGATCTGCAACTTCGGAACGCCGGGCGCTTCGTTGCCGTCGAAGGCGCCATTGGCTGTATTGATCAGTGTGGCCTGGATGACACTGAAACCGCCCAGAAGCCGCACATCATCGCTGACCTTTCCGAACACATTGAACTCGAGCCCGCGATTACGCTGCTCGCCATCGGCCGAAAGCACACCGGTTGGACTGGGCGCGCTCGCACTGGGCTGCGTAATCTGGAAAGCACTGAACGTCGTGGTGATCTCGCCCCAGTCTATCTTGATGCCTGCTTCATGCTGCTTCGACACATAAGGCGGAAGAACTTGCCCGGCATTGGCATAGGGTTCGACAACGATCGCACCCGGCTGAAGTCCTTCGATATAGTTGCCATAGATGGAAACATTGCTGAATGGTTTGACGACGAAGCCAACCGCTGGCGTGATGGCACTTTGGTCATAGCGGGCGGTTATTGCTCCGGTCGCAGCACTGAAATTATCGGCCTCAATGTTCTGCTTTCGCACTCCGACAATGAGCTGAACTCTCTTGTCGAGGATCGACATCACGTCGCCGACCGCCAGGCTGGTGAGAAGACTGTCACTTATCTTGGGCGGGCTGAGACCGCTGATCTCGGGAGCGGCCACCGAAGCAGGGTGGTAAAGATTCGAATCGATGGGGCCACCGGCACTGACCGACGCCCCTGCGGTCTTTTGATAATAACGATTGACGCCGACGGTGAGTTGGTGATGCACCGGCCCCGTATCGACTTGGCCACGGATGCCCAGCTCTTGGGTATCGGTGTTATAGCGATATTTCAGATGTCCGGGCGTCGCGGTGAGATCGCCCGCTGCATTGGTGATCGTCGGAAAGTAGGTCAACCGCTCCCAGTCGGTAATCTTGCCGCCCGCGGCAGCAAACAAGGTCCATTGAGGCGTCAGGTCGAATTCAGCGCGCGTGGCAAAAAATTGATCCTTGATATCGGACCAGCTCCAGGGAAAGAACCAGTTCGACGATGCATCCGGCGCCTTCGGCACAGGAACACCAGGATTCAAATAGCTGATCAGCGACGGCGCATTGAAATTCTGTTGCTGATATCCGAGATCGGCGGACAGGCGCAGCCGCTCTCCGCTATAATCCAATCCAAGAACCGCGGACCCGAAAGCTCGGGATTGATAATCAACGCCGGTCTTGCCGTCCTGATAAGAGCCGTTGAAGCGCACACCAAATTCATTGCTCGCGCCAAATCTGCGGCCGATATCCACATGTCCACCGAACTGGCCGTTCGAAACATAGGTCGGAGTGAAGCGCGTAATCGGCGCATCGGTGGCCCGTTTGGGCACGATGTTGACACTGCCGCCAATACTGTTGTTCGGCTGCATGCCATTCAGCAATGCTGACGGGCCCTTGAGGATCTCCACTCGCTCCGCCATTCCGACATCGACGGTGAAGGCTGGAGCAACGCCATACAATCCCGCGAATGCCACATCCTGATTGGACGCCTGGAAGCCGCGGATCATCAATGGCGCCGAATAGCCAGATGACGGCCAGGAGGTTCGCACCGACGGATCGTTGGCAACGACATCAACGATGGTCCGGGCCTGCTGATCCTCGATGGTCTGGGCGGTATAACTTGTTTGGTTGAACGGCGTGTCCATCACATTGAGATTGCCGAGCAAGCCGACTTGCCCGCCAGATGCAACCTGCCCTCCCGCATAGGGCGGCGGAAGGTTGCCAAGCACGGCGTTTGGATTGCGATTGCCTGCGACTGTGATCGTATCGAGCACGATGGCCTGAGCATGCGCATGGATGGCCTCAGGAGTCGTCAGGATGACAGTTGTTGCGTTTGTAAAGCGGTATTCGACTTCGGTGCCCCACAGAAGAAGGTCAAGCGCCTGCGCTGCAGACATGCGACCGGAGACAGCCGGCGCGCGAAGCTTCTGTGTCACCGTGCCATGGGCAACGACGTCGAGGCCTGTGATCTTGGAGAACGTCGTGAGCGCACTTTTCAGAGGCTGATGGTCGAGTTGAAAATCAAACGTGCGACTTGCAGTGCGCAACGCCACCGACGTTACATCCTGAGCATGCGCAGCCGACGAAATTGCCAAGGCCTGAATAGAAATTGTTGAAACTAGAACGCTAATCGCCCCGATCCGCAAACGTAACATGCATTCCCCCAACCAAAGCCACGGGCGCCGTGGCCCCCCTGTCGGGTTCGACAATCGGGAAACTCATTTGTCCGGATCGGGGTGCAATTATTTTGGCAGCAGAAACGTGAGAAGCGGTGTAATCGAAACGACACGCAACGGAACCACCAGCGTCAATTGATCGAGTATTTCATCCGAGCGCTGGATATCGACAATCAGCGTGATCCTTTGCGCAGCCAATGCGCTGGTCATAATAACGATTGTCCCACGCCGCCACCGATTCAGAGAGCTTACGACGGCGCCAAGGGGCTCATTGGTGAAAATCAGCCGTCCCTCACGCCAGCCAAATTCAGTTTCCGGATCGAATCTTTCTGGCCGACCAAGGGCCGTATCGCGGTAGTGCAGGCGAAACCCCGCGGAGATCCGCTCGACGTCTCCTCCTACAGCAACCCGTGTTGCGTGCTCAGTCACCGCCACGGCGGCTTCGCCATCTCTGTAGGTCACGCCGAATGCGGTACCAAGAGCCGTGACCGTCCCACGGCCGACACCAACGACAAATGGCCTTGCATCCTTGGCAACCTGAAAAAAGGCCTCCCCTTCCTCCAGTGTCAGACGGCGTTCGCTTTCCGTATAGTCGAGGGAAAGACGTGATTGGGCGGCAATATCGATGCGCGTGCCATCGGGTAGAGTAACGCGCTTGCGCTCGCCGGTGCCGGTTCGGTAGTCGGCGAACGGATGATCGCTGAGATACCAGGCAGCAGCTCCGCCACCGGCGGTCAGGAATATGAGGGCCTTGCCAATATCGCGCCGGCTGACCGCCTTCTTGGTGGCTGCGCGGGCCTTTGCTTCCGGCAGATCGCCCGAACCCTGCCATAACCGCTGCACCTCCGCCCAAGCCAGCTCATGCCGATAATCTTGCTCGAGCCAGTCTTTGAACTCACGCTGCTCCTCAGGGGAGGGAGACCGGTTCAGCGAGCGGACAAGATGCTGCGCTGCTTCTTCGAGAATCCGCGGGCCATCTGGATCACCGCTCGCATCCCAGCCTTTTGAACGTTCCACGGCAATCCCCCGGACCCGGACTACACAACCGGCCAGTTTCTTCCTAGAGGTAAGACAAACTGGATTGCGCTTTGTCCGCTCGATCAGCGAGAAAATTCGCCAAGACGGATTTGGAGCCGGGTAACGATACGGACCAAGTGGTCGAATGCGCGCTGGCGAGGAACACCGAGTTTTACGCCGATCTGACTGAAACTGAGGCCGTCGACCCGCGACAGCATGAATATCTCACGATGGAGCGGCGGAAATTCCGTTAAAGTCTTCGCAACAATAGCCAGTTCCTGCCGAGACAACAGCAGCCGTTCAGCACAGGGCGCATCATCTGCAATTGCATCCAGGCAAGCGGGGTCGTCAAACTTGACCAACCGCTCCCGGCGGTTGTGATTGATGGCCAGATTTCCGGCTGCTCGAAAGAGATATCCCCGACTGTCGAGAACAGGTGCCGCTGGCGTTGCAGTCAGAAGACGAAGAAACAACTCTTGAGTCAGATCTGCAGCGACTTCCGGCGAAGACACGCGCCGCCGCAAGAACCGGACAAGGTCCCGATGATGCCGCCTGAAAAGGTCCTGCAAATCCCACATAGCAACTCAAGCACGCTCAAAGGCAATTCATCACCTTTAACGCACCGCAAATATTGCTGCAATATCAATAGATTATAGCTTCTATAAAGAACAGACCGGATCGTCTCTGCCGGCATTGAAGCGCAAGCCGTGCGAGTTAGAGCGTTTTCGAGCGAAGTCGATACCGGTTTTCGATCATGCTCCGACTCTAAGAAAGACCATCGACGACGACGTCACGCCGCTGCGGACGGCGTCATCGTCAGCACCGCATAGAGCGCATCGGCATCGCGCGATTCACGCAGCTTGTTGGCGATGTCGGGATCACGCAACAGACGCGCGACGCGCGCAAGCGCTTTCAGATGATCCGCACCGGCGCCTTCCGGCGCCAGCAGCAGAAAGATCAGATCCACAGGCTGTCCATCGAGCGATTCGAAATCGATCGGACGGTCGAGACGCGCGAACAACCCGAACAGACGATCGAGCTGCGGCAGTTTGCCATGGGGGATCGCGATACCGTGCCCGATCCCGGTCGAACCAAGCTTTTCGCGCTGCAACAACGTTTCGAAAATCGTGCGCTCATTGAGACCCGAAAGCATCGCAGCGCGCGCCGCAATCTCCTGAATCGCCTGCTTCTTGCCGTTGACTTTGAGCGCCGGGATGACGGCGTTCATTGCCACAATATCGTTAAGCGCCATTGGAAACAGGTCCGCCGGAATAATTAGCCAAGTTGGAGTGGAGAGCGGCGGACCATAGGGACGGCTCCACGCCCCGTCAATGCCCCGAACTCCTGCGAGATATGCACGATATGCGCGAATCTTATTAGTTCCATTTTGTGACAGCCCCGTTATCGCGCAAGCGCAGCGCTTTGTTTCTCGCGCCGGCGCTGCACCGATGATGCAATGCGCATGCCCTCGCGATATTTCGCCACAGTACGGCGCGCAATGTCGATGCCGGACTCGCGCAGCTTTTCGACGATCGTATCGTCGGACAGGATGCCGTCGGCTGTTTCCGAATCGATCAGGCTCTTGATGCGATGCCGCACGGCTTCGGCGGAATGCGCTTCGCCGCCATCGGAGGCTGCGATCGACGACGTGAAGAAGTATTTCAGCTCGAAGATACCGCGTGTCGTCGCCATATATTTGTTGGCGGTGACGCGCGACACCGTCGATTCATGCATCGAGATCGCATCGGCGACAGTCTTGAGATTGAGCGGACGCAGATGCTGAACGCCATGTGCGAAAAACGCATCCTGCTGTTTCACGATTTCCGCCGACACTTTCAGGATCGTGCGTGCACGTTGATCCAGTGCACGGATGAGCCATGTCGCGGACTGAAGTTTCTCGGCGAGATACGCCTTGTCCGTCGATGCCGTCGCGGTCTTCGAAACGCGCGCGTGATAGGTCTGGTTCAACAGGATCTTCGGCAGCGTATCGGAATTCAGTTCAATATTGAACGAGCCGTCCGGCGCCGCACGAACAAACACATCCGGAACGATCGGCTGCACGGGCGCGGAGCCAAAAGCCAGGCCCGGTTTCGGATTGAGCTGCTTGATCTCCGTGACCATATCGACAAGGTCTTCATCGCCGACGCTGCAGAGTTTGCGCAATGCCGCGAAATCGCGCTTCGCCAGAAGATCAAGCCGGCTCAGCAATGCTGCCATGGCGGGATCATAGCGATTGCGCTCCTTAAGCTGGATCGCAAGACATTCGGTGAGATTGCGGGCACAGACGCCGGCCGGATCGAAGCTCTGCAGAACCGTGAGAACGGATTCGACATCGGCAAGGCTGGTGCCGAGCTTGTCGGCAACGGATTGCAGATCGCCGATGAGGTAGCCGGACTCATCGACCATATCGATCAGATGCTGTCCGATCATACGGCGCGCCGGATCGATGACGGCGAGCGAAAGCTGCCCGGCCAGGTGATCCGTCAGCGTCTGCTCGGTCGAGACAAAGGCCTCGAGATTGTATTCGCCATCCTCGCGCCCGCCCGAACCAACGCTCGCCCATTCCGAATGGGCCGCCGTCACATCGTCGTTGCGGGCCGAGCCAGGACCTGTCCCGCCATCTTCCGGAAAGAGGTTGTCCAGCCGCGTTCCGAGTTCGTCCTCCATGGCGTTCCGGCTGGTCGTCAGATCGCCGTTCATCCATTCGCCGGCGACCTCGCCATCGGGACCGCCGCCGGCGGTATCCTCGCCTGCAGCCTCAAGGGGCGCGGCGGGACCGTCATCGTCGTTCGCACGCTCAAGCAGAGGGTTTTTCTCAAGCTCCTCCTCGACATAAGCCATCAGGTCCAGATTGGAGAGCTGCAGCAGCTTGATGGCCTGCATCAGCTGCGGCGTCATAACGAGCGCCTGGCTTTGGCGGAATTCGAGGCGAGTGGTGAGTGCCATGCCGCGCTTTTACCTCAGCGGCATGATTTATGCATGTAGAAAATGTAACGAGAGAGTAAATGCGTAGTGCCAAAACCGCGCAAGTTCTGTCTAGACATTAGGCAGATAGCACTGTTAGCGCGCTTTAGAGGCGGAATTCCTCGCCCAGATACAGCCGCCGGACGTCCGGGTTGTTCACAATATCCTCAGCCCGGCCCTCCATGAGAACCTCGCCGGAATAGATGATGTAGCCGCGGTCGGTCAAACCGAGCGTCTCGCGGACGTTGTGGTCGGTGATCAGCACGCCAATGCCGCGGCGGGTCAGATGCTTCACCAGCACCTGGATATCGCCGACGGCGATCGGATCGATACCGGCGAAGGGTTCGTCGAGCAGCATGTAGCTCGGACGGGTCGCCAGCGCGCGGGCGATTTCGACGCGCCGCCGCTCACCGCCGGACAGCGCGATCGACGGCGACTTACGCAGCTTTCCGATGTTGAACTCGTCGAGCAGGTTTTCGAGGTCGCGGTCGCGCTGCTTGGGATCGGGCTCGATCACCTCAAGCACCGAACGGATATTGTCCTCGACATTCAGCCCGCGAAAGATCGAGGCTTCCTGCGGCAGATAGCCGATGCCGAGCCGTGCGCGCTGGTACATCGGCAAGGCGGTGACATCGTTGCCGTCGAGTTCGATCTTGCCGCGCTCAGCTTTGATCAGCCCGGTGATCATGTAGAAAATCGTGGTCTTGCCGGCACCGTTTGGGCCGAGCAGCCCCACTGCTTCACCACGCCGCACGAACAGGCTGGCCCCCCGCACGACCTTGCGTGCGCCGAAACTCTTTTCGAGGCTGTGGGCGGCCAGATAGCCCTGCAAAGCTGGCTGTTGCGCCGGCGCGGCCCGGCGCGGACGTGGCGGCGTAAAGCGCGGCTCCGCCGGCGGCCTTGGCGGCGCCTCATATTGAGCCTGTTGAGCCTGCGGCGCATAGCCCGGGGGTGGCGGCGGCGCATGGCGGTTCATCGGCTGCCGCGGCGGCTCGGGCCGATACTCGTCCTGCGCAAATGTGTCGGGATGCAGCGGATGCTGGAAGGTCTGAAAACCACCTGTGTCACGGAGCAGGTATTCGTCCCGTAGCGGCTCGACCTGCAGCGCCTCGGCGGAAAGCTGAGGTTGCAGACCTGGTGTCTTCGGCGCAGCCGCAGCCTGCGGCCCCTTTTTCACCAAGCCGCCGATCTTCTCCAATTCCACACGCCACGAGCCCGAAGGCTTGCGCTTGCGCGGCTTGGCGCTGCGGCGAAAAAACGAGAAAATATCCAGCACAAAAGCCCCTTCAGGCCGACCAGCCGCTCGCTACCGACATAATCTGACGGAATCGCGCTTGCAACGGACCCCCGGCCCTGACCGTCAATTACTACCGGTACTGCCAGTGGGGCGAGATTTAGGCGCGCTGCCCTTGGAGTCCCTGCCCGGCAACTTCAGGCCACCGCCTTTGTCATCTTTGCTGTTGGTCGAAAACACGCCCTGCACCGGACGCCCCTTGGCCGATTCGACCTTGGCGGCGCTGGTCGTCAGATCGACGACGAGCCGGTCGCCGCGCAGGACGTTGGTCCCTTGGGTGATGACCACGCCACCCTCCAGCGTCACGGTGTTGGTCTTCATCTCGAAGATGCCGATCGCGCCAGTCGCGGTCTGCTCTTTCTGGATCACGGTCACGCCACCGCGTGCCTCAAGCCGGCGGATCGATTGCCGGCCGCCGGGACCCGGCTCGGCCGCTTTCATGGTGCCTTTCGTGGCAACTTTGCCGCCCTTGGGATCGTCCTGATCGTAGAAAACCACGAGATCCTTGCATTTCATGATCACGTCGCCCTGCGTGACCACGACGTTGCCGCTGAAGACCGCGGTCTTGTCCTTGTCGCGCACTTCCAGCGAAGCGGCTTCGATCTTCACCGGCTGATCGCGGTTTTGCGAGAAGCCCTGCAGCGCGTTCGGCACGCCTGTGCTTTGTGTGTTTTGTGCAGGCGCCGTGCCTGCAAAGCACATGGCGGCCAACACGGCCGGCACCAGATGGAATCGAAATCGAAACATCATTGCGAAGTAGCCTGAGACGGAGCCGCCGTTTGCGTCGGCATACCGCGATTCACCGCTTCGGGCGTCAGCGTCATGACGACGTTGCCGTCGAATCGGATCACCGCGCCGGTTTCGGTGACTTCTAGGCGATTGGCATCAAGCGTGCCTTGCGGCATTTTCAATTGCACCGGCTTTTCGGACAGGATGCGTCCCTTCTTGATCTCAACCTGCGCTTCGGTCAGCCGCCCGTGATAACCCGCCGTCGAGTTGATGATGATCTCCTGACCGAGCGTCAGCAAATCGCCCTTCGTGTCGTAGACGCCGTCGACCGCCGTCAGCGTCACCTTGCTTTTGTCTTCCATATCGATACGCGCACTGATCTCTTTCAACTCGACAATTTGCGGCGCCTTGGTGTCCTGCGATGCCGCTGCGGCCGTGACCTCATATTCGCGTTGGTCCTTGGTGTAGCCGGCCAGCCGCGGCGCTTCCATGGTGATCTTCGATCCGGAAATAACGAGCGTACCGAACTGCGTCGGCACCCGCAGCCAGCGCAACGGATTGAGATAATTCGCCGCCACCAATCCGAGCAGCGTCAGCACCAGCACCGCCGGCACCGCGCGGCGAAGAAAACGCACATACCGGCTATGCCGGCGGGCACCGGCAATCACCGTCTTTCGTTTTCCCACAATGGGTTGGCCCGGCTGACCCCAGTCCTCCGGTCCCGTAAGCATACGGTTCATAGAAACGAAATGTCCCGCCCGGAATCGACAATCGTCCAGGCATCCTAGCGTCAAGTTGCCGGAAAATCGCTTGGGAATATGGCCCTGACACGGCGGCGGAGGTCAGGAATGGGCGAAAATGTCCTGTTCGCCCCAGCCCAGGAGGTCAAGCCGGGCCCGGTCCGGAAGGAACCGGAAACAGGCCTGCGCCAGATCGGCGCGGCCTTCTCGCGCCAGCATGACGTCGAGCTTGTCCTTCAGCGCGTGCAGATAGAGGACATCGGAGGCCGCATAGGCCACCTGAGCCTCGCTCAGGGTCTCCGCACCCCAATCCGACGATTGCTGCTGTTTGGACATGTCGACGCCCAGCAATTCGCGCGTCAGATCCTTCAACCCGTGCCGGTCGGTATAGGTGCGGGTCAGCCGGGAGGCGATCTTGGTGCAATAAAGCGGCGCCGGCATGACCCCCAGCGTGTTGAACAAAACCGCGATGTCGAAGCGGGCGTAATGAAAGATCTTCAGGATCGCCGGATCGGCCAAGAGCCGTTTCAGATTGGGCGCGTCAGTGGTTCCAGCCGGAATTTGCACCACGTCGGCAGATCCATCGCCCGGCGACAACTGAACCACGCAAAGCCGGTCGCGATGCGGGTTGAGCCCCAGCGTTTCGGTGTCGATCCCGACAGCGCTTGTGTAGCGGGAGAGATCGGGCAGATCGCCGCGATGCAGACGGATTGTCATTCAGATCTCGCGGCGGGAGAATCTTGTATTTTGGTGCCCAGGAAAGGACTCGAACCTTCACAGCCGTTAAGCTACTGGCACCTGAAGCCAGCGCGTCTACCAATTCCGCCACCTGGGCAATGGGCGTGTCATAAGAGGCCGGGTCCGTGATTGTCAACGACAGGACACCTGTACAGGTCAAAAACCTTGCGGTATCTCGCAGGAAGACGCGAGAGGCGCGACCCCAAGGCGGCAATCATGGCTTTGCAGACCAATTCCGACACCCTGATCACCATTTTCGGGGGCTCAGGCTTTCTTGGCCGCCATGTGGTGCGCGCCCTCGCCAAGCGGCGCTATCGCATTCGCGTCGCCGTGCGGCGGCCCGAACTCGCCGGCTTTCTGCAGCCGCTCGGCACCGTCGGGCAGATCACCGCCGTGCAGGCGAATCTCCGCTACCCGCGCTCGGTCGAGGCTGCGGTGCGGGACGCCGATATCGTCATCAACCTCGTCGGCATTCTGTTCGAGCGCGGCCGCCAGAATTTTGAAGCCGTGCAGCATTTCGGCGCTGAGCAAGTCGCTCTCGCGGCCACGGCGTCCGGCGCACGCGTGATCCACGTCTCGGCGATCGGCGCCGATGAAAAGTCATCGTCACTCTATGCTCAGTCGAAAGCCAAGGGTGAGCAAGCCGTCCGCGCAGCGTCACCCGACGCGATGATCGTGCGGCCGTCGATCGTGTTCGGCCCGGAGGACGAGTTCTTCAATCGCTTTGCATCGATGGCGCGCATGCTGCCGTTCCTGCCGCTGATCGGCGGCGGCGAGACGAAATTTCAGCCGGTCTTCGTCGGCGACATTGCGGAAGCGATCGCCACCGCGGTCGAAAAGCACGAGGGCTTTGGCACCACCTACGAGTTCGGCGGGCCGGAAGTGAAAACATTCCGTGAGCTCATGGAGTTTGTGCTGGCGACCACCGAGCGCAAGCGGCTTCTCCTCCCGGTGCCGTTTGGGCTTGCGAAGCTGAAGGCATCGTTCCTGCAATACCTGCCGAACCCGCTATTGACACCCGATCAGGTCGAGCTTCTGCGCCACGACAATGTCGTGTCGGCGCGCGCGATCCACGAGAACCGGACATTGTCCGCCTTCGGCATCGTGCCGGCAGCGTACGAAGCGATTGTGCCGAATTATCTCTGGCGCTTCCGCAAGACTGGGCAATTCCGCACCGGCCGCTTCGCCTGACGATACCCGGCGTCCGGCAATCAGAAGCCGAGCGCCAGCAGGATGAGGCCGATACAGCCGACGATCACGCGCCACCATGCGAACAGCGAAAAGCCGTGGCGCGAGACGTAGTTGAGGAACGTCTTCACCACGAAAAATCCCGCCACGAACGAACAGACGAATCCGATCGCGACCAGCGTGATGTTGTGCGACGACATCTGCCCGTGATTTTTATAGAGATCATAGGCGAAGGCGCCGGCCATCGTCGGCATCGCCAGGAAGAACGAGAATTCCGCGGCCGAGCGCTTGTCGGCGCCGAACAGCATCGCCGAGACGATGGTGGCGCCCGAGCGTGACACGCCGGGAATCATCGCAAGGCATTGGAAAATGCCGATGCCGAGATACATCGGCAGCGAGAACTCCGTCGCTTCATAATATTTTGGCTTGAACTCAAGCTGATCGACCCATAACAGCACGGCGCCGCCGGCGATCAGCGTGAAGCAAACGATCCAGACATTGAAAAGGTAATCCTTGATGATCGAATGCGCCGCCGCACCGATGATCGCCGCCGGCAAAAATGCAATCAGCACACCGAGCACGAAACGGCGCGCGGACGGGTCGGAAAACATGCCGATAAAGATGCGCCACAGTTTGGCGAAATAGATCGACAGAATGGCGAGGATCGCACCGAGCTGGATCAGCACCACAAACGTCTTGCCGAATTCGTCGTCGGAAAATCCGAGAAACCGCTCCAGCATGAGCAGGTGGCCGGTCGACGAGACGGGCAGAAATTCAGTCAGACCCTCGACGATGCCGAGAATAACTGCCTTGATCATATCACTCATGAATGCCCCGGCTCATCGCCTAACGAAGAATCGAAATGATTGATATTTCTGGCCCGGTTCCGTCTGGCGGGCAACGAAGTTTCATGCAATTCAACAGTTTGCCTCTTTTTACACCATGATGCGTGGCATTATCGCCGCGATTCGTAAGGCCGCATGCTGACCCTCTTTCACCACCCATTCTGCCCCCATTCGCGTTTCATCCGCCTTGCGCTCGGCGAATACGCCGTTGAGCCGGCGCTTGCCGAAGAACGCGCGTGGGAGAGACGAGAAGAATTCCTTTTGCTCAACCCCGCCGGGCAAACGCCTGTGATGGTAGCGGAGGGTTATCCGCCAATTCCCGGCGCCAGCGTCATCGCCGAATATCTCGCCGAACAATATGGCCCAACCGAGGACGGCACCGGCCGCGATCTCCTGGGCAAAAGAATTTCGGAACGGATCGAAGTGCGCCGGCTGCTCGCATGGTTCAACGAGAAATTCTTCACCGAAGTCTCGAACCCGCTGGTGACGGAGCGCGTCTACAAACGCCACATGCGCGAGCAGCAGGGCGGTGGACCACCGGACACGGATATCATGCGCGCGGCGCGCCGGAACATTCGCTATCACCTCGCCTATGTCGGCTGGCTCGCGGGACAGCGTGACTGGCTCGCCGGTGACAACCTGTCCTATGCCGATCTCGCCGCCGCCGCACAGCTCTCGGTGATCGATTATCTCGGCGATGTGCCGTGGTCGGAGAACGATCACGCCAAGAACTGGTATGCGCGGGTGAAGTCGCGTCCTTCGTTCCGGCCACTTCTGGCGGAGACGTCAGCGGCGCTGCCGCCGGCGCCGCATTACGCCGATCTCGATTTCTGAAAAGCCGCAGGCTTTGAAAGCCCGGATGCTCTCGCCGTAGCATAACCGGTCGAATATATATGTGAGCGAGCCTCGAGAGGTCCTCACATGACCAATATCCATATTCGGTTTCGTCATCTGCAATGCTTTTTGGCAATCGCACAGCATCGCACAGTCGGTGCCGCGGCCAGCGCCCTGGCCATCACACAGCCGGCGCTTTCCAAAACTCTTGGCGAACTCGAAGACGACCTCGACGCACGGCTTTTTGAGCGCACAAGGAAAGGCATGCTGCTTACCCGGGCTGGCGAGATATTTCTTGAACATGCCGCGGCGAGTGTCGCATCGCTTCGCAGTGGGATCGAGAGCATCAAGAATAGCGGAGTCGGCGTGACCGTAGGCATATTGCCGACAGTTGCGGAACGTTTGATGCCGCGCGCCACCATGATGTTCAAGCAGAGGCTGCCTGAAATCCCTGTCCGCATCGTCGCGCTTGAGCACGCGCCGCTTCTCAATATGTTGCGGCTCGGCGAGCTCGATTTTGTTGTCGGCAGGCTCGCAAACCCCGAGAGCATGATCGGGCTGACATTCGAACAGCTTTATGTCGAACCATTGGTGATTGCGGTCTATTCCAATCATGCTCTTACAAACATGAAGCGGTTCCGCGTGCCGCTGATCCTCGATTATCCATGCGTCGTCCCCCATCACAACACGATTATCGGTCAAGAAGTTGAACGTTTTCTGCAATCCCACGGTATCGCGAAGCTGAGAAATTACGTTGAAGCGACGACGTCGGTGGCCTTCGCGCGCCGGTACGTTGCGGAGGCCAATGCAGTCTGGTTCGTGGCCCGGGGAATCGTCGAAACAGACCTTTCGCAAAAGGTCATGAGCGCGCTGCCGGTCAATACCGAGGCTATGACCGGCCCTGTCGGCATCACATCGCGCACGGGAAGGCCTGTCCAGCGACAAGCTCTGGAGCTGATCGCCGCAATCCGGGAAACCGTAGCAGCGATGAACCATCGAGCAATATAATCAACTCGATATACAACGACACACAAAGATCATTATCGCAAGCGCGCGCGCTGGTCGAAGATGCCGGAGAAGAGACGCAGCCTTACACATACACAATCGATTGTGGAGGACGACTATGAGCGCCTTTGGCAAAATGAGGGGCCTCTCGGCTCTGCTCCTATTGCACCTGTTTGAAGGCTTCTTGGCTGTCGCGTTGCTGACAATTTTGGGCAGTCCGGTCTCCGCGCAGTCCTATCCCTCACAAGTCATCCGCATCGTCGTGCCAACAGCACCTAGTTCACCGCCCGACATCGTCAGCCGCGTGATCGCCAATGAATTGCAGAATGCCAATGGATGGCGTGTCCTGATCGAGAACAAGCCCGGTGCGGTCATGACGATCGCCGGTGCCGACGTCGTGAAGCAACCCGCCGACGGCTATTCAATCCTTGCGATGAGCGTGCCGATCGCCGCGGCGCCGGCCTTCCTGCCCAACATTCCGTTCAGCATCGACAGGGATCTGACCCCGGTCGCAAAGATTTCGACGTCCTACAACGTGCTGGTCGTCCATCCGAGCATAGCGGCCAACAACGTGGCCGAACTCGTGACGATTTTGAAATCGAACCCGGACAAGTTCAACTTTTCTTCCGGCGGCTTTGGCACTCCGGCACACCTGATCGGGGAGATGTTCAAGCTCCAGACCAGCGTTCAGACCACGCATGTCCCCTATCAGCAATTTCCTCGGGCGATCGCCGATCTCCTGAGCGGTACCAATCATTACATGTTCGTGACCACGCTCCCTGTGGTCGAATTGATCCACGCGGGCAAATTACGTGCGCTTGCTGTCACCGGCCCGAAACGGCTGGAATCGATGAAGAACGTGCCGACCATCGTCGAGCAGGGCTTTCCAAACCTGGTGGTCGAGGATTGGGTCGGCTTTGCCGTGAAGTCCGGCACACCGAGAGAGATCGTGGCTGTGCTGAACAGCGCCATCAACAAGGCGCTGGCGAATCCCGATGTGCGAAACGCGCTCGCCAAGATCGGTGCCGAAGCGGCGGGGGGCACACCAGAGGAATACGGTACGCTGTTGAAGAATCAAGTCGCACATTGGGCGAAGGTTGTGAAAGACTCTGGGATGAAATTGCCGCAGTGAACGCAGACCATTCCATGTCAGTGGAATTTCGCGTTACGCTGCTCGGCACTGGAAATCCTTCTCCGTCGCCGGATCGCTTCGGGCCCAGCACGCTTGTTGAAGCTGGCGGCCAGCGACTTCTGGTCGATGCCGGACGCGGCGCGACCATCCGGCTGTGGCAATTGGGTATCCCGCTCAGCGCGATCAATCGGCTGCTCCTCACGCATTATCACTCCGACCACACCAGTGGCGTGCCCGATCTCTGGCTGACGGGTTGGCTGCCGCCGGTCTGGGGATCGCGAAAATCTCCGTTCCGCGTCACCGGACCAACCGGTGCGAAGACACTGATGACGAAGCTGGAAGAAGCTTATGCCGCGGATATCGCAATTCGGCTGGCTGACGAGAAGGTGCCGCGCGATGGCATCGCCGTCGAGGTGCAGGAATTCGACCGCGACGGCATCGTTTACGAGAAGGAAGGTCTGAAGATCACCGCCTTCGAAGTGGACCATGGCGACGCCATCAAGCCGTGCTACGGCTACCGCTTTGACTATCGCGGTCGCGCCGCAGTGCTGTCGAGCGATACCCGCTACAACGAGAACGTCATCAGATACGGCACGAATGCCGATTTGCTTGTGCACGAGGTCATGGCGGTACGGCCGGCCTTATTGGGCGAGCCGGGCATCCAGCACATCATGGCTCATCACACGACCCCGCAGGAAGCCGGACGGGTCTTTTCACGCACTCAACCAAAGCTCGGCGTCTTTACTCATCTCGTGCTGCTGGCGAGCCCGCGGGTGCCCGCGATGACCATTGACGACCTCGTGTCTGCCACACGCGAGACCTATGACGGTCCACTCGTGGTGGGCGAGGACTTGATGTCGTTCGAAATTGGGGAAAACGTCACAATACGCCGTTTCAAGGCCATGCCTGGCCCTGGCTGACGCTCAGGACGGGCGCTGGGCCGATGACGTCGCGCGCGCCTTGGGACCGGGACCACGCATATAGTGGCGCTCGGGCCGATATTTCTCGTGGGTCCGGAGTTGCTTGAGCAGCGACTGCAGGGCGGCGGTGAGTTTCCAGATCATTGTTTTTTCGTATCGTTCAGACGGGCCGGGTGCGCGGATGGTTTACAACCCGTTCACGTGACGGAATTTCGGCATCATCGTAGCGATCAAAAGAGAATCTCTCGTTAACACCTATGAAGACACGGTGGCATGACGCCCTGATGGCGCAGTTCACAGGTCACTGCCACCCGGGTTCCCGGCCTGCTATAACTATCCGGTTATTTCCCTAGAGCATGATGCCGAAAAGCGTGAAACGGTTTTCGGCATCATGCTCTAACGTATGAGAATCGATCACGTTTATGACTTTGGATCGATCCGATCCAAAGTCATCGTGATCTAGTCCGGCCGTGCGCATGAGCGACATCCGTATCCGTTTTCGTCACCTTCAGTGTTTTCTCACCATCGCCCAGTTGCGCAGCGTCGGTGCCGCCGCCGATGCGCTGGCGATCACCCAGCCGGCGCTGTCAAAAACCTTGCGGGAGCTGGAGGACGCCCTCGGCGTCAAGCTCTTCCTGCGTGACAAGAAGGGCATGATGCTGACGCGCTTTGGCGACGTCTTCCTGCAACATGCCGCCGCCAGCATCGCCTCGCTGCAGCAAGGGATCGACAGCATCAAGCTTGCGGGGAATACCGGCGGCCTTGCCGTGGCGGTCGGCGTGTTGCCCAATGTCGCCGCGTCGGTGATGCCGAAAGTCGTGCATCTGTTCAAACAGACCGCGCCCAACACCAATGTGCGCATCGTCATGGGCAGCAATTCGCATCTGCTCGATCAATTGCGGCTGGGAGAACTCGACCTCGTGCTCGGCCGGCTCGCGCAGCCCGAATACATGATCGGCCTGTCGTTCGAACAACTCTATTTCGAGCCGCTGGTCCTCGCCGTCAGATCGGGACATGCTTTGCTCGCGACACCCCGTTTCCGGCTGAAAATGATCTCCGACTATCCGTGGATGCTGCCGCATTACGGCACGATCATTCGTATGGAAACCGATCGCTTCCTGCTGGCGCAAGGCATCACCCCGTCGAACGATATCGTCGAAACGACATCGATCAGTTTCGGGCGAAGCTATCTGCTCCAGAGTGACGCGATCTGGTTCACACCCCGCGGCGCGGCCGTACCGGACATCGAGAATGGCAGCATCGCCCTGCTTCCGCTTGCCTCCGGCAGCATGGAAGGACCGGTCGGCATCACCATGAGGGCGGATACGATAGCAGCGCCGTCCGCTGCCCTGATGATGCAATCCATTCGCGACGCGGTGCTGCAGTGACCGGCCCGCATGGCCATAACCGAACGGGCATGACCCCGATCGAAAATATCATTTCCATTCCCCTTCCACTCGCGCAAGACCTCACAGAAGCGTTTTCGAGCGAGGTGGGCACCGGCCTTCGCCGACCATGGCCTGCTTCGTCCGGCGACGGCCGGTTCGCGTGAAGAAAGCGCGTTAAAATAACAAGCCGTCAGGCTGCCGCTCCATTCCCTGCAAAATCCGGATCAGACAGAAACTTGGATCAGATGACGACGAGACAACCTGGATCCCGCAGACCCAATTTCATCCTCTTCATCACCGACCAGCACAGGGCCGACTATCTCGGCTGCTATGGTCATCCGATCCTGCGAACGCCGCATATCGATTCCATCGCCGCGCGCGGCACGCTGTACGAGAAATTCTACGTCGCGAGCCCGGTCTGCATGCCGAACCGCGCGACGCTGATGACCGGCCGCATGCCGGCAGTTCATGGCGTGCGATCGAACGGCATCCCGCTGTCGCAGGAGACGGTGACCTTCGTCGATCTGCTGCGTGACGCAGGTTACGACACGGCCCTGATCGGCAAGAGCCATCTGCAGAATTTCACCGGCATCCCGGCGATGTCGAAGCCGGCGGTCCCGCGCGAGGGCTATCGTCAGCCATCGGCGGCCTTGCGTCAGGCCATGCGCATCGATGTCAGCGGGAAGACTTACGGCCAGGAACAGCCGGCCTATTGGGAAGAGGCAGGCGCCCATATCGCGACGCCTTTCTATGGCTATGGCCATGTCGAGATCGTCACCGGCCATGGCGACGCCGTCGGCGGCGACTATCAGAACTGGCTGCGCGCCAAAGACCCGAAGGCCCTTGACCTCCTTGGCCCGAAGAACAGCCTGCCGCACGATTACATTGTGCCACAGGCCTATCGCACGCGCATTCCGGAAGAGCTGTATTCGACCAACTATCTCGGCGATCGCGCCGAGGCCTATCTGAAGGCACGCAAGAGTGACGATGCGCCGTTCTTCCTCACCGTGTCATTTCCCGATCCGCACCATCCGTTCAATCCGCCCGGCAAATACTGGGACATGTACAAGCCCGAGCAATTCCCGGTACCGGAGGCATTCCAGCGCAATGACTGGACGCCGCCACAGCATGTCCAGAACACGATTGAAGAACGGGCGAGCGGCAAGGCGCAACTGCACGGCATGCGCACGATCGGCGTGTCGGCGCGCGAGGCGCAAGAGGCGCAGGCGCTAACCTGCGGCATGATCGCCTGTATCGACGATGCCATCGGCCGCGTTTTGAAGGCGCTGGATGAATCGGGAGAGCGCGACAACACCGTGATCATCTTTACCACCGATCATGGCGATCATCTCGGCGATCATCGTTTGATGCTGAAAGGCGCGGAGCAGTATCAGAGCATCCTGCATGTACCGTTCATCTGGTCGGACCCGGCGGCACCCGCAGCCGCGCGCACCGAGGCGATCGGCTCGACCATCGACATTCCGGCGACGATCCTCGATCGCGCGCGCATCCAGCCCTATGTCGGCCTGCAGGGCAAAAGCCTGCTTCCGGCAATGGGACCGCAGGGCAAGCCGGTGCGCGATTGCGCCTTCGTGCAATACGAGCATCAGATGGCCGACAAGGATGTCGATACGATGCCGCGCTGGCACACCATCGTCGATGCGCGTTACCGCATGACGGTGATGTCGGATTCAGAATTTGGCGAATTGTACGACCTGCAGAACGATCCGGGTGAGTTCGACAATCTCTGGGATCGTCCGGACCACGCCCCGCTTAAGGCTAAGCTGATGGAGCGGCTGGTGCAGCTCGAGATCGAGCACACCGACACGGTTCCGTATCCAACGGGACGGGCGTGACTCTTTTTCCCTCTCCCCGCTTCAACGGGGAGAGGTGAAGAAAGAAAACTCAATCCGCCTTGAAGCCGGTCTCGTCGGCAATCTTGCGCCAGCGCTCCATCTGCGTCTTGATATCGGCCATCAGCTTCTCAGGCCCGGTGGCGCCGACCGCCTCCATGCCCTGAACGTCGAACTTGCTCTTCACATCCGGATCGGCATGCGCCTTCTTGGCGGCATCGATAAAGGCTTCGATGGCCGGCTGCGGCGTGCCTTTCTTCACCAGCAGGCCGAACCACACCATCGCGGTGAAATCGTCATAGCCAAGCTCCGCGAAGGTCGGCACGTCGGGCAGAAAGCGCGTGCGCTGCGGGCTGGTCACGGCAATCGCGTTGAGCTTGCCGGATTTGATGAACGGCATGGCATTGCCGAGCTGCATGAAGCCGAGCAACGCATGGCCCGCGACCATGTCGTTGGTCTGGGGACCGGAGCCCTTGTAGACGATGTGATTGAGGTCGAGGCCGAAGCGCGTGTTGAGCTGATGGCCGAGAAAAGCCGACGGCGTGCCCGGGCTGAACGACGCATAACCGAGTTTGCCTGGATTGGCCTTGACCCAGGCGACCAGCTCCTTGAGGTTTTTCGCCGGCACGCTCGGATGAGTGGCCAGAACAAGCGGCGCTTCCACGCCCTTCACGATCGGCACGAGATCGTCAATCGTCCAGCGCAGATTCTTGTAGATGACCGGATTGATCTCGGTCATCGCCTGGGTGCCGACCCACATCATCGTTCCGTCGGCCGGCTGATCGACGACATATTGGGTGGACAGGATGCCGCCCGCGCCGGGCTTGTTCTCGATGATGATGGTGCGGCCAAGCGTCTTCGACATGTGGTCGCCGACAATGCGCGCATAGGGGTCGAGAATCCCCCCGGCCACGGATCCGACGACAATCTTGATGATGCCGTTATCGGCCGGCTGAGCGGTCGCGCCGGATGGCGCAAGCGCCGCAAACGTTAAAGCACAAAAGGCCGCAACAAACCGTGCGCAGGCTGCGCGCATGCTATCCTCCCATATGGCGTCCCGCGCTTACTGCGCGCTTGTTGTCGTTTTCGACCGAGATTTCGGCCCCGGACCGCGCATGTAATGACGCTCCGGATGATATCTGTTCCGTCGATGACGCGAGAATTCGCGGAGCAACGCACGCAACGCCATACTGAAGCGCCGCAAACGGGGATACAAGATCAAGGACATCGCTCGGACACAGGGCATCCGGCGATGGAAATCGCACCTTCGCGGCTAAGTAAAATGAGCAATTTTTCGGGTGTCATAGCCAAATGGCTATGACCGCCCGGACAGGCCCTGTCAGGCCCGCATGATCTTGCTCTCGATCGGCGTCGTCTCGATGCACTGATGATCGGGACAGGCGGGCGCCTGCCAGATCGGACCGAGATCGACCACCTCGCTTTCGAGGCATTCGACCTCGAGCCGCAACGCGCCGCCGCCCGAGAATGACAGGGTGACGACACCGCCGGGCGCATCCGTTTCGGAAAATTCGATCGCCAGGAGATTGAGGAGCTGATCCTTGGCCGCGCAATCGAGACCGCGGCACTTGCAGGACGAAACACGATCAAAGCGCAGTGCCGCGCGCCGGCGCTGCCAGGCCGGACTTTCGGCCACCGCCGCTTCCCAATCGAAGCGGTTGAGCGCGATCACGACGCGGTTTTCATTCGGCCGCCAGAGCACTTCACCGATCCTGACCACCGCATCCTGAAGATGCGCAGACACGATTTCCAAGTCCTCGCGGTCGAGCGCGATGAGTTTCAACATATCCATGACACGGCCTTTTTGGGTCGGTCTTTAAGTGAATTTGCCCTGCAGGCTAGTTAGGCAAGCATTTCTTTGCCGCAAGGGGCAAAGGGCCCGCAGACCAGGTCGGAAGGAACGATATTATGGCGCGTTAACCGCGTTCGTCCAACAGCTTTTAGCCGCTGACCCGCTCGACCAGACCGCCACAGGCGCTGAGCTTTTCCTCAAGCCGCTCGAAACCGCGATCAAGATGGTAGACGCGGTTTACCACCGTCTCCCCCTCGGCCGCGAGCGCTGCAATCACCAGCGATACCGAGGCACGCAGATCGGTCGCCATCACCGGCGCACCACGCAAGCGGTCGACGCCCTCGATCATCGCCGACTGGCCATCGAGCGAGATCTTTGCGCCGAGCCGCGCCAGCTCCTGCACATGCATGAAACGGTTTTCAAAGATCGTTTCGGTGATCCGCGAGGTCCCCTTGGCCTTGGTCATCAGCGCCATCAATTGCGCCTGCATGTCGGTCGGGAAGCCGGGGAACGGCTCGGTCGTCACTTCAACGGGCTGCAGACCCGAGCCGTTGCGGGCAACGCGCACGCCCTCATTGGTTACGGTGACCTTGGCGCCGACTTGCTCCAGCACATCGAGCGTCGATTGCAGCAATTCCGGCCGCGCGCCCTGCAGCATCACATCGCCGCCGGTCATCGCCACCGCCATCGCATAGGTGCCGGTCTCGATGCGGTCGGGCACGACATTGTGCCTGGCCGGACCCAGCCGCGAGACGCCCTCGATCTCGATATGCGAGGTGCCGGCGCCGGCGATCTTCGCGCCCATCTTGATCAGGCAATCAGCGAGGTCCTTCACCTCTGGCTCCTGCGCAGCGTTGTCGATCACCGTCGTGCCTTGCGCCAGCGCGGCGGCCATGATCGCAACATGGGTGCCGCCGACGGTCACCTTGGGAAAATTGATCTCGCCGCCGCGCAATCCGTTCGGCGCCCGCGCCACCGCATAGCCGCTGTCGATATCGACCGTTGCGCCGAGTTGCTCCATGGCCATGATCAACAGATCGACCGGCCGCGTGCCGATGGCGCAGCCGCCCGGCAGCGACACCTTGGCTTCGCCCATGCGCGCAAGCAGCGGCGCAATGATCCAGAAGCTGGCCCGCATTTTCGAAACCAGTTCGTAGGGCGCGGTGGTGTCGACGATGCTCGCGGCGGAAATCTTCACGGTCTGGCCGGCATGCTCGCCGTCGCCCGCGCGCTTGCCCGACAGCATGACATCGACGCCGTGATTGTTCAGGATGCGCTGGAGTTGCACCACGTCGGCGAGGTGAGGCACGTTTTCCAGGATCAGCGTGTCTTCGGTGAGAAGACTGGCGATCATCAGCGGCAAGGTCGCGTTCTTGGCGCCGGAAATCGGAATCGTGCCTTCCAACGGCCGTCCGCCGGTAATCCGAATGCGATCCATGCGCCCCTCCAACCGATGACTGGACTGGCTGCGGCACCCGCAGCCGATTTAAACCTAGAGCATTTTAAACGTAGACCATGATGCCGCCCGAAAACCGCTTCGCAGTTTTCGGCATCATGCTCTGTCCTAGCCTACATCCTGCCCCTTGGGGGTGGAATATGGTCGAAATCGGCCTTCTTGATGTGGTTTACTTGATCAGTCCTTGACGCCCGCGCCCGAATTGGACGGATGCCGCGGGGCTTCGGCCGACGAGATAGCCTCCGATTCGGACGAACGCTCGCGCGCCTGCGCTTTCCGGCGCTTGAGGTTGTCTCTCAGCGCCTTGGCCAGCCGCTCCTTTTCCGCATCCTTCGGCGGGGTTCTGGGTAATCCGGACATGGCTGCCACAAAGCCTAAAAACCGGGCGACAGGCAAGACCCAGAGCGTTTTCGAGCGAAGTGGGTACCGGTTCGCGTGAAGAAAACGCGTCAAAAAACAAAAAGCGGCTTCCCCTGCCGGATCCGCATTGGCGCCGCGCATAAGCTCTTCACCGCAATATGAAGGCATCGACCACAAGATCGCGGCGGCGAACCTTCGGCCCCGATCATAGCTTGGCCCTCGGACCCAAACCGAAAGAGAGAGCCATGCCCCGCACACTCGCAGTTGCTATTGCCGCCTTGCTGATCACGTCCGGTACGACCGGAGCGATGGCCGCCACGCGTCATGCCAACCATGCCAGCCACGGATATTCGACCTATCGTCCGGCAACCGTCCCGATTGTTCCCTACCGCGCGCGCAGCGCCTACGGCGCCGTCGCCGCACCGACCATCGGCGGCGACTGCAGCCAGCGGCCCTTTGCCCGCGATTGTGACAAGCGCGGGCCCTGGTAACGCCATCCGTATCGTGGAATGCCCTTGCCCGGTCCTCCGGCGGCAGCTAATAACCCCGCCGGGCGGACCGAAATCGATTCAACTGGCCGCTCGATCCGAAAGCCCGTAACCGGGAACCGATCGGACACGCTGCCGTAGCTCAGTGGTAGAGCACTTCATTGGTAATGAAGAGGTCGACAGTTCAATCCTGTCCGGCAGCACCACGCATTCCTCTGAAAGATCAGCACGACGCGGCCATGGCCGGTTTGCAGACAGCGGGATGCCCAGCGCAGCAATCCTCCATGAGAAACTGGATGAGCGCCCGAAGCGCCTTGTATTCGGCGCTGTAGATCATCGAACGCGCCTCGCGCCGGACGGCGATGAGACCTGATCGCTCAAGCTCCTTCAGATGAAACGACACGTTTGAAGGCGACACCTCCATGGCCTCGCCGATGGCACCGGCCGACACACCCGAAGGTCCCGCCCGAACCAGCATTCGGAGAATGCGCAGCCGGGTTTCCTGAGAAATGGCGCCGAAGGCCATCAGGGCTTGACGTTGGTCCATATTTCAACGATCCTTGAAATGTTGAAACAAGGAGTAGCCGAGATGCTCGCCGCCGGCAACCGCGAACTTCAATCTCCCCCGCCAGCCCTCTCGGACGGTATCCTCATGGGCGATTTACTGGCGTTCCTGAAGCAGCACGGGCATCTGCCGTTGGTGTTTTCATATGGCGGCAGGGCCGTGAAACCCGGCTATCACGTCACGGAAGTCAAAGCCGGCCAGTTTTCAGCGTTGGATTGCGGGGCCAATCCGGAAGCCTGGACCGAACTGTTCGTCCAGCTCTGGGATGTGCAGGACGGTGACCGCACGCACATGCTGGCGAGCAAGTTCTCGGCGATCATCGGCAAGGTCGCAGACCATGTGTCCCTGGACTATTCCGCCAAGCTGACGTTTGAAGTCAGCGACGGGGTCGCTCCCATGCAGCTGTATCAGGCGTCTTCAGCCGAGGCCCGTAGCGGCCGCGTTGAGGTCAGCCTGATGCCCCGCGTATCGAGTTGCAAACCGCGGGACCGTTGGTTGGCAACACAGACGCCAACCTGTTGCGGCAAAGAAGCTGCGACCGGCTGTTGTACGTAGCTTCGCCGGCACCAATGCGCATTGACGGTGCCTTGCATTGAAAACCGCGGCGCTCGAAGCAGTGCTTTCGAGCGCCGTAAACCGGTCGAACGGTTTTCAATGCCGTTGTCTCAGTAACCCTTGCGGCGCTGCTTCTTCGCCGCCTTGCGCGCGGCATAGCGGGCGTCGCGCGCCGCCTTCTGCTCGGCCAGGAGGGCGATCATGGCTTCGGCCTCTTCCGCCTTGATACGCTCAGCTTCGGCTTCCGCCGCGAGACGGGCCTTTTCTTCCTCGGCCGCCTTGCGCGCCGCCTCTTCCGCTAACCGCTGCTCTTCGATCTTGCGGAGCCTGTCCTTCTCGGCCTGACGCGCGAGACGCGCCTCGTGGATCGCCTTGCGTTCGGCCTGCCGGGCGGCAAGCCCTGGATCTTCCGCTTTCTCTCGAAACTTCTGCAACATCGCCTGCTTGGCGGCCATTGCGTTCTTCTGACGGTCGTGAAGGCTCGGATCTTGGTAGCTCATTGAGTCCCCATGTGAGTGAAGGCGGCTATATATGGCCTTCGTGACGCGGTCTCAACATTCCGCAGACGAATTAATGGCGCGAAATGCGCGCTATGCGTTCACGAATTGGGACAAGACCGTCATATCGGTTAAAGAAGCGCCGATATTGCCCCTGGAGGTTCGAGTAGCCGCAATGCATCCCGTTTCGATCCGCCCCGAAATCATCGCGCGCGTCGTCGCCCGTAGAGGCCGCGCCAACTGGTTCGACCGGCTGGAACCGGCCCGCACGGCCCTGGTGGTCATCGATATGCAAACGGCTTTCTGCCAGCCCGGAGCCCCTGCCGAAGTTCCGGCATCCCGCGAGATTGTGCCGGCAATCAACGAATTGACCGGCGAATTGCGCAAGCTCGGCTGCCCGGTGATCTGGGTGGTCCACGCCAACACCCACAAGGGCGGCCGCAGCGACTGGGCTTTGTTCTTCAACAATGTCGTCGGCGATGATGTCCGCGAACGCACGATGGATGCACTGGCCCCCGGCAAGCAGACAGTGTGGCCCGAACTGAACGTCGCTGATAGCGACCACACCGTGATCAAGAACCGCTACAGCGCGTTGATTGCCGGGTCGTCGCAGCTCGAACGGCTGCTGCGCAGCCTCGATATCGATACGGTACTGATCGCCGGCACCAAGACCAATGTCTGCTGCGAATCCACCGCGCGCGACGCGATGATGCTCGATTTCAAGGTGGTGATGCTGTCCGATTGCTGCGCCGCTCTGTCCGATGACGAGCACCGCTCGGCGCTGGAGAATATCTTCCAGCAGTTCGGCGATGTGGCGACGGCGGACGAGGCGCTGCTGAAGCTGAGGGTGCCGGGGAACACATGACCGACCTCACCCAACTGATTGATGCAGTCCGCGAGCATGGCGAAGTCGTGTACGCCTTCATCTTCGCCTACGCGGCATCGCATGCGTTGCTGATGGCCCTGTTCGCGGGCTATGCGGCGCAGCTCGGCGTGCTCGATCTGAAAATGACGATTATCCATTGCTTCGCCGGGAGCTTCGCTGGCGACGTCTTCCGGTTCTGGCTCGCGCGCCGTTACGGCGAACGGCTGCTGGCCCGCTGGCCGCGCATCTCCGCGCATGCCACCACCGTGAAACGGTTGGTCGACCGGCACGCGCTCTGGCTGCCGCTCATTCACCGGTTTCCCTATGGCATCCGGGGGCTCGGCGCCTTCGCCTACGGCTTGTCGAAAATGTCGTGGGGCCTGTTCCTGGTCCTGAATCTCATCGGCGCCGCGGTGTGGGCGGTATCGATGGTGCTGGCCGGTTACGCCTTCGGCAAGGTTTCGGACAAGGTTCTCGGCGACACCGTTTCGGGGCTCAGCCTGGCGATGCTGGTCGTATTCCTCGCCGTGTCGTGGCTGCTCAGCCGCAAACTCGAACAGGCCATCGAGGCCGACGCGAGACGCAATCCGTAATGTCCGCCCTTGAAAAGGTCTTCCAACGGGATACGGCGGCGGCGATCCTTCCGAAAACCGCGCGCCGTCGCGCACCTGAAAACTGATCTTAATCAAAGCAAGGCCGGGCGAGTCCGGTAGTCTTAAACCAAGACCTCAGTTCAGCCCGCCGAGCAGCCAAACCACCAGAATGATTGGCAGTGGTATACCGATCAGCCAGAGAAGAAGTCCGCGTCCCATGTCCAGCTCCCAATATTGCCCCTCGTCGGATTGTGAACGCGGGACCGAAAGGCCGGGTTCCAGGAGAAAAACTGCGCCAAGTTGGGAGTTTTTGCCGGCCTTGGACAATTTGCCCAGCCTCGCGGGCCGATCTGCGTCGTTTTGAGGCCACCCATACCTCGACAAACACCGTTGAACGCTTCTAAAACTGCTCTGGAAATAGGTTTGAACGCCCGCCCTGCCGCCCGCGACCAAACCGCAAGTTCGCTTGGGACGTCCGTTGCCATGAACTACAAGTCCTTCTTCGATAACGCTTTGAACCGCCTGCACGAAGAGCGGCGTTATCGCGTCTTCGCGGACCTGGAGCGGATCGCCGGACGTTTCCCGGTCACTATCTGGCACGCGCCGGAAGGCCCGCGCGAAATCATCGTCTGGTGTTCGAACGATTATCTCGGCATGGGTCAGCACCCGAAGGTGGTCGGCGCCATGGTCGAAGCCGCCACCCGCATGGGGACCGGCGCCGGCGGCACCCGCAACATTTCCGGCACCAATCATCCGCTGGTCGAGCTCGAGAACGAACTCGCCGACCTGCATGGCAAGGAATCGGCGCTGATCTTCACCTCCGGCTATGTGTCGAACCAGACCGGCATCTCGACCCTCGCCAAGCTGATCCCGAATGTCCTGATCCTGTCGGACAGCTACAACCACAATTCGATGATCGAAGGCGTGCGGCAGTCGGGCTGCGAGAAGAAGATCTTCCGCCACAATGATCTCGCGCATCTTGAGCAGCTTCTGCAGGAAGCCGGCCCCGATCGGCCGAAGCTGATCCTGTTCGAAAGCATCTATTCGATGGATGCCGACATCGCGCCGATCGGTGCGATCTGCGATCTCGCCGAGAAATACGGCGCCATGACCTATATCGACGAAGTGCATGCCGTCGGCATGTACGGCAAGCGCGGCGCCGGCGTTTCCGAACGCGACGGCGTCATGCATCGGATCGATGTGATCGAAGGCACGCTCGGCAAGGCGTTCGGCTGCTTCGGCGGCTATATCGCCGCCAGCCATTCGGTCTGCGACGCCGTGCGCTCCTATGCACCGGGCTTCATCTTCACCACCGCCTTGCCGCCGGCCGTCTGCGCCGCTGCGGCCGCGTCGATCCGGCATCTGAAGACCTCGCAATGGGAGCGCGACAGGCATCAGGAACGCGTGGCCCGCGTGAAGGCGGTGCTGACCGCCTCCGGCCTGCCGGTGATGCACAGCGACACGCATATCGTGCCGATCGCCGTCGGCGATCCGGAAAAGTGCAAGGCGGCGAGCGACATGCTGCTGACCGAGCACGGCATCTATATCCAGCCGATCAACTACCCCACCGTGCCGAAAGGCACCGAGCGGCTGCGCGTCACGCCGTCGCCCTATCACGACGACCAGATGATCGATGCCCTCGCGGCCGCCCTGATCGATGTCTGGGAAAAGCTCGGCATGCCGCTCAACCGCGCGCTGGCGGCGGAATAAGGCGTCTCACTCCGACAGCTTGATCAGTGCCGGCAGGCATGCACCTCGACGGTGACATGCGACAGGCCATGCAAACCGGACAGCCGCGCCTTGTAGGTGTCGGGCGCCTGCGGCGCATCGGACACGACCGATGCGATGACGCCGATATGACCCGGCCCGAGCCGCCACAGATGCAAATCCGTCAGCCGGTCATCTCCTGATTCCAGGCGCCGCCTGATCTCGCCGGCCAGCCGCGCATCCGGCACGATATCGAGCAGCACCGCACCGGAGGCCCGCATCAGGCCGATCGACCAATGCGCGATCACCAACGCACCGACGATACCGACGGCCGGATCCATCCAGTCCCATTGGTAAAAGCGCCCCGCGAGCAGCGCCCCGATCGCAAGCACCGACGTCAATGCATCGGCAAGGACGTGGAGATAGGCGCCGCGCAGATTGTGATCGTGATGATGGTGGTGATGACCGCCGTGACCTTGATCATGCGCATCGCCATGATGACCACCATGTCCATCACGCAGCAACCACGCGCTGCCGAGATTGACGGCAAGCCCGATCACCGCAATCACCAGCGCCTGATCGAAGCGGATCGCAACCGGCTGCCACAGCCGGATCAGCGATTCATAGCCGATCAACAACGCCACCACCGCCAGGATCATCGCGCTCGCGAAAGCCGCCAGCTCCCCGAGCTTTCCCGTCCCGAATGTGAATTGCGCGTCATGCGCATGCTTGCTGGCGAACCGATAGGCCAGCGCGGCGATGGCCAGCGCCGCCGCATGCGTCGACATGTGCCAGCCGTCGGCCACCAGCGCCATCGATCCGAAAATCGTGCCGCCGACGATCTCGACCACCATCATCGATGCGGTCAATCCGACGACCAGCCAGGTCCGGCGCTCGTTCCGTGTGTGATCGGCGCCAAGGAAAACGTGCTCGTGCCGCCAGTTCTTCAGGCTGTGCGTGTGCATGTTCGACTCCAGCTCACGGACAAGTCGGGCTTCCGTCGCAAGTCCGCAGACCATCGTTTTGATAGTTAACGCTCGAAAGGCCGGACCTCAATCCTCCTGCACCGGGCGCTTGTCCGGCAGCTTCGGGGGGATCTTTGGCGGCTGTCCGTACATTTTCACGAACAGCGGCAGCGACAGCGAAATCAGAATGAAGCGCGCCACATGATGGGCGCCGACAAAGATCGGATCGAGATGCAAGGCCAGCGCCAGGATCATCATCGCGTCGAGCGCACCGGGCGAATACGAGACGATGATGTCGGACAGCTGCAGATTGACCAGCCAGGCCGACATCGCCGCGAACACCGAGACGATCAGGATCGCCACCGAGAACGAGCCGAGCGCCGCCAGCGAATAGCTCAGCAATGTGCGCAATTGCGTATTGGCGAAACGCGATCCGGTCAGTGCGCCGAGCGCCACCATCACCGCATTGACGATCCACCACGGCATCGTCGCGTGAATGACGCCGCTGCCATGCAGGATCGCCGACGCCAGCATCGCCCCGAAGATCAGCCCGCCGGGAAACCGCACCCAATGCGCGAGGAAAGACGATGCACCCGCAACCACCACAAGGACGACCAGTTCGGGAATCGAATCGGTGATCGCAAAGCTGCGCGTCGGCGCCGGCGGGATCAATCCGAACAGCGCCAGCCCCACCGGCAGCAAGGCGGTGAGAATCACCACGCGGATCGTCTGCACGATGGCAATGCCGCGCAGGTCGGAATGGCATTGCGTCGCATTGGCGATCACCTGCGACAGCGCGCCGGGCGCCGAGCCGAACAGTGCCGACAGCATGTCCCAGCCATGCACCTTGCGAAGGTAAAAGGCGCTGCCGAAGGTCGAGCAGGTCATGCCGATGCACAGCAGCACGACACTGAGCGGCCAGGTGGCAATCCCCTTCAATGTCTCGGGGGTCACCGCCCCGCCGAGCGAGATACCGATCAGGACGAACACCACCCGACCGAGCGGCGCCGGCATATGCATCGGCCGGCCGGCCAGGGCCGCGATGGCGACGAAAATCATCGCACCGGACAGAAATCCGGCCGGGATGCCGGCCGCGTTGAAGATCGCCCCGCCAATGGCCCCGATGACGAGGGTTTCACAGAGGCGCAGCAGATTCTGGGGGAAGGGAAGCGGCATAGGCACCGTTATGTCCATTCCCGCAGACCTATCAAGGCGCTGGGAGCATCCCATATATGCCGGCAACGCGGGCGATCATCCGGACACTTGGCATCACGCCGCAGAAGGATTATGCGCCCCGTCAACGAGTTAGCGCGTGACCGGGACCAAAGCGGACAGCCGCTTTGCCGGTCCTGCGCTGATTGCCCTTCCCTCGGACCCGCGTGTATGGTCGCGGCCCTTTTGCCGGATATCTCATGGCCCGTGACCAAATCGACATGACGCCGATCGAGCGGCGCGACGAACTCGTCGCCTGGCTCGAATCGGGTTGCAAACCGAAGGCGCAGTGGCGCATCGGCACCGAACACGAAAAATTCCCGTTCACCGTCAAAGGCCATAACCCGGTGCCCTATGAGGGACCGCGCGGCATCCAGGCGCTTCTGAATGGCATGCAGTTGCTGCTCGGCTGGGAGCCAATCATGGAGCACGAGAATATCATCGGGCTCTATGACGTGACCGGCGGCGGCGCCATCTCGCTTGAGCCGGGCGGACAATTCGAATTGTCCGGCGCCCCGCTCGAAACCGTGCACCAGACCTGCACGGAGCTGATGGCGCATCTGGCGCAGGTGCGTGAAGTGGCGCGCCCGCTCGGCATCGGCTTTCTCGGCCTCGGCATGACACCGAAATGGTCGCGCGCCGACATCCCGATGATGCCGAAGGGCCGCTACCGCATCATGACGAAATACATGCCGACGGTCGGACAATACGGCCTCGACATGATGTACCGGACCTGCACCGTGCAGACCAATCTCGACTTCTCGTCCGAAGCGGACATGGTCAAGAAACTGCGCGTGTCGCTCGCACTGCAGCCGGTGGCGACCGCTTTGTTCGCCAATTCCCCTTTCACCGAAGGCAAGCCGAACGGCTTTCTCTCCTTCCGCTCCGAAATCTGGCGCGATACCGATCCCGACCGCTCCGGCATGCTGCCCTGGGCGTTCGAGGACGGCATGGGCTTCGAGCGCTGGGTCGATTACGCGCTCGATGTGCCGATGTATTTCGTCAAGCGCGGCGACGATTATGTCGACGTGTCCGGCCTGTCGTTTCGCGATCTGTTCGCCGGCAAGCTGAAGCAATTGCCCGGCGAGCGCGCGACGATTTCGGACTGGGCCAATCACATCTCGACGATTTTCCCGGAAGTGCGGTTGAAGCGCTATCTCGAAATGCGTGGCGCCGATGGCGCGCCCGGACGCCGACTGCCGGCGCTGCCGGCCTTCTGGGTCGGTCTTCTTTACGATGACACGGCACTCGATGCGGCGTGGGATATCGTCAAGAGCTGGACCGCCGAGGAACGGCAAAAGCTGCGCGACGACGTGCCGACGCAGGGTTTCGCGGCCGTGATCCGCAACCGCACCATGCTGTCGCTGGCCGAAGAAACGCTGAAGATCGCGCGCGAAGGCCTGACGCGGCGAAGGCGCTTCAATGCCGGCGGCGAAAACGAAACAAAATATCTCGAGCCGCTGGACGATCTGGTGTCCCGCGGCACAACACCGGCCGAAGAATTGCTCGATAAATTCCACGGACCTTGGGCGCAATCCGTTGAGCCGGTCTTCGACGAATATGCGTATTGATGGAGTTCCGCCTGAACGATCAACCCACGTCATCCTGAGGTGCGCGGCAACGCCGCGCCTCGAAGGATGATGTGGCCGTCGCCCTTCGAGGCTCGCTTCACTCGCACCTCAGGATGACGGAGAAACAATCGCGCAAGTTCAATGGCCAAATCCACACCAGCCACCACCGCCCTCGAGAAAGCCGGCATCGCCTTCACGCTGCATGAATACGACTACGATCCGAATGCCGCACGCATCGGCATGCAGGCGGCAGAAGCGCTCGGCATCCCGCCGGCGCGCCTGCTCAAGACATTGATGGCGAAAGCAGGCGGCGCCGTCGTCTGTGTGCTGGTGCCATCGGACAAGGAAATCAGCCTGAAACGTCTCGCCGCAGCCGCAGGCGCGAAAGATGCCGCCATGCTGCCGCCGGCCGAAGCCGAACGCATCACCGGCTATCATGTCGGCGGCATCTCACCGCTCGGCCAGCGCAAGCGCGCCGCCACCTTCATCGAACAGGATGCGCTCACGCACGCGACAGTTCTCGTCAATGGCGGACGCCGCGGCCTGCAGATCGAAATCGCACCTGCCGATCTCGTGAAAGCGACCGGCGCCAAAGCGGCGGCTCTATGCTGACTCGCGCACGTCTGACGGCATTCGATCTGCTGCTTTATGCGACCGTGGTGGTGACCTGGGGCTTCGCCTGGATCGCGATCCATTTTCAGGTCGGCGCCGTTTCGCCCGATGTATCGATCCTCTGGCGCTTCCTGCTTGCGGGAATGCTGATGCTGGGAATCGCTGCCATTCGCGGCGATCGTTTGCGCTATTCACTGCAACGGCACGCGATGTTTGCGCTGCTGGGGCTGACGTTGTTCTCGACAAACTTTCTATTGTTCTATCACGCAGCGGAGACTTTGCCGTCGGGCCTGCTATCGATCGTGTTCTCGCTGGCGTCCCTGATCAACGTCGGACTGGGCGCCCTGCTGTACAAGACGCCGATCGATCGCCGCGTCGTCATTGGCGGTTTGCTTGGCGCAATGGGAATAACTGCGATGTTCTATTCGCAAGTTGCCGGCGCCGAATTCCAGCACGGCGCCGTTTTCGCACTGATGCTCTGTATCGTCGGCACGATCGCTTTCTGTTTCGGCAACATGGTGTCTTCACCGCTCCAACGCGACAAGATTCCGGTCTTCGCATCGACTGGATATGGAATGCTGTATGGCAGCGCGGCACTCGCTGTTTACGCCGCCTCGCGGGGACATGCCTTCACGATCGAATGGACGCTGCCCTACATGAGCGGCCTGATCTATTCGGCGCTGATCGCATCCGTTGTGGCTTTCGCCTGTTATCTGACCTTGCTCGGACGCATCGGCGCCGACCGCGCCGCCTATGTCACCGTGCTCGGACCGGTCGTGGCGCTCGCGGTCTCGACCTTTGTCGAGAATTTCCACTGGAGCCTGCCGACGGCACTCGGGCTTGCTGCGGTCCTCGCCGGCAATGTGCTGGTGCTGCGGCCGGCGAAGTAAGCTTTGTAGGGCGGATTAGCGAAGCGTAATCCGCCAAACCCGCAGGGCGGGTGACGCCTCGCTAACCCGCCCTACACACGTCTTGGCTGTCTGGATTACCCATCTAGACAGAATTCCTATAAGATTATATACCTACTCCGTTTGCGCAAGCGCAAAGGCTATTCGGCTCACACTAAGGTGGGCTTCCGGGCAGTCCTGCTGGACGCGGTCTGGACGAAGGCGGGCGAAAGCCTGCCGGATCAGGGTGCGGTTTCCGCTCGGATGCACTCGTGCATCGCGAGACGATGACGTGTGGCTGTTTGATATTTGAAAAGATGTGCGATCTCGTGTCCCGGACGCGGCGCAGCGTGGCAACGATGCGCCGCAGAGCCGGGACCCATCTGAGCGAGGCAGGTCCCGGCTCTGCGGCACACCATTCCGCTTCGCTTCATGCTGCGCCGCGTCCGGGACACGAGACTGTCGGCTATTACTCCGCCGCTTGCGCTGTTTCCGACAGGTTGTCGAGCGAGGAGATGATGTGCTCGGCGAGTGCATCGGCCAGCGCCGAGCTTTCATGCGTGTTGCGCACGAGACCGACACGGCAATACGGCAATTCAGGAAAGCCGTCCGCGGGCGTCAAAACGCGCATGCCCGGCCGGAGCGTCGATTCCGGGACGATTGAAACCGACAGACCGGCCAACACCGCGGCGACGTAAGCGCCGGCATTCGAGCTAGTGTAAAGAATGCGATGCGGCCGGCCGGTTCTTTCCAGATGTTCAAGTGCAATGCGGCGCCATGAACAGGTCTGCTTGCCGAGCGCGAGCGGCAGCGGGTTCTCGGTATGGGTCGCATGCCGCACCGAGGTCACCCAGAGCAAACGCTCCTGCCGGAACGGCTCGACATTGCGCTGTGTTTCAGTCGTGGTGATGATCGCGAGATCGAGATCGTTGACATCGATCCGGCGCAACAGATCCGCCGATGGCTCGCACAGCACGGTGAGTTCGACACCGGGATAAGCCCGCGAGAAGCGCGCCATGATCTCCGGCAGATAGCGGTCGGCATAATCGTCCGGCACACCGAGCCGCACCCGGCCCGACAATTCCGGACCGGAGAATGTCGACAGCGCTTCGAGATTGAGCTTCACGATCCGCCGCGCGTAATCAAGCAGCCGATCGCCGTCGTCCGTCAGCTTCGAGGCTCTTCCGTCACGGGCGAAGATCGGCTTGTTCAGCCGCTCCTCCAGCCGCTTCATCTGCATGGACACGGCGGACTGCGTCTTGTGCACGACCTCCGCCGCCTTGGTGAAGCTGCCGGTCTCGGCAATCGCAATGAAGGTCCGAAGCTGGTCGATATCGATCAAGGCCGTCATGGGCATCTTCGCCGGGCCCGGTCGCCCCGCGCCTTTCATCACCGATAATGATGCTGGAGATTAGAAACATTCGTTTCACTTATCAATGGCGAGGTGACATATCAAAACCTGTTCGGAAACAACCTGGCCGGAAATCGGGTCGCCCAAGGTGAGGTCTTGGGGGCAGGGTTTCGTGCCGCCTCATGCAAGGACCATCACCATGGCCACGACCTGCAACGTCACCACCACCGCACGGCCCTTGCCGTTGGGCCTTTCATCCCTTGTTTCGGTGATCGCCGCAGCCCTGCAAAGCGTGGTCCGCGCCCTGAAAAATCGCCGCGATGCCAGACTGCTGGCCGGCATGGACGACCGGATGCTGGCGGATATCGGTCTAACGCGCAGCGACCTGCATGATGCCTATGCCGAGCCGCTGTGGCGCGACCCGACCGATCTCCTCGCCGGCCGGGCCTGCGAGAAGCGACGGTATCGCCGTGGCAGCCTGCTGACGCCGCGCATCGCGGCGCCGTCGCTGGCGCCCGACGTTACGCTGGAGAAGCAGCGGGCCCGCCGGACCACGCGGCATTCCGTCTGACATTTCAGTGGAGTGAGTTTTGCGGCCGGCTCTGCCCGACCGGCCCGCGATCCGCGTGTCTGTGCGTCCCCTCTCACGGACGCGGATCCAAACGCCCGCCGGCCCTCCCCGGCGGGCGTTTCTTTTCGAGGCTCAAAAGGCCTTGCCGAGCGCCCTCTGCGTGATGCCGCGGCGATCCTTCACGATCCCGATTGGAACGCCAAGCCGCCGGATCGTGGCCACGGTCCGTCCCTCGACCAGTTGGTCGCAATTCATATGTGTGGGCGCAATGAAGAAGTCCGCCTCGAGCCAGCCCGGCGACGCACGCAACCGCTTGTCCGCATAATTGTCGAATGAAAATTTCTCGCCGCAGACGCCGACCGTGTAGACGCGCTGCGAGGTGTCTCCCGGCAAGCCGAGATAATTCTGCAAAGCGTTCACAGCATCCGGCATCATGTTGACCCAGTAATCCATTTCATAGCGCCGCGCGGCACCATCAAGACCACCGACCAGCGGATTGTAGAAGAGATATTCGTAAGGGTGCAGACGCACGAGCGTGACGGTATTCCAGACGACGGCGGCAGACAAAGCGCAGGCAGCAAACACGGCCAACCATCGCTGCGGTGACAATGCCATCAGCACCGCATCGAAGCCGACGCCCGCCAGAACTGCCAAGGGCGGCACCACGAACAGAAAATGCCGCATGCCGGAAAAGGCCGGCCCTTGCGCCGCGGCTTCGCAGGCGATCGGGAACAGGACCACGAAAGTCACGATGGCAACTTCGATCTGCCGTCTTGGCAGATTCGCAATCTTGTCTCTGGCGACCGCTCCGATCAGAAAAGCAAGCGCGCACAAAGCGCCAATCGATGTGAGCATTGGCGTCTTGATCAGAAGATAGAACGGCACATACCACCGCGGCACGTCGGCCATCCGATAGATTTCGCCGGCAACGATCGTCCGGATCTCGTAGTGGAAATGCGCAAAGGAAAAAATCGCACGCAAGGGATTGAGCGGCTCCAGTGCTGCCCAGGGCCATGCCGCGATCATGATAAGGTAGCCGAGCACAAAAGCCGGCGCGACACGAAGTCCTGTACTGCCGAGATACCGACCGATCTTGCCGATATCGCGTTCCGCCCACGGGACCGCGATGACGACCAGCAGCCCTGCATAACCGATCAGCAACAATCCCATCGCCCGCAGCCCGGTCGCGGCCCCCAGCATCAGTCCGAACCCGATCACATCGCGCCAACGCGGCGCTGGGAAATCGCGGGCTGCACGCAGAAGAAAATACAATGCGCCGATCATCGCCGCGGCGAACGGAATATCCTTGGTGTGATTGAACATTCCGCCGAAATACGGCCCGCAGGTCGCAAGAGCCACGGCAGCAATAAGTCCAGCGCGGGGACCAGCGATCAGCCTGGCCGTCGCCCAAGTGGCGACAATGCCGGCGACGCCAATGATGGCCGATAAGAAATGGCGGATCAGAAAGACGTCGAATGGTAACAGCTTGGCGAGCAGCACCGCGACGATATCGAACAAACCGCCATAGAGATAAAGATTCTTGTAATTGAAAAGCGCGACATCGCGAAATCCGCTGGCATAGTAATTGATAATCAATTCGCCATAGCGATGCTGCACTTCTTCATCGTTGGAAATACCGTAATCGCGGAAAACAACAATCGCGAGAATACACAATCCCGTCAGCAATCCGATTGCAAGGCGGTCCGCAAAGCCGGATCGCCGCCAAAATCCCGGCACGACTATCCCCCAGATCATTTCCCGAGGGCCATTGTTGCGCGCCAGACCCACCTTGTCATGTTGCTGCGCACAACACGGCATATGTCTTGCAGCGCCGCCATGTCAGAGCGGCATCCGTTCACGACTTTGCATCCGTCGCAATCGACGCTCGCAACACGTATCCTGAGACTTTAACATGCTGTTCAGGCGGACCTGCGATTTGCCGAGCATGAGAATGAACCAGTGCTTTGCGATGCTGATGGCGTGCCTATTGGCGCTGGCGGCAAGTCCCACAACGGCAAGCGCACAGGCCGGCTTCGACCGTCCAGGCGGCGATTATACGAGCGCACCGGTGCGGACAGGCGATCCCGCCATCTGCGCGGCGCGATGCGAGCGCGACGGCCGCTGCCGGGCCTGGAGTTTTTCCTATCCGAATACGGCCACGAAAGACGCGACCTGTCGGCTGAAGAACAAGGTCATGCCGACGAAAGAGGACGCCTGTTGCGTCTCCGGCATCCGGGGCGCTGCCTTGCTTGAACCGCGGCTGGGGACACTTGAATTCGCCATCGACCGGTACGGCGGCGACTACAAAGCAATCGATATCCCCCCGGACGCGACCGGCAGCGGCTGTGCCAAAGCCTGCCAGGCCGATAGCAAATGCCGCGCTTTCACCTATCTGAGACCTGGCTACGGCAATACGACCGCACGATGTTTCCTGAAGGACCGCATTACCAAACCGCGCCGCAAACCCTGCTGTATTTCGGGCGTTGTCCGTTAATCGCAAACCCGAGGTCAATTGCAGAGCAAACGATGGAGAGCGCCATGAGACTCTGTGTGCTGACAGCCACACTCGTTGCCGCTACTGCCGGCGGCGCCGCGGCCCATCACGGCTGGGGCAGCTATGACGCCAACAAGCCCGTTACCGTGACCGGCGCGATCCTCACCTCGAAATACGAAAACCCGCACGCTACCATTACGGTCAAAGGCAATGACAAGGTGTGGACAGTGACACTGGCGCCGACCTTCCGCATGATCAATCGCGGCGCAACGGCGGAAATGGTCGCCGTCGGCAAGATCATTACCGCCTACGGCTACCCTTCCACGGCCGCGAAGGATGAAATGCGAGCCGAACGCATCACCGTCGACGGCAAGACTGTCGAGATGCGTTGATGACGGATGCCGCGCCGGCGATCTTCGTTGCTATCGAAGGCTCCGCCTTCGCCGCCATGATCCGGCAGTCGCCGTTCGCTTACATGATCGCGAATGTGGCGCACATCCTGTCGCTGATGGTGTTCTTCGGCGCCGTGGCGGTGATGGATCTGCGGCTTGCCGGCGCATTCGCCGCAACGTCACCGGACTACGTGCTGCGGAAAGCAAGAATATTTATAGGCCTCGGATTTCTCGGCCTTCTGGCTTCGGGCATCGTGCTGTTCTCTGCGGAAGCAAGCCATGTCGTCCTTAATCCTCTGTTCCAGATCAAGGCCGGACTGATTGGGCTCGGGATACTCAACGCTGCTTCATTTGAGCTTTTCGTTCGTCCGAAGGTGAAAGGCATCGCGCCCTTGACACCGCTGCCGCGTGCTGCCCGCTTCGCGGGAATCGCATCAATCGCAATCTGGCTGACTGTGGCCGCGTGCGGACGGCTGATCGCTTACTTCTAGATCCGGCGATCACTGCACGGCGGTGAAGAAGCGCGAGAGCCGCAATCCCGCCGGCCAGGTCCAGATCGGGTCGTTCAGCTTGCCGAGATCCCATGATCCGGCGAGCCCGACCACGCGTCCAACGATATCGTCAGCCGGCAGCAAACCGACGCCGCCGGCAGATGGCGGTACCCGGCTGTCGGCCGAATTGTCGCGGTTATCCCCCATGACGAAAACATGCCCCGACGGCACGAGCACTTCATCCGTATTGTCGAGCGGACCAAGCGCTTCGGTCTTGAAAATCAGATGCTGCCGTCCGCCCGGCAACGTTTCGATCAAGCGAACAGCGCCGGTGTGGTGGCCGTCGCTATCTTCGGCCTGAGCGACGCCATCCGCACGTTCTTTGACCACTTCGCCATTGATCCACAAATGGCCATCGCGCATCTGCACGCGATCGCCCGGCAATCCGATGACGCGCTTGACCCAGATCTCTGAGCGGTTGGCCGGCGAACGAAACACCACGACGTCGCCGCGTGCCGGCAATTCGCCGAAGATCCGTTGCGTCGGTGGCAGGGTCAGACCGAACGGCAAGGCCAGTGATGCAGAGCTGTAGCCATAGGCGTATTTCGTCGCCACCAGCTCATCGCCGATCATCAGCGTCGGCTCCATCGAGCCGGACGGCACATAGTAGGGTTCGGCAATAGCGGATTTCACCACCGTCAGCGCTAAGACAAAGGCAAAAAACTGCGCCACCGTGCGCGACCAAGTGCCCATTGCTGTCAGGCTCCTCTTGCAGATGCGGTTTTAGCCGCCGGTGCCGCCCACAGTAATGCGGTCCATCCGCAAGCTCGGTTGCCCGACGCCGACCGGCACGCCCTGGCCGTTCTTGCCGCAGGTCCCGATGCCATGATCGAGAGCGAGATCCTTACCGATCATGCTGATGCGATGCAGATCGGTCGGCCCGTTGCCGATCAGCATCGCGCCTTTGACCGGCGCGCCGACCTTGCCGTTCTCGATCCTGTAGGCCTCGGTGCACTGGAACACGTATTTGCCGGATGTGATGTCGACCTGTCCGCCGCCGAAACTCACGGCATAGATGCCGTTCTTCACCGAGGCAATGATCTCGCCCGGCTCCTTGTCGCCTGCCAGCATGTAGGTGTTGGTCATGCGGGGCATCGGCACATGCGCGTAGGATTCGCGACGTCCGTTGCCGGTGGGCTTCATGTCCATGAGCCGCGCGTTCTGGCGGTCCTGCATGTAGCCGACGAGGATGCCGTCTTCGATCAGCACGGTTTTGTTGGTCGGTGTGCCTTCATCATCGATCGAGAGCGAACCGCGACGCGACGCGATCGTGCCGTCATCGAGCACCGTGACGCCCTTGGCCGCGACCTGTTGCCCCATAAGCCCGGCAAAAGCCGACGTGCCCTTGCGGTTGAAATCGCCTTCGAGACCGTGGCCGACCGCTTCATGCAGCATCACGCCTGGCCAGCCTGCGCCGAGCACCACGTCCATTTCGCCCGCCGGGGCCGGTACTGATTCGAGATTGACCATCGCCTGCCGGACCGCGTCGTCGACGGCACCACGCCAGGCCTTCGTTTCGATGAAGCGGGCATAGCCCTCGCGGCCGCCATAACCATGGCTTCCGGTTTCCTGCCGGTCGCCGTCGCCGGCCACGATCGACACGTTGATGCGGACCATCGGCCGGATGTCGCGATAAACCTCACCATCGGCACGGACGATCTCGACCACCTGCCAGGAGGCGCCGAGGCTGGCGCTGACCTGCCGCACCCGCGGGTCTTTCGCGCGGGCATAGGCATCGATTTCCTGCAGCAGCTTCACCTTGGTCTCGAAGCCCGGAGCGTCGAGCGGATTTTCGTCGCCGTAGAGGCGGACGTTGCTGCGACCGGGCGCATCCGAATAGCGGCCGGTATAGCCGCCCTTCACGGCCCGGACGGCATCGGCCGCCCGAATCAGCGCTGCTTCCGACAGGTCCGAGGCATGGGCATAGCCGACCGCCTCGTCCTTCACGGCCCGCAGGCCGAATCCCTGCGCGGTGTCGTAGGTCGCCTGTTTCAGGCGCCCATTGTCGAAACCGAGAGCCTCGGACTGGCGGTATTCCAGGAAGAGCTCGCCGTCATCGGCGCCTTCCAGCCCTTTGGAAATGATGGATCGGACACGCCCCCGGTCGAGGCCGGCGCGGTCGATGAGGGACGATGTGGAGAGGGTTTTGTCGGTCATGGCGGGAAGATAGGCTCGAAGGACGGAAAGTGCGAGGGAGCCCGGTCATTTCCAGGTGAGCTTCGGCAACCAGCGCCAATAGCGCCTTAGTGCGCGGTTCCTTCGCTTGCGGGCTTGGCGGCCCCTGCCAGCTCTGCATCGGCGATGACGTAGCGAACGTATCGATAGTCGCGAATGAAGCTGATCCGGCCCTCACGCCACTCGAGCCACATGACGTAGCTGGGTTTCGGATCGGCGCGATTTTCAAAAACCGCGATCACCTCGCGTCCTTCGAGCCAAGCTGGAGCGAACCACAGGCCATCGATCTTTCCATAGATGGTGAAGAACGAACCGACCTCGGCGGTGCCGGCGCGAAGCGGGTGCGAGGACTGTTTGAGCTTCACGTCGTCGGCCAGGAGCGCCCGCAGACCGTCCCAGTCCCGCTGGTTGAAGAGCGCGGCGTAACGCGCCACCGCGGCAGACGCCGGCCGCGCCTCAAGAAGCACGGCAGCTTGCGCATTGATCTCCCGAAGACGCGCACGACCCCGTGCCAAATGCCCTTTGACCGCGTCGACCGTCAGGTCCAGAAGCGTGGCGATGTCGGTCAGCGACTCGCCGAGCACGTCCTTCAGCACGACGACACTCCGCTGAAGCGTGGGAAGCTCCGCAAAGCGCGACACCGCGGTCTTGATCGCTTCCTGGCGCATCAGCATCTCCACGGGATCAGGGCTGGTCTGATCAGCGACATCCGCGGCGTCATCGATCGGCTCCGCCGCGCGCACCGCCCGGCTGCGCAGCAGGTCCAGCGCGCGGTTGTGGGCGATCCGGAATAGCCAGGGCCGAAGCGATGGCGTCTCCTCCACACCCGACAACTCAAATTCCTCCAACGCAACGAAAGCTCGCACAAGCGTATCCTGCACGACGTCCTCGCCGTCGATGACCGATCCCATAAGCCGCGCACAATAACGGTGCAGCTCGGGCCGCAACTCTTCCGCCTGGGCGAGGAGCTGCGCGCGGTGGTCGCCGTGCGACGAAGGTGGTCCTGCGCTCAAGCCGCCGTTTCCTCATGCGCCGCCGCGACGAGCCCCTCGGCCATCAGTGCTTCGTGCACCTTCGGACGCGCGGCGATGCGAGCCATGTAGGCGGACAGGTTGGGGTAAGGCGTGAGATCAATTTTGAGAAAATTCGACCAGTTGACGATCGTGAATGCGTAGGCATCCGCGATCGTGAAGGCATCGCCCGTTAGATACGCGGATGTCGCCAGATGCCGATCGAGCTCTGCGAAGCGGAGGCCAAGCTTGCCGTGCGACGCCTGCTTGGTGGATTCCGCGGCTTGGGCGTCCCAAAGCCATGGGCTGAAGGTCTTGTGCAATTCGGAAGCCACGAAGGCGAGCCACTGGTTCACGCGCAGCCGCTCCTTTGATCCGATGGGCGGCGCGAGATCCGATTGCGGCGCCTGCTCCGCCAGATATTGAACCAGCGCGGCGGCTTCGGTGTGAACTTCGCCATCGTCGTCCACGATCGCCGGAACATAGCCGCGCGGATTGATCGCGAAATAATCTTCGCCTGTCTTGGTCCTGCGCGAGGCCAGATCGACCCTGACCAGATCGATGGCGAGACCGGCTTCGCGGGCGACGATATGGGCAGCGAGCGAGCATGCGCCGGGTGAATAATAGAGCTTCATGGCCGTCTCCGGATGATTTGTGTTTGACGCGCGGGCGCGTGCTCAAGCTGCCGCTTCCTCGAGGATTGTGACTCCCGTGTCACCCTTGAGCCCGAAAGCGAAGCCCTCGGCATATTTGGGGTCGTTCAGCACGGAGACGAATTTCTCGCCGAACTCCCGCGGCGGCATCGGCGCACCGAAGCGGGTGAAATACTCATCGAGCTCCATGTTCAAGGCGCGGGCGTAGGCGTTGGCGGCTTCATCACCGATCCCGGTGCCGGGGATCATTTGTCGCGGCACGATGACCTGGAAACGGATTCCGAGGCCCTTCTGCTCCGAGACCCGGTTGGCATACTGGGCCATGAACCAGAGCATGCGCTTGGCGCCGCCATAGCCGCCCGACATCGGTGATCCACTCACGGCCGCGCCGCTCGATACCACGAGCACCCGGCTGCCGGGCGTGAGTGGCATGTTGAGCGCCGCTTGCAGCCAGTAAAGCCCAGCCTTGACGTCGTGCTCCCAGGTTGCGCTGAAATCCGCCCAGCTCAGCTGGTCCAACCGGCCCATCCGCGGCTTCGCGCCGGCATTCAGAGCAACGATGTCGGGGCGGACTTCCGAAAGAATGAGGCGCGCGGCGCCCTCATCTGTCACATCGGCGGGGATCGTGGCGACACCCAGCCGTGCCCGCACGGCCTCGAGCGCATCGATATCGCGGGCAACGACCGTCACCCTGGCACCATGTGCAACCAGGGCCTCGACCAGCCCCAGTCCAAGGCCGCGGCTTCCGCCGGTCACTACAATCGTCTTGTCTTTGAGGCTCATCGTTCCGCTCCAATGTGTCGATGGAGCTAAGACGGCTGAGACCTTGAAAAGGAGTCAGAGCGGGTGGCCGGCCTACGAGCAGGAGGCCGCAGCAATGTGTGCCATTATGTCGAACGGTCCGGCCGAATCCCGCTCAGGGCAGCTTGTCGAAGCCCTCGCCGAAGCCCTTCAGGGCCATCGGGAAGCCGATGCCCTCTTCCATTCGGCAGACAGCGCACGAAATCGGCCCGTCCGATGTCCGCATTATCGATCTTCAGCCCCAAACCGGAGGGCAACCGTCCCCAGCGGCGTGATCACCCGGATCAGGCGGCTCTTGTTGCCGGCCGTTTTGAGAATGAGCACCGTGAGGCCCGACATTGGCCCGGTCCTCGGCGGTAACGAGGCCGGCGGAGGCGCCTAGATCGACGGCAGCTTGAGCCACGCCGCAACCGCGCTCAGCACCAGATTGACCGCCAGCGCGGACAGCAGGAGACCCATGATCCGGCGCAGCAACTGAGTGACGCCACTCCCGGTTATGCGTTCGATCCAGTCGCCGGCGAGAAAAATGACCAGCATTCCGGCAAGCGCGGTCGCCAGCGCACCCAAGGTCTGCAGCTGCTCCATGTGGGAGTAGCGGTTGTTGTCCATGAGCAGAACGATCGTGAGCATGCCACCGGGGCCGGCGATGATCGGGGTCGCGAGCGGGAAAACCGCAACCTTCATCACGGCATCGCGCCGCGCGGCGGCATTCCCGCGTTTGGCTGGAACCGTGAGAGCGTGTGAATTGTCTCCTAGCACCATGGAGACCGCGAACAGGAACAGTACGATCCCGCCGGCGATCTGAAAGGACAGGAGCGATATGCCCATGGCCGCCAGCAGGAACTGGCCAATGAACCCGAACACGGCAAGGATGACAAAGGCCATCAGCACCGAAATCACCGCTGCCCTGCGCCGCTCCTGACTTGTGAAATTCGGGGTCGCGCCGATGAACAGCGGGAGATGGCTGATCGGATCAAAGACAGCCCAGAGCGTCAGCAGTTGCGTCAGAAACAGCGTCTGATCGGGGAGCATCGCGCCGCCTCGGGCCGGTCAGGAAGGTTTAGGGCAGTTTGTCGAAACCCTCGCCGAAGCCCTTCAGGGCCATCGGGAAGCCGATTCCCTCTTCCGGGGTCTGGAAGATGATGAAGGTCGCGGTTGTCCCCGACCGCATCTGCTTGGTCAGGTTGTCATCCATGACCACCTCGGCCACGCAGCCATTGGGCAGGCAGCGGACGAAGCCGGCCCGGCCGATATCTGCATTATCGATCTTGAGGCCGAGCCCGGACGGCAGCAGCACGCCCAGCGGCGCGATCACCCGCATCAGCCGGCTCTTGTTGTCGGCGGTCTTCAGGACGATCACCGTGAGGCCGATATTGGCCCGATCCTCCGCGGTTACGCTCTGAATCAGGGCACATTGCTCGCTCTGGGCGCCCGGCGGCGTATCGCAGCGGATCTGCCAGTCGGCATGGACGGACTTTACCGCCCCCTGCGCGCCGGCATGCCCGGTCTGCAAAATCCAGATGGCCAGGATTGCAGCGAGAAACAGCGATCCGCTGTGCCCCGCATATCGTGAAATCACCATGTCACCATCCAGGCTGATGGTTGCCCTTGTTTATCGTTCATCGGCACCGCTGGCCGGAACCGAATCGCCTTCGGAACCAGCCCCTGACGCGTGGCACCACGCAAGCGGCGTGAAGTCAAGCGTACACAGAAGAGACAAAAACGCCCTTTTCTGGCCGAAAAACCACAGTTCGTCATCGCTTTGGTCACGGACGCAATGTCTCATTAGTTCAATGTGCAGGCACGTTGCGACCGAGGCGGAATTATGGTTTGAGAGGCCGGGATTTTCCCCAAAATCCTGCCGCGCGCCGTTGCCGCTCCGCCCGATCGATGGGGCGGTTTGCGCGCGAGGATTGGGCTTTTGGCCCGGTCGGAACGAGCCATGCGCGACTTGACCGGTGCGCCGATGGCTTAAGGTGTCGAAGGAGCGAATACGACAATGCGGGTCCAGAGATTCTTGATCGCAGCGGCCCTGGCCGCCGCCACGCTGTTTCCCATGGCAGCGATGGCCGGCATGGGACAGCCTTCGCCGTGGCAGATCGGCTTTCAGCAATCGGCCACGCCGATCATGGAGACCATCACCTGGTTCCATGACTTCCTGCTGTACATCATCACCGCGATCACGCTGTTCGTTCTCGCGCTGCTGCTGATCGTCATTTTCAAGTTCAATTCGCGCGCCAACCCGGTGCCGTCGAAGACCACCCACAACACCCTGATCGAGGTCGCCTGGACGGTGATCCCGGTGATTATCCTGGTGGTGATTGCGGTACCGTCGTTCCGGCTGCTGTTCGCGCAGCTCACCATCCCGCCGGCGGATATCACCATCAAGGCGACCGGCAAGCAGTGGTTCTGGACTTACGACTACCCCGACAACGGCTTTTCCTTCGATTCTTTGATGGTGCAGGACAAGGATCTCAAGGCTGACCAGCCACGCCTTCTCACCGTCGACAACGAAGTTGTCGTCCCGGTGAACAAGGTGGTCCGGGTTCAGGTGATCGGCGCCGACGTGATCCACGCCTTTGCTGTCCCGTCCTTCGGCATCAAGATCGACGCCGTCCCGGGCCGGTTGAATGAGACCTGGTTCAAATCCACCGTTGAAGGTGTTTTCCACGGACAATGCTCGGAATTGTGCGGCAAGGACCACGCCTATATGCCGATCACCGTGCGGGTCGTGAACGACCGCGACTATGCCGCCTGGCTCGATCAGGCCAAGAAGAAATTCGCGGCCAATCCGAACGAGAACGGAACCACAATCGCTGCTAAGGACGCACCGAGCGCGCAATAACAAAGGCCGCGGGGCGACACGGCATTCGTAGATTGCTCCGCGAACCACTCGAATAAGGACTTAAAGGGTTCAGACCATGGCAGCCACGCCGAATACCGATAGCGCCCACGCCGCACATCACGACGCGCACGACCATCCGACCGGATGGCGGCGCTATGTCTATTCGACGAACCACAAGGACATCGGCATGATGTATCTGTGGTTTGCGATGTTTGCAGGCGTGGTCGGTGGTGTGCTGTCGATCGGCATGCGGCTGGAATTGCAGCAGCCCGGCATGCAGATTTTCCACGACGCGCACATGTTCAACGTGTTCACCACCGCGCACGGCCTGATCATGATCTTCTTCATGGTCATGCCGGCGATGATCGGCGGCTTCGGCAACTGGATCGTGCCGCTGATGATCGGCGCGCCGGACATGGCCTTCCCGCGCATGAACAACATTTCGTTCTGGCTGCTTCCGGCCTCGCTGGCGCTGCTTGTGATCTCGCTGTTCGTCGAAGGTGAACCGGGCGCGCCCGGCGTCGGCGGCGGCTGGACGATCTATCCGCCGCTCTCGACCTCAGGTCATCCCGGACCGGCCGTCGACTTCGCGATCCTGTCGCTGCATATCGCCGGCGCCTCATCGATCCTTGGTGCGATCAACTTCATCACCACGATCCTCAACATGCGCGCGCCTGGCATGACCATGCACAAGATGCCGCTGTTCGTGTGGTCGATTCTCGTCACCGTATTCCTGCTGCTGCTGGCGCTGCCGGTTCTTGCCGGCGCCATCACCATGCTGCTCACCGACCGCAATTTCGGCACGACCTTCTTCGCGCCCGATGGCGGTGGCGACCCGCTGCTCTATCAGCATCTGTTCTGGTTCTTCGGCCATCCGGAAGTGTACATTCTGATCCTTCCGGGCTTCGGCATTGCCAGCCAGATCATCTCCACCTTCGCACGCAAGCCGGTCTTTGGTTATCTCGGCATGGCCTACGCGATGGTCGCCATCGGTGGCATCGGCTTCGTCGTGTGGGCCCACCACATGTACACGGTCGGCATGAGCACCGCGACGCAGGCCTATTTCGTCGCCGCGACGATGGTGATCGCGGTGCCGACGGGTGTGAAGATCTTCTCCTGGATCGCCACCATGTGGGGCGGGTCGATCGAATTCCGCACGCCGATGCTGTGGGCTGTGGGCATGATCTTCCTGTTCACGGTCGGCGGCGTGACCGGCGTCGTCCTCGCCAATGCCGGCGTCGACCGCTCGATGCACGACACCTATTACGTCGTTGCGCACTTCCACTACGTGCTGTCGATGGGCGCGGTCTTCACCATCTTCGCCGGCTGGTATTACTGGTTCCCGAAATTCACCGGCTACATGTATTCGGAGACCATCGGCAAACTGCATTTCTGGGTCACCTTCATCGGCGTGAACCTCTTGTTCTTCCCGCAGCACTTCCTTGGCCTCGCCGGCATGCCGCGCCGCATCGCGGATTATCCGGACGCCTATGCGGGCTGGAACACGGTGTCGTCGATTGGCTCCTACATCTCCATCCTCGGCCTGCTGATCTTCTTCTACGGGCTCTTCGTTGCCTTCTCCCGCAAGGAACAGGCTGCGGATAATCCGTGGGGTCCAGGTGCAACGACGCTGGAATGGACGCTGTCGTCACCGCCTCCGTTCCATCAGTTCGAGGTCCTGCCGAAGATCAAGTAAGCCGATCTCGAATTGTCCGATTGAAGCTGGAAAAGCGAGTGTTTGAGTAACGATGTCGATGCAAAGCGAAACCGCGCGCCTGACCTCACCGCTTCCGGCGGTGAACGATGGCGCGCGCCATGGCGCCAATCCTGTGGGGCCAAGCCTTGCAACGCCGCGTGACTATTTCGAAACGCTGAAGCCGCGGGTGATGTCGCTTGTCGTCTTCACCGCGCTGGTCGGCATGGTGGTGGCGCCGGGCCACATCAATCCGGTAATCGGCGGCGTCGCGCTCCTTTTCATCGCCATCGGCGCCGGCGCCGCTGGCGCTTTGAACATGTGGTACGAGGCCGATCTCGACGCGATGATGTCGCGCACGATGAAGCGGCCGATTCCGGACGGGCGTATTCAGCCCGGTGAGGTCCTCGGCTTTGCGCTGTCCCTCGCCATTTTTTCTGTGGTGGCGCTCGGCCTGTTCGTCAATCTTCTCTCTGCGGCTCTGCTCGCCTTCACCATTTTCTTCTATGCCGTCATCTATTCGATGTGGCTGAAGCGCTGGACGCCGCAGAACATCGTCATTGGCGGTGCCGCCGGCGCCTTGCCGCCGGTGATCGGCTGGGCTGCAGCAACAGGATCGGTCAGCCTCGAACCGATCGTGATGTTCCTGATCATCTTCGTCTGGACGCCCCCACATTTCTGGGCGCTGGCCATGCTGCGGACCGACGAATATGCGCGCGCCGGCATCCCGATGCTGCCGGTCGTCGCCGGTGAACGCGAGACGCGCCGCCAGATCGTTCTGTATTCGATCCTGATGGCGCCAGTCGGCGCGTTGCCCTACATCCTTGGTTACACCAGCGCGCTCTACGGCACGGTGTCGATCATCACCGGCGCGATGTTCGTGATGGCCGCGTTCCGTCTGCGCAACGCTCCTGAAGGCGAAGCCACCGAGCGCGCCGCCAAAAAACTGTTCGGCTTTTCGATCCTGTATCTTGGACTTCTGTTCGCCGTCCTTTTGATCGATCGGGGCTTTGGCTTGTCCTTCGGGCAACTGACGTGGTGAGCACCGTGAACGATCAGCAAGATGAAAACGGGATCGTCCTCACCGAGGCGCAGAAGAAGGCGCGCCGCACACGCTCCATTGCGATCGCCGTCTGTCTCGCCGTTCTGGTTGTGCTGTTCTACATCGTGACGCTGGTGAAAGGCCCCGGCGTCCTCAACCGGCCGATCTGACATGACGAACAGCGATCAGCCTCGCCAGCCATCCCGCACCCGCGATGCCGTTGTCGCGGCGTCCTGCGGTGCCTTTGTGGCGATGATGGTCGGCATGTCCTATGCAGCGGTGCCGCTCTATGACTGGTTCTGCCGCGCGACCGGCTTTAACGGCACGACGCAAGTCTCGAAGGCCGGGCCGGACACCGTGCTGGATCGCAAGGTCACCGTCCGCTTCGATGCCAATGTCGGCGCTGGTTTGCCGTGGAAATTTGTTCCCGAGCGCAACCAGATCGAAGCAAGACTGGGCGACGTGATCACCGTCGATTACATCGTCACCAATCAGGCCGCACGCGAGACTCATGGTCTTGCCGCCTATAACGTCGCGCCGCTGAACCTTGGCGCGTATTTCCAGAAGATCAACTGCTTCTGCTTCACCGAGCAGACGATGAAGCCGGGCGAAACGCGCGCGATGTCGGTCGTATTCTACATCGATCCCGCGATCGACAAGGATCCGGACGGACAGGGCGACCTGACGATGACGCTGTCCTACACATTCTACCCGCAGCGCGATCAGCAACGGCCGCAGGCGGCGATCGGAACCACGGGCACAGCCGGACGAATCGAATAAAGCTTTGATCCCGAAAGGCGGGAGATCGCTTTTCGGCAAGGATCGGGCTCAGCGCATAGAGAGACGAATGGCGCTAATCGCGCCAAGAAGGATTGAGACGGAGACAAGGGAATGGCGGGCGCTACCAAACATCACGACTATCATCTGGTGAATCCGTCACCATGGCCGTTCGTCGGCTCGGTGTCGGCGTTCATCCTGGCGGTGGGCGCCATCACCTGGATGCACAACACCTTCGCGGTGGCACCGCTGATCTTCGCGGCAGGCGCCATCGGCGTGCTTTACACGATGGCCGGCTGGTGGCGCGACGTGATCCGCGAGGCGGAGCATGGCGACCACACCCGCGTCGTGCAGTTGCATCACCGCTACGGCATGATCCTGTTCATCGCCTCCGAGGTGATGTTCTTCGTCGCCTGGTTCTGGGCCTATTTCAACGTCGCGCTGTTTCCGCATGCACCCCATGAGTTCCTGCGCACCGAGTTCATCGGCGGCGTCTGGCCGCCCAAGGGCATCGAGACTTTCGATCCGTGGCATCTGCCGCTCCTGAACACGCTGATCCTTCTGACCTCGGGCACCACCGTCACCTGGGCGCATCACGCCCTGCTGGAAGGTGACCGCGAGAGCGTGAAGAAAGGCCTGTGGCTGACGATCATCCTCGGCGCGATCTTCACCTGCGTGCAGGCTTACGAATACAGTCACGCCACCTTCGCCTTCAAAGGCAACATCTACGGCGCCACCTTCTTCATGGCGACCGGCTTCCACGGTGCTCACGTGATCATCGGCACGATCTTCCTGATCGTCTGCCTGTTCCGCGTCTATGCCGGCCAGTTTACGCCGAAGCAGCATCTCGGCTTCGAATTCGCCGCCTGGTACTGGCATTTCGTCGACGTGGTGTGGATCTTCCTGTTCGCTGCCATCTATGTGTGGGGCTATGGCGGACCCGTGGCAGGAGCCGCCGGCGGGCATTAGCACCGCAGATTGATGAGATTAAAAAAGGCGGCTTCGGCCGCCTTTTTCTTTGCTTCTTGTCATGGCCGGACTTGTTCCGGCCATGCACGTCTTACATACAGACAGGCTCCAAAACGTGGATGCCCGGCGTAAAGCCGGGCCTCCGGACCATCAAAACAGACATGACCGAGCCCTCCCCGATCAAAACCGCACTCACCTGCCGCTGCCCTGCCTGCGGCGAGGGAAAGCTGTTTCAAGGCTTCCTGACGCTGCGGCCACGCTGCGACAAATGCGGCCTCGACTATAATTTCATCGATTCTGGCGATGGCCCCGCCGTGTTCATCATTCTCGCGGCCGGCTTCATCGTGGTGTTCGCGGCGCTGATCGTCGAATTCACCTATCAGCCGCCATTCTGGTTGCATGCCGTGCTCTGGCTGCCGCTGATCCTTGCCGTGACACTGCTGCCCCTGCGTCCGACGAAGGCCCTGCTGATCGCGCTTCAGCATCGCCATAAGGCTGCTGAAGGCAAACTCGAAATGCGCGATCCTGCGCCAGACAAAGCACCATGACGGCAGCGGCCACGGATCCATCCCTGCTGCGGCGGTTGCTGATCCCCGGATTGTTCACGCTGGTGGGGCTTGCCATCCTGATCTCGCTTGGCGTCTGGCAGCTTGAGCGCAAGCAGTGGAAGGAAGGCCTGATCGCCTCACTCGACCGGCAGATGAAGGCGCCGCCCGTCCCGCTTCCGCCAGCCTCGCAGTGGTTAAACCTCACGCAGGACAATTCGGAATTCCGCCATGTCTCGCTGCGGGCGGAATTCCCGGCTGACGCGAAGCCAGCCTATCTCTACACCGGCGCCTCCGCCCTGCGCGAAGACGTCAAGCAGCCGGGCTATTTCGTCTTTGCCCCGGCGCGCCTGCCGGACGGCCGTGTTGTCGTGGTCAACCGCGGCTATGTGCCGATGGACCGTCCGCAAAAAATCCCGGCTGGTCCGGTCGACATCGTCGGCTTCATCCGCTGGCCCGAATCGCCCGGCTGGTTCGTCTCCGATCGCGACGCGACTGGCGAGGTGTGGTTCGTGCGCGATCCGGAGATGATGGCAACGGTGCGCGGCTGGGGTTCGGTCGCACCATTCTATATTGATCAGGAAAGCCCGGTCCCCGCCGGGGGATTGCCGCGGCCGGGGTCTCTATCGGTCAATCTGCGGAACAATCATCTGGGCTACGCCATCACTTGGTTTGGTCTCGCAGCCTCCCTGGCCGCTGTTTTTGCCGCCTGGGCAGCCCGGAACTGGTATCATAAGACCGTGTAGGTAGGTTCGCTTCCTTGTGGAAATCACCCCGAACCACTAGTCTATAGGACTACTCGGCTTTCCCGGATTTCGGGAAATCCCATCGTTAAATCAAAGACTTGTTTCTTCCCCCGCTGGCGACAGAGACCGCGCGCGGCGGGTTTGAGGACCGCCATTGCTGTACGTTTCGACCCGTGGAGAAGCCCCGCCGCTTGGCTTCATCGATGTGACGCTCGCGGGCCTTGCGCGCGACGGCGGACTCTATGTGCCGCAGTCGTGGCCACAACTTTCATCCGACACCATCGCCAGCTTTGCCGGCCGCGATTATGCCGAAGTTGCGGTCGAGGTCATTCGCCCTTTCACCGGCGACCAGATTTCTGTTTCGGATCTGTCGCGCATCGCGCGCGAGGCCTACGGCACGTTCCGCCATCCGGCGGTGGCGCCGATCTCGCAATTGCGCTCGAACTTGTTTCTGCTTGAGCTGTTCCACGGGCCGACTCTCGCCTTCAAGGATCTGGCGATGCAGTTCCTGGCGCGGCTGATGGATTACGCGCTGGAGCAGCGCGGCGAGCGCGTCACCATCGTGGTGGCGACATCCGGCGACACCGGTGGCGCGGCAGTGGAGGCCTTTCGCGGCCGCAATCGTATCGATCTCGTGGTGCTGTTTCCCGACGGCCGCGTCTCCGACGTGCAGCGTCGGATGATGACCTCGGCGGACGACGCCAACATCCACGCCGTCGCGATCGACGGCACATTCGACGATTGCCAGGCGCTGGTGAAGGCGATGTTCAATCACCATGCCTTTGCCGATCGTGTGCGGCTCGCTGGCGTGAATTCGATCAACTGGTCGCGCATCGTCGCGCAGGCCGTTTACTACTTCACCGCAGCCGTCTCCCTTGGCGCGCCCTCTCGCAAGGTGGCCTTCACGGTTCCGACCGGCAATTTCGGCGACATCTTCGCCGGTCATGTCGCCCGCCGCATGGGCCTGCCGGTGGACCGGCTGGTGATCGCGACCAACGTCAATGACATTCTGGTCCGCACGCTGACCAGCGGCGCCCATGAGCCGCGCGAGGTGATCGCGACCTCCTCGCCGTCGATGGATATCCAGGTCTCCTCGAATTTCGAGCGGCTGTTGTTCGAAGCCTATGGCCGCGATGCTAAAGCGGTTGCCGCTCTGATGAACAATTTCGCGCAGTCGAAGCGCTTCGAGGTGGCCAGCGCGGCGCTCTCCGATATCCGCGCCGGCTTTGCCGCCGGCCGCGCCGACGAGGACGAAGTCGCGTCGACCATTCGCACGGCATTGCGCGAGACGGGACATTTCATCGATCCGCATACAGCCGTCGGCATTGCCGTCGCGGAGAAGGAGCCGCGAGATCCGTCGCTGCCGATGGTCGTCTTGTCCACCGCGCATGCGGCGAAATTCCCCGATGCGGTGGAAGCCGCATGCGGCGAGCGTCCGCCTTTGCCGAACTGGCTGTCCGATCTCAATGAACGGAAGGAGCACATCACCAGGCTGCCCTCCGATCAGACGCAAGTTGAAAAGTTTGTACAGGCGGCCTCACGGGCCGCGCGTGAAGGAGCTGCCGCATGAGCGTTGAAGTCACCCGTCTGCCGTCCGGTCTTACCGTCGTGACCGACGCGATGCCGCATCTCGAAACCGCCTCGCTTGGCGTGTGGGTCGGTGCCGGCAGCCGTGATGAAATGGCCGACGAGCATGGCATCGCCCATCTGCTCGAGCACATGGCCTTCAAAGGGACGAAGCGCCGCAACGCGCGCCAGATCGCCGAGGAAATCGAAGCGGTCGGCGGCGATCTCAATGCCGCGACCAGCGTTGAAACGACGACTTATTATGCACGCGTGCTGAAGCCCGACGTGCCGCTGGCGCTCGATGTGCTGTCGGACATCCTCGCCAATCCGGCTTTCGATCCGGAGGAATTGTCGCGCGAACACAATGTGATCATGCAGGAAATCGGCGCTGCCGAAGACACGCCCGACGACATCGTGTTCGACCATCTGCAGCGTGTCGCCTTCCCCGGTCAACCGATCGGACGCCCGATCCTTGGCACCCGCGACAGCGTCAAATCGATCAACGCCAGTCGTCTGCGTCAGTATCTCGCCCGCAATTATCGCGGTCCGGACATGGTCGTCGCCGCCTCCGGTTCGGTGACGCACGAACTGATCGTGGATGAAGCCGAGCGGTTGTTTGGAAGTTTCAAGAGCGACGCGGCTCCCGCACCGGAAGCTGCCCGCTTCGTCGGCGGTCAGTATATCGAGCGGCAGGATCTGGAGCAGGCGCATCTGGCGCTGGCGCTGGAGGGACTGCCGCAGCGCGATCCGCTGCTGTTCAGCTTGCAGGTGTTCTCCAACATCATGGGCGGCGGCATGTCATCGCGCCTGTTCCAGGAAGTGCGCGAGATCCGTGGCCTCTGCTACACGATTTCCAGCTTCCACATGGCCTATTCCGACACCGGCTTTTTCGGAATCTATGCCGGCACCGACGACAATGATGCGCCGGAGCTGATGCAGGTGGTGATCGACCAGCTTGAGCGCGCCGTCTCCACCATCACTGACGAGGAAGTGGCGCGCGCCAAGGCGCAGATGAAGGCCGGCCTTTTGATGGCGCTCGAAAGCTCGAGCGCCCGCGCCGAGCAGCTTGCCCGTCAGATCATGATCTATGGCCGGCCTTTGCCGTTGTCTGAGATCGTCGCCAAGATCGAAGCCGTGACGGTGGAAAGCACGCAGGCTGCCGGACGCGCCTTGCTGGCACGCAGCCGCCCGGCAGTTGCAGGCCTTGGACCGGGTCGCGGGCTGGAACGCGCAGCGCTGCTCGTGGAGAATTTTGCACGCGCCGCGGCGTGATATTAGTCTTGGCGACTCAAAGAGCCCGCACATGGCACGCGGGCGGACAAGGCGATGGCTTTCTTTCGTTCGATCCATGTGAGCGAACAGCTTCCCGTCGTGCAGGGCGACAACGTCTTCCTGCGCGCGCCGCAAATGACCGATTTCAGCGAATGGGCCGCCTTGCGGGAAAAGAGCCGCGATTTCCTCGTCCCGTGGGAGCCGACCTGGCCGGAGGATGACCTGACACGCTCGGCATTCCGCCGGCGGTTGCGGCGCTACAACGAGGACATGCGCGGTGACCTCACCTACCCTTTTCTCCTGTTCCGCAAATCCGACAACGCCATGCTCGGCGGATTGACGCTGACCAATATCCGGCGCGGCGTGGCGCAGGCCGGCAGTCTCGGCTACTGGACCGGGGCCCCTTTTGCGGGCCAAGGCTATATGACACGCGGCGTCGCAGCATTGATCCCGTTCGCGTTTGATGCCCTTCGGTTGCACCGCATCGAGGCCGCCTGCATTCCCACCAATTCGCCCTCGATCAAGCTGCTGGAGCGGACCGGCTTCAAGCGCGAGGGCTATGCGCGAGAATATCTCTGCATCAACGGATTGTGGCAGGATCACCTGCTTTACGCCCGCCTGAAGGGCGATTAACCACACATCCGCGGCATGCCTTGGGCTGGCCATGGTTCGCTTGCTATAGTCATGGCGCTTTTGGGGTGCTGCCCGGCTTGGCCGGGCCAGAGCATGATGCCGAAAAGTGCGAAGCGGTTTTCGGACGACATCATGCTCTCATGTATCAGAATCGGGTTTTGAGTATGCGTCGGGGATCAAGCAACAATCACCGCATTATGCGGATCGCACCGTTTGCAGCCATTGCACTGTTGGCGGCCGGATGCTCGTCGTCAGGGGTTAGCAACGAAGCTTCGCTGAGCCAGGCGATGGCGGGCACTGCTCCCGCAGCCAATCCCGACACAACCGGTTCGACCGGCAATCTCGAACGCTGCCCGAATGTCGAATTGCGACAGGGCGCGGGCACCTACGCCATCAACACGCCATCACGCGACCCGTCGGCGATGCAATTGCGCTATCAGATCTCGATCGGGCAGACCGCACGCGAATGCAAGAATGTCGGCGGCAATCTCGTCATGCGCGTCGGCCTGCAGGGCCGTGTCGTGCTTGGCCCGGCTGGCGGCCCCGGCAATCTCGACATTCCGATCCGCTATGCCGTGGTCGAAGAAGGCATGCAGCCGAAGACCATTTTCACCAAGATGGAGCGTGTTCCGGTGTCGATCGGCGAAGGCCAGCCGCATGTGGCGTTCACGCATATCGAGGAGGAGATTTCGGTGCCGATGCCCGCGGGTGCGGCATTTGACAATTACATCATCTATGTCGGCTTTGATCCGATCGGCGCCTCGCAGGAGAAGAAACCTGCGCCCAGGCGCGCGCGTCAAAGCTGACGCAGGCTCTTTCTCCTTAAAACAAAAACGGCGGCTCAGAGCATGAGCCGCCGTTTTTGTTTCGGGTCATGACGCAGAAGCCTAATTCAGCTTCTTCTTGACGTCGTCAATGCCGCGCGAGATCAGGTCGGCTGCAATCGAACCCTTGGCGGTATGCGCCAGCACCTTTTCGGCGGCACCGACCGCAACTTCAGCAGCGACACTGCGCACTTCGGCCAGAGCCTGAGCTTCGGCCTGCGCGATCTTGGCCTCCGCCATTTGCGTGCGGCGGGTGACAAAATCCTCGAGCTTGGCATGCGCCTCGGCGGCAAGACGCTCGGCATCGGCCTTGGCACTCTCGATGATGTCGGCCGCTTCCTTCTCGGCATTGGCCGTCTTCTGCTTGTATTCGGCCAGCAGCGCCACGGCTTCCGCCTTCAGACGCGCGGCCTCTTCAAGCTCCGATTGAATGCGCGAACTGCGCTTGTCGAGCGTGCTCGCGATCGTCTTGTGGACGCCCAAATAGAGCAATCCAGCCAGAAAGATCACCAGCGCTACGGCAACCCAGAATTCTGCTTCGAACATGGTCTGGATCCTTAGCGCTTCATCGACTGGTCGACAGCGTCGGAGACCGAAGCTTGGTCCGGCTTGTTACCGATCAGGCGCTCGACGATCGCCGAAGCCGTATCGGTGGCAATACCACGAACATTCGACATGGCCGCGGTCTTGGTCTGCTCGATGGTCTTTTCCGCATCCTGCAGACGCTCATGCAGTTTGCCTTCGAGCGTCTTGCGGCGCACGTCCGCTTCGGCCGTCAGCTTGTCACGCGTCTGACCGGCAATCGACTGTGCGTTGGTCCGCGCATCGGCCAGCTTCTTTTCATAATCGGCGATGGCCGCGTCGGTCTCGTCCTTCAGCTTCTGTGCCGCCGCGAGATCGTCGGCAATCTTGCCGGCTCGCGCCTCGACGATGGCGCCGACGCGCGGCAAAGCCACACGCGACATCAAAACGTAGAGCAGAACGAAGGCGATCGCGAACCAGATCAGCTGGGACGCGAAGGTTTCCGAATTGAATGGCGGGAACGGCGCTTTCGCTCCGTCATGAGCACCGCCATGGGCTTCGGTAGTCGCTTTGGTGGCCATCGGGACTCTCTCCACCTGCGCGCGCGAACCGCGCGCAGGTCCTCACTCCTTGAGGATTAGACGGCGAACAGCAGCAGCAGCGCGATCAGCAGCGAGAAGATGCCGAGCGCTTCGGTCACCGCAAAGCCGAAGATCAGGTTGCCGAACTGGCCCTGGGCAGCCGACGGGTTACGCAGCGCCGAACCGAGGAAGTTGGCGAAGATGTTACCCACGCCGACGCCGGCGAGGCCCATGCCGAGGCAAGCGATGCCGGCACCGATGTACTTTGCTGCAACAGGATCCATTGATTGCTCCTTTGGGATCGATCTGATGAGAGGGTTGCCCGGGCGTCAGTGGCCCGGGTGAATAGCGTCGTTGAGATAGATGCAGGTCAGGATCGTGAACACATAGGCCTGCAGGAAGGCGACCAGGAATTCGAGAGCGGTCAGCGCCACGGTCATGCCGAGCGGCAGGACCGCGCCGAGCCAGCCGAGGAACCCGAGGCCGCCGAGCATCGTCACGAAGCCTGCGAACACCTTCAGCGTGATGTGGCCGGCAAAGACGTTGGCGAACAGACGCACGCTATGAGAGATCGGCCGCGACAGGAACGAGATCACCTCGATCAGCACGATCAGCGGCATGATGTAGATCGGCACGCCACTCGGAACGAACAGCTTCAGGAATTTCACACCGTTCTTGTAGAAACCATAGATCAGCACCGTCAGGAACACGATCATCGCCAGCGCGGCGGTGATGATGAGATGGCTGGTCACCGTGAAGGTGCCCGGGATCATCCCGATCATGTTCGCAAACAGAATGAAGGTGAACAGCGTGAAGACGAGGGGGAAGAACTTCATCCCCTCCTTGCCGGCCGAACTTCGCAACGTGTCCGCGACAAATTCGTAGGTGATTTCCGCGATCGACTGCATCCGGCCCGGAATGACGGCCCGGCTGGCGGTGGCGCCCAGCATCAGCAGAGAGACGCCGGCGACTGCGAGAAACATGTACAGCGCAGAATTGGTGAAGGCGATTTCGTGTCCGCCAATATGACCGAGCGTAACGATCTTCTGGATTTCGAACTGGTGGATCGGATCGGCCATGGCCGCGTCTTGGTCCTTCGGTCGCCGCGCGAATGCGGATCAGGTTTTGTCAGCGCCGCCACCGGGAAGTTTGCTTGGCGCAAGAACCCCGGCCGCACGCATCACGTTCAACACCCCGGCCACGAAGCCGAGCAGCACAAATACGATCATCCCCCACGGCGAGAGTCCCAGCAGGCGATCCAGCAACCAGCCGATAACCGCCCCCACGAGCACGCCCGCCACAAGTTCGGCGGAGAGCCGGAAACCGCGCGCCATTGCTGACGGATCGGAACCCGATTGCGGGGATTCGCGCACCTCCGGTTTGCGTCGCTCGACTTGATCGAGCTTCGCACCGAGGCTCTTCAGCCTCGCGGAGAAGGCAGCTTCCGAAGAGGCTGGATTTTTCGAACCGTCTTTGTCGCGTGCGCCGTCAGCCATGCTTTCGACACTCGCCTCAGGAAACGTCCCGAAGGCCCTCGTACCCCTCAAAGCCGGGCGGACCATACTTATGCGGTTTTCGCAAGTCAAGAAACGCTGTGCGCCGCGCAATGCTGGAATAACAACGTAGTTTCAATTACTTGGCCAGCAGCGACAACGCGTCATCCGGATCGCCACGCGACTTTCGGTGCAGGTTCGGTGAATGCTACAATCCGATCGTAGGTCAAAGGGGATTTTGCCCATGTTTCGCACCCTCGTTATCGCCCCGTTTCTGCTGCTCGCAGCCCCGGCTGCGGCCCAGAACGCACCCGATACGGACAATGGCCGCTATACGCTGAACCGGACGGATGACGGCTATCTGCGGCTCGACCAGCAGACGGGTCATGTGTCGGTCTGCACCCGCCGCGAACTTGGCTGGGCCTGCCACCCGGTTCCGGACGAGCGCAGCGCGCTGGAAGAAGAGATCGCCCGGCTGCAGAAGGCGAATGCCGCTCTCAAGAAAGACATGCTGGCGCGCGGCGTCACCCCGCCCGGCACCCCGCAGGCGAAAGCGCAGACACCGCCGCAGGACGGCAAGTCGCCGACAGACGCGGAGATCGACCGCGCCATAGCAACCGCCGAGCGGATCTGGCGGCGCCTGGTCGAAATGATCGCGCGGCTGCAGCGGGACATCTTCACCCAGATCTGAGTGGCATCGTGGGCTTGTCCACCATCACCACGGTGACCGCCAATGTCATCGCCACCGCCGAATTGACGATCGACACGCCCGGCGAAGGCTTCATCGATATCACCGCCGAGGTGCGCCATTTCGCTGACAAGGCCACCGCACGGGACGGCACGGTCTCGCTGTTCTTGCGCCACACGTCGGCGTCGCTGACGATCCAGGAAAATGCCGATCCCGATGTCCTGCGCGATCTGACCACGGCGCTGCGTCACCTTGCCCCACGCGATTTCGGCTGGATTCACGATACCGAAGGCCCCGATGACATGCCCGCCCATGTGCGGACGATGCTGACGGGTGTGTCCCTGCAAATCCCGATTGTGGGCGGACATCTTGCACTTGGCACCTGGCAGGGCATCTATCTGATCGAGCATCGCGCTCGTCCGCACCGGCGCCAGATCATTCTGCAATTCGCCGGCAGCCAGCGCGGTTAGAGCGTTTTCGAGCGAAGTGGGTACCGGTTCGCGTGAAGAAAACGCGTCAAAACAAAAGCTGGAGGCCCCGGCTTTGATCCCATCAAAGCCGAAGGGCTCCAGGATACATCTTGAGGTTGGCGGCAGGCTTTCTCTCGACTTAGGCAAAAATGTTGTAAAGTCGTCACATGTGGCGCCGTGGATTGATCAAGGAATGACGCCGAAGTGACAGAAACGACATATCGCCTGGTGATCGCCGACGATCACCCGCTGTTCCGCGGGGCACTCCGCGAATCCGTCGGCGGATTGTTTGGCCGGGTCGAAATTTCCGAAGCCGGCTCGTTCGACGACGTGTCCAAGCTTCTCGAAGCCGGCAGCGATGTCGACCTGATCCTGCTCGACCTCACCATGCCCGGCGTGCGGGGCTTTTCCGGCCTGATGTATCTGCGCGCCCAATATCCCGGTGTGCCGGTCGTCGTGGTGTCGGGAAACGACGACCCGACCGTCATCCGCCGCTGCATGGATTTCGGCGCCTCCGGCTTCATTCCGAAAACGTTGGATATCGAAGAGATGCGGGCCGCGATCGGTGCCGTCCTGAAAGGCGGCGTCTGGACGCCTCCGGATATCGATCTCGAGGCCGGAACGGATGTGGAAACCGCGGCCCTGCTTGCCCGGCTGGCGACGCTGACGCCGCAACAGGTGCGCGTCTTGATGATGCTGTCGGAGGGTCTGCTCAACAAGCAGATCGCCTACGAGCTGTCTGTGTCGGAAGCCACCGTGAAGGCGCATGTCTCGGCGATCCTGCAGAAGCTCGGCGTCGAAAGCCGTACCCAGGCGGTGATTGCGGCCTCGAAGATCGAAGTCGGCCAGTGGCCGGCGCTGGAGCAATGATCACTCTGCCGCAATCGTCTGCATGCGCCACTGCGCCAGCAAGGCACGGAGCGCAGCCGGCTTCACGGGCTTATTGAGGATCGGCACATCGTGACGACGCGCCTCGTCTCGCACGCGCGGCGTACGGTCGGCGGTGATCAGGATCGACGGCATGGTACGGCCGAAACGCTCCCGCAACCGCACGATCACATCGATCCCGTTGCCATCGTCGAGATGATAATCGACCAGAAGGCCGCTGAGCACCGAATCCGATGTTTCGATGACCGCTATCGCCGCTGACAGGTTCGGCGCTTTCATCACCTGACAACCCCAGCCGCTCAGCAATGCTTCCATGCCGTCGAGGATCTGGGGATCGTTATCGATACACAGCACCGCCATGCCGCCAAGCTGCGCAGGAATCGCGCGCACCGGGCGCTGCAGCACCGACGCACGCACCGCGGCCGCAACCGGCACCTCGACCGAGAACATCGAGCCGCGCCCGGGCCGCGACTTCAACTCCACGGAGTGATTCAACACGCGGCCGATCCGTTCGACGATCGACAAGCCGAGCCCAAGGCCGCGCGCAACCTTCGCACCATCCTGCAACCGGTGAAATTCACGGAAGATCGCACGCGTCTGCGATGGCGGAATACCGAGCCCGCTGTCATGCACTTCGATCCGCAGCGCGCCATGGGTGCGACGGCAACCAACAAGAACCCGCCCCCGCGGCGTATACTTGATCGCGTTCGAAATCAGGTTTTGCAGGAGCCGCCGCAGCAACCGCCGGTCCGACCGCACGGTTGCGCTGGACAGGACGAAGGTCAGATCGAGCCCTTTCTCACGCGCCAGCGGGGCGAATTCGACCTCAAGCTGGCGCATCATCTCGTCGAGGCGGAAGGACCCGACCTCCGGCTTCATCGCGCCGGTATCGAGGCGCGAGATATCCAGCAGCGCACCAAGAATTTCCTCGACCGCATCGAGCGATGCATCGATATTGCCGACCAGCCGGCCGTCCTCGCCGCTGCCCTGCCGTTCGACCAGCGACGTCACGTAAAGGCGTGCGGCATTCAGTGGCTGCAGAATGTCGTGGCTCGCAGCAGCAAGGAAGCGCGTCTTGGAGATGTTGGCCTCTTCCGCATCGGCCTTGGCGCGCACGAGTTCGCCATTCAGCAAGGTCAGTTCTGTTGTGCGTTCTGCAACGCGCCGCTCCAGCGCTTCGGCGGCTTCGAAGCTCGGCGTGACGTCGGTAAAGGTCGTGACGATGCCACCACCAGGCATGTGGTTCGTACGCACATCAAGCACGAGACCGCGTTCGCTGAAGCGTTCGATGAACGGTTCTGCCGCGACGTAGCGAGCCATGCGCTCGGCCACGAGTTCGTCGATATCGCCCCGACCGAACACACCCCGCTCCGCATGCAGACGGAGAATCTCCTCGAGGCGTGTACCAATGCCGATCATGTCACGCGGCAGATCGAGCACTTCGCCGAACTGCCGGTTCCAGCACACGAGCTGGAACTCCTTGTCGAACACTGCAATGCCTTCGCTCACATGCTCGAGCGCGGTCTGCAGGATTTCGCGATTGTAATGGATCGCCGCATTGGCATCGTCGAGCAGCTTCAATGCTGCGCGAGTGGAGACGGTGCGCTTGCGCAGCAGCAATGACAAGACGAGGCGCGATGACGCTGCACCGATCGCCGATGCCAGCAGATGCTCGGCATGCTGTAACAACTGGAAGTCGGCGGGGCTTCCCGGCGTCGTATCGATACGCTTGGCCGCAGCGAAACTCTCGAACGACGAGCGGGTACGCTCCTCACCGATATAGCGCGAGACCGTCGCCGTCAGTTCATCCACGGTAACGGCCGATCGCCACAAACGGAAACTCGGCGCGGGCGCTGAATCGGGAACGAACACATCGGCCTGAACGCGTTCGATCGCCTCCGGTGCTCGGCTGAGCGAAAAGCCGACATAGGCGATGATGTTGAGCGCCAGACTCCAGAACACGCCATGCGCGAGTTGCGGCAGATCGAGCCCGAACAAGGCCTGTGGCCGCAGGAACCACAAGCCGAACGGCCCATCGGTCAGTACCGACGGACTGACCAGGCCGCTGCCGGCTGCGCTCGGAATGAGCAAAGTATAAGCCCAGGCCAGAATACCGACGGTCAAGCCGGCGATCGCACCGCGCGCGGTCCCCTGCCGCCAGAACAACCCGCCGAAAAAAGCCGGCGCAAGTTGCGCCGCCGCAGCAAATGAGAGCAGGCCGATGGCCGCAAGCTGTGCGTCGCCGACCGAGTGATAATAAAGATAAGCCAGCAGCAGAATGGCAAAGATGGCGATACGCCGGATGCGCAGCAACAAGGCGCCGACGTCGGCCTGTCCGGTCACCAGCGCAGACCGCCGCTTGAGGAAGATCGGCACCACAAGGTCATTCGACACCATGATCGCCAGCGCCACCGATTCCACGATCACCATCGCGGTGGCCGCCGACAATCCGCCGATAAAGGCGGCAATGGTGAAGAACGAAGCGTTCACCGACAGCGGCAAGGCGAGCACGAACATGTCGCTGTCGGCGCCGCTCGACGGAAAGGTGAGCAGACCTGCCAGCGCGATCGGTATGACGAACAGATTGATCAGCACAAGATAAAGCGGAAACAGCCACGCCGCCCGCTTCACCTCGGCTTCGGAATGGTTCTCCACCACGGTGACGTGGAATTGCCGCGGCAGCAAAATGATCGCGACGAACGACAGCAGCGTCATCGCAATGACCGTGGAGAAGGTGGGCGGCGTCGTCAGCACCGCTGCCGTGTCCGGCCGGCTCAAGGCGCGCGAGAACAGATCGGCCGGGCCATCGAACATCACATACGTGACGAACAAGCCGACCGCGAGAAAGGCCGCCAGTTTCACGATCGACTCGGTCGCGATGGCCAGCATCAGGCCATCCTGATGCTCCGTCGCATCGATATGACGCGTCCCGAACAGGATCGCGAAAGCCGCCATCGCCAGCGCCACCAGCAGTGCGGTATCGCCAACGGCGTTTGGTGTGAAACCCGGCGCGACATGCAAGAACACCGTGCCGAACATCGACGACACGGCTTTCAATTGCAGCGCGATGTAGGGAATGGTGCCGATGATGGCGATCAGGGCCACCAAAGCCGCCACAGATTGCCGCTTGCCATAACGCGCGGCGATGAAGTCGGCGATCGAGGTGATGTTCTGGCTCTTGGCCAGCCGCACGATGCGCAGCACCAGCGGCGTGAACAAACCGATCATCAGGATCGGTCCGATATAGATGGTCAGGAAGTCGAAGCCCGCTTTCGACGCAAGTCCGACCGACCCGAAGAAGGTCCAGGACGTGCAATAGATCGCAAGGCAGAGCGGATAGATCAGCAGGCGCGAGCGGTCTCGACGCGCAAGACGCCAGCGGCGGTCGCCGTAGCTCGCCACGACGAACAGAAATCCGATATAGGCCAGCGCGATCGCAACAACGATCCAGGCCTCAAGAATCATGGCCAGCGTCCTTTCCCGACGGGCCGACCAACCATCGCATAAAACATCACAAATTGCGGTTCATGGCTACCGTTCGACCAAACCATGGGCCTTTCGTGAACTCCGGCAGGACCGTATCGTTAACATCATCGGGCCCCCGCCACAGGAGAAATTGATGGCCATATTGAAGGAGTTCCAGGAATTTGCGGTCAAGGGCAATGTGGTTGATCTCGCCATCGGCGTGATCATCGGCGCCGCCTTCGGCCGTATTGTCGAGTCGCTGGTCGGCGACATGATCATGCCGATTTTCGGCGCCCTCGGCGGACTGGATTTCTCCAATTACTTCATCGGGCTCTCGAAAGAGGTGACGGCCACAAACCTGGCCGATGCCAAGAAGCAGGGGGCGGTGCTGGCCTGGGGCCACTTCCTGACCGTCGCCATCAACTTCCTGATCATTGCCGGCGCCCTGTTTTTCGTGGTCAAGGGCATCAACATCCTGCGCCGCCGGGTGGCCGCCGAACAACCGGCAAAGGCGAGCGAGCCGCCGCGGCAGGAGAAGCTGCTGGAAGAAATCCGGGACCTGATGGCGAAGAAAAGCTAGGCATCGGACAATCCAGAACGCGCCAATGCCCTCACCCGATCTGCTCGGAGCCCTGCGCTCTCCGGCGCGCGAAGCGCCGGAAAGCGGCATCGTCGATATCATGAATTACGGCCGCCAGCGCGGCGGGGTCATGCCGCTCTGGGCCGGCGAAGGCGATCTGCCGACGCCGTCATTCATCATCGACGCTGCGGCGCAGGCGCTGGCCGCCGGCGAGACCTTCTATACGTGGCAACGTGGCATTCCCGAATTGCGGGAGGCGCTGGCGCAATATCACACTAGGCATTTCGGCCGGGTATTCACGGCCGACGAATTCTTCGTCACCGGGTCAGGCATGCAATCGATCCAGATCGCGCTGGCCATGACCGCCGAGGCCGGCAGCGAGGTGATCATTCCAACGCCCGCCTGGCCGAATGCGGCTGCGGCGACAGGCATTGCCGGTGCTCGCCCCGTCGAAGTTCCACTGCAATTTGGCAATGACGGCTGGACACTGGACATCGAACGCATCGCCGCGGCGATCACGGATCGAACCCGCGTCCTTGTGATGGTGTCGCCCTCCAATCCGACCGGATGGACCGCAACGCAGGACGAATTGCGTGAATTGCTCGCGCTTGCGCGGGCACACCGGCTCTGGATCGTTGCCGACGAAATCTATTCGCGCTTCTGGTATGGCGAAGGGGCGCGCGCGCCGTCCTTCTTCGACGTGATGGCGCCGGATGACCGGATCCTGTTCGTCAATACGTTTTCCAAGAACTGGGCGATGACCGGCTGGCGCATGGGCTGGATCGCGGCGAATCCCTCGCTCGGGCAGGTGGTCGAAAATCTCATTCAGTATTCGACATCGGGCGTCGCGCAATTCATGCAGCGCGCCGGTGTCGTGGCGCTGAAACAGGGCGAAGACTTTGTTGCCACGCAGGTCGCCCGGGCCCGCCAAAGCCGCGACATCGCCTGCGATATCCTCGGCCGCACCGGACGCTGCCGCTTCGCCATTCCGAAGGGCGCCTTCTATCTGTTCTTTTCGGTGGACGGCGAGAACGATATGCCGGCGCTGGCACGGCGGCTGGTGGATGAAGCGCAGGCCGGCCTTGCACCGGGTACGGCCTTTGGCGCCGGCGGCGAGCACTTCATGCGGCTGTGCTTTGCGCGCGATCCGAAACAGATTGAAGAGGCGTGCACACGGATTGCGAAGGTGTTGGAGATGTAGGTGTAGGGCGGATTAGCGAAGCGTAATCCGCCAGCATTTCTAAGCCGCCTCTTTCTTCCCACCGCTTGCGAAGCGCCCGTAAAACGTTTCGCCCTTGGCCGCGAGATCGAGCAACAGCGCATTCGGCCTGAAGCGCGAGCCGAATGTCTTTTCCAGCCGCTCGCACAAGGCGACAAAATTCTGCACGCCCATCATGTCGATATAAGACAACGTGCCGCCGGTGAACGGCGCAAAACCGAAACCGAGGATCGAGCCGACATCGGCCTCGCGCACATCGGTCAGCACACCCTCCTCGAAGCAGCGCGCTGTTTCCAGCGCCTGGATCGCCAGCATGCGCTTTTTCAGTTCATCGACATCGATGGTGTCGGGATCGAGCGCTCGCATCTGCAATTCAACGAGACCTGGCCACAGTTTCTTCGGTCCCTTTTCCGGATAATCGTAGAAGCCCTTGCCGTTCTTGCGGCCGAGGCGGCCATATTTCTCCACCATATCCGACAGCAGCACCTTCTGCCGTGTATCGACCGCATCCTTGCCGAGATCGGCTTCGGTGGCTTTGAGGATTTTCCAGGCGAGATCCACCGCCACTTCATCGTTCAGCGAGAGCGGTCCGACCGGCATGCCGGCCATGCGTCCGACATTCTCGATCATCGCCGCCGGCACGCCTTCCATCAGCATCAGATGGCCTTCGCGGATATAGGTGCCGACCACGCGCGAGGTATAGAAGCCGCGTGAGTCGTTGACGACGATCGGCGTCTTCTTGATCGCGCGCACGAAATCGAGCGCCATCGCCAGCGCATCGTCTCCCGTCTGTTTGCCCATGATGATCTCGACCAGCATCATCTTCTCCACCGGCGAGAAGAAATGGATGCCGACGAACCGCGACGGGTCCTTCGCGGTCTCCGCAAGCGAGGTGATCGGCAGCGTCGAGGTGTTGGAGCCAAAAATAACATCTGGCACCACCGCCTGCGCCTTGGCGATGGTCTCCGCCTTCACCTTGCGATCCTCGAACACCGCTTCGATCACGAGATCGCAGCCCTTCAGCGCTTCATAATCATCCGTCGGCGTGATCCGCGCGAGCAGCGCATCGCGGGCAGCGGCATTCGCGCGGCCTTTGTTGATCTGGTCGGTCATCAGCTTGTGCGAATGCGCCTTGCCCTTGTCGGCCGATTCCTGATCGCGGTCGATCAGCACGACATCCAGCCCGGCATTGGCGCTGACATAGGCGATGCTGGCGCCCATGAAGCCCGCGCCGATGATGCCGACTTTCTGCAATTTGGTCTGCGGCACATTGGCGGGGCGGCGGGCGCCCTTGTTCAGTTCGCCCATCGACACGAACAGCGTGCGGATCATCGCCGCGGCTTCCTTCGAGCGCAGGATATGCGCGAAGTGACGCGACTCGACCTGCAACGCGAGATCGAACGGCAGTTGCAGCCCGTCGAACACCACCTGCAGGACCGCGCGCGCGGCCGGATAATTGTCGTAGGTTTCACGGCGATAGATCGCGTTCGCCGGCATGAATGTCATCATCCCGGCTTTCGACCAGACGAGACCACCGGGATTCTTGAAGCCCTTCACATCCCACGGCGCCTGCGCCTTGCCGCCGGCCTTGATCCAGTCTTTCGCCGCAGCGATGAGGTTGGTCGCAGGAACGACATTGTCGATCAGCTTCATGCCCTTGGCGCGCGACGCTTTGAGCTGATCGCCCTTGAGCAGATATTGCAGGGCATCGGCCGGCATCATCATGCGCGAAATACGCGTCGTGCCGCCGGCGCCGGGAAACAATCCGATTTTGATTTCCGGCAAACCCAGCCGGATCTTGTCGTTGTCGGCAGCAAGACGATGGTGGCAGGCGAGCGCCAATTCGAAGCCGCCACCCAGCGCTGTGCCGTTGAGCGCTGCGACCCACGGCTTGCCGCAGGTTTCGATGCGCCGATAAAGCTGCGAGAGCTTGCGGCTTTCCTCAAACAGGCGCTTCGCTGCGGCTTCCTCGCCCTGCGACTGCACCATCTGCGCATAATGCGCCGACATGCTGTTGAGCAGCGTCAGATCAGCACCGGCGCAGAACGTGTCCTTGCCCGAGGTGATGACCACGCCTTTGATGGCTTCATCGGCGGTCGTCTTCTCGACGATCTCGAACAATTCCAGGATCGTTGCGACGTCGATGACATTCATCGACCGCCCCGGCGCGTCCCACGTCACCAGCGCGATGCCGTCTGAGTCGGTTTCCAGCTTGAAGTTGGTGGTCATCTCTTGCTCCGGCCGTTCCCCTCCCCCGCGAGCACTTGCGAGTGGTGGGGAGGGGAAAAATCAAACCCGCTCGATGATCGTCGCCGTGCCCATGCCGGCACCGATGCAAAGTGTGATCAGCGCGGTGTTGAGATTGCGCCGCTCCAACTCGTCGAGCACAGTGCCGACCAGCATCGCGCCGGTTGCGCCGAGCGGATGCCCCATGGCGATGGCGCCGCCATTCACGTTGATCCTGTCATGCGGGATATCGAACGCCTGCATGTAACGCAGCACCACCGAGGCGAAGGCTTCGTTGAGCTCGAACAGATCGATATCGGCAACCGACATGCCGGCTTTCCTCAGGACCTTCTCTGTCACCGGCACAGGACCCGTGAGCATGATGCCGGGCTCCGAACCGATATTCGCAAAGGCCCTGATGCGTGCCCGCGGCTTCAGACCCGCGGCCTCACCCGCCTCCTTGTTGCCGATCAGCACAGCCGCTGCGCCATCGACAATGCCGGACGAATTGCCGGCGTGATGCACGTGGTTGATCTCTTCGATTTCGGGATAGCGCTGCGATGCCACCGCGTCGAAGCCGCCCATCTGGCCCATCTCGACAAAGGACGGCTTGAGCGAGGCCAGCGACTGCATGGTGGTCGAAGGCCGCATATGCTCGTCCTTGTCGAGCAGCGTGATGCCGTTCACATCCTTGATCGGAAGGATCGACTTCGTGAAGCGGCCTTCTTCCCAGCTTTGCGCCGCGCGCTTCTGGCTCTCCACCGCATAGGCGTCGACATCGTCGCGCGAGAAACCATACTTTGTCGCGATCAGATCGGCCGACACGCCTTGCGGCATGAAATAGGTCGGGATCGCCGCCATCGGATCGGCAAACCAGGCGCCGCCCGAAGCGCCGATGCCGACGCGGCTCATCGATTCGACGCCGCCGCCGATGGTCATGTTGTGCTGGCCGGACATTACCTCGGCCGCGGCGAAATTCACCGCATCGAGACCCGACGCACAGAAACGGTTGATCTGGATGCCGGGCACATGATCGCCATAGCCGGCCAGCAGCGCCGAGATTCGCGCGACATCGCCGCCGGCTTCACCGACGGGATCGACGCAGCCCATCACCACGTCATCGACCAGTTCGGGATCGAGATTGTTGCGCTCGCGCACGCCCCTCAGCACCTGCGAGCCGAGATTGACGGTCGAGACCTCATGCAGGGACCCGTCCACCTTGCCGCGCCCCCGCGGCGAACGAAGATGATCGTAGATGAAGGCGTCGGTCATGCAGACACTCCCCGTTCCCCCGCGACTGGGTCCCCGCGAAGGCGGGGCCCATAGCCACCATGAACGATTATGGGTCCCCGCCTTCGCGGGGACGACTCCTGATTTAATCGCTGCGCATCAACATTACAGAGAGACATATAAAAGTCAGGTTGATGAATTGCAGACGACCCAGCCACTTTTATAATGGCGAGCGGCCCGCCCACGCGATACACCCCGCCCCATGGCACCTCTGATCCAGCTTCGCGATATCGGGCTCACTTTTGGCGGCACGCCGCTTCTGACCAATGCCGAATTGCAGGTTTCGGCCGGCGAACGGGTGTGTCTGGTGGGCCGCAACGGGTCGGGCAAATCGACGCTGCTGAAAATCACCGCCGGGATGATCGAGCCGGACCGGGGAACCGTGTTCACCCAGCCGGGCGCCACCATCCGCTATCTGCCGCAGGAACCGGATTTCTCCGGTCACGCCACCACCCTGTCCTATGTGCAGGCGGGCCTGGCTCCGGGCGATGACACCTATCAGGCGCAATACCTCCTGGAACAGCTCGGCCTGACCGGCCACGAAGACCCCACCCATCTCTCGGGTGGTGAGGCACGCCGCGCCGCGATCGCGCGCGTGCTCGCCCCCTCGCCCGACATCCTACTGCTGGACGAGCCGACCAACCATCTCGATCTCACCACCATCGAATGGCTGGAAACCGAATTGAAGAGCCGGCGCTCGGCGCTGGTCATCATCAGCCATGACCGCCGCTTCCTCGACAATCTCACGCGCGTCACGGTGTGGCTCGATCGCGGCAAGACGCGGCGGCTGGAGGTCGGCTTTCGCGATTTCGAGACAAAGCGCGACGAAATCCTCGCCGAGGAAGAACTCGAACAGCACAAGCTGGATCGCAAGATCGCCGCGGAAGAAGACTGGGTCCGGTATGGCGTGACCGCGCGACGAAAGCGCAATGTCCGCCGCATGGCCGAATTGCAGGCCTTGCGCAAAAGCCGGAACGATTATCGCGGCAGCGTCGGCAAGGCCGAGATCACCGCCGCCGAAGCCGACAAATCCGGCACGCTGGTGATCGAGGCGAAACATATCTCGAAGTTTTATGATGAGCGTCCGATCGTCAGCGATTTCTCGACCCGCATCAACCGTGCCGATCGCATCGGCATCGTCGGGCCGAATGGCAGCGGCAAGACGACGCTGCTCTCGCTGCTGACCGGCACGCTCGCGCCCGATTCCGGTTCGGTGCGGATCGGCACCAATATCGAGATGGCCAGCCTCGAACAGGATCGCGACAGCCTCAATCCGGAATGGACGCTGGCCGAAGCGATGACCGACGGCAAGGGCGATACCGTCAGCATCGGCGGACAGACGAAACACGTCGTCGGCTATATGAAGGACTTTCTGTTCAGCCCCGAACAGATCCGCACGCAATTGCGCGCTTTGTCGGGCGGCGAACGCGGGCGGCTGATGCTGGCCCGCGCGCTGGCGCGGCCATCGAACCTGCTGGTGCTCGACGAACCAACCAACGATCTCGATCTCGAAACACTCGACGTATTGGAAGAAACGCTCAGCGATTATTCCGGCACGGTGATCCTGATCAGCCATGACCGCGATTTTCTCGACCGCGTGGTGAGTTCGGTGATCGTGCCGGAAGGCAATGGTCGCTGGAACGAATATGCCGGCGGCTATTCCGACATGCTGGCGCAGCGCGGCGCCGACATTGCCTCGACCAAGCCTGTGCGCAACGCCACCGCGAGAGAACAAAAAGCCGCAGCCGCGGCCGCCGCGGCCACCAAGCCGAAGAAAAAACTCAACTTCAACGACAGGCATGCACTCGAAAATCTGCCCAAGCAGATCGCCAGGCTCGAAGGCGAGATCAAGACGCTGCAGAGCAAGCTCGACGATCCGGAGCTCTATGCGCGCGACCGCAAGGCCTTCGATGCGGCGATGACCGCGATCTCGAAAGCGCAAACAGACCTCGCGGCTGCGGAAGAAAAGTGGCTCGAACTTGAGATGCTGCGCGAAGAGGTCGAGGGGGCTTAGGCCGGGCGTATCCCGGCCACCGCGAGCCGGATCTTCGGCGCCTTCCGAGCATATTGGGACGAATATCGAGGGAATTGCTTTACGGTTTTCCTGCGAGGCTGCGCCGTCCGTCATTTGCCCATGAGAGAGACCGCCATGTCCCTTCGAGCCATGTCCTTTCGAGCCATGTCCTTACGGGCTGTGTCCTTGCGAGCCATGTCCTTACGATTTGCAATGGCCGTCGCCGCGCTGGTTCTGATCGCGGCGCAAGACCGGCTGCTGGCAAAGCCGCTGGCCTGCCCAAACAATCCGGCCGCGGCCAACACGATCTCGGCCGAGGATCTGAAATCGCTCGCGGCCTCCGGCAACAGCATCGATCGCGCCGCCGCGCTCGATCGCATTGTCGCGACCTTGCGTGATCGCGGCATGAGCGCCGGCAACATCGTCGACAATCTGGTTTCCGCCTACTGCCCGATCGTCGCCGCCAATGCCGCACTCGACGACCGGCAGAAAGCAACGACGGTGCGCAGCTTCGCCTCGCAAGCGTCGCGCGCCGTTTACGCGCCCGAAGAGGCCGACGAAATCATCCTCGATGTCCCGCTGCCGCCCGCGGCCGCCAAGGCGATCAACGACAAGGCCAAAGCCGAGCGGATGTCACCACAGGAATGGGCGGCCAAGATCATCATCAACGATCTCAAGACGGCGCGTTAGGGCGCAGCAACGATCGAGCGTCAGGCGACCGCTGCGTCCTGCAGCCCGGCCGAAAGGCAGAGGCGGTTGCGGCCCGCGGCCTTGGCGGCATAGAGCGCGCGGTCGGCTTCGGCATAAAGCGCATCGAAGCTGCGGCCGTCGCCAATGGCCGCGCCCGCCGAGACGGTCACTGTCACGGCGATACGATGCGCCACGATCGGCGTTCCGGCGATGCGCGTGCAAAACGCCTTCACTCGGTCGATCACAAGCTCGGGCGGCGTATCGGAGGAGACCACCGCAAATTCCTCGCCGCCCAGGCGGCCGATCATGCCGAGGCCGCCAAGCTCCGCCGCCATGCGCTGGCCGATGGTCTTCAGCACGGCATCGCCGACGCGATGGCCATAGGTGTCGTTCACGCTTTTGAACTTGTCGATATCGATGATGATCAGCACCAGCGTCGTGCCGGCCGCGGCGTCGGCGCGATCGAGAATGGCTCTGCGATTGGCAAGGCCGGTGAGCGGATCGGTCAGGCTCATCAGCTCGACCTCGGCTTTCGCCTGATGCAGCGACAGATGCGTGCGGCCGATGCCGTAGAGGATCGGCACGGCAATCACGATCGCCGCGAAGATCGTCACCGCCCAGGAGCGCAGGCTGTCGCCCCAACTCACGAAAAAGACCAGCTGGTTGACGATGTCGATGACCAGCGCCACCACGACCGCAAGGGTCGTCGCACTGGCGACATAGGTGACGAGCTCTCGCCGGTTGCGGACAACAGGACGAACAAGGATGGCGGCGAGAACACGGAGCATGGCGGGTCTGAACAAACGTGATGCAAGAAAAGTTACCGGTGAGGTCCTAAGGCGGGCTTAACCGATTCAGAGTTTGTTCAACATGGAATCGATGACGCTCCTACTCCTGCGCGACTTGCATCCACCGCTCGTCCCCGCGCAGGCTTGCTAGCGCTAAAGCCCCGCAACAAAGAGCCAAATTGGATCCTTTGATAAGCTTAGCTCGGCAAGTATTTTACCTACTCTTTGCGTTTCGCTTCGTACTGGAATGTAGAGGTTACCACCATCGCCCTTTTCCTTTCTAAGCAACCCCTCACTAATCAGCTTTCCTAATATACGATCAAGAACTCCCGATTTAACGAGCTTTCCGAGGCCCCGCAACAGCGCCTCTTCTTTCCTACCGGCCCCTTTTTGAAAGAAAGTCTTGCGCAGCACTGTCACAAGAACCTTTTGAGTGGGCTCCAAGTTTGCAGCACGAATGCGAGAGGTCGTCGCAATTGAAGAAAAAACTTCAATCGAGTTTCCGCTAAGCCAAGCCGGAATTGCCCCCTGACTAGATACCCCTTCTAGAACACCAATATTTGAGGCCGTAATCTTTACGTCTCTTACTTCGACACCAGAGATAATCAGACGCTCAATCACCGAATTATCAACATGCAACCCAGCAACGCGCGCATGAGCCAAATCCAGAACCGAGGCATGACCATACTCGATATATTGGCCTCCAAAATCAACATCGGTCACGCCGGAAACAAGGACGCTACACACAAGATCAAGTAGTAACGTTTGATTTTTTACTTTTGTATTCGCCTTACAGTGAGCAATCGCATCGTCTATCAGATTAAGCATCATCAATTTACGGCCACAAATCAAAAGTCCATTCTCGCTTAAGGGATTCAACCAGACAGCGTCCGAAGCTCGAGCATCACGTCGATCAGCGATAAAAATTACATCCGTTGCGCGCAGCCCATCAAGAAGGTACGTATCTACAAACCGGCGCTCTTCGCTATCAGCCGACGCTCTTCCAAGCCCGGGCAATCGCTGAAGCAGAACACTTGCCTGCTCAATCGGCGCGTGCCCCACTACCCTCTCAAATGCTGCCTGTATTTCCGACAAAGAAAGAGGACCCACATTTGCTGGCTTCGTTCTCGTCGCAGACGCCACTTCGACCAAAATCCTTTTTATCGTATCAACGTCGAAGGATGAATGGATGCGCGCCTCACGTTCACAGACCGCGTTAATCAACAAGTCCCAGAACTGAACAAGATCCAATTCTTCGGATAATTCAGCACCAACTTCGTCAAAAACCCTGAGAAAAAACTCGCAGGTAAGCGGCTTGCGCGGCAACCATTCGGGAATATCCCCGTCCCGCCCATTAACCTTGAGGAATTCAGCTATCTCTTCAAAAGTGAATTCGTCTTTTGATCGCAACAATTCGGCAGATGAATTTGCCAACCCCAACGCTGCGAAAAGCTCATCGTTACTATCGAAATAGTGGTCGCGGCCACAAACGAGAATGCCGATCCGTTGATGCGTTATCAAATCTCGCACGCCGGATAAGGCATCGGCTCGAAGCGCTTTTAGCGCGCTCGAGTCATCGCTCCACAACTGAACACCCAACTCATCAAAGCCATCCAACAAAAGAATCAACATCCCGTTGTTGTATGCTTTTAGAAAAGCGTCGACGTGCTGTGATAGATTTAGATCCTGAAGATGCCGCCTTATGATTTCGTATCTATCCTTAAGGCCCCAGCACTTCCGCAGGTCTATGGCCACTGGGAACTCAAGATTTTCCCATGCGGACATCGCCAAAGTATTGTAAACTTGCTCAACACATTTACTTTTCCCCGTACCATACTCGCCAGTCATGACGATGATTCGACCGCCAGCAACCAACTCGGACAACTCTGCAGTGTCTATCTCGCCACCTTTTTGACGATTGAAGCTTACAAGCACATATTTTGTGTTGTCTTTGCTCCCAGTTTCAGGATCGATCGCGCTTCCAAATGGAGTCACCTTGCGCGCTTCGTTGTATTCATCGAATGGCAAGAACCGCGTTCGGAACTGCTCTATACTTAGAACATCTATATTTATCTTTTTTCCTGCCGCCTGCATGGCAAGTGTTGGCTCGTAAGCCGTCACACAGATACAAATCGTCTGGATAAAGCCCGAGTTAAAATTTACGTTTCTAATATGAATTAGCTTGTTCAAGTCCTCTTGGAGCTTATTGATGCTCTTCTGCTCTGTCACCTCGATCGCGACCGATTGCTTTTCGTCTAATTCAGCGTAGGCGTCTATCTGACGGGCATGCACCTGTGTGGACTTAAATTCCTTTCCCCAAATGGAAGCGGCAGCCTTACGAACGGTAGCTTCTAAATCCTTCCAACTACTCACAGCCCCCCCAAATTCTCTACCGTTACAACATGTTAACCGCGCACCTCGACGACACTAACATGATCGAAAAAAATGTGGCGCCCTAAAACCCCTCCATCCCCATCTCCATCACACTCCCCGCGCCCGCGCTGATGCGCGCGAGTTGCGCGGCCGTTTCCGGCAGCATCTTCTCCGCAAAAAATCTTGCGACGATCAGTTTGTTTTTCAGCGCCTGCGCATCGAGCACGTTGCCGCCGCCCGCGCCTGAAGCGTCACCGGCCGCAAGCTTCTCGTTCACCGCAACGACAATGCGGCCCCACATGTAGCCGAGCGCAACAAGCCCGAAGAGATGCATGTAGTCGGTGGCGCCGGCGCCGGCATTGTCCGGGTCCTTCATCGCGTTCTGCATGAACCACATCGTCGCCTGCTGCAGATGCCCGAGCGAGACATTCAGCGGCTCGACATAAGGCTTCATCGCGTCATCGGCCTTGTGCGCATTCACAAAGCCCTGCACCTCCGCGAAGAAGGCCATCGCGGCTCTGCCGCCATCCTTCGGCAGCTTGCGGCCGACGAGATCGAGCGCCTGGATGCCGTTCGCGCCCTCATAGATCATCGGAATGCGCGCATCGCGCACATATTGCTCCATGCCGGTCTCGGAAATGTAGCCGTGACCGCCGAACATCTGCTGCGCGTTCACGGCGCTCTCGAAGCCGAGATCGGTCAGCACGCCTTTCACCACCGGCGTCAGCAGACCCATCATGTCGTCGGCATGCTGCTTTTCTTTTTCGTCCTGCGAACGATGTGCGATGTCACCGAACAGCGAGGTCCACAGCACCAGCGCGCGGCCCGCTTCGTTGACCGCGCGAATGCTCAGCAGCGTGCGGCGCACGTCCGGATGCACGATGATCGGATCGGCCGGCTTGTCGGGAAATTTCGGTCCGGTCAGCGCGCGGCCCTGCAGCCTCTCTTTCGTATAGGTGACGGCGTTCTGATAGGTGACCTCCGACATCGCCAGGCCCTGCACGCCGACCGCCAGCCGCGCCTCGTTCATCATCGTGAACATGGCGGCGAGGCCGCGGTTCTCCTCACCGATGAGATAGCCGGTCGCGTTGTCGTAATTCATCACGCAGGTGGCATTGCCGTGAATGCCCATCTTGTGTTCGATCGAGCCGCAGACGACGCCGTTGCGATCGCCGAGCGTGCCGTCGTCATTCACCATCACCTTCGGCACGATGAACAGCGAGATGCCCTTGGTGCCGGCCGGCGCGCCTTCGATGCGCGCCAGCACGAGATGGATGATGTTCTCGGTGAGGTCCTGTTCGCCGCCGGAGATGAAGATCTTGGTGCCGGAAATCTTGTAGCTGCCGTCCGCCTGCTTCACCGCCTTGGTGCGCAACAGGCCAAGGTCGGTGCCGCAATGCGGCTCGGTCAGATTCATGGTGCCGGCCCACACGCCCTCCACCATCTTCGGCACGAATTTTTTCTTCTGTGCGTCGGAGCCGTGGGTGATGATCGCGGCCACCGCGCCCTGCACCAGACCCGAATACATCGAGAAGGCGAGATTGGATGACGCCAGGAATTCGTTGATGACGGTCGTCATCGTGGCCGGCAATCCCTGTCCGCCGAATTCGGTCGGACACGAGATGCCGATCCAGCCGCCTTCGACCATCTGGTCGTAAGCCGCCTTGAAGCCGTCCGGCGTCGTCACGCGCCCGTCGGCGTGCCGCGTACAGCCCTGAAGGTCGCCCTGACGATTGAGAGGAACGAGTATTTCCGAACAGAACTTCCCGGCTTCTACGAGGATTGCTTCGACCACGTCGGGGGTCGCTTCGCCAAATCCGGCCACATTGTTGTGGCGCTCGATGTGGAACACGTCATTGAGCAGAAACAGCACGTCCTCGACGGGCGCCTTGTAGGCCGGCATCAGCATCTCCTTAAGTTGGAGTTCGGCGAATCAATTGTCGCCGATACGCTATTGCGTTTCCGCGACGGCTGCGATGGGGGCCGGTTTTGTTAAGAAAATCCTGCGGTTAACCGGTTATTTACCCTGACAGGAAAAAGTCGGTCCTGGGGACGGGACCGCATTCCCTCGCAACCCTACGTTTACGGAAGGAGGCGGTCCCACGACGGCGCAATGCCCTTGGCGGTGGGTTTACGGCATGAATGAGCGTCAGCGGATGAACGAGAATGCCGGACGGCCGGACACCCGTTCGGCTGCGCCCGATCCCAATTATTTCCCCCCGGCAAGCTACCCGCATCCGCAGCAGGGTTATCCGCAGGGCGGGTATCCGCCGCACGCGCCCTATCCGCCTGGCCCGCCACAGCAGCCGCGTTACCCGCAGCCCGATCCGAACACCAATGTCGATGACGCGGTGGCGCAGATCGCCGCCCGCATGCGCGCGCTGGAGGGCGGCGACACGTCCGTGTCCGCCCCGGCCGCGCGGGCGCCGATCCCGCCCGCGCCTCCGCTACCGCCGCTATCACCGGTGAATTACGGTTATCCGCCGCCGGGTTATCCGCCGTATGGTTATGCGCCGTACCAGGGTTATGCGCCGCAAGGCTATGCGCCGGGGCCGGACCTGTCCGGGCTCGAAAGCCAGCTCCGGGCCATCACCGCGCAGATCGAAACGCTGCGTCAGCCGCCGGATTTCAGTCCGATTCTGAGGGAATTGCGGCAGGATCTTGCGGAAATCTCGGCGCGTCTGACCGAAGCCATGCCGCGCCGCGCCGTCGAGGCCCTGGAGGGCGAAGTGCGCCGCCTCGCCGAACGCATCGATATCAGCCGCGCGGCCGGCGTCGATCCGGACACGATTGCCGGCATGGAACGCGGCCTGAACGAGGTGCGCGACGCGCTGCGCAGCCTGAAACCGGCCGAAAGCCTGGCCGGTTTCGAAGCCGCTATCCACAATCTGTCCAGCAAGATCGATCAGGCCGGCACGGCCTATCAGGATCCCGCCTCGCTGCATCAGCTTGAGACCGCGATCACGGCCTTGCGCGGCATCGTCGCCAATGTCGCCTCGAACGAGACGCTGTCCAGCCTGTCGGAAGAGGTGCGCGGCCTGTCGGCCAAGGTCGATCGCGTCGCGGCCTCGTCGAAGATGCTCGACCCCGAGGCCCTGAAATCGCTCGAGCAGCGGATCGCCGATCTGCCCGTTCTGGGCGCCATAGAGCGCGGTTTTGCCGATCTCAACGCCCGGCTCGACTCGCTACAGATCGCGCCGCAAACCGCCATCGACCCGACGCCCGCTGTCGATTATCTCAAGCGCGATCTCGTGCGCACGCAGGATTCTCTCGAAGCGGTGCATTCGACGCTCGGTCATCTGGTCGACCGCCTGGCCATGATCGAAGGCGGCATTCGCGAGGCCCGCTTTGCCGCCGAAGCGCCGCCGTTTGCGCCAGCCATGGCACCTGCAGCGCAGCCAGCAGCGAAAGCCCCGGCCTTCACACCTCCGCCCGCTCCGGCTCCTGAAAAGCCGCGCATGCCGCAGGTCAAGCCGATGCCGGCCCCGGCTGTTGAAGTCCGCAGGGCCTCACCGTTGCCACCGGCCGAGCCGCTCCCCATCGCGCCGGCCGTCGGCACTCCACCCCCGCCCAAGACATCTCCGGCCAAGACATCTCCAGCCAAGACACCGGCGGCTCAGACACCCCCGGCCCAGACAGCCAGTCCCAAGCAGCGTGAGCGGCAGGCGATCGATCCGCAATTGCCTCCGGATTTCCCGCTCGAGCCCGGCTCCGGCGTGCCGCGCGCGCGGCCGAATGCCTCCGCTGCCGACCGCATAGCCGCGTCGGAAGCAGCGCTCGGCGGTACCGTCAGTCCCGGCAGCGCTAATCATCCGGGCCAGACCAATTTCATCGCCGCGGCCCGCCGCGCCGCGCAGGCCGCGGCTGCAACTGCGCCCGAGGCTGCCACCTCCGCTTCGGAAGAGAGCGAAGAAGAAGCATCGAAATCGATCGGCCAGAAGATGCGTTCGCTGTTTGTCGGCGCCAGCGTGATCCTGATCGTGGTCGCTGCCGGGCGGCTCACGCTCGATTATCTCGACACGGGCAATGAGCCGATATTCTCCGAGGTCAACGAGCAAACCGATATCGACGTGGCCGAAGCACCAGCGCCGAAGCCAGACGCGCCGCAAGTTTTGCCGGTGTCGCCCGCTTTGCAGCCCAAAGCGACGGACGCCTTCAGCACCGCATCCTCCGGCGTCATCCTTCCGGAGCGCCCGAAAGTGGCGCCCACACCGTCCACAGCGCCGCTGGAGCTCGACGCGACCGGGTCGGTTGGCAAGCGCAATCCCGCAGCCACAGATACCCCGCGCGAACCTCTGCCCGCCATGTCCGACAAGCTGCCGGCGCTCCTGCGCAACGCGGCAGCAAAGGGCCAGCCAGCCGCAGAATACGAAATCGGCATCCGCTATGTCGAAGGCAACGGCGTTCCGCAGAACACCGATGAGGGCGTCCGCTGGCTCGAGCGCGCCGCCAATGCCGGCCTCGCGCCCGCTCATTTCAGGCTGGGCGGGCTCTACGAAAAAGGTCTCGGTGTCAAAAAGAGCCTCGATACGGCACGCCGTCATTATGTGATTGCTGCCGACAAGGGCCATGCCAAGGCGATGCATAATCTCGCGGTGCTTTTCGCTGAAGGCGTCGAAGGCAAGCCGGATTATAAAGTGGCTTCGCAATGGTTCCGTAAAGCCGCGGAGCATGGCGTTGCCGACAGCCAATATAATCTCGGCATCCTCTATGCCCGTGGCATCGGCATCGAGCAGAACCTGCCGGAATCCTACAAATGGTTCTCGCTCGCAGCTCTACAGGGCGATCGCGATGCCGCCAAAAAGCGCGACGATGTCGGCGCCAAGCTGGACGCGGCCTCGCTGGCCGCAGCCCGATCCGCGGCACAGGCCTTCACGCCGCAACGGCAGCCGGATGAAGCCGTCGTGGTGCAGTCGCCTCCCGGCGGCTGGGACCGGCCCGCCGCCCAGAACGCGCCCGCCACCAAGAAACCGCGAACCAGTGGTGGCGCGAGAGTCACAGCGTCTTAACGCTAGACTCCAAACGCCCGAACTTCCCCACATTTCATTCGACTAATCTGCACAACTCTGTACGGATGGCTCCGAAAACGCGGCGTCATTCGGCGGCCGCGCGCCGGATTATTGCCGCATCGTCCATCGGGGCTCACGGGTGAGCCTTCAACGACGGCCTGTGCCTGTGCAAATCTATCTTCCGATCGCCGATTTACCGGTCAACATTTTCCTCCTGTTCGCGATGGGCCTTGCCGTCGGCTTCATCTCGGGAATGTTCGGCATCGGCGGCGGTTTCCTGATGACACCGCTGCTGATCTTTATCGGCATCCTGCCATCGGTCGCGGTGGCGACGGTCTCCAGCCACATCGCCGCGTCATCGGCGTCAAGCGCGATCAGCTATTGGCGGCGCAAGGCGATTGATATCCCGCTGGCGCTGATGCTGCTGATTGGAGGCATCGTCGGCACCGCCGGCGGCGTCTGGCTGTTCACGCTGCTGCGTTCAGCCGATCTGCTCGATCTTGTCATCGCGCTATCCTATGTCATCCTGCTGGTTGCCGTCGGTGGCCTCATGATCAGCGAAGCTGTTCGCGCCATCATGCGGAGTTATCAAGGGCACCCGGTCGTTCTGCGCCGCCCCGGCAGTCACACCTGGCTGCATGGGTTGCCCTTCAAGGTCCGTTTCAAACGATCGAAGATTTATGTGTCGGCGATCCCGGTTATCGGCATCGGACTGATCATCGGCTTTCTCGGCTCGCTAATGGGCATTGGCGGCGGCTTCCTTCTCGTGCCGATGCTGATCTATTTCCTAAGGGTCCCGACCGCGACCGTCATCGGCACCTCGACGGTCCTGACCCTCGTGACCATGGCTTCGGCGACGGTGATGCATGCGGCCACCAATCATCTGGTCGATGCGTTGCTGGCGCTGATCCTGATGGTCGGCGGGGTGATCGGCGCTCAATTCGGCGCTCGCGCCGGCCAGGCCATGAAAGCCGAGCGGCTGCGGCTTCTGCTCGGGCTCCTCGTGCTCGGCGTCGGCATCCGTTTCGCACTTGACCTTCTGGTACAACCGAACGAGCTGTTTTCTCTTCGCTTCGCCGGAGGTGGTGGATGAAACGCTATGCCGCGCTCACCCTTGCCTTCGTGCTGGCGACCTCGCCAGCAGCGGCCGAGCGGCTGATCACCTCGCTCAGCAGTCATCAGGTCCTGGTATCGTCCAGCTTCACCGGGACAGAGCTTGTGCTGTTCGGAGCGATCGAACGCGATAGCGCGACAGTTTCCCGGAAAGGCGGCTACGACATCATCGTCACCGTTTCCGGGCCGCGTGAAGCATTGGTCGTGCGCCGCAAGGATCGTGTCGTCGGCATCTGGACCAATGCCGAATCGAATACCTTCCTCGACGCGCCGACCTATCTGGCCGTGCTCAGCAACAAGCCGCTTGACGAGATTGCACCGGCCGAGATGCTGCGGCGTCTCGACATCGGTATGAATGTCGTTCCGCGCATGCATGTCGCAGCCGGCATCGAATCCGGTGAAGAGACATTCCGCGATGCACTGATCCGGCTGCGCAAGGAACGACACCTCTATATCGAGGACCCGGCGGGCGTGACCTTCATCACGCCAACCCTGTTCCGGGCCACCATCCGACTGCCCGCGGAATCGCCAGTCGGCATCTACGACGTCGATGTGCGCCTCTTCGCCGACAACACCAACCTGGCGCGTGCCTCATCAGCGCTGGAAGTCGTGAAAGTCGGCATCGAGCAATTCATCGTCACGGCCGCGCGCGACCACGGGATTCTGTATGGGTTATTCACCACGCTGATGGCGCTGATGACCGGGTGGTTCGCCTCGATCGTGTTCCGGCGGGATTAAAACCACCCTCTCATTCCGGGGCGTTGCAAAGCAACGAACCCGGAATGACAGTCACCCCGGCAAACAACGCGAGGCATCGACGGCATAGAGCCGGGTTGCACCAAGCATATGGGCCCGGAAGGTCAGCGCGCCGAACACAGTCATGAAAGCTGCGGCACGAATATTCAGCCCGCCCGTGAAGGCGCCGAAGGCCGGCATCACCATGCGCTCGCTGTCGATCGCAAAGCACTTGCGGCTGATCGAGCGCCCGCTGGCACTGATGCGCGCCATCGGATGCAGGTGGCCGGCGATCTCGCCAGCCTGCCCCTTCGGCTCATGCCGGAAGGTGAGCCCACCGACATTCATCTCCGGCGTGAATACGCCGCCGATGCCAACCGCCGGATCGGGATCATGATTCCCGGCAATCCAGACCCAGTCGCGGCCGTTCTGCAACGCGTTGACCGCCTCGCGATCGACATCGCCAAGCCGCTGCGGCCCGTCGCCGTCATGAAAGCTGTCACCGAGCGCAAACACCGCACGGGGCCTGTAGCGCATGATGACTTCACACAGACGTGCCAACGTCGCCGCCGTGTCGTATGGTGGAAGCAACGCACCATATCGCGCAAAGCTGGAAGCCTTTTCGAAGTGCAGATCGGCAACGGCCAGGATGCGTTCCGCCGGCCAGTAAATGACCCCGCCGGGATCGACCACGAGATGCGCGCCTGCCAGCTCCACCTCATCGACCCTGTAATCCGGGCCATTAATCGGCGACGTCGCAACCACTTCAATTCCCCCTCGAGACGTGGCCATGTTCACGACATGGCCTCCCTGACAAGCTCGTCCGCAGTCTCTGCCAGGAGTGCGTCCGAAGCTTCCCCATAAACCGTCTCGCGACCAATCTCGAGCATGACCGGCACCGCAAGCGGCGAAACATGTTCCAGCGGCTTATGAATGATTCGTCCCTGAATACGGGAGAGCATTTCCCCAAGTCGCTTGATATCGAGCAGACCTGTTGCAGCATCGGCACGCGCCGCGCGCAACAGCAGATGGTCTGGTTGATGCTTACGCAATACGTCGTAAATGAGGTCCGTTGAAATCGTCACTTGTCGTCGCGTCTTTTCTTTTCCGACTGAACGTCGCTCGATCAAGCCTGCAATAATGGCATTTGTTCGGAAGGTCCGTTTCATTAACGCCGATTCAGCAAGCCATGCTTCCAGATCATCACCAAGCATGTCTTCGGCAAACAATTCCGTGAGCGAAAGATCGCCGCGTTTGATTGCAAGGCTAAGATCGCCAAGCCCCCACACCGCCAAAGCGTATTCATTGGCAACGAAACCCAATGGCCGCATGCGCGCGCGCTCGAGCCGCCGTGTCAGCAGCATACCAAGCGTCTGGTGCGCCAGCCGTCCTTCGAACGGATAGCAAACAAGATAATTTTTTGTTGCACGCGGAAATGTTTCGACAAGCAACTCGCGCGGGCCGGGCAATACCGACCGCCACGTCTGGATTTCGAGCCATTCCCGCACCGGTTGCGGCAGCGGCGCCCATTGCGCCGGGTCGGCAAGAATGTCGCGCACGCGGGACGCAAGATAGGTCGAGAGCGGAAACTTGCCGCCTTCATAGGACGGCACTTTCGGATCGTCGTCATGCGCGCGCGAAACGTAAACCTCGTCTTCGACCATTGTTTCATAACGGAGCACTTCACCGGCAAACACGAAGGTGTCGCCGATGCTCAGCATCTCGATGAAATATTCCTCGACTTCACCGAGGATGCGTCCGCCGCGTCCGATCGGACCGCTCCGTCCGCTGCCGACAGCGCGCGAGCGCACAAGGCGCACTTTCAGCATCGAGGCTTCGACGATGGTGCCGACATTCATGCGATAGGCTTGCGCGAAACGCGGATGCGTGACGCGCCAGCGGCCATTCTTGTCCTGCCTGATCTTGGCGAAACGCTCATACGCTTTCAGCGCGTAACCGCCCGTGGCGACGAAATCGACCACGGCGTCGAAATCGGCACGCGTGAGGTCGCGATAAGGTGCAGCATTCCGCGCTTCGTCGAACAGCACATCGGCATCGAACGGCTCGCCGCAGGCGGTGCCGAGCACGTGCTGCGCCAACACATCGAGCGCGCCGGTGCGCAAGGGCGGCGTATCCTGCGCCTGTTCCGCCACCGCCTGGATGGCGGCGCGGCATTCCAGCACTTCGAAACGATTGGCCGGCACAAGGATGCCGCGCGACGGCTCATCGAGACGGTGATTGGCGCGGCCGATCCGTTGCAGCAGCCGCGACGAACCTTTCGGCGCGCCGACATTGATGACGAGATCGATATCGCCCCAGTCGATACCGAGATCGAGCGACGACGTACACACCACCGCCCGCAGTTTCGACTGCGCCATCGCAGCTTCCACCTTGCGGCGCTGAGCCACATCGAGCGAGCCGTGATGCAGGGCGATCGGCAGGTCGTCCTCGTTGATGCGCCAGAGCTCCTGGAAGATCAGTTCGGCCTGGCTGCGGGTGTTGACGAAGACCAGCGTCGTCTTGTGCTGCTTGATGAGTTCATAGATCTGCGGATAGGCGTGACGCGCGGTATGGCCCGCCCAGGGGATGCGCGCGTCCGGATCGCGCGTATCCGGCTCCAGCATGGTCACATGCGGATCGGCACCGCCCTTGGCGACGACGAGATCGGCCATCGCCGCGCCGGCCTGCGGCACGAGATAGCGGCGCAAGTCATCGGGTTCGGCCACCGTCGCCGACAAGCCGATGGTGTGCAGGCCAGGCGCCAGGCGAAACAGCCGCGCCAGTCCGAGCGACAGGAGATCGCCGCGTTTTGACAACACCAGCGCATGCAATTCGTCGAGGATCACACGCTTGAGCGTGCCGAACAGGTACGGCGCGTCGGCGGAAGCGAGCAGCAGCGCCAATTGCTCCGGCGTCGTCAGCAGGATGTCGGGCGGGTCCTTGCGCTGGCGCGTGCGCTTGGAGACGGGCGTGTCGCCGGTGCGGGTCTCGATCCGGATCGGCAGGCCCATCTCGGCGACGGGTGTTTCGAGATTGCGGGCAATGTCGACGGCCAGTGCTTTCAGCGGCGAGATGTAGAGCGTGTGCAGTCCTTGCGATCGCTTGATGTCGCGGCCGGTCGAAACGAGCGTCTTGGCTTTTGCGCCGCGTTCGCTGAGCTCCACCAGCGTCGGCAGAAAGCCGGCCAGCGTCTTGCCGCCACCGGTCGGCGCGATCAGCAGCACCGATTTGTCCTGCCGCGCGCGCGCCAGCAATTCGAGCTGATGCGGCCGCGGTGTCCAGCCGCGCGACGAAAACCAGCGCGCGAAAGCTTGCGGAAGTTCGGTGGGTGGCGCGACTGGATCGAGCAGGGTCACGCTTGAAGTCTATCGTTGCGATAACGGCGAAGGCGGGGCGAGGCCCGCGATCACAAGCAGGCCCGGCACCGGCTGGTCCGCTTCCATGCGGGTGGAAACAGGGGCGAGGTGCAGAACCGTCATGCCGGCAGCTGCGATGGCCTCGCGCACGTGCTTCTCTCCATGGGCGTAGCGCAATTTGGGACCGAGCAGGACCCCGTCATTCGGATGCGTTTCGACGGTGAAGGCGAACAGCCCGTCAAAGGCCAGGACCTGAGCGGCCATCGTTGCAATCAATGTCAGGTCCGCGCAATAAACGAAGACATCGGCAGCCACGATCAGGTTGAAACGCGCATCGGCGCGCGCGCGCTCGTCCAGGCTTTCGGTCAGGTCGCCGACATCGAGCCGGTCATAGAGGCTCTTCTTGCGCGCCTGCTCGATCATGCCGGGCGAGAGGTCGACGCCCTCCATCCAGTCAACCACCGGCCGGAATGCGTCTCCCGACAGGCCGGTGCCGCAGCCGAGATCGAGCATCGTGCCGAACTGCACCGGTCGCTTGCGGTCGCGGCACGCAGCCTCAACAGCCTGCGCCAGCATTTGCGGCGCCGAATAGGATAAGGCCGCCAGCGCATCGTCGAATTTCCGCGCATATTGGTCGAACACCGAGCGCACATAGTCCGCCGACATAGCATGCCCGCCAATGTCCAGTAGCCGCAGCCGCAATCCGGCGCCGTGACGGTCCGCCGGATCGGCCTTGAGTGCTTCCTCAAATGCCGTCACCGCGCCCTCGCGTTGCCCCGCGACTTCGCGCGCATCGCCAAGGTCGAACCATGCCGCCGCAAAGCCCGGTTGCAGCTCCACCGCCTGTTCCAGAAGATCGATCGCGGCAGGAAGATCGCCATCGCCGCGATAGGCGCGCGCCATCTCGTAGCGGCGGTCCGCCAGCAGATCGCCGGACGATGAAAACACCTTTGTTTCGTGCAATGCCTGTCTCATCTAGTACCACCGTACGAGCTCGCGAAATGGCCCCGAAAGCCTATCTGTAAAAAATGCGTCCCGAAGACCTGCTTTTGCCGACACCGTCCGGCGTTTGCTGCAAGCTTGGTGGCTTTTACATCGACCCGACCCGGGCGGTCGACAAGGCTCTGATCACGCATGGCCATTCCGACCATGCGCGGGCCGGCCATGGCGCAGTGCTGGCAACGCAGGAAACCCTCGACATCATGCGCCTGCGCTATGGCGACAACTTCGCCGGTTCCACGCAGGCGATCCGCTATGGCGAAACCGTCACCTTTGGAGGCGTCACCGCTACCTTCCATCCGGCCGGTCATGTGCTGGGTTCCGCCCAGATCGCGGTTGAGCGCAAAGGCTGCCGGATCGTGGCGTCGGGCGATTACAAGGACGTGCCCGATCCGACCTGCACGCCGTTCGAGCTGGTGAAGTGCGACGTGTTCATCACCGAGGCGACCTTCGGACTGCCGGTGTTCCGCCATCCCGACCCGGATGAGGAGATCGGGAAGCTCTTGCATTCGGTGTCGCTGTTTCCCGATCGCGCGCATCTCGTCGGCGCATACTCGCTCGGCAAGGCACAACGCGTGATCGCGCTGATCCGCAAGGCCGGCTATCGCGAGCCGATCTATCTGCATGGCGCGATGGAAACGCTATCGCGCTATTATCAGGAGCGCGGCATCGATCTCGGCGACCTGCCGCTTGTCCGCGACAAGAAGAAAGCCGAGCTGGCCGGCACCATCACGCTCTGCCCGCCGTCGGCATTGAAAGAAGTCTGGTCACGCCGCTTCCCCGATCCGGTTACCTGTTACGCTTCCGGCTGGATGCGCGTGCGGGCCCGTGCGCGGCAGAGCCTCGTGCAATTGCCGTTGGTGATTTCCGACCATGCTGACTGGGATGGTCTGCGCGCGACGGTGATCGCAACCGGCGCCAGCGAGATCTGGGTGACGCATGGACAGGAAGACGCGCTGGTTCACTGGTGCGACACCAGGGGGTTGAAAGGACGACCGCTTGATATCGTCGGCTATGGCGACGAGGACGAAACGGATGGTGTCTCGGACGAAGGCGAAGCGGGCAATCCCACATGAACCGCTTCGCCGAATTGCTCGACCGCCTCGCCTACGAGCCCGGCCGTAACAACAAGCTGCGGCTGATGACGGACTACTTCCGTCACACGCCCGATCCCGAACGCGGCTATGCGCTCGCCGCGCTCACCGGCAATCTCACATTCCAGTATGCCAAGCCCGGCATGATCCGCGGGCTGATCACCGAGCGCGCCGATCCGGTGCTGTTCGCACTCTCGCGCGATTTCGTCGGCGATACGTCGGAAACGATTGCGCTGATGTGGCCGGTGCCGGAGGCGCGTCCAAACTTCATTCCGTCGATCAGCGACGTCGTGACGACACTCAACACGCTCGGCAAGGCGCAGCTTCCGGCGCAGATCGCGCGCTGGCTCGACGCTCTCGACGAGACAGGACGCTGGGCGCTGCTCAAGCTGGTCACCGGCGCATTGCGCGTCGGCGTTTCCGCCCGCCTCGCAAAGACGGCGGCGGCGGCACTTGGCGACAAGGACGTCACCGAAATCGAACTGATGTGGTCCGGCCTCGAGCCGCCGTATACCGATCTCTTCGCCTGGCTCGAGGGCCGCGGCGATAAACCGTCGACCACCGATCCGGCGCCGTTCCGACCGGCGATGCTGGCGCATGCGATCGAAGACACCGATTTCGAAAAGCTTGATCCCGCGAACTACATGGCCGAGTGGAAATGGGACGGCATCCGCGTTCAGGCTTCTGCCGGCGTCAACGAACACGGCGACCGTATCGTGCGCATGTATTCGCGCACCGGCGAAGACATCTCGAAAGGCTTTCCTGATCTTCTGGACTCGCTGAACTTCAACGGCTCGCTCGATGGCGAACTCCTGATCCTGCGCGATAACCGCGTGCAAAGCTTCAACGTCCTGCAGCAGCGCCTCAATCGCAAAGCGGTCACGCCGAAGCTGCTGCTCGAATATCCCGCGCATCTGCGTGCCTACGATCTTCTGTTCGATGGCAGCGACGATCTGCGCGAATTGCCGTTCGAGGAGCGGCGCACGCGCCTGCAATCCTTCATCGCCCGCCACGCGCATCCGCGGCTCGATCTTTCGCCGCTCGTCGCATTCAAGACCTGGCCGGAGCTCGCCGCAGCACGGGCCGATCCGGCATCAGCCGGCGCCGGCGAGGACGCCAATGCCGTCGAAGGCATCATGCTCAAGCGCAGGGATGCGCCCTATATGCCCGGCCGTCCGAAAGGACTCTGGTGGAAATGGAAGCGCGACCCGCTGACCGTCGATGCCGTGCTGATGTATGCGCAGCGCGGCAGCGGCAAGCGCTCGTCCTATTATTCCGACTACACCTTCGGCGTCTGGAGCGTGATCGACGGCACCGACACACTGGTGCCGGTCGGCAAAGCCTATTTCGGCTTCACCGACGAGGAATTGCTGAAGATCGATAGATATGTCCGGAACAATACCGTGGAGCGTTTCGGCCCGGTACGCGCTGTCAAATATGGCCCGGACGAAGGCCTGGTGCTGGAAGTGGCGTTCGAGGGCCTGCAGCGCTCCACGCGCCACAAATCCGGCCTCGCCATGCGTTTTCCACGGATCAACCGGCTGCGCTGGGACAAGCCGCCGCGGGAAGCCGACCGTCTCGAAAACCTTGAAAAGATGCTAGAAGGAATGGAGATGGGCCGCAGCGCCTTGCAGGCGGCTGCGCCATGATTAGATGACGTCGCGTTTGACGGGCGAATGATACCGTTAACGCATTAACGAAGCTCATGTCGTCATGGGCATGGAGGCAAAGATGTCGATGAACGATCCCAGGGCTTCAACCACTGAATCCAGAGGGTCGTCTGCGCACCCGCGCGCTCAAGGCAGCGACTCGCTGACCCGCTTCTTCGGCGGCTCACCACTCGGCGTGCTCGGCCGGCTGGTGCTGCTCTCGATCCTGATCGGCTTCGTGATGCATGCCTTCGGCCTCAACCCGTTCAATATCATCGAGAGCATCCGCCACCTGATCGAGACGATCTGGAATCTCGGCTTCGATGCGCTCAACTGGCTGTGGCGCTACTTCCTGCTCGGCGCAGTGATCGTGATCCCGGTGTGGTTGATCATGCGTCTCGTCAACGCGCCGCGGGGCAAATAACCTCTCGCATCATTTTCCGTTCGTCCCCGCGAAAGCGGGGACCCAGCGTTTCTGGATTGCCGCTTTCGCGGGAATGAACGGAGAGAGTAGCGTTTGCGAAGACGATGTCTAAACCGGCCAATCCTGCGCGGTGATGTCCGCTGCATCAACGCCTGTCAGATCGGCAAGCGATTGGTGCCGCCCCTGTTTGAGCGCATCGAGCAGACCGCGCTTGATCTCCGGCAACAATGCGAGCCCATGAAACACCAGCGCACTGTAAAGCTGGATCAGTGTCGCGCCGGCCTTGATTTTGGCCACTGCAGCCTGGCCTGAATCGATGCCGCCGACACCAATGATCGGCATCGCGCCTTCCAGCCGCACATAAGTCTCCGCCAGCATCCGCGTCGACAGGGGGAACAGCGGCTTGCCGGACAAGCCGCCCTGCTCGATCGCCTTCTCACGCTCTCGCAACGACGGCGGACGGCTCACCGTCGTGTTGCCGACGATCATGCCGTCGACCTTGCGCCGGCGCGCGACGCCGACAATGTCGTCGAGATCGCCGAGCGAAACGTCCGGCGCGATCTTCAACAGCAACGGCGTCGGCCCGGCATTGGCGATGACGCGATTGCGCGCTTCGATCACACGCGCCAGCAGATCGTCGAGGCTTTTCGACTCCTGCAGATTGCGCAGGCCCGGCGTATTCGGCGACGACACATTGACAGTGATGTAGCTCACCACCGGCGCAAAGGCCTCGACCAGCCGCACATAATCCGCAGCCCGATCCTTGGTGTCGCGATTGGCGCCAATATTGATCGCGACGATGCCGCCGCGATTGGCCCGCGCCGCCAGCCGGCGCAACACCTCGGCTTCGCCATCGTTGTTGAAGCCGAGCCGGTTGATCACCGCCTGATCGGCATCGAGACGAAACAGGCGTGGCTGTGGATTGCCGGCCTGCGGACGCGGCGTCACCGTGCCGACCTCGACGAAACCAAAGCCGAGCCGCAGCAGGGCGTCCGGCACCTCGCCATTCTTGTCGAAACCCGGCGCAACGCCGACGGGATTGGGAAAATTCAGTCCGAAGGCGCGCACTCGCAGCCGCGAATCGTCTGACCGCGCCGGAGGTAACGGGGTCCATTGCAAGGCCCGCAGCGCCAGCCGGTGGGCATCCTCAGGCTCAAAAAAACGCTGGAAAAAAGGACGTGTCAGGCGCTCGAACAGGCCAATCACCGTGGGAAAACTCCGAAAGAAAGCAGGCCAACCTCGATCACGATGACTTTGGATCGAATCGATCCAAAGTCATAAACGTGATCGATTTTAATACGTTAGCGCATGATGTCGTCCGAAAACCGCTTCGCACTTTTCGGCATCATGCTCTAGCCACGCAGGACGCGAGCGACAAGAAACGGAAAGAGCAGACTAGACATGACTCGCAAAAGGCACTAATTCCTACCTTTAGGTAGGACAATAGTCACACCGGACGCGACCCGTCCACCGCCAGGGCGAACGCCATGCTGACGCATGCACAGATATGGACTGCCATCGACCGGCTCGCGGCGCGTGCCGGCTTGTCCGCGTCGGGTCTTGCCAAAAAGGCCGGACTCGATCCGACCACATTCAACAAGTCGAAGCGGGTGACGCCGGATGGTCGCGCACGCTGGCCATCGACCGAATCGGTCGCCAAATCACTGGCCGCGACCGGGACCAGCATCGAGACGTTCATCGCGCTGATTTCCGAAACCGCGCGTCCGATCACGCAAGGCCTGCCGTTGATTGGTTTTGCCGAAGCCGGCGCCCGCGGCTATTTCGACGATGGCGGCTTTCCGGTCGGCAAGGGCTGGGATGAAGTCGATGTTCCAGCGCTGAAAGACGAGCATGCTTATGCGCTGAAGGTGTCCGGCGATTCCATGCTGCCTGCCTATCGCAAGGGCGATGTGATCGTGGTGTCGCCGTCCGCTCCCGTTCGCCGGGGCGACCGTGTTGTCGTCAAGACGACCGATGGTGAGGTGATGGTGAAGCAACTCGCGCGTAAGACGGCAAAGACCGTCGAATTGCAGTCGTTCAACCCCAGTCACCCCGATCGCACGCTGGCGATGTCGGACGTGCTGTGGATCGCACGGATATTGTGGGTCAGTCAGTAAGCCGCCCCCTTCATCATGGCCGGGCTTATCCCGGCCATGACAACGGATAGTGACCATCTCAAATCATTAAGCCGACCGCGCCAGCGCACCATCGATCATGTCGACCGTGTTCTGCAATCCGTAAGCGGCGACGAAGGTGCCGAAGCGCGGACCCTTCTCCTGCCCGAGCAGCACTTGGTACAGCATGTTGAACCAGTCGAGCGAGACACCTGGCCGGCCATCTTTGCCCTTCTTCTTTTCGTCGAGATAAGGCTCGCGACGGCCGATCTCGTAGACAACATTCTGGATGTCTTCCGCGCTCGAATCGCCAGCCAGATTGGACAAGGCATCGCGCAGATCGGTCAGCGCCTTGCGATCGTCCGCGTTCGGCTCGCGGAACTTCTTTGTCGGCGCAACGAAGTCGCGATAATAGTTGATCGCATAGCCGACCATGGCATCGAGCTTGGGATGCGTCTGCGGCGTCACGCCCGGCCGATAGCGGCCGATGAAGCCCCATAGCGTCTCGGCATTCTCGGCATTCGACGACGACACCAGCGTCAGCATGAGCTGGAAGGTGAGCGGCATGTCGGCCTTCGGCGGCTCGCCCGAATGGATATGCCAAACCGGATTGCCAAGCCGCTGCTTGCCGTCCTGGCGCTGATAGCCATCGAGAAACTGGAAATACTCATCGACATTGCGCGGGATCACATCGAAATAGAGCCGCTTCGCCGCCTTAGGCTCGCGATACATGAACAGCGACAGCGATTCCGGCGATGCATAGCGCAGCCATTCCTCGATCGTCAGGCCGTTGCCTTTCGATTTCGAAATCTTCTGGCCCTTCTCGTCGAGGAACAGTTCGTAATTGAAGCCTTCCGGCGGCGTGCCGCCGATGGCGCGATTGATTTCGCCGGACAATTTCACCGAGTCGATCAGATCCTTACCGGCCATCTCATAGTCGACGCCGAGCGCAAGCCAGCGCATGGCCCAGTCTGGCTTCCATTGCAGTTTGCAATGGCCGCCCGTCACCGGTGTGGTGATGCTGTCCTTGGTGTCCGGGTCTTCGTAGGTGATCGTGCCGGCTTTCGCGTCATGGGCGGTGACCGGCACCTGCAATACGATGCCCGTCGTCTGCGAGATCGGCAGGAATGGCGAATAGCTCTGCGCCCGCTCTTCGCGCAGCGACGGCAGCATGATCGCCATCACCTTGTCGAAGTTCGCGAGGACCTGCAGCAGCGCCTTGTCGAAACGGCCAGACGTGTAACACTCCGTCGCCGACAGGAACTCGTAGTCAAATCCGAAGGTGTCGAGGAAGGCACGCAGCCGCGCGTTGTTGTGCGCGCCGAAGCTGGCATGTGTGCCGAACGGATCGCGCACGCGAGTCAGCGGCTTGCCGAGATCCTGCGCCAGCAGCTCCTTGTTTGGGACGTTGTCCGGAACTTTCCTCAAGCCATCCATGTCGTCCGAGAACGCGATCAGCCGGGTCTTGATCTTATCGTCGGTGAGCACGCGAAAGGCGTGGCGCACCATGGTGGTGCGCGCTACTTCGCCGAAGGTGCCGATATGCGGCAACCCCGACGGACCATAACCGGTCGAGAAGATGACTTCGTCCTTCGGCTTCTTCTTTAGCCGCGCAACGATCTTGCGCGCCTCCTCGAACGGCCAAGCGCCGGATTGTTCGGCCAAGGAACGCAGATCGTTAGCTTCAGTCACAGACACATCCTTCTCCGGCGCGGACACTTATTGCTCGCGCCCTTACCCGTCAATTTTTTGCACGCCAAAGACGGCGTTAAAACGGATTTACTGGGAAATAGCGGAGCCACAGGTCGGCGAAGCGCCCCTTCTCCCACAGGCGATACAGCGCCCAGTTCAGTGCCTGGCGGACGGTCTCGTTGCCCTTGCGAACCGCAATGCCGACGCCCTCGCCGAAATAGCGGCTCTCGAAAAACGGCCCGCCGGCAAAGGCGCAGCAATTCTCCGAATCCGTCCCGTTGAGCCAGAACGACAAGGCGATGCCATCGCCGAAGACGTAATCGATCTCGCCCCGGCGCAGGGCATCGCGCGCGGCATCGGCGGTGAGATACGCCACCGGCTGGGCCTCGGTGAACAGCGTCTTCAGATAGGCTTCGTGCGCACTGCCGCCAACCACCCCGACCTTCTTACCCTCGATCTGCTCAGGGATCAGGTTGGGCGTCGCCAGCTTGTGCGCCGTCACGAAGCGGGCCGGCACCCGGTAATAAGGATCGGTGAAATCCATCACTTTGCGCGTCTCAGCCGTGACGGCGATGGAGGCGATCACCGCCTCGCCGCGATTTTCATTCAGGGCCTGGATCAGCGTGTCAAAGCGACGCATCTGGATCGTGCAGGTGATCTTCAGCTCCTCGCAGATCAGCCGCGCCAATTCGACATTGAAGCCGACCGGATTGCCGTCCGCGCCCGCATAATTGAATGGCGGATAATCGGTTTCGGTCATGAAACGGATTTGCGACAGACGCGACAGGTCCGGCCGCTCGGGGCGGCGCTTCGGGTCCCAGAAGCCGGGGAAAGGCGATGGCGCCGGCGGCAGCTCCGAATGGGGCTGCACATGCGGTTGCGCGAGGGCGACCGACGGCACAAACCCCGGAGCCAAGAAACTAGCCACCCCGGCAAGCACCAGCGCCCAAACTTTAGTGTGGTAACTGGCTAGGGAAATCGACCATACTCGCATGTGTTGTTCTGCCTGAATGTCTCGCCTTTTTATAGCGAGCCACGAATACGTATTAGCATCTGTTTCGGTCGTGCGGGGGCGGCATGGCGTGGCGTGAGTTTGCGGTCAAGGCCGGGCTCGGGGGTACGGACCTTGGGGCTGTAGAGCTCGGGGACCCTGTCCGATCCCAGCGGGATGCATTCGAGTCGACGTGGCGCGGAATAAGGCCTGGCTTCGATGCTATCCGGATTCGTCACCGCCTCGCCCCCTGCCCGGAAATCGATTGTGTTCGTCACCTCATCCATCCAGCGCATATCGCGGCAGCCGAATTGCGCGCCGCAGAGATCCGCACCGGCGCCGACCGCGTCCTGATCGCTGAAGGAATTCTGACGGAGCACGAGTATGTCCACGCCTTTGCCTTTCATCACGGCATTATACTGGACACGCTGGCGGACGTGCCGCGCAGCGCCTGCACGCTGAATGATGAAGCGCTTCTGGAAAGTCTTGCAAATGGCCTGCTGCCGCTTTGCCTCAATGGTGAGTTCATCTGGATCGTTGCTCCGTGGCAATTATCAGCGCGTTTTCTTCTCAATCATCTACAACGCCACCAACAGGACCGATCCCGCCTGCGTATCACCACGATGGAATGGTTGCGCGACTTTATCCACCGCGAAACAGATGTCGCGATCGCTTGCAAGGCCGCATTCGATTTGCGCGCGACGCGGCCGGACCTTTCAGCCGGTACGACGCGAAGCCGCAGGCCTCTCGCGTTTTTCGGGGTTGGCCTTGCGGTCATGCTTCTCCTTGCCGGTCTGCAAACCAGTCTTACAATCGTTGTCGATCTCGCGCTTGCTTTCATTTTCCTCAGTTGGAGCGGTCTGCGCGTCTTCGCTATCTTTCTCTCATCGGTTCCCCAGCAATTGGCGCCTGTCCGTGACGATGCGGCCCTGCCGCTCTATTCGGTGATCGCCGCAATCTATAACGAAGCAGAATCCGTTCCGGCACTCATCGAGGCACTGAAGCGGATCGACTATCCAAGAGAACGCCTTGATATCAAAATCGTGGTCGAACGCGACGATACGCTCACGCGCCACGCGCTCAATCAGCTCAACCTTGCGGCGCCCTTCGAAATCGTTGTTGCACCATCTGCCGGCCCGCGCACCAAACCGAAAGCGCTGAATGCTGCGTTGCCCTTCTCGCGCGGGCAATATGTCGTCGTCTACGACGCGGAGGACCGGCCAGACCCGTTACAGTTGCGCATCGCGCTGGCCGCATTCGAATCCGGCGACGTACGGCTCGCCTGCGTGCAGGCGCGCCTCACGATCGACAACACCGAAGACAGTTGGCTAACGCGCCTGTTCACCGCCGAATATGCCGGTTTGTTCGATGTCTTCCTGCCGGGCCTTGCGGCCTTCCGCATGCCCTTGCCGCTCGGCGGCACATCGAATCATTTCCACACTGCCACTTTGCGCAAACTCGGCGGATGGGATCCTTATAATGTCACGGAAGATGCCGATCTCGGCATTCGCCTCGCGCGGATGGGCCTGCACACCACCGTGATTCCATCATCCACACACGAGGAAGCACCGGCCCGCGTCGCCGCCTGGATCAAGCAGCGCTCACGATGGTTCAAGGGTTATCTGCAGACCTGGGCCGTACACATGCACAATCCGCTCAAGCTCTGGCACGATCTCGGCGCCGCGGGCTTTGTTGTGTTTCAGATGGTAGTGGGTGGCGCCGTCCTCGCCGCGCTTGTGCATGGTGTTTTTATCGGCGTGCTGACCTGGCAATTGGCATCGGGCCTGTTCTGGCCTGCAAAATCTGGCGTCTTAGAAATGATGTTTTTGGGCCTGTATGTCACGACGTTGACAATGGGCTATGTACTGTCAGCCCTGCTCGGTTTCATCGGCCTGTCACGGCGTCGGGCGCTCGACAGCGTCTGGTATCTGATCTGGACACCCTTATATTGGCTGCTGCTGTCCACCGCCGCCTGGTATGCGATCTATCAATTGATTCGCGCACCCTACCACTGGGAAAAGACCCAGCATGGGCTCGCGCGCAATTCGCGGCGCGCGATGTCAAAAGAGGCTTACAAATAACGCTTCAGATCGGTCGCAGCCTCTTCCGGCTTTCGCTTCAGGTTGAATGGCGCGATGAATTGCCCGTCCTTGTTCATGAGATAAACTAGCGCGGTATGGTCCATCGTGTAACCACCGCCATCGAGCGGCACCTTCTTGGAATAGACGCGATAGGCCTTTTCCATAGCTGCGACCGCGGCAGGATCGCCGGTCAATCCGCGCAGGCGCGGATCGAAGCTCGACAGATATTCTTTCATCACGGCCGGGGTGTCCCGCTCGGGATCGACTGTCACGAAATAGGCACCGACTTTGTCGCCATCGCGGCCCAGGGCCTTGTAAAGCTCGGACATATCGAACAGTGCCGTGGGGCAAACATCCGGGCAATGCGTGAAGCCGAAGAAGATCAGCGATGGCTTGCCCTTCAACACCTCTTCCGTCACGGCCTGTCCGTTCTGATCGACAAGCTTGAACGGACCGCCGATCGCCGATGGCGTGGCAATCTGTACGGGTGTCCGTCCCACAACCAAGAGCAGCGCACCGGAAATGACCAGCAGGCCCGCCAGAAAAGCGCCGATGACGGTGACGATGCGAGTGGTTTGTGGGGTCATGGTCAGGTCCGAAGATAAACGCGGCTCTTTCGCTGGGTCATCAGAAACAAGCCGCAATGCCGGAGCGGACGATCTCGAAAAACACCGCCGTGCCGTAATAGACCCAGAGCGCGCAGGCAACTGCCAGCAGCACGCCCAACACCGCGCTCACGGCGGCGAGCGGCCAGATAGTGCGGCGAGGTGCCGCAGTAGGGAGTGTGCCTGCCATCCCTGTCAAATAAGCCGGTCTTTGGGCCGGATCAACAGCGCTCCCGCGAATTGCCGGGCTTACCCGGAGCCGATTGACATCGTTTCGTTACGAGAGCTTCGGAAAAGTGCCAGTGACAACAAGACCAACCAGCCCGCAACAGTTATGCTTTAAGACTAAAATCCGCAGACTTCGTTCTTAACACCTCTCCCTGCCCGCCTCTTTCAAAAGGCCGCCGCTCATCATGGACAGCCTCGTGACACTCGCCGCCGATCCCGCCGCATGGGTCGCCCTCGTGACTCTTGTGGTGATGGAGGTGGTGCTCGGCATCGACAACCTGATCTTCATCGCCATCCTGACCAACAAGCTTCCGGCCCACCAGCAACAGCGCGCGCGGGTCATCGGCATCGGGCTTGCCCTCATTCTGCGGCTGGCCCTGCTCGGCACAGTGGCATTCATCGTCCAGCTGACAACCCCGATCTTCACCGCCTTCGGACACGGCTTCTCATGGCGCGACTTGATTCTGCTCGCCGGTGGATTGTTCCTGGTGTGGAAGGCGACGAAGGAAATCCATCACAATGTCGATCCCGATCCAGGACCGGACATGTTCGACACGAAAACCGCCTCGCTTGGCTTCGCCTCCGCGATCGGCCAGATCCTGCTTCTTGACCTGGTCTTCTCGATCGACAGCATCATCACCGCGGTCGGAATGACCGATCACGTTCCGATCATGGTGACCGCCGTCATCATTGCCGTGCTGGTGATGCTGCTGGCGGCAACGCCATTATCGAACTTTATCAGCCGCAATCCGACCGTGGTGATGCTGGCGCTTGGCTTTCTCTTGATGATTGGCATGGCGTTGATCGCGGAAGGCTTCGGCGCGAAAATTCCGAAGGGCTATATCTACGCGGCGATGGCGTTCTCGGCTTTTATCGAGCTTCTTAATATCATGGCGCGCAATGCGCGGAAGAAGGCGGAGACGTAAATACGACGTTTTACAGCCCGCCAAAGTTTGCCGCACTATGGAACGGTGACGTCTGGCAGCGTTTATCTCCGAGACCAACCGGAGATAAACCTATGACCTACGATCCTGATCGCGACGCCCGCGCACCGGACGATGTGAACCCCAACCGACGCCCCTATGAACGCAGAGCCGGCGGAAGAAGCATGGGTCTGGTGCTGGGTCTCATTGCTCTTTTACTGGTCGGCGGATTTCTATTTTACAGCATGAGGGACGCCAACGATATCGCATCGGATAACCGGCCGACGGCGTCTCAATCGGATACGACCGGCACGGCCTCCGGCGGAAAAACGGAGCCGACAAATCCGGCCCCGGCAAAAGAATGAACGGGACGCTTTACGAGTTAGTGAGAGCGCAATCTCTCGCTTATCCCCGCCAAGGGGCGGCGAACTTCAGTCGGCTGTTGCCGGGTTGGATGGCAGGCGCCAGTGCGAAACCAGCGCAGGGGACGAGCGAATATGAAAATCCGCTCGCCCGTTCGAGGCCTATCAGCCGTGATGCGCCGACACCGCCTTCGTCACTTCGGCCGTGAGTTTTTGCGAAGCGGCATGCGAGATGTCGCCGAGCGAGATGATGCCGACCATGCGCTTGCTCTTGTCGATCACCGGCAGGCGGCGGATCTGCCGGATCTCCATCAGGTCGGCCGCCCTGTTGACATCGTCGCTGTCTTGGCACCAGACGATGCCTGGTGTCATCACGTCGCGCGCGGTAAGTTGCTCAATGCCGCGGCCGTTGGCCACGCCCTTGCAGCAGATGTCGCGGTCGGTGACCATGCCGATCAGCTTGTCGTTCTCACCCACCGGCACCGCGCCGATGTCGCTCTTGCGCATGCGTCGGGCAATCTCGGTGATCTTGGTGTCGGGGGACACCCATTCGCAACCTTCATGCATCGCGTTTTTTACTTTCATGGTGGCGCTCCTTGTATGTGTATGCAGCCGCGCAGGCGCGGCGCCGTGCTCCCCCCATGTTGTGCGAAATGCAATTGTCGGCCCGCGCGAAGCGCTTGTCCATCCCCTGACTCCGCCCCTTGGCGCGCGGGAACTCGTCGCACTGGAACACGCGCCTACGCGCGGGAACAATGCTGCACGGGGCCACAGGCGCGCGGCGGCTGACTATTGTTTCGCCAAAAGGGCCGACAAGAGCGCGGGTTTCAATCGCCCGATCAAGAAGGCCGAGCCTTCATTCGTCAGATGAGCATTGTCCCGGAAGAAGGGAAGGCCGTTGTCTCTGACCACGCAATGCGTCGAGTCGCAGAATGAGATTTTGGGATCGAGTATCGTCAGGCCGGGAACCGATGCACCGACATTGACGATCATCGCATCGATCGCGGCTGTCTTGTTGCGGGCGCTTTCGAGGCTCTGCGGCACACATTTCGGATCGGCGTCGCCGAATTGCGCGGCACATTTCGCCGTGTCGATGCCGGTATTGTAAGCCGATGATACGATGACGACGGGGCGTTCATCCGCGCCGAGTGCTTCCAAGCTGTCACGCAAGTGCGTCTCAATCCAGGCGATGTAGTCTCTACCGCTGCCCTCGAACGGCTCGCCGGACCCCGCCAGTCCGATCTCGCGATTATAGCCACCGTAATTGCCGGCGAAGATCACCGGATGCCGATCGCGCGCGAGCTGGTTGAATGCATCCGCAACATTCCTCGCGCAAGTGCGATCGGGAACACCGCGCTGAAAGCGTTGCGTGCCGCGCAGGAATAGGCAGCCATGATCGTAGATGGCAATGCCGCGAATGCCGGCCTCCTTGAACAGACGGTCGAGCCCGTAGACGAGATTGAGCGCATGGCTGTCGCCCACCAGATAAACGATCTTTTGTGATGCTGGATCGCCGAATGTGCAACGGCTTCGCGCACTGCTGCAAAGATCGCCGGCAAAGCTGAGCTCTCCGGCCGCCTTCTGCACACGGTCTCTGCTCATGCGGTCCGGAAATCCATTGCGCGCGATTACGATGCCACTGATGCAAAGCGTCAGAGCCGGCACAACAAGGAAAGATGCAAAGAGCGCTGCCTGCCGCTGCGTGACAAACGCCTCCAGTCTCGCGCCGATTGAGCGCATGCCGATGCTGCCGACAAATAGCCATGAGATCTTGGGCTCGTTCGAGACGCGGTAGAAGCGCTCGACGAAGATATAGAGCAGCGCGCCGAGCAGGATGGAGACGATCAGCAGACCCAGCAATTCAGATAGCGTTGGCGGCACGACGATCCATGTCCGGTACAGCACGATCAGCGGCCAATGGACGAGATAGACCGAGTATGAAATGCGGCCGAGAAGACGAAGAGGCTGGGCTGACAATGTTTTGTGCCAAAAGCCGTCATGGCCTGCGATCAGCAGCAGAGCGGTTGCAAGGCAAGGTAACAGCGCATTCGCTGCTGGCCAGGGGGTCCGGACATCAAAGAGTACGATGGCGGCGATCAGCAGCGCCGCCCCGATGAGGCCGTAAACCATGGATTGCGGCCTCGACGGCCGTGCAGCAAGAAGAAAAACCGCGGCGCCAATCGCAAACTCGAAGATGCGGAATGGCATCATGTAGAAGGCAAGATATGGCGCTCGGCCCGTGAAAAGGGCGCTCGCTGCCAACGACAGAAGGCCAAGCGAGATGACGCCTCTGGTCAAAGTCTTTTTGCCGCCTGCAGCCAGCAGGATCAGGAAAGCAGGCCAGATCAGATAGAATTGCTCTTCAACGCTCAGCGACCAGACATGCAGGAGCGGGTGCAGCAGACTACTCTCGTTGAAGTAGTCAACCGAAAGCAAGAAATGGATATTTGCGACGCCCAGAAGCGATGCGATTGATGACCAGGCGAGCGCTTTGAAATCGCCGGGTGTCAGTAGCCGCCAGCTGACGGCCAGGGTGATGGCCACCGTCACGGCCAGCGCGGGAAACAGCCGCCGGATCCGGCGCCAGTAGAAGGAAAGAAACTGAAATTTGCCGGCCTCGGCTTTGAGGATCTGTCCCGAGATCAGATAGCCGGAGATGACAAAGAAAATATCGACGCCGGCAAAACCGCCCGGCGCCCAGGATGGGTCGAGATGGAACAGCAGAATCGGCAGGATCGCCAAGGCCCGCAGGCCCTCGATATCGGTCCGAAACGTGTCGATCTTTGAAGCAGGTGCGAAAGGCAAGGGACAGCCGATGGAGCTCGATCAATCGTAAGGCGCCGAATTGTATAGAGCGGCGTCATATACACCAAATTACAAAATGTGACTCACGGATGGGGCGCGCGCTCGTACCCCATCTCAGCTCTGGCCGGGGACAGTTTTTGTGTCCGATCCACTGCCTTCGCGGGAACGAGCGGCAACGGGAAGGTGCCATTTGCTGCCGATCCCGGCTATAGACTGAAATCCTGCGATTCCAACTTCTTGAAAGCCTTCCCATGACCGACGAGACCCGCGACAGCAACGGCACCATTCTCAATGACGGCGACTCAGTGACGCTGATCAAGGATCTAAAGGTGAAGGGCACGTCAGAGACACTGAAGCGCGGCACGCTGGTGAAGAATATCCGGCTTACCGGCGACACCGGCGAGATCGAATGCAACACCAAGCAGGTGAAGGGACTCGTGCTGAAGACGGCCTTTCTGAAGAAGGCCTAAGGAAATCCCCGCTGATGCAGGAATGCGTTTTTTGCTTTCCTTTTTTCAGTGACGGACAGTTAGAGGGCTGTTGCAAAACGCGACATGTTGCATCGCGCTCGCTGAACGGACGTTTATCTGCGCTCACAAAATCTTTTGTCGCATGCATCAAATCGCATTTTCTTTGCCGCAATCCGGTGGAAATTCGAAACGACAATTTGCACATCTCGAACGTTAGGGAGATGCGCTCATGGTCAACTTCAAACGTGCCGTCGTTTGCGCTGCGGCTGTCGGCTTCCTTGCGCTGACAAGCGCAGCCTCGGCGATGCCGGTCGGGCAACTTGGCTCCGACAGGAATGCGGCGACAGCGGATAGCGGCGTGCAAAAGGCGCGCTGGGTGTGCGGGCCTTACGGCCGGTGCGTGTGGCGGCCGAACTACTACCGGCCTTATCCGTATTACGGCTACGGCTATTACGCGCCACGGCCGCGTTACTATGGCTATTATGGTTACGGCCCGCGCTGGCGCCGCTGGTAACATCACGACAGAAATGAAAATGGCCCGGCGCTTCTGCCGGGCCATTTTCGTTCGGATGATGCCGAAGCAATCGATCAGCGGAAGACGTAGACGATGCGCCGTGTCGCCGGATCGACCAGCACCGGCTGTCCGTCGTTCAGGTAGACATATTGATATCTGTAGTCAGGCACGGGTTGCAATTCGACCGTACGTGGCAGAGCGGCGCCGACAAAGACTTCACGTTCCAGCGTGACGGGCTCGAGCGGATTGTTCGTCACATAGGTGCCGACAGCCGGCGGCGGTGTCACGACCGCGCCAGGCGCCATCGCATAAGCGCCACGTGCGGCGTCGATCTCGGCATTGATCACGGGTTCGGCATAGGCAGCACCCGTCGTGCCGTAGCCATAGGCTGGTGCGCGATAGCTCACGGTCGGCAATGCGCCCGGTGCCAGCGGCGCCGGATCGGTCACCACAACCTGACGGTTATTGCCGGGGCTGAGCGTCATATATTGTGAATAGGCCCAGCCCTGGATGCCGCGGAAATTCACCTGGCACCAGAGGCTGCCTTCGACGCAGCCAATCACGGTGGCGCGGCGGTTGGCACCCATATTGCCGATGATCGGATGTTCCGGTCCGGGGCCGGAGCGGATATTGAGATCGGTCGTTGCGGTGGCAATGGTTTGGGCCTGCGCGGCGCCGATCATGGCCAGCGACGCGACGGCGGCAGACAAGGCGATGCGCTTCATGGGTTCCTCACAGGAGTTGGAGGCGGATGCAGGCCCAACGCCGCAGAAAATCGATCGTTCCGGTGCAACAAGCCGCCGAAAGCAGCGACTGGAGTGGGGCCGTGCGCACATTTTCGTTACGTTTTAACGACTCGTTTGATCTCCCTCAGGGCCGGACGCGCGAAGCCAGCGCAAATCATGTAAATTGATGTATCAATGAGGGAGACGCGCCGTGATCGGCTGGCTGGTACGCCTGATTTTCATCCCGTCCGGCATCATCGCCGGATGGTTCGTGGCGAAGGATGCCCCGAATTTCAGCGCCGTTCAGCTCGTAGTCGGGCTGTTGCTGATATTCTTCATCGTGCTGGTGATGATCATCGCCGCTCGTCTCGACGACATGCAGGGCAAGAGCACCGGCGATTGATGTCGAATCACTTACGAGTGCCGTGACGAGCTGAACGCGATTGGTTTCGTAATCGGCGCCAAGACCTGTAAAACTTTTATCGATGCGCAAAGGATGCATTTCAAATCAATGCATCGCCAGGATGCTTTTCATTATGCATGTTCAGCAAAGCGTGATGACCGGTAACGGCCCGGCGCTTTGAATGGTGCTATCGTCCCGATCGGAGCAGGTGCCCCCACGATGCTCCCTTTCGGTTCTATTCGGTTTGAGTGTCATGCGTAGGAGGACATCATGCGCAAAGCTTTGATGATCGTAACCGCCGCGGCCAGCATCGCGACAGCAACCATCGCTGCACCGAGCAGCGCACAGGCGCGTTGCTATGGTTGCTGGGCGGGTGCGGGACTTGCAGTAGGTGCCATTGCCGGCGCTGCTTTCGCCAGCGCGGCATATGGCGGCTATGGCTATGGCGGTTATGGCTACGGCTATGGTTACGGCGGCTACGGCAATCCGTATTACGGTGGCGTCTATTATCGCCCAGCTTATTATGGTGGCTATTATCGTCCGGCTTATTACGGCGGCTACTACCGTCCTTACTACAGGACTTATTACGCCGCGCCGCGCTATGTCGGCTATTGGGGCGGTCCGCGCTTCTGGCCGGGTTATGCCTACGGCTGGCGCCGTCCGGTCGGCTATTATTGGTAAGCTGGAATCGGATCTGGCAGATACTTCAAAAGGGCGGATGAAAATCCGCCCTTTCGGTCTTTGCGCCTCGATCAATCCTTCAGCCGCAGATAATCCATCTTGCTGAGCGGTACGCCCTTGTGCCGCAGGATGTCGTAGGCAGTGGTGACATGAAAGAAAAAGTTCGGCAGTGCGAAGGTGAACAGATAAGAGCTGCCGCTGAAGGCCGGGGTGAAGTCGCGCAGTTTGAGTTCGATCGTCCTGGTCTCGAGGCCGTCGAGCTGCGCTTCCTTGAAGCCGTCGATGTAGGTGATCGTCCTGTCGATCCGCGTATATAACTCCGCGAAGGTCTTTTCATCGTCTTCCAGCTTCGGTGATGGCGTGCCGGTGATCCGCTCCATCGCCAGCTTCGACGTGTCGCTGGCGCGCTGCACCTGACCGGCCAGTGTCAGCATGTCGGATGCGAGCCGCGCTTCTACAAACGACACCGGATCGGCACCTGTGTCCCTGGCATGGGCCTCACCCTTGCGCAGTACATGTGACAAGGTCGTCAGCCCGCGCACGAAGACCGGGACGGAAGCCTGATAGATCGAAATGGGCATGGAACGCTTTCCTCAAAAAGGCCAAGGACCGCGATCTATGGTGGGGGTGGCGCGGGTCAAGGGAACAAAGAGGCCGCAACAAAAAATGCGGAAGGCGTTGTTTCCAGGACGCCACACGCTAAGCTTCCAATTGTCGCGGTTCAGAAATTTGCTCCACCAGTTGCAGCGCGTCCTTCAAGCGAAGTTCTGAACCGCCAGACCAATACCGCCCATTTCTGCGAAAAGGACGTCCGCATGACAGTTCTCGCCGAAGGCCAGATGAGCCATGACGCCGTGGCGGAGCAGCCGGAACTGAAGCGGGTGATGGGGCCGTGGCTGCTGCTCCTGTTCATTGTCGGCGACATCCTCGGCACCGGTATCTATGCGCTGACAGGCCAGGTGGCGAAGCAGGTTGGCGGTGTGGTCTGGCTGCCCTTTCTCGTGGCCTTCGTCGTCGCGCTGCTGACAGCCTTCTCGTATCTCGAACTGGTCACGAAATACCCACGGGCTGCGGGGGCCGCGCTGTATACGCATCGCGCCTTTGGTATTCACTTCTTCACCTTCATCGTTGCTTTTGCGGTGATGTGTTCCGGCATTACCTCCTCGGCCACGGCGTCGCGTGCCTTCGCGGCGAATTTCTCGCAGGCCTTTGGTCTCAATCTCGCCGGTACCATGGGCATCACGCTGATCGGGCTCGCTTTCATGGCGTTGGTGGCAGCGATCAATTTCCGCGGCGTCGGCGAAAGCGTGAAGACGAACGTGGTGCTGACCTGTGTGGAATTGTCGGGCCTGCTGATCATCATCTTCATTGGCCTGTGGGCGATCGGGGCGGGACAAGGCGACGTTTCGCGCGCGTTCGAATTCCGCACGTCGCCTGACACCAGTTTCGTCTGGCCGGTGATTGCGGCAACGACGCTCGCCTTTTTCGCGATGGTCGGCTTTGAGGATTCCGTCAACATGGCGGAAGAAACGAAGGACCCGACCCGTATCTTCCCGAAGATATTGCTGGCCGGGCTGTTCATCACCGGCGCGATTTATGTCCTGGTTTCGATATCGGCAATCACGCTGGTCTCACCGGCCGAACTCGGCACCGGCGAAACGCCGCTCCTGAAAGTTGTGCAGGCTGGCGCGCCGAATTTCCCAGTCTGGATTTTTGGTTTTATCACCATGTTTGCAGTGGCGAACTCCGCGCTCATCAACATGCTGATGGCGAGCCGGCTGGTCTATGGCATGAGCCGGGAGCATGTGCTGCCGGGTGCGCTCGGCAAGGTGCATGTGACGCGGCGCACGCCTTATGTCGCCATCGGCTTCACCACATTGCTTGCTTTTGTACTCATCACCTTTGTCGGCGAAATCCCCGCACTCGGTGGCACCACGGCGTTGCTGCTACTCTGCGTGTTCACGGTCGTCAATGTTGCGGTGCTGGTGCTGCGCAAGGACCGTGTTGAACACAAGCATTTCAGGACACCAACGATCGTGCCGGTGTTGGGCGCACTGACCTGCGCATTTCTCGTTGGGCCGTGGACTGGCCGCGATCCGGCGCAATACCGGATTGCCGGCGTTCTGCTTGCAATCGGTGTTGTGCTGTGGGTGGTGACGGTGTTCGTCAACCGCACCACCGGTGTGAAGCCGACCGATCCGCTGATGCAGGACATCGGCGGAAGCGGGCCGCAGAATTAGTTCGTTTCCGCTTATTCCTGGGCTTTCGCGTGACGAGCGGTTACATTCAGTTAAATTTCAGCGCCTGCGTCGCCAGCGCCGCACCGTCCACCAGCGCGCGCAACTTGGCCCAGGCGATCTGCGCATGGGTGCGTTCGCCGAAGCCGCAATCGGTCCCGGCAATGACGTTCTCCTTGCCGACGAGACGCGCATATCGCTGGATGCGTTCGCTCACGAGTTCGGGATGTTCGATCGTGTCGGTGGCATGCGCGACGACACCGGGAATGAGGATCTTGCCCTTCGGCAGACGGACGTTTTCCCATACATGATATTCGTGCTCGTGGCGCGCATTGGCGCCCTCGATCAGGTAACCCTGCGCCTTCACACGCAGCAGGACATCGACGATATCGTATAGCGGAATATCGAAGGCATGGGGCCCGTGCCAGCTTCCCCAGCACAAGTGATAGCGGATACGTTCTTCCGGGATATTACGAAGCGCGTGATTGAGCGCGGCGACTCGAAGCGAGCAATATTTGATGAATGCATCGAGTCCCATTTTGACGCCGATGCGATCCCATAACGCGACAAGCCACGCATCATCGACCTGCACGATGAAGCCGGCATTGGCGATCATCTCGTATTCGGCGCGCATCGCTTCAGCAAGCGCGAAGACGAACTCTTCCGTCGTCTTATAATAGGCGTTGGTGTGATAGGGCTCGAGACTTGCTGGCGCCGTCGTCGTCAGGAAATAATCCTCCAGGTCATTGCCGGCGATCGACTGGCGATACAGATCGAGCTCCTTCTGAAGTGTCGCCTGTCCGGCATAAGCGATGGGGCCTGTGCAGACCCACCGGTTGCGGCGCACGGCCGGTGCCTTCTGCGTGACGTAAAACAGCGTCCCGCGTTCGGCCGCGTATCGATAGAAATCGCCAAAGACCTCACGATCGCGCCCCTGCCCAATCAGCGGTGGGCTGGAATCCTTGGCGACTTCAAATCCGCTCAGCCGTCCGTCGATATAGCTGAGCCAGTCGCCGCCCTTGGTGAATTCACCCTCGTTGACGATGTCGAGCCCCGTCTCTTGCTGCGCAGCAATGATGGCCGAAATATCGGCCGAAACGGGTAATTGGCCCGCAGATGCGGCTTCACCGCGGCCCGGCAAGCTGCCAACATGCGTGGTCAGGATTTTTGTCGTGCTGCGCCGCATGCAAGCGTCTCCTCATTCCTTGACGTCCATAGCGACCCGCCGCAAGCGCCATTGATTTTGGCGTTGGACAGGCGCAGAATAAACAAGCTGATTAGCTTGTTTTTATCTGTCAATCAAAAACAACCTTCGCCGTGAAAATGCGGCGGATCGCACGGGATGAAGCACGCGACGGAGAGAAGCTCATGTGCAAGGCATTCGTCAGCAAAATTTTGGTATGCAAGACATTCGCTTGCAAGACATTCATCATGGCAACGCTTGGCGCGCTCTTGGTGCTCGCAACGACCGCCCAGGCGCAGGACACGATCAAGATCGGTCTCATCATGCCGTATTCCGGACAGTTCGCCGATACGGCTGTGCAGATGGACAATGGCATCAAGCTTTATGTGCAACGCTACGGCGCGACGGTCGCCGGGAAGAAGATCGAGTTCATCCGCAAGGATACCGGTGGTGTTGCGCCGGATGTGGCAAAGCGGCTCGCGCAGGAGCTGGTTGTGCGCGATGGCGTCGATATTCTCGCCGGTTTCGTGCTAACACCGAATGCGCTGGCCGCTGCCGATGTCTCCGCCTCGGCGAAGAAGCTGATGGTGATCATGAACGCTGGCACTTCGATCATCACGACCAAGTCACCTTATGCCGTGCGAACGTCCGTAACGTTGCCGCAGGTGTCTGAAGCCTTTGGACAATGGGCGGCGAAGAACAGCGTGAAGAAGGTCTATACCATGGTGTCGGATTTCGGTCCGGGCCACGATGCGGAGCAAGGTTTTCAGCGCGCCTTCAAGGAAGCGGGCGGCGAGATCATCGGCTCGGTCCGTTTCCCGGTCGCCAATCCGGATTTCTCGGCATTCGTGCAGCGGGCCAAGGATCTCAATCCGGAAGCGATCTTCCTGTTCGTGCCGGCAGGCGCACAGCCGGCGGCTTTCGCGAAAGCGCTGGCGGAGCGCGGCCTCGACGCAAAGAAAGTCAAGGTGCTCGGCACCGGCGAAGTCACCGCCGAAGCGGCGCTCAAAGGCATGGGCGACGCTTCGCTCGGCATTCTCACCGCGTGGAATTACGATCCTCAGCATGACACCGGCAGCAACAAGGCGTTCGTGAAGGATTACGTCTCAGCTTTCGGGCGCACGCCGGACTTCATGTCAGCCGGCGGCTATGACGGCATGCACCTCATTTACGAGGCGCTGAAAAAGACTGGCGGCAAGACCGACGGCGATGCACTGATCACTGCCACCAAAGGCATGGCATGGGAGAGCCCGCGCGGCCCAATCGCGATTGATCCGGAGACGCGCGATGTGGTGCAGAACATCTATATCCGCCGCGTGGAGAAGATCGAAGGGGTGCCGGTCAACGTGATCATCGACACGATCAAGGACATGAAGGATCCGGTCCTCGCGCGGATGAGGAAATAGCGGTCATTATTTTGAGGACGGAGTCCCCATACACCCCGCTCATTCCGGCGCAAGCGAGAATCCAGCTTGCTTGACTCTGGGTCCCCGCTTTCGCGGGGACGAGCGGCGGATCTCAGGCTTCGGCGCCAGCGTGCGCAGTTCCGCGATCACCGGGCGATACAGCGACGGCGGCAGCCCCCATGCTGAGAGCATCGCCGCGCCCCGGAAAACACAATTTGCAAGATTGATGAAGCGCGCGATGTCCCTGCGGGCATATCCGGCACGTTCGAAGGCTTCGAGCCAGAGCTGATCGTGGCGCTTGCGGTTCTCCTTGAACAGCACATGCATGATGTGTTGGATTTTCCGGTCGGTCCGGGCCGCCATCGCCAGTTCGAGCAGGGCGATATAATCGTCGCTGAGGAAGAAGAAGCTGGAGCTGGTCATGAAGGCATCAAGCGGATCGGCCGTGGCCGGTGTCCGGCCCGCTTTTTGACGCGAGCGTATTTCGGCACGGCGAAGGGCGGCTTTCCAGGCCGCTTCGATCAGATCGTATTTGGTCTTGAAGTAATTCTCGCGGGCGCCGCGCGACACTCTGGCACGGGCCGCGACGGCGATGGTGCTGAAGCCGGAATAGCCGCGACGAACGAGCAGGTCGATCGCGGCCCGGAGAATTTTGTCGGTGGTCTCTTGCCGGCGCTGCGCCTGCGTGCGGCGTGATCTTGCCGTTGTGCTCGTTCGGCGCGCTTTTGTTTTCCGCGTTGTTGTCATTTCGGCTTTCGCACCCCAGAGGCCTCAAACCTAGCCTGCGGGGTGCGAAAGAGAAATGCACTCAGAACCTGAATCCCATGCCGCCGCCGCGCCCCCCGCGGGGATCATGTTGCGGGCGTGGGCGGGGCGAGTGCATACCGCCCGGCATACGCGGCGGACGCCCGCCGCCAATGCCGATCGGCGGGACGCCCTGCACCCGGGGCGGATAGCCCGGATGCCGGCCGGGTCCGGTGCAATTGCAGGGGCGTGCGGGACCGGGAACGCGGACGATCTTCACCACCTCATGCGGCACCTTCACCTCTTTCACCACCTCGCGGGTGACGGTGCGGATTTCGGGCGGTGACGGCACTTTCACTTCTTTCACGACTTCCTTTATGACCGTGCGGATCTCCGGCGGCGACGGCACCTTTATTTCCTTCACCACCGTGCGCACTTCCGGCACGCGAACTTCACGCACAATCGTGCGAATCTCGGGCTGGTTGTTCAGGGCATTGGCGGTGAGACCCAGCACCGGAGAAATGGATCGCGCGAATGACAACCGCGTTTTCGCCCGTTCCTCAAGCCGGCGCGCCGTCTCGGTCAGATCGCTGTCGGGATACCGTGCAAGGAAGGCTGCGAAAGCCGCGGGCGTATTGAGCGTCACCGCTTCCAGCCAGGCAATCATCATCTGCCGCCGATCAAGGATCGACCGGATCTGCGAGGCCAACGCATCGCTGCCATAGAGCGCGAGATATTGTTCATAGACCGTCACATCGTCTTCGCGGATGGCGACGTCAAAGGCGGCGCGCGGGGTCAGGCCTTGCAATTCCTTGCGCCAGGCATCCGTGGTCTTATCGCGGCTCGCATCCTGTTTCAGTGGGGTTGCGCCAGGGAAGAACGAGAACGGCTCGGTCAACGCCGAGACTTCCCATGGCGTCTGCCGCCCGCTGGTCACGCCATGCACCGTGAGACGCACATTCTTCAATGCCGTTTCGATCGGCAGCCCCGGCTCCTTGGCCGACTTGATGAGCGCTTGCGCGAACGGCGAATTGTTCCCCGATCCGTCTTCGGCCGTGGCACCCGGTGAGGTGGAATAGGCGACCAGTGTACCGGCCGGAGCATTGACCAGTGCCAACCCGCGTGGCGCATTCCTGGCGATATCGGCAAAGGGGTTGTCCCGGCAGGCATCGAGGATCACGATCCGCGTCTTGCTGCGGACCGTATCCAGCATCGACATCAGATCGGCAAGCCGCATGGTTTCCAGCGGCACATCGGCCTCACGGCCGATGGTGGCGTCGACCGGAATGAGAAAGTTCTCGCCGTCGACCTGCAGGCCGTGACCAGCGTAATAGATCAATGCGACCGTGTCGTCCGGCTTGCCGGAGATCTGATTGGTGAAGAAGCGGATCGCCCGGCTCATGCTGGTCTTGTCGAGATCGGTGGCCGCGGTCACTTCAAAGCCGGCATCCTTCAGCAGTGCGCTCACGGCGGTCGCATCGCGACCGGGATTGGTGAGCGGGCTGACATTTTTGTATTGCGAATTGCCGATCACAAGGGCGAAACGATCCTGAGCGGAAGCCGTGACCGCACTCGCGGACCAGGCTGCCAGCATCAGACTTAGGGAGGTCAGAACGCGAAGCATCACACTCTTCCCTTCTTCAAGATGGCGGCATCATGGCCCGATGCCGGCGCAGTTGCGTGACGGCACATCTCTCCCTGCCGCCAGAGGCAATACGGCGCGCAAATCGAGCCCGAGAATTGGTCGCGCCGGACAGATCGAAGGTTCGAAGTCAATTTCTAGCATTTGGCCGGCGTGCCGTCCCGCATGGTGCTTGCCATCATGGTCAAGTTTTTGGCAATGACCGTCGATGTCACAGGTCCCCTTGAAAGTGCTCGCCGCTTCCGTCGCCATCATTGGCGGCGGTCCTGCAGGTCTCATCGCCGCGGAGACGCTGGCGCGTCATGGCCATCACGTCACCGTGTATGAGCGCATGCCCTCGCTCGGCCGCAAATTTCTTCTCGCGGGTCGCGGCGGGCTGAACCTGACGCATTCGGAGGATTTATCGCAATTTTTAACGCGGTATGGCGCGGCGGAAAAACACCTGCGGCGCGCGATCGAGGCGTTTCCGCCGGAACGTTTGCAGGCGTTCAGCGAGGAGCTGGATCAGCCGACCTTCGTGGGTACCAGCGGGCGCGTGTTTCCGAAAGCCATGAAAGCTTCGCCCTTGCTGCGTGCGTGGCTGCGGCGGCTCGATGCGATGGGCGTGCGCTTTGCACTTCGACATCGCTGGCGTGGATGGGACGCGGACAACGCATTGCTGTTCGACACTCCCGATGGAGTGGTGGCGGTCACGGCGGATGCGACGGTGCTGGCGCTCGGCGGCGCAAGCTGGCCGCGCATGGGATCGGACGGCGGATGGGTGGCGATCCTGCGGCAGCAGGGCATCGATGTGTCGGATCTTCGTTCCGCCAATTGCGGCTTCCTTGCAGACTGGTCGGAGCATCTTCGGCGCTACGAAGGCCAACCGCTGAAGCGTGTGGCCTTGTCCGCCGACGGCGTTTCGACACGCAGCGAAGCGATGATTACGGTGTCGGGACTTGAAGGCGGAGGCATTTATGCGTTGTCGCCTTACTTGCGGAGCGCAATTGAGAAAACCGGCGAGGCTATTCTGACGGTCGATCTGCTTCCCGACATGACGGCGGCGGAGGCGGCGAAGCGCATCGGTGTGCCGCGCGGCAAGCAATCGCTGTCGAGCAGGTTGCGCAAATCGGTTTCGTTGTCGCCCGTCGCCATCGCACTGGCGCAGGAAGCGATGCAGGGCAAGCTTGCCACGCTGACGCCGGGCGTGATGGCGGCAAAGCTGAAAGCGTTACCGGTGCGGCTGACCGGCGTTGCGCCGATCGCGCGTGCGATATCGAGCGCGGGCGGCGTGACATTCGATGAACTCGACAGCCATTACATGGTGAAGCGAAAGCCCGGTCTGTTCGTCGCCGGTGAAATGCTGGATTGGGAAGCGCCGACCGGCGGTTATCTGCTGCAGGCCTGTTTTGCGACCGGTGTTGCGGCCGGCGAAGGGGCGGCGCGCTGGCTTGCCGAGGACGCGGAAGGGGCCGCGTGATCGATCTTGCCGCCTATGCCGGCCTGTTTGCTGTTGCCTTTGTTGCGGCGACGCTTCTGCCGGCGCATTCGGAGGTCGCGCTGGTCGGATTGTTGCTGACCGGCAACTATTCGCCATGGCTCCTTGTCGCTATTGCCAGCGCCGGAAATATTCTGGGTTCGCTGGTGAACTGGCTGCTCGGCCGTGCCATTGAACATTATCGCGACCGCAAATGGTTTCCGGTCTCGCCGCAGATGCTGGAGCGGGCACAGGGCTGGTATTACCGCTATGGCCGCTGGTCGCTGCTGGTGAGCTGGGCGCCGGTGATCGGCGACCCGCTCACGGTCGTCGCCGGTGTGCTGCGTGAGCCGCTGTGGAGTTTTCTGCTGCTGGTGACGGTTGCCAAGGCCGCGCGTTACACCGTGCTGGCGCTGGTGACTTTGGGATTCATCTGACGTCCGACGGATGCCTCGTCAGTGGCGGCGCGCCTTCGGCTCATCGCTGGCCTCGGGATGCTCTCCCTTTTCCAGCACGAAATGACCGAGATTGGCGATGATGTCGGCCAGCAGGGCTGCCCTGTCGTCCGGCCCGGCGCTGAGAACCAGATCGGCCAGCACTTCGGTCACTTTGGACGCGATCTGACCAAGATCGGCGCCTTCGCGGGTCAGCTCCGGCTCGAGCAGATCGTGAATGTCACAGTGAATGCAGTCTGACACGAAAGCCTCCATCCGGGCGCGCCGCTGGGCGCGTCGTTCATACGCGCGCCCATCCATATAGTCATCGACATGGTCTGTGGGAATTGGCTCGCGGGAATTGGAGCGGGCGAAGGGAATCGAACCCTCGTATGCAGCTTGGGAAGCTGCCGTTCTACCATTGAACTACGCCCGCGCCGGACCACCATAGCGAAAGGCGAATGAGGGCTGCAAGACCGTAAAGCCAACGCTCCGCCGCCCCTGTTTTTTACGGCGCGGGGTGCGCCGTCGTCCAAGCCGCCGCTTTAGACCCTTCATAATGAAGGGCGCGCGGAACGCCGGGCTCTCAGCCTGCCCGCGGCCCCATGCGCAAGTGTGGTAAGCGCATGAGATTGGTAGCACCACGGAAAAGCCGATCACTCGGCGTTCCGCGCGCGGTGTTTGAGGCTTGCTCTGCGACAACCCCGGAGGACAGACACCGTGGACCGGACGACACCGGGCGGCTCTTCTTGTTATCCTCCGCTGGTGACCCACGGCCGGTGAGCCGGATCATCGCAGCTTGGGCCTCCGTGCGGCGCTTCACGTCTCAAGCGCACACACGGCCACCGCATCCCGCCCCGCGTCTCACGACGCTCATGAAACGCCCCTTCAGCGGGACGGGATATAGGAAAAAAATCATAACTTAGGGAGGAAGTCAAGCGGGAATTTTCCACCGTCGTCATGACCGGGGGCGTCAGCCGCCGAAGACCCCCCGCGTCATCCGTCATCGAGACAGCTCCAACATCATTACGAGCGGATCAATTGTCGGGCCAAATCCAGAAATGCACGCGCCGTGGCCGTGTTGTAGCGATGGATCGGCCATAGCAGGGCGGCCTTGCGGCGGATCACCTGCGGTCCGATCGGCACGATCGCAAGATCACGCGGCGCGCCAAGACTTTTGTCCGCAAGGACTGTCGGTGCGACGCCGGCTCTGACCAGCGCAAGCAAGGCCTCGATGGAGTTCATCTCCACGCGCACGTGAAGTTTGATACGACCCTCGATGGCACGATCCAGCAGCCGCCGTGTCGCGAAGGCCCGCGTCAGCAGCACCAGGGGAATATCCGCCAGCGACGACAGAAGAACCGAACGGCTTGACGCCAGTGGATGGTCCCTGGTTGCGATCAGGGCGAGGCGCTCTTCGAACAGGATCTTGACGCCCAGCTCCGCGTGATGGGGCGGAGCGAAGGCGACACCGAGGTCATACTGGCCAGCCACAATGCCTGCTTCCACCGCGTGGGCGGTCGCCTCTTCCACGATGAGATGCACACCGGGATAGCGCCGTGTAAATTGCGCGACAACGCGCGGCAAGAAGGCCGTGTTGAATGTCGGGATCACGCCGATCCGCAATTCGCCGGCGGCGCCGCCCTCAAGTTCGGCAATGGCGACCCGCGCCGCCTCGCTCTGGGCAATCAACGGCAGCGCGTGATCGCGGAGGACACGTCCGGCCTCGGTCAATTGCATCCCGCGCCCGGTGCGATCGAAGAGAACGCTGCCGAGATCGCGCTCCAATGCCCGGATCTGCTGCGACAAGGTCGGCTGCGCGACATCGAGCACATCGGCGGCCTTGGCCATGCTGCCGTGTTCGGCCACAGCCAGAAAATATCGCAGGCGGCGCAGGTCCATGCCCAATTATAAATACCTATAGCTTCGATAGCATCAAGCATATTGAGCTATTGAAGGCTCCCGGTCACGGTGGCGCGGCCAGTCTCTCCTTTCCGCGCAGAGAAACACTCAACCCGTGAAAATCGAACGGATCGAAACCTTCCTCGTCGATGTCCCGACGCGCCGAGCCCACAAGCTGGCTTTCGCGACGGTGGCCGCACAGAACTATGTGATTGTCCGCGTGCACGCGCAGGGGCTTGTCGGCACCGGCGAAGCGGCAACCATCGGCGGCCCCCGCTGGGGCGATGAATCGACCGAGGCGATCAAGGCCAACATCGATACCTATATCGCGCCGGTCGTCATCGGGCAGGATGCACTGAACCTCAATGTCATCGAAGACCGGCTGGAGCGGTCGGTGCGCGGCAATGCCTTCGCCCGCGCCGCCGTTGCCATGGCGGTTTACGACCTTGCAGCGCGGGCCCGACATCAATCGGTTGCATCCTTGCTCGGCGGTCCGATGGCGACCGCGATCGATCTGGCCTGGACATTGGCGTCCGGACATACGGACAAGGATCTTGCCGAAGCGGAAGAACTGCTCGCCGCACGGCGGCATCGTCACTTCAAGATCAAGATCGGTTTCGGCGATCCCGACCACGATGTTGCGCATGTCGTCCGCCTGGCGGAGGCGCTTGCGGGACGCGCAACAATTCGTGTCGACGTCAATCAGGGATGGGACGAGCACACCGCGACGAGACTCATCCCGCGGCTTGAAGCGGCCGGCGTCGCGCTGGTCGAGCAGCCGCTGCCGCGATGGAACGTGGACGGCATGGCGCGCCTGACCGCGCAGTCCAAGCTCGCCATCATGGCCGATGAAGGCGTTGCAAGCATCCACGATGCGATCTTGCACGCCAAGATGCACGCGGCCGATGTCTTTGCGCTCAAGGTCACCAAGGCCGGCGGTTATGCCGAGACACGCCGCATCGCTGCCATTGCGCGCGCGGCCGGCCTGTCTCTCTACGGCGGCTGCATGCTGGAAACCGGCATCGGCACGGCCGGCTATCTGCAGCTTTTCTCGACGCTGGTTCCGTTCGCATGGGGCTGCGAATTGTTCGGTCCGCTGCTGATCGACGATGGCCTGACGACAACCGCGCTGGAGGTCAGAGATTTTGCCATTCACTTGCCGAGCGGACCGGGAATTGGCGTCGAACTCGACGAAGCCAAGCTCGATTTCTATCGGCGCGATCGCAACCGATCGAGCGTCTCCATTGCCGCCGAATAAGGGCCGACGACCATGCTGTTCCATGTCGAGATGACCGTAAAGCTGCCGGCGGACATGCCGAGGGACGAGGCGGACGCGCTCAAGTCGAAAGAGAAGGCGCTGGCGCAGCAACTGCAGCGCGATGGCAAGTGGCTGCACTTATGGCGCGTGGCAGGACGCTACGCCAACGTCTCGATTTTCGACGTCAACGATAATGACGAGTTGCACGCATTGCTCTCGTCCTTGCCGCTCTGGCCTTTCATGGACGTCAAGGTTGTTCCGCTCGCACAGCATCCATCTGCCATTAAAAACTGATACAGGGAGAGACCATGGACTTGATCAATCGACGCAATTTCATTGCCGGTGCAGGCGCGGTGACCATCGCGCCGCGTGCGGCATGGGCTCAAACCTTTCCCAGCAAGCCGCTACGCCTTATCGTTCCGTTCGCGGCGGGCGGCGCCGCCGATATCATCGGCCGCACGGTCGCCGACGGCATGGGCCCTCTCATCGGGCAGCAGGTCGTGGTGGAAAACAAGCCGGGTGCCGGTTCCAATCTCGGCATCGACACGATGGTGAAATCCGAGCCGGACGGTTACACATTTGCCCTGGCGTCGATCGCGGTCGCGGTGAATCAGTTCCTCTACAAATCCATGCCATACGATGCCGTGAAGGACCTGGCGCCGCTGACCCTGGCACTGGAAACACCGAATGTGGTGATCGTTCCGAAGGACTCGCCCATCAAGTCCATTGCCGACCTGATTGCGGCCGCAAAGACAAAGAGCGGCGGCCTTTCCTATGCGTCGGCCGGCGTCGGCTCCTCTCTGCATCTCGCCGCGGAGCTTTTCATGCAGAAGAGCGGAATTTCGCTTGCGCATATCCCTTATAAGGGCAGCAATCCTGCCTTGACCGATCTGATCGCTGGCCGGGTCGACGTCATGTTCGACAATCTGTCGACGGCTCTTCCGCAGGTGGAAGGAAACACGGTGCGCGCCATCGCCGTCACGACGGCGAAGCGCGTTGCCAGCTTGCCCAACGTGCCGACGATTGCCGAAGCCGGCGTTCCGGGTTACGAAATGGCCAATTGGTGGGCCTTTTTCGCGCCCGCGCGCACACCAGCTCCTGTCACGGCATTGCTCAGCGAAAACATTCGCAATGTCGTCAACGGCGACGCCGCGAAGAAACGATTTGCCGATATCGGCGGGACCGTGATCGCTTCAACGCAGGAATCCCTCAGCCATCGCCTCGCTGCCGAGATCGCAAAGTGGGGGACCACCATCAAGACCACAGGCCTTACGCCGACGTAAGGACCTCATAACCAACCTACAGGCCGCGCCTATTGCGGACGCCTGTAGGTTGGCTCGGCGGCTCGCACAGACGCTAGCTGCTTCGAAAGTGTTTCGATAATTTCAGGCCCTGCGCCTGATAATTCGAGCCGATGCCCTGGCCGTAGAGCGTTTCCGGTCGCGCCATCATCGTCTCGTAGACGAGACGGCCGACGATCTGGCCATGTTCGAGAATGAACGGCACTTCGCGCGAGCGCACCTCCAGCACCGCGCGCGAGCCGCGCCCGCCGGCTCCGGCATAACCGAAGCCGGGATCGAAGAAGCCCGCATAATGGACGCGGAATTCGCCGACCAGCGGATCGAACGGCACCATCTCGGCGGCGTAATCCGGCGGCACCTGCACCGCTTCCTTCGAAGCGAGGATGTAGAATTCGTTCGGATCGAGAATGAGACTGCGGTCGGCGCGGGCGCTCATCGGCTCCCAGAAATCGCCGACGCTGTAGCCGTTGCGCAGATCGACATCGATCAGACCGGTATGACGTTTGGCTCTGTAGCCGATCAGCCCGCCGGCGAAGTCACCCGACAGATCGACACCGACCGCAACACCGTCATTGAGATCTGCGTCATCAGCATCGACCAGCCGCTCGCTGGCATGCAGCGCCCGCAATTGCCCGGCATCGAGCAGCGTATCGCCGCGTCGGAAACGGATCTGCGACAGCCGTGAGCCTTGCCGCACCAGCACCGGAAAGGTGCGCGGCGAAATTTCCGCATAGAGCGGCCCCTGATAACCGGCCGCGACCTGATCGAAACCGCGCGAATGATCGGCGATCACCCGCGTGAACACATCGATGCGGCCGGTCGAGCTTTTCGGATTGGCGGTCGCGGAAATATCGGCTGGCAGCGACAGGCTTTCCATCAGCGGCACGATATAGACGCAGCCGGTTTCCAGCACCGCGCCATCGGCCAGCGGGATCGTATGCAGGTGAAGATCCTTGATCCGCCGCTCGACGGTGGCGCCGGGGCCGGGAAGAAAGCTCGCGCGCACCCGATAGGCGATTGGCCCGAGGCGCAGATCGAGGCTCGCCGGCTGCACCTGATCCTCAGCAAACGGCGCCGACGGCAGGATGTGGCCAGCCAGCGTCATCTCCGCGATCATGCGGTCGGTCAGGATGCCGTGTTCGGCGCTCGCGAAAGTGGGTGCCAAGCCGCCCGCCTCCCTTTCAGGTCAGAAGCGTCTAGAGCAGAGCGGGTGCGGCGGAAAGCCGAGAGGCCGAGAAAAGCCCAATTATCCCAGCATTTTGTGATGCTCACCGCCGTCCGGCGCTGGCCGTCAGGCTGGTGCGGGTCGCGGCTTCGGCAATGGCCCCGCCGAGAAGCTTGGCGACGCAGGCATAGCTCCAGTCGTTCATGTGCAGGTCGTCCGGCGAGATGAAGGCCTCGAACGGCAGCCGGGCGACATTGCGCCAGTGGCGCATCACCGCAAAGCGCTGGAACAGATCGACATTCTGGGTCTTGGCCGTGATCGCCAACAGATGCACCATCGCATCGGTCTCTTTCTTCGCCACCACCATCGGCGCGAATTGCGGATCGATCAGGACCACATCGGCGCCCGACGTCTTCATGCGCTTCAGGCCTTCAAGGATCTGCGCATTGGTCGCGCCCATCGGCGCATCGCGCAGCACCGCGTTGGTGCCGACCTGCCAGAGGATCAAATCGGGCTTTTCCGACAGCACTTCCGCATCAAGACGCAGCAGCATGTCGGGGGCTTCCTCGCCATTCGCGCCGCGATTGACCACCGTGATCGGCTGGCCCGGAAAACGTTCCTTCAACTCGACCGCAAGACGGTTCGGATAGGACTTGTCCGGCGAACTCGCAAAGGCACCGGCCGTCGATGATGAGCCGAAGGCGACGATCTTCACCGGCTCGCCGGCGGCGATGCGCTTCCCCGTGCGGGCCAGCGGGTTCATCAGCCGCGTCATGTCATCAGGTGCGGAGCAGACCGGCGCGGGAGCCGCTTGCGTCACAGGCGCAACCGGCGCGGGCGTTTTATCCTCCGCCTGCGCAACACTGGCGATCGTCGCGGCGCAGGCCGCAGCCATCGCCAATGTTGGAAGACAAAAAGGGCGCAGAAGAGACATCGTCATTGCGTCGGCCTCGTTTTGATACCGTCGAGATCGGCGGCTTCAACCACAAGCGAGGCCAGCGCGCGGCCAAGGCAATCATGGACCTTGTACGCGGTTGCGACATCCTTGGTGGCAAGGTTGAGATCGAAATTTCCGTTGTCGTTCCAGTAACGCATGATCTCGCGGCGATCGAACAGCGGCACGTCGCGATCGCGCGCCACGACACGCATGATGTCGGCGTAATTGCCGAGCGCGATCATGGTCTCTGTGCGCGGGCTATATTGCATGTTCATCAGGATCAGGTCGGCGCCGCTCTCGGCGATATGGTCGATGCCGTCATCGAGAGAGGCGCGAAAGCTTTCCGGATCGACGCCGCGGATCGCATCGACGGTTCCGGTCTGCCAGATCACCAGATCGGGTTTCTTTTCAGCCAGGACTTTCTCCAGACCCTGTGTCATGTCGGCTGCGGTCAGCCGGGATTTCGCCAGGGCGATCACCTTGATCGCGACATCCGGGAACCGCTTGTGCAGCAGCTCTTCCAGGCGGCCCGGATAGGATTTGTTGGCGCCGTCCGGTCCCGGCAGCACCGAGGAGCCCGATCCCAACACCAGGATTGTGAGCTTCTTGTGCTCTTCAACGGCCTTTTTGACGTGATCGAGCCTGGCGTCGCCAAACAGGATATAGCCGGGAACCTCGCAGGGATCGCTCTCCGGTGACGGGAATTCGGGCAACGGAAGCATGTCGGTCTGCGCGTGAACGGGAACCGCCGCCGCGACGACCACTGCCAGAAGCCCAACAATCACAGCTCTCATTCCCCCGCCTCCTGCGAGGTCCGTGCCAGGTCAGCCAAAAAGGCTTAACCCGAACGCGCGACGGCTTTTCGACCCGTGGCATTCTTGTACCACGATAGCATCCAGGCCACGGCAATCATTATTAAAATGCCTAACACACTGACTGCGATCTGCATCGGAATCCCCGGGGAAACTTCAACCTTTACGAAATGAGCCGCGAAGGCCAAAAAGACGCCCAGGCAGAAGATTTCCAGCGAGTGCTGCCCGCACAGGATCGCCGGCCGCAACCAGGGGGATGTCAGAGGGGCCCAGTCCCGCGGAACGAAGTAAAGGGTCACAGTGGCCAAAGCGAGGAAATGCGCGAAGCGCAGCACGTCCAGATTGGTCTTGTCGATCGGATAGATATGTTCCGCGAGCCACCGTGGCACATAAGGCGCCAGCCCGGGAATATGCCACGTCAGGGTGATGCAGAAGGCAAACAGGAGGTAAGCCACGGCAACGGCAAGCGTGATGCGCGAATGCACAAGACCATGCAACCTTGCCGCGCCGCCAAGCGCGCACCATGCACCGAACACGAAGAGAAGTTGCCAGGCGAACGGATTGAAAAACCATCCGCCGCCCGGATAGGCCGGCAGGTTCCAGCCGAATTGCCAGGCCAGCACGTAAAGCAGCACCGACAGGGCAAGCGCCAGCGTGCCGTTTCGCAGCAGCAGCCACAGCACCGGCGGAAACGTCGCCATCAGCACGATGTAGAGCGGCAGCACATCCATGTTGACGGGCTTGAATTTCAGCATCAGCGCCTGAATGAGAATGATGTCAGGCTGCTGCAGGAACTCCAGGATATTCATTTCTTCCGCATAGAGCGGATTCTGGAAACCACGCGCCACATAGGCGATCTGGCCCATATAGATCACGAACAGGAAGATATGCGCGACATAGATCTGCCAGGCGCGCTTGAGGATGCGTGCGCTCGACACCACAAATCCATAGTCGCGCATCGCGCGGCCGTAGACGAAGGCTGCGGTGAAGCCGGAAATGAAGATGAAGATTTCCGTCGCGTCGCTGAACCCGTAATTGCGGATCGTGATCCAGGCGACGATGTTCGATGGAATATGGTCGAGATAGATCAGCCACAGCGCAAGGCCGCGAAACAGGTCGAGCCGCAAGTCGCGGTCGGTCGGGATCGCTGGATCCATCAGGCGCGTCGTTCCGAAAGTCGGGAGGGTTTGGCTGGACATTTGCCGAGGCCATCGCCGGTTGCAAGCCACGAATTGATACTGGTATTTGTAGAAAAATCTTCGCCGGATTTAAGGTCTCATAGAATGGCGGATCTCTGGCCCAGGGACTTGGCTTCATGTACCGCGCCGTAACACGCAATATTGAAGTCACGGTATCGCCCCGTTTTCTGGCCGACCGCTCCGCGCCGGACAAGGGACAATTCTTTTGGGCCTATACGATCGAGATTACCAATAACGGCGGCAAGACCGTGCAACTGAAGACGCGCTACTGGCACATCACCGATGGGCAGGGCCGCGTGCAGGAGGTCCGTGGTGCGGGCGTCGTGGGCGAAGAGCCGGTGATCGAGCCCGGCAAGAGCTTCGAATATACCAGCGGTGTTCCCTTGCAGACGCCGTCCGGCTTCATGGTTGGCCGTTATGGCATGGTGACCGAGGATGGCGAGCGTTTCGATATCGACATCCCCGCCTTCTCCCTCGACTGCACACATGCCTCGCGCACGATCAATTGAGAAGGCAGGTCATCGCTCTGGATGACGCTAGATCACGATGATTTTGGATCGAATCGACCCAAAATCATAAACGTGATCGATTCTAATACGTTAGAGCATGATGTCGTCCGAAAACCGCTTCGCACTTTTCGGCATCATGCTCTAGGGCAGCAAGGTTGGGCCGCATCGAAAACCAAGAGTACAGCGATGTCCGGGCACATAGACAAATCGTGGCTCGTCTTTCGCAGCATCGAAAACAGCGACCATGACCGGTGTGTCGATCTCTTCCAACGGCCTGACGGCACCTTCGGATTCGAAGAGTTTCGCCGCGACGTTGAGGACGTGGGAGAGTGGACGCCTGTGCAATACTATTCAGACATCGCATATCCAACGAATGATGCAGCATTGAACGCAGCCATTCATGTCATCCCATGGTTGGGCGAGGCCATCAAAAGCCGACATTAAAACGAAGCGCGTCGTACCTTGGCCGGCTCATGCGATCTCGACAAGGGAATAGCTGGTGCTACGCCCGCCAGCCGCGTCTCGTTTCAGAATGTTCTTTCTGATGAGATCCTCGATATCGCGCTTGCCCGTGGGTCGCGGCCGAATTGAGAAGGCGGGCCAGCGTAGTAATTCACCCTCCCACTGAAGTCGCGTGCACGCGACTTCAGGTTTGCTGACTACGCAAGTCGGAAACATCCGACTTGCGTAGGGGGAGGGTGAAGGAAGGCAGGCGCAAGTTTTTCCCCGCATAAATTGCGGAGATCAATCGGCGTAATCTCCGCACCACCGCGCGGCCTTATCCTTTGAGATGCACGTCGTGCGCTCCTCAGGATGAGGGCGGATTAAGGGAACTACTGCGCCCCGCCCCCATTCGCACCGACCTCATCGGGCGCGAAATCGTAGGTGCGATTGCAGAACTCGCAGGTCACCGCGATCTTGCCGTCTTCGACCATGTGGTCGCGATCATCCTGCGAGAAGCTCTTGAGCATCGCTTCGACGCTGTCGCGCGAGCAGGAGCATTGCGCTTCGACATTGGCATTGTCGAAGACGCGCACGCCGCGCTCGTGGAACAGGCGATAGACCAGCCGCTCGGTCGACAGATCGGGATCGATCAGCTCGATATCCTCGACCGTTTCCACCAATGCCTTACCTTCGACCCAGGCATCGTCTTCCTCCGCCGTATGGATTTCCGCGCCTTCCGGCGCATCGCCCGGATCGAGATCGGGCACACGCATGCGGTCCTCCGACTTCGGCAGGAATTGCAGCATGATGCCGCCCGCGCGCCAGCGATGCGTCGCTCCGTTGTTGCCGGAGCGAAGCTCCTCCGCAACGGCAAGCCGCACCCGTGTCGGGATCTGCTCCGAGCGCATGAAATACTCATGCGCGGCATCCTCAAGCCCGCCGCCATCCAGCGCGACGACGCCCTGATAACGGTTCATGTCGGCACCCTGGTCGATGGTCATTGCCAGATGGCCTTTACCGAGCAATTCGCCAGGCGAATCCTTGCCCTCGGCGATGGCTGCATCGACGCGCGGGCGATCGAATCGCGCACAGGCACGAATGCGCCCGCCAGTCGCATAGTCCACGACCAGCATGCGTACCGGTCCATCGCTCTGGGTCTGCATGATGAAACGACCGTCGAATTTCAACGACGAGCCGAACAGAGCCGCGAGCGCGATGGCTTCGCCGAGAAGCTTCGACACCGGCAGCGGATAATCGTGCCGCGCCAGGATTTCATCGACCGCAGGTCCCAGCCGGACCACGCGGCCGCGCAAATCCAACGCCGCCACTTCGAATGGCAGGATGGTGTCGTCGATTGATTGGGGAGACGGTGTGCGGGTCGGGATGTCGATATTCATGGAGCGCATGCCGGAAGTTGAAACAGAGATATCCGCTGCGCGAAGCCACTCGCGCCAGCGGGTCATGGACGTGCGGACGGCACCAGGTTCGGATAAAGCAAAAAACGATCACGACGACTTTGGGGCAAGGCCCAAAATCGTCGCGGAATTACCGAATGGTGGCGTTCAGGCACCAAGTAAGGATGCCCTTCTGCGCATGCAAGCGGTTCTCCGCCTCGTCGAAAACCACCGATTGCGGACCGTCCATCACCTCATCGGTCACTTCCTCGCCACGATGGGCGGGAAGGCAATGCATGAAAATGGCGTCGGGATTGGCTTTCGCCATCAGCCGGGCGTTGACCTGATAGGGCTGCAAAAGGTTGTGCCGGTTGGCCTTTGATGCCTCGTCGCCCATCGACACCCAGGTATCGGTGACGACGCAATCGGCGCCTTTGACCGCTTCTTCGGGATCGGTGCCGATATGGATCGCCGCACCGGAACTTTCGATCCAGTCCAGCAGCCATTTCTGCGGCGCCAGTTCCGGCGGGGTCGCCACATTGAGGCGGAAATCGAACCGCTCGGCGGCATGCATCCACGAGACCAGCACGTTATTGGCATCGCCGGTCCAGGCGACGGTCCTGTTCTTGATCGCACCGAGATGCTCTTCGAAGGTCATCACATCGGCCATCACCTGGCAGGGATGCGACCGTCTGCTCAGACCGTTGATCACCGGCACGGTTGCGTATTCCGCCATCTCGGTAATGAGATCGTGCTCCAGCGTGCGGATCATCACCGCATCGACGAAGCGCGACATCACCCGCGCCGTATCGGGAATGGATTCGCCGCGGCCGAGTTGCATCTCCGCCCCGGTCAGCATGACCACGTCACCGCCAAGCTGCCGCATCGCGACCTCAAACGAGATGCGCGTACGGGTCGAGGGCTTGTCGAAAATCATGGCCAGAGTCTGACTGGCCAGCGGACGCTTGGCTCTCGTGCCGCCTTTCGATTTCTTCATGGCGCGCGCGGACGCGATAATCGCCCGCAGATCGGCCGACGGGACATCGATCAGATCGATGAAGTGGCGAAGTTTGTGCTTGGCCATCACGATGCAACCTTGTTGGCTGATGGCTGATGGGCGGTGAGGCGTGTACAGGCCCGGTCGATCATGCCGATGGCTTCGGCAATGTCGTCCTCGCTGATGATCAGCGGTGGCAACAGACGCACCACGTTATCGCCGGCCGCGACGGTCAGCAGCTTTTCGGCGCGGCAAGCGGCGACAAGGTCGCCGTTCGGCACGACGCTGCGCAGACCGATCAGCAGACCTTCGCCGCGCACTTCGGAAATGATCGACGCATGGCGATCCTTAAGCTCCGCCAGCCGCTGTTTCAGCAGCAGCGCCATCTTGCGCGAATGATCGAGGAAGCCGGGCGCCAGCACGACATCGAGTACGGCATTGCCGACACGCGTCGCCAGCGGATTGCCGCCGAAGGTCGAGCCATGCGTGCCCACGGTCATGCCCTTTGCCGCTTCGCTGGTCGCAAGGCATGCGCCGATCGGGAAACCGCCGCCGAGCGCCTTGGCCAGCGCCATGATGTCGGGAGAAATGCCGCTGCGCTGATAGCCGAACAATTCGCCGGTGCGGCCGAGACCGGTCTGCACTTCGTCGAAGACCAGCATCAAACCGTGCTCGTCGCACAGCTCGCGCATCGCCCGCATGAATTCACCCGGGACGACGCGCACGCCGCCTTCGCCCTGCACCGGCTCCATGATGATCGCCGCAGTTTCCGGCGTGATCGCCTTCTTCACTGCGTCGAGATCGCCGAAGGCAACCTGTGTGAAGCCGCCGGCCACGGGGCCGAAGCCTTCAAGATATTTCTGCTGGCCGCCGGCGGCGAGCGTCGCCAGCGTGCGGCCATGGAAGGCGCCTTCGAACGTAATGATGCCGACGCGTTCGGGCTGGCCATTGGCCGCATGGAATTTGCGCGCGGTCTTGATCGCCGCTTCCATCGCCTCCGCGCCGGAATTGGCGAAAAAGACCACATCGGCAAAGCTCGCGCTGCACAGACGCTTGGCGAGCTTTTCAGCCTCCGGCATCTGGAACAGGTTCGAGACGTGCCAGAGCTTGTGAGCCTGGTCGGTCAGCGCTTCCACGAGGACAGGATGCGCATGACCCAGCACATTGACGGCAACGCCGGACGAGAAATCCAGATAGCGCTCTCCCGTCGTGGCCGTGAGCCACACCCCTTCTCCCCGCTCAAAAGCGAGTTCGGCACGGGCGTAAGTCGGCAGAAGATGTGAGAGCACGGCGATGGTCCGGCAGAATTTGCGTCCCAAGACGCAGAACAAAAACGAAATATGCCGCCCCGGCGGGCGGCACTTATGCACATTCTAGGTGTGCTCCCCCCGCTGTCAACACACGCGAACGGTAATGCAATGCCGCATTTCGTTGAATAAAGCGAGGAAATGAACACCTTTATGGGGATGTGGCTTCGCGGACTCTTGCGGCCGAGTCCAGCCATCTTGTAGTGTCCCATCTGTCGGATACGACATCTCGTGCGGCGGACCTAAATTCAAATCTACCAGTGGTGTGCGTAGCGTCGGCGGCTTTGCGCTGCCCGATGAGGGATTCGGATTCCGCGAACACCATGCTGACAGGAGAGGCTCAATGACGTGGACGGACGAACGGGTCGAGCAACTCAAAAAGCTCTGGTCGGATGGCCTTTCAGCCAGCCAGATCGCGGCGGAACTCGGCGGAATTACCCGGAATGCGGTGATCGGCAAGGTCCACCGTCTCGGGCTTTCCGGACGGACAAAGGCGCCCTCGGCCAGCGCGCCGCGGCCGCGCAAGCCACGAACGACCCATATGCTGAGGGTCGCAAGACCCGTGGTCCGGGGGAATACGGCCCTGGCGCATGCCTACGCCTATGACTACGAAGTCGAGCCCGAACAGGCGCCGGTCGAAAATGTCGTTCCGATGGGCCAGCGCCGCACCTTGCTCGAGCTCAACGAACAGACCTGCCGGTGGCCGATCGGCGACCCCGCGACCCAGGACTTCTATTTCTGCGGCGGCCATGCACTGACCAGCCTGCCCTATTGCGCCTATCACTCGCGCATCGCCTATCAGCCGCCGGCGGCGCGGCGCGACAAGCGGCCGGCCCATCGCTGAGCATCGCGGCGGACGAGCAGACGAAAGAAAACGCCCCGGACCACAATCCGGGGCGTTTCTTTTTCAGATCATGCGGGTTCAGCGATAGCGCGGATCTATCGATCAGCTCGCCTTGCCGAAGCGATCGTCGATCGAATAGCCCGAGCCACGCACGGTCCGGATCGGATCGCCGTCACGGCCGCGATTGAGCGCCTTGCGCAGCCGACCGACATGCACATCGACCGTGCGTTCGTCGATATAGACTTCGCTGCCCCAGACGCCGTCGAGCAACTGCTCGCGCGTGAAAACGCGGCCCGGACGCTCCATCAGAAATTCCAGCAACCGGAATTCCGTCGGCCCAAGATCCACATCACGGCCACCACGCGAGACCCGCTTCTTCACCCGGTCAAGCTCGATCTCGCCGAGCGTCAGAATATCGGCCAGCCGTTCCGGCCGGGACCGGCGCAGCAGGGCGCGAATACGCGCCACAAGTTCCGGCACCGAAAACGGCTTGGTGACGTAATCGTCCGCACCGGTCGACAGACCGCGCACGCGCTCGCTCTCCTCGCCGCGCGCGGTCAGCATGATGATCGGCATCGACTTGGTTTCAGGGCGCGTCCGCAACCGCCGGCACAGCTCGATTCCCGAGAGACCCGGCAACATCCAGTCGAGCACGACAAGGTCTGGCGTGCTTTCCCGCAGCCGCGTATCGGCATCGTCGCCGCGGGTCACGGTTTCGACCTCGTAACCCTCGGTCTCAAGATTATAGCGCAACAGGAGAGAAAGCGGTTCCTCGTCTTCGACAATCAGGATGCGCGCATTCGGTCCACTCATCATCAGCGTCTCATTCAGCCTTGGATGCCGACGGGCGCAAAGCTGGTGGTGTCGGCTTTCGGACGTTCGAGCGTCAACGGCTCGCCCTTCATCATGTAATGCACCGTCTCGGCGATATTGGTCGCATGATCGCCCATCCGCTCGATATTCTTGGCCGAGAACAGAAGATGGATGCAGAAGGTGATGTTGCGCGGGTCTTCCATCATATAGGTCAGCAATTCGCGGAACAGCGACACGCACATCGCATCGATTTCCTCGTCACGCTTCCACACCTCCATCGCATCGTCGATGTTGCGGGCGGCATAGGCATCCAGCACCCGCTTGAGCTGGGTCAGAACCAGCGTGCCCATATGTTCGACGCCGCGGATCAGCTTCAGCGAGGGGTATTCGCCATTGAGATCCAGCACCCGCTTGCTGATATTCTTGGCCAGGTCGCCGATCCGCTCGATCTCGTTGGCGACGCGCATTGCGCCGACGACCTCGCGCAGGTCGACCGCCATCGGCTGGCGGCGCGCAATCGTCAGAACCGCCTTTTCCTCGATTTCCCGCTGAAGGGTGTCAACCTGCTCGTCCGATGCGATCACCTTGAGCGCCGTGGTCGTATCCCGGCGCGTCAGAGCGTGAACCGACTCGGCAATTTCCTTCTCGGCGAGGCCGCCCATTTCGGCGACCATGCGATTGAGTTCCTGCAGGTCGGCGTCGAAGGCCTTGGTAATATGGTTAGACATTGTCTCGTCCTCGCTCTTGCAGCGGCCGGTCAGCCGAAGCGACCGGTGATGTAATCCTGTGTCCGACGATCATGTGGTGTCGTGAAGACCGTTTCTGTAGGGCCCTCCTCCACCAGATTGCCGAGATGGAAGAAAGCGGTCCGCTGCGATACGCGGGCGGCCTGCTGCATCGAGTGGGTCACGATGATGATCGTGAAGTTCTGCCTCAATTCGTCGATCAGCTCTTCGATACGCGCGGTCGCGATCGGATCGAGCGCCGAACACGGCTCGTCCATCAGGATCACTTCCGGACCCACAGCGATCGCCCGGGCGATGCAAAGACGCTGCTGCTGACCGCCGGAAAGCCCGGTGCCAGGATCGGACAAGCGATCCTTCACCTCTTCGTAAAGACCGGCCCTTTTCAGACTGGCGGTGACGATTTCGTCGAGATCGGCCTTCGAGCGGGCCATGCCGTGAATGCGGGGACCATAGGCCACGTTCTCGTAGATCGACTTCGGGAACGGATTCGGCTTCTGGAACACCATGCCGACACGCGCACGCAACTGCACAACATCGAGGGATTTGTCATAGATATCGAGATTGTCGATCTCGATATTGCCCGTCACCCGCGCCGACGGGATGGTGTCGTTCATGCGGTTGATGCAACGCAGGAAGGTCGACTTGCCGCAACCCGACGGTCCGATGAATGCCATCACCGAGCGCTCGGGAATATCGACACTGACATCCTTCAAGGCGTGCTTGTCGCCGTAATAGACGTTGACGTTGCGTGCGACCACTTTGGCCGGCGCCTTCGCAGCATCGGCCACAACAGCATCGGCTGCGGGTTTAACCATGGCATTCATAGCCAGCATCTCCAACTCCCGATTTCTTACCAGCGCCGCTCGAAGCGTTTACGCAGGATGATTGCAGTACCGTTCATGACAAACAGGAAGGCCAGAAGCACCATGATCGCAGCGGCGGTGCGCGCCTGGAAACCGATTTCCGGCAAATCAGACCACAGATAGATTTGAACCGGCATCACTGTCGCAGATTGAAAGATGCTGGTGGCAGGCTCGACGATGAACGCGACCATGCCGATCATGAGGAGCGGCGCAGTCTCGCCGAGCGCATGCGCCATGCCGATGATCGTGCCGGTCATGATGCCCGGCATCGCCAGCGGCAGAACATGGTGGAAGATCGCCTGCTGTTTCGAGGCGCCAATGCCGAGGGCAGCCTCCTTGATGGAGGGTGGAACCGCCTTCAAGGCAGCACGCGATGCGATGATGATCGTCGGCAGCACCAGCAGCGCCAGGACCAGGCCGCCCACCAATGGCGCGGAGCGCGGCAGTCCGAAGAAATTGAGGAATACGGCGAGGCCCAGCAGGCCGAACACGATCGAAGGCACCGCAGCAAGATTGTTGATGTTGACCTCGATGATTTCGGTCAGCCAGTTCTTCGGCGCGAATTCTTCCAGGTAGATCGCGCCAGCGACACCAAGCGGAAGGCACAGCACCAGCGTCACGAGCAGGGTCAGCGCCGAACCCACAAGCGCACCCCGAATACCCGCCAGTTCCGGCTCGCGGCTATCGCCGGAGGAGAAGAACCGCCAGTTGAACTGGCTCTGGACAAGACCTCTTTCCTTCAGCACATCGAGCCAAGTCACCACGCGGTCGTTGAGGCGACGGCTGCCTTCCGGCGTCTGATAGTTCACGATTTGCCATGCGCCGGGCGCCGCAGGATCGGCCGAGCTCAGCGAGATCAAGGTGTCGCCCTTCACGCCATCCCCGCTGACGTCCGTAACCTTCACGACACCGCCATTGATCGCGATGAGAAGGCTCGGCATGCGATCGGTGATCGGCTCCGGCGCGGTCGGGTTCTTGTAACGCTGCTCCAGCGCGGCGACGTCCTCCCGCAATTCCTTCGCACGGCCAGACAGCGACGTCGCCTCCTCCGTGGCTGCCGCCAACTGAGATTCAAGCGCAGCGACTCGAGAAGCGTTATTGGCGCTTTTTGCCGCCGCAATGTCGGCTTCGAGCCCCTTTGCGCGCGTTTCGGCACTTGTTGCAAAACCCTGCAGGCGCTCGGCCTCACGCGCTTCATTGCGCGCCTGTGTTGTCAGTGCTTGCTTGACCAGCGCAAGCGCATTGGCGAAGTCGTTCGAGGTCGACTTGATCTCGATTTCACCGGACGTTCCACTCGGCGTGGCGGTGCCGAGGCCTGCGGCTTTGACCACCTTGGTGCCGATGCCTTTGAAATAAAGGTCGCCGTCGGACGACATCAGGACCGGCACGGTGACGGTCTGGCCGATGAGCGAAGGATCGGCGACGACACGCTCGCGCAGGTAATCGGACGCTCCCGATGACAGGATGCTGTCGAGCTGTCGCCGCGCCGTACGATCCTTGGCATCCGGGAACTCCGCCCTCAAAGCGTTGCGGACAAGCGCCTGGAAATCACCCGCACGAATATCGTCCGGGTTTCGCGATCCTTTCGGATCGATCTCTGCCGGATCAATGTTGACGTTCAGCTGGAGCGAGTTCTGCGTGAAGGCCGGAAGGCCTTTCACAATGATGTCGGTCAGAACGACCACCAGGAATATCGCCGTGAGCCCGATCGCGGCGAGACCATAGAAACGGAACCGGGCCTCGGCGCGATATCGTGCCTTGACGCGCGCTCTTGCAGCGTCGGTTCCGAGATCGATCGTGCGAACTCCGGAAAGGGTCGTATCAGTCATATTGTTCTCGATATCGCTTCACGATCTGCATCGCGATCACATTGAGTGCGAGTGTGAAGAAGAAGAGGACGAAGCCCAGAGCGAAGGCCGCCAGCGTCTTGGCGCTGTCGAATTCCTGGTCGCCGACAAGGATCGTCTTGATCTGCACGGTAAAGGTCGTCACCGCTTCGAGCGGATTGAAGGTGAGGTTGGCCGCGAGACCTGCAGCCATCACCACGATCATGGTTTCGCCGACCGCGCGGCTGATGGCGAGCATGAAAGCTGACACGATGCCGGGCAGCGCAGCCGGCAACACCACCTTTTTGATCGTTTCCGATCTCGTCGCGCCCATGCCATAGGACCCATCGCGCAACGATTGCGGCACCGCGTTGATCACGTCGTCGGACAGGGATGACACGAACGGGATGATCATCATGCCCATGACGATACCCGCGGCCAGCGCGCTTTCGGAGGCGACATTCAAACCGATGGATTCGCCAGCGCCTCGGACCCACGGCGCAAGGCTGAGCGCAGCGAAGAAGCCGAGCACCACCGTCGGAATACCGGCGAGGATTTCGAGAATGGGCTTTGCGAAAGCGCGAAAACGCGGCGTGGCGTATTCGGCCATGTATATGGCTGCAAACAAACCGACCGGACCTGCAATCAGCATCGCAATCGTGGTGATCAGGAGGGTGCCTGCGACCAGCGGCACGATGCCGAAGGCGCCTGAGGAGCCGACCTGATCCTCACGGATGGCGGTTTGCGGGCTCCAATGCGTCCCAAACAGGAAGTCCAGCGGAGAGACCTTCTGGAAGAATCGAATGGTCTCGAACAAAACCGAGAACAGGATACCGATGGTCGTCAGAACCGCCACGCATGCCGCGGCCAGCAGCACGTATTTGACAACGGTCTCGACATTATTGCGGGCACGGAACTCCGCCGACAGCATACGGAATGCGTATGCGATGCCGAGAAGGCCGAAAATCCAGCCGGCCCCGAGGATCAATGTATTGGTCCAGGACCGCAGCGACGTATAAACATCGGCTGCATTTTTCAGCGCAACACTCGGCTGCCCGGGGTAATTGCCGGACGCGACGGCCAGGATGTCGCGCATCGCCGCGCCGCGCTTGAGATCGTCGTCGAGCAGATTGGGGTCCAGCGCACTGATGGCTTGCGTATTCACGATCTTGTCGGCGATCGGAACCGCGACAAGGAAGATCAGCAGCATCGGGATCAGCACGCTGATCACCACGAAGGCGCCGTGATAAACCGGACGCGAATGCAGCTGGACGTTGCCGCCCGCAACGACCGCGCGCGAGCGCCCGAGAAAATAACCAGCGATCACCAGGACCGCGAGGCCGAGGAAATACAGCGACGTCATGGCCTCAACACCCCCCGGAAAAAACCGGCTTCGTACCTGATATCGATAGGACAGTTATCATTGCGGGCCTTTATCGGCTTCGCTTCGTTGAAGAGAGCGGCCGCGCAACCTGCGCGACCGCTCAATTGTCGCTTATGAACCGAGCGCGTCAGCCGACACAGGCTTCATGTCGGTGATCGACTTGCGCACCGCGTCTGCTTCCGCCTTCGGCAGGGTCACAAGACCTTTCTTGGCGAGATAGCCATCTTCGCCGATCGCTTTCGGGGAAACATATTCGACCGCAAACTTGTCGATGCCCGGCACGATGCCGACATGGGCCTTCTTCAGATAGACATACATCCGGCGAGCGCCCGGATATTTGCCGCTCGTGATGTTGTCGAATTCCGGCTCGGAGCCGTTGAGCGGCACGCCACGCAGCTTCGCGGCATTCTCTTCCAGGAAGGAATAGCCGAACACGCCGAAGGCATTCTTGTTCTGCTCCAGCTTGGCGACGATCAGATTGTCGTTCTCACCGGCTTCGACGTAAACGCCGTCTTCGCGAAGCGTTTTCCAAACCGAGTCAAACGCCTTCGGATCCGACTTCTTCAGTTGTGCAAGAGCGGGGATCTGCTCGGCGCCCTTTTCAAGAAGCAGCTCATGGAACGAGTCACGGGTGCCGGAGGTCGGCGGAGGACCAAGCACTTCGATCTTGAAGTTCGGCAGCGACTTGTCGATGTCGGACCAGTTCTTGTTCGGGTTCGGGATCAGTTTTCCGTCCGGTCCGGGAACCTGCTTCGCAACAGCCAGCAGCAATTGCGGGAGCGTCAGCTTGATCGGCGTGCCCTGCTTCGACTGAGCAATGGTCAGGCCGTCGAAGCCGATATTGATCTCGACGACGTCCTTGACGCCGTTCTTCTGGCACATGTCCAGTTCGGTCTTCTTCATGCGGCGCGAGGCATTGGTCGCGTCCGGATGCTCCTCGCCGACGCCAGCGCAGAACAGCTTCATGCCGCCACCGGTTCCGGTGGATTCGACGACCGGAGTCTTCACGCCGCCGGTCTTACCGAGCTGCTCGGCAACGGCTGTGGTGAACGGATAAACGGTGGACGAACCGACGATACGGATCTGGTCGCGAGCTTGGGCAGTGCCGGCAACGAGCATACCGGCCGCCACGAGCGCAAAGGCGCTGGCGAAGGTCTGGGGTTTCAAAGCATCTCTCCTTCGAGTTTGTGCGGGGCGGTCGGCATTGGAAATGAAAAAGGGGAAGACCAACCCGGTTGCACCCCGTCAGCTAGGGTGACATGCCTTCGGTTCTATGACGGCCAGATGACACCTGAATGACAATGTAACTTATTGAAAAATCAGCTATTTTTTCGCGTTGCCGGCATTAGGCCTGTGGACATCGGCAACCGGACGGTAAAAGTCGCCCCCTCGCCCGACCGGCTCTCGATATTCAGCCGGCCGCGATGGCGGTTCATGATGTGCTTGACCAAAGCGAGCCCGAGACCGGTCCCCCCCTGCGCCCGACTCTCGGTCACGTCCACGCGATAGAAGCGCTCGGTCAGCCGCGGCAGATGCTCGCCGGAAATGCCGGGGCCGTAATCGCGCACCGCCGCGACCGCTTCCTCGCCGCCACTGACATTGAACGCGCGCGACAGGGTAATTTCCACGCGCTTGCCCGACGCCCCGTATTTCAGAGCATTCTCGATCAGGTTTTCGAACACCCGCGTCAGCTCGTCCCGGTCGCCGGACACCACCAGCGGCTCCTTGGGCGCGGAAACGGTAACGGTCACGCCGCGGTCCCGTGCCAGCATCTGCAGCGCATCGACCACCTGGCGAATGATCGGCAGCAATTCCACCGGCGTCTGCGGACGCACATGCGCAGACAGCTCGATCCGCGACAACGACAGGAGATCGTCGATCAGCCGCGCCATGCGTTTGGCCTGCGCCTCCATGATGTCGAGGAAACGCTCCCGCGCGGCGGTATCGTTGCGCGCCGGCCCTTTCAGCGTCTCGATGAAACCCGAAAGCGCCGCGAGCGGGGTGCGCAATTCGTGGCTGGCATTGGCGACGAAATCGACCCGCATTTCCTCGACCCGCCGGATCGGCGAGAGATCGCGAAACGTCAGCAACAGGCGCTGGGTCGAGCGCCCCGCATGCCCGTCCTCATCCGGCATCGGTGTGACGATGACTTCGAACCACCGCTCGGACGGAACGCGCTCGGCAAACTCGGCGCGTTCGGGCCGACGGCTCACGCCAGCCCGCCGCACCGCATCGACCACCTCCGGAATGCGCAAGGCCAGCATGGCCAGTTCGCCCGGCCGGAGCGAAGGGGCGATGGTGCTGGCCATCGCATTCAGCGTCACAACGCGCCCATCCGTATCCAGCAGAATGGTCGGATCCGGAAGCGCCCCGATCACGTCGGCGAGGAAATGATCGTCCTGCGGTATGGGGAGGGCGTTGCCACTTGCGGCACTATCGTTGCTCGCCTGCAGCCGGCTGAAATACCATGCAGCAACCGCAAGGATGACGAGTGCAGGAACGGCCAGCGCCGGGCGCAGACCTCCGCTGAACAGCGGCACAGCGATAGTGACGGCTGCAATCGCCGCCATGATCCACGGGCCGTATCGGCCGAACTTTTTGCCCAGCCCTACTATTGAAGGCCTCGGATCACTGCTTTGGTCCATTACCGTGGGACGGCCTTTGACCGGCGCCGCCGCTGCTCGCAATCGTTTCACGTTCCTTCGGTTCTACCAGCACATCGGCGGTGATGGTTGCAAGGGGTGGAACGCGCGTCGTGTAAAGTCCTTTGATGATTTCGCGCCCGCCAAGGATCGCAAGCGCGAGTGCGAACGGGATGATGTAGTAAAGCAGCCGAAACAGCAGCAGACTGGCCAGCAGTTGTTCCTTGTCGAATTGCCACAACGCCACCAGCATTGCGGCATCGAACACGCCAAGACCGCCGGGCGAATGGCTCGCAAAGCCAAGCAGCGTTGCGGCAACGAAGATCACCGACAACGTGATGAAACTGATATGCGGCTCATCCGGCAACAAAAGATACATCGCGGCGGCACAGCAGGCGAGATCGACGATGCCGATGACGATCTGTAGAAGGGTCAACGGCCCGCCCGGCAAGGTGACTTTCCAGCCGCTGCGGCCGATCACGCGCGGGCGCCGCCAGACCCAGGCCACATAGGCAACAAGAACGATCAGGACCACGACGGCCAAGACCCGGTTGAACCAAGGCGGCACCTGATTGATGGCGCTCGCCGCTTCCGGCGCATAAAAGATACCAAGGCCGAGCACGGTGGCATTGCCGAGCCAGAATGTCAGGCCGGCAATGAAACAGATTTTCGCCACCTCGACCGCGCTGACGCCATGCGCGGAATAGATCCGATAACGCACCGCGCCGCCTGTGAAGACGCTGGCGCCGACATTATGCCCGACGGAATAGCTGGTGAACCCGGCCAGCGCCGCGGTCGGATAAGGCACATCGCTGCGTCCGATCGTGCGAAGGGCAAACAGATCGTAGAATGTCAGCGTGAAGTAGCCGAAGGCGACGAATAATGCGGCCAGCAGGAAGTCCTTCTCGTCGGTCGCCCGCAACGCCTTGAAGACTTCCTTGATATCGATGTTGTGCAGCATGCGGTACAGGACGACGCCCGCTGCAACAATAATGACGACACTGAGCGCAAAGCCGATCCGGTGCCAGCCGATCTTCTCGCTGATAAAACGCGCCATGGCGCGCAGCATTTCGAGCATTCGCAAAACCCCGCTGCAACGCCGGCCAGTTGCCCTTTGATCAAGATGATTTTGGGTCGAATTGACCCAAAATCATCTTGATCGATTCTCATACGTTAGAGCATGACGTCGTCCGAAAACCGCTTCGCATCCCGGATCAAGTCCGGGACAGGCTTTTTCGGCATCATGCTCTCGCGGGCCGCGATTGCGGGCGAGGTACTAGCAGAAGTCGGGGGGCGCAGGCAAAGCGGACAAAGAGACGGCCGCGGCCTGGATAGGCCGCGGCCGATGCTCGAAAAGCCCGTAATTTCAGCGCGGCGGAATCTGGATCAATTCCCCTAGCTGCTCCTTGGTCAGTTCATTGGGTGTGAATTTCAGCGCCACGGCATCCTTCACGATTTCGTCAAGGCCAGTGATCCGGTCCGGGTTGATCGAATCCTTCGGGAAGAAGTCGTCCCGCGTCCGCCGGGCCTTGGCCTCCGGGATATTCAGCCAGTTCGCGTAAACCTTGAGACCGGCATCGGTGTACATGAAATCGACCGTTTCGCGGTAAGCCTTCATGTAGCGGTCGATCGCGTCCTTCTTCGATTGCAACACCGGCGCTGTGGTCATCAGCAGACGGACGGTCTGGCCTTTGAAGGCCGCGGCATCGTTGCCGCTGGCGAGAATGCGGATCTGCTTCTGGTCGAGTTGATCGAGGCCAAAAGGCGGTGCCGCCCAGCCGATATCGATCTGACCCGACATGACCTGCGTCAAAGTGCCGGGAGGACCACCTGTCGCAGTCGGTTTGGCGGTCAGGCCATACTGCTTCATGAAGGCGGAGACGATGCCATGGGTGGACGACCCGTTGGTCGAATAGGCCAGCGTCCGGCCAGCCGTGTCCTTCAGCGTCTTGATCGGCGAATCGGCTTTGACATACCAGTAGAGATCGGCGGCGCCGGTCGTCTCCGCGCCGATGACGCGGACCGGAGCGCCTTTCGCATAGGCGCTGAGCACGCCCATGATTCCGGCGGCGACACCGATATCGACGCTGCCGGAAATCGCGGCCTGCTGGGTCTCACCCGCGCCCTGGGTGTAGACGATTTCGAGTTCGAGACCGTGCTTCTTGAATATGCCGGCCCGCTGGCCGACCTCGGACACCGATGTGTCCCAGTTGCCGCGTTGCCCGACAGCGAGTTTCAGTTTGTCTTGCGCGTCTGCCGGCGACATGCCGATCAGATAGCCAGCCGCAGCCAGCCCCAGCAAAGGGGCGAGTGCCCGTCTTTTCATTGAAGTCCTCCCAGTGTGAAACGTCTTCTTGATGAGACGTTGGTTGTTATTCTCGCGGTCTCCTCGATTGATGTCATTCCGGGACGCGCGTGAAACGCGCGGGCCCGGAATCCAGTTGAGGGGCGCTGGATTCCGGGTTCGCGGACTTACGTCCGCGCCCCGGAATGACAGTTGAAAGTGTCACGCGACCTTGCTCGCTTCGCTATCGCTAGTGACCGTGAATGTGCGCCAGTTGGTCGATTTGGCGACGATGCTTTCAGACGAGCGGATCTTGGCCTGCGGGATGTGTGGCGTCGTCCTGCCGATGGCGACGCCGGTATCACGCATCTGTCGTGCAGCATCGACCATCAGCTTGCGGAATTCCACCACAGCAAGGTCGCTGGCGCCGAGACGCTCCTTGGTCCGATCTGCAATCGGCCCCATGGTTTCCCACATGACGATATCCTGATTGGGAATCCCCTTGATGCCGGTGAAATCGCCGAGCTGCATCGCCTGACGATCCTGTTTGTAATTGTTGGCCCGGTTACGCAGATTGTTGAACGAGCGATCGAGATCGATGCCCGGCTGCGCGCCATTGAATTTGCGCCACGCTTCCTGATCGATGCCGCCCTTGTCGCTCCAGGCGATGAAGTGAAACACCGTGTTGGTGTCGTCTGCCGGCACCAGGACCGTCGCGACATTGTATGCGTTGTTCGGCGGGATCAGCGCGGTGAATGGCGCGACATACACCGTCACGCGCACATAATCATGCGTGCTGGGATTGGCGATCGGACGGCGAATGGCCGCGTAGTGAAAACCGAAGCTGGTGCGCTCGACCTGCAGCCGCGGTGCCTTGTCGGTGGAGGGACGCAGCCAATGCGTATCGACGGCCTTCGCCGCATCGACCTTGGCCGGCTTCATGTCCGACGAATGCAGGCTGGATGAATGCGCCGAATCGATTTGCCCTTCCAGGATCTGCGCCCAGTTGCAGCCGACATGAATCTTCACGATCGAGACCCGCGTATCTTCATGCGGCGCGAAAGCCGGCGGCTCGAACTCCGGCATCGTTTCCGCCGGCCCCATATAGGTCCAGACGAAGCCGCCCCATTCGCGCGCCGGATAGGCCTTGATCTTCACCTTTTCGGCGAAACCGCTCTCCGGCGGCTCCGAGGTCATTTCGATGACGTTGCCTTCAACGTCCATTTTCCAGCCGTGATAGAGGCAGCGCAGCCCGCATTCCTCGTTGCGGCCGAAGGCCAGCGACACCCGGCGGTGCGGACAATATTCATCGATGATGCCAAGCCGCCCGTCGCTGTCGCGGAACACGACTAGGTCTTCGCCCAGCAGCCGAACTTTCAGCGGCGGCCCGTCTGGCTCGGCCACCTCCTCGATCAGGCAGGCCGGCATCCAGTGCCGCCGCATGATCTGCCCCATCGGGGCGTCACCCTCGACGCGACACAAAAGGTCGTTTTCTTCACTCGTCATCATGGGCGCCTCCGGTCGGCTAAATAATATTAGCTCTCTAAGTTTTTATCCTATAATAATTCCGGACTGTTTGTCGAGACGCCCTCGATATGATTGTGCGTCCCAATAAAATTTGCGACCAAGGGACGCCGGGACCCCAGAGCATGATGCCGAAATTGCGTAGCGGTTTTCGGACGAAATCATGCTCTAACGTGTTGGAATCGATCACGTTTATGAATTTGGATCGTTCGATCCAAATTCATCGTGGTCTAAGCGACTGATGGACAATGAATAGCGCCCTGCTTGCCGACATTCCCGTTCAGATCACACGCGCCGAGGAAATCGCCGATGGCATCCATCTGTTCGAGATGCGCTGCAAGGACGGCAGCGACTTGCCGGCTTTCACCGCCGGCTCGCACATCAATCTGCGGGTGCCGAACGGTCTCGTGCGGAAATATTCGTTGTGCAGCGATCCGGCGGACCGGAGCCACTATCGCGTCGCGATCAAGCGTGAAGACAACGGACGCGGCGGTTCGGTCTACCTGATCGACAATACCAAGGTCGGCGACGAGTGGATGATTTCCACGCCGGACAACGCTTTCGCGCTGCCGCAGCGCGGTGACAATTTCATCTTCATCGCCGGCGGCATCGGCATCACGCCATTCATCGCCATGATCCATGCGCTGAAAGACGATCCGGCCAAGAAATTCAAACTCTACTACTGCTCACGCACGCCGGAGATGACGGCATTCCGCGAGGAGCTGAGCGCGCCGGAATTCAAGGGCAAGGTCGTCATTCATTATGATGGCGGCGACCCATCGAAGGCGCTTGATCTCTGGCCGATCGTCGAGGAGCGCAAGAACAGAGAACACGTTTACTGCTGCGGGCCTCGCGGCCTGATGGAAGCGGTGCGTGCAGCAACCGGCCACTGGACGCCGACATCGATTCACTTCGAGGCCTTCAGCGAGGCCGATGCGCGGCGTCCCGACGACCAGCCGTTCAAGGTGAAGCTCAACTCCACGGGCGAAGTGATCGACGTGCCGGCGGGCACGACCATTCTGGAAGCGATGCGCGCCAACGGAAAAGACGTGCCAAGCTCCTGCGAAAGCGGCACCTGCGGGACCTGCCGCACCAAGCTGCTTGAAGGCGAAGCCGACCATCGCGACCTCGTGCTCACCGAGAACGAGCGGAGCAGTCAGATCATGATCTGCGTCTCGCGGGCCAAAACGCCGGACATCACGATCGATCGCTGAGGCGTTAAGTATGGATCGATTGAACCCAATCCATCCGCTCGCACCCGGGTCCGCGCTTTGCGCGGCCCGAGCACAGGCTCCGGCGGGGGCCCAGGGCCAAGGATTCTGGATTCCCGCTTACACGGGAATGAGCGGCAGGTAGAGGGTCATGGCCGATCGCAAAATCCGTCTCGGAATTGCCGGTCTCGGGCGCGCCTTCACCTTGATGCTGCCGACCTTTACGGCTGATCCGCGGATTGAACTTGTTGCCGCGAGCGATCTGCGGGACGACGCGCGCAAACAATTCGAAAACGAATTTGGCGCGCGCAGTTACGGCGCGATCGAAGACTTGTGCCGCGATCCCGATGTGGACGCGGTGTATGTCGCCACACCGCATCAGATGCATGCGCAGCATGTGGCCATCGCCGCGCGACACGGCAAACATGTTCTGGTCGAGAAGCCGATGGCCATCGCCCTCGATCAATGCCAGGCGATGATCGATGCCGCAAAAAAGGCCGGCGTAATCCTTGTCATCGGTCACAGCCACAGCTTCAACGCGCCGATCCTGCATACGCGCGCACTGATCGACAGCGGCGCCTATGGTGCCGTCCGCATGATCCATGCGCTGAATTACACCGACTACATGGTGCGCCCGCGCCGGCCGGAGGAGATGGATACGGCGCAGGGCGGCGGCGTTTTGTTCAGCCAGGGCGCGCATCAGATCGATATCGTGCGGCTGCTCGGCGGCGGGCAAGTGCGCTCGGTGCGCGCGTTGACCGGGAACTGGGACCGATCGCGCCCGACCGAGGGCGCCTATTCGGCGCTGCTCACATTCGATGACGGCGCCTTCGCCTCCTGCACCTATAGCGGCTATGCGCATTTCGATTCCGACGAGTTTATGGGCTGGATCGGCGAAATGGGTTTGCGCAAGGATCCATCGCGTTATGGCGCTGGCCGCGCCGCCTTGCAGGCAGCAACGAATGCCGATGAGGAAGCGGCGCTGAAAGCTGAGCGCAATTATGGCGGCAAGAATTATGCGCCGTCGTCGCATGCCGTCTCGCCGGAGCGGCTGCATCAGCATTTCGGCACCATCATCGTCTCGTGCGAGCGCGCCGACCTTCGCCCGATGGCGGGCGGCGTCATGATCTATGATGACAAGGAAGCCCGGCTCGATCCCGTGCCGGTGCCGAAGGTGCCGCGCGCCGAAGTGATCGACGAATTCTACGACGCGATCGTTCATGGCAAGTCGCCGCTCCATGACGGCGCCTGGTCGATGGCGACACTCGAGGTGTGCCTTGCCATCCTGCAATCGGCGAAGACGCGGGCCGAGGTGCCGACAAAACATCCGATCGCGGTCCGGACATGACAGAACGAAAGCCGGCCAAGAACAGGACAAAGAGCGCAACAACGAGCGGCACCGACGCGCAGACCATCCTTCGTCACTGGCGCGAGGCTGTGCCCGACGATCGTCTCGCCCACCTCGTCAAGGACGCTACACGCGCACTTCTACGAGCGTTACAGATGCGGCTGACCGCGCATAATGTCTCGCTCGGCCATTGGACCTTCCTGCGCATCCTCTGGGAAAAAGACGGCCTCACGCAACGAGAACTGAGCGAGCAAGCCGGCGTGATGGAGCCGACCACCTTCTCCGCCGTCAACGCGATGGAGAAGCTCGGCTATGTCGTTCGCCGGCAAATGCCCGACAGCCGCCGCAAGGTCTATGTGTACCTCACGCCGAAAGGCCGGTTATTAAAGGAAAAACTCGTGCCGCTGGCGGAAGACGTCAATCGCGTTGCGGTCGGCGACGTGGCGACCGAACACATCGCCATCACGCGGCAGACGCTGCTCACCATCCTGGAAAATCTTGCGCGCGACGAAATCGTCGCCAACGACCCGGAGCGCCGTATCCCCTCGACCCGCGAACTCGCTTTGCGCGTTGCCGACAAGACAAGGCAAAGTCGTAAGCGGAGTTAAAAGGCGCGTTCAGACGGCTCTGATTGCAGCAGGGCGGAGGGATGCAAGCCCAGCCGCTTCCGCGATCAGTTCGATCGAACGCAAACGCAACGTATGTTCGTAGACATCCGAGACGATGATCAATTCGTCCGCCTTCGCCTCCGCAATCAGCGCGTCCATCCCGGCACGAACCGTATCGGGCGAACCGACAATGGAGCGGGCCAGCATCCGCGTCACCTGCGCCTTCTCGACAGGCGACCAGTATGTCTCGATGTCATCGATCGGCGGCTGGCTGAGACCGCGCGCGCCGCGGAAAATGCCCGTGAAGGACATCTGCTGCGTCGTCGCCAGCCGCTTCGCGTCGGCATCCGTTTCCGCGGCGATCACATTCACACCAACCATTGCGTACGGCTTGTCGAGCTGTTCGGACGGTTTGAAGCGGCTGCGATAGATCGCCAGCGCCTCGATCAGATGATCCGGCGCAAAATGTGAAGCGAAAGCATAAGGCAGCCCGAGTTCGGCCGCGAGCATGGCGCCGAAATGGCTTGAACCGAGAATCCAGAGCGGCACATTCGTGCCCGCCGCGGGCACAGCTTCGATGCGTTGTCCTGGTCCGGCCGGTGCAAGAAAAGCCTGCAATTCGAGAATGTCCTGCGGGAAATTGTCGGCCGCCTCCGGCGTGCGGCGCAGCGCCCGCAACGTCAATTGATCTGTCCCCGGCGCGCGGCCAAGACCGAGATCGATCCGGCCGGGAAAGAGCTGCGCCAAAGTGCCGAATTGCTCGGCGATGACATAGGGCGAATGATTAGGCAGCATGATGCCGCCAGCGCCGATGCGGATTGTCTTCGTACCTTCGGCAATATGAGCCAGCACAACCGAGGTCGCGGCACTGGCAATGCCGCGCATATTGTGATGTTCGGCCACCCATACACGATTGTATCCCAGGCGTTCGGCATGTGCCGCAAGGCCGCGCGCATTGTTAAGCGCGCCGCGCGCATCGACTGCCTCCGTGACACGGACGAGTTCAAGGATCGATAGGGGTGTCATGCGCCGCTTCCGGAATTGCGTGTCAATAACGTCATCGACGCAAAATAAGAGAGCGCAACGGATTTGCGAGAGGCGCGGAGGTCATCTGCATTCCCGGCATGGCAATGAAGGCAGCGCCCCATGCCAAGAGGCTCGCATTTGTCGCCGGCTTCGCGGCGATGGGCGTTTTCCTGTCCAAGGCGCTCTCTGGACTCGGCGACGGTCTCAGGCAGATCGTGGTGCCGGGCGGGGCGGAGCTCAGGCTGGAGCCGGGCCGCTACACGATCTTTCACGAGACCCGAAGCACGGTCGACGGCAAGCTCAGTCGGGTTTCTGGAGAGGCGTCGGGAAGACCACAGGCGGTGCCACCGTCACCGGCACCGTCAAGGAGGTGACACCGCGCGCCCCGCGTGGTTGGCGACATCATCGCGCTGGTGTTCCGGGCGGGCTGAACACTCGGCTTAACGTTCGCCCTGCCGGCGATGATCCGGGACGGCTTCTTCTCCTAAATGCCTGTGCCGGCTGCCGCTATCAAGCCGGCAGTGCCGTCTCCGTCTGCCGCCCCTCGTAACGGTCCCGCCCCTCAACGAGAGACCGAATTTTTCCATCAGCAATGCCGCGTTTCAGCATCCAGAAACCACAGTCGGGATGAATATACTTGATCCGGCCAACACCGAGAATGTTCTCGGCCCGCTCGATCGATCTCGCGATCTGATCGGCAGTTTCGATCTCCGTCGATTTAATATCGACGACGCCAAGCCCAAGACCGATCTCAGGACGCAACCCGCGGAATGCCGCAAGTTCTTCGGCCGGTCGGTGCGCATTCTCCATCACAATGTGATCGACATGCAGCGCATTGAGATAATCGATGAGTTTGCTCCAGTTGCCTTTCTGGATCGATTGTCCCCCGTAATTTCCAAAGCAGAGGTGCACGGCTGGCGTCGTTTTGACCGCATCAAGAACGCGATTCATCGCCGCCGCCGCCCAACTCCACTCGTCCGGGCTTCCCGGCAAGTTCGCTTCGTCAATTTGAACAATATCGGCATCAAGATAGCGAACCTGCTCCGCCAGCGCATCGGCAATAGCCATCGCCAAGTCGGGGAGATTTTTGTAATGCAGGTCGAGCAGGGTTTTCGCCAGCATATGCGGGCCGGTCAGCGTGAATTTAAACGGCTTCGCAGCCAGCGCCTTTGCGCGAGCGCAAGCCTGCGGCAGATCGAGCGTCCCTGAACCGACGGGTCCATGCACAACACCAGGCGGGCGCGTGCGAAACTTCATTGCCTTGAGACCGCGATAGCTGACCAACTCGCTGAACGCAACCTCGGACCTGATGCCTGACATCGGCTTCAGAAAATATTCGATCATGCCATTGGTTTCGGGATGATTGATATCGAAGCGCGACAACTCGCCATCGCACACGACATCGATGCCTGCATGCTCCTGCGTATGAATCACAACGCGCGTCGCATCGATCAGCGCCTGTTCGGAGGGCAGCGCCGACAGCCAATCCGGCACCGGATAGGAGCCTACGACCGTCGTTTTGATTTGCGGCTGTTGTGACATGGCGATCTCCAGCTACAGCATTCGATGAATGGACAGGCGGGCGCGTCCTTGGTATCCAACTGGTTAACTTTTTAGCATCCGACAATCGCCGTCACCAGAAAAAAACGATGCATCATGATGGCTTATTCTGATCCCGCGCTGGCGACGGAATCGCCACTCACCGCGAGCGAGTTGGGGGATGCAGACGTGCTCGTCCAGGAAGCGGGCTGGAATCAAACCGACGCGGACTGGCGCATCTTTCTCGACCTCGGCCAGGTTTATGCTGTGCGCAACAGCGATGATCGCGTCGTTGCAACCGCGGCGACGTTGCCGCATGAGGGCAAGTTTGCGTGGATCAGCATGGTTTTAGTTAGTGCTGATTACCGTCGCCAGGGACTTGCATCCCGTCTTTTGCGCCGCTGCATCGATAACCTAACAACATCGGGGCTGATCCCTGTCCTCGACGCGACACCCGACGGGCGCGCCGTCTATCGGGCGCTGGGTTTTGAGGACATATGGGGTTATCACCGGATGGCTCTGCGCGCGCCGCCGGCATCCTCCCATGATCCAAACGAACGCATCGAGGTGCATTCGATCGCCGACTCCGTATGGCCTTCGTTGTGCGATTATGACGCTGCAGCCTTCGGTGCGCGGCGCGATGCAATGCTGGGACGCTTGCGCGGTCGATTGCCGCAAGCCGAACTCTATGCGGTGCGTGGAGGGAAGATCAGCGGCCTGCTGCTCGGTCGTGACGGTCGTTCCGCCAACCAACTCGGACCGCTGATCGCGGATGACGACGAAACGGCTCTGGCTTTGCTCCAGCGCGCGATATCCGCAATTGAGCCGCCCATCTATCTCGACTTTGCCGACGCCAAAAACCGTCTGCGCGGCTGGCTCGAAACGACCGGCTTTTCCGACGTTCGCCCGCTGACCCGCATGGCGTTAGGCAACCATGGGCGTTTCGACGATCCCCGGCGAACTTACGCCGTGGCCGGCCCTGAATTCGGATAGGGCTGCAAGGCCGGTCGCTATACGTCCGGCCTTGTCATTCTCCGCCGCCCTCAATCGAGCTTCGGCGGAGTGATCGCCGGCATCTTGACGGACTTGTCGAGGAATTCGTTGGTATAGGCCGACTTCACGTCATAGCCCTTTTCCATCTTCAGATATTCATCGACCAGCTTGTAATCGGCTTCCATGCGTTTGTCGTCGTGCCAGCCAAGCGCAACATTGCGAGATGTGTCGTCACTCATCAACACCGTGACGAGTTGCCAATTCATCAGCTCATTGTTGTAAAGCAGCGCCCCGTTGGCCTCGACAAGCGCCTTGATGCAGGGCTCCGGATTCTTGGCGCAATCTGCGAACGCTTTCTGGGTAATCTTGACGAATTTTTCGGCTGTCGCCTTGTTCGCCTTCAGCCAGGGACCGTTGGCAATGATCGAGTTGCCGTAGGGATTCACGCCGGCGTCTTTCCAGGCCAGAAATCCCATGTCCTTGCCCAATTCCCGCGTGAACACATGATGCAGATTGTAAAATGACGTCGTTGCGTCGATGGTCTTGGCCTTCAGCGCCCCGAGCTTGGCATTTGCGTCGATATTGACCCAGGTCACCGAAGCAGGATCAACACCGTTGGCCTTCGCAAGGGCGGGCCACATCGTGCGGGCGCCATCGCCGGCCGGATTGCCGATTTTCTTCCCGGCCAGATCCTTGACGGATTTGATACCGCTGCTGTTCAGCCAATAAAGCCCCTGCGGCGAATTGGCATAGACGTTCATGATGCCGACAAGATCGGCTCCCTTGCCGCGAAACAGCAGCACGCCAGCCATATCGGACAGCCCCAGTTGCGAGCTTCCGGCGCCGACCTTCTGCGCCGACGCTGCCGACCCGCGACCGGTCTCAATATCGAGGTCAATTCCGGCGTTTTTGTACAGACCCATCTTCTGGGCGTAGTAATAAGGCGCGTGGTCTCCGCCAGCCACCCAATTGAGCGTAAACGTCACCCTTTGATTTTGGGCCGCGGCGGGCGCTGCAGCAAGAAACACCGCGGTCATGGCCGCGAACCCGCATTTCCAGACAATGCTCATCCTGTCCTCCCTGAAGTCACCGAACTTTCTTGTGTATTTTAACCGCACGGTTAACTTGCCAAAACGATAGGATTGCGTCTGATAGCTGTCAATCACCGCTTTTGCCCCCGAATGGCCAAATCCGCGACCCGCTCCCGTCTACCGACCCGCGACGCCATCCTCGCTGCCGCGCAGTACGAATTCGCCGCAAAGGGATTATCCGGCGCCCGCGTCAATGCGATCTCGAGCCGCGCTCGCGCCAACAAGCGATTGATCTATTATTATTTCGGCAGCAAGGAGGGCCTGTATCTGGCGGTTCTCGAGCGGACCTATGAAGGCCTCCGCGGCGCCGAGCGTAAACTCAACCTCGATCATCTTGAACCCGAAACCGCAATCCGAAGGCTGATCGAATTCAATTTTGAATACTGCCGCAAACACCCCGAACTCATCAGCCTGATCAACAACGAAAACCTGCATCAGGCAAAGCACCTGCGGAAATCGACCAAAGTGCGCGAACTGCACAGCCCGTTCGTCCGGATGATCGATGAAATTCTCAAACGCGGCGTCAGCAAAGGTGTGTTCCGGCCGGGGCTGGACCCCGTCGACGTCTACATCACCATTGCCTCAATCGGTTATTTCTACCTGGCGAACAACTGGACCCTGTCAGCGATCTTTGCGCGCGATCTCGGCGCTCGCGCAGCTCTCGAACGACGTAAAAAACACAACATCGATATGATGCTTCATGCTTTGCGCGCGAAAGCGCCGCGCGCGCGTTGACAGCGGCTTGCAAACCGGCACAATGTAACCGTTTGGTTACCACGTGGTGCAATCGACATGGATTCACGCTGCAACGGCTGGCCCATAACTGCGCGGCAAATCTTGCTTGATGGTGCCGTGGTTGCGGCGCGGCCCGAGTTTATCCGCGGGAGTTTATGGAAGCGCCGTGCGGCCAATCGTGGTCAGTGGCTGTCATGACAGGCGAGGCTGCGACCCTGTACAGTCTGGCATCTGATCGCGCCCGGCCGTACGGTTGCCGGCGCTTCCAATCGCTTCATCGATAGTGGGGACCCGGTGGACAACACGCGAAATTCCATTCAGCGCTACTCGATTGCCGTCTTCAGCCATCTGATGCTGGTGGTCGCGTGGCATTTCTTTGTCGTGCTGGGCAACGTGCCGAAATTTGTAATGCCCTCGCCTTATGCCACCCTGCAGGCATTGCTCGTTCCCAATTACCGCTGGATGGAAAACATCACTGTCACCAGCATCGAGATTTTCGGCGGATACCTTCTGGCCGTTGTTGGTGGAATTGGCATTGCGCTGATGTTTTCCTGGTTCCGCACGCTCGAAATGATCGTGATGCCGCTGCTGGTCAGTCTGAACATGATTCCGAAGGTCGCGCTGGGCCCTCTCATCCTGGTCTGGTTCAGTTACGGCATTGTCCCCAACATCGCGATGGCCTTCGCCATCTGTTTCTTCCCGATTGTGCTGACGACGGCGCGCGGTTTGCGCGAAGTGGAGCCTGACCTTCTTGACCTCGTCCGCTCGGTGAAGGGCTCGCGCTGGCAATTGTTCACGAAAATCCAGTTGCCCGGTGCCCTTCCCTATATTTTCTCCGGCATGAAGGTTGCCGCTATCCTGGCGGTAGCGGGCGCGATCGTCGGCGAATTCCTCGGCTCAGATCGAGGTCTTGGTTATCTCATGCTGCAAGTCCAGGTGACACTCGACACCGCCGCGATGTTCATGGCCGTCATTCTCATCACGCTGATCGGAATGGTGCTGTATGGTATCGTGCTCGGTCTTGAGAAGCTGCTGGTCGTACGGGACGCACGGATATAGAGGCGCGCATGTCTGACCCCTTTATCCGCCTTGTCGGCGTCCAAAAGACCTACCGAACGCGAGGGACCGAGTTTCCCGCCGTCTCCGAAGCGACGTTCAACGTTGAACAAGGCGAGCTTGTTTCTCTGGTTGGTCCATCCGGATGCGGTAAAACGACATTGCTCAAGATCATTGCCGGACTGCATTCGCACAATGCCGGCGAGGTCAAGATCGGCAATGCCAGCCAGCCTTTCGATGCGTCACGAGACGTCGGCATGGTGTTTCAGCAGCCGCTTCTGCTGAAGTGGCGCCGCATCATCGACAATGTTCTGTTGCCTGCGGAGATTCTCGGTCTGCCACTTGCCGCCAGCCGCGACCGCGCGCGTGATCTGCTCAAACTTGTCGGCCTGTCCGGCTCCGAAGACAAATACCCTTATGAATTGTCGGGAGGCATGCAGCAGCGTGCGTCGATCGCACGCGCGCTGGTGCACGATCCGAAATTGATCCTGATGGACGAGCCGTTCGGCGCCCTCGATGCGTTGACTCGCGAGAAGATGAATCTGGAGTTGCTGCGCATCTGGCAGGAATCGGGCAAAACGATCCTGTTTGTAACGCACGGGATCACGGAAGCGGTGTTCCTCGGAACGCGCGTCATCGTGCTGACTGCGGGGCCGGCGCGCATGGCCGACAACTTCTTGGTCGAGCTGCCGCATCCGCGCACGCTCGACATGAAGACGCACGAAAAATTCGGAGATTATACGCGGCGCATTTATCACCTCCTCGGCATGCACTGATGCGGGCGACAACTCTGCGCTGACGCGAAGATTGGCCCGCCACCAATGCTGCCGTAGAGGTCAATACGTTCCTGAGCGCACTTCGAAATGCGTAGCCTTGCCGAAACTGCCCATATCCCTGGCCAGCCAGTCCGCGGTCCAGTCAATCATCCTCTCGAGCGGAACGTCCGGATAACCGAACAGGCCTTCGGCCAAACTGGTATCGGCAATCCATGCGGTCGGCGCTTCTTCACCCCGCAGGATCGGCGCCTTGTCGAACCGGCGGCCGAATGCCAGCGCCAGCGCACGAATGCTCAGGGTCTCCGGTCCTGTGATGTTGAAGGGGGCCGTCGGAACCTGGCCGTGACGGAAAGTGCGAAGTGACTGGCTGCAGGCATCTCCCTGCCAGATGACGTTGACATGCCCCATGGAGAGATCGATCGGCTCGCCGCGAAGGACTTTCGTGCCGAGATCGTGCAGCACGCCGTAACGCATGTCGATCGCGTAGCTCAACCGGATGATCGAGCCGGGGGATTGGTGCTGGCGTGAAAAGTGCTGGAAGATGCGCTCCCGGCCGACGCACGACATCGCATATTCGCCCGGAGGGCCGAGTTCGTCGGTTTCGCGCGAACCGCCGTGCAGAACAGGTGCAAACGGATAGACACAGATGGTCGAGAAGACGACGAATCTGCTGCCGGCGAAATGATCGGCGATGAGCCCCGGCACGTAAACGTTCATGGCCCAAGTCAGGTCTTCACCACCTGTCGACCCGAACTTGCGGCCGGCCATGAACACGATGTTCTTGACCTTCGGCAGCGACGCAATGTCCGCCGGCTTCAGCAGATCCGCGGAAATGGTCTCAATTCCATGCGCCTCGAGATAACGCTTGACCTCAGGATCGCTGAAACGCGCCACGCCAATGACACGGCGATCTGGAACCGCGCGCTTTGCCATCCGCGCCAATGTCGGGCCCATCTTTCCCGCCACGCCAATGATCATGATGTCGCCATCGACCGCCTGCAGGTCGGCGATCAAGGCAGCCGATGGCCGCGACAAGAACTCATCGAGCATTTCGACATTATCGAAACGCACTGGCTGCCCGTCAGGCCGTGATGCAGCACCATATTGGCTGTGGCTTGGCGGCTTTGCGGCGGCCACGTCCGACGATTTCGGCTTCTGACTGGTCATTTCCGGGCGTCTCCCTGTTCCGGCATCAGTAACGTCACGACCTCGCAACAGCAACGAACATTGCAGGGTCAAGAATTGTGGGGCGGTTCGAAACTCTCTTCGAGCATTGAAAGAAAATCGGCTTCCGTTACAGGCCGCGGATTGGTCTGCGTGCTGACATCGGCGAGTGCCATGCGAGCCATATGCGGCAGGACTGACCGTGGGACGCTCATGTCACGCAGAGAGAGCGGCAAATTGAGCCGACGGTTCAGCGCGGCAAACCAACGCGCGATGTCCTCGTGCGCGCCCAAGCCGAGCGCCTGACGTATGCGCCCATATTTGCCGCCGGCACTTGGCGCGTTGTAGCGCAACACCGCAGGCAGCAAGACAGCATTCAGCGTCCCGTGATGCAGAATTGGCGCTTGCAGTGTTCCCAAAGCATGGCTGAGAGCGTGCACCGCGCCGAGACCCTTCTGGAATGCGAGGCCACCCTCCAGCGAGGCCATCATCATCTGCCAGCGCGCGTCGATATTGGCGCCATCCTCACATGCCGTTTCGATGAAGGCCGCTGCACGCGCCAATCCATCCAGCGCGATGGCCTCCGCTGGCGGATTGATCCGCGGCGAAAGCAGAGTTTCAACACAATGGGCAATGGCATCCATCCCGGTACCGGCCGTCACCGCGGCGGGCAGCCCCAATGTGAGAAGAGGATCGCAAATCGCGGCTTTAGGAACGAGATGCGGGCTGATGATGGCCCTCTTCCATCCATCGCTCATGACAATGACGGCGGCTCGCCCCACTTCGCTCCCGGTTCCGGACGTCGTCGGCACGGCGATCACCGGCGCAACGGCGGATGTAATACGCTCCATCCCTCCCCGACTTGCCGCATAATGGAACAGGTCACCTTCATGCGTCGCCTTGAGCGCAACCGCTTTAGCGAGATCGATGGGCGATCCGCCCCCGAAGGCTACAATGCCATCGCAACCCGCCTCGCGATATTGATGCACCGCCGCGTCGACAGCTGCTTCCGTCGGGTTGGGCGGCGTCTCAATAAAAAGGTGAGAATCCGGAATTGTCCCGATCGCATCACTCAGTCGCTCCATAAGACCTGCACTGACAATACCGCGGTCGGTTGCGATCATCGGCCGAATTATGCCCAGCGTCTGTAACTGGCCGGCAAGCTCGCGCAGCGCTCCGTTCTCGAACAGCACTGTTGTCAGAAAGGAGATGACTGCCATCACCAGTCGCTCGTCAAAGCGCCGACAGACGATCAGCGATCGAAGGCGGCATCCAATCCGCCTTGATCTTCATATCCGCGAGAATGACCTGGGCGGCATTGTAGCCCGGCAAGCCGGTAATATTCCCGCCGGGATGGCTGCTGGAGCCGCAAAGATACAGGCCCGGCAGGTGTCCACGATAATGGCCTGCACCGCGGAATGGACGATCATAGCCAATCTGACCGTTGGTGAACGCTCCGATCAGCAGATCGCCCTCGCGCATATTCGGCAGACAGCGCTCGACATCAAGTGCCGAGCGGGTGAACGATCCCATGACTGCATCGGCTAAATTCGGTGCGTGCTTGGTCCACAGCGCCAGCATGTCGCGGCCGTGGTCTTCACGCACGACATCCCAATTCAGGGCATCGCCATGGAGGCGATACGGCAACTTCTCCCACATGAAGGCGGTATGCTTGCCCTCGGGGGCCTGGCCGGGATCGAACAATGTCGGACAGGCTCCCCACATCACCGTCGGCGGAATCGTGCCGGCTTCATGGTGGCGCACGATGTCCGGATATTGATCGACATGATCGAGGCCCATAATCACCATGAAGGCCTGCTCGAGTTCAGGACGTTGAGCCGCCAGCGTGTAGCGGGGCGCTTCTCTCAAATTAAGGTTCAGCCCGAACAGCGGCGCGATCAGATTATACTGGAAGCGTTCGGCTTTCTCGCGAAACGCAGGAGGCAATACATCGGGATCGAGGAGATCAAGGAATGTCTGATGTGGATTGAGCGAGGAGGCAACAAAATGCCGGGCACGGATCACCTCGCCCTCCTTCGTCTCGATACCGACGGCCTTTCCTCCCTCGACGATGATCTTCTTCGGTTCCGTGAGAATGCGGATTGTTCCGCCCGCCTCATGCGCCGCGCTTTCGAGCGCGCGGGCCAACGCGGCCGTGCCGCCACGCGACATTTGCGCCTTGGCCGGGCTTGCGAGCAAAGCGGCGATGTGGTGGCCAAAGCCGCGAACCCGGAGGTCGACTTCGCGAAGGCCGTTGAAAAACAGCAAGCCGGCCTGGATGACCGGATTTTCAAATTCCCGTCGAACGAATTCGAGTGGCGACAGCGCGCTGACCTCCAACAGACGGCGTCCAGCCGAGCTGCGCTGTAGCAAAACGCGCCGTTCCTCGGGCGGCAGCGGCGGAGACATCCCCTCCCAGACGAGGATGTTCTGCACGATGGACACGAACTCTTCGTGCCAGCGGACCAAGGTATCGGCATCGCGCTTGCTGAATTGTGCGAAAGAATCGACGGTCTTGCGGAAATCGGTCCACCATTCGAGCGCGCGGCCGTCATTGGTCAGCAGAACGACGTTCAGTTCCGGCTCAATATAGACGGCGCCGTGACGCTCGAGCTCAAGATCGCGATACCACGGCATCGTCGTAATCGCGCGCTGGAAGAAAGCATGCGTGTTGTGCATGAACCCCGGAAAGCGGGGGTCCTCCATCGTTGCCGCGCCACCGCCAGCAACCGCGCGGCGCTCCACCACGAGGACATCCAGCCCAGCCTTGGCGAGATAGGTCTGGAGGATAAGGCCATTGTGCCCCGCCCCCAGGATGATGCCATCGTAAACCCGGGTCATGCCGCACCCAACGCCGTCATGGATTCAGGCCGTCTGTGGCAAGATTATCCGCCAGCATTTTTTCATGTCAACCATACGGTTGATATTTTCAACCATACGGTTGATTCCATGGCAAATATCGCTTCGCCTTGACAATCGCCGGTTTCGCGCATCAACATCGATCGGAAAGCCGAAATAGGTGAGCCTTATGAATCTTTCGGTCGCGGATCTGCCTGCGGACATCAGAAGATTGATCAGGGGCGGGCAAGCCATCCCGGCGCATCCGCTGGCTCTGACGGCCGCGCGCAAACTCGACCCGCGGCGACAACGCGCCTTGACGCGATATTATATCGATGCTGGCGCCGGCGGCCTCGCTGTCGGTGTCCACACCACCCAATTCGCCATTCGCGAAGCCGGTCTTTATCGGCCAGTGCTGGAACTTGCGCGCCAATCGGCAGAAGCCTGGAGCGATCGTCCGTTGGTGATGATTGCCGGTCTGGCGGGATCGACCGGGCAGGCCACGCGTGAAGCCGAAATCGCGGTGGGGCTCGGTTATCACGCCGGCCTTCTCAGTGTCGCCGCATTGCGCAATGCATCGGAAGACGAACTGATCGATCATTGCAAGCGCGTCGCCGAGAAAATCCCGCTATTTGGCTTCTATCTGCAAACAGCCGTCGGCGGCATTCCGCTATCGGAAAACTTCTGGCGGCGTTTTTCGCAAATCGAGAATGTCGTCGGCATCAAGATCGCGCCGTTCGACCGCTATCGCACACTGGATGTGGTCCGCGGTGTCGTCGCCGCTGGCGCCGAAGAACGGGTCACGCTGTATACCGGCAACGATGATCATATCGTTCTTGATCTGCTGACGCCGTTCGTTGCCAGACGGGATGATCGCGATGTGACCGTTCGCATCCGCGGCGGCTTGCTTGGGCACTGGAGCGTTTGGACGAAGGCGGCAGTGGATGTGTTCGAGCGCTGCAGACGCGCCGTCGAGACGGGATCTATCCCGTCCGAATTACTCGCTCTCGATTCGAAAATCACCGCCTGCAATCAGGCCGTCTTTGATGTTGCGAATAATTTTCACGGCGTGATCGCCGGCTGCCATGAAGTGCTCCGACGGCAAGGGCTGCTTGAGGGCATATGGTGCCTCGATCCGAATGAAACACTGGGACGCGGACAAGCCGATGAGATCTCGCGCGTGAGCCGCGCCTATCCGGAACTGACCGACGACGCCTTTGTGGCCGCGAACCTCGAGCGCTGGCTTGACTAGCTGTCGATCTGTGACGGCTCAGTCCGACAACCGGTATTCAAACGTCAGCCGCGAGAATTAAGATGAAGGCTGCAAAAAAACGCAAAACCAGCAAGCGTACTGGTGCGAGCCGTAAAGCGAAAGCCACCCGCAGGTCCGCAGCGGCCGCGAAATCCAGTGAGGATTCCACATCCCGGAAAATCCTGCTCGAGGTTGCCAAGAAGGAATTCGCGCGGAGCGGCCTGCATGGCAGCCGCGTCGACAAGATCGCCAAGACGGCGAAGATCAACAAGCAACTGATCTATTATTATTTTGGCGCCAAGGAAAATCTCTATCTCGCTGTTCTTGAGGGTGTCTATCGCGACATCCGCGCCCATGAGCACGCGTTGGATCTCCGCACGCTCGAGCCAATGGCCGCCATGCGAAAATTGATCGGCTTCACGTTCGACTATGTCATGGAGAACCGGGATTTTGTGCTGTTGCTGACCAACGAAAATCTGATGGAGGCTCGACATCTCAAGCGATCCAAGATCATCAAGGCAACACATTCCCCGATCGTGGATCTGCTGGCCGACACGCTCAGGCGCGGAGAAAAGGCGAACCTGTTTTGCTCAGGCATCGATCCCGTTCAGCTTTACATTTCGCTGGCTGGATTATGCTTCTTCTACAGCGCCAATATTCACACGCTGGGAATTCTGTTCGACCGCGATCTTCGAAGCCATGACGCCGTCAGTGAGCGACGTCTTCACGTGATCGATTTCGTGATCGGCTATCTCACCAAAGCTCCGACCACAAAACAGCGCGTATAGACCTCGCCTGTCTCCCGCTGCTCGGAACTGACCTTCCCCAGTCGACGAAACTTGCACCGAACGAGGCCGCAGCAGAAACGCCAGCCGCAGGCTCATCCGTAGGCGCCGCCTTTGGCGGCGCGCCCGGACAAATCTGCGGGCGCATCCGGGGGGCTGGAGCTTGGAGTCGCAGTTTTGTACGGAAATGGCGCGCCGGAAGGGATTCGAACCCCTGACCCCCAGATTCGAAGTCTGGTGCTCTATCCAGCTGAGCTACCGGCGCTGCGGGGGACTGGTCTAGCCGCCGGCCGCTCAATTTACAAACCAGAATTGCTCTCAAGGCGGCCTTCGGCATTCGCCGCCGGCGGCAATCCTTGCTATCGGTACGGCCGCAATCGTCTAGGGAGTCATTGCCATGAACACAGCCGTGCCGCCTCAGCCCGCCATTCCGACCAAGGTCAGCCTGCCCGACCACCGCGACGCCTATTATGGCGGGAAATGGCATGCGCCGAAGGACGGCCGCTATGTCGATACCATCAGTCCCGGTACGGGCGAGTCGCTCGGCAAGGTGGCCGACTGCGGCGTCGCCGACATGGATGCCGCCGTTGCCTCGGCCAAAGCGGGCTTCAAGGACTGGCGCCGGACGCCACCCCTGGAGCGCGCCCGCATCCTCAAGCGCGTCGCCCAGATCCTGCGCGAGAATGCCGGCGAACTGGCTATGATCGACGCCGCCGATTGCGGCAATCCGGTCAAGGAAATGCTCGCCGACGCCACCATCGCCGCCGCGCAGATGGAATTCTTCGCCGGCCTCGTGACCGAGGTGAAGGGGGCTTCGATCCCGATGGGTCCGGATGCCGTGAACTTCTCCGTGCGCGAGCCGCGCGGTGTGGTCGGTCGCATCATCCCGTTCAATCACCCGTTCATGTTCTGCGCCGGCAAATCTGCCGCCGCACTCGCGACCGGCAACACCATCGTCGTGAAGCCGCCGGAGCAGGCGCCGCTGTCGTCGTTGCGTCTTGCGGAATTGTGCGACGGCCTGTTCCCGCCCGGCGTGTTCAATGTCGTGCCCGGCGGCAGGGATGCGGGCGCGCGGCTGTCGGGCCATCCCGACATTGCCATGGTCGCATTGGTCGGCAGCGTGCCGACGGGACGCGCAGTGATGACAGCGGCGGCGGAAACGGTGAAGCCGGTGCTGCTCGAACTCGGCGGCAAGAATGCATTGATTGCCTATCCCGATGCCGACCCGGAAGAGGTCGCGGGCGGCGTGGTTGGCGGCATGAACTTCACCTGGTGCGGACAATCCTGCGGCTCCACCAGCCGCGCCTTCATCCATGAGAAAATCTACGACGCGGTGCTGGCGAAAGTGAAAGAGAAGGCCGCCTATTACAAGCCGGGCCTTCCGACCGATCCGGCGACGACGATGGGTGCGATCATCTCCAAGGTCCAGTATGACCGCGTGCTCTCGTATATCGATTCCGCAAAAGCCGACGGTGCGCGACTGCTTCATGGCGGCGGACGGCCGTCCGATCCGAAGCTCGCAAAAGGCTTCTATGTCGAGCCGAGCATCTATGCCGATTGCACGGCGGGCATGAAGATTGCGCGTGAGGAAATCTTCGGTCCGGTGCTCGCGATCTTCAAATGGTCGGACGAGAAGACGATGCTCGATCAGGTCAATGCCGTCGAATACGGCCTCACCTGTTCGATCTGGACCAACGACCTTAACACCGCGCATCGCACGGCGATGGACGTGGAAGCCGGCTTCATCTGGGTCAACGACACCTCCAAGCATTTCCTTGGCGCACCGTTCGGCGGCTACAAGCAATCCGGCATCGGTCGCGAGGAATGCATCGAGGAAATGTTCGCCTTCACGCAGGAGAAGAACATTCACGTGAAGCTGAAGGCGGCGAAATGATGCGGCGCTCATGATGCTGATCCCTCTCCGCGCACTGCACCCCTCCGCCTCGCAGGCAAGTTTACGCAGCCTGCGTGCACTTGGCTGCGTGCGGTGGGGAGGGCCGATCGTGCGAGCATAGCGAGTGCGATCGGGGTGGGGGTGATTGCCCTTGCACACCGCAGCTACCCCCACCCCGATCATCCTCACTTCGTTCGGATGCTCGACCCTCCCCACAAGGGGGAGGGTGAAGAAAGTGCGGGAGGGATAAAAAGAGCAAGCGCCATCACCTCCGTTGTTTGAGGCGCGGGGTACGCCTTTAGCTTGAGAGGGTACTATGAGCGGCCGGCCAACCCGGAGGCATGGCTGACAAGACCACATCCGCAGGCGCCGCACCTTGCTCCATCAACAGCGTCACCGGTTGACGCCCCTCATGAGCGAGGTGAACAGGGGCGCGTGCGCAGCACGCGAACCCGGAATGACAAAGAAAAATTTCCCGCTTTTGCGAGGACGCACGTTGTTCAACGCGATCGTCTGGGGAAATGAAGGAGAGTCGCGCTGCCGCTATGATTCAACCGTTCAGGCACCGCGAGCCAATCGCCCGACGCATTGACGGCACTTGTCTGCGCGGACCATCTAGCCGGCCGAACATCGCGGATATCGGAATAGTCCACCGCGAAATAATCGCCGGCGGAGTTGAACATCTCCGCGAAAGTGTCGCGGCAGAGGATCTTTTCGGCGGCAATCAGACTTGCCCGCGTTTCAACCATCGCGGACTCACCTTCAAGCGCATAGGAGAGGAGCGTGTTCCTCATCCTGCCGTTACGGATGTCGGTCAATGATATGACGATGCCCATCGCTGCCTTGCTCATACAGTTTTGACGCGCTTCAGTCGCAAGCGTTCCGATGCCTCGCATCGGGCTTTATCTTTTTTAGTGACGGATGACGGCCTGCGCGTTCACGGACCTTGGACCACGCATCATCCGTCTCGTGATGCCTCGGTGAGAATGACGAATCAGTCCGGCGCAGGGCCTGATGCGCGGGCGGCGACGACACCTTGAGGCGGTATCATGTAAGGACCGCAGAGCTGGCCCTTCACACAATCAAGTTATCGCCCAAGCCATCGTGGCGGTAAGGCCGCAATATCAGGACGACGCCTGCGACGGCGCTAAGGCACTAGCCTGCAAGGCAAAATCTCGTGCGAGGCGATGAAACCGCGACACCATCATCAGACATCGAGCGGTACGATATTATTTCCAGATTTTATCTGTACGAATCCGGACGTCGTTAAAAATAAATCCACCATAGATTTCAGTTGTCTACGCCTTATCTCTCCGATTAACCATTATCGACGTCGGTACAAGACAACCAGCCGCCCAACGGTTAATATTCCGTTAACAGCGACTGATAAATCCGGTTAATGCGGCGAATAAACTGGAAGTGCGGCCATCATGTACGCGTCCCTTCAGACTCCTCGTGACCTTGCCAGAACAGATCGAAACAAGAACCTCCGGGACGATCGCCCGGAATTCCAGAAGCATTTGTTAAGCGCGAAGTCGCTGTCGATCGCCGATGTCGATCGCCTCTGCCGGACGGCGGAGGATTATGAATTAGGCGCGCTGCCGCCTGCCGATGTGATCGGCAAAACGGTCGCGCTGCTGTTCTTTCAGCCGAGCACGAGAACTCGGATGGGCTTTGAGGCGGCAATCGTAGCGTTGGGCTGCCATCCCATCGGGATGGAAAACATGACGGCCTCGCGTTCCAACACCCGGTCAGGAGAAACCCTGGAAGATTGTGCGGCCGTGATATCGCGGCTGTCCGATCTGATCGTCGTGCGGCATCATGAAGTCGGCGCCGCCGAGCGGATGGCGGCGAAATCGCTCAAGCCAATCATCAATGGCGGCGACGGATGGAATGAACATCCGACGCAGGCCCTGATCGATATCTTCTCGCTGCGACGGGGGCTTGGCACGATCCGCGGCAAATCGATCTGCTTTGGCGGCGATCCGCGCGGCCGCACCGTACGCTCGCTGGTGCAGCTCCTGCGCTTCGAGAGCCCCCGCGAAGTCGTGTTCTGTCCGCCAGCGCATTATGAGGTGCCGGCCGACCTGCTCGCCACGCTGTCGGAGCATCAGATCCGCTGCCGGATCGTCCACAATCTCGATATCCCGCTCCACGAGAGTGATGCCATCATGATGGCGCCATACGACATGTCGGATATCGGCGAGCCTGCGGCTTCGGGCTACGTCTCTCCACGGATGACACCCGAGACGCATCGGCTGACGGCGGAGCGCGTTCTCAATGCGAATTCGAACGCCCTCATTTATCACCCGATGCCGCGTCTCGACGAGATTGATCCCTCGTGCGACGAACTGCCAAACGCCATGTATTTCGAGCAGGTCCGCCTGTCGAAATTCATGCGGATGGCTGTGCTCGGCGAATTGTTGTCGATCGGAACTTACCCCTGACAGCGGGGCGTTAGCGGGGGTTGTCAGCGGCCGCCGATCGCGGCCCTCAAGGCTTCCGTATCGACCGTGACCGTCCGGCCGGAGCGCTCCAGCGACCAGCTTGGAATGATTGGCTTGGCGATCACACGCCGCAATCGCGTCGCGCGCAGCGGCCTGCTGAACAGATAGCCCTGGATCGCATTGATGCCGAGGCTGCGCATATAATCGAGCTGGACGGTCTTTTCGACGCCTTCGGCGACCAGCTCGATCTGCAAATCCTTGGTGGTCTGCGCAATGCCCTTGAGGATCGCCGCGGTGCGCGTGGATTGCTCCAGATTTTGAGTGAACTTGCGGTCGATCTTCACTTTCGAGAACGGGAAATCGTTCAGATAAGCGAGCGATGCGAAGCCTGTTCCGAAATCGTCCAGTGAAATGCCGATGCCGATCTCGCGAAGCTCCTCCAGGATGGCCAGCGTCTGCTCTGTATCGTCGATCAGCACCGTTTCGGTGATTTCAAGCTCAAGCCTTCGCGCTGCAAGTCCGCTGCGCAGAAGCGCGTCGGTGACGATATCCACGATATCGTGACCTTGCTTGAATTGCAGCGGCGACAGGTTGACGGCAACTTTGATATCCGGAGACCAATGCATGGCTTCGGCACAGGCACTGACGAGCACCCAACTGCCGATGCGAGAGATCATCCCTGTTCCTTCGGCAATCGGGACGAATACCGACGGCGGGATTTCCCCCAATGTCGGGTGTTGCCAGCGCAACAGGGCTTCGCAGCAGATCGTGCGTCCCGACCGCGGATCCACGATCGGCTGATAGCGAAGTTCAAGCTCGTCGTTGTCCAAGGCGGCCTGCAGATCCTTCTCGAGCATGACGCGCTTTTCATACTCACTGGACAAAGCCGGGCTATAGGCTACCACCTGACCCCGCCCCAGCCGCTTGGCTTCATAAAGGGCAAGGTCGGCGTGGCGCAGCAGCAGATCGACGCTGAAGCCGTCGCGCGGGGCGATCGCATATCCGATGCTCGCGCCGCAGTTGATATTTGACATGTTTATCTTGAATGGGCGCTTCAGGCTTTCCAGCACTTCGCCGGCGATGACATCGGCTGCGATGTCATCGACATTGGTCAGCATGACAAGAAACTCGTCGCCACCGATGCGCGACACCTCGCTCGGAACCGAAATCGCCGCCTTGATCCGTTGCGCAGCCTCGAACAAAATCGAATCGCCAGCCGGATGACCGAGCGTGTCATTGATGTCCTTGAACCGGTCGAGGTCGATCGTGATCAGGACAACATCATTGCTTCTTTTCACTTCGTGCGAAATCTTGTCGCTCAGAAGCTTCAGAAAATAATCGCGGCTCCACAATCCGGTCAGCGCGTCTTGCTGCGCGACGCGCTCCACCTGCTTGTATGCATAATGGCGGGCGACGATATTCTCAAAAACCGTCCGGCTGATGACGATCGTGCTGATGTAAAGCGTGGCAATGAACAGCGCCAAGGTCACGTGCACGAGATCGAACTGCAGCAGCAGCGCGATACAGAACGGAATGCATGTCAGGCTGATCTGACCGATTGTGATGATCGGCCGGCTCGCGTTTCGCGACGAAATGCCGGCGATGTAACCCATCACGCAGCCGGTGATGAGATACTCCACATCCCGACCGGGATGGGCAACCGTGGTGTAGGCGCCAGTCACCCCCACAAGCGCGGAGAATGACCAGGCCCCGATCAGCGCGACGAATTCCCAGCGCTTGACGGATGCCCTGGTTCTTGGCTTGTCGCCCCACTGGAAATAGAAATAGCTCGCACTGCTTCGCCAGATGCCGATTAACGCAAAAGAAATCGCTGCGAAAATGTAAAAGTTGTCGCCGCTGAGCGTACGCGCAATGATTGTGACACCAATTGCGGCTAATGTCGCAGCAAGGATCGATTTCGGTGTGCTGTAAAGCGCACCGACGAGCTCCGAATAGATCGTCTGATCGAGAATTTTGGCCTGGATACGATTGCTCGCTTCCAACGTGGCCGATCTGAGCTTGGTCATCGACGCCGGTATGTGAATATTCACTTTCTCGTGTGTGACACTAGTCAGTATTTCTTAAAGAACGCTCCGATATTCACGCTCAAAAGTAGTTACTTCTGCTTCAGTTCTGCTGAAGCGCCGTTTACCGAAAGCCGGCCCGACGCGCGGCAAACATCGCTGCAAGGCTCACAATCCCTGCAAATGTGAGGTAGTAGCTTGGCGCCACATTGCTGCCGGTGATCTGGATTAACCAGGCGTTAATGAAGGGTGCAAAACCGCCAAAAAGCGCCACCCCGAAAGCGTAGCTGACCGACAGGCCCGTGGTGCGCAACCGCGTCGGGAACAGCTCCGACATGAAGGCCGGCAGTGAACCCATATAGCCCGCCATCAGCACGCCCATCACGCCCTGCACGATAATGAGCGTCTGCAGGGTCGGCGACGACGCCAGCCAGACGAACAGCGGATAAGCGGCGAGCGTCAGAATGATCGCCGATACGATCGCCACCGGTGTACGGCCGATCTTGTCCGACCACGCGCCGAATATCGGCAGCAAGACGAGTTGAATGGCACCGGTGATCAAGGTCGCCATGTAGCTGCCGGATGCCGGCAATCCGAGCTGGCGCGTGGCGTAAATCGGCATGAACAAAATCGTGTACATCGCAACCGTACACAGAATGACGGCACCAAGTGCGATTATGAGCATTTTCCTGCTGTCGACCAACGTCTCGCGCAACGGTGATTGACTGATGACCGACGATTTGAATTCCTTTGTCTCATCGAGATGCCGCCGGATGTAATAGCCGACAGGTCCGATCAAGAGACCGGCGAAAAAGGGAAGGCGCCAGCCCCATGCCTCGAGCTGGCTCTGATCGAGCAACCCGGCCATTGCTGCGCCAAAGCCCGTTGCCAGAATGGTGGTGACGGCCTGGCTCGCGAATTGCCAGCTCGAGTAAAAGCCGCGTCGCGAGGGGTTTTGTTCGGCAAGAAACACCGTTGCACTGCCGAATTCTCCGCCGGCCGAGAAACCTTGAATGAGACGCGCCAGGACAATCAGGAAAGTCGCAAAGATGCCGATCGACGCGTAGGTCGGTGCGAAGGCGATGATGGCTGTTCCCACCATCATGGCCAGCATCGTCAGAACCAGGGCTGCCTTGCGCCCATAACGATCGGCAAAACTGCCCAGCACGATCGCACCCAGCGGGCGCATAAAGAATGTTACGCCGAATGTCGCCAACGCAAGCAGCAACGAGATCTTTTCGTTGCCGACCGGAAAGAACAGCTTGGCAATTGTCGCTGCAAAGAATCCATAGATGACAAAATCAAACCACTCGAGAGCGTTGCCGATCGATGCCGCTATAATTGCTCGCCAATGCGTCGCTTGTCCGGCTTTCATCCGAGCGGCTGTTGCGGTCATCGCAATGTCTCGCACAATGCCCTCCTGTCTGTGCACAAATGCCGACCGGCCGTAAGGCGGTTCTGCACCAACGCGCGGGAGAGGAATTTATTCAATTCAAGGTTGCAGAGCGTCGCAAGGGCAGTTTCAACGATCGAGCAGTTCCACCATAGGGCCCAAAGGCACTTCACCGTGGCTGTATCCGCGTCAAGACGTTCTTCACTTCGGTTGCTGAAAACCTAAAACTTCCCATCGCAATAGAGGAAAATACGCATACGCCTGCTAATATTTGCCTAACGATCATGACAATGGCGGCTTCCTCCCTTTAAGGAACGAAAAAAGCTCACCTCCGGTCCGCGCCCGTTGTTAACGAACCATTATCCTTAATCAGCCATTAATCGCACGATCGCGCTGTTATCGTTGCGTCTTCGAATCGTCAAAACCCTTTCCCGGATGCGGGGTTGATCCCTCCTCGACACAATCACGAGCCATGAAAAACGGCACCGTCAATCTTCGCGATTTGACAATCCTTATCGCTGACGCCGGCTCATACACGCGCCGTATCGTCTACGGCATGCTGCGCGGCTTTGGCGCCAACAGAATTCTCGAAGTGGGTGATGCAGGCGGCGTTCTGGCCGCGCTCACACATCAGAAGATCGACATTCTGATCTGCGACGCGAAACTGCCGCCGCATGACGGACTGGCCGTGACATACGCGATCCGCCGCAATTCGGATAATGAGAATCGCACGCTGCCGATCCTGTTCATGACCAGCGATGCCCAGCAAGGCACCGTCAAGAAAGCGCGGGACGCCGGTGTCAGCATGGTGGTGGCCAAGCCGATGTCGCCGACGACGCTTTACGATCGGCTGGCCTGGGTCGCATTCGACCGCCGGCAATTCATCGATTGCCCGACATATTTCGGACCGGACCGCCGTTTCAAGATCGAAGGCTATCCCACCGGCGTCGGACGCAGAGCCAGCGACAAGAGCATCGAGATTGGTGAGAAGACCGAGCCCAATCTGGATCAGGATGATATCGACAGTCTGTTCATGGCCGCACGGGCAGGACAAGAATGACTGAAACGCCCAACCCGAATCCCAATGTCCGGATTTTTTCCGTGGACACACGCTTCCAGCAAATGGCACGGCGGCCCGGTGGTGTCCCCAAGGAGCTCGCTATCGAACAGGCACTGTCGCAGCTCGACGGCTTCAAGGACGAATTCGTCGATTGGGTTGATCGGGAGGTGAAGGAGCTGTCGGCGGCATTCAAGACCATGACAGATGGGCGTCAGAGAGCCTCGGAGCTCAACGACATCTATCGCCGATGCTGCCAGCTCCGCGATACCGGGACGACAATGGGTCTCGAACTGATCACCTTCGTTGCCGACAATCTGTGCCAGGTGCTTGATAACGTCAAAGCCGGCGCGCCTTATGACGCGGATGTGGTTGCCTGCCACACCGATGCGCTGTTGCTGGCCAAACAGAAAAACTATCGCGATCTTCGTCCCGATCAGGTGATCGAGATGACCAGCGGTTTGCAGAAAATCCTGGATCGCACGAAGAAGATCGGCGAATCGGTCGGCTAGCGTTCGCGCTAGAAAATAATATCCACCTCGAGTTCGGCCGCATTGGGCTCGGGGAATTCGAGCGGCGGCAAAGCCGTATTGTCCATCCGGTCATGAAAACGGTCTTTCAGATCGGCCAGCGATATCGCATCGATCACGCCTCGGTCGAACTGCACACGCTCCTCGCCGAAGAGCGGAACATTGGTGGTCGAAGCGGCGTAACGCGCCAGCGCGCCGCTCAATGCTTCAAATTCCTGCTTGAGACGGTCGAAACTCTGCAGCGTGACGATCAATTCGCGGCTCGGGCGGCCTTCCCGCATGACGAGATCGGTCACCTGCGTGACGGTGTCATCCAGATTGCGCACATTGTCCAGAAACAGCGTCGCCAGCACACCCAGCAACGCTGCGATATCCGCTGTCGGACTGCCTTGCGCCGCCACCGGCTCCGGCGATTGCGTCATATCGGCCAACCGGGCCGCATCCGCCGTCATTACGCCAGCTTCCCCATGACCTGTTCGATCTTCTGCTTCAGAATGGCAACGGTGAAGGGTTTGATCAGATAGTTATTGACGCCGGCTTGCGCGGCCTTGACGACAAGCTCGCGGTCGCCGCGTCCGGTCAAAAGGATGAACGGCACCCGCCGCACCACCGGATGACCGCGCACGGCGCGCAGCAGATCCAGTCCGTCCATCTGGTCCATGTAATAGTCCGAAATGATCAGGTCGAGCGGCTGGAGCGATGCGATTTCCATCGCCTTGATTCCATTCTCCGCTTCATGGATATGCCGGATGCCCATTTGCTCCAGCGTCAAACAGGTCATCTTGCGGACGCTGTCCTGATCGTCGACCACCAGAACTTTCAGTGCCACAGCATTTGGCATCGTTGTTGTTCCCTTATCAACGGACGACACGTGATGTGGTCGACCCGAATAGCCTATTGATCTTTACGCAACCTTTGCGGCGACGCCGCCGCGCAGCGCCGTCACCGTGCCTTGAACAGGATCGCCCGCCAGATCGGAGAGTTTTTCGACGTCAAGAATTAACGCAACGCTTCCGTTACCGAGAATCGTGGCAGCGGCCACGCCCGGAACCGGCCCGTAACTTTCCTCGATGCTCTTCACGACAACCTGCTGGTGTCCGCAAAGCTCGTCGGCAACCAGGCCGAGCCGCGCCCCCTCACCTGCGTCGGTGATGATGACAACGCTTTCGCCGGCGACTTCCGAAGACGAGATATCCAGAAGGTCGCCGAGATAGACCAGCGGCACCAGTTCGCCGCGCAGTTGCAGCATGCCGCGTGTGCCGACGAGATTGTTGATGTATGAGCGCGGCGGCCGCAGGCATTCGACGATCGCCGACATCGGCATCACATAGGTTTCACGACCGACCTTGATCACCATGCCGTCCATGACCGCCAGCGTCAGCGGCAGTGAGAACTGGATGGTCATGCCCTTGCCGCGGACCGAACTCAGCGACAGCCGCCCGCCAATTTCCTGGATATTGGTGCGCACCACATCCATGCCGACGCCGCGGCCTGAAATGTCGGAAATCGTCTCGGCGGTCGAGAAGCCCGGCATCATGATGAGATTGTTGATCTCGTCTTCGCTCAGCACGGCATCGGCGGCGACCAGACCCTTCTCGCGCGCCTTGTTCAGGACGCGCTCGGTATTGATGCCGGCGCCATCGTCGCTGACTTCGATGACGATGCGGCTGCCGCGATGACCGGCAGAGAGGCGGATGGTTCCTTCTTCATGCTTGCCGGCCGCAAGACGGGCCGCCGGCGCTTCGATACCGTGGTCCACCGAGTTGCGGATGATGTGCGTCAGCGGATCGCTCAGGCGCTCGATGATCGAACGATCCACTTCCGTGGTTTCGCCGGACAATTCGAGCCGGACCTTTTTGCCGACCTTCACCGCCGTCTCGCGCACCAGCCGTGGCATGCGCTGGAACACCGTGCCGACAGCCTGCGCCCGCATCGACATCAGGCCGTCTTTCAGCTCGCGCGTGTGATGGACAACTTCATCGAGAATCTGCGACAGACGATCGCTCACGCCTTCCGGCAGGTCGTGAACGATTTGCCCCAGCATCGCCTGGGCGATGACGAGCTCGCCGACCATGTTGACGACACGGTCGATCTTCTCGAGTTCAATACGCGTCGTGGTCGCCGCCGGCTTGGTGGCGCGGGCTTGCGCCTTCGGCTCGGCCGATTCCATGGCCACAGGCGTGGATGCGGCCGGACGCGGCGCAGGCGGCGGAGCCTCACGTTCGAATGCGATGGGCTGCACGACCGCTTCGGTCAGGTTCGGACCTGTTGCGACCGGCTGCAGCGGCGGAGAGATGATCGCCTCGGCCATGCCAGGCATTTCAACCGGCTCGAAACCACCGATTTCGGTGATCGTCACGTCGCAGTCGGAAGCAAATTCGAAAACTTCCTCGACCTGCGCTTTCGACGACGTGGAGCGCAGCGTACCAGTCCATGCGACATACGGAACGTCCAGCTGCAGCGACGCAAGAGCCGGCAGCCTGTCGCTGTTTGCCTGGAGTTCGAGTTCGCCCAGTTGGCGCAACTGGCGGATGAGAAGAAGCGGATCGGTGCCGTTCTTCAGCATGTCCGGCTGCGGCGTGAACGCGATCTCGTAGCTGCGCATGCCATCGTCGTCGCCCATGGCATCGACCATGACCGGAACGAAGTCGAGATCGTCGAAATCGGCGGGCGCTGCCTCTTCCTCCGCGGCGCTGTCTTGTCCGATCAAACGTTCCAGCGCCTGGCGGCATTCGGTTCCGAAACCGTCGGGAATGGCCTCGCCCGCACGCGAGAACTGCACGAGATCGGACAGAATGTCGCTCGACATGAGCAGAACGTCGATGACGTCCGTGGTCGCCGCCAGATCGCCGCGCCGGATCGCATCCAGCGTCGTCTCGAAGACGTGGGCGAAACCGACCAGGCCTTCGAAGCCGAAGATGCCAGCCCCGCCCTTGACGGAATGAACGGCGCGGAAAACCGCGTTGACCGTATCGTCAGCGCCGAGGCCGTCGCGAATGTCGCTCAGGCCCTGCTCGATCTGCTGCATCCCTTCGGCGCATTCGTCGAAGAAGGTGTGCTTTAACTGCTCCAAACTGGCCATGGTTTGATTCCTTAATTCGTTCGGAGGATTAGCAGGCGACCTTGCGGACGGTTTCGACAAGGCGATCCGGATCGAACGGCTTCACCAGCCAGCCGGTTGCGCCGACATCCCTGCCCATTTTCTTCTTCTCGATTTCGCTTTCGGTCGTCAGCACCAGGATCGGGGTCTTCTGATGCTCCGGTCGCATCCGCAACTGGCGGACGACCTCGTAGCCATCCATCCGCGGCATGTTGATGTCGGTGATGACGACATCGACTTTCTCTTTCTCGAGCATGTCGACACCTTCCTGGCCGTCGACAGCCTGGAGCACTTCGAAACCGGCATCGGCCAGTGTCAGCATCAGCATGTCGCGCATGGTCTTGGAATCGTCGATGGTCATGATGCGAAGGCTCATCGCTTCGCCGCTCGAAGTGTCGGACGTTTCGATACCCGGAGCCGCTTGCATGGGCTCCTGGATGAGCTCCTGGACAGGCTCTTCGATCGGCGCCGGATCGCTCCGGAACTCGACGGCCGTCGCCAGATCGAGCGCCAATGTTTCGAAGGCTTCCGAAAAAGCCGGCGACGGATTGACGATCACCGCGCCTTCGCGCGTTGCCGCCAGAATGACCTGCATGCAGGGCAACGAAATCAGCTCGACTCCGGAAGCGTCGATTTGCACACGGCCGGACGCCTTCAATTCTCCCAATACAGATTGGTGAAGACCCGCGGCGGCGGCGAAGTCCAATACATTTGGCAACTTCATGACCGAACCATCCTTTCGTCCGTCAAGTGCGGACGCCCTTTGAAATTCCACACATCATCCAGCCTGCGCCGCGCGATGCGGACGGGTTGCGTCCGCTTCGCCTTCACAGGCATCGAGAATCGCATCCGCAACATTCACGAGCGAGCATTGGCGCATGACGCCGCCGCGTTCGAAGGCGACATGCGGCATGCCATAGATCAGGGATGACGCTTCATCCTGGCCAATGGTTTTGGCGCCGGCATTGCGCATCTCGAGCATGCCTTCGGCGCCGTCCTTGCCCATGCCGGTCAGAATGACTCCGATCGCCGAGCGGCCGACAACGCGGGCCATCGATCTGAACAGCACATCGACGGAAGGACGATGGCCGGTCATCGGCGGACCGTCATTCAGACTGCAGCGAAATTCCATGCCGTGCTTGACGATTTCGAGGTGATGGGAGCCGGGTGCGATGTAGACATGTCCGGCCTCGATCACATCGTTATGAACGGCTTCAGAGACCTTCATGGCGCATTCACGATTGAGCCGCTGGGCGAAGGCCGCCGTGAAGCGCGGCGGCATATGCTGCGTCACCAGGATCGGCGGGCATTCGGCGGGCAGGTTCATCAGCACGACTTTCAGCGCTTCGACACCGCCCGTCGACGCGCCGATGGCGACGATCTTGTCGCGCGCGCGAACGGTGCGCACGCGTTTCGGCGCGGCGGCATTGGCGATCATGCCAGGGCGTGCACCGACCCGCGTCCGGGCTGCGGCTTTGACCTTGGCCTGCAATTCGGCCGCCAAGGCCGGCATGGCATTCGCCGCGTCATGCGAGGGCTTGGCGATGAAATCGACGGCGCCGATTTCCAGCGCCTCCAGCGTCACATCGGCGCCGGCCTGCGTGAGCGTGGAAATCATCAGCACCGGCATCGGCCGCAGGGTCATGATTTTGCGCAGGAAGGTGATGCCGTCCATATTCGGCATCTCAATATCCAGCGTCACGACATCCGGATTGAGCGTCTTGATGCGCTCGCGTGCGATATACGGATCGCCCGCGGTGCCGACGACCTCGATCTCCGGATCGGAAGCCAATAATGTCGACAGCAACTGACGGATCAGCGCGGAGTCGTCGACAATCAAAACGCGTACCGGTTTTCCCATGGTCAGCCCCTAATCGCCGAACAACTCGATCTCGCCCGCCGGTGCACGCGACGACAGACGCTGTGCATGTTCCATTTCCTCCCGCACCACCGCACCGGACGCATCGCGGCCCAGAAGACGCCGCACGACTTTTCCATCGGCCGGCGAATAATGGATGCGACGGGGGAAACGGCCGCCGAGATCCTGCGCGACACAGCGCAACTTTTCGTCGTCGACATAGCGCAAGGCGAACTCGGCATTTCCGGTGCCGACGGCGATGTTGCTGTCGGTCACATTGCCGCCGCCGAACAGCTTGACTTCGAGCGAGTCGCGGGAACACCCGGCCTTCAGCAATTCGTTGATCAGCTTTTCCATCGCGAAATTGCCGAACCGCGTCGATTGCGAGTCTTTTCCCCAACCGCCGGAACGGCCTTGCGGCAGCATGAAGTGATTCATACCGCCGATGCCGAGGCGCGGATCGCGAATGCACGCCGCGACGCAGGAGCCGAGCACGGTGACAAGCGTCTCTTCGGCATTCGCGGTGATGTAGAACTCGCCCGGAAAGATCTTCACCATCCAGGTGTTGGTGTTTGCATCGAAGATGCGCCGGGTGCCGACGCTGCCGAAATCCTGTTCGAACTTGCCCCTGTCCGGCGCACGGGCCGCCACGGCGCTCATCATGGCTTTCTCCTGTAGGTCGTGCGGCCCACAAGCTGGAGCTCGGGATGCGTTCCGTGGAAGGATTCCGAATGGCCGATATACAACCATCCGCCCGGTTTGATGCTTTGGATGAAGCGATCGATGAGGCTGGCCTTGGTCGCCGCATCGAAATAGATCATCACGTTGCGGCAGAAGATCGCGTCGAACTTGCCCTGGAACGGCCAGCGATCCATCAGATTGAGCTGACGAAAGACGATGAGCGAACGGATATCTTCGGTGGCGAAGACACTGGCCGCATTGCGGTTGCCGTCAGCCGGTTGAAAATAGTCGCGATATGGCCGCGGAATATCATCGAGAGATTTCGCCGGATATTCGCCGCTTGCGGCTTTCCTCAGCACGTCGGTATCGATATCGGTCGCGAGAATGCGCGCATCGAGACGGCAGCCATCGCCGATTTCGCGCCTCAGGACAGCGGCGATCGTGTAGGGCTCCTCGCCCGTCGAACACCCGGCCGACCAGACACGGAAGCGTCCGCCATTGCGCTGAGCGCCGGCAAGAAACGGGACGACGACATGCCGGCTGAAATGTTCGAAATGATGCGATTCGCGAAAGAAGCGCGTCAGGTTCGTGGAGATGGCGTTGACGAAATTTTCGCGCTCGGGAGCGTTCTCGGAGAGATAGGCCCGGTATTCGCGAAAGCTGCTTAAACGAAGCGCGCGCAAACGGCGCGACACCCGCGTATAGACCAGATTGCGTTTGGTGTCGGACAGCGCGATGCCCGCATATTCATAGGCGAGCTGAACGAGGTTCCGGAAGTCCGCGTCTGAGAATGTAAATTCCCGCTCCGGTTCATCGACCGCAATTCCCGGAGCCACGTTATGTACGGAGCGCGACATAGATTCCCTGAAATTCTCTCCGACGACGTCTGATCGCGGCGGACGATGATTGAGACACACGGATGCCTTCGATCGCAGCCAGGCTCGAACCGCTTGGCTTTCAACGACCGGAGAAACGCAGGACTACTTGGAGAGCGATTAGTTCGTCAGCGGACGCTCCGCGTCGCCGACGGGCAAGGAGAGAAGATTGTTGAGGTCGATCAGCGCGATCATCGACGTATCGACCGTGACCAGCCCTGACAGGAAATCGATCCGCGAGGCTTGTGCGATCTTGGGGACCGGCTGCACCTGAGCAGCATCGAAGGAAACGATGTCCAGCACGCGATCGGCGAGGAGACCGACCACGCGGGCGCCAACCTGCACGATAATGACAACGTGGATGGCTGAGGCTTCCGTCAGTCCCTGCCCAAAGCGGCAGCGCAGGTCGATGATGGGGACGATGGCGCCGCGGAGATTGAGCACGCCGCGCACCGAATCAGGCTGCCGCGGAAGATGCGTGATCTCCGACCAGCCCTTGATCTCGCGCACCGCCATGATGTCGACGCCGTATTGATCGTCGCCGATGGCGAAGCTGATGATCTGTGTCGGGATCGATGCCGCGCGTGCGGCAGCGGCATTGTCCCATGTTCCGGGATTTGAAAGCTCTGCGGCCGCTTCGGGCCGGGCTGCACTGGGATTCATCTGCGTAACCTGTTGCTCTGGCCCTTCTGAGCCAACTTCGATGAACCGATCTGCGAGACAGGCCCGCCTTTGTGCGCTGCGAACCAGACTCAGGTACCGATTCCGATTAAGGAAATTCGGTCAAAACCATTAGTATTGGGTTAACTACGACTGTCCGCCGTTAACGCTGGTGGTTTATTTTTGAACTGGGCCCCCGCTTTGGCCTGTTTCATCCCGCCGGGTAAACCGGAGCCGCAAGAATTCGGTCAAGGCTTCGACCCGCGCCGGCCGCGGGCCGCCGGGCGGCAAAACAAGATGCAGCGCAATTTCGGGCAGCGACCAGTCGGCCATCACGACGACCAGCGTCTTGTTGGCAAGTTCATCGCGCACCAGAAATTCCGGCTGCACGGCGAGGCCATGACCCGCGACTAATGCCGGCATCAATGCGTCTGCATTATTGGCGCGCAGCGGTCCCGATGGACGCACCGCGACCTCTTCGCCCTTCCTGTTTCGAAAGCGCCAGATATCCGGCACCGGCAGATACGCATAGCCAAGACACACGTGAGTCTGCAGCTCGCGCGGATGTTTCGGTGTGCCGTGCGATTTCAGATAGGACGGCGCGGCAACAAGCACACGCGGCACGGCGCAGAGACGGCGCGCCAGCAGTGACGAATCGGGCAGCGCCGCAATACGGAGCGCAGCGTCAAAGCCCTCGCCGATCAGATCGACAACATCGTCGCTGAGATGCAGATCGATCGAGACGTCGGGATATTGCGCAAGGAAGTCCGGCAGCGCGGTCGCCACTTCGCGAAGGCCGAAGGACATTGGCACCGCAAGCCGCACGAGGCCGCGCGGCACGGCGGATTGCGCCCGCGCTTCGCTTTCCGCTGCTTCGGCTTCGGCCACCATCCGCGTGGCGCGCTCCAGCAGGCTGCGGCCGGCATCGGTCAATGCGAGACGGCGCGAGGTGCGGTTGAACAGCCGGGTGCCGAGCCGGGCTTCCAGCCGGCTGATGGCCTTCGAGACCGTGGGTTTGGACAGACCAAGTTCGTCGGCTGCGCCCGCGAACGAGCGCAGTTCAGCCACTTTGGCGAAGATCGCGAGCCCTTCGAGGTCCGGCAGCATGGCTTAAATTTTGGAAACTATGAGTTTCCATAGTTTCTATTTATTATTCAATGGAGGTCAATAGCTTTTGGTCATGAAATTCGACGCCCGGAACGGCGCCTCGCACTGGAGGGATATCATGACCACCAAGACCAACACCCACGGCATCCACCACGTCACCGCCATTGCCGGCCCGGCTCAGCGCAATCTCGATTTCTACACGCGCGTTCTCGGCCTGCGGCTGGTGAAGAAGACGGTGAATTTCGACGATCCCGGCACCTATCACTTCTATTTCGGTGACGAAGCCGGTTCGCCCGGCACCATCCTCACATTCTTCCCATGGGAGCATGTTGCGCCCGGCCGGCTCGGCGTCGGCGAGACGCAGGAGACGGTTTTTCGCGTGCCGGAAGGCGCAGTCGGCTACTGGACCCATCGCTTCGTCGAGAAGGGTGTGGCGCATGACGCGCCGGCCCGGCGCTTTGGTGAGAGCATCGTGTCCTTCCGCGATCCGGACGGCATGCGGCTGGCGATCGTCGGCGTTCCCGGCATCGAGAATGAACCTGCCTGGACAGGCGGCGACGTTCCTGCGGAATTCGCCATCCGCGGCTTCCACAGCGTCAATCTGCTGCTGAAGGATGCGGCACCGACGGGTGCGATCCTGACCGACGTGCTCGGCTTCACCGAGATCGGACGGGAGGAAAGCCTCGTGCGCTTCAAGGCCGGCGATACCGCGATCGGCGGCATTGTCGATATCCATGTGGCCGGCTCGTTCCTGCCGGGACGCATGGGCGGCGGATCGGTGCATCACATCGCCTTCCGTGCGGCAGACGATGCCGAAGAACTGGCGATGGTGAAGAAGCTTGCAGAAAACCACGGCCTGCACACCACGGAGCAGAAGGACCGCAACTACTTCCGCTCGGTCTATTTCCGCGAGCCCGGACATGTGCTGTTCGAGATCGCAACTGACGTGCCGGGCTTTGCCATCGACGAGCCCCTCGCTTCGCTCGGGCAATCGCTGAAGCTCCCGCCGGTTTACGAAAGCCGCCGCAGCGACATCGAAAAGGTGCTGCCCGAGGTTGCCTGACTCTGATCGTTTCTCCTCCCGCATTATCGCGGGAGGAGATCTCTTTCGAAATAATGAGGTCTGCCATGACCACCGCGACCAAACTGTCTTTCATCCATCGTTTCGAACCAGCGACCGACAAAGACCGGCCGCCGCTTTTGCTGCTGCATGGCACCGGTGGCGACGAGAATGATCTGATCGATCTCGGCCGCATCGTCGCACCGGGCGCGGCATTGCTGTCGCCGCGCGGAAAAGTGCTGGAAGGCGGCATGCCGCGCTTCTTCAAGCGATTGGCCGAAGGCGTGTTCGACGAGGCCGATGTGAAGCGCCGCGCGAACGAGCTTGCGGATTTCGTCAGCGAAGCCCGCGAGGAATACGGCCTGCCGGCGCCGATCGCGCTCGGTTTCTCGAACGGTGCCAACATTGCGGCGGCGACTTTGCTGCTGCGGCCGGAGGCGCTTGCGGGCGCCGCATTGCTGCGCGCCATGGTGCCGCTATCGCAACCGCCCGCGACGGACCTGAGCGGCAAGCCGGTGCTCATCCTGTCCGGTGCAATGGACCCCATCGTACCGACGGCCAATGCCGCGCATCTGGCGCGGCAGTTGCAGCACGCAGGCGCCAATGTCGATCACCGAACGCTGCCGGCAAGCCACGGCCTGTCGCAAGCCGATGTGACGTTGACGCGCGACTTTCTCGCCAGGCTGGCGGCGTGATCGTCAGGCGTTCGACAGACGCGACACGACCTGGCGGTAGCGGCGCGCGATGGCCTCGCGCGCCCGGTGCCGTCCATCACTCACGACATCGACACCGCCGGCCATGACCTTGTTGACCAGAGAACGCCCGGCTGAAAACACATAGACATCCAGCACCATATCGTCGCGCGCTCCAGCCAGATCGGGATGATCCGCATTCAGGATCACAATGTCCGCGCGACGGCCTGGCGCCAATGCACCGATCTTGCGGCCAAGCGCCTGCGCACCGCCGGCCAATGCCGTCGTATAAAGGCACCGCCCGGTCGACTGGCCTTCGAGCTGTGTCATGATGTTGCGGCCGCGATGTTTCAAGCGCTGCGAATATTCGAGCTGGCGCAACTCCGCCGGTGCATCGATCTGGATATTGGAATCGGTGCCGACACCAAAGCGCCCCTGTGCATGCAGGAACATCTCGCCGTTAAAGATGCCGTCGCCCAGGCTGCCCTCAGTCAGCGGACACAGGCCGGCCACTGCGCCCGAATGCGCAAGACGCCGCGTTTCATCGTCGGTCATGTGCGTTGCATGGATCAGGCACCAGCGTTGATCGACGTTTGCGTTGTCGAGCAGCCATTCCACCGGACGCGCGCCAAGGGCCGCAACACAGTCATCGACCTCGCGCGTCTGCTCCGCTGCGTGGATGTGGATCGGTCCGTCCGTGACGGCCTGCATCATATCCTTGAGTTGCTGCGGCGACACCGCGCGCAACGAATGCGGCGCGATACCGACCGCCGCATGAGGAACCACCGCGACGATCTCACGCGAACGCGCGAGCAGCTTCAGGAAGCGGTCGGTCGGGTTGATGAAGCGCGCCTGCCCCGGGTTGGGTGCAGCGTCGCCGAAGCCGCCATATGTATAAAGAGACGACAGCAGCGTCAGACCGATGCCGGTTTCACTGCTGGCGGCCGCAATGCGCGCGGCCATCTCGCCGAGATCGGCATAAGGCTGTCCGCCGATGTCGTGGTGCAGATAATGGAATTCGCCGACCGAGGTGAACCCGGCCTCCAGCATGTCCATGTAGGCGTAAGCGGCGATGGCTTCGACGTCGTCCGGCGTCAGTGCGCCGAGGAACCGGTACATCACCTCGCGCCAGGTCCAGAAACTGTCATGGGCCGGACCGCGCCGCTCGGCGAGGCCGGCCATGCCTTTCTGGAAGGCGTGGCAATGCAGGTTCGGCAGCCCCGGCAAGGCGACGCCCTTGATGCGCTCGGCGCCGTCCGGTGCGGCACCCGGCTGGACGCGCGCGATCGTGCCGTCTGCGGCGATGTCGATGCGGACATTGTCCGCCCAGCCATCCGGCAGCAAGGCTTTGTCTAGAATACAGGACCGCACAGTCATTCTTCCGCCTTGCATCCTTTCGCCTCGCTCGACATCCGGCATTTGCCGCCGATATAGATGTACATCAGCCTCGTTAGAACCGGGCGATAATCCATGCGTTTTGACACAATCTGGCGCGATGCCCGCATTGCCACCTTGTCCCCGCATCGGCAGGGCCTGGGTGAAATAACCGGCGCGGTGGCCGAAAAGGACGGACGGATCGCTTTCGTCGGCGCGGAAGCGGAACTGCCCGTCGGCTGGGAGGCCGCGGACACCATCAAGCTCGACGGCCGCTGGATCACGCCGGGGCTGATCGACTGCCATACCCACATCGTCTATGGCGGCGATCGCGCCCATGAATTCGGACTCCGCCTGAAGGGCGCGAGCTACGAGGAGATTGCGCGCGCCGGCGGCGGTATTGTTTCGACGGTGAAAGCGACGCGCGCCGCGAGTGAGACCGAGCTTGTCGCGCAGGCTTTGCCGCGGCTGGACGCGCTGCTCCGCGAAGGCGTGACCACGATCGAGATCAAGTCGGGCTATGGGCTCGACCTTGTCAGCGAAACGAAAATGCTGCGGACGGCACGGCATCTCGGACGCGAGCGCAAAGTGTCGGTCGTGACGAGCTTTCTCGGCGCGCATGCGCTGCCGCCGGAAGCCCACGACAAGGACTCCTTTATCGCCAAGGTCTGCGCCATGATCCCGCAATTGAAACAGGCCGGCCTTGTCGATGCTGTCGATGGATTCTGCGAAGGCATCGCCTTTTCGCCGGAACAGATCGCGCTCGTCTTCGATGCGGCCAAGGCGAGCGGGCTTCCGGTCAAGCTGCATGCCGACCAGTTGTCCAACCTGCATGGCGCAGCGCTGGCGGCGCGATACGATGCCTTGTCCGCCGATCACCTCGAATATACCGATGAGACCGGCGTCGCCGCGATGGCGCAAGCCGGCACCGTCGCAGTTCTGCTGCCCGGCGCCTTCTACATGCTGCGCGAGAAGCAGCTGCCGCCGGTCGATGTGATCCGTCGTCATCGCGTGCCGATCGCGATTGCGACCGACTGCAATCCCGGCACGTCGCCGATGACATCGCTGTTGCTGACCATGAACATGGCGGCAACGCTATTCCGCCTGACCGTGGATGAATGCATCGCCGGCGTGACACGCGAAGCGGCACGTGCGCTCGGCAAATTGTCGGATATCGGTACCATCGAAACCGGAAAATCCTGCGACCTCGCGATCTGGGATATCGAACGTCCGGCAGAGCTTGTCTACCGGCTCGGCTTCAATCCGCTGCACAAGCGCGTCTGGCAGGGCCGATGACGGAGACGATCACGTTCAGCGGCGCGGCGCTTTCGCTTGCGGACTGGCGCAAGCTTGCGCGTGGCGCGGGCTTCGCCTTGGCGCCAGCGGTGCTTGCGCAAGTCGATATCGGCGCGGCCGTTGTCGCCTCCATCGTCGCACGCGGCGAAGCCGTCTACGGCATCAATACCGGCTTCGGCAAGCTCGCCAATGTGCGGATCGCCGACCGTGACCTCGCAACATTACAGCGCAATCTCGTGTTGTCGCATGCGGCGGGCGTCGGCGATCCCGTCCCCGCCGCCATCGTGCGATTGATGATGGCGCTGAAACTGGTCAGCCTTGGCCGCGGCGCATCGGGTGTGCGGCGCGAGACGTTGCAGCTTCTGCATGGCATGCTGACGGGCCATGTCATTCCCGTCGTGCCGGCGCGCGGGTCGGTCGGCGCGTCTGGCGATCTCGCGCCGCTTGCCCACATGGCCGCGACCATGATCGGCGAAGGCGATGCCTTCTATGGCGGCGAGCGTATGCCGGCGGTGTACGCACTCGGCCGCGCCGGGCTTGAGCCGGTCGTGCTCGGCCCGAAGGAAGGCCTGGCGCTCCTCAACGGCACGCAATTCTCCACCGCGCATGCGCTGCAGGCCCTGTTCGCGATCGAGCGTGTGTTCCAATCGGCGCTGATTACCGGCGCGCTGTCCACCGATGCGGCCCGCGGCTCCGACACGCCATTCGACGCGCGGATCCAAGCCTTGCGCGGCCATCGGGGACAGATCGATGTCGCGGCAGCGTTGCGCGCTTTGATGGAGAACAGCAAGATCCGCGCCTCGCATCGCACGCTCGACGATCGCATTCAGGATCCCTATTGCCTGCGCTGCCAGCCGCAGGTGATGGGCGCCGCGCTCGATGTGATGCGGCAGGCGGCGACGACATTGACCATCGAAGCCGATGGCGTGTCCGACAATCCGCTGGTGATGACCGATACCGGCGACGTCATTTCCGGCGGCAATTTCCACGCCGAGCCTGTCGCCTTCGCCGCCGACATGCTGGCGATGGCGATCTGCGAGGTCGGCTCGATTGCCGAGCGGCGCATTGCCATGTTGACCGATCCGGCTTTGTCGGGCCTGCCGGCATTCCTCACGCCGCAGCCGGGACTGAATTCCGGGTTCATGATCGCGCAGGTGACCGCCGCGGCACTTGTCTCCGAGAACAAGCAGATGGCCTATCCCGCGAGCGTCGATTCGATCCCCACCTCCGCCAACCAGGAAGATCATGTGTCGATGGCCGCGCATGGCGCGCGCCGGCTGACGCAGATGGCGCAGAATGCCGCCGGCATCGTCGGCATTGAATTACTGGCGGCGGCGCAGGGCTGCGACTTCCATGCGCCTTTGGTATCGAGCCCCGTGCTGGAAAAAGTGCGGCAGTTCTTGCGTCGGCATGTGCCGAAACTCGAGAATGACCGGAAAATGGCGCCGGATCTCGAAGCCGCGACCGAAATGGTGACATCCGGCGCATTGATCGAGGCGGCCGGTGCGGTCACACTGCCTGCGCTCGATAATTGAGGTTTCCGCATGCTCAAGCGTCTCGACAATGATCGCATCATCCGCGCGCCACGCGGCCCCGTTCTCAGCGCCAAGAGCTGGCAAACCGAAGCGCCCATGCGCATGCTGATGAACAACCTCGATCCCGATGTCGCCGAGAAGCCGCATGAGCTGGTGGTCTATGGCGGCATTGGCAGGGCGGCACGCGACTGGGAAAGCTATGACCGCATCGTCTCCTCGCTGAAGGCGCTGGAGGGCGACGAAACCTTGTGTGTGCAATCGGGCAAGCCTGTCGGCATTTTCAAGACCCATGCCGATGCGCCGCGCGTGCTGATCGCCAATTCCAACATCGTGCCGCATTGGGCGACGCTCGATTACTTCAACGAGCTCGATCGCAAGGGCCTGATGATGTACGGTCAGATGACCGCGGGCTCGTGGATCTATATCGGCTCGCAGGGCATCGTTCAGGGCACCTACGAGACTTTCGTCGAAATTGGCCGGCGCCATTACAACGGCGATCTGTCGGGCCGCTGGATTCTCACCGCTGGTCTCGGCGGCATGGGCGGCGCGCAGCCGCTGGCCGCGACCATGGCCGGCGCATCGATGCTGGCGATCGAATGCCAGCCCTCGCGCATCGAGATGCGGCTGCGCACCGGCTATGTCGACATGCAGGCGAAGGATCTCGATGAGGCGCTGACCATCATCGAGCGTGCCGGCAAGGAGAAGAAAGCGGTTTCGGTGGCCGTGCTCGGCAACGCAGCCGAGATGTATCCTGAACTCGTGCGGCGCGGCGTGAAGCCCGACGCCGTCACCGACCAGACCTCGGCGCATGATCCGATCAACGGCTATCTCCCGGCCGGATGGACATTGGCGGAGTGGCAGGAGAAGCGCGAACGCGATCCGAAAGCCGTCGAGCAGGCGGCGAAGGAATCCATGGCCGTGCATGTTCGCGCGATGCTGGACTTCTGGAAGCAGGGCATCCCGACGCTCGACTACGGCAACAACATCCGCCAGCGCGCTTTCGACATGGGCGTGAAGGATGCGTTCGATTTTCCGGGCTTCGTGCCCGCTTACATTCGTCCGCTATTCTGCCGCGGCGTCGGACCGTTCCGCTGGGCCGCACTCTCGGGCGATCCCGAAGATATCTACAAGACCGACGCCAAGGTGAAGGAGCTGATGCCGCACGACAAGCATCTGCATCACTGGCTCGACATGGCGCGGCAACGCATTCACTTTCAAGGGCTGCCGGCGCGCATCTGCTGGGTCGGGCTCGGCGACCGCCATCGCATTGGCCTTGCCTTCAACGAAATGGTGGCGAAGGGCGAACTGAAAGCGCCGGTGGTGATCGGCCGCGATCATCTCGATTCCGGTTCGGTCGCCTCGCCCAATCGCGAAACCGAAGCGATGAAGGATGGCTCGGACGCGGTGTCGGACTGGCCGCTCCTCAACGCGCTTTTGAATTGCGCCAGCGGCGCCACCTGGGTGTCGATCCATCACGGCGGCGGCGTCGGCATCGGCTACTCGCAGCATGCCGGCATGGTGATCGTTTGCGACGGCACGCCGGAAGCGGCCAAGCGCGTCGAACGCGTGCTCTGGAACGACCCGGCAACCGGCGTCATGCGCCATGCCGATGCCGGTTACGATGAGGCGATCGACTGGGCGAAGCAGCAGGGCCTGAATTTGCCGAGTCTTTAAAGATGGTCGTCCCCGCGCAGGCGGGGACCCATAACCACCGGTCAACATGATGCGGCGCAAGGCCGGCGTTCATTGAAAGCCACGGCGTATGGGTCCCCGCCTGCGCGGGGACGACCGTTCGCTTGTAGCGGCGTTGTCGCTTAATTCTTCCCCCACACCTCGTCCGCGACCTCGACGATCATCCGCAGCTTGGCCCATTGCTGCTCTTCAGTCAGCGCGTTGCCTTCCTCAGTCGAGGCGAAGCCGCATTGCGGCGACAGGCAGAGCTGATCGAGGTCGATATATTTCGTCGCCTCGTCGATGCGGCGCTTGATGAGATCCTTGCTCTCGAGCTCGCCGGTCTTGGTGGTGACAAGGCCGAGCACGACCTTGCGATCCTTCGGCACCAGCCGCAGCGGCTCGAAGCCGCCGGCGCGCTCGGTGTCGTATTCCATGAAATAGCCGTGCACCTTGATGCGGTCGAACAATACTTCGGCTTCGGCATCGTAACCGCCCGCGCCCATGAAGGTCGATTTGTAGTTGCCGCGGCACAGATGCATGGTGATGGTCATGTCGGACGGAATGTCCGACATCGCCGCGTTGATCAGATCGCCATAGAGCGGACCGAGCTTCTCCGGATCGTCGCCGCGCTTGACCATCTGGTCGCGATATTTCGGATCGCACAGCATGGCGATGAAGACTTCATCAAGCTGGAGATAGCGGCAGCCGGCATCGGCGAAGCTGCGCACTGCCTTTTTGTAGGCATTGCCGAGATCGTCCCAGAAGGCCTCCATCGCCGGATAGGCGTTCTTGTCGATTGGCGTCGGGATCGGCCGACCATAGATCGCGGACGGCGCCGGGATCGTGATCTTCGGCGTGCGTGTCGTATGCGCGGCCAGAAACTTGAAATGCTCGACCATCGGGTGCGGCCCGGCCATGCCGAGCTTGCCGGTCACCGCGACGCCGTCGTTGCGCGTATTCACTGCGGCGAACTTGATGCCGGACTCCATGACGTGCTTTTCAGCGCCGTCCAGGCCCCAGAGAAAATCGAGATGCCACCAGGACCTGCGGAATTCACCATCGGTAATCGATTGCAGCCCGACCTCTTCCTGCTTCTTGATCAGGCGCTCGATCTCGCGATCCTCGACCTCTTTCAATTGCTCGGCCGTGATCTCGCCCTTGGCCTTCTTTGCGCGCGCGTCATGAATGGCCTGCGGCCGCAACAGGCTGCCGACGTGATCAGCACGGAACGGGCCTTTTCGGGTGGTCATGCAATCACTCCCATTCTCTTTCAGTCTTCTTGAAGTCTGGCTCCATTCTCCGTTCATTCCCGCGCAAGCGGGAATCCAGAATGTGTGGCTCTGGGTTCCCGCTTGCGCGGGGACGAACGGATGAGGGATCGCGTCAACGCGATCCCGTCAATTCACCACGCACGATCTTCGTGCCATCGACCATCGCCTTCATCTTGGCGAAGGCCACCTCGCGCGGCAGATATTTCATGCCGCAATCGGGCGCGATGACGAGGCGTTCCGCCGGCACGACCTTCAGCGCCGCACGAATGCGATCAGCGACGGTCTCGGGATGCTCCACCGTCAGGTCGGCGAGATCGATGACGCCAAGAATGATCGTCTTCGACGGCAAGGCCTTCAGCACATCGAGATCGAGTTTCGGCTGCGCCGCTTCGATCGACACCTGCTGCACGCCGCTATTCTCCAGTTCGGACAGGAACGAATAGCCGGTCGGCTTCTCATGCACCACGGCGGCATAGCCGAAGCACAGATGGATGGCGATGGTGCCGCTGACGCCGTCGAGCGCGCGCGCCAGTGTCTTGAGGCCGTATTGCCGCGCCTTTTCCGGATGCTGCTGCATCCACGGCTCATCGATCTGCACGATATCGGCGCCGGCGGCGAACAGATCCTTGATCTCCTCGTTCACCGCGGCGGCGTAGTCCATCGCGACGCCTTCCTCGTCCTTGTAGAAATCGTCCTGCGCCTGTTTGCCCATCGTGAAGGGACCGGGCACGGTCGCCTTGACGGTGCGGTCGGTATTGGCACGCAGGAGCTTTACGTCGCGCACCTCCACCGGATGCATGCGGCGGATCTTGCCGGCGACGCGCGGCACCGGGATCGGCTTGCCGGACCGGTTGATGGTCGTGCCCGGCTGGTCGAGATCGATGCCCTCCAGCGCCGTGGCGAAGCGGTTGGAATAGCTTTCGCGGCGCTGCTCGCCGTCACAGATGATATCGAGACCGGCCCGTTCCTGATCGCGGATCGCCAACAGCGTCGCGTCGTCCTGCGCGGCCTCGAGATGCTCCGGCGCGACGAGCCACAGATCGTGCATGCGCACGCGCGGCACTTGCTTGGACAGCCGCTGGCGGTCGATCAGCCATTCGGGTTGTGGGTAGGAGCCGACTAAACTGGTGGGAAGCAACATGCGATGAAACTCCAAGGATGTTTAGGCCCACATTTGCGCCCACTCGGCCTCTTCATGCAAACAGCGCCGCGCAGGTCTTGCGCGGCGCTGCGTCTTGTCAGCAATCGGCTACCGCAGTTTTTCGAACGGCACGACCGCTTCGCCGGTCGCGAGCTTGGCAGGCGCCACCACCGTCTGCACATCCATTCCGCGGAACTGATCGATATCGTTGCCTTTGATGCCCTTGTACTGGACCTGCATCATGCCGGACTCGGCCCATTCGCCGTTTTTGCCGAACTTGATCGGACCCATGATGGTCGGGATCGTATGGGTCCGAAGATACTTGGCGATCTTGTCGTCGTTGAGGGACTTGGCGCCCTCCACCGCCTTGCCGAGCAGTTCGACATAGGCATAACCCCAGGTGCCGAGATAATAGCCGAGCGGATCGACGCCCGCGGCCTTGGCGCGAGACTGATATTCCTTCAGAAACGCCTCGACTTCGGGATTGAGGAAGTGCTTGGAGGGCACCCAAGTCTCGTAATTGATGATGCCGTTCAGCAATGGACCAAGCTGCGTCTTGAACACCGTTGCCTGCAGCCCGACCATCGCGCCGCCGATCATCTTCGGTTTGAAGCCGATTTCGTTGACGGCGCGCACCATGCCGACCGAGTCAAGCGGATAGGAGCACACCACCACGGCGTCCGGATTGGCCGCCTGGATCGCGCGCACGATCGGCGTGAAGTCCGTCGTCGCTGGCGGATAGGTCCGGTCGTAGACGATCTTCATATTGAACTTCTTGGCATTCTCGCGCGCGCCCTCGCAGGCATTGCGGGAGAATTCCGCATCCGCTGCGACCAGCGCCACTGTGCCGAGCTTGTTCTTCGCCGCGACGTCGAAGAAGCCTTCGGTGAAGGACGGCTTGGTGTTCTGACCCGTCGGGATCATCGAGAAGTATTTCGGGTAATTGAACTCGCTGTTCACCGCGAGGCCGAACAGCGAGATATACACCTTGCCCTTCTGCATGATCACCGGCATCGACGGCGCGATCATGTTGGTCGCATACGGGCCCACCACAAGATCGACCTTGTCGACGTCGAGCAGCTTCGTATAGAGGCCGGGCACCGTCGAAGGATTGGTCTGATCGTCGTAATAGACGAGCTTCACCGGGCGGCCGAGCAGCCCGCCCTTCTTGTTGATCTGGTCTTCCCAGATCTGCATGCCGAGCAGCGCCTGCTTGCCGTTGGCGGCGAGCGGGCCGGTCAACGCCATACCAAACCCGATTTTGATCGGTTCGCCAGACTGAGCCTGCGCCGGCGACCCCAACGCAAAAGCGGCCGTCGCGACAATCGCGGCGGCCATTCCACACACTTTCCGAATGAGAGCCATGTCATCCTCCCAGATTGAACGGCCGACACATCTTCGTATCGGCCGTTGTTTTTTTCGGGCGATTTTTAGTTCTTCGCCTTCTCGTATGGATAGATCAGCTTGCCGGATTCAAAAGCCGGCGGCGCGACAACGACCTGAGTCGACACGTCACGGAACTGGTCAAGGCCGTTGCCCTTGATGTTCTGGAACTGCACGTGCACGACGCGTTCGTCGGCCCATTCACCGGCCTTGCCGAACTTCACGTCACCGACGATGAGCTTGTGGGTGTTGTTGCGGATGTAATCGGCGATCTTGCCCTGATCCAGACTCTTGGTGCCTTCCACGGCCTTGCCGAGCAGCTCGATATAGGCATAGCCGTAGGGCGCCATGTAATAGCCGAGCGGATCGACGCCCTCGGCACCGGCGCGCGCCTGATACTTCTTCAACATTTCGAGTGCGGCCGGCGTCGAAAGCTGCGCCGTCGGCTGCCAGAAGTCATACATGACGACGCCATTCAGCAGCGGACCAAGCTGGGTCTTGAATGTGGTCGCCTGCAGGCCGACCATGCTGCCGCCGAACAGTTTCGGCTTCAGGCCGATTTCATTGGCAGCCCGGATCAGACCGACCGAATCGAGCGGGTAGGAGCCGACGAACACGATATCGGCATTGGCCGCCTGGATGGCACGGACGATCGGCGCATAGTCGGTCGTCGACGGCGGATAGGAGCGGTCGTAGACGATCTTCAAGCCGGCAGCCTTGGCATTGTCGCGCGCACCATCAGCGGCGTTTTTCGAGAATTCCGCGTCGGCGGCAACGATCGCCACCGTCTTCGGTTTCGGGTCTTGCTTCATCGCCAGATCGAAGAAACCGCGCGACAATGCCTTCTTCGGATCCTGACCCGTCGGCATCATCACAAAGAAGCGGTCATAGTTGAATTCGGAATTCACGCCGAGACCGTAGAGACCGATGAAGGTCATCTTCTTCTGCATCATCAGCGGCATCGCCGGCGCGAGCATATTGGTCGCATAGCCGCCGATCACGAGATCGACTTTGTCGACATCGATCAGCTTGGTGTAGAGGCCCGGCACGGTGGATGGATTGGTCTGATCGTCATAATAGACGAGCTTGACCGGACGGCCGAGCAGACCGCCCTTCGCATTGGTGTCCTCTTCCCAGATTTTCATCGCCAGCAACGCCGACTTGCCGTTCGCTGCCAGCGGGCCGGTCAGCGACATTCCGAAGCCGATCCTGATCGGCTCGCCCGTGGGAGTCTGTGCAGAAGCAGCAAATGCCGTCAGTGAAAATGCGACGGCTGCGGCGGCGCCGACAAAGCTCCGCCGTGTAACAAAACCAAACATGCTTTCCTCCAAAAAACGCTCTTTATTCGTTTGTGGAGGGATACTTCCCGATCCCTCCCCCGGCTTCAAGTCTTAAAAAGTCGACGACCGGCCGTCATACCGGACCGGCCCTGCGGCGGGGCGGCTGCACAATCTGGGCGAGCGCCCATCGGCCCACGGGCCTCTTGCCGGAACAGTTCCGGACAGAAGGCAACGATCCGCATTAACGATTCACATTAACGATACCGCACGACTGCAAGAGGTCTCAGCTTTCGGCAGGCGAGGCGACCCGGCCGATGAACCTGAAAAAGGCATGCCATAATGATTCATGAATTCGACGAGATGAAAAGACCGCTGTGGCTGCACATTCTCTGGTGATACGAACGTTGGAGATCATCGAACGTCTTGCCGCAAGTCCGGAGGGGCGGCGACCCAGTTGGAGGGCGCAGCATGAACGGTTCAGGCTTGACACCAACCGGTCGCCTGACCGCCGGTGTTGAGAGAAGGCGACCGCCTTTGGTCGAGGCGACGCCACAAACATTTTCCCGCTACGGCCAAGTGGTCATGCCAATGGAAGACGGGCTTCCCTTTGGTCCCGATGACGCTCAACTTGACCTTTCAAGAGGAACGCCACGATTTTATTCGATGCAATTGTTCAACCGCGGAACCGTCTTTCGTCACATCACGCGGCATCGCCAGGTTACGCAATGCCTGGGGTCGATGCTCGGCACAACGTGGAAGATCGGCGTTGCGGAGGCCGACGATCATAGCGACACGCCCAGGCTGGAAACGATCGCCACGTTCCTGGTCCCTGGCGACCGCTTCATCAAGCTCGATCGGGGCACGTGGCATGCGGGCCCGTACTTCGCCGCGGATTCGGCTCTTTTCTATAATCTGGAGCTGTCCGACACGAACGTGACCGATCACCAGACATGCGACCTTGCCGAAACTTTTGGTGTGGAATTCGAATTCCAGCCGGCGGCGACGGCATAAGACGTCAAGCTCGTATCCGCGAAGCCGTGCACGCAAGTCCGCCAGCGGGCTTGCGTGCCGACCAGGAATGACGCGAGCGCGCTACTTCCCCCACACCTCTTCCGACAGTTCGACAATCTCCCGCATCTTGGCCCATTGCTGGTCCTCGGTGAGGATGTTGCCCTCCTCGGTCGAGGCGAAGCCGCATTGCGGCGACAGGCAGAATTGCTCGAGCGGAGCGAATTTCGTCGCCTCATCGATCCGCCGTTTCACATCGTCCTTTTTCTCCAGCGTACCGCTCTTGGAGGTGATGAGGCCGAGCACCACCTGCTTGTCGCCCTTCGGCAGGAAACGCAGCGGCTCGAAGCCGCCGGCGCGGTCGGTGTCGTATTCGAGGAAATAGCCGTCGAAATTGACCTGGCCCAGCAGCACCTCCGCCACCGGCTCGTAGCCACCCGACGAGATGAAGGTGGAGCGGAAATTGCCGCGGCAGGCATGCATGGTCACCACCATGTCGGCCGGCTTGTCCTTGAGCGCGAGATTAATCATGTCGCGATATTTCTGCTGCAGCCCTTCCGGCTCGTCGCCGCGCTCACGCGATTGTGCGAGCTCCGCCGGCGAACAGAGATAAGCCCAGACCGTATCGTCGAATTGCAGATACCGGCAGCCGGCGTCGTAAAAAGACTGAACGGCCTTGGCATAGGTTTTTGCGGCATCGTGATAAAACTGGTCGAGATCGGGATACACATCCTTGCTCACCCAGCGGCGGCCACCGCGGAAATGCAGCACTGTCGGCGACGGGATGGTCATCTTCGGCACGACATTGGTGTTCGCCTTCAGGAAGCGGAAATGCTCCAGAAACGGATGATCGTCGGGGAAGTCGAGCTTGCTGACCGTACGGATATTCCTCGCCTTGGTCGCCTTGCCGTGAAACTGGATGCCTTCGGTATGCTCGAACAGTTCAACGCCGGTGAGACCGGCGAGAAAGTCGAAATGCCAGAATGACCGCCGGAATTCGCCATCGGTGGCGAGCTTCATGCCGGCGTCTTCCTGCTTCTTGATGAGTTTTTTGATTTCCTCGTCTTCCACCGCCTTCAATTGTGCCGCGGTGATATCGCCCTTCTCGAATTTCGCGCGGGCCTCTTTCAGCGGCTCGGTGCGAAGAAAGCTTCCGACCTGATCGGCGCGGAAAGGCGGTTTGGTTCGTTGCATCGTGCGTTCACTCCCGTTTTTATGTTTGGATTTTCAGATCACCTCACCGTCATTCCGGGACGGCGCATCGCTGGCAAGTTTACGCAGCCAGCGTAAACTTGGCTGCGTGCGCCGGGCCCGGAATCCAGTTCTTACAAAAAACAGCACTGGATTCCGGGCTCGCGGGTTTGCACCCGCGCCCCGGAATGACCGGAGAGAATTTCGCAAGCGTCTTTCTCTCCTCCCTAATACCGCGCCGGCACCGGCTTGCGGATCAGCACCGCACCAGGAACCAGATCACGCGTTCCCTGATTGCGGAATGCCAGTTGCAGATTGCGATGCGCAAGCCGTGCATGTTCGCGCATCAACGATTCAGCTCTTGCCCCTTCACGCTCCTCGATCGCGCGCACCACACAATGATGATGATCCTGCGCGATGGTGAGAATCTGTCTCGCCTCCGGCAGCATGGCCTGCACCATGACAAACCCGCTCGGCGATGCGAAGGGAAGATTCAACGCGCGATCGATCTGTCGCGCAAGCACCGCACTGTCGGCGGCATCGATCAGCAGCGCGTGGAACTGCCCATTCAATCCGACATATTGGGAGAAGTCGTCGACGGTGAGAGTGGGCTGGCCCACCAATTCGTCGAGTTGGGCCAGCCGTTGCTTCATCTCGATCAGCACGGAATTGCGCACGCCGCGTTCGGCCGCAAGCCGTGCCGCGAAACCTTCCAGCGTGCCGCGCATTTCAATCGCATCATGGATGTCGCGCTCGGAGAACGCCTTGACCGCAAAGCCACCGGACGGAATCGCCTCGAGAAATCCTTCTTCTTCGAGACGCACCAGCGCCATGCGGATGGGCGTGCGGGAAATGCCGAGCCGCTCGACCATCGATAATTCTGAGATGCGGTCGCCCGGTTTCAAGTCACCGGACAGGATCAGGTCGCGCAGCGAGAGCTGCGCTTTGACCGTCTGTGAAAAGGATCGCTCGTTCTCTGTCGCCGGAGCCGGCACCGGTGACCTCCTTTTTCATGCCAGGTCCCCTTGAGGTCCCGTGGAATTCATGCTGTATACAATAGAAACAAGACGGCCGGTGTGTCCATCCGGTTTGTCAAGAAACGGACTTAATTCGACCTAGGGAGAGCGGAACCCGCCAAAAGTCATATAGAGATCGTCGCATCTCTGTATACACCCACGTGCAAATTCCGTCGAAATGATCGAAAGCGGGTTTAATCTCCGCTGCGGCCGCCGGATGCCATGTGGACCCATTTTTCGAGAATACCAATCAGTCGGAGGAAGTGACGATGGCTAAGAACCTGGAAGAAAAACTCAAGGCGGCCGGTAATACGGTCGACATGATGCGCAACTCGCAGATCGGCGCCTATGTTTATCCGGTCGTTGCGCCCGAATTCACCAACTGGCGCGACGAGCAACGCGCGTGGCGCGACACCTGCGTCCTGTTCGATCAGTCACACCACATGGTGAACCTGTTCGTGCGCGGCAAGGATGCGGTGAAACTGCTCTCCTACCTCTCGACCAACTCGTTCAAGAATTTCACCATCGACAAGGCAAAGCAATTCGCGCCCGTCACACCGTATGGCCATGTGATCGGCGATGGCATCCTGTTCTATCTCGCCGAAAACGAACTCGTCTATGTCGGCCGCAACCCGGCCGCGAACTGGATCGAATTCCACGCCAAGACCGGCGGCTATGACGTCGAGACCCAATACGACGACCGTTCGCCGTCGCGTCCGATGGGTAAGCCTGTCACGCGCAGCTTCTATCGCTATCAGATCCAGGGCCCGAACGCCCAGGACGTGATCAAGAAGCTGACCGGCGGCACCTTCCCGGACATCAAGTTCTTCAACATGGGCTATGTGACGATGGCCGGCCGCAAGATCCGCGCGCTGCGTCATGGCATGGCCGGTGCGCCAGGCCTCGAAATCTGGGGCCCTTACGAAGAGGGCGACGAAGTCCGCAACGCCATCCTCGAAGCCGGCAAGGATTTCGGCATCGTGCCGGTCGGCTCGCGCGCTTACGCCACCAATACGCTGGAATCGGGCTGGATCCCCTCGCCGGTTCCGGCGATCTATACCGGCGACAAGCTGAAGGCCTATCGCGAGTGGCTGCCGGCCACGAGCTATGAAGCCGTTGCCGGCCTCGGCGGCTCGTTCGTGTCGAAGAACATCGAGGACTATTACACCTCGCCATACGAGCTCGGCTACAACACCTTCACCAAGTTCGACCACGACTTCATCGGCTCCGATGCCCTGAAGGCGATGGAAGGCAAGAACAATCGCAAGAAGGTGACGTTCGCCTGGGACAACGACGATGTGAACCGCATCAATGCGTCGATGTTCGCGCCCGCCGGCGAGAACTACAAGTTCATCGATCTGCCGCTGTCGAATTATGCCTCCTCGTCCTATGACACGATCATGGCGAAGGGCGGCAAGATGGTCGGCGCCTCGATGTTCTCCGGCTACTCGTTCAACGAGCGCAAGATGCTGTCGCTCGGCTGGGTCGAGGAAGAATTCGCAAAGCCAGGCACCGAACTGACCCTCGTCTGGGGCGAAGAGAACGGCGGCACCAAGAAGACCACCGTCGAGCGCCACAAGCAGACCGAGATCAAGGTCGTTGTCGGCCCGACGCCATATGCCGCAGAAGTGCGCGAAGGCTACGAAGGCAAGTGGCGTCATCAGGCCGCTTGATGCCGGCGTAATCGTCGACGCCAACAGGCTGCGAAAAGGAGAAAGCCCCCGTGCGATGCACGGGGGCTTTTTCATTGTGTTTTTTGATCGGAGTCATTCAAAAAATACAGTCGCCCCCGCGAAAGCGGAAGGCCATATTCCAGAACCGTGGTGCCGCTTCGCGGGCACGGCAGCGGATAAGCAAGCTGATGACAGACGCCACTAAGCCAACCGCGCCACTCGCTATCAACGCGAAAGACGCCCCGCCGCGCAGCAAGCCATCGAACTATCCCGAGCCCTTCTTCAGCCGCATGTTAAAGCGCGAGAAGCGGCCGCTCGGCGACCTGTTCGGACTGAAGAATTTCGGCGTCAATCTGACAAAGCTCGCGCCGGGCGGCGAGTCGGCGCTGCTGCACCGGCACAGCAAGCAGGACGAATTCGTCTACATTCTCGAAGGCGAACCGACACTCGTGACCGACCAGGGCGAAGTGCAGCTTTCACCCGGCCTATGCGCCGGCTTTCCGGCCGCCGGTCTCGCGCATCATCTGGTCAATCGAACGAACCGCGATGTAATCTATCTCGAAATTGGCGACCGTACGCCCGGCGACGAGGGCAGCTATCCGAACGATGATATCAAGGCCGTGCTGGGTCCGGACGGCAAGTGGATCTTTGCGCATAAGGACGGGCGAGCATATTGAGGGGCATCAACTGCGTAGGGTGGGTTAGCCGAAGGCGTAACCCACCGCTGTGCAGATGGTGGGTTACGCTGACGCTAACCCACCCTACGCCTTCAATGAAACAGACTCACACGTCGAAAAACACCGTTTCCTTGTCGCCCTGCATATGGATGTCGAAGCGATAGGTCGAACCGTTTTTCTTCGCGATCAGCGTGTCGCGGCGATCGGCCGGCACCAGCGCCAGGATCGGGTCATTCCCATTGGCGGCTTCGCCGTCGAAATACAGGCGCGTATAGACCTGACGCAGCATGCCGCGACCGAAGATGCAGACCACGACATGCGGCGCCTGCATCGTGCCGTTCGGGCCGGCGACCGGGCCGGGCTTCACGGTGTCGAACGAGAACACGCCGTCCTTGTCGCAGGCCGATCGGCCGTGGCCTTTGAACGCGGCGTTGGAGAGATTGCGGCTGCCCGGTTCGTTGGAATAGCGGCCCTGCCCGTCGGCCTGCCAGATTTCCAGCATCGCGTCGGGGATCGGCTTGCCGTCGCCGTCATAGATGCCGCCTTCAATGCGAATGCGATCGCCGATGACATCGGCGGTGATCAGATTGTCGCCGATCGTTTCCTTCCAGGCATAATGACCGTTCGGGTCCCATTTGGCGCGGCCCTTCGGCGTCAGGCCATAGGCATAGAACGGGCCGACGGTCTGGGATGGGGTGAGTTCAGACATCAGTGCATATCCTCAGGAGTCTTGTCGCGGCCGCGCAGAACGATATCGAAGCGGAAGCAGAGCGCCCAGTCCGGAATGGTGTTTTCAAGATCGAAGGTCGAGACCATGCGGGCACGATCGCGCTCGTCGGTCACCGAATTGAAGATCGGATCGAACGGGAACAGATAATCGCCCGGGAAATACATCTGCGTGACGAGACGCGACAGGAACGAATGCCCGAACACCGAGAAGTGGATGTGGTTCGGCCGCCAGGCATTGTAATGGTTGCCCCACGGATAGGCGCCCGGCTTGATGGTGATGAATTTGTAATAGCCGTTCTTGTCGGTGACGGTGCGGCCCGCGCCGGTGAAATTCGGATCGAGCGGCGCCGGATGCTGGTCGACCAGATGCACATAGCGGCCGCAGGCATTGGCCTGCCACAGCTCGACCAGTGAATCGGCGACCGGGCGCTTGTCTTCATCGAGCACATAGCCATGCACGATGATGCGTTCGCCGAGCGGCTCGCCGGGAAACTGCTTGGTCAGATCGTTGTCGTTTTCCTCGATGGCATTGTGGCCGTAGATCGGCCCGGTCATCTCCGACAAGGTATGCGGCATCAGGATCAGCGGCTTGGTCGGCGAGCGCTTCACCGTGCTCTTGTAGTCCGGCGTCAAATGCTTCGGGTAAGCGCTGAGGCCGTCCCGCGGGTAGATCAAAGACATCTTGTTCGTTTCCCTTTTTAGTCATTCCGGGACGCTGCGAAGTAGCGGACCCGGAATCCAGATAAATACTCACCCCTCACTGGATTCCGGGTTCGCTCGCCTTGCTCGCGCCCCGGAATGACAGCAGATCTCAAACCCGTTCGAGCGCGAGCGAAACGCCCTGCCCGACGCCGACGCACATCGTCGCCAGCGCTTTCTTGCCGCCGCGCTTTTCCAGCCCGTGCGCCGCTGTCATCGCCAGCCGCGCGCCGGACATGCCGAGCGGATGGCCGAGCGCGATCGCACCGCCATGCGGATTGACGTGCTCGGCATCGTCGGGAAGCCCGAGCTGCCGCATCACAGCCAGACCTTGCGAGGCGAAGGCTTCGTTGAGCTCGATCAGATCGAAATCGGAAATCTTCAGGCCGAGCCGCTCCATCAGCTTGCGCGTCGACGGCACCGGACCGATGCCCATGATGCGCGGCGGCACGCCAGCTGAGGCGAGACCAAGAATGCGCGCACGCGGCGTCAGGCCATGCTTCTTGATCGCCGCTTCGGAGGCGAGGATCATCGCCGCCGCGCCGTCATTGACGCCCGACGCATTGCCGGCGGTGACCGAGCCGTTCTCGCGGAACGGCGTCTTCAACTTTGACAAAGCCTCGAGCGTCGTATCAGCGCGGATGTGCTCGTCCTTGTCGAACACCGTCACTTCGCCTCTTTTCTTACCCGGCACGTCGACCGGAATGATCTCTTCGGCGAAATAGCCGGCCGCTTGTGCGGCGCCCGCGCGCTGCTGCGAGCGCAGCGCGAACAAATCCTGATCGGCACGGGTCACCTGGAAATCCTCGGCGACATTTTCGCCCGTCTCCGGCATCGAATCGACGCCGTATTGCTTCTTCATCAGCGGGTTGATGAAACGCCAGCCGATCGTCGTGTCGAAGATCTCGGCCGAGCGCGAGAAAGCCTCAGTTGCCTTGCCCTGCACGAAGGGCGCGCGCGTCATCGATTCGACGCCGCCGGCAATGGCGAAATCGATCTCGCCGGCGCGGATGCCGCGGGCCGCATCGCCGACCGCATTGAGGCCTGACGCGCAGAGACGATTTACGGTGATGCCCGGAACAGTCTCCGGTACGCCAGCCAGCAGCAGCGCCATGCGCGCGACGTTGCGGTTGTCTTCGCCGGCCTGGTTGGCGCAGCCGAAGATCACTTCGTCGAGCGCCGCCCAGTCAATATTCGGATTGCGCTTCATCAGCGCCTTGATCGGCGCTGCGGCAAGGTCGTCGGTCCGCACCTTGGACAGCGAGCCGCCGTACCGGCCAATGGGAGTCCGGGCCGCGTCGCACAGAAAAACGTCACGCATCTTGATATGCCTTTCTTCCAACCTCCCAGAACGAGGAGGCAGAAACCCTTCGCTTCATATGGTGGCGCGCTAAGCCGCCTCGCCGTGGGCCCGCGCAGTCCGGGCATGCAATTCGCGCAAGACAGTCAGTTCCTTTTCAGTCGGCGCCGGCGTCTCCGCGACCTCGTCCGCGTATTTCACGGTCCAGCCGGTCGCATCCTGGATCTGCTCACGCGTGACGCCCGGATGAATCGATGTCACCGTCATTTCCTTGGTGACGGGATCGGGCTCGAACACGCACAGATCAGTGACGAGCTTGGTCGGGCCTTTGGTCTTCACACCAAGGCGCTCGCGATGATCGCCGCCCTCGCCATAGCCAAGCGAGGTGACGAAATCGAGCTTCTCGACGAACGAGCGTTTGCCCTGCGCCATGATGATGAAGATCTCGCCGCAGCTCGTCGCGATCTCCGGCGCGCCGCCGCCACCCGGCAGACGCACCTTCGGCTTGTCGTAAGGACCGACAACCGTTGTGTTGAGATTGGCGTATTTGTCGATCTGCGCGCCGCCGAGAAAGCCGACGGTGATGCGGCCGCCCTGCAGCCAGTAGCGAAACATCTCCGGCACCGACACCGTGGTCAGCGCGGTCTCGCACAACTCGCCGTCACCGATCGAAAGCGGCAGCACGGTCGGTTTGGTCGCCAGCGTGCCGGATTCGTAGATCAGCGTGATGTCCGGCGCATGGGTCAGGCGCGCGAGATTGGCGGCGGCCGACGGCATGCCGATGCCGACGAAGGTCACGTCGCTGTTCCTGAGCGCGCGCGCCGCGGCGATGGTCATCATTTCATTGGGCTTGTAATTCATCGCACTCACTCCGCTGCCGTCCGCAGGCCTTCGACATGACGGGCGAAATCCTCAGGCGTCTTGTTGAGGACATTCTCCTTCATCCAGGCGAGGAACGTGTCGCGCTCGCGCGCGATGCCGTCCCATTGCTTGTAGAAAGCGTTGAAGCGCTTGTAATAGCCCTGCGCATAGGACGGGAACGCGCCACCCGGCACGACCGCAATCGCGCCCAGCGCCCAGCTTGGGATGATCACCGCGTTGAGATTGCGCGGACCGAAATCGTCGACGATCTCTTCCACCGTCACGATCGACTTCTTCGCCGCCAGCACGGCTTCCTTCTGCACGCCGAGAATGCCTTCAAGAAGGACATTGCCTTCCTTGTCGGCGCGCAGCGCGTGGATCACCGCAACGTCGGGACGATGTGCCGGAACGGTCGCAAGTCGCTCGCCGGTGTAAGGACAGTCGATGAACTTGATCGCCGGATTCACCTTCGGCAGATCGGTGCCGATGTAACCGCGAAATACGGTAAACGGCAGACCGGCCGCGCCGGCCGCGTAGGCGTTGGCCATCGCTGCATGCGAATGCTCGACGATCTCGAGCTTGTTCGGCCAGCCCTTCTCGACCGCATCGCGCAGGCGATGCAGCGAACCGACGCCGGGATTGCCGCCCCAGGAGAAGATGAGCTTGTCGGCGCAGCCCATGCCGATCATCTGATCGTAGATCAGATCCGGGGTCATGCGCAGAAGCGTCAGATGCTTCTTGCCCTGGCGGATGATTTCGTGGCCCGCGGCATGCGGGATCAGGTGAGTGAAGCCTTCCATCGCAACCGTATCGCCATCCTTGATGGTCGATTGCACGGCTTCGGCGAGCGACATAACACGCGACATATCAGCGGATTCCTCGTGCGCAGACCTACGCACAAATATTTTCATTTTTCAATTTACGGAGCCGGTCTGGAGGGCTCAAATGCCAGCGAATCCCGCTCAAGTCCAATACTTTACGGCATGCATGCCATGACCCTGATCTCCTCAGAACCGATCCTTCGCATTACCGCCGAACTGGCCGATATCCTGCATTTTGGGAAGACGCCCATCGGCGAACGGCGGGTCATCAACATCCTGGGTGGCACGGTCGAAGGCCCGAAATTGACGGGCAAAATTTTACCCGGCGGCGCCGACTGGCAATTCATCCGGGCGGATGGCGCAGCCCATGTCGAGGCGCGCTATACGATCGAGAGCGATACTGGCGCCTATATTCTGGTCAGCAGCGAGGGTGTCCGGCACGGGCCGCCCGACGTGCTGGCACGATTGTTGACCGGCGAAACCGTCGACCCGTCGCTTTATTATTTCCGCACTGCAATGCGATTTGAAACTGGCGACCAAACGCTCGACTGGATGAATCGCGTGATCGCGATTGCCCGTGGGCAGCGGGAAAGAAATGCCGTCAAGCTTGATGTTTATGAGGTTTTGTAAGCAAGCCACGTGCTCGATCACCCTCCCCTGGAGGGGGAGGGTCGGCGCGCATGGAACACAAGTGAGATGCGCGACGGGGTGGGGTGACCCTTCGGGGCAAATCATGTGCGCCACTCACCCCACCCCGCTCACCCGTCGCTTCGCTCCGGCGAGCGACCCTCCCCCTCCAGGGGAGGGTAAAGCTCCATACCTGCAAGGATGGGGCTTGACCCGGGCCGTCATTTCGGGAATTTGTTGTCAAAGACAACAATTATCCGGCTGGCCGGCCAGGCCAGCCTCGTAGGGACCAATGCCAAGGATCAAGCTCGATATTCCCGGCCTTCCGACGGCCGTCACCGCCGAACGTGACGGCGATATCGGCTTTCTAAAGCTGTCGCGGCCGGAAAAGCGCAACGCGCTCAACGATACGCTGGTCAACGGTATCGAGACCTATTTCGCCGGGCTGCCGGAGGATATCCGGGCGGTCGTCCTGTATGGCGAAGGCGATCATTTTTCGGCCGGGCTCGATCTTTCGGAACTGACGGTGCGCAACACCGTCGAGTCGGTGCATCACTCACGCAACTGGCATCGCGTGTTCGATCTGTTTGAATTCGGCAAGGTGCCGGTGATCGCCGTGCTGCATGGCGCAGTTGTCGGCGGCGGGCTCGAAATCGCCGCGGCCTGCCATGTCCGGGTGTCGGAAAAGTCGGCCTATTATGCGCTGCCGGAAGGTGTGCGCGGCATCTATGTCGGCGGCGGCGGTTCGGTGCGCATTCCGCGGCTGATCGGCGCATCGCGAATGATGGACATGATGCTGACCGGCCGCACCTATGGCGCCGAGGAAGGCCTTGCGCTCGGGCTGTCGCATTATCTTGTCGAGAATGGCGCCGGCCTCGACAAAGGCATCGAACTTGCGCAGCGCGTTGCGGCGAATACGCGCATGACCAATTATGCCGTGATGCATGCGCTACCGCGCATCGCCGATATCGACCGGCCCGGCGGCTATATGATGGAATCGTTGATGGCCGCGATTGCGTCCGGAAGCGACGAGGCTCAATCGCGCCTGAAGGACTTTTTGGAAAAACGAGCGCCGAAAGCCCTGCACAACAAGGGCTGACAAAAAAATAATGGCGCCGAACAGGGTGGAAACAAATGGCGGATGCACTGCGCCAAGCCGATCCCGCGTCTGCGGCCCCGTATCGCAAGGTACGGCTGGAACAGCCTGACCTTGAGGTCACGCACCGGGCTGACGGCTCAATTCTGCTGAAACCTCTCCAGCCGCTCGGGCCCTATCCCGATCGCCTGACGGATCGCCTGGTTTACTGGGCACAGAAGACGCCGGACGTGACGCTGTTTGCGGGCCGTGACGCGGACGGCGGCTGGCGCAGAATCTCATACGCGCAGGCATTGAATACCGCGCGCAGCATCGGCGAAGCGTTGCTCGATCGCAATCTCTCGGCGGAACGGCCGGTCGTGATCCTGTCCGGCAACGACCTCGAACATGCGATGATCGGCCTTGCGTGTCTCTATGCCGGCATCGCCTATGCACCCATCTCGCCGGCCTATTCGCTGGTCTCGACCGATTTCGGCAAGCTCAAGCACATCTTCAATCTGCTGACGCCGGGGCTTGTTTTCGCCTCGGACGGCCAGGCTTTCGCGCGCGCGATCGAGACAGTGGTGCCGCAGGATGTCGAACTCGTGGTGACGCGCAATGCGCCGTCATCGCGTCCGGCGCTCACCTTCGAACAACTGGCGAAAACGCCGCCGACACCGCGCATCGACGAGGCCCATCTCAGCGTTGGCCCCGGCACGATCGCGAAATTCCTGTTCACCTCCGGCTCGACCGGCCAGCCCAAAGGCGTGATCAATACCCAGCGCATGATGTGCTCGAACCAGGTCGCGATGGTGTCGCGCCTGGCCTGCTTCCAGGATGAGCCGCCGGTGACGCTGGACTGGGCGCCCTGGCATCACACCGCCGGCGGCAATCACGATGTCGGTCTGATCCTCTATAACGGCGGCACCTTCTATATCGACGAAGGCAAGCCGCTGCCGGGCGCGATCGACATCACCGTGCGCAACCTGAAAGAGGTCGCACCGACTTTCTATTTCAATGTACCGAAAGGCTTCGAAGCCTTGCTGCCGTTCCTGCGCAGCGATGCGCAGCTTCGCCAGAACTTCTTCAGCCGGCTGAAAGTGCTGTGGTTCGCAGGCGCAGCGTTGTCGCAGCCGGTTTTCGACGAGATGCAGGATCTGGCGCTGCAGACCATCGGCGAGCGCATTCATTTCCTGACCGGCTTCGGATCGACCGAGACCGCGCCCGGCGTATTCGCGCGCACGCAGCCAGCGGCGAATTCCACCAATATGGGCGTGCTGGTTCCCGGCAGCGATCTGAAGCTCGTGCCGGTCGACGGCAAGCTCGAAGCGCGGGTGAAGGGACCGAACATCACGCCGGGCTATTGGCGACAGCCGGACCTGACGGCGAAGGCGTTCGACGAGGAAGGCTTCTACAAGCTCGGCGATGCCTTCAAGTTCGATGATCCGTCCGACCCGTCGAAGGGTTTGCTGTTCGATGGCCGCGTTGCTGAAGACTTCAAGCTTGCCACCGGCACATGGGTCAGCGTCGGCCCGCTGCGCGCCAAGCTGATCGATGCCCTCGCACCCTATGTCCGCGACGTCGTCATTGCCGGCGCCGACCGTGACGATATCCGCATTCTCGTGTTCCCGAATATCGATGCCTGCCGCCAATTAGCCGGCCTGCCGCAGGACGCGCCTCTTGAGGACGTGCTGACGCACGATAATGTGCGCCAGCAATTGCAGAGTGTCTTGTCCGACCTCGCCAAGAAAAGCACCGGCAGTTCAAACCGCGTCTGCCGCGCGCTGCTGATGAGCGAGCCGCCATCGCTCGATGCCGGCGAAATGACGGACAAGGGCTCGATCAATCAGCGCGCGGTGCTGACGCGAAGAGCCAGGCTGGTCGAGGAGCTTTATGGGCCGGTATCGGCGCCGCACATCATCGACGTCACAACCGGACAATAACTTATGAGCAGGACGCCCGGCATCGGCACGACCTTCACCGACGCATGGCTGGTTGAGGGCGTGCGCACGCCCTTCGCCGACTATAACGGCCCGCTTGCGTCCGTGTCGCCGATCGATCTCGGCATCAAGGTCGGCCGCGAAGTGCTCAAACGCGCGGGCGCGAAGGCGGAAGATGTCGGCACCGTCATCACCGGCAACATGGCGCAGGCGAGCTTCGACGCCTACATGCTGCCGCGCCATATCGGCCTTTATTCCGGCGTGCCGGTTGAGACGCCGGCGCATCATGTGCAGCGTGTCTGCGGCACCGGCATCGAGGCGCTGTCGCAGGCATCGGACGCGGTGTCGCTCGGCCGCACCGATCTTGCGCTGTGCGTCGGCACCGAATCGATGAGCCGCAATCCGGTCGCGTCCTACACGAGCCGCGGCGGCTTTCGCATGGGACAGGTCGAGTTCAAGGACTTCCTGTGGGAAGCGTTGCTCGATCCCGCCGCGAAGGTCACGATGGGCGACACCGCGGAAAACCTCGCGCGGCAATATCAGATCACCCGCAGCGACGTGGACGCTTTTGCCGCGCGCAGCTTCGATCGCGCACTGGCGGCGCAGCAGGACGGCTTCCTCGACGGCGAGATCGTGCCGGTGACGTCGGAGACGTTCGAACTGCCCGGCTATGAATCGCGCGGCATCAGGCTGTCCGGCAAAACGCCGGAGGTCAAAGCCGACACGCATGTGCGGCCATCACCCGCGGAGTCGCTGGCCAAGATCAAACCGGCCTTCGGCGGCGTGCAGACCGGCGGCAATTCGTCGGCGATCGTCGATGGCGCCGCGGCGGCACTCGTTGCCAACTCGGACTACCTGAAGAAAAACGGCAAGACGCCGCTGGCGCGCATCCTTGCGTCCGCCGCCGTCGGTGTGCTGCCGGAAATCATGGGCATCGGCCCGGTGCCGGCGATCAAGTCGGTGCTGGAGCGCGCGGGGCTCAAGCTCTCCGACATCGACCGATTCGAGATCAACGAAGCCTTCGGCGCGCAGGTGATGGCCTGCGCGCGCGAACTCGGCATCGACGAGGACAAGCTCAACGTCAATGGCGGCGCCATTGCCATCGGCCACCCGCTTGGCGCCACCGGCGTGCGGCTGACGACAACACTGGCGCGCGAACTCAAGCGCAAGGGTTTGCGCTACGGCATCTCCTCGGCCTGCATCGGCGGCGGTCAGGGCATCGCGCTGTTGATTGAGAATGTTGAGGCTGTGACGGCATAAGAACTAGAGCATTCACACTTGAATCTTTGGGCACACTCTATCCCCGCTCATTCCCGCGAAAGCGGGAATCCAGTCAACCATTTCTGGGTCCCCGCCTTCGCGGGGACGAGCGGATCGAGAGGGCGGAATAGGTCGAGATAGAAGCATGGACATCAAAGGACAGACCGCGATCATTACCGGCGGCGCATCGGGGCTCGGCGCCGCCACCGCGGAAGCCTTCGCAAAGGCCGGTGCGAAAGTCGCGCTGCTCGACATCAATGTCGGCGTGGCCGAGCAACTCGCCGCCAAGCTCGGCGGCATCGCGGTCAAATGCGACGTCACCGACGAGCAGAGTGCGGCGGACGCGCTGGCCGAGGTTCACAAGACATACGGCGTCGGCCGCGTGCTGGTGAATTGCGCCGGCATCGGACCGCCCAAGCGCATCGTCGGCCGCGACGGTCCGATGCCGCTCGCGGACTACAAGAAAGTGATCGAGATCAACCTGATCGGCACCTTCAACATGATGCGGCTGTTCGCGGCACCGCTCAGCAAAGCCGAAGCTTTGGCCGAAGGTGAGCGCGGCGTCATCATCTCGACCGCGTCGGTGGCAGCGTTCGAAGGGCAGATCGGCCAGGCTGCTTATGCCTCGTCGAAAGGCGGCGTTGCGGCGCTGACCATGCCGGCCGCGCGCGAGTTCGCGCAATTCGGCATTCGCGTGATGGCGATTGCGCCCGGCATCTTCCACACGCCGATGTTGTCGTCACTTCCCGAGGAGGCGCAGAAGAGCCTCGGCGCCTCGGTGCCGTTCCCGCCGCGATTGGGCCGGCCGGAGGAATATGCCGAGCTTGCTTTATTCATCGTGCAAAACGGCTATCTGAACGGCGAAGTCATCCGCATCGATGGCGCGCTGCGCATGGCGCCACGGTGAAGCGTTTGCTATTCACGCCGCGAGGCACACTCTCCGTTCATTCCCGCGCAAGCGGGAATCCAGAAAGCCTGGGTCCCCGCTTTCGCGGGGACGAACGGATCCAGAGGAATCTAACTAAGCCATGCTGAGCTACAGCCGAAGCCTGCAGATCGAATGGGGCGATTGCGATCCGGCGGGAATCGTTTTCTATCCACGCTATTTTGCCATGTTCGATCACAACACGACGATGCTGATTTCGAAGGCGTCGGGGCTTACCAAGCCGCAATTGCTCAAGCATTACGACTTCGCCGGCTATCCGGTGCTCTCGACGCAAGCAAAGTTCATGATCCCGAACATCTTCGGCGACACGGTGGAGATCGAATCCACATTCACGCGCGTCGGCCGTTCGAGCTTCGAAATTCGCCACGAGCTGAAGAAGGGCGTCAAGATCGCCGTCGAAGCAAACGAAGTCCGGGCCTGGGTGAAAGGCGCCGCCGACGACAAGACCAGGATCAAGTCGCACCCGCTGCCGGAGGATCTGGCGGCGAAGTTTCGGGGCGAGTAGCGCTCCATACTCCGCTCATTCCCGCGAAGGCGGGAATCCAGCACTTCGCAAGATGCCTTTTTTCATCGCTCTGGGTCCCCGCCTTCGCGGGGACGACAACACTGATAGTTGGGAGCCTTCTCCTACTCCCTCGTCGCTGCAATCTTCCGCAGGATCTTCAGGAACAGCGCCCGGTCCTTCGGTCCCACAATCGTATCGAGATTTTTTTCGTGTTGCTGCGCATGCTCGTGCATGGCGCGCATCACGTTCTTTCCCGCATCCGTCAGCTTCAATTCGTAAAGCCGCCGATCGTTATGCGTGCGCTCGCGGCTGACCAGCCCGCGCTTGACGAGGCTATCGAGCACAGGCGTCAGCGTCGACTTGTCGCTGCCGATGGCGCGGCTGAGCGCCGTCTGGCTGATGCCGGGATTGCGATCGATCAGCACCAGCGCGGCAAAACGCCCCGGGCTGAGTTCGATGCCCTGCGCGTGCCGGGCAAAGGACTGGAACGACGCAATCTGCGCCATGCGCAGATGAAAGCCGATCCAGTCGTCGAGCATGCCGATATCGATAACATCGTTAACGCCGTCCCGCGCTGCGGAATCAGCGTCGACTTTTTTTAGAGCAGCCGTCTGACGCGGCGTCATCGCCTTCCCTCCCGCAACGAAAGGCCCGAGCCTTTCCGGCCTTGATCGAATCGAAGCCGGGGCTCCAGCTTTTTGTTTTGACGCGTTTTCTTCAAGCGAACCGGTGCCCACTTCGCTCAAAAACGCGCTGGATTGAAAAATTGTTTTATATCCAACTAATCTCCCTTACAATGCGGGCAAACGCATCCCGCGTCCAGAACAAGCCCCGTAATGTGGGCGAATGCAGTCCAGGAGGAATTGCGTATGTCTCTTCGCTTAACGCATTTAATTTGCGCGGCCGCCGGTGCGCTCACGCTCGCCGTTTCGCCTGCAATCGCTCAAGACAAGACCTTCGAACTGAAGCTTGCCCATTGGGTGCCACCGTCCCATCCGCTGCAAAAAGCCCTGGAAGACTGGGGCACGTCGGTGGAAAAGGCCTCGGGTGGCACCCTGAAGTTCAAGGTTTATCCGTCGCAGCAGCTCGGCAAGGCTTTCGACCATTACGATATGGCGCGCGACGGCATCGCCGACCTCACCTACATCAATCCGGGATATCAGCCGGGCCGGTTCCCGATCATCGGCGCCGGTGAATTGCCGTTCCTGATCACCAATGCCAAGGGCGGCTCGCAAGGCTTCGACGCCTGGTATCGGAAATACGCCGACAAGGAAATGAAGGACGTCAAATTTTGCCTCGCCTTCTTCCACGATCCCGGCTCGTTTCATTCCAAGACCAAAAAAATCGTCGTGCCGGGTGACGTCAAGGGCATGAAGATTCGCCCCGCACACGCAACGATGGCGCAATTCGTATCGCAGCTCGGCGGCTCCAATGTTCAATCGAGCGCGCCGGAGGTGCGGGACATTCTGGAAAAGGGTGTGGCCGAGGCCGTCACCTTCCCGTGGGGCTCGGTGCCGCTGTTCGGTATCGACCGGGTGACCAAGTATCACATCGATGCGCCGCTCTATGCGACCACCTTTGCGTTTGTGTTCAGCCCCATCACCTACGCCCAGTTGTCGGCGTCACAGAAAAAAGTGATCGACGATCACTGCACCAACGAGTGGGCATTGCGGGTTGCGACGCCGTGGGCCGACTACGAGCATGCTGGTGTTGCCAAGCTGAAGGCGGATCCCGCACACGAGGTTTATCCGCTGACGCCGGAACAACTCGCCGAATGGAAGAAGGCGGCGGAACCGCTGCAGCAAGCGTGGGCCGCCAATGTGAAGAAGGCCGGCGGCAATCCCGACGCGATCATGAAAGAGCTGAAAGACTCGCTGGCGAAACACAACGCCGCCTATTGATCCCTTTCGCTTTTCGCGGTTGAAATGAAATCAACGGCGGGGGACCACTCCCCCGCCGTCATGCCAACAGGCCAATAAAGCCGACAGGCCAATAAAAAATGTGCGCCGTTATATCGGCGTTGGGTCTTGGGAGGAAACATCGTGTCGAAATTCATGGATCGATTCATCGATTCGATCGAATGGATCGCCGCCTTTTTCATCGGCATCGTGGCCCTCGACGTCTTCGTCTCTGTCCTGCTGCGATATTTCTTCGGCTACACGATCCCCGACGCTTACGATTTCGGTCAGCTCCTGCTCGGCATCCTGATATTCTGGGGCATTGCGGCGACAAGCTATCGCGGCACGCATATCACCGTTGATCTGGTCTGGGCCAATGTCAGCCCCTACTGGCAGCGCGTCATCGACGTGTTCGCGACCCTGGTCCTCCTCTTCGTCGTCACGGTGCAGACCTACACGCTGTTCGACAAGGTCTCGAGCACCTATTCCTCAAACTTGGCGACATTCGATCTGCGATTGCCGGTCTGGCCATTCTTCGCCCTCGCCTGGATCGGCGACGTTGCCGCCGTGCTGCTGATCGGCGTTCGTACCTACCGGCTGATCTTCCATCCGGAAATGATGAAAACGCCCGATCTCGTGAAATCGGGCGAGTGAGAAAGACGCCATGAGTACCAACGCTGTCGCCATCATTGGCTTCGTCTCGCTCTTCACGCTGATGCTGCTGCGCGTGCCGATCGGCATGGCGCTTGGTCTCGTCGGCGTTGCCGGCTTCGGCTATCTGACGAGTGCTGGACCTGCGCTGAAGATCGTCGGCCATACGACGATGCGCACGGTGACTGACTTCAATTACGCCGTCGTGCCGCTGTTCCTTTTGATGGGCGCATTCGCCACCACATCGGGCATGAGCCGCGAATTGTTCCGCGCTGCGAATGCTTTCATCGGCCATCTGCGCGGCGGCCTTGGCATCGCCACCATTCTCGCCTGCGGCGGCTTTGCCGCGATCTGCGGCTCCTCCGTCGCGACCGCCGCCACCTTCTCGCGCGTCGCCTATCCGGAAATGCGGCGTTTCAAATATCCGGAAAGCTTCTCGGCCGGTGTCATTGCCGCCGGCGGCACGCTCGGCATCATGATCCCGCCCTCCACCGTGCTGGCGATCTACGGCATCATCACCGAGCAGGATATCGGCAAATTGTTCGTCGCCGGCGTCATTCCCGGCATTCTTGCCGTGATCATGTATGCGAGCACGGTAACCATCATTGGCTATCTGCGGCCCGGCTATCTGCCGACCGGCCCGAAGGCAAGCTGGCCCGAGCGGGTCGAAAGCGTGAAGAGCGTGTGGGCGACGCTGCTGCTGTTCGCCTTCGTTATCGGCGGCCTCTATGGCGGCATCTTCACTGCGACGGAGGCAGCGGGCGCAGGCGCCGGCGGCGCCTTCATCATCGGCCTCCTGCGCGGCCGGCTGTCGGGTAAGGACATCCTGCGCTGCCTGCTGGAAACCACCCGCACCACCGCGGCGGTGTTCACGATCCTGATCGGCGCGCTGCTGTTCGGCTATTTCCTCACCATCACCCAGACGCCGCAGAAGGTGACCGAGTTCCTCACCGGTCTCGGCATCGGCAATTATGGTGTGCTGACGCTGATCCTTTTGATGTATCTCCTGCTCGGCTGTCTGATGGACGCGCTGGCGATGATCATTCTCACGGTTCCGATCATCTTCCCGCTGATCAAGGAGATGGGCTTCGATCCGATCTGGTTCGGCATCGTCGTCGTGATGACGGTGGAACTCGGCCTGATCCATCCGCCGGTGGGCATGAATATCTTCGTCATCAAGAGCGTGCTCGAGGATGTGAAAATATCCACCATCTTTGCGGGCGTGATCCCATTCATCATCACCGACCTGATCCGGCTGGTGATCCTGGTGGCATTTCCGATCCTCGCGACCTGGCTACCGTCCCACATGTAGGATGGCAGACCTGCGTCGGATTGCTTGAAAACCAGCGGAAAAGTGCCTTTTTATAACGGGACCAATCTGCTAGAATAGTTTGAAATCCAACTATCGGTCCACCAAGGGCCAGGCGATCGGGACGATGGAACGCTCATTCAAAAAAGAAGTGCAATCGCTGCGGCTCGGCGATGGTGAAACCTTCCACGGCGAAGGCATTCTCGCCGTCACCAAGGCGTTGCTGCAATCTGGCGTATCGTATGTCGGCGGCTATCAGGGCGCGCCGGTGTCGCATCTGCTCGACGTGATGGTCGATGCCGAGGATTATCTCAAAGAACTCGGCGTGCATGTCGAAACCTGCACCAACGAAGCCTCCGCCGCGGCAATGCTCGGCGCCTCGATCAATTATCCAACGCGCGGTGCGGTGACCTGGAAAGCCATCGTCGGCACCAATGTCGCCTCCGACGCGCTGTCCAACCTCGCCTCGCCCGGCGTCATGGGCGGCGCCATGATCATCGTCGGCGAGGATTACGGCGAAGGCGGCGCGGTGATTCAGGAACGCTCGCACGCCTATGCGATGAAATCCTCGATCTGGCTGCTCGATCCGCGTCCGGATCTGCCGAGCATCGTGCGCACGGTCGAGAAGGGCTTCGAACTCTCCGAAGCGAGCCACGCGCCGGTGATGCTGGAGCTTCGCATCCGCGCCTGCCATGTGACCGGCTCCTTCACCACCAAGGCCAACCGCAAGCCGGACATCTCCTCGCTGCAGCGCGCCACGCCCGCCCCGCACAACTTCGCCCGTCTCTCGCATCCACCCGTCACCTTCGCGCAGGAGCGCATCAAGGTCGAGGAGCGGATGCCGGCGGCGCGCGCGTTTATTTTGCGCGAAAAGCTGAACGAGATTTTCCCGGGCGACCTGAAGGATATCGGCATCATCGTGCAGGGCGGCCTTTACAACGGCACGCTGCGCGCGCTGGAACGGCTCGGCCTTGCCGATCTGTTCGGCGAATGCCGCGTGCCGATGCTGTGCCTCAACGTCACCTATCCGCTGGTGCCGGAGGAAATCCGCTCCTTCTGCGCCGACAAGAAGTCGGTGCTGATCGTCGAGGAAGGCTTTCCCGAATATATCGAGCAGATGGTGGCGACCGAGCTGCGCCGCGGCGATGTGCAGACGCGCCTTTACGGCAAGGACGTGCTGCCGCAAGCCGGCGAATATACGCAGGACGTGCTGCTGCGCGGTCTTGCGAAATTTCTCACCGAAGCGCGTCCCGCGCGGCTCGACATCGATGCGGTCTCCGATCGTCTCGGCAAGATGACGGCGCATCTGCCTGCCGTCGCGACAGCGCTGCGCGATCTGCCGCCGCGTCCGCCCACATTCTGCACCGGCTGTCCGGAACGTCCCGTCTTCTCCGCGCTGAAGCTGGCGCAGCAGGAAGTCGGCAACGCGCATATCTCGGCCGATATCGGCTGCCACTGCTTCGGTCTGTTCGCGCCCTTCAGCATGGGCAATTCGGTTCTGGGTTACGGCATGTCGCTCGCCAGCGCGGCCGCAGTCGGTCCGAATGTGAACAAGCGCCCGATCGCGGTGATGGGCGATGGCGGCTTCTGGCATAACGGCGTGATCACCGGTGTCGCCTCCAACCTGTTCAACAAGGGCGATGGCCTCCTCATCATCTTCCAGAACGGCTACACGTCGGCGACCGGCCTGCAATTCATGCCGTCATCGCTCAAGAGCCGCTCCGGCGAAGGCCAGAAGATGGATATCGAGCGCACGCTGAAGACGCTTGGCGTCACCTGGCTGCGCAAGGTGCGCAGCTACAGCGTCGGCAAGATGATGACAACGGTGAAGGAAGCTTTGGCCAGCACCGAACATGGGTTGAAAGTCATCATCGCCGATGGCGAATGCCAGCTCGCGCGGCAGCGGCGTGTGCGCGCCGAAGACGCCGGCAAGCTTGCCCGCGGTGAGCGCGTCGTGCGTACCAAGTTTGGCGTCGATGACGAGATCTGCACCGGCGATCATTCCTGCATTCGCCTGTCGGGTTGCCCGTCGCTATCAGTGAAGCCCTCGCCCGATCCGCTGCGCACCGATCCGGTGGCGACCGTGATCGAATCCTGCGTCGGCTGCGGCCTGTGCGGTGAAGTCGCGCATGCCGCGGTGCTGTGCCCGTCGTTCTATCGCGCCGAGATCGTGCGCAATGCGAATTGGTGGGATCGCACATTGTTCCGCACGCGCCGCGCCGTCATCGGCTGGTTTGGCGGCCGCGCGCCTGTTCAGCAGCAGGTGGCGGCATGAGCGCACCGCAACGCCCTGTCACCGTCCTGATCGCCGCGCTTGGCGGCGAAGGCGGCGGCGTTCTGACCAACTGGATCATGGCTGCGGCGGCCAAGCTCGGCCTGCCGGCGCAATCGACATCGATCCCCGGCGTCGCACAGCGCACTGGCGGCACCACCTATTACATTGAAATCTATCCCGTTCCTTACAGCGAGCTCGGCGCCAAGCGCCCGGTGCTGGCGCTGTCGCCCGGCATCGGCGATATCGATGTGCTGCTGTCGAGCGAATTCATGGAAGCCGGCCGTTGCATCGCCAACGGCTTCTGCACGCCGGATCGCACGCTGCTGATTTCGTCGACCAGCCGCTTTTACGTCATCAACGAGAAGATGGCACTCGGCGATGGCCGCTTCGACGAAGCCCGCCTTCTCGACGTCGCCGAAAAGAATTCGCAAAGCCGCATCCTCTTCGACATGGAGCAGGTCGCCAAGGAAGCCGGCGCGATGACCAATGCCGTGATGCTCGGCGCCATTGCAGGCTGCGGCAAGCTGCCGATCCCGGTCGGGACATTCGAGGAAGCGATCCGTGCCGAAGGTAAGGCGGCAGAGGCCAACCTGCGCGGCTTCAAGGCGGGTCTCGCTGCAGCCAAAGCCGAAGCCACCGCGCTGAAGCGCCCGGACGAAGGCAAGCGCCGCGAGAAACCGCGCAACGATCTCGCAACGCTGGAAAACGAAATCCGTGAGCGCATGCCGGAAGCGGCCCGGGAAATCGCGATCGAAGGCGTTCGCCGTCTCACGCGTTTCCAGGATGGCGATTACGCACGCCTGTATCTCGACCGGCTTGAGCGGCTGCACGATCTCGGCGCGCATGACGATGGCAAGCTGCTGCGCGAGACCGCGCGGCATCTCGCCGTTCGCATGTCGTTCGAGGATCTGATCCGTGTCGCGCAAGCCAAAATCGATCCCGCCCGCATGCAGCGGATTTCGCAGGAACTCGGCGCGAAGACCGAGGAGCCATTCAGCGTCACCGAATTCCTGAAACCCGGCATCGAAGAGATGTGCCAGGTGCTGCCACCGTCACTGGCGAAGCGCATTATTGCATTGGCGGAACGGCGCGGCTGGATGGATCGCGTGCATGTCGGCATGTATGTGCAGACAACGTCCGTGAGCGGCTATCTGAGATTCTGGACGCTGGCCAAGCTGCGCCCGTTGCGCCGCTTCATGCACCGCTATCAGGAAGAGCAGGCGCAGATCGAAACCTGGCTCGGTTTCATCGCCGATGCCGCAAAGCTGTCGCCGGCCTTGGCGCTCGAAGTCGCCGAATGCGCGCGCCTGATCAAAGGGTATGGCTCTACGCACAAGCGCGGCACTTTGAATTTCCGCACCATCGAGACGCGCCTGATCGTGCCGGCCCTGCGCGGGCAGCTGCCGGTGCCGGATGCCATCGATGGTATCGCCAGTGCGCGCACAGCGGCGCTGGTCGATCCCGAAGGCGCCTCACTGGCCAAATGTCTGGACGAGTTCGACGCCCGGTTGTCGTTCCGCATTGCGGCCGAGTAACTCAGTCGAATAACCCTTATGCTGCAGGCGGCATTGTAAGCGCCGCCGCGCTCCGCTATGCGTTGCGCGACAACAAGAGACGTTTTGAAAACGTCCCGATCATCAGAGCGAACAACCAAGGAAATTGGCATGTCGGCAACGTCCACCAGCCGGACAGAAACGCGCGAACCCATCGCCGCCGAAATTTTTCTCAAGACCTTGTCGGACCATGGCGTTGATTATCTTTTCGCCAATCCTGGCACGGACTTTCCGGCAATCGTTGAAGCGTTCACACGCGCACGCACCAGCAACGCCAAATTTCCGCAGCCGGTGCTGGTGCCGCATGAGAATCTCGCGGTGGCGATGGCGCATGGCGCCTATCTGATGAATGGCCGTCCGCAGGCGGTGATGGTGCATGTCAATGTCGGCACCGGCAATACGATCAACAACATCACCAATCTGTCGCGCGATCGCGCGCCGGTGATCCTGGCCGCTGGGCGGACGCCTTTCACGGAGAAGGGCGAATTCGGATCGCGGACCCGCTCGATTCATTGGGCGCAGGAAATGTTCGACCAGGCCGGCATGCTGCGCGAACTGGTGAAGTGGGATTATGAACTGAAGATGCCCGAGCAGGTGGCTGACGTCACCGCCCGCGCTTATGAAATGGCGATGACGTCGCCACGCGGCCCGGTTTATCTCGTGCTGCCGCGCGAACCGATCTCGGCGAGTGTTCCTGCCGATCTCGCAACCGCGCCGCGGCAATTGCCGGCGCCGGCCTATCCCGATCCCCGCGCCATCGAAACGCTGGCGGAGATGATTGCAACATCGCAATCGCCGCTGATCATCACTTCATCGGAGGGCGATCCGCGCGCCGTCGCCGCCTTGTCGAAGCTTGCCGAGCGTTATGCGCTTCCGGTCGTTGCCCATAATGCCCGCGTGGTGACGCTGCCGACCCATCATCCGATGCTGGTCGGTTTCGATTCCGGTCCGCTTGTCCCCGAGGCCGATCTGATCATCAACGCCGAATGCGACGCGCCGTGGTATCCGGCCTTCGACAAGATGAAAGGTGATTGCAAGGTCGCGCATATCGGTGAAGACCCGGTCTATCAACGCTATCCGATGCGCTCTTTCCAGAGCGATCTGTCGATCGGTTCGCGTTCAGGGATTGTTTTCGAAGCGCTGGACAAGGCGCTGGAGAAGCATCTGCCGTCGATGGCCGCCGGCATCGAGGCGCGCCGCAAGAAGGCCGCCGAACGCATCAAGGCGCGGCAGGAGCGCGTTGCCAAGGAAGCGAAAGGTGCGCCGGACAAGATCACCCCGCAATATCTCAGCCATTGCATCGGCGAAGCCTTCGGCTCCGATGCGGTGATCTTCAACGAATATCCGCTCAGCATCGAACATTGCGGCCGTGAGAAGCCGGAAACGTTCTTCGGCCTCGGACCGGCCGGCGGTCTCGGCTGGGGCCTCGGCGCCGCGATCGGCGCAAAGCTTGCGGCGCCGGAGAAGCTGATTGTCGCAACGCTCGGCGACGGCAGCTACATGTTCTCCAATCCGACCGTCTGTCACTGGGTGCAGGACAAGTTCAAGCTGCCGGTGCTGTCGATCATCTTCAACAACAGCCGCTATGGCGCGGTGCGCAAGGCGACGCTGTCGATGTTCAAGGATGGTGCCGCCGGTGAAGACGATGGCCGCTTCCTTGCCGATCTCGATCCGAGCCCGCCGTTCGATGAATTCGTCACCGCGCAAGGCGGCTATGGCGAGCGCGTCGAACGTCCCGAGGATGTGCCGGCCGCGCTGCTTCGCGCCCGCGATGCCGTCATGAAGGAAGGCCGTCAGGCCTTGCTGAATGTCATCACGCCGTACTGATACCTGTTCCGGGAATCAAGGCAACACAACAAAGACCGTTCGTCCCCGCGAAAGCGGGGACCCAGACCTTGAAAGAACTGGATTCCCGCCTTCGCGGGAATGAGCGGAGTGTGTTGAAGCACTTGCCGCTCAAGCGAAAGATTTAAGTTCTCTGCCTGAAAGGAATGCCCCATGCGTATCGACGCCTTCAATCACTTCTTTCCGAAGAAATATTTCGAAGCGCTGCAGAACAGCGGACTGCCGGATATCGGCAAGCGCTCGACCAATATCCCGGCGATCTACGATCTCGACGTGCGCCGCAAGATCATCGACTCCTTCCCGGACTACAAGCAGATCCTCTCACTCGCCGCGCCGACGCTGGAGCAATTGTCCAAGGGCGATCCCGACCTTGCGGTCGAATATGCCAAGATCGGCAATGACGGCATGGCCGAGCTTTGCGAGAAATATCCCGACCACTTTGCCGGCTTCATCGCGCAGGCGCCGCTGACCGCGCGGGATGCCGGCGTTGGCGAAACCGAACGTGCGATCAAGGAACTCGGGGCCTGCGGCGCGCAGATCTACACCAATGTCAACGGCAAGCCGGTCGACCGCCCGGAATTCCGGCCGTTCTTCGCGGCCATGGAGAAGCTCGACAAGCCGATCTGGACCCATCCGGCGCGTGCCGCCAATTTCCCGGATTATCTCGACGAGAAGAAATCGCTGTACGAGATCTGGTGGGCGTTCGGTTGGGCCTACGAGACTGCGGCGATGATGGCGCGTCTCGTGTTCTCGAAGATCATGGACGATCACCCGGACCTGAAAGTGGTGGTGCATCACTTCGGCTCGATCGTGCCGACGCTGGAAGGCCGTGTCGGTCCGGGCTGGGACCAGCTTGGCACACGCACCTCCGACGAGGATTACGGCGCGCTGCTGAAGAGCCTGAAGAAGCGTCCGCTCGATTACTTCAAGCACAGCTTCTATCCGGACACCGCGACCTTCACCTCCGAAGGCGCGATGAAGCTCGGCTTCGGCTTCTTCGATTTCGACAAGGTCATCTTCGCGTCCGACTGCCCGTTCGATCCGGAGAAGGGCACGATGTATATCCGCGAGACCATCCGCATCCTCGACGATTACGGAATGCCGAAGGCCGATCTCGACAAGGTCTATTACAAGAACCTCGAGAGAATTACCGGCAAGACATTCGTGAAATAAGGCGGCTCGGGCTTATTTCCGGCCGGAGGAATCGGACTTCTACGAGCATTTCGCCGGGGATTTATCCCCGGCGATTTCTTTTTCACGGGAGGGTTTGCTAGACAGCAGACCATGGACGCCCAGCACAGACCACCGCAGCCGCCCGCGGGCGAGAATGCCCGCGTCACGCCGATGATGGAGCAATTCATCGAGATCAAGGCGGCCAATCCGGACTGTCTGCTGTTTTACCGGATGGGGGATTTCTACGAACTGTTCTTCGAGGATGCGGAGATCGCTTCGCGCGCGCTCGGCATTGTTTTGACCAAGCGCGGCAAGCACTTAGGCAACGATATCCCGATGTGCGGGGTGCCGGTCGAGCGCTCCGACGAATACCTGCACCGGCTGATCGCCTTGGGGCATAGAGTCGCCGTCTGCGAGCAGCTGGAGGATCCGGCGGAAGCAAAAAAGCGCGGCGGCAAAAGCGTGGTCCAGCGCGGCGTCGTGCGCCTCGTCACGCCCGGAACGCTTACCGAAGACACGCTGCTCGACGCAAAGCGCAACAATTATCTGCTGGCGCTGGCCTCAACACGCCCGTCCTCGGACACAGAGTATCGCCGCTTCGCCCTCGCCTGGATCGACATCTCGACCGGCGAATTCCGCGTCACTGAATGCGACAATGGCAGCCTTTCCGCCGAAATCGCCCGCATCGATCCGGGTGAAATCGTCGTCTCCGATGCCCTCTATTCCGATGAAGATATCTCCCCGCTGCTGCGGCAATTCGAACATGTTATGCCCCTCACCCGCGACGTCTTCGACGGCGCAACGGCCGAGCGGCGGCTGTCGGATTATTTCAGCGTCGCCACCACGGAAAGTTTCGGGTCCCTATCTCGCGTTGAATTGACGGCGGCCGCCGCCTGCGTGACCTATGTCGAACGCACGCAATTCGGTAAACGCCCGCCCTTATCCCCGCCGCTCCGCGAAAGCGCCGGTGCTTCGCTCGCCATCGACGCCGCAACCCGCGCCAACCTCGAATTGCTGCGGACATTGTCCGGCGAACGGCGCGGCTCGTTATTCTCCGCCATCGACCGCACCGTCACATCGGCCGGATCGCGCCTGCTGGCGCAGCATCTCGCCGCCCCGCTGACCGATCCCGATGCTATTTCGCATCGCCTTGATGCGGTTGAATTTTTCACATCGGATCCCCCCATTCGCAGCGATATCCGCGACCAGTTGAAGGCTGCTCCCGATCTCGCGCGCGCATTGACCCGCCTTGTCGTCGGGCGCGGCGGTCCGCGCGATCTGGCCGCCATCCGCGATGGACTCGCGGCGAGCGACGCGCTCGGATCGCGCTTGTCCAAAATGCCCGATATGCCCGCAGATCTCGCACGAGCAGCGAATGGATTGCGGCAACCATCGCAAAGCCTGCTTCACGATTTATCCGCGGCCTTGGCCGACGAATTGCCCGCGTTCAAGCGCGACGGCGGCTTTATCCGCAGCGGCTACGACACGGCGCTCGACGAGACACGGGCGCTGCGCGATCAATCCCGCAAGGTGATCGCCGAATTGCAGGCGCGCTATGCCGACGAGACCGGCCTGAAGGCGCTGAAAATCAAGCACAATAATGTGCTCGGCTATTTCGTCGAAGTGACCGCCCAGCACGGCGAAAAGCTGATGGCACCGCCGCTCAACGCGCGCTTCATCCATCGCCAGACACTGGCCGGTCAGGTGCGCTTCACCACCACCGAGCTCGGCGAACTCGAAGCGAAAATTGTCAGCGCGGCCGATCGCGTCCTTGGTCTTGAGCTAGAAATATTCGAACGATTGACGCGGGATATCACCAGCGATGGCGATAATATCAAGGCCGCGGCCGAAGCATTAGCTACCCTCGACATCGCGTCAGGATTGGCGACGCTGGCAGTCGAACGTGACTACACGCGCCCGCACATTGACCGTTCGCTTGTCTTCACCATCGATGGCGGCCGGCATCCGGTCGTTGAACAAAGCATCAGCGAGCCGTTCATCGCCAACGACTGCGATCTGTCACCACCGCCGCATGCGGGGGACGGCGCGACCGGGGCTGGGCGCATCTGGCTGCTGACCGGCCCCAATATGGCGGGTAAATCGACATTCCTACGGCAAAATGCGCTGATCGCCATTCTTGCGCAGATGGGAAGTTTTGTTCCGGCGCGGCAGGCCCGCATTGGTGTGATCGACCGGCTGTTCTCGCGCGTCGGCGCCGCCGATGACCTTGCGCGCGGCCGATCCACCTTCATGGTGGAAATGGTGGAAACCGCGGCCATTCTCAATCAGGCCAGTGAACGCTCGCTGGTGATCCTTGACGAAATCGGCCGCGGCACCGCCACTTTCGACGGTCTTTCCATCGCGTGGGCGAGCGTCGAGCATCTGCACGAAGTCAATCGCTGCCGTTCACTCTTCGCCACGCATTTTCATGAACTCACGGCGCTCGCCGCCAAGATGCCGCGCATTCACAACGCGACCATGCGCGTGAAGGAATGGCAGGGCGATGTCGTGTTCCTGCACGAAGTCATGGCCGGTGCGGCCGATCGTTCCTATGGCATCCAGGTGGCGAAACTCGCAGGTCTCCCGGCCAGTGTGATTGAACGCGCCAAGGTCGTGCTCGCCGAGCTCGAAGCCGATGATCGCGGCAAGCCGGCGTTGCGAGGCTTCGAAGACCTGCCTCTGTTTCAGGCCGTCAAGCAAGCGCAGCCCCCGGCACAGGACGATGCGCCGAGCGCGGTCATTGCAGCACTCAATGCGCTGCACCCGGACGAGATGTCGCCGCGACAGGCGATGGACGCTCTCTATGCTCTGAAGCAGACGCTCGCAGATAAAACAAAATAACCCGCCGCTCTATCTGGCTTCATTCCAGCGGCATGCTGGTCACAAATCGCGTCCGCCTGACCCAGAGAAAAGCGTTCCACGCGAGCGACGCCAGCAACCCCAACCCGAGCGCCCACCACACGCCGGTCACCGGTGTCAAAAAGTGGACGATCACAAAGACTAAAATGAGCCCAAGCATCGGCACCTGGGCATGGGCGATGACATTGGAGGTCGCCTTGCCACCGATGCGCGTATGCAGGATGATGATGAAGCTCGACATCGCCATCGGAAACACCGCGAAAAGGCCGGACGCAAATGGTCCGATGGAGTGGCTCACAGTGGTCACGAGGATCACGAAAAGCGACACCAGCGCGGCACGCACGGGGATGTCGTAAGGATTCGGTGTCGTTTCCGGCTTGGACACCGATGCTGCGCGTGCACGCGCAGTCACGCTGATGGTGATCGTCACCACAATCGCATTCAGGATGATCGCGCCCCAGATTCCCCAATCCACGAACCGCAGAAGCGACGCCACGGCAAACCACGCCAGCAGCGCACTCCCGAGACTGACGACGAGAGATCGCTTCTGGGCCAGCAATGCATAGGCCGCGGCGAAGATGACACCCGCGGCATTGCCGGCAAGACTGCCAATCGCGGAATGAGAAATGAATTCAGGCGTATGTTCCAGCGCCAGGATGATGTAGGCCGCGCCGACCGAGGTCGGCAGCGAGGCGATCATGGCGCCGAGAAAAGGGCCTCCACGCTCCACGATCAGCGATGCCGTGACGATGATTGTCGCCGTCAGCGCCGCTTTGAGGACAAGCGAGAGCCAGAAATAATCGACAGGAGACATGGCGGGGAAAGCACCGGTGCTCCCCGGCATGAGGGGATGCTTTTTCGCGTAAGGGTTGCGGAAATTCCGCCATGCCTGTAGCGAACTTCGCGGCGCGCGCCTAGAGCCTCACCCCCGATTCTGTGGCAAAGAATGCCTGCCTTACCAAAATTTGATAGCACCCCACCCGTTGGGGCGCGATTACACTATAAACCTGTTCCAAAAAGGGATTAGCCGCGCTTGAGCGACACGGCGACTGACGGGCCGGCTTTGATCGTCTGATACACAACACAATACCGTTCGGTCAGCTTCAGCAACTGATCGAGCTTCTCCTGCGGCGCATCAGTATCAACATCGAATGTCAGGCGGATTTCGCGGAAACCGACCGGGGCGTCCTTCGCCACACCCAGCGTGCCGCGGAAATCGAGATCGCCTTCAGCCGAAACCCGTCCGGACTTCAGCGGAATATCCAGCGCCGTCGCGACGGCCTTCAATGTGACGCCGGCACAGGCCACGAGCGCTTCCAGCAGCATATCGCCGGAGCAAAGTTCCATACCCGAGCCACCGGTGGCAGGATGCAGACCCGCTATAGCCAGCGCCCGGCCGGTCTCGACCTTGCAGGCGATGTTGGTATCGTCGAGCGTGCCTTTGGCCTTCAGCGTGATCAGCGCGGCATCGGCGTCACTCTTGTACCGATCCTTGATCGGGGCCTGCATCGCCCGCAATTCGGCAGCATCCATTTTTTATCCTTCGCTTTCTTATCCCTCCTCTTTCGAGGGAGAGAAACATCAATTCGGCGCCAGCACGACACGTCCAATGACATGGCCATCTTTCAGGTCATGCAGGCTCTGGTTGACGCTGTCGAGCGGGCGAATTTGCACCGGCATGTAAGGCATCGGCGTTCGCTGCAAAAGAGCAATCAGTTCTTTCAGCTCCGGGAGGCTGCCCGTGTATGAGCCCTGAATCGTCATCGCCCGCATCGGGATATACGGCGTCGGGATCGTAATCTCCCCGCCGAACAAACCAACGACGACCAGATGACCGCCCTTGGTCAGAAGATCGCTGCCGAGCTTCACCGTCGCACCGGAGCCGACAAAATCCACCACCGCCCAGATGCGCCCATTCACCAACGCCTGGATCTGTGCCGCGGCGTCGGGTGCATTGGTATCGACAGTCGCCAGTGCTCCCGCTTGCATCGCCGCATCACGCTTGTCAGCATCGATATCGACCACAATTGCTCCCCGCGCCTGCATGGCACGAAGGATGGCCAGGCCCATCAGGCCGACGCCACCAGCCCCGATCAGAACCAGCGGCTCGCTTTTGAGAAGGTCGCCGAATTTCTTCAGCGCGCCATAGGCTGTCACGCCGGAACAGGCCAAAGGCGCCGCCTGTTCGCGCGGGATATCGCCATAGTCGATCAGATAACGCGGATGCGGCACCATGATATGATCGGCAAAGCCGCCCGGCCGGAACGCGCCGACAAATTGCGGCTTGAGGCAAAGCTGTTCGTCCCCGCGCTGGCAGACCGCGCATTCACCGCAGCCGATCCATGGATAGACCAGCCGCTCGTCGCCGACTGACACACCTTTGGCATCCGGTCCGATGGCGACGACCTTGCCGACATTCTCGTGTCCCAGCGTGATCGGCAGTTTCAAGCCGCGATCGGCAAGACGCATGACCTTGCCGCCGCCGATGTCATATTCACCTTCCCAGAAGTGAATGTCGCTATGGCAGATACCGGCAGCCGTGACCTGCAGCAGCACTTCGCTGCCGACCGGTTGCGGGGTTTGCTCCTCACGCAGTTGCAGCGGCGCGCCGCATTCACAGACCTGGTAGGATTTCATGGCACCCTCATCCGTCATGCCCGGCACTGACGATATTGAGATTGCTCGATGGTGTCACCACCACATTGCCGCGCCGTCTTCGGACTTGATGGTTCGATCATCGATACTGATGGCACGACCGAGGGACCGATCGAGCGCCGCCAAAACACGTCGCTTCACGTGATCAAAAGCCGCCGATTGACGGTCCCGCGGACGTGGCAAATCGGCCTCGATTTCCTCGAACAAACGCCCTGGACGCGGCCTCATGACGACGATGCGATCGGCGAGAACAATGGCTTCCTCGACATCATGCGTGACGAGGACCAGCGTCGGTTTGGAATCCGCCCAGAGGTCGAGCAAATGGTCCTGCAGATCCGTGCGGGTGAAAGCATCGAGCGCCGAAAATGGCTCGTCGAGCAGCAGCACTTCGGGCTGTGGCACCAAAGCGCGCGCGATGGCGACACGCTGCGCCTGACCGCCTGACAATTCGCGCGGCCAGACACCCGCCTTGTCGGTGAGGCCGACGCGATCCAGCGCGCGCGCAACGCGTTCCTTGCGTTCAGTTGCCGGCAGATGCGCAAGACCGAAGCCGACATTCTCCGCAACCGTCAGCCACGGCAGCAGCCGCGGCTCCTGAAAGATGATGCCTATCTTCTCATGCGGCTGCGTGATGACTTCGTCGTCGAGATGCACGAGGCCCTTTGTCGGCCGGTCGAGACCTGAGATCGCACGGAGCAAGGTGGACTTACCGCAACCGGAGCCGCCGACAATGGCGACGATCTCGCCCGGCGCGACGTCGAGCGTGAATTCTTCAAGCGCCCGGACATTGTTGGGATAGACTTTTGTGACACGCGCGAGCGACAGCACGATCAGGCCTCCTGCCGCGCATGAAAGCGATCTTCCCAGCGCAGGAACGGTGCGGTGCCTGCGGTGAGCAGCCAGTCGGTTGTCTTGCCGAGAATCGCAAAGACAATGATTGCAGCGACGATCTGCGCCGGCTTACCGAGCTGCTGACCATCGATCAAAAGATAACCAAGGCCCTCGGAGGCTCCCATGAATTCGGCGGCGACAACGAACATCCAGCCAAGCCCAAGACCCGAGCGCAGCGACACCACATAAGCCGGCATCACGGCAGGCAAGAGAATGCGCCGCACCAGCGCGGGTCCGGAGAGACGAAAGGCGCGGCCGACTTCGACGATCTTGCGGTCGACCGACAGGATCGCACCCATCACGCCGAGATAAACCGGAAAGAAAACACCGACGGCAATCAGCGTCACCTTCGATGCTTCGAAGATGCCGAGCCACAGGATGAAGAGCGGCACCCAGGCAATCGAGGGAATAGCGCGCAACGCCTGCAATGTCGGATCGATGACCGTGCGGGTCAGCGCCGAATAGCCGGCGATGGCGCCAAACAGCGTGCCGGCGGCGACACCAAGCCCGAAGCCTGCGACGACGCGGAGAATGGTGGCCTGCGCGTGACGCCAAAGCTCGCCGGTTTTCGCAAGCTCCCACAAGGTGACAGCGATCACCGATGGCGGCGGCACCAGCCGGCCATCGGAAAATCCGAGATAGACCGCCAATTCCCACAACGCCGCAATGCCGAGCGGCAAAACGAGGCCCAGCAACGGATTGCGAAACCATGGCCGGCGCGCACGTGGTTCAGATGCGACGCTGTCAGTCTGCTGTGCCGTTGGAAATGTCATGTCGATGGTAGACATGGCGCAACCGGATTTCGGGTTCAAGAAATAACTGAGAAAGCCAATGCCGCGTCAATTAAGCCGTTCCCGAACCGCTGGGAGGATGCCGCCCGGGAACGGCGAGCCTGACGATCAATTCGTCAGGGCGACGCTGTCATCGATCAGCGAATCCACCGTGGACTTCACGTCCACATTGGCGGGGATCACGCCGGCCTGCTGCAGGGCGATACCAGCAGCGAGGATCGATTCTTTCTGCGGCGCGCCGATCTTCGAATGGGTGAGTTCGGTGCGCTCCTTGAGCTGACGCTCGACCACGGCGTCCGGCAGTTTGGTGACGGCGATGAAGGTCTTCTTCACTTCGTCCGGATTGGCGAGCGAATATTTGCGCGCCTCCTCGTAGACTTTCAGCACGCGCTGAACGAGGTCGGGGTGCTTCTTCAGAAAGTCCTCGCGCACATTCAGGATGCCCCAGGTATTGGCGTCCTTGTTGCGATAGAACAGCTTGGCGCCATCTTCGATCTCGGCGGCGGCCATCATGGGATCGAGACCGGCCCACGCATCGACGTCACCGCGAATGAGCGCAGCCTTGCCGTCGGCATGCTGCAGCAGAACGGGAGTGATGTCCTTGTCGGTGAGCTTCACGCTTTGCAGGGCGCGGACGAGGAAGATATGGGGATCGGTGCCGCGCGTCACGGCGACGCGCTTGCCCTTCAAGTCCTCGATCTTGCTGATGGTCGAATTCTTGCCGGTGACGAGCGCGGTCCATTCAGGCCGCGAATAGACATAGATCGACTTGATCGGATTGCCGTTGATCTTGGCGACCAACGCGGCCGAGCCCGCGGTCGAACCGAAATCGATCGACGAGGCATTGAGGAATTCCAGCGCCTTGTTGGAACCGGCGCTCTGCACCCAGCGGATCGTGATGCCGTCCTTGGCGAATTCCTTCTCGAGCAGGCCCTTGTCCTTCAGGACCAGCGAGACCGGATTATAGGTCGCCCAATCGATGCGGATCTCTTTGGGCAAATCCTTGGGCTTGTCCTGCGCGAATAGCGCCGTGCTCGGCACGAGGCCGACAAAAAGCGCCGACGCCAGGATCGAGCGGCGGGACAAGAAAGCCATGATTAACCTCCACGCGTTAGATCACGATGATTTTGGATTAATCCAAAATCATAAACGTGATCGATTCCAATACGTTGGAGCATGATGTCGTCCGAAAACCGCTTCGCACTTTTCGGCATCATGCTCTGGCCGCGATCACGCCAAAGCGTGGTCGGCCGGATTGATGAAAAGCGGGAGTTTCAAACCACCCGCCCGCGGCTGATCGCGACGGGGCGGGCCCCGACCGCTTTAGCTGCATTTGTTAAGCGCCCGCAAGCTGCTCGCTCAAATCGGCGCTACACGCTGAAATTAAAGGATTATTTCGGCCGGTCAATGAAATGGAATGGCAAATTTCGAATGGCCAGCGAAACGCTCGTTCCGCATTCTGTCCAGATTGTAAAATAACTTTGCATGCTGCCGGTACGATCGGCCGTGACAGGGAAGAAACGCTCCGCTATCCCCATCCGCCATGCTGTCCCCCGACCAGACGATGCGCCCGACCAGCGAGATCTTCGACGCCGAAGCGGCCGCGCATGAACTGCATGCGCTCGCCGCGACCTATTCCGGCCGCGAGAGCGATCTGCGCACGGCAGTCGCGCAATTCTTGAAAGGCGAGTTAGCCCGGGGGCGCGAAAAGGCCGAGCAGTTGCTGCTCAAGGAGCGGCACGGGCGGCGCTGCGCCGAGCGCCTCTGCGCCATGCAGGACGAGATCATTCGCGTCCTGTTCGATTTCGCCAGCAAGCGGCTTTATCCGTCGCTAAACCCGTCCGAAGGCGAGCGCATGTCGATCGTCGCCACCGGTGGCTATGGCCGTGGATTGCTGGCGCCCGGCTCGGACATCGATCTGCTGTTCGTCCTCCCCTACAAACAGACAGCCTGGGGCGAATCGATCGCCGAAGCCATTCTCTATTGTCTCTGGGACATGGGCCTGAAAGTCGGCCACGCCACACGCTCGGTTGATGAATGCATTCGCCAGGCCAAGGCCGACATGACCATCCGCACGGCCATCCTCGAGTCGCGCTTTCTTTATGGCGATCAGGCCTTGTTCGATGAACTGGTCAACCGCTTCGACCGGGATGTTGTACAGGGCACCGCGGCGGAATTCGTCGCCGCAAAACTGGCCGAACGCGAGGATCGTCTGCGCCGGACTGGCCAATCGCGCTATGTCGTGGAGCCGAACGTCAAGGATGGCAAAGGCGGGCTACGCGACCTGCACACCTTGTTCTGGATCGGCAAATACGTCTATCGCGTTCGTACTGTCGAGGAACTGGTCGATCACGGCGTGTTCGATCAGGACGAACTGAAGATGTTCCTGCGCTGCGAGGATTTTCTCTGGTCGGTGCGGTGCCACATGCACTTCGTCACCAACCGTCCGGAGGAACGGCTGTCGTTCGACATCCAGCGCGAGATTGCCGTGCGGCTCGGCTATACCGAGCATCCCGGCATGCGCGATGTCGAACGCTTCATGAAGCATTACTTCCTGACCGCGAAGAATGTCGGCGACCTGACCGCCATTCTCTGTGCCGCGCTGGAAGCCAATCACACCAAGAGCGCCCCCGCCCTTGGCCGCATGATCGCACGTTTCAGGCCGAGGGCGGGCCGCCGCATCCTCAGCGAATCGGACGATTTCATTGTCGACAACAACCGCATCAATATCGCGAAACAGGATGTGTTCGAGCGCGATCCGGTCAACCTGATCCGGATCTTTTACCTCGCGCAAAAACACGATCTCGCCTTCCACCCCGATGCGATGCGCAAGGCAACACGCTCACTCAATTTCATCAACAAGGATTTGCGCGAAAATCCTGAGGCGAACGAACTTTTCTTCGAAATCCTCACTGCCAAGAACGATGTCGAGCCGGTGCTGCGGCGGATGAACGAAGCCGGCGTGCTCGGCGCATTCGTGCGGGCATTCGGACGTGTGGTCGCGATGATGCAGTTCAACATGTATCATCACTATACGGTGGACGAACATCTGATCCGCTGCATGGGTGTAATCTCGGAAATCGAGGCCGGCACCAACGAGGAATACGGGCTCGCCAACGAGCTTGTGAAAAAGCTGCAGCCGCGGCAGCGCGACATCCTGCGGATTACCTTGTTCCTGCACGATATCGCCAAAGGGCGCGTCGAGGATCATTCGATCGCCGGCGCCCGCGTCGCACGCCGCTTCTGCCCCCGCCTCGGCCTGAACAATGCCGAAACGGAGACCGTCGCATGGCTGATCGAAAATCACCTTGTGATGTCGACCATCGCGCAATCGCGCGACCTGTCCGACCGCAAGACGATCGAGAATTTCGCCGGCATCGTGCAGTCGCTCGACCGGCTGAAGCTCCTCGTTATCCTGACGACAGCGGATATCCGCGCGGTTGGCCCAGGCGTCTGGAACGGCTGGAAGGCGCAGCTGCTGCGAACGCTCTATTATGAAACCGAGCCGGTGCTGACCGGCGGCTTCTCCGAAGTCAATCGCGAACGCCGTGTTGCCATGGCGCAGGCTGAATTCCGGCAGGAAATGAAGGACTGGCCGGAGGACGAGCTCGAAAGCTATATCGCTCGTCACTATCCGGCTTACTGGCTCAAGGTGGATCTGCCGCACAAGGTCGCGCATGCCAACTTCCTGCGGAAGACCTGGAGCGCGGGCCGCACGCTGGCGACGCAGGTGAATTTCGACGCCGCCCGCGGCGTGACCGAACTCACCGTCATCGCCCCTGATCACCCGCGGCTGTTGTCGATCATCGCCGGCGCTTGCGCCGCGACCGGTGCCAATATCGTCGACTCGCAGATCTATACGACCACCGACGGGCTCGCCCTCGACACCATTTCGTTGACCCGGGAATTCGAACGCGACGAAGATGAAGACCGTCGCGCAAGCCGGATCACCGATACGATCGAGAAAGCGCTGAAGGGCGAGATCAAGCTTCCGGAGGCCGTCGCACGGCGCGCGGCACCGAAGGCAAGGTTCAAAGCCTTCGCCCTCGATCCGGACGTCAACGTCAACAATGAATGGTCGAACCGCTACACCGTGATCGAGGTAACGGGTCTCGACCGGCCGGGGCTGCTCTACGAATTGACGGCCACGATTTCGAAACTGTCGCTCAACATCACCTCGGCGCATGTCGCAACATTCGGCGAACGCGTGGTCGACGTGTTTTATGTAACCGACTTGCTTGGCGCCAAGATCGGCTCGCCGACGCGGCAGGCCGCGATCAAGCGCGCACTGCTGGCTTTGTTCTCGCGAGCGGCGACAGAAGAGACAAAGCAGCTCGCCGCAAAGTCGTAAGATGCTGCGAAAGCGCCTGCATTATTGTGTTCGGCCGCGACCAGTGCCTGCACCATCATCAATCAGCGGCAACTGGAACTTGCGCCGATATTCGCCCGGACTCATCCCGGCAAGACGCCGGAACAATCGACGGAATGACGCGACATCATCGTATCCGACTTCGCGCGCTACGTCCTCCACTGCAATCGTGGTGGTTTCGAGGATCTGCTTGGCCTCTTCAATCCGTAGCGCTTGGACATATTCCAGCGGCGAGTAGCCAGTGGCGGCCCGAAAGCGCCGCGCAAAAGTTCGCCTGGGTAATCCGGAATGACGGATCAGTTCAGCCACGACATCGTCGTGATCATAATGTTGCGCCAGCCAGGTCTGGCATTTCAGCACGGCCGCGTCGCCATGCTCCACATTCTGGCGCATGGAAGAATAGGGCAATTGCCCGTCGCGGTGCCATTGATAGAGGAACAGCTTCGACATGCGGATCGCTTCGTCCGTGCCGGCGCGCTTGGCGATCATCATCAAGGCGAGATCCTGCCATGCCGACGCACCGCCGGAGCAGACGATGCGCTGCCCCTCGCCGGACCGCACAAGAATGCGATCCGGCTGCAGGTCGATATCGGGAAATTGATCGCGAAAGAGCGGCACGTAACACCAGTGCGTCGTAGCCTGATGTCCTTTCAACAATCCGGCTTCGGCAAGGACGAGAGATCCACCGCATGACGCATAAATGTGCGTGCCTTTATCATGCATCGCCTTGATCCAGGCTAGCAAATCGCGATCGAGCGCACGCAGATCGGCATTGGTCCTCACCATGATATTCGGAACGAAGACAATGTCGGTGTCCGCAACACCGCTCACCGCATCCTGAACGACGATGCTCACGCCGGTCACGAGCTGCAGCGGCCCCGCTTTGGCGCCGACCAGACGCGGCTCGAACAAAGACACATCCGGCAACGCATTGTTGAACAAGGACGAGAGCCTCCCCGCCGCCCAAAGCGTATCGAAAACCCCGAAGACGATCGACGGATCGCATTCCGGAAACACGACAAGACTGACGCGAACGGGGCGATTGAACATGGCGGGACTGGCCCGAATGACACGGTCCTGGCCATTCTGCCTCTCACGCACGCGCCGCGCCACGCCTATTTCGGCACATCCGCGCGGCTTCGAGCCGCCCGTTTTCATTGAAAATTTGAGGAGGATGTCATGCAGCCGGATATGGCAAAACTGGAAGCATTGCTGGGAATGGTGGTGAGCGATCTGGGCGCTGCGGCAAATGCCGCGCTTGTACTCGTTGGGGAAAAGAACGGCCTGTTTCGGGCGCTGGCAGAGGGCGGACCGCAAACATCTGCCGAGCTTGCAAAGCGAACGGGGACGACTGAGCGATATATTCGCGAATGGCTGTCGTCGCAGGCGGCTTCCGGATACGTCAACTATGACGCAGCGAGCAGCAAATTCTCGCTCACGCCCGAACAAGCCATGGTGTTTGCGGACCAGGACAGCACCGTTTGCATGACCGGTGGATTTCACTCGCTCGCGGCCGTCTTTGCCGATGAACCCGCTCTGACGGAAGCGTTTCGATCTGGCAAAGGGCTCGGCTGGGGCGACCGCTGCAACTGCCTATTCTGTGGCGTGGAGCGGTTCTTCCGCCCTGGATACAAGGCCAACCTCATTGCCGAATGGTTGCCCGCGCTCGACGGCGTGGTGGACAAGCTGAAACGCGGCGCCCGCGTCGTCGATGTCGGCTGTGGCCACGGCGCGTCGACCATGATCATGGCCAAGGCTTTCCCGAACTCCGAATTCGTCGGGATCGACTTTCACGATGCATCGGTCGCGCACGCCCGCCGTCATGCGAACGGCGTGCGCAACATTCGCTTCGAAGTCGGGCGCGCGCAGGATTTTGCGGGAAGCGGCTTCGACCTCGTGACCATGTTCGATGCCTTGCACGATATGGGTGATCCGGTCGGCGCTGCCGCGCATGCCCGTAAGGTGCTCAAGAGCGACGGCACATTGATGCTGGTCGAACCGAAGGCTGGAGATCGCCTCGAAGACAATCTCAACCCGGTCGGTCGTGTCTTTTACGCGTTCTCTGCCAGCGTCTGTGTGCCGTGTTCTCTGAATCAGGAAGTCGGGCTGGCGCTTGGCGCACAGGCTGGAAACGCGAAGTTGGCAGAGGTGACGCGTCAAGCCGGCTTCTCGCAATTCCGCTGCGCGGCAGAGACGCCGTTTAACGTCGTGCTGGAGGCGAGGCTTTAAGCCCGCCTATAAAAACGGGCGCCGAAGCTCCGGCGCCCGTTCAGGCAATTGGTCTGTAAAAGAAATTACTTCTTCTTTGCCTTCGCCTTGGCCGGAGCGGCTTCCGGCGCCCAAACCGACTTCCAGGCCAGGTACGGCTGCGAGAAGGCCGTCATCACGAACTTCTTGCCGTTCGCGTTCAGATCGGCGGGGGCAGCCTTGGCGGCTTTCGCAGCCGGAGCCTTGGCAGACTTTTTGGCAAGAGCGGCGGTCGGCGCCACAGCAACGGCGAGTGCAAGAACAAGAGCGGTTTTACGCATTGGATCCCTCAGAGTTTAATACCACCGGTATCCCCCGGCTGTCGGCGAACAAGCACAAAAAGAACGTCGTGCAAATGTAAGAGCCCTTGTTTTCCGGGCATTTTGGCGTGCTTTGCGCCAAACAGTCGCACCTTGGCAACAGCCGGACACCGAACCTTAACGGCTGTTTAAATTCCCTCCCGTAGCGTCCCGGTTTGGTCCGGTGCGCAGGAAGCGGCCGGACGTCAGATGCTGCGGGGGATCGCTTTGGGACGGCGAAACAAGGCCGCGCGCCGCGAGCCAAAGTTCGATGTCGAGGGTCCCAAGCGGGAATTGCGCGTCGACCCCGAAGACAGGATTCCGATCAGCGACGAGGATATGCCCCGTACCAAGACGCGCGCGCGCAAAAAGCCGGCCAGCAACGGAAAGGCCAGCGCCCCAGATGCGGCGCCTGCCAAGGCGCCCAGGAAAGGCGGCAGCGGCGGAGGCCGCCGCAGATCCCTGCCCGGCCGCCTCGTCTATTGGGGATTGGTCCTTTGCCTTTGGGGCGTGATCGGCCTCGTCGGCCTTTTTGCGTGGGTGGGCGCGCACCTGCCGCCGATCCAGTCGCTCGAAGTGCCCAAGCGCCCGCCATCGATCCAGATCGCCGGAACGGACGGACGCATATTGGCCGTTCGCGGTGACAGCGGCGTTTCAGCCAAGGTGAAGGAGTTGCCGAAATACGTGCCTCAGGCCTTCATCGCCATCGAGGATCGGCGCTTCTACGAGCATTACGGCATCGATCCCATCGGCATTGCCCGGGCCGCCGTCGCCAACATCTTGCGCCGCGGCGTCTCGCAAGGCGGCTCGACCCTGACACAACAGCTCGCAAAGAACCTGTTCCTGACGCAGGAACGCACGTTCAGCCGCAAGCTGCAGGAAGTCGTGCTCGCGCTATGGCTGGAGCAGAAATTCTCGAAAACCGAGATCCTCGATCTCTATCTCAATCGCGTCTATTTCGGCGCCGGCGCCTATGGCGTAGAAGCAGCGGCGCAGCGCTATTTCGGCAAACATGCGCGTGAAATGTCGCTGTCCGAAGCGGCAATGCTGGCCGGGCTGGTCCGTTCGCCGTCGCGGCTCGCCCCGACGCGCAATCCGAATGGCGCACAACGTCGCGCGCAAGTCGTGCTGGCGGCCATGGCCAATTCCGGCTTCATCAATGACAAGACCGCGGCGACGGCCATCGCCCAGCCAGCGCATGCGCTGAAACAGACCAGCAATGGATCGATCAATTACGTCGCCGACTGGATCATGGACGTGCTCGACGATCTCGTCGGTCGCGTCGATGACGATATCGTTGTCGAAACATCGATTGATCCGGCGATGCAGCTCTATGCCGAACAGGCGATCACCGAAGAGCTGACAGCAAAGGGCGAAAAGTTCGGCGTCGAACAGGGCGCGCTGATCGCGATGACACCGGACGGCGCGGTACGTGCGATGATCGGCGGCAAGAGCTATGCGGAAAGCCAGTTCAACCGCGCGGTTGCCGCCAAGCGCCAGCCGGGCTCGTCATTCAAGCCGTTCGTCTATCTCACCGCGCTCGAACGCGGGCTGACGCCGGACACGATCCGCGAGGACAAGCCGATTTCCGTGAGAGGCTGGAAACCGGAAAATTATACGCGCGAATATTATGGCCCCGTCACACTGACACAGGCGCTGGCGATGTCGCTGAATACCGTGTCCGTGCGGCTGACGCTGGAATTTGGCCCCACTGCGGTGACGCGCACCGCGCATCGGCTCGGCATTGCCTCCAAACTTGAACCGAATGCCTCGATCGCGCTCGGCACGTCGGAAGTGTCGCTGCTCGAAATGGCATCGGCCTTCGCCCCTTTCGCCAATAACGGCATGGCGATCTCGCCGCATGTGATCGAAAGCATTCGCGGCAGGAATGGCAAGGTGCGCTATCGGCGCCGACCGCAAAGCTTCGGCCAGACGATAGAGCCGCGCTACGTCGGCATGATGAATACGATGCTGCAGGAAACGCTGCAGATCGGCACCGGACGCAAGGCCGAACTTGGCGGACGTCCCGCCGCCGGCAAAACAGGTACGAGCCAGGATTTCCGCGATGGCTGGTTCGTCGGTTACACGGCGCAGCTTGTCGCCGGCGTGTGGCTTGGCAACGACGATTCATCTCCGACGAAAAAAATGACCGGCGGCGGACTACCGGCGGAGATCTGGGCCCGCTTCATGAAAAACGCGCATCGCAACACTCCTGTTGCGAGCCTGCCGGGCCTGCATGGCGGCTTCTATCTGCCTTATCCGAACCAGCAGAACGAAGCGCCGGGCATGGTGCAAAATGATCGGCCGGTGCCGCCGGGCTCCATACCGGGACGTTCGGCTTCAGTCGCAACGCCGGCGCGCAATGACGGGATGGATAGCTGGCTGCTGGACCGCCTGCTGGGACCGCGCCGTTAACGCGCTTGCGGCGCTGCCCGCCGCAGCAACAGCCAAAGCCCGAACACCACCAAGGTCATCGCCAGAATGGCAATGCCTGCGACAATGACCGAACGGTTCATTGCGAAAGCCACCAGCGTGCAGACAATGGCCGCCATGAATTGAGGGCTGAACCCGAGGAGCGACGATGCCGCTCCGGCGCGATCCGAAAAGCAGGACAGTCCACCTGCCAAAGCCAGCGGGAAGACCATACCAAAGCCAATCAGCGTGAACGCCATCGCCGCAACCAGCGTCACCACGGATGCAAGGTCTAGTGCAATCAGCAGGCAGACAATCGTGCCACCCGTGACCATGATCGATGCCCCATAGCCGATCATGCGCACGATGCCGACGCGCAACACCTTCCGCGTTGCGAAAAGGTTGCCGACGAGAAAACCACACCCACAGAGCGTGAAGATGACCGCAAACCGAAGCGGGGTCAGGCCGTAAAGATTCTGCAGGATGAAGGGAGCGGTCGTCAGCCACACCAGAAGACACGTATAGGCCGCAGCGCCGATCAGGAGATATAACACAAACACGCGATGTTGCAGCATCTGGCGATAACCAGATATCAGCGTGCCGATCGACAACTGCTCTGACACGCGCTCTCCAAGCGTTTCCGGCAGTTTGCGCCAGACCGTGGCAAGCACAACGGCACCGACAGCCAGCAGCGCCGCAAAGGCAGAACGCCAGCCAAAGAAGAAATGCAAGGTTCCGCCAATCAGCGGCGCGGATACCGGCCCGGCCGCCATCACGAGACTCATCAAAGACAATTCTTTGCCGGCTCGTGCGCCACTATAGAGATCGCGCACGACGGCTCGCGCGAGGACGGTCGCACCCGACGCACCAAAGGCCTGCAAGACGCGCGCGCCGATCAGAACGTCGATTGACGGCGACAGAAAACAGATCAGCGCACCGGCGCAATAGCAGAGAATCGCAATCAAAAGGCCGGATCTGCGACCGTACCAATCCGAGATCGGCCCGTAAGCGATCTGGCCGGCAGCAAAGCCGATGAGATAAGCCGACAGCGTCAGTTGCACCTGCGCCGGAGGGACCCCGAAGGCACGGCCGATATCCGGCAAAACCGGCAAATACAGATCGGTCGATAACGGTCCTAACGCGGTCAGCGCCGCGAGCAGCGCGGTGAACGCAAACGTATTGGGTTTGAACATGAAGATGAATTGATGCCGAGTATCTCAGTGCCGTGAACGGGGTTTGCCGTTCACGGGGACGTCCGGCAACGGCCGCGCGCTTGGCAAGCCATAGCGGTGAAGCTCGGTGCCATGACTGTCAAGCCAGTTCTTTGCTCGGCGGACATTCGGGCAGAGCCGGTCTACGAGACGCCAGAACCGGGGCGAATGGTTCATTTCGACAAGATGCGCCACTTCGTGCGCGGCAAGATAATCGAGCACATAGGGCGGCGCGAGAATGAGCCGCCAGGAATAGGACAGCACGCCGGTGGTCGAGCAGGAGCCCCAGCGGCTCGACGGATCGCGAATCGACACATGCTTGACGGTCACGCCGAGCTGTTCGGCGAAAGCGCGGCTGGCCTGTTCGAGATCGGCTTTGGCTTCGCGGCGCAGGAAATCGCCGACGCGGCGATCGACATGTGGCGTATCGCCGGCCACGCATAATTTGCGCTCGCCATCTTCTGCCACTTCGATCCAGACCGTGCCGCGCATGCCCTTGCGATGCACGAGGCGGTGCGGTTGGCCACGCAGCGGAACAATCGTGCCATGGGCAAAGGGTTCGGCCTTCGGCAGATGATCGAGACGCGACGCGATCCAACCGCCATGCTTCTGCGCAAAATCCTTTGCTTCCTTCAGGCAGCCGCGCGGTGGCATCGTCAGCACGACCTCACGGGTCGCGGCCATGATGCGCAGCGTATAACGGCGTGCCTGGCGATGTCGTCTGACACGCACAAGGTAGATGTGCTTGTCATGGACGACCTGGATCGCCTTCGGTTCGGCCGGGCGGCGGTACAAAAGAGCACGAAGCGACATGACACCCTCGCTGCCTCGCCGCAGATACTGCCATAGCCGGGGCCAACGAAAAGCTTATCGCGAAAATAAAGTCTGACCCCAATATGTGGTGCAAACTCGTGCCAAAGACCACAAAAAGCTGTGCTTAAATATTGAATATCAGTTCATTTTTTGTGAAGGCTCCGCGCACGCGAAATCTGCGGATCAACCGGCGCATTTTCAGAAAACCGTCACAATAACAGCGGCTTAGCGCCAACGGCGTCGAACCAGTGTCATCAACCGGTTAAAAGCTGCTGATTCGAAACCGTCCCTCAGCTTACGGCATGGACGATACGGGGCTTGCTAATCACGCTCTGGCTACTCAGCGCAAAGTCGGCAATGCGCGGCGCAATCTCGGACCGGAAACGCGACCCGTTGAACACGCCATAGTGGCCGACGCCTGGCTGTACGTAATGCGCCTGGCGATTGGCAGGGATATTGACGCACAGTGCATGCGCCGCCTCGGTCTGACCAAGACCGGAGATATCGTCCTTTTCGCCCTCAATGGTCAGCAACGCGGTCTTGCGGATCGCCGCCGGATCAATGCGCACGCCGCGATGCATCATCTCGCCTTTTGGCAAAAGATGCTTCACGAAGACCGTATCGACAGTCTGCAAGTAGAATTCGGCGGTGAGATCCATGACGGCCAGATACTCGTCATAGAACTCGCGATGCTTCTGTGCGGAATCGCCGTCCCCCTTCACGAGATTGAAGAAAAGCTGCTTGTGCGCGTCGAGATGCCGGTCGAGGTTCATGCTGACGAAGCCGTTGAGCTGCAGGAACCCCGGATACACGTCGCGCATCACGCCAGGATGCGGAAACGGCACCTTGGTGATGACGTTGCGCCGGAACCAATCGGTCCCGCGATCCTCGGCCAGCTTGTTGACCGCAGTCGGATTGATGCGCGTATCGATCGGCCCGCCCATCAGCGTCATCGAATGGGGCACATAAGGATCGCCCTCGGCTTCCATCCGCGCCACGGCCGCCAGCACCGGTACGGCCGGCTGGCATACTGCAACGAGATGACAATCTCCCCCGAGCGCATGCAGGATCGAAATGACGTAATCGATATAATCGTCGAGGTCGAAGCGGCCTTCGGCCAGCGGCACCAGACGCGCATCGACCCATTCGGTGATGTAGACATCATGATTGGGGAGAAAGGCTTCGACCGTCCCCCGCAACAGTGTCGCGTAATGGCCCGACATCGGTGCGACAATCACCAGCTTTGGCTGCGGGCGGCGCGGAGGCGACCGAAACACACGCTCGAAATGCAGAAGGCGACAAAACGGCCGCTCCCAAACCGGGGTGATGTGAACCGGCACACGTTCGCCACTGACGATAGTATCGTTAATGCCCCATTCCGGCTTGCCGTAACGGCGGGTAAAGCGCTCGAACATCTCGGCGCTGGCCGCCATCGTCTTCCCGAATGTCGTATGCGACCAGGGATTAAGAGGATTCTTGAGATAGAGCCGCGCGACATCCGCAGCAGCGCGAGCGGGATTCAGCGCGGCGTAGCTCATTTCATAGAACCAATACATCCCGTTGGATAGAACGGGACCGCCTTCCTCCGGCAAAGCCGGCGCGCCGCCAAATTCCCCAATCGCCATATTTTTCTGTCCCGACACGTTGTTGCAACGCAACATCGGGCCTTTTGTTCACGGCGTCAATATAGGCGACGGATCTTGAAATCAGATTACAAATTGGTCATTCGCCGCTTTGCATCAGCGATCCGACCGTTCTGGCGCTCTTTAGCAGCGCCAAAAAACCAATGATTGCAGCTACAAAATAGGCAATATTCAGCGCAAAGGCCCAAATCATCAGGTCCGCGCGGAAGGTGTGCTCAATCAACAGGGCTCGCATGCCCTCGAACACATAGGTCGGCGGCAGCAGCCAGGCGACCGCCTGCAGCCACTCCGGCAGGATCGAAACCGGGTAATAAACGCAAGTGAGCGGCAGCAGCAGGAACATGATGGTCCAGGCCATGCTTTCGGCGCCCATGCCGTTCCGAAGCACGATGCCGGACACGAAAATGCCGACAGCCCAACTCGTCAAGATCAGGTTAAGGAAGAAGATCGCCAGCGCAAAGCCCAGTCCGTAGAGATTGAAGCTGAAGAACCCCATCGCCATAAGAGACACCGGCACCATGCCGATCGCGAGGCGAATGACGCTCATGATCATCAGTGCGCAGATGAATTCGACGGGGCGCAGCGGGCTCATCATCAGATTGCCCATGTTGCGCGCCCACATCTCTTCGAGAAACGAGATGGAAAATCCGAGCTGCCCCCGAAACAGAATATCCCACAGCAGCACCGCGCCGATGAAGGTACCGCCGGCCTTTGCAAAGAAGCCGGCATTCTCAGAAATGTAGAGCTGCAGAAAGCCCCACATCAGCATCTGCACCGCAGGCCAATAGATCAACTCAAGCAATCGCGGCCACGACGATCGCAGCAGATACCAATAACGCAGCACCATCGCGAAGATGCGGCTTATCGAAAAAGCAATTGCTTCGGGCGATTGATATGTGCGTGGCGACACCTTCATTGCGTAACATCCTGCACATGCCGGCGGCCGCGCGCGATATCGAGGAACACATCTTCGAGCGTCTCGCGACCATAACGTGCGAGCAGCTTTTCGGGCGCTTCGTCGTCGACGATCTCGCCGCGCTTCATCATGATGACGCGATCGCACAGACGCTCGACCTCGCCCATGTTGTGCGAGGCGAGAAGAATGGTCGCGCCGCGCTCGACGCGATAGCGTTCAATTTCGGCGCGCACCCAATCGGCCGTATCCGGATCGAGCGAGGCGGTCGGCTCGTCGAGCAGCAGAATTTCCGGATGATTGAGCAGCGCCTTGGCGAGCGAGACGCGCGTCTTCTGTCCGGCCGACAACTTGCCGGTCGGACGATCGAGGAAATCCTTTAGATCGAATTGCGTACCAAGTTCGTGGACGCGCTGCGGCACATCCGGCACGCCATAAAGCTTGCCGAACACAGTAAGATTTTGCCGCACGGTCAGCCGCATCGGCATATCGACATAGGGACTTTCGAAATTCATCCGGTGCAGCACGCGATGACGACACTTGGGCACCTCTTCGCCGAGAACGTGAACGCGGCCAGAGGTCGGCGTCACAAGCCCCATGATCATCGCAATGGTTGTGGTCTTTCCTGCACCATTGCCGCCAAGCAAGGCGGTCACTGAACCTGTTTCGATCGAAAAGGAAATGCCGTTGACCGCCATGCCGCCCTTGTAAATCTTGACGACGCGATCAAGTGAAATGGCAGCTTCAGCAGACGGCATGAGCGGTCCGGCGATCTTCGGGTTGTTTCAAGTCAGACAGTGGTCTCAACGCGCTGATGTGCCCTTCCCGCGTCACCCGCGCAAGGGCTAACAAAAGCCGCTCCGTCGCTGCGCGGAATGGTGCAGTTTGAGGTCAGCGCCGCACCTATTAGAATGGGTACCATGTCAACGAGACCAACCATCGATCTCGACCGCCTGCCGATGCCGCGCCGCAACGTGCGGCTCGACACGCTCGTGCGGCTGCGCTGGCTGTCGGTGATCGGCCAGACCACGGCGGTGCTGGTGGTCTATCTCGGGCTGGAATTCGATTTCCCGATCTGGCCGTGTCTTGCGGTGATCGCGCTGTCAGCCTGGCTGAACATTGCGCTGCGTATCCGCTTCCAACAGGCGCGGCGGCTGGAACCGAGCCGGGCCGCCTGGTTGCTGGCTTTCGATGTCGCCCAGCTTGCCGTGTTGATGTATCTCACCGGCGGACTCGACAATCCGTTCTCGTTCTTCTTCCTCGGTCCGGTGTTGCTCTCGGCCACCGCCCTGCCCGCACGGCTGACGATAGCGCTTGGCCTGTTCGCCATCATTTGTGTGACACTCCTGATCTTCTTCCACGAACCACTGCCATGGTCCGAAGAATACGGGCCGATGCCGGTGCTGCCCGACACCTACATGCTGGGCGTCTGGTTCTCGATCGTCCTCGCGATCTTCTTCATCAGCGTCTATGCGTGGCAGATCAGTGAGGAATCGCGGCAATTCGTCAACGCCCTGGCCGCAACCGAACTCGTGCTGGCGCGCGAACAGCATGTGACGCAGCTCGATGGCCTGGCCGCCGCTGCGGCCCATGCGCTCGGTACGCCGCTATCGACCATCTCGGTAATCGCACGCGAACTCGAACGCGAGATTGATCCAAAGTCTCCGCATGCCGAAGACGTCAAGCTGTTGCGCGAGCAGGCGCAACGCTGCCGCGATATCTTGTCCAAACTGAATGAGCTGCAGACCGAGGGCGCGCCGTTCGACCAGATGCCGCTGCGAACATTGCTGCAGGAGGTCGCCGAGCCGCATCGGCATTTCGGCATTAACGTGGAGGTGAAAATACCGGCCACCGAACCTTCGCCGGTAGCCGCCCGCAACCCGGCGATCCTGTACGGCCTTGGGAACTTGGTTGAGAATGCGGTCGATTTTGCCCGCGAGCGGGTCGATATTACTGCCGACTGGACGGCGGACACCGTTACCGTCGTGATTGCCGACGACGGTCCCGGCTTCGCCCCGGAGGTGATCGGCCGGATCGGGGAACCCTATGTCCGCAGCCGCCGGCTCCGGCGCATGTATGCCACCGGAGATACCGGCATGGGGCTCGGCTTTTTTATCGCCAAGACGCTGCTGGAGCGCAGCGGCGCGAAATTAACCTTCGTGAACCGGAACTTTCCAGAGCGTGGCGCGGTCGTCTCCATCCGCTGGCCTCGCGAATCTTTCAATTTTGCCGCAGCCAGCGAGCTTGAGCAAAAGGCTGCAAACGCCTAGGTAAGTCAAATGGAAACCGCGATGAACCCCGCTCCAGCCGTTTCGGCTGAACGTTCGCTTCTGATCGTCGAAGACGACAAGTCCTTCCTGCAACGGCTTGCCCGCGCGATGGAAGGCCGTGGCTTCACCGTCACCACCGCAGAGACGGTGTCGGAAGGACTGATGCAGGTCGAGAAATCGGCCCCGGCCTTCGCCGTGGTCGACATGCGTCTTGGCGACGGCAATGGCCTTGACGTGATTTCGGCGCTGAAGCGCCGCCGTCCGGAAGCGCGTGGCATCGTGCTCACAGGCTACGGCAATATTGCCACGGCCGTGAATGCAGTTAAGCTCGGCGCGGTCGATTACCTCGCCAAGCCCGCTGACGCGGACGACGTCATCAACGCGCTGCTGTCGATCGACGGCAAGAAGCCCGAGCCGCCGGAACACCCGATGTCGGCGGACCGTGTGCGCTGGGAACACATCCAGCGCATCTACGAGCTATGTGGCCGTAATGTTTCGGAGACCGCCCGCCAGCTCAATATGCATCGCCGCACATTGCAGCGCATCCTCGCCAAGCGCGCGCCGCGGTAATTCGCTCTCTCAACAATTCGGACGCAGCATTTGCGCCCTCTCCCGCAAGGGGAGAGGCGCAACAATTGCGCTCGCGGCCTATCCCATCTCATTCCCATAAGGGCCGGCCGGATCGATCAGCGATTGCAGCCGCAACGCCGCGCATTGCGCAACACGAAGTGTCATCACCTTGCGTGTCGGTGCGGGCAACTTGTGCTCGGGCGCATTGCAGACGATCTCGCCGCCAAAACCATCGGCCACAATCAGCCCCGTATCCTTCGGAAAGATCTCGCATGGCACTTCCATGGTCGTGGCGAAGAACAGCCGGTCGCAATGCATCCGGTAATCCATCCATTTCTGATCGGCCCGGAAATCGGCGACCGACGACTTGATCTCGACGATCCAGATCTCGCCACTTCGTCCGATCGCGACGAGATCAGCTCTTCGGCCGGACGGCAACGGCAATTCGCTGACGCAGGTGAAGCCGTGCGACAGCAATAGCCGCATGGTGCCGCGCGCAACGGTCAGCGCTGTTTGCGATTGCCGACCATCGACCGGCACCTGCGTGATCCGGCTGATCAGCGCGCTCATTCGGCCGCCTCGGACGAACGCCGCCGCGAGGCATGATCGGCGAAAGCGCGCTCCAGCGCATCGCGGGACGGCGCAACGATTCCACGTTCGGTAATCAGCCCGGTCACGAGCCGCGCCGGCGTAACATCGAAACCGTAATTGGCAACGCCAGATCCTTCCGGCACGATGGTCACCGTTTCGGTGCGGCCATCTTTCGTGCGGCCGGTGATAGTCGCAACCTCCTCCGCACTGCGCTGTTCGATCGGAATTTCGGCAACGCCATCGTCAACGGTGAAGTCGATCGTCGGCGATGGCAGCGCGACATAGAACGGCACATTGTTGTCCTTGGCCGCCAGCGCTTTCAGATAAGTGCCGATCTTGTTGCAGACATCGCCCTTCGCGGTGACGCGATCAGTGCCGACGATCGCCATATCGACCAGCCCGTGCTGCATCAGGTGACCGCCGGTATTGTCCGGGATCACTGTATGCGGCACGCCATGCTGTCCAAGCTCGAAGGCCGTCAGCGAAGCGCCCTGATTGCGCGGACGCGTTTCGTCAACCCAGACATGGATTGCAATACCCTTGTCATGCGCCATGTAGATCGGCGCAGTCGCTGTGCCCCAATCGACGGTCGCCAGCCAGCCGGCATTGCAATGCGTCAGCACGTTGACGCGCTCGTCTGGTTTCTTGCGCGCAGCGATCTCTTCGATGATCGTCAAACCATTGCGGCCAATGGCTTCGTTGATCGAAACGTCTTCGTCACAGATTTCTTTCGCCCGCTGATAGGCTACCGCCACGCGTTCCTCGCGCGGCCGGTTGCGGACGGCCGCCATCATCTCGTCCAGCGCCCATTTCAGATTGATGGCGGTCGGCCGCGTTGCCAGCAACAAGGCGTAAGCGCGCTCGAGATTTTCATCCGATGCATCGTCCCGCAGGGCCAGCGCGACGCCGTAAGCGGCGACCGCCCCGATCAGCGGCGCACCGCGCGTCTGCATGCTCGAAATGGCGTGCGCGGCATCGGCGCATGTCGTGAGCCGCAAAAAGCCGACGCGATGCGGCAGCTGGGTCTGATCCAGAATGCCAACGGACCAGCCGTCCGGCTCCAGCCAAATACTGCGTGTCGCTTTGCCATTGATCTTCATGCCCGACAATTAAACCGGTTCGGCAAATGGGCCAAGCTTTTCGGAAAGCGGCTTTTCGCAAAAGAGGCCGGAAATCCGCCGGTTCCCGCCGCAATTGCGGCTCGAAGCCGACGCGATGACAAAAGAAAGTTCCGCACGGTGGAAGGATTCCTTTTTGAGGGGTGAAGTCATGAAAGGCTTCCTGTCGCGGGCCTGCGCGCTCGCGCTTTTGACTGTGTCCAGTGTTGTCTCCGCAGTTCCTGCCCAAGCCAAGCCAACAGTGGAAGTCGCCTTCGTTCTCGACACCACCGGCTCGATGGCGTCGCTGATCGAAGGCGCCAAAACCCCGGCGCCGAAATCCGCATGGGTCTCGTCGCCTATCGCGACATCGGCGACGAATATGTGACCAAGCGCATTGAACTGACGACGGACATTCAGGATCTCTATGCGCAACTGCTTGAGCTCCGCGCCCGTGGCGGCGGCGACTGGCCGGAAAGCGTCAATGAGGCCTTGCACGAAGGCATTACCAAACTGTCCTGGACGTCCGGGCCGGAGGTGAGCCGTATCGTCTTTCTGGTCGGGGATGCACCGCCGCACATGGACTACCAGCAGGACATGAAATATCCGCAGGTGCTGGCGCTGGCGAAGCAGAAGGACATCGTCATCAATGCCGTGCAGGCCGGCGAAGCGCGCGATACGCTGCGCGTGTGGCGTGAAATCGCGCAGATGGGCGATGGCCAATATATCCCAATCCCGCAGGACGGCGGCAAGATCGTGGTGATCGAAACGCCGTTCGATGTCGAGATCATCGAGCTGCAGGAAAAGCTCAACGGCACAGTGATCCCCTATGGTCCGCGCACCAAGCGATCGAGCGTCGAGCAGAAGACACAGCAAGCAGCGAGCGCGCCGAGACCGGCCGCCGTGGACATGGCCGGTTATCTGAACAAGCGGGCCCGCACGGCGAGCGCCGCCGAAGCGATCACCGGCGGCGGCGACCTCGTCGCCGATGTCACGGCCGGGCGTCAGCAGCTCTCCGCCGTCAAGGACGACGAATTACCAGACAGTTTACGCGCCATGAAGCCGGAGGAGCGGCAGGCTGCCATTTCGAAACAGATGTCGGAACGCAAGGCACTCAACGACCGCATGACTGAACTGGTCAAAAAGCGCGATGCCTTCGTCGCCGATCAGCAGAAGAAACAGCCGGTCAAGACGGCGGATTCCTTCGACCGCGCCGTCCAGTCGACGCTGAAGGCGCAAATCAAGCGATAGATGACTTGATCCACCGCGGCCATTGACGCAATCTCCCGCGCCTTGCATGGCAGTGCGCGGGAGACTTGAAATGACAATTGACAATAACGCGGCCTACAACAATCGCGCGCATGTGGCCGAATTCCCGCAGATCGTGGCGCAGTGGGAAAAGGATGGCGCCGCCTATCGCGATGCCATGGCCAAGCAGGACCGCGCCGAACTCGACGTGCGCTACGGCTCAACCAGCCGGCAGATCGTCGACCTCTTTCATGGCGACAAGGATGCGCCTTGGGCAATCTTCATTCATGGCGGATATTGGCGTGCGCTCAGCCCAAAGGAGCACAGTCATCTCGCCCGCGGCCTGACCGAGCGCGGCATCAATGTCGCGATGGCCGGTTACGACCTCAGCCCGCAGGCGACGCTGGCGGAAATCATCGAGCAGATGCGCGCAGCCACGCTGTTTCTGTGGAAGCGCTTCGGCCAGCGCATGATGATCTATGGCCATTCGGCTGGCGGGCATCTGGCCGCCTGCCTGATGGCAACGGACTGGAAAGCTCTCGATGCCAATGCACCGGCTGACCTCGCGCCGGTGGGTTACGCGATCTCCGGCGTGTTCGACCTGACGCCGCTGATCCACACCGAGATGAATACCGACTTCAAGCTGGATGAGGCAAGCGCGCGCGCGTCATCGCCGCTGTTCTGGCCGGCCCCAAGGGGCAAAGTGCTGGATATCGTCGTCGGCGCGGCGGAATTACCCGAATTCGTGCGGCAGTCAAAGGAGATGGCAGACATATGGGGCGCGGAAGGCGTGAAGACCCGTTACGAGGCCATCCCGGGCAAGCACCATTTCAATGTCATCGCCGATCTCGCCGATCCGAAGAGCGCGATGGTGGATCGGCTTGTCACGCTGTGCCAACTCACCAAGGCCGGCTGACACGCAACGTCAGAACCAGTAACGCCACGTATAGGTGACCGTCAGCAATAGGCCGACGATGATCACCACCCAGCGCATCACTTCGCGCGGTGCGTAGCGGGCGATGCGCGTGCCGATCTGCGAACCGACCAGCGCTCCGATCATCATGACAAGCGTGGCCGGCCAATGAATGACGCCCTGCGCTGCAAAGATGAAGATGGCGACGACACCGTTGAATGCAGCCACCAGGTTCTTGACGGCATTGGCCGGCCGATATTCGCCTGCCGTGGCGAGCGATAATACAGCCAGCAGCAGCACCCCGACGCCCGCGCCGAAGTAGCCTCCGTAAACGGAAACCGGCAGCAGCATCGGGATCGACGTGATCTTGATCTGCGGCTCGCATCCATGGCGTGCCAACGAGCGAGCGCGAATTGCCATGCTGATGCGATCGCCAAAGGCGAACAGAATCGTCGCAAAGCCGAGCAATAACGGAACGAGAAATTCGAAGACCCGTGTTGACGTCACTGTCAGCAGCGCCGCTCCGAGCGCAGCGCCGGTCACCGACGCGAAGACAAGGCCGGCAAAGGCGCGGTCCAGCGGCGGCAATTGCGTGCGATCAATCAGCGCTGCAAGGAAGCTGCCGGGTGTCAGGGCGGCGAGGTTGGAAGCACTGGCGACGACCGGCGGCAGACCAACAGCCAGAAGGCTAGGAAATGTGACCAGCCCAGCACCGCCAGCCAGAGTCGCAAGTGTGCCGCCGGCAATACCGGCGGCACACAATAACGAAGCCGATGTCAGATCCATTTGCTTTCTTCGTTGAGCATGATCCGTCCCGAAAACCGGTTACCGCTTTTTCGGGATCATGCTGTCAGAAGAATGCCTGGATCCCCGTCTGCGCGCGACCGAGGATCAGCGCATGGATGTCATGCGTGCCCTCATAGGTGTTCACGGTTTCAAGGTTGGCGACATGACGCATGACATGGAATTCGTCGGCAATGCCGTTACCGCCATGCATGTCGCGTGAGACGCGGGCAATATCCAGCGCCTTGCCGCAATTGTTGCGCTTGAGCATCGATACGGCAGGCGGTGCCGCGCGTCCGGCCTCGATCAGACGGCCGAGACGCAGCGCAGAATGCAGGCCAAGTGTAATCTCGGTCTGCATGTCGGCGAGCTTCTTCTGGATGAGCTGGTTAGCAGCCAGCGGACGGCCAAACTGCTTGCGGTCGAGCGTATATTGCCGTGCAGCGTGCCAGCAGAATTCGGCGGCGCCGAGCGCACCCCAGGCGATGCCGTAACGCGCGTTATTGAGACAGCCGAACGGACCGGCAAGACCCGATGCATTCGGCAGCAGGTTCTCTTCCGGCACGAACGCGTTATCGAGCACGATCTCTCCGGTGACCGATGCACGCAGCGACAGTTTGCCTTCGATCTTCGGCGTCGAGAAGCCTTCGGTGCCACGTTCGACAATGAAGCCACGGATCTTGCCGTCGAGCTTCGCCCAGACGACGGCGATGTCGGCGATCGGCGAATTGGAGATCCACATCTTCGCGCCGGTAAGACGATAGCCGTTCGGCACCTTTTCGGCGCGCGTGACCATCGAGCCGGGATCCGAACCATGATCCGGCTCGGTCAGGCCGAAGCAGCCGACCATCTCGCCGGTGGCGAGTTTCGGCAGATACTTTTTGCGCTGCGCTTCGCTGCCATAGGCATAGATCGGATACATCACCAGCGATGACTGCACCGACAGCGTCGAGCGATAACCGGAATCGATCCGCTCGATCTCGCGGGTGATCAGGCCATAGGCGACATAGCCAAGACCGGCCCCGCCATATTCCTCCGGAATGGTCGGGCCAAGGAGGCCCAGCGCGCCCATTTCGGGCAGGATGTCGCGATCAACCGTTTCGTGGCGATAGGCCTCGATGACCCGCGGCATCAACTTATCTTGTGAATAGCCGCGCGCGGTGTCGCGTACCATGCGCTCCTCTTCGGTCAGTTCTCCCTCAAGATCGAGCGGGTCTTCCCAATTGAAATGCGCGTCTTTCATCGAAACGGGGCTCTTCCCAGAGAGCTTTTCAGCGGCTTGACTCATGATCCTCTCCTCACAGGAGGCTGCTGCCGGCCAACGGGCAGGAATCCTTCGCAAAAGCAACACCATCGAACCGCGAGCGGCTGCGGAGCGTCTCAGACATGACCGCGGGGGTTGCGCTTACTAACATTATGTTCGGATTCAGCGATTAAAGTGGTGACGCCCCGGGGTTTGAGGATTTTTGCCGTGCAAAGCAAGAGCGTATTTTCGCGCCTGCAAAAGGCCGCGCATTTCAGCAGTATCAATGCCTTGGCGCTGGTCTGCCTGACCGGCTCCACAGTCCTCCTGCCGGAGCCGGCGGAGGCCCAGAGTGGGTTCTTCTATTACCGCCAACCGGAACCGTACGGATATGGATACCCGCCGGAAATGGGGCGCAGGGCAGATCCATATGCCCGTCCCGTTATAAGGCAGCGTGTCAGGCCCGCGCCAGCCAAAAAGACCGCCGTTCCTGGCCCTGGGAAGCAGAAAGAAATCCCGACCCCGCCCGGGCCACATCTTTTGGTTGTATCGATCAAATCACAGCGCGCGGCGCTCTACGCCAATGGCAAGCTGGTGATGGAATCGCCGGTCTCGTCCGGCACACCGACACACCCGACCCCGACCGGCATCTTCAGCGTCATCCAGAAGAACCGACACCACCGCTCGAATATCTATAGCGACGCGCCAATGCCCTATATGCAACGGCTGACCTGGTCGGGCATCGCCCTGCATCAGGGCGTCTTGCCGGGCCGCCCCGCCTCGCATGGCTGCATCCGCCTGCCCGAGCAATTTGCCAGCTTCCTCTGGCGCACGACCAAGCTCGGCGCCCGGGTAGTGGTCTCACGCGAAGACACCGCGCCTTATGACATCGCGCACGCCAAGCTGTTCCAGCCAAAGCCGGCGCCGACCACGGTCGAAACCGAGCCGCCGCTGCGCCGGACGCTGGATACGACGATGCCAGTCTTGGTCCGCACGGCCGGGATGGGGCTGATCGAGACCGGCGCGTCGGCCCGGCACACGCACGATGAAACAGCGGCGCCCACCGCGGAGCCTACGAAAGAGAGCCTCACCGCCTCGCTGTCGTCGGAAAAAGCCGACATCCCGGACGCGATCCTGGACAGCTTCGCGCAATCGCTGCAGGCCAAGCAGAAGAAGGCATCGCCGAGCGGTCCGATCTCTGTGTTTATCAGCCGCAAGCAGAAGCAGCTTTACGTGCGCCAAGGCTTTATTCCGCTGTTCACCGCACCGGTCACCATCCGCGACGAGCAGGCGATTGTCGGCACCCATGTCCTGACTGCCTACAACAGAGGCGATGACAGCAAGGAATTGCGCTGGATGGCGGTAACCTTGCCAGCTGAACTGCCGCGCGGGGAGAGGTCGAAAAACTCATTGCAGATCGATTCATCGGTTCGCATAGAAGCTCCGGCGAAGCATGCGCGATCGCAAGCGAAGGAACCTGATCAACTAGCGGGACAGAGCATCGTCAATGTGCTCGACCGGATCGATATCCCGCAGGATGTGATCGATCGCGTATCGGAATACATCACCGCCGGCGCATCACTGATCATTTCCGATCATGGTCTTGGAAAGGAGACAGGGCTGTACACCGACTTCATCGTCGAGACGCACTAACACGGTGTCACCTAACCTCAGCGCTTCGTCACTACCTGTTCGGACCGCTCGTCATAAGGCGGCGCATAGATCACCAGCAGCCGGATCACCGGACTGGCGACCTTGATGTTGTGAAACACTCTGGCAGGGAAATAGGGCAAATCACCAGCCTTGACGTTGTACGGTTCGTCGTCGTTCTCGACCAGCGCCTCGCCTTCCAGTACACAAGCGGCCTGATCGAGATCGGGGTGCGCATGCGCCAGCGCACCTTCGTTGCGCTCGATTTCTCGCAGCACAATTTCCAGATGCCGGGAGCCATTGACGCGCGGACCGATCAGTCGCTTGTTGCGCGTGCCCGTATGATTGGCGGCGAATAAGCTTCGATCTCATCGGGACGGATCACATATTTCGAGCATTGTGACATTGGCGTAGCCTCTCGTTCTTCATAACGCTGGCGACAACGCAGGCCCGCCAATGGTCGGCGACAACAGCCCCCGATCCCGCGCAATCCTGGTCACGATTGCAGCGACGGTATCGAGCGTCGGCGTTGCGAGATTGACCGAACGGGCGAAGGCCACCGGCGCAAGAACAATTTCGGCGATTTCCATCGGCCGCCGCTGCTCGTAATCCTGCAGGAGCGACGGCTTGTGATTGAGCAACCGCGCGACCATGCGCTCGGGATCAAGCTTGTCATCAAGCGGAAAGCCATGCGCGGCCGCGATGGCCAGGCCCTCGCGCACAATGCGCATATAAATTTCCCTGAGCGCCGCATCATCGCGCGTGCCATCGGAACGATTGCCAGTCGCCAGTGCTAGCGTCGACCCGCTCATATTGGTCAGCAGCTTGGCCCAGACTGCCGCCCGGATGTCGCCGGGATCTGTCGAGATGATATCGGCCTCGCTCAACGCCTTGCGCAAATCCGCAATGATGTCGTTGCCGCGGCCATCGATCGCGCCGATATCCATCCGGTTGTGATCGGGCGAATTGTTGCGGATGATGCCGGGCGCTTCGACCTCGTTAGCCGAATAGATCAAGCCGCCAACAATCTGATCGAGACGCATTGCCTTCAGAAAGGCTTCGCCCAGATCAAAGATTGGCAGCTTCGGCGGCGTCGGACATTTGGGTGACAGCTTGAGCGGATACCACCAGGTCATTCCATTTTGTGGAAAGACGACAAGGGTGTCATGACCGATAACGGGCGCGATCTGCGGCGCGATCAATGGAATCGCGGTCGCCTTGACGGCAACGATCACCACGTCTTGTACGCCGAAATCCTTCGCATTGTCGCTTGCGGCAACTTCGGCGGCCAGCAGCTCGTTGCCGCTGCGTAACGTCAGACCGTTTTCACGGATGGCGACCAGATGCGGCCCGCGCGCGATCACCGAAATATCATGGCCCGCACGTGCCAGCTTGACGGCAAAATGACCACCCGTCGCTCCAGCTCCGTAAATGCAAATACGCAAAGGTGTCCTCACTCGGCGGGATCAAGCAGGACTGTTGCTCGATCTGGATTGCAGGTCTTTGTCAGGCTGCAAGCTCTGCGCCACCGAAAGTGGCACTTTGATCTTCATCTCCAGCGCCATCTGGCCGAACGCTTTGCCTTGCGGGTCGATGCGTCGCGACGCCATGCCACCGCCGCCGAGCGCGTCCTCCATCAGGAAATTGAATGCGTGCAAACCCGGCGCTTCGTAGCGCACCACCTTGCCATGCACGAGACCATCGAAATGCGCCGCCATCTTTTCCGGCGTCACTTCACGCCGCAGGATCGGCACATAAGCGGGATCGCGGGCGATGATCGCAACATTCGATGAGTTGCCCTTATCGCCCGAACGCGCGACGGCAAGGCTGCGCAGGTCGATTTCGACAGACGCGCCATCTTGCGCGGGAATGGCATGATCCGCCTTCTCGGCTGGGGCGACATAACCGCCGTGCGACGGCACATCGACAGAGAAAGGTTCTTCATTGCCGATTTGCACCGCCGGGGCGCTAAGAGCAGCCTTATCGATAAAGAATGTGAACAGCCGCACGACCGGCACCGGTTTCGGACGCCCGGAGAAGATGCCGGTCGTGCCTTGCGCGAAGCCGAGGCCAACCGACCCGAGCTCGCGTGCGAACACATCGATGCCCTCACGGTCGACATGATCGACCACAAGGCGCAGCAATACTTCGCGCGCCATCCGGACATTGGCTTTCGGACCATAGGCCGATTCCGAGCCCAGCACTTCGGTATGCGCCGCGGTGAAGTCCGGCAATTGCCGCTGGCGAAACAACATGCGCGCACGGGCAAGCAATGCATCTGCGGTTCTCTCCGCTTTCAAGACGGCATCCGGTCCGACGATCGACACCGTCGCAACACCGCGCCAGCCATCCTGATAGGTCGCGGACACCTTGTATTGCGATGTCGGCGGATAGCCGCGCGCTCCGCTCACGCGCACGCGATTGTCCCCAATCTGTTCGAGCGTCACTTGCCTAAAATCGGCAACGACATCGGGAAGGATGTAAGCCGCCGGATCGCCGACTTCGTACAACACCTGCTCGGCGACCGAGGCCGGCACGATCAAGCCACCGGTGTTATCCGGCTTTGACAACACGAAACTGCCATCGGCGCTGCAGGACGCGATCGGATAACCGATATTCTCCCAACCCGGCACTTTCTCCCAGTCGGTATGCACGCCTCCGGTCGATTGCGGTCCACATTCGAGGATATGGCCGACGAGACTCCCAGCCGCGAGCCTGTCATAATCGTCCGCCGCCCATTTGAATTCGTGCATCAGGATACCGAGCGCGAGCGCAGAATCCGCACAACGCCCGGTAATGACGATATCGGCGCCGCAATCGAGCGCCGCTGCAATCGGCAATGCGCCGAGATAGGCATTGGCGGTCAGCAGCTTTTCCGGCAAGGTTTCGCCGGTGGAGGCTTCGCGCGCCGTCGTCCGCAGTGCATCGATGCGCGGCAGCACGTCATCGCCTTCGACCACCGCGATCTGGAGCGATAGTCCAAGTTCATTGCAAACCTGTTCCAAAGCGCGCTTGGCAGCATGCGGATTGACGCCACCGCCATTGCTAACGACCTTGATGCCGCGTCTGGCGATCTCCGGCAGAGACTGTTTGAGATAGGCGACGAAATCCGGCGGAAAGCCGGCATTCGCATCCTTCATGCGCGCCCGCGCGAGAAGCGACATCGTCACTTCGGCGAGATAGTCCATCATCAGATAATGAACATCCGCCGTCAGCAATTGCGGAATGGCCATCGGGCTGTCGCCCCAGGCGCCGGACGCGCCGCCGATCCTGACGATACGGTCTGTCACGTGCCGCCCCGCTTCATATCCGCTGAGCATGATTGTTCGAAAACCGCTTCACACTTTTCGGCATGCTCTAGTACGACTTTGGCAAGCCAAGCTCGCGCTCGGCGATGTAATTCAGCACCATCTCGCGCGAGACCGGCGCAAGACGCACGACCACCGATTCGCGGAAATAACGCTCGACATGGAATTCGGCGGCATAACCCATGCCGCCATGCGTACGCACTGCGCGATCGGTCGCCTTGAAGCAGGCATCGGCGGCGAAATATTTCGCGGCATTCGCCTGCGCACCGCAAGGCTGACCGGAATCGTAAAGCTCCGCCGCATGCAGCGTCATCAACTCGCCGGCAAGAAGCTCCGACCAGCTTTCCGCCAAAGGATGCTGGATCGACTGGTTCTGGCCGATCGGCCGGCCAAACACCACGCGTTCACCGGCATAGGCCACAGCCTTCTCCAGCGCACGGCGGCCGATGCCCACCGCTTCTGCCGCGTTGAGGATGCGCTCGGGATTGAGGCTATCGAGGATGTAGCGGAAGCCCTTGCCATCCTCGCCGATGCGATGCTCCACCGGCACTTCGAGATTGTCATAGAAGGTCTGGTTTGAATTGACCGCGTGGCGGCCCATCTTCGGGATTTCGCGCACCTCGATCCTGGAGCGGTCGAAATCGGTATAGAACAGCGTCAGGCCATCGGTCGGCTTCTTGCATTCCTCGATCGGCACCGTGCGCGCGAGCAACACGATCTTGTCAGCCTGCTGCGCGGTCGAGGTCCAGATCTTCTGGCCGTTGACGATGTAATGGTCGCCTTTCAACACGGCCCGCGTCTTGATCTTCGAGGTATCAAGGCCGGCATCCGGCTCGGTGACGCCGAAACAGGTACGCGACGACCCATCGATGATGGACGGCAGCCATTTCTTTTTCTGCTCGTCGGTGCCGTGCTTGACGATCGAATGCAGACCGAAAATGTTGATGTGAATGGTCGAGCACGCCGCAAACACGCCAGCCGAATGCGCGACCTCCTGCATCATGATTGCCGCTTCAGTGACGCCAAGCCCCGCGCCGCCGTAGTCCTCCGGCATGGCGATGCCGAGCCAGCCGCCATCGGCCATGGCCTTTGCAAATTCATGCGGGAAGGAATGCGTGCGATCCTTCTCCAGCCAATAGTCATCGCCGAAGCGATCGCAGATTGCGCGGATCGCATCGCGGATTTCGCGCCTTTCCGGCGTATTACACAAGGAATCGAAGGTCTTCACGCGTTATTCCTCGATCTTTTCCGACATCTTTTTGCTGGTTACGTCCTTGGCGCGGCCAGGAAAAATCTCGTCGGTATGTTCGCCGAGATTGGGCGCAAGGCGCCGGATCGATGCCGGCGTCTTTGAGAATTTCACCGGGAAACGCGCAGTCTTCAGCCGGCCTTCGGTCGGATGATCCATTTCCTGAAACAGCTTCACGGCTTTCAGATGCGGGTCTTCGAACAAACCCTCAAGCCGATTCACCGCATACGCCGGAATATCGGCAGCGCGCAAAGCCGCGATCCATTCGCCGGTCGTCTTCTGCGGCAGATATTGTTCGAGATACCGCCCCATATCCTCGGCATATTGCGTGCGTGTTTCCTGCGTCTTGAAGCGTGGATCGGTGTCAAGCAGATCAGGTTGGCCGATCATCGCCGAAAAGGCGCGCCAATGTTTGTCAGTGTAAACGACCAGCGCAAGATGACCGTCCTTTGTCGGATAAGGCCCACGGACGCGCGACATCAGCCGTTTGTAGCCCATGTCCCCGAGCGGTGGCACGAAAGCACCACCACCCATGTGATCGGCGAGGACAAATTGCACCATCGTCTCCAGCATCGGCACCTCGATCTCCTGGCCTTCGCCGGTGACAGCGCGATGATGCAGCGCGCTGATGATCGAAATGGCGAGATAGAGACCGACAACGCGATCGCAGATATTCACCGGCGCATAGCGCGGCACGCCATCGATCGCGCCGAACAAGCCGGCGATGCCGCAGGCCGCCTGCGTGAGGTCGTCATAAACGGCCTGGCCGGCATTCGGCCCGTCGGAGCCATAACCGACCGCGAGGCAGTAGATGATCTCCGGATTCACCGCGCTGATAGCGTCATAACCGAGGCCAAGCCGTGCCATCGCCTGCGGCCGCATGTTGGAGACGAACACATCCGCATCGGACACGAGCGACAGCAGCGCCTCGCGATCCTTCGCGTTCTTCAAGTCGAGCACGACGCTGCGCTTGTTGCGATTGGCCTGCAGATAGAGCGGCCCCATGCCGTCGCTGCGGTTGGGACCCACCCAGCGCATGGAATCGCCGCCGGCGGATTCCACCTTGATGACGTCGGCGCCGAGATCGCCGAGGATTTGCGTCGCAGATGGCCCCATCACGACGGTCGTCAGATCGATAACGCGCACGCCAGCCAACGGACCGGACGCCTTTTGCGAGCCGGACGCCGATATGGCACCGCCTTCAGACCTCACCGGCTTCCTCCATTATTCGCTATTGCGAAATTATTATCGCTATTTCGAATATTTTTAGAGCCGGGTCATGGCAGAGTCAAACCGGGGCCGGTGCGGCTGCTTAATCGTTGCCGCCAAGCGCGCGGCAGGTGTCGAGCGTCAACTTGATCGCCTGATCGAGCTTGCCGGCCATGCGAGAACTTGGCCCCGCGATGGTGACGATGTAGTCGGCACCATTCCAGCGGAAGAGGGCCGAGACCGTGGTCGCATCCTCGACGCTCTCCTCGCGATTGAGAAAATAGCCTTGGCGTTGCGACCGCTCAATGTCCTCCCGCAGTTCCGCTTTGGTGCGGATGGTCTTCGGCGTCATCGGCGTCAACTTGGCAGTCTTCAGATAGGCTTCGAACTTGTCCGGCGGTAGGCTACCGAGAAAGGCCTTGCCGGCCGATGTCGCATGCAGACTTCGCACAGTGCTGCCGACACGGACCATGAAGCGCAGTGGATGCGTCGGCTCGAACACGAGAAGATAATTCGCGGTCGATTTTCCGGCTTTCGCCAGCGATACCGATTCGTCGATCGTGTCACGGGCCTTCCGCAACAGGATGTCGGCGCGCTGCAGGATCGGATCGTGATCGGTGATCACCTTCGCCAGATCGAACAGCCGAACCGTCGGATAAAACCCGGCGCGCTGGCCGATCTCATAAAGGTAGCCACGCGCCAGCAATGCGCGTAACACGTCGTGACAGCTCGAAGCCGGGATATTGAGCAACCGGGAAATATCGGACAACGATAACGGCCGGCGTTCGGCCGCAAACAGTTCGATGAAATCGAGAGTCCGGTCGACAATCTTCGACATCAGACGGCGTGGCTCCGCTTGATCGTGCGTCCGCACGATCGCCGATAACAAAGCCTTTTCTTACAGGCTTCCCAACGGATTGTCTTGATTCATTATGGGCGCAAAAGCCGCCTGCATCAGAAATAGGATTGCAGAGTCCCGCGGCGGCGCACGTCGAGGGTTGCGCAGTGATACGCACCGCCAAATGCAGCGTAATGCAGAAAAGGCACAGGAATGGTTTCAAACCCCCACTGCTCAAGCGCACGAACCATGCCTTGGTGATGCGGATCGACGATCGCCCGTTTCTGGTCGACCATTAAGATGTTCATGCTCAGCCATCGCCCACACATCGATGTGATTTCGAGCAGCTTCTCGTTCTTGATCGGCTCCGGCTCAGGCGCGGTCAGGACGTCCCAGGACTTGAAAATATCCGGCAAAAGACTGACGTCGACGTATTCCGGATTCACCAGCAGCTTTCCCGGCGCCAGCGGCAAGAGCGTCGTATCGATATGCATTGGATTGGGGCAGCGGCTTTCGATTTCATGGATACGATAATCCGGGCCAAGATGGCGTCTCAGCCATTCGATGCCTGAAAGGTTTGTGACATTGCTCCGCGTTACCAGAAGATCGCGGCCGCAGCGCACGAAGTCGGCTGCGTCAAACACTGGCTCGAACTCCGTCAGGATGTAACGCAGCGGCTCGCCCTTCTCCGGCAGCCGAAAATCGGGATCGAACAGATCGTCAGTCAGTTCCGGCTTGGGCGCCGAGGTCCAGCGGGCGCCACGCCGGAAATAATCCTTCAGGATCGCCCGATAGGAATGGGTATCGAAATATCGGCACGGCCACGCCATCGGCGTCTCGATGATCTCATCGCCGATCACCAGCATCGAGTCGCGCGGGCAGGAATTGCAGAATCCGCGCGATGACCATTCCGGCGTGCCGAATTTTTTCTTGTGATCGACTGCGTCGGGACGACGCACGATCACACCGAGCTTTTCCAGCACATGGACGAAATGATCAAGCTCCCGCTGTGCCGGCTCGATCATGAGCTGCGGAAAGCGAAATCCCGCGACGAGCTTTTGCAGCCGGCCGGCCCATCCCGGCATATTGCAAGAGACCACCGGATGGGCGGACGGAACCACAGCACCCTCAAGCCGTCCGACAATAATCTCTTCCAGCGGATCCCATTCGTTATGGGAATTGACCGGGCAAACCTCTGGCTCACCCGATGGCTGGTCCCATTTGACATTCTGCGTGGTGCGCTCGAGCATGACACTCTCTGCCCTCGCCCCGGCTTTTCGTCGTACTTAGTGACTGGACCGCCCTTGCACACGCAAAAGCATGCGCAAGGGCGCAGATACCTTCCGTCAAGCTTTTACGACGCCACTGGTTCCAGGCCGGTTGTGACAGATGGCTAGGCTAAGGCAGCCCAGCCGTCTTGCGAGCCTCCCCTGTCAATTCCAGAATATGCATTCCGGTATTGGCGCGATCGACGATGTAGATATAGCCGCGGTCATCGGTCTCGACATTGTTCGTCTGGATCGCGACCTTGCAGCGGTCCTGCCCATCCACCTTGGCGCAACGTTTGTCGGTGGCCTCGGTGATCGCCGGAATGAAGTATCCAATCTCCTTGGGATGATAAGGATCGCGTATATCGATCGCGCGCACTCCGGCATTGAAGAAGGAGATGAACGCGAACTTCTTGTAATAGACCGGCGCCATGCTCTCATTCGATGAATGCGCGCCGAACCGGCCGCCGCGCTGACAGAAATTGCCACTCGCTTCCGGCGCGGTGTAGCTCGAGATCACCATTGGCCGCGTTTCGACCGTCGTATCGACGAACCACACCATCTGGCGTGCTTCCTGGCATTCGTTCACCAGCGACTCGTTGACCAGCATGACGATGTCGCGTGTCTTGCCGTCCTTGTCCCTGGCAAATTCGGCAATCGGCATTTTCAGCATCGGGAAGGTCGTATGCGCGCCAGTGAGCGGCAGCATTTCTAGCCGGCCGATTTCCGGATAACGCAAGTTGGCCGGCGTCGGCTCTTTCGGACCGTTGATGAGCTTTTCGCGATCGACGATCTGCAAGATGCCGCCCTTGTTGGTGCCATAACCAAAATAGACGCGATTGCCAGCAGGCCCGGTCGAGATCGGTCCATGCAGTTCGGTCGGCACTGGTCCTGTGGCGCCTGGCTCCTGTCCCGGCAATCCGAAATCGCGGATCTTCACGGGTTTTGCTGGATCACTGAGATCATAGACCTCGGTCATGCGCCGCGTGCGCCAGCCATCAACGCCCGACACGAGAAACGCAATGCCGGTGTCGCATTCCCACCAATTCTTGTGCGTGTTCTTCAGGCCGCCAAGCCGGACGATGAGCTTAGGGTTGGCGGGATCAACGACATTCCAGATCTCATGCGCTTCATTGCCGAACACACGCAGCATGTAGACAGCATTCGGATCGCCTTTCGGCAACATCTTGCCGTCGCAGACCCGCACCATCTGGCCGCCACCATTTTCGTAATTGCCCTTCGTGCCGGGCAGATGCTTCAGATATTTCGGATTGGCCGGATCGGTGACGTCGATGATCGAGGTGCCGTTGAATTCATTCTGGTTCGTCAGCGGATTGACCGGAGCAGGAACGGCGTCTGTGCCACCATGGTGTCCGATATAGGCAATGTAGCGATCGCCCTGTTTGTGTATCGTCGGCTGATAGGCACTGCGCGCCTGCAGATCATTGTGTCCCACCAGCCGCATGTTATTGGCTTCAGGAGGATCGCCGACTTTCTGCGTCTGAGCGAGAAGCGGTGTGTTCAACGCAAGTGATGCAGTGCAGCAGACTGACAAGACAATCCACGGATGACGGCATGCGCTCATCGGAGATCCTCCCTTGATGGATCGAATGCTTGAAGGCGTTATCGGAACGCTCTTGATTGTCAGATGTTGTGAGACGACCATGGGCCGTCCTTACGCTATGCTAGTGTGAATGCCGGAGTGAAGCCATGAGGACTTTGCAGATCAGCCTGACCGGATTGGCGATCGCATGTGTCGTGATGTCTGCGGCTTTCATCAGCAGAAAAAATCTGAACGATGCCGTAACATCATCCTCCGCATCGCATGCAAGAGACAACATCCATCCATCGTGGCATGAAACGCGCTGGCCATTCCTGATGGATCAATGGGGCTTGGGACGCGCATTCAATTGTACAGCACGCGACTGCGGCACCGAGATCAATGTCTATGTGCGCGCCAAGATCGGCTTCTGCAATTGCACGACAGGTGTCGCCGACGATGAAGAGATTGATCGCATCGGCGATGTCGAACTGATCAGTGCGCGATATGCAGGCGACGCACCCGGCAACGATGTGGCCGTGGCAGATATGAAGGGCCGATCCCGCCGCTATCGCATCACGGGCACGAATGCTGGCCAGGTGCTGGGTGGCCAAGTGCTGGGTGGCCAGGTGCTGGGTGGCCAGGTGCTGGTCGTGGCATTTTCGCGCAAATGCGACGTGATGGTCGCCACCGCGGTAGCCGGCTCCGGCCACACGGCACCGCCGGAAGCGCTTGTCCTGCAATTTCTCAACGGCGACGTTATTACAGGCTGGGCAACCCGCGATCTGGGTGCATGAGCGGGGCCGCACCCATTTGGGCCGATCTTCTTAAACGACAATCTCCCGCATTGCGGTGCGGCCGGCATTTCGGCTATGAAGGCCACCACGCACCCGTAGCTCAGCTGGATAGAGCGTTGCCCTCCGAAGGCAAAGGTCACACGTTCGAATCGTGTCGGGTGCGCCAATTAAATCAAGCACTTATCCAAATCGGCCCGAAACGGGCAAAGCGCAAACTCACCACAGATTCCGCCAACGAAAAATCCCCGGTATTGGCGGGGTCAGACCGCGACGCAGGATGGCGAGCAGGCGCGGATGCGTGGCAGAGGGCTCATTCGCTCGGACGCTAGGCCTGCACCCCTGCCGGTGGTCTTTCGGCAGACACATGACGGAACGGGGCTGTTCAGTAACCGTTAGCAACGTGCACCTGGCGGACCCGAACATGACGATCCGCGACGTGGCACGCAAAATGCGCGCCGATAACATCGGAGCTTTTGCCAGTCGGTGAGAACGACCGGCCGATTCCGGAGAAGTACACAGCGCGGTGAATTTCTTGCAGACCTTCGCAGTCTTTGGCGGGACTGGCTTCCTGGGCCGACGCGTTGTTCGACACCTCGCGAGGCAGCACAAGGTGCGCGTGATTTCGCGTCATTCCGAACAGGGCCGGGACACCTCCCGCGAGGAGGCGCGCATCGAGCCGGTGCAGGCCGATGTCAACGATGGCGCCTCGGTCCGCTCGGCGGTCACGGGCGCAATCGGCGTTGTCAATGCTGTGAGTTTGTATGTCGAGCATGGTGGCCAGACCTTCCGCTCAGTCCATGGCGATGCAGCCGCTCGCGTTGCACGAATATCGCGGGAGTGCGGCGTTAGCCGGCTCGTGCACGTCTCGGGCGTCGGAGCAGATTCTCGTTCGCGCTCCCCTTACATCAGGAGCCGCGGCGAAGGCGAGAAAGCTGTGCGCGCCGCTTTCCCTGCCGCGACAATCGTACGTCCCTGCGTGATGTTCGGACCCGATGACGCATTTCTCACGCCTTTGGTCGGACTGTTGCGAAAATCGCCGGTGCTGCCGCTGTTTGGGCGTGGCCGAACCTTGCTGCAGCCGAGTCACGTCGACGATGTTGCCGAAGCGATTGCGCGCATACTCGACACTCCGAAGCCGGCGGCGATCTACGAATTCGGCGGACCGGATATATTGAGCTATGAAGACTTGCTGCGCACCATTGCAACACACATCGGAGTGAAACGCGTCTTCCTTCCGATGCCGTTCGCGGCATGGCATGCCCTTGCCTTCTTCTCGGAAATGCTCCCTCAGCCTCTCATCACGCGAAACCAGGTTGAACTTATGAAGATCGACAACATCGCGTCCTCGCAATTCCCAGGATTCCGCGATTTCGGCATTGAGCCGCAGGACATCGGACATGTCGCGGCCGCGATCGGCTGAAAGATGGCGTCCGTGAAATCTCATCTTGATCGCACAGCCGCTCCGAGAGAGCTGCCGCGGATAAAGAAATCATCGCGCCCCGACGAAAACGTCGTTATCTGTTTCGTCCATGCCGAGGCGCCGCGATCTTTCAAGATCTTTGCGTCGCCCTGAACACGAATGCCTGTCGCGGAAACGCCCCCCGATGTTTCTGACCAACGGCCCAGAACGAGCGAAAGTGACGCTACTTCTGGCGCATGGCGCCGGCGCGCCGATGGACTCCGCGTCGATGAGCGCGATGGCGACCACCTTGGCGCAAGCCGGCTTGCGTGTTGCCCGATTCGAGTTCGATTATATGGCTGGCCGCCGCAGTTCACCCATCCGCAAGCCGCCTCCGCGAGCGGAGAAGCTCATTCCCGAATACATCGCCGCAATAGGCGCACTGGAGGCAAAAAGCCCGCTCATCATCGGTGGCAAATCGATGGGTGGCCGCATCGCCAGCATGATCGCCGACGATCTTTATGCAGCCGGCCGCATCGCCGGACTGTTGTGCCTTGGATATCCGTTTCATCCCGTGGGTAAACCCGACCAGCTGCGCACCAGCCACTTAGCTGACCTACAGACGCCGACGCTTATGGTTCAGGGCACACGCGACCCGTTCGGGACGAAGGAAGAGGTCTCCGGCTATCCGCTGTCCAAGAAAATCGAGGTCCTTTGGTTGGAAGACGGCGATCATGATCTCAGGCCACGCAAAAGTGTGTCAGGCTTTTCCGCGTCCGATCATCTTCGGACATTGGCAGAGGCCGTCTCGCACTGGGCCGACAAACTTGCCAATGAGAAGCCTCGGTGAAGATTGCCACCTTCAACGTCAACGGCGTCAACGGGCGAATAGTGCCCTTGCTGCGTTGGCTCGAAGAAGCCGCTCCCGACGTTGTCTGTCTTCAGGAATTGAAAGCGCCGGACGATCGTTTTCCCATCGGGGTCATCGAAAAGGCCGGCTATGGCGCCATCTGGCATGGCCAAAAAAGCTGGAATGGCGTTGCCATCTTGGCGCGAGGCACGCAACCGATAGAAACTCGACGCGGCCTGCCGGGCGATCCTGACGACAGCCACAGCCGCTATATCGAAGCGGCGGTTGCGGGCATCGTTATCGGGTGCCTGTATCTTCCCAATGGGAATCCAGCGCCTGGACCGAAGTTTGATTACAAGCTTCGCTGGTTCGAGCGTTTGACCGAGTATGCTGCATCGTTGCTCAAGCTTGGCGTACCTGTTGTTTTGGCCGGCGACTATAATGTCATGCCGACCGAACTCGACGTCTACAAACCGGAGCGTTGGATTGATGACGCCTTGTTTCGTCCCGAGGTCAGAACCGCTTTTCACGCCCTTGTTGCGCAAGGCTGGACCGATGCGCTGCGCGCAATGCATCCGGATGAACGCATTTACACGTTCTGGGATTATTTCCGGAATGCCTTCGGCCGCAATGCTGGCCTTCGGCTTGATCACTTTCTCCTGAGCCCGTCAGTTGCAAAACGCCTCGTTGCTGCAGGCGTCGACCGGGACGTGCGCGGTTGGGAAAAGGCCAGCGATCACGCGCCAGCCTGGATCACACTGTCGGATGCTTCCGGCAACCGCCGCACACTTTCGACAGTAAGACGACGGCAGCCGGTCAGATCCTTGTAACGGATGCGCATGGAAGCGGAGTAGCTCGATCATCACATTCGTGTCACGAGCGAGCGCCAGGAGCCGTGCTGACTTGCCTCCGCATGCCGGTTGGACATTTTGTGACCCTCCGTTTCGACGTCGGCAATGTCCGCACGCGGCGCGGCCCCTCCTTGACAGATAACAGCGAGGCCCCTCTTCTGCGCCGAAGCTCTACTTTGCTGCCAATCGCCGTCTGGCGGGAGGCGAACTGGCCTATCCCTGCATGCGTCCCCATAGCAGGTTGGCACGGGCTTCAGTTCGCATATTCTTTTTGAGAATCACGTCCAAGGCACCATCCGCCCTGCTACAGACGAGCCAACATACGTATCGTGAATGAAACTTGCCCTTATTGTCTTAATCCCTTTCATCGGCGCACTGGTCCCGCCGCTCGCCATGAAGGCCGGGCGGAACGTGTGCACAGCCGCAACGGCCGCGGTTACGGCACTCGCCCTTGTCATCCTGCTCTCGGAGATCCCGGGCGTCTATTCCGGAGACGTTGCGCGAACGGGCGTCGCATGGTTGCCACAGCTTGGCCTCTCGTTCTCGTTCTTCGTTGACGGGCTTGGGCTGTTTTTTGCGGCACTGATCCTCACGATCGGCCTGCTGATCATTCTCTATGCCCGCTTCTATCTCGATCGTACGGACTCGCTCGGGCGGTTCTTCTGCTATCTTCTGCTCTTCCAGGGTTCGATGGTCGGCATCGTCCTGAGCGACAATATCCTCCTTCTGGTTGTATTCTGGGAGCTCACCAGTCTCAGCTCGTTTCTGCTGATTGGCTATTGGTATCACCTGCCGGCCTCGCGCGCGGGCGCACTCATGGCATTGGTGGTCACCGGTGCTGGCGGGCTCGCGCTGATGGGCGGGATGCTGCTGCTTGGACATATCGCCGGCAGCTTCGAATTGAGCGAAATCCTGACACGCGGCGAGACGGTTAAAGCTTCGCCGCTTTATCTGCCGGCGCTGCTGCTGATCCTGCTCGGTGCCTTCACCAAGTCGGCACAGTTCCCCTTTCACTTCTGGTTGCCGCATGCGATGGCCGCACCGACACCGGTGTCTGCCTATCTGCATTCGGCAACAATGGTGAAGGCCGGTATCTTCCTGCTCGCCCGTTTGTGGCCGGTCCTGTCCGGCACGCAGGAATGGTTCCTGATCGTATCGATGACCGGCCTTGTCACGATGGTCATCGCGGCGTGGATCGCACTGTTCAAGGACGACCTGAAAGCGTTGCTCGCCTTTTCCACCGTGAGCCATCTCGGCCTGCTGACAATGCTGCTCGGCTTCGGCACCCGCATCGCAGTGGTCGCCGCCGTATTCCACGTCCTCAATCACGCAACGTTCAAGGCGGCATTGTTTATGTCCGCCGGCATCGTGGATCATGAGGCCGGCACCCGCGACATCCGCAGGCTTGGCGGTTTGTACTATCTCATGCCGATCACCTCGGGCCTGGCCATCATCGCTGCGGCGTCGATGGCCGGAGTGCCCCTGTTGAACGGATTCCTGTCGAAGGAAATGATGCTGGAGGAGGCATCGCACACGGTTTACGCCGGCCAGGCTTGGCTCTTTCCGCTTTTTGCCACCATCGGAGCGCTTCTGTCGGCGGCCTATTCCGCGCGGCTCATTTTCCGGGTCTTCCTTGGTCCGAAGCGGAGCGATTATCCGCTCCATCCCCATGACCCGCCATTCGGCATGTGGCTGCCGGTGGCGCTGCTAATCATTCCGGTCATCGCCATCGGGGTGATGCCTGCGACATTCGCCGGATTGGTCGTGGAACAGACCGCGCGTGCGGCCGCAGGCGGTGCCCTGCCGGACTATCATCTTGCCTTGTGGCACGGCCTGACGCCGGCGCTGGCGATGAGTGCGCTCGCTCTTGTCGGTGGACTGATGCTGCTGTGGGCCTATCCCGCGGCCAATCGCGTGCGGCTTGCGGTGCCGCGGCCTGAGGCGATGACGATGTTCAAGTCATCCGTGGCGGGGATCGTCCGGACATCGCGCGCTATTCTCAGCGACATCGATAACGGAAGATTGCCGCGCTATCTGGGCGTCATCATCGGGTCAATTGGTGTTTTGGCGCTCGTTGGATTCTTGGGCGCAAATCCCGCACCGGTTGCAGGCGATCGCGCAACTCTGCCGGCGACGCTGCCTGCCGTGACCGGCTGGCTGGTCTTGCTGCTGGCCTGCGGCCTGATCATACAGCGCCACTACGATCGGCTTACGGCACTGATCATCACCAGCATCGTCGGGCTCGTGGTCTCGCTCGCATTCCTGCAATTCTCCGCGCCCGACCTCGCACTCACCCAGATCTCCGTCGAGGTGGTCACCACGATCCTTCTCCTGCTCGCGATCAATCTCTTGCCGCGCACGACGCCTGACGAGATACCGCTGCGCGCAAAGCTGGGCGCAGGCGGACTCGCGATGCTCGTGGGAATTGGTGTGGCAGCGCTTGCCTATGCCGTGATGACGCGCAGCTTCGAGACCATTTCCGGCTATCACATCGAGCAGTCGAAACCGGGCGGCGGTGGCACCAATGTGGTGAATGTGATTCTGGTTGACTTCCGCGGCTACGACACGTTCGGCGAAATTATTGTGCTTGCGGTCGCTGCGCTGACGATTTTCGCGCTGCTCGACTCAGCGATGCATGGTGCTGCCGGCCGCCGCCTTGCACGGGTTCGTTTCGATCAGCAGGCCCACGATCCGCATCCGCTGATGCTCACGGTGGTCGCGCGCATCCTGCTTCCGCTCTCGCTGATGGTCGGCGTCTATATTCTCCTCCGGGGACATAATATGCCGGGCGGCGGGTTCATCGCCGGCCTTATCGTCGCAATCGCATTCCTGATGCAATACATGGCGAGCGGTTATGTCTGGGCGCATCGCCGCGCCCGCTTCGACGCCCATGTAATGATCGGCGGCGGCGTCATGATTGCCGGCGCAACCGGAATGGCCTCGCTTCTCTTCGACCGTCCCTTCCTGACGAGCACGTTTGACTATTTTCACTTACCCATATTCGGGGAAGTGGAACTGGCCTCCGCGATGGCATTCGACATTGGCGTATTCTTCACTGTGGTCGGCACCTGCCTGTTATCGCTCGCGACGCTGTCTCGGGTGGAGGAGCGCGCGGAGGAGGCATCACGCCGGGCGGAGGCACGCGTTTGATGAGCATGGAATTTCTCCTGGCGAGCGGGATCGGCGCGCTGACCGCGGCTGGCCTCTACCTCATTCTGCTGCGGCGAACCTTTCCCGTGGTGATCGGGCTGTCCTTTCTCTCCTACGCCGTGAACGTGTTTCTCTTCACCATGGGGCGGCTCGTCATCGACCAGCCTCCAATCGTCAACGCGTCTGCCGGCGGATACACCGACCCGTTGCCGCAGGCGCTCGTTCTGACCGCAATCGTCATCACCTTCGGCATGACAGCCTTGATCGTCGTGTTGTCTCTGCGCGCCTTTCTTGAGACGGGTGACGATGACGTGGCCCTCGATATCCAGCCCGACGAGACATCGTCTGGCACACCTCGCGACGAGGTTGCGCGATGACGAATCAATGGCTCATCATACCCGTCGCGATACCCGCCCTGACAGCGGCGATCCTGGTGCTGGCCATGCGTTACAGCCTGACCGGCCAGCGCATCGTCTCGGTCACAGCGACCGCACTTCAGCTTGCTGTCGCAATCGGGCTCTATGTCCTTGCCGGCGACGGTGAGCCGCACACCTATCTGCTCGGCAATTGGCCTGCACCTTTCGGCATCGTGCTGGTGCTGGACCGGCTGGCCGCTACGATGCTGCTGCTCGCTGGGCTGCTCGCCTTCGGCGTTGTGCTGGCCGCAATCGGCGAATGGGACAAGCGCGGGCGCCATTTCCATGCCCTCTTCCAGTTTCAAATGCTCGGCATCAATGGCGCTTTCCTCACCGGCGACCTGTTCAACCTGTTCGTCTTTTTCGAGGTGCTGCTGATTGCCTCCTATGGCCTGATGCTGCATGGCGGCGGCGCCCATCGCATGAAAGCCGGCTTCCACTACATTGCGATCAACCTGATCGGGTCGACTGTTTTTCTGTTCGCCGTCGGGACAATCTATTCGGTCACCGGGACACTCAACATGGCGGATCTTGCCGTGAAGGTGCCGCACGTCGCAGCGGCCAATCAGGCGCTGCTCGCGGCCGGCGCCCTGCTGCTGCTAACCGTGTTCGCCATCAAGTCCGCGATGGTGCCGCTGCACTGGTGGCTACCGCCCGCTTACGGGTCCACGTCTCCGCCCGCCGCCGCTTTGTTCGCAATCATGACCAAAGTAGGAGCCTATTCGATCATTCGCGTCTACACGTTGATCTTCGGCGCCGGCGCCGGTCCGCTCGCCGATATCGCGACACCATGGATTCTGCCAGCCGGGATATTGACCCTTGTTCTCGGGACGATCGGCGTGCTTGCGAGCCGCCGCGTGCTCGATCTGGTTTGCTACTCGCTCATCGCCTCGATGGGGACGCTGCTGATCGCCATCGGCCTGAACAGTGCGGCCGGTCTCGCAGCCGCTCTCTACTACGCTGTGCAGAGCACCATCGCCAGTGCGGCTCTGTTTCTGCTCGCCGGTCTTCTCGCGCCCGAGAAAGGTAGCCGCGCAACATTCGGATGGTTTCCGCAATATACGGATGTATTCGCCGGCTTCTACTTCCTTCTAGCCATCGCGATGGTCGGCATGCCGCCGCTTGCGGGTTTCGTCGGTAAGCTCCTGATCCTCGATGCCGGGCGCGCGGCGTCCAGCACTGCCACAGTCTGGCCGGCGATCCTGATCACAAGCCTGCTGCTGATCCTCGGTTTCGCACGCGCCGGCATCCAGCTATTCTGGAATCCGCATCCCGTGGCCGAGACGCCGGCGCCGCGCGATGTACCGATGGCGCCAATCTTCGTCATCGCAGGCATGATCGCGGCGGTCGCCGCACTCAGCGTGTTCGCCGGCCCAGTGATGGACGACATGACAGCCGCCGCGGAGCAATTATTGTCGCCGCAGCGCTATATCGCAGCCGTGCTGCGGCCGCAGACCGCCGCGAATCTTGCGGGAGAATAGGTATGCGCGCATTGCTGCCCCATCCGCTGCTGACAGCGATCCTCGCCCTGGTATGGGTGCTGCTGCTCAACGACTTTTCGTGGGGCGCAATCGTGTTCGGATTGCTACTCGGGTTCGCCATCGCCCTGCTCATCAGCCCTTATTGGCCGGAGCGGCCGCATATCCGAAACCCTCTGGCGATCCTCGAATATTTCGCCATCGTTCTTTGGGACATTGTCGTTTCCAATGTGCAGGTCGCCTATCTTGTCCTTTTCCGCCGCGGGGACAGCCTGAAATCGCAATTCGTCACCGTCCCCATCGCCCTAGAAAGCCCGGAAGCGATCGCGACGCTGGCGGGAACGATCACCATGACGCCTGGGACCTTGAGTGCCGATCTCAGTGCCGATGGACGATCGCTGCTGGTCCATTGCCTCGATACGTCCGACCCTGACGGCGTCGTGGCCACCATCAAGTCTCGTTACGAGCGCCGCCTGATGAGGATATTCGTATGATCGCAGCCGCCTCCACTTTCGCGCTGACCGCAATCGCGGCATCGCTCCTGCTGAATATCTATCGGCTGATTGCGGGACCGGACGCGACCGACCGCATTCTGGCACTCGACACGATGGTGATCAATGCAATCGGTCTCATTGTCCTGGCAGGAATCGTGTTCGGGACCACGATATATTTCGAAGCCGCGCTCCTGTTCGCCATGGTCGGATTTGTCTCGACGGTAGCGTTCTGCAAGTTCCTGCTGCGCGGCAACGTGATCGAGTAAGTGCGATGATGGTATTAGTCGAAACGGCGAGCGCGGTCTTCATCGTCATTGGTGGTGTATTCCTGTTCGTCGGATCCTTCGGGCTTGCCAAGCTGCCGGATACGATGCGGCGCCTCCACGGTCCGACCAAGGCGACAACTCTGGGTATCGGCTCTTTGCTGATCGCCTCGATCCTCTTTTTCGCCTTGGTCCAGCAGTCGGTCGGCATCCACGAGATCCTGATCACGCTTTTCCTGTTTCTGACTGCGCCCGTGAGCGCCAACATGGTCGCAAAGGCACACATTTTCCGAAATCAGGGAGTAAAGGAGACATTACCCCCGGATGCGGGCGGCTCCGGCTGGGCGACTCTGACCGCTCAGACCGAATCCAATGAGGCCGTCGCACCTCGCAGCGGTGTGAACAACTCCTAAAGCGCTTTCGAGCGAAATTGGGTACCCGTTCGCGTGAAGAAAACGCGTCAAACAAAAACGAGAGCCCCGACTTTGATTCCATCAAAGCCGGAAAGGCTCTAGAACCCGAACGAATAGGGCTGCGACTGCATCAGTTGAACACGAAAGGAATGCCCTATTATGCTGAAACGCATCCTGGTCCTTTTGGATGAAACACCTTCTTCCGCAACTGCGAGGGATTATGCATTGCGTCTCGCGCATGCAACAGGAGCGGAAGTGGCCGGCCTGGCTGGCATCGATCTGAGTTACATCAAAGTACCAATGCCAGGCGCGGTCGGTGCTGCGGCCTACAAAGCCAAGCTTGAGCAAGAACTCAAGACACAGGCTGATGAAACACTTCAACGAATCCGCGAAACATTCGAGCGAGAATGCACGGAGCAGAACCTGCCTTTCACCTGGCTCTCGTTCGAAGGCGATCCAGCAGAGCACCTGCACCTTGCCGCCGAGACTCGCGATATTATCGTGACGGGGCATGACACTGCGTTTCACGGCGACACCCGCAACGAGTTGCCGGAGATGCTGTCAAATCTATTGCTGGCGACGCCGCGCCCGGTCGTCCTCTGCCCCGATGAACGAGTGAACGAAAGAGACGTGTTGATCGCTTACGATGGCAGCCTTCCAGCCATGCGCGCCGTGCAGTTGTTCGCTCTTCTCGGACTGTGGCGAGGGAGCCGCATTCACGTCACATCGATCGATACCGATCACGCATTGGCCACCCGAAAAGCGCATCATGTTGTCGAATATCTGCAGACACACGATTACCGGGCTGAGGCCCACCCTATAGGATCGAACCTTCATCCATCGGATGTCTTGCGGAGTCAGGTTATCGATCGGAATATCGGCACTCTCGTTATGGGTGCTTATGGTCGGCGAGGTTTGCAGAGCTTTTTGTTCGGCTCAACGACGAAATCGCTCGTACAAACCCCACCTTGCCCTCTCTTCGTTTATCATTGAATTCCGCGGATCATAATCAGAGCGATGATCGACGGGACGGCGGCACGCAGCAACCAGATCCATAACCGCTGAAGCCACATTGTGGTAAGGCCTGCCGCGTTGCCGGCGCAGAAGCGCGGCCACACCCATCCAACAAACATTGAAATCGCAACGCCACTCAGTGGCAGAATGACATTCGAACTGAAATGGTCGATCGCATCGAGCAGCGGTGCGGTATTGGGCGAGGTCCTCTGCAAAACGCTGTAACTTAGCGCAGCAGGAATACCGAGTAAAAATATTACAACAGCGACTACAACTGATGCAGGTCGACGCTGCCAACCCAGCTTCGACATCAAGATCGCAACCGGCACTTCGAGCAGCGCTATCATTGACGTTAACGCTGCGATGAGAAGCAGTCCGAAGAATGCCGTCGCAATCCAGCGTCCTGACGGCAACGCTGCAAACACCTCCGGCAGCACAACAAAAGCCAGCGTCGGACCGGCCGCCGGATCGACCCCGTATGAGAAGACAACCGGGAAAATCATGATTCCGGCGAGCAGCGCTATACATGTGTCACCAGCCACGATGACAAGCGCGGCCCGAGGCAGCCGTTCGGTCCCTTTCATGTAGCCGCCAAAGGTCACAAGAATTCCCATTGCAAGACCGATTGAGAAAAACGCCTGACCCGTCGCAGCAAGGTAGGTTCTTGGCTCCAGAAGCGCGCTCCAGTCCGGTACAAACAGAAACTGAATGGCTCGGCCTGCTCCAGGCAATTGGAGTCCATAACCTGCAAGAGCGATCACCAGAATAGCGAAAAACGGCATCAAGATCTTGCTGGCCAGTTCTATTCCGCGCTCGACGCCAGCTGCGACGATTGTGGTGGCGGCAGCGATCACAATCGCGGACCAAAGCAGCACACGGAATGGATTGGTAATGAGCGCTTCAAAACTCGCTGCGAGATTTGGTCCGAAAAGGAGTGTCTGATCTCCTCCCGCATAGGCCCAAAGATAGCTGCCCACCCACCCGGCGATGACGGGATAGTAACTGAGGATGGCAACACTTGCCGCCGCCCCCAGCCATCCGGCCCATTTCCAAGGCATCCGGGCTGTTATGCGCTCAAAGGCCGTAACGGCATTGCCTTCGGTCGCCTTGCCGATGGCCAGTTCGGCGATAAGCAGTGGCACGCCAAGAGCGAGCACAGCCAACAGGTAAACAACAATGAATGCGCCCCCGCCATTCTCACCAGCGATATAAGAGAAGCGCCAGATATTACCCAGCCCGATGGCGGATCCCAGCGCCGCAAGGGCGAACCCGGCAGTCGACGTCCATCGGCTCTCAGAACTGGCGACAACGACCGTCATTTTCCAAAAACTCTCCGGGTTACGATCTGGCCTATTGAGGCTGGCTGAGGCGTGCCGATGTGCTAGAGGCCGGAACGACAAAAACGTCGATCTCCGATCTGCGCAGAATTTCCTCCGCCACACTTCCAAGGAAAAATTTTTCCGCCCCTGTTCGACCGTGGGTTCCGATCACGACAAGGTCGGCCTTGTGTTCTCGGATACAGTCGCCGATCGTTTCCGGTGCTGACAGCTCAATGCATTGAACAATGCTGCGACTTGGCTGCAACCCAACTTTTGTCAGGAACTCTGTAAGCTCAGCTGCTGCTCGCTTTTCCTCCTCGGCAAAGTACTCCTTCAGCCGATCCTTCGGGATCGACGAACGGAACGTCATGCTCTGTACCGGAGTGTCGAGTGCATGCACCACAGCGATTTTGGCATGATCGAGAATGCCGAGTTCTCGTGCCTTAGTTATCGCAGTGGCGGAACAAGCCGAAAGATCTGTCGCCACAAGGACGCGGTCATAACGTCCTGCAGGAACCGCGTTCGCCATGATAACGGGTTGAAAACTGTGCCGGATCGTCCGCTCGATCGTGGTGCCAATGAAGACGTCTCGCAAGGCTTGCCGTCTGTGAGGTCCCATCACAATGACGTCGGCACGAACGACGTCGGCCGTCTCCGCAATCTCCTCAAATGGTTCGCCAAGAACCAGGCGCGTCTCACATCGCACACGATCGATTTCCCGGACGGTGACGGCGAGATCGTCAAGCAAGCCTGCCGCTTCCCGCTCCTCCGCTTTCAGCAACCGGGACGGTTGGTCGTCGTCGATTACATGGATGATGGTGACATCGGCCGAATACTGGCGAGCCAGCAGAATGGACCGACGCAAGGCACGATCAGAACGCGTTGAGAAATCGGTCGCGACGAGTATTCGTTTCATTTCTGCTCTCTCGCAAAACCATTGCCGGAGGCGAAGGCGACAGATTACGGCCTGACGACCTGCAAACTGGACCATTTGCCGACAACCTGCGTTGATCTTCATCAAACAGTGTCAGCCTCCGCTCAGATACATTCAAACTTGTTGATCGAAACTCGGGAGCACCCAAGTGCTAAGCCGGCAGTTTCTCTCGGTGAGAGACATCGCCGATCTTCTCAAGGTCGGCGAGGCGGCTGTGCGCTCGTGGATCAAGCATAACGACCTGCGCGCCGTGGATGTCGGACGCGAATGGCGCATCGCGCCAGCGGACCTCGAAGACTTTCTGCGGCGGCATGCCAACCGGCCGCCCGACAATACTAAGGAGACGTGACTCATGGCCCAGAAGATGAAGGCAGCGATTTTCGTCGAACCCAACCGCATTGTTCTCGATGAAAAGCCGGTCCCGGACGTCGGCCCTCTGGATGCGCTGATCCGCATCACCACCACGACGATCTGCGGCACTGATATCCATATCCTGAAGGGCGAATATCCGGTGGCGCGCGGCCTGACCATCGGTCATGAGCCCGTCGGCATCATTGAAAAGCTCGGCTCGGCGGTCCAGGGCTACCGGGAAGGTCAGCGCGTCATCGCTGGTGCGATCACGCCAAGCGGCCATAGCGCCGCTTGTCTCTGCGGCTGCTATTCTCAGGACGGCGCAGGCACAAAGCACGGCTTCAAGCCGATGGGCGGCTGGCGATTCGGCAATACCATCGATGGCGCGCAGGCCGAGTATCTGCTGGTGCCCGATGCCATGACAAATCTCGCTCCCATTCCGGACGCGCTCACCGACGAGCAGGTGTTGATGTGCCCCGACATTATGTCGACCGGCTTCTCCGGCGCAGAAAGTGGCAGAATCAAAATCGGCGACGTCGTCGCCGTTTTCGCTCAGGGACCGATCGGACTGTGTGCGACAGCCGGTGCACGGCTGCTGGGCGCAACGACAATCATCGGCGTGGACGCGGTTCCGGCGCGGATGGAGATTGCGCGCCGGATGGGTGCCGACCATATCGTTGACTTCACGAAGGTCGATCCAGTGGAAGAGATCATGCGCCTCACCGGTGGCCGTGGCGTCGACGTCGCTATCGAGGCGCTTGGACGGCAGGAGACTTTCGAGGCGGCGCTGCGGGTTCTTCGTCCGGGGGGAACGCTCTCCTCATTGGGTGTCTATTCAGGCGACCTGAAGATCCCGCTCGGAGCTTTCCATGCCGGGCTTGGCGACAACACGATTGTCACCACGCTCTGCCCGGGCGGGAAGGAGCGCATGCGGCGGCTGATGGAGGTTATTGCGGCGGCCCGCCTCGATACGCGCCCCCTTGTGACACACCGCTTCAAGCTCGACCGGATCGAAGAAGCATACGATCTGTTCGCCAACCAGCGTGAAGGCGTTCTCAAGGTGGCGATCACACCATAACAAAGGGTTTGCCCGGGCAACAACCCGCATTACGTGGGTGAAAACCCCAACATGAATCGCCTTGACGGACAGGTGGCATGCACAACGCGACATTAACCTCTAAGCCGTCCGCGTCGAGCAGGCCTGTCGACGTCAATGCCTCACTGACCTCGCACGATGTCGCATGGCACGCCGTTCCGGCTGATGCCGCTCTCGACGCGCTTCGAACGAGCGTCGACGGTCTCTCCGAGAGCGAAGCAGCACGCCGTCTCGATATCTATGGTCCGAACCGCCTGCCTCAGGGTGCTCATCGCAGCGCCCTCATGCGTTTCCTGCAGCAGTTCCATAATCTGCTGATTTATGTGCTGCTGGCGGCTGGCGTTCTCGCCGCTGCGATCGGCCACGAAACGGACGCACTGGTCATCTTCGCGGTCGTAATCGCCAACGCGATCATTGGCTTCGTACAGGAGGGCCGTGCGGAAAAGGCGCTGGAGGCAATCCGGTCGATGATCGACCCACATGCTTCCGTTGTCCGGGATGGCCATCGCATAACGATCGCCGCTGACGAGGTCGTCCCGGGTGACATCGTGCTGCTTGAGGCCGGCGACCGGGTGCCGGCCGACCTGCGGCTCGTCAAGGCACGTAACCTCCAAATCGACGAGGCCATTCTCACCGGCGAATCCGTCCCCGTGGACAAGACTGTGCAAGCGGTCAACGCAGACGCCGCTCTGGGCGACCGGTTTCCAATGGCATTCTCCGGCACCTTCGTCACCGCCGGCCAGGGGACCGGAACAGTCGTAGCAACAGGCGCCGCCACCGAACTGGGCCGCATCAGTTCGATGATCAGCGCGGTAGAACGACTCGCGACGCCGCTGGTCCGACAGATGGACCAATTCGCCCGGCAGATCACCATTGCCGTGCTCGGTGTGTCGATTCTCGTCTTCGGTTATGCCGTGCTTGTGCAGGCTTATCAGCTTGACGACGCTTTTATGGTCGTCGTCGGGCTCGCGGTCGCGGCGATTCCGGAAGGTTTGCCGGCGGTGATGACCATCACCCTCGCCGTCGGGGTCCAGCGCATGGCACGCCGCAATGCCATCATCCGGCGGCTACCGGCTGTGGAGACCCTGGGCTCGGTGTCCGTGATCTGTTCAGACAAGACCGGTACGCTGACCCGCAATGAAATGATGGTCACGGCCGTGGTCACCGCCGATCAAGTGATCGCGGTCGAGGGCGCCGGTTATCGGCCCAAAGGCGGCTTCCGCACCGATGCCGGCGAGTTACTCGATGCGGCCGCCGAGCCTATATTGGAAGAGCTGTCGCTCGCCGCTCTGTTGTGTAACGACGCACAGCTCCGGCAATCTGCTGCGATCTGGACCGTCGACGGCGATCCGATGGAAGGCGCACTGCTCTCCCTGGCCGAGAAGGCCGGCCATGACACCGCTGCGGCGCGGAACCGCTTCGTCCGTCTCGACGAAATACCGTTCGACTCGCGCCACCGCTACATGGCAACGCTCCACGCCCGCGATGGCCGGCCGCCGGTCGTATACATCAAAGGCGCTCCTGAACGTATCCTCGCGATGTGCGCCCGGGTGGCGTCCCTCGACGGCGAACGCCCTCTCGACGCGGAGTCCTGGCACAGGAAGGTCGATCAGCTCGCCGCGAACGGCCAGCGCGTCATCGCGCTCGCGCGCCGCACAATGAACGACTGCATTTGCGAAGTCGCGCCGCACGATGTCGAACACGGCCTCACCCTGCTCGGTCTGGCGGGCCTGATCGACCCGCCGCGTCCAGAAGCCATTGCAGCGATCGCCGAATGCAAGGCGGCCGGCATCCGGGTCAAGATGATCACAGGCGACCACGCCAAGACCGCCCGCGCCATCGCCGTTCAGCTCGGTATCGCCGATGATCCGAAGGCCGTTACGGGTCATGAACTTGACGCCCTTGAGGAGACAGCCTTCCAAAAGCTCGCGCGGGAATCGACTGTCTTTGCTCGTACCAGCCCCGAGCACAAACTGCGGCTGGTGGAAACTCTTCAGGCTGATGGCTCGGTCATCGCCATGACGGGAGACGGCGTGAATGACGCCCCTGCATTGAAGCGCGCCGACGTCGGCGTTGCCATGGGCGGCAAGGGCACCGAGGCCGCCAAGGAAGCGAGCGATATGGTGCTCGCCGACGATAATTTCGCGTCGATCGTTGCAGCCGTCCGCGAGGGGCGGACTGTCTACGACAATCTCACCAAGGTGATCGCCTGGACACTGCCGACCAATGGCGGCGAGGCCTTCACCATCATCCTCGCCATTCTGTTCGGCCTCACCTTGCCGGTGACGCCCATACAAATTCTCTGGATCAACATGATTACAGCGGTTGCCCTTGGTCTGACCCTGGCGTTCGAGCCGACCGAACCAGGCGCCATGCGCCGCCCTGCACGCCCCGCTAACCAGAGAATCCTGTCGGGCCGTCTGCTATGGCGCATCCTGTTCGTCTCCGCCCTGATGGTCGCCGGCACTTTCGGTATCTACAACTGGGCGACGGAACGCGGCCTGTCGCTCGAAACCGCCCGCACGATGGCTGTCAACACACTGGTGGTCATGGAGATCTTCTATCTCTTCAGTGTGCGCTATGTTCATGGCACGTCCCTCACCTGGCAGGGCATCCTTGGCACGCGCGCCGTTCTCATCGGTGTCGCGACCGTCGTCGTCGCGCAGTTCGCCTTCACCTATCTGCCGCCGATGCAGGCGCTCTTCGGCAGCAGCCCGGTCAGCCTTACCGACGGGCTGGCGATCGTTGCGGTCGGCGTCGCTCTTCTGATGATCGTCGAAACTGAAAAACGCATTGCCGCTTGGGTTATGCAGCGCTCAGAAAGCCCAACGAAGACAACGAAACACAGGGTGGCTAATCGATAACCAGCGAAGAATGCCGCGCATTTCGTCAATGACGGCCTTGGACCGACCGTGCCAGGAGCGGGTGGACTTAAGAAACATATCCGTTCATTGAAAGCATAACCGGCCCAGCTTATCCCTTTACGCAGCATCCCTCATGAAAAAAATCGGCTTCCTGTCATTCGGGCACTGGACACCCTCGCCCCACTCGCAGACACGATCCGCGTCCGACGCGCTCTTGCAATCCATCGATCTGGCTGTTGCGGCGGAAGAGCTGGGTGCAGACGGCGCATATTTCCGTGTGCATCACTTCGCCCGCCAGCTCGCCTCGCCGTTTCCGCTACTGGCGGCGGTCGGCGCGAAGACCGGCCGCATCGAGATCGGAACGGCGGTTATCGACATGCGATACGAGAATCCGCTGTATATGGCCGAAGACGCTGGCGCGGCCGACCTCATTGCCGGCGGACGCTTGCAGCTCGGCATCAGCCGCGGCTCACCAGAACAGGTCATCGATGGCTGGCGCTATTTCGGCTATCAGCCGCCGGAGGGCCAAAGCGATGCCGACATGGCAAGGCGTCACACCGAGGTGTTTCTCGATGTGCTGCAAGGCAAAGGCTTTGCCAAGCCGAATCCACGACCGATGTTTCCAAACCCGCCCGGCTTGCTGCGTGTCGAGCCACATTCGGAGGGCTTGCGCGACCGGATCTGGTGGGGCGCCGCCACCAACGCCACCGCGCAGTGGGCGGCAAAGCTCGGCATGAATCTTCAAAGCTCAACACTGAAGATCGACGAAAGCGGAAAACCGTTTCACATCCAGCAAGCGGAGCAGATCCGGCTATTCCGTGCGGCGTGGAAAGAAGCAGGGCATGCGCGCGAACCGCGCGTGTCGGTGAGCCGCAGCATCTTCGCATTGGTTGACGATCGCGATCGCATGTATTTTGGACGCGATCAGAGCGAGGACCACATCGGCTTCCTGAGCGAAACCGAGCGCGCCATCTTCGGCCGCAGCTACGCCGCCGAGCCGGATGTCCTCATCAAGCAGCTGGCGGAAGACGAGGCCATCGCCGAGGCCGACACGCTGCTCCTCACCGTGCCCAATCAGCTCGGCGTCGACTACAACGCGCATGTCATCGAGGCGATCCTGACGACCGTCGCGCCTGCACTCGGCTGGCGCTGATCGCGTTCAATCCTGCCATGAGGGCGTACAGGCATGAACTTTGGACCACTGGTCGAACAGGCGATCACAAATCAGATCGCGAGTCTTGCGATTCTGGCGCTGATTGTCGGTATCGCCATTGGCGCGATTGCGATGATCCTCGTTCGCCGCCGTCGCTGACTCGGCGGCTCAAGCCGCAAGGCGCGCCAGTTCTAGGCGGCCGCGCTCGGTAATCGTCACCAAGGCTCGAATGCCGGTCTTTGGCGGCAGGGCGCGGACGAGGCCGCTGCGGCACAAGAATTCGCCCTCGGTGCAGTCGCAGAACTGCGCCAGCGGGCGCTCTCCGGCGAGAAGTGCCCTCAATTGCGAGATTTGGAAGCTGTTGAGCTGCATTGCTGCCACCCTTTTGAATGCCTGTGGCCTATAAGTCGCAGGGCGGCGGCGGCTGGTTCAAACTGGCCGGAGGGCATTCAAAAACAGCGGAAAGCACCTATTTACCGGCCGATTCTCAGCGGAACCCGGGCAGAAACCGATGAAAACTCCCGATAACAGCCATCCAATCACGATTACGCCGGCCGAACACCGGGTGCGGATCACCCATGGCGGCCAGGTCATCGCCGACACGCGCCGCGCCCTGGCCCTGAAGGAAGCCTCCTATCCGGTCGTCCACTACATCCCACGGGAGGACGTCGATATGAGCCTGCTGAACCGCACGGAGCACTCGACCCATTGCCCCTACAAGGGCGATGCGGCTTACTACACCATCGAAGCCGGAGACCACACGGCTGCCAATGCCATCTGGACTTACGAGGCACCTTTCTCCGCGGTCGCTGAAATTGAAGGGCACCTTGCCTTTTATCCGCAACGGGTCGATTCCATTGCGCTGCTGCCATTGAAGGACTGAAGATAACGTCCGATGCGTCTGGCGCTGATAAGGACCTGCTGCGGACCTGCGAGCCTGATTCTCGCGCTGGCATGCATTGCATCGCCAGCTTACGCACAAGGTCAATTCGACGCGCGCTACACATTGTCAGTCAACAGCTTCCCACTCGGTAAATTCACCTGGCGGGCTCAGATCAGCGCTTCGGAATACAGCGCCAATGCGGTCGGACGCGCGAGCGGCATCTTCAGCATGCTGCTCAGCGGTGAAGGCACGGTATCGGTCAAGGGCATTGTGAAGGATGGCCGCCTACAGTCTTCGAGCTACGTATCGGCCTTCACGCGCGACAAGGAAAAGGCCGGCGTGACGATGCTGGTCGATGCCGGACGCGTGCGCGATCTGAAGATCGACGAAACCGATCCGGATATGGATCGCATTCCCGTCACCGATGCGCACAAACAGGATATCGCCGATCCGCTGACCGCTTTGCTCATTCCCGCCCCTTCCGGCGATCCGGTTGCGGCAACAGGCTGCGAGCGCAAACTCTCGATCTTCGATGGACGCAGGCGTTTCGATCTCGCCTTGTCCTTTCGCCGCAACGACAAGGCGATGCCCGAGAAAGGCTATACGGGCCCGGCGCTTGTCTGCGCCGTTAAATTCACGCCGATCGCCGGGCACCGCGCCTCAAGCCCGCTGCTCACCTTCCTGATCGAAGGACGCGATATCGAAATCTGGTTCGTGCCGGTTTCCGGCACGCGTGTGCTCGCGCCGGTGCGGCTTTCGATTGCGAGCGGGATCGGCACCATGCTGTTGCGTGCCGATCAATTCGAGACCGCGACAGGGCTGGCATCAGGCAGACTGTAAGCTGTATTCAGTGCAGGCGCGGCGTCTTCAACAGCACGTTGCGATCGCTCGACTTGACCGCAACTTCGAATGTCTGCCCATCGCGGACGAGAGTCATCGGCACTTCGACACCGGCCGGTCCCATCGCCCAGATTTTCCTGAACAGATCGGCGAGACCCTCCACGCTCACGCCATCGACGGCGAGTACGGCGTCGCCGCTCTCGATTTTGGCACGCTGCGCAGGCCCCTTGTTGGCGAGACCCATCACCACCAGCCGGTCATCCGCATCGGCCACATAGAACCCGAGCCACGGACGAACCGGCCCCGTCGGACGGCCATGCGTCAGCAGATCGTCCAGAACAGGCTTCAACAGATCGATCGGCACGACCATGTTGATGTCCTTGCCGCTACCGGATTCGAGCTGCAACGACCCGATGCCGACCAGATCGCCCCCCGGCCCGATCAGCGCCGTACCGCCCCAGTTCGGGTGCGCCGGCGAGGTGAAGATCGCTTCGTCCAGCACGTATTCCCAATAGCCGGCGAATTCCTGCTTGCCGACCACCTTGGCTGCGACCGAACGCTTACGGCCGCCCGCGCCGCCGATCACGACCTTGTCGTCGAGCTTGATCAGCCCGGAGGAACCAAGCGGCAAGGCCGGCAGGTCGATCCGGGCAAGCGCCTGCACCAATCCAAAGCCGGAGGCCTGGTCATAGGCCAGCGCGTGGCCCGGCACAGCACGGCCATCGGCAAGATGGATCCAGATCTGGTCGGCCTCGGTGATCAGATAGCCGATGGTTAGGATCAGCCCATCGTCGCGGATCACCACCCCATGGCCGGCTCTCTCTGTTCCCAGCGTCTCGGCGGTAAATGCGTCCGCCGGCATTGTGGCGCGCAGCCCCACCACGGACTGCAAGGCACGGTCGAGATCGTAGGAATAATCTTCAGGTCGGGGCTGAACAGACGAGGATATTTTCCAGTCGCTGGTCGATGGCATTGCCGCAGTTTCTCCTTTTATGCCCGTCTGTCACCGGACGGTCACCGGCCTCATGTGGGTGGGAAGACCGCAGATGCCAGTGTGCTCCCTGGTGCACTTAACCCGTGAAACACCTGATAAGCCGGTCTCTTCCCTGCATGGCAGCTCGGCGGCCAAGGGAACGCGCCCTTGCGGTGGAAAACCAGCCCTGTAACAAGACTCCCCCTTCGCTCCGCAGCTTCTCCGCGGAGCGGATCAACCGACACCACGAATCAACAACCGCCGGAAGAAACGTGCCAGACCATCACAATGATCCCCGCGTCGAGGATGACGCCCTCATCCGCGGCCGCGGCAAGTTTGTCGACGATGTCGAAAAGCAGGGCGTCGGGCACGCCGTCTTTGTGCGCTCGCCCCATGCCCATGCCCGGATTGTTTCCATTGCCACGGACGAGGCGGCAAAAATGCCGGGCGTCATCGGCGTGCTCACGGCCGCCGACCTTCCTGGCATCGGCACGGTGACGCGCCATCCGCCGATCCCTGGTCGTGGCGGCGCCAAGATCGCATTCTCACATCGCCCGCCTTTGGCGCAGCACAAGGTCATGCATGTCGGCGAGGCGGTGGCGATGGTGGTGGCCGATACCCTCACAGCGGCGCTCGATGCTGCTGAACAGGTGATGGTGGATTATGAAGAATTGCCATCGGTGATCGATGCGCGCGCCGCGCTGCAGCCGGATGCGCCGCAGCTCTTCGACACCATTCCGAACAATCTCGCGCTCGATTGGCCCGGACCTGTTGACGATCCCGCGAATGTCGACGCGATCGAGCAGATTCTCCAGACGGCTGCACATGTCGCGCGCGTGACGGTAACGCATCAGCGTATGGTGATGGCGCCGATGGAAATGCGCGGCGGCACCGCGGGCTACGATGCCAAAACCGAGCGTTACACCCTGCGCGTCTGCTCGCAGGGCGCAGGTCCGATGCGCGACATGCTCGCCGCGATCATGGGCATCGACAGAAGCGCGCTGCGCGTCATTACAGAAGATGTCGGCGGTGCATTCGGTTTGAAGAGCGGCGCCTATCCCGAATATCCAACGCTGCTGGCCGCGGCGAAGATATTCGGTCGCAAGATTCACTGGATGGCGAACCGCTCGGAAGCCTTCAACAGCGACAATCAGGCACGCGACAATGTCACGGTCGGCGAACTGGCGCTCGACGAGAACGGAAAATTTCTCGCGCTGCGCGCGCGGCAGGTGCAAAATCTCGGCGCCTATGTTGCCTCGGCCGGCATCCAGCTTGCGACCAACAACTACGCGCGCTGTTTTCCGGCCGTGTATGATATTCCCAAGCTCGATATCGGCGTGCAGTGCGTTTACACCAATACGCTGCCGACCGGCCCCTATCGCGGCGCCGGCCGTCCCGAAGCCAATTATGTCATCGAACGTCTTGTCGATGAAGCCGCACGCGTCACCGGCATCGATCGCGTGACGCTGCGCCGGCGTAATCTCATTCCGGCGTCCGCGATGCCCTACAAGACGGCGATCGGCACGACCTTCGACAGCGGCGAATTTCCGGAGATTTTCGACAAGGCGCTGACGCTCGCCGATTTCGACAATTTCGACAAGCGCCGCAGCGAATCCGAAGCGAACGGAAAGCTGCGCGGACTTGGCCTGTCCTGCTTCCTCGAACATTCCGGCGGCGTGCCCAACGAAGGCGCTTACCTGACCTTCCCCGGCAAGGACACGCTGATGGTCAACCTGAATGTCGGCAATACCGGCCAGGGTCACGCCACGGTTTATCCGCGGCTTGTGGCCGAGAAGCTCGGCATCGATGTCGTGCATGTGAAGCACAAGTCCGGCGACAGCGATCTCGACATCAAGGGCTCCCCGTCGGTCGCTTCGCGTTCCACCATCACCGCCGGCACCGCCGTGGTGCGCACCATCGAAGCCATGATCGAAAAGGGCAAGACCCTCGCCGCACATGTGCTCGAAGCCGACGAGAAAGACATCGCCTATGCCAGCGGCGCCTTCACCGTGATCGGTACCGATCGCCAGATCGGCTTGTTCGATCTTGCCGCCAAGGCTGTCGAGCTGAAGGACAAGGGCGAGGTCACAGACACGCTCGACACCAAGCTCGATGTCGATACGCCGCAGACCTTCCCGAACGGTTGCCACATCGCTGAAGTCGAGATCGAACCGGAGACCGGCGAACTTGCGGTCGTGGCGTATTACGCGGTCGACGATTGCGGCGTCATGCTCAACCACAAACTCGTGCATGGCCAGGTGCAGGGCGGGTTGGCACAAGGCATCGGCCAGGCGCTTCTTGAAAACGCCGTCTATGACTCATCGAGCGGTCAGCTCGTGACTGGTTCGTTCATGGATTACGCGATGCCGCGCGCGCATCACATACCGTCGCTGCTGCGCGACGACGCCCATCCGGTGCCGGCGACGACCAATCCGCTCGGTGTGAAGGGTGTCGGCGAAGCCGGCACCACCGCTTCGCTCGCCGCGATCATGAATGCGATTGCCGATGCGGTGCCGACGGCCGCGCATATGGACATGCCCGCGACCATCGAGAAAGTCTGGCGGGCCTGTCAGGAGATGCAGCAGGCGGAATGAAGTCTTCACCCTCCCCTTGTGGGGAGGGTCGCGAGCATCGCAGGCAAGTTTACGCAGCCTGCGTATACTTGGCTGCGTGCGAGCGGGGTGGGGGTGGAAATTTGCGTCTCGCTACCACCCCCACCCCGCCTGCCTTCGCTACGCTCGTCAGTCGACCCTCCCCACAAGGGGGAGGGTAAGAAAGATATCGCGGCTTACCCCTGCGAGATGAACTTGCGGTTGGTGTAACCTTCAAGCCCCTCGATGCCGCCTTCCTGGCCGTAGCCGGATTCCTTGATGCCGCCGAACGGGGTTTCCGGCGTCGAAATCGCGACCGAATTCACACCGACCATACCGGACTGAAGCGCATCGCCGATCATCGTCGCGGTCTGTGTATTGGTGGTGAAGGCATAGGAGGCGAGGCCATAGGGCAGCGAGTTCGCGCGCTCGACCACTTCATCGAAGGTCTTGAACCGCACGATCGGCGCCACCGGCCCGAACGGTTCATCGGTCATGATCTTGGAATCGTCCGGCACATCGGTGATGACCGTCGGCTCGAAGAAATTGCCCTGATTGCCATGTCGCTTGCCGCCGGTGACGATCTTGCCGCCGCGGCTCTTGGTGTCCTGCACGATCGCTTCCATCGCATCGAGCCGGCGCGGATTGGCGAGCGGTCCCATCGTCGTGCCCTGCTCCAGGCCATCGCCGAGCTTGATGTTGTTCGCAAATTCGGTGAAGCGCGACAGGAAGCGGTCATAGACACCGTCCTGCACGTAGAAGCGCGTCGGCGAGATACAGACCTGACCCGCATTACGGAATTTGAACGCCGCGATCGTGTCGGCAGTCTTTTCCGGATCGGCATCGCCGAATACGACCACCGGCGAATGCCCACCGAGCTCCATGGTCGCGCGCTTCATACCCTTGGCAGCAAGGCCCGCAAGATGCTTGCCGACCGGGATCGAGCCGGTGAAGGAGATCTTCCTGACGATATCCGAGCCGATCAGATGTTCGGACACGTCCGATGGCACACCGAACACGAGATTGAGCACGCCCTTCGGCACACCGGCATCGTCGAAGCACTTCACCAGCTCGACGCAGGCGCCCGGCGTTTCTTCTGCCGCTTTCAGGATGAGCGAGCAGCCGGCGGCCAACGCACCGGCGATCTTGCGCACCGGCGTCAACGTCGGGAAATTCCACGGCGTGAAAGCCGCGACAACGCCGACCGGTTCCTGCGTCACCAACTGGCGCACATTCTTGCCGCGGCCGGGAACAATGCGGCCATAGGCCCGGCGACCTTCTTCCGCCATCCAGTCGATGATGTCGGCGGTGGTGATGACTTCGCCGCGCGCTTCGGCGAGCGGCTTGCCCTGCTCCTGCACCATCACGCGGGCGATGTGCTCGGCACGCTCGCGCACGAGATCGGCCGCCTTGCGCAGCACCTTGGCGCGATCATAAGCGGACGTTGCGCGCCATACCGCAAAGCCCTTGTCGGCGGCGTCCAATGCGCGATCGAGATCGGCCTTTGTGGCATGCGGCAAAGTTCCCAGCGACTTCCCGGTGGCAGGGTTGAGCACCTCTTCGCCCTTGCGGCTCGCGCCGTTCAGCCATTCGCCATCGATGTAGAGCTGCAGGTCGGTGTACATGGACTTTCCTCGACGATTTTCGGTTTTGATCTGTGATTGAGGAGCACGGCGCATATCGCCGCCCCCGAAAACTCAATGGCCGCACGTTAACAAGACACCGGGGCGGCATCACGCAACGGCGGATCAGGGCGCGGACGCGTCTTAGCAGCTTTGCCGCGGCGTCACCACCGCACAGTGGTGAACGCCTTTCACAAAGTGAAATTGCAGGAACTCAAAACTGCTACTGCCCGGTAAAAGCGGGCTTTCGCTTTTCCATGAAGGCGGTGCGACCCTCAATGTAATCCTTGCTGTCGAAACAGCGCTGCACGCTGGCGGTTGCCGCCTTCATGTCGCGCTGCGCTTCGTCCTTCATCGCTTCCCCCACGATCAGCTTGATCGAACCGACGGTCAGCGGCGCGTTGCCGGCGATGATCTCGGCGTAATTCTTCACATAGCTCTCGAGGTCGGCGTCCGGCACCACGCGATTGACGAAGCCCATCATCCGCGCTTCCTCAGCGTCGAATTGCCGCGCGGTGAAGAAAATCTCCTTGGCGAAGGATGGCCCGACCACATTGATCAGCCGCTTCACGCCCTTGTAATCGTAACCGAGGCCGAGCTTCGCCGCCGGAATGCCGAATTTCGATCCCGGCGTGCAGATGCGCATATCGCAGCAGGTGGCGAGCGCCATGCCGCCGCCGATGCAATAGCCGCGGATCATCGCAATCGTCGGCTTCGGAAAATCGTGTACGCCAGAGAAGGCCTGCTCTGTGGTCGCGTTGTATTTCGCGACACCTTCGGCCGTGCTGCGCTCATTGCCGAATTTGGAAATGTCTGCGCCCGACACGAAGGCCTTGCCACCGGCGCCGGTGAGCACCACCACGCGCACCGAGTCGTCGCTACGGAAATCGTCGAGAATGGCGCGCGTCGCCGCCCACATTTCCAGAGACACCGCATTGTGCCGTTCCGGATTGTTGAAGATCACGTAGCCGACCCCGCCTTCCTTGCGCGAGAGCATCTTGTCGGTCATTTTTTCTCAGTCCTTTATCGCTTCGTTTTCCGTTCGTTCCGCAAAAGCGGGGACGAACGCGACTCATGGAGTTACGTCGCGCCGGCCTTCTTCAGCTCTTCAATCTCGCCGGCGCTAAACCCGAACTCCGCCAACACCTCATCGGTATGCTCGCCGCGCTCAGGCGAATGCATCACCACCTTGCTCGGCGTGCGCGACAGCGACACCGGCTGCCGGACCACCTGCAGCGTCCCGCGATCCGGCGTCTTCATAGCAGTCGCAACACCGATATGCTTCACCTGCGGGTCGGCGAACATCTCGTCGATGGCGTAGATCGGTCCCGCGGCGACGCCCTGTGCGTTCAGTTGCTCGATCCAGTAGGCACTGGTGTTGCTGGCGAGAACGCTCTCGATGTCGGCATTCATCGCGTCGCGGTTCTGCACCCGCAGCGCATTGCTGGCGTAATTCGGATTGTCGAGGAAATGCTCGGCCCCGATCGCCTTGCAGAAGCGTGTCCAAGTCGGCGAACCCGTGGTCGCGATATTGATCTGTCCGTCCTTGGTTTTGTACACGCCGGTCGGAATGCTGGTCGGATGATTGTTGCCCGCCTGCCCCGGCACCACCTTGTCGATCAGCCAGCGCGCCGCCTGGAAATCCAGCATGAAGATCTGGGCCGCCAGCAGCGAGGCCTCGACATATTGTCCTTCGCCCGACCGCTCGCGCTCCAGCAAAGCCACCATGATGCCGAGCGCCGCGAACAGGCCCGCCGCCATGTCGGCGACCGCAGCGCCCGCGCGCACTGGCCCCTGTCCCGGCAAGCCGGTCACGGACATCAGCCCGCCCATGCCCTGCGCAATCTGGTCGAAGCCTGGCCATGTCTCGTAAGGCCCGGTCTGACCATAGGCCGAGATGCTGGCATAAACGATACGCGGATTGACGGCCTTCAGGTCCGGATAATCGATCTTCAGCCGCCGTTTCACATCGGGGCGGAAATTCTCGATCAGGATGTCGGCTTTTTCGGCGAGGCGCAGCAGGGTCGCGCGGCCCTGCTCGCTCTTCAGGTCCAGTGTGATGCTGCGCTTGTTCCGGTGCAGATTCTGGAAATCCCCGGCATGACGCGGGCCGCCGATCGGATCGCCACCCTCCAGCCGCTCCGGCGCCTCGATCTTGATCACGTTGGCGCCCCAGTCGGCGAATTGCCGGGCGCAAGTCGGGCCGGCACGGACCCGGGACAAATCAAGGACAGTCAGATTTTGCAGCGCCGTCGACGCACGCGGAATATTGGGCGAAATACTGGATTTGTCGGGCAATGGTATTTCCTGCGGTGTTGGAAGCAGCCGGCTAGCGGCAGACAATCCCCGAACGGCGCGGCAAATTCAACTCGCGCTTTGCTCCGGATTTGCAGGTCAAACCTTCCGGATCCTGAAGGTCAGAACATCGTCTGCCCGCTCGGCCGCTTCCAGCGCATCGCCGGTTTGGTTGATCAGGTTCGGAATATCGATCGAGGCCAGCGGGTCGGTGCATTCGACCAGGATCACCTCGCCCGCCGCCATGCCGCGCAGGATCTTGCGGGTACGGAGCGCCGGGAGCGGGCATTTGAGGCCACGCAGATTGATGACTTTTTCGGTCATGGTCATAGGCCCGCTCTATCGACGGCTCGCCCGTCCAATTCGGAAACCGGCAATATTTCAGTCGCTTGACCCAGTATGGATGCTTCGTCAGAAACGCAAGCATGAACGCGGACATCGCCGCCACCCAAAGGATTGCCCGGCTGGCACCGCTGGCCGATGTGTTGGCCTTGCTGAGCCGGATCGCTCCGGTAGCTGCGCGGGAGGTGCCGGTTGCGCAGGCGCTGGGTCATGTGCTCGCTACAGATGCGATCGCGGCAAAGGCACAACCAGCGACAGCCTTGGCGGCACGCGATGGCTGGGCCGTGGATGCCGATGCCACGCGCGACGCCGGGCCCTATGCGCCGATGATGTTGCCGCCATCGACCCGGCGCATCGATGCCTTCGCACCGATGCCGCCCGGAACCGACGCCGTCGCTCCGATCGACGCTGTCACGGTCATTGGCGGCCTGATGCAGATCGTCGCACCGGTTGGACCGGGTGAAGGCGTGATGCCACCCGGCGGCGATGCCGAAGGTGGCGCCGTCCTGCGCAAGGCGGGAAAGCCTTTGCGCGCGATTGACATCGCCTCGTTCGCGGCGCTCGGCTTGATGCAAGTCAGCATCCGCAAGCCGCGCATTCGCATCGTGCTTGCAAGACGCGACGATGCAATTTTGCAATCGATCGGCGATTTCTTCACGAGCGCTGCAAGATCAGCCGGCGCCGATGTGACGCTGGCTGACGATCTCGATGCCGGCTTGCGCGACACCGGCATTGACGCGTTGATCGGCGTCGGCGGCACCGGCAGTGGATGCAACGATCGCGCCATCACGGCATTGTCGCACGCGGGCACATTGGCGTGTCACGGCATCGGAATATCGCCGGGAGAAACGGCCGCTTTCGGTCATGTGGAGAAACGGCCGGTGTTGCTCGTTCCCGGCCGCATCGATTCAGCGCTTGCCTGCTGGTTGACGCTGGTGCAGCCGCTGATTGTGAAACTCAGCGGCTGCGTCACAAATGAATTCGTCTTTTCCGCAAAACTGTCGCGAAAGATAACCTCCACCATCGGTCTTGCCGAAGTCGTTCCTGTCCGCCGCGACGGCGACACAATCACGCCGCTCGCATCCGGCATGCTGCCGCTGCAAATGTTATTGCAAGCCGATGGATGGGTACTGGTGCCAGCGGACAGCGAAGGTTATCCGGCCGGCACCATTGTTCCGGTGAGGCCGCTGCCGTGACTCAATTGCCGAAGCCTGAAGAGGCGCTCATCGATGCGGTGCGCCGCGCTGCGCGGCAGGAGCAGTTTCTCGAAGTCGTGTCGGCTGACGAAGCGAAACGGCGTTTCGGGCGCCATCTCGACCTGTCGCCACGCGGCACGCAAAGCATCGCCTTGTCGAACGCGCTTGGCCGCGTGCTCGCAGCCGATGTGCTGGCGCCGCTCGATGTGCCGCCCTTCGACCGCTCGGGTGTCGACGGATTTGCCTTGCGCGCGAGCGACACCACTGGCGCGAGCGACGCAACGCCGCTGCGGCTTCGCCTCAACCGCGAAGTGATCGCCTGCGGTCATGCGCCGCTCATCGAAGTGTCGCCGGTCACAGCAACGGCGATTGCAACAGGCGGAGTCGTGCCGCGCGGTGCCGATGCCGTGATCATGATCGAGCATACCGAGTTGCTCGACGATTCCGAAACGCCGTCCGTTGAAATCCGGCGCTCCGTCGCGCCCGGACAATTCATCGCCTATGCCGGCTCTGACATTGCGCGCGGCGAAACCTTGCTGCGCAAGGGCACTCTGCTCGGTTCGCGCGAGATCGGCATGCTCGCCGCTTGCGGCATCGCCACCATCGATGTGGTGCGAAAGCCAAAGGTCGCGGTGCTCTCGACCGGCGATGAGCTGGTGCAACCCGGCGAAGACCTCGGCCCTGCCAGGATCTATGACAGCAATGGCGCGATCATCGCCGCCGCCGTCACCGAAGCCGGCGGCGAGCCGGAGGCCTATGGCGCATTTCCCGACGACGAGACGTTGCTCGGCGATGCCATGCGCAAGGCACTAGCGGACGCCGACATGCTGATCCTGTCGGGCGGCACGTCGAAAGGCGCGGGCGATCTTTCACATCGCATCGTCTCGACGCTCGGCCAGCCCGGCATCCTTGTACACGGCGTCGCGCTGAAGCCCGGAAAGCCGCTTTGCCTTGCCGTCGCCGACGGCAAACCGGTTGTCGTGCTGCCCGGCTTTCCAACATCGGCCATCTTCACGTTTCATGCCTTCGTCGCACCTGTCATTCGCGCGCTCGCTGGTCTCCCGCCCGAAAACCCGAAGACGCTCACCGTGCGTGTGCCGACACGCGTTCCTTCCGAACTGGGCCGCAAGGAGTTCGCGCTCGTCGCTCTGGTGGAAGGTTCCGACGGCATGATCGCATTCCCCTCGCCCAAAGGATCGGGCTCGGTCACCACCTTCTCGCAAGCGGACGGCTTCATCGAGATCGATGCCCTCGCCAGCGCACTCGACGCCAATACGACAACCGAAGTCACCTTGATCGGCGCCGCGGCTCGCGCGCCCGACGTCGTCATCATGGGCAGCCATGATGTGGCGCTGGATGTCGTCGTCGGCGCATTGGCCGAGCGCGGCTTCACCGCGCGCACCATCGCGGTCGGCAGCCTTGGCGGTGCCGTCGCAGCGCAGCGTGGCGAATGCGACATCGCGCCCGTTCATCTCGTCGATCCGCAGAGCGGGGCCTACAACACGCATCTCGTGCAGGACGGGCTGTCACTAGTGAAGGGCTGGCAGCGCTCGCAGGGCTTTCTCTATCGCGCCGGCGACCCGCGCTTTGAAGGCAAGAGCGCCGATCAGGCCATCGCGGCGGCTTTAGCCGATCACTATTGCCTGATGGTCAACCGCAATGCCGGCTCCGGCACCCGCATCCTGATCGACCAGAAGCTCAAAGGCGCTCGCCCGCCCGGCTATGCCAACCAGCCGAAATCGCACAATGCCGTTGCCGCGGCGATCGCCCAGGCGCGGGCCGATTGGGGCTTTGCGATCGAGCCGGTGGCGCGCATGTATGGCCTCTCCTTCCTGCCGGTCGCACCGGAGGAATACGATTTCCTCATCGTAGACAGCCGCAAGGATCGTCCCGCCGTTCGCGCCTTCCTCCAAGCGCTGCAGGACGACAAAGTGCGACAACGCATCCGCGCGCTTGGTATGCGCCCCGCCAATGATTAGCTTTCCCTGGCGGACCTATGGCCGCATTTCAAATTGGCGATCAGACGATCTGGCATTCCGCCATTCGTCGTTTTTACGGTAAACAGTCTCGCATGCGCATTATTGGCCTCGCTGGCTGGAGCGGTTCCGGCAAAACCACGTTGCTGACAAAGGTCATCCCGCGGCTCACTGCCCGCGGCAAACGCGTGTCCACGCTCAAGCATGCGCATCATGCGTTTGATGTCGACCGGCCTGGCAAGGATTCGTTCGAACATCGCTCCGCAGGCGCGACGGAAGTGCTGGTCGTGTCCGGCAATCGCTGGGCCTTGATGCACGAATTGCGCGGCGCGCCAGAGCCGGAACTGCCGCAACTGCTGGCCAAGCTCTCCAATGTCGATCTGGTTCTGGTCGAAGGCTTTAAGCGCGAGCCGTTTCCGAAGCTTGAAATTTATCGAGCCGAGAACGGCAAGCCGTTACTGCATCCCGATGATCGCTGGATCGTCGCGATTGCGTCCGATACGCCGCTGCCCGACGCCAAGGTGCCGGTCGTCGATCTCAACAATATCGACGGCATCGCCGATCTTCTTTTGGCAAAGGCCATTCCCATCAGTGAAGTGAAAACCCACGCGGACGCGATCTGATGGCGCAACTCACCGACGATTGCTTTGCGTTTTCCGGACCGCTGCTTCCCGTCGGCGACCTCGAACGCATCATCGGTGAGCGTGTATCTCCCGTTGCGGAAACCGAGACCATTCCGCTTGCAAAAGCCCGTGGCCGCACACTGGCGAAAGACATTGCCGCACCGATCAATCTGCCGCCGTTCGATAACTCGGCGGTCGACGGCTACGCCGTGCGCCATGCCGATCTCGATCCGCAATCGGACACGCGGCTGGCCATCGCCGAACGCATCACCGCCGGGCGCGCAGCCGCGCAGCCGCTTGCGCCCGGCCAGGCGATCCGCATCTTCACCGGCGCGCCGATGCCGAAGAACGCCGACACCGTCTTCATGCAGGAGGACGTGCAGACCGAAGATGGCGTGGTGATCGTTCCGCCGGGCCTGAAACGCGGCGCCAATCGCCGCCTGGCCGGCGAAGATGTGCGCCTCGGTTCTGTGGTGCTGCCGGCCGGCCGCATTCTGTCCTTTGCCGACATTGCGCTCGCCTCGGCGATGGGTTTAACCGAACTGACGGTGCGGCGGCGCATTCGCGTCGCGCTGTTCTCGACCGGCGATGAACTCGTCGAGCCCGGCACGCCGCTGCGCACAGCGACGCTCTACGATGCCAATCGCGCGCTTCTGGCCGGACTGATCAACAGCCTCGGCGCGGAGACGACCGATCTCGGCATTCTGCCCGACGATCCGGCCCAGCTCGGTGACGCGCTGAAAGCCGCAGCGGATGGCCACGATCTCGTTCTGACCTCCGGCGGCGTCTCCACCGGCGAAGCGGATCATGTCCGCAATGCGGTCGAGGCGGTCGGCAAGCTTGTGTTCTGGCGCGTCGCCATCAAGCCGGGACGGCCGGTGGCGATGGGTGTTATCTCCGGCAAACGGGCGGATGCGAATGCCGCATTCGTCGGATTGCCCGGCAATCCGGTCGCGGCTTTCATCACGTTCGTTCGCGTGGTGCGTCCGCTGATTATGCGGCTGTCCGGCGCGGTTACAGCGCCTCTGGTGGCATTGCCGGTGCGCGCGGCTTTTCCCTATCGCAAGAAGAAGGGCCGGAGAGAATATGTGCGCGTGGCGTTGACGCGCGCCGATGACGGCGTGATCGAGGCGAGCAAGTACAAACAGGACGGCGCCGGCGTCATCACATCGCTGACGGAAACCGACGGCCTTGTCGAACTCGGTGAAGATACAACCGACATCGCACAGGGCGATATCGTCGGCTTCCTGCCCTACGCGGTTTTGACCGGCTAAAGCGTTTTCCAGCGAAGCGAGTCCCGGTTCGCGTGAAGAAAACGCGTCAGCCAAAAACCTGAAGCTCGCGCGCGATCTCGTTCGCGCGGGCGCGATCCTCCGGCGTATTCACGTTGAAGAAGGGATCGAACGGCGTGTCCGGCCATTCGGCAATGGCGACGCCATGCCGCGCGGTCCAGACTTCGATCTTGTGCAGGTCTTCGTCCACCAGCGCGTGACGTAGGTCGTCACGCAGCGCGACGTTCCACAATCCGACCACCGGATGCCGCCAGTCGCCCGAACGTGCGCAGGCGAGTTTCGTGCCCTCCTGTTCGCGCACGGCATGCAGGCGCTGCACGAGATCAATCGGCAGAAATGGACAATCGCCCGGCACGCTCACCATCCATTCGACATCGGGGCGATGCACGGCGAGCCAGTCGAGTCCTGCGAGAATGCCGGCGAGCGGCCCTGCGAAATCGGGGATATCGTCCGAGACGACGGGAAGACCGAACCTTGCGAAACGTTGCGGATCGCCATTGGCATTGAGGATGATGCCATCGCATTGCGGCGTCAGCGTCTCGAGCACGCGATCGAGGATGGCGCGACCGCCGATTTCGATCAGCGCCTTGTCACCGCCGCCCATCCGGCGCGCGAGCCCGCCAGCGAGAACGAGGCCGAGAGTGGGGGCCACTGACTTTGCCACGCGCATTCTTCACCCTCCCCTGGAGGGGGAGGGTCGGAGCGCTTGAGCGTAGCGAATGCGCGCCGGGGTGGGGTGACTTGCACCGCTAAAGTTCACCCCCTCCCGACGCGCCATGCCGCGTTGCTTATGGCGCGTCGACCTCCCCCCTCCAGGGGGAGGTGAAGTAAAGAGAATTCGCAGCACATCAATCATCATGCATCGCTGCCTTGCGCCGATGCTTGGAACTCTCTTCCTCGACATAGCTGAGGTCCTGATCGAACACGATGCGGTCGAGACCCGCGAGCGCTGTGAAGCGCTTGCCACGGGCGCGGCCAATCAGCGTCAGATTGGCCTTCCGTGCCAGATCCACACCCCACGCCGTAAAGCCGGAACGCGACACAAGGATCGGAATGCCCATGCGCACGGTCTTGATCACCATCTCCGACGTGAGACGGCCAGTCGTATAGAAAATCTTGTCGCCTGCCGGCACCTTTTCACGAAACATCCAGCCGGCGATCTTGTCGACGGCGTTATGGCGGCCGACGTCTTCCATATAAACCAGCGGCCTGTCCTCATGCGCCAGCACGCAGCCATGGATCGCGCCGGCTTCGAGATAAAGCGATGGCGTCGTATTGATCTTGTTGGTCAGCGCATAAAGCCATGACGTACGGAATTGCGTCTGCGGCAGCGTCACGCCCTCCAGCGCTTCCATCAGATCGCCGAACACGGTGCCCTGCGCGCAGCCGGAGGTCTGCACTTTCTTCTTCAGTTTCTCTTCGTAATCGGTCTGCCTCTCCGTGCGCACCACGACGACCGACAATTCCTCGTCGTAATCGACCTCGGTGACGATATCATCCGGCTGCAGCATGCCCTGATTGAGCAGATAGCCGATGGCGAGATAATCGGGATGATCGGCGATGGTCATCGCGGTCACGATCTCCTGCGAATTCAGAAAGATCGTCAGCGCGCGCTCGACCGTGACAACGGTCTCGATCTCGGCGCCAGTCTGGTCAATGCCGCGCACACGCTCGGTCAGCCGCGGATCGTACGGATCGGGCTTGATCAGATAATCGTCGTCTTTTTTCGCGGTCATCCAACCGTCTTTATCCGAACGGAAGTTTCAATCCCGGCGGCAGCGGCAATCCGCCGGTCAGCCCCTTCATCTTCTCGGCCATCACGCTTTCGGATTTCTTGCGGGCGTCGGCATGCGCCGTGACCAGAAGGTCTTCCAGGATTTCCTTCTCTTCCGGCTTCATCAGCGTATCGTCGATCTTCACGGCTTTCAGATCGCCCTTGCCGGACAGCGTCACTTTCACGACACCACCGCCGGAGACGCCTTCGACCTCGACGGCTTCGAGTTCGGCCTGCATCGCCTGCATTTTCGATTGCAGCTCGGTGGCCTTCTTCATCATGCCCATGAAATCGACCATGGCTTACCTTTCATCATCCAGATCGTTGTCGGCGTCACTATCCTCAAATGGCATATCGCCATTCGTCGGCACCGGATCAACCTCGCGCGGCCGCACTGCGACAATCTCGGCTCCCGGAAAGCGTTCCAGCACAGCCTGCACCAACGGATCGCTGCGCACACCGCGCTTCAGATCGGCCTCGCGCGCTTCGGCCTGCGATTTCAGCGTCGGTTCGCCGACCTCGCGCGACAGCACCACGACCCATTGCCGGCCCGTCCATGCCTTGAACTTCGCCGCCAGATCGTTGACCAGCGAATGCTGGGCGCCCTGCTCCAGCGCGATTTCGAGCTGCCCATCCTCGCAGCGCACTAGCCGCACGTCCCGCTCCAGCGCCGTCTTGATCTGCAGATCGCGCTTGTCGGTCGCGAGCTTCACCAGCTCTTCGAAATTGTTGATCACCAGACCCTGCGGTGCAGGCGCCTGTTCGATGGAGCGCGGAACAATGCTCAAGGCCGGCGCACCGGACCCGCGCGGCGCACCGCGCGGCGCTTCAACGCGGGGCGCGAAGCCTGCGCCCGATGACCCCGTATTGGTGAACGATGCCGATGCACCGCCGCCATTGGTGCGTGGCGCCGAGACCGGCGCACTCTCCGCCGCCGAACCATGACCGAGCGAGCGGATCACATCGTCCGGCGTCGGCAGATCGGCGGCATAGGCAATACGAACGAGCAGCATTTCCGCTGCCGCGATCGGCCGGCCGGCCTGCTGCACTTCCGACATGCCCTTCAGCAGCATCTGCCACGTGCGCGCGAGAATGCGCATCGAGAGCTGCGCTGCAAATGTTTTGCCGCGCGTGCGTTCCGACTCGCTGAGCGACAGATCGTCGGCGACGGACGGCACCAGCTTCACACGCGTGACGAAATGCGTGAATTCGGCCAGATCGGACAACACCACCGCCGGATCGGCGCCGGAATCGTATTGGTCGCGCAATTCCTTCAGCGCCGCAGCGATATCGCCACGCAGCAGCATCTCGAACAGATCGACCACGCGCGCGCGGTCTGCAAGACCGAGCATCTGCCGGATATCGTCGGCGCGCACTTCGCCTGCGGCATGGGCGATCGCCTGATCGAACAGCGACAGCGAATCGCGCACCGAACCTTCGGCCGCGCGCGCAATCAGCGCCAGCGCCTCGGTCTCAACTTTGACGTTTTCCTTGTCCGCGATGTTCGACAGATGCCGCACCAGCAAATCGCCATCGACACGCCGCAGATCGAAGCGCTGGCAGCGCGACAGCACGGTGATCGGCACTTTGCGAATTTCCGTCGTCGCGAATACGAATTTCGCATGCGGCGGCGGCTCTTCCAGCGTCTTCAGCAGCGCGTTGAACGCTGCGCCAGAGAGCATGTGCACTTCGTCGAGGATATAGACCTTGTAGCGCGCAGAAACCGGCGCGTAACGCACGGCATCGTTGATCTGCCGCACGTCGTCGACGCTGTTATGCGAGGCCGCGTCCATTTCCAGCACGTCGATGTGGCGGCTTTCGATGATCGCCTGGCAATGCTCGCCCATCACCGGCATGTCGATGGTCGGCCCTTTGATCGAGCCGTCCGGCAATTGATAATTGAGCGCCCGCGCCAGAATGCGCGCCGTCGTCGTTTTGCCGACCCCGCGCACGCCGGTGAGAATCCACGCTTGGGGAATGCGGCCTGTTTCGAAGGCATTGGAGACGGTCCGGACCATCGCGTCCTGGCCGATCAGGTCGGCGAAGGTGGAGGGGCGATAGCGGCGGGCCAGCACGCGATAGCCGGACGCGGTGTCAGTTGCAGCCGCCTGCGGCGCAGTCTGACCCGGCGAACGATTTTCGGCGTCGCTCATTCCCTGTTGGGCTTTCCGTCTGGAGCTTCCGGGTCCGCGGCGCCGGCGCGTGGCCCGGCCACCGTTCAAGAAATAAGTGGGAGGCTGACGAGCGACCCGAACCGGAGCTCGTTAGGGCTGCTTCCTTCCGGACCTGACCCGGTTGGCGAGTGGCTCGCCCACCGCCAACCTCCCGCGCTTTATATCGGGCCTTAGCGCTCCGAAAGCAAGCATATCCGGCGCCGTCGTGATAACCTGCCGTTCCCCGCAATACCTTGGATATCCACATGAATTCAGACGGCTGGTCGCTGCACCCGCAATTGGAGCGGGACACGATCCTTCTTGGCGATATGACGCTGTCTCGCGTCCTCATCATCAAGGACGCCAATTACCCCTGGTTGCTGCTGGTTCCGCGCCGGCCGGCGATCGTCGAAATCATCGACCTCGACGAGGTGGAGCAGGCGCAGCTTACGGTGGAAATCGCCCGGGTCAGCCGCGCCCTGAAAGACGTCACCAAATGCGACAAACTGAATGTCGCCGCGCTCGGCAATGCCGTGCCGCAGCTGCATGTCCACATCATCGCCCGCCGCAAAACCGACAAAGCCTGGCCGAAACCCGTCTGGGGCGCGGCGGAGCCGCTCACCCACGACACTGCCGAGTTGGGCCGCTTCATGACTGCCATGCGCAAGAAGCTCTGGGTGTCGTGATAAGAAGATGAGCTTCGGACATTTTATTCCGCTCGTCCCCGCCAACGGGTCCGCGCAAAGCGCGGCCCAATGACAGGCTCCGGCGGAGACCCAGAAACAACAAGACTGGATTCCCGCTTTCGCGGGAATGAGCGAGTATGGAAGGCATGAGCGCAAAAAGGATTGATTTAACAATGCAGAAGGCGCTCACATTCGGCCCTTGGCCGCAACTCGGCTATATCGACAGCGTCATCTCGCGCGCCGCCGAGTACCGGACCGACACCGCTTTTCTGGATGCCTGCGCAGCGAATGACGCTTGCGGATTCTATCTCGTCGGCGGCGAGATGGTGCTGTTGAAGAACGGCGGCGCGCTTCATGATCCCCTGTTCGCGCCCGCCGAGATTGCATCGATGACAACTGCGCCGGAACGCATCTTTCTCGGCTTGCAAGACAAGGCCGCGCGTTTCGGACTTGCCATTGCTCCCGAGCTTACCGAAGCGATGAAGAACGACAACCGCTTCATCGTCACCGATTTGCGTTCGATCGCGGTTCAGGGCCTCGTTGCACCGGACCATCTCGCGCCGCTCGCCGAGGCGAAAGCATTACTCCACTGGCACGCGCGGCATCGCTTCTGTTCCAATTGCGGACACAAGACCGATGTTGTGCAAGGTGGCTGGCGGCGCGATTGTCCGCAATGTCATGGGCAACATTTCCCCCGCACCGATCCCGTCGTCATCATGCTGGCGATCCGTGGCGACCAGTGTCTGCTCGGGCGGCAGGCGCGATTCGGACAAGGCATGTGGTCGTGTCTGGCTGGCTTCGTCGAGCCCGGCGAAAGCATGGAAGAGGCCGCACGGCGCGAAACGCTTGAGGAAGCGGGCATCATCTGCGGACGCGTGAAATATTTCGCGTCGCAGCCCTGGCCGTTTCCATCATCGCTAATGATCGGCTGTCACACGGAGGCCGTCTCCGAAGCCATCACCGTCGATCAGAACGAGCTGGAAGATGCGCGCTGGTTCTCGCGTGACGAAGCCGCGGCAATGCTGCTGCGACAGCATCCGGACGGATTGAGTACCCCGCCCCCTGTCGCCATCGCCCATCACATCATCCGGGCGTTCGTCGAGAAGGGAGACGGCGTTCTTGAAGGATGAGGCGCATGTATGCGGCGGCAACGGAATGCCGCAACGGAAGCTCATAAATTGGGCTTTACATAGAAATATTTTCTATTATAACGCCTACATTGGTTCCATTTTTGGAATATTATTCCAATGCACCAGCTCGACGCGATCGATCGCAAGATCCTTCTGACCCTCCAGGAGGATGCGTCCCTCTCGGTGGCCGAAATCGGCCAGCGGGTCGGCCTGTCATCCACACCGTGCTGGAAGCGCATCCAGCGTCTGGAGGCCGAAGGGGTCATCCAGAAGCGGGTTGCCATCGTCGATCAGGCCAAGGTCGGCCTCGGCATCACCGTATTTGTTTCGGTCGAGACCGACGATCATTCGGAAAGCTGGCTGAGCAATTTCGCAGCGACCGTGAGCGCGATGCCGGAGGTGATGGAATTCTACCGGATGGCCGGCGATGTCGACTACATGCTGCGCGTCGTCGTCGCCGACATGCATGCCTACGATCTGTTTTACAAAAAACTGATCGCCGCATCGCCGCTGAAGAATGTCACATCGCGCTTTGCGATGGAGAATATCAAGTCGACGACCAGCCTGCCGATTCCTTAAATCCGCTGGAATATGCGTCAGGTCTTTTTTACGGTTTCCGAGAGCCGCGGCCGCATGAATATCTGCTGGCTCAGCGTCAGGGGACCGGTGACGTAGCCCATCGCCGGCGAATAATCATATGTCGCCTCGCCCCACACCAGTGACGTGTTAGGGGTTTTCAGCGCATCAGGCACCGTGACGCTGTCTCCTGTGCCATGACCGGAATCCTTATTCGCCCGGCTCCAGACGATCTTGGCATTGCCATTGTTATCGATGCTGACGACCGACACGATGACTTTCGCATTCGCTGCGGAAAACGGTGCAAGGATGGCAGTCGATGCGCCAAGCGCTGCATCGACGCCGGAATTATCGATCGTGGAGACCTGTGAAACAAGGTCCGCTACCGTCCGCGCGGTCATTTTCACCTTGCGATCGACGATGACACCCTGAGACACTTCGACCAGGCCAAAATAGAGCAACACCATCAACGGCAGGATCAGCGCGAATTCGACGGCCGAGACACCGCGCTTGTCCTGCGCAAAGCGCGACAAACGCCGCCGCACGGATTGTTGCAGTGAAAAGACAAGAGAATGCATTGGAACGCGACTCATTGGGCCACGGAAAACGGCTCGTTTCTGAAAGCTGCGGTGGCCAACAGCAACCGCTTTTCACCGGTCAGATCGGAAAGATTGAACCCGAGCAGCGACAGATGAATAGGCCATTGATAGCCGAGACGCACCACGACGATATCGCCCGGCCCTCCCGGCGCATAGGTCGGATTCAATGTCAGCTTGCCGTCTGCATCGATCGGCTTGGAATTATCGATCGAAGCAAACGAGTTATAAGTGCGGACATCGACGATCAACCCGCCCTCGCAATCAAACAAGGCGTATACGCGGGCGCAGACTTCTTGCTTGAACTTTGCCGCATCGAATTTCTGCGATTGCGCCTGGCCCGTCAGGATCAACCGTCCGGAATTCGCAGCCGCCGTTTCAAGCGTCTGTCCGGCAAAGAAGATCAGGGCCGTCTCCATGATGGCGAACATCAACATCAGGAAGGGCACCATAACGAAAGCGAATTCGACGGCGGCCGCACCATCCTTGCGGCGCAGGAACCGGCATAGAAGACGCGGCGCTTTCGAGCGCGCCGCACCGAATAATTTTTGCTTGAACGTCTTGGACATGAGGTGACCCGAAACGCTGGCGCCGATGACGTCGGCCAGCATTACGGGAGGTGTATCAAAACCGTCTTGTCGAACCGTTGCGCCGTTTAATGACAAAGCGCTGGTGGAACTTTACGGGTTGTAAACCAAGCCGTCGCAGCCGCTTATTTCGAATTGCTCATGCCCGAAGCCTGAGTGTTCAAGGTGGTCGTCTGGGCCAGGGTCTGCGCAAAGAATGCTTCGGCATCACCTGGCACGATGCGCGGCGCGCAGGTTGGCGTACAGCTATAGGTTTCGCGATTGACACCTTTGTACACGACGACCGTGTCAAGCGACGGACCGCTGACCCGCACCCGCTTTTCGAGGAGCACATCTCCCTTGCGGTCGAGGGCGATCAGATTGGTCGTGCCATACCCCTTGCCCGTCATCACCATCAGGCCGCCGGGCTGCAAGGTGGCATCGGCAATCAGCGGATTGCCAATAACAATCGTCGCGACCCGCTCCGGCAGTTTCACGAGCCGCGCCTGATCGAGCACAAGGCTTAAAGAACCGACCGCAGCGCCATCGGCGTAAGCCGGAGACATCCAGAGCGCTGCGGCCACCACGGCCATCCGCGCCACACGACGCATCCAGGCATCAATGCGGGACCCGCCAGACATATAACCCGTACTCCGAACGCAACACGACGCGACTGCACTACCGATTTTTTACCTTCACTTCACTGCGAAAAGATGAATCGCCGACCAGGGCTGTCCTGTCATTCTCGTCCCGGATCGAACGTTAATCGGAGATCCGCCCGGATGGAGGACAATACCGTCCCTCTCCCAAGTTGATTCAAACTTTTCTTAACCACCGCACCAAACTGAGAGACTTTTTTTCGCAAAACTTTTTGGGTTAAGGCCCCTGCAATGGCGCCTTGCTACGGTCCGCCAACCTGATATCGACCCCGTAAAGCGCGGACAGAATCCACACATGCGAAACATCGTCATCCGGTTTGCAAAGGACGAAACTGCGTCCGCCGCCATCGAATATGGATTGATTGCAGCCGGCATTTCCGTCGCGATAATCGCGGTGGTTCAAGGAATTGGCAGAAAGCTCGCAACCACATTCGAAGCTACGCAAGGCTTCTGACGAGATCGACAGCTGCTCTATCGCGAACAAGGCTCCGGCATGATCCGGAGCCTTTTGATTTTCCGGCGTCGGAACACGCATCCCTAACGAGTTCTGAACGACTGCCGCAAAAGCCGGGGCATCGATCTTACAGTTTTTTCAAAAGCGCCTGTTAGCTTCGCGTCACTGCCGGTTGCCCCGGCTGTCTGGTTCACAAACAAGTTCAATGCTGTCTCAACGGAGAGATTACAAAATGTCGACGCTCAAGAAATTTTTCAACGACGAGTCGGGTGCAACCGCCATCGAATATGGCCTGATCGCCGCCGGCATCGCCGTTGTCATCATCACGGCCGTCAACGGTCTCGGCGACAAGGTGAATAAAGCCTTCGAAACCGTGCGCGACGAGATGAAGTAATATTGCCCGGTTGAAGCCGCGTTCCGCTGCAATTTTATCCAGCGGGCGCGGCTTTATCGTTTATGGCGGCGTTCGCGTCGAGTTCGCTAACCGAACTGAAATAGCTACCACCTACCGTCGTAAAAGCAAGAAAAGAGCAGGTGTGAGTTCCTCCATGACCATGATGCTGACAGATACGCTTCGGCTGTGCCTGTTTCCGCTGCTCATGGCTTTTGCTGCTTGGAGCGATCTCTTCACGATGACGATCTCCAACCGCGTATCGCTGATCCTGATCGCAGGATTCGCACTCCTGGCGGCGTTGATCGGGATGAACGGTGCCCAGATCCTGTCGCATGTCGGCGCTGGCGCCCTCGTGCTTGCGGTCACTTTCACATTCTTTGCCTGCGGATGGATCGGCGGCGGCGATGCGAAACTCGCAGCGGCCACAGCGCTCTGGCTTGGTTTCGATCCTCTGATGAACTATCTGCTATATGCATCGCTGTTTGGCGGCGCACTGACGCTGCTGCTTCTGCGCTTTCGCACGCTGCCATTGCCGGAAGCGGTCAGCGGACAGGAATGGGTCCTGCGTCTGCATAACGCGAAATCCGGCGTGCCTTATGGCATCGCCCTCGCCGCGGCGGCGTTGGCGGTTTATCCAAGCACGGTATGGATGCGCCCGTTGGGCCTGTGAGCTTAGCGCTTCATACAAAATTAACTTGGTTTGCAAACCGCTTGTTAACCACGAATTGACCTTTGGATGGTGAAACTACCATCGAGGCCAACGCCCGGCCGTCTGTGTCATTTGCGGGAAGTGAAGCGTAATGAAAGCCGCACGTCTTGTGGTGCTGGGAATCGCGGTTGCGGCTGGCGGCCTCGCTGCGCTGCTCGCTGGCCGGTCCGACAAGCCAGCACCGCCACCGGCGCCGGTTGTCCAGCTCGAGACCGTGGACGTCCTCGTGGCGAGCTCGGACATCGGCCGCGGCACGGCGGTGAAACCGGGCGAATTGCGCTGGCAGACATGGCCGGCTGCGTCGGCCGGACCGAGTTTCATTCGCAAATCGAACCGGCCGGACGCGATCGAGCAACTGTCCGGCTCCATCGCCCGCGGATCGTTTGCGGCAGGTGAACCCATCCAGGAAGCGCGCCTGATCAAGGCCGGCGCATCGGGTTATCTCGCCGCTGTGCTGCCTAGTGGAATGCGCGCCGTCTCGACCGAGATTTCCGCCGAAACCAGCGCCGGCGGCTTCGTCGTTCCGGGTGACAGCGTGGATGTGATCCTGACCCGCCGCGATCATGCCGCGGAAAAGCAGGGCGCTGGAGACACGTTCGTCAGCGAGACCATTTTGTCGAATGTCCGTGTGCTGGCCATCGACCAAAGCGTCAGCGATCCGCAGGGCCAGAAGACGATGATCGGCAAGACCGTGACACTTGAGCTGACTCCCGGCCAAGCCGAAACGCTCGTGCTCGGCAAACAGCTCGGCAACTTGTCCCTGGCGCTTCGCAGCATCGTCGACACCGCTCCCGGTTCCGGCGACGACATCGACAGAAATGCAAATCGCGGCAACGGAATCAACATGGTCCGCTTTGGCGTGACGACAAAGGCCACGCCAAAATGACGACGACCGGAAGGAACTGCTTGATGACGCATGATCGCTCGGTGCGCCGGCCGCTGGTCGCGATGCTTCTCGCCGCGTTGCCGATGATCGCGAGCGCGCCTGCAATGGCCGCGGAACCGGACACCCCGGTCATCTCGGTCGTCGGCAGCGAAGCCAGTTCGCGCCCGGTCTCTCTGGGTATCGGCAAGGCCGTCGTCATCGATCTGCCGCGCGATGCCAAGGACGTTCTCGTGTCCGATCCGGCAATCGCCAATGCCGTGGTTCGCTCGGCCCGGCGCGCTTATATGATCGGCGTCAAGGTCGGCCAGACCAGTATCTTTTTCTTCGATGCCGCAGGCCGCCAGATCGCCGGTTTCGATATTGCGGTGAAACGCGACCTCAACGGCATCCGCCAAGCCATCCGCCAGGTGCTGCCGAACAGCGATATCCGCGTCGAAGCCCTGGGGGCGGAAGGCATCGTGCTCTCGGGCTTTGCAAACAATCAGGCTGACGCGCAGACCGCTTACGAAATCGCCGCACGTCTGCTCGGTCAGGGTACAGCGGGCATCACCGCTGCGGGTGACAAAGTGGTGAATGCCATTGTCGTCAAGGGTCGCGACCAGATCAATCTGCGCGTCACTGTCGCTGAAATGCAGCGCGATGTGATCAAGCAGCTTGGCGTCGATCTGAACGGCTCGTTCAACATCGGCTCGGCCGTGGTGAATTTCAACAACAACAATCCGTTCCCGATCAATGGCGGTCCGCTGGTGACGTCTTCTGGCCCGTTCCCCAATATCGCCGGCGGAAACAACGTTACGGGTACCTTCCGCTCCATCAATGCGACGCTGCGGGCGATGGAACGCGCCGGTATTGTCCGCACCCTCGCCGAACCGAACCTCACCGCGATTTCCGGCGAAGCTGCAAACTTCCTGGTCGGCGGCGAATTTCCGATCATTTCCGGTGTGAGCTGCAATCCGCCGGGATCCAATGCCTGTCAGAACACGGTCGAGTTCAAGAAATTCGGCGTCAGCCTCGCTTTCCTGCCGGTCGTTCTGTCGGAAGGACGCATCAGCCTGAAAGTCACGACCGAAGTGTCCGAGCTGTCCACCGAAGGGGCCATCGTGACCGCCGGCTTCACCATCCCCGCGCTGCGCGTGCGCCGCGCCGACACCACGGTGGAAATTCCCTCCGGCGGCTCGCTGGCGCTGGCCGGTCTGATCCAGGAGCAGACGAAGCAGCAGATCAACGGCTTTCCGGCCCTGATGCAGCTTCCGATCCTCGGCACGCTGTTCAAAAGCCGCGATTACAACAACCGGCAGACCGAGCTGATGATTCTCGTCACGCCTTATGTTGTCCGGCCTGTCGCGCAGAAGGATTTGTCGCGGCCGGACGACGGTTATGCCGATACCGCCGATCCGTCGGCCGTGTTTCTCGGCCGCCTGAACAGGCTTTACGGCATCGCCGGGAAAGTCGAGCCGGGCAAGGCCTATCGCAATCAATACGGTTTCATTCTCGACTAAGCGTCGGATGAGGAGACGATCGATGTCAGTCCAAAGTTTCGCGATCGGCCGCAGACGCGACGTCAGAACGGCAATCCGCATCCTCAGTGTGGTGCTGGCCACATCCACCCTCGTCGGCTGCAACGCCTACAGGGTCAAGGAAACGCTTGAAGTCCCCAACGACTATCGCAAGCGCCATCAGATCGGTTTGCGGGAAGGCACGCGCACGGTCGAACTGTTCATCGGTCAGAGCCGTGGCTCGCTGAATCCGGCACAACGCGCCGACGTGCTGGCATTCGCACAAAACTGGAAACGCGATTCGACGGGCGGCATCGTCATTGAAGTGCCAAAAGGTACGCCGAACCAGTTTGCGGCGTCGCAGGCCGGCCGTGAGATCAATTCCATTCTGATGGCGTCGGGCATGCCGCCGCAGACCGTTGCGATGCGTTCGTATCAACCGGAAAGTCCGGCGCAATTGCCAACGGTCCGGCTGAACTATTCGACGATCAAGGCCGATGCCGGCCCCTGCGGCCTGTGGCCCACCGATCTTGGCCCGGCACCGGAGCCCTTTTACGCCTCGAACAAACCCTACTGGAATCTCGGCTGCGCCAATCAACGCAACCTGGCGGCCATGGTCGATAACCCTGCCGATCTGGTCCAGCCGCGCGGCGAAACCCCAGCCTGGACGTCGCGCCGGACGATGGTGCTGGAGAAATACCGCCGGGGTGAAAGCCCCGAGACGATTTATCCGAACCGGGACAGGGCCACTATCAGCGACGTCGGCAATTGATGACAAACGCCCTTCAAAACGCAGCGCAGAATTTGCCAGCGGCTGAAGCGCCGGCCCGCGATGAGCACATCGCGCCGGCGCCACGCATTTCCATTCAGGCCTTCTGCGAATCGGTGGAAACCGCGGCGGCCGTGCAATCGGCCGGCGAGGATCGCCGCATGGCCAAGGCGCATCTGAAGATTCAGATGGGCGGCATGACAGCGGCCACCGAGGCCTATCGCTCGGCGCCAACGCCCAACGTCATCATTCTGGAATTCGAGCAGCGGCCCGACATCATCCTTGCCGGTCTCGATTCACTGGCGGAAGTTTGCGACCCCGGCACGCGAGTCATCGTCATCGGCAGACACAACGACGTGACGCTGTATCGGGAACTGGTTCGCCGCGGCATCAGCGATTACCTGATCGCGCCCGTCAACACGCTGGATATCGTACGCTCCGTGTGCAGCCTTTACTCCGCGCCCGATGCGAAGCCGGTCGGCCGCATTCTGGCGGTCATCGGCGCGAAAGGCGGCGTTGGCGCATCGACCATCGCGCATAACGTCGCCTGGTCGATCGCGCGCGATCTGTCGCTGGATTCGGTCGTCACCGATCTCGACCTCGCTTTCGGCACGGCCGGACTGGATTACAATCAGGACCCGCCGCAAGGCATCGCCGATGCCGTCTTTTCGCCCGAACGCGTCGACACCAACTTCGTCGACCGGCTGCTGGCGAAATGCTCCGACAATCTCAGTCTGCTGGCTGCGCCGGCGACGCTCGAACGCGTCTATGATTTTGGCGCCGATGCATTCGACGCGATCTTCGATTCGCTCCGCGCCACGGTGCCATGCATCGTTCTCGACGTTCCGCATCAATGGACCGGCTGGACCCAGCGCACGCTCCTCGCCGCCGATGATATCCTGATCGTCGCCACGCCGGATCTCGCCAGCCTGCGCAACGCCAAGAACCTTGTCGATTATCTCAAGACCGCGCGGGTGAACGATCACCGGCCGTTCTATGTTTTGAACCAGGTCGGCGTGCCGAAGCGTCCTGAAATCAAGCCGTCGGACTTCGCCAAGGCGCTGGACGATCACCCGGCCGCCATTATTCCTTTCGAGCCGCAACTGTTCGGAACGGCCGCGAATAACGGCCAGATGATCGCTGAAGTTTCGAACGGCCACAAAGTCGCGGAGACGTTCCGTCAGCTCGCGCAAGTGATGACCGGACGCTCCGAGGCAAAGAAATCCAAAGCCGGATTGTTCGGGCCGATCCTGGAGATGCTGCGCAAGTAGTCGGTCTGGCGTTGTACGGAGTAACGAGTCGTGTTTGGAAAGCGTAATCAATCCGGCCCCGGCGCCGCACCGCCTCATGTTCCCGCGAGCGGCGCAACGCTCGCGCCCACGCAAAAGCCGATCGCGGCGCCCGCGCCGATGCCGTCGCAAGGCTCCAGTGACGGACGAGCCCCGCTGCCGGCAACGGGCTTGGGCGCATCGCTTCTGTCTGCGCCGACGTCACCGCAAAAGACCGCTCCCATTACGGCAACCGACAGCAGGCGGTCGGAATCCTACTACGAAGTGAAAGGGACCATTTTCGGCGCCCTGATCGAAGCGATCGATCTTGCACAGCTCGCGCGTCTCGATGCCGATGCCGCACGCGAGGAAATTCGCGACATCGTCAACGAAATCATCGCCATCAAGAATGTCGTGATGTCGATTTCCGAGCAGGAAGAACTGCTCGACGACATCTGCAACGACGTTCTCGGCTATGGACCGCTGGAACCGCTGCTCGCACGCGACGACATCGCCGATATCATGGTGAATGGGTCGGGAACGGTCTATATCGAAGTCGCTGGCAAGATTAACCGGACGGGCATCCGCTTCCGCGACAACCAGCAGCTTCTGAATATCTGTCAGCGTATCGTCAGTCAGGTCGGCCGCCGTGTCGATGAATCCTCACCGATCTGCGACGCACGCTTGCCCGACGGCTCGCGCGTCAACGCCATCGTGCCGCCGCTGGCGATCGACGGCCCTGCGCTAACCATCCGCAAGTTCAAGAAGGACAAGCTGACCCTCGATCAGCTCACCCGCTTCGGCACGATCACGCCAGAAGGCGCGGAAATCCTCAAAATCATCGGCCGCTGCCGCGTCAACTCGATTGTGTCCGGCGGTACCGGCTCCGGCAAGACCACGCTCTTGAACTGTCTGACGCAGTTCATCGACGACGACGAACGCATCATTACCTGCGAAGACGCCGCCGAACTGCAACTGCAGCAGCCGCATGTGGTGCGGCTGGAAACGCGGCCGCCCAATCTCGAAGGCGAAGGCCAGGTCACCATGCGCGATCTGGTGAAGAACTGTCTGCGTATGCGGCCCGAACGCATCATCGTCGGCGAAGTGCGCGGACCTGAAGCCTTCGACCTGCTTCAGGCCATGAATACCGGCCATGACGGTTCGATGGGAACGCTGCATGCCAACTCGCCGCGTGAAGCCTTGTCGCGTATCGAATCGATGATCACCATGGGCGGCTTTTCGCTCCCGTCGAAGACCATCCGCGAAATGATCTGCTCCTCGGTCGACGTCATCATCCAGGCGGCGCGCCTCCGCGATGGTTCCCGCCGTATCACGCACATCACCGAAGTGCTCGGCATGGAAGGCGACGTCATCATCACGCAGGATCTGTTCGTCTACGACATGATCGGCGAAGACGCGCACGGCAACCTGATCGGCCGGCATCGCTCCACCGGCATCGGCCGGCCGCGATTCTGGGATCGCGCCCGCTATTATGGCGAGGAAAAACGGCTCGCGGCCGCGCTCGACGCGAGCATCATGGCCGACGCGGACCTCACGAGCTGACCTCAATGTTTGGCGAGCTCAACCAGACCCTGCTCCTGTTCATCCTCGCCGCCATCGCGGTCGGCGGTCTGGCATGGGTGTTCGTTTATCCGATCCTGTCCGGTGAGCGCGCCGTCGAAAAGCGCACCGCCAGCGTCGCGCAACATCAGCCGGCGCAACGCATTGTGCGCGGCAGCCAGAAAACGCGGCGCGAGCAGGTCGAAGAATCGCTGAAGGAGCTTGAACAAAAGGAACAGAAGAACCGCAGATTGTCGCTGTCGCAGCGGATCTCCCAAGCCGGCCTCACCTGGTCGAAGCGACAATACATCCTTGTTAGCGCGGGCTTCGGCATCGTCGCATTTCTCACTGTTCTGGGCATGGGTCTTGGTCTGCTCCCGGCTTTGGGGCTCGGCTTCGCCGCATCCTTCGGCCTGCCCTATTGGATGCTGTCCTGGCTCAAGAAGCGGCGCGAGAACCGCTTTCTCGATGTCTTCCCCGATGCGGTCGACGTCATCGTGCGCGGTATCAAGTCGGGCCTGCCGCTGGCGGACAGTTTGCGCATGATCGCGGCAGAGGGGCAGGAGCCTGTGAAAAGCGAATTCAAAACCATTCTGGAAACGCAGGCGATCGGCATTCCGCTCGGCGAAGCCTGCCAGAAGCTCTACGAACGAATTCCCCTGCCGGAAGCCAATTTCTTCGGCATCGTCATCTCCATTCAGCAAAAGGCCGGCGGCAATCTCTCCGAAGCGCTCGGCAACCTCTCCAAGGTGCTGCGCGATCGCAAGAAGATGAAGGCCAAGATCCAGGCGATGTCGATGGAGGCGAAAGCCTCTGCCGCCATTATCGGTTCCTTGCCGCCGGCGGTGATGGGACTCGTATGGATGTCGAGCCCCAAATACATCGAACTGCTTTGGACACACCCAACCGGACAATTAATGCTTCTCGGCAGCGCCGTCTGGATGATCATCGGCTGTCTTGTCATGAAGAAGATGATCAATTTCGATTTCTAACGCTTGACGCCAAAGAGTGTGATGCAGGTTTTCGGATGATCATGCCTAGTGCCGCGATTTTGAAGTTCCTGCACCATTTGCAGCAAGCTCCTGTCAGGAACTTCAAAATCAAAAGCGGCACTAGAATCATAGACTTGCTAGTGCACCTTTGTTTCCGAAGTTCGTGTTTGAGATCGCCGCAGATACGGCACGAACTTCGGAAACGGTGCACTAGGTTATGAGTGAACGAAAATGACTCAACTCCTGATGGGCATTTTGCAGGACTCCCGGCTTCTGGCGATGATCCTCGCCGGCGTCGCCGCGATTGCGACCGTGATCACACTGGCCATGCCGCTTCTGGTTTCGGATCCGCTGCCGCGGCGCATGAAGTCGGTGGCGCTGGAGCGCGACAAGATCCGCCAGCGCGAACGCGAGCGGATGGCGCGCGGCGACAAGATATCTCTGCGTCAGAGCCCGAAACAATACATGCAGCACGCGGTGGAGAGGTTCCAACTCGCCAAATGGGTCGGTCAGGAGGAGGCCCGCGAAAAGCTGGTGCAGGCGGGTTATCGCGGCCAGGCGCCCTACGTCACCTATCTGTTCTTCCGCATGGTGATGCCGATCGCCGCATTGCTGATCACTCCGCTCTATGTGTTTTTCATCCTGAATCTGGCCTATCCGTTGCCGATCAAGATCGGCATCTGCCTGTTCGCGGTCTATCTCGGCATGCAGGTGCCGTGGCTGTTTCTCAAGAACAAAATTCAGAAACGCCAATTGTCGATCCGCCGCGCCTTTCCCGATGCGCTTGATCTGATGTTGATCTGCGTGGAATCGGGCATGTCGATCGAAGCCGCCTTCAAGAAGGTCAGTGACGAGATCGGCTCGCAATCGATCGCACTGGCGGAAGAGCTGACACTGACGACCGCCGAATTGTCCTATCTTCCGGATCGCCGCCAGGCCTATGAGAATCTTGCCAAGCGCACAGATCTGGAGGGCGTGAAGTCGGTTTGCGTGGCCTTGCAGCAGGCGGAACGTTACGGCACGCCGCTCGGTCAGACCCTGCGGGTGCTGGCGCAGGAAAATCGCGACATGCGCATGAATGAAGCCGAGAAGAAGGCTGCCGGACTGCCGCCGAAACTGACCGTGCCGATGATCCTGTTCTTCCTGCCGGTGCTGTTCATCGTCATTCTCGGACCGGCGGCCATCCGGGTAATGGGGCTGCAATAACGGACACTATTCAGCCGTCCGGTTCGCCGCTTGCTGCTGCAGCATCCGCGGCGACGGCTTGCCTTTCTTGGTATCGTTGGCGCTCTTTTCCGCAGCCAGCATGTGCCGCAGATCGGCAACATTGGCGGCCGCTTCCTCCGGCGAAAGATCGGCCCGCATGATGTCTTCCGCTTCTTGAAAGCGACCCTGCAAGCCGACGACCAGCGCCAGATTTTGGCGCACGCGCGGCTCCTTGCTCGAATAGGCATTCGCACGCCGCAGTGTAGCCTCGGCCTCACGCAAATTCTTCGAGAGCGCGTAGGAGAGACCGAGATTGGACATCACGGACGGTTCGTCCGGAACGATCTTCAGCGCACTCATATAATAGCGGCGCGCATCGTCATGCTTCCCCATCTGGTCGAGCACGGCACCCTGCGCCGACAGAATGCGCCAATCCGGCTGGTCCGGCGTATGTGCGCGGCTCAGCACATCAAGCGCCTGGCCGTAGTTGCCGGTATCGGCGAGGGCCCGGCCATACGCCCCCAGCACCTGCATATTGTTCTGATTGTGGATCGAGGATTGCTCGAGCACGGCCACCGCCTGTTCGCGCTGGCCGGTGGAGCGCAAGGCCTGCGCATAATTCACCGCGGCTTCGGGATTTTTCGGGTCCCTGCGATAGCGTTCGCCCCAGGCGTCCACATCGCGGCGCCATTCGGCCTCCGTCCGGGACCCGGACGATGCGACGATCGAGCCTGTCGTGTCCGCCGTGCGGGTCGTCTTGCAGCCGGCCATCGTGAGAGCAGCCAGGATGGCCATCGAGGCCAGCAGGTGACCCTTGGACAGGGCTTTGAACTTGCTACGATACATGACGCGCCTCGATCGGCGATAACGATCACCAGACGCCTCGTTCAATAAACTGTTAACCCTAACGGCTGGTTAAGGAACCTCGTGCCAAGAGAGTTTCAGGACGACATCGTGCTCAGTTGGAATCGCAGCGCGTGACCCGATAAGAAAGTGCCCATGCAGTCGATCTTTACCGAAGCCAGCCCATCCGCCATCCCGATCTGGTTCGTCACCAAGGCCACATGGCCGGAGATTCGCGCCAATCTCCCTATGCCCGCGCAAGCTTTTGCCGAAGCGGCCGGATTCGAGCCGAAAACCGGGCGCACTCTCGCCGTTCCCTCAGCCGATGGCAGCATCGCCGCTATTCTGTTCGGGATCGAAAAGAAGAAAGCGGACGCCAATCCGCTCCTCCCCGGCAATCTTCCCGGTCTCCTGCCCGCCGGCACCTATCGCTTCGCCAATGATCCGCACGACCCGCGTATCGCCGCGCTCGCCTTCGCGTTCGGCAGCTATCGTTTCGAGCGCTATCGCAAGCCGAACGGCAAGGAGATCAAGCTGGTGCCGCCACACGGCACCGACGTCGCCGATCTCACCCGCATCGTCGAGGGCGTATTCCTCGCCCGCGATCTCATCAACACGCCGTCGAACGATATGGGCCCGGCGGAATTGCATGAGGCCACGCGGCTTCTCGCCGAGCGTCACGATGCCTGGATCGAAGCCGTCACCGACGACGAATTGCTGCTGAAGAATTTCCCGCTGATCCATGCGGTCGGACGCGCATCGTCACGGCCGCCGCGCCTGATCGACCTGCGCTGGGGCAATCGCTCGCATCCGAAGGTGACGCTGGTCGGCAAGGGCGTCTGTTTCGACACCGGCGGCCTCGATCTGAAGCCCGAAAGCGCCATGCTGCTGATGAAGAAGGATATGGGCGGCGCGGCCGCGGTGCTGGCACTCGCGCACATGATTATGGATCGCAAGCTGCCGGTATCGCTGCGCGTCCTCATCCCCGCGGTCGAGAATTCGGTGTCCGGTTCGGCGTTCCGTCCGCTCGATATCTACCCCTCGCGCAAGGGCATCACCGTCGAAGTCGGCAATACCGATGCGGAAGGCCGCCTCGTTCTCGCCGATGCGCTGACGCTCGCCGACGAGGAAGAGCCCGACCTGCTCGTCGACATGGGCACGCTGACCGGCGCTGCGCGCGTTGCGCTCGGCCCGGAATTGCCGCCCTTCTATACCGGTGACGACGAACTGGCCGCGGCCGTTGCAAAACATGCGATCGCTGAGCGCGATCCGCTGTGGCGGATGCCGCTCTGGGCGCCGTATGAATCGATGCTCGATTCGAAAGTCGCCGACACCAGCAATGTCGGCGGCAGTTTTGCCGGCTCGATCACCTGCGCGCTGTTCCTGAAGAAATTCGTGTCCGCCGCCAAATCATGGCTGCATGTCGATATCTATGGCTGGACTCCCTCGGCCAAGCCGGGCCGGCCGGAAGGCGGCGAATGCCAGGCGGCGCGCGCGGTTTATGCGCTGCTCTGCGAACGATATGGATAGGACAACGTGAACCTTGACCCGCGCCTGACGCCGGCCCGCGCCGACCTCGCCGCCAAACATCTTGAAGGCAAGGTCGAAGCCGAACGCTTTGTCGAGGGCACGTTGTGCGAGGTTGTCGATCCTGTTGCGCCGGTGCGGCGCGAGCCGCGGCCCGACGCAGCGCAGGACACGCAGGCGCTGAAGGGGGAGCGCGTCATCGTCTACGAAGTCACCGAAGAAGGCTGGTGCTGGGGCCAGCTTGAGAGCGATGGCTATGTCGGCTGGATTCCAGCCAATGCGATATCAAAGCCCGGCACCGACGCAACCCACAAGGTGACGGCGCTGAGCACGCTGGTTTTTCCAGCGGCGAATATCAAAATGCCGCCGATCGAAATGCTGCCGTTCGGCGCACGTGTCGCGATTACGCGCATCGAGGAGCCGTTCGCTGTCACATCCAACGGCGGCTTTATTCCGGCGCGGCACCTTGCGCCCCTTAGCACGTTTGAGAATGATTTCGTGGCCGTTGCGGAACGCTTTCTCGGCACGCCCTATCTGTGGGGCGGCAAGAGCCATCTCGGCATCGACTGTTCGGGCCTCGTGCAGATCGCCGCGACCGCCTGCGGCGTAACGTGTCCGCGCGACAGCGACATGCAGCAGGCATCGCTTGGCGACGCCGTCAGTCTGAGCGGTGCGCTGTCCATGCCGCAACGTGGCGATGCGATGTTCTGGCCGGGCCATGTCGCTATCGTGCGCGACCGCAAGACCATCATCCACGCCAATGCGTATCATATGGCCGTTGCGATCGAGCCGATCGATCAGGCCATCGCCCGCATCAAGGCGGCGGGCTCTGCGGTATCGGGCGTGCGGCGTATCCTGTACCGGATGCAATCGGGCGGGTAGCGAGAAGATCCGCATCGTTTCTGCTTTACCTCCCCCCCCTGCAAGGGGAAGGTAAAGAAAGAAATCAACACACCGCCTTGCCGCATTTGCGGACCTGTTCGACGATGCCCTTGATCGTCTTCTGTCCGGGATGGCCTTGAATCGCGACGTCGTGGATCAGATACGATGGCGTCGCTTTCAGCCCGAGCTTGTCGGCAAAGCGCACATGCGCCTTCATGATCTCGGTGATGCCGTCGTCATTCGCCGCATTGACGATCTTCTGCTGGTCGAGCTTGAACGGCTCCATCGCCGCGAGCGCGCGTTGCCCGTCAATCGTACCGCGGCCTTCATAGAGCTTGCGGTGATACTGATAGAACGTCGCCGGCGGCACGGCTTTCGAGACCGCAATCTCGACGCGGCCGGCCTGGATCGACGGAATGCCGAGGACCGGGAACGGCACAAGCACGACGCGCAGTTTCTTGTCGGCCGCGAGCAGCGCATCGATATCGGCCGAAGCTCTCCGGCAATAGGGGCAATTGAGATCGTAGAATTCGACCAGCGTCACGTCGCCACCCGGATTGGCGGCCACCACAGCACCCGGCAGCTTCTCGGCAGCGGCCGTGCTCGATGGCATGATCTGGTGATTCATGATCGGGCTGCCGTCATCGGCCGTGATCGGCAGCCGCACCGGCACACCTTGCGCCGATGCCAGATGCGGAGTGAGAACGAAGGCAACAGCAATCAGAAGTCGTTGCATCATTATCAAAGCACCTAAGTCAGAGCGTCTTGTGATCCTCACAGACGCGGAACAGGAACCAAAATGGCGTTATGCCGAAGCTCAGGCCGATGCCGCTTCGAGATTGAAGGCGGCTGCGAACAGCGTGCGCGTGTAATCGCTTTTCGGATTCTTGAACAGTTCCTGCGCCGGGCCTTCCTCGACGATTTTACCATTGCGCATGACGATCAGACGGCTGGCCAGCGCCGCCACGACTTTCAGGTCGTGCGAGATGAAGAGGTAGGTCAGTCCACGACGTTTCTGCAGATCGCGTAACAGATCGACGATCTGCGACTGAATCAGCATATCGAGCGCCGAGGTCGGCTCGTCGAGCACGATGAACTTCGGCTGCAGCACCACGGCGCGCGCCACCGCGATACGCTGGCGCTGGCCGCCGGAAAACTCATGCGGATAGCGAAAGCGCGTCTCCGGATCGAGGCCGACATCGCTCAGCGCCTGCACCACCATCGCCTCGCGCTCCTGCGCCGGCATTTTCGGATGATGCACGAGGAGGCCCTCCTCGATGATATCGGCGACCGACATGCGCGGGCTGAGCGAGCCATACGGATCCTGGAACACGATCTGCATGTCGCTGCGCAGCGGCCGCATCTGCTTGAACTTCAGGCCCTGCACGTTATGACCCATGAACACAATCGGGCCTTGCGAGGAAATCAGCCGCAGGATCGCAAGACCGAGCGTCGTCTTGCCGGACCCGGATTCGCCGACAATGCCGAGCGTCTCGCCCTGCCGCACTTCGATCGAGACGCCATCCACCGCCTTGATGTGCCCGACGGTCGAGCGCAACACGCCGCGCTTGATCGGGAACCAGACTTTCAGATCGTCGGTCTTCACCATCACCGGCGCCGCCGGCTGCAAGGGCGCGGGATCGGGCTTGGGTTCAGCGTTCAACAACGCACGTGTGTAAGGGTGTTCGGGCTTGTTGAAGATCGTTTCGACATCGCCTTTTTCGACGATCTGGCCCTTGTTCATGACGCAGACGCGATCGGCGATCTTGCGCACGATGCCAAGGTCATGGGTAATGAACAGCACCGCCATGCCAAGCCGCGATTGCAGGTCCTTCAAGAGCTTCAGGATCTGCGCCTGCACGGTGACATCGAGCGCCGTCGTCGGTTCGTCGGCGATCAGAAGATCGGGTTCATTGGCGAGCGCCATCGCGATCATCACACGCTGGCGCTGTCCGCCCGACATCTGGTGCGGATAGCTCGCCAGCCGTCCGACCGGATCGGGAATGCCGACCTGCGTCAGCAATTCGACGATGCGCTTGCGCGCGGCATCCCCACGCAGACTGGTATGCAGATCGAGAATTTCGCGGATCTGCCGCTCGATCGTCTGCAGCGGATTGAGTGACGTCATCGGTTCCTGGAAAATGATGGTGATGTCGTTGCCGCGAATCCCGCGGATCTCGCGCTCGGACATCCCCAGCAGTTCCTGGTCCTTGAAATGGATCGTGCCGCTCGGATGGCTTGCCGCGGGATAAGGCAAGAGCTTCATCACCGACATTGCGGTGACCGACTTGCCGGAACCCGATTCGCCGACCAGCGCCACGGTCTCGCGCGGCTTCACATCGAACGAGATGCGATCGACCGCAAGCGTCGTGCGCCCGGCTTGCGTGAACGCGACCGACAAATCCTTCACCGACAGGATGGGGCTCTCACCGCTCATGCGAAGATCTTTCGTGGATCGAAGGCATCGCGCACCGCTTCACCGATGAAGATCAACAGCGACAGCATGATGCCGATCGAGAAAAAGCCGGCGATGCCGAGCCATGGCGCCTGGATGTTGGCCTTGGCCTGCGACAGCAATTCACCGAGCGACGGCGATCCGGGCGGCAGGCCGAGCCCTAGGAAGTCCAGCGCCGTCAGTGTCGTCACCGATGCGGAGAGGATGAAGGGCAGGAAGGTCAGCGTCGCCACCATCGCATTCGGCAGCAAATGGCGGAACATGATGTTGATGTTGGAAACGCCCAGCGCCCGCGCCGCCGTCACATATTCGAAATTGCGGCCGCGCAGGAATTCCGCGCGCACAAGGCCGACCAGCGACACCCAGGAGAACAGCAGCAAAATTCCGAGAAGGACGAAGAAACTCGGCGTCAGCACCGACGAAATGATCATCAACAGGAACAGTTGCGGCACCGATGTCCAGATTTCGAGGAAGCGCTGGAACAACAGATCGACCTTGCCGCCGAAATAGCCCTGCACCGCGCCCGCAACAACGCCGATCACCGATGAAATGCTGGACAGGATCAGCCCGAACAGAACCGAGAGCCGGAAGCCGTAGATCAAGCGCGCCAGCACGTCGCGGCCCTGATCGTCGGTGCCGAGCCAGTTATATTCGAGATCGCGGCAGCTATTCAGTTTCTTGCGCTCGACCACCGGCCTGCATTGCTCTTCCGTCAGCATCCATGTCGGCGGTGATGGCGCCGGCGTCGGCAGATCGAGATTATGCGTCGAGTACGAGTAACGGATCGGCGGCCACAGCATGAAGCCGCCCTTTTCCGCGATCTTCTCCTGCAGATACGGATCGCGATAATCCGCGGCCGTTTCGAACTCGCCGCCGAAGGTCGTCTCGGCATAGGTCACGATGGCGGGAAAATAGAAACGGCCGTCGTAGCGAATGAGGAACGGCTTGTCGTTGGCGATGAATTCGGCAAACAGCGACAGGAGGAACAGCGTCAGGAAGATCCACAGCGACCAGTAACCTCGCTTGTTCTTTTTGAAGTTTTCCCATCGTCGGCGATTGATCGGCGAGATCGCCAGCGGCCGCCGCTCCGGCAGAACGGCCAGGCCGGTTGCTCCGATGGCGCCGGTCTCCGGCTGGGTGTTCGGCACGCGCGCATCCATGTCAGACCTCGCGCGCTTCGAAGTCGATCCGCGGATCGACCAGCGTGTAGGTGATGTCCGACAAGAGGCCCACGAACAAACCGATCAGCGCGAAGATATAGAGATTGGCGAACACCACCGCATAATCGCGGTTCATGATGCTCTCGAAACTGAGCAGGCCCAGGCCGTCCAGCGAGAAGATCGTTTCGATCAGGAAGGCATCGGCGAAGAACGCACTGATGAAGGTGCTCGGAAAGCCGGCGATGACGATCAGCATGGCGTTGCGGAACACATGGCCGTAGAGCACCTGACGGCTGGTGCAGCCCTTGGCCTTGGCGGTCAGCACATATTGCTTACGGATTTCATCGAGGAACGAGTTCTTGGTCAGCAGCGTCATGGTGGTGAACGCGCCGAGCATCATCGCCGTCAGCGGCAGGGTCAGATGCCAGAAATAATCTATGATCTTCGAATACCACGGCAGTTGCGACCAGTTGTCGGATGTCAGGCCGCGCAACGGGAACCAGTCGAGGAACGAGCCGCCGGCAAACAGGACGATCAACAGGATCGCGAACAGAAATCCCGGGATGGCATAACCGACAATGATAATGCCCGAGGTCCATGTGTCGAAGCGCGAGCCGTCCTGCACCGCCTTGCGGATGCCGAGCGGGATCGAGATCAGGTAGACGAGCAGCGTCATCCACAGGCCGAGCGAGATCGAGACCGGCAGCTTCTCCTTGATCAGTTGCAGAATGCTGATGTCGCGGAAATAGCTCTTGCCGAAATCGAAGCGGATATAATTCCACAGCATCAGGAAGAAGCGCTCGTGGGCCGGCTTGTCGAAACCGAATTGCTGCTCCAGCTTCTTGATGAATTCCGGATCGAGGCCCTGCGCGCCGCGATAGCGGGACGAGGCGCCATCGATCGATGCCGCGCCTTCCGCTCCCGTCCGCCCGCCGAAATCGCCGCCCGGCGATCCCGAGACGCGCGACGTGGCGCCGGTATCGGCGCCGGACAATTGCGCGATGATGCGCTCCACCGGGCCGCCGGGCGCAAGCTGGATCACCACGAACGAAACCAGCATGATGCCGAACAAGGTCGGGATCATCAGCAGCAGACGTCGGATGATATAAGCGCCCATGAGAACTCGATTTGCCGTTGCCCTAGATCCATCTCCGCTCATTCCCGCGAAAGCGGGAATCCAGAATTGTTCAGTCTGGGCCCCCGCCTTCGCGGGGACGAGCGGCAATGGAGACTTGGATCAGACTCCAGACCTTAAACCGGCGCATTCACTCGCCGTCCTTCACCTACGGGAGACGTGAAAGAAATTACTTAACCTTTTCGCTCCAACTGCGCCGCTTTTTGCGGATCGTACCACCATGTCTCGGGAATGCCGCGGGCATATTTCGGCTTGCCCTGCGCCGGCCGGTCGAACATGTCCCAATAAGCGAGCCAATGTGAGGCCTTGTACCATTGCGGCACCCAGTAACGGCCGGACCGGATCACGCGATCGAGCGCCTTGCAGGCAGCAACGAGGTCCGGGCGCGTGGGCGCCGCGACGATCTGCTCGATCAGGGCATCGATCACCGGATCGGAAATGCCGGCGAGATTTTGCGAGCCCCTGGTGGCCGCCGCGCGCGACGAGAAATACGACCGCAACGAATCGCCGGGAACGGTCGAGAATCCGAACCGCTGGATCGCGATGTCGAAATCGAAATCAATCATGCGCAACTGCTCTTGCGCCGGATCGACCATGCGCACATTCGCCTCGATGCCAAGCACATTGAGATTCTTGATATAGGGCATGTGGTGCGGCTGAAAGCTTGGCTCATCCAGCAGAAACTCGATCGTCATGCGCTCGCCCTGCGGAGTAAAGCGCTTGCCGTCTTTAACCGGATAGCCGGCCTTGGTGAGAAGCTGCGATGCATGCCGCAACAAGCTGCGATCGTTGCCGGAGCCATCCGACACCGGCGGCACGAACGGCTCGCCGAACACTTCATCGGGCACCTTGCCGCGGAATGGCTCCAGGATCTTCAGCTCGTCTTCGCCTGGCTTGCCGACCGCCATCATATCGGAATTCTGGAACACCGAATGGGTCCGGTCATAGGACCCATACATGATGTTGCGATTGGTCCATTCGAAATCGAAGGCGTAGATCAACGCTTCGCGCAACTGCACGTTCTGGAATTTCGACCGCCGCGTGTTGATGAACCAGCCTTGCGCGCCGGACGGCGTCTCGTCCTTCAACACATCTCGCTTCACCCGCCCATCGCGAACGGCGGGAAAATCATAGCGGGTCGCCCAGATCCGCGAAGTGAATTCCTCGCGGAACGCGTAGCTCTTGCCAGTAAAACCCTGGAATGCGACATCGCGGTCGCGATAATATTCGTAGCGGATCACATCGAAATTGTTCTGGCCGCGCTCGGCCGGCAGGTTCGCGCCCCACCAGTCTTTGACGCGTTCGTATTCGATCCAGCGGCCGGTCTCGAATCGTCCGACCTTGTAGGCGCCGCTGCCGAGCGGAACATCCATCGTCGATTCATCGAACGGCCGCTTGCTGTAATAGGCGCGTGAGAAGATCGGCAAGCCCGCGACAGACAGCGGCACATCGCGCCCGCGCTTCTCCTTGAACCGCGCAATCACAGTCAGATCGTCGATCGCTTCCGCGCCTTCGAAATCGCGAAGGATCGATCCGATAATGGGGTGACCCTTCTCTTTCAGGATATTCAGCGAAAATGCGCAGTCATGCGCGGTCAGCGGTGAGCCATCATGAAAGGCAAGGCCCGGCCGCATCAGGAAGCGATAGGTCAGCCCGTCATCGGAAATCCGCACCGCCCGCGCGGCGAGGCCGTACATCGAATCGGGTTCGTCGGATGCGCGCGACATCAGGCTGGCAAATGTCCGCTCCATCCCCATCGGGGCGTCGCCCTTCAGGATGTAGCTGTTCATCGTGTTGAAGGTGAGGAAGTTCTGGTTATACGCCCGGCTGGTTCCAACCAGCGAAAAAGTCCCGCCCTTCGGCGCGTTGGGATTGACGTAATCCAGATGCTTGAAGTCCGCCGGATATTTGAGATCGCCGAACGCCGACATGCCATGCGCTTCGCGTCCAGGCGTTTCGGTCGCTTGCGCGGCCTGCGCAAAAGCCGGACCGGAGCGCCCGAGAGAAAGAGCACCGGCGGCGCCGGCAGCGATGGTGAGGACCCTGCGGCGCGTCAATGACGTCACGAGCGCGTTCCCACCTTCGAGGCCCTGTCCGCATCCCACCACCACACCGTGGGGAAGCCGGACATTCCGTATTTCGGCAGCGGATCGGGTTTGCCGAAACGATCCCAGCGCGCCGTGCGCACTTTGCCGTAAGTCCATTGCGGCACGACGTAGTGATGCCACAGCAGCACGCGATCCAGCGCTTTGGTCGCCGCCACGAGTTCTTCGCGGCTCTTGGCGAAAATGACGCGGTCGATCAGCGTATCGATGGCCGGATCCTTGATGCCGACATAGTTGCGCGACCCCGGCTGATCGGCCGCCTTCGAACCCCAATAAGCCCGCTGCTCATTGCCCGGCGACAGCGACTGCCCCCAGGACGCGACCACCATGTCGAAATCCCAGTTGCGCAGACGATTTTCGTATTGCGTCGGGTCGACGAGCCGGATCGTCATATCGACGCCGACGCGATCCATCAGCGGCTTCCAGAATCCGACAACGCGCTCGAAAGTCGGCGAAGCGATCAGCACCTCGACCGTCATCTTCTCGCCGGTCTTGACATTGGTCAGCTTGCGGTCGCGTATCTCCCAGCCGGCCTCGCGGAACATCCGCAGCGCCTCGCGCAGGTTGCTGCGCACGGCCTCGTTGTTGCCGCCAGCGGGGCTCCAATAAGCGGTCGTGAAAACCTCCGCCGGCACCTTGTCCTTCACCGTCTGCAGGATTTCGAGTTCCAGTCCCTCCGGCAATCCGGACGATGCAAGTTCGGTGCCTTCGAAATAGCTGTTGATGCGCTTGTATTGCCCGAAGAAGATCTGCTTGTTCATCTCCTCGAAATCGAAGGCGAAATTGAAGGCACGCCGCACGCGCGGATCCTTGAATTTCTCGCGCCGGATATTGAAGGCGAAGGCCTGCATGATGCCTATATTGGTGATCGGGAATTCCTCCAGCAGCACGCGCTTGTCGCGCACCGCGGGAAAATCGTAAGCCGTCGCCCAGTCCTTGGCGCTGTTCTCGGTGCGCCAGTCGATCTGGTCGGCCTTGAAGGCTTCCAGCGCCACCGTCGAGTCGCGAAAATACTCGTAACGGATCTCGTCGAAATTGTTGGTGCCGACATTCACATTGATGTCGTTGCCCCAGTAGTCGGGCACGCGCTCATAGACGATGCTGCGGCCGGCGACGAACGACTTCACGCGATAGGCGCCGCAACCGAGCGGCGGCTCCAGCGTCGTCTGCGACACATCGCGCTGTTTGCCCTGCGCGTCTTTGCCTTCCCACCAATGCTTCGGGATCACGTTGATCTGACCGACGATCTGCGGCAATTCGCGATTGCCGGCCTGATCGAAAGTGAAAGTGATGTCGCGCTCACCGGTCTTCTCGGCCTTGATCACATGCCGGTAATAGGCCGAGAGCTGCGGATCGTGCGTCTTGAACGCATTGAACGAGAAGATGACGTCTTCGACCGTCACCGGCTTGCCGTCATGCCATTTCGCTTCCGGACGCAGCCGATAGGTGCAGCTCGAGAAGTCGTCCGGATAGCTCACCTTCTCCGCGAGCAATCCATATTCCGCCGACACTTCGTCGAGCGACGACGTCATCAACGCGTCTGACGTGTAAGTGATGGCGGCCGCAAGCTGCCCTTTCGTGCCGGCGACGACGAAGTTGAAATTGTCGAAGGTGCCGATCGCGACCTGGCGCACCGCGCCGCCGCGCGGCGCTTTCGGGTTCACATATTCGAAATGCTTGAAGTCGGCCGGATATTTCAGGTCGCCGAACAGCGACAGCCCGTGCCGCCAGTTGTTGGTGGCAGCGGCTGACCCTTGGGCAGCGGCCTTCAAGGGCGCGAGGACTTCGAGGGAGGAAAGGGCGGGGGCTGTCAGCGCGAGCGCGCCAGCACGGATCAGAGAACGGCGGGACAGGTTCAAGGTCGGTCTCTCCGGGCGGTATCGGACGGCGGTACTAGGCGGTCATCTATGTCGCTTTTACGGATAACCCCACCAGACAAACATTAATTGCTGGCAATTTACCCTGTTTGACCAACAAACCGGCAACGCCATCGTTCATAGGGCCTCGTCGCGAATCCTAAGCCATTGAGGTTACACCAAATTCCTGTCCGGATGTCTGCTCTTCCCGGCCCCGGGACAAGCTGCGACATCGAGACTCAGCGCCGCTCGCAAGAGCTACGACCCAGCCCGCTTGGCTGGTGCAGTCAACCGCGGCGCCACGGGATAGGGCCCCTCAGAGAATATTTCGGCGTGATACCCCTTCGACCCGATGGCCTGCGCCAGGGGACTCTGGATGGATTCGCCGCGGCTGAGACGATCGACAATGGACGCGAAATCGGTGCGCGGCTGCCAGCCGAGCTCGCGGCGCGCCTTGTCGCTGACATAGACGCGGTCGATGCGCGGCAGCATGGTCCAGTTCCGGCGCGCATATTCGGCGACGTAGCCGGGGACGTGCCGCGCGACGGCCTTCGGTGCATCGACGCGGATGGTCTTGAGATCGTCCGGCGTGAATGGCGTCGTGGCGCTGATGATGTATCGCGCAAAGCCGATCCGCGGCGCATGCTCGGCCGCCAGCAGATGCGCCTGCACACAGTCATCGATCTCGACACGACGATGCAGATATTCGTTCGCCTTCATATTGTCGTCCGCATAGGCCGCGCGCACGGCCTTGTCGTCGTCTTCTTCCGGAAAGAACCGCGATGTTCGCAGGATGATGCAGGCAAGGCCGCTGTTGCGATGAAACAATTGACACAGATCTTCGGCCGCAGCCTTGGTCACGCCGTAGATATTCTTCGGGATTGGCCGGACCTCTTCGGTAATCCAGGCCGCCGGTGCACCGGCCGGCGGAATCAGCGCGTCACCGAAAACGCTGGTGGTGCTGGTGAAGATGAACGAGCGGAGGTTTATCCGCACGGCTTCTTCGAGCAGCGTCAGCGTGCCGCTGACATTGGTATCGATGAAAGCCTGCGCGGGATGCGTTGCCACATGCGGCTTGTGCAAGGTCGCGGCGTGAAACACCACCTCCGCACCGGCCATGACACGCGCCACGCAGGAGGGATCGGCGATCGAGCCGATATCGGTCGTCATCGCCCCCGGCACGATATCGAGCCCGGTGACGTCATGACCCGCACTTTTCAGGGTCCGCACCAGTGCCTCGCCGAGATGGCCGGAGCTGCCTGTTACCAGCGCTTTCATCGTCCTTCGATCCGTCGCGTCCCTTAAAAGCAAACGGCCAGGCACATGGCCCGGCCGTTTTCGACAACCACCCGAAGATGGACCTTACTGCTGCTTCTCGGCCGGCGGGGCCGATGGCGCTGCTTCGGCCGCTTTCGGCAGCGGCGCCGGATTGTCCGACAGGCTGCGCAGGTAGCTGATCACGTCGGCGCGCTGGCCGGGGCGAGAAAGGCCCGCAAAACCCATACTGGTGCCCTTAATGAAGGCCTTTGGGTTGGCCAGGAATTGGTCCAGATCCTCATAGGTCCACTTGCCACCCGCCGCCTTCATCGCCGCCGAGAAGTTGAAGCCGTTGCGGCCATGACCCTTCTCGTCGTTGACGATGTCATAGAGGTTCGGGCCGACCCGGTTCGGACCGCCCTTTTCGAAGGTGTGGCAGGAGGCACACTGCTTGGCGGCCGCTTCGCCCTTTTTGGGATCAGCACTCGCCAGACGCACCGCGATCGGCTCGGCCGCTTCCGGCTTGGCCACCTCGCCACCGCCCGCTGGTGTTTCCGGCACGGCAATGTCGTAGCCCGGCTTGGCCAGCTTGCCGGGGGCGAAAATCGCGCCAGCCGCGATATTCAGGGTCAAAACACCCAGGCAGGTCGCCAGAACGGCGCCCATGATCTTGTTCAGTTCGAAGGAATCCATCTGGGGTCTCGTGCGGAAGCTGGCAGCGCTCGGATTAGAACCGCATGAAGCTGCGGCGGCGCATGATTAGCCGGTTTGCGCGCGGGGATGCAACCCGTATAAGCGGGCATTCCCTGCGACATTCGCATGCCGGCAAACGCCCTGAAAAACCGCGTCAATTCCCATGACCAAGCGCGACATTCTGATCCTCATTCCGGCCCGCATGGCGGCCTCGCGCCTGCCGGGCAAGCCGCTCGCCGACATCGCCGGCAAACCGATGATCGCGCATGTCATTGCGCGGGCGGAAGCGGCGGGTCTCGGCCATGTGATTGTCGCGACCGATTCCGAACCGATACTCGCGGCGGTTGAGAAAGCCGGCCGCCGGGCGCTGATGACCCGCACCGACCACGCCTCCGGCTCGGACCGGATTTTCGAGGCGCTGGACCTCGCCGACCCCGACAAGGCGGTGAAGATCGTGGTCAACGTGCAGGGCGACCTGCCGACGCTCGAAGCCGATGACCTGCGCGCCGCGGTGAAGCTGCTCGACGACCCCGCGGTCGATATCGGCACGCTCGCGGCCGAGATCACCAACGACGAGGAGCGGTTCAATCCGAATGTGGTGAAGCTGGTCGGATCGCCCGCAGGGCCCGATCGCCTCCGCGCGCTCTATTTCACGAGAGCCACCGCGCCTTATGGGGAGGGGCCGCTCTACCATCACATCGGGCTTTACGCCTATCGCCGCGCCGCGCTGGAGCGCTTTGTCTCGCTGCCGCCTTCGACGCTGGAAAAGCGCGAGAAGCTCGAACAGCTCCGCGCTCTCGAAGCCGGCATGCGGATCGATGCGGCGATCGTGAAATCGGTGCCGCTCGGCGTCGATACGCCGGAAGACCTCGAGACCGCGCGCAAGCTTCTCAGTCGTTGACTCTCCTCGCGCGCAAGGCGTAACGGAACCCGCATGACCAAGAAGAAGATTTCGTTCCAGGGCGAGCCCGGCGCCAATTCGCACATTGCCTGCCGCGAAGCCTATCCCGATTTCGAGCCGCTGCCCTGTCCGACCTTCGAGGATGCCTTCGCGGCCGTGGCCAATGGCGACGCCGCGCTGGCGATGATCCCGATCGAGAATTCGGTCGCCGGTCGAGTCGCCGACATCCATCACCTGATGCCGCGCTCCGGCCTGCACATCGTCGCCGAATGGTTCCTGCCGGTGCAGCATCAATTGATGGCGCCAAAGGGCGCAACGCTCGACGGCATCAGGACGGTCGAAAGCCATGTGCACGCGCTCGGCCAATGCCGCAACATCATCCGCAAGCTGAAGATCAAGGCGCTGGTCGCCGCCGACACCGCCGGTTCCGCGCGCGAAGTATCGGAGCGCGGTGACAAGAGCGCAGCCGCCATCGCCACCCGCCTCGCCGCCGAAATCTATGGTCTCGATATTCTCGCCGAAGACATCGAGGATGAAGCGCACAACACCACGCGCTTCATCGTGCTGGCGCGCGAGCCGCAATGGGCGGAGACCGGCAACGGCCCGGTCGTCACCACATTCATCTTCCAGGTGCGCAACATTCCCGCCGCGCTCTACAAGGCGCTGGGCGGCTTCGCCACCAACGGCGTGAACATGACCAAGCTGGAAAGCTACATGGTCGACGGCAATTTCTTCGCCACCATGTTCTATGCCGACATTGAAGGGCACCCGAGCGATCACAATGTCGCGCTGGCGCTGAAAGAGCTCGAATATTTCTCCAAGGAAATGCGCGTGCTCGGCGTCTATCCCGGGCACCCGTTCCGCGCGACGTTCAAGGTCGCAGCGGAATGACTTCACCCTCCCCTGGAGGGGGAGGGTCGCTTACCGAGCGATAGCGAAGGTAAGCGGGGTGGGGTGGCAGTGTTTGAGATCACCCCACCCCGTCTCGTATCTCACATCCGTTCGATACTCGCCGACCCTCCCCCTCCAGGGGAGGGTGAACGCTAAATCGTCTGGTTATATTCCCCAACCTCCGGATGCGTGCGCAGCACGCCATCCACGGCCTTGAACATGTCGCGCATGCGCTGCTCCGACGCCGGGCTTTCGACCACCACCACAAGCTCCGGCTTGTTCGACGAGGCGCGGACCAAGCCCCAGGTGCCGTCTTCCACCGTCACCCGCACGCCGTTGACGGTGACGAGATCGCGGATCGGCTGACCGGCCACCTTGTCGCCCTTCTTTTGCGCGTCTTCAAAATGCTTCACCACCGCATCGACGATGCCGTATTTCTTTTCGTCGTCGCAATGCGGCGACATGGTCGGCGACGACCAGGTCTTCGGCAGCGCGTTCTTCAGATCGCTCATGCTCTTGTCGGGATTGCGGTCGAGCATGTCGCACACGGCAATCGCCGAAATCAATCCGTCGTCATAGCCGCGGCCGAACGGCTTGTTGAAGAAGAAGTGGCCGGACTTCTCAAAGCCGACCATCGCGCCGCTCTCATTCACGCGCCGCTTCATGTAGGAATGGCCGGTCTTCCAGTAATCGGCTTTCACCTTGTTCTTGATCAGCACCGGATCGGTGGCGAACAGGCCGGTCGATTTCACATCGACCACGAAGGTCGCGCCGGGATGAAGAGCGGATATGTCGCGCGCCAGCATCACGCCGATCTTGTCGGCGAAAATCTCGTCGCCCTCGTTATCGACTACGCCGCAACGATCGCCGTCGCCGTCGAAACCAAAACCGACATCGGCGCCCGCATTGATCACCGCATCGCGCATCGCGTGCAGCATCTTCATGTCTTCGGGATTGGGATTGTATTTCGGGAAGGTGTGATCGAGGTCGCAATCGAGCGGGATCACCTCGCAGCCGATGGCTTCGAGCACCTTCGGCGCGAACGCGCCGGCTGTGCCGTTGCCGCAGGCGGCGACCACACGCAGCTTGCGTTTCAGCTTCGGCCGATTGGTGAGATCGGCGATATAGCGCGCCGGGAAATCGTCGATAAAGGTGTAGCTGCCGCCCTCCTTGGTCTTGAACTTGGCGTTGAGCACGATGTCCTTCAGTCGCGTCATTTCATCGGGGCCGAAAGTCATCGGGCGGTTGGCGCCCATCTTCACGCCGGTCCAGCCATTGTCGTTATGCGAGGCGGTCACCATCGCAACGCACGGCACATCGAGATCGAACTGCGCGAAATAGGCCATCGGCGATAGCGCGAGACCGATATCGCGCACCCGCATGCCGGAGGCCATCATGCCGGAAATCAGCGCCATCTTCACCGAGGCGGAATAGCCGCGGAAGTCATGTCCGGTGACGATATCCGGACGCACGCCCATCTCGTGCACCAGCGTGCCGATGCCCATGCCGAGCCACTGCACGCCCATCAGATTGATTTCCTTGCCGAGCAGCCAGCGCGCATCGTATTCGCGGAAGCCGGTCGGCTTCACCATCGGCTGGGATTCGTAGGCGTAGGTATTGGGCGCGAGTTGCGCCGCGGGCTTGGGAAACATCAATATCCTCGGAGGTGCGATTTGGCGCGGGACGAGAACGCCACTCATGCGAAATGGTTGCGGCGGAATAATGAAAAGCTAGAGCATGATGCTGAAAAGTGCGAAGCGGTTTTCGGACGACATCATGCTCCAACGTGTGAGAATTGATCACGTTTTATGATTTTGGATCGATTCGATCCAAAATCATCGTGGTCTATTGCTCCAGTACCAATTTGCCATTGGCGTATTCGAAACGTTTGAGCTTCGTCAAATAAGACAGCCCGAGCAAATTTTCGCTTAAGGCGTTGCCGGGGACGACCAAGGCCTGCACGTTGCGGACCACAAGACCGTCGATATCGACAGTGTTGAGCATCACCGGCGCCGCCTTGACGGTCCCGTTGGCTGTTTTGACCTGGGCGGTGAAGGCATCGCGGGACGGGCGGATGCCGAGGCGGACGGCCTCGCGTTCGGTCAGCGCAATCACCGAAGCGCCGGTATCGACCATGAAGTCGACGCGCCGGCCGTCGATCCGGCCGCCGACCTGGAAATGTCCTCGCGGGTCACGCGGGATGGTGACAGAACGGGCGGCCGATGACGACGGCGCCTTGCCGACGGTGACCGCCGCCACCGAAGAGGGCGCGGTTGCTTTCGCCGCCGGCGGCGGATCACGGTCGAGGACATGCGCAATCAGTCCCGCCGCCGCGAGCACCAGTCCTGCGAATACGATGATCGAACGCATCGTTTACGGGTCCGTCCGTCTGTCCTGCTTCACCCGTGGACCACAAAGCATTGCGGGTGGAAATACGACGCTAAAAGGACACGCCGAAGGATGCGGATTGATCCGGCTTGGTCACTGACTGCTGAACGCGACCATTCAAATTTGAGACAAAGCGAACAGGAACGCTCACGGCGAACACGTCTGCTCGAACCCTTCTGCTTATGGCCCGAAGCGGCGTTTGGAACGTCCGCCATTTAGGAGGCAACCCGATGCAGTTGCCACCTTGGATCGCCTGCGCAGCGCGCGTCGAGACTCGGCTCAGTTCTGCGAGGTTCACCGCGCCCAGCCGATCTTTCGCATGCACGCCGTTGGCAAGGGCATGCAGTCATGCTACATCTAAAGTTACATGACTTGTGAAGCATCGGGAATGCGACAGTTTGAGAATAAGGACCACTGGGATAGTGCAGCGAGCCATTATCAGCAGACCGCGCACCCTTTCACGGCGCTCTTTGCGGAAGCGGCGCTGGCGCGCGTAACCCTGACGCCTCAGAGTCATGTTCTCGACGTGGCGGCCGGCACCGGCGCGCTCGCGCTGGCAGCCGCGCGCACCGGGGCACGCGTGCTGGCGACCGACTTCTCGCCCGGCATGGTGGGATGCATCGCCGCTGCCGGTCGGCCCAATGTCGAGGCGCGGGTTATGGACGGACAGGCGCTGGACCTGCCCGACGCGCATTTCGATGCGGTCTTTTCGATCTTCGGTGTCATCATGTTCCCCGATTGGCGCAAGGGCTTGGCCGAGATGCGCCGCGTCACGCGGCCCGGCGGATATGGCGTGGTCGCGACCTGGCAGGATCGGGGCGCGGCGACCTTCCTCCTGTTGGGCGAAGTCCGGCAGAAACTGTTCCCTGATCGCTCGGGCATGGCAATGCCTGAAGCCGTTCAGGCGTTGAGTGATCCGGACGATTTCGCCCGCGCTCTCGTCACTGCTGGCTACCGCGATCCCCGGATCGACGTGGTGACTCATGATTACCTACTCGACGTGGCGGCGCTCGACGCGCCTGACACGCTTTTCGGCATGTCGCCCGACTGGACCAGCTTGAACGATGTCGAAAAGGCCGCGGTGATTGCCGAGGTGCGGGACAGGGCCGATGGTCGTCCGATCCTGCCAATCACCTCGACCGCGCTCATTGGCGTGGCGGAACGATGAATACCAACCGCATTTTTGCGGGCCATTCCGGACGCCGACGCATGTCCGCTTTAAGGGATAAAGCGGAGGAGACGCATTTATGCGTCCACGCGCCTTAGCCCAACCGGATGCCGCGGCTCTCGACCTGCCAGATCTCGAAAAACTTGCCGAGCACCCGCGACAGCGATGACGCCGCCGCGCCCGCGGCGCGCAACTGGATGTCGCGCGTCATCGGCTCGTGGCGCAAACCTGCTGCAAGATTGGTGGCGACAGCAACACCCAGCACCCGCAGGCCGAAGCGGCGCGCCAAGATCGCTTCGGGCACGATGGTCATGCTGACGAGATCGGCGCCCAGTTTCTGCGCCACGCGTGCCTCGGCCGGCGTCTCGAAGCTCGGTCCGGGAATCCACATCACCTCGCCCTCGTGCGTTTTGCGGCCGAGATGGGACGACGCGAGATTGTAGCGTTCGCGCAGATGGCGGTCGTAAGTGCCAGCCATATCGATGAAGCCGCCGCCATCCGCTTCGCCTATCAACGGATTGAAGCCGGTCAGATTGACATGGTCGGTGATCGTCAACAGTGTGCCGGGCTGGATCTCGTTGCGCACCGCGCCTGCCACACCCGTCAGCACCACCGCCTTGGCGCCGAGCCGCGCCAGCGTTTCCAGCGGCACCCGCATCGCATTGATGTCGCCTGTCTCGTTGTAGTTTGCGCGGCCGCGAAAGACAGCAACACGCGCGGTGCCGATGATGCCGAGCAGAAGCTCGTAAGCCATCCCTTCCGGCGCATGGAAGCCCGGCAATTCGGAATACGGGATGCTGATCGCCTGAGTCGCATGATCGGCAATGGCGAACAGCCCGACACCCAGAACCAGTCCCACATCGATCGCCGCATCGCCGATCTGATCGCGAATGATCTCAACACATCTCTCGGCTTCGCTCGACACGTTCAGTCCCCGGCCAATCCTTCGTAACGGCGCATCCATGCGCCTGCGCGCAAGTGATAGCGGAGATGATTTAACGGCAGCCTACCGCCTTACCCATCTCAGGTTCCCGGCCGCTTGGCGCGTCGCGTCGGCAGCGCATTGGCGGGATCGTCCGGCCAGGGATGTTTCGGATAGCGCCCGCGCATATCCGATTTCACCGCGCCATAGCTGCCTTGCCAGAAACCCGGCAGATCGCGCGTCACCTGCACGGGCCGGTGCGCCGGTGAGAGAAGTTCAATCACCAAGGGTACGCGTCCATCGGCAATCGAGGGATGGCGGCTGAGGCCGAACAATTCCTGCACGCGAATGGCAATCGTCGGCCCGGCTTCGGCTTCATAATCGATCGGCACCTGCGTTCCGGTTGGCGCCTCGAAATGCGTCGGCGCTTCCGCGTCAAGCCGGCGGCGCATCGTCCACGGCAGCAATGCCATCACCGCGTTCGACAGTTCGTCAGCGCCGAGATCTTTGAGCGCGGTCTTGTCGCTGAAAAGCGGCGCCAGCCATTCGCGAACCGTCGCGGTCAATGCTTCGTTCGAAAGGTCCGGCCATTCATCGCCTTCCGATTTTCGCAGGAACGTGACGCGATCGCGCCATTGCAGGATGTGTTTGCTCCACGGCAAGCGATGCAGGCCGGCTGCAGCAATCGCGTCGGCCAGTTTGATGGCGTTTTCTTCAGAGGGTTCTGCTGAGGCGATCTGTTCGGAAAAAACGATCGCGCCGAGCCTGCGCGCTTTCCGCGCGCGCAGGGCCAGTGTCGCCGGATCGACCGTGACATCATCGCGCTGTTCGATGCGATCGGCGAAACGCTGTTCGATGTCCGCGAGCGAGATCGGTGCGGCAAGAAGAATGCGCGCCTGCGCGGCCGTCCCTGATAATTCCGCAGCGACGATGAAGGGTTCGCGCGCAAGCGCCAAAGCCGGATCGAGTGTCGCGCCGCGGCCATTGGCGAGCAGAAAGCCGCCCTGCCCGCCACCGCGATTTTTGGCGACGCGATCGGGATAGGCGAGTGAGAGGATGGCGCCGACGGAGTCATTCCGGGACGGCGCGACAGCGCCGGGCCCGGAATCCAGACTTCCAGTCGCGGCTCTGGATTCCGGGTTCGCCACTTCGTGGCGCCCCGGAATGACGGAGGATGCCCACCGCCGCGCCATCCGCCGCGCTTCATCCGCTCGGCGCGAGCGGTCACGCCAAAACTGATCGACTCTGTGCGTGACATCGACATCGTTGCCGCCCAATCCACGTTCGGTGACGATGACGGCGATATCGGCAGCAAGTTCACCGGCATTCTCGCGCGCCGCATCGACCACCATGCGCGCCAGTCGCGGCGGCAATGGCAGCGCGCGAAGACTGCGGCCCTCATCGGTAATGCGGCCATTGTCGTCGAGCGCCGACAATTCCATCAGCAGCTTGCGTGCTTCGGTGTAAGCGGCCTGCGGCGGCGGATCGAGAAAGGCGAGCTTGGCCGGATCGCTCACGCCCCATTGCGCGAGATCGAGCGCGAAGGATGACAAGTCGGCGCTGAGAATTTCCGGCCGCGCAAAGGCTTCGAGCGACACCGTCTCCGGCTCGCTCCAGAGCCGATAGCAGACGCCGGGCTCGGTACGGCCGGCGCGGCCGCGCCGCTGATCGGCCGCAGCCCGCGACACGCGCACGGTCTCGAGCCGTGTCAGCCCGACGCCGGGCTCGAAACGCGGCACGCGGGCGAGGCCTGAGTCGATGACGACGCGCACGCCTTCGATGGTTAGCGAAGTTTCGGCAATCGAGGTGGCCAGCACGACCTTGCGGCGACCGGACGGCGACGGCGAAATGGCGCGGTCCTGAACCTGCGCATCGAGCGCGCCGTAGAGCGCCACGACATCGATGTTCTCGTCCGTGCTCCGGCCGAGCAACCGCTCTTTTACGAGCATTTCGGTGCGGCGGATTTCCGCCTGACCGGGCAGGAAAACGAGCAGCGATCCCGGCTCGGCCCGCAATGCTTTCATAACCGCATCCGCCACCTGCGGCTCGATATGCGCCCGCGCATCGCGGCCAAGATATTGAGTTTCAACGGGAAATGCGCGGCCGAGACTCTCCACTTGCGGCGCCTCGCCAAGCAGCCTCGCCACCCGCGCGCCGTCCAGCGTCGCCGACATGACGAGAATCTTTAAGTCCTCGCGCAAGCCCTGCTGCGCATCGCGCGCAAACGCCAATCCGAGGTCGGCATCGAGCGATCGCTCGTGAAATTCATCAAATAAAACAGCGGCATAGCCGGACAATTCCGGATCGTCGAGGATCATCCGGGTGAAGATCCCCTCGGTCACCACCTCGATTTTCGTCGCCTTCGACACTTTCGAGCCGAACCGCACCCGAAGCCCGACGGTCTCGCCGACCGTCTCCCCGAGCGTCTTCGCCATCCTCTCGGCCGCCGCCCGCGCCGCCAGCCGGCGCGGCTCGAGCACGATGATCTTGCCGGTCTCCGCCCACGGCTCGTCTTTCAGGACCAGCGGCACGCGCGTCGTCTTGCCGGCGCCCGGCGGCGCAACGAGCACCGCCGCCTCATGCGTGCGCAGCGCAGCTGTCAGCGCCGGTAATGCGTCGTCGATGGGAAGCGGAGAATCGAAAGCAGTCATTGTCATGCAGCATTTGCGCTCCTTACCTCCCCCTGCAAGGGGGAGGTCGACTGCCGGAGCGAAAGCGGAGGCCGTCGGGTGGATCCTTGCCTAAGCCCCCTCCCAATCCCTCCCCCTTTCAGGGGAGGGATTGGGAGCCAGCGCGGCTAACCCCTCCCAACACCCGTATACGCAAACCCGTGCCGCGCGGCTTCTTCCGCCGGGTACACATTGCGCAGATCGACGATGACCGGATTGGCCATCGCGACCTTCAGCGTCGGAAAATCGAGCGCGCGGAACTGCTCCCATTCCGTCACGATGACGAGCACGTCCGCCCCCTTGGCGCAGGTATAGGCATCATCGGCATAATCGACATTCGTGAGAACCTCTCGCGCCTGCTCCATGCCTTCCGGATCATAGACCTGCACGCGCGCACCCATGTCCTGCAGCGCCGTGATCAGCGGAATCGAAGGCGCATCGCGCATGTCGTCGGTATTGGGTTTGAAGGTGAGGCCGAGCACGGCCACGGTCTTGTCGCGCAGGTTTCCGCCCGCGGCCGCCAGCACCTTGCGCGCCATCGCGCGCTTGCGCTGATCGTTCACCGCCGCGACCGTCTCCACAATCCGCAGTGGTGCCTCGTGATCCTGCCCGGTCTTGATCAGCGCCACCGTATCCTTCGGGAAGCACGACCCGCCGTAACCCGGACCGGCATGCAGGAATTTGCCGCCGATGCGATTGTCGAGACCGATGCCGCGCGCGACATCCTGCACATTGGCGCCAACCTTCTCGGCCAGATCGGCAATCTCGTTGATGAAGGTGATCTTGGTCGCAAGAAAAGCATTGGCGGCGTATTTGATCAGCTCCGCCGTCCGCCGCTCCGTCACCATGATCGGGGCGCGGTTGAGATAGAGCGGACGATAGACATCCTGCATCACTGTCTTGGCGCGTTCGTCCGTCGTACCGATGACGATGCGATCGGGATGTTTGAAATCGCGGATTGCCGCGCCCTCGCGCAAGAATTCCGGATTCGAGACCACCGCAAAATCGCCATCAGCCCGCGTCTTGCGCATCACCCGCTCGACCTCGTCGCCAGTGCCGACCGGTACGGTGGATTTGGTCACCACCACGGTAAACCCGTCCAGCGCCTCGGCGACCTCGCGCGCCGCTTCATAAACATAGGTCAGGTCGGCATGGCCATCGCCACGCCGGGACGGCGTGCCGACCGCGATGAAGACGGCGTCGGCGTCGGTGACCGGCCCCTTCAGGTCGGTCGTGAATATCAGCCGGCCCTGCCGCACATTGTTGGCGACCAGTTCGGCGAGGCCCGGCTCGTAGATCGGCATCTCGCCCCGTTTGAGCTTTTCGATCTTGCGCGCATCCTTGTCGACACAGACGACCTGATGCCCGAAATCGGCGAAGCAGGCTCCGGAAACAAGGCCCACATAACCGGAGCCGATCATGGTGATGCGCATGGATAAAACCCAAGAAAATGATACCGGAACAGGGTTCCGCCCCGGCGATTGCCATAGTAGACGCGTCCATCGCTGACGAGCATTGTCGCATGACAGGGGCGTGACAGGATATCCACTATCGCCGTTGCCATTACCGCCGGGACGGCCCACATTGCCGCCATGCCTTCAGCAAAATCAGCCAAATCGTCGGCGAAAGCCGCCGCCGCCAAATCCGCCGTCACCAAGACAGCCCCCGCCAAAACTGCACCCGGTCTGGCAGGCGCGCTGAAGAAAGACGATCACGTCTTTCTGGTCGATGGCTCGTCGTACATTTTCCGCGCCTATCACGCGCTGCCGCCGCTCAACCGCAAATCGGACGGGCTGCAGGTCAACGCCGTGCTCGGCTTTTGCAACATGCTGTGGAAGCTGCTCCGCGACATGAAGCCGGAGGAGCGGCCAACCCATCTCGCGGTGGTCTTCGACAAATCCGAAAAAACCTTCCGCACCGATTTCTATCCCGACTACAAGGCGCACCGTCCTGACGCGCCGTCCGATCTCATCCCGCAATTCCCGCTGATCCGCGAGGCCGTCCACGCCTTCGACATTCCCTGCCTCGAACAGGCGGGCTATGAGGCCGACGATCTGATCGCGACCTATGCACGACTCGCCTGCGAGGTCGGCGCCAGCGCCACCATCGTCTCGTCCGACAAGGACCTGATGCAGCTCGTGACCGACTGCGTCATCATGTACGACACGATGAAGGACAAGAAGATCGGCGTCGCCGAGGTGATCGAGAAATTCGGCGTGCCGCCGGAAAAGGTCATCGAGGTGCAATCGCTGATCGGCGATTCCACCGACAACGTGCCCGGCGTGCCCGGCATCGGCGTGAAGACAGCGGCGCAGCTCATCGGCGAATTCGGCGACCTGGAAACGCTGCTCAGCCGCGCGAACGAAATCAAGCAGGAGAAGCGGCGGCAGACGCTGATCGACAATGCCGAGCAGGCGCGGCTGTCGAAACGGCTCGTCACCCTCGATCAGAATGTCGATCTCGAAGTGCCGGTCGAAGACCTCGCCGTGCACGAGCCGGACTACAAGAAGCTGATCGCATTCCTCAAGGCGATGGAGTTCACCACGCTGACGCGGCGCGTTGCTGAAGCGTCGGAAATCGACGCCAGCCAGATCGAGCCGGATGCACGGCTGAGTGCCGGTGCGCCGCCGCTTCCTCCGGTGCGGCCGGAGGATGGCGCAGTCTCAGCGGCGCCGGGCGGGGTCATGTCACAGGCGACCCCCACCCGGTCGCCTTCGGCGACCACCCTCCCCCTTTCAGGGGGAGGGATGAACCGGAGCAAGGGGGGAGGGGGGCAGCGGAGCAAGCTGTTTACACTCCGATTTCACTGGCCGAAGTGCGGCTCGCAAAGCTCAAAGCCATCCCGTTCGACCGCAGCAAATATGAGGTCGTGCGCGATCTCGCCCGCCTGAAGGCCTGGATCGCGCGCGCGATCGATGTCGGACAGGTCGCGATCAATACGCAGACCAATTCGCTCGATCCGATGCAGGCGACCTTGTGCGGCTTCTCGCTTGCGCTGACACCGAACGAAGCCTGTTACGTGCCGGTCGCCCATCGCGAAAGCGGCGAAGGCCAGGGCTTGTTCGATGCCGGCATCCTTCCGCATCAGATCGCGGAAAAAGACGCGATCGATGCGATCAAGCCCCTTCTTGAAGATCCCGGCGTTCTCAAGATCGGCCACAACCTCAAATTCGATTGGCAGATCTTCGCGCAGCGCGGCGTCGTGACAGCGCCTTATGACGACACGTTGCTGATGTCCTACGTCGTCGATGCCGGCCGCACCGACCACGCCGTCAGTTCGCTGACGCATCGCTATTTCGGACACACCGTGATCGACTTCAACGAGATCACCAAGTCCGGAAAGACCAGGGTCACCTTCGATTGCATCCCGATCGAGAAGGCCGCCGAATTCTCTGCCGAGGATGCAGATGCAACCTTGCGTCTGTGGCATGTGCTGAGAGCCCGCCTTGCCGCCGATCGCATGGTCAATGTTTACGAGACCTTGGAACGGCCCCTGGTCGCCGTTCTCGGGCGCATGGAAGGTCGCGGCATTTCCATCGACCGGCCGACACTGGCGAAACTCTCCAGCGAGTTCGCCGCCGAAAGCCTGCGGCTCGAAGGCGAGATCCAGAAACTCGCCGGCATGCCGCTCAATCCCGGCTCGCCGAAGCAGATCGGCGATGTGCTGTTCGGCTCGCTCGGTTTACCCGGCGGCACCAAGACCAAGACCGGCGCATGGTCGACATCCGCACAGGTACTCGACGAACTTGCCGAACAAGGTCACGAACTGCCACAGAAGATTCTCGACTGGCGGCAGGTCTCGAAGCTGCGCTCGACTTACACCGATGCCTTGCCAACTTATGTCGATCCGAAGACGCATCGCGTGCATACGAGCTACGCGCTCGCGGCAACGACCACCGGCCGCCTGTCGTCGTCCGAACCGAATTTGCAGAACATCCCGATCCGCACCGAGGCTGGCCGCAAGATCCGCAAGGCCTTCGTCGCGCAGCCCGGTCACAAGCTTGTCTCGGCCGACTACTCGCAGATCGAACTGCGTCTTCTGTCCGAAGTCGCCAACGTGCCGGCCTTGCGCCAGGCCTTCAGGGACGGCACCGACATTCACGCGATGACGGCGTCGGAAATGTTCGGCGTGCCAGTGAAGGACATGCCGGGCGAAATCCGCCGTCGTGCGAAGGCGATCAACTTCGGCATCATCTATGGCATCTCCGCTTTCGGTCTTGCCAATCAGCTCGGCATCGCCCGCGAGGAAGCCGGCGCTTACATCAAGAAATATTTCGAGCGCTTCCCCGGCATCCGCGATTACATGGATGAGACGCGCGACTTCTGTAGAGAGCATGGTTATGTGCTGACGCTGTTCGGTCGCAAATGCCACTATCCGGATATCCGCGCGTCCAATCCCTCGGTGCGCGCGTTCAATGAACGCGCCGCGATCAACGCCCGCCTGCAAGGCTCGGCCGCCGACATCATCCGCCGTGCGATGGTGCGGATGGACGACGCGCTGTCAGATGCCAAGCTAAAAGCGAGAATGCTGCTGCAGGTGCATGACGAACTCGTCTTCGAAGTGCCGGACAAGGATGTCGAAAAGACATTACCCGTGGTGAAGCGCGTGATGGAAGACGCCCCGCATCCCGCCGTGCAGCTCCACGTTCCGCTCGCCGTCGAAGCCCGCGCCGCCGACAACTGGGACGAGGCGCATTGATCCTATTCGGCCTCATCCTGAGGAGCATCGCGAAGCGATGCGTCTCGAAGGATGGGGCCGCCCCTCGTCCTTCGAGACGGCGCTACGCGCCTCTTCAGGATGAGGGCGGAGTTAGCTCAACAGAAACGAAAGTGAAGAATGTCCTCCCTCTCCGCCTTTCCCATCACCAAACGCTGGCCCGCCAAACATCCCGATCGTCTGCAGCTTTATTCCTTTCCGACGCCGAACGGTGTGAAGGTGTCGATCGCGCTGGAAGAGATCGGCCTTCCCTACGAGGCCCATACGGTCAATATCGGACAGAACGAGAGCTGGACGCCGGAATTCCTCTCGCTCAATCCGAACGGAAAAATCCCCGCGATCGTCGATCCGAATGGTCCCGGCGGCAAGCCGCTCGGCCTTTGGGAATCCGGCGCGATTCTTGGCTATCTCGCCGGCAAGACCGACAAACTGATCCCGCATGATCCGGCGCGGATGATCGAGACCATCCAGTGGGTGCATTTCCAGATGGGTGGCATCGGCCCGATGTTCGGTCAGGTCGGATTCTTTCATAAGTTTGCCGGCAAGGACTATGAGGACAAGCGGCCGCGCGATCGCTACGTCAACGAATCGAAGCGCTTGCTTGGCGTGCTCGAAGGCCGATTGAAAGGCCGGCAATGGATCATGGACGATGACTTCACCATCGCCGACATCTCGATGCTTGGCTGGGTGCGCAATCTCGTCGGCTTCTACGGCGCGCGTGAGCTGGTCGAGTTCGACAATCTCAAGGAGGTTCCGGCCTGGCTTGAGCGCGGCCTTGCGCGACCGGCGGTGCAGCGGGGGCTTGAGATTCCGAAGCGGCCTTAGGTCTCGTGTCCCGGGCGCGGCGCAGCATATCATGATGCGCCGCAGACCCGGGACCATCTGGCCTGCGTCGGTCCCAGATCAGCAGCGCATCACTTCGCTTCGCTCCATGCTGCGCAGCATCCGGGACACGAGAACACAATCACACCCACACGCTCATCTCATCCAGCGCCTTCTTGGTAATCACCGGCACCTGGCAATCATCCACCGGATAGCCTGTGACAAGGAGGATGTAAGCCTTCTCGCTGTCGGGGCGGCCGCAGATCTCGTTGAGAAAACCCATCGGCGACGGCGTATGCGTCAGCGTCGCGAGCCCGGCATTGTGAAGCGCGGCAATCAGAAAGCCCGAAGCAATACCGACCGATTCCGGCACATAATAGTGCTTCACCTTCTCGCCATCCGGCCCCATGCCATAGCGCTGGCCGAAGATCGCGATCAGCCAGGGCGCCGTTTCGAGAAACGGCTTTTCCCAATCGGTGCCGAGATGACGCAGCGCACCGAGCCACTCCTCGCCCGCGCGTCCGCTGTAAAAGGTTTTCTCTTCTTCCTCCGCGGCGATGCGGATCTGCGTCTTGATCGCCGGATCGGAGATGCACACGAAGGTCCAGGGCTGCTGGTTGGCGCCCGATGGCGCCAAAGCCGCTGTGCGGACCGCATTAGCGATGATCTCGCGCGGGACCGGCCGGTCACTGTAGTCGCGCACGGTGCGCCGCCGCGCCATCATGGCGAGAAAGTCGCGCGAGCGCTGTTCCATGTCCTCGAGCGACATCTCCCGGAACTGAAGCGGCTGGTAGATTGGATCCTGTGCGGTCTCGGCCATGGCTGTTTCCACTTTGAAATTTTCGGCAATGAATGGGGGAAAATCGCCCCGTCCGCCAGCCGCAAATTGGCGAGGCCGACGCAATGGTGCTACTCAGACCGAAATCGCAGCGATTAAAGGCTTCTCATGTCGGCTTCAGACTCCCGCGCCCGCCTTCTCGACATCATCCGCAAGCGGTCGTTTGGCCGCGGCGAAATCACCCTCGCTTCGGGCCGCAAGAGCGATTTCTATTTCAATCTGAAGCCGACCATGCTGGACGCCGAAGGCGCGGCCCTCCTCGCTGAACTGACCCTGGATGCACTGCAGGGCGAGAATATCGACTATGTCGGCGGCCTGGAAATGGGCGCAGTGCCGCTCGCCGGCGCCATCGCCCAGCTCAGCTTCATGCGCGGCAAGCCGATCCAGGCGTTTTTCGTGCGCAAGAAGCCGAAAGAGCATGGCGCGCGTCTGTCGGTCGAAGGGCTCGCCCCGGGCGAAACGCTGGCCGGCAAGCGTATCGTCATTGTCGAGGATGTGACCACCACCGGCGGCTCGGCGATCAAGGCGGCAGAAGCGGTCCGCGACGCCGGCGGCAACATCGTCATGGTCTTCACCATGGTCGACCGGCAGGAAGGGGCGACCGAAGGCTTCCAGGAAGCCAAGCTGCCCTTCCGTTCGCTCTACACTGCGTCGGAATTCCTCAAAAATTGAGAGACACCGGTCACGGCGCGTTTACAGACGACCTGTATAGTTTCAACCTTCAGTGAACCACGGCCAATAGCCACTATTGGGTCTGGCTGACGCAACCAACGTCGTGTTTGGTGCGTTTGCGAGTGTGGTCTTCAGACAGTGAAGGGGGCCCGTCCCGTGGGTCGATTGATGTCTGTTCAGCGCTCTCCATTCTTATCAGGCACTGTGATCGCGGCCATATTGGTTGCCTTTTCACCTGCTCCCGCATCCGCTCAAAACCTGTTCGATCTATTCTTTGGCGGTATGCGCCGCGCCATGGCACCTTCAGGCTCCTATGCCGACCCTCGCCAGGACGGACGCGTGACGCGTTTACGCCATAACAGCGGCCCCTATGTCGGTGGCGGCGGCGTCGCTTATTGCGTGCGCCTCTGCGACGGCCGCTATTTCCCGATCACCTACAACACCCGCAATGCCGCTGACATCTGCAACTCGTTCTGTCCGGCATCGCCGACCAAGGTTTTCAATGGCAGCGGCATCGATCATGCTTATTCGCCAGAGGGCAAACGCTATTCGGACATCCCGAATGCGTTCGTCTATCGCGCCAGACTGGTGAAAGATTGCACCTGCGACGGCAAGAGCCCGACCGGCCTTGTGCGGCAGGATGTGAATGATGACGACACCTTGCGTCAGGGCGACCTCGTTGCGACCAGCAAAGGCCTGATGGCCTATCGCGGCGAGAGCCGCAACGTGGCGCAATTCTCACCGATCAATCCCTCCAGCTTCTCTCCGGCGATGCGCAAACAATTGCTGGCGACTCGCGTCGAGCCTAACCGGACAGCAGAAGAAATGAAGGGCGCGGATGAAGCGGCCATCGTCAGCCGCAATATCGACCAGCGCAATCAGGCTGCAAGATAAGTCACGCTTTTCCGGCCAATGCTTTGACGACGTCTTCCGCCAGCGACAGCGAAGACGTCAGTCCCGGCGATTCAATTCCGAACAGATTCACAAGGCCGGGCATTCGGTGCTCTGCCGGGCCTGCGATCATGAAATCGGCCGCGGGCTCGCCCGCTCCGGTCAGCTTCGGACGAATGCCCGCATAATCGGGAACGAGCGAGCCGTCCGGCAATCCCGACCAATAGGTGCGGATGCGTGCATAGAATGACGCCGCCCGCGCCGGATCGACTTCGTAATTCTCCTTGTCGATCCATTCGACATCGGGACCGAACCGCATCCGCCCGGCCAGATCGAGCGTGACATGCACGCCGAGGCCGCCATCAACCGGCGTTGGATAGATCAGCCGCTTGAACGCCGGTCGCCCGGCGAAACCGAAATAATTGCCCTTCGCCAAGACCTGTTTGGGAATCTGCGCCAGCGGATAGCCCTCGATATTGCGCGCCACTGCTTGCGCCGACAGTCCGGCGGAATTGATCACCGCATCGACGTCGAGCGTACCCGGCTCGCGCCCACCGAAATGTACGCGCCATCCGTTCAGCATCGGCGTCAGCGTCTCGACCGGCGTCTCGAACGCAATCACGCCGCCATGCGCTTCGAGATCGCCCTGCAGCGCGAGCATGTAGGCATGGCCGTCGATGATGCCGGTTGTGGGCGAGACCAATGCTGCGATGCAGGTCAGCTCCGGCTCGAGATCGCGCGCCGCATTGCCGCCGATCAGTTCGAGCTCTTCGACGCCATTGGCAATGCCCTGCTTGTGAATGGCTTCCAGGCGCGAGCGCTCGGCCTCATTCGTCGCAACGATCAGTTTGCCGCAGCGGCGATGCGGCACGCCATGTTCGGCGCAGAAGTCGTACAGCATCCGATTGCCGCGCGGACAATGCTTCGCCCGCAGCGATCCGCTCGGATAATACATGCCGGCATGAATGACCTCGCTGTTGCGCGAGGAAATGCCGGTGCCGATGGCATCGGCCGCTTCGGCGACGATGACATCGTGTCCTTTCAGAGCCGCCTCGCGCGCAATCGCAAGTCCGACCACACCCGCGCCAATGACAAGAACCTGCATAGACACTCAAAAAATGATCCGCTCTGCCAAGCCATACAAGCTTTGTGACAGCGAGAGAACCGGCTTGAGAGAATAGGCTCGGCCGACTGCCATCGGCGCGGCACAATGTCTCGCAGCTTCCATTCATGGAACATTCAAGCCCGAAAGCGCTTTCTTGGCATCGGGGCGACTGTTCGACCGGGGACCGTGACCGATGTTTCGGCCCATTATTGCACTGTTTCTCGCGGGCCTTATCGGTCTTGCCGCGTATCCCGCCTCGGCACGGATGCTGCAGGGTGCGGCCGACGATCGCTCTGCGATCACCGACTTTTCCGCAAAGAACGGCGACGGCCGAGGCGGCGGCGGTAAAGCCAGTCGTGGTGGCGGCGGCGGTGGGAAGGTCAATCGTGGCGGAGGCGGGCGCAAGAACTTTGGCGGCGGCCGCGGCGGCGGAGGTCCCAAATTCGGCCGCGGTGGTGGCGACCGTCCCAAGTTCAGCCGGGGCGGCGGCGACCGCCCCAAGTTCGGTCGTGTCGGCGATCGCCCGAAGTTTGGACGCGGGGGCGGCGGCCAGCGCGGAGAAGGCCGTCGCGATCGTGGGCCGCGCATCGATCGCGCAGGCAGACGCGACAATATCGGACGCGAGCAATTGCGCGAGCAGCGGCGGGAACGTGTCGAACAGCGCAGTCGCAACCGCGATCAGTTGCGCCAGTTGCAGTCCCGCCAGCGCGAGCAATTGAGAGACAGGAAACTCGATCGTGCCGGACGCGAGAAGCTGCGCGCGCAGCAACGTCAGGAGCGCCGGGACCTCTTATCGCGGCAGCAAGATGAGCGCCGCCAGCAAGTGCAGGAGCGCGATCGGCGTCGTGATCAAATCAATAACGAGCGGCGGGCGAAACGCGAGGAAGCGCGCAAGCAGCGCGCGGAGCGTCGCGAGCAGCGCCTGCGCGATCGCGACAAGATCCGCGAACAACGGGCTGACCGTCGCGAACGCCGCCGGATCAGCGATGACGATGCACGGCGCGGCCGTTTCGTAAACCGCGATCGCTTTGAACGGCGTGGAGGTGATTTCTCGCGCAAGGCATGGCGGCATGGGCGGCGCGCGGCATTCGTCGCCTGGAGCGGACCGGTATTCCTGCCGTTCATCTACGCCGATCTGTTCGACTATACCTTCTTCCCCTACGCCTACGATCCCGGCTATTGGGGCTATGTCTATGATGATTTCTTCGACAGCATGTTCTGGGCCTATGGCAGCCCCTATTCCGACCCGGGTTTCGCAGCGCCATTGCCGCGCGGCGGGCGTCCCGCCCGCGTGTCTCCGCAAATGCGGACTGCCATTACGCAAGCCTGCACGCCCGACAGAGGCCTGACCGCGTGGCCGTTCCAGCACATTGAGAGCGCAGTCAAACCCACTGCCGATCAGCAAAAGCTTCTCGATGCAGTGCGGACAGCGGCAAGCGAGGCTGCCGATGCATTCAAGGCGTCATGCAGCACCGACTTTGCATTGACACCGCCAGGGCGCGTCAACGCGATGATCAGCCGTATCGAAGCGACGCTGGAGGCGCTGCGCATCGTGCGTCCGCCGCTCGAAGCGTTTTACAACTCACTGAGCGACGAGCAGAAGGAGCGCTTCAATCAGATCGGGCCGAATATCGGTCGCAACGACGAGAGGGCGGCACGCAGCCGCGGCACACCGGAGCAAGAACTGCAATCGTGCAAAGAAGCAGGAACCGGCCTCGCCGCTGCCCCGATCGATCGTATCGAGGATGCGGTGCAGCCCACCGAGATGCAGCGCGCGGCCTTCCAAAAGCTCAGCGATGCCAGCCAGAACGCGGTGGAAACATTGCAGGCCGCCTGTCCAGAGGCCATCGCACTGACACCGACGGGACGGCTGGAAGCCATGCAAACACGCCTCGAGGCGATGCTCGATGCCGCTGAAATCGTGCAGCCCGCGCTCGAGGAATTCTATGCGACGCTGACGAACGAACAGAAGGCTCGCTTCAACGCGCTCGGCCGGGATGCGCGGCGAGTGAATTGATCGAAGGTCCGCAACATCAGGGCGGCGGAACGCGGTTCGCGCGACAGACGTTGAACCACGTTCGCCAACAAATTGCGGCATCCGTCATGTTTCTGATGTTTCAAATTTTAACGGTACTCGTCGTTGCCATTGCCATGGCATTGACGCTGGCGCACGCGCTGGAACTTCCCGGGAAACTGCAACTCTCCAAGGAACAGTATCTCGCTGTGCAGAAAATCTATTATCCAGGCTTCACCGTGGGCGGCGCAGCCGAACCTGTCGGCGTCCTGCTGTTGCTTGGATTGATGCTGATGTTTCCTATCGGCAGCACGGCATTCTGGCTGGTGGCCGCAGCGTTATCGGCACTGGCCGCGATGCACCTCGCCTATTGGCTGCTGACGCATCCAGTCAATCATTTCTGGCTTCGGGACGTGGATCTTGCAAAAGGCGGATCTGGCTTTTTCAGCTTCGATCCGCTGGGGCGGGCCACGGACGCCGATCAAACCGACTGGAAATCGTTACGCGACCGCTGGGAGTTCTCGCATGTGGTGCGGGCCGTGTTCGGCATCGCCAGCTTGATTTTTCTGGTGACAGCGATTGCCGTTCATGCGTAGGGCACAAATCTTCTCAGAACGTGCGCAAGGAAAAGGCATCAAAAAATAAAAAGCGGGAGCCTCGCTTTGATTCCCATCAAAGCGAGGCTCCCGCACGAAGCACCAGACCATCTCCGTCACCTTCGAGGCTTGTGAGCCTGCTATCGATCGGCGCATGCGCCGATCGATGGGCGACGGCAATCCTTATTCTGCCGCGAGTTGTACTTCCGGCGCAGCCGCCCGCACATCGGCGTCGACCTTGTCCTCGAACTTGGCGAAGTTGTCCTGGAACATCTTCACCAGCGAACGCGCGGTCTCGTCGAACTCTTTTTTGTTCTGCCAGGTCTTCATCGGATAGAGCAGATGCGGCTCGATTCCCGGCACCGATGTCGGCACCGAGAAACCGAAATACGGATCGGTGCGGAACGATGCATTCTTCAGCGAACCGTCGAGCGCGGCGGTGACGAGCGCACGCGTTGCCTTGATCGGCATGCGGCGGCCGACGCCATACTTGCCGCCGGTCCAGCCGGAATTGACCAGCCAGCAATCGACATTGTGCTTGGCGATATAGTCGCGCAGCAAGTTGCCGTATTCAGCCGGCGGACGCGGCAGGAACGGCGCACCAAAGCAGGTCGAGAATTCCGGCTGCACGCCGACAAGACCCTTCTCGGTGCCGGCGACCTTCGCCGTGTAACCCGACAGGAAGTGATACATCGCCTGCGCCGGCGTCAGCTTGGCGATCGGCGGCATGACGCCGTAAGCGTCGGCGGTCAGGAAGACGATATTCTTCGGATGACCGGCGCAGCCGCTGCGCGACGCATTCGGGATCGATTCCAGCGGATAGGCCGAACGCGTATTCTCGGTCTTGGAGATGTTCGTATAGTCGGGCACGCGCGTGATCGGATCGAAAACGACGTTCTCGAGCACCGCGCCGAACCGATTGGTCGCGTCCCAGATCAGCGGCTCTTTCTCGTGTGTGAGATCGACGCATTTGGCGTAGCAGCCACCTTCGAAATTGAAGATGCCATCCGGACCCCAGCCGGTCTCGTCATCGCCGATCAGCGTGCGGGCCGGATCGGCCGAGAGCGTCGTCTTGCCAGTGCCGGACAAACCGAAGAACAGGGCGCTGTCGCCATTCGGTCCGACATTGGCGGAGCAATGCATCGGCATCACGCCTTCGGCCGGCAGATAGAAGTTGAGCGTGGTAAACACCGACTTCTTCATCTCGCCCGCATAGGACGAACCGCAGATCAGCACGATCTTGCGGGTGAAGTCGATCGCCACCATCGTGTCGGAGCCTTCGCGGCCGCCGTGACGCGCCGCATCTGGACGGAACGACGGCAGATCAATGATGGTCATCTCCGGCACGAAGTCGGCCAAAGCCGCGACTTCGGGACGAATGAGCAGCGTGCGAATGAACAGCGAGTGCCAGGCGAGTTCGGTAAAGACGCGCACCTTGATGCGATAGGTCTTGTCGGCGCCGCCATAGAGATCCTGCGCAAACAGCGTCTTGCCTTTGCAATGCGCGAGGAAGTCCGCGTACAGATTGTCGAAATGCTCTTTCGAAAGCTTGCGGTTGCCGTCCCACCACACGCTATCGCGCGTGAGATCGTCGACCACCGTATGCTTGTCTTTCGGAGAACGGCCAGTGTGGTGCCCGGTTTCCGCGCACAGCGCGCCGCCAGCCACGATATGGGCTTCGCCCTTGGCAATCGCATGCTCGTAAAGCGGCGCATCGGTCAGATTCCAATGCACGGCCTGAAGATCCTTCAGGCCGAATTTGTCAGCCCCGTAAGCTTTATTCCTTACGCCTGTTTCCTGCACGGAATGCCCTCCGAAAAAACGCTTCCACCACCCTGGCGGGCTGGAATATTTTCACCCCGATGTCGGCGTGAACATTGAGAAAGGTCAAGTGCGGCCGCTGCCCCGGGCCGCGCGGTTTTCTTAGAGCCGCATCGGGCATATGCCAAGCATTTTGACGCTTGCAACGTTCCAAACTGCGTCGTTCTGCGTCGTTGCAGCGCAACAAACGCCCGAATTAATTGCATCTTCGTGCATTAAGATTATGCGCAGGCTCAATCGGGACAGACCTTAGCTGACCAACCATTTCTGGATCACCGCCGCGACCTCGGCGCTGTTCTTATCCTGCATGACCATATGCGAATTACCTTTGATGCCGATCTCCGGTAGATTGATCCAGTCGACCATACCACCGGCCGCCTTGCACGGCGAAGCGATCCCGCACATGAAAAGGGCGGCCGCGATGGGCCGCCCTTGCGATTAAATTTTCGAGCTGAAGATTACTGCGTTGCGTTTACAACCTCGACGCGACGGTTCTCACCAGACAGCGGTTGCCCCGGCAGCTTCAGACGTTCCTTGCCGAAGCCGGCAACAAGCAGTGTGTCCGGCGCGATCTTGTAAGTCTCGATCAAATAGCGGCGCACCGATTGCGCGCGACGATGCGAAAGCCCGAGATTATATTCGGCGCTGCCGGCTGCATCGGTGTGGCCGTTCAGCACGAAGGTGCCGCCCTTGAGACCCGGCTTGATCAGCGCTTCGCCAAGTGCATTCACCGCGACAACCGCTTTCGGTCCGATCGCATCGGAATTGTAATCGAAGTAGATTTCGAGATCGATCTTCGGCTTGCCCTTGACGATCTCGGCGATCTGTTCGCGCTCTTCTTTCGCGGCAGGTTGCACAGCTTCGATCGAAATCGCACGCGTGCGCGCACGATCGAGAACCTGCTTTTCGGCCGCAGCCTTGGGATCGGCGCCGATGGAGCGTGTGCCGCCAAGGCTTCGCGTCACCGGCTTGGTCGGATCGACCTTCGGCTTGAGCGCCTCTTCGATCTGGTTGGACGATTGCGCCAGAGCAGGCGCCGCGCCGGCAAACAGAGCGAATGCGGCAGCAGCGATCAGTGTCGTGAAGCGGGTCATCGCACTTTCCTTCCCATCCGGACGACGGGCAATCTTAGCACGGCAAATCGTCACTGGGATCAGCCGCTGGATCGGTCCGATCCAACATCATCGTGATGCCGAGCACCGTTTGGTCGCTTCAAAAAGGACCGCGGTTCAAACGCTGTGGTTCAAACGGCACTCGCCTCTCGATTCAAACGGCTCTCGCCTCCTGCGCCAGCTTGACCAGCATGACGCGCAGCGGTCCAGAACCATCGACCCGTTGCGGGAATGGCAGGCGAAGCGCCACGCGGCCGTTCTGCAGCTCCAGGCCTTCCGGATCGAAGCCGACGCAACGCCAGTCACCGTCCGGCGCTCCCAGAAGCTTCGTCGCATAGAGGCGGCAGGCATCGGCGTGATCCTCGTTCATATGCGCCGAGGCGCGCTCTTCGGATGCCAGCAGATCCCCGGCATCGGAGAGATCGAGCAGGATGTCCTGCGGCTTCAGATCGACGATACGGCCGAATCCGGCGACCAGATGCGCAGACGAAATCGTCACCTTGTAGAAGGCGAAATCGCCGAAATCGGCAAACATCGCAGCCTCCGGCTGCCGGGCCAGATAGCGGCGGCGATCGTTTTCATCGGTCGTGATCGCTGCGCGGCCCATCAGCATCACGCGCGCGCCTTCCAGCGGATCGCCCTCCTTGCGCTCGTCCAGCATCAGCGACACGCGGCTGTCGGCGATCACGTTTTTTGTATGGACTGCAAGCTTCGAGATCAGCAGCAGGGGGGTCCCGTCGGCCGCGCTCGCCACATTCACCAGCGAGCAATAGGGGTCCCCGGAGCCGGGCATCAGGGTCGCCAGAGCGCCGGAACGCGCCTCCCGCAGTAGCTTCTTGGCGGCAATTTTCGGGTCGAAATCGGTTTGCATTCGGGCCTCGGGCTCCTTGTTAACCATTGTGGCAGCCCTGCTGGCCGCGGGAAGGAAAGAGGTTTATGATCGTCTTCCAAAGTAGAATCATAGAGTTGTTGCCGAATAGTCACATTTCGGCCCAGCTTTACGGGCTTCAAGCCAGCTGGGGTTTTTATCTACCAACAGAAGAGGCGTCATGCCGACCATCGCTCTCGTCGACGACGACCGCAACATCCTCACGTCCGTCTCCATCGCGCTCGAAGCGGAGGGGTACCGGATCATGACCTATACGGATGGCGCGTCCGCCCTCGATGGCTTCAAGTCCTCGCCGCCGGATCTTGCCATTCTGGATATCAAGATGCCGCGCATGGATGGCATGGAGCTGCTGCGTCGCGTCCGCCAGAAGACCGACATGCCGGTGATCTTTCTTACCTCGAAGGATGAGGAGATCGACGAGCTGTTCGGCCTCAAGATGGGCGCCGACGATTTCATCCGTAAGCCCTTCTCGCAGCGTCTCCTTGTCGAACGCGTCAAAGCCGTGCTCCGACGCGGCGCGCCGAAAGACGGCACGGCGCCGAAGGAAATCGACACCGCCAAGGTGCTGGAGCGCGGCCTTTTGCGCATGGATCCCGAGCGTCACACCTGCACCTGGAAGGGCGAACCGGTGACCCTCACGGTCACCGAATTCCTGATCCTGCAGGCACTGGCGAGCCGTCCGGGCGTGGTGAAGAGCCGTAACGCATTGATGGACGCCGCCTATGACGATCAGGTCTATGTCGACGATCGCACCATCGACAGCCACATCAAGCGGCTGCGCAAGAAATTCAAAGTGGTCGACGACGACTTCGACATGATCGAGACCCTTTATGGTGTCGGTTATCGATTCAAGGAAGCCTGATCCGGCGTTCCGATAATCTGACACCAGTGTGGCGGTTCAGAAATTCCCTCAGTGGGGCCGCCCGACCGTCAGGGAATTTCTGAACCAATGCCACACTGGCCCTAAGAACGTTGCCGTATCCGGTCGAATGCGAAGTTCGTATTTGCAGGCCGCGACATCAACGAACTTCGCATTCGGGACACGGCCGCATCCTTGGACTACAATGGGGCCTTCAGGGCCCCATTGTACAAAGGGGGCCGATATTTCAGCCAAGGCGCGGACGCCGCAGCGTGCTCGACCGGACTAAGGAACTCGAACAGCAAGACAAAGTCGCCAATCGCGCGGCCGTGGAGACGCTTGGGCTGCCTAAGAAGCAGGGCGTGATCCGAAAGTTGCGCGGCTATTGGCAGTATTTCGTCGGTCAAGGTTCATCCAGCCTCACGCGGCGCATCGTCTTCCTCAACGTCGCCGGCCTGTTCGCACTGTTCGTCGGCATTCTCTATCTGTCGCAATCGCGCGCCTTCTTCATCGAAGCGCGAATTCGCAGCCTGCAGGTGCAGGCCGAAATCATCGCCGGCGCCATTGCCGCTTCGGCCACGGTGGAAACCGATTCGATCACCATCGATCCGGATCGCCTGCTGGAATTGCAGCTCGGCGAGACCTATGGCCCGGACGATAGTTCCTCGGCACTTGAATTTCCCATCAATCCCGAGCGCGTCGCACCGGTGCTGCGGCGATTGATTTCGCCGACCAATACCCGCGCCCGCATTTACGATCGCGATGGCGTCTTGCTGCTCGACAGCCGCAATCTGTATGGCCGCGGCGACGTGCTGCGCTTCGATCTGCCGTCGGCGGTCGAGAAGCCCGGCTTCTTCGAGAAGCAGCTCAACTCGATCCGCAAATGGTTCGCCAAGGGCGATCTGCCCGTCTATCAGGAGCTCGGTCCGGAAAACGGCAAGGGTTATCCGGAAGTCGCCAGCGCACTCAATGGCAACACCACCTCGATCGTGCGCATCAATCAGCGCGGCGAAGTCATCATCTCCGTTGCCACGCCGGTGCAGCGCTTCCGCGCCATTCGTGGCGTGTTGCTGCTGTCGACACAGGGTGCCGATATCGAGCAGAGCGTCGCCGCCGAGCGTCTGGCCATCTTCAAGGTGTTTCTGGTCGCCGCCGTCACCATGACCGTGCTGTCGATGCTGCTGGCGCGCACCATTGCCGGGCCGGTGCGGCGGCTCGCCGACGCCGCCGAGCGCGTGCGCCGTCGCGTGCGCACCCGCGTCGAAATCCCCGATTTCACCAATCGGCGCGATGAAATCGGTGATCTCTCCGGCGCGCTGCGCGAGATGACCAATGTGCTCTATAGCCGCATCGAGGCCATCGAAAGCTTCGCCGCCGACGTCGCGCATGAACTGAAAAATCCGCTGACTTCGCTGCGCTCCGCGGTCGAGACCATTCCGCTGGCCAAGACACGCGAAAGCCAGGAGCGGCTGATGGCCGTGATCCAGCACGATGTGCGGCGGCTCGACCGCTTGATCTCCGATATCTCGGATGCGAGCCGCCTCGATGCCGAACTGCAGCGACATGAATCGGCGCCAGTCAATCTATACACGCTGCTCACCACCGTGGTCTCGGTCGCCAACCAGGTGAAGCAGGAAGACGACATCCAGGTCAGGCTGAGCTTCGAGGGCGGCGGCCCGAACGCGTTCATCGTCTCCGGTCATGACTCCCGCATCGGACAGGTGATCGACAACCTGATCGCCAATGCCCGTTCTTTCTCGAGTCCCGGGGGCAGCGTGCGCGTGACCGCGCGACGGGTGAAGAATTTTGTCGAGATCATCGTCGACGATGACGGCCCCGGCATTCGTCCCGATGCGTTCGAGAAGATCTTCGAGCGCTTCTATACCGACCGTCCGCATCAGGGCTTCGGCAACAATTCCGGGCTCGGCCTGTCGATCTCCAAGCAGATCATCGAAGCCCATGGCGGAAAGATCTGGGCGGAGAACCGGCAAGGCGTGCCGACGCATGACGGCGCCGACCCGCTGATCCTCGGCGCCCGCTTCACGGTACGACTGCCGGCCGTGTGAAGCGCCAACGCGTTTCACGCGAAGTGGGCACCGGTTCGCGTGAAGAAAACGCACTAAAATAAAATATGACACCGACCATCCACGCCTCTGCAGTCCTTTTTGGCCATCGCGGCATCCTGATTCGCGGGCCGTCCGGCTCCGGCAAATCGCGTCTGGCGCTGACCATCCTGCAGAATGCGGGCGCCGATTTTGCCCGCCTGGTCGGCGATGACCGCATCCATCTTGAAGCCGCCCATGGCCGTCTGCTCATGCGGCCGGCCAAGGCTCTGGAAGGCCTGATCGAAGTCAGAGGGATCGGAATCATCCGGCTGCCTTATGAGCCGGTGGCTGTGACTTCGCTTGTCATCGACCTCGATGCGCCGGGCGTGGTGCGTCTTCCACAGGAAACTGACCTTGACGCGAAGATCGAAGGCGTCGCCCTAGCGCGGCTTCCGGTCGCACCCGGCGACGACCCGTTGGCTCTTCTCAGAGCCAATCTTCTCCCAAAAGCGCTGTCCGGCGGGCAAAACCTTACCTTAAGGTAACTTCGAGCCACTCGAAAAAAGAGGGTGGCTTTCCTATTTCCTGCGATGCAACATGCATCCCGAAATGCCCGGGCGGGCCTTGCAATGGGTTTTCGGATGGTCAAGATGAGCGCCCTTTCGTGCGGCGCCCGCGTAGCTAACTGCGCCCGCCGGAGTCCTTGATGATCGGCCTAGTTCTTGTCACTCACGGTCGCCTGGCCGTGGAATTCCGCTCGGCGCTGGAGCATGTCGTCGGTCCGCAGAAGCAGATCGAAGCCATAACCATCGGCCCTGACGATGACGTCGAGCAGCGACGCAAAGACATTATCGAAGCGGTAAAGCGCGTCGATGGTGGCGATGGCGTTGCCATCCTGACCGACATGTTCGGCGGCACTCCGTCGAACCTCGCCATTTCCTGCATGAGCCAGCCCAAGGTCGAAGTGGTGGCGGGTATCAACCTGCCGATGCTGGTGAAGCTTGCGAAGGTGCGCGGCGACATGCCCTTGTCGGAAGCCGTTTCCGCCGCCCAGGACGCGGGGCGCAAATACGTCACCATTGCCAGCCGTGTGCTCGCCGGAAAATGAAGACCGACGGGGCGATCATCCGCGAGCTCTGCATCTGCAACAAGAAGGGTCTGCACGCCCGCGCCTCGGCGAAATTCGTGCAGACGGTCGAGCGTTTTGATGCCGATGTGAAAGTGACCCGCGGCAGCGAAACGGTGGGCGGCACCTCGATCATGGGCCTGATGATGCTGGCCGCAGGGCCGGGCTCAACCATCACGGTCGAAGCCAGCGGCAAGGAAGCCGCCGACGTGCTCGATGCGATTGAAAGCCTGATCAGCGGCCGCTTCGACGAAGACGATTGATCCTCCCGACACGCGCGTTGAGACACCCCTAAGCCGCGTCTGCTACGCCAAGGAATGAAGCCCCCGACCATGTCGGGGGCTTCATTGTTACTTCGACAGATCTTTCGCAGCCTCGTCGATGAGGTTCGCAACCGCGGCGGGTTGCGACATGAAGACGGCGTGGCTCGCCTTGACCTCCACCGGCTTGCTGCCGGCGCGCTTGGCCATGAAGCGCATCAGATCGGGGTTGATCGCGCGATCGTCGGTCGCAATCAGGGCCCAACTCTTCCTGGTCTTCCAGCCCGGTTGCTTGATCTTGGTTTCGAAGGCCGCCTTGGCCGGGAAGACTTGCGAATGCGCCATGAATTCGGCGTCAGCCTTCGGCACGTCGGCCGCAAAGTCGGCGGCATAGACCTTCGGGTCGAGATACAGGAAGTTGTCGGAGGTTGCCGAAATGCCTTTGGTCGCAGGCGCGATTTTGCTGGCAAGGTCCAACAGCGTTTCGCCCGCGTCGGGTTGAAATGCCGCGATATAGACGAGGCCGGCCACATTGTCGGCATTGCCCGCTTCGGTGATGATCATGCCGCCATAGCTGTGCCCGACGAGAACGGACGGGCCATCCTGCAGATCGAGAATGCGCTTTGTCGCTTCGACGTCGGCCTGCAACGAGGTCATCGGCGGCTGCACGACCGTGACTTTGTATCCCTTGGCCGTCAGGAGATCGAACACCTTGCGCCATCCCGAACCGTCGGCCAGCGCACCATGCACAATCACCACGTTTTTGATCTGGGCAGCGCGGGCCGGAATAACGAAGGCAGATGCGAGCAACATGGTGCTGGCGAGAAGCAGGGAGATCTGGGTTCGCATGACGCAATATCCTTTCGAGTAGGTTTGATTTGGCTGCCGCGGCGAAGTCCGTCGACGGGGCGGGCTGTTACGTCAAAACAGACGAAAGGTGCTCTCTAAGTTGTCTCCGTAAGTTATTGGATTCTCACATCATTACCAATATACTGCAATTTCTGGATCGTTTTTGGATCAAAAATGGAAGAATCTCTCACACCGGGTTTGGACCGAATTGATTTGAAAATTCTGCGCGCGCTTCAGGCTGATGGGCGGATGACAAACGCGGAGCTTGCCGTACGCGTGAACGTCAGCGCCGCCACCTGCCACCGACGGACGCAGCGGCTGTTCGACGAGGGTTACATCACCGGTGTTCGGGCAGAGATCACGCCCGCCGCGGTGGGCTTGGGTGAACTCGTCATGGTCGGTGTCGTGCTGGACCGTTCAACACCGGACAGCTTTGCAGCCTTTGAAAACGCCGTGGCCCAGATGAAAGACGTGCTCGACTGCAATCTCGTCGCGGGAGATTTCGATTACCTTCTGAAAATCCGCGTTCGGGATATGGCCGATTTCAACAAGCTGCATGGCGAGAAGCTCATCGCGCTTCCCGGTGTCAGACAAACCCGGACCTTCTTTGTGATGAAGCAGGTCAAGGAAAATGCGCGCCTGCCTTTTTGATTCGCGATCAAATCTCAGCGCACGCGCATGTCAGGCATACGCCACCCAGCCGCGCCAGGTGAAGGCCGCGTAAAACAAGCTGACATCGGTAAATCCGGCCTCGCGCAGGATTGCTTCGTCCTGTTCCGGGCTCAGCATATCGAGATGCGCTTCAACCTTGGTCAGCATGGCCTTCGCGCTGTCGCGATCGACACCCGATGCGACGGCGAACGCCGCATAACGCGACAGCCAGATCGCACGTTCGTCCTTGCCTTGCGGAAAGCTGCTGTGCGCGGCGACGAACGGCGCGCCGGGTTTGAGACGACGCCGGATTTCCCGCGTCGTGCGCAGCCTTTCCTCAAACCCAAGAAAATGCAGCGTCAGCAGACAGGTCGCAGCATCAAACGGCCCGTCCGGCGCAATGTCGATGATGCCTTCATGCAGGCGCACACGCATTGCATGCACACCGACCGTCCTCTGCGCAAGCGCGAGCATTTCGGGCGCAGGATCGACTCCGTCGAACGTCCAGCCCGCATGCATGTCGGCCAGCGCTTTCAGCTCAAGCCCGCCGCCGGCGCCGAGCACAAGAACACGCGCATCTGTTGGCGCGCGCTCTGCAAGCAAAAGGCCGGTCATCGTGTGCATATCCGCGACGCCCGGCACGAAACGCCGCGGCCCTTCGGTATAGCGCGCGACTGCTTCGGAATCGCGGAAGGGTGCCAGAAGTTCGCTCACACTCATGATGCCTTGTGCTCCATTGCCTGCGTTGCGCCACGGGCCACGAGACGCTGGTGAAAGTCGGCGCTCAAAGCCGCCAGCGTCACGTCACCGAGCCGTGACAAGAGAAGCGTCTCCGCTTCGCGGAAGGCCTGATCGAGAGATGCGTTCACCGCCTGCTCAACGAGACATTCGGGGTTGTCTGTTCGGTGACCGATGGCCAGCAGGGACGGGCAGCCGAGAGCGGTATAGACGTCACGCAGGGTGACCTGTGACAGGTCGCAGGCGATCGTCCACCCGCCGCCATGTCCTTTCTCTGAGCGCACATAGCCCTGCTCCCGCAGGCCGGCCATGATTCGCCGCACCACGACCGGATTGGTGCCCATCACCTGCGCGAGCTTCTCGGATGTCACCGGGCCATCCATCTCCGCCATGTGCAGCAGGACGTGGAGCACGCCCGACAATCGGCTGTCGTATTTCATGTAACTACATATGTTACATGATCGCGCAGCCGTCAAGAGGCTCTGGCGGTTTGGCCGCTCAAGAAAAGTCGCGCTCCGCCTCTCTGGAACGCACATAAAGAAATCTTTATATCGTTATTGCGGGCGGGGTGCCTCCCTGCTATAGGCTCCGTTGGACAGCGGTGCCCTCAAGAAGGCGCACCGCGATCGTTTTTCCACCCATTTACCGACCGCGAGCGTCAAGGGAGCGTCATGACCGCAGCCACCGCCAAGAAGGCCGAATTTACCGATTACATCGTTGCCGATATCGGCCTTGCTGAATTCGGCCGCAAGGAAATCTCGCTGGCCGAGACCGAGATGCCGGGCCTGATGGCCACGCGTGAGGAATACGGCCCGAAGCAGCCGCTCAAGGGCGCACGCATTGCCGGCTCGCTGCACATGACAATCCAGACCGCCGTTCTGATCGAGACCTTGGCGGCGCTCGGTGCCGACATCCGCTGGGTGTCGTGCAACATCTATTCGACGCAGGACCACGCCGCAGCGGCCATCGCCGCAGCCGGCATTCCGGTGTTCGCGGTGAAGGGCGAGAGCCTGAAGGATTACTGGGATTACACCGCCAAACTGTTCGACTGGCACGGCGGCGGTCATCCGAACATGATCCTCGATGACGGCGGCGACGCCACCATGTATGTCCATCTCGGCCTGCGCGCCGAGAAGGGCGACACCGCGTTCCTCGACAAGCCGGGCTCGGAAGAAGAGGAAGTGTTCTTCGCGCTGCTCAAGAAGCAGCTGAAGGAAAAGCCGAAGGGCTACTTCCAGGCGATCGCCGACAGCATCAAGGGCGTCTCGGAAGAGACCACCACCGGCGTGCATCGTCTCTACGACATGCAGAAGGCCGGCACGCTGCTGTGGCCTGCCATCAACGTTAACGACTCGGTGACGAAGTCGAAATTCGACAACCTCTATGGCTGCCGTGAATCGCTGGTCGACGGCATCCGCCGCGGCACCGACGTCATGATGTCGGGCAAGGTCGCGATGGTGGCCGGCTTCGGCGACGTTGGTAAAGGTTCGGCGGCGTCGCTACGCCAGGCCGGCTGCCGCGTGCTGGTGTCCGAAATCGATCCGATCTGCGCATTGCAGGCAGCGATGGAAGGCTACGAGGTCGTCACCGTCGAGGACGCGCTGCCGCGAGCCGACATCTACGTGACCGCGACCGGCAACAAGGACATCCTCACCGTCGATCACATGCGCCGCATGAAGGATCGCGCCATCGTCTGCAACATTGGCCACTTCGACAATGAGATTCAGGTTGCAGGCCTGAAGAACATGAAGTGGACCAACATCAAGCCGCAGGTCGACGAGATCGAATTCCCGAAGGGCAACCGCATCATCTTGTTGTCGGAAGGCCGCCTGGTGAATCTCGGCAACGCCATGGGTCACCCGAGCTTCGTGATGTCGGCATCCTTCACCAACCAGACGCTGGCGCAGATCGAACTCTACGCCAACAACAAGGACGGCAAGTACAAGAAGGAAGTCTACGTTCTTCCGAAGTCGCTTGACGAGAAGGTCGCGCGGCTGCATCTCGCCAAGATCGGCGTCAAGCTCACCGAGTTGAGCAAGGATCAGGCCGATTACATCGGCGTGAAGCAAGAAGGCCCGTACAAGTCGGACCACTATCGGTATTGATCACACAATGAGCCGCTCGTCCCCGCGAAAGCGGGGACCCGGAAAACAACAGACTGGATTCCTGCTTTCGCGGGAATGTGCGAAGAAAAGCCACTGCCAATGGCCGGGCGCCTCGCCCGGCCATTTCATTTTCTGCGGTTGCGCTTGCGTGATCTCTGCGGTCTGCTGCCCTCCATCACCAACAAGGAGGAAACCCATGGATCAGCGAACTCGTCCGGCGCCACGCCTTGCTCCGCTACCTCCCGAGCACAGCCCGGATCTGAAGGAACAATTCGACGCCACGCAGAAGCGCATGGGATTTGTGCCGAACAGCATGCTCATCATGCAGCGCGACGCCAAGCTGACACGCGCCTATGCGGCGCTCTCCGGTGCGATCTGGAGTGCGGACAGCAAGGTCGATCTCAAGCTAAAACGGCTGATCTCGCATGTGGCCAGCCGCTCGGCCGGCTGCCGCTATTGCATGGCGCATACTGCCGAAGGGGCGTCGAAGCTCGGCGTCGAACAACAGAAACTCGACGAGGTCTGGAATTATCAGACAAGCCCGCTTTACACGCCAGCCGAGCGCGCGGCGCTCGACGTTGCTGTTGCCGCCGGCTGCGTGCCGAACGCCGTGACAGACGACATGTTCCTCGAATTGCGCAAGCACTGGAGCGACGAGCAAGTGGTCGAGATCGTCGGCGTCATTGCGATGTTTGGTTTTCTCAATCGCTGGAACGATACGTTCGCGACGCCGCTGGAGGACGAGCCGCTGCATTTCGGCGAAACCCATCTCGCATCGCAAGGATGGGACGCCGGCAAGCATCTGCGCTGACGGTCCTCGCGCATGCGTTTCGCCGCGCTCGTGCTGTTGTCGGCTTTATGCGCGGGTGTCCCGTCGACCGAGGCCGTCAGTACGGAATGGCGTGCCGGGATCGTTCCTGCGCCCGGACCGGTGGGTGAGGTCGATTCCTTCGGCGGCGAAGCGCTGGTTACAATCGGCAAGGATCGATACCGGATCGCGACAGCCCCTTTGCGTCTTGAACCCGTAGCGGCGCCGCGCAAGCCGGTTGCCCCGGAGGGCGCGCTGCCCGATACGCGGATTGCGACCAGCCGCACCATTGCGCGTGCCTGGCTGGTCGAGCCGACCCGGCGCTACGCACATGGCGTGCTCGGCGATGCCATCGAGGCCGGCGGGCTGACGATCGAAAGCCGTGACGGCAATCGCAAAACACTGAAGCTCGGCTCCGATGCGGTTTTTGAGGATATCGAGCCACGCATCGCTACGATCGGCGGCATGGAGCGGATCGTCGTGGTGAAGTCCTATCTCGACCGTGGCTCCGCGATCGCCGTCATCGACGCGGCTTCGGCGTCGGTCATTGGAGAAACGCCACCGATCGGGCGCGCCAGCGCGTGGCGCAACCCGGCCGGCATCGCCGATTACGACGGCGACGGCGCGACCGATATTGCGGCGGTGCGCCAGCCGCATGTCGTCGGCGGGCTGGAATTATGGTCGTGGCGCGATGGCAAGCTTGCCAAGACTGTTGAGGTGCCCGATGTGAGCAATCATGTCATCGGATCGCGCGCGATAAGAATGACTGCGACCGCGGATTTTGACGGCGATGGACGGCCTGACCTTGCCATTCCCGATTTCAGTCGCCGCACATTGCGCCTGATCGCCTTCGCTCCCTCGGTTCGCGATATCGCGCGTGTGGCACTTCCGGCCCGCATCGTCACGGATTTGGCGCTGGTCCGATTGCGGGGCCGCCCCGCCATCCTGGCCGGACTGGAGAACGGACAACTTGTCCTGGTCGCTGAGCGGCCATGATCTAACAAGTTTGTGATGTAACATTTCCATATCCTTGAACGAACTGCCCCGTATGCGCGGAGCGTCTGAAACGAAAATCCAGGAGCGACCCGCCTGATGCGCTCGGGCTTTCCGGGCGAGTCAATGTGAGCAACGCAACGTTGAGGTCGCCCGATCTCAACGGCACTCTTCATCAGTGGAACCTTATCATGCTGAGCAAACGTAATCTTCTGGGCGCGCTGGGCCTTTGCCTGACGCTCAGTCTCGCCTCCGTTGCCTTTGCGCAGGACAAAAAGCCGTTCGACCGCGCGAACTTCGAAGCGGCACAAGCCGCGGGTAAGCCGATTTTGATCGACGTGAGCGCACCCTGGTGCCCAACCTGCAAAGCGCAGGCTCCGATCCTGTCGAGGCTGATGAGCGATCCTCGCTTCAAGGGCATGATTGCCTTCAGCATCGATTATGACTCGCAGAAGGATCTGCTGAGGACGTTCAACGTGCAGCGGCAGAGCACGCTGATCGTGTTCAAGGGCAAGCAGGAGGCCGGACGTTCGACCGGCGACACCAATCCAGCGTCGATTGAAGCGATGCTGGCCAAGGCGATCTAGCGCATCATGTCGGGCATCGGCCTCGCCCTGCTTGCGGGGCTGCTTTCGATCCTGTCGCCCTGCGTGCTGCCGCTGGTCCCGATCGTGATCGGCGCAGCCAGCGGAGACCATCGTTACGGCCCCGCGGCGCTGGCTGCGGGTCTGTCGCTCTCTTTCGTCGCCATCGGACTCTTTGTAGCGACGATCGGCTTCTCGATCGGGCTGGATCAGGATCTGTTCCGCATGCTGGCGGCTGTCATGCTGATCCTGGTCGGCGCGACACTCTTGATCCCACGTGTCCAGCTTCAGCTCGCCGCCGCAGCCGGCCCGATCGGACAATGGGCGCAGACGAGGACCGGAGACCTGGCCGCGCCGGGTCTCGGCAAGCAATTCGCGATCGGTTTTCTGCTCGGTGCGGTATGGGCGCCATGCGTCGGGCCGACGCTCGGTGCCGCCTCGGTGCTGGCGGCGCGCGCCGAAAATCTGACGCTGGTCGCGCTCACCATGCTGGCTTTCGGCATCGGCGCTGCTGTTCCGCTGCTGTTGATCGGTCTGATGTCGCGCGAAGCACTGGCACGTTGGCGCGGCCGCATGCTCGCGGCGGGCAGCGGCGGCAAGGCGGTGATGGGAGCCATTCTGCTCGCGACCGGACTGATGATCCTCACCGGCCTCGACAAACGGCTCGAGGCGTTTCTGGTCGAAGCCTCACCGGCCTGGCTGACGGAACTGACGACCCGGTTCTAGCTTTGGTTTTGACACGTTGTCTTCACGCGAACCGGTACCCACTTTGCTCGAAAACGCTTAACGCCGGCTCGCATCACAGCACCAACTGCACCAGCACCATGTCGAGCCGTTTGCCGAATTTCTCGCCGACGCCGGGCATGCGGCCGGTCTCCTCGAAGCCCATGGTCTCGTGCAAAGCGAGCGAGGCGTAATTGCTGGCATCGATGGCGCCGACCATCACTCTTTTGCCCATGCCACGCGCCTCCTCGATCAGCGCCCGCAGCAGCATCTTGCCGACACCGCGACCCTGCGCCTCCTCCGTCACATAGACCGAGTGCTCGACGGTGTAGCGGAAGCCCTCATAGGCCCGGAACTCGCCGAAGCTGCCATAGCCGAGAACGGATGCCTTTCCCGGCCCGCTATCGGCCACCAGCACCGGAAAGCCGGCGCTCGTCCGGGCCGCCAGCCAGGCCCGGCGGTCGTCGAGATCGGCCGGCGTCTCGATCCAGATCGCGGTCGAATTCAGGACCGCGTCGTTATAAATCTCAAGAATCGTAGGCAGATCGGCCTCAATTGCGGGCCGGATTTTCAGCATGGGCGGTTCCTCGAACCCAGATCTTGGCTCCCCGTTCCGGTGCCCGATCTCGTTCCTTGTGGCGCTTTTCCCACAATGCTATCCCGCCGCCCATGACAGCGGCAACCATCGACAACATTCGCAACTTTTCCATCGTCGCGCATATCGATCATGGAAAATCCACCCTCGCCGACCGGCTGATCCAGCTCACCGGCGGGCTGGAGGCGCGCGAGATGACCGAGCAGGTGCTCGATTCGATGGATATCGAGCGCGAGCGCGGCATCACCATCAAGGCGCAGACCGTGCGCCTGAAATATCGCGCCGGGGACGGCAAGGATTACATCCTCAACCTGATCGACACGCCCGGCCATGTCGACTTCGCCTATGAGGTGAACCGCTCGCTCGCCGCCTGCGAGGGCTCCCTCTTGGTGGTCGATGCCTCGCAGGGCGTGGAGGCGCAGACGCTCGCCAACGTCTATCAGGCGATCGACAACAATCACGAGATCGTGCCGGTCCTGAACAAGGTCGATCTGCCCGCGGCCGAACCGGACAAGGTCAAGCAGCAGATCGAGGACGTGATCGGCATCGATGCCTCCGACGCGATCCCGATTTCCGCCAAGACCGGCGTCGGCATTCCCGACGTGCTGGAAGCCATCGTCAACCGCCTGCCGGCGCCGAAGGGCGACCGCAACGCCCCGCTGAAGGCGCTCCTGGTCGATTCCTGGTACGACGTCTACCTCGGCGTCATCGTGCTGGTGCGCATCGTCGACGGCACGCTGAAGGAAGGCGACACCATCAAGATGATGGGCACCGGCGCGACCTATGGCGTCGACCGCGTTGGCGTGTTCACGCCCAAGAAGGTCGAGGTCAAGGAGCTCGGGCCGGGCGAGATCGGCTTTCTCACCGCCTCGATCAAGGAAGTGGCCGATACGCGCGTCGGCGACACCATCACCGATGCGAAGAAGCCGGTGGCCGACCCGCTGCCGGGTTTCAAGCCGGCGATCCCGGTGGTGTTCTGCGGCCTGTTCCCGGTCGATGCCGCAGACTTCGAGGAATTGCGCGCGGCGATGGGCAAGCTGCGGCTGAACGATGCCAGCTTCTCGTTCGAGATGGAGACGTCAGCCGCGCTCGGCTTCGGCTTCCGCTGCGGATTTTTGGGGCTCCTGCATCTCGAAATCATCCAGGAACGGCTGGAGCGCGAATTCAATCTCGACCTGATCGCCACCGCGCCGTCGGTCATCTACAAGATGACGCTGACCGACGGCTCAATGATCGAGATTCACAATCCGGTCGACATGCCGGACGTGGTGAAGATCGAGGAGATTGAGGAGCCCTGGATCGAAGCCACCATCATGACGCCGGACGAGTATCTCGGCTCGGTGCTCAAGCTCTGCCAGGACCGCCGCGGCGTGCAGAAAGAGCTGACCTATGTCGGCAACCGCGCCATGGCGAAATACGATCTGCCGCTCAACGAGGTGGTGTTCGATTTCTACGACCGGCTGAAATCGGTCTCCAAGGGCTATGCCTCGTTCGACTATCACCTGACCGACTACAAGCCGTCGGACCTCGTGAAGATGCAGATCCTGGTCAACGGCGATCCGGTCGATGCGCTGTCGATGCTGGTGCACCGGACACGCGCCGAAGGCCGCGGCCGCGCCATGGTGGAGAAGCTGAAGGAGCTGATCCCGCCGCACATGTTCCAGGTGCCGATTCAGGCCGCGATCGGCGGCAAGGTGATCGCGAGAGAAACCGTGCGCGCCTTGCGGAAAGACGTAACGGCCAAGTGTTACGGCGGCGACGCCACGCGTAAGCGCAAACTTCTGGAGAAGCAGAAGGAAGGCAAGAAGAAGATGCGCCAATACGGGAAGGTCGATATCCCGCAGGAGGCGTTCATTGCCGCGTTGAAGGTGGATGTGTGAGATTAACTAAGCCTATCCTCTTCTAGTTCCATAAGCTCTCATTTCTCCAATTCATTGGAAATCCCGCCGATTGAAGCGATACAATTTTGGAAGACGGAAATTCGGATACCAAGTCTTTCAGGCGCTCGCGCCAACTCGAAGTGGGATTTATCGAGCTTAGAAAATATGCACAAATACAAGCAGTACCATAAAGTCGCGTTTGAGCATGCGTATCGCCTTCAATGTGTCTGAGAATTTGGCACTGTGTGCGTGAAGGCCACCGCGGCTGCACCGCACTAGCTTTGTTCCATAGTCGACTGTGATGAGCGCAGATATTTCGCGTTACATTCAACGATCGAAGCCACGTTTCCATAATTTGAAATGACGGAACGCCGAAGGCCGTAGCAACAGTTGTTTGATCTGTTTTCCGCATTCCGCTGTATAGAATGGACATAGAGCCAAAATCCCACAACTCAGCGGCTATCCAAAGCGGAGGTTCTTCGCCTGGATAACGTCGCTTAAAGTGTTTCGCAAACTCCTCTTTGGATCTTGCGAAAGCATCGTCTTGGCGGCGCAACCATTCGCTATGAAATGTACGACCTGTTGCAGGATCAATGCGCCTAGAGAAATTAGAATGAAGGAAATCAGGGCCACGATGAGCTGCGGGACTAAAAGCTCCGAGCGTAAGCGTTATTTGAACACGTAGGGCAATTTCGATTCGCTCAATTGCGTCTAATATCAACATTCTCAATTTTTTATCGAACACATAAAGCTCGACTATTTCAGAGAAAGTTGTACCGGCTCGGAAATTGTCACCTACAATTGTCTGTCCACCAACCACAACGGATTCCCGATAAGGATAAGAGTATCCACTGAGGCGGTAGTATCCAATTTTCTCTAAATAGCTTTGCGCCCGTTGATCGTCCGAAACTGACATTCCTCGCGCTTTCATCAGCGCAAGTTGCTCAGCTGGGGTCAAATAGGGCTTAGTGTAAGGCACGCCGACCTTACAAAAACGAAGACCGACCCGTACACTTGCGTGCAGAGGGGCCGGCCATGTTGATACTTATATGAGTCACTTGAGTAAATCCGTCAATAGATTTATTTTCCTAGAATCGTCAAACTTGTTGGCAACTTGATTAACTATTTTGGGCTGTACCGTCTAGATTTTGCTACCTTTCAAAAATCTTCAATGCTTCAGTATCTTAAACTCCTCAACATATATTTTTCTTGACTTTATTCCTATTTCCTGTTAACACTCAAACCAGTTGATGGAGCGCCGGGAGGCGCTGGGCCCTGCCTTATTGGGCCCGCGCGCCTCCCAAAGGAAAGTCGTGCACGGCTTTCTTTTGCGAGGCGCGCGGCGGCCGTCCGTCAATCGGCCGCCAAAGGGCGTCTCGCAAACGCCCTGGCGCCATCGCAAGTCGGGTTTACCCGACTTGCGCACGATTGATTGGCTGATCTCGGGTAAACCCGAGATCAGCGGCGCTCCATTCCTCTTTTGAGGAAGGAAAAAAGGGAAAGCAGACGCGCCCGCGTCTTAAAGAACAGGGCGGGCGGAGCTTGAGCAAAAGCGCCCCAGCCTTCGCAACAGCGTCATCAGAACAGCCAACAGACTTAATTGCAACTCATTCGCAATAGCAATACGATGCCTGGAAAAGAACAAGCCATTCAATCTCAGAAGCAAAGAAACTAACCCTCAGGGAGAAACATCATGCGTCCGGGACTCATGCCGCTGCTCTGCCGCATCATCGTCGTGATGGCGCTTCCACTCACCGCCTTCATGTCTGCCGCTAACGCCGCCGGCGATCTCTCGCGTCAGGATCCGATCACGGTCACCGTCGATCTCGGTTCACCCGGCACGCATGAATTCATCCCGAACAAGCTGCGCTTCGAAACCGGCAAGCTCTATAAGCTCGTGCTGCGCAATGCGAGCGACGCCCCGCATTACTTCACCTCGCATGCGTTCTCGCAGTTGATCTTCACACGCAAGGTGCAGGTCACGCAGGAGCGCGACGGCAAGATGGTGACGCTCGCAGAAATCAAAGGCGCGATCCGCGAGATCGAGGTCTATCCGGGCCACAGTGCGGAATGGTGGTTCGTGCCGGTGGCGACCGGTCGCGTCACCGATCTGCATTGCGGCGTTCGCGCCGCCGACGGAAAGACGCATGCCGAGCATGGCATGACCGGAGAGATCGTGATCGAGTGAACACGACGTGACAACGACAAACGTCGTCACATTCCAGCTTGACAACGCATCATTGCGCTCTAAAGCCTGCTCTCGTATCTTTTTACATATGCGGAGGGGCCAATGCCTTACACATTCGAAATCTACAAGGACAAGAAGGAAGAGTTTCGCGTTCGCTTCAAGGCGTCCAATGGCGAGAAGATGTTCTCGTCGGAAGGCTATTCGTCGAAGGTCGCTGCTAAGAACGCGATCAAGTCGATCCTGAAAAACGGCCCGACCGCCGAAGTGGTCGACAATTCCAAGGCCGTGAAGAAGGCCGCTGTGAAGAAGCGCAAATAAGCGTTTCGCAACTCGTATCGTGACATGACCCGCCTCATCGGCGGGTCATGTCATTTTCGGAGAAAGGCTTGTCTGCTCAGAAACCCCAATAGGGCAATGCGCGCCAATAGTCGTGGATGCGGCGGCCGCGTTTCAGGTCGGTCCAGTCCCATGCTTCCGGCGAGGTGAATTTTGGCGCGCCTTTCAGATGCTCGTCGCTGACATCGAATTCATAGCCGCCAAGACGGTCGTTATACGTGAACAGACACCAGGGCAGCGGATAGAAGTCGTGCCCCTGACCCATAAAGCCGCCGGCGCTCATCACCACATAGGCGATGCGACCGCTGACCTTGTCGATCATCATGTGCTCGATGCGGCCGACACGCTCGCCATTGAGGCGGTAGACATTGCTGCTTTGCACCTTCGCGGATGAAATCAGCGCCGCCCGATCGTAAGCCTCCGTCCTGCGGTCCGCATGCATGAATGCGATGGTCATCTGCGCCCCTCTCTCCTGGCCGTCCTGGTCATCCTGCACCGTCGCCCGCACGGCATGGAGGTAACGGCATGAACGTCGTAAGCGCGGCGGCCGACACCGAACGCGTCATACACAGGAGAGTTCCAACGCTCCGGGCGATGGTACCGCGATAAAGCGTTTTCGAGCGAATGGGTACCGGTTCGCGTGACGAAAACGCGTCAATACAAAAAGCGTCTATTCCGCTTTGACGTCGCTGATCTGCACTTCGGCGGTCTCACTGGTGGCGCCTTCGGCCTTCGCCTCAACCTTCGGCCGCGGCGCGAGATCGGCCGCGCGCGTCACCGGTTCTATGATGATGCGCGTATTGGCCATGCCGCGTGTCTTCACGAGATCAAACAGCTTGGCCGCATTATTAGGATGCAGCCGCACACAACCATGCGAGGCGCGCTGGCCGAGCTTCCTGACCGCGTTGGTGCCGTGAATGGCGAAATGTCCGTGAAAGAAAATCGAATAGGGCATCGGCGCCATATTGTAGAGACGCGAGTGCCATTTGCGCTCCAGCCGCTGCGGCTTGAATCTGCCGGTCGGCGGGCCGCCGGCAAGACCGGTCGACACAACGAATTTGTGACGCACCTCGCCATCGACCAGCACATGCATGCGCTGCGCCGATTTATCGACCCGCACCACAATTTCAGCATGAGCCGCTGTCACCGCCGCAAGCGTCATGACTGCGGCGGTCACCCATCCGGATATCCGCATCGCTTCGCCTCAGCCCCTTTTTTGCACCCGGCTCGTTGTGCCACGCAGATGATTGCGCCAAACGCAATTCCGGTGACCCGATCCGGTATCGCTTGAGAGACATGCTAGCGCTGCCGCGTTCATGATCTGTCAACAGGCGCAGTTGCTGGATAACTTTGTCAATGCAGACGTCTTGAAGAACAATCGAGGCGTCTTCGTAAACCAGCAGTAACCGCAACGTCATCCGACCGTGTGCCATGACAACGTAAAGCGGGCTGACAAATCAGCGCTGCGAGGTTAAACGAGCTACATGGATTCCGGCCGACTCCTGCTGAAGCTTCTGCTCCTTTCTGCATTGTGCGGGCCCGCCGCCGCGCAGGATCGCGGCACGCTCAATCCAAAGCCCTTGCCGCCGCTGGCCAATCCGAACGATCCCGCAACGCCGGCCAAGGAATTGTTCGGCCGCAAGCCGACGCCCGCCAATCTGCAGGCGCGCTCGATCGGTTTCTATACCCGCGGCTGTCTCGCCGGCGGCATTGCCCTGCCGGTGAATGGCCAGAACTGGCAGGTCATGCGGCTGTCGCGCAACCGCAATTGGGGCCATCCAAACCTGATCGCTTTTCTTGAGCGGCTCGCCGCCAAGGCGCCGAAGGTCGGCTGGAATGGCCTTTTGGTCGGCGATCTGGCGCAGGCGCGCGGCGGCCCGATGCTGACCGGCCATGCCAGCCACCAGGTGGGACTCGATGCCGATATCTGGCTGACACCGATGCCGAACCGCGAATTGACCCGGCAGGAACGCGAAGAGACATCCGCCACCATGGTCGTGCGTCCGGACCGGCTCGATGTGGATCCGAAAGTCTGGACACCGGGCCATCTCGGCATCCTGCGCGCCGCCGCACAGGATCCGGCCGTCGAGCGTGTGCTGGTCAATGCGGCGATCAAGAAGGCTTTGTGCCGCGAGGCCGGCAGCAACCGCGCATGGCTGCACAAGATCCGTCCCGTCTACGGGCACGACTACCATTTCCACGTCCGCATTTCTTGTCCGAAGGACAGCCCGACCTGCAAGCCGCAGGACCCGACCCCCGACAGTGACGGTTGCGGCGAAGAACTCGCCTATTGGTTCAAACCGAAAATCCTGTTCCCGCCGCCGCCGGATCCGACCAAGCCACGCAGATACGCGACGATGAAGGATCTGCCGCAGGAATGCCGGCAGGTGCTGGTGGCGGAGTAATCAAATCGGCAGCACGTTCGTGTACTTCACCTGCTCCAGTGCGAAACTCGATTCAATCGAGGCAATGCCATCGAGCCGTGTCAGCTTCTGTTTGAGGAATTGCTCATAGGCAGCCAGATCGGCGACCACGACCCGCAAAAGATAATCCCGCGGCCCGGTCATCAGGTAACATTCCAGCACTTCCGGCCAGCGCGCGATCGCCTTGCCGAACTTGTTGAGCGCATCCTCGCGCTGGCTTTCCAGCTTGATCGATATGAACACGCTGACCGGCAAACCGACCGATTGCTGGCTCAGCACCGCGACATAGCGCGAGATGATCCCCGCCTTCTCCATGATGCGGACGCGGCGCAGACACGGTGATGGCGACAGCCCCACCTTGTCGGCAAGATCGGCCAGGCTCATGCGCCCGTCCTGCTGCAGCAAAGCCAGGATCTTGCGGTCGATGTCGTCCAGCCGATGTTGCATGATCCGACCAATATATCATCAAGAATGGGTTGAATATACCAATATTGATCGACTTATTGGTCGATTTTGAACACCCCTGCCAAAGGCGTCATGCGACAACTATGTCATCCCAACGACGCCTTGAGGATCGCGCCATGCAGCCGTCCCGTCTGGAAATTCTGTCCGAACTGGAAAAGAAGGTTCTGTGGCTCGCAAGCTGGACGATCCACAACGCCAACCACATCCGTGACAATGTCGACGGCCTGAAGGTCGGCGGCCATCAGGCCTCGTCGGCCTCGCTCGCGACGATCATGACCGCGCTTTATTTCGACGCGCTGCGGCCGCAGGATCGGGTTGCGGTGAAGCCGCATGCGTCACCCATCTTTCACGCGATCCAGTATCTGCTCGGCCACCAGACGCGCGCGAAGCTGGAGAATTTCCGCGGCTACAAAGGCGCGCAAAGCTATCCCTCGCGGACCAAGGATACCGACGACGTCGATTTCTCCACCGGCTCGGTCGGCCTCGGCGTCGCGCAGACGCTCTTTTCCTCACTTGTGCAGGATTACGTGCACGCGCATGGCTGGGCGAAGGACAAGCCCGAAGGCCGGATGATCGCGCTGGTCGGCGACGCCGAGCTCGACGAAGGCAACATCTTTGAATCGCTCCTCGACGGCTGGAAGCAGGGCCTGCGCAATTGCTGGTGGATTATCGATTACAACCGGCAAAGCCTCGATGCTGTCGTGCGCGAAGGATTGTGGGAGCGCTACGAGCAGCTCTTTCGCAATTTCGGCTGGGATGTCGTCATCGTCAAATACGGCTCGCTGCAGCAGGCAGCGTTTCAAGAGCCGGGCGGCGAGAAGTTGCGCGCCTGGATCGATGCCTGCCCCAACCAGCTTTACTCGGCACTGGTGTTTCAGGGCGGGGCAGCCTGGCGCAAGCGTCTGCTCGACGACATCGGCGATCAGGGTGATGTCACCGCACTGATCGAGCGGCGCAACGACGACGAATTGGCGCGGCTGATGAACAATCTCGGCGGTCACGACCTGCCGGCATTGACGCAAGCTTTCGCGAAAATCGATCACGACCGCCCGGTCTGTTTCATCTGCTACACCGTGAAAGGCTTCGGCCTGCCGATGGCCGGGCATAAGGACAATCACGCCGGACTGATGACGCCGGCGCAAATGGAAACATTCCGCACGCAGAACAATGTGCGGCCGGACCATGAATGGGATCTGTTTGAGGGGCTGACCTTGCCCGAACAAACGCTGCGGGACTTTCTGAAAAAAGTGCCGTTCGCACAGCGCAAGCCGCAAGGTCCGGCGCCGCAGCTTGAAATTCCCGACACACTTCCCGTTTCGATTCAACCGACGATGTCGACACAGGGCGGGTTCGGCGCGCTGATGAACGAGATCGGCAAGGCGAAGGACGATTATACGTCGCGCATCGTCACGACGTCGCCGGATGTCACCGTCTCCACCAATCTGGGCGGATGGGTGAACCGGCGCGGCCTGTTCGGACACGACACCGTGGCCGACACCTTCAAGAACGAACGCATCCCATCGACCTTCGCGTGGGAATTCTCGCCGAAGGGCCAGCATATCGAACTCGGCATAGCCGAGATGAACCTTTTCATCCTCTTGTCCGCGCTCGGACTGTCGCATGCGATCAATGGCGAGCGACTGCTCCCGATCGGCACGCTGTATGATCCATTCATCGCCCGCGGTCTCGATGCATTGAACTATGCCTGCTATCAGGACGCGCGTTTCATCGTGGTGGCGACGCCATCCGGTATCACGCTGGCGCCGGAAGGCGGCGCGCATCAATCGATCGCACAGCCCTTGATCGGCATGGCGCAGGATGGCCTCGCCTCGTTCGAGCCGGCCTTTGTCGACGAGCTGGCCGCCATCATGCGCTTTGCGCTGGACTATATTCAGAAGAACGGCGAAGGCGCCGCGTCGGAGAAAAACTGGCTGCGCGACGAAACCGGCGGCTCGGTTTACTTGCGTCTCTCCACGCGGCCGATCGAACAGCCGCAACGCACGATGACCGACGAGCTGCGTCAGTCCATCGTTGATGGCGCCTATTGGCTGCGCAAGCCCGGACCCAATGCTGAAGTGATCGTCGCCTATACCGGCGCGATTGCGCCGGAAGCGATCGAAGCCGTCGGTCTGATGGCGGAAGATCGCCGCGATATCGGACTGCTCGCGGTCACGTCGGCGGATCGCCTCAATGCCGGCTGGACGGCGGCACAACGCGCGCGCGAACGTGGTCTTGTTCATGCGCGCTCGCATATCGAGCGGCTGCTGGACGATGTGCCGTCGCATGCCGGCATCGTCACCGTGCTCGACGGTCACCCGGCAACCTTGTCATGGCTTGGTGCCATCCATGGCCACCGCGTGCGCGGGCTCGGCGTCGAGCATTTCGGTCAGACCGGCTCGCTGCCGGATTTGTATCGCCACTACGGCATCGACGCGAACGCGATCATCGCCGCGGCGCAGGCGCTGACGGCCGGCCGGCCAATCCGTTACCTCAAGGCGCTGCCGTAATAAACGATCACGGCCTGGATCAACGCCATTGCGAAAACGATGACGAAGGCAACGATGGCGATGGCGATCGAATACCGCAGCACCTGATGGCGTGGCGCGCCCATCAGGGGATGCACGCCGGTCCATAATAGCCGCAGTGCATAAATCCCAAGCAATGTGAAGAAGCGCGAATTCGGAAACATCAGTACAATGCCGATGAGCCAGACCGGCGTGAATGAGTACGCCGCGAGCTTCAGTGCGTTGATGAAATGCCGTTGCGCACCGAAAAACGGCGCCATCAGGTCAATGGCGAGCGCGGTCAGGCAAACGATGGCAAAAGAGAACAGGTAGCTGAGCACAGCCTTGAACACGCCGAGCCAGATCGGGTCGTGAAAGGTGCCGATCGACACCGATGTGCCGATAAATGTCGAGCCGATGAAGCCGGCCATCGCCGGGATCGCCGCCAGGATCGCGACATAACCGAGCAGCACCCGCAACGCGCTGCCCTGCTCGGTCGCGATCAGCGGCCATTCGGCCCGCGGCTCCAGCATGATGTTTTTGATGCGCGCGAGAAGCGGCGGCATGCGTTAGCTCTTTCGAATCGCGGAGGATCGTCGCCGCAAGTTATCACGTGTGTATTTTGAATTAAGACCCCTCAGCCGCTCGTTCCCGCGAAAGCGGGAATCCAGAATGTCAGACACGACTGGAGCTTTTCTGGGTCCCCGCGTTCGCGGGGACGAGCGGAGGGTATTACCGATCGCCATCGACTGACTGTCGGATCGATCCCCGCGTTCGCGGGGACGAGCGGAGGGTATTACCGCGCATACTCGCGGATCATCATCGCACCCTTTTCGGCAATCATGATTGTCGGCGAATTGGTATTGCCGGAGGTGATGGTCGGCATCACCGACGCATCGATCACCCGCACATTCTCAAGGCCGATCAGCCGCAAGCGCTCATCCACCACGGCCATGGCGTCATCCGTGCGGCCCATTTTCGCCGTTCCGACCGGATGGAAAATGGTCGTGCCGATATCGCCGGCCGCCTTCGCCAGCGCTGCATCGTCATCATTGCGCACCTGCTCGCCCGGCAGATATTCCACCGGCTTGAATTTTTGCAGCGCCGGCTGCGCCACGATCCGGCGCGCGACGCGAACGGAATCGACCGCAACCTGTTTGTCTTCCGGCGTCGACAGATAATTCGGCTGGATCGCCGGCTTGTCGGCCGGATCGGCGGATCGAAGCCGCACGAAACCGCGACTGGTCGGGCGCAGATTCGCCACGCTGGTGGTGAAAGCCGGAAAGTCGTGCAGCGGATCGCCGAACTTGTCGAGCGACAAGGGCTGCACATGAAACTGGATATTGGGCCGCTCTTGATGCGGATCGGAACGCGTGAAGGCGCCGAGTTGCGACGGCGCCATGGTCAAGGGTCCGCGACGGCGCAGCGCATAATCAATCCCCATCAGCGCGCGATTGAACAGCGACTTGTAAGTTTCGTTCAGCGTTTTCACGCCGGTGACTTTATGGATCAGCCGCAATTGCAGATGGTCTTGCAGGTTCTCGCCAACGCCCGCCTTGTCGAGAACAGGCGTGATGCCTTGCTCGGCAAGATGCGCAGCCGGCCCGACACCGGATAGCAACAGCACTTGCGGCGAGCCGATCGCACCGGCCGACAGGATCACCTCGCCGCGGCAGCGCGCGAATTTCGCCTCGCCATTCTGACGGAAACGAATGCCGGTCGCGCGTTTGCCGTCGAATTCTATCTTCTCAACGAGACATCCCGTCTCGACGCGCAGATTGCTACGGCCGAGCGCCGGCTTGAGAAAGCCTCGCGCCGACGACCAGCGCCGCCCCATCTTCTGGTTGACGTGGAAATAGCCGCAGCCCTCGTTGTCGCCGGTGTTGAAGTCGCTGCATTTCGGAATGCCAGCCTGCGCCGCGGCGTCCTGAAAGGCGTCGGTGATATCCCAGCGCAATCGCGGATATTCGACGCGCCATTCGCCGCCAACGCCGTGATGCTCGCCCGCACCGAGAAAGTGATCGACCTGCTTACGAAACAGCGGCTTCACATCGTCCCAGCTCCAGCCGGTGAGTCCAAGCTGACGCCAATGATCATAATCGCCCGATTGACCGCGCATATAGATCATCGCGTTGATGGCGGACGATCCGCCCAGCACTTTGCCGCGCGGATAGGCGAGACTGCGGCCATTCAGGCCGGGCACGGGTTCGGTGCGAAACATCCAGTCCGAGCGCGGATTGCCGATGGCGAACAGATAGCCGACCGGAATATGAAACCAGATCCAGTTGTCGCGCCCGCCGGCTTCCAGCAGCAGAACCTTCTTTGCCGGGTCGGCCGACAGGCGATTGGCCAGCACACAGCCGGCCGAACCCGCGCCGACAACGATATAGTCGTATTCGCCCTCGATCGGCCCCGGCGCGTTCATGGTTCTCCCCTCATCTCTTCTTGTTCTAGCGCGACGTGATCGCGATTTTATGTTCAATCTTAAAGGTCATCTTGGCAAATGCCGGAAGGTTGCTAAAGTCCGCTCGCGATCCGGGCAGCGCTGCGCGCGCATCCGGTTGAAACGGAACGGCGGTTCCTGACGTCATCGCATCCCATATTATGATGTGTCATCCCGGCGTGGCGAAGCCACCCGGCCCCCTCCCTACCCTCCCCCGCAAGCGGTGGAGGGTAGGGAGGGGATGTTTTGGAGAACCGCCATGCTGAGACGTGCCTTCAACATCTGCCTTTTTACCGCGCTGCTGGCCGGCGTCATCGGGTTCGCTCCGCAACTCGCGACGGCACAGGACAAGACCCTCACGGTCTTCGCCGCCGCGTCGATGAAGAATGCGCTCGATGACGTGAACACCGCCTACACCAAGGCGACAGGCATCAGGGTGGTATCGAGCTATGCCGCAAGCTCGGCGCTGGCGCGGCAGATCGAACAGGGCGCACCGGCCGATGTGTTCGTCTCCGCCGATCTGAAATGGATGGATTATCTCGCCGAGAAAAAGGCGATCAAGGACGGCACGCGCGTCAACCTTCTCGGCAACAAGCTGGTGCTGATCGCGCCGAAGGATTCCAAGATCGGCAACGTCACCATTGGCCAGGGCTTCGATCTCGCCAAGCTCGCGGGCGACGGCCGCATCGCTACCGGCGATGTGAAGTCCGTGCCGGTCGGTCTTTATGCCAAGGCGGCGCTGGAAAAGCTCGGCGCATGGCAAGCGGCCGCGCCGAAATTCGCGATGGCCGACAACGTGCGCGCCGCCTTGCTGCTGGTCTCGCGCGGTGAAGCTGCCCTCGGCATCGTGTATGAAACCGATGGCAAGGTCGACCCCGGCGTGAAGATCATCGGCACCTTCCCGGACAATTCGCACGAGCCGGTCATCTATCCCGTTGCCGCGGTCGCAACCGCGAAGCCGGATGTCGCGGGCTATCTCACCTTCCTGCGCACGAAAGCCGCGAAAGATATTTTCGAAAAATACGGATTTAGCTTTCTGATCCGTCCGGTGTCTTAAGAGCGTGCCGGACCTCACTCCTGAAGAATGGACCGCGGTCCTTCTGTCATTACGGATCGCATTGGTTGCGACGCTGGTCGCGCTGCCATTCGGCATCGCGGCGGCGTGGCTGCTCGCACGCAAGCACTTTCCCGGCAAAGCCCTGCTGGACGGCTTGATCGTCCTGCCGCTAGTGCTGCCGCCGGTCGTCACCGGCTATCTGCTGTTGATCTCGTTTGGCCGCCGCGGGCCGATCGGCAGTTTTCTGGACCAACATTTCGGCATCGTGTTCTCTTTCCGATGGACTGGAGCAGCACTCGCATGCGGGATCATGGCCTTTCCCTTGCTGGTGCGGCCGATCCGGTTGTCGTTCGAGGCCATCGACCGCCGTCTTGAAGATGCCGCATCGACGCTCGGCGCCAATGCCTTCTGGCGTTTTGTTACGGTTACGCTGCCGCTGGCGATGCCGGGCATCATCGCCGGCAGCATCCTGTGCTTCGCCAAGGCGCTGGGCGAATTCGGCGCCACCATCACTTTTGTGTCGAATATTCCGGGCGAAACGCAGACGATCTCAGCGGCGATCTATACCTACACGCAGATACCGGATGGCGACGCCGCCGCGCTGCGCCTGGTCGTGATCGCCATCGTCATTGCGATGGCCGCGTTGCTCGCCTCCGAAATCCTCGCCCGCCGCGCCACGCGCCGGCTGCATGGGGAATGACGATGCTCGCCGTCGACATTCAAAAGCGCGTCGGCGATCTCGACATGGCCATCGCGTTCGAGAGCGAAGGTCTGGTGACCGGATTGTTCGGACCATCCGGCGCCGGCAAATCGACATTGGTGAACATGATCGCCGGCCTTGTCGCGCCGGACCGCGGGCGCATCGCGCTCGACGGCACCGTGCTGTTCGACGTGCAAAGCGGCATCAACCTGCCGGCGTACCAGCGGCATATCGGTTACGTTTTTCAGGAGGGCCGGCTGTTTCCGCATATGACAGTGCGGAAAAACCTCGATTACGGACGCTGGATGGCCGGCATTGCGCCCGATCAGGACGGGATGAAGCGCATCGTCGCCATGCTCGATATCGAGCCCTTGCTGCAGAGGCGACCCGGCAAACTCTCAGGCGGCGAACGCCAGCGTGTCGCCATCGGCAGGGCCTTGATGATGAAGCCGCGTTTGCTTTTGCTCGACGAGCCGCTCGCCTCGCTCGATCCGGCGCGCAAGGCCGAGATCATGCCCTATCTGATTCGATTGCGTGACGAGGCCCGCATTCCGATGGTCTATGTTAGCCACTATGCCCGCGAACTGAAACGCATCGCCAATGTGATCGTGCGCATCGAGGCGGGGCGTGTCACCGCCTTTGGCGGCCCTGACATCCTGACGCGCAGCGACGAGGAAGCGTTCGCGTAACACATGGCTTTCCCGTAACATCACCGCATGTTCCCGCCACGGCGCATCGTCTGCCTGACCGAAGAGACCGTGGAGACGCTGTATCTCCTCGGCGAGGATCATCGCATTGTCGGCGTCTCGGGCTATGCGGTGCGCCCGCCACAGGTGCGGAAAGAAAAGCCGCGCGTCTCCGCCTTCATCAGCGCCGATGTGCCGAAGATCCTGGCGCTCGAACCCGATCTCGTTCTGACCTTTTCCGATCTGCAAGCCGATATCGTCGCCGCGCTGATCCGTGCCGGCATCGCCGTGCATGCTTTCAACCAGCGCGACATCGCCGGCATCTTCGCGATGATCCGTACGCTCGGCGCACTGGTCGATACACGCGACAAGGCCGATGCGCTCGCGACCGCGTTAGAGGCAAAGCTTGACGATACGCGCGCGGCATCAGCGCTGCACGAACACAAGCCGCGCATCTACTTCGAGGAATGGGACGAGCCGATGATATCCGGCATCCGCTGGGTCTCCGAATTGATCGCGATTGCCGGCGGCATCGATGTGTTTCCCGAACTCTCGATGAAGAAATCTGCGACCGAGCGCATCATCTCAGCCGAAGCGGTAATCGCCGCCGCGCCCGACATCATCATCGGCTCATGGTGCGGCAAGAAATTTGTGCCGTCGAAGGTCGCCGCACGTCCTGGCTTCGATACCATTCCCGCGGTGAAGAACAATTGGCTGCGCGAAATCAAATCGACGCTGATCCTGCAGCCCGGCCCGGCCGCACTGACCGACGGCCTCGACGCCATCGTTGCGATCATCGAGGAATGGCGGGCGTTTTAATCCACCAGCTTGTCATTCCGGGACGCGCGAAGCGCGGGCCCGGAATCCAGAGCGGAGGGCTCGGTGTTTGTGGCTCTGGATTCCGGGCTCGCGCCTTTCAGGCGCGCCCCGGAATGACAGCGATATATGAGAGAGCCTGCACATTGCGCGAGAAGGTTATTTTCCCACCCGCGCCATCTCATCGGCCATGTAGTCGAACGCTGCAACCAGGGCCGGTCCGCCGCACATCGTGTAGCGTGTTGGCAAGGCAAAGCGGCGCTCCGGCGGATAGAGATCGCGCAAGGCCGGATGCACAAGAAACATCGCGCCCTGATCGGTCGGAGCATTCGGCGGATCTTTGAGGAAAACCAGATCCGGCTTCAGCACCAGAAACCTCTCCAGCGCAATGAAGCCGCCATAGCCCGCAGGCGCGCCCGCAGGCGGCTTGAGGCCCGCTTCGGCGAGCAACGTCGCGGCAAGGCTCGACGGCCCCTGCGTATAACCGCCGCGCTCGACCACCATCGCCGTCTTGCCGTCCTTGCGCGCCACCGCTGCCAGCCGTCCGCGTGCGCGCTCAAGATCGGCGAGCAGGGCTTCGCCGCGCTCGGGATGCCCGAGCAAAGCGGCCATGTCGCGGATCTGGGTGCGCGCCGAATCGAGATCGCTGACAAACGGCGTCTCTTTGAAGCGAAGTCCCTGCGCGGCCAGCATGCGCCGCGTCACCGAGCGGTCATTCGGGCCGACCAGCACCAGATCGGGCTGCAAGAGAATCGTAGACTCGGCCTGCCAATCGACTTTTCTGAAGTGCCGCGCCTTGTCCGCCACCACCGACAGCGAGGGATCGGCCGCATAAGGCGAGAGCCCGGCGATCTGCTCGGGGTCGGCCAACGCCACCACAAGCTGGTCAGCGCAGAGATTGAAGGATAAGACCCGCTTCGGCGCATCTGCCGCATGCGCCCCGTTAACCCAAAAGCCCGCGCACACGACCGCGCATAACGCCGTGCACAGCGCGATCCGCAGGCTCGCTGGCACAAACTCCGTCACGCGGGCATAGTGCATCTCTTTGGTTCTCTCATCATGCAAGCGATAACGAAAAATGCCTGGCGGCTCAATGCGGCGCTTATAAGCCTTGTTCTCATCTTGATGCTGGTCTCGCTCATGGTCGGTCCGGCGGGTCTGCCGGCGCGAACGGCATTGGCGGCGCTCTGGAGCGGCGACGGCCCCGCCGCCATCATCGTCCGCGAAATCCGGCTGCCGCGCACGCTGCTGGCCGCCCTGATCGGCGCGACACTTGGGCTCTCCGGCGCCGCCTTGCAGGGACTGTTCCGCAACCCGCTGGCGGAGCCGGCCATCTTCGGCGCACCGCAAGCAGCCGCCGCCGCCTCGTCCTTCATGATCGCTTTTGGATTGTCGTCGGCCACGTCGCTGGCGGTGCCGGTCGCCGGCATCCTCGGCGCGCTCGCATCGGTCAGCGCCCTGGTGCTGATCGCGGGCCAGCGCACCAGCCTCACAGTCGTGCTGCTGGCCGGCTTCGCACTCGCAAGCTTTGCCGGGGCCGCCACGGCGCTCATTCTCAATCTCGCGCCCAATCCCTTCATCGCACTTGAAGTTGCGTTCTGGTTGCTCGGCTCGCTGGAGGATCGCTCGCGCGATCATCTTCTGATCGCCATGCCGTTCATGATCGCAAGCTGGATCATCCTGCTCCTGCCCGCCCGCGCCTTCCGCGCGCTGACGCTCGGCGAAGATGCCGCGGCATCGCTGGGCGTCGATCTCAAACGTTTGCGGCTGATGGTGGTTGGCGGCACGGCGCTTGGCGTCGGCGCCGCCGTTGCTGTCGCCGGTGCCATCGGTTTCGTCGGACTGGTGGCGCCGCATCTCGTTCGGCGTTATGTGAAGCATGATCCGGCGCGCGTGATGCTGCCGGGTGCGCTCGCCGGCGCGGCCCTGCTGCTGGCTGCAGATATCACCGTGCGCATCGTCCCGTCCGCCATCGAATTGAAGGTCGGCGTCGTCACCGCACTCATCGGCGTGCCATTCTTCCTGTCGATGATCTTCAGCGAACGGAAATTTCTGGAGGGCGATTCGGAATGACCGCCCCTCTCCTGACCGCGCGCAATGTTTCCGTTCGGCTTGGCGGACGGACGATTGTCGATGATATCAGCCTCACATTGCAGGCGAATGAGTTTGTCGTATTGGTTGGCCCGAATGGCGCCGGCAAAACCACACTCATCAAAGCCTTGGCCGGACTCGTCGCGGCTTTCGGCGAAGTCGAGATCGAAGGCCGTGCATTGTCGTCCGTTCCGGCGCGCGAACGTGCGCGACGCCTCGCCTATCTACCGCAAGGGCACGATTTTTCATGGCCGCTACCGGCAGCGGAGATCGTGGCGCTCGGACGCTATCCGCATGCCGATCCGTTCTCGCCGGTGTCGCAAGGCGATCGCGATGCCGTCATGCATGCGCTGGAGATCACCGGCACGAAAGCCTTTGCCAATCGCATCGTCACCACGCTGTCTGGCGGCGAACGCGCCCGCGTGGCCTTGGCGCGCGTGCTGGCCACGCAGGCGCCGATTGTCCTTGCCGACGAGCCAACCATGTCGCTCGATCCGCGACACCAGTTCGTGGTGATGGATTTGCTGCGGCACGCAGCTCATGAAAGCGGCGCCGTGCTGGCCGTGGTGCACGACCTTGCGCTCGCGGCACGTTATGCGGATCGCGTGATTGTGCTGGAGCAAGGCCGCGTCGTTGCCGATGGCAAGCCCGACATTGCGCTGAGCACCGAGCGCATTGCCCATGTGTTCGGTGTCGAAGCGGATATGATCGAGATCGGCGGCGCGAAACTGCCGCTGGTGCGAAGACCGTTATAGAAACACGTTGTAGAAACAAAAAACACGAGTCAGACTTCTCTCCGTTCGTCCCCGCGAAACCGGGGACCCAGAATCATAAAACAATCTCATCATAGAGATCACGCCAAGCAGGATTTGTGGTCTCGATCATCTGAAGCTTCCAGCGTCGATTCCACTTTTTGATCTGGCGCTCCCTCACGATGGCTGCTTCGCGCGATTCATGTATCTCGTACCACACGAGTATCTTGATGCCGTATTGCTTCGTGAAGCCTGGAACAACGCCCTCAAGATGCTGCCATACCCGCACAATAGATTGTCCGTCATCCCGACGTAAAGCGTCCCATTTCGGCGGTTTGCGAGAAGATAAACATAGAAAGCCATCGCATCACCCTGGGTCCCCGCTTTCGCGGAGACGAACGGAAAATGACAGGTTGGTTTGACGGAATAGCTCACCCCAATATCTTCCGTAGCCATGCGCGCACGTCACCGCCCGCAAGGCATCGAACGCACGGCGGCTCTCCCCACGCTCATACCTATAACCAAACACATATAACTGACATCCACCCCGTTATTAGACTTGTCCTCGCCGGTCACTAACCTTGACCGCAACAAAGAAATAAGCTCGCGGAGGAAAACCAATGTCGCGTCCGAATGCCCTCACCCGCCGTCAGGTTCTCAAGACCACTTTGGCCGGTTCGGTTGCCATCGGCAGCGCGGGACTGAACGGCGTGGCGCGAGCGCAGTCGGGGCCGCCGAACATTGTTTTCATCATGGCCGACGATCTCGGTTACGCCGATGTGAGCTGCTACGGCCAGCGTGATTTCGAAACTCCCAATATCGATCGGATCGCGCTCGAAGGCCTGAAGCTCACGCAAGGCTATGCAAATTCATCGGTCTGCTCGGCGACCCGCATCGGCCTGATCACCGGCCGATACCAATACCGGCTTCGCGCCGGCCTTGAAGAGCCGATCAGCGGATCAGCGCGCGGCAATCCGGACATTGGCTTGCCGCCACAGCATCCCAATCTCGCATCCATTCTGAAAAAGGCGGGATATCACACGGCGCTTGTCGGCAAATGGCATATGGGCTTTCTGCCCCATTTCAGCCCGATCAAAAGCGGCTATGACGAGTTCTACGGCATTATGTCCGGCGGCGTGGATTATTTCAGCCACAAATCCAACCCTGCCGACGAGAAAGGCGAACTCTACGAACAGGAGACGTCGATCGAGAACCACGGCTATCTCACCAATCTTCTCGGCGACCGCGCCGTCAAGGTGATCAATGAGAGGGCGCGCAACGGCAAGCCGTTTTTATTGAGCCTGCATTTCACCGCGCCGCACTGGCCGTGGGAAGGGCCGCATGACGAAGCGGAATCGCGCCGCATCCGCCGTCTCATGCATTATGACGGCGGCACCCAGAAAACCTATCGCGAGATGGTCAAAAGCCTGGACTTGAATATCGGACGCGCCCTTCAGGCCCTCGATGCCAATGGTCTTGCGGATAACACCATCGTCATCTTCACCAGCGACAACGGCGGCGAACGCTTCTCCGATGTTTGGCCGTTTACCGGAACAAAGGCTGAATTGCTGGAAGGCGGGTTGCGTGTCCCCATGCTGGTCCGCTGGCCACGTCGGATCGCAGCCAATTCAACCAGCGATCAAGCGATGATATCCATGGACTGGATGCCGACGCTGCTCGCGGCGGCCGGCGCCGCGCCCGATCCGGCCCATCCACCCGATGGCGAGAACCTTCTCGCGGTGCTCACCGCTCAAGCACAGCCGCATCCGCGTAAGCTTTACTGGCGCTACAAGGCATTCGGTCAACGCGCTCTGCGCGACGGCGACATGAAATATCTCCGGATCAACGGCAACGAGTTCCTGTTCAACGTTGCCGACGATCCGCGCGAAAGAGCCAATCTCAAGGCGCGTGATAAGGACACGTTCGAGCGGCTCAAAGCCGATTATGAAGCCTGGAACCGCACCATGCTTCCGGAAATTCCGGAATCCAACACCCATGCCATACCAGGTCGGGTCCGGGCCGATCGTTATGGCAATCCGAGCAAGGATTAAGCGACAGCATTTGAAACAAGCACAGAGTTGAACCGCAGGGTCTTATCCCGTCACCTGCTTGCGTAGCCACACCACCGCACGATCCCACCAGGGTTTTGACTCTTCCTCCGCGAGCTGCAGCCCGACAGTGACAACACGATCGTCGCGGACGCGATGCGCCACCAGCGCGACATCGCCGACCCGTACGCTGTCACCCGGATGCGGTGCGCGGCCGAGCCGCTTGGCAAAGAGGTCGGACACTGTGATCGCCTGCTGATCGGGCGTCACCGTCAGACCATAGATTTCCGCGAGCGCCCCGAGCGTCGCATCGCCGCCGACGAAGAAATCGCCGAGCAATTGCGGATCGGGTGACGACGGCGGCGGCAGATCGGCGAAGAAACGGTCGAGCGCCGACGCCTTGTCCTGCGGCGCCAGGAGATAGACGTGATCGCCTTCATGCACGCCGCGCGCCTCTTCCGGCGTCATCACCTTTTCGTCGCGCACCACCAGCGCGATCTTGGCCCAAGGCGGAATGATGCCGCCGCGCAGATAGGGACTGCCCGGCGTCACGGCATAGCCGACCAGCTCCTGCGCCCGTTGTCCCGGAAGATCGAGTTCGATGCGCGGCTGAAACACTTCCGGCCGCTTCTTGGCGATGCGCAGCCAGCGCGCGGCCGGCGCGATGGTCCAGGCTTGCACCAAGAGCGAGACCAGCACCACGATGAAGCCGACATCGAAATAGATCAGCGCATTAGGCAAACCGACAAGGAGCGGCATCGACGCCAGGAAGAAGCCGACGGCACCGCGCAAGCCAACCCACGAGATGAACAATTTCTCCCGCACCGAAAAACGGTACGGCCACAACGACAGGAACACAGCGGCCGGTCGCGCGACCAGCATCAACACCAGCGCCACGCCCAAAGCCGGCAGAAGCAGCTCCGGCAGCCGTTGCGGCCAGGCCAACAGGCCGAACAGCACGAACATCGCGATCTGCGCGAGCCAGGTCGCAGCATCGAGAAACGCGACGATGGCCGTCCGTGCGCGCTGCGAGCGATTGCCAACGATCAGTCCGGCCAGATAGACGGCCAGAAATCCGGATGCGTGAAGCGACTGGCACAGGCCGAAGGTCACGATGGCGCCCGTTGCGACAAACGGTGCATGCAGGCCTTGCGGCAATTCCACGCGATTGAGCACGAACACGATCGCCGTCCCGCCAACGAGCCCGATGACCGCGCCCAAACTCGCTTCGCGGAGCAGCACCAGCACCATCTCGACGAACGGCTTCTGCCCCTGCAGCAGAATCTCGACCAGTACCAGCGTCAGGAAGACCGCAAAGGGATCGTTGGTGCCGGACTCCACCTCGATCGTTGACGCCACACGCGGCCGCAGGCGCAGGCCACGGGCATGCATAAGGAAGAACACGGCGGCAGCGTCGGTCGAGGCGACCGCCGCGCCGAGCAGCAAACCTTCGACCCAGTTCAGATTGAACAGATAGACCGCCGCTGGGGCGACCAGCACCGAGGTGACCAGGACACCGAGGGTGGCCAGCGTGGCGGCGGGCGCCAGCACACTGCGAAAGGTGGCGAACCGCGTCCGCAGACCGCCATCGAACAGGATCAAGGCCAGCGCGAGTGACCCGACAATGAATACGAGCCGCACATCATTGAACGGGATGCCGCCCGGCCCGGATTCGCCGGCCAGCATGCCGACCAGGATGAAGATCAGCAGCAAAGGTGCGCCGAAGCGGAGCGCGATGAGGCTGGACAGGATGCCGGCCATCGCCAGCAGGGCCCCAAGCAGAATCAGAATATTGATGTTGTCGAGCGCGCTCATGATGTTCGTTCAATGTCCCATAGAAAGGACAGAACGGTGATCCGGCAACGGAAATCGTCCGTGCGAACGCGACTATTTTCGTCGAATCCGATTCAATCGAATCTGACTCATGGCATCCAGCCGGTCGGCCCCGCGGACTCGGCGGGCGAAACATCGACGCGCTTTGCGGGCTGTTCTGCCGAAGCGACCACCGGCACGTCGGCGGGCTGGTGGGCCGCAGGCGCGTCCGCCGGGGTGGCCAGGGGAGGCAGACCGGCGATCATCGCCTTGGCGATCTCATGCTCGCCCATCACCACCTCCGTGGCGCCGTGCTTCAAAAGATGCGCGGTCTCTTCCTCCGAATGCGAGCGGGCGATGATTTTCAGCGACGGGTTGGCCTTGCGGCCAAGTTCGACCGCATAGCCGCCCTCAAAGGCGTCGGGCACGGCGACAAGCAGGCAGCGCGCGGCGCCGAGATTGGCGGCGGCGAGCACGTCCTTGTCGGTGACATTGCCGGTGATGGTTTCGATGCCCCGCTGCTTCAGCGGCGCCAGCACGTCAGAGTCAGTATCGATCACCAGCAAGGGCGTCTTCGCGTCCAGCAGCGCGCGGCCGACGAAGCCGCCGACGCGGCCATAACCGATCAGGACCACGTGATCGATGAGCGTCGTCACCGGGATCGGTTCGCGCGCGGCGCGCGTCTTGTCCTCCGCCTGGTCCGGCTCCGCCGCCGAACTGTCTTTCGCCAGATAGCGGTCGAGCAGCGCGAAGAAAATCGGGTTGAGCAGGATCGACAGGATCGCACCCGCCAGCACGAGATCGCGGCCGCGCTCCGGCAGCAGCGCCAGACTGACGCCGAGACCGATCAGGATGAAGGAGAATTCGCCGATCTGCGCGAGGCTGGCCGAAATCGTCAGCGCCGTCGGTGCCGGATAGCGGAACAGGCGGACAATGACATAAGCCGCAACCGATTTTCCGACGAGGATGATCAGCAGCGTCGCCAGCACCGGCAGCGGATCGCGCCACAGGATCGCCGGATCGAACAGCATGCCAACCGAAACGAAGAACAACACCGCGAAGGCGTCGCGCAGCGGCAGCGTCTCCTGCGCCGCGCGCTGTGAGAGTTCGGATTCGGCGAGGATCATGCCGGCGAAGAACGCGCCGAGCGCGAAGGACACATCGAACACCGTCGCCGCACCGAAGGCGAAGCCGAGCGCGATCGACAGCACCGCTAGCCGGAAGAGTTCGCGCGAGCCGGTATGGGCGACGTAATGCAGGATCCACGGAATGATGCGCTTGCCGAGCACCAGCATCACCAGGACGAAGCCGGCAACCTTGGCCAAGGTGATGCCAAGCGGCCAAAGATAGGTCTCGTAATTGTAAAGGTCAGCGTTGCCGCTCTTGATCGCGTCGGCCATCACCGGCAGCATCACCAGTGCGAGAACCATGGCGATGTCTTCGACGATCAGCCAGCCGACCGCGATGCGCCCGCGATCGGTCTCGATCAGCCGCCGCTCCTGCAGAGCGCGCAGCAGGACCACCGTCGAAGCAACCGACAAGGCCAGACCAAACACGACACCCGCGCCGATCGACCAGCCGAGCAGATGCGCGAGGCCCATACCGAGCAGGGTCGCCGCCGCGATCTGCGCAATCGCACCGGGGATGGCGATGCCTTTGACTTTCAGCAGATCATTGAGCGAGAAATGCAGCCCGACACCGAACATCAGCAAAATGACGCCGATCTCGGCGAGCTGGTTGGCGATATTCTGGTCGGCGACATAGCCCGGCGTGAACGGCCCCATCAGGATGCCGGCGACCAGATAGCCGAGCAGCGGCGATACGCGCAGACGCTGGGCGATGACGCCCAGACCGAATGCGAGCACGAGACCGATAACGATCGTAGAAATCAGCGGCGCGTCATGATGCATGGATCATGTCTTAGCCGCTGATTTTAACGATGGCGAGCCTGCGCGACGATGCGTAGCAATGCTCGTCAGGTCGCCACAATGCGGACTAAAACGCGACCTTGTCGCCGCCCTTGAGCGAGAGGATTTCACGCGCCTCGTCGGGGCCTGCGATCTCAAGACCGAGCCCTTCGAGAATCTTGCGCACCTGCGTCACCTGTTCGGCATTGGTCTTGGCCAGTTGGCCAGGTCCGATCCAGAGCGAGTCTTCAAGACCGACGCGGACATTGGCGCCCATGGCGGCGGCCATGGCCGCAACCTTCATCTGGTTGGAACCAGCGCCGAGCACGGACCAGTGGTAATTGTCACCCAGAAGTCTATCCGCCGTGCGTTTCATCTGCATGACGTCTTCCGGATGCCCGCCGATGCCACCGAGAATGCCGAACACCGACTGCACGAACAGCGGCGGCTTCACCAGCCCGCGATCGAGGAAATGCTTCAGCGTATAGAGGTGGCCGATGTCGTAGCACTCGATCTCGAAACGTGTGTCATTGCCGGCGCAGGTGGTGAGAATGTATTCGATGTCGGCGAAGGTGTTCTTGAACATCCCCTTCTTCGATCCTTCGAGATACGGCTCCTCCCAGTCGTGCTTGAACTTGCCCTTGTAGCGCGGGATCATCGGGTAGAGCCCGAAATTCATCGTCCCCATGTTGAGCGATGCTACTTCCGGCTTGAACGTTGCGGCCGGACGCACGCGCTCTTCCGCCGTCATCGTCGGCGCACCGCCAGTGGTAATATTCACCACGACATTCGAGCGCTGCTTGATCACCTTGAGGAACGGCGCAAACGCTTCCGGCGTCTGATCGGGCCGTCCGTCTTTTGGATCGCGCGCATGCAGATGCACGATGGCGGCGCCCGCTTCCGCCGCGCCGATGGCAGCATCGGCGATCTCCTCCGCCGTGACCGGAAGATGCGGTGACATCGATGGCGTATGAATCGAGCCGGTGACGGCGCAGGTGATGATGACTTTGCGGGCTTTCGCCATGTTTCGACCCCAGGGCATTTTTCTTGGCTATGAAGGGCCGGGATTGAGCACGCTGGCAGGCATGTTCGTCAAGCCATGATCGCGCTGACATCCTATGTCATTCGTCACGATCTGACTTGACTTGGCAGTCCATCGTTCAAATCGAGCGCAAACGGCGCAACAATCGCGTCACGTCATCCGCATTGTGATACAGACCGAAGCCGACGCGCAGCCGCGTGTCGCGAACATCGACCACAATGTTGCTGCGCTTGAGCCGAGCCTGCCACTGCGCGGCGTCGGGATGATCGAAGGTGAGAAAATTGCCGCGCGATACTTCGTTCGCCGGCACGACAAGACTGGCCGTATCGAACAGGCCGAATGGCGCCTTGATCAGATCGGCGAGAAACATGTCCTGCAAGGCGATGACATGCGCGTGGATTTTCGCCGCATCGAGGTCATGCGCCGCGAACCATTGCAGCATCGCCCGCATGCGATACAGACCGCTCGGATCGAAGGTCGATCCCATGAAGCGCTGACCATCGGTGGAATAGCGGACGCGATCCTGCGGACCGGTCAGTGTTGCAAAGCTGGCATACCAGCCGGTGTTGCGCGGACGCGGCGCAAAGCCCGGCGGACAATGCATGAAGCAGGCGCCCTCGCCGGCCATCGCATATTTGTAACCGCCCGCAAGATAAAATGCGCGATCGGCGATGCGCGACAGATCGACTGGCCGCGCCAGAAAGGCATGATAGCCATCAATCACCACGAGGCGCCCAGGCGCCGCAACAGCATCGACCAAAGTATCGAGATCCGGCAGCGCGTAGCCCGAATTGAAAAAGACCTGGCTGACGAACACCATGTCCGGCGATTTTGCACGCACCATCTCGATCAGCCGCGCCGGCAATGTCGCGAAGGGCTCGGTCGGCACGACAACGAGGTCGATCAGCTTGTCTTCGGCAAGCCGCTCCGTCTGCCGCTTGAAGCTGTGAAACTCGCCATCCGTGGTGACGATCACCGGCCTGCGGTCGAACGGCAGCGCCGAGAGCAGCCGGTTGACGAATTCATGGGTGTTCGGCGCCGGCACCAGCGTTGACGGATCGGGCAGGCGCAGATGATGCGCGAGGCCGTTTGCGACCGCCGGCCATACCTCGCCCAGCACATGCGACCATTTCTCGTCCACGAGCCGCGCCGCATCGTCCCAGACCTTAAGTTGCGCATCGCGCGTGACATCGGGCCAATAGGCATGGCTGTGCGCGGCGAAATGCAGCCGGTCGGGATCGGCATTGCGGAAACGGGAAAACTCTGCCGTCAGATCGAGCGGAAAGCCGGACGAATTGGCTGAATGAGAGGCAGACATATTGGCTCCAAACGCATCATTTGCACCACCGGCATGGCATATTAGACTGAACATTCAAACCACTTAGAAAGCAGCCCTGTGTCCGCAAAAGACCCGTTACCCGAAAGCCGTATTGGCGATGACATCCATGTCGATCTCGCCGGGCGCATGACCTATGGCGATTACCTTCAGCTCAAGACGCTGCTGGCCGCCCAGAAGCCGCTGACCAAAAAACACGACGAGCATCTGTTCATCATCATCCATCACGTTCAGGAATTATGGCTGAACCTGATGGCGCATGAGCTGAACGCCGCCATCGATTTCATCGAACGCGATCAGTTGCCGCCGGCCTTCAAATCGATGGCGCGGATGACCCGCATTCTCGAACAGATGATCTCGGCCTGGAACGTGCTGTCGACCATGACGCCGTCCGACTATCTGGAATTCCGCAACGAACTCGGCCAGTCGTCCGGCTTCCAGTCCTTCCAATACCGGATGGTGGAATTCCGGCTCGGCGCCAAAGATCCGAAAATGCTGCTGCCGCACCGGCACGACACCGAAAATTATGAACGTCTGAAAGCGGCGCTGGAGGCGCCAAGCCTCTACGATGTCGCCCTGATGCTGCTGAAGCGCCGTGGCTTTGCAATCCCCGACGATATCGTGAACCGCGATTTCTCCGTGCGGCACGTCTTCAGCGATGCGGTGCGTGACGCCTGGCTCAAGGTCTATCGCAACTCAAAGGAGAATTTCGAGGTCTATGAACTCGCCGAAGAGCTGGTCGATCTCGAGGACTGGTTCCAGCAGTGGCGCTTCCGCCACATGAAGACGGTCGAGCGAATCATTGGCTTCAAGCGGGGCACCGGCGGCTCGAGCGGCGTCGCCTTCCTGAAATCGGCGCTGGACCATTCCTTTTTCCCTGAATTGTGGGCGGTCCGGACCGAATTGTAGGCGGCTGTGGCCTCCCGGTACTGGTTAACCCGCCATTTAGGATGGCAAGTAAAGGATTGCGGTCCTTAAGCCGCCGCAAATCGATCATGGTTTTCATGCCAGTCTTGGGGCTGGGGCTGGTTGGGGGAAATACGGCGTATGCGTTTGCGTACACAAGGTTACGCGCGCCTGCTGTGGGTCCGGCAGGCGGTGGCGCTCGTGCTGTGCGCCGTACTGGTATCCGCCTGTGCCGGCATCGAGCGCATTCCCTATACGCAGCAGGAACAGCAAGTCGCCGTGATCCCGGGCATCCCGGAGGCCCGGATGTGGGCCGACGATCCGGCATTGGCCCGCAACAATCCGCTGCTCGATGCGCCCGGGCGTGATCGCCCGGTCGTTCTCGCGCTGTCCGGTGGCGGCGCCGATGGCGCTTTCGGCGCCGGCCTGCTGACGGGATGGACGCAGCGTGGCGACCGCCCGCAATTCACCATCGTCACCGGCGCCAGCGCCGGCGCGCTGATCGCGCCCTTCGCATTCCTCGGCTCCGGCTACGATCCGGTGCTGACCTCGGTCTTTTCCAGCGGCGAGATGGAAGGCTTTCTGAAATTCCAGGGCTTGCGCGGATTGTTCGGCACCAGCCTGTTCGAGGCCGCGCCGCTGCGGCAGCTCATTGCCAAATACATCACGCCGGATGTCCTCGCCGCGATCGCCGAGCAATATCGCCGCGGCCGCCGGCTCTATATCGTCACCACCAATCTCGATGCGCAGCGCACCGCGATCTGGGACATGGGCCGCATTGCGTCCAGCAGAGACCCACGCGCACCTGAACTCTTCCGCCAGGTGATCGCGGCCTCCGCCAGCGTCCCCGGAATTTTCTCGCCGGTGCTGATCGATGTCGAAGCGCAGGGCAAACGCTTTGCCGAAATGCATGTCGATGGCGGCATCACCTCGAACGTGCTGGTGGTGCCGGAGGCGATGCTGGCGTCGAACCAGCCCTTGCCCGCGAAGCTGCAGCCGCGCATCTACGTCATCCTCAACAGCAAGCTCGGTCCTTATTTCGAGGTCGTGCCGGCCAATACCATCCGGATTGCCGTGCGTGCCTTCGAAACGTCGGTGCGCGCCAACACGCGCAACACGCTGCTGGCATCTTATGAATTCATCCGGCGGCGCGGCTGGGACATGTCGCTGGCGGCGATCGACGACAGTTTTCCTTCACAGGAGAAGCCCGGCTTCGACACGACCTATATGCGCGGCCTGTTCGAATTCGGCATGGCGCAGGGCCACAGCGGCACCGTCTGGCGCAGCGGTGCGGGAGGCGATGCACCGCTGCCGGTCAACCGCCGCGGCCCGCGCGTCGCGGCACAGTAAGCTATTTTCTCACCGCCGCCAGAAAATCAAAATCGCAGCCTTCGTCCGCCTGCTGCACATGCTCGCGATAAAGCTTCGCATAACCGCGCTGCGCATCGTCCGGCACCGGAGGCGCTTTCCAGTCGCGTTTGCGCTTTTCCAGCTCCGCATCGTCCACCAGCAATTCGACACTACGGTTCGCGACATCGAGCCGGATGCGATCCCCGTTGCGCACCAACGCCAGCGGCCCGCCGACCGCCGATTCCGGCGAGATATGCAGCACGATGGTGCCGAACGCGGTCCCGCTCATCCGCGCATCGGACATCCGCACCATGTCCTTGATGCCCTTCTGCGCGATCTTCTTCGGGATCGGAATGTAACCGGCTTCCGGCATGCCCGGCGCGCCGATCGGTCCGGCATTGCGCATGACGATCACATCGTCCTCGGTCACATCGAGCGCCGGATCGTCGATGCGCTTGGTCATGTCCTCGACCGATTCGAACACCACCGCGCGGCCTTCATGCTGCATCAGCTTGGGTGACGCCGCCGCCTGCTTGATGACGGCGCCGCGGGGCGCGAGATTGCCGCGCAGGATGGCCATGCCGCCTTCCTTCTTCAGCGGCGCATTGCGCGGCTTGATCACCGTCTGACCCGGCACATCCTCGAACACCTTGATCGCATCGCCGAGCGTGCCGCCCATGACATGTTTCGCATCGAGCTTCAGCAGGTCCTTCAATTCCTGCATCAGCCGCGGCACTCCGCCGGCATAATGGAAATGCTCCATGTAATGATCGCCGGAGGGTTTCAGATCGACCAGCACCGGTGTCTTTCTGCCGATCTCGTCGAATTCCTCGAGCGTCAGCTGTGTCTGCGTGCGGCCGGCAATGGCGGACAGATGCACGACGCCATTGGTCGAGCCGCCGATCGCCTGCAGCATGACAATGGCATTGTGGAACGCGTCCTTGGTCAAAATCTCCGACGGCTTGATCCCGCCCTTGGTCAATTCCGCCGCGCGTTTGCCGGTCGCTTCGGCGATCCGCACACGATCGGCATGCGGTGCCGGTATCGTCGCCGCGCCCGGCAATGTCATGCCCATCGCTTCCATCATGCAGGCGATGGTGCTCGCGGTCCCCATGACGCCGCAGGTGCCGACCGACGGCACCAGCCGCTCATTGGCAACTTCGATGTCTTCGCCGCTCATGCGGCCCCCGCGATACTCGCCCCAAAGCCTGCGGCAATCGGTGCAGGCGCCCAGCACTTCACCCTTGAAGTGACCGACCAGCATCGGCCCGACCGGCAGCACGATGGTCGGGCGATCCGCACTCACCGCGCCCATCACCTGCGCCGGCGTGGTCTTGTCGCAACCACCGATCACCACCACCGAATCCACCGGCAGCGCGCGCATCATCTCTTCGGTGTCCATCGCCATCAGATTGCGCAGGAACATCGAGGTCGGATAGGCGAAGCTTTCGTGAATCGAAATAGTGGGGAACACCATCGGCATGGCGCCGGCCAGCATCACGCCGCGCTTCACCGCTTCGATCAGTTGCGGAACGTTGCCGTGACAGGGATTGAAATCAGAATAGGTGTTGGTGATGCCGACGATCGGACGATCCAGCGCATCGTCGGAATAGCCCATGCCCTTGATGAAGGCTTTCCGCAAAAACAGCGAAAAGTCCTTGTCGCCGTAGCTGGTCAGCCCTTTGCGCATGCCGCTGGTCACATCGCAACTCCCCTCACCGTCATTCCGGGGCGCGGACGAAGTCCGCGAACCCGGAATCCAGAGCCCAAATGCCGAACTTGCAGCCCTGGATTCCGGGCCCGCGCGTTTCACGCGCGTCCCGGAATGACATTTCATCAAATCCCGCTTCGCGTAAACGAACGGGTTTGGAGTCTCTGTAAGAAGGAAGCGGCGGCCGCGCAATGGGCTTAGCGTGCGCTTATTCGAGCGCAATATTTCCTTTTTTCACAGTGTCGGACCAAAGCGCGGCTTCGGCCTTCAAACCGGCGGCAAACTGCTCCGGCGTCTCCTTCGGAATGGCGAGACCCAGCGCCTTGTAGCGCTCGATGACATTGGGCTCGCGCAAGGCGTCCTGCACAGCCTCTCGTAGTTTCTTGATGATGGCATCCGGCGTTCCGGCCGGCGCCGCCAGCCCCCACCAGTTGGCGCCGGTAAATCCGGGAAGCCCGCTTTCGATCAACGTCGGCACATCCGGAATTTCCGGCAGGCGCTCCTGCGTCGCGACCGCCAGCGCATTGAACTTGCCCTCTTTCAGGTGGCCGATGCCGGCTGCGAGTCCGACGGTGAACAATTGAATGTCATTCTGCAGCAAAGCCATCACGCCCTGCGGCGAACCGCGATAGGGAATGTGCTGCATGTCGAGCCCGCGCGCCTGCTTCACGCGTTCGAGCAGCAGATGATTGACCGTTCCGGGCGCGGGCGAACCGAAATTGACCTTGCCCGGATTGGCTTTCACATACTCCATGAATGCGCTGAAAGTCTTCGCCGGGATCGTCGTATTGGAGAACAGCACCAGCGGCACGTCGGCCAGTTTTGCAATCGGCGCCAGCGCCGTCAGCGGATCGATCGGCATCTTCATCGTGAACTGGTTGATGACGAAATTGTTCGTCGCCGTGATCACCAGCGTATAGCCGTCGGGTGCGGATTTCGCGACTTCGACGACGCCGATATTGCCCGCCGCGCCGGGCTTGGCCTCGATGATCAGTTTCTGCCCGAGCTTCTCTTCCATCTTCGGCGCGAGAAGCCGGATGACGGCTTCGGAGACGCCACCCGCGGTGTAGGTCATCACCACGCGGATCGGACGATCGGGATAGTCCTGCGCCATGCCGGGCAAGGCGGACAGGAACAACAGGCCGGCAGCGATCGCTGCGCGGAAGACGCCGTGACAACGCATAACCCCTCTCCTGATTTTTTATCAGTTCATCTGCAACGGCACTCCAAAGCAGCGATCCCTCTGAGTTTTCTTCATGCCCGGCGGCGATCAGAATTTCGGAAACAATTGCTGGTCGGCGAGCCAGCGCGACATCTGCAGCCGCTGCTTGCGCGAGCCGGACAGGAACGACGAATGCTCCTTTTTGTTCGGCCAGACATGGTCGGGCGTCACCGCCATGCGCACCAGGATTTCGTCCTTCGTCACATTGAACACCATGAGATCCTGCGCGAGCGACAGCGGCCCCTGCCAGCCTTGGCGCACGTCGCGTTCCATCTCGCCCGCGGTGTCGAAATCGTTGAAGAAGTGATAGATCACGGCATGCCGCGGCTGCGTCCGCGCAAACACATGGCCGACTTCCGAAGGCGCGGTATGCGCGATGGTGCCGATGCCTTTGGCCATGCGCTCGTCGTATCCCGATCGCTCCATCAGTTGCGACACAGTGTTGAAGGCTTCATGCACCATCAGGTCGGCGCCCTTGGCATTGTCGACGAAGAACTGGCTCGGCGTGGTATCGCCCGAGAAGACAAAACAGAGCCCATTCCACTCAAGACGAAAACTCACCGGCCCGTCATAGATGTGAATCGCCGGAAAGCTTTTGATGACGACGCCGTTCCTGTCGTAGATCACCTGGGTCCTGGCGAAATCGAATTCATGCACCTCGACCTCGGCGCCGGCATCGGGAAGTAGACCAAGCCGCGTATCGGTATCCCACGCGAACGATTCCACCTGCTTCTGCACGAAATGCTTCATGCCGTATTTCGGCTCCGGACCTGACGGCCCGTACATGACGAGCGGCTTCGAGCGACCGCCGGCCCAACTTCCGATCCACACCTGCGCGAAGTCGCCGACATGGTCAGCATGCAGATGCGTCGCAAAATACGCGGTGACATCCTGGTGCGGGATTTCAAGCGCGGTGAAATTCACCTGCGAGCCTGAGCCGAAATCCCAGACGAACTTGTCGCCATTGCCGAGCTCGATCAGCCACGAGCAATTGGCCTGCGCACGCCGCACGAATGGCCGTCCGGTGCCGAGCGCAGTAATACGCATCTCGTCCGGCGCCAGCTCCTCGGTGTTCGGAAAGTAATAGTCGCGCTTCGTGCTCATGGATACGCCTTCACGCCTCAACATTGTTCGTCTGGCCGACCGTGTCCCGCGCCTGCGATTTCGGCCCCGGCCCGCGCATGTAATGGCGCTCGGGGCGATACGTGTCCCGCGCGCGGGCGCGTTGAAGGATCTTTCGCAGCAACGTTCTCAGCATCTCGACCAGCATCGCTCATCCATCGTTGCCGGTTCGGCCGGCACTATTCCGTTTCGAGATCGGTGATATCGGACATCATGCGCGTATTCGCCTTGATGCGGCGGAGCACGCGCATGAGCGTTTCAAACTCTTCGGGCGAGACGCCCTTCAGCACATTGCGGTAATGGCGCTGCACCAGCGGCAGGCTGGCTTCGAATGTCTTGCGGCCTTTCGCCGACAGCTTGATCGAAAGCGCCCGCCGGTCGTCCGGCAAGGGTTCACGCTCGACAAGGCCATCCTTGGCCATCTCATCGAGCAGACGGCCAAGACTTGAGCGGTCGAGCACGGAAAGCTGGGCGATTTCGCCGATGGTCTGCCCGTCCTTCTGATGCAAGGCCGCCAGCGCGCGCCACATCGGCACCGACAGGCCGAATTCGCGCAAGGACCGCGCCAGATTGAGCTGGTTCTGCCGCTGGATCGCGGCGAAGTAATGCATCGGATAGTCGGTGATGCGATAGGGCGGCGTGCCCGCATCGGCGGACGCAGCGCGAGGCCCTTCCGACCCTCCGCTGCCACGACGCTCTTTCTTCCGCTCGGTCGCCTTCGTCATGCAATATATAATATAAGTATTATATATCGCATGCAACGCCAATCTGTTGATCTAACCTTGCCTCTTCGCACTTGAATTCGGGGGGCTGGGCTTGCGCGGATTCGGCGTTGCCGCAGCGATCTGCGGCTTCTTGACATGCAATGATTTCATTGCATATTGGGCGTCACTAACAATGAACGACGATGACCTCGATCGCATCTTCAAGGCGCTCGGCGACCCGACCCGTCGCAATATTATCGATCGCCTGAAGACGCGTCCGAAGCAGTCGCTGTTCGAAATCTGCGCCCTTTCGGTTGCGGAGGGCGGGACGGCACTCTCACGTCAGGCGATCACTCAGCACCTCGACCTGCTGGAGAAAGCCGGGCTTGTCCGTGTCGAATGGTCGGGCCGGACCAAGCTTCATTCTTTCGATCCCGGTCCGCTGCGGAAGGCCGTGAGTCTTTGGCTCCGCAAGCATCTTTGAAGGGAGATAACGATGAGGATCTGGGTGACCAGCGTCCTGGTGGACGACCAGTCGAAAGCCCTGGACTTCTACACGCGTGTGCTGGGCTTCAAGGTAAAGAACGATGTGCCGATGGGAGACCATCGCTGGCTGACCGTTGTGTCGCCGGGCAATCCCGAAGGGACCGAGTTGCTTCTCGAACCGAGCGAACATCCCGCTGCAAAGCCGTTCAAAACCGCGCTCGTCGAGGACGGAATCCCGATCACGTCATTTCAAGTCGATGACATCGACGCCGAATATCAGAGGCTTCTGTCACTCGGGGTCTCCTTCACCCGGGAGCCCATCGATGCCGGCCCCGTCAGAATGGCCGTGCTTGACGATACCTGCGGAAACCTGATCCAGCTCGTCCAGATGAAGGCAGCCGCCTAGCGGGCGCAGCACGCCACGGCCCGCCTTGACAAATTCCTATAGGACTATATACCTTCCATGTCTCGCTCAGGTGAGGGGCGCCGTCCGGAGGCGTTCTGAATGGCGGAGCGGGATGCAGCGCCTGCGGGCGGGCTTCGCAAGCCAGCACTCGGGCGGCACCGGGGCTCCGCCCGAGGCCACTAAGAGCCTCTGCCAGGAGCTGGCTGACACGGATGGAGTGTGCGCGGGAGACGGTTTGAGCCCGCGACAAAACATCCGGCGTAAAGCGCGGCCCGGTGGCCGCATAATCGCTGCCGACGATGCGCCGGGAGGCGGCTGCACGGTGAAAGCCGCGCAGCATCACAAGGACTGACCTGCGCTTGCCGGCGCATCGTCGTCCCTCACTTTCATAAAGCCGCGCGCATTCGCGCCGCGGCGACGATGACGCGTGGCTGTTTGAAAGTTGAATCGGAGAGTGACGACGTCGCTCCCTCTTTACCCTCCCCTGGAGGGAGAGGGTCGGCGAGTGTCGAACGTCAGTGAGATACGAGCCGGGGTGGGGTGAATTTCGAAAGCAAGTCACCCCACCCCGCTGCTCGCTTCGCTCACAGCGACCCTCCCCCTCCAGGGGAGGGTGAAAGACCACCACTCCGGCGCATCATCGCACCGAGCATTGTACTCTCCGCAAGGATTTGAAAGAAAAGGGACAAACAGGACATCGCTTTCCATGACCGAGCCGGGCCGATCCCTGAGCGAAAGCGTGACAGCGGTCACGCAATCTCCGTCCTGGCTCGTTCGGGGGGCACTTGGCGTTGCGTTGGTCGTCCTGTTCGTTGCGCTGGAATGGCTGAGCTCGCTGCATGAATTCATGAGCGTGCCGATCACGCCCTGGAATCCCGGCCTTGGCGTTGTCTTCGCCTTCATGCTGCTGTCGGGACCGGTTTACTGCCTGGCCCTGTTCATCGGCGTCATCATCGCTGAAACGCTGGTTGTCGGCACGACACTGCAATGGCCGCTCATCATCGCCATCGCCGCGATCATTGCGCTGGTCTACGGCGTTGCCGCCGCGGTGACGCGCCTTGTCCTGCAACTGGATGCCGGCCTGTATCACCTGCGCGATCTGTTCGTTCTTCTCGCTGTGGCGGTTACGGCCGCACTTCTCACATCGGCGCTGGTGGCCTTGCTGCTTCTGATCGATGACCGGATCGCACTCGACAATATCCTTACGGCGTCCACACCGCTGCTGGTCGGCGATATCATCGGCATCGCGGTGATCACGCCACTCATCTTGCGCCTCGTCATGCTGTCACAGGGGCGCGCGTCGCTATCCGGCTATTCACGTCCATTCGCGGTGGAGGTCATTCTGTTCGTCGGCTTCGTCTGCGGTGCGCTCTGGGTCATTCTCGGCGGCGAGGGCGGCAGCGGTCTCAAATACTTCTATCTGCTGTTCGTGCCCGTTGTGCTGGCCGCGGTGCGCGACGGATTCGACGGCGCCTGTGTCGCGCTGGCGGTGACGCAATTCGCGCTGGTCGGGCTGATGCATTATTTCGGCTATGACGCACAGACCTTCACGGAGATGCAGACCCTGATGCTGGTGCTGACCGGCACTGGCCTTGTCGTTGGCGCGGTCGTCAGCGAACGGCAGAACGCGGCGCATCGGATGCAGATTGCGGAGCAGCGACTGCGCGAGAAGGAGGCTGAAGCCGATCAGGCGGCCAGGTTCAGTCTGGTCAGCGGCATGGCGGCCGCGCTCGCACATGAACTCAATCAGCCGATGACGGCGGCCCGCGCTCTGGCCCGCTCGGTGCAACATCTGCTTGAAGGAAATGCGCCCGATCTGCCGCGCGCCAACAGCAACATTACCAACGTGATTGCGCAGATCGATCACGCCAGCGGCGTCATGCGGCGGATGCGCGACTTTCTGCGACGCGGCCGACCGCATGTCTCGACATTCGACGTATCGGAAATGCTGCACGACACAGTGGCGCTGGCACGGCCGGATGCAAATGCCCGCGGCATCGATCTCATCATTCTGCCGGGCGAAAAACTGCCGTTGGCGCATGGCGATCGCATCCAGCTGCAGCAGGTCGTGCTGAACCTAGTCAAGAACGCGATGGAGGCGCTGACCGAAGCCAAGCGCAAGGACGGGCAGATCCAGCTCGCTGCCAGCGAGGCGTCAGCACCCAGCCGGATCGAGATATCCGTCAGCGACAACGGTCCAGGCGTCACGCCGGAGCTCGCCAAGAGCTTGTTCGAACCGTTGACAACCTCCAAGCACGAGGGACTTGGACTTGGCCTCTCCATCAGCCAGACCATCGTGGAATCGCATGGCGGCCGGATCTGGCTGCAGTCGGGCGAGCCAGGGCAGACCGAATTCCGATTTTCGTTACCGCTTGAAGTTGCGCACGACCCTCAATAACGGGCATTAGGCACGAGAGAAAAAATGGCGACGAACGCCCCAACCATATTCGTGATCGACGACCAAGCCTCCGTCCGGCATGCGATCGGCGAGATGCTGAATGTCTTCGGCTTTGTGGTCGAGACTTTCGATTCAGCCGAGACCTTTCTGAAAGACATCACCGCCGGACGTCCGGGTTGCGTCGTCGCCGACGTTCGCATGCCCGGAATGGACGGCATCGCGCTGGTCAGCGAACTGGCCCGCCGCAACCTCAGCCTGCCCGTCGTTTTGATCTCCGGCCATGCCGACGTCCCCATGGCGGTCGCCGGCATCAAGGCCGGGGCCGAGGATTTCATCGAAAAACCTCTGGATGACGCCAAGCTGGTCGCGGCCATCAACCGGGCCCTGTCCCGCGTTTTTGCCGAGCAAGACGCGCGCCTCACCCACGACGATCTGGCCGAACGCTTCGCCCGGCTGACCCCACGGCAGGCCGAAATCTTCGATCTCGTCGCCGGCGGTTTCACCAGCCAGGCCATTGCCGGAAAGCTGGATCTCAGCACCCGTACGGTCGAAAGCTATCGGGCACAGATCATGGAAAAGATGCAGGCGGAGAGCGTCGCCGTGCTCGTCCGCCAAGCGATCCGCCTGAAGCGGATTTCCGTCTGAACCAGCGATCTTCCCGCCTACCACTGTATTTCTACGCCCCAAGAGATGCGAATGCCCGAGCGCGTAGTCACCGCTTAGGGTCCGCGTCATCGGAAGCCGCTGCGCATGTCGCGCAGGCACTTGCCGATGGAGCGGCCGATGTCCCGCGGGATGTCAAATCGGAATGCGGAGCTGGGAACACGGTCGTCGATCGACGTGCCGCTGGTTGCCGCGCTTGCCGCCATGCCGCTGGTTCTGGTCGTCGCCCATGTTCCTTCGGATCTCTTGCTGCCGGCCATTGCCGCTTTGGCTTTCGCCATCGCCGCGCTGACGGCTGCAATCGGCTGGACCATGCGCACCGATCGCAACACCGGCAATGTCACGGTTTGGGATTTCGCCGGCGCCTGCACATTCATCGGCGTTGCCGCCGGGATGTTCAGTGAGCCGCTTCAAGTTGCACAGTTTTTCGGAGCCGTCACCGCGGTCCCGTAACACAGGAGCAAATCAGCCAGGCCGGGCCCCTCTGGCAATCCAATTGGATTGCGATGTCGGACTGGAATTCCGCAAGGAATGGGCTTGTTTGGCTGCCCCATATCGAAAGTGCCTTTGCTGGATTTTTAAATCCGCAGCGGTGCTTCCGGTTATCAGCAAGTCATCGGGACCCATTCCTCAACATCAGAGAGGAGTCCGGTCTTGTTTGACATGATCACACCACAAGTGCTCGCCGCGTTCTTCCAGGTCATCATGATCGACCTGGTGCTGGCCGGCGACAACGCCATCGTTATCGGCCTCGCCGCCGCCGGCCTTCCGGCCAGTCAGCGCACCAAAGCCATTCTCATCGGCATCGCCGCTGCGACCGTCCTGCGCATCATTTTCGCAGTGATGACCACCCAGCTTCTGCAAATCGTCGGTCTGTTGCTTGCGGGCGGCATCCTGCTTCTTTGGGTCTGCTGGAAGATGTGGCGTGAATTGCGCACTACGCATGAAGAGGAGGTCGAGGCTGCCGAAGCATTGTCGGAAGAAGACATCAATGCAGACGGCACGATCGGGTCGAAAGCGCCGCGCAAGACCTTCGCACAGGCCGCCTGGCAGATCGTCATCGCCGACGTATCGATGTCGCTCGACAACGTGCTCGCGGTTGCCGGCGCCGCCCGCGATCATCCTTATGTGTTGATCTTCGGTCTCGTGCTGTCGATTGCATTGATGGGCTTGGCCGCGAGCTTCATCGCCAACCTGCTGCAGAAGCATCGCTGGATCGCATATGTCGGACTTGCGGTCATCCTCTACGTCGCAGGCGACATGATCTATCGTGGCTTCATCGAAGTGCTGCCGGTCGCGACAGCGTACATGAACGGCTAGCGGACGTTCACAAGACGGACGACAGGGCATCAGCCCTGTCGTCTGGTTTCATAAGTGAAGTTTTGTCGTGCGATTGAGGTGGCATACGAGCTATGCTGCCCACCAGCGCAGTTGCGCGCATGGCATGCGAAATGCCAATAACCCTGCCTTCGGTATTCTGAAATTCGGACCTGAGGGTAATGGCGGACAAGAAAGTTCTTATCGTTGGTGCGGGCCTTGGCGGGCTTGCGGCTGCATCCTGCCTGATGAAGGCTGGCTATGACGTCGAGGTGTATGAGCAAGCCCCCGCTTTGGCGGAAGTGGGCGCCGGCATCCAGATGAGCGCCAATCCCATGCACGTCCTCCGTTATCTCGGTCTGGAGGAAGAAGCGCTGAAATTGGGTGTCAAACCCGGCGGTTATGTCTTCCGGCTGCACGATACGGGCGAGATCATCCAGCAATTTTCGCTGTCGGACGAGCACGAACGGCAGCACGGCGCACCATATTTGCAACTCCATCGCGCCGATCTGCACGACATGCTGGCGAGGGCCGCGCGTCAGCTCAAGCCAGACGTCATTCATCTGAACCGTCGCGTGACCAAATTCACCGAGGACGACGGTGGCGTCACCTTGCATTTCACAGACGGATCGACGGCCCGCGGCGACATTCTTGTCGGCGCCGACGGATTGAAATCGGTCGTCGCCCGGCAGATCGTTGGCGAAATTCCCGCGACTTATACCGGTGACGCCGCCTGGCGCGTCACCATTCCGGTCGAGCGGTTGCCAAAGCCGTTTCTCGATCAAGTGATGTCGGTCTTCATGGGACCGGGCGGCCACGTCGTCTGTTATTATCTGCGTGGCGGCGCCATCCTGAACTTCGTCGGCATCATCGAGACCGACGATGTCTCGGAAGAATCCTGGACCGTGAAATTTCCCTGGGAGCAGCTCAAGGCAGATTATGCCGGATGGCATCCGGACATCCAGACGATCATTGACGCGGCCGACCACGACCAATGCTATCGCTGGTCGTTGCATAACCGTCCGCCCGTCCGCAACTGGAGCACGAAACGCGCAACGCTGCTGGGCGATTCTGCACACGCCACATTGCCCTATCTGGCGCAAGGCGCAGCGATGGCGATCGAAGACGGCGCTGTGCTGGCGCGCGCACTCAAACAGGCGCCCAGCATTGCAGAAGCGCTCGACCTCTATCAGCGCAACCGCGTCGATCGCACCGCACGGATTGTCGAAATCTCGACACAGAACCGGCGGCTCTTTCACCTGCCCTCGCAAGAGGCGATCCGCGCCGAGTTCTCGAAGCGTAATGAAGGCGAGAGCCGCAATGCGTGGCTTTACTCTTACAACCCGCTGACCGTCGAATTGAAATAGCCGGCAGCGCCGGCATCCCGCGATACGCTTCACGGCTTTGAATGGCAAAAACCCGGCCTCTTGCGAGACCGGGCTTTGCAACACCGGGAAACGGGAGACCGAGGTCTTAGTATCCGTAACCGTAGTATTTGTAGGACTTGTAGTAGCCGTACGGCTTGTATGAGTAGTAGTAGGGCTTGTAGTACGAGCGGTAGCCGTAGTTATAGCCATAGCTGTTGCCGTAACCGTAATAGTGGGCCGACGCAGCGGTCGGAGCCATTGCAGCGGTTACGAGGGCGGCACCGGCAGCCAGTCCAAGAATGGTCTTGCGGAACATCGTTCTCTCCTGTGTTTCCAGATGTGACCCTCACATCTTGAACATCAGTCGTGTCCCGCGCGGACCTGGTTCAAAGCCGGTTCACCCGCCCTGCGATCACAGGGCCGTGAAAGCCACCGCCCAAGGCGGCGTGTCCACCTCCGGCCGGCCAGGCCACCGATCGTTAGAGCGTTTTCAAGCGAAGTGGGTATCGGTTCGCATGAAGAAAACGCGTCAAAACAAAAAGCTAGAATCCCGGCTTTGATTTCATCAAAGCCGGGAAAACTCTAGACTGTGCGTCGCCCGGTCAGGGCGTGGTACAGCCAGAGCACCACGACCGAGCCGATGACGGCGACGATCAGGCTATAGATATTGAAGCCGGTGACGCCGGAGGCGCCAAACAGGCTGAAGAGAAAACCACCGGCGATCGCGCCGACGATGCCGAGAACGATATCGAGCAACATACCCTGGCCGCTGCTGTTCACGATCTTACTGCCAAGGAAGCCGGCGACCAGACCAAGCAGGATCCATCCTAAAATCGACATGACGCGTACTCCTTACAATGTGTACCGGGGGGCTTATCGCTGCGGCTGGGTCAGAGCAGCGGCGACTTCCTGAAGCGTCGGAAGGCGGCCATTCGCCGTCAGCTTGTCGACGAGACCCGGCAGGTTTTGCGCCAGTTGCGACAGCAATTCCTGTTCGCTGACACCTGCCTGTTGCGCCGCATTGCTAACCGTTTTCTGACCGAGCGCTGAACCAAGCTGGCCGGGATCGATCGGCTTGTTCTGGCCGGAGCCGACCCACGAATCGACTTTGTCGCCATGCCCTGACGCTTGAAGTTGATTCAGGAGGCCACCCAGACCACCCAGCAATCCACCATCCGGCGTACCGGCAGCGCTGTTCGCTTCCGGTGTCGCCGACGGCTGTAAGGGCGCAGCATTGCTGCCGCTGAACATCTTATGCACCAGCAGTGTTCCAAGCGCGATCATCAACGGTTTGGCGATATTGCCACCCGGCGTCGAATTATTCACCGCATCAAGCAGTCCCATCATAACTCTCCGATTGCACTTACAGATGAAAACAGGCGGGCTCCTGTCGGCGTCCGCCTGGTATCGAGCAATTGCGCCAATGCTTTCGGCTCAATCACGATCTCACCGACCGCCCAGCCGCTTGTTGCATTCGCTGTAATAGCCGCCGCCCTTCTGAATCCATTTAAGACCAGCGTTGCCGCCACTCGCCTTGTTGGCCCTGTACTGATCGAGGCAGGTATGCATGCGGGCTTTGCCGACGGATTCGCTGGCGTATTTCGGAGAAACGCCCATTGGGAATTGCGCATCGCCGGCCCGAGCAAACGAGTTGGGGGCGTAGTCACGGGGTGCTGGCCTGGCGGCCCATGGTGATGGTGATGGTTGCGCCGAAGGTTGCGCCGCCCACGGTGATGGTTGCGCCGCCGGAGGTTGTGCCGCCCACAGTGACGGCGTTGGCGCTGCTGCGGGAGCCGGGGCGGTCATAGCGGCGGATGCACCGTCGCCGCATTGCGCCCTGCGAAAATCATTCCACTTCATGCCGCCGAGCGTACCCGCCGACCGGGCTGCCTTATATTTCAGGCTGCATTCGTGCATGGTCAGGGCATCAGCCGGCAGCGTAAACGTCAGCACCGCAAACGTGGTCGCGGCGGTGAGAATTCCAGACAACCGAATTGACATCGTCTCCTCCTAATCGCAGAACGCCGTGAGCCAGCGATCGATCACTAATCAATACAGTGATCGTATTCATCTGCCTCGCGCGAAATTACGCTCGCCCGAAACAAACCGTCGAAACGGTTCACACCGCATAAAAAAAGCATTGCTCATTTGACGATTGGTCGAGGCTTCGTCGCGCACGCGTTCCTTGCTCATTCGAACGCGAAGGATTTGCAGAAACCACTTGGAGCAGAACAGACAAAGACCACCGTTTCCGGTGGCCTTTGCCCTGCCGCGGATTGCAGCCAGCATCCGCAATGCTTCCACGCCTGGCTTTGCTCTTAGTAAGCAGAGGCCGAGCGACGATAGCGGTTGCCGTAGCTACGGCCTTCGTTGATGTAGACGGTCTTTCCCGTGTTGATCGTGCGCGCGGGAAGCATCTGGGTTTCACGCAGATTCACGGTCTTGGAGGTCACAACCGGACGATCGTGAATGCGCGTGACAACGTTGGTGTGGATCACCGGCTGGACGCGGGTAACATTCACGATGCGATGGATGTTCTTCACGTAACGAGTACGGGTGAGATCCCGGTAGCGGGTCACGTTATTCACGCGCTGCACGGTGTTGTAGCGATAGCTCGTGGTCACCCTCGGAGCCGGGATATGACCACCCATGTTGACGGTCTTTCCCGTCATCGTGGATTTGGCCGGAAGCATCGCAGTCCGATTCGCACGCTGTGTTTCATTCAAAACAGCGGTACGGTTATGGATGCGTGTCACCGTGTTCACCCGATTGATCGGCTGAATACGGGTGACATTCACGACGCGATGAACGTTCGTCACATGACGCGGGCGACTGACATCACGATAGCGCGTGACGTTCTGGACTCTCCGCACCGTATTGTAGTTGTACGATGTGCTGACCTTCGTGCTGCTGATCGGCCGCTTACAATTGTCGCCAACGCAGCGCGCCTGAGCGGGGGCCGACGCCGTGAGCACTGCTGCGCCAATCACAGCAGCAGCCGTAAAGGCGCAAAGCCCTTTCAGATTCGCCATATCCATCTCCATCTTTCTTTCTGCGAAAGCCCTTTCGGGCATTTTTGAGATCCGTCCAGATCCCGGGTGGAAGTACTCGCGAGTGCAGAAATCGAACTGCGAGGAGACGCATTTAAGAGGGCAGGTGTAACCGCCCGATTTGCGAAAAAGCGAGATTTAAAGGCCCAATTTCGCTATTCTCTGGTCGAATTAACCGAAAGAATCGAAAGACCATTGCGCCCCATTAGCGCCTTTGTTTCGTAGCATTGTAATCAAATTAGCCATCCATTTTTGTGGCTCACCCAAAACTTCAATAATCATAAGGTTCATGTGATGCGTAAGCCGTTTCAGGCCGCTGCGATGCTTCTTATTGCTATCGGCATGTCCCAGCCGACTTTCGCAGCCCCACAAGCCAAACAATCCGGATGTCAGAACCAGGCGCTGGGCAATCTCGAACGTCTGTCGCCGGAGGGTTACGCGATCTACAAGGCGATGAGCGACAAGAAACAGTTTCTCGTGTGGCTCACCTGCGACGACATTCAGCTTGGCCTGGCAACCAGCGTACACGAATCCGTCCACGTCCTGACGCAAGAGCAGGACAGCTTCCCGCTGATCAACGGCGAGAAAATCCGCCGGCCGCATCAAGTCTCGAAGTTCTTTGCGCCGAAGCAGGTGGCGAAGAATTTTGGCGCGCGCGATTCATACGTGCAGACTTATCTGCGGCCGGGCAGCGCAACGTCGGCAGAGGACTTCCTCTATATGCTTGATGAGCTGAATGCCTACAGCCACGACCTGAACTCGGCGGCGAAGCTTGTCTCACTGCAGCGGCGCGACCGCCAGATCGATCATCGCGATGGGCTGACAGCGATCATGGCCTTTGTCGTGAGCTACACCGACACCGCAAAGAAAAGTCAGCCGGCCACGTGGCAGGGCTTGCAGGCGGCCGAGCCGAAGCAGGTGATCCAGACATTGTGGGCCCAGGCGGAAACGGCTCTCAATTCGTCCTGCGATATTCCGGCATTCGGTCGGAAGGACAAGGATTACATCGCCTTCATCAGCAATTCGAAAAACAACACGGCGATTTCGGAGCTGATCGGCCGTTCGCCGAAGATATCGGACGAATGCCTGTCGCCGAGCGTGACATCATCGACGAAAAAGTCGTCCTGACAAACGCGAAGCCGGCGGTTAACCCGCCGGCTTCCTGGATCACGGTGTGATCGATTCTAATAGTTGAGCATGATGTCGACCGAAACCCGCTTCGCACTTTTCGGCATCATGCTTTTGCGTTAGCGGGCCTGAACAAACCAGCCGAACGGAAAGAAGAATTGCGGTGCCTGCGGCACCTGCGCTTGACGGACGACCCTTTGGCGAACCCTGCGGCCGGCATCAGCCATGTAAGGCTGCCGCTTTCTCGTAACCGTGGCAGCTCGGGTAGTGGTACGCCTGACATTGGTCGTACGCCGTGGCGCTACAGCCGGCTTCGCCTCTGTCTCTTCCGAAAGACGGAATGTCCGAAGCGACTGGCGCCTCTGTGATGAACGCACGGATCTGGATGATGGCGATGCGTACTGGGGGGCAACGGGTTGTGCCGGCATCGTTGATGTTTGGGTCTCGACAAGCTTTGACGGCGCAACGTCGGGGGGCGGCGCCGGCGTAGCATTCGGGACCTGCTCAGACTCCATATCCTCATCAACATCCGCGTCGCGCGCGGCAACACCATCCGTCGCGTTGACCTTTGGTGCGGCGCGAACGATAGCGGTCGTACTGCCGATGGGGCCGCTCGTTTCGGGAGCCGGGGGCCGGGGTGTGGATCCGATCATGCGCGGACCAATTTTGTTCTCGGCCCTCGCCTCGCTCCTGGCCTCGTCTTTCACGAGGCAGCGCTGGTCGATATAGGGCCATGTGCCCTCACTGCATGACATCTTCTTGTCCCACGACGGATCGACGATCCGGACGCCGGCAAGCGCATCGCTCTCTTCCGCTATGCCGGCCGGCGCGCCTTGCGCTGGCGGAACGGCGGGAGCTGCAGCAAGCGTTGCAGGCTTCTCTGCCTTCTGCGCCGTTGCGTCTGATTCTGGCGCATCTGCAAGGATGACGATGGTGGTCAGGGATATGCCGAGCAAAATGGCCGTCATGACCAATCCTGCGGACTGCCGATGACGGCGAAGCACACCCGCAGTCCGCGATGCCGCTCGCCCAACGCTTGAAAGGGAAACCCGCCAACGCCTCCGCGCAGCCGGGATTCTGCGATTGTATTCCACCGGGACCGGCAGCGAGGCGCGAAGCGCCACGATCTGCGGCGTGAGAGCTGCAGGCCTGACGGGCTTTGGCGGCGTGGCTGGGAAAGGCGAACCAACGGGAACAGCAAGCTTGATCGGCGTGGTCTGACCGGAGACGATCGGATCGGTGGGGACGATCATGTTGGCAGAAGCCTCAACTTTCGTTTTTCGCTTTCGCGGCCGTCTTGATCTTTTTTTGTTTTCGAATGGGAGGGCGAGCTGATCCGTCCAGTCGTCGCCACTCGTTTGCGCAAGGATTGAAGGAGCGGAAGGACCATCTGTTGCCGGACAGTCTTTCCGGGATTTGCGAACACGCCTTTTCTTCGGCGGCACAGGCGGTGGGGAATCATTCATGGTTCGCTCATTGCGCAGGAGCTATTCAGGTACGGCGCTATTGAAGCGACACGGCAGCCTTTATGATTTTGCCAGCGTGTCGAGTTTGGCTCGCAAGGCATCGATCGTCGGCTTCGTCAATTCGGCGGTCTGCGGTGAAGCCAGCACGCGATCGAACAACTGATTGAGCATCGGCATCGAACGCGTCACCACCGACGCCACACCCCTGCGGGCATTCGGCGGCAGCGACGAAATCGCATTGCTGATGTTGTCGAATTGCGTCGAGACCTGCTGGAGCTTCGGCAGCGCCGCCCGCGCCGAGAGCGGATCGGATATTCCCTGCAGGGCGGATCTGGTGGCGCTGACCGACGATGTCAGCTCCGCCGCAAGATCGGTCAGTTTCTGGTCGGAAACACCGACACCTGTCGTTTCGCTTAAGCGCGACGTCGGTGACAATGGCCGTTCGGCAACGCTGAAGCTCTCATCGTGGTTGAAAAGATACCAGCCGAGACCCGCCAGCACCGCCAGCGCCGCAATGACCCAGGGCCAATGGCTCGCCGATACGCTTTTCGCGCTGGCCTGCGCCAGTTGACCCGCACTCGCGGCGGCTTGTCCCGGCATGTCGGATATCCGATTGGCCGCGGCAGCGCTGCTGCGCCAGCTATCGCCCAAACCATTGAGCAGGCCGGTGCTGCCAAGCAGACTGGCAAAGCCCGCCGGCATCGCCGACATGATCTGGCTCGAATGCGAGGTCAGAAGATTGGCGAGACCGCTGGCGTTGAGGCCCTGACTGCGCTGCTGCTGCCCGACGACACCAGCCGTCAGCGGCGCCAGCATGCCGAGCAGCGACTTGGTCGTGCTGGGATCGATCCCGGCAAAACGACCGACAGCGCCGGCCAGCATGTTCACCGTTTCGCCGCCGAGCAGAGACGACAACAGGTTGTTGCCGGTCTCAGCGACAGCGCCCGGACGGCCTTCGTTGATGGCGCTTTTGGCCTGATCGAGCGTCGTCGATTGCTGTACCATCATGTCCGACAATTTCTGCTGGTTCTGCGGCTTCGCTGCAGCGCTTGCAAGTCCCGCAAGAATGGCAGGAACACCCACTCCAACGGCTTTCTGGGTTTGGTCGCGATCAAGACCGAGCGCGCCGCCCATCTTCGATACCAAGCTTGGAGTGATGAACTGCATGATGAGCGAAACGAGATTCACAGCCATGGTCTTCCTGATCTCCCTTGGCGCATCGCGAATGAGACGCTTTGAGGCATCACAGTATTCCGACGCCGCGCGGAGCGGATATGACCAATCCCGTCTTTCGACCACGTGAATCGAATTGAGCAGCTAAGTCAGAGATTTGAATCAGATAAAAATCAACGATAGCGATTAAACGCGCGAGATATCATGACAACACGAGCTATCGCTCGAGGCTCACCGCCGCCTGCCCGGCGCGAGGGCCGCCATCACGACAATGAGCAGATCCTCGAAAAACCAGGAATGATGGGCTTGGATCGCGCTGGACCCTTTATCCACTCTTCGGCGGCTCTGGCGTTTGCGCGACCGCGGCCTCCGCTGCGTTATCCAATGTGCGTCGCTGCAGCAGCACGTGCGACGGACGCCGGTTCCCGCTGCCAGCAGCTGCACCGGTCACGGTCATTTGTAGAATTTTGTAAATGCCGCTCTCCGATATCCTATATCGGAGCGATGACGAGATCGTCGGCCGCTGCGATCACAACAGGCCAAAGACATTCGTTCCATGGGCGAGGATCGGAGCACAAACCGACAAGACAAACTCGCTCAGGCACGCATCGCTTCGAAGGCGGTGAAATCCGGATCCTCGTTGTGCTCGCCGAGCGTCGGTGGCGGTCGCATGTCCACACACCGGGAACCGTCGAAGTAAAGCGGGCTGTTGATTCCGTTGACAGCCCCTTCGACCGGATGAGACAATTCGTAGAATGTCTGAAGGTGCTTCACCTGTGAGTCCTGCATCACCTCCGATATTGTTTGAACCGGTGCGAATGGCACATCCGCGCGCTGCAGCCTCTCCTCCCAGCATACGCGATCTTTGCGGACAAAAGCGGCCGCAAGCTCGTGCTGCAGATCCAGATAGTTTCGAACACGTGCGTCGCGCTTGCTGAACCGTTCGTCCTCGGCAAGCTCCGGCCGCTCGATCACCTCCGTCAGTTTTTTCCAGAACTTGTCGGGCGACGACAGATGAATGGCCAGCAAGGCGCCATCCTTGCAACGAAAGGCATAGGACTGCGAGCTGGCAACACGCGTCAGCGGCCCGCTTTCGATACCGAGACGGGTAAAATTGCTGAAGGTGTCCGGTATGAAGGATATCGCCGCCTCCAGCATATTGACTTCAACGCGACGGCCTTTGCCGGTCCGCTCACGTTCGTAGAGCGCGCCGAGAATGCCGTAGGCTGCATACATTCCGGTCACGTTATCCGATATCGTCGGCCCGCTCGCCTGTGGCGCTCCGGGATCGACCATGATGCTGGCGAGACCCGATAAGGCACCGGCGACGGCATCGTAAGCGGGCCGGTCGGCGTAGGGTCCGTCCGCGCCAAAGCCTGTGATCGAGCACCAGACCAGCCTTGGAAAACTTCGCCGCATCTCGGCGGCATCGAAACCGAGCCGGTCCATGACGCCTTGCCGAAAGTTTTCAAGCAGCACATCGGCGCCGGACAAAAGCCGGCGCAACGTGGCCTTGCCGTCATCTGTCCGAAGGTCGAGCGTGATACTGCGCTTGTTGCGATTGAACGCGACGAAGTGCGGACTGTAGAGCCCGCCCCGGAAACTGCGAAACGGGTCGCCGCCATCAGGACGCTCGACCTTGACGACGTCAGCGCCGAGATCGGCGAGCATCATGCCGGCGAGCGGCGCAGTGATCATCGTGCCAAGCTCGATGACACGAATGCCTTGCAATATCTTGGTCACAGCGCCCTCCGGGACTTATTTGGCGGATCCGTTCGTCAGCGAAACGATCTTTCTGAACTTCGAAAGATTGTTCTCGAGGAAATCGGCGAATTGCTTTTGTGTGCCCCCGGTGATCTCTGCGCCTGTCGGATCGATCTTGGACCGCACGTCCGGTAATTGCAGCGCCTTGTTGACCTCCTGGTTCAGTTTCGAAACGATGGCCGGCGGCGTGCCCTTGGGAGCCGCAAGACCATAGAACGTTGTGAAATCGTATTCCGGATAGCCCTGCTCGGCTATGGTCGGAATATCAGGCGCGCTTTTCAAGCGTGTCGTTGACGTGACGGCGATCGCGCGAAGCTTGCCGGACTTTATGAATTCGTCGGCAACGGCAACGCCAAGGAACATGCCCTTGATCTGCCCTGCGATGACATCCTGCAACGCTGGATTCACACCGCGATAGGGCACGACCAGCGCATCCATTTTGCTGATCGCCTTGAGCCACAGAAACCCGATCTCATGAGGACTGCCCGGTCCAAGCGAGCCGAACGTGAACCAGCCCGGATGCGCTTTGGCATAGGCGACGAGCTCCGGCAGTGTTTTCATCGGCACCTGCTCGGCATTGACGATCAGAACAAGCGGGACATTGGCCAGATGAATGACCGGCACCAGATCCGTCTCCGCCTTGTAGGGCAGCGCCATACCGGACGCGGCGTTGATCGCGAGCGAGTCGAACACCATGCCGACGGTGTATCCGTCAGGCTGCGCCTGTGCCAGCGCCGCCGTTCCCGTCACCGTCGATGCGCCGGGCTTGTTTTCCACCACGATCGGCTGACCGAGCGACTTCTCGAGATAAACCCCGAGCGTTCGCGCCATCAGGTCTGTTCCGCCGCCCGCCGGATAAGGCACGATCCAGCGAATGGGTTGTGATGGCCATGACTGTGCGACCGCCAGCGCGGTTGAACTGAGCACAAGCAAAATGGCTAAAGCCGCCGAACGTATTCGCATGACTTCCTCCCGATGTTATCTTTTCTCTCCGCCTCATTGCGGGCGTCTCTCCGCCTCATTGCGGGCGGTTATCGAAAACTTCTTTCTCCGCGCGTTCCCAGATTTCCCGCGCCAGCGGATTGCGCATTTCCTCGGCAAGGTGGCCGACCAGTCCGACCGCGCGGGAAATGACGGCGATGCCGCGACAGATGCGCCACGGAAATCCCAGTTCGCACAGGATGGCGCCGATGGCTCCTGTCGCATTGATGGGGAGCGGGCGGTTGAGTCGCGTTTCCGCTTCCGCGCAGATCGCTTCAAGGAGCGCGATGTAGCGGCCGCGGAAGCCGTTCTGCTCGGCGATGGAAAACAGCACTGGCGTGCGCGGATCGATCGGTTTGTGAAGCGGGTGGCCGATGCCTGGAATCGGTTGCTTGCGTCCGACATGCTCGTCGACGATACGCCGTGCGATGGCCGGAAGATCCGCGTCCGGCGCCGCATCGCGCAGCCCATCCTGCAGCACCTTGGCGATCTGCTCCGAGCCGCCGGCAAACACACTTCCGACGCCACACAATCCGGCGGCGACGGCCGCCTGCAACGCTTCGGGCGACGCGAGGTAAACCAGCCGCGAGGTCATCGCCTGCGGCGTCATGCCGTGTTCGACCAGTGTGACCAGCAGCGCGTTGAACACACGCGCCTCCTTGTCCGACGGCATGCGCCCCTGGATCTCCAGAAAGGCCATCGCGCCGAGATCGATCTTACCGAGAAGATCGTTGGTGAAATCGCGCTCCTGCACTGTGATGGTGTCGGCGGTGCTCCATCCCATGCGCGATTGCAGCGCTTTGCCTTTCTTCACGATGCCATTCCTCTCAGCAAGAGTTTTGCGAGCGCCGTTCGGAGGACTTCCGTCGGCCCCTCCGTGATCATGAAGCTGCGCTGATCGCGCCAGAATTTTTCGATCGGTAATTCCGTGGTCAGGCCGATGCCGCCGTGCAGTTGCAGACAGCGATCGGCGACGCGAAACCCCATCTCGTCTCCGTAGGTCTTGACCATGAAGGTCTCAGCGCGCGCATCCAGGCCGGCATCGAGCTTCTCGGCCGCATCCCGGACCATCAGTTTCGTGGCATGCAACTCCGTGAAACAGTCGGCCAGAATCCACTGAACGCCCTGGCGCTCGGCGAGCGGTTCGCCAAACGTACGGCGCTGCTTGGCATAGTCGATGGTCAATTCAAGACAGCGCTCGGCGACACCGCAGGCGCGCGCGCCATGGCGGATACGGCCTTCGTTGAGCCATTTCTGCGCGAAGGCGAAGCCCTCACCTTCGGCGCCGACCCGGTTCTCTTCCGCAACCTCCACCTCTTCGAAGGAAATCTCGCAGGGACGATCGCCCATCATCGTCTGGTGCTGCGCCGATATCTTCAGCCCCGGAGTCTCCATGTCGACGAGGAAACAGGAGATACCGCTCCTTGCACCCTTGCCGGGATCGGTGACCGCAAGCACCTGCGCAAAATCCGCCTTCTCCGCATGGGTGATGAAGCGCTTGACGCCATTGAGCACATAATGCGCGCCTTTGCGCACGGCGCGCGTCCGCATCGATGCAGGATCGGAACCCGCATCCGGTTCGGTCTGCGCGAAGCAGGCGATTTTTTCGCCGGCCAGCACCGGGTCGAGATAGCGTCGCCTCTGCTCGCCCTGCAGCGACAACAGGATCGGACCAACGAACGGACCGAACAGCGAGTGATCGCGTGCGGGCACAGCAATCGTGCGCGATATCTCGTGCCAGAACACGACCATGCCGGACAACCGCAAGCCCTGGCCGCCGAATTCCTCCGGCACATCGAGAAGCCAGAAGCCGGCATCTTGCGCCTTCTTCTGGATCGCGCGGCGATCCGCCTCCTCCATCGTTTTTCGTTCGAATGGAAGCAGCTCCCGTTCGACGAAACGGCGCAGGTTGCGCCGAAACTCGTCGAGTTCGGATTGTGATGGAACGGCAACGCTCTCAGCGTTCAATGCAGACGTCAGCAAGCCAAACCTCCCCCAGCGGGAACGTTGCGAAGCGGCGTTACCGCTTCTTGCTGCCATGCGCTTCCAGTCCCGGACGATATTCGCCTTTCAGGAAGTCGCCAATGCCTTCGGTCCGCCAGGCATCGCCTTGACGCAGCACAAGCTCCATCTCCTTGGCCGATGAATAGCTCATCGCCGCTTCCCACGACATTTCGAGCGAGAAGCGATATCCTTCCTTGGTCGCCTTCAGCGCCCATGGATCTTTCTGTGCGAGCTCTCGCGCAACCGTCATCGTCTCGTTGAGCAGCTCCGCCGCGGGCACCGACTTGTTGATGAAGCCGATCTCGGCTGCGATCTGCCCGCCAAACGGGCGGCCCAGCATGCCGTACCAAAGCGCGTCGCGCGGCCGCAGCAGATTGGCCAATGACTTGCTGACGCTGCCGCCGGGAAACAGTTTGAAATTGATTTCCGACAGGCCGAATGTCGCCTCATCGGCGGCGATCGCAAGATCGCAACCTTCGACCAGCGAGAACGCTCCACCGAAACAGAAGCCGTTGATCATGGCGATCGTCGGCTTGGGATAATAGCGCAAGGTCCGCGTGCGCCACTCCGTCGCGATGCGCCAGATCCGATCATATTCCTGCGGATGCGGCTTGAGGTCGGTGAAGAACTCCTTGAGATCCATTCCGGCGCAGAAGGCCGAGCCGGCGCCGGTAATGACCAGCACGCGCGCTGCATCGTCGTAGCGCAGATCGTCGAGAAGACGCACCATCTCCTCGTGCAATTGCGGGCTCATCGCGTTTTTCTTTTCCGGACGGTTGAGCGTAATGGTCGCGATGCCGTCCTTCTTGTCCAGGAGCAGCGTCTTATAAGTCATCCTTTTCCTCCGCTGAGCGGCGCCGGCTCGGTTTCAAACTGCCGCGCATTTTTACTTAGGTTCCTAACTATTATTAGACCTCCCCGCCGCCATTGTCGAGAGCAAAGACGAAGCTCGCGCGCGGCGAATTTTTTGCGATCGGCCCGATTGGTGATAATCCTGCGCCGCCTCAGGATTTCATTGATGAAAAAAACCAAGCCGCTTGCGCCGACCGCCGACGATTCGCCTGTCGACCCCGATTCCGTTTTTGCCTCGAGCACCGGCTACCAGATCCGCAAGACACAACGTATGCAGGAGCGCTTCCTGCAGGAGCTGATCGCACCGCACGATATTCAGGTCGGCATGTGGTACTTCCTGCGCGTTCTCTGGTTCGAGGACGAGATCACCCAACGCGAATTGAGCCGCCGGGTCGGCGCGTCGGAACCGACGACGCTCGAACAGCTCAAGAAAATGCAGCAACGCGGCCTAATCAACCGTCTGAAAAGCAAGACCGATCGGCGGGAACTGCGTGTCGTTCTGACTCCGGAAGGACGCGCTTTGAAAAACGTGCTTTTGAAATACGTCGTCACAGAATCCAATCGCGTTCCGCTGCGCGGCTTCTCGAAAGCGGAGATCGATCGCTTTCATGACTATCTGCATCGCTTTCGGGAGAATATCCGCGCGGCCCGGTTGGCTTCGGCGCCCAATACATCCAAGACGACTTCGCCCAAGGCGCCTCCAACGAAGGCGCCTCGGAAGGTCAAAACGACCTGACACCGCCTCAAGCAACCTGTCTGTTTTGCGCGGACCAATAGGGCGCTCGCAATGCTTTCTTGTCGATCTTACCATTGAACAGACGCGGCAGCACCTCGACGAATTCCACCGTGCGCGGTTTCTTGTAGCTGGCAATGCGCGAGCGGCAATGGGCGATCAATGCTTCCGCGAGCGGTTTCGCGCCCGGCCGCACCACGACGAATGCCTTGACCGATTCTCCCCACTCGTCATCCGGAACGCCGATCACCGCGGCCTCCGCGACATCGGGATGCGATCGCAGCGCCTCTTCCACCTCCCAGGAATAGATGTTCTCTCCTCCTGAAATGATCATGTCCTTCTTGCGATCGACAATGAAGATGAAACGATCCTCGTCGGCATAACCGAGATCGCCCGTATGCATCCATCCGCCGCGCAGGGTCGGAACGGTGGCGGTGTGGTTATTCCAGTAGCCCGTCATCAAGCCGGGGCTGCGCACCAGAATTTCACCGATCTCGCCCGACTGAGCGTCGTTTCCGTCGGCCGTAACGATGCGCACGGTGCAGCCAAGAAACGGCTGGCCGGCTGAACTCAGGCGCCGGACCACCCTCTCGTCGCCATCCAGGATATGCTGCGCCGGCGTCAGCAGGCTGACCACAATGCACTCGGTCAGGCCGTAGATCTGCGTCAGAATAGGGCCGAACGCAGCGATCGCTCGCCGCAGGACAGGCGCCGGCATCGGTGCCGAAGCATAATGAATGCAGCGCAGCCGGTCGCGCCGATAGTTTTGCAAGTCGGGCGATTCCAGCAGCCGTTGCACCATGATCGGCGCAAGATGTGCCGCTGTGACGTTATGCATCTCGAAGGATCGCAAGATCTCGCTCGCATCGAATGCGGAATGCAGCACCGTCGTCGCGCCGAGAATATTAAAGCCCAGCATTTCGATGCGGCCGCCTATATGAAACAGCGGCATGACGATCAGCATGACATCGCTGGTCATCGCTCCGCCATCGTGCGAGATCGATCGCGCCGATTCCGCGATCGCGCGATGGCTCAGCATCACCCCTTTGGGCCGCCCGGTCGTCCCGCTGGTGTAAATCAGATAGGCAATGTCCTCGTCATCGATCGCGACGGGAGGCGGCTCGCTTGATGAACCAGCCAGAACCTCCTCATAAGCCCGCGCGCCGTGCATCGTCGTTTGAATGCCGATGACGGTTTCTATTCCGGCCGCGGCTTTCAGCAACTCTCCGGCAAGCTCGGCATATTGCTGATGGAAGATCAACGCCTTCGGCTCGCAATCCCGGCAAATCTCGATCAGTTCCTTCGCCGAGAGCCGATAATTGATATTCACAACAATCAGTCCGGCGCTCTCGCACGCCGCAAAGGCTTCAAGATATTCGGGGCAATTCGGCGCCAAAATCGCGACGCGGTCCTGATGCTTGAGCCCGCTTGCAAGCAGCGCGTTCCCCAGCCGGCATGCGCGGCTCGTGTAATCACGAAATGTCAGCCCGCGCCCTGCAAAGACAATGGCGTCCTTATCGGGATAGAGCTGCGCATTCCTGAAGATGATATCGCGGAGATTCATTCTGTCGGCTCTCAAATCCTAGTGCACCAGCGCGCAACCGCTGTCCTTCAAGGGCAGGAACGACTCTTCGCCGGAGGTCTTGGAGACGAGTTCATAGTAATCCCACGGCGATTTGGATTTGTCGGGCGATTTGACCCGGAACACGTATTGATCGTGAATCTTGCGGCCATTGGGTCGGATGTAGCCTTGACCGAACAAAGGATCGTCGGTCTTGAGCTCTTTCATTTTGGCGACGACCTGCCGGCCGTCATCGGGCTTGCCGAGCGCCTTCACCGCCTTGAGATAATGCAGCACGCCGGCATAGACGCCCGCCTGCATCATCGTCGGCTTGCGCTGATTGTTGCGATCGCCCCATTTCTTCGACCACGCACGCGTGCCGTCGTTCAGATCCCAATAAAACGTCTCGGTGACGAACAAGCCCTGCGTCGTTTCGAGGCCCAGCGCGTGGATATCGGTGATCATCGTCGACAGGCCGACAATGCCCAGCCCCGCTTTATGCAACTGGAATTCTCGTGCCTGCTTGATGGCGTTGGCCGTGTCGGCGCCGCCATTGGCGAGCGCGACCATCTTTGCGCCGGAGGACTGGGCCTGCAGAAGGAACGAGGAAAAATCGGAGGAGTTGATGGGATGGCGCACGGAGCCGAGCACCTTGCCGCCCTGCTTCAACACCACGGCCGTCGTTTCGTCGCGCAGATTATAGCCAAAGGTGTAATCAGCGGTGATGAAGAACCATGTCGGATAACCCGCCTTCACCAGCGCTGAGCCGATCGCATAGGACTGCGACCATGTGTCGTAGGTCCAGTGAATCGTATTGGGTGAACAGGCTTTGCCCGTCAGCGCCGTTGAGCCGCCCGCCGATACGACGATTGCCTTGTTCTTCTCACGCGCAATCTCGTTGACCGCCAGCGCGACAGCGGAATTGCCGAGATCGACGATCACGTCGACCTTCTCCAGGTCGAACCATCGTCGCGCAATATTGGAGCCGACATCCGGCTTGTTCTGGTGATCCGCCGAGATCACTTCGATCGGCATATCGCCGATCTTGTTGCCGAACTCTTCCGCCGCCATGCGCGCCGCCAGCACAGAACCGGCGCCGGTGCTATCGGCGAACACGCTGGACTGGTCATTCAACACACCGATCCTGATGACGCCATCGCTGCCAAAAGCCGCGATCGGAAAAAGCGACAGGTACACGGCGAAAAAGGCCAGCAGCCCTTTCTTCTCCATGGCAACTCTCCCTGGGCATGGCTTTCGTAGCCACTTGTTATATACTTAGCTCCCTAACCATTGTACGCTTCGCCGGCTGTTTGTCCATAGCCGGGCATCGGCGGAGAACGATCGGATAACGGGATCTGCGGATGGCAGGCACAACCCTTACGACACAGACGGATGATCGGGGCGTCGCAACCCTCATCTTGAATCGCCCTGAAAAGGCGAACGCGATCGATCGCACGCTGCTGGTCCTGCTACGCGACACATTGCAGGACGTCGCGGCATCCAGTTCGGTGCGCATTGTCGTGTTGCGCGGTGCGGGAAAGCATTTTTGTGCCGGAGCGGATCTCGGCGATCTTCGCAGCGGCGACACCAAGGCGACCGTGCCGGAATTGTGCGAGGCCCTGGATCGATTGCCCAAGCCGACAATCTGCGTCGTTCACGGCGCCTGTGTTGGCGCCGGGCTCGCGCTGGCCGCCTGTTGCGATACAGTGATCGCGACGCGGGACGCGCATTTCTCCATTCCGGAAGTCCGTCTCGGCATCGCGCCGGCGCCGCTGATGCCAGTGATGGTTCGCGCCTGTGGCGAACGCTTCCTGCGCCGTCATCTCTTGAGCGGCGGCCGTTTCGACAGCCTTGAAGCGCATCGCGCGGGGCTCGTTCACGAGATCTGCGATTCCTCCGATCTTGAAGGCATGGTCGCGCAATCGATTGACGATTATCTACGGGCGGCTCCCGGCGCGGTGCGGGCCGCGAAGGTGTTGCTGCAGCCATCATCCCGTATGGATCGAGCTCATTCGAGTCGCGAGCTCGAAGAGATTTTCGAAAAAATGTCGACCTCCCCTGAAGCAAAGGAGGGACTTGCAAGCTTCAGGGAGCGCCGCTCACCCGCCTGGTACCCCGGTTAGGACAACAAGAAATCGCCAAACAAGGCGTCAGAAATTCGAGAGAGGAAACACAAGGTCATGACACATCACCATATCTTCGCACGTCAACATGTTGTCCTGAAGCGTCTCATTGTGGGAGCCACATTGTCGTTGCTGACGCTCATTGCAGCGTCAGCGCTGCCGGCCGCCGCGCAGGACTGGCCGACCCGGCCGATCCAGATTGTCGTTTCATCCGGCGCGGGCGGCACCGCTGATATCCTCGCTCGCCTCATCGCCGAACAATTGTCGCCGGCGCTCGGACAACCGGTCGTCGTCGAAAACCGTCCCGGCGCCGGCGGGCATGTGGGCGCAGCCGCCGTCGCGCGCGCCAAGCCCGACGGCTATACGCTGTTGATGAGCGGCAGCCCGACGCATTCGGTCGGACCGCACATGTTCAAAAATCTGAGCTACGATCCGATGCGCGATGTGCCGCCGGTGGCGATGATTGCGATCGCACCGAACCTCTTGGTGGTCAATGCATCGCTGCCGGTCAAATCGGTGAAGGAACTGGTTCAATATGCCCGCGAGAAGCCGGGCCGTCTGACCTATTCATCGGCCGGGCCCGGCACATCCGGCTTTCTCGCCGCCGAACTCCTGAAAAAGAGCGCGGATCTCGATATGGCGCATGTTCCCTACAAGAGCGGACCGGAAGCCGTCACCGGCGTTCTGTCGGGCGATGTCGGGTTCATCTTCTTCACGCTGCCCTCGCTGCTGCCGCAGGTGGAAGCCGGAAAATTACGCGCTCTCGCCATCACCGGCGCAGAGCGCAGCGCGCTGGTGCCGAACGTGCCGACTGTCGCCGAGGCGGGATTCTCTGATTTCGAGGTGCTGGCATGGTTTGCCCTGTTCGCGCCGCGCGACACGCCGAAGGCGATTGTCGACAAGCTCAGCGCCGAGATCGGGACAATCGTTAACCGGCCGGAGATGCGCGCGAAAATGGCGCAACTGGGCGCCGAACCTCGCTACATGAATCCCGAGCAACTCACCAAATTCGTCGCCGCCGAGTCTCCCAAGTGGAAGGATCTGCTGAAAGACTCCAGCGCGGCCGCAAAGTAAATCCGTCAGCATCATGCGTCTCGCCGATTATTCGCTGCATCCTTACCGGCTGCGATACGCAAGGCCCGTGCAGTGGAGCGATGTCGTCGAAGACAGCGCGCCGATGATGCTGCTGCGCCTGATAGCCGACACCGGCGCGGTCGGTGTCGGCGAAATCACGGTGAAGCCGACCTGGTGCGGCGCGACAGCGCGAAGCCTTGCGGCTTGCATCGAAGAGATGTTCATCCCGCTGCTGCGGACACTCGACCTTGACGACCCGACGCTTGTTCGCGCCGCGCTCGACCGCATTCCGGAAAATCTCGCGGCGAAAGCCATCATCGACAATGCCTGCTGGGATCTTGTCGCAGCCCAGCGGGATCAAGCGTTGTGGCGCCTGTGGGGCGGCGCGCAGGAGATTGAGCTGTCTTGGGCCGTCACCCGGCAACAACCGGCCGTCATGGCGAAGGAAGCCGCGGCAATGGTGTCGCGCTATGGCTTTAAAACCTTGAAGGTCAAAGGCGGCCAGGGATTCAGCACGGACCTGCAGGGCATTTCCGAGATTCGCGCAGCGGTCGGTGACGATATCCAGCTCTATGTCGATGCGAATGGCGCTTACGCGATGGATGAAGCCTTCGATTACGCAAAGGCGCTCGCAGATGCCGGAATAACGTATCTCGAAGATCCCTGCGCTCTCGTTCCGGATGCCGCCTTCAAGCAACTCCAGCAAGAAAGCCCGATTCCGCTGCTGGTCGATTTCGGCTGCTGGTCGCCGCGCGATGCCGCGCTGTTCACGGCACAGGGCGCACAGACGCTGAGTATCAAGCCGGGCCGGTTCGGGCTGTCCTCTTGCCGGCAGATGCAAACCATCGCGCAATCGTCGAACTGCGGTGTGGTCGCCGGCCTGATGGGGGAAAGCGCACTCGGCACGCTTGCCGCGCTGCAGTTTGCGGCAACAATCCCGAGCCCGGCATTGCCCGCCGAACTAACCTGGTTCCTCGCTATGGAAGAGCAGGTGCTGTCAGTGCCGCTTGCGGTGTCTGACGGGAAAATAACGCTGCCTGATTTTGCCGGCCTCGCGTCGCTTGTCGATTGGGCCGCACTGAAATCCTGCGGCCGCCATGGGTAATCCTTGTGTATCAAAGTCGCTCCGTAGCGCACCGCCGAATGCTCATACTATCGTGGAGACCTTGCGCTGGAGGTTTTCAACATGGCGAAGATCGTCTTCGGAATGAATCAGTCGCTGGACGGCTATGTCGACCACGAGAAATTTGCGCCGGATCCCGTACTGTTTCGTCACTGGATCGAGCACGTGCGCGATCTGGCCGGCAGTGTGTACGGTCGCCGCATGTACGAGACTATGCGCTATTGGGACGAAGACCGTCCTGAGTGGACCCCGGAGCACCGCGAATTCGCGACCGCGTGGCGGCGCCAGCCGAAGTGGGTCGTGTCGCGCTCGTTGACGTCGGTCGGCCCCAACGCCACGCTTGTCGCGGGTGACCTTGAGACGGTGATCCATGACCTGAAGGCTCGGCTCGCCGGAGAGATCGCCGTTTCCGGGCCGGACCTGGCAGGAAGCCTGACCGACCTTGGTCTTATCGATGAGTATCGACTCTACTTTCATCCCGTCGTGCTGGGTCGCGGCACGCCATTCTTCGCCGGACCACGGCCGCCGCTCCGCCTTGTGGCCAGTGATTTGATCGGCAAGGACACGATCAGATTGACATACGTTCCCGCCTGATCACGCAACTCGCACCGTTGCGGCAGGTCCGCTTGGACCGTAAGCCGCGCGGCAATGACTAGTTATAGAGAGCAATCGGCGATTATTGGCGGAGAGGGAGGGATTCGAACCCCCGATACCCTTGCGAGTATGCCGCATTTCGAGTGCGGTGCTTTCAACCACTCAGCCACCTCTCCACTGGGGGCCGAACAGGGCGATGCCGCCCTCGGACGGGGCGTTGTTTAGCCAAGCCGCCCCGCCGAAACAAGGGCGGTCTGCAATGAAACGCCGCTATTTGCCCGCCGATATGATCCGCTCGCTGAAAATCGGAACATTCAGGCCGCAAAGCTCGAATCTTGCGAGATATCTGATCAGGAAATCGTTCAGCTCCATACGCGCCAGATGAATGCACCAGGACGAATGTGATCGCCGGCCTGAATCATAAAGCCTTTACAAATCTCGCCTATCAGACCGCCTCAATTTACCCTTCGAGATTCGTGTGATTCTGAAACGCATTTCCCTTGCGGCCAGGCTGAATCTGGCCGTTGCCATCCCCGTCGCACTGGCCTTTGCAATTGCCGCCGCTGCCTTTCTGGGTATTTCCCAGGTTTCACGAGATGCAAGGCTGGCCATCGGCTCCGGCCGAACGCTGCAGGACGCCGCCGAATTGTCGATGATGGCCGAACGCATCGGCCGGCTGATCCGGGAGCCCGGCTCACAGCAGGACGTGGCCAAGCGCATCACGCCGGATATCGACCGCCTGCGTCTCCTGGCATCGATGATGGCGGAAACTGTCAGCCAGCAGGACGCCGCGGCCGCCCGGAAGGTCGCCGCCGATGTCGCAGAACTCGATCAGTTCGTCCTCGGCACCATGCTCGCGCGTGGCAACATCACCGAAGCCCAGCAGCTCATGCCATCGGCTCTCGCCGCCTTCGCGCAAGCATCGACCCAATTTGCGATCCGGTTGCGAAGCATGCCGGCCGGCGATGCCGAGGAGCAGACCAACCGGTTCATCCGCAGGGCCGGCGCTGTGATCGAGCAAACGGGGATGTATGCCGGCGCAGCCGATCCGGCGTTATTCGAAGAAACGCGAAATCACGTCTCAGCCTTCAGCGACCTGATCGATCAGAACATCACAACGCTCAAGGCTGCGGGAACGGATGCGCGCACACTCTCCCGCGACATGGAGCGGGCACGGTCGAAACTCTATGGTCTTGTGACCCAGCTCGGCGGCGCTTCGGAACGCTTCGAAAGCCTGCGGCACAAATCCGATGAGACCCTGGCCCATGCCAGTCAGGCCGCCGCCCTGCTCAAGAGCAACAACAATGCACAATCGAAGCAACGGCTCGACCGTATCGCCGACTGGGCCGAGTTCATCGTCTTCGGTGCGATCATAGCGCTTGTCGTGGGTCTTGGCCTCGCCATCCTGCTGCCTGTCCTGGTGCGGCGTTCGATCATCCAGCCCTTGTCGCGCCTTGAGGAGGCGATGAAGCGCCTGGTCCATGGCCATACCGATGTCGTCATTGGCGAAACGGGGCGATCGGATGCGATTGGCGCGATGGCGCGTTCCGTTGTGGTTTTCCGCGACAGCATTCTCGAACGCGAAAAGCTGCGCAGTGACAAGAAACAGCTCGAGAAAAAATCGGCGCAGCAACGGCGGGACGACATTCAGAAGATTGCCGGCGAATTCCAGCACGCCGTCGGCAGCATGATCGATACGGTCTCTTCCGCCTCCAACGAACTGGAAGCCGCGGCCGCCTCGCTCACTGCGATCGCCGAACAAACGCAAACGCTGTCGGTTTCCGCGTCGAGCAACTTTCAGCAGGCCTCGGCCAATGTGCAGTCGGTCGCCTCCACCACCGACGATCTCGGTCTGTCGATCACGCAGATCGCGCGCCGGGCGCAGGAATCGAGTGCCATCGCATCGGAAGCGGTACAGCAGGCGCAGATCACCGATTCCTGCATCAATCGGCTGTCGCACTCGGCCGACCGCATCGGCGATGTCGTGAAGATGATCTCCTCGATCGCCAAGCAGACGAACATGCTGGCGCTGAATGCGACAATCGAAGCGGCGCGGGCCGGACAAGCGGGACGGGGCTTCGCCGTCGTCGCGCAGGAGGTCAAAACGCTGGCGGCGAATACCGCTACGGCGACCGACGAAATCGGCCGCCAGATTGCCGATATGCAGACGGCAACACAGGAATCCGTTCACGCCATCAGGGCGATCAATACGACCATTGCCCGCATCGCCGACATCTCGCGTGCCATTTTCGCTTCGGTCGAACAGCAGCAAGTGGCAACGGAGGAAATCGCCCGCAACCTGCAGCAGGCGACACACGGCACCAATGCGGTCGCCGGCAGCATTGCCGATGTCAGCCGCGGCGCGACCGCAACCGATTCCGCGTCGGCCGCCGTCCTTGCGTCGGCGCGGTCGTTGTCCGGCGAAAGCGCAAAGCTGAAGATGGAAGTGGAGCGATTTCTGGCGACCGTGCGGGCTGCGTAGCTGAGTTGCCTTTTGCGGCTTAATACTGAGTGTTGCTTTGATGGTCATTCCGGGGCCCGCCTTTTGGCGCGTCCCGGAAATGACGTGCGGGTTTGTGTATCCTTGTCAAAGCCGCGGAGCGGAGGTTGTCTGCATCAAAACGGTCCTTGTGAACCTGAGGTATCGGCATGCGCGTGGCGATCCACACACTCGGAACGAGAGGCGACATCCAACCCTATCTCGCGCTGGCGCTCGGGCTGATCGCGCGTGGTCACGATGTGCAGTTGACCGCCCCGGTTCAGTTCGAGGCGATGATTCGCGAGCGTGGCGTTGCCTTTTCACCGCTGCCTGGCGAATTTCTGGCGTTGCTCGACAAGCCCGAAGGCAAGGCCGCGATTGCGGGCGGCAAAGGCTTCAGCGGCGGCTTCAAACTCTTGAAGCATATCCGTCCGCTGATGCGTCACCTGCTCGATGCGGAATGGTCAGCGACAAAAGAGTTCGCCCCCGACATCATCGTCTACCATCCGAAGGCGCTTGGCGTCCCGCATATCGCCGAGAAGCTTGGCTGTCGGTTCATTCTCGCCTCGCCGCTGCCAGGCTTCACGCCGACATCGGCTTTCCCAACTCCGCTGCTTCCATTCGCTTCGCTGGGTCCGTTGAACCGCATCAGCCATGGCCTTGCCATCAAGGGAATGAATGTCCTGTTTGGCGGATTGCTTCGTGATTGGCGAAAGACAACGCTCGGGTTGCCGCCGCGCAGCACAGGCAAGACTACTCCCTCGGGAACGCTCTACGCCTACAGTCCGCATGTCGTCCCGGTCCCACCCGACTGGGGCCGCGATGTCCTGGTGAGCGGGTACTGGTTTCTCGATCACGACGATTGGCATCCGCCGGAAGATCTTGCCGCCTTTCTCAAGGCGGGCGAACCACCGGTCTATATCGGCTTCGGCAGCATGCCGGGATTGGACCCGGTCAGCACCGCAGCAACGGTGATCGAAGCGCTGACGAAAACCGGCAAGCGCGGCGTGCTGGCGACAGGCGGCGGTGCGTTGGCGCCACAAACTATTCCGCCCAACATCCATGTCATCCGCGAAGCGCCGCATGACAAACTGTTCCCGCATGTCGGCGCAACGGTGCATCACGGCGGCGCCGGCACGACAGCGGCATCACTTCGCGCCGGCAAACCGATGACGATATGCCCGTTTCTGGGCGATCAGCCCTTTTGGGCCCGCCGCATGTGGGACCTCGGCGTTGCGCCACCCCCGCTCGACCGGAAACATCTTTCGGTCGAGACCCTCGCGGCGGCGATTGCGGATATGGAGAACCCGCAGATGCGCGAACGCGCCGCTACGCGCGGCGCAGCCATTCGCCAGGAGCACGGTGTCACGGCTGCCATCGACTTCATTGAGGCGCACGCCGCGAGAAAGCAAAGCGCGTGAGCCGCGCTTCCTTCCGGGTAATTCCCGAAGGTTAAACTCCACGCCGGGAGCGGCCCGATCACGCGTCGTCCGCGCTTTCGATCGCGTGCGTCATGGCGGCAACGGCGGCTGCCTGCTTCAGCCCGGCATCCCGCACCAGCGTCCGCCATGTGTGGAAACTGAGGGCGAGATGCAGCATCGCGCGCTGCTTCACGCCGAGTTTCACACCAAGCGCCTCCTGCCAGGCTGCGACGTAAGGACTAAACTGCTGCATGCTGATTTCATGCGTCAACGCATGGTGCTCGGCGTCACGCAACACACAGGCCATCAAAGAGGCATTGCGCTCGTACCAGTCATAGATCGCGCGGAGACCGGTCGCGAGCCGCTCGCCGCGATCCGCAATATTACGCCACGGCGCGGCTTTGGGCAGCGGATCGCGCTCTTCCACCAGCCCCGAACAGGCCGCGAGGAGGCTCCGCTCGTCAGGGAAATGGGCATAGAGCGTATGACGCTGCACGCCCGCCCGTTCCGCCAGCATGCTGAAGGTCGTTGCCGCGGGTCCCACACTGCTGTGCAGTTCCACGGCCGCTTCGACGATGCGCTGTCGTGTCTCCGCCTGCTGCTCGGCCCGCTTTTTGAGGGTGTAGGTGCGTGCCATGGCATTTTCGATCTGACAATTTCGTTACACTAACATGTGCAATGAATATTGACAAGGGGGATTATTTAGGTACACATAACCGTGCAATGAAATTCAACGTGGTCCGCTTTCCTGGAGGAGACACGCCATGGACACGAAGATTTCTGAAATTGCAGACGGCATTTACCGGCTCTCGACCTTCGTCCCCGATATCGCCCCGCCGGCCGGCTTCACTTTCAACCAGTTCCTTGTTCTCGGTGACGAGCCGCTGATGTTCCACACCGGTCTGCGGAAGATGTTTCCGCTGAACCGGGATGCGCTCAGCCGTCTGATCGCGCCGGAACGCCTGCGCTGGATTGCCTTCGGCCATTACGAGGCCGACGAGTGCGGCGCGATGAACGAATGGCTCGCGATCGCTCCCGATGCAGAGGTCGCACATGGGCAGACAGGCTGCCTCGTCTCGCTCAACGATATGGCGAACCGCACGCCCCGCGTCCTGCAGGATGGCGAAGTGATCGATATCGGCGGCAAGCGCGTCCGCTACATCGATACGCCGCACACGCCGCACGGCTGGGATGCCGGCGTGATGTATGAGGAATCGACCAGCACGCTGATGTGCGGTGACCTCTTCACGCAACTCGGCAATGGCCCGGCATTGACCGGTAACGATATCGTCGGACCGGCGATCGCCGCCGAAGACCTCTTCAAATATTCTTCTCTCAATCCGGAGATGGGAACGACCATCCGCGCGTTATCCAAATTCTCACCGCGCACATTGGCCCTGATGCACGGACCGTCATTCTTCGGCGATGGCGCGGCAGCCTTGCACGCGCTTGCGGATGATTACGATCGGCGGATCAGTGGCCAGCACGTGAAAGCCGCCTAGCCGCGCCATTTTGCAAGGCTGGCCGCGCGCCAGACCACCGCCAATCCATTGCAATGCGCATCCCGTGAGGCATGCGCCACGGAGAAACTTTGCCATGAGCAACACCAACATGACCGGCTTGACCGCCACCCAGCATGCCACGCTTTTTTCGAGCGCAGCGATGCGTTGCAAGAAATTCGCCGCGAACCTGCATTGCCTGTTTCACCGTGCCGTCATGGCGCACGAAACACGCAGCACCCTGAACGCCTTGCCTGACGTGATCCTGAAGGATGTCGGCATCGCGCGCAGCGAAATCGATTTCGTGGCCAACGCCATCGCGTCCGGCACTTACCACGAAAGGCACGGTCCGCATGGCCAGTAAACGCCGCCGCGTGCTCGCACCACATCATCACTGGCCAGCAAAGAATCCGATCTGGAGGATGTCATGACTGCGTTTACGCATTCGGACAGATGCGATCCTGTCGAGGCCATCGGCAGACTTGTGGGGCCGCCGCCTTTGCTCGCACCGGACTCCATGCCGGATGGCGTGCGTCTGACGCGGCGATGGCGGCATGAGGCGATGAAAGGCGCGCTGCCAGCGCTGTCGGATCATGTGCTGGCGACCTACTATTCAGCACCGCGCGACCTGCATTGGCGGTCGGGCGAGAACCGCATCGTCGCGCGCGCGCAAATCGACTCGATCAGCATTATCCCTCAAGACCATGACGGCCGGTGGGATATCGCCGGCCCCATCGAAGTCTCTCACATCTTTCTGACCGACGCGCGGCTTCAGTCCTGTGCCGATGGCATCGCGAACGGAAAAGAGGTCAGACTGATCGACCGGGCCGGCTTTGCCGATCCGGTCGCGGCCGGCCTCATGCGCATGCTGAGCCGCGAATCCTCTCCGGATATTCAAAGCTCGCGATTGTTCCTGGATCACGCGATCGATCTCCTCTGCGTGCAGCTCATCAGATCGCATTCTTCCGTCAGCGCACTCGCGACGACGACGAAACGCCGTGGCCTCGCCGACTGGCAGGTGAAGCGCGTGACAGACTTCATGCGCGAGCGGCTCGATCAGGACATCAGTCTTGGCGAACTCGCAGGACTCGTGAATCTGAGCCGCCACCATTTCTGCACGTCATTCAGGCTGGCCACCGGGCAGACGCCACATGAACGCTTCATGCATCTTCGCATTGACAGGGCGCGCGAGATGCTGGCGGCATCGTCGGCCAGCATCACCGAGATTGCATTGGATGTCGGCTACGAAACGCCATCGGCTTTCACGGCGAGCTTTCGCAAGATCACGGCAATGACACCGTCCGACTATCGCCGTGAATTCAGCCGGTCATTGGCCGCTTGAGCACGAAGATGAAGCGAGCATCTTCATCGCCGCAATATCGCGACAGACGTCAAAACATCCGGACGGCGGCGAAGACCAGAGACGAATAGCTTCGCGGACATCGATGACATCCCGTCATCGACCAACCAGAGATGGAGACTATCATGATCACCAAGTTCAAGGCCGTGTTTGCTGCTTTCGTCGTTGTCGCTCTCGCCGCCAGCGTTGTCACCAACGCCAATGCATCCACCTCGCGCTACGAGCTGGAAACGCAGATCCACGGCAACAGCATCCGCTAATGCTTGTCGCATGCCGGCCGTTCAGAGCAGCGGCCGGCATAATTTTTTGACAATGCCAGCTCTTGGCATGATGCCGACGCGGCCTGCTGGCGACGAAACCTCACGCCGACCATCACGTTGCAAAGCTTACAGAATTACACCCGCTCGTCCCCGCACCCGACAACCGCTCTCACAACCCAAACAACCTCTCCGCGTTCTTCCCCGCAATCCGCTTTGCCTGATCGGCGGGTAGCGCGTTCACGCGCGCGAGGCAGCCGATCATGTCGCCGATATTGTGCGGATAGTCGGAGCCGTAAAGAACGCGATCGGGTGAACCGGCCACCGAGATGCAAAGCTCGAGCGCGCGCGGATCGTAGACCACCGTGTCGTACCAGATGCGCTGCAGATAATCGCTCGGCTTGTCCTTGATCACTTCGGCGCAGCCCGGAATCATCTCCCAGCAGCGATCGAGACGGCCGGCGAGATAAGGCAGGCTCGCGCCGCCATGCGAAGCGATCAGCTTGATGTTCGGATATTTGTCGAGAAAGCCCGAATAGATCATGCGCGTGAAGGCGAGCGTCGTGTCGGCCATGAAGCCGACCGGCGGAATGAGATTGAACTCATCCATGTGCTGATCCTTCACGCCCTGCGGCGCGCCGGGATGCACCAGCACCGGCCAGCCGAGCTTGTCGATCTCGGCCCAGACCGGTGCGAACTTTGGATTGGTCAGATCCTCGCCGTCGATATTGGCGATCACCATCACGCCGACCGCGCCGAGCTTGGCGCAGCGTGCAAGTTCGGCCTTGGCTTCGTCAGCATACTGGAATGGCAGCGAGGCGAACCAACGAATGCGATCGGGCTTTAAGCGCTGCTGCTCGGCCATCGAATCATTGACGAGTTGCGCCGCCTTCAGCGCCACCTCACGTCCGCCCCAATAGGCATTCGGGCAGGTCAGCGACACCACCGCGACATCGACCTTGGCTTCATCCATCTTCTTGATGCGCAAGTCATAGTCCCACATTCCGGGGAACAGCGTCATGAACGGCGCGTCGTAGAGATGCACCGCGTCCTGTCCGGCCTTGGTTTTCTTCAACGTGTATTTGCCGGTGCCGTTGGCGCGCAGCAGCTCGAGATAGTCAAGCGTGAGCATATGGGTATGGACGTCGATGACAGTCATGGATGTTTCCTCGGGACTTTTCTTGAATTTCTCTCAAAACGACGCATCGTTGGCGTATACGCCCACGAATTGCCGTTTTGTTTGCCTGATTGGGTCGCTTGGACCTTGGGGTGGCGTGAATGCCTATCGTATTCGATCTGGTCGGCCAACAGTGGCAGCGCAAATTGATCGTGCTGGCTGTGGTCGCTGTCGGCGTTTTCCTGACTATGGCGAGCGAGCCGGTATTTCCCGAAGACAGCCTCTGGCACGAAACGATCGAGCGAAGCGGCGTTCTGTGCATCATGATTGGAATCGTAGGCCGCACATGGTGCTCGATGTATATCGGCGGCAACAAGCTGAGCACGCTGGTGACCGACGGGCCTTATTCGATGACGCGTAATCCGCTTTACGTGTTTTCGGCCATCGCAGCTTTTGGCGTCGGCGCGCAGCTCGGCAGCATCGTGTTTGCGCTGGTCTGCGCGGCGGCCACGGTGGCGATATTCGCGATCGTGGTGACCCATGAAGAGCGTGCGCTGGCGCACCGCTTCCCGGACGAATTTGCCCTGTATCGGGCGAGGGTGCCGCGTTTCCTGCCGAATATCTGTCAGTACCACGACGCCGAGGCCATTCTGGTTCGGCCGTCGCTGGTACACCGGACGTTTCGAGACGCCCTGCTGTTCCTTGTGGCGGCGCCTGCGCTCAAGGGCCTGGAGGTCCTGCGGGACACCTGGCTGATCGCCCCGCTTTTTCGGCTGTATTGAGGCCCATTTCCTTGACTCCGGGCCGCTAAGCCCCCATAAACCGGCCAACGGCGGGCCCTTCGGGGCCCTTTTCGTGCTTTCTGGCACGTTGGCCGGACATCCTTTGCCAAGCCGAAAAATCGCAAAGCAAAGACCTAAGACTGGAAAAAGCCGGTCCGGCTCGTTGAAAGACGAGTTTGCGAGCACCGGGATCACGAACACGAGGGAAAAAACGATGTTCGCAGTCATCAAGACCGGCGGCCTGCAATATTCGGTTGCCGAAGACCAGACCATCCGGGTCGGCCGTATCGAGGGCGAACCGGGCCAGATCATCCAGATCGGCGATGTGCTGATGCTGGGCGGCGACAAGCCGGAACTGGGCGCCCCGCTCGTCTCGGGCGCCTCCGTAGCGGTCGAAATCGTCGAGCAGAGCCGTGGACCGAAGGTCATCGCCTTCAAGAAGCGCCGCCGCAAGAATTCACGCCGCAAGCGCGGCCATCGGCAGGACTATACCGTCGTCCGGATCAGCGAGATCCTGACCGGCGGTGCGGCCCCGACCAAGGCCGCCAAGGCCGCCAAGGGCAAGCCCGAGCGCAAGGCGAAAGCCAAGCCGGCGGAAAGCGAAGCTGCCGCGTCCTGAGCAAGACAGGGCTGCAGAGCGAAAAGTTGAGATGATTCCCGCGCGGAATCGGGTTATACGTCTTTCGAACGAAGGATTTTGAGCCATGGCTCACAAAAAAGCAGGCGGTTCATCCCGTAACGGTCGCGACTCGATGGGTCGCCGCCTCGGCATCAAGCTGTTTGGCGGCCAGGTCGCCATTCCGGGCAATATCATCGCGCGCCAGCGCGGCACCGTTTGGCATCCGGGCGCCAATGTCGGCCTCGGTAAGGATCACACCCTGTTCGCGCTAACCGCCGGACGCGTCGAGTTCAAAACCAAAGGAAAAGGCCGCACCTACGTCTCGGTCGTACCGATGGCTACGGCGGCAGAATAGACGGCGAATCTCAAATGAGGTCCGCCGGTTCACAAGTCGAACCCGGCGGCCCCATAAGGGCTCTAAACGCGAGGGGGAGACGGGTGAACCGGCTCCCCCTCGAAGTTTTTTCAAAGGAGCCTGACCATGACCTGCCTGGAATTGCGGACCCAAAGCTATCGGGAGGACAGTATCCCCGTCCTCGAGACCGAGCGGCTGATCCTGCGCGCGCCGAAACTCGAGGACGCTAAGCATGTAGCCGCGCTCGCCAACGACAAACGCATCGCGGAAAACACGCGACGCATCCCGCACCCTTATTCGCATGTCGATGCCGAGGACTTCATTGCCACGGCCAATGTGCCGAAGGGTGAGATCAATTTCCTCATCACCATGCGCGATGGCACGCCGGTCGGAGCATGCGGCATTGCAACGCATGACGATACGATGCCGGAGATCGGCTACTGGCTCGGCACCAAGTTCTGGAGTCAGGGCTACGGCACCGAGGCCGCACGCGCATTGATCGATTTCGCCTTCACCGAACTTGAGCACGAAGCGCTTCAGGCTGGTGCGCGTGTGACCAATCCGGCGTCGCGCCGCATTCTGGAAAAATGCGGCTTCCAATGGACCGGTGTCGGTCTGTCACGCATTCGCGCGCTCAACTCATCCGCACCCATCGATCGCTTCCGGCTCGATCGCGGCTTGTGGACATCCTTGCGCCGCTGGAGCGACGTCCGGCGCGTCTCTTAAGACGCCTCGAAGGATAGCGGGACGGATGTGCCGTCCCGCCGCTCCATGAAGGGGTGGAAATTTTCCCAATTTCGAGGTATGGACGCGTTTGCCTACGAGATGTCTGCTGGACGCTCGGTCGGCGGATGTCTCGTTAGAAGGGGAATGTAAGTGGCTACAGGTACGGTTAAGTGGTTCAACGCCACCAAGGGGTATGGCTTCATCCAACCCGGCGGTGGCGGCAAGGATGTGTTCGTGCACATTTCTGCGGTGCAGCGCGCAGGCCTGACGGGCCTGAATGAAGGCCAACAGATCGAATACGAAGTCGTGTCCAATCGTGGACGCGAGTCGGCTGAAAATCTGAAGGTGCGGTAACAACCTGACGCGGCCTGCCGGTCGCTTTAGAAAACCGCAGGATCAAGCCCGGCTTTCCAGCCGGGCTTTTTGTTTGTCACGCGACTTGTTTGTCCCACGCGGTCAGGCGAAAGCGGTTCAAGCCACCGCACGCCGCGGCAGGCAAGCTTCGGCGATCGCAGCGACATGCCGGTGATCGGTGCCGCAGCATCCCCCCATGATGTTGAAGCGCGTACCGAGCGCGCCCCGCAGTCGCGCATAGCGGCGGCCAAGATCGACGGGATCGCCAGTGTCGAGGTCCGGCGAATTGTCGAGTTCGGCATGGCTGCGCATCGACGAATTGGCTCTGATGCCGCGCAAGCGCTTCACCCAGGCTTCACCGTTTGCAAGCGCATCGGCAAAATGCGCCGGGTGAGCGCAATTGATCATGTAATAAGCCGGCGCGCCGTCAGTCTGTTCGTCGGTCTTGTCGATCGCCTCGCGCATCGTTTCGCCGCTCGGCAACCGTCCATCGGTTTCCGTGGTGAACGAAATCACCACCGGCATGCCGACCGATGCCGCCGCCCGCGCGATGCCGATGGCTTCGCCCGAATGCGTCATCGTGAACGCGCTGATGAGATCGGCTTCGGTATCGGCGAAGATCTCGGCCTGGAAGGCGTGATAGCGCTGCGCCTCATCGCCGCTCATTTGCTGTTCGGGGAAATAGCCATCGCCGCGCGGACCGATATTGCCGCTGATCGGCATCGGGCTTCGCGGCGTTTCGAACTCATCGCGCAGCGATGTCATCAATGCGATGCCTTTGCGATTGAAGCTGGTGAGTTCGCTGTAAGAATAACCGAGCTTCGTGCCCCAATCGGTGCTTGCGCGCCATGTCGCGCTTTCCAGCACGAAACCGGCATTCTGGGCTCGCGCGATCTCGACGTGACGGATGTAATAGTCGCGCAGCGTTCTTTCGCCGGCGTCGGTCGCGTGCAGCGTGAACGCGGCATTCAACGGCAAATCCATGCCCTCCTGGAAGATCAGCGTGGTTTCAAGGCCGCTATCGGTGAGAAACGGATAATCGTCGAGCTGCGGCAAATGCGAACGATATTTCGCCATCGTCTAACTCCTTCACATGAAATGCAAAAATGGGCGCGAACGCCGGGGGTGGACCCCATTGGTCGGCGCGGACACTAATGAAGTTCACGCTGCGGCCTAGCAGGATCGTGGTACAGCGCCGACAATGTCGCTAAACCGCATTCAGATCAGCGGCTTAGCGGGAATTCCAGTGCCGCGCCGCGGCCTTCCGGGAACGGGCGCGCGGGTGAACTGGACTCGTGGTACACTTGGCGATGCTCGAAAAAGCCCCGATCCGCAGTGGCAAGGACACGCGCGAGAAGCTGCTCGCGCTGGCGGAAGAGGCTGTTCTCGCCAAAGGCTTTGCCGGCACCTCGATCGACGAACTGATCACCGCGGCCGGCATCACCAAAAGCGGCTTCTTCTACCACTTCAAGGACAAAGGCGACCTCGCCAAAGCATTGCTGCTGCGCTACCTCGAACACGATCAGCAAGTGCTGGATGAACTATTCCGGCGCGGCGACGAACTGAATGAAGATCCGCTGCACGGCTTTCTGGTCGGCCTCAAGCTGTTCGCCGAGATGATGGCGAACATGACCGAAGCGCATCCCGGCTGCCTCGCTGCATCCTTCGTCTATCAGGACCAGCTCTTCAATCGCGACGTGCGCGACCTCAATGCCGAAGGCGTCCTGCGCTGGCGCCGCCGATTCCGCGAACGTTTCGAGCTGATCGCACAGAAATATCCGCCGCGCGATGACGTCGATCTCGATGCGCTGGCCGACATGGCCGCGACACTGATCGAAGGCGCGCTGATCCTGTCGCGCGCCCTGCGCGATCCGATGATCCCGCCAAAGCAAGTGCTGCTCTATCGCGACTTCGTCAGGTGCGTGTTTTTGAGGGATTGAGCTTTGGTGACTCCCTCCCTCTCAAACACATACTGCATTGGTGACCCCCACCCGACGCGCTTCACGCGTCGACCTCCCCCCTTTCAGGGGGAGGTGCAGTCAATACTTTAGTGATGCGAATGCCCGCCGCCCGCTGCGCCGCCTGACGGGGCACCACCGCCGATCGGCCCGACGCGATATTCGACATCGACCTTGCCGGCCTTCTCGAACACCAGCGTGCCTTTCACGGTCTGCCCTTGCTTGAGGCCGGATTTCAGCTCCTGGAACATGATGTGATAACCGCCAGGCGTCAGCTCCACGGTTTGACCCGGCTTGATCTCGAGACCCTTCGGTAATTCGCGCATCGTCATCACGCCGCCTTCCGTCGCCATTTCGTGGATCTCGAAACGGCCCGCGACCGGCACCGAACCGCCGATCAGGCGATCCGGCTCCTTGCCGTTATTGGTGATCTTCATGTAGCCGCCGGCGACCTTCGCGCCGCCTGGCGTCGCCCGCGACCATGGCGCTTCAATCGTGATCGAACCGACCTTGTAGACATTTGCTGCTGCCGGCGCGGCTCCTGCACCGTGCCCTTTATGCTGTGCCAGAATGACAACCGCAGGCGCCGGGAATTTCAACGCATGCGCATCCTGACCCTGCGCAGGAATATCAGTCCAGCGTGCTTCGCCGGTCTCGCATTCCTGCGTCACCGGAAAATACAAGCGACCTTCCGGCAAGTCGCCCGCAAGGAAACTCGCGAACACGAATTCATCGTAAAAATCGTCCGGCAACTTGCCGCCGCTCCAGACGATTTCCTTCACGCCTTCGGTGAGTTGCACGCCATGGTAATAAGGATACGATTTGCCATAGGCACCCTTCACGGTTTCGATCTGCCAACCCGGCTTCATCATCGGCTTCACCGCGATCACGCCTTCCGGAATCTGCGCGCGCACTTTCAGCGTCGCCGAGCCATCGCAGCCATGCGGCACTTTCAGAACCGCCTTGTAGCCCGTCCCTGCTTTCGCCTCGCGCGTTTCCAGCGTCACATGCGCGAAGGCGACGCCGCCTGCGAGCATCATCCAAGCGAAGGTCGTGGCCGTCCCTGCAAGTCTGGTCATCATGATCATCCTGTTGGTCTCCTACATTACCATTTGAATTTCAGGCCGGCATAGACGGCGCGGCCGGTGCCGGGTTCGAACAGCGCACTGCTGAGGTTTGCCACGCGTGCCGTGCTTGCGCTCGCGATGTAGGCCTTATTTGAGAGGTTGCGGCCTTCGACATAGAACGAGAGCCGCTCACCTTTGTCGTACCCTGCCCGCAACCCCCAAAGCGCATAGGGGTCTGTCGTCAGCGTATTGGCCGCATCAACGTAATAACCTTGCGGCACCCATTCGATATTTGGGCCAAAGAAAATTCCGGACGGGTGTTTGTAGACAAGCTCCGCGCGCAGATAATGAGGCGGTGCGCCAGGCAGCGCGTTGTCGCCCCAAGTTGGATCGTTGTCGTAGAAAAAATCGTTCCACGTATAGGCGACGTGCGCCCACAGCGTGTCGGGATTGTCACCCATGACAAACATCGACTTGACGAGCGCGGCCCCAAATCCGACTTCCAGCCCCTGATGCACAGTGCGACCGGCATTGAGGACATCGCATGAGCCGGTTGCTGCCTGATTGCTGAAACATAGAAGCTCGTTTTGGATTTCCGCGCGATAAAGCGCGATATCCCACGTGACATAAGGCCGGCGTCCGCGTGTCCCGATCTCATAGGTGGTTGCCCGCTGAGCCTGGATTTGCGTGAACGGGATCGCCAAGGCGCTTGATCCCTCACCAAAACTCGGCACCTCGGCGCTGCGCGAAATATTGGCGAAGACCTGCGCGGTTGGATCGATATCCCACAGCAACCCGAATTTCGGGCTCCACAGATTGAAATCGGTTTTGCCCGACTGATCGCCATTCGACAAAAAGCGGTCGATTCGCTGGCGCGACGCGTTCAAAAATTGCGTGCCGGCAACGGCCGCAACATTCGGCAGGAAGTAAAACGAATTCTCGACATAGGCGGAGGTGTTCTTCGACTTGTCCAGAGACGATGAGAGCAGCGCGCCTTTCGTCGCCATGACACCGTTCTGATATTGCTTGTTGTCGATCTCGCCATTGAGAATATTGACGCCGGCAACGAGCCTGTTCCTGAACCCATGGATCAGGCGGTCGTCGACCATGCGGCCAAACCCGCCATAGTCCTCATAATCGTAATCCAGCCACTGGAAGATCGGATGCATCAGGTGGCGACTGGTGCTGAAGGCGCCAACCTCGAAGGTTGTGTTGTCGAGCTGGATCGTCGTCTTGTTGGCCACGCGGTTTGAATTGATGTTGCGCTGCCAGTCGTTGAGGACATTGTTCAGGGCTGCGGTCCGCGGCGCGTTCAATGCGCTGGCTTTCGTCACCGAGCCGGGAATACGCTGCTCGATATTGTTGCCATTGAAATAGAAACGCGTCTCGACGTTCGGCGAAATCCGGTAACCGAAATTGGCCGAACCGCGCAGCAGGTCGCCGTTGCTGTGATCGCGGTAGCCATCCTGCATCTGGTACGAGCCGGTGACGAAATAGTCGAACGGTCCGTAAGCCGCGCCCGAACTCGCCTGAATCCGGCGATAGCCGAAAGCGCCAATATCCTGGCTCGCGGCAAGCGGACTGGCATCGCGCCCGCTTGGCACCACGAAATTGATCGCACCACCCAGCGCATTGGCGCCGAAGCGCAATGCATTGGCGCCGCGAAAAACCTCGGTGTAGCGGTACGCTGTGGGGTCGATCTCCTGCAGATCGAAATAACCGTCTGCGGTGTTGATGGGGATTCCATCCATGTAGAGCTGGATGCCGCGGCCATGGAAGTTGCGCGACAGGCCCGAGCCGCGGATCGACAGCCGCGCGTCCTCGCCCCATTTCGGCTGCGCCCAGACACCCGGGACATAATCGAACATGTCCTTCACGGTGGCTGTGCGCTGATCGCGCAATTCTTCCGACGTGACGATGGCGACGGCGCCCGGCGTCTGCTGGATCTCCTTGCGCGCTTCCGCAACGGTCGGAATGGTCAGGCTTCCTTCAGACGGCGCAACCGGCCCGTTACTTGGGTTCGCCGGCGATGTGACGGTGATGGTTGGCAGTGCTGTTTGTGCGGCCGCAATGGATGGCAGGATTGCCGCCAAGATGGCTGTCTTGGCCGACAGCGCGCAGGACGCGCGCAAAAAACGAGACATTTCAAACTCCGATTGACGATGTGAGATCGCGGCCGCAAACGGCCGCGGCGGATCACACAGTCAGCGGAGGTGCGCGCGCTGGCCCGGCCCGGGCCGGCGCTGTGTTGCGAAGTGTCTCGTCGGGGGTGGGAGCGTAGGTGCTGGCAATCGCCGGGCGCCGCAGCGGAATGGCGACCGGATCCGGCGTCAGCGCCGCCCCGGCCAGCAGCGAGCCGCACAGAACGCAGTGGTATTTGGCCGAATGCTGCGGGGCGCCGCCATCGTCCGACGGGGTGGTGCTGCCGCTGCCAAAGCAGATGACCGATAACTGGCCGAAATCAGCGCCGCTGGCGTTGGCCGGCAGCGGTGAGAAGGCCGCCAGCAGGGTCTGCAACGCAATGGCATAGGCCGCGATCAAACCGACCGCCGCCCGCACCCGCCCGCGTGTGAACAGACCCTTCATGGCCGCTTCGTTACCAAATCCTTGTCGCGGGCGCCACTGGGGTTCCCACAGGTCCAAGGACCATCGCAGCGGGCGTGACGCCGATAACTGCGCCCTCTCCCCTTGCGGGAGAGGGCATGAAAGTCTTCACGACGAATTCTGATGGGTGAGGGGTTACGGTCTATCGTAAGAGCGTAACCCCTCACCAATCGAACTCGCCGACTTGTCGGAGCAGCCCTCTCCCGCAAGGGGAGAGGGCGCAAATACCCGCACCGCGCTTGCGGCAACAGGCAGTCAAAGCGTGAAGTGCGCGCAAAGCTGCCCTATATAGGCCCCATGAAATTCCTCGACGAAGCCAAGATCTACATCCAGTCCGGCGCCGGCGGTAACGGCTGCGTGTCGTTCCGGCGCGAAAAGTTCATCGAGTTCGGTGGCCCGAATGGCGGCGATGGCGGCCGTGGCGGCGACGTGATCGCGCGCGCCGTGGATGGGCTGAACACCCTGATTGATTACCGCTACTTGCAGCACCACAAGGCGGAGCGCGGCGGCAATGGCATGGGCAAGGACCGCCACGGCGCCAACGGCAAGGATCTGATCCTGAAAGTGCCGGTCGGCACGCAGATCTATGAAGAGGATGGCGAGACGCTGATCGCCGATCTCGACAAGGTCGGCGACGAGGTCGTGCTGGCCCGCGGCGGCAATGGCGGCTTCGGCAATGCCTATTTCAAATCCTCGACCAACCGCGCCCCGCGCCATGCCAATCCCGGCCAGCCCGCGGTCGAAATGACGATCCGGCTGCGGCTGAAGCTGATCGCCGATGCCGGCCTGGTCGGCCTGCCGAATGCCGGCAAATCGACCTTCCTTGCGACCGTCAGCGCGGCGAAGCCCAAGATCGCCGATTATCCGTTCACGACGTTGCATCCGCAGCTTGGCGTGTTCGCCGTCGACAACCGCGAATTCGTGATGGCCGATCTGCCGGGGCTGATCGAAGGCGCGCATGAAGGCGTCGGCCTTGGTGACCGCTTCCTCGGCCATATCGAGCGCTGCCGCGTGGTGCTGCATCTCGTCGACGGCACCAGCGAGGATGTCGCTGAGGCGTATCGCGTCGTGCGCCACGAACTCGAAGCCTATGGCGAGGGCCTCGCCGAGAAGCCGGAAATCGTTGCGCTGTCGAAATGCGATGCCATGACCGAGGACGAGATCAAGGCGCAGATCAAGGCGCTGAAGAAGGCGGCGAAGAAAACACCGCTCGTGCTGTCATCACAGTCCGGCCAGGGCGTGAAGGAGGTTCTGCGCGCGCTGCTCGATGTGATCGACAAGGCCAGGCAGATGGAAGAGCCCAAGCCGAAGGACAAGATCGAGGCGTGGCAGCCATAAAGTTATTTGTCGTCCCCGCGAAAGCGGGGACGACCGAATTCTGAATCGCTATAACTTCAACATATCCCTCAGCTTCGCCGCATCGGCCGGCGCTGCGCTCTTCTGATCGTTGTCGAAATAGACATACACATCGCGGCGCTGGCGTTTCCATTTGCGGATATCGTCCGCCCACGCTTTCAGCGTCTTGTCGGAATAATGACCCTTGTAGCGGCCGCCCGGCCCGTGTCCGCGCACATAGACATGACGGGCTGTCACCACCCATGGCGCGGGCGCATCGGCATGATCCGAAAGACAGAGCGAAACATCATGCTCGCGAAGAAGACCGAAGATACGTTCATCGTACCAGCTCTCATGACGAAACTCGAAAACGTAAGCGTGCTTGCGCTTCAGGAGCTTCAGGAATGAGGCAAGCCGCTCGTAATTGACGTGAAATCCCGGCGGCAGCTGAAACAGTACAGGGCCAGCCTTGTCGCCGAGCCGCTTGAGGCGTGTTTCCATCAGCGTGAGCGAGTTGCGGGACTTGTCGGTCAGCCGCTTCCAGTGGGTGATGAATTTCGACGCCTTCCAGGCGAAGATGAAATCGGGCGGGGTCTGATCGCGCCAGCCTTTCACAGCCTCGACCGTCGGCGTGCGATAGAACACGCCATTGAGCTCGGTGGTATCGAACTGCGTCGCGTAATAGGCCAACTGATGCTTGACCATCAGTTCCTTGGGAAAGAACGGCCCGCGCCAGGACTGATAGTGCCAGCCCGAGGTGCCGATATGGATACGGGCCATCTGCCTCTCTTCAATATGCTTTCAGTTCATGACGGGCGGGAAATTCGCTGCTAGATAACGCCCCGCCGGCCCCAAGAGTTCGGCTTCCTGAAGATCGCTTGTGATGTCCACCCGTACACCCGCCCTCACCGATTTCCGGCGCATCGTCGTCAAGGTCGGCTCGTCGCTTCTGGTCGATGCCGCCGCCGGCAAGCTGCGCGAGCCATGGCTGCGCGCCTTGTGCGAAGACATCGCCTCGCTGCACGAGGGTGGCCGCGACATCCTCGTAGTATCTTCTGGCTCGATCGCGCTCGGACGCTCGGTGCTGAAGCTGCCGAAGGGCCCGCTGGAACTTGAGGACTCACAGGCCGCTGCCGCGGTGGGACAAATCGCGCTCGCCCGCATCTGGGCTGAGATGCTGTCCGGCCACGGCATCACCGCAGGGCAGATCCTCGTCACCCTCGGCGACACCGAGGAGCGGCGCCGCTATCTCAATGCGCGTTCGACCATCGACCGCCTGCTCAAGTGGAAGAGCGTACCGGTGATCAACGAGAACGACACCGTCGCCACCACCGAAATCCGCTACGGCGACAATGACCGCCTCGCCGCGCGGGTCGCAACCATGGTGAGCGCCGACCTGTTGGTGCTGCTGTCGGACATCGACGGCCTTTACGACGCGCCGCCAAGCGTGAAGGCCGATGCGAAATTGATCCCGGTCGTCGAGCGCATTACGCACGAGATTGAATCCATGGCCGGCGCATCGGGCTCGGAATTGTCGCGCGGCGGCATGGTCACCAAGATCGAAGCCGGCAAGATCGTCACCAATGCCGGAACGCACATGGTGATCGCCTCGGGCAAGACGATGCATCCGTTGCGCGCCATCATCGATGGCGGGCCTTGCACCTGGTTTCTCACGCCGGCCAATCCGGTTACCGCCCGCAAGAAGTGGATTGCAGGTGCGCTCGAATCCAAAGGCATATTGCATATCGATGCTGGCGCCGTGGCGGCGCTGCGGCGTGGTGCGAGCTTGCTGCCAGCGGGCGTGAAGCGTTGCGACGGCGCGTTCCAGCGCGGCGACGCCGTGATCATCCGCGATCTCGACGGCGCGGAGATCGCGCGCGGGCTTGTCGCTTATGATGCCGAAGATGCCGGCAAGATCATCGGCCAGTCGTCAGCCGATATCGTCAGCATTCTCGGCATATCGGGCCGCACCGCGATCGTGCATCGCGACGATCTGGTGCTGTCGGGACGCTAGCGCATGATCCGGAAAAGTGGGCACCGATTTTCCGACAAGTTTATGCACAAACAAATGACTCAACGCACCGGAAAATCGAAATAGTCGCCGGGGAACGGCTCGTTCCGCAGCGTGAAGTGCCACCATTCCTTTGCATAGGGAATGAACCCATGCGCACGCATCGCGTCGGACAGTAATTTGCGATTGGCGCGCTGCTGCGCACTGACATCGCCGCGCGATCCCGCGCGCGGCGACAGGAAATCGAAATGCGTGCCCATGTCGAGTTCTTCGTTGCCCGGCAACGACACCAAGGTGAGATCGACGGTCGAACCGCGCGAATGTCCCGAACGCTGCGAGAGATAGCCTTCGCGAAACAGATGGCGCTTGTCGATGTCGGGATAGAATTCGGCCTTGGTCCCGTTCTCAGGCCCGCGCGCCCAGCGGGCGAAATGCGCCACCGCCCGCACCGGCCGATAGCAATCGAACACCTTCAGCCCCAGCTTCCGCGGGGCAAGGTCCCGTTGCACCGCCCCCAATGCCGCAGCCGCCTGCCGGGTCAGGATGCAGACCGGCGCCTCATAGCCATCAACCCGCGTGCCGACAAAATTGTGCGGACTGAAATAGCGCAGATCGACCACAAGGCCCGGCACCACAGAGGCGACATCGACAAAAGCTGATGGCCGGGTCTGCGCGTCCACGCTTTGTCCCATGCACGAGAGAATGGCGGCAACGGCGAGTCCTCTCGGCAATGAACGAATCGCGCGCTGCATGCGGAAAGGATGGCGTAACGCCACCAAATCATCAACGTTTCCAATACCATCCATGAAGAACACGCATGCCAAACTGGTCTGGCAGGCCCCCTGCCGCCTCGCCCGTGCGGCGCTTACATGGTACACGATGTCGCCCGTGTTCACTGTAGTTGACGCCTGAACTCATGACTGCGCCTCTAAAATCCGTCGATTCCGCCGCCTCTGTGACCGACCTCATGCGGGACATCGGTCAGAAAGCCCGTAAAGCTGCGCGCGTTCTGGCCTTGGCGCCGGCACAGCAGAAGGAACAGGCGCTGCTGGCGATGGCGCAGGCAATCCGCGCAACGACAAAGGACATCATCGCCGCCAACGAAGCCGATGTCGCCGATGCCAAGGCCGCGGGCATCACCGGCTCGTTCCTCGATCGTCTGATCCTCAACGAGAAGCGCATCGAAGGCATGGCCGAGGGACTCGAAGTTGTCGCCAAGCTGAAAGATCCGGTCGGCGACGTGATATCGAAATGGAAGCGGCCGAACGGCATGACCATCGAGCGCGTGCGCACGCCCATCGGTGTCATCGGTGTGATCTACGAAAGCCGCCCCAATGTCACCGCCGATGCCGGCGCGCTGTGCCTGAAGGCCGGCAATGCCGCGATCCTGCGCGGCGGCTCGGATTCGCACAGATCCTCGCGCGCCATTCATGCCGCGATGCTGGACGGCTTGCGAAGCGCCGGTCTGCCGGAAGATGCGATCCAGCTCGTGCCGGTGCGTGATCGCGCTGCCGTCGGCGAAATGCTGAAAGGCCTCAACGGCAACATCGATGTGATCGTGCCGCGCGGCGGTAAAAGCCTTGTCGCGCGCGTGCAGGACGAAGCGCGCGTTCCGGTCTTCGCGCATCTTGAGGGTATCAACCACGTCTATGTCGACAAGAAAGCCAAGCTCGATATGGCCAGGGAGATCATCCTCAATGCAAAACTGCGGCGCACCGGGGTCTGCGGCGCAGCCGAAACATTGCTGATCGATCAGAATGCACCGAAGAAGGTTGCCAAGGCCCTTGTGACAGCGTTGCTCGATGCTGGCAGCGAAGTGCGCGGCGATGCGGCGATTCAGAAAATCGATGCACGCGTGAAGCCGGCCAGCGACGATGATTTCGGCAAGGAATTTCTCGACGCCATCATCGCTGCCAAATTTGTCGATGGGATCGACGATGCCATGGCGCATATCGAACACTATGGCTCGCAGCATACCGACGCGATCGTGACGCAGGATAAGGCCGCAGCGGCGAAATTCCTCAACGAAGTGGATTCCGCCATCGTGCTGCATAACGCCTCGACGCAATTTGCCGACGGCGGCGAGTTCGGGTTCGGCGCTGAAATCGGCATCGCCACGGGCCGCATGCATGCACGCGGCCCGGTCGGCGTCGAGCAACTCACATCGTTCAAATATCGTGTGCGCGGCACGGGACAGACAAGGCCGTGACATCGTGGCCGTTATGAAGCCCGGCGATGGCCCGACACGCACCCTCGTCAAGAGCGTGACAAAGGCGCGCGTGACGCTTCCTCCGCACGCCCCCGGCCTGCGCATCGGCTTGTTCGGCGGATCGTTCAATCCGCCGCATGAAGCGCATCGCGCGGTCAGCCTCCTGGCGATGAAGAAGCTGCAGCTCGATCGGCTGTGGTGGCTGGTGACACCGGGCAATCCGCTGAAAGACAAAAACGCATTGCCGCCGATCGGCGAGCGCATCGCAATGGCGCAAGCGATGGCCGATCACCCGCGCATCGATGTCACCGGTTTCGAAGCCGTCATCGGCGCGAAATATTCATACGATACGATCGCCTGGCTGCTGAAAGAATCGCCGGGCACTCATTTCGTCTGGATCATGGGTGCGGACAATTTGAAGGACTTCCACCGCTGGAAGCACTGGCGCGATATCTTCATGATGCTGCCGATCGCGGTCGTGGACCGCGGGGGCCTCAGCCTCAAGGCCGCCTCGGGGCCTGCCGCCATCAGCTTCGCCAAAGCCAGAATCCCCGAAAATCAGGCATCACGGCTGCCGGTTTTACCGGCACCGGCCTGGGTTTATCTGCACGGGGTCAAGTCCGACCTGTCCTCGACCCGGATTCGGGCCGAAAAGGAAGGGAGCGGCCATTGAAAGTGCTGACCCATCGTGCCTACATTCGTGAGTGTTGAGTCTCGTCTTGAACGCAACCGTAAGAAGGAAAGGGCCTCTGACAACACAAGCGACCGCGCGGTCTCGTGCAAAAACGCCTGAAACGTCTAGTGCACCTGTCGTACCGCAGACCGTTTCCGAGGTGCGTGACGCCTCCGAAACGTTGAAAATCGTCCTCGACCGTCTCGAAGAGATGAAGGCAGAGGACCCCGTCACCATCGACCTCACCGGCAAAACCTCGATTGCAGACCTGATGGTGGTGGCCTCGGGCCGCTCAAACCGCCATGTCGGCGCTGTCGCGGACGATGTCGTGGAGCATTTGAAGAAATCCGGACTGAAAGACATCCGCGTTCAGGGCCAGCCGCATTGCGACTGGGTGCTGATCGATGCCGGCGACGTGATCATTCACGTGTTCCGGCCGGAAGTCCGCGATTTCTACGCGATCGAAAAGATGTGGGCGGGCGGCCAAAACCCGGCTCAACGCAAGTCGAACTGATCGCGAAGGAACTCCGATGCGCGTGCTGGTGCTCGCGGTCGGGCGTATGAAGAAGGGCGCGGAAGCGGACCTTGCCGCGCGCTATCTGAAACGTGTGCTCCAGGCCGGCCGCAATATCGGGATTCGCGATATCGAAATCGTCGAAATCCGCGAAAGCCGGGCGCAGGATGCCGAGCGCCGCAAGCTCGAAGAAGCCATCGCGATCGCCAATGTCGTGCCTGACAAATCGGCCATCGTGCTCCTCGATGAACGGGGCGAATCGATCAGCAGCGCCGCCTTCGCCGAGCATCTGGGGCAATGGCGCGATGGCGGACAGCCGGCGGTCGCTTTCGTCATCGGCGGGGCCGACGGATTGGCCGAAAGTCTGCATTCCAAGGCCAAAACCGTCCTGAGCTTTGGCGCGGCGACCTGGCCGCATCAGATGGTGCGGATTATGCTTTTGGAGCAGCTCTACCGGGCTGTCACAATCCTGTCCGGACACCCATATCACCGTGAATAAAAGCGCCTGACTGCGGCAAAAAGGCACAAGAAGGCCGCTATTCCGGGGCATGAACGGAGCCGAATGATCGGGTCTTGCACAAAAGCGCGAGTTTTGCGCCGGGTCACTGCCGGGGCTGCCATTTTGGCCGCCTCAATGGGCGGAGGCGGAACCGTTCTCGCGCAAAACGGCGGCCCCCCAAAAGCTGCCGTCGAGACCCAAGCGGATAATGACATTCTGAAGGCGCGGGAACGGGAACTCGAGGCCGCCCGCAATGAGCAGAAACGGGCCGCCGAGACCGAAGCCCGCCTGCGCGCGGAAATCGAAAGCTTTGGCAACGACCGCCGGAAATTGAACGCGGACCTGATCGCTACCGCAGCCCGCATGCGCGAGGTCGAAGACCGGCTGTCGGCCACCGAAGGCCGCGTGGCTCCGCTGGAAGAGCAGGAAGGCAAATTGCGCCAGTCGCTGAACGATCGCAGAGACGTCATCGCCGAGGTATTGGCGGCGCTTCAGCGCATGGGTCGCCGTCCGCCGCCAGCCTTGCTGGTCAGCCCGGACGACGCCGCCAAGACTGTTCGGAGCGCAATCGTCCTTGGTGCGGTGGTGCCTGAAATGCGAGCAGAGGCTAACCGGCTGGCGGCGGATCTGACACAGCTTCAGAAATTGCGGTCGGATATTGCCAGCGAACGGACGAAACTGACGACCGATCTGAAATCGTTGTCTGACGATCAGGCACGCATGACGCTGCTGATCGAAGAACGTGGCAAGCAGCAAGCCAATTCGGAACAGGCGTTGGAGAAACAGCGCGCTCAGGCCGGTGTGTTGGCCAAGCAAGTCGATAATTTGCAAGATCTGGTCACAAGACTGGAACAAGGGCTGGAGAGTGCCGCACGCGCAGCGAAAAGTGCCGCCCTGTCCGAAGATCAAAAGGGCGCGAGCAAACCGGCTCTGACTGCGCTCAGCGATCCCGGCCGCCTGTCTCCCGCCATCGCTTTTGCATCGACGCGCGGCTCACTGCGGATGCCGGTGAATGGCGTGAAAATTCGCGATTTTGGTGCTGCTGACGGGATCGGCGGAACCGAACGCGGGATATCGATTGCGACCCGCCCCGGGGCACAGGTCACGGCACCATGCGACGGCTGGGTGGTCTATGCCGGCCCGTTTCGTTCTTACGGGCAACTCTTGATCCTGAATGCAGGCGGCGGATATCATATCGTGATCGCTGGTATGGAACGAATTTCCGTCGACATCGGTCAATTCGTGCTAACCGGCGAACCAGTCGCAGCAATGGGGAGCGGCACAGCGCGAGTAGCGGCGGCATCTCCCATAGGGACCAGCCAACCGGTGCTTTACGTTGAATTTCGCAAAGACGGGACACCCGTCGATTCCGGCCCGTGGTGGGCCAAGAAAGAAAGTGAGAAGGTCCGCGGATGATGCGCAAGACAATCCTCGTCCTCATTGGAGCGGCGGCAGGCGCGGCCCTGACGCTGGTCGCGGTGCAACCCCGCATCATGTTTGCCGGCATGAGCGCGAAAGCAGCCGCGTCGTCGGACACGTACCGCAATCTTAACCTGTTCGGCGATGTGTTCGAACGCGTCCGCTCCGACTATGTCGAGAAGCCGGACGATGCGAAGCTGGTCGAAACAGCGATCAATGGCATGCTGGCCGGACTCGATCCGCATTCGAGCTACATGGACGGCAAAAGCTTCCGCGACATGCAGATCCAGACACGCGGTGAATTCGGCGGTCTCGGCATCGAAGTGACGATGGAAGACGGCCTCGTGAAGGTCGTGTCGCCAATCGACGAAACGCCCGCCGCCAAGGCCGGCATTCTCGCCAACGACATCATCACCCATCTCGACGATGACGCCGTGCAGGGCCTGACCCTGAACCAGGCGGTCGAGAAGATGCGTGGACCGGTCAACACCAAGATCAAGCTGCGCGTGATGCGCAAGGGTCAGGACAAGCCGATCGAGATCTCGATCACCCGCGACATCATTCGGGTGCGCGCGGTGCGTTCGAACGTGCAGGGCGACGATGTCGCCTACATCAAGCTGACCCAGTTCAACGAACAGACCACCGACGGCCTGAAGAAGGCCATCGCTGATCTGACAGCGCAGATTCCGGCCGACAAGCTGAAGGGCTACATCATCGACATGCGCAACAACCCGGGTGGCCTGCTCGATCAGGCGATCTCGGTGTCGGACGCATTCCTTGAGCGTGGCGAGATCGTCTCGACCCGTGGGCGCAATGTTGAAGAGACTCAGCGCTTCAACGCCCGCGCCGGCGACCTGACCAAGGGCAAGCCGATCATCGTGCTGGTCAATGGCGGCTCGGCTTCGGCTTCGGAAATCGTGGCCGGCGCGCTGCAGGACCACAAGCGGGCGACCGTGCTCGGCACCCGCTCGTTCGGTAAAGGTTCGGTGCAGACCATCATCCCGCTCGGGGCCGGCAACGGCGCGCTGCGGTTGACCACGGCGCGCTATTTCACGCCATCCGGCAAGTCGATCCAGGCGAAGGGTATCTCGCCGGACATCGAAGTGCTGCAGGACGTGCCGGACGATCTGAAGGCGCGGTCGGACACGAAGGGCGAATCCTCGCTGCGCGGCCACCTCAAGGCTGACGGTGACGAGCAGACCGGTTCGCAGTCCTATATCCCGCCGGATCCGAAGGACGACAAGGCGCTGAAAATGGCGGCTGACCTTCTCCGTGGCACGGTGACCAACTCGGCCTTCCCGCCGAGCGGCAAGCGGGCGGAAGCTCCGAAGCAGTAATTGCTTCGAAAGCCTACGACATACGGACGGGGCGGTCTTCGGGCCGCCCCGTTTCTTTTTGCCGGACCGGCAGGCTGTGTTTCCGCCAGCAGAATCGGGATCCGAAGCCGGCTATGGCCGGCGAAGGCCGGTAGCCACCTCGCGCGAAAACACTCTAGACTCGCAGGTATGATTCGCAGGGCACGATGCCGGACTTTGCGGAGTCATAATCCATCGTAATCGGGCAATCGTGCCGTGGATGAACTGAACACCCCCCTCGGCCAAGGGCCGTCCAAGCCGCGCCGGTTCGCAGTGCCGACCATCGCAACCCGTGCCGTTGCGGGGACATTGGCCGCGATTATCGCGGTATTCGTGCTGTGGGCGATCATCGCGCAGGACCCGATGGGCGGCGAACCGCACGCCAAGGTCTCGATCACCGCACCGGAATCGCTTGAGGCGAACGCGCCCAAGCCGCCAGCTCCGAAGCCGGACGCACCGATGCATGAGCAAGCGGCGACGCAGCCGGACAAGCCGGCTGGTACGACCATCACCATCATCGACGGGTCGAGCGGCAAGCGGCAGGAAGTCACGATCCCGAATACGACCGACAGCAAACGGACCCCGGCCGAAACACGGCTGCTCGAGACATCGCGTCACGGGCAGATTCCACGGATCGCACCGGACGGCACCCGCCCCGCCGATGCCTATGCTCACAAAGCGGCGATATCGGAAAAGGGCGCGCCGGACGGTCCGCAGGTCGCTATCATCGTCGGCGGCCTTGGCGTCAGCGCCTCCAGCACCGCCGATGCGCTGTCGAAATTGCCTGGCGCAGTGACCTTCGCCTTCACGCCCTATAGCAGCGAGCTCGACACGCTGGCCGGTCGCGCACGTGACAAGGGGCATGAGGTCTTGCTCCAGATTCCGATGGAGCCGTTCGATTATCCCGACAACGATCCAGGTCCGCAGACCTTGTTGTCGTCTCTGTCCCCCGAGCAAAATGTCGACCGCCTGCATTGGCTGTTCAGCCGCATGCAGGGCTATGTCGGCATCACCAATTACATGGGCGCGCGCTTCACCGCCTCGGACAACGCGCTCGCACCGGTGCTGCGCGAAGTGTCACGCCGCGGTCTGATCTATGTCGACGATGCATCCTCGCCGCGCAGCGTCGCCGGGCAGATTGCCGGCGCCAACAAATTGCCGTTCGTGAAGTCGGACGTCGCCATCGACGCGGTGCCGAGTGCGGCCGAGATCGATAACGCGCTGCGGCGGCTGGAATCGGCTGCGCGCGAGCGCGGCATCGCCGTCGGCTATTCCTCCGCCTTGCCGGCCAGCATCGACCGTATCGCCAAATGGGCGAAAGCCGCGCAATCCCGCGGCATCACGCTGGTTCCGGTCAGCACCGTTGCGGTGAAGGCGCGGTCGAGCTGATCACTTCAGCGGTCGTCTGCGCCGCCAGGCGAGGACGACTTGGTCCTGGCGTTCTTGCAAATGACACAGACGCCCGGCAAAATTTCTGCATGAGGAAAGAAGATTTCGAGAAGCTGCCGTATCGTCCCTGCGTCGGCATGATGGTGCTCAACCGCAGCGGCCAGGTCTTCATCGGCCGGCGGCTCGACGGACCCGAACATGTCGATGCCATCCATGCGTGGCAGATGCCGCAGGGCGGCGTCGACGAGGGCGAGGATCTTTATGAAGCGGCGCTGCGCGAATTGCAGGAAGAAACCAGCATCCGCTCGGTCACGAAGCTTGCCGAGATTCCGGACTGGCTCGCCTATGACATTCCCGCCAACATTGCCGGTCAGGCCTGGAAGGGACGATATCGCGGTCAGAAACAGAAGTGGTTTGCGTTCCGCTTCACCGGCAACGAGAAGGAAATCAACATTCTCAATCCGGCCGGCGGTCACAAGCCGGAATTCGTCGAATGGCGCTGGGAGCCGATGCGCAATCTTCCTTCACTCATTATCCCGTTCAAGCGTCCGGTCTATGAAACCGTCGTGAAGGAATTTTCGCGGTTCGCCTGAGGACTCCGCAAGCCTCGAAGAACAACGTCGCTTTGCAATTATCTCCGTTCGTCCCCGCGAAAGCGGGGACCCAGCGCATAACGAAAAAGACGTTGCTGCATTTCTGGTCCCCGCTTTCGCGGGGACGAACGGTGATGGGTCACATCACCACCAAAAACAAACGTCATAGAAATTCGGCGAGGCAATTCGCCGCATTGGCGTGCCGTGAAGTCGACAACGCGCGAACATAGTGGGTCTTCCGATTCAACGGAGACAACGATGCTCGACGCGAAACGCCTGCTCGATCAGTTCATGGGTGCGCCCAGCCAGCATATGCCCGACCATCGCGGAGGTGTGCCGCAACAGCAGCAGAGCGGACCTCAGAGGGGCGTCGGCGACATGGTCGGCGGACTGAGCAACGGTCTTGGCAACATGCTGGGTAGCAATCTCGGCGGCATTGGCGGCGGCGCCCTCGCCGGCGGCCTTGCCGCATTGCTGATGGGCTCAAAGTCGGGCCGCAGGATGGCCGGCAGCGCGTTGCAGCTCGGCGGCATGGCCGTTGTCGGTGCGCTCGCCTACAAGGCTTATCAGAACTGGCAGAGCGGCAAGACCGTGACGCAATCGACTGTGCCATCAACGTTGCCGCCGCCGCCGGCTGACACGCCTTTTCTCCCCGCGCGCGAAGCCGAACAGCAATCGCTCAGCCGTCATTTGCTGCGGGCGATGATCGCCGCGGCAAAATCCGACGGCCATGTCGATGCGAAAGAACAGGCCGCGATCTTCGCCGAGATGGACAAGCTGCCGCTCGATGCCGACGACAAGGCTTTTGTCATCGATGAAATGCGGAGGCCGCTCGATGTCGATGCTGTTGCGGACGCGGCGCGCACGCCGGAAGAGGCGGCGAGCATCTATACGGCGTCGTTGCTCGCGATCGACGTCGATAATCCATCCGAGCGCGCCTATCTCGGCTTGCTCGCAGCGCGGCTCAATCTCGACGATGCGCTGGTGAAGCATTTGCATGCGAGCGTCGAGGGCGCGACCGTGCCGGCGAAAGATCCGGCAATGGCGAGATGACTGCTTCTTTACCCTCCCCCTTGTGGGGAGGGTCGCCGAGTGAAACGAGGCGGGGTGGGGGTCGTCGTTCTTATCAAATCGCAGCTACCCCCACCCCGATCTCCTTCGCTCTGCTCAGTCGATCGACCCTCCCCACAAGGGGGAGGGTAAAGACTTCAAATAAAAAAAGCCGGGCAATGCCCGGCCTTTTTGTTTGCGCCTCCGGCTTTCGCCGATCAATGCATCGCCGTGCCGGTGAGATGGAAATCGAGCCACTTGAAGTGATCGAGGCGCGAAATCTCCCTGTCGAGCGCGGATCCGCCGTCAGAGTTTTCGAGCTTCTTCACTTTCTCTTCGCTCTTCTTGATCTGCGCCGCCAGCACAGCCTTGTCGAAATCCTCAACCGCCGTTGCGACATCGGCCAGCACCGTCAGACCGGTCGGTGACACTTCGGCAAAGCCGCCGAAGATCACGACCTTCTCTTCGCTGCCGTTGCGCTTGATCGTCATGATGCCCGGACGCAGCGTCGTCACCAGCGGCGCATGACCGGCCAGGACGCCGAAATCGCCCTCGGCGCCGGGAATGTCCACCTGCTCGACCTCCCCGGAGATGAGGAGCTCTTCAGGCGAGACGAGATCGAAATGAAAAGTGGCCATGATAGAATTTGCTCCGCTCTCTCATCTCCCTCCCCCCTTGTGGGGGAGGGGTGGGGAGGGAGGTGGTCACGGAGCGAACGAAAATCCGTATCGCAAGGACCCCCACCCCGACCGCCCTCGCTGTGCTCCGGCGGTCGACCCTCCCCACAAGGGGGAGGGTAAAGAAACTACGCCGCTTCCGCCGCGAGACGCTTGCCCTTCTCGACCGCTTCTTCGATCGAGCCGACCATGTAGAAGGCTGCTTCCGGCAGGTAATCGTACTTGCCTTCGCACAGGCCCTTGAAGCTCTTGATGGTGTCGGCGAGTTCGACGAACTTGCCCGGCGAGCCGGTGAACACTTCCGCGACGAAGAACGGCTGCGACAGGAAGCGCTCGATCTTGCGGGCGCGTGCGACCGCGATCTTGTCCTCTTCCGAAAGCTCGTCCATGCCGAGAATGGCGATGATGTCCTGAAGCGCCTTATAGCGCTGCAGGATCTGCTGCACCTGACGGGCCACCGCGTAATGCTCTTCACCGACGATCAGCGGTGACAGCATGCGCGAGGTCGAGTCAAGCGGGTCCACCGCCGGATAGATGCCCTTTTCCGAAATCGCACGCGACAACACCGTGGTCGCATCCAAGTGCGCGAATGATGTTGCAGGCGCCGGGTCGGTCAAGTCGTCGGCCGGAACGTAAATGGCCTGCACCGAGGTGATCGAACCCTTGTTGGTGGTGGTGATGCGCTCCTGCAAAGCGCCCATGTCGGTTGCGAGCGTCGGCTGATAACCCACCGCCGAAGGAATACGGCCGAGCAGCGCCGACACTTCCGAACCCGCCTGCGTGAAGCGGAAGATGTTGTCGACGAAGAACAGCACGTCCTGACCCTGATCGCGGAAATGTTCGGCGACCGTCAGACCTGACAGACCGACGCGCGCGCGCGCTCCAGGCGGCTCGTTCATCTGACCGTACACAAGGGCGCACTTAGAGCCTTCGCCGCCGCCCTTCTTGTTGACGCCGGATTCGATGAACTCGTGATAGAGATCGTTGCCTTCACGCGTCCGCTCGCCGACGCCGGCGAACACGGAGTAACCACCGTGCGCCTTGGCGACGTTGTTGATCAGTTCCTGAATCAGCACGGTCTTGCCGACGCCGGCGCCGCCGAACAGGCCGATCTTGCCGCCCTTCGCGTAAGGCGCGAGCAGATCCACCACCTTGATGCCGGTGACGAGAATTTCCGCTTCGGTCGATTGATCGGTGTAGAGCGGCGCATCCTGATGGATGGCGCGCTTGGCTTCGGCCTTGATCGGACCGGCTTCGTCGATCGGCTCGCCGACGACATTCATGATGCGGCCGAGGGTGCCGACGCCGACCGGAACCTCGATCGGCAGTCCGGTATCCTGCACGTCCTGGCCACGCACGAGACCTTCCGAGGTGTCCATCGCGATGGTGCGAACGGTGTTCTCACCGAGATGCTGGGCCACTTCGAGCACCAGGCGCTGGCCGTTATTTTCGGTTTCCAGCGCGTTCAGAATGGCCGGCAGATGCTCGTCGAACTGCACGTCAACGACGGCGCCGATCACCTGCGTGATCTTTCCGGTCTTGTTGGGTTTGCCTGCAGTGGCTGTGACCATATCAGTCTCCTTGAAACTCAAACGACGGTCAGCGTGACCGGCACGTTGTTGCGCGTGGCGCGCGAATAGGGGCAAATCTTGTGGGCGTCTTCGACCAGCGCCTGAACTTTGGCCTTGTCGGCGCCAGGGATCGTCACCTTGATCTCGGCCTTGAAGCCGAAGCTGATCTCATCCTTGTCCATCGACAGCGCAACGGTGACGCGCGCATCCTGACCGTCGAGATCGTGCTTCTTGGCGAGCGCGAGAATCGCCTGACCGAAGCAGGCCGACCAGCCGAGCGCGAAAAGCTGCTCCGGATTGTGGCCCTCGCCGTTGCCGCCAAATTCCTTTTGCAGCGCCATGGCCAGCGCGAGACCACCATTTTCGAGAATCGCGCGGCCATTGCGGCCGCCCTTGGTGGTTGCAGAGATCGAATAAGCCATTCGCCAATCTCCTCTACAGGGCCTCGGCGCCGGAAATGATTTCGATCAGTTCTTTCGTGATCATCGCCTGACGGGTGCGGTTATAGGTGATCGTTTGCTTCTTGATCATGTCGCCGGCATTGCGCGTGGCATTGTCCATCGCGCTCATGCGCGCGCCCTGCTCGGACGCGGCATTTTCCAGCAGCGCGCGGAACACCTGGATCGCCAGGTTGCGCGGCAGCAATTCGTCGAGGATTTCGGCCTCTTCCGGCTCGTATTCGTAGGTTGTGTCCGCCTGACCGCCGTTGTCGGCTTTTTCCGGCAGCAACGGCGGGATGATCTGCGTGGCGGTCGGGATCTGCGCGATCACCGATTTGAAGCGCGAGAAGAACAAAGTCGCGATATCGAACTCGCCTTTCTCGAAGCGGTCGACGATGTTCTTGGCAATGGTGTCGGCATCGGTGAAGCCGACATTCTTGACGCCGCGCAGCTCGATCAGCTCGACGATAGACTTCTCGTAGTTACGGCGAAGCTGGTCGTAGCCCTTGCGGCCGACGCAGAGGATTTTCACCTGCTTGCCGGCGGCAGTCAGTTCCGCAATCTTTTCGCGCGCAAGACGGACGATCGCCGAATTGAAAGCGCCGCACAGACCGCGCTCGGCCGTGCAGACGACGAGGAGATGAACCTGGTCGTTGCCGGTGCCGCCGAGAAGCTTCGGCGCGGTGGCGAGATCGGTGACGGCCCCGGCGATATTGCCGAGCACCTTTTCCATGCGTTCGGCGAACGGGCGTGCCGCTTCGGCCGCGGCCTGTGCGCGTCGCAGCTTGGATGCCGCGACCATCTGCATGGCCTTGGTGATCTTCTGCGTCGCCTTGGTCGAGGCGATGCGCACGCGCATGTCTTTGAGGCTGGCCATTGCCCTATCAGTCCTAGCTCTCTTCCTTACCTCCCCCAGAAAGGGGGAGGTCGGCGAGCAAAGCTCGCCGGGTGGGGGTCTTCAGGCGAGGCGAACCCCACCCGGTCGGCTTTCGCCGACCACCCTCCCCTTTTCAAGGGGAGGGAAAAACTCACGCAAACGACTTGGCGTAACCGTCCACGATACCCTTCAGCTTGGCCGCCGAGGCATCGTCGAGATCGCGCGAGTCGCGGATCGTATTCAGAAGATCGGCATGCTTGCTGCGCAGCAAGTTCAACAGGCCGTCTTCGAACGCGCGCACCTTGTTGACCGGCAGCGGATCGAGATAGCCGTTGGTGCCGGCCCAGATGACCGCGACCTGTTCTTCCATCTTCAGCGGCGAGAATTGCGGCTGCTTCAGCAATTCGGTCAGACGCGAGCCGCGATTCAGCAAACGCTGCGTGGTGGCATCGAGGTCGGAGCCGAACTGCGCGAACGCCGCCATTTCACGATACTGCGCGAGCTCGCCCTTGATCTTGCCGGCGACCTTTTTCATCGCCTTGGTCTGCGCCGACGAACCAACGCGCGACACCGACAGACCGACGTTCACCGCCGGACGAATGCCCTGATAGAACAAGTCGGTTTCCAGGAAGATCTGGCCGTCGGTGATCGAAATCACGTTGGTCGGAATATAGGCCGACACGTCGTTGGCCTGGGTTTCAATGACCGGCAGCGCGGTCAGCGAACCTGCGCCGAGGCTGTCATTCATCTTCGCCGCGCGCTCGAGCAGGCGGGAGTGGAGATAGAACACGTCGCCCGGATAGGCTTCACGGCCGGGCGGACGGCGCAGCAAGAGCGACATCTGACGATAGGCGACAGCCTGCTTCGACAGATCGTCATAGATGATCACGGCGTGCATGCCGTTGTCGCGGAAATATTCGCCCATAGTGCAGCCGGTGAACGGCGCCAGGAACTGCATCGGCGCCGGATCGGAGGCGGTGGCGGCGACGACGATCGAATATTCGAGCGCGCCCTGCTCTTCCAGCACCTTCACGAATTGCGCGACGGTCGAACGCTTCTGGCCGACCGCGACGTAAACGCAATACAGCTTGATCTTCTCGTCGCCGGTGGCGTTGAGCGGCTTCTGATTGAGGATGGTGTCGAGCGCAATCGCGGTCTTGCCGGTCTGACGGTCGCCGATGATCAGCTCGCGCTGGCCGCGGCCGATCGGGATCAGCGCGTCAACGGCCTTGAGGCCGGTCGCCATCGGCTCATGCACCGACTTGCGCGGGATGATGCCCGGGGCTTTGACGTCCACGCGCATGCGCTTGTCGGCCTTGATCGGGCCCTTGCCGTCGATCGGATTGCCGAGCGCATCGACCACGCGGCCGAGCAGGCCCTTGCCGACCGGTGCGTCGACGATGGCGCCGGTGCGCTTGACGGTCTGGCCTTCCTTGATCTCGCGGTCGGCGCCGAAAATAACGATACCGACATTGTCGCTTTCGAGATTCAGCGCCATGCCGCGGGTGCCGTTCTCGAACTCGACCATCTCACCGGCCTGGACATTGTCGAGGCCGTAGACGCGTGCGATGCCGTCACCGACCGACAGCACCTGGCCGACTTCGGAGACCTCAGCCTCCTGACCGAAATTCTTGATCTGATCCTTCAGGATCGCGGAAATTTCTGCGGCGCGGATGTCCATCAGCGAGCCTCTTTCATGGCAGTCTTGATCGAATTGAGTTTGGTGCGGAGCGAGCTATCGACCATCCGGCTGCCCAGCTTGACGACGAGGCCGCCGATGATGGCCGGATCGACCTCGACCTGGAGATCGACATCCTTGCCCGTCACCGCGTTGAGCGCGCTTTTGAGCGACGCGAGATGCTGGTCCGACAGCGGCTCAGCGACCGTAACGCTGGCCGCCACCTCGCCCTTGTGGGTCGCCACCAGCGCGCGGAACGCCTTGATGATACCACGGATCGCGAACAGCCGCCGGTTGGACGCGACCAGCTTGATGAAATTGGCGGAGATGCCGTCGATGCCGGCCTGTTTCAGGATCGGCTCCAGCGCCTTCACCTGCTCGTCGGCGGTAAAGACGGGGCTGCGCACCAGGCGGTTGAGGTCGGCGCTGCCGGCCACAAGCTCGTCGAACCGGTCGAGATCGGCCCGCACTTTATCCAGCGCCTTCTCTTCCAGCGCGAGGTCGAAAAGGGCGGTCGCGTAACGCCCCGCCACACCAGCGACAATCGGTTGTTCGCTTGCCATTGACCCGTTTAGCTATTCGATGATCCGCAAGCTTGGTACCGTCGCGCGGACGGCGGCGCAAACCGTTGGCATTCAAGGGGAATTCCGATCTTGCGGAGCGTCACGAAAAGTCCCGGAACCCCGGCAAAATCGAGCGGTTGCTAACACGGCAGCCGCGGCGGTGCAATATAATGCAAGGCCGGAATGGAGCGAAAAAGCGCGCTTTTGAGGGGCCTATCGTCGCAAGGGAACGGTCTTTTGACCCTTTTCGGGCCTGATTGACTGCTTCCAAGGCGGCCCTATCTCTGGTCGGGCGAGGACGGCCTCGCTCCATTCTCAAAATCCGCAGGGACGGCCCTGCAAGGCCACCGCGTCTCGCGGGTGTGCCCAAAGGGAGCCCGTCATGGCCTGGACCTACCTTTTCATCGCCGGCCTTCTGGAAATCGGCTGGGCGATCGGCCTCAAATACACCGAAGGCTTCTCGAAGCTCTGGCCATCGATCGGCACCGTCCTGGCGATGGTCCTCAGCATCGCCTTTCTCGGGTTGGCGTTGAAATCGCTGCCGGTCGGCACCGCCTATGCGATCTGGACCGGTATCGGCGCCGTCGGCACCGTCCTCCTCGGCATTGTCCTGTTCGCCGAGCCTGCGACGGCGCTCCGGCTGGGCTGCGTGGCTCTGATCGTGACCGGCATCGTCGGACTGAAACTGGTCACCTAGATCACAAGTGGATTCCGGCCTTCGTCTGCCATAGCCGGCTTCGTCCGGCGACGGCCGGTTCGCAAAACGCGTCAAAACAAAGAGCGAGAGCCCCGGCTTTGAGTCCATCAAAGCCGGGGCTCTAAGAGTTTGAGTTTCGACGCTCAGATTTGGAATCCGCCGGAGATCTCCAGAGCGCTACCGCTGATGTAGCCAGCATCCGGACCTGCAAGGAAGCAGACGGCTGCCGCCACCTCATCCAGGGTTGCGATCCGGCGGATTGCATGAAGATCCATGATCGCAGCCGGCAATTTATCGGCGACGGCCGACGCCATGTCCGTCGGCATGATGCCTGGCTGCACGACGTTCACGGTGATGTTGCGAGGCCCAAGATCACGCTGGACACCTTTTGCGTATCCGACGATCGCCGCCTTGGTGCCCGCATAGTCCGCAACACCCGGGAATGGGACACGGCTGCCAAGCCCGGAACCTATGAAAACAATGCGCCCACCATCCGAGAGTTTCTGGGCTGCAGCGCGTGTTGTAGCCACAGCACCGAGCACATTGATCTGCCACTGGCGATTATATTCATCGGCCTCGAGTTGAGGATCGTCGACCGTCCTGCCCTGCACAGCGATTGCTGCATTGTTGACGAGGATGTCGAGCTTGCCGAACGCGGCAATCACCGAGTCGATCAAAGGCTTGGCCGAAGCAAGGTCGGCTTGGTCGCTCTTGATCGCAATCGCACGAACACCCTTGGCCTTGAGCTTCTCCACGACAGCCTTCGCCTTCTCGGCCGAAGACGCGTAGCTGATCGCAACGTCAGCGCCCTTCTCGGCAAGCGCCTCAGCGATAGCTGTGCCGAGCCCGCGCGAGCCGCCGGTCACGAGGGCGACCTTGCCCTTTAGTATGTTCGACATAAGATTTATTTCCTAAAGCATTGGAGGCACGGCCTGTCCCTGATGGCGGCCGCCCTGGTTTTCATAACGATCATTACTATAACGATTGGTACGAAATGTGGACAGCGACTGTCAAGCGGTTTAATAATGGTCGTTATGGAAAAAAGGCTGGCCTGACCTGATGGGGCGCCATCGCGAATTTGACGTGGAGAAAGCACTCGACGCCGCGCTATGCGTCTTCTGGCGCAAGGGCTACGAGGGCGCGTCCTACGCTGACCTGACCGAGGCGACCGGCGTCGAGAGGCCCGCCCTCTATTCGGCCTTCGGCAATAAGGAAGCGCTCTTCCGCCGGGCCCTGGCTCGTTATGACGAGCAGTATGTGGACTTCATCCCCAAGGCGCTTGCTCTTCCGACGGCGCGGGAAGTTGCGGCGCACATCCTGTACAGCACGGCTGACCTCAATACGCGATATGCGAGCCACACGGGCTGCCTCTATATCAATGGTGCGCTGGCCGTATCGGATGAAGCGGAACCCGTGCGACAGGCCTTGATCGATGGTCGCGCGGCTGGCGAAGCGCAGATTCGTGAACGCTTCGAACGGGCAAAGGCCGAAGGCGACTTGCCGGAGACGGCGAAACCCGGCGCCCTCGCGGCATTCGTGATGGCGGTCTCTCACGGCATGGCGGTGCAAGCAAAAGCCGGCTTCAGCCGCGAGATGCTGGAGGCTGTGGCTGAGCAAGCGCTTTCCACGTGGCCTACCGGCAGTTCTTCCGGAGCCTCTGCGCCGCGCTCGGCCGGCTCTAAATCTGTTTGATTCACCGCAAGGCAGATATTCTCAGCGCCTTGTAACCAAAACGCGAGCAAATGGGCTACAAATAGAGAACTCCCGCTCTTTCGCTCCCGGTGATGAGGATGAATGCGACTGCTTCCGCGGCCAAGAGCCGCAGCGAACCGACTTTTGCCGATCTCTTCACGCCCAAGCTCATCACGGTCTTGCGGGAGGGCTACGGCCTCGCGGGGTTTCGCGCCGACGCGCTGGCCGGACTGACGGTTGCGATTGTCGCGCTGCCATTGTCGATGGCCATCGCCATCGGCGCGGGCGTCGGCCCGGAACGCGGCCTCTACACCGCCATCGTCGGCGGTTTTTTAATATCCCTGCTGGGCGGCAGCCGCTTCCAGATCGGCGGGCCAGCCGCGGCGTTTATTGGCCTCGTCGCAGTCATCGTCGAACGCCATGGCTATGATGGCCTGGTGCTGGCGACCGTCATTGCCGGGCTGATCCTCGTCACCATCGGATTCCTGCGGCTCGGCACCTACGTCAAATACATTCCTTACCCCGTGACTGTCGGCTTCACCGCCGGTATCGCCGTCATCATCCTGATCACGCAGGTGCGTGACCTGTTCGGCCTGAAGCTGGCGCATGAACCGGCCGACACCTTGCCGAAGATCGCCGCCCTGTGGAATGCGATCGGCACCATCAGTCCGGTGACCATCATGCTGTCGGTTGTGTCGATCGCCACGATTCTTGTCGTGCGCCGGCTGCGGCCGAATTGGCCGGCGCTGTTGATTGCCGTGATCGGCGCGACGCTCCTCACCACCCTTCTCGGTCTTCCGGTTGAAACGATCGGCTCGCGATTCGGCGCCATTCAATCCGGATTGCCGGCGCCGGCTTTGCCACCCTTCAGCCCTGAGAAAATTCGCGCCGTATTTCCGGATGCGATTGCGATCGCATTGCTCGGCGCGATCGAGTCGCTGCTCTCCGCCGTCGTTGCCGACGGCATGTCCGGGCGGCGGCACCGTTCCAACAGCGAACTGGTGGCGCAAGGCATCGGCAATGTCGCAGCGGCCGTTTGCGGCGGCGTGCCGGTAACCGGCACGATCGCGCGGACCGCCACCAATATCCGCGCCGGCGCGCGTGGCCCCGTCGCGGGCATGCTGCATTCGGTCTATCTGTTGATCTTCGTGCTCGTGGCGATGCCGCTCGTCGCCTATGTCCCGCTCGCGGCCTTGGCCGGCGTTCTGGTCGTCGTTGCCTGGGGCATGGCGGACCGCGCCGAATTCGCGCTGCTGCTGCGCTCATCGGTTGCCGATGCGCTGGTGCTGCTCGCGACATTCCTGTTGACGATCTTTGTCGATCTGCTCACCGGAATCGGTTTCGGTGTGGTGCTCGGATCGTTTCTGTTCATGCATCGCATGGCCGAATCGATCGACATCGATGGCGGACCGAAATTCATCCGCGACGATGTCTCCGACAGCGTCAACGGCCGTCCCGCTTATGCCGGCAATGTGCTGCCCGACGATGTGATGGTCTATCGCATCAGCGGCGCATTCTTTTTCGGCGCAACGGCGCGCGTGAACCTGATCCTCGACCGCGTGGCGAGTCCGCCGCGGATCTTCGTTCTCGATTTCTCGGATGTGCCGTTTATCGACATCACCGCCGCGGCCGCGCTCGAACGTTTCGTGCAGCGGCTGCACAAGGCCGGCACCAAGGTCTATTTCGCCGGCGTGCGCCCGCATGTGCGGCGGGCCTTCAAATTGCCGGGATTGCGCGGCCGCTCGGTCTACTACGTGCCGAGCGTGGAGCGGGCGCTGAAGGCTGCGGGCTAGCCTCGCATCTTTCCGTTCGTCCCCGCGCAAAAGCGCGAAGCGCGTCTTCACGCAAAAGCGGGGACCCAGCGCCAAGAAGTACTGGGTTCCCGCTTGCGCGGGAACGAGCGGATAAAGCGGCTTACCGCACCGCGATCGGCGCGACGGTCGAGCCCGAGCCGCCCTGCACCTTCAGCGGCTGCATGATGAACGCGAACTCGTAGGCCTGTTTCGCCGCCAGCTCGTCGAGCTTGAGATTTTCCAAGAGATGGATGCCGTTGACCACCAGCGCGAGCTGATGCACCGGCAGCGACAATTGCTTGTCCGGATTGGGCGCGACTTCCACCGGCCAATTGTCCGAACCGAGCAGCAGCGGGTCCTTCGCCGCCAGCCATTCGGCAGCCTTCACGCCGATGCCCGGACATGATTTGACATAGCGGGCGTTATCCTTGGCCCACAGCTTGCCCCAGCCGGTATTGATGATGATCGCGTCGCCCGGTTGCAGCGTCACGTTCTGCTTCTTGAGCGCACCTTCGAGATCCTCGACCGTGATCTCGTAATTGTCTCCGAGCATATCGACGCCCTTGTAGCCGGCGACATCGATCAGCACGCCGCGCGCGATCAGCGAACCGACATTGTGCACGCCGAGCTTGTTGAAGCCGCCACGTGTTGCATTGTCGTCGACCTTGAAACAATTGTACCAGCTGTTGAGATGCGTCTGATGCGCGAAGGCGTCGAACTGTGTGCCCACCTGACCGATCTCGGTTATGACGATCTCCTCGTTGCTGCCGCGCATGTTCGAAAACTCATTCATGAATGTGCGCTTGGCATGAACGTCGAATCGCCGCGTGCCGAAGAACGGCATCTTGTCGTTCAGCACATGACCGAGCTCGATCACCTCGCCGGCCTTGATCAGCTTGACCGCGTTGAGCACGGCCTGCGGCTTCATATGATTGGCCGACCCGCGCTCGTCGGCAGCACCCCATTTCGACGGGCAGCGGGCATTCTCAGGCGGAACGGTCCAGGATGGCGCCTGGGCCTGTGCAGCGGTGAGTGTGAAAAAGACGACAGACATCACAACACCGGAAGCGATGCATTTCATAGGACGTCTCCCCGTAAAGCCCGATCTGCGTCGGGACTGTTACAAGCATGCGCCAGTCATCGCGCAGCGGCAAGATTGCGCGGCGGTGCGGATACACCTTTGTCTTTGGTTACGGTGGAGTAACGTATTTTCTCCCGCTCGTCCCCGCGCAAAAGCGCGAAGCGCGTCTTAACGCAAAAGCGGGGACCCAGGAGTTATAAACGCATCAACAAGTGGCTCTGGGTTCCCGCTTGCGCGGGAACGAACGGAAAAGGTGTCCGTTCATTGCGTCAGGCGCGACAACACCTGCAACGCCGCCTTGGCCCGCACATCGTTCGGATAGATCCTATTCGCCAGCATGACGATGCCGATTTTCTTTTCGGGCACGAACGCGACATAGGCGCCGAAGCCGTTGGTCGATCCGGTCTTGTTGACGAGCACATCGCCGCGCGGCGCCATCGGCGGATCGATCGCGGTCGCAGGATGCGAATTCGCCCGGCCCATTTGCACCGTGTTGCCGGCAGCCAGCTTCTCCGGCGTCACCGGCCAGGGATATTGCTCCCAGATCAGATCCTGAATCAGTTCGCCGGCGCGGAAATAGCCGGTATGGGTCGCCTCCAACGCGCGTGCGACTTTCGGCGGCACAGCGCCGACGCCCATATTCGCTTCGAGATAGCGAAGCATGTCGACGGCATTCGATTTCACGCCATACGCTTCGATCGCAAGCAAGGCGGGAGACACCCGGCTCGGCTTGTTGTCGCGCGAATATCCCCACGCGTAGGATTTCATCTCCGCTGCGGGCACGGCGATATAGGTTCGCTTGAGCCCGATTTCGGCGAACAGGCGTTCCGCCAGCGTTTGAAACGGCGCACCCATGGCTTTCGCCGTGACCATGCCGAGAAGGCCGACGCTTGGATTGGCATAGACGCGATGGGTGCCGGGCGTGTATTGCGGCTTCCATGACTTGAAATAGGCGATGAGCTGCTTTTCGGTCTTCACATCGCCGGGCAATTGCAGCGGGAAACCGCCGGCCGTATGCGTCGCAAGATCGAGCACGCGCACATGGTCGAGCGCGCTGCCTTTCAATGCGGGCATGACTGCGCTGACGCGCTCCTTCAACGACAGCTTGCCCTCCACCTCGGCATAGGCCGCCAAGGTCGAGGTGAATGTCTTGCTGATCGAGCCGAGTTCGAACAGCGTGTCTCGCGTGACGGCAACTTTCGGATTGATCGAGGCATCGCCGTACTCGACGAAAGTGCGCTTGCCGTCGATCGTCACGCCGACAGCCATTCCGGGAATGGCGTATTGCTTGAGGAGCGGCTTGATCGCGTCGTCGATAACCTGCCGTACCTTGGCGTCCTGATCCTGCGGCGCGGCGAGGGTGGGAGAGAGGCCGGAAAGGGTGGAGACGAAAAGCGTCGCTGCAATTTTCAGATAAGGTCGCGATGGCAAAGACAGCTCCTGCCGTTCGATATGCATTCGTGATGCCTTCGAACGCCTCGGAAGCAAAAATAAGGCGTATGAGAAGAGTTTGCACACGCGTAACGATGATCCCCATTTCCACGATGGCATGCGTGAATGAAGTTCACCCCTCAGGCTCGTGATCAGTAGTGGATAAATGTACCGCGCGAGGCGACTTGTTGAATGAGATCGAACTCGTCGCGGTTGGATGTGAGCACGGGCAAGCCGGCCTTGGCGGCGGTCAAGAAGATAAGCGCGTCATTGAGACACTCTTTGCGCTGATGGCGTTGATACCCTTGCGCCCGTGCGAGTGTACCCGCGATCAGGCCGGCCTCGGCCCAAATATCATCGTCGGGTGTCAGCAGCCGCGTTGACGGAAAATGCTCGATGAGATCCAGGTAATAGTCACGAACTGCTGCCCAACTGGGTCGGGTCGGATCACTGTTCGCAACACCGGTCGTCAATTCCCCAATGCACACTGTGCAGTGAAAGAGGAGGCCTCGATCAAGGAGGACTTCGACAGCGGCTGGCAATGTGCCGGCCGCCGAATGAATGTAGACATTTGTGTCGGCTAACAGCGCTGCGCGGCCGACACCGGCAATGTCGGCCGCAGCAACGAGTTCTTGCGGCGGGCGCAATGAGAGTCGGACTTGGTGCTTCTCCGGCTTGATCCGGCGCAGACTGGCACCGAGATCAATAGTCAAGCTTGTGGTCCGGCCCTAGCACGCCGCGGGTAGCCTTGAGGAAAGTGGCTGCTGGATCGGGCTGAGCAAGCATCGCCAGCGCCAAAAGTCCGAGTTCGGTAGGCTTGCTGGCACCGCTTTGGCGTTTCGCTGCCTCGATCAGTGCCCTTGGTGCACGGAAGCTAACATGTTCGGTCTTCTCCCCATCCAAAAGACCGGCCAAGCGCGCCTCTTCAAGCACGACGGACGACACCGGCTTCGCCTCCGGCGTCTTGCGTTTAGACCTTGCGACCTTCACACCCATCTTACGCTCCTTGTGTGCAAGATATGCCAACTTGTCACACAAATCAAGAGTCCAACCAGCAACTGCCTGGCAGACGAATTGCCGAAGCGGATTGACTGATTGATCACTCGGGGAACACTTAATAAAAACTCTGCGGATCGATATCCACTTCCAGCTTCAGACTTCCCCGCGTCTTCGGCGCATGGGCAAGCCACCGAATGCCGTCAGTCAAATCGGCGCCAGAACTTTCCACATGACACTGCGCGGGCGCACCACACGGACACTTAATCGCCTTGTACAAATTTCTTATAAGATCCTTCAATGAACCGGTTGGGTCTCCACCCTTTGAGTATTCTGTCCAGCAGGAAGGAGTTCGCGGCACCGGTAGCAAGTCCGGCCGCAGGTCCAGCAATTGTCGCTGCGCCAAGGCCAACACCAGTGGCGACAACAAATCTAGTCATCTTTCCAGGCAGCGTTTCAATCCACGACTTCTTTGAGACATCCTTATTGTACGATTGGACGAGACCTACATCAGGGCTAGCGACATTGAGCCACTTCTTGAAACACTGCGCCACCTCCAAGAAGTTCAGATATTCGCTAAAGGTCCGCTCGCCGGAATTAATAGCCTCTCTGATAGTTGGAATTCCGGGAACAATGATTTCATGGAATAAACTAATATCGTTTTGGCTGATATTTCGACGCAAGAATTCAAAGTGATTCTTCTCCATTATCCTGGAGCTCAGAGACGATGTTACAGGCTCAGCCATATAGTAAGCGGCGTAGACAGTATCCGCTCTCGCCATTTGTATGTAATTTAAGATGAGCGCCTCGTTGAGCGAGCCATCCGATAAAGGGACGATCGTATGAAAAGCTTGATTAAGGTCGTGGAAATTCAAATCGCTGTCGACGAAAAGCTCGCCGTTTGAACCTCTGATAATTCTAAAGTGAAATGGCAAGAGTGGATCAAATCCCGGCACCAGCTCGATAAGGATTGCACGCACCGCTTTAGACAGAAACGCCTGGTCCTGCACATCCTGTCTTGCGAAATCAGGAATTATCTTCGATTTTTCCGGCACTCCTCTAAATCGATGAAGCTCAGTTTTATCGGTAAAAATTTTTGAAAGCTTTCGCGTCTCTGCCGAGTTCCCATGCTCACGAACTAGCGCCTCCTCTATTTCTTCTTGATGACTCTTTAATCGTTTTCCTTTTGCTGTTTGGCTCACATTAAATACGCCGAAATCATGCGATTGCGGCAAGCCGCTAGTGAGCACACCAAAATTTTCGCGACTATACGCAATTCTAAGCCATTCATTATCGAGAAGCACCTTGAGTAGATCAGCTGACAGCAGCCTAGAAAGTGAAACAACGGACGAGCGGTCCAACAGAAGTTGCGTCTGACCATAAAAAAACATCGTCTCAGCTAACAGGCCTAAATCGGCATGATGCTTCACACCAACGCGGTATATAAGAGACTTTTCGAACATGACCTTCAGTCCATAAAATCTTGGCGACTTCAATAAAAACTCTGCGGATCGATATCGACTTCCAGCTTCAAACTGCCCCGCGTCTTCGGCGCATGGGCCAACCAGCCGCGCATGAAGTGTGAGAGATCGTAATTGCGCGGCGATTTGATCAAGAGACGAAAGCGATAGCGCCCACGCACCACCGCGAGCGGCGCTTCGGCGGGGCCGAGCACGCGCACGCTTTCATCGAGCGGCGACGCCGCTGCGAGCTTGCGCGCGAAGCTTTCGGTCTCGTGCCGGTCGCCGCCTGAAACGACAATCGCCGCCAGGCGACCGAACGGCGGATAGCCGGTCGCTTCGCGCGAGGCGATTTCGGTGTCGTAGAACGCCGCGCGATCGCCGGAAATGATCGCACGCATCACCGGATGCTCCGGCTGATGCGTCTGCAGGAAGCCCTGGCCGTAACCGGTTTCGCGGCCGGCCCGTCCGGCCACCTGATGCAGAAGCTGAAACGTGCGCTCGGCCGCGCGCGGATCGCCATTCGCCAATCCGAGATCGGCATCGACAATGCCGACGAGATTGAGCTTCGGGAAATGATGGCCCTTGGCCACAAGCTGCGTGCCGATGATGATGTCGAAGCGGCCTTCGGCAACGCCTTCCAGTTCCTCGCGCAGGCGCTCGACCGATTCAAACAGGTCGCTCGACAGCACGATGGTGCGCGCCTCCGGAAACAGGTTCGCCACTTCCTCCTGCAGGCGCTCGACGCCAGGGCCGACCGGCGCGAACGAATCCTTGGCATCGCATTTCGGGCAGACCGCCGGCGGCGGCATCGAGAAGCCGCAATGGTGACAGACGAGGCGGCGCTTGAACCGGTGATCGACCAGCCAGGCATCACAATTTTGACACGCCAGCCGGTAGCCGCAGGAGCGGCAGAGCGTCAGCGGAGCATAGCCCCGACGATTGAGGAAAAGAAGCGCTTGCTCCTTCTTCTCCAGCGCGAGCTTCACGGCTTCTACGAGCATGGGCGCAATGAAGCGATTTCGTGGCGGGCCTTCGGTGCGCAGATCGATCGCCTCGATATGCGGCAGATGTTGTCCCCCAAAACGTTCCGGCAATGCGAGCCGCTTGTAGCGGCCGCGCCGAGCATTGACTTCGGTTTCGACCGACGGCGTTGCCGATGCCAGCACCACGGGAATTTTCGCAAGATGTCCCCGGACAATCGCCATGTCGCGCGCGTGATAATGCACGCCGTCTTCCTGCTTGTAGGCAGGGTCGTGCTCTTCATCGACGATGATCAGACCAAGGTCGGCATAGGGCAGGAACAACGCCGAGCGCGCGCCGACAATCACCGAAACTTCGTTCTGGGCAATCGCAGACCATGTGCGCGCGCGCTTGCGCGAACCGAGTTGTGAATGCCATTCGGCGGGGCGCACGCCGAACCGCGCTTCGAAGCGATTGAGGAATTGCGTGGTCAGCGCAATTTCCGGCATCAGGATGAGCGTCTGACGCCCTTTGCGGATGTTGTCGGCGATGGCCTCGAAGTAGACTTCGGTCTTGCCGGAGCCGGTGACGCCGTCGACCAGGAACGCGGAAAATCCGCCGTTCAACGCCTCTTTCAGCGTCTGCGCCGCAACATTCTGCGCATCGGATAATTCCGGAAGATTATGATCAGGATCCGGGACTTTCGCCACGGCTTCCGGGGGGATTACGAGGGTTTCCAGCGTTCCTTCGTCGATCAGGCCGTCGATGACGCCCGCCGATACGCCGGCTTCCTGCGCGGCCTCGCTTTTCAGCCGCGTCATACCATCGGCCAAGGCATTGAGAACGCGGGCCCGCGCCGCCGTCATCCGCTGCGGCTTGGGACCCGCGAGCCGCACGCCGACCCGCTCGCGCTCCGGGCCAAGATGCTGGCCCATGCGCAGTGCCATATTCAGCACTGTCCCCCGCGACCCCAGTGTGTAATCGGCCACCCAATCGATGAACTGGCGCAACTCCTCACGCAGCGGCGGCACGTCGAGCTTGGCGTCTACATCCTTGAGTTTGTTGTGCAATCCGGGACGCGGATGGCCTTCGCCCCAGACCACGCCGGCATATTCATTCGGGCCCAGCGGCACCGCGACGACATCGCCTGGCGCAAGCGTCATCCCCGCGGGAACGCGGTAGGAATAGGCCCGGTCGAGCGCCACCGGCACCACCACATCGACTATCTTCATCGTCATAAGGCGGAGACACTCACCCGATTCCGGGCCCTTAAGGAAGGGTGAAGGAAGGCGGTGAGATAAGGCGGGATGCCAGAACATCAAACAGAGCTGCCCTTCTCGCCTGAGATTTCTGCAGAACTTCTGCGATGGCTGGCCTTTCTCGGCGACCAGAAAAGAATGTCGCCCAAGACCCTCGAGGCCTACCGGCGCGACGTCACCCAGTTCCTCCTCTTCATGACCGAGCATCTCGGTGAGCAGCCCTCGCTGAGAAATCTCGCCGCGCTGGCGCCGCGCGATGTGCGCGCCTTCATGGCATCTCGCCGATCGCAAGGCATCGGCGCGCGAACGCTGATGCGGCAACTCGCCGGTGCGCGATCCTTTGCGCGATTTCTCGAACGCGACGGCAAGGGCAAGGTCGGCGCGCTCAATGCCGTGCGCGCGCCCAAGCTTTCCAAGACCTTGCCAAAACCGCTCACCGTGCCGTCGGCCCGACGCGTCTCCGACATCGGCCTGCGCGCGGGCGAAGAGCGTGAGCCATGGATCTTCGCGCGTGATGCGGCGGTGCTGGCGCTGCTCTATGGCTCCGGCCTCCGTATTTCCGAAGCGCTCGGATTGTCCGGCAAAGATGTCCCCGCACCCGGACAAGGCGATACGATTATTGTCACCGGCAAGGGCAACAAGACGCGCATGGTGCCGGTGCTGCCACAGGTGCTGACGCTGGTGGCCGACTATATCGCACTCTGCCCTTACGATTTATCCGACGACGAACCTCTCTTTGTCGGCGCCAAGGGCGGACAGTTATCACCCCGCATCATTCAACTGACGATGGAGCGGCTGCGCGGCGCGCTGGGCCTGCCGGATACGGCGACACCGCACGCGTTACGCCATTCCTTCGCGACGCATCTCTTGTCGCGCGGCGGCGACCTGCGTTCGATCCAGGAATTGCTGGGCCACGCCTCGCTATCGACGACGCAAATCTACACCGCGGTCGATACCGAACGGCTGCTCGACGCATATAAGGCCGCGCATCCGCGCGCCTGAAGGCCCTTCATTACCGGCGACAACACGTTTATACGCATGCGGATATTCGCATCGCGGAGTTATTTCATGCGTCTGATTGCCCTCGTCATATTACTGGCCAGCACACAAACCGCACTCGCCACCGGCGGCTTTTCCTGCAGCATCGATGACAAGGTCGTGAACTTTGAAGCGGCAGCTGTTGTCAGCCACAGCGTTGGTGAACAGATTCCCCAGGTCAGGGCGGAGCTTGAAATCCGTGCACCCGGCACGCCGGACGACCTCCGCAAGCTCGATCTCAGCGAGCATGTGACCCAGAAGTGGTATTACGACCGCGATCTCAAACTACGCTTCTATCGGGAGCGTGAAGGCGATAAGGCGCATGGCTATGTCGAACTCGTCATTCAAGCTCGGCGCAAAAAAGGCCAGGACGAGACCAGCTATAGTGGCAACTACGTTCTGATGGTCCACGATCTCGGCCCGGCTGGCGGCTCGGAAGGCAAGACAACTACGCGGCGCGGCCGCGTGGCCTGCTCGGGCGAATAAGACTCAAATTTTCGCCGGCAACCGGACATCGCCGAAAGCGTTATTATTCCCGTAAGGGAGTTATGCGTCATGAAAAACCATATCATTGCTTTGGTCGAGGCTGTGCGGCTCGCCCGTCTTGAACTGGATTGTTATCGTGACCCCGATTGCGGCGCTTCGGCCGAATGGACGATCGGCCGGCTGGGCGAACTTCTCGAAAGCAAGGACGTCAACGAGGCGATGGCTGCACTCGTTCCGGGTGAGGAGAGCCCTTCGATCGTGCCCGAAGAACCGGTGAATCTGAAAGTGCCGTATCCCTGGCGGTCGCATTAGGCAGCGCTTTCCGCGGGATAAGCGGGAGAAAAAAATCGCGCGCTGACGTATGATTAAACCCGCACCATACCGCCATCGACGTAGATCGTCTGTCCCGTCATGAAAGCCGCATCGTCGCTCGCAAGAAACGAGACGACGCCGGCAAGATCGCTCGGCACCTGCACGCGCTTGATCGCCTGCAGGTTTGCGAGAGCCAGAAATTCCTCATCCATGCTCTCGCGGCCAGCACGCGGTTGCCGGCCTTCCGTGCCAGGAGTGCGCGTGAGGCTCGGCGCCACCGCATTCACTGTCACGCCGTCATTGCCGAATTCGGTGGCGAGCGCGCGCGTCAGACCAACGACACCGCCCTTGCTGGCGATGTAGTGCGTGTATCCTGACGCCACCACATTGAACGTGCTCGACGAGATGTTGATCACCCGGCCCCATCCGCGCCGCTTCATCCCCGGCATGAAAGCCTTGGCCGTCAGGAAGACCGCATCGAGATTGAGCGCCATCACACGCCGCCAATCTGCGAAGGTGATCTGATCGAAGGGTTGGATCGGATAGATGCCAGCATTGTTGACGAGGATGTCGCAACACCCGAACCGCCGGTCGACTTCCATAGCGAGATAACCGACCGCCTCTTCCGAGGTGATATCACAAATCACCGGCATCGCTTCGCGGCCGGCAGCTTCCACCATCTTCGCCGTCTCATCGCACGGCTTGATGTCGACCAGCACGACATGCGCACCGTCCTGCGCAAACCTTTGCGCAAAGGCTTGCCCGAAGCCGACGGCGGCCCCGGTAACGAGTGCAATTTTGTTTTGCAGTGAGGGCATCTCGCGCTCCAGCGCTTGCTTTCCCCGCCAGAGCGGGGAAGGAGAACCCTCACATATGAATCGCGCGCTTGTCGACCGCGAGCGCGGCTTCTTTCACTGCTTCGGGCAGCGTCGGATGCGCATGGCAGGTGCGGGCGATATCTTCCGATGATGCGCCGAATTCCATCGCCACCGCCGCTTCCGCGATCATGTTGCCGGCGTCGGCACCGACGATATGAACGCCGAGCACACGATCGGTCTTGGCATCGGCGAGGATCTTCACGAAGCCTTCGGTCTGCTGATTGGCTTTGGCGCGGCCGTTCGCGGTGAACGGGAATTTTCCGACATTGTAAGCGTGATTTTCCGCCTTTAGATCGTCTTCGGATTTGCCGACCGACGCGATCTCCGGATAGGTGTAAACCACCGCCGGGATGACATCGTAGTTCACATGTCCGGCCTGTCCGGCGATGATCTCGGAAACGGCGACGCCTTCGTCTTCCGCCTTGTGCGCCAGCATCGGACCCGCGATCACGTCACCGATGGCATAGATGCCCGGCACATTGGTCGCGAAATGCGCATCGGTCTTGACCCGGCCGCGTTCGTCGAGCGCCACGCCGACCTCTTGCAGACCGAGGCCCTCGATGTACGGCACGCGACCGATGGCAACGAGCACCACGTCGGCATCGAGCGTTTCAGTCTCTCCTCCTTTTGCCGGCTCCACGTTCACTTTCAGCTTCTTGCCGGACGTATCAACGCTGGTGACTTTCGAGCCGAGCTTGAAGGTCATGCCCTGTTTTTCGAACAGGCGCTGCGACTGACGTGCGACCTCTGAGTCCATGCCAGGCAGAATGCGATCGAGGAATTCCACGACCGTCACCTGTGCACCGAGCCTCCGCCACACAGAGCCAAGCTCAAGCCCGATCACGCCGGCGCCGATCACCAGAAGCTTCTCCGGCACCTTCTCGAGCGTCAATGCACCGGTGGACGACACGACGCGCTTCTCATCAATCGTGATACCCTTGAGCTGCGTCACATCGGAGCCGGTGGCAATCACGATGTTCTTGGTCTCCAGCGTCTGCGTTTTGCCGTCGGCCGCCTTCACCTCGACCTTGCCCGGCGCCGTGATGCGGCCGGCGCCGTAGACAACGTCGATCTTGTTCTTCTTCATCAGGAAGTCGACGCCCTTGACGTTGCCGTCAACCGCCTCGTCCTTGAAGACTAGCATCTGCTTCAGATCGAGCTTGGGCTTGCTGACACCGATGCCCATCTTCGCGAAAGCGTGACCGGCCTCCTCGAACAATTCGGATGCATGCAGCAGCGCCTTCGACGGAATGCAGCCGATATTCAGGCAGGTGCCGCCAAGGCTTGCGCGCTTTTCGACGACAGCCACTTTCATGCCGAGCTGCGCCGCACGAATGGCGCAGACATAACCGCCGGGGCCAGTACCAATGACGATGAGATCGTAGGACATACAAAAACTCCGAAATTCTCGGTCGTCATGCCCGCGCTCGTCGCGGGCATCCACGTCTTGGGTCGATATTCAGACGTGGATGGCCGGGACATAAGGCGTTAAAGACGCCGTCTTCGACGGCTTATGCCCGGCCATGACGGAGGAAAACGTTAAAGATCCAGAACCAGCCGCGCCGGATCTTCCAGCACATCCTTCACCCGCACAAGGAAGGTCACCGCTTCGCGGCCATCGACGATGCGGTGATCGTAGGAGAGCGCCAGATACATCATCGGACGAATCTCGACCTTGCCGCCAATGGCGACCGGGCGCTCCTGAATCTTGTGCATGCCGAGAATGCCCGATTGCGGCGCATTGAGAATTGGCGTCGACATCAGCGAACCGTACACACCACCATTCGAGATGGTGAAGGTGCCGCCCTGCATCTCCTCGATCTTGAGCTGGCCATCGCGCGCACGCCGGCCGACAGCGGCAATGTCCTTCTCGATCTGCGCCAGCGACTTGTGATCGCAGTCGCGGATCACCGGCACGACAAGGCCCTTCTCGGTGCCGACCGCCACGCCGATGTGATAGTAATTCTTGTAGATGATGTCGGTGCCGTCGATCTCGGCATTGACGGCCGGGATGTCTTTGAGTGCCTGCACGCAAGCGCGCACGAAGAAGCCCATGAAGCCCATCTTCACGCCATGCTTCTTCTCGAACGCATCCTTGTACTGATTGCGCAGCTCCATCACCGCCTTCATGTCGACCTCATTGAAGGTCGTCAGCATGGCCGCCGTGTTCTGCGCATCCTTCAGGCGGCGGGCGATGGTCTGGCGCAGACGCGTCATTTTCACGCGCTCTTCACGCGCGGCATCGTCAGCCGGCGACGGCGCACGCACCTGCATCGGTGCCGATGCAGCAACCGGCGTCGGCGCCGAAGCGGCGCGCTCGATCGCGGCCAGCATGTCGCCCTTGGTGACGCGGCCATCCTTGCCGCTGCCGGGAACGGTCGAGGCATCGATACCGGACTCGGCCGACAGCTTGCGCACCGACGGCGGCACCGGCATCTCGCCTGACGGTTTCGGCGTCTGATTTTCCAGCTTGTCCTGCGCGCGGGGTTTTACTTCCTCATCGGCCGCCTTGATCGGCGCCGTGGTGCTTTGCTTTTTGTCAGGCGCGCCTGTGGTCGCCGCAGCGCCTGCACCAGCCTTGATCTGACCGAGCAGCGCGCCGACCGCAACGGTCTCGCCGTCTTTCACCGCGATCGCTTCGAGTACGCCGGCGGCGGGCGCCGGCACCTCGATCGTCACCTTGTCGGTTTCAAGTTCGACCAACGGCTCGTCGACAGCGACGGCATCGCCGGGCTTCTTGAACCACTTGCCGATAGTCGCCTCGGTGACGGATTCGCCGAGGGTGGGAACGCGGATGTCGGTCATAATTAGCCCTTCAGTTTTTCTTTCACCCTCCCCTGGAGGGGGAGGGTCGCCGTGAGCAAAGCGAGCGGCCGGGTGGGGTGATCTGCAGTAAAAATTTCACCTCACCCCGGCTCGCATCTCACGAGTGTTCGATGCGTGCCGCGCCCTCCCCCTCAATCGAAATCGGGTAAACCCGATTTCGAGAATTTTTGAGGTCCGAACTCGGGCAAGCCCGAGTTCGGCGGGAGGGTGGACAATTTAGCCCAGCGCCTCGTCCAGGAATTGCTTAAGCTGCGCGAGATGCTTCGACATCTGGCCGACCGCCGTGGATGCGGCAGCAGGACGTCCGGCATAACGCGCCCGGCGATGCTTGGCCTGGATCTGGTTCAGCACCCATTCGATGAAAGTGTCGACGAAGAACCACGCGCCCATGTTGCGCGGCTCTTCCTGACACCACACGATCTCGGCTTGCTTGAAGCGCGACAGCTCCTGGATCAGCGTCTTGGTCGGGAACGGAAAAAGCTGCTCGACGCGCAGCAGATAGATGTCGTCGACGCCGCGCTTCTCACGCTCCTCATACAGATCGTAATAGACCTTGCCAGTGCAAAGCACGACGCGACGCATCTTGTCATCGGCAACGAGCTTGATCTTTTCGTCCTTGAACGTCTGCGCATCGTCCCACAGCAGACGATGGAACGTCGTGTCGGCGCCGAGTTCGTCGAGCCGCGAGGTTGCACGCTTGTGGCGCAGCAGCGACTTCGGCGTCATCAGGATCAGCGGCTTTCTGATCTCACGCTTCAACTGACGGCGCAGGATGTGGAAGTAATTCGCCGGCGTGGTACAATTGGCGACCTGCATGTTGTCTTCGGCGCACATCTGCAGATAGCGCTCCAGACGGGCCGACGAATGCTCCGGTCCCTGACCTTCATAGCCATGCGGCAACAGGCAAACGAGGCCGGACATGCGCAACCATTTGCGTTCGCCTGACGAGATGAACTGGTCGAACACCACCTGCGCACCATTGGCGAAGTCGCCGAACTGCGCCTCCCACAGGGTCAGAGCATTCGGCTCCGCGGTCGAATAGCCGTATTCGTAACCGAGCACAGCCTCTTCCGAGAGCATCGAGTTCAGGACCTCATAGCGGCCCTGCTGCTCGGTCAGATGATTGAACGGCGTGTAACGTTCCTCGGTGCGCTGATCAAACAGCACCGAATGCCGCTGTGAGAAGGTGCCGCGCTCCGAATCCTGTCCGGAGAGGCGCACATTGTGGCCTTCCTCAAGCAGCGTGCAGAACGCCAGCGCTTCGGCGGTCGCCCAGTCGAGGCCCTCGCCGGTCTCGATCGCCTTGCGGCGATTATCGAGGAAGCGGCCGATGGTGCGGTGAACCTGGAAATCCGCTGGAACTGCCGTAATCTTTTTGCCGATCTCTTTCAGCTTATCGATGTCGACGCCGGTATTACCGCGGCGCGGATCTTCGACGTCGATGCCAGGCTTGAGGCCGGACCAGCGGCCATCGAGCCAATCGGCCTTGTTCGGCTTGTAGCCCTGGCTGGCTTCGAATTCGGCTTCGAGGCGCGCGCGCCAGTCAGCCTTCATCTTGTCCACTTCGCCTTCGGTGACGACCTGCTCTGCGATCAGCTTCTTCGCATAGATATCCAGCGTCGACGGATGTGCCCGGATCTTCTGATACATCAGCGGTTGGGTGAACGCCGGCTCGTCGCCTTCGTTATGGCCGAAACGACGATAGCAGAACATGTCGATGACCACCGGCTTGGCGAAACGTTGCCGGTATTCGATCGCGACCTTGGCGGCGAATACCACCGCTTCCGGATCGTCACCGTTGACGTGGAAGATCAGCGCCTCGATCATCTTCGCCACATCCGACGGATAGGGCGAGGAGCGCGAGTAGCGTGGATAGGTGGTAAAGCCGATCTGGTTGTTGACGATGAAATGCAGCGAGCCACCGGTGCGATAGCCCTTCAGCTCCGACAGCCCGAAGCATTCGGCAACTACACCCTGGCCTGCGAAAGCTGCATCACCGTGAATGAGCAACGGCAGCGCCATCGTGCGGTCTTCCGGCGTTGCGCCAAGCTGATCCTGCTTCGCGCGCACCTTGCCGAGCACGACGGGATCGACGATCTCGAGATGCGACGGATTCGGCGTCAGCGATATATGCACCTTGTTGCCGTCGAACTCGCGATCGCTCGATGCACCGAGATGGTATTTCACGTCGCCGGAGCCTTCGACTTCATCCGGTGTCGCCGAACCGCCCTTGAATTCATGGAACAGCACGCGGTGCGGCTTGCCCATCACCTGCGTCAGCGTGTTCAGGCGGCCGCGATGCGCCATGCCGAACACGATGTCCTTCACGCCGAGCTGGCCGCCGCGCTTGATGATCTGTTCGAGCGCGGGGATCAGCGATTCACCGCCATCGAGGCCGAAGCGCTTGGTGCCGGTATATTTGACGTCAAGAAACTTCTCGAAGCCTTCGGCTTCGACCAGCTTGTTCAGGATCGCGCGCTTGCCTTCGCGGGTGAAGGCGATTTCCTTGTCCTTGCCTTCGATGCGCTCCTGGATCCACGCCTTCTGCGCCGGATCGGAGATGTGCATGAATTCGACGCCGAGGGTCTGGCAATAGGTGCGGCGCAGGAGCGCAACGATCTCGCGCATGGTGCCGAATTCGAGCCCCAGCACTTTGTCGAGATAGATCTTCCGATCCATGTCGGCTTCGGTGAAGCCATAGGTTTTCGGATCGAGCTCGGCTTCGTCGCGCTCTGGTTCAAGCTCAAGCGGATCGAGCTTGGCGTGGAAATGGCCGCGAATGCGATAGGCACGGATCAGCATCAGCGCATGCAGCGAATCGCGCGTGGCTTGCAGCACATCCGTTGTCGAGAGTTCGACGCCACGCGCCTGCGCCTTGCCTTTGATCTTGTCGCCAAGCGCCTTTTCGGTTTCGGCCCAGTTGCCGTCGAGCGCAGCGATGAGTTCGCCATTGCCGATTTGCGGCCAGCCAGGCTTCTTCCAGGACGCGCCTTCCGCGCTCTTGGTGACGCTCGCGGGATCGTCCTTCAGGCTTTGGAAGAACGATTGCCATTCGGCATCCACCGACGCCGGATCGGCTTCGTATTTGGCGTAGAGATCTTCGATGTAGGCAGCGTTGCCGCCATAGAGGAATGAGGTGAGAGCGAAAGCTGCGTTCGCGTCCTGGCGAGACATGCGGGTCGTCCTTGACGGCGTCCTGGGAGGGCGTCCTGAAATCGTGGGCTTAGACCGCCGGAAGCGGCCCATTCGGGGTTCGATTCAGCTGAAAACCGGGCCCCCGGCGGCGTTCCTTGTATAGCTAATGATCGAATTGGGCCACGATTAGATGACAAAAGAATGAATCGTAATTCAATCGTGCATACCAGCAGACCGGTATGGAGATGCCTGCCTCTGCCGTAACAAACAGGGGTTAAAAAAAAACAGGCGCCCGAACGAGGCGCCTGTTGAATTCTCGAAATTGGCCCGCCGAACTTGGGCTTAATCGAAGCCGGAAGGACTTAGCCCTTCAGGACCTCCACCAGGGTCCTGCCGACCCGCGCCGGGGACGGCGACACCGTGATCCCGGCCGCTTCCATGGCCGCGATCTTGGACTCGGCGTCACCCTTGCCGCCCGAGATGATCGCGCCGGCATGACCCATGCGGCGTCCGGGAGGCGCGGTGCGGCCGGCGATGAAGCCAACCATCGGCTTCTTGCGGCCCTTGCGTGCCTCGTCCTTCAGGAATTGAGCGGCGTCTTCCTCGGCCGAACCGCCGATTTCACCGATCATGATGATCGCTTCGGTCTTCGGATCGGCGAGGAACATCTCCAGCACGTCGATGAATTCGGTGCCCTTCACAGGATCGCCGCCAATGCCGACCGCCGTCGTCTGGCCGAGGCCTTCGCGCGAGGTCTGGAACACCGCTTCATAGGTCAGCGTGCCGGAGCGCGAGACGATGCCGACCTTGCCGGGCTTGAAGATGTTGCCGGGCATGATGCCGATCTTGCATTCGCCGGCCGTCATCACGCCGGGGCAATTCGGCCCGATCAACCGCGATTTCGATCCCGACAGCGAACGCTTCACTTTCACCATGTCCAGCACCGGAATGCCTTCTGTGATGCAGACGATCAGCGGGATTTCCGCGTCGATCGCTTCGCAGATCGCGTCGGCTGCGCCGGGCGGCGGAACGTAGATCACGCTCGCGTCTGCGCCGGTCTTGGACTTGGCTTCAGCCACGGTGTCGAACACCGGCAGATTGAGATGCGTGGTGCCGCCTTTGCCGGGCGACGTGCCGCCGACCATCTTCGTTCCGTAAGCAATAGCCTGCTCGGAGTGGAAGGTGCCGTTCTTGCCGGTGAAGCCCTGGCAGATGACCTTGGTATTCTTGTCGATGAGGACGGACATACAGTTTCCGATCTATCTTGTCGTGAGTGACATTGTGTTTGCGGCAAAGCACCAGCTCGATTGCCGTCGCATCACGCCGGGCCCCAGATCAGCGGCAGCCAGCTATGGGTGTAATACGCGCCCACCATCAGCAGCGCGCCGGCGACAGCCGCCTCGAGCCCCTGGCGTTGACGCGACTGCAGCGCGCAACGTGTTGTTGCGATCGTCAGCACGCCCTTGGTCGCAGCAAGACGCCGCCCGACAATGTCGCGGACCAACGGGTTTGGAATTTTCCAGACCCGCGGCGGCACGTCGGCAATGTCCTTTTCGGCGTATTGCACTTTCAGCACGGTATCGAACTCGCTCGTCGCATGGCGAAAAAGGAAATAGACAAAAGCTCCAGCCACCATTGCGATAACGCCGAGTATTCCGACTGTGACCGCAATGGCGTATGGCATGGGGGCTATCCTTTCACCGCCTTGACGATTTTCTGAGCTGCGTCATCGAGGTCATCGGCCGGAAGAACATTGAGGCCGGATTCCTTGATGATCTTCTTGCCGAGATCGACATTGGTGCCTTCGAGGCGAACGACCAGCGGCACCTGCAAGCCAACTTCTTTCACGGCAGCGACCACGCCTTCAGCGATGATGTCGCACTTCATGATGCCGCCGAAGATGTTGATCAGGATGCCCTTCACCTTTGGATCGGAGGTGATGATCTTGAACGCCGCGGTCACCTTCTCTTTGGTCGCGCCACCGCCGACATCGAGAAAGTTCGCCGGCTCGGCGCCGTAGAGCTTGATGATGTCCATGGTTGCCATCGCCAGGCCGGCGCCATTGACCATGCAGCCGATCGAACCGTCGAGCGCGATGTAGTTGAGGTCGTATTTCGACGCCTCGATTTCCTTCTCGTCTTCCTCGGTCTCATCGCGGAGCGCGAAGATATCGGGATGGCGATAAAGCGCGTTGCCGTCGAAATCGATCTTGGCATCGAGACAGATCAGCTTGTTGTCCTTGGTGACGACAAGCGGATTGATCTCCAGCATGCTCATGTCGGTGTCGACGAAGGCCTTGTAGAGCTTGTTCAGCAAGGGCCCCATCTGCTTTTGCAGATCGGCATCGAGACCGAGCGCCTTCGACACGTTGCGCACGTGATGCGGCATGATGCCGGTGGCCGGATCGATCGTGATGGTCAGGATCTTCTCCGGCGTGTCATGGGCGACCGCTTCGATGTCCATGCCGCCTTCGGTCGACACGACGATCGCGACACGCGAGGTGACGCGATCGACCAGCATCGACAGATAGAATTCCTTGGCGATCGCCGATCCGTCTTCGATGTACAGGCGGTTGACCTGCTTGCCCTTCGGGCCGGTCTGGTGCGTGACCAGGATCGAGCCGAGGATGCGGTTTGCCTCCGCCTTCACGTCGTCGAGCGACTTGACGACCTTCACGCCACCGGCCTTGCCGCGGCCGCCGGCATGAATTTGCGCCTTCACCACCCAGACCGGTCCGGGCAATTGCTTCGCCGCATTCACCGCCTCATCGATGGTGAAGGCCGGAACACCACGCGGCACTGGCACACCGAAATCGTGCAGCACCGCCTTGGCCTGATACTCATGGATATTCATTCAATTCCCCCAAACACGTGGTGGTGCTGCTTTGCACTTACTTGGTCAGATCAGGTGCGATCTTCTTGCAGGCATCGACGAGCTGCAGGACAGAGTCCGCAGACTTATCGAACATTTCACGCTCGGATGATGACAGCTCGATTTCAACGACCCGCTCGACACCCTTGGCGCCGATCACCACCGGCACGCCGACATACATATCCTTCACGCCGTATTCGCCGTTGAGCCAAGCGGCGCAAGGCAGCACGCGCTTCTTGTCCTTGAGATAGCTTTCCGCCATCGCGATCGCCGACGACGCCGGCGCGTAGAAGGCCGAACCGGTCTTCAACAGGTTGACGATTTCGGCACCGCCATTGCGGGTGCGGATAACGATGTCTTCCAGACGCTTGTCGGTGGTCCAACCCATCTTCACGAGATCGGGCAGCGGAATGCCGGCCACGGTCGAGTAACGGGTCAGCGGCACCATGGTGTCGCCGTGGCCGCCGAGCACGAAGGCGGTGACGTCTTCCACCGACACATTGAATTCGTCGGCCAGGAAATAACGGAAGCGCGCCGAGTCGAGCACGCCGGCCATGCCGACTACCATGTTGCGCGGCAGGCCGGAATATTTCTGCAGCGCCCAGACCATCGCGTCGAGCGGATTGGTGATGCAGATGACGAACGCATTCGGGGCATATTTCTTGATGCCCGAGCCGACCTGCTCCATCACCTTGAGATTGATGCCGAGAAGGTCGTCGCGGCTCATGCCGGGCTTGCGCGGTACACCGGCAGTGACGATGCAGACCGACGCGCCTTCAATCGCTTCATAGGAATTGGCGCCGGACATCCGCGCGTCAAAGCCATCGACCGGCGACGACTGGGCAATATCCAGCGACTTACCCTGCGGAGTACCCTCCGCAATGTCGAACATCACAACGTCGCCAAGCTCACGCAATCCGATGAGGTGGGCGAGCGTACCGCCGATCTGGCCAGAGCCGATCAAAGCAATTTTGGGACGCGCCATGAGATGATGAACCTTTTGCCTAGATCACGATGATTTCGGATCGCGATCCGAAATCATGAGCGTGATCGTGTCTAATGACTTGGAGCATGGGTTGCCCAAAAGTCGCTTCGCGCTTTTCGGCACCATGCACCGGGGAACGCCGCAGAAGCGCGGCTGGCCGGTGGTTAACGTGTCCAGCGGTTGGCGACAAGAAGGTGTTGGGCGAACGGCGCATGGTTCGTTTCCATCTCTGTTATACATTATTCCAGCGCTTTTCGGCTTTGCCAAGCCTAAAGCACTGCAACAAAACAGAAATCGCCGCTGCAGCGCAGCGCGGCCGTTGTGCAGTTGCGAGAGTCGCGGGAGATGTTGCGCAAAATGCTGCGCAGCAAAGGCCGCAGCATTTTAGCCGACAGCTCAGGTATCGATGATTTTCCCGGAGCGCACGCTGTCCGGATCGTGACGCGGTCCATGCGGAAGCGCGAGATAGCTTTGCGATCCCATTTCGATGAGTCGCGAAACGGTGCGCTGGAATTCGAACAGTTCGAGGCCCTGATCGGCGACGTAAAGTTCGTGTGGTGGCGCCTCGGCGGACGCCATCAGCTTCACCGCATTGTCGTAGAGCGCGTCGATGAGGATGATGAAGCGCTTGGCCTCATTGCGTTGTCCAAAACGCATGACAGGAATGCGATCGATGATCAGTGTATGAAATTCGTGCGCCAGGCGGAGGAAGTCGGCGGAGCCCAACGGCAACACGCACAGATCCTGAAACGAGAAGCGCGCCGCGCCCTGTGCGGCGGCAGGGACGCGCAACGTGTGCCCCTTCACCGTCAGATCCATTGGCCTGGCTTTCTTGCCGAGCGTCAGGCGTGACCACGCTTCGTCCAGCGCGCGCTCCGCAGTGGCGTCGGCCGGCACATACCAGACCTTGCCTTTGACCATCTTCTCCAGACGGAAATCAGTGCGCGCATCCAGCCGCACGATGTCGAGCTTCTCGTTCAAAAGCTTGATGACAGGCAGGAAAAGTGGGCGATTCAAGCCGTCTTTGTAGAGGTCGTCGGGCGCGACATTCGAGGTCGCGACGATGGTGACGCCGCGCTCGGAGAATTGCGTGAACAGACGGCCGAGGATCATCGCATCGGCGATATCGGTGACGTGGAATTCGTCGAAACAAAGCAGCGAGGCTTCTTCTGCGATCGCGGCGGCCGTTAGCGTGATCGCATCCTCGTCGGCAATCTCGCCGTTCTTAGCTTTCTGGCGAAAGTCGTGAATGCGTTCGTGCACTTCGGACATGAATTCATGGAAATGCACGCGACGCTTGTTGGCAACGCGGCTCGCATCGAAGAACAGATCCATCAGCATGGTCTTGCCGCGGCCGACCTTGCCATAGATGTAGAGCCCCTTCACCGGCGCCTGCTTGTTGCGGTTGCCGAACAGCCAGCCAAGCGAGGATGATTTTCTCGCCCTGCCCTTCTCAGACAATCGTTCGTCGAGCACCGCCAGTTTTTCCACAGCCGATGCTTGCGCGAAATCCGGCGTAATCGCCCCTTCCGCAAGGAGCGCGGCATATCGGTCGCGGATGGAGCTGATCATGCGGGGCGGGTCGAACCAGGGCGAAAAACGGAGCCGAGGCATAGCCGTCACAGCGCATGGACCGCAAGGCATGCAGTGCATGGCTAACGAAGGTTTAAGCATGTCGCGGCGTTGCCGCTTTTTGCCGCTCAGTCGGACATCTCCGGGACTTAAATTTGCTGCATCGCAGCATTAATTATCCATTGTCGGCAAGGTGGTTCACCAGGCCGGCGAGTCTCTGGGAGGGGACGTGACGAAGAGGGTTCTGCGACGCCAATGTCAGGAGCCTGAAATGAGCGTTCTCGACCCGCTGCCCGATGGCGGCCTGATCCGAAAAATGTGGATGGGAGAGGCCCACAAGTATCGCGATCATCTGTTGCGGCTGGATACCGAAAGCCGTACCCGGCGCTTCGGCGGCGGGGTCTCCGACGACTGTATCCGCGATTATGTCGACACATCGATGTGGTTCGATACCATCGTGCATGGCTTTTTCGTCGATGGAATGCTGCGCGGGGCGGCTGAACTGCGCCCGCTTTGCGGAACGGTGACAAAAGAGGCCGAGGCTGCCCTCAGCGTGGAAACCGAATGGCAGGGCCACGGCGTCGGCTCGGCGCTGCTGGAGCGGACATTGCTGACCGCGCGCAATCGCGGCATCACCCATCTGCACATGGCCTGCCTCGCCGAAAACCGGCGCATGCAACAACTGGCGCGAAAATTCGCCGCCGAACTCAGTTTCAGCTTCGGTGGCGTGGTCGGTGAGGTCGAAGCCGCACATCCAACGCCGCTTTCTGTCGTACGCGAGATGGTGTCGGACGGACATGGTTTCGCAACGGCTGTTCTCGAAGCTCAATCACGTTTGTTTAAAGTCACGTAATATTAACGTTCCGGTACCGATTGCGGCCTAGCCTTCTCCCGGGGCAACCTGATGGATCGGGAGATGAACATGAACGGCAACGGTTTCGATATCCGGCTGCTGGGCACCAGCGGCATCGAAGATCATCACGCGCATCTGCTGCGGCTCGATTATCTCGACCGATGTCTGTTTTTCTCCGTCGGCAATGACGATCGCGCCGTGGACGCGCATTGCCTGCGGCTGATGTCCGCGCAAGCGATCCTGATCGGCGCCTATGATAATGGCCGCATGCGCGCCAGCATCGAGATCGTGCCCGATCGCGACGGCCGCCGTGGTCAGGCGACGCTCATCGCCGAAGCCGATTATCAATCCGATGAACTGGCTGACGCGATGCTGTCGCGCGCCAGGGACGAAGCCGCCAAGCACGGTCTCGGCAAACTCGACTTCGTCGGCATGACCGGCACGCCACAGACCATTCGCAATCAGATGGCGCGCTTCGCCTGAAACGTCTGCAGCGGATAGGCTTCCTCGACCACGTAAGGGCCACCGCCGACCGAGGCGCGCGAGGAATAGAGCACAAAACGCTCGACGCGGAACGGAGCCGAGCGGAACGAGCCGCGCTCGCTGAGATAATCGGCCACCTGTCGGCTCGAAGAATCGCGCAAGCGCGCAAGCGTCACATGCGGCGTGTATTTGCGCCCTTCCGGCTCGAGCCCGACACGCTGCATCATCCTTTCATGTTCCGCCTGCAATTCCATCAGCGACGATGATGGCGCGACATTGGCAACAACAGCACGCGGCTTCTTGCCGCCGAAGGATGACACGCCTTCAAGCCGCAATTCGAACGGTGACCGGCTGACCCGATCCAGCATCGACGCGACATCCTGCGCGAAAGTGACGTCGATGTCGCCGATGAACCGCAGGGTGAGATGATAATTTTCAGCATCGATCCAGCGAGCGCCCGGCAGCCCGCCGCGCAGGAATGTCAGCATTTGCGCGACATCAGCGGGAATCTCGATCGCGGTGAAAAGGCGCGGCATCGAGGACCTCCCAATTCTGTACGCCCTTCTGGACGTGACAATTGCATGACGATTCAGTCTACGCCCTCATAGTTGAGGGGATTCTTTCAACTTCCGCAAGAGGCGTTCGGCATCATCTCAGCTTCGACTTTTGTTACGACCTAAACGTGCGATTAATTCTTCTACCTTCGGCATAATGCCAGCGACGATGGCGTCCACGCCGGCGGCATTCGGGTGCAGACCATCGCGCAGCGCCAGCTTTGCTTGCGTCGCCACTCCATCCAGAAAAAATGGATAAAAGACGACATCATATTTTCGAGTCAGATCATCGAAGATCGATTCGAAGCCGCGCGCATACTCGCCGCCGAGATTGGGCGCGGCGCGCATGCCACACAGAAGCACGGCGATATTACGTTCCTTCAGCTTTGCCAGAATCGAATCGAGCGCCGCTCGCGTCACCTTCGGATCGATGCCACGCAGCATGTCGTTGGCGCCAAGTTCAAGGATCACCGCATCAGTGCCGTCGGGAATCGACCAGTCGATCCGGGACAGACCGCCCGACGCCGTGTCGCCGGACACACCCGCATTCTCGATCTCGACATTGATCCCCTTGGCTTTCAGCGCGCGTTCGAGTTTGGCCGGAAAGGCATCCTGAGCGGGAAGGCCATAACCCGCCGTAAGGGAATCGCCGAAAGCCACAATCTTGAGAGGCACGTCCGGAGACAGTGGCTGCGCCGCCACAGGCGCAATCCAAAGAGCTGCGGCAAAAACGAGCAGCATCGCCGCAAAAAGCCGGACGCTATGGATTAAGCCCATTGCCGCCCCATATGACTGCCGCCGGACAAGACGTGAATTCGCCACACCGCCCTGCAACTCAAGCCGTTCCATGAAAACACCATCTCCCGCCACTGTCCCCGCCGTTACCTTGTCCGGGGTCAATCTTTCGCTCGGGCAAGGCGCCGCGCGCGTTCACATCCTCAAGGACATCAATCTGGCGATTGGCCGCGGCGAGGCAATAGGCCTTGTTGGTCCGTCCGGATCCGGAAAATCGACGCTGCTGATGGTGCTGGCAGGGCTCGAGCGGACCGACACCGGCTCGATTACGGTCGCCGGCGAGGACCTGACCAAGCTCGACGAAGATGCGCTCGCGCGTTTCCGCGGGCGCAATGTCGGCATCGTGTTTCAATCCTTCCATCTCATTCCAACCATGACCGCACTGGAAAATGTCGCGGTGCCGCTTGAGCTGGCCGGCGTGCCGGATGCGCATGAACGTGCTGCGAAAGAACTCGCCGGCGTCGGGCTGAAGGAACGCCTCTCGCATTATCCCGCCCAGTTATCAGGCGGTGAACAACAGCGTGTCGCCCTTGCACGTGCTCTTGCACCCAATCCCGCCATTCTCGTGGCCGACGAGCCGACCGGCAATCTCGATGACAAGACCGGCAGCCAGGTGGTCGAGCTGCTGTTCAAGGGTCATGTCGAACGCGGCATGACCCTTATCCTTGTGACTCACGATCCCTCGCTTGCGCGACGCTGTGCACGTGTCGTTCGTCTGCGCTCCGGACGCATCGAAAGCGAAGCAACCGGCGAACCCGACGGCAAAAGTGTCCGCGAGGCGGCACGCGCATGAGTCTCGTCGCCAATCCGCCGCGTGCGAACGCATGGTCGGTGCCGCTGCGCTTTGCCCTGCGTGAATTGCGTGGCGGTCTGCACGGATTTTACGTGCTTGTTTTCTGCATCGCGCTCGGTGTGATGGCGATTGCCGGTGTCGGTTCGTTCGCCGAAAGTCTTGCCGGCGGTCTTGCCCGTGAAGGCCGCACCATTCTTGGTGGCGACGTTTCATTCTCGCTCATTCACCGTGAGGCGAATGCCGATGAGCGGGCCTTCCTTGACAAAAGCGGGCGGGTATCGACTGCCGCCACGATGCGGGCGATGGCGCGCACCGCCGACCAGCGCAGTGCCCTGGTGGAAATAAAGGCGGTGGATTCAGTCTACCCGCTCTACGGCCATGTCGCGCTTGATCCGGCACTTCCGTTGCCTGATGCAATGACCGAGCGCAACGGCGTGTTCGGCGCGGTGGTCGACGTTGCGCTGCTGACGCGGCTCGATCTGAAAGTCGGCGATCGGATCGACATCGGCAAAGCACCGATCGAAATCCGCGCCGTATTGCGCAGCGAGCCCGACAAGCTGGCGGGCGGCATCGGTTTCGGACCCCGCTTACTCATGAGCATCGATGCGCTGCGCGCCACCGATCTGTTGCAGCCCGGCAGTCTCGTGCGATGGATGTACCGCGTCCAGCTCGACCAGAATGACGCCAGCGATCGACCCGTTAAAGCCCTGATCGATGCGGCTGAGAAGGAATTTCCCGATGCCGGCTGGGAAATCCGCTCGCGCGACAATGCCTCGCCGCAGCTCGAACGCAATATCGAACGCTTCACGCAATTCCTGACTCTCGTCGGATTGACAGCTCTGCTGGTTGGCGGTGTCGGCGTGGCCAATGCGGTCCGCGCACATCTCGAACGCCGGCGTGACACCATCGCCACCATGAAATCGCTCGGCGCAACGGGCGGTCGCGTCTTTGTGATTTATCTCGTTCAGGTGATGGTGATTGCCGCCATCGGCACGGCGATTGGCCTTGTGATCGGCGCGGCCTTGCCATTCGCGATCGCCGCGGCCTTTGGCCAGATCCTGCCGCTGCCGATCGACCCGGCGTTGCAGCCGACGCAGCTTGCCCTCGCCGCTTTGTTCGGATTGCTGACCGCGCTCGCTTTCGCGTTATGGCCGCTCGGCCGCGCGCACGATATTCCGGTCTCGGCTCTGTTTCGCGATGCCGTCAGCGGTCTTCGCGGCTGGCCGCGCAAATCGTATTTCATCGCCGCTGCGGCGGTGACGATCGTGCTCGCCGGGCTTTCGATCCTGCTTGCGTACGACAAGCGCATCGCCACGATTTTCGTTGGATCCGCCGCAGTCACTTTTGTGATGCTCTACCTGATCGCGATGGCGATCATGTGGATCGCGGCGAAATTGCCTCGCGCCAGGTCAACCGCGCTGCGACTGGCTGTTGCAAATATCCATCGTCCAGGCGCGCTGACACCGTCGGTTGTGCTATCGCTCGGTCTGGGTGTCGCTGTGCTCGTCATCGTGGTACAAATCGACGGTAATCTGCGGCGGCAATTCCAGGAGGCATTGCCGGACAAATCGCCAGCCTTCTTCTTCGTCGATATCCAGAACAACGACGCAACGCGGTTTGATGATTTCATCCGCAAGGAAGCGCCGGATGCTAAGGTGGATCGTGTGCCGATGCTGCGCGGGCGGATCACGGCGGCTAACGGCACGAAAGCCGAGGACCTGAAGCCGACGGCGCAAGCCGCCTGGGCTTTGCAGAGTGACCGCGGCATTACTTATGCGACAAGTATTCCGGCCGGCTCGCGCGTCGTCGAAGGCGAATGGTGGCCGGCGGACTATGCGGGACCACCGCTCCTCTCGATGGAAAAACGGATTGCCGACGGGCTTGGTCTGAAGGTCGGCGACACGCTGACCGTCAATGTCCTTGGCCGCAACATCACCGCCCGGATCGCCAATCTGCGCGTGGTCGATTGGCAAAGCCTCGGCATCAATTTCGTGCTGGTCTATTCACCGAATACATTTCGCGGCGCGCCGCATACGCATATTGCAACGCTGACCTTCGCCAAGGACACAACTGCGCAACAAGACGCTGTGATCCTGCGCGACGTGGCCGCGGCATTTCCCGGCGTCACCACTGTGCGGGTGAAAGACGCACTCGAAGCGGTGGGCTCGGTCGTCAACAACCTCGTGCTTGGTATTCGTGGCGCCAGCCTGATCACGCTGATCGCGGCCGCCCTGGTGCTCGCCGGCGCCCTCGCCGCCAGTCACCGCAATCGCGTCTATGATGCCATCATCTTGAAGACGCTTGGCGCCACACGCGGCAAGCTGATCGCCGCTTACGGACTTGAATATACGCTGTTGGGACTTGCCACCGGGCTGTTCGGCGTCGCTGCCGGTTCGCTCGCCGCATGGCTGGTCGTCACGCGGGTGATGAACCTGTCATTTGTGTGGCTGCCAATTCCGGCGCTGATTTCAGCGCTGGTCGCGCTTGCCGTTACCATCATCTTCGGCCTCGCCGGCACCTTTACCGCACTGGGACAAAAGCCGGCTTCGGTCCTACGAAACCTGTAACGCGACATTCAGCCGCGTCGATGGGTCCAAACTGCGACGTTGGCGACAGATTATTTTTACTCCAAATCGGTGTAGCTTCCTGCAGCTTCGCCAGGAAGCGTACCGCGCGATGCGCGCGACGTTGTGGGCGATAAATCTTGGGCGACAACAATAGGAGTTCGATGATGTCGGACTTTAATCGGAACGCGGCCGCTTACGACCGGACCGCAGGACGCGTGACCCCTGCCATAGACCAGGGCCTGCGCTCCTACATGCTGCACATTTACAATTACATGGCGCTCGGCCTTGCCATTACCGGCCTGGCCGCGCTCGGCATCTACATGCTGTCGATCACCGGCGATGCGGCCTCGGCGGCGAAGGTGCTCCGCAACGGCGCCGAAGTGCCGGCAGCAATCCGCAGCGGCATGTTCCTTACGCCGCTTGGCTATGCCCTGTTCCTCAGCCCGCTGAAATGGGTGGTGATGCTGTCGCCGCTGGCGCTGGTCTTCGTCATCAGCTTCGGGGTGGAGCGTTTCCGCCCGGCCACGGCGCAATTGCTGTTCTGGGCGTTCGCCGCGCTGATGGGCATTTCACTCAGCTCGATCTTCATGGTGTTCACCCACACCTCGATCACCCGCGTGTTCTTTATCACGGCGGCAACCTTCGGTGCGCTGAGCCTGTGGGGATACACGACGCAGCGGGATATCTCCGGCTGGGGTTCGTTCCTGTTCATGGGCCTGATCGGCGTCATTCTTGGAGCGCTGGTCAATTTGATCTGGCCCAATGGCATGCTGCAATTCGTCGTGTCGATCGTCGGCGTGCTGGTCTTCGCCGGCCTCACCGCCTACGACACCCAGCGGTTGAAGAACGAATACGTCTACGGCCAGATGGAAGGCGACACCCGGGAGCGTTCGGCGATCATGGGCGCGCTGTCGCTGTACCTGAACTTCATCAACCTGTTCACGCTCCTGCTGCAACTTCTCGGCCAGCGCGAGGAATAGGCATGACGGAGACGTAACAGCCGGTCTGTCCGCCTCCAAAACGATTAATATTGCCGAAATTTAATAGGCCCCGGCTGGTTCCGGGGCCTTTTGCTTGAGCGGGAACTGCTGGAAACCGTTCGTGCCGTCCATTACATTACGGGCGACCCGGCTGCCGGATTTCCGGCGGCCAGACCGGCCCGGCGGTATCCGGGCGTTCGAGAGGGAATTCCAATGTCGGATTTCGACCGGAATGTCGCCGCCCGGGGCGGTTACGCGGACCGCGCCGTCGCCTACGATGCCGGCCTGCGCGCGCACATGATCCGCGTCTATAACTACATGGCCTCCGCCGTCGCTTTGACCGGCGTTGTGGCCTATCTGACTTTTCAGATGGCTGTCGTGACCAACGACGCGGGCGCGATCACATCACTGACGCCGCTCGGCCAGTTCATGTTCGGCGGCATGTTCATGTGGGTGCTGATGCTGGCGCCGCTGGCCTTGGTGTTCTTCCTAAGCTTCCGCATCCAGACCCTGGACGCCGGAACGGCACGGCTGCTGTTCTTTGTCTATGCCGCGCTTCTTGGTCTGTCGCTTGCGACCATCTTCATGGCCTATACCGCCACATCGATCTCGCGCGTGTTCTTCATCTCCGCCGCCGCCTTCGGTGCACTGAGCCTCTATGGATACACGACACAGCGTGACCTGTCGGGCATGGGCTCGTTCATGATCATGGGTCTGATCGGCATCATCATCGCGAGCCTCGTCAACCTGTTCCTGAAGTCGAGCGGCCTCGACTGGGCGATCTCGGTGATCGGCGTCCTTGTCTTCGCCGGCCTGACCGCCTGGGATACGCAGAAGATCAAGGAGATGTATGACGGGAACGATGACAGCCAGTCCGCCGGACGCAAGGCGGTGATGGGCGCGCTGTCCCTGTACCTCGACTTCATCAACCTGTTCCTGATGCTGCTGCGTCTGGCAGGCGACCGCCGCTAACGCGAGCATTGGCCCAAGTGATACGACAACGCCCCGGTCCAAAAGCCGGGGCGTTGTCTTTTGTACTCCTAACCCCTGCTGAAACTTCATGTCTCCTGCCGTTATCATCCGCACCGCCACGCCCGCCGATATCGATGACATCACCGCAATCTACGCCCACGCCGTAGAGCACGGCACCGCCTCCTTCGAGATCGAGCCGCCGACCATCGCGGAAATGGCGATGCGTCAGAAAAATTTGCTGGATGGCGGCTTTCCCTACCTCGTCGCTGATGTGGGCGGTACCGTAGCGGGTTATGCCTATGCCGGGCCGTATCGGCCGCGCATCGCTTACCGTCACACCGTCGAGGACAGCGTCTATGTCAGTCCGCGTGCCACACGCCGCGGGATCGGTCGCTTGCTTTTGACGGAACTGATGACAAGGTCGGAAGCGTGCGGCTTTCGCCAGGTGGTCGCGGTGATCGGCGATTCGCAGCAGACCGCATCGATTGAATTGCACCGGAGCCTTGGATTTTCGCCGGTTGGGACGCTTAAAAACATTGGCTTTAAGCACGGACGCTGGCTCGACACCGTGCTCATGCAGCGCCCGCTCGGTCAGGGCGCGGACGCTCCGCCGTAATTGCCGTCAGACGGCGACCAGACTGAGCTTCTTGTCGAAGACCCGCAAAACGCGTTCAAGTTCGTGACCGCGGCGCATGATCAACCCCGTCGCAGAAATCACACTATAAGCACCCTGCCGGCGTGCCAGTTTCGGATCCTTTTCGATGCGATAGAGCGGCACTTCCGAGGCACGGCGAAACACCGAAAATACGGCGCGGTCTTTTGTGAAATCGATGGCGTAATCGCGCCATTCGCCTTCGGCGACTTTACGGCCATAGACATTCAGGATGCGGTCGAGTTCGCGACGATCGAATTTCACGTGACTGACCGGTGCGGGCGCCGACGCAGCAACTGCGCCCGCGCGTGGCTGGCTGGGTTCGGTTTCGCCCGTTAAGCTCATGGGCACCTCCTTCCTTCCTGTTTCGTGACAAGTTTATGATTGCCCTTGCGGCGTCGCGCCGCAAGACCCCTCATACGCATCAAAGCGCGGGTATCACGAAAAGAAAAATGCATGGCAATTCAAACGTGTGATGCGATAACGCGGGGTCACGGCTTCGTGCAACGGACCACAATAAGGCCCAATTTCGGTCCTGCACTCGCCCCTATAGACTGCAAGATGTAGAGCTTACGACCCGGTCCGGAAGAGCTTCGGATTCCTCAGCCCCCAGCCCCCCGGGGTTCAACGGATCGGGTCAATTCTACCGCGTACGGTTCAATCCCCAATTGCTTCAAGGCCGGCTTCCGCCGGCCTTTTTTTATTCTGCAATTTTTTGGATACGCTATTAGAGAAACATCTAAAGCGTTTTCGAGCGAAGTGGGCACCGGTTCGCGTGAAGAAAACGCGTCAAAACATCTAGCGGAGCTCTGCCGCTCCGCCGCCCAAGACATTGCCGGGTGCTTCAAACTTTCCGGCTTGAACCACGGCCACCATTGCATCGACATCGATTCCGCTTTTCACGACGTCCGACACCGATTTGGTGAATTGTAGTGCGTCACCATTCCAGTTGCCAAGTTTGACCCAGCCACGCACCACATTCGTATACGTCACAGTATGTCCGCGGTTTTCGCCGCGACCGATTTGCACCGGCACCTGCCGTTTAATGGGACAGAGCCACACCTCACCGGACTGGCCGGGTACTTTTGCGGCTGCGACATCGACGGTCACCTTGCCATTGGCAATGGCGACGTTCACCGGCAATGCTATAGCGGCGCTTTTGCGCGCTGTGCTCACGGCGCGTTCGATCGCAGCCTTGTCATTGCCAAGAACATGGGTCACGCCGTTGATGACGGCCTGCGGGGTGTAAACCGCGCGATCGCCACGCAAACCGGCATAAGCCCGTTGCCGCTTGGAATGGCCCGGCAGCGCCAACGTGTCCTTCCAGCCGAGATAATCCCAATAATCGACCGACAAACTAATCGGCAGGATCGTCGGATCCTTTGCCAATTCGCCGAGGAGCTTGTCAGCGGCCGGACAGGACGAACAACCTTGACTGGTAAAGAGTTCAACAACGACACGTGAATCGGCAGCGGCCCGGCCGGGCGTAAGCGCAATCAAGGCGCCACAAATCGCAACGAGAAGCGTTGTGAATACCCGATAATGCATAAGGCTGTAACTCAACGACTCACAATGAAATGCCTGCGCCGCCACGTCCCTGATAATGGCAGCGGCCATAGCCTGCCACTCAATTCCAAGTGACAGGCTGTGATCGCATCATTGATGATCGGCAGAACAGCGGCAAGACCGGCGCTATGCGAGACGCCGGTCTTTTTTACCTCAGGTTGAGCGCTCAGGCCGCAAGCTGACGCAGCACGTATTGCAGGATGCCGCCATTCTTGAAGTATTCTAATTCGTCCAGCGTATCGATCCGGCAAATCAGCGGTACCTCTTTCTTGGTGCCGTCTGCCATCTCAATTTCTGCCGTCAGCGTCTGGCGCGGCCGCAAATCTCCCTCAATCCCGCGAATTGTGACTTGCTCGCTGCCGTTCAGGCCAAGAGTTTGCCAGGATGTGCCCTCTTCAAACACCAGCGGCAACACACCCATGCCCACGAGATTGGAGCGATGGATGCGCTCGAAGGATTGCGCGATCACCGCGCGAACGCCGAGCAAAACCGTACCTTTCGCCGCCCAATCGCGCGACGAGCCAGTGCCGTATTCCTTGCCGGCAAAGATCACGAGCGGAACTTTTTCCTGCTTATAACGCATTGCCGCGTCGTAAATTGGCATCTGCTCCTTATCCGGATAGTGGATGGTCACGCCACCCTCGACCCCCGGCACCATTTGATTCTTGATGCGGATATTGGCGAAGGTGCCGCGCATCATCACTTCGTGGTTGCCGCGACGCGTGCCGTATTGATTGAAGTCGATCGGCTTCACGTGATGTTCGACCAGATATTTTCCAGCCGGCGAGTTCAGCTTGATCGAACCGGCCGGAGAAATGTGGTCGGTCGTAATCGAATCCAGGAACAGGCCCATCACACGCGCGTTGATGATGTCTGTTGGCGGCGTCGGGCGCGGCTGCATGCCGACGAAATAGGGCGGATCCTGCACATAGGTCGAGCCGCTGTCCCAGGCATAGGTCAGGCCGCCGGTCACCGTGATCTTCCGCCAGTTGGCATCGCCCTTGAACACATTCGCATATTTCTTTGCGAACAGTTTTTTGGTGACGTTTCTGCGGATGAAGGAGGCAATTTCCTTTGCTGTCGGCCAGATGTCCTTGAGGAACACCTTCTTGCCCTGCTTGTCGGTGCCGAGCGGTGTCTTGACCATGTCCACCTGCATCGACCCGGCAATGGCGTAAGCGACAACGAGCGGCGGTGAGGCGAGATAGTTCGCCCGCACGTCCGGATTGACGCGGCCCTCGAAATTGCGATTGCCGGACAGCACGGCAGCCGCCACGAGATCGTTGCCATTGATGGCCTTGGAAATTTCTTCCGGCAGCGGCCCTGAATTGCCGATGCAGGTGGTGCAGCCATAACCGACGAGGTTGAACCCAAGCTTGTCGAGATCCTTTTGCAGGCCCGAGGCGGCGAGATACTCGCCGACGACCTGCGAGCCCGGTGCAAGCGACGTCTTCACCCACGGCTTGGCCTGCAGACCCAATGCCGCCGCCTTACGCGCAACAAGACCCGCACCGATCATCACGCTCGGATTAGAGGTATTGGTGCAGGAGGTAATGGCTGCAATGACAACGTCACCGTTGCCGAGATCATGCGAGCGGCCTTCAACCGGGACGCGCGTGTCGAGCTCGCCGGGTTTCTTGAATTCCTTGTCCATCGCATTGCTGAATTCCGTTTTCACGGCTTTCAAGGCAACGCGGTCCTGCGGACGCTTCGGCCCGGCAAGCGACGGCTCCACCTTGCCGAGATCGAGTTTCAGCACATCGGTGAAGGCGGGATCGGCGGTCTTCGCGGTCAGGAACATGCCCTGCGCCTTGGCATAGGCAGCAACCAGCTTCACGCGATCTTCTTTGCGACCGGTGTCGCGCAGGAATTTCACCGTCTCGGCGTCGACCGGAAAGAAGCCGCAGGTCGCACCGTATTCCGGCGCCATGTTGCCGATGGTGGCGCGGTCGGCGATCGCCAGATCGAGCACGCCGGGGCCGAAGAATTCCACGAACTTGCCGACAACGCCGCGCTTGCGCAGCATTTCCGTCACGGTGAGCACGAGGTCGGTCGCGGTCACACCTTCCTTCAGCTTGCCGGTCAGCTTGAAGCCGATCACTTCCGGCAGCAGCATCGACAAAGGCTGGCCCAGCATCGCTGCTTCCGCCTCAATGCCGCCGACGCCCCAGCCGAGCACGGCGAGACCATTCACCATCGTGGTGTGCGAGTCGGTGCCGACCAGCGTATCGGGGTAAGCGATCTCGGCATTCTTGGCCTTGCCGCCGACCATGATCTTGCCCTTGGCGGTCCAGACGGTCTGCGACAGATATTCAAGATTGACCTGATGGCAGATGCCCGTGCCGGGCGGCACGACACGGAAATTGTCGAACGCCTTCTGCGCCCATTTCAGGAAGCGATAACGCTCCTGGTTCTGCTTGTATTCCTCTTCGACGTTCTTCTTGAACGCAGCATTGTCGCCGAAATAATTCACGATCACCGAGTGATCGATGACGAGATCCACCGGGACCAGCGGGTTGATCTTCTTGGGATCGCCACCCAGCACCGTCATCGCGTCGCGCATCGCCGCGAGATCGACCACCGCCGGGACGCCGGTAAAGTCCTGCATCAGCACGCGCGCCGGGCGGAAGGCGATTTCGCGATCCGAAGATTTCTTCTTCAGCCAGGCCGCTACGGCGAGGATGTCGTCCTTGGTGACCGTGCGCCCGTCTTCGTTGCGCAGCAGGTTTTCCAGCAGCACCTTCATCGAGAAAGGCAGCTTGGAGATGCCTTTCAGACCGTTCTTTTCTGCGACGGGAAGGCTGTAATAAGCGTAGGACTTGGTGCCGACCTTGAGTGTGCGGCAGCAATTGAATGAGTCGAGCGAGGTCATGGGATGGTCTTCCGTTTGTTCCGGTGCGGGCCAAATTATCTAACGCATTGAAAAGGCGTAGTTTTTGGCGCGCCGGCATCGCGCAGGTCGTATCGTGGGTGTCTTGGCAAGAAGCGGTCTAAGGTGCGGCTTATAAAATCTTTTTCAGCGATCTGCCATATGAACCATCGCCTTCAACAGCATGACAGATTGCGACGATGCGCATACGCGGACGGACCTGTAAGTGACTGAGGTGATGACCCTTTCCGCGGAGGCGCTGTGCTGCCAGCGGGGCGGACGCCAGGTCTTCGAATCTTTGAGCTTTTCTGTCGCATCCGGCCGGGCGCTGCTGGTGACGGGCCGCAATGGCGCCGGCAAGTCGTCCCTGCTGCGAATGATCGCCGGCTTGCTGCGAATTGCCGGCGGCAAACTGACCCTGTCTGGCGGCGATGACGAGCGCAGCATCGGCGAACAGGCCCACTATCTTGGACATCTCGACGCATTGAAGCCGGCTTTGTCGGTCGAAGAAAATTTGTCGTTCTGGACCAGGTATCTCGGTGGCGACGGACAGCCGCCGGACGCGCTGGCGGCCGTCGGGCTTGATTCGCTGGCGCACTTGCCGGCGGCTTATCTGTCGGCCGGGCAGAAACGGCGGCTGTCGATCGCCCGTCTGGTAGCGATAAAGCGGCCGCTCTGGCTGCTGGATGAGCCGACCTCGGCGCTCGATACCAAGGCTCAGGCGATGCTGCTGGCGCTGATGCAGGCGCATCTTGCCGGCGGCGGCATGATTGTCGCTGCGACCCACCTGCCGCTCGGCCTCGATGGCGCGACTGAATTGCGGCTGGAGCAGGTGCCATGAGCGGCCTCGGCGCTCTCTTTCTCCGCGATATCCGGATTGCCATCCGCATCGGCGGCGGTGCGATGATCGGCGTGCTGTTCTTTATGCTGGTCGTGACGCTGATGCCGTTCGCGATCGGTCCCGATCTCGCGCTGCTGACGCGCATCGGGCCGGCGATCCTGTGGCTCGGCGCCTTGCTGGCAAGCCTCCTGGCGCTCGACCGGCTGCTGGCCGCCGATCAGGAAGACGGCTCTCTCGACCTTTTGACCATGGGCAATGCGCCGCTGGAGCTCGCCGTCGGCGTGAAAGCTTTGGCGCACTGGCTGACCACCGCTTTGCCTCTGGTGATCGCCGCGCCGCTGCTGGCGCTGTTCCTCAATCTCGACGGCGCGGCGACCGGGGCTGTGGCAGCCACCTTGCTCGTCGGCACACCGGCGCTGACCTTCATCGGCCTGATCGGGGCAGCGCTGACGGTGACGCTCCGTCGCGGCGGCCTGCTTCTGCCGGTCCTGATCCTGCCGCTGGCGGTTCCAGTGCTTATCTTCGGAGTCGCGGCCTCGAATGCGGCCGTGGTCGGACCGGTGACCTTCGGGACGCCCTTTACGATCTTGTGCGCGCTGACACTCATGTCGCTGGTCGTTGGGCCGTTTGCAGCGGCGGCCGCCCTGCGGGCGGGGCAGGAATAGGGGCTGCCGGACCTTTGATCACGTTTTCGTGTAGATGCTATCGATGGCTCCCCATTTTACGACAAAGAAAAAAGACAAACAGGACTTAGCCGGAAAGCCCCGATGGCCTTGATCGACCTCGCCAATCCGACACGGTTTCTGTCGCTCACCGGGCGCATCCTGCCCTGGCTGGCGGCGGCGACGGCGCTCGTCTTCGCCTATGGCTTCTGGCTCACGGCCGGCGCGCCCGACGATTACCAGCAGGGCGCGACCGTGAAGATCATGTTCCTCCATGTGCCGTCCGCCTGGCTGGCGATGTTCGGCTGGGTGGTGATGAGCATCGCTGCGCTCGGCACGCTGGTGTGGCGGCACCCGCTCGCCGATATGGCCGCCAAGGCCGCCGCGCCGATCGGCGCTGCTTTCACGCTGATCTGTCTCATCACCGGCTCGCTGTGGGGCCGGCCGATGTGGGGCACCTACTGGGTGTGGGACGCGCGCCTGACGTCCGTGTTCGTTCTGTTCCTGATGTATCTCGGCGTGATCGCGCTTTGGCGCACCATCGACGATCCGACCCGCGCCGGACGCGCTGCCGCGATCCTCACACTCGTCGGCGCGATCAATATTCCGATCATCAAATTCTCGGTCGACTGGTGGAACACGCTGCATCAGCCCGCATCGGTCGTGAAGATGAGCGGGCCGGCGATCCATCCGACCATTCTGTTGCCGCTGCTGGTGATGGCGATCGCCTTCACGCTGCTGTTCATCACCTTGCATCTGGCCGCCATGCGCAACGAAATCCTCAAACGCCGCATCCGATCCATGCACATGATGCAGGCGGAAGCCGCACCGGGACGATAGACGGATCACGACGATGGACCTCGGACCGCACGCCACATTCATCATCGCCGCTTATGCGGCGTCTGTATTCATCCTTGCGCTGCTGATCGGCTGGATCGCGATCGAGAACCGCTCGTTGAAGCGCACGCTTGCCGATTTCGAAGCGCGCGGCATCACGCGCCGCTCGGACGAACGTAAATCCACACTCCATAAAGCCGAACCGCATCAGTCGCCCGCATGAGCATCGCGTCCGAAAATTCCAGCACTGGATCGCGCCGCAGACTTCTCGTCGTTCTGCCGCTGCTGGTGTTCATCGCGCTGGCGGCGCTGTTCTTCTATCGCCTCGGCTCCGGCGATCCCTCGCGCATTCCATCCGCATTGATCGGCCGGCCGGTGCCGCAAACCGATCTGCCACCGGTTGCAGGCCTCGTGCAGGATGGCAAACCGCTACCCGGCATGAACGCGGCGGACTTCAAGGACAATGTAACGCTCGTGAATGTCTGGGCGTCATGGTGCGTGCCCTGCCACGATGAAGTGCCGATGCTCGACGAACTCGCCAAAGACAAGCGCATCCGTCTTGTCGGCATCAACTACAAGGACCAGGCTGACAATGCGCGCCGCTTCATCGGCCGCTACGGCAATCCATTCAGCGCCGTCGGCGCCGATCCGAACGGACGCGCGGCGATCGAATGGGGCGTCTATGGCGTACCGGAAACATTCGTCGTCGGCCGCGACGGCCGCATCGCCTACAAGCTGGTCGGCCCGATCACCGAGACCAATCTCAAGACGACGCTGATGCCGGCGATCGAGAAGGCGCTGGCGGCAGCACCTGCCAAAGCCGACTGACGCCGCTACGGCTTGACCATCAGGTAGCCGCCGATGCCGACCATCACCCCGCCACAGGCCACGCGCGCTGGCCTCGCGAGCGGCAGCATGCCGACCTTCTCGGCGATCGACCGCGCCGCCATCGCATAGGCGATCTTGACGCCGCCGACGGCAACGAGCGTGATCGCGGCGATCACCCCAAGATCAAGCGCATCGAGCGTCGGAATATCGATAAAGACCGGAAACAGCGCCGCATAGAACAGGATCGCCTTCACATCGCCAAGCGTGAGAATGAAGCCGGCAAGAAAGCTTGCGCCCGAACCGCCCCAGCAATGCGGCATCTGCCATGACGTGGATGCGTTGCTGCGGATCAGGCCGATGCCGCACCAGATCAGATAGATCGCACCAAGATAACGCAGGCCAGCGAACAGACTGCCCATAATCTCGGACAGGGCCGTCATGCCGGCAACGGCCAGCGCGACGAAAACGAGATCGGCAAAGGCAATGCCGAAAGCTGCGGCGATGCCGCTGCGCACACCGAGCGATGCCGAACGCAGCACCACAAGGGCGACGCTGGAGCTCGGCAGCGCCGCCAACGCCGCCATCACAACAAACAACGCCGCTGCGGCTGCAATCGTCACGGCGCGTCGGTCTTCACCGCGTATTTCTGCAGCAGCGGAAACTGCGCCAGTGCGAAAGCGAAGGTGATCGGCACGAAACCGAAGGTCTTGAAGGCGACCCAAAAATCGGTCGTCTGCGTGCGCCAGACGATCTCGTTCACGATCGCCATGGCCACAAAGAAACCGATCCATCGCACCGTCAGCTTGCGCCAGCCCTCGTCAGTGAGATGAAAGACCGAATCGAAGGCGATCTCCAGGAACGGCTTGCGGAGAATGAGTCCTGCCAGCAGCACGACGGCAAACAGCAGATAGATGATCGTCGTCTTCATCTTCACGAAGACATCGTTGTGCAGAACGATGGTGAGCGTGCCGAACACAACGACGATGAAGGCCGTCACCAGCGTCATGATCGGAAAGCGCTTGATCAGAGCGTAAGAGATGAGAATCGCGATCACCACCGCCGCCATGAAGACGCCTGTGGCCCAGAAGATGCCGGCACGGCCATTGACGATGAAGAACAGTATCAGCGGCCCGAAGTCGAGCGCGAGCTTCACGAACGGATTGAGCTGGGCCTTCTTAGGTGTGGCGCTGTCGGACATGTCGCTCTCGTTCTTTGTTAGTCATCCAGCCCGGCAATCGCGCGGGCAAAGTCGCGGGCGGTGAACGGCTGTAAATCGTCGATGCCTTCACCGACGCCGATGAAATGGATCGGCAGTTTGAATTTTTCGGCGATGGCGACAAGAATGCCGCCGCGCGCTGTGCCGTCAAGCTTGGTCATGACAAGGCCGGTCACACCCGCGGTCTTGCCGAAAGCTTCCACCTGCGAGATCGCGTTCTGCCCGACGGTCGCGTCGAGGACGAGCAGCACAGCATGCGGCGCAGAAGGCTCAACCTTCTTCATCACGCGCACGATCTTCTCAAGCTCGCTCATCAGTTCGGTGCGGTTCTGCAGCCGCCCTGCCGTATCGATCAGCAGCACATCGACGCCTTCGGCCTTCGCTGCCGTCAGCGCATCAAAGGCGATGCCGGCGGCATCGGAGCCTTGCTCGCGGGCGATGACCTTGGCGCCGACGCGTCCGCCCCAGATCTTCAATTGCTCGATGGCGGCGGCACGGAAGGTATCGCCGGCGGCCAGCATCACCTTGTGACCTTCGCGGGTAAACTTTGCGGTGAGCTTGCCGATCGTGGTGGTCTTGCCGGAACCGTTGACGCCCGACACCAGAATGACGAAGGGTTTCGCGCCTTCGATCGACAAGGGCGCGGCAACCGGCGACAACACCTTCTCGACCTCAGTGGCGACCACCGTCTTCACTTCGCTCTCGTCGATGTCCTTCTCGTAGCGCCCCTTGGCGATCGCCTCACTGATGCGCGCGGCCGTGGTCACGCCGAGATCGGCACGGATCAGCGTGTCCTCGATCTCCTCCAGCATGGCGGAGTCAAGCTTGCGTTTCTTGACGAGATCGCTGATCGCGGAACCGAGCGAGGCAGACGTGCGCTTGAGACCACTGCTGAGGCGCTGCCACCAGCTTTGGCGTTTTTGTTCCGGGGCGTTGTCTTGAGTGCTGTCATTCATGGGCGCGGCCGTGATAGCGGTTTGCGCATGACTCCGGAAGAGATGGAAGCGCGACTTCTTTACCGCGATGGGCTGATGCTGGTGCTCGACAAGCCGGCGGGCTTGCCCGTGCATCGTGGCCCGAAGGCGGCAGGGATGAAAAATGTCGGCGCGCTGGAGGATCATTTCGGCGCTCTGCGCTTCGGCCTGCCGCGCGCGCCGTCGCTAGCGCACCGGCTGGATCGCGAAACCTCCGGTTGCCTCGTCTTGGGACGACACCGCAAGGCCTTGGAATCGCTAGCCAAGCTGTTTCAGGCCGGAAAGATCGGCAAGACTTATTGGGCTTTGGTCGAAGGCGGCCCGGAAGAGAATGAGGGCACCATCGACCTGCCGCTCGGCCGCCGGGACGAAAATCGCGGCTGGTGGATGAAGGTCGATCCTGCCGGCCAGCCTTCGGTCACAACATGGAAGGTGATGGGGCGTGCGGATGGTAAGACCTGGCTCGCGCTCGAGCCTGTCACCGGCCGCACCCATCAACTTCGCGTCCACTGTCAGGCCAGGGGCTGGCCGATCGTCGGCGACAGCATCTACGGCACCGCGCCGCGCTTCGGCGGACCGATCCTGCATCTCCTCGCCCGCGAGATCGTGGTGCCGCTTTACAAGAATCGCGATCCGATCCGCGTCACCGCGCCGGTGCCACCGCATATGCGGGAGGGATTGAAAGCGTGCGGGTGGGTGGAGGATGACAAGGCTACATGCTCCGCTCATTCCCGCGAAAGCGGTAATCCAGCGGAAAAAGATCTGGGTCCCCGCTTTCGCGGGGACGAGCGGAACTGAGCGTTCCGCCAAGAGCAGCTACAACTTCTCCGCTACCATCACGCGGCCGGTCGCAGCAACGGCGAGCTCGCCCGCTTCATTGAGCACGCGGCCCTTCATCTCCGCGACATCGGCTTTGCCGGATGATGTCGATGTCACTTCGGTCACTTCCCATTCCAGCGTAATCGTCTCGTCGGCGAAAACCGGCTTGTGAAAGCGCAGCGAGAAATCCAGCCCGACCACATCGGCGCGTTGTGAGAAATACGTCGCCGGCAATGCCATCAGATGCGCAGCCGTCTGGGTGCCGCTGACGATCAGCTTCTTGTAGCGACTACCGGCGGCGACGATCTCATCAAGATGCAACGGATTGAAATCGCGCGCGGCGCGGGAGAAGGTCTTGGCCTCCTCCGGCGTCATGGTCAGGCTTTCCGAGAATTTTTCGCCGACATGAACGCGCATTGAGCCTCACGCTGCGATCAGACGGCGGCCATCATGTCCCGCGATCCGCAGGTTGACGATCTGCCCAGCCTCGCTCACATCGGAAATGCGGACCGGCGTAAAGTGCTCAGTGCGACCGATCATGTCGGACTCGATCAGCACACGCCGCATACGCCCGGTTTCGGCATCGAGATGCTTATGCAACGCGGCGTCACCCTTCTCGCGCAAACGCCGCGCGCGATCCTTCACCACATCGCGTGCGAGCTGCGGCATGCGCGCGGCCGGCGTGCCGGGCCGCGGCGAGAACGGAAAGACATGCAGATGGGTAAGACCACATTCGTCGACGATATCGAGTGAACGCGCAAACATGTCGTCCGTTTCGGTCGGGAAACCGGCGATAATATCGGCGCCGAACACCACGTCAGGCCGCAGCGACCGCACGCGTTCGCAGAATGCAATCGCATCGTCACGCAGGTGCCGGCGCTTCATTCGCTTGAGGATCATGTCATCGCCGGCCTGCAGCGACAGATGCAGATGCGGCATCAGCCGCGCATCGGATGCGAATACATCGAGCAGATCGTCATCGGCCTCGACCGAATCGATCGACGACAGACGCAACCGCTGCAGTTCCGGCACATGCTTGAAGATCTGCTTTACCAGCGCGCCAAGCTTAGGCGTGCCGGGGAGATTCTGGCCGTAGCTCGTGATATCGACGCCGGTCAGCACGATCTCGCGATAACCGTTCTCGACCAGATGGCGCACCTGCGTGACGATCTCGCCCATCGGCACGGAGCGCGAATTGCCGCGTCCATACGGGATGATGCAGAAGGTACAGCGGTGATCGCAACCATTCTGGATCTGCACTGTCGCCCGCGCGCGGCCTTCGATGCCGTCGATCAGATGCAGCGCAGTTTCGCGCGCGGCCATGATGTCGTTGACGACGATCTTCTCTTCCGCGCCGATGCCGAAGGCGCCATCCTCAAAAGCGCGCCGCGTATCCGCCCACGCCGACACATCGAATTTCTCGGTATTGCCGACGACGCGATCGACTTCCGGCATGGCCGCGAAGGTCGCGGGCTCTGTCTGCGCGGCGCAACCGGTGACGACGATGCGCGCATCCGGCTTCTCACGTCGAAGCTTGCGGATCGTCTGCCGCGCCTGCCGCACGGCCTCCGCCGTCACCGCGCAAGTGTTCACCACCACCGCGTCGGCCAATCCGGCTTCGCTCGCCTTCTGCCGCATGATCTCGGATTCATGCGTGTTAAGACGGCAGCCGAATGTGACGATCTCGACGCTCATGACGTCACGCCGTTGCCGCTGCGTTGAACAGAGCAGGATCGAAGATGCCGTCGAATTCGAATGCGACCGAGCCGGTCATCAGCACATGATCGTCGCGTTCGCGCCATTCGATCACAAGGTCGCCGCCAGGCAGCGACAGCCTCACCTTGCGATCGGCACGGCCGAGCCGCGCGGCCGCGACAGCCGTTGCACAAGCGGCAGAGCCGCACGCCTTGGTCAGACCCGCGCCACGTTCCCAGGTGCGCATGACGATGTGGTCGCGCGACTTGATCGTGGCAAGCGTGATATTCGCCCGGTCCGGAAAGATCGGATGATGCTCAAGCATAGGCCCGAACTTTTCGAGATCGTAGGCATAAGGATCGTCGACCCAGAACACCGCATGGGGATTGCCCATGTTGACCACCGACGGCGTATGCAGGATCGGCGCATCGATCGGACCCACCTGCAACTCGATGCCGCGCGTATCGCGGAACTCCTCGGCCAGCGGGATGTCCTGCCAGCCAAAGCGCGGCTTGCCCATATCGACGGTGTAAGTGCCGGGCTCGGAACCGCGCCAGCAATTGATCAGGCCGGCTTTGGTTTCGAAGGTCAGCGCGTCCTTGCCGGTTTCCTCGAACACGATGGAGGCGACACAGCGCATGCCGTTGCCGCAGGCGCCGGCTTCCGAACCGTCATTATTATAGATGCGCACGAAGCTTTCGGTGCCGGCCGCCCGGGGCGGGTACAGCGCCATCAATTGATCGTAGGGCGCGCCATTCGGTGAGGCCACGGCGCGGGCATCCTCGGCGGTAATCACGCCGGGATGCGCGCGCAGATCGACGACGACGATCTCGTTGCCGATGCCGTTCATCTTGACGAATGCGTGGTTCGCGAGCGCGCTCATAATTTGTGCCGTTGGCCGGGACTTGGATCGAATGGCGTTTATATGGGCCAATCGGACCCCTTTGGCCAGTCACCGAATTTCGCCCGACTGTTGCAGGATCGACGGCATAAAAGGCGTTGCCGCATGTTACGACATGAAAAGGTCGGCATCGATTCGGATCATGATGCGGCCGGTTCATGGAGTATCCCTATGTTGTCTGCCCGATCGATGGTCGCCACCTTTCTGGCGCTCGCGATCACGTTCAGTAGCGGGCATGCTGGCGCGCAAGCGTCTGCGCAGCCCTCGCAAGATTCAAGCAAATCTGGCGAAAGCGAATTTGGCGTCGAAATTACTTTGCCCGAAAAAACCGTGGTTTATCTGACCGGGTCGGGCACCTGGGATACGGCGTACGACACGCTGGTCGACGCCTTCAAGACCGTTCATGAGTATATCGACAAGCGCGGCCTGAAGCCCGACGGCGACGCGATGATGATCTATACCGGCGCCGACGATACCGGTTTCGATTTCAAGGCCGCCGTGCCGATCATGGGCCCGTTCGACAATCCGCCCAAGGGCGATATCGGCGTCGGCCCGGCACCGACCGGCAAAGCTTACAAATTTGTCCATCGCGGCCCTTATGACGGGATGGAAAACCTCTACGAGGCGATCACCAATTTCTTCGACGAAAAGAATATCCAGCCCGGCGACATGTTCATCGAGCGCTATGTTACCGATCCGCGGACCACGCCCGAGGACGAGCTGGTGATCGAGGTGATTTTCCCGGTCCAATAGTTGTCTGTCATTGAGCTCGCCGGCTAACGCTCTGGCTTTTCGATTCCGGGGACATCGCCAATCTGCTCAACAAGGAACTCGACCAACAGCCGGACGCGAGCAATGCCGGCGCGCTCCGGCACGATCAGCATGCTCAGCGGGACGGGCGGCAACGAATAGTCCGGCAGGATCGCCTCGAGCCGGCCGGCACTCAGGAGATCGTCGACAAGCCATCGATGGGCGGGCGCGATGCCGCGTCCGGAGACAAGGGCCTCGCGCGCGGCAAGCCCATGATCGACCCGAAGTCGTCCTCCAAAGGGCACGACATGGCGTTCGCCGGCCGGCCCTTGCAGCATGAGCGTATCGCTCCCGGCTATGTTCGACATCCTGATGCCTTCGTGGCCAGACAGGTCCTGCGGGACCGTCGGCCGCCCTCGTCCCGCCAGATAAGCCGGCGCTGCGACGAGCAGACGCCGGGACTGGCCGAGCGCCCGCAGCTTCATGGAGCTGTCGGTGAGCGGACCCAAGCGAAGCGCGATATCGACGCCCTCCCGCACAAGGTCAACACGCTCATCGGTGAGGCTGAGGTCCACTCCGATGTCGGGATAGCGATCCTGAAAGGCGAAGATCAGCCGGCTCGCGTGCAAGACCCCGAAAGCCGCCGTACAGGAAACCCGGATCGTGCCGGCCGATGCGCCGCGCGTACCCCGCGCCTCATCACCGGCCTGTTCCACGAGGCGCAGGATCTGGACACTGTTGGCGTAATATCGACTGCCTTCATCGGTCATCGTGACGCGGCGGGTGGTCCTTGAGAGCAAAGGCACGCCGATGGCTTCTTCAAGCTCCCGCAAATGCCGCGTGATCGTTGACTGTCCAACGCCAAGCTCCCGCGCCACCGCCGACAGACTGCCGCGCTCCGCCACGCGCACGAAGGTGCGCATGCGCTCCAGCGTGACGTCAGATTTATCCATAATTCGGCACAATCTTATGCATTACAAACATATAGTGGATCGGCGTGAGCAGAGCTACTTCGAGGCTCAACTGCTCCCTCTCAATGGATCGCTGACCCATGAAAGTCCTGCTTATTTTCGCTCATCCTGAATCGCGCTCGCTCAACGGCGCGCTCCGCGACGTCGCCATCAAGGAGCTTGAGGCCCAAGGCCACGAGGTGCGGGTGTCAGACCTCTATGCCGACGGCTGGAAATCCGAAGTCGATCGCGCCGACTTCCCCACGCTGGCGCCGGACGCGCGGCTGATACCGGTTGCGGCTTCCAAGAAATCCTTCGAGGCCGACGCGCTGACCAAGGACGTCAAAGCCGAGATCGAGAAACTGCTGTGGGCTGATACCCTGATCCTGCAGTTTCCCCTTTGGTGGTTCAGCATGCCGGCCATCCTCAAAGGCTGGGTCGACCGGGTGTTCGCCTATGGGTTTGCCTATGGTGTCGGCGAACATAGTGATCAGCGATGGGGTGATCGCTATGGCGAGGGGACCCTTGCCGGTAAGCGCGCCATGTTGATCGTGACCGCCGGCGGCTGGGAGGAGCATTACGCCACCCGCGGGGTCAACGGTGCGATCGACGACCTGCTGTTTCCGATCAATCACGGCATCCTTTACTATCCGGGCTACGATGTGCTTCCGCCGTTCGTGGCCTATAGCGTCGACCGTCTCGATGAGACTGGCTTCGCGCCAATTGCCGCGCGCTTGCGAGAGAGAATGCGGACGCTGGCCACCACGCCGCCCATTCCATATCGGCGGCAGAATGGCGGTGATTATCTCATTCCGAGTATGCAGCTCCGGCCTGAGCTGGCCGATCCGGGCGCCACGGGTTTCGGGCTTCACCTGAACGGCACAGGCGCAAGCGGCTAGTCTTCGCACTGGAAGATGCCCAGCCTATCCCTATTTGTCGGGCATGGGCTCCAAGATCCTGATCGTGGTTCTTGTCGGACTGGCCCTCTGGGCCGGATGGATCGGCTTTACCGGCTGGAACCTTGAATCCGATGTCCAGATGTCGGGGCACGGTTATGCGGCCATGATCATCGGCATCGTTATATCGCTGGCGGTCGGCATCGCATTGATGACGCTTGTGTTTTACTCCAGTCGGAAGGGCTACGACGAGGCGGCAGGCCACCAGCAGAATAAGCACGCAGACGATCTCGACTGAGGGAAATGGCCCAATTCCTTGACTTGGCCTCCCCTCGCCCCTAGTTTCCGGCCGCTCTCGCAAGAGATGTGACTTTCTGAGCCGCCGACCGGTCCGAGAGACCGGAGGTCCCCGCCCGACAGCGCAGTGCGCCCTCGGGCGTCAATTGTGTTTGCAAATGGCTGTCCCGCCGGACAGCCGCCCTGGAGCCCAAAGCGTGTTCGACAATCTGTCGCAACGGCTATCTGGAATTCTCGACGGCCTGACACGGCGCGGTGCGCTGTCGGCGACCGACGTGGATACGGCGATGCGCGAAGTCCGCCGGGCGCTGCTCGAGGCCGATGTCGCACTGGATGTCGCGCGCAGCTTTATCGAGCGGGTGCGCGAGCGCGCCGTCGGCGTCGATGTCATCAAGTCGGTGACGCCCGGCCAGATGGTGGTCAAGATCGTCCATGACGAACTGGTCACGACGCTCGGCTCAGATGCACAGGCCATTGATCTCAACGCCCCGGCGCCGGTCGCGATCATGATGGTCGGCCTGCAGGGCTCCGGCAAAACCACAACCACTGCGAAAATCGCCAAGCGACTGACCGATCTCGGCAAGCGCAAAGTGCTGATGGCCTCGCTCGACACCCGCCGTCCGGCGGCGATGGAGCAATTGGCCGTGCTCGGCAAGCAGGTCGAAGTCGATACGTTGCCAATCGTACAGGGGCAGACGCCGCCGCAGATTGCCAAGCGCGCGATCGAAGCCGCGAAGCTCGGCAGCTACGATGTTGTTATTCTCGATACCGCCGGCCGCATCACGCTCGACGAGGCGATGATGGCGGAGGCGGCCGACGTGAAGCGCGCCGCCGATCCGCATGAAGTGCTGCTGGTCGCCGATGCGCTGACCGGTCAGGACGCCGTCAATCTCGCGCGCTCATTCGACGAGCGCGTTGGTCTCACCGGCATCGTCATGACGCGTGTCGACGGCGACGGCCGCGGTGGTGCGGCGTTGTCGATGCGCGCCGTCACCGGCAAGCCGATCAAGCTGATCGGTACCGGCGAAAAGATGGATGCGCTCGAGACCTTCGATCCTGCGCGCATCGCCGGCCGCATCCTCGGCATGGGCGACATCGTTTCGCTGGTCGAGAAGGCCGCCGCCAATATCGATGCGGAGAAAGCTGCGCGTACGGCCGAACGGATGCGCAAGGGCGCATTCGATCTCACCGATCTGCGCGAACAGCTGACGCAGATGCAGAAGCTCGGTGGCCTTGGCGGCCTGATGGGCATGATCCCCGGCGTCGCCAAGATGAAGAACCAGCTCGCCGCCGCCAACCTCGACGATTCTCTTTTGAAGCGGCAATGCGCGATCATCGATTCGATGACGCCGAAGGAGCGTCGCAATCCCGATATTCTCAAGGCCAGCCGCAAGAAGCGCATCGCCGCCGGCTCCGGCACCAAGGTCGAAGAGATCAACAAGCTTCTGAAAATGCATCGCGGCATGGCCGACATGATGAAAGCCATGGGCGGCGCCAAGCGCGGGCCGATGGCCGGTCTTGCCAATGCGCTCGGCTTCGGCGGCGGCATGCCGTCGGCGGAAGAGATGCAGAAGATGGCGGAGAAGATGCAGGCTCAAGGCGGCGGTGGGTTGCCGCCGGGCATGCCCAATCTGCCGAAGAACATCCCCGGAATGCCAGGCAATCTGCCCGGCCTCGGCGGATCGAAATTACCCGGACTGGGCGGCTTTCCCGGTCTTGGGAAGAAGAAATAAAGCAACCGAATACAGACAAAGACGAACGCTAAGAAAGGATTCTATCAATGCCCGTCGTGATCCGCATGGCCCGTGCCGGCACCAAGAAACGCCCGGTTTATCACATCGTCGTCGCCGACTCGCGCTCGCCGCGCGATGGCCGCTTCATCGAACGTCTCGGTTATTACAATCCGCTGATGGCCAAGGACAACAAGGACCGTCTGAAGTTCGACATCGAGAAGGCCAAGACCTGGCTCGCCAAGGGTGCGCAGCCGTCGGATCGCATCAAGCGCTTCCTCGATGACGCCGGCGTGCTGAAGCGTGAGAAGCGCAACAATCCGGAAAAGGCGATTCCGCGCAAGGAACGCAAGGCGGCTGAAGCCGCAAAGGCAGCGGGCTAACCGGCCATGGCTGCGCGTCCGGAACGCGGGCGCGACCACAGAGTCTGCGTGGCGCAGATCGGCGCCGCGCATGGACTGAAGGGTGACGTGCGCCTGCGATCTTTCACCGAAGATCCGCAGGCGTTTGCACAATATGGACCGCTGGAAACGGAAGACCGCACGCGGCGCCTCGACATCGAATCGATGCGGCCGGCGGGGGATGCTTTCGTGATCCGATTTCGCGGTGTGACCGATCGCAATGCTGCTGAAGCCTTGCGCGACGTGAAGCTCTATGTCGAACGCGACAAGCTGCCTGCTGCCGAGGAAGATGAATTCTATCACGCCGATCTCGTCGGCCTCGTTGCCGTCACGACATCGGGCGATTTGTTCGGCGACGTGATCGGCATTCACAATTTCGGCGCCGGTGACATTATCGAATTGAAGATGGCCGGCAGCGGCGAGACGGTGATGCTATCGTTCGATCAGAAGACATTTCCGGCCGTCGATATTCCCGGCGGTCGCATCGTCGTCGATCCGCCGGCGGAGATCATCGCCAAGGACGACGATGAGAGCGAAGCGCCATGACCTGGCGCGCGAGCGTCCTCACCATTTTCCCGGAGATGTTTCCCGGACCGCTTGGCATGAGCCTCGCCGGCAAGGCGCTGGCGGCCGGCACCTGGTCGCTGGAGACAGTCGACATCCGTGATTTCGGCACCGGCATTCACCGGTCGGTGGATGACACGCCGTCCGGCGGCGGCCCTGGCATGGTGATGAAGGCCGATGTTGTCGCCCGCGCCATCGATTCCGTCGCCGCCGACGACCGGCCGCGCCTCTTGATGAGCCCGCGCGGTCGGCCATTGACCCAGCAGCGGGTGATCGAACTTTCGAAGGGGCCGGGCGCGGTGCTGCTTTGCGGCCGGTTCGAAGGGATCGACGAGCGGGTGATCGAGGCCCGTGGCGTCGAAGAGGTTTCGATCGGCGATTACGTGCTGTCCGGCGGAGAAATCGCCAGTTTGGTGCTTTTGGACGCCTGTATCCGGCTTTTGCCGGGAGTTATGGGTAAAGCCGCCTCGGGCGAGGAGGAAAGCTTCGCCCAGGGGCTTCTGGAATACCCGCATTTCACCCGCCCTCAGGTCTTCGAGGGCCGGCCGATCCCGGAGATCCTCATCTCCGGAGACCACGCCAAGGTTGCCGCCTGGCGTCGGTCAGAGGCCGAGCGGCTGACCCGGGATCGCCGGCCGGACCTGTGGGCAGCGTGGAAAGCCAGAAATCCTGTCAAGAAAGAGCCCAACTGACGGGTGACAAACCCACAGCTTTCGACTAGAACCGCGCCCGAAACCGGACAAATAGTCCTCTTTGCCGCGCCGCGCATGTCGGCGGTGCATCCATGCACGCCGAGACCCGACGCCGCCGATACGGAGATTTCGCCATGAACGTTATTCAGCAGATTGAACAGGAACAGCTCGCGAAGCTCTCCGCCAACAAGACCATTCCCGATTTTGAGCCGGGCGATACGCTGCTCGTCAACGTGAAGGTGAAGGAAGGCGATCGCACCCGCGTGCAGGCCTATGAAGGCGTTTGCATTGCGCGTTCCGGCGGCGGCCTCAACCAAAGCTTCACTGTCCGCAAGATTTCATACGGCGAAGGCGTCGAGCGCGTGTTCCCGCTTTACGGCCCGGTGATCGATTCGATCAAGGTCGTGCGCCGCGGCAAGGTTCGTCGCGCGAAGCTGTATTATCTGCGCAGCCTGCGCGGTAAGTCGGCCCGTATCGCCGAGGCGCAGGGCCGTCATGGCGGCAACGCCGACGCGCCGAAGGCTGCTGCGGAATAATTCTGCGCCAGATCACCGATCAGCGCTTGGTCGTGGCATCGGACATCGCATTAAGCGCTGCGGTAATTTTGGAAATCACGGGGTGATCGGCGGCAACGCCTCGCTCCTTGGCGATATCGGCTGGCAAATCGTATCCCAGCCAGACTTTGCCGTCTGCGTCTTGCCAGACGAGCGCCTTGAGCGGGAGCGATAATCCCATCGTCTGCTGCGCCTGCATCAGGGGCGTGCCGACGGCGGCGCTTCCAAAAATGATGAGCACGGTTGGCCGCAATTCCTGACCTGCCTGTTTTGCTCCGGCCGCGTGGTCGATCTTGGCAAACTGGTTGAGTCCGCGGTCCTTGATAACGGCTTCGAAGCGCGCCACGGTTTCCCCGAACGGATATGGGCTTTCCTTGCGTATCAATTCGGCGCCTGCGGGGGTCGAAATCATGGCTGTGAGGGCAAGATACAGGGCAGTCCAGATCGGCTTCGGAGTCATTGGAATTTCTCCTTCCTTTGCTGGCGAGACCTCATTTGCCCCTAACCCGATGAACAATGCGGGGCCACAACTCTGCGTGATTGAATGCCGGGGTTTCGGCGGATAAATGGCTGGCTCCCTCCGGCTCTTTGCGCGAAGCCGTCTTCATTGCGGCTTTAGTCTTGAATTGTTATATCCTGCCCATGAACGCTGTCCGGCCAATTTTGCACATCGCTTTCGTGCTGCGGGATCACGACCGCCTGCCGGGACGCTTTTTCGGCCGGATGACGGCTTCGATTCAGGCTGGCCTTTGACGCTTCGATTGACGCGCCGAGAACCCGGCGCGCGGCCTGCGCCTCAATCCAAACCGTTTCTTTAAATCGAGACCCATTATGAAGCCTCGCACCCTGTACGACAAAATCTGGGACGACCATCTGGTCGACGAACAGCCGGACGGCACCTGCCTGCTCTATATTGATCGCCATCTGGTGCATGAGGTGACGTCGCCGCAGGCCTTCGAAGGCTTGCGCAATTCGGGCCGCAAAGTGCATGCCCCCGAGAAGACGCTCGCCGTCGTCGATCACAATGTTCCGACCACCGATCGCTCGCTGCCCAATCCCGATCCGGAAAGCGCCGAACAGATCAAAGTCCTCGCTGAAAACGCACGCGACTTCGGCCTCGAATATTACAACGAATACGACAAGCGTCAGGGCATCGTGCACATCATCGGACCGGAGCAGGGCTTCACCCTGCCCGGCACAACAATCGTGTGCGGCGACAGCCATACAGCGACACATGGCGCCTTCGGTGCGCTGGCCTATGGCATCGGCACATCGGAAGTCGAGCATGTGCTGGCAACGCAGACGCTGATCCAGAAGAAGTCGAAAAACATGCGCGCCGTCGTCGATGGCCAGTTGCCGCCTGGCGTGACGGCAAAGGACATCATCCTCGCGATCATCGGCGAGATCGGCACCGCCGGCGGCACCGGCTATGCGCTCGAATATGCCGGCGAGGCCATCCGCTCGATCTCGATGGAAGGCCGCATGACGATCTGCAACATGTCGATCGAAGGCGGTGCACGTGCCGGCATGGTCGCGCCGGACGAGAAGACCTACGAATATCTGAAAGGCCGGCCGAAGGCGCCAAAGGGCGCGCATTGGGATAACGCGATCCGCTACTGGGATTCACTGCGGACAGATGACGGCGCCTTCTTCGATGCCGAAATCCGTCTCGATGCCGCGAAGCTGCCGCCACTGGTGACATGGGGCACAAGCCCGGAAGACGTGATCTCGATCACCGGCAAGGTGCCGAATCCGGATGACATTGCCGACGAAGCCAAGCGTCTCTCGAAGAAGCGTGCGCTGGAATATATCGGCCTGCAGCCGGGCACGAAGATCACCGACATCAAGCTCGATCGTGTGTTCATCGGCTCCTGCACCAATGGCCGCATCGAAGACCTGCGTGAAGTCGCTCGCATCGTGAACGGGCACAACGTCAATGCCAACGTCAATGCGATGATCGTGCCGGGTTCTGGTCTTGTGAAGGAGCAGGCGGAAGCCGAGGGCCTCGACAAGATCTTCATCAAGGCTGGTTTCGAGTGGCGCGAGCCGGGCTGCTCGATGTGCCTGGCGATGAATCCCGACAAGCTGAAACCGGAAGAGCGTTGCGCCTCGACATCGAACCGCAACTTCGAAGGCCGTCAGGGCTTCAAGGGCCGCACGCATCTGGTGTCGCCGGCAATGGCCGCCGCCGCCGCGGTTGCGGGTCACTTCGTCGACGTGCGGGAGTGGAAGTAAGACGCTTCGTCGATCCTGACAGCCAAAAAGGCCCGCTGACGCGGGCCTTTTTATCTGATGCGCCTGGTGTGGGTACCGGTTCGCGTGAAGAAAACGCGTCAAAAGCTTTAGAACCAGAAGCCGAAGCGCGGTCCGCCCCAGAAGCCGATGCTGACGCGCGGTCCGTAATAGGCATACGGCCGGTAATAGCGATAGGGACGGTAGTAGCTGTAGCGCCAAGGTCGGTAATAACCGTAGCGCGGCCCCCAATAGCGATAGCGTGGTCCCCAATAGCGATAACGGGGACCCCAAGCATATCGCGGCGCCCAATACCTGCCGCCGCGCCAACCCCAATGACGATGACGCCAACCGCGACGCGCCCAGTGACGGTTTCCACGCCAATGACGATGACCGCGCCAATGGCGGCGCTGGGCCGAGAATTCGGTGTGTTCGATATTGCTGGCACCATCCGCGCGTGCTTTGGCTGTCGCCGGCGCGGGAAGGGCTAGCAGAAGCGCGACGCCGGCAACGGCCATCGCGGTGACGATTTTCTTCATACGCCTACTCCTGCTCGTACGTCGCCTCTAACCCATGAACGCGCAATTCTGAAATCGGTTTCGTTCAGAGGCCTTGCGGTAGCTCAAGACAAAACAAAAAGGCCCGCCTTGCAGCGGGCCTTCGAATTGTTTGGAAGTGCTTCTATCAATAGTAACGATAGTAGCGGTACGGTCGATACGGCCGGTAGTAGTAGCGCGGACGATAATAATACCGGTACGGCCGGTAATAGCGATACGGCCGATAATAGCGATAGCGGCGCGCGCTGATTTCATCGTGCTGAACGGCCGGAGCGGAAGTCTGCACGCGGTCAGTCGCAGGCGCTGCGCTGGCGGGCGCCGGAGAGAACGCGACGAGCGCGCCCAATACGGCAAAACAGGCGAAATACTTGATCATGAGTTTCTCCAAGGGTGAATCGCCTCTTCCACCATAAGCGCCCAGAGGCTTACGATCCAATTTGTGCTCAAAAAATGCGGCGATGAAACGGCAGTCTTTAGCCGCGCACCCATCGACATCGCTTTTGCGGCGTGATGACAGTGCCACTGGGCCGATATTCCGTGGCATACCAATCAACGCATTGCCGCACTGCACCAGGACCTGGCCACGAATATTCACCTGGACGCGGATAATCCCAAGCTGGCGGCTGAGTTGGTTGAATACGGATGCGGGGACGCGCACGCTGCTGGCGCTCCTGCGATGAGAACTCTGACGAAGACGCTGAGCTTCCTGTCAGAATATTCATCGTTGTTTCATGCCCATGAAATGAATCCGCGGCATGCGCGACGTTGCAAAGCATAAGGGCGGCAGTGGCGACGAGCATCGGTTTCATGGGGCGACGCTCCCTTATCTGCTTTCGAACGTCAACCGTGTTTGAGTCGCTGGGGGTCCCGTCCTATGCTGACGACATGAACCCTGCGAACGCCGATCGAAAGCAGCATGAGGCGATCAAGGAGCTTGAGCGCCTGCAGCATGAGGGGGATGTGTTGTCGGGATTACTGCGACCAACGACCGCAGCCAAAGCCGACATGACAGACCCGATCGAACGATGGGGCCGCCGCATCGGGCGTATGCTGGCAGCCATCGCCTTCCTCGCCTTTTGCGTTTATTTCTACCTCGCCTATGTCCGATGATCCCTCCGAGCCGTCCGTAAATCCGCTTGCCGACCCTCTGTCCTGGCGCGGGGTCAGGGCGCTGTCGCTCGATGACATGGAAGCAATTGCATCCGATGCCTTCCGCCGGCTGCCCGATGGCTTCCGGACGCTTTGCGAGGGCGTCGTCATTCGTGTGGAGGATTTTCCAACCGCCGACGTGGTCAGGGAGATGAAGCTGGGCAGCGAATTCGATATCCTTGGCTTGTTCCAGGGCGTCGGATTGCCGTTCCGCTCCGAGAGCGCGCCGATGCAAATGCCCAACATGGTCTGGCTCTATCGCAGACCCATTCTCGACTACTGGGCCGAACACGAGGAAGCGCTGGGCACGATCATCACTCATGTGCTGGTGCATGAGATCGGCCATCACTTCGGTCTGTCCGACGAGGACATGGAAGCGATCGAAGCCAGCGTTACGTAATTTCAACTCACATCTGATTGGCCAACGGCGGAAACGCGACCGATCGTCGACGCGATATTCGGTATACAGCCGCGGGGGGAATGTTCATGAGCGTTCGGCCGATACAACTGGCCTTCAACCCGGCACGATCAAGAATGCGCAGCGGAATCGGGCAGCGCGGCCCATACGTGAATTGATAAAATGATCCATCGGACCGAAGATATCCGAACGCACCCGAAAGGATGGCGATAATTTTCCTGGGCGACATCGACAGAAGCGGCAGCCCACTGATTACGGCACCGTAGGGCGCGCCGCTCAGAACCTTGGTCTGTGCAAGCCGCGCCGCATCCATCCAGAGGATGCGTGCGTCCGGAAATCGCTGGCCCAGCACGCGCACAAAATCGGAACCGTATTCCACAAGGGTCAGATCGTGCTCATCGACACCACGGGCCAGCAGTGCGCGCGTGAATACGCCCATGCCAGGACCGAGTTCGAGCACGGGCCCGGTATCAGGCTTGATTTCTGACGTCATCAGTTCGGCAAGCGCCTGCCCCGATGGCGCGACCGCAGCAACCTGCAACGGGTTGGCAATCCAGGCACGGAAGAAAGGAACGATATCGGTTCGGCTCATGACACAACTTCTTTCACCGGAAAATCGGCGGGAACGCCGATCAACTCTCCCGAAAGCGCGATTGGGCCTTCCAAAGCAAATCTAAACGCTGTTAAGTTACGTATCGCGCGATATCTAAACGGTGTCAAGATTGAAGAGCTTGAAAAGCAAGAAAGCCAAAGTGTCGGAAAGCGGATCTGGCTCCCGCGAGGGCTATCATCACGGCGCGTTGCGCGACGCGCTGATCCGGGCGGCCGACGAGATTCTGACTGAAAAGGGGATCGAAGGCTTCAGCCTGCGGGAGGCGGCACGGCGCGCGCAGGTCTCACCTGCCGCCCCCGCGCATCACTTCGGCAGCGCCGCCGGACTTCTGACCGAGGTCGCGATAGCCGGCTTCGAAAGCCTGTCACGAGATTTGCACGACGCTTGCCGCACCGAAGCTTCTCCGGCCGCACGCCTCCGGGCGCAAGGGATAGCGTATGTCCGCTTCGCCCTCGCGCATCCTGGGCGCTTCCAGCTCATGTTTCGGCACGATCTTGTCTTGAGCCAGAATGACCGGCTAGCGACCGCGGCCAAAGCGTCGATGAACGAGCTAGAAGCCAGCATTGTTGCGTATTTAAGGGCGAAGAAGAAGCCGATAACCTCCGAGGCCGTACGAGCCGAGTTACTAGGTGCATGGTCCGCCGTTCACGGATTCTCGCATCTTGCCCTCGACGGAAAGTTCACCACTATGGCGCAGCCACGTTCCTTGTCTGACTTCGTGTCGGACGAACTACCCGCCATGCTCCGTGCCCTGTGGCCGGACCGATAACACAGCGATCGCCGCAATCGCATTTGAAGGAAAGCCCCATGCGCCATAAGCCGTGCCTGACTGCATCCGACGTCCAGACAATGGCGGCCGCCTGCCGGGCGGAAGCCGAAAAGCATAAATGGAACGTCACCATCGCGATCACCGACGAGGCGGGATTCCTGCACTATCTCGAGCGGATGGAGGGGGCCGGCCCAACCAGCGCCGAGGTCGCTGTCGCCAAGGCCAAAACCTCGGCCATCACCCGCCGGCCCTCGAAATTCTGGGAAGACCGGATCAAGGACCGCCCCGCTTTCATGAATTTTCCCGGCGTGCTGCAGATCCAGGGCGGCTTGCCGATCATGTATGAGGGCGAATGCGTGGGTGCGATCGGGGTGTCCGGCGTGCAGTCGCATGAGGACGAGCAGATCGCCAAGGCCGGAATCGACGCGCTGGTCTGACCCGTGCGGCTGACACTTGACCCCGCGCCTTTGCGGCTTAAACAAAGGCCATAAAGGCGCGGGTGCCCACCAGGGTTCCCTCCCCCAGGAGCCGGATCGATGGATAAATTTACTGTTCTGGAAGGCGTCGCGGCGCCGCTGAAAGTGGTCAATGTCGACACCGACATGATCATCCCGAAGCAATATCTGAAGACCATCAAGCGGACCGGTCTCGGCAAGGGCCTGTTCTCGGAAAAGCGCTTCAATGACGACGGCAGCGAGAACCCGGATTTCGTGCTCAACAAGCCCGCCTATCGCAACGCCAAGATCCTGGTGGCCGGCGATAATTTCGGCTGCGGCTCTTCGCGCGAGCATGCGCCGTGGGCGCTGCTCGATTTCGGCATCCGCTGCGTGATCTCGACCTCGTTCGGTGACATTTTCTACAATAACAGCTTCAAGAATGGCATTCTGCCGATCCGCGTATCGCACGAGGATCTCGAAAAGCTTTTCGACGATGCCGAGCGCGGCGCCAATGCAACAATGACTATCGATCTCGAGAATCAGGAAATCCGCGGACCGGATGGCGGCGCCATCAAGTTCGATATCGATCCGCATCGCAAGCATTGCCTGCTGAACGGCCTCGACGACATCGGCCTGACGATGGTCAAGAAAGACAAGATCGACTCTTACGAGAGCAAGGTCGGCGCCGAGCGCCCGTGGATGTAAGAGTTTTCAAGATCAGATGATGCAATGGCCGGGCTTATCGCCCGGCCATTTTTGTTTTCACCGCGTCCTTGTCAGCGCCAGCCACACGCCGCCGCCGATCAGGAAGACGCCGCTGAGTTTCGCGATCATACGGACACGCGCCCGCGTGAAGAACAATCGCGCGCGGCCGGTCAGGATGGCATAAGAGCCGTCGGTAATGGCCGCCGTGAACATCGCCGTTGCGCCGAGCAGGATCACCTGCATGACATAGTCGCCATTCGGATCGACGAATTGCGGAATGAAAGCGCCGAAGAAAATCAGCACCTTCGGATTGCTGAGCATCACCAGAAAGCCCTGCAGCAAAAATCCGCCGCGTGGCGCTTGCGTCTTGCCGAGATCGTCAATTTTGCCTGAGGCGCGAAACATCTTGAGGCCGATCCAGACGAGATAGGCGGCGCCGATGAAGCGCACCCAGTCGAACCACACACCCATCGTCTCGATCACCGACGCAAGACCGATCACCAGCACGCCGACGAAGACGGCGAGGCCAAGCTGCGTGCCCGCGACATTGAGAAGACCTGCGCGGGTGCCATGCGTCAGCGAGTTGGCGACAATCAACGTCACCGTCGGACCGGGGACGAGCGTGAAGACGACGCAGGCGAGGAGATAGGCGGCGAAGAGTTCGAGGGACATGGTACCTGCCTTTATTGGAGCGAAGCGTTTCCTCATCCGCTCATTCCCGCGAAAGCGGGAATCCAGTTTTAAACTCTGGGTCCCCGCCTTCGCGGGGACGAGCGGAGGATGGGGTGATTCATATGCAAACCATCAGCTCCGTGCCGCAATCGCATCCGCGACCGCCACCGTGCGGCGGGCGATGTCGGCATGCATGCGTTCGACCATGCGGCCGTCGAGCATGATCGCGCCCTTGTCGGCATTCTCCGGCAACTCGAATGCGGCGATGAACTTGCGCGCCTGCGCGATCTCGGTGTCGCTCGGCGAAAAGGTCTCGTTGCACGGCGTAATCTGGTTGGGATGAATCAGCGTCTTGCCGTCCATGCCGAGATCGCGTCCCTGTTGGCATTCTTCGATGAAACCTTGCGCATTGCCGATATCGTTGAACACGCCATCGAGGATCGCAATGCCATAAGCGCGCGCGGCCAGGACGCAGCTTGTGATCCACGGCAGCATCGGCGCGCGGCCCGGAACAAGCCGCGCCGATGTTTCCTTGGCGAGATCGTTGGTGCCGAGCACGAAGCCGGACAATCGCGTTTCGGAATCTTTTGCCGCAGCGGCGATATCGGCGATGTTGATGATGGCGATCGGCGTTTCGATCATCGCCCAGATCCGCGTCTTGTGATCGGTCCCCATATCGAGCAGGCGGCGTCCGACCATTTCAAGCTGCGCGGAATTGTTGATTTTCGGAACCAGGATCGCATCGGGCGCGGCACGCGCGGCCGCCGCCATATCCTCCGCATGCCACGGCGTATCGATACCGTTGACGCGGATGAACACCTCCCGGGCGCCAAAGCCTCCGGCTTTCACCGCCGCGGCAACCTGTTCCCGCGCCTGAACTTTCGCGTCCGGCGCAACCGCATCCTCCAGATCGATAATGATGCCATCGGCCGGCAGGGTGCGCGCCTTCTCGATCGCGCGGGCATTCGAGCCTGGCATGTAAAGAACGGAACGGCGCGGTCGGATGGTCATGATGTCCCCTTTTTGTCGCAAGCCTAGTGGAGTGGATTTGACATTCGCTACCCTGTTAACCGCAGACTCGCAAAGCGAATGTCAAATCCAAAACTCCACTAGCAGCTTGTACTTGCTAGTGGTCCTTTGATTCTAACGTTCGCAACAGTGCCTGCTGAAACGGGGTGCGAACGTTAGAATCGGACCACTAGCGAGACAGCCGCAGTCATGCCAGCGTAAGCCGCAAGCGACAAGCTGTGGAGGACAGCGATTGGAATGAATAACGACGACGTCTGGCTTGTGGGCCTGGATGGCTGCCGCGCGGGATGGGCCGCGGCCTTTGTCCGGCCGGCCGGCGACGAAATCCGCGTCCGCATCATGCCGCGCTTTGCCGACATCATCGAAGCGCCGGAAAGGCCCGCTGTCGTCGCCGTCGATATGCCGATCGGCTTGCCAGAGCGCACCGGCATTGGCGGCCGGGCCGCGGAAAACGCCATCCGGCCACTCTTGGGCGCACGGCAGTCGTCGGTGTTTTCCGTACCCTCACGATCAGCACTGGCGGCAAGCGACTATCGCAAAGCTTGCGGCATCGCCCTCGCCACCTCCGATCCACCGCGCAAGATCTCGAAGCAGCTTTTCATGATCGCACCGAAAATCCGCGAGGTGGATGCCTGCCTGCGAGACGATGCAGCCCTGGCGGCGCGGGTGTTCGAGGTTCACCCCGAAGCCGCCTTCTGGCGATTGAATGGCGAGCGCGCCTTGACCGAGCCGAAGAAGATCAAGGGCACGGTTTACGGGCCCGGACTTCGCCTGCGGCGCGAATTACTGATCATGGCCGGATTGCCGCGCGATATCGTCGAAGCTGCGCCGCCTGAGGGTGCAGCCGCTGACGATCTTCTCGACGCGCTGGCCTGCGCTATGATCGCGCGTCGCCTCCATGCCGGTATCGCACGACCGTTTCCCGATCCACCGCCATGCGATGCCTATGGGTTGCCGATGGCGATCTGGACGTGAATAACGGTAGTCATTCCAGGACCTTCGCGGCGCCCCGGAACAACATAAACTGTGAGAACGGATCGCCATGACTTTCCCTGATCGCCTTCTCGAAGGCTACACCGCCTTTCTCGGCGGCCGGTTGCGTGAGGAGCAGAGCCGCTATCAGGCGCTGGCGGAAACCGGCCAGGCGCCGCAAATCATGGTGGTCGGCTGTTGCGACTCGCGCGTATCGCCCGAAGTTATTTTCGACGCGCGGCCGGGCGAACTCTTCGTCGTGCGCAATGTCGCCAATATCATCCCGCCCTACGAGCCGGATGGTCATGCGCATGGCGTGTCTGCGGCACTGGAATTCGGCATCGCCGCGCTGAAGATCAAACACATCGTTGTGCTCGGCCATGCGCAATGCGGTGGCGTACGCGCGTTCGCCGAGGACGCAGAGCCGCTGTCGCCGGGTGACTTTATCGGCAACTGGATGAAGCTGATGGCACCGGCGATGGACAAGGCCGGGCCGCGCGGATCGCTCTCGCCGGCTGATTATCTGCGCAAGCTGGAACAGGCGAATATCATCAACAGCCTCGACAACCTGATGACGTTTCCACGGCTCGCCAAAATGATCGAGCGCGGCACTGTCATGGTCCATGGCGCGTATTTTGGCGTCGCCACAGGTGCGTTGTCGGTGTGTGACCGTGAGAGCGGGGAGTTCGTGCCGGTGGCTGAGGCCGAGCATGCGAAAGTGCTGGCGGGACCGAGGTTTTAGGGCTGTCATTCCGGGTTCGCGACCTGACGGTCGCGCCCCGGAATGACCAGAAATTACGCCGCCTTCTGTTTTGCCGTGATCAGCTTGCGGTTGATCAGGCTTTCGGCGATCTGGATCGCATTCAGCGCCGCGCCTTTGCGGAGATTGTCCGATACGCACCACAGCGCGAGCCCGTGATCGACGGTCGGATCTTCGCGCACGCGGCTGACATAGGTGGCGTCTTCGCCGGCCGCTTCATACGGCGTGACGTAGCCGCCGTTTTCGCGCTTGTCGACGACCAGCACGCCCGGCGCATTGCGCAGCACCTCATGCGCCTCGTCGACAGTGATCTCGTTTTCGAATTCGATATTCACCGCTTCCGAATGGCTGATGAAAACCGGCACGCGCACGCAGGTCGCGGTCAGCTTGATCTTCGGATCGAGAATCTTCTTGGTCTCGGCCACCATCTTCCACTCTTCCTTGGTGTAGCCGTCGTCCATGAAGACATCGATATGCGGAATGACGTTGAAGGCGATCCGCTTGGTGAATTTCTTGGTCTCGAGTTCGCCGAGCGAATAGACCGCCTTGGTCTGGCGATCGAGTTCGTCCATGCCATCCTTGCCGGCGCCCGACACCGATTGATAGGTCGAGACGACGACGCGCTTGATCTTCGCCTTGTCGTGCAGCGGCTTCAGCACCACGACGAGCTGGGCGGTCGAACAGTTCGGATTGGCGATGATGCCCTTCTTGGTGAAGCCGGCAATCGCATCGGCATTCACTTCCGGCACCACCAGCGGCACGTCCGGGTCCATGCGCCATTGCGACGAATTGTCGATCACCACCGCGCCCTGCGCTGCGATCTTCGGCGACCATTCCTTCGACACGGCACCGCCGGCCGACATCAGGCAGATATCGATGTCGGAAAAGTCGTAATGCTCGAGCGCTTTGGCCTTCAGCGTTTTGTCGCCATAGGAGACTTCCACGCCCTGCGAACGGCGCGAGGCAATGGCAACGACCTCGTCGGCGGGAAACCGCCGCTCGGCCAGGATTTCGAGCATTTCGCGGCCCACATTGCCCGTGGCGCCGACAACCGCGACCTTGTAACCCATCGTTGACTCTCCGGCGGAAAATGGTCCGCGTTTGCGCAATGCGGAAACCGGACGGAGGGGCTTCTAAGCGAGAAAGGCAGCCATGACAACGTCGGCTTGAAAGGCCGTCGAGGGGGGCTGTTTCTTGAGGCAATTTACAGGGACCAGAAGCGTCCCGTCCCGACCTGTTTCCGGCTTTGCAGCGGAACGATCGCCAGTCGATGTCCTCCGGGCCGATTTTCAAAAATGGCAGACGCGATGGCGCCGTGAGCTGACGTTTGGCTGGCTGCGGCTGTCGCTGTTTCTGTCGCAAGGCCAATGGCTTAAGCGCGCCTCGCAGGCCACGATCGGCGGCTTTGACCGGACTGGCCGTGCCATCGAGACCCTAAGCTGGCGCGCCGCGACCTCAGTCATAACCGTCGCCCGAACCACCGATTGGCAAAAACTGGCGCTGACGGCCAGCGAGCCCTTCGTCCTGCCGCCCGAAGGGCGCGCGGTGCTGGTGCGGATCTTCGCCTATCTGGGTGGCATCGCCGTCCTGTCGCTGTTCGCGGCGGAACTTTTCAAGCAGCCCGAAGTCGTGGTCATCCGCGAGCCGGCACCGCGTCCGGCCTGGATCGAGGTCGACAAGCCCTGGCCGGCCTTCGAGATGTCGGTCCCCGGCGTGGCCAACGACATGCATTACGCCATCCAGCGCCACGCCGAACGCGGCGGCCGCAAGGATACGATGTCATTCGGCGCGCTCGGCAAGACAGAGCGCTTTGCCAGCGTCGAAATCTATCGTGCCGGGCATGAGATCGCGACCTTCGGCAAAACCGATGACGAGATCACGCTGCGGGCGTCCGAATACGGGCGTGTCACTGATATGGAAGAGACGATGCCGATCCCGTCGAAATTCGGTTCGTTTCAGGTGTTCGAATTCGCCATCCAGCCATTCAACAGCTATCGCTGCATTGGTTTTGCGAATGCCTTCGATGATCAGCGGGTGCAGATCACCGGTGTAGCGTGCAACATGAACACGATTGTCGATCGCTCGACAATCTCCTGCGCGCTGGATCGCCTGTCGCTGCTCTCGGCGGCGAGCGATCCGGAAATCACACGCCTGTTCGCGCACGCCGAGTTGCGGCGCGACTTCTGCGGCCAGCGTGACGCGTTGGCATACGCGACACCGAAACGCGCAAGCAGCGATATCATCACGAGTTCCGCAAAACCGAAGCTCCGCGGCCGGTTGGAGCGCTAGGCGTGCCCGCGGGCGGCACGATCGGCAGGTCGCGCCCGACGATACGATCCAACTGAAGCCACGACTCCAATCGTTTGCTGATCTCGCGATCGCCTTCGACACGCAACGCCTTGCGGATCGCGTCCCGCCACGTGGCGTAGCCGAGATAGACCGACACCATCGCCGACATCTCGCCCGTCACTGTGACATCGACCGGAAAGCCGGGATCCTTGTAACAGACATCGATGTCCGATGGTTCAAGTACAAGCCAGTGCTTGCGAAGACCGGTGCGGCAACGCGCAACACCCGACAGATCAAAGCGCACAACGACACGGCGCGGCGGCAAGGCCTCACGATCGACGCGGCGGCGCAAAGCCCACATCAAAACGGTAGAATCCCGATCGCCAGGGGTGATTTTGTCGCGCCCGTAAATCAAGCCCCAACGCCCAATCACATCAACGACCTCGCGCAAGGCATCGCCGGCTGTAGTCAGTGCCCAGTCATGTCCCTTCTGATCTTTGCGCGGACGCTTCGCGACGATGCCGTCGTGTTCAAGCTGCCGAAGACGCTCGGCCAGCAACGCGCGTGACATCAGCGGCACACCGCGATGGATGTCATTGAAGCTTCGTTCGCCGCTCATGATCTCGCGCAGAATCAGCGGCGTCCAACGGGTCGCGACGATCTCCGCGCCCTTCGCAACAGGACAGAATTGCCCATAACCGCTTTGCGCCATGGCCCATCAGACCACAAAGACCGGTGCCGCTCCAGTACAGATAATGGACTTGTTGGAAGGCCGCTCGCGTTGCCACATGCGGACAACGAGAAAAGACAAGGGCAATCACACCAGGAGGCTTCCAATGGCGACCGCCATTCACAAACACGAGATGCGGGAATCCGACCCGTTTGAGCGGGTTGCAGACATCCTTCGGGACTTTATCGCTCGGAGCGCGGCGCACGACGCAAACGATGAGTTCGTGTCCGAAAATTTTGTGGATCTAAAGAATGCGCGTTTGATGTCCGCTGCGGTCCCGGTCGAGCTCGGCGGCGACGGGCTCGATCAACAAAATTTGTCCGACCTGCTTCGATCGATGACGCGCGCCTGCACCTCGACCGCGCTGGCTTATTCCATGCACACGCATGTGGTCGCCTTGCTGGCGTGGCGATGGCGCAATCAGAAGGCGCCGGTCGATGCCGTGCTCAAGCGCATCGCCGCCGAACAGATCATGCTGATCTCAAGTGGCGGTTCGGATTGGCTCGAGAGTTCGGGAACGGCAGAACGCGTCGACGGCGGTTTCCTGATCAAAGGAACGAAAGGATTTGCCAGCGGCGTTCTGGCCGGAACGTTGCTGAACACCAGCGCCGTTTACAACGATCCGGAAACGGGCCCGACGGTTCTGCATTTCATGGTTCCGCTTAACGCGAAAGAAGTCACCATCGAAACCAATTGGCGCGCCATGGGGATGCGTGGCACAGGATCGCATCAGGTGCATATCGACGGATTTTTCGTGGCCGACGCCGCGATTGCGCTGAAGCGGCCTCGTGGCAATTGGCATCCGCTCTTCCACATCATCTCTATGATCGCATTCCCGCTGATCTACTCGGTCTATTATGGCGTTGCCGAAGCGATGCGCGACGCAGCGCTCGATCTTGTCAAGCGGCGGCCCCTGACACCACAGTTGATCGATCTCGCCGGCGCACTCGACACCGAGCTTGCCGCCGCGCGCGTTGCGCTTGCGGATATGTTGGTCGCAACCAACGGACAGCCCGGCCCCGACACAACCAATCGCATGTTCCAGGATCGCAGCAATCTCGCGCGTGCTCTGCTTGCGACCGCAGACAAAGCATTAGAACTTGCGCATGGAGGCGGGTATTTGCGCACAAACCCGGTGGAGCGGCTGTTCCGTGATATTCAAGCTGCTCGCTATCATCCGCTGGCGCCCTACGCGCAACGCGACCTGGCTGGCCGCATGGCACTTGGTCTGCCGCTTGATGGGAAGTTATGTTGAATCTCAATCGGCCTCATCCCGAGGAGCGCTGCCAAGCGCGTTCCGAAGGATGAGGCGCAGGATGCTGAGCTACAAAAACGGATTCGGCGAGCCGCGTCCCGGCTTTGATCGCGGCGGGTAATGTTGCTCGAGATAATCGAGAATGATCTTGCGATCGTCGCCTTCAATCGCGTTCATGCCGTGCTTGGTGGTCATCCAGTTCAGCGAATCGTCCCACTGCGCACGCGTGAGGCCTTGTTGCGCCACGATCTTGAAACCATGACAGGCAGTGCAGGCATAGAAGGTTTCTTCGCGCCCGGAACCTGCGGGCAGGTCGTCTGGCGATTCATCGGTTGGCGTGAAGGAACGTTGTTGCTGCGCGTGGGTGAATACTGGGATCAATGAGAGAGCAGCAGCGATGATCACAGCTATCGCCACGTCACGGACAGGCTCCCTCCCCCTAAAAGGGGGAGGGTTGGGGAGGGGGTCAAGTATTTGCATCAATCCAATCGCCCGCTCTTCGCTCGACCCCCACCCGGCGAGCTTTTGCTCGCCGACCTCCCCCTTTCAGGGGGAGGTAAGACTGCCATACGGCAGCATCGTACGAAAATTTCACGCACGCCGATCAACCCACCAGCACGCGGATGCGATGCATCGGGTTGGCTCCGTAGCCTTGCGGATTCCAGAAGCCCGCAACGAATGGCTGCGACACGCCGCGAGAATCCGTCCCGCGCGTCCAGATCTCGTAATAGCCGTCTGATGGCAGCTTCACTGTCGCCGTCCAGCGCTGCCAGTCATATTTGTTCTTTGGCTTTCCGAGCTGTGCACGATGCCAAGTGGCGCCGTAATCCGTCGAGATATCGACCTGCTTCACCTCATGATCGCCGGCCCACGAAGCGCCGCGCAGTTTCACCTCGCGCGTGCCGGCTGGAATTTTCGTGCCGTCGGCCGGATTGGTGATGATCGATCGGACCGGCATCGACTCCAGATCCTTGAAGTTCTTCGGATCGGGTTTGCCGCCCGGCACCATGGGCTGGATCGCCACGCGATAGGAAGTGGCGCCCATGCCCTGACCATCATGCACCTTGTCGCGGACCCAGATGCGCGTGAACCATTTGCTGGAGACGGAGCCGGGCCAGCCCGGAATCACGAGCCGCACCGGAAAGCCGTGAATATTTTCCAGCGGCTTGCCGTTCATGTTCCAAACGATCAGGTTGTTTTCATCCATCAATTTCTTGATCGGCACACCGCGCGAGAGCGCAACGCGGTTGCTGTCACCGGACAGATGCGGATCGGCACCGTAGTGTCCGCTGAACACCGCCGATGGCTTCACGCCCGCGGCCTTCAGCACGTCGGTGACGCGCACGCCGGTCCATTCGGCACAGCCGACGCCGCCATTGGTCCATTGGTTTCCCCGCGCTTCCGGCGTGAAGAACGAACGGCCGTTGCCGCCGCATTCCAGCACCATGCGGCGCGTGACCGGTTTGAACTTCGCTTTGAGCTCTCCGAGGGTGAGTTCGAGCTTGTTGTTCACCTCGCCGTCGATGGTGATTTTCCATTTGTCCGGATCTTTCGCCATCTCCGGAATTTGCCCGTTGTTACGGATATAAAATTTGTCAGTCGGCGTGGTGTCATCGTCGAGCTGGCTTTCCGGCGTCTCGGCCACCAACGGCTTCTCGCCGAGCACCACCAGCTTGTCGCTCTTGCCCGGGAAATTCAGCGGGATCGGCCCCTTCGCCGCCGGCGCCGCGGGAGCGGCAGCGGGTGGAGCCGCAGGTTTGTCCTGTGCAAAAGCACCCGGCATCAATCCGCCCGGCATGTTCTGTGAAAACGGAATGGCACCGCCGACCGTGGCGCCGATTGCCGCAAGTCCCGCGCCGCCCATGAAGCCGCGCCGGCTGACGTCCGGCTTGCGTCCAAATACCACTGCGTCGGCGCGTTCCGGGTCGTCCTTGTATAATTCCTCCATCGAACGCTCGATTTTGGACATCGTTTCCTCGCTTTCCGGCATCGCCATGCCGTTTTTGTTTTCGCAACACCTTCGTGCTACGCATTCAATAATCCTAATGCGTCGGAATCCGTGGTCAATCTGCAACACGACCCGCTACGGCGCGGCATCCCGGCGCAGAAGTCTTTGGTGGAATGAACCAAAGCCGCGTAGAGTGCGTTTGAATCGAAATTCACGAGGACGGCTATGCGCCTGACGACCCTTTCAGCCCTTGCGGCAGCCGCTTTAGGCGGTGTTTTGTTCTTGACCAGCGTGCCGGCCGAGGCCCAGACCCGGCGCTCGCAGGAAGATTTCTTCTATTATACCAACCAGCAACGTGATTTGCGGCACAAGCCGCGCTCGCGCATCACGGTGCAGCGGCGCTCCTATCTCGATCCGGGGCCCGAGCTCATCCCTGGCGAGTACAAGTACCGCGACTATGCCGAGCCCCTCTACTATTCGGCCCTTGCCGACGCGGTGCCCAACCAGACTTGGAGCCGTAACCCGTTCAATGGCCCGTTTGACGTGCCTTACAAGCCTTGGCCCGGCCGGGTTGATTGGTGGTAATCACTTGATTTTGACGGGAAAAAGCGCGGGCTGAGACCCGCGCTTTTTTGTTGCCTGGATGGGCAACGGGACACTCCTTTGGGCACGCCGCACAGCAAGCCCGAGCTATTGACAAAATTCCTATAGGACTATATACCTTCTGCGTCTCGCTCAGGTGAGGGACGCCGTCCGGAGGCGTTCTGAATGGCGGAGCGGGATGCAGCGCCTGCGGGCTGGTTCGCAAGCCAGCACTCGGGCGGCACCGGGGCTCCTCCGCCCGAGGCCACTAAGAGCCTCTGCCAGGAGCTGGCTGACACGGATGGAGTGCGCGCGGGAGACGTTTAAGCCCACGACAAAACATCCGGCGTAAAGCGCGGCCCGGTGGTCGCACAAACGCTGCCGACGATGCGCCGGGAGGCGGCTGCACGGTGAAAGCCGCGCAGCATCACAAGGACTGACCTGCGCTTGCCGGCGCATCGTCGTCCCTCACGTCTCACTCGGATGCCGGCTGGCATCGCGAGACGATCATGCGTGGCTGTTTGAAAGTTGAATCGGAGAGTGACGACGTCGCTCCCTCTTTACCCTCCCCTGGAGGGGGAGGGTAAAAAAGAGTGCAACGTTCTTCACGCGAACCGGCTCTCACTTCGCACGAAAACTCTTTATCTCGCGGCGAGCTTTCACCGCTTCGTCCGATCAAACGCCGCCCAGACGCCATTGGCGCCATCCCATGAACCGCGGCTGGCCCCCTTCGAATATTCGGTGGCGCGCTGTTCGAAGAAATTGGCGTGTTCGACGCCGTTGAGGATTTCCACCAGCCACGGCAGCGGGTGCGGCTTTACCTGCGTATAGCCGCCTTCGCTGGCTTCGAAATATCCGAACACGGTCGGCAGCCGAAGCTGCGTCAGCCGCCAATCGGCGACGTAACGTACGTAGAAGTGGATTTCCTCGGGCCGCATACCCTCGACCTCGCCCAGAGAGAAGGCGAGATCGACGAAGTTCTCTTCCAGCTTCACCATGGTCTTGGCGACATCGATGATGTCGTCGCGGACCGCCGGCGTCATCGCCCCGGTCTCCCTGTTCCATTCGTGGAACAGCTTGATGATGCCCTCGCAATGAAGGCTCTCGTCGCGCACCGACCAGCTCACGATCTGGCCCATGCCATTCATCTTGTTGTGGCGCGGAAAGTTGAGCAGCATCGCGAAACTGGCGAACAAGGCCATGCCTTCGGTGAAGGCGCCAAACATTGCCAGCGTGCGCGCGACATCGGCCACCGTCTCGACGCCGAATTCGTGCATGTAGTCCGCCTTGGCGCGCATCTCACCGTAGTCGCGGAAGGCCTCGAACTCGGTCTTCGGCATGCCGAGCGTTTTCAGCAGCAACGCATAGGCGTCGATATGCACCGTCTCCATATTGGTGAAGGCGGCCATCATCATCTGCACGGTCAGCGGCTGGAAGATCGGGATATAGCGCTTCAGATAATTGTCGCCGACCTCGATGTCCGACTGCGTGAAGAAGCGAAAGATCTGCGTCAAGAGATCGCGCTCGCTCGGCGTGATGCGGTCCGACGCCCAATCCTTGAGATCGTTGCCGAGCGGGACTTCCTCGCCCATCCAATGCGTCTGCTGCTGGCGCTTCCAGAATTCATAGGCCCAGGCATAGCGATCGACATCATAGGTGCCGGTCGATTCGAGAAGGCCGATCTTGCCTTTGCCGATCAGCGTCCGCGGATCGATGTGCGTGATGTTGATCGGCACAACGGCGTCGAGATCAATCACTGACATGCCAGGCACTCCTCGTAATCGGTCCGCGCCTGGACTTGCATTGGTGCCGTCTTGCCCTGTTCTTTTTCGAGCTGACCTGCAAAACCGGCGCGCGAAATCGACTTGGAGCGGCAATAATAAAGGCTCTTGATGCCGCGCTCCCATGCCGTCCAATGCAGCATGTGCAGATCCCACTTATCGACATCGGCGGGAATGTAGAGATTGAGCGACTGGCTCTGGCAGATGAACGGCGTGCGATCGGCCGCAAGATCGATGATCCAGCGCTGATCGATTTCGAAGGCCGTGCGGAAGATCATCTTCTCGTGCTCACTCAGAATATCGAGATGCGCGACCGAGCCCTCATGCTCGATGATCGATTGCCATGTCTCCTGTGTGTCCGCTCCCTTCGCAGCGAGCACTTTCGCAAGATGCGGATTGCGCACCGAGAACGCGCCGGACAGTGTCTTGTGCGTGTAGATATTGGCCGGGATCGGCTCGACGCAGGCGCTGGTGCCGCCGCAGATGATGCTGATCGAGGCGGTCGGCGCGATCGCGATCTTGTGGCTGAACCGTGCGACGATGTTGCGTTCGGCCGCATCGGGACAGGAACCGCGCTCCTTGGCCAGCGCCACCGACGCAGCATCCGCATCGCGGCGGATTTTCCGGAACATCTTGAAGTTCCAGGACTTCGCCATCGCGCTTTCGAACGGGATGTTCTGCGACTGCAGGAACGAATGAAAGCCCATGACGCCGAGGCCGACCGAGCGTTCGCGCAAGGCGGCATAGCGCGCGCGCTTCATGCCGTCCGGCGCGACGTCGATGAAATGCGTCAGGACGTTATCGAGGAAACGCATCACGTCCTCGATGAAGCCCGGCGCATCGCACCATTGATGCCAGGTCTCGACATTGAGCGACGACAGACAGCAGACCGCGGTGCGCTCCTCGTCACGATGATCGATACCCGTCGGCAGCGTGATCTCGCTGCACAGATTCGACGTTGTGACCTTCAGGCCGAGTTCGCGCTGATGCTTCGGCAGCGCGCGGTTCACCGCATCGATGAAGAGCAGATAAGGCTCGCCGGTCTGCAGGCGGGTTTCGAGAATGCGCTGCCAGAGCTGGCGCGCATCGACCTGCCGCATCACCTCGTTGTTCTTCGGACTGCGCAGCGAGAACATCGCACCCGCTTTCACCGCCTGCATGAATTCGTCGGTGACGTTGATGCCGTGGTGCAGGTTGAGACCCTTGCGATTGAAATCGCCGGACGCCTTGCGGATTTCCAGAAACTCCTCGATTTCGGGATGATGGATGTCGAGATACACGGCGGCCGAGCCGCGCCGCAGTGAGCCCTGTGAGATCGCCAGCGTCAGGCCGTCCATCACATGGATGAAGGGAATGATGCCCGACGTCTCTCCGCCCTTCACCTTCTCGCCGATCGAGCGCACCTTGCCCCAATAGGTGCCGATGCCACCGCCATTGGAGGCGAGCCACACATTCTCGTTCCAGGTGCCGACAATGCCGTCGAGTGAATCCGACACCGAATTCAAGAAGCAGGAGATCGGCAAACCGCGCGGTGCACCGCCATTGGAGAGCACCGGTGTTGCCGGCATGAACCAGAGCTGCGACATCGCGTCATAGAGCCGCTGCGCATGCGCGACGTCGTCGGCAAAGGCGCAGGATACGCGCGCGAACATGTCCTGATAGCTCTCGCCTTCGAGCAGATAGCGATCCTTCAGCGTCGCTTTGCCAAAATTGGTCAGGAGGTCATCGCGACTGCGATCGAGCTTGAGATCGGATGGTTTCGGCTGCGGCGCGAGCGGTCCGAGCAGGGGCGCGCGGGTCTGCTGCGCAGGCTCTGCAACAACAGCAGGCTTGTCCCCTTCCAACGCAAACAATTGGGGTTCGCGGAACTGCGCAAGGACAGCAGCGCGGTGATTCGGCGCAACAAGATCGCCGCGACGGTCGAAGTCAAAAGCACTGGCAGGCATCGGCTCACCCCTGAATATGAAGGAGCGAAGGACCAGCGGACGGCTTGCGGCTTTAACCGACGCACGGACGTGCGTGGTTGCAAGCGTCCCTCCGGAGCACCCCGCCCGAGGACGTTTCATCGATCACGGCAGGTCTCCTGGCTCGCGGGTCCTGGTCGCCGTCTGGTCTTCCCGGCGCCGGCTGGCACCAGTGACACGATGAAAGACAGCGACTCGCCGCTTACAGTTGCGGGGGCAGCCCCGGATTTGCCTTCTGGCGCACCGGGTTCCCTCTTAGCCTCAAAAACACCAAATGGTGTGGGTTGAGGACCGTGATGACTAGATACGGTAGTCAGGCGCAGTGAGTCGTCAAGCGCTATTTGCGTCTTCAACACGACGCATCGGAAATCCGGGGACGAAACTTAAAAAACTCTTGCCGGCTTTGGGCGCGGCTCCCGCCGCGCCCAAAATAGACAAACACAGGAACGTCAGACGACCTGCTTCTCGATCTCCTCGGCGATCGCATCGCCCATCTCGGTCGTGCCGATCGTCGCTTCGCCCTTGGCGGCGATGTCGGCGGTGCGAAGTCCGCGGGCCAAAGCCGCCGAGATCGCGTTGTCCACCATGTCGGCTTCCTTGCCCATGTCGAAGGAATAGCGCAGCGCCATGCCGAACGAGGCGATCATTGCGATCGGGTTGGCGAGACCTTTGCCGGCAATGTCCGGCGCCGAGCCGTGCACCGGCTCGTACAGCGCCTTGCGCTTCCTCGTCTTCGGGTTGACCTCGCCGAGCGAGGCCGAAGCCAGCATGCCGAGCGAGCCGGTGAGCATCGCCGCGATGTCGGAGAGCAGATCGCCAAACAGGTTGTCGGTAACGATCACGTCGAACTGCTTGGGATTTTTCACGAGCTGCATGCCGCCGGAATCGGCGAGCTGATGCTCGAGCGTAACGTCCTTGAATTCGCGGTTGTGCACCTGCGTGACGACCTCGTTCCAGAGAACGCCGGTCTTCATCACGTTGCGCTTTTCCATCGAGGTCAGCTTGTTGCGCCGCTTGCGCGCCAGTTCAAACGCGACACGGGCGATGCGCTCGATTTCGTAGGTATCGTAAACCTGCGTGTCGACGGCGCGTTTCTGGCCGTTGCCAAGATCGGTAATGGTCTTCGGCTCGCCGAAATAGACACCGCCGGTCAGCTCGCGCACGATCATGATGTCGAGGCCCTCGACCAGCTCGCGCTTCAGCGAGGAGGCTTCGGCCAAAGCCGGATAGGTCACGGCCGGGCGCAGGTTGGCATAGAGGCCAAGATCCTTGCGCAGACGCAGAAGGCCCGCCTCCGGGCGCACCTCGTAAGGCACGGCATCCCATTTCGGCCCGCCCACGGCGCCGAAAATCACGGCATCCGCGGCATCCGCCTTGGCCATGGTTTCGTCGGTGATCGAGACCTTGTGGGCGTCATAGCAGGCGCCGCCCACCAGCCCTTCGTCGAAGGAAAACTGCGCCAAGCCCTTCTTGTTGAACAGATCAATCAGCTTTTTGACCTCGGTCATGACTTCGGGACCGATGCCGTCGCCGGCGAGCAGAAGGAGCTTGTGACTGGCCATGAAATAGACGCCTCGCAGGATGGAAAGGTGGCGGAGTGCTAAAGGGCCGGGCGGCAAATGACAAGGCGGTCTGGCTGTTGGGCCGAATGCACCGACCGGTTGAAAGAGCAGCTATTGCCGTTCGTCCCCGCGAAAGCGGGGACCAGAGTCAAACGCTGGATCCCCGCCGGAGCTTGTCATCGGACGCGCCTTCGGCGCGATCTGTTGGCGGGGATGAGCGGTTAACGAACGAGGTGATGCGCTTCAATCTCGGCCCGGCAGAAACATCGCGAACGGCTCATCGACCGTTCGCTTGAGAACAGTCCGATAGACAGCGTGACTGACGTGATCGGCTGCGATCCGGCCGAACGCTGCATCTTTGATCGCGTGCATCGGGATGAATGCGATGGGTGCCGCAATCGGCGTCAAATGCGAGCCGCGTCCTGCCAGCAATGTCGTCAGAATGCCGTGCATCTCGCCTGTGATGGTCGGACGCGACACGGTGATCAGCCGGTATTGCCCGTGCCTATTGGTCACGAGATAGACGTGGCCGGACTGGTTTGGCACAGCGACCGATCCGAACTGAGAAAAATCGGAATCGAGCCGCTCGCCTTCGCGAAAGACCAGGCTTGATTGTCCATCATCCCAGGCGATATCGGTGCGATACGCATAGATCGCGCCGGGTTCGCCGAATGAGGGCCGCAGCGTCAGATACGTGCCTTCGATCCATTTCACCGACCGGCGCGCATAGGCACCAAGTTCATCGGGCGCCACGCCAGCCTCGATGACAACCGGCCCAATGCTTTTTGCTTCAGCCTTGCGCAAGGCGACACCAAGCGCCTCTTCCAGACGGATCGTGGTGGCAAGCGTGAAGGGGCGGCGGCCCGACAACGCTTTTTCCAGCGTCGAGATGCTGATCCGCGCTTCGTCCGCAAGCTGCTGACGCGACATGCGCCGCCGCGCGATCTCTTCGCGCACCGTGACCGCAACCACGCGGCTTTGTTCGGATGTCAATTGTTTCTCGGACACCAGCATCGCCCTCAAATCCCCTCACAGAGCCGTAACGGCCCGCACAACCACGTAAAATCTGCATCGCCTCGCGGCGAATGAATGACGAAAATTCTCGAACATCACGCTCGAACGATCGCGCATCTGCGCGCACCAATTCTGACACGGATTGGTTCGCAAAGGAGCGACGAGATGGGAGCGACGGAAATCACGTCCACGATCAGGATTAATCATTCGAGTCTGGATGAGTTACAGCCAAGAGAATCACGGGCGCGGGTCCGCGTCTGGCAAGTCGGGACGACGAAAATCTTGACCGCGATTGTGCTAGCAATTGCGGCTTTTTTTATGAGTTTTCATGCCACAGCGCGGGCGGAAAGCCAGCTTTGGCCGAACCAGATGAAGTCCGGTTCACTTCTGCTGCGCAACGGCAATGAATATGTCGAAGCGCCGCGGCTCGGCGCCGACTACGATCTCACCGTCAGCGGCCCGACCATTCGCGGCCGCGTGACACAGATCTTCCACAACAACACCCAGAACTGGGTCGAGGCGGTTTATGTGTATCCGCTGGCGGAAGACGGCGCGGTCGATACGCTGAAGATGGTGATCGGTGAGCGCATCGTCGTTGGCGAGATCAAGGAACGGCAGACCGCCCGTGCCATCTACGAGCAGGCCAAGGCCTCCGGCTACAAGGCCTCGCTGATCGAGCAGGAGCGCCCGAACATCTTCACCAATTCGGTCGCCAATATCGGGCCTGGCGAAACCGTCCTGGTGCAGATCGAATACCAGCAGCCGGTGAAACAATCGGCCGGCACATTTTCGCTGCGCATCCCGCTGGTGGTCGCGCCGCGCTACAATCCGGCGCCGGTCGCGCAGACGGTCGATTTCAAAACTGATGGCAATGGCTGGGGCGCCAGCAACGATCCAGTTCCGGATCGCGATCGCATCACGTCGCCCGTTCTCGATCCGCGCGAGCATGGGCCGGTGAACCCCGTGCAGATCACTGTTCGTCTGCAGGCCGGCTTTCCGCTCGCCGACGTGAAGAGCCACCATCATCAGATCAGCACTGAAAACGTGTCGGCCGACACGCAGGTCATCAAGCTGGTCGAAGGACCGGTCCCGGCCGACCGCGATTTCGAACTGACCTGGACATCGGCGGCGCAGCGCGCACCGTCGGTCGGCCTGTTCCGCGAACGCGTCGGTGATGACGATTATCTGCTGGCCTTCGTGACGCCGCCATCGCTGGAACAGACACAGGAACAGCGTGCGCGCGAAGCGATCTTCGTCATCGACAATTCCGGTTCCATGGGTGGCACATCGATGGTGCAGGCGAAGGCCAGCCTGATTCACGCCCTCGACCGCTTAAAGCCGGCGGACCGATTCAACGTCATCCGCTTCGACAACACCTATGACGTGCTGTTCCCCGACAGCGTTGCGGCCAATGCCGAGAATGTTGCGCGCGCCAAAAGCTTCGTCTCGGCCCTTGAAGCGCGTGGCGGCACGGAAATGGTGCCGGCAATGAAAGCGGCGCTGACCGATGCCCGCGCGACGGAGTCGAATTTGCTGCGTCAAGTCGTATTCTTGACCGACGGCGCCATCGGCAACGACCAGCAATTGCTGGATACGCTGGCGGCGATGCGCGGGCGCTCGCGCGTGTTCATGGTCGGCATCGGTTCGGCGCCGAATTCGTTCCTGATGAACAGAGCGGCCGAAATCGGCCGCGGCACCTTCACGCATATCGGTTCGGTCGATCAGGTCGAGCAGCGCATGCGCGCCTTGTTCGAGAAGCTGGAAAGCCCGGCGGTGACCAACCTTGCCGTCAGCTTCTCCGACGCGAAAGCCGACATCACGCCAGCGGTTGCGCCCGATCTTTATCGCGGCGAGCCTTTGGTCATGGCGGCGAAGCTGTCGGCGCTCGCGGGCAATCTCGAGATCAAGGGCCGTATCGGCGACCGGCCGTGGAGCATCACGCTGCCGCTGACCAACGCTGCTGAAGGCAAGGGCCTGTCGAAGCTGTGGGCGCGCCGCAAGATCGCCGATGCCGAAGTCGCCAGGACCTTGCGTCAGGCAACGCCGGAAGAGACCGACAAGATCATCACCGCGCTCGGGCTCGATCATCAACTCGTGACGCGACTGACCAGCCTGGTCGCTGTCGACAAGACGCCAAGCCGTCCCGAAGGCGTGCGCCTTGTGAAGGCCGACCTGCCACTCAACCTCCCGGCCGGCTGGGACTTCGACAAGGTGTTCGGCGAGAAACTTCAGCTTCAGCGCAAGGACGATCGCGCCGAACCAAATGCGCCGTCGCAAGACACGCCGGCAACACCGCAACGCGACGCTGCAACGATAACCTCCAACATGAAGGTCGCAGCCGCCCGCAATATGCAGGCCGCGCCGATCGTCGTCGCCCGTGCGGTGAACAACAGCGTGATGCTACCGAGGACCGCAACGGATGCGCAATTGCGGATGATGATCGGCTTCGCGCTCGTCGCACTGAGCCTGATCGTCCTGCTGATCACACGGATGAAGGGACGCCTCGTTTCCTGAAGCACAACGCTGTTGGCGCGCGGCCGAAGGCAGATCCCCTTCCACCTTTGCCAACCGCGCGCCGATACGAAGGGGTTCGCCCAAACCTCTCCAGCGCGCACGCAGATCGAAAGTCCCCCACTGCGTGCGCGCCTTCCCTCTTCAAACGAAAGACGATCGCCTCTATGCGCCGCATCCTGAAGCCTCACCTCATTGCAGCAGCGCTTCTCTGTGCGGCTGGCCTCACGCTTTCAGCTCAGGGATTGTGGATGCACGCCAAAGCCAAACTCGCACAGGTCCTGCTCGAACGGGCCTTCACCGAAACCATCAAGACCGGGCAAACCGTCAAGCCGTGGTCCTGGGCCGATACCTGGCCGATTGCCCGTATCGAAGTGCCGCGCCTGCAGGCCAATGCGATCGTGCTGCATGGAAGCAGCGGACAGGCGCTGGCCTTCGGTCCCGGTCATGTCGAAACGACACCGCATGCAGGAAGCAACGGCACGGCGGTCTATTCCGCACATCGCGACACGCATTTCCAATTTTTGAAAGATGTCGTCACCGGCGATGAAGTGCGTGTGACGCTGCGAACCGGAGACACATTCCGCTATCGCGTGTCGCACACATCGATTGTGCGCTGGGATCAGTCCGGCATCGATCCATTTGCCGACGGACGCCACCTGGTTCTTGCGACCTGCTGGCCGCTGGATGCGACGTTTCCGGGGCCGATGCGCTATCTTGTTCATGCGGAGCTGGTTAGGGAGCAAGTTCTCCCCACATCCGCTCATTCCCGCGAAAGCGGGAATCCAGAACACCTGGGTCCCCGCCTTCGCGGGGACGAGCGGGCAAAAAGGGCATGAATGTCACAAGCCGCTGAACCAGTTATATCCTTGGTTTTCCCAATAACCGCCAAGATCGGTGTTAGTGACATGCATGGCGATGACGTATTTGGGATTCTTGAAGCCAAGCTTGGTCGGGATACGGCACTTCATCGGAAATCCGTACTTGCGCGGCAGGATCTCGTCGCCGAACTTGAAGCTGAGCTGCGTTTGCGGATGCAGCGCGGTCGGCATGTCGATGGTGTTGGAATAACCTTCGGCACATTGAAACCAGACATATTTTGCTGTCGTGTCAGCCCCGATACGGCGCAAAAATTCCGATAGCCGAACACCGGTCCAGCTTCCGATCGCACTCCAGCCTTCGACGCAGATGTGACGCGTGATCTGCGTTTCCTGCGGCAGCGCATAGAGCTCATCGAGTGTCCATGACTTCTTGTTATCGACGAGCCCGCCGATCTCAAGCTTGAAATCCCTGCCATCGACCTCCGGGGCATCTTCCTCCGGATAATAGCCGTTGAAAGGAAACGGCTTGGTGATCGCGCTTGCCGGATAGGTCGGCGCGAGCTGATTGGGATCGAACAGTAAAGCCTGCGCGCCGTCGTTGAATTCGGAGATCTTGCGCAACACTTTCTCGGCCGAGACGGAATCGACCACATCGCAGCCGGTCAGCATGGTCAGCGCGCCGAGCGAGGCCGCACCACGCAGGAACGTACGGCGTGCCGGCTCAGGCATGATCTTTCCGGCATCTTTGATCAGAAGCCTGGGATCGACACCTGGAATGATCCTTCGAAAGCGGCGCATGGCAGCCTCCTATCGTCCGATAATCATGGCACGCAGACTTTTGGGAACAAGCACTGCCAGCAGCACATGGACCACAAGAAATCCGACAATCGCGGCCATTGCGGCGAAATGCACATAGCGTGCGAAATCATAGCCGCCGAACAACGCGGTCAATGTTTGCAACTGCACCGGCTTCCAGATCGACAAGCCCGATAGCACGGCGACGAAAGCCGCGATAATGACGCCGAGATACAGCAGCTTCTGCACGGCGTTATAGACCGACAGGTCATCATGCGAGAGCCGGAAAGTCAGGGCAGCCTTGATGTCGGCCGCAAGCTGACGCGGGCTGATGGGAAAGAACTTGCGGCGGAAGCGGCCCGTCACGATCCCAAGGACGAGGTAGACAAGCCCGTTGACCACAAACAGCCACATCGCCGCGAAATGCCAGAGCAACGCACCGGCAAGCCATCCGCCCAATGTGATTGACGGTGGAAACACGAAGGGAAACAGCGGCGAGGCGTTATAGATCTGCCAGCCTGACATGATCATCAAGATCATGGCGACCGCATTGACCCAATGCGTCACACGCACCCATAAAGGATGAATCTGGGGACCACCCTCTTCGGCTGTTTGCCGGATTTCCGTTGTGATGACGCTCATGGCACGAAGCTACCGGATTCGGGTTAAGGGCCCGAATTTTGCATAGGATGAGTCTCACGGCTTTTTGAGGATTGCCGCGAGCGGCGTTCGATTGCTCTTTTCGCGGCCCGCCCTTGAAGACAAAGCAAAGGCTGTTCATAAACAGCGCGTAAAATCACCCATACAGCGCGTGACGAGGACATGACGAAAACCTTTTCAGGGAATTTCTTCGAGGACTTCCGGGTCGGACAGACGATCCGCCACGCCACCCCGCGCACTGTGACCACCGGTGACGTCGCGCTCTATAATGGCTTGTTCGGCGCCCGCTTCGCCGTGCAATCCTCGGACGCTTTCGCCAAGAGCATCGGCTATCCGCAATCGCCGATCGACGACCTGCTGGTCTTTCACATCGTGTTCGGCAAAACGGTACCGGATATTTCGCTGAACGCGGTTGCCAATCTCGGTTATGCCAATTTCCGCTTTCTCGCACCGGTCTATCCCGGCGACACGCTCAATGCCGTGTCGGAAGTCATCGGGCTGAAAGAGAATTCAAACCGCAAGACCGGCATCGTGTTCGTGCGCTCCGTCGGTTACAAGGCGGATGGTACGCAAGTGCTTGAATATGTGCGCTGGGTGATGGTGCACAAGCGTGACGCGGCCGCTCCCTCTCCCGGCGAACACATCCCGCGCCTGCCGACGGCGCTCGATGTCAATCTGCTGGGCGATGCCTGCCCGCCGATCGATAGCGGCGCATATGACAACGTCCTTGCCGGCAGCCCGTATCGCTTTGGCGATTATAATGTCGGCGAGAAGATCGATCACATCGATGGCGTCACAGTCGAGGAAGCCGAGCATCAGATTGCGACGCGGCTTTATCAGAACACGGCGCGCATTCACTTCAACCAGTTCAATGAAGGTCAGGGCCGCTTTGGCCGTCGCCTCGTTTACGGCGGGCATGTGATTTCGTTGGCGCGCGCGTTATCGTTTAACGGGCTTGGCAATGCGTTTCATGTCGCGGCGATCAATGGCGGCCGTCATGTCGCGCCGCTGTTTGCAGGCAACACCGTCTTCGCGTGGTCGGAGATTTTGGCAAAGGCCGAACTGCCACGGCGCAACGATGTCGGCGCCCTGCGCGTTCGCACGATCGCGACCAAGGACAAGCCGTGCAATGACTTCCCGTTGAAGAACGGTGAGGAAGACGATCCGGCGGTGATCCTCGATCTCGATTACTGGGTGTTGATTCCAAGGTGATCAACACAAAGCACGATGCTAATGGACTCCCTCCCCCTTTCAGGGGGAGGTGAGAAGGAGAGCTACCCCGCCCGCATGTGCTCGACGAGCTGACGCGCGAAGGCCGACAACGACTTCACGTCTCGCACGCAGATGGTCAGATCGCGCAGCGCCCAGGTATCGGTGAGATCGACCGCCTTGATCGCCATGCTGCGCGCGGCCCAGTTCACCGTCGTTTCCGGCACGACGCCGATGCCGGCCTTGCGTTCGACCAGACGACAGACGGCATCGAATGACCGCAACTGCACGCGAAGCTTGATCGGGCGGCCGATGCGGCTCGCCTTGTCGGCCAGAAAGCGCTGCAGCGCGCTGGCACGGTCCAGGCCGACGAAGTCGTAGTCCAGCACATCGGCAAAAGCGATCTTCTCGCGCCGTGCCAGCGGATGGTCCGCCGACACCACCAGCACGAAGCGATCGCTGCGGAACGGAAATGTCACGAGCCTGCTCGTGTCCACCGTGCCGGCGACGATGCCGATATCGCCGACGCCTTCGGCGATCAATCCGACGATCTCGTCCGAGAGCCTTTCCTCCAGGTCAATGCTGACATGCGGATGCGCGGCCAGGAACGAGCTCAGAACATCCGGCAAAAACTCGGTCAGAGCATTGGTGTTGGACAGAATCCGGACCTGGCTGAAGAAACCGCCGGAATAGGCGCCGAGGTCCTCCCGCAGCTTCTCCGCCTGCGCAAGGATGGTCCGGGCATGCTGCAGCAGGGTCCGTCCCGCCTGCGTCGGAGTCACGCCCTGACGATTGCGAATCAGCAAAGCCGCGCCGATCGCATCCTCCATGTTGCGGATACGTGTCGAGGCGGCGGCCAGCGCCAGGTTCGCCCGGGCGGCGCCCTGCGTGATGCTGCCGGCCTCGACAACATGCCGGAACAGACTGAGATCAGGTATATCGAAGCGCACGGGACCAATCTCGAACAGCTACAGATTGTGGCATCAGCCTTCGGAAATTACGAAGGCATCCTACTCCAAATGCCTATTGTGCGGAATAAGTTTTGGCTTATTGGTTCGCCGTTTCCGAAATTTGACTGTCTCTAAGGCAGCCAGATCGGCGGTTTCCAGCGGCCGGACCCGTGTTTAAGGGCCAGCCCATGCTCTGGAGGCCCCGGCAAGACCCGGCCCTGGAGCCGGCTGGAGTGAACATATGGCAGACACACGCCGCACGGTCGAAAGGCCACTATCCCCGCATCTGACCATCTACCGGCCGATGCTGACCATGATGATGTCGATCGTGCATCGCATCACCGGGGCGGCCCTGTTCTTCGGCACCCTGCTCTTGTGCTGGTGGCTGCTGGCGGCGGCCTCCGGCCCGACCGCCTATTCCAAGGTCCAGGCCTTCATGGGCTCGATCATCGGCGGTCTGATCCTGTTCGGTTACACTTGGGCCCTGATTCACCACATGCTCGGCGGCATCCGTCATCTGATCTGGGACACCGGCCGCGGCTTCGGCCCGGCCGAACGCGAATGGCTGACCCTCGCGACATTGGTCGGCTCGATCGGCCTCACCATCGTTATCTGGGTGATCGGCTACATTTTCATTGGAGGCGCCCGATGAGCAAGCAACCCTCCATGCGCACGCCGCTGTCGCGTGTCCGCTATCTCGGCTCGGCGAAGTCCGGCACCGACCATTTCTGGAAGCAGCGCGTATCGTCGGTCGCGCTGGTGCCGCTCACCATCGTCGTGATCTTTATCGTGATCGGCATCATGGGCCGCAATCATGCGGCGGCGACGCAGATCCTCGGCTCACCCTTCGTCGCCATCACACTGATCATGTTCGTGATCACCAGCGCCTACCACATGTGGCTCGGCATGCAGGTGATCATTGAGGATTACGTGCACAGCGATCTGAAGCTGACGCTGATCATGATCAACACATTTTTCTGTTTCGCGGTCGGCCTGTCGTCGGTCTACGCGCTGGTGAAACTGTCATTCGGGGTTTGAACGTCATGGATGCAACAACGAATGGCAAAGCCAATGGAAGCGCGCCGGCTGTGAACGGTCGCGCCTATCCGATCGAGGATCATACCTTCGATATCGTGGTGGTCGGCGCCGGCGGTGCCGGACTGCGCGCAGTCGTAGGTTGCGCACAGGCCGGACTGAAGACAGCCTGCATCACCAAGGTGTTCCCCACGCGTTCGCATACGGTCGCAGCACAAGGCGGCATTGCCGCCTCGCTCGGGAATATGGGTCCGGACGACTGGCGCTGGCATATGTACGACACCGTCAAAGGGTCGGACTGGCTCGGCGATCAGGACGCGATCGAATATCTCGTCCGCAATGCACCCGAAGCTGTCTACGAGCTCGAACACTGGGGTCTGCCGTTTTCGCGCAATGACGAGGGCAAGATCTATCAGCGCCCCTTCGGCGGCATGACCACGGATTACGGCAAGGGCATCGCGCTGCGCACCTGCGCTGCCGCCGACCGCACCGGCCATGCCATGCTGCACACGCTGTATTCGCAGTCGCTGCGCTATTCGGCGGAATTCTTTATCGAATATTTCGCCATCGATCTGATCATGGACGAAGGCCGCTGCGTCGGCGTCATCGCACTGAAGCTCGATGACGGCACGGTGCACCGATTCCGGTCCAACATGACGATCCTGGCGACCGGCGGTTACGGCCGCGCTTATTTCTCGGCGACATCGGCGCATACCTGTACCGGCGACGGCAATGCGATGGTGTTGCGTGCGGGCTTGCCGCTGCAGGATATGGAATTCGTGCAGTTCCATCCGACCGGCATTTACGGCGCCGGCTGTCTGATCACCGAAGGCGCGCGCGGCGAAGGCGGCTATCTCGTCAATTCGGAAGGCGAGCGCTTCATGGAGCGCTATGCGCCGTCGGCGAAGGACCTTGCTTCGCGCGACGTGGTCTCGCGTTCGATGACCGTCGAAATCCGCGAAGGCCGCGGCGTCGGCAAGAACAAGGACCACATCTATCTGCATCTCGATCATCTGGCGCCGGAAATCCTGCATGAGCGCCTGCCGGGCATTTCGGAATCGGCGCGCATCTTCGCCGGCGTCGATCTGACCAAGGAACCGATCCCGGTCCTTCCGACCGTGCATTACAACATGGGCGGCATCGCCACGAACTTCCACGGCGAAGTGCTGACCAAGAAGAATGGCGATCCCGACACCGTTGTCCCCGGTTTGATGGCGATCGGCGAAGCCGCCTGCGTGTCGGTGCATGGCGCCAACCGCCTCGGCTCGAACTCGCTGATCGATCTCGTCGTGTTCGGCCGCGCTGCTGCGCTGCGCTGCGCCGAAACCATCGAGAAGAACGGCAAGCATGCCGAACTGCCGAAAGACTCGGCCGACCTCGCCTTGAGCCGTCTCGACAAATTTCGCAACGCCTCAGGCGGCACGCCGACGGCGGAATTGCGGTTGAGCATGCAGAAGGTGATGCAGAGCAATTGCGCGGTGTTCCGCACCGGTGCGACGCTCGATGAAGGCCACAAGCTCATTCACGCCGTCTATGCCGGTATGCCGGACATCCATGTCACCGATCGCTCGATGACCTGGAATTCGGATCTCGTCGAAACGCTCGAACTCGACAATCTGATCGCACAGGCCGTGGTGACGATGGACTCGGCGCAAAACCGCAAGGAAAGCCGCGGCTCGCATGCGCGCGAGGATTTCCCCGAACGCGACGACAAGAACTGGATGAAGCACACGCTGTCCTGGCTAGACATGCAAACCGGCAAGGTCACGATCGATTATCGCCCGGTCCACACCTACACGATGACAAACGACATTTCGTATATCGAGCCGAAGGCTCGCGTGTACTAATGTTTGTGCGCAGCTACATAGCAGCACTTGTTTGTGTGGGGTTAGGTGGCTGCGCCTCCAGTTCAAACATCTCCGCACAGAAGCAACGAAACTATCTTACTAAACCAGGTATTACAGCCGAGCAGTACAATAAAGACGAACAGGCTTGTGTTGACATTGCCAAGAAAGATTTCGATGCCGCGCGCGCCAAGACATATGTCTACCAGCCTGGACTCGCTGGCGCTGCAGCATCCGGCTTTGTCGGCGGCGTAGAAAGGGGGCGTCTGCGGCGCGAAGCGTTCAAGCAGACCGAGGAGTGCTTGGTGGCAAAAGGATATCGATCAGTCCCAATGACTCCGGAGCAACTTGTTATCTATGAAAACCTAGATAGCACAAACAAGGGTAAAGCCATCGCCGTTCTGGCTAGCGGCGGCGATATCAGCACACTTCAAAACGCACAGTGAACAAAACCAATGGTCGAAATCACGCTTCCCAAGAATTCGCGGCCGACTGAAGGCAAGACCTGGCCCAGCAAGCCGGGTGCGAAGAACGAACGCGAGTTTCGCGTTTATCGTTGGAACCCGGACGATGCCAATAACCCGCGGATCGATACCTATAAGGTCGATCTCGACGATTGCGGCCCGATGGTTCTCGATGCGCTCATCTGGATCAAGTCGAAGATCGATCCGACGCTGACCTTCCGCCGCTCTTGCCGCGAAGGCGTGTGTGGCTCCTGCGCGATGAATATCGATGGTGTCAACACGCTCGCCTGCACACGCGGCATGGACGAGATCAAGGGCGCGGTGAAAATCTATCCGCTGCCGCATCAGCCGGTGGTGAAGGACCTCGTGCCCGACCTCACCAACTTCTACACCCAATATGCGTCGACCGAACCGTGGCTGAAAACCACGACGCCGATGCCGCAAAAGGAGTGGAAGCAGAGCGAAGACGACCGCAAGAAGCTCGACGGTCTCTACGAGTGCATTCTCTGTGCCTGCTGCACCACCTCCTGCCCGAGCTATTGGTGGAACGGCGACCGCTATCTCGGCCCGGCCGCCTTGCTGCAGGCCGGCCGCTGGCTGAAGGATTCGCGCGACGAAGCCACCGGTGAACGGCTCGACTTCCTCGAAGATCCATTCCGGCTCTATCGCTGCCACACCATCCTGAACTGCTCGAAGGCCTGCCCGAAGGGCCTCAATCCGGCGAAGGAAATCGCCGACATCAAGAAGATGATGGTTGAACGACAGGTTTAACCGCCTCTATCGAAAGCGAACGTCACTCAGTTGGCAGCTGGTATCGGTGATCCATGATGCGCCGCCGCGGCACACCTTGGGTCTCAATGGCCAATGCGGATCCAAGCGCGCTACTCTTCGCGAAATGCGCGCATAATTTGATCTCTGAATGGCTTGATAAGATACGAGATGACGGTCCGCTCGTCAGTCTGAATGAAGGCTTCGGCTGGCATCCCGGGAACAAGCGTCAGCTTGGCAAGACGTGACAGTTCCTCGGCAGAAACTGTGATGCGAACCAGATAATGGGAAACGCCAGTGCGCTGATCCTGCGTCAGATCGGCAGCAATATGATTGACGCTCCCGTTCAGTTCCGGAGTGGTTCGTTGGTTAAAGGCTGACAACCTCACAACGACCGGCTGGCCGAGTTGTATCTGATCGATGTCCTGCGGCAGGATTTGAGATTCCAGCGCAAGTTTGTCCCGCTCTGGCACGATCAGCATGATCGTGTCGGCGGCCGAGACGACACCACCGATGGTGTGAACATTCAGCTCATGCACCACGCCATCTTGCGGCGCAATAATATCGATGCGCTTGAGCTGGTCTTCCGCGGAAGCCTTGCGCTCGACATATTCCGCGATCTGTCCTTCGACTTCGCGTAGTCCGCTCGCCACTTCACTACGCAGGTCTTGATCAATCTGAAGGATCTGAAGCCGTGTTTCGGATATTTTTCCTGCCGATTGCGCTTGCGCCTCGATCAAGCGCCCACGATCACCATCCAGGTTAGCTGCTTCGCGCTCCAAAGCCATCATTCGCTGGATCGACACAAGACCTTTCTGGAAGAGCTCGCGCAGGCCCTTCAATTCACTCTCGATCAAAGAGATCGTTCGTACTCTTGCTTCTTCCTGTGCCGCAAGACCACGGACCTCCTTTTCATATTGCACAATGCGCTCACGGATCTGCGCCTTCTGGCCGGAGCGAGCTTCGCGGCGCAACTCGAACAACTTGCGCTCACCCGCGATAAGCTGTGCGATTTCCGGCTCACCGACGCGCGATGCCAGTTTGGCTGGAAAGGCGATACCCTCTGCATCGTCGCGCTCAGCCTCAAGTCGCGCCTTTCGGGCAGCGAACTCATCCAGCCTTTTGGTGACCATGGCCAAATTGGCGCGCGTCTGAGTAGCGTCGAGACGCATCACGACTTTACCGGCGGTCACTCGCTGTCCGTTACGCACCGCAATTTCACCGACCACTCCGCCAGTTGGATGCTGAACCTTTTTGACATTGGAATCGACGACGAAATGCCCCGTCGCGACCACAGCGCCGGCAATATTGGTGGCAGCCGACCATCCACCAATTCCCACGACGAGAAATAAGCTCGCGAGGCCGGCAACAACCAGATGGCGCCGAATGGAGAGCGAGACGATAGCAACATCAGTGTTTGGCATCTTCTTGATCGGCCTGTTCGCTGACACCTGATTCGCTCGCTGGATTGGCGATGACACGCAGCGGGGACAAGCTTCGCGCCGAAGCTGAATAGCCCTGGGTCGTGCTGCCGTTTGGAGGTTGTTGATTCGGCTTCCTGAGGACTCGGGACAAAACTTCATCGCGCGGTCCGAATGCCTTCGCGCGCCCACTCTCCATTGCCAGAACCAGATCGACCACACCAAGCGCGCTTGGACGGTGGGCAATGACAACGACTATACCCTTACGCTCCCGTACCGAGGCTATTGCTCTGACAACGCCGGCCTCTCCTTCCGAGTCGAGGTTAGCGTTCGGTTCGTCGAGAATGACAAGGAACGGATCGCCGTAGAGCGCGCGGGCAAGACCAATACGCTGGCGCTGACCGGCCGAGAGAGCCGACCCTCCTTCCCCAATAGACGTTTCGTAGCCTCTCTCGAAACGAAGAATGAGATCATGTGCTCCGGCCGCCTTGGCGGCAGCGACAACACTTTCGGCGGGAGCATCCGGAGCAAACCGCGCAATATTCTCGCCGATCGTGCCATCAAAGAGCTCAATCCCTTGCGGCAGATAACCGATATGCCGGCCAAGGCCTTCCCGATCCCATTGTTCGAAGCTTGCTCCGTCAATCCGCACTTTTCCGTTTACGGGCTTCCACACACCGACAAGCGCTCGAGCAAGTGTCGATTTTCCGCTGCCACTCGGACCGATAATGCCGAGCGCGCTGCCCGCAGAAATAGCAAAGCTGACCGCTGTTACTGTCGGCTTTTTCTCACCTGGCGGCACAATCGTGACGGCCTCGGCGCGCAGGTCACGCTCTGGTTTTGGAAGCGCAATCGCATTGTCTGCCTCTGGGAGCAAGATCAGTAGTTCCTTTAACCTCGCCCAGCTCTGACGCGCCATCAGAAATGGCTTCCAGGTTGCGATAGCCAGATCCACCGGAGCAAGCGCTCGTCCCATCATGATCGAACTTGCAATCATCACTCCCGCGCTTGTTTCTTGCTCGATGACCAGATAGGCGCCGACGCCGAGGATCGCGGACTGGAGCATCATGCGCAGCGATTTTGAGGCGCCGCCAAACCCACCCGCGACGTCACCAGCGCGGCGATGCGAGATCAGGTAATTCGAGTTCGCCTTTTGCCAGCGTTCGGCCATTTGATTGCCGAGGCCCATCGCGCGCACGATTTCAGCATTACGGCGGCCAGCGTCCATGAGGGCGTTGCGGCGCATCCCATACCTGATCGTGTCGCTTGCCGGGCCTCGGGAGAGCGCGTTCGTAATGAAGGTGAGCGACACGAGCATGATCGCACCGATCAGAGCCGTCATGCCGATCCAGAAATGAAACAGAAAGCAGATAGCAAGATAGAGAGGCATCCAAGGCAAGTCGAAAAAGGCCGCGGGCCCCTGCCCTGACAAGAAGCCGCGCACATTGTCGAGGTCACGTAGCGGCTGCAGCCCATCTCCCGGCATGCGGGTCTCAAGCGGCAGGCGAATCACGACCTCATGCACGCGGTCAGATAACTGGCGATCGAATTTCTCACCAATTCGGACGAGTACGCGCGAACGAATAACATCGAGCGTGGCCTGGAATGCATAAAGTCCCGCCGCCAGGACCGCGAGCCCGACCAACGTCGAGAGGCTGCGGCTTGCCAGCACACGGTCATAGACCTGCAACATGAACAGAGGCGAGGTCAGCGCCAGGACATTGACCAAACCACTGATCAAAGCCAGTCCGAAAATCACTGGCCTAAAAAGCGACATGACCGTCGCAGCCTCAGGCTGCGACGGTGTCCGCTGTGAAATTTGCGGCACGACAACGGCTTCTCAAGCCAGAATGTTCCCGCAGAGAATCAAGTTCACAATGTCGGTTCCGACATAACCGTTCAATTGCAGGGTATTGTCCCCATCGGTGATGGTCAGGACGTTGGCGCTATCCCACCAGTTACTGTGGTTGAAGAAAAGATCGATATAACCATCGATATTCGTTACCGCCTGAAGATCGATGATGTCATCATTCCCAACGTCTGTACCGAAATCCAGAATGACGTCATTGCTCCATCCGTCGGCAAAGACAAAAGTGTCGTTGCCGAGGGCACCGGTGAATTCGTCATTCCCAGCAAAGCTCAGCATGACATCATCGCCCGCGGTGCCGAACTGCTCTGTTCCTTGTTCAGCAAAATAGGCGTAGAGGGCATCCAGGCTGCCGTTCTGGGACAGGTCCGTGATCGCCGTCGAGAATGCCGGCGTCAGTGTGGCTTCACTGAAATCGACGCGCAGGCCTTCGTCCTGGACCCACCGGTCGCTGCCCTGGACATACCGAAGATTACTGCCCAGCTCCAACGTATCGACATCACCATCGACGACGCCAGACGTGTAACTGAAGTCATTCCCGTTGACGATGACCGACGATTTGTCGTTGTTGCCGGCGCCAACCGGAATCGGTGTACCTGAAATCCATTGATCCGAAGCATCCAACACCGAGTTGAACCAACCATTACCGCGATACGTGAAGCCATCGGCCCAGCTCTCCAGAAACGCCGGAAGGTTGCTGCTTGCAGCCGTGTAATTGAGTGCGAGTGCCATCTTCATAATCCTTGAATTGTCTCTGCCGCACGGCAGGTATCAGTGAAATTGAAATCGATGTCGGCGCTGTCTCCGCCGCAGCAAATGCCGCGGCGGAACCATATGAATGTGTCTGACGCTTTATGCGAAGATGAGATCGTTCTGATCCAGCGTGCCGGAACCGAAGAAGTTCACTTCGATCGTGCTGCTGTTGGTGCCGTCGAAATAAGTGATGACATTTCCGGCAATGCTGCCGCCGGCGTTGGTGAAGTCGGTGTAGCTGCTCCATCCGAAGCCAGTGATCGAAATGACGTCGTTGCCGTCAACGAAATCAGTGATTACGTCGTCACCCCAGCCATTCGCGTAGAATTCCTCGTCCCAACTGAATAGATCGAAGTCGCTGGCACCGCCGCCACCATTCATGACGTCGTCGCCGGCAAAACTCATTAACGTGTCGCTGCCGCTCGTACCATTTTGAACCGTGCCCTGCTCGGCAAAATAGTCGTACAGACCTGCGAATGACTGGCCGAAAACAGTCGCTCCGTGTAACTGGCCGCCATGCGAAAGCGTGTAGATTGCCTGCGAGAAGGCCGTTGTTTGCGTTGCATTGGTGAAATCAATGAGCAGACCTTCGTCCTGGACCCAGACGTCGTTGACGTAGTCGTATTCAAGATTGCTGCCGAGCTCCAGCGTGTCGACGTCGCCGCTGAAGGCGCCGGGCGAATAGCTGTAATTTGAGCCATTCATGATGGCCGATGACTTGCCGTTGGGCACTCCCCCGGTGTCGACGCCAGCGACGAATTGATCGACGCCGGTCCATGAGTCATTGAACCAGCCATTGCCGTTATAGGTGAAGTTGCTCGGATTGGAGTAGTTGGCGAAAAACGCCGGCAGATCGCTGCTGGTCGCGGTGAGATTAAGTTCCAAAGCCATCTCTCTATCTCCTCATATCGCAGTTGATGTTCGTTTCCGGACGAACGCCGCATCCGTGGCCGCACGGCCGCGAATTCCTTCTCGAGCAGATCAGCTCACAAACGGCAGGACATGCAGCAACATGCGACCGCTCAGAACCGATAGTTCAAACCGACCTTGATCGTGTGCAGATTGATCGCATTCGCGGCATTGCGGCCGGTCATGGCATCGTACGAGCCTGGGAAAACGGTCGTGATTGCGCGCGGAGGAACGCAAACCGGCGGCCGACAAATTGTCGTTGTCGAATAGGTCCTGCTCACACCCTGACGGGCGTTCGGGAAGAGAAAATCCTCTTCACCAAATCCGGTGTAAGCATATTCGCCCTTTACGGACCAATTCGCGTTGATCGCATATTCCGCGCCGCCTCCCACCGTCCAGCCGGTTCGTGTTTTCTCCGCAAACTCCGTGAAGGACAGGCTGGCGATTGATTGAGATGAATTGGCCGTATCTGATCGGTACTGATCTCGCCACTGCTTCTCTTTCAAGAAAGCAAGACCACCGGTGCCATAGACAAACCAGCGGTCGAAGGCGTAGCCGAGCCGCCCCCGGATTGTGGCCATCCAGTCGAATTCATATTCTGTCTTCGATGCCAGATTGCGGCGGGTCGCAAAGGCGGTCTCGGTCGCGAGGACCTCCCGAAATGCACTCAACCGCGTCCTGCTGTAGTCGGCCTCGATACCGACGACCAACCGGTTGTCGAACTGGTAGTTGATTCCGATCTGGCCGCCGGCAAGAATATTCTTAATATTCATATCTACGGATTCGGCCGCAGCGATGCCGTTCGCACTCCCATTCGCCAGTGTGGTCACGCCGTTGAGCGACGCGAAGCCCTGACCGACATGGCCGCCGACGTAAAGGCCGGTCCAGTCAGCACCCGGCACCGCATTCGGATTGCGATTGAACAGCCAACCGGCCGGCCAAGGAGCCGAGTTACCGAACTTTCCGGTCAGGCTTGCGCGGATCGTACGCCCGGGGGCAGGCATATCGGTGTTGTTGAGCGCATCGACGTAATAGCGATTGAGAAGATTCTCAGCGCTCACATCCAACGTGAAGCTGTCGTTGATCTTCCATTGCACGAAGGCGTCAACGAGCGAATAAGGCTCCCACGACTTGGTGATGATGCCGACTTGTTTCGAATAATTGTCTTCCAAGACTGACGCTGCACGACTGCCCATGTAGGTGTAGCGACCGCCGATGGTCAGCTTCTCATCGAAAAAGCGCAGGCCGGCGGTGGCAGAGGCGGAGAATCTGGGCGGGATCTGGTTGGCGATATAATCAGCCTGCTCCGTGGCGCTCGTGCAGGTCGCCGCGGTCCTGCACAGCTCAATGTCGGTGTAATAGTTGAACGCATAATCGAGGAAGGCTTTTTTGACGTCGTAGCCGCCGGACAGCTCGAAGCCTTTCATTACGACCTTGTCGTAGTTGAAAAGGATCAGGTAACTGTCTGAAGGATTGGTGCTGTTCCAGCGTCGGCCGATATAATTCGCCGTTGTGTTGTCAAAGTACACGAACTTCAGGCGCGCGTTGTCGCCGGCCAGAAACACGTCATTCTTGAGAACGTTCGTACCGAATTCCCAATTGCGGGCGTTCTCCGCGATGATGTTCGGATTGTAGCGAAGCCCGGATGCGTTCCAGGTCGATTCGCGCAGACTGGGCGGTCGGATCCCAGTGGTGTATTTCGCAAAAAGTTGCCAGCCCGTGAGCGGCGTTACGGTAACACCAAAATTCGGACTTACCCCCGACCCTTCATAGGGTGCGTATGGCGGCCCGGGATAGCTCCAAACCGGCGTAGCGCGGTTCTCGACATTGTAATCCAAGTAGGTGACGCCGGAATCCAGGGTGAGCCAAGGCAACAGATTCCATTGGCCATTCACAAAAAGAGTGCTGACCCGGCGCGTACCATCGGGTGAAATGCTGCGTTCAAATCCCTGGAAGTCGGTTGAGAGCCGATAATCGGACTCCGCGTCCTCCAGCTTGGCTGAGCCCCCGTAACGTAAGGAAAACGGCCTGGAAGCGAGATCGAAACGCGAGGTGTTCGATACTTCGAAGCCGTAACTTTTGCTCTTTGCGCCAATGCCCGTCTGGATCACACCCGCTATCGAGGCTACTTCGTCTGTGCCCGACATCCATGCATTGGCCTTTAGGTCGATCAGATTGTTGTCCGCCGGCTTGAAGTGATAGCGCGCAGTGAACTGATCGACGGCCGCTGTACTGAGCTTGAGCTGTGCCCGCGTGAAGACGCTCGAACCGGCTAACACGGTCGGCAGCACTTCCCCAAACTTGTTCTCGTAGCGCATATAGCCAAGCTGCAGCTCATGACCGTCAGCTGGCCGCAACGTCGCTTTCAGCAGCGCGGAACTGGAATTCTGGGATGTGTTGAAGACCTCGTCGCCATACTTGAATGGCGAGAGCGCCTTGGTGCCACCGCGGAAATTGTCCGTGTAAAGAGGGCCGTGAGTGCCAGCAAAGTAATTCCCGGCAATGCGCCGAACGTAGGCGCCCACGAGATCGATGTTCGGCTGCGTCACGGCAAATGCCGCGCTGCCAGTTCTGTTGCTGAAGTTAAAGTCCGAAGGTGGACCGGGGGTTGGCGTTGTGGCGCCAATTCGGGGCTCTATCCCGTTGGAGCTCACGCTGGTCTTGAGGCGAACACCATAAGTGTCGCCAGGTTTTAAGATGTCGGCAGGCTTCAACGTTTCAATGGCGACAGTGCCGCCGATTGCTCCCGCCGAACCATCGTTGGGTCCTTTTGTGATCGTCACGCCGCTGATCAGGTCAGGATCGACATAGCTCCGGTTGTCGACACCGGAATAGCCACGATAACTGGACGTTGATTGCTCTGAACCATCGATCGTCGTGGCAACGCGGTTCATACCTTGCAGACCGCGGATATTCGGATCGATAGCCGCCCCATTGCGGTTCATGCCGGAGATGACACCGGGCGTACCTTGAAATATGTCGCCGGCTGAACGCCCGGGAAATCGCTGAATCGCTTCTTCGGAGATGTAGCTAACCGACCCTGGCGTCTGATAAGGCACGTCTGCAAGAGGAGTGCGCCCGCCTGACACGTTGATCACGTCGAGCTGAATCGCACCATCGACTGTGCTTTGGGCATTTGCGTCCAATCCCGGCTTCGAAATCGTAACGGTCGTGGCGTTTGTAAACGAGTAGGTCAGACCGCTGCCGGCAAGCAACCGGCTCAAGGCTTCGGTTTGACTAAACGAGCCCTGCACGCCGGGCGAATTGAGGCCTCGGACCAGATTGGCACTGAAGAACAGTTGAATTCCGGTAACGCCCGAAAACTGAATGAGCGCCTGCGACAAAGGCTGCGGCTGAATGTTGAACGAAGCCAGCGCAGCCAATCGCGACTGCGCAAATGCAGGAGATCCGCTCGTTGAAATTACGAGCAGCGCTGTGCTGGTTAGAAGAGCAATAGCCAGCTCACGCTTCTTCCGCATCCCAGCACGCTTGCATGCTGGAATGCACTCGTTTACTCGATCGCCACCCATCGGCCTCACCCACTGAATCCCGCAAACGACGGGACCACGAAGGGCGATGTGATGACGCCCTCACTGGGACTGACACCCAGGAGAGATGAAGCAATGATCGCAATGAGGATTATTTTATAAGTTTAGATTGTCACTAAACTGAGTAAACGAAGGAGACATATTTCGTAGCGTGCAGGATTCGGATCGGAAGCGTATCCGCGATCGTTTGCAGCGCCTCTTCAGGCTGTTTGGTACTGAAAATCGCTGTTACCGGAATGTCGCCAATGCTTTTGCTCGTAAGAATAATGCGACCTTGGCGATAACGCTCAAGCTCGGTCAACACGCGGCGAAGAGGCACGTCCTGAAATACAATCCGATCCTGGCGCCACGCTTCGATGGATCCAAGATCTACGCGCGTGACGTTGCCTAGTCCACTTTTGCTGTAACTAAGCTGCCACCCTTGCTCAATCTTCGCAGGCGAAGAGGCTCCGACACGGACCATCACAGCATGCTCGCTAGCTGTAACCGTGACCAAATCACCAACATATTTCACATTGAATTTTGTGCCGAGCGCATGCGTCGTGCCGCCTGCAGCATTAACAGAAAATGGTCGTTTCGAAGCAGCCGCAACATCGAAGAAGCCCTCGCCCCGATGCAACTCGAATTGACGTGAAGTCTCTGTGAAATTGCTCGAAAGGGCTGAGTAGCTCCCGAGCTCAATCAGGCTGCCATCTGCGAGGGTCCATGTCCGCCGCTCGCCAATATCGGTCACAAAGTCGGCAAATAAATCGCTTCGGCTGATGGCATAAAGACCGCCAGTGCCAACCAGCGCCGCGCCCCCTCCAAGGAGCAGATTGCGTCGATTCAAAAATTTCTGTGAATTTCGGATGCTTTCGATCTCGGGCTGAACGATATCAAAACGCTTCCAGAACGCTTGAGCATGCTCCCACGCCGCAACGTGGGCTTCAGACTGATCGAACCACGTCTGAAATGCACGACGAACCTCTTCGCCCGCTTTATCGTCGCGCAGGCGAACGAGCCATTCCAGAGCCTCGATCACAAGCGGATCTGTTGTTTCTTTCCCCATGAGGTCCCAGCCGCAAGCGGCATCTGTCGTCCCGACCCGTCTGGCGCGAAACGGTAGCCTGCACTATCTATGACACCCGGAGGCCGGCAGCGAATGATTTTGATTTCGACTAATTTCGTTCAAGGCGCTGATGGAGATCAGCCAAAGCGCTGACAATCTGCGAAATAACCGTGTTGCGGGAGACCCCTTGGCGAACCGCGATTTCGTCGTAGCTTAACCCCTCGAATTTGTTGAGAACGAAGGCTTCCCGGCGCCGACGGGGAAGACCCGCGACCGCCTTCAATACGCGTCGCAACTCACACCGAAAAATCACTGCCACCTCTGGAGATGGGCGCGGATCCGCGATGGTGTCGACATCGTCCGCAGAAAGATCGACTTCCGACCGGCGGGACACGTTACGCAGATGATTGAGAGCGAGATTTCGAGCGGTACATGTGAGATAGGCCGGACAGTTGACAAGATTGCTGCACTCGACGCTCGCCATCAGGTTGAGGAATGCCTGATGGACGACATCTTCCGCAGTGGCCTTGTTGCCGACGAGGCGTCGGACAAGCTTTTTCAGTCGCCCCTGCTCGGATGCATATAGACTTGCCAAATCAATCGTTCGGGCACGCATGACTTTGCTCGATACGATCCCCAAACGATTGATGGATAAAAGACGGCCACCGTTCGCGAGATCAACGCCGAACTAGTATCGGATGCCGGATACGCCTTCAAATACAATGATTTTGACTTGCTCTAAGATGCGGCTCGGACGTGTCATGCGCGTGCGAAGTGACAACCCTGGACGATTTCGAGCGGCACTGCGTCGCGGGGCTTAAGGCCGAGGCCCTTATGTCGTAGTTGCCAAGGTGAGCCGCGAAAGCCGCCGGGATATCCGCCGCAAGCACAGCGACGGGCGGGAGGACAAATACATCTTCGTCCGCCACGTGGAGAAGACAGAGGGCATCTGTCATCATGGGGCCGAGCGAGCACAATTAGGTTTGACGCTTGCTGGAAGGTTCCGTACGCATCGTCAGCAAAGACTGTGACAACTGCTCGGCAAATTTCGCCGAAGCCACGGGCAAATTACGACCGCGCAATTGTCCGAGCACCAGATCGCCACGCGGCGCATCGCGCTCATCGATCTCGCGTGTGACGATGCCCCGCCCCTCATCCGAAATTGTACCAATCTGAATCTGAAATGAGATGACGTTGTTGCGCATTACCAGATGACGCAGAAACTCGAACGAGTTCGATTGCGCCACGATGTCGAAACGGAAATTGCCGCGGCCCAAAGCTTCATCAAGAAGCTGGCGACCGCCGATGCCTTGTTCGGCCAGAGCGACCGGATAAGGCGCGCAATCGCGTAAGCGAATTGTTTTCTTGGCCGCGAGCGGATGAGCCGCCGGCATCACCGCCATCAGACGCTGCTCGAACATCATCAGCGGCCGGAAATTCGGCAGATAAGGTGGCCGAAAAACCAGGACGAGATCGACCTCATAGCTTGCAAGGCTTTCCATTGCACGGATGTGGTCCTGCACCCGTACGTCGAAATGCACATAGGGGAAGCTCGCCCGATAAGCCGAGACCTCGCGCGGCAGGAATTCCAGCGCCAGCGCCTGACTCGCAGCAATCCGGACCGTGCCGCGCCGCATTCCTTTCAGATCCTCGATCTGCGAGCGGACGCGGTCGAGGTCTGCGGTCTGTTCGCGCACGTAATGCACAAATAACTCGCCGGCCGCGGTGAGGCGGACGCCGCGGGGCCGGCGCTCGAACAGCGGCGTCTCCAGTTCCTCCTCCAGATCCATAATCCGCCTGTTAACGGCTGAGGACGTCACATGAAGCTGCTCGGCAGCCTTGCGGATCGACCCGGCCCGGGCCACCGCCTCGAAATAATGCAAAAACCGTAGATGTTTCATAGCTTTAACCGTGGCGTTGCCGAAACGCGTCCTGAAGAATGATGCCATTTCGGCATCGGGCCGAAAAGAAATCAGCGGCAGATCGTATCACTGGACTGGCCTAGCGTCAGCAGGATCGGTGCAAGGGCACCGGCACGGCGATTGCTAGGTTGCGTGGATGCAGGCTCCAGACAGCAAAGAACCGACCGGACATGCTCATAGAAGCACGCGAGCAGCCGCTTCCTCGGGCCTGAGCTTCGTTCGTAGGCCCGCGGAGCAGCGGATCGTCTCGATCCTCGTCGACGACATTCCGGTGGCGGTCGATCTCAACGCCACGGCGCTGATCGTCATCGATATGCAGAACGACTTCTGCCACCCGGACGGCTGGTTCGCGCAGAAGGGCACCGACATCGCCCCCATCACCGCCGTCATTCCGCAGATCAACGCCCTGGTCGGCGCTGTTCGGGCCAGCGCGCTGCCGGTGATCTGGCTGAACTGGGGTGTTCGCGCGGACCGGGCAAACCTGCCGCTGATGTTTGCGGAAAAGGGCGCGCGCAATGCCTCGCCGACCTATTCCGATCCCGCGCCCTCCGGCCGCGGACGCATTCTCGTCCGCGACGAATGGGGTGCGGCGACGGTTGACGCCATGACCGTCGACGCTTCCGACCTGCTCGTCCACAAGCATCGTCTCTCCGGCTTCTGGGACAACGAACTCGACTCGATCCTGCGTCTGCGCGGCATCACCACGCTGCTCTTCGCCGGTATCAACATCGATCGCTGCGTGTTCTCGACGCTGCAGGATGCAAGCTTCCTCGGCTACGACTGCATGCTGGTCGATGACTGCTGCGCCACCGTGTCGCCCGCCTATGTGCGCGACGCGATCCTGTTTCTCATTCGCCAACTGCACGGTGTCGTCACTACAAGCGACGCCGTTTTCACTGCGCTCGGCCCGCCGGAGCCGGCATCTCCAACACATCGAGACAACAGGAGTGCGTCATGAAACTCAAACAGACGTTGCGCTTTGCTCTGGCGGCGGCCATTGGCCTTGCCGGTGCCGCCGCGCTGTCCGCCCCGGCATCCGCGCAAACCAAACTGAAGATGGTGCTGAACTGGAAATACCAGGGGCCGCAAGGCTGGTTCTTCCTGGCCGACGATCGCGGCTACTTCAAAGCCGAAGGCCTCGAGGTCACGATGGACCAGGGCAATGGCTCCGGCGCTGCTGTGCCGCTGGTGGCCAACGGCACCTATGACGTCGGCTTCGGCGACATCAATGCGCTGATCGAACTCGCGGCCAAAAAGCCGGACGAAGCGCCGGTCGCGGTCTACGTCATGTATAACCAGCCGCCCTTCACCGTTGCGGTGAAGTCCGACAGCCCGATCAAGGAGCCGAAGGATTTTGTCGGCAAGAAGCTCGGCGGTGCGGCAAACGATGGCGCACTGAAGCTGTTCCCCGCCCTGTGCAAAATCACCAAGATCGATTGCAGCAAGGTCGAAATCACCAACATGCAGCCGAACCTGCGCGAGCAGATGTTGATGCAGGGCCAGGTCGACGGCGTGTTCGGTTATGTCAACACCATTCGCTTCTCGGCAAAGCTGATCGGCGTCGGCGATGACAAGCTACGCTATATCAACTTCGGCGACTACGGCATGGACCTTTATTCAAACGCCATCATCGTTTCCAAGAAGCTGGTGAAAGACAATCCGAAGGCTGTGGCGGGCCTGGTCCGCGCGATCAACAAGGGCCTGATCGACTCGATCAAGGAACCGGATGCCTCTGTCGCTGCGGTCGCCAAGCGCGAACCACTGATCAAGACACCGGTCGAGCGCGAACGCTTCGATGCGACGTTGCAGGATGAAATGAACCATCCGGAGATCGCCAAGATCGGCGTCGGCAATGTCGATATGGAGCGCCTGAAGAAGTCGATCGACATTCTGGTCGAGGCCAACAATCTGCCGCGCAAGCCGGCCGTCGAGGAAATCTTCACACCGGCCTTCCTGCCGCCGGTCGCCGATCTGCCGAAGAAGGTGTTTTGAGGCTGCACGTCGCTGCGCCCTCTCCCACTGAACTCGGACTCGCCCGAGTTCAGCACCATGACTAGCAAAGTCGAGCAAGCCCGACTTGCACGGGAGAGGGCTACCGCAGCGGACGCGGCAACAAGAATGGGTGAGGGGTATTTCTCCACGCTTAAACCCCTCACCCAACTCAACTCGTTGCAACATTTGAGCAGCCCTCTCCCACTGAACTCGGCCTGCCCGAGTTCAGCATCATGACGGGCAAGTCGGGCAGACCCGACTTGCCTCGGGAGAGGGCACGAGATGCCGACACCTGAAAGCGCTGAAACATCCACGAAAAAGACTGCCGGGACATAAAATGGATCTTCAACTCAAAGACAAAGTCACCGTCATCACCGGACCCGCAAAGGGAATGGGCGCTGCGATCACCCTCGCCTTCGCAGCGGAAGGCGCAAAACTCGCCTTGATCGGACGCGACACCAAAGCGATCGAGCCTGTCGCCAGGGAAGCGAAAGACGCCGGCGTCGATGCAATCGTCGTACCCTGCGATCTCACCAAGCCTGATCAATGCGACAAGGCCGCCGATGAAACGCGCAAGGCGTTCGGCCGTATCGACATCCTGGTGAATGTCGCCGGCGGCTCAGGCCCGGTCGGCAAGACCGGCGCCGAGACAACGCCGAACGAATTCGACGAGATCGTTACACTGAACATGAATGGCTGCTTCCACACCATGCGCAGTGTGGTGCCGACGATGATCGCGCAGAAATACGGCAAGATCGTCAATGTCGGCGGCACCTTCGGCATGCGTGGCCGCGCCGGCCGCATGGCCTATTCCGCATCCAAATGGGGCCTGCGCGGCATCACCAAGAGCTTCGCGCTCGAAATCGGCCAGCACAACATCAATGTCAATTGCGTCGCACCCGGCATGGTCGATGGCCCGCGCTTTCGCGACAAGGTCTGCGCCGACATGGCCAGGCGCCTCAACATCACGCTCGAAGAGGCGATGGAGCGGCACGCCGCCGATTACGCCTTGAAGCGCGTCACGCTCGACAAGGATGTGGCCAACGCTTGCCTGTTTCTGGCCAGCGATGTCTCCCGCCAGATCACCGGCGTCGATCTTCCGGTCGATGGCGGCTGGGCGATGTTGTGAGGGGGACGATGATGATCCGCATTGAACACGACGTCGACTGTGTGCTCCCTCCCCTCTTGCTTCGCTTTCTTCACCTCCCCCCGCCGAAGTCGAGTGTTCTCGACTTCGGCCACCGTTCACTTGGTGCAAGTCGGAAACATCCGACTTGCACTGGGGGAGGTCGGCGAGCGCAGCGAGCCGGGAGGGGGGTAAGCAACGAACTTCGCATTTGCATCTCACCCCCCTCCCTAACCCTCCCCCGCAAGGGGGGAGGGAACGCCACTGAGCCAGCGGCGAGATCCTCGGTCGCAATCTTCACGGCAAAGCTCTCAGTTGCTGCCTTGGCATCGCGTCGCGGAGCCGTGCGATGACCGTCACCGCAGACCTCGTCATTCACAACGGCATCGTCGTCACACCGGATTCCGCCGTGCCGGCCAGCATCGCCATCAAGGACGAAAAAATCATCGCCGTCGGTGCTGCCGATGCGATGCCGCCCGCTCAAGAAATTCTCGATGCGAAGGGCCTGCATATCCTGCCCGGCGCGATCGACGTGCATGTCCACTTCCGCGATCCTGGCTATCCCAACAAGGAAGACTGGGAGAGCGGTACGGCCGCCGCAGCTTTCGGCGGCGTGACCACCGTGTTCGACATGCCGAACACCATCCCGCCGACCGGCAATGCAGAAATCCTTGCGGCCAAGCACAAGATCGCCGCGGAAAAAGCGCATGTCGATTTCGGCCTCTATGGGCTGCTTGGCGAAGACACGATCGACAATGTGCCCGATCTCGTCAAAGGCGGCGTGATTGGCTTCAAGCTCTATATGGGCAACACTTTCGGCAAGATCCCCTCGCCGTCAACCGGCGCGATGCTGGAGGCGTTCGAAGTCGTCGCCGAAACCGGCAAGCGCATCTCTCTGCATGCCGAGACCAACACGATCATGGAGCGGCGGCAGACACGGCTGACGCAGGCCGGACGCCATGATCCGCTGGCGCACATCGCTTCGCGTCCGGCTGTGGTTGCAGTCGAGGCCGTCAGCCGCGCTTGCATCCTGTCGGAATGGACCGGCGCACGCATCCACATCCTGCACATCTCGTCCGCCGACGAGCTTCGTCCCTTGCGCGAAGCCAAGGCGCGTGGCGTCGATGTCACCGGCGAGACCTGTCCGCAGTATCTCTTCCTCTCGACCGATGACTATGACCGTTTCGCCGGTGTAATCCGCGTCAATCCACCAGTCCGCGAGAAGGAAAACCAGGAGCCGATCTGGTCGGCTTTAGCCGACGGCACGGTGGACATGATCGCCACCGACCATGCACCGCATACGCCGGAAGAGAAAACACGCAATGACATCTGGGCGGTCGATTGCGGCTTTCCTGGCGTCGAAACACAAATGCCCGCAATGCTGACGGAAGTGAATGCCGGCCGCATGTCGATCAGCGATTATGTGCGCTGGAGCGCCTTCAATCCGGCCAGGACCTGGGGGCTTTATCCACGCAAGGGCGCCATTCAGGTCGGCTCGGATGCCGATATCGCATTGGTCGATCTTGGCCATGCCTGGACGATCGACGATGCCAAGATCCAGTCGCGCTCGAAGATTTCGCCCTGGCATGGCCGCAAGGTGAAGGGCCTGCCGATCCACACCATCGTGCGCGGCCGCTTTGTCATGCGCGACCGCACGCTCGTGCCGGGAACGCGCGGCCATGGACGCTCTGTCCACACCATCCAAGAGATGCCGGCGCCGGATGTCCGCAATGCGGACAAGACGATGAAAGCGGTTACCTCCTCGCACCGATCAGCAGAGAATGCAGCATGACGACGCGGCCCAAACGCCTGCTCCATGACGAGGCCTTCGTCGAGCTTGAGGATGTCGAACTCGTCTATGGACGCGGCGACAAAAGAGTTCAGGCACTCACTGCGACGAACCTGTCGATCGCCAAGGGCGATTTCGTTGCGCTGGTCGGACCGTCCGGCTGCGGCAAATCGACGATTCTGAAACTCGTCACCGGCCTTCTCAAAGCCAGCAAGGGCTATGTCTATGTGTCGGGCCGCGAGGTCGGCGCCGAGCCGATGCGGGTCGGCATGGCCTTTCAGAATCCGACATTGCTGCCGTGGAAGACGATCCGCGACAACGTGATGCTGCCGCTGAAGATCGTGCCGCCGTTCCGGCAGGAATTCCGGCAGAAGCGCAAGACCGAGTTTCGCGATCGCGTCGAAGCCTTGCTCAAGCAGGTTGGTCTTGCCGGCTTCGGCGACAAATATCCCTGGCAATTGTCCGGCGGGATGATGCAACGCGCCTCGCTCTGCCGCGCGCTGATCCATGATCCGCAGCTTCTGATGCTGGACGAACCGTTCGGCGCGCTCGATCAATTCACGCGCGAGGAATTGTGGGCGATCATGCAGGACCTCTGGATGACGCGCAAGCCAACCGTGCTGCTGGTCACGCACGATCTGAAGGAAGCCGGCTTTCTCGCCAACCGCATCTGCGTGATGCAGGCGCGCCCCGGCCGCATCATCGATGACTCCGTCGTCGACTTCGCGCGGCCGCGCAATATCGACATGGCCTATACGCCCGAATTCGTCACCATGACGCAGCGCCTGCGCGAACTGATCATTGCCAACCGCCCGAACAAGGAAGCCGCATAATGAATCCGCAGCTTCGCCGCCGCATCGCCTCGGCCGCTCTGATCATCTGCTTCTTCCTGTTGTGGGAGTTCCTGTGCCGCGCCTTCAACATCAGCGATATCGTGCTGCCGAAACCAAGCCAGATCATCGTCACGCTGATCGAACGCTTTCCGGCGCTATGGCCGCATACGCTGCAGACACTCTATACAACACTGCTGGGCTTCAGCTTCGGCATTCTGATCGGGGTGTTGCTCGGCATTCTGGTCGGATCATCCAGGCTCGCTTATGACGTCGCCTATCCGCTGTTGATCGGTTTCGCCTCGATCCCGAAAGTCGCCGTCGTGCCGATCTTTGTGTTGTGGTTCGGCGCCGGTGCCGTGCCGGCCGTGCTCACCGCGATGATCATGTCGATGTTCCCGATCGTGGTGAATGTCGCGACCGGCCTTGCCACCACCGAGCCCGAGCTCGAGGACGTGATGAAGACATTGCGGGCCAGCAAGCTCGACATTCTCTGGAATGTCGGCCTGCCGCGCGCGATGCCCTATTTCTTCGCCTCGCTGAAAGTGGCGGTGACGCTCGCCTTCGTCGGCGTGGTGCTGTCGGAAACGGTGGCGTCCAACCGCGGCATCGGCAACGTGATGATGATCGCGTCGTCGTCGTTCGACGTGCCGCTGGTGTTCGCCGGTCTGTTCATTCTCGCCATCATGGGTGTGTCGCTCTACGTGATTTTCTCGCTGATCGAGATGCGCATCACCGGCTGGGCCCATCGCAAGGATGAGTTCGCCATTGGTTAAGTGCCAAGTATTTTTTGAGAGGACTATCATGATGATGTTACGCTTGATCGGCGCGCTCGCTTGCTGCGTGTTGTTATTTGTTTCCTCCGCATCCGCGCAGGCCACAAAGATTCGTTTCACGCTCGACTGGAAATTGCAGGGCATCCATGCCTGGTATTACTGGGCCAAGGACAAGGGCTATTTCAAAGCCGAGGGCCTCGACGTCTCGATTGATCAGGGCGAGGGGTCAGCGGCGACTGTGACGCGCATCATGTCCGGCGCCTATGATGCCGGTTTCGGCGACGAAAACGCAGTTATCCAGACGGCCGCGCAGAAGCCGGGCGAGGCCCCGGTGATGGTGTACATGATCTACAGCAGGGCACCTTTCGCCCTTCTCACCAAGGCGGGCAGCGCGGTCAAGACGCCCAAGGATCTCGCCGGCCGCAAGCTCGGCACGCCGCCGGGCGGCGCGTCGTTCAAGCTGCTGCCGCTGCTGGCAAAGAACAACGGCATTGAGGTGTCGTCGATCAACGTCACCAACGTGGCACCTAATCTGCAGGAGCAGATGCTGCTGCAGGGTCAGGTCGATGCGATCGCGGTCTTCACTGCGACCAGCTACATGAATCTCGTCTCGCTGAAGCTGGATCCGGACAAGGACTTCCGCTGGTTGTATTACGCCGATTCCGGGCTCGACCTGTATTCCAACGGCGTGATGGTCTCACCGAAGCTCGCGAAGGAAAAGCCGGAAGCGGTGAAGGGTCTGGTGCGCGCCGTCAATCGCGCGGTCAGGGAGGTGATGGCCGATCCCGACGCCGCTATCGAATTGCTCGCAAAGACCGAGCCGCTGATCAACAAGGACATCGAGAAGCGCCGCCTGCTCTATGTCTACAAGACCCTGATCGATACGCCTGAAGCCCGCAGCGCGGGACTTGGCGATGTCGATGACGCCCGCCTGACCAAGTCGGTCGACATCATCGCGCAGGCCTTCGAGCTGCCACGCAAGCCCGGCGCAAGCGAGGTCTTCGACCGCTCGTTCCTGCCGGCCAAGCCAGAGCGGATGCCTCCGGCCCTCAAGCCGTAACAACCATCGCCTTCACGTTCAGTACCGGAATTGCCATGCGGAAAATCTCTTGCGCCTACGTCCTCGCGGACGCTCACACGCCGCCGGCGGCGGCGCAGGAGATAACTTTGGAGCATGACGGCATCCTCGCTGTCGCCCCCAGCACCGGAACGCCGGACGACATCCTTGCGCTGCCGCCCCTGGTCAACGCCCATGATCATGGACGTGCCGTGCGTGTGAGTTCGATCGGTGGCGCCGGCAAGCCGCTGGAGACGTGGCTCAACTATCTGGCGCTATTTCCGTCGATCGATCCTTATCTCGGCGCGCTCGTCTCGCTGTCCCATAGCGCATTGGGCGGCGTCGGCACGGTGATGATGCATTATACGCGGGCGCAGGGGTTCACGGATCTGCCGAGCGAAGTCACCGCCGTCGCACGCGCGGCCCGCGATGTCGGCATCTGGGTCGGCTTCGCCGTCTCCATGAAAGACCGCAACCCTCTGGTCTACGGGCCGTCCGAACCGGTACTGGCGGCGTTGCCCGCCGATACGCGCGCCGAGATCGAAAACCGTTTCATCCGCGCGCCGCTCAAGCCCGCGGAGTATATCGCGCTGGCCGACGCGGTTCACGATGCCGCTGGCAGCGACGCATTCGAGGTGCAATACGGCCCGAACGGCGTGCAATGGTGCAGCAACGAACTGCTTGAGGCGGTCGCGGATGCATCGCAACGCACCGGCCGCCGCATCCACATGCATCTGCTGGAGACGCGCTATCAGCGCGGCTGGCTCGACCAGAATTATCCCGACGGCGTCGTCAGGTTTCTCGATGCCATCGGCTTCCTGTCGCCGCGTCTGACGCTGGCACACTGCGTCTGGGCCCGCCCCGACGAACTCGAGCTGCTTGCCGCCCGCGGCGTGACCATCGCCGTCAATCACAGTTCGAATCTGCATCTGCGATCCGGCGTGGCGCCGGTGGGGCAGATGGTGAAGGCCGGTGTGCCGGTTGCGCTTGGCGTTGACGCCATTGCGCTCGATGAAGACGACGATGCCCTGCGCGAGATGCGGGTGGCCTCGTTGCTGCAAGCCGGGACCGGTTTCGACGTCAAGGTCACGTGGCAGCAGATCCTGCAGATGGCATTCGGCAACGGCCATCTGAGCGTGATGAACAAAGCCCGCAACGCGGCTCTCGTTCCGGGCGCGCCGGCCGACATTCTGTTGCTCGACTGGTCCCGCATCGACAGCGAGAAACTACGTTCTGATATCGACCCGCTCGGCCTGCTGTTCGGACGCGCAACCGCCCGCGATATCGACGAACTGATCATTGGCGGACGCACCGTCGTCAAGCACGGCTCGGTGACGAACGTGGATTACCCGGCGGCGCGCAAGGAGGTCCTGAACATGATGCGGACGGGCCTCACCAACGACAAGCTCGCAGCCGCCATGCCGGCACTCGAGCAGGCGATTGCCGGGCATTATCACGACGCGCCGTGCTGTTGAGAGGATTGCTTCATCATGCCGATTGCCGAGTCCACCGCATTTCCGGCTATTCTCCCGACGACGCGTCCGGAGGATCTGCGGCCTGCCGCGCGAATACGGCACTCTGAAAGAACTTTATTTGTCGATCTTACGACTTGAGTGAGCGCTCGCTGAAAGAACTTTATTGTCTTTGCACAGCGGGGGCCCATACTCACCACTGCCGCTATAGGTCCCGGCTTTCGCGGGGGCGACTGGAGTGGGTGATGATCGACCATATCGGTTTTCCGGTGTCCGATTACGCGCGCGCCAAAGCGTTCTACTCGCAGGCGCTCGCGCCGCTCGGCTATGCGCTGATCGTGGAAGTGCAGCAGAACGAAAACGATGCGCTGGCCGCTGGCTTCGGTCCCGACGGCGTACCGAATTTCTGGATCGGAAGTGAAGGCGGGCTGGAAAAGCCGCTGCATGTCGCGATCGTTGCGAAAGATCGCGCGGCGGTCGATGCGTTCCACAAGGCTGCGCTGGCGGCTGGCGGCAGAGACAATGGCGCGCCGGGCATTCGCGCGCATTATCATCCAGATTATTATGCCGCCTTCGCGCTCGATCCTGACGGGCACAACATTGAAGCGGTGTGTCACACATCGGCGAAGGAGCCTGCCGTGAGCACGCTGCCGCCCAAGCAATCATCGTACACCTGATTGCCTGACCCGCGAGTCCATGGTCTCGAAAAGCTGGATTGCCGGATTAAGCCCGGCAATGCGGCACTTATTTTGCGGCCGAACCTGAGGTAGCGCTAGCGCCGAGGCCCAATGCTTCCGCCATGATGCGGAACACATCGGTATTTTCCATCTGCCCGCGCACGCGTTCACTGCCAGGCCCCATGGCGGTGAGGACCACGTCCTCGCCCGAATGCACGCTGGCATTGGCCAGCCGCGGCAGATTGCCGAGGCGGAACACAGCGCCCGGGACATCCTTGTAGCGCTCATTGGCCTCGAACGTGCCCGCTTCCTTGCCTGGTACAGTGGGCGCATTCGGATCGTCCAGACGCGGCCGGAACGTCTCATAGTGATCCGGCAGACTGGCCGAGAACATCGCTAAGCGGCGGCTGACATCCACGCGCGACGGATACCCGTCTGCATCCGGCTTGGGATAGTTCGGGAAGCCAGCCTTGGCGTAGATGCGAACACGTTCGCGCATCGGCACATTCGGCGTGCTCGACATGTCGTCATCGATGGTGCCGACGATGCTGACCGGATGATTGTGGTCAGCCAAAACAAGGATCAGCGTGTCGTCGCCATGCGCTTTGGCCCAGTCCTTTACCTGCTTCACCACATTGTCCAACATGATGGTGTCATACACGGCTCGCTCCATATCGAGCAGATGCGTGTATTTGTCGATCATGCCGGACTCGACCATCAGAAAGAAGCCGTTAGGGTTCTGCGACAGAACATCGAGGGCCTTCGTAGTCATCTCCGTCAGGTCAGGCTGATCGGAAAACCGCGTGACGCTGCCGCGCTTGAGGAATTTGCGATCCAATACGCCATCCATGTTGCCGTTATTGAACAAGCCCAGCAGTTGCTTCGTGCCTTGCGGTACGGCTTTCAATTCCGTCGCATTCGATGCGAAGGCGTAACCGGCATCCTTGAACTTCGCGACATAGTCGATTTCATCGCGGCGCTTCGCGCCGGGCGCGCCTTTCGGCAGGAAGTGTGCTGCGCCGCCGCCCATCAGCACATCGGGCTTGCCGGCCAGAAACTGTTCGGTGATCTCGTCAAAGGCGGCACGGCGGCGTGTATGGGCCATCATCGCCGCAGGCGTTGCGTCCTGGATTTCGGTGTTACTGACGATGCCCACGGACATGCCGTTGCGGCGCTTCACGAGGCCTGAAATCGTCTCAACCTTCGGATCGTCGAACGGATTGGCCGACCGATCGGCATAGACGCCCATCGCATTCACGGCCGCCTTGTGACCTGTCGCGAAAGCGCTGGCGGAATTGGCCGAATCGGTAATGATCGAATCCGTTCCGGCTGTGGAGATCAGCGCCATATGCGGCATGTCGTCCATCGCCAGCTTGCCAAAGGCCTTGCCTTCCGAAATCCCCTTCGACAGCAGACGAGCCGCAACACGGTGCGCGGGCGACAAACCGTCGCCGACCAGAAGAATGACATTCTTTGCCTTGCGCGCCGGCGTTTCGTAGACATTCCAGGTGATGTCACGCGATGACGATGGCGTCGTCACCTTGATGGTGTATGTGCCCGGCTTGTCGATCGCGACGTCACGCAAAATCAGCGACGACTGGTCTTTGCCATCTTCTTTTTCGATGAACTGAACCGGCTTGCCCAGCGCCTGTGCGGCATCCGTGCCGTTCACCGTGACCTTCGCGTCCGCCGCTGTGACCAGTCCCGGAAACTCGACTTTGAGGTCGAAGCGCGATCCGGTCAGGATATCGGCCCGGTCGACCGGGTATATTGTTTGAGCATAACCGTTTGTTATTAAAGCGATAATTGCAGCGGTGGACAGCAGAATCCGGCGCATGATTAAGGCCCTCGATCGCGTTTGGGAACGACGCTAGGGACGCTTTGTGACACTCGTATTGCGCTTGGTCAGATTGCTTTTGGCAGCCCCGCCCGCTCGCGGCGCTTCGGCGCGATCGGGATCGACCAAAGGGTCCGATTGTCTACGTCCTTCAGCGAGACCGTCATCATACCGCTCTGGCCGTCGATATCGACCCGGCCGAAAAATTGCAGCCCGAAGCAGGGTGCGAGGTTCTCGCCCTGCTCGGCGCTGCAGCCTTTCTGGAACAGCACCTGCGGCCCGAAGGTGTTGTCGAGCGGCGCCGGTCCCCATGTGCCGGCATGCAACGGCCCCGAGACGAATTCATAGAACGGCTCGAAGTCCTGAAACACGGCGCGATTGGGATCGTAAAAATGTGCAGCCGTGTAATGCATGTCGGCGGTCAGCCACACGGTGTTGACGATGCCGCTGCGACGCATGAAGGAGAGCAGATTGGCGATCTCGTGCTCGCGTCCCTGCGGCGGCCCATCGCTTTGGGCCACCGCATCCGCGCTGACAAGGCCGATCGGCAGGTCCGCGGCGATGACTTTCCATAACGCTTTGGAGCGCGTCAGCGCGCGCTTCAGCCATGCCACTTGCTGGCGCCCCAGCAATTCGGCCGGCGTTGCATCAGCCTTCTTGTCGTAATCATTCGCGCCGCGATAACTGCGCATGTCGATCAGAAATACATCGAGCAGCGGACCATACGCGATCTTGCGATAGACCCGGTCGCCGCTCATCTGCGGTTCGCGCACCGGCATGTATTCGCGGAACGCCTGGCGTCCGCGCGCCGCCAGGAGCGACGCACTGGTTTCAGAATAATGTTTGTCTTTGATCGTTGCACCGGGCCACCAGTCGTTGGTGACTTCATGATCATCCCATTGCGCGATCACCGGGACCTGCGCATTGAACGCGCGCAGATTTTCGTCGAGCAGATTGTATTTGTAGTTGCCACGAAACTCCGACAGCGTTTGTGCGACCACCGATTTGTCTTCGGTCACCACGTTACGCCACAGCGTGCCATCCGGCAGCCTGATCTGCCCTTCCACCGGACAATCGGCATAGATGCTGTCACCCGAATGCAAAAAGAAGTCCGGCCGGTTCTCGTGCATCGTCGCGAAGCCGCGCATGCCGCCGCGCGCTTCATCGATGCCCCAGCCTTGCCCGGCGACGTCGCCCGACCACGTGAACGATATCGAACGGAGCGATGTATCAGGTGTGCGGAAATGCCCGATCTGTGTATCGCTGTAGACCGTCGGAAATGAAAGATCCTGAAAACGCACGCGATAGAAGACGTTTTGCCCCGCCGGCAGATCGTCGATCAGCAGCTTTGCGGTGAAGTCACTTTCCGGCAATGCATCGGCGAACAATGTCTGCTCGATGTCGCGAAAGCTGTCGCTGGTCGCGATATCGACGACCATCCGCGACGGCCGGTCGCTGCGCGACCACACCACTGCGCTGTCGCCCGATATGTCGCCAGACTGAATGCCATGCGTGATCGCCGGCCGATCCGCTGCGCGGCTGAGACCGGGTCGCGCCAATGTGCCGGCGGCGCTCACCAACGATGCGCTTGCCGCTCGCACCAGAAATGTCCGGCGTGAGAGATGCGGCACGCGTATCCTTGCCGGCATTGAGAAATCCCGCGCGAGCCTAGAGGATGGTGCCGAAAAGTGCGAAGCGATTTTCGGACAACATGCTCCAACTTATTAGAGTCGATCGCGCCAGACATTGCCCCTGAACTTTGACAGGGACTCAACGGGAATGCGACACAGTGATGACTCTTCCCGCATTCACGCGGAACGCTTGCTGCGCTCACGTGTTGCCACGCTGAGCTAACATGGACTTTGCGTGAAGGAGTATTCCGAATGAGCAAGGATGCGGAGCGCGTGTGGGATTTGATGGAGAAAATTTCCATCTGCATGCTGGCCAATTGGGACGGCGTGGAACTTCGTTCTCGTCCCATGGGCGCTTTCGTGCGGCGGAAGAACAATGCGGTGTATTTCCTGACCGACGCGCGCCACCACAAAGACGATGACATCAAGAAATATCCGCAGGTGTGCCTCGCCTTTGCCGATCCGGGCAGCCAAAAATTCGTGTCGCTGTCCGGGCACGCCGAAGTTTCGGCAGATCGCACGGCGATCAAGGAGCTATGGTCGACACCGGCCAAGGCCTGGTGGGATTCGCCCGACGATCCCAATATCCGGGTGCTGAAGGTCGTGCCCGATGACGCTCAGTTCTGGGAAGGACCCGGTAAAGTCGTAAGCACGGTGAAGATGGCCGTCGCCGCCATGACCGGCAATCGGCCGGACCTCGGCGACAACAGGAAAGTCGCCATGTGAGGAGGGATTTCCGTCGAGCGACTGTACAATTCTTCCCGCAATGCAAAATCAGATAAAGGGACAATGCTTGCCAGCGCTGTCCGATCGACGCCGCGCGATTCCATCCGAATTTGGCTTGAAACAGGTCACCCTGCGACACCAATGCCCTTCCGCGGCGGGTTTGATGGACAGCCGTTAAGCAAATGGCCACGTCCCCGCCATCGTTCTAGCCCATCACGCTTTTACTAAAACGCAGATCAACTGCGATTCGTTAACGATGGGATGTCCAAGGACTTCATTCACGAACAGCGAGATCAAGATGCGCCTTAAAGGACTGCTCCTTGCCGGAGCCGCCATACCTGCAATCGCCTTCGGGCATCCGTCTATTGCTCAGACCGTTAACCGGAGCGATCTGCCGATCATCCTCGCCCAGAACGACGGCGACAGGAGCAAGGATAAGGATAAAGACAAGAATAAGAACAAAAACGATCGACAGAACCAACGGCAGGAGAACCGGCAAGAACGTCGTGATCAGCGGCAGGGCCAAAAAGAAGAACGTCGCGATCAACGCCAGGAGCAGAAGCAGGAACGAAAAAATCTGCGCCAGGAGCAGCGGCAAAATCAGAGTCAACAGCGCGAAGATCTGCAGAGGCAGCAGAAACAGCAGCAACAGCGGCAGGAGTTGCAGAAACAGCAGCAGCAGCAGCGGCAGGACACGCAGAAGCAGCAACAGCAACAGCGCCAGGAGTTGCAGAGGCGCCAGGACTCGCAGAAACAACAAGACTTGCAGAAGCAGCAGGAGTTGCAAAAGCAGCAAGGCTTGCAAAGGCAGCAAGAGCAGCAGCGCCAGCAGCAGAACCAGCAGCGCGGCGATGACCGGCAGCGGCAGCAGGATCGCCGCGACGATCGCAAGGAAGGCCGCGACGAGCGACGCGATCAGCGGCAGGATGGTCGCGATCAACGGCAGGATACGCGTCAGGACCGCCGGGACGATCGTCAGGACTCACGCCAAGACCGCCGGGATGACCGCCAAGAGTCCCGCCAGGATCGTCGTGACGACAGGCGCGATGACCGCGCACGCCGTATCGACGACCTGCGCAAGGAGCGCCGCGAAAGCCGCGAAGGCAATCGCACCGTCATTCGCGAAGGCGACCGCACCATCATCCGCGAGGGCAACCGCACCTTCATCCGCCGTGACGAGAATGATCGCTTCAACCGGCGCGGCGATGCCCGCATCGAACGCCGTGGCAACGAGATTCGCACCGTCTCACGCCGCAATGGCGTTGACATCATCACCGTGACGGATGCGAACGGCCGCTTGCTCCGCCGCTCGCGCTACGTCAATGGCCGCGAAGTCGTAATCATCGACAATCGTCCGCGCGGAGGCCGCCGCGCGGATGCGTTCTTTGTCGCTCTCCCAGCGCTGGCACTCGGTGCACTCGCGATTCCGCGCGACCGGTACATCGTCGAAGCGGAAAGCGCGCCGCCGGAATATATCTATGGTGCCTTGATGGCGCCGCCGGTCGAGCCGCTGCCGCGGGCCTATACGCTCGACGAAATCCGCTATAGCCCGGAAATCCGCAACCGCATGCCGCGCATCGATCTCGACACCATCACGTTCGATACGGGCTCCTGGGAGGTTTCGCCAGATCAGTATGATCGGCTTGCGCCGATTGCTGACGGCATCAAACGCGCCGTGTCGCAGAATCCGAACGAGGTGTTCCTGATCGAAGGACACACCGATGCGGTTGGCAACGACGAAGACAATCTGTCGCTGTCTGATCGCCGCGCGGAATCAGTGGCGGTGATCCTGACGGATGAATTCCAGATCCCGCCGGAGAACCTGACGACACAGGGTTATGGCGAGCAGCAATTGAAGGTGCCAAGCGACGGACCCGAGCGGGCCAATCGCCGCGTCACCGTTCGCCGCATCACGCCGCTGCTGCAGCAGGGCCAGCTCGATGCCGGCGCACCGCCTCCGCAGTAATAGTTTACAAATGCAAATGGCCGGGCATTGCCCGGCCATTTTATTTGCGGTGTTGTTCGCAACAATGACGTTGCGGTCTTAACCTCCCCCTGCAAGGGGGAGGTCGACTGCCGCAAGTGAAACGCGGCAGTCGAGTGGGAGTCATCTCAGAATTTCAGAGACCCTCCCTGACCCTCACCCTTGCAGGGGGAGGGAAAGAAAGAGACGCCCCCGACAATGACAATCACAGCCCGCGCTTCTTCTTGCGCTGTCCGAGCGTCCGCAGCCGCAGCGCATTCAGCCGGATGAAGCCTTCGGCGTCGCGATGGTCATAAGCCACCGCACCTTCTTCGAAGGTGACCAGGTCCTGATCGTAGAGTGAATACGGGCTTTCGCGTCCGATCACCCAGGCGCTGCCCTTGTAAAGCTTCAGCGTCACGCGACCGGTCACATGCTCCTGTGACTTGTCGATCGCCGCCTGGAGCATCTCGCGCTCCGGCGTGAACCAGAAGCCATTGTAGATCATCTCGGCATAATTCGGCATCAGCTCATCCTTGAGATGGCCGGCGCCGCGATCGAGCGTGATGCTTTCAATGCCGCGATGCGCCGCGAGCAGAATCGTGCCGCCTGGCGTCTCATACATGCCGCGCGACTTCATGCCGACGAAACGATTCTCGACGAGATCGAGCCGGCCGATGCCATTCAACTTGCCGAGATCGTTGAGCGCCTTCAGCAAAGTTGCCGGCGACATCTTTTTGCCGTCGATAGCGACCGGATCGCCCTTTTCGAAATCGATGGTGATGACAGTCGGTTTGTCCGGCGCGGTCACCGGATCATCGGTGCGCGAATAGACATAATCCGGCACTTCCTGCGACGGGTCTTCCAGCACCTTGCCTTCAGATGACGCATGCAGAAGATTGGCGTCGACCGAGAACGGCGCTTCGCCGCGCTTGTCCTTGGCGATCGGAATCTGATGCATCTCGGCGAAGGCAATTAGTTGCTCGCGCGAGCGCAGATCCCATTCCCGCCATGGCGCGATGATGGTGATATCCGGTTTCAGCGCGTAATAGCTGAGCTCGAAACGGACCTGATCGTTGCCCTTGCCGGTGGCGCCATGACAGACCGCATCGGCGCCGACCTGTTCGGCGATCTCGATCTGCTTCTTGGCGATCAGCGGCCGCGCGATCGAAGTGCCAAGGAGATATTGCCCCTCATAGACCGTGTTGGCCCGGAACATCGGGAACACGTAGTCGCGGACGAATTCCTCGCGCAGGTCCTCGATGAAGATGTTTTCCGGCTTGATGCCGAGCAGCACCGCCTTGGCGCGCGCGGGCTCCAGCTCCTCGCCCTGGCCGAGGTCGGCGGTGAAAGTCACCACCTCGCAGCCATAGGTGGTCTGCAGCCACTTCAGAATGATCGAGGTGTCGAGGCCGCCGGAATAGGCCAGCACGACCTTCTTCACGTCCTTTTTGGGCTTGTCCGCCATGAAAATCCGTCCCGTTCGCGTCAAAAGATCGGCGCGCGACCGGACGGAAAACCGGTCCCGGCCTTCCTCATCGCGCGCCAAAATCGGCGGGACTATAGGCGGAACAGCCCTGCATGCAATGCATCATTGCCGAGTGGGCCTGCCCGGTCGTGCGCTAGGAGCAGCCTTACCGCTGCGGGCGGCGGCGCTGCTGAGGCGGGACATAGCGCGGGTTCTGCTCACAACGACCGCCGATGCCCTGGATGGTCGCGAGACATTGCTGGAAGCTGACGAAGCCGCAATTGGAGGTCGTCCAATCATAGCGGGCGCACCAAGGATATTCCTGCGCCTGCGCGGGTACAGAGGCGATCAGCGGCAACGTCATTGCGAATATCCCGATGAGTGTGATCTTGCGCATGGGCTCATCCTTCAGCCAAATCCCTTGAACCATGCCCCGGCCATGGAAACGATCGGATAACATGCGGGTTCCATATTGAGCATGAGGACATCTGACCGAACGATGGCAACAGCGCCGATCATCGATTTTTGGTTCGATTTTGGATCAACATATTCCTATCCCGCCTGCATGCGTGCACAGGGGCTGGCCTCGAGCAACGGCGTTGTGATCCGCTACCGGCCCTTCCTGCTGGGTCCGATCTTCAAGGCGCAGGGCTGGGACACCTCGCCGTTCAATATCTACGAGAGCAAGGGCCGCTATATGTGGCGCGACCTTGAGCGGCTTTGCGCCGACCTGTCGATTCCTTTCAAAAAGCCGGTACCGTTTCCTCAAAACAGCCTGCTTGCGGCCCGTGTCGCGCTGGCCGGCGAGGGAGAAGCCTGGCGCGATAAATTCTGCTGTGCCGTATTTCATGCTCAGTTTGGTGAAAGTCGCAGCATCGACGATCCGACGGTGATCCGGGAGATTTTGCAGGATGTGGGCGCGCCCGCCCGCTCGTTCCTCGAGCTCGCGCAATCCGATCCGATCAAGCTGCAACTTCGGACACAGACCGAGGAAGCCGGGCGCCTTGGCATTTTCGGCGCCCCCAGTTTCCTCACCGAGGACGGGGAACTTTTCTGGGGCAATGACAGGCTGGAAGCCGCGATTTCATGGGCCAAGCGACTTGCGGAACAAAACGCCGGTGGGCGCATTATGTCGTGACAACGCGACAATTTGAGACAGCAGGCGGCAAAATAGCCGCCCGAAACGCCCCGGGGAGAACCAGCCCCGGGGCTTTTGTTTGCGCCCTGAGCGTCGAAATTTTCAAACGAACAGGAACGTCGAAAGGCATTGACGGGTTTTATCCGCGCCGGGACGGAGTCTTCAACGTCCCATCTTCACTCCGCCTCGGTGGCCCCGGCTTTTGAGTCGGGGTCTTATTTCTTGGTTACGCGCAGACATGGCCGCCGAAGAGGGCGACGGCGTCCGGCAATGACGATCAGGGATCGAGCCGCATCGGCAGGCCGGCCTTGGCCATGTGTTCCTTGGCCTGGCGTATCGTGTATTCGCCGAAGTGGAAAATCGAAGCTGCCAGCACCGCGGTCGCATGACCATCGCGAATGCCTGCGACCATGTGATCGAGATTGCCGGCACCGCCTGATGCGATCACCGGTACGCTCACAGCATCCGAGATCGCACGCGTCAGCGCGATATCGAAGCCGGATTTCGTGCCGTCGCGATCCATCGATGTCAGCAGGATTTCGCCGGCGCCCAACGCGACCACCTCTTTTGCATATTCAATGGCATCGAGGCCGGTCGGCTTGCGGCCGCCATGGGTGAAGATTTCCCAGCGATCCTTTTCGCCGGGCTGCGACACCTTCTTCGCATCGATCGCAACGACGATGCATTGATCGCCGAATTTCTCCGCCGCCTCTTTCACGAATTCGCGCCGTTCTACGGCAGCCGTGTTGATCGACACTTTGTCGGCACCCGATTGCAGCAGCACGCGAATGTCTTCTACCGTGCGCACACCACCACCGACCGTCACCGGCATGAAGCAGGCTTCCGCCGTACGCCGCACGACATCGAGCATGGTGCCACGGTTTTCGTGGCTTGCGGTGATGTCGAGAAATGTCAGCTCATCGGCGCCGGCGGCATCATAGGCAATCGCCGCTTCCACCGGGTCGCCTGCGTCACGCAGATCGACGAAGTTGACGCCTTTGACGACCCGGCCGTCCTTCACGTCGAGACATGGAATGATGCGAACCTTGAATGTCATGATGACGTCCGCGACGCTCGAATCAGCGCCAACGCATCGGCGGCGTTCAGTCGTCCGTCATACAGCGCGCGTCCGGCAATGGCGCCTTCGAGCTTCTTCGCACGCGGCTCCAGCATTGCTTTCACGTCATCGATCGAGGCAAGGCCACCCGACGCAATAACAGGAATCGAAACGGCATCAGCCAAGGCAATCGTCGCGTCGAGATTCAGGCCCTGCAGCATGCCGTCGCGCGCGATATCGGTGTAGATGATCGCGGCAACACCGGCGTCTTCAAAACGGCGCGCGATATCGATCACGTCGAGTTCGGACGATTCCGCCCAGCCTTCCACCGCGACCTTGCCATCGCGTGCGTCGAGCCCGACGGCGATCTTGTTCGGAAACTTCGACGCCGCTTCCTTGACGAAAGCCGGATCACGCACCGCCGCCGTGCCGATGATCACGCGGTTGACGCCCTTCTTCAGCCAACCTTCCACGGTCGCCATGTTGCGAATGCCGCCACCGAGCTGCACCGGGATATCGGTCGCTTCGAGAATGCGATCGACCGCACGGCCGTTGACCGGCTTGCCGGCAAAGGCACCGTCGAGATCGACGATATGCAGATATTCGAAGCCGGCATTTTCAAAGGCGAGCGCCTGTTCGGACGGATCGCGGTTGAAGATGGTCGCGCGCGCCATGTCGCCCTGTTCGAGACGCACGGCCAAGCCGTCCTTGAGATCGATGGCAGGAAAGAGGATCACGTTCTTTGCCTTTACCCTCCCCCTTGTGGGGAGGGTCGGGCACCGAGCAAGAGCGAGGTGACCGGGGTGGGGGTTTCAACGATAGAAGCACCCCCCTCCCGTCGAGCTTCGCTCGCCGACCTCCCCCACAAGGGGGGAGGTAAGGCACTGAGGGTGCGGTTCACGGCTTCCATTTCAGGAAATTGGCGATCAGCGCAAGCCCGAGTTTCTGGCTCTTTTCCGGGTGGAATTGCGTGCCGACCATATTGTCCCGGCCGACGATCGCGGTGACCGGCCCGCCGTATTCGGCCTGCGCGATCAGATCGTCCTCATGGGCGGTTCTGAGCTGATAGGAATGCACGAAATAGGCATGCAATCCGTCATCGCCAAGGGCAATGCCGTCGAGCAGCGGGTGCAATGTCCGCGCGCGCAGCGTGTTCCAGCCCATATGCGGGATCTTCAGACTAGGATCGGACGGGTGAATGCGATCGACCTCGCCGGGAATCCAGCCGAGCCCTTCAGTGACCTTATATTCACGGCCGCGCTCGGCCATGAGCTGCATGCCGACACAGATGCCGAAAAACGGCTTGCCGTGCTTGCGCACGGCATCGTTCAGCGCATCGACCATGCCCGGCACCGCATCGAGGCCACGGCGACAATCGGCAAAGGCGCCGACACCCGGCAGCACGACGCGATCGGCCGCTGCGATCTGATCCGGATCGCTGGTGACGACAATGGCTTCATCAAGCTCGTGCTCGCGCGCGGCACGCTCGAAGGCTTTCGCGGCCGAATGCAGGTTGCCCGAGCCGTAATCGACAATCGTCGTCGTCATCGCGGCGGCTCTGGCTGCGGAAAGGAACCGATCACACCGGGCGAGGAATGACTGGCCATGCGCACGACCGGCTCGGCATTGGCCGGTGGTGGCGCCGCATTGGGACGACGCCTGGCCTGCCAATTGACGAAGAAGCGGCGCTCGGCCTCGTCCTCATTGTCCGCAATCACGACACCGACATTGGTCCAGCCGCGCCGTGCCAGCGTCCAGCGTCGCAGCGTCGCGCCTTCAAGGCCAACCAGAAACGCCAGCGCAACGATCGCCAATTGCTGAAAGCCTGCCGGCGCACCGACAAACTTCAGACCGACCACGATCAGAACACTCAAGGCAACGAACAGCACCGCCACCAGCCACAAACGGTGGCGCAGCATCCACAAGACCGAGAACAGAAAGCCCCAGAAGTAGAAACCATCGCGCACAAACGTGAATCGTGCCGGTTCGGGCATATTTTCGGACGCGCCAAGCGGCGGCTGATGAACGGTGAAAACGGCCATCCGGTTCTTGTCCTCGATCTCACAACCGCTCGTCCCCGCGAAAGCGGGGCCCCAGAGTCAACAACAACTGGATTCCCGCTTTCGCGGGAATGAGCGGAGCCAAAATGCGCTCTAACCTGAGCAGACCATGCGCTAACCGCCAAGCGTGCCCTTGGTCGACGGAATTTCATTCGCGGCCTTCGGATCGATCGAAAGCGCCGCACGCAGCGCCCGCGCCAGACCCTTGAAGCAGGACTCCGATATATGGTGGTCGTTGCTGCCGTAAAGTGCCTCGACATGCAGCGTCACGCCGCAATTCATCGCGAAGGCCTGAAACCATTCGTTGACCAATTGCGTATCGAAGGTGCCGATCTTGTCGCGGTTGAACGGCACCTTGAACACGAGAAAGGGCCGTCCCGACACGTCGATGGCGACGCGGGTCAGGGCTTCGTCCATCGGCAGATGCACGTCGGCATAACGCGTGATGCCCTTCATGTCGCCGAGCGCCTGCTTCATCGCCTGGCCAAGCGCGATGCCGACATCCTCCGCGGTGTGATGATCATCGATATGCAGATCGCCCTTGGCCTTGACCGTGATGTCCATCCGCGAATGCCGCGCCAGGAGATCGAGCATATGGTCGAGGAAGCCGATGCCGGTTTCGATTGACGATTGCCCGGTGCCGTCGATGGCCACCGCGACCGCAATGTCGGTTTCCTTGGTTTTGCGCTTGATCTCGCCTTTGCGCATGATTCGTCCGGTCTGGCCTTTGTTTGGGATTTGCGGCCTTGTAACAGGGGTGCCTCGCTCGCGCCACCTTTGCCGCAGGCGATTTGCAAAGACCCTGACTCATCCCTAAATCAGCCGCCGCAAAGGATTTTTAGTCGCATGTCCTCATCCGAACCATCCCGGAGCCCCATTTGGCACGGCACCACCATCCTGACCGTCCGCAAGAACGGCATCGTCGCCATCGGTGGCGATGGTCAGGTCTCGATCGGCCAGACCGTGGTCAAGGCCAATGCCAAAAAGGTCCGCCGGCTCGGCAAGGGCGATGTGATCGGCGGCTTCGCCGGCGCGACCGCGGACGCCTTCACCCTGTTCGAGCGCCTGGAAAGCAAGCTCGAGCAATATCCGGGTCAGCTCCTGCGCGCGGCCGTCGAGCTGGCCAAGGACTGGCGCACCGACCGTTACCTCCGCCGGCTGGAAGCCATGATGATCGTCGCCGACAAGCAGGTCTCGCTGGTGCTGACCGGCACCGGTGATGTACTGGAACCGCAAGCCGGCATCATGGGCATCGGCTCCGGCGGCAACTACGCCCTCGCCGCCGCCCGCGCACTGGCCGATGGCCCGCTCAGCGCCGAGGAAACCGTACGCAAGTCGCTCGATATCGCCGCCGATATCTGCGTCTATACCAATCGCAACGTGACCGTTGAAACGCTCGATGCGGTGTGATGCGAAGCAGATCGGCTTCGTTCCGGTCGCCGCGGACCACTATCCTCTGCTGCGGAGGTGGCTTGCCGAACCTCATCTGCGGGAATGGTGGGGTGATCCCGAAGAAGAATTAGGCTTCATCCGCGATATGGTGGACGGCCGCGATACGACCCGCCCGTTTTTGATCACGCTGGACGGCGATCCCGTTGGCTACATCCAGTATTGGTTCATCGGCCATCACCAGAACGAGCAATGGATCAAGGATCATCCCTGGCTGACCGAATTACCGGCCGAGACGATCGGCGTTGACCTGTCGATCGGCTCCCCTGACAAACTGTCGCAAGGAATCGGCTCGACGGCGCTGGCCGCCTTCGTCGCAGGATTGCGGAACCAGGGTTATAGCACCATCATCATCGATCCCGACCGCAACAACGCGCGCGCTGTGCGTGCCTATATGAAGGCCGGTTTCCAGCCTTTGCCCCATCTGCACGGACAAACCGGCGACGTATTGATCATGCAGCATGATCCGGATGCAACGAGATAACATGACCGACTTCTCTCCCCGCGAAATCGTTTCCGAGCTCGACCGCTTCATCATCGGTCAGCATGATGCAAAGCGCGCCGTCGCGATCGCGCTGCGCAATCGCTGGCGGCGGCTGCAGCTCGACGAAAAGCTGCGCGAGGAAGTGCTGCCGAAGAATATCCTGATGATCGGACCGACCGGCGTCGGCAAGACCGAGATTTCGCGTCGCCTTGCCAAGCTTGCCGGGGCACCGTTCCTCAAGATCGAAGCGACCAAGTTTACCGAAGTCGGCTATGTCGGCCGCGACGTGGAACAGATCATTCGCGATCTCGTCGAGGTCGCGATTGCGCAAACACGCGAGAGGAAGCGCAAGGACGTGCTGGCACGCGCGCAGCTTGCCGCCGAAGAGCGTGTCATCAATGCGCTGGTCGGCGAGACATCGAGTCCGGCGACAAAGGAATCCTTCCGCCGCAAATTGCGCGCCGGCGAATTGAACGACAAGGAAATCGAGATCGAGGTTCAGTCGGGCGGCGGCGGACTGCCGATGTTCGACATTCCCGGCATGCCGGGTGCCCAGATGGGCGCCATTTCGATCGGCGACATTTTCGGCAAGCTCGGCGGCAAGCCGAAGACACGCCGCGTCACCGTGGCCGAATCGCATGACATCCTGATCAACGAAGAGGCTGACAAGCTGCTCGATACCGAAACGCTGGTGCTGGAATCGATCAAGGTCGTCGAGAATAACGGCATCGTCTTCCTCGACGAGATCGACAAGATCACCGCGCGCGATGGCCGGGTTGGTGGTGACGTGTCGCGCGAGGGCGTGCAGCGCGATCTGTTGCCGCTGATCGAAGGCACCACCGTCTCAACCAAGCACGGGTCGGTGAAGACCGACCACATCCTGTTCATCGCCTCTGGCGCGTTCCATGTGTCGAAGCCCTCCGACCTGCTGCCGGAATTACAGGGCCGCCTTCCCATCCGTGTCGAATTGCAGGCGCTTACGCGCGAGGATTTCCGCCGCATCCTCACCGACACCGAGGCTTCGCTGATCAAGCAATATATCGCGCTGATGGGTACCGAAGGCGTGACGCTGCAATTCACCGATGATGCCATCGACGCCATTGCCGACATCGCCGTGGCGGTGAATTCGAGTGTCGAGAATATCGGCGCGCGGCGTCTGCAAACCGTGATGGAGCGCGTGCTGGACGAAATTTCCTTCACGGCGACCGATCGCGGTGGCGAAACGCTCGTCATCGATGGCGCTTACGTCGAGAAAAACATCGGCGATCTCGCGAGGAACGCCGACCTCAGCCGATTTATTCTTTGAGCGGCAGATTCGCAGTGGCCCGCCACGCGATAGACATGATGTTCTAAGCAGACCCGCTTTCTTCACCCGGTCGTCCCCGCGCAAGCGGGGACCTATACTCCGTGCAGTGGTTATGGGCCCCGCCTTCGCGGGGGCGATAACGAGAAGGGCGCTGCATTGCGCGCCCAACATTCCCGTATCTTCTAAGCCGTCTGCGCCCGCCTCACGCCTGATAGCCCTGCAGCAAACGAATGCACGAATCCGATTTCGCCGTTGACAGAGTCTACCGACCCAGCAATGTTATATTATAACATTCTGGGATGGGCGTTACTCACATGGGACTTTTGCGTCGCCGATGGCTGTCATCGACAGCCATCTTGTTGTTTGGACTGGACTTTTACGGCGTAGCCGCGGCGCAGGAAGTGCTGCCGGAAATCACCGTCACAAGCCCCATTCGTCGCGCGCCGACCCGCCCTGCCCGTGTCGCCACGCCGTCGGAACCTGCGCAGCCGACTCCCTTCCCTGAAATCCTCTATCGCGGCACCTTGCCGATCGTGACCAATGAATTCGCGACCGTGACCGTGGTCACGCGCGAGGATATCGACAACAGCACCGGTCAGACCCTCGGCGATATCCTGCAGTCCAAACCGGGTATCACGGCATCTGATTTTGCACCCAATGCCGCCAGCCGGCCGATCATCCGCGGCCTCGACAATTACCGTGTCCGCATCCAGGAAAATGGCATCGGCGCGAGTGGCGTATCCGAGCTCGGCGAGGACCACGGCGTACCGATCGATCCGCTGGCCGCGCAGCAGGTCGAGGTGATTCGCGGTCCGGCAACGCTGCGCTATGGCTCGCAGGCGATCGGCGGCGTGGTCAATGCCGAGAACAACCGCATTCCAACGATCATTCCACCCCGGGGCGTCAGCGGCGAATTCCGCAGCGCTGTGACCACCGCCGACAAGGGCCGCGAAGGCGCAGTGCTGCTGGATGCCGGTGCTGGCAATTTCGCCCTTCATGCCGACGCATGGGGCCGCTCAGCGGGGAACTACCAGATTCCATCCTACCCGTATCTTTATCCGGAAGACCCGGCGCCGCATGTCGGCCGCTGGCAGCCGAATTCGTCGCACCGCTCCAACGGCAACGCCATCGGTGGTTCTTATATCTTTGATAAGGGCTTTATCGGTGTCGCAATCTCGACTTTCGACAGCCTCTATCGCGTGCCAGGCCAGGAGGCGACCGAGACTCAAACGCGAATCGACATGAAACAGACCAAGATCACCAGCAAGGGCGAGTATCGTCCCGACGGCTGGGCGATCGATGCGATCCGCTTCTGGGCCGGCGCGACCGACTACAAGCATGATGAGATCGCCGACGAGGGTGGTTTCAACGGTGTACAGCAGACCTTCACCAACAAGCAGAAGGAAGCGCGCACCGAGATCCAGTTCCGGCCGTACGATCTGCGCTTTGCCTCGCTCACCACAGCCATGGGCTTGCAGGTCAATGCCGAGGATCTGAATGCGCCGGGACGCGAAGGCGGCCTGTTCGATCCGAACACGACGCGCAGCATCGCCGGCTACATGTTCAACGAATTCCGGTTCGACGACACACTGCGTATGCAGCTCGCCGGCCGCATTGAACGCAACGAGGTCAAGGGCACCTCGCCCGATCTGTTCATCGACGAAACGACGAATCTGGTCCGTCATCGCGAGTTCACGCCAAAAAGCGGCGCGATCGGCTTTCTGAAGGATTTGCCCGGCGATCTCGTCGCCAGCGTTACGGGACAATATGTGGAACGTGCGCCGCGCGCCCCGGAATTGCTGTCCCGCGGCGTGCATGAAGCCACAGGCACCTTCGATATCGGCAATCCGAATCTCAACATCGAAGTGGCGAAATCGGTCGAAGTCGGAGTGCGTCGCAATACCGGCCCATGGCGGTTCGAACTCACTGGTTTCTACACCAAATTCAACAATTTCATTTATCGCAATCTGACCGGCGAGACTTGTGACGAGGATTTCGCAAGCTGCGCGCCGGGGGATGCTGGCGAATTGCAGCAGGCCGTCTATGCGCAACGCAACGCGACGTTCCGCGGCGCTGAATTCCAGACGCAGCTCGATGTCGCGCCGCTGTGGAACGGGCTATGGGGCATTGATGGTCAATATGACATCGTCCGCGCCACGTTCGAAGACGGCAGCAATGTCCCGCGCATTCCGCCGCAACGTCTCGGCGGCGGCGTTTATTATCGCGATGGAAGCTGGTTCGCGCGTGTCGGTCTGCTGCATGCTTTCGCGCAGAACGATGTCTCGGATTTCGAAACCACCACCGCGGGCTACAATCTGCTGAAGGCCGAACTCAGCTATGTGACCAAGCTGCCTGGCGATCCGAGTGGCCTGACGCAGCTCAAGGTCGGCATCGTCGGCAATAACCTTTTGAACGAGGACGTGCGTAATGCGGTGTCGTTCAAGAAGGACGAGGTGCTGTTGCCGGGCCGCACGGTGAAGGTATTTGCGAGCGTAAAGTTCTAACCGTCCTGCTTTTGTTGTCCGCTCGTCCCCGCGAAGGCGGGGACCCAGTTTCTTAAACACTGGATTCCCGCTTGCGCGGGAATGAGCGGAGACAAATCAATCTCTCACCTTCCGCAACCGCACATACAACGCGCCCTCGCCGCCGTGACCGAGCGCGGCAGTGTCGAAGCCGATCACCATCTTTCGAAATTCCGCCAGCGCCAGCCACATTGGCACCGCGCGTTTCAGTGCGCCACTGCCCTCGCCGCGGCCGCCTTTTCCGGTGATGACCAACGCGACGCGGCCGCCGCGCGATTGCGTCGCGCGCAGAAAACGCAGCAGCACGTCATGGGCCTGCGCTTGCGTGTATCCATGCAGATCAAGCCGCGCATCAATGGTTTGACTGCCGCGGGCGATCTTCTGTTTCGTCCGGCGATCGAGTGTTGTGACGGACGGCGGCACATCCACCTTCGCTTTCGGCTTTGCCACCGGCTGAACCGGAGCCGCCGCCGGCTTTGCTGCAACGCTGCGCTTCGCGGGCGGTGCGGGCTTTTCGTCTTGCGGAGGTTCGGGAGCACGGGGTGTGCGCTTGCGCAGCGGCTTGATCGACCGCGTCACACCCACCCATAATTCGATGTCTTCGCTGGAAAGCCGCCCCCTGCGGCCTCCGCCGGCGGTCATGGCGTCTGTCGATCCGGCCGTGTTTTCGGCAGCGGCACATTCACAATGCGCTTGGCCTTGCTGGCACCGATGCTGCCGGTCGTCAGAGACGCATCCGCTGCGCTGCTCGCGAGTTTGGGGTCCGGCTTAACCTCTGCTTCGGGCGTTGTCCGTTTCGCCACAACGCCCGGACTGGCCTCGAGCGGCCGTGGCAGCGGCAGCCGAATGCCGTCGGCTTCGCCGTCCGGATCGAGCTCGTTCGGCACCAGCATCACGAATTGGCCGGGATGCTTGAAGCGCCCGGCCGCGCGTTCGGCTTCGTCACCGGCACCGAGATAGATGTCGGCGCGGGCCGGACCGACGATCGCGCCGCCAGTGTCCTGCGCGATCATCAGCCGGCGGAACCAGGTGTCGGGCTTTTCCGATGCAATCGGCAGATACGCATTCACGAAGACCGGCATGCCGTAGGTGTGCAGCTTGCGATCGACGGCGATGGAGCGCGCGGCCGTGAGCGAAATTCCTTGCGCGCCGATGGCTTCTTCAAATTCCGACAAGTCGGTTTCGCGGAAGAACACGAACGACTTGTTCTCGCGGCGGAGTTTCTTTCCCTCTTCCGGGAATTTCTCCATGTATTCGCGGATTTTCTGCATCGAAATTTCTTCTTTCGACACATAGCCGCGCTCGATCAGGAAGCGGCCGACTGCCGTGTAGGCGTGCCCGTTCTTGTCGGCATAATTGAGCCGGATCACCTTGCCGTCATCGAGCCGCACCCGCACCGAACCCTGGATTTCGGCAAAAAAGGCGTCGATCGGGCTTTTCACCCAGACGATTTCAAGGCCACGTCCGTCAAGTGCACCGTCCTCGATCTGCGCGCGATCGTAATACGGTGCACTCGTCCGCTTCACCACGCGCTTGCCGGCCTTGCCCTTGCCGTGGGAACGCCGCAGACGCTGCGTCACGAGATCGGGCGGGCGGCGATACAGCGGCGTCGTATAGACGTCACTCTTCGTGCGCGAACCTTCAATGATCGGCTCGTAATAGCCGGTAAAGAAACCGTCCTTCTCGCCCAGCGCCGAGACACGAACGGGACGGAAATTTTCCTCGAAGAATTTGCGGGTGCCGGCTTCGCTCAGCGGCAAGGCGGCCATCGCGCGGCCGCAGACCTCAAACAGCGCGCGATAGGTTTCGCCGCGCTCAGCCCGCGCCTTGGCAGAGCTTTTCAGGATCGGCCTGCAGCTTGCAAGAAAAGCCGAATAGGCATCGGAATGATTGTCTTCCATCCAGCCTTTGATCTCGTGCCAGGCAAGAGGCTCGATCTGGCTGTTCGGCATCTTCAGCGGATTGGCTTTGGTGCTGCGCACCGATTTGGCTTTCCTGGATTTGGCAGCCTTTTCCTTTGCCGGCTTTTTCGCCAGTCTTGCTTGTTTGGTTTCGGACTTGGCGACGTCGTCCTGCCTGGAGGCAGGCTTTGTCGAGGCCACAGCGACGACCGGTATGGCGAGCGCAGCCGCGGCCAGAATTGCCCACCCGATACGGCGCGCATTCAGACCCGGCAGCAGCTTCTGCTTGATAACGTCCTGTCCCCCGATCAATTCCAAATCACCCGATTATTGTCCCGCTTCCGTTGCAACCAGTTTCCAGTTCGGATCCCGCGCCGTCACATCGCGTGCGAAAGTCCAGACATCGGTCACTTCTGTGACCTTATCGGGGCTGCCGTCGATCACATTTCCGGATTTGTCGCGCGTCGCCGAAATCAGCTGCGATACGAACCGCACCGTCACCTGCGCGGTGTTATTGCGCAGCTCGGCGCCGGTAATATCGGCGGTATCGAGCGACACGAATTTGTTCTCGACCGTATCGCCCTTGGCCTCGCGGTCCTTGATGGCGGCTTCGAAGCCATCATAGACCTCGCGGGACAAGAGCCCCTTCAAGGCCTTGCGGTCGCCGGCAGCGAAGGCCCCGACGATCATTTCATAGGCCGCCTTGGCCCCGGTCACGAAATGCTTGGCGTCGAATGAGCGGTCGGCCGCCGCGATGGCGTCCAGGCCCGAAGCGGTCGGGCTCCCTTCCGCGGCAATGCCCTTCCAGCGGTCCTGAACGGCCTCAGCCGGTCGGGTCATCGTTTCGGCGTTGCGGGTGGGCAGGGTGACCACCTTGTCACCCGCCTGCGCCCGCACATCGCGGGTGGAATAGGGGTCGTAAGGCGGGCGCTCCCGACCGGTACGCTGACCCAGGACGCTGCGCAGACGGATGAAAATAAAAACCGCCAGCGCCAGGAAGATGATGGTGTAGATGTCGAACACGTCGCGAATGCCTTTGTAGCCGGAAAGCGGGAACGGCCGCCACGTAAACGGAACGCAGCACGGAAGCCGTCCGCCACTTATAATCTAAGCACGCGACCGGTCTTATCCATAGGTCTCGTCAGGTCAAAACCCTGTGGGTCTGCCGAACTTTAGACGATCCCGGCCTCAAAGGCCAACCTGATACCGTTAATGGAAATCGCCCCAATGGCTTCCGGTAGGCTGATCCTGCTCGGACTTTTAGGCTTGGTTGTGGCGGAAGCCGCGGTTTTCCTTGTCGCCGCGCAGGCTTTTGGATCGTTCGTCGTTTTGTTTACATTATTCGCAACTTCCGTCTTCGGCTTTTTGGTTCTTGGCCGCATGGGCAAACGGCTTGTCGGTCGGTTGGCGGACATGTTGTCGCGGCGGGACCCTGCGTTTGGGGAAGCCGGCGCCGGCGGGGTCCTGACCGTGATTGGCGGCATCCTTCTGGTGCTGCCGGGCTTCGTAACCGATGCGGTCGGTCTTCTGCTACTGGTCCCCGCCGTGCAGAAGAAACTGATCGACCGCGGACCGGTCCGGCGCAGCCGGCCCTCCGGCCGCGTGCTGGATCTCGACCGTAGCCAGTGGCGCGACATCCGTGACACGCACATCCCCGACGGCAACAAATCGGACGACCGCCGGAAACCACGGCGCTAACGTCCTTGGACCGATCCTTGTTCGCCCTGGTGACGTGTGTTAGCCACTCGCCCTCAAAAGCGCGCCCCTACCCGGCGCATCAGCAGGATTTCCGATGGCGACCTCGACCAATGGCAATGGCGGCGCACAAGGCGCACCGTCCGACGCACAACAGCCTCAGCTCAATGTGCTGGCGCAATATATTAAGGATTTCTCATTCGAGAATCCGAACGCGCCGCGCTCGCTGCAGCCGTCCGACGCGCAGCCCAACATCAATATCCAGATCAACGTGAATGCCGCACCGTTTCAGTCCGAGTTCGAAGTCGAGCTGAAAATCGAAGGCAAGGCCGATGCCGCAGGTTCGATGCTGTTCGCATTCGAATTGATCTATGGCGGCGTGTTCCGCATCCAGAATGTACCGCAGGACTCAATTCATCCGATCCTGATGATCGAATGCCCGCGCCTGCTGTTCCCGTTTGCACGCGAGATCATCGCCAACGGGGTTCGCAATGGCGGGTTCCCGCCGCTGTTCATCGATCCGGTCGATTTCGTCGGGCTGTATCGTCAGAAGATGGCCGAGCAGGCGACCGCGCAGGGCCTTCAGCAGCCGAGCTGATTGTTTCTCGGTCTGCCTTACAATCCGCTCGTCCCCGCGAAGGCGGGGAGCCAGAATCTTCCCACTGGATTCCCGCCTTGCGGGAATGAGCGGATCAAGCAAACGGCTACTCAGCCGCCGCGTATGTCTTCCACACTGCTTCTTCGCCCAGTGTCGCGATGAAAGCGCCATGTGCCGCGCGCTCGTCGTCGCTGATGCGGGGCGGCAGCGGCTCAGGTCGCGTGCGGCGTGAACCGTCGCCTTCAGGTATGGCCGCAACACCGCTGGTGCTGACGAGACCGAGCGTCGTCTGCCGGCCGCCGACCAGTTCGATATAGACTTCCGCCAGCAATTCGGCGTCGAGCAGCGCGCCGTGCTTGGTGCGTTTTGAATTGTCGATCTTGTAGCGCGCGCAGAGATCGTCGAGCTTGTTCGACTGGCCCGGATGCTTGCGCCGCGCCAGCATCAGCGTATCGATGATGCGGTCACGCGCAAAAACTGTCCGTTTCGCAATGGTGAGTTCGGAATTGACGAAGGCGAGATCGAAATAGCCGTTATGCGCCACCAGCGGCGCATCGCCGACAAAATCGAGAAACTCGTCGGCCTCCTCGTGAAAGCATTTGTGGTTCTTCAGGAATTCGATCGACAGGCCATGCACATTGAAGGCCTCGACCGGCATGTCGCGCTCAGGATTGACGTATTTGTGAAACACGCGCCCGGTCGGAAACCGGTTGAGCAATTCGACGCAGCCGATCTCGACCAGCCGATGCCCCTGCACCGGATCGAGGCCCGTGGTTTCCGTGTCGAAGACGATCTCGCGCATGTGATCCGTTTGATCCGCCGCCGAATCAGGTCCGTTTCGGCATTTTAGCCACTCGCTTCAGAATGTCCCGTACCTGATCGCGTGCTGCTTCGATACCATGGCCGGTATCCAGAATAAAATCGGCGCGTTTGCGTTTTTCAGCGTCGGGCATCTGTTTCGCCAGCAAGGTCTCGAATTTCTCGATCGTCATGCCGGGGCGCGCCAGCACCCGCTGGCGCTGGACGGCCGCACTCGCCGACACCACGACGACGGCATCCACCAACTTCTCACCACCGGTTTCGTAGAGAAGCGGAATATCGAGGATGGCAACCTCGCTGCCACCGGCTTTTGCCGCCTGAAGGAACCGATCGCGCACCTCTGCCACCAGCGGATGCACGATCGCCTCCAGCCGCTTCAAGGCTTCGGGATGGCCGACAACGGTTTTTGCGAGTTTTTGCCGGTCGACTTTGCCCTCGCCGGTCGTGCCGGGGAATGCCGCCTCGATCAGGGGCACGGCCTCACCTTCATACAGCCTATGCACGGCTGCATCGGCATCGTGCACGGGAACACCTTCGTCGGCGAACAATTGCGCCGTGGTGCTTTTTCCCATGCCGATCGAACCGGTCAGGCCGAGGACGAACATATGCCCTGCTCCATCATTGACCGCGCGTGACCGCCGATTTCAATCCTTCAAAAATCCCTTGAACCGGAAAAAATCCAGAAGCGGCAGAAGCGGCATGCCGAGAATGGTGAAATAGTCGCCTTCCACACGCTCGAACAAATGGATGCCAAGCTTCTCGAGCTGATAGCCGCCGACACTTTCCGTCACCGACGGCCCGGCGGCTTCGAGATAATCGTCGAGAAACTTGTCGGAGAAATTGCGCATACGCAGCCGCGCCGTATCGACAACCTTGAACAGCACGGAGCCATCCTGCACCAGCGTCGTTGCCGAATGCAGCGTATGGCTCTGCCCGCGCAGCATGCGCAACTGCTCACGCGCTTCATCGACATTGGCCGGCTTGTTGAATCGCTTCGAACCCATCGCCAGTGTCTGATCGGCACCGACGATCAGACGCGATGGCGCCTTAAACGACACGGCGCTGGCTTTCTCCCAAGATAGCAACAGGGCCAGTTCGTCGGGATCGCGTTTGCCGTTGAGATTGCGTTCGATCGCGCGTTCGTCGATTTTTGCCGGAATGATTTCCACCGGAATGCCGGCGGCACTCAACATGGTGCGGCGCGCGAAGCTTCTCGAAGCAAGAACAAGCGGCGCCGGAGCGGACCAGAATAACATCAGTTCACCGGAGCGCGGCGCTTCTCGGAAAGGAGCTGCAAAATCGCAGCAGCCGTCTCCTCGATCGAGCGGCGCGAAACATCGATCAGAGGCCAGTTATGACGCGCACACAGCTTGCGGGAGAAGGTGATTTCCTCGGCCACCGCCTGCCTGTCGATATAGGAGGCGTCATCCTGATGCGCGCGCAATCCCAGAAGCCTGTTTTGCCGGATCTGCACGATGCGTTCCGGACTGGCGAATAACCCCACGACCAGCGGTTTCGTCAAGCGTTCCAGTTGCGGCGGCACTGGAACACCCGGAACCAAAGGATAATTGCCTGTCTTCACGCCACGATTGGCGAGGTAGATCGAGGTCGGCGTTTTCGACGTCCGCGAAATCCCGACCAGCACCACATCGGCCTGCTCCAGGTCATCGATATGCTGCCCGTCATCGTGCAGCATCGTATAGTTGAGGGCGTCGATCCGCTTGAAATATTCGGCATTCAGCGTGTGCTGGGCGCCGACCCGCGGCGTGATCGTGGCCCCGAGATAGGATTGGAACACCCGCAGCACCGGCCCAAGAATTGACCGGCAGGGCAGACTGAGTTCGTCGCATTTCTTTTCCAACCGCTCGATCAGTTCGTTGTCGAGCAGGGTGTAAAGCACAATGCCCGGCGCTTCCTCGATCTCGGACAGGACACGGTCGAGCTGCTTTTGCGTCCGGATCAGCGGGTAGACATGCTCGATCGGCGAGACATTGGCATATTGGGCGGCAGCGGCATGCGCGACCGTCGTCAGGGTCTCACCGGTCGAGTCAGAGACCAGATGCAGGTGAAAGTAGCTCGGGCTTCGCTGCGGCAAGTGTCATCCAGATAGGGTTTTGCACGGTATGAATTGTGCGATCTTGGGGAGAAGGCCATGGGCCAGTGGAAAGCGCAAGCCACGGGGCCGGCCAGGGCTCATATCCATCCACATCGGTGCTCCGTTGGACAGAATCCGGGAAATTTCCGATGCTGCTGTTGAAACGGGATAAGCCGTCAGGCCAGGAGGGATAATGCCGGAATGAATCGTGTCGATTCAAGACCTTGCGGGATGTTGATGGATGTGGACAGCGTGGGATGAAATCCGGGGAGATGTGGAGAAAGCCTCAGCACTCTGGGACCAACGATTCGTGAGTCCAAATCACGCTTAAACAAAATCCGTAAGGAAGATTCTAAGATTCTAGATTTGAAGGAAGGCCGGTGGTGAGTGCGCCTGTGAACAAATCCCTGCTCAATGTGCTGAACGGTCAGCGTGAGAAGATTCCTCCGGTCTGGATGATGCGGCAGGCCGGTCGTTATCTGCCGGAATATCGCGCCACCCGTGAAAAAGCCGGCTCCATCCTCAATCTCTGTTTCAACCCCGAGCTGGCTGCCGAAGTAACGCTGCAACCGATCAGAAGGTTCGGCTTCGATGCGGCGATATTGTTTTCCGACATCTTAGTAATTCCTTACGCCCTGGGCCGCCGGGTGGAGTTTGTCACAGGAGAAGGGCCCAAGCTCGATCCGATCGCCGATCCGCAGACCGCGCAGGACATCGGGAAGGAGGTCGATCACGGCGTGCTGGGGCCGATCTATGAGACGATCCAGCGGGTCAAGGCAGATCTGCCGGCCGAAGTGACGTTTCTCGGCTTTTGCGGTGCGCCCTGGACGGTCGCGACCTACATGATCGCCGGGCATGGCACGCCCGATCAGGAACCGGCGCGGATGTTTGCGTATCGTCATCCGGACGCCTTCAATGACCTTGTTCAGACGTTGGTCAAAGCATCCTCTGAATATCTCATCCAGCAATTCAAGGCTGGCGTCGATGCCGTGCAGATTTTCGACACCTGGGCGGGAATTTTGCCGCCGGAGGAATTCGCGCGCTGGTGCATTGCGCCGGTACGGCAGATCATCCTGAATGTGCGCGATGAAATTCCGGATGCAAAGATCATTGCGTTTCCGCGCGGCGCTGGTTCAGGTCTTGAGCGGTATGTCACCGAATTGCCAATCGATGCCGTCGGGCTCGACTGGATGATCGACAAGACATTCGCGCGCGAGCGCATCCAGGCCCTGAAACCGGTTCAGGGCAATCTCGATCCGGTGGCGTTGATTGCCGGCGGGCGGGCACTGGACGACGCTGTCGATGCAGTCATGCGCGCCTTCTCGGATGGGCCCTTCATCTTCAATCTTGGCCACGGCATCACGCCGCAAACCCCGATCGCGCATGTGGAACAGATGCTGAAGAGGGTGCGGGGGTAATCCCTCCCCCAACGGGGGAGGGTGGCGCGCGTAGCGCGCCGGGTGGGGGATATGGCAAACGAAATTGCCAGACGTTTGCGCAAGATAATGACTCCACAAGAGGTGAAGTTGTGGGTTCATCTCCGCTCATGGCGCAAGCAGGGATTTCATTTCAGGAGACAAGCGCCGCGACATGAGTTCATTGTTGATTTCGTTTGTCTTCGTCACAAGCTGATTATCGAAATCGATGGTGGCCAACATAATCTGGATACGCACCGCGCCAGAGATTTACGGTGCGACGCCATTCACAGCCGAGAAGGCTTTCGTGTCCTTCGTTTCTGGAATAGCGATGTGGATCGGAATCTACCGGGCGTTCTGGATATGATTGAACTGGCCCTAAAGGAAGACCCCCACCCGGCCGGCGTTGCCGGCCACCCTCCCCCAGCGGGGGAGGGATAAAATGCTCTATCTCTGGATCAAAGCCTTCCACATCATCTCGGTCATCGCCTGGATGGCCGGCATGCTCTATCTGCCGCGGCTGTTCGTCTATCACTGCGAGGCCGAGGTCGGTTCGAAGCAGTCCGAGACCTTCAAGGTCATGGAACGGCGGCTGCTGAAGGCGATCATCAATCCGGCCATGATCGCGACCTGGATTTTCGGGCTGTGGCTGGTCTGGCTGGGCGGTTGGGAAAAGTCCGGCTGGTTCCACGCCAAGCTTCTCCTCGTCCTCGTCCTGTCCGGACTGCACGGCTGGCTGGTGCGACTCTGGCGCGCATTCGCCCAGGATAAAAACCAGCATAGCCAGAAATTCTACAGGATTATCAATGAGGTTCCTGCTGTCCTGATGGTCGGGATCGTGCTCCTGGTGGTGCTCAAGCCGTTTTAGAGCGTTTTCGAGCGAAGCGAGCACCGGTTCGCGTGAAGAAAACGCGTCGAAACAAAAGGCTAGAGTCCCGGCTTTGATTTCATCAAAGCCGGAACGGCTCTAGATTTTCAACAGTGGTTAACCGGAGCTGCTCGCCCCACTTGCGGAATCGAAAGCTTCTCCGTATCTTTGAACCATCCCCCCGAACGCAGGCGGATGCCAGTCGCGCCATTCGTTTATCCGGAAGGCGCAAGCATCGGCCGGGACCCAGCCCGTCAGCCAGAGCCTTTTCCGGCCAAAGCTATCCCAGCCAAAGACCTGCGAATTCCTCTTAAGAACCGCCGCCGCTTTTTCACATTTGTGTCTGGCGCCGGTGGATCCTCATTCAAGGACTACCCCCTATGCGGGAAGTGAAGCTTCAAGACCTCAAGACCAAAACCCCCGTTGAATTGCTCTCCTTTGCCGAAGAGCAGGAAATCGAAAACGCCAGCACCATGCGCAAGCAGGAGCTGATGTTCGCGATCCTCAAGCAACTCGCTAGCCGTGAAGTCGACATCGTCGGCGAAGGCGTGGTTGAGGTGCTCTCCGACGGTTTTGGATTTCTCCGTTCGCCGGAAGCGAATTATTTGCCCGGCCCCGATGACATCTACGTTTCGCCCTCGCAGATCCGCCGTTTCGGTCTGCGCACCGGCGACACGGTGGAAGGCCACATTCGTTCGCCGAAGGAAGGCGAACGCTATTTCGCCCTGCTCAAGGTCTCGACCATCAATTTCGAGGACCCTGACAAGGCGCGCCACAAGATCAACTTCGATAACCTGACGCCGCTCTATCCCAATGAGCGGCTGAAGATGGAACATGACGATCCGACCAAGAAGGATCTGTCGGCTCGCGTCATCGACATCGTCGCGCCGATCGGCAAAGGCCAGCGTGCGCTGGTTGTCGCGCCGCCGCGCACCGGCAAGACCGTGCTGCTGCAGAACATCGCGCACGCCATTACCGCCAATCATCCCGAATGCTATCTGATCGTGCTGCTGATCGACGAACGTCCGGAAGAAGTCACCGACATGCAGCGTTCGGTGAAGGGCGAGGTCGTGTCTTCGACCTTCGACGAACCAGCCTCGCGTCACGTTCAAGTCGCCGAAATGGTGATCGAAAAGGCCAAGCGCCTGGTCGAACACGGCCGGGACGTCGTGATCCTGCTGGATTCGATCACCCGCCTCGGCCGTGCCTACAACACTGTCGTGCCGTCATCCGGCAAGGTGCTGACCGGCGGTGTCGATGCCAATGCGTTGCAGCGTCCGAAGCGTTTCTTCGGCGCCGCGCGTAACATCGAGGAAGGCGGCTCGCTGACCATCATCGCCACCGCGCTGATCGATACCGGCTCGCGCATGGACGAAGTGATCTTCGAAGAGTTCAAGGGTACCGGCAATTCCGAACTCATCCTCGACCGCAAGGTCGCCGACAAGCGCACCTTCCCGGCGATGGACATCACACGGTCAGGCACCCGCAAGGAAGAACTGCTCACCGATCCGCAGCAGCTCAAGAAGATGTACGTCCTCCGCCGCATCCTCAATCCGATGGGGACGATGGACGCCATCGACTTCCTGCTCGACAAGCTGCGCAACACGAAGAACAACGCCGAGTTCTTCGAGAGCATGAATACCTGATCGAAGGCGCACGTTCGGATATGAAAGCCGGGCTCATGCCCGGCTTTTTTGTAAACAGTATTGCTGTTGGAGTGAGGTTTCTCTTTCCGTTCGTCCCCGCGAAAGCGGGGACCCAGGATTCATTTTTCTGGATTCCTGCTGGAGCCTGTCATCGGGCGCGCGTAAGCGCGACCGCGTTGGCGGGAATGAGCGGAGAGAATAATATTACGCAACGCCAAGCTTTGGCTTGTGCTGTTGAGCCACATCCGCAAATCGCGCTTCCATTGCGCGTCGCGTTTTCACCGTGTCGTTTGCCGCATCCATTTCGACATCGGACCAGGACAACACGTCGCCATGCGCAACATCGCGTGACAGCCGCACCTTGTGCGCCAGGCCGATCGGTAGTGCGCCAAGGCTAAGGCTTTGCGCCGCCGGCATCAGCCGGCCCCACACGGTGTAGCCGCCCTCGCCGTCAAGCATCTCGCCGGCCTTGAGATCGCGCTTGGCCACGGCCACGGCGTCGCCGCGAAAGCCGAGCGGCTGACCGGTCGGCTCGCCGCGCAAGGCCGCCGACAGCACCGAGATGTTCAGCTCAAGCCCGATCAGGTGATACGGCTTGTACATCGCCGCATAACGGCCCGATGCATCGGTCTTCAGACCGTATTGGCGGAAGCAGGCGGCGGCATAATCGTTCGGCGCTTCCAGAACGACATAGACACCCCAGCGCAGGTCGCGGAACACCGGACGTCCGTCGCGCTCCAGCGACGACACCACTTCCACTACGCCCGGTTTGTCGAGAATACCCCCGTCGCTGCGTGGCCGCAGCACATGTGGAAGATCATCGACGCCGCAAGGCGGAAACGCCAATCCGCATTCGGGCACATCGAGCCCCGTTGCATTCGCAATCGCCGCCATCTCGATTGCCGATTTGGTGCCGTCGAGAAACGAATTGAACATTTGCGGATTCATGCCGGCCGCCTGCGCCTCCTGCGGCGTCAGTCCGTAATGTCCCCACACATCGTCCGGCGTCACATCGTGATAGGCCGGCAGATACTTCGTGCCTTTGCCGGCGGCGATGACACGAAAGCCGGTCGCACGCGCCCAATCCACCATTTCAGCGGTGAGTGCAGGCTGATCGCCATAGGCGAGTGAATAGACGACACCTGCTGATCGCGCTTCCTCCGCCAGCAGCGGACCGGCAAGCACATCCGCTTCGACATTGACCATGACAATGTGCCGGCCTGCGGCGATCGCAGCGCGCGCATGGCGAATGCCGACAGCCGGATTGCCGGTTGCTTCGATAACGACGTCTGCCGGCGTCCGCGCGATCGCGGCCATGCCATCGTCGGTGAATGCCGTGGCGGCGAGCCGCGCATCGTCCCAGCCGACAATGCGGCAGGCTTCGCGGGCACGATCCGGCGACAGATCGACGATTGCGGCGACCTCAAGTCCGGGCGTGTGCGGCACCTGCGCAAGAAACATCGAGCCGAACTTTCCGGCGCCGATCAGAACCACGCGGACGGGGCGACCCTCCGCATGGCGGGATTTCAACATGTGGTGCAGATTCATAGGTGTGATTTCTCGAATTGCTTCGGCACGCGGTCCCTCTCCGTCATCCTGAGGTGCGAGTGCAGCGAGCCTCGAAGGATGAACGGCCGTCGCCCTTCGAGGCCCGCCTTCGCTTGCAGCTTCGGCGGGCACCTCAGGGTGACGGAGATAGTCTGAATGCCTCGACTTGAAGCCATCACACTTTAGGCCGCTTGCCGTTGTGCGCGTGCGAGACGAATGAGTGCATCGTCATCCACTGGCTCGATCGGCGCAAAGTCCTGATGCGCGATGAATTCTGCACGTGTCGGTTTGCGGATGTAATTGGAGACCGCGTTCAGCGTCAGGTAAACAATCTTGCGCGGATAGGGCGTGATGTTGCCGGCAGAGCCGTGGACGAGATTGCCATGAAACATGAGCATGCTGCCGGCCTTGCCGGTCGGCGCGACGATGCCGCCCTCCTTGACAAGGCGGGACACGGTCTCCTCGTCGAGCGTCCATAACGGATATGAGGTCGTTTCAAGATCGTGCGACGCCTTGAGATCGCCCGCGTTATGGCTGCGCGGCACCAGCATCAACGGACCGTTGATCGGCATCACCTCGTCCAGGAATATCGAGATGTTCATCGCCCGCGGCTCCGGCATGCCGTCGTCGCGTTTCCAGGTGCCGTAATCCTGGTGCCATTGCCAGACTTCGCCGGTGAATGCTGATTTGGCGTTGATCTTGTATTGATGCAGGTAGACCTTTTCGCCGAACACCTGCTCGACGGGCTCGATCATGCGCGGATGCGCGCCCAAGAGCCGGAAGGCCTCATTGTATTTGTGGGCCGCGAAGGCCGTACGCGGTGCGCCACTTTTCTCGCGCCATACTTCGGGGCGTTGTTGCTCGTAAATCGCGATGGCTTCACGGCGAAGAAGATCGACCTCCTCGGCAGTGAAGAGTTCCGGCAACAGCAACCAGCCTTCGGTGTGGAATTGATCGAGCTGTTCCTTGGTCAGTTTCATCGCTTCCTCCTGTCTCGTGTTGTTGTCGTTGATTGGTGGTCAGGCGACTTTTTGCAGCGACCTCAGCCGGTCCTCCGTTGTCTGGCCAGCGGTGAGCGCATGCTTTTGCGCGGCCGCGTCTGCGCCGGCTGCATCGCCCGCGAGAACACGCTCGGCGATCGTTTTGTGTTCGGCCCAGGCGCGTGCGCGATAATCGGCAATCGTCAGCACCGCCGCCATCGAGCGGCGCATGTGCGGCCATTGCGGAGCGGCCATTTCCTCGATCGCAGGATTGCCTGACAGCCGGTACAACGCTTGATGAAAGGCGGCATCGGGGGCAATGAGCTCGGCCAGCGGCGTCCGTTCATCGATTGCGTCGCCCGCAGCCAAAGCCGCTTCCAACGCAGAACGGCCGGCGGCATCGACACTCACGCGAGCTGCCGACAGCCGCGCGGCAAGGCCATCGAGCGCGCTGCGCACCTCATAAAGTTGCCGGATGTGCGCCGGGTCGAGGGGCGAAACTTGAAATCCCTTCCGCCCGCTTTCCACGACCAGCCCCTGCTTGTGCAGCAAATGCAGAGCGTGGCTCACCGGCTGGCGCGAGACACCAAGCTGTTCGGCCAGCTCGTGCTGCCGGATGCGATGACCCGGCGCCAGCGTGTGGTCGACGATGGATTCCAGGATGCGGTCGTAGACCTGCTGGATCAGGTTCGGGGCGACGGAGAGCGGAATCATGCTGGCGCGATGCATTTTGGAATTCCGAATTCCAAAAGGCTATCCTCAGGATCGGTGGCTGTCAAACTGCTGGGCCGGCGAGCCGGGGTGGAATCGGAACAATGGGTCCGTAGTCGTGGCGGACCGGCCTTAGCGCGTGAACCCGGAATCCGACCAAATGATCGGTGAGATTGCCGCCGGTTTCCGGGTTCACAGTTTCGCAGTGCGCACCGGAATGACGATCGAAAAACTTCGCAAAGCTCACTCGCTGCACGCGAACTGACACCCACACGTGTCGCAATGCCTTAGATGTTCAGGTTGGTTGCGTGCGATGTGGATGTCCGGCGTTCGCGTTATCGCCGGATCGCGCGGTCTTGCGTTGTCTCATCAGACAAACGCGACAGCTCAAAATATAAGCGGCACTGCCACATATTCGTGCGCGATGTTTGATCGACGGCAATGCTTTGGCAATGTCATTCGTGCGAATCGATTCACACTCGACAGACATTGTTGCGATTCGTTTTGCATGACGCAGAGATTTGGAAAGCCAGCCTTCTGGATTGCAATCCCGGCATTTGTCGTGGCTGCGGCAACGCTGGCTGTGGGGAATACGTTCGGCTCGATCCCCGGCATTGGCATGGCGGCATTCGGCGCATTCATCATTGGCTTGTTTGCCGAGAATCGCCTGTCGGAGCTGATCGCTGGTCTTGTCCGGATCGCGCAAGGCGACCGGTTCGCATCCTTACCCACCGCGATCGGTGACGGTGCCCTGCAGAAATTCGATCAAGCTGCAGAGGCGATGCGAGCGGCACTCGGCCAGGCTGACGACATCGCCATCGATCGCGACCGGCGCGCGACGGAATCGCGGTTGCGGCAGGCGGGTCGCATCTTCATAACCCGCCGCTTCCAAGTTGCGATCAACGATGTGATGGCGACGTTCACTGGCGCCGGCGAACGGATCCGCATCACCGCCGCCGATCTTGCAACCCGCAACCGCACGATGTCGGATCGGGTGGCGAGCGCGGCACAGATCGCCGAAGCGGCTGCGATGGACGCGGCGAAGGTGGCGGATGCCGCGCAGAAGGTCCGCGAGATCGTCCTGCAATCCGGCCATCATGTCGAAGCAGCGCGCACCGCCGGCGAACGCACGGCGGCCGAGCTTCGCCACGCCGACGAGACGGTTCGCAGCCTGCATGATGCGGCTCAGCAGATCGATGTTGTCCTGAAACTCATCCAATCGATTGCCGGCCAGACCTCACTTCTCGCCTTGAACGCAACCATTGAAGCGGCGCGCGCGGGCGAAGCCGGCCGCGGCTTTGCGGTGGTGGCCAGCGAGGTGAAGGAGCTGGCGCAGCAGACGGCGCGTGCGACCAATGAAATCCGCGGTCAGATCGTCGGCATCCAAACCGCAGTCAAACAGACGGCCGAAGCCATCGGTGCGGTGACCAGCAGCGTCGATGCGACGAGCGTCGTCAATCGCGATCTCAACGCCATGCTGGATCAGCAGCTCGTCGAGCTCGATGAGATCGGCAACGAGGCCAATCGCGTTGCCATAACGGTGGCGCGAGCCTTGCCGGATATCCAGTCGGCGATTTCGGAAGTCGCGGAAGCAAGCGAATCCGTGCTTCATACGGCGGACGATCTTTCAGCGCGCTCGCAATCGCTGGTCACGTCGATCGGCGGTTATTTCAAGGAGCTCGATCACGGCGCCATTCGCATCGGTATTTTGCATTCACTGTCCGGCACACTCACCGCCAGCGAGCGGCCGTTGCAGCAACTGATCGTGATGCTGATCGAGCAGGTCAACCAGGCCGGCGGCCTGTTGCACCGGCCGCTGGAAGCGGTGATCGCCGATCCCGGGTCAGAACCGTCTCATTATGCCACGCATGCGAAAGACATGCTGGAGAAGCATGATGTCGCCGCGATCTTCGGCTGCTGGTCCTCGGCCTCGCGCCAGCAGGCGCTGCCGGTGCTCAAGCAGCACAACGGCATCCTGTTTTATCCAAGCCAGTATGAAGGTGAGGAGCAATCGCCGCACGTGTTCTATACCGGCGCGACACCACGCCAGCAGGCCTTGCCGGCGGTCGATTATCTGCTGGCGCAAGACCGCCGCCGCTTCATTCTCGTCGGTACCGATTATGTCTATCCGCGCACGACCAACGCTATTTTGAGAAACTATCTAGCGTCGCGCGGTATCGGTGCGCAGGCGATCATGGACGTGTACGTGCCGTCGGGCGAACGCATCTGGCGCGAGACGATCGAGCGCATACGGACGTTCGGTGGCGGAGGCAATGCCGCGATTGTCTCGACCATCAGCGGCGATTCCAACGTGCACTTCTTCCGCGAGTATGTTCGTCAGCAGATCTCGCCGCATTCACTGCCGGTGATGACATTGTCGATCGGCGAAGGTGAATTGAATTCGCTGGCCGGCGTGCCGATGGAAGGCCACCTGGCAAGCTGGAGTTATCTGGGGGCGATCAACGATCCGCATAACCGCGATTTCACCCGGCGCTGGCGCACCTTCATCGGCAACGACAAGGCGGTGCCGAATGATCCGATGGAAGCGACCTTCATCGGGTTCAAGATGTGGATCGCTGCGGTGGAAAAAGCCGGCACCACCGATGTTGACGCCGTGCGCCGCGCCTTGGCCGGCATGACCTGCGACGCGCCGAGCGGCTTCACGGTGCGAATGGATGGCGAGACGCAGCATCTGCACAAGCCGGCTTTCATCGGCCGTTTCGACGGCAATGGTGCGATTCTTCCCGTCTGGATCAGCGACGGCCTCGTTCCGCCGGAGCCGTGGAGTCCCTGGCTGACGCGCAGTGAAACGGACTTGCGCCGCGCGTCGTGATCGCGCCTCCTTCTCCGTTCATTCCCGCGTAAGCGGGAATCCAGTTCTTGTCTCTGGGTCCCCGCTTGCGCGGGGACGAACGGTCAAGTGGTCTCATCGCCTAAAGACTTCACCAGATCCGCCTTCTTGATTTTCCGCGTCGGTGTCAGCGGCATTTCGGCGATGATCTCCAGCCGCTCGGGCCATTTGGTTTTGCCGATCTCGTGTTTGGTCATCCATTCGCGAATGTCATCAAGTGATAAAGTCGCGCCAGGTTTCAACACGGCAAAGCAGCAGGCGCGTTCGCCCATGATCGGATCGGGCAATGGCGCGATCGCGCATTGCAGCACCGATGGATGCTGGTCGATCAGCGCTTCGATATCGGCCGGGTTGAATTTGACGCCGCCTCGGTTGATCACCTCTTTCAGCCGTCCGGTGATGCGGATATTTCCCTCCGCATCCATGCGCGCGAGATCGCCGGTGCGAAACCATCCATCGCTGGTGAAAGCGCTCGAGGTCGCTTCGTCATTGGCCAGATAACCGTCGAACACCGAACAGCCGCGCACTTGCAACTCGCCCTCTTCGCCCGCCGGCAATGGCGCGTCATCCAGCCACACGCGCATTTGCGTTTCCGGGCTGGCGCGCCCTGCGGTCGTCATGCGCACATCGAGCGGATCGTTTGGCCGATGATAGGCGCCGGCCTGCATCTCGCTCATGCCCCAGAGCTGCACGACCTTGCCGTCCGGCATCATCGCCTGAATGGTTTGCGCCAGCTCCGGCGGACAGGCGCTGCCGGAAATCTGCAGGAATCGCAGCGAACGCAATCGCTCTTCATTCAGCAAGCCCGCTTGCAGACAGGCCGTCATATGCGCCGGCGCGGTGAAGAGCTGTGTTGGCCGGAACGTGTCGATGGCCTCGGCCAAGGCCGGCGGCGAGAACACCGGCAGCAATGCGATCGTCGCGCCGGCGGCCAATGCGAGATTGGTCGAGAACAGGCCATAGAGATGCGTGAACGGCGCAGCCGACAACAGAATCGATGAAGAGTCGATCTCAAGCTCACGCGCGCTCAAACGGGCATTGGCGAGAAACTTGCGATACGGTGTCGGCACGCCCTTCGGTGCGGACACGGTGCCCGACGTATAAAGCAGCACGAAATCGTCCGAACTCTTCGGCCGTTCATCGAGCGTCGCGACATCTGGTTTCGCATCGAAAGGCAATGCGCCATCGGGCGGCGTGTTGCCGACCGCAAGCACATGCTTGAGCTGCGGCAATCGCGCCTGCATCGCAAGGATGGCTTCGGCGGGCTGGAAGTCCTTGCCGTTCGCCATGCAGACCACGGCCTTGGCGCCGCTGTGGTTCAACAGGAATTCGATCTCGGCGCCGCGATACGGCATATGCAGCGTTTGCAGGATGGCGCCGGCATAACCGGTCGCGAGATAGGTCAGGATGAATTCCGCGCAATTGGGAAGCTGCACCGCGACAACATCGCCGCGCCCGATGCCAAGCGATCGCAGCCGCGCCACCAGCGCCAATGCGCGTGCATGCAGGTCGGCGTAGGTGAAGGATACACCCGGTCCTCGCACGGCAACATGCTGCGGCGCCTGCGCGACATGTTGCTCCATCCAGTCGCGCAATGTTTCATCGCGCCAGAACTCGGCGAAAGGATGAACATCGCTCTTTGCGTCGATGCTCACGACGCCTTCTCCATGGCGGCAGAGCGTGCGCGCTCCTGCCGCGCCAGTCCGCCGAACAGATCGAGCATGCGCTCACGCCAGGCCGCGACAAGGTCGTCCTCTTTCAGCAATTCAAATGTGCTGACAACGCGCGCCCATTGAAACACGCTGAACAGAATGTAATCGGCATAGGCCGGCTCAGGTCCGCAGAGATAGGTCTGACTGCGCAGTGTTGCGCGAAACGGATCAAGCGCGCGGCGGAATTCGGCAACATCGGTCTCGCGTTGCGCGGCCATCTCTTCAAGGCTTTTGCGGAACGCTTTCTCCATCGTGGTGCGCATATGCACGGCGTCGCCTTCATCGACGATGCCGAGCACATCGCGCATCAGCATCGATGCCGCCTTCGGCACCAATTGCCGGTCGACGAAAGTATTCACAAAGCGCGTCAGGCCGTGACCGATCGGGCCGCCAAACAACGACGGCCCCTCGGGATAAGTCTGTTCGAGATAGTCGGCGATGGCCCAGGAATCCGGAACGACGTGATCGCCGGCTTTCAGGATCGGCACCTTGTTCTGATTGCTGAACGCGATCGCTGCCTTGTCGCTGACGCGCACGGGGATCGTGTCGAAGTTCAGTCCTTTATGCGCCAGTGCCATTCGCGTGCGCCAGGAAAACTGGCTGTAGCGCACATCATCGATGCCGCCGAGTTCGTACAATTGCAACGCCGGCATGTTCAGTCGGTCCAATTGGATTTCCCTTTTTATATGATCAATTCGAAGGATGGATTGGGTCAATCTAAATCCGTCATCCTGAGGTGCGAGCCAACGGGTCCGCGCGAAGCGCGGCCCGATGACAGGCTCCGCGAGCCTCGAAGGATGAACGGGCACAGTCGGGCCGCCGCCCTTCGAGGCTGCCGCTTCGCAACGGTACCTCAGGGTGACGGATAACTCATCACTGCACCCCACGCGCGGTATCGTAAGCCGTCGCAATCTGTGAGGGGTCGGTGACCGGCAGGGAACATGTCTCCCCCACGCAGATGAAAGCCGCCGGGACCGACACGGCCTTGATCTTCTCCTGCGCGGGATGCGCCGCCGGCAGCGCATCGGCAGACGGCGCCCTGACGACGGCCCGGTTGAGATGGGGCAAGGAAAGCGCGGCATCGAGGAGGGCGTCGCTCCCCTCCCCGGTCACGACGATCTCGGCGAGGTTCAGCCGCATGTCGATGGCGTTCAGCAACGCGACATGCATGAACAGGTTGCCGCCGCCCAGCGCCAGCACACCCTCGATCAGCTTGTCGGCCTTTTCCCGGAAGGTGTGATCGCCGGTAAAGGCCGCCAGCCGGATCAGGTTCTGCGCGGCGATCGCGTTCGGGTTCGGCGTCGCGTCATCGGCGGTGGACGCCGGCCGCACCACGAGGCCCTCCGCGTCGTCGGCGGTCAGGAAATAGGTGCCGGTTTCGGCATTGAAGTAGTGCTGGTCGAGTGCCGCCTGCCAGGTCAGTGCCGTGTCGAGAGTGTCGCGCTTCCCCGTGGCTTCGTGCAGCGACAGCGCTGCCCGGATCATCATGGTGAAGTCGGAGGCGAGACCCGGAAACAGCAGTCGGTTCTCACGCCAGGAATGGCCCAGGCGATCACCTCTGCTCATGTTGAGCCGCACAAATTCGAAGGCCCGGCCCGCCATTGAGATCCAGTCGGGCTGCTGCATCGCGAGGCCCGCATGGACCAGCGCAGCGATCATCAGCCCGTTCCAATCCGCCAGCACCTTGTCATCAAGACCCGGCCGAATTCGGCGTTCCCTGATTTTGTGCAGTGCAGCACGATTTGCTGCAAGAATATTTTCCTGATTTAGGCTTTTTGTGCGGTCTATGTTGCGCGGTAAGTCTTTGAGTCGATTGAGGATGTTGTGGCCTTCGAAGTTGCCCTCGGAGGTCACGTCGTAATGCTGCGCAAAAACGGCTGCAGCATCTGTGCCCAGGGCGCTTTCGATCTCCGCCAGCGACCAGACGTAGAACTTTCCTTCCTCACCTTCCGAGTCGGCGTCGAGCGAGGAGTAGAAGGCGCCTTCGCCGCTGGTCATCTCCCGGGTCAGCCAGCCGACCGTTTCCTGCGCCCGCTCGCGATAGAGCTCGTCGCCGGTTCGTTGCCAAGAAATTGCAAGCAAATCAAGCAGTTGGGCATTGTCATACAGCATCTTTTCGAAATGCGGCACCAGCCATTTGTCGTCCACGGAGTAGCGCGAATAGCCACCGCCGAGGTGGTCGTAGATTCCGCCTTCGCCGATATGGGTCAGCGTCAGCTCGACAATTTTGAAAAATTTCTCCGCGGAAGAGCCCTCGGCGGCCGCACCACCGTTATGCTGCGATGCAGCATTCCGGCCTTCCTGCCGCAATCCGCTCCGCCAGAGGAATTCGAACATGCTGCATTGCGGAAATTTTGGCGCCCCGCGCAAGCCGCCGTTCACGGGGTCCATGGCGCTGCCGAGCTGCAGGCCGACCTGGTCCAGCTCCTGCCGGCCGATCGTGACGCGCTGCGGATGGCGTGCGACCTCTGACAGTCGCGCCATCAAGGCGTTGCGGTTCTGCTCGATCTTGCCGGGCTCTTCCCGAAACAGGCGCGAGACCTCGCGCATGATGTTCACGAAGGCCGGCCGTCCGTAGCGCGCATCCTTCGGAAAATAAGTGCCGCCCCAGAACGGCTCGCCCTCCGGCGTCAGGAACATCGTCAGCGGCCAACCGCCCTGCTCGCCCAGATGATGCAGCGCCTGCATGTAGATTTGGTCGATATCCGGCCGCTCCTCGCGATCGACTTTGATGTTGACGAACAGCTCGTTCATCACCTTCGCCGTGCCGTCGTCCTCGAAGCTTTCATGCGCCATCACGTGGCACCAGTGACAGGCCGCGTAGCCGACCGAGAGCAGGATCGGCTTGTTGTTCGCCTTGGCTTCTGCAAGCGCAGCCGGACCCCACGGCCACCAATCCACCGGGTTGTGCTTGTGCTGCAGCAGATAAGGCGAGGTTTCGCGGGCCAGCCGGTTTTCGTGCGTCCGGTTGTGGTGGCTGGGTGCGTGATCGGCCATGGTCTTTTCGCTCGCTGAAAGGAGCATGATCCGGATTGTTCCGGACAGATCACACTCGGAGAAAGGTACGGCTTAAACGATAACGCAGCATCGGACCGAATGGCAGCATTACGCCATTCGGAAGTGCCGAAGGCTGCCTTCGTTCATTACAGATTGCGGCTCTCAACCGACTTGCCTCATTTGCGCGCATGGATGGATCCGGGTTCACAATCGCCCTTGTCGTTGGCGCCTATCTGCTCGCCGGCCTGGTGAAGGGCGTCATGGGCATGGGGCTGCCGCAGGTATCGCTCGGCATTCTGGCTTCGGTGATGGCGCCGGCTCAGGCGGCAGCGATTCTGATCGCGCCATCCTTCGCCACCAATATCTGGCAGATGGTGACGGGTCCCTACCTGCTCGCTCTGACCAGACGCCTCGGCGGAATGTTGATCGGCTTGTTTGTCGGTGCGTGGCTGGGCGCGGGCATTCTGACCGGTGCGAATGCAAAACCCGCGGCTTTGGGGCTTGGTCTTGTCCTCGTTCTTTATGCACTGATGGGTCTTGCGAAGATCAAGTTCACCGTCTCGCGAAGATCCGAGATCTGGCTTGGTCCGATAGTGGGCTTGGCCACGGGCTACATCATGGCGGCGACCGGCGTGTTCGTTATGCCGGCGCTGGCTTACCTGCAGGCGATCGGTCTCGAGAAGGAAGAGCTGGTCCAGGCCTTGGGTCTGCACTTCACGCTGTCGACGGTCGCGCTCACCTTTGTGCTGTGGGGTGGCGGCGCCTTCGACACCTCGCTGGGCCTGTTGTCGCTGTTCGCGATCGCGCCAGCCTTGATCGGAATGTATATCGGCCAGCACATTCGCCGACGCATCAGTGTCGAAACCTTCCGGCTGTGCTTCTTCGGCGGCATTCTGTTGATCGGATTGCAGCTCGCCTGGCGGAATATCTAGAGCATTTTCGAGCGAAGCGGGCACCCGGGCCTTCGCCGATCATAGCCGGCCCCTTCCGGGCGACGGCCGGTTCGCGTGAAGCAACCGCGTCGAAACAAGTGCCGCGGCCCCGTTAAGGGTTCGAACGGCCGGTGCATCGCAGCCTCTTTACGGGCTAGCCGGAACGGCGTTGATGTTTCCGCATGACCGTTCCTGCACGTGAAACAATCTACGCACTGTCCTCCGGCAGCCTTCCGGCCGCCATTGGCGTGGTCCGCATTTCCGGGCCGCAGGCCAAAGCCGCGCTCCTGGCGATGATCGGCCGGGTGCCGGCGCCGCGCCAGGCGGCATTCGCGACCGTTCGCGATCCGCAATCGGGCGGCGCCATCGACCAGGCGCTGGTGCTGTTTTTCGAAGGGCCAAACAGCGAGACCGGGGAGGACGTGGCCGAATTTCAGCTCCATGGCGGGCGGGCGGTGGTGGCCGCGACCTTCAACGCGCTGTCGAAGCTTGAAGGGATGAGGATGGCGGAGGCGGGCGAATTCACCCGTCGGGCCTTCGAAAACGGCAAGCTGGACCTGACTGCCATCGAAGGACTGGCCGATCTCATCTATGCCGACACCGAATCCCAGCGGAAACAGGCGATCCGGCAATTGCAGGGATTGCTGGGAAACCGGGCCGAGGCCTGGCGCCGCCGTCTGATCGAGGCTTTGGCGCTGGTCGAGGCTGGGATCGACTTTTCCGACGAGGCGGATGTCGCCGCCGACGTCACCAGCCGCTCATTGGAGGCCGTTCGTGCGCTGCAGCAGGAGATTGCTGCGGTCCTGGCCGAGGGGCGCCGGGGTGAGCGGATGCGGGAAGGGCTGGTCGTGGCGATCGCCGGACCCCCGAATGCCGGCAAATCGACCCTTTTGAACAAGATCGCCCGCCGGGATGTGGCGATTGTGTCGCCATACGCCGGAACCACCCGGGATGTGATCGAGGTGCATCTCGATCTGGAAGGGTTTCCCGTGACGTTGCTTGATACGGCCGGTATCCGCGAGGCGACCGATCCGGTTGAGCAGGAAGGGGTCGCGCGGGCCCGGGCCCGGGCGGCGGAGGCGGATCTGGTTTTATGGTTAATGGAGAATGAAGGTGCGAATCCGGTTTCAAGGCCGGATTCGCCGGAAACCTGGACGGTCCGGACGAAAATCGATCTCGGAAGCGACCAAAGCGCAGGATATCGGGCTGAGGAGTACGCTGGCGGATCCTCCAGGCCCGAGCAACGGCACTTCTACGAGCTTTCCGCGGTGTCCGGGGAGGGGGTGGATCGCCTCCTCACCGACCTGACCGCCTATGCCCGGAACACCCTGGAATCGCGGGAACCAGCCCTGATTACGCGGGAAAGGCAGCGGAATCTGCTGGAAATGACCGAAAAAGCCCTCAAACGCGGAATTTTACGGGGCGAAGAGGGCCAGGAAGACCTTTTTGCCGAGGAATTACGACTGGCCAGTCAGTCATTGGGGCGGATTACGGGACGTGTGGACGTCGAAGACATCCTGGACGTGATTTTTCGTGACTTCTGCATTGGTAAATAGGCCGTTTACCTTTTCTGATTCGACTCCAGAGTCTTCGTTCAAGAGTTTGAGACTCCTGCGTTTCACGTGAAACGGCGCTAGAGGATTCCAATTCTTTTGACGCTATCCCCACGCTCAACTACATACCGCGCATCATGGATCAGCGTTTTGATGTCATCGTGATCGGTGGCGGGCACGCCGGCTGCGAAGCCGCAGCGGCCGCCGCGCGCATTGGGGCCATCACCGCGCTGGTTACGCATCGGTTTTCAACCATCGGCGCGATGTCCTGTAACCCGGCCATCGGTGGCCTTGGGAAGGGCCATCTGGTCCGGGAAATCGATGCCCTGGACGGTCTGATGGGCCGCGTCGCCGACCAGGGCGGCATCCAGTTCCGGGTTCTGAACCGCCGCAAGGGGCCGGCCGTCCGCGGGCCTCGCGCTCAGGCGGATAGGAAGCTCTATGCCGCGGCCATGCAGCGGGCGATCCTGGAAACGGCCAATCTCACGGTCGTTGAGGCCGAAGCCGACGATCTGATCGAGCAGGACGGCCGGATCGCCGGTCTTCGTCTGGCTGATGGCCGCATTCTGCAGGCGGGGGCGGTGGTCCTGACCACCGGAACCTTCCTGCGTGGCCTGATCCATATCGGCGAGCAGAAAATCCCGGCGGGCCGGGTCGGGGAGGCGCCGGCGATGGGGCTGTCCAAGGCCTTGGAGCGGATCGGCTTTGCCCTCGGCCGGCTAAAGACCGGCACGCCGCCGCGCCTGGATGGCCGGACCATCGATTGGGCCTCGCTGGACATGCAGCCGGGCGACGAGCCGCCGGAGCCATTCTCGACCCTGACGACGCGGATCGGGAACCCGCAAATCCAGTGCGGGATCACCCGGACGGCCGAAGCCACGCATGCGATGATCCGGGCGAACGTCCATCGGTCGCCGATGTATTCCGGCCAGATCGAGAGCCGAGGACCGCGCTATTGCCCGTCGATCGAGGACAAGATCGTCCGATTCGGCGAGCGGGACGGCCACCAGATCTTCCTCGAGCCGGAAGGCCTCGACGACCACACCGTCTATCCGAACGGCATTTCGACCTCTCTCCCGGAGGAGGTCCAGCACGCCGTCGTGACCTCGATCCCGGGCCTGGAAAAGGCGCGGTTCATCCGCCCCGGCTACGCCATCGAATACGATCATGTCGATCCGCGCGAGCTCCAGCCGACGCTGGAAACCAAGCGAATTCAAGGGCTTTTCCTGGCCGGGCAGATCAACGGCACGACTGGTTACGAGGAGGCGGCGGCCCAAGGGTTGCTGGCCGGTCTCAACGCCGCGGCACGGGCAGGGGGCGGGGACGCAATCGTCTTCGACCGTGCCGAGGCCTATATCGGCGTGATGGTCGACGACCTTGTTTCACGTGGAATCACAGAGCCCTATCGCATGTTCACGTCGCGGGCCGAGTACCGGCTGGCGCTGCGGGCGGACAATGCCGACCAGCGTCTGACCGGGAAGGGCATCGCCCTTGGTTGCGTCGGCGCCGTGCGTCGTGAAGCTTTCGAAGCCAAGGCCAAGGCGCTAGCGGATGCGCGCGACTTCGCCCGGTCGGTCTCGGTCTCGCCGACCGAGGCGGCCCGCCACGGCCTCACACTCAAGAAGGACGGACATCGCCGCACCGCGTTCGAGCTGCTGTCCTATCCGGACATGGCCATCGCCGAACTCGCGAAAATCTGGCCGGAGCTCGGAACCCTCGCGCCGGCCGTGGCCGAGCAGCTCGAGATTGACGCCAAGTACGACGTCTACTTGAACCGGCAGGCGGCCGATATTGCCTCGTATCGGAAAGACGAGGCGCTCGGTCTGCCCGATGATCTGGATTATGCGGCCATTCCCGGTCTGTCGAACGAAGTCCGTCACAAGCTGACGACCCATCGTCCGCGGACCATCGGTCATGCCGGCCGGCTGGAAGGTGTGACCCCGGCGGCGCTGACGCTTCTGGTCGCCTATCTCCGGCGCGGGGCCTTGCGTTCCGCGGCCCAGTGATGGCCAAGGCCAAGCACCAAAAGACCTCTCGTGATCTTGAAGCCAGTCTGGCCGCCGACCGCACCAAGGTCATCGAATCACTCAACGATTCACGTGAAATAGCACCTCGTCTGGACCGCTATGTTGCAGCTTTGCTGCAGTGGCAGGCGACCACGAACCTGATCGCGCCATCGACAATCCCGGAACTCTGGAGCCGGCACATCGCCGATTCGCTGCAGCTTCTGCGGCTCGCGCCGGATGCGACGCGCTGGGTCGACCTCGGCTCCGGCGGCGGTTTTCCCGGCCTCGTCATCGCCTGTGCTCTCGCCGACAAGCCGAGGGCCGTTGTGCATCTCGTCGAGAGCAACCTGAAGAAGGCCGCCTTCCTGCGAGAAGCGGTGCGGCTGACTGGAGCGTCAGCCAGGGTCCATGCGGTGCGAATCGAAGACTTTGTGGATGGCTTCAACGAACCCGTGGAGATTGTTACCGCCCGCGCGCTAGCGTCCCTCGATAATCTGCTGGATAAGGCTTATCCCTTGTTGAAAAGGGGCGCGCAGGCATTGTTCCTCAAGGGACAAGATGTAGAGGGTGAATTGACCGCGGCATCTAAATATTGGACGATGGATACAGAGCTGATCCCAAGCATCACCGATGCCGGCGGCCGTATCGTCCGGGTCGTTTCAGCCCAACGCCTCGTTCCGCCACCGTCCGATGGTTGAGATTATTTTCCTAGGCAGGGATTTGCCATGACCGACGCCCCGACGATCGTTCCGCAGGATACGACTGAGTCGACCGATGCCACGCAGGTCAAACCGATGCGCGTTCTCGCGGTCGCAAATCAGAAGGGCGGAGTCGGCAAGACGACAACCGCCATCAATCTCGGCACGGCCCTTGCCGCCATCGGCGAGCGGGTGCTGATTATTGATCTTGACCCGCAGGGTAACGCCTCGACCGGCCTCGGCATCGACCGGCGTGACCGCAACCGGTCCACATATGATGTGCTGGTCGGCGAGGCGGCTCTCCGTGACGCCATTGTCACCACGTCGGTGCCGCGTCTGCACATCGCGCCATCGACGCTCGATCTCGCCGGTCTCGAGCTTGAAGTCTCGAGCGCCCGCGATCGGGCGGTGCGTCTGCGCAATGCCATCGGCCGGTTGAATGACGGCCATGCCGAAGGGACCGACTACACCTATGTTCTGGTCGATTGTCCGCCATCGCTGAACCTTCTCACCGTGAACGCGATGGCGGCGTCTGACGCTGTGCTTGTTCCGCTCCAATGCGAATTCTTCGCGCTCGAAGGTCTGTCGCAATTGCTGAAGACCGTCGAGCAGGTCAAGGAAGCGCTGAATCCGCGGCTCTCGATTCACGGCATCGTGCTGACGATGTTCGATGCGCGCAACAATCTCTCAAGTCAGGTTGTGGCCGACGTTCGCGAATTCATGGGCTCGAAAGTCTACGACACTGTTATCCCGCGCAACGTGCGTATCTCGGAAGCGCCGTCCTACGGAAAGCCGGTGCTTGTCTATGATCTCAAGTGTGCCGGCAGCGACGCTTATCTGAGATTGGCGACGGAGGTGATCCAGCGCGAGCGCGAACTCGCGACGCACTAACACGCCCAGCAGTTGAATTGATCTGGAATGGAGGACGCGGTGGCGCGATTGTCAGGAGCAGCCGATATGGCAGAAGAAACGCGGTCGCGACTGGGGCGCGGATTGGCTGCGCTGATGGGCGATGTCGGCGCCGAATCGTCAACATCCGATCGTGCGCCGAAATCGCAGCGCCGCGTTCCGATCGAACATGTCAAAGCGAATCCGCGCAACCCGCGCCGCATCTTTGCAGATGCGGAGCTGGAAGAGCTGTCGCAGTCGATTCGCGAGCGCGGAATCATTCAGCCGATTGTTGTCCGCTCGTCGAAAAGCGAACCCAACACATTCGAGATCATCGCCGGTGAAAGGCGATGGCGTGCTTCGCAGCGCGCCGGTCTGCATGAAGTGCCGATTGTCGTTCTTGAAGTCACAGATGCGGAAGCGCTCGAACTCGCGATCATCGAAAATATCCAGCGGGCCGACCTCAATCCGCTCGAAGAGGCGGCGGGCTATCAGGCGCTCGCCAATCAATACAGTCATAGCCAGGACGACATCGCGACCATCGTTGGCAAGAGCCGCAGCCATGTCGCCAATACGTTACGTTTGTTGAAGCTGCCTGACGCGGTCAAGAGCTACATCAATGAAGGTAAGCTGACCGCAGGCCATGCACGCGCGTTGATCAACCAGAGCGATCCGGAATCCATTGCGCGCGATATCGTGGAGAAAGGCCTTAACGTCCGTCAGGTCGAGAAGCTCCGGCAGGACGATGCGAAGGCCGCGAAGAAACCGAAGTCGACTGCGAAGGCGCGCAAAGATGCGAATATCGCTGCGCTGGAGAAACAGTTGTCGGATGCGCTCGGACTTGTGGTGGAAATCACCGACAAAGGCCGGGCCGGTGGTGTGCTCGGCATTCGTTATCGCACGCTCGAACAGCTCGACGATGTGATTGCCAAGCTGCAGCGGGGGTAAGACGGTCTCGTGCCGCGGGCCCGGTGCAGCGTGAAACGATGCGCCGCTGAACCGGGGCCTATAGAAATATTGAAATAGGTCGCGGATCTGCAGCGCATCACTGCGCTTTGCTCGTGCAGCGTCCGGGACAGGAGAGCTACCCCCTTCGTCTCGCCGCCGTCGCCAACGACATCATCGCGCGTTGGGCAATCGTTTCGGCCAGATGCGGCTGACGCCGTGTTTCCAGCAATGTGTCGCCAAGCGACGACATTGCGTCAAGCAATTTGCCTGCAGTCCAGGCACGCAAGGCAGCGTCAATCATTGGCTTGCGACGAAAATGAATCGGAGGCCGCGCGCTCTCGATCACGCTGGTTGTCGATTGTCCCTCTTCAACGGCGAGGCGCATGCGATGCAGATGAGACAGGTGACGCAACGCCGATGACACGATGGCGCCGGGCGCCGTGCCTTCACCGCGTGCTTTTGCGAAATGGGTTTCGACTTCGGCCGGCCGGCCACAAAAAGCAGCGTCGATCACACTGTCCAGCGCAACCGCGGAGGCATCCGCGACCACCGCCATGACGTCATCGACGGTGACGCGGTCACGGCCGTGAACATAGAGAGCGAGCTTGCGCAATTCGTTGCGCGTTGCCTGCCGGTCGCCGCCGAGAAATGGCAACAAAGCCGCGCGTGCGTCCGGCGCGATGACAAGATTGGCTTTTTTCAATTCGTCGTCGACGACCTGTGCAATGTCGCGGTCGCTGTCGGCATAGCAGGCAATGACGGCTGCGTTCTTGGCTTTCTCGCACAATGTCCGCAGCGGCGCGGTCTTGCGAAGGTCGCCGGCCTCGATCACAACGCGACAATCGGGCGAGGGCGCAGCAAGGACGGCTTCGACGGCTGAAGCAATATTGCGGCTGCCGGCCTTGACCCAGAGGGCTCTGCGCCCGCCGAACATCGGAATGGTGTTGGCCTCTTCGACGAGGCGATAGGGATTTCCCGACAGTTCGTCGCCGTCGATCCGGATCAGTGAAAAGACGTCGGCGGGATTGTCGACGGAGATTTTTGCGAGCGCTTCGGCGCGCTCATGCACGAGACCGGAATCAGGACCATAGATCAGCACGATCGGACGTGCCGGATCGGGCCGTGAAACAAAGGCATCTGCTTCGAAAGGTTTGACGGTGGTCATAAAATCATCGTGGCGTATCGCTCTCAATCGGCCTCATGGTGAGGAGCGCTTCGAAAGAATCGCGTCTCGAACCATGGGCCGCCCCGATCCTTCGAGACGGAGGCTTTGCCGCCTCCTCAGGATGAGGCGGAGAAAGAGAAACCCGGTAGACCAGATAAGATCATCAACCGCCGGAAACGAAATATGAGGCGAGGCGTGTTTTGATCTGTTCGGCAAGGATATTCGACGCGCGATTCTGTGCGTCACGCTCGCCGCGCTGACGGGCGAAACGCTGCTGCTGGCCAGGGATGTCATAGGACGAGCGCGAGAAGGCCCGGCCCGTCAACACGACCTTGTTGGTCGCCAGCTCGGTCAGGCTGTAAGTCGCGTCGATGCCGTAGATTTCCATATCCGGCCGGGCGGTGGTGGTATCGACAATCACCCGCTGATTATTACCGCTGATGTTGATCTTCAGCCGATAGGCCGGCGAGGCTGCCGCTCCGCCGCCGGTAAGTCCGAAAATCAGGGCATTGCGGATTTCATTTCCGAGGCGCGCCTCGGGCGTGCCGTTCGGCGCATCGATCTGCTCGACGTCAACCGTTGCCATGGCGGTGCTGACCGCAGGACTGCCACTGACCGCCGAGGCGGTCCCGTAAAGAGGTTGGAAGCAACCGGCCGTCAGCCCGGCGCTGGCCAACGCCAACCCCAGTGCCGCGAAGCGCCCGATCCCCCGTTTTCCCCTAGGCAACGACATTCACAATCCTTTGCGGGACAACAATGACCTTTTTAGGAGCTTTCCCGTCCAGGGCTTTCTTTACCGCATCAAGCGTTAAGACGGCAGCCTCAATATCCGAATTTCCGGCGTCCCGTGGCACGGTTACATCAGCCCGCTTCTTGCCGTTCACCTGAACAGGCAGGGTGATGGTATTTTCGACCAGCAGGCCGGTTTCGACCTCCGGCCAGCCCTGCATCGACACCAGGGACTGGTGGCCCAAGACCACCCAGCATTCCTCCGCCAGATGCGGCATCATCGGTGCGAAGAGCTGGACCAGGATGTCGCCGGCCTCTCGAATCGCAAAGGCGAGGTCGGGGGTGATGTCGGCCGGTGACGTGATATCGCCGATGGCCGAACTGAGCGCGTTGGCGAATTCATAAATATGCGCGACGCAACGGTTGAAGCGCAGCTTCTCGATATCCTCGGACACTTTTGCCAGCGCCGAATGTGCCGCCTTGCGGACCGCCGTCGCCGTCGCGCCGAACGAGGCCGGCCGGTCAGCCGGAGCCTTGGCCGCGATATCAGCAATCTCGCCGACCAGACGCCACAGCCGCTGCACGAAACGCCACGAGCCCTGCACGCCTTCTTCGGTCCAGATCACGTCGCGTTCGGGCGGCGAATCGGACAAGACGAACCAGCGTGCGGTGTCGGCGCCGTAACCGCCGATGATGTCGTCGGGATCGACCGTGTTGCGCTTCGACTTCGACATTTTTTCGATGTGGCCGATCTCGATCGGTTCGCCGGTCGCCGTCAGCGTCGCCTTGCGCTGATCGCCCATGCCTTCGATCGTGACCTCGGCCGGCATGACAAATGTGCCGTCCTGCTTGCGATAGGTTTCGTGAACGACCATGCCCTGCGTGAACAGGCCGGCGAATGGCTCATCGAGACCGATGTGGTCAGTCTTCTTCATCGCCCGCGTGAAGAAGCGGCTGTAGAGCAGATGCAAAATCGCATGCTCGATGCCGCCGATATATTGATCGACGGGCAGCCAGCGATCGACGACCTTGCGGTCGGTCGGCGCGGTGTCGATCCACGGATCGGTGAAGCGTGCGAAATACCAGGACGAATCGACGAAGGTATCCATCGTGTCGGTTTCGCGGCGTGCCGGTTTGCCGCACGAGGGGCACGCGACATGTTTCCATGCTTCGTGACGGTCAAGCGGGTTGCCAGGCCGGTCGAAGCTGACGTCCTCCGGCAATTTCACCGGCAGGTCTTTCTTCGGTACCGGCACGATGCCGCACGACTCGCAGTAAATGATCGGGATCGGGCAGCCCCAATAGCGCTGCCGCGAAATGCCCCAGTCGCGCAGACGAAAATTCACCTGTCGCGTTGCGACGGCTTTGTTGCCGCGCGTTTCGCTCTCGAGACGCTTGGCGACTTCGTCCTTCGCCTGCTCGATGGTCATGCCGTCGAGAAAGCGCGAATTGATCATCGTGCCGTCGCCATCATAGGCGGTGTCGGTGATGACGAATGTTTTTGGATCCTGACCGGGCGGACAAACGACCGGTACGTTGCCGAGCCCGTATTTGTTGACGAAATCGAGGTCGCGCTGATCATGCGCCGGGCAACCGAAGATCGCGCCCGTGCCATAATCCATCAGAATGAAATTGGCGACATAGACCGGCAATTGCCACGTTGGATCGAGCGGATGAACAGCCTTGATGCCGGTGTCGAAGCCAAGCTTCTCGGCCTTGTCGATCACTTCCTGCGCGGTGCCGTGGCGCTTGCACTCGGCGATGAACTCCGCGAGCTGCGGATTTTTCGCGGCGGCAGCCGTAGCCAGCGGATGATCGGGCGCGATCGCCATGAACTTCGCGCCGAACAAGGTATCCGGTCGCGTCGTAAAGACATCGAGTTCGGTTTCGCCAGCCGGTGTCGTCTTCGGATCGAGCGCAAAGCGGACGAACAATCCTTCCGATCGCCCGATCCAGTTGCGCTGCATGAGGCGCACCTTGTCGGGCCAGCGATCGAGCATGTCGATCGAATCAAGCAGGTCCTGCGCGTAATCGCTGATCTTGAAAAACCATTGCGTCAGTTCGCGCTGCTCGACCAGCGCGCCGGAGCGCCAGCCGCGTCCATCGATCACCTGCTCGTTGGCGAGCACGGTCTGATCAACTGGATCCCAGTTCACCTTCGATTGTTTGCGCTCGACCAGCCCCGCTTTCAGGAAGTCGAGGAACATCGCCTGCTGGTGACGATAATAATTCGGGTCGCAGGTCGCGATTTCGCGTGCCCAGTCCAGCGACAGCCCCATCGACTGGAGCTGCTTCTTCATCGCGGCGATGTTGTCGTAGGTCCAGGCCCTGGGATGGACCTTGCGCTCCATTGCGGCATTTTCCGCCGGCATGCCGAAGGCGTCCCAGCCCATCGGATGCAGAACGCTGAAACCCCTGGCGCGCTTGTAGCGGGCGACCACGTCGCCCATCGTGTAGTTGCGCACATGGCCCATATGGATGCGCCCCGAAGGATAGGGGAACATCTCGAGCACGTAGTATTTCGGGCGCGGATCGTCGTTCTTGGTCGCGAAAATTTCGCGATCGGTCCAGGTTTTTTGCCAGCGCGGCTCGGCGTCGCGGGCGTTGTAGCGCTCGGTGCTCATCAATGATTGGCTCAGGGTCAGAATTGAGGCGGAAAGGACACGAAAACTCCTTTCTGGTCAACGGCCTGTCACAAGGCATTGGGCCGGCCGCAGCCGCCAAGATATGGACTCTCCCTGGAACTTTCACGGCCGCCTGCCGGTTTTCCTGCCATCAACAGGAGGAGACAATGGTGAAAGCGCGAGAAATCCACCATGAGATGGAAGTTGTTGGGACCGACGGCGCGCATGTCGGCACAGTCGATCACATGGAAGGCGCGAAGTGGATCAAGCTAACCAAGAATGATCCCGCAGCCGGAGGCGAACACCACCTGATTCCCATCAAATGGGTCGATCACATCGATAACCAGGTGCATCTGAACAGAGCGTCGGCCGATGCCATGAACCAGTGGCAGACCGTATAAGCGGACATAGTCCAGCGGGAGTAAACGCTTCGCCAGAAGAGATCACGGGTAACGTCAGATCGGGCGTTCGAGGGCTTTTTGCATCATGCGGTGACGACCGTTATAGACCCGCGGATGTCCGAAACCACCGTCACTGCGGCACTCACCGACGTAAAGCACCAAATCGCGGCAGCGTGCCACGAGGTCGGGCGCGATCCGGCGACTGTCACATTAATCGGGGTCAGCAAGACATTTGAGGCCGATGCGATCGAGCCGGTCATTGCCGCCGGTCAGCGGGTGTTTGGCGAGAACCGGGTTCAGGAAACAAAGGGGAAATGGCCGGGCTTGCTGAAGCGCCATCCCGGCCTATCGCTCCACCTGATCGGGCCGCTCCAATCGAACAAGGCGAAGGAAGCGGTGGCGATGTTCGACGCCATCCATTCCGTTGACCGGCCAAGCCTGTGCGAGGCGCTGGCCAAGGAGATCGGCAAGCAGGGTCGATCGCCACAACTTTTCGTTGAAATCAACACTGGCGCCGAGCCGCAAAAGGCCGGCATCTTGCCGGAGGCTGCCGACGCATTCCTGCGGGCCTGCAAGGATACCTACGGGCTGACGATTTCAGGTCTGATGTGCATCCCGCCATTCGATGAGGCGCCAGCGCCGCATTTTGCCCTCACGGCGAAAATCGCGGCGCGCAACGGACTGACACAGCTCTCAATGGGCATGAGCGCCGATTTCAAGATCGCGATCCAGTTCGGCGCGACGCATGTGCGGATCGGTTCGGCGATCTTCGGCGCGCGGGGCTGAATATTACCGCCACGTCTTCGGCAGATCCGGTGTTCCAAGTCCAGTACGATCAAGCGGCGCCTTGAGAATGCGGGAGCGTACTGAATCGGGCGGTTCAAGAATTTGCTGTGGCTGCACAGGTGGCGCGTAGCCGAAGTCGTAAACATCATCATCATGATGCTTTTGACTCATGGTCGCATTGCGCCAGCGTTCGATCACCGACACGATCAAGTCTGAACCCGCGTCAGCGTCAGCGTGTCCGCTGCTGCCAACATCGCTGCTCGGCCGGAACTGTTGCGGTAACTCCCTGAATTTCATCTGCATCGGCAAAGCGACGCCAGGCCCGAAGACGAATGCTTCGGCTGTACCAAGCGATGGAACGAATGTCAGAAGGCTCGACGCAGCATCGGATACGGCGGATCGGATCAACGCATGATCGCGATCGTTCGACAATCGCATGACGAACAATGTGTTGCATTGAGAGATAATATTGGGATCGATCTCCGCCGGCCGCTGCGTGACCAGTCCAAGAAATACGCCGTACTTGCGTCCTTCTTTCGCAATGCGCGACAAAGCACGCCGTGTCGGTCCGAATGCGACCTTGGCGTCGGCCGCCGCATAACGATGCGCTTCCTCGCAGATGAAAAGCAGTGGTGCAACACCATCACTCCACAAGCCGAAATCGAACGCCATGCGGCTCAATACCGAGACAACGGAGTCGACGACTTCCGCCGGGAAACCGCCGAGTTGCATCACAGTCAGCGGTTTGTTGTTAGCCGGCAGACGAAACAGATTCGAAATGATCTCCGCCATTGTGTCGCCACCGACATTGGCGTTTTCGAACATGAAAGCGTAGCGCGGATTGTTGCGGAAGGTCTGAATTCGCTGCAGCAGTTTATAATGGTGCATGCGCGAGGAGCGATTTTCCAGCTTGCCCATGCGCTCGTCGATCAACCCGATCAGGTCCTCGATGCGATAAGGCGCCGGCGTATCGGCGGTGAAGCCTGCATTCTTTGGATCGCGGCGTTTTGTCAGAAAACGATCATTGGCATTGCGGTATTGGAGATAAGCGCCCTTCGCCAGCGGAATGACCTCGGAAAGAATCTCCACTTCTTCGTCGACGCCCGGCCGCCTTCCGAAGAAAGCATCGATTGTTTCTTCGAAATTGAACAGCCAGAACGGCAGGCGAAGATTGCGCGGATTCAGAACCTGCGCTTTGTCGCCGAAACAGCGGCCATACTCATTGTGTGGATCGATCAGAAAAATGCGTAAATCCGGACGGGCGGCAAGGACCTGTTGCAGGATGATGGCGACGCCGCTCGATTTTCCAACGCCGGTGGTGCCAAGAATTGCGAAATGCTTGCTGAGCAATTCGTCGATATTGATCGAAGCATTGATTTGCGGAGCCTGACGAAGCGACCCGATCCGCACCGTGTCGCTTGCGTCGCCATAGACCAGGCAAAGCTCCTCGTTGGTCATCAGCAGCGCAGGATCGCCGATCGTCGGATATGCTGTGATGCCGCGCGTGAAACCGGACGCGCCTTCAATTTCCTTCACTTCACCGAACAGATCGATATGAGCGACATTGATTCGGTGCGCACCGCGCTGCTCCGAAATGTCAGTGACCATGCCGATGATTACGGCATCTCCACTGACGACACCGAGAAACTTGCCGACGGTTGCACGCGCTGCATCATGCAAGCTGCTTCCGGCGTGATGGAGTTCAATCGCTGCCGTGGCGCCACCGACGGACATGACGCGCCCGATAATCTGACGTTCGGCCGCGTTTGAAGAAAGCTGGCTCTGTGTGTGAGTCGCGTCCATGCAGGATCGGATGTGAAGAGTTGCGGGAAGGGCTGAATTGCCGATGCAAATTAGCTGGGGAGTATTCGGATCCCCTTAACGAGTTCCGGGATCCGCGAGACTCCGTTGCAAAATCGTTAATCGATGATGATGGTCGGCCACGGCAGCAGTTTGTTTAATGAAACAGACCGCGACGATCTCGTGCAACAACGACTATTTTTCTGAAAGACAATCGAGGGCAAGCAAATGCGAAGCCGCGCAGAAAGCGGGGCTTCGCATTTCTATATTACCAGCGGCAAACGCGGCGCGGGCCCCATGGTGTGCGGCGGAACCAGCAGCGCGGACCGGCAAAGGCACGAGCTCCGCGTGCCCAATTGCGGCGGCATCCGCCATAGGGCCCTCGATGCCAACCAAGCCCGCAGCCGCCGCGGACCTGTACAATGTCAGACGACGTTTGGACCGGGGATATTGGGCTAACGGGGAAAGCCTGAGCTTGGAACGTCATCAGCGCGACAGCGCCGCTGAATACAGCGGTAAGCAACAACTTCTGCATCGGTGCACCTCATCCAGTGATCTGAAAGGACAGATGTGCAATTACCAGCCGGCAAATAGGCTTTCGCTAAAAGCAGTGACCTAATTTTAATGGAGCGATTGCACCCGCATTTACCGGACGATAATGCGCGTTTGTGGTCCCACCCGTTGCAGCAGTCTGAGAAGATCGTTCCGGCGCAGCGCAACGCATCCAGCCGTCGGTTTGAAACCGTCGCGCGCGATGTGAATGAAAACGGCGCTGCCGCGGCCGGCGACGCGAGGGCGATCGTTGTGATCGATTTCTATAATCAGGTCGTAAAGATCATCGGCCCGCATCAGGCGGTCACCGGGCTCGTCCGGCTCTCGATGCACGGGGCGGTTATAGCGTCGGTCGGCCGGGTCTTCGCTCCAGGCATCGGCGGGACGGATAGCTCGGACTGGTAATCTAGTGCGGGGGCGGGTGATTCGGTCCTGCCGCCACCAGAGCCGCTTCAGACGAAAGTTCCCTCGGGGGGTGCCACCGTCGCCCTCCCGTTTGTTCGTCAGGATGCCTCCCCGGCCCAACGCGACCGGGATGGCGGCATGTCCTGCCATTAAAATACCACGGGTTTTGGTTCCGGGTTGTTTATGAACCTGAATGTGAACGAATGGCCGCGGGGACATGGTTAAAAGGTAGTGATCCTGTTCAAACTTACCAATTAGGCAACTCTCGCTTGCCCTTTCAATCTCAGATGCCCTATTTCGCGACAAATCTGTAATATTGGACCCCTAGCGCGGGCCCAAATCATAGGCCCCGGGGGCCACCCATGTCGAATGTACGAAAAATTCTGATTGTGGACGACGATGCCGAGCTTCGCGACACGCTGGTGGAGCAGCTTGCCTTGCACGAGGAATTCGAAGCCTTAGGCGAGGAAACTGGCAGCAAAGGTGTTCAGACGGCCAAAGCCGGCCAGATCGATCTCGTCATCATGGATGTCGGTTTGCCGGACATGGATGGCCGTGAAGCTGTCCGCCTGCTGCGGAAGTCCGGCTTCAAGGCGCCCGTCATCATGTTGACGGGCCATGACACCGATTCGGATACAATCCTCGGTCTCGAATCCGGCGCGAACGATTATGTGACCAAGCCGTTTCGCTTTGCCGTATTGCTGGCGCGCATCCGCGCGCAATTGCGTCAGCATGAGGCGAGCGAGGATGCTGTTTTTACCATCGGGCCATACAGCTTCCGGCCAAGTTCGAAGCTGCTGACAGGCGACAAGGGCACCAAGGTTCGCTTGACCGAAAAGGAAACGGCAATCCTGCGTTACCTCTATCGCGCCGGCCAGCGGCCGGTATCGCGCGAGACATTGTTGCAGGAAGTGTGGGGCTATAATTCAGGTGTTACCACCCACACGCTGGAAACGCATGTCTATCGGCTTCGGCAGAAGGTCGAGAAGGATGCGGCCAATCCGGCAATTCTTGTGACGGATGCTGGCGGGTACAAGCTGGTGCCCTAGGCGCCATTCCAATGAGCATCGACGAGGATATCGCGATTCTAGAACAAGTGCCGATGCTCAAGGTCCTCGGCCGTGCTGCCCTGCGTCTGATTGCGGTGGGTGCCGAAACGAGGCAGGTGGAAGAGGGCGAGGTTCTGTTTCGTCCAAGCGACCGGATCGATTGCGCCTATCTCGTTCAGGAGGGGACGTTCAATCTCAAGGTCGATCCGGCGTCGTCGACGAAGATGATGGAAGCGGGCCCGGGCATACTGCTCGGTGAATTTGCACTGATCAGCGATGCCGTGCATCCGCTCAGCGCCACGGCGCAAGAAGCGTGCACTGTGATCCGCATTTCGCGCAGCATGTTCAGGAAGATCCTGGAAGACGATGCTGATGCTGCTGTTCGCCTGCACGATTTTCTGACGCGACGCGCACGTCAATCGATGGCGGATATGCTTCTCGTGCGCAACACGCTCGATCCGGAGCGTAGGAGTTAGGCTAGAGCCCCGGCTTTGATGGAATCAAAGCCGGGGCTCTAGCTTTTTGTTTTGCCGCGTTTTCTTTACGCGAACCGGTATCCACTTCGCTCGAAAACGCTTTAGACCTCAAACGTCGCCGTCACCGGCACATGATCCGACGGCTGGGCCCAACCGCGGGCTTCCTTTGAAATCTTGATATCCGACACGCGATCCATCAGCGCTGGCGCAAGCCACATGTGATCGAGCCTGCGGCCCTTATCGGCGGCTTTCCAGTCCGGCGAACGATAGCTCCACCATGTATAGAGCTTTGTTGGCTCCGGCACCAATTCGCGCATCGCATCGACCCAGCCGCCGGCTTTCTGCGCCGCGTTCAGTTTTTCGGTTTCGATCGGTGTGTGCGACACGATGTCGAGAAGCTGCTTGTGACTCCAGACGTCATGCTCGCGCGGCGCGACGTTCAGATCGCCGAGCAGGATCGAACGCGCATTGCCGTTGACATGCACTTCTTCGCAATCGCGCATCTCATCGAGAAATGACAGCTTGTGCTTGAATTTCGGATTGACATCGGGATTGGGAATATCGCCCCCTGCCGGCACATAGAGATTATGCACGACGATGGGGTCCTTCAGGCCGGCCTGCTCGCCCAGCACAACGGAGATGTGACGTGAATCGGTGAGCCCGCAAAAACCGCGCTTGCTGGTCGATTCGAACGGAAAGCGCGAGAGCACGACAACGCCGTGATAGCCCTTCTGCCCGTTCATTGCGGCATGCTCATAGCCAAGCCGCTTGAAGCGCTTGAGCGGAAACTTGTCGTCAGGACATTTCGTTTCCTGCAGACACAGGACATCCGGCCGCGCCGCCTTGATGAATTTTGCCACGAGGTCGATGCGGAACCGCACCGAATTGACGTTCCAGGTTGTGATCTTCAGCTTCATACAGGTTTAATAAGGCTCCGAAAGCGCGATTTCCAGCCGCCTTGACCAATAGGCGACAATCTTCACAGCCAGAAACAAACTTTCTAGGCCGCTTTGCGGCTTTCGAGAAATTCGCCCATGCGCGTGAGCGCCTTCAGGATATTCTCGGTCGAGTTGGCGTAACTGAGGCGCACATAGCCTTCACCCAGAATGCCGAAATCCGGTCCGCCGATGATTGCAACGCCTGCGTCCTCCAGCAACGATGAAGCGAGTGCTTTCGCTTTCCATTTCGTCTTTTTGATGTTGGGAAATGCATAGAAGGCGCCTTTCGGCGTTGCGCAGGAGACGCCAGGTATTTTGTTTAATCCATCGACCACGACCTTGCGGCGGCGATCGAACTCGGCGACCATTTTATAGACGTCGTCTTGCGGCCCCTGAAGTGCGGCGAGGCCGGCATATTGTGCCGATGCGTTGACGCAGGAATGCAGATTGACGGCGAGCTTGCGCGCATAGTCATAAAGTTTGTCGGGCCATACCGCGTAGCCGAGCCGCCATCCGGTCATCGCATAGGTCTTTGACCAGCCATTGAGCAGGACCAAGCGATCGCGGATCGATGGATAGGATAATAGGCAGACATGCTTTTCGCCGTCATAGGTCATGTGGTCGTAGATTTCGTCCGACATCACGGCGACATCGGGAAATTGCTCAAGTCCTGCAACCAGCCTGTCGACCTCGTTTTTCGGCGTGACGCCGCCGGTGGGATTGGCCGGCGAATTGACGATCAGCAATCGTGCATTTGGTGTCAGAAGCTGCAATGTCTCTTCGGCTGAGAAAGCAAAGCCATTCTCCTCACGGATAGGCACCGGCACCGGATTGGCGCCGGTGAACTCGATCATCGAGCGATAGATGGGAAAGCCTGGATCGGGATAGAGAATATCGACGCCGGGCTCGCCGAACATCATGATGGTCATAAACATGGTCGGCTTGCCGCCCGGCATGATCATCACGCTGTCGGGCGATACCGCGACCGAAAAGCGTTTGTGCAGATCCGCGGCAACAGCTTCACGCAATTGAGGAATACCGGTCGCCGGCGTGTAGCCATGATGACCGTCGCGCAAAGCCTTGATCGCGGCCTCGACAATGAAATCGGGAGTACGGAAATCCGGCTGTCCAATACCGAGATTAATAATATCACGGCCTTGCGCCGCCAATACATTGGCGCGCGCCAGCACGGCGAAAGCATTTTCCTCGCCGATCCGGTCGAAGGCCGCAACGGTATGCATGATGCTTCTCCCTTAGAGCCGAAGCTCATAGCCGGACCAAAGTGCCGCCAACAGTGCTGAACACCGCGATTGAACCTTTTTTACCGGCAACCGATACAATCCTGGGCGCATTATTAACCAGGTCAATAGCATGAGTGTCCTGAATCCGATGTCCGCGTCATTCTGCGGTGTGCTCGGGAGCGGATTTCCGAACCAAACCACACCAGTTGCGAGACACCGGCCCGACGTGCCACAAAGAGAATTATGACGGTTTGGCTTGAACTTGCCATCGTCGTTGGGCTGATCCTGCTCAACGGCTTTTTCGCAATGGCAGAACTGGCGATCGTGTCCTCGCGACGCATCCGCCTGCAACAGATGGCGGATGGAGGCAGCGCCGGTGCCGCGCGCGCCTTGACGCTGGCGGAGAATCCCGGCCGCTTTTTATCTGGCGTGCAGGTCGGCATCACGCTGATTGGCATCCTGTCCGGCGCCTATGGCGGCTCGACGCTGGGCGCACGGCTGGGTCAGGTGTTGAACGAATATCCGATCTTTGCCCCGCGCGGCGATGAGATCGCCTTCATTGTTGTGGTCATTGCCATCACCGCTTTATCGGTGGTCGTTGGCGAACTGGTTCCGAAAAGGATCGCGCTTCTCAAGCCCGAGCCGATCGCGTCGGCCGTTGCGGGGCCGTTGCAGATCCTGGTGCTGATTGCGCGGCCGCTGGTGTGGTTTCTCGAAACCTCGACTGCCTTGCTGCTGAAGTTACTGCGTATCCCCGAAAAGCGATCCGACGGCGTCACCGAAGAAGAGGTGAGGATCGCCATCGCCGAGGGTACCGAAGCTGGCGTCATCGACGAAGTCGAAGAGGAGATGATTCACGGCGTGCTGGCGCTGGCGGATTCATCGGTCGCTTCGGTGATGGTGCCGCGGCCCGATGTGTACTGGATTGATCTTGCCGACGACAAAGAGGTGATCGAGCGAGAAATTGCCGATTGTCCTTATTCGCGTATCGTGGTGGCGCGCGAAGGCGATATCGGCCGGCCGCTTGGTGTCCTGCAGAAGAAAGATTTGGTTGGCGATCTGGTTGCGGGGCGCGGCATTCAGGTCGAGGAACGGCTGATCGAACCGGTTTTCGTTCCTGAGACCATGCCGGTGCTGCGCCTGCTCGAAACGTTCAAATCGACGCCGGTTCATATCGCATTCGTTGTCGACGAATATGGCGACTTCCTCGGCGTCGCCACTTTGAACGATGTTCTGGAAGGCATTGCCGGCGATCTCGGCGAAGAACACGAGCAGCCATCCGAAGATATTGTGCGGCGGCCGGATGGGTCATGGCTCGTCGATGGCCGCGCGCCGGTCAGCGAGCTGCTTGAAAAGCTGAAGCTGCCGGAAGTGGACGGCGAATTCCACACAGCCGCCGGATTCGCGCTGGAACGGCTTGCCCACATCCCGGTCGAATGCGAGACCTTCGAAATTCCCGGCTGGCGTATCGAAATCCTCGATATGGACGGCAAGCGGATCGACAAGCTGCTGTTCGTACCGATGCCTCAAACGGTGGACGGATAGCATGGTGCCGAAACGTGCGAAGCGGTGCTCGGAAAACGCCACGCTTAGAAACTGATTGAAGGAACAAGTTTCAGCCGATCATCGTTGTCTATCTCGCGTTGCCCGGAAATGAGCCATGACGAAGATGACAGAACAGGTGAAGCAAGGCCGCACGCTTCGTTCGCGGCTCTGGTTTGATAACCCCGATAATCCCGGCATGACTGCGCTCTATCTCGAGCGCTATCTCAACTACGGCCTGACGCTCGATGAGCTTACCTCCGGCAAGCCGATCATCGGCATTGCGCAGACCGGCAGCGACCTCGTGCCCTGCAACCGCCATCACATCGAACTGGCCAAGCGTGTGCGTGAAGGCATCCGCGATGCCGGCGGCGTCGCGTTCGAATTTCCGGTGCACCCGCTGCAGGAGACGGGAATAAGGCCGACCGCGGCACTCGAGCGTAACCTCGCCTATCTCGGTCTCGTCGAAGTGCTCTACGGCTATCCGCTCGATGGTGTCGTGCTGACCACAGGATGCGACAAGACAACGCCGGCCTGTCTTATGGCTGCAGCCACGGTGAATATTCCCGCCATCGTCTTGTCCGGCGGACCAATGCTGAATGGCTGGTGGAACGGCGAACGCTCCGGCTCCGGCACGGTGATCTGGCAGGCGCGCAAGGATCTTGCCGCCGAGAAGATCGACTACAAGGAATTTCTTGCCATTGTGGCGTCATCCGCTCCGTCCATCGGTCATTGCAACACGATGGGCACGGCCTCGACCATGAATGCGTTGGCCGAAGCACTTGGTATGTCGCTGCCTGGCTGCGCCGCAATTCCCGCTCCCTATCGCGAGCGCGCGCAAATCGCTTACGAAACCGGGTTGCGCGCGGTCGAAATCGTGCATGAAGATTTGAAGCCGTCCGATATTCTGACTCGCGAAGCGTTCGAGAATGCGATCATTGCCTGCTCGGCGATCGGCGGCTCGACCAATGCGCCGATTCACATCGCCGCGATCGGGCGCCATATCGGCGTCGACGTCTCGATCGGTGATTGGGAGACAATCGGATTCGATGTGCCGCTGCTCGTCAACATGCAGCCGGCCGGTCATTATCTCGGCGAGGAATATTATCGTGCTGGCGGATTGCCAGCCGTGCTGCATGAATTGCTGAATGCAGGCCGCATCCATGGCGATGTGAAAACGATCAACGGCAAGACCATGGCCGAGAATGTCCGCAACGCAAAAGCCAGCGATGCCGACGTCATTTGGCCTTACGCCAAACCGCTGAAAAAGGAAGCTGGCTTTCGCGTATTGCGCGGCAACCTGTTCAGTTCGGCGATCATGAAAACCAGCGTGATCTCGGAGGACTTCCGCAAACGCTATCTGTCCAATCCCGACGACCCGAACGCTTTCGAAGGTCGCGCCGTCGTGTTCGATGGCCCCGAGGATTATCACGCGCGCATCGACGATCCAGCGCTGAACATTGACGAGAACACGCTATTATTCATTCGCGGCGTTGGGCCGATCGGCTATCCCGGATCGGCCGAGGTGGTGAACATGCAACCGCCAGCCACGCTCATTAAAGCAGGGATCGAGTCGCTGCCCTGCATTGGAGATGGCCGGCAATCCGGCACATCCGGTTCGCCTTCGATTCTGAACGCCTCGCCGGAGGCTGCGGCCGGCGGCGGCCTGGCTTTGCTTCAGACAGGGGACCGTGTCCGCATCGATTTGCGCAAGGGCACGGCGGATATGCTGGTGCCAAAGGCTGAACTCGACCGGCGGCGCGTGGCCCTTGATGAGGCGGGCGGTTTTGCAGTGCCGAAAAGCCAGACGCCCTGGCAGGAAATTTATCGCAGCCTGACCGATCAGATGGCCGAGGGGCAGGTGCTGCGGGGAGCAGACTGCTATCAGCGCGTTGCCCAAACCAGCATTCCCAGGGACAGTCATTGACGGTTAGCAAGCGCGCCGAGACAATGGCTGAGTTGGCAGGCACAGCTGCCCTAAGGTTTCGCTCCCGCCGGTGCGACCACGGCCGTCTTCAATCCGATATCGTCGAAGCTTTTTCGCACGGCGCCTGAAGCCTTCATCTCCTCAACGAATGCAGTGAGATAGGCCAGTGCTTCCGGCTTGCCATTCGGTACAGCAGCGGCGGTGTAGGAATTCAGGATGCCGCCATCGAGAATGCGCGAACCCGGCAGTTTGCCGATAAGTCCGGTGAGCGACTCGCGCGACAGTGCGATCGCATCGGCCTTGTTGTCCTTCAGCAAGGACACGCCTTCGTCGACACCGCCGATCGTGATGAAGGTCGCATTCTTCGATGCGGCCATCGCCGCGCGTGAGGTTGCCGTGCCATCGACAATGGCGATCCGCACACCCGGCTTGTCGGCTTCGGCGACGGTTTTCACCGGTGCTTTTTCCGTGACCAGATAAGTCGAACTCAGCACATGATAGGCGGCACCAAAGGAAACGCGTTTGGCCCGCGCGGCATCGACCGGCATGAAGGTGACGTCCCAGATGCCTTTGTCGGCGTCGTTGGTGATCGCGCCGGAGGCAAGGTATTCGACAAACTGCACCGGCTTGCCGATTTTCTTGGCTAGCGCTGCGCCAAGATCGACCGCGACACCACGCGGCGTTCCGCTGGCGTCCTTGACCGTGTAGAGCGCCGAAGGGGCAGGGCCGACCGCGATGGCGACCCGCAAGGTATCAGCGGGAGCCAATTGTTTGATTGCATCGTCATTGGCCCTCGCGTCTTTCGCAATTGCGAAAGATGCGACCACAAGTCCGCACACCAGCACAAGGCGCATGACAGTCCCCCACCGTTCCAGCGATGCACCGCACATCTAACCCGTTTGCGGCGAATGCAGTTTATTCATCAGCCTTGCTATTGGACAATGGCGAGTGTCCAATCTTCCATCCCGCAACCGGATGAACTGATGCCCAGTATTGTCGAGAAACGCCACGCCTTCCGCCGTCTGCATGAAACCGGTTGCTTCGTCATCCCCAATCCCTGGGACATCGGCAGTGCACGCTATCTCCAGCATCTTGGCTTCAAGGCGCTGGCGACGACAAGCCTCGGCTACGCTTATGCCGCCGGCTATGCGGACGGCGAAGTGCCGCTCGGGCTGATGCTGGATCATATCGCCGAAATGGTCGAGGCGAGCGATGTGCCGGTCAATGCCGATTTCGAGGGTGGGTATGCGCATGAGCCGGAGGGCGTCGCCGAGAATGTGATGGCGTGTGTCGGAACCGGCGTCGCCGGTTTGTCGATCGAGGATTCCACCGGCGACAAGGCGGTGCCACTTTATCCCTTCGATCAGGCCCTGGCGCGCATCAGGGCTGCGCGGGAGGCGATCGACAAGACGGGCGAGGACGTGATGCTGACCGCCCGCACCGAGGGCTTCATTCGCGGGCGCCCCGACATGGACGAAACCATTCGACGGCTGAAAGCCTTCGCCGACGCTGGCGCTGATTGTCTCTATGCGCCCGGCATCAAGACCCGCGAAGAGATCAAGGTGGTTGTCGAGAGCGTTGCGCCGAAGCCGGTGAATATCCTGATCGGCTGGCCGAGCATTCTCAGCGTGCAGGACGTTGCAGCGCTGGGTGCGAGGCGCATCAGTGTCGGCGGGTCGCTCGCACGCTCTGCCTGGGGCGGCTTCATGCGCGCAGCACGGCAGATCGCCGATGGTGGCAGTTTCGGTGGATTTGCCGACGCAGCACCCGCTGGCGATCTGAACGCGTTTTTTCGCGAGGATCGCAAGAAGCGACCGGCTGAATGAGCGAGCCGCTCAATTTCAAGCCCGCAATACGTCCCGCCGATGTGGCCCTGGCCGGTCATTACGGCAGTGTAGTGAAACTCGACCCTTTGCAACACGGTGCGTCACTTTGGAATGCGATCAAGGATCATCCGGATTTGTGGGACTACATGCCCTATGGGCCGTTCGAGAGCGCCAAAGCATTTGACGACTGGCTCCTCGATCGCGCGTCGCTCAGCGACCCTTACGTTTACGCGATCCTCGATCCGGACGGTCATGCGCTCGGTCTTGCCGCGCTGATGAATATCCATCCGGAAATGGGTGTGATCGAGGTCGGGCACATCGCCTATGCGCCGGCTTTGCAGCGCACGCGGCTTGGCACGGAGGCGCAATATCTGCTCGCGTCCTATGCATTCGATGCGCTGGGCTACCGGCGTTATGAATGGAAGTGCAACGCACTCAATAAGGCGTCGCGTGCGGCGGCTCAGCGTTACGGCTTTTCCTTCGAAGGCATCTTTCGCCAGCACATGGTGGTGAAGGGCCACAATCGCGACACTGCCTGGTATTCGATCATCGATATCGAATGGCCGGCGCGCAAGGCGGCTTTCGAGCGATGGCTGTCGCCCGATAATTTCGATGCACGAGGCCACCAAAAAGCGCGATTGTCGGATTTGATGGCGCGCTGATTCACTCCGCAGGAACCGCATCAATGACTGGACGTCTGCAGGACAAAGTTACTGTCATCACCGCCGCGGGGCAGGGGATTGGCCGGGCGATCGCGGAAGCTTTCATTGCCGAAGGTGCGAAAGTGATCGCAACCGATCTCGATGCTGGCAAATTGAAGGGCCTGCAGGTGGCGAAGGCATCATCGCTCGATGTGCGCTCGACCGAAGCCGTCAACGCACTGGCGCAGACGGTGACGAAAGATTTCGGCGGAGCCGACATTCTCGTCAATTGCGCTGGCTTTGTGCACAACGGAACTGTGCTGCAATGCTCGGAAGCCGATTGGGACTTTTCGTTCGACCTCAATGTCAAATCGATGCATCGCACGATCAACGCGTTTCTGCCCGAGATGCTAAAGAAGCAGCACGGGTCCATTGTCAATATTTCCTCGGCGGCATCGTCCATCACCGGGCTGCCGAACCGGTATGTGTACGGCGCGACCAAGGCGGCCGTGATCGGACTGACCAAGGCAGTTGCTGCCGATTTCATCCGGCAGGGCATCCGCTGCAATGCGATCTGTCCGGGAACGATTGAATCGCCGTCGCTCGAAGGCCGCATCGAAGCGGTGGCGCAATCCACCAAACAATCCAATGACACCGCGCGGCAAAGCTTTATCGACCGCCAGCCGATGGGCCGGCTCGGCACGGCTAAGGAAGTCGCTGCGCTGGCGGTCTTTCTGGCCTCCGACGAGGCGAGCTACATCACTGGCCAGCCCTATCTGGTCGATGGCGGATTGGCGTTGTAAGTATTTGCCGTTCCGGGACGCGTGAAGCGCGGGCCCGGAATGACGGGCATAGACCTGGAGTGACGCATGCGCATGGTTTCGATCGCTCTTTTGTTGATCATCAGTCCGACGATGGCTTTCGCGGCCAATTGCAAGCGCAATGGCAATGCGGTGAATTGCGAAGATGGACGCACCGGTATTTTCACCGGCGATGCGATTATCTGGCCGGACGGTACGCGATCGACCAGCGCGAAACATCCAAGTGTCCTTATCGGCCACAAGGATTCGGTTCGTGTCGGTCCCGGCGTTTTCGTCGGTTCGCCATCGGGCAAGGGCTCCGTCCCACTCGACGATCCGAACGCACCGCATAAGCGTGACTGCGCCGTGGTCGACAGCGTGTCCTATTGCTGATGGTAAGCACGATGCACGTTCTTGTCACCGGCGCGGCTGGCATGATTGGCCGAAAACTTGTTGATCGGCTCGCACGCGACAGATCGCTGAACGGTCAAGCCATCGACAAACTGACATTGCTCGATATCGTGCCGGCGCAAATGCCACTGAGCGTTCAAGCGATCATCAAAACGGCCGATCTGTCTTCACCTGGCGCTGCAGAAGAGGTCATCGCAACGCGGCCCGATGTGATCTTCCATCTTGCAGGCATTGTATCGGGTGAAGCGGAAACGGATTTCGACAAGGGCTATCGCGTCAATCTCGACGGCACGCGCAATCTGCTCGAAGCCATTCGCATGATTGGTGACGGCTACAAGCCGAAAGTGATCTACACATCATCGATCGCCGTGTTCGGGGCACCATTCCCGGAATCGATCCCCGACGATTTCCATCTGACGCCGCTCACGAGCTACGGCGCGCAGAAAGTCATCGGCGAAACGCTGCTGGCGGATTATACGCGACGCGGATTTCTGAGCGGTGTCGGCATCCGCCTTCCGGGCATCACGGTGCGCCCAGGCAAGCCGAACAAGGCGGCCTCCGGCTTTTATTCCGGCATCATCCGGGAGCCGCTGGCGGGTCGGGAAGCTATGCTTCCGGTTGCGGACGACACGACAAATACGCATGCGTCGCCCCGGGCGGCTGCCGGGTTTCTGGTGCACGGTGCCTCGCTCCGTCCTGAACAGCTCGGCCCGCGTATCAACCTGACAATGCCTGGCGTTTGCTGCACGGTTGGCGAGCAGATTGCGGCTCTGCGCCGCGTCGCGGGAGACCGCGTCGCAGCGCGAATCAGGCGTGAACCTGATGAATTCATCATGCGGATCGTCGCCGGCTGGCCGAGCCGCTTCGATGCCACGCGGGCCCGTGAACTCGGATTCACGGCCGAAAATTCGTTTGATGAGATCATCCGCGTCCATATCGAGGACGATCTCGCCGGCGATTTCGTGCGCTAATACAAATTCAGGGATTGGCACGATTGGACGCAAAACAGGCCCCCACTTTTGCGACTCCGTGGGCTAGCCCTCAAACTTGCATCGCGGATCTGATCGCATACATTGCAGGCTCAAATCTCGCTTGAGGCTACCATGAGCTACGTCGAAGCCGCCCTTGCGCCCATGCGCAAGACTGGACAGATCAAACTGCACAAGGCGGAAGCCTTTGTCGGCATGCGCAAGGCTGGCCAGCTCGTGGCCGAATGTCTCGATATGCTGGTGCCCGAAGTGCGGCCCGGCGTCCCGACCGATCGGATCGACCAGCTCGTGTATGACTTCGCGATGGATCATGGCGCCGTACCGGCGACGCTGATGTATCGCGGCTATCGCAAGTCGACCTGTACTTCGATCAATCATGTTGTGTGCCACGGCATCCCCAGTGAAAAGCCGATGAAAGAGGGCGACATCGTCAATATCGACGTGACGCTGATTGTCGATGGATGGCACGGTGATTCCAGCCGCATGTATGCTGTCGGCGAAATTCCGCGTCGCGCCGAGCGGCTGATCGACGTGACCTATGAATCGATGATGCGTGGAATTGCTGCGATCAAGCCCGGTGGCACCACGGGTGATATCGGTGCCGCGATCCAGTCGTTCGTTGAAGCACAGCACATGAGCGTGGTGCGCGACTTCTGCGGTCACGGCCTCGGCCGCCTCTTCCATGACGAGCCCAACATCGTTCACGTCGGACGGCCCGGCGAAGGCACGATCCTGCGGCCAGGCATGTTCTTTACGGTGGAGCCGATGATCAATCTCGGCCGGCCGCATGTGAAAGTGCTGTCGGACGGGTGGACTGCAGTGACCCGTGACCGGTCGTTGTCGGCGCAGTTTGAGCATACGGTAGCGGTGACGGATAAAGGCGCCGAGATTTTCACGCTGTCGCCCAAAGGGTTCGAAAAACCGCCGTACGCCACGTCAGCCTCATAAAGGCTTAGTCGCGCTCATCCCCGCTCCCTGTTTTCTGGTAACGTGCCAGTTGCAAAAGCGCACGATCGCGTCATGCTTGCAGCATGGAGCATGGGACCAAGGACGGCAGCAACGGCGGTGGGCGGAAAGCCGGCCTTGAAGAGGCCGAACCGCATTACCATGGGCATCGCGAAAGACTGAGGGCGCGTTTTCGTGAAGCCGGTGCCGATGCTGTCGCCGATTATGAACTGCTCGAACTTGTGTTGTTCCGTGCCATCCCCCAGCGTGACGTCAAACCGCTCGCCAAGCAGTTGATCGAAAAATTTGGCTCGTTTGCGGAGACGATTGCTGCACCGGAAACGCGCCTGAAAGAGATCAAGGGCATAGGCGATGCCGTGATCACCGAGATCAAGATCGTGCACGCGGCCGCCAGCCGCATCGCCAAGGGGCAGGTGAAAGCGCGGACCGTACTGTCATCCTGGTCGGCTGTGCTGGATTATTGTCGCACCGTGATGGCTTTCGCCGAAAAGGAACAGCTCCGCATCCTGTTTCTCGACAAGCGAAATCAGCTCATTGCCGATGAGTTGCAGCAGACCGGCACGGTGGATCACACCCCGGTCTATCCGCGCGAGGTCGTGAAACGTGCGCTTGAACTGTCGGCGACTGCGATCATTCTCGTGCACAATCATCCGTCCGGCGATCCGACGCCGTCACGCGCGGATATCCAGATGACACAGTCGATACAGGACATTGCCAAGCCGCTCGGCATTTCCGTGCATGACCACATCATCGTCGGCAAGGACGGGCATGCCAGCTTCAAGGGGTTGCGACTGATCTAACCCCAGGTGCAAGCTTGGTGTTTGGGTTGTTGCTTTGTCACCTCTGGACCGCGCCGCCATTGACGCTGGTGGCCATGAATTCTTTTCCTCTCGGGTGATCGGGCGATATGAAACACGTCACTTCTTCACCAGCCCGATAGCATCGGCTCCCTCCGGAACCCGGCGCCATTTTGATGGCTCGCGTTCCTCGAAGCGCCAGACCTGGCCATTTGGGGAAGCAAGGATAAGTTCGCCGCGATCCAGCCGCCAGACATTGGGATTGAGCCTCGTCATTGTCGGATCGCAGGGCGACTGCACCGACAGGACAAACTCGTCGAACCCCTTTGTTTGCCTGTCGGTGAGTGTGAGATTGCAGACCGGCTTTTCGCCTTTGGTCATGCTCCATTCCCCGGCCATCTGCTCGACTGAGCGCTTCGGTGTGAAGACTGCGGCCGAGGCGGCGGTCTGCAGGAAATAGAGTCCCTCATCCTTGCGTTCGCCTTCGAACATGCCGACTTCGACTTCGGACATTTCAAACACAGCGCGGCCGCGTCCGTCGATCAGGTGCAGGGTCTCGTTATTGAGTGTCCACGCTTCGACCCCCTTCAGCAGCGGAATGGCGTCGGTACATGTCGGATCAAACTCGACTTTGAAGCCGCCTTTCGCTGGATCGGTTCTGAAGGTGAGATTGCAAAGCTTGTCACGTTCGGAATTCGACATCTCCCACGTGCCGACCATATTCTTGGCGGCTTCGCTGGGTGCTTGTGCGAATGCTGGGGCCGATGTCGCGAAAAGTGCGAGAAGAAGCGTCGCAAGCCGCATGTGACTGTCCCGGGTCGAGCTCTCCAAGACGCTAGCATACGGCTTGCGTCAAAATCAGGCCTGTTTTTTTGGCGGGTAAGGCGTTTCCGGCACGGGTGTCAGTGGCGGCTTACCGGAAAACCACGCCTGCAAGTTATCGACCACGAGCTGATCCATAGCCTTGCGGGTCGCGGCCGAGGCCGAACCAAGATGCGGGAACAGCACGATATGCTCCATCTCGATCAGTTCTTTCGGCACATGCGGCTCGTTGACGAACACATCGAGGCCAGCCGACATGATGGTGCGGTCCTGCAGCGCCTTGATCAGTGCCGGTTCGTCGACCACCGAGCCGCGGGCCATGTTGATCAGGATACCGTCCGGTCCAAGTGCTTTTAGCACCTCGGCATTGATCAGGTTTTTCGTCGCGGCGCCGCCCGGCACAATGACCATCAGCGTGTCGACATCATGCGCCATGTCGAGCAGCTTCGGATAATATTTGTAAGAGACGCCTGGTTGCGGATTGCGTGAGTGATAAACGACGTCGACGCCGAAGGCTTCCAGGCGACGTCCAATAGCCTTGCCAATGCGGCCCATGCCGACGATGCCCACCGTGCGCTCGCGCAGCGTGGCTTTCGACAAGGGATAACCTTGTTCGAGCCATTTGCCGGCGCGCAGATAACGTTCGGCCTGCGGGAGTTCTCGGATAGTCGATAGGAGAAGGCCGATCGCCGTGTCCGCGACTTCTTCGTTCAGGACATCGGGCGTATTCGTGACAACGATGCCATGTTCGCCCGCCCATTTGGCATCGACATGATCGTAGCCGACGCCGAAGCTCGAGACGATCTCAAGTTTCGGGAAGCGTGACATGAAAGCGCCGTCAAGCTTGTTCGCCGTGTAGGCAATGGCAACGCCGCGGATGCGCGGTGCAATGTCGGCGATGAAGGCTTCCGGATCTTTCGCCTCAATCAGCTTATGGAGGGTTCCGAACGGCTCGATGCCTCCGACGATCGTCGGTTTGGCCATTCCAATCAGCAATATTTCGGGCCTGTCTGCGGCCATCCGGCTACCTCCCTTTTTAGGATTATCGTCATCGGAAAATACGGCTGGTTTCAGCCGCAATCCACCTATACTAGCTGGCGGAATAACCGCAAATCAGCAGTTTTCCGCGTCCCCGTCACTTTCCGGCTCTGCATGCAAATTCATACTGTTCAGACGATCCGCAAGATCGTCCTTTACGCCTTGGTCGTCCTTGGCGTCTTCATTTTTGCCGTCACGACCTCAGTTCATCCTGGCGGCGGCACGGTGCATGAGATGATCGAATGGGCGGGCATCGTCCTGATCGTTACCTGCATCCTTGGGCGCACATGGGCATCGCTTTATATCGGCGGCCGCAAGATCGAGGAATTCGTGCAGACCGGCCCTTATTCGGTCACGCGCAATCCGCTTTATTTCTTTTCCTTTCTCGGCGCTGCGGGCGTGGGTGCGCAAGTCGGCAGCATCGTGCTGGGACTGATCTGCGCCTTGCTCGCTTATGTGGTTTTCTACGTCGTGGTGCGGCGGGAGGAGGACGTGCTGAGCGCACGCTATGGCAAGTCCTACAGCGAGTATTTGGTCCGCGTTCCGCGGTTCATTCCCAATCCATCGCTCTGGCACGACGAACCAACCCTCACCATCCGCCCGCCGCGTGTGTTGATGACTTTTGCCGATGCGCTGGTTTTTCTGCTGGCGGTGCCGATCGCCGAGCTGTTCGAATATCTTCAGAACGGCGGCATTATTCCGGTGCTGCTGAAGTTGCCCTAAGCGTTTTCGAGCGAAGTGGATACCGGTTCGCGTAAAGAAAACGCGTCAAAACAAAAAGCTAGAGCCCCGGCTTTGATTCCATCAAAGCCGGAAAGGCTCTAGGAACGCGGCCGCTCAATTCCGCGCGATGATCGCTGCCGCCGCGCCAGCCATCGCCACGCTGGCGGTGCGATTGACTGTCTGTACGGCACGCGGTCTGGTGAATAGTCGGCGCGCTTGCGCCGCCAGCACCACGTAACCGGTCAACACGATGCTGACCACCAGTGCGACAATGACTGCGAGCTCGGCCATGTCGGTCAATGTCAATTGCGTTAGGTCGATCAACGTCGGCAACAGTGCAAGATAAAACAGCATCATCTTGGGATTGCCCATCGACAGCAGCAATGCTGCGCCGAAGAGTTGCCGCCCCTGTCCGCGCACCGGCTCGGCCGCGACCGGCGCACCGGCGCCGGTCCATAATTTCCACGCGAGATAGAGGAGATAAGCCGCGCCGCAATATTTGACGATCAGGAACACCGGCTGAAACAATGCCGCGAGTGCGGCAAGGCCGAACATCGCGCAGCACAGCCAGATCAGATCGCCGAGCACGAGGCCTGCGCAGAAGGCCACGATGCCGTCAGTACCGCGCGCCATCACCCGTGCAATGATCGCGGCGACGGCTGGACCCGGTGAGATGACCGCCACCAGAAGGACCATGGCGAAGCTGAGAAACGCGAACTGGGTCATGCCGCCACATCACAGTTTTTAAGCTACCAGCTCACCGAGACATATTGCGTCTCGAGGAATTCCATCATGCCCTCATGTCCGCCTTCGCGGCCAAGGCCCGATTGCTTCATACCGCCAAACGGCGCTGCCGGATCGGAGACAAGGCCACGATTGAGGCCGATCATGCCGAAATCGAGCTTCTCCGACACGCGCATGCCGCGGCCGATATCCTTCGTGTAGAGATAGGCGACAAGACCATATTCGGTGTCGTTGGCGCGTTTGATCGCTTCATCTTCCGATTTGAAGGTCTGGATCGACGCCACCGGGCCGAAGATTTCCTCGTTCAGCATCTTCGCATTGTCCGGCACATTGGTGATCACGGTCGCCGGATAGAAGAAGCCGGCGCCGTCCGGCGTCTTTCCGCCGGTCAGCACCTTCGCGCCTTTCGAGACCGCATCCTCGACGAGTTCAATCACCTTGTCGCGGCCTTCCTTGTTGACCAGCGGACCGAGGTTGACGCCGTCATCGAGACCGTTGCCGATCTTCAGTGAATTCATCTTGTCGGTGAGCTTCTGCGCGAACACGTCATGCACTTTCTCGTGCACATAGAAACGGTTTGCCGCCGTGCAGGCCTCGCCCATGTTGCGCATCTTGGCGATCATCGCGCCATCGATCGCGGCATCGATATCTGCATCTTCGAATACAAGGAATGGCGCATTGCCGCCTAGCTCCATCGCAGGCTTGACGATGTTGTCGGCGGCTTCCCGCAGCAGCACGCGGCCGACTTCAGTCGAACCTGTGAACGAGACCACGCGCACACGCGGATCGTGCAGCATCGCACCGACCACTTTGCCGGACGAGCGCGACGGAATGACGTTGACGACGCCCGCCGGCACGCCGGCCTCTTCGAGGATCGGCATCAGCGCCAGCATGGTCAGGGGCGTGTCGGAGGCCGGCTTCAGCACCACAGGGCAACCCGCCGCGAGCGCGGGGCCGATCTTGCGGGTGGCCATGGCCGCCGGGAAATTCCACGGCGTCACCAGCACGGCGATGCCGGCCGGCTTGTGCTGTACGAGGATCCGCGCGCCGGAGGATGGCGCCACCGACATCTGGCCGAGATTGCGCACGGCTTCTTCTGCATTCCAGCGGAAGAATTCGGCAGCATAAGCCACCTCGCCGCGCGAATCCGGCAGCGCCTTGCCATTTTCCACGGTGATCAGCTTGGCCAGCCGCTCGGCATCGCGCATGATCAACTCGAACGCCTTGCGCAGGATCTCGGCACGCTCACGCGGCTTCTTCGCCGCCCAGGCCGGAAACGCGGCTTCCGCGGCGTCGAGTGCAGCAATGGCATCATCAACCGTCGCGCTGGCAACAGACGCGACCGTGCGCTCGGTCGCCGGATCGATCACATCGAAGCGCTGATTGTCGGAGGCTTTGCGCCATTGGCCGCCGATCCACAGATCGGTGGGAACATCGGCGAGGAGGTTGTCGTATGATGCCATCATGGCTTCCTGTTATTACGCAAGTGTCAGCCCACCGTGCTTGCCGCGTGCGCGAACGATGCATGCTTTGGCGGACGGGGGACATTAGCGCGTGAACCACAAAAGGGGAAACCGGTTTTGGCCCGAATTGCCACGCCTCACGCGCCGCCGCGCACTCTTTCACGATGCAAAAGGTAGAGGCCGGAGGCGACCACGACAGATGCGCCGGCCAGGGTCCAGCTGTTCGGAACATCACGAAACACGAAATAGCCGAACGCCGTTGCCCACACGAGTTGCGTGTACATGAACGGTGCGAGGATCGACGCTGGCGCAAGGCGATGTGCAACGATCAGAAGGTAATGTCCAAGGCTGCCGAAGGCTCCGAACACGACCATCAGGAAAATCACCCACGGATCGTCCGGCGTTGACCACACAAAAGGTAGCACCGGGAGCATTGCCGCTGCACCCAGTATGTTCGCATAGAACAACGTGGTGTCGCTTGGATCGGTTCGCGACAGAACGCGCGTCAGGACAATGTACAGCGAATAGAAGAGTGCGCTTCCGACAGAGTAAATAGCGGCCCAATGCATGCCACCGACGCCCGGACGTGTGACGAGCAGCACTCCGGCGAAGCCGACCAGGATTGCGACCCAGCGACGCCACCCGATCCATTCACCGAGGATCGGACCGGCGAGGATTGCGACCAGAAACGGCGTCGAGAACAGGATCGACAAGGCTTGGTCGAGCTGCAAATACCGGAACGCCATGAAATTCATGACGGTGGAGCCGAGCATCATGGCCGCGCGCAAGGCTTGCAGACCCGGCCGGCTGGTGCGCATCAAGCCCGGCCGCGAAAGTGGATTGGAAATGAGAAATGCCAGGACGAACCCGCCGGTATAGCGGGCCCAGACGACCTGCAACGTGTCCATATAGCCGTTGAGATACTTCGCTATGGCGTCAAGGCACGCAAAGGCCATCACCGCGGCGCACATGAGGCCGATGCCCGTCAATCGATGGCGGCGAAGGAGACGAGCGGCCTCGTCTTCTGCAGTGTGACCCGGAACTGATTGCATTGCAGCAAGCTACAGAAGGATGCGGAACTAAGCGAGACGGTGATGCGAATGCCCCGCCTGCTAACCTTGTCATTGCCTTGTTGTCAGTGGCGCTGTAATCTTTTTCAAACGTGGGGCTTGCGACGGTCGCCCCGCCTTTCCAAGGCTTCTGGCCCAAGCACCGTCTCCTTCATTGATGGAGGAGGCGTATGTCTATGACTTTTTCAATCGGCCCAGCGAAGCTCTGGCGTAAGATTGGTACAGCACCCGCACCGGTCATCGTCGATGTGCGACGGCCCGAAGACATCGAAGCATCAAACGGTCTCCTACCAGGCTCGGCGGCCCGCGATCCGCGTGATGCAGAGACGTGGACGTTCGAACGCAGTACCGGACCCATCGTCATCGTGTGCGAACAGGGGCACGAACGCAGTCAGATGGCAGCGGCACACCTGCGTGCGCGCGGCCTGGATGCGTGCGTGCTGGAGGGCGGCTACGAGGCGTGGCGTGCGGCGACACTGCCTATGATCGATCGCGCCACGGCTTTGAGGATCGCACCGACGTCACCGAGCCTTTGGGTGACGCGGCGGCGCCCCAAAATTGATCGCGTCGCATGTCCATGGCTGATTAAGCGCTTCATCGATCCGCAAGCGCGCTTTTTGTTCGTCGACCCGCCAAATGTGCCGGCGGTGGCCCGTGAATCCGGCGCTATTCCCTTCGATATTGAAGGGGTCGAGCTTTCGCATGAAGGGGAGCGTTGTTCGTTCGACACCATGCTCAAGCTGTTCGGTCTCAAAAATGAACCGTCGCTCGCTCGGCTCGCGCTGATCGTTCGCGGCGCGGATACGGCACGCCCGGATCTCGCTGCCGAAGCGGTCGGCCTGCACGCAGTGTCGCTTGGCCTGTCAGCTTTGTCCGGTGACGACGATCACGGGCTGCTCAGGCATGGCTTCGTCGTCTACGATGCCTTGTTCGCCTGGCTGCGATACGCGGCAGACGAACGTCACAATTGGCCAGCGAAGGCAGCCTGAATGACGGCAGCAGAGCAAACGGCGCCGGGCATAGTTCCGACGCCAAGTTTTTCCGAAGCCTTGCGCGTGTGGTTCAAGATCGGCTGCCTCTCCTTCGGTGGCCCGGCCGGGCAAATCGCGATGATGCATCGGATCGCTGTCGACGAGAAAAAGTGGATCGACGAACCACGCTTTCTGCATGCGCTGAATTTCAGCATGTTGCTGCCGGGGCCGGAGGCGACGCAGCTCGCGACGTATATCGGCTGGCTGCTGCATGGAGTGCGGGGCGGGCTTGTTGCCGGCATCCTGTTCGTGCTGCCCGGCGCGCTGTTTATGCTGGGTTTGAGCCTGCTTTATGCGCTGGGACGCGGTTTTCCGGTCATTGACGGCGCGCTGTTCGGCATCAAGGCAGCGGTGCTTGTCATCGTCGTAGAAGCCCTGATCCGCATCGGCAGAAGAGCGCTGAAGACGCAGTTCCTGGTGATGCTCGCGGCTTTAGGTTTCATCGGGATCTTCTTCTTCGATCTGCCATTCCCGCTGATCGTGATCGTCTCGGCGCTGGTCGGCTATGTCGTCGCCCGCCGCTCGCCGGCGATGTTGGGCCTGTCGGTTGAGACCGAGGCGACGCCGGCCCCGGTGGCAGGCCGCTGGCGGCAATCGCTCGTGGCGATTGTGGTCGGTCTTGTTCTGTGGTGGGCGCCGGTGGCGCTCGCACTCGTCCTGCTCGGCCAGCATCACGTGCTGGTCGGCATTGGCACGTTCTTCTCCAAGCTCGCGGTGGTGAGCTTTGGGGGCGCCTACGCCCTGATGGCCTATATGGCGCAGCAGGTGGTGGAAACGAATGGCTGGATGACGGCTGCGGAAATGGTCGATGGCCTCGGCCTCGCCGAAACGACGCCCGGCCCGCTGATCCTTGTCACGCAGTTCGTCGGTTTCCTCGCCGCCTTCCGCGACGCGGCGCCCTTCACGCCACTGACCGCCGGTCTGCTCGGCGCGGCGATGACGACATGGGTGATCTTCGTGCCGTCGATGCTGTGGATCTTTGCCGGCGCATCTTACGTCGAACAATTGCGCAGCAACAAAGCCTTGTCCGGCGCGCTTGCGGCGATCACTGCAGCGGTCGTCGGCGTGATCCTCAACCTGTCGCTCTGGTTTGCGCTTCATGTCCTGTTCGGCAAGGTGCAGGAGATGCACAGCTGGATCGTGCGCTGGTATGCGGTCGATGTTTCGACGCTGGATGTTGCCGCAGCCGGATTGGCGATCATCGCCGGGCTGCTCGCCTTTGTCTTTCACTTTGGTCTGATCTCGACCATTGTGGTGATGGCGGTACTGGGCGTTGCCGTGAAGATGTTGCTGTAGGGCTCAACTCTCCTGCGCTGCACTGTCATGCCAGCGCCGCAAGATGAGATGCGAGACGAGCGACAGCAGGGCGAAGATGACAATGCCGGTGATCGACAACAGGATCAGCGCCGCGAACATGCGCGGAATATTGAGGCGATAACCCGACTCGGCGATACGATAAGCCAGCCCTGAACCCGCGCCCGCCGAACCTGCGGCGATCTCGGCCACCACCGCGCCAATGAGCGACAGGCCGCCGGCAATTTTCAATCCGCCCAGCATGTAGGGCAAAGCCGCTGGCAGCTTCAGATCGCGCAGCATCTGCCAGCGGCTTGCCCCATAAAGCTGGAACAGCTCGCTCAAATTCCGGTCGACTGAATGCAGCCCCAATGTCGTGTTCGCCAGTACGGGAAAGAATGCCACGATCCAGGCACAGGCCAGCACCGCCGCCTGTTGAGGCAGATAAATCAGCAGCAGGGGTGCGATCGCCACAACAGGCGTCACCTGCAGGATCACCGCATAGGGATAGAACGAATATTCGAACACGCGCGAGCGATTAAACAGGATCGCCAATCCAACGCCGCCAACAAAAGCCAATATCAACGCTTCTAATGTGATGGTCAGCGTCACCAGCAGCGACGACCAGAGTAGAGACCAGTCGCGCACCAATGTCTCCAATACGAGACCGGGTGAGGGCAGCACGTAAGGTTGAATGTCATTGAGACGGACGACCAGATCCCAAATCGACACGCCGATCGCCATCGCAACGAACGGCAAGAGGATACGAAGCATGCGTTCGCGCCGGGTGCGTTCCTGCGTTTGTCTGACGCGCGAAGAAGCGGGCGCATTCATGCAGCCTGCTCCGCCATTGCGGCAACAAGCGCCTGCGAAACCTTACGGCACAACGCGGCATATTCCGCCGATGTGCGGAAGGCTTCATCGCGCGGATAAGGCGCGTCGATCGGGATGTCTGCGAAAATACGGCCGGGCCGCTGTGTCATCACCAGAATGCGGCTGGAGAGATAGACCGATTCGAACACCGAATGCGTGACAAAGATCACAGTCTGCCGCATCGCAGCCCACAGATGCAGCAGATCGTTGTTGAGCCGAAACCGCGTGATTTCATCCAGCGCAGCGAATGGTTCGTCCATCAACAGAAGCTTTGGCTGCGTCACCAGCGCACGTGCAATCGACACCCGCATCCTCATGCCGCCGGATAATTCGCGCGGATAGGCATGTTCGAATGCCTCAAGACCAACGCGGGTCAGGGCCTCACGGATGCGTGGCATCGCCGCGCTTTTGTCGACGCCTGCAAGCTTCATCGGCAGATAGACATTTCCGGCGGCGCTGGCCCATGGCATCAATGTCGGTTCCTGGAACACAAAGCCGATTTCGCCGGACGAGCCTTTCGGCGCGGCGCCGGCGCGCCACACGACATCGCCGTTCGACGGCGCGATCAAGCCGGCAATGATGCGCAAGGCTGTGGACTTGCCGCAGCCAGACGGGCCGAGCAGGGAGACGAATTCTCCGTCCCCGACCGCGAATGACGTGTCGCGCAGTGCCGTTACGCCATTCGGAAAGATCTTGCCGATACTTTGGAGTTGAACAAGTGAGGACATTGTTGAGCCGGTGACTACACCATCCATCTCGTCATGCCCGACCTTATGCCACGGCTGTCCGGTTCGATGTTAGTGGACGAGCTGCATGACGTGGATTTTTCTGCGTTTTGAACATCCGTCAATGTTCGAGAGCCGGAAGGGACTCGCGCCATGCACCATCAGAATATCGTTTTTCACGATGTGCTGAAGCACCTGCAGGGGCATTGTATTGATCAAACTGTTGAGAAGTATGGCGCGGACGCTCTTTCACGCAAACTGGACACCAAGCATCACTTTGTGCCCGCTGCGTGCGCAAGCAGATTGCCCGGTCTACTTTGCGGTGACACCGGTCAGGGTCAATGCTGGTCCCGGCCATGACAAGTAGGAGAATTCAGCCACCAGCAAACGGACTGATGTCTCTTCACGGCTGCCCCAATTCAGCGATACTGCGCGCAGCATCGCGCTTCGATGGTGGCTTTTGCTTTTGCGGCTTCACAGCGTCGCGGTCCGTTTCGAGCGACAGCAGCATCTTGCGGAGCAGCCTGGCAAGCTGCTTCTGTTCGGCAGCGGTCAGTCGATTTGAAATCTCGCCGGCGCAGGCGGCATGTTTCGTCATCGCCTTGTGCGCGAGATTTGCGCCGCGCTTCGTCAATGCAATGCGCACCGCGCGGCCATCCGCCGGATCGGGCTTGCGCACCGCATAATTCAGCTTTTCGGCGCGATCGATTCGGTTGGTTGTTGCGCCGGACGACAGCATGCAAGCCTCATAGAGATCGGTCGGCCGCAGGCCGCCGTCGGCGCCCGATCGCTGCAGCGATGCCAAAAGGTCGAACATTTCCCAGGTGATGCCGAACGGCTCGAGCCATTGATCCATGGCTTCGCGCAGATGCGCCGACACGCGCAGGATGCGACCGACAGTCGCAAGGTAAGCAAAATCGAGATCGGGACGCGCCTGCGACCATTCCTCGGCGAACACATCGAGGGCATCCGCGGCTTGGTTTTTGTGCATTGCGAGCAATCCAAACTATCTTGACATGGAGATAAATGACGATCACGCTTGATGACAGTCAAGCGAGTTTTGCAAATAAAACTTCTTCGACGGGGGCGGGACGATGTTTCGCGGGGTGAACATCCGAGCATGCATGGCGGGGCTCTTGTCCGCTTTGTTCGTGTTCATCGCTCCTGTCGCCGCCGAGTCTCCCGTTCCGCCCACATCGATTCCTGACAGCACGCCACTTGGCGTTTCGCGCGAGCGGATCGCAAGAATCGACGAAGCGCTCTCGGCGCAGCTTGCAAAAAAGCTCTGGCCCGGCTCGGTCACTTTGATCGCGCGCGGCGGCGAGATCGTGCATTTCAGCGCGCATGGCGCGCTGGATGGCAAAGGCGATCGGCCGATGCAGAAGGATTCGATCTTTCGCATATTTTCCATGACCAAGCCGATCGTGTCAGTCGCGACAATGATGCTGGTAGAGCGCGGCGCGCTGAAGCTGGATGACGCGATCGAAATCTATCTGCCTGAACTCAAGACATTGAAGGCTTTTAACGGCGGCGCCGAGCCGGCGGCTTTGCAGCGTTCGGTCACCGTGCAGGATTTGCTGCGTCACAGTTCCGGCCTGACCTACAGCTTTGCCGGAGCGCGGGCCAAGGATATCGCCGATGCCTATGCGCAAAATGACATCGAGACTTTCTCGCAGGATCTCAGCCCGGACGAGGTGCTGAAGCGTATCGCTGCCATTCCGCTTGCATTCCAGCCGGGCACGACATTCGAATATGGCGTTTCGACTGATATTCTCGGCATCCTGCTGGAGCGCGTGACCGGCAAGCGTCTCGATGTGCTGATCGGCGAGATGGTGCTTTCGCCACTCAAGATGAGCGATACCGGCTTCACCGTGCCGGAAGCAAAAAAGGCTCGGCTTGCGGATGCATTCGACAGCGATCCGATGAAGGCGCGCCTGTGGCGCTGGGCGCGTGTGGAAAACGATCCGGCCGCGCGCATGCGCCTCGGCGGAGCCGGCATGGTCTCGACCGCCGAAGATTATTTCAAATTCGCGCAGATGCTTCTGAATGGCGGCGAATTGAACGGTATGCGCCTGCTGTCGGCGAAGACGGTCGAATACATGCTGGCCGATCACATCGTCGGTATGGCCGGAACACCGGCGGCGATTTCCGGGCCGGGCTATCGGTTCGGGCTTGGCTTTGCGGTGCGTACGCAACTCGGCATGGCCGTCACGCCAGGCAGCGTCGGCGATGCCAACTGGTCCGGCATCGGTGGCACAGCATTCACGATCGATCCGAAGGAAAAAATTGTCGGCGTGATCATGGTGCAGGCTCCGACCAACCGCGTGCATGCCCGGAACCTGTTCAAGAACCTGATCTACTCAACCGTCGTGAAGTGAGGCTGTTTTTTATTCTTTGCCGGGTTCATCGTTCATCGTTCTACGGAGAAATGCCATGTCGAGTGGATTGAATCGCAGACATCTGATGCAAGGCGCTGCCGCCGTGGGTGCCGCGGCCGCTTTCACGGGACGATATGCCCGCGCACAGGAGCCGCGCACCAAAATCCGCGTTGGCCTGGTGCCGCTGATTTCGTCGGGGCCGATTTTCGTAGCGCAGGCCATGGGCTTCTTCGAGAAGCTGAATCTCGATGTCGAGCTGAAGTATTTCGCCGATGGTGCGCTCGCCATTCCGGCGCTAATCGCCGGCGAACTCGACACCACGGTCTCGACGCTGAATGCGGGCTTGTTCAACGCCGTGTCGCGCGGTGCGCCGTATAAGCTGATCCTCGATCGCGGATCGGAAAAGCCCGGTTCGGGCTCGATGACCATCGCCGCCTCAAACGAGATGGTGAAGGCCGGCATGACCAGTGTCGACAAGATGGGCCTGCTGAAGGGCAAGCGCATCGCCATCCAGGCGCCGGGCGGCATCGATCAATATCTGCTGGGGCTTGGCGTGCAACGCGCAGGTCTCGATCCGCGCACGGACGTTACCTGGAATCCCGGACTTGCCTATCCCGATATCGTCAAGGCGATCGGCGCCAATCAGGCGGACGTTGCCAATGTTCCGGTGCCGCTTGGTTTCCTGGTCGAGAAGAACAATTTCGGCAAGCTGGTCTTCTCCGGATACGACATCGAGCCGAATACGCAGCTCGCCTGCTGGGCGATGTCGGGTGCGTATCTGCAATCCAATAAATCCGCCGCGGTCCGTTTCGCGATGGCGCATACGCATGCCGGCCGTCTGTTCAACAAGGCGGCCGCCGCGAAAGATCCGGCCATCGTCAAGATCGTATCGGAAGCCACCAAGGTTCCTGCCGCGCTGATCGAGGCGGCGGCGCCGCGCTGGACCTGGTTTACCGAAGACGGCATGCCGAACATCGCCTCTTGCATGGCGCAGGGCAAGTTCTGGAACGAGAGCATGAAGATGGTCAACGCGACGGTGAAGGAGGATCAATTGTTCGATCTGTCGCCCGCCGTTGAGGCCAACAAGCGGCTGGCGCAAAGCAATCCGTTCGGTTGAGCGAAAATGACCGATCACGCCGTCGCCATCGAATGCCGTGATCTGGGGCTGGTTTTTCCGGGCGCTGCGGGCGAGTCCACGCTCGCGCTCTCCGGGGTCAGTTGCTGCTTCCTGCCGGGCAAAGTGACGGCCATCATCGGGCCGAGCGGTTGCGGAAAGAGCACATTGCTTCAGATCGTGCGCGGCTTTCTCGATCCGTCGCGCGGGCATCTGAACTTCGTCAAGCTTGAGGGCGGTGTGGCGGCACAGCGCCAAGTCACGAAACGTCCTGCGATGTCGACGGTGTGGCAGGCCTTCAACCTGTTTCCGTGGCTGACGGTGCTGGAGAATGTCGTGTTCGGCCTGGAATTGGCCGGCGTACCGAAAGCCGAGCGTGAAGCGCGTGCCCGCAAGGCCATTGCGGCTGTGGACCTGCCGGGCTTCGAAAAGAAGTATCCGCGGCAATTGTCCGGCGGCATGCGACAGCGCGTGGGCATTGCCCGCGCTCTGGTGATGAATCCCGATGTGCTGCTGCTGGACGAGCCGTTCGGCGCGCTCGATGCGCAAACGCGCCTCGTCTTGCAGGAGCAGCTTGCCAGACTTGTTGAGCAGAGCGGCACCACGGCGATCCTCGTGACGCATTCGATCGAGGAGGCCATTCTCTTGGCCGATACGATTTTGGTGATGTCGGCGCGTCCGGGCCGCATCGTTGCGACGATCGATGTCGAATTGCCGCGCCCGCGCAATCACGCCACCACGCATGAGCCGGGATTCGCGAAGCTGTTCGACCAGATTTACGGCCTGCTGCGCGATGAAGTGATGACCGCGATGACGACCGAAGCCGGAACTGCATGATGAGCGACCAGCATCTCGCCGGCAGCACGCATGTGAACGAGGGTCAACCCGTGCAGGGCGCAGGGCTCAAGGCGTTTTTTGACGATCCGCGTGTGCTCGGCTGGGGCTCGGTCGCACTCGTTCTGCTGATCTGGGAGGTCAGCGCCTATCTGTCCGGCGTCTCGCCGCTCTATCTCCCGCGACCGAGTCAGATCGTGGTGGCGCTGGTGGCGATGTTTCTGACCGGCGGGTTGGCGACCGATCTCGGCGTCACGCTCTACCGCATCTTCGCCGGCTTTGCGATCGCGCTTGTCGTCGGCACGCTGCTCGGCGTGTGGATCGCGACCTCCGCCCGCGTCCGCGCCATCGCCGATATGTTCATCGCCGCGCTTTATCCGCTGCCGAAGGTGACGCTGATCCCGCTGCTGATCATCTGGCTTGGCACCGGCGGGCCGTTCATGCTCACCATCAGCGCCTTGGGCGCGATCTTCCCGATCCTGATCAATACGGTGCTGGGCGTACGCCAATGCGATCCGGGATTGGTGCTGGCGGCGCGCGACCTCGGGGCGACCAAGCAGCAGATCGTCCGTAAGGTGCTGATCCCGAGCGCAATTCCGGCGATCTTCGCCGGCACGCGGCTTGGCCTTGGCGTATCGATCATTCTTGTCGTGGCCGCTGAAATGGTCGTCGGCAAATTGGGGCTTGGCGCGCGCCTTTATCTCTCGGGACAGATTCTCGAAACCGAACAGGTCTTCGCCGTTCTGATCGTGCTGGCCACGCTCGGCATCATTGTCACCAAGACGCAGGATGCGATCGACATCTGGCTCGGCCGCTGGCGCATCACCTAATACCAATAAGCCGCAAGGAGTTTGCGATGAGCATCACCGAAGTCCGCCGCAACGATGTCACGCTGGATGTGATCCATCCCTCACCTGATGAAGCCTGGAAGATGCCTTATGCACCGGCGGTGCGGATCGTCGGCGCCTGCGACCTGATGTTCCTGTCCGGCTGCACGCCATCGAGCCTCTATCATCACCATCCCCACCGCGATGAGGAGCACATCCACCCTCACAGCATCGAGGAGCAGACCAAGCTGGCGATGGATTGCATCAAGACCATACTCGACGAAGTCGGTGCGAGTTTTCAGGACATTATCAAGATCACCAAATATCTCACCGACATGCGCGACTGCGACGGCATGAACAAGGCGATGAAGCCCTATATGGGCGAGTGGCGGCCGGCCTCGACCATGGTCTGCGTCAACCAGTTGAGTTCGCCGGGCGCCCGGGTCGAACTCGATTGTGTGGTCGCGGTACCCAAGCGCTAGGGCGGCTGACAACATTGCTGCCTGCCAACATTAACGTGTCGTAAGGTTGAGGCCCCTTCTCGCCGCCGTCTCCGTGCTTTACAAGCTGCGCGCCCGACACCACATGGTTGGGCGACAGCCCGGAACGGATTGGCATGCTGCAGATTTTAAAGGATTTCCTGAACGAGGTCGGGATCGGCGACAAGCCGGCGGGCCGCTTCGACGATAACGATTACCGGCTCGCGGCGGCGGCCTTGCTGATTCACGTGATGACCATCGACGGCAAGGAAACCAGCGCCGAATTGAGCAAACTGCACGATCTGCTCAAGCGGCAATTCGATCTCGACGATGCTGCGACGGAAGAGCTGATCGAAGCCGGGAGTGCGGCCGACCGGGAGGCGGTCGATCTTTACGGCTTCACCAGCCAGCTCAATCGTTCGCTTGATGAGGATGCCCGGCGCCGTGTCGTGAAAATGATGTGGGAAATGGTTTATGCCGACGGCAACATGAATGAGTTCGAAGACAATGTCGTCTGGCGTGCATCCGATCTGCTCGGCATTTCGCAACGCGACCGCGTCGAGCTTCGCCGCGACGTGGCGGCGGTCAGCAAGACGCGGGACGATGCCTGACCGGCTCATGTCGCTCATGCGCGGCCCGCAATGACGACGCGCGATCCGGTTGCCATCATCACCGGCGCATCGTCCGGTATCGGGCTTGAACTTGCGAAGATCTTTGCGCGCAACGGGCATCGCGTCGTGCTGGTGGCCCGCAGCGCCGACAAGCTTGAGAAGCTCGCGGACGAGATCGCGGCCGGCGGTGATACGCGGCCTGTCGCTCTCGTTATTGATCTCGAACAGCCGGATGCGGGCGACCGCATCGATGCTGTGCTGACGCAACACAATCTCGAACCGCAATTCGTCGTCAACAATGCCGGCTTCGGTCTGGTCGGCGCGGCGGCGTCACAGCCGCGCAGCGAGCAATTCGCGATGATCGATCTTAACGTCCGCACGCTGACGGACCTGTCGCTGCGCTGGACCGATTCGCTGGAGCGGCACCGTGGCGGCCTTTTGAATGTTGCGTCGGTGGCGGGCTTCGTGCCGGGGCCGCAATCGGCGGTCTATTACGCCAGCAAGGCTTTCGTGCTGTCGTTCACCCAGGCGCTGTATCAGGAATGGAAGGCCCGCGGCATCCGCGTGACGGCACTCTGTCCGGGTCCGGTGCCGACCGGGTTTCAGGCCCGCGCGGGTGTGCCAAACCGGGACCTGCCGGGCCCGGCTGTGGTCGGCGCCGTGCGCGTCGCCGAAGAGGGTTATCGCGGCCTGATGGCCGGCCAGATGCTGGTCGTGCCGGGCCTCGTCAACAAGATGATTGTTTTCCTGTCGCGCCTTCTGCCGCGCGAAACGCTGCTGGCGGCATCGGACAAACGGCAGAAACGCCGCAGCAGATAGACCAATTGCTCATGGCGGCTTTACCGGATCGACGCTTGCCAGTGGCGGGTCGAATCGAGACATTACTGCGATCGAGGCTTTCGAAAGTGCCGCAAATCACCACGCAAATGTCACTGCCCGTTCTTATCGTCTTGCATCAGGAGAATTCGACGCCGGGCCGCGTCGGCAATCTTCTACGCAAGCGCGGCGTCCCGCTCGATATCCGCAAACCCTGCCTCGGCGATCCGTTGCCTGACACCATGGCCCAGCATGCCGGCGCTGTGATCTTTGGCGGTCCGCAAAGCGCCAATGACGATACCGAGTTCGTCAAGCGCGAGATCGACTGGATCGGCGTGCCATTGAAAGAGAACAAGCCGTTCCTCGGCATCTGTCTCGGCGGCCAGATGCTGGCGCGGCATCTTGGCGCCCGCGTCGATTCGCACGCGGATGGCCATGTCGAGGTCGGCTATTACCCGATCCGTCCGACCGACGAAGGCCGCAGTGTCTGCGAAGTCTGGCCGGACCACGTCTATCAATGGCATCGCGAGGGTTTCGAACAGCCATGGGGCACAACGCTGCTGGCCGAAGGCGATACCTTTCCGGTGCAGGCGTTCCGGCAGGGCGACCATGCCTATGCGATCCAGTTTCACCCTGAGGTCACCCACGCCATGATGTGCCGCTGGACCATCCGCGGCGAGCAGCGCATGTTATTGCCCGGCGCCAAGCAGCGCGCCGCACATTTCGAGGATCGCTGGGTGTTCGACTATTCGATGCAGAACTGGCTGGCGTCGTTCCTCGATCGCTGGCTCGGGGGCGACACCAAGCCAGCAGCGATCACCGCCTGACAGCGAAGACTTCGATTTCGACGCGTGCCCCCAACGCGAGGCCGTTGGCGCCGAAGGCGCTGCGGGCCGGTGCGGCATCGGGGAAGAATTCAAGATAGACGGCGTTGAAGCGCTGCCATTCCGACATATCGGCGAGCATGATCTGCGCGCGGACGATGTCGGTCAGCGTCATGCCGTGCGCTTCGAGTGTGAGGCGCAGATTCTCGAAGGTCTGTCGCGCTTCGGCTTCGATGCCACCTTCAACGAGTGTCAGCGTTCCCGGTTTGACGCCGATCTGCCCCGACAGGATGACGAGATCGTTGATCCGAACGCCATCAGGAAACGGCAGGTTGGCAGGCAGCACCGCATTCGAGCGCAGCACTTCGACTTTTATGTCAGACATGTTTGTTCCATTGCATTGAGAGTACCAAGTTTTTTGCTCATCCCGCCAACGGGCCGCGCTTGCGCGCGCCCGATGACAAGCTCCGGGCGGGGGACCCAGCGCGAAAACTCTGGATTCTCGCTTGCGCGGGAATGAGCGGAGGATGGATGGAGCGGCTATCAACCCGCGCCCACCACACGCTCGGCATCGAGAAGACGAAGCTCCCGCTTCAGCACCTTGCCGTAATTGTTCTTCGGCAATGCAGGAATGAACACATAATCGCGCGGGCGCTTGTAGCGCGCGATCCAGTTCAGACACAGCGTATCAAGATCGGCCGCGCTGGCATTGCCGACAACATAGGCGACGACGATCTCGCCCCATTCGCGATCTGGCCGGCCGATCACGGAGACTTCGTGGATGCCGGGATGCCGCAGCAGCACTTCCTCGACTTCGCGCGGATAGATGTTGGAGCCGCCGGAAATGATGAGATCCTTCGAGCGGTCTTTGAGGAACAGATAGCCCTCTTCGTCGAATGAGCCGATATCGCCGGTATGCAGATAGCCGCCGGCCAGAGCGGCTTGGCTCGCTTCCTCGTCCTGCCAATAGCCGGCCATCACCGGCTCGCCGCGGCAGAGGACTTCTCCAACTTCGCCCGGCGGCAGGACAGTGCCGTCCTCGGCGATGACGATGACCTCCATGTTCTTGAAGGCGCGGCCCGCCGAACCGAGCCGCTCGCGCCATCGTGCGTCGCGCGTATAGGCGATGTCGTTTCGCGACAAGAGCGTGATCGTCATCGGGCTTTCGCCCTGGCCGTAGATCTGCGCAAAGCGCGGGCCGAAGCGCTCGAGCGCGCGGATGGTGTCCTCGACATACATCGGCGCGCCACCCCAGATGATGGTGCGGATATTGTCCACCGGACAATGGCCGGACTGATCCACCAGCCGGTTCACCATGGTCGGCGCCGCGAACATCGAACTGCGCGGCCAGGCCTCGAGTAGTTTGAAGATTTCATCGGCATAGAAACCGCCGGATTCCGGCACGACATTGACGCCGCAATGTTCGACATACGGTACGATGTAAAGGCCTGAGCCGTGACTCATCGGCGCCGCATGCAGGACCGGATCGCCATAGCCGATGCGATCCACTTCCGACATATAGGCCTTGCTCATCGCGCGCAGATTGCGGTGCGTCAGCATCGCGCCTTTTGGCCGGCCGGTGGTGCCGGACGTATAGAACAGCCAAGCGAGATCGTCGGGCTCGCGTGGCGCAACCGGCATCACATCGGCGGCGAGCAGCGCGTCGTAGGAACGGGCATTGAAGACAACGATGCGTTCGATATTGCGCGGCGCATGCGTGTCGATGACCGACGCGAGATCGGACGATGCAAAGCAGATCCGCGCGCCGGAATGTTCGAGAATATAGGCGAGTTCGGCCCCATGCAGCTTGGCATTGGCAGGCACGGCGACGCAGCCGGCATGCCAGATCGCATACAGCGTCTCGATATATTCAGGAACGTTGCTGGCGACGATGGCGACGCGGTCGCCCGGTATCAGCCTGAAGTCTTTTCGCAGCGCCGAGGCGATGCGCGCCACGCGCTGCGCCAGCGTCGCATAATCATGCAGAAGATAATTGCCGAAGCCGACTGCGGGCCGACTCGGATAATTGCGGCCGGCATCGTGGATGTGCTGTGCCAGATTCATTGCTGCCTTTGGCCCTGCCCACAGACCGCCCGCGCGAGGCGAAAACGAGCGGCCGATTCGCGGCCCTATGAGGGCAGAAAGGAAGGCAAAGAGTAAAGTGCCCAGCTGCCGCGGACGGCAGAAAAATACCGAAAGATCGGATATTTGGAGCGTTTTCGAGCGAAGTGGGTACCGGTTCGCGTGAATGTGCGGTCACGACAGCCGGGGCCTTGTGCCGGGCATGACGGTCATTTAGGCCGAAGATCCAGCCCCACGCCTTTGTTCACGAATTGCAGTGTATAGGCCTTCTTGTAATCCAGCGTCGGCTTGAGCACGCCGGCGCGCACCATCTTGTCGAAGAAATCCTTCACGCGCGCATCCGTCATCGCGCCGATGCCAAGCGTCAGTGAATCTCCGGAATCGACGATGCCGTATTCCTTCATCTTGGCGACCGAGTAATCGATCAGCGCGTCAGTCATTTCCGGGTTTTGCTTCTTGATCAGTTCGTTTGCAGCCTTGTTGTCGCCGTAGATGTAATTGTACCAGCCGACGATCGAGGCATCGACGAAGCGCTGTACCAGATCCGGTCTTTTTTCCACCAGATCGCGGCGCGTTTCGATCAGGGTCGAATAAGTGCTGAAGCCCTGATCGGCGAGCAGAAAAATCTTCGGTTTGAACTTGCCCTGCGTCTCCACTGCATAGGGCTCCGATGTCACATAGCCCTGCATGGCAACGCGCTTGTCAGCGAAGAAGGGCTGCGGGTTAAAATTGTAGGGCCTCACCTGCTTGTCGGCGAAGCCGAAATCTTTTTTCAGCCATTGATAATAGCCAACGAGGCCTTCCTTCGACACGAGAAGGTTCAGCTTCTTCAGATCTTCGAAGGTCTCGATGCCCTGATCGGGATGCGCCAGGAACACCTGCGGGTCCTTCTGGAAGCTGGTCGCCACGGCGATGGTCGGCACATTCTGTTCGACGGCATCGAACGATTGCAGCAGGTTCGCACTCATGTAGAAGTCGATCTTGCCGACCGGCAACAGAATGCGGTTATTGGCATTCGGTCCGCCAGGCAAAATGGTCACATCGAGTCCGTATTTGCGGTAGGTGCCGTCTGCAAGCGCCTGATAGAAGCCGCCATGCTCCGGCTCGGCAACCCAGTTGGTGCCGAAGCTGACTTTGTCGAGTGGTTGGGCTGAAGATGGCTCAGCATCGAAGACAAGTGCTACAACCGCAAACAAACAAGCAACTATTGATCGCATCCCGTGATCCTCGTCAGGTCTGCTGCACGTTAGATCACGATGATTTGGATCGAGCCGATCCAAATCATAAACGTGGTCGATTCCAATATAGTAGAGGATGATGTCATCCGAAAACCGCTTGGCACTTTTCGGCATCATGCTCAAGGACCGGTATTGACCGAATTGAAGCGCCCGCTTTCCACGGCGATGAGCGGATCAAGCTAATCGGAAAAAGAGAGTGGCTTCGCAACCTCTTCCAGCGGTTTGCGCTCGGCGGCGACGCCGAAACGCAGTGCAATCACAGCCGCAGCAATCATGAGAAGGGCGGCAAACAGATAACCGCCGAAGACCGTTGCCCGCGAGCCGGTGTCGATCAGATGCCCGAAAATGAATGGCCCGGCGACGCCGCCGATGCCGGTGCCGACCGCATAGAAAATGGCGATGGCCAGCGCACGGATTTCCAGAGGGAAGCTCTCGCTCGCGGTGAGATAGGCCGAACTTGCCGCGGCCGAGGCGAAGAAGAAGATCACCATCCAGCAGAGCGTCTGTGTGGTGGCCGTGAGAACGTCCTGCATGAAGAGATAGCCGGTCAGCGCAAGCAGAAGACCGGACATGAGATAGGTGAAAAAGATCATTGGCCGGCGGCCGATCGTGTCGAACAGGCGGCCGAGCAAGACCGGGCCGAGGCAATTTCCGAGCGCGAATGGCAGGATGTACCAGCCGACCTGATTGGCGGCGATGCCAAAGAAGTCGGTCAGCACCAACGCATAGGTGAAGAAGATCGCGTTATAGAAAAAGGCTTGCGCGGCCATCAGGATCAAACTGACACCCGCGCGATTGCGATGGACCAGGAAGAGAGTCTGTGCAGCTTCGATTAATGGCGTGTGACTGCGCGGAATAAGACGCACGCGCGGCAGCGGCTTTGTAGGGCGTATATAGCCGTGGATGCCGTCTTCAATGCCAGCGACAATTTTTTCCGCTTCTTGCGCACGGCCATGTGTCATCAGCCAGCGCGGACTTTCCGGCAGCCACATCCGCATGAAGAAGACGATGACGCCGAGCGCCGCGCCGATGAAGAACGCCAGCCGCCAGCCGAATTCGGGGTCGATATGGGCGGGATCGAGCAGAATGATCGAGCCCAGCGCGCCGATGGCGGCACCGACCCAGAAGCTGCCGTTGATGACGAGATCGGTCCAGCCGCGTACGCGCGCGGGGATCAGCTCCTGAATGGTTGAGTTGATCGCGGCATATTCGCCGCCGATACCGGCGCCTGTAAAGAAGCGGCAGAGTGCGAAGGTCCACAAATTCCAGGTCAGGGCTGTCGCGGCCGTTGCCGTGAGGTACACGCCGAGCGTGATGAAGAACAGCTTCTTGCGTCCCAACCGGTCGGTGAGCCAACCGAAGAACAACGCCCCGATAACAGCGCCGGCAAGGTATGCGCTTCCGACAATGCCGATATCGGTGTTGTTGAATTGGAGAACGGGACTATCTTTGAGTGCACCCGATAAAGCGCCCGCCAACGTGACTTCGAGGCCGTCGAAAATCCATGTAATACCAAGCGCGACGACAACAAGTGTGTGAAACCGGCTCCAGGGCAGGCGATCGAGGCGCGCCGGAATATCGGTTTCGATCGCCTCACCCATTCGTCACCATCGGCTGAACAAAGGTCCGGGACGCTAACATAAAAATCTTTCCGCCTCCATCTGCGGCCGGACTTCTTCGCAACGCGGATTCAATACGATAGGTTCAATACGGTAGGTATTGACGAGCTGAATTTTGATGCCATTGCGCGACCGCACGACGTTCCGAGAGCAAGTGATGCCGCGGGTTTTGCTCGCGCTGCTGATCCTGGCCGGGGTGTTGCTGTCGGTCTACATCGCAAATCAGGAAGCGAGGCAGTATCGTACGGTCGAGCGTCTGCGCATCGGCGAGATCATCGATTCCCATTTCGGTACCGTCAGCGAGCATATTCTCGCGCGCTCAAGCCTCGCCAAGACCGTCGCGCGGTTTTTCGTTCCGCCGCCATTGTCGACACCGAGGGCGCTGGGCGCCTTTGGCGATCGTGCCCTCGGGCTGGCGCCGGACCTCACCACGATCGGTTGGCTGCCCGAGGTCGTCGATCCGCCGCAGGCGGCCGAGGTTTTGCAGGCATTGCGGGCAGCCGGGGTGGAGCAGCCGGGATTTCGTGGCCCCGGCGACAAGCCGATCGATCCCGCGACACTGAAGCGGCCGATGTTTCCGATCGTCGATATTGCGCCGGAGAAAAACCGCTTCGTACTGGGAGTCGACGCGGGTGCATTTCCGGAACGGCTGCAAGCCATCCTGCAAGCGAAAAGGAGCCATGACGTGAGCCGGACCAGGCCGTTGAGCCTGGTGCAATCGCCGGACGAGCGTGCGCTGCTGCTCTATGCGCCGATCTATGACGAAGGCGGTGGCTTTCTCGGCGTGATGGGCTTCGGCTTCCGGATCGATCATTTTTTCCGCAACGCACTGTCGGCGGGACGAGTGCCGAGGGGCGCGACCGTCAGCGTGTTCACGCATGACATGACCCAGCCGCTGTACCGTTTGACGGCAGGCGGTGTGGACGATACGCCGAAGACGCCCAGCGCACTGTTCGAACGCAAGATGGAGTTCGGCAACAGCGAGTTGCGATTCGTCTATTCGGTGCCGCGCAATCTGTCGCGAGAAGGATTCATCCGCGGCCTCTGGATGGCGAGCGCCGGTTTTGCGCTGACAGGCGCGTCGGCGCTGTTGCTCGGCTTCATCTGGAACAGAGCCAATGCATTGTCCGAAGAGGTCGCGTCGCGTCGTTCCGCCGAGGACCGTTTGAAAGTCCTGATCCACGAACTCAATCATCGCGTGCGTAATGTGATGGCGGTGGCGCAAGCGGTGGTGCGTCTCAGCTTCACGCCGGGATTGAGTCTTGCTGAAATTCAGAAGACCGCGGAAGGCCGGTTGCAGGCGCTGGCGCGCGCCTTGTCGCTGTTGACTGACAGCGACTGGAAGAGTCTCAGTCTGCAAAGCCTGATCTCCGAGGAGATCATTCCCTTTGCCGGGCGCATTTCGATGGATGGTCCCGACATTGCGTTGAGGGCCCGCGCGGCGCAGACCTTCGCGCTGCTGTTCTATGAACTTGCGACCAACGCGGCCAAGCACGGCGCGTTATCGGTACCGGACGGCAAGGTGGATCTGACCTGGCGGATCGATAACCTTGGCGGCGATCCGATTTTCCATCTGCACTGGAAGGAGAGTGGCGGCCCCCGTGTCGATGCGCCGTCACGTCGCGGCTTTGGCGAGTTGCTGGTGCGGCGTATCGCGCCGCGCGATGTGGCGGGGAAAAGTCAGGTTCGCTACGATGCCGACGGTTTCGAATACGAGCTCGAAGCGCCGTTGCAGGAACTGATCGGCCCGCAGAAAGACGAAGATGCTCCTCAGGCGCGAGCGTAGTCGGCACCGGTAAATTGACAGCTCCACCTCTCTGCGGCATCGAAGATCCAGAAACTAAAAAGGAGCGAGGGACGAACCGTGGGTAATTTCGTCAGCAAGCGGCATTTCAAGATCGAGTGGGGACATTGCGACCCGGCGGGGATCGTTTTCAATGCACGCTTTTTCGAATTCTTCGATACCTCGACCTGGGCGATGTTCGAGTCAGCGCTCGGCGTGAAGCAGCAGGACCTCGCCAAAACATTCGATATCCTCGGGATCCCGCTGGTCGATGCACGTGCCACCTTCAGCGTGCCGGCCAAATTCGGCGATACCGTCGAGATGCATTCCCAAATCAGCGAATTCCGCCGCTCGAGCTTCGAGATCCGGCACCAGATTTTCGTCGACGGCAAGCTCGGTGTCGACGGCAGCGAGACCCGCGTGTGGGCGATGCTGGATCCGAAGACCGGTCAGCTCAAGACCAAGCCGGTCCCCGATGATGTGATGGCGAAGTTCAAGGCTGCTTGAGTACGCCGCGTCTAGAGCCTCTCCGGCTTTGATGGAATCAAAGCCGGGACTCTCGCTTTTTGTTTTGACGCGTTTTCTTTAGCGAACCGGTAGTCACTTCGCTCGAAAACGCTCTAATGCAACGCGAAGGCTTTCGCCTGCAGCTCCGCTAGCAGATCGGTCGAACCCTGCACCGCCAGCCGCTGATGATAGAAACGAAGACCGTGCAATCCGCCAAGCTCTTCGCCATTACCGGCGCGGCCGGGACCGCCGTGATTGCATTGTGGCATGACGATGCCGTGCCCGGTCTGCGTATCGGCAATCGCGCTTTCCACCATCAGCAGGCGGCCGTGGCCAGGTCCGATCTCGCCAACAGCGCGCACGAAGAAACCGCGATCTTCGCCGTAGACTGACGCCACAAGCGAACCGCCGCCGCGCGCGACGAGGGCAAACGCTTCCGCTTCGCTCTTGTAGGGAATGATCGTCGCCACTGGGCCGAACACTTCGATGTCGTGCACGGCATGTGTGCTCGACGCATCGGCAACGCGCATCAGTGTCGGCGCAGCGAACGCGGATTTGTTTGGATCGATGCCGTCAATGGCTGGCGCCGTCGCGCCGCCCGTCAGAATCTCGGCTTCCTTTGCGAGTTGGCCGATGCCATCGAATGCGGCTGCTTGCTGACTGCGCGTGACCAGCGGTCCCATGCGGACATCCTCGCGGCGCGGATCGCCGAGTGTCGTTTTCTTCAATCGCGCCAGCAGCGCTTCGGCAACTGCATCGGTACGCTCTGCCGGCACGAAGATGCGGCGGATTGCGGTACATTTCTGCCCGGCCTTCACCGTCATTTCGCGGCTGACTTCCTTGACGAATGCGTCGAACACCGGCTGAGCTGCTGCCACATCCGGCGCGAGCAACGCCGCATTGACACTGTCGGCTTCGACATTCACGAGCACGCCACGCGAGAGGATATTCGGATGCCGGCGGATTTGCGCCGCGGTGCCGGACGAGCCGGTGAAGGCGATCACATCCTCTCCCGTCACATGATCGAGCAGATCGCCGGCGCTGCCACACAAAAGATTGAGCGCACCTTCTGGCAACACTTTTGCGGCGATCACGTCGCGCACCATCGCATGAGTCAGCATCGCCGTGGACGATGCAGGCTTTGCGAAGACCGGCACACCCGCGAGCAGCGAGACCGCTGCTTTCTCCCAAAGACCCCAACTTGGAAAGTTGAAGGCATTGATATGCACCGCGACGCCATGACAGGGCGTCAGCAGATGGATGGCCTGGAAATTTTCCGCCTTTGCCAGCCGCACCGGCTTTTCATCGAGCAGGAATTTGGCATTGCCGAGCGGTGCCCCGAGCCGCGCGTAATATTTCAGCGTGCCGATGCCGCCGTCGATGTCGATTGCCGCATCAATCTTGGTGTTGCCGGAATTGGCGACGGCGATCGCTTCATATTTCGCGCGGTTGGCGATGAGCGTATCAGCCACGGCGCCGATCAGCTTGGCGCGCTCGGCGAATGACAGTGCGCGCAAAGCCGCGCCGCCGGTCCGGCGTGCGTGATCCAGTGCCGCTTTCAAGTCGAGCCCGCGCGCACTTGCGGTGGCAAGCACGGTGCCGTGCACCGGATCGACAAGCTCGGTTTCGATGGTGTCACCACGCCGCCAGACGCCTGCGAGATAGCTTTCGAGTTGTTCCGGTGTGTCGCGCATGTCTTCAACCTCTTTCCGCCCAAAGGCTGCGTATAGCGCAACGCCTTTGCGATGCACCAGTAAATCCCGGAGGGGTCGTTCATCGCAGGCTTGAGACGGAGGCTTGACTAGCTTGGACAATCGTCCTAATTAACTGGGACGGTCGTCCTACGCAGATCTGCGACGACACTTGTCAGTCGGATGGGCGTCGTCGCCGATGGTCGGTGCGCAGGCGCTTGCAGTGATGGGTCTCTCATGTCGAGGAGAAGGTCTTTCATGAACGGCACCACCCGCGATCACATCATCGAGGCTGCCGATCAGCTCTTTTATCAGAAGGGCTATGAACACACGTCGTTCGCCGACATCGCCGATGTTGTGCAGATTTCGCGCGGCAATTTCTACTATCACTTCAAGACCAAGGACGAGATCCTGGACGCCGTCATTGGCTTGCGTCTGTCGAATACTCAAAAAATGCTGGACCAATGGGAGGCTGACGGAAAAAGCGCAGCGGACCGCATCCGAAGCTTCATCCAGATCCTTATCATGAATCGGGCGAAGATCATGCTTTATGGATGCCCGGTCGGCACCCTGTGCAACGAACTCGCGAAACTTGATCATGCCGCGCAAGCCGAGGCGAACAAGATCTTTGCGCTGTTCCGTAATTGGCTCAGCCGCCAGTTCGCGCTGCTGGGTCGCGATGCCGATGCTGATGCATTGGCGATGCACCTTCTCGCCCGCAGTCAGGGCGTTGCCACGCTGGCCAATGCTTTTCGCGACGAGGATTTCATCCGGCAGGAAGTCGCACAGATGAACGGCTGGCTGGACATGCAATGCACCAGCAAGCGACGCGCATCAGCCCACCGCTTCACATAAATCAAAGAGGACCATCGGAATGTTTATCGTATTGCTTAGATTTTCCAGCAACAAGGCCAAAGCCCCGCAATTCATGGATAGTCATAATGTGTGGCTCAAGCGCGGCTTCGAAGACGGCGTATTCCTTCTAGCCGGCAGCCTTCAGCCTAAATCTGGCGGCGGGATATTGGCACACAACATATCGCCGTCCGATCTTCAAACGCGGGTGAATGAAGATCCGTTTGTTGCCCAGGATGTGGTCAGCGCCGAAATTATCGAAATCGCGCCGGCCCGGACCGATGCACGGCTGGCCTTTCTCGCGGGCTGATCGACGATCTTTGCAGCGCGGCTTCAACCGTGCGCCTGCCTCTCGTGATCAGCCTGAAGATCTTCTGTGCCGACACTGGAATTTGAACTTCCGAGTGCCTGCACACGTGCGTCTTCGGCAATTGTCCGTGGCGCATTGTTGAGCGTTTCGATGGCAAAGCCAGCGGCGGCTTTGTAGCCAGCCATGAACGCGGCGCGTTCGTTCGCGGGGATGACGTCGTCGATGTTGTCGAATGTGCCGCCGCATCGTTCGTCGACGATATTGAGCAGGCCGAACGGCCCAGCCCCGCGATTGCGCAGCACGAGCTGCGAGATTGGCCCGCACAGCTTCTCGTCATAGGCTTTCAGTGCACCGGGCGTGACGCCATGCTCAATCATTGCCGCGCCCAGCACGCGCGCATCGACGATGGCCTGGCTCGCGCCGTTTGAGCCGGTGGGGTACATGGCGTGAGCAGCATCGCCCAGCAGCACGACGGGACCATCGCGCCATGTCGGAACGGGATCGCGGTCGATCATCGGATTCTCGAAGGCGGCGTCGGACTGCCTGATCAACGCTGGCACATCAAGCCAGTCCCAGACCCAGTTCTCGAAATGATGCGCGAAATCGGAGGTCGGCACCTGCCGGAACCAGCCGAGCTGTTTCCAGCCCTCGGCATTGTCCATCGTGACCTCGGCGATCCAGTTGATCATCGAAAGGCCGGTCTGCGGATCGGGATGGGAAATAGGATAGAAAACGACGCGCTGACGATGTGTGCCAAGACCGACGAAAGATGCGTCGGTGCGGATCGGCCGCGCCCGTGTCGTGCCGCGCCACATCACCGCGCCGCCCCAGTGGATCGGCGGCTGGCCGGGATGCATCTGCGCCCGGATCGCGGAGTGAATGCCATCGGCGCCGATCAGCAGCGCGCCCTTTTGTTCGAATGTCGTCCCGTCCGCGCCTTCAACAAAGGCGCTGACGCTGCCGTCATCGTTCTTGCGATAACCGGTGACGCGGCTGCCGAGCCTGACCGCCTGCGGGCCCATCTGCTCCACCACCTTCTGGTGGAGCAGCATGTGAAGCTGGCCGCGATGGACCGAATATTGAGGCCAGTTGTAGCCTGCCAGAAGCCCGCGCGGTTCTGAATAAATGTCGTTGCCGTTCAACCCGACCAGCGCCCATTCCTTCGCTGGCACGCCGATACGGTCGAGGTCGGCTTGCGCAATGCCGAGATCGTAGAGTTCTCGCACGGCGTTGGGCTGCAGGTTGATGCCGACGCCGAGCGGGCGCAATTCGTTCACCGCTTCGAAGACGACGCAAGGCGCGCCGATCTGATGCAGCGTGAGCGCAGTCGCAAGGCCGCCGATGCCGCCACCGGCGATGATTACAGGATGGTTTGTCACAGGCCCGGCCCGAGCTTCCTATCGTACCTGTCTTTATCCCCGAGCCGGTCACCGGGGCAAGCGGCGCCGCGCGAAGCGAAGCCGACGCGCAGCACAGCTGACGCCTCTTCTAAAGAGGCCGCGACATATCGCAGCACGGGCCATTTGGCCGCGAGCGCCCGTCGTGCGATTTAGACGAGCGCTTTTGGTACCATCTTCCCGTAAACGCATCTCTCGTGCGCCCCATCGTATGAAGTGGGTTGATCTCAAACCGCACTCCGGTTTCATAGAGTGAGGCACAGCTGTAGAAGAACTGAAGAGGCGCGCGACGGATGAAATTCCCCTGCCATTGCTACCCGTCGGCTGATTGTCCGTCGTGCGGTTCTGTTGCCTGACAGTATTGCCAGACGGGCCTGATGAGACATTCCGACGCTTGGCGATCATGGCCAGCTAGCAATACCGGCGTTCGCAGGAAGATCTGCATCGGCGTGTTCATGGCCGCGCTGTTGTTCGCCTCCCATGCGCATGCGGATGAACCGACCTTCTTCGAGCAGGCGGTCGCCTGGTTCAATCCAGACAAGGGACCTGCCGACACATCCGCGCCCGATGCGGTCCCATACACCGTCACCTTCGAGGTCGTGGGTGCGGAACGCTCGGTCCGCTCGGCGGTCACAGACGCTTCGAACCTAGAGAGCCTGAAGCGTCAGGCGCCTGCCGGTGCTGCGGGCCTGATTCGGCGCGCCGTCGCCGACCGGGAGCGCATCCTCGTCGCGCTTTACAGCGAGGCCCGCTATGGCGGCAGAGTGACGATCAAGGTTGCAGGGCGAGCGCCTAATGATCCGATGGCGTTCGAGGCGGTGAACACGGCCCGCCACGCCGGGCCGGTACCGGTCACGGTGCTGGTGGAGCCGGGGCCGGTGTTCAAGTTCGGCACCGTGCGCGTGGTTGATGCCGCAGGCCGGCGCCCCCTGCCCACGGCGCCGACGCCAGAGCAACTGCGCCTTGTGACCGGCGAGGTGGCCCGCGCCACCGACATCGCTGGCGCCGAGCGTGTCATCGTCAACAGTTTCCGTGACAGCGGCCACCCCTTAGCCCGCATCGCCTCCAAGGATGTTGTGGCGGACCATGCCACCAAAACCTTGGACGTAACCTTCGTTGTGCAGGCGGGGCCGGTAGCGACGTTCGGCACCTTCACGGTGTCCGGCACGCAGCGGCTGAAGCCCGGCTTCGTCGAGGAACGCATCGACATCCAGCCCGGCGAACCCTATTCACCCAAGCGTCTGGCCAGGTTGCGCAAGCGCCTCAGCGAATACGAAGCCATCGCCAGTGTCCGTCTGCGTGAGGCGGACCAGCTTGATGCCAACGGGCAAGTGCCAATCTATGTGGAAGTCACCGAGCGCGACCCGCGCTATGTCGGCTTCGGCGCCAAATATTCCACGACCGAAGGTTCGGTGGCGAATGTCTTTTGGGGCCACCGCAATCTGTTCGGCGGCGGTGAGACATTGCGGCTCGATGCGCAGGTCTCCTGGTTCGGCAGCACGCCGGAAGCGGTGCCCGATGCCGATCCGTTTGGATACAAAGTCTCCACCACCTTCGTGAAACCCGGCATCTATACGCCCGCCGACGATCTCATCGCCCAGGCGTCGGTACTACGCGAAGTGACCAACGCCTATGTGCGCGATGCCGCCACCTTTCTCGGCGGTGTACGCCACCGCTTTAGCGACGAACTCACCATGCAGGTGAGTCTCGATCTTGAGCAGTCGCGCGTGCAAGACGCGAACGGCACCAAAGATTACTCCATCGCCGGCATCCCGGTCGATGTGGCCTACGATACCACCGACAACCTGTTCGACCCCTCGCAAGGCATCCGTTTCAATGCGACGTTCGAGCCCTTCGCCTATCTCGGCGACAGCGGGGCCGGACCATTCATGATGAAGGGCGCGCTCTCCGCCTATCGTGCCCTTGATGAGGACAATCGCTTTATCCTTGCCGGCAAGGTGGCGGCCGGCAGCATCGTCGGTGCGAGCCTGTTCGATATTCCTGCCCAACGCCGTTTCTATGTCGGCGGCGGCGGTTCTTTACGCGGCTACGACTACCAGTCGGCGAGCCCGCGCAATGCGCAGGGTGACATTATTGGCGGCCTGAGCTTCTTCACCGCGTCAGCGGAGGCGCGGATCAAGATCACCGACACGATTGGTCTCGTGCCTTTCTTCGACATGGGCGCGGCTTTCGCCTCCGAAACGCCGGACTTTGACAATTTACGTTATTCCGCTGGCATCGGCCTTCGCTACTATACGGCACTTGGTCCGATCCGGTTTGACTTCGCGGTCCCCCTCAATCCGCGGGATGGGGATTCCCATTACGGCTTCTACATCAGTCTGGGACAGGCCTTCTGAGACAGACTCCTCGCCTCTCAAGCCGGCTTCTGCGCTGGCTCAGTCTGACGGTCGCGACACTGGCGGTTCTGTTGGCCGTCATCTTCGCTGCGATCCAGACTGGCCCCGGCAAAAGGATACTGGCTTCGCTCGGCGGGACGCTCGCCTCGGGAAACGGACTCACCGTCACCGTTTCGGATATCGAGGGCTTCATCCCTGCCAATATGAAAGTCGGCTCGGTGACGCTCGCGGACCCGCACGGCGAGTTCGCGCGGATCGAAGACCTGCACCTCATCTGGAATCCTCTCGCGCTTTTTAACGCCACGCTCGCAGTGGAGTCGCTGCAAGCCGCCAAAGTCAGTCTCGTTCGCAAACCGGACCTGCCGCCGGCGCCCGAAAGCGAGGACAGCGGCAGCAGCGCGAGCCTGCCGCTGCGCATCGCGCTCGACAGTTTCACGGTGAAAGAGATCGACATCGCCGAGCCGGTGGCTGGACAAGCCGCGACGTTCGGCTTCACCGCCTCGGCGCGGCTCATGGAGCCGGCGCGAGGACTTTCGCTTTCATTCATGCTCGATCGCCGCGATGCTGAAGGTGTTGTGAAGGGCACCATCGGTTATGTGCCCGATACGCAGATGCTCGATATCGACGTGCAGGCACGCGAACCTGAGGGCGGGTTGGTCGCGCGTCTCGCGAACATGGATGGGCTTCCTGCGGTTGAGGCCGAAATCAAGGGTAGCGGTCCTATCGACACCTGGAACGGAACGCTCAATTTCACCGCGGGCGATGCCGCCAGGATCACCGGGGCAGCCGGTGTCCGCCGCGAAACAACGGGCCATAAGGTGACTGTGCGCATCAATGCTGATGTGCAGCATCTGCTGCCCGCGAACGTCGCCTCTCTGTTTGAGGGCGTGTCCGAGATCACCGCCGCTGCGCTCATCGATGATGACATGCGCATCGACTTCGAGACGTTCATCATTCGCGCGGCTGGCTTCGGTGTCAGCCTCGCCGGCTCCGTGGATCACGCGGCGGAGACAGCCGATCTCGCCTTCAACGCGACCGGCGGAGACGCGGTGCGCTTTGCGACGCTTCTCCCTGACGCTGCCTGGAAAAACTTGCATCTCAAAGGGACGTTGCGCGGCGCCTTTGCTGCTCCAACTGCGTCGGTGACGTTGACCGCTCAGGACTTCGGCGCGGCCGGATACGGCACGAGCAGCCTCGATGTTCGCGCCGGAACGATGCCTGATGGCAAGGGCGGACTCGCCTGGAAAGCGGATGGAAATCTCGACGGTCTGAAAGGGCGCGACGCACAGACCACCGCAGCACTTGGCGAAAAGGGCACCTTCTCTTTCTCCGGTACTGTGCCAGCAAACGGAGCACCATCTCTCGCGAATGCGAATGTGTCTCTCGTCCCGCTTGACCTTCGCTTCAGTGGCCGGGCAGCGGCAGACGCTATCGAGGGCGCGTTGCAGTTGACCCGGCTCGATCTCGCCGCCCTGTCCCCGCTTGCAGGGCGACCGCTGCAGGGTAGCGTAACGCTCGATGCCAATCTCAATCCTGGCGATGCTCAGCACATCATTCGCGCGCGGGTGAACGGAGCCTCAAAGGACGTCGTCACCGGCATCCCAGCCATCGATGGCCTGCTCGGCGGCAATGCGACACTTGCGGGTGGCGTTGCCTATGGCGCGGAAGGGGCAGTGGCGGTGGATAAACTGACGCTCAACGCGATCGGTCTCAGTCTGAGCATGAATGGGCGCATCGATCGCAAGGTCGCCGACCTTTCCACCCGCGCAACGCTGCCAGACCTCAAGCGCGTCGATCCCCGCCTTGAAGGACGCGCCGAAGCGGAGGCGACATTCGAAGGCAATCTCACGGCCCTTGCTGCGAAGATGCGCCTGACGGTGCCGAAAGGCCGCGCAATGGGCGAGGCCCTGGAAGCGCTTACGCTGCATCTCGATGTGCGCGACCTCACCGGCCGCCCCGGCGCAGATGCGCGGCTTACCGGCCGCATCGGCGGCAAACCTGCGAACGGCACTGGCAGCTTCTCCAGTGCCACTGGCAACAGCAGTGCGCCGCACGCTTTCGATGTTGCGATCGGCTCTGTGGCGGCGAAGGGCAACGTCAATGTCAGCGCGGAGGGATTGCTCGACGGAAAGATCGCGTTCGACGCCCGCGATCTTTCCGATCTCTCGGCTCTTGCTTTGACCGAACTCACGGGCACCGTGAAGGCCGATCTCGGCTTCACGGTCAAAGACGGCAAGCAGCACATCGCCGTCAACGCGGTGGCCAGCAAGCTGCGCGCGGCGGGGACTACACTCAATGCCACGCGCATGGATGTCTCCATTGTCGATCCGGCCGGTGCACCGACGCTCAATGGCAAGATGGAGTTGACCGGCCTCTCCGCTGACGCTCTGCGTGTCGACAAGGCGACGCTTATCGCGAACGGTGGCGACGACGGCGCGACCACGCTCAAGCTCGACACCACAGCGCAAGGCGCCGTGCTCACCGCATCGGCGCGGCTCAACGTGAGTGCGGCGACGACCGCCATACGGCTCGACACCTTCCGCGTCACCAAAGGCCGTACCAATCTTGCCTTGTCGGCACCGGCAACCTTCACCCACGAGAGCGGCGCCCTGGTCATCGATCGTCTTGCGCTTGTCACCGGTGGCGGCAGCGCCACGGTGCGCGGCAAAGCGGGCGAGACTCTCGATCTCGACGTGGATCTGCGCAACCTGCCGCTCGCACTCGCCGCGCTTGCCGATCCCAAGCTCGATCTGTCGGGTACGCTAAGTGGCAAGGCGAAGGTCTCCGGTCCAGCAGCCACACCGAACGGCAGCTACGATCTCACCATCTCCCGCATCAGCATGCCGGATCTCGCACGCTCGGGGGTCGGACCTCTGGATGTCAAAGCCAAGGGCGCGCTGAACGCCGGCCGCGTCGGACTCGATATCGGCGTTTCCGGGCCTTCGTTGTCGGGCGTCTCAGTGACCGGCTCGGTACCGATGGGCGCCGGGGCCATGGATGTGAATGTGAAAGGCAGCGTTGCGCTTGGCATCGCCAATGCCATGCTCGCCACGTCGGGCGCTCGCGCTTCGGGCCATGCGATCATCGACGCCAAGATCCAGGGTACGTTTGCTGAACCGCGGGCCGGCGGCACTGTGCGCATTGCCGGAGCCCGCTTCGACGACACTGTCAACGGGGTGACGCTGGACAAGATCGAAGGCGTGATCACGGGGACCGATCGCTCGGTGACGATCACATCTCTCAACGCGCGCACGCAGAATGGCGGCAGCGTCGCGGTGAAGGGCAATGTCGGGCTCGATCCCGCCAGCGGCTTTCCCGGCAAGATGGACATCACGCTGCAGAATGCGGGGCTGGTCTCCAGCGAACTGATGCGGCTCGTCGCCGACGGCCAGCTTGCCCTGTCGGGCAACTTCGCAAGCCGGCCTCGCGTGACGGGACGCTTCGACGTCAGGAGCTTGGACATCAACATCCCGGACAAGCTTCCCGGCGGGGGCGACATGCTGAACGTGCGCCACGTCAATGCTGGATCGGAACAGGACGATGCCAAGCGTAAGGCAACCAAGCCACCCGCAGCGAAAAATCGCTCCAAGCCTACAGACACAGCCTTCGCGGCCGATCTCGACCTCGCCATCAACGCCGACAACAATGTGTTCGTGCGCGGCATGGGTGTGGAAGCCGAAATGGGTGGCAACCTGACCCTCAAAGGCACCAGCGTGGCGCCGGTGACGGTGGGAGCGTTCGAGATGCGGCGTGGCCGGTTCGACGTGCTCGGCCGCCGGCTCGATTTCACCCGCGGCAAAGTGGCATTCAACGGCACGACAGATCCAAACCTCGACTTCATCGCCGAGACGAAGAGTGCCGACGTCACAGCCAAGATCTTGATTTCGGGGCCCGCTTCGCAACCGCAGATCAGCTTCGCGTCGACGCCCGAGCTGCCGCAAGACGAAATTCTGGCGCGCCTGCTGTTCAACAAATCCGCCGGCTCCCTCACCGCCAGCCAGGCCGTCACGGTGGCGCAAACCGTCGCCCAGTTTTCCGGCGGTGGTCCCGGCATGTTGGAGAATGTGCGGCGCTCGCTCGGGGTCGATAGCCTGGACGTCGGCATGGATGAGGCCGGAACCGGAGGTCAGGTCGGCGTCGGCAAGCGTCTGAACGACCGGGTCTACCTCGGCGTCCGGCAGGGCACCTCGCCCGGCTCCAGCAAGGCGACGATCGACATCGACATCATCAACAATATCCGCATTCAGGGGGCGACCGGCGCCGATGGCGGCACTGAAACTGGCATCAGCGCGCAATGGGATTATTAGAGCGTGGTGCCGGCGGAGGGATTTGAACCCCCGACCACCCGCTTACGAAGCGGATGCTCTACCACTGAGCTACGCCGGCCCGACTGCAATGCGGCAAGGCAATCCTGATAGCGGGCCGAACCCGAATTTACAAGGCAAAGCCGCGTCCGTGCGCCGATCTCAGAACATCCGTTTCCAGGCCGGCGCGCTGGCCGGCGATTCGGGCGTCGGATCGGTCTCGTGCTCCGGATTGGCGCCCGGATCGTCGGGCACGGGGGCGATGGGGACGATGGCTTCGGCTTTGACCGGAGCCGCGTGCCGGCGTTCCCGGACGGGCTCCGCGGCGGGACGAGCCGGTTCCGGCGGCAGGGGCTCCGCCTGTGTGACAGGATCGGGCGCCGGTTCAATCAGGGGCTTCGCGTCGATGACGGGGGCCGGTGGTGTCTCGATCTCCGAGGCGGCCACCTCATCCACATAAGGCGCGGCCGAGGCGATCTCCGCCACCGGCGCCTTCCATTCGAAGGCATCGATCCGTCCGCTCACCGGCGATATCGGCAGCCAGCGGTCCGATACAAAACCATCGGCCGTCCAGGCCGGATCGCGCAGGGCGTGCACCGCCCGCGCTGTCCATTCGCGGGCGCGGCCTTCATTGGCCGATTCGGCCTGTTCGAGATCGGCCATCAGCAAGGCAACGCGCTGCGATGGCTGGGCGAGGTATGGCGCAATGGCGCGGCGCGCCTCGGGGAATTCGCGTGCGTTAATTGCGGCGCGCGCCAGCGCGAGAGCGCCTTCGATATTGCCCGGGGCGAGAGACGCCAGTTTGCGGGCGCGGTTCAGCCGGTCGAGCGCCGAATCACCAAAGCGGAGATAAACATAGGTCTCGGCAAGATCGGGATGTGGCGAGACCTGCCACGCCCGTTCGATGACGCGGGTGGCTTTGCGCAACTCGCCATTCTCGGCAAGGAAGCGCGCCGCCAATGCCGCCGCCGGGGCGAGGTCGGGCGCAAGCTTCACCGCTTCGAACACCAAGGCCTTCGCCGTTTCGCGGTCGCTATCCTCAAGCGCGAGCGCATGGGCCGTCAGCAATACGGCGCGCTGCCGCTTGAATGTGTTGCGATCGAGCGCGCCCGACGCGCGGTTGCGCTCCAGCATGTCGAGCGCGCCGGCAAAGTCGCCGCTGGCGCAACGAATTTGCAGCACCGCTTGACCAGCCCACGGCAAGGACGGCGCGATTTTCGCCGCCTCTTCCGCATAGAGCCGCGCATCGGCCATGTCATCGCGGCGTTGCGCTTCGATGAACAAACCGCGCAAGCCGAGCAGCCTCGTCGGCTCATGTTGCGTCATGGCGCGGAATGTCCGCTCGGCTTCGGCGCGATCGCCGGCGAGTTGCGCCGATTGCGCGCTCAGCAACAAAGCCAGCGGTTCGTGAGGGGCGATCTTTCGCACATCGTCGGCGTGACGTTGCGCTGTGCGCGTATCGCCCGCGCCAACGGCGATCAAGCCGCGCATGATCGCACGGCGTCCGCGTTCCTCACGCCTGTTGCGCATCGCCGCCGCGATGCGTCCGGGGCTGCGCCACAAACCGCGCAAGATCGACCAGATGACGATGCTGGCGGCAATCACCAGCAACAGAATGGCCAGCATCACCATCAGCGATGTTTCGATGCGCCAGCCAAGCCAGGTGATCGCAACCTCGCCCGGCCGGTCGGCGATCCAGGTGACACCGAGCGCAATCAGCCCGAGAACGACAAGAAAAATCGCAACGCGGATCATTGATGGTTCCGCCTCACGAGCCGGACTTGGTGAGCGCGGTCAGCGCATTCTGCGAGAGCTCGCGCGCGGCAGCGATCGCCGCGTTGCGTGCTTCGGCCTTGGCAATCCAGCTTTGCGCCGGTGCACGCGCATCCGGTGGCAGCTTTGCGAGTTCAGCCAGCGCGCCGCGGATATCGGCACTCTCGGCGCGCACTTCGATGCGCGCCTTCACATTGCCGGGATCGTCACCGGCAATGTCGCCGGCGGGACGGACGCGCACGATTTTCTCGGCATTCGCCTGCAGCCGTTCGAGGAAGGTGCCTTGTGAAGCCTCCTGGGTGCGGGCCGTTTTCCAGATCACCGGCATCAGGCTCGCGAGTTCGCGGCCGAGTGCCGCCGCGGTCGGCACGCCGCCAGCCGCAAACGGCTCAAGTGTCGTGACGGCGCGGGCATCGGCAGAGAGCGCTTTTGCCGCCGATAATTCCGTGCCGAATGGCATGCCGCTCTCGACCGCATTGCGCAACGCCATGCTCACAATGGCGAGGCGGCTGCGGACATCGTCGACCGGTTCATTGGCTCTCCGCTTCAATTCGGTTTCGCTCGAGCGCGCGGTTTGTTCGATCGCCCGTGCCGATTGCTCCAACGTGGCGATGCGGCTTGTCAGCGTATCGATTTCGGCGCGCGATTCTGCCGTGGCAGGGTTTGTCTTCTGCGCGGCTTCGGCTGCGGCGGCTGCACTGGTTGCGCGTTCGCTCGCCTGACGGGCGATGGTGGCGATTTCATCGCTGCGCTTCTCGCGTGCCGCCGCCATGTCGGTTGCGGTTTTCACCGCAGCTTCCGCCGCCGCGATGCGGGCCAGCAATTGCGTATCTGGCTGCCGCGGCGCGGCGACTGCAGCCTCCAGTTTGCTCAACCGTGTCTGCAATTCCGGATTGGACGCGAATTGCGCCGGCGCGACCGCAGCGGTAGGCCCGAACAGGCGCCCCGCGAGCCATTGCGAGGCGCCAAAGCCGATGACGAAAAATACTGCAGCCGCCGCAGCCGCCGCGGCGATGACGGGCCAGAGTGAGCCTCCACGCTTGCTGCGCGGCGTCTCCGGTGCTGCATTTTCCTGATTCCAAGCTTCGTTGGGCGGCGGTATGTCTTCGGTTTCCCGCGCCGGCGGTACTTCTGTCTCAGGCGCGCTCGTTTCCGATGTGAACTCGCCCGCCTTCAGATCGATCGTGGCCGGACGTTTCGACCGTGGATCGGCTGCGCCTTCAGGTTTCATGGTTTTGTCATCCGTCATGGGCGCAGGTCTCCGGTCGCGAGACGAAAGACAGCCTTGAATCAGGCGGTCTGGGCATCTCTCGATAATAGACGTGATATATTGCAGCAACCAGACGTCAGGCTTCGTTAAAAATCAGGATTAAGAGATCAATTCCAGCATCGCCGCCTCATCAGGGCGAGCGGCAACGGCAATTTGCGTGGCGCCGATGTCCGACAAAGGCTCGGACGCGCGCCTTGAGAGACAAAAATGCTTCAAGCCGGCGGCGGCTGCCGTAACATTGCTTTCGCGCGCGCAGGCGACGAAGATTTCAGTGCTGCGCCGTGAATAATGCAGGACGCCGTCGAAACGTCCGGATCTTAATCCGTCGTTAATCTCGGTTGCGAAATGCGCAGCAGCCTTGGCGCGATAGATGACCACAATCTCCAGCCGCAAACCGGCTGGCGCAAGCTCGGCCGCCATATCGCGCGCGCGGTCATCGCCTGCGAGATACAGGAGTGGCTCAGCGTCGCTGGCCACGTGCTGCAGAATGACTTTGGCGAGATCACCGCCGTCGCCATTGGCCGACACGACATCATTGAAGCCCGCGCGTTTTGCCGCCGCCGCTGTCTGCGCGCCGACGGCAAAGCATCGCAACGATGCGAGCCTATCGTGCTGCGGATGCTCCGCGATGGCTCGCGCTGCGTTGCCGCTTGTCATCAACACGGCAGACCAGGGGCCTGCGCCGATCGATACATCAGGGATGTGCTCGATCTCCAGCATTGGCGCGAAGGCGACCTCATGCCCGCGTGCGCGTAAAGCCGCCGCTGTGCGTTCGGCTTCGAAGACCGGCCGTGTCAGCAACAGCCGCAACGGCCTTACTCCTGCACGAAGAAGTCAGCGCCGCCCCGCGCCTTTAATTCCCGGCCGGCATCGTCGCCAAGGTGCACAGCATCCGCAATCGGACCTTGCCGCGTTGTTTCGTGCACTTCGCTGCCGTCGGCGCGCAGGATCATGCCGCGGAAATGGATTTCAGCGCCGCTGATGGTTGCGAGACCCGCAATGGGTGTGCGGCATGAGCCATCGAGCGCCGACAGAAACGCGCGCTCGGTCTCAAGCGCGATCAATGTATCGCGATGGCCGATGGCGGCGATGAGCTCGTGTGTTCGGGGATCATTCTCCCGTGCCTCGATGCCGATGGCGCCTTGTCCGATCGCCGGCGGAAAAGCATCCAGTGGCAGAATGGCCGTTGCTTCGTGCTCAAGGCCAAGACGCTTGAGTCCGGCCAGTGCCAGCAATGTCGCATCGACTTCGCCTTCTTCCAGCTTGCGCAGCCGTGTCTGCACATTGCCGCGAAACACCGTCACGCGAAGATCGGGACGCAGCCGCTTCACCAGCGCCTGACGCCGCAGTGAGGCCGAGCCGACCAGCGCGCCTTGCGGCAGATCGGCAATCGACGATGCCTTGCGGCTAATGAAGACGTCGCGGACATCCTCGCGCTCGAGGCAGGCGATCAACGCAAGGCCGTCCGGTAACCAGGTCGGCATGTCCTTCGAGGAATGCACGGCAATATCGACCGCGTTGTCGAGCAAAGCCTCCTCGATCTCCTTGGTGAACAAGCCCTTGCCGCCGGCTTCGGAGAGCGGCCGGTCGGTGATCTTGTCGCCCGTCGTCTTGATGACATGAATCTCGATGGCGTCCGGCGCACAGCCGTGTACGGCAGCCAGCCGGTCGCGAACGGTATAAGCCTGCGCCAGCGCCAGCGGCGAGCCGCGCGTGCCGATCCGCAATAAAACCCCGGAAGATGCCGATTGCACCGTCGAACCTCGTAATGCTACCCCGGACACATATTCAGTGAACCGGCGGCTGGCCATAGGGCCGCTTTCCGGCCAAGAAAGCAACTTGAAAGCAGTCTGAAAGCACCACGTAAAAAGGCGCCCGATGATCGTTCTCGGCATCGAGACAACATGCGACGAAACCGCCGCCGCCATCGTTTCGCGGGATGCGGACGGCCGCGGCCAGATCCTATCCAACGTCGTCCTGTCGCAGACCGATGAGCATGCCGCGTTCGGTGGTGTGGTGCCAGAGATCGCTGCGCGCGCGCATGTCGAAGTGCTCGATCTCCTGATCGCCCGGGCGCTGGATGAGGCGCAATGCGATCTGTCCGCCGTTGACGGGATTGCCGCGGCCGCCGGGCCGGGCCTGATTGGCGGCGTCATCGTCGGGCTTACGACGGCGAAAGCGTTGGCGCTCGTCAATCGCACGCCGCTGATCGCGGTGAATCATCTCGAAGCGCATGCGCTCACCGCGCGGCTGACCGATGGCGTCGATTTCCCCTATTGCCTGTTCCTTGCATCCGGTGGTCATACCCAGATCGTCGCGGTGCGCGGCGTCGGCGATTACGTTCTGCTCGGCAACACGATGGACGATGCGATTGGCGAAGCTTTCGACAAGACCGCGAAGCTGCTCGGTCTGCCCTATCCCGGCGGACCGCAAGTCGAGCAGGAAGCAAAGCGCGGCGATCCGAACCGTTTCGCGCTGCCGCGGCCGCTGCACGGGCGGCGCGAGCCTGATTTTTCCTTGTCGGGTTTGAAGACCGCCCTGCGCGTCGAAGCCGAACGCATTGCGCCGATCAATGATCGCGACGTGGCCGATCTTTGCGCTTCATTCCAGCAGGCGATTGTCGATCTGATCTACGACCGGTTGCGGATGGGCCTTCGCGTTTTCGCCGAACGTTATGGTGTGCCGAATGCCCTTGTGGCGGCCGGCGGCGTTGCCGCCAATCAGGCGGTGCGCGGCGTATTGCAACGCTTGGCGACACAAGCCGGCATTCAATTGGTTGTGCCGCCGCCGGCTTTGTGCACCGACAACGGCGCGATGATCGCCTGGGCCGGCGCTGAACGGTTGGCGGCAGGGCTGACGGATCAGCTCGACGTCGCGCCGCGCGCCCGCTGGCCGCTTGAGCAGGTGGCCGGGTCGCATGTCGATGTCAGAACGCAAGGCTGAATGCGCATGAGCTATCAGCGCATCTCGGTGATCGGTGGTGGAAGCTGGGGCATCGCACTTGCAAGCGCCGCAAAACGCGCCGGCCGCGATGTTATCTTATGGACGCGCAGCCAACAGGACGCCGACATCCTCGATCGTAAACGTGAAAGTTCGCGGTTACCGGGGGCGACCATCGACAGCGATATTGCGATCACCGCCGATCTCACCAAAGCTGCGCAATGCGATGCCATGCTGCTCGTCGTTCCGGCGCAAGCCTTGCGCGAAGTCGCTTTGTCGCTTGCCCCCGTGATCGCGCCTGACACACCGGTCCTCGCCTGCGCCAAGGGCATCGAACGCGGCACGCGCAAATTCATGACCGAGGTCATTGTCGAAACGGCGCCCAAGGCTGCACCGGGAATCCTGTCCGGTCCGAGCTTTGCCTCCGATGTGGTGCGTGGATTGCCGACCGCGGTCACGCTGGCCGCGCGTGATGAGAAGACGGCCTCGGCGCTCGCCCATGCGCTCGGTTCGGCGACGTTTCGCCCTTATCACTCGACCGATCTGCGCGGCGTCGAGATCGGCGGCGCAGCCAAGAACGTTCTGGCGATTGCGGCCGGCATCGTATCGGGCCGAGGGCTTGGCGCCAGCGCCGCCGCGGCACTGACGACGCGCGGCTTCGCGGAGCTGACGCGGTTCGGACGGGCGCTCGGCGCAAAGCCCGAAACGCTGACCGGTCTGTCCGGTCTCGGCGATCTCATCCTCACCTGCTCGACGCCGCAATCGCGCAATTTCTCGCTCGGCCTTGCGCTCGGCCAGGGACTTTCGCCGCTCGAAGCGATCGCCAAGACCAGTCTGGCCGAAGGCGTGTATACGGCGGCGGTTCTCAATGACATGGCGCGCGAGCACAATGTCGATATGCCGATCGTCGCCGCCGTTGCCGATGTGGTCGAAGGGCAGGCGAGCGTCGACGAAGCGATCAGCCGATTGCTGACACGGCCATTCCGCGCGGAGGGATGATATGAATTACTGGCTGGTGAAGAGCGAACCCGATTCCTGGTCCTGGGACCAGCAGGTAAAAAAGGGCGCAAAAGGCGAGGCCTGGACCGGCGTGCGCAATCACACCGCCAAGCTGAACCTGATGAAGATGAAGAAGGGCGATCTCGCCTTCTTCTATCACTCCAATATCGGCAAGGAGATTGTCGGTATCGTCGAGGTTGGCAAGGAGCATTATCCCGATCCGACCGCGAAGGCGGGCGACCCTTGGGTCGTTGTCGACATGGTTGCACGCGAGCCGCTGAAGACGCCGGTGACGCTGGAGGCGATCAAGCAGGAGCCGAAGCTGAAAGAGATGGCGCTGCTGAAATATTCGCGGCTGTCGGTGCAGCCGGTCACGGCGGCGGAATGGAAGCTGATTTGCAAGATGGGCGGCCTTTGACCGCCTTCGTCTGGAGACACGATAACCGACGAAAGTGGCAGGCTGCCCGGCTTGCCCGAACCCGTTGACCTTCGGCATAATTGCCGCCAACAAAAAGGCGCTTGGGATGACCCGTCCCAACGTGCCCGTCGGGGAGGAATGACAATGTCGGACAAAATTTATGACGTCGCGCCGGAATGGCAGAAGCGCGCCTTCATCGACAACGCCAAATACGAACAGATGTATGCGGCTTCGGTCGCCGATCCCGACAAATTCTGGGCCGAGCAGGCCAAGCGCGTCGACTGGATCAAGCCCTTCACCAAGGTGAAGAACACCTCGTTCGCGCCGGACAATGTCTCGATCAAATGGTTCGAGGATGGCACGCTCAACATCGCTTACAATTGCGTCGACCGTCATCTGGCGAAGCGCGGCGACCAGACCGCGATCATCTGGGAAGGCGACGATCCGAAGGATGACAAGAAGGTCACCTACAAGGAACTGCACGCGCAAGTCTGCAAATTCGCCAATGTCCTGAAAGCGCAGGGCGTCAAGAAAGGCGACCGCGTCACCATCTATCTGCCGATGATTGTCGAAGCAGCTTACGCGATGCTGGCCTGTGCGCGTATCGGCGCCATTCATTCGGTCGTGTTCGGCGGCTTCTCGCCGGATTCGATTGCCGGCCGCATCGAGGATTGCAAATCGACCGTTATCGTCACCGCCGATGAAGGCGTACGCGGCGGCCGCAAGATTCCGCTGAAAGCGAATATCGACGAAGCCTGCGACAAGGCCGGCGGTGTGACCTCGGTGATCGTGGTGAAGCACACCGGCGCTGCCGTGAATATGAAAGCCGGCCGCGATGTCTATTACGATGACGCGGTGAAAAGCGTTTCCGCCGATTGCCCCTGCGAGGAGATGAATGCGGAAGATCCGCTGTTCATCCTCTACACGTCGGGCTCGACCGGGCAGCCGAAAGGTGTGCTGCATACGACCGGCGGCTATGCCGTGTTCACGGCGATGACGCATCAATATGTGTTCGATTATCACGACGGCGACATCTACTGGTGTACGGCCGATGTCGGCTGGGTGACCGGCCACAGCTACATCGTCTACGGGCCGCTGCAGAACGGCGCGATCACGCTGATGTTCGAGGGCGTGCCGACCTACCCGACCAATTCGAGATTCTGGGAGGTCATCGACAAGCATCAGGTCAACACCTTCTACACGGCGCCGACTGCGATCCGCGCGCTGATGCAGGCCGGTGATGAGCCGGTGAAGAAGACAAGCCGCAAGTCGTTGCGGCTTCTCGGTTCGGTCGGTGAGCCGATCAATCCGGAAGCGTGGGAATGGTATCACCGCGTTGTCGGCGATGACCGCTGCCCGATCGTCGATACCTGGTGGCAGACCGAAACCGGCGGCATCCTGATCACGCCGCTGCCCGGCGCCACCAAGCTGAAGCCCGGCTCGGCAACGCGGCCGTTCTTTGGCGTCAAGCCGCAACTCGTCGACGCCGAGGGCAAGGTGCTGGAAGGGGCGACCAGCGGCAATCTCTGCATTGCCGATTCGTGGCCCGGCCAGATGCGCACGGTCTATGGCGACCATCAGCGATTCGTGGACACCTATTTCAAGGCGTATCCAGGCAAGTATTTCACCGGCGACGGCTGCCGCCGTGACGAGGACGGCTATTACTGGATCACCGGCCGCGTCGATGACGTGATCAACGTGTCCGGCCACCGCCTCGGCACTGCGGAGGTTGAATCGGCGCTGGTTGCGCATCCGAAAGTGTCGGAGGCTGCCGTGGTCGGCTATCCGCATCACATCAAGGGGCAGGGCATCTACGCCTATGTCACCCTGATGTCTGGCGAAGCGCCGACCGAAGACCTGAAAAAGGAGCTGGTCGGCTGGGTGCGCAAGGAAATCAGCGCCATCGCCTCGCCGGACCTGCTGCAATTCGCGCCCGGTTTGCCCAAGACCCGCTCCGGCAAGATCATGCGGAGGATTCTGCGCAAGATCGCCGAAGACGATTTCTCCAATCTCGGCGACACCACGACGCTGGCCGATCCGACGGTGGTCGATGACCTCGTCAACAACCGGCAGAACCGCGCGTAAAACCGTAAAAAGCAGCCGATTAAGGTAACGCGGCCGTGAAGCCGCGTTGCTCATTTTCAACACCGTTTACGCAGTTTTAGCGAGCATTCTGAGATCTGCTTTGGCTGCTGCCGTGATTCAGCTATCTTCCCGCCCAAAATGGGGCGAAGGTGCCCCAATGTGGATACGGGGTTGAAATCATGCGCATCGCGCGACTTCTCGCCTGCTCTATCATTGCTTCTATCGCTGCCACTGTCTTTGCAGCCTCCACGCCGGCTCTCGCACGCGAGGCGGTGAACTTCCGTGACGACTACACGCCCGGCACGATCGTCATCAAACACAGCCAGCGCCGGCTCTATTATGTGGTGGGCGGCGGCAAGGCCATTGCCTACCCGGTCGGCGTCGGCAAAGCCGGCAAGTCCTGGTTCGGCACCCGCTATATCGACGGCAAGCGCCTGCGTCCGGCCTGGTCGCCCCCGGCCGAAGTGAAGCGCGACAAGCCGAGCCTGCCGAATGTGATTCCCGGCGGCTCGCCGGCCAATCCGATGGGCGTCGCGGCGCTGACCCTGTCGGGCGGCGAATATGCGATCCATGGCACCAACGTGCCACGCTCGGTCGGCGGCTATGTGTCCTATGGCTGCATCCGCATGCACAATTCCGACATCCTCGACCTGTTCGATCGCGTCAGCTACGGCACCCGCGTGGTGGTGACGCAGTAACGCCGCCGCACAAAGCGACGAATTGAAAGGCCGGGCATGCGCCCGGCCTTTTCGTTTTGGCGGCTGAAAGTCTCGCCGCTCATTCCCGCACCCGGGTCTGCGCTTCGCGCAGCCCGAGTGTAAACTCCGGCGGGAATTCAGTGTTTGACTCTGGGTCCCCGCCTTCGCGGGGACGAGCGGATGAAAGTTCACCGGCCCGCACCATCCAATATCTCCGTCACGCGATCCGGCAGATCGAGCATCACGTCGTGTCCGCACGGGAGCGCGTGCGCTTCCCAGCCTTCGGCAACGGCGCGATCGTAAAACGGCTTGAACGGACTTTCGCGCGGCAACAGTGTTCCGTGGACATAGATGCGCGTCGTCACGTTGCGATATGCGCCGCTCAAATTGAGCTTCTCGATCATCGTCGCGATCGGATGCGGATGCGCCAGTTCGTCGACGCGCGCGGCGTCCTTCTCGTTGACACCGAAAAACGCTGCGGACGGCGGCGGCACGAACAGGCCGCCGGTCGCGCCGGCCTTGTCGATGAACATCTGCGTGTTCTTCGGGATGTTGAGATCGAACAGCGATTGTCCGTCTTGGGGCACGAACGCATCGAGATAGACGAGCGCTGCAATCTCCTCCGGGATTTTGTCAGCGACGCCGGTGATCACCATGCCGCCATAGGAATGGCCGGCGAGCACGACATCGGACAAACCCTCGTAGCGGATCACGTTGAGGATGTCGGTGATATGCGTGGTGAGGTTGATATTGCCGCTGGAGAGATGCGAGCGCTCGCCCTGGCCGGTCAATGTCGGGGTGAACACGGTGTGGCCGCGCGCCCGCAGCCGTTCGGCAACGCGCGCATATTTCCAGCCACCGCCCCAGGCGCCGTGAACGAGAACGTAAGTTGTCATGATTTTGGGTTCCTCCTTGTTTCTTCACCCTCCCCTGGAGGGGGAGGGTCGCTGTGAGCGAAGCGAGCAGCGGGGTGGGGTGCCGTGCTTTCAAAGTCACCCCACCCCGTCACGCATCTCACATGCGTTCGATGCGCGTCGACCCTCCCCCTCCAGGGGAGGGTGAAGAAGAGCGGGGAGGGATAAGAAGACAAAGCTCCGCTACCCCTGTTCTTTGAGGCGCGGGGTACGCCTTTAGCCTTTATGTGTGCCGCATATCGAAAACATTCGATATGCGGGTGAGGGGAATGATGCGCCGAAAGACGCAGGGCATTCCTGAAGTTGCTGCGCTCCATCGCTGAAGCACAGCCGCCTTTCGGCGCATCACACCCGCGCCAAGCTTGCGCTTGTTGCGGGCGCTTCTTTTGGCAGCGTTTTCCTTACGGCATGGGGCCGCGCTTTACGCCGGATGTCTCGCCGCGGGCTTAAACGTCTCCCGCGCGCGCCACATCCGTGTCAGCCAGCTCCTGGCAGGGGTCCTTAGTAACCCCGGGCGGAGCCCCTCATGCCGCCCGAGTGCGTGAGTGACGACCTCACACCCGCAGGCGCCGCACCTTGCTCCATCAACAGCGTCACCGGTTGACGCCCCTCATGAGCGAGGTGATGGAATATAGGTATATGTTCCTAAAAATGTCAAGCCCCTTATGACGCAACGCGAACATCCGCAAAATCAATCTTGGGTAGATTTTTTTAATCCCCGCTCAATCTTCTGATGCGGCGCAGCGCCGCGCGATCTTGCAGGGAACCAAAGCCCTCACCATCCTCTTGAGCGGCCGGGAATTGGCGAGAAAGCCGCCCGGTTCAGGAGGGAAAGATGAATTATTTCAAGACAGCCATGCTGCTGGCCGGTCTGACCGCGCTGTTCATGGGTGTCGGCTATCTGATCGGTGGCTCGGGCGGCGCGCTCATCGCGCTGGTCGTCGCGGCCGGCATGAACATCTTCGCATACTGGAATTCGGACAAGATGGTCTTGTCCATGGCCGGCGCGCAGGAGGTCGATGCGCGCACGGCGCCGGACCTTTACGCCATGGTGCAGCAGCTCGCGGGCCGCGCGAACCTGCCGATGCCGAAGGTCTATCTCATGGATCAGCCGCAGCCGAACGCCTTTGCGACCGGCCGCAACCCGGAGAATGCCGCCGTCGCGGTGACCACCGGCTTGCTCGAGCGGCTGTCGCGCGAGGAAGTCGCCGGCGTGGTCGCGCACGAGCTGGCGCATATCAAGAATCACGACACGCTGATCATGACGATCACCGCGACCATTGCCGGTGCGATCTCGATGCTGGCGCAGTTCGGCATGTTCTTCGGCGGCGGCAATCGCGACAACAACGGCATGGGCATCATCGGCACATTGGCGATGGTGATCCTGGCGCCGATCGCGGCGATGATCGTGCAGATGGCGATCAGCCGCACGCGCGAATATTCGGCCGACAAGATGGGCGCGCAGATCCTCGGCCAGCCGGCTTATCTCGCTTCGGCGCTGGCCAAGATTTCCAACGCCGCGCACGTGATTCCCAACGAGCCGGCCGAGCGCGACCCGGCGATGGCGCACATGTTCATCATCAACCCACTGTCGGGCGAGCGGATGGACAACCTCTTCTCGACGCATCCTTCGACCGAGAACCGGATTGCCGCGCTGAATGCGCTCGCCCGCGAAATGGGCCAGAGTGGCTTCGGCGGTGGTGGCCAAGGTGGCGGCTACGCCGATGCTGACCGCGCCTCGGCCCGGCCGGCCGGCAGCATGCCGGCCGGAAGCCCGTGGTCGCGTGCCGGCCGGGGCGGGTCAGCTGGCGGACCCTGGGGCCGATAAGCACCTCCTGCTGGATAAGTTGGAGCATGATGTCGTCCGAAAACCGCTTCGCACCTTCGGGTCGATGCCCGAGGGCAGGCTTTTTCGGCATCATGCTCAAAGACTTACCGCGCAAAAGAAAATACGGCGGGCGCCTCGCCTCCGCCGTATTTTCTCATCCAGATCGTCTCCGGGGTGTCCGAATCAGGCACGCCACATCCACACACGTTCCGGCCTCATCCTGAGGAGCATTGCGCAGCAATGCGTCTCGAAGGATCGAGGCCGACCTCCTCCTTGGCGACGCGCGTTACGGCGCTCCTCAGGATGAGGCCGAAGAGACATTTTTCGGAATTAAGACCGTTTGTGGTACGTGAATTTGAGGAGCGGCCTCTTTTCGAGGCAGCATAACGAGGGGAGACCGTGTCGGTGGCGCGGGTGACGGTCGCGGAGCGTGGCAGGCTGTCGTGGCTGCTTGTGCGCCGCGGGTTGCGTCGTGCGAGCGGGCGCGTGAACAATTTTCCGCTGCTGCCGTGGCGCCTCATTCCCCGCAAGGCCGACCGCCTGCTGCTGTCGCCGCAGGATCTGCGCACCGCCGACGGCACCCGCGCGAGCGAGATCTATGCCGGCCGCTTCGCCTTTGCCGGCAAGGTGGTGATCTCCGATGGCCGCTCGCCGTTCGAGCTGGCGCCGCCGTCCGACGAATGGGCGGCCGAGCTCTACAGCTTCGGCTGGTTGCGGCATCTGCGCGCCGCCGATTCGGCGATCACCCGCGCCAATGCGCGCGCCCTGGTGGATGAATGGATCACCCTGCAGGGCCGCTGGCATGCTTTGGCCTGGCGCCCCGAAATCCTGACGCGCCGGATCATCTCCTGGATCTGCCAGGCGCCGCTGATCCTGCAGGATGTCGACGTCCAGTTTTATCGCCGCTTCATGCGCAGCCTGACGCGGCAAGTGCGCTACCTGCGGTCCAACGCCTCCGAAGCGCGCGCCGGCGCGCAGAGCCTGCAGGCGACCATCGCGCTGATGTATGCGACGTTGTGCATGGCCAGCCAGGACCGGCATCTGCGCGGCACGATGAAGCGTCTGAGCGATCAGCTCGATCAGCAGATCCTGCCCGACGGCGGTCATATCAGCCGCAATCCCGGCGCGATCATCGAAGTGCTGCTCGATCTTCTGCCGCTGAAGCAGGCCTTTTCCTCACGCAACATGCAGCCGCCGCAGGCGCTGCTGAATGCGATCGACCGGATGATGCCGATGCTACGGTTCTTCCGACATGACGACGGCAATTTCGCGCTGTTCAATGGCATGGGCGCGACGCCGGTGGACCAGCTCGCGACCATCCTCGCCTATGACGACGTGCGCGGCGAACCGTTCGAGCATGCGCCGCATTCCGGCTATCAGCGCATGAAGCTGAACAATCTGCTGGTGCTGATGGATACCGGCAAGGCGCCGCCGGTCGCCGCCAGCCAGGAAGCGCATGCGGGATGTCTGTCGTTCGAAATGTGCGCCGGCGGCCAGCGCATCGTCGTCAATTGCGGACTGCCGGCGATCAATCGCGAAAGCTGGCGGCAGGTGGCGCGCGCGACGGCGGCGCATTCGACGGTGACGTTCAACAACACTTCGTCCTATCGCTTTCGCGAGGAAGGGCCGTTCCGCAAACTGATCGGCGTGCCGGTGGTCGATGGACCATCGGAGGTCGCCATTGCGCGCGACGATACCGAAGAGGCGATCCTCCTTCGCGCGTCGCATGACGGCTATTCCAGCCGCTTCGGCATCATCCATCAGCGCTCGGTGATGCTGACGGCCGGCGGCACCAAGCTGGAAGGCGAGGATGTGTTCACGCCGACCCATGGCGAGATGCTGCCGCCCGGCGCGCGCGACGAATTCGCGGTCCGTTTCCATCTGCATCCATCGATCAAGGCGAGCCGCATTGCCGACGGCCATGGCGTGATGCTGGTCTTGCCGAACAAGGATGTCTGGACCTTCGATGGCCATGAGGATCGCGTCGAGCTGGAGGAGAGCGTGTTTCTCGGCGGCACCGACGGGCCGCGCCGCGCCGTGCAGATCGTGATCTACGGCCATGCGCGGCAGGCCTCGCGGGTGCACTGGACTTTCACGCATACACCGCGCACACATCCGGCCGCACGCAAGACCGGCGAGGCCGCGAAAGGCCGCAAGTCGCAGAACGAGCCGGAATTGCCGCTTTGAATGAGCAATATGTGTTGCCGCTCGTCCCCGCGAAGGCGGGGACCCAGAATGGCCGTTCTGGATTCCCGCTTTCGCGGGAATGAGCGGAGGGATGGTTGCCAGTAGGACGACAGGTAGAGAGATATGACCGATACCCCGCGCCGCATCGAACGCGCGCTGATTTCCGTTTCCGACAAGACCGGCCTGATCGACTTCGCCAGGGCGTTGTCGGCGCAAGGCGTCGAGATCGTCTCCACCGGCGGCACCGCCAAGGCGATCGCCGATGCCGGCCTGCCGGTGGTTGATGTGTCGGAGCTTACCGGCTTTCCGGAAATGATGGATGGCCGGGTGAAGACGCTGCATCCGAAGGTGCATGGCGGCCTGCTCGCGATCCGCGCCAACACCGAGCATGCCGGTGCGATGCAGGCGCATGGCATCAAGCCGATCGATCTGCTTGTCGTCAGCCTCTATCCGTTCGAAGCGACAGTGGCGAAGGGCGCCGGCTTTGAGGACTGCATCGAGAATATCGATATCGGCGGTCCGGCGATGATCCGCGCGGCGGCGAAGAACCACGACGATGTCGCGGTGATCGTCGATGCCAACGACTACGCGCCCTTGCTGGACGCGCTGAAGAGCGGCGGCACGAGCCTCGATTTACGCCGGCGCCTTGCGGCCAAGGCCTATGCGCGCACCGCCGCCTATGACGCCGCGATCTCCAACTGGTTTGCCGATCAGCTGAAGGAAACCGCGCCGACCTTCCGCGCCTTTGGCGGCACGCTGGCGGAAGCGTTGCGCTATGGCGAGAACCCGCATCAGGAGGCGGCGTTCTATCGTATGCCGGAACAGCGGCCGGGCGTTGCCACCGCGCGTCAGGTGCAGGGCAAGCAGCTGTCCTACAACAACATCAACGACACCGATGCGGCTTATGAATGCGTCGCGGAATTCGATCCGACCCGTAGCGCCGCCTGCGTCATCGTCAAGCACGCGAACCCGTGCGGCGTCGCCGAAGGCGCGAGCCTGGAAGACGCTTACCGCAAGGCGCTGCGCTGCGACTCGACATCGGCCTTCGGCGGCATCGTTGCCGTCAATCGCACACTGGATGCTGAAGCCGCACGCGCGATCACCGAGATTTTCACCGAGGTCATCGTTGCGCCGGATGCCACCGAGGAAGCGATCGCCATTGTCGGCGCGAAAAAGAATTTGCGATTGCTGCTCGCTGGCGGCTTACCCAATCCGCGCGCCGCGAGATTGACGGTGAAATCGGTGGCCGGCGGCTTGCTGGTGCAGACGCGGGACAATGCGGTCGCCGATGATATGGCGATCAGGGCTGTGACGAAACGTCAGCCGACCGATGCGGAGATGCGCGATCTTGTTTTCGCCTTCCGTGTCGCCAAGCATGTGAAGTCCAACACCATCGTCTATGCCAAGGATCTCGCAACCGTCGGCATCGGCGCCGGACAGATGAGCCGTGTCGATTCTGCGCGCATTGCCGCACGCAAAGCAGAAGACGCAGCGAAGGAATTGGGCTTAAGCACGCCGCTGACCAAGGGCTCGGTGGTGGCGTCGGATGCCTTCTTCCCGTTTGCCGACGGCTTGCTGGTGGCGATCGAAGCCGGCGCAACGGCGGTGATTCAGCCGGGCGGCTCAATGCGCGACGACGAGGTGATCAAGGCGGCCGACGACGCCGGCATCGCCATGGTGTTCACCGGGACGCGGCATTTTAGGCATTAGGTTGGTGAGCGGAAGCTCTATCTTCCGCTCGTCCCCGCGAAGGCGGGGACCCAGATTCTTAAGCGCTGGATTCCCGCCTTCGCGGGAATGAGCGGAGTGTGGGTTTCACTTCCCCGCCAGATCGCCCAGCAAACTCGCCGCCACCGCGAGCTTCGACAGCGACAAGCCGGTATCGGCGATCTCGTGCATCGATGTGCGGATGCGTTCGACTTCGCCGGCGCGCGGCTTGACCCAGGCATCGACCGCGTCCGCACCGGACCGGCCGTCCGCCAGCGTCTCGGCGGTGAGATGCCGTGCGGCGCGGCCGAGTGAATCGCGCGCGCGATCCAGTGCCAGCCGGTCGAAATAATCGGTGGCCTTGATGTCGCGCGCCGCATTGGCGATGCGTTCGAGACGGAAATAGCGGACCACGGCGAGGAAAGTCCGCGCCACGTCCGGCATGTTGCGTCCGGTGCGATCCGCCACCAGCACGATATCCGGCGCGACATGCAGCGCCGGCAGGCTGGCGATGCGCAGGGCCAGCCTTTCCGGAACGCCGGACTCGGTCAGCTCCTTCGCACGCGCAGCCCTGGCATTGGCTGCGTCCTGCGCCAGCGTCTCGTCGAGCGCAAGCGACACTTCCTCGATGCCGCTCCTGTAGTGTTCGACGATTGACGCCAGCCCTTGATTCAGATCGACATTGCGGATGAACCACACCATGCGGTCGATCAGCAGCGCTTTCACCGCGGCATAAAGATCAAGCTGCAACGCGCCGGAAATCTTGTTGTCGAGTTCGTCGATCTCGCCATTCAGCGCGGTCATGTCATAGCTGTCGCGCACGGCAGCGAAGGCGCGCGCGATGCGATCCGGCGATGCGCCGGTTTCGTCGGTCATGCGGGCAATCAGCGAAGGCCCACCGCGATTGATGATCGAATTGGTGAGATTCGTTGCGATGATTTCGCGGCGCAGACGGTGATGCTCGAGTTCGCTCGGGAAGCGTTGCGTCAGCTCGGCCGGGAAATAACGCGTCAGCTCCTTGCCGAGATAAGGATCGTCAGGCACCGACGTGTCGAGCAGATCGCTGTACAGCGTGAGTTTGGCATAGGCGAGCAGCACGGCAAGTTCGGGCCGCGTCAGCGCCTGTGACCGCCGCCGCCGCTCGGCGATTTCGGCATCGTCGGGGAGAAATTCGACAACGCGGTCCAGCAGCCCGCGCGCTTCCAGCGTCTGCATCATGCGTTGCCGAGAGGCGAGATCGTCGAGGCCGGTGCGTTCGGCCAGCGAAATCGCCAGCGGTTGCAGATAGTTGTTGCGCAACACCAAAGCCGCGACTTCGTCGGTCATAGCGAACAGCAATGCGTTGCGGTCGGGCAGTGTCAGCGCGCCGGTGCGGAGCGGGCCGCCGAGCGCGATCTTGATATTCACTTCCACGTCCGACGTGTTGACGCCGGCGGAATTGTCGATCGCGTCGGTGTTCAGCCGCACGCCGCTTTGCGCCGCTTCGATGCGGCCGCGCTGGGTCATGCCAAGATTGGCGCCTTCGCCGACCACCTTGCATTGCAGGTCGGCGCCTGTGACGCGGATGGCATCGTTGGCGCGGTCGCCCGCCGCTTCGTCGGTTTCGCTCGCCGCGCGCACATAGGTGCCGATGCCGCCGAAGAACAGAAGATCGGCATCCGCCTTCAGGATCGCGCTCATCACCTGAATGGGCGTCGCCTTGTCGGCCGTGAGGCCGAGCAACGATTTCATTTCCGGCGACAGCGCAATTTCCTTCAGCGAGCGCGGAAACACGCCGCCGCCCTTGCTGATCAGGCTCTTGTCGTAGTCCTGCCAGCTCGATCGCGGCAGATCGAACAGGCGCTGGCGCTCGGCAAAGCTCCTGACCGGATCGGGGTTCGGGTCGATGAAGATGTCGCGATGATCGAAGGCGGCGACGAGCTTGATCGTATTCTCGCGCAGCATGCCGTTGCCGAACACGTCGCCCGACATGTCGCCGACGCCGACAACCGTGAACGGTGTCGTGCCGATATTGACATCCATCTCGCGGAAGTGGCGCTTCACCGCTTCCCAGGCGCCGCGCGCGGTGATGCCCATCTTCTTGTGGTCGTAGCCGGCCGATCCGCCGGAGGCGAAAGCATCGTCCAGCCAGAAATCATGCTCGGCGGAAATCGCATTGGCGGTGTCGGAGAAGGTCGCCGTGCCCTTGTCGGCGGCAACGACAAGATAGGGATCGTCGCCATCGTGCCGCACGACGTTGTCCGGCGGAATCACCTTGCCGTCGGCCGAGAGATTGTCGGTGATGTCGATCATGCTGGTGATAAACAGCTTATAGGCGGCCACGCCTTCGGCGGCGATGGCGTCACGCGGTCCGCCGATCGGCAAGTGCTTCGGTACGAAGCCACCCTTGGCGCCGACCGGCACGATGACCGCGTTCTTCACCTGCTGCGCTTTCACGAGGCCGAGCACTTCGGTGCGGAAATCCTGCGGCCGATCGGACCAGCGGATACCGCCGCGCGCAACCTTGCCGAAGCGCAGATGCACGCCTTCGACACGCGGCGAATAGACAAAGATTTCGTAGAGCGGGCGCGGCGCCGGCAGCGTCGTCAGCTTGCGGCTGTCATACTTGATCGCGATCTGTGCCTTGGGCCGGCCATCGTCGCCGATCTGATAGAAATTCGTGCGCAGCGCCGACTGCACCGCGTTGACGAAGTGGCGCAGGATGCGGTCCTCATCGAGGCTCGGCACATCATTCAGCGCGGTTTCGATCGCAGCGGCAATCTCAGCTTCGCGCATGTTGCGGCCTTCGGCGCTGAGGCGCGGATCGAAACGGGCATGGAAGAGATCGACGATATTCGCCGCAATCGCCGGATGTGCGCGCAAGGTCGCCCACATGTAATCCTGGGAGAAGGGCATGCGCACCTGGCGCAGGAAACGCGAGATCGCGCGGACCAACGCGATATCGCGCCACGCGAGACCCGCTTTCAGCACCAGCGCGTTATAGCCGTCATTTTCCGCGCCGCCGCGCATGACAACGAGGAAGCAGCTTTCCAGTGCGCCTTCCACCTTTTTGAGGTCGATCGCCTGGCCGTCGGCACTTTCCAGCGTCATGTCGTGCAGCCAGACATGCTTTCCGGTCGGGCGGATTTCATAAGTGCGTTCGTCGACGACCTTGAAGCCCATATTCTCAAGGACCGGAACGCGGCTGGAGAGCGGGATCGCGCCGTCAAAGCTCCACACTTTCAGCCCGATGCAGTGGCCGTCGGCGCCGTGCGGCGCATAGAAATCCATGCTGAGCGGGCGCTCCGCCGACAGCCCTTCCATCGTGCGGATATCGGCAACAGCAATGGCCGGCGAATAGCGATCGCGATAGCTCGGGCGGAAGGCGTCGCGATAGCGCTCGAGCAATTGACGCGCCTGTTGCGGTTCGCGGTTTTGCAGCAGTTGCTGAGAGAGGTCGTCGGTCCAGGTCCGGATCAGAGCGGTAATGCCGGTCTCAAGCGTGATCCGGTCGGGGTCGTCCATCGGCTCGGCCGAACGCGCGACAATGAAATGCGCGCGCACCAGCGGGCCTTCCGGCAAGAACAGGCTGAGGCCGCTGACATGGCCCTTGTATTCTCTCGCCAGCAGGTCGCCGACGGATGTGATGACATCGGTCGATGAACGATCGCGGGGCAGATAAACGAGGACCGACATGAAGCGATCGAATCGGTCGCGCCGCGGCAGCACGCGCACGCGCGGCCGCTCCTCAAGCTGCAGGATCAGCATCGAGAACTGGAACAGCAAGTCGTCGTCGATGCGGAACAGGTCGTCGCGCGGATAAGTCTCGAGCGTATTCACCAGCGCCTTGCCGGAATGGCTCGACGAGGAGAAGCGCGCACGCTTCATCAATGCATCCACCTTGCGGCGCAGATAGGGGATCGACCGTGTCGAGCGCGTATAGGCGGTGGAGGTGAACAGGCCGACGATGCGGATTTCGCCCGTTACCACGCCATTGGCGTCGAAGCGCTTGACGCTGACGCAATCCATGAACACGCGGCGATGCACGCGCGAACGCAGGCTCGCCTTGGTGATCATCAACGCATTCGGCTCGCCGTAGTAGGTCTGCAGGCCATGCAGGATGACGTCTTCACCGGCGCGACCTTTCAGTTCGTTGCGGTCCGGACGACGCAACACGCCGAGACCGGAATCCGGCACCATGGCCGGTTCGCGGTTCGGTCCGCTGAGGCGATAGTCGCGCATGCCGAGGAAGGTGAAATTCTCGGCCACCAGCCATTCCAGAAAATCCACCGCTTCGGAGACCTCACCCGCCGGCAGGGGCGGCGGGTTGGTTTTCATATCGGCGATCAGGTCACCGACGCGGCCGAGCATCGGCCGCCAGTCGCGCACGGCGGCCGTGACATCGGCCAGGACTTTCTCGAAGCCCTCGATCAGCGACGCCCGCGCTGCTTCATCGTCGATCCGGTCGACATGGATATGCATGAAACTTTCGCGGAGCACTGTTTCGGTGGTCGGGTCTTCCGCGGCCACCTGTTCGAGATGGCCGTTCTGATCGCGGGCCACCGCGAGGATCGGATGCACGACCAGCCGCACGGTCATGTTGCGGGCGGTCAGCTCCGCCATGATCGAATCGAGCAGGAACGGCATGTCGTCGTTGAGCAGCTCGATCACCGAAATCGCGCGGGTCTTGTCGGCATCCGGCGTCACGTCCGGGGCATAGATGCGGATCTTCGGGACGCCCGGCTTGCGTACCGCCATGAATTCGTAGGCCTGGGTGGCCAGAGCCGCGAGTTCCGCCGGGTTGTAAACGGCGATATCCTCGACGGAGGCGCGGGAAAACAGCCGCGCCACAAATCCCTCTGGCACCGCAGTGCCCTTGAGAAACTGCCCGGCCTTGTCGATCAATTGCCGGAGGCCCTTGTCTTCGGCGCTGACGGCAACGTGCTGGATATTCATGGCCTGCGACTCATTTCGTTGTGGTGGCGGAGTGTTCCCTACCGGCGGACAACCGTCGAGGGCTGGTGCGAGGGCTTGGGAAACGGCCCCGCGATGAATAGGTGGGGAGTTTGCAGCGCAATATGCAATGTGCGTTTTCGCCCCCGGGATCCGGCGATACGCTTGAGTTCGATCGAAGATAAGGGAGCATCGCGTGGCAAGACCACAGAACAAAACGGGCCAATCGATGGTGAAGCCTGAGCCGGTCCAAAGCCCGCGGAGCAAAGCACCGCGATATGACAAATCCAAGACGAAGACGTCGGCGATCATCGCATCCAAAACGATCGCATCCAAGGCGAAGTATGCGAATGGTTCACAGGCGGCGACCCGTATTCCGCCCGCAGCCGAAAACGATGATGTCATGGTTATCGCGCTGTCGCTGCCGAAGCCATCGCTGAACGAATCGATGTCGGCCTATTTCAAGAAATGCGAGGAGAAACTCGGCTTCGTGCCGAATGTGCTGAAGGCCTATGCCTTCGACATGGGCAAGCTCGAAGCTTTTGTTGCGATGTATAACGACCTGATGCTGGCGCCATCGGGCCTGAGCAAGCTCGAACGAGAGATGATCGCCGTCGCGGTGTCGTCGCACAACAAATGCTATTATTGCCTGGTCGCGCATGGTGCCGCTGTGCGGCAGATGGCGGACGATCCGGTGCTCGGCGAATTGATGGCGATGAACTATCGCGCCGCGCGCTTGTCGAAGCGGCAGCGCGCGATGCTCGATTTCGCGGTCAAGCTGACAGCCGAGCCTTGGGCGATCGAGGATCACGACCGCGAGGCCTTGCGCCGCGCCGGCTTTTCCGATCGTGATATCTGGGATATTTCCGCCGTTGCCGGCTTCTTCAATATGTCGAACCGGGTGGCCTCTGCGACCGATATGCGGCCGAACAGCGCTTATCACGCGCAAGCGCGATGACTGGCACGTCTGGCATTTAGAGACATGATGCGAAAATTCCTGACTGCCGCGGCCATTGCGATGGCCGCTCTCTCTCCCGTCTTTGCTCCCGCTTTTGCGCAGGACGTGGTTCTGACGCCATCGCGGCCGCTGTTCGATATCCCGGCCGTGCAGCCGGTGACCGCCCGCAACGGCATGGTGGTGGCGCAGGAGGCGCTCGCCGCGCGCATCGGCGCCGATATTCTCAAAGCCGGCGGCAATGCCGTGGACGCCGCGGTCGCGACCGGCTTTGCCATGGCGGTGACTTATCCGCGCGCCGGCAATATCGGCGGCGGCGGTTTCATGGTCATTCATCTGCAAAAGAACAGGCAGGATATCGCGATCGATTATCGCGAGATGGCGCCGGCGGCGATCACACGGACGAGCTTTCTCAACGAGCAGGGCGACGCAGATCCGCAGAAATCCGTCGCCAATGGTCTCGCGGTCGGCGTGCCGGGAACGGTCGCCGGGCTGGCGCTGGCGCATCGCAAATACGGCTCGGGCAAATTCACGCTGGCTCAGTTGATCGCACCGGCGGTGGCGCTGGCCCGCGATGGCTTCATCGTCGATGGCGATCTGGCCGATACGTTCCATACCGCGCGGCCGCTGTTCGCGCGCTGGCCGTCATCGGCGAAGGTGTTTCTGAAACCCGACGGCCAAACCTATGGCAAGGGCGACAGGCTGATCCAGACCGATCTCGCCCATACGCTGGAAGCGATCGGCAAAAACGGGCCGCGCGCCTTTTATGAAGGGCCGATCGCCGAGAAGATCGCCGCTGCCGTGCGCGGTGCTGGCGGCGTGATGACCGCGGACGACCTCAAGGCCTATCGCGCGGTGGAACGCGCGCCGGCACGCGGGCGCTATCGCGGCTATGACATCGTTTCGATGCCGCCGCCGTCCTCGGGCGGACTGCATCTGATCCAGATCCTCAACATTCTCGAAGGCTATGACCTGAAAAAGTCCGGCGCGGCGACGCCGGAAACCGCGCATCATCTGGCCGAGGCGATGAAGCGCGCCTATGCCGATCGCGCGGTCTATCTCGGCGATCCGGATTTCGTGAAAGTGCCGGCGCGGGCGCTGATGTCGAAACGCTACGCCACGAGCCTGCGCACCGGCATCGGCGAACAGGCGACGCCCTCGACCGCGATCCGCAACGGCAATCCGGTGCGGGCGGAAAGCCTGAACACGACGCATTTCTCGGTGGTCGACAGGTTCGGCAACGCCGTGTCGAACACCTACACACTGAATCTCAGCTACGGCAACGGCCTTGTCGCCGAAGGCACTGGCGTTTTGCTCAACAACGAGATGGACGATTTCGCCGCCAAGCCGAACTCGCCGAACACCTATGGCCTGGTCGGTGCCGATGCCAATGCGCCGGCGCCGCGCAAGCGGCCGCTGTCATCGATGACGCCGACGATCGTCCTGAAGAAGGGCAAGGTGTTCCTTGTTACCGGTTCGCCAGGCGGCAGCCGCATCATCACCACGGTGCTGCAGATCATGTCCAATGTGATCGATCATGGCATGGATATCGCGCAGGCGACGTCAGCGCCGCGCCTGCATCATCAATGGCTGCCGGATCAGGTGTCGGCCGAGCGCGGTTATCCGGACGCGACCTTGCGGGCGCTGGAAGCGCGCGGCCACAAGGTGATGCTGCGCGCACCGGGCACGGCCTCGAATTCGATCATGGTGACGCCGAAGGGATTGGTCGGCGCCGCCGACACCCGCACGCGCGGTGCGCTGGCTGCGGGGTATTGACAACAAGTGTCGCCGCTCTCCGCTCATTCCCGCACCCGGATCTGCGCTTTGCGCAGCCCGAGTGTAAACTCCAGCGGGAATCCAGACTTAAAACCTGGGTCCCCGCCTTCGCGGGGACGAGCGGACATAATTCAGCTCGCGCTTAAAAAGAACCTTCTCAAATCTCGATCACCTTGTCCGGCAATTCGTTGCGGTTCAGCGCGCCGGGCGGGAAATGCTGCGACAGCACTGCGCTGCATTTTTCGATCGCGGCAATGAAACCATCAGCCGACCGGCCGTTGCCGATGCCTGCGATCAACGCGGCAACGGCCTCGTCCCAGACGTCCGGCGTCACCTTCGCATGGATGCCGGCATCGGCGATGATCTCGGCATAATGCTCCGCTTCCGATGCGAAGATCAGAACGCCGGTGCGCTGCTCGGTCTTCTGCATGCCTTGTGCAACGAATTGCCGGAGCGCTTCGGCATGCGCCTGTTCATGCAGCTTGCGGCGGGGCACGATGCGAAACCGGATCGGCGGCCATGACAGTAGCAAAGCCGCGACGATGAACACGATCAGCTGGATGAGATAGATCAGCTTGGCCGGCATCGTCGTCAGGAACAGCAGCGGCAACGGCGTCAGCAGCGCCAGCCCGGCCGCCCATGCGATCGGCACCAGCCGGTAATCCTCCGATCGCCTGGCGATCACGCAGAAGATTTCGCCCGATGTGCGTTGCTCCGCTGCCTTGATCGTATCGGAGATGCGCTTCTTGTCGGCTTCGGACACCAGCATCACCAGCTCCCCGACGATCCGCCGCCGCCGAACGATCCGCCGCCGCCGGAAAAACCACCGCCACCGCCCCAGCCGCCGCCACCGAAATCGCCACCGCCCCAGCCAGACCCGAGAATGATCGGGCCGGCACCGGCCCAGTTGCTGGTGCGGCGCACGCCACCAGCCGGAATGCCCCGGCCACCGCGGCGCATATTCGACAGCGCGTTCAGCACGGTCATGATCATCATGAACACGAAGAAGCCGATGAAGATCATGTCGATCGGATCGATCTGCTGCTGCTGCGCGGCGTTGGCCTGCGCAGCGCGCTGCTTATATTCGTCCGCATCGCCCATCAGCACTTGCGAGATGTCTTGCGCGCCGCGGGTGATGCCGCCCTGGAAATCGCCGGCACGAAAGCGCGGCAGGATCGAATTGCGAATGATGAAGTTCGAGATCAGATCGGTGAGCGTGCCTTCAAGTCCGTAGCCGACTTCGATGCGCACCTTGCGCTCGTTCGGCGCGACGATCAGCAGCACGCCATTGTCCTTGCCCTTCTGGCCGATCTGCCAGTGACGTCCGAGCTGATAGCCGTAATCCTCGATGCTCGTGCCCTGCAGCGATTTCAGCGTGACGACGACAAGCTGGTCGGTCGACTTGGCTTCGAGATCGGCGGAAAGCTTTTCCAGCGTGGCGCGCGTGTTGGCATCGAGAATGCCGGCGTCGTCGACAACACGGCCCGTCAGCGCCGGAAAGGTGAGCGACGATTGCGCCAGCGCCGCCGTCGTGATGACGGCGAACGCCAGCGCCAGGAAGAGGGCGCGAAATTTCGTCGCCTGCGGCAATGTCATCGCCTGCGATCTGTCAGAACTTCACCGATGGCGGGCGGTCGGCGTCGGGGGCGGTGGCCGAGAAGGTCTGCATCGGCTTGTAGCTGCGGTAGACGGTCGAGGCCCAGATCGAGCCCGGCAGCGTGCGCAGTTCGGTGTTATAGACGCGCACCGCCTCGATATAATCGCGCCGCGCGACGGCGATGCGGTTTTCCGTTCCCTCGAGCTGCGATTGCAGCGCCAGGAAGTTCTGGTTCGACTTCAGATCGGGATAATTCTCCGAGACCGCCAGCAGGCGGCCGAGCGCGCCGGACAACTGCGACTGCGCGGCTTCGAATTTCTTGAACGCCTCGGGATCGGTGACGGTACTGGCGTCCACCTTGATCTGCGTCGCCTGGGCGCGTGCCTGGATCACCCCTTCCAGCACGTCCTTCTCCTGCTTGGCATAGCCCTTCACGGTTTCGACCAGGTTCGGGATCAGGTCGGCGCGGCGCTGATACTGATTTTGCACATCCGACCATTTCGCCTTGGCCTGTTCGTCGAAGGTCGGAATGTTGTTGATGCCGCAGCCCGACACCATGAGCGCCAGCAGCAGAACAAAAAGCGGCGACAGCCGGCGAAGGGATGGAAGAGTAAAAAAAGTCCGAGTGGGGGACGTCATAGGGCGGGGCCTCCGGAGACGACAAAGCATCGCAACATGTGTGCGGTCAGACGCTTAATTTCGCGCTGAAATCGTCGCCTGCGGGCAGGAACCGGCGGATATGGTAACGGAAGTTCCGCGCGTGAGGGGACACGGCGATTAAAATTGGAGCGGGCGAAGGGATTCGAACCCTCGACCCCGACCTTGGCAAGGTCGTGCTCTACCCCTGAGCTACACCCGCATCCGTAAGCGTCCGGCGGAAGGCCGCCGGGCGCTTCCTATGCCAAATGCCCCCCGCCATTGCAACTGGCGCGACGGGCCGATGACGAAAATAAAGCGTCCGCGGTGGCAAATAAGGTTGATTATGGGACCAGTGCCGCGATTTTGGAGTTCCTGCACCATTTGCAGCAAGCTCCTGTCAGGAACTCCAAAATCAAAAGAGGCACTAGAATCATAGACTTGCTAGTGCACCTTTGTTGCCGAAGTTCGTGTATGAGATCGCCGCAGATACAGCACGAGCTTTGGAAACGGTGCATCAGTCGCCATTACCCGCTCGGGTCCGCCGGTTCCGTTCACCCTTTGCCCGCCATCCTGCCCGCCATGCCAGCCACTCCCGACACGCTTTTCGCCTATCTCGACCGGCTGGGAATCCGCCATTCCTCGGTCTCGCACCCGCCGCTGTTCACGGTGGACGAATCGCAGTCCCTGCGTGGGCAGATCGCCGGCGGCCACAACAAGAATCTGTTCCTGAAGGACCGGTTCGGGGCGCTGTATCTGGTGGTGCTGCTGGAAGATGCCCGCATCAACCTAAAAACGCTGCCGGAGATCATCGGCTCCGGCCGGATCTCGTTCGGCTCGGCCGATCTTTTGCGCGAGGTGCTGGGCGTCGAGCCCGGCTCGGTGACGCCCTTTGCCCTGATCAACGACACGGACCGCAGGGTGACCCCGGTCCTCGATGCCACGATGATGCAGCACGACATTCTCAACTATCACCCGCTGGTCAACACCATGACCACTTCGATCGCCCGCGATGATCTGCTCCGGTTCATCCAGTCGACCGGACATACCCCGCTGATCCGGCCGGTGTCGGACCGGCCGGCCGACTGACCTTGCCGATTGCATTTGCCATCGTGGTGGCCATTTAATGGGCTGGAATTCTGAAGAGCTTGGACCGGGCTGTTTGGCCCGCAGGGATTACTGACAATGCTTGAGAATATCGGCGAGGCGCCGACCGTTGCGCCCGGCGCAGACCTGATCGTGGACACGACCACGCAAACCTTCGTCAAGGACGTGATCGAGGAATCAAAACGCCGGCCGGTGCTTGTGGATTTCTGGGCGCCCTGGTGCGGACCCTGCAAGCAACTGACGCCAACGCTGGAGAAAGTGATCACGGCTGCCAAGGGCAAGGCCAAGCTCGCCAAGATGAATATCGACGAGCATCCGGCGATCTTCCAGCAGCTCGCACAGCAGATGGGCATTCAATCGATCCCGGCGGTGATCGCGTTCGCGAACGGGCAGCCGATCGATGGCTTCCTCGGCGCGTTGCCGGACAAGCAGGTGACCGAATTCGTCGAACGTCTGATCAAGGATCGCGTCGGCGACGAAGGCAAAGACATTCTGGTGGCTGCGGATGCAGCGCTGGCCTCGAAGGACTACACCGCAGCCGCCGATGCCTATGCGCAGGTGCTGGCGCAGGACAATGCCAATGTGCAGGCGCTGGCCGGCCTCGCGCGCTGTTATGTCGGCACCGGCAATATCGAACAGGCGCAGAAAACGCTGGCGATGGTGCCGGACGGCAAGCAGAACGACACCGCCGTGGCCGCAGCGCGCGCGGAAATCGAGCTTGCCACGCAAACAAAGGATCTCGGCTCCATTGCCGATCTTGAAGCCAAGGTTGCGGCCAACCCGAAGGACTATCAGGCGCGCTTCGATCTGGCGCTGGCGCAGAATGCCAAGGGCGATCGTGAAGCCGCGCTCGACAGCCTGCTCGAGATCGTCAAGCGCGATCGCAAATGGAACGATGACGGAGCGCGCAAGCAGCTCGTGCAATTGTTCGATGCCTGGGGCCCGACGGACGAAGCGACCGTAACGGGACGGCGAAAATTATCGTCGGTGTTGTTCGCGTGATCGCGAACGCAAAGTGAAATGAGGGGCGGAGTGCGGCGATGCCCATGAACGTGACGTATGAGGGACCGATCGATTTGCCGGAGGTGATTCCGGTCTTTCCGTTGCCAGGCGCCTTGCTGCTGCCGCGCGGCCAGATGCCGCTCAATATTTTCGAGCCGCGCTATCTTGAGATGATCGATGACGCGCTGGCATCGCGCCACCGTTTGATCGGCATGATTCAGCCGGACAGCGCACATCCCGGTCCGGAGGACAGGCCCAACCTGTTCAAGATCGGTTGCGTCGGCCGCATCACGCAGATCGCCGAGAGCGGCGATGGCCGCTACCTCATGCAACTCACCGGTGTGGCGCGCTTTCGCGTCGAGGAAGAGTTGACGGTGCAGACCGCGTACCGGCAATGCCGCGTGACGTATGCGCCGTTCGCCGACGATTTCATCGCACGCAAGGGCGAAGAAGAGGTCGACCGCAAGCAATTGTTGCGTGCCTTGTCGGAATTCTTGCAGGCCAACAACCTGAAAGCCGATTGGGACGGCATCGAGAATGCGCCCAACGAAGCGCTGGTCAATGCGCTGGCGATGATGTCGCCTTATGGTACCGCGGAGAAGCAGGCGCTGCTGGAAGCGCCCGATCTCAAAACGCGCGCGGAAATTCTTGTGGCTGTCACGGAAATCGAGTTAGCCAAAAGCAAGAGCGACGGTGAAACGCCGTTGCAGTAATGGCTTTCAAATAAGTGTATATCGCAGCTCAATATGTTACGTCATGCGCGGGCTTGACCCGCGCATCCATTGCTTTCGAATGATGGATGGTGGGGGCATAAGGCGCGAAGACGCCGTCTTAAACGGCTTATGCCCGGCCATGACAGCGGAGAAACTATCATGCCCGACAGTCACCGAAGCGGCGAGAGCGTCGATCCGAAGCTTCTCGAAATTCTGGTCTGTCCGCTCACCAAGGCGACGCTGGAATACGATCGTGTCAAGCAGGAACTGATTTCGCGCAGCGCCAAGCTCGCTTATCCCATCCGCGACGGCATACCGATCATGCTGCCGGAAGAGGCGCGCAAGCTGGATTGAAACGATAAAGACTCTCTCCCCCTTACAGGGGGAGGTAAGACCACCAGCAGATTCTGTTAGTCAGGAAATTTTCATGCTGAAAATCTGGGGACGCAACACATCGTCGAATGTGCAGAAAGCGATGTGGGCGGTTGGCGAACTGAACCTCGAACACGAGCGATTCGATGTCGGTGGCAACTACGGCAAGAACAGGGAGCCGGCCTATCTGTTGATGAACCCCAACGGTCTGGTGCCGACCTTGCAGGAAGGCGATTTCATCCTGTGGGAATCGAATGCGATCGTGCGCTATCTCGCCCGGCAATATGGGGCCGGCACGCTTGAGCCGTTCGAGCCGAAAGAGATCGGCCGCGCCAATCAATGGATGGACTGGCAATTGTCGGTCGTGGCGCCGGCGATCCACGCCGCTTTCTGGGGGCTGATTCGTACGCCGGAAGACAAGCGCGACATGGCCGCGATCGCAGCGTCGCAGAACAAGACCACCGACGCGATGAAGATTCTCGACGCGCAGCTCGGCCGCACAGAATATGTCGCGGGCGATAAATTCTCGATGGGTGATATCCCGGTCGGCGTGATGGCCTATCGGTTTCGGCAGCTTTGTCCGGACCGGCCTGAACTGAAAAATCTTGAACGCTGGTTCGCGAGCATCGAGCAGCGCCAGGCATTCAAAGATCACGTCGGTGCAATTCCGCTGAGCTGACGTTTAGGAACAAGCTGTTTCTCCGCGCGTCCCCGCGAAGGCGGGGACCCAGCGTTTAAAGATTCTGGATCCCCGCTTGCGCGGGGATGAACGGAGTATGTGGCTGCTTGTAGCAGCCTACAACACCTCACCCTTCAACAGCTTGGGCACATCGCCGGTGATGCCGGCGGCTTCGCGGATGAAGAAGCTTTTCAGGTTCGGCAGCCGGTCGACGACGCCGAGGCCCATGTCGCGCACAAGCCGCAGCGCATCGGAATTGTTGGAGAACAGCCGGTTGAGGCCGTCAGTCGCGACGCCCATCGCCATGGTGTCGAACCGCCGCCAGCGCTGGTAGCGCTCCAGCACCGAAACAGCGCCGACATCGATGCCGAGCCGCGCGCCATCGATGATCGCTTCAGCCAGCGCCGCGACATCGCGCAAGCCCATATTCAATCCCTGTCCGGCAATCGGATGAATCACATGCGCGGCATCGCCGATCAGTGCGATGCGATCGGCGATGAAGCTGCGGGCGACGAACAGGCCGAGCGGATAGGCTTTGCGCGGCGCGATGACTTCGATCTCGCCGAGATGCAGGCCAAAGCGCTTTTCCAGTTCGTCATGAAAGTCCGCGTCCGATAATGCGACGATGCGGTTGGCTTCGTCCGATGCTTCCGTCCAGACGATCGACGAGCGCTTGCCAGTCAACGGCAGGATCGCGAACGGACCGGCGGGCAGGAAATGTTCTTCAGCGCGGCCGTGATGATCGCGTTCATGCGCGACGGTGGTGACGATGCCGGATTGGCCGTAATTCCATCCGTAATTGGCGATGCCCGCCTGGTCGCGGATCTGCGAGCGCGCGCCATCGGCCGCGACCAGCAATCGCGCGGCGATGGACGTGCCGTCCGACAGATGCGCCGTCACCCGCGCTGGCCCATGCTCAAAACGCGACACCGCGACCGGCCGCAGATCGACACCTTCCGCTCTGGCCTTGTCGAGCAGAGCCGCAACCATGGGTCCGTTCTCGATCATATGCGCGAAAGGCTCGCCGGGCGCGATCTCACCGCCGAAGGTGAGAAAGCTCGGCCGCATGGCGTGATCGAGTTTCGAATCCGTCACCACCATGTCGAGCATCGGCTGCGCGTTGTCTGCGATTGCCGACCAGACACCGAGGGTCTCGAACAGATGCCGTGCCGCAGCGGCAATCGCCGAGGCGCGCAAATCGCCGGAGGCGCGGTTCATCGCCGGGTCGGCCACCGCGACGGACAATGCGCCACCCGAACCCTGTTTCAGCGCGATAGCCAGCGACAGGCCGGCAAACCCGCCGCCGGCGATGAGGATGTCGGTCTTGGTCGTATCGGTCATTGCTGCCCGGCTTTGTACGCGCTTGACTTGAACCCGGACTTTGGGCGCTTTCTCCTTACGTCAAGAGAAGGCGCTTTTTCATGTCCGAAGCCGTGTCCGCCCTGCTGAAGGTTCTCGACCTCGAAACGCTGGAGGTCAACCTGTTCCGCGGTCGCTCCCCGCAGACCGGCTGGCAACGGGTGTTCGGCGGCCAGGTCATCGGCCAGGCATTGGTGGCGGCGACCCGCACGGTGGACGGCATCGCGGTGCATTCGATGCACGCCTATTTCGTCCTGCCCGGTGATCCGAAAGTGCCGATCGTTTACGAAGTCGAGCGCACGCGCGACGGCAAGAGCTTCACCACCCGCAGTGTGAAGGCGATTCAGCACGGCCGTCCGATCTTCATCATGATGGTGTCCTTCCACAACGATGAGGAAGGACTTGAGAATCAAATGCCGATGCCGGATGTGCCGGCGCCGGAGACGCTGCCGACCGAAGAGGAGGTGCGGCGCGATATCCTGCCGCTGCTGCCAGAGCCGGTGCGCCGCTATTACGAGCGCGAGAGGCCGTTCGAATTGCGCCCGGTGGAATACGCCCATTACATCGGCAAGAAGCCGGCCGGCGATCGTTTCAATGTCTGGTTCAGGACCACGGCAAAGTTGCCCGACGATCCGGCGATCCACCAATGCGCGCTGGCCTATGCATCGGACTTCACGCTGCTCGACAGTTCGCTGGTGCCGCTGGGGCGCACCTTGTTCGACAAGGAGCTGATGGGCGCGAGCCTCGACCATGCGTTGTGGCTGCACCGGCCGTTCCGTGCCGATGAATGGCTGCTGTATTCGCAGGATTCGCCGAACCTGCATGGTTCGCGCGGGTTATCCCGCGGCTTGATCTTCCGGCAGGACGGAACGCTCGTCGCGTCGGTCGCGCAGGAAGGGCTGGTGCGGGTGAAGCGGGAGGCGTGATGTCGCTGCGCTCCATACGCGCATCCGGTTGTGACGATTCATCCGTTTAACCTTCTCGCCATTTACCGATAGTCTGCGCAACCGCGCGGTATGATATCGCGTTTGCAACATTGTCGTTGAAGAGTGCCATTGCAGCCGGGGCATCCATGAAACTCGTGATCGCGATCATCAAGCCGTTCAAGCTGGACGAGGTGCGCGATGCCCTCAACGCCATCGGCGTGCATGGCATGACCGTCACCGAAGTGAAGGGCTATGGCCGTCAGAAGGGCCATACTGAAATCTATCGTGGCGCCGAATACGCCGTGAATTTCCTGCCGAAGGTGCGGCTTGAGATCGCCGTTTCGAGCGACCAGGCGGAGAAGGTCGTCGATGCGGTTTCCGCTGCCGCCAGGACCGGCCAGATCGGCGACGGCAAGGTTTTCGTGACAGCGATCGATCGGGCGATCCGGATCCGCACCGGCGAAACCGATACCGACGCGCTTTAGCGTTTTCGAGCGAAGTGGGACGCGTCCATCAGCCTTCGGTACGGCCGGGCGGCGGGATGACGCGCCCTTGCGTTTAGAACCCGCCTAGTTTGCGAGCAGCGCCGTAATCCCTCCATCTTGGTTGCGCGGATCTGCCGCCGCCTGATTATTTATTGTGCAAATGTGGCGCGGCTTTATGCTGTAGCGGGTGGGACCGCGCCCCAAGCCGCCGTGACATTAAGAAATCGTTTGCTGAATCAGTCTGTTAGCGCCGGTGCGGCCATCTGGCACGCCGTTTGATTCCCTGTTCCCCCGGGACCGGCGGGTGCGGCTTTTCCAAGCCTGCCGAGGCCCAGGTAGTCAGCTCGGTGCCGGGAAAAAATGGCAACGGGCCAACGGGGATCGAACCAAATGAAAATCGTCATGGCCGTCATCAAGCCATTCAAGCTCGACGAGGTCCGCGACGCCCTGACCGCGATCGGGGTGCACGGCATGACCGTCACTGAGGTCAAGGGGTATGGACGTCAAAAGGGGCACACTGAAATCTATCGTGGCACCGAATACGCTGTGAGCTTCCTGCCGAAGCTCAAGATCGAGGTCGCCGTCGCTTCCGACCAGGTCGACAAGGTCATCGAATCCATCGCCGGCGCCGCCAAGACTGGCCAGATCGGCGACGGCAAGATTTTCGTCCTTCCTCTGGAAGCCGCGGTGCGCATCCGCACCGGCGAAACCGACACCTCCGCCCTTTAAACCCGACCCGAACGTATTCGGACAGGAGCAAAAATTATGTCGTTCAAGTTTCCGTACCGGGCCGGAATGACCGCCGCCCTCGCCGCAGCGGCGACGCTCGCGGCCACCGCGGCCATCGCCGAGCCGACCGTCAACAAAGGCGACAACGCCTGGGTGATGACGTCCGCCATTCTTGTGCTGCTGATGACGATTCCCGGCCTCGCACTGTTCTATGGCGGTCTCGTCCGTTCCAAGAACATGCTGTCGGTGCTGATGCACGTGTTCTACACGGTCTGTATCTGCGCCATCCTCTGGGTGATCTATGGTTACAGCCTCGCTTTCACCGGAGGCTCTGCCTATGTCGGCGGCTTCTCGAAGGCCTTCCTCGCCGGCGTGACGCCCGACACCATGGCCGGCACCTTCTCGGTCAACGCCAGTGTTTCGGAATATGCCTATCTGGCGTTCCAGCTCACCTTCGCCTGCATCACCCCGGCCCTGATCGTCGGCGCCTTTGCCGAACGCATGAAATTCGCGGCCGTCGCGCTGTTCATTCCGCTCTGGGCAACCTTCATCTACTACCCGATGGCCCACATGGTTTGGTACTGGGCCGGCCCGGACGCGATCGATGCGGCTGCCAAGGCCCTGGCTGCTGCGGCCGATGCAGAAAAGCCGAAGCTGCAAGAGGCGCTTGACGCCGTTCTGGCTGACGCCGGTCTGCTCTTCTCGTGGGGCGCACTCGACTTTGCCGGCGGCACGGTGGTGCATATCAATGCCGGTATCGCGGGTCTTGTCGGCGCCATCATGGTCGGCAAGCGCACCGGTTACGGCAAAGACCTGATGCCGCCTCACTCGCTGACCATGACCATGATCGGCGCGTCGCTGCTGTGGGTCGGCTGGTTCGGCTTCAATGCCGGCTCCAACCTCGAAGCCACCGGCGTCGCCTCACTCGCGGTCGTCAACACGTTCGTTGCAACAGCGGGCGCCGCATTGTCCTGGATGTTCGCCGAATGGATGATCAAGGGTAAGGCTTCACTGCTCGGTATCGTCACCGGCGCTATTGCCGGTCTCGTGGCTGTCACGCCGGCAGCCGGTTTTGCCGGTCCGATCGGCTCGATCGTTCTCGGCCTCGTGGCCGGCGTCGTCTGCCTGTTCTTCTGCTCGGCCGTGAAGCACATGTTCGATTACGACGACTCGCTCGACGTGTTCGGCGTTCATGCCATCGGCGGCATTGTCGGCGCTCTCGGCACCGGCATCCTGGTCGCCCCAGCGCTCGGCGGGACCGGCGTGTTCGACTACGTGACCGGCAGCGTCGCCGATTACGACTTCGCCACACAGATGTGGGCGCAAATCAAGGCCGTGCTGTTCACGATCGTCTGGTCGGGCGTCGGCTCGGCGATCCTGTACTTCATCGTCAACATCATCGTCGGCCTGCGCGCTTCGGTCGAGAAGGAGCGTGAAGGCCTCGATCTCACCGAGCAGGGTGAGCGCGCCTACAACATGTAATCCAGAGTCGCGCGGCGGGGCGTATACCCGGCACCGCCCCTTCGCCGGATGGAGGCCTCGGTCGCAAGACCGGGGCCTCTTTCGTTGTTTCACGATGAAGCGCTTCGCTCCAGAAACTCCATGACGCGCGCCGTCTGATCGTGGAGGAAGTGATAGCCTTCGTCGATGAAGCAGATCTCCGCGTGCGGAGCGTTGCGTTGCAGACGTTCCCTTGTATCGCGTGAATCCAGCAGAACATCCCGCCCGCCAATGATCGTCAGGATCGGCATGTCGAGCTGACCGAGCTGAGGATCGGTCAATCGTGGAATGCTGACCACGCGCGGCTTGACGACCCGCCCCACGGTGTCCATGAGCGCGACGAGCGGCTGCACCGCTTCTGGCAGCGTCTTTGGCTTTGGACCGAACACCAATTCCCATATCCGGCGCCGGCCCCAGGAGCCGAGCAGCAGGAGCGGCAGCACCTTCAGGAGGAGATTCTTCTGCCGGCCAATGCCGGCAGGACAGATCAGCGCCAGCGCGCGAACGGCTTTCGGCCTTCTGCTGGCATAATCGAGCGCCAGCCATCCGCCCAGCGATGTTCCAACAATGGCGGCGCGCGATAGTCCGAGCCCTTCGAAAACATCGTCGAGCCACAAGGCGTGGTCATTTCCGGCGAGCGCGGGGCGGACACGCGCGCTGAAGCCGGGCTCCCCGATCATATCGACTGCAAACAGCCTGAACTTCGTCGACCATAACGCCACGTCGAGCATCCATGCCGACGAGTTGGCCAGCGAGCCATGCAGCAGCACGACGGGCGGTGCGCTCTCCGGTCCACAGGCGAGGACGAATGTCGAGCCGTAACGCGTCGGCACATGCCGTTCGGTTTTTGGAACAGGCCACGTGTCCAGGACCCGTCTGTATTGTGCCTCGACAGTCGTGGCTGCGTTGGCACTGCGATAGACGACGTCATTCACGATCGCGCTCGCAGTTGCAACTGCAGCATCTCCAGCAGCTTGCTCACGTCGGACGGGCTGCCGATCATCACCACCTTCATGCTCCTGGCCGGCGGATCGAACGCTGTCTGGAGATGCAGTGGCGGCGTCCCGCCATCGCCGGCCATTGCAGCAGCATGGAGGAATGTCGCCGTTCGTTCCGCCGCCTCTGCGGAGACATCGGGGATGTCGACAATGCACGTCGTCCGCACGCCGGCCGTCGCTTCGGATTTGCCGCTCGCGACGCCGGCGAAGGCGTCCAGATTGGTGCGGGCGATCCGATAGGATTTTCCGACCCGCGTTGCCGGCAGTCTTCCCTCGTGGATATAGCGAAGGATGGTCTTGGGGTGCAGGTTCAGCGCGTCGGCCGCCTGCTCGACCGTGACGAGGACATCTGACATTGCCTAATATTCCATATTATTACATAATTATGGCAACATAAGTAGTAATGAGTAACAATAGGGATGTGCATTGCGAAAGTAACGGGTGCCCGGGCTGCGCGTAAGCGCAATGGACCACAGGACCCCGATGGTTAATCGCACCTTAACCTGCGGCGCTTAGGCTTTGGCCGATTGACCAATCTGGCCGAAATGTGCGCGTGATGTTCATGAATGCTTCCGAACGCGAGTCGCCGCTGTCGTCCGCGCGGAAAGCCGAGACGCGCTCGCCGCCAGCACGCTCACCCTTCGTCCGCCTGAACGAATTGCTGGCGCCGCATCAGCCCGGCAAGCCGGTCATCAATTGCGCCGTCGGTGAGCCGCAGCATCCCGTACCGGCTTTTGTCGCCCCGATCCTCGCGCAGCATATTGCCGAATTCGGCCGCTATCCGGCCAACAAGGGCACCGATGGCTTTCGTCAATCGGTTGTGAACTGGCTGTCGCGCCGCTTCACGCTTTCGCGTTCACTCGATCCTGAATCCGAAGTGCTGGTGCTAAACGGCACGCGCGAGGGCCTGTTCCTCGCCGCTCTTTGCGCAAGCCATAACGCAACACCGCGCGGCGGGCGTCCGGCGATTCTCGTTCCCAATCCCTGCTACGGCGCTTACAGCGCCGGTGCGACCGCGGCACATTGCGATACCGTTTATCTGCCGACGACGGCACAGAGCGGATTTCTTCCCGATATCGATTCGCTGGATGAATCGCTGCTGGCGCGCACCGTTGCTTTCTACATCGCTTCGCCAGCCAATCCGCAAGGCGCGGTCGCAAGCAAGGATTACCTTCGCCAGCTGCTTACGCTCGCGCGCAAGCATAACTTCATGATTTTTTCCGACGAGTGTTATTCGGAAATCTATTTCGGTCAAAAACCGGCGGGCATGCTGGAAATAGCCGGACCCGATTATAGCAATGTCGTCGTCTTCAATTCGCTGTCGAAACGCTCGAACCTGCCGGGCCTGCGAGTCGGCTTCGTGGCCGGCGACCGCGCTTTCATCACGCGCTTTCTCGAATATCGCAATAACTCCGCGCCGCAGGTGCCGATGCCGGCGCAGGCCGTTGCCGCCGCAGCACTCGACGACGAGGCGCATGTGATCGAGAATCGAAACGCCTATGCGCAGAAATTCGATCTCGCCGATCAGATCATCGGCGACCGCTACGGCTATCGGCGTCCCGCCGGCGGCTTCTTCCTCTGGCTCGATGTATCGGCGCAGGGCGGCAGCGTGATCGCGGCTGAACGTTTGTGGCGCGAGGCCGGCTTGCGCATTCTGCCGGGTGAATATGCTGCGCAGACGGACGCCGATGGCAGCAATCCGGGCCGCGATTATATCCGCGTCGCCATGGTGCATGACAACGCAATCACCGCCGAGGCGCTGCATCGCCTCGTCAACGTGCTCGGGTGAGGGGGAAGCATGCCTGCCTTCATCGACCGCAGCCTCGAAAGCCTCGATTTCCTCTCCGACGATTTCCGCGGCGCGATCCGCCGCCGGATCGGCGAGCTGATCGGCCTGGCGCTGATCTTGTTGTCGCTGATGCTGACGCTGGCGCTCGCCACCTGGTCGGTGCAGGACCCGAGCTTCAGTCACGCTACCGATGCGCCGGTGCGCAATCTGCTCGGACGTCCAGGCGCGAGCTTTGCCGATCTGTCGGTTCAGCTTTTCGGTCTCGCGTCCATCGTGCTGGTGCTGCCTGTCGCCATCTGGGGTTGGCGGATGCTGACGCATCGCCCGGTCACCCGTAAATGGACGCGATCGGCGTTCTGGTTCGGCGGACTTCTGCTCGCGGCAGCCTTTGCGGGGTGTCTGCCGCGCAGCGTCGGCTGGCCGCTGCCGGCCGGCATGGGTGGCGTCATGGGTGACGCCATGCTGAAGCTGCCGACGTTGATTCTGGGCACCCCGCTGCCGGGGATGAGTCGGTTGCTTCTCGCCACGATCAGCGGCTTTGCCGCCTTGGCGATGCTCGCGATTGCGGCCGGCCTCGGCCTGCAGCCGCCGGGCGATCTGGCGGAAGACCTGCATCGCGAAGCCGAAGAGCTGGAGGAGGAAGACGAGCGCACGTCGATCTCCATCGGCTGGCTGGTGCATACGCTGCTCAGCGCCAAGGCGCGGCTGATGCTGTTCCTGCGCAAACAGCTGGCCGGCGATGACATGGATGACCTGCCGGTGCGGGCAAAAGGCAAATCGCGCGCCGAACCGCGGATGCGCCCTGCCGAGCCCGAAGAGAATGACCTCGATGAGGATGACGAGTCGGCTTACGAGGATAAGGAGGAGGAGGAAGAAGAAGAGGAGCCGGCACCCGCGCCGCGCAAATCGCGCGTGCAGGTGCAGCAGCCCAAAACCAAGAAGGGTGGCTTCGTTCTTCCCGCGCTGAATCTTCTGGCCGCGCCGAAGGCCAGCGATCGCGCAACGTTGAGCACCGAAGAAATCGAAGAGCGCGCCGAAGCACTGGAAAGCGTGCTGGAAGATTTCGGCGTCAAAGGCGAAATCATTAACGCGCGTCCGGGGCCGGTGGTGACGCTGTACGAACTTGAGCCGGCGCCCGGCATCAAGTCGTCGCGCGTGATCGGTTTGGCCGACGACATTGCGCGTTCGATGAGCGCGATCTCCGCGCGCGTTGCGGTGGTGCCGGGGCGCAATGCCATCGGCATCGAACTGCCGAACGAAATCCGCGAGAAGGTTTATTTCCGCGAGATGCTGGCAGCCGGCGAATACAACAACACGCAGGCGAAGCTGCCGCTCTGCCTCGGCAAGACCATCGGCGGCGAACCGGTGGTGGTCGATCTCGCCCGCATGCCGCACTTGCTGATCGCGGGCACCACCGGCTCCGGTAAATCGGTCGCCATCAATACGATGCTGCTGTCGCTGCTTTACAAGCTGCGGCCGGATCAATGCCGCCTGATCATGATCGATCCGAAGATGCTGGAATTGTCGGTCTATGACGGCATTCCGCATCTGCTCACGCCGGTGGTCACCGATCCGAAGAAAGCCGTCGTCGCGCTGAAATGGGCCGTGCGCGAGATGGAAGAGCGCTACAAGAAAATGTCGAAGCTCGGTGTGCGCAACATCGACGGTTACAACACGCGGCTTGTCGAAGCCAAGGCCAAGGGCGAGGCGCTCTCGCGCACGGTCCATACAGGCTATGACAAGGAATCGGGCGAAGCGATCTACGAGAAGGAAGAGCTCGAATTCGAAGAGCTTCCTTATGTCGTGGTGATCGTCGACGAAATGGCCGACCTGATGATGGTCGCCGGCAAGGACATCGAAGGCGCGATTCAGCGTCTGGCGCAGATGGCACGTGCGGCCGGCATTCATGTCGTGCTGGCGACGCAGCGTCCGTCGGTCGATGTCATCACCGGCACGATCAAGGCGAACTTCCCGACCCGCATCTCCTTCCAGGTCACGTCGAAGATCGACAGCCGCACCATTCTGGGCGAGCAGGGCGCCGAGCAACTGCTCGGTCAGGGCGACATGCTTTACATGGCCGGCGGCGGCCGCATCAGCCGCGTGCACGGGCCGTTCGTCGCCGACGATGAAGTGGAAAAGGTCGTCCGTCACCTCAAGTCGCAGGGCGTGCCGCAATATCTCGAAGAGGTCACGCGTGACGACAGCGAGGACGAAGACGGCGCGGTGTTCGACGCGACAGGCATGGGCGCCGAGAAGGACCTTTATCAGCAGGCGGTCGATATCGTGCTGCGCGATCGCAAGGCATCGACCAGCTACATCCAGCGGCGGCTGCAGATCGGTTACAATCGTGCCGCCACGCTGATGGAGCGGATGGAACAGGAAGGTGTGGTCGGCCAGGCCAATCATGCCGGCAAACGCGAAATCCTGATCGAGGAGGGTGCTAGCCGGTTCGGCTGACACGAGCATGATGCCGAAAAGTGCGAAGCGGTTTTCGGACAACATCGTGCTCTAACTTATTAGAATCGATCACGTTTTATGATTTTGGATCGAATGATCCAAAATCATCGTGATCAAGCTGCTAAATTCTGGCTTCGCGTAGCCGGTTCACCCCGGATTCGCCTCATGGAGCCGCCAAAACGCCACAGGGGTGGGTTAGCCGAAAGCCTTCCCAGACGGAGTTGAGTATGACGCGGACGCTGCCGAAACTGTGCGCTGTGGTGACGACCTGCCTTGTGGCGGGGCTTATCGCTATTCCGGCGGCGTTGGCGCAGTCCGTCCCGCTGCCGAAGCCCGCGCCCTTTGCAAAATCCAGCAAAATGAAGATGGCGCAGGCGCGCCCGGTGCCGCCCGGCGCCGTGGGTGAACCGGCTTTGCCGTCGCGTCCGAATGGGATGGCCGGCACCGCAGCTGCAGGTGGATTCGACGCCGGCCAGCGCGCGCTCGCCGACAAGATCAGCGCCTATCTCTCTGGCATGCGGCAGGCGACCGGCCGATTCGTCCAGGTCGGGCCGGATGGCCGCAAGACCCAGGGCGATCTCTATCTGATGAAGCCGGGCAAGCTCCGCTTCGAATATGAAGACCCGAGCCCGACCCAGTTGATCGCCGATGGTACGTCGGTGGTGGTGCGCGACCGCCGCTTGGCGACGCAGGATCTCTATCCGCTCGGGCAGACGCCGTTGCGCTTCCTGCTCGCCGACAAGATCGATCTTCTGCGCGACACCAATGTCGTCGGCATCTATTCCGACGATATCTTCTCGACCATGGTGATCGAGGAAAAGCAGGCGCTCGGCGGCAAGCACAAACTGATGCTGATGTTCGACGCCAAGGATCTCACCCTGAAGCAATGGACGGTGACCGATCCGCAAGGCTTCGACACCACGGTCGCGGTTTACAATCTCGATCAGAGCAAGAAGCCGGATCCCAGCCTGTTCAAGATCAATTACGAGCGGATGCTGCAGTAGTTGCAGCCGTCATTCCGGGGCGCGAACGAAGTTCGCGAGCCTGGAATCCAGAGCTATAAGCTTCTGCAAATCCCTTTTATTCTGGATTCCGGACAGCCGCGCATCCAAGTCGGCTATAGCCGACTTGGATCATGAATTCATACCGATCTCGGGTTTACCCGAGATCGGCGCGCGCCTTCCGGAATGACGACTGAATTGTTATCCCCCGTCGAAATCAGCCGCGCGCCACGCCGGAAGGTGAGATAACTCCACAGCCATGTCACCGCGACCACGAAACGGTTGCGCAGCCCGATCAGAAAATAGATGTGGGCAATGCCCCAGAACAGCCAGCCGATGAAGCCGGTCAGTTCGAACCGGCCGATCTTCACCACGGCGGCCCTGCGTCCGACTGTCGCCAGATCGCCGGCATGGCTGTAGACGAATGGCTTGTTGTCTGTCTCTCCCGCAACGCGCGCAGCAATGAGGCGACCGATATAACGGCCCATCTGCTTGGCCGCCGGTGCGATGCCCGGCACCGGTTTGCCGTCCTGGTCCTTCACCGAGGCGAGATCGCCGGCGACGAAAACATTTTGCAGGCCGGGCACCGACAGATCGGGCGCGACCATGATGCGCCCGGCGCGATCGTGTTCGGCATGAATCCATTGCGCCGCCGGCGAGGCCACGACGCCCGCCGCCCAGACGATGGTCGAGGCGTCGATGCGCGTATCACCAAGCGACACACCATCGGCATCGCAATCGGTCACTTTCGTATTGACGAGCACCTCGACGCCCATCTTCTCAAGCGCGCGCTGCGCATAATTCGAGAGGTTTTCCGGCAAGGCCGGCAGGATGCGCGGGCCCGCTTCGATCAGCACGATGCGCGACATGCGCGGATCGATCTCGCGAAAATCCGACTTCAACGTTTCTTTCGCGACTTCCGCCATCGATCCGGCCATCTCGACGCCGGTCGGCCCGCCGCCGACGATGACGAAAGTCAGCAGCTTGCGGCGGAGCGCTTCGTCGTCCGCGATTTCCGCACGCTCGAAGGCCAGCAGAAACCGCGCGCGAATGTGCCGCGCGTCTTCGAGCTGCTTCAAGCCGGGCGCGACACTCTCCCATTCGTCGTGGCCGAAATAGGCATGGGTCACGCCGCTGGCGAGCACGAGATAATCATATGGCAGATCGAGTTCGTCGGTATGGACAATGCGCGCTTGCGTATCGACGCCGGTCACCTTGGCCATGATGACGCGCAGGTTCGGCTGGCGGTTGAGAATGGAGCGGATCGGCCAGGCGATGTCGGCCGGGGAGAGCGCCGCGGTCGCGACCTGATAGAGCAGCGGCTGGAAGCAATGGTGATTCTGTCGGTCGACCAGGATGATGTCGACCGGTGCCAGCGTTTCGGCATACTTGGCCAGCGCGCGGGCCGCCTCGATGCCGGCGAAGCCGCCGCCGACAATGACCACGCGGGGTGAAGTCATGGCCGCTCCGTTTCACGCATCGCGACAAAGGTCGTTCAACCTGTCGCCCCAGCGTCATATGACGTTGAAGACGCCAAACGGCAATGTCAATTCAACGGAGAGTTGTTGCGTAGCCGGCGTGTCAGTCCGGCATCCTCAGCACGGCATATTGCGCATAGTCGCGATAGGGCCGGTGGATGGTCAGGATCGCACCGGTCCGCCGGGCGCAGGCCGTCAGCCAGCGCTCGAGCCCGTCGCGCGGGGTGACGTGAAACGCCTTCAGCCAGTGCCGCAACGCGGTACGGAAGAACGACGGCAACCGCGACTGTCCGCCGAAATCGACGATATGCAATTCGCCGCCCGGTGCCAGCAGCGCGACGGCGCGGTCGATGGCGCCGTTCCAGTCCGGGATCATCGAGACGCTGTAGGAGATGAAGATGCGATCGAAGCTCTTGCGGCCGAACAGACGGTCGGGATCGAACGCCGTGGCGTCACCATGCGCGACGCGCACGCGATTTGAGAGGCCGGCGCGGCCGAGCGAGTCGATCGCGCGAGTCAGCATCACGGTCGAGACATCGACGCCGTAGAACCGCGCCGCCGGATAGCGTCTCGCGGCAATCGTCAGGTTGCGCCCCGTTCCGCAGCCGATCTCGAGAATCGCGTCGCCGGAACTCGGGCGCAAACCAGTGATCAACTGATCGCGGCCGAGCAGATAATATTTCCGCGTCAGGTCGTAGATATGATGCTGACGCCGGTAGATCCGGTCCATCAACTGAGTGTTGATGGTGGCTTCGCTCATGACGCATCCCGCAGCGTGTAGAGATGAAAACCGCCATAGATTGCCGAGCGATCGCGCCGCGTGAAATCGCGCGATGCATGCGCCTCGTAAGTCCAGCGATCGAGAACGGCGTCCTCGACGCGGCCCGGCAACAGGCTCGGCTCGGCAGCGGTGCGGAAAATCACGCGCGCGCCCGGTCGCGCGGTGCGGGTGATCTCGCGCCACAGCGCATTGAGCTGCGTGTCGGTCATCCAGTCCTGCGCATCGAGCAGGACGAAGCGATCGGCCGATTCCATCGGCAGGCTGTGCAGATATTCGGTGAAGGACCGGTTCAGCACCTGCGCGCGGTCGGCGCGGTCGCGAATCGTTTCGAAATGTTCGGCGCGCAGATAAGGCGGTAGCGGGCCACGTCCGTCTTTTGCATAGGAGCGACCGAGCGCCTGCCAGGCGAAATAGTTGTCATCGAGGCTGAAATCGCAGGTCAGCTTCTCCATGCGCTGGCGCAGGATCGATGACATGCCGCCGGTGCCGGCGAGCGCCAGCGCCTCATATTGCGCGGGCGGAATGCCGAGGCCGTACAATGAGAATTGCCGCGAGGTGAACCAGCGCACGAAACGCTTGTCGAATAACGGCGCCAGCACCTTGTCGAAATAAACGCGCTGCTCTTCCAGCGTCTGTGCGCGCAGCATGTCGCGCGGATCGACGCCGTAAAGCTTTGCGATCGCGTGGCCGAAGCCGATGAAACGTCCGAGCAGACCATAGCGATAGAGATTGCGGCTGAAGACGGAGATGCGCGGATCGCCGAGGCCGAATTTCTGTCGCGTCTCCCAATAAGCGCGAGTGTCCGGATCGAGAAAGCGGGCGATATGCTGCTGGTAGAGATGGATGTTGTCGTCGCGGTCGGCGGCGCCGAAGAACCCGTAATAGGCCTCGTAATCGGGCAGGCGGCGAATGCCTTCGAGCTTCAGCCGGTTGAGCGCGATATGGGCGCGGCTGAGATCGAGTGCGGTGATCTTTTCGGGGCCCGCGACCAGGTAGGACAGGACATTGCAGCCGCCGGACGCGATGGTGACAACATGGTTGCCGGGCTGGATCGCCAGCGCCTCAAGGTCGATTTCCGGGTCTTCCCAGATCTGCGGATAGACCATGCCCTTGAACAGCCGGGCAAAGGCGGCTTCGAGCAAGCCCTCGCGGGACAGCAGCGTATTGCGGCGCACCGCCTGTTTCAGACGCTCGTCGGCCGTTGCCATCGCGCTGGTGGCCAATGCAATCTCCTGATATCGAATCGGATGCGCGATCTAGCGTCTAGCCAGTGATAGTTTGATGACAGAGGCGCATGGAAGGGTACGCCCATGATTCAGAATGGAATCGATATCTCGGCATCTTCAACGTCACGTCATTGTCACATCGGCGCTTGCCTTGCTGCCACCGCGGTGCTGATGACCGCCAGTCTTCCGGCGCAGGCGCAGACTTTCGTTCGCTATCTCTGCGCGGATGGCACGCCGGTCGTTGCCGCTTTTTATCCGCAAGACAGAACTGCCCGCATCCAGGTCGACGGCAAGGCGCTGGCGTTGCCGCAGCGGCTGTCGGCAGACGGCGGGCGCTATGCCAAAGGCGGCGTGTCGTTCTGGATCAAGGGCCAGCAGGCGACCTTGAAGCGGCCGAAGACCAAGCCGACGATCTGCAAGGTGCAGTGACGCCATCAGTTTAGAATTGCGATAATGAGCGGCCGGACAGCGCGCGAATCATCGCCGTTGCGGGAACAAAAAACAATTGCAATGGGCTTTCAGGCCGACTATCGACTGCTGGTCGAAAGTCATTTTAGAAGTTCTGTTTGGAATAGTTCGTTTTTTGAAAAAAATCATTGTGCATGCCGGCTTTCACAAGACCGGTACGACCTCAATCCAATCATTTTTGAATCGGAACCGCCACGTATTGCGTGCGGCCGATATCGATTTTTACTCAGGTCGATATATCAGCAATAATCATGTCGAGCTTCATGCCGCGTCAATGCGCGACGAGCGAATGTCGAGTTGGAAGAAGGCGTCGGGTTTTCGGTCTTCCGCGATGTTCCCTGTCATCGCAGCGCAGATCAAAGAGGCAATCGACGCATCGCCATGCAAGACAATTCTGTTCTCGGCGGAGGGCATTTCTTACCTTCGTTTCGAAGATGAGATCAGGCGGCTTCACGATCTTCTCGGCCGACGACAGACGTCCATTATCATTTATCAGAGAGAACGGTCAGCATGGCTTGAGTCATTCAAGGCTCAACTGTCAACGCACATCCCGTTCTCAACGGACAAAGACGCATTCAACTATGTCGAGCCTGACACGTGGCTTCTCGATTTTGAGACGCGTATCGGAGCTTTTCAAAAAGCATTTGGCGCCGAAAACGTAACCGTTGTCGATTACGATGGAGAGGTTACCTTGCAAGGCTCGGTCATTCCTTCATTCCTCTCAGCAATTGGCGCTAGGAAGGTCTTCCACGCTGCCGATTGGGAGGGAGTCTGGGAGAACAAGAGGCAACAATCCAGAATTTCGATTGCGACCGCGGTATCTCCGCGCCTAGATCATGCTGTCGATAATAGTCGCCGGCGATGGCAAGAAAATCCATGATCTGCAAACGCAAAACGCCCGCGTGGTGCGCACGCGGGCGTCGAGCAAAGATCGCACCTTGGCCGCTTACGCCGACAGCCGCCCTTCCGGCGTGTATTTATCGACTGCGGCCGGCAATTCGCGCGACAGCCGGTTCAGCAATTCGTCCTGACTGAGACCGGTCGCCCGCGACAGTGTCTGCAGGACTTCGGGACCGATCGCGGTTTTGAGATCGGTCGGTGCGATATCCTTGTTCGGACCTTTGCCAACCCATGAATCGGCGGTGTCTTTGTGACCCGCGTTGTTCATCCGGTCCATCAATTCGCCGAGACCGCCGGTGAGAAGGCCGCCGGCGCTGGCGCCGCCAAGGATGTCGCGCAAGCCGCCAAGCTGGCCCTGTCCGGCAGTCTGGCCCGTGACCTGTCCTTGCGGTGCCTGACCCTGCGCGACCTGCCCTTGCGGTGTCTTGCCGCCGGCGGGCGCCGCACCGCCGCCAGAGAAATCTTTCAAAATCTCAGCGATCTTGTCTCTGTTCTGATAGCCGGCAATGGCGATCAGACCCAGCAGCGCCGTCATCGAAGGAAATCCGCTGCGCTCGCTCATGTTGCTCTCCGTTGATTGATGCGACTGTCTTGTGCACCGTTTCCGAAGTTCGTGCTGTATCCGCGGCGATCTCATACACGAACTTCGGAAACAAAGGTGCACTAGCAAGTCTACGATTCCAGTGCCGCTTTTGATTTTGAAGTTCCTGACAGAAGCTTGATGCAAATGGTCAGGAACTTCAAAATCGCGGCACTCGTGTCGTGGTTCAGAAATTCGCGTCACAAACTGCCGCGAGTCCTTCAAGCGAATGTTCTGAACCAAACGACACTAGAATGTTGAATTTGCTAGTGTCCTTCGAATCCGAAGTTCGCTCTCGAGGGTGCTGCAAAAATCAGGCGAACTTCGGATTCGGGACACTAGTCAGCTCGCAATTCAAACAGTGCTTCTGCGGCTTGCGATCATTCCCCAGATAAAGAGAACGATGATCGCGCCGACGACAGCGCCGATCAAGCCTGCGCCCTCTCCTGCGTGATACCAGCCGACAGCCTGACCAAGGAATGTGGCGACAAACGCGCCCACGATGCCGAGGATCGTTGTCAGGATGAAGCCCGACGGCTCGTTGCTCCCCGGCATAATGAATTTTGCGATAACGCCGGCAATAAACCCGATGATGATGGTCCAGATAATGCCCATGGCTAGCTTCCTCGTGCTCGCTAACGCGTCATGATGACGTGCGTATGCACGCCACTGCATTCGATCGCGATGATTTTGGATCGGATCGATCCAAAATCATAAACGTGATCGATTCTAAGACGTTAGAGCATGATGTCGTCCGAAAACCGCTACGCACTTTTCGGCATCATGCTCTAGTGGTCCGATTCTAACATTCGCATCCCTTCTCGGCAGGCTCTTTTTGCGAATGTTAGAATCAAAGGACCACTAGCAAGTATTGGATTCTAGTGAAGCTTTGGATTTGACATTCGCTTGACGAGCCCGCGGCTAGGTGGGAGCGAATGTCAAATCCGCTCCACCAGCCGACTATTCAAGAACTTGAGGCCTCACTGGTTCCATTCAGGCTCAAGGTTGCGGTCTCAAGGCTTCAGCGCAAACCGGAAGCCGACGCCGACAATGGCGAGGCCAGCGAGCTGTGCGATCGTCGGGACTTCGCCGAGAATCAGGAATCCGATCAGCACGGTGAGGGCAGGGACCAGAGCCGGAAAGGTCGAGGCGCGGCCGGCGCCGAGCGCCGTCACCGCCCGGCCGAACAGGTAGAGCGCCAGCAATCCAGAGAAGATGCCCTGGACGGCGATTTGAATGAGGTTTTCCGTCAGCCCGACGGAGATCATCTGGTCGAACCCGAACAGAACCGCGTGCAGCGGTGCGTAGATCAACAGCGACAAAGTGCCGACGATTCGCGCGGCCATGATGCCGCTGGTGCGCCATTTGCGCAGGCAGGTGGTAAAAACCGCCCACATCAGGCCGGCGGTCGCGAACAGCAGATCGCCGGTCCATGCATTGCCGCCGATCGTGGTGACAGCTTCTCCTGCCAGCACCGCCAGCCCGAGAATGATGCCGATCACGCCGATGATGCGCGATCCGCTCAGCTGCTCGCCGAGGACCAGATAAGCGAGTAACAATCCGCCCAGGGCGGCGCTCGCTGGATGAATGACCGCGCCGTGGCCAAGCGGGGCGAAAAAGAAACCGCTATAGCTGGCGATGGCCTGCAACGGCCCGGCCAGCACGAGAATCACCAGCCCGCGCCACCAGCCCACGCCGCCGAGATCGGCAAAGCCGACGCGCGCCATCATCGGCAGCAGCAACAGGCCCGACCAGACGAATCGGTGGAAGGCGAGATCGGTGGGCGCCAAGCCTATGGCGATGCCGTGCTTGGCGACGACCAAGCCCAGCGCCCAGCATGTCGCTGCGGCAATGCCGCACAGGGTGCCAACGGTCGTTGCCGATAACCCGGCGTGGGAGCTGCTGTCTTGCACGTATCAAGGACCAAGGAGTGGGAGGCCCCCGATACAGACTGACATGGTCTTTGACCATCCATAGCCGTCAGGCAGCTGCCATGTTCTCGGATCGGGCTTGGCCGCGGATGGCCGGTCTCAAACCCGTCCGATCTCAAGGGTTTGACGGATCGGGGCGGGCTCTCTAACGTCTGCATCGTCGTGGGGGGCCCTGCGGCGCAAGACCCAATCAAGCGGCATCGCAGGCTTCCTTATCTCAATGAAGACCATCAGTGCATTTCTGCTATCGGCGCTGATCGCAGCGGCTGCGATCGCGGGTGCGGTTGTTTTCCTGTCCAAGATGTGTGCGAGTGACGTGCCGGCCGGTCCGGCGCGCGCGACACCGCGTCTGCCGATCCATTTCCAGAATTCCGGTTCTGAGGCGCAGAATTCTGGGGCAATTGTTGAACACGCGGTGCTGACGCGCGATGGCCTCGACGCGCTGCTCCGGAATGCGCAGGCCAAGGCGCCGGCTGCGGCAGAGAGCACCTGGTTGCGGCGCTTCATCTGCGACACCCGGATCACCGACGCGATCCTCGCAGCCATCGCACTGTTTCTGCTGCTGGTCGGCCTGTTTCATGTGCTCTGGATGCGAGCGGCAATTCGCGCCTCCGAGCGCACCGCCAATCTCGTCAATGAAGGGCTGATCTCGTCGCAGCGCGCTTACGTATTCTTGCGCGAATTGCAGGTCGCGATGACCAAGAATCCACTCAACGATGAAATCCAGACCTGTGCCATTCAGCCGATCTGGGAGAATGCCGGCACGACACCGACGCGGCACGGCCGCGCCCACGTGAACTGGAAATATTTCGAGCGCTCGGTGCCGCCGGAATTCGACTTCGCCGATTTTGATGAGGTCGGTAACCGCATCACGTCGTATGACGACTACAAGCCGTTGATCATTGGCCCGCGCGCAACCGCTTTGTCACCGGTCATCACCATCGAGCCGGCAATTCTGCGTCAGGTACGCGACCTCCAGGGCAAGCTGCTGATCTGGGGCTGGGCCGAATATGACGAGGTGTTCGAGGACGCCCACCGCCACCGCACCGAATTCGCCTATCTCGTCGTGGTATCCGGCTCGCCGGCGAGCCATGTGGGATTCAGCCAGTACAGGCTCCATAACGGCGTGGACGGCGACTGCATGAAGCAGCCAACTGAGTCGGCCCGGCCGGTCTGAGCGCTGTTTTTGCAGATTTTTCAAGGCGATCGCCCGTACCGGTGGTTGTTGAAATCTGCTAGAACGGCGCCGGTTTTGGGAAAATGGTGACTGACGCGCATGGCCGACAAGTCCAGTCCGTTGATGCTGTCCTGGCGCTTTGCGCCGTTGTTCTGGTGCCAGTTCTTCTCGGCATTCAACGACAACTTCCTCAAGAACTCGATCGTCTTCCTGATTCTGTTCCGCATTCACGCGGGCGCCGGTGCCGTTGACGGATCGCAGGGCGAAGCGCTGATCACGCTGGCCGGCGCGATTTTCATCGCGCCGTACTTTTTCCTCTCTGCGCTGGGTGGAGAAATCGCTGACCGCTTCGACAAGGCGGTGATCGCGCAACGGCTGAAATTCGTCGAGATCGCCATCGCTGCGATCGCGGTCGGTGGCTTCCTCATCCATTCTCTGGTCGTTCTGTATGTTGCCCTGTTCGGGTTCGGTGTGATTGGTGCGCTGTTCGGCCCGATCAAATACGGCATTCTGCCCGATCATCTCGAGCGCCGTGAATTGCCGGCCGGCAATGCTCTGGTTGAAGGCGCAACCTTCATCGCCATCCTGCTCGGCACCATCGTCGCCGGCATCGCCGCTCACGGCGGCGGCAGCCCGATCGGCTTCTCCGCGCTGGTCATGTTCTTTGCGTTGCTGTGCTGGCTCGCAGCCCTGTTCATCCCGCGTACCGGTGAAGCCGCGCCCAATCTCATCATCAACAAGAACATTGCCTCTTCGACCTGGTCGCTGATCCAGCATCTGCGCAGCGATCACCGGCTGTGGTGGGGAGCACTGGTCACAAGCTGGTTCTGGCTGTCCGGTATCGTGGTGCTGTCGCTGTTGCCGCCGGCGGTCAAATCGCTGCTCGGCGGCAACGAGGAAACGGTCACCGCCTATCTTGCGGTTTTCTCGGTCGCGGTGGCGATCGGCTCCGGTCTTGCGGCGTGGCTGGCCAGCGGCCGCATCATTCTGCTGCCGACCCTGCTCGGCGCATTGCTGCTCGGCTTCTTCGCCGTCTTCATGGGCTATTCGCTGTATGGCGTGACGCCGGCGACGCAGTTTGCCGGGCCGCTGGAAATCCTCACGTCGCCGCGCGGAATCAAGGTGGCGATTTCGTTGATGGGCCTCGCCATCGGCGGCGGCCTGTTCATCGTGCCGGCCTTTGCCGCCGTGCAGGCCTGGTCGGCTGCCGATCGCCGCGCCCGCGTGATTGCCGCGGTCAACGTGCTCAATGCCTTGTTCATGACCGTCGCGACATTGTTCGTCGCGGTGCTGCAGAGCAATGGTGTAACAACGCCACAACTCCTCATCGGCCTCGGCGTGGCCAATTTCCTGGTTGCCATTGCCATCGGCATCACCATGCCGACCCGGCCGTTCAACGACGCCCTGTCGATCCTTTACCGCACCTTCTTCCGCGCCGAAGTGCACGGCCTCGACAACCTGCAGAAGGTGACGAGCCCGAATGTCATCCTGGCGCTCAACCATGTGAGCTTCCTCGACGCCGGCATCGCGCTGTCGCTGCTCGGTCGCAATCCGCTGTTCGCGATCGACACGTCGATCGCGCAGAAATGGTGGGTGCGCCCGTTCGCGCGCATGACGCGGGCGCTGCCGATCGATCCGCTGAAGCCGATGGCGACGCGCACCTTGATCCAGGCGGTGCAGGCCGGCGACACGCTGATCATTTTCCCGGAAGGCCGTCTGACGGTCACCGGCTCGTTGATGAAGGTCTATGACGGCGCCGGTCTGATTGCCGACAAGTCCGACGCGACCATCGTGCCGATCCGCATCGAGGGGCTTGAGCGTTCGTATTTCACGCGTCTGCATGGCGACCAGATCCGCAAGCAATTATTCCCGAAGGTCCGGGTCACGGTGCTGGAGCCGACCAAGCTCAATCTCGATCCGGCCCTGCGCGGCAAGGCGCGGCGGCGCGCGGCGGGCGCTGCGCTCTACGACATCATGTCGGACATGATCTACAAGACCACGCCGACCGACCGCACCATCCATCAGGCGGTGGTCGATGCCGCAAAAGAACACGGCATGAAGACGGTGGCGACCGAGGACATGGTCACCGGTTCGCTGACTTACAAGCGCCTCTTGCTCGGCGCGCGCATTCTCGGCAAGAAGCTGATGCCGCTGGCCGAGGTCGGCAAGCCGCTCGGCGTCATGCTGCCGAATGCCAATGGCGCCGTCGTCACGATCTTCGGGTTGATGTCAGCGGGCCGTGTGCCGGCGATGATCAATTTCACCGCCGGCGCCAGCAACATTCTCGGCGGCTGCCGCGCGGCCGGCATCGATACAATTGTCACGTCCCGTGCCTTCATCGAGCGCGGCAAGCTGGAGCCGTTGCTCGAGAAGCTCTCGGCCGAGGTGAAGATCGTCTATCTGGAGGATGTCCGCGCAACGCTTGGCCTGTTCGACAAGCTCGACGGCATGCTGAACTACAAGAAGTCGCTGGTGCAGCGAAAGCCGAATGACTGGGCCGCGATCCTGTTCACATCGGGATCGGAAGGCGTGCCGAAGGGCGTCGTGCTGTCCCATCGCAACATCCTGACAAACGCGGCGCAGGCGCGGGCCCGCATCGACTTCAACCGCACCGACAAGGTGTTCAACATCCTGCCGGTCTTCCATTCATTCGGGCTGACCGTCGGTGTGATCCTGCCGATCGTCTCGGGCGTGCCGATCTTCCTGTATCCGTCGCCGCTGCATTATCGCACGGTGCCGGAACTGGTTTACGTCACCAACGCGACCATCATGTTCGCCACCGATACGTTCCTGAACGGTTATGCGCGGGCCGCTAACCCGTACGACTTCCGCTCGATCCGCTACATGCTGGCGGGCGCCGAGCCGGTGCGCGAATCCACCCGGCAGCTCTATCTGGAGAAATTCGGCATTCGCATTCTCGAAGGCTATGGCGTGACCGAAACCGCGCCGGCGCTCGCGCTGAACACGCCGATGTTCAACAAGTTCGGCACCGTCGGCCGGCTGTTTCCGGGCATGGAAGCCAAGCTGGAAAAGGTGGAGGGCGTCGACGAGGGCGGCCGGCTGTTCGTCAAAGGGCCGAACGTCATGCTCGGCTATCTGCGGGTCGAGCATCCCGGTGTGCTGGAACGGCCACCGGAAGGCTGGCACGATACCGGCGATATCGTCACCATCGATGCGCAGGGCTTCATCAAGATCATGGGCCGCGCCAAGCGGTTCGCCAAGGTCGGCGGCGAGATGGTGTCGTTCGCGGCGGTGGAAGCACTGGCTGGCGAACTGTGGCCCGACGCCGTGTCGGCGGTGGTGTCCGTCCCCGATGCGCGCAAGGGCGAACGGCTGTTGCTCTATACGAACAAGGAAAAAGCGACACGCTCCGATTTCATCGCCTTCGCGCGTGAGCACCACGCGTCAGAGCTGATGATTCCGGCGGAAGTGATCTACAGGGAAAAACTGCCGATGCTGGGATCGGGCAAGGTCGATCTTCTGACACTGGCGAAGATGGCAAAGGAAGAACGCGCGCAAGCGGCGCAGCCGCGGCCGGTGGTGCCGGCTTAAGATATGGTCCATACCGGTCTGCGGATAGGGCATCCTGCTTTGTGGTTGGCACGCGCGTTCGTGTGAGTTTCCGATGTCATGCGCCGCGCCGATTACGGCCTGTCAATCCTTTGCGCCGATCTCCGCCTTCAAGTCATGGAAGGCATCTCGAATATGGCTGGCCAAGGGGCGCTTGCCATTCTGCTCGGACCACGCACCAACGGCGACGCGCATGGCCCCGATTGACGCCATGGTGACAAGACGCAGCCGCGCGCGCCGGCTTTTTGCCGGCCAGATCTCGCACAATGTCTCGAAGATGGCTTGTTCGAATTGCAAATCTTTGCGTCGCTTGACGCGCAGCGTCATGCTTTCGTGCATAAAGCGTACGATTGCCAGAAGCTTGGATGTCTCGATGCGACCGAACACCTTCGTCAGTGCATCCTGTACAGTGCCGAGCGGTGTGGACGCGGTGCTTTCTCTCACGGCCGTTTTCAGGGCTTCGGCAAAGACACCGACATAAGCAAGGATGATGTCCTCCTTGCTCTCGAAATAATAGAAGAACGTGCGCCGGGAAATTCCGGCCTCGGCTGCGATCTCATCAAGCGTCGTCGCGTCATAGCCCTTGGCCATGAACAGGCCGAGTCCAACCTCGGAGATGCGTTGAAGCGTCTCGCGGCGCTTCCGCTCGCGCAAACCCTCTTTTCTTGAATCCGCGACCACCTGCATTGGGCTTCTTTGCCATGATTCCGGATAGAGTGCAAAATTACACCAGAGTGTAAATTTAGCCTTGTACGCGCCACAATCATATCTACACTCGGTGTAATATTTTGGGGGGCGGAATACTATGTCGTTTGATCGTCGCGGCCGGCAGGTGCAACGTTTTGCGCGCCGAACCGGCAAGTCCGGGTTCAAGTCGTGTGTCTCTTTGGCGGCAGCTTCGCTGCTCTCCGCTTGCGCAACCGCCCCGCTGGAGCAGGCGGGAAGTCTTCGATCTTACGAGAACCTCAAGCCGTCAGACGGGGTGGTGACGCGATCCCTTCTGAACTTGAACAAGGACGACGTTCTGGCGGCCAAGACCGTCAAGATCATTCCGACCTCGTTTTCAGCCGCTGCGGCGAGCGTGCCGTTCACGGCCACGCAACGCAGACTGGTCACCAATGCGGTCGATCGCTCGCTGTGTGCCGGCCTCAGTCACCGCTTCGAGGTGGTGGACAGTTCACAACCCGCGGACCTGACCGTGCAGGCCGTCATCACGCATGTCACGCCGACGGATAAAGCCGCTGTCGGGCTGTCCAAGGGCGCCTCGATCGCCAAGACGATCTTCCTCCCGGGTGTGCCAGTGCCGATCCCGCGCGTGCCGGTCGGACTCGGCAGTCTGTCGCTTGAAGCAGAGGCGCGCAATCACAGCGGCGACCAAAAAGCTGCGATGGTCTGGGGCCGTGGCGCGAGCGCGCTGTTCGGAGGCTCAGGGCGAATGTCGGAGGAAGGCGATGCCTATACGCTGGCCGCTGCGTTTGGCGAGGACTTCAGCAAGATGCTGGTGACTGGCTCCACACCGTTTGGCGGTTCGCCAACCCTTCCGCCGGCTGAAAGCCTCGGCCCGCTGTTTGGAGGAAAGCACAAGTATCCGGCGTGCGAAGCGTTCGGGCGCTTTCCCGGTCTGGCCGGTGTGCTGGGCGATCAGATGGCGCTGCCGCCCGAATGGACCGACAAGGGGCCTGTCACGCCGTGATCAGGCGACCTTTGGTTGTTCGAGAATGATCTCGCCACTCCGTTGAACTGTGATTGCATACCGGCCGAAAGAGAGCCTGCAGGCGCTGCTCAAGCACGGATCCCCGTGCAAACGCGCCGGCGGGTCTTTCGTCCGGGCAAGGCACCCCGCCGTTTGGTTCAAATTATTCGATAAATCAAATGCTTGGTAGGTTTGGTGGAGCCAGGCGGGATCGAACCGCCGACCTCGTCATTGCGAACGACGCGCTCTCCCAGCTGAGCTATGGCCCCGCCTTGGGACGTCGCCGTATCGTGTACGGGACGTGACAAAATGGGCGAGTGCGGCCATTTAGGCCGCGCATTTCGGCAAGTCAAGGATGCCCGCAAGATGCTTTCGAGGTGCTCTGTTGCCGATGTGGCGTCCTTGAGCGTCCACCACCGCTTGTCGGGGATCGGCGGAACCGATACATCTTCAAAGATCAGCATGATTTTGGATCGAATCGATCCAAAATCATAAACGTGATCGATTCTACGAGCATGATGTCATCCGAAAACCGCTTCGTACTTTTCGGCATCATGCTCGCTCCCGCTCTGAGAAAAGAAAACGTGCAATGCGCTCGATTCTCGACGTCATCCTTCTCGTCCTCCAACTCTATGTCTGGTTGCTGATCGCCTCAGCGATCCTATCGTGGCTGATCGCCTTCAACGTGGTGAATACCCGCAATCAGGTCGTCGCCACGATCGCCGATTTTCTCTGGCGCATTACCGAACCGGTCCTGAAACCGGTTCGTTCATTTATGCCCAACCTCGGCGGTATCGACATTTCGCCGGTGATCGTGATCCTGATCATCTTCTTCCTGCAGAGCGTCATCACCCGCTACATCTATCCCAACGTGTTCTGACGTGCGGTTGGGCCACGGCCCTGACGCATGAACGCGACCGGCCAACGTCCCTGGACCGTCACGCCGTCAGGGCTTGTCGTCACGATACGCCTGACCCCAAAGGGTGGGCGGGATGCGGTGGACGGCATCGCGACACTCAGTGATGGGCGCGTGGTGCTGAAGATGCGCGTGCGGGCTGCGCCCACCGATGGCGAAGCGAATGCCGCGCTGATGGCCTTTCTGGCCAAGACGCTTGACGTCGCGCGCCGCGCGATGACATTGGCCGCCGGGGAAACCGCGCGCATCAAGCGCATTGAAATCGATGGCGATGGCGCTGCCTTGGCGGCTCGTCTGGAACAGCTCGTGCGGTGATGCTGACATCCCGATCACCCGAGCGGCATTCTCTATCATCGGAACGTCAGAACCAAAACCGCACGAGCTCAAAAGTTGCTCGTGTTCTTTTGTTTCCGACGCTCGTATGAGAGATTGAGGCTAAGAGCCTTTCCGGCTTTGATGGAATCAAAGCCGGGCCTCCAGCTTATTGTTTTGACGCGTTTTCTTCACGCGAGCCGGTATCCACTTCGCTTGAAAACGCTTTAAGGGTGCGAGCGTCGGACACAGGACACGAGTGACGGACGGGACATGACCGCAAAGATCATTGACGGAAAGGCGATCGCGCAGGAGCTGCGCGGCAATATCGCGAAAGCGGCGGCCGAGCTGGCCAAGGATCACGGCATCGTACCGGGGCTTGCCGTGGTGCTGGTCGGCGCCGATCCGGCGAGCGAAGTCTATGTCCGCTCGAAATCGAAAGCCGTTACCGATGCCGGCATGAAATCCTTCGATCACAAGCTGCCGGCCGACACATCGCAGGACGATTTGCTCGCGTTGATCAAGCAGCTCAACGAAGACAAGAATGTGCACGGCATTCTGGTGCAATTGCCGCTGCCGTCGCAGATCGATTCGACGCTGGTGTTGAATTCGATCGATCCGAACAAGGATGTCGACGGCTTCCATCCCGTCAATGCCGGACGTCTCGCCACCGGCCAGCGCGCGCTGGTGCCATGCACGCCGTTCGGTTGCGTGATTCTTGCGAAGAAAATGCATTCGTCGCTGTCGGGCATGAATGCGGTGGTGATCGGCCGCTCCAACATCGTCGGCAAGCCGCTGGCGCAATTGCTGCTCGCGGAAAATTGCACGGTCACCGTCGCGCATTCGAAGACGAAGGATTTGCCGGGCGTGTGCCGCGAAGCCGATCTTCTTTTCGCTGCGGTCGGACGGCCGGAAATGGTCAAGGGCGACTGGATCAAGCCGGGTGCGACCGTGATCGATGTCGGCATCAATCGCGTGCCGGGCGAGGCTGGCAAAACGAAGCTGGTCGGCGACGTGGATTACAAGGAGGCGCTGGCGGTGGCTGGCGCGGTGACGCCAGTTCCCGGTGGCGTCGGGCCGATGACCATCGCCTGCGTGATCCTCAATACGCTGCGCGCCGCCTGCGCATCGGCAGGCTTGCCGGAACCGAAGGTCTGATTGAACCTTTCCGGCCGGACGGCGACTAACGTGTCCGGAAAGGGAAGATCAGTGAAGCACCTGTTGTTCGCGGCCGCTCTCGGCCTCATCTCGCAAGCATCGATCACGCCGGCGTTGAGCCAGCAGGTTTTCAGCGTCTACACGTCGTTCGACGCCGACAAGACCTGCAAGCACAAGCGCGGCCGCGAGGTCGAGGATTACGGCTCGTGGAGCTGTCCGGGCCATGGCGGGCTCAACGTCTATCTCAGCGCCGGCGACCAGCGCATGCAGGTGAGCTTCGGCCGCAACGAGCGTGCGGCTTCGCGTGAAGTTGCCGCGTCCGAGACCTTTCCGGGCTTCAACAGCGTCTATCAAGGGACAGTGGAATGGCGCATGGAAAAGCTGCCGGATGGCAAGACGCGGCCATTCGCAACCATCCTGCGCTGGAACACGCGCACCGAGGCCGACGCTGAACGTGATGATGGCAAATCGACCGGGCGCACGCTGGTTGTGACGCGCCTCAATCCCGGCGGCGTGTGTCATGTCGGCTATGTCGATGCGCGGAAGCCAGATGCGAATGACGCTGCACGCAAGCTTGCGGATGAGAAGGCGCGCAGCTTCAAATGCGGCGTGGATGCGCCGGTCACACACTGAAGCACCAAGCACCGGCCTTTCACCGCGCTTGTAGATGCATTGAGGATTGGTGAAGTCTAATTTCTCCGCTCATTCCCGCGAAGGCGGGAATCCAGCTTTCTGACTCTGGGTCCCCGCTTTCGCGGGGGCGAGCGGAGAGAGTGATGCGCGCGTTACGACTGCCAGGCGAAGGCGACTTTATCCAGCACCTTGGTGCCGAAGCGCTCCGATGAGCGCGCGACGGCGCGGCCGCCAAGAGCGCGATAGAATTCAACCGCCGGATCGTTATCCGACAGCGCCCAGATCACGAGGCTCTTCAAGCCGCTTTGCGCAAGGTCGCGACGCGCGGCCGTGAACAGACGCCGGCCGAAGCCCAGGCCCTGAAATTCCGGCTTCAGATAAAGCTCGTAGATCTCGCCATCGTAATAGAGGCTGCGCGCGCGGTTGCGGCCGTAATTCGCATAGCCGGCGACCGTATCGCCGAATTGCATCAGCGCGATGCGGCTGCCTTTACGAATTGCCGAATGCCACCAGTCAGGGCCGCGGCGGCTGATCAGCTTGTCGAGTTCGGTGCCGGGAATGATTCCCTGATAGGCGGTGCGCCACGCTTCATCATGGGCCTGCGCGACATCTTCCGCGTCGGCCAGCTTTGCACGTCGAATCTCGATAAGGACCGTACTCATGGCAGCATATGAGCAAGCGGCGAGTCGGCCTTCAAGCCCTGTGTTTAACGTTCGGTAAACGGTGTGGATTTTTTGCACCGGTATGTTCCCGGGATTGGAAACGTCCCGAACAGGGCCGTCGGTGAGAGCGTCCGACTGAGACCGGCTGGAAAAATCGCCTTTCCGGCCCGTTTTTATTAGGTTTTTTCTTCTCTCGCCGCGCGTGAGCCAAAGGTTCTTCAGCGCGCGAGCCACGCCTTGTCCCATCTCAGGACAACGGGGGTTCCGCAGCGGTGCAATTTTTGGGCGCGGTCGCTGGCCCGATGGGCCTGGAGTCACCGATCACGAAACATTGCAAACCACTGAAAAGGCGGTGAGGCGGGCTGAAGCTGCGCCGCTTAGAGCCCTTCCGGCTTTGATGGGATCAAAGCCGGGGCTCCCGCTTATGGCTTTGATGCGCTTTTTGAAAAGCTTGCACTGGGTTGCATCGCGTTTCCTCCGTCCCGCGGGAGCGGGCGCCCGGCAAGCTCACCCCTCCGACCACGTCGTCATCAGCATATCCAGAAAACGTTGCGCAGCCGGCGATAATTGCCGCTCGCGACGACGTACGACGCCAATGGTGCGCGACACTTGCGGATTCTCGATCGGCTTGGTCACGATAATCGGATGCTCGCCTTGAGGCGTCGCGAGCTGTGGCAACACCGAAATGCCGAGGCCGGCTTCCACCAGTCCGAGCGACGTCGATAGATGGGTCACTTCGTAGAACCAGCGCAGACTCACGCGTGATCGCACGAGCGCGGCTTCGAGCAAGGTGCGGTTGCCGCTGGCGCGGCTGACCGTCACAAGATGGTAGGGCTCAATGTCCGCCCATGCGACGATGTCACGCGCAGCGAGCGGATGATCGCGTCGGCAGGCCAGCACGAACGGATCTTCGATCAACGCGTCGAACGTCAATTCGGGATCGGCCGAGCCGAGCAGATTGATTCCGAATTCGGCTTCGCCGCGTGCGACGCTTTGCAGGCCATCATTGGCCGACAGATCGAGAATGCTGAAACGCACATTCGGATATTGTTCGTTGAAGCGGGCAATGACTCGCGGAAGAAAATAGAACGCCGCCGTCGGCAGACAGGCGATGGTCACTTGCCCGGTCTGCCGCTGACCCAACTCGCGCATTGCGAACAGCGACGAATCGAACTCGTCGAGCATGCGACGGACGAGCGGTAATAATTCACGGCCAACCGCGGTCAGCGCCACGCGGCGCGTTGTGCGTTCAAGCAGCGCGGCGCCTATCGAACCTTCCAGCTTCTGGATGCGCCGGCTCAAGGCCGGTTGCGACATGTTCAGCGCCGCTGCGGCGCGGTGGAAGCTCTCCAGCTCGACCACCGTCAGAAAGGCGCGCAGATCGAGCGATTCGTAATTGATGCTCATATTGCATTAATAGCACAGATATTTGCATTTCACATGCGTAATCACCCCTGCCACTTTGCCGCCGATTTTTGAAGAGGACGGCAAGAGGACAGGCGGTTTTGGCGCCCCGCGCACTTCGCATAACAGCGCCCCCGCGCATCTCCTGTGTGGACGGTATGAGGGGCGATCACACGCTGGGACGGTCGCCGTCATTGTGCGCAATCCGTGCCGGTGTCGCTGATCACGATGAGGACACCCGAGCGGGCGGATCGAGATCCATCTGTCATTGGCGCCAGGTGGTTCGGTTCAGCGCGCCAGCGTGATCCATACGGCGCGCCGCATGTTCGAAGGTCACGTCATTATTCCGACCGATGCGCTTTCGCATCCAACTCAGAACGAAACAGGGAGACCCACCCATGATCACACGACGACTATTCTGCAAGAGCCTTCTCGCGGCCCCCGCCATCGTCACTTCGCCTAGCGTCTTCGCGCAATCATTTCCGAATCGTCCGCTGCGGCTGATCGTTCCCTATGCCGCAGGCGGCGGCACGGATGCGATTGCGCGACTGGTCGCGCAGGCCATGGGTGAGAAACTGGGTCAGAGCATTGTCGTCGAGAATATCGCCACCGCCGGTGGCAATATCGCAACCCAGACTGCAGCCAGTGCGGCGCCGGATGGCTATACGATTCTGATGGCCAATCAGGGTCCAATGGCGGTCAACCCGCATATGTTCAAAAGCCTGAAGGTCGACACACTGACGGCCTTTGCGCCGATCACATTGATCGCGGCGACCCCGCTCGTGGCCGTGGTGCCGCAGCAATCCAAATTCAAGACGATCAAGCAGCTCGTGGAGTTTGCGCAGGCCAATCCGGGTAAGCTTGCCTATGGCTCGGCCGGCAATGGTTCGGCCAGTCACCTTGCGACGCTCTTGCTCAATGTGATTGCGAAGATCGACACCGTGCACGTGCCCTATCGCGGTGCCGGACCCGCGATCAGTGATCTTCTCGGCGGCCAAACACAATTCATGATCACCACAATTCCATCGGTGAGCGGCCTGGTCGAAACCTCGCAGATGCGGGCGCTTGCGGTGACCAGCAAGCAGCGCGTGCCGACCATGACCGAGGTGCCGAGCATCGCTGAAAGCGGCTGGCCGGACTATGAAGCGAGTGCCTGGTACGGCTTCGTGGTGCCGAAGGGAACGCCGCAGGAGCTCGTCGATATGCTGCAGAAGGCGACGGTCGAAGCGATCAATGATGCAACCGTTCGCTCGCGTTTAGCCAATGAAGGCGCCACGCCCGTCGGAAATTCGCCGCAGGAATTCGGCGCTTTCATCAAGGCGGAGCACGCGCGCTGGGCCGATATCGTGAAGACGGCAAATATGGCGCTGAACTAAGCCGATAATTTCGACTGGCACAAAAATCACAAAACGAGGAGGAAACAGTGAAGCTTGCAATAAGGTACGCTTTGGCTGCGCTTATGGTGGCGCCGTTTTTCGCTCTGTGCGCTCCGGCGCATGCCGAGGACGCGCCGATCAATCTGAAAACGATGGGATCATTTCACGTCGGTGGCCGGCTGGTCGAGATCAGCGGCAAGCCGGTGAAGGAGATGTTGTTCTCGCCCGGTGGCGTGCCGGTCAAGGTTGATCCGAATGGCACGTACCAAGTCGAGCAGATGTACGTGCAGTATTTTATTCCAGCGAACGAGCGCGGTCGTGTGCCACTCCTGATGTGGCATGGCGGCGGTTACACCGGCGTCACCTACGAGAGCACGCCGGATGGCCGTGAAGGCTGGCTCAATTATTTTCTGCGCAAGGGCTGGGCGGTCTACAATTCCGATGCCGTAGAACGCGGCCGTTCGGGCTGGGCGCAGTATCCCGACATCTTCAAAACCGAGCCGGTTTTTCTCACCACCGCCAATCCATTCGAGCGTTTCCGCATTGGTGCCGGTGAGGGTTCCTTCTCGCAGGATCCCGCCAAGCGCCGTTACCTTCCAGGCAATCAGTTTCCTGCGGAAGGTTACGACAACATGATGAAGCAGATCGTGCCGCGTTGGACGTCGACCGATGAAGCGATCTTCGCGGCATATCTGGCGGAGGTCGATAAGGTTTGTCCGTGCGTGATCCTGTTCCACAGCCAGGCGGGGCCGTTCGCATTCAAAGCGGCGCAGGCGAAGCCTGACAAAGTCAAGGCATTGGTTGCGGTCGAGCCCGCGCAGGTGGGCGATCCCGACAAGGTGGCGGCGTTGAAGGGAATTCCGACGCTGATGGTCTATGGTGATTTCATCGCGCAGGATAAACGCTGGCCGACGATCCGCAAAAATGGTTCGGCATTTGCTGAAAAGATTCGCGTGGCCGGCGGCAGCGTCGATGTCGTGGATCTGCCTGCCATCGGGATCAAGGGCAATTCGCATTTTCCGATGATGGACAGGAACAATCGCGAGGTCGCCGATCTGATTCAGAAATGGCTCAGCGATAAAGGATTGTACAAGTAGTCTCGCGTTGATCTGAAATGCATCGCGGGCCGGTTGAAGCCGGCCTGCGATGTTAAAGCATTTTCGAGCGAGGTGGGTATCGGTTCGTGTGAAGAAAATGCGTCAAAACAAAAAGCTAAAGCCCTGGCTTTGATTTCATCAAAGCCGGAAAGGCTTCTAGCGTGTGCTCGGTCGACGGGATTTAATCGATCCGGATATTGAGATCGGCGATTAGCGGTCCCCATTTCTTGCGCTCGTCGGCGATGAAATCCGCAAAGCTCTTGCGGTCGGACAGGACCGGCTCGGCGATCAGCGCGGCAAGGCGCTCTTTCACGGCCGGCTCCTGCACCGCCGCTCGCACGGCTTCTTCGATTGTGCCGGCGATAGCGTCCGGCGTGCCCGCGCGCACGACAATGCCGAACCAGGACACAGTGTCATAGCCCGGCACCGTCTGCGCCACCGGCGGCAGGTCGGGCAATTGCGAGAAGGGTTTGCTGGTGGTGATGGCTAGCGCCTTCACCGTGCCGCCGCGCACCTGGCCGATGATCGAGGTGGCATTGTCGAACATGAGATCGACCTGGCCGGCGAGCAGATCGTTCACCGCCGGCGCGCTGCCGCGATAGGGAATGTGCTTGATGTCGACACCAGCCATACGCTTGAACAATTCCGCCGACAGATGGACGGTCGTGCCGTTGCCGGACGAGGCATAGTTGAGCTTGCCGGGATTGGCCTTGGCATAGGCGATCAGTTCCTGCACCGAATTGACCGGCAGATCCTTGCGCACAACAAGAATGTTCGGGACATTCGCCACCTGCGCGATCGGCATCAGATCCTTCTCGGGATCATAGGCGAGCTTGGCGTAGAGATATTGATTGATCGCGATTTGCGGCGCCACGACGAGGATCTGCGAACCGTCGGCGGGGCCTTTGGCAACGCGGTCCATACCGATATTGGCGCCGCCGCCCGAGACATTCTCAACGACCACGGACGTATTCCATTTCGCCTGCATGCGATCGGCGATGATCCGGCCGATCACGTCGGTTGCGCCGCCTGCGGCAAAGGGAACGACGGCCTTGATCGCACGGCCGCCGGGATAGGCGGCTTGCGCTGATGCGGAGCGGGCGAACGGCGCGAGGGCGGTTGCGGCAAGTCCGGCTGAAACCGCGCGGCGCGAGATGTTTTTCATTTTTGCTTTCCCCTCTCGTGGATTTGCATCGTCGGTCAAAAAAGCTGCAGGCCGCGCCTTGCACGGCGCAGCCTGCATGTCTTGGTGAGGTGGCCTAGACCGTTTCGGCTTCCTTGCGGCGCTCTTCGCGCTTGCGATCGTTCGGATCGAGCAGCTTCTTGCGCAGCCGGATCGACTTCGGCGTGACTTCGACCAGTTCGTCGTCCTGGATGTAGGACAAAGCCTTTTCCAGCGTCATGCGGATCGGCGGCGTCAGCCGCACCGCTTCGTCTTTCGAGGTGGTGCGGATGTTGGTGAGCTGCTTGCCCTTCAAGACGTTGATTTCGAGATCGTTGTCGCGCGTATGTTCGCCGACGATCATGCCGCGATAGACCTTCCAGCCGGGTTCGATCATCATCGGGCCGCGATCTTCCAGCTTCCACATCGCGTAAGCGACCGCGTCGCCCTGATCGTTGGAGATCAACACACCGTTGCGGCGACCGGCGATTTCGCCTTTGAACGGCGCGTAATCATGGAACAGGCGGTTCATGATCGCGGTGCCGCGCGTGTCGGTCAGAAGTTCGCCCTGATAGCCGATCAGGCCGCGGGTCGGTGCGTAGAACACAAGGCGCGTGCGCCCGCCGCCGGAGGGCTTCATCTCGATCATGTCGGCCTTGCGTTCCGACATCTTCTGCACGACCACGCCGGAATGTTCTTCGTCGACGTCGATGACCACTTCTTCGATCGGTTCTTCCAGCTGGCCGGCGTCGTTGCGGCGGAGCAGAACCTTCGGCCGCGACACGGAGAGTTCGAAGCCTTCGCGGCGCATCGTCTCGATCAGAATGCCGAGCTGCAATTCGCCGCGTCCGGCGACTTCCATCGCGTCCTTGTCGTCGGATTCGAAAACGCGCAGCGCGACGTTGCCTTCCGCTTCGCGCAGCAGGCGATCGCGGATCATGCGGCTGGTCACCTTCGAGCCTTCGGTGCCGGCGAGCGGGGAATCGTTGACGCGGAAGGTCATCGCCAGCGTCGGCGGATCGATCGGCTGCGCGGCCAGCGGCTCGGTCACGTCTGGCGCGCAGATGGTGTTGGCAACGGTCGCTTCCGGAAGACCCGCGATTGAAACGATATCGCCGGCTTCGGCCTCATCGAGCGGCGTGCGCTCGAGACCGCGGAAGGCGAGCACCTTGGAGATGCGGCCTTCCTCGATCACCTTGCCGTCGCGATCCAGAACCTTCGCCATCTGGTTCGGCTTCACAGTGCCGGAGAAGATGCGGCCGGTGATGATGCGGCCGAGGTAAGGGTTGGATTCCATGATGGTGCCGAGCAGGCGAAACGGACCTTCCTCGATCTTCGGCGCCGGCACATGCCGCACGACGAGATCGAACAGCGGCTTCATGCCTTCGTCCTTCGGGCCGTCTTCGGAGAAATTCATCCAGCCTTCCTTTGCCGAACCGTAAAGGATCGGGAAGTCGAGCTGTTCGTCGGTGGCGTCGAGCGCGGCGAACAGATCGAACACCTCGTTGACGACTTCGTTGGCGCGCGCGTCGGGGCGATCGACCTTGTTGATCGCGACGATCGGCTTCAGGCCCATCTTCAGCGCCTTGCCGACCACGAACTTGGTTTGCGGCAACGGGCCTTCCGCGGCGTCGACCAGCACGATCGCGCCATCGACCATGTTGAGGATGCGTTCGACCTCGCCGCCGAAATCGGCGTGGCCCGGCGTATCGACGATGTTGATGCGGATGTCGTTCCAGACGACTGACGTCGCCTTGGCGAGAATGGTGATGCCGCGCTCGCGTTCCAGGTCGTTGGAATCCATCGCGCGTTCGGTGACGCGCTGGTTCTCGCGGAACGTACCGGATTGCTGCAGGAGGCGGTCGACCAGTGTGGTTTTGCCATGGTCGACATGCGCGATGATCGCGACGTTACGGAGGTTCATATGCTGGGTCCAAAAACAAAAACGCGGACCCATTCTGTTTATGGGGGTCCGCTGCTATTGCGGCGCAATATAGTCAGGACGCGCCCCGACGCAACCAAAGGCTTAAGTGATGCGCATTTGGGCTTAACTAGGATTTTAATCTGTAGGGTTCCAGCCTCGCCTTTTCCGCTTGTCCCCGCGAAGGCGGGGACCCAGAGTATTTTGGGAGGGAGCGGTGCCTGGGCTCCGGATTCTCCGGGATTGATAACAAACGCGCATAAATCGATAAAAATTTCGCCGCTTGTTCCCATAAATATTCTCGCTCAGCATCCATGCACCGCCCGGTTTCCGGCGCCTGACGCGAGGGTCTGCTGCATGCAACGACGCCCTTCCTCGGATATCGATCTTTTCGACACCCCTGTTATCGAAAATTCCTATCCCGCCTTTCGGGCGTTGCGAGACATCGGTCCGGCCGTCTGGCTCACCAAACACAATGTCTGGTGCATCACCCGCTACAACGAAGTGAAGCAGGTGCTGGGTGACTACCGCACCTTCACCACATCGAAAGGCGTGGCGATCGATCCGGCGGTGAACGAGGCCACCTCGGGGCCGGGCCGCGCCAATTCGCTGACCAGCGATCCGCCGTTGCACGACGAAATCCGCCGGATCACCAGCAAGCCGCTGCTGCCGCGCGGGCTGAAGGAAATTCAGGCAACGATCGAGGACACCGCGCGCAAGCTGGTCGACGACATCTGCACCAAGCGCCATGTCGACGGCATGGCGGATGTCGCGCATGTGCTGCCGCTGACGATTGTGTCGGATCTCGTTGGCCTTCCCGAAGAGGGAAAGCAATCCATGATCCGATGGGCTGCGGCGACGTTCAACGCCATGGGGCCCATGAATGAACTCGGGCAAAACGCGTTGCCGCAAATCCGCGAGTTGCATCAGTTCTGCATCAACGACGCGGTTCCGGGCCGTCTGAAGCCCGACGGATGGGCCGACAGGATTTATCAGGCGGCGGCGCGCGGCGAGATAAAGGTCGAGCAATGTCCGGGCATGATGCGCGAATATATCGGGCCAAGTCTCGATACGACGATCTTCGCCACCGGCCATCTTCTCAAATTGCTGGGCGAGCATCCCGATCAGTGGCAATTGCTGAAGGCCGATCGCGCGCTTATTCCGAATGCCATCAACGAGGCGCTGCGTTTCGAGGCGCCGATTCGTTTGTTCAGCCGCTATGTGCGCACCGCATCGACTTTCGGGGACGTCACCATTCCGGAAGGCGACCGGCTGCTGGTGCTCTACGCGTCAGCCAATCGAGACGAGCGCAAATGGGATAACCCGGACCAATTCGACATCACGCGCAAGGCTAACGATCATCTGTCATTCGGCTACGGCATTCATACCTGCACGGGAATGCATCTGGCGAAGATGGAGATTACCGCCTTGTTGTCGGAATTGCTCAATCGCGTCGATCGGTTCGAGGTCGGCCAGCCAACGCTATCCTACAACAACACATTGAGAGGCTACGATTCGCTGCCGATGACGGTCTATCCGGCGGAAACGGCGCAGGCGGAGCACGCGGCTCTGGTTGCGGGGTAGGCTGTTTAATTAGCCGCTGTCATTCCGGGGCGCTGCGCAGCAGCGAGCCCGGAATCCAGTCCTTTCTTCCGTCAGTGCGATTCCTGGATTCCGGGTTCGCAGCACGCAGCCAAGTTTACGCTGGCTGCGTAAACTTGCCAGCGAGGCTGCGCCCCGGAATGCCATCACAAATCCCGGCTTGACATTCCCGCGAAAATAGGAATATAGTCTCTTATCCCGTCCCGTTGAAGGGGCGTCTGATCAAGCGTCACAAGACGCGGGGCGGGGAGCGGTGGTCTTGGCGCAGGCGGACGTAACCTGCGGCAAGGCCGGTTCAAGCCTTCGCTCCGTCGGGCTGGCCGCCCGGCAAGGAATACGGTGGAGGATTGTCCACCGGGGACGAAGGAGCAGACCGTCACACACCGCGCGCGGGACGCCGACGTTTTCGGCGGTTCGTGGTGCTACCCAATCTCATGCGCTTTCCATTTTGCGCATGGGGCCGCGGGCAGGCTGAGAGCCCGGCGTTCCGCGCGCCCTTCTCTTGAGGGGCATGAAGCGGCGATTGGAATACGGGCGCGCCCGCGCCGGCGAAAGAACAGGGCCGATTTCGCGCGTCTTGTTCTACCCCCCTCCTTGTGGGGAGGGTCGCCGAGCATAGCGAGGCGGGGTGGGGGTAATTGCTGTTATTCACCGCTGCTACCCCCCCAACGCCTCCGCTTTCAGCGTCGGCATTCGACCCTCCCCACAAGGGGGAGGGTAAGGGCGGCTAAACAACTGGAGCCAGAGCGTGGGCCTTCAAGGAGATCGCATCCAACGCATCCAGCGCGGCCTGCCGCTCCGCAATCGCGTGGCGGACCTGTTCGGCGGCCAGTTTGAGGGCGTCGGCGCGGTTCTGTCCGAGTTTCCCAGCGCCCAACTGGCGGATGGCGCGGGCCATGATGTCGTCGATCTCGGTGCGGAGGATGTCGAGTTCCAGCGTGTCATCGGCGGTGCGGGCCCGTCCGATCATCGCGATCAGCGCCTCCAGGTCATTGCGATTGCTGGCAGAAGCGCTGGTGCGGGCAAAGCTCGTCAGCCAGGCGGCGCCCGAGCCGACGAACGACATCAGCATCAGGCCCCAATAGAGCGTGTCGCTGTAACGGTCGAAGAAGGTCTTCTGCTCGCCTTCGAGATAAGCAAGAGCGCCTGGATGCACGGCGAGGCTCGCGGCTTTGTCGGTGTCCGGAGCCTCGATCTTGGTGAAGGTCGGAATGTCGCTGCCCAGCGCCTGTTTGGCCGCGAACAGCCAGCGGGTGAAATCGCCGGCGACCTTCTCGTCCATGGTGCGGTTGGCGACGATGTAATGGGCAAAGCCGATGGTCTCGACCGCTTCCGCCGGTCGCGAGCCGCCGAAGACGCCGGCTGGAATCTCTGTCGATTCGTAAACCGGCTTCTGCTGCTTGATCGCTTCCGACGAACCGACTTCGAGAAAGGTCGGCGGCTCCTTGCCATGCGAGATCGCGGCGACGGCCTCCGCCGTGGTCTTGCTGCCGACCGAACCGACGGCCAGCAGCGCATCGAATTTCGCAGCTCGCAGTTGCGTCGTCAGGTCTTCCGGCGAGAACTGGATCACCTGCACCGTCTCGGGCGGGATTCCCGATTGTGTGAGAATGGTGTGCAGCATGGCGACATTGGCCGGGGCGTGTCCAATGATGCCGATGGTCCTGCCGCTCAGCTCCTCGATCTTGGTGATGGCTTCAGGCTTTTTGGTTGCCGTTTCCGCGTCGCCGGCATCCGTCTTTGCAGCTGTCTTCGCTTTTGGCCGCACCTTGGTGCTGCGCGCATTTTTCGCTGCGACGGTTGGAGCGGACGGTGTTTCTTGCGGCGATGGCACCATCAGCACCGCAATGTCGTGACGCTGGATGGCGATGACCTGTCCGTTTTTCGGCATCGCCAGATCGCGGCGGACGACGGCGAGATCGACAGCATTGCGGTCCAGCGCCTCGGCGCTTTCAGCCGGACCATTCTCGCGCACGATCTTCAGCCGGACGCTGGCCTGCTCGCGCGCCAGATGCTGCGCCAGTCCCTGCATCATACGGGCGTCTTCGCCATCGCCGGGCCCGACAGCGATTTTCAGCGTCGCCGGCCGCGACTGGATGTAAGCGACGACGGCTCCGGCGCCTGTGGCGGCAAGGAGAAGGCCGATCACGATGAGTGCCGTGTGCTGAAACATCCGCCGCATACGGTCCCGAAAGGTCAACCGGGGCGGCGATTCGTCGGCCGGCGGCAAAAACTTCACATGGCGATAGTGAACGTTCATGACCGCTGTTCTGGGCGCGAGGCCCAAGGTGATCGCCTCGCACGGCTATGTCTGGAAAAACCCCTCGAAAGCTCCCTTCCGGGTCAATTATGGTTTTATGATGCTTTTCTGAACGAATTGTCAGAATTCCCTTCAGGTCTGGGCCGGCCGGCCCCAGGGCCCGCCTTTCGAGCCCAGCTGGAAGCCCTCGGGCATGGCCTGGCTTACCATCATCAGCTCGCCGATGGTTTCGGTGGTGATGAGGCCGACGAGGCGGCCGTCCGGTTCCACCACGGCGATGGCCGGCGCGGATTTCTCCTGCAGGAGGCGGACCGCTTCATCCAGCGGGCGGCGGCGGTCGACGATGGGGATCGCTGTGCTCATGGCCTGGCTGACGCGGGCGTCCGGCCCCAGCTCCTTCAGCGCGCGGATGATGTCTGCGCGGCCAAGGAGGCCGACCGGCTTCTGCGCGTCGTCGATGACGGGAAATTCGCTCTGGCTCGTCTGCAGCAACACCTGAACGGCCTCGTCGATATGCGCGTCCGGGGTGAGGGTTGCGATCTTGGTCATGGTGGCGCTAAGCACCGGTACGCCGCGCGATACCGATCGCAACGCCACCATATGGGCTTCGGAGGCCGCGGCGAGATAGACGAAGATCGCAATGAAGATCAGGATCGGATTATAGAACAGCCCGACAAAGCCGAGCAGGAACGCGAAGCCTTGTCCGATCGATGCGGCAATTTCGGTGGCGCGCACAAAGCCGAGCCGCGCACTCAAGGCAGCCCGCAACACCCGTCCGCCATCCATTGGAAAGGCGGGAATGAGATTGAACAGCGCCAGAAACAGGTTCACCGCGGCAAGACGATCGACCATCGGAATTCTGGCGTTATCGACGGCTGCGACGGCCGCATTCGATGTGAGATCAGCACCGGCAAACAGCAGCAGAAAACCGGCAATGACGATATTCACCAGCGGGCCGGCAATCGCGATCAGGAATTCTTCGGAGGGCTTTTCCGGAATGCGCTCCAGCCGCGCCACGCCGCCGATCGGCAGCAGCACGACATCCGGCGTTTGAACGCCGAAAGCGCGTGCGGTGAAGATGTGTCCGAACTCGTGCAGCAGCACGCAGAGAAAAACCAGGACGATGAAAACAAGGCTGGTCCAGGCCACGCCGGCCCCACCGGAGACGTAGCTCGCGCCGAAGATCCAGACGAGAAACAGCAGGAAGGTGATGTGGATGCGGACGGCGGTGCCCGCGACCGATCCGATATTCAGCGACCAGCCCATAAATCCCTCACGATGCAACTCTCTCGGTTTCGAACCGTTCAGGAAACAAGCTAATGTCTCGGCCGGTGAAATTCGAGAGCGGTGCGACACTGATCTGTCGAAGGGTGAGGGCTTAAAGGCACCGAGAAAGAGGCAAGATGGCTGTGAAACTGACCGGCGAGACGCGCAAGACGGCGCTGGCCTCCATTCCCGGCTGGACCGAGTTGATGGAGCGCGACGCGATCTTTCGTAAATTCGTCTTCAAGGATTTCAACGAAGCTTTCGGCTTCATGACGCGCGCTGCGCTGATCGCCGAAAAGCGCGACCATCATCCCGAATGGCTGAATGTCTACAAGACCGTGGAGGTGACTTTGTCCACCCACGATGCCGGCGGGCTGACCGAGAAGGACATCGCGCTGGCGCAGGCGATGGACAAGCTGGCGGGAGCCTAGCCCCGCTCATTCCCGCGCAAGCGGGAATCCAGAATCTGGGTCCCCGCTTTCGCGAGGACGAACGGATCTAAGGGAAGACGTGACCTCAATTTTCCTGTGCGAAATGGAAAATCGTCGCGCCTTTCGGTGAGTAGTTCGGTACGTCCGCCGCAACCGTCTTGCCGATGTCCGATTGCATCGCCTGGCCCATCGCTTCCGGGCTGTCGAACCAGGCCTGGAAAATGCAGAAGGGCACATTGTCGGCGGGGCCGATCGCAGCCGGATAGGCGTAGGAGCAGGATTTCAGACCGGGCAGTTGCCGCGCCAGCGGAAAGTGGGTTTTCGCATAGTATGACTTGAAATGCTCAGGATCGTCGGGACGCTGATAGACGACAGTCAGGCAGTGCATTGCGGCGTTTCCTTTGGACGTGTTCTTCAGGCAGCCGCAATATGGGATGCGGCCTTCGCCGAGGATACACGATTCAGCCAGGCGTGAATGCGCTCCGGCGTCGCGATGCGATCCCACTGGTTTTCGGGATAGTTGAAGTTCTCGGTGAATTCATCGGCCAACGCCTTGTTCTGCGCCATCGCAACGATCAGCGCGCCCATGGCTTGCGACGGTGGTGCCAGCATCCGGTTGGTCCAGCGCGCCGCAGCAAGAACGCGGTCCTGGCGCCGCAGATCGACGGTCTCGCAGAAGCGGACATCCAGCGCGTGTGCCTTGACGATTTCTTCGCCGAGCACGAAGGCTGCATAGGATGCCATGTTAGCGCCTTGGCCCATCATCGGGTCGACGACCGAATGCACGTCGCCAAGCGCGATGGCGCATTTGCCGCTGTCGAACACGACGGTGGTGTTGCGCACCGTCGGAACGATGCCGCCCTGCAGATAATCCTGCGGCTGTGCGAGATCGAATTGCGATCGATCGATCCGGTCATAGGTCGTCGGATGATGTTTTTCGAGCTTGCTCAACAATGTTCGGAGAAAATGCTGGCGGTCCTTCTCATAGTTGAGCGTCGCCAGTTCCTCGAGATCGCCGCCCGGCACATTCTCCATCAGCAAAGCATTGGCCATCCCGTCGAAGGTCAGCGTCGGGATGACGATCATCTCGCCATGGCCGGGTGAGACCGACAGTGTGACATTCATGGGCTCAGGCTGTCTGATGCCTTTATACAGGCCAACGAACAATCGGCGTTGCGGCTGCGCGTACGGTGAATGCTCGGGCCTGTATGTGAACAATTCGCCGAGCGCGCCTTTGCCGGTCGATACGACCAGAAGGTCAAACCGGTTCACCAGAGGCGCGATGTCATCCTGTTCGATGCGGCGATATTCGATTTTGCCGCCGCGCCGCATGAAGTCCTCCATCAGCGTCGGCAGATAGATGCGGTAATCGACCGCGCGACTTGGGCGCGTGAAGTCGCCGCGGAAACGCAATGGTTCCGGAAAATTGAAGTAATGGTCATGATAGGCATAGAACAACTTCGGATCAGACCAATGGTCGATGCCGAGCGCCGTCTCCCGTGCGATCGTCACGTGATGATGCGCGACGGTGTTGAGCAGACGTGAGTCGCGATATTCATCCGGCGCGCGATCGGTGATGATGGTCGCGTCAACGCCGTGCTGCTGCAGATACAAGGCAAGGTGCAAACCGCCGACACCCGCTCCGACGATTCCAATTGACCGCTTCACGTCCACCCTCCCTAAAATTTCGTTTTGTTGGCCTCGAGCTTATTCAGGAGCCAGGCTGGCGTATACGGAATGAACAGAATAAGATTTATTCCGAGTGGGAATTGATCGATGGACCGGATCGATTGTCTCAGAGCGTTCGTCAGGGCGATGGAAGGCGGCAGCTTTTCTGCTGCAGCCAAAGAACTCGGCCTCGGCCAGCCAGCGATCAGCAAGCGCATCGCGTTGCTGGAGAAAGAATTCGGCTCGCAACTCTTCATGCGCACAACGCGCAAGCTGACGCCGACGCGAGAAGCGCATCGCGTCTATGATCTGGCGCGACAGGTGTTAAGTGCGTTCGAAACTGCGCGGGCGAGCATCAAGGATGCGCCCGCCAAACCCTCCGGAATATTGCGCATCAGCCTGCCATCGTCGTTCGGACGCCACTATATGATGCCGCTCGTCAGGGAATACGTGTCGGCGTTTCCCGACGTGAAGATCGATCTGCGCTTCAGCGAACGTACGATCAATCTCGTGGAAGAAGGCGTCGAGCTGGCGCTGCGCATTGGGCAACTCGAATCAGGTTCACTGATGGCGCGGCGCATTGGAACTGTTCGCCGGTATCTCGTCGCGACACCGGCCTATTTCCGCAAACGATCGCGGCCTCGCACGCCTGACGACCTGAAACAGCACGAATGCATCGTCTATTCGCGGCTCGCCAATGCCGGTCAATGGACATTCGAATCCGAGGATGGACGGCATGTCATTGCGGTGTCCGGCTCGGTGATTGTCGACGATGCCGATGCCATGCGCGAGGCGGTGCTGGAACATCTCGGCATTGCCGTCGTGCCGGCCTGGAGTGCGACGCACTCCCTGGAACGCCGCGAGATGGAGGTCGTGCTGCCGGATTTTGCAGTCGCGGCGCTGCCGCTGCATGCCGTCTATCCGGAGACGCACTGGATGTCGCTGCGGGCGCGCAGCTTCCTCGATTTCGTGGTCGCGCGGGCGGACCGGTTCCATGCTTAACGGCGGCGGGCATTGACTTGCGCCGGCCTCGGCCAGGGGCCATTTATGGGGCCGATAGGATTGGGAGGTGCTGATGGCCCGTTCCAAAGCAAAAGCTGCAACCATGGACGAAACCGTGTTCGAAACGGCTGCGGCGGATGCTGCCGCCAACGAGCAGACGGTGCGCAAGGGCTTTTGGCCCAAGGTTGCGCGCGTCGCCGGCAAGCTGCCTTTCTCCGAGGACCTTCTGGCCGCCTATTACTGCGCCTTTGACCGGCAGACGCCGATGCAGGTGCGGGTGATCCTCTTGGGTGCGCTGGCCTATTTCGTGTTGCCGATCGACGGCGTGCCGGACATCCTGCCGATCCTCGGCTTCACCGACGATGCCGCCGTTCTCGCCACCGCCATGAAGGTGGTGATCGATGCCATTCGCCCCGAGCATCGTGAGGCTGCGCGGCGGAAGCTTGAGACTGCGGAATAACATCACCTCGTCCGCCTCATCCTGAGGAGGGCGCGGAGCGCCCGTCTCGAAGGAGCGGCGGCCCCTATCTCGGCCACCCTATGCTTCGAGGCGCATCGCTTTGCGATGCTCCTCAGCATGAGGATGGGGAGAAAACACCAGCGTGTCCTAGATTCTCAATATCGCCTTGCCCATGATTTTGCGCGCGGCAATGTCCTTCAACGCCTGCGCGGTCTCACTGAGCGGATAAACCGCATGCACATGGGCCGACAATTTGCCGTCGGCACACCAGCGCACGATCTCATCCATATTGGCGGCCTGCTTTTCCGGTTCACGCTCGGTGAAGTTTCCCCAGCTCACGCCGACAATGTCGCAGCCTTTCAGGAGCGGAAGGTTGAGCGGCATTCTCGGAATCTCGCCGGCGGCAAAGCCGACGACGAGATAGCGTCCCCTCCAGGCGATCGACCGCAAGGCCGGTTCGGCATAATCGCCGCCGACCGGATCGTAGATCACGTCGATGCCGTGCTGGCCACCGATGCGTTTGAGTTCGGCGCGCAGATCGTCGCGGCCGTAATTCACGGTCTCATCGGCGCCGTGCTTCCTCGCGAATTCGCATTTCTCATCCGACGATGCGCAGGCGATGACGCGAGCGCCCATCAGCTTGCCGATCTCGATGGCAGCCAGGCCGACGCCACCGGCAGCACCGAGAACCGCCAGCGTTTCTCCCGACTTCATCATCGCGCGATCCTTCAGCGCATGGATCGTCGTGCCGTATGTGACGGAAAGTCCTGCGGCGCGTTCGAAATCGAGATTGTCAGGCACGCGCACCAGTCGCGATGCTTTTGCAACGACGTATTCGCGCGCCGCGCCATAGGCGGAATAACTCATCACGCGATCGCCAGGCTTAAAGCCTGTTACACCTTGTCCGATGCTGTGCACCGTTCCGGCAAATTCGGCCGCCGGTGAAAACGGAAAGTCTGGCTTGATCTGATACTTGCCGGCGATGAGCAGCGTGTCGAAGAAGTTCAGCGCGGCCGCGGCGACCTTGACGACGACTTCGCCGCCGCCGGCTTGCGGCTCCGGCAATTCGCCGAGTTCGAGTTCGTCGGCGGCGCCGTAGCGGTGGCAGAGAATGGCTTTCATGTTCGATCCGGTCTTGCTTCGATGTCGGTATTGGACTGCGGCGAAACGTCCTCGCCGGAATTGGGAGAAGGTACGCACACGCCATGACATCGCCGATTTTCACTTATTATTGCAAAAGCCCAATTGTGATAACGTCTTGGGGACGATTCCGAATCGTCCAGTCCCGACTCTTTTTTCAAGGTGCGCGCGATGACTGTCTTCCGAGGATTCCCTCTTTATCTCGGCCTCTCCAGTGTGATCGCGCTGGCGGGCCTTACCGGCGGGGCGGCAGTCGCGCAATCACCGACGGCGGGAGCGCAGCTTCTCGGTCAATTCGGTGATTGGGGGGCCTATACTGCCTCGCCCGGCGGCAAGAAAATCTGCTTCGCGCTGGCCAAGCCCAACGCTTCTGAGACCAACCCGCCGAACCGGCCGCGTGATCCCGCCTGGCTGTTCGTATCGACACGGCCAGCCGAGAAGGTGAAGGAGGAGATTTCCGTTATCTTCGGTTATCCGCTCAAGGCCAATGTCGATGCCACGGCTGAAGTCGGCAACACCAACTTCGCCATGTATACGCAAAATGACGGTGCCTGGGTGAAGAATGCCGCCGAAGAAGCGCGGCTGGTTGAGGCGATGCGCCGGGGTGCCGATATCACGGTGCGGGGCGAATCCAGCCGCGGCACCAAGACCACCGATGTGTTCTCGTTGAAGGGTGTCAGTCAGGCCCTTGATCGTGCATCGCAGGAGTGCCGCTAGCGCCACCGGCGCCCAGGCTTTTTCTTGGTCATTGCCGGGCTTGACCCGGTCTCGTGTCCCGGTTCTGCGGCGCACCGCTTCCTGCTGCGCCGCGCCCCGGGACAGGATTCGGCAAATCTGGCTCGCTCCCCTATATACCGGCCATGACCGCACTCGCCGCCACAGCCCCGCTCGAAAAGACCCCGCTTGAGGTCTATGTCGCCCCCGACAAGCCCTCGCTGGTCGGTGTGTCGCGCTCCGGCCTGATCGATCTCTTGGCTGGCATCGGCGTCGGCGAGCGCGAGCGCAAGATGCGCGCGCAGCAGATCTGGCATTGGCTCTATGTGCGCGGCGCGCAGGATTTCTCACCGATGTCGAGCATCGCGAGGGATCTGCGGACCGAACTCGAAAAGCATTTCACGCTCGAGCGGCCCGAAGTCGTGACCGAGCAGGTCTCCGCCGACGGCACGCGCAAATGGTTGCTGAAGCTGGCGAGCGAAAACCCCGGCGAGCGGCCGCATCTGATCGAGTGCGTTTACATCCCGGAAAGCGACCGCGGCACCTTATGCGTGTCGAGCCAGGTCGGCTGCACGCTGAATTGCTCCTTCTGCCACACCGGCACCCAGCGGCTGGTGCGCAACCTGACGCCCGGCGAGATCGTCGGCCAGATCATGGTCGCGCGCGACAGGCTCGGCGATTTCCTCGGCCAGACACGGGCGACAGGTCCGGGGCTGCCGACCGAAGGCGAGCGCTGCGTCTCCAATATCGTCATGATGGGAATGGGCGAGCCACTCTATAATTTCGATGCCGTGCGCGATGCGCTGCATGTGACGATGGATGGCGATGGCCTGTCGCTGTCGAAGCGACGCATCACGCTGTCGACTTCGGGTGTGGTGCCGAATATCGCCCGCACCGGCGCGGAGATCGGCTGCATGCTGGCGATCTCGCTGCATGCCGTGCGCGACGATTTGCGCGACGAACTCGTGCCGCTGAACCGCAAATATCCGATCAAGGAATTGCTGAACGCGTGCCGGAACTATCCCGGCGTGTCGAATGCGCGCCGCATTACCTTCGAATACGTCATGCTGAAGGGTGTCAACGATTCGCTCGCCGAGGCGAAGGAACTGGTACGGCTCTTGAAGGGCATTCCGGCCAAGATCAATCTGATCCCGTTCAATCCCTGGCCCGGCAGCCAATACGAATGCTCCGACTGGGAACAGATCGAGAAGTTTTCCGAAGTGGTGTTCAATGCCGGCTATGCCTCGCCGGTGCGGACCCCGCGCGGCCGCGATATCCTGGCGGCCTGCGGGCAACTGAAGAGTGAGACCGAAAAGCTGTCGGCCCGCGAGCGCATGGCCCTGCGCGCCATGGCGATGACGGACTAACCCTTGCTTCACCTCCCCCTGAAAGGGGGAGGTCGTTCGCCTGAGTGAAGCGAAGGCGGACGGGTAGGGGGCATCTCGAATTCTGTGTAGACCCCCTCCCCAACACTCCCCCTGCAGGGGGAGGGAGTGGACAGAGTTGTGCGCGTGGCTCTAAAGAGAATCTATCGGGGGCTCCGCCATGTCATTTTTCGCCCGTTTCTTCGTTATCCTTTTTGCGCTGATCTTCTCCTTCATCGCCGCCGGAATCGCGCTGGCGATCGGCGTCATGGCGCCGGAATTATTCGCCAACAGCTCCGATCCGATCGAGAAATTCGTGTTCTTCACCGCCGCGTTTTTCGCGACCAGTTTCGCCGGCGCTTCAGCTTTCGTGCCCGCCGTGATCCTGGTTGCGATTGCCGAGACCTTCGATCTGCGTTCGATCTTTTATTACGCGATCGGCGGCGGCCTGATCGCGGCGATCGCCTGGTATAGTTCCGACATCTCGCTGCAGCTTGAAAATACGACCGACATTTCGCCGGTCGGTTACGGCCTGCAGCTTGTCACTGCAGCCGGGATCATCGGCGGCTTTGTCTATTGGCTGCTCGCCGGACGGAAGGCCGGCGCGTGGAAAAATCCGTACGCAGCGACTTGACGCTTTTGCATCGCATTCCGCTCTGGCTCAAGCTTGTCTACACCGCCTTCATGGCAGTGATGATTCCGGTTTATCTCTACCGGTACGGACCGACGAACTTTCTGTATTTTTGCGATATCGCATTGCTGCTGACGCTCGCCGGAATCTGGCTCGAGAGCCCGCTGCTGATTTCGATGGGCGCGGTCGGGATTCTGTTGCCGCAACTGGTCTGGGTGATCGATTTCATCGCCAATGTCGCCGGCCTGCCTGTCACCGGCATGACCGACTATATGTTCGAAGCGCAGCGCTCGCTGTTCTTGCGCGGGCTGTCGCTCTTCCACGGCTGGCTGCCGTTTCTTCTGTTCTATCTTGTCTGGCGTATCGGCTATGACCGTCGCGCGCTGCCGGCCTGGACTCTGCTGTCCTTCATCGTGCTGCCGATCTGTTATTTTTTCCTGCCGCCGCCGCAGCCCAAGCCGGGCCTGATGCCGGTCAATATAAACTATGTGTGGGGCTTCAGCGATCACGCTCCGCAAGCATGGGTGCCGCCGGATGTCTGGTTCGCCGGGCTGCTGTTCGGATTGCCGATCCTCGTTTATTGGCCAACGCATCTGCTGCTGCGCCGCTTCATGCTGCAAGCCGCCAGTCGTCAGGCCGATTGAAAGAAAGCGCGAACGGCGTTGCTCATCGCCTCCGGTGCCTGCGCCGGCATGATGTGGCCTGAATCGATCATGTCGAAACGCGCGCCTTCGATCTGTCCCGCAATTGCCTTCACCTGATCCGGTGGCCGCAATGCGTCATGCTCACCCGCGAGCAGGAGGCATGGCGCGCGCAAGGCGGCAATGGCCTCGGCGATATCGGCGTCGGCAAAGGCCATGTTGATATGACCATAGCCCACCGGATCGTTCGCAAGAAAGAGTGCCCGATAGGCGGCAAAGCGAGCCGGGTGGCGCTCGCGATAGCGTTCGGGATAGGAGCGTGACAGCGTATCGCCTTCGACCGCGCGCATGCCTTTGCGTTCAGCCAGCGCCGTCCGGGTTTCAAGATACGTGCGGCGCTCCGCACTCACCGACAGCGCCGGTGCACAGAGCGCGAGGGCCGCGCTATCTTTTGGATGCTTGTGCGCGAAGGCCAAGGCGATCGCCGCGCCAGCGGCAAGACCCAGAAGATAATGGGGTGGCGCGATCCCAGCATGATCCAACACGCGTTCAAGGTCGGCAACGTGATCGGCAAAAGTGAAAGACTGCCGCGGCTTTTCCGACAGTCCCGCACCGCGCTGATCGTAACGCAGGATTTGGAAGTCGTGCTCTAGATGCGGCACGATCCCGGCAAAGCTGTTGAGGTTGCCGCCGAGTTCATGGATCGCGATCAGGCTTCGCGATCCTGCGCCATCGAGCGTGTAGCAGATGCTGGGTTCGCTGGCAGTAAAGCGGAGGGGAGAGGCGGAGGTCATGCTTTCCAATTTCTCCGCTCGTTCCCGCGCAAGCGGGAATCCAGAGTCTGGGTCCCCGCTTTCGCGGGGACGAGCGGATATGCGTAATGATTTCCTCGAGACTTTAGTTCGGCTTGATATTCGCCGCTTTGGCAACCTTCCCCCATTTGTCGATCTCGCTCTGGATATAGGCGGCGAATTCCTCCGGCGTATTGCCGACCAGGATCGCGCCCTGACCCGCCAGCTTGTCCTTCACCTCGGCGGCTTTAAGCGCGTCAACGGTGGCCTTGTGGAGCTTGGCAACCACTGCAGGCGGGGTTGCCGCCGGCACGACCATGCCATACCAGTTCTCGGCTTCGATCTGCGGCAGGCCGACTTCGCCGGTGGTCGGCACCTCCGGCAGCGACGGTACGCGCTCGCGGCTACCGATCGCAATCGGCTTCACCTTGCCGGACCGCACCTGCGGCAGCAGCACCGGGATATCGAGAAACACCATCTCCACCTGCTGGCCGATGATGTCATTCACCGCCGGGGCCGCACCCTTGTAGGGCACATGCACGATGTCGATGCCGGCGGTGATCTTGAACAATTCGCCGGCAAGATGCGGCATGCTGCCCGGGCCGGTCGATGCGAAATTCAGTTTGCCGGGCTTCGACTTCGCCAACTCCAGCAGTTCCTTCATTGTTGACGCGGGCACGTTGTTAGCGACCACCAGCAATTCCGGCACTTTGGCGACCAGCGTGACCGGTTTCAGGTCCTTCAGCGAGTCGTAAGGCACTTTCTGCTGCAGACTTTTGCTGATCGCGAGCGCACCGGCTGAGGTGATGGCGATCGTGTGCCCGTCCGGTTCGGCCTTGGCGACCGCGTCGGTGCCGATCACGCCACCGGCGCCACCACGATTATCGATGACGATCGGCTGGCCGATCAGCTCCTGCATTTTCGCAGCGACCACGCGGGCGATGATGTCATTCGGTCCGCCTGGCGGGAATGGTACGATCAGCTTGATGGGTTTGGTTGGAAAATCCTGGGCATGAGCCAATGACGTGAGTGCAATGAATATTGCGGCAATGCGCAGGAATGGCGACATCAAATCCTCCAAAGTGTTCTTGTGATTATGCAGTGGCGTTCACGCCATCATGCCGTGCGCGTGCAGATTTGGCTAGCACTGAGAGCAACGCCGGTTATTGCGCCCTCTCCCGCAAGGGGAGCGGGCACAGTTATCAGGAGCGACGATCTAAGCACTCGCCTGTTTCGCTGGCTGCCTGTCGGCCTTGCCGCGGAAGTAAGGGATCACATCCTTGGCGAACAATTCGGTGCTCTTGATCGTCAGTTCGTGTGGTAGCGTGCCGAATTGCATGGTCGGCAGGAGATAACCGAAGCCGATCTCTGCTTGGTACTTTTCGAGCTTCTCACGCAATGTCGTCGGGCTGCCGCACAGGAAGATCGCCTTTTCCATCAGGTCGTCGATGGTCTGCACGCCGCCGGACAATGTGCGCTTGGCAGCCATCACGCCCTGCATCGAGGCGAGAGACAGATAGCCTGGCGGAAGCAGCATCTCCTGCGGCATGCGCAACAGCTTGTTGAAGAAGAATTCGATATGCGGCTTGGCTTCGCGCCTGGCGATCTCGTCGGTTTCGGCGCAGTAAGTCGGAATCGCCCAGCCGACATTCTCCGGTCCCGCTTGCCAGCCGTAGCGGTCGGCGGTCTCACGATACATCGCCATGTAGCGCGCCAACGCCTGCACCGGTGAGAAGGTTTGCAGATAGGTGTACTTGCGATCGGGATGCGCGGCCCATTCGATGGTTTCGCGCGAGCCTTGCGAGGGAATCCAGACCGGCGGATGCGGCTGCTGATAAGGCCGCGGCCATACATTCACATAGTTGAAATGATAGTATTTGCCTTCGAACGCGAATGGTCCCGGTTTCGTCCAGCCCTGGATGATCAGGTCATGCGCTTCATGGAAGCGGTCGTGCGATTCCGCGGGGTTCGCACCCCAGGCGTGATATTCGGCACCGATGCCGCGCACAAAGCCGGCCACCAGCCGTCCGCCGGTGATGGTATCGAGCATGGCGAATTCTTCGGCGACGGTGAGCGGATTGTTGAGCAGCGGCAGTGCGCGGCCAAGCACGGCGATCTTGCAATTCTTCGTGCGCCGCGCGAGTGCGCCCGCCATCACGCCGGGGATCGGCATCATGCCATAGGCATTGGAATGATGCTCGTTCACGCAGATGCCGTCGAAGCCCATCGTGTCGGCATATTCGAGTTCATCGAGATAGCGGTTGTAGAGCTGATGGCCGATCTTCGGATCGTAATAGCTGTTCGGCAGCGTGACCCAGGCCGAGTTGTACTTTTTATCGTAGTCGGGATCGAGCGCCGCATAGGGCATCAGGTGGAAGAAGAAGAATTTCATCGCTTGTTTCTCCACTGTGACACTATGTTTTGTCGCCGCCGCGAAAGCGGGGACCTAGACGCCGAGACGGTTCGATGGATATTCGACCGTGTTTCATCATTTGGAACTGTGGTTATGGGTCCCCCGCTTTCGCGAGGACGACAGCTAGTGGGTCTCGATAAACGACGTCATCAGTGCCGCCAGCTCATCCGCCTTTTCGATCTGCAGCGTATGGCCGGCATTTTTCATGATTTTGAGGCGCGAGCCGGGAATGAGTTGCTGGAAAGCCGTGCCGTAAGCGGGCGGGATCACCTTGTCGTCATCGCCCCAGACGATCAGCGTTGGCACGGTAATGCGATGTAGCCATTTGTGCAGATCGGGATTGTAGAGCCGCGGCTGCCAGCCGAGGTTTGCGGTGGCAAGACGGTTCTTCATTTCGGCAAAGAGCTCATCGTCGGTCGGCGCCATGGCCAGCATGGCTTCGGCGAAGCGCGGCTCATGGAAGATGTTGCGGATGAATTCCTCGCGCGACCACATGAAGATGTCGCCCTTGGGCTGGCCCTTCACATGGATGCCGGCGGCGCAGATCAGCGTCAGCGTCTTCAAGGCGCTGTCGTTGCGCACCGCGATTTCAGAGGCGATCCAGCCGCCAAGCGACACGCCGGCAAGATTGACGCGCTGCAGTTTCAGGGCGTCGATCAGGTCGAGGTAGAAATAGGCGAGGTCGCCGATGTTATCGAGCCAGTCCGGCGTCTCCGACCCGCCGAAGCCCGGATGCTCCGGAACGATTAGGTCGAAGCGCTGTGACAGCGCCTCCATGAAGGGTAGCCAGGCGGAGGCGCCGCGCGCGCCATGTAGAAAAAGCAGCTTTTCACCGCTGCCGCCGCGCATGATCCGGACCTTGCATCCGGCGATCGTTTCGAAGTGTTCTTGATAGGGCACGTTGTGACCTCCCGGTGCATCACCGTTAACGCGATGCGGGCATGCCGCCAAGTGGTGGGCAACAGGAAGGAATTGCGCTATTCGGGCGTTAGCACCGTTTGCCGCTCATTCCCGCATCCGGGTCGGCGCTTTGCGCAGCCCGAGTGTAAACTCCAGCGGGAATCCAGACTGGGCCCCGCTTTCGCGGGGACGAGCGGAGGGAAGGTGCTTGCGGATGCCCCGGAGACGAACGTGCCAGCCGAAGCCAAAAATTTTACTCTCGAAGACCTCGCCCAGCGGGTGAAGGAGCGCGCGAAGGCCAGCGCGGAGGTGTCCTATACCCGCAAGCTGCTTGACAAGGGTGTGCCCCATTGCGCCAAGAAGTTCGGCGAAGAGGCGGTCGAAGTCGTATTGGCGGCGGTGGCTGAGGATCGCGAGCGGGTGATCTCGGAAGCAGCCGATGTCCTGTATCATCTCGTCGTGGTGCTGGAAGCGCGCGGCATTACGGTGTCCGAGGTGCAGGCTGAACTGGCAGGCCGCGTTGGCCAGTCCGGATTGCAGGAAAAGGCCTCACGGCCGCGCGAATAAGAATTCAGCAGCCGGAAAACGCGGCTCAAGAGCGAATGATGGAACAGCGTATCGAACCGGAAGTGTCGCCTTATCGCAGCTTCAGCCGTGCCGAATGGGCCGCGCTGCGCGCCGATACGCCGATGACCTTGAACCCGGAAGAGGTCGCGGTGCTGCGTTCGATGCACGACCGCCTGGACATGGAGGAGGTCGAGCACATCTATCTGCCGCTGTCGCGCCTGTTGTCGATGTATGTCGCGGCGTCGCAGCGGCTGTTTCGCGTGCAGCAAAGCTTTCTCGGCACCGAGGATTCGAAGGTGCCCTACATCATCGGCGTGGCCGGCTCGGTCGCCGTCGGCAAGTCCACGACGGCCCGTGTGCTGCAGGCGCTGCTCGCCCGCTGGCCGAATACGCCGAAGGTCGATCTCGTGACGACGGATGGCTTTCTCTATCCGAACGCGGTGCTGGAACGCGAAGCGCTGATGGAGAGGAAAGGCTTTCCGGAAAGCTATGACCTGCCGGAGTTGTTGCGCTTCTTGTCAGGCATCAAGGCTGGCCGCCGGCCGATGCGCGCGCCGATCTATTCGCACATCGTCTACGACGTCGTGCCCAATGAATGGATCGAGATCGACCGGCCGGACATCCTGATCGTCGAAGGCTTGAACGTGCTGCAGACCGGCCGTCCGCCGAAGGATGGCAAGGCGGTGCCGTTCGTGTCCGACTTTTTCGATTTCTCGGTTTACATCGATGCGACGGACGACGTGCTCGAGCGCTGGTATGTGGAACGCTTCCTGGCGCTGCGGCTCACCGCATTCCGCGATCCGATGTCGTACTTCCATCGCTATTCGCGGCTGTCGGACGATGAAGCGGTCGCGACCGCGAAGAGCATCTGGAACCGAATCAACCTTCTCAATCTGCAAGAGAATATCCTGCCGACGCGGCTGCGCGCCGATCTGATCCTGACCAAGAACGCGCAGCATCTGATCGACGAGGTCGCGCTGCGAAGGTTGTGAGAATGCTTTCGGGCTGGGTTCACTCTGTCCGTTCATTCCCGCGTAAGCGGGAATCCGGGATCTTGACTCTGGGTCCCGCTTTCGCGGGGACGAACGGGATCCATTCGAATTCAAGCCGCGTGGCGGTCGGCCTCGACGCCGAAATGCTCGATATAGCGCGCGTTGATGGCTGACACCGGCAGCACGATCAGCACGTCGGTGGTGCCGAACTGATAATCGATGACGGCGCCATCACCGACGAAGGCGCCGAGCCGCAGATAGCCTTTGACCAGCGGCGGCAAAGTACGCAGCGCCGCACGCTGATCGATCGATGCGCGGGACATGCGGTTCATGTCGATGCGGCGTTCCGGCTTCGCCTGCGCGCGCCAGATCTCCGGCGCCTGCGCGAAGTGATGCAAGAACGAGAGCGGCAAGGACAGGGCATAGGGATCGATGCCGTCGAGGCTAGCGCAGCCGAGCAGCACATCGAATTTGTTGCGCACCACATAGGCCCAGATGCCATGCCACAACAGCTCGACCGTACGCTTGTTGCGATAGGGCAGGAGAACACAGGAGCGGCCGAGTTCGAGAAATTTCAGATGGCGATGGCGCGATACCAGCGCGCCGACATCGAATTCGTTCGCGGTGTAGAAGCCGTCATGGGCATCGGCGACATCCTGACGGAGCAGGCGATAGGTGCCGACAACGGACGGGCCGAGCGGTGTACGATGCGCGTGGTCGACGACCAGAAGGTGATCACAAATGGCATCGAAGGCATCCGAATCGCGTTGCAGGATGCGTGCGCCAATGGTCGCTGAGGCCTCGCCTTCTTCAAAGAACACACGATAGCGCAGCCGCTGCGCACGACGAATATCGGCGGCGCTGCTCGCGAGGCGCACTTCCAGCGTGCCGAGCCGGCCGAGTGTTGCCGTTTCGCCCGCCAGAGCTTTGAACCTGTTATTTTCGCCGCGCCGTGGTCTGGCCGTCTCATCCACGAAGGAGGGCATTGGCCAGATACGGCCAAATAACCGGCGGTGTGACGTGAAGGTCTGGCTTTGCATGCAAGGCCCTGCCCGGCCAAGGGACCAAATCTGATCAAGCCGCGTGCCAGTAGAAAGCGCTTTTTCCCAACCGTTTTGTGACAGCGTGTGGCGCGTCTATGCCGCCATGGCGCGGGGATAGATCTCCACAATGGCGGCGAGCTTTTCGCGGTCCAGTGGTTTGGTCAGGAAATTGTCCATGCCCGCGGCCATGCAGGCATCGCGGATATCGGCGGAGACATTCGCGGTCAGTGCGACGATTGGTGTGTGCCGCGCGCCACTTGCACCCTCCAGCGCGCGGATGCGGCGTGTGGCTTCAAGGCCGTCGATGCCGCTCATCCGCAGATCCATCAGAATGAGATCGAAGGGCTCGCCGGCTGTGTGGGCGGCCAGGAATGAATCCATCGCCGCATCGCCGCTGGCGACAACGGTCGGGCGATGATCAAGCTTCTGCAACAACGCGCGCGTGAGCAGCGCATTGATTTCGTTGTCCTCGGCAACAAGGATCGATAGTCCCTTGGAATGGTCGCGCCGGCCGTGCGGAGCATCGGTTGGGAGGCTGTCGCTCAGCTTGGCAAAGCCGTCGCTGTTCAGGCGCATGCGTTCCGCAAGTGACGCGGCCCGCACCGGCTTCACCAGATAGCCGGTGAAACCGTTCGCTTTCAGGCCGTCCAATTCGCTGCGCGCGGCTGGGGTGATGGTGACAAGACGGCACGGCACCGAACGTGTTGCGGCCAGCAAGGTCCCGATTGCATCCGCGCTCACGGCGTGATCGATCAGGATTGCGCTCCAGTCCTGCTCGGGCAGCAAAGCCATGGCCACCGCTTCATTCGGCGCAATGGCAACGCGGGCGCCCCATCGCGTCAGGCGGCGTGCGATCAACGGCGCCTCGATCGATGATGGCGCAACGATCATCACCGTTCGCCCAGCAAGGGCAGGCGCGGCGAACGTCTTTGTCTCGTCGGCCTCGTCCGGTGCCGGCAACGGAACGGCCACTTCGAACAATGCGCCTTCGCCGGGGACGCTTTCCACCGAAATGCGCCCCTGCATGCCTTCGACGATGCGTTTGGAGATGGCAAGCCCAAGGCCGGTGCCGTCGGCGTGGCCGATGCCGGCCTCGCCCTGTTCGAATTCCCGGAAGATTTTGGCCTGCTCGTCCGGCGTGATGCCGACGCCGGTGTCTTGCACCTTGAACAGAACCTCGCCCGGCAGGGCACCCGGTTCGACCACGATGGCGACGCCCCCCTTGTCGGTGAATTTGATAGCATTGCCGGCGAGATTCATCAGCACCTGACGCAGTCGTGTCTGATCGCCGATAACGCGTGCAGGCAGGCGCTCGTCGATATCGCTGGCGATTTCGAGCCCCTTGGCCTGCGCGCGCGTGGCGAGGAGTTCGGCGACATCCTCGATCATCGCGCCCAGCGCAAAGGGGCGCGCCTCAAGATCAATGCGGCCGGCCTCGATCTTCGAGAAGTCGAGGATCTCTTCGATCAGCGACAGCAGCGTTTCGCCCGAAGTCTTCACGGCACGGGTATAGGTCGTTTGTTCTGGCGTGAGACGCGTATCAAGCAGGAGATCGGCCATGCCGATGATGCCGTTCAGCGGCGTGCGGATCTCGTGCGACACCGTCGCAAGGAAGCGTGATTTTGCCCGGCTTGCGGCTTCCGCCTGATCGCGCGCTTCCGCCAATGCACTTTCGGTCAAGGCTGACTCGCGGCTTCGTTGCCCGATCATCTCGTCTTGCGAGACGAGAAATGCGCGCGTGCGCTCGTCGGCCTCATGCATGTGCCAGATACGATCCGACAATTCTTCGTTGTGCTGTTTTGTCTGACGGACATCGGCACGCAGCTGGCGATTGCGATAGAGAAGGACGGCCAGCGCAACGCAGGCAATCGCGAATAAGCCGGAAATGCCGATGGCAAAAGCGGCAGGGTCGTATGTCACAACGCCACTCGTGGCGCCGATCATGAATCCGGTGACAACCCAGAATCCGGCGAGCAACAGAAAAGCCATCCGCGTAAAGCGGAACAGCAAGCTGCGCACCCGCACCCCATTCACCGGCATGCCCGACACCCCGTTCGCGACGCTCGTTGTTTTCCTTGAGAGCACGAGCTTTCGGAAAAACGGTTCCGCTTTCCCGGATCGTGCTCTGGAGACGGCGCCATTTGTCTTTGCGGAGAGTGACGAAAAGGGATTGCGATAGCCCTTAATCCCCGCACGGACGGCTCAGCGTGTGCGCCGGCGGTTAACCGTGCCTCTCGAAAATATCTAAAATTTTATGGGTCTTAGAGCGTTTTCGAGGGAAGTGGACACCGGTTCGCGTGAAGAAAACGCGCCAACACAGAAAGTCAGGCCGCGCGGCGCATGTCGTCGGACAACGCGCGATAGGATAGCGCTTCGGCGAGATGGATGCGTCCGACAAGGTCGGCGCCATCGAGATCGGCCAAAGTCCGCGCGACGCGAAGCACGCGATGATACCCGCGCGCGGACAATTGCATGGCATCGGCGGCTTCGCGCAGCAGGGCGACGCCACTTTTGTCGAGCCGCGCAACCTCTTCCAGCATCGCGCCTGACGCCTGAGAATTCGTCCGTATTTGCGGTAGCCCGAGGTCAGCATAACGCATCGCTTGAATGTCCCTGGCCCGGGCGACGCGCGCCGCGACTTCGGTGCTGCCCTCTGACGGTGGCGGCAGGATCAGATCGGCGGCGGTCACAGCCGGCACTTCGATATGCAGATCGATGCGGTCGAGCAGCGGACCGGAGATCCGCATCTGATAATCGGCGGCGCACCGAAGATTGGCTCCGCGCTTGCAGGCATAGCCCGGATCGCTGGCGCGACCACAGCGGCAGGGATTCATCGCTGCGATCAGCATGAAGCGCGCCGGATAAGTGATGCGATGATTGGCGCGAGCGATGGACACCTCGCCGGTCTCCAAAGGCTGACGCAGCGAATCCAGCGCTTGGCCCTGAAACTCTGCAAATTCATCGAGGAAGAGAACGCCACGATGGGCGAGCGACACTTCGCCTGGACGCGCCCGCAATCCGCCGCCAACCAAAGCCGGCATGCTGGCCGAATGATGCGGGGCGCGGAACGGCCGACGGTTGGTCAGGGAGCCGTCGGCAATCTCGCCCGCGACCGAGGCGATCATCGATACTTCCAGCAATTCGTCGGGTGTCAGCGGTGGCAGGATCGACGGCAATCGCGCCGCCAGCATCGATTTGCCGGCGCCGGGCGGACCGATCATCAAAAGATTATGGCCGCCGGCGGCGGCCACTTCGAGCGCACGCTTGGCGCTTTCCTGTCCCTTGATGTCGATAAGGTCGAGCAGCGTCGCTTCGCTTTCGCGGATCTTCGGTTGCGGGCGCGACAGCACCTGCGTGCCGCGAAAATGATTGGCGAGCTGGATCAGCGAACCGGCAGCGATGATCTCCATTTCCGGACTGGCCCAGGCCGCTTCCGGTCCGCAGGCTTTCGGGCAGATCAGTCCTTCACCGCGCGCGTTGGCGCCGATAGCTGCGGGCAGCACACCGGCAACCGGCGCAATTGACCCGTCGAGACCGAGTTCGCCAAGCACCGTGAAGCCAGACAGGGCGTCGTGAGGAATGGCGCCGATTGCCGCCATCAGGCCGAGCGCAATCGGCAGATCGTAATGGCTTCCTTCCTTCGGCAGATCGGCAGGCGCCAGATTGACGGTGATGCGGCGCGCCGGCAGTGCCAGCCCGGAGGCGATCAGCGCAGCGCGGACGCGTTCCCGTGCCTCCGATACAGCCTTGTCAGCGAGGCCGACGACGTGGAAGGCCGGCAGGCCGGGTGCGACCTGCACCTGCACGTCGACCGCGCGGGCTTCGATGCCCTCGAATGCCACTGTGGAAACGCGCTGAACCATCGGCCGCCCCTGCCAATGAAAACAGGCTAGCGGATTCAAATACCGCTGACAAGAACATTTGCAGAACAAAACGACTCACGCTAGCGTTCTGGCACAGGGACAGGAGCAAGCTATGGTCGATCTGAAATCGTTGCAGGATGAAGTCGCACAGGCGCGCCGCGCCCGCATGGAAGCTGAAGCAGCAGGCTTCAACCTTGAACATCTGATTGAGCAGATGCGCGCCGGCCGTACGCTGCAAGAAATCGATATGGAAGAGATCGAAATGGAGGAACTGGCCTCGCGAGAAGACGCTTAGTCGTTCTTTTTCGCAGCCGTTTGCGTGTGCAGTTCGCGGACGAGATTGTCGAGGCTTTGCGCAAACGCCTCGAGCTGGAAATTCTGCGGATCGTCGTGCTTGTTGCGGATGCCTTCATCCAGCACTGAGTGGAAGGCAGGAATAAGCCAGAAGCCGGCTCTGCGGCTTGCCACTGTGTAGACCAGCGCCAGCGAATCGTACTGGGCCTGCGAAAAGCCCGGATCAGGCGCAAGAAAATCGTTGCGTCGGCCATAGCTGCGCAGAGCGCGGCGCGGCTGAATCAATTCGATGTGCAGAAACAGTCCCTTCAGCGCGCTGCCGAAGTTTCTTGCACTCTCGAACTTTGTTGCGCGCCATGGCACCGAGAAATCATGTGCAGCCAAGATCGCGCCGCCGCGGTTGATGAACACATGCGCGCGCTCGATGTCGTTCGAGCATTCGTAACGCGCAAGATTATTGATCTTCGGGTCATCGTCGATCGAGAGCGGCCAGGGCTGCGTGCGATAATTCGGCGTCGAGGTATCGTGAAAGACGATGTAGGTCGCTGAGCGCGCTAGCGGATCGTTGTCATGCGCATGCGACACGGGCCGCGCAAGATTGTTGATCAGATCTTCGGCCGCGCCGCGCTCGCGCAGCAATGTCACCAGCGTTTCGTGTGATGGCAGATCGGCATCACTCCCGACGCGCTTTTCGATGGCACCCGGCAGTGCTTCCAGCGGCAAGCCAAGCCGCCCGACCGGCTCAACCGGATTGAGCAGGCAGCGCGCCTGTTCGGCCGGGGTGCCGGCAAAGACCTGCGTGTCGGGATCGAATTGGCAAAAGCCGCCGGTGTCTTTCAGCACGACCGGCGGACGCTTGGCGAAACGGCAGGGCCCGGCCGCGGACGCATCAATAGTCCAGCCGGCCAGCAACGCTATTGCGATGGCAGCGGACAGGCCGCTTCGAGTGAGATGGAGGACGCTGTTCAAGGACACGGGCGGAGAGGCTCAAGTTTCAGCCACGCTAGCGCACGCTCGATTGCCGTGACAATCGGGCAAAAGCGCCCACTGCGCGCTTACGATGCTTTCCGCTTCGCCTCGATCGCGTCCCAGACCATCGCTGCGACATCGGGGCCGCCGACATTGCGGATCGCGCGAATGCCGGTCGGCGACGTGACATTGATCTCGGTCAGGTTGCCGTCGATCACGTCGATGCCGACAAGGATCAGTCCGCGCTCGCGCAAGGCCGGTCCAAGCCGCGTGCAGATTTCACGTTCGCGCGGGGTCAGTTCGGTTTCCTTCGGCGATCCGCCACGCACCATGTTGGAGCGCAGGTCGTCCGGCGCCGGCACACGGTTCACGGCGCCGGCATATTCGCCGTCCACCAGAATGATGCGCTTGTCGCCATGTTTCACGGCGGGCAGAAAGCTTTGCACCATCCACTGTTCTCGGAACGTGGTCGCGAACAGGTCGTAGAGCGAACCGAAATTGAGGTCGTCCTTGGTCAGCCGGAAGACCGAGCCGCCGCCGTGGCCGTAAAGCGGCTTCATGACGATGTCGCCATGCTCCTCGCGAAACGACTTGATCTCATGGAGATCGCGCGTGATCAAAGTCGGCGGCATCAGGTCGGAAAATTCCATGACGAAGATCTTTTCCGGCGCGTTGCGCACATGCGCGGGATCGTTCACCACCAGCGTCTTCGGATGCACACGCTCCAGCATATGCGTGGTGGTGATATAGGACATGTCGAAAGGCGGGTCCTGCCGCAGCAGGATGACGTCGAAGGATTGCAGATTGACCCGCTTTGCCTCGCCCAGCGTGACGTGATTGCCGAGTTCGTCGCGGACCTCCACAGGCTGCACGGTGGCAAAGACTTCGCCGCCGCGCTGCGCCAGCTTGTCCGGGGTGTAGTAGGACAGCCGGTGGCCGCGCGCCTTGGCCTCGAGCATCAATGCGAAAGTGGAATCGCCGCGGATATTGATCCGCTCGATCGGGTCCATCTGGACGGCAACATCAAGGGGCATAGGTCTTTGTTCTTCTTGCGATTTTCAAAGGGAAGGGCGTGTCGGGGGCGCGGCAAAACTTGGGGTTAATAAATACCTGCCATCCTGCAACGCAACCCCTGCCAAGTTCATGGATCGTTCGCCGTGGCATTCCGAAGACTGACGATCGCGGCCAAGCTCTATGCCATTTTCGCGCTTCTCGCGACAGTCACGCTGGCGATTGCCGTCGTCGCCGTTCTGAATGCGCGCCGCCATGCCGTCCTGACCAATGAGTTTCGCGCAACTTACGATGGTGCGCGGCAATTGGAGCGGGTCAATTCGCTGATCCATGCCGTGGTCATGGAGTCGCGCGGGCTGGTGATGGCGCCCAATGACTCTTCCCGGCGGGTCGCCGCGACGCGGCTGATTGCTTTCAATGACCGGCTGGGCGATGCGGTCACCGAATTGCAGTGGAACATCAAGCCAGAGGAAAAGGATGCATTCGAGGCGTTCTCGCAGCGCCTGAAAACATTCCAGGAAGCGTGGCGCGATCTGGTCAGCCGTAGTCCCGGCGACAAGGCGATGCTGCGTGAGTTTGGCGAAACTGATGCCGGTTACGTGGTGCTGACCCGCGATATCGAAGCGTTGGGGCAGACTTATGCGCAGCGCTCGAAGCGCCTTTATGCCGAGATCGATGCCGGCGCCCGCCGCTTCGCGTTGCTCCTGGCGGCACTGGCGGCGCTGCTCCTCGCACTTGCGGCCGTCGGCACCATTATCGTCTGGCGATCCTGCATTCGTCCGCTGGCTGCGATCACGCGCGTCACCGAGAAAGTGGCCGATGGTCAACTCGACGTCGCCATTCCCTATCGCGGGCGTGGTGACGAAATCGGCGCGCTGGCGACCTCGATCGCGGTCTTCCAGGCCGCCATGCGCCACAACGAGCAACTGACCAGCACCGTGCGCGGCGATGCCGAGGCGCGGCAGAAGCAGCAGGAGGCAATCGCCGCAGAAGCCGCCCGCTTTTCCGCTGACGTTGAAGGCACGCTGAGCGATCTGATGAAAATGTCGCGCCGCGCCAAGACGGCGTCGACCGAATTGACCAATGCCGTGAATATCACGCTGGATCGCACCAGCCGTGCCACCGAAGCGTCGGCTGAATCCAATGCCAATGTGCGCGACATTGCTTCGGCTGCCGATGAACTGGCCATGTCGGTGATGGAGATCGAACGCCAGGTTTCGCAGTCGCACGAGATTGCCATCAAGGCTGTGGACGAGGCGGAATCGACCAATCGGACGGTCAATGAATTGAGCGATGCGGCGCAACGGATTGGCGACGTCATTCGTGTGATCAATGAGATTGCCGAACAGACCAATCTGCTGGCGCTCAATGCAACGATCGAAGCGGCGCGTGCCGGCGAGGCGGGGCGCGGCTTTGCTGTTGTCGCCGGCGAAGTGAAGGCGCTGGCTGGACAGACCGCGAAAGCAACCGAAGAAATCGGTCAGCAGATTGCCGGCATGCAGCAGGCCACCGATCGTTCGATCGCCGCCATCGGCGCGATCAAGAACACCATTCGCGATCTCGGCGAAATCTCGAGCGCCATCGCCGCGGCTGTGACGGAGCAGGGTGCTGCGACGCAGGAAATCGCCCGCAGTGTCGAAACCGCATCGCGCCGCTCGGCTGATACGGCCGACCAGATTGGTAAAGTCAGTGAGGCTACCGGCATCAGCCGCACCCATGCCGATGCTGCGCAGGATGTATCGGACCGGCTCGATCAGCTTGCGTCACGCATTCGCAGCCAGATGGATCAATTTTTCGAACGGCTGCGCGCGGCTTGATCTGTATCTCCGTTCGTCCACGCGAAAGCGGGGACCCAGGACTAAGAACTGGATTCCCGCCTTCGCGCGAATGAGCGGAGGGAGGTGACATCGCTCCTATAGTACGGCGATCATTCCGCCTCGAACGCAGCCGTGATGTGCTGCGGCCATGATCGCGGCGCGACCAGGATTGCGTCAAACCGCATATCGCACAGGGCATCGTCGGGGTTATCGGCGAGCCAGCCAGCGGCAGCCGAAGCGATCCGGCGCTTCTGCCGCTCGGTGACGGAATAGGCGGCATCGACAAGACGCTCACGCGCCTTCACTTCCACGAAGATCAGAAGATTGCCGCGCTTCGCCACGATATCGATCTCGCCGGCCGGACAACGCCAGCGGCGCGCCACGACCCGAAATCCCTTCGCCAGCAGGAAAGCCGCGGCGCGGTTCTCGGCCGACAGGCCAAGCTTGAAAGCGACCTGACGTTCGGGCGCAGCGGGCGGCTTAGGAGGCATCGTTGCGCTCTTTCGCAAGCTCCAGTGCGCGCTGATAGACATCGCGCCGGGGCAGGCCGGTGGCGGCGACGATTTCGCCGACAGCATCCTTGACGGAGACGCGCTCAAGCGCGGCCCGGATCAGCGCGTCAACATCGCCTGCTGCCGGCGCGGCCTCATCGGCTGGCGGCGCGATGACGATCACAAATTCACCGCGTGTCTCCGAATCGCCCGCATAATGCGCGGCAAGCACTGCGAGTGTGTCACGCCGCACTTCTTCGTGCAGTTTTGTGAGTTCGCGGCAGATCGCAGCTTCCCGTTCGCCGAACGCCGCAGCGAGATCGGCGAGCGAGTCGTCAATGCGCGATCCGCCTTCGAACAGCACGATGCTCGCCGGGATGCGGGCAAGTTCGGCGATGCGGGCGCGCCGCTGCGTCGCCTTTGCGGGCAGAAAGCCTTCGAATAAAAACCGGTCCGTAGGCAAGCCGGATGCAACGAGCGCGGTCAGTACCGCGGACGCGCCCGGCAAAGCGGTGACGGACAGGCCCGCATCTCGTGCTTCTCGCACCAGCTTGAAGCCGGGGTCGGAAATCAGTGGCGTGCCGGCATCGGAAATCAATGCAACGGCGGCGCCGTCCGCGATGCGACCAAGCAGCTTTGGCCGTGCGACCGCAGCGTTGTGTTCGTGATAAGGGGTCAGTGCCGTTTCAATGCCGTAATGATCCAGCAGCTTGCGGCTGACGCGGGTATCTTCACAGGCGATGAGGTCCGCGGCGGCAAGCGTCTCCAGCGCCCGCAAGGTGATATCGCCGAGGTTGCCGATCGGTGTCGCAACGAGATAAAGCCCGGCAGCCAGTCTCGGTGCGGCATATCTGGTCCCGGCTATGTGGAACTCGCTCCGCCGTTCGGGTTGCGTCATGGCAACACGTCCCAAGACTTCGAACTCAACATGCCTGCCCCGTGGTTAACCATTTTATGACAATATGCCAGATTGCTGCCTCGGGGACTTTCTTCAGGCCTTACTTCAGCGCCTTGTCCAGTCTTACGTCGCGTTCCTGAGGTTATGTCTGTGTCCAGGACTTTACTGAACTCTGTTTCTTTGTCTCGCCGCCGCTTTGGCGTCAGCGCGCTGTCGCTTGCGGCTGCGGGTCTGACCGGTTGCGCAGGCAATGGGCCGACGATCGGCACGCCGGTCGGCGAGGGGCCGGCTGCTGGGCCCCAGGAGACGGGGGCTATCGGTGCCGGGCAGTTCAAGGCGGCACTGATCCTGCCGCTGTCGGCGGGTGGCAATGCCGGCCTCGCCGCACAATCGATGAAGAACGCCGCGGAGCTGGCGCTCGCCGAATTCAACAGCCCGGACGTGCAACTTGTGGTCAAGGACGATGGCGGCAATACCGGTACGGCCCGTTTGGTCGCCGAACAGGCGATGGACGAGGGCTGCCAGATCATCCTTGGTCCCCTGTTTGCGCCAGCCGTGCGTTCGGTCGGTCAGACGGCGCGGCCGCGCGGTATTCCGGTCATCGCATTTTCCACAGACGCCAGTATCGCGGCGCGCGGCATCTATCTCCTGAGCTTTCTGCCCGAGTCGGATGTGTTGCGGGTGCTTTCATACGCGTCCTCCGCCGGCAAGCGCTCCTATGCCGGTCTCGTCCCGGACAACGCCTATGGCTCGGTGGTGGAGGCGACGTTCCGCGAAGAGGTATCGCGGCAGGGCGGCCGCATCGTTGCGCTGGAGCGTTATCCTTCCGACCGGACCAAGCTTGGCGAGTCGGTGAAGATCGTTGCGCAGTCGGCGCGCGGCGCCGATGCGATCTTCGTGCCGGATGGCGCCGATACCGTCCCCTATGTCGTGTCGGCCCTGCAGTCAGGCGGTGTCGATACGCGTCGCGTGCAATTGCTGGGCACCGGCCTGTGGGACGATCCGCGCATCTTCAATGATGGCGCCATGCAGGGCGGGCTTTACGCCGCGCCGGATGCAGCAGGTTTCGCCAGCTTTTCGCAGCGCTATCGTAATCGTTTCGGCCAGGAGCCGGTGCGCACGGCAACGCTCGCTTACGATGCTACAGCTCTTGTCGCTGCGCTGGTCCGCACGCAAGGTCCGCAACGCCCGACCGACGAAGTACTGACCAATCCGTCCGGCTTTGCCGGCATCGATGGCGTCTTTCGCTTCAAGCCGGACGGTACCAACGAACGAGGGCTTGCGGTGCTGCGTGTGGCGGCCGGGGGCGGACAAATCGTGAGCCCGGCGCCGAAGTCGTTTAATGGGTCTGCGTCCTAATAACAGTCGTCCCCGCGAAGGCGGGCAACTGTGTTCAGGTTTGGAATGCTGTTTTGTCGCGCAGGACAGCATTGGCGGTGACGAGCAATTTGCGGGCGACAGCGATGAGGGCCACCTTGGCCGGCTTTCCTGCCGCGCGCAGGCGCCGATAGACGGTCCTGAAGCGGTCATGCGATCGGGCGGCGGCGACAGCGGCCATGTAGAGGGCGTCGCGGACCCGTTTCCGTCCGCCCTTGATTCTGCGGAGGCCTCTGAGCTGTCCGCTGTCGACGTTGAAGGGTGCCAGTCCGGCGATGGCTGTCACCTGCTTTGATGGCAGGACGTCGAGTTCCGGCATGAGCGCGATCAGTGTCGTGGCCGCGACAGGTCCGATGCCGGGGATCGAGCGCAGCAACTTGGCGATGGGATGGAGCCGTTCGCATTGCGCGAGCAGACAGCGGATCTGTTCATCCCATTGCGCGATCCGGACATCGAGCCATTGCAGATGCGCTTCGATATCCGCCAGCAATATGGCGTCGTGACATTCCGTCCGCCGGGTGCGCTCCTGCTGACGGATATGGACGAGTTGATCGCGACGCTTGTGCGCCAGAGCCAGACCCTGGCGATCGCTGTCGATCGCTTTGGCCGGCGCAGGTGCGAGAGATTGCGCCATTGCAGCGAGCATGCGCGCGTCGATCCTGTCGGTCTTGGCAAGAAAGCCGGCGGCCCGTGCAAAGTCGCGGGCGCGGGCGGGATTGATACGAGCGAAGGCAATGCCCGCCGCCGTGAGCGCCTGCCGCAGCCGGACATCGTAATGGCCGGTCGCCTCAAACAGCACAAAGACACCGCCATTCTTCCAGCGCGCCACCAGAGGCGCGAGAGCCTCCGGCCTATTGGCGATGCGTTCACCCCGGCCAAAGCCGCCCTCGAACACGTCCAGATGATGTTTTGAAACGTCGATTCCGATGAAGCCACGGGTTATGATCATGCGCCTGTCCCTGTGGTGCGAGGTCCGTGTCACCGGCCTCGTGCAACTGTTCAGGTTGGAAGAAGCAAAGGCGGACGGGGACCAAGCCCGCCTACGGTCTTACGACCAGGGACCCAACGGTCTCCCGTCCGCAACCATCCTGACACATTGCAAACACACAGGGACCCATAACCACGACGCTTTGCTATAAGCGCAGTTGCAATTCAGCCGAGATGACACGGCGTATGGGTCCCCGCCTTCGCGGGGACGACATAAGAGTTTAAGCCGCCAATCAGTTTAAGCCGCCAAGTCCGCGACCACAGCATCCAGAATCGGGAAGGCCGCTTGCGTGACACGCAGATGGCCTGCGGATGTGGTCTCAACCGCGCCTTCTGCGCGCAAGATCGCGATGCGCTTGTCATCGAGCGGGCGGCCGGCGATGGCGGCGTAACGCTTCGGATCGATGCCTTCCGCAAGGCGGAGGCCCATCAGGAGATATTCGTCGGCACGCTCCTCGCGTGTCAGCACATCATCGACGATGATGCCATGACCAAGCGACTCGACACGCATCAGCCAGCTCTCGGGCCGCTTTTCAGTCGCTGTGGCGTAGCGGCGTCCGTCTTGTTCCAGGCGCCCATGCGCGCCCGGCCCGATGCCGGCATAGTCATCGCCGCGCCAGTAAACGAGATTGTGCCGGCACTGCGCGCCGGCCCGCGCATGATTGGAAATCTCGTAAGCCGAAAGGCCGGACTTGTCGCAGACCTCCTGCGTGACGTCGTAGAGGTCGCGTGAGATGTCGTCATTCGGTGTCACCAGCTTGCCGCTGGCATGCAGTGCAAAGAATGGCGTGTCGGCTTCGATGGTGAGTTGATAGAGCGACAGATGTTCGGCGGCTTCCGCGATCGCGCGGTTCAGTTCCTTGGACCAGTCCTGCGTCGATTGTCCCGGCCGCGCATAGATCAGATCGAACGAATAGCGATCGAATACGGAGCGGGCGATGCCGACCGCCTTCAAGGCTTCTTCCGCCGTATGGAGGCGGCCAAGCTCTTTGAGTGAACGATCGTCGAGCGCCTGCACGCCGAGCGACACGCGATTGACGCCGGCTGTCCGAAATCCGCGAAAGCGATCGGCTTCGACGCTGGTGGGATTGGCTTCGAGCGTGACCTCGGCATCCGGCGCCACGGACCAATGTTTGGCGATACCATCGAGGATCGCAGACACGGTCGCTGGATTCATGAGCGACGGCGTGCCGCCGCCGAAGAAGATCGTGGAGACGGTGCGGCCCGGCACGCGTGCGGCCGTGGTTTCGATCTCGCGCAGAAACGCCTTCACATACCGCGACTCATCGATGCCGCCGTGGCGGACATGACTGTTGAAGTCGCAATAAGGACATTTCGACAAGCAGAAAGGCCAATGGATGTAGACGCCGAAGGCCGCTGCGGATGGATTCGTTAACGTCATGTTAAGCATCTTACTGTGCCGCGGCTCAGGCGGCCAGCGTGAATACGGCGATGATTAAAATTGTAACGACCCGGAACCGCGCGCCACGTCTCAGGCAGCTTGCTTCGAGAGACACGCCTCCGCGAGTTTGATGAAAGCACGCGCGCGATGCGACAGGCCAAGGCCATGTGGCGGCAAACCGTGTTTTTCTTCGGACGTCATCTCGCCGAAGGTGCGCTCGTAACCGTCAGGTAGAAACATCGGATCGTAGCCGAAGCCGGCATCGCCGCGTGGCGGCCAGACCAGCGTGCCTTCGACGGTCGCTTCGAATTCTTCGGTGTGACCGTCAGGCCAGGCGACGCAGAGCGCTGACACGAAATGCGCAGTGCGGCGCGCCGGTGTGAGAGCACCATGATCGCGCAGCATGGAATCGATCATTTCCATTGCGCGGGCAAAATTCTTGTCCGGTCCGGCCCAGCGCGCCGAATGAATGCCGGGTGCGCCACCCAGTGCATCGACAACCAGACCTGAGTCATCGGCAAAGGCCGGCAGACCCGAGGCGGATGCGGCCGCCTTTGCCTTGATCGCAGCGTTCTCAGCAAAGGTCGCACCGGGCTCTTCAGGCTCCGGCAATCCGAGCTCGCCCGCAGACACAGCTTCGATACCGTAGAGCGACAGCAGTTCACGCATCTCGCGCAGCTTGCCGGCATTATGCGTCGCGATCACGATCTGGCCCGTGATCTGGCGATGCGCTGTTCGCTCCACAGGGGAAGTCTTCACGTCACCGCCATCTTTTGCAGGTCGACCAGTTTGCCGACGCCTTTGCGGGCAAGCTTCAACATGTCGAGAAGCTGTTCTTCGGTAAACGGCGTCTTCTCCGCTGTACCCTGAATCTCGATGATCCCGCCGGACCCGGTCATGACGAAATTGGCGTCGGTTTCCGCTTCTGAATCTTCGGCATAATCGAGATCGAGCACCGGCGTGGTCTTGTAGACACCGCAGGAGATCGCCGCGACCTGATCGCGCAAGACTTCCCCACGGAGCATGTTGCGTGCCTTCATCCATTGCAGGCAATCATGCAGCGCTACCCAGGCGCCGGTGATCGAGGCGGTACGGGTGCCGCCATCGGCCTGTATCACGTCGCAATCGATGGTGATCTGCCGTTCGCCGAGGGCGGCCAGATCGACGATGGTCCGCAACGAGCGGCCGATCAGACGCTGGATTTCAATGGTGCGGCCGCCCTGTTTGCCGGCGCTCGCTTCCCGGCGGGTGCGCTCCGAGGTGGCGCGCGGCAGCATGCCGTATTCGGCGGTGACCCAGCCGCGGCCCTGGCCTTTCAGCCACGGCGGCAACCGCTCCTCGAGGGTGGCGGTCACCAGCACATGGGTGTCGCCGAACTTCACGAAACATGAGCCCTCGGCATATTTCACGACGCTGCGTTCCAGCGATACGGCACGTAATTCATCGGGAGCCCGGCGGCTTGGCCGCATCGTTCAAATCCTTTTATCGGCAATGGGTCTGCGGGGCTTTTAGGAGGCATGGCCGCAGCCTACAAGCGTAGAAGAACAGATTCTTGAAGGTCTAGTGTCCCGATTCCGAAGTTCGCATCCTTTCGCGGCGGTCTCTTATGCGAATTTCGGAATCGAAGGACACTAGCAACTCATTGAATCTAGTGTGGCTTTGGTTCAGAAGCCCGCATTTCGGACTCGCTGCGAGAATGATGCGGACTTCTGAACCGCCACACTAGGCAGGGCGAAATGGCGTTTCTCGAAAACCTGATGCGGCCAATTCGCGCATTTCGGCCGGCCTATGTGCCGCTGATCATGGTGTATTTCGCCTATGGCGCACTGGGGCTGATCGATGTCACCCGTGACATGTGGATCAAGGAAAGCCTGACCCTGACGCCGTCGGAACTGGCGGGGATCGGCGTTTGGCTCACGCTACCCTGGACCGTGAAGATGGTGTTCGGCGAACTGGTGGATTCCGTACCGATCTTTGGATCGCAGCGCCGGGTTTACATCCTCATTGGTGCGCTGCTCACGGCATCAGGACTCGTCATACTGGCTGGTTCGTCCGGCGGCTGGCTGATGTTCATGCGGCCGGATCAGCTTTACGTGCTTGGCGCGCTGCTGATCGTGATCGGCACCGTGATCCAGGATGTCGTCGCCGATGCGATGTCGACCGAGGTGGTGCCGCGCGTCGATGCAACCGGTGCGGAAAGGCCGGAAAGCGAAGTCAAATCCGAACTGGGCATGGTGCAGGTGCTCGGCCGCCTGTCGCTGTCGGCCGGCATCGTTGCCGTTGCAGGTTTATCGGGCGTGCTGGCCGGATTGTTCGGTCGCGAGACCGTGTTTCTGATCGGTCTTGTGATTCCGTTGATCTCGATCAGCGGTGTGTTCGTGATCGGGCAGGAGAAGGCTGCGCCGCGCCCGATCGACTGGCGCATTCTCGGTGGCGGCCTCGCCTTCGGCGCAGCCGTGCTGGCGCTCGCATTGGGGAGTGTTCCCTATGCGCAGGAATTCATCTTCGTTTTGTCGATGGCCGTGATCTGTACGATGCTGGTCTTCGTCACGCGCGATCTCGATCACAAATCGCGGATGGCGATCTTCTACACCACGATCATCATCTTCGCGTTTCGCGCGACGCCGACGATCGGCGACGGCTATTTCTGGTGGACGCTCGACATCCTGAAATTCGACGAGCAGTTCTACGGCGTGCTGCGGCAGACCGGTGCCGTTCTCGCCATCATCGCGATGTGGGTGTTCGCCAAACAGCTCACCGAATATTCGGTGACCAAGACACTGTTCTGGATCGCGGTGATTGGTTCGATCCTGTCGCTGCCCAGCATCGGATTGTATTTCGGTCTGCATGAATGGACCGAGCGGGTGTTCGGTTTCGGCGCGCGATCGATTGCGATTATCGACACCGCAGCGGCGTCGCCGTTCGCGCAACTCAGCATGATCCCGTTGCTGACGTTGATCGCCTTCTATGCGCCGGCGGGCCATCGCGCGACCTGGTTCGCGCTGATGGCCTCGCTGATGAACATGGCATTGGTCGCCGGACAGTTGCAGGCCAAATATCTCAACCAGATTTTTGTGGTCCAGCGCGGCGATTATGGTGAGCTGGGCGGTCTGCTGATCGTCGCCACGATTGTCGCTTTCGTGTTGCCGGTCGGGACGATCCTGTTATTCGGGCGTAAGGTGTGATCGTATTCGGCGCTTGAAATCGTCCTGCAAGATGGACAATTCTTGAGCGGAAAAGGAGTTACAGGCGTTGGCGTCGCACGATATTCCGATCGGTTCGTCCCAGATTTCGCTCGCGGATTTGAGCGAGCGTTCGCGCGACATCTTCCGGCAGATCGTCGAAAGCTATCTGACGACCGGCGAACCGGTCGGCTCGCGCAATGTCTCGCGTCTGCTGCAGGTGTCGCTGTCGCCGGCATCGGTGCGCAACGTGATGTCCGATCTCGAACAGCTCGGGCTTATTTATGCGCCGCATACATCGGCGGGGCGATTGCCGACGGAGCTGGGCCTGCGTTTCTTCGTCGATGCGCTGATGCAGATCGGCGACATCAACGAGGCCGACAAGCGCGCGATCGAGGCGCAGGTCGCCGGACGCGGTCAGTCCTATGACAACGTGCTGACGCAAGCGTCCGGATTGCTGTCCGGTCTCACCCGCGCCGCCGGCGTGGTGTTGGCCGCGAAACAGAATGTACTGCTCAAGCATGTTGAGTTCGTGCGGCTGGAGCCCGAACGCGCCCTTGTGGTGATGGTGTCGGAGGACGGACAGGTCGAAAACCGCATCCTGCCGATCCCACCCGGATTGCCGACCTCGGCGCTGACCGAGGCATCGAATTTTCTCAACGCGCACATCCGCGGCAAGACGCTGGCCGAAGTCCGGCTCGAACTGGAGAGGGCGCTCGAAGCCGGCCGGGCTGAGCTCGATCAACTCACCCAGAAGATCGTCGCCGCTGGTTTCGCGAGCTGGTCGGGCGGCGACAATGACGATCGCAAGCTGATCGTGCGCGGGCAGTCGCATCTGCTCGACGACCTCAAGGCGCTGGACGATCTGGAACGGGTGCGGCTCTTGTTCGACGATCTTGAGACGCGGCGGGAAGTGATCGATCTGCTGGGCCGGGCCGAGCGGGCCGATGGCGTGCGTATTTTTATCGGATCCGAAAACAAATTGTTTTCGCTGTCAGGTTCCTCGACCATCATCGCGCCCTATCGCGACTCCGCCGGCCGTATCGTCGGTGTTCTCGGGGTGATCGGTCCGACCCGGCTGAATTATGCGCGGGTGATCCCGATGGTGGATTATACCGCCAAGGTGGTCTCCCGGATGCTGTCCGGGCAAACGGGAACTTGATTTTTCTGCCACAAGTTCTGATATCGGGGGCGAATAGCGTTTTCGAGCGAAGTGGGTACCGGTTCGCGTGAAGAAAACGCGTCAAAACAAAAAATTCACCCCCAGAATTGCCATTGGACGGACGCGATGAACGATACGCCACGGCCCGACGCGAAGGCGCCCGAGACCGAAAATGCCGGCGAGGCGCAAGAAAAGAAATTCGAAGGTTCGAAGCCGCAGGTTTCCAAGCCGTATGTCGATCCGTCCCTGATGGTCGACGAAACCGCCGAGATGAAGAACCGGCTGCTGCGTGCGCTTGCCGATATGGAGAATCTCCGTAAGCGGACCGAGCGCGAGGTCGCCGATGCGCGCCAATACGGTATCGCGTCATTTGCCCGCGATATTCTGGGCGTGGCCGATAATTTCCGTCGTGCGCTGGAGGCGGTCGGGCCCGATCTTCGCACTGGTGCTGATGCGGCGGTGAACTCGCTGATCGAAGGCGTCGAACTGACCGAGCGCGATTTGCAGAAGGCGCTGGAGAAGAACGGCATTCGCAAGATCGAGCCGCAGGGTGAGAAATTCGACCCCAACCTGCATCAGGCGATGTACGAGGTTCCCGATCCCTCGGTGCCGTCAGGCACGATCGTGGAGGTGGTTCAGCCGGGCTATGTGATCGGCGAGCGCATTTTGCGTCCGGCGCTGGTCGCAGTATCCAAGGGCGGTCCGAAGGCCGCGCCGGCTGAGCCCGTTGCGAACGATAATTCCGGCGCGAGCAAATAGATCGGCCAAAGCCATTCTCTTGCGTTCATTCCCGCACTCGGGGTCCGGCTTCGCCGGCCTCAGCGCGGGGACGAACGGACCATTGTAATTTTCAACGCGTATCGATGCCGTCGCGGACGGCGCGGAAGCGCGTGAACGTCTCGCCCCAGTCCTTCTTGGGCGAAACGCCGACGACGCGGATAAAGCCGGTGCCGCTGAACCGCATCCATTGCACGATCATGACGTCGGTATCGTGCGCCATTGTCTGTCCTTCGAGCCGGATTTCGTAGCCGGGTTTGCCACCGATTCGCATCGGTTCGGCAAACACCGGCTTCAGGTTTTTGAAGCCCTGGATTCCGCGAAGGATGTTGGTCGCAAAGGCCGCGCGATCGCTGGCTTGCGATGGAGCCGGGCCGCCGACCGAAATCATCAGGAACGGACGATCGACGGGCGGTTCCATGCCCGGCTGTTCCGTCAGCATGATCGCCTGACCGGGAATCAACGAGCGAACGCCTTCGAATTTAGCAAGCTCGTTCACTTCAAACGGCAGGTTGTCGAGGATCTCCTTGGTGGGGACGTTCGCGCGCAACGCCACCGAGCCGAGCGCCTTTCGGATGTCTGCATCTGAATAAGCGTCTTCAGCGTCTATCGGCACCTGCGCGGTCACAACGAAGGCCATCGTTGAATCCGCGCCGCGGCCGGTGATCGCGCGGCGCGTGATCAGCATCCATTTGCGAAATTTCACGCCTTCTGCTTCCTGGTCGCCGGTCAGCAGATGCGCAGCGCCGCCTTCCGTCAGCAAAATCTCACGCTTGGCGTTGCTGACGCCGGGCAATTCGATCGCGCCCGAATTCATCGATTTGAGAAATTGTTCGTAGGCCTCACCCGGCAATTGGGTGATGACGATGCCGGCCTTTTTTTCGCGATCTTCGAAACCGGGAAACGTTCTGGATGCCACCATTCCTGCTGGTGGCGTAAGGCCAACCAGCGATCCCACCGGGAAGACGGCATCCGCCGCTTTGGCTTGCCAGGAGGCAAGTGTGCTCGGGGCGAGCGTCAAAACGGCAACAAAAAGAGACGGGATCAGGCGTGGGAGGATCATGCTTGGTCTTTTTCGATTTTGCGTTCCGGGCGTGGGGAACAGGCATAGCCGCGAGTGACTGGCGTTGGACTGTACCACCAAACGGGGCGGACTGAAGGCATTCGCAGCGTATCGTCTGGAATTGCGCCGCCGCTGTGCGAGCGCGACGCGTCTGCCGCTGTTGTAACCTTACGAGGTGCATTGGCCGCGCCTGAGCGATGCGATGCGCCAGCTTCCCGTGTGCTCACCGCGCTGTTGTGAACGCATCACATGTCGCGCGGCGAACCATGGTTGTCCTGACAGCGGCCCTGTGCGCGGATCATCGGGTGTTCGAAAATCAGCTGCGGACCAAAATCGTTGTTTCCAATTCGTTTCGCGTCTCGTCCATGCGGGCTTTCTCCGCCGTGTGTCTCATGGCCGCGGTGGTCCGTTTGATAGTCTGCGCCGTCTTTTTCCGACGGGATGGTTGACGATCAGTATCGCCATTCGGCCGAGGCCTTGCGCGATCTGGTTCGGCATTCCGGTTATGGCAATTGCACACCTGGCTTGTTTTTCACATTGCCCATATTTTGGCCCTGACCCGGCCCAATGTGCTGGGGCTCCCGGTCACAGCAGCACTGAAGCCGATCCTCACTCGCCCCCAGAATTCTGGCGGTGCCGAAACGGGGTTTTGGGCGCCTGTGGAGACCGGAGGCGTCCCGGATTGGCTCGATCCCGTCGTTTCGACGATCGATCGCCCGATCGCGGTCTATCGGATACGGCCCGGACCCGCTCGAACAACGCGCAAAACCCCCTCAAGTCCTTGCGGCCCTAGGGGCTCCTCCTATATGAGCCAAGACGCCGCAGGGCTGCGGCGTGAGATCATATAGAGGGGGTCGGAGCAGACGTGGCGGGCAACACCCGCCTCAAACCGTCCATCCGGGTGCCGGCTCAGGGCCCGGCCGATCTGCCTGAAAGAGAGGAATGAGATATGGCGAAGGTCATTGGTATCGACCTCGGCACCACCAATTCGTGCGTGGCCGTGATGGAAGGAACAACCCCGCGGGTTATCGAAAACGCGGAGGGCATGCGCACCACACCCTCGATCGTCGCATTCACGGACGACGGCGAGCGGTTGGTTGGCCAGCCGGCGAAGCGCCAGGCGGTCACTAACCCGGAAAAGACCATCTTTGCGGTCAAGCGGCTTATCGGTCGCCGCTATGACGATCCGACGGTGGAAAAGGACAAGAAGCTTGTCCCCTACAAGATTGCCAAAGCCAGCAACGGCGATGCCTGGGTTGAGGTCGACGGCAAGACCTACTCGCCCTCGCAGATTTCCGCCTTCATCCTGCAAAAGATGAAGGAGACGGCCGAGGCCCATCTCGGCCATAAGGTCGAGCAGGCGGTGATCACCGTTCCTGCTTACTTCAACGATGCCCAGCGCCAGGCGACCAAGGACGCCGGCAAGATCGCGGGCCTCGAAGTTCTCCGCATCATCAACGAGCCGACCGCGGCTGCGCTTGCTTACGGCCTCGACAAATCGAAGTCCGGCACCATTGCCGTCTACGATCTTGGCGGCGGCACCTTCGATATCTCGGTGCTCGAAATCGGCGACGGCGTGTTCGAGGTGAAGTCGACCAACGGTGACACCTTCCTCGGCGGCGAAGACTTCGACATGCGTCTCGTCGGCTATCTGGCCGATGAATTCCAGAAGGAGCAGGGCATCGACCTGCGTCGCGACAAGCTTGCCTTGCAGCGCCTGAAGGAAGCCGCCGAAAAAGCCAAGATCGAACTGTCCTCGACGACGCAGACCGAAATCAACCTGCCGTTCATCACCGCAGATGCGACCGGTCCGAAGCATCTGACGATGAAGCTCACCCGCGCCAAGTTCGAGGCGCTGGTCGACGATCTCATCCAGAAGACCGTCGAGCCGTGCCGTCAGGCGTTGAAGGATGCCGGTCTCTCGGCTGCCGAAATCGGCGAAGTGGTTCTGGTCGGCGGCATGACCCGCATGCCGAAGGTCCAGGAAGTCGTGAAGCAGCTGTTCGGCAAGGAGCCGCACAAGGGCGTCAACCCGGACGAAGTCGTGGCCATCGGCGCGGCGATCCAGGGCGGCGTGCTGCAGGGCGACGTCAAGGACGTGCTGCTGCTCGATGTCACCCCGCTCTCGCTCGGCATCGAAACGCTGGGCGGCGTGTTCACGCGTCTGATCGATCGCAACACCACCATCCCGACCAAGAAGTCGCAGGTCTTCTCGACGGCCGATGACAATCAGGGCGCCGTCACGATCCGCGTCTTCCAGGGCGAGCGCGAAATGGCGGCCGACAACAAGATGCTCGGCCAGTTCGACCTTGTCGGCATCCCGCCGGCGCCGCGTGGCGTGCCGCAGATCGAAGTCTCGTTCGACATCGACGCCAACGGCATCGTCAACGTCCAGGCCAAGGACAAGGGCACCGGCAAGGAACAGCAGATCCGCATCCAGGCCTCGGGCGGTTTGTCCGAAGGCGACATCGAAAAGATGGTCAAGGACGCGGAAGCGCATGCCGAAGAGGACAAGAAGCGCAAAGCCGCCGTCGAGGCGAAGAACCACGCCGAAGCGCTGGTTCATTCGACCGAGAAGGCGTTGTCCGAACACGGCTCGAAGGTCGGCGAACCTGATCGCCGCGCCATCGAGAATGCGCTCGCGGATCTGAAGGAAGCGCTGAAGGGCACCGACGCTGCGGCGATCGAGGCCAAGACCAATACGCTGGCGCAGGCTTCGATGAAGCTCGGCGAAGCGATGTACAAGGCGCAGCAGGACGGCGGCTCGGGTGATGCCGGCGCTTCCGGCGAAGCGAAGCAAGACGACGTGGTCGACGCGGAATTCACCGAGGTCGACGATGACGACGACAAGAAGAAGTCGGCTTGACGTTCGGACATGTGCGTCCGGGAGTAGAAGCCAAACTCATTTCGTCACCCCCGGTTTTTGGACCGGGGGTCCCATCTTTCCAGAAAAAGATGGATGCGCGGGGGTTCCTGCGCATGACGGCCTCGGGGGAGAGCATGATGCCGAAAAGTGCGACGCGGTTTTCGGACAACATCATGCTCTAACGCATTAAAATCGGTCACGATCGTGATCGAGGGACGTTAGCTGATGTCGAAGCGCTGCTATTACGAAACTCTCAGCGTCAGCCGCACGGCAACCGACAGCGAGATCAAAAGTTCATTCCGCAAGCTCGCGATGCAATGGCATCCCGATCGCAACAAGGGCGATGCGTCGAGCGAGGCGAGATTCAAGGAAATCAACGAAGCCTATGACGTCCTGAAAGACGGCGACCGCCGGGCGGCCTATGACCGTTTCGGTCATGCCGCCTTCGAGCAGGGCAATGGAGCCAGCGCGCACGGCTTCGGCAACGATTTCGGCTCGGCTTTTTCCGATATCTTCGAAGGCATCTTCGGCATGGCCGGTGCGCGCAGCCGCTCGTCGGGCGGGCGCGAGCGCGGCGCCGATCTCCGTTACAACATGGAGATCACGCTGGAGGATGCCTATTACGGCAAGACCGCCGAAATCCACATCCCGACATCCGTCACCTGCGAAACCTGTTCGGGCTCCGGCGCCAAGGCCGGAACGCGCCCGAAGACCTGCGGCACGTGCGGCGGTATGGGCCGGGTGCGGCAGGCGCAGGGCTTCTTCACGCTCGAACGGACCTGCCCGTCCTGTCAGGGCCGCGGGCAGGTGATCGAGGACCCCTGCCCGTCCTGCTCCGGGTCCGGGCGCGTAACGCGCGAGCGCATGCTGTCGGTCAACATCCCGCAGGGCGTGGAAGACGGCACCCGTATCCGGCTTGCTGGCGAAGGCGAGGCGGGCGTGCGCGGCGGCGGCGCGGGCGATCTCTACATTTTCCTGTCGCTGGCCTCGCATCCGATCTTCCAGCGCGATGGCGCCGATCTGCATTGCCGTGTGCCGGTCTCCATGGTCACCGCCGCGCTTGGCGGCGAATTCGAGGTGCCTGCGATCGATGGTGCGCGCAACAAGGTGAAGGTGCCGGCTGGGACGCAATCGGGCCGACGCTTCCGCTTGCAGGGCAAAGGTATGCCCATCCTGCGTTCCAAGCAGACCGGCGATATGTACGTCCAGGTTGTGGTGGAAACGCCGCAGAATCTCACCAAGCGTCAGCGCGAATTACTGCAGGAATTTCAAAAGCTCTCCTCGACCGAGACCCAGCCGGAATCGACCGGTTTCTTCACGCGAGTGAAGGAACTTTTCGACGGGCTCGGCAATCGTCCGGATTGAATACAAGCATCCCGGCGGGGATACTTGGCGGCCAGGATACTTGGCGGCATAGTCTAAACCGGCTATGCCTTGGGTGGGTCACAATAGTTTCACAAACGTAACGGCCAAGAACCCCAGTCCATGCGTCCACAATCCTCCCTCGCCGAAAAAAAGGGCCTTCGCCTCGACGACGAGGTGAGGTTCATCCGTTCGTGGCTGGAAAAGCCGCTGGCGATCGGCGCCGTGACGCCGTCCGGGCGAGTGCTGGCGCGGACTATGGCGCGTTATGTGGATACCAAGATTCCAGGTCCCGTGATCGAGCTTGGGCCGGGTACCGGTCCCGTCACCGAAGCGCTGGTGGCGCGCGGTGTAGCGCCGCACCGGCTGGTGCTGGTCGAGTTCAATCCATCCTTCTGCCGCATCCTGCGTGCGCGCTACCCGGAAGCCACGGTGCTGCAGGGCGATGCCTACAGCCTGAAACGCACGCTCGGTGAGATGCTGCAGCAGCCGGCTGCTGCCGTGGTTTCGGGGCTGCCGCTGCTGACCAAGCCGATGCGCACGCGTCTACGGCTGATCAACGAAGCCTTCGGCCTGATGCATCGCGACGCAGCCTTTGTGCAGTTCACCTATTCGATGGCGGCGCCGCCGATCCCGAAAGGCCTGTCGCGTGTCCAGACCGAAGCCTCCGAGCGTATCTGGATGAACCTGCCGCCCGCGCGCGTGTGGGTCTATCGCAAGGCTCTGGTTTCCTAGGATCGGACCGGACCCGTCTCTCTTTTCCGTTCATCCCCGCGAAAGCGGGGATCCAGGCTTCCTTGGAAGCTGTGCAGAACATTTTCTGGGTCCCCGCTTTCGCGAGGACGAACGGCTCATGAGGCGTGTCGACTCTCGCGAAATCCACGCTAAAACCTCCCCACCATGCCCGTTCCCAAAATCCTCGTCTTTGCCGGGTCGGTCCGCACCGGTTCCATGAATGCGCAACTGGCCGCACGCGCCGCGAAGGAATTCGCGTTGGCGGGCGCGGATACGACGCATATCTCGCTGCTCGATTATCCGATGCCGATCTATGACGGCGATCTCGAGAGCCGGTCCGGTCCGCCGGAAGCGGCGATCATGCTGAAGAAGATGATGCAGCAGCATCAGGGCATCTTTATCGCCAGCCCCGAATACAATGCATCGGTCACACCGCTGCTGAAGAACACGCTCGACTGGGTGTCGCGTGTGCGTGAAGGCCGCGAGGCGCCTTTGGCGGTCTACAAGGATCGCGCCTTCGCGCTGGGTGGTGCATCGAACGGACAATATGGCGCGATGCGCTCGCTGCTGGCTGCGCGGCAAGTTCTCGAGATCGGCTGTGGTGCGCTGGTCATTCCTGAGCAGATCGCGGTGTCGCGTGCCGCGGACGCTTTCGACGAGATGGATGATTTCAAGGACGAGGCGAACAGCAAGCGCCTGAAGGGCGTCGTGCAGAGCCTCATTCAATTTGCGAGTCACTACACATGACGGCTGCCAGCAAGAACGTTTCGCCGCGCGAACGCGTCATCGTCGCGCTCGATCTGCCGTCGGTAAAGGACGCGCAGGTGCTGGTGAAGCAGCTCGGCGACAGCATCTCTTTCTACAAGATCGGCTATCAGCTGGGTTATGCCGGCGGCCTCGACTTCGCGCGTGAACTGATCGCGGACGGCAAGCAGATCTTTTTCGATCTCAAGCTGCACGACATCGGCAATACGGTGAACAAGGGCGTCGAAAGCATCGTCAAAACCGGCGCGACCTTTCTGACCGTGCATGCCTATCCGCAGACGATGAAGGCGGCGCTCGATGCCAGCCGTGGTTCGCCGTTGAAGATTTTGGCGGTGACGATCCTTACTTCTTACAATGATGGCGATGTCACGGATGCCGGCTATGTCGGCAATGCGCGACAACAAGTCGAACGTAAGAGTTTGCAGGCCTGCGAACTCGGCATCGACGGCATCGTCTGCTCGGCGGAAGAATCCGCAATGCTCCGGCCTTTGATCGGCAACGATCGTCTGCTGGTGACGCCCGGCATCCGACCAGCTGGCGCGGATATCGGCGACCAGAAACGCATCATGACGCCGGCTGCGGCGATCAAGGCGGGTTCGGATTATCTCGTGGTCGGTCGGCCGATCACCGGCGTTGCCGATCCGAAAGCTTCGGCCGATGCCATCGTGCGCGAAGTCGCACAGGCAACATCCTAAGGGGGTAACGATGCCAAAGGGTTATTGGATCGGACGCGTCGATGTTCACAACGACGAAGGCTATAAGCCTTATACACTGGCGAACCCGGCCATCTTTGCCAAATACGGCGCCCGCTTTCTGGTGCGTGGCGGCCCGTTTGAAAACCCGGAAGGCGAAGCACGCAGCCGCAACGTGGTGATTGAGTTTCCGGATTATGCGACTGCGCTGGCCTGCTACAACTCGCCGGAATATCAGGCCAACCTGAAAGTGCGGCAGCCGCATTCGATCGCCGACATCGTCATCATCGAAGGATATGACGCGCCGCAGTCTTAGAGCTCGCTTATGGTCTATGAACTGGCAGTGGTCGCGACCGCAGACGATCTTGATCGATACCACGCGATTCGACGCGCCGAGCTGTTCGAGGCGCGCAGCCGTCGTGATTACGACAGCGCGCATCCCGACGAGATCAAGCCAAACCACTTCCGGCTGCTCTTGAAGTGCAATGGTATTGGGGTCGCAACCACGCGCTTCGACCTGTTGGGCGACGGCGTGGCGGCGCTTCGCCTCGTCGCAGTGACGCGCGCGGAACAACGGAGAGGCTATGGCCGCGTGCTGGCGGATTTGATCGAAGCCCTCGCGCGGCAGAAGGGTATATCGAAGCTGGTCGTGAATGCAGCGCCGGACGCTATCGGCTATTACGAGCGCATGGGTTTTGTCAGGGAGGCCTGGGACCCGGCGGAGCTTGTCGGCATCTCGGCTGACAGCATACAGATGGCGAAATATCTTGAGTGAGCTTTCCTAGGATGACCCAAGCCGGTATATCCGCGCGACCGTGGAGCTATGGCAATGTCTGACATGCGATTGATCGTGGCAGGAGCAAGCGGCCGCATGGGGCGGACGCTGGTGCGGGCCATTGCCGAAACCAAAGGCGTGACGCTGTGCGGCGCGCTGGAGCAGGCGGGCTCGCCGATGATCGGTCGCAATGCCAGCGATCTTGCCGGTGTCGGCGGTGAGGACATTCTCGTCACCGACGATACTGAAAGGCTGATGTCGCATGCCGACGGCATCATCGATTTCACGGCTCCCCACGCCACTGTCGACCATGCCAAGCTCGCGGCCAAGGCCGGCATCGCGCACATTATCGGCACGACAGGCTTTTCAGCTGACGACGAAGCCGCGATCGTGCAAGCGGCCAAGCGCGCGGTGATCGTCAAGTCTGGCAACATGAGCCTTGGCGTCAATCTGCTGGCCGCGCTGGTGAAGCGTGTGGCGAAGACGCTGGATGAGGATTTCGATATCGAGGTGCTCGAAATGCATCACAACAAGAAAGTCGATGCGCCGTCCGGCACGGCTTTGCTGCTCGGCCGTGCGGCAGCGGAAGGTCGTGGTATCAGCCTCGATCAGCGATCGGTGCGCTCGCGCGATGGCCATACCGGCGCGCGTCAGGCCGGCGATATCGGTTTTGCCACTTTGCGCGGCGGTACGGTGGTCGGCGACCACACGGTCATTTTCGCCGGCACCGCCGAACGCATCGAGCTTGGTCATAAAGCCGAGGATCGCATGATCTTCGCGCGCGGCGCGGTGAAGGCCGCGCTGTGGGCCAACGGCAAGAAGCCCGGGCTTTATTCGATGGCCGATGTGCTGGGGCTGACCGACTTCTAGCGTCGACCCTCTCCCTTCAGGGGGAGGTGAAGAAAGAGAGTGAACTGACAATGTCCGAACGTCTTCTCGTGCTCCTGCGTCATGGCCAGAGCGAATGGAATCTGAAGAACCTGTTCACCGGGTGGCGCGATGTCGATCTGACCGAGCAGGGCGTCAAGGAAGCGAAAGAGGCCGGCCGCAAGCTGAAAGCGGAAGGCATCACTTTCGACATTGCCTATACCTCGGCGCTGAAGCGCGCTCAGCGCACGCTCGATCTTGCGCTTGCCGAGATGGGGCAGACCGGCATTCCGATCATCCGCGATCAGGCGTTGAACGAGCGCGATTACGGCGACTTGTCCGGACTCAACAAGGACGATGCCCGCAAGAAATGGGGTGAGGAGCAGGTGCATATCTGGCGCCGCTCGTATGATATCGCGCCTCCCGGCGGCGAATCGCTGCGCGACACCCTGGCGCGCACGCTGCCCTATTACGTGCAGGAGATTCTGCCGAATGTGCTGCGCGGCCAGCGCACGGTGATTGCCGCGCATGGCAATTCATTGCGCGCACTGGTGATGGTGCTGGAAAAGCTGTCACCCGAAGGCATTCTGAAGCGCGAGATCGCCACCGGCGTGCCGATCATCTACCGGCTCAATGCCGATGCGACGGTGGAATCGATCAAGGATCTGGCGGCCTGAATTTCAGGATACCTGTCCCGCTTCCCAGCCGAGCATGGCGCGCTTGCGTGTCAGGCCCCAGTGATAGCCGGTGAGCTCACCGCTCTTGCCGATCACGCGATGGCACGGCACGACGAAGCTGATCGGGTTCTTGCCGACGGCGGCGCCGACGGCGCGCGCCGCTTTCGGTGACTCGAGTTTGCAGGCGATGTCCGAGTAGGTCGTGAAGCGGCCCATCGGAATCTTCAAAAGCGTCTCCCAGACACGCACCTCGAAATCGGTGCCGATCAGCACCACACGCAGCGGCTGGTCGGCACGCCAGAGATTCGGATCGAAGATGCGGGCCGCCAATGGCGCGGTGCCTTGTGTGTCTTCGACATAGGTCGCCTTCGGCCAGCGGCGCATCATATCGGCCAGCGCTTCTTGTTCGCCACCGGGATCGGCCAGCGCGACGCCGGCGAGGCCGCGCGGCGCTGCGATCACCAGCGCCTGGCCAAAGGGCGATGCATGAAAGCCGTAACGCATCTCGAGGCCTTCAGCGCCAGACTTCCACTCGCCGGGCGACATCGATTCATGGGTGACGAACAGGTCATGCAGCCGGCCCGGCCCGGACAGGCCGACCTCGTATGTTGCTTCGAGCACGCTCGCGGAATCGCGCAGAAGGCCACGCGCATAATCCAGCGTCAGCGCCTGCAGGAACGCCTTGGGCGTCAATCCGGCCCAGCGGCGGAACAGGTGATGCAGTTCGGTCGGCGTCACCTTGGCGGCCTCGGCGATAGTGTCGATATCGGGCTGCTGGCGCCAGTTGCCGCGGATATGGGCGATGGCGCGGCGGACCACGTCGTAATCGTCAGCGGCGGTAACCAGCGACGCGATATCATGAACGCGATCTGGAGAGAGCATGGCTGAACTCGTTGTTCTCATCATCTCCCGTCCAGATAATCGCGTATTCCGGCCCGAGCCACCCGATTTCTAGGAGCATTACACCAGCGCGGGGTTGCGATCCGGCCCGCGCCGGGCCGCCGCGAGTGCTGCCTGTAAGGCATTGCCAAAGCTCTCTTTTTCGTCCGGGCCGAGGAAGGAGGCGATCGGCACCGATTCGCCGCGCGAGACCAGATGCAGCTTCTGCACCCCGAAATCCTCGTCAACCACCCGCTCAACCCGCACCCAGAGCGGGTTGCAGCGCCATTCGGTCATCGCGCCCTTGGCGCTCACTTTGCGGAAAATCAGCTCGGTCGGAGTGACGATGATCCGCTCATAGGCGCGGCCGGCGCGGTAATTGGCGCGGAAGGCCCAGTAGATCAGCGCCACGTCCAACCCGAATATTCCGGTGACCGGCCAGGCGCCGGCCATCAGGAAAACCAGCCCGGCGATGAAGCTCACGCCGGCAACCAATAGCATGACGATCACAAAGCCGCTTTGCCCGAGCGAGCGATTCGGGGTCATCACGGCGGAAAACAATGTGGGTTCTGAATTCGGATCGTTGTCCACATTCATAGCTCCCAATATAGGGGAGAAATGGTTCGAAAAACGACCCCCGCCAAACCCGTAGCCAAAAAGCGCAAGAAGGCCGCGAAGGCCGTTCAGGTGGTCAAAGCGGCAAAGGCGGGCAAGGCGGCAAAGCTGAAGCCGGAAAAGGCGCAGGCCAAGGCCGATTTTGAGGCCATGCACGGCGATATGCGGCCATGGACAAAGGCGGAAATCACCGAAGCCTTCCGGCGGTTTCAAAAGGTCGATCCAGAACCAAAAGGCGAATTACAGCACATCAACCCGTTCACACTGCTGATCGCGGTGGTGCTGTCGGCGCAGGCAACGGATGCCGGCGTGAACAAGGCGACGCCGGCTCTCTTCGCCGTCGCCGACACGCCGGAAAAAATGGTGAAGCTCGGCGAAGATCGCGTGCGCGATCTGATCAAGACGATCGGCCTCTATCGCAACAAGGCCAAGAACGTCATTGCGCTGTCGGAAAAGCTGATTGTCGAGCATGGCGGCGTGGTGCCGAATGATCGTGGGGCGCTCGAAGCGCTGCCCGGGGTCGGGCGCAAAACTGCAAATGTCGTCCTCAACATGGCGTTCAATCAGCCGACCATGGCGGTCGATACGCATGTGTTTCGCGTATCGAACCGCACCGGATTGGCGCCAGGAAAGAATGTGCTCGAAGTCGAAATGAAGCTGGTGGAGGTCATCCCGGCCGAATTCATGATGCATGCGCATCACTGGCTGATCCTTCACGGACGTTACACATGCCTCGCGCGCAAGCCGCTCTGCGAGAAATGCATCATCGCGGATCTGTGCCGCTGGCCGGGGAAGTCCGTCGCCGCCTGACTACGCTCGCGCTTCGACCATCGACGGTTTCCGTCCTGACAACTTCTTATGCAGATGCACCATCATCGCCATGCCAAACAACGGCGTTGCGAGATTGACGATCGGGATCGATACGAACACCGCGATCAGAAGGCCGGCCGAAAACACGCTCGACTGATTGGCCTTGCGGAAGGCCTTGGCTTCCTCGACAGGACGAAAGCGCATCGCTGCGAGTTCGAAATATTCGCGGCTGAGAAGGTAGGCGGCGGCGATAAACAGAATGAGAAAGCCGAGCCCCGCGAACAGAATGAATGGCAGCGCCACAAGATAAATCAGGATCGCTACAAGTGCGGTCTTGCTGCCTTCGATCACCGATCGCACCAGCGGCAGAGGCTTTCCGACTGGATCGGCCGAATAATATTCACGTTCGACCAACTCCGCGATCTCGTCGACGAAAAAGCTGCCGACGAACGCCGTCACCGCCGGCATCAGGAAGATGCCGCCGACTGCAATGCCAAGCGCTGTGGCGATCGAGGCAATCCAGATCGCCCAGGACAGCGGCGTATGTGCCGACGGGCCGATTGCGCCTTCCGCCCAGACGCCACCATAATTCACCACCCAATCAAGACCCTTGTAGAGTCCGACGCCGATCAGGACGATCATGACGAGGGCGAGCAGCATCGACTTGATCAGCACCGACCGGAATGGCGGTGTGAACATCTGCTGCAGCGCCTTGATGGCGGCGTCGAACATGGTGGTATCCTTCCAAGCCCTTCTTTATCGACGAGCAGAGATAAAGATATGGCCCACCAGCACAAGACCGTGGACCATGAAACTTCGATGAAATTGGCGTCAGATGGTGATGAGATCGCCGGCCTTGGGCGCATGTTCCGGCACAAGCGATGCGCCTGCCGCCGCCGGCAGCGGATCGAACGGCACCGCCAGATCGGCCCATTGCACCTTCTTGTAGTCGAAGCCGTTGAGCAGCGTCGGCTTCACCACTTCGAAATAGGGAGAGATGTCGAAATCGCGAGGCGCGTATAGCGAGGAGTGCCGGATTTCCAGAAGCTCCTCGCGTGCGGATTCGCTTTCGACCCGGCTGATTTTCGGCAGGATCGGATAGCGAACAGAATCAAAGGCCTGCGCGATCAATGCCGAACAGATGATGCGGGTCGGATGACCCGAGCCCATGCTCATCAACTTGCGGCGCCAGCGTTGTGGCACTGGCAGCGGCATCAGGAAGCGCATCAAATCGATGATGTTCTTGACGTCGTAATCGAAGCCGATGCGCTCGGCCGCATAGGCGCAGACGCGTGCACGGTCTTCGGCGGTCAGACCTGTTGGCCGGCATATGCGGGTATGGAAACGCGAATATTTAGACAGCGGCGCGCCCACGACACCTTCGCCGAGATTGGCTTCGACCAGCGTCAGCGGTTCGCCATCCGCATTTTCTCGGTCGCCGATGCGGCCGACATAGAGCGCGGCATGTGACCATGTGGACTGCGTGAGATATTTGATGATGCCGGAAACGTGATTGTTGCCTTCGACCAGCAGCACGTCGCCGGGGCGAAGAGTGGCCTGCAGGGCCGCAAAGTCACTCGGCGTGAAGGGCTCGTAGCCCTGCACCGGTTTTTCCAGATAACCGGCCATCAAACGCCCAATACTGTCCAGTACGAAACTCATGATACGAGCCTCATGACCGCCTGCCTCCCGAATGCGGCTGGTCCGCATATCGGCTGTTTTCTACCATTTTGGTCGAAAGGCGTTGCAAAGCGGTTCATAGGGTCACACGCCCGTGAGCTGCGGTGTCATCATCCGTTTGCAGAATCCCGCTTTTTTTGGATAGTGGGACCAGGGCGCAAAGTCTTCGGTAACCATGCCACGAATCTCCCGCCGTTCATTCCTCATGGCCACAGCCGGCGCTGCCTCTTTTCCCGTGCTCAATGGGGCGTCCGTCGCTGCCGAGACCGATGTCGCGATCATCGGCGGTGGCGCTGCCGGCATCGCCGCGGCGCGCCGTATCGGTGCGGCCGGCCGGCGTGTTGTTGTACTGGAAGCCGCCGAACAGGTGGGCGGCCGTTGCATTACCGACACCACAACCTTTGGCGTGCCGTACGATGTCGGCGCGCATTGGCTGCATGTGCCCGAATCCAACCCGGTGGCGAAATTGGCGCTGCGGGCAGGCGTCGATATTTATCCCGCTCCGCCCGGACAAAGGGTGCGAATCGGGCGTCGTAATGCTCGTGAAAGTGAGCTGGAAGAGTATCTAGCAGTGGTTGCTCGGGGAAAAAGAGCGATCGAGGATGCAGCTCGCGGCAAGGTCGATATCTCCTGCGCGCAGGCCATGCCGAAGGATCTCGGCGAATGGCAGCCGCTGATGGAATTCTATCTCGGGCCATTCGGTTGCGGGAAAGACTTCTCCGAATTGTCGGCCACCGACTTCGCGCGCTCGAGCGAGCGCGACGTCGATGCTTATTGCCGGCAGGGCTTTGGTGCGCTGCTGGCGAAGCTGGCCGAAGGGCTGCCAGTGCAGCTTTCGACACCGGTGACGAAGATCACGGCACTTGGCCGCGGTAGTTTCCTCATCGACACGGCCGGCAAGGGCAGCCTTCAGGCACGGGCGGTTATCGTCACCGTGTCGACCAATATGCTGCTGGACGGAAAGATCACATTCGCGCCGGCCCTGCCGAAGCGGCAGCTCGACGCCTTGAGCCGGCTCCGGCTCGGCCATTACGAGCGCATTGCGCTCGAGGTCGCTGGCAATCCCTTCGGCCTGCTGCGCGACGATCTCGTCTTCGAAAAGGCAGACAATGACCATACGGCCGCGCTGCTGGCGAATGTTGGCGGCACGTCGCTTTCTTTTATCGATGTTGCAGGATCGTTCGGGCGCGATCTTGCCGCAAAAGGTCCTCGTGAGATGACCGCATTTGCATTCGAATGGATCGACAAGCTGTATGGCGCGGACGTGAGGAAGGCGATCCAGCGCACGCACGCGACGCAATGGGCCTCATCGCCTTTCGTGCAAGGCTCGTTCTCCGCGGCATCGGTCGGCGGTCAGCCGTCGCGCCGCATTCTCATGGAGCCATTCTTCGATCGCGTGTTCTATGCCGGCGAAGCTGCGCATGAAACACTCTGGGGCACGGTCAGTGGCGCATGGGAATCGGGAGAGCGTGCCGCCGATGCCGCGCTGAAGGCCGTTGTGCCTGTAACGGGGTCGCGCGCGGCACCGACGCCAGTGAAGCGACAGAAGAAAGCCGCGCCAAAAAAGCAGCCGCGGCGGCAGTCACCGTCATTCTTCGGGACACCGCGCATCAGCAATGATTGAGGTTTTCTCCTCGTGACTCAAAGGCCCAAAGCCTTGATGGCCTGGTCCAGCGGCAAGGATAGCGCCTGGGCGCTCCATGAAATTCGCAAAAACGGCGCTTATGAAATCGTCGGCGCGCTCACCACGGTGACCGACGATTTCGGTCGCGTCAGCATGCATGGCGTGCGCGAGGATTTACTACGCGCACAACTTGACGCCGCGCGCCTTCGATCCATCGTGGTCCGCATTCCCTATCCCTGTCCGAACGATGTGTATGAGCAGCGGATGGCAGATGTGCTGGCGCAGGCGAAATCGGAAGGCGTTACGCACGTGGTGTTTGGTGATATCTTTCTCGCCGACATCCGCTCCTATCGCGAGACGCGATTGTCCGCTGTGGGGATGACGGCGGTGTTTCCGCTCTGGCAGCGCCCGACCGACCAACTGGCGCGCGACATGATCAGCGCCGGTGTCGTAGCGCATCTCGCCACAATCGATCTTGCAAAGCTGCCACCTTCATTCGCAGGGCGGCGCTTCGACAGCGCCTTGCTCTCCGAATTGCCGCCGGACGTCGATCCATGCGGCGAGAATGGCGAATTCCATTCCTTCGTTGCGGCCGGGCCGATGTTCACGCATCCCATTGATGTCGTTACCGGCGAGACCGTGGTGCGAGACGGATTTGCCTATGCCGACCTGATGCGTGGATAGAAATCGCAGCACGGGCTGAGCGTGCAGATCTAACTCATTGCACACTTATGCAGACGTTGAGCGCAGCTGAATTACAAATGCGGCATGTCATGATTATTGCTTCATCGTCACCCGCTCGAAGACAATTGTGACTTTCGCCCCGCCTGGTCGCTGGAAGTTTTCGATCATCCGATCTCCCTCAACGATCATCGTCAGCTCCTTTGTCGTGCGGACGTTGCCGATCCAGTTGGGGAAGTTCGAGCCCTCCACGATATTGCCGCTGAAGTTACCCGCCGCATCGACCGAGTAGCTTCCGTAGAGCGCAAGAGTCCCCGCCATAGCGGCCTTGTTCTCTTCGTTTGTGCCCTGACCTCGCTCATTCGACGCGAAGCGGGGGATTCGGGGGTCGCGGAGCAACTCGACGAAGTGCATGTCGCTCGTGAATACCAGCATGCCCTGCGGTTCTGGACCATAGGGGAGCGACTTCACCCCGTTGACTTCCAAGGTTGCGGAGATCGGCCTCCACGTTCCGACCACCTTGTTTGGCGTCTGCGCCGTCGCCGGGCTTGCGAAAGCGAGGGCGGCGGCCACTCCGGCCGCCAAAGCTGCAACGCGCGACGTTAGCATGTTAGTTCTCCTATCGATCAACCGAGTGTAAATGCACCACGTGGCAACACTTTAGCTGGTCGATGGCAGCGAAGCGTCGAAGACGTTTGCATTTTGCCCGGAGCGAGCTGCTCGAAGGATAAGACGTCGCAGCCATGCATGTTCCGGCTCTGCATGCACTCGCTCATGCCAGACCATGCGGTATCCGAAATTGGGAAGCTCCAACGGTGGCTCCATCAACTGAAGGCGATGGCCATCGGCAAAGTTCTCAGCGGCACGGCGGGGAATCGTCAGAACGAGGTCTGAATTCGCCGCGACCAGAGCAGCCGTCGCAAAATAAGGAATTCGTACGGCGATATGCCGGCTGTAACCAAGAGCCGCGAGCGCCGTATCGACAGGGCCGGATCGTCCTCCGATAACGGTCACGAGAATATGTGGAAATTCCACATAGTCATCGAGCCGCATGTGCTCTTGGTCAGACCGGCCAATCGCCGGATGGCCATTGCGGAGCAGGCACGCAAAGCGTTCTCGAAAAAGGTCGCGGGTCCGTAGGCTGGGTGGGACGGGGTTGTCGCTGTAGAGGGCGAGGTCGACATTGATGTCGCCTAGATTCTTGAAGGTCTGGCCATCAACGGGGACAATCTCGAGCGCCGCTTTTGGTGCAGCAATGAGCATGAGCTCAGCGAGCCGCGGCAGAATGACGGTCGCTCCATAGTCAGTCGTGGCGATGCGGAATACGCGCTCCGTGCGCGATGGGTCGAACGGCGGTCTATTGGCCAGAACGTCGGCCATCCCCGCCAGGGCCCGCTGGACCGGCTCGAGAAGAGCGCTGCCCCGGACCGTTGGCCGCATCACGGTTCCTGACTTGACCAGCAATGCGTCATCGAAGATCTGCCGAAGCTTTGCCAATGCCCGGCTCACGGCCGGTTGGCTCATGCCGCTGTGCTCGGCCGTTTTGGTGACGCTCCGCGTCTCCAGCAGCGTCCGCAGGACAACAAGCAGATTGAGATCAACACGAAACAGGTCTTCGTCTGCCGGCATCCAGGTCCTCGCACGGTCGCCAAATGGGCAAGCAAAACAGCAGCGCCGTCGCGTTATCCAGTAAATGGATAACGTTTATCGCGTAGCATGCCTATCTGCAATACGGACCAATCCCTACACTGGCGACATCAAGTTTTGCCGGGCCATCGAGCGTCTGTGGCGCGCACAGAAAGGGATTCTCAGTGAGCAGGTTTTCGATCAATCGCCGCAGGGTGATGCTGTCAGCCGCGGTTGGTGTGCCGTCTATCGCAGCACTTGGAGGCGCGTCCGTTGCGGAAACATCTGCCGCCACGAGCCGCAATGCCGGCCACTATCGCTTTCGTCTCGGCGATATCCAGGCGACGGTCCTGAGCGATGGACTTCTGTCTGGTCCACCGAGCATTTACGCCAATGATGCGCCCGAGACCGAACTGCGCGAGGTGTTAACGCGCGCATTCCTGCCGACTGACACAATGACGCTCAATCTGAATACGCTGCTGATCGAAACGGGTGGGCGTCGAATATTGATCGAAGCGGGCGCAGGGCAAACGATGGGTCCGAACGGCGGTCGCCTGTTTGATAATCTGGCGGCAATCGGCCTGCGGCCAGACGATATCGATGTCGTCGTTATCTCGCATACACATCCGGACCATGTTGGAAATTTGCGAAGCGCAAATGGCGGAAAGACATTTCCGCGTGCGACTGTGTATGCTCCGGAAGAAGATTGGGAATTCTTCGTTCGAAGCGAGCCCAACCTTTCTTACATGCCGGTGAACGACGAATTTCGACGACGGTTCGCGGCCGCCATTAAACGCAGTGTGGAGCCGATCGCGAGGGATGTCGTGCTCTATCGGGCTGGAACGGACATCGTCCCCGGGCTCACCAGCATTCCGGCGCAAGGTCATACACCCGGCATGGCCACATTCCTGGTTCATTCGGGGAGCCACCAGCTCTTGCTGACGGCGGACCTTGCCTATCATCCTGTCGTCAACATCGATCGTCCGTGGCGTCCTGGCCCGGATCGCGACAAGGATGCCGCTTTGGCGTCACGCCGGCGCATCTTCGATCGGGCTGTCACCGACAGGCTTCTGGTGCTTGGTTTCCATTATCCGTTTCCTGGACTTGGCCGCATGCTCAAGACTGATGGCGGATACGCCTGGGTTCCCGCGAACTGGCAATTTTAAACTTTGATCGATCGCCTCGCATCTCTAAGCACACACAAAAAAGCCCCGCTGATGCGGGGCTTTTTCGTTCACGCACATGATGCGCGAAAATTACTGGCACGGATGACGCAGGCCGTCATAACCGAGATAGGTGCCGGACGCCGGATCGAACGAGCGATACTTCGACGAGCAATAGGCAAGCCAGTCGTTACCGCCGTAAACCGGCGCAGGTGCGTAAGCCGGCGGAGGGGGAGCAGAGGCCGCGGCTGCGCCGATCATGGCGCCGACGGCAAGCCCGCCGAGAACACCGGCAGCTACAGCGCCACTGTTGTTGCGACGGTAATAGCGAGGGCCGCCGTAATAATAGCCGCGTCGTCCACCGTAATAACCGTGCCGGCGCCACTGAACGTGTTGCACCATCTCATTCTGCGTCGACGCAGCCGGTGCGATGCCGCGCATCACAGGAGCTGCGGAGGCCGGCGATACAGCCAGCGCGCCTGCAACAGCCAGTGCAGACAGCGTCAAGGATTTCAATACAGTCATACCGTCATTTCTCCTGAGAATAATCGAGCGCAACAAGCTCTACGCAAGATAACTCTGAAGCGGTGAAATGCGGCGCGATGGCGACGATCAGACGCAGCGTGCGTTAACAAACGGCAATGTGAACACACAGAGCGCGCATGTGGTTATGCGCGCAGCGTGCCACCGGTTCGCTTCGTCACGTCCGCTACGACCTTCGACGCGAGTGCGTCGATCTCCTGGTCCGTCATCGTCTTGTCGCGCGGTTGGATGGTCACCGCGATCGCGAGCGATTTCTTGCCCGGCTCGACGCCCTTGCCTTCATAGACGTCGAACACCGTGACGCCGGTGATCAGCTTCTTGTCGGCATTCTGGGCCGCGCGCACGACGTCGTCCGCCTTCACGCTGCTGTCGACCAGGAATGCGAAGTCGCGCGACACCGGCTGGAAGGGTGAGATCTCCAGCAGCGGCTTGGCGCGTGTGGGCTTTGCCTTCGGCTCGGGAATGCGATCAAGGATCACTTCGAAGCCGACGATCGGACCATCGGCTTTCAGCGCTTCCAGCGCGCGCGGATGCAATTCGCCGAAATAGCCGAACACGTTCTTCGGACCCATCTGGATGGTGCCGGAGCGGCCGGGATGCAACCACGCAGGCCCGCCGGGCACGATCTGCAGCGCCTGCATTGGCGCGCCGGCTGCTGCGAGCACGGCCAACGCATCGGCCTTGGCATCGAAAGTGTCAGCCTCGACGCCATCCTTGATCCAGGTGCGGCCAATGCCGGTGCCGCGCGACAGGCCATGCCGCAAGCCGGCGGCGGCAATGAATTGATCCTCGGGCTGGTCGCCTTTGAAAATCTGACCGACTTCGAACAGGCCGACATCCGGCAAACCGCGATCGACATTGCGTTGAAGCGCCGCGACGAGACCTGGAATAAGGCTTGGCCGCATATCCGACAGATCGGACGCAATCGGATTGGCGAGCGCCAATTCCGGCTGTCCCCCGCCAAACAATTCCGCCTGCGGCTTTGCGATGAACGACCAGGTCACCGCTTCCGCCAGTGCGCGTGCAGCCAGAGCGCGCTTGGCCTTGCGCGTGCGATTCTGGATGGTGGTCAGCACGGGTTTGCGCGGCGCATCGCCACGCTCGAACGGCGTCAGCGGCACTTCATCGACGCCGACAATACGGACGATCTCTTCGACGATATCGGCCTTGCCTTCGACATCGGCGCGCCATGACGGCACAGCGACTTTCACCGTCTTGCCGCTGCCGGCCACGAAGAAGCCGAGATGGCCGAGAATGCGCTTCATCTCCGTCAGCGATACGTCAAGGCCGGCAAGGCGCTTCACTTCATCGACCGGGAATTCGATCGGGCGATCGTCAACATGCGCGCCGCCGACGACCACGTTCTCCGACGGTTCGCCGCCGCAGAGATCGAGCACCAACTGTGTGGCGAGTTCGAGGCCCGGCACCATGAAATTCGGATCGACGCCGCGCTCGAATCTGTAGCGGGCATCCGAGTTGATGCCGAGCTTGCGGCCGGTCTGCGCGATGTTGATCGGCTCCCACAAAGCCGATTCGATCAGCACATCGGTGGTGGTCTCGTCACAGCCCGACAATTCGCCGCCCATGATGCCGGCAAGGGATTCGACGCCCTTCTCGTCGGCGATGACACAGATGCTCTCGTCGAGTTTGTAGGTCTTGCCATCGAGCGCGAGCAGTTCCTCGCCCGCCTTGGCGCGGCGGACGGTGAGATTGCCATGCACTTTCCTGGCATCGAACACATGCAGTGGCCGGCCGCGATCGAAGGTCATGAAATTGGTGATGTCGACCAGCGCATTGATCGGGCGCAGGCCGATTGCGGTCAGGCGCTTCTGCAGCCATTCCGGCGACGGGCCGTTCTTGACGCCACGCACGAGCCGCAGAGCGAAGCCCGGACAAAGCGACGGGGTCGATCCGAAATCGAGCTTCACCTGCACCGGGCAGGGGAATGTGCCCTTCACGGACTTCGGCGTGCGCTCCAGATATTTGCCGATGCCGGTGGCGCCAAGATCGCGCGCAATGCCGCTGACGGCGGTGCAGTCGGCGCGGTTCGGCGTCAGGTTGATCTCGATCACCGGATCGTTGAGGCCGAGCACTTCCGCGAACGGCTTTCCAATAGGTGCATCGGCCGGCATTTCGATAATGCCGTCATGATCGTCGGAGAATTCGACCTCGGCCCCGGAAATCAGCATGCCGTGGCTTTCGACGCCGCGGATCTTGCCGACGCTGAGCGTGATGTTCTTTGCCGGGATATACGTGCCGGGCGTGCCCAGCACCGCCTTCATGCCGCCGCGCGCATTCGGCGCGCCGCAGACGATCTGGATCGGCGCGCCTTCGCCGGTATTGACCATGCACACGCGCAGCCGATCAGCATTCGGATGCTGCACGGCGGAGATGACCTCGACCACCTTGAACGGCGCGAACTTCTTCGCCGGATCTTCGACACTTTCAACTTCAAGTCCGATCATCGTGAGCTTGGTCACGATCTCGTCGAGCGTGGCGTCGGTGTCGAGATGCTCTTTGAGCCAGGACAGGGTGAATTTCATCGGACAGACTCAGGTTGCGCTTATTGCCACCACAGCAGAAACGGCAGGCTGAGGAAGACGAAGATGGTGAGATAGATCGAGCTATTGATGCATACGCGGTAAAGCTCGTGGCGGATGATCAGCTCACGCTGCATGTGCAGTTTCGAGATTTTGCCGGCCACGGTCTTGCGGCGCGAATGCAGCACCGAAAGACAACGCAGACAGCCGACGGCGATGACAAGGTAAGCGGCAATCTCGGCAACGATAAAAATCTCCTCGAAACGATGCTGCGCCAGCAGCGGCGCACAGATGCCGAGCCCGGCGATCATCATCGAGACATGAGTCAAAAGACCGCTGGCCTTGCCGTCGATCACCTGGAAAGCGGCGATTGTTTCGACGTTGCCTGCGTCGTCGCCGTTCTCGATCGTTCTGGCGAAATCGGCGACGGTCTGCGCACCCCACTTGTTGGTGAGCGCGGCGTAGAGCGCGCCGAATCCTTCACGATCGGCGGGAGTTTCGGTCATGGCTAGCTGCTCAGCCCGCCGGCCAGCGTCGGGAAGTCGAGCGGCCGGAAGCCGTAATGCGACAGCCAGCGCATATCCGCTTCGAAGAACGGGCGCAGATCCGGCATGCCGTATTTCAGCATGGCAATGCGATCGATGCCCATGCCCCAGGCAAAGCCCTGATATTCGTCGGGATCGATTCCGCAGTTGCGCAGCACATTCGGATGCACCATGCCGCAGCCGAGAATCTCAAGCCAATCCTCGCCTTCGCCGAAGCGGATCTCGTTTTTATCGCGCTTGCACTGAATATCGACTTCCAGCGACGGCTCGGTGAAAGGAAAGAACGACGGACGAAACCGCATCTTCACGGAATCGACTTCGAAGAAGGCTTTGCAGAATTCGGCGAGGATCCATTTCAGGTGACCGAGATGCGAGCCTTTGTCGATGACGAGGCCCTCGACCTGATGGAACATCGGTGTGTGGGTTTGGTCCGAATCCGATCGATAAGTGCGGCCCGGACAGATGACGCGAATCGGCGGCTTCTGCGACAGCATCGTGCGCACCTGCACCGGCGATGTGTGCGTGCGCAGCAGCAGCCGTGAGCCGTCCGGCTTCGGATTGAAATAAAAGGTATCGTGCATTTCCCGCGCGGGATGGCCTTCGGGAAAGTTCAACTTGGTGAAGTTGTAGTCGTCGGTCTCGACGTCGGGGCCTTCGGCGACGGCAAAGCCCATATCGGCGAAGATCGCCGTCAGTTCGTCGATCACCTGGCTGATCGGATGGATACGACCGGCCTCGGACGGGCTTTCGCGCAGCGGCAGCGTGACGTCGACGCTTTCGGTGTTGAGCCGCTGGTCGAGTGCGGCATTCTTCAGGGCATCGCGTCGTGCCAGCAGAGCGGCGTTCACCGCATCCTTCAGTCCGTTGATCAGCGGGCCCTGAACCTTGCGTTCGTCCGGCGTCATCGTGCCGAGCGTTTTCAACAGCGCCGAGACCGAACCGTTTTTGCCGAGTGCAGCAACGCGCACGGTTTCCAGCGCCGCCTCGTCGGAGGCTGCGGCGATGTCAGTCAATATCGACTGTTGAAGTTGCTCGATTTCGGACATGACGAGACTCATTTCGCTCGTCATGGCCGGGCTTGTCCCGGCCATCCCGCTGAGGTGAGCAGAGTGCCCGCCTAAGCGGGATGCGCGGGTCAAGCCCGCGCATGACCAGAGTTTGACGTGAACAGCTTAAGCCGCAGCCGGCAGAGCGGCCTTGACCTTCTCGACGATGACCTGGAACGCCGCCGGCTCGCGGATCGCGAGATCCGACAGCACCTTGCGGTCGATTTCGAGGCCCGATTTGTTCAGCCCGTCGATGAACTGGCTGTAGTTCAGGCCGAACGGACGGACAGCGGCGTTCAGGCGCTGGATCCAGAGGGCGCGGAAGGTGCGCTTCCTTCGCTTGCGGTCGCGGAAGGCGTATTGGTTGGCCTTCTCCACCGCCTGCTTGGCGATGCGGATGGTGTTCTTGCGGCGGCCGTAAAAGCCCTTGGCGGCCTTCAGAACCTTTTTGTGCTTGGCGTGGGCGGTAACGCCCCGTTTGACGCGGGCCATGGCTGATCTCCTTTAAGCGAAAAGCAAATACGGAAGTTGCGAAGTGCCGCGGCGATCAGCCGTTCGGCATCCAGTACTTCTTGATGTTGTCACCGTCGGTCTTGAACATGACCCGGGTGCCGCGAAGATTGCGGATTTGCTTGGTGGTTCGCTTGATCATGCCGTGGCGCTTGCCGGCCTGGGCGGAAACGACTTTCCCAGAGCCGGTGATCTTGAAGCGCTTTTTGGCGCCTGACTTGGTCTTCAACTTGGGCATTTGGCTCTCCTGGTCCGGCCGGGCCCGCCCGTTCTGCCGATTTGGCAAAAGCCTAGCGTCCGCCGGAGATGGCTCGAAAAGACGAGCATTGCTGATTGAGCATTGTCGCTGCCACGGCAGCCCTTAATCAGCCGGGCGGCGAGCGGGGCGGTTTATGGCAGAGAAGGCCTGAAAAGACAACTGGCTTCTGGCGTTTGGCGACGGGGCCGAGACCTTGGAACCGACTGCGGCCTAGCTGGTTAAATCCGGCTACGGGGTTTGGGGCGTGCTGGAGAGTGGATATGGCCAAACCACGAAATTTTGTTGCTGTCGCGCTGGCCGGTGGCCTTCTGGCTTCCGGATGGGCGGCTCCCGCCTTCAGTGCGGCGAAATATGACGGGAACTGGAGCGTTGTGGTGATCACCGAGCGGGGTGATTGCGATCGCGCCTACCGCTACCCGGTCAGGGTGGTGAATGGCGCCATCCAATATACGAACGAGGCCGGCATCTCGATTACGGGCCGCGTCGACAGCGGCGGGCGGCTCCGCGCCAGCATTCGCCGCGGGCAACAGCGGGCGGACGGCAGCGGGCGTCTGAGCGCCACTGGCGGCGCCGGTGTTTGGAGCGGCAAGGACAATGTCAAGCAATGCAGCGGCCGCTGGGAAGCGGAGCGACGCGGCGGCTGAGCCGCATGGCTGCCATCGCCTTGCGATGTCCAGGCGCGATAAACATATAATTTTGGTCCATCATTATCCGTGATGGACGCGGAATCGGTATAATAGAACCGATTTCCCGCATTGTGTCGCAGGCGTGGCGATTGAGCCGCCCGCGATGCGATGTTAAGGTTTGTTCACCAACCCCCTTCGACACGCAGGTGACGCACGCCGTCCTTGGAGCGGCGTTTTTTGGCTTTTGCCACCGAAAGATTGGAGACCCCCGAATGACGCAGCTGGCTTTTTCGACAATCAACGAGGCAAAGGCGAATTTCGATCACGTGTATGTCGAAAAGGACCCCCGGCAATATTTCAACTATCTCGGCAGTCTCGACTACATCATTCCGCACCTGGCCCAGCCGATCTTCGAGCAATTGATTCGCGCGCGTGCAAAAACGCAGCGTGAGCCGGTCACGGTGCTCGATCTGGGCTCATCTTACGGCGTCAATGGCGCGCTGATGAAATACGCCCTCACCTATGACGCCTTGCGGGATCGTTACACCGCTCCGTCGCTGCAGGGCTTGTCGAGCGAAGAGATGCTGAAGCTTGATCGTGCTTTCTATCTGTCATGGCCGCGCGATCCGAATGTTCGGGTCGTTGGACTTGATGTCTCGAAAAATGCCGTTCGCTATGCGCAGGAAAGTGGCACGATGGATATCGGCCTGTGCGCCGATCTCGAGGCCGATGACCCCTCGGCTGACATGGCGTCCGCGATCGCCGAAGCCGATATCATCGTTTCCACCGGCTGCGTCGGTTACGTCACGTCCAAAACATTCGATCGGGTCATGACGCTGGCCCGCAAAGGCCGCACGCCATGGGTGGCGTCGTTCGTGTTGCGGATGTTTCCCTACGACAAGATCGCAGCAACGCTTGGCCGATATGGGTTGGAGACGGAGAAATTCGAAGGCGCCTCCTTCGTGCAGCGGCGGTTCGCCGGTCGCGATGAAATGGAGGCAGCCGTCAAGGCGGTCGAGGAGCACGGGATCGACACGCGCGGGCATGAAACGGAAGGTGTCTATCACGCGGACCTGTTCGTGTCCCGTCCTCGCGCGGAAATCGAGCAGCTTCCGATTCAGAAATTGATCAGTGTTGTCAGTGGCGCCAACAAGCCTTGGACGATCGGCACCAACGTCCTTGGTCGCCATGGCCCCGGCGCGCGGCGGCGCGCGCGGGGAACAGCGAAAGCGCCGCTTACCTTGGCGCCAGGATCATGATCATCTGACGGCCTTCGAACCGCGCATCCATCTCGACCTTGGCGAGCGGACCCAGATCGTCCTTCACGCGGTCGAGTAGCTTGGTGCCAAGCTCTTGGTGTGCCATCTCGCGGCCACGGAAGCGCAGCGTCACCTTGACCTTGTCGCCTTCTTCGAAGAACCGCTTCATCGCGCGCATCTTCACGTCGTAATCGTGGTCGTCGATCATCGGGCGGAGCTTGATCTCCTTGACCTCGACGATCTTCTGTTTCTTGCGCGCTTCCGCCGCTTTCTTCTGAGCCTGGAATTTGTATTTGCCGTAGTCGAGAAGCTTGCAGACAGGCGGGTTCGCGTTCGGAGAAATCTCGACAAGGTCGAGTCCGGCTTCTGCTGCTTTTTCGAGTGCGGTCTGGATGGGAACGGTGCCATGATTGGTACCGCCCTGGTCGATTAGCTGGACCTCTCGGTTGCGAATCTCCTCATTGACGCGCGGACCGTCCTTCTGAACGGGGGGCGCTGCCTTCATTGGACGACGAATGGAAAATCTCCCTGGCTGTTACTGTGCTGTCCGGAAAGAATGAGGGCGATTACGGCCAAGACCCGAAAACCTTGCCAGCGCCCCGAAACCGATCCGGCCGCCCCCAAGATCGGGACAAAAGAGGCACAAGTCAACGGCAACGCCGCCGAAAGCCTCCAAGATCCCGCGATTTTGAGCGAAATGACTACGGCCGTGTTGCGTTTTTGGTCTGCGCTAGCCCGGAATAAAGCTGCAGCGTCAGGTCGCTGATGGTGGCCCGGTTGAAATGCTTAGTCACCCATTGGCGGCCGCGCAAGCCAATGGCGTGATGTTGCGCTGGCGACATCGAAAACAGGCGGACGAGGCCCGCCGCCAGACCGGCATCGTCTCCCGAGGAAAAGCGCAAACCCGTCATCCGGTCTTCCGGAACGGTTGGCGGCGCCAAAACCACTTCTGGACCTGCGCCAAGATCAGACACGACCACCGGCCGTTCCATCGCCTGTCCTTCCAGAATGGCGCGCTGCAGGCCCTCTTGCTGTACCGCTGCGGAGACCACAACGGACGCGACCGCGTAGGATGCCGGCAGGTCGTCGACCGGCCCAATCAGCCGGACGACGCCGGCGAGGTCGTTGGCCAGGACTTCGTCCCACAGATCGCCAGTATAACGGCTGTGCCCTTCGTCCTCACCGACAAAGGCGAAAACGAAATCCTTCATGCCCATGTCTTTCAGGCGGCGGGCAGCGCGCACGGCGACATGATGGCCCTTCCGTCGCAGCATCCGTCCGACAACGAGAATCACCTTGTCGCTTGCGGTGACGCCCATGATGCGGCGCATGGCATCGATGCGTTCGATGGAAACATTGGCCGGATTGAAAAGATCGTAATCGATGCTGGCGGGCACGACTTTGATCCTGTCGCACGGAACGTGATGGCGCTCGCTGATCAGTTCCGCGAGCTGATCGCTGACTGCGACGATCCTGTCGCCGCGCGCCATGACACTATTGTAGAAATGTTTCAGGGCGTTTTGCTCGCGGAAGCCCTTGTACCAAGTCGTCACGAACGGCGTGTTCGTCAGCTTCGCGGCGATATACGCGCTCCATGCCGGGGCCCGGCCATGGGCATGAATGACATCGCATTTGCGCTGACGCACCAGGCGGGAAATCACCGCAATATTGCGCGCCATCACGATCGGATTCTTGCTCGCCACGGCGGCATAGACGAGCTCGCCGCCCGCTTCGGCGAGCTGTGCCTCAAGACGGCCGCCGCGCGACATGACGATGGCACGATGACCGCCTTCGGTCAGGATGCGAACGAGATCGACAGCGCCCATTTCAGCGGCGCCTGCATGCAGCGTTGGGACGATGATCAGCACCGTCAGCGGCTGGCGCGATGCCGCAGCGCTGTTGTCTTGCATCGCGGCAGCTTCCGATTGCTCGATATAGATCGGTTTTTTTCGCGCGGCAGAACCGGAATTCACGCTCGTCCCCTTGCCCCCCGGTGCACGTGATGAACGAACACCGTGACGATTGCCCAGTCCTTCAAAAAAGGTGCATCCACCGGGCGGTAGCTGATAGGCCCTATTCAGCCGCGATGCAAACCTGCCTCGCAGCCTGTATTCACAAGCTGGCAGGCTGCGTTCCAATTTAAGGCGAAAACAAGGATAGAGCGCTGACGATGGCTGACAATGAAGTGACTGAGATCGAGGTCGGCGACGGCGATTCACGGCGGACCATTGCGGTCCGGCGGCGTGCCGGCAGCAAGCCAGGCCTGATCTGGCTGGGTGGGTTCAAGTCCGATATGAAGGGGACCAAAGCGGAAGCGCTCGATATTTGGGCCAAGGAGAACGGGCGAGCCTGCATTCGTTTCGATTATTCGGGGCATGGCGAATCGGGTGGACAATTTTTCGACGGCACGATCGGAAAATGGCTCGACGAAAGCTGTAGCGTGTTCGAGCAATTCTGCGACGGCCCGACCATCGCGATCGGCTCGTCGATGGGCGGATGGATTTCGCTGCTGCTGGCGCAGCGATTGCGGTCGAAGAAACTGCGCAGCAATGCCGAGCTTGCGGGATTGGTGCTGATTGCGCCTGCGGTGGACTTCACCGAAGTTCTGATGTGGCAGCGCTTCACGCCCGACATCAAGCGTCAATTGGAAGACAAGGGTTGTTGGGAGCGCCCGTCGGAATATTCTGCGGAACCTTATCTCATCACCCGTCAACTCATTGAGGAAGGCCGCAATCATCTCCTGCTCGGCGGTCTGATCGAGACCGGTTGCCCGGTGCGCATTCTGCAAGGTGTGAAGGATGAAGACGTGCCGTGGGAACATGCGGTGTCGCTTGTCTCGCGCATCGCCCGCGACGATGTGGTGTTGACGCTGGTCAAGGACGGCGACCATCGCTTGTCGCGCCCGGAGGATATCGAGCGGATGCTGGCAGCCGTCGGCGAATTCAACTAGACACATTCTTTTGAGGGCGGGCGCTTTTTCCTCCGCCCGCACTCGGGTATGGCAGGCGAGACACAATGACCTATCAAACCATTCAAGTCGAAACCAACGGCAAGGTCGGTGTGATCCGGCTGAACAGGCCGCAGGCTTTGAACGCGCTGAATTCGGAACTCGCGGGTGAGGTGGGGGAAGCCATTGCCGCGTTCGAGGCCGATGCCGGGATCGGGTGCATCGTGCTCACCGGTTCGGAGAAAGCTTTTGCCGCCGGTGCCGACATCAAGGAAATGGCCGGCAAGGACTACATGGATGCATTCTTCGGCAATTTCGCCGCTGACTGGAATGCTGCCGCGCGTGCGCGCAAGCCGGTGATCGCCGCGGTTGCGGGCTTCGCGCTTGGCGGTGGCTGCGAGCTTGCCATGCAATGTGACATGATCATCGCCGCCGACAATGCGAAATTCGGTCAACCGGAAATCAAGCTCGGGATCATTCCCGGCATTGGCGGCACGCAGCGTCTGACGCGCGCGATCGGCAAGGCCAAGGCCATGGACATGATCCTGACCGGCCGGATGATGGATGCCACCGAAGCGGAGCGTTCCGGTCTCGTAGCGCGCGTCGTGCCGCTGGCCGATTTGATGAACGAAGCGATGAAGACGGCAAACACCATCGCGTCGATGTCGTTGCCGTCGGTGATGCTGGCGAAGGAAGCGGTCAATCGCGCGTTCGAGACGACATTGGCCGAAGGCGTGTTGTTCGAAAGCCGCGTCTTCCATTCGCTGTTCGCGACGGCCGATCAAAAGGAAGGCATGACCGCTTTCGTCGAAAAGCGCGCGGCGAAGTTCGAGAATAAGTAGTCGCTTCATCGGAAATTATCAGCCGCTCGTCCCCCGCGGAGGCGGGGACCCAGAGTTATTTGCTGGATTCCCGCCTTCGCAGGAATGAGCGGAGATAGTGTTCTCTCTTGGTTAACGAGCGTTACTTCCTCACGCACACCACGCGAACGATCGCATTCTTGGCTGCTGCGATGTCGCTCTTGCCGATCGCTGGATAGACCCCCGCACCGTCGAGAAATTTGCGGATGCTGCTCGTTGGAATGAAAGACGGCTGATTGGCCGCGGCGATCATGCCGACGAATTGTCCTTGGCCGTCGAATGCACCACCCCCGACAAAGCCGCGGATGGGCCGTGCATCCATCAGCACGCGCGATCCATCGACGCCGCGCAGTTTCGCATTCGCGCTGGTGACGTCGCGTGCGCCGGCCTGTGTTTCCGGTGCGGCAATGCCGAGCAATGTCAGGTCCGTGCTTTTCGGCGCGTCCGACGAAAAGCGAAGCGACTTCAGGTGATCTGCGCCGTTCACCTGCAGCAGCGTGAGGTCGGTGGTCTTGTCATCGGCCAGACGATCGGCGCGGCCGAGGCCGGCAATCACGATGGTCTGGCAATCGCCGGCCAATTGGCGATCGGTGACCACATGGCCCGATTGGGTGACGACGATACCGGAGCCGTATTGCACCTTGCGTGTTGCCGACGCCGTGGCGGCATCGCCGAACGGGATGAAAGCATTGGCCATAATATCGACCATGGGCAAAACGATGCCTTCCATCGCCTGATCGTAGAGGATGGTCAGCCCTCGCGCTTCATTGTCCTTCATGAAAACGCGGACATGGAATTTCTTCAGGCCCTGGAGGCCCGAGATCAGGAATGTGTTGCCTTGCACGGAGGTGAATTCGACGCGCCGCGACGTGGGCTTCTTCTTCAAGTCCTCGAACAATTCGTTGAGTGTCGCGCCGGCCATCTTCTCGCGAAAGGTCTCGATCTGGATCTCGCCGCGTGCGGATGACCAGCGCGTGCCGGTGGCGCCAAGCTCAGAGCGCGGAACGAGCTTGGACGGAATGCCGAGGCGCACGCCCGGCGTCGCATCATCTTCCACCAGACGCCAGCCGATATGGTCTTTCCTGTTGCGGGTCGCCGTTGCGAGGGCCTGACGCTGGTCCGGCGTGATGATGCCGGTCTCTTCGAACTTGTTGCGGTGCTGGAATGCCCGGACCGCGGCAATGGCGCGATCGCCGAAAGCCGGGTCAGCCGCGCCGGCAAGATCGCCTGACCAGATCAGGTCGGACTGGATTGCCAGCCGTTCGGCCACCGGCATCGCGGTGTAGGCCTCGCGCTGGTTCGGTGTCATGGCGGGCGCCGGCGGCTGCTCGCTGTTCCCTGATTTTTCGGACTTTTTGGCAGCTTTCTGGGGCGCTTTCTTCTTGGCTGCGGGTTTGGCGGGCGGCACAGGTGCCGCCTCAGGTCTGGCGGCGGGCTGCTGTTTTTGTTCAGCCTTGGGGGCTGTGTTTTGCCCCATTGCCTGCGATATGAACGCAAGCGCGATCACGGTGGTCCATGCCGCAAAACGCATCTCTATACCCTCAGCCGCCCCGGCACAGGATGAACCGGCAATTTGCAATTACGCAAGACCTTGAAGGCAGCATCGCAGACAGGATGCCGCAAACGATGTGGAGGAACCGGCAATGCTGACCCCCGACGAGCTGGAGCGCTACGCCCGGCACATTGTCATGCGCGATGTTGGCGGGCCGGGGCAGCAGGCGCTGAAAAAGGCGCGCGTCCTGGTGATCGGCGCCGGGGGCCTCGGTGCGCCGGTGCTGCTTTATCTTGCCGCGGCCGGCATCGGCACGCTTGGTATCGTCGACGATGATCTTGTGTCGCTGTCCAATCTGCAGCGGCAGGTGGTGCATGCGACGCCCGATATCGGTGATGCCAAAGTCGACAGTGCCGCGGGCGCCATTTCCCGGCTCAATCCGCATGTCGCGGTCGAGCGCCATCCGGTACGGATCGTGGCTGCCAATGCGCTCGAGCTGATTGAGCAATACGATCTTGTTATCGACGGCTCTGACAATTTCGCGACACGCTATCTCGTGTCCGATGCCTGCTACTTCGCCGGCAAGCCGCTGATCACCGGCGCGCTGGGTGTCTTTGATGCGGCGCTGACGACATTGCGTCCGCATGAGCGCGACGCGGAGGGGAATCCCAATCCCACCTATCGCTGTCTGTTTCCGGAGCCGCCGCCGCCCGGCTCCATCCCGGCCTGTTCGGAGGCGGGAATTCTCGGCGCACTACCCGGCATCCTTGGTTCAATGATGGCCCTGGAAACGATGCGCGAGATCGTCGGCTTCGGCGAAGGGCTGGTCGGGCGGTTGCTGATGGTCGATGCGCGCGCATTGCGTTTCGAAACGCTAGCCTATGCGTGGGATCGCAATAATCCGCTCAGTGGCGAAAATCCGACGATCAAGGATCTGTCGATCCACGAATGAAATCTTCCGTTCGTCCCCGGAAAGCGGGGACCCAAAGTGGTGAAGACTGGATTCCCGCTTGCGCGGGAATGAACGGAGTTTGGTGTTGGCGATTGAGATTCAATCCGCCGGCTTGGTCCAGCTCGCGACGGTGACCGCGCCCTTCATCACCGACCAGCGATTCTCGATCATGGTGTTGGGCACAAGACGATAGCAGGTTCCCGGCGCGCCCGCTTTCCACGAGGTGCAGAAGCCTTCCTTCACGATTTTCCAGGTGCCTTCGGATTTTTCGGTCGGCTCGCCGGCTTTCTTGATCGGTTCACGGATGGCCTTGCCGTCGGGCGTGAACACCATGGTGAAGCGCTGTCGTGTCGTGCTGGTCGCGACGAATGGCTTGCCGTTGAAGAACATCGCCTTGATCGCGGCGCCATCAAGCGCCTGCGCTGAAACTGGCGCATGCAGGAGCGGGAGCACGGCAAGAGACAAAAGGGCGCGCATGGGACGGCCTCCGAAGGGCAATATAGACAGCATTCTAAAAGCCGAATTCGTCAACGTACAGTGACGCACCGTCACAGCATCGAAAAGCCGCTGCTCGCAGCTTACAGCATGGATGGCAGAATACGGTTCGGCGGCTTGTGCCCGTCCATGAAGGTCTTGATGTTGATGATGACCTTCTCGCCCATGTCGATGCGGCCTTCCACCGTGGCCGATCCCATATGCGGCAGCAGCACCACCTTGCCTTCGCGCGCCAGCTTGGCGAGCCGTGGGTTCACCGCCGGCTCATGCTCGAACACGTCAAGCCCGGCACCTGCGATCTCGCCCGCTGCGATCATCCGGATCAGGGCATTCTCGTCGATCACTTCGCCGCGGGCGGTGTTCACCACATAGGCTTCCGGCCGCAGCAATTTCAGCCGCCGAGCCGACAGCAGATGATAGGTCGCCGGTGTGTGCGGGCAATTGATCGAGACGATGTCGACACGCGCCAGCATCTGATCGAGGCTCTCCCAATAGGTCGCGCCCAGTTCTTCTTCGATTTGCTCCGCTACGCGGCGACGGTTGTGATAGTGAATCTGCAGGCCGAAGGCTCGCGCGCGGCGGGCGACAGCCTGGCCGATGCGGCCCATGCCGATGATTCCCAGCCGCTTGCCCCAGATCCGGTGGCCGAGCATCCAGGTCGGCGACCAGCCGCCCCATTCGTTCTCGCCGGTCAGAACTTGCGAGCCCTCGGCCAGCCGGCGCGGCACGGCGAGGATCAGCGCCATCGTCATGTCGGCGGTGTCTTCGGTGAGGACGCCTGGCGTGTTGGTCACGGTGATACCGCGCTGCAGTGCGGTGGTCACGTCGATATTGTCGACGCCGTTGCCGAAATTGGCGATCAGCTTCAGGTTGCCGCCGGACTGGGCCAGCACCGAAGCATCGATCCGGTCCGTGACGGTCGGCACCAGAACATCGGCGGTCTTTACCGCCTCGGCCAGTTGTGCCTGCGTCATCGGGACGTCGTCGAGATTCAGCCGCGCATCAAACAATTCGCGCATGCGCGTTTCGACGCGCTCCGGCAACTTGCGCGTCACGACCACCAAGGGCTTTTTCCGGTTCTGCATGTTTCAGCCTTGGAACGTCTCATTCATCCATTGCGAAGGCGGGCCGTTCAGCCCTCCTTAACCGGGCTCATCGAAACTGCGCCGTTCCGACAAGCCCGCCAGTGCCATGTTCTGTAGCAGATGACCGTACCAAGACAAACCATCCGGACCATCGCTATCGCTCTCGCGTTCTCCATTCTCTTTTTGGGCCAGCCCGTCCGGGCGGCCGGCAGTGAGGGTGCTGTCGGTAGCGCCAGCGGCCTGCCGGTGCCTCGCTATGTCAGCCTGAAGTCGGAACGGGTGAATGTCCGGACCGGCCCTACCAAGGACCACGATGTTGCCTGGGTTTTCACCAAGCAGGGTCTGCCGGTGGAAGTGACCGCCGAGTTCGAGAACTGGCGCCGCATTCGCGATGCCGAAGGTGCGGAAGGCTGGGTTTATCATTCAATGCTGAGCGGCCGGCGCACAGCGGTCGTCACGTTTCGCGACAAGGATCAGCTTGTCGGGGTATTGGAAAGCCCCGCGGTCGAAGGCGGGATTACCGCGCAATTGCAGCCCGGGGTACTGGCGTCGGTGAAGCGCTGCGATGGCCAGTGGTGCCGTGTCACTGGCAGGCGGTTCGATGGCTGGGTGCCGCAAGAGCGGCTGTGGGGCGTGTACCCGAACGAGAAAGTCGATTGACGTCCTGCACAATATCTTCGTCGTGGGCCGGGCAAAGCGCCCCGTCGCGCTGAAGACCAGGCCATCCACATTCCTCCAGGCCATTTGAGTGCCGCTCTGATGCGGCCCCTGGTTTGCTACGTTCCGCCATCACTCTTACGTCGGGTGGAGGCACGGATCGCCCGCCGTACTCGGCCCTCCCGCTCGGACCCCTGTAGAGCGTGGCGCAGTTCGTCGCGCTTTTCGTGAATGGAGGCGATTACGAGACCCATGGGAACGCCCATATTGACGAGCAGGGCTTCGGACAATTGCAGGCTCGCTTCGATTGTCTCGGGCACGGCGTCGGTTACGTTCAGCTCGTAGAGTTTGGTTGCATGCTCGGCATCGCGGGCTCGCGCCACGATGATCAGATCGGGCCGTTCAGTACGTGCTGCGGTAATGACCGATTCCACGGCAGTTGGATTGTCCATCGTTACGACAAGTGCGTGAGCGGAGGCGATCCCGAAGCGGCGGAGCAATTCGGGATCGGTGGCATCGCCGTAGAAGATTGGCTTGCCGCGCCGCCGCTCGCGGGCGACGAGAGCAGAATCGCTGTCAAGGGCCACATAGCGCACGTCATGCCGCGCAAGCATTTCGCTCACCAGATCGCCGACGCGGCCACATCCAACAATGATCACCCGCGGCTGATCTTCGGATACCGGGGGAACGAGCGACGCGGGAGCAAGCGCCCCTGCTGCTTCCTGCGTGATGCTTTCCTCGTCCAAGTCCGTGATTTGTTTGGCGGCTGACGTCGCGGCATCGTCGAAAGGATAGAGGACAAGGTCCACGCCGCCGCCCTCCTGAAGGCGACGGGCTTCCTGATCAGTACGTGCGGTAATGGCGACGCGTCCGCCGAAGCGATGAGTGCGGATCGCGGTGAGCAGGCCACTGCGCGGATCGGTCTCGGTTAACAGAATCGTGCCGTAGGGAACCGAAAGCACGATCCAGCGCGCCTGAGTCAACGGCAGCTCGCCCCAGAAATCCTGCTCCGTCACGTCGCCGTAGCGGACCTGATAGCCTTCGCGCGAGAAGCGCCTGATTGCTTGGGGGTCGAGATCGACACCGAGCACGTTGTAGCCGGCATCCTCGAGGCGCCTCAGGAGCTGGCTGCCGAAGCGGCCGAGGCCGAAGATGATGACATCGATCGTTGCCTTGTCTTCATCGTTCGCCGCTGCTGCCTCCCGCCACGCCCCGAAATCGAATGGCCGCAGCAGGGGCTGACACCAGGCATAGAGCTGCTGAGAATAGGTGATCATGTAGACGGACAGGGCGATCGTCACGAGGCCCACCAAAGTAACGAGCCCGACCGCGGACTGATCGACATGGCCGAGGCTGAGCCCCATCGCCATGAAGATCAGCGAGAATTCCGAAATCTGCGCGACGGTGAGGCCGGCGAGGAATCCAGTGCGAGTGCGATAGCCCATCGAGGCCATGATGAAGAGAACGATCAGCGGGTTGCCAATCAGCACGAACAGGGAAAAGACAATGGCTGGGGTGACATCTTTGCCGAGAGTGGAGAGATCGAGTGTTGCGCCGATCGACAAGAAGAAGAAGAGCAGCAGGAAGTCCCGCAACGCACTCAACCGCGCCGAAACCAGGTCTCGATAGGGCGTGGAGCCGATCGAGACGCCGGCGGCGAGGCCGCCAAGCTCCTTGCCGAGGCCAATCATATCGCCGACGGCGGCCGCCGCTGCTGCCCAGCCGATGGAAGCGATGACAAGCAGCTCTGGCGTGCGGGCGAGCCGCGCCATCAGCGGATCGGCGAGGTAGCGCACGAACAAGACCAGAATCACGACCACGGCGAGGAGGGAACCAATGATCGCTCCAAGGTCGGTTAATCCGCCGCGTTGGGTGACGCCGATCCCGACCGTGGACAGCACCACCATTGCGATTACGACGACAATATCCTGGACGATCAGAAAGCCGAGTGCGATCCGGCCATGCAGCGTCTCGAGCTCGCGCTTGTCGCTCAACAGCTTCACAACGATAATCGTGGAAGAGAAGGTTAGAGCAACGGCGACATAGAGGCTGGTTAGCCAGTCAAGTCCAAGGGCAAGTCCGATAGGGAAGCCGATGCCCGCCGTGAAGACGACCTGGCCGAGCCCGGTGGCGAGGGCGACAGGACCAAGCCTCTTTACGAGGCGCCAGTCGAGTTTGAGGCCGACCAGGAACAGAAGGAGAGCAACGCCGAGTTCGGCAAGAAAGCGGATCTGGCTCGCCGTCTCGGGGCTGCTGTCGAAGAACGCGGCAGCCGCGATCCCCACCGCGATGAAACTCACAATCACGGGTTGGCGCAGCGCGGTGCCCAGCAACCCGACGGCGGCGGCCCCGAGCAACAGCCATGCGATCTCATGAAAAACGGTGTTATTCATGCATATCCAGGCGATAGCATCCGGGCCAGGTCCTCGCACGTTGCCGAGTCATCCGATCCAGACTTTGCCTATTGTACAGGGAATTTGGCGTGGTTGCGCTCTGGACGTTACGTCGGCTGCTGGACCGCTATTGGAGATGAGGCCGACAGTCTCGGCAACGCCGCTGATCTCTTTGATGCCTTCTTGATTGAGATCAACGTTCGCCGTGACAGCTTGCTGAAAAATAGGCGAATATGAAACGGCTACTCGTTGCGACGGACTTCTCGACACGTTCCGATCGTGCCTTGCGGCGAGCAACGCTGCTGGCGCGGCAGCTCTCCGCCGAAATCGTTCTCGTTCATGTCGTGGATGACGACCAGCCGCCCCGCTTGGTCAAGGCACAGGAGCGCGAATCACAAGGTCTACTGACCGATCTGGCCGCTACTCTGCGCGAAATCGATCAGGTGCATTGCGAGACGCGCGTGGTCCTCGGCGAACCGTTTCACGCGATCGCCGAAATGGCGGAGCGCGCCGATGCAGATGTCGTTGTCATGGGGGCTCATCGGCGGCAAGCCCTGCGGGACGTCTTCATCGGCACGACGATCGAGCGGACGATCCGAAGGAGCCGGCGTCCCGTCATCATGGCGAACGCAATTCCGGCAGGAAATTATGATCGCGTTCTCGTCGCAGTCGATTTTTCGGGCTGCGCGGCGATTGCCGTAAAGGAGGCGCGAAAGCTAGGCCTTCTTGATCGCACCGAAGTTCTTGTTTTGCATGCCTTCGAGGCTCCGGTCCAGAACATGACGATCCGCGCGTCTATAACGATGGATCAGTTGAAGGATCACATCGCAGAGGAGGAGGAGCGTGCCGCGGGAGAACTTTTAAAGTTTCTGCGTGAGGTCGATCTGCGACCGAGCCGCCATTTCGTTCAACTTATTGAGCTCTCTGCGCCGGAGACAATCCGGGACTGCGTTCGCAAGCACAAGGTCGATCTTGTGGTGATGGGAACTCACGGCAGAACAGGCCCAGCAAAGTTCTTCTTGGGGAGTGTGGCAGAGGAGGTGCTGCGCAACTCCGACGTCGACGTCCTGGTCGTCCCGGCAGCTGCCAGCCTGCCGTCGGAGCCTCAATAGCGTCTTCTCGGGACGTGAGTGATCGTTCCGGTCTGTGGGCGCAACTCGTTTTCCGGCAGCTAAGCGCACGTCTTGAGACGTTACGGAAAAACATGGATGCCCGGGACAGCGTCATTGACGCCGTCTTCGACAGCTATTGCCCCGGGCATGACCGAGTTGAAAGACTAGCGGCGCTTGTCGATTTTCTTCAGCCGCACGACCACATCGATGCGGGCGACCTCATAGCCTTCCGGCGCGATCGGCATTTTGTCGACGATCACGTCATTGCCCGGAATGTCGACCAGCTCATTGTCGCCTTCGACAAAGAAGTGGTGATGGTCTGACGCGTTGGTGTCGAAATAGGTCTTGGAACCATCGACCGCGACCTGGCGCAACAGACCAACTTCGGTGAACTGATGCAGCGTATTGTAGACCGTGGCCAGCGACACCGGCACCTTGGCCTTCGTGGCCTCTTCGTACAGCATTTCTGCCGTCAAATGTCTGTCGCCTTTGGCGAACAGGATCCAGCCCAGCGCCATGCGCTGACGGGTTGGACGCAGGCCCACTTCGCGGAGCATCGACTTGACGTCGTGCCAGGGGCAGCCGTTCAGATCGGCTCTACGGGGATCCCCGAGATGCATGCCCAGCGGATGGGCCGCAGGGCTTTCGGGAGGGGTGGAGAAAACAATCGTACGCGGTAGGTTCATGATGGTTTCGGTGCCCAATGATCCCGGTTCAAGGCCGAGATTGTTGCATCCGAAATCATACACGAGGCTGTTCGCTTATTGCAACTGTTTCGCATCTAGGATGATTCTAAACGGGCTTGGCCGCCTTTGCCCCGAAGCGGGACGCTATGTTAGGAACCGCCGGGGATCGTCTTGGCGACGAAGAATTGACGACGAAAAATTAAGGAATGTGACCGGCATGCAGAGCCGCCAAACCAGCTACGAATATGAAGAACTTCTGGCCTGTGGCCGGGGTGAATTGTTTGGCGAGGGACCGCAATTGCCATTGCCGCCGATGCTGATGTTCGATCGCATCTCGGAAATGTCCGAACAGGGCGGCGAACACGGCAAGGGCCTCGTCCGGGCGGAACTCGATGTGAAGCCGGACCTCTGGTTTTTCCCCTGTCATTTCAAAGGCGATCCGGTGATGCCGGGCTGCCTCGGCCTCGATGCCCTGTGGCAATTGCTGGGCTTTTTCCTTGGCTGGACCGGTTCTTCGGGCAATGGCCGGGCGCTGGGTCTTGGCGAACTGAAATTCTCCGGGCAGGTGCTGCCGAGCATGAAAAAGGTCGTTTATGGCCTCGAGATCAAGCGCGTCATGCGATCCAAGCTGGTGCTGGGCATCGCCGACGGCTGGCTCTCGGCCGATGGTAACGTCATTTACCGCGCCAGCGACCTGAAAGTCGGCCTGTTCAAGCAGGACGCACCGCTGGCGGCTGGCGCCTGATCAGGGTGCCTCAGGCGCATTCCTTCGGTTCTGCCTTGCGGATTTGCGCCGGACCGGCCAAGTGTTCGCTATCCAAGTGTGCGCTATCACGGGTATCCAGGCGTGGCCCTTGGTCGGGCTGCCCAATTGTTCTTGAGGGGACCGATCTCTTGAGATCGGGAATGCGGGCGCGCTCCAACTCATAAATCGGCGAGGCAGACATGCGGCGAGTGGTCGTCACCGGGATGGGAATTGTCTCATCCATCGGTAACAATACGCAGGAGGTTCTTGCGAGCCTGCATGAAGGTCGTTCGGGCGTCGTCCGTGCGGACGATTACGTGAAACTCGGTTTCCGCAGCCAGGTGCATGGTGCGCCGACGCTGGTTGCAGAAGACGTCGTCGATCGCCGTGCGATGCGCTTCCATGGCGGCGGTACGGCCTGGAATCATGTCGCGATGGATCAGGCGATCCGCGACGCCGGTCTTGAAGACGGCGATGTCTCAAACGAACGCACCGGAATTGTCATGGGCTCCGGCGGCACCTCGACCAAGACCATCGTCGAATCCGCTGAGATCGCGCGCACGAAAGGGCCGAAACGCGTCGGTCCGTTTGCCGTCCCGAAGGCGATGTCATCGACCGCTTCGGCGACGCTGGCTACATGGTTCAAGATCAAGGGCCTCAGCTATTCGATCTCTGCCGCCTGCGCGACGACCAACATCTGTATCGGCAATGCGTATGAGCTGATCCAGTGGGGCAAGCAGGACATGATCTTCGCCGGCGGCTGCGAGGATCTCGACTGGACGCTCTCTGTGTTGTTCGACGGAATGGGCGCGATGTCATCAAACTATAACGATCGCCCCGCAGTGGCGTCGCGGCCCTATGATAAAAACCGCGATGGTTTCGTAATCGCGGGCGGCGCGGGCGTGCTGGTGCTGGAAGAGCTGGAGCATGCCAAGGCGCGGGGCGCAAAAATCTATGGTGAAATCTGCGGCTATGGTGCGACATCGGACGGTGTCGATATGGTTGCGCCTTCGGGCGAAGGTGCGGCGCGCTGTATGAAAATGGCGTTGTCGACGGTGAAGGCGCCTGTCGATTATATCAATCCGCATGCCACATCGACGCCGATCGGCGATCTCAAGGAGATCGAAGCGATCCGCGCTGTATTTGGCGACAAATGCCCGCCGATCTCCGCGACCAAGTCTCTGACCGGGCATTCCCAGGGCGCGACCGGCGTGCACGAGGCGATCTACTCGCTGCTGATGATGCAGAACGGATTTATCTCCGCGAGCGCGCATATCGACGAACTCGATCCGGCCTTTGCCGACATGCCGATCCTGCGCGAGCGCAAGGATAACGTGAAGCTCGGCTGCGTTCTGTCCAATGGTTTCGGCTTCGGTGGCACCAACGCAACCGTGGTGTTCAAACACATCGATGCCTGACGATGAGGCTTGTCGATCAGGACATCGACTGGCACGACGGCAATCTCGTTGATATTCAGATCAGCGGATTGCCGGGAAAAATACAGACCATCCGATTGTTTCTCGACCTTTATCCCGATGATGAAAATGCGGACAAGCGACGCCGCTATTGTTGCACTGGAGAAGGTCTCAGGCGGGCTTTGTTCTCTGGCGAGACAAACCGTATTCGCAAGAACAGCAAGTCCGGCAATATCGATTTCATGCGGCTCGAACAGGGAGACGGCGGAGATATCCTGACCGTGTCGTTGTTCGGCGGCGTTGTCGAAGCCGAAGCGGTAGATTTCCAACTGGTAGAAGTCAAAGAATGACCAAATTGATGCAAGGCAAGCGCGGGCTCATCATGGGCGTCGCCAACGATCACTCGATTGCGTGGGGCATCGCCAAGACGCTCGCGGACCACGGCGCTGAACTCGCTTTCACCTATCAGGGCGACGCGTTGCTCAAGCGGGTCAAGCCGCTGGCGGAATCGGCGGGCTCGGATTTCCTGATGCCGTGTGATGTGGAAGATATCGCAACCGTCGATGCTGTGTTCGCCGAGATGAAGAAGAAGTGGGGCACGATCGACTTCTTCGTCCACGCCGTCGGTTTTTCCGACAAAAACGAATTGAAGGGCCGGTTTGCCGATACGACACGCGAGAATTTCGTGCGCACTATGGTAATTTCCTGCTTCTCTTTCGCGGAGAGTGCGAAACGTGCCGCCGAATTGATGCCGAATGGCGGCGCCATGCTGACGCTGACCTATAACGGCGGCGATCGCGCCATGCCGAACTACAACGCGATGGGTCTTGCGAAGGCGGCGCTGGAATCCTCGGTGCGCTATCTCGCGGTCGATTTCGGCCAACAGAAGATTCGCGTGAATGCGATTTCTGCCGGTCCGATCCGGACGCTGGCCGGCGCTGGCATCCACGATGCGCGCTATATGTTTGCCTTTCAGCAGAGACATTCGCCGCTTGGTCGCGGCGTGACGCTGGAGGAACTCGGAGGGGCGGGCCTTTACCTGTGCTCCGATCTTTCGGGCGGCGTCACCGGCGAAATCCATTTCGTGGATTCAGGTTACAACGTAATCGCGATGCCGCTGCCGGATGCTTTGCGCGCGGAAGGCGAGAAATCGGTGGACTAGAGCGTTTTCGAGCGAAGTGGATATCGGTTCGCGTGAAGAAAACGCGTCAAAATAAAAAACTGGAGCCTCGGCTTTGAAGCTGAGGCTTTAATTATGAGCGGCGGTCTGCCGGTGGGCAGCCGTTCGTTCCTTGGAATCCTTTGCCGATGCCAGAGGCTTTTTTTACCGAGCCGACCACCGGCTATTGGCAGGACATCACTGCCGATATTCCATCGCGCTTTACGGCCGCGCCGCCCTACCGTTATGGTTATCCGGTGCGGATGCCGGACGACCGCGTCCTCATGCTTCCGCTGCGGCAATTGCCATCCGGCGGCAACGCTGTAGCCTCGCTAATCGCCAACCAGGCCGCTCATGTCGTGATTGCCGCACTCGCCGATGCGATGGCCGAACTGGCGCGTAGTTTCAGCGCCGATATCGTTGTCGGCCTCCCGACGCTCGGTTTTGCTTTCGCCGATCGCGTCGCAGAGCGGCTTGGCCATCCGCGCTTTGTGCCGCTCGGCTATTCGCGCAAGTTCTGGTACGACGACACGCTCTCACAGGCGGTTCAATCGATCACCAGCCCGGAGCCCGGCAAATTGCTGCGGTTCGATCCCAACATGCTGCCGCTGCTCGACCGTCGCCGTATCGTGCTGGTGGATGATGCGATCTCGACCGGTGCGACCGCAGTCGCCGCCGTGAAACTGTTGCGGCGCATCGGTGCAGATGTTGCCGGCATCGTGGTGGCGATGAAACAGACCAATCGTTGGCAAGCGGAAATGGCAACGTTGTCCGCGCCGCCGCCGGTGCGGGCCGTGTATGGCTGTCCACTGTTCCGTCGCGGCGATGACGGTTGGTGGCCGCTCGTCGAGACGCAGCCGGAGATTCCCTGACGGAGAGCGCTGCCATGGGCAAGGATCCGCTGTTTCGACAGAGCGAAGTTGAGAATGAACGGCTCGCGGCCGACAAGAAGGTGATGACGTTTGCGAAAGTCATCGTGGCCTTGAAAATACTGACGGGGCTGATCGCACTGGGGTTGATTGCCGCGATCTGGTTCGTGTGGCGTGTGCGATAGAAAAAGGGCGGCCCTTCGGCCGCCCCTTATATTCCTGTCTTGTGAAGCGACTACGCCGCCTTGCGAAGGTCGTCGGCGTTGGCGAGGTCGAAGCGGTCGGCGTTCATCACCTTGGTCCACGCCTTGACGAAGTCCTTCACGAACTTCTCTTTCGAATCCGCGCACGCATAGACTTCGGCAAAGGCGCGGAGCTGCGAGTGCGACCCGAAGATCAGATCGACCGCAGTTGCGGTCCATTTCGGCGCCTTGGTCTTGTGGTCCACGCCCTGGTAGATGCCTTCCGCATTCGGGGCCTGCCACACAGTGTCCATCGTGAGCAGATTGACGAAGAAGTCGTTCGTCAGCTTGCCCGGCGACGTGGTGAACACGCCGTGCTTGGACTCGCCGAAATTGGCGCCGAGCACGCGAAGGCCGCCGATCAGCACGGTCATTTCCGGCCCGGTCAGCGTTAGCAGCTGCGCCCGGTCGACCAGAGCTTCCTCCGGCTTCATGAACTGCAGCTTCTTCTTGTTGCTGTAGTTGCGGAAGCCGTCCTGGCGCGGCTCCAGCGGCGCAAAGGACTCGACGTCGGTCTGCTCCTGCGAGGCGTCCATGCGACCCGGCGTGAAGGGTACCTTCACATCGATCCCGGCATCCTTGGCCGCCTTCTCGACGCCCGCGTTGCCCGCAAGGACGATCAGGTCGGCGAGCGACACTTTCTTACCGAAGCCCTTCTGGATCTCCTCGAGTTTCGCCAGCACCGTCTTGAGCTGGGCCGGCTCGTTGACCTCCCAGTCCTTTTGCGGGCTGAGACGGATGCGAGCACCGTTCGCGCCACCGCGCTTGTCGGAGCGGCGGAAGGTCGAGGCCGAGGCCCAGGCGGTTGAGACAAGCTGCCGGACCGTCAGGCCGGAGGCGAGGATCTTCGCCTTCAGCTCGTCGGCGTCCTTGGCGTCGATCAGCGGATGATCAACTGCCGGGATCGGATCCTGCCAGATCAGCTCTTCCTTCGGCACGAGCTTGCCGAGGTAGCGCACGCGCGGACCCATGTCGCGATGCGTGAGCTTGAACCAGGCTCTCGCAAAGGCGTCCGCGAACTGATCCGGGTTCTCGTAGAACCGCCGCGAGATCTTTTCGTAAGCCGGGTCCATCCGCAGCGAGAGGTCGGTGGTCAGCATCGTCGGCAGATGCTTCTTCGACTTGTCGAAGGCATCCGGTATTGAGGCTTCCACACCTTTCGCCTTCCATTGTTTCGCGCCGGCCGGGCTCGTCGTCAGTTCCCATTCGTTTTCAAACAGGTTCTTGAAGAAGAGATTGCTCCACTTGGTCGGCGTCTGCGTCCAGGTGACTTCGGGGCCGCCGGTGATGGCGTGGGCGCCGACACCGGTCTCGTACTTGCTCTTCCAGCCGAGACCCTGATCTTCGAGCGCACCGGCTTCCGGCTCCGGACCGACCAGCGACGGGTCGCCTGCACCGTGGGTCTTGCCGAAGGTATGGCCGCCCGCGATTAGCGCGACGGTCTCTTCGTCATTCATCGCCATGCGGAAGAAGGTTTCGCGGATGTCCTTGGCGGCCGCGATCGGGTCCGGGTTGCCGTTCGGGCCTTCCGGATTCACGTAGATGAGGCCCATCTGCACGGCGCCCAGTGGATCGGAAAGCTGGCGCTCGCCGCTATAGCGTTCGTCACCGAGCCAGGTGCCTTCCGGACCCCAATACAGCTCTTCCGGCTCCCACACATCGACGCGGCCGCCGGCGAAACCGAATGTCTTGAAGCCCATCGATTCGAGCGCGACGTTGCCGGCGAGGACCATCAGATCGGCCCAGGAGATTTTCCGGCCGTATTTCTGCTTGATCGGCCACAACAACCGACGGGCCTTGTCGAGGTTGGCGTTATCGGGCCACGAGTTGAGCGGCGCGAAGCGCTGCTGGCCGGCACCGGCGCCGCCGCGGCCGTCGGTGATGCGGTAGGTGCCTGCACTATGCCAGGCCATGCGGATCATCAGGCCGCCGTAATGGCCGAAATCGGCTGGCCACCACTCCTGCGAATCCGTCATCAAGGCATGCAGGTCCTTGGTCACAGCATCGAGGTCGAGCGATTTGAATTCCTTGGCGTAATCGAAATCCTTGCCCATCGGATCGGACAGGCCGGAATTCTTGTGCAGCATCTCGATGTCCAGCCCTTCCGGCCACCAGTCGCGGATCCTGGGTCCGCGCGCGCCGCCGGTGAACGGACATTTGCCGCCGCTCTTGTCGTCTGTTTTTGCGTCCATTGGTTTTCCTCCTCATTTGCGATGGGATGCGTCGGGGCGAACCATGCTCCCCAGATTAGATAAGGTCCAATTGGATTGATTGCGTGTGACAATAAGATTACCTTATGGAGATGGTCACGTTTCGACAGCTCCGTTATCTCAATGCCTTGGCCCGGCATCGGCATTTCGGCCGCGCCGCTGATGCCTGCGCCGTCAGTCAGCCGGCTTTATCCATGCAGATCAAAGACTTGGAAAAGGACCTCGGGGTCGCCCTGGTCGAGCGGCGCTCGAACGACGTGGTGCTGACCGAAACAGGGCTTGAGATCGCGCGCCGCGGCGAACGCATCCTGAGCGAGGTCAACGATCTTGAGGATTTCGCCCGGCACCGCGGCGGCGTACTCAGCGGCACGTTGAAGTTCGGCGTCATCCCTTCGATCGCACCTTATGTGCTGCCGCGTCTTCTGCCGCTACTGCAGGAGAAACATCCCGATCTCGAACTGGAATTGCGCGAGACGCAAACGCGTTTTCTGGTCGAAGAACTGGTGCGCGGCAGTCTCGACGTCATCATGATCGCGCTGCCGGCACCTCATCCGGAAATCGAAACGCTCTCGCTGTTCGAAGATGCATTCCTCCTGGCTGCACCATCTGCCGATGCGCTGCCAAATCGTCAGCGCATCACTGCCGAAGACATTGACCAGAGCCGTTTGATCCTGCTCGAAGAAGGTCATTGTTTGCGCGATCAGGCGCTCGCCTTCTGCGCCGATGCCAGCGGCGGGACGCTGCGCGAATTGGGTGCCACCAGTCTCACCACAGTGATGCAGATGGTCGCCAATGGTTATGGCGTGACGCTGATCCCGGAAATTGCCGTGCAGGTGGAGGCGCGCGACGAGCGTGTGAAGCTGGCGCGCTTTGCCATGCCCGAACCATTCCGCACCGTCGGTCTCGGCTGGCGTCGCACGTCTTCGCGGGCGCAGGACTTTCGTGCGCTCGGCGAGATTGTCGCCGATGTGGTGAAATGAAAAAGGGCGGCCCGAAGGCCGCCCCCTAAAGCTTTCAGAGAAGTGAAGAATTACTCCGCAGCGCCGCCAGCAGCTTGCTGCTCGCGCTCGTCCTTCTGCTTGGCTTCGAGGTCTTCGCCGGTTTCCTGATCGACCACCTTCATCGACAGGCGCACCTTGCCGCGATCGTCGAGACCGAGCAGCTTCACCTTCACCTTGTCGCCTTCCTTGACGACATCGGAGGTCTTCTGCACGCGGTTGGCGGCGAGCTGGCTGATGTGAACGAGGCCATCGCGTGAACCGAAGAAGTTCACGAACGCGCCGAAGTCCATCACCTTCACGACCGTGCCGTCATAGATCTGGCCGACCTCCGGATCGGAAGCGATCGACTTGATCCACTTGATGGCTGCGCGGATCGATTCGCCGTTGGCGGATGCAACCTTCACGGTGCCGTCGTCCTCGACATTGATCTTGGCGCCGGTCTTTTCCACGATCTCGCGGATGACCTTGCCGCCAGTACCGATCACTTCGCGGATCTTGTCGGTCGGGATTTTCAGCGTTTCGATGCGCGGCGCATGTTCGCCGAGCTCCGCGCGTGCTGCGGTCAAGGCCTTGGACATCTCACCCAGGATATGGATGCGGCCGTCCTTCGCCTGTCCGAGCGCGATCTTCATGATCTGCTCGGTGATGCCGGCGATCTTGATGTCCATCTGCAGCGAGGTGATGCCGATTTCGGTGCCGGCCACTTTGAAGTCCATGTCGCCGAGATGATCCTCGTCACCGAGGATGTCCGACAATACGGCGAACTTCTCGCCTTCCAGGATCAGACCCATGGCGATGCCAGCGGTGGGCCGCTTCAGCGGCACGCCGGCATCCATCAGTGCGAGCGAGGTGCCGCAGACGGTCGCCATCGACGAGGAGCCGTTCGATTCGGTGATCTCCGACACCACGCGGATGGTGTAGGGGAAATCGTGCTTGGCCGGCAGGACTGGATGGATTGCACGCCAGGCGAGCTTGCCGTGGCCGATTTCGCGACGCTTGGTGCCGCCGAGACGCCCGGTCTCACCGACCGAGAAGGGCGGGAAGTTATAGTGGAGCAGGAAATGCTCCTTGTAGGTGCCCTGCAGCGCGTCGATCCACTGCTCGTCTTCACCGGTGCCGAGCGTGGTGACGACCAGCGCCTGGGTCTCACCGCGCGTGAACAGCGCCGAACCATGCGTGCGCGGCAGAACGCCGGCTTCGCAGACGATCGGGCGCACGGTGGTGAGATCGCGGCCGTCGATGCGCTTGGAGGTATCGAGGATGTTCCAGCGAACGATCTTGGCTTCGAGTTCCTTGAACACGCCGGCAACACGCAGCTTGTCGTATTGTGGTTCGGCACCTTCCGGGAAGAAATGCGCCATCATCTTTTCCTTGACGGCGCCGACGGCGGCATAGCGATCCTGCTTCTTGGAGATCGCGTAAGCGGCACGCAGGTCCTTTTCGAACAGGTTGAGCATTTCCTGTTCGAGCGCGGAATTGTCGATGACCGTCAATTCGCGCGGCTCTTTCGCGGCCTTTTCGGCGAGCTGGATGATTGCCTGGATCACCGGCTGGAAATGCCGGTGGCCGAACATCACCGCGCCCAGCATCACATCTTCCGACAACTCCTTGGCTTCGGATTCAACCATCAGCACGGCGTCGGTGGTGCCAGCGACCACAAGGTCAAGTTCGCTCTCGACCATTTCGTCGACCAGCGGGTTCAGCACATATTCGCCATTGATGAAGCCGACGCGGGCCGCGCCGATCGGACCCATGAAGGGAACGCCGGACAGAGTCAGCGCTGCAGAGGAGGCGACCAGCGCAAGGATGTCGGGATCGTTTTCCATGTCGTGCGACAGCGTGGTGACGATCACCTGCGTCTCGTTACGCCAGCCATCGGCGAAAAGTGGACGGATCGGGCGGTCGATCAGGCGGGAAACCAGCGTTTCCTTTTCGGTCGGACGGCCTTCACGTTTGAAATAACCGCCGGGGATGCGGCCGGCTGCGTAGAATTTTTCCTGATAGTCCACAGTGAGCGGGAGGAAATCCACGCCCTCGCGGGGTGCCTTGGCAGCGACCACAGTCGCCAGCACGGTGGTTTCTCCATAGGTGGCGACGACGGCGCCGTCAGCCTGACGCGCGACTTTGCCGGTTTCCAGAATGAGCTTGCGCCCACCCCAGTCGAGCTCAACGCGATTGGTATCGAACATTTGTTTTTTCTCTCATCGGTTTCGGACGATGAGGGCGAAGCCATGTGCAAGACGGCGAGAGACTGTCGTGTTGAGTGTGATCTGCAAAAACAAACCGGCTTTTGAAAAAGATCACGCTCGAATTAAAAGCAAACAGCTTCAACAACAGTGTCTGGCGATCCTGCCATGACTTCATCCCTCGGGATGCGAACGAGCCAATCCGTGTTGTGCTCGTTCGAAAATCCGGCAGGTCTTGCTGCCGGCCTTAAGCGGACGCGACAGCGCGCATCCGCTTCAATAAGGGCGTGATGTGATCCGAAAATTGCTTCGTCGTTTCCGGCATCTCGCTCTTGGTCGGAGCGTGACCGTACCCGAAAAACCGTTCGCGTTTTTCGGAATGTCATGCTCTCCCCGCGCGAACCGCGCGCGGTCACTCAGCGGCGGATATTCAGCCGCTCGATCAGGCTCTTGTAGCGCGCCTCGTCCTTCCGCTTGACGTAATCGAGCAGTTGGCGGCGCTGCGACACGAGCTTCAGGAGCCCGCGCCGTGAATGGTTGTCTTTCGTATGGGTCTTGAAATGACCAGTCAGGTTGTTGATGCGTTCCGACAGGATCGCGACCTGGACCTCGGGCGAACCGGTGTCACCGGCTTTGGTTGCATACGCTTGGATGACTTCAGCCTTGCGGCCGGCTTCAATCGACATCGTCAATGACCTTTTTGTTTGCCGGCACTGCCAGTCAGTCCGGCGAGGTTGAACACACGCTTGGGGACGATCTCGCCTTGTCCGGTCTCGGCGAGGGCGATCAGTTCGCCCGCAACCGTCACGTAGACCAGCCCGGTAAGAATGGGAGCATCCCGTCCGCGCAGGATTACGGCTTGGCCTCTCTGGAGCCTTGCCGCATCGGACCTGTTGACGGCCAGTGCCGGGATGTCGTCCAGCGCGGTCTCAACAGGCCATAACGCGTCGGCGAGGCTGCCCTCGCCGGCGGCGGCTCTATCGCACAAAGCTGTAAGTTCTTCCAGAGAAATCATTTCCGGCTCCCCGAAGGGGCCGACGCAGGTTCGCCTGAGGGCCGAAACATGCCCCCGGCAGCCCAAAAGGCGGCCGAAATCCCGTGCCAGGGCACGGACATAGGTTCCCTTGCCGCAATCGGTCTCGAAAACGGCATGATCGGCATCAGGGCAGTCAGCGAGGGCCAGTCGGTCGATCCGGACCTCCCGGCTCTCCAGTTCCACCTCCTCGCCGTCCCGGGCGAGATCGTATGCCCGCTCGCCGTCGATCTTGATCGCCGAGAAGCGGGGCGGGACCTGCTGAATGACCCCGCGGAATTTTGGCAGAATGGCCTCGATCTCTTCGATCGTCGGCCGGGCGTCGCTGGTCTCGACCACGCGGCCTTCGGTGTCGTCGGTGTCCCGCTCCTCGCCCCAGCGCACGGTGAAGCGATAGGTCTTGGTCGAGTCCATGATGAAGGGCACGGTCTTGGTTGCCTCACCAAGGGCGATCGGCAGACAGCCCGACGCCAGCGGATCGAGCGTGCCGGCATGGCCGGCGCGCTTGGCTGTGAACAGGCGGCGGATCACCGCAACCGCATGTGTCGACGTCATGCCGACAGGTTTGTCGAGCACGACCCATCCGTGCACGTCACGCTTGTCGCGTTTTTTTTGGCCGGGCCGCGGTGGCTTGCGCGACTCGGTCTCTGATTCCTGATTGTCGAATGTCATGATTCGTCCGTGTCGCGCTCGATGTCGCGCTGTACCGCAGGTGTTCGCAGAAGTTTCTCGATCCGTTCCGCTTCGTCGAATCGCTCGTCGGCGCGGAAGCGGATGTCAGGAGCAAATTTCAGGTTAACGCGATGCGCGATCTCGCCGCGCAGGAATTTCTTGTTGTCGTTTAGCGCCGCGATCACGTCCTTCACGTCGCGACCGCCGAGCGGCATGACGTAGATCGTCGCGAGCTTCAGGTCGGCGGTCATGCGCACTTCGGGAATGGTGATCATGTGCGATTCGAGCACGGGATCGTGCACGTCGCCGCGCGTCAGCATCTCCGCCATGGCGTGGCGGATCAATTCGCCGACTCGGAGCTGGCGCTGCGAGGCGCTGGCTGGACTGTCGCTCTTCTGCTTCTTGTTTCGCATAGCAATTTTCAGTTGTCGTCATGCCGGGCCTTCTGCCGGACATCCACGACTTTCCCTTTTTGATTCAAGACGTGGATGGCCGGGAGTTCAGCGCAAAGACGCGCTTTGCGCTTTTGCCCGGCCATGACGTCACAGCAAACAGGAAGCTTTACGAAGCCGTGAGATTTGGACTCACAGACTGCGTTGAATCTGCTCCACCCGATAACATTCGATCACGTCGCCGACACGCATGTCCTGGTAGTTCTCGAATGCCATACCGCATTCCTGGCCGGCCTTCACTTCCTTGGCGTCTTCCTTGAAGCGCTTGAGCTGTGAGAGCTTGCCTTCGTGGACCACGACATTGTCGCGGATCAGGCGGACATCGGCGCCGCGTTCCACCGTGCCGTCAGTGACCAGACAGCCGGCGACCTTGCCGACCTTGGACACGTTGAACACTTCCTGGATGCGTGCATTGCCGAGCATCGTCTCGCGCCGTTCCGGCGTGAGCAGGCCGGACATCGCCGCCTTAACGTCATCCACGAGATTGTAGATGATGTTGTAATAGCGGATCTCGATGCCGGCCTGTTCGGCGGCTTCGCGCGCTTCCTTGTGGGCGCGCACGTTGAAGCCGATGATAGCGGCATCGACCGATTCTGCCAGCGTCACATCGGATTCGGTGATGCCGCCGACACCCGACAGGACCACGCGCGCACCGACTTCGTCGTTGCCGAGCTTGTCGAGAGCACCGATGATCGCTTCGAGCGAGCCTTGCACGTCAGCCTTGATCAGCAGCGGGAATTCCTTGCGGCCCGCCGTTTTCGCCTGAGCCATCATCTGCTCGAGCGAGCCGCGCATACCAGTCTGGCGGGCGGCCTGCTTGTCGCGCTTCTGACGCTCACGATAGGACGTGACTTCACGCGCACGCGCTTCGTTCTCGACGACCGCGAGACGGTCGCCGGCATCCGGCGTGCCGTTGAAGCCGAGCACTTCGACCGGAACCGAAGGACCGGCAGTCTGCACCGTCTGACCGGTATCGCTGACAAGCGCGCGGACACGGCCCCATTCAGCGCCGGCAACGATGATGTCACCGATCTTCAGCGTACCGCGCTGGATCAGCACCGTGGCAACCGGACCGCGGCCGCGATCGAGCTTGGCTTCGATCACGGTGCCTTCGGCCGGGCGATTGGCATTGGCCTTGAGATCGAGAAGTTCGGCCTGCAGGCCGATGGTCTCGAGCAGCTTGTCGAGATTCAGCTTCTTAGTGGCGGAGACCTCGACATCGAGTACCTCGCCGCCCAGCGATTCCACCTGAACCTCATGCTGCAGCAATTCGGTGCGCACGCGGTCGGGCTTGGCGTCCGGCTTGTCGATCTTGTTGATCGCAACGATCATCGGCACCTTAGCTGCCTTGGCGTGCTGGATCGCTTCGATCGTCTGCGGCATCACGCCATCGTCGGCCGCAACCACCAGGATGACGATATCGGTCACCTTGGCGCCGCGGGCGCGCATCGCGGTAAAAGCGGCGTGGCCCGGCGTATCGATGAAGGTGATCTTGCCATGCGAGGGCGATTCCACCTGATAGGCACCGATATGCTGGGTGATGCCGCCGGCTTCACCGGACACGACGTTGGCGGAGCGGATCGCATCGAGCAGCGAGGTCTTGCCGTGGTCGACATGGCCCATGATGGTGACCACCGGCGCGCGCGATGTCAGCGTGTCAGGGTCGTCGGCGGTATCGAACAGACCCTCTTCCACGTCAGATTCGGCGACGCGCTTGACGGTATGGCCGAGTTCTTCGGCGATGAGCTGTGCGGTATCGGCATCGATCACGTCGTTGATGGTTGCCATGTGGCCCTGCTTCATCAGCAGGCGGATCACATCGACGCCACGCTCGGCCATACGGTTGGCGAGTTCCTGGATCGTGATGGTTTCCGGGATGACCACTTCTCGCGCGATCTTTTCTTTCGCTTCGTCGGCGTGATGGCCTTTCAGGCGCTGTGTGCGGCGACGGAACGACGCAACCGAGCGTTCGCGCACTTCGTCGGCGCTCATGGCCGTGACGAGCGTCAGGCGTCCGCGTTGCTTCGGCGGGCCGGAGCGGGTCGGTTTGGGAGCAACGGCAGCCGGACGGGGCGCGCCCGGCGTACCGGGGCGGCGTGTCCGCGGCGTTTCTTCGTCTTCGGCTTCCAGCGCGGGACGCGGCGCTGCAGTGCCCAGTCGCGGTGCGCCCGGGCCTGCGGCGGGAGCAGCGGTTGTGCTGGCCGCGGGAGTGGCAGCGGGCTTGGCGTCTTCGCCAAACCGCTTCTTGGCTTCCTGCTCCGCTTTGCGCTTGGCGTCTTCCTCGCGCCGATGACGCTCATCTTCCTCGCGCTTGCGCTCTTCCGCGGCTTCGCGCTCGGCCTTTTCGATCGCCTCGCGGCTTTGACGTCGGCGCGCTTCTTCCTCGGCGATCTTGCGTTCTTCGGCTTCGCGCACGCGCGCGTCCGCCAGCGCATGCGCACGGGCATTGCGCTCTTCGTCAGTCAGGGTGCGCAGCACCACGCCCGACGAGCGGGCTGGCGCGGCCGGCTTGCTGGGCGGCGCGGCGCGCTTGGGCGCGACCGGCTGCTGCTCGGCCACAGGCTCCGGCTTGGTGTCGCCGGGCTTGCCGATGGTGCGGCGCTTCACCGTCTCGACCACGACTTGCTTGCTGCGGCCATGGCTGAAGCTCTGGCGCACCACGCCCGTTTCGGTGCGCGGTTTCAGCGTCAGCGTCTTGCCGCCGCCAACCTTTTTGTCGCCAGGTGTCTTCGTATCGCTCATTCCGATTCCGTTCCTTTGGGTCCCTTGTCCAAAGCGTTGTCCCACCGCGGCCGGCTCATTTCGCCGGTGCGAAAGCGCATCATGCGCAGACAACGCGTGAGGAAGCCCTGGCTTGCTGGTCCGGCAAGCAGGGCAGCATGTATCACATTTGACCGCCCCAATGCCAAATCCAATTGCGTGCCGGAAAACGCCCGGATCACCGGGATTTCGGGACTATCGTCCTCCGGGTTGCGGTTTAGGAGGGCCGTGGCCTTGCGGGCCCCCTCCGGCGAGCCGTCCGAGGCATGCAGCAATCCCAGCAATCCGCCGCGCTGAATGGCCGCTTCCACCTTGGAAAAGCCGGTCACGACCTCGCCGGCCTTGCCGGCAATGGCGAGGGCATCCAGCGCCGCCCGCTCCAGCAGCCGGTCGGTCAGATCGGTCAGTTCGGGCCCGCTCCGCACATCGCGCTTGAAGCCCTTGGCAAACAATTTTCGCCGGATGGCCTGATCGACAGCCTCGCGGGTGGCTGTCACCCAGAGGCCCCGGCCGGGCAGATTGCGCTTCACATCCGGTACGGCATTGCCGTCCGGCCCCACAACGAAGCGGATCAGGTCAGCGATCGGCCGGATCTCACGGGTTACGACGCACATGCGCTCGGTGGCAGCCCCTTTGTTGGGGCCACCGTCCAGTGGGCTATCGTCGAGCCTCGCGAGCATTCCGGCGTTTCACCTCACGCTTCCACGGGTTCTTCGGCGGCTTCTTCCGCCGGCTTGGCGAGATCATCCTCGGTAATCCAGCCGGCCTTCAGCCGCGCCTGCATCACGATCTGCTCGCATTCGTCACGGCTGAGATCGAAGCCATCCAGAATGCCGGGCTCACGCTTGGTTTCGCCGTCCTTGCGTTCTGTCCAGCCGGCGAGGTCGTCAGTGGCGCAACCGGCGAGATCTTCGATCGTCTTGATGCCGTTTTCGCCAAAGGCGACCAGCATCTGCGAGGTCACGCCCGGCACGTCTTTCAAAGCGTCATCGACGCCAAGCGCCCTGCGCTTCTCGTCATACTCGCCCTCGATGCGCTCGAGATACTCTTTCGCCCGCGACTGCAATTCTTCCGCAGTCTCTTCATCGAAGCCTTCGATGCTGGCAATTTCCTTGAGGTCGACGAGTGCCAATTCTTCGACGCTGGTAAAGCCTTCCGACGCCAGCAATTGGGCGACCACTTCGTCGACATCGAGCGCCTCGATGAAGGTCTTGGTCCGGTTCTGGAATTCGGCCTGACGGCGTTCGGATTCTTCCTGCTCGGTCAGGATATCGATATCCCAGCCGGTGAGCTGCGAAGCGAGACGCACATTCTGGCCTCTGCGGCCGATCGCGAGCGACAATTGCGCATCCGGCACCACGACCTCGATGCGTTCCTTTTCTTCGTCCAGCACCACCTTGGCGACTTCAGCGGGCGCCAGCGCGTTAACGACGAAGGTCGCGACATCCTGCGACCATGGGATGATGTCGATCTTTTCGCCCTGCAATTCGTTCACCACCGCCTGCACGCGCGAGCCGCGCATACCGACGCAGGCGCCGACCGGATCGACCGAGGAATCGCGCGAGATCACGGCGATCTTGGCGCGGGAACCTGGATCGCGCGCAACTGCGCGGATTTCGACGATGCCGTCATAGATTTCGGGCACTTCCTGCGCGAACAGCTTCGCCATGAATTGCGGATGCGTGCGCGACAGGAAAATCTGCGGCCCGCGCGGTTCCCGGCGAACATCGTAAATATAGGCCCGCACGCGATCGCCGTTGCGGAAGACTTCGCGCGGCAGCATTTCATCGCGCCGCACGATCGCTTCGCCACGACCCAGATCGACAACGACGTTACCGTATTCCACGCGCTTGACGACGCCGTTGACGATGTCGCCGATGCGGTCCTTGTATTCCTGATACTGCCGGTCACGCTCGGCCTCGCGCACCTTCTGCACGATCACTTGCTTGGCCGATTGCGCGGCGATGCGGCCATATTCCAGCGGCGGCAAGGCATCGGCGATGGTGTCGCCAATCTGCGCCGAGGGATTGAGCCGGCGCGCGTCCTCGAGACTGATCTGGTTGGACGGGTTTTCGACCGCTTCAACCACCAGCATGTGGCGGGAGAGACGCAGTTCGCCCTTCTTCTGATCAATCTCGGCGCGGACTTCGGTTTCGCTGCCGTAACGCGAGCGTGCGGCGCGCGCGATCGCGTCTTCCATCGCGGCGATAACGATGCCGCGGTCGATCGACTTTTCACGCGCAACCGCATCGGCGATTTGCAGCAATTCGAGCTTGTTTGCGCTCACGGCTGCCATCGGTCACTCTCCTTCGTCAGAGTCGAACTCTTGTTCAGGGTCTAGGCCGGACCGTTCTCTCTTGGCTCGGTCCAGTTGGGCTTGTTTCGGACGGGGCGCCGTCCGGTTGGATTTCTGCTTCGCCTTGAGGGCCGCTTTGGCCTTCGGTTTGGGCGCATAATCGCGCCGTTCAGTGGTTTCGACGATCTCTCCGCGTGCTTCGCGTTCGGCGGCTTTGCCCTTGCGGAGCGCCTCAGCGATCAATTCGTCGGTGAGGACGAGCTTGGCTTCGGCCATGTCCTCGATCGGCAGCAGCACTTCGACTTTATCATCGGCCTTGGCGTCATCGCGTCGCAGGCGTGCCGCGTCGCCTTCCACCCCGAGCAGGATGCCGCGGAACCGCTTGCGTCCCTCGGTGACAATGTTCATCTCGATTTTCGCCAGATGCCCGGCATGCCGCTCGAAATCCGACCGCCGCACCAGCGGACGGTCGAGGCCCGGCGAGGAAATCTCCAGCCGATAGGCCTGGGGCACTGGATCGGCGACATCCATCACCGGCGACAAAGCCCGCGAAATTTCCTCGCAATCCTCGATCGTCAGCGTGCCGTCCGGCCGCTCGGTCATGACCTGCACGGTGCAGCCATCAGCGCCGGAGACGCGGACACGCACCAGCCGATAACCCATTCCCTCGACCACAGGCTCGGCGACCGCTGCAATACGTGCAGCAAGCCCCGGCTCCGCGATCAGGCGCGGTTCCGATTGTGTGCTGGCGTCAGGCAACAGGCTCATGCGATGCGTGTTTCGATCCGTAATTTTCGTTCTGCCCGGAGGCCCCGAAAGTCACGCCATGCGCTGGTCGCGGGACCATTTCAGGTAATAAAAAAGAGCGGGTCCCGGGCGGGGCCCACTCTCAAAAACCGACCGGATCAACCGGTCGTTATGAGGTGTCTTTATCAGACAAGGGGAATATAGCGATTTTGGCTATTTCCGCAAGGGTGCTCACAGAGCGAGGGCGGAGGCGAGATTAGGCCGCTCTTTGACTTTTGGGCTAAACCCTTCCTTCAGAAAGCCGGCCTAGGATTATCCGTAATTTTCCGCGCCTATCCCCTTGCCTTGATCTAGCAGAATGCCTGATCGACCAGAATGGCCGCTCCCTTTTCGATGATCCCCGGACTTGAAAGCGTTGTAAAAGAAGGCTCAGGCGAGAAGCGCGCCCAGGCCTTGCGCCAAATCACGACTCTCTTCGTCGACGGCTCAGGCCGGTTCAATGCCGAACACATTCGTCTTTTCGAGGATGTGTTCCTGATGTTGATCAACGAAATCGAAGGCAAGGCGCTTGTCGAATTGTCGCGGCAACTGGCGCCGATGTCGGATTCGCCGGTCAACGTCGTGCGGCGACTGGCCAAGGACGACGATATCATGATCGCCGGACCGATGCTGGCGCAATCGCCGCGCCTGGTCACAGCCGATCTCGTCGACATCGCCAGTACCAAGAGCATCGATCATCTTTACGCGATTTCGGGCCGTCTCCGGATCGAGGAGCCTGTCACCGACATCATCGTTCGGCGTGGCGATCTGCTCGTGAAACGCAAACTCGCGGGCAACGCCGGCGCACGCTTATCCGATAGCGGATTTACCGCACTATTGCGCAGCGCTGAGCATGACAGCTTGCTTGCCGAAGCCGTCGCACTGCGAACCGACATTCCCGATCATCTGTTCCGGGAATTGCTGACCCGCGCAACCGATGTTGTGCGGCAGCGATTGCTGGCGAATGCAAAGCCGGAAATACAGGCGCATATTCGTTCCGTGCTCGCCAAAGTGTCGGACGAAGTCGCCAGAAAGCCGATGCGCGATTTTTCCGATGCGCAACAGCAGGTTCGTATTCTCGCACAGGCGGGCGAACTGACCGAAGAACAGCTCGCGAATTTTGCGCGCTCAAGAGAATACGACAGTACAGTGGCGGCCTTGTCAGAACTGACAGAGGTGCCGATCGATGTTGTCGAGCGTCTGATGAATGGCGATCGCCCCGATCCGATCCTGATCCTGTGCAAGGCGGCCGGTTATTCCTGGCCGACGGTGCGCAACATCATTCAGGCCCGTCTCGGTACGCGCGGCAAAGCGGTGCCGACCCTGGAAGCGGCACATTCCAATTTTGACAAGTTGTCGGCGGCGACCGCCCAGCGTGTCGTTCGTTTCTGGCAGCTCTCGCCCGGCAGCATTCCCGCCGCGATCTGATTTCGCGGTCATTCCGGGGCGCAGCCAACGGCTGCGAGCCTGGAAATCGAGTCAAGAATCCTATGCGCCTGGATTCCGGATCGCGCTTACGCGCGTCCGGAATGACGGCGAATGGATTATCGTCTGCGAAACGCGAGATAGCAGGGCGTGCGGCCTTCGCGTTTTGCTTTCGCTTCATAGCGTGTGCCGCCAAAGTCAGGCCATGGCTTGCGCCAGTCCTCCGCGCGTTCGGCGGTCCAGTCGAAATCCGGCGAACGCAACAGCCGTAGCAGTGTCCAGGCGGAATAATCGTCGATATCTGAGGCAAATCGGAATTCACCTCCCGTGCGCAATACCCGTGCGAGAGCGGCAACACTTTGATCCTGCACGAATCTGCGCTTCCAGTGTCGCCGCTTCGGCCAGGGGTCGGGATAGAGAAGATCGATGCGTGCCAGGGAAGCCGATGGCAGCCAGGTCAGAACGTCGGTTGCGTCACCGTGATGCAGGCGGATGTTGGTGAGGCCCTTTGCATCGATCGCCGCCAATGCCTTCGCCATGCCATTGACGAAAGGCTCGATGCCGATGAAGCCGCAATCCGGATAAAGCTCGGCCTGTGCGATCAGATGTTCAGAGCCGCCGAAGCCGATTTCGAGCCGCACTTCGCGGACGGGATGGGGAAACAGGTCTGCAAGCTCCGCCGGAGCAGAAGCTTCAAGACCAAGGCGGAGTGTCGGCAGCAAGGTCTCCGTTAAACGGGCTTGTCCTGCGCGCAATTTCTTGCCCTTGCGGCGGCCGAAAAAGGCGCCTTGCCGCAGGGTGGGGTTCGGGTCGTCGTGTCGTGTGCCGGAATGCATAACGGCCGCATCCATGATGCGGCCGTTCGCAAAACTCAACGCAAATCGTCGCGTTGGACGTTATTTCACCGCTTTGCGGATCTGGTCGGCCAGATCAGTTTTTTCCCATGAGAAGCCGCCGTCCTTGTCCGGCGCGCGGCCGAAGTGACCGTAAGCAGCGGTGCGGCGATAGATCGGCCGATTCAGCTTCAGCGTCCGGCGGATATTGGTCGGGCGCAGCGGGAACAACTCCGCCAAAACTTTCTCCAGCTTGCCGTCATCGACTTTGCCGGTGCCGTGGGTGTCGACCAGCAGCGACATTGGATCGGCAACGCCGATCGCATAGGCAACCTGGATGGTGCAGCGTTCGGCAAGGCCAGCCGCCACCACGTTCTTGGCAAGGTAGCGGGCGGCATAAGCGGCCGAGCGGTCCACTTTCGTTGGGTCCTTGCCGGAGAAGGCGCCGCCGCCATGCGGCGCATAGCCGCCATAGGTGTCGACGATAATCTTGCGGCCGGTCAGGCCGCAGTCGCCGTCCGGGCCGCCGACCACGAAATTGCCGGTCGGATTGACGAGGAAGTCGGAATCCTTCTTCGGCATCCAGCCCTTCGGCAGCGCGGACGCAACCGCGTCGCCGATCAGGTCTCTCACCATCGACGGGGTGTATTTCTTGCCGTTGCGGTTGGCCGCATTGTGCTGGGTCGACACCACAACCTTGGTGCAGCCGATCGGCTTTCCGTCCTCGTACTTGATCGTGACCTGACTCTTGGCGTCGGGCTGCAAATCAAACAGCTTCTTCGAATGCCGCTGGTCCGAGAGAACTTTCAGGATCTTGTGCGCGAAATAGATCGGCGCCGGCATGAACGAATTCTTCTCATAGACTTCGCTCTCGGTACAGGCGAAGCCGAACATCATGCCCTGATCGCCGGCGCCTTCCTGCTCTCCGCTCTTTTTCTTCTTGGCATCGACGCCCATGGCGATATCGGGCGACTGGCCGTGCAGCAACACTTCAATATCGGCGCCGTGGAAGGAGAATCCGTCCTGGTCGTAGCCGATGTCCTTGACCACATCGCGTGCGATCTGGGCAATCTGCTCGCGATTGATGACGGCGTCCGAGCCGTATTTCTTGAACAGAGGGGCCTGACCGCGGCCCTCGCCGGCAATGACGATCTTGTTTGTGGTGGTCAGAACCTCACAGCCGAGGCGTGTATTGACCAGGCTGTCGTCGGCGATGCCGAGCTTCACATCATTCTCGAGAAAGGCGTCGAGGACGGCGTCGGAGATTTGGTCTGAGACCTTGTCCGGATGTCCTTCGGAGACGGATTCGCTGGTAAACAGATGGCTCTTGCGCAGCACTGATAAGACTCCCCCTAGGGACGAAGACTGACCGCTCGTCGGTTGTAAGTGGGTTTTCAATGCAGCGTTGTCATGCTGCGGTCAAGATGTGGGCTGAGTGGGCCCTCGGGTTGGGCGGTTATGGGCGCCTAATTTCTATCCTCGCCGGCAATCTGCTCGACAAGATCGACGATCTTTCGCCGAAGTTTTGCGTCGTCAATGCGCATGAAGGCGCGGGTTAAAGCGAGCCCGTCAGACGTTGCCAGAAAATCCGACACATAGGTCGGAGACGGGGCCTCGCCGAAACCGGAGGTTGCGGTACCGCCATCCGGTGCGCCTTCAAAAAAGAACGAGACCGGGACTTGCAGGATGTTGGAAATCTGCTGGAGTCGGCTGGCCCCGATCCGGTTCGTGCCTTTTTCATATTTCTGAACTTGTTGAAAGGTGAGCCCCAAGGCGTCGCCGAGTTTTTCCTGACTCATGCCAAGCATCATGCGCCGCATGCGGACACGGCTGCCGACGTGCTTGTCTGTAGGATTAGGGGCCTTCTTGATCATAGTCGCTCATCTCCCGCGCGTCGCGCTCGGATGTCCAGAACCCGCGTCGGGGTGATGGGCTGTTTGCGCACGTTTTCTGAGATCGTCAAATTATTTTACAGTATACGGCGGGTGCATCGCATACAAATGCCGGTGCAGGAAATGCTTAGGAACCTCAGCATTCGGAAAATTTGATCTCTCATAGCGTAATTTGCTGCTGTAGGCCCACAACGCTAACCTGGCGGAGCAAATTTTTCGCAGGGATTCCTACTACCGTTATAATACCATACCAATTTATCGAGGTTTGGACACTCGATAACGCAGAACGACAAGCAATAAAGCGAGAAGCATAACCCCGGCAAGGCTGTTGCCAAGCCGGGCGTAGATTGTTGGTTCGAGCGGGCGTGGTAATGGTGAATCGAGAACGCCCTCAGCGCCAAGGGGCAAATATCGAATGATGCGGCCGAGGGGATCGACGACCGCGGAGATGCCGTTATTGGCAGCACGCACCAGTGGTAATCCCTCCTCGATCGCGCGGGCGCGCGCCTGCTGGAAGTGCTGATAAGGCCCCGGACTGATACCAAACCAGGCATCGTTCGTAACGTTCAGAAGCCAGCCGGGCCGATCGTCCGGCGGAACGATCGCGCCGGGAAAAACAATCTCGTAGCAGATCAGCGGCAGAAAGCGGGGGGCCCTCGGCAAGTCGTAAGCGCGGTGCCGATCGCCGGACAGGAATCCTCCCTGCACCTTGGTCAGTTGCAGAAAGCCGAGCCGTTCAAGCGTGGATTGAAATGGCAGATATTCGCCGAACGGAACGAGATGTACTTTGTCGTAGACCGACAGCACGGCCCCATCATGATCGATTGCATAGACCGAGTTATAGGCACGCGGTCTCCGCTCGCCCGGCAGCGCTTCCGCATAACGTGCCGCGCCGGTGAGCAGGATCGTTCCTTCCGGAAGCAGATTGGCGATTTGCGCAAGCGCATCGCCGTCGCGAGTCAGAAAGAAAGGGAACGCGGATTCCGGCCAGATCAGATGCGTGACATTGCGCAGGCCTGAGGTCTGCGGTGTTGTGGCACGATCCGATAGCGACAGGTAATGACTCATGATCTTCTGCCGGGCGCCGTAATTGAATTTTTCATCTTGTGGCAGATTGGGCTGCATGATGCGTAGGCGCACATCTTTGACGAACTCAGTTGGCGTGTTCGCAAGACGAATGGTCCCGTACCCCGCCATGACAAGAAGCGTTGCGACCGACAATGCGAGCGGCAGCCACGGCCGTCTTGTGTCGATCGCTTCATCAGCCAGCGTTGCCGGACTCGCGAAGATTGCAATGGAGAGCGTGGTCATGCCCCACAGTCCGAATACAGAAAGCGTTTGGGCAAGTGTCAGGCTGCCGGTCAGTGCATAGCCATAGCTGTTCCAAGGAAAGCCACTGAGCAGATGCCCGCGTAGCCACTCCACGACGGTCAGTGCGATGGCAAGAGCAAGAATGCGGATCGGGCCGCGTTGCCAGAGCAGCCGTGCCAGCGCGAATCCGGCCGCCGTAAAAATGGCGAGACCGGCGGGCAGCGCCGTCACTGCGATCGGCAGAAGCCAACCAAAAGTCTTGGCATCGACCAGGAAGGCGTGGCCGATCCAATAGAGGCCAGTCAGAAAATATCCAAAGCCGAAAAACCAGCCGGCGAGGGCGGCCGCGGCGCAACCACCGAAACGCGCAGCGCCGGAACCGTCGATCAGCCACACGGCCACCGGAAACGTCAGAAACAAGACCGGCCAGATATCGAAGGGCGGCAGCGCCAGAACGGATATGGCCCCTGCGGCAAAAGCGATCAGGGCGCGGCGCCAGCCCCAAGCCAGGACGATAGCGTGGGCAAGTTTCGAAATGCTCACGGTTGCGGCGTGGTCTTCGTGATGTCCGGCTCCGACGGAACGGGTAAGGCGGATGTCGCGTTTTGAGCTTGCGGTTGCTGCGCGACGTCGGAGCGTGTGCTTGTGCCGTGATGGATCTTCACTTTTTTCACCCGGCGCGGATCGGCATCGAGCACTTCGAATTCATAACCTTCCGGACCCGGCACCAGTTCACCACGGACCGGCACGCGGCCAACCCGCGAGACCAGATAGCCCGCCAGCGTATCGACTTCGTTCAGCGCATCGCCAACATCGAAGCCATTGCCGATGGCAGCGATGACATCTTCAATGCTGGCGCGCGCGTCTGCAACAAGCGAGCCGTCCGATTGGCGCTGAATATCCGGCGCCTCTTCGTCGTCGTGTTCGTCTTCGATGTCGCCGACAATCAGCTCAACGATATCCTCGATCGAAACGATACCATCCGTGCCGCCATATTCATCGACGACGAGCGCCAGGTGGATGCGCGTCGCCTGCATTTTCGCGAGAAGATCGATAGCCGGCATGGACGGCGGCACGAACAGAATCGGACGGATGATCTTCGCTTCCGAGAGCGGCATCGACAGATCAATCGCGCCGAGGTCGAGCCCCGCCGGCTTTGGCTTCCTGCGTTTGGCGTTGGTCGCCGGATTGACTGCGGCGCGCGCCGTCATGAACGCAATGAGATCGCGGATGTGAACCATGCCGACCGGATCGTCGAGCGTATCATTGAATGCGACGAGGCGCGAATGCCCGGCATTCTCGAACATCTTCACCAATTCGCCGAGCTGGATATCCTGTTGGACCGCGACGATATCGGCGCGCGGCACCATCACATCCTCGATCCGCCGTTCGCGTAGCCCAAGAATATTCTTGAGCATCGTCCCTTCTTCCGGCGAAAAGCCGAGCTCGCCGGGAGCGCTTTCCTCCAGCACTTCCTTGAGATCGGCGCGCGTCGAACTTGGTCGCCATCCGAACAGCGCGCGCAACCACCTAGAAAACAAACCTTCACCGTGATCGCGCGTGCCGTTGCTGACAGGAACGGGAAGGTTGCGACTACTGCTTGGTTCGATCCCGGTCTCACTGCGACTTGCGTCGCTGGTACTTGGACCATCGGTGTCAGGCATGGTTTTGCTTAGTCCGCGAATTTCCGGTCTGTATAAGGGTCGGCAATGGCAAGGCTCGACAAGATGCGCGTTTCCAGACTTTCCATGCGGCAGGCTTCATCATCGGTTTCGTGATCGAACCCGATCAGATGAAGATAGCCGTGAATGGCCAGATGCGCGAGGTGGTCAGAAAACGCCTTGTTTTCGGCCTCGGCTTCGCGCGCAACGGTCTCGCAGGCGATTGCGATATCGCCGAGGTGATGATCTTGCGCTGCGCTGACGTCACTGGCCGGGAAGGCCAGGACGTTCGTCGGCTTCTCCATGCCGCGCCATTGCGCGTTGAGCTGTTGAATCGTCGCATCGTCCGTCAGCATGACCGCGACCTCGCCCGGCTTGTTCTCGAATGCCGCGGCCGCCTCAATCGCCTTGCGCACGATGTCTTCCGCGTCGCCATACGCAGCCCAAGCGTCTGCTTCGATGACGACGTCGATCGTCGGCATCGTTTGCGCATCTTTGGTCGCGGCCGCCGGCATCATTTGGTCTCGCGCGGTTTTGATGCTGGTGAGGCGCGGTCATAAGCAGCGACAATACGCGCCACGAGCTCATGGCGGATCACATCCTCGGTCTTGAACGTGACCTGACCAATGCCCTCGACATCGGCCAGCAGTCGCGTCGCTTCTGAAAGACCGGATATCTGGCCCGGCGGCAGATCGATCTGGCTCGGATCGCCGGTGACGATCATGCGGCTGTTTTCGCCAAGCCGCGTCAGAAACATCTTCATCTGCATCGAGGTCGTGTTCTGCGCCTCGTCGAGAATGACGGCTGCATTGTGCAGCGTGCGGCCGCGCATGAAGGCCAGCGGTGCGATTTCAATTTCGCCGGTCTGCAACGCGCGTTCAACAATCCGCATATCCATCAGATCGGCAAGCGCATCGTAGATCGGCCGCAAATAGGGATCGACCTTCTCGCGCATGTCGCCGGGCAGAAAACCCAGCCGTTCGCCGGCCTCGACTGCCGGACGCGACAGGATAATGCGGTCGACTTCCTTGCGTTCGAACAGCGATATCGCATGCGCGACGGCGAGCCAGGTTTTGCCGGTACCGGCCGGGCCGATGCCGAAGACAAGGGAATGACGCTTCAGTGCGCGAATGTAAGCGTCCTGTCCCGCCGTGCGGGCGCGCACATTGCGTTTGCGCAAGGGAATATCGGCGAAGTTTGGTCGCGCTGTTGCAGGGTCGCTGTCGAACAGCGTGCCTTGCGACACCGTCTGGCGAATGGCGCCTTCGACATCGCCCTGTACCAGATCGCCGCCGCTCTTGAGTTGCTCGTACAAGGTTTCGAGCACCTGCCGTGCCTGGTCACAGGCCTCGCGCGCACCTTCGATGGTGACATGATTGCCACGCGAATCGGCCACGACGTTGAGCTTGCGTTCGATCAGCGCGAGGTTCTGCCCGTATTGGCCGAACAGGGTCGATGCCAGCTTGTTATCATCGAAAGCCAGCATCGTTTGTGTCGGCGGTTCATCGCCGGCTTTCGGCATGATTGGAGAACCTTGAAGCGCTGTGTTTTGGCCCGGCTTGTAATTGCGCAAGACGGTCATGCTCCCATCGCGGCCAGCGGCGCATATCGCGGTGGCTCTGCCGCGTCCTGTGCTGCAACTGTTCCAAACAAACTGTAGCTTCCAGTATCGTCGATTCTCACCGGCGCGATTGTGCCAATCAGGGATGGCGGCGCCATGACTTGCACGGGTTGCAGATAGGGCGACTTGCCGACGATCTGTCCCGGATGGCGGCCGACTTTCTCGAACAGGACATCCAGCGTCTGGCCGACACAATTGCGGCTGAATGCGGCCAATTGCCGGTCGATCAATTCCTGCAATTCCTTCAGGCGTTGCGTTTTCACACTCTCGGCAACCTGATTGTCCATATCGGAAGCCGGCGTGCCCGGGCGCGGCGAATATTTGAACGAGAAGGAGCCCGCAAAGCCGACATCCTCGATCAGGCTCATCGTATCCTGGAAATCGGCATCGGTTTCGCCGGGAAAACCGACGATGAAATCCGATGTGAAGGCCATTGCTGGTTGCGCGCTGCGCAGCCGGTCGACGACACGAAGATAATCGTCACGGGTATGTCGCCGATTCATCGCATCGAGTATGCGATTGGAGCCCGACTGCACCGGCAGATGGAGTTGCGGCATCAATTCCGGCAGATCGCGATGCATGGCAATAAGGCTGTCATCGACATCGCGCGGGTGACTTGTCGTGTAGCGCAGACGGTCGATGCCCGGGATATCGGCCAATCGCCGCAGCAGCCGCGCCAGGGTCCAGGTCTGACCATCCGGTCCGTCGCCGTGATAGGCATTGACGTTCTGGCCGATCACCGTGATTTCGCGAATGCCGGCATCGGCAAGCCGCAACGCTTCAGCCAGGATTTTTGCCACCGGCCGGGAAACTTCGGCGCCGCGCGTATAGGGCACTACGCAGAAGGTGCAGAATTTGTCGCATCCTTCCTGGATTGTCAGGAACGCGCTGACGCCGCGCGCACGGATTTTTTCGCGCGTCGGATTTTTGAGAAAATCGAATTTGTCTTCTGCCGGAAATTCGGTTTCGACCGGCCGTTCGCCGCGCGCTGCCTGTTCCAATAGACGTGGCAGGCGATGGTAACTCTGCGGCCCGACGACCAGATCAACAGCCGGCGCACGCCGCATAATCTCGGCGCCTTCAGCTTGGGCCACACAACCGGCCACCGCGATAGTGACCTTGCGGCCGGCGCTGGCGGCCTCGTCCTTCATCATCCGCAGGCGGCCGATCTCGGAATAAACCTTTTCGGCGGCTTTCTCGCGGATATGGCAGGTGTTCAGCACGACGAGATCGGCATCATTCGCGTCATTCGTCTCGCTGAATCCCTCCGGGGCCAGCATGTCCGCCATACGAAGCGAGTCGTAGGCGTTCATCTGACAGCCGTAGGACTTGATGTAGAGCTTGCGGGGTCCGGTCATGCCGCGTGATGGGGCGCTGTCGGCGCGGAATGCGTCAACGGTCCTGATCCTTCAGTGCAAATACGACAGACATACCGGGGTTCCTAGACCCATCTTTACAGCCAAATCGGCCAAAAAGGAATGCGACCGCTCAGGATAAACCCTTGCGGGGCCAATCCTTGGGCGAAATAGGCCGAAATTTTCCAGCTTCAAGATTTTGGAGGGCGAATTCGGTATTTAATTACCGAAATTCATCCTCAGTTCTTCTTCTCGTCGTCCAGCGGCACGGCATAAAGTTCCAGGCGGTGGTCGATCAGCTTGTAGCCCAGCTTCCGTGCTACCTCCGCCTGCAGCCGCTCGATCTCCTCGGACTGGAATTCGATGACCTCGCCGGTCCGCAGGTTGATCAGGTGGTCATGATGGACGTCCGAAATTTGCTCGAAACGCGCCCGTCCCTCGCGGAAATCGTGGCGCTCGATGATCCCGGAATCCTCAAACAGCTTCACCGTCCGATATACGGTCGAAATTGAAATACGGTCGTCGATCTTGGCGCAGCGGCGATATAATTCCTCGACATCGGGGTGATCGTCGGCATCGTTGAGCACGCGGGCAATGGTGCGCCGCTGTTCGGTCATGCGCATTCCCTTTTCGGCGCAGCGCGCCTCGATGCTGGTCGGGTTCTTCAAGTTGGCTGCCTTTAAGGCCACATCCATCTCCGCTTGTCGGCCCATTTTAGAAGCAGGGCCATCGCCCGTCCATCAGGCGAGATCGCGCCGCAACACCAATGCGCTTGTCGGCCGCCCCGATGTGCTTGGGTAATAGCCGTCTCTGCGCCCAACTTCCACAAATCCCGCACGGCGATAAAGCCGCAGGGCCGACACGTTGCCTTCATCGACTTCCAGAAACACGGTCCGCACACCGAAGGCCGCCAGACGCCCGAGATGGTGCCGCAATATCGTGCGCGCAATATTGCGGCCGCGATAGGACGATGACACCGCGATGGATAGAATTTCGGCTTCGTCCGCCGCCATGCGCGAGATGATAAAGCCGGCGAAATTCTTTCCGATCGTGGCGCGATGCGCGACCACATTCCGGTCGAGCAGCATGTGCTCGATTTCGTCTTCACTCCATCCACGTTGAAATGAAGCCGCATGCAGCCTTGCAATGGCTGAGGCGTCGCGTGTCGCGGCATCGGATATAACCGGCGGCCGGGCCGGCGAGAGTAATTCAAACAGCCATTTCATCGGCGCGGCAGTTTTGCTGATGTTTGCGGGTGGGCGTCGGGTGGGCGCAGGTACAGCGGCTTTGGCGGTGCATCTTGTTGCGCGGCGATAGCACCGAGCCTTGCCACCCAATCGATATCGGGTGCGCGCCGCTCGTCGATCTGCGGCGGCTTCTCTTGATTGGGCCAGATCTCGGCCATCATGGCCGCGCCTGAGCCCACAAGCCGCGCCGAAGCGCCGGCGGCGGCATGCACGGCTTCGGCAACAGGCACGATCCGTGGCGACAGCAACACATGGCCGCCAGCGCCGTAGAGCTGCAGATAAATATGCCGGTGGCGACCGTCGATCGCGGCTGCGACCGGTGTTGCCGGGTCGGTGGCAATGTAGGGTGCTGCCAATGCGGAAAGTGTGGTGACGCCGATCACCGGCTTCTTCGTCGCCAGCCCCAATCCGCGGGCTGCGGCAATGCCGACACGAAGACCGGTAAAGCTGCCGGGCCCGACGGTCACGGCAAGGCGGTCAAGATCGGCGAATGCCATCTTACTTTGCTCCATCACGCCGGCCACGAGCGGCATCAGCGCTTCGGCATGACCGCGGGTCATGATCTGCGTATCGCTGGCGATCACAATGCCCTGCACGGAATCGAAGATCGCGGCCGAGCAGGCTTCTAATGCTGTGTCGATGGCAAGAACGAGCATGCGGATGTCATACATCGTATAGCCGTTCTCGCGAAGGCAGGCCCATATGGCAGTGCCGTGTATGGGTCTCCGCCTTCGCGGAACGACAAAGATGCAAGAAAGCGTGGAGGGGGCGGTTTAGACCGGACGAACCTCAGTGACATCCGGCACGAAGTGCCGCAGCAGGTTCTGGATGCCATGCCGCAGCGTTGCCGTAGAGGAGGGGCAGCCCGAGCAGGCGCCCTTCATGGACAGAAAAACGACACCGTCCTTGAAACCGCGGAAGGTGATATCGCCGCCGTCATTGGCGACGGCCGGACGAACACGCGTCTCGATCAATTCCTTGATCGTATTCACCGTCTCTTCGTCGGCAGCATCAAAAAATTCGTCTTCGTCCGCGCCGCCTGTGTCGGCGCCATCCCGCAGGAGCGGTGCGCCGGACATGTAATGCTCCATGATCGCGCCGAGGATAAGCGGCTTGAGCTGCTGCCATTCGCCGGCGGCCTTGGTCACGGTGATAAAGTCCGAGCCGAAAAACACGCCGCTGATATTGGGAATATCAAACAGCTTCTCGGCCAGCGGCGATTTCGCCGCCTGTTCGCGGTTGGTCATTTCCAGAGTGCCGTCGAGCACGGTACGGCCCGGGAGGAACTTCAGGGTCGCCGGGTTCGGCGTGGCTTCGGTCTGGATGAACATCGGCTTAGCTCTCGGCTTTGAAAGGATCGCGTCGGGCGCACTCGCCACGGGCACCCCTATAAGTGGCGCTTTATTGGCCAAGGTCAACCGGGAGCATAACGTGCCGGAAAATGCGGAACCGGCGTCGCGCCACGCGATGCTCCCCAATCCCTAGGTCAGCGCATCCAGCTCGTCATCGGTGAGATGGCCGGGCACGACGGTCACCGGGATTGGCAAATCGAGGGTGGTCCGGCCGATAGCGGAAATCAGCGGCCCGGGCCCCTCGGACCCGGTGCCTGCGGCCAGGACCAGATTGGCGATGTCCTCATCCTCGTCGATCAACTGCAAAATCTGCTCGATCCATTTGCCTTCACGCACCACCCGTTCCGGCGTGATGCCGGCCACGCCATTGGCGCGTCCGGAGGCGCGATCGAGCGCGGCGTTGGCTTCCTCGTGCGCTTCGGCGCGCATGATGTCGGCAACGCCAAGCCATTGCTGGTTGCGGTCCTCGATATCGACCACGCGCAGCATGATCATGCTGGCGCCGACGCGCGAAACGCGACGGCTCGCATAATAAATTGCGCGGTCGCCTTCCGGCGTGTCGTCCACGATGACGAGATATTTCGGCTTATGGCCGGATTCATAAGAGCGGCGTTTGCGGCTCATCGACCTTCCCCTGAATAACGGCCTAGCGCTGGTCGCGCGCACGACGTAGCGCGACCGATGGTGCCACGGCAAGTGCGATGGTCACAAGACAATGTCGGACTTGACATTCGAATTGCAGCGACGGTCAGCGTCGCACGAATCCAACAATATCCTTGACGGATTTCATCGTCTCCGCCGCGATCGCGCGCGCGCGATCGGAGCCATCGCCCAGAACCTGATCGATATAAGCCGGATCGGCGACCAGACGTTTCATCTCGCCGCCGATCGGCCCGAGCTTTTCGACCGCGAGATCGACAAGTGCCGTTTTGAACGACGAGAATTGCGCGCCACCGAATTCGCGCAGCACTTCGGTCTTGCTGATGTCTTTCAGCGCCGCGTAGATGCCGACGAGATTGTCCGCTTCAGGCCGCGTTTCGAGACCTTTCTCTTCGCTTGGCAGCGGTTCCGGATCTGTCTTTGCCTTGCGGATTTTCTGCGCGATCGTGTCGGCATCGTCCGTCAAGTTGATGCGCGAATATTCCGACGCATCGGATTTTGACATTTTCTTCGAGCCGTCGCGCAGCGACATGACGCGCGTGGCTGGACCTTGAATCACTGGCTCCGGCAGCGGGAAGAACATGTCGCCAAAGCCGTATTTCGCAATCTGTGCGCCGAAGTCGTTGTTGAATTTCTGTGCGATGTCGCGCGACAATTCGAGGTGCTGCTTCTGATCCTCGCCGACCGGGACATGGGTCGCGCGATAGATCAAAATGTCAGCCGCCATCAGGCTCGGATAGGCGAACAGTCCGACCGAGACATTTTCGCGATCCTTGCCGGCCTTTTCCTTGAATTGCGTCATGCGATTCAGCCAGCCCATACGCGCAACGCAATTGAACACCCAGGCGAGCTCGGCATGCTCGGCAACCTGGCTCTGGTTGAAGACGATGTTCTTCTTCGGGTCGATGCCGCTTGCGATGAAGGCTGCAGTCACCTCGCGAATCGTCCGTCGCAATTCGTCCGGATCCTGCCAGACCGTGATCGCATGCATGTCGACGACGCAGTAAATGCAGTCAAAAGTCTTCTGCAGGTCGACGAATTTGGTGATGGCGCCGAGGTAATTGCCGAGATGCAGATTTCCCGTCGGCTGGACGCCGGAAAATACCAGTTGTTTGAACGCCATCGCGGCCTCTGCGGTGAATAGTATAGAGCGCGGGTGAATGCCACGCCATGCCACGTCATGGCAAGTATTCCATGGCAAGTATTCATCGTCGGGCCCTACCGGGGCCGGAAGGTCGTGCGCAAATCGCTGGTGCGGACGATGTCGAACAGCCAGAGACAGGCTGCATAGACGAGGAGCCCGACCCCGACGACAACCGTCAGAAGGGCGATCTGAAGGAGTCGGCCATCGCCTTGCGCGAACAAGCTTGCTTGCGCCGCCACAAGACGAACGACGGCGCCCATGATGGCGGCCGAGAGCGCAATCAGGGCCAGACGGCGCCAGGCAGAAACGGGGATCGTCAAAAGCCCGCGTCGCGTCGCGAGCAGCCACAGCATGGCCGCGCTGATCCAGCCTGATGCTGCAATGGATAAAGCTATTCCAGACGGTCTGGCAGCGAGCATGAAGGCGAGGCTGCCGAAGAAAGCCGCGATCAATCCGACGCCGGCAGCCATCATCGGCGTGCGCGTATCCTCATGCGCAAAAAACACGGGCGACAGTGCCTTTACCAGCACATGGCCCGGCAGGCCGATGGCAAGTAAACCAAGCATGGTCGCGGTGGCATAGCTGTCGGTGCTCGTGAAAGCGCCGCGTTCGAACAGGATATGCACGATCGGCCATGCCAGTAGCATCAGAGCAATCGCAGCGGGAAAGGCGAGACCAAGCGCCATTTCGATGCCATGCCGAATAGTGCGCGGGCCAAGCTCGCGGTCCTTGCCGCGCGCGGCATGCGACAGGGCCGGTGTCATCACCGTGCCAATGGCGATGCCGACAATGCCGAGCGGCAATTCCACCAGGCGGTTCGCATAATACAACCACGACACCGCGCCCGGCCAATCTGAAGCGATCATGACGGCGACAATCATGGTGAGTTGCGGAACCCCGCTTGCGATCAGGCCGGGTATCGCCAGCGCCACGAAACGTTGCGCGTCATTGCGTGGAAGAACGCCGAGCGGTGTCGCCTTCTCCGGCCCGATCAGCACCGTGATGCCGACCAGCACAAGCTGGCAGAGACCCGCCAGCGCCACGGCGATTGCCACCAGCCACGCCGAGCGGTCGCTGTCACCCCACTTCATCAGGACGATCACGGCAATTGCGATGAGAATAACGATATTGAACATCACGGCGGCGGCCGCCGCCGTCGAATAGCGATGATTGGCGTTGAGGACACCCATCAACACCGCGATAGGCCCGGCGAGGACAAGATAAGGCAGCATCAGACGCGCCATTTCGACGGCGAGCGTCATGCGTGGATCATGACCGCCGAACCCGGGCGCCAGCCCGATCATCAAGAGCGGCATTGCCAGCGCTAGCAGGGCTGAAACGCACAGCAACACCAGTGTGAGCGTGCCGATCAGCTTTCCGGCATAGGCTCCGGCACTTTTTTCTCCGCCTTCATCGCGCCGCCGCAGATAGAGCGGCACAAAAGCCGAATTCAGTGCGCCCTCGGTGAGCAGCCGACGGACCAGATTGGAGAACTGAAATGCCACGACGAAAGCGTCGGCGCGCGCGCCTGCGCCGAACAATCCGGCAATCGCCACATCGCGCACGAAGCCAAGGACGCGCGACGCCAGCGTCGCCGCGCCGACAATCGCGACATTTCGGGCGATGGACATGGAAAAGGTGGCCCTCATTGCGGGTTTAAAGTTCCAGCGGCTGTCTTATACCGGCCAAGCGGATCAAGAAACAGAATGCAAGCTAGGTCGGCTTGAGTGCCGCACAATGCCGCTTGCACCGACCGATTGAAGGTGGTGAATCGGCCGCCGTGACAGCGACTGACACCCATCAGGCTATCCACGCCATCTGGCGGATCGAACAGGCAAAGCTGATCGCCGGCCTTGCCCGATTCACCGGCGATGTCGGGATGGCTGAAGAGCTGGCGCAGGATGCACTTGTTGCGGCGCTGGAGACCTGGCCGAAGAATGGCGTGCCTGAGAAGCCCGGCGCATGGCTGATAACCATCGCCAAACGGCGTGCGGTCGATCATTTCCGCCGCGCCAGAATGCGGGATCGCAAGCACGAAGACATCGGCCGCGATCTGCAAGCAGATGAACTGGCCATTCCCGATTTCGATGCCGCACTCGACAACGATATCGATGACGATCTGCTGCGTCTGATCTTCACCGCCTGTCACCCGGTGTTGTCACGCGAAGCGCAGGTTGCGCTGACTTTGCGATTGCTGGGTGGTCTGACGACCGATGAAATCGCCCGCGCCTTTCTCGTGGCGGAGCCAACCATCGCGCAGCGGATCGTCCGCGCCAAGCGCACGCTGATTGAGGCGCGCGTCCCCTTCGAAGTGCCGCATGGCGATGATCGGAGCGGACGATTGTTGGCCGTACTCGGCGTGATCTACCTGATTTTCAACGAGGGCTATTCGGCAACCAGCGGCGCTGATTGGATACGGCCGCAACTGTGTGAGGAAGCCTTGCGCCTCGGGCGCATTCTTGCCGGGCTCGCGTCCGGCGAACCGGAAGTGCACGGTCTTGTCGCGCTCCTCGAAATCCAGTCGTCGCGCTTTGCCGCCCGCACCGGGCCGACAGGCGATCCGATCCTGCTACTCGATCAGGATCGTTCGCGTTGGGACCAGCTTCTGATCCGGCGTGGTCTTGCGGCTTTGGCGCGTGCCGAAATGACGGCCGCGCCTCCTGGTCCTTATACGCTGCAAGCCGCCATCGCGGCTTGTCACGCGCGGGCGCGAAAAGCAGAAGACACGGACTGGAAGCAGATTGCGGCGCTCTACCGCGTGCTTGCGCAGGTCTCGCCGTCGCCCGTTGTCGAGCTGAATCGCGCCGTTGCGGTGGGCATGGCGTTTGGTCCGGCGGCGGGGCTTGAGATTGCCGATGCGCTCGTCGGCGAGGTCACGCTCAAAAACTACCACCTGCTGCCGAGCGTTCGCGGCGACCTTCTCGTCAAACTCGGCCGGCATGCAGAGGCGTGCGCAGAATTCGAGCGTGCCGCATTATTGACCCGCAATGAGCGCGAGCGCGCTTTGTTGAGGGAACGGGCAGCGGCCTGCGCGTCCTGACCGACGTCAAATACGATGCCCATCGTGGGCAATAGCGTTCCCACTCTCGACTTTTTTCCAAAAGAAACCCGCCGTATTTGCCACGCTGTCTCGCATGGCTATAGTGCGCCGCCTTGCAACCCAAGGACTTGCAACCAAGGACCCACGAATGACCTCTCCCCGCTACGATGTTCTCGGAATCGGCAATGCCATTGTCGACGTGATTGCGCGCGCCGAGGACGACTTTCTGATCAAGCAAAACATGCAGAAAGGGGGCATGGCCCTGATCGACGAGAGCCGGGCAAAGAGCATTTATGACGCGATGGGCCCGGCGACCGAAAGCTCGGGCGGTTCGGCCGCCAATACGATTGCCGGTGTTGCGAGCTTCGGCGCGAAGGCGGCCTTTGTCGGCAAGACGCGTAACGACAATCTCGGTCAGGTATTCGCGCACGACATCCGCGCATTGGGCGTCGGCTTTGATACGCCGCACGCCGCTGACGGTCCCGCGACGGCGTGCTGCTACATCATGGTCACGCCGGATGGCGAGCGCACGATGAATACCTATCTCGGCGCCGCGCAGAATCTCACGCCGGCCGATATCGATCCGAAACAGATCGGCGATGCCGCCATCACCTATCTCGAAGGCTATCTCTGGGATCCGCCTCATGCGAAAGAGGCATTCATCAAGGCGTCGAAAGCGGCGCATGATGCCGGCCGTATGGTGGCGCTGACCTTGTCGGACGCATTTTGCGTTGGGCGTTATCGCGATGAATTCCTGAAGCTGATGCGCGACAACACCGTCGATCTCATCTTCGCCAATGAAGCCGAGTTGAAGAGCCTTTACGAGACCGCTGATTTCGATACGGCTGTCTCGGTCCTGCAGAAAGATGCGAAGCTTGCTGTCGTGACGCGGAGCGAGAAGGGTTGTGTTGTCGTCAGCAAGGATGGCACCAAGGCTGTGCCGGCGGCGCCAGTCGAAAACGTGATCGACACCACGGGCGCGGGCGACTTGTTTGCTGCGGGCTTTCTGTTCGGCCTTGCCCATGGCCGCGATCACGTTGCTTGCGGTAAGCTTGGCGCGCTCGCTGCTGCCGAAGTGATCCAGCATATGGGCGCGCGTCCGGCGGTGTCGTTGAAGGCGCTGGCGCAGGAGAACGGATTGTTGTGAGAGGTGTGCGGCCGCAAGTCTCAACAATTCGTTATCGTCAGCGCGGCGGAAAATGCCTCAAAATGGCGCAAATTTAACTGTTTCGTAAGTGGCGTTGGTTACCGATTGGTGAAGTTATCACCTCGGAAACCACGCCATGGAACAGTCTGTCGAGTCTGGCAAGGAAACCTCCCCCGTCACCGCCGCTGAAACGGTCGCGACCGTCGAAGCGCCCGCTGCAGCCACCGCAACAGCAGAAGCCGCGCCGGAAAAGATCCGGATGTCGTTCCGCGAGTCGCTCGCGGCCATTGCTTCGCCGCTCGCGGCGCGTCCGCGGCTCAGCCGCTTCACCGTTCTTGCACTGGCGATCGCTGTCGCTGCCGCCGCCGGCTCCGCTGTCGGCGCCATGGCCGCTGTTGCTTTCGTCAAGCCGCAGCCGGTGTCCTCCGACGATGCGCGCACCATCGAAGTCAATGCGCTGCGTGGCGTGATCACGCAGCTCTCCGCGGAAGTTGCCTCGCTCAAGGCGAGCATCGACAGCAACTCGAAGTCGGCCAATGCGCAGATGGCGAAAGTCGCCGAGCGTGTCGAGAAGGCGCAGGCCGAGCCGGCCTCGCGCGTTCAGAAATTGTCGGAGCTGCTGGAACGCATCGATCGCCGGACCGCGGCGACTGCCGCGTCTTCGTCTGATGTTACCGGTTCGATCGCCTCCAGCTCTGCTGCACCTGCAGCCTCCAAACAATCGGATCGTCCGGCTGTGGTGAGCGGATGGGTCATTCGCGATGTGTTCGATGGCCGCGCGATGCTGGAGAATGCGCGTCTGGGCTTCTATGAGGTTGTGCCGGGTGCGGATCTTCCAGGTGTTGGCCGGGTGCAGACCATCCGCCGTCAGGATGGCCGCTGGGTTGTGGTGACTCCGAAGGGACTGATCGTTTCTTCGCGTTAAGCGATAGATTTCGCGTTATCCAAGCGCCGGCGCGGTGACGGCGCCGCTTTTTTATTGAGCAGACTGCACACTCAGTTCATTTGGCTGGTCCCGTTTCCCGTGTCATAATTTTGCGCGGGACGGAGCGGCGCATGCGAATTTCCCTTCGGCTATCAGGTGCAACGCTGATCGCGGCTTTGAGCTTGCTGCCGGCACGGGCTGCAGCATTCGAGCGCATCCAGGCGCCAGCGCCGAAAGCCGAGATGATGGAAAATTGTCCCGGGCTTGTCGCGTCGCGGTCCCCGCGCGTTGTTCCCGCTGCATTCAAGCTGGCGCAACTCGCCAGCGATCAGGTGCGGATCACTTATATCGGGCACTCTACCTTTCTGATCGAAAGCCCGCGCATCGTCCGCATCGCAACGGATTATAATGACTATGTTCGTCCGCCGGTCACGCCGGACATCGCGACGATGAATCACGCGCATTCATCCCATTACACCGACAGTCCGGATCCCAAGATTCCTCATGTGCTGCGCGGCTGGGCCAGTGAATTCGGAAAGCCGGTTCGCCATGATATTACAGTCAAGGATGTGCGCGTGCGCAACGTGCCGACCAATATCCGTGACTATGGAGGCGGCACCGAGCGGCACGGCAATTCGATCTTCGTGTTCGAAATAGCCAACATGTGCATCGCCCATCTCGGTCATCTGCATCACACGCTGAACCAGCAGCAGATGAACGAAATCGGCCGCATCGATGCGGTGATGGTGCCTGTCGATGGCAGCTATACGCTCGATATCGACGGAATGATCGAGGTGATCGAAGGTCTGAAGGCGCCGCTGATCATTCCGATGCATTATTTCAGCGTCTATACGCTCAATCGCTTCCTGGAACGCATGCGCGAGAAGTTCGATATCGAGACGTCGGAGACGCCATCAGTGGTGATTTCCAAGACGACACTGCCGGCCAGGCCCAAGGTGCTCGTCCTGCCGGGCCGCTGACACCGTCAGATCAATTGCTGCTGCAATTCGGAAGCAAGGCTGCGCAGCTTCGGCAGAAAAGTCTGACGCATCATCTCCGGCGTGCCGCGTTCTGTGTGGATGCCGATGTTCAACGCGGCGATGGTCCTGCCATCGAGACGTTTCAGCGCGACAGAAATCGAACGGAAGCCGACTTCCACTTCCTGATCGGCGAGCGAGTAACCGTCTGCCCGCGCCTTCAGAATAGCTTGCCACAATTGCTTCTTGTCGACGATCGTTTGCTCGGTGAGCTTGTGCGGCTGGATGCGCGCGAGGAAGGCATCTAGTCCGGCATCATCCAAGTCGGCAAGCAGAACGCGGCCAAGTGAACTGGCAAAGGCCGGAATACGAAACCCCACTTGCGCGCTCAACGGCAGGATGCGCGATGGCGATGCATGGACGATCATGACGACATCGTCACCATCTAGCACCGCAGTCGAGCATGAGGCATTGATCTCCGCGCTGAGACGGTCGATGGCCGGCTGCAGGATGCTGGCGATTGGATTGGACAGCAAGTAGGCGCCGGCCAGCGTCAGCACACGCGGTGTCAGCCGGAAAAGCTTTCCGTCGGTCTCGGCAAAGCCGAGCTGAACCAATGTGTGCAGCGTTCGCCGGACGGACGCACGCGGCAGATCGACCTGTTTTGCGACATCGCTCAAGGAAAGCTGCCGGCGGTCCCGGTCGAACGACTGTATGACCCGCAAGCCGCGTGCGAGCGCTTCGAGAAATTCCGGTCCGGCCCTGTCCGCCTGGTTTTGTTCGGCTTCCGATCGGCTGATACGCGGCATCGCCTCGATGCTCCCTCGTGGATGGCGTGCCCAGATCCGAGCGGCCTGCCACCAAGTTGGACTTGCAGGCTTACTTTCGATCTGATGTAATTCGAACCAATGTTCGGTCAACGAACAATAGTCATTCGTTGCGCCGTGTCTACAGCCGTATCGGGAGGCCGGGCCATGCTCAGCGCAGAACAAAACGAACTCATCACCCGCACCAATCCGGGCACCAAGGCCGGCAATCTCCTGCGGCGCTATTGGCAGCCGGCCGCATTGGTGGAGGAGTTATCCAGCAACCGCCCGATCAAGCCGGTGAAGCTGCTGGGCGAGGATCTTGTGATATTCAAGGATGGGCAGGGCCGCTACGGTCTGATCGCGCGCGGCTGCCCCCATCGCGGCACCGATCTGGCCTTCGGCCGTCTGGAAGCCGACGGTCTGCGCTGCGCCTTCCACGGCTGGAAATTCGATGTGAACGGCCAATGCCTGGAGACCCCGGCCGAGCCGGAAGGCAGCAAACTCTGCGCCAACATCCGGCAGAAATCCTATCCGGTGGTGGAGAAGAGCGGCATCCTGTTCGCCTATATGGGCCCGGGCGAGCCGCCGGCCTTTCCCAATTTCGATTGTTTCGTCGCGCCCGACGAATACACCTTCGCCTTCAAGGGCCTGATCGAGTGCAACTGGCTGCAGTCGCTCGAGGTCGGCATCGATCCGGCGCATACATCCTGGCTGCATCGCTTCTTCGAGGACGAGGATCCGTCAAAGTCCTATGGCAAGATGTTCCGCGACTCGACATCCGATGCGGACATGCCGATGACCAAGATCATGCGCGAATTCCCGCGTCCGCGCATCGAGGTCGAGCAAACGAATTATGGCCTGCGCCTCAACACGTTGCGCCAGATCAGCGACAAGTCCATGCATGTGCGGACCACCAATCTGGTGTTCCCCAATGCGTTCATGATCCCGATGAGCCAGGAGATGACCATCTCGCAATGGCATGTGCCGATCGATGAGACGACGCATTACTGGTACTGCATCTTCACCAGCTTCGGCAGCAAGGTGGACAAGGACGAGATGCGTCGCCAGCGACTGGAGCTCTACGAACTGCCGAATTACGTGCCGCGCAAGAACAAGCAGAACGATTACGGTTTCGATCCGTACGAGCAGGCGCACGAGACTTTCACCGGCATGGGCGCCGACATCAATATTCACGATCAGTGGGCGTGCGAGTCGATGGGGCCGATTCAGGATCGCACCAAGGAGCATCTCGGCCAGTCCGACAAGGCGATCACCGCCTATCGACGCATGCTGCGTGCTGCGATCGAACAAGCCAGCAAGGGTGAGCGTCCGCTGATGGTGCTGGACTCCGACAAGGCGCCGGCCATGACCGGCCCTGTCTGTGTCGACGGCGTCGGGCCGGCCGCCGATTGGGAAGGCTACACCCGGAACGCGCACGAGAATCGCCGCAAGACCAAGAGCTGGGCGAACGGACATTGATTTTTTCTTATCCCTCCCCTGAAAGGGGAGGGTCGGCATGCGGAACATGCCGGGGAGGGGTCATGTCCATGATCTCTCGCTTGACCCCCACCCGACTGCCTTCGCGACGCTTCGGCAGTCGACCTCCCCCTGCAGGGGAGGTAAAGAGAGATTGCCATGTCTTCGCGTGACAACGCCGCTGTAAGCTTCGTCGAACGCCACGGGTTGTGGAACGACGAACAATTTCGTCTGGCGAACACCGTCGAACGCGAGATCGAGGAGCGGAAGCTCGATCTCGTGCGCTTCTCCTTCGTCGATCAGCATGGTGTGCTGCGTGGCAAGACGGTGGTTGCGTCCGAAGCCGCCAAGCTGATGCGAAACGGCGTCAGTATGACGACGACGCTGCTCTGCAAGGACACATCGCATCGCACGGTGTTTCCGGTGTTCACGCCGGGCGGCGGTTTTGCCATGCCGGAGATGCAGGGCGGCGCAGACTTCCTGATGATCGCCGATCCGGCGACGTTCCGCGTGCTCCCCTGGGCGCCGAATACCGGCTGGGTATTGTGTGACATCTATTTCCAGAACGGCAAGCCGGTGCCGTTCTCGACACGCCAGCTTTGCCGTGACGCGCTGTCGAATTTGCGCGGCAAGGGCTTCGACCTGATGGCGGGGCTGGAAGTCGAATTCCATCTCTATCGCATCGAAAATCCGCGCCTTGCGCCGACGGACGCCACCTGGCCGGGAGAGCCGATCGAGGTCAGCTATATCCATCAGGGCTTTCAATTGCTCACTGAGGCGCGTTCGGATCAGATCGAGCCGATCCTTGAGCCGTTCTGGCGCGCCGTGACGGCGCTGGGCCTGCCGTTCCGTTCGGCCGAAGTCGAGCTTGGTCCGAGCCAGTGCGAATTTACTTTCCGGCCGGAAATGGCATTCGCGGCCGCTGACATGATGGTGCTGTTTCGCAGCGCCATGAAGCAGATCGCGCGCCGCAACGGCATGCACTGCACATTCATGTGCCGGCCGGGTTTGCCGAACGCGTTTTCCAGTGGCTGGCATCTGCATCAGTCGCTGATCGATGTGAAAACGAAAGCCAATGCCTTCGTGTCACACGACGGCGAGCACGCTCTGTCTCCCCTGGGCCGCGCCTGGCTTGGCGGTCTGCTAGCCAATGCAAAGGCGAGTGCGCCTTTCGCAACGCCAACGCTCAACGGCTATAAGCGCTATCGCGCTTATGCGCTGGCGCCCGATCGCGTAATCTGGGGTCAGGACAATCGCGGCGTGATGGCGCGCGTGATTGGCAGCCCCGGCGATCCGGCCACGCATATCGAAAATCGCATCGGTGAGCCTGCGGCTAATCCCTATCTCTACATCGCTTCACAGGTTGCAGCCGGTCTTGATGGCGTCGCCCGGAATCTCGATCCCGGCCCATCGGCCGATACGCCTTATGAAATGCAGGCCGAGTCGATGCCTAAGAGCTTGGGCGAAGCGCTCGATGCGCTACGTGTGAGCGAATGTTTCCGCAACGCTTTCGGCAATGGTTTCATCGATTATTATTTGCGCATCAAGGATTCGGAGATCGCGCGCTATCGCAGCGAAGAACGCGCCGATGCCAGCGATGTCACGCGCTGGGAACAGAAGGAATATTTCGATCTGTTTTAGAGCGTTTTCGGGCGAAGTGAGCACCGGTTCGCGTGAAGAAAACGCGTCTAAACAAAAAGTAGGGCCCCGGCTTTTGATTCCATCAAAGCCGGGGCTCTAGTTGCGGGCATCGCGATATTTCGCCCTCAGATTGCATCGCAGGCGGTGCATAACTCCCGGCATGTGATTTTACGTTACCACTCGCGAATATTTACCGGCCATCCCTCCTCAATTACCGCGTGTTTACCACTTTCACTCTAACGCTGATGCATTGGGGTGAATGGGGCTCGCAATGCTGAACAAACTGTCCGTCGGCGCGCTGTTGAAATCCGTCATCGGAATTCTCGGCGTGGCTGTTATCGTCATGCTCGCACAGAATGTGTGGATGTCCTGGACGCAATACCAGGCAGCGACGCGCAGTGCGGCAGTCATTGATATCTCTCGCAATCTCTTCACGGCCTTGCACAATCTGCGCGTTGACCGCTCGACGACGGTGCGCGATCTGAACGGCGATCGGCAACAGACATCGCTGGCAAAACAGACGCAGGACGTGCGTACGGCGGAGATGGCCGCGCTGAAGCCGGCCTTGGCGGCCCTGGCCAAGCTCGATTTTCCGAATAAAGAGGCGAGCCTTCCGGGTCTTGTTGCCTCGGTCAACAAGCTGCATGGTCTGCATGAAGAGACTGTCCGCGCTGTCACTCAGCCGAAAGCATCTCGCCGCGCCGGGCTCATGGAAGAATTTAACGCTGAAACGTCCCGCCTCATTGAGTCGCTTGGAAAACTGTCAGAACAGCTCACCAATATGGTGAAGCTCGATGACAGCATGATCGACCAGTTGCTCGGTATCAAGCAGCTCGCCTGGATTGCGCGCAACAGCGCCGGCGACGCGCAGGTGATGATCTCGAACGGTCTCGGCGGTCTGAAATTGCCGGCCGATCCGCTGCTTGTTTACACGAGGAATCTCGGCAAGACCGAATCGGTCTGGGAAGCGCTCGAAGAGGCTGCCGCCGGTCTGAATCTGCCGCCGCAATTTGCCGCCGCTTTGCAGACAGCAAGGAATGAATACTTCGACCCGAAGTTTTCAGAGCTTCGCCTGAAGGTGTTCAAGGCGGTCATTGCCGGTGAAAATGCTGGTGTTACGCCGCAGGAATGGACGCCGATGTCGGTTTCTAAACTCGCCTCCCTCTTGGGCGTTGCGGAAACGGCGCTCGATGTCGCCATGGATCATGCGCAGGCCAAGGCCGCGTCATCGCTGTGGCACTTCGGAATCATGTCCGCTCTGCTCATTGTTGCGCTCGCCTTTGTGGCGGCCATGGTGCTGCTGGTCTCGCGTCGCGTGACCGAGCCGCTGCGCAATATTCAGGGCGCTATGCTGAAACTGGCTGACGGGGATTTCTCGGTCGTGCTGCCGGGCCTCGATCGCAAGGACGAAATTGGCGATGTCGCCAATTCGGTTGAGCGCTTCAAGGTGCTGGCATTGGAGAAGGCGCGGGCCGAAGCGGACGAGACGCTGAAGCGTCAGAAGGCCGAAGCAGAGATGCAGGCGCAGGCGGCCGAAGAGCGGGCTCGTACGGCAGACGAGCAGGCACGTGCGATGCGCATGCTGGGTGAGGGCCTTGGTCGTCTGTCTGACGGCGATCTTACGGTTCGTCTGGACGACGGTTTCAGCGAGTCCTATCGGCAGATCAAGGACGACTTCAACACTGCGATGAGTCGGCTGCAATCGACGGTTCAGGCGATTGCACTCGCCACCGGCGAAGTATCGAACGCTGCGGCCGAAATCTCGGCCTCGACGACCGATCTCTCGCAGCGGACCGAGGAACAAGCGGCCAGCCTGGAAGAGACCTCCGCCTCGATGGAGCAGATCTCTGCGACGGTGAAGCAGAATGCGCAAAATGCGCAACATGCCAATTCGCTGACGCAGGGCACGCATCAGATCGCCGATCAGGGTGGTCAGGTGGTGTCGGAAGCCGTCTCTGCGATGGCCCGCATTGAGGAATCCTCGCGCAAGATTTCCGACATTATCTCGGTGATTGATGAAATCGCCCGCCAGACAAACCTGCTGGCGCTCAATGCGGCGGTCGAAGCGGCACGTGCCGGCGAAGCCGGACGGGGTTTTGCGGTGGTCGCATCCGAAGTCCGCAGCCTCGCCCAGCGCTCATCGCAGGCGGCGAAGGACATCAAAGATCTGATCGTCAATTCTTCGACGCAGGTCACGGAGGGCGTGGATCTCGTCAACCGCGCCGGTACATCACTTGGCAAGATCGTCGAGTCGATCAAGCAGGTGGCAGAAATCGTCTCCGAAATCGCCAATGCCAGCGGCGAGCAGGCATCGGGCCTTGATCAGGTCAGCAAGGCGCTGGTCCAGATGGATGAGGTCACGCAGCAGAACTCGGCACTGGTCGAACAGAATGCGGCAACGGCCAAGACGCTGGAAGACCAGCAGGCGGCGATGCGCGAGCGCATGGGCTTCTTCAAGTTCGGCGACGAACAGAGCGCAGCGCCCGCCCCGCGCATTCAGTCTCCGGTCGTCCGGATGAAGCAAAGCGCGCCGGCCACCAGGCCTTCCGCACCGGCGCGTCAGCCGGCGAAGCGCGCGGTCGTATCCCGTGGCGGTGCCGCCGCTGCGGTGGCGATCGACGGCGACTGGGAAGAGTTCTGAGGCCCGCCCCGCAGCCGAACCGGTGTGACGGCTGGCAAGTCGACATTCCTTGAAAGGCCGGACACATTCCCGGCCTTTCTCACCGCTTATTGACACATTCTGATTATTATTCGGCAGATTCTGCGCCGTGAGATCGACATTATCCGGCCTTGCCATTTGCCTGTGATGCAGGAATCGGGTGGTTTGTCCCGTCGGCCGCACCCACCTCTCCGAGGGTCACGGAGTTTCTGCCAATGACCGCAACAGCGCAGCATTATTCCGTCTTTGAAACAACGGCCGGCTTCTGCGCGATCGCGTGGAGCGATGCAGGGGTCACCCGCTTCCAGCTGCCGAGCCATACGGCCGCGGTGGCAGAACGCCTCCTGCTTAGAAGCGTGCCGCAAGCCGTTCAGGCAATGCCTCCAGCGCAGATCGCAGACGTCGTGACGGCGGCGAAGCGCTATTTCGAGGGCGACAGGATCGACTTTTCGCCGGTTGTGCTCGACATCGATGGACAGGACCCTTTTTTCACGCGGATTTACGAGACCCTCCGCAAGGTTGAATGGGGCCAGACCACCACCTACGGCACGCTGGCCAAGGAACTCGGCGCCGGGCCAGAGGCCGCGCGCGATGTCGGGCAAGCCATGGCGAAAAATCCGGTGCCGCTGATCATTCCATGTCACCGGATCCTGGCGCCGGCGGCAAGATCGGCGGCTTTTCAGCGCCCGGCGGCTCGACAGCCAAAGCCCGCATGCTTGAACTTGAGGGCGTCAGCACTCAACCGCCATCACCTGCGCAGCAGAGCTTTGGTTTCTGAGCGCGAGTCAGCGGATAAGAGCTTTCGCACGCGCGCCACATGGCGTAAGTCGGCCGCGACTTTTCTCAGCTTCGTGTGCACATGATCCGTCTCGACAATATTGGTAAGCAGAACGGCCACCAGATCCTCTTCATCGAAGCCTCCGCGGCGCTTCAAAAAGGCGAGAAAATTGGTCTCGTCGGTCCTAACGGGGCTGGCAAGACCACTCTGTTTCGGATGATCACCGGCCAGGACCAGCCCGATGAGGGGCAGGTCGCCGTCGATCGCGGCGTGACCATTGGTTATTTCAGCCAGGATGTCGGGGAGATGTCCGGCCGCAGCGCTGTCACTGAAGTGATGAATGGCGCGGGCCCGGTGAGCGAGGTCGCGGCCGAATTGAAGGAACTGGAAGCCGCCATGACCGAACCGGATCGGGCCGGTGACATGGACCAGATTCTTGAACGCTATGGGGAGGTGCAGGCGCGTTTTGAGGAAATGGACGGATATGCGCTGGATGCACGGGCGCGAGAAGTCCTTTCCGGTCTCAGTTTCAGCCAGGAGATGATGGACGGCGACGTAGGAAACCTGTCCGGCGGCTGGAAGATGCGTGTCGCGCTTGCCCGCATCTTGCTCATGCGCCCCGACGTCATGCTGTTGGACGAGCCGAGCAACCATCTCGATCTGGAAAGCCTGATCTGGCTGGAGCAATTCTTGAAGGGTTATGACGGCGCGCTGCTCATGACCTCGCACGATCGCGAGTTCATGAACCGCATCGTTAATAAGATCGTCGAGATCGACGGAGGTGCGCTGACGACCTATTCCGGCGACTACGAATTCTATGAGCAGCAGCGCGCGCAGAACGAAAAGCAACAGCAAGCGCAGTTCGAGCGCCAGCAGGCGATGCTGGCGAAGGAAATCAAGTTCATCGAGCGCTTCAAGGCGCGCGCTTCACATGCGGCGCAGGTGCAGAGCCGCGTCAAGAAGCTGGAGAAGATTGAGCGCGTTGAGCCGCCAAAGCGCCGCCAGAGCGTGGCGTTCGACTTCCCGCAGGCACCGCGCTCGGGTGAGGACGTGGTCAGTTTGAAAAATGTCTATAAAGGTTATGGCAGCAAACGTATCTATGAGGGCCTGGATTTCATGATCCGCCGCAAAGAGCGCTGGTGCGTCATGGGTATCAATGGTGCAGGCAAGTCTACGCTGCTGAAGCTGGTGACAAATACGACGGAGCCCGACGACGGTACGGTTACGGTCGGCGGCAGCGTCAAGACGGGATATTTCGCGCAGCACGCGATGGATCTGCTGGACGGCGAGAATACGGTGTTCGAGGAGTTGGAGGAGTCATTCCCGCAGGCGGGACAGGGTTCGCTGCGCACGCTTGCCGGTTGTTTCGGTTTTTCCGGCGACGACGTCGAGAAGAGATGCCGCGTATTATCGGGCGGCGAAAAGGCGCGTCTGGTGATGGCGAAGATGCTCTACGATCCGCCAAATTTCCTTGTGCTGGACGAGCCGACCAACCATCTCGATATGGCGACCAAGGAGATGCTGATCGCGGCGCTGGCGCAATATGAGGGCACAATGCTGTTTGTCTCGCATGATCGGCACTTCCTTGCGGCACTGTCCAATCGCGTGCTCGAACTGACGTCCGATGGTATCCACCAGTATGGTGGCGGCTATACAGAATATGTCGCGCGCACGGGCCAGGAAGCGCCCGGCTTGCGGAGCTGAGGCGAGGCGACACCATGTGACATGGTGATCTCACGAAGGGCGTGGATCACGTCTCTTTCGCGGTGTCCTGATCTGTCGTCTCCAGCCATCTGCTGAATCTCAGCGCCAACAGAGTGCAGGCCGCTCCCGAAAGCAGATAGGCGCCGGCCGAAATGAGCCCGAAATGGCTCGCAAGAAGAAGGGCCGCCAATGGCGCAAAGCCGGCCCCGAAGAGCCAGGCGAAATCGGACGTCAGGGCAGAGGCCGTGTAGCGATATTTCTTGGAGAAGCTGGACGCGACGGCGCCGGAGGACTGGCCGAACGAGAGTCCAAGAAGGACGAAGCCAAGCACCATGAAGAATGTCTCGCCGACCACGCCGCTGTCGAGCAATTGCGGTGCAAATCCGCTGAAGGCGGCGATGGCCACCGCGGAGCTCGCGAGCAGCGATCGGCGTCCGATACGGTCAGCGATCAGGCCGGAGGCCACAATAGCCGCGACTCCGAAGATGGCCGCGATCGTCTCGATGATCAGAAATCGTGCAGGTCCTTCGCTCGTGAACAAAAAGACCCACGACAGTGGGAAAACAGTGACCATGTGAAAGAGGGCAAAACTCGCCAGCGGCGCAAAGGCGCCGATGGCGATATTCCGTCCCTCATGTCGTAGCGTGTCTACAACCGGGGTCGGCTGCAAGTCGCGATTCTCAAATAGCTCAGTGTAATCCGGCGTTACGACGATACGAAGCCGGGCGAAGAGCGCGACAACATTAATGGCGAAGGCAACGAAGAACGGATATCGCCAGCCCCAGCTGAAAAAGTCTTCAGCCGATAGATTGCCGACAAAGAAGGCAAAGAGCGCGCTCGCTACAATCAACCCGAGCGGAGCGCCAACCTGAGGGATCATCGCATACCAGCCGCGGCGGCGCTGCGGAGCGTTGAGCGCGAGGAGCGACGCAAGCCCATCCCACGTGCCGCCCCAAGCCACACCTTGTCCGACACGGGCCAGCGCCAATAGCCACACGGACGCGACACCGATCTGGTTGTAGCCCGGCAAGAACGCGATGGCGACAGTCGATGTGCCAAGCAAAAACAAGGCGATTGTCAGTTTTACGCTTTTGCCGTGAGCGCGATCGATGGCCGTGAAGATAACGGTGCCAAACGGTCGCGCGATGAAGGCAAGGGCGAAAATGGCGAATGAGTAGAGCGTTGCCGTTAGCGGGTCTGCGTACGGAAACACGAGCTTCGGGAACACAATCACGGAGGCGATGGCATAGACGAAGAAGTCGAAAAATTCCGACGTCCGGCCAATGATGACGCCGATCGCGATCTCGCCAGGATTCACGCTGCCGTGCTGGCCGCTGATAAGCCTCGCGTCCCGTTCAGCCATTGCGGGTGACTGCGCCATGACCTTTGCACCGTTCAAAAAAAGCGCAGGGCCGCAGTCGAATCCAGACCGCGCCCAGCAGGCTCCATGCCTTTATCTGCCTCTGTATGGTGCGCTGCGGCATTGGACAAATTGTCCAATGCCGCTCGAGCTGTGGCGCAAGTAGGTGTCAGACGGAAGAGTGAAATCCGACCGATGGGTTCCGCCTTGAACCGCTTTCGCATGATTGCCCTGTTGCCGCTGGTGGCGCTGCTGAGTGGCTGCAACTTCGTTGTCCTTGATCCTGCTGGCGACGTGGCCGGGCAGCAGCGCGATCTTGTGGTCATCTCGACCGTATTGATGCTGCTCATCATCGTGCCTGTCATGGCGCTCACCGTGCTGTTCGCCTGGCGTTACCGGCATTCGAACGATGCGGCGCGCTATGAGCCGGACTGGGATCACTCAACCCAGCTCGAACTCGTTATCTGGGCTGCGCCTCTGTTGATCATCATCTGTCTTGGCGCGCTCACATGGATGGGAACGCATCTGCTCGATCCCTATCGCCCGATTGGTCGTGTTGCATCGGGGCGCCCCGTCACGCAGCAGACGAAGCCTTTGGAGGTGAACGTCGTCGCGCTCGATTGGAAATGGCTGTTTATTTATCCCGAATACGGTATCGCCACGGTCAATGAACTTGCGGCACCGGTCGATCGGCCGATCCAGTTCAAGATCACATCGTCATCGGTGATGAATTCTTTCTACATCCCCGCGCTCGCCGGACAGGTCTATGCGATGCCGGGTATGGAGACGAAGTTGCACGCCGTCATCAATGAGCCCGGCGTCTATCAAGGCTTCTCCGCCAATTATAGCGGTGCTGGGTTCTCCGGTATGCGCTTCGCCTTTCATGGATTGGCGAGCGACGCATTCGACAAATGGGTCGCGAGCGTGAAAGCGGGCGGCGGTGCATTGGATCGGAGCAGCTATCTCCAACTCGAACGCCCGAGTGAAAACGACCCCGTGCGCCGTTACGCGACGGTCGATCCGGCTTTGTATCGGGCCATCCTCAACATGTGCGTTGAGCCCGGCAAGATGTGCATGAACGAAATGATGGCCATTGATGCCAAAGGTGGATTGGGGATGGCCGGCATCAACAATGTCTTGCCTCTGACCTATGATAAACATGCCGCGCGGGGCACAGTCTTTGGACCCGAGCCGACCTATGTTGCCGGCATTTGCGCCATCGACGAACTGGACGGAGCGCCAGCCACAACAGCCGCGCCGATCAATACCACGCCGGTTCGCGGCGCAGGCTTGCCGCGGCCGGCCTTCACGTCGGCACGCCAGCCTTCGGCATCCTTGATCAACCCGCAGCTCCGGCTTCAATGATGAGTGATAGCGGCATGTTCGATAATCCCGCCCTTCTCAAAGCGGTCTTCGGCCGGCTGACATTGGAATCATTGCCGCTGCACGAGCCGATTGTCGTCGGCACGTTCGCGGTGGTGGCATTGGGCGGGTTGGCTCTTCTCGGTGCCATCACTTATTTCCGCCTCTGGGGTTATTTGTGGCGCGAGTGGTTCACCAGCGTGGATCACAAGCGTATCGGCATCATGTACATGGTGCTCGGCATCGTCATGCTGCTGCGCGGCTTTGCGGACGCCATCATGATGCGTCTTCAGCAGGCCATGGCCTTCGGTGGTTCGGAGGGTTATCTCAACGCGCATCACTACGATCAGATCTTCACCGCTCACGGTGTGATCATGATCTTCTTCGTGGCGATGCCGCTCGTGACCGGCCTCATGAACTATGTCGTGCCGCTGCAGATCGGCGCGCGGGACGTCTCATTTCCATTCCTCAATAATTTCAGCTTCTGGATGACGGCAGCCGGCGCAGTCCTCGTCATGATGTCGCTGTTCGTAGGTGAATTCGCGCGCACCGGCTGGCTGGCCTATCCGCCGCTCTCGAATATCGGCTACAGCCCGGACGTCGGCGTCGATTATTACATCTGGTCGCTTCAGGTGGCAGGCGTGGGCACGCTGCTGTCCGGCGTCAACCTGATCTGCACCATCGTGAAGCTGCGCGCGCCCGGCATGACGATGATGAAAATGCCGGTCTTCACCTGGACTGCGCTGTGCACGAATGTGCTGATCGTTGCTTCCTTTCCGGTGCTGACCGCGGTGCTCGCGCTGTTGTCCCTCGACCGCTATGTCGGCACGAATTTCTTCACGAACGACTTCGGCGGCAATCCGATGATGTACGTGAACCTCATCTGGATCTGGGGCCATCCTGAAGTCTACATCCTGATCCTGCCGGCCTTCGGCATTTTCTCGGAGGTGACATCGACCTTCTCTGGCAAGCGGCTGTTTGGTTACACATCGATGGTTTACGCCACGGTGGTGATCACCATCCTGTCCTATCTAGTCTGGTTGCATCACTTCTTCACGATGGGATCGGGCGCGAGCGTGAATTCCTTCTTCGGGATCACCACCATGATCATCTCGATCCCGACCGGCGCCAAAATGTTCAACTGGCTGTTTACGATGTATCGCGGCCGGGTCCGGCTCGAGCTCCCGATGATGTGGACATTGGCGTTCATGCTCACCTTCGTTATCGGCGGCATGACCGGTGTGCTGCTCGCGGTGCCGCCGGCCGATTTCGTGCTGCATAACAGCCTGTTTCTGGTTGCGCATTTCCACAACGTCATCATCGGTGGCGTAGTGTTCGGAGCCTTTGCCGGTATCAGTTTCTGGTTTCCCAAGGCCTTCGGGTTCAAGCTCGATCCGTTCTGGGGCAAACTGTCGTTCTGGTTCTGGGTTTCGGGTTTCTACTTCGCCTTCATGCCGCTCTACGTGCTGGGCCTGATGGGCGTGACGCGGCGCCTGCGCGTGTTCGACGATCCGTCGCTGCAGATCTGGTTCGTCGTCGCAGGCATCGGCGCTTTCCTTATCCTTCTCGGCATCGTCGCCTTCCTTGTGCAGATCGTCGTCAGCATCCGGCGGCGTGAGGCGTTGCGCGATGTGACCGGCGATCCGTGGGAGGCGCGAACGCTGGAATGGGCGACTTCGTCGCCGCCGCCCGTCTACAATTTCGCCTTCACCCCGATCGTCCACGATAACGATGCTTGGTGGGATATGAAGCGGCGCGGCTACCGCCGTCCGCTTGAAGGCTTCAAGGCGATCCTCATGCCGAGCAATACCGGGACGGGAGTCATTCTGGCCGGATTGAGCACGGCGCTGGCCTTCGGGTTGATCTGGTACATGTGGTGGTTGGCCGCGCTGAGTTTCATCGGGCTGCTCGCGGTCGCGATCGGTCACACCTTCAACTATCACCGCGATTTCCAGATATCGGCTTCGGACGTCGTGCGGACTGAGAGCGAGCGCACGCGCCTTCTGGCAGCGGGAGCCTGAGCCATGACAATCGCGATAGCGCCGCCGAAGGATGCTTCTACCATCTTTTATGTGGCGGACGAGCATCCGCATGCCGAGGGTGGCAGCACCATGCTCGGCTTCTGGATCTATTTGATGAGCGACTGTCTCATCTTCGCGATCCTGTTTGCGACTTATGGCGTGCTGGGCGCCAACTATGCGGCCGGTCCGGCCCCCAAGGATCTGTTCGACCTGTCGCTGGTGGCCGTCAACACATCGATGCTTCTGTTGTCATCCATTACCTATGGCTTCGCCATGCTGGCGATGGTGAAGGGTCGCGTCGCGCAGGTGCAGGGGTGGCTCGCCATCACTGGACTCTTCGGCCTCGCCTTTCTCGGCATCGAACTTTACGAATTCGCACACATGATCCACGAAGGTGCGACGCCGCAGCGCAGCGCCTTCCTGTCGTCATTCTTTACGCTGGTCGGTACCCACGGTCTGCATGTGACTTTCGGCATTCTTTGGCTCGTAACGCTGATGGTCCAGGTTGCCCGCCATGGCCTGATCGTGGCGAACCGGCGGCGGCTGATGTGCCTGAGCATGTTCTGGCATTTTCTTGACGTCATCTGGATCGGCGTCTTCACCTTCGTCTATCTGATGGGGATGCTGCGATGAATGCTGAAACGCGTGCTGCACATAGTTCCGCGGCGCATGATGATGCTCACACGCATGGCGGGCAGTCGCATGGTTCGCTGCGCAGCTATCTGACAGGATTCGGTCTCTCGGTCATTCTGACCGCGATTCCGTTCTGGCTTGTCATGAGCGATGCCCTTGGCAACAAGCAAGTGACTGCATTCTTGATCATGGCATTCGCTGCCGTGCAGATCGTGGTCCATATGATCTACTTCCTGCATATGGATACGCGATCGGAGGAAGGGTGGAGCATGATGGCGCTGATCTTCACCATCATCATGGTCATGATTGCGCTGACCGGCTCGCTATGGGTGATGTATCACCTCAACATCAACATGATGCCGGTGCACGATATGAGTCAGATGCCGTGATTGCTGCCGCGCCTGCGAGAGATATTCAACATCGGCGCGATATAATCACCGCCAGCCGACGGTTCGAATTCGCGCGCTCGGCACGCTCGAAGCTCACCCTATGCTTGCTGGCTGTGTTGGCCGCGCTCGGCGTCGTGGCTTTGACGGCGCTGGGTGTATGGCAGCTCGAGCGGCGGATCTGGAAGCTGCAACTGATCGGTCAGGTCGAGCAGCGTATTCACGCTGCGCCGGTCGCCGTGCCAGGGCCTGAGACATGGCCGCGGATCAATGCCGCCGACGATGCTTATCTGAGGGTGCGCGCCACTGGCCATTTCCTCAACGACCGTGAAACATTGGTGCAGGCTGTCACGGAACGCGGAAGCGGCTACTGGGTGATAACCCCGTTTCGCACCATCCAAGGGTTCACAGTGCTGGTCAATCGTGGCTTTGTTCCGCCAGATTTGCGTGATTCCGAGAAGCGGAAGAAGGGGCAGGTTGCGGGAGAGACGATCGTAACGGGCTTGGTCCGTATGACGGAACCGAAAGGCGGTTTCCTGCGGTCGAATGATCCGGCGGCCGGCCACTGGTATTCTCGCGATGTTGCCGCCATTGCCGCCGCGCGCGGTTTGTCTGAAGTTGCACCATTCTTCATCGATGCGGATACGACGCCCAATCCGGGCGGATGGCCAGTGGGAGGTCTGACGGTCATCGCCTTTCCAAACAATCATCTGGTCTATGCTTTGACGTGGTTTGCACTGGCTCTCATGTTGGCCGGGGCAATGGGATTCGTCGCGCGAGACGAGTGGCACTTTCGCCGAAACCTCCTAGATTGTGGGGCAGATCGTCCGCGAGCGGCCAGCAACGGCGAAACGACGAGTAAAGCGTTGTAGCAAGACTGGACTGGGATGCCCTTCAAAACGCATGCGCTGACAGCGACAGGTGCGAGCGCCGGCTCGCGCGGAGCAGAGGCTATCCAGCCGTCCAGACAGAAGGGATCGGCCACGGGTGCGGCCATTCCGCCGCCGCCTGTCGACGATACCACCAACCGTAAAAACATGGCGCTCCTGATTCAGCTTCGCTGGATCGCCGTGGGCGGCCAGATCGTGACCATTGCCTTTGTGCAGGTTTGGCTCGGCATCACCTTGCCGCTTGTCCCGATGGCTGTCGTACTTTGTGCGCTGGTGGTGCTCAATGTCGCGAGCCTCGTCTGGCTGCGTAACCGGGCCGAAGTCAGCAACCGCGAATTGTTAATCGCTCTCATGCTCGATGTCGCCGCTTTGACCGCTCAGCTTTATTTGAGTGGAGGAGCGACAAACCCGTTCACATCTCTCTATCTCCTGCAAGTTACGCTGGGCGCTGTGCTTCTTGACGCGCGATCGACCTGGTCGCTCGTCGCGCTCACCTGTGCGAGTTTTGCGGGTCTTATGGTTTTCTACCACCCGCTCCAACTGCCCGCCGAGACCGGCGATCTATTCAATTTGCATATCATCGGCATGTTCGTTGGTTTCGCTCTGGATGCGACGCTGCTTGTCGTGTTCGTGGCGCGTATCACTCAAAACCTGCGTGAGCGCGATGCCCATGTCGCTGCGCTACGGCAACACGCGGCGGAGGAGGATCACATTGTCCGGATGGGGTTGCTTGCGTCGGGTGCCGCGCACGAACTTGGTACGCCGTTGGCGTCTCTATCCGTGATCCTCAGTGACTGGCGGCGTATGTCGGCGCTGTCTTCCGATCCCGAGATGGCGGACGATATGGAGGAGATGCAGTCAGCGTTGCAGCGTTGCAAATCGATTGTTACGGGTATTCTTGTATCGGCTGGCGAAGCACGGGGTGAGGCGTCCTCCGCGACGACGGTGAATAATTTCCTGGCCGAGCTCGTCGCGGAATGGCGCGAGGCGCGGGCGGTCTCAACGCTCTCCTATGAGAACAGGTTCGGCACCGATCTTGCCATCGTCTCGGATACGGCGCTCAAGCAAGTCGTTTTCAACGTGCTCGACAATGCGTTCGAAGTGTCGCCGAGTTGGGTGGAGTTTGCTGCCGAGCGTGATGACGAAGCGCTTGTGCTCCGCGTCAGTGATAATGGGCCTGGATTTGATTCAGAGATGCTTATGCATCTGGGCAAGCCCTATCAATCCAGCAAAGGGCGTCCCGGTGGTGGCCTTGGGCTGTTCCTGGTGACGAATGTAGTCCGCAAGCTTGGCGGGTCGGTGACGGCGCGGAACCGCCTGCAGGGCGGCGCGACCGTCACTTTGATCCTGCCGCTGGCCACGCTTGCGATCGGAGGTCGCGGATATGCCGGATGACCGTCTGCTGATGATCGTCGAGGACGACCCTGGATTTGCTAGAACGCTCAAGCGATCGTTCGAGCGGCGCGGATACGAAGTGCTGCTTGCGGCAGGATACGAGGATATTCGCGAAATCCTGAAGACGCATTCTCCAGGCTACGCTGTTGTGGACCTTAAGCTGGCAGGTGTCTCAGGACTCGCCTGTGTGGAAGAACTCCATGCCCACGACGAGGATATGCTTATTGTTGTGTTGACTGGCTTCGCGAGTATCGCGACAGCGGTGGAAGCAATCAAACTCGGCGCCTGCCATTATCTCGCCAAACCGTCGAGCACCGATGATATCGAAGCGGCGTTCAGGAAGGCGGCCGGCGACACGGCGGTGACGCTTGCGGAGCGTCCAACCTCGATCAAAACCCTTGAATGGGAGCGCATCCATCAGACGCTGATGGAAACCGACTTCAATATCTCCGAAACGGCAAGGCGCCTTGGCATGCACCGGCGAACGTTGGCCCGCAAGCTTGAGAAGCGCCAAGTCAAATAATGAAACGCCTGTCGAATGACACATAAGTCTGAATCAGGTTCGTAAAAAACTTTGATACATCAATCGCTACAACACCTGCGGTCTGCAAGGGCAGACGGACCGCTCTTGCCGTCGGCAAGTCAATCAGCGTTCAATCTACGTGCCTGCGATTGTCGCCACCTTCGATATTGGTCTGGGAGGGGTTCTGAATTTCGTACGAAAGGCTGTCGAAAAATGTGAGAGGTCGTTGAAGCCAACGCCATAGGTGATTTGGGTCACAGAATACACGGCCTGGCGCGGATCGGCGAGCGCTCGTTGTGTCTCGTCAAGTCTCAACTCAAGCAAGGCGCGGCCGAATGACGTTTCCGCAGCTTCAAATCGATTGTGAATGGTTCTGATCGACACATTCAAATGCTTGGCCAAAGTCTGCGGCGACAGGTTCGGGTTCATCAAATGACGCCTTATAAAAGCGAATATTCTTTCGATTTCGGAGAGACGCTCCTTCGCTGTATTTAGCTCTGACGTGTTGTGCGCAGTAAGAAGCGCGACGAGATTGCAAAGGTTGTCGGCCAGCAACTCCGCCTCATCGGCCGATTGACAAGTCGGCCTTGTCTCGTGATGTTTGCGCTGGGATCAAACATGCGGCGATGAACATCATTGCACCTGAGCGATACGGCCATTGGGTAGGGCTCAGCGGCTCCTTTTCTGAAACGCCAAGTTCTCGCCAGTGACGGTTAGATTCATACCATTCTCGGTGGAGACGTCTTGTGCGCTGTCTCGCGCGAAGCTGACCGGGATATCTCTCAACGTGAGAGCCAGCGCAGGCGGAACACGATATAAAGCTATCGCGATTATTTTCCTGGCTTCGAATGCTTGGCCTAGTTCATCACCCGTGGCAACCACAGCGCGATTTCGGGAAACATCAGCAGCAATCCGAGGCCGATCAGCTGTAAGATCATGAACTGCACCATGCCCCGATAGATGTCGCTTAGCTCCCATTGCGGCACGACGCCTTTCAGAAAATAGGCCGATAATGCCACCGGCGGTGACAGCCAGGCCGTCTGTAAACACACAGCTACCAGCGTACAGAACCAGATCAGATCAATTCCAAGCTTCTGAACCAGAGGAAGCATGATCGGGACGACGATCAGCGCGATCGGCACCCATTCCAGCGGCCAGCCGAGCACGAAGATAAGTGCCAGAATCAAGATGAGCATGATCGTCGGCGGAAACGGAAGTTCGATCAGCCATTCGGCGATCATGTTGGCTGTCCCAAGTCGCGCAAAGATTGCGCCGAAATAATTCGAGGCAGCCACAAGCAGCAGGATCATGCAAGACGATTCGAGCGTTGCGTAGAGCGTCTTCTTGAGTTTCGGCCAGGTCATGGTCCGCGTTATGAGCGTAAGCATGAAAATGACGAACGCTCCGACCGCCCCGGCGTCCGTAGGCGTTGCGATACCTGCCAGTATCACGCCCAGCGTACCGAGAATGGCGATGATGACCGGAATGACGCCGACCGCAAGCTCCTTCAGGACGGTGATTTTGCTCGCGGCGCGTTCGCCCATCGGCAGTGGCGGGCCATAAGCCGGGTCATAGTAACACATGCCGAGACAATATAAGATGTAGAGCCCCGCCAGCATCAATCCCGGAACCACCGCCGCGACGAACAAGTCGGTGGTCGGCACGCCGACCGCCGGCCCCATGACAATCAGCATCACAGATGGCGGGATGAGGATGCCGAGTGTGCCTCCGGCAGTGATGGCGCCGGCCGACATCCGAACATCGTATTTTGAGCGGATCATCGACGGCGCCGCCATCACGCCAAGCAGCGTGACCGATGAACCCACAATTCCTGTCGCGGCCGCAAAGATTGTTGCTGTGATGAGCACTGCGAGATACAGCGAGCCCCGAACATTCGCAAGCAACTGCTGCACGCCACGAAAAAGCTTCTCCATCAGTCCGGACTGTTCGAGCAGATAACCCATGAACAGAAAGAACGGAACCGATGCCAGCGACGTCTCCTTCATGACCGAGAAGAATTGCAGAGTCATCAGGTGAATTGCGACCGGTCCAAGCGCAAACCAGCCGACGCCGAGCGCGACCGCGACCAGCGTGAAAGCAATCGGAAAGCCGATAAAGATCGTCGTGAAGAGAAGAACCAGAGACAGAAGCCCGATGATCTCGTTAGACATGGGGTCTCTCTTCGATACGATCAGTCGCGGAGACCGGATTGAACCTCGGGACCCAATGGCCTGTCTTCCAGGCATGGATCGAGCGCAACAGCTCGCCGGCGCCCTGAATGAGGAGCAAGACGCACGTTGTCGGCAGCACTGCCTTCAATGGCCAGATGCGCGGCAGCCACGGTGACGTCACGCTGCGTTCATCGCGCAGGAAGGAGGTCCAGAAAAAGTCCCAGGTGACAAAAAGAAAAATGATGAGCGGTGGAAAGAAGAAAATGAGATAGCAGAGCGTGTCCACCATCCCTTGCCTTCGCGGCGACCATTGTCCGTAATAGATGTCGGTGCGGATATGTCCGCCCCGCTGCAGCGTGTAGGCGGATCCCAGCATAAAGAAAGTGCCGTAGGTGATGAATGTCACATCGTAGGCCCAGACTGTCGGCGCATTAAGGAAGTAACGCGCGGTGACTTCGTAAACGAGCGCTAGCACCATCGGCACGATGAGCCAGCTGACGAGCCAACCCGACCACAGGGCGGGTTTGTCGATGATGTGGATCAGACGCGTGATTGCCGGTTCTCGGTCATTCGTCATCGCAATCCCCCTTTCGTGACACGCGGTTTTCGCCCATGTGCGTGTCTTGTCGCGGCAGCAATGCCGGTCCGAGCCACAGCGGCCGGACCGGCACGAGCGGCACCGCTATTTATCCAGTGCCGAATTGCCGAGCTCCGAATAGAGATCGAGAATTTTTGTCCAATACGGCACGACGGTTTTTGCAAACGTGCGCTGACTGTCGAGGACCTCTTTAAAGAAGGGGTCCTTTGCCGCATATCGATCGAGCACCGTATTCGTGGCTTTCACGAATTCGGGATAGAACTCTTTTGGAGTATCGAGAATCTTGACACCGTGCTTCTCGCGGAGCTCGAAGATTGCCTGAGCATTACGCCAGACATTGAAGGTATAGGTCTCGCCGATCGACGCCAGTGAAGCCGCTTCGAGAATCGCCCGCTGGTCGGCCGGGAGCTTGGCGTACCAATCCTTATTCCAGAGGATTTCTCCGACGTCGGTCGATTGATGGAGCCCCTGCAGGTAGTAGTTCTTCCAGACAGTATGCAGACCCAGGTTGCGGTCGTCGGCCGGTCCGATCCATTCGGCCGCGTCGATCGTGCCGCGTTGCGCCGCCGGAACGATTTCGCCGCCTGGCATCGCCACCGCAGCGATTCCCATTTCCTTGAAAATCTCGCCGGTGATACCGGGTGGCGAACGATATTTCATGCTCTTGAAGTCAGCCACGTCCTTGATCGGCCGCTTGAACCAGCCAAGCGGATCAGGACCCATCGGCTGCACCATGTGTGCTACGATTCTGACTTTCAGAACGTCGCTGTACAATTTGTCGAGCAGCTTGTTGCCGCCGCCCTCGTAAAGCCAGGCGACATGTGACAGCTGATCAAGCCCGGCGCCCGCGCCCGCCATCGGATTGGAGAACAATCCGGCGGCCGGATGCTTGCCGGACCAGTAATGGGTCCAGGCATAGCCGGCCTCGACGATGCCCTTGTCGACGGCGTCGAGGATTTCGAAAGCCGGAACGATGGCACCATCCGGCAGAACTTCGATCTTGATCTTGCCGTTCGACATCTTGTCGACGCGTTCGGCATATCGCTTCAAGAGTTCAAAATAGATACTTGCCGTCGGCACGGCCGTCTGCATGCGGATTTTCTGTTGTGCCCACGCCGAGGTTGCGGCGAATAACACAACGAAGGCGATGAATAATGACTTCAGCAGTCTGTACGACATCAATCTGTAGGGCATTGGCTATCTCCTCACTAGATCGCACCGCGGACTTCTTATCGGCAGGGATTGCCGCCGGCCGCTTGTGATGGGCGCGTTGTTTCACGCCACGTTTTGCAGTTGGTCTACGCGTGAATGAATCTCCTCCATGATCATGTCGGATGCTTTCTCGGCAATCATGATCACCGGCAGATTGGTGTTGCCTGAAACAAGTGTCGGCATGATCGAGCAATCGACCACCCAGAGATTATCGATACCGCGCAAGCGCAGGCGCGGATCGACGACCGCATCCGTGTCTGTTCCCATGCGACAGGTGCCGGATGGATGAAAGATCGTTGCGCCGGAGTTGCGCGCAAATTCGAGAAGATCCCGCTCGGTCGTTGCCGAGGGGCCCGGCAGAAATTCTTCCGCGACATAGCTCTTGAGTGGCTGCGTCGCGGCCAGTTTGCGGGCGAAGGCCATGGCTGCCGTGACGCACCGGCGATCGAGGTCAGTGTCAAGATAATTGGCGTACATGAGCGGCGCGTCGAGCGGGTTGGCGGAAGCGAGCTTGACGCAACCACGGCTCGAAGGGCGCAGCTGACATACCGAAAGCGTAAATCCCGAAAAGGGATGCGGCTTTGCTCCTGCCAAATCAGCACTCAGTGTCGCAATGTGAAACTGGATGTCGGGCGTCGTGCTCTCGTTGAGGACGGCGGTGAAGAGACCGCCCTGATTGATCCCGACCGCAAGCGGACCCCTTCGCAGGAAAAGCCATTGCAGGCCGATCAGGGCGCGACCGAACAGCGAATTGAGCTGGTCGTTGGTCGTGATCCGTTTGGCGCATTTGTAGATCAGGCGGATCTGCAGGTGGTCCTGGAGATTGGCGCCGACGGCTGGGCGATCGACCCGCACGGGAATTCCGTGTTCCTGCAGATGCGCTGCGGGTCCGATCCCGGACAGCATCAGCAACTGTGGCGATTGTAACGCACCAGCCGACAGGATGACGCCGTGCTTCGCCCTGATCTCGTGATCTTCGCTGTCCGTGCGATAGCGTACGCCGACTGCGCGCTTACCCTCGAAGATCAATCCTGTAGCGTGTGCATCGGTCAACAGGCGGAGGTTCTGTCGCTTTCGGGCGGGTTTGAGATAGGCTTTGGCTGCGCTCATGCGCAATCCGTTGTGGGTCGTGAGCTGATAATAGCCGACACCTTCCTGATTGCCGCTGTTGAAATCTTTGGTCTCCGGCACGCCGAGTGCCTTTGCCGATGCAATGACGGCTTCGATCAACTCATGCCTCGCCCGGATCGATCTCACAGATACGGGGCCATTGGCGCCATGCGCTTGATCGTTGGCGTGATCCGGATTGTTTTCGAGCTTGCGAAAGTAAGGCAGCACGCTGCTCCAGCCCCAGCCGAGGCAACCGAGTTTTTCCCAACGGTCATAGTCTTCAGATTGCCCGCGGATCGCGATGAGACCGTTGATGGAGCTGCTTCCGCCGAGCACCTTGCCGCGCGGCCAATAGATGCGGCGGCCATTCATGTTCGGATCAGGTTCGGTGAAGAAGGCCCAATTGACCTTCTTGTCCCACATCGTCTTGCCGTAGCCGATCGGAATATGGATCCAGGGATTCGAATCCCTCGGGCCTGCCTCGAGGAGCACAACGCGAAGGCGGCCGTCGGCGCTCAGACGATTGGCCAGCACGCAGCCCGCCGAACCCCCACCGACGATGACAAGATCACAGTCCCCGTCTTGCATCCGAACGTCTCCCCCGCGACCGCTCTTGACGGCGGTTCGCATGATTGAACTTGACGCCGATGCGGCGAAAGGGTCAATCAGAAAGTGAAACAAAAAAAACCGTTAAACGAAATAATGCGCGGCTTGAAATCGTCGCGCGCAATGCGTTTTCACAACGATCGCTGAGGAGACACATGGGACGATCCCGGCACAAGCAACTGGCAGAACAGCGAAGCGAGGCGGGCAGGCACAGCCGGCCGGCGGTGACCCGCGCGTTGGGTCTCCTGGAAGCATTGGTTGCGATTGAAGGCCCTGCATCGTTGATCGAACTCGCGCGGCATCTCGATATTCCACAGGCGACTGCATTCCGGCTTTGCCAGCGACTGGAAGACGAAGGCTACCTGATCCGAGAAGGCGGGACCCGAAAGTACGCCGTCAGCGCGCGGCTCACACGGCTTGGCATTGGTATCTTGCGGTCGACTGGACCGCTGAGCGCGCGCCACGCGATACTCGCAGATCTCGTGGAAAGCGTGGGGGAGACCTGCAACCTGACTGCGCTGGCGGGGGCCGAGGTCCTTTATCTCGATCGCGTGGAAACGCGCTGGCCATTACGGCTGATGCTCGAGCCGGGATCGCGCGTGCCCATGCACTGCACCGCCAGCGGGAAACTGTTACTCGCATCGCTGCCGAAACCCACGCGGCAACAAATTCTCAAAACGCTCAAGCTCACCCCGAACACGGCGAATTCGATGACCAACCGCGCTGATCTTGATCGCGATCTGCAACGCATCGTGCGGCGGGGCTACAGCACCGACAACGAGGAATTTCTCGCGGGCCTCATCGCTGTCGCTGTCCCGATCAAAGATGAGCGCGGCAGGACATTCGCGGCGGTGGCTTGCCACGCTCCTGTCGCGCGCCTCGACCTGAAGTCGGCGATTGCGCTTGTGCCGGCGCTGCAGACCGCCGCCGCAAAACTGGCCAAGACCTTTGAGGTCTGACCTGTACATCGTTATGCGCTTTGCTGCGGGCGCATATCCTCACGACGGACGCCGGCGACGACGACAGGCTTTTTCATCGCGTCTCGGCGGAAGGGTTCGCCGAGTTCCTGATTGAGGATGACTTCGATGAAGGTTGTGACATTTCGCTTTTGAGCGTCGCAAGCTTCCTGCAGCGCCGCAGTGAGCTCGCGCTGGGTGCGCACCGTGACACCTTTGAGTCCGCAGCCTTCGGCGACCTTGGCGTAGCTGAGGTTCGGGTTGAGCTCGGTCCCGACGAAGTTGTCGTCGTACCACAGCGTCGTGTTGCGCTTTTCCGCGCCCCATTGGTAATTGCGGAAGATGACCATGGTGATCGCCGGCCAATCCTTGCGGCCGATCGAACTCATTTCGCTCATCGAAATGCCGAAAGCACCGTCTCCGGCGAATCCAACCACAGGCACGTCTGGACAGCCGATCTTGGCGCCGATGATCGAAGGAAAGCCGTAGCCGCAGGGCCCGAACAGGCCGGGTGCGAGATATTTGCGGCCCTTCTCGAAGGTCGGATAGGCGTTGCCGATTGCGCAGTTGTTGCCAATGTCGGAGGAGATGATCGCATCTTTCGGCAGCCCGGCCTGGACCGCGCGCCAAGCCTGGCGCGGGGACATATGCTCCGGCTCGCGGTTGCGTGCACGCGCATTCCAGGTGGTGCCCGGATCGTCGTCCTCGTGATCCATGCTCGACAATGTCTGCAGCCAGGCTGATTTTGTCGTATGGATCAGCGCCTTGCGTTCCTCGCGACCGGCATCTCCCGCTGTGGCGGAAAGTTGCTCGAGGATCTGGCGGGCGACCTGGCCGGCATCGCCACAAATCCCGACCGTGACGGGTTTAGTCAGACCAATGCGGTCGGCGTTGATGTCGACCTGGATCACCTTGGCATTTTTCGGCCAATAGTCGATGCCATAGCCGGGCAGTGTCGAGAATGGATTAAGGCGCGTGCCAAGCGCGAGCACCACGTCGGCCTTGGCGATCAACTCCATCGCGGCTTTCGAGCCATTGTAACCGAGCGGACCGCAGGCGAGCGGGTGGCTGCCAGGGAAGCTGTCGTTATGTTGGTAATTACTACAGACCGGCGCATCGAGCTGCTCGGCGAGCGCCACGCAATCGGCAATCGCGTTGCTCAGAACGACGCCGGCGCCCGACAGGATCACAGGAAATTTCGCCTCCGAGAGCAGACGTGCAGCTTGCGCGATCGCGTTGGCGCCGCCGGCCGGACGTTCGAATTCGACGATCGCCGGCAGGGTGATGTCGATAACTTGGGTCCAGTAATCGCGCGGAATGTTGATCTGTGCCGGCGCCGACAGACGCTTGGCCTTGAGGATCACCCGGTTCAGCACCTCGGCAACGCGTGAAGGGTCGCGCACTTCCTCCTGGTAGCAGACCATATCGCGGAACAGGGCCATCTGCTCGACTTCCTGGAAGCCTCCTTGGCCGATCGTCCGGTTGGCGGCCTGCGGTGTCACCAGAAGCATCGGCGTGTGGTTCCAGTAAGCGGTCTTGACCGCGGTAACGAAGCCGGTCACCCCCGGACCGTTCTGCGCGATCGCCATCGCGATCTTGCCAGTCGCGCGCGTGAAGCCGTCGCACATCAGCCCGCCGTTTGTTTCATGCGCGACATCCCAGAAGGTGATGCCAGCCTTCGGAAACAGATCCGAAATCGGCATGAATGCCGACCCGATGATTCCGAAGGCGTGCTCGATTCCGTGCATTTGCAGCACCTTCACGAACGCTTCTTCCGTCGTCATCTTGATGGGCAGATTTTCATTCTTTTCCGGCGATTGAAGTTGTGCGACGTCCCGCTCTCCGGCCTGCTGCGCGGGATTCCGTTCAAGTGTTCGCGTATTCATATGTTCCTCCCGTTGCGTTACGTCACGCTTGTGAATTTGACGGACTTCTTCAGATCAGCAATGCGCCGGCAACTGTACAGAGAATGACCAGGGTCGCCGTTACGAAGACGGTGACGTGGCGCCATCCAATGCGCATCAGCGAGGTGAACGAGGTGCAAAGGCCGAGCGCAGCGATAGCGATCAAGAGACCCCAACCCGAAGCCTGCACCATCGCCAACTTGATCGGCGCATAAATTGGGGCGAGACTTGGCGTCAGAGGGATCGCGCTGTTGAGGATGCACAATCCGAGAAAGGCAAATGCAAAGGTCGGCATAGGCACTTGAGCCGCACCATGTTCGCCGCCTCGGCGCGTGAACCATAGTCCAAGAGCCAGCACAACCGGCAACAGCAGAAAGACACGAAACAGCTTCACGATCACCGCAGCATTGCCGACAGGCTCGGACACGGCGTAGCCTGCGCCGACGACCTGCGCCATGTCGTGGATCGTCGCGCCGAGCAAGATACCGGTGGCTTGCGTATCCAGACCGAGCGCGACGCTGAGCGGTGGATAGAACACCATGGCGAGTGTCGATACCGCGTTCGCCGCCATTACCGTGAAGGCGACGTCGGCACCCTTGCGAGGATAATTCGGGACGACGCTCGCGGCTGCAAGAGTTGCGGAGGCGCCGCACACGGCATTCGCCGCGCCAGCGAGCGCCCCATAGCCATCGTCAAGGTTGAGGAGCCGGGAGAACCATACGGCGGATACGATCGTCATCGTCATCGATACGATCACCAGCAGGGCGGTTGCCAAACCAAGATCAACAATATCGGACAATGCAATCCGGACGCCGAGTAACGCGATCGCTATCCGCAGCAATGTTCGAACGCTCCAGTCGAGACCCGGTTCGAACAATGGCCGCTGTGCGAGCCGATACAGAGACATTCCGATCAGAAGTGCAATGACGATCGCGGGCAGCCGATACACAGCGCCAAAGACGCTATGAATGATCTCACCGAGTATCGGTTCGGCGCGATCAGAGATCAGAGCAACGAGAATGGCCAGGGCGAGGCCTGGACCGAGCCGGCGAACGGCAAGGCCGATGTCGGCCAGCGTCCGGCTTTGCCGTGAGGTCTGAATTTCAGACATGCAGTTCGGTTCTATCGCAGTCATTGGTGCTATTCCGCGGCCGCGACCTCGGCCGCCATGCGCCTGCGTAAGACCGTGGGAATTTCGGACGGTGTATCGACGACGGTGACGCCGGCAGCTTCCAAAGCTGCGCGCTTGCTTGCGTAACTGCCGGCGTTTCCGGTCACGATGGCGCCCGCGTGCCCCATCTTCTTGCCCGGCGGCGATGAGCGACCCGCGATGAAGGCAACCACCGGCCGTTGCATCGTTGCCGCATAGGCGGCGGCTTGCTCCTCCATGCTGCCACCGATCTCGCCGACCATGACGATGGCGCGTGTGCGAGGATCACGATCCAGCGCCTCGAGCGCATCGCGCGTTGTGGTGCCGATCATCGGATCGCCGCCGATCCCGAGAAATGCCGACTGGCCGATTCCGGCCCGGGTGAGATTGAGACAAACCAGCGTACCGAGGCTTCCGGAGCGCGAAATCACTCCGACGTCACCCGGCTGAAAGATGTTTGTGTTGTGTCCAGGCATGATCCCGACAAACCCTTCACCGGGCGTCACGAGCCCCGCGGTGTTGGGGCCGACGATGCGTGCCCCGTGTTCATTGGCCGCTTCGTGGATCGCCATCACATCGAAAGCTGGAATGTGCTCTGTGAGGATGACGATCATCCTGGCGCCAGCTTCGATAGCGTCGCGTGCCGCGTCCTTTGCCATGGCCGGCGGGATGAACATGACGGCGATGTCGAAAGGCTCGCGCTCCATCGCCTGTTGCGCTGACGCAAACACCGGCACACCGATATGCGTTTGGCCCGCACGTTTGGGATTGACGCCCGCCACAATGCGCGTGCCGCATGCCATCATTTTTTCAGACCAGAACGTACCCTGTTTGCCGGTAATGCCCTGGACGAGAACCCGATGGGTTTTGCGATAAATGATCATCGGGCTGCCTCCACGGCCGCTTTCACGGCGTCTTCCATCAGAGCATAGGGCTCGATGCCGAGCCGATCGCGAACAAGGTTGACAGCTTCTTCTTCTCCGGTGCCGTGAATGCTGAAAAACACCGGTATGGTTGGATTGAGCGACTGCCACGCTTTGACGACGCCGTCGGCCATGACGTCGGTGCGTGCAAAAGCGCCGCAGAAATTGACCACGAGACTCCTCACACCAGGGTTGGAAAGCACGAGCTTCAAAGCGGGTTCGGCTTTGGTGTAGGCCTCGCCACCGATCTCAAGGAAATTGGCTGGACGGCCGCCGAAATGGCTGATTACGTCCATCGTCGTCATCGTCAGGCCGGCGCCATTGGCGAGAACACCGACATTTCCGTCTAGCTGGATGAACTTTAAACCGTTCGCAGAGCCGAGTTGCTCAAGCTCGGTCTGCTTCTCGCGCGCCGCCAAAAGGGGTAAGTCCCCTAGGCGGAAGGCTGCAGCGTCATCGAGTGTAAGCTTGCAATCGAGAGCGACGATGCGTCCATCGCGGAGTAATGCAAGCGGATTAATTTCGAGGAGCTCCGCATCATACGTTACTGCCGCGCGATAGAGCGCCTGAAGGATTTCAGCGATCTTCTCTTCCGCGCCGTCAAGGTCAAGGCCGCGCAGAAGAAGCCGGACTGCTTGCGGCTCAAGACCCTGGGTGAGCTCCACGGCCAGACGGCGCAATGCCGCGGGCCGGGTCGCAGTGACCTCCTCGATATCCATGCCGCCTTCAGCCGAAAACAGAACGAGTGGTTTGCGCGAAGCGACGTCGTGAAGCACAGCGGCGTAGAATTCCCGTGCAATCTCGGCGCGCTCTTCGACCAGCACCGTCTCAACGACATGTCCGTCGATGCTCATGCCGAGGATTTCCGCGGCGCGCGCTTCTGCGTCCTTGGCGCGATCGGCTGACTTGATCCCGCCCGCCTTGCCGCGCTTGCCCGTCGGAACCTGCGCCTTGATCACACAAGGACCGATTTCATCGAAGGCGTGTGCGGCTTCCGGCGCGGTCTTGCATAGTCGCCCACGCGGGATCGGCACGCCGGCAGGCATCAACACCTCTTTTTTTGCCGCATATTCTTCGAAATTCATCCTGGTCTCCTGCCGGATCAGATCGCTATCGCAAGGCGGATGTCACAAGCCCACCTTGTCCCAATGCGGACCGAACAGGTCGCGCTCGCTTGGCTTGTCTTCGGGGATCACGGTGACGAGATGGGTGATGTTGAGGAAATGCCGGTAGCTGAGATTCTCGGAAATGGAGTTTTTCTGCCAGGAACCGCAGCCCATGCTGAGCGTAAAGCCGAGACCAGAATCAAATCCGCCGCCATTGCCGAAGGTGTGGGCGAAGTTCACCAGAACGCGCACCACATCGAGATCTTCAGCAAGCTCCCGTGCGCGGTCCATGTCGCTTGTGTGGATTCCGCAAGAATGTCCTTTGCCCTGATAGTCGAGGATTGCGCGCACTTTGTCTTTGGCAGCCGCGAAATCGCTCACCCGGTAGACAGTCAGCACAAGTGCGAGCTTTTCGCCTGAAAATGGATGCTCGCGTCCGACCCCTGTTTCCTCCACCATGAAGAAACGCGCACCTTCGGCTTGCGCGGGCAGACCGAAGGTGCGTGCCAGAATTGCCGCATCGCGCGCGATGATGTTTCGGTTGAGTTTTCCGTTCTGCCAGAGCGTGTCGCGAACCGCCGCTTTCTGCTCCGCTGTGCAGAGATATCCGCCCGCGTCCGTTAGTGCAGCGATCGCCCTGTCGTAGATGCGGTCAAGGATGACGACTGCGTTTTCAGACGAGCAGGACGTTGCGTTGTCGAAGGTCTTCGAGGCGCAGATTTTGGTCGCCGCGTCGGAGAGGTTGGCGCTCTCGTCGATAATCACCGGTACGTTGCCGGCACCCACGCCGATTGCTGGTGTGCCGCTGGAATAGGCCCGCCGGACATTGTCCTGCGATCCGGTCACGACGATGAGATCGACCGCCTTCATCAGCGCTTCGGTCGAATCCTTGGTCACGGGAGCGGGCAAAATCTGAACGAGATCGGCCGGCAGACCGATCCGGGCAAGTTCGGAGCGCATCAGCTCGACAGCGCGCTCGGTGGTCCGATATCCAAGCGGGGAGGGGGCGATCACAATCGCATTGCGTCCCTTCAGGGCCATCATCGCCTTGTTGACCGGTGTGGCGCCGGGATTAGTTGACGGCGTTACTGCGCCGATCACGCCCATCGGTTTGGCATATTTCACGATCCCTTTCGCACGATCCTCCTCGATGATGCCGACTGATTTCTCTCGCAGCAGATCGCGCAGTGTGCCGAACGTCTTGCGCTGCTTTTTGCGAATCTTGTCGGCAACATTACCAAGTCCGGTATCTTCGACGGCGAGTTCGGCGAGTTCACGCGCGTGTTCTGGTTTGTAGATGGACCAGGCCAGCGCCCGCACCGCCTCGTCCGCGCGCGCCTGGTCTACGTTGGCGAAGGTTCGCTGTGCGGCACGAGCCTTCTGCATGACCCTGGCGACTTCGGCGATCGGTGTTGAAGCACAGGCGAAAGCGGTCGCGGCTGGCATGAGAAAATATCTCCCTTCAGGTTGTGGCAGCAACGGCGATCATGCGCCGAGCCAGAGCAGTCGCGGCAAGCCGCGCTTCGGCCGGATCCGCACGCGACGTCAGAACGATGGGGGCGGCGGCACCGAGAACCACACCGCCGGCCGTTGCGCCCATGAAATGCACCATCATCTTGAACAGCGCATTGCCGGTCTCGATATTCGGAACGACCAGAATGTCAGCATTTCCGGCCACCGGGTGATCGATCCCTTTCAAACGCGCAGCCGCGGGCGATACGGCATTGTCAAAAGCCAGAGGGCCGTAGACGTCGAAGTGACATCCGTTTTTGATCAGCAATTTCATGACGGCGGCAGCTTCGATCGAGGAAGGTATGCCATTCGAAGGTTGCTCTGTCGCTGACAGCAGCGCCACCCGTGGCCGCTCGTGTCCGAGTGCACGCGCCAGGTCGCTGGCATTGAGAACGATGTCAAGCTTGGTCTGCAGATCGGGTGCAACATTCACTGCCGCATCCGTGATCATCAGCTCGCGTTGGCTGTAAGGGACGGACATGTGAAACACATGCGAGATGCGCCTATTGGTCCGCAGGCCGTCGTAACGGTGGAGTACCGCACGCATCAGGATGTCGGTGTGCAGGTGACCCTTCATGAGAAGCCGTGCTGCACCGCTTCGGATCATCGATACGCCGATGTGCGCGGCTTCTTCTTCCGAAGCCGCCGGGACGATCCTGATGCCATCGAGATGCCATTCCATCTCTTCTGCGAGGCGAGCGATAAGCGGTGAACATCCGATCAGAATCGGCTCGATCAAACCGCGTGTGCTGGCCTCACGCACGCTCTCCAGGACCACCGTGGAATTCGCCGCAACGACTGCCATAGGCTCTGCAGAATCCGGGATTCCAGAGAGCAAGGTATCAGGACAAGAGAACGGACGTTCGCACAGCATTGCTGATGTCTTCACGTATCGCTGCGTCGGATAAGATTCGATGATCTGCAACGGGCCGCTTTATGGATCGTTTCGAACTCTAGGCGTCGGTTCTTGATCAAGGGAAATCTATTCTCTGCATTCTGGTCATTCGCTGAATTTATCGTCGCCGCATCGTGCGGGATCTCTGCGCGTGCCGACGCACGCGCTTGCCCAATAAGTGCCGGAGCAGCCGAAAGTCAGGCTATGCCCGGCTGCTCGATGCCGAATTATGAGGTGGAGCTGCAATCTGCGTTGACGTGCCCGTCGCTGCCGCACGCGTATTACGCGCACGAAGCGCGCTGACGAAAGGCAGAAGCAGCATTGCCGCGATGATGGCCATAACCGTCCCGGAAATCGGACGTGTGAAGAACACCGTCCAGTCGTTGCTGAAGCTGATCATGGAATTCATGAAGGCTTCTTCAGCCAGTGGACCGAGAATGACGCCAAGCACCAGGGGGCGATCGGAAACGATAGCCGCTCGAAAATATATCCGAGAAGTCCGAAGCCGATCATCAGCCAGAGATCGGTGACATTGCTGCGTATCGCCAGCGCCCCGATGAAACAGAAGACAATCACGAATGCTGAGACCGCGGCTTCCGGAAAGTCGAGTATTCTCACAAGCGGTTTGATCGCGAAATAGCCGAGGAGGCACATGACGACAACACCGAGGAAAACCGATGCGAAAATGGTGTAAACCATCGCCGAAGACGTCAGCAGCACCTGCGGTCCCGGCTGGACGCCGTGCAGCATGAAAGCGCCGAGGATCACCGCGGTCGCCCCGCTTCCCGGAATGCCGAGCGCAAGAAGCGGCACCAAGGCGCCGCCGACGGAGGCGGTCGCGGCGCTTTGCGGGGCAATAATGCCTTCCGCGGTACCGCTTCCCATCGCAGTGCGCTTTTTGCCGATCTGCGATTCGATACCGTAGCCGATGAACGATGCTATCGTTGCTCCGGCACCTGGAATGAGGCCGACAAGATTGCCGATAATGGTATTGCGTAGAAGAGCGCCCTTGACCGCGCCGATTTCTCTTAAGGATGGCAGGTCGGTCTTGGTGGTCGCGACGGAGCCGATTGGCTTTGAGATGAAACCGCGCTCAAGCCGCGCGAGCACCTCCGCCACGCCGTAAGCGCCGACCATCACGACAAGGAACTCAATGCCATCGGCCAGGATCGGCAGGCCGAAGGTGAAGCGGTGGGCGCCGTAGATCGAATCCGTACCGACTGACGCGATCAGCAATCCGAGCGCCAGGCTGATCAACGCCTTGCTCATCGCGCCCTTGCCCAGCGAGATGACGCTGGCGAGCCCAAAAAGCAGGATTGCGAAATATTCGGGGCTGGAAAATCTCAATGCAAAGTTGGCAACCGGCTTGGTCAGCGCCACCATGATGACGGCTGAGAGCAAACCACCGACGAGAGCCGCTATCAGGGTCCATCCAAGAGCTTTGGCGGCATGCCCCTGACGCGTCATGGCGTAGCCGTCCCACAGGAGCGGCACATGAATCGGTTCGCCGGGAATTCGAAAAAGGATGGATGTGAATGCGCCGCCATAAGTACCGGACACATACATCGCCGTGAGCAACACGATCGACGCCGTCACGTCCATTTTGTAAGTGAAGGGCAAAAATAGGACCACGCCCATGACAAGCGTCAATCCCGGTAACACGCCGACCAACAACCCGATAACGATTCCGGCAATCAGCATGAACATGGTCATCGGATTGAAACAGGCGATAAAGCCGGCGCCGAGATGGGAAATGATATCGAGCATGAGGCTACTACGTCCCGGAGAGTTGGGGCTGGCGTCAGAGCGAACCGGTGAGAAGATCGGTGATCCGGTCGAATGGAGCTGCACCACGAGGCAGCGATACATAGACGACCTTCAGAAACAGCACCGTAAGCGATGCCGAACCGATGATGCTGGAAAGCCAAATTGCACCATGTGACCGGAATCCACCCACATACATGAAGGCTGCGAGATAGAGGAACGTCGCAAGTGGGAAACCGATCTGGCTCACGAGCGCTCCATAGGCGATCGTCATTCCGATTCCCGCGGCGAGGAGAAGCGGACGTCGCGGTGCGTCATCCTCAGCCGTCTCGCCTTGTTCAAGCTGTTCGGTGATGCCGACGGCCTCCGCGCGATTTTCTGTCGCTAGCGCGCGCAGCAGTTCGAAAAGGCAGACAATTGCGATCAGGCCGATCGCCAGCTTGGGCCAAGTATCCGGCCCCAATTGACCGGGGCGCGACGTGTACTCGATCCGTAATGTCAGAACATAGAAACCAACAGCGCCCGCCAGGAGAACGAGATAAGGCAGTGCGTTCTTGAAGCGAATCACCATGATTGCCCCCGCGCAAGACGAACGAAGATGTCAGGATTGCTTGACGGCAGCCCTCATGTCCTCGAGTTGCCGTTTGATAAAGGCGGCTGCGGGTTCCGCCGGTAGGAAGCTTTTCTCGTCGGCAAATTGCTCTTTCAGAAATTTTCTGAAGTCTGGCAACGCCGCGACTTTGGTCAGCGCATCGGAGAAGATCTTGAGGCGCTCGGATTGTGTCCCGCCACGCATTACGATCGCGCGAAACTGTGGAAGCGTGATTTCAAAGCCAAGTTCTTTCGAGCAAGGGACATCTTTGAACGCTTCGAAACGCTGATTTGAAAAGACGATCAGTGGCCGCATCTGGCCGCTGTTGAGGAATTGTGCGACGTCACCGGCTTGTTCATAGAGCGCATCGGCATGTCCACCCAGGATTGAAATGTAGCGCTCACTCGGCTTGGAGAAAGGAACTTGTACGACCTTGATGCCGCGCGCACCAAGATAGCTGAGCGTGAAATCGTCAACGCTGCCGAAACCGAGTGTTGCGACCTTCAGTTGGCCGGACTTTTCTTTCGCCTCTGCGGCGAAGTCCGACCAAGACTTGAACCTGCTATTCTGGGCGACAAAGAGGAACGAAGGCGCCTGGATCATCACCGCAGCCGGTATGATACTGTCCATCGACCAGCGCGCGTCCTTGCCGACAAGGAGGGCGTGACTATCGGCAATGTAAATTGCCGCTGAATGACCATCAGCCGGAGACGCCAACAGTTTCGCCATGCCAGTCGCGCCGGTACCGCCCGGGACGTTAACGATCGGCATGCTTTGCGTCAGAATAGGCTCGCTGAGTTTGCCGGTGAGCCGCGCAAGCTGATCGGCGCCGCCGCCAGGCCCCCACGGCACGATGAGTTCAATCGGACGCTCCGGATATTTGGCGGTTGTAGCGAATGCCGATGGCAGCGTGCCCACAGCCATTGCTGCACCGCCCGCACGCAAGATTTGACGCCGAGTGACGTTCATGTTTGTTTCCTCCTGCTCGACGGTGCTGGGTGCCGGATTGAGATCCAGTCTTAATGACCAGCGCGTCCCACTTTGATCGTCCCGATTGCATCTCCGTGATAAGCCTTGAGGGAAACGTTACGCTTTACCTTTTACGAAGCGAAATTTATTGTGTGTATCGGGTCCATTCGCGTGTTTAATGTTGATGATCGCAGATATCGATATTGTTCTGCTGCGAACCTTTGTGGCGATCGTCGAGACGAATGGGCTGACGTCCGCCGGTAAAAAAGTCGGCCGCACGCAGCCGGCGATTACGCACCAGATCAAAAGGCTTGAAGAAAATCTCGGACGCCCCTTATTTGGCCGCGACCGCCGCAATCTCACGCTTACGCGCGATGGTGAAATTTTCCTCGGATATGCGCGAAACCTGCTCCGTATCAACGACGAGATAAGAGCGCGTTTCTCAGCGCCGATGATTGAGGGACATGTCAAACTGGGAATGCCGGATTTGTATGCGCCCTATCTTTTGCCCGGCATTCTTGGAAGTTTTGCACGCGCGCATCCTGGTATCCAGGTTGAACTGATGTGTACGCGCAGCGTTCACCTTCACGCTGCGCTGCAGCGTGAAGAGATTGATATTGCGCTGATGACCAACCAGCCGGAATTCCGGGGCGGGGACACGGTGCGTCTTGAAAAACTCGTCTGGGTCACTGGGCCCATGACCGATTTGGAAATCGAAGAGCCTCTGCCGCTGGCGCTCATGCCTCCAGGCAGCGTGCTGCGTCAGCGTGCGCTGGAATCGCTGGATCGGCTTGGACGCAAGTGGCTTATTACATCCGTTTGCGACAGCGTTGCCGGATTGAGAGCCTCAGTGCTGGCGGGATTGGCGATCTCCGTTTTTCCTGAATGTGCAGTCACCTCCGAGCTGCGTATTCTTGGAAAAGCCGAGGGGCTGCCAAACCTGCCGTCGATTGAAATCGTCCTGTATCGAAGCGCGAAAAGGATATCGGCGGTTGCCGAACATCTTGCTCAGTACATCGCTGCCGAATTTGCGCAGGTCGAGGTGTATCCGGGAATTGAACTGAGCAGGCGTTTCTGAATCGCAGAATTGAAGGCGTTCGGTCCTGCGTGCTGGCTCGTCGGGTCTCGACATTCGCCAATCTTGCTGATGACAATCTTCGAACTGGCAGTTCTTGCGAAGCTGACGAACAGGCCGCGTTGTGACGCCTCACCTTGGCCGCGTCAGGCTTTACTGTGGTGGCTTCTGCCCTGGGAGTGCAAAGGTCTAGAATGTCTGCCTGCGATTGGCTTTGAAGTTTTTTCCAACGTCCAAATAGATCTTGTTGATGCCGAGGACACCTGTCGTTGTATTGATAATAACGGGAAAGAAGACGCTCATGGCCACTCTCTTCCAACTCGGCAATCTTCTGCGCCAAGAATCAGCGCGCGTGGCCAATAGCTGCTTGCGGTTAAAGACGGCTCTAAATGGGCGCAAGCGGCCCGCTATTCGACGAGCGGTGTTGCCATGAACATGAAGAAAGGCCTTTGCTCTCAACAATCAGTTGAGGCTACGCATCCACGATCGCCGACAGCGCATTCTCCTGGATGAAGTCGCGGCGCGGTTCGACAAGATCGCCCATCAGGCGGCCGAAAATATCGTCGGCCTCGTCCGACTCGCGGACCTTCACCTGCAGCAGCGAACGCACATCGGTGTCGAGCGTGGTTTCCCAGAGCTGGTCGGGGTTCATCTCGCCGAGCCCCTTGTAACGCTGCATCGAAATGCCCTTGCGGCCGACATTGGTCACGGCCTCGAACAGACCGACCGGTCCGAAGATGATCGTTTCCTCGCCCTTGCGGCGCAGCGTGCTGGGCTTGGCGTAGACGTCCTGCAACAGGGGCGCATATTCGTCGAGCCGGCGCGCGTCGGCAGAGCCAAGCAGCGCCTGATCGATCATCGCCACGTCTTTCACGCCACGCACGGTCCGCTCGAAATGGAAACCTTCAGTATCGAAACGGCCTTGCCAGCCACGCTCGGTTTCATCCGACAGCGAGTCGAGACGCCGAGCGATATATTCGGCCGCGTTAGCGGCGCTTTCCAGATTGCCGGTGACGCGTGGCGTGAGCACGCCGGCAATAGCCGCTTGTTCGATCACTTTGCGATTATAGCGCGAATGCAGGCCATTCAGCAGGTTGCGCACCGAGCGCGCATTTTCGAGCAGCCTGCGTAGATCGCCACCGGCACGTTCCTCGCCATTGGCGAGTTTCAGCACGCTGTCCTCAAGACCGTTTTCGATCAGATAATCTTCCAGCGCACGCTCGTCCTTCAGATATTGCTCGGACTTGCCGCGAGAGACTTTGTAGAGCGGCGGCTGTGCGATGTAGAGGTAGCCGCCTTCGATGATGTCCGGCATCTGCCGGAAGAAGAAGGTCAGCAGCAGCGTGCGGATATGGGAGCCGTCCACGTCCGCGTCTGTCATGATGATGATCTTGTGATAGCGCAGCTTGTTGATGTCGAACTCGTCGCGAATGCCGGCACCGAGCGCGGTGATCAACGTGCCGATTTCATTCGACGACAGCATCTTGTCGAAGCGCGCGCGTTCGACATTGAGGATCTTGCCGCGCAGCGGCAGCACAGCCTGGAATTCGCGATTGCGCCCTTGTTTTGCAGAGCCGCCGGCGCTGTCACCCTCGACGATGAAGAGCTCCGATTTTGCCGGATCGCGTTCCTGACAATCGGCGAGCTTGCCGGGCAACGACGAGATGTCGAGCGCGCCCTTGCGGCGTGTCAGCTCGCGCGCCTTGCGTGCGGCTTCCCGCGCCGCGGCGGCTTCGACCACCTTATTGACGATGACCTTGGCTTCGGACGGATGTTCCTCGAACCAGCCCTGCAAAGCCTGGTTGACGACGTTTTCGACGACAGGCCGGACTTCGGACGAGACAAGCTTGTCCTTGGTCTGCGACGAGAATTTCGGATCGGGCACTTTTACCGACAGCACCGCCGTCAGACCTTCGCGGCAATCGTCGCCGGTCAGCGCCACCTTTTCCTTTTTGCTGGAGCCATTGTTCTCGGCATAACTCGTGATCTGGCGGGTCAGCGCACCGCGGAAGCCGGCCAGATGGGTACCGCCGTCGCGCTGCGGAATGTTGTTGGTAAAGCAGAGCACGCTCTCGTGGTAGCCGTCATTCCACCACAGCGCGCATTCAACGGTGATGCCGTCGCGCTCAATGCTGATGTTGATCGGCTGCGGGATCAGCGGGCTCTTGTTGCGATCGAGATATTTGACGAAGGCCTCGATACCGCCATCGTAGCGCATTTCCTCGCGCTTCTCGACGGCATGGCGTGCGTCGGTCAGGATCACGGACACGCCGGAATTCAGGAACGCTAATTCGCGCAAACGATGCTCAAGCGTCGAGAAATCAAACTCGGTCATCGTAAAGGTTTGCGGCGAGGGCAGGAATGTCACTTCCGTTCCCTTGCGACCCTCGGCGTCACCGGTCACCTGCAATGGTGCCTGCGCGACACCGTCGCGGAACTCCATGGTGTGTTCTTTGCCGTCGCGCCAAATCGTGAGCCTCAGCCAGGTTGATAGCGCATTGACCACGGACACGCCGACGCCATGCAGGCCGCCGGAGACCTTGTAGGAATTCTGATCGAATTTTCCGCCGGCATGGAGCTGCGTCATGATCACTTCCGCAGCCGAGACCCCTTCGCCCTTGTGGATGTCGACGGGGATACCGCGGCCATCATCGCGTACGGTGCAGGAACCGTCCGGATTGAGCGTGACCATCACATTGCTCGCGTGACCCGCAAGGGCTTCGTCGATCGCGTTGTCGACGACTTCGTAAACCATGTGATGCAAGCCGGAGCCATCGTCGGTATCGCCGATATACATGCCCGGCCGCTTGCGTACGGCATCCAGGCCCTTCAGGACCTTGATGGATTCGGCATCGTAACCGGAAGACGTCTCAGGAGTATCGTCGCGAGCGGGCTCAGCCATAGGGGCCTTCGAATCAGTGTCGAAAAAATGCGTGAAATCGTGTCTGATGTGACACGAAAAAGTCGAGGCGTACAGCCCGATTTTCAATAGCTTAAGTGGTTGTATTTGAACAATTTTTCAAGACCGGCAGAGGGCAGAAATTAGGCCTTTCCTGCGGCGGTGAGCCGGCTGATTTTCAGCGCCTTTTGCGGTCGGTTCCGGGGGGCGCCGATGTCTCGTTTTTGGTCTGGTTTTCGGCGTCGATGTCTGGTCCAAGTTCGAATGTCTTGCTGGGACTATAGTCCGGAATCGCCTCGGTGAAGGAACCAAGGGCCGTTGCCCAGATCTCGACGCGCGTGACATCCTTACGCAGGCCATCAAGGGCTTCCTGCAGGCGCTTGTTGATTTCCTCGGGTCCGGTTTTGTGTTTCTCCGCGCTTCCGGTTTTCCTCGCCATCTCGCAACTCCCAGCCCAAGCGGGCCCTGAGACGGGCCAGCCCGTTCGGCTTTTTTCTTGTTGGGACAAACCCCAGCTGCAACAGCAGTTCCACATGTACAGGTGAAGAAAGACGCATACGTGCTGGGAACCGTCTCAGCGGCGTGATGTGACTTGGCCCTGCGTCACATCGAAAATCTGCGCGCGATCGGCGATATCGTCGAAAGCCTGCGGATCGGCGCCAGTCATCCAAACCTGCGCGCCAAGCTCGGCGAGCGCATCATAGAGCGCGCGCCGCCGCGCCGGATCGAGATGCGCCGAAACTTCATCGAGCAGCAACAATGGTGCGTAGCCAGTCATGTCGGCGATCAGGGCAGTATGCGCGAGCACCAGACGGATCAGGATCGCTTTCTGTTCGCCCGTCGAGGCGTCGGCTGCCGGAATGCCTTTTGGTCCATAGGTGACCTCGAGATCGGTGAGATGCGGGCCATCGAGCGTGCGGCCCGCAGCGGCATCGCGCGAGCGACTATTGCGGAGCACATCGCGATAACGTTGCTCGATCTCGGATGCGGGTTCGGCGAGCAGCGCATTCTCCATCCAGCCATTCAATTTGATCTCGGCAAACGGAAATGCTGTGGCCGCGCCGCGGCCCGCCGCGAGAGCGGTTTGCAGCCGCGTCATGGTTTCGCTGCGCAGGGCCGCGACCGCAACAGCAAGCTCCGCCGTTTCATGCTCGACGGCGTCGAGCCAATGCGGATCGGGATTGGGACTTTCCAAAAGACGGTTGCGCGAGCGCAGCGATCGCTCGAGAGCGGAGACACGGCTCGAATGTCTGGCATCGACAGCCAATACCAGTCGGTCGAGGAAGCGTCTGCGTTCGGCCGCGGGCCCGCCGAACAGGCCGTCCATGGCCGGAGTCAGCCAGACGATACGCAGGTGATCGGCAAAGTCCGCGGCGGAACCGGCAGGCTCCCGATCGATCCGATAGCGACGCCCGCCGGTGGTTTCCCCTGCCTGCGGAGCTTCGATGCCGGTACCGAGCATGGTCAGCCCCAACGCTCCCTCGATTTCGGCTGAGACGGCCCAGGAGCCATCACCTTCAGCGAAGGCGACCTCGTCGAGCGTCGCGCGCCGGAGGCCTCGTCCTGGCGTCAGGAAGGAAATGGCCTCGATCAGATTGGTCTTGCCCGCCCCATTTGGTCCCACGAGCACGACAGGCTGCTCGCTCACCACAAGGCTTGCGGCGCGGTAGCTGCGAAAGTTGGTCAAGCTTAGGCGTCGGATAGAGGCGGCTGGCATGGGCGGGATATCAGTATCCGCTTGTCCCCGTGAAAGCGGGGACCCAGTTTATCTTGTGCTGGTTTCCCGCCGTAGCGGGAATGAGCGGAGAGAGTGTGCCCAACCGGCGCTTGCTCACACCCGCATCGGCATCAGCACATAGAGCGCGTTGCCGCCCTCCTTGTCCTGGATCAGCGTCGGCGAACCGGGATCGGCCAGCTTCAGCACGGCGGTCTCGCTTTCGATCTGCGAGGCGATGTCGAGCAGGTAACGCGAGTTGAACCCGATATCGATCGGATCGGCGTCGTATTCAACCTCGATCTCTTCGGTGGCGCTGCCGGAATCCGGATTGTTGACGGACAATGTCAGCTTGCCGCCGGTGAGCGCGAGCTTCACCGCCCGGCCGCGTTCGCTCGATACCGTCGAGACGCGATCCACGGCGTGTTCGAACTCGCTCTTGTCGACCTGCAGGATTTTGGAATTGTTCAGCGGGATCACCGGGCCGTAATCCGGGAAGGTGCCGTCGATCAGTTTCGAGGTCAGCACCACGTCGCCGATGGTGAAACGGATTTTCGACGTCGACAATTCGATCGCGATTTCCTGATCGCTGCTTTCGATCAGTCGCTGCACTTCGCCGACCGTCTTGCGCGGTACGATCACGCCCGGCATGCCGGCAGCGCCGGACGGCAGCGGGATTTCGAATTGCGCCAGACGATGGCCGTCGGTCGCAACGGCGCGTAGGGTTTCGCCTTTAGCGCTGTTCGCTGTGTGCAGATAGATGCCGTTGAGATAGTAGCGCGTCTCTTCGGTCGAGATCGCAAACTGGGTCTTGTCGATCATCTTCTTCAATTCGGCGGCCTGCAGCTTGAAGCTGTGGGTCATGTCGCCGGCATTGAGATCGGGAAAATCGCTTTCGGGCAATGTCTGCAGTGTGAAGCGCGAGCGGCCGGCGCGGATCGTCAGGATGCCGCGGTCGCCCGTCGCCTCGACAACGATCTGCGAACCTTCCGGCAGCTTACGGACGATATCGTAGAACATATGCGCCGGCACCGTGATCGCCCCCGCGGGCGACACTTCGGCAGCAATCGTTTCATTGACTTCGAGATCGAGGTCGGTGGCCTTGAGCGACAGTTTGGCGCGCTCAGCCCGGATGAGCACATTGGCGAGGATCGGAATGGTATTCCGTCGCTCGACCACGCGATGCACGTGCCCGAGCGATTTGAGCAATTGCGCGCGCTCGACTGTGACCTTCATCCGCAACCCCCGACTCGCCTGCAAAGGCGCCGCTGTGACGATAACCGGCCGCCGGCGGGTGCCGGTGGCCGGGGGACGCGAAAGTGCCGTGCCGCAGCAGTTTCGGCAACCCTTTTTCTACTCCTGAAGCTGCCGCTTCAGGCTGTCGACTTCGTCCGCCAGGGAGGTGTCGGTGCCGACGAGATGCTCGATCTTGCGGACCGCGTGCAGGACCGTGGTGTGGTCGCGCCCGCCAAACCGGCGGCCAATTTCGGGCAGCGACCGCAGCGTGAGCGTTTTCGCCAGGTACATCGCCACCTGACGCGGGCGCACGACATTGGCCGTCCGCCGCGACGACAGGAGGTCCGACCGGCTGACATTGTATTGCCGCGCGACAATGCGCTGGATGTCCTCGATCTTGACCCGCTTCGGCTCCTGCGGACGGATCAGGTCCTTCACCTCGCGTTCGGCCACTTCCATGGTCACCGGCTGAGCGGTCAGCTTGCTCAGGGCCAAAAGACGATTGAGCGCGCCTTCCAGATCGCGGCCGTTATGCGTGATCGATTTCGAGATGTAGGACACCACCGTCTCGGGGACCTCGAAGCCCTGATGATGCTGGCGGGCTGCGCTGATGCGGTTCTTCAGGATTTCGAACCGCAATTCTTCCCCAAGCGGACCCATTTCCACGACAAGCCCACCCGCAAGACGCGAGCGCACGCGATCGTCAAGGGTTTCGAGGTCGGCTGGCGGCCTGTCGGCGGCGACCACCACTTGCCGGCCAGCATCGATCAGCGCGTTCAGCGTGTGGCAGAATTCCGCCTGCATGTTCTTGCCGGTCAGGAATTGCAGGTCGTCGATCACCAGTACGTCGATGCCGCGCAGCGCTTCCTTATAGGCAATCGCCGTCTGGCTCTTCAGCGCCGATACGAAGCCATACATGAAGCGCTCCGCGGTGAGATACAGCACCTTGCGGTCGCCGTTGGCGTTGCCGGCCCAGGTGATCGCCTGCAGCAGATGCGTCTTTCCGAGGCCGACGCCGGCATGGATGTACAGCGGGTTGAACATCACCATGTCGCCACGGCGCGCTGCTGCCACCTGCTTTGCGGCCGCATGCGTCAATGTGTTCGAACGTCCGACCATGAAGGTGTCGAAGGTCAACCGCGGATCGAGCGGCGAGCCACCCGATGCTTCATGCGCCGCCGATACCGGCATGGCCGCCGCCGTTGCGAGTTTGACCTCGGCGCCGTTGGTCTTCTCCTTCTGCTCGCGCACCGGCTCCGGCTGCTCGTCGGCGCGCGGCTTCGCCGGTGCGACTTTAATCGCGGCCGTCCGCACCATGATGTCGATGCGCTGAACGTTGTGCTCTTCAGCCTGCCAGCAGCGCAGCACGCGATCGCTGTAATGCGATTGAATCCAGCTCTTCAGAAAGCGCGTCGGTACGGACAGGCGCGCGGTATCTTTCTCTACCGCTTCGAGGTCCATGCGCGCAAACCAGCTTGAGAAAATATCGTCGCCAACTTCCGCTTTGAGTCGGCCCTTCACGCGGGTCCAACGCTCTTGTTCGGAATTCGTATTCAAGTTCGTCATTTCGGTCGCCTCTTCCCGAATGTCGAAAGCCAATAGGTGAAAGTCAGGACGCAGAAAGGTCCTGGGCTGGAACGCAGCTCTTTCAGCATGTCGCGTTACAGGGAGATGATCCTGCGCGTCAGAGTGGTCTGACACTGCACGGACAATCGAAAGAGCGCGTTCTATCGACTATCCGGGGGAGCGTCCGCGCCCAATGATCCTGTTGTGATCATGGTGTGCCGCATCAGGTCCGCCGCGTCCGGCATAAGCCGGCTAGTCCTCTGTCCGCTATCAAGCGGGCATTTTTCGTTTTGCAACCGCATCTTGGTGCGGCTCTTTGATCGGCCCGTCGTCATAACTCCCCCTGCCATCCGCGCGCCTCCACACGGTGGTCCGATTATTTGTCGCCGTTAAAGTTCGGGAGCTTCCTTGCGGTGCCGATACGATTACGCGACACCGCACAGTTCAGCAGTGATGTCTAAAGTTCGGCTCGTTGTCGCCCGTGCCACGAAGATGAGAAATTCAGACGCATTTCACCCGTTCTCATCTTCGATGAGTTTCAAACCAAACCACTATTTGAAGACCGCCGCTGCAGTCGCGCGGCGGTGTTTTGAAGATACACGCGCGCTCTCAAACTGCAACGAGTTTGTCAGTCAGGTTTTCGCGAACGACACACTTGTGACCGAAAAGACAGCATGTTTCGTCGTTCTGTCATCCCAACGTCTTGAATCGCCGTGCGGTTTTTTCAAATAAATGCGGCGCAACACGAAATTTGTTTTCAAAAAAAAGACACACGCTGGCAACGGTTGAGCGGTGTTTGACGCCGGATTTGAAACTCCCGGCAGCGCATAGCCGTTAAATCTTTATTATCGCGATGGTTTTTTTGAGCGAAATTCAGGCTAAGCCCCGACATCCTGATGTCGGCCTGGGGGCGAGGGGCTAGTGGGCGTAGTTGCGTATCACCATTGGCGATGGCAACATCGTCATTAAGCAGGAGCAAAACAAAAACCCGGCTCGCGCCGGGTTTTTTAAACACTCGTCAAAAGCAAACGCGCTGCTTTATGAATTACTGAGCCAGCTTCGCAATGCGATGCGTCAGGCGTGATACCTTGCGGCTCGCCGTCTTCTTGTGAACGATGCCCTTTTGGCTTGCGCGCATGATCTGCGGCTCGGCCGCCTTCAGAGCGGCGAGTGCAGCGTTGCGGTCGCCGCTGGTGATCGCTTCCTCAACCTTGCGGATATGACCGCGCATCATCGAACGACGATGCTGGTTGATCTTGGTACGACGCGCAATCTCGCGCGTCTTTCTCTTGGCCGAGCGGGTATTGGCCATCGAAACCTCTGTGCCAACTGGTCCGCGCCGATGGTCCGGCGTCAGGACAATGTTTGGGAATAAAGAGAGGCGGCGGAAGGCCGCCGCCTCATTTGGCCGGGGTTATAGTCGCCGGGCCGGCGAACGTCAATCAAGGAAACGGCCGGATTTGGGCCCCTTAGGCCACCTTTTTGGCCCGGACGGCGTCATATCCGGCCAGGATCGCTGTCCGGTCGGCCGCAGATGGCGGAGCCAGGGGTGGTTTCACGGCTGCGATGGCCGGGTCGCCATGAATGTGTGCCAGCAGCGCCTTGATCCCGGAAACCAGCGGCTTGCCGTCGAAAAGCTTACGGATGGCGACGGCTCGTTCATGTGCGACAGCATCGCCGGTCGCCCAGGCCTGCTGGCAGAGGTCGGCATTGCAATTGGCGGTGGCCGAGATGCAACCCGCGAAAACACCCGAGCGTGCCTCGATCAAGGCTGCTTCGGTCGATGGGAAGACGTCGAATCCCGGCGCGATCTTGGCCGCCTCGCGAGCATAAACCATGTCGCCGGAAGAATCCTTCAGCCCGGCGATACGCGAGCCATGTGTCTCGATCAACCGGCGGATCAGCGTGACATGCCAAGGCAAACCTGACTGGGCCGGGAAGTGGTAGAGATAGATCGGGATCGGTTTGTCAGCAGTGGCCTTGATGATCGTGTCGATATAAGCGGCAAGGCCATCGTCCGGCACACCCTTGTAATAGAAGGGTGGCAGAACGAGCGCGCCGGCAAAGCCGAGTTCGGCGGCATGGCGCGTCAGCGCAACTGCGTCTGAAACAGCGGCAGCACCGGTGCCGACCATCAGCCGCTGCATCGGCAATCCGTTGTCGCGATAGGCGCTCATCAGGCCCATGCGCTCATCACGCGAGAAAGATGTCGCTTCGCCGGTGGTGCCAAGTACGTTCAGGCCATCGCATCCATTGTCGAGCAGGAAGCGTGCGAGTTTCAGCGCGCGCGTGTGGTCGGGGGCGCCTTTGGCATCGATGACCGTTGAGATGGCGGCGATGACGCCACGTAAGCTTCGCTCTGTCACGGGTATCTCCTTAAGTGAAATCAGTGCCTCCCTCCCGCTCATTCCCGCATGGGTGTTTTGTCTGAGTTCCTCGCTTTTGCGGGGATGAGGGGACGGTGAGTTTCGGCCAGCTCTTAACCGCTCACGTTATACGCCGCCAGTGCGGCCATGTTGACGAGGTTCGAATCCTTCGCCCCGAGCTGCACAATTTGCACCGGCCGGTCGAGGCCGACGAGGATCGGGCCAATCACCGTCGAGCCGCCGAGTTCCTGCAGCAGCTTGGTCGAGATCGACGCTGAATGAAATGCCGGCATCACCAGCACATTGGCCGGGCCGGTGAGACGGCAGAATGGATATGCCGCCTGCAGCTCCGGATTGAGCGCCACATCGGCAGCCATTTCGCCGTCAAATTCGAAATCGACGCGCCGCCGCTCTAGGATGCGAACGGCTTCTTGAACCCGCCCTGAACGCTCACCGGGTGGATGACCAAAGGTCGAAAAGGCGAGCATTGCCAAGCGTGGTTCATGACCGAGCCGCCGTGCTACACCGGCAACTTCGATGGCGATCTCCGCCAATTCCTGTGCATCCGGCATCTCGGTCACGGCGGTGTCGGCGACGATCACCATGCGCCCGCGCGGCGCCAGCACCAACGATACGCCGATGACGCGGTGACCGGGCTTTGGATCGATACAGCGGCGTACGTCTTCGAGCGCGACCGAGAAATTGCGGGTGACACCGGTCACCATCGCATCGGCATCGCCGAGCGCCACCATGCAGGAGGCGAAGTGGTTGCGGTCCTGATTCACGAGCCGTTGGCAATCGCGGAACAGGAAGCCTTTACGCTGCAGGCGCTCGTACAGATAGCTGGCATATTCCGGATTGCGCCTAGACAACCGCGCGTTGACGATCTGGATATTGTCGCCCAGTTCGACGCCGAGATTCTTCGCGCTTTCGCGCACGCGGTCTTCGCGGCCGACCAGCAAGGCGGTGCCGAGCCCCTGATTGACGAAACTCGCGGCGCCGCGGATCACCTGTTCCTCTTCACCCTCCGCAAACACAACACGTTTTGGTGAGCGCCGCAGCCGGTCGAATACACGTTGCAGGACACCCGCCACCGGATCGCGCCGCGTGCGCAATTGCTGGCGATAGGCGTCCATGTCGACGATCGGCTTGCGTGCGACGCCAGTGTCCATCGCAGCTTTCGCGACGGCCGGCGGCACGAACGAGATCAGCCGCGGATCGAACGGCACCGGAATGATGTATTCGGGACCAAAGCGCGGTCGCATGCCGTAAGCGGCAGCCACTTCATCCGGCACGTCTTCGCGTGCGAGTTCGGCTAGCGCATGCGCTGCCGCGATCTTCATCTCCATGTTGATCGTGGTCGCTCGCACGTCGAGCGCGCCGCGGAAGATATAGGGGAAGCCGAGAACATTGTTGATCTGGTTCGGATAATCGGACCGCCCTGTCGCCATGATCGCGTCGTCGCGCACTTCGGCGACTTCCTCGGCGCTGATTTCCGGATCCGGATTGGCCATGGCGAAAATGATGGGCTTGTCGGCCATTGACGCGACCATCTCCTTGGTGACGGCGCCCTTTGCCGACAGGCCGAAGAACACGTCGGCGCCTTTCAGTGCGTCGGCCAGTGTGCGCGCATCGGTCTTCACCGCATGCGCCGACTTCCACTGGTTCATGCCTTCGGTGCGGCCCTGATAGATGACGCCCTTAGTGTCGCACAGGATCAGGTTGTCGTGCGGCACGCCGATCGCTTCGAGCAATTCGAGGCAGGCAATGCCGGCGGCGCCGGCACCGTTGCAAACGATCTTGGTGGTCTTGAAGTCGCGCCCTGTCAGCGCCAGGGCGTTGATCAGACCGGCGGCGGCAATGATTGCAGTGCCGTGCTGGTCATCATGAAAGACCGGGATATCGAGCAATTCGCGCAGCTTTTGCTCGATGATGAAACATTCCGGCGCCTTGATGTCTTCGAGATTAATCCCGCCCCAGCCTTTGCCGAGATATTTCACGCAATTGATGAATTCGTTTGGATCCTCGGTCGAGACTTCGAGATCGATGGAGTCGATATCGGCGAAGCGTTTGAACAGGACGGACTTGCCTTCCATCACCGGCTTGGCCGCCAATGCGCCGCGATTGCCGAGACCCAGAATGGCGGTGCCATTTGTAATGACCGCGACAAAATTGCCCTTGGTGGTGTAATCGTAGGCGCGGCTTTCATCTTCGGCGATCGCCAGCACGGGGACCGCGACACCGGGCGAATAGGCCAGAGACAGGTCGCGCTGGGTGGCCATCGGTTTGGTGGCCACGACTTCCAGCTTGCCAGGACGGCCCTCGGAGTGGAACAGCAACGCTTCCTGGTCGGTAAAATGCGGCCTTGGGGTGCGGCCTGGCAGCTTGGGGGACATTGCAACTCCTTGGGGCACTTTTTAGGGCCGTTGATTTTTTTGCGATTTTCGCGAGCGGACGACGTTACCGGAACAAATGGATGGGCCTCAAGTGATGAACCGGAATGGGATCGATCACGTCCAATCATGTTGAACGGGTTGGCCGGGGCCGGTATCAAGGCGCCACTCGCGTCCGCGCCGAACCGCTCCTATATCCGGGTTCCGGGGAAGCTATTATGATTCGTTCGTTGCTCCGACTGATCGGCGTTATCGCGCTTGCCGCCGGCTTTATCCTTTTGATGTATGACGGCGCCAAATCGATCGCCGATAGCCGGGTCTATATTTACAAGCTCGGACAGCTCTGGACCGACATCCATGCCGCGAGTTTGCAGGCGGCGCAGGCACGAGTGCAAGCAAATCTGCCGGCGCAGGTCTGGGATCCGGGGATTACCACTATTCTCGATCAGCCAGCCTGGCTGATCTTCGGGGTCGTCGGAACGATCTTCATCCTGCTGGGCCGCAGACGTAAGCCCCTCATCGGCTACGCTCGGTAAGAGTGGCCGCAGAGCAATCCCGAACAATCACCGGCTCGGGTTTCCGATTGCGGCGAGGCCGGCGCGTGCCACCTGGGCATCCTGCGACGAAAAGACCCCGGCAACGCCAATGGCGCCGATGATTTTCCCGTCGACGATGATCGGGAAGCCGCCCTCGAACGGCGCGACTTCCTCGAGCGCAAGGAGACGAGTCCCGGCGCCCCCGGCCGTCACGGCGTCCTCCAGCATCTTGGTCGGCAGACGGAATCCCAACGCCGTCTTGGCCTTGGCCTCCGACACCCGGATCGACACGAGCTGCGTATTGTCCAGCTTCTGCAGCATGACGAGATGGCCGCCGCTGTCGATGACGGCGATCGACACCTGCCAGTTATTCTTCACAGCCTCGGCCTCGGCTGCCGTCACGATTTTCTTGGCCAGATCCAGTGTGATGGGCGCGCCGTAGGGCGGCGGCGCCGATTGCTGGGCAGCGGCGGGTCCTGCAAACAGGAACGCGGCAAGCGCGAGCGCAGGCAACGGGAATTTCATGGCATCTCCTGATCGGGCCGGAGGCCGAGCGGCCGGGTCGGCGGCAGCATAAGGGGAACAAGGGGCAAGGGGAAGTCGGGGCGACCTTTTGCCGACGCCACAGCTATGCCGGTTTCGTTGCCAAGTCGTAACCCACGCGGCCGATGCATTCAGGCCGCCGCAAACATATATTAGCGCCAGAATTTCAGGAGGTTATTCATGTTCACCTTCAAGAAGTCGCTGACTATTCCGAGCAAGGCTGAGGCATTGCCGGGCCGAAACACCCCGATCCCCACCGCCACCCATCATTTCGTCAACGGCAACCCGCTGAAAGGGCCGTATCCGGCAGGTGCCGAGATGGCGATATTCGGTGCAGGCTGTTTCTGGGGCGTGGAACGCAAGTTCTGGCAGCTCGGCGATGGCATCTTCGTCACGGCCGTGGGCTACGCTGCTGGATCGACGCCGAATCCGACCTATGAGGAAGTCTGTTCCGGCCGCACCGGCCACAACGAAGTGGTGCTGGTCGTGTTCGACCCGAAGAAGATCTCATACGAGACGCTGCTGAAAACCTTCTGGGAGAACCACGATCCGACCCAGGGGATGCGGCAGGGCAACGATATCGGGACGCAATATCGGTCTGGCATCTATGTTTTCAACGATGCTCAGCGTAAAGCCGCCGAGGAGTCGAAGGCGATGTATGCCAAAGCTCTCGCGGACAAGCGCTATGGCGACATCACGACGGAAATTATCGACGCACCGGAATTCTATTTTGCCGAAGACTATCATCAGCAATATCTCGCCAAGAACCCGGCCGGCTATTGCGGTGTCGGTGGTACGGGCGTGAGCTGTCCGATCGGGACCGGCGTTGCGGCCTGATCGGCCGATCACAGTGAATTAGGCGCGGGACCCTTCGGGTCCCGCTTTTTGTTGCGGCACAGCAGCAACCATTGCGTTCCCTGCGGCGTTGATGCCATCCTTTGCGTCGAGGGGCACATGCGAAGATACGAACATTTTATCGAAGCTTTTTTGTTCCAGAGTCGCTGGCTGCTGGCGCCGTTCTATATCGGTCTCGTTGTCAGCCTGTTGTTACTGCTGATCCATTTTCTCGTTCAGCTCTTCACTTTCGTTGTCAAGATTCACATCGCCTCCGAATCCGAAGTCATCCTCGGCGTGCTGGCGCTGATTGATCTGGTGCTGGTTGGCAATCTGGTTCTGATCGTGATCTTTTCCGGTTATGAGAATTTCGTCTCGCGCCTGGAGATAGACTCACATGATCGTCCGGAATGGATGACCAAGGTCGATTTCGGCGGCCTGAAGATGAAACTGATGTCGTCAATCGTGGCGATATCGGCCATTCAGGTGCTCAAGGCCTTCATGAACGTCGGTAGCTATGACGACAAGAAGCTCTGGTGGCTGGCCGGCATCCACGTTGTTTTTCTGGGGTCGATGCTGGTCATCGCGGTCTCGGATCGGATCTCCGAGAAGGGCAAGCCGCCAGAGGAGATGCCCGCATCAAAGCGGAAACTCGCACGAGAGGCGGCGAAGTAAGCCTGCGGAGACACTTTGTTAACCATACACGGCGTTAATCGGGCTTGAACTTTTGCCCGGATTCGCCGATGCGGCCCCATGTCCAGTTCCGCCGCTTCTCCGTAATGATGCTGGTTGCGCTGGCATTGTCTGCCTGCGCGCGCCGGCAGGCCTATGTCGCGGAACAGCCGGGTCTGGTCGAACAGGTTCCGGCACAGGGGGCGCCCGTTGTGATGCAGGCGCCTGTCGCTCCGCCGGTCGTGCTCGCAGGGGGTGCGCCTTACGGACCGGCCGGAGGCGTTACCGGATACGATGCGCCGTATCAGCTCGATGCGGGCGACCGGTTGCGCATTCAGGTCTTCGGGCAAGAAGGCCTGACCAATTCCTACATCGTCGATGCGTCCGGAAATGTGTCGATATCTTTAATTGGTTCCGTGCCAGCGCGCGGTCTTACCACGGCAGACCTGTCGCGTGCGATCACCGGCCGCCTGCGCAATGGCTATGTTCGCAATCCATACGTGTCGGTGGAAGTCGAGGTGTACAGGCCCTTTTTCATCCTCGGCGAAGTCAATGCGCCTGGCCAATATCCTTATGTGCCGAATATGACCGTCGAAGCCGCGGTGGCTATTGCGGGTGGCTTCGCGCCGCGCGCGAGCAAGACGGACATCATTCTCTCGCGCAACTTCAATGGCGAGGCGATGCGCGGTCCGGTGCCGCCCGATTATCCTATGCGGCCAGGCGATACGATTACAGTGAAAGAGCGCTGGTTCTAGAGCATGATGCCGAAAGTGCGAACCCGGCTTTGATTTCATCAAAGCCGGAAAGCTCGAGCGTGCTTCACTTCATGTGCTTGCCGAGAAACTCATACGTGCGCTGCCATGCAAGTTTGGCGCTTTCATCGTTATAACTTGCACGCTCGTCGCAACAGAAGCCATGGCCTGCCGGGTATGTGAAGATTTCCGTATCCGGTCGCTTCTGCTTGATGATCTCGACATCCGACATCGGGATGCCGGTGTCCTGTTCGCCGAAATGCATCTGCACCGGACATTTCGGTTTCTCATCGGCGAACTTGACGATTCCGCCGCCGTAGAAAGCGGACGCCGCCGACAGGCCATCCAGACGCGTCGCTGCGAGAAACGCCACCGTTCCACCCATGCAGAAGCCGATGACGCCGACCGGACCGACCGATTTCACCTCATCGAGGCTCGCCTGAACATCCAGCAGCATCTTGCTCCAGTCGATCTTGCCGATAAATGTGCGGGCATGGGCGACTTCATCGGCCGAATAGCCGGACTGGAAATCGCGCTCGATGCGATCGAACAAGGCGGGAGCGATAGCGACATAGCCCTCGGCCGCCATCCGGTCGCAGACATTGCGGATGTGGTGGTTGACGCCGAAAATTTCCTGCACGACCACCATCGCACCTTTTGGCGTGCCGGACGGATCGGCACGATAGGCGCCAAGCGAATGATTGTCGGTGGCGGTGAGCGTTAAATGCTTGCCCAAGGCTCTCTCCTTGTCACGGAAACGATGGTTTAGGCAGGCGACTTAGCATGAGCCGCCGTGAGTGAGAAAGCCTCCGCCAGCAATGTATAGGACCGCTTTCGCGCCTCATGATCGTAGAGCATGGTGGTGATCATCACTTCGTCTGCCAGGGTCGTCTCGACCAGAGCGTCAAGCCGTTCTTTGACCATCGCAGGGGTGCCCACCGACAGCCGCTTGCGGTTCTCCTTGATGCGCTCACGATCCGCCGGCGAATAGTCATAGGCCATTGCGACCTCCGGACTTTCCAGCGGTGCATACACGCCTTTCGCCCGGCGTACGAAATTGAGATCGATGGTCGAAGCGAGATGGTCGGCTTCGTCAGCGTTTTCCGCGACGACCGCCGCGGTGGCAAGAATAGCGAAGGGCATGGCGAGATGTTGCGACGGCTGGAATCGCTCGCGATAGATGCGCATCGCATCGGCAGCATCATGACTGGCGAAATGATGTGCAAAGGAAAAACCAGCGCCAATCGATGCTGCAAGCTGCGCACTGTAATCGCTCGAGCCGAGCAGAAAAATCGGCGGCAGCGTGACGTCATTGGGCATCGCATGCACGCTGCTGAAGGGATGGTCTTTCGGGAAGCCATTGTTTTCGAGCAGTAGCAATTCCTGAAAGCGATCGAGGAAGTCGTCGTCTTCACGCACATCTTGCCGCCGTCGCAAGGCAATCGATGTGACATGGTCGGTGCCCGGCGCGCGGCCAAGACCGAGATCGATCCGGTCGGGAAACAGTGCTTCAAGCACTTTGAAGCGTTCTGCCACCATCAGGGGCGCGTGGTTGGGCAGCATCACGCCGCCAGAACCGACGCGCATGTTCTTCGTGACCGCCGCAATCTGGCCGATCATGATGTCCGGTGCAGAACTTGCGATATTCGCGAGGTTATGATGCTCCGCCAGCCAGTACCGCGTGAAACCGAGCGTGTCGGCATGCCGCGCGAGATCGAGGCTGTTGCGCAGCGATTGCGCCGCAGAGCCGCCGGCTGGAACAGGGGAGAGATCGAGGATCGAGAGCGATGTCATGTCGGCTTGTTGTCAGGCACAGGAGCGAGCCTTTAAACCGATGTAAGACGCCCAGGCTGAAATGTCAGCGTGTTTGAACGGTTGGGGTGGATTGGTTGAACTGGTTGGATTGATTGAACTGATTAAATTGGTTGAATTGGTTAGGTTGGTTGGGCCGTAGGACGAAAAGGTTGAACGGAAAAAAGAAAGTTGTCGTCGGCTTGGGGGCGGGTTTCAGGCGTGGCCGAGGACGTCTCTGGCTGAACCTGACGGATCTTCTCGGCCGCTTGGTCACGATGATAGCCTTTTTTGCCGTCGGATCGGCGCGATCGGGCTTTGCCTGCGGTATCGGAATGTCGCTGTCCTGAACCGTAATAGTGCCGGTCGCTTCCGGGCCGGATTGATCTTCCGATTTGGCCTCGGCTGCGGTGTTAGGCTTGTCCGATTGAGCGATCTGATCGCGAATTGGCTCGTCGGTCAGTGTGTCTGGCTCGGGTGCCGGGATCGTCAACACCGTCGTCACCGGTGTTTCAGCTGGCGGAGGAGGAGCGACAATGGCTTCTGCGCCTTGCGTCACAAGTGTCACGCCGGCCGTTGACGGCTCGATATCGAGCGCGGTGAGAGTGTCGCGCGCAGCCTCAATGGAGGCTGGTTCTTCCTCCGGTGCGGCTTCGGCATTGACAGCCGGCTCTTCCGTTTTTGCTGCTGTCTCACTGGCGGATGGTGCCGGATTTTGCGGAGCTGTATCGGTGGCGGTGATATGCGATTCCGGTGCCCTCAATTCCGCCTGAGTCTCGAGCGTCTCGTGGGTGATATCGCGAACCGGATTGCGTGAGCCATTCAACGTCACCGCGAAATCGAGATCCAATTGCGCTGTTTGCTGAACCGGTTCCGGCCAGTTCAATGCGATGCGGCTGATCGGACTGTCCTCAAGCGACGCCAGCGACTCGGAGCGCGACTTACGCGGTTCGTTCAAGAGCCGTGACGACGTGTAGAAGCCGACGCTCACTGTGAACAGGAACGTCGAGATCACGGCAATCATAACAACCCGAAGATCGGGAAGCATAAATATGGATCCGGGTAACGAGGATCGTTCGGTCGCCCCACCGGGCGCAATACACACGCAAATCAACAAAAGGCTGGCGCACAAAACATCACGTCAGCGTGCATTGACGGCACGCAGCCCCAACGCGCGAATCTTTCTGATTCGCCCGGGCCCGTCATGCAAAGAATTTGGATAAGTTGTGGGCGGACAACAAGAAATCGCCGCCGGGAAGCGTTCCCGACGGCGGCGTTATCACCTTACCGCGTAGCGGAGGTATTGGAGGCGGTGGGGCCGCCTTTGCCGTCACCGAGCACGACAACCTTCGTGCCGATCTTCACCCGTGTATAGAGATCCTGCACATCCTCGTTCAGCATCCGGATGCAGCCCGATGACACGAATTGGCCGATCGTCGATGGCTGGTTGGTACCGTGGACGCGATAGATCGTCTTGCCGAGATACAGCGCGCGCGCACCGAGCGGATTGCTTTCGCCACCGGCCATGAAGCGCGGCAGATAAGGCTGACGCTCGATCATCTCTGCCGGCGGGTGCCAGTCCGGCCATTCCGCCATGCGGGTGATCTTTTCAGTGCCTTTCCAAGTGAAACCCTCACGTCCGACGCCGATGCCATAGCGGATCGCGGTGCCGTCACCGTTCACGTAATAAAGAAAGGTGCTCGGGGTATCGATGATGATTGTGCCGGCAGGCTCTTTCGTCTTGTAGTCGACGATCTGGCGCCGGAATTGCGGCGGCAGTTCTTTCGGCTGGCCAATTTCCGGCTGATCTTCCGGCGGCAGGGCGGCAACGGTGGTGCGGCCCTGAGCGCCAGGCGCTGTGTTCATGCCGGGTGCGAGATTGGTCGGAGCAGCGCCGTAGCTCGGTCGATAGCCATCGACTGCAGCTGGCGGACGCGGCATGTCAGGACGTGCCGATCCATACTGCTCGCCAGGATGATACGGCGCGCCCGGATTGTATTGACCACCGGAATTATACTGCCCACCGGATCCATATTGTTGCCCGCCCGGATACTGGCCCGGGGGCGGTGAAGAGGGGCCGCCCTGATATGACGGCGCCGCCTGATACGATGGCGCGGCCTGATACGATGGCCGGCTTTGGTAGGGATTAGAGTAGTTGCCGCCACCCTGATCGGGATAAGCATTCGAGGCATAAGGTTCGTTGGACGGCGCGGCGCCGTAGGTTGGGCGGCCGTAATTGCGATCCTGCGACGGCGGCAGGCTTTCGCTCGGCATCGCCTGCGGCGGTGCGCCGTAAGAGGTGGTGGCCTCGCCACGGAGAGACGGCAGCGGCTGGCTTTCCACGGGCGGATCGTAACTCGATGAACGCGGCATCGCGCGCGGTGTGTACCGGCTGTCGTCCGGTTCTGCTGCCATGATCCCGTCGCGATATCCGCCAGGCGGAGAGGTGTATTGCGCCGAAGCCGTAGCAATGCCGAGACCAATGGTCGCCACTGAAGACAACAAGACCAAACGCCGCATTTTGATGCAGTCCCCCTAGGAAGGAGCGGTTCGTCTAAGTGATAGTTAGGGCAGTATGAAGGCGAGGTGAAAATCCGCAAGAATCGAGCAGAAACCATACGGAATCCAAACGGAACCCAAGCGGAAACACGCCTAAAGTACTCCCTACCGAAAGATTCACGGCGAAGCAGATTGCCTGCCGCGTCCACCCCCCTTTAGCGGCTGCATGCGGAAAAACCTGTAACCCCCAGGCCACAGGTGCCCGCTGCGTTTTGACCATGTCGGCAATCCCGGCCAGGATCTCATTGGTCAGGGGGATTTCGACCGGCTCGTTTTTGCGGCCAGATAGCATGGCATCACCGTCCGAGCGCTTTCCGGCGTAGCCTCGGCGGGCGGTCCATGATGCAGGATTCCGGAACGTGGATGGGTTTCCGGCCCCATCTGGCCGGCATAGACATGGTCGACCTGCCCGCCCGGCATATCGACATCGGATACTGGGTGCCGTTGGCAACGGTATTGAGGCAGTTGTCGCGGCAGTTGTCATTGGCAACAGCGAGCCTTCGGTGCCGGTGATCTCGATCGTGGTGGCGCAATAATTCGGAGAACTCGGCGCCAGATTCCAGCCGCCGCTGCGCAATTCGGCGTGGCACCTTTTCAAATATCTCGCGAAGGACACCGGGTGCTTGGCCGGTCGTCACAATCGCTCAGGGCGGAGAGGTTGCCGACACTATCGAAGCGCCGATATCGTCGTGCCCTGCGCAAACAAGTTTCGCAGTTTGCGCAAGCTTGACTGCGAGCGCGCATGACGATGTGTCGTACCGCTCGCTACGGCGCTGCAATGTGCCACGTATTGTTGGCGACGCCGTCACCAGTAATGTCGCCGGGCTTGGTGTCCTTGATCCAAGTATAGAGTGGCTTGCCTTTGTAAGCCCATTGCTTGCTGCCATCATCGCGGACGATGACGGTGTAGGGGCCTTGGTCTTGCGCGTCGCCACCCGCCATCAGCGGCGGCCAGTTGGTTGCGCATGGCCCGTTACAAACGGATTTGCCGGCCGTGTCCTTGTCGAAAATGTAGAGCGTCATGCCCTTTTCGTCGGTGAGAACTTTGCCTTTCGCGCTGTCACCAGTTTTGATCGGTGCTGTCTGCGCCAAGGCAGTCGCGATGAAGCTTGTGGCTGCAACAGCGACCAGAAGAAATTTTTTCATTGGGACCTCCTCGGAAGACTGCGGCAACAGTCTATGCCGCGATGAACCCAGTGCCTGCGACATTTATTCCGGAAATTTTTCGGTCACATTCTGATGATCGCATGGAATAAATTTTCATGCGCCATGCCTGCCGCTCTCTATCCAGGGCCCGTCTCTTCAAACCGACAATAAACAGGAGAATTACATGCTCAAAGCTGCGACCACCAAATCGCCGATCGTGCCATGCCTGACCTATCGCGATGCGCCGGCTGCCATCGCGTTTCTTTGCAACGCATTTGGCTTTGAAAAGAAAATGGTGGTGCCGGGCGAGAACGACACCATCGCGCATGCCGAACTGGTCTGCGGCAATGCCATGGTCATGGTTGGATCCGTGAAGGACAACGGCTACGGCCAATTGATGAAGTCACCGCGCGATGTCGGCGGGGCGACGCAAAGCATCTATCTTGTGGTCGCCGATGCCGATGCGCATCATGCACAAGCCAAGGTGGCCGGTGCCGAGATCGTTATTCCCCTGGTGACGCAGGATTACGGTGGGCGCGACTATACCTGCCGCGACATCGAGGGCCATGTCTGGACATTCGGAACGTATGACCCGTGGGCATCGTAATCGAAGGCGTTCCGGAATATCTAAAAGTTGCCCGACAAATTTTGGGGCGCGTGTTCGGGATTGGCTACCAAGCTCTGCAAAATCATCTGCTGTGACCACGATGCCTCTTGTCCTGCGGGCAATTCATCCCCCTATATTTGGTATTGGTCTTGCAGCCCGATTCGACCGAGGTTTCGAATAAGGTCCGATAGGGATGAAGGACGACTGAGCTTGCTCCACGCGAGCACCGATAGAGCATCGACGAATCGTCGCTGAAAGTTTCGTCGAAGCTTCTTTGGAGTTTTGTGTCGAACTTTGCATGAACTCGAGTCGGCCGGGCGATGAGCCAAAGGGGGCCTTGATGCGAAAGTCACTGCGGTTGCGTATGGTGCTGTTGCTGGTCTCGGTACTGACCTTGTCAGCATTGCCCGGTGGCAACCGTGCGGCATTCGCGCAGGATCAGAGCAAGCCGATTACCGAAGACCTGTTGTCCTCGGTGGTGCGGATCAAAACCTACATCAACCCGGACGGCCGCACGGTCGACAATCTCGGCGCCGAGCGTGACGGCTCCGGAATCGTGATCGACGATTCCGGCCTCATCCTGACCATCGGCTACCTGATGGTCGAGGCGCATGCCGCCGAGGCCATCACCAATGATGGCCGCCGTATCCCGGCGACGGTGGTCGGCTACGATAATGATACCGGCTTCGGGCTGCTCAAGGCGGTGGCGCCTTTGAAGGTGCGCTCGATGCCGTTCGGCAAATCCGGCGATCTGAAGGTCGGCGAGCCGGTGCTGGCGGCAAGCTTCGGCGGCCGTGATGGCATTGCGCCGGCCTTTGTGGTGTCGCGGCGCGAGTTCGCAGGGTCCTGGGAATATCTGATCGAAGGCGCGATCTATACCGCGCCGGCTCATTCACATTGGAGCGGCGCCGCACTCATTACCCGCGAAGGCAAGCTCGTCGGCGTCGGTTCGCTGATCGTTGGCGATGCGCCAGGCAATGGCGGTGGCACCGCCGGCAATATGTATGTGCCCACCGATCTGCTGATGCCGATCCTTGCCGACCTGATCGCCAACGGCGCTGCCGGCGGCAATCCGAAGCCATGGATCGGAGTGAATACGCAGCCGTCGGAAGATGGTCTGCTGGTGTCGCGTGTGACGCCCAATAGTCCGGCCGAAAAGGCCGGGCTGCGGCGGGGCGATCTGATCACGAATGTCGCCGGCGACACACCGAAAACGCTGCCGGATTTCTACCGCAAGCTTTGGTCGATCGGCATAGCCGGCGCCACCGTGCCGCTGGATGTGCAGCGCGATGGGCAGAGCCAGCATTTCGACGTGCAATCGATCAATCGCATGGATCATCTCAAGTTGAAGAGTACGTTCTGACGTCGATCCGCCCGGAGGTTGTGACGTGGACGAGTGTGCCGAATGCGTGAGGATCGGGTTGAAGCGCGAAGCGCCTTTCTGCGCCGCAGCCATGGCGAGGCTCATTGAAAGACAACGAGAACGTGTTCGTCATGCGAACACGTTGAAGCGATCCGCACCAGCTTGACGTCGGTGCGGCATGCTGGGCGAAACAAGAAAGTTTTCCTGGTTCAGGCATGCGACCCTGCGATTTGGCAGGGCGCTGGTATTTTTCCTGCTGCCATTTGGCGGCAGCGCTGAAACGCAGGCTGCGACCCCCGACGATTCCATCTGCATGATGATTGAATCGGCCGCGCGTGATCACGGCCTGCCGGTTGAATTCTTTGCGCGCGTGATCTGGCAGGAGAGCCGCTTCCGCGTCGATGCCGTTGGGCCGGTGACCCGCAACGGTCATCGCGCGCAGGGCATGGCGCAGTTCATGCCGGCGACCGCGGCAGAACGCGGTTTGCTCGATCCGTTCGATCCCGTCCAGGCGCTGCCGAAATCGGCGGAGTTTCTGAAAGAGCTCTGGCGCCAGTTCGGCAATCTCGGTCTTGCCGCCGCAGCCTACAATGCCGGCCCCCGCCGCGTGCGCGAGTGGCTCGATGGCGATGGTAATATGCCTGGTGAAACGCGCAATTACGTGTCGGCGATCACGGGAGTCACCGTCGATGATTGGGCGGCCGAACGCAAAAAGACCAGCGAGAAAACCGAAGACAAGAAGGTGGAGGCCAAGCGCAGACCAGGCTGCGGCGAACTGATGGCGATGCTGAAGAAATCGCCGACGCCATTCATGGAGAACCTGACCAAGCGCGTTGTTCGGGCACTATCGCAGCCTTGGGGCGTGCAACTTGCCGCCGGTTTCTCGCGTGACACGGCGATGGCCAGTTATGCGCGGGCATTGCGGCGCTTCAGCGGCCTGCTTTCGGGCAAAGACCCCGGCATCCAATCTTCGCTTCTGCGCACGCGTGGCTCTCGCGCTTTCTATCAGGTGCGCATCGGTGCCAATACGCGCCAGGCGGCAGACGAATTGTGCGACAAGCTAAGAAAGGCTGGTGGCGCCTGCATGGTGCTGAAGAACAAGGGGTAGGTTTGCTGGAATTTCTCCCTTCATTCCTCGAGACGCACATTGCTTTGTAATGTTCCTCCGGACGAGGCGGAATGAGATCTACTCATTCTCCGCTTCTACCGCCCGCATCACGGCCTCCGTCACCTGCTTCGTCGTCGCGTTGCCGCCGAGGTCGGGCGTGTGCAGCGACGGATCGGCGGTGACGCGTTCGACCGCTTTCATCAAACGCGCGGCGGCGGCATTCTCGCCAAGATGCTCCAGCATCATCACCGCGGTCCAGAAACTGCCGACCGGATTGGCGATGCCCTTGCCGGTGATGTCGAAGGCCGATCCATGGATCGGCTCGAACATCGACGGCGTCTTGCGTTCTGGATTGAGATTGGCGGTCGGCGCGATGCCGAGCGAACCGGCCAGCGCCGCTGCGAGATCGGACAAAATATCGGCATGCAGGTTGGTCGCGACGATGGTGTCGAGCGTTTGCGGCCGCAGCGTCATCCGCATGGTCATGGCGTCGACCAGCATCTTGTCCCACGTGACGTCAGGAAACTCGCGCGCGACCTCGGCGGCGATATCGTCCCACATCACCATGCCATGCCGCTGCGCGTTCGATTTCGTCACCACCGTCAGCAATTTGCGCGGACGCGAGCGCGCCAGTTCGAACGCATAGCGGATGATGCGTATTACGCCCGGCCGTGTGAACATCGCCACATCGGTCGCGACTTCTTCCGGCAAGCCTTTATGCACGCGTCCGCCGACGCCGGCATATTCGCCTTCCGAATTCTCGCGCACGATCACCCAGTCGAGTTCCGGTCCGGTCACATGCCGCAATGGGCTGGTAATGCCGGGCAAAATGCGCGTCGGCCGGACATTGGCGTATTGATCGAGCGGCTGGCAGATCGCGAGCCGAAGGCCCCACAATGTCACATGATCGGGAATATCGGGTGCGCCAACGGCGCCGAAATAGATGGCATCGAATGAGCGCAACTTGTCGGCGCCGCCGTCCGGCATCATCACGCCGTGCTTCTTGTAATAGTCCGAGCCCCAGTCGAAATGCGTGACCTCGAGCGCAAAGCCGCCATCGCGTTTCGCACAGGCGTCAAGAACATCGAGGCCCGCCGAAATGACTTCCGGCCCGATGCCGTCACCGCCAATCGCTGCGATCTTGTGTTTGCGCATAGTTTCTATTCCGTTCGTCAGTTCATCAATTGTCGCAGTGAACTCCCTCCCAGCCGAAGTCGGATGTTTCCGACTTCTTCCGGCCCGATGCCGTCACCGCCAATCGCTGCGATCTTGTGTTTGCGCATAGTTTCTATTCCGTTCGTCAGTTCATCAATTGTCGCAGTGAACTCCCTCCCAGCCGAAGTCGGATGTTTCCGACTTCGGCACACTTTACTGGTGGCCGAATTCGGGAACACCCGAGTTCGGCAAGGGGGAGGGTCGGGGAGGGGGTCTTATCGGTTGGAGAGCGTAAGTCGAAAAGTGCCCCCCAACCGACCGTCTTAGCTTCGCTATGACGGTCGACCTCCCCGTTTCAGGGGGAGGTAAAGGGGATAGCTATTGCGACACCGTCACGCCGGCCTTCTTGATCACCGGCACCCATTTGTCGATTTCTTTGGAGACGTGTTGGGCAAGCCATTCCGGTGTGCGCTCGTTTTCCGTCGGCAGGTTGGCGCCGAGGTCAAGCAGGCGCTTCTTCGTGCCTTCGTCATCGAGCGCCGCGCGCACGGCGGCATTCACTTTCATGACGATGTCTTTCGGTGTGCCCTTGGGTGCGAACAACGCGTTCCATCCGACCGCCTGAAATTCCGGCAAACCCTGTTCCTTCGATGTCGGAACGTTTGGCACCACCGCAAGCCGCTCCGGCATCGCCACAACAAGGCCGTTCGCCTGCCCGCCTTGAATGCTCGGCACAACACCGACGGTCTGGTCGCACACATAATCGACCTGGCCGCCGAGCAATGCATTCAGCGCCGGTCCCGAGCCGCGGAACGGCACATGCGTCGGCTTCGCCCCAAGCAGTGAATCGAGGAACAGGCAGGTGAGATGCGATGTCGCGCCGATGCCGCCGGTGCCGTAATTCATCTTCGATGCATTGGCTTTCACGTAAGCAATGAATTCCTTGAAATCCTTGACCGGCAGATCCTTTTTGGCGACCACCAGCATCGGCGTGCCGGCGGTGTTGATGATCGGCTCGAAGTCGGTGCGCGGGTCATAAGCCAGCTTCGGATAGAGGCCGACGCTGGCGGCCTGCGTGCCGAGATTGCCCATCAGAAGCGTGTAGCCGTCGGGTGCCGCATTCTTCGCGCGCGTCACACCAACCGTGCCACCGGCTCCGGTGGCATTCTCCACCAGCACCTGTTGCTTGAGGATGCGGCTCATCGGATCGGCGATGATGCGCGAGATGATGTCGGTCGGGCCGCCGGCCGCGAACGGCACGATAATGGTGATCGCTCGGTCGGGATATTGAGCAAGGGCGCCGGACGTCAGGCCAAACGAAAGCGCAATCGCGCCGGCAAGGCGCGTCAGGATGTTCATCGTTTCCTCCTGTTGGACGTTTGTTATGTCCGTTTCTTCTTGCGGGCCTTGTTTTCGGCCCTTGGCCTTTCAACCTGATGCGCGATCATTGCGTTTGATCGTGCACCAGGTTCAAACCGTCACGCGGTCGCAACAGCCTCCGCGATGATGCGGCCGCACTCGACCGTATTTGCACTGCCGCCGAGATCGCGGGTCCGCGCCTTGGGATCTGCCAATGCAACCTCGATCGCACGCACCACGGCGTCGGCGGCGTCCTTGTGGCCGAGATGCTCCAGCATCATCGCGCCGGACCAGATCTGACCAATGGGATTAGCGATGCCCTTGCCGGCAATGTCCGGTGCCGAGCCGTGCACCGGCTCGAACATCGACGGGAATTCGCGCTCCGGATTGATGTTGGCCGATGGGGCGATACCGATCGAGCCGGCAACAGCCGGACCGAGATCGGAGAGGATATCGCCGAACAGGTTGGAGCCGACCACGACGTCGAACCAGTCCGGATGCTGCACGAAATGCGCCGTGAGAATGTCGATGTGGAACTGGTCGGCGCGAATGTCGGGATAATTCGCCTTCATCGCGGCGAAGCGTTCGTCCCAGAACGGCATGGTATGGACGATGCCGTTCGACTTGGTGGCGGAGGTGACGTGCTTCTTTGCCCGCTTGCGTGCAAGCTCGAAGGCATAGCGCATCACGCGGTCGGTGCCGCGCCGCGTGAAGATCGATTCCTGCATCGCCGTTTCATGCTCGGTGCCGCGAAACATGCGCCCGCCGATCTCGGAATATTCGCCTTCCACGTTTTCACGCACGACATAGAAGTCGATGTCGTCCGGTCCGCGGCCGGCGAGCGGGCTTTTCATGCCTTGAAGCACGCGGCAGGGACGCAGATTGACGTATTGGTTGAAGTCGCGCCGGATCGGGATCAGTAATCCCCACAGCGACACGTGGTCCGGGACCCCGGGAAAGCCGACCGCGCCGAGGAAAATCGCATGATGCTTGCGGATCAAATCGAGACCGCCTTCCGGCATCATGCGGCCATGCTTGGCGTAGTGCTCGCAGCTCCAGTCGAAATGATCGAAGGTGAAGGAAAGGCCGAAACGCTTGCCGGCAGCCTCAAGGACGCGGATGCCCTCGGGCAGCACTTCATTGCCGATACCATCGCCCGGAATCGCGGCGATCCTGTAGTCGTTCATTCGAACTCCATGTCTTGTTTGATTGTATGCAGGACGATTGCTTTTCTGCGAAATGCCATATCGGCATGAATTGATGCCGCGTGGTAATAAGGCGATCCTGCGGTCGAGGAAATAATGGAACTGGCATGGCTCGAAGATTTTCTGGCATTGGCCGAGTGCCTCAACTTCTCGAGGGCGGCCGAGCGCCGGAATATGACCCAACCGGCCTTCAGCCGGCGGGTGCGGGCGTTCGAGCTCTGGATCGGCGTTCCGCTGTTCGATCGCAGCAGCCACCGTATCGCTTTGACCGCGGCTGGCGCGCAATTTCGGCCGGTTGCGCAGGACGTTTTGAGGCGCCTTTACCAGGCCCGGCAAGAGGCGCTCGAAGCGCAATCGCTGGCTTCATCGCTGCGCTTTGTGTCCACCTTCGCGTTGTCGCTGACATTCTTTCCCGCATGGATGCGCAAGCTGGAAGAGACGATGGCGCTGGGTCCTGTCGAGCTGATTGCGGACAATATGCAGGCTTGCGAGAAGGTCATGCTCAGCGGACAAGCGCAGTTTCTGCTGTGTCATTACCATCCTGCCGCATCGCACAAGCTTGATCCGCAGGATTTTCTATCGACGCCGCTCGGGCAGGATATCCTTATGCCGTTGACCGTCGCGTCCAGCGACGGAGCGCCGCAATTCTCTCTGCCCGGCACACCCAATGCGCCGGTCCCGCATCTTGCTTACAGCGAGCGGTCGGGCATCGGGCGTATCCTGGCCTCGGTTCGCGCGAAGGAGGCCCCGCCGGTCTGGCTTAAGCCGGTTTTCACGTCGCATCTTGCGATCGCACTCAAGACAATGGCAAGCGATGGCCGTGGCGTGGGCTGGATTCCAGCCAGCCTCGCGGCTGACGATCTTGCACCGAAGGGGCGTCTGGTCCCGGCCGGTGACGAACGATGGAATATTGCCATCGAGATCCGCCTGTTCCGTCCGCGTGCGAGACAAAGTGAACGAGCGGAAAACTTCTGGGCCGCGCTGACGCGAAAGCGCGGGTTCGAACCCCTCAAGGCGAAGTAAAGTTCAAACCACGGATCACGACAATCTGCGTCTGCGCGCCGCTGATTCCGAAATCGTCGTCATTGATAAGCGCAATCGCGTTGTCGTTGAGTCGTGCGAGCCCTTCTGTCTTGCCGACGATCGACGGAAAATCGGCGCTGTCGAAGCAAAGCTTTTTGGGCACAGGCGTGATTGCAGCATCGGCCACATCGATCTGCTCCAGCGTCGGCTCCGTCTTGATGTCGTCCCAAGGCGTTCCCAGGATGTTGGTCGCGGCAGCGAGGTCGGTTTCGTAGAGCTTTGTTGTTCCCTCGGTCCGTTCCAGCACGATCAGTTTGTCGAGGCCGATCGCCAGGATTTCGCTGATGCGGGGATCAGCCGGGCTGTCGGACGGATCGCGGCGGAAGCTTTTCGGATCGTCCATCACATAGACAAACTCGCCGACAATCTGCATCGACGTACGTTCGATCTTGAGGAGGCGCGTATTCCGCGCCTTGCGAAACGCCGCGGTGTCCGGATTGGCCAGCGGGCTTTGCATCATCACATAGAGAAAACGCTCATCCGGCGAAATGGCGATCGACTCGATTCCGCGATTGGACTGTCGCTTCGCCAGAATCGCAGGCAAGGCGCCGACCACATCATAGCGTGCGCCTTCGTAATCGCTCTCGGTGCCCTGCGGCACGTAACGTGTGATGATGCGGCCGTCGGCACTGACATGCGCGATCGAGGGCCCGTTCTCATCGGCGATCCAGAAGGTGCCGTCGGTGAGCCGGACCAGCGCCTCCGCGTCGATGCCATGCACGTCTTGTTTAAGCGGCTTTCCGTGGCCGTCGAACGGGAGTTCGGTGGTCGCAGTCTGCAGCGGATTGGGCAGGCCGTTGAGTGGGCGGTCGTTGCGATCCTTCAACGTAATGACATCGGTGATGCGGAATAGGCCGTCGTCCTGCAGCAGCACGCGATAGATCGACGGTGCATAAGACGGTGCAAGGTAGATCCGGGCATTCCTGATCTCGCGGCAGGCCGGTAGTTCGACATGCGCAATCGATTTGAGGTCGCCGCAGGTGAGGTTGGGGCCACGATCCCCGATCGTCCAGATCACGTCCGGCGGGTCGTCGGGGTGGCGAAAAGCGCCGCTGCCGATGCCCACGGAGAGATTGATGGCGCGGCCGTTGTCAAACCGGTAGCGGCCCATCTGCAGCAGGGTGTCATCGCTGCGGTATTCGCGGATGGAAATGTCGGAGGCGAGCGCCGGGAGGGTTAGGGTCAGGGTCAGCAAACACAGGGTCGTAAGACGAATACGCATCGGCGCCATCGGTTCTGGACACGGCGGCGGGTCATCTGCAGCCGGACCGGCTGGTCATCTCACAATCCGGCCTTGGGAGGCAAAGGATTGATGCTGATTTCGCTAAGAAGGCCCCCGGGATGCCAGAGCTCGGTTTCCCCCGTTATCCACTGGCCGGTACGGCTTTGGCCTCAAAAATTCTGCGCCGCCAAAATTGAGTGGCGCAATTGTGGTAGCCGGTTGATGGAAGATGACCAGATACGGCCTCCTTGCAGTGGAAATCGAGCTTTTTTAGTCATTTAGTTAACGTTGTGTGGCAAATAAGCACTAGTGGCCAAGTTGCGACATCATTTAGGCTGGCCATGTTGATTCACTCTGGGGGCTCCCAATGAAGAAGACTCTGATTGCAACCGCTGCGGTTCTCGCTCTCCTGAGCGCCGCTGGCTGCACCCAGTACGGCAAGGCTCCGGTCGGCAAAGCGCCGGTCGTCGCCAAGTACTGATAGCAGGTCGAGAAAAGGGCCGGCTTGGCCGGCCCCTTTCATGGCATGCTGTTGGCTGCCCAAATCTTCGATTTGTGCGGAGCCTGCTGGCGTGTTGAAAAAATCGGCGTATGCGGTGATGCCCGCATCCGCCGTTTTTTTGTTTGTTGCCCACGTCAATTGATCGAATCGCTCGACGAGCGTGATTGATCTTGAGGCCGTATCCTGCGTCGCGTCCGACGCAGGTCTTGTTTCCGTCGAGGCTGCTTGACACGAGCGCCGACGATCTTCGTGATGTGTCACGTACCTCGTTCTGTCTCGGGGAGTGTTGAATGCAGGCAAGACGACTTTACTCGGGCATCCTCAGCATTGCGGCGGCGGTGCTGACTGTGATGCCCGGACTTGAGGCTTATGCCCAATCCACCAATTTGCCGCCTGTTACCGTTGAAAAGCCGAAACAGAAACCTGCACAAAGGCAAGTGCAGGGGCCCAATCGCGAGCCGATCCGGATTCCAGTTAACTCGAGCGGCTGCAAGGCCGCACGTTCGCCAGGCAAGCCCTACTTCGTCGAATTCCGTTCGCGCACGGCGGTCAGCTATGGCCACACATTCGTGTTCTACGGTCGGCTCGGCCAGGGCAATCGCTTTGCGAGCTACAAGGTCGCCGGTCTGCATCCAAAGGGCGATGACCCGCAGGTCTACATGCAAGGCATGATGGTTCCGGTCCCGTCGGAAACCGGCGCGTCCTGGGGCGATCTCGACGAGCAATATCTCACGGCGCGCTTCTGCGTGACGCTCACCGAGGCCGAGTATCGCAAGGTCGAAGCGGCGATCAATCGGCTGAAGGCGACCAAGACCACGTGGCATGCCACGACTTACAACTGCAATGCCTTCGCCGCGGATATCGCGCGTGCGGCCAATCTCGATCCGCCGAATCCGAACATGTATCTGCCCGAGCAGTTCATCAAACGGATGGCCGATCTGAACACCAGGAGTTCCGGCATGAACTTTTCGAGTTTCATGCAGGGGCCAGCCCGGCAGCGCTGATTGCCTATCATAGATGTGAAATGAAAAATGCCCGCGTGAAGCGGGCATTTTTGTTAGAGCATGATCCGGAAAAGTGGGGACTGGTTTTCCGAAAGGATCATGCTCAAACAAAAAGAGAGTGCGGGTGCATTTCCCGAAAAGTTATTTCGGCGTCGGCGTGATGATCGACCAGACCGGACGTCCGAACATGGCATCGAGCTGCACGGTCAGATCGCGCAGGAATGCCGGCGCCTGATCGCTATAGCCATAGACCATCACGAGGAACAGCAGCGGCGGAATAGCCGCGAGCCACAAGATGGTGCGGATCATATAGGCGCGGTGCTCCGCCGCCTGTTTCGGTGTGCGATAATTCGGGGTCGGGTACTGGCTCATGGTGCCAGTTTAGAGCGTGTTTCGATCTGGTGGAATTGGATCTTTCGACCATTCCTCCCGCCCGGAACCACAAGCGCATGAGAAACGATTCTGGTTCCCGCTTGCGCACGAAGAACAGAGAAATGTGCCGTCCAGTGCGCCGCTGGTCTGGATCAAAATACCGTAGTTGTTTCCAACGATCGTTCCGGCGTTGTTGACTGTCACCGGGGCTTCGAGAAACAGGCCGGTTCGTCCGCTTACCTCTCCATTTGCGCCGATGGTCACAGTCGATTTTGCGGAGGTCTCCGCGAACAGCATTCCGTCGGACATGCCGGATTTGATCACACCGTTGATGGCGGCTTTCCAGCCGCCGGTATTGGCGAGATAGGCGCCCAGGCCGTTGACGCCGGTCGCAATGAGAGAGCCCCCTGTATCGCCGGAAAAGGCATGCACGTTGTTGACACTGGTAACGACGCTGTTCGAGGCGTTGATCACAAAGCTGGCCATGTTCGTCTCCTGATGATTGAAGGCGCGCGCGATCGCCCGGCGGCTCGCGCCGCCGGTGCGCTTCCGGGCTCACTTGAAAGGATGGCTGACGGCTTGTACCGGGGCAGACCGCAGACGCCGCCATCAGCCGTTGCGTGCTACGCCGCGTTCTCGACCTGTCCGCCGGCCGCGATCCAGTCCTTGAGGGCGCCGAGGTTGTAGACGCGCTCGTAGCCCATGTCCTTGAGGGTCTTTGCGCCAAGCGCGGAGCGCCCGCCCGATGCGCAATACAGGATCAGCGATCGCTGACGTTCGAAATTCTTGTCGTGGTACGGCGAGTCCGGATCGGCACGAAATTCCAGCATGCCGCGCGAGACATTGATAGCGCCGGCTATTTTGCCGCTTTGCTGAATTTCGGGCGCATCGCGGACATCAATCACCAGAACGTTACCTTTAGCGATCATGTCTCGGGCCTGCGTAGGGTCGATACGCGGAACGGCGGCATTCGCAACTTCGAGCATGGCTTTCACGTTAGCTGACATGGTTTCCTCCGTCTTGCAGCTAGTCTGAAGAGCGCAACCGCCAGTTGGCGGCTTTGCGATGACGCGCTAAATAGACTTGCGGGCTGGCTCAACGAATGATTGCCACGCCGGATCGCTTGATCGTCCGTCCAGGATTGCTGCACCGATGGATGCCTTATCGGAAGTGCTGCGGATGGTTCGGTTGACTGGCGGTGTCTTCCTCGATGCGCGCTTCACCGCGCCGTGGTGCGTGACGGCGAACATGGACGCAGACGACGTCAAGCCTTTCCTCGCAACACCCACCCAGCTTATTGCCTACCACGTGATCATCGAAGGCAGGCTGCTGGCATCGATTCCCGGCGAGCCCTCGATTGAGGTCAGTGCCGGCGAGGTGTTGCTGTTTCCGGGCAATGACGGCCACATCCTCGCAAGCGCGCACGGCTTGCCGCTGGTGCGGACCGGAACCCTGATCCAGCCCGCCGCCAACGGCGGACTTGCCCGCGTCGATCACGGCGGCGGAGGCGATGTCACGAAGATCATCTGCGGCTTTCTGGCGAGCGAGCAGGGCTATAATCCGTTAATCGCCGCGTTGCCGCGTATGCTCAAGCTCGATCTGCGAGAAGCCACTTCGCGGGAATGGGTGGAGGCATCGGTGCGGTTTGCCGCGTCCGAGCTTGCGGTCGGCAAGCTGCCGTCGTCCAGCGTGATGTCGCGGCTATCCGAGACGCTGCTGGTCGAAGCCGTGCGCGAATACTCGTCCACCCTACCGGAGAACGAAACCGGCTGGCTCAATGGACTGCGCGACCCTTATGTCGGGCGCGCGCTGGCGTTGATCCACGGCAATATCGGCAAGGACTGGTCGGCCGAGGATTTGGCGAAGGAGGTGGCGTTGTCGCGCAGCGCCTTCGTCGATCGCTTCACCTCGCTCGTCGGCATGCCGCCGATCCGCTATCTGACGGTGTGGCGGCTGCGGACCGCAAAGCTGCACCTGCGCGAGAAGCAGACCACCATCGCGCAGCTCGCTTATTCCGTCGGCTACCAGTCGGAAGAAGCCTTCAGCCGCGCCTTCAAGCGCGAATTCGGCGTCTCGCCTGCGCATTGGAGAGACGACCGGGCGGCGGGCTAATCCCCCGCCCGTATGCGGATGGATCGCCTCAATACTTCGCCGAGATCGGCAGCTCTTCGGCCGGGAACAGCGAAATCACCTTGCAGCCCTTGTCGGTGACCACGACCTCTTCCTCGATGCGGGCGCCGGAATAGCCGTCGGTCGCCGGGCAATAGGTCTCGATCGCGAACACCATGCCTTCCTTGATCTCGGTCGGGTGATCCATCGACACAACACGCGAGATGATCGGCCGCTCATGCAGCGCAAGTCCCAAACCATGCGCGAATTGCAGGCCGAACGCGCTCATCTCGTCGGGGAAGCCGAACTCGGGCGCTTTCGGAAACGCTTCGCAGATCTGCGAGGTCATCGCGCCCGGCTTGATCCGCGCCATCGCATTGTCGAGCCATTCACGCGCCTTCTTGTAGGCGTCGCGCTGACTGTCGGTCGCGCGCACCACATTGAAGGTGCGGTAATAGCAGGTGCGATAGCCCATGAAGCTCTGCAAAATGTCGAAGAAGGCCTGATCGCCCGGCCGGATCAGCCGGTCGGTGAAATTGTGCGGATGCGGATTGCAGCGCTCGCCGGAAATCGCATTGATTGCTTCGACATCATCGGAACCGTGGGTGTAGAGAAACTTGTTCACCTCGGCGACGATGTCGTTCTCGCGCACGCCCGGCCGCAGCTTCTCGTTGATCAGGTCATAGGCGCCATCGACCATCGCCGCAGCGCGATTGAGCAGCGCGATCTCGTCGATCGATTTGATCTCGCGCGCTTCCAGCATCACCTGCTGGCCGTCCTTAACCTTCAGCCCGGCTTTCTCCAGTTCGAACATCATCGGCGGCTCGATGATGTCGACACCAAGCGGCATGTCGGCAACGCCGGCTTCGCGCAACAGCGCTGCGATCTCTTCCGCATGCCGCTTCATCAGACCGAACGCCGGATCCACCGTGCCGCGCAAACCGACAAGACCGGCCTTGCAATTTTTCGGCTTCAGCCATGGCGCATACAGCTTGTGATGCACGGCCGCCGAGCCGAAATCCCACAGGATCGGATCGGGCGAACCGCGTGTCAGCAACGCCCAGCGCGAAAGCTTGTCGCGCTCCCATTCGCCGATCTTGGTCGAGGTCAGGTAGCGGATGTTGTTGACATCGAACACCAGCAGCGCGCCGAGCTCTGAATTATCCAGCGCCATCCGCGCGCGAGAGAGCCTGTAAGTATGCAGCCGGCGGTAATCGACGCGCTCCTCGAAATCGACCCCCATGATGCCCAGAGACGGCAGCGCCCGCCCCCAGTTATGACGCGGGTTGATGTCTTCGGCGCTGATCTTGCGAACTGTCTGGTCCATGGGGTTCCTCTCCCTATGACATTCACGCCAGTTGATTTATTATACTGCAATGGGCGCGTTTGTTTACATGCTCCGTTGCCGCGATGGATCTTATTATGTCGGTTCTGCCACAGGTAACGATTTGACGAAACGCTTTGCGGAACACGCGAAGGATATACTTTCTCGCGCCGCCCGGTCGAACTCGTGTGGTCGCAATTTTTCGACCGGATTACCGATGCGATTGCGGTGGAACGGCAAATTAAGGGTTGGAGCCGGGCTAAGAAGGAGGCGCTGGTTGAGGGGAATTGGGACGTGCTTCAGCACTTCGCGAAACGTCGTGCCGGCAAGCCTAAACTATCTCCGTCATCCTGAGGTGCCCGGCAAAGCCGAGCCTCGAAGGATGCGCGGCCCTGATCTGCCGGTGCGATATGGGCCGTCGTCCTTCGAGGCCATCGCTGCGCGATGGCACCTCAGGATGACGGAGTGGAGCGGCGGGCTCCAGATCTATCACAGAGGCTAATCCGCGCCCATCTCCGGAATGGCTTTCACCACATCGCGCAAGGCCGTGCGCAACTTTTTTGCCGCGCCGGAACCATAAGCCAATTCGAATTCCTTTTGCGCCTTCTTCCAGGCGGCGAGCGCTTCCTTCGCGCGCTCGCGGCCGGCCGCGGTCAGGTTGATCACGCGCTTTCGTCCGTCCTCCGCTGCTTCGATCTTCACGAGGCCATCGCGCTCCAGCGGCTGGACGGCACGGCTGGTGGTGGTGCGATCCATCGCCATGGCCTCGGCGATCTCGTTGATCGACATCGGGCCGCGCCGCGAGAGCTTCGACAATATCGAATATTGCGAGCTTTTCAGGCCAAGTGGCGCCAGATGCGCGTCATAGAACTGGCTGACCCGCCGCGCGGCCTGCCGGATCGCGAGGCAGTTGCAGTGCGTAAGTTCCAGGGCCGGCGTTTCGTCCATCTTGTTTTGCATGGCTCGCATTCCAGAACACGTGCATATACACGTTGTCAATACGTGCATATGCACGTATGACGCCCGCCGATCAAGAGATGGAGAGCCTGATGGATCCGCGCACCCGCGCTTTGCTGGAAGCCCCGATCGGGCGGACGATCCTGCGGCTCGCCATGCCGAATGTCGCGGTGATGGTGATCCAGGCTGCCATCGGTCTGGTCGAGACCTATTTCATTGCCAAGCTCGGCACAGATGCTTTGGCGGGCCTTGCGCTGGTGTTCCCGGTCCAGATGCTGTTCGTCATGATCACGGCCGGCGCGATGGGTGGCGGCATCCTCTCGGCCGTTGCGCGGGCACTCGGTTCCGGCAATGACGACAATGCGAATGCCCTGGCCTGGCAGTCCGTCTGGATCGCGCTGTCGCTCGGGCTGCTGACGACCTTCGTTGTCATTCTCATCGCGCCTTTGCTCTATGGTGCGATGGGCGGGAAGAATGGCTCGCTTTCGGCGGCCCTGATCTATTCCAATGTCGTCTTTGCGGGAGCAATTCCGCTGTGGCTCTATAACTCGCTTGCCGCTGTGATCCGTGGCACTGGCAACATGTTCGTGCCGGCTGCCGTGACTGCCGTTGGCGCTGTCATCCTGATTCCGCTGTCGCCGATCCTGATCTTCGGGTTCGGTCCGCTGCCCGGTTTCGGCATTGCCGGCGGCGCAGCAGCGGTGGTGGTCTTTTATGTCGTCGGCAGTGCTGTGTTTGCATATTTCGTGTGGTCGGGCCGTGGCGTGTTGCAGCCATCTTTGAAGCCGCAGCGGTTTCGCTGGTCGCTCGCGCGCGGCATTCTGAAGATCGGGTTGCTCTCGTCGATCGCCAGCATATCCACCAACCTCACGATTGCGACGGCAACAGCGCTTGTGGGTTTCTACGGCCCGGCTGCCGTGGCCGGTTTCGGCACGGCGGTGCGGCTTGAATATCTCCTCGTGCCGCTTGTCTTTGGCCTTGGCGCGCCGGTCGCCAGCATGGTCGGCACCAATATCGGCGCGGGTCAGAACAAGCGCGCTCTGCGGATCGCCTGGACCGGTGCTGCCATTTCCGGTGTGATCACGGGTCTGATCGGTGCTGCAGCCGCGGTCGAGCCGCATCTATGGCTGTCGCTGTTCGGGGAAGACGCAACCATGAATGCTGTGGGTTCACTATATCTGCGCATTGTCGGTCCGTTCTATGGCTTCTTCGGCGTCGGATTGGCGCTTTACTTTGCGGCGCAAGGTGCCGGGCGTGTCGGCTGGGCGATGGCGGCATCTTTGCTGCGCGTCGCCATCGCAGCCTTGGGTGGCTTGCTGATGGTACGGCTGGGCGCCGGAACGGCCGGGGTGTTCGCGGCGCTCGCTGCGGCGCTCGCCATATACGGCGTGCTCAATGTCATTGCAGTTGCCTCGGGGGTCTGGTTTCGTGGCCGGGAAACAAAAGTGGATGGCGCCACCGCACTCAAACTGGCGCCAAACGAGGGCACGACGTGACGACTGAAGCGCCGCTCTATCTGGAGGATCTCTCTCCCGGCCAGACATTCGAATCCCGATCGGTAACGGTCACCGCCGATGCCATCAAGGCCTATGCCGCGCAATTCGATCCGCAGCCGTTTCATATCGATGAAGCCACAGCCGCCGACACTTTCTTCAAGGGTCTTGCCGCCAGCGGCTGGCATACCGCATCGATGACCATGAGCCTGCTGGTCGATGGCGGCCTGCCGATTGCCGGCGGCATTATCGGTGCCGGCGTCGAGGATATCCGCTGGCCGCGTGCGGTACGTCCGGGCGATACGCTCCGGCTGGTGTCCGAAGTCCTTGAAACGCGGCCGTCAAAGTCGCGGCCGGACCAGGGACTGGTAAAGGTGCGGACGACAACCTTCAATCAGAACGGCGAGCCGGTGCAGGTCATGACGTCGAATCTGGTGGTGCAGAGAAAGGCGGCGCGCTAAATACCGGCCGCGGGGCAGCGTCTCAACTGGCGGTAACGTGAAGGTCTGGCCGAACTGATGTCGTCTGGTTCCACGCGCGACGTTCCGGAATGGCTGATTTCCGGCGGCATCTTGACTCTGATTCTTGTTGCGTTTGTTTTCGATATCTTCACGCCACCTGACGACGTGACGATCTGCTTCATCTATTCCGTTATCCTTGCGCTCGGCATTTTCAGCCGTTACCGGATTGCTTACTGGTTTGCGGCGCTGACGACCGTTTTGTCGATGCTTGGCTCGCTTTTTTCCCCGCCGCCGGACACAGCGCATGTTGTTTTTCTCGCCAACCGCGCGATTGCGATCGTATCGCAATGGATCATTGCGTTCCTGGTGACGAACCGCAAGAAGACCGAAGCGCTGATGCGGGCCGATCTGGAAGAACAGAAGGCCAATGTGGAAACCAGCCGCCGCTTTCTCGACGTCCTGTCGCACGAGATCGGAACATCGCTCACGACCATTGACGGTCAGGCTTTTCTCCTGAAAAGGGGATTGATGGAGTCCGACCGCAATCTTGTCCGCGCCGACAAGATACGGAATGCGGTTCGTCATATTCAGGCGATTGTGCAACAGGTTCAGCTTGCGTCCGAGGTTGGCGAACGCACGGCAGAATTGCACATCGATGCCGTCGCCCTGCGCGCGCTGGTCGAGGATGTCGTGCTGGACACGAACGCCGAAGCGGTGACGATCGAGACAGATCTTGCGACTCTGCCAGCGACGATTTCGGGAGACCCGGACATGCTGCGGCAGATCATCGGCAACATCCTGTCCAATGCGGTCAAGTTCTCGCATCCGAACGGCATGGTTTCTGTCAATGGTGAAAGCCGTGATGGCTATGCGATCCTGACCGTCAGTGATCGCGGCCGGGGAATTCCCGAGGACGAGAAGGCCAAGATTTTTTCGCCCTATTATCGGGCACGCAACAGCCGCGGCAGCCATGGTGCCGGTATCGGCCTTTACGTGGTCAAGCAATTCGTCGAAACCCATGGCGGAACGATCCGGATCGACAGTACGCTTGGGCAGGGGACGGCGGTCACGGTCAGTTTGCCGATCATGAGCCCGTCAAAGGATGACAATCGTGACGAAGCCGCACCTCCTCTGCATTGAAGATGACGCGGACACCTGTGAACTCCTGGTGGAGGTCCTGACCGGTGACGGCTTCAATGTTTCTGCTGTGCAGTCCGGACTGGCGGGATTGTCGGCGCTGGAGAGCAAGCCCGATCTCGTTCTCTGCGACATCGATCTGCCGGATGTATCGGGCTTCGAAGTGCTGGAGCGCATTCGCGCGGGAAGTCTTCTGTCTCTCGGTGTGCCGTTTATCTTCCTGACGGCTTTCTCCCAGCGCACGCATCAAATTCATGCGCGGCAACTCGGTTGCGATGATTACGTCACCAAGCCGATCGACTTTGAATTGCTCACCGCGATCATCCGCCATCGCCTCAGTGCCGTCGCCGAGCGCAAGGCCGACAACACCGAGCTGAAGCTCACCGACCGCGAGCTGGAAGCGCTGACCTGGGTGGCGCGCGGTAAGTCGTCGGCCGATATCGCAGTGATCCTCGGCATCAGCGAGCGAACGGTGAATTTCCACATGGACAATGCGATGCGGAAAGCCGGTGTTTCCACGCGCGTCCAGGCCGCCGTCAAATGCGCCATGCTGGGTCTGATCGCGCCGTAAACATCGATCCGCCGGGGAGCCTGCCCTGTCAACCTTGACAGGTACCCCTGACATCACAAGCCCGTCAGATTTGGCCACATTCTCAAAATGAGGCCTCTTATGGCATCCCTGTGGCTTATGGCTTTATACGCGATCATCGCCTTCGTTCTTCAGGCGCTGTCGGTCGCGGTGATTTACATGTTCGAAAGCGCGCTTGGTACTTGGAGCGCTGTCGTCTTCATCACAACCTATTTGCTGATGTTCTGGGTGGCCTGGCCAATCGCATTGCGATTGACCGAGCCGAAAGTCGAAGCCGTAGCAAGCGCGCAAAAAGCCTGATCGCCTGACTGAACGCGGCGTTACTACGCCGCGTCTCTTTTGCCCCACAGACGCTGCGAAGCGATGTCGGCGCCTTCGCGCAGCGATTTCAGTTTCAACCACACGACAGCCTCGACCACCCATTCACGATTGGTGAAGGTGCCGAAGCCGCAATCGGTCGAAGCGATCACGCGCTCCCGGTCGCCAACGGCCGCCACCGCTTCCTCGATACGGCGTGCAACCACTTCCGGATGCTCGACGAAGTTCGACGTGGTCTCGATCACGCCGGGCAGCAGGACCATGTTCGCGGGGAGCGGATGCTGCTTGAATGCGGCATATTCATGCGCGTGGCGCGGATTGGAAAATTCGATCGACAGCGCGCCGACCTTCGCCTGATAAAGCGCCGGCAGGATCTTCGCCAGCGGCACATCGTGGATGTGCGGGCCTTCCCAGTTTCCGTAGCAGATATGCAGCCGCACGCGATCGGCCGGGATACCGTCGATGCCTTTGTTGATCGCATCGACCTGCTTTTCGACCGCTTTCACGAAGTCCGCGTCCGACAGGTCGCGATGAAACATCGTGCGATCCATGGCGAGGTCCGGCGCGTCGATCTGCAGTAGCAGGCCGGCTTTGTGGATTGCCTGATATTCGTGCGCCATCTCGCGCGCCAGGGCGTCGAGATAGTCGTCGTTGCTCTTGTAATAGGCGTTGAGCATGGTCGAGGCGATGATGCCGGGCGACGCTGCCGTCATGAACATTTCCGGAAAGGTCTTGCCGGCGATATTTTTCACACGCGCCAGTTCGCTCTCGATCGGTTTGATATCGAGATATTTCACCTCGCTCTGGGCTTCCGGCGCGTTCTGCTGCTTGGAGGTGTGCGGGAAACGATGGGTCAGATATTTGACCAGATCGGGAAATTCCTCGAATTCCTTCCCGCGCCGCCGCTTGGAAATACCGGCAAAGCCGGACATGCGCTGCGGTACATAGGTCTGGAAGCCGACCCGCTGCTGCTCGCCATCGTTGCCGATGTCGATCCCGGCCGCCGCCTGCTTTTCCACGACATGGCGGACCGCCTTGTCCATCTCCGAGGCCATCTCGGCCGCGTCGAATGCCTCGCCGGCCTCACGCCGCAACAGCATGTCGGACAGTTTCTCGTTGCGCGGCAGGCTGCCGACATGGGTCGTGAGAATGCGGTCACGGCTTTGCAGCATCTTTGGTCTCTCCCCGAACAGTTTTCGTTTGTTGCCATGGCCGTAGCACAAGATGGCATTTGGGCAAAAATGGAAGATTGCCCAATGGCTTCAGGGGTATTGCCCACCCGCTCAACGATCGGCTGTTGACGGGCCAAACGCAACATGCATTATAATTCATATAACGTAAGACTGCCGATGACGGCGGTCTTGCCAAAAGCAAGAAAAGTCACACAGCGGGAAGAAGCATGGCTCAAGCAGCGGCGTCGCTCGGACGCGCAGATCATATTACGCACGCAGCGCCTGAAATTCCGCGCGTCTATAACTTTGCCGCCGACATCCTGTCGTCCAATCTGGCTGCCGGCCGGGCCAATAAAGTCGCCTTTATCGATTCGCGGGGGAGCTGGACCTACGGCCAGCTCGCCGACCGGGCAGCACGGTTTGGTGCGGCGCTTCGCGCCAAGGGCGTCCGGCGTGAAGAGCGCATCCTGATCTGCATGCTCGACACGATCGACTGGCCGACGGCATTTCTGGGTGCGCTCAAAGCGGGCGTTGTGGCCATCCCCGTCAATACGTTGATGACCGAGGCGGACTACGAATTCATGCTGGCCGACAGCCGGGTGACGATGCTGGTCGTGTCCGATGCGCTTTATCCGAAATTCGAGAAGCTGATCGCCAACAGGCAGAATTTGGCGCCGGATCTGAAACACGTCGTTGTGTCTGGTGCGGATGCGCCAAGTGCGGATGCGCCAAGTAACGACAAGTTGGGTCACGACAGTTTCGAAGACCTGATCGCGTCGGCGGAGCCCGAAGATTATACGGCGCCGACCACACGCGATGACATCGCCTTCTGGCTCTATACGTCAGGCTCGACCGGCAAACCGAAGGGCGCTGTGCATGTGCATGCCAGCCTGAAGCTGACCAATGAGCTTTACGCGGCGCCGACGCTTTCGTTGCGCGAAAGCGACGTCTGCTATTCGGTGGCGAAGCTGTTCTTCGCCTATGGCCTCGGCAATGCGCTCACATTTCCGATGTCGGTCGGGGCAACGACGGTGCTGCTCGACGAGCGGCCAACGCCCGACAGCGTTTCGGCCTTGCTGCGCAAGCATCCAGTCACTGTCTTCTATGGTGTGCCGACCTTTTATGCAGCCTTCCTGGCGAGCCAGGCCGCGCTTGCGCCGGGCGATGTGAAATTCCGCCGGTGTGTGTCGGCGGGCGAAGCGTTGCCGGAGGATGTCGGCATACGCTGGAGGGACAAATACGGTTGCGACATTTTCGACGGGATCGGCTCGACCGAGATGCTGCACATCTTCCTGTCGAATGCGCCGGGGGCGGTGAAATACGGCACGACCGGCAAGCCGGTGCCGGGCTATGAACTCAAGCTGATCGACGATCACGGCCAGGAGGTGGCCCCCGGCGAGATGGGCGAGTTGCTGATCCGCGGCCCGTCCAGCGCGATCATGTACTGGAACAACCGCGAGCAATCACGTCGCACCTTCATGGGTGAATGGACCCGCTCTGGCGACAAATACGTCCAGGACGAAGATGGTTACTACGTTTACTGTGGCCGAAACGACGACATGCTCAAGGTTTCCGGCCTGTATGTCTCGCCGTTCGAGGTCGAAGGCGCATTGCAGACGCATGTCGACGTGCTGGAATGCGCCGTGGTGGCCTGGCTCGATGCCGATGGGCTGATCAAGCCGAAGGCCTTCATCGTCCTGAAGGACCACAGCAAGGCCTGCGACGAACTGGCGCGGCTCTTACAGGATCACGTCAAGGCGAAGCTGGCGCCGTTCAAATATCCGCGCTGGATCGAATTCCGCCCGGATCTGCCCAAGACCGCGACCGGCAAGATCCAACGCTTCAGGCTGCGCATGGAGGCCACAACCGGCTGATGCATTAAACTTGAGCGTCAATGGCGGGCGAGCGGTAACAACAGACCCTTCCGTTATTCGATCAATTCAATACTATGAAAAGGAACGCTCAAAGGGGCGGCCTAAAAACCGGAGGAACTACAATGCGAACACTGATTGCGGCCGGCGCGGTTCTTGCGCTCGCGGCAGGACCAGCGGTGGCCCAGAACAAGACCGTGAAAATCGGCTTTATTTCCACATTCAGCGGACCGACGGCCGTTATCGGCCAGGACATGCGTAATTCGTTCGAGCTCGCGCTCGATCACATGGGCCGCAAGATGGGCGGTCTGCCGGTCGAAGTCATCTATGAAGATGACATGCAGAAGCCGGATGTCGGCAAGCAGAAGACCGAGAAGCTGATTGAATCCGACAAGGTTGATTTCATTGCCGGTTATATCTGGTCGAACGTGCTGCTGGCTTCGCTGAAGCCGATCGTGGATTCAAAGACCATGATGGTGGTTGCCAATGCCGGTCCGTCGCAATTGGCCGGCGAACTCTGCTCGCCCTATGTGTTCTCCACGTCCTGGCAAAACGACCAGACGCCGCAGGCCGTCGGCGAATACATGAATCAGAAGGGCGTGAAGAGCGTCTATCTGATCGGGCCGAACTATGCCGCCGGCAAGGATATGCTGTCAGGCGTGGCTTCGACTTTTAAGGGAAAGATCGTCGGTCAGGATCTGACCAAATGGCCGGATCAGCTCGATTTCTCCGCCGAGTTGTCGAAGGCCCGCGCGGCCAAGCCGGATGCTGTGTTCGTGTTCTATCCAGGCGCTTCGGGCGTGCAGTTCCTCACCCAATATGCGCAGGCTGGTCTGAAGGGGCAGATTCCGCTCTATACCGCGTTCACCATCGATGAGCTCTCGCTGCCGCTGCAGAAGGAGCTCGCTCTCGGCGTGCCGGGCGCGCAGCAATGGGTCAACGATCTGCCGAATGAGCAGAACAAGAAGTTCGTTGCCGATTACCGCAAGAAATACCCGGGTCTGCGGCCGACCTTTTATGGCGCACAGTCTTACGACGCCGCGCAGCTCATCAACAGTGCTGTGGTTGCGGTGAATGGCGATCTGTCGAAGAAAGACGCGATGCGCGACGAGATGCGCAAGGCCAATTTCCCGTCTGTGCGCGGCCCGTACAAGTACGGCAACAACCACATTCCGATCCAGAACTTCTACCTGCAGGATGTGGTGAAGGGAGAGGACAAGGAATTCCCGCTCTCGCTGAAGACCGTCGCGACGATCGTGAAGGACAGCCAGGACCGCTTCCACGACAAATGTCCGATGAAGTGGTGAGCTGAAATTTTGGGCCGGGCGGTGGGCGAGGGGCCTGCCGTCCGTCCCAGACGTGCCTTGTTGAGTTTTTCGTCATAGCCGGGCATAGCCGTCGAAGACGGTATTGTTGAAGCCTCTTGTCCCGGCCATCCACGTCTTGCAAAAGAAAGGCGTGGATGCAACGCAGGCAAGCTAGATTGCGTGCAGGGCATGACGGTGAAGTTAGGGCGCCTTTAAAGGCGGCGGGACTCTGGTTACTTAATGCTTCTCTTCATCGAACAAGCGTTGAACGGTATTCAGTTCGGTCTGTTGCTGTTCCTTCTGGCGGCCGGACTGACGCTCGTCTTCGGCATCATGGACCTGGTGAACCTCGCGCATGGTTCGCTGTACATGATCGGCGCCTATTTCGCGGCGACCTTCGCGGCGCTGACCGGGAGCTTCCTGTTCGCGATCGTGCTGGCATTGATCGCGACGCTCATCGTCGGCATGGCGGTCGAAGTCATTGCGATGCGGCGGCTCTACGGACGTGACCACCTCGATCATGTGCTCGGCACATTCGGTCTCATCCTGTTCTTCAATGAAATGGTGCGCCTCATTTGGGGACCGGCCGGCCTCAGCCTGCCGCTGCCGGCCTGGCTCAACACCAGCTTCCAGATTTTTCCGGGCGTCTATTACCCGACCTATCGCTTGTCGATGATCTTCGTGGCTCTGGCCGTGGCGTTGATGCTCTATCTCATCGTCATGCGCACCCGTGTCGGCATGCTGATCCGCGCCGGTGCATCCAATCGCGAGATGATCGGGGCGCTCGGCATCAACATCAAACTGCTCTACACCTTCGTGTTCGGCATCGGCGCCGCGCTCGCCGGTCTTGCCGGCATGATGCAGGCGCCGATCCTCACGGTGCAGATCGGCATGGGCGAGAATATTCTGATCCTGGCCTTCGTCGTCATCATTATCGGCGGCATCGGCTCGATCCGCGGCGCCTTCATCGCCTCGATCCTGGTCGGCCTGATCGATACCGTCGGGCGCGCCTTCCTGCCGGATATACTGAGTCTGTTCCTGTCGCAGACAGCCGCGTCCAGCGCCGGACCGGCCTTGTCTTCGATGCTCATCTATCTCGTGATGGCGGTCATTCTGGTGTTGCGTCCGGAAGGTCTGTTCCCGGCGGCCAGCAAATGAAAAAGAACATCTTCACGGTTCGCAACATACTGGTTGCAGCGCTGCTCGTGTTTCTGGCGCTGGTCCCGGTGATCGCGCAGACGACCGGCAACACTTTCCTGATGACGCTGTTCACGCGCATCGTCATTCTGGCGATCGCCGCGGTGAGCCTCAATCTCATCATGGGCTTTGGCGGCATGGTCAGCTTCGGTCACGCCGCCTATCTCGGCATTGCCGGTTATGCTGTCGGCATTCTGGCTTATGAAGGCGTCGGCTCGGGTTTCATCCAGTGGCCGGTGGCGCTGCTGGCCTGCGCGATCTTCGCACTGGTGACCGGTGCGTTGTCGCTGCGCACCCGCGGCGTCTATTTCATCATGATCACGCTCGCCTTCGCGCAGATGATCTACTACGTCGGCGTCAGCCTCGACCGCTACGGCGCCGACGACGGCCTCACCATCTACAAACGCAGCGATTTCGGTGGGCTGATCAATCTCTCCAACAAGACCGTCTTCTACTACGTCTGCTTCGTCTGCCTGATGGGCACCTGCTACCTGGTCTATCGCCTGGTCAATTCCCGCTTTGGCATGGTGATCCAGGGCGCGCGCTCGAATCTGCGGCGCATGCGCGCGATCGGCTTCCCGACCTATCGTTATCAGCTCACCTGTTTCGTTATTGCCGGCGTGCTGTGCGGATTATCCGGGATCCTGCTCGCCAACCATACCGATTTCGTCAGCCCCGCGATCATGCATTGGACACGCTCGGGCGATCTGATCGTCATGGCGGTGCTCGGCGGCATGGGCTCGGTGCTGGGACCGGTGATCGGTGCGGTCGCGCTGCTGGTGCTGGAAGAATGGCTGCCGCATGCGATTTCGGTGGTTGGGCAATTCGTCACCGGCCATCCTGTCGGTGCTGCCAAGGAATACTGGGCGCTGATTCTCGGTCCGATGCTGCTGCTCGTCGTGCTGTTCGCGCGCGGCGGCATCGACGGCCTTCTGGAGAAAATCCGCCGTGGCTGACGCGCTCCTGAAAGTTGATGGCATCACCAAGCGCTTCGGCGGCATCCTGGCGTCGGATCGCATCACGATGTCCGTACCGGCCGGCGAACTGCACGCGATCATCGGCCCGAATGGCGCCGGCAAGACGACGCTGATCGGCCAGTTGACCGGCGAAATCACCCCGAGCTCCGGAACGGTGATCTTCGCCGGCGAAGACATCACCGCGTTGCCGACCTACAAACGCTCGATCAATGGGCTGGCGCGGTCGTTCCAGATCACCTCGCTGTTTCTCGACATGACCGCGCTCGACAATGTCGCGCTCGCCGTGCAGGCGCATGCCGGCAACTCGTTTCACTTCTGGCGCAATGCGCGCAAGCAAGAGGAACTGCGCGCGCCCGCGTCAGCGGCGCTGGATCGCGTCGGCCTGTCGCATCGTGCGCATACGGTCGTGTCCAGCATGAGCCACGGTGAACATCGCCAGCTTGAAATCGCGATGGCGCTGGCCACCAATCCGCGCATGCTGCTGCTCGACGAGCCGATGGCCGGCATGGGGCCGGAGGAATCCGCGCGGCTGGTCAAGACGCTGCTGGAACTGAAAAAGCAATACACGATCCTTCTGGTCGAGCATGACATGGAAGCGGTGTTCGCGCTGGCCGACCGCATTTCCGTTCTGGTCTATGGCCGCGTGATCGCGACCGGCTTGCCGGACGAGATCCGCGCCAATGCGGAAGTGCGCCAGGCCTATCTCGGCGAGCAGGAAGCGGTGGTGATCAATGGCTGACACCTTGCTGGAATTGTCCGGGATCGAGACCTGCTATGGCCGCAGCCAGGTGCTGTTCGGCCTGTCGCTGTCGATTGCGTCCGGCGAAATGGTCACGCTCATGGGCCGCAACGGTATGGGCAAGACCACGACGGTGCGCTCGATCATGGGGCTGACGCCGGCGCGGGCCGGCGTGATCCGCTTCGGCGGCAAGGAAATCCGCGGCCTCGCCTCCTATCGCGTGGCCAAGCTCGGCGTCGGCCTCGTGCCTGAAGGCCGCCAGATCTTTCCCAATCTCACGGTGCGCGAAAACCTGATTGCGACCGCGGCGAATACGTCGGGTGCCAGCGATCCTTGGACCTACGACAAGGTCATCGAATTGTTTCCGCGCTTGGCCGAGCGCGCCGGTAATATGGGCAATTTGCTGTCGGGCGGCGAGCAGCAGATGCTGGCGATCGGCCGCGCGCTGATGACCAATCCGAAGCTGCTCATTCTCGATGAAGCAACCGAAGGTCTCGCGCCGCTGATCCGCCAGGAAATCTGGCAATGCCTGACGCGGCTGAAGAATGCCGGACAATCGATCCTGGTGATCGACAAGAACGTTTCCGCGCTGATCGGGATCGCGGATCGGCATTACATGATCGAACGCGGCCGCACGGTGTGGAGCGGCACGTCAAAGGAGCTTGGCGCCGCGCCGGATATCCAGCATCGTTATCTGGGTGTCTAGCGCGCATTACTGCGCGCTCAGCCTCACCCGCTTCGACAATGCCTCGGCATTCTCCTTCCGCTCGCTGTAGCGGTCGGTGAGATAAGGCGCGGCGTCCCGCGTCAGCAGCGTGAATTTCATCAGCTCTTCCATCACATCGACAACGCGATCGTAATAGGAGGAGGGCTTCATGCGCCCGGCCTCGTCGAATTGCTCATAGGCTTTCGCGACCGAGGATTGGTTGGGGATCGTGATCATCCGCATCCAGCGGCCGAGCACGCGGAGCTGATTGACGGCGTTGAAGGATTGCGAGCCGCCGCTGACTTGCATCACCGCCAGCGTCTTGCCTTGCGTCGGCCGCACCGCGCCGATCGACAGCGGGATCCAGTCGATCTGCGCCTTCATGATTCCGGTCATCGATCCGTGGCGTTCGGGGCTGCACCAGACCTGTCCTTCGGACCATTGCGTCAGATCGCGCAGCTCCTGCACCTTGGGATGGCTGGCCGGCGCGTCGTCCGGCAGCGGCAATCCGGACGGATCATAAATCCGCGTCTCGGCGCCGAAGCTGTCGAGCAGCCGCGCCGCCTCCATCGTCGCGAAGCGGCTGTAGGAGCGTTCGCGCAGCGAACCATACAGCAGCAGGATGCGGGGCTTGTGCGTTGAGAATGCGGGCCGCAGCGCTGCAATGTCCGGCATCGCAAAGGCATCGGTGGCGATGTTGGGAAGATCGAGCGGATGGACTGTCATCTAGCCAACCGGTCCGCCAACGACGTCACCGTCCTCCTTCACGAACCGGCCGATATCCGGATTGGGCAGGATGTCGAGCACCTTTTCAGAGGGCCGGCACAACTGCGTGCCTTTCGGCGTCTCGACAATCGGCCGGTTGATCAGGATCGGATGCGCGATCATGAAATCGATCAGCTCATCCTCGGTCCATTTCGGATCGGCGAGCCCAAGCTCCGCATAAGGCGTGCCTTTCTCGCGCAGCAGCGCGCGAGCCGGCATATCCATGGCGCGCAGCAAGGCGACGAGCTTCTCGCGGCTCGGCGGTGTCTTCAGATATTCGATCACCACCGGCTCTTCGCCGCTTTGCCGGATCATCGCCAGCGTGTTGCGCGAGGTGCCGCATTTGGGATTGTGGTAGATAGTAATCGTCATGATCGTCTTTCGATAGTCGCGGGGGTGACCGCAGCAGGCGTCGTGCCCGCTTCGTACCACCCGCGTGTGGCTTTCACGAGATGCACCACGGACAGCATGACCGGGACTTCAACCAGCACGCCGACGACTGTCGCCAAGGCCGCACCGGAATTCAGTCCGAACAGGCTGATCGCCGCCGCCACCGCCAGTTCAAAGAAGTTGCTGGCGCCGATCAGTGCCGCCGGTGCGGCCACACACCAGGCGACACCGAACCGCCGGCTGAGCCAATAGGCGAGGCCGGCATTGAAATAGACCTGGATCAGGATCGGAACAGCCAGCAGCACAATGACGATCGGTTGCGCCAGGATTTGCGGCCCCTGAAATCCGAACAGCAGCACAAGAGTCGCCAGCAGCGCGCATAGCGACACTGGCTGCAGGATCGACAAGGTGCGGCTGAGCGCTGCCGGTCCCGACGACAACAGCCAGCGGCGCCAGAGCTGCGCGACGATCACCGGAACGACGATGTAGAGCCCGACCGAAAGCAGAAGCGTGTCCCACGGCACGGTGATCGAGGCGACGCCGAGCAGAAGGCCAACCAATGGTGCGAACAGGAACACCATGATGATATCGTTCAGGGCCACCTGGCTGAGCGTGAAATGCGGTTCGCCGTCGCACAGGTTCGACCAGACAAACACCATCGCCGTGCAAGGCGCGGCCGCGAGAAGGATAAGGCCTGCGATATAGGACTGGATCTGGTCGGCAGGCAGCAGCGGCGCAAACAGATAGCCGATGAAGAGGGTGCCCAGGAGCGCCATGGAAAATGGCTTGACGGCCCAGTTGATGAACAGGGTGACGCCGACGCCGCGCCAGTGCTCTCGCACTTGTCCGAGAGCGCCGAAGTCGATTTTCAGCAGCATCGGAATGATCATCAGCCAGATCAGCACAGCAACCACCAAGTTCACTTTGGCAAATTCCGCGGCGGCGACCAGCGTGAAGAAGCCTGGAATGAATTGGCCGAGTGCAATGCCGGCGATGATGCACAAGGCGACCCAGACCGACAGGTAACGTTCAAAAATGCTCATGCGAAAATTCTCACGTTGCTTCACGCAATGTTCGAGCGTGGCGAGGTCGCACCATCGGCTTTGCCGATTTCGCGCAATTGCGTGTGGAGCGACAGCTTGTCGATCGAGCTCAGCGGCAGGTTGGTAAAGGCGACGATGCGGTTCTTGAGATAGCGCTGCGCCGTGACGAAGGCGGCTTCCTTCTCGAGGTCGGTGCCGTTCACGGCCGCCGGGTCCTCGATCCCCCAATGCGCGGTCATCGGCTGGCCTGGCCAGATCGGACAGGATTCGCCGGCCGCGTCGTCGCAGACCGTGAACACGAAATCCATCACCGGCGCGTCGCTGCGGGCGAATTCCAGCCAGCTCTTCGAGCGCAAATTGTCGGTCGGATATTCGGCACGTTCGAGCACCTTGATGGCAAAGGGATTGACCGTCCCGCGTGGCTGGCTGCCCGCCGAGAACGAGCGGAAACGCCCGCGGCCTTCTTTGCGCAGGATCGATTCAGCAATGATGGAGCGGGAGCTGTTCGCGGTGCATAGAAACAGCACATTAAACACGCGATCGGACGGATGCTCGGACATGGCGTTTTCCTTTCGGTGCACAGCACGGCTTGATGGATTCAATCAGCGATTCACACAGCTCCGGCTTGCCGCCGCAGCAATCCTGCAGCAGGAACAAGGTGAGCGTTTCGAGAGTCGTGAGGTTCGCGCGATAGACGATCGAGCGTCCATGCCGCACTGAAGAGACGAGGCGGGCCCGCGTCAGGATCGACAGATGCGATGACATGGTGTTGTGCGGCACCGCCAGTTCGCTGGCGAGTTCGCCGGCGGGCAGACCGTCCGGCTCGTGCTTGACCAGCAGCCGGAACACGTCCAGCCGGGTCGGCTGCGCGAGTGCGGCGAGCGCAAGAATGGCGTCTTCGGATTCCATATGTCCATAATTCCAGACATATGGAATGGAGTCAATATTCGATCATCGCTCCTTAGCCCGCAGCCGATTGGCCGCGCGATGGGCAGCCTATCGCGGCGCCTCGTCCGGGATCGGGAACACCGAACCTCCGCGTGACCGGCGGACCTCATGCTTGTTGTGAGACAGCGGAAAATCCGCTAATTTATTTCAGCGGGGCCTTCGACGGTCGCCCCGTTCTGCCAGGCTCGCGAGGCCCAAGCGCCGTCTCCTTCGCAAAGGAGGGGACCATGGCTGCTGGGCCTTAATTTTTTTCCCTGACATTGCTGAACAGGGGAAACGCGGCCTCCCCTATAGATGGATTGCGCCATCCAAGCGCTGCTCGCCTCAAATCGTGGGAGCGAGCCATGGATGGCTTTGTCCTTTTTCTGTTTCTGTTCGCTGCATTCCTCGGTGGTTTTGCATCGGGTCTTGCCGGCTTTGCCATGGGCTTTGTCGTATCCGGCATCTGGCTGCACTTGATCACGCCCATCCAGACAACCGCGCTGATTGCCGGCTATGGACTGTGGACGCAGGGATATGGCGTCTGGAAACTTCGGCACGCGCTGAGTTTACGCAAAGTCGCGCCATTCATCATCGGTGGGATTATCGGCGTTCCGATTGGCACAGTGCTTCTGACCTATGCTGAACCGGCGTATCTGCGGCTCGGCGTGGGCTTGCTGCTTGTCGTTTACGGCATCTACGGATTGTCGAAGCCGGCATTCAAACCGCTCAAAGCCGCAGTTGCCACCGATGGTGGAGTTGGGTTTGCGAACGGCGTGTTGTGCGGGCTGACCGGTCTTCCCGGATTTATCATCACCGTTTGGTGTCAGATGCGCGGCTGGAATAAGGATGAGCAGCGCGCCGTATTTCAGCCTGTGATGTTGGCAGCCATTATCATGACCGTCATATCGCTAGCAGCGAGCGGTTCGATGACAGCGGAAACCGTCAAACTCTATCTGCTCGGATTGCCGGCGCTGTTGGCCGGGTTATGGATCGGATTCCGACTGTATGGAAAATTCGACGATGCCGCCTTCCGCAAAGTTGTGTTGCTGTTTTTGTTGCTCGCAGGCCTCGCTCTGACGGCAGTTGCGGGCTGGCCGATACTGCGTCCCGGTTGATGCGTTGACTCCTGAGACGACGCGCGCAATGTCTGCTTGTGGCACTTTTCGGACCTCACCATGAGCACAGCAAGCGACGCCCGCTTCTGGGACCGGACTTCACGGAAATACGCCAGGAGCAAGATTGCGGATCAGGCCGGGTATGAGCGCACGCTGGACCGGACCCGCGCCTTGTTGGGGCCGGACGACCGGGTGTTGGAGCTGGGCTGCGGAACAGGAACAACAGCGCTCCGGCTCGCAGGCGATGTGCAAAGCTATCTTGCGACGGATATCTCCGCCGACATGATTGCAATCGCGAAAGAGAAAAGCGCCGCCGACCCGGTCCCGGGGCTCGAATTCCGCTCCGCGACCGCAGAGGCGCTGTCGCATGAAGCGGCGACGTTTGATGCAGTGTTAGGCTTCAACTATCTGCATCTGGTCCGCGACCTGCCCGGCACCTTGCGTAGCATCCATGCCTTGCTTGTCACAGAGGGCTTGTTCATCTCCAAGACACCCTGCGTCGGAGATATGAACCTATTCATCCGCCTTGCCGTGCCCGCGATGCAGGCGATCGGCAAGGCACCCTATGTCACTGTCTTCCGCGCGGCGGACCTGAGCCAGCAGTTTCGTGCGGCAGGCTTCGAGATTCTTGCGAGTGAAAGCCACGCAACCAAGGGCAACGACAATCGTCCCTACATCGTGGCGCGCAAGGGATGACGCGGACGAGCTCGCCGCTAGAGCATGATGCCAAAGCGCGAAGCGGCTTTCGGACAACATCATGCTCTAACGTATGAGAATCGAGCGGCCCATTGGACCGCTAGCCTAAATCATGAAGGGCTGCGTTCGGCTTCCTGCGCAAAGCGTTCCAGAAAGCCCGGCCAGCCGCCATCGACGTCTTTGCGCATCGAGGCGCCGGCTTCCGCTCCCATCGTTTCGAACTTGTGATGCACCAGTTCGACAAGAGTCGCGTCCGGACCGTCAGCGGTGAATCGGATATCGACTTCGGATTTCATGCCGGCGTCCGGCTTCCATTGGGCATTGATTTGCCAGAGCAGCACCAGGCGATGGGGCGGTTGCCAATGCGTGATCGTGGCGACAGTCGTCTCCGTGCCGGATTCCGATGTTTCAAGCCAGCGGCCGCCCAGGCGCGGCTCCATCAGCACTTTTGCGATCGGCTTCTCGCCGACGCCCTGATTGAGCGGCCACCAGCGCGTGAGGCCGTTTGTGAAAACATCGAACGCGCGATCGATTGGTGCTTTGACGCGAACAGATTTGCGCACGGCCGCGATGGCGATTGTCTCGTTCATTCGTTTACTCCCTTTTCCGCTTCCTCTTTGAACGCTGTCAGGGCATCGCCCCAGAATGTGTCGAGCCACGCGCGCAATTCCACGAGGCCCTCGCGGCGCACTGAATAGATCCGGCGCACGCCTTCGCTGCGCTCCTCGACAAGACCGGCGTCTTTCAGCGCCTTCAGGTGCTGCGACACGGCCGGGCGGGACACCGGCAACCCGGCGGCAAGGACGTTGACGGACCGCGGTCCTGAACGGAGGCGCTCGAACACCTGTCGGCGCGTTGGATCGGCAAGAGCTGCGAGTGCATTTTGGTAAGCCATGACTAACGGTAAGCGTAAGCTTACTTAAGTCAAGTCCGCAGATTTTTCTTTTTTGCTGGTAACGTGGGTTGCACCGCAGCTGACCTGAATTATTGTGCATGCGGAGAGGATCGAGGTGGACTTTGTCCGAAACCCAGGAAAAGCGGCGCGAGAAAGCTGCTCCCGGCGCGAGCAACGAGAGTTCTACGAGCATTGAGTTTGCGGTCGAGGTCGGGCGGCTCGTCAGGCGCGGGCGCGCGCGCGGCGGCATCACCCGCAAGCAATTGGCCACGGAATCGGGGATATCCGAACGCTATCTGGCGCAGATCGAAGGCGGATACGGCAACCCGTCGATGACGGTTCTGAAGGCCGTCGCCGATGCGCTGGAAACCTCGGTCAACAGCCTGTTGCCAAGCGATGCGCGCCAGGAGCGCCTGCATCGCATCATGGATCTCGTCGCGCGCATGCAGCCGTCTGACTGGGCGGCGCTGGAACAGCATATCGAGGCGCGGCTGGTCGAAGGCGCGAAATCCGAACGCGCGCATCGCATCGCCCTTGTCGGACTGCGCGGTGCCGGCAAATCGACCCTTGGACGCGATCTCGCCGGTCGGCTTGGCTATCCGTTTGTCGAACTCAATCGCGTTGTGGAAGCCGAATATGGCGCCAGCATCTCGATGCTGATCGAGATGTCCGGCGTCTCGACCTTCCGCCGTTATGAGCGCGCATCGCTGGAGAAAGTGATCGCTGAACATGACAAGGTGGTGATCGCGACCGCGGGCGGCATTGTTTCGTCGCCGGAGACTTACGCGCTGCTCTTGCGTCGCGCGCACACCGTGTGGGTCAAGGCGCAACCGCAGGAACATATGAGCCGCGTGATCGCGCAGGGCGATTTTCGTCCGATGTCGGAGAATCGCGAAGCGATGGCCGATCTCGTCGCCATTCTCGATGCCCGCTCATCGGATTATGCGCAGGCGGAAGCCGAACTCGATACATCCGGTCAGAGCGTCGAACAAAGCGGCGGCAATCTGCTGAAACTGGTGCAGGACTGGACGTAACAGGAGTGGACGTAAAATGGCGCAACTCGCAGATCAGGGCTTGCTCGATTTAGGCACGGAAAAGCTGGAATACCGCATGATCGGCCCGCGTCCCGATGCGGCACCGACCATTGTCATGCTGCATGAAGGGCTTGGCTCGGTCGGCATGTGGAATAACTTTCCGGACAAGGTCGCGGCCGCCACGGGTTGCGGCGTTTTCGTCTATTCGCGGGCCGGCTATGGCCAGTCGTCACCGGCGACACTGCCGCGCAAACCCGATTACATGCATGACGAGGCGAACAAGACTTTGCCTCGCCTTCTGGATGCGATCGGTTTTCAGCGCGGGGTGTTGCTCGGGCACAGCGACGGCGCCTCGATCGCGGCAATCTATGCCGGCAGCCATCAGGACCATCGTGTGAGCGGTCTCATTCTGATGGCGCCGCATTTCATTGTCGAAGATGTCAGCGTGACGTCGATCGCCGAGGCGCGCGAGGCGTACAACAATGGCGACTTGCGGGCGCGTCTCGCCAAGTATCATGCGGATGTCGACAATGCGTTTCGTGGCTGGAACGATGTCTGGCTCGATCACGACTTCCGGCAATGGGATATTTCGGAAGAACTGGCCTATATCCGCGTGCCGATCCTCATCATTCAGGGCGAGGACGATCAGTACGGCACCGTGAAGCAGATCGAGATCGCGCAGGAGGAATGCTACTGCCCGGTCGATGTCGCGCTCTTGCCGGGTGTGAAGCACTCGCCGCATCGCGAGGGTCTTGAGGCGACGCTGAAGCTGGTCGCCGAATTCACCGGGCGCGTCCTGCGCGGCCCCGGCGAGGCCGCCACCGCCGCCTGACCGGCCGTTCCGCTGCTACGCTGGCCGGATCTCTGCCGTTCTCTCTCGCTATTCTCGATATTTCTTGGGTCGTCTGAGGGATATCTCGCCCGCCCTGGTCATCGATCCCTGGGATTATCGCTTATCCCGGCCTTGGGGGATAACCCGGGTCCGCCGGGGCTCCGGAGCTGTCTCCTTTCCCGGTCCCAGTCTTGAAGATTTCTATAGACTCTGCCTCAACCTGCATTATAATGCATGTTGCCGGTCCGGAGCCGGCCAACCAACCTTCAAAAAAGAGGCGCCAAGGATGGCTGACGTCGCTCGCAAACTCGCGAATGGGGCAACCCGTATCGGCTTCGAGACCGACCCCTCGCGCTACAAGCATTGGAAACTGTCGGTCGATGGCGACATTGCTACGCTCGCCATGGACGTGGACGAGAAGGGCGGTCTCTACGAAGGCTATGAGCTGAAGCTCAATTCCTACGACCTCGGCGTCGATATCGAGTTGGCCGATGCGCTGCAGCGCCTGCGTTTCGAATATCCCGACGTGAAAGTGGTATTGTTGCGCTCCGGCAAGCCGCGCGTCTTCTGCGCCGGCGCCAATATTCGCATGCTCGCGGGCGCGACGCATGGCGACAAAGTCAACTTCTGCAAATTCACCAACGAGACCCGCAACGGCATCGAGGACTCGAGCGAGTTTTCGGGCCAGAAGACGATTTGCGTCGTGACCGGCGCCTGTGCTGGCGGTGGGTATGAGCTGGCGCTTGCTGCCGATCACATCATGATGGTCGATGACGGTTCGTCCGCTGTGTCGCTTCCCGAATTGCCATTGCTGGCGGTGTTGCCGGGCACCGGCGGTCTCACCCGCGTCACCGATAAGCGCAAGGTACGTCGCGATCATGCCGACGTGTTCTGCACGACCGAAGAGGGCGTGAAAGGCAAGCGCGCGGTCGATTGGCGCCTGGTCGATGAAGTCGTCGCGGCACCGAAACTCGAGCAGATCGTGACCGAGCGTGCCAGGGAATTCGCGGGCAAGTCGGATCGCCCGTCCGGTGCGAAGGGCATTGCGTTGACGCCGCTGAACCGCAAGGTCAATGGCGAAACGGTCGAATACAAATCCGTCACGGTGAAGCTGAATCGCAAAGAGCGTATCGCCACCATCACAGTGCGCGGACCCGAAGTGCCGCCCCCGGTCAATGCGGACGACATGGTCAAGCTTGGCGCGGATTTCTGGCCACTGCGGCTGGCGCGCGAACTGGACGATGCCATTCTCGATATTCGCACTAACGAAGGCGATATCGCCGTCATCGTGTTCAAGTCGGAAGGCGATCCCGAACAGGTTCTTAGCTACGATGCCTTCCTCGAAGCCAATAAATCGAACTGGCTCGCGCGCGAAATCAGTCTTTACTGGAAGCGTGTTCTCAAGCGCGTCGATCTAACCTCGCGCAGCCTTGTTGCGATTATCGAGCCAGGATCGTGCTTCGCCGGTACGCTTGCTGAAATCGTCTTCGCCTGCGATCGCTCCTATATGCTGATCGGTCAGCTCAACGGCGGCAATCAGCCGCCGGCGACCATCGCGTTGAGCAAAGCGAATTTCGGCCCTTATCCGATGCCGAACGGGATCAGCCGGCTGGAAAGCCGCTTCCTCGATGACAAGGCCTCGCTCGATGCTGCGAAGGCGAAGATCGGTCAGGCGCTCGACGCGGAGGCCGCCGAGAAGGCCGGGCTTGTCACCTTCGCCTTCGATGACATCGACTGGGAAGACGAAATCCGCATCTTCCTTGAGGAGCGCGCAAGCTTTTCGCCTGATGGCCTTACTGGTCTTGAAGCCAATCTGCGCTTCGGCGGACCGGAGACGATGGAATCGAAAATCTTCGCGCGCCTGACCGCATGGCAGAACTGGATTTTCCAGCGGCCGAACGCTGTTGGCGAGGAAGGCGCATTGCGCCGCTATGGCACCGGACAGAAGCCGGTGTTCGATACGCGGCGCGTTTAAGAAAACACGAGGAGCGCACCATGAACTACATGAATGTCGATTACTCGACCCGGATTCCGAACAATGTCGGTCTCACTGAGGACGCCCGTGTCTTGAAGGCGCTCGAGACCTGGCATCCTGGCTATCTGAGCTGGTGGCAGGATATGGGGCCGGAGGGTTTCCAGGAATCGCTCGTTTATCTGCGGACGGCCGTGTCGGTCGATCCGAAAGGCTGGGCCAAGTTCGATTACGTGCGCATGCCGGAATATCGCTGGGGCGTGTTGCTTGCGCCGGCGGAAGAAGGCCGCAAGGTCAATTTTGGCCAGCATCTGGGTGAGCCGGCGTGGCAGGAAGTGCCGGGCGAGCATCGCGCGCTCCTGCGCCGCCTCATCGTCATCCAGGGCGACACCGAGCCGGCCTCAGTCGAACAGCAACGCCATCTCGGTAAGACCGCGCCGTCGCTCTACGACATGCGCAACCTGTTCCAGGTGAATGTCGAGGAAGGTCGTCATCTTTGGGCGATGGTGTATCTCCTGCACAAATATTTCGGCCGCGATGGTCGCGATGAAGCGGATGATTTGCTCCGCCGCCGTTCCGGCTCCGAGGAGGCGCCGCGCATGCTTGGCGCCTTCAATGAATCGACGCCGGATTGGCTGTCCTTCTTCATGTTCACGTTCTTCACCGATCGCGACGGCAAGATGCAGCTTGAAAGCCTGGCGCAATCGGGCTTCGATCCGCTGTCGCGTACCTGCCGCTTCATGCTGACCGAGGAAGCGCATCACATGTTCGTCGGCGAGACCGGCATCGCGCGCACTGTGCAGCGCACCTGCGAGGCAATGAAGGCGGCCGGCATCGATGATCCGAATGAAATTGCAAAGGTCCGTGCGCTCGGCGTGATTGATCTGCCGACCATCCAGAAGAAGCTGAACCTGCACTATTCACTGTCGCTCGATCTATTCGGTTCCGAGGTCTCGACCAACGCTGCCAATGCTTACAACAACGGCATCAAGGGGCGATATCAGGAGACGAAGATCGACGACGATCACCGCCTGACCAACGACACCTATCCAGTGCTGAAATTCGTCGATGGCGAGATCAAGCTGGTGGATGAGCCGGCGCTGACCGCCCTGAATATGCGTCTGCGCGACGACTACACCAACGATTGCGCCAAGGGCGTCGAGCGCTGGAACAAGGTGATCGAAAAGACCGGCGTGAATTTCCGTCTTGAATTGCCGCATGTCGCGTTCCACCGCCATGTTGGCGAATTCAAGGATGTGCATGCGTCGCCGACTGGCATCGTGCTGACCGACGCCGACTGGGCGAAGATGCGCGATCAGTGGCTGCCGTCAAAGGACGACGGTGCATTCATCGAAGCGCTGATGAAGCCGGTGACCGAGCCGGGCAAATACGCAAGCTGGATCTCGCCGCCAAAGGTGGGTATCGACAATAAGCCCGGCGAATTCGAATATGTGAAGATCGCGGCGTGACCCTTACCTCTCCCCGCGATGCGGGGAGAGGTCGGTCGCCGAAGTGTAACGCAGGCGACCGGGTGAGGGGCTTTGCGAATGCCCCTCACCCGGCTCGGACTTGATAGTCCTCGCCACCCCCTCCTCGTAAACGGGGAGAGGGAAGAGAGTGCGCCATGAGCGAGACCCAAACAGCAACAGGACCGAAGAAGCAGCACCTCATCGATCCCGAGGTTTGCATCCGCTGCAACACCTGTGAGGAGACCTGCCCGGTCGATGCGATCACGCACGACGACAACAACTATGTCGTCGATGCCGAGAAGTGCAATTTCTGTCTCGACTGTATCTCGCCATGTCCGACGGGCTCGATCGACAACTGGCGCGTCGTCAATGCTGCCTATAGCATCGACGATCAATTCGGCTGGCAGGAATTGCCGGCGCAGGAAGAGATCGCCAGCGCCGAGGATGGCGGCGAAGCCGTTGACGACGAAGCTGCGAAGCTGATCGCTGAGGCGCATTCCGGCAGCGGTGGAAAAAGTATTGCGCCGGCCTCAGCCAGCAAGCCGACGATCAATCTTTACAATCGCGGCCGTCCGGTTACGGCAACAGTCACCGGCAATTTCAGATTGACCGAAGCCGAAGCCGATAACGACGTGCGCCACGTCATTCTCGATTTCGGCGATGCCTCTTTCCCGATCCTTGAAGGCCAGAGCATCGGCATCATTCCGCCTGGTAGCGATGAGAACGGCAAGCCGCATGTCATCCGGCTCTATTCCGTTGCCAGTCCGCGCGATGGCGAGAAGCCGAAAACCAACAATCTCGCGCTGACGGTGAAGCGCGAGCCGCAAGGTCTGTGCTCCAATTATGTTTGCGATCTGAAGAAGGGCGACACGGTTCAGGTCACAGGTCCGTTTGGCGCCACCTTCCTGATGCCTGATGATCCGTCCGCCAATATCATCATGATCTGCACCGGCACGGGCTCCGCGCCGTTTCGTGGGTTCACCGAGCGCCGCCGCCGCACCATGCGCGATGCACCGGGCCGCATGATGATCTATTTCGGCGCGCGCCGTCCGGAGGAATTGCCGTATTTCGGCCCGCTGCAGAAAGTGCCGGATGGGTTGTTGCGCAAGCACTTCGCCTATTCGCGGGTGCCCGGCGAGCCGAAAACCTACGTACAGGATCGCATGCGCGCGACCGCTGAAGAGATGCTGGTGTTTCTCAAGAACGCCAGGACGCATATTTACATCTGCGGCCTCAAGGGCATGGAAGCGGGTGTCGATGAGGCATTGGCCGATATCTGCCGCAGCGCGGGCATGGACTGGGCCAGTCTGCGCGGCGACATGCGTGCGCAAGGTCGCTATCACGTCGAAACGTACTAGGGAAATTCCAGTCCCCGGCCTCGCTTCTATGCTCGCTCTGGTCGAGGACTTTGAATAGCCTGCGCTCCATCATTGCTTGATGGAAATCGTAAAAGCATGAATGCGGTTGCGGATCCCGCTCGGTGCATTCCGATCCTGGCCTCGTTGGATCTCGACGAGTCCTATCGCTTCTACGTTGACCGGCTCGGCTTCCAAGGCGCTCGCTACGGCGAGTATCTGATCGTGAAGCGCGACGATATGGAGATGCATTTCTGGCTGACAAAGGACCGGATCTTCCCTGAGCATACGTCGTGCTACATTCGCGGAGGCCAGGTTCCGGCGCTTTATGCAGAGTACAAAGCGCGCGGTGTCGAAAGACTATCCGACTTCGTGATCAGGCCGTGGGATATGAAGGAATTCTACATTCACGATCCGCATGGCAATCTTCTGCGGTTCGGTTGTGCGCCACAGGAGATCGCGGAGAACGGATGATGCGCCTGCGCTCACTGACGCCGATGCTGCAAGCCGGAGATTTGCAGCGGACGATCGCCTGGTACGAATCCGTGCTCGGATTTCGCTGTGTCCGTCGCGAGAAACACTGGTGTCGGCTGGAGCGGGATGGTGTGACGCTGATGTTCATGCGCAACGAGCATGTCGGCACACCGCACGCGACCGGCACACAATATATCTATGTCGATGATCTGAATGCGTTGTGGAATGCTATCAAGGACCGCGTGACGCCCGAATGGGGGCCTGAGAAAATGCCCTACGGCATGATGGAGTTCGCGATCAAGGATCCGGACGGCTATCTGCTCAGTTTCGGCGAGGAACTGGAGAAAGCCGAGGACAAATAAAAACGGCCGGGCAAGCCCGGCCGTTGAAGCATTTGCCGCTGGAAATGGGATTATTCCGCAGCCACCCGCGCCGGCGTGGCGTGCGCGGAGACAAGATAGTCCATCGCCGCCTGCACGCCGCCCTTCTTGTGTGGAACGCCAGCCAGCGACAGCGCCATTTCGGTCGCAGCCAGTGCACCCATGATGGTGGTATCGTTGGTGTCGCCGAGGTGACCGATGCGGAAATACTTTCCCGCCAGCGCTCCGAAGCTTGCGCCGTAGGAAATGTTGAAATGCTCGAGTGCGATCCCGCGGAAGGCATCGGCATCATGGCCGTCCGGCAACAGAATCGCGGTGACCGTCGACGAGTAGTATTTCGGATCGCGGCACAGGATCTCGAGGCCCCAATGCTTCACCGCGCGGCGCACGGCTTCGCCAAGCCGGTCGTGGCGTGCAAAGACATTGTCGAGCCCTTCCTCGTGCAGCATGCCGATGCTCTCGACCAGTCCGCCGAGCATCAGCGTTGCGGGAGTGTACGGGAAGAAGCCGACCTTGTTCATGTTGATCATGTCGGCCCAGTCGAAGAACGACTTCGGCAGCTTCGAGGTTTTGTAGGCTTCGAGTGCCTTCGGGCTGAGCGCATTGAAGGACATGCCGGGCGGCAGCATCAAACCCTTCTGCGCACCGCCGATCGCGACGTCGACACCCCATTCGTCATGCCGGTAATCGGCAGAGCCGAGCGAGGAAATCGTATCCACCATCAACAGAGCCGGATGACCGGCGGCATCGATGGCCTTGCGGATTGCGGCGATGTCGCTGGCGCAGCCGGTCGAGGTCTCGTTGTGAACGACGCAGACCGCTTTGATCTCCTTGCCGGTGTCCTGGCGCAGATGCGCCTCGATCGCAGCAGGATCGGCGCCGACACGCCAGTCGGTCTTGATAAACTCGGGCTGCAGGTCGAACTTCTCGGCCATCTTCTTCCAGAGGGTGGCGAACTGGCCGGTTTCGATCATCAACACCTTGTCGCCGGGCGAGAGCGTGTTGACGAGCGCGCCTTCCCAGGCACCGGTTCCGGTCGCGGTGTAGATGATCACCGGGTTAGAGGTCTTGAAGATGGTCTTGATGCCTTCGAGAGCCTTCTTCGCCATCTTGGCGAATTCCGGACCGCGATGGTCGATGATCGGCATATCGATGGCGCGCAAAACGCGATCCGGGACCGGTGTTGGTCCGGGAATCTGCAGAAAATGGCGGCCGGGGGCACGCGATGAATTCTGGGCCATCGTCGGTAACTCCTTGAAGAAAATGGCAGTCTCAAAGCCAAAAGGGCAGCCTTGGCGGCCCGAACTTGCCCGGATGAACACTGAATGCGACATTCCGGTCAAGCCCAAAGCGGGCATGGCGCAATAGCAAAAACGTATCGACGCCCCTTAAAGGGCGCAAAAAAGACGGCCGGAGGAAGCGTTGCCAGACACATTGAGGCCCGGACTGGAGCGGCGGCTCAAATCCGCGATCCAGGGCGAGGTCAGGTTCGACCGCTTCACCCGCGGCCGTTATGCGACGGATGCGTCCCATTATCAGATGATGCCCATCGGCGTGGTGACGCCACGGACGATGGATGATGCCGCACGCGCGATCGATATCGCCCGTGAGGAAAGCGTCACCGTGCTGGCGCGGGGCGGGGGGACCTCGCAATGCGGGCAGACCGTCAACGAATCGCTTGTCATCGATTGCTCGAAATATCTCAACCGCATCATCGACATCGATGTCGCGAACCGGCGCTGTGTGGTCGAGCCCGGGATCGTGCTCGAGGATCTCAACCGCGCGTTGAAGCCACATGGCCTGTGGTTTCCGGTCGATATTTCAACGGCGTCACGCGCCACCATCGGAGGAATGACCGGGAATAATTCCTGCGGCGCGCGCTCACTACGCTATGGCAACACGCGCGAGAATGTCGTCTCGATCGAGGCTATCCTTGCCGGTGGTCGGCGGCAGACATTCGGTTCTTCGCCCGCTGATCTGTCGGATCATCTGCATTCGTCGGCGATGGTCGATCTCGGCCGCGATCTGCTTGCACTGGGTGCCCGTGAGGCCGATGAGATCGTCGCCCGCTTCCCGAAAGTGCAGCGCCGGGTCGGCGGCTATAACCTTGATGCATTGCTGCCCGGCCGCAACGACCTCAACCTCGCGCACATCCTGGTCGGCTCCGAGGGCACGCTTGGCTTCACGACACAGGTTGAGTTGAAACTTGCACCGCTATTGGGTCGCCGCGCGGTGGGCGCGTGTCACTTCGGCCGCTTCCATGATGCGATGGATGCGGCTCAACACATTGTGCGGCTGAAGCCGATCGGCGTCGAGCTCGTCGATCGCACCATGATCGAGCTCGCACGCGAGATTGCGATCTTTCGTCCGACGCTGGAGCAATTCGTGCGCGGCACGCCGGACGCGATCCTTCTGGTCGAATTTGGCGAGGACGACCAGGATGAAAATCTCCGCCGTCTCAGGCAGCTCTCCGAATTGATGGGCGATCTCGGTTACAGCTTCGCCAAGACCGGTGCGAAGCAGGGCGGTGTGGTCGAGGTGCTGGATCCGGCCTTGCAGGCGGCGATCACCGATGTCCGCACCTCGGGTTTGAACATCATGATGTCGATGAAGGATGAGGGAAAGCCCGTGTCCTTCGTCGAGGACTGCGCGGTGCCCTTGGAGCATCTGGCAGAATACACCGCGCGCCTCACGGAAGTGTTCGAAAAGAACGGCACGCGGGGCACCTGGTACGCGCATGCAAGCGTCGGCTGTCTGCATGTGCGACCAATCCTCAATTTGCGTCTCGACAAGGACGTCAAGGCGATGCGTGCGATCGCCGAGGAAGCCTTTGCCATGGTGCGCGCGTACAAGGGTTCGCATTCGGGTGAACACGGCGACGGCCTTGTTCGTTCGGAATTTCATGAATTCATGTTTGGATCGCGTCTGGTGCACGCGTTCGAAGAGGTGAAGACACTTTTTGATCCTGGAAATCTCTTTAATCCCGGCAAGATCGTGCGTGCGCCGAAATTCGACGATCGCAATTACTTCCGCTTCCGTCCCGGGTATCGCGGCGAAGATATCACGACGCGGCTGGATTGGTCGGCCTGGCCGGGCAAAGGCGGCGGTTTCCAGGGCGCGGTCGAGATGTGCAACAACAACGGCGCCTGCCGGAAGATCGAAGGCGGCGTCATGTGCCCGAGCTATCGCGTCACGCGCGACGAAAAAGATGTCACACGCGGTCGCGCCAATTCGCTGCGTCTTGCCGTCACCGGTCAACTCGGTGCCAATGCGCTCACCTCCGATGACATGGCCGAGACGATGAAGCTTTGCGTATCCTGCAAAGCCTGCCGCCGCGAATGCCCGACCGGTGTTGACATGGCGCGCATGAAAATCGAAGTGCTGTCGGCGCGAGCGGCGCGCTTCGGTTTCTCGCTGCGCGATCGCCTGATCGGCTGGCTGCCGCGTTATGCGCCTCATGCCGCGAAAGTGCCGTGGCTGCTGAATTTGCGAAACGTCGTGCCGGGTGCGGGTTGGCTGTCGGAGGTGCTGGCGGGATTTAGTGCCAAGCGGAGTTTGCCGAGGTGGCGGACAGATATCTTTTGCGACCCGTCTCCGTCATGGCCAGGCTTGACCCGGCCATCCACGACTTTGACGAAGGAAAACGTGGATGCCCGGCACGAGGCCGGGCATGACAAAAAGGATATGGCTGAGGGCGACATCGTCCTCTTCGCCGACACTTTCAATCGCTATTTCGAGCGCGAAAATCTCGACGATGCGATTGCGGTGCTGTCGGCCGCCGGTTATCGCGTGCATATCGCGCAACCTCTCAAGAAAAATCAGCGGCCGCTGTGTTGCGGGCGGACCTTCCTGTCGGTCGGCGCCGTCGATCAGGCACGCGAGGAGGCGGAGCGCACGCTTGCGGCATTGAAGCCCTTTATCGACAAGGGCGTTCCTGTGATCGGCCTCGAGCCGAGCTGCATTCTCAGTTTCCGTGACGAAATACCGGCATTGATAAAGTCCGACACGTCGAAGGCATTGTCGCAGCTTGCGCTCACGTTCGAAGAGTTTCTGGCGCGCGAGCACAAGGCCGGCCGGTTTTCGCTCAAGCTGAAATCCATGCCGCAACGCGCGTTGGTGCATGGCCATTGTCACCAGAAAGCGTTTGAAGCCTTCACACCGGTACAGACCGTGCTGAAACTCATTCCCGATCTGAAGGTCGAGGCGATCGAGTCGAGTTGTTGCGGCATGGCCGGGGCATTCGGTTATGCCGCCGACAGCATCGACGTTTCGCTCGCGATGGGTGAATTGTCGCTTTTACCGGCTGTTCGAAAGGCGCCGGATGACGCCATCCTCGTTGCAGACGGCACATCCTGCCGGCATCAGATTCATGACGGCGCGGGCCGGGACGCTATGCATGTGGCGCGCGTGCTGGCGCGGGCGATCGCCTGAATAGAGTCTCCCTCTCCGCTCATTCCCGCCAACGGGCCGCGCTTGCGCGCGCCCGATGACAGGCTCCGGCGGGAATCCAGTTCTTATCTTTTATATATTGCTCGTTAGCTCTGGGTCCCCGCTTTCGGCGGGGACGAGCGGGTTAGGTTCGCGGTTAATTCAGTCCGAGCGACAGCTTCACCCGGAATTGCGTGCGCTCGAAATTGTCGAGGTCGTAACGCAATCCCGGATTTATCGCTGAACGGCCGGAGATCTGAGGCTGCCACGTAGTGTTGAACACGATCTTGTCGGTGATCTTCCAGGCCATGGTCGGGCCGACATAAAAGGCGTAACCCATTCGCTCGTTAAGCCAGAGGCCATTGTAGGACGTGAGGTGCCTCGCCTCCGCGCCAACAAAGAGACTTGGCGAAAGCTGGAATGTCAGGGCCGTGGACAGGAAGGTTGATGACGAATCCAGCTGAATACTGCGATCGATGATGTTCTGCGCACGTTGTGGGGTGAAATACACATTGGCAGCCCAATAGAGCTTCTCAGGTATAACGACCGCATCGACAAAAATCTTGAATTGCGCGTTATAAGCAGTGGATCGAAGCCCGCTCACGGGGTCGATCCGCGACCATCGCGGTTCGACGGAAAGCGAGACAGCGAACGGATTGCCGGCGCTGCGTCGGACCAGCAGTCGCTCGATTTCGAAAGAAATTCCGTCGAAGCTGCTGGTGCTGTTGGCATGTAGGTCGGTAACATTACGTATCCTGTCCCACGCGGCAAAAAACGAGCCGGCCATCCACCAATCCCTGGCCGGCGTTGAACTGAATTCGAATTTTGAATCGAGCGCCCGATAACGGCCGTCGCGTTTTCCTGTGCGGCCATCGTTTTCGTTGGCAAAACCAAGATCGCCGACATCTCCGACATCGGTTGGCGAGGTGAAGCCAAAAATATCGTCGCTCGGCACTTCAGGAACGGAATTGCTTTCGTTCGTTCCTGTAGCTTGTTTCTTGGAAGCCGCCTGCGCGGGTATAGCGGACAAGCCGAAAAGCACGGCAATTGTGGCAATGGCAGCGGCCTTGCGCATCCTTCGACGGAGGATCGCTTCAACACAAAACGATGCGCGCCCCCAGACGGCCACGATCCATCTCAATCCCATCGACGCCCCCGCCAATGCGCGTCCGCCCATTGATCGCGGGCGGACGTGGTCCCGTCTACTCCTTAAAACGACGAGTAAGAAGCATTTGCGACAAGCGGCACCCTTAAATGTTGTGGGGAAGAGCCGTTGCCGCCATAGGCTGTCGGGGGCAACGGGCTGTAGGGATCAGTCCTGGCCGAAGGCGATGGTGGAGAGGAGCGAGATTTCGGCGCGGCGGGAATCGAGGCGGGTATGTTGTACGACGATCGGCACATCGGATTCGAACACCGATGCGTAGTCGGTGTCGAGCGGAACGGGTTCGGGGTCGGTCAGATCGTTGAAGCGCAGATGCAGCGTCCGCCGGGCCGGCACTTTGACCGAGTAAATCACCGGGTCGCGGTCAGCAAAGAAGACGGACAATTTGATGTTCGCTTCGCGATCACCCGCATTCAAAATGCATGCGGTCTCGTGCGACAGCAATGCGCGATCCTGCGACACGCTGCCCGAGGGAATGTAACCTTCCGGTATCGCCCATTTGGTTTTGCCGATCGCTGACATCAAGGCTTCCTTTCCAGTTCATCTGAATGCCACTCTCGTGTCCCGAACCCGAAGTTCGCTTGATCTTGCAGCACCTTTGAGAGCGAATGTCGGATTCGAAGGACACTAGCAAACTCAACATTCCAGTGTCGTTTGGTTCAGAAATTCGCTCGAAGGACTCGCGGCAGTTTATGAAGCGAAACTCTGAACCACGACACTAGGTGCGGAATAGCCGCTGGCGGATTCCGTCGGCGGCGGTTCGTCCGGCTTTGTGATTGATGCCGCAAGCGTGGGCGAACCGGTCAGCGCCTTCAGGAATCGTCCTGGCCAGTCCTGGATGTCGTTGGCGGCAATGATCTTGTAGAGCGCTTCATAGCGCGCCCGCCGTTCTTCAAACGGCATCGATAAGGCGCGATGAATGGCAGCGGCGACGGCCTCGGAATCGTAAGGGTTGACGAGAAGCGCCGGTTTGCACTCCATGGCAGCGCCAGCGAAACGCGACAGAATGAGGACGCCGGGATCTTCAGGATCCTGCGCCGCGATATATTCCTTGGCGACGAGGTTCATGCCATCGCGCAGCGGTGTGACCAGTGCTGCTCGCGAACCGCGATAGAGGCCGGCCAAGGCTGTGCGCGTATGGGCCTTGTTGACGTAACGCACCGGCGTCCAGGACGCTTCGCCATAGGTGCCATTGAGGCGCCCGACAATGGTCGAGACGTTGCGCTCCATGTCCATATATTCGGGAATGGCGGAACGGCTTTTCGGCGAGATCTGCAGATAGGTGACGTTGTTGCGCCAATCGGGGTGGTGTTCCAGGAAGCGCTCGAACGCCGCAATGCGATGTTCGATACCTTTTGAATAATCGAGCCGGTCGACACCGATGATCATCGCGCGGCCGGACAGCGACGCAAGCACGCCGCTGACGAAAGAGGATTTGATGGCGCGCCGCGCCATCTTGGCGAAACTCTCGGTCTCGATGCCGACCGGGAAATCGCCAATCTGCACAACGCGTTCGCCGGTGTTGTAGCCATCCTTGCGATTGCCGGGATATTGGCATTCGCTTTCGACATAACGTGCGAAATTGGCGGCGTCGATTTCGGTCTGGAAGCCGACGAGATCGTAATGGCAGAGCGCGGATATGATGCGTTCGTGATGCGGCAGGCCCGCGATGATTTCCACCGGCGGAAACGGCGTATGAAGAAAGAAGCCGATGCGATTCTGGTGACCGCGTTCACGCAGCGCTTTTGCCAGCAGCAGGAAATGATAATCGTGAACCCAGACGACATCGTCGGGTCTCAGGATCTTGTGCAGTTCCTCGGCGAAATGTTCATTGACCTTGGTATAGCCCGACAAATCCTGGCGCGAGAATTCGGCGAGGTCCAGCCGGTAATGCAGGATCGGCCACAATACACGGTTAGCGAAACCATAATAATATTCTTCGTATGCTTCCTTTGGCAGGTCGGTCAGCACAAAAGATATGCGGTCGCTTTCGATCGTCCGCGTTTCGAGCGTCTTCACGGAGACGCGGCCGCTCCAGCCGAACCAGATGCCTGGATTATGCTTGAGCGAAGCCATGACCGCGACTTCAAGACCGCCCGCGCGCGTTCCTGATTTCGGTGCCGAGACTCGATTTGAGACGACGACTAGCCGCGCCAATAGCGATCCTCCCAGCTTCGTGACAAGCGCATAGCGGTCAGGATCAATCCCGCCATCGAATAGGTTTGTGGGAAATTCCCCCACAATTCGCCGCTTTGCATGTTGATATGCTCCGCCAGCAGCCCGTAACGGTTGCGATATTGCAATGAGTCGACGAACAGATCGCGCGCTTCCTGTTTGCGTCCAAGTGACCACCAGGCGTCGATCAGCCAGAAGCGGCAGATCAGGAACTCGCCTTCCGGAACGCCGAAATCGTCTGGGCTGGCGTAGCGCATAACGTGCTTGCCGCGCAGAAGTTCACGCTCCATCGCCGAAACGGTGGAGACAAAACGCGGATCGTCCGCCTCGACGACGCCGAGTTCGTGCAGGAGCAGCACGCTGGCGTCTAGATCGTCGGAGCCGAAGGCGGCGGTGAAGGCGCCGCGTTTTGCGTTCCATGCCTTGTCGAGTAGAACGGCATAGATTTTATCGGCAACATCGTTCCAGTAATTGGCTCTGTCGACAAAGCCGAGTTGCTGTGCAATGGCCGCGAGGCGGTTGCAGCCTGCCCAGCACATCGCGACCGAATGAGTATGAATGCGCTGGCGGCCGCGATATTCCCAGATGCCGGCGTCAGGTGTCAGTGCAAGACGTTCGGCCTTGCGGCCGAGGACTTCCAGCAGCTTGAATAGCGACTCGTCACCCATTTGCGGCAGGCGGCGATCGAAGAACATCGGCATCGCCGCGAGAATAATACTGCCATAAGTGTCGTGTTGCGCCTGAATAGATGCAGCATTGCCGATGCGGACTGGACCGTCGCCGCGGAAGCCAGCCAGGTCTTCAGCAATCCGTTCATCCATTGGATCGGCCTGCACCACGCTGTAAACCGGACGAATGGATTCAGCCTCTTCCGAAACGAGGTTGAGGATATAGAGGATGAAGTCCTCCATCGTGCCGGTGGCGCCGAGACGGTTCAGCGCCTTGACCACGAAATAGGCGTCACGCAGCCAGCAGAAACGATAATCCCAGTTGCGCTGCGTATGCGGCGTTTCCGGAATCGACGTCGTATGGGCGGCGATGATGCCGCCGGTTTCCTCAAAGTTCGAGAGCTTGAGGGTAATGGCGGAGCGCACCATCGCGTCCTGCCAATCATAGGACAAATTCAGGCGGCGCACCCATTCGCGCCAATAGTCGCGGGTCTTCTCGAGAAACTCGCGGCAGGTCGGACCGAGCGCAGCGGGAAATGGCTCGTCTGCGCCGAACACCATATGCAGCGGCCGGGTGACAACGAATGTGGCTTCGCGTTCGATATAGGAGAGCGGGGCGTCGGTGGTGAGACGCAATTGCGTGTCTCCGCCCCAATAGCGGATGTGATTGCTGCCGACCGTACGATTGTTGATCGGATGGCCGTAATTATACGTCGGCCTAAAGCGGATGGTGATGCGCGGCAGTCCTGCCAGCGGCTCGATGATGCGTACGAGCTGCGGTGCACGATAGATACGATCGAGATTGCGGAAGCGCGGCGCGAAGTCGGTGATGCGAATTTTCCCGCCTTTGTCGTCGGTCAGTTCGGTGACGACGATGGGCGTGTTGCGCAGATAATCGGATTTGATGTCGGCAAGACCTTCGAGAACGACATCGGTAAAGCCCTTCTCCTCATCGCCGGCGAGAAGGCGCGAAAATACCGGATTGCTGTCGAATCTCGGGAAGCACCACCAGGTAATACGCGAGCCCGGCTCGACCAGAGCCGCTGTGCGTCCATTGCCAATGAGTGCAAGGTCAAGCCCGTAATCCGTCATTCCCCCTCCATGTGATCGACTCCCGCGAGACGCTGCAACCACGCGCGAACGTCCTGCGGTCCGTCGAAATTGAATGTCGCACCCTTGACGATGCCGCCGACGGAAAATCCGGTGCCGTCGAATTCCGGTAGCGCCGCGAAGGCTGCGTTGTCCGTGACATCGTCGCCGATGAATATCGGACGGCGGCCCTTGAATGTTTCTGCACTCATCATTTCACGAAGGCCTGTGCCTTTGTCATAACCGCCAGGCTTGATTTCGACAACGAGTTTGCCCGGCAACACTTCGAGCGAGTCGCATCGCTCATTCTTGCAGATTTCGACGACGTTTTTCATGATCTCGCCGCCGTATTCCGGCGCCTGCCGGTAGTGGATCGCCAGCGAATAGCCCTTGTCCTCAACAATGATGCCTTTGCCGATCTTGCTGATCAGCGCGAAATCCGCGCGTAATGCGTCATCGAGTGTCGCGATGCGGCTGCGGCGGATCTCGCCTTTCGGCAAGAACCGGATTTCCGCTCCGTGCCCGCCAACGGCGGGCAAGCGCAGGGGATCGAAGATTCTGTCCAGTTCGGCGATCGGACGGCCGCTGATGAAAGCGATTGCCCCATCGAGTTGCTGCCAGAGCGCATAGAGCGCCTCACGCAACTGCGCGGGGACATACACTTCGAGCGGGGTGGGCGCGATATCCAGCAGCGTGCCGTCGACATCGAGAAAGATCGCCGTGCGATCGAGATCGAATTTCAGCATTTCGGCTGGCAGGCTGGCCCGTTTTCCATCTGATGACGGCGTGGACGGCCCGACGACATCGACATCCGCCGACGTTGTTTTGGTGAGGGTTTCAGGCATAAGGCAACAGTTCAAGATTGAGAGGAGAGCGCGGCAAGGTGTTCAGCTTGCCGCTACAGTAAGACGAACAATCGTGACCGAACGACAGCAGGGGCGATTGGCGGGAAGGCCGAGTTCCCGGGTGCAAATTTTGCACCGCAACAATACCAAAAAAGAAACATGAATTAAAATGCATTCCGCAGGTCTTTCGGCGACGGTATTTTGTTATAGGGGAGCGCTGCCGAAGCGCGCGGTCGGACGTTCTGAGTGCAACGCAGCAAGCGGCTAAAAAGTTCCATCATAAGTCTAAATAGTTCCGACTTCCCCCGCATTGCCTGCTGACGCATAACTCCCTGGATTTAACCGGACAGTTACAATGACGAACGCAGCGGTTGGCTTTTCCTCGGCGCCCAAGTTCATCTTGAAGAGCCTGGACTGGTTCGAGAGGCCGGTGGCGTACCGCAAGCCCTTCAAGTTCGGCGCCGCCACCATCACCGAGGCGCCGCAGCTCTTTCTCAAAGCAGAGATCGAAACTGACAGGGGCCGCAGCATCGGCGCCACCGCCGAGCTGATGGTGCCCAAATGGTTCAACAAGGACCCGGCGCTGACGACGGATGAGACGGTGGAGCAGCTGCGCCGGGTATTGACGGTCGCACGCGATTGCTATTTCGCGCACGATAAAGCCGACACTGCGTTTGGTCTGCACGCCGCTTGTCATGCCGACGTGCTGGCGCTTTGCGTGCGCGAGACCATCCCGGGTCTTGCAGCTGCTTTCGGGCCCGCGCAGTTCGACAAGGCGATTCTCGATGCGCTGTTGCGCGCTCACAATCTCGATGTCTTCTCGGGACTTCGCGGCAATGTCGTCGGACTCGATGCGCGTTTGACTCCCGACCTGACCGACGGTGCCATCACGTCCTATCTTGAAAGCCGCGTTCCGCCACGGCGCGTCATGGTGCGGCATACATTCGGCATGGCTGATCCCATCGAGTCGCTTGCCGAAACCTATCGAAAATCGGGATGCCGCTATTTCAAAATCAAATTGTCCGGCGATCCCATGGCGGATGCCGCGCGTCTTGAGCTAATCGTCGCCGAGTTGGACCGGCACAAGATCGATTATCGCGCCACATTGGATGCCAACGAGCAATATGCCGATCTCGATGCCTTGGCGAAGCTGACAAGCATGTTGATGAATGAGCGCCAATTCGCGCAGTTTCCGCAGCGGCTTCTCTATATCGAGCAGCCATTGCCGCGCGATCTGACGTTCACCACACCGCTCGGCGTATTGGGTGAAAGCTTTGCCTTCATCGTCGACGAAGCGGAAAGCGATTACGATACATTCCCGAAAGCGCTGGCACTCGGTTATCGCGGCATTTCGTCGAAGTCCTGCAAGGGTATCTACAAATCGTTGCTGAATGGAGCCCGCGCCGCGGCCTGGACGCAATCTGGCAAGGCGCGCGCTTTCCTTGCGGCGGAAGACCTCACCTGTCAGGCGGGACTCTCCGTCCAGCAGGACACGGCCCTGCTGGCGTTTCATGGGATCGCGCATGCGGAGCGGAACGGACACCATTATGTCGACGGCTTTGCTTCGGCATCTGACGCTGAAATCGAGGCCTTCTGTACGGCGCATCCAGACTTTTATGCCGGCAGGAGCGGGCTGGCGGTTCGTGATGGGGGGCTCGAAATCGGCTCCTTGACGCAGCCGGGTTTTGCGTCGGGTGTCGATCCGGCGAGTATTGCGGCGCCCCACGCCTAGCTAGGCGGATCGTCCGTCGCCCCGAGCACGCCAATTTTTTGCAAGGGTGAAATCCCTTGTTTTTTCACTTCAACAGGTGCCGCCGGCTTTGCAAACTGCACCTTTTCATGTTTTAACTAACCAGTTAAAAGATTGCGCCGGCCCAAGAGCCGGTGATGGGGAGGAGTTTTCGATGGCTGTGAAGCGTCTTGGCATCATCATGGCGGGCGTCACCGGACGCATGGGCACGAACCAGCATCTGGTCCGGTCGATTCTGGCGATTCGCGATGCAGGTGGCGTGGTCCTGTCCGACGGAACGCGCGTGATGCCGGATCCGATTCTGATCGGCCGCAATGCCGACAAGGTGAGTGCGCTGGCACAGCAATATGGTGTGGCGCGCTGGTCAACCGATCTCGACAAGGCCCTGCTCAATCCAGACGACGAGATCTTCTTCGATGCCGGCACAACGCAGATGCGCCCCGAGCTGTTGGAGAAAGCCATTAAGGCGGGCAAGCACGTCTATTGTGAAAAGCCGATTGCGACCGATCTCGCCTCGGCGATGAAAATCACGAAAATCGCCAATGAATCCGGACTGAAAAACGGGGTGGTGCAGGACAAGCTGTTCCTGCCGGGTCTTTTGAAGCTGAAGATGCTGCGCGATTCCGGCTTCTTCGGCCGCATGATCGCGGTGCGTGGTGAATTCGGCTATTGGGTGTTCGAAGGCGACTGGCAGACGGCGCAGCGGCCTTCATGGAATTATCGCAGCGAAGATGGCGGCGGCATGATCCTCGATATGGTCTGCCACTGGCGCTATGTGCTCGATAATCTGTTCGGCGAAGTGAAGAGCGTATCTTGCGTCGGCGCGCGGCATATTCCCGCGCGCTGGGATGAGAACGGCAAGAAATACGACGCGACGGCGGACGATGCCGCTTACGCGACATTCGAGCTCGAAGGCGACGTGATCGCTCACATCAACATGTCCTGGGTGACGCGCGTTTATCGCGACGACCTCGTGACATTCCAGGTCGATGGCGTGAATGGTTCGGCGGTGGCCGGTCTCACCGATTGCGTGATCCAGCCGCGGCAGGGCACGCCCCGCCCCGTGTGGAATCCCGACGTCAAGCAGCCGATCGACTTTTACGACACATGGCAGCCGGTGCCGGACAATCAGGTCTATGACAACGGTTTCAAGGTGCAGTGGGAGATGTTCATCCGTCATGTGATGGAGAATGCGCCTTATCGGTACACGTTGCTGGAAGGTGCCAAGGGCGTGCAACTTGTCGAATGCGCGCTGCAGAGCTGGAAGGAACGCCGCTTCGTCGATGTTCCGAAGCTGAAGGTGTAGTCTTGCTTATACCTCCCCCTGAAAGGGGGAGGTCGACTGCCGGGAGAAGCGAGGCAGTCGGGTGGGGGTCTCAAGGCAAGATGACCCCACCCCGGCAAGCTCCGCATGCCGATCCTCCCCTGAAAGGGGAGGGATAAGAAAGAGGAACCGCCATGAACCGCTACGAACGTCCGCGAGCCGGATTGACGATCGCGCTGCCGCGCGCCGATCGCAGCATCGAGAATTTTGCGGTGTCGACGCCGGCCGACTTTCCACAAAAAGTGGATGCGCCGCTCAACCGCATCGCTTTCGCCGCGGCACATGTCGTGGCCGATCCGCTGGCAGACGGCGACCCGTGGCTCGACGCCGCCGTTGACTGGGACCGCACGATCGCATTTCGCGAGCATCTTTGGGATCTCGGCTTCGGTGTTGCCGAAGCGATGGACACCGCGCAACGCGGCATGGGCATGAGCTGGCCGCAGTCGCTGGAACTGATCCGGCGTTCGGTCGCAGCAGCAAAGCCGCGCAACGGGCTCGTTTTTTCCGGCGCCGGCACTGATCAGCTTGCGCCGGAAGATGCAAAAAGCATCGACGATGTGATCCGTGCCTATGAAGAGCAGATCGCAGCCATCGAGAGTTTCGGTGGCCGCATCATCCTGATGGCTTCGCGCGCACTGGCGCGCGTTGCGCAATCCGGCGACGATTATCGGAAGGTTTATAACCGTGTGCTGTCACAGGTGAAGGAGCCGGTGATCATTCACTGGCTGGGCGATATGTTCGATCCGGCGCTGGCCGGTTACTGGGGCGCAAAGGATTCGAATGCGGCGATGGATGTCGCGGTCGAGGTCATCAATGCGAATGTCGCGAAGGTCGATGGCGTGAAGATTTCGCTGCTCGACAAGGACAAGGAGATCGCCATGCGCCGCCGCCTCGCCAAGGGTGTGCGGATGTATACCGGCGATGATTTCAATTATGCCGAACTGATCGCCGGCGATGATCAGGGCTATTCCGACGCATTGCTTGGTATTTTCGATGCCATTGCGCCGGCGGCTGCCGCAGCGCTGGTGGCACTGTCAAAGAATGACGGTGAGACTTTCCACGATATTCTTGGTCCCACCGTGCCATTATCGCGGCATATCTTCCGCAGCCCCACGCGATTCTACAAAACCGGTGTCGTGTTCATGGCTTATCTCAATGGTCATCAGAACCACTTCACCATGGTGGGCGGTCAGGAAAGCACGCGTTCGACGTTGCATCTCGCCGAAATTTTCCGGTTGGCTGATGCGGCGGGTTTGCTGCGTGATCCGGAACAGGCGGTGGCGCGGATGAATGCGGTGTTGGCCATAAGAGGCGTTGGAATTTGAGTATTCAGAGCTATCGCGTCCCGGGCGCAGTGCATCGTGTAGCGATGCGCTGCAGAACCGGGACCCATCTTTTCATCTAACTGGGTCCCGGATCAGCAGCACTGTACTTCGCTTTGTGCTGCACCGCGTCCGGGACACGAGATCTGGCCATGCGCGACCTTTCCAAGGACCATCACTGGCTCTCCATTAACACCGCGACGGTGCGTCAGCAGGCCGATTTTGTCGGCATTGTCGAAGCTTGTGCGCGGCGAGGCATCCGCGCTGTGTCGCCGTGGCGCGACCAGGTGGCGCATGTGGGACTGGATCGCGCTGTGAAAGCGGTGCGCGATGCTGGCTTGCAATTGTCCGGCTATTGCCGCGGCGGCATGTATACCTGCGATGCCGCGCACAAGCAGGAGATGCTCGACGACAACAGGCGCGCGATCGACGAGGCAGCGGCGCTGGGCGCGCCCTGTCTTGTCCTTGTCGTCGGTGGTTTGCCGCAGTTCTCCCGCCCAGGCTCGCAGCCCAGCAAGGATATCCGCGCGGCGCATGCGCAAGTGACCGACGCCATTGGACAACTGCTGAATGATGCGAAAGCGGCCAAGGTGCCGCTCGCGGTCGAGCCGTTGCATCCGATGTATGCGGCGGATCGCGCCTGCGTGAACACGCTGCGGCAGGCGCTCGATATCTGCGATGTGCTCGACCCCGCACGCTCAGGCGCGCTCGGCGTTGCGATCGATACCTTCCATGTATGGTGGGATGCCGACGTGTGGGAGCAGATCGATCGTGTCGGCAAAGAGCGGATGCTGGCTTTTCATGTTTGTGACTGGCTCGTGCCGATGAAAGACATGCTCCTCGACCGCGGCATGATGGGTGATGGCGTCATCGATATTCCCGCCTATCGCCGCGCTGTAGAAGCGCAAGGGTATAAAGGCTTCGTCGAGGTGGAGCTTCTCTCCAATGACTGGTGGTCGCGTCCGTTGGACGAGGTGCTCGACACCTGCATTGCGCGCTATCAGACTGTCGTCTGATCAATCCGATATGGTGCGCTCACGGTCCGGCATCGGGCCGTCCGGTGTCGCATCGTTATTGCGTTCGTCGCCGTCTGGCCGTTCCGGACTTTGCTCGTAGGTTTCGAGCGCGACGTCGTCATCATTCCGGGCCGGCTGAATTTCAGTACTCTTGCGTGCCGGCCGTCCTCGATTGAAGACGGCATCCGGCGAAGGGCGGGGCCTGGGTTTGTCCATGGCACTGAATCCCGTTTGGACCTGTAAGGGTAACGCGGAATTCGGCTCACGTGTTCCGCCTTCAGGAACTATGCGCAATGCCATACGTTGTCTCCACACAAAATCCCTTTCCAACGCAACGGAGGAACCACGGATGGACTGGAATCGTGTGGAAGGTAACTGGAAGCAGATGAAGGGCAAGGTGAAGGAACAATGGGGTCGTCTGACCGATGACGATCTCGACGTCATCAACGGCCGCCGCGATCAGCTGGAAGGCAAGATCCAGGAGCGTTATGGCCTTGCCAAGGATCAGGTGAACAAGGATATCGACGATTGGTACAGCGCCCAACGCTGGTAAACAAATCGGCATTAACCTGTGAAAAGGGCTCGTAAACGGGCCCTTTTTGTTGTCCACACCGCGTCCGAGATAAAGAATTCACTATCTCGCCACGCGCTTATAGCGGTTTAACGAGATTGTATCTGGCCGGCCTGAGGATGGTCGTCACCGAGCCGCGGCTATATAGAATAATCGATAGCGCGCTCTGTGGGAGCGGCCAATGTTGCGTTTTTTGACTGTCAGTCTGGTCGCAGCGGGGCTATGTGCCGGCGCCAGTCATCATGCGCTGGCGCGGGATGAATTCAGCAGCGCGTTGATGTTGCAGCCGCGCTCTTCAATGGCCGTGAAGTGGCATCTCGCCCAAACTCAGATGAGCGATGATGCGGCGCGTCTTGACGCATGCCGGGTCGATGCCGAGGCTTGCGCCATCGAAGATAAGCGATTTGGAGACATTGTCGATGCTGCGCGAGCCCGCGTTGGGTTGGCGCGAATTGGCGAAATCAATCGCACTGTCAATCTGATGATCCGGCCGGTGAGCGATCTGCAACGCTTCGGCGTTCGCGATCATTGGTCGACGCCGCTGGAGACATTACGAGCCGGTGTCGGCGATTGCGAGGATTATGCCCTCCTCAAGTATCTCGCCTTGCGTGAGGCTGGCTTTGCCGAAAGCAATCTGCAATTGCTGATCGTGCATGATCCAAAGCTGCGTTCGGATCATGCGGTGGTCGCCGTTCGTCACGACGGTCGCTGGATCGTTCTCGACAACCGCACATTGGTGATGGCTGACCTGCGATCGACGCTGCTGTTCAAACGCTATCGCGTGCTGGCGCGGTTCGGGCGTGACGGGGATGCGCCGGACTATGCCAGCCTCGCGCTTTCGGCCTCTGAAATTATGTAGCGCGTTGTTTCGTTCGCATGATCTTCGGAAAACCGGTACCCACTTTTCCGGATCATGCTTGTGCTGCTTCCAGTTCCCGCACCCGGGCCTTGCAGCTTTCCAGTTCGTCTTCCAGCTGTGCAATATTCTGCAATAGCCGCTCGCTGGTGAGCTTCAGGAAATAAAAACCGAAGTCCGGGTCCTGGAAATACAATTCGCGGACCTTGTCGTAGATGATGAACAGCACTTGCCCGTCTTCCAGGCACTCGACCGTCGCGGTGCGCTTGTTGTCCGGCGACAAGAAACCGAGCTCGCCCATGACGCGGCCGGGCGGCAGCACGATATTGAATTCCTTGACGAGGAATTTGCCGGTGACGGTGTAGTACATCGCATTGGCGACATCGCCTTTGTGGAACAGAGTGTCGCCAGCCTTGAAGTTGCGCTTGGTCATGAATGGCTTCAGCCACTCCATGTCGAGGTCGCCCTGCGAGGCAACCTTCACCCGCTTCACCAGTTGCTGGATCTGATAGAGGCGCACGCAGTTGATCGGCAGCAGCACCGCATACATGAAGAAGGTCGGCAATGCCTTGGCCAGCACGCCATAGCCCATGAACAGGATATTGCTGATGATCGCCGCGATGCGCAGTGGGATCATGGTGCGCAGCGTCACCGATGCGACGTAGAAAATGCCTCCGATCAGGCCCAGCAGATTCGCCAGATCCATCTTGGATATGATGAGGTCCACCAGATAGGCGTAGATGATGTTGAAATCCATTGGTCACTCCGATGGCCGATCGGCGGGTCGGGCCCAAGCTCAATATGTTTCACGCCCGGCAGGGGCGGGCAAGAATCGAATGCCTCAATAGCGCGTCGGCGCTGCCATGGCCGGGCTTTGCTACAAGCGGATGACGGCCTGCTCCATGGCGGCGATGGTGCCCGGACGCACCGCCCGCGCCTCGGCGAGAATAGCATCCATCGTATCGTCGTCGTGTTCGGGCGCGTGATGGAATAGGCAAAAAGTCTTTACCCCTGCGGCATCGGCGAGCCGCATGCCGTCGCGCCAGGTGGAATGGCCCCAGCCCTTCTTGGCGTCGATCTCGTCCTCAGTATAGGTTGTATCGTAGATCACGAGATCGGCGTCCCGCGTCAATGCCACCAGCGCGGCGTCGTGATCCTCACGGCGCCCTTCATTATCGGTCAGATACGCCACCGACCGGCCGGCATAGTCGATCCGGTAGCCAGTCGCCCCGCCCGGATGGCGGAGTGCAATGGTCCGCACGGTGACCTCGCCGAGCACGATGGTCTGGCCGGCGGTGAAATCGCGATAGTCGATCACCGCCTGGAATGTCTCGATTCCGATCGGGAAAAGCGGCTCACTCATCATCATCTGCATCACCGCCTTTAACCGGAAATCGGGCAACAGATTTCCCGCCCAGAGACGAAATCGGTGTTGCGGCTGGTAGAACGGCGCAAAAAACGGAAGGCCGGCGACATGGTCGTAATGGCAATGCGTCAGCAGGATATCAGCGTCGATATCGTCTCCTTGCGCAAGAAGCGTATTGCCGAGTTCGCGCAGACCGGTGCCGGCATCGAGGATGATCAGGCGGTCGCCGCAGCGGACCTCGATACATGGCGTGTTGCCCCCATAGCGCTGCGTCGCTGGTCCGGGGCACGGGATTGAGCCGCGCACGCCCCAGAAACGAATCGTGAATTCCGACATTGATTGCTTCGCCCCGTCCTCGGCCGTTCAGGCTCTTAAACTATCCATATCGTAAGCGATCCTGGATTTGGATCACTAGTGTTCTGTTTCCAACGCTCGTATTCCCTTGCCGCAATCTCTCGTACGAGCGCTGGAGATTAAAGAACACGAGCAGCTTTCTGATTCTAGTGCGGTTTTGGTTCTGACGTTCCGATGAAAGACGTGTCGCGCCAGTGATCGGAACGTCAGAACCACCGCACTAGCGCAAATTTCCGCAGTGCGCGATGAACTGTCGTGTTGCGGCATTATTTCGTATCGAATGCAAAGACGCCGTCCCATTGTGCTGGCGGCGGCGTGACGCGGAACGCATCGATCCGGGCCTGATAGAGGTCGAGCATGTCCGTCAGTCCGAATGTCTGCGGCAGGGATTTGGCTTGCTGCAACGCCCTTTCGGCGCCCGGCCAGTCTCGTTGCCGATAGCGGCCCATCATGTCCTTGACGAGCGCAACGAAGGACGTGAATTCATCGCTCTTGGCGACAGCTTCATCGCCGATAAGTGCATAGACGCTTTCAGGCTCGGTCTTGCCCTTCACTGTAATGAAGTCGATCTGGATCGTGGCAAATTTGTCACCCACTTTCTCCGCTGTCTTTGCGCCAAGAATGATCGGCGTGCCGTACGATTTCGAACGGCTTTCGAGACGCGACGCGAGGTTCACAGAATCGCCCAGCACCGAATAATCGAAACGCAGGTCGGAGCCCATATTGCCGACCACGCAGGTGCCGGTATTAATGCCGAGGCCGATATTGATCGGAAAGAACGGCTTGCCGTCTTCCTGCGCTTCGGCCTGACGCTCCCGGTTCAGTTCCGACATCTTGCGCAGCATATCGAGAGCGGCGGCACAGGCATGGCTTTCATGATCGTTGTCGTCCAGCGGCGCATTCCAGAACGCCATGATCGCATCGCCGATATATTTATCGATCGTCCCTTTGCGCTCGACAATCGCGTTGGTCAAAGGCGTCAGCAGCCTGTTCATCAACAGAGTCAGGCCTTGCGGATCATCTTTGAAGCTTTCCGAAATGGTGGTGAACCCGCGTACATCGCTGAACAGGATCGTCATGGTGCGCGTCTCGCCGCCGAGCACGAGCTTCTTTGGCGAATTGGCAAGTTGCTCGACCAGATCGGGCGACAGATAGCGGCTGAAGGCAGAACGGATGCGGCGGCGGTCCGCCTGTTCGCGGAAGTAATTGATGAAGACCAGCGTCATGTAGGTGGCGAAGATCGCGATCAGCGGAAACGTCACATCGAATAGCAGGCCGTGCTGCGTGTACATATACCACGAGCTGGCCGCGAGCAGTGCTGCGATCGACAACCCGAGCGCGATCAACGTCATTGCGCCGATCCACGGCGATACGACCACAAGGATGATGCCGACCAGCGCGGTCACAACGATCTCGACGCCGACGGCATAATTCGGTCGCGACAGCACCGATTGCGTCAATGCGTTTTCGAGCACTTGCGCGTGGATTTCGACGCCTGGCATCGCCGTTTCCACCGGCGTCGCCTTGATATCGAGAAGCCCGACAGCCGATGTGCCGATCAGGACGAGGCGGCCAGCGAGGCGGTCGGCCGGTATTTTGCCCTCCAGCACATCTTTCGCGGATACATAGCGGCCAGCGTCCTGCCGCGTGTAATTGACCCACATCTGGCCATTCTCGTCGGTCGGCAATTCCAGGCCGGGGACGGCAACGGCGCGAATGCCGACAGGATCGGTGCGGATCAGAATCGCGCCGGAGCCGGTGACGACACGCAGCATCTCCAGCGACATGGCCGGAACGATCTGATCGCCCGCTTTCATCACCAGCGGAACGCGGCGCACAACGCCGTCCCGCTCGCTGCGCAGCGTCAGCACGCCTCGGCCGGCAGCCGCCGTTTCCAGCACCGGCATATTGCGCAACATGCCATCAAAGGAGATCAGGAATGGGGACGGATCGGGGCCGATGGTGGCAATGCCGGTGCGCGGCATCTCGGGTGCATCGGGAGTTGCTGTGACGATCGCTGACTGACCAAGGATAACCCTGGACTTCGCGATGCTTTGCGCCAAGACGTCGTCGTTGCTCGGAAACTCTTTCATCTTTGCGCGCGTTTGCGCATCGATCTGCGGCAGGGAATTCGCAACAAGCGCCGGCGACATGCGGTCCGGTTCCGACATGATAATATCGAAGCCGATGGCGGCGCTGCCGGCAGCCTGGATCTTATCGGTCAACTCGGCCAGCAATGTTCGCGGCCATGGCCATTGCCCCATCGCTTGCAAGCTTGCTTCATCGATATCGACGATCACGACCGGCTTCAGCTTGGCGACGCGGGGCTTCAGTGTCTGATACAGGTCGAAGCCGCGCAGCCGCAGATTCTCAAGCTGCGCCGGATCCCAGATGCGGAGCGCGATGAAAGCTGCCAGCAGAAGAAAGCCCGAGGTCCGGCGGAGGCCGAACCACTTGAGCAGATTGAACCTCCGCTGTTTCTGACTGGCGCGCCGCTTCTCCCGGAGAAGCTTCAGTCGCTGGGCAATCTTGTTGGCCACGGCTTAAATGACTTGAATACCGAACTGAGGAAGGGCGTTATTTCTCACGAAACGCGCGATTGAAGTGATCGCTCAGCGGTTTCATCAGATATGACATGACCGTGCGGTCGCCTGTTTGTACAAAGGCTTCGACCGGCATGCCAGGCACAAGTTTGACATCGCCCAGCCGCGCCACTTCCGCCGCCGGCAGGGCGATGCGGATGGTGTAATAGCCAAGGCCGGTGCGCTGGTCGATCGCGATATCGGCCGAGATGCGCGACACGGTTCCGTCGATTTCCGGCGTGCTCTGCTGGTTGAACGCGGTGAACCGCAGAACGGCTTTCTGACCGAGCTGAAGCTGATTGATGTCCTGCGGATTGACCTTGGCCTCGACGGTCAGATTGTCTGCGTTGGGCACGATCAGCATGATCGCGTCGCCCGCCGAGATGACGCCGCCGACGGTATGAACAGTCGACTGAAATACCGTGCCGTCCTGCGGCGCGCGGATGTCGATCCGGCGAAGCTGGTCTTCCGCCGTGACCTTGCGCTCGACGAATTCGCCGATTCTGGCATCGACGTCGCGCATTTCCTTGGCCACTTCGCTCGATAATTCCTGATCGATCTGGATGATCTGCAATTCCAGTTCGTTGATTTTGCCCTTGGCCTGTGCCGTGGTGGCGACGAGCAGGCCGCGCTCGCCTTCGAGGCGCGTGGCTTCACGTTCGAGCTGGGTGAGTCGGTTCAACTGGATGAGATTCTTGCTGTAGAGATCGCGTACACCGGCAAGCTCGCGTTCGATCAGCTCGACTTCCTTGGCCTTGGCGTTGCGCTGCGCGGTGTGGCCGGTGATTTCTTCCTGCAACTGATTGATGCGCTGCTGCAATTGCGATTTCTGCCCGGCGCGGGAGGTGCGGCGCAATTCGAACAATTTGCGTTCGCCATCGATGATCGCCCGTACATCGGGGTCATTCGCGACTTCGGTCAGCGATTTGGGGAAGGACATTTCGGTCACGCCATCGCGCTCGGCCTCGAGCCGCGCCTTGCGCGCCCGGAGCTCGTTCAGCCCGCGCGTGACGATGGCAAGGTTGGCACCGGTTACCGTTTCGTCGAGGCGGACAACGATATCGCCCGATTTAACCCTGTCCCCGTCCTGGACGCGCACTTCACCGACGATCCCGCCGGTCGGATGCTGCACCTTTTTGACGTTGGAATCGACCACGATCTGTCCAGGCGCGATCAGTGCGCCGGACAATTGCGTCGTGCCGGCCCAGCCGCCGAAGCCGATGACCAGAACGCCGACGACAACCGCGCCGGCCAGGATATGCCGTCGGATCGACGGCTGTGCGGTGGATGGTGTGCTCATGCGGACGTCCCTCTCGTCTCGGGCACGACTTTCAGCGGCTGCGGGGGCCGTTGTAGCACTTTCGGCAGCACCATGTCTTTCGGGCCGACGGGATGCTGCATGCGGCCGTTGCTGAGGACGAGAATGAGATCGACCGCCTCCAGTGCGCTCGGCCGGTGCGCCACGATAACGGCGATGCCGCCACGCTTGCGCACGCTCATGACAGCGCGGGCGAGCGCCTCGTCGCCTTCGTAATCGAGATTGGAATTCGGCTCATCGAGCACGACCAGGAACGGGTCGCCATACAATGCGCGGGCAAGGGCGATGCGCTGCGCCTGACCGGACGAAAGCGCGCTGCCCTGTTCGCCGACCTGGGTCTCGTAGCCGTCCGGCAGACGCACGATCAGGTCGTGCACACCGGCCGTCTTGGCCGCATTGACGATCGCCTCGGGATCGGCATTGGGTTCGAACCGCGCGATATTCTGCGCCACGCTGCCCGCCAGCAATTCCACATTTTGCGGCAGATAGCCGATATGCCGGCCGAGTGTTTCCGGCATCCATTGATCGAGCGCGGCGCCATCGAGCCGCACGTTGCCGCGCACGGGCTGCCACAGGCCGACCAGCAATCGCGCCAGCGACGATTTTCCGGACGCGCTCGGTCCGATGATTCCAAGGCCGCTGCCGGCGGGAATGGTGAAGGCGACCTCCTGCAGAACGATCTTCTGCGTGCCCGGCGGTGCCGCGGCGATATTCTCCACCGACAGATTTGTTGTCGGCGCCTGCAGCGCCATCATCTCCTTTTGCGGCGGGAAGAGAGACAGCAGCCGGTTGAGGCGCGCCCAGCTTTGCCGTGCGGCCTGGAAGCCTTTCCAGTTGGCGATCGCAAGATCGACCGGCGCCAATGCCCGCGCGGACAGGATCGAGCCGGCGATGATGATGCCGGCGGAGGCCTGCTGATTGATGACGAGCCATGCGCCGACCGCGAGCACGCCGGACTGCACCAGCATGCGGAAGGATTTCGAGATCGCGCCGAGGCCGCCGGCCACGTCGCTGGCGCGGCCGTGGCTCGCCATGTAGCGGCGGTTGGCTTCCGCCCAGCCATCGGCGATGCGTGACACCATGCCCATGGCGCTGATCGCTTCCGCATTGCGGATCGAGATTTCGGCGAGGCCGTTGCGCATCAGCGCGTGGCGCGTTGTCTCGTGCGTCGGCTGTTTGGTCCAGCGTTCGGTGAGGATCGTCAGCGTGACGAGGATGATCGCGCCGATCAGCGCGGCGAAGCCGATCCAGAAATGGAAGAAGACGAAACAGATCGCGAGATAAACCGGCAGCCAGGGCAGATCAAAAAACGCGATCGGGCCGGAGCCGGAGAGAAACGAGCGCACATTGTCGAGGTCGCGCAGCGGCTGCAGGCCGTCGCTGCGATTGCCCGCCTTGAGCGGCAGCCGGATCAGCGTCTCGTAGACGCGCCCGCTCAAGGCTTCGTCGAGGCTGGCGCCGATTCGCACCATGATACGCGAGCGGATGAGATCGATGATGCCGAGCATCGCGAACAGGAAGGCCGCGATCACGCACAGCCCGATCAGCGTCGGCACCGATTTGCTCGGCAGCACGCGATCATAGACTTCGAGCATGAAGACCGAACCGGTCAGCATCAGGATGTTGCTGACCGCGGAGAACGCGCCGACGCCGATCAGCGCAGTACGGCAAGCCTGTAGCGCGGCGGTGAGTTCGGAGGGGGGAGCGCCGGCTTTTTGTGGATCGCTTGCCATCGGCGGTCTATTTGCATCTGCCTGTTACGCCGCTGCCCCGGCCTGTCAGTGATTAATGGCACAGTACGGAATGCCACAAAAGGTCCGACCTGTCGCGGTTCCGCCGAAGCGTGGGTCAACCGCACGGGTGCTAAACAAGCAAGAAACCGTTCTGGTGGAAGATGAAGTCGCTCTGAGAGAGCGGAGGTAGCTGGTCAGTATACCCTGGTAGCAAGATTGATTGGTTATTCCCCAGATCGATGCGAGCCCCCAAATCGTCGTAGGTGATATGCGAGAGCACGTATTCGGCATCGAAGTCGTACAGTGCGATCTTGTCCTCACCGGTGGTGAAGTCGACGATGACGTCCTGAACGGAGGTGCTCGCGTCGTGCTTCTTGAAAACGAAAAGATCGGAACCTGCACCGCCGAAATAACTGTCCTCACGGCCGGTACCGAAAAGTACGTCTTTCCCGTCAGTTCCGACGAGGTTCACGCCGGTATGGTTGTTGTCAAAGACATTGAAGATGAAATTGGCAGTATCAATGCCGCCGCTTTTCTCCACAATTGAAACAGTAATGGTATCGATCAAGTCGTGGTTATTCTGAGGAGGCGGATTCCAGTAGGTAATGCTGCCCGCGCACTGCAGAGCCTGGTTGATCGTAGTGAGAGTTTCAGTAAACGAAATCGTATTGTTCGGGGGCTCGCCATCGATTCCTAGGCTGAGAGTGCCGCCGTGTTCGGGATTAGACGTAATGGTGACCTGGTACAGGTCTTCGCCATTGTCATCGGCATCTGAAAATCTAAGACCAAAGAAGGTTGTATGTTGTCCTACCGTGCTTGCGGAGATGTTATCGACGCTGATGACCGGTGGCTGGTTACAGCCAGGCTCGTCCACACCATGGACCGTCACCCTTATGGTCTGTGTATCGGACGCTCCATGGGAATCGGTGACCCGGACAGTGAAGATTTCCGTTGGCGCGTCGCCGGTCTGAAGTGCTTGCGTGGCCGATAGCGTGTTGTCGAGCGTATAGGTCCACTGGCCGGTCTGGTCGATGTTCAGTGTGCCGTAAGTGCCGTGGACTATGTGGCTGCCGTTCTGCCCCTGTCCCTGACGCGCCTCGACAGACCAGACATCGTTATCCGCAGTGTCGTCATTGTCGACGTCGATTTTTGTCAGGGTGCCAAAAACCGAATTAACGGGTGCGTCTTCGGTGACAGAGCCGGAACGACTGCCGCCGCTAATGACCGGCGCGTTGTTGGCCCCGTGCACATCGATTGTCAGGGTCGTGGTTGATTGCAACCCATCGGAATCCTGTATGGTGTAGGTGAAAATCTCAGTGCCGGTTTCCCCTTCGCTGAGCCGGATCGTATCGAGATCAAAATTGTTCAGCGTGTAAATGTAGCTGCCGTTCTCCTTCAGCAGGAGAAAGCCGTAAGTACCCTGAATGATCGTGTTGACCTTTCCGGTCACGCCTTCGGGATGGTCGCCCGCTCGAACGCCGACGACCGTCAGGGAGCCGCCCTCATCGGGATCGGTGTCGTTGGCCAGGACATTACCAGTGGCCAGCGGATCGCCAAGCGTCCATTCGCCGCCGAGCTGGCCGGCGGCTGCGACAGTATTTGTGTCTGTATGCGCGGTCGGCGCGTCGTTCGTCCCTGTGACAGTCCAAGATACCGATGCTGGAATCGAAACAAAACCATCGAAAACGGCGTAAGAGACTTGTACGGTGATCTGCTCGCCCGCCGCGAGTGTTTGGTATTCCGGGTGACTCGGATCGAGCGTGAAGGAGTGCGTTTCCGTGTCGTAGGTCACCCCTGGCGGCAAGGTTTCGGGTACGTTGACGACCGACAATGTAGTTCCAATGTCAATGTCCGACGCATTCGCCAATGCATCGAGCGTGATCGCCTCACCATTTTCGATTGCTTCGCCAGTGATCGCACCGGTCACTTCTGGCGCGTCATTCACACCCTTGATGGTCAAAACCGCCGATGCGGTTGCTCCGAAGGGATCGCGGATCGTGTACTCGAATTGCTCGGCGATCTGACCTTGCCCGAACTGAGCGAATGCCTCATTCGGAACGAAGCTGTAGGTGCCGTCGGGGCTGATAATCAGCTTGCCGTAAACGCTGGGAACTTCTGTTTCGTCGGTAACGATAAAAATTCGCTCGCCGTCTGGAAGAGGTCTTACCGATGCGACGACAATGCTGCCGCCCTCCGGATCGCTGTCATTCTCGGTGACATCGCCGCCACCGCTTGATCCGTCAGGATCATTCACCGCAACTGGCGGTTTGTTCGGCGTCACGACAACCGTCACGACATTGGATGTGTCTCCCGGAATAACGGGAGGCGGAACGCCGGGCAGCGGCGGCAGCTTGAAAACGTACGTCCCCGGCTGCGGCAGACCATTGACGATGCCGGGAGATGACCCCAGGGAAGGATCGCCGCCGGCGAGAAGACCGCCCGATCCGCCACCGCCGCCCTGCGCGGTCTGCGGATTGGGATCGTTCGGGTTGTCGCCGCGCCGGCTTGGATCGTCCTGTTGCTGCTGGTCGGGGACGAACGGGTTTTGCTGGTTATTGTTGAAGATCGTGAAGATCTGCTGGACGATCGCGTTTTCCTGCTGCAACTGCGCCGGCGTCTTCTGGACTTGCTGCGCCACCACTTGCAGCGGTCCGGACGGGATCAGCAGCCAGCCCACACCAGCATTGTTGACGGTCCCGATCAGCGAGCCGGTGGCCCTGTCGTAAATATTGAAAGAGCCGGTGGTGCCATCCGGTTCGACCATGACAGAGAAGCGCGTCTGTCCGTCATTGGCGGAAATTTCCACCAGCACGGCGGTGCCGCGGATGCCCATGGTCGCGACCGGCGTATCGACACGCATGTCGCCGGTTTTTGCCACCTGTCCGGCAACGAAGCTGAAGGTGCCTTGCACGAGGCTGATCAGCGCCGAATTGCCCGCGCCGCCCGCGTTATAAACGAAGTCATCCAGCACCATGCGGGCATTGGCGTTGAGGCTGAAGGTCGAGCCGTCGGCGAACACGATCGCCACGGCCGAGCCGCCGGCCGTCTGCACGACGTCGCCCTTGCGCACGGTGTCGCCGATATTCAGCGCGACGGAGACGCCGTTGCGGATCACATTGCAACTGCCGGAAAGGGCATCGACACGGCCGATGACCGGCTGCGCCGCTTGTTGCGCGCCGGCCTGCGCGGATTGCCCCGGCGCCAATGGTCCTGCCAATGCGGCGACAACACTGGCGCTGAGCGTTGCGCCTTCCGGTGAAATCAGATGCGAGAGTTTGTCAGTGGCGAAATAGTCGCGGATGAAGAATGACGCCCCGTCGTCGCCGACGATTTTGAGATCGCTCGTGCCGACGCGTTTGAATTCGCCATTGAAGAGGAGATGTGCATCGGGCACGGTAATGTGGCCGGCTGGCTCCCCAGCGGGCGGCGCAGCCTGAGAGGCGAAATCGAACACCTGCATGTCCGTTTCGTTCAAGGCCAGAACTGCGTCCAGCATCGAAAAAGCCCCCCTTAAGGGCTTGGTCCCCAAAGCTTAAAAATCAGTGCAATGAAAAATTCCCGCCGGCCGTTCCCGGTAATTTACGGCCGTTGCAAGGGTATTGGGCGTGCGGGATATCGTCAACAAATGCTTAACCTGAGGTTACGCCGCTTCGCAACGGGGTTAACGACGGCATCAAGAACATGTTACCGTTGCGTGATTGGCAGAGCCAAGCCGGTGCTCTCGTCAACCAAGCCGGCCTGATTTCATTGCGCTTGTGCTGTGCCCAAAGGCATGATGCCAGCGAACCGGTGACGTGAGGCGTTTGGCGTATGAAGGCGATTATTGTTGGTGGGGGCGTTGGCGGACTGACGGCCGCCCTGATGCTGCAGGCCCGTGGCATCGATTGCGAAGTTTTTGAGCAGTCGGACCAGATTCGGGAGCTCGGCGTCGGTATCAACACCCTGCCGCATGCGATCAAGGAACTCGCACAGGTCGGGCTGCTGGATCGGCTCGATGCGGTGGCCATCCGCACCTACGAGCTGATCTATTGCAACCGCCTCGGCCAGGAGATCTGGCGCGAGCCGCGCGGCACCGATGCCGGATTCGATTTCCCGCAATTCTCGATCCATCGCGGCCGTCTGCAGGGCGTCATTTATGCCGCGGCACGCGCGCGCCTTGGCGAATCGCGCATTCATACCGGGCACCGGCTGGGCTCATTCACCCAGGATGAAGGCGGCGTCACCGCCTATTTCTTCGACCGCAACGGCTCGCATCGCAAGACCGCACGTGGCGACATCCTCATTGGTGCGGACGGCATTCATTCTTTCGTGCGTTCGCAGCTTTTTCCGAACGAAGAGCCGGCGCGCTTCACCGGCACGGTGCTCTGGCGTGGTGCGCTCGACTGGCCGAAATTCCTCACCGGCCGTTCGATGGTGATTGCCGGCGGCATGGCCGGCAAGCTGGTGCTGTATCCGATCGCCGATGGCTCGCGTGAGGACCGCTGCTTGATGAACTGGGCGGTGATGGTGAAGGTCGGGCAGGGCGGTGGTACGCCAAAGAAGGAAGACTGGTCGCGTCTCGGCCGGTTCGAGGATCTGATGCCGCATGTGCAGCGGTTCAACATTCCCTATTGCGACGCCAAGGCGCTGATCGAAGCGACACCGGAATTCTGGGAATATCCGCTGTGCGATCGCGATCCGCTGCCGCGCTGGTCGCATGGTCGCGTCACGCTGCTCGGCGATGCCGCCCATCCGATGTATCCGGTGGGCTCGAACGGCGCGTCACAGGCGATCCTCGATGCACGCTGTCTCGCCGATCGCTTGCGCGATGCCGATCATGCGCGTCAGGCACTGTTCGCCTATGAACAGGAGCGGCTGCCCATGACCACGCAGATCGTGATGATGAATCGCAAGGGTGGCCCGGAAGGCGTGATCGACGCGGTGGAAGAGCGGGCGCCGGACGGTTTCACCAACATCGACGACGTCTTGTCCTACGAGCAGCGCAAGGCGATCGTGCGCGGCTATGCTGCGACCGCGGGCTTCGCGCGCGAGCAGGTGAACAAGCCGGTCGCGGCAAAGGCCGCCTAAATATCTCCCACTCTGCGCAGCGTTTGTGTGCGGCGATATCCAGCGCTGCAAATGCTGCGAACAGTTGTTGACGAAACTTAGCGTCCTTACGCTACGTTGCTGGTCTCGCCAAAGACATGAGACCTGCAATGCGATCGCTCAATCAATTTCTGAAACTGCAACGCTTCCTCGTCAGCTTGAAACGCTTTTTCTATGTACGTTTTTGGGGGATGGATATCCATCCGACAGTTGTCTTTTCGTTGAGCGCGAAGTTCGACAAGACTTATCCCAAAGGCATCCACATCAACGAATATACCTACGTCGCATTTGATGTTGCCATTCTCGCGCATGACATGACGCGTGCACTCAAATGCGACACGGTGATCGGTCGCAATTGTTTCATCGGCGCTCGAAGCATCATTCTACCCGGTGTGAAGATCGGAGATGGATGCGTGATCGGCGCCGGTAGTGTTGTGACGAAAGATGTACCTCCGCATACCGCTGTTGCAGGTAATCCTGCACGTATTTTGCGTCAAAACATCTCGGTCGGTCAGTTTGGCAAGTTTCATGCAACGTAATTTCACGTGCGACGTTGCTGCCATCGTGTGGGCGCAGAGCCGCCAGCAAGCATGAGGCAAGTCAGCGTAACATCGTAGTGTTATTTTCATTAGGGACAGGGGGAACTGATGCGATCGTGTGTGATCGTTGTCGAGAATTTACCGGTCCCTTTTGATCGGCGTGTCTGGCAGGAAGCTCAAGCATTGCATGCCGACGGTTGGCGCGTTTCGGTGATTTGTCCGCGCACCTCTCGTCATCCCCTCACCTATGAAGAGATCAACGGAATCGCGGTGTATCGCCATTCATTGCCGTTTGAAGCGCGCGGGCGTCTGGGCTTCGTACTTGAATACATGGCTGCGCTCTTTCACGAATTCCGGCTGCTCATTCGCGTGCACCGTGAACGTGGTTTCGACGTGATTCAGATATGCAATCCACCCGATCTGCTGTTCCTGGCCGCAGCGCCATGGAAGCTCTTTGGTAAGAAAGTTGTCTTCGACCATCACGACATCTGTCCGGAGTTGTTTGCCGCAAAGTTTGGCAAGACCATTATTCTCCGCCGTCTCATGTTGATGCTCGAATGGGCAACGTTCAAGGTTGCGGACATTGTCGTGTCGACGAACGAAAGCTTCCGGGAGATCGCGATGCATCGTGGCCGCAAGAAGCCGTCGGACGTCGTTACCGTCTATAGCATTCCGGCCAAGGCGATGATGCGCCGCACGCAACCGCGTGCGGATGTGCGAGCCAAGGCGAGCTGCATTCTTGGTTATCTTGGGATCATCGGCGACCAAGATGGCGTCGATCATCTTGTGCGCATGATGTCACATCTGGTGCATGAACGCCGCTGTCCTGATGTGCATGCTGTTGTCGTCGGAGACGGGCCGGCGCTCGCCTCTGTACGAGAGCTGGCAAGCAGCCTTGAAATGAACCGGCACCTGACTTTTACCGGCTATTTGAGTGGCGACGAACTTCTCACCTATCTGAGTTCATTCGACATCGGAATTGTTCCGGACCCTCCGACCGAATACAACGACAAGATCAGCATGAACAAGATCTTCGAGTATTCCGCGCTTGGCATTCCGAGCGTGGCGTATCCGCTTGCGGAAACAAAGCGGCTGCTCGGAGAGGCAGCGGTCTACTCGCAAGATCATACCATTTCCGGTCTTGCCGATGCTTGCTATCAGCTCATTCGCGATCCGGCCGAGCGCGCCAGGCGCGGACAACACGCGGGGGAATTGGCGGAGCGAAAGTTCAATTGGGCCGCGGAGGCGTCGAAATATGCTGCAGCCTACAGACGATTTGCGCAGATGCCTGAGCAGGTCGTGGAGACGACGGAGGTTATAGGCCCGCTGCCATAGGGCAATCCGGTACCCCGCTTTGTTCGAAAATGCTCTAATTTTTCGTATCGTCGCTGGAGCGCTTGAACAGTCCCATGTTCAGCGTCGTCAGCAGAATGCTGATGGCGAGGATGCCGAACATAATGATCTGTTCGTAGTGAATGGCGGCTTCAGCTTTGTCGACAAACGCCTGATTGCCGCTGTTGGCTGCCAGTTCGCGGACATCCGACCGAAAGCCGCTGATGCCCCACAGCGCCGCCATTGCCGCTATCGCAATAGCGGCAATGCCAATGACAAGCATGCGTCTGAGCCAGCGGGACATGATCCCGATGAGTATTTCAGAGCGATGACGACTTTAAGACACGAAACTTCAGTAGCATCTCGCTGCTCCCGGAATGACGAACCGAGGGATCGGCGGAGAGGGAAGACGAAAAAATCAGGCCGGCGGTGGCGGCAGGAAAATCACCTCATGCCGGGCCGAGAGGGCTACGACTTCGTCAGGGTTCTGTTCTTTCATCGAGTGAATGCCCCAGAACAGGTCGTAAAGTTTCCGCGTCGGGGTGACCCAGAACATGCACTTCACCGGCTGGTCCTGCTTGTTAAAGATGCCGTGCGGGACCTGCATCGGCAGGCGCACGAGGTCGCCGGCTGTTGCGATATAGTCGCGGCCGTCCAGCAGAAAATCGAGCCGGCCTTCCAGCATGTAAATGAACTCGTCCTGCGTCGGATGGATGTGCGGCGGCACAAAGGTGCCGGGCGGAAAGGTGGCGTGCCAGGCAAAGGACTGCTCGGACAACGATTTGGGCACATAGGTCTGGCCGAGAATATTCCAGGAAATGCCGTCAATTCCCGTGGAGGCCTTGGTGATGCCGGCGGTCAACGCTTGCATGTGACGCGAACTCCCTTTCGCACGCGATTATTGCGTTGCATTAAATCAGAAAGGTGTCGCGAGCAAAAATCATTAGGTGAAACAACTGCACGATTTTGCGGACAGCGTAAATTGAGGCAACCTCGGCCCGCAAAACGGGCTTTATTACCGGATATTTTAAACCTAAAGTATCCGTGGCCGGACCTGCGGAGGGGCGCGGGCGAGGCGCTTTTCTGTTTTTGGCGTTTCGGAGGGTGTATCGATGATCAGAAGCACAATGATTGCTGCATTGGCAGCGGGCGCTGCATTAACCATGACCGCCGCTTCGGCGGGTGCGCAGGACAAGGTCAAGGTCGGCATTATCGCCACCCTGTCGGGACCTCCGGCCGTCATTGGCCAGCAATTGCGCAACGGTTTTCAGCTTGCAGTGAAAAATCTCGGCGGCAAGCTCGGCGGCAAGGATGTCGAGGTCATCGTTCAGGACGACGAGTTGAAGCCTGATGTGGCGGTGACGAAGGTCCGAGCCTTTGTCGAGCGCGACAAGGTGGATTTCGTCGTCGGTCCGGTTTTCTCCAACATGCTGCAGGCGATCCTGAAGCCGGTGACCGATGGTGGGGCGATTCTGGTCAGCCCGAATGCCGGAACGTCGAACTTCGCCGGCAAGGACTGCAATCCGAATTTCTTCGTGACCTCGTATCAGAACGATCAGATGCACGAGGTGGCCGGCAAATACGCGCAGGATAAAGGCGTGAAGACCGCCTATATCATGGCGCCGAACTATCAGGCGGGTAAGGATTCGCTCGCCGGCTTCAAGCGCTATTTCAAGGGCGAAGTCGTTGACGAAGTCTATGTGCCGTTGAACCAGCTCGATTACTCGGCGGAGCTGGCACGCATCGCGGCAGCCAAGCCGGAAGCGCTGTTCGTGTTCCTGCCAGGCGGTATGGGCGTGAATTTCGTCAAGCAATTCCGTCAGGCCGGTCTTGCCGACAAGGTGATGTTCCTCTCGACTTTCACCGTCGATGAAGCGACGCTGCCGGCGCAGCAGGACGCCGCGCTCGGTTTCTTTGCCGGGTCGAACTGGGCGCCGAATATGGATAATCCGCAGAACAAGAAATTCGTCGCCGATTATGAGAAGGAATTCGGCTCGATCCCTGCAACCTACGCCTTCCAGGCCTATGACGCGGCATTGGCGATCGACGCCGCACTCAAGGAGACCAAGGGCAACGTTTCCGACAAGGAGGCCCTGCGTGCCGCAATGAAGAAGGCGAACTTCGAGTCCTTGCGCGGCAAGTTCAAGTTCAACACCAACAACTACCCGATCCAGGATTTCTATCTGACCAAGGTCGTGAAACGACCCGACGGCAAGTTCCAGACGGAGATCGCGGAAAAGGTGTTCGCCGATTACGCCGATCCGTATGTCAAAGACTGCAAGATGAAGTGAGGCGTATCCTGACCGGCGGACGAGAGACGCTGCGTCCCGGATTTGCGGGACGCAGCGGAAATCGACAATGAGCGCGACACTCCTCTTCGTACAGACCTTGAATGGGCTGCAGCTCGGAGTCCTGCTGTTTCTGATCGCAGCAGGGCTGACGCTCGTCTTCGGGGTGATGGACTTCATCAACCTCGCGCACGGCGTTCAGTACATGCTGGGCGCCTATCTCGCGGTGATGTTCTACGCACTGACGGGCAGTTTCGTACTGGCGTTGGTGCTGGCGCTCATCGCTGCGCTGGCTTTCGGATTGTTTCTGGAATTTGTGGTGTTCCGGCATCTCTATGGCCGCGATCACCTGGACCACGTGATCGCCACCTTCGGCATCATCATGTTCCTCAATCAGGCGGTCAAATATCTCTGGGGCGCGGCGCCGTTGTCGCTGCCGGTGCCCGAGGCGCTGTCCGGCTCGGTGCAATTGATGCCGGGGCTGCTCTATCCGGTTTGGCGTCTTGTTATCATCGGGTCCGGCCTTGGCGTTGCTTTGCTGCTCTATATCCTCGTCAGCCGCAGCCGCATCGGCATGCTGGTGCGGGCCGGATCGACCCATGCGCCGATCGTCTCGGCGCTCGGGGTCGATATCCGTCGCCTCTTCACGATCGTGTTCGGTTTCGGTGCGATGCTGGCGGGCTTCGCCGGCATCATGATTGCGCCGATCCTGTCGGTCGAGCCGGGTATGGGCGACAGCATCCTCATTCTGGCATTCGTCGTGATCGTCATCGGCGGTATCGGTTCTATCCGCGGTGCATTCATTGCAGCTTTGCTGATCGGACTTGTCGATACGCTGGGACGATCTTTCGCGGTCGACATCCTGCGCACGTTCATGACCTCCAGCACGGCGCGCACGGTAGGGCCTGCACTGGCCTCGATGCTGATCTATGTGCTGATGGCGCTCGTTCTCTACTTCCGGCCGGCCGGGCTGTTCCCGGCCAAAGGACGCTGACGATGGCCGATGTCGCCGCCGACCGCGTTCCTGTCGTCAAGCCCGCCGGTGCATGGCGCGGCTATGCGCTGCCGCTCATCATCTTCGTGCTATTTGCGCTGATCCCGTTCGTTGGGCAGTTCACGGCGGAATCCTATCTGCTCAGTCTCGTCACGCGGGTGATGATCTTTTCGATCGCCGCCTTGTCGCTCGATCTTCTGGTCGGTTACGGCGCATTGGTGTCGTTCGGGCACGCCGCTTTCATGGGTATCGGTGCTTACGCGGTCGGCATTCTGGCGAGCCATGGCTTCGGCGATGCGCTGGTCTCATTGCCGGTTGCGCTCGCGGCATCGGCGCTGTTCGCCTGGCTCACCGGCATTGTCTGCCTGCGAACCCGCGGCGTCTATTTCATCATGATCACGCTGGCCTTCGGCCAGATGGCCTTTTTCACCGCAAGCTCTCTGGCGCCTTACGGCGGCGATGATGGTTTGACGTTGCAGGAGCGCAGTACGATTGCTGGGCTTGATCTGCTCAGCAGCGATCGCGCGCTCTACTACGTGACGTTGCTGTGCCTGATTGCGGTCTATGTCTTCTGCCGCTCGCTGGTGACGTCGCGCTTCGGCCGGGTGTTCCGCGGCGCGCGCGAGAATGCCACGCGCATGACCACGCTCGGCTACGATGTCTATCGCTATCAACTGGTTGCCTACGTCATCGCCGGCATGATTGCCGGATTGTCGGGTTTTCTCCTTGCCAACGCGACCAACTTCGTCGCGCCCGCTTATATGTCGTGGCAACGCTCCGGCGAGCTGCTGATCATGATCATCCTTGGCGGAATCGGTTCGCTCAATGGTGCTATCGTCGGGACCGCAGCGTTTCTTTTGCTTGAAGAATGGCTCGCCGGGTTCACCGAACACTGGAAAATGATCTTCGGACCTTTCCTCGTGCTGGTGGTCGTGTTCGTGCCGGGCGGGCTGCTTGGCATCTCGCGCTGGGTTATGCGGAGGCTGCGCGGTGGTTGAGCCAGTCCTCTCGCTGCAAGGTCTGCGCAAGAACTTCGGCGGCCTTCGCGTCACCGACGATCTGTCGCTTGATGTACTGCCGGGTGAATTGCACGCGCTGATCGGTCCGAACGGTGCCGGCAAGACCACACTGATCAATCAGATTTCAGGACTCATTTCGCCGGATGCCGGGCGCATCGTGTTTTGCGGCGGCGATGTCACGGCATCCGCGCCCTTCGAACGGGCCAAGCTCGGTCTCGCGCGCTCATTCCAGATCACGTCGACACTGCCGAATTTCTCTGCGCTCGAGAATGTCTCCTTGGTGGTGCAGGCGCGCAGCGGCTCGAGCTACCGTTTTTTGGGCGATGCGGCGAAGGAAGCGGATCTGTCGTCGCAGGCGATGAGCGCATTGCAGGAGGTGGGGCTCGCGCATCGTGCCGACATTCAGGCCGCGCATCTGTCGCATGGCGAGCGCCGCGCACTCGAACTCGCGATTGCGCTTGCGATGCAGCCGAAATTGCTGGTGTTGGACGAGCCGATGGCCGGCACCGGTCGGGAAGAAAGCGCGCGGCTGGTGTCGGTGCTGCAGCGGCTCAAAGGCCGTTTCCCGATCGTGCTGGTCGAGCATGACATGCAGGCGGTGTTCGCGCTGGCGGATCGCGTGTCGGTCTTGATTTATGGCCGCATTCTCATGACCGGTGCCCCGGCCAGCGTGCGCAGCGATCCGAAAGTGATCGCCGCCTATCTCGGCGATGAAACGGCGTGAAAAGATGCTGAGCGTTCGCAATCTCCAGGCATCCTATGGTCCGGCACAGGTGCTGTTCGACATCACCTTCGACATCGCGTCGGGCGAGGTGGTGACGCTGCTCGGCCGCAATGGCATGGGCAAGACCACCACGATCCTGACCATCATGGGATTGGTGGCGGCGCGCGCCGGCGAAGTGACCTTCAATGGCGACACGGTGACCAACCAGCCGCCGTTCCGGATCGCGCAGCATGGTATCGGCCTTGTGCCGGAGGGCCGGCAGATTTTTCCGGCGCTCAGCGTCGAGGAGAACCTGATTGCAACATCGGCGTCGCGCTTCGGCAAGCCGTCATGGACGCTGGAGCGTGTCTACGAATTCTTCCCGCGGTTAGCTGAGCGCCGAAATAACATGGGCAATCAACTGTCCGGCGGCGAGCAGCAGATGCTGGCGATCGGCCGCGCGCTGATGACCAATCCGAAATTGCTGATCCTTGATGAAGCGACCGAAGGGCTGGCGCCGCTGGTGCGCGGCGAGATCTGGGCGTGCCTGTCACGCCTCAAGGCCGAGGGGCAATCGATCCTCTTGGTCGACAAGCATCTCGAGCCGATGCTGAAGCTCGCCGAGCGGCATGTGATCGTCGAGCGCGGCCATGTCGTCTGGACCGGCACATCGGACCAGCTCGCAAACGATGCGAATATCCGCCAGCAATATCTGATGGTTTAGCTTTTCCCCCCGCCCCGCTTTAGCGGGGGGAGGGAAAGGATTACTCCGCCGCCTGTTTCCAGCTGTCGATCTGCGGCTTCGGCTTGGCCTTGCGCTTCAGTTCCGTCATTTCTTCGCGCTCGCGCGCTGCGTTACGGAAGATCTGGTCGCGGCCAGAGAGATATTGCGGCTGACAGTAAATATCGTCGGCGCCGTACCAGGCGGCGGCCTGCATGGTGAAAGACGGATTCATCAGATGCGGACGCGCCAGCGCCACGAGATCGGCACGCGCCGCGGCAACGATGGTGTTGACCTGATCGGCGGTGGTGATGGCGCCGACCGCCATCGTCGCGATGCCGGCTTCGTTGCGGATCTGGTCGGAGAACGGCGTCTGATACATGCGGCCATAGACCGGCGACGAGGCCGGATCGGTCTGTCCGGTCGACACGTCGATCAGGTCGCAGCCGTGTTCTTCGAACATCTTCGCGATCTTCACCGCATCGTCCCCGGTGACGCCGCCGTCGATCCAGTCGGTCGCCGAGATGCGCACCGACATCGGCTTGTCGTCCGGCCATGCCTTGCGCATCGCCTTGAACACGTCGAGCGGAAAGCGCATGCGATTCTCGAGCGAACCACCGTATTCATCGGTGCGCTTGTTGGTGATCGGCGAGATGAAGCTCGCCAGCAGATAACCGTGCGCGGCATGCAGTTCGATCATGTCGAAGCCGGCGCGCTCGGCACGCTTCACCGCCGCAACATAGTCGGCAATCGTCTTGTCCATGTCCGCGCGCGTCATTTCACGCGGCACCTGGCTGTTCGGATAATAGGGAAGGGGCGAGGCCGAGATGATCGGCCAGGCGCCGCTTTCCAGCGGCTCGTCATTGCCTTCCCATGACAGCTTGGTCGCACCCTTGCGCCCGGCATGACCGAGCTGCATGCAGATTTTTGCAGCCGAATTGCTGTGCACGAAATCGACGATGCGCTTCCAGGCGGCTTCCTGCTCATCGTTATACAGGCCGGTGCAGCCGGGCGAGATGCGTGCGTCCGCCGACACGTCGGTCATTTCGGTGAAGACGAGACCGGCGCCGCCGATCGCGCGGCTGCCGAGATGCACGAGATGCCAGTCGTTCGGCAGACCGTCTTTCGCCGAATATTGGCACATCGGCGAGACCACGACGCGGTTCGGCACCGTCATGCCGCGGAGCTGGAAGGGCTGAAACATCGGCGGCACCGGCTTCTTGGTATCAACATCGAAGCCCAGCGCCTTGGTCTCGTTGGCGACGAGATGGTCGATGTCATTGACGATGTCCGGAGCACGCAAGGCAAGGTTGTCGTAGGTGATCGCTTTCGAGCGCGTCATCAGGCCGAAGATGAAGCGCGTCGGGTCCATGTTCCAGAAGCGTTTCACATGCTCGAACCAGACCAGTGAAACATCGGCCGAATGCTGCGTCTTCTCGACTTCCTCGCGGCGGTTGGTTTCGTAATAGGCGAGTGCGGCCTGCACATTGGTGCTGCCGGCCTTGCGGAACGCCTCATAGAGCCCGATGGCATCCTCCATTGCCAGCTTCGTGCCGGAGCCGATGGAGAAATGCGCCGTGGCCTTGGCATCGCCAACGATGACGCAGTTCTCGTAGACCCAGCGCTCGCAACGGATGGCCGGGAAGTTGCGCCACATCGACCGGTTGATGATCAGCTTGTGGCCCTGCAATTCCTCGGCAAACAGCTCTTCCATGAGCTTGGCTGTGCCAGGCTCGTCCAGCGGATCGAGGCCGAATTTCGCGAACGTGTCCGGATCGGTTTCGAAGATCCAGGTCGAGCGGCCAGGCTCGTATTGATAAGCGTGGACGATGACGATGCCGTACTTGGTTTCCTTGAAATAGAAGGTGAAGGCGTCGAGTGGCTTGGTCGATCCCATCCAGGTGAAGCGGTTGGGGCGCAGATCCACATGCGGCTTGAAATGATCCTTGAAGGTCTCGCGGACGCGCGAGTTGATACCATCGGCCGCGATCACGAGATCGGCGTCACGCATCGCTGCATCGATATCGGTCACGTCGGTCTGGAATTTCAGTTCGACACCCAGCGCCTGCGCGCGCTGATGCAGCAGTTGCAGCAGCGTGGCCCGCGAGCAGCCGCAGAAGCCGTTGCCGCCGATCCGGCGCGTCATGCCTTTGAAATGGATTTCGATGTCGTCCCAGTAGGCGAAATTCTCGGTGATCGACCGGTAGCTTTCGAGATCGTATTTCTGGAAAGTCTCGAGCGTCTGGTCCGAGAACACCACGCCGAAACCGAAGGTGTCGTCCGGCCGGTTGCGTTCATAGACCGTGATGCGGGCCTGCGGCCACGCCTTCTTGTAGAGAATTGCGAAATAGAGCCCGGCTGGGCCGCCGCCAATGACATTGACTTTCATGAGGGCGCCCTCCGCGCCAGTATATTGATGACTGGGTTGCCGATTATTTTAAGCTTAAAACAACCTCGCGCAAGATGTTTGATTCATCTCAAGTGCCGGGCAATTTCTGGCGGCATACGGCCCTGCTTGAACCCTATAAATTTTAAGCTTAAAGTATCGGCTTGGATCAGCGGGTATCATGATGGCAGCGCTTTCCGGGCGGCACGCACTCGTCACCGGCGGCGGCCGCGGCATTGGCCGGGCCGTGGCGGAGGCTCTTTCGGCCGACGGGGCGTCGGTCACCGTTCTCGGCCGCAGCCGCGAGGCCCTCGATGAAGCTGTGGCGGCAGGCCATGCCCGGGGCGTGATCGTCGCCGACGTCACCGATCCGGCCGCGATCGCGGCCGGGGTGAAAGAAGCGGTTTCGGCGCGGGGCCCGTTCGACATCCTGGTCGCCAATGCCGGCGGCGTGGCAACCGCCCCGTTTGCCAAGACCGGTCCGGATCAGTTCCAGCGCATGTTCGATCTCAATGTGATGGGCATCATCCACTGCGCGCAGGCGGTGATGGGCGACATGGTCGCGCGTAAATTCGGCCGCATCGTCGCCGTCGCCTCGACCGCGGGACTGAAGGGCTATCCTTACGTCTCGGCCTATTGCACGGCCAAGCATGCGGTGGTCGGCCTCGTGCGTTCGCTGGCGATCGAGACCGCCAAAACCGGCGTGACGGTGAATGCGATCTGCCCGGGCTATACCGATACTGATCTCGTGCGCGAATCCGTGGCGTCGGTGTCGAAGAAGACCGGAAAGTCCGATGACGAGATCATCGCGCAATATGTGAAAGACATGCCGATCGCGCGCCTGATCAAGCCGCAGGAAGTGGCAGCCGCCGTGCTTTACCTGTGTTCTGCGGACGCGGCAGCCGTGACCGGCACGGCGATGACCGTGGCCGGCGGAGAAATCTGATGGAGCAGACAAGCATCATCCCGCTCGATGCGGAAACCAAGGTCGCGGAACGGCCCGGCGATCACGAGGCCGAATTGCGGTTATGGCTGCGGCTGTTGACCTGCACCACACTGATCGAATGCGAGGTTCGCTCGCGCCTGCGCGAAACCTTCGATGTCACGCTGCCGCGCTTCGATCTGATGGCGCAACTCGACAAGGCGCCGAACGGCATGACACTCGGCGAATTGTCGCAACGCATGATGGTCTCGAACGGCAATGTCACCGGTCTCGTCGAGCGTCTGGTGTCGCTCAATCTGGTCGAGCGGACGCCGGCGCCGAATGATCGCCGCGCGATGATCGTCACGCTCACGGCGGAAGGCCGCCGCACGTTCCGTTCGCTGGCGCGTACACATGAGGGCTGGATCGCCGAAATCTTCAGCGACCTGACGGAAAACGAAATCGATACGCTGATGAAATTGCTCGCCAAGACCAAGCTCTCCGCGCGCAAGGCCATCGACGCCGGAGACCAGAAATGAGCCTCAAGACGCACCATCCCGTTCCGCTGCCGTTGGCATCCTACAAGGCGCAGCATGTGAAGCTCGTGGTCGAGGGCAAGCTGGCGACGTTGACGTTGAACCGGCCGGAGCGGAAAAACCCGCTGACCTTCGAAAGCTATGCCGAAATCGCCGGCATTTTCCGCGCCGCCGCCCATGACGATCAGGTCAAGGCTTTCGTCATCACCGGCGAGGGCGGCAATTTCTGTTCCGGCGGCGATGTGTTCGAGATCATCGGCCCGCTGGTCGAGATGAATACGGTCGATCTGCTGAAATTCACCAAGATGACCGGCGAGGCGGTGAAGGCGATGCGCGCCTGTCCGCAGACCATCGTTGCCGCGGTCGATGGCATTTGTGCGGGCGCCGGCGCGATCCTCGCCATGGCATCGGATCTGCGCGTCGGCACGGCAAAGGCGAAAGTGCTGTTCCTGTTCAATCGCGTCGGTCTGGCCGGCTGCGATATGGGCGCTTGCTCGATCCTGCCGCGCATCATCGGCCAGGGCCGTGCGGCTGAATTGCTTTACACCGGCCGCGCGATGGGCGGCGAGGAAGCCGAGCGCTGGGGTTTTTTCAACAAGCTGTCGTCGTCGGAAAATGTACTCGCCGATGCGACCGCGCTCGCCAAGGATATCGCGGACGGGCCGACCTTCGCCAACGGCATGACCAAGCGTATGCTGGAGATGGAATGGGCGATGTCGGTCGAGCAGTCGATCGAGGCGGAAGCCGTGGCGCAGGCTTTGTGCATGGAGACGGAAGATTTCTCGCGCGCCTTCCATGCGTTCGCGGCGAAGCAGAAACCGGTCTTTGAGGGCAATTGATGTCACTCGCCGAAACCCTGTCCTGGCCTTTCTTCAACGATGGCCATCGTGCCTATGCCGAGAAGCTGTCGCGCTGGGCGGCGGACAACCTGCACACGCTGCCGCATGACGATGTCGACGAAGCCTGCCGCGCGCGGGTGAAGGCGCTGGGCGAAGCCGGGCTCCTGACGCCGACCGTGCCGGGCGAATTCGGTGGCATGCATGCCGCGCTCGATGTGCGTACGCTCTGCCTGTCGCGCGAAATCCTTGGCTATTACGACGGGCTCGCCGATTTCTCTTTCGCGATGCAGGGTCTCGGCACCGGTTCGATCACGCTTTACGGCTCGCCGGAGTTGAAATCACGCTATCTGCCGAATGTCGGCAAGGGCAAAAGCATTGCTGCCTTCGCGATTTCCGAACTCGAGGCCGGTTCGGACGTCGCCGCGTTGAAGATGACGGCGGAGCCGGACGGGAACACGCATGTGCGCCTGAACGGCAACAAGACCTGGATCTCCAATGGCGGCATTGCCGATCATTACGTCGTATTCGCTCGCACCGGCGAAGCACCGGGCGCGCGGGGCCTGTCGGCGTTCATGGTCGACGCCGATACGCCAGGCCTGAGCGTGGAAGAGCGCATCGAAGTGATTGCGCCGCACCCGCTGGCGACGCTCCGCTTCGACAATGTGCGCGTGCCGGTGGCAAACCGTCTCGGTGCACCGGGCGAAGGCTTCAAGGTGGCGATGTCGACGCTCGATATCTTTCGCTCGACGGTCGGTGCGGCCGCGCTCGGCTTCGCGCGCCGCGCTCTGCACGAAATGACTTCGCGCGCCGTGAACCGTAAATTGTTCGGCGCGCCGCTCGGCGATCTGCAGCTGACGCAAGGCGCGCTGGCCGATAGCATCACCGATGTCGATACATCGGCCCTCCTCGTCTATCGTGCCGCCTGGACCAAGGATAACGGCGCCGCCCGCGTCACCAGCGAGGCGGCGATGGCGAAGATGCATGCGACTGAAGCCGCCCAGCGCGTGATCGACCGCGCCGTGCAATTGTTCGGCGGTCAGGGCGTCACCAAGGGCAACAAGGTCGAAGAGCTGTATCGCGAGATTCGCGCGCTGCGCATCTATGAAGGTGCGACCGAAGTGCAGAAGGTCGTGATCGCGCGCGAAGCCTTGAAGAATTTTGCAGCCGCATCGGCCGCAAGCTGAAGACCGGGGAATGAGAAAGGCGTTCTGAGGAGCATGGCTATGATTCCCTCGCTGTATAAAGACACGTTCGCTCGGGACAATCTGCCGCCGCAAAGCGAGTGGCCCGAATTCCTGTTCACGCTGCCGGAGCTGCAATATCCGGATCGGCTGAACTGTGTCACCGAATTCGTCGACAAGTGGGTGGCCTCGGGGCAGGGCGATCGCATCGCCATCGTCTCGCCGAACGAAACGCTGACCTATGCGCAGCTTGCCGAGCGCATCAACCGCATCGCCAATGTGCTGACGAAGGATCTCGGCTTTGTGTCGGGCAATCGTGTGCTCCTGCATGGCACCAACAGCCCGACCATGATCGCCGCTTATCTCGCGGTGATGAAGGCCGGTGGCGTCACGGTCGCCACCATGCCGCTGCTGCGTGCGAAGGAATTGTCCTACACCTGCAAGAAAGCGCGCATCAAACTCGCGCTCGCTGACAACCGGCTTGCGGTCGAGGTCGACAAGACCAAGGACATCGCGCCCGATCTCGAACGCGCTGTTTACTGGGGCAATGGCGCGCCGGGTTCGCTCGAAGCGCTGATGAACAAGCCGGGCTACGAAAAGTTCGATGCGTTCGATACCGCCATCGACGATGTCTGCCTGATCGCCTTCACATCTGGCACAACCGGCGAACCGAAAGGCACCATGCATTTCCACCGCGACATGCTGGCGCCGTGCGATTCGTATGGAAAATACGTGCTGCAGGCATCTCCGGACGATCGCTTCATCGGTTCGGCGCCGCTCGCCTTCACCTTCGGCCTTGGCGGTCACGTGCTGTTTCCGTTCCGCATCGGCGCGGCGACGATCCAGCTTGAGAAAGCGCCGCCGGACGAATTGCTGCCGGCGATCGAGAAATACAAAGCGACGGTCTGCTTCACCGCCCCGACCGCCTATCGCGCCATGATCGCCAATCTGCAAAAGCACGATATCTCGTCGCTGCGCATCTGCGTATCGGCCGGCGAGACCATGCCGAAATCGACATTCGAGGCGTGGGAGAACGCAACCGGCCTCAAGGCGCTGGACGGCATCGGCGGCACCGAGATGATGCACATCTATATCGCGTCGCCGATGAACGAGGTGAAGGCCGGCTCGACCGGCAAGCCGGTGCCGGGCTATGTCGCCAAGGTCGTCGATGACAGCGGCAACGAAGTGCCGCGCGGAACGATCGGACGTCTTGCCGTGCGCGGTCCCACGGGTTGCCGTTATCTCGCCGACCAGCGTCAGACCAAGTATGTGCAGTTCGGCTGGAATTTTCCCGGCGATACTTATGTGCAGGATACGGACGGCTATTTCTGGTATCAGGCGCGTTCCGACGACATGATCGTATCGTCGGGCTACAACATTGCAGGTCCGGAAGTCGAGGAAGTGCTGCTCGCACATCCCGCCGTGGCCGAATGCGGCGTGGTCGGTGCGCCGGATGCGGACCGTGGCTTCATCGTCAAGGCTTACATCGTTCTGCGTGCGGGTCATTCAGGCGACGCGGCATTGACGAAGACCTTGCAGGATCACGTCAAGAATACGGTTGCGCCTTACAAATATCCGCGTGCGATCGAATACGTGACGGCGCTGCCGCGCACCCAGACCGGCAAGCTGCAGCGTTTCGAATTGCGCAAGCTCGCGTCGGAATCCGCCGCGAAGATGGCGTCGTAGTGAACGGGCATCATGGGTATTTATGATTTGGCCACTGACTCCTACCTACCTCCCCCTGAAAGGGGGAGGTCGACTGTCGTCGCGAAGCGACGGCGGTCGGGTGGGGGTCAGTTTAGACAAGACCCCCACCCCAACCCTCCCCCTTTTAGGGGGAGGGAGTCGCGGTCAGCGTGACTTTGGCTTAGGAGATTCTCGTGTCTGACACCGCCCGTAAACTCCCCGCAACGAACACCATCCTCAATCCGGCTGGCTGGCCGCAGCCGAAAGGCTATGCCAACGGCATCAAGGCGCGCGGCGAGATGGTGTTCGTCGGCGGCATGATCGGCTGGGATACGGAGTTCAAGCTTCCGGAAGGTTTCGTCGCACAGACGAAGCAACTCCTGGAGAACATCGTCGCCGTACTGAAGGAAGGCGGCGCCGGACCGGAACATGTCGTGCGCATGACCTGGTATGTCGTCGACATCGACGAATATCGCAATTGCCTGCCCGATCTTGGCAAGGTCTATCGCGAGGTGATGGGCCGCAACTTCCCGGCGATGGCGCTGGTGCAGGTCAAATCGCTGGTCGAGAAGGACGCGCGGCTGGAAATCGAGACCACCGCCGTTATCCCGGATTGATTGTCATTCCGGGTTCACGCGCATCAGCGCGTGAACCCGGAATCTAGGGCTCCACAAAAACTGTGCTGGATTCCGGGCTCGCGTGCTGCGCACACGCCCCGGAATGACGGGCGAGCTTGAGATGAAGCCAGGTCAGGCCCTTTTCTTGGCTCCAGTCGTCAGTCCATCCCAGGCCGCCATGGCGCTGTCGGCGACAGCACGCAGTGTCTCGCGCGACGCGCCGTCGCGGGCCTGGATCGACATGCCCTGCTGGACGGTGACGTAGAAGGTCGCGATCGCCAGCGTGTCCACCCCTTTCGGCAACTCACCGTCGCGCACGGCACGCTTTAAGCGATTGCGCAAGGTCGCGATGTTATCCGCCCGCTTTTCCTTTAGCACCCGGCACACATTCTCGTTGCTATCGTTGGGATGCAACGCGCCCAGTACGACGAGGCATCCTGGCGGTCTGCCCGGTCGGGTAAAGACATTTGCCGTCGCCTCGAGAAAGCGCCGCACTGCGTCGCGTGCGGTGGGTGCTTCGTCGATCGCCGCCCAGATCTCGTTGCCCTCGATCGTTCCATAAAGATCGACGGCCTCACGAAACAGCGCTTCCTTGCTGCCAAAGGCGGCATAGAGGCTGGGCGGATTGATGCCCATGGCCGCCGTGAGATCGGACAGGGCCGCGCCGTCATAACCCTTGGCCCAGAACACCTCCATCGCGCGGCGTAGCGCCGCGTCGCGGTCAAAGCCGCGCGGGCGTCCGCGGGCGGCGGGGAGGTCATTTTTCATATCGATCGATACATAAATCGCTTGACGCCAGACCGCAAGCGTCTCATGTGTTCTGTATCGATCAATACAGAAAGGTTGAATCATGTCCAAACTCGCAGGAAAGGTGGCGTTCGTGACCGGCGGCAGCCGCGGCATCGGCGCGGCGATCGTGGAGGCGCTGGCGAAAGATGGCGCCGACGTCGCTTTCAGCTATGCGCGTTCGTCCGAGAAGGCGCAGTTGATGGTAGCAAAGATCGAAAAGCTCGGCCGTCGCGGATTGGCGATCGCAGCCGACAATATGGAACCGGGATCGGTCGAGAAGGCGGTGGCGCAGACCGTCGCCGCGTTCGGCCGCATCGACATTCTGGTCAACAATGCCGGCATCTTCCGGGTTGTGTCACCGGAAACCATGACCCTCGCCGATTTCGACGAAACCATCGCGGTCAATGTGCGCGCGGCGCTGTTTGCGACCAAGGCGGCGGTCGCGCATATGGGCGAGGGCGGGCGTGTCATCTCGATCGGCAGCAATCTTGCCGAGCGCACGCCATCGCCAGGCTTGAGCCTCTATTCGCTCAGCAAGGCGGCTTTGGTTGGCATGACCAAGGCGCTGGCGCGCGATCTTGGACCGCGCAACATCACCGTCAATATCGTGCATCCGGGCTCCACCAACACCGACATGAATCCGGAAGATGGCGAACATGCCGATCAGCAACGCAGCTTGATGGCGATCCCGCGCTTTGCCGATGCGCAGGAAGTTGCCGGCCTTGTCGCATGGCTGGCGGGTCCGGATTCGCGTGCAGTCACCGGCACCGCCCTGACCATCGATGGCGGCGCGAATATATGACAACAGCGTCGGAAACTGGCGTGCCGCGGACGGCCGCCCGCGCACGCGACATGGCGGCCGCGATCACTCTCCTTGCCGTTGCAATGGCCATCATCGTCACCAGCGAATTCATCGCCGTCGGTTTGCTGCCGGCGATGGCGCGGGATCTTCAGATTTCGCTCAGCGAGGCCGGGCGTTTTGTCGCCTGGTTCGCGATCTCGGCGGCGGTGCTCGGCCCGCTTCTGACGATCGTTGCTGGCCGACGCGAACCGCGCTTCGTCATCATCCTGACGCTTATCGTCTACGCGTTCGGGAATTTGGTGATCGCATGGGTGCCGGATGACAGGATCATCGTTCTTGTCCGTGTGATCCAGGGCGCGATGCTTCCGGTCTTCATCAGCGTCGGCAATGCGGCTGTCGCACGGCTGGCTGGGGCAGGCCGCGAGGGCAAGGCGATCTCGCTCGTCAATATCGGCACCATTACGGCCATCGTCTTTGCTGTGCCGGCGGGCACTGCACTTGCCGATCGCACCGGCTGGCCCTTCTGTTTTCTCCTTCTTGCGGGTCTTGCGATTGTTGCGGCGATTGTCACGGGTATGCGCTTTCCGCGTTTGGATGGCGGCAAGCCGGTCTCCGCGCGCGCACAAGTCGCCCTGCTCGCAAGTCCTGCATTTCTCGCCCACTTGCTGCTGTCGACCGTTCTCTTTACGGCGATGTTCAGCGCCTACACCTATCTCGCCGGTTTTCTTCAGAGCGCCGCGGGTTTCGACGGTGCGCAGACTGCCATAGCTCTCTTCGGTTTCGGTGCTGCAGGGCTATTTGGCAATCTTGTCGCGGGATGGGCGGTCGATCGTGCGATGATGATGGCGACCATGGGGCTGGTGGCGCTGCTGGCGCTGACCAATGCGATGGTCTCGCTCACTGGCGGCCAGCTTGCATGGCTGGTGCCGCTGCTTGCCATCTGGGGCGTGGCACATGGCGCGGCTTTCGTCCTCTGTCAGGTGCGTGTCATGCGCGCTGGGGTGGACGCGCCGGCTTTCGCCTTGTCGCTCAACATTGCGGTGTGCAATTTGGGAATTGCCTTGGGCGCGCTCGTCGGCGGCTGGGTTGTCGCTGACTATGGTGTGACCGCCATCGGTTATGGCGGCGCGGCTTTCGCGCTTCTCGCATTGGCGGTGACCGTAACAATCGGGATGACGCGAAGGCTTTGACTCGGATGCGTTGAACAGGTGAGGTAGCTCCGGCTGCGACCCGGAGCTGCTGCTTGCCCTCACTTCTGTCACGCCTCACGTTTTCGACTGCGGTGCTGCTGGCGTCGGTGCTGGTGCATCTTGGGTTGTTCGGCGTGATCGTGCTGGCGGACCGGCGCACGCCGCTGCAATCCGAAACGCGGCCCATCGATGTTGAGCTGGTGAAGCAGGACGAGGTGCCGGAGCCGCTCGAGCCCCCGAAAGTCGAGCCTCCCAAGCCGGCCCCTCCGGAGCCTGAGCCGCCGAAGGCGGAATTGCCTGAGCCGGAGCTTCCCAAGGCCGAAATGCCGAAACCTGCCGAGCAGCAGTCGGCGGCTGCGCCGCCGCTTCCGCCGCCTCCCGCGCCCATGCCGTCCGGTCAGGTTTCGCGGCCGCAGGAGCTTGAAGCCAAATCGGCCAGGGCCGAACCGCAGGCGCCGCCGGACAAGCCTGATCGTGTGGAAAAGCCGGCCGGCATTTCCGGAGGCCCGCCGAGCGAGAGCAAGTCGAAGCTGACGCCGGAAGAGATCGCAGCCCTGCGCGCCCAGGTGCAGAAATGCTGGAAATTGCCGGTCGGTATGCCCGGGGTGCTGGGGCTCGAACTGATTATCCGCGTCTCGTTCGGTCCCAAGGGCCAGCTTGCGGGCGAGCCGGTCATCCTGAAGGCGCCGGCGTCCGAACGCGGTCCGCTGCTCGCCGGTATCTCATTGAATGCGCTGAAGGATTGCGCGCCATACCGGATGCCGGCGGCGAAATACAAGGACTGGAAAGTGCTCGATCTGCGTTTCCTGGCGACCGGCATGACCGGCCTTGGTGTCGCGCCCAAGGTGCCGGCGGCGCCGCAGGCGAAGCGATAGACTCTTGCCTTAGAAATTATTGTGGCTATATATTTCTCATGAAATTATCTGGTGACAGCACATGAGGACCAAAAGCGCCCCCCAATCCGCCCCCGATGAAGCCACGGTCGTGACCAAGGCCGCGTTGCGCGCCGCCGACCGTCTCGGCATCAGGAACACGGTGTTGGCCCGCATTGTCGGCGTATCGGAGCCGACCGTCTCGCGCATGCGCCGCGGCGATTACCTGCTGACGAGGGATCAGAAGCCATTCGAACTCGCCGTCTTGTTCATCCGGCTCTATCGCTCGCTGGACGCGATCGTCGATGGCGACGACACCGTCGCACAAAGCTGGATGCAGAACGAGAACGCGGCCTTGAATGGCCGTCCGCTGACGCTCATCCAATCCGTGGCCGGTCTGATCAATGTCATCCAGTATCTCGACGCCCGACGCGCTCCTGTCTAACGCACACCGCGCCTCCGGCACCTGCTGGCGTGTGATCGAGGCGCAGCACCGCGTCTCGACGATGAAGATCACCGATACGCACGCCGAGCAGGAGCTGCTTGAAAACCTGATCGAGCAGAGCAAGCCGAGCCTGCCGCCGGAATGCAAGGGGCTGCATTATCTCCTGGCGACACCGTTCCGCTATGGCGCGCCCTATCCGCATGGATCGCGCTTTCGCCGCGCTGGACTCACGCCCGGCGTGTTCTATGCTTCGAAGCAGGTGGAAACCGCGATTGCCGAGACAGCGTTCTGGCGATTGCTGTTCTATGCCGATTCACCCGACACGCCGTGGCCTTCGAACGCCGGTGAATATACCGCTTTCGCGGTTCAATATGCGACCAGCCGGGCGATCGATCTGACACGACCGCCACTCGATGCACGGAACGATGAGTGGATGCATCCGACCAAGCTTGATGCGTGTCAGACGCTGGCTGAAAGGGCGCGTGAAGCAAATATCGAGGCGATCCGCTACGCGTCGGTGCGCGATCCGAAGCATCGGCTGAATGTCGCATTGCTCACCTGCCACGCGTTCTCGGTGAAACAGGAAACGGCGCGGCAGACCTGGCGCATCCATCTCGGCGCAAACGGCGTGCGCACGCAATGCGAGATGCCGAAACTGTTGATTGATTTCGATCGCAAGGTTTTTGCGAGCGATCCGCGTATCGCGAAGATGACGTGGGAGAGGTGAGTGTTAGAGCATTTTCGAGCGAAGTGGATACCGGTTCGCGTGAACAAATGCGTCAAAACAAAAAGCTAGAGCCCCGGCTTTGATTCCATCAAAGCCGGATAGGCTCTGGGAGGGGGCTCCTTACTCGTTGCTGGACACCACGCGCAGCGGTGCGCGCGAATACTCATTGTTCAGCTCGACGAGGAGTGTGAGCGTGCGCATAAAATTCCGCTGCTCCTCAACGGGAAGTCTGCCCAGAAGACGTTTCATGGCTCTGCGGACGCAGGGCTCAACAGCGGCAAGGAGACGAGCGCCCTCCCGCGTGAGTTTCACCAGCTTCACCCGCTTGTCGTGAGGGCTTCCCGTACGCTCGATTAAGCCCTTGGCTTCAAGCCGCTCCAAAACCTGGCCAAGCGTCGAGCGATCGAAGGCGATCAAGTAAGAAATCCGGGTGGCATCAATCCCCGGATGTTCATTCAGCGCGGCCAGACACGCGTACTGGACCGGCGTGATGTCGAACTCCGCGCACTCCTCCATAAACATTCCCACCACGATCTGGTGAGCGCGGCGGATAAGATGTCCCGGCTTTGAATAGATCACGTCCATCGTCATTGGCTGATCCTGCCATATATTGACAGTACACTGAAAATAGGTAGTCTGAAAGTAAGTGGACTGTCAATCTCGGGCGGAGACAGGTCACAAGCAAATTCGCCCTATGAGGAAATGCCTATGGATCTGCCGGTCAGACAGCCGGTCGCTTTAGGCTATGGCTCCGCGCATGCCGCGACAGCAGGTTGCTGCGCCGCAAGCGACCGCTGGCCTCTGATCCAATCACCTGGTGCATTCACAATCGATGTCGAGCGAGACGTAACGCCATGCGTTGCGCGTGGCCGCGCGCAATGACGTCGCAGACACAAACGTAAAATGTCGGTCTTTGCAGGGAGGTGGATATGACAACTGTAATGGATGCTGATCTGGAGCGCATAACCGCGCAATTTGATCCGCTGAGCGAGGACTATCTCGCAGACCCCTATCCTCATATCTCGGAAGCCAGAGGGGTGGCGCCAGTCTTCTACAGCGAGAAGCTCGATCACTGGGTGGTGACGCGATACGACCTTATTCGACAGATTTTCCTGAATCCGCAGATCTTCTCGGCCGCGAACGCCAATTCGCCGGTCTTGCCGCCTTGTCCCCGGGCTGCGAAAGCGCTGGAGGAGGGCGGGTTTCGGTACGTGCCCACGATGACGAATGTCGATCCGCCGGCACACACGCGCGTCCGTCGCATCGCCAATGCGGCCTTTACGCCGAAGCGCGTCGCCGAGCTGGAGAATTTTATTCGGGAAACCACCATCCGCTTTTGCAATGAGCGGTTTCAAAACGGTCGCGCAGATCTGGTGCGTGACCTTGCGTGGGAGCTGCCGGTTCTTGTGTTGTTTCGCATCCTCGGGATCGGTGATGATCAGGTTCCCCGGGTCAAGAAGGGCTCTTGGAATCGCATTCTCTTCATTTACGGCCGGCCGCGGAGCGAAGCCGATCAAGTCAGTGCCGCCGAGGGACTGGCCGAGTTCTGGCGATACGCGGAGGCACTGGTGGAAGAAAGAACGCGCGAGCCACGTGACGATTTCACCAGCGCACTGACATGGGCCACGGACAGCGACGGACAGCGCCTGACACGCGAAGAAGCCGCGACCCTCGTTCTGAATCTGCTGTTTGCGGGCCATGAAACCACGACGGGGCTGCTCGGTAACTCGTTCAACCGGCTATTGGGCGACCGCGACGCATGGCAGGCGATCCGTGCCGATCCGACGCTCATTCCGAATGCGGTGGAGGAAGTGCTGCGGCTGGATTCGTCCGTGATCGCCTGGCGGCGGCGGACGACACAGGCGACGTCGATTGCCGATGTTCCAATTCCGCCCAACGCCAAGCTTCTTTTGCTGCTGGCCTCCGCAAACAGGGACCCGGAGGTTTTCCCGGACCCTGACCGCTTCGACATTCGGCGTCCGAATGCCAAGGATCATCTGTCTTTCGGACATGGCGTGCACCTTTGCCTGGGCAGACCACTCGCGCGTCTGCAGGCCAAGGTCGTGCTTGAGGAAGTATCTGCGCGCTTTCCCAGCATGCGGTTGTCTCCAGATGTGACACTGGAATTTCCACCGAACGTATCGTTCAGGGGGCCGCTGTCGCTGCCTGTTGTTTGGAACACATGATCGGAGCGATTCCAAAATCATCGATCAACAAGCTCCCGTTTAGAGGAGCCGAGATTGAACACCAAAGGGAGAAAAGCATGTTTCGGATTTTAGCTGCGTTGATCATTGCGTCTGCGGCCACCACGGCTTCGGCGCAAGCAACGAAGGTCAAGATCGGATTTGTGAATACTTTCAGCGGTCCGAATGCCTTCATTGGCAACGATGAGAGAGATGGATTTGAGCTCGCTCTTGACCATCTCGGACGCAAGATGGGCGGTCTCGATGTCGAGATGATTTATGAAGACGATCAGATGAAACCGGACGTGGGCCGGCAGGTGACGGAGAAATTGATCCAGTCCAACAAGGTCGATTTTATTTCGGGCTTTAACTGGTCGAATGTCCTTCTGGCATCGCTGAAGCCGGCGGTCGATTCAGGGACATTTCTCATCAGCGGCAACGCTGGTCCCTCACAAATCGCAGGCGAGCTTTGTTCGCCCTTCTTCTTTTCGACCTCCTGGCAGAATGATCAAACCCCAATGGCGCTTGGTGAGACGCTCAACCAGCGGGGCGTCAAACGTCTTTACATCCTTGCGCCCAATTACGCGGCCGGCAAGGACATGGCCGCCGGTGTGAAGAAAACATTCAAGGGTGAGATCATTGGAGAAGACTACACGAGATGGCCAGGTAACGTGGACTTCTCGGCGGAGTTGTCAAAGGTTCGGGCCGCGAAGCCGGATGCCGTGTGGGTCTTTTATCCGGGTCAGGCCGGGGCTCAGTTCTTTCAGCAATATTCCCAGGCAGGACTGAAGGAGCAGATTCCGCTCTATAGTGTGTTCACGGTCGATGCGCTGACCTTGCCGTTCATCAAGGATCTTGCATTGGGTCATCTGAGCACCCAGTCGTGGGTGCAGGATATCGACAACCCGGTCAATAAACGCTTCGTTGCGGATTTTCGTAAGAAGTATAAGCGCTACCCATCTTACTATTCCGCACAGCACTACGATGCGGCCATGCTGATTGATAGCGCTGTCAGGGCGGTGAAGGGAAACCTCGCTGATAAAGACGGGATCCGCAATGCCATGCGCAAAGCAGACTTTACCTCAGTGCGTGGCAAGTTCGCCTATAACAAGAATCATTTTCCTGTTCAGGACTTTTACTTGCAGGAGGTGATCAAGGACGATGCCGGTGAGCACACCATGCGGAAGATCGGAGTCGTTCTTCAAAACCACAAAGACTCCTTTGCCGAAAAGTGCTCCATGACCTGGTAGGCGAAGCCAGGCTTCATCGTCAGCGAAAGTTTGTTTGGGCGCCCGTTCCCCTCGTCAGGCTGGACGGGCGCTTCTTTTTGAGATCGCAAAGTTCTGCCTTCGGCTCCCCCAACGATCAGTGAGTGGCCTCAGAGCCTGACCGGAAATGCGCCGATCAAATCAGCGTTTTTTGTGCGGCCTCGTCATGTCCGCGCTGGTCGCGGGCATCCACGTCTTAATTGAGCAACAGCAGGACGTGGCCTGCTGTTGTTTCTGCCGGCGCCTGCCCGGATTGCTGATTTTTAAAGATAATATCTTTACGATCTTTCATTCCTGCGCTAACCTGCGAAGACTAGGGCAGGAAAAGGCTGAAAACAGCCGTGAATACGCAGACCAAGCTCATTGCGCGTGCGGGCGAGCCCTTTGTGGCCGGCCGCTCCGGATCGCTCTCGGCGCAGATTGTGTCCGATGTGCGTGAGGCTTTATTCGAGAAGCGGCTGAAGCCGGGCGAGCCGATCGGCACCGAGAAGGATCTGGCGGCGCGCTATGGCGTGAGCCGCATCGTCGCGCGCGATGCGTTGCGCACGCTGCAGGCGTTGGGCATTGCCGAGATCCGCATGGGCAAAGGCGGAGGAGCGCGAGTCGCACGCGGCAATCCGCGGCTGTTCGCCGAGGCGCTTGCCGTGCAGCTCGATCTCACCGGTGTCAGCGCGGCGGAGGTCATGGATGCGCAGCGCGCGATCGAGGCGCTGGCCGCGGAACTTGCGGCCGAGCATGCGACGGCCGCCGATCATGCGCGATTGAAGCGGTTGCTGGCGGAAGCGGAAAGCATCATCGACAATGGTGATGCGTATACCCGCTCATGCCGCGAGTTCCATCTCGCCATCACCGAGGCGTCGCATAACCGCGTGCTGGTGGTGCAGTTCATCTCGCTCAATCACATCTCATGGCCGGCGCATAACCGCACGCTGACGCCCGAAGTCGCGCGGCGTGTGCTTGCCGTGCACAAGGAATTGGCGTCGCTGATCGAGATGCGCGACGCCGCCGGCGCGCGAAAGCTCATGGACGACCATGTGAAGATGATCCGGGCGCGGCGCGTGTCCGAACGCGATCATCCGCACGACGGCTGCTGCTGAAATCACAATAAGCAAAGGGAGAAACGCATGACGACCAATCACAAGTTCATCATCCAGCCGCACTTCCGGCTGCAGGAATGGATCGCCGAGGAGAAGGGTTACTTCAGGGACGAGGGGCTCGATTACATCTTCCGCGAGGAGGTGAAATCTTCCGACGGCAAGGTCCACGACAAGGGCCAGAAGGTCGGCGCCTATCAGTCGTTCGAGGAAGGCCGCAAATCCGACGTGAGCTGCGCCTGCCACTGGACGGTGAATGTCGCGGCGGCGTCCGGCCATGGCCGGCTCAATCGCGATGTCTATTCGGTCGCGCCGTCGGGCATTTTCGTCGCGCCGGATTCAGCCATCAAGACGCCGGCGGATCTCGCCGGGGTGCCGATCTCGGTCGGCTTCCAGTCCGGCAGCCATTACGCCTCGATCCAGGCGCTGGAAACCTACATGCCGAAGGACCAGATCAACCTGTCGTTCAACGACGGCATGCTGTTCAAGCGCATGGAGCTCTTACTCGACGGCAAGATCCCGGCCGCGACCTTGTTCTCCGGGCCGTATTACCTCGCCGAGCAGCTCGGCTTCCGCAAGATCATGGACAACACCTTCATGATCGCCAACATGATCCACGGCGATCCCGATCCGGAGGACCTGCGCAAATACTTCACCGCATTGAAGCGTGCGCAGCGCGATCTCGACCTGCGGCCGGAACTCTACACGCACTATTACACGAACGAATTCCCGGTGCGCTGGCACGAGGTGATGGATACGCGCCGCTGGGGTCCGGGCGAACGCATCGTGTTCGAGCCCTATACGGAAGAGACCTTCAATGTTTCGCGCGACTGGATCGCCACCCACGATATCTTTGAAGGCGGCGATCTCGGCAAGAAGCGCTATGAGGATGCGACGGTCAGCGTGATGTAGCCGTCAGCCCGGGTTCGCGCTTTCGGCGCGTCCCGGATGACGTCAGTGCGCTTCCGCCACCTTCAGCCCGATCAGGCGATCGAGCGTGGCGTGGTCCTTCCACAGATCGTCCGAGCGCGCGCGATGCACGATATCGCCGCGCTCGAGCACCACGGCATTCTCGGTCAGCGCCAACGCCATCTGCGCATGCTGTTCGACCAGAATGAAGGCCGTGCCCTGTTCGGCCAGCATGCGGCGGATCGCGGCCGCCAGCTCCTCGACGATGATCGGCGCGAGCCCTTCGAACGGTTCGTCGAGCAACAGCAGCGACGGATTGGTCAGAAGCGCGCGGCCGAGCGCCAGCATCTGCTGCTCGCCGCCGGACAATTGATTGCCCTTGTTGCCGCGGCGTTCCTTCATGCGCGGCAGCAGGTCGTAAATGCGTTCCAGCGTCCAGTGCCCCGGCCGCGCCGTCACGGTGAGATTTTCCTCGACCGTCAGTGACGGAAAGATCTCGCGCTCCTGTGCCACCCAGCCGATGCCGCCGCGCGCGCGCCTGAATGGCGCAACGTGGGTGATGTCTTCACCATGCCAATGGATCTGGCCGCGCGTCATGCGCGTGAAGCCCATGATGGTCAGCAGCAATGTCGACTTGCCGACGCCGTTGCGGCCGAGCACGGCAAGGCTGCTCTTGTCGGCGACCTCGAGCGAGATGTCGTTCAGCACCACGGCGTCGCCATAGCCGGCGCGCACGCCCTTGAGCTGCAGCAAGGCTTGCGTCATGGATGCGCTCCGCCGAGATAGACCTCGCGCACGCGCGGATCGGTCGAGATTTCCTTCGGTGTGCCTTCAAGCAGAATGGCGCCGCCGACCATCACGATGATGCGGCTGGCGAAGCGGAACACCACGTTCATGTCGTGCTCGATGAACAGCACCGAGATATCCTTGGAAAGTTCGGCAATCACCGAAAACAATTCGGCGCTTTCTTCCGGCGGCACACCGGCGGCCGGCTCGTCGAGCAGCAGCACCTGCGGTTTCGAGGCCAGCGCCAGTGCGATCTCGAGAAGGCGCTGCTGGCCATAGGCCAGTTCGCGCGTCGGCCGATAGGCATGATCGCCAAGCCGCAGCGACTTCAAAATCTCGTAGGCTTCGTCGGCGTCGTTGCGATAGGACGGCAGCGCCTTCCACCACGTGCCGGCTTCCTTGTTGCGCTCGCAGATCGCCAGCGTCACCGATTCCAGCGCGGAGAGGTTGGGAAACAGCGTGTTGATCTGGAAGGTGCGAACCAGGCCGCGCTTCACGCGCTGGTCCGGCTTCAGATGCGTGATGTCGGTCTCGCCCAGCATGATCTGGCCGCTGTCAGGCGTGATCATGCCGGTCATCAGATTGATCAGCGTGGTCTTGCCGGCGCCGTTCGGACCGATCAGCGCATAGCGTTCGCCGCGCGGCACCGAAATGCTGATATCGCGCGCGACGACAAGCTGGCCGAAACGCTTGTTGATGTTGCGTGTGGCGAGAGCCGGCACGGTCATGAGCGGCGCCCCCGGATCATGCGATAGAGATGCGACAGGCCGCCCAGGATACCGTTCGGCAGCACCATTACGACAGTCACCAGCAAGAGGCCGATCCAGAAATACCAGTATTGCGGATTGATGCCGGAGAACTGGTCGCGCGCCACCATGAAGATAATGGCGCCGATCAGTCCGCCATACATCATGCCCGCGCCGCCGAGCACCAGCATCACGAGGACGTCGGCGGAGCGCTGGAAGTCGAGCACGCCGAGCGACACGGTCGAGGTCGTCTGCGCCAGCAGCGCGCCGGCGATGCCGGCAATGGCAGCGGACATCGTGTAAACTTTGCGGATATGCGCAGCGCTTGGTGCACCGATCGCCGGCATGCGCACGGAATTCTCGCGAATGCCGCGCAAAGCCAGACCGAATGGCGAATTGGTCAGCCGCCGCACGAGAAGGAACATAAGGAACAGCACCGCCAATGAATAGGTGTAGGCGGTCCGGCCCCAGAGATCGAATTCGAAATAGCCGAGCAGGTCGCCGATGCGGATGCCCTGCAATCCATCGGCGCCGCCGGTGAGCCAATGCGCCGAATTGGCGAGTTCATGGACGAGGAAACCAAGACCGAGCGTGATCATGATCAGCGCGAGATGCTTGAAGCGCGAGATGATGAAGCTCGTGGCAAAGCCGACAATGCCGGTGAGTAAAGCCGCGATAAACAGGCCGAGAATCGGATCGCTGATGCCGTATTTCGAAATGATGCCGGCGGTATAGGCGCCGATGCCGAAGAAGGCGGCGTGGCCGAGCGAGACGATGCCGGCATAACCGAGAATGAGATCGAGCGAGAGCGCGAACAAGGCTGTGATGGCGATCTGGCTCGCCAGCGACAGATAGTTCGGAAACAGTACGAATGGCAAAAGCGTTGCCAGCCAGAACACATATTCCAGCGGGTGCCAGCGCGTCTGTGCGCGAAGATAGTCGTGCGGGGTCATCGGTGTGCCGGGCTTGCTCATGGCCTATCGCTTTCCCTCTTGTTGCTCCCTCCCCCTAAAAGGGGGAGGGCTGGGGAGGGGGTCTCAAGCAAGCAAGAAGAAGCTGACCCCCACCCGGCGTACTTCGTACGCCGACCTCCCCCTTCCGGGGGGAGGTGAGGGAGAGCGAGCGTGTCGGTTGTTGTCGGAGCCTGCATCGCTATCGCTTCCCGAACAGGCCGGCTGGCCGCCACATCAGGAGCAAGATCATCACGAGGTAGATCAGGAAGGCGCCGACCTCCGGCACATAGTATTTGCCGGCAATGTCACTCACGCCGATCAGCACCGCGGCGATGAACGAGCCGAGGATCGAGCCGAGACCGCCGACCGACACCACGATCAGCACATAAACGAGATAGGTCAGCGCGAAGGACGGATCGAGGCCGACGATCTCGATCGCCAGCGCGCCGCCAAGTCCGGCAAGACCGCTGCCGAGCGCGAAGGTGGCTGCAAAGGTCGCATCGACATTGATGCCGAGACCGCGCGCCATGCGCTGGTTGTCGACCGCGGCGCGCACCTGCTGGCCAAAGCGCGTGTATTCAAGCGTGAGAACGAGAACCAGCGTGACGGCCAGGCCGACCGCGACAAGAAACAGGCGATAGACGCCGAAATTGATGCCGAAATATTCGATCGAGCCGCGCAGGAACGATGGCGTCGGCGCGGATTGATGAACGGTACCGAAAATGTAGGCCGCCGTGGCGATCGACATGAAGGCGAGGCCGATGGTCAGCAAAACCTGATCGAGATCGGTGGCGCGATAGAGCTTGCGGTAGAGTAGGCGTTCGAACACCACGCTCACCAATGCGGCCGCCAGGAAGGCCATCGGCAGGGTGGCAAGAAATGGCCAGCCAAAGCGATTGACCAGCGTCACGGTGAGGTAACCGCCGAGCATCGCGAAAGCGCAATGCGCGAGGTTGACGAAATTCATCATGCCGAGGGTAACCGACAGGCCGACCGACAGCAAAAACAGCAGCATGCCGTAGGCAAAGCCGTCGAACAGAACGCCGATAATAGGCCCCAAAGTCGTCCCCCGCTCTCTGCGTCACTTCCTTCCCCTGCGCCGAAGTCGGATGTTTCCGACTTCGGCCCTCAAACATGCCGAGCTCGGATACATCCGAGCTCGGATGGGAGGGTTGGGGAGGGGGTCACAGACCCCCACCCGATTTGCGCGCTTCGCTTGCAAATCGACCTCCCCCTTTCAGGGGGAGGTGAGGAAAAGTCAATCGGTGCGAATGCCGCTCCCGCAAGACAACGCCCGGAGCGGGTGGCTCCGGGCGCCAATAATACCGGAAGAAACGGTATTACTTCTTCATCCGCTCTTTCACCGGATCCTTCACGGCCTCGACTTTGTCGAATTCGACATTGACGACCTTGCCGTCGACCTTCTCCACGCGACGGATATAGACGTCCTGGATAATGTCGCGGGTTTCCGGATCGATCGAGATTGGGCCGCGCGGGCTTTCCCACTTGGAACCTTTGGCGGCGTCGACCAGGCCCTGCGCGTCGGTCTTGCCGCCGGTCTTCTTCAGCACGTCATAGATGAGCTGCATGCCATCCCAGCCGCCGACCGAGAAGAAATCCGGGTTGCGCTTGTATTCCGCGTTGAAGGCCTTCACGAAAGCGTCGTTCTTCGCCGACTTGTGGTTCGGGTCATAGTGGAAGCCGGTGATGATGCCGAGGGCGGCATCGCCCATGCTCTTGAGGGCGGCGTCATCGGTGATTTCACCCTGGCCGAACACCTTGATCTTCTTTGGATCGATGCCGCGTTCCGAGAGCGCCTTGCCGAAAGCCGGCGGCTGCGCACCGCCCGGCACGAACACATAGATGCCTTCCGGATTGAGATCCTTCGCGCGCTGCACATAAGCGGAGAAGTCCGGGTTGGCGACGGCCATCTTCACCGAGCCAATGACCTCACCGCCGGCTTCCTTGAAGGCGCGGCTGAAGCCGCCTTCGGCGTCCAGGCCCGGGCCGTAATCGGAGGCCATCGTGTAGACCTTCTTCACCCCGCCTTTGGTCGCGGCCCACTTGCCGAGCGCTTCGTTGATCTGCGGCGTGGTCAGCGAGGTGCGCACCATATAGGGCGACTTGGTGGTGATGATCGAGGTCGCGGCATTCATCACGACCATGAATTTCTTGGCCTGGTCGGAGACATCGCCGGCGGCGATCGCATTCGGGGTCAGCACGAAACCGGTCAGAATGTCGACGCCGTCACGCACGACGAGTTCCTGCGCGAGACGCTTGGCAACGTCCGGCGCGATGCCGCCGACATCCTTGCGGATGAATTCGATCTTGCGGCCGGCCACGGTATCGCCGTTCTGCTTCACGAACAGCTTGATGGCATTGTCCATCTGCGTCGCCGCATCGGCGAACTGGCCCGAATAGGGCAGGATGATGCCGATCTTGATCGGGCCTTGCTGCGCCGTGGCTGCGCCAGCGAACAATGCCGCGGCAGCGAAAGCGCCGATTCCTAACACCTTTTTGAACATTGCAGTCTTCCTCCAGATGATTGGTGCAGTTTGTTGCAATTGCGTATCGGACCTTGAGCGTTACTGGCCCATCCGGGCTTTGACCGGGTCCTTTACGTTTTCGACCTTGTCGAACTCTATATTCACGAGCCCTGCAGGCGTTTTCTCCACCCGCCGGAAATAAACCGTCTGCACGACGTCGCGGGTCTGCGGATCGATCGACATGGGACCGCGCGGGCTTTCCCAGGACAGTCCTTTCGCAGCCGCCATGAAGGTGTCGCCGTCGGCCTTGCCGCCCGTCTTCTTCAACACCTCATAGATGAGGTTCATTCCGTCATAGCCGCCGACCGCGAACAGATTGGGGTTCACGCCGCCGGACAATTCGCGGTAGCCCTTCACGAAGTCCTTGTTCAGCGCGGAATCGTGGTTGTGGTCGTAGTGATAGGAGGTGATGACGCCGAGCGCGGCATCGCCGGCGCTGGTGAGGGCGGTGTCGTCGGTGATTTCACCCTGGCCGAGAATCTTGATCTTGTCCGGCGTCACGCCGCGCTCGGCCATCGACTTCATGATGGCGGCGGGTTGTACGCCGGCCGGCACGAACACGAAGATCGATTCCGGGTTGGCATCTTTCGCGCGTTGCACGAAAGCGGAGAAATCCGGGCTGGCGATCGGCATGCGCAACTGGCCGACGATCTCGCCGCCGGCTTCCTTGAACGAACGGACGAAAGCGGCTTCCGCGTCATGGCCCGGGCCGTAGTCGGAGACCATGGTGAAGGCTTTTTTGGTGCCCTGCTTGGCCACCCAGGCGCCGAAGGGCTCGATCACTTGCGGTGAGGTGAAGGAGACGCGCAGCGCATAAGGCGACTTGGTGGTGATGATCGAGGTCGCCGCATTCATGATGATCATCGGCTTCTTGGCCTGCGCCGACACATCGGCGGCGGCGAGCGCATTCGGCGTCAGCGCAAAGCCGGCCAGGATATCGACGCCGTCGCGGACGATCAGCTCCTGCGCCAGCCGCTTGGCGATGTCAGGATTGGCGCCGCCGGTGTCCTTGCGGATGATCTCGATCTTCTTGCCGGCGACGGTGTCCCCGAATTTTTTCAGATAGAGTTTGATGCCGTTGTCCATCTGGGTCGCGGCGTCGGCGAACTGACCCGAGAAGGTGCTGATGAAGCCGATCTTGATGGTGCCCTGGGATTGCCCTTGAGCATGGCTCGGCGACGCCGAAATCAGTGCGGTGGCGAAAAGGCTTGCTGCGAGCCAAGGTGATCCGGCGAACCGTGCCGATCGCATCGGGGATCCTCCCAAGTTTTTGGATAAGATAGGCTTTTTCGGAAACTAGCGAGGGGAGGTAACAACGTCAATTTGGCGGCCGAATGTCGCAGTGGCCGTCGGGTTAACGTGATTAACGCGGCCGGCGGGCAGGCTGTGGGGGCGGCTGCATGGCTTTTGTGCGGCCCACGAATTGCATCGAAAATCGGCAGAGAATGTGATCTCTGGGTGGGCCATCGCGCCCGGATTGGCGTTAAGCTTTTGACGCGGCGAATACGAATAGGACTGACGTGGCTCTGAATTTCGAACTCAATGGTCAAATGCGCTCGGAGAACGACGTTTCTACGAGCATGACAGTGCTGGATTATCTGCGGTTAAAGGCGCGTCTGACCGGCACCAAGGAGGGCTGCGCCGAGGGCGACTGCGGCGCCTGCACCATCGTGATTGCGCCTCTAGGCGAAGACAAACTGCATTATCGCGCGGTCAATGCATGCCTCATGGTTGTGCCGCAGCTCGATGGCCATTCCGTGCTGACGGTGGAAGGATTGGCAGGCCGGGACGGTACGTTGCATTCGGTCCAGCAATCGCTGGTGGAAACCGATGCGACGCAATGCGGTTTCTGCACGCCCGGCTTTGTGATGGCGATGTTTGCGTTTGCGCAAAGCGATGAGGAACGCAGCGACGAAGCTATCCACGAAGCGCTCGCGGGAAATTTGTGCCGCTGCACCGGCTATCGGCCCATCGTCGAGGCATGCCGCATCATGCGCGCTGACCCGCCGGGATGTGCAAGCGCGCAAAGCCAGGTTCCGATTCCGATCGAGGAATATCGCCGCGGCTCGCAGCTTTATCTCACGCCGCGGACGCTGGATCAGATGGCGGAAGTGAAGGCTTCCCACCCCGACGCGATCGTTCTCGCCGGTGGGACGGATCTTGGGCTGCGCGTCAGTAAGGACCGCATTTCTTTTCCAGCGGTGATCTCGACGCGTGGCGTTGCCGCACTACAAGAGATCAAAGACGACGATGGCGTGCTGACGATCGGCGGCGGCGTCACCTACACCCAGGCGTTGCCCTATCTCGACAGGCATTTTCCTTCATTCGCGACGCTGGTTCGCCGCATCGGCTCGCGGCAGATCCGCAACCTGGGCACCTTTGCCGGGAATCTCGCCAATGCATCGCCGATCGGAGATACCATCCCATGTCTGATGGCGCTGGGCGCCGAGATCGCGCTGCGCTCGAAAAAAAGAGTGCGCATCGTATCAGCGGATGACTTCATCCTCGGCTATCGCAAGACGGCGCTAGCCGAGGATGAATTCATCGAGTCGATTTTAATCCCGCTTCTTCCCGCTGGAACGAGCTTCATCGCCTACAAGCTGTCGAAGCGCTTCGATCAGGATATCTCGACGGTGGTTGCGGCATTCCGGTTGCGGGTCGATGGCGGCAACGTGAGCGAGCTCCGCGCCGCTTATGGTGGCATGGCCGCGCAAGCCGGGCGCGCAAAGAATGTCGAGACGGCTGTGACCGGCAAGCCTTGGACTGCTGACACGCTGAGAAACATCGATGCAGTTTTAGCAAAAGACTTTCAGCCGATGACTGATCATCGCGGCACGAATGCCTACCGTCTGCGCTCGGCGGCCAATCTGATTCGTCGTTTGCAGGTCGAGACGACGACCGAGCCAGCAGCCTTGCAGGTGTGGGATCTATGAGCGCGCCCCTTTCTCGCATTCGCGGCGGTGCTCATGCATCAATCCGTCATGACAGCGCTGCCGGTCATGTTACCGGCGCCGCGCTTTATCTCGATGATGTTCCATCCGTTCCCGGCTCGCTGGAATCGGCATTGGTGCTGTCGCCACATCCGCATGCGCGGATCAAAAACATCGATGTATCGCGTGCGCTCGCTGCGCCCGGTGTCGCTGCCGTCATCACCGCTGTCGATATTCCCGGCAAGAACGACATCGCCCCGATCCGCAGCGACGAGCCGTTGCTGGCCGCCGGCATCGTCGAGCATGAAGGGCAGATCGTTGCGGCTGTCGCTGCGATGACGCTGGATCAGGCGCGCGCGGCCGCGAAACTGGTCAGCGTCGAATACGAGGTGTTCGAGCCGATCCTGATGCTCGAACAGGCGATTGAACGGGAAAACTTCGTCGCGCCGCCTCAGCAAATGGTGCGCGGCGATGTCGAAGCCGCGCTCTCATCGGCGCGACATCGGCTCTCCGGCGAGTTCGCGTGCGGTGGTCAGGAGCATTTCTATCTCGAGGGTCAGATCGCGATCGCCACGCTCGGCGAAAATCGCGACATCCATGTCTGGAGCTCGACCCAGCATCCCACCGAAGTGCAACATGGCGTCGCGCATCTGCTGGGAATTCCTTTCAACGCGGTGACAGTCGAGGTGCGCCGCATGGGCGGTGGGTTTGGCGGCAAGGAAAGCCAACCGACCATCGTTGCTGGCATCGCGGCCGTGCTGGCCTGGAAGACGCGCCGTCCGGTCAAGCTGCGGCTGTCGCGCGATGACGACATGCGTGCGACCGGCAAGCGCCATCCCTTCTTGTTCCGCTATGATGTCGGCTTTGATGACGACGGCGCGATCAAAGGTCTCGATTTGTTATTAGCTGCGAATGGCGGTCATGTTGCCGATCATACGCCGGCGGTGATGACGCGAGCCTTGTGCCATTCCGACAATTGCTACTGGCTGCCTGCGGTCCGTTTCCACGGTCTATCCTGCAAGACCAATACGGTCTCGAACACCGCATTCCGCGGCTATGGTGGGCCGCAAGGGATGCTCGGCATTGAGACAATCATCGATATCGTCGCACGCCATCTCGGTTTGTCACTCGAAGAGGTGCGCAAACGCAATTTCTACGGCGCTGAGCGCAACAACGTCACGCCCTATGGTATGACGATCGAAGACAACATGATCGAGCAGGTCATCGACGATCTGGATCGCAGCGTCGATTTGAAAGCCTGGCGCGAGGATGTCATTGCGTTCAACAAGACGAGCGCTGTGATCAAGAAGGGCTTCGCGACGATGCCGGTGAAGTTCGGCATCTCGTTCAATCGTCCGGCGCTTAATCAGGCTGGTGCATTGGTGCATGTTTACATGGATGGCAGCGTGACGCTGAACCACGGCGGCACGGAGATGGGGCAGGGCCTGTTCATCAAGGTGGCGCAGGTTGTGGCCGAAACGTTCCAGATCGATATCGACAATATCCGCATCACCGCGACAACGACCGGCAAGGTGCCGAACACCTCGCCGACCGCCGCATCTTCGGGCTCCGATCTGAACGGCATGGCCGCGCGCAACGCCGCCGAGCAGATCAAGGATCGCATGGCCGATGTTGCGGCCGATCATTTCAATGTGCCGAGGGCTGAGATCGTCTTTTCGGCAAACCGCATTTATGCCGGCAACCGCTCGATATCGTTTGCCGAGCTTGCGGCCCTATCGTGGGAAAAGCGCGTGTCGCTGTCGGCTACCGGCTTTTACCGCACGCCCAAAGTCCATTGGGACATGGCGACCAGCAGCGGCCGACCATTCTATTACTTCACTTATGGCGCGGCAGCCGCCGAAGTCGCGATCGATACGCTTACTGGCGAGATGCGCGTCCTCCGCGCGGAGATGGTGCAGGACTGCGGTGAATCGCTGAATCCGGCGATTGATCTCGGCCAGATCGAAGGTGCGTTCGTTCAGGGCATGGGCTGGCTGACCACCGAAGAATTGGTCTGGGACGAGAAAGGCCGCCTGCGGACGCACGGGCCATCGACCTACAAGATCCCCGGCAGCCGTGACGTGCCACCGGTCTTCAATGTGCGTCTTCTGCAGAATGCGCCCAATAAAGAAGAGACAATCTTCCGTTCCAAGGCCGTGGGCGAGCCGCCGCTGATGCTGGCCCTCTCGGTCTGGCTCGCGGTCCGCGACGCGATCTCCAGTCTGTCTGATTACAGGCTGTCACCGATGCTTGATGCGCCGACGACGCCGGATCGCATCCTGGCTGCGGTGGACGAGATGATCGAGCGCTGTCAGCTTCGATAGGCCAGAAGCCGACGGCAGGGATGTCGTGCTGGGGAACTCGGCCGTTGGCCCACCCATGCCGAAAGGCTGCATTTACAATACTTTACAATCATTTCGGTAACTTTGACGCATTGCCGCCGCAATTGTTCCGCAGTAGAGCGAACATTCATTCTCTTTATGCTGCGCTGCGATATTGCCTCCCGGGGAGGGGAAGTCTTGCGTCACGCAAACACCCAACTGCGCTCTGACCGCCGCTCGGAAATTCTCGATGCGGCGCGGCGGTGCTTTGCCCGAACCGGCTTTCACCAGACCTCGATGCAGCAGATTTGCGCCGAGGCCGGGATGAGTCCGGGCAATCTCTACCGCTATTTCCCATCCAAGGAAGCGATCATCGCCGGCATCACCGAACGCGACCGTGCCGAAGTTGGCATGCAGCTCGCGGACGCGCAATTCACAACCGATTTCTTCGCGACGTTCGAAGCGCTGGCCCGTCATCACTTCGTTGAGCGCACACATGAGGATGTCGCTCTGTGTGCGGAAATGATTTCGGAGACCCGTCGCAACCCAGCGATCTCCAAAATCATGAATGAGTTCGACACCGAGGTGAAAGAGCGACTGATCACCATGATGCGCGGTGCGCAGGAGCGCGGCGACATTGCCCGCGATGCCGATATCGGTGCAGCGGTCGAGATGCTGATGATCATTGCCGATGGTGTGTGGTGGCGTCGCGCTGTCGATCCGAATTTCGATGCTGAAGCGGCGCTGCCGATGTTTTTCGATATCACCAAGTACATGCTGCTCGATCGCGGTAAGGGCCGCGCGAGCGAGTCCGGGAGGGAATCATGAAGGGTAGCCGTCTTGTTGCTGTCGGCCTTGTGGTCGCAGCCGTCGGCTGGGTTGCGTCGGGGCATCTGTTTCCGCATGAAACAGCAGAAAGCCGCGCCGCCATTCGCACGAACGACAATGAGCCGAAACCGTTTCGCGTGGCGGTGATTGACGCCAGTCTCGCTCCACATGCGCGCAAGCTCACCTTGTCCGGGCGCACCGAGGCCGACAAGAAGGTGACGATCACCGCGCGCACCGGCGGGGTGCTGACCGAATTGCGCGTGAGGCGCGGCCAGCACGTGAAGAAGGACGAGATCATCGCGGTGCTGTCGGATGACGCGCGCGAAGCGCAGGTCGCCCAGGCGCAGGCGATTTTCAACCAGCGCAAGGTGGAGCTTGAGGCGCGGCGCAAGCTGATCGAGGGCGGCATGATGCCGAAACTCGAGGCAGTGAATCTGGAATCGCAATTCAAGTCGGCTGAGGCAAGTCTCGCCGCGGCGATAGCCGAACGTGAACGCGGCGTGTTGCGAGCCCCGTGGGATGGCATCATCACCGAGACGGAGAGTCAGGTCGGCGGCGCGGCGTTGTCGATGACGGGTGCGGCGGTGGTGCAGATGGTCGCGCTCGATCCAATGCTGGCTGTGGTCGAAGTGTCGGAACGCCGCCTTGGTAGTCTGAAGCTTGGCGACGAAGCCGAGGTGCGGCTTGTCACCGGGCAGAAGGCGAAAGGCCGCGTGCGTTACATTGCCAAATCGGCCAGCCAGACCACCCGCACCTATCGCGTCGAAGTCGAGATCAAGAATCCGGATGGTGCAATTCCCGACGGTATTACCGCGGAAGTGGCAATACCGATGGCGCCGGTGCCGGCAACGCGCGTGCCGCGTTCGGCGCTGACATTTTCATCCGCCGGCGATCTCGGCGTGCGTGTCGTCAATGGCGAGAAGGTCGATTTCCTGCCGATCAGCGTCGTTGAGGATGACCAGAATCACATGTGGGTTGCGGGTGTGCCGGATACCGCGCGCGTGATCGTGCAGGGCCAGGATTTCGTGCGCGAGGGCCAGAACGTCACGGCCGTTCCCGCGCCGGAGACCACGGCATCCACGAAGTAGCCGGATCGCGAGAGAACCGTCATGTTCAAGCTGATCGACTATGCCATCAGCCACTCGCGATTGACGATCGCGACGCTGATCTTCCTCTTGCTCGCCGGCTTCGTATCCTATCGTACGATCCCGAAGGAATCGGAGCCGGACGTCAAGATTCCGATCATCTATGTACAGCTTACTCAGCGCGGTATCAGCCCGGAAGATTCTGAACGGTTGCTGCTGCGTCCGGTGGAAACGCAGCTCAAGTCGGTCGGTAACGTCAAGGAAATGCGCTCCACCGCCTATGAAGGTGGCGGCTATGTGCTGCTGGAATTCGAAGCAGGCTTCGATTCGAAGTCCGCGCTGGCCGATGTGCGCGCCAAAGTCGACCAGTCCAAGCGCGATCTGCCGCGCGACGCCGACGAGCCGGTGGTGACCGAGGTCAATCTTTCGCTTTATCCGGTGCTGGTTGTGGCTCTGTCCGGCGAGATGCCGGAGCGCTCGATGCTGCGCATCGCCCGCGCCGCCAAGAACGTGATCGAGCAGGTGCCGGGGGTGCTCTCGGCGGAACTGCGCGGTTCGCGGGAAGAGGCGGTGGAGATCATCGTCGAGCCGATGCTGCTGAAGAGCTACGGCGTATCGCTCGATCAGCTCATCAACACAGTTAATGCATCGAACAGCCTGATCGCCGCTGGCGCGCTCGAGGGGAATACCGGCCGCTTTGCCGTGAAAGTGCCGGGCCTCATCGAAAAGCCACAGGACGTGCTGAAGGTGCCGGTCGCCGCGACGGCCGGTGCCACGATCACTGTCGGCGATGTCGCGCAGGTCAAGCCGACCTTCAAGGACGCGACCTCGGTCACGCGCGTTAATGGCCGCTCGGCCATGACTATTGAAGTGTCCAAGCGCACCGGCGCCAATCTGATCGAAACCGTCGATGGCGTGAAGGAGGCGGTCGAGAAGATGAAGGGGACCTGGCCTGCCTCGGTGCAGGTGACGTTCACGCAGGACAAGTCGAAGGTCATTCGTCAGATGCTGGCGGACCTGCAGAATTCCGTCGCCACCGGCGTGCTGCTGGTCGTCGTCATCATTCTGTTTGCGCTCGGCTTCCGCGCGTCATTGTTCATCGGCATTGCGATCCCGGCGTCGTTCCTCGCCGGTGTGCTCGGCTTGCAGCTTGCAGGCTTGACGATCAACATCGTCGTGCTGTTTTCGTTGATCCTTGCCGTCGGCATGCTGGTCGATGACGCCATCATCGTGTCCGAATATGCCGAGCGGCGCTTGTCCGAAGGCATGCCGCCGAAGGAAGCCTATTCCGAGGCGGCTAAGCGGATGGCCGGGCCGGTGATCGCCGCGACTGCGACACGCGTCGCCGCCTTCTCGCCGCTGCTGTTCTGGCCCGGCATCGTTGGCGAATTCATGAAATACATGCCGATCACCTTGATCGCGACGCTGTCGGCGTCGCTGGTGGTTGCGTTGTTCTTCACGCCGACACTGGGCGCTCTGCTCGGCAAGGCTTCGCAGGTCGCGCATGATGAGCGCGCATCCGATCGCGGGCTCTATATGCGCACCGTCAAGCTGGCGTTGAGTCACCCGGGCGCGACCATGGCGCTTGCGTTCGCGCTGCTGATCGGCGTGTCGATGGCCTATGGCAAGCTCGGAAAGGGTGTCGAGTTCTTCCCGAGCGTCGAACCGGATTACGGTCAGGTGATCGTGCATGCACGCGGCAATATCTCGCTCGACGAGAAGGACCGTCTGCTGGCCGAGGTGGAAAAGCATGTCCTCGGCTATCCCGGACTGCAGACCGTCTATACCCGCGTCGGCGAGCAGCCCCGCGGCTCCAGCGAGATCACCGAAGACACGATCGGTGTGATCCAGTTCGAGTTCGGCAACTGGCAGATGCGCGAACCTGCCCACAAGATCATGGATGCGATCCGCGAGAAGACGGCGGACATTCCCGGCATCATGGTCGAAGTGACGGCGCCGCGTGCCGGCCCTGCGACCGGCAAGCCGGTGCAGGTGCAGATTGGCGCATTGAATCCTGATGTGTTGCCGGCTGTGACCAAGAAGGTGGCAGGAATTCTCGCGCAGCGTAGCGATATCCGCGATCTCGATGATGGTCAGCCGCTCCCCGGCATCGACTGGAAGATCGAAGTCGACAAGGCGGAGGCTGCAAAATACACCGCGAGTCCGACGACGGTCGGCACGGCCGTGCAGCTCGTCACCAATGGCGTGAAGGTCACGGAATATCGTCCGGCCGAAAGCGACAAGGCGGTCGACATTCTGGTGCGTTTCCCGAACGACCGGCGAAGCCTCGACCAGATCGACGAACTGCGCGTGCAGACGCAGTCCGGCCAGGTTCCGATCGGCAATTTCGTGCAGCGCATCCCGGCGCAGCGCGTCGGCTACATCAATCGCGTCGCCGGCAATCGCGTGATGACGGTCTCGGCCAACGTCGCCGAGGGTGTGCAGAGCGCCAAGGTGCAGCAGGGGATCGCGGCTGAATTGGCGAAGACCGATCTCGGCGCCGGCGTGACCTTCAAGCTGAAGGGCGAAGACGAGGAGCGTGAAAAAGCCGGCGCCTTCCTGATGAAGGCATTCGGCACGGCGATCTTTCTGATCTTTGCGATCCTGCTGGCGCAATTCAACCGGCTGACCTCGGTGGTACTGGTGCTGAGTGCGGTTATCCTTTCGACCATCGGGGTGCTGATGGGCCTGATGATCATGGGCCAGCCGTTCGGCGTCGTCATGACCGGCATCGGCGTCATCGCCAATGCCGGCGTGATCGTGAACAACAATATCGTGTTGATCGATACCTATGACCGGCTGCGTCGCGAAGGCATGGCGGCCTATGACGCCATTCTCGAAACCTGCCGCGAGCGCGCGCGCCCGGTGGTGCTGACGGCCATCACGGCCATCCTGGGCGTGCTGCCGATCGCATTCGGCGTCAATCTCGACTTCATTCTGCGCGAAGTCACGGTTGGCGCCCCGGCAACGCAATGGTGGATCAGCCTCTCGACCGCCATCGTGTTCGGTCTCGGCTTTGCCACGGTGCTGACGCTGGTGGTGACTCCGGCGGCGCTCATGCTGATCGCCAATGGTGCGGACTGGCGTGTCGCCAGGATTGCCAGGCTGCGCGCCTGGTGGAAACGGCGAAGCGCGAAAGCGGCCGCATAATTGCGAGGTGCCTCTACGAACGGAGGATGGGCTTTACAAAGTATCAGCCACCGCCCGCTTTAATTCATTCGACACCTGCGGCCGCACGCCGAAGAAGGCTTCGAATGCCGGTACCGCTTGATGCAGCAGCATGCCGAGGCCATCGATACAGGTGTTGCCGCGTTTGCGGGCCGCGGCCAGCAGTGGCGTTTCCAGCGGATTGTAAACGATGTCGCAGACCATCGCGCCGACCGGCAAGGCGTCGAGCGTGATGTCGAGCGGCGGATAGCCAACCATGCCCTGGCTGGTCGTGTTGACTAGCAAGGCTGCGCCATCGAGCGCGGCGTGACGCTCGGCCCAGTCGACGACGTGGATCTTTGACGGATCGATTTGCGCCAGGCCCTGCGCGCGTTCGATCGTGCGGTTCATCAGTCTGATCTCGTTTGCGCCATCGTCGAGCAAGGCCACGACAACGGCTCGTGCCGCGCCGCCGGCGCCGAGGACAACGATCGGCCCCGCATTCGCTTTCCATTCAGGCCGCACGCCGCGCAGGCTGGCGAGAAAACCATAGGCATCGGTGTTGAAACCGGTCAGCGTGCCGTCATTCTGTACGACAACGGTATTCACCGCACCGATGCGCATCGCCACCGGATCGACGACCTCCATCAGCTTCAAAACGTCAAGCTTGTGCGGAATGGTGACGTTGCAGCCGGAAAAGCCGAGCGCGCGAAGTCCCTTGATCGCGTCCGGCAGCCGCTCCGGCTGCACCGGCAATGGCAAATACGATCCATTGACGCCGTATTGCTTGAGCCAATGCCCGTGCAACACCGGCGACCGCGATTGCGCGATCGGCCAGCCGATCACGCCGGCCAATTTGAAGGGTTGTGGTGCAGCCATGAATGAGGTTCGATCCCGCTCCAAATGTCGGGTTTGATATCTCACGTCGCCCGGTCAAGGTCATCCTCAAAGTTACCCCAAAGGTTACTGCGCCATGAGCAAAACAAACGCGATCCAGATCCGCATGGGTGGCTATGGCCCGGCTTCGACCTGTTTCAGCAAGGCGCTTGTCTTTATCGGCGATCGGCTGAAAGCCGAGTTCGGCGATCAGGTCGACATCAAGTATGTCTGGAATATCATGGAGTTCGGCTATCGTTCGGAGGATATTCTCTGGCTGGTCGAAAGCGGTGTGCTGTCGCTCGGATATCAATCGTCGAGCTATCTGACCGATCGCGTGCCCGAGCTTGGCTTTGTCGATCTGCCGTTCCTGTTCTCAAGCAAGGATCAGGCGCGCGGCGCGATGGATGGCGCGCTCGGCTCAACATTGGCGCAGAAGATCGAGGACCGTGTCGGATACCGGATCGTCGGTTGGCTCGAAAATGGCTTTCGTCACATCTCCAATCGGGTGCGGCCGGTGCGCTCACCACAGGATCTCGCCGGCATGACCATTCGCGTGTTGCCGAGCGACGTGCAGGTGCGAACGTTCGAATTGCTCGGCGCGCAGCCCTTGCGTTGGGACCTGACGGAAGCGCTGGCGGCGATTGTTGCCGGCAAGATCGATGCGCAGGAAAATCCACTTGCGAACACGGTGACATACGGGGCGCACAAGTATCATCCCTTCCATACGCTCACCGGGCATTTCTATATTTCGCGTCCGATTTTCATCTGTCGCGCGCAATTCGATTCGTGGCCGAAGCCGCTGCAGGAGGCGATGCGCCGCGCGGCGACCGATGCTGTTGTGTTTCAGCGCGCGCTTGCGATTGAAGAAGAACTGGAGGCGCGCCGTGCGATCGACGCTGAAGGCTGCACGGTCGAGGAGTTGACCTTGGACGAGCACGCAAATTTTGAACGGGCGGTTTCGCCAATGCTGGTCGAGGCGGAAAAGGCCTATGGTGTCAGCATGTTGCGGAGCATCAGACGTTGAATGAGCGGACACCCAGCCGCACCGGAACTTTTCGTATCATGAAATCATAGTTGCCATTTCGAAATGACCTTGACTCTCCTCCGGCATCGCCGTTTGCTTGGCGCAACAAACAAAACAAGCTGTCAGAGGAAACGTCGTGTCGGATACCGCTCTTGTAAGCTCGATTCCGCATGCGCCTGCCGCGACCAACGGCAGCGCGAAGACGCCGCATCGCGGCAGCATCCAATCCGTCGACCGCGCGCTGTCACTTCTGGAAGCGCTCGCAGAGGCCGGCGGCGAAGCATCGCTAACCGATTTGTCGCGGCGCACCTGCCTTAATGTCTCCACGTGCCATCACCTGCTATCGACGCTGGTGAATTGGGGCTACGTCGCTAAGGTTCCGGGCCGCCGTTCCTATGCGTTGGGCGCGCGCGTGCTTTATCTCGGCCATGCCTGCTTGCGTCAGGTTGATCTGCCGCGTCGCGCACAGGCGCATATCGATCGCATCAATGAGGTGACCGGCGAGAGCGTGCATCTTGCGGTGCTGCAGAGCGACAGCATCGTTACGCTTGTGAAGCGTGAAGCGCGTCACGCCGTTCGCGTTGATACCGGCATGCTGGGCCGTAGTGACGCGCCGCATGCGACGGCAAGTGGCAAGGCCATGATCGCCTGGCTGCCGGAAGATCAGATCCGCCGGATGGTGCCACCGAACGCCATGAAACGCTTCACCGACAAGACCATCGTCGACTTCGATGCGCTGATCGAGGAGCTGCGGCATGTACGGCGCAACGGCGTTGCGATGGACCGCGAGGAATTCCAGCCGGGCGTGATCTGTGTTGGCTCTGCCATTCGCGATCACGGCGGCGCGGTTGTGGGTGCGATCAGCGCTTCGGCGCCGGCAATGCGTGTGACCGAAGAACACCTCGCCTTGATGCGGCAGGAAGTGATCGCGGCCGCCAATGCGCTGTCGGCTGATCTCGGCGAGCCCGGTTCGTTGAAGCCGCTCGCAGCCAACGTATCCTGACCGACAAAATTCCGAGCAAGAGAGGCAAAATATGTACGCACCGGCCGGCGTGAAAACCAGCAAGGAATTTCCGATTCCCGACAGCATGAAAGCCTGGGTGCTCGGCGATCCCGGCGAGCTGAAGCTCATCGACAAGCAGGTGCCGGTGCCGAAAAAGGCCGAAGTGCTGGTGCGGATCGATGCCGTCGCGATCTGCGCAACCGACCTCGAAATCATCTATCACGGGCCTCCGGCGATGATTCAGGGCGGGCTGCCTTACAACAAGAACTTCACACCGGGCCATGAATATATGGGCACGGTCGTGGCACTCGGACCGGGCGTTGACGAATACAAGATCGGTCAGCGCATCACGGTCGAGATCCATGCCGGATGCGGACAATGCAAGCGCTGCCGTGAAGGCATGTATACGTCCTGCCATAATTACGGTCTGAATTACGGCGACGTCGACAAGGGGCACCGGGCCAACGGCTTCACGACCGACGGCGGCTTCTGCGAATATCAGGTCAACCACATCAATACGCTGGTCGCGATTCCCGATGACATGACCGACGAGGAAGCAACGCTGGTCGTCACGGCCGGAACGGCAATGTACGGACTGACCGAACTTGGCGGTCTGGTTGCAGGCGAAAGCGTTGTGGTCACCGGCCCCGGTCCGATTGGTCTTCTCGGCGTTGCTGTGGCGAAAGCGATGGGCGCGCAGCCCGTGATCCTCACCGGCACACGCGACAACCGGCTGCAGATCGGCAAGGAACTTGGCGCCGATCATGTGATCAATATCCGCAAGGTGAACGATGTCATTCAGGCGGTGAAAGACCTGAACAGCGGCAAGGGCGTTGATTATGTGGTCGAGTGCTCGGCCGCGCCGAACGGCATGAATGACGCGATCAAGATGGTCAATCGCGGCGGCAAGGTCTGTCTCGCAGCTTTTCCGCATGGCGAAGCGGCGGTCGATATCGCCCATATCGTCCGCAATAATATCTACGTCTACGGCATCCGCGGTGAAGGCAAGACGGCGACGCACAGAGCCGAAGCCTTCATGAAGCAGAAGCGTTTCGACGCCACCAAGATCCATACGCATACCTTCCCGCTGGAGGATCTGCCGACCGCGATCCGTTACGCCAAGGATCGCGTGGAAGACGCGATCAAGGTGGTGGTGAAGATGAAGCCCGGTGCCGCGCAGCGCGTGGCGGCAGAATAGAGAGAGCCGCGAAGCGGCGAATCTTTTTTCCCTCTCCCCTTGAGGGAGAGGGTGCCGAGCCGGGTAAGCGGCGAGGCGGGTGAGGGGTCACAGTCTCACCGTTACCCCTTACCCGGCTCGGACCTGACGGTCCTCGCCACCCTCTCCCTCAAGGGAAGAGGGTGAACGGAGCAAGGCGCGAACTCATGCTTCTCTGCGACGACTATCTGACGCCGAAATCGCTTGCCGAAGCTTTCGATATGATCGAAGCGCATCGCGGACATTATCGGCTTGTGGCCGGTGCCACCGATCTCCTGCCTTGGGCGCGTGAAGGCCGTGCTGGCGACGTGCATATTCCAATTCTGATCGATGTCGCTCGCATTCCGGAGCTTCGCGAGAAAATCGTTGACGACAAGCGCGTGCGGCTTGGTGCGGCAACCGCGGTCCAGCGTTTCCTCGACGATGCCGCGCTCGGCCGCGTGATGCCGGCGATGCCGCGCTGCGCCGTCTGGTTTGCCGACGATCAATTGCGCGAATCGGCAACCATCGGGGGCAATGTGGTCAATGCTTCGCCGGCGGCCGATGCCACGCCGCCGCTGTTCGCACATGATGCCGTGATCGAACTGGCTTCGCGCAAAAATGGTCGAATTGAAACGCGCAAGCTGCCCATCGACGAATTCATCGTGGGGCCCGGACAGACAAAGCTCGCGGATGACGAGATCCTCACGACAATCGAATGCGAATCACTGCCGGGCTATGGCGGCAGTTTCGAGAAAGTCGGTCATCGCCGTTCGCTGGTGATTTCGACCGTGTGTCTCGCAGCCTTGGTGAAGCTCGATGCGAGCGGTCATACCTGCAAGGACGTGCGGCTCGCCATTGGTGGGATCGGTCCGGTGCCGGTGCGTCTGCATGATGTCGAACAGTTCCTGATATCCGGCCCGCTGAATGCCGGCCGGCTGGAGCAGGCGGCGGAGATGCCGGTCAGTCTCGTTCGTTCGCGCACGCGGCAGGATTATCGCCGCGATGTCGTGCGCGGTTTCATGTTGCGCGGGCTGTTCAACGCCGCCCAGCGCGCCGGCGCCAGCGCCAATCTTCTGACCCCTGACATGGAAGCCGCCTATGCCTGAGCTTCGCATCGAAGCAACGCTCAACGGCCGCAAGATCGCGCGCAAGGCGCAACCGCATCTGCGCCTGCTCGACTTCCTGCGCGAGGACATGCATCTGACCGGCACCAAGGACGGCTGCGGTGCCGGCGAATGCGGCGCCTGTTCGGTGTTCGTCGATGGCGTGCTGATGAAATCCTGCATGATGCCGGTCGGCAAGGCGCAGGGTGCGCAGATCGAAACCGTTGAAGGGCTCGCGCACAAGGGCGAGCTGTCCCTTCTACAGAAAGCCTTTCACAAGACCGGCGCCAGTCAATGCGGCTATTGCATTCCCGGGATGGTGATGGCGGCGACCTCCGCCTTGCGGGTCAATCCATTCGCCGATCGTGAGGAGATCAAGGAGCGGCTCGGCGGGAATATCTGCCGCTGCACCGGCTACCAGAAAATCTTCGATGCGGTCGAACTGGCGCGCGATGTCCAGAACGGCCGCCTGCCGGCGACGGCTCTGCTCGAGGACGAGCCCGAGGACGGCCGCTATATCGGCGCGAATGTCCGTCGTCTCGATGCTCCAAGCAAAGTTTCAGGAGCATTAAAATACGCTGGCGACATGACGATTCCGGGCATGTTGCATATGCAGGTGCTGCGTTCGCCGCATCCGCACGCGCTCATCGAATCAATCGACACGTCCGAAGCCGAGGCCATGGCGGGCGTCGAGGGCGTCATCACCTGCGATGACGTGCCGGGCGAAGACAATTTCGGCGTCTTCGTGCACGACCAGCCGGTGATGGCGCGCGGCAAGGTGCGTTATGTGGGTGAGGCGGTTGCCGCCGTCGCGGCGGAAGATCTCGTGACGGCGCGTCTCGCGCTGGCGAAGATCAAGGTCGTCTACAAGGGACTTATCGCCGTGTTTGATCCGGAACAGGCGATGCAGCCCGGCGCACCGGTGCTGCACGACGATGCGCCTGACAACGTCACCAAGCATATTCCGATCCGCAAGGGCGATGTCGAGGCGGGCTTCGCGCGTTCCGATCTCGTGGTCGAGCAGGACTACGACACGCAAGCGATCGAGCACGCCTATCTGGAGCCAGAGGCAGGCCTTGGCTATGTCGATCACGATGGTGTGGTGACGATTATTTCGCCGAGCCAGAACATCACCCATCACCGGCACATGCTGGCGAAGATCATCGCCAAGCCGATCAACAAGGTGCGCTTCATCATGTCGCCGGTCGGCGGCGGCTTCGGCGGCAAAGAAGACATGATCTATCAGGGTATGCTGGCCCTGATGGCGATGAAGACGCATCGGCCGGTGCGGCTTGTGTTCACGCGAGAGGAATCGATCGCCGTCACCGCCAAGCGGCATCCGTCGCGCACGACATTGCGCATGGGTCTCACAAGCGACGGCCGCATTCAGGCAATTTCGCTGAAGATGATCTGCGATGGCGGCGCTTATGGCCTCTCCACCGAAGGTGTGATGCGCAAGGCGGCGATCCTGGGCGCCGGGCCTTATGACATTCCGAATCTGCAGGTCGATACCTATGGCGTATACACTAACAACACACCATCCGGTGCCTTCCGCTCCTTCGGTGCGTTGCAGACGCAATTCGCCACCGAATCGACGCTCGATATTGCGGCCGAAAAGCTCGGTCTCGATCCTTTCGAGATCCGCCGCATCAACGCCATGCGCGATGGTGCGCAGACGCATACCAAGCAGCAGCTCAAGTCGGTGAGCTATCTGCGCGTTCTGGAAGCGGCCGAACGCGCATCGAAATGGGAGAAGGGTGCACCTGTCTACCGTGGCGGCACGCGACAGGATTTCGCCAATGAAGGCGACGGCGTGCGCGCGCCCTGCAGTCTCGGTGCGCGTTTCCGGACCGATGGCAAGCTGGAGGCTGCAGAATAATGGAACGCAAACGCGGATACGCCTCCTTTTCTCTCTCCCCGTTTACGGGGAGAGGGTGGCGAGTATCCAGAGGATACGAGCCGGGTGAGGGGCTGCATCACGAATTGCGCCTCACCCGATCCTCGCTTTGCTCGGATCACCCTCTCCCCGCTGTGCGGGGAGAGGGAAAGAAAAGTGAGGTCGCGTGATGGCACGCAAACGCGGACGTGGCATGGCCGGCTGCTGGTACGGGATCGCCCGCACCGCGACGGTGGATCGTGCGGGAGCCTGGGTCGAGATCGACGACGGCGGCACGGCGAAAGTCGTCACCGGGGTTACCGAGATCGGCGAAGGCATTCTCACTGTGCTCGCACAGATCGCCGCGGAAGAGCTTGGCATTCGGCCGCAGGACGTCACCATCGGCGACAACGACACGGCGCGTTCGCCGGAAGCGGCGCATGCCGGTGCCACGCGTCAGACCTACATGATCGGCAATGTCGTGGCGCTCGCTTCGCGCGAGGCTTTCGGCAAGCTCGCCGCCGTGATGGCGAAGGAATGGGATGTCCCGGCCGATACCATCGAGGCAGCATCCGGCGAGATCTGGGCCGAAGGCACGAACCATCGCACGACGATGGACAAGGCCGTGCATATCGCGAAGGGGCGTGGTGTCGTGCCGCTTGGTTCCGCGTCGTTCGGCACCGACACGACTGGCCTGCATCCCGTCGATGGCGCCGGCCGTCCATGGCAGGCCTATGTGTTCGGCTGCCAGGTCGCCGAGGTCGAAGTCGATACGGTGACAGGCGAAGTGCAGGTGCTCGGCATCTGGGCGGCGCATGATGTTGGCCGCGCCGTCAATCCGAAAGGCGTGGAAGGCCAGATCGAAGGCGGCATCGTACAGGCGCTCGGCCAGGCGCTGATGGAAGATTACAAGCTCAAGGATGGCCACACCACGACGCCGGGATTTGCCAAATACATTCTGCCGACATCGCTCGATGTGCCGCATGTGACGTCGGTCATCGTCGAAGACCCCGATCCGATCGGCCCCCTGGGCGTGAAGGGGATCGGCGAACCGGCGATGGTGCCGACCATCCCTGCCATCATGAACGCGATCTATGATGCGGTTGGTGTCCGCGTCACGTCGCTGCCGGCCAGTCCCGAAAAGGTGCGGGAGCTGCTCCGTGACAAGGAGCGCACCGAGCGCGAACAGCGTCAGCACGCGGAAGCGGCGGAGTAGCGTCATGCTCGACACGGCCACACGAAACGAAGCCGTGTTCGATGTCGATCTCGCCGCTGTGCGCACACTTGCGCATGTCGTGCCGGGGCCGCTACCGCTTACGCTGAACGGCATCAAATTCGCCGCGTCGATCCGGCCGCGAAAATTCGTCATCGAAGGTGGTGACGAAACGCCGGTGACCATGCCGCGCACCACCTATCAGGTGGTCTATGCCGATGGCACAGTGATGCTCGATGCCGGCATGGACAAGGCGACACACGATTCCTTCGGTGAGGGCGAGCCTTACGATCTCGAAGCATTTGCCAAGCTGAAGAACGCGCTCGATGCCGCGCGCATGATCGTGCTGACACATTATCACGCCGATCATGTCGGTGGCGTCGTCACGGCACCGAATTTCGATGCGCTGTCCCGCAAGACGGTTGCGGAAGCGGAAACGCTCTCGCTGATGATGAATAATCCGCACCGGCCGCATCTGAAGATCAGGGAAAGCCAGGCAGCGCAATTCATCATCATCAGCTATGGCCAGTATTATCCGGTGGCGCCCGGCATGGTGCTTATCAAGGCTCCCGGACACAGCCCGGACATGCAGATGCTCTATCTGAAGCTGCAATCGGGCGAAGAATTCCTGCATTCCGTCGATGCCGCCTGGAACATGGATAACATTCGTGCGGTGAAGGGTAAGGCCGCGCCATGGGTGAAGGAAGATGTGCCTGCGGTGATGGCGCAACTCGCCTGGCTCAACGGCCTGATGCAGCGCGAGCCTTCGCTCAACATTCTTGTGACACACGATGGCGAATGGCTCGATCAGATGATCGCGCGTGGCGCCATCGGCGGTGAGTTGAAAATATGAGGATCAGAACGACACGACAATAAGCCAAAACGAGAAGGGAGGAACACGATGAAAACAAGAAACGCATTCGTTGCCATTCTTTCTACCGCCACGGCTTTCCTGCTGCCGGTTGTTGCGCAGGCGCAATCTTATCCATCGCGGACGATCACGGTGGTTGTGCCGTTCCCGGCCGGCGGCCCGAGCGATGTGGTGGCACGCATTGTCACCGACGGCATGTCGAAGCATCTCGGCCAGTCGATGGTGATTGAGAATGTCGGCGGTGCCGGCGGCACACTCGGCAGCGGACGCGTCGCGACCGCTGATCCGGACGGCTATACGCTTCTCGCTGGCAGCATGGGTTCGCACGTTGCCGCGCCGGTGCTGACGCCAAATGTACGCTATGATTCCGAGCGCGACTTCATCCCGATCGGCATCACCGCCGACGCGCCTGCCGTGATTGTCGCCCGCAAGGATTTCCCGGCCAATTCAATGAAGGAATTCGTCGCCTATCTGAAGGCCAATGGCGACAAGGTAAGGCAGGCGCATGGCGGCGTCGGTTCGTCCTCGCACATGGCCTGTCTTCTGTTCAACACCGAAGCTGGCACCAAGCCCGCCCAGGTAGCCTATCGCGGCACCGGCCCTGCGATGAACGATCTCATCGGCGGTCATGTCGATTTCTTTTGCGAACAGGCGGTGAGCGTCGCCGAGCAGGTGCGATCCGGCGGCATCAAGGCGTTCGGCGTTTCTGCAATCGACAAGCTCGCGGCATTGCCGGCTGTCCCCGCTGCCAGGGATGGCGGCGTGAACTATCAGATGAGCATCTGGTCCGGCATGTTCGCGCCGAAGGGTACGCCGAAAGAGGCGGTCGACAAACTTGCCGTTGCGCTCGACAAGGCGCTGGACGATCCGACGGTGATCAAACGCCTGAATGATCTCGGCGGTTCGGTGCCGAAGAAGTCCGAACGCACGCCGGCAAGTTTCGACGCGCTTGTCAAAGCGGAGATCAAACGCTGGAAGCCAGTTCTGCAGGATGCGGCGCCGCCGGCCGCAGCGAAGAATTAATGTCGCTTCGTAGGGCGGATGAGCGAAGCGTAATCCGCCGTCACGATTTGTAACAAGACCAGGCGGGTTACGCCTTCGGCTAACCCGCCCTACAACGCCGGGCAAGATAATACGATGCTGACAAGACCCTCCGAAGGTGACCAACGCGATGCGATGCGTGCGCGCGCTCGTGCCATCAATGAAGCGGGCGGATTGACGAACGCGATCGAAAGCGCGGCGTTGCCGAAGCTTGTCGACGCGACGCTGTCGGAAGCGCTGGTGCTCGGGCTGCTGAAGCAGGGCGTGCGCAAATATCTCGGCATCTTCGGTCATGGCTCGACGGACCTTGGTGACGTGCTCCGCATCTATGAAGAGGAAGGCGTCACGCGGACCTTTAATTTCCGCAACGAAGTGGAAATGGCGCATGCCGCGACGGCGTTGCGCTGGCAATACGGCGAGATCCCTGCGGTCGTAACATCGATCGGCCCTGGCGCGTTGCAGGCCTTCGCGGGCTCGCTGGCCAGCGCATCGAATGGCGTCGGCGTCTATCACATCTATGGCGACGAGACGACGTTCGGTGAAGGCTACAACATGCAGCAGGTGCCGAAAGAGGAGCAGGGCCTGTTCGGCCGCATGACTGCGCTGATGGGCGGCTCCTATGTGTTGCATACGCCGGAGGCGTTGCGCGACGCGCTACGGCGCGGTTCGCTCGCCGTCAATCATCCCTATCGTGCCGGCCCGTTCTATCTTCTGCTGCCGCTGAATACGCAGCCGCAACGCATGACCGTCAATCTCGCCGCGTTGCCGGCCCGGCCTGATTTGCCGGCACTCGCGCCAGTCGATGACCATGCCTATGCAAAGGCGGCTCGCCTGATCGCCGCCGCTCCAAGTCTTGCTATCAAAGCCGGTGGCGGCACGCGCGGGCATGACGCTGCTGTGCGGAAGTTTGCTGAAGCCGCGGGCGCTGCTGTCGTGCTGTCGCCCGGCTCGACCGGCGTGTTGCCCGACGCGCATCCGCAGAACATGCATGTCGGCGGATCGAAGGGCTCGATCAGCGGCAACTTTGCCATGGCCAATGCCGAGCTTGTCGTTGTCATCGGTTCGCGCGCCGTGTGCCAGGCCGATTGTTCCGGCATCGGCTATAAGGCGGCCAAGCATGTCATCAACATCAACGGCGATTTCGCTGATGCCCTTCACTACAATCAGACGACAGTGCTCGCCGGCGATATCACCGCAGTGATCGAGCGCCTTTGCGCGCACCTGAAGAATGCCGCTGCGAGCAAGTCCGTCTGGTTACAAGCCTGCGCCGAAAAGAAGAAGGAATGGATAGCATTCAAACAGGCGCGCTTCGATGCAAAGCCTGCGCAGGATCCCGTGTGGCAACAGCCGGTCCTCTATCAGCCGGCGGCGATCAAGGTTGTGGCCGATTTTGCCAAGCGCATCGACGCCGCGAAGTTCTTCGATGCCGGTGACGTGCAGGCTAATGGCTTTCAGATCGTCGAGGACGATCGCACCGGCGATACCTTCACCGAAACCGGCGCATCCTATATGGGCTTCGCCGTCAGCGGACTCCTCGCATCAGGCATCACTGATAAGCCGCGCTACAGCATCGCGTTCACCGGCGACGGCTCCTTCATGATGAACCCACAGGTGCTGATCGATGCGGTCGAACATCGCGTCCGTGGTATGATTGTGATCTTCGACAACCGGCGTATGGCCGCAATCACCGGATTGCAGCTTGCGCAATACGGCCGCGAATTCCGCACCAGCGATTCCGTTGCGGTGGATTACGTGCAGCTCGCGTCGTCGGTGAACGGCGTCCGCGCGCTGCATGGCGGGCTCAGCGCCGACGAATTGCGCGCAGCGTTGAAAGAGGCGCATGCGCATGATGGTCTGTCGGTCGTGCATGTGCCGGTCTATGCCGGACCTGACGAACTCGCCGGGCTTGGCGCCTGGGGACAATGGAATGTTGGCAATTGGTGCGCCGATGTTCAGCGCGAATGGATCGAGCAGGATATTTGATTGCCCAGGCTGATGCTGAAATTCGTCATGCCCGGGACAAGGCCAGGCATGACGATGAAAACCGATAGCAAGGTCTCACGGTTAGACGTGCTTATACGCCCGGTCGTGATACACCAGCGCCTTCTCGGCATTGGCAAGCTTGATCGCTGCGACCTCGCCGAAATAGATGTCGTGGGTCGCGACCGACTTCATCTCCAGCACGCGGCAGTCGATCGCGGCGATGGCATTGGTCAGTGCCGGCGCGCCGGTTTCGAGCGTCGTCCAGTTTCCGGCGTTGAAGCGGTCGGCCATGAATTGTCCGGTGCGGCCGGCGAAGACATTGGCGAGTTCTTCGTCATGCGACGCCAGAGTGTTCACACAGAACACCTTGTTCTCGCGCATCACCGGCGTGATCTGGCTCTTGCGATTGAGGCAGACCAGCACGGTCGGCGGCGAGTCCGAGACCGAGGCGACGGCCGTGGCGGTGAAGCCCGCTTTCCCGGCCGACCCCTGCGTTGTGATGATGTGAACGGCCGCGCCCAGCCGGCTCATTGCTTCCCGAAACAAGGCGGGCTCCGCCAGGGCGCGTTCGAAGGGCTCCACACCCCAGATCGCTTGGGGTGAATTATCGATCCAGCTCATTTCAATCCACTACAGTCCAAGCAGCCGCTTGGTGTTGCCGCCCACGATTTTGCCCACCGTAGCAGAATCGAAAGCGTCAATGGAAGCCACATGGCTGATAGGATCGTAGTCAGCCATGTCGAAAGGATAGTCCGTGCCCATGACCACATGGTCGGGCCCGAAAGTCTCCACCAGCGCCTTGAGCTGGCCTGTCGAGAATACGACGGTATCGACGTAAATCTGCTTCAAGTATTCGGTCGGCGGTTTCGGCAGGTCGGCATGAGCGTCGGAGCGCGCGCCCCAGACGTGGTCGATGCGGCCGTAATAGGCGCCGAGATAGCCGCCGCCATGCACGGCGAGGATCTTCAGCTTCGGGTGCCGCTCCAGCACGCCGTCGAAGATCAGGTAATGCAGCGCGATCGTGGTCTCGAGCGGGTTGCCGATGACATTGTTGAAATAGAAGCGTCTGAGACGCTCGCCGTGCGTAAAGCCATTGGGATGGATGACGACCAGCATCCCGAGTTCTTCCGCCTTCTTCCAGAACGGCGCGGTGATCGGATCGGACAATTCCTTGCCGTCGATATTGGTGAGGATCTGCACGCCCATGAAGCCGAGCTTGGCCAGACGCTCCAGTTCCTTGGCGGCCTCTTCGCCATGCGACAGCGGCACGGTGCCGAATGGGATCAAGCGATCCGGCTGGCGCGCGCAATATTCGGCGATGCCGTCATTGACGATCTGGGCGGCCTTGTTCGCGATATCGGCCGGCAGTGTGTAATAGCATTGCCCCGGCGGCGGCAGGATCACCTGCATATCGAGCCCCATGGCGTCGAGATCTTTGATCCGTGGCTCGAAATCGACGATGCGGCTTTTCAGGTCTGCATCCTGCTTGGCGTTGACCGCGGCGGTTTCCGGCGACTGGAATTGATGCAAGCCGGTGCCGGCAAGATTGGCGTGCTCGGCCACATAAGCGCCGGCTTTCGGGACCGCGACATGCGCATGAATATCGATGGTGATGCTTTGCGGGCGGATCTCGCGCCCGGGTTTGCCGCGTTCGCGTCCGGCAGTCGGTTCGTATTTATTCCAGACATCCATCACAATATTTCCAGTTCAGAACACGCCCAGTTGCTGGGCAATGACGGCGGGGTTGCTTTTCAACTGTTCGGCGGTGCCGGTGAAGGCGATGGCGCCGGTATTGATGATTGCAACGTCGTCGGCAAGATCGAGGGTCAGCTTTATATTCTGTTCGACCAGGATGATCGACTGTCCTTCCGCCTTTAATCGAGCAATCGTGCGGCCGACTTCAGCCACAAGTTGTGGCGCCAGCCCTTCCGACGGTTCGTCCATCAGCAGCACGCGAGGATTTCCCATCAGCGCGCGGCCGATCGCCAGCATCTGTTGCTCGCCGCCGGAGAGCAGGCCGGAGAGTTGCGCTTCGCGCTCTTTCAGCCGCGGAAACACCGTATAGACACGATCCAGCGTCCATTCCGGCCGGGAGCCGTCTTGTCTGCGGCGTTGCTCGGCGACGGTCAGATTTTCGCGCACGGTCAGCGAGCGAAAGACCCGGCGGCCCTGCGGCACGAGGCCGATGCCCCGGTGCGAAATCGTGTCTGGTGCGAGCCCGGCGATCGGATCGCCGAACAGTGTGATCGTGCCGCGACGCGGTTTGAGAAACCCCATGATCGTCGACATGCTAGTGGTCTTGCCGGCGCCATTGCGGCCGAGAAGGCCGAGCAAACGGCCCTCCTGCAAGGCGAAGCTCACGCCATGCAGCACATGGCTGTCGCCGTAATAGGCATCGATGTTGGCAACCGATAGCGCTTCAGTCACCGAGATAGACCTCCCGTGTGCGCGGATCGGCCACCACTTCGGCGCGCGTGCCTTCCACGATCACCTCACCATAATGCAGAAGCGTAATGCGCTCGGCGAATTCCAGCGCCGTATCCATGTCGTGTTCGATCATCACGATCGTGACCTCGCGCGGAATGGTTTTCAGCAAAGCGCCAACGGTCTTGCGTTCCTCCTGCGACAGGCCGGCCAGAGGCTCGTCGAGCAGCAACACTTTCGGCTTCTGCGCCAAGGCCATCGCAAATTCAAGACGACGCCTTTCGCCGTAGGATGTTTCGGATACGATGCGGTCGGCGCTATCGCCAAGACCGACCTGCTTCAGCGCGGTCTGTGCGGCAACAGTCATATCTTGTCGCCGCGCCAGCACGGTCCACGGGTTCCAGCGGATGGGATTAAGGCCCAGCAGGGCAAGCTTGACGTTGTGCAGCAGCGTTTCGCGCGGGAACAACGTGAGGATCTGATAGGTGCGTGCGAGCCCGAGATGCACGCGCTTTTCGGTCGGCATGCCGACCAGTTCATCCCCGAACAGTTTTACCGAACCGGTATCGGCGGTGAGGTCGCCGGTGATGAGGTTGAACAGCGTCGTCTTGCCGGCACCGTTCGGACCGATGATCAGGCGGCGCTCGCCCGGCATGACGCGAATCGATACGTTGCGGGTTGCCGGCAATCCGCCAAAGCGTTTGTTCAGACCATCGATGTCCAGTGCCGGCGTCATTCCGCCGGCTCCGGTGCAGATGCTGCAGGTACGGGCGGTTTGTGACGGGCTTGCCATTTGCGCCACAGCGCGCGGCAGCCCGGTACGAGCCCGAGCGGCATGAAAACGATCACAACGATGAAGATGATGCCGAGCAGCGAATTCCAGCGCTCGACATAGGTCGAGACGACGTTCTTGATGAGTGTGATGATGGCGGCGCCGACAATCGGGCCGGTCAGCGACGTCGCGCCGCCGAGGATCGCCATCAGCAGGATCTCGGCCGATTGCTGCAATGTCAGCGCATGCGGTGAAAGGAACAGGTTGTAATAGACATACATCAATCCGCCGACCGAGCCCCAGAACCCGGCGATGACGAATGTCAGCCATTGGATCCGCCAGGTATTGTAGCCGAGCATGCGCATGCGCCGCGGTTGATCGCGGGTGCCCATCAGGCTGGCGCCGAACGGCGAGCGGACGAAACGCCACATGCCGAACAGCGCAACCGCGAAAACGATCAGCGTGAAATAATAGAAGCTTTCGGCGCTGCGGATATCAAAGCCGAACGGCATCGGGCGTGCCGGCAGGCTGATGCCGTTGTCGCCGCCGGTCAGCGTGTTGGCTCTGTAGGCGACGCCCCAGACGATCTGCCCGAGCGCCAGTGTGATCATCAGGAAGCCGAGACCGGGTGCGCGCAGCGAGAGCATGCCGAAAATCGCCGCGCATCCGGTCGATAAAATCAGCGCAACGATGGCCGCGACGAGCGGGTGGTAGCCCGCAATTGTCAGCAATATGCAGGTGTAACCGGCGACGCCGATATAGGCGGCATGACCGAGTGACACCATGCCGCCAAAGCCGAGCATGAGGTTCAGGCTCAGAGCCAGGATCGCGAAGATGAGAACCTGGCTCGCCATGTTGATGTAGAATTCGTGAATGATGATGCGCGGCAGCGCAATCAGTAGCAAAGCACAGACGACCAGCCAGATGATGCTTGAGCGCGTCATAGTTGCACCCGCCCGAACAGGCCCTGCGGCAGGAACATGAGCACCAGAACCATCGGCAGGAACAGCACGAAGTAAGCGAGGTCGGGCACCAGCGCGATGCCGAAGTTATAAAGGAAGCCGACAATAAAGCTTCCGACGAAAGCGCCGAGCAGACTGCCGGCGCCGCCGAGAATGACGACGATCAAGGCGAGCGGCAGCATGTCCGCATCGAGGCCGGGATAGGCATTCAGGATCGGGCCGCCGAGCACACCGCCCATGCCGGCCAAGGCTGCGCCAAGGAGGAAGACGGTTGTGAACAGACGGCTGACGGGAATGCCGACGCCGCGCGCCATTTCCGGATCGTCGACACCAGCGCGGATCATCGCGCCGATGCGGGTGCGCTCCATCAAAAAGTAAAGTCCGACGGCCGCAACAAGCGCGAGCCCGAGCACGACAAGACGATAGGTTGGGAATGCCAGTCCGAAGTAACGCAGCGGCGGCCGCAATTCCTGTGGCGCCGGCAACGGCATCGGATCGCCGGTCCAGATCAGGAGGCACAAGTCGGCAACGATGAAGGACAGGCCGAGGGTCACCAGCACCTGGCCTTGCGCGTTGCCCGGCAATTGCCGCAGCACAAAGCGTTCGAGAATGATGCCGACAAGACCGACGCCCAATCCTGCGCCGATCGCCGCGATCCAGAAATTGAACTTTAGCGACAGCAGGGTGTAGCCGAAATACGCGCCCAGCATGAAGAAGGCGCCATGCGCGAGATTGGGAATGCGCATCAGCCCGAAGATCAGCGAAAAGCCGGACGACAGAAGAAACAGAAGGCCGCCAAACGCGACAGAGTTCAGCGTTTGAATAATCCAGAACTGCATGTGCGACGTATTCCCTGCTCTGTCACTCCCTCCCCCTGAAAGGGGAAGGGTTGGGGAGGGGGTCTCATTCAGCGTAATCGACGCCCCCCACCCGACTGCCTCGCTCCGCTTCGGCAGTCGACCTCCCCCTTTTAGGGGGAGGTAAAAGCAAGGATCACTGCTCCAAATTCTTCGCGGGCGGGTAGTCGCGCGAGTAAACCGGCTGCTTTAAGAATTCCTCTGGTTTGTAAGTCCAGAACTGGCTGACATCCGGATAGGTTTTCACCACGGCATTCACCAGCTTTCCGCCTTTGCGCTCGACTTTGCGGATGTAGTTGTTGCCGACCACGTTGCCGTATTCGTCGAAGTGCATTGGCCCGCGCAGCGACTCCTTCAACTTCACGCTCTTCAGCGCTTTCATGAAGGCATTCTTGTCTTCGATCTTGCCGCCGACATCCTTCAGCGCCTGTTCCAGCACCTCGCCGCAAAGATAGGTTTCGGCCGCATAGACACCGGGGTCAACTTTGTAATCCTTCTGGATCGCCGCAACGAAGCGCTTGTTGATCGGATTATCGAGTTGCGCCGAATACCAGTTGCCGGTGATGGCGCCGAGCGCATCATCGCCCATCTGCTGCAGCAGCGATTCATCGACCGGTGTAAAGCCGCCGAGGATCTGCGCCGTATTGCCGTATTCGCGCAATTGCTTGATGAATTTGAAGCCGTTCGAACCGGCATGGCCGGTATAAACGCCGTCGAGATCCGGTTTCAGTTGCGAGATATAGGTCGCGTAATCCGGCGCGTTCAGCGGTGGCCATAATTTCTGCACCACCTTGCCGCCGGCATCTTCGAACACGCGTTGAAAGCCTGCGACATTCTCATGCCCGAAGGCAAAGTCGTCGGCGATGCAGGCGACTCGCTTCATCTTCAGGTCTTTGGCCGCATAATCGCCGACCGGGTGGCTCGGCTGCGCCGATGTCGAGCTTGGCCGCACCAGCCAGGGATTGGCCTTGCGTTGTGTCATGTCTTCGGCACCGGCAACGGTGAGGATCGGCGTTTGCGATGAGCGGATGTAGTCGTCGATGGCCAGCGCCTCGAACGCTGCAAGCGGGCCGATGAGGCAATTCACCTTGATCCGTTCGACCAGTTCTTGCGTCTTGGTCCGCGTTTGTGCCGGATTGCCCGCTGTATCAGCGGTATGCACCTCGACCTTGCGGCCGCCCAGCATATGATTGCGTTCCTTGAAGAAGGCTGTCAGCCCTTGCTCCATCTGGATGCCGCCGGAGGCGAGCGGGCCGGTTTTGACGGTCAGGAATCCAACCTGGATGGGCACGGCTTGTGCGGCGGCGGCTGGAACTTTCAGGATCTGCGAGCCAACGCCCGCTGCGAGCGCCCCTTTGATGGCAGTTCGTCGATCGAGCTTCACGGCGTTTCCTCCTCCGTGGATATGCCTTGCGCTTTTTCGCGCTTTCAGGCGTTGATGCGTTTCCTCATGCCTTCAATGACGCTTATGCGTCTTCTTGTATTGGTCGTTTTGGTGTTTTGTTGTCAGTCAGTATAGCGCGACTTTTTCAGAACGCGCCGTCATGACGAGTGTGCGACGCGTTTTCTTTTCAATCATCTCCATTTCGTGTTGCGGTAGTCTGTTGCAGACAACTTTGCGTGTGTGAACGATAGTGCATCGGCACAGTGGAATAAGATCGCCTTTTCATCCCGCGAAACAAAAAGACCGAATTGGTACGAGACTTTTTCAGATCAGCTAGATCGCGTAAATCAGCTATCCAACAAATAGAGCGAGGACGATCATGCGTGTGGGACTGGCCGGCCTTGGCAAGATGGGATCTGCGATTGCCGCGCGATTGCTGGAATGCGGCCACGAGGTGATCGTCTGGAACAGATCGCCGGATAAAGCCAAGCCATTGATGGAGAGCGGCGCCAAGATTGCCGCAACTCCGGCCGAGCTCGCCACGCAAGCCGAGGCGATTGCCACGATTCTCACAGATGCTGCCGCTGTCGATGCCGTCTATCACGGTCCGTCCGGGCTTTTGTCTGGCGATGTTGCCGGCAAGCTTTTCATTGAAATGAGCACGGTGCAACCGCAGACTGAAATCGCATTGGCGGAAAAAGTGTGCGCCAAAGGTGCGGCCTTTGTCGAATGCCCGGTGGGCGGCACCACGGGGCCGGCGCGGCAAGGCAAGTTGTTCGGTTTTGCCGGTGGCACCAAGGCGGAGTTCGAACGCGCCAAGCCGCTGCTCGACCAGATGTGCCGGCGGGTGGAGCATTGCGGCGATGTCGGCTCCGGCTCCGGCATGAAGCTCGCGATCAATCTGCCGCTGATGATCTATTGGCAGGCGCTGGGCGAGGCGCTCGCGATCAGCCGCCACCTCAACATCGAGCCGTCACGCATGATGGATATCATCGCCGATACATCCGGTGCGTCGACGGCCGTGAAGAATCGCGGGCAGAATATAGCCGCCTGGCTTGGCGGCGGGGATTTTGGCGCGGTGACGTTCAATCTCGATGACGCCCGCAAGGATATCCGCACCATGATTGCGGAAGGGAGAACGCGTGGGGTCGACCTGCCACTGATTGAAAAAACACTCGCCTGTTTCGATGAAGCCAGCGCTGCCGGCTTCGGACAGGGCGACGGATCGGGGCAGGCGGTATATTGGTCTCGCCGCAACAAGTCATAGGGAGTTCAAATGACGACACTCACTCTCGCGCAAGCCAGCATCATGGTCGATACGGCGTTGAAAACGGCACGCGAGAAGAATTTCGCTCCACTCACGGTTGCCGTGCTGGATGCGGGCGGTCATCTCGTCGCGTTCAAGCGCGAGGACAAGTCCGGCATCCTGCGCTTCGACATTGCTTTCGGAAAAGCGTGGGGTGCGCTCGGCATGGGTTTTGGCTCGCGGACGTTGTTCGAGCGCGCCGAGAAGGCGCCGATGTTCTTCACCTCACTTGCGGCGGCGAGCGGCGGCCGCGTCGTCACTAATCCGGGTGGCGTGCTGATCCGCGGTGCGGACGGCGATATTATCGGTGCGGTCGGCATTTCCGGCGATACGTCCGATAACGACGAAATCTGTGCGGTGGCCGGCATTGCGGCGACGGGACTGTCGGCCGATCCGGGCGGGTCGAAATCTTGAGCTTATAGCTCCCCTTCAGGGAAGGGACGAGAGACAGGGAGTAACCAATGCAATTCTTTTCCTGGTGGCGTTCGCTAGCGTCGTTCCGCGTGCGCATCGCGCTCAACCTCAAGGGCCTGACGCCGGAGGTCATCAACGTCGATCTTCTCAAGGGCGAGCAGCGCGCGGAGCGTTATCGCAAGGTCAATCCACAGATGCTGATCCCGGCACTGATCGATGAGGATGGCGGGCCGGTGCTGTTCCAGTCGATGGCGATCATGGAATATCTGGATGACGTGCATCCGCACCCCAATCTGCTGCCATCCGAACCTTTGGCGCGCGCCCGCGTCCGCGCCCTTTCGGGTATCGTCGCGTCCGACGCGCATCCGCTGATCGTGCCGCGCATCCGGGATTATCTCGAGCATGAGCTGAAGCTCGATGAAGCCGCGCGCATGAAGTGGATTCATCACTGGCTCGGCGAAGGCATGAAGGCGTTCGAAGCCAATCTTGCCAACAGCAAGGAGACCGGCCGCTATTGCCAGAACGACGCCATTACCATGGCGGATATCTGCCTCGTCAGCCATGCGGTCGGCTGCAACTTCTTCAAATACGATCTGACGCCCTATCCGACCGTGCGGCGGATCGTCGAGACCTGCATGCAGGATGAGGCGGTTTCGAAAGCCCATCCACTGAAACAGCCCGGCGCGCCGGCCGCGGCATAAAGATTCTCTGCTCACTCCCGTGAAGGCGGGAATCCAGTGACTCTGGGTCCCCGCTTGCGCGGGGACGAACGGAGAGATGCGGGCGCAGTGTTCAACAATACCGTTAGTCGTTCTGACGCCGTCTTCAAATCCTCCTCGAACCGCTCCAGAAACAGTTTCGCCGGCGTCGACAGGGTGCGCCGCGATGGTGTGATGACGATGAATTCCGCATAGAGCGGCGGATCAACGATCGGATTAACGGTCAGCGTGTCGCTGCCGATGTCATTCATGCAGATCAGCCCCGGCAGGATGGTCACGAAATCGGTGCGTGACACGAAATCGAACGTCGCCATCATCGCGTCCATCTCGATCATGCGATCGATACGGACGCCATTGGTCTGGAAATAAACTTCGAGATTGCGCCGCCGGACATTTTCAGGGCCCGGAACGACAATTGTCAGCGGCGCGCATTCCGACAGCCGCAGCGGCCGCAATGGCTTGAAGCCGCTGGCCGGTCCGGAAATCAGCACCTCGCGGTCGCGTAGGATCAGCCGCGACTTCAAACCGACGCGTCCCTCGAAAGCCGGCACGATCGCGAAGTCGAGTTCATCGGCGAGCACCTTGTCGGTCAGCATGCCGCTGTAAGCCTCGATGATATGCAGCCGCACATCGGGATAAGCTGGCACGAAATGCTGCAGCGTCGGCGCCAGCGCCGCGCGCGTGAAGGTCGGCATCAGGCCGATGCGTAACGGGCCCGTCACTGTGCCGGCCAGAGCCCGCATGTCTTCACCGGCGCGCTCCAGCATGCCGATGGCATCGACGCATTGCCGGTAATAGCGAAGCCCGGCCGGTGTCGGTGTCACGCCGGTTGCGGTGCGGTCGAACAGCCGCACGCCCAACAGTTTCTCCACCGCCGAAACATGCTGCGATATGCCCGATTGTGTCGCGTGCTCGCGTTCGGCAGCCCTGGTGAAGGAGCCTTCCTCACACACCGCGATGACGGCCTGGATCTGTCGCAGGGTTGCCTTGTTCGACATCAAAAAACCTGATGGCTACGCTCAAGGCATATTATTTCCGATAAAACCCTGATGCAGCTAAATTCTGCGGCAGACACACGGCGGAGTAACGATGAAACTTGGCTTCTTCACCATGCCGATCCACCCCCTGGGCAAAGATTGGCGGCAGTCGCTGCGCGAGGACCGCGAGGCTTTCATTCTGGCGGACGAACTCGGCTTTACCGAAGGCTATGTCGGCGAGCATTCCACCGATCAGGCCGAGAACATCACCTCCTGCACGCTGTTCATCGCCTCGCTGATCCACGCCACCAAGCAGATCAAGCTGGGCACCGGCACCGTGAACATGCCGAACAATCATCCGGCCAAAGTGGCGGCCGAGATTGCGATGCTGGATCACATGCTGGATGGCCGTTTCATTTTCGGCATCAGCCCGGGCGGCCTTCTCTCGGATGCGGAAGTTTTCGGCAATCTCGATGCCAACCGCAACGCCATGTTCCTCGAATGTATCAATCAGGTGCTGGCAATCTGGGGCGGCGAGCCTCCCTATAATCTGCGCGGCGAATACTGGACCGTCGTCAGCGAGCGCCATTTCGCGCCGAAGATCGGCCAAGGCTTTTTGCCCAAGCCCTTGCAGCGCCCGCATCCGCCAATCGTCGTCACGGCGGTTGCGCCATTTTCCAGGGGCGTGACGGAAGCCGCCGCGCGCGGATGGGAGCCGATCTCCGCCAACTTCCTGATGCCGGCCTGGGTGAAAAGCCATTGGCCGAAATATGTCGAGGGCTGCGAGCGGGCCGCGCGTCCGGCCGATCCTGCCAATTGGCGCGTTGCAAAAAGCATCTTCGTTGCCGACGACGACAAGACGGCGCGCGACTATGTGACCGCGCCGGATTCGCCGTATCGCTTCTATTACAATCAACTTTTCACCAAACTGAAAGCAAATGGCCGGATCGAATTGTTCAAGACGCACCGCGATCAGCCGGATGATGACGTGACGCTGGACTCGATCTGCGACAAGCTCATCATCCACGGCTCGCCCGAGAAGGTGGCGGACGAAATTCTGGCTTTCCGCGAACAGGTCGGCGATTTCGGAACGCTGCTCTATGCGGGCAAAGACTGGAAGGACGTGGCGCTTGGCCGCCGTTCGATGATCCTGCTGGCGGAAAAGGTGATGCCGAAGGTGAATTCTGCCATCGCCGCGCGATCAGCAAAAGTGGATACCGGTTTTGCGTTTGATCGCGCGGTCGCAAAATAAATCCGCGAAATCTCGTGCGGCGGAATAGCCGTCGCATCATTTTCTTGTTTGCGCCGCAATGCGGCGCATCGCCTCTGTACCGACATGCGATGCGCTTGACCTCCGATTGGGTTCGGCCTTTGATTGGCGCGCGATCAACAAAAATGGATGCCGATTTTGTGTCCGATCGCGCGACTTATAGCTGAACACGGTTGCGCCGCGACGTCATAAGCGTCGGGAAAGACGACCGGACACATGGGAGGAAAGTATGCGATTCACAAAGTGGATCATTGCGATCCTGGCTTCGGTTTTTGCCATCTCGCAGGCATCGGCGCAGGCGCCGGTCAAAATCCGCGTGGCCTGGACCGCGCCGGTTTCGAACTGGGGATCGATTCTTCTCGAGAAGAAGGATCTGGCGAAGCATCTCGGGAAATCCTACACGCTCGAGCCGGTGCGCTATGCCGGAACGCCGCTGATGATCACTGCTTTGGCCAATGGCGAACTTGAGGTTGCGAACCTTGCCTATTCAACGATCGCCATTGCCATCAAGAATGCCGGCCTCGAAGACCTGCGCGTGATCGCCGATGAATTCCGCGACGGCGTCGAAGGCCGCTACACCAACGAATATTATGTTCTGAAGGATGGGCCGATCCAGAAGGTGGCGGACTTGAAAGGCAAGGTAGTCGCAACCAATGCCGCCGGCAGCGCAGTGGACGTCGCCATGCGGGCGATGCTGCGCAAGGCCGGCCTCGAGGACAAACGCGACTACACGGTGCTGGAAACGCCCTTTCCGACCATGCGGGCGATGCTGGCGGAAAAGAAGGTGGATTTGATCCCGGCGGTATTGCCGTTCTCTCTCGATCCCGAAATGAAGAAAGTGGCCCGTCCGCTGTTCAGCCAGCGCGATGCCATCGGCGTCACCGACATGATCGTCTGGACTGCACGCAAGCCGTTCATCGACAAGAACCGGGCCGCGATGGTCGATTTCATGGAAGACAGCATCCGCATTGTGCGCTGGTATCTCGATCCCGCGAACCAGAAAGAAGCGGCGGAAATCGCCGCTCGCGTGACCAAGCAGCCGGCCGAGCGCTTCGGCTGGCTTTTCACCAAGGCGGACTATTACCGTAATCCGGATATGGTGCCCGATCTCAAGGCCTTGCAGAGCAATCTGAACATCACGAAAGAGCTTGGCTTCGTGAAAGATGACATAGATGTGAGCAAATATTCTGATCTGAGTGTAGTCGAAGACGCGTTGAAGCGGTTAAAGCAATAATCACATCACGGTGGACCGGCGCGCGACGAGCAAAAGAGACGACAACGCAATCGAGTTTACGCAGCTTGCGTAAGCTCTCCTGCAGATCGTGCGCTTACGAGCGACGAGACGGGGCCAGCCGGGCGGTGTAAACCGCCCGGCTTTTGTTATCGGTCGTCCCCGCGACGGCGGGGACCCGTAGCCGCCGCTCTTAATTGTAACGTCAAGCTAAAAGCTATTGAAATGTCACAGCGTACGGGTCCTCGCCGTCGCGGGGACGACGACGACTAGACCGTACTTGGGGCCATCGCTTCCTGATGCCATATCAAAAGGCGCCGCCGCAGGATGGCCATCGCTTTGACAAGCACATAGCCAACGACAGCGATTTCCAGGATGCCGGCGAAGACACCGCGCGAATCGGCAAAGCGCGACGCCTGCATCATCGCGCCGCCCAATCCGTAACCGCCCATCACCATCTCGGTGAACACGGCAAGGATCAGCGCGATCGGCAGCGCCACCTGAAGGCCGGTCATGATCTGCGGCAGCGCCGCCGGCAACGCGATCTGCCACAGCAATTCGCGATTGCTTGCGCCCATGTTGCGGGCGGACCACAACAGATATTGATCGACGCCGCGAAGGCCTACGATGGTCGCGGTGATCACCGGAAAGGCGGCATCGACAACGATCATCGTGATCTTCGAGGCATCGTAGACGCCAAGCCACAGAATGATGACGGGGAGGAATGCGACCTTCGGCATCGGAAACCCGACCGATACGATCGGATCGAAGAACCAGCGGACGAATGCGATGCGCGACATCGCCATTCCCAGCAACACGCCGACAACAGCGGCGATGAGAAATCCAGCAATGGCACGATAAAGCGTGACAGCGGTATTGATGAATAGATCGCCGGTCATGGCGTTAGTCCAGATGCGCTCCAGCACGGAACTTAATGTTGGCAGCTGGAACGGTGTGACGAGGCCGCTGCGCGCCAGCCATTCCCAGGCAATCGCCAGCGCGATGATCGATCCGGTATGGGCGAGGAACCAGCCGAGCCCATGCAAGAATTTACGTCCAGCGGACGGCCCGCTGTCCTGCCTCGGCGAGACCGATTGCGTCACTGTTGCCATCGCAGCATCCGGTCCTGAATCACCTGATAAATCCGGTCGGCGGCGAAACCGATAAACGCAACGGTGAGCACCACGGCATACATCGCATCATAAGTGCCATTGGCGCCCAGCGTTCCGATCAGATAGCCCAGGCCTTCGCGCGCCACGATCAGTTCGGAACTGACCAAGAGGATGAACGACAGGGCCAACGCAGTGCGGATGCCGTTCAGCAATTCCGGCGTCGCGCTCGGCACCACCACGTCCCACAGCATGCGCATGCGGCTCGCGCCCATGCTGCGCGCCGACCACACCAGCGCTTGATCGCAGCCGCGCGCGCCGTTATAGGCGCCGATGGTCACCGGCAGCATGCAGCCGAGCAGGATCAGCAGGATCTTGGAGCCGTCGCCGAAGCCGAGCCAGATGACGGTGACCGGGATCAGCGCCGATTTCGGCATCGGATAAAGCGCTTCGACCAGCGGGCTGAGCACCACATTCACAGGCCGCCACCAGGCCATGAAGATGCCGAGCGTTGCGCCAATAACGATGGCGAGAAACAGCCCGGCGCTTGCGCGCCAGAGCGATGCCGCGCCATTGGTCAAGAGTTCGCCGCTCTTCAGCAGATCCCACCAGGCGACGATGACATCGGATAGCGGCGGCAACGCCAATGACGATACAAGCTGCAGTCGCGATGCGGCTTCCCATGCCACCGCCAGGATCAGCAGCGGGAGATAACGGATCAGCGTCTTCATGAGGCGCGAACGCCCTGCATCTTCATCGCTTCGGCGCGCACCAGAGTCCAAATGTCATCCACCTTTTCCGCGAAGGCCGGCGACTTGAACAGCCCTGGATCGTTGCGATCGAGCTTGTTCTCCACAATGGTCTTGATGCGGCCGGGCCGTGCCGACATCACCGCAATCCGGTCGGCGAGATAGACGGCTTCCTGCACATCATGGGTGACGAAGATCACGGTCTTCGGCCGTTTCCGCCAGATGCTGAGAAGTTCCATCTGCATCAGGTGCCGCGTCTGCGCGTCCAGCGCGCCGAACGGTTCATCCATCAAAAGGATATCAGGATCGATCGCCAGCGTGCGGGCGATCGCGGTGCGCTGCTTCATGCCGCCGGACAATTGCGAGGGATAGCTGTCCTCAAACCCGCTGAGTCCAACGAGATCGATGAAGTGCTGGGCTGTCTGTTCGCGCTCGGCGCGTGGCAGGCCGCCTTTCTCCAGGCCATAGAGCACGTTGTCACGCACGGTTTTCCACGGAAACAGCGCAAAATGCTGGAAGACGATGCCGCGATCCGGGCCCGGCTCTTTCACCGGCTTGCCGCCCACCGAAATCGATCCGGTCTCGATCGGAATGAAGCCACCCATCAGATACAGCAACGTTGACTTGCCGCAGCCGGACGGCCCGAGCAGCGCCAGGAATTCCTGCGGCCGCACGTCGAGCGAAATATCCTCCAGCGCCAGGACTGGTCGGCCATTCGGTGGCCGGTACAGATGGCTGACCTTATCGACGATGATCTGCGGCTGATCCGTCATCGTGTTGTTCCCACCCGGCGATTGTCGCGGCTTTTGCCGTTCTATTTAGTTATTGAATTGATGCACACACGCCCATGATGCGCAAGCCTGCGGCGAGCTCGTTGCCACTGAACTCGTCACGCCGCGACCGGCGTCAGCAACGGCCTTTTCTCAAAGTGGGCGACGATATTGTCAATCATGAGCTGGCCCATCGCTGTTCGGGTTTCGATGGCGGCGGTGCCGTGGTGCGGTTGCACGATCACATTCGGGAAGTCCAAAAGCCGCTGGTCGAAATTGGGCTCGCTTTCGAACACATCGAGTGCGGCAAAGCCAAGTCGTTTGTGCGTCAGCGCATCGATCATCGCCTCTTCATCGACGACACTGCCACGTGCCACATTGATCAGCGTGCCGTTTGGCCCAACCGCATCGATCACCGCGCGCGAAACGAGATGGCGCGTTTCCGGACCACCCTTGCACGCGATCATCAGGAAGTCGCTTTGCCGCGCCAGTTCGACAACGTCGCCGACGAATATATAGGGCACGTTCTTCTTTTCGCGCGTCGCATTATAAAGAACGCGCATGCGGAATGCTGTTGCGCGATCGGCAATCGCGCGGCCGATGCCGCCAAGCCCGATCACGCCGCAGGTCTTGTTGGCGACACTGCGTCCGAGCGAGATCGGTCCCTTCTTCGCCCAGGCGCCCGAGCGGGCATAATGATCGGCGAAGATGATCTGCCGCGCCGAGGCCAGCATCAGCCCGATGGCAAGATCGGCGACCTCCGGTCCAATAATATCGGGCGTATTGGTAACGGGAATACCGCGCTCCTGCGCTGCTTTCAGGTCCACCGCATCGATGCCGACGCCGAAGACCGAGATCACTTCGACATTCGGCAGTTTGTCGAGGATCGCGCGAGTCAGTCCGCGATTGGCTTCGGTCGCGATCGCGCGAACGCGGATCGCAATGTCGGGCGGAATATCGTCCGGTTTCGGCAGATTGAAGTAATGATGCACGCTGTAGCGGCGATTGAGTTCGGCCACCGTTGCATCGGGGAACGCGCCGAAATACAGGATGTCAGGCTTCATTCGCCGTTTCCGTCCCTTGCCATGACGCATCGCCGCGTCTGTATCGTCATATGATACAAGTTTCTTGTTGTTGAGAATGCTAGCGAGCGCGTGGCTTCGAAGTCAAATGCGCGACTAAAGCTCGAACACTTTCTTCGGCGTCTTGTGCAGACATTCGTCTGGCCCATCCTTGCCCATCAGGTAATTGTCGCAGATCACCGCAAACAGCGATGGCGTCTCGAATCCGGGATGCACGGCGAAGTTCATGCCGGCTTCGATCGACATGGTTTCGTCAGCACGGATCAGCGGGCGCTCGACGAGATCGTAGCCTTGCCCGTGGGCATAGAGGCGCTTTTCCGCGCCATAGCCACGCGTGATCATGAACTCATCATGCGCGGCCGCAACGTCGCGGCAGGGTACGCCGGGCTTCATCTTGCTGAGGGTATATGTCTGCGCTTCCTTCACGGTTTCGAAGCCGTCGATGACTTCATTCGACGCCTTGCCGAGCACCATGGTGCGCGCAATCTCGGTGTACATGCCGCCGGGGCCGGCATTCTCGATCAGCAGCGAGAAGTGATCGCCTTCCTGCAAGGTGCGCCCCTGCATATAGCGATCGACGAAATTCGAGGCCTCACCGAGCGGCGCCGATGAGCCGAGGAACAAACCCTGCTCGCTGCCCAGAAGGCGGCCTTCATATTGCGCAAGCGCCGTAATGTCGTTGTCGCGCATGCCGGGTTTGATCTTACTTGAGACACGCGCGAAAATCTCGTCCTGCATTTCGGCGCAGCGACGCACCAGCGCCATTTCCTCATCGCTCTTGATCGCCTTGATCGCATCCACCCATTCGGTGGCGTCGTCGATCTGCGTCTTGCCGGCAAGGCCGGCCTCGATCTGCGTGACGAAACGATACGGCATCGTGCCAGCGCCGAGCAGGCCGATGCGCTTGTAGCCGCGCCGTTTCAGTTCGGAGAGAGCAAGCTCGCCTTGATAGCCGTCGGTATAGGCGATGGAGGTGAAGGCCGGTGTGCCGATCAGGTCGCCGACGCCGCGCTGGATCTTGTGCTGGCCGTCGAGATTGCGGCGCGACCCGGTCGGGCCCATGTCAACGACGGTCATGGCATCGTCGGCGTGAAAGATCACCGTGCGAGGATAGCCGTTATAAGCCGGGTAATCGGTGAACCACTTCACGTAGCCGCCCAACCAGTCGTTATTGTTCTGCATCACCAGTGCATCGAGACCGCGGTCTTTCATGCCGGCGCGGATCGCGGCCCAGCGGCGGTTCAGCTCGGCATCGGAGATGGGGTTCAGTCTGCGGTCGTTCATTGCAGGTCCTTGGGCATATCCCTTGCGTTCCCGTCCGGCGGCCTTCTTGTTGGGTATTTCCTTGGCATCGGCTGATGCTTTTTCCGCCGTTACCCGCACTATCCGGGATAAGCCTGCTCCAGACAATGCCGCGCGGCCCGTATGTCGGGCCAAGGTCGCGGCTGGCATGCTGTTTTTTGCATAATTGACTTTCGGTTCGGCGGCGTGTGCCATGGCGGCAAAGCCGGCAACCGGCTGTTCCAATCGGAGGGGTCTTACATGAACATGAAAGCCATTCTGGCAGCGGCGGCGGGCATCGCCTTGCTCGCCAGTCCCGCATCCGCGCAAACCAAGGTCGCCATCGGCATATCCGGGTGGACCGGCTTTGCGCCCCTGACTTTGGCGAAGGAGGCCGGGATTTTCGCCAAGAACGGCCTCGACGTGACCATCAAGAAAATCCCGCAGGCCAGCCGTCATCTGGCGATTGCCTCGGGTGACATCCAATGCGCGGCCACAACCGTCGAGACCTGGATCGTCTGGAATGCGAGTGGCATTCCGACTACCCAGCTCTTCCAACTCGATAAGTCCTATGGCGCCGACGGCATGGCCGTGCGCAACGACGTCAAATCGATCAAGGACATCAAGGGCAAGACGGTCGCCGCCTCGGCGCCGGGCACTGCGCCTTACTTTACGCTGGCTTGGTTCCTGAAGAAGAACGGCCTTTCGGTCAAGGATGTGACGGTGGTGAATATGGAGCCCGGGCCGGCGGCGCAGGCTTTCATCGCTGGCCAGAACGATGTCGCCATGACCTATGAGCCGTATCTGTCGGCTGTGCGTGGCGCTCCGGACAAGGGCAAGATCATCGCCACCACGCTCGATTACCCGATGGTGATGGATACCTTCGGTTGCACCCCAAAATTCATCGCCGACAACGAAGCGGCTGTGAAAGCGCTGACCAAGAGCTATTTCGAAGCGCTCGACATGATCAAGAAGGATGAGAAGAAGGCCTACGAGATCATGGGCGCGGATGTGAAACAGTCTGGCGAGCAGTTCGGTAACTCGGCGAAATATCTGCGCTGGCAGGATCAGGAGGCGAACAAGAAATTCTTCGCCGGCGAACACGCGGCCTTTTCGAAGGAAGCTGCGGACTTGTTGCTCGAAATCGGTGTGATCAAGCAGATCCCCGATCTGTCGAAGCTCGCCGATCCAAGATTTGTGCAGTAATGACATCTCCGCGCTCCGGACGCGATGCAGCGCCTAAAGCGCGTTGACGCGCTATGGCGGTGCATCGCTGAGCCGGGGCCCATTCGCTTGGCGGCCTGGATTGGGTCCCGGGTCAGCAACGCACCACTTGCATGTTGCGCTGCGCCCGGGACACGAGTTTCGAGTTTACAGCATAAGCTGATGACACCCCTCGCACCCATATCGAACACCGCCCGCATCCTGCTGGGCGTTTCGTTCTTCATTCTGTTCATCGCGGCATGGGCTTTTGCCACCTTCGGCGGCTATGTCTCGAAGACCTTCCTCGCCGACCCGCTGACCATGGTGCAGGACGGCTGGCTGCTGCTGACCCGGCACAATTTCTCGTTCGATATCGGTGTCACCATCTGGCGCGTGATCGGCGGCTTTATTCTTGCGTCGCTGATCGCGGTGCCGCTCGGCATCCTGATGGGCGCTTACAAGCCGATCGAAGCCCTTCTCGAGCCCTTCGTATCGTTCGCGCGCTATCTGCCGGCTTCAGCGTTCATTCCGCTGTTGATCCTCTGGTCAGGCATCGGCGAATTGCAGAAGCTCCTGGTGATCTTCATCGGCGCGGTGTTCCAGATCATCCTGATGGTGGCGGGCAGCGTCGGCAGCGTGCGCCGCGATCTTGTCGAAGCGGCGCTGACGCTTGGTGCGCGCGACCAAGGCATTCTCGCGCGAGTGCTGATTCCATCGGCGGCTCCGAACATCGCCGAAATCCTGCGCCTCGTGCTCGGCTGGGCCTGGACTTATGTGATCGTCGCCGAACTGATCGGCTCGTCGTCCGGCATCGGCCACATGATCATCGACAGTCAGGCGTTGCTGGCAACCGGCCAGATCATCTTCGGCATTATCGTCATCGGCATCATCGGCCTCATCTCGGATTATCTGTTCAAGGCGGCCAATCGCTGGCTCTTTCCATGGAGCCAGATATGACCACCATGTTTGACGCGGCCGCTTATCATTACTCCGCAGTCCGTCCTTTTACCTCCCCCTGGAGGGGGGAGGTCGTCCGCCGAAGGCGGGCGGGAGGGGGTGAATCGCGCAGCGAACAGATCACCCCACCCCGGCTCGCCGCAAGCGCGTCTCGCCGACCCTCCCCCTCCAGGGGAGGGTGGCAACTTGCGGAGCGCTATTCGGCATGACCAAGCTCCGCATCGAAAATGTCACCCGCGTCTTCCCCGCCGTGCATGGCGGCTCGCCGACACGCGCGCTCGAGCCGATCAATCTCGACATTGCCGACAATGATTTCGTGACGATCCTCGGACCGTCCGGCTGCGGCAAATCGACCTTGCTGCGCCTCGTCGCCGGGCTCGATACGCCGACCACCGGAAAGATTGTGCTCGACGGCAAACAGGTCACGCGGCCGGGTCCGGATCGCGGCATGGTGTTTCAGTCCTACACGCTGTTTCCGTGGCTGACGATCTCGGACAATATCGGCTTCGGATTGCGCGAGAAAGGCGTGCCGCAAGGCGAACGCAGCGCCATTGTCGGCCAATGGCTGGAGCGCGTCGGACTTCAAAGCTTTGCGCGGCACTATCCGAAACAACTCTCCGGCGGCATGCAGCAGCGCACGGCGATAGCGCGGGCTCTTGCCAACGGCCCCGAGATCCTGCTGCTCGACGAGCCTTTCGGCGCCCTCGACAATCAGACCCGGGCGCTGATGCAGGAATTGCTGCTCGGCATCTGGGAGCGTGAACGCAAGACCGTGCTGTTCGTCACTCACGATATCGAGGAATCGATTTTCCTTGCGTCGCGTGTGCTGGTGATGAGTGCGCGCCCCGGCCGCATCAAGGCCGATGTGCGTGTGACCTTGCCTCATCCGCGGCATTACACGATCAAGACCTCGCCGGAATTTTCCGAATTGAAAGCGCGGCTGACCGAGGAAATTCGCGCCGAGGCCGTGTTGGCGGCGGAAGCGCATTGAACAGCAGACCAGAACTATTCCTCGAAGATCGCCACCGCGCGCGTCCAGCCTGCTGAACCGCCTTTCACCTTCACCGGAAAACACGACACCATGAAGCCGGTCGGCGGCAGGTGTTCGAGATTGTGCAGCTTCTCGAGATGGCAATAGCCGATGTCGCGACCGGCCTTGTGGCCTTCCCAGATGATCGACGGATCGTGCGTCTTCGCATAGGTCTGGGCGGTGAATGAGAACGGCGCATCCCAGCTCCAGCCATCGGTGCCGGTGACGCGAACGCCGCGCTCGGTAAGATAAAGCGTCGCCTCGCGGCCCATGCCGCAACCGGAATCGACGTAATCAGCCTCACCATATTTCGCGCCGGCGGCCGTATTCACCAGCACGATCTCTAGCGGCAGCAGCGTGTGGCCGATGCGCTCGAGTTCGGTTTCGACATCGCGCGCGGTGACGACATAGCCGGACGGAAAGTGCCGGAAATCGAGCTTCACGCCGGGCTGGAAGCACCAGTCAAGCGGGACCTGATCGATGGTCATTGCCGGCTTCGGCGCGCCAAGCGCGTGATCCATCGTCGGATGATAATGATACGGCGCATCGAGATGCGTGCCGTTATGCGTCGTGATCTCGACCTTCTCCAGCGCCCAGCCGGCGCTGTCCGGCAGGTCGCTTGCCTTGAGGCCCGGGAAGAAGCCGCGGATGCGGTCGATGGTCTGGTCATGCCGCAGATACTCGATCTTCGGCAGAGCGACAGGCGGATCGCTCGCTACGTCGCTTTCCAGGGGGATCGAGATATCGACGATGCGGCGGGCCATGCAATCGGTGTCCTGATATGTTGTCTTTGCGCGTCGACAAGAATAAACCGCTTGCCTGAGGTTTCCAATAAAGGGAGGAATGTGATGTTGATACGTTTGCTGTGCGGCGCGGCCGCGTTGTTGGTCCTGTCCGGCGCAGCGAATGCGCAGAAATACCCCTCCCGCAATATCGAAGTCATCATTCCATTCGCGGCCGGCGGTGGCGTCGATCTGATCGGCCGGTCGGTGGCGGCGTCGCTCGCTGACCAATTCGGCACAAGCGTGGTTGTGCAAAATCGGGATGGCGCGGGCGGCACGCTTGGCTTCGGTGCGCTCGCCAATGCGGCGCCGGATGGCTACACGCTGGGCTTCGGCCCTTCGACGCCGATCGCCAACGCGCCCTATCTCGTGAAGGGCGTCCGCTACAACGTCGAATCTTTCGATTACATCTGTCAGGTGTTCGAGAATGTGTTCGCCATCGCGGTCGGGCCGAACTCGCCTTACAAGACTGCGAAAGAGCTGTTCGCTGCGGCCGGCGACAAGGGCCTCAATTTCGGCCATGCCGGCCTTGGCTCGATCCCGCATCTGTCGGTCGAGAATCTCGCCGAGGCATTGAAGGTCAAAGTGCAGCATCTGCCGTTCCGCGGCGATGGCGCCATGTTGCCAGTGCTGCTGAAGGGCGATCTCGATTTCGGTGCGCCGGCGATTTCGTCGATCCGCGGCAACGATCAGATCAGGCCGCTGGTGGTGTTCTCCAGCAAGCGTCATCCTGCCTATCCCGACGTGCCGACGGCGGCCGAGCTTGGCGTGACGACCGCTGTGCCGCCCGGCCAGAACGGGCTTTATGCGCCGAAGGGTTTGCCCGCCGATGTGAAGGCTGCACTTGAGGCAGCATGCGCCAAGGCGGTGAAGGCCGAAGGCGTGCTGACGGTGACGGGCAAGACCGGGCAGAGCGTTGCCTATCTCACCGGCCAGCAATTCCACGATCAGACGGCGGCCGACTACAAGTTCAAGGGCGAACTGATCAAGCGGCTCGGGCTCGGCGCGCAATAGTCGCCGCGAGGAGCGACGATGCCGATCGATCCCGACAAGCTTGTCGCACTGGCTTTTCCCGATACTGAGCAGAGCTATTCCGAAAAGGATGTGATGCTCTATGCGCTCGGTGTCGGGCTTGGGCACGATCCGCTTGATCGTCGCGAACTCGCCTTCGTCTACGAAAAGAATCTGAAGGTGCTGCCGACCTTTCCGGTCGTGCTCGGCTTTGATCCCTTTCTGCTGCGCGACTACGATACCGGTGTTGACTACTCGCTCACGGTGCACGGCGAAGAGCACCTCACGCAGCACAAGTTGCCTGCGGCATCGGGCACCATCGTCGCACGGCATCGCATCCGCGATGTCATCGACAAGGGCGCGGGCAAGGGTGCGCTGCTGCTGATGGAACGTGCGATCACCGACAAGACGACAGGTGAGCCGATCGCGACCATTCGTCAGACGGTGTTCTGCCGTAGCGATGGTGGCTTCGGCCATGTGCGGCCATCGCCGCTGGTGCATCCGATACCGGAGCGCGCGCCCGACCATGTGTGCGATCTCGTCACGCGCCCGGAAATGGCGCTGATCTATCGTCTCTCGGCTGACACGAACCCACTGCATGCCGATCCCGATGTTGCCAAGGCGGCAGGCTTTCCACGGCCGATCCTGCAAGGCCTTGGCACATTCGGCGTCGCGGGACACGCGCTCCTTCGCATAATGTGCGACTATGATCCGTCGCGTCTGCGGTCGATGTCCGGGCGCTTCTCGGCGCCGGTCTTTCCCGGCGAAACGATCCGCACCGAGATGTGGCGCGACGGGGATATCATCAGCTATCGCGCGCGCGTCGTGGAGCGTGATGTGATCGCGGTCAATCATGGCCGTGTGGAGGTGAATTAATGCGCGACGAAGAACTATCGGCTATTCGCGACAGCGTTCGCGCTCTCTGCGCAAACTTCCCCGGCGAATACTGGCGCGAACTCGATCGCGAGCGTGCTTACCCCACGCAATTCGTTGAGGCGCTAACCAAGGCCGGATTTCTCGCCGCGCTGATCCCGGAAGAGTTCGGCGGCAGCGGACTGCCGATGCGTGCCGCCGCCGCGATCATGGAAGAAATCCATGCGTCTGGCTGCAACGGTGCGGCGTGTCATGCGCAGATGTATACGATGGGTACCGTGCTGCGGCATGGCAACGCCGAACAGAAGCAACTTTATCTTCCCGCCATTGCGCGCGGTGAGCTTCGCCTGCAGGCCTTCGGCGTCACCGAACCGACCTCCGGCACCGACACGCTGAGCCTGCGCACCACAGCGACACGCGATGGCGACAATTATATTATCAACGGTCAGAAGATCTGGACCTCGCGGGCGGAATATTCCGACCTCATGCTGCTGCTGGCGCGCACGACTTCACGCGAAGAGGTGCAAAAACGCACCGATGGCCTTTCCGTATTCCTCATCGATATGCGTACGGTGAAGGACAAGGGTCTGACGATCCGGCCGATCCGCACCATGATGAATCACGCGACGACGGAAGTGTTCTTCGACAATATGCGTGTGCCGGCAACATCGCTGGTCGGCGAGGAGGGCAAGGGCTTTCGCTATATTCTGTCCGGCATGAATGCCGAACGCATCCTGATTGCAGCCGAATGCATCGGCGATGCGAAGTGGTTCATCGACAAGGCCTCCGCTTACGCGAAAGAACGCGCTGTGTTCGGCCGGCCGATCGGCCAGAACCAGGGCGTGCAGTTCCCGATCGCGCGCGCCTATGCGCAGATGCGCGCCGCCGAACTCATGGTGCGCGAAGCGGCGGAGCTTTACGAGCAGGGCGCCGATATCGGTGAGGAAGCCAATATGGCCAAACTCTTGGCTGCCGATGCGTCATGGGCTGCGGCCGACATGTGCGTGCAGACATTCGGCGGCTTCGGCTTCGCGGAGGAATATGACATCGAGCGCAAATTCCGCGAGACGCGGCTCTATCAAGTGGCGCCGATCTCGACCAACCTGATCCTGTCATACATCGCCGAGCATGTGCTGGGCTTGCCGAGGTCGTATTGAAGCCGGTGGCGTGGAGCCGCTATTCTTTACCTTCGTCATCGTCGGGCTTGTCCCGGCGATCCACATCTTGTTTTCTGCTAAAGAAAGTCGTGGATGTCCGCGCAGACAAGTTTACGTAGTCTGCGCAAGCTTGACTGCAAGCGCGGGCATGACGGCGGAATATGTAGCGGCATTGAATCATGACCCTTCCCCTCGCAGGCCTTCTCGTCGTCTCGCTTGAACAGGCCGTGGCGGCGCCGCAGGCGACCTGCCGGCTGGCCGATGCGGGCGCGCGGGTGATCAAGATCGAACGGCCGGAAGGAGATTTCGCGCGCTCTTACGACGACTATGTGCACGGCGAGAGCGCCAATTTCGTCTGGCTCAATCGCGGCAAGGAATCGGTTGTGCTCGATCTTGCGCGTGAAGCAGACAAAGCGCTGTTCGCGGCGCTGCTCGCGAAGGCCGACATCTTCGTGCAGAACCTCAAGCCAGGCGCGATCGCCAAGCTCGGCTTTCCGATTGCGCAACTGCGCAAGAAACACCCGCGCCTGATCTGCTGTTCGATCTCAGGCTATGGCGAGACCGGGCCGTTCGCATCGCGCAAGGCTTACGATCTCCTGGTGCAGGCGGAAGTCGGGCTGGCGTCGGTGACCGGTGGGCCGGAGGCTCCGGCGCGGGTTGGCTTTTCGGTCGCCGATATCGGCGCCGGCATCAATGCCTATCAGGCCATTCTCGAAGCCTTGATTGCGCGTGGCCGGACTGGTGAGGGTGCGGAGATATCGGTGTCGCTGTTCGATGCGATGGCGGAATGGATGACGGTGCCGCTCCTCTCGCACGAAGGTGGCCATCCGTTCAAGCGCATCGGGCTCGCGCATGCGGCGATTGCGCCTTATGGCGTGTTCAAGACGAAAGATGGCGCGGACATCCTGATCTCGATCCAGAACGATCGCGAATGGCGTGTTCTTGCCGGCAAGGTGCTGGCTGATGTGGCGCTGGCCGACGATCCGCGCTTCGCCACCAATCGCGCTCGTGTCGATCATCGTGCGCTGACCGATGCGCTGGTCGGCGCCGTATTCGCAAGCTTCGATGTCGAGCCGCTGATGGCGATGCTGCAGCAAGCGGATATCGCTTTCGCGCGCGTCAACGATTGCGCGTTGCTGTCGCAGCACCCGCATTTGCGGCGAATCACCGTGGAGACCCCGAGCGGGCCTGCGTCGTTGCCGGCGCCTGCAGCGTTGTTCAACGAGAGCCGCAGTTACGGGCCTGTACCTGCACTGGGGGAACATACCGAGAGGGTGCGCACGGAGTTTATGGGTGCTGGCGATTAGTTGCGCGCCGGAGCCTGTCATCGGGCGCATCCCGTTGGCGGGACCGAGCGGAGGAGGGGTGGGGGCTAATCCAACACCGCCTCATGATCCCCGCCACGCGCGGGCGCCGTTGTCTTGCGGATCAGGAACACCAGCGGAATGGCGGCGATGGTCAGGAGCATCAGCAAGTAAAAGTCGTTGCCATAGGCGATGATCGCCGCCTGCTGCGTGATCAGCGCATCCATCATGGCGCGGCCCTGATCGGTCGCCATGTTCAGGATCGAGGCGACATCCTGCATCTTCAGTGCGTCATGGAACGGCGTGATATATTCGGTCAGATGCGCGTGCATCTTCACCGTGGTGTTTGTCAGCTCGGCGATGACCATCGAGATGCCGATCGACGAACCGATGTTGCGGACCAGTGTCAGAATGGCCGCGCCATCGGTGCGCAGATGTCCCGGCAGGGTTGCGAAAGCGACGGTGGAGAGCGGCACGAACACGAGACCAAGGCCGACGCCCTGCATCACGCTGAAAACCGTGATGGTGCGCGACGACGTGTAATCGGTGAAGCCGGTCATCTCCCAGAGCGTGAACGCGGTGATGATCAGGCCAGTCAGGATCAGATAGCGCGCCTGAATGATTCTCAGCAGACGCCCCACCATCATCATCGCGACCAGCGTTCCGATGCCGCGCGAGGCCAGCAGCAGGCCCGCCGACAGGATCGGGTAATTAAGAACGTTCTGCAGGAACGGCGTCACCAGCGCCATGGTGCCGAACAGCGTGACACCGATCAGGACCATGAACAGGCAGCCGCTGACGAAATTGCGGTCCTTGAACAAATCGAAGCGAATGAACGGGTTATTCGTGGTGAGCGAATGCGCGAAGAAGAAATAGAAGCCGACAGCCGACACGATCGCTTCGATCCAGATTTCCGTCGCCTCGAACCAGCCGACCTGTTCGCCACGATCCAGCATCAACTGCAGCGAGCCGATGCCAACCGCGAGCGCGAGAAATCCGAACCAGTCGAATCGCAAGCTGTCCTGCGGCCTGGTCTCGTCCATGAAAATCAGCAAACCGATGGCGGTGACGATGCCGACCGGCAGGTTCACCAGAAACACCCAGTGCCAGGAATAATTGTCGGTGAGCCAGGCGCCGAGTGTTGGGCCCATGATCGGGCCGAGCATCACGCCCATGCCCCAGATCGCCATTGCAGAGCCGCGTTCCTCCGGCGAATAGGAACTCAAGAGCACCGATTGCGACAGCGGCACCAAAGCCGCGCCGCCCATGCCTTGCAAAAGACGGAACAGCACCATCTGCTCGATACTCTGGGCGACGCCGCAGAGCAGCGATGCGAGCGTGAAACAGATGACGCAGATGATGAACAGCTTCTTGGTGCCGAAGCGGTTGGCGAGCCAGCCGATCGGCGCGGTCATGATTGCTGCGGCGACGATGTAGGACGTCAGCACCCAGTTGATCTGGTCCATCGAAGCGCCGAGGCTACCCTGCATATAGGGCAAAGCAACGTTGGCGATCGTGGTGTCGAGAGCCTGCATGATCGTGGCGGACATGGCGCACACGGTCACCAGGGTCCGGCGCGCGCCGGCGGGTAATGGAGCTTGTGCGCCGGCCGTGGTCATCAGTGGACTTCGTGTGCTGCTGAGGTAAGGCCGAACAAGCTAGCCAGCGTCCGGTTGTGCTTGGTGTCGATCGACACATTCACGCTCATACCGGCGCGCAACAGATGCGTGTCCTCGCCCGGATCGAAGGCGATACGCACCGGTACGCGCTGCACGATCTTGACCCAGTTGCCGGTCGCATTCTGCGCCGGCAGGATCGAGAATTGCGCGCCGGTGCCAGGGCTGACGGACTGTACAATACCGTGGAAAGTGCGGTCGGGGAATGAGTCGACATCCAACGTCACCTGCTGGCCAACACGCAGATTGGTGATGTCGGTTTCCTTTGGATTGGCCTCGACCCATGGCGCGCTGTCATCCATCACGCTGAACACAGGCGTGCCGGCGGTGACGAAACGGCCGAGCTGGATGGCGTCAACCTGGGTGGCGATGCCGCCCATCGGCGCGCGCAGCTTGGTGTGATTGAGATCGCGTTCGGCCTGGTCGAGCACGGCCTTGGCCTGGATGTAAGCCGGAAATTTCTCGATGGGCAGATTGGGATCGCCGAGCAATTGGTTGAGCGTGTCTCCTCGCTGCTGTTCGGCATATTGGGCTTGCAATTGCGCCGATACCAGCGCTGAGATCGACGTGTCGAGATCGGCCTGCGTGCCGACGGCCTTGTTGACCAGCGCCTGCTTCCGCTCGACGTCGCGTTGCTTCAGCTCCACGCTCTGCTTGGCGTATTCGGCAAGCTTGGTCAGCGAGGCGAGATTGGTCTTCAGGTTGTTGAAGTCGGTCCAGACTGAGGCAAGTTTGCTCTGCGCCTGCGTCAGCGCTAGCTTGAACGGAACGGGATCGATCTCGAACAGCGGATCGCCCTCGGCAACATGCTGGCCTTCCTTGACATAAATCTTATTGATCTTGCCAGAGATGTCCGGCGTGATCAGCACCTTCTGCGCACCGACATAAGCGTTGTCGGTCGTGATGTAGCGGCCGCCATAGAGATAGAAGGTGAAGCCAGCGGTGGCCGCAATCAGCGGCACGACGACAAGAAGGATGATGCGCAGCCTCGCGCGAATGAATTTCATCGCAGAGCCGGTGCGTGAGCCGGCAGTCTCCGTGGTTCCCGGCATCTTCAGGACGTTATTACGCATAGTGCTTCTCTTTTTCTTCCAGCTTCTCTTCAGCGTTTTCTTGCAGCAGGCGGCGCAGGTTCTCTTTCATCGCGCCGAGATAGGCGAGGGCCGCGTCGGTTTTTTCCGGAGGCTGCCCTTCGAGGATTGCGTTCATCAGCTCGTTGCCGAGCGCGTCGAGGTGCTTCATCAGCGGCTGCGCCGCCGGCGTCAGAAACAGCCGTTTGGCCCTGCGATCATTGGGGTCGGCGCGTCGCTCGATCAGGCCGTTGTCACAAAGCCGGTCGACCAGGCGGGTCACGGTGATCGGCTGCAGATCCAGCATCTCGGCCAGTTCGGATTGTTTCAGCCCCTCATTCGCCTCGAGCCGCTTCAGCACTGCCCATTGCGCGCGGGTCATGCCGAAACGGCGGGCCACCTGGTCCGCATAGGTTCGGAGCATTCGGCCTACGTCATTGATTAAAAAGGCCATTTCTCGATGAGGATGGCGGGGGGGCATGATGAAATTCTCTCTGTAAGCAGAGATAAAATAAGCAAGCTTATGTTTTGTTCAAGGCGTGCAGTGCACAATTTCTGAGGCATCGTCATGGGTCAGCCGAGAGCCGGCGCCTGCCGTCCCCACATCTGTAAGAAAGTCATGGATGCCCAGTGCAAGGCCGGGCATGAACGCTGGCTTCGACAAATCCAACGATCCAAAGGACGCGATCAATGAACAAGGACATGTACGACAAGGGCCTCGCCATTCGCCGCGCGGTACTGGGCGATGCCTATGTCGATACGCAGCTCAAAAACGCCGACGATTTCAATCGCCCGCTGCAGGAACTGGTGACCGAGTATTGCTGGGGCGCCGTGTGGGGCCGGGAAGGGCTGCCGCTGAAGCAGCGCTCGATGCTGAACCTTGCGATGATTTCGATCCTCAATCGCCCGCATGAATTGAAAGCGCATATCAAGGGTGCGCTGACCAACGGTGTGACCAAGGAAGAAATTACCGAAGTGTTCCTGCAGGTCGCGATCTATGCCGGCGTACCATGTGCGGTGGATTCTTTCCGTATTGCGAAAGAAGTTTTCGCTGCGGAAGGTAAATAACCGACTTGACGATTGTCATGGCCGGGCCTGGACCCGGCCATTACTTTTCAACCCCCTCGAAATAGCTGTTGGCACGACGATAGGGTTGCGGGAACTTTATATCCGTGTGTTTGTTGATCTAGGTTCATTTCCAGAGGGACAATGTCAGAGATTCTGGTTGCCGATATCGGCGGGACCACGAGCCGCGCCGCGTTTGCATCTTTTGGCCAAAGGCCGGGCAACATTGTCACCATCGCAAATGACAGCATCGATGGGCCGGAAGGCGTGTTTGAGCGCATGCTCGATGGTGTCAATGACTTGCCCCGCGCGGCCGTGCTGGCCCTCGCCGCACCGATCAATGGCGACGAAATCACGCTGACCAATCGTGACTGGTGCTGGCGTCTGCCGGATCTTTCGGCGCGATTCGGTATTTCGTCGATTCACGCGGTCAACGATTTCGAAGCGCTGGCATGGGCTGTGCCGTCGCTGAACGACGGCGATCTGCAGCCGATCGGTGAAGCCAAATCCTTTCCGCATGGCGTGAAACTGGTCGTCGGTCCCGGCACCGGGCTCGGCACGGCGGCGCTCGTGCCTGTTCGCGACGGCTATCAGGTGATCGCGAGCGAAGGCGGGCATTGCTCGTTCGGTCCGGCCTTTGCCGACGAGGAGCCAATCTTCCGCAGGCTCGCGGAAGAGAAGGCGCCACTCTCGGCCGAATGCATTGTGTCGGGTCCGGGTCTCGAACGTCTGCATGTCGCAATGCATCCCGGCACGATGAAACTGAAATGCGAGATGATCGTGATGCAGGCGCGCGCGGGAAATCGTGAGGCGCGTGCGACGATCGCGATGTTCGTTCGGTTGCTCGGCCGTTTCGCCGGCGACATGGCTTTGGCCTTCAAGGCGACGGGCGGTGTGTATATCGCTGGCGGTGCCGCGACAGGTCTGGGTACGCTGTTCGATGAACGATTGTTTCGCGCGGCTTTCGAGCGTCATCCGCCGCATGAAGCGCTGCTGAAGGATATTCCGTCCGCGCTCATCACCTGCATCGAGCCCGGTTTAATCGGGTGCGTTGCGGTGGCTGAGCGAATTCTGCAACGCCAATAACACGGACTCTCTTTCTCCGCTCATTCCCGCGAAAGCGGGAATCCAGCGCAAAAAACTTTGGGGCCCGTCTTTGCAGGGACGAGCCGAAGACATTGATCCAGTGCGCTTGAATTCTAATGCATCAGCTTGCGGCTGAGTTCGGCGACGGCGCGCTCGAATTGCGGGTCTGCGCCGGCGGAATAACGGATGTCGTATGGCACCGCGATGTCCGGTGACACACCGACATTCTCCAGTCGCTGGCCGTCGATCCTGACATCGTTCACCGCCAGCACCAGCAGGCTGTTGTCTTTCAGGAGAAATCCGCGCCCGGCGAGCACTGCGCCGGCGCTATGGCTGCCGATCAGTGGCACCGCGGCATGCTGCAAGGCCCGTGCGAAAATTTCCATGCTGCTGCGCGTGTTCTGGTCGATGATGGCGACCAGCGGTTTCCGCCAGCGCGCCACGACAACTTTTTCCTGTCCGTCGCGGTCGATAACGGTCATCTCGCGGGAGCGTCCGAGAAACAGATCGGCAGCTTCACTCGCCGAGCCGCCCCAGCGGCTACGCAGGTCGAGCACAAGACCGTCGGCGTTGCGCAAGGTTTCTGACGCGATCATTTCCGTCAGCAGCGAATGCATGCGGCCGGCCGCATAGGTCCAGACACGCAGATAGCCGATGCGCAGGCCATCCTTTTCGAATGTCCGGGCGCTGCTGCGGATCGCGTGGCGCAGGGCGGTGTTCGGCTGGATCCAGGCCACCGGCACGGCGATGTCGATCGGAGCCGCATCGGCCGTGCGCCGGATCGAGACCGTGACGCTCTCCCCCGCGCGGTCCTTGAACGATGCGATCGGCCGATATGGCTTGCCGTCGACCGCGATAATCTCGTCGCCGGTCTGCAGTCCGGCGTGCTGCGCAGTTGAGCCATGATAGATCTGCGTGATGAATAGCCGGCCATCGATGTTCCGTGTGACGACGCCGATACCCGCATAATCGACGCTGCCGCCCGGCACGATCGCATGACCGCGCTGATCCGTCCCGGCCGGACGGAACACGTCCATCAGCTCGTAATACTCGATCTGGTCGGGCGTATAGCGCGCGGTATGCGACGCCTTCAGCGCCGGCAAGGCGCGCATGATCGCCGATTCAGCGTCGGCGAGGGAGCGCATGGTCTGGCGCTCCGAGGTGAGTATCGTCTCAAAGGCTGCGAGGCCATGCCGATTGTAGAAGTTGTCGATGACGATCTGGCGCGCATGGTCGAGGAATTCGCCCGGCTCCGGCTGATGCGCTTCCTGCTGGGCAGGTTTCGACACATCGGCTGGCGCTTCGGCCTGAACCGGGGCGGCAAGCACAAGAAAAGCGAGGACGGCGGCGAGCCTCGCGGCGTGCTTTTGCATAGCGGCCTCATCAGCAGTCGTCGTACCCGATCGCGAGTGTCGAGTGAGATTCCGCCAAAATTCGGTCCGAGGGGACACGCGGCATCAAGCTAATCCCATCTCCGCCAGCGCTTCGACATGGCATTGCGCCGATTGCGCGGTGAAGCAGCATAAGACAACGCGCGTGAGGCCAAGTGGCTTGGCCGACAACTCGGACACCACGGTGCCGCAGGCAATGCGCGCCGCGCGTTGCGGCGGAAAGGCATAGGCTCCGGTAGAAATTGCAGGGAAGGCGATGCTGGTCAGCCCGTTTTGCGCGGCGAGCATAAGCGAGACGCGGTAACATGAGGCGAGGAGAAGTTCTTCCTTGGGCCGTTCGGTGTCGTCAACGCGCGCGCCCCTCCAGATCGGCCCGACAGCATGGATCACATGCCCCGCTTTCAATCGATAGCCGCTAGTGATTTTTGCATCGCCGGGCTCGCAGCCGCCAAGCGTCTCGCATTCCATTTTCAGTTCCGGACCTGCTGCCCGATGGATCGCGCCATCGACACCCCCACCGCCCAGCAAGGTGCGGTTCGCGGCATTGACGATGGCATCGACATCGAGCGTCGTGATGTCGCCGATCAGAAGATCGATATGCGCGCCGCCGGCTTCGACGGTGAGGAGGGGTGTGGACATGGCGGCAGCCTACTCCACACCACCCAATCCGTCACGCTGAGGTGCTCGATGCGGAGCATCGAGCCGCGAAGGGCGACGCCCGGTAGGTTGCGGCTTTCGGGCCGTCGATCCTTCGAGGCTTGCCCTGCGGGCGCGCACCTCAGGATAACGGGTTTGAAGCTTTCGATTGTCGGGAGGCTAAGCCGCCGTTTCCTTCACCAGATCAAATGTCGAGCGCTCGCCGATATCGTCGAAATGCTGATCGAGGAACCGGCGCGCGGCCCGGCGGCCCGCACGATGCAAAAGCGCGAAGAAATCGTAATCGTTTTTCAGGCGCGTGCCGGTGCCGAGCTTCTTGTCGAAGCCTTCCAGCAAGATCCGATGCACATTGATGCCGGTAGGACCTTTTCCGTTCTTGCGCACCATGTTGCGCCCGACATATTCCAGTGCGCGCAATTCGGCGGCGAGAGACGACGAGAACGAAATCTCGTTCACGCGGCTGAGGATCTCGCGCGTCGTCGTCGGCGTGTCGTCGCGCTTGAGCGGCGCGATCTGCACCAGCAGCACGTCATCGTCGGGATTGGCTGCGATCAGCGGCAGCATCGCTGGATTGCCGGTGAAGCCGCCGTCCCAATAGGGCTCGCCATCGATCTCGACCGCGCGAAACACATGCGGCAAGGCGGCCGACGCCATGATGACGTCGGCATTGACATCCTCGCGGCGGAACACGCGCAGACGTCCGCTCCGCACGTTGGTCGCCGACACGAACAGTTCGAGCTCCTGGTAATTGCGGATGGCCTCGAAATCGACGAAGCGTTCGATCAGGTCCTTCAGCGGATTGATATTGAGCGGATTGAAATCGTAGGGGCTCAGCAGCCGCGACATGGTGTCGACGAAGAGCTGCATCGGCGAACCGCTGACCGGAAACATCGACAGGACGCGTTCCAGCACGGCGCGCTGCGCATCCGGCAGGTTGCCGCCGAGGCTGGCCGCGCGCCAGAAATCCGCCAGCCGGGTGCGGGCTTCGTCCGGTCCGCCGCGGGCGAGCCCGTCCGCCAGCATGACGGCATTCACTGCCCCGGCCGAGGCACCGGACACGCCGGCAAAGCCCAGCCGTCCGTCTTCGAGCAGATGATCCAGCACGCCCCAGGTGAAGGCGCCATGCGCTCCACCGCCCTGAAGCGCCAGGTTGACCCTCTTGCCGCCCGATTTGCGGCCGAAACCGGTCAGAAGCCGGTTTACGCCGGCCGACATATCTTTCAGCATTGCATTCCCAGGATTTTGCCGCCCCGCACTACAAAGCTAGGACGATTTTGTTGCGTCGCAATAAATTTATTGTTGCAATGCAGAACAAAGATGGTGCGAAATTGCGCTTCTTGCGCGCCGGAATCGACGCATTATGACAAGGCCATGAGCGAAACGGTCAGACGATGAGCGAAACGGTCTTCAAAGCCCCCGATCATGACCATAAACGATGCAGCGCCGATGCTCTGCGTCATGCAGAGGCATTGTGTGATCAGCGGTCACAGAAGTTAACGCCGACGCGGCGGCAGGTGCTGGAAGTGCTCTTATCCAGTCACAAGCCGCTCGGTGCCTATGAAATCATCGATCGCGCTGCGCAGCACGGCTCCCGGCATGCGCCGATCACAGTCTATCGCGCTCTGGATTTTCTGATCGAGAATGGGCTCGCGCACCGTATCGAAAGCCGCAACGCCTTCATCGGCTGCGTGCATCGTCATGCCGCTGACGATCTCGTGGTGTTCCTGATCTGCGACCGCTGCGGCGAAGTCGGGGAAGCGCCATCGCAGCAGGTGGCGGAGTCGCTGAAAAGCGCAACACGTGCGGCCGGGTTTGCACCCAAAACACCGGTGATCGAGATCACCGGCATCTGCGCGAACTGCCGTTAACAACATGCTGCCGTTCGTCCCCGCGAAAGCGGGGACCCAGGCTTTCTGGATTCCCGCTTGCGCGGGAATGAACGGAGTATGGAATGCCCGTCATGCTGTTGCCCGCTATCTGTGCGGTCAAAGGTCCGCTACCAAAAGCAGATCAGTGACTCCCCGCTGGGAACCCACATGACTTCAACAACGACGCAGGCGCCGCAATACACTGCTGCGACACGGCCGCTCGACATTGGCGCCAGCGCCATTGTTGTGTTTCTGTGCCTGTGCTGGGGTTTCAACCAGGTGATGGTGAAGTTCGCCTTGCCCGATATTCCGCCGATGACGCAGGCGGCAATCCGGTCGATCGGCGCGGCGATCATCATCTGGCTGTATGCGCGTATGCGCGGCATTTCCCTTGATATGCGCGACGAGACGCTGAAGGCCGGTATTGCCGCCGGCGTTCTGTTCGCGCTGGAATTCATCTTCCTGTATCGCGGCCTTCTCTACACGACCGTCAGCCGTGCGACGCTGTTCGTATACACCGCGCCGTTTGTCGTGGTGCTCGGCTCGCATTTTCTGGTTCCTGGAGACCGGTTCCGATGGACGCAATGGCTCGGGCTGGCGATGTCTTTCGCCGGTGTGGCCCTCGCGTTTGGGGTTCCGACCCCTGCCGCCGACCCGAACCAGCTTCTGGGGGATATGCTGGCCTTGCTTGGCGGCATCGCCTGGGGCTTCACCACCCTTGTGGTGAAAAGCACGTCGCTGGCTCGCACCGGGCCTGAAAAGACCCTCCAATATCAGCTGGTGATGTCGGCGCCGGTTCTGGTGGGGGCCGTGCTGTTATTCGGAGAACGGATCACCCACATGCCGTCGGTGGTCGCGCTGGCTTCGATGACCTATCAGACCGTCTGGGTGGTCGCTCTCACCTTTTTGATCTGGTTCACCATGGTGCTGCGTTATTCGGCGGCCCGTCTTTCGGCTTTCACATTTCTGACGCCATTATTCGGCGTGTTGGCCGGGTATCTGGTCATGGGGGACCCGATCACCCCCGCCTTTGCCGGGGCGGGGGCCCTGGTGATCGGCGGCCTGATCTTGGTAAACAGGCCGAAATAGCGATTTGCGGCCTTCATAGCCATTTGAGGCATTGTCGGCTAAGGAACCGCGGTTCCCCGTTTCGGGAGACTGCTACAGCGGTGTTCGATGAATAAAGAAGTCCAAATGAATGCGGGGTCTCCGGACGCGCGCCACCCGTCCGTCGCGGTCGATGTCGGCGGCGTCACCGTCGGCGGCGGTGCGCCGATCGTCGTCCAGTCGATGACCAATACCGACACGGCGGACGTCGACTCAACAGTGCGGCAGGTGGCTGCCCTGGCCCGCGCAGGTTCCGAACTTGTGCGCATCACGGTCGATCGTGACGAGGCGGCGGCGGCGGTCCCGCATATCCGCGAGCGTCTGGACAAGATGAAAGTCCATGTCCCGCTGATCGGCGACTTCCATTACATCGGCCACAAGCTGCTGGCGGATCATCCGGCTTGCGCGGAAGCGCTTGGCAAGTACCGGATCAATCCCGGCAATGTCGGCTTCAAGGACAAGAAGGACAAGCAATTCGGCGCCATCATCGAAACGGCGATGCGCCACGGCAAGCCGGTGCGTATCGGCGCCAATTGGGGCTCGCTCGATCAGGAATTGCTCACGCATCTGATGGACGAGAATGCCAAGTCGCCGCAGCCGATCGAAGCGCGCGCGGTGATGCGTGAAGCCATGGTACAATCGGCTCTCTTGTCGGCCGATCGCGCCGTTGAAATGGGCCTTCCGCAGAACCGCATCATCCTGTCGGCGAAAGTGTCGGCGGTGCAGGATCTGATCGCCGTTTATATCGATCTGGCGCGCCGTTCGAATTATGCGATCCATCTCGGCCTCACCGAAGCCGGCATGGGGTCGAAAGGCATCGTCGCCTCGTCCGCGGCACTCGGCATTCTCTTGCAGCAGGGCATCGGCGACACCATCCGCGTGTCGCTGACCCCGGAGCCGGGCGGCGACCGCACGCTGGAAGTGAAGGTTGCGCAGGAAATCCTGCAGACCATGGGTTTCCGCACCTTCGTGCCGCTGGTGGCCGCGTGCCCGGGTTGCGGCCGCACCACCTCGACCACGTTCCAGGAACTGGCGCGCGATATTCAGAACTTCATTCACACCTCGATGCCGGAATGGAAGACGCGGTATCCGGGCGTCGAAGGTCTCAACGTCGCGGTGATGGGCTGCATCGTGAACGGCCCTGGCGAAAGCAAGCATGCCGATATCGGCATCTCGCTGCCGGGCACCGGTGAAGCACCAGCAGCTCCCGTTTTCATCGACGGCAAGAAAGCCGTAACGCTGCGCGGCCCGACGGTCGCCGCCGACTTCAAGGCGATGGTGATCGATTATATCGAACGCCGTTACGGCACCGGCGGCGCCGGGCGCACGGCGGCGGAGTAATTCACTTCAATCGCGTCATCATCGCCGGGCTTGACCCGGCGATCTCGCTGAGGCGGCACCCTTGCGTCCCTTATCGGGATGGCCGGGACATCGGGCGTCAACGGCGGCCGTCTTCGACGGCTGTGCCGGTCATGGCCCAAAGAGAGGCTGTCAGTCGCGTCTCTTATGCCGCATTGCCGCCGCATGCGGCGCGTCCCATATCCGTCGCATGTCCTATATCGATCCCAACCGTCCGTCCGGCGACAGCCGCCCCCGCGTCGAGCATCCGCGCGTGGAACCGGAAATCATTCCGCCAAACGCGCAATCGCGCCGTGGCGAAACGCGTGGTGGCTTCGACAGCATCTTCATCCGCGTCGAGGAAGGCGCTGACGGCATCCGCCGTGTCACGCTGAAGCGCCCAGGGCCATTCACGATCATCGCGCTGCTGGCCGCCGCCGGCCTCATCGTCGCGCTGTTCTTCGTTGTGCTGGCGGGTCTGATGTTGCTCTGGATCCCGCTGGCGATCGCCGGCATCCTGTTCGCGCTGTTCTCCAGCTCGGGCCGCGACATGTGGCAGCGCATCCGCAGCTGGTGGGGCGGCGGACGATAGCGCCGGTCACGTATGCCTCAGCGCCTCGATCGGATCGAGACGCGACGCGCGCAGGGCCGGATACCAGCCGAAGAACACGCCGACCAATCCGGAAAACAGCACCGCAAGAACGATCGAAGCCGGTTCGATCAAGAGCGGCCAGCCGGCGGCATTTGAGATGATATAGGCGGCGCCGACGCCGATCAGCACGCCGATCAATCCGCCGATGGCGGCAAGCCCTGTCGCTTCAAATAAAAACTGGCGCAGGATATCCCATTGCCGCGCGCCCACCGCGAGACGCAGGCCGATCTCGCGCGTGCGCTCGGTCACCGACACTAGCATGATGTTCATGATGCCGATGCCGCCGACCGCGAGCGACACACCGGCGACAGCAGCGAGCAGTAACGCCAGCGTGCGGGCGCTCGCCTCGCGCGTTGCGGCGATGTCGGCAAGGTTGCGGACGGTGAAGTCGTCTTCCTGTCCCGGCTGCAGGCGATGGCGCTGCCGCAGCAGCGACTTAACATCGTTCTCGACGATGGACATATCCTCGCCGTCGCGCACCTTCACATAGATCGAGCCGACCGCGCGGGCATTGGCCATGTTGCGTCCGAGCACGCGCTGGCGTCCCGTATTGAGCGGCACGAACACGACATCGTCCTGATCCTGCCCCCAGGTCGTCTGGCCCTTGCGGCTCATCACGCCAATGATGCGGAACGGCACGTTGCGCACGCGCAATTCCTGTCCGACCGGATCGATGCCGCCATAGAGATTACGCGCCACCGTCTGGCCGATCAGAATCACTTGTGCGCCGCGCGTGATTTCTTCCGGCTCGAACATGCGGCCGTGTTCAACGTCCCAGTCGCGCGCTTCGAACCAGCCATTGTCGATGCCGAAAACGCCGGTCGCCCAGTTCATGCCGCCAGCCACCAGTTGCGCCGTGCCGCGCATGTTGGGAGCGGTCACCTGCACGCCGCCGACTTCATTCATGATGGCGACCGAATCGTCATCGGTCAGTGTCGACGCGGCACCGGAGCCCATGCGCACGCCGCCGGCGGTGATGTTGCCTGGTGTCACCACCAGAAGATTGGAACCGAGGCTGCGGATCTGCGCGATCACTTGTTCGCGGGCGCCGCCGCCAACGGCCATCATTGCGATCACCGCGGCGACGCCGATGATGATGCCAAGCATGGTGAGCGCGCTGCGCAGCTTGTGCAAGCGAAGCGCGTCGAGTGCGGACATGACCGCGTCACCGGTGGTCATTCGGCGGCTTCTTTCTGCGGCTGCGACGCTGCGATCAATTCTTGTAGTTCAGCCGCCGCATTGACCGGCTCGTGCCGCACATCCGACAGCACGTGGCCATCGAGGAAGCGGATCAGACGATTGGCGTAGGCGGCAATGTCCGGCTCGTGCGTGACGATGACGACAGTGGTGCCGTCGCGATTGAGTTCCTGAAACAGCGCCATCAGTTCGACCGAGGTGCGGCTGTCGAGCGCGCCGGTCGGCTCGTCCGCGAGCAGCATCTTCGGCGAATTCACCAGTGCGCGGGCGATCGCGACACGCTGCTGCTGACCGCCCGATAATTGCGTCGGGCGGTGATGGATGCGCTCGCCAAGACCGACACGCTTCAATGCCGCGATCGCTTTCTCCTTGCGCGTGGCGCGATCCGTCTCGGCATAGACCATCGGCAATTCGACATTGGAGAGTGCGTCGAGCCGGTCGAGCAGATGAAATTGCTGAAACACGAACCCGATCTTGCGGTTGCGCACGGCCGCCAGCGCATCGCCGTTCAATGTCGACACCAGTTCGCCGTCGAGCCGGTAGGTGCCGTCCGTCGGCTTGTCGAGGCAGCCGATGACATTCATGAAGGTCGATTTGCCGGAGCCGGATGGTCCCATCACAGCGACGAAGTCGCCTTCATCGATGCAGATCGAAACGCCGCCGAGCGCTGTGACCGTCTCGCCGCCGAGATGATACAGCCTCTTCAGATTTTCGGTTTCGATCAGCGGCATGATGCTTCCGATCAGAAGCCAAACCGCGGGCCGCTGCGCTGTGCAGCGTTGCGCGACCCGCCACCGATGATGACTTCGGCGCCGGCATTCAATCCGGAGACGATTTCCGTCATCACGCCGTCGCTGGCGCCGATCCGCACCGTCACGCCCTGCGGCTGCACGTCCTTGCCGACGATGAAGATGCGACCGCTTTGCGTTGCGCGGGCGTCGCGCGTTTCGCTGTTGCGCTTCACGATTTCTTCGAAGACCGGCTTCTGTTCCGCAGTCAGGATGCCGGCAATGCGCTGTTCGAGTTCGGCACGCGCGGTGCGGAAGCGCTCACGGCGGGTATTGGCATCGCCGCCGGCGCTGGCATTCGCCATCATAGTTTGACGCATCTCGGCAACGGCCGCATCGACGTCGCGGACCTGATCCGGGGAAAGCTTGAGTTCGCTCTTGATGGTGTTCAGGAATTCCGAGCCATTTGCCCCGCCGGCGCCACCATTCGGTCCTGCGCCCTGCGCGCGCCGCTGCGGCGCGCCGCCGGGCGATGCTGCCGGCTCACTCGCGACGACCAGAGGTTGATCCGCAGCGACGGGCGGACGCCAGCGCAAGGCCGCGTTGGGAATACGCACGACATTCTCGCGGCGCTCGGTTTCGACGCGCAGATTGGCGGTCATTCCCGGCAGCAATTCGCGCTGCGGATTATCGATGGAAATAATGGTCGTGTAGATCACCACATTCTGCACGACTTGCGAGCCGAGCCGCACCTGCTTCACCACGCCTTCGAAGGTGCGGCCCGGAAATGCATTCACGGTGAAGGTCACATGCTGACCCGGCTTGATGCGTCCGACATCGGTCTCGTCGATATTGGCCGAGATTTCCATCTTGCGCAGGTTGTCGGCGATGCGGAACAGTTCCGGCGCCTGCAACGAGGCGGCGACAGTCTGGCCGAGTTCGACATTGCGCAGCACGACGACGCCGGAAACCGGCGAGCGGATTTCGGAATTCTGCAAGTCGACCTCGATCTGCCGCGCAGCGGCCTGACGTTGCAGGATCTGTGCATTGACGGATTCGAGATTGGCCTGCGCGATCTGCAGATCGGCGGCGAGCGACAGCAACGCCGCTTTCGCGGAATTCACCTGCGCGCGGGCCGAGTTCAATGCGGCCTGCTGTGCGTCGCGGGTGGCGCGGGCGGTGTCATGGACCGATTCCGCAGCGAAGCCGCGTGTGCGCAATTCGCTCTGCCGCGTCAGATTCCGTTCGGCATCGGCGAGCAGCGCTTCGTTGCGGACGACCTGCGCTTCCATGTCGGCCTGCGCCGCCTTTGCTTTCTCGGTTTCGGCACGGACCTTTTCGATCTGGCCTTCGGTGACGAGCTTCTGCGCCCGCATCTGCGCGAGGTCGGCGCGGGCGGCGTCGAGCCGCGCCCGGATCTGGTTCTGGTTGAGCCGCGCGACGACCTGATCGGCTTTCACTTCAGAATTATAGTCGGCCAGAACTTCAACGACCTGCCCGGACAATTGCGAGCCGACGATGACGGTGGTGGTCGGATTGATCGTGCCGGTGGCGCTGACGGTGGCGACGATCTCGCCGCGGTCCGCCTTGGCGGTGCGGTAGCTGCCTTCCGCGGGTGCGCCACTCCAGCCGGCAAACAAATAAAAACCGGCCGCAATCGCCACGGCGAGCAGCACAACAATCGTCGGTAAACGGCGCATGGCTTTTGTAACCCCTCTACCACAGATTTAGCCTGCGGGCGGGAACGCCGTCACGTTACGTTTTGGATAGCTTCAGTCCCTGCTGAATCCGGAATTGTTCCATGTTTTTCAGCAGCTTAACTGATGTTCATTTGTTGCGCGCAGCGATGAAGCGGGCCGTCTCACGCAGGATTGCGCCCCGATCGCCAAAACCGGCCAGAGCGGCTTCCGCGTCCGCAACGCACCGGGCAAGGCGTTCACGGGCGGTCGGAATGCCAAGGATGCCGACCAGCGTCGCTTTGCCGGCGGCCGCGTCCTTGCCGGCGGCCTTGCCGAGCGTCGCAGCGTCACTTTCGACATCGAGCAGATCGTCGGCAATCTGGAAGGCAACACCGATCGCAAGTCCGTAGCGCGACAGCGCATCGCGATCGGCTTTCGATGCATTGCCGAGAATGCCGCCGGCGATGCAGGCGAAGTGCAGCAATGCGCCGGTCTTCATCGATTGCATGTGAACGATGCTGCGCTCGTCCTGAATGGGGGATGTGCCAAAACGTCCCTCCGCCGCGAGATCGAGCAATTGCCCGCCGACCATGCCGCCGAGGCCCGATGCGCGTGCAAGCTGCTGCACCAGCGCAATGCGGATCGCCGGATCGGGATGCGTTTCCTCGCGCGAGAGAATGTCGAACGCGATCGTCAGCAGCGCATCGCCCGCGAGGATCGCGGTCGCATCGTCGAACTTCTTGTGCGTCGTCGGACGGCCACGCCGCAGATCGTCATTGTCCATCGCCGGCAGGTCGTCATGCACCAGCGAATAGCAGTGAATGCATTCAAGAGCCGCGCCGGCCATCAAGGCTTGCGAGCGCGGCACGCCGAACAGCGCCGCGCTTTCGATCACCAGAAACGGCCGCAGCCGCTTGCCGCCGGCCAGCGCGCCATAGCGCATCGAATCGATGATCCGCTGCGGGCGGTCGATTTCACCATCGACCGGCTTTACCGACAGCAATTGCTCCAGCAGGCGCTCAATATCGTTGGCAGCGTTTTCAAGGCTGGCCGAAAAATCGTTTCCGTGTTGTTTTGTCATTGATGGCCACGCTCGCGGCAATGCACCGCATTCTGTCGCTTGTCTCGTTGCATGAGAGTGCCCAGGGGGAACCCGACGTTCATGACTAGATTTTGCATGAGTAAATCTTGGTGATGTTGTCGCAGCAGCCATGGATGCGCTCCAGCCGGGGCGGGCTGCGCCGTGCCGTGCGTATCGCCCTGTTTGCGATTCTGATCTTTATCCTGCTGCCCTATGTCCTGACGCCGCTTTATCTGGTCGTGCGGCCGGTTTCCACCCCGATGCTGTGGCGTTACTTAACGGCGCAGCCGGTCACCCGGATTTACCGTCCGCTGGGTGATATCGCGCCCGTGCTGCCGCGGACGGTGATTGCGTCCGAGGATGCGCGCTTCTGCCCCCATCATGGCGTCGACTGGCGGGGTTTGCGGGACTTGCTGAACGAAGCGGAGGATTTCGACGATCTGCGGGGCGGTTCCACTATCACTCAGCAGACCGCCAAGAACCTGTTCCTCTGGTCCGGCCGCTCCTATGTCCGCAAGGCTCTGGAGCTGCCACTGAGCCTCTGGATGGATCTGGTTCTCGGCAAGCGACGGATCATGGAAATCTACCTGAATATCGCCGAATGGGGCCCCAACGGCCAATTCGGGGCCGAAGCGGGCAGCCGGAGGGCCTTCAACAAGCCGGCCAGCGACCTGACGGCCCATCAGGCGGCCCTGATGGCGGCCATGCTGCCCAATCCGCGGAAGCGGGACGCCCGGATGCCAGGGCCGGCGGTCCGGCGCCTGGCCGGGATCTATCAGCGGCGGGCTAACACGGCGGGGCTCGCGGATTGCCTGAAGCGGGGCCGCTTTTAACCTCCCTGAAAGGGAGAGGTCGGCGCGCCCGGCCGGAGTCGCAGAAACTGCGATAGCCTCTAGCCATATCGGGCCTGTTCCTCTATAAGCCGCCGCAAATCCGTCAATTCCCGTCCGGCTCCGTGGGTCGCCCTCGGCCGGATTGTCTTTTTCAGGAGTTCCAGCAATGGCCGTTCCGAAACGAAAAACCTCGCCATCGCGGCGTGGCATGCGCCGCTCGGCCGACGCTCTCAAGCAGCCGAGCTATATCGAGGACAAGGACTCGGGCGAATTCCGCCGTCCGCATCACCTCGACCTGAAGACCGGCATGTACAAGGGCCGGCAGGTGCTGAAGGTGAAGAGCGCGGAGGCGTAAGCCTCACCGGACAGGAGACGGAGCCAGGAGCTGCCATCCAATGTATCTCGTCGGCTTTCCGCTCCTGCTCATTCCGCTCGCGCTCTACAACATCATCGCCTTCCTGTTTGGGCTGGGATTTGGCGACACGGTGTTCACCGTGCCGATGATGTCGGGCGCAACGCTCAGCGTTTCGACCGGCGATCTGCTCATCATTCTCTCGATCCTTCTGCTGTTCGTCGAAATCCTCAAAGCCACGCGCTTCGGGGTGAAGTCGATCGTCGATCATCTGCTGTCGTTCGTGGTGTTCGTGGTCGCGCTCGGCGAATTCCTGATGGTGCAGCAGGCGGCAACGTCGACCTTCCTTCTCTTCCTCGTCATCTGCGCCATCGACGTTGTCGGCGGCTTCTCGATCTCGATCCGCGCGGCCGCGCGCGATTATACGGTCGACGGCACCCACCCGATCGCGCACTAGAGCATGATGCCGAAGTGTGCGAAGCGGTTTTCGGACGACATCATGCTCCAACTTATTGGAATCGATCACGTTCATGATTTTGGATCGACCCGATCCAAAATCATCGTGATCTAGGCGGTTGTCCGCGCATCCGGTTCATTCATGACACGCGATTATCACTTTCCCGGCCGCTCGCCCGCTTATGCGACCGGTGGCATGGTTGCGACCTCGCATCCCTTGGCGTCTCTTGCCGGCGTCGAGATCCTGCGTGCCGGCGGCACAGCGGTGGACGCTGCCGTTGCTGTGGTGGCGATGGCCGGCATTCTCGAACCGCAGATGACCGGTATCGGCGGTGATTGCTTCTGTCTGGTTGCAAAGCCCGGACAGCCGGTCTGGGGTTACAACGGCTCAGGCCGTGCCGGCGCCGCGATGCGGGCGGAAAGCCTGATCGAGCAGGGCCTGAAAGAGATCGCACCGACCTCGGTGCACAGCGTCACCGTGCCCGGTGCGGTCGAAGCCTGGGACACGATCCTCAAGACGCATGGCCGCTTTGGCCTCGATCGCGTCTTGCTGCCGGCCATTACCGCCGCGGAAGCAGGCGTTCCGGTCTCGCCGCGCGTTGCCTTCGACTGGGCGCGGACCAAGGAACGGCTGACGCGCAGTCCGGGCGCGGCGATGCATTTCCTGCCGCAAGGCGCAGCGCCAAAAGCCGGCGACGTCGTGAAGTTTCCGGCGCTGGCCAAGACGCTATGGGCGATCGGCGAGCGCGGTGCGCGCGCTTTCTATGAAGGCGAGATCGCCGACGACATCGTTGCGACGCTCAAGGCCATGGGCGGCGTTCTGACGGCCGACGATTTTGCTGCGCATCGCGGCGAAGAGGCGACGCCGCTCACATCGAATTATCGTGGTCTTGATGTGGTGGAGCTGCCGCCGAACGGGCAGGGCATGATCGCCCTGATCCTGCTCAACATCCTCGAACGCTTCGCGTTGTCGAATCTCGATCCCGTCGGGGCCGATCGCTATCATCTCGCAACCGAGGCAGCGCGCCTGGCTTACGGCGTGCGGAACACTTATCTCGCAGATCCGGCTTTCATGACGCAGCCGGTGCCCTCATTGCTCGACAGCGGTTTTGCGGCACAGCTTGCCGGCATGATCGATCGCACCAAGCGCTCGCCATTCCCGCAAGCGCCGAAGCCGCAAGGCTCCACCGTGCTGGCCTGCGTCGTCGATCGCGACCGCAATGCGGTGACGATCATCAACTCGCTGTTCTCGGGTTTCGGTTCAGGCATCGCGACGGAGAAGACCGGCATTCTGCTTCATCATCGCGGCTCCGGCTTCAATCTCGCGCTTGGTCATCCCAATTGCATCGGTCCGAACAAGCGGCCAATGCACACGATCATTCCGGCGCTGGCGATGCGCGATGGACGCGTCGACATGGCCTTCGGCGTCATGGGTGGTGCGTATCAGGCGATGGGCCACGCGCATTTCATCTCGAACGTCGTCGATTACGGGATGGATGTGCAGTCCGCGATCGATTCGCCGCGCATCTTCTTCGAAGGCGAACAGGTGACGCTCGAGAACGGAATCGGCGAAGCCGTGCTGCAGGATCTGCGGGCGCGCGGCCACGACGCTGCGCGCGCGGCTGTGCCGCATGGCGGCGGTCAGGCAATCAAAATCGATTGGGAGCGCGGCGTGCTGATCGGCGGCTCCGATCCCCGCAAGGATGGCTGCGCGCTGGGGTATTGAGCGCGCGCGTTCTCTTTTAAACCTTCCTTGACACGAGACGCCCGGTCCGCACGGCCGGCTGCGTGGTCTTGCGATAGCTGGCATCGGCGTCGCCGGGTTCGGCCCGCCGCTTCTCGCAGGTTTGCGGCGCCCGAAACTTGGTCGCGAACATGTGCGCCAGGAACATGGCGTCTGCCAACCGCGAACGCCCATGCCGTTCGGTTAGCGTCGGGTTGACGGCGACGATGGCGCGCTGATGCGATGTGTCCGCGCTGTCCCGATCCGGGGTGGCCGCATCGGTCGTTTCGCTATCGCGTTTCATTTGATCGGCCACCAATGCTGCCTTCTGTACCAGACCGGGACATTAACGTCCCGTTCGCCATCAAGGTCGCAATTGTCGTGCCGGGTAACGCACATCGTGCCCGGAAGTGCCCGATCGGTACAAAGCGAGGCGGGGAGTTTCCCCTTTGTTTATAGTTCCGGCTCAAGCTTTTGTGAGTGCCGGCTGAGGCTTATGCCCGGTGGGGACAAGCAAGGGGCTTAGGGTGACCAAGGCGACCAAGACTTCCCGTCCGGTCGAAGCCAAAGCTGGTGCCGACAAGTCGAGCGTCGCCGATGCGGCATCGGAGATCGATGTTGCCGCGATTCTCAGATCCAGCGGCGAAGCGGCTTATGAATGGCGGATCGAAGCCGACACATTGACCTGGAGCAGCAATGCGCCGGCCCTGCTGGGCCTTCGCGACACCGGGCCGATTTCGACGGGGCGTGGCTTTGCGATGCTGCTCGATCCCGGCAATACAAAAACGCGCTTCGATGCGGTGACGCATTCGACCAAGCGCGATCAGGGCAAGGGTGTCGCCTATCAGGTGGAATATGCCCTCCGGTCAAACCCGCGCGCGCCCAAGCGCTGGATCGAGGATACCGGCCGCTGGTTCGCCGGCAAGGACGGCAAGCCGGAGCGCGCGCATGGTGTCATCCGCGTCATCAACGATCGTCACAAGCGCGAAGAGCAACTGGCCTATCTTTCCCGTTTCGACCCGCTGACCGGTGAAATCAATCGCTGGCATCTGACCGAGCAATTGGAAAAGGCCCTGCAGGAAACGGCGCGCGCCAAGACCAATTGCGGTTTCCTGCTGGTTGCGATCGACGGTCTCGGGCAAGTCAACGAAGCCTATGGCTATGACATTGCCGATGAGGTGATCGGCATCGTCGCGCGGCGCTTGCGCAGCAAGATGCGCGGCGAAGACTGTCTCGGCCGTTTTTCAGGCAACAAATTCGGGCTGATCCTGCGGAACTGCACGCCGGACGAAATCGGTGTTGCGGCGGAGCGGTTTCTCAGCCACGTCCGCCACGATGTGGTGATGACATCGGCCGGGCCGATCGCCGTCACCGGCACCATCGGTAGTGTCGTCGCACCACGTCATGGCGGCAACGTGCACGATGTCCTTGCACGGGCGCAGGAAACGCTCGATCTCGCGAAGGAAAAAAGGCCCGGATCGTTCCTGGTCTATCAACCGAATATCGAACGCGAAGCGATGCGGCGCGAGAATATTCTCGCCACCGACAAGATCGTCACCGCGCTCAATCAGCGGCGTATCATGCTGGCTTATGAGCCGGTGGTCGATGCGCAGACGCATAAGGGCGTTTTCTATGAATGCCTGTTGCGGATTCGCAGTACGGACGGGGTGATGATTTCCGCCGCTGACATCATGCCGGTTGCCGAACGGCTGGGGCTTGTTCGCCTGCTCGATCAGCGGGTGCTCGAACTTGTCGTCGCGGAAATGGCCGCGCACCCGTCATTGCATGCAAGCGTGAATGTTTCCGCCGCTTCGACATTCGATCCCGATTGGTGGGCGCGGCTGGAAGCGCTGCTTCGTCTGCACCGGAGCGTTGCGGAGCGATTGATCATCGAGATCACCGAGACGATGGCGATTCACGATATCGACAATGCGCGTGGCTTTGTTGCGCGGGTGAAGGATCTTGGCGCGCGCATCGCCATCGACGATTTCGGTGCCGGCTTCACTTCGTTCCGCAATCTGCGCAAGCTCGGCGTCGACATGATCAAGATCGACGGTGCATTCGTGCAAAATCTCAAGCGATCGGCCGATGACCGCACATTCGTGCGCACGATGCTGGACCTCGCGCGCGGACTGAAACTCAAGAGCGTTGCCGAATGGGTGCCGGACAAGGAGACCGCCGCCATGCTGGCGGCCTGGGGCTGCGACTATCTGCAGGGCGGATATGTCGGACACGCATCGATCGACCGGCCGCCAATGGCGCTGCATGAAAAGCGCGCCGTCAAATTATAACGGCGCGCGCAACATAAATCCGGATGATCAATCCTTGTCGCTGATCTTGTCGATCTTGCGCTGCATTTCCTCGATCTGACGTTTCAAGGCGTCGATGTCTTCCGAGGAGGACGCTGCGGGTTTGCCGGATTCACCCGGGCCGCCACTTGATGGCGCGTCCTTGCCCGGCGGTCGCGCAAACGGCGTGAACATCGAGAATGTCTTCTGAAACATCTCCATGTTGCGGCGGACCTGCTCCTCCATCGGACCGAAGGAGGGCACGTTCACGCCGAACGCCTGCGCCATCTGCTGGCGCATCTTTTCCTGCTCGCGTGTGAAGGATTCCAGCGACACTTCGAGATAGCGCGGCACCATCATCTGCATCGAATCGCCGTAGAAGCGGATGAGTTGGCGAAGGAAATTGATCGGCAGAAGATTCTGCCCTTCCTTGTTTTCCTGTTCGAAGATGATCTGCGCAAGAACGGAACGGGTGATTTCCTCACCGCTCTTGGCGTCGTAGACGACGAAATTCTCGCCGGCTTTCACCATTGTCGCCAGGTCTTCCAGCGTTACATACGTGCTGGTCCCGGTATTGTAGAGGCGCCGGTTGGCGTACTTCTTGATCGTGATCGGTTCGTCGGATTTTGCCATGACACCGCTTGATTGGCGCGCCGCTAACACCCGGAAGAATGGGCCGATGAATTTAAAATAGGCGCTTTCTTCGGCGCGGGCCACAGTTTTGTGCGGCCGCGCCTTGCGAGATTGCATGGCGGATGGTTTTGCGGGACCGCCCCGCCGTGCTATGCGGTCGGCCAACGGACAGGGAGCACTCTTCATGCAGGATGATATCGTCATCGTCGGAGCCGCGCGTACACCGGTCGGTGCATTCAACGGCGCATTCGCCAACCTTCCCGCGCACGAACTCGGCCGGGTTGCCATTGCGGCAGCACTTCAGCGCTCCGGCGTTGAGGCACCGCAGGTCTCCGAAGTCATCATGGGACAGATCCTCACGGCAGGGGAAGGACAAAATCCGGCCCGTCAGGCATCGATTGCCGCAGGCATCCCCGTCGAGAGCCCGGCCTGGGGCGTGAACCAGCTCTGCGGTTCGGGACTGCGCGCAGTGGCGCTCGGCTACCAGGCCATTCTGAACGGCGATTCCGAGATTGTGGTCGCCGGCGGTCAGGAATCCATGAGCATGGCGCCACATTGCGCACATCTGCGCAGTGGCGTGAAGATGGGCGATTTTCAGATGGTCGACACCATGATCCGGGACGGCCTGTGGGATGCCTTCAACGGCTATCACATGGGGATGACCGCCGAGAATGTCGCCAAGCAGTGGCAGATCACCCGCCAGCAACAGGACGAGTTTGCCGTGTCCTCCCAGAACAAGGCTGAGGCGGCGATGAAGTCCGGCAAGTTCAAGGACGAGATAGCGCCGGTCACCGTCAAGTCGCGAAAAGGCGATATCGTTGTCGATACTGACGAGTATCCGAAGTCCGGCGTGACCATGGATTCGATCGCCAAGCTGCGTCCGGCTTTCGACAAGGAAGGCAGCGTCACCGCCGCCAACGCCTCGGGCATCAACGATGGCGCCGCCGCTGTGGTGCTGATGCGGGCCTCGCAGGCGCAGAAGGAAGGCCGGCCGATCCTCGCCCGGATCGCATCCTGGGCGCATGCGGGCGTCGACCCCTCGATCATGGGAACCGGCCCGATCCCGGCCTCGCGCGCCGCGCTGAAGAAAGCCGGCTGGACGATCGAGGACCTCGATCTGATCGAGGCCAACGAGGCCTTTGCCGCTCAGGCTTGCGCGGTCAACAAGGATCTCGGCTGGGATACCGGCAAGGTCAACGTCAATGGCGGCGCCATCGCGCTCGGTCATCCGATCGGTGCATCCGGTGCCCGCGTGCTGACCACGCTGCTCTACGAGATGGACAAGCGCAAGGCGAAGAAGGGTCTGGCCACGCTCTGCATCGGCGGTGGCATGGGCATTGCTATGTGCTTGGAGCGCGCATAGCGCGCGAGAGGCACCACAAAAGAGCTTGGAGCGCGCATAAGCGCGACAGGCACAAAAAGGTGTCTTGAGCGCGCGTAGGCGCGGAACGGACAACAAATTTGCACCTCGCGCGTTCAAACGACGCATTGAGGGTGCGAAATTGATCTGGTTCATGGCCGGGGCTTGCTCCGGCCATCAACGTGTCTAGTCTTCGGTATCCGGTCGCATTCAGGTCCGGGCCAGAAAATTCGGGGGATGGAAATGTCGCGGGTTGCTTTGGTGACGGGTGGGACGCGCGGGATTGGCGAGGCGATCTGCAAGGCACTGAGGGCAGAGGGCTACAAGGTCGCCGCCAGCTATGCCGGCAATGACGAAGCCGCGCAGAAATTCAAGGCCGCAACCGGTATTCCGGTTTTCAAATGGGACGTATCGAATTTTGATGCCTGCGGCGCCGGCATCAAGCAGGTCGAAGCCGAACTCGGGCCGGTGGAAATCCTGGTCAACAACGCCGGCATCACCAAGGACACGATGTTCCATCGCATGACACCCGAGCAATGGAACGCCGTGATCGGCACCAATCTCGGTTCGCTGTTCAACATGACCCGGCAGGTAATCGAAGGCATGCGCGCCCGAAAATTCGGCCGCATCATCAACATCTCTTCGATCAATGGCCAGAAGGGCCAGATGGGCCAGGTGAATTATTCCGCCGCCAAGGCCGGCGAGATCGGTTTCACGAAAGCCCTGGCGCAGGAAGGCGCCAAGAGCGGCATCACCGTCAACGCCATCTGCCCCGGCTATATCGGCACCGAGATGGTGAAGGCCGTGCCGCAGGAGGTATTGGAGAAGAGCATCCTTCCGCATATCCCGCTTGGCCGTCTCGGCGAGCCCGAGGAGATCGCGCGCTGTGTGGTGTTCCTGGCCTCGGATCAATCGGGCTTTATCACCGGTTCGACGCTCACGGCCAATGGCGGGCAATATATGACGTGATGTCGCCCGCGATGGTCATCGACGGAAGCCTATGGAACAGGTTGTTTTCTTCGTCGGTGGTTTGCTCCTCCTGATCGGCGGCGCGCAATTGCTGGTCAGCGGCGCCGTGCAGATTGCGCGGCGGCTTGGCATTTCTTCGCTTCTGATTGGGCTCTTGATCGGTTTCGGCACATCGACACCGGAGCTCGTCACGTCGGTGCGCGGGTCGCTCGCGGGTGCGCCGGGCGTTGCACTCGGCAATATCGTCGGCGCCAATATCGCGAATCTGTTGCTCGTGCTTGGCGTCTGCGCGGTGCTGCGGCCGATTCACGTGGATCAGCGTTCGCTGAATTTCGATGGCGTCGTGGTGCTTGCCGCCATCTTGCTCTTTGCCGTGTTCTCCATCGCAGCTCCGCTGTCGCGGCCGGTTGGCGCGGCTTATGTATTTCTCATTGCGCTGTATATCGGCTGGTCCATCCGCATCGAGCGGCGCAGACCGCTCGAACATACCGCACCGTTCGAACGCGGGGAGGCGGCCAGTACCGTCATTCCAGTCAAGGAGCGGCCGCCCGGCGGCTTGAGTGGCGCGATCTTCTCGCTGAGCCAGACCGTCGGCGGCATGGTGCTGGTATATATCGGTGCGCAATGGCTGGTTGATGCGGCGGTTGACCTGGCGCACAGCCTTCAGGTCTCGGAAAGCGTGATCGGCCTCACGGTGGTTGCGATCGGCACGACCCTGCCGGAGCTGGTGACGTCGGTTTCGGCCACCCTGCGCAGGAATACGGATGTCGCGCTCGGCAATGTGTTCGGGTCGTGCGTGTATAACGTATTTGGGATCGCCGGCGTGACCGGTCTGCTCGCGCCGACGGCCGTGCCGCCCACAATCGCGTATTTCGGCAATCCGGTCATGGTGGCCGTCGCCGTGCTGATTCTGGTCTTGGCCTGGACCGGCTACCGGATTTCCCGGCGCGAGGGTGCGATCATGCTCGGGCTCTACGTGGCTTACGTTGGCTTCACCTGGCAGGCCTGAGATTTGATCTAGGATGGTGACCAGCCTTTCGGCGCAAGTTCGAAGCCGGAAAATTCAAAGCCCGGCGCGACCGTGCATCCGACCAGCGTCCAGTCGCCCAGCGTTTCGGCGGCCTGCCATGCGCCTGACGGGACAATCCCTTGCGGGCGCTGACCGGCCGCAAGATCGGGCCCCAGCATCACTGTGATGCGTCCGGTGCCCTCCGCGATCTCAAGTCTCAGCGGCGCGCCGGCATGCCAGTGCCAGGTCTCCACCGCATCGACCTTGTGCCAGTGTGAGCGCTCGCCGCGCGCGAGCAGAAAATAGATCGCGGTCGAGGCCGCGCGTTTGCCGTCGATGGTGTGCGTATCGCGGAAGGTCTCGCGATAATGCCCGCCTTCCGGATGCGGCTTCAGTTCCAGAAGGCGGACGATGTCGGTGGCGGTGAGTTGAGACATGATACGATCTAATTTTTGCCGCTCGTCCCCGCGAAGGCGGAGACCCAGAGTCATGCATTCTGGATTCCCGCTTTCGCGGGAATGAGCGGTGGATTGAGTGTTGTTAAAACTTGTTCTTCCGCGCGCGGATCTCGGCAAAAACCTCGGCCGCGGGCTTTCCGGCCATACCCACGGCCGCTGCAACGGAGGGCACATCGGCGCGCAGGAAACAATTGGCCGCCTTCTCCGCGCCGAGCGTTGTCGGCAAGGTCGGCTTGCCTTGCGCGCGCAATTCGTCGACCTCGCGGGCACGCACGATCAAAGCCGAATTCTCCGGCTCGATGGTCAGCGCGAATTTGATATTGGCCTGCGTATATTCGTGGCCGCAGAAGAACGTCACGTCATCGGGCAGCGCGCGCAGTTTCAAGAGCGAGTCCCACATCTGCGCCGGCGTGCCTTCGATCACGCGACCGCAGCCGATGGAAAACAAGGTGTCGCCGACAAAGGCGAGCTTGTCCTCATCGAAGACCAGCGAGATGTGACCTGCAGTGTGGCCCGGCGTATCGATCACGCGCGCGACCAAGGATCCCACATTGACCGTGTCGCCGCCGCCATAGGTGGCGTCGAGATCTTCGATCTTGCTGGCTTCGGCGCGCGGACCGATCACGCGGCATTTGTGCTTGGCCTTCAATTCGGCGATGCCGCCGGTGTGATCGGCATGATGGTGCGTGACCAGAATGTCGCTGAGCGTCCAGCCGGTCTCCCGCAGGGCGGCCTCGATCGGGGCGGCTTCCGGCGCATCGATTGAGGCGGTGGCACCGGTTGCCGGGTCGTGGATCAGCACCCCGAAATTGTCGGAGAGGCATGGAAATTGGTGCGTTTTCGCCGGCATGTCGTCCCTGTGATGTGATGGTTTCAGGCGGCAACGCTAACATGCCGCACCGGGTTCTGAGAATGTTGTGTGTTAACCTCGCCGGCCCGCGTTTCATGCTACCGTTAGCGCCATGTTCATCGACGTCGTGGATTTGCGGAATTTCTACGCCCAGCCACTGGGCGTTGTGGCGCGCCGCTTCGTCAGCCGCGGCATTCGCACGCATTGGGCCGACGTACGGCAGGAGCGGGTCGCCGGCATCGGCTACACCATCCCGTATCTCGGCATTTTCCGCGAGGAAGCGGAGCGTTGCCTTGCCTTCATGCCGGCGTCACAGGGCGTCGTGAAATGGCCGTCGAACCGGCCTGGCCTCGCAACGCTGGTGGACGAGACGCGCCTGCCGCTGACCGATTCGGCGGTGGACCGGGTGCTGCTGGTTCATGCGCTGGAAATGGCGGATGACCCGGTGACGCTGCTGCGCGAAGTCTGGCGCGTCCTCTCGCCCAACGGGCGCTTGCTGGCGGTGGTGCCGAACCGGCGCGGGCTTTGGGCACGCACGGACACGACGCCATTCGGTCATGGCCGGCCTTATTCGCGCTCGCAGATCACGCGCATCCTGCGCGAGACGATGTTCACGCCGAAGGGCTGGGGTGAAGCGCTCTACGTGCCGCCGGTGCAGCGGACATGGTTCCTACGCTCGGCCGTGGCATGGGAGCGTGTCGGCGCATCGATCCTTGCGCCATTTCCCGGCGTGAATATTGTCGAAGCGAGCAAGCAGGCCTATCGCGCCATTCCGGTCAAGCGCGAGAAGCGCAAGATCGTGCCGTCGCTCGAACCGGTGCTGGCGCCATCGCCCGGTGGCGCCGTGCGGATGTAAAAAAGTCATTCCGGGGCGCTTGCGTAGCAAGCGAACCCGGGATCCAGACTAAAAATGCATAGAGCTTTGGAGCTTTGGATTCCGGATTCGCGAACGTTGTCCGCGCCCCGGAACGACAGCAACTACTCGCCAGACTGCGCCGCCTCATCACTGCCTTCCGTAGCCACATCCGCACGCGGCGTGCGCGGCCGGCGTCCGCGGCGGCGGTTCAGCGGAAAGCGATCGCCTGGCGCGTCGTGACCATTCTGCTGATCGGCAGCCGGCGCAGGTGCCGCACCGGTGATGAACGAGGGCAGACGATCGACATTTTCATCCTCGGCGCCGTTGGCCGGTTGCGCTTGCCGGTCGTCATACTGGCGTTCCTGCGGACGGTTGTCGTGCGAACGATTGTCCTGCTGGTGCCGGCTGCGATTGCGATCGAAATTCCGATCCTGGTTTCGATCTTGATTCCGATCATGGCGCGGCTGGTATTCGCGCTGCTGATACGGCTGCGCCTCGCGCTGTTGATAGGGCTGTTGTTCGCGCGGCGAATGCGGCTCGGTCGCGCCATAAGCCGGCTGACTGTCATCGCCGTCATCGAAGCTTTCGTCGCTGCGCGATTCGCCGCTCTCGGGACGCTGCTGATAGGGCTGGCTCTGCCGGAATTGCTCCTGCGCCGCCGCGATCAGCCGGAAGTAATGTTCGGCATGCTGATAGTAATTCTCGGCCGCCACCGGATCGCCGGATGCGGTCGCATCACGCGCAAGCTGGATGTATTTTTCGGCAACGTGGTTCGCGGTACCGCGAATCTTCACGTCGGGGCCATTCGATTCGTAAACCCGTGTCAGTGGATTGTGGCTCTTGCCGCCGCCACCGCTACCACCGCGGTTACGACCCCTCATCCGATGCTTGTTCTGACCGTTTCTCATGGCTTGCCTGTTGACGACTCCTGATAGCGCAGTTTCCAACCGCGTTGTGGATGACCAATCCCAGCACCTTCATGTCACAGCGATGTCACGATGAAAGATGCGGCTCAACGCAGCGCGTACGAGCCTCTTTCACACAACTTTCCGCTCCGACCGCTTTAAAAACCCCTTGGTGACACCCGCTTGGGGCGCACACGCCTCATTCAGCCGATCTGCATCACGCATCACACATGTCGGGCATTGCGGGCCCTGTCGGTGAGGCATCCGATCACATTCGGCAAATCGTTCGTTGACCTTGTTTCGTCTGTTCGGCCTGTCGTGTGGACTTGGCTTCCGCCCTTAGTGTCGCTCGCGTTGTGTGCCGCTGCCTCGCAGGGACCTCGGAGAACCCCATGTTCCCTCGAAAAATCCGTCCCCGGGCCTCGCTGGCGACCAGCGTCAGGGGTCAATATCTAAACCCAAGCTAGTCCCTCCGCCGCGATAATCCAAGTTTTTTTTTGAGGGGGCGGAATGCGGCCCCGGCATGGCAAAAGCCGTGGATTCCATGGGTGTTAGCCATGCTGGGCGAGAGCATCTTCAGGGCCGCCGCCGGAAGGTCAGGGCGCGCGCAATCCCGGCCAGGTCGTCTCGGCTCGCGGTTATTTCCAAAGCACCGCTTGTCTCGAAAATGGTTCTGATGTCGCCAGCCTGGCCGAGACCGATTTCCACAATCATCGCTCCGTCACCGCGCAGAAGATCGGGAGCCTGCCGCGCGATGGCGCGATAGGCATTAAGGCCATCGGCGCCGCCATCGAGCGCAAGACGCGGATCATGCTCGCGCACGTCGCGCGAAAGCGAGGCGATATCGGCGGACGCGATATAAGGCGGGTTGGAAACCACAATATCGAAACCGCCACCCAGCCCCGCACCGAAATCCATCATCGCAAAAGCCGCGCGCGATGAAAGTCCGAGTGCTGCTGCATTGCTGCGTGCTGTGGCAATCGCCTCACTGCTGCGATCTGTGCCAATGCCGAACGCGTTCGGCAATTCATGTAACAACGCCAGCAGGATCGCGCCGGACCCGACGCCGAGATCGGCGATCATCAGCCTGTCGTCGCGCCGCTTGCCGGCATCGACCGCGGCGAGAGCGGCTTCCACCAGTGTTTCCGTATCGGGCCGCGGCACCAGGGCTGCAGGCGACAGCTTGAACGGCAGGCCCCAGAATTCCTTTTCGCCGACAATGCGTGCGACCGGTTCACCCTTCAAACGTCGCGCAACGAATTCTGCAATTGTGTCGCGTTCGCCCTGCGTCAGCGCGCGATCGGACGCGATCGCCAGGGCCGTGTGATCGAGCGAGAGCGCATGGCCGATCAGCAGCCGCGCATCCAGCGACGGCGATTCAAGCCCTGCCTCTTCAAACAAGCGGGTGACGATCCGCCGCGCGGCGCCGATGTCATGGGCGCTATTTTGGGCGCTGCGCAGATCGGCTTGGCTCATGCCGCGTCGCTGTTCTGTGCCGCCAGCAGCGCCGCCTGATGTTCTGCGACCAATGCATCGACCATTTCGCCCAGCGCTTCGCCTGCGACGATTTCCGGCAGCTTGTAGAGCGTGAGATTGATACGGTGGTCGGTCACGCGGCCTTGCGGGAAATTATAGGTGCGGATGCGCTCGGAGCGATCGCCGGAGCCCACCTGCACCTTGCGGTCGGCGGCTCTGGCCGAATCCAGCTTCTCGCGTTCGGCGTCGTAGAGCTTGGTCCGCAGCAGGGCCAGCGCCTTGGCCTTGTTCTTGTGCTGCGAACGATCCTCTTGCACGGCGACGACGATGCCACTTGGCATATGCGTGATACGGATCGCCGATTCAGTCTTGTTGACGTGCTGGCCGCCGGCGCCTTGCGCGCGCATCGTGTCGATCTTCAGGTCTTCATCCTTGATGACCACATCGACGTCTTCGGCCTGCGGCAGCACCGCAACCGTCGCCGCCGAGGTGTGAATGCGGCCCGAGGCTTCGGTTTCCGGCACGCGCTGGACGCGGTGCACGCCGGATTCGTATTTCAGTTTGGCGAACACGCCGCGGCCGGTGATGTCGGCGATGATTTCCTTGTAACCGCCGACCGCGCCTTCGCTCGCCGACACGATCTCCACCTTCCAGCCCTGTTTCGCCGCGTAGCGCTCGTACATGCGGAACAGCACGCCCGCGAACAGCGACGCCTCGTCGCCGCCGGTGCCGGCACGGATTTCGAGGATGACGCTGCGCTCATCCATCGCATCCTTCGGAAGGAGTTCGAGCTGGATATCCTTTTCCAGCTTTTCGAGGCGCTCGATCAATTCATGCCGCTCGCTGTCGGCAATCTCGCGCATTTCGGAATCGGTTTTCGGATCGTCGATCAGCGCTTCGACATCCTTCAGTTCGGAGCCGACCGCGCGATAGATCTTGATCGCGTCAACCACGGGACCGAGGTCGGACAATTCGCGCGACAGCTTGACGAAATCGTCCGGGGAATTCTGGCCGGCGAGACGCGCTTCGATTTCCGCATGGCGGGCAATCAGGATGTCGAGTTTGGCTTGCGGCAGCATGGGCTTGCTTTTGGTGTGTTCGATTTTTCAGCCGTTCGTCCTCGCGGAAGCGGGGACCCAGGAGCGACAGGCGCACGAACAAGCGATTCTGGGTTCCCGCTTGCGCGGGAACGAACGGGGAGAGTGTGACATCCAATCATAGTCCACGTCAGAGCTGAAGGTTTTCGGACGACGCGAAGCTCTCGATGCGTTGGCGCAGCGTCATGCCGGTTTCGGAATGATCGAGCAGCGGGCCAATCGTCGCCAGCGCTTTTTCCGCATCGAGGTCGAGCAGCATCGATTTCACCGGCCCCACGGCAGAGGGCGTCAGCGACAGCGAACGATAGCCGATCGCCACCAGCGTCAATGCGCCGATCGGCTTCGAGGCCAGTTCGCCGCATAACGTCACCGGCTTGCGATGTTCGCGGCCCTTGCGGGCGATCAGCCGCAGCGCCCGCACGAACGGCGCCGAGATCGGATCGTAGCGTTCGGCAACACGCGAATTGCCGCGATCGGCCGCATAGAGAAACTGGAACAGATCGTTCGAACCGACCGAGAGGAAATCGACGCGGGGCAACAGGTCGTCGAGCTGGAACAGCAGCGAGGGCACTTCCACCATCACGCCGATCTCGACCCGCTCCGGCAAGGTGTGGCCATGCCGGCGCAGATAGGTCAGCTCATGCTCGACCATCAGCTTGCCCTGTTCGAACTCACTGACATCGGCGACCATCGGGAACATCACGCGCAAAGCCTTGCCGGATGCGGCGCGCAGCAAGGCGCGGATCTGGCTGCGCATCAGACCCGGCCGGTCGAGGCCGAGACGGATGGCGCGCCAGCCCATGGCCGGGTTCTCTTCCTCGAAGGCGCTCATATAGGGCAGCACCTTGTCGCCGCCGATATCCAGCGTGCGGAAGGTCACCGGCTTTGCACCGGCGGTCTCCAGGACAGCGCGATAGAGCGCAAGCTGTTCGCCGATTCGCGGAAAGGTCGGGGCGACCATGAACTGCAATTCGGTGCGGAACAGGCCGATGCCGGCAGCGCCGGTTTCCTCGATATGCGGCAGATCGACCAGAAGACCGGCATTGAGATGCAGCGCGATCTCGTGGCCATCTTTGGTGACGCAGGGCTTGTCGCGCAACGCCTGATATTGTGCCTGTCGCCGCGCCCGCAACCGCACGCGTTCGACATAGGCGGCTTCGATATCCGGCGGTGGGCGCAGATAGACATCGCCGGTGATGCCATCGACGATCACCGGATCGCCGGATTCGACAAGGCCGGAGATATTCTCCACTTCGCCGACCGCAGGGATGCCCAGCGCGCGCGCCACGATCGTGACATGTGAAGTCGCGCCGCCTTCCTCCAGGATCAGGCCGCGCAGGCGCTTGCGGTCGTAATCAAGCAATGCGGCAGGACCCATCATGCGGGCGACGAGCACGGCGTTGTCCGGCAATTGCTCCTTGCTTGGCGCGTGATCGACGCCCATGAGCTGACGCATCAGCCGGTTGGCGAGATCGTCGAGATCGTGCAGGCGCTCGCGCAGGTAAGGGTCGGTGGCACGCAGCATGCGCGCGCGGGTATCCGATTGCACCCGTTCGACGCCGGCTTCAGCGGTAAGGCCGGTGCGGATCGCTTCGCGCATGCGCTGCAGCCAGCCGCGATCATGCGCGAACATGCGATAGGTTTCGAGGACGTCCTTGTGCTCGCCGCCATCGGCGATCTCGCCGCGCTCGAGCATCACATCGACGTCGGAGCGCATCGTGGCGATGGCATCGTCAAGCCGCTTGATTTCGCCCGGGATATCGTCGGCGACGAAATTCTTGATGACGACGCGCGGCTCATGCAGCACCGCGTGGCCGAGTGCGATGCCTTCGGCCAGCGGCGTGCCGGCGAGATGGCGGCGCGGATGCACCGCAGGTTCCGCACCGGGCGGCGCCAGCGCCGACAATTCGCCGGAGGCGATCATCTCCGCGAGCACCATCGCGGTGGTCTGCAGCGCCTCTTCTTCTTCCTCGGAATAGTTGCGATGGGCGCGGTTCTGCACCACCAGCACGCCAAGCGTGTTGCCGGCGCGCAGGATCGGCACGCCGAGGAAGGAGTGGTAAATCTCTTCGCCGGTTTCCGGCCGGTAGGCGAAGGCCGGATGCGATTGCGCGTCGGACAGGTTGATGGCGTTGGCCTGGCTGGCGACGAGGCCGACCAGGCCTTCGTCGATCCGCATCACGGTCTGGTGGACGGCTTCCCGGTTCAAGCCCTCGGTGGCGTAGAGTTCGAGGGTTCCGTCCATGCGCAGGACATAGACCGAGCACACCTCCGCGACCATGTTCGCGGCGATCAGCACCACAATCTTGTCGAGCCGGTCCTGCGCGCTGACCGGTTCCGCCATCACCTCGCGGAGCCGGCGCAACAGCACGCGCGGGCCGCCCATCGCGCCTCGCATGACGTTTGTTCCTTGAGCCTCACTTGCGGCTATAGCCGCTGGGGCGCTTGAGCCGCAAGCTTATCTCCCCTTCCCCCGCGAAGCGGTGGGGAGGGGTCGGGGGTGGGGGGTGAATTCGTTACAAGTTTGACATAGCCCCCCGGTTCACGTCGCTGGCGCGACGCTCACCGACCTTCCCCGCGGTCCAACTCGGGTTTACCCGAGTTGGACAACGAATTTGATTGGCCGAAGTCGGAAACATCCGACCCCGGCTGCGGGGGGAGGGAGAAGAAAGCGGACAATTCTCCAATTTCTTTCTTGTCTCCCGCCCTATCCACCGCCAGCCGCTGATAAAGCGCGGCAATGGCCTGATACATGTCCTGCGACGGGCCGCCGCCGTGGAAATGGGCGATCTCCTCCATTTCCGCCACCCAGCGATAGGCCTTGGGAAACATGTCCGGCACGCCGCGGGTGAAATAGGTCAGGAGCCCAGGCTGGCTGTCGGCGAGTTCCGCCTTCAGCGCCTCGCCAACGCCGGCGCGTTCGGCGGAGAGAATCATGGCCGAGCCGACCGCCGTCAGTCCCTTGGTGATGCCGCCATAAGACATCTTCAACGCGGAGGCTGCGCCGGCCGGCCTGTCGAGGTATCGGAAGATCAGGCCATCATCATTCAGCCGATCGACGATTCCGGATTGCGCACCGGAATAATAGAAGACCGGTCCCTTGTAGCCGGCCTTGGGTGGACCGCCGATGATGCCGGCATCGATGAAGGTGCATCCGGTTTTCTCGATGACATCTGCAATGTCTTTCACCGTATCGGGGCTGACCGCATTGCAATCGACATAGACCGGTTTCCTGTTTTCGGTGGTCAGCAATGGTGCGAGCCGCTGTGCCAGCGCCAGCGCTTCGCCGGGCGGCACGATCGACAGAATGATGTCGGCGGCAGCGATATCCGGCCAGCTTGCCGGTACCATGCCGGCATCTTTTGCGCGTTGCGCGCTCGCGGCGCTGCGTCCCTCGAGCGACGTCAAGACGCGAACGCCATTTTCGTGAAGCCGCTTTGCAACACCAGCGCCCATGGCGCCTTGAGCGATGATGGCAACGACGGGCTTCATGAGCGGCTCCTTCATTTCGGGATTTGCATCTCGGGGATGGCGCGCGGCATGCCGCATATTCTGTTCGATGTGAGTGATAGCCGGACTTCACGACCAAACAAGGTCCGAGGTGCTGTGTATTGCGATGTAGGACTGCACGTCCAAGCACCCGGACGACCGGAGACAATTGCCGGCGCGCAAAACTCCCACTTGACATCCTCCCCAAGTTATGATTTTTTTCCTATATCCCGTCCCGCTGAAGGGGCGTTTCATGAGCGTCGTGAGACGCGGGGCGGGGAGCGGTGGCCGAGTGGCGGGCAGACGTAACCCGCTGTGCGGTCGGTTCAAGCCGCGTCCCGCCAGGCTAGCTGCCCGGCGTTTCGGTGGAGGAACGTCCACTGGGGACGATGGAGCAGACCGTCAAACACCGCGCGCGGAACGCCGGAGTCTTTTCGGCGGTTCGTGGTGCTACCAATCTCATGCGCTTACTCACATCGCGCATGGGGCCATGGGCTGGCCAGAAAGCCCGGCGTTCCGCGCGCCCTTGCGCAAGCAAGGGAAGAAGCTGCGGTTTGGAAGACGGGCGCGCCCGCGCCGGCTAAAGAATGGGGCTGTTTTCGCGCGTCTTGCTTATCCCTCCCCTGGAAGGGGAGGGTGGCTCTGAGCGGAGCGAAGAGACGGGTGGGGAGTGCAAAAAAAGTGACCCCACCCCGCCACGCATCTCACATGCGTTCGATGCGCGCCGTCCCTCCCCTTTCAGGGGAGGGATAAGAGACGGAGTCCGGGGAGGGATAAAACCCTTAAGCCTTATCCAGCCCGTACAGCGAATGCAGCGTACGCACCGCAAGCTCGGTATAGGCGGCATCGATCAGCACCGAGAACTTGATCTCGGACGTCGTGATCGCACGGATGTTGATGTTGCGCGCGGCCAGCGCATTGAACGCTTTGGCGGCAACACCGGCATGGCTGCGCATGCCAATGCCGATCACCGAGACCTTCGCCACATCGGTCGCGCCGTCGAGGCGCTGATAGCCGATCTTGTCCTTGGCTTTGCCGAGCACATCGAGCGAGCGCTGATAATCGGCGGCCGGCACGGTGAAGGTGAGGTCCGTCGTCTTGCCGTCGGCCGATACGTTCTGCACGATCATGTCGACATTGATGCTGGTGTCGGCCAGCGGCCCGAAGATCGCCGCGGCGATGCCCGGCTTGTCCTCGACATTGCGAATGGAAATCTGCGCTTCGTCCTTGGAGAAGGCGATGCCCGTGACGACTTGTTGCTCCACGATATCCTCCTCGTCGCAAATCAGCGTGCCGGGCGGCATGCCGTGCGGATCGATGTCTTCCGGCTTGTCGAAGCTGGAGCGCACGAAGATCTTCACCTTGTGCACCATCCCAAGCTCGACCGAGCGAACCTGCAAAACCTTGGCGCCGAGCGAGGCCAGTTCGAGCATTTCCTCGAACGCGACCTTGTCGAGCCGCCGCGCCTTCGGGACAACGCGCGGATCGGTGGTGTAGACGCCATCGACGTCGGTATAGATGTCGCAGCGGTCGGCCTGGATCGCCGCCGCGATCGCGACCGCGGAGGTATCGGAGCCGCCGCGGCCGAGCGTGGTGATGCGGCCGGTCTGTTGATGGATACCCTGGAAGCCGGCGATCACCGCGACCTCCTTGCGCTCCTGGAAGCGCTTGACGAGCTCGGCGCCGTTGACGTCCTCGATGCGGGCGGAGCCATGCGCATTGCTGGTGAACATCGGCAATTGCCAGCCCTGCCAGGAGCGTGCGGTGATGCCCATGCTCTGCAGCACGATGGCGAGCAAGCCGGCCGTCACCTGCTCGCCGGAGGAGACGATGGCGTCGTATTCGCGCGCGTCGTGCATCGGCGAGGCTTCGCGGCACCACGCCACGAGCTCGTTGGTTTTGCCGGACATGGCGGAGACGACCACCGCCACATCGTGGCCGGCGTCATATTCGCGCTTCACATGGCGCGCGACGTTGCGGATGCGGTCGATATCGGCGACCGACGTTCCGCCGAATTTCAGCACAAGGCGTGACATGAAAGGATCGGCGCCCCGGGATGAAAAACACACGCGGCGGATGGGGCGGACGCGCCGGGTGCAAAGGCGGCGTATTCATAACGGCGACATGACAGCCCTGCAACCCGCCGCTTTCAGTGAAAAGTGATGGGAGGCGGGGTGTTTCACGGGGGTAAATCCCGTAGACACAAGCTGAAATACGCGTCGCAGGCGGCGCGGCGTTAACTTTTGTGACAAGGTAGCAGATGCCAGGGTCGGGACCATCCACCGTCGATCAGTCCGAGGTCGAGCAATTTTCGAAGCTCGCCGCGCAATGGTGGGATGAGCGCGGCCCGATGGCGATGCTGCACAAGTTCAACCCGGTGCGCCTGGCCTATATCCGCGATCAGGTCGCGGTCCATTTTGGACGCAATCCAAAGCAGATCGGCTGCCTCTCGGGCCTGCGCATCCTCGACATCGGCTGCGGCGGCGGCATCCTGTCCGAGCCGCTGGCAAGGCTTGGCGCCAAGGTTGTCGGTGCCGACCCGTCGGAGGCCAATATCGAGGTCGCCCGCCGCCATGCCGCACAGACCGATCTGATGGTCGATTACCGTGCCATGACCGCCGAGGCCTTGGCCGACAAGGGTGAGCGGTTCGACGTGGTGCTGGCGCTTGAAGTGGTCGAGCATGTTGCCGATGTCGGTCTGTTCATGCGCCGCTGCGGTGAGATGGTGAAGCCGGGCGGCCTGATGATCGCCGCCACCATCAACCGCACCATGAAGAGCTTTGCGCTCGCCATTGTCGGCGCCGAATATGTGCTGCGCTGGCTGCCACGCGGGACGCATCGCTGGGACAAGTTCGTGACGCCCGCGGAACTCGAAGATGCGATGCGCGCGGCCGGGCTCCGTGTGGTGGACGAGCGTGGCGTGATCTACCGTGTGCGCGCCGATAGCTGGCAGCTCTCCGACGATATGGACGTGAACTACATGCTCACCGCTGCGCGGAGCGCATGACCCGACGGCAAGAAAAGTTATCCGCCTAACCTTGCACCGTGCGATATTCGCCGATCTGAATTGCGGAGGGTCGGCCATGATCGTTGAAATCGTCACCTTCAACTTCCCCGCGGGACACGATCGCGCGACGGAGTTGGAGGCCGTGCGGAGCGTCACGCAGAAATGGGCCGCGAACAAGGACCTTGTCCGCAAGCAGTTTCTGTGGGGTCTGGGGGAGGCTGCAGGCACTGGTGCTGGCGTCTATGTCTGGCCGTCGATCGAGGCGTCCAAGAAGGCGCATGACGAAGAATGGCGCGAGGCGGTGAAGAAGCGCACCGGTGGCTACCCCACCATCCGCTATTTCGATCTGATGGCGCAGGTCGACAATGCGCAAGGCACGGTGACCGAATGGTCCGCGGATGGCGTCTCGCGAGAAGTTGTAACTGTGTGATGGCCAGTGAACTCACAATTCTTCCGTTCGTCCCCGCGAAGGCGGGGACCCAGCGCAAAAATCCTAGATTCCCGCTTTCGCGGGAATGAGCGGGTGTTGGTGCACTGCCTTCAACCAATTGCCTGCTGAAGAACCAGCCGCATGACTGACTACGGCTGGCTATGGATTGTATTCACGGTTCTTGCTGCCGCGGGGCAGACAGTCCGCAATGCGGCGCAACGGGAATTGACGGTGAAGCTTGGCACCGTCGGTGCGACGCATGTGCGCTTCCTGTTCGGCTTTCCGTTCGCGGTGATCTTTCTGCTCGGACTGATGCTGGTGACCGGCGCATCGCTGCCGAGACCGCCGGCTGTGTTCTGGCCATGGATCATCGACGGCATGGGCGCGCAGATCATTGCGACGGCGCTGATGCTCGCAGCAATGGGCGAGCGCTCGTTCGTCGTGACGATTGCCTACATCAAAACCGAACCCGTGCAGGTGGCGCTGTTCGGTTTGATCTTTCTCGGCGACACCTTGAGTATCGGCATGGTCGCAGCGATCCTGATCGCGACGGCGGGCGTGGTGGTGATGTCGCTGAAGCCCGGCGGCGCACCATCGGACAGCTGGCGACCGACATTGCTGGGTCTTGCGTCAGGCGCGATGTTTGCGTTGTCCGCGGTCGGTTATCGCGGCGCGATCCTGAGCCTGAATTTGTCAGATTATATGATGGCGGCGACGTTCACGCTGGTCGTCGGCTTGCTGCTGCAATCGGTGATCCTGTCGATCTATCTGATGCTGCGCAGTCCCGATGTGATGCGCGCGATCATGCAACAATGGCGGCCGTCCTTGTTCGCCGGGTTTATGGGTGCGACGGCATCGCAATTCTGGTTTTTGGCTTTCGCGCTGGCGACGGCGGCGAGCGTGCGGACGCTGGCGCTGGTGGAAGTATTGTTCGCGCAGGCGATCTCAACCTTCGTGTTTGGTCACAAGACGTCAGCGCGCGAAGGTTTAGGGATCGTGTTGATTGTGATCGGCGTCGTGCTGCTGATCTGGGCGCACTAGGGATTGATGGAAAAGAATCTCCGGTGGGCGCCCCCGTTCAACTTGTCATGACAAGCAGAACAAACGGGGGCGCACCAAAACTAATTCCGTGCCAGCGTGACCGGAGCGAGCCCGGCAACGCCGATGGCGCGTGCTGCAGCAGGCGACAGATCGATCACCCGGCCGCGTATAAACGGGCCCCGGTCCGAAATGCGGACCACGACGCTACGACCATTTTTCCGATTGGTGACACGGACATGCGTGCCGAAAGGAAGTGTGCGATGAGCGGCCGTCAGAGCCGCTGGATTCATCCGTTCCCCGCTCGCGGTCTTTTTTCCGGCATAGCCGTCACGATGGCCATAGACCGATGCAATTCCGGATTCTGCTTGAGCACCCCCTGCGAAGGAAAGACATACTGCAAACGCTACTGCGAAGGCTTTCGCCTGCATTCAAAACACCCCGGTGTTGTTGGAGAAGGGGGCGCCTTGCCGACGGAATGCGGCCACGATGTGGCAGCGAGGTATTTTCTGCTGGTGCTGCGGCAATCCTTCCGCTGCGCGAAAGGTCACTGTCCCATCAACGTACATCACTGTCCGTGAAGTGGACGTATTGTGAGCCGATGTGTCCCGACTGTCCTGAATTAATTCCGCTCGTCAGGAAGGATGGGCAGCGCGTGAAATTCGATGCCTTCGTCGTGCAATTCCTTGGCCTCTTCCGGCGAGGCTTCGCCGTAGATCGAGCGGTGCTCGGTCTCGCCGTAATGCATCTTGCGCGCTTCCTCGGGAAACTTCTTGCCGACATTGTCAGCGTTGCTGACGAGATGGTCGCGCAGCTCCTTCAGCTTGGCGCGGAATTCCTTTTCCTGTGGCGACATCATCGCCACGTTTTCAGAGGATGGTGCAGCTTCCGTTGTGGCCTGAACAGGTGCTTCCACCGGTTCGCTGCGCTTGCGTCCGCCACGCCCGATCGCCGGCGCCATGATCGCCTTTTCGATTTTCTTCGAATCGCAGGCGGGGCAGGTCACAAGTCCGCGCTTACGCTGCTTGTCATAATCGGCAGAGCTGTTGAACCAGATTTCGAAATTGTGTTTCCGCTCGCAAACGAGCGCATACCGAATCATGACGGATCACCAACAACGTGCAGATGCGCCGGCTCCGCGATCGGCGCAATGATATCAAAACGGCGGCCATGCTGCAGGGATGGCACTTTGCCGCGTGCTGCGGTCACCTCGGCAGGATCGATGTCGGCCATGACGACGCCAGGTTCGGTTCCGCCTTCGGCCAGAACGCGGCCCCAGGGATCGACGATCAGCGAATGGCCGAAGGTCTCGCGGCCGTTTTCATGCTTGCCGCCTTGGGCGGCAGCAAGAACGAAAGAGCCATTCTCGATCGCGCGGGCCCGGATCAGCGTCGTCCAGTGCGCTTCGCCGGTCTGGCGTGTGAAGGCCGCCGGGATCGTCAGCACGGTCGCGCCGGCTTCCGCCAATGCGCGATAGAGCGCCGGGAAGCGCAGGTCGTAGCAAATGGTCAGGCCGAAACGCGCCCAGGGCAGATCGACGAGAACGGCGCTTTCGCCCGGCTGATAGCTGCGCGATTCGCGATAGCTTTCGCCACCGGCAAGATCGACGTCGAACATATGGATCTTGTCGTAGCGGGCGACGATCTCGCCATGCGGATCAATCATGAACGAGCGGTTTGCCGCTCTCTCGGGCGAGACCTTGATGGCCAGTGATCCAACATGGACATGGAGCTGGAGCTTGCGTGCGAGTTCGCGAAACGCGGCAAGACACGGATCCTTGTCCTCTTCCATGATCGTCGCAAACAATGCGTCGCGCGACAGCTCCATGATATTGGTCATCTCGGGCGTCTGCACGTACTGTGCGCCACCCGCTTTTGCCTCGCCGATCAGCTTCACCGCCTCGTCGAGGTTGGCTTGCGGCGTCCGGCCTGATCGCATCTGGATCAGGCCGACGCGGAATTTTCCGTCCGTTCGGATCATGCCGCAGGTCCGGTCTCAGTCAGCAATGGGTCGAGTTTGCCCGCGTCGTTCAAAGCATAGAGATCGTCACATCCGCCAACATGGGTTGCGCCGATGAAGATCTGCGGCACCGTGGTGCGGCCATTGGCGCGTGTGGTCATCTCGCTTCGCAGTTCCCGGCTCCCGCCGACATCGATTTCCTTGAAAGGGACGCCTTTCTTGACCAGCAGATCCTTTGCCCAGCCGCAATATGGGCAATAGGCGGTGGTGTAGATTTCAACGGGAGGCATTATGGTTTCGGACAGTTTTATGACGTGTCTTCTCTATATGGGCGCGCGCACCTGGTCCACAACCCGCGCGAAAACCAGCACGTCCACCTGGCGGGCGCCGCCGCGCAGGAGCGCGCGGGCGCAGGTATCCGCAGTTGCGCCGGATGTGAGCACGTCGTCGATCAGAAGGACATGGCGCCCCAAGACGTCAGCCTTGCCGGCAGGGTCCACCCGAAATGCACCCTGTACATTGGTGGCCCGTTCGGACTTCGACAGTCCCACCTGCTGTGGCGTCGCCTTCACCCGGCGTAGGGCGGTGAAATTCGCCGGCACGCCGCTCTTGTCCGACAACAATTTGGATAGCGTCGCCGACTGGTTGAAACGGCGCGCCCACATCCGCCGCCAGTGCAGCGGCACCGGCACGATGACATCGGCATCGTCCAGCAGCTCCGTGCCGGCGCGGCCCATCCAGCCCGCCACGACCGGTGCGAGATCGAGCCGGTCGCCATATTTGAGAGCGTGGACGATGGTGCGGGCGATGTCGTCGTAGCGGACGGCGGCCCTGGCCCGCGCATAGGCGGGCGGGGCGGCCATCGCCTGCATGGAATAGATGCCCGGCCCAGGATCATAGGCGAAGGGTATGCCAAGCTTTTCACAGAAGGGCCGCTCGATCGGCGACAGCTTCGACCAGCAGGTGGCGCACAGGCCTGCGCCGTCGCCGACCGGGTCGCGGCAGGACGGGCAGAGCGGCGGCAACGCCACGTCCAGCGCCAGCCGCAAGGGCAGCCGGAGCGCTGACACGATTTGCGACAGGCGCGAAGGCCCGCCTTCGTTTATAGCCGTGTTGGGCATGGCTTTCAGGCTAGCGCCCCTAGGAGTTTGACGAAAGTGGCTGGAAGCCCCGTTCTGTTTGACCGATCTCTGCTGCGGCAGCGGCGCCTGCGGGCGCAGCGCGGTGAGCCGGTGACATTTCTGCTCAATCACGTCGCTGCTGACCTCATCGAACGGCTTTCGGTGGTGAAGCGGTCTTTCGCGATCGCGGCCGATATCGGCACGCCGACATCGGCGCTACGCAATTTGATGCGCGAGCAAAACCTGGCCGAGATGATCATCGGCGTCGATGCGTTGTTTCCCGCAAGCCCGAACCCATCCACGATTGCCGCTGATGAAGAAGCGTTGCCGTTTGCCGATGCGTCGCTTGATCTCGCGGTATCGGCGCTTGCGCTGCAATGGGTCAACGATCTGCCGGGAACGCTGGCGCAGATCAGGCGCGCATTGAAGCCAGACGGCTTGTTTCTTGCCGCGCTTCTCGGCGGCGAGACGCTGACGGAGTTGCGGCAATCTTTCGCGGCAGCGGAAGCGGAGATCGAAGGTGGCGTGTCGCCACGTGTCGCGCCGTTCGCGGATATGCGCGACATCGGCGCGCTGCTGCAACGGGCCGGCTTCGCATTGCCGGTGGCCGATATCGATCGTTTGATCGTTCGTTACGATACGCCGTTCGGTCTCATGCAGGATCTGCGTGGCATGGGCGCGACCAATGTTCTGCTGGAACGCCGGCGCACGCCCCTGAAGCGCGCCACTCTGCAACGCATGGCGCAAATCTATGCCGAGCGCTTCAGCGATCCCGACGGACGCCTGCGTACGACATTCGACATTGTGTGGTTATCGGGATGGGCGCCGCATGAGAGTCAGCAGCAACCCTTGCGGCCAGGTTCGGCGCGAACGCGTCTCGCCGACGCGCTGAAGACGACTGAATTTCCGGCAGGTGAGAAATCGGGCAGTCGTTAGCTCGTCATGGCAGTATAAACCCGATCATACATCGTCTTAACCGAGTCGCCGAGCGATATGACAGTCGAGACCACCGCGACGGCGATGCCGGCGGCGATCAGCGCATATTCGATGGCAGTCGCGCCGTCTTCGTTGCGAACGAAGCGGTGGATCGTCTCGGGCAGTCGTCGCACTTGCATAGGCCTGTCCTGTTCTGCACGCTTCAAATGCCGGTGCGATCGAATGCACCGGTTACAACAGCGCCGTCAGGTGAGGAATAAGCGGCTCGTCAGCCGGAGGCATCGGATAGTCCCGCAGCTTGTTCGGTCTGACCCAGGCGAGCTCTGTGTGGTGTTGCGTTGTCACCTGACCCTCCCAGCGTCGGCACACATAGAGTGGCATCAGCAGGTGAAAATCAGGATAGCTGTGGCTCGCAAAGGTCAGAGGAGCAAGGCAGGCTTCCCGGACCACAATTCCCAGTTCCTCCGATAACTCCCGGATCAGCGTCTGTTCGGGCGTTTCGCCGGGTTCCACCTTGCCGCCAGGGAATTCCCAAAGGCCCGCCATCGCTTTACCGGCCGGCCGCTTCGCGATCAGGATGCGGCCGTCGGCATCGATGAGGGCGCAGGCGGCGACAATGAGAAGTCTGGCGCTCACGACCGTGGATCCACCATAGGCATGACGGGATTAACGACCGATAAAGTGTTGAGCGCACTCACGAACGGTAGTCGCCGTTGATGGCGACATAGTCCTTGGTCAGATCGCAGGTCAGCACCCGGTCTTTTCCCTTGCCCAGGCCAAGACCGACCTTCAGTTTGATCTTCGGGTTCTTCATCGCGATCGAAACCTTTTCTTCATCATAGGACGGATCACGGGCGCCCTTATGGGCCACGCGAATGCCGTTGAACCAGATGGAGAGCTTGTCGCGATCGGCCGGTTCGCCGGCCTTGCCGACAGCCATGACGACGCGGCCCCAATTGGCGTCCTCGCCGGCAATGGCCGTCTTGACCAGAGGCGAATTCGCGATCGACATGGCAATGCGCCGGGCGGATGTTTTGGATGTCGCGCCTTCCACCTTGATTTCGACCAGCTTGCGCGCGCCTTCGCCATCGCGCGCCACCTGTTCAGAGAGATCGGCCAGCACCGTCTGCAGTGCCCTGCGGAATGCGGTGAGACGCGGGTCGCTGGCGCGCGTGATTTTTGGAGCGCCGCGTGCCGCGGCTGCACCTGTCGCGAATGCCAGGAGGGTGTCGGATGTCGAGGTGTCACCGTCAATCGTGACGGCATTGAAAGTGTCGACGACACCATCGCGCAACAGCACTTGCAGCGCCGGCGCGGCGATCGGGGCATCGGTGAAAATGAAGGACAGCATCGTCGCCATGTCAGGGGCGATCATGCCGGCGCCTTTGGCGATTCCGCTGATGACGACCTTGGTCTTGCCGATCTTCGCTTCGGCCGTGGCAACTTTCGGAAAGGTATCCGTGGTCATGATCGCTTTTGCGGCATCGAGGAACCGGCCTTCCTTGGCCTCTTGAGCGAGCGAAAGCAGCACGCCGTCGAACTTCGTCGCGTCTAGCGGTTCGCCGATTACGCCGGTCGAGGCGAGAAAAATGTCATTCACCGAACAGCCGACCGCTTGTGCGGCGATCTTGGCGGTCAACGCGGTCGAGGCGCGGCCGGACTTGCCGGTAAACGCATTGGCGTTGCCGGAATTGACCACGAGGGCACGTACCTTGCCGCCCTTCAGCTTGGCGCGGCACCATTCCACCGGCGCCGATGGGCATTTCGAGCGGGTAAAGACGCCAGCAACCGTTGTGCCTTTGTCGAAGACCGCGAGCAGAACATCCGTCCGATTCTTGTAGCGGATGCCGGCCTGGGCGGTGGCGAGGCGTATGCCCTCAACAGGAGGCATGTCAGGAACGCTGGTGGGAGCAAGCGGTGAAACGGCGGTGGACATGAATGGCCTCGTGCTGCGGAATCCGAGCGGGCCATCTCATAGCCGTATGGTCACAAAAATAAAACGGGACGCAGCATCAGCCGCGTCCCGTTTTTTGGTAGCCGAATGGCGGCATTATTTCTTCGCTGGCGCCTTGGTGTCCGACTTCGCGTCCGGCTTGGCAGCCGGTGCCGCATCCGGCTTTGCCGCCGGGTCAGCGTCGCCGATCTTCTCGATCTTGGCCTCGGCGCGCAATTTCTGGATCAAATCGGCTTGGGCCTTGCGCTGAACGAAGCTTTCGATCTGGTCCTTCACCTGCTCGAATGTCGGCGGCTGCTTGGTGCGCTTGTCGTCGACGCGAATGACATGCCAGCCGAACTGCGATTTCACCGGATCGGAGACCTGGCCCTTGTCGAGCTTGAAGGCGGCTTCGGCGAATTCAGGGACCATCTGATCTTTGGAGAAGAAGCCGAGATCGCCGCCGTTATCCTTGGAGCCGGGATCTTTCGATTTTTCCTTGGCGATGGCGGAGAAATCGCCGCCCTTCTTGAGATCGGCAGCGATTTTTTTGGCGTCGTCCTCTGATTCGACGAGGATGTGGCGTGCGCTCACTTCCTGCTCGTTACCCATATCCTTGGTGGCCTCGGCGTAAACCTTCTTCATCGCGTCGTCGGTGAGGGCGGCCTTGGCCTCGTTCTGGAGCAGCGCCTCCATCAGCAGCTTGGTGCGCGCCAGCTCCATCTTTTTCTTGAATTCGGGGGTGTCGCCAAGCTTCTTGGCCTCAGCCGCCTTGGACACGAGGAGCATGTCCGCAACATAGGTGGTGAGATATTCTTTCTTGGCTTCCGGGGCCATCGGCGGCAGCTGGGCGCCGATATCCTCCTCGGCAGCCTTCAGGTCGCTTTCCTTGACCTCGGTGCCGTTCACTTTCGCCACGACCGGGTCGGTCTGGGCGCCGGCCTGGATGGTCAGCAATCCCGCAACCGCGAGCGTGGCGCACAAGGTCGTCAGGACCGGCCGCCACTGGACCGTCGGAAGCGAGAATTTGGGTTTGTTCATCAGGTCTGTCCTTGGGAATGAAGCCGCCCCGGTGGGAGGGTGATGGCGGCGGACACTTACGCACGGGTTATGGCTTGGCAATGCCAAAGGCCCCTTAATTTTCGGCAATAACGCCGTTCGGCCTTCAGATTGACAAGGAAGTGACCCCCTCCTATCTCTCGACGGCTCTCCGGATGTCACACCCGAATGACCTCGCGTTCTGGCTCAATTCGGGTCCGGCCGGCACCGTTCCGGGCGGATTTCAGGGTCAAATGGCCTTAAGAGTCCCCACGGTTTCAAAACTTCGTGTTTTTTCACCGTATCAGGGCACAACCGCGGTTCTGGATGCGACTAAGGCCAAAGCCACCCAAGACTGAAGAAAAGGATTTCGTATGCTCGGCGCAGTCGCCCGCAAGCTGTTCGGCACCGCCAATGACCGGCGTATCCGCGGCTATCAGCCCCGCGTCGATGCCATCAATGCGCTGGAGCCCGAACTCGCCAAACTGACCGACGAGCAGCTCCGCGCCCGCACCGACGAGTTCAAGAAACAGCTCGAAGAGGGCAAGACCCTCGACGATATCCTGGTCCCGGCCTTCGCCACCGTCCGCGAAGCCGGCAAACGCACCCTCGGACAGCGCCATTTCGACGTCCAGCTCATTGGCGGCATGATCCTGCATGAGGGCGGCATCGCCGAGATGAAGACCGGCGAAGGCAAGACCTTGGTTGCGACCCTGGCGGTGTATCTGAATGCACTGAATGGCAAGGGCGTCCATGTCGTCACCGTTAACGACTATCTGGCCAAGCGCGACTCCGAATGGATGGCCCAGATCTATGGTTTCCTCGGGCTCACGACCGGCGTGATCGTGCATGGTCTCGATGACGAGGAGCGCAAGGCGGCCTATGCCTGCGACATCACTTACGGCACCAATAACGAGCTCGGTTTCGATTATCTGCGCGACAACATGAAGTACCGGCTGGAGGACATGGTCCAGCGCGGCCACGTCTATGCAATCGTCGACGAAGTGGACTCGATCCTGATCGACGAAGCGCGTACGCCGCTGATCATTTCCGGGCCGCTCGACGATCGTTCGGACTTCTACAACACCATCGACGCCTATATTCCGCGGCTCGACAAGTCCGACTACGATGTCGATGAGAAGCAGCGCACGGTGAACCTTACCGAAGCCGGCATGGAAAAGATGGAGCAATGGCTCCGCGCCGATGACTTGCTCAAGGGTGACTCGCTTTACGACATCGAGAATGTTTCGACCGTCCATCATGTCAATCAAGGGCTGCGCGCGCACAAGCTGTTCCAGCGCGACAAGGACTACATCGTCCGCAATGGCGAGGTGGTGATCATCGACGAATTCACCGGCCGCATGATGCCGGGACGCCGCTATTCGGAAGGTCTGCATCAGGCGCTGGAAGCGAAAGAACATCAGCCGATCCAGCCAGAAAACCAAACGCTGGCTTCAATTACCTTCCAGAATTATTTCCGCATGTACGACAAGCTCGGCGGCATGACCGGTACGGCGCTGACCGAGGCAGACGAGTTCTACGACATCTATAAACTGAACGTGGTCGAGGTGCCGACCAACCGGCCGATGCAGCGCGATGACCAGGACGACGAGGTCTATCGCACCAATGGCGAGAAATATCGTTCGATCGTTGCGCTGCTCGATGACTGCAAGAAGCGCGGCCAGCCGGTGCTTGTCGGTACGACGTCGATCGAGAAGTCGGAACAGCTGGCCGAGATGCTGCGCAAGGAGGGCTGGGAGCAACATGATTTCGCCGATCCCAACGCCTTCGCCAAACTTTACACCGGTGACGAGGGCGCGGCGAAGGCCAAGGTCTTTGCGATCCTGAATGCACGGTATCACGAACAGGAAGCCTATATCGTCTCGCAGGCCGGTGTTCCCGGCGCGATCACCATCGCCACTAACATGGCCGGCCGCGGCACTGACATTCAGCTCGGTGGTAACGCCGACATGCGCATCCGTCAGGAATTGCAGGGCGTCGAGGGCGAGGAACGCGAGAAGCGGGTGCAGGATATCCGCGATCAGGTCTCGCGGCTGAAGGAAAAGTCGCTGGCGGCCGGCGGGCTGTTTGTGCTCGGCACCGAGCGGCATGAAAGCCGCCGTATCGACAACCAGCTTCGTGGCCGCTCCGGCCGTCAGGGCGATCCAGGCCGTTCCAAATTCTTCCTGTCGCTCGAAGACGACCTGATGCGCATCTTCGGCTCGGACAAGCTCGACAGCATGCTGACCAAGCTGGGTCTCAAGGAGGGTGAGGCGATCATCCATCCCTGGATCAACAAGGCCCTGGAAAAGGCGCAGCAGAAGGTCGAGGCGCGCAACTTCGATCTGCGCAAGAACATCCTGAAATACGACGATGTCGCCAACGATCAGCGTAAGGTCATCTTCGACCAACGCATCGATATGATGAAGGACAACGATGTCGCCGAGACCGTTACCGACATGCGCCACGCGCTGATCGACGATCTCGTGTCCAAGCACATTCCGGAGAATGCGTATCCGGAACAATGGGACGTGAACGGTCTGCATGAGGCAGTGCAGCATATCCTGAACCTCGATCTGCCGATCCAGGACTGGGCGAAGGAAGAGGGTATCGCCGACGAAGAGGTGCGCGAACGCATCATCAAGCGAGCTGACGAGGTGATGGCTGCTAAGTCCGCGCAATATGGCCCTGAGGTCATGCGTTATGTCGAGAAGTCGGTGTTGTTGCAGACGCTCGATCACCTTTGGCGCGAGCATCTCATTATGCTCGAGCATCTGCGTCAGGTGATCGGCCTGCGCGGCTATGGCCAGCGCGATCCGCTCAACGAATACAAGTCGGAGGCTTTCCAGCTGTTCGAGGCGATGATCGCGAATATGCGCGAGGGGGTGACCGGACAGCTTATGCGGGTCGAGGTGGTGCAGGCGCCGCCGGAAGACGAGCAGCAACAGCTTCCCTATATGGAAGCGCATAAGGTCGATCCATTCACCGGCGAGGATGAAATGTCCTATGCCAATGCGACGCTGTCGCCGGCAATGGCTGGCGGCGCCGGTGCACAGCAGGCGGTCGAGCGTGATCCGAAAAATCCGGCAACCTGGGGCAAGGTCGGGCGCAACGAAGCCTGTCCATGTGGTTCCGGCAAGAAATACAAGCATTGCCACGGCCGCTTCGGTTGATTCGGAGAGGCCGCGCCCCGACAAAAATTGAGCGTAAATGGCCGGGAGGATACCCGGCCATTTACCTCTGCCATTGTCTAAGTCTAGTTGTCCAAGTCTAAAAGCAGTTGCTCTTCAGCGGACTCCAAGCTCTCTTAGAGCGTTGTGTCGCTCTCTTAGGGCGTTGTGTCGCGCTGCAGCAGCCGAAACAATTTCGGCCCGGCGTGCGTTGTCACCTACGGACTTTGAACTGATGGGTGCGAGACATGCAGGTTCCTCTCGAAATTGCTTTTCACAATATCGAGCATTCCGACCGAGCCGAAACCCAAATCAGAGATCACGTCGCCCGCCTCGAAGACATCTATGATCGATTGACGGCCTGCCGCGTCCGGGTGGATCAGCGTGCTAACAATACAAACCAAACCATTCCGCCCGTGGTCCGCATCGAAATCAGCGTGCCGGGCTTCAAAGACATTGTCGTCGCGCACGAGCCTGACCGGTTGCAGCGACGATTTCAGCGCCCCGATCTGACCAACGCGATCCATGAAGCTTTCCGTATCGCCGAACGCCAGCTCAGCGAATTCAAGGAGAAGCTGGCCAATCGGACCGCAGTGATGATGCATGAAGCGGCCAACGAATTTGCCGGCCAGGTTGCGGAGATCACACCAGGTGAGGATTATGGCTTTCTGCTCAACAAGGAGGGCGGGATGCTCTATTTCCACCGCAACTCACTTTTGAGCGGCGATTTCGACCGCCTGAAGCGCGGCGACTACGTCACCTATGTCGAGGAAGTCGGCGACACCGGTCCCATTGCAACCAAGGTGCGGATCAAACAAAAAAACGGCAGAGACTAACCTTTTAACGGAAAGCGCCGAAACGGCTTTCAAAGCTCGAAGCCTGCGGGATCGGCTGAGAACCACTCATAACGCTACCCGTCGGTTGCGACGCCGGAGTTGCGGTCGGAGCTGGCTGGGGTGCAGGGGCTTCGCCGGCAGCCGGTGCGGCTGCGGTTTTCATTTTTGGTGTTTCGCTCGGTGTGCGCGATGCAGAGGCGGACGGCGCTGCCCGGGTTGGAACCTCAGCCTGCTTTTCGCTTGAACCGCGTAAACCAATCATGCGGGATACTTTGGTCCGTACCGTCTCCCGCTGCGGGGCCGGGGCAGCGGGCGTAGCAGGAGCCATCGGTTGAACCGAGGCAACTCGGGTCGATGCTGCTTCCGGCTCACGCGAGCCGCCCCGGAAGAAGTTTCCGATCTTTTCGGCAAAGGTGAGCTCCGGAGCCGGACGCATGCCAATCTTGGTCTGCGGTGCGTTGCGCGGCAGTGGCACATCGGCAGTCTGAACCGGCGCAGAGACGGCAGCCGAGTTCGTGACCTCGTCCTCGCTCGGCGATGATGCGCTGAAGGCGACCATCGGACCCGGATTGTTCGGATCAACAATCAGCTTGGCATTGCCGCGCTCGTCGATAATCTCGTGCGGGCGGAGCTTGGCAATGAAGGTCGGGTGCATGCCACCGTCACGGCCGCTCTTGATGGGAGCGGTCGGCGTGTTGCGGGCGGCAAGCTGCGCGAATTGCAGCTCATCGTTGCGCTGCTTGGACTGCACTGCCTCGGCAATTTCTCGCGGCACTTCGTAGACCGGGCATCTGCCCCTCGGGCTGAAGCTCATCGGCGAGAAATTGCCGCCAGGAGCCGCCGCGTTGAATACGTAGCGCTTCTCGCAGACGTCGACCTTCGGCTCGAGACGCGTCACCTCGAAATGATCGTTGCCTTCCTTCAGCATGCGCCAGAACGGCATGTTCGGGTTGTTGCGGTGCTTGGCCATGTTGGCCGCAGTCATTCGGAACGGATAAGCCTGCACCTGGAAGGATTTCTGGCCACCAAAGAATGATTCGCGGCCGAGCGCGAAGATCTCCGAAATCTGTTCGTTGCTCATCGCGTAACAGCCACGCGATGAGCAATCGCCATGGACCATCAGATGCGCGCCGGTGCGATCATGCGCGCGATCAAACGCGTTCGGATAACCCATGTTGAACGCCAGATAGAACTGCGAATTCGGATTCATCTGGCCAGGGGTGATATCGTAGAAACCTTCCGGCGCCTGCCGGTCGCCTTCCTTGATCTTCGGGCCAAGATCGCCGGACCATTTGCAGATTGGGTAGGTCTTCAGCAGCGCGAACTGACCGTTGCGATCCTTCTTCCAGACTTCGAGTTCGGATTCGCTTTTGAACACCCGCACAAGGATTGGCGAGCTCACGTCCATGTTCTTTTCGGCGATATCTGCCAGCAGCTTGGGTGGGATTGGCGCGTTGGCCTTGGCCGCGCTCGGGAAATTGCCTTCGGTCTTGCAGCCGCTTACGGTCACAGCCCCGAGCAGCGCCGCTGACAGCATCAGCGTCCGAAGAAAATCAGGGCGCAACGGCAACGCTTTAGCCCCCACGGTCGGCAGTCCCCCACATACCCGATTGCTAACCCCCAAATGCGGGCTTCGCAAGGGCGGTACGGTTCCCCATTCTGTTGACCATACCACAATGAACGGTCAGTAAAAACTGCCGAAAATAAAGGCTTTCAACGCGGCATCTTTATGGCCGGAGTATGTTTGCGAGCCCGCTGTTCAGTAAGGTTAATTTTTGAAAAACCGGCTTCGCAAGGCCGCTTGCGGTAATATTTTACTGCAGAAATTCACAGCTTTCCACGGCCGATTGCGAGGAATTTCTCCCGCCGCATCTTCCGGATCATGTCGCGATCATAAGACTTCAGCTCGGCAAATGATGCGGCGATGGTGTCCGCGGCTTTCTCGATGGCCGCCCTTGGATCGCGGTGGGCCCCACCCATCGGCTCGCTGACGATGGTATCGATGATGCCGAACCGCATCAGATCCTGGGCCGTGATCTTCATGTTGGTCGCAGCTTCCTGCGCTTTGGTGCTGTCGTGCCAGAGAATCGAGGCGGCGCCTTCCGGCGAGATCACGCTGTAAATCGCGTGCTCCATCATCAGGACGCGATTGGCCGTGGCGATGGCAATCGCGCCGCCTGAGCCGCCTTCGCCCAGAACCAGCGCGACATTGGGCACGCCGAGATTGAGGCAGGCCTCGGTCGAGCGGGCAATGGCTTCCGCCTGACCGCGTTCTTCTGCGTCGATGCCAGGATAGGCGCCTGCGGTGTCGACCAGCGCCAGAACCGGAATATCGAATCGATCTGCCATTTCCATTAGCCGGACGGCCTTGCGGTAGCCTTCCGGGCGGGCCATGCCGAAATTGTGCTTCAGCCGGGTTTCGGTGGTCGAACCCTTCTCGTGGCCGATCACGCAGATGCTTTCGCCGCGGAAACGGCCAAATCCGCCGACAATGGCGTCGTCGTCACTGAATTTGCGGTCGCCAGCCAGCGGCACGAAATCGTCAATGATAGCAGCAACGAAATCCAGGCAGTGCGGCCGCTGCGGATGGCGCGCGACCTGTGTCTTCTGCCACGGCGTCAGCGTTTGATAGAGTTCCTGCAGTGTCTGTGAGGCCTTGGCTTCCAGACGCGAGATTTCTTCTTCGACCTGGACTTCGCCGCCTCCCTCCGTCTGCACGGCCCGCAATTCCTCGATCTTGGCCTCGAGTTCGGCGACGGGTTTTTCGAAATCGAGGTAAGAGCGCATCGTCTTTCGGATTGTTGGACCGGCGGAGCCGGATGGCACGCAGCGGGCGCACATGACCTTTTGGGGTGCGCAAGTCAAGCAAACAAGATCAGGGATGCTGGTTAAAGGCTGGTCTTTCGCTGAGCGTTAACGCCCGCTTTTCATCGGAGCCGTTGCGTCGGTGAGTGGATGCAGATCGCGAACCATCGTCTTCAGACGTTCTTCGAGGATATGGGTATAGATTTGCGTCGTCGAAATGTCGGAATGGCCGAGCAATGTCTGCACCACCCGAAGATCCGCACCATTCTGAAGCAGATGGCTGGCAAAGGCATGGCGGAGCACATGCGGGCTGATCGCCTGGGGCCGCAAGCCGCTTGCCGCCGCCAGCGACTTCAGATCCCTTGCGAAATGTTGGCGGGTCAGATGGCCCTCCTCCCCGAAGGATGGAAACAGCCATTTCGAATTTTCATTCCGGGTATCCTTGAGCAAGGCTCTGTAATTCGTCATCGCCTGCCGCGCGGCGTCGTTCAGAGGCACCATGCGTTCCTTGCCGCCCTTGCCGCGTACCATCAGCATGCGCTGGTCGCGCCGTGCCGCGGAAGAGGGCAGAGCCACGAGTTCGGAGACACGCAGTCCGGTCGCATAAAGCAATTCGAGCAGGCAATAGAGCCGTGCTGTACGCTGTCTCTCGGCGACTGATTGCTCGCAGCGGTCGGCCTGTTCGCGTGCGGTGCCAATGAGTTTGTCGACATCGGAGACCGACATCACCTTGGGCAAAGTACGGCCTCGTTTCGGACCTTCAAGGATGGCTGCCGGATCGTCGCCACGGTGGCCTTCGGCATAGAGGAAACGATAGAGTTGGCGGATGGCTGATAATTTTCGTGCGACCGATGCCGGCGCCAATCCTCGCCGCGTCAGATCGCTCAGATAGGAGCGGATGTCGTCGGTTGTCGCATCGACGATGCGGCTGCCGGTCGGCGGGAGATGGCCGCTGAATTCATCGAGATCGGACCGATAGGCTGACAATGTGTTCGGACGCGCGCCACGCTCTGCGGCCAGCATGTCGAGAAAGAGCTCGATCTGGGCTTCGCCTCGATCCGCTGCAGGACGTGCCATTTGTCAGGTGCCTGCGAAATTAATCTCAACGCTGCTTGGCAAACCGGTCCGGCGGAATCGTCACGGTGATTTCGCGGGTCTCCGGCTGAACCAGCACCGCGAGCGCGACCATGCTGCCATAGACCACACCGATGATGATCCCGACAGTTGCGAGAAATCGGAAGAGAGTCGGCATGCTGCGCACGCGTGGTGGTTAACGGACAGGACGACTACCACCATGTTCGCGGCGTCTAGACAAGAACCTTCAGCCCATCGCGCTCGCTGCGCGAATTTTGGCGTCAGGAAAAGCCTCAAATGGCCAGGCGGGTTGCAATATCCGGCCCGTGCTATAATGCCTCAAAAGTCGCCGCGGAACCCGACCATGCCGCAAAGTCTCGCCGAAAACGTATCGACCGTGGATGTGCCCGAAGCCGCCCTCGTGGGTGCGCTTGGCGGGCGCTCGCTGGTCCTTGTCGGCATGATGGGAGCCGGAAAGTCTTCGGTCGGACGCAAGCTGGCGACACGGCTGGCTTTGCCGTTCGTGGATGCGGATACCGAAATCGAGACAGCGGCCGGGATGACGATCGCGGAAATCTTCCAGGAGCGCGGCGAGCCGGAGTTCCGCTCCGGTGAGGCGCGGGTGATCGCGCGTTTGCTGGACAATGGGCCGCAGGTTCTTGCAACGGGCGGCGGCGCGTACATGAACCCCGAAACGCGCCGCTTGATTTCTGAGAAGGGTGTTTCGGTCTGGCTGAAGGCGGATTTCGATGTGCTGATGCGGCGGATCAAGCGGCGCAGCGATCGCCCGCTGTTACGGACGCCGGACCCGGCAGCGACGTTGCAAGGGTTCATGGACGAGCGCTATCCCGTGTATGCGCTGGCCGATGTGACGATCGAGTCGCGCGATGTGTCGCATGAGGTGATTGTGGACGAGACGATCGAGGCTGTATTGGGCCATTTTGGAATTTCGATTACGCCAGGAGCAGCACAGCCATGACGGCGCCGCTTCGCAACAATGATCCGATTACGGTCGAAGTGGCGTTGGCCGGTCGTGCCTATGACATCGTGATTGGCCGCGGCTTGCTTGCAAGCCTTGGAGAGCGTGTGGCTGCGCTACGTCCCGGCGCGCGTGCGGCGATCGTGACCGATGAGACGGTAGCAGAATATCATCTGCGGGCGGCGGAGACCTCATTGAACGAGGCCGGGATCACCACCAGCCGGGTTCTTGTCGCCGCGGGGGAAGCGTCAAAGAGCTATCCGGTTTTCGAGCGCGTCTGCGAAGAATTGATTGCGGCCCGCATCGAGCGCAACGATCTCGTCGTTGCATTGGGTGGCGGCGTGATTGGCGATCTTTCAGGATTCGTTGCATCCGCCGTCCGTCGCGGACTCGATTTCGTACAGGTGCCGACGACCTTGCTGGCACAAGTGGATTCGTCGGTCGGCGGCAAAACCGGGATTAATTCGCGTCTCGGCAAGAATCTCATCGGCGCTTTTCACCAGCCGATCCTTGTTGTCGCCGACACCGCTCTGCTCGACACGCTCCCGGTGCGGATCATGCGCGCCGGCTACGCCGAGGTCGCGAAATACGGGCTGATCGGCGACGCCGATTTCTTCGCCTGGCTCGAAAACAACTGGCGCGACGTCTTTGCCGGTGGTCCGGCGCGAGAACATGCCATTGCGGTCAGTTGCCGGATGAAAGCGCAGATCGTGGCGCGGGATGAGCGCGAAACTGGCGACCGCGCCTTGCTCAATCTCGGTCACACCTTCGGGCATGCGCTGGAGGCGGCGGCTGGCTTCTCCGACCGGCTTTATCATGGCGAGGCCATTTCCATCGGTATGGCGCTGGCCTTTGCCTTTTCGGCGCGGCGCGGCCTGTGTTCACAGGCCGATTCGGAGCGCGTGGTCCGCCACCTTTCGGCTGTCGGATTGCCGACGCGTATCTCCGATATTCCGGGCGAGAAGCCTGGTGCGGAATGGTTGCTCGATCTCATTGCCCAGGACAAGAAAGTGCGGCGGGGCCGCCTCACCTTCATTTTGGCGCATGGTATCGGACAGAGCTTCATCGCTCCGGACGTTGATGTCGCCGATGTTCGAGAATTCCTGACCGATCAGCTGCGCTAAGCGATGGACGTTCAAGACTGGCTGGTATTGCTGGCGATTCTGGTCTGCCTCGCGTTGTCGTTTTTTTTCTCCGGCAGCGAGACTGCGCTGACGGCATTTTCCCGCGCGCGTATGCTGCGCATGGAAAAGGCCGGCAATTCGAACGCGGGAATCGTCAACCGGCTGCTAGATGCGCGTGAGCGGTTGATCGGCGGAGTTCTGCTCGGTAACAATGCCGTCAATGTCGCAGCTTCGTCTTTAGCGACTGGATTGATGCTGACATGGTTTGGCAATGTCGGCATCGTCTACGCAATGGTGGCAATGACCGTCATTGTCGTGGTCTTCACAGAAGTGCTGCCGAAAACGATTGCGATCAAAGCGCCGGATCGTGTTGCTCTGATTGTCGCGCGGCCGATACGATGGGTCGTGTGGCTGCTGGGTCCGCTTCTTATTGCGATCGAAAAATTTGTTCGCCTTCTTCTGGCGAGCTTCGGATTGCGCATTGATGAGCATATGCCGATTCTGTCCGCTCGCGAGGAGCTGCGGGGAGCTGTCGACCTTCTCCACCGCAATGGCAGCGTCGAAAAGCACGATCGCGATATGGTCGGTGGTGTGCTGGATCTTCGGGAACTCGAAGTGTCCGATGTGATGATCCACCGCACCGAGATGATCACGGTATGCGCCGACGATCCGCCAGAAGATGTGGTGAAAGCGATTCTCGGTCTGCCGGTGACCCGCATTCCGCTCTGGAGCCGCAGGCCCGACAATTTCGTCGGTATTCTGCATGTCCGCGATTTGCTGGTCGCTGTTCAGGAAGCCGGCGGCCACTTATCGAAGATCGATGTTGTTTCGCTCGCTCGTCCACCGTGGTTTGTACCGACGGTGCGCCCACTCACCGAGCAGCTCAAAGCATTCCGCCGTCGCAAAACTCCGCTGGCGCTCGTCGTCGATGAATACGGCGAGGTCATGGGATTGGTGACGCTTGAGGATATTCTTGAGGAAATCGTCGGAGATATTACCGATGAGCGCGATACGCATTTGCCGGGTTTGTGGCCACAGCCAGACGGATCAGTGCATGTGGATGGCAGCATCCCGATCCGCGACCTCAACCGCGCTATGGACTGGAATTTGCCGGACGAGACAGCAACCACAATTGCCGGTCTTGTCATTCACGAAGCCCGATCGATTCCCGATGTCGGGCAAACATTCACGTTCTATGGCTTCCGTTTCGGGGTTTTGCTGAAAGACCGAAATCGCATCACGTCACTTCGGATTACTCCGCTGACGCCAGCGATGGGTGGTTAAGCGTTATCGTCAAGCCCGCCCGTGCACGGAAAGGTGGTATAATCAACGATCGTTTTAGGAGATGCGAGGCATAGCCTTGGCGTTGACGGGCCAAATGCAATCATTTTGGCGGATTTTCATTTGTTGATTTCACTATTTGATTATTTGGCTATTTTGATGGAACGGCTATCATTGCACTCGTGGGTTGCGTGAACTGCGTCTACCAAACATGTCCATAGACATGCCTTTAGTGCGGTTCGATATGCAGCGCGATTTGGGAGCGGCAAATTTACTCGATGTGTCGCGGTCCTTTGTGACCGTCATCGACGTCGGCTCGATTGCAAGGTTGCGCTTGCAGCGGCCCTCTGCGCATGTCCGTCAGTCGACCTCATATCGTATGTAGGCGTCGAACAGGGCTTCGGTTGTGTCGGGCTGGACATAGCATTGTCTTCGCGACGATGCGCCCCGGCCTGTTTGAAAATTGTAACGAAGACTCCGATTCAGCACTTCGCATTCTAAAGTGCGCGCTTCATGTCAGCCCGCAGCAGTATGCGAAGAAGATTCGACCGCCAGTTTATAGGTGGCCGATGTGTTCAGGTCGATAACAGGGAGCGTACGGACATATTTGCAGCTTGGGAAACCATTCGTGAAGCGAAGGGATGTCGATCGAAAATTTGATTCCGGGTGGTTCGAAGCCTGAAGGGTGCATAGTCGTTTACTGACGAGGGACGGGTCCGATGCAGCGGCGGCATGAGAGCATGAATATACCCATCGAATTGCTGAGATCGTTTGTCAGCATTCAGGAAACCGGCAGTTTTACAAGATCCGCCGAGCAATTGCGTTTAACGCAGCCGGCGATCAGTGCGCAGATCAAGCGCTTGCAACAGCTTGTCGGCGGCGAGGTCTTTGCCAAATCGGCTTTCGGTGTTTCCTTGACCGAAAAGGGCGAGATCGTCAGCCGTTACGCAAGGCGCATCCTTGCAATGAATGACCAGATTCTGTCCTTGTCGGGTTCCGGCTCGGTCTCGAAGTCGCTGCGGATCGGTATTCCGAATGTTTTTGCTGACAGCATGTTGTCCAACGTGATTGTCGCTTGCAGAGGTGGCTCCGATGGCGAACGGACACAGTTCTCCTGCGAGCCCTCTCAAGACCTCGCCCGCAGCCTGGCCAGCGGCTATCTTGACCTGGCGTTCATTGTCTCGCCCAGAAATCCTCCGGCGCAGCCCATCTATCGCTGGTCAGAACAATTGTGCTGGTCTTGTGCGCGTGATTTTTTGTTGAGTCCGGGAGCTTCCATTCCCCTTTTAAGCTGGCCTCATGGCATATCCGATCAGGCTGCCATTGAAGCGCTTGAGAATGCGGGGCTGCAGTACCTGATCGTATTTGTTGCATCCGACCTTGCTGGCCACCTTGCGGCCCTGCGATCCAGGATGGGCTATTTCGTTCTGCCCGAACGCGTCGTTCCTGCCGATCTAAAGATCGCACGCGAACATTATTTGCCCTCGCTCCCCACTTGCGAGGCTGGAATTTACATTCGGGAGGGTTTGGAAACGTCGAAACCTGTTCTGGCGATCGCCGACGTCATGGCGGATATTATTGGGCCCAGGACGGGTAATCCTTCCATGCGGCCCAGGGAGAAAGTGTGACCCCCAGGCTGTCGGAGTGGATCGTGATCGTGGTTTATTGGCCCTCGCCGGGAGCGGCGGCATGAATCGCAAGCGCATGGACCCCTCCGGCAAGTTCCGAGGCGAGCGCAGCGTTGATGGAGCGGTGTCGCTCGATACGCGACTTGCCGCGGAACGCTTCCGACACAATATAGACGCGGTAATGCGTTTCTCCGCCAGGCCGGTGCCCGGCATGTCCCGCATGCAGGTGTGACTCGTCCTCCACACGAAGGCTTTCCGGCGCAAAAGCTTCCGTCAATTTCTTCGTGATGACATCTTTGGTCTGCATGTCGGCTTGACTCTGAATCTCGCGGCGGCTTTACGGCGCCGTGCTAAAAAAATCCGGTCGGCGTATCAAGACTGTCAAAACGGTATTGATCTCCGAAATGTCAAGTCTTGCAGGTTCGCGCGTAAAGTAAGCATACTAACAACGATGAAGTTTGATTCACCATTCTTTGACCGCATCCGGGTAAAGCCCGGCGAGGATCGTCGTCCGCGCAAGGCCGAGCAAGCCTGCGAATGGGCTGGCTGTAAGAAGGAAGGGACGCATCGCGCACCGAAGGGTCGTGGTCGCGAGAAGGACTATTGGCATTACTGCCTCGATCATGTCCGCGAGTACAATCAGTCCTACAATTTCTTCCAGGGCATGAGCGACGATGACGTCCGCAAATATCAGAAGGATGCGCTGACGGGGCATCGCCCGACCTGGAAGATGGGAACGGGCAACAAGCAGGACGATCCGGGCCGTTTTTACGCGGAAAACGGGATCGACCCCTTTGCCATGTATCGGGAGCTCGGTGGCGAGGGCAGCGCCAAGGCTTCTGCCCGGGCCAAAGCCAAGATCGCGGAAAGCCGGACCATCCGCAATGCCGAGCGCAAGGCGTTCAACACGCTTGGGCTGGAAGTCAGTGCAGCGAAAGGCGAGATCAAGGCTAAATTCCACGACCTGGTGAAGCGGCACCATCCCGACAGCAACGGCGGCGACCGCTCGACCGAAGATCGGCTGATTGAGATCATCCAAGCTTATAATTATCTTAAATCGGTCGGTTTTTGCTGAGCGAACCCTATTTTAGCCGCTTTGCGGGCACGGCAACACAGCTCAGCCTTTTACGAAGCCATTGATATACCTATATTATTGGTTGGCACCTGCTTCCGCAAAAGCGAAGCGGGTTTCGTCGGGCTTCGCCTTTCTGCTAAGTTGGCTTTGATAACCGATTTGCCAACCTGAAAGCGTCATGCGCCTGGTTCTGGCCGGCGCCACGGAGAAACAATGGCTACTGCAAGTGAAGAGATCGCCCAAGGCCCCGGGGGCCTGCCCGACATGAAGGTGTCGGTGCGGCAGGTCTTCGGAATCGATTCCGATCTGGAAGTGCCGGCTTATTCCGAGCCCGATCCGCATGTCCCCGATCTTGACCCGGACTATTTGTTCGACCGTCCGACGACGCTTGCCATTCTCGCCGGCTTTTCACGCAACCGCCGTGTGATGGTCACCGGCTATCACGGCACCGGAAAGTCCACGCATATTGAGCAAGTCGCTGCTCGGCTCAACTGGCCCTGCGTACGCGTGAACCTCGATAGTCACATCAGCCGCGTCGATCTGGTCGGCAAGGACGCGATCGTTATTCGCGACGGCCTCCAGGTCACCGAATTCCGCGACGGTATTCTGCCGTGGGCTCTCCAGAACAATATCGCGATGTGTTTTGACGAGTATGACGCCGGCCGCCCGGACGTGATGTTCGTAATCCAGCGCGTGCTGGAACAGTCGGGCCGCCTGACCCTGCTCGACCAGAACAAGGTGATCCGGCCCCATCCGGCTTTCCGCCTGTTTGCCACGGCCAATACGGTGGGGCTCGGCGACACCACCGGGCTTTATCACGGCACGCAGCAGATCAACCAGGGCCAGATGGACCGCTGGTCGATCGTCACTACGCTGAATTACCTGCCGCACGACAAGGAAGTCGAAATCGTGCTGGCGAAAGCCAAGCATTATCGCAATGAGGAAGGCCGCGACATCGTCAGCAAAATGGTGCGCATCGCCGACCTGACGCGGAATGCCTTCATGAACGGTGATCTGTCGACGGTCATGAGCCCGCGCACGGTGATCACGTGGGCGGAAAATGCCGATATCTTTGGCGATATAGGTTTTGCCTTCCGTGTTACCTTCGTGAACAAGTGCGACGAGCTGGAACGGCCGATCGTTGCCGAATTCTATCAGCGCAGCTTCGGGCGAGAATTGCCGGAATCGTCGTTGAATGTGGCGTTGACGTAAGCTTACCCCCTCCCTGTTAGAGTCGGGAGAGGAAGAAGAAGCCAAATGTCCTCGAACTACAAAGCAAAGCCGTCTCCCAAGGAATCGCCCGCTGAACCGTTCAAGCGGGCGGTGACGGGATGCTTGCGCGCCATTGCCAAGAAGCCGGATATCGAGGTCGCGTTTGCGGCCGAGCGGCCCGGGCTCATCGGCAACAAGATTCGTCTGCCGGAGCCAGCTCGTAAACTGACGCGTGCTGAAGCCGCGATCGTGCGCGGTCATGCCGACGCAGTTGCGCTGAAGCTCGCCTGTCACGATCCCGGCGTGCACCGCAAACTGATCCCCGGCGGGCAGCAGGCGCGTGCAATTTTCGACGCCGTCGAACAGGCGCGGGTCGAAGCCATCGGTTCGCGGCGCATGGCGGGTGTCGCCAAGAATCTGACCGCGATGCTCGATGACAAATTCCATCGCGGAAAATTTGACGACATCACCGACCGGGCTGATGCGCCGATCGAAGAAGCGATCGCCATGATGGTGCGCGAACGGCTGACGGGGCAGATTCCGCCGCCTGCCGCCAGGAAACTCGTCGACCTGTGGCGCCCGATCATTGAGGACAAGGCGGGACGCGGCCTCGATCGCCTGGAATTCGTGATGGAGGATCAGGCGCGCTTTGGCGATGCCATTCACGACCTCCTTGATTCGCTCGACATGGGCGAGGATCGCAATCGCGATTCCGAGGAAAACGACGAGGATTCCGAACAGAACGAAGATGATCGCCGCCAGAATGAGGATGGTGAGGAAGGCGAATCTTCAGAATCCGAAGATATGCAGCGCATGTCGGTCGAGGAGGCGGAAGCCTCTTCCGAGGATGCCGAAGAGGCGACAGCGGAAGCGGCCGATGCGCCAAGCTCGGATATGAATGACGACGCCGATATGGGCGATTCCGAAACGCCATCGGAGCCGTGGCGGCCGCGTTCCGGTCACAACGAATATCGCGGCCCGGAATACGGCGCTTTTGTCACCAAATTCGATGAGGAAATCTCGGCGGAAGATCTCTGCGAACCGGAAGAACTGGACCGCCTGCGCAGCTATCTCGACAAGCAATTATCGCATTTGCAGGGGGTGGTCGCGCGTCTGGCCAACCGGCTGCAACGCCGGCTGATGGCGCAGCAGAACAGAGCGTGGGAATTTGACCTCGAAGAGGGCATGCTCGATCCGGCGCGCCTGTCACGCATCATCGTCGATCCGATGCATCCGCTGTCGTTCAAGCGCGAAAAGGACACGAATTTCCGCGATACCGTCGTCACCCTGCTGCTGGACAATTCCGGGTCGATGCGCGGGCGCCCGATCACGGTGGCGGCGACGTGCGCCGACATTCTGGCGCGGACGCTGGAGCGCTGCGGTGTGAAGGTCGAGATTCTGGGCTTTACGACCCGCGCTTGGAAGGGCGGGCAATCGCGCGAAGCGTGGCTCGCCGCCGGCAAGCCGCCGAATCCCGGCCGTCTGAACGATCTGCGTCATATCATCTACAAGGAAGCCGATGCGCCATGGCGGCGTGCGCGCAAAAACCTCGGTTTGATGATGCGCGAGGGACTCCTGAAGGAAAATATCGATGGCGAGGCGCTGAACTGGGCCTATCGCCGTCTGCTGGCGCGCAGCGAACAGCGCCGTATTCTGATGATGATTTCGGATGGTGCGCCGGTGGACGACTCCACCCTGTCGGTCAATTCCGGCAACTATCTTGAACGGCATCTGCGCTGGATCATTGAGGAGATCGAAACCCGCTCGCCAATCGAACTGATTGCGATCGGTATCGGCCATGACGTGACCCGCTATTATCGCCGGGCGGTGACGATCGTCGATGCCGAAGAACTGGGCGGAGCCATGACCGAGAAACTCGCCGAATTGTTCGAGGAAGACGGTCGCGAGCCCATTATTCCGCGGCGAGGGCCGCCCCGCAGGTTGCATTCGTGACGAAAAATCAAAGGGGCTGGGCGCTGCTCGTGGCAGCGCTTTTTTTGTTGTGTGGCGCACTTTCTCTTGTTTACGCGCAAGGCGCGCCGGCACCGGCTGGCAGCCTTGTGCCGACCAAAATCGATATCCGCGCCACACCGATCGAAGCCTTCGATCCGCGTGAGCCGGCGAAGAAACAGTTCGGCTCGCTGATCTTTCGCGGTGGTCTTGTGCTGTCGTCGCCGCACAAGCAATTCGGGGGTCTCTCTTCCCTTCGTGTAGCTGCCGATGGCAGTCGTTTTCTGGCCGTCACCGATCGTGGCTTCTGGGTTCGTGGCCGCATCACCTATCGGGGCGAGGCACCGACCGGCATTGCCGATGGGGAGATCGCGCCGATGCTCTACAGCGACGGACGGCCGATCACGGCGCGCGGCTGGTACGATGCCGAAGCTTTGGCCGAAGATGGAGGCTTTGCCTATGTCGCGCTGGAGCGCGTGCATCGCATCCTGAAATTCGATTACGCCAAGCGTGGTCTGCTGTCCCGGGGAACGCTGGTTCCGGCATTGCCGGAGATCGCCAAGCTGCCAAGCAACCTTGGCCTCGAATGTCTTCAGGCCATGCCAAAGGGATCGTCGCTGGCCGGTGCGCTGGTTGCCATTTCCGAACGCGGTCTCGATGACGCCCACAACATTCGCGGCTTCCTGATCGGCGGACCGAAGCCTGGAGTGTTTTCGGTCAAGCGGAGCGACGATTTTGATGTCGCCGATTGCGCGGTGGCGCCGAATTCGCAGTTGTTGGTCCTCGAGCGATCCTTTTCATGGCGCCGTGGTGTGGCGATGCGCATTCGCAGCATCCCGCTGGCCGATGTTGTTTCGGGCGCTGTGCTGGAAGGGACGAAGCTGATCTCCGCCGACATGGGCTTCGAGATCGACAATATGGAGGGCCTGAGCGTGTCCCGCACCGCCAAGGGCGAAACCGTGCTGACGCTAGTGTCGGACGATAATTTCTCGATGATCCAGCGGACGATCCTGCTGCAATTCACGCTGCTGGATCGCGATGGCGCGTCCGCCTCCAGGAATTGAACGTGCAAAAACAATCGCCCGCTTTCGCGGGCGATGGGGCCAAATCAGAACGAAGAGGGCTGTCAGCTCGCTGTGGCGAGCTTCTTCTCAAGCTGGCGCTTCAACTCGAGGGCCTTCGGTGACAGTTCGACATCCTTGGCCTTGGCCAGGAATGCGTCGAGACCGCCGCGATGGTCGACTGTCTTCAGCGCATTGGCCGAAATACGGAAGCGCACCGAGCGATTGAGCGTATCGGAGGTCAGCGTCACGTTGACAAGATTCGGCAGGAACCGCCGCTTGGTTTTGCGGTTCGAATGGCTCACCTTGTGACCGGTCTGTGCCGCTTTGCCGGTCAGGTCGCACTTCCGCGACATGGTCAAAATCCTAATAGTTCGAGGCCGCGCCGAGGGCACAATGGCCTTCATGGGATGTCTGCTAGGCCGCGGACGTATAAAGAGGCCGGGCCGGGGCGTCAAGGCAAGGAAGCGGGCGGAACCATACAATCGGCGCATTGGTGGCGAATCGTTTACCGTATGGGGCGGCCCTGCCGGACCGCCCAGAACCGGGCGATGAGGGTGCCGGGTGCCAATTCGACTGAAGAATTTCTACCGGACGGTGGTGGCGGGGGTCATTCTCGGTATGGCTGCCGCTGGTCAGGCGGAGGCTCAGGCCAAGCTCGACGCCCGTTATGCGGTGACGCTGGCCGGGATCAAGCTCGGCGAGGGATCCTGGGTGATCGACGTCGGCGAAGACCAGTTCTCTGTCGCCGCCAGCGGCGCGACATCCGGTCTTGCCCGCATTTTCAGCTCCGGGCGGGGCAGCGGGGAGTCCCGCGGCACGATCAAGAACGATCAATTCGTGCCGGCCCGCTACGCCATCTCGATCAAAAGCGGCAAAAAAACTGAAGACGTACGGTTGAAGCTCAATGACGGCACGGTCAAGGACGTGTCGATTGTGCCAGCGGCCCCGGAACCGCCGGATCGTGTTCCGGTGACCGACGCGCACAAGCGCAATGTTTTCGACCCCATGACGGGTTCGTTGCTGCGAATATCCGGGAACGGGAATCTGATGAAACCGGAAGTCTGCCGCCAGCACACGCCCATTTTCGATGGCCGGATGCGCTACGATCTGACGCTGGCCTACAAGCGGATGGAGCAGGTGAAGGTGCCCGGCTATGCGGGGCCTGCACTGGTATGTGCGATCTATTTCGCGCCGCTTGCTGGCCACGTGCCGAGCCGCGCGGCGATCAAGTACCTGATCGATCAGCGTGACATGGAAACGTGGCTGGTGCCGATCGGCGGCACCCGGGTCATGGTGCCGATCCGGGTTCAGGTGCCGACGCCGCTCGGGCTCGGCGTGATGGAGGCGACCAGCTTCAATGTCATGCCGCGTCCAACCCGCGCCAGCATCAAGATGCAATAGCCGTCTTGTTTTATCCCCGCTGTTCTCCACATTCGTGGACGGAGAGCGAGCCTTGACTCTTTGAGGTTGCTCTGGACTCCGCCGCAGTCCTGCGTGAGCTGACTTTGGGACCACCGCAAACGAGACAAAACACTCGATCTAGGGGAGTTCCTTGGATTTATGCTACATGTCGCGGTGAACGAACGCGAACACTGCCTAAGTCGGCGATTCGGCCGCGATTCGTTCCAGACTCGTTCCAACCCGTCATGGCGGGAGCAAAAAGCGGCTCCAGGTGTTGCGTTGTGGTACAGACCGCGCCATTGGTGGTGATGTGATCGCAACCGGAAGCATCTCCTGACAATTAACTGACCCGCCCTCACGCTTCGGTTTTCGGATCACTGATGCCCATTTCCTTTTCGCCTGGCCCTCGAAGCGACGCCCGCATGCGTGGTGCCGGCGTCACCGCCGTGCTCGGACCGACCAATACCGGAAAGACCCATCTGGCGATCGAGCGGATGCTGGCGCATTCGTCCGGCATTATCGGGCTGCCGCTGCGGCTTCTGGCGCGAGAGGTTTACAATAAGGTCGCGGCGCGGATCGGCCCGGATTCCGTCGCGCTGATCACCGGTGAAGAGAAGATCAAGCCGGCCAATCCGCGCTACTGGGTATCGACCGTCGAGGCGATGCCGCAGGATATCGATCCGGCCTTCATTGCTATCGACGAAATCCAGATCGCCGCTGATTTCGAGCGCGGGCATGTGTTCACCGACCGCATTCTCAATCGTCGCGGGCGCGAAGAAACGTTGATTCTCGGCGCCGCCACCGTGCGGCCCATGGTTGAGCGGCTACTACCCGGTGCGAATATCATTTCGCGGCCGAGATTGTCGCAGCTTACCTTTGCCGGTGACCGAAAGATGACCCGGCTGCCCAGCCGGTCCGCCATCGTCGCATTCTCCGCTGATGAGGTTTACGCAATCGCGGAATTGATTCGACGCCAGCGTGGCGGCGCAGCGGTGGTGCTGGGTGCGCTTTCGCCACGAACACGCAATGCGCAAGTGGCACTCTATCAATCCGGCGATGTGGATTATCTCATTGCGACTGATGCCATCGGGATGGGTCTCAACCTCGATGTTGATCACGTTGCCTTTGCGTCCGACCGCAAATTCGACGGCTATCAATTCCGCAACCTCAATCCCGCCGAACTGGCGCAGATTGCGGGCCGTGCGGGCCGCGCGACGCGAGATGGCACATTCGGGACGACCGGCCGCTGTGCGCCCTTCGACGACGAACTCGTGCGGCAACTCGAGAGCCATTCTTTCGAACCGCTGAAGTTGCTGCAGTGGCGCAATTCAGCTCTCGACTTTGCCTCGATAGGCGCATTACAGGCTTCGTTGTCGGAGGTGCCCACCGAAACGGGTCTGACGCGCGCACCGCTCGCCGAGGATATCCTTATTCTTGAACATGCTGCGCGCGATGAGGACATCCGAGCGCTGGCGAAAACACGGATGGCCGTCGAGCGGCTATGGGAGGCCTGCCAGGTTCCAGATTACCGGAAGATCGCACCAGCCAATCATGCCGAACTTGTCACGACCCTCTATGGATTTTTGATGAGAGAGGGTAAAATCCCGGATGACTGGTTCGCTCGCCAGGTGGCACAGGCGGATCATACCGAAGGCGATATCGACTCTCTCTCCACACGGATTGCGCATGTACGAACCTGGACGTTTGTTGCCAACAGGCCGGATTGGCTCGCCGATCCCGATCATTGGCAAGGCGTTACGCGCGCCGTTGAGGACAAATTGTCGGATGCGTTACACGAACGCCTTACGGCCCGCTTTGTCGATCGCCGCACAAGCGTGTTAATGCGGCGACTGCGCGAGAACACAACATTGGATAGTGAAATTTCAAAGACTGGCGACGTTACGGTCGAGGGCCATCTGGTCGGACGTCTCGAAGGCTTTCGCTTTGCTGCAGACCCATCGGCCGGCGGCTCCGAGGCCAAGGCCTTGCATGCCGCTGCGCAGAAGGCGCTGGCTGGAGAAATCGACACACGGGCCAATCGGCTGTCCCAGGCGCCGGACGAGCAATTCGTTCTGACGTCGGACGGCACGATCCGCTGGACTGGCGACGCTGTTGCCAAGCTGGTTGCCGGCGAAGAGGTCATGCGGCCGCGGATTCGCATTCTTGCTGATGAGCAATTGACCGGCACGCCGCGCGAACAGGTACAGGCGCGGCTCGATCTTTGGACCAAGGCGCATATCGACAAGCTGCTCGGACCGTTGACGGCACTTGCTGCGGCCGAAGATGTCATCGGTATCGCTCGCGGCATCGCTTATCGTCTGATCGAGGATCTGGGCGTGCTGGAGCGGCAAAAGGTCGCCGAGGACGTGAAGGGGCTCGATCAGCCATCCCGCGCGAGCCTGCGGAAATACAGCGTCCGCTTCGGCGCCTATCACATCTACATCCCGCAATTGCTGAAGCCGGCGCCGCGGACGCTGGCGACGCTGCTCTACGCCATCAAGCACGACAACGGCGACATGCGTGGGCTCGATGATGTCCAGCAGCTCGCGTCGAGCGGCCGCACATCGATTCCGGCCAACAAGGACATCCAGAAGAACTTGTATCGCGTTGCCGGTTATCGCGTGGCCGGCGAGCGCGCGGTCCGCGTCGATATCCTGGAGCGATTGGCCGACCTCATTCGTCCGGCACTGGCGTGGCGCGACAATTCGCCAGGCATCAAACCGCCCGGCGCGCTTGATGGTACCGGCTTTACGGTGACAGTCGGTATGACGTCGCTGGTCGGTTCTTCCGGCGAAGATTTCGCGTCGATCCTGCGTTCACTCGGCTATCGCATGGAGCGGCGACCGAAACCGGCCGAGCCGGTTGCATCTTCGCCGTCGGAGCCCGCCCAGACCGCAGACGCAGTTCAGCCATCCGACAATGCAGACGGCAGTGCCGAAAGCGTTTTGAATGGCGAAACTGCCGACGCTGTCGAAACACCGGCCGCGGAAGCGGCCATCGTCGATGCAGCGCCTGTTGCCGAGACCGTGGCGAGCGAACCGGTAGTCACCGCTGAGGCGGTCACTGCCGAAGAACCCGCGCAAGTCGTAGCCGCAGAGCCGGTCGTTCCTGCCGAACCTGTCGTTACCGCTCAGCCTGCCGTTGCCTCAGAGGCTGATGTTGTTTCGTCTGAACCCGCGCCGGAGACGGCTGACACTGCTGAGATCGTTCTCAACGCGGAAGCGACCGCTGAAACGGCAGCAGCACCAGCCGAGCCCGAACTGATTGAGGTGTGGCGTCCGGGTCGCTTCGAGCAACGTGAGCGGCGTCCGCAGGGGCGCCACCATCGCCGCGACAATCGCGGGGCGCCGCGGCAAGCTGAAGGGCAAGCGGTTGCTGCTCCCGCTGACGGATTGCCGGTACAAGCGGCTGATGCAGCGGCAGAGACGCCGCGTCAGGACAATCGGTCGGAGCAGCGCCAGAGGGGGCCGCGTCCGCCGCGCAAGGACCGTCATCAGCGTCACGGGCGGCCTGAAGGCGGCCCGCGACATGAAGGTCAACGCCACGAAGGCCAGCGTCATGGCAAGCCGGGCGGTGGTCATCGTCAGGACGCACGTCCGCGTCCCGATCGGCGCGAGAAAGAGCCGGATCCCAATTCGCCTTTTGCAAAGCTTGCGGCCCTGAAGGCTCAGCTTGAGGCGGATTCCAAGGAGCGCCGCTAACGATTGGATCGGCAGCGTATCGACAAGTGGCTGTGGCATGCGCGTGTGGTCCGCACGCGCACCGCGGCAGCAGGACTGGTCGGTGGTGGTCTCATCCGGATCAATGGCGCCCGCATCGATGCTGCGAGCCGTGCCGTGCGGATCGGCGACGTGGTCACCATTGCATTCGACACAATCAAAATCCTGAAAGTGACGGGCTTTTCGGAGCGTCGTGGTTCCGCAACCGATGCCACCCTCCTATATGAGGATCTGCAGGTGGTTGCGCCGGTTCAACAGGGAAATCCGACGGTTGAACCTGAGGCCGCGACCCGGCGCCCGAACAAACGCGAGCGGCGCGATATTGTCAGGCTCAAGCGACCTGATAATGATCATTGACGGTTCGCAAATGCAGTGCCTTGCGTGGCGGTAACCCTTAAGCTAGGGACAAAATGCTGCGCCTGTCTGGAGTTAGAATGACTTACGTCGTCAACGATAGTTGCATCCGCTGCAAGTTCATGGACTGCGTGGAAGTGTGCCCCGTCGATTGCTTCTACGAGGGCGAGAACATGCTCGTCATCCATCCTGACGAGTGTATCGATTGCGGCGTCTGTGAGCCGGAATGCCCCGTCGAGGCGATCAAGCCGGATACCGATCCGGGCTTGGAGAAGTGGCTTTCGCTCAATGCCGAATATGCCAAGGTCTGGCCGAATATTACCGCCAAGAAGGAGCCGCCGGCCGACCACAAGGAATGGGAAGGCGTGGAGGGCAAGGAGCAATATTTTTCTCCGGAACCCGGTACCGGCAATTGAAAGCTTCCCAGGCTATCCTTCTTAATCTTTTCGCCTGATTTTTGCCGTCGAAATCGCCGCTGGCGGGCTTCGCAGCGCGTTAACACATTGATTTTTACGGAAAATGTGTTATACAAGCGTCATAGGAACGACATAACCGAACCCCTTTCGGGGAGCACGCAATTTTCGGGTCCGTTCCGGAGGAAGCCGTCATAGAAGGAGCGTGATTTTTATCACGCGCGCGACCCGTGGCAGATAAATCGCGTTCAAAGAGCAAGAAAGCGTCCAGCGACAGCAAGCGCCGGGCGAAAAAAGCCTCCGCCGCAACCCGGCGGACCTCAACGGCTTCGCGGCACGCTGGCCGTGGGGCTCCCGTGGCTAAGGCAACCAGCCGGCCGAAACCGGCCGGTGAAGGAGCGACCTCCGGAATGACTGTTAATAAGAAGGCCACCACTCAACGTCAGGGCTTCAAGACCACTGAATTCGTCGTCTATCCGGCCCATGGCGTGGGCCAGATCATGGCGATCGAAGAGCAGGAAGTGGCTGGCGCCAAGCTTGAACTGTTTGTCATCAATTTCGTGAAGGACAAGATGACCCTGCGCGTCCCGACGGCGAAGATCGCCTCGGTTGGCATGCGCAAATTGTCCGAGCCGGCCATGGTGAAGCGCGCTCTGGAGACCCTGAAGGGCCGCGCCCGCATCAAGCGTACCATGTGGTCGCGCCGTGCGCAGGAATACGAGGCAAAGATCAATTCCGGCGACATCGTCGCCATCGCCGAAGTGGTGCGCGACCTGTACCGCTCCGAGCAGCAGCCGGAGCAGTCCTACTCAGAACGCCAGCTTTATGAGGCGGCGCTGGACCGTCTGTCGCGCGAAATCTCGGCCGTGCAGCACATTACCGAGACCGAAGCGGTGAAGGAAATCGAAGGCGCGCTCGCGAAAGGCCCGCGCCGCGGACCGAAGCCGGCTGAAGGCGCTGCGGCTGACGCCGATGCGGACGCCGATGACAGCGAATCCGTGGAGGATGAAGCGGCCTGATCCGCTCTGCTCTGCTTGTTATTCTGCAAAAAAGCCCGGTGTTCGCACCGGGCTTTTTCATTGGTCTGCGTTGTTCTGATCGATTCCAATCCATCGAGCATGATGTTGTCCGAAAACCGCTTCGCACTTTTCGGCATCATGCTCTAACCGGCTTCCCTTATGCGCAAGCGACCTTGCGGTGCAGCAACAAGTCGTGATTTTAGAAAACTATTCTAAGCCGAAGAAGAAACTTCCAAAGATTGTGATTGCTACACCTCGTAGAAACCGCGTTGCTCGGACGCGAGCACTGCTAGAGTGCGATATTCCACGGGTGCTCCATGACGGTAACCGAGCTTCGGACGTCCAGTTGCGTCTCGGGAATGTGCTGCATTGAAGGCGGCACCTTTCGCATGGGGTCGGACCGGCATTATCCCGAAGAGGCGCCGGTCCATCGCGTCACCGTCAGCAGTTTCTGGATCGATGTCACGCCGGTGACCAACCGGCAATTCAAGGATTTCGTCAAAGCGACCGGCCATGTGACCGTCGCCGAGACGATGCCCGACCCGAAGGATTATCCGGGCGCGCTGCCGCACATGCTCTATGCCGGCTCGCTGGTGTTTTCGCCGCCGTCGCATCCCGTGAATCTGCGCGACTGGAGTCAGTGGTGGCAATTTCTGAAGGGCGCCAACTGGCGGCACCCTTACGGGCCGAAAAGCAACATCAACGGTCTCGACAATCATCCGGTGGTGCATGTGGCTTATGCCGACGCATTCGCCTATGCGCACTGGGCCGGCAAGGATCTGCCGACGGAGGCCGAATGGGAATTCGCAGCGCGCGGCGGTCTCGATGGCGCCGAATATGCGTGGGGTGAAGAATTCACACCGAATGGCGAGCATCGTGCCAATACCTGGCAGGGCAATTTCCCGCACGAAAACCTGAACGTCGATGGGTTCGCGCGCACGTCGCCGGTGAAAGCCTTTTCCCCGAATGGTTATGGCCTTCACGACATGATCGGCAATGTCTGGGAATGGACATCCGATTGGTATGCGCCAAAACACGAAGCCGATGCGCCGAAAGCCTGCTGCATTCCGGAAAACCCGCGCGGCGCGCGCGAGGACGGCAGCTACGATCCCTGCCAGCCGAACATTAAAATCCCACGCAAAGTTTTAAAGGGTGGCTCGCATTTATGCGCGCCAAATTACTGCCGACGCTATCGGCCCGCTGCGCGGCATGCTGAGCCGGTCGATACATCGACAAGTCACGTCGGATTCAGGTGCGTCACACGAATCTAGCCTGCCACGACAATCAACAGGGAGGAATGCGCAATGCCTAGCTGCCTGTCTATTGGAAAGTTGGCAAGAGTCTCACAAAGGGCACAACACACCAAAACAAATTGGTGCCTGCGAGCAAGCGCAGCGCTGATCGGGGCTGCTGCGCTGATGTCGGTTGCTTTGCCGGTGTGGACGGATGCGCAAGCGCAGGCACCTCAGCCACAACAGAGACCCAATATCCTGTTCATCATGGGCGACGATATCGGCTGGATGCAGCCGGGCATCTATCACCGTGGCCTGATGGTGGGAGAGACACCGAATATCGATCGCATCGGCAACGAAGGCGCGGTGTTCATGCATTATTACGCCGAGCAGAGCTGCACGGCGGGGCGCAATGCCTTCTTCACCGGCATGAATCCGCTGCGCACCGGCATGATCCCGCCGCAACTGCCCGGCAGCCCGTCCTATCTGCGGCCCGGCACGCCGGCCATTGCCAAATTCCTGCTCGACCTCGGTTACAACACCGGCGAGTTCGGCAAAAACCATCTCGGCGATCACACCGACTCGCTGCCGACCGCGCACGGCTTCCAGGAATACTGGGGCTACCTGTATCACCTCGACGCGATGCAGGGTGTGAGCTTCCAGGACATCAACAAGACCCCAACCCAGCAGACGGTGGCGCCGCCGTGCCGGAACACGCCGATCCCCGGCATCCCGGAAGTGCCGGGCGCAGTCGATCCGAAAACCACGATCTGCCTGACGCCTCCGCGCAATGTCTTGCATTGCAAGTCAGACGGGTCATCCAAGACCCAGATGTGTGTCGACCAGGGTCCGCTCACGCTCGAGCGATCGAAGGGCGTGGACGAGGAAATCTCGGCCAAGGTCATCGACTTCCTCGACCGCAACGACCCGAAGAAGACCAACAAGCCGTTCTTCGTCTGGTACAATCCGGCGCGCATGCACGTCACGACCGTGCTGAATGACAAATACATGGCCATGGTGGGCGAGCCGGGTGGCAAGGACTGGGGCGTCAATGAAGCCGGCATGAAGCAGATGGACGACAACATCGGCTATGTGCTGAAAAAGCTCGAAGACATGGGGCAGCTCGACAACACCATCGTCGTGTTTACGACCGACAACGGCGCCGAGACCTTCACCTTCCCGGACGGTGGCATCACGCCGTTCAAGGGCTCAAAGATGAACACCTGGGAAGGCGGCATGCGCGCTCCGGCAGTCATGCGCTGGCCGGGCGTCATCAAGCCGGGCACGGTCAAGAACGACATCTTCGCGTCGCTCGACTGGCTGCCCACGCTGGTCGAGATCGCGGGCGGAGACAAGGGCGATGCGCTGAACAAGCGGATCATGGCCGGCAGCTATCCCGGCATCGTCAAGACCAAGCTCGATGGCGTGAACCAGATCGAGTATCTTAGCGGTCGTTCGGAAAAGTCGGCGCGCGACACGTTCTTCTACTATTCCAGCAAGCATCCGTCGGCGGTGCGCTACAAGAACTGGAAGATGTATTTCGCCATCGCGCCGGAAACTGCGACGGGCTTCCTCTTGCCGGGAGTCCAGACTCAGTTCGCAGCCGGCGTCGTAAACCTCAAGCGCGATCCCTTCGAGACGTCGTGGGGCACGGAGAAAAAGGCGGGTTTCTGGTTCAGCGGCGCGCTCGCCGGGCCGGTGACGGCTTTCATCTACGACTGGAATCTGCTGCCCATCGGCCAGGCGCTGTGGCTCAAGGAGCTGGAATCCTACAAGGAGTTTCCCCCCCTTCAGGATCCCGCGAGCTACAACCTCGATCAGGTGATGGAGGAGCTCAAAAAGATGCCGACACACCCCAGCCAGTAGTTTGGATGTTTGCCGGTGATGCGGCGGCCCATGAAGCAGGCCAGGACTGCCGGCCGCAGCGACCAGTCGCAAACGTCAGACCGCGATTCGAGAAAACGGGCGCCCCGAGCGGGGCGTCCGCTTGCGTGTGTGGGCCAAACGAGACGACAACGCGAGGTGCCTCGGAGGGTGAGAGGAGCGAGCGATGCGAATGTTCTTGATGCTGAGGCTGTTTCTCGTATCCCTGTTCATTGTTTTTGGCACTGTCTCGGCGAAAGCCCAGACCGATCCGTTGCCGTCGTGGAACGACGGCGTTCCAAAAAAGGCAATCATTGAACTCGTCGGTCGCGTCACGAAGGAGGGCGGGCCGGATTTTGTGCCCGTACCGGAGCGGATCGCCACCTTCGACAATGACGGCACGCTTTGGTGCGAGCAGCCGTTCTATGTCCAGATGGCCTTCGCGTTCGATCGCGTGAAGGTGATGGCGCCTCAGCATCCGGAATGGAAAACCAAGCAGCCGTTCAAAGCGCTGCTGCAGGGCGATGTGAAAACGGCGGCGACGGCCGGCGAGAAGGGACTTCTTGCCGTGATTGCCGCGACACATTCCGGAATGACGGTCAGCCAGTTCGAACAAGAGGTACGCGACTGGATCAAGGTCGCACGACATCCACGCTTCAAGCGACCCTATAACGAACTCATCTACCAGCCGATGGTGGAAGTGCTGAATTATTTGCGCGCCAACGGCTTCAAGACCTTTATCGTCTCCGGTGGAGGTGTCGATTTCATGCGGCCATGGGCACCGGCCTCTTATGGCATTCCGCCAGAGCAGATCGTCGGTTCGTCGGGTGTGATCGAATTTCGTCTCGGCAAGAATGGCAAGCCGGAATTGTTCAAGACGCCAAAGGTTCAGTTCATTGACGACGGGCCCGGCAAGCCCGTCGGCATCTCCATGTCTATCGGGCGCCAGCCGATCATCGCCTTCGGCAATTCCGATGGCGATTTGCAGATGCTGCAATACACGACGGCCGGCTCAGGCGTGCGTCTTGGCCTCTATGTCCATCACGACGATGCCGAGCGGGAATATGCCTATGACCGCAAATCGCAGATCGGAAGACTCGACAAGGGACTGGACGCGGCCGCCAAGAATGGCTGGCCGCTGATCAGCATGAAGAGCGACTGGAAAGTGATTTTTCCGTTCGAGGTCAAATAGCGCGAGCCACCGGCGGCCGTTTATTCGACGACCAGCTTCACCAGATCGCCCGGCTTCAGCTTGTCATTCACATCCAGCCCGTTCAGGACGCGGAAGCGTTCGAGCTGGCGGTCAGCATAGCCCATCTGGCTCGCCAGTTTCTCGACCGTGTCGCGCGGACCGACGGTGACGATCTTCAGGCGCAGCGGCCTGGCCGAGCGGGATTCGGCCACGCTCATGCGGCGGAAGCTGTTGACGGCTTCGCGGAAATGTTTGTCGATCTCCGGCGTCTTGTTCTTCGCCGCGAAGATGAAGCGATAGACCTCGCTGCCGAAGCGGATCGCATAAAGACGGAAGCCCCAGGGGTCGCCGTTGGCGGTGCCGGTCACGCCCTTGAAGCCATTGATCCTGACCTCTTCAATCGAGGCGGCATCGATATTCTCGATCCAGCCCGATTGCAGGTAGTCAGTCAGCTTCTGATCGGCGGGAATGCGCACGACGTCGAGCCGCAGAGCGAGGTCGCCGCCATCCTTGATGCCGAACACCGCCTGCGGCGTGTTCTCGAGCACGAAGCCGTCCGGGGCGGTGAACGTGAAACCAAGCTTCGGATGCACGAAACGGCGGCCGCGCACGAAGCCTTCGCTCGGGTCCTCGCCATAGGTCAGGCCGTCGAGCAGCGACAGATAGGACTGCCGGTCCTGCGAGCCCGGTCCCGGCGCGGAATATTGCCGTGCATTGAGCGTCGCATTGGCGACGCGTTCCGGCGTTGCCGGATGCGACGACAGGAATTCCATATTGCGCGAATCCGGCTTTGAACTGCCGGCGCGCAACTCGGCGCTGCGGCCCATCGATGTCAGAAAGCGTGTCGCGCCAAAGGGATCATAACCGGCGCGCGAGGAAATGCCGACACCGATGCCATCGGCTTCGAATTCCTGACCGCGCGAGAAGGTGGCCAAGGCGATCTTGGATTTGGCCAGTGCCAGCGCGCCCATCTGCTGATCGCCCAGCACGTCGCTGGCGACGCGATTGACCATTGCGGCCTGGCGGATCTGGTCCTCGCGGATGGCGGCGTGGCGGGCAATGACATGCGCCATTTCGTGCGACAGCACCGAGGCGAGTTCCGAGGTGTCGTTGGCGAGCGCCAGCAAACCGCGCGTCACGTAAAGCTGTCCGGTCGGCAGCGCGAAAGCATTGATGGCCGGGGAATTGAGGATGGTGACCTTGTAATGCAGGTCAGGGCGTTCCGACGCGGCCACCAGCTTTTCGACGGTGCGGTTCAGCGATTCTTCGAGCTTCGGGTTGTTATAGGCGCCGCCATAGGCCGCGAGGATACGCCGATGCTCGCGCTGCGCGGGCGTCAGGGTTTCGGGCTTTTCGACGGGCGGATCGGGCAGGGTGATCTGTCGTCCCACCTGCTGACCGCCCGAACAGGATGCCAGCACCAGGGCCAGCGCCGCTGCTGTCAAAACCGCTTTCGGACTTTTCTGGTAGGCACGCGACAAAATCTTACATCCCCCTCGGATCGCAACGGCTATTTCGCGCTCACTTCGAATTGCTCGGGCCGCGTGGCTTCGATCCACGGGCCAGACCGCTCCTCGACAAAACCGCGCACCCGGACGTCCCGGCCGGAGAGCGATTTCGGCGCCAGACCTCCTTGAGTAAAGGTCGGCTCGTTTCGTTTCGCAATTGTGACGGTGAAGTCTTCGGACCACCGCCGTCCGAAATTCACATAGATGAGACGGCCGCTCTCGCGGACTGACAACACCCGTCCCGACACAATCGCAAACTGGCCCCGATCTCTCAAGACCATGTTTGGGGCATCCGCACTGTGCTGGCGCTCCCCCGAGTTCCATAGACCCAGCCGCGCCGCGCGGGCCGCCCGTTCCCGGCCAAGGAGGGCGTCGACGCAGGCTTTATCCCCAGGCCGGCCGCCCATGACGGCCATTCCCCGCTCTAGCAAGGCATACTGAACAGGGGTTTCCGAGCCACTAACGGATGGGAAAGCATGAATACGCCCATACCGGTCCGGAGTGGCGGTGCCTTTCAGCGAAATGGGCTGGTCCAGCATCAATTCGGATAGGGTAGCTTTGGCGGTATCCGGTGAAACCGTCCACTCGATACCGGCCAGTTTCACCAGCCGGCCGTCATCAAGGCCGACTGTACGGCTGTCCGGTATCGCGACGACACGGGCCTTGCCGAGGGCCGCGGAACCGCATGCCGAACCGGCCTCCGATGCGGCGGTGCCATTTGCAGTGAGCAAGACAATGGCAAAGCCCGCGCACAGGATTGCGCCCAAGTTCGCGCACAAGCTTGCGCTCTTGGTCAGCCACCGCCCCATATCCAGGATGCTCCCCGACGTCCTCGCTGCAGGCCAGCATGCAATGATGCGATTTCGGCAGCAACGTGAATGTTCGCGCATCAGTCATTCGAAACGTGCCGCATGTGACTTGCAGGCATCTGCGCCGAACTGACACATTGCCTTTGCCGATATTGATCACGTCGCGTCATCGACGATAGAGGGCTCCTGTGTTTCAGACGGCGGGGCTGCAAATGGGGCTGGAGTTAACGATGAAAATTGCGACCAAGCGGTTTTGAAGTGAGATGAGCACCATTTCCAGAGCCATCGGATGAGAACGAGAACCTTTTGTCCCGGGTGTGGCGGTTACCGCGATATCGAGGATGGACACCGCGTGTGCACGTTCTGTGAATATCTCGACGAGCAAAGGGACAGCGCAAAGCAGATGCTGCCGCGTGAACGTGCGGCACGCGACTTCAGTGTCGATGGCGTTGTCTTCACCGTCGCTTTCGACGTGGAGCCGGCGCACATCGTTGTCACCATCGATGGCGCTCATCCCGGCTTTCAACTGCTTGCCGACGCTCTCACAGTCCTATGGAAGCTCAGGCCGGCCGAGTTGCTGGAAAGTCTTTGCGATCATCGCGTCGTGGGCGGAGCGTTCTACACGATCACCTATGACGATCCGGATCACGGCGAGAACGGTCCATCAGACGTGACGATCATCGACGGCGAGACCGAGCTCAATGTGCCATCGGCCTTCTTTTCAGCCGTTGTCGTCGAGTTGGCCAGAATTCATTTGCAGGCGGTCGGCAAAATTCGCTTTCCATGGTTTGACGCGCTCTCGGCCGCCGCGAAGGCGAAGATTGAGTGAACTTTTTTCTTCGTATGAATTCACGCGGACCTGCAAAGTGCGCAAGGCGGCCTGCGGCTGATTTCGCTTGTAAAGCGGGCCAAAAAATCGCTATCTCGGGACCCGCTGCCCCGCCACCTCGGCGGGCATCTTGGAGAAACTGCTTTTTTACGCGTGGTTCTTGCGCGCATTGTCCGCCCGATATTTCAAGGCAACACGACGATCCTGATGCACGCACTGTTGTGCCAGCCGACAAGAAACCACAAGGGAAACGCCAATCATGCTTATGCGTCACCAACGTCTCTGCAGCCCGCTTCTCGTCACGGCCATGCTGCTGACTCTGCCGTTCGGCAGCGCTCTTGCGCAGGACAGCTACCCGTCACGGCCGATCCGGCTGCTCGTTCCGTATGCCGCGGGCGGCGGAACGGACGCGATTGCGCGTCTGGTGGCGCAAGGGGCCGGCGAGAAGATCGGCCAGAGTATCATTGTTGAAAATAACGGCTCCGCCGGCGGCAATGTCATCACCGCGCAGGCTTCGACGTCAGCACCGGACGGCTATACGGTGCTGATGGCCAATCAGGGCCCGATGGTCGTCAATCCGCATCTGTTCAAGAATGTGAAAGTCGATCCATTGACGGCTTTCGACCCCGTTACGCTGATCACGGCCGCGCCGCTTGTGGTGGTGACACCAAAGGACTCGCCCTACAAGACGATCAAGGACCTCGTTGGCTTTGGCCAGAAGAATCCGGGCAAGCTGACCTACGGCTCCGCCGGCAATGGTTCGGCGAGCCATCTCGCGACAGTCTTGCTGGCGCAGACGGCAAAATTCGATGCGGTCCATATCCCCTATCGTGGCGCCGGTCCGGCGCTGAACGACCTGCTTGCGGGACGCACCGATTTCATGGTGACGACAGTGCCGTCGGTGCAGGGGCTGATCGAAGGCGGATCGGTGAACGTTCTCGCAGTGACGTCGAAAGACCGGACCAAGAAATTCCCGAATGTGCCGTCCGTCGCCGAAAGTGGATGGCCGACTTATGAGGCGGCCGCCTGGTACGGCTTTGTCGTGCCGAAGGGCACGCCAAAGGCAGTCACCGAAAAGTTGCGCGACGCGACGGTGGCGGCGATCAAGGCCGGCATCGTGAAGGAAAGATTGGAGAATGAAGGCGCTGAGCCGATCGGCAATACGCCTGAGGAGTTCGCCGCGATGATGAAGACGGAATCGGCCCGCTGGGCCGACGTGATCAAGAAGGCGGGCATATCGATCGATTGATTGCGGCAGAGATCAAGGTTGATCCCATCGCGTTTCGGCAGATCAACCTTGATTCTGAATTCAAAAAAATAAAATTTTGGGAGGACGACGACGTGCGAGACCTGACATTTCAACAAAAGCGATCGGCGAAAGCCTCATCGCGCAAGAGTCGCGCGATTGCTGTTGCGGCGATCGGCGCATTGCTGGTTCTCTCCTCGCCCAACACATCATGGGCGCAAGGCTATCCGAACAAGCCGATCACCATTCTGGTCGGGTTCGCGCCGGGCGGCTTGATCGATGTGATCTCGCGCCTTGTTGGCCAGAGATTGCAGGAGAAACTCGGTCAGACGGTCGTGGTTGAAAACCGCGCCGGTGCCGCCGGCAATATCGCGCATCGCCGGGTCGCGACGAGCGACGCCGATGGCTACACCATTCTCGGCGGCACAACCTCGCTTGCGATCAATGAAACCGTCTTCACCAAGCGTGGTTATGTCGCGGACGATTTTATCGCCGTCTCGATTGCGGCGTTGTCGCCGGAGATGATTTCCGCGCCTGCGGGTGGCGCGAAAACGCTGAAGGAATTCATCGACAGTTCGCGTTCGACGTCGGCGCAATTCGGCACCGCTGGTGCGGGCAGTGCGTCCTACATCACGACGCAATACTTCTTCCAGAATATCGCGAAGATCCCGACGACGCATATTCCGTTCCAGGGCGGCGCTCCAGCCGTCGCGGCGGCGCTCGGCAACCAGATTCCGCTGGTGGCAACGCCGCCGGCGGCCGGTGCTGCTGCGCCAGTGAAAGCAGGCAAGTTGCGCGGCCTTGCCGTTGCGGCCGACAAGCGGATGGCCTTGCTTCCGGACGTGCCGACCTATTCGGAAAGCGGGTATCCCGGGTTCACTGCGTTCGCCTGGACCGGCTTCTTCGTTCCGGCCAAGACGCCGAAGGAAATTGCGGTCAAACTGAACGAGGCGATCACCGAAATCCTGAAGGAGCCGGCGATCGGCGCGAAGCTTCAGGAGCTTGGCTTCGAGCCGATCTATCTCGATCAACCGGCATCGGAGGCGATGTTCCGTGCGGAGATCAAGAAGTGGCGCACCATGATTGAGGCGATCGGATTGAAAGTGGAGTGAAGCGCGATCGCTCTAGCGATTCGTTGTATTGAAACCAACACTCTCCGCTCATTCCTCGCCGCCGGGTCCGCGCAAAGCGCGGCCCGATGACAGGCTCCAGCGGGAATCCAGAATGCATCCGAGCGAACTGGGTTCGTGGCTCTGGGTCCCCGCCTTCGTGGGGACGAGCGGACGAGGGGAGCAATTCTCAGGCCGCCGAACGTTCGCTTTGCCGCAAAAGAGCTGAATCGACCTCAGCAAACGCAAAACCTTCAAACAAGCGGCGCGCGGTGCGCACGACCGAAACCTTCGGTGCTGCGCCATCGCCTTTGTCAGCGACCACGTCGAGCTTGCCGGACGGATGTGCGAAGGACAGCGTTGCCGGCAACGTCACGGCGCCGCACATCTCGGCGGCCAATGTGCCGGGCGTGGCGCAGGCGCTGGCCAGCGCCACCGAGCCGGTGATCGCCAAAGCCGGATGGCAATCATGCGGCATGAAGTAACGCACCGTGAGCGTTGCGCCATCCTTGCCCGGCGCAATCATGATCGGCTTCGGGATCACCTTGTCGGCGACATTGGCAATGCCCATCGCTGTGCCGGCGGTGATGCGGATCTTTTCCAGCCGCGCGAAGAAATTCTTGTCGGCATTGAGTTCGGTATACGTCTCGTAGCCGGTCTTGCCCATGTCGCTCGCACGCACGATGATCACCGGCATCGCTGCATCGACGCAGGAGACATCGATGCCTTCGAACCTGTCGAGTGGCTTGCCGGTCGGCAGCAGCGCGCCGGTTTTCGAGCCTGCTGAATCGAGGAAGGTCATCAGGATTGGCGCGGCGGTGCCGGGCACGCCGGAGATCGACGCATCGCCGATATAGGTGACGCGGCCATTCGGCGTTTGCACCTCGACCTCGATCACCTTGCCGGTATTGACGTTGAAGATGCGCAAGGCGGTGACGCCGTTCTTGGCCGGAACAAGCCCCGCCTCAATGGCGAAGGGGCCGACGCCCGAAAGCATGTTGCCGCAATTGGGCGAGGTATCGACCGCGCGCTCGCGCACGCTGACCTGCGCGAACAGGTAATCGACATCCGCATCCGGGCGCTTCGAGCGGCTGACAATCGCGACTTTGCTGGTGACAGGGTTGCCGCCGCCGATGCCATCGATTTCAAGCGGATGACCCGCGCCCATGACCGAGATCAGGATGGCGTCGCGCGCGGCCGGATCGGACGGCAAGTCATCCGCCAGAAAGTACGGGCCGCGGGAGGTACCGCCGCGCATCATCACGCAGGGAACTTTGACGGATTGCCGTGTGGACATGGCTGGTGCCTGATCGTCTGAATGCTACCGGGATGCGTATAAGCCCGGGCGCCCCCTTTGTTAAGGGCAGGCGTCTTATGCGTTTCTGCAATCGTTTCAGACGTGTGCCCGCAGCCTGATTTACGCTTTTTGAGCGTCCCAGGACTGTTGCGCGTCCCAGGCCTTGCAAATCGTGTCGGTGGAGACGACCGGCGTGGTCCAGCCGCGCAGATAAGCAAGGCTGCGTTCATGCGCCTCGCGCGTATAGGCGCCGGTCGCATCCTCCGCGACGACGGTGTAATAGCCGAGCGCGGCCGCGTGACGGCATGTGAATTCGACGCCGATATCGGTGGCGACGCCGGCAATCACCAGCGTATCGATGCCCATCGTCTTCAGCCGCAGATCGAGCGGCGTATCGACGAACAGCGACGGCTGGCTTTTTTCCAGCACGATGTGATGCGGCAGCGGCGCCATGCCGTCGATGAAATTGGTGTCGTCCATGCCGCGCTGCAACTGCGGCGTCAGCTTGCTCGGATGATCGACCTTCTGCTTCTTCATCAGGAAAAGAAGGAATGGCCCGGTGGTGAGTTCGAGCGGCGGCAGGATGTGCCGGCTCCAGATCACCGGGATGGCGAGCCGTTCGGCGGAATCGATCAGCCGCAGCGCATTCTTGCGGATGGTGTCGACTTCCGGCGCGCGGCCGGCGAGGCCGTTCTGCATGTCCCACATCACCAGCGCGACACGCTCGGGATTGAGGAAATCCTCCAGCCGCAGCGGAATGGGCAAGCGTTCGCGGCGGGTGCGTGTGGATGACATGGCGGGCTCCGGTGATCAGCGTTATCGCGATTGCATCGCATGGGAGGCGTGCGCAATCAAATACAGTCACTCATCGGGTCTGTTAACCCAATCGGAGCGTGCGGACGGCAGGGTTATTGGATCTCGATGCCGGCCTTGGTCACCACATCGCGCCAATTCCTGGTCTCGTTCTCGATGCGGCGTGCCAGCTCTTCCGCGCCGGCGGCGGCGACTTCGACACCGGCAGCCTTCATCTTCTCGCGGGTATCGGGCGACTTCAGCGCTTCGACAATCGCCTTTTCGAGCTCTGCCCGGATCGGCGCCGGCACAGCCTTCGATGTCAGCACCGCGAACCAGGCCGGCGCATCGAAGCCGGGATAGCCCGACTCGGCGATGGTCGGCACGTCCGGCAAGAGCGATGAGCGCTCAGCCGTCGTGACGGCGATGGCGCGCAGATTGCCGGACTGGATCTGCGGCAGCGCCGACGGCAGGTTGTCGAACATCAACTGGACGCGACCGCCGAGCAGATCCTGCACCGCCGGCGCCGATCCGCGATAGGGCACATGCCGCATATCGATGCCTGCGCGGAGGCGGAATTGCTCAGCGATCAGATGGCCATTGGAGCCGGTGCCCTGCGAGGCATAGATCAGTTCGCCGGGCTTTGACTTCGCCAGCGCGACCAGCGATTTGATGTCTTTCGCTTCAACCGATGGATTCACAACAAGCACATTGGCGACGAGGCCGGTGCGTGTGATCGGCGCAAGATCGCGCTCCACGTTGTAACTGAGATTCTTGTAGAAGATCGGGTTGAGGGTCAGCGCGCTGGACGCGACGGCCAGCAAGGTGTGTCCATCCGGATCAGCGCGCACGACCTGATTGACGCCGATGCCGCCATTGGCGCCCGGCCGGTTCTCGATGACGACGCTCTGCCCCCAGCGCTCGGACAGTTTCTGAGCGAGAATGCGGGCAATGATGTCGCTCGTCCCGCCGGCCTGATACGGCGAGACGATGGTGACCGGACGCTGCGGGAAGCTTTGCGCCTGCGCCGCGGTCGCGAAACATAATGCGGCGAAGCTCAGGGCAATTGTCCGGATCATGATCAGTCCTTTCTGAATGAAATTCACTGGCCGCCGGCTGGAGCCGTTTTGATTTCGATCAGCACATTGCGATATTGCCAGTCACTGATGTTGAGGAGTTCGTGCGGGGCGCCGGCTTCGCGCCACAGCACGCCGCCGACGGTCTCGGCCGTTTCCTTCTCACGGCCATCCTCGAAATACATGATGTTCTTGCCTTCGGTCATCGGCACGATGACGTAGGGCAGATGATGCTGGTGCCAGCTCTGGCGTTCGCCGGGATCGAGCTTCACGCTCCAGATGCGGACATACTCGTTCTCGAACAGGATCTTGTCGCCGATCGGCCCAAGCTCCGGTCCTCGTGGCGATGGGCCTGTCATTGCGATGTCTCCTTGGTCAAACGTTCGGGATTGTCACAGAAGATGCGTTTGCGCCGCTGCGGATCGACTGCTGCCATCTGCTGATGCGGTTCGACGAGGCCCATGGGAAACGGCCAGTCGGAGCCGAACACGACATTGGTTTCGCCAAAGACCTGTTCGGCCAGTGTCAGCGCATCCGGATCATGAGTGATGCAATCGACGCAGACATTGCGGAACATGCTGCGCGGTGAAGCGGCCTTGGTATCGATATCCGGCCGCGCGGTGTTGAAGCCGCGTTCGAAGCGGCCCGCCAGCATGGGCAGCACGCCGCCGCCATGCGCGAAGCAAAATTTGATATTTGCGAAACGCTCGAACACGCCGCCGAATTGAAGATGGCCAATGGCCACGGCTGTTTCGTAGGGATTGCCGAGCAGGTTGGAGAGATAGAATGCGGTCAAGCGACCATCGGCGCATTCGCCGGGATGGAAGAAGACGAAAGCACCCGCCTCGTTCAGCGCCTGCCAGAGCGGCTCGTAAGCCTTGTCCGACAGGACCTGCTCGCCATGACCGCCGGACGGCGCGCCGAAGCGGCGATGACCGCGTGCGATCCAGTCCTTCGCAATTTCCGTTGCGATCTCCGGTGCCTGCAACGGCAGATGCGGCAGCGGCGCAAGGCGGTCGGGATATTGTGCGGCGATGCGCTGCAGGCCGGCATTGGCGTAATTCGCCCAGGCGCGGGCGGCGTCGCCCTGCAGATGCGCGCGATAGAGCGGCGGCGGGATCGAGATCCAGGCGGCGGCGATGGTGTTTCGGTCCATCCACGCCACAAGTGCGGGCGGATCGAACAGAGGCTTCATGCCGACGGCATGGCCATCGACGACGAGCGTTTTCGCGTTGGCGTTCCAGGTCACATCGCTGATGGCGTCCAGTTCATCCGGAAAGATCGGCGCAAGATGCGCGTGAATATCGAGCGCGATGCGTTCGGGTGTTTCGGCCATCACGCATCCGCCTTTTGCTTTTCGGCGGCTGGTTCTCCACCGGTGATCTTTGCGTAGATCTCATCGATCACCCCGTCCTTCATCGGCACGATGGCGGCGATGTAATCGTCCGGACGCACCAGGATGATAGTGTCCGGCTCGCAGCCGGCGCGCAGGCGGAATTTATCGCCGACATCGAACAGCGAGCGGTCACGCAAACCGGAATCGAGCGGCGCATCGCGGCGCGAGACGACGAAATGCTTCAGGCCCGGCCGGTCTGCCGGAATGGTTGGGCGGCGGCGAACGTCGGTGAAATAAAGCGCGACGAATGAATCGTCGGTGAGATCGTGGAGCCGCACGGGTTTGCCATTGCCGGCATGCAGTATGGCATCGGGAATACGCTCGCCGACGCGGAGCGGGCCTTGTTCGGTCCGCACCATCGACCAGTCGCCGGACTGATCGACATCGAGCCGGACGCCGAGCATCGTTCGCGTCAGCGCATTGGCCCATTGCCCGCCGGACATCGCACGAATGGCGTCGTTCTGGCCGAGCATGTATTTGCGCGCGGCCTCGGCCATTTCGCCGGAGCCATGCGCGGCGACCGGACGCTGCTCGCGTGCATAGCCATCGAGCAGCGATGGATCGGCCCAGCCGCGCGCCACCCAGGCCAGACGCCACGGCAGGTTCACAGCATCGAGCACGCCGGTGTTGAGGCCCAACGCCCACATCGGCGTGATCAGATGTGCGGCGTCGCCCATCAGGAAGACACGGCCCTGTCGCCACTCCGTCGCAATGCGATGATGAATGCGATAGACGACGGTGTTGATGATTTCGAGATCGCTGACCGGACCGATGAAGCGCAAGATCTTCTCGCGGAATTCTTCGCGCGTCGGTTCCGGACGATCAGCCGGCAGCGGAAACAGGAAGCGCCAGCAATGCGGCTGGCGCACGAGGATCATCCATTCGGTCGGATCGGCGAAATAGGCGAGATAGGGATAATCGCGCGGGTTCTGCACATCGAGATCGACTTTCACATCGACCAGGATCGTCAGCACATTCAGCGACTCGCCCTCGACCGGAATGCCGAGCTGGCCGCGGATGGTGCTGCGGCCGCCATCGCAGGCGAGAAGATACGAGCCTTCGACCTCGCGCACGCCATCCGGGGTTTCAAAGGTCGCAACGACGCCGTCGTCGGTCTGACGAAACGTGGTCAGCTTGTGCTTGAGATGAGTGTGGCCCGGCGTTTTCGCCTCGAGCCCGCAATGCAGGATCGGCTCAAGATGATGCTGCGGCATGTTGATGACGAAAGGATAGCGCGTTTCGTCGGAGAGAAGATCGATGCTGACCGAAGGCCGCGCGGTGTTGGTTGCGCGCTCGACATCGCCGATCTCGTCGATCCGCAGCGCTTTCGCCAGAACGTCGTCGGCAACGCCATAGCGGCGAAACGCCTCGATCGTGCGGGTAAGAATCGTGCCGGCCTTGGTGTCGCTTGAGAACGAGGCGTCTTCTTCGAAAAGCTGGAACGGAATGCCGTAGAAGCCGAGACCGAGCGCTGTCATGAGTCCGACCGGGCCGCCGCCGACAATCAGGACAGGCTTCATGATGACCGAAGGTTTTACGGCTTCATTCGTCATGTTTGTTCGTCATGTTCATTCGTCTTGGGCTGAATAGGCCAGGTCACGGGACAACAGCGACGCCGTCATGGTGCCGGCATCTGATAAGAGGAACAGCAGCGGACCGACCACATCCTCGGGTGTGCCGACCCCGGTCGATGCGCGCCAGCGTTCGTGATCGGCGCCTTCATTGGCGGCGCGATATTGCGGTGTGTCGATCACGCCAGGCGCGATGAGGTTGAACTTCACGCGATGTTGCGCGACTTCCTTGGCCGCGCTCTTCACAAAAGCGATCAGTGCGCCCTTGGTTGCCGCATAGGCCGAAGCCTGCGGCCAGCCCTGATGCGCAAGACCCGACGAGAAGGCGATGATGCTGCCGCAGCGGCGTGCGATCATCCCTTTGATGGCGGCCTGATAGCACCAGACCACGCCGTCGAGATTGATCGCCATCACGCGGCGCCATTCCTCCGGCGACGTTTCATGGACGAGATGACGGGGCTGGATCGCGGCGGCACAGACAAGGCCATCGATGCGGCCATGAGTCTCTTCGATCCTGCCGAATGTTTTCATCACCGCGTCGCGGTCGCCGACGTCCAGCGTTTCGCACGAGATCGATGGATGCTGCGCCTTGACGGCCTCCATCGCCACGCGATCGACATCGCAGATGACGACCTTGGCGCCGATGCCAGCTGCCGCGACGGCCAGCGCCCGGCCAATGCCATTGGCGCCGCCGGTGACGACGATCACATCTCCATCCGCCTCGAAGCGCGCTTTCATGATGCCATCAGCCGTTCGGCAGGACGGCGATGGCGTTCATTTCAATCAGGTAATCCGGCGAGGTGAACTTGCTAACTTCGACCATGGTCGAGGCAGGCGCGATGCCGGTGAAATATTCGCGGCGTACCTTATGGATGGCGTCGAAATGCTCCATGTTGCGGACATAGACGTCGACGCGGACGATGTCGTCCAGCGTGCCGCCAGCTTCTTCCACTGCGGCCTTCACATTCTCGCACACCTGCCGCGTCTGCACCTCGACATTGCCGAGGCCGGCAATCGTGCCATCCGCCATACGCGCGGTCATGCCGGAGATGAAGACCAGCTTGCCGGCCGCAGCGATGGCGGTGGCCTGCGAAAAATGGCCATTCGGTTTGCGGAGCTTGCTGGAAGTGATCTGCTGTTTCATTGTTTTTCTCCTTTTGAAATTCTTTATTTCAGTGCCGCTTCGATATCGATCCCGGCGCTTTTGCCGGTTGCGATCAGGCTGTCGAAGGTCTGGCGGCTAAGCGTGCAGGTGCCGGCATTCCTTTTGCGGGTCGCATAGGCGAGTTCGCCGGGCGCATAGACGCGATCGATGCCCGGCGTGCGTTTGGAATGGCTGACGCGCTGCGCTTGTTCGTTGACGCGCTCTGCGAAGCTCTCGCCGGTCGGGAACGCGCCGGTATCGATGGCGATGAAAAGCTGGCTGCAGCGATACGGCTCCGATGCATCACCGTAGAGCGGACGCACGTTCGGGCCGATGGCGCCGCCGGACAAGCCGCCGCACAGAAGGTCGATGATAAAGGCGAGGCCGAAGCCTTTCGGTCCCGCGGCCGGCGCCAGCATGCCCTTGATCGCTTCGTTCGGATCGGTGGTCGGCTTGCCGTCAGCGGCCATCGCCCAATCGGCCGGAATGCTTTGCCCGGCGGCAGCGGCGAGGCGAATCTTGCCCATCGCCGTAGCGCTCAGGGCCATATCGACTTCGACGGGGTATTCGCCGTTGCTCGGCAATGCGAACGCAATCGGATTGTTGCCGGTGATGGCTTCGGCGCCGCCCGGCGCGGGCATGAGCGGACGCGTATTCGACATCACGATGCCGATGCAGCCGTGCTCGGCGATCAATCGCGCATAGCGCCCAGCCGTGCCGAAATGAAAGGCATTGCGCACGGCGACGGTCGCCATGCCGAACTCACGCGCGCGCGCGGCCACGAGCTTCACCGCCTGATGAGCCGTGAGCTGGCCAAGAGCGTTGTCCGCATCGATCACGATTGCGGTCTTGTTGTCGCTGACAACATTGCCCTCGCTGCGCTTCGACACCGAGCCTTTTTGAATACGCTCGACATACATCGGCATCAGCATGACGCCATGCGAACCGATGCCTTCCAGATCGGCCAGAACGAGGTCATGGGCAACGATGCGCGCATTGGCCGGCGCGATGCCAAGTGCCGCGAAGATGTCGGCCACAGCCGATGCAAGCCGTTCGGCATCAACACGCACCGGCGCGGCGCTGGTTGTCGCTGACGCCATCAGCGCGCGTCCTCATCGCTCGCGTACCAGTCCGGCCGGATCGGATAATGCGGACCGTCATAGATCTCGACGACCACGGTGTCCTCATGCGCGATGGCCGGGCCGTGCACGTTGCCCTTCGGGTTCCAGTAGAAACAACCGGGCGTCAGCACCACACCGGTCTTGGTGTATTCATATTTGCCTTCGAGGCAGATCATGAACTGGTTGGAGGCGTGACTATGCGGCGCGGGAATCCCGGCGCCTTTCTCGAAGCGAATCATTGCGATCGAGGCGCCGGTCTCTTCGTTCCGCCACAGCATCTTTTCGGACACGCCCTTCAGCGATTTCTGGCGCCACGGCAGATCCTTGCTCTGCAGCAGCACTTCATCGAGGCTCGGCATGCCGTCTTCGACTTTCGGGATTCCGGAGTAAGCGGTGCTCATGGTCGTTGTCCTCTTCTTGTTCGTTTCAGCTAGCGGGGGCGAGGCATCGGGCCGCGGCCGCGGTTGATATCCTGCGCGCGCATCAGACGTGTGCGCAGGCTTTCGATATGCGTGCGAACCGCCTTGGCCGCGGCTTCGCCATCGCCCTTGGCAATGGCGTCGGCGATGGCGGAATGTTCGCCTCCGGTGGCCTTGCCGTCGAAGGTCTGCCACAGATGCAGATACCAGTAGCGGATCGAGCGCTCATGCAGCGTGCGTGCGAACTCGCTCAGCACCGGATTCTCGGCGAGCTCTGCGAACTTGCTGTGAAAGGCGCGGTCGGCATCGATGAAATTCTCGAGTTGTGACGGATTGCTTGCGCCGACTCCGGCGCGAGCCAGCGCTTTCAGTTCCTCGGCCTGTTTGGGCGTGGCGCGGCCCGCAGCATTGCGGGCGAGATCCGCTTCGATCGTCGCGCGCGAATCCAGGATCTTCAGGATCTCGGCAATGCTGCCGGGCTGGACGATCACGCCCTTGCGCGGCATGACCTCGACAAGACCTTCGTGCTGCAAGCGCTGCAGCGCCTGATGCACCGGCGTGCGGCCGACGCCGAGCAGAGCACACAGCGCGCCTTCGTTCAGATATTGGCCCGGCAGGAAATAGAGCTTCAGGATTTTTTCCTTGATCTCGTCGAACGCCTTGTCGGCCAGCGACGCGGCTTTGGCCGGCGCCTTGCGCGCGGCTTTCTTTGCAACAGGAGTCTTCGCGACCTTTTTCTTTTTCGCCATTGTTTCGATGTCTCAGCTCAATGTCTCGGTGCGGGCGGCAGCCACGGAGCGGCCAGCCTTTCAGCCCATTCGACGAGCAGATAGACAAACATACCAAGGAACGAAAGCGCGAACAGAGCGGCGAAAGCCAGCGGCGTATCGAGCTGCGATGTCGCGCTGAGGAGAAGATAGCCCAGTCCTTCGCTCGAGCCGACGAATTCCCCGATCACCGCGCCGATGACGGCGAGCGTGATCGCCACTTTCGCACCAGTGATGATGAAGGGCAGAGCCGCCGGAAGCTGGACTTTCAGGAAGACTTGCATCGGCGTCGCTTTCAGGCTGCGCGCCAGTTCCAGCAATTCGCGCGGGGTCGAGCGGAGGCCGGCGACCGTATCGACGATGATCGGAAAGAATGCGACGAGCCAGACGATCGCAAGTTTCGATTCCATGCCGGTGCCGAGCCAAACGAGGATGATCGGCGCCAGCGCGACTTTCGGCACCGACTGAAGGCCGATCAGCAGCGGATAGAACATCAGGTTGAGCGGGCGCGAATTGGCGACCGCAACGGCCATCGGAATGCCGATGACAATAGCGAGGATGAAGCCATACAGCGTTTCCTTCAGCGTCACCCAGCCTTCCGACATGATGAGATCGAAGCGGGCGATGAAGGCCGTCAGCACCTTGTCGGGTGTCGGCAGCACCACAGTGGGGATGTTGAGATAGGCACATAACGCGGCCCACAGCGCGATGATCAGCGCGACGCCGGCCAGCGGGTAACCGATCTGAGTGAGGATACGGCCAGCCATCACGCGGCACTCCCGGTTTCAGCCGGCGGCACCACGCCAAGTGCTTCGCTGGCGAGCCGCTCCGCCTTTGTGAAAGCGGGTGTGAAGCGGAGCTGCTGGTTGCGCGGATAAGGAAGGGAGATCGGGATCTCGGTGGCCACGCGCGCGGGACGACGGCTGAACACGACCACCTTGTCCGACACATAGACCGCTTCCGAAATGGAATGCGTGACGAACAGCACCGTCGCGCCGGTTTCCTTGCGGATGCGCAGCAGGAGATCGTTCATCTCAAGACGTGTCAATTCATCCAACGCGCCGAAGGGCTCATCCATCAGCAGCAATTTCGGCTGATGAATGAGCGCACGGCACAGGGCGACGCGCTGCTGCATGCCGCCGGACAATTGATGCGGACGCGCGCCCAGAAACCCTGACAGGCCGACAAGCTCCAGCAATTGCGTGGCGCGGTCGCGCGCGACCTTGTCGTTGCGCTTGAGCACTTCCATCGTGAACAGCACGTTGTCGAGCACACTGCGCCACGGCATCAGGCTCGGGCTCTGGAAGACGAAGCCGTAATCGCCCAGAGGTTCGGTGATTTCCCGGCCGCCGATCATCACCGAGCCCGATGTCTTCTGAATGAGGCCGGCAACGATGCGCAACAGCGTGGTCTTGCCGCAGCCGCTGGGCCCCAGCAAAGCGATGAGCTGGCCTTCATCGAAATCGAAATTGGCATCATCGAGTGCAACGACCGGTTCGGCCGATCGTGAATTCAGCTCGCTGGCTGAAAACACCTTCCTGACATTCCTGATCGTGCCGAAAGCCATGCGGAATGGGTCGATCTCTGGTTGAGGCCGACGTTCAGCACGCCGACGAAAGTTGCGGGCGGAAGGCTTGCGGTCCGGAATTTGCAAGCCTTCCATGGATGCAGCGCAAGCGTGCCGGCGCCCGATCCTCGGCCGGCCCGCATGCTGAATGTATCTTGTGAAATATCTGATGATATTTATGCTGTCAATTTCCGGCAGCCGGTGCCATGCTGCAGGACCGGATTTTGGAGATTGTGATCATGAAACGATTGATGGCGGCCGCGCTGGCCGTGGCTTTGCTAACGCCCGCGGCACAAGCGCAAGAGCGCGATGTGAAGTTCGTGCTGGATTTCATCAGTCTCGGCCGGCACGCGCCCTGGTACGTCGCGCTCGGCAAGGGCTATTTCAAAGAAGAAGGTCTGAACGTCACGATCCTGCCGTCGAAGGGTACGGCGGATGCGATCCGTAATGTGGTGACGGGCGCCGCGGAATTCGGTTTCATCGATATTCCGAGCCTTGTCGCGGCCGGCAGTGCAGGCTCTGCGATCAAGATTGTCGCGGCCAACTATCAGAAGCCGCCTTACTGCATTTTCAGTCTCAATCCGGGCGCCAACATCGATACGGCGAAGAAGCTGACGGGGCTCGAACTCGGATCAAGCTCGGCGTCGTTCCTGCCGCGCATCTGGGCGGCGGTGATGGAGATGAACGGTATCGATTCAAAGACGATGAAGGTCGTCAATATCGACGCGCCGGCGCGTGTGCCGATGCTGGCGGCGCGCAAGGTGCCGAGCATCGATCTGTTCATCATGAGCGAGCCGGCGATCAGGCGGGCGGTGCCGGATGCCAAGCCGGTCTGTCTGTTTGCCGGCGACCTCGGCCTTGAGATCTACGCCAATTCGATAGGCGTGCATGAGGACTTCCTGAAAAAGAACCCGGATGTCGTGAAGAAGTTCGTGCGCGCAGCCTTGCGCGGCTGGAAGGACACTTTCGCCAACCCGCAGGAGGCTGCGAAAATCCAGCTTCAATATGTGAAGGCGCTCGATCCGCAGATCGTGGTCGAGGAGATCGACATCCTGCGCCGCGTGGCAATCACACCGGAAGTCGAGAAGAACGGCCTCGGCTCCATAACGCTGGAGCGCATGAAAACGACGGTCGATTTCATCAACAAGAATATCGACGTGCCTGGCGAAAAGCTGACGGCGGAGCAGATCTACGCGCCGGGTTATCTGCCGGAAAAGCCGATTATGCCGTAACGCTGGTTGGATGCGCGATCAATCGGCAAGGAGAGGTTCTCCTTGCCGACATGCGAATGTTAAAGCACGAAATTATTCAGCTCGCCGTTTACCGCAGCTTTTGAGCAGCGCTACTTGTTGTCGTCGGCGAGGAGGTAGGCCTGCAGCGCCAGGGCGCGGTCGGATGACTCGATCAACTGATCGACCATCCGGGTCATGTATTTCAGATCGTCTCGGCTGAGGTGGCCGAACTCGGCATCGTTCACTTTGCGCTGCATCGGCGCGAGCTTTTCCAGCAGTGTATGACCCTTCGCGGACACGGTGAGGGTCACGCGGCGACGGTCTTCCATATCCATGCGTTTGTGGATCAGGCCCATTTTCAGCAGACGCTGCGCCAGCGAAGTGACGAAGGCGCCGGACAGGTGGAGATGATCGGCCACCGTCTTGATATTGACGTCGCCATCGACCGACAGGTGGGCGATCGAAATCAGCGTGGAATATTCGATGCCGGCGAGGCCGATCGCCTTGCCATGACCGCAGCGGATTTGCTCATGCCGGGCCAGGAAGCCGAGCAGACCATGGACGAGATGACGGAATTCCCGGTCGCTGCCATTGGTGATCAGCTCTGGGCGCGTCACCGTCAGCGGAAATTTTGTGCGCTCACCCTTTTTCTTGACGGGGGCCTCATCGGCGGGGGGCGCCGACTTTCGCTTGGGTGATGCTGCCATATTCGTTCTTCTAATAGTCCCAGATGTCGGAGCGTCATCCGCCTAACACACGGCGAATGCCCTTGCTCCAAATAACTGTGTACGAAGTCTCAGGAAGCAATTGATTCCTATATATTGACGGCACGACCGCCAAGGAAGGCCTCGGAAATCTGTGGATCGTTAGCGAGCGACTCGGCCATACCGGAGGTCACAACCTTACCCATTTCGAGGAGATAGGCGCGGTCGGCGATCTTCAACGTGTGCCGCGCCTTCTGTTCGACCAGCATCACCGTCAGCCCTTCCTTGCGTAGGGAGCCGATGAGGTCGAAGACGAAACTCGTCATCTTGGGCGCCAGTCCAAGGGATGGCTCATCCAGCAGCAGAAGTTTGGGTCGTGACAGCAGCGCCCGCGCGATAGCCAGCATCTGCTGTTCGCCACCCGACAGCAGGCTGGCGAGATTACCCCTGCGTTCGCGCAAGATCGGGAAGCGATCATACATCCGATTGATATCGATCAATGCTTCGGCATGATCCGAACGGCAATAAATCCCCATCTGGAGATTTTCTTCCACCGTCATGCGTCCGAGAATGCCACGTCCTTCCGGCACCAACGCGATACCGGCGCGAAGATTTTTCTCTGCCGCGTTGGGGCGCAGCTTTTGCCCCTCATAAGCAATGTCGCCAGTAAAGGGCAGGAGGCCGGCAATTGCGCGGACGGTTGTGCTCTTGCCGGCGCCATTGGCGCCGATCAAGGCTACGATCTCGCCGGCCTTCACAGTGAGGCTGATGCCGCGCACGCCCTGGATCGCGCCGTAGCGGACATTGAGGTTGCTGATTTCAAGCATCAGTCTTCACCGCCGAGATAGGCATCCAGTACCGCAGGGTTTGTGCGGACTGAAGCGGGGTCGCCTTTGGCGATCATCTGGCCGAAATCGAGCACATAGAGATAATGGCAGAGGTTCATGACGAAGGTCATGTCGTGTTCGATCAAGAGGATGGTCAGGCCGTCCTTGCACAATTCGATCAGCAGAAGCCGCAGCTCATGGGCCTCGTCGTGGTTCATACCGGCGACCGGTTCGTCCAGCAGCAGCAGCTTCGGCCCGGCGGTAAGAGCACGGGCCATCTCCACCTTGCGCTGGATGCCATAGGGCAGGGACTGTGCGATGCGGTCGCGAACGTTTTCGAGCCCGAACGTCACGAGGGCTTTTTCGGCCTTCTCGCGTGCCGCGGGATCGGCCCAGCGTGTCGGCAGCAAGCGCCGCCAGGTGGCATCGGTGTGTGGCTGCGCGACCAGCAGATGCTCCCACACCGTCATGCCGGCGAAGAGGCGAATATTCTGGAAGGTACGGGCGATGCCCGTGCGGGCAATCTGATACGGCAACAGTGACGTGATCTGTTGCCCCTCGAAATAGACGTCGCCCGCGCTCGCCTGATAGGCGCCGGTGATGACATTGAAAATCGTCGTCTTACCGGCGCCGTTCGGGCCGATGATGCCGACCACACGGCCCTTCGGAATATCGCAACTGACATCGTTCAGCGCGCGAATGCCGCCAAATGAACGCGTGACGTTGGTCAGTTGGAGCAACGGCTCTGGCATCGGCGTCATCATGACGTCTGTTTCCGCAAGCTGAAGAGACGGAACAGATTGCGATCGAGAATGCCCTGCCGTCGTGTCAGCAGCACAAGGATCAGCAAGGCGCCGAATGCCGCCAGCCGCCAATCCGAGATGAAGCGCAGCATTTCCGGCAGCATCACCAGAAGGCCGGAGCCGATCACAGCGCCCGGTGCCACCGTCGAGCCGCCGAGAATGACGGCGAGCACGAATTCGATCGAGCGATCGAAGCCGAAATTGGCCGGTTCGATATAGACGTGATGATGCGCGAACAGGCCACCCGAGATCGCGGCGACCGCAGCGCCGAACCCGAAGGCACCGATCTTTGTTGCCGTGGTGTTGAGGCCGACGAGACTGGCCGCGGTTTCGTCATCGTGCACGGCGCGCATTTCCAGCCACAGCCGCGATTGTTCGAGCAGCATCACCAGCAACAAAATGCCGCCGGCCCAGGCCCAGATATAGGTCACCGAAATATGCTTCATGCCGCTGAAGCCGCCCGAGCCGCCCATGGTTTCAAAATTCAGGAAGAAGCTACGCACCATCTCGCCGAAGCCGAGCGTGGCCATGGCGAGGTAGATGCCTTTCAGCCGCAGGGCGGGAAAGCCGATGATGACGCCGATGACGCCTGCGAACACCGCCGCGATGAGCAGCGCCGATGTCAGCGGCAATCCCATCTCGACGGTCAGATAGGATGTCGCGTAAGCGCCAATGCCCATGAAGCCGGCATTGCCAAGCGACAATTGTCCGGTGGCCAGGATGATATAGACGCTCAACGCGCCGAGCAGCAGAATGCCGGTGTCGGCCAGAAGGCCTGCATAATAGGTCGACATCAGACGCGTGGTCCTTGATCAGTCCGTGCGCCGCCGAGAATGCCTTGAGGGCGCAGCAGGAGGATGAGGATCATCAGGCCGTAGACAACGAAGTCGCGGATCTGCGAGCCGCCGTAAGCGACGGTCATGACCTCAGCGATGCCGATCAGCGGGCCGGCGACCAGTGCGCCCCAGATGCGGGTCGTGCCGCCGATCACCATCACGGCGATCGCCTTGAGTCCGGTCTCGACGCCGACATAAGGCGTGATCGCCGCATAATGCAGGCCGACCAGAACGCCGGCGGCGCCGGCGAGCAATCCTGAAAGGATGAAAGCGATCAACATCAACCGGTCTGCCGGGACGCCGAGAAGGCGCGCCACATCGCGGTTCTCGGCGATAGCGCGCAGGGCGCGGCCAATGGAGGTGCGTTGCACGACGAAAGCAAGTAGCGCGACCAGAACGATTGTTGCGCCAAGCACCAGGAGCTGCATCGCTCCGATGGAGACCGGGCCAAATTCAAACCGGCGTCCCAGAAATTCGGCAGGGAGTTGCAGTGGGTCCGAGCCCCAGACATTGGTCGCCACATTCTGCAGGATGATCGAGAAGCCAAGCGTCGAGAGCATCGGCGTAATGACTGGCGTATTGCGCAGCGGCTCGTAAGCCACCTTCTCGATCACGACTGCGATCAGCGCAGCGCCGCACATGCCAGCCAGAATCGCGAGCGGCAGGGGTAGCTGCGCAACAATGACGGCGAAACCGATATAGCCACCGATCATGAATAACTCGGCAATCGCGAGATTGAGAATACCGAGAATGCCCATGACCAGGGAAAACGAGAGAGCGATCAGGGTGTACACGGCCCCCAGAGTGAGCCCGTTTACAAGTTGCTGGAGTATCACGTCATCGCCTCGCGCCTTATCGCCACAAGTCTTGGCAAAGAAATAGAAGCTGGCCGGACCAAATGTCCGGCCAGCTTGAACATGAAATTATCAGGAGCCGCAGCCGCCGCCAGAGGCTGAGCTACAACCGCGCACTTTGGTTTCCCAGGCGCCGTTCTTGCCCTCGACGATATAGAACGCCTTGATGGCATCGCCGTCTTCATTGAAACTGATGGGACCGCCAAGACCCTGGAAACCCTGCAGCTTGGCCATGTAATCGCGGATCTTTGCGCGATCTTTTTCAAGATCTTCCGGCTTCGCGGTGATGCCGGCTTTCTTCGCGGCCTCGATATACATGCCAACGATCTCATAGATATTGGCGTCGTACATGCTGGGCTCGATTTCCGGAGGCAGGTTCGATTCCTTGCGCAGCAGCGGCTGCAGCGCGGCAACGAATTTCTGCGCGCCTTCCGCTTTCTGTGTCGCATAGAACGTCGCAGGAGCCACCAGCGGGATTTCGGGCGCAGCCTTGAGAATGGCCGACGATATCAACTGTGTTGCGCCGACCACAGGCTTCATCAAGCCTTGGCGTTTCATCTCACGAAGGACGGTGACGGCCTGGCTGTAATCCGCGCTGACCACGACACCGTCGGGATTGAGTGACTTCAGCTTGGTGACTTGCGCGCTGACGTCGAGATCGCCGGTGTTGAAGGACAGGAGATCGTTTTCGTTCAGGATCTGGATCCCGTTTTCCTTGACAATCGTCGGCATGATGCGGGTGCCAACGGTCGCAGCAGTCGCATCCTTGGCATCGTAAATCACCGCGATGGTTTTGATGTCATAGGCCTTCTTGAAATAAGGCACGGTCGTCTTGGCGAGGATGCCCTCGTCGATCGTGTTGCGGAATGCCCAGGGACGGTTGGCCTTCGCCACGCCCGGCTTCGACGATGCTTGTGACGTCGATGCGATGCCCAACTGATTGGCAACAGGGAACACCACTTCACAAGCCGAGCTGGTCAGCGGACCAGCAACAGCCAGAACCTTGTCGTCACCGGCGAGTTTGCGCAGCGAATTGGTGGATTGGGCGGGCCGCGCGGCATCGTCGTAAATGACGAGCTTCAGTTTTGCGCCGTTGATGCCGCCGGCGTCGTTCACCTGCTTTTCGAGCATCTTCAGCGTGACGGTGTTGGTGCGTCCCCACTCGGCAAAGTGTCCGCTGCTCGGAACGATCGCGCCCAGCAGGACTTCGCGGCCTTTCAGCTCCTGCGCCTGCGCGGCGTGCAAAGCGAACACCGAAATGCCCAGAAAAAGTGCGGCAGTGAAAACTGATCCGAACTTGCGCCTTGTTACATTACTCATCGTCAGTATCTCCCAATTGGTTCGCCGTGCCGCAGAGAAAAGCGGGCAACAACGAGATCGATGCGCGAGGTGTACGGCTTCTGCCGCCGCCATCATGCTCATGGATTGACCGGTGTTGACGTGAAATCCGATTTGATCCTCCCCAGGACATGCATTCTTCAGGCCAGAAAGGATAACATCAATTAGCTATCTTGAAAAGCTTCTGGAGCTAGGTAATAGTCCCGTGCGCTCGGCCACCAAATCAAGTCCGGCGCCGCTGGTTTCAGCGCTGGTGGGAATATCGAGCGCGGGGCAAAATTCTTGCATCGCCCTGACCGAAATAGACAAGGAGCGGACGAATGACGATCTGCAAAACGGGCGCGCAACATATCAAGTCGCTGCAGGATGGCCGCACCGTTTATCTCGACGGCAAACTGGTTGCGGATGTGACTACCCATCCCGCCTTCCGCAATTCCATACAATCGTCGGCGACGCTGTATGATTTTCAGGCCCACCCAGACAACCTCGAGCTGATGACCTTCGAGGTGGACGGCTCCGGCCGCCGCGCCAGCCGTGCCTGGGAGATGCCGAAGACCTACGAGCAGATGGTGCGGCGCCGTAAAGCGCTGCAGGCCTGGTCGGGCGTGTCCTATGGTTTCATGGGTCGCTCCCCGGATCACGTGGCGTCAGCCCTTGTCGGTCAATGCATGGGTATCGAGCTGTTCAAGCAGCACAGTCCGGACCGTGCCAAGGCGCTTACAGATTATTTCGACTACGCCAGGAAGAGCGATCTCTTCATGACGTATGTGATCATCAATCCGCAGGCGGAGCGGGCGAAGGATTGGGGTGAGCAGGATGAGGATCTGGTCGCCCGCATCGTCGATGAAGATTCGTCGGGTATCACCATTCGCGGTGCCAAGATGCTGGGCACCTCATCGATCATGGCAAATGAGGTTCTGGTTGCCAATTTGCAGCCGCTGAAGCCGGGCGAAGAGGATCTCGCTTTCTCGTGCGCCCTGCCGATGAATACGAAGGGATTGAAGGTCCTGTCGCGCAAGTCTTACGAGGCGTCCGCGACCTCCGTCTATGATAATCCGCTGGCATCGCACTTCGATGAGAACGATGCATTGATGTATTTCGATGATGTGAAGGTGCCGTGGGATCGTCTCTTTGTGTACCGCGACACGGCGATGTGCGCGACGCAGTTCCACGGGACGCCGGGGCATTCCTACCAGAATTATCAGGCGCAGATTCGGCTGACGGTCAAGTTGACCTTTCTGCTGGCATTGGCGAAGCGGATCGCAGATACGATCGGCACGACGAATATCCCCTCGGTGAAGGAACAGCTCGGGTTTCTTGCATCGCAAGTCGGCATGGTGAATGCGATGCTGGCCGGCATGGAAGCGGAGGGGGCGCAGTACGGCGAGTGGTATGTGCCGAACAAGCACTACATGTATTCGGCGCAAGTCATCACGCAGGATCTCTACCCGAAGATCATCAACATCATCCGCGAACTGGCGGGCGGCTCTCTCATCATGCTGCCGTCCTCGCTGCACGACTTCAGCGATCCGAAACTCGAAGCGATCATCGGCAAGACACAGCGCTCGGCAATCATGTCGCCCGAGCAGCGCGTGAAGTTCCTGAAAGCGGCTTGGGATGCGGTGGGCTCAGAATTCGCATCGCGGCATACGCAATATGAGATGTTCTATGCCGGTGCGCGGTTCACAACTGCAGGCCACAGCTTCCGGACCTATGATTGGCAAAAGGGAGCCGCCATGGTCGACCATTTGCTGGGATCCTATCAACTGTCCGATGAATTGCCGTCCGCCGCGTCACAGCAGCGTGTTGCGGGTTAGGCCATGATTGGAAGGATAACCGGCATTCGGGTGAGCTCGTGAGGTCGCTCAAAAAATGCGAATTGTTCCAGTGAGTGCACGCGCCATGCCGGCACCGAGCAGTCCACCAATAACTTTGAACTCGAAATCATGCAGGACGCCATGACGACCGCGCATGAATGATTGAGAATACTCCAAAAACACAGCTCCCAAAATGATGACCGTGCATACGATGAAGAAGCGCTTCGGCTGAGCAAGCGCTAGAAAAGACCCAAGAACGAGAAATCCGATAAAGCGATCGACATTTGCGCCGGCGAGTTGCGGGCGCCAGCTAACGGGGCCCAGTGTTATCAGCGCGATGAGCCCAATAAGTGTGCAGGCCGTGATGGCCAGTATCGTCTGGTGCGACAAAAGGTGTGGCTTTGCAGCCAATATTTCCTGATTCTTCAAAGGGTACATCTCGCGATCATAAATATCTTCACGCCATAAATCGTCGCCACGCCGTGAGTTTAAAGCGGCTGCCAATTCAGACATTCAGACCAACGCCCTGGTCGATTGGCTTTCCTGGACTTCAATAAAAGCCCCGAGGCAGGACACTGCCCGGGGCGAAAGTCATCACTGATGCGAGGAACTCTATCTCGCTGAATTGACCTCGCAATCAGCCAAAAGGCCTAGTTATCAGACCCGCACCGCAACAGGTTTGCCGGTTCATTCAAAAAAAAACGCCCGCATCGAGCCATAGAAGTGCGTCCAAAGTGACAAAGGACGCGCAACCGATCATGGTCGCACGTCCTTGCTCGTGTCACCGGCCCATGCCGACAAATGCGGCATGGATCTGGGATCAGTCGTGATAGGCCGGTTGCGTCAGCGTCGGGGCCAGGCTGGGCGAGGTTTGAGTCGACGTGATTGTGCCGGTGCTCGGGCCGGAGCTGGCATAGTTTGCCGCCGCATACTGGGTGACCAGATCGAGCGTCTGATTTGTTCCGGTGGTGGTGGTGCTTGATGCCGCGCTGGTGGCTGATTGTTTGGCGACGAGGCTAACATTATCGTAAAGGGCTCCCAAGCCATCGACGCTCTGGGTGCTCGTTTCACGGAATGTGAGCCGATCCTGGCCGCCGGTGCCGGTCACCGAGAACTTATAGGTTGACCAGTTATTGCCAGGCGGAATCGTCGCGACGACAGAATTGTTCCACAGAACTTCAATGTCGCTGGAAGAGCCTGCGAAACGGGTTCGCGCATCGAAGGTCAGCTCGTAGCTCTGTCCCGCCACGGTCTTCACGGTCTGATAAAATCCATCCCTGGCACCGAGATAGTCGAGTTCACCAAAGTTGTTACCTTCGGTGGCCTTCACGCCGTTGAGGTTGTTCCAGAGTTCGATCGTGCCACCGGCAATCGCGGTCCATCCTGGAACGGAGTTGAAAGCGGCCCACGTACCGGAACTGACGGTCGACTCCTCGAATGAACCGTTGACCAGAAGGTTTTGGCCTGGACTGGTTACGGGCGGTGTCGTCGTTGTCGACGAATTTATGGTCACGTTCGTTTGTGCGGAAGCTGCGCTGGTATTGCCGGCAACGTCGGAGGACGTGGCCGTGAAAACGTGGGTTCCATTCGTCAATTGAGCGGTCTGGTAGCTCCAGTTTCCGCTCGTATTGGCTGTGGCGACGCCGATCTGGGTCGTGCCGTCAAATACTTTAACGGTGCTGCCGGCTTCGGCGGTGCCGGTCAGGGTCACTTGGTTCGCAGTCGTGATCCCGTCGCCCACGACGCCAGTGTCCGGTGTAAACGACATGATTTTCGGTGCCACCGGTGCCACTGTGTCGATCGTCACATTCAGCACAGACGATGTCACGGTTTTACCGGTCGTATCTGTCGTACTCGCCGTCAAGGCATGCGCAGCATTCGACAATTGCGGGGTTGTGAAGCTCCAGTTTCCGCTGGAATTCGCCGTGGCCGTACCGATCTTGGTTGCGCCATCGTACACACTGACGGAGCTTCCGGCCTTCGCCGTGCCAGACAATGTCAGGGTCGAGTCGTTCGTTATTCCATCGCCCGCAACACCGCTGTCGGTCGTGTACGACAGGATCGTCGGCTTGGCTTCTGGTTCGGTCGTTGACGCTCCGACCAGAGGCGGAGGAAGATCGGCCAGAAACTGTGCGGTCGTTGTTGAGTAAAAAGCCAGCGTGGTCCATTCAGTCGACAATTCGGACCAATTGCTCGTGCCAGCCGCCGGATTGTTGCTGAAGTCGGTCAGGAAAGGGGCGTTGGCATCGCGCCACCAGTCAGCACCAACATTGGCAACCAGATTCAGGTTCGGATCGGTGACCCTCATATCCATCTGGACATAGACGGCGTCGACCATGCCGGCCGTGTAAGTCCCACGTGCATTATACCAGAAATGATCGTTGTAACCGGTTGGAGGGGTAGAAAAGGATGTGCCGCCGCCGGGCAGCGCCGTCGATTTCATCGACAACGCACTTCCGGAGAAGTCGTTGACGAAATGAGCGCCCGACATTTGGACTTGCGCCTGATTCTCAACCAAGACCCATTCGCCGGTCTTGAGATGAACGTAGGTCTTCGCATTTGCGACTTCGACCCTCGCGCTTGGGTTCGTATAAGCAGGCTCTCCGGCCTTCTGATAAACCGACCCCCAACCGGTAACGGATGTGAAATTCGACGGAGGTGCGCTGAAAACCTTCAACACGCCATCATACCATCCCCAACTCGAAGGGACGCCAACCGGCAGCCCTTCGCTCTTGCCCACGGTATTTTGTGCGATCACATCTGTGAGTGAAATTGCCATTCCATTTTCCCCTAAAATGTCGCGCTCTGAGTTGTTGAACTCAGCCCAAATGCGACGACCAACTGCGTCGGCCGCCTATCCCCTCCGGTTTATGGAACCATGAACGGTTAAAGAGCGAAGTCTTCGGCGTAGATTAGATCGTCCCCCTGAGAATTACCGAGACTGACTCCTACATTCGCAAATTTTTTGGACACAACTGGGCACTGTCACAACTCATACGCGGTACACAACGTCAGAACGCGAATCGAAACGCTGTTCGTCTGTCCATAATTGGGACAGTCGCAATACAATTTGTCGTCAATGTGGTTTTGATCCCCAGGTGCGCCGTCTTCCTTGGGGCTGGAGCTTCGACATGGAAGCCATCCCCGAACCCGTTGCTCACGCCGTCATTAATTGAAAGCCACGCAAAAAAGCAGGCGCGGCCAAGCCGTTAGAACGAGCTGCTTCAGGTCATAATCAGAAACACACGCATCCGGATAGGGGCCAGTAAACCCTATGGTATCGCAGGCCGCGACGGTTTGAAGCAGAGAAGGGGGGACTGGAGTATCGTCATGGTATTCGGCGCGATTTCGACGCGCAATGCGGCGAAAAACTCAAGAGTCGCCGAGTAAAAGCTGGACGCGCTTGTGTCGGTTCGACAAGCGGCGGCGGAGGACTTGCCTGTAGCTCGGAAGTGCTCAAGGAATAGAAGCGAAGAGTGGACCATTCCGTCGTGAGCTCAACCCAGTTGCTCATTCCAGCCCCCGGATTGTTGGAGAAATTTCGTAAAAAATCAGCGCCTGTGTCGCGCCACCAATCGGCCCCAACATTGGCAACGAGACTGACGTTCGGATCGTTCGTCCTCATGTCCATCTGGACATATACGCCGTCGACGCTTCCTGCCGGGAAAGTGCCGCGCTCACTGAACCAGAAATGATTGTTATATCCGATTGCAGGGGCTCCAACGGCCACACTGCCGTCCGGCTGTGTGTTTGAACGCATCTCCATGTTCGGTTGGGGCGAAAAGTCCGCAACAAAGTGCGAGCCGATGATTTGAAGTCTGGGTTGGTCTTGTATCAAGACCCATTCACGCGTGGCCTTGAGGCGAACATAGGTTCTCGCATTTGCAATTTCGATCGTCGCGTCTGGATTCGAATATGCAGGCGCCCCGGCTTTTGGATAGATCGCTCCCCATCCTGTGACCGCTGTGAAATCGGACGGTGGCGCGCTATAGCCGGCCGGCTTGTACGAGCCACGGCACCACGCAAAGCGCTTGGGCACCCCGGCGGCATAGCCTTCGCTATAGCCAGGGGTATTTTGAGTGATCGAATCCAACATCGGTGAAGTGACCGTGATCTCCTTCTTCCGCCTAAAGACCGGAACCCTCGGGTTAATCGGCTTATCCGAAGACGCATCAAGGTCCCGGACCTGATGTGCCAGGATGGCGGTACCGCTGAATCCAGCCAGATGATTTATCCAAAGTTCACAATGGCTATTGTCCGTTGCGGTAATGTTTCTTTCGCCATCCAAAGGCAACTTGAAATCGCCGTAATAGCAGCCAGCCTGCGCCTGTGCAGGAGGCGTAACGGAGATGGATTGAAGGCCGAGCGACATACCGGCCAACCAGAACAGGGCAGCAGATCCTCTCGAGACAAGATGTCGGCCGAGAGCCCCAGCGAGCGCGAGTGACAGCAAAACAATGATGGAGACGCAAAAGCTGTGCAGCATAGTGATCGCTCGTGCGAACCAAGGATTATGCGTTGCGTCGATCAAGCTCGCACGGCACTCAACATGTAGTGATAATTATGATACTTGCGCACGAACTCCGAACCGCTGAGCGACGTGTAGATGCGATGGCTTCGCTCGCTGACCGTTGGATATGCGGTGTGCGGATAGCATTTTATGTCTTCAAAGCCCAAGTCGCGAAGGATCGCCATCACGCGCCATACGTTCGTCGGGAACTCATAATCGGCCGGGCGATGGGTGGAGCGCTTAAGCGTGTGATAGGTGGATCGCAGCGATCGGTAGACAAATCGGGGCATGAAAATCGACTTTGCCATCTGGAAGAGTCCCCATGCATTGGGGTCCTCCAGGAACAGCGTTCCTTTGGGCTTAAGCAGGTCCCGAAACGAGCCGAGCAGCTCGGGTAACCGCTCGCATTCGTGGTGGATCACATCGATGGAGATCACGTAGTCGAAGGCGCCGGCCCTGAGCGGCATGCGGTTGACGTCGCCGTTGACGCAAGACTGTGCCCCGAAGTCCTTCCGCAGATTGGCCAGCATGTCGAAGACCAGATCCATATTGACGAATGTATGACCCTGTTCTTCAAACTCCGCGAAGCTTGGATCGAACCCGCAACCGATATTGACGAACTTTTTGTTGGGCCCGCTCACGACAGAGCGCACCATTGCGAAAAACTCACGCTTGGAAAGAGCCCATTGGTTGAGATTGAACTGCTCCTCCGGAAGTTGCTCCCGCGATTTCATCATCTGCGCGAGATGCTGTTCTTCTTCGAAATGCTCCGTGTTGACGTCATCGGAAAGGAGGACGGGGATACCCTCTTTGACCTCGTAGGAAGCCGCGCAGCTCGTACATTGCAGCCCGTGCGGACTTTGCATCAATGTCGCGTGGCACTTGGGGCATGCCAGCAATTCCAGGAGGGCCGGATCTATCTGCGTCGCCATGAGGCCCGGCAGGTGAGACAGCTCCGCACGTTGCACAACGCTCTGCATAAGTTTCTCCGTCTATCTGCAATCAGCAACAGGTACGCCGCCAAGTCTACGAGATGGCAGGCCTCCAGAGCGCGATGCACGTCGCCTTGTAGTGCCTGAAAAGCCAGCGCCATCGGTCGAGGGCGGAAAGCCAAAAGCCGAATTTGGGAAAAGGAATGATGGTGCGGACGACGCGGCGCGGGAGAAGCAGCGGATCATTGACCAGTTCTTGCGCAACAGTTGGCCCTTCGACAATTCTGCCATCCAGCAATTTCAACTGGCGAAAGAGTGAGCTGAGTTGTTCGATATCCGGGCGTAACAGAGTATCGATTGGATCGGGATGGTACGGATAGCTGTTTGGAACTGTGACCAGGAGAACGCCCCCCGGGGGGACGAGTGTTGCCAAGCGTTCGGCCATGGGCAATGGCGAGGGAACGTGCTCAAGCATATTGGAGCAAAGGATCGTCTTTGCCTTCAGGCGCCGCAGCCGCTCCAGATCGTCATCGTTCATGATATCGGCCACGATATCGACGCCGGCTGCTGCCTTGATGTCTGTGTGGACGACCGGCACGCCGCGTCGCGCCAAGGGACGAAATATCTGCTCATCGACAAAAGGTTGAATTCGTGTGCGAACGTCCGCCGTCGAACTTCCGATATTGAGGACTGTGCCCAAGGCGTCATTGTCTCTCTGCGCAAAGTAGGCAGAAAGCCATTTGGCCTCACTGACGAGCACGTCATCCTCCATCCCTGGAAAGCTGTGGCGAGCATTTCCTGTGAAAGAGGATAACGGTTGCGGCGACGGCGGAGTTGACGATCCTCAACACCGCGCGAGGCGGGCTGGCCCCCCGTTAAGACGGGATTTGACCGAGCTGGCTTGTGTCAGGTCCAGAGCGAACCGGGCCTGGGCACCTCAATCGAGGGGGGGCGGGGTCAAATGAACGGCGGTTCCTCATCCACCGATCGACCGTAGTTGACGAATATCAACTAGCCATGGCGCGGCGGCGGCATCCTTGCGATCTGCGCGCGCAAAGCATTCCCCCGCTGCTGTTGGGCCAGTTAGTGGCCGTTTCAGGCATGAGGCGCTGAGCGCGCGGAAAAACGGAGCGATGCTCCGGGAGAACGTGTGCCCCTTATCCTGCGGGAGCTGTGGACGTCATGAATGGAAAGTTGGAAGAGCCCACGACGTTTCAGGAGTGGCGCAAACGTCATTACGAAATTGAGAAGCAATATGCTCGTCAGATCCTGGAAACGCCGAAGGGCTCGGATGAGCGGCGTCAGGTTTTCCAACAAGCTTATAGCGACGTTATTGGTAACATCATCGAGATCTATGATCCGGGCTGCGGTGAGACAAAATATACCGACACCGTCGTCAATATCGTGAAATCGTTGCTATCGTTGTCGGGCAAGCATGCTGCCAAACATATGACGAAGATCTTCGATTTGGGCTGCGGCAGCGGTCATTTATTGGTGGCGCTCGCGAAGGACGGATACAATGTTTACGGCATTGATGTATCCGAAGCCTCCATCGTGGAAGCCAAGAAAGATCTTGGTCCATTCGCCAAATCGGACCAGGTTCAAAATGGCGATGTTCTCGATTACAATCCTCCAACCAAGTTCGATATCATTGTCATGGACAATGTGATTGAACATCTGGTTCCGGATGAAACCGCCGACATACTCGCGAAGTGTTACGAGATGCTCGACGAAGAAGGTTATCTCGTCGTTCTCACGCCGCATTCTTTCTCCGGACCACACGACATCAGCAAATACTTTCTACCCTTCGGGTCGAAGGCTGAGGGGTTTCATTTGAAGGAATTCTCGTTCACCGACATGAACCAGTTCCTCAGACAGGCGGGTTTTGAGGAGGTCTGGGGCTTTCCTTTCCATCCCAGACTGCTTGGTAAATATAACGTGACGCCCAAGCCGTCCGAATGGGCCGCGCGCAAAAGCATGGCGCTGGAAAAAGTAGCCCAACGTGGACCTCTTCCGAGGCTTCTCAGGCTGGGGCGCGTATCCGCACGCATGGTTACGGCGCTCGCGTTTCCCGCTGTTGCGGTGGGCGTGAAGAAAGCCGCCGGTCAGTCCACCAATGGCGCGTACTCGATGTGAACGGTGACCGCAGACACTCTCAAAAGGATCAGCCCAAGCCATTGGAGCATAAAGAGGCGATCAATGTCTGGTTTGTTCAAAATTGTGTCACCCTTCATGAAGCGATTTCGGATATCGCGTGCCAGGCGGATTAAACGCGTATTCCCGGATATCAATAACCGCTCGATCGCTGACGTCGGAGGCTCGCTTCATTTTTGGCGCTTTGTGAAATCAGAAATGCGACCAAAGCAAGTAACGATCTATAATATTGCCCTGGACGGTGAGTTTGACGCTGCGAATATTGGGCAAGAGGCAGGCAACATTCAGACCACAGTCTATGACGGAAAGCGAATTCCGGTCGACGACAAGCAAATCGATATATTGCTTTGCAATTCAGTCATAGAACATGTTCCGCCGCGTGAACGATCTGGCTTGGCACGCGAGATCAGCCGTGTTGCAAGGAATTATATCATACAGACACCGGCGAAAGAGTTCCCCGTCGAGCTCCACTTTCTCATGCCGTTTCTGCACTGGCTGCCGAGACCCGTCGGGCGTGCCCTCGCGAAATTTACGCCATTTGGGTTGACTCAACGCGATGCTGCATTAGTGCAGCAATATTTCGATGGGACCAATCTGCTGACTGCAAGGGAATTTCGAAGCTTGTTTCCCGAAGGGCAGCTTGTCATCGAACGTTTCCTGTTCATCCCCAAGTCCTACATGATCATCAACAAAACCTGAAGTATATGACCCACTCCCTGCTCAGCGAGCGGAACCGTGACCGAGGCTCGGACTGGAATCCAAAGGAATTGCTACGAAGCATAGCCTCGGTTTCTGACGGGCAATGCCGCAGGCACGTTATTGCTAAGGTGCGATCGATGCGATCGCGTGAGACAGGAGTGAACGATGTCGCCCTCCAACGTTTCGGCTGAAGCTGCAGACCGCCCCTTAGTCACGATCGCCATTCCGACATTTGATCGGGCTGCGCTATTGAGAGGGTGCATTCAGTCGGCCTTGGCGCAAACCTATGAGAATATCGAGGTTCTCGTATCTGATAATGCGTCACCGGACGACACCCAACAGGTGTTGCGGGAGTTCAACGATAAAAGGTTGCGGGTGCTGACACAGGAGACAAATATCGGTCTCCTCCCAAACTGGAATGCGTGTTTGGCGGCGGCTAAGGGCGAGTATGTCGTTTTCGTTTCCGATGACGACAGAATAGCGCCGTGGCTGATCAGTAGATGCCTCGAGATCGTCGAACAACAGCCGACGATTCCGATTGTTGTTACGTTGTGCAATTTTCGCATGCCGGAACTGAGGCAAACGAGACCGCCTCATAAAAGTCGGCTCATTCGAACGGGTATTACGGATGGGACCGACATATTGTTGGAATTTCTGAAAGACGAGGTCACGGTCGCGATGTGCGGCATCTTGCTGCGGACCGAAGTGTTACGGTCAGGAGGAGGCTTTCCTCTCGATTTTCCTCACACGGCCGATGTCGCTGCGTGGGCACCGGTTCTATGCGGAAACAAGGCAGGTTTTATCAACGAGGCATGCGCGACCTACAACTTTCATCGAGAATCGGAGACGGCCAGGTTGGGGGTCACGCAAATTCTGCTTGATGCTTGGAAGATGGTAAATCGCATTTCGCATGCCGCTGACAAGAGGATAGAGGACGAGCAGCTGCGTGAGACTGTTAAGCTGGAAGCAAGGCGCGGCTTCGCCCGGCGTAGCCTCGCTTACCTCGCGCACTATCGTAGCAATGGCGCCAGTCTGAATGACGTTGCCACATTCGTGTGGCGCTTCCGGGACAATATGATTGTGGTCGACAAATTGTCGCTCGTCAGATTCATCGCGATCGTTCTTTGTCCAAGGCCCCTGGCCGACGGAATTCGATACATCAGGAAAACCCTGGCGGGAGGGTGGCGAGATCGTCAAACCGCTGTCAAGCTCGGGTAGCGACCTTCGTCGTTAGTTTTAGCGTATTATTCTATGCAGATTTTCACGCATGACAGCCAGGCGATCCGGATCGTGCCTTTTGCGGTCGACGATCAGTTCTCGCCGAGAAAGCCGAGGTCTAAACAGTGGATCACGGTCTCGTCTGTAATCGGGCATTGAGTTTTCGTCCCAAATGCCGCGAAGGATGCTTCGGTCGCTAGGGCCTGTATAGAGCGCGTCGTGAGCGGAAGTTCACTCCCGCTGCAAAGTAGCTGGAGAGGAGATCAATTTCGCAGGCAGGTGGCCGTGCTTACTTGCACCATCGCCTGCTCGGTGCTTGGCAGCAGTCGGTATGGCGCATGTGTCCCGCCGAAATGGCCGTTTTCACGCAACACGGCGTCTTTTAGGGAGCTCTCTGTCGGGCATGGCGGCGAAGCGGCCCGCATAAGTAAAATAGAGCGTCATTGATGGAAAGTGGTCGATCAGGTTCTCCGAGAAGAAGTAAATCAACAAAACCATGAAAAGAACTTTGGTGTGGCCGGTCTTCAGACTGAAGAGGACGTGCAGCAGAAAGCACGAGAAAATAAGGAGGTTCAGAGGGCCATATTCTGCGAGAATACGCAGGTAGTCGTTATGCGGCACGAACTGCAAGACGGTCAGATGCTGTGATTGTCCGATCCCGTACCCAAAAAGCTTTGTTATGAAGCTGCCGCTCGAATAAATATCCCAGATATTCGCCCAATGAATGATGCGGAAGAAGCCCGACAGATCCGTTGTTCCGGTAAGTTCGACAAGTCGCCTGAATGACATCCTGGAAACGTTGTCAGGTCCCAAGTCGACGAGCAGACTCATGCTATTGAAAGTTGCCAAAGCCCGGTCAAAAGCACCTACCCAGAGGGCGACGACGGCAACGACGGCAAAGACGATCAAGCCAATGATTGATTCTTTTCTTAGCGGGATTACGATCCATAGGCATATGGCGGCTACGGTCGCTACAGCTACTCCGATTTTGTTCATCAAGGCGACATTCACGAATTGAAGGAGTATTGCGCGCATGCCGAGCTGTGTCGCCATGGTGAAGATGAGAGCCGAAAAATATAGTGTGGCCGCATTCGCGTTGGCGAAATAGGAGAATGTATTTCCTATGTTCAACTGGACGAACTCGGGAACCCGGCTGCTGCCGATCGTGAGGAAGAAGAGGATCGGTAGCCCTGCAAGAAAGTACACATATCGAATTTCAGCCGGCCGGACCTGTGTTGCGCGGGCATATCCGGCGGCGTAAAATACATAGATGGAAAGATATTTTATTCCGTCCGTGATCGAAGAGTTTCCAAAATTGAAGAGGATGCTCAAGAAGGTGAATATGCAGGCCGCGACAATATAAACGATGTTCGTGGTGCTGTTATTCTGCGACCGAACGACGGTAAAGCCCGCGTACCCAATCAGCATGATGCAGGCAGCATTGCTGATGGTATTGAATAGCGGCGAATTTAGTAAATGATACAGGACGGTAAAGATATTGATGATGATGATCGAAACGAGGATCGTCGTGAAGTAGTGTGGGGTGGCCAATTCGTTGGCGCGACGTTCTGTTCCGATGTCATTTTCAGTCAAGTACGCCATCTAGGATCCTGCAAGCGTTCGCAATCGGCTCAGCCAACGGCGTTGTCGGCCCAGGTTCTAAAGGTCAACGTGGCCGACATTACTCCGCCGCCTGCAGTTCTCTCTTGTACCGGCGTAACGATTGTCTGCTGAACTCCACCATCGTGTTGTCGACATCCTCCTGTTCTTCTTCGTGGCTAAGATCGTGTAGCCGCTTCAGCTCTAGCATCACGATAATTGCCGAACCCAACGCAAAGCCACCAAACAGGGCAAGGAATACAAGATGCGATACATGGGGAAACGTTTGGCCTAGCGGGGCGGCCGCGAGTTGAACAACTCGCAAGCTTGAGAACTGTGATTTTTTTGCGATGTCGGAACTGATCTGTTCTTCGCCCATCCGCGTTCCGTAATGATCAGCCGCCGCTGAAGCTCGAGTGAGCAGGCGTTTCAAACGATCGTATTCAGCTTCCTTCGATGACAGAGAAGCGAGCTCCGAATTGACTTGCTCGATCTCGACGCCGATCAAAGTCTCCATCTTTGCGAACCCGCTCAATTCTGTGTTGATTTTCAAGAGGGTCGCCATCGCGTCTTGGTATACGCGCACGAGAAGAAGGGGAGGAGCCTCCTCAAACTTCGAAGGTGTGCTTGGGTTGGGCCGGAACTCGGAGCCACCGAGGGTGCTCACGATGTTGGACACAGTTTTTGATTGAGTGACAGGCTTTAAGGCTGCCAACTGGTCCAACATTGCCTGTTTTTGACCCTTTCGCTCTTCGATCAAGCCGCGTGTCGTCGCCAGCTGTGTTGCGAGATCGTTGGCTCGCTTGAGAAGCAGGTTGCGTTGATCGGCGACAGAGTAGATCGAGGCTGCGACCGAAAAGTTTTGAAGGTCGGCAGCTGCTTTCTCAGCTTCCAGTTCCAGTCGCTTGCTCTGTTGCTGGAAAAATACCTCGGCCCCCGGAATCTGCACCAGATCAGCCTGCACGGCGACCAATGAATTTGCCAGTTGGTTCAGGAACTCGGCTGCGATTTTCGGATTCGGATAGCGGAAGGAAATACGAAGAAGGTCGGACCGGCCTTCCTGTTTCGCGGAGATGAGACCGCGCAGCGCCGAGACGATTTCCCGGTTCTCGTTCTTAGTCTCACTCTCTTTGGCCTCGCCTCCTTTGGCTTCACTCCCTTTTTGATCTTGGGACGGATCTTCGAAATAGGCTGGTAGTGCGTTAGACAAATAGGACTTGGCCGCCACGCGCAGCTTGAACAATAAGGGGGCTTCTTCGTCCGGGAACAGTCGCTCGTAGCCGATATTGGTGGCGGCCATCTGGATGACGTGATCGGTGGCACCAATTCGCGCAAGAGAATCGATGCGGGCTGCGAGATCGACCCCCTCTCCCAGGTTGCCGTTGTCTGGATTGGCTGCTCGATCCTTGATGCCTTGGCCGACACGCAATAGCGTATATGCCTCATAGCGCTCGCCGATCATGCCGTAGACCAGGAAGGCGCCGAACGACGTAAAAAGAATCGCGGTGTAGATGATGAGCTGCCGGCGCCACAGGATCGGCAGGATGTTGGCGATCAGATGATCGTAGCCATGCTTGCGATTTTGCACTGCCAGTTCTCCGGTTCCACACGCGGCCTCGTCGGGCGCCGAATACGCGAATCAATCAGAGACGGCGCGCACGCCCAGTGTGATTCATGCGTGCCTTGCACATCGATGAGTTGACGGTTGTCAAATTCTGCGCTGGCGCTCTGCCTAGATTTCGCAACGGCGTGGGAGAGCTGACGGCGTTAAAGCCCGTTCCGCAATAGCAATGACAGGCAGGAGAAGGAAATGAAGGTAGTCATTCTTGCCGGCGGTTACGGAACACGACTGAGTGAGCACACGAGCGTGGTGCCCAAACCGCTGGTTGAGATCGGTGGCCGGCCCATCCTTTGGCACATCATGAAACTCTACTCCTATCATGGGCTGAATGAGTTCGTGATCTGCTGTGGTTACAAGGGGTCTATCATAAAGGATTACTTTCTCAATTACCTGCCTCATCAAGGCGATTTCACCATCGATCTGCAACGCAATCGGATTGAGACACATCGCAATGAAAGCGAGCCATGGTCGGTAACACTGGTCGACACCGGCGAAAAAACGATGACCGGTGGCCGGCTCAAGAGGGTGAGAGACTATCTCGGGAATTCGACCTTCTGCCTCACTTACGGTGATGGCGTCAGTGACGTGAACATCCGCGAATTGATTACTTTCCATCACCAGCAAGGCGCGCTTGCGACCGTTACGGCGGTTCAGCAGCCTGGGCGTTTCGGCGCGCTTAACCTGTCTTCGGACCGCCCTCGCGCCACCAATTTTCGCGAGAAGGATTCGCGTGACGGGCAAGTGATCAATGGCGGCTTCTTTGTCGTGGAGCCGGAGGCGATCGATACCATCGACGGCGACGAGACAAGCTGGGAGCATGAGCCGTTGGCCCGTTTGATCGAGCAGGATCAGCTCGCAGTCTATCGCCATCGCGGGTACTGGCAGAACATGGATACGCTTCGCGACAAAGCGGTTCTGCAGGAACTATGGGATACGGGCGCTCCGCCCTGGTGTGTTTGGGATAAGGCGGAAGCTGCGTCTTCCAAAGAACCATCCAAGCCAGCACAACCCGAAAAGGCCGATCAGGCTCACTTTTAAAAGGAAACTACGATGCGGATTCTTTATACAGGCGCAGACGGCTATATCGGTGCGGTGCTCGGCCCGAAGCTGCTTGATCGCGGTTATGACGCCATCGGGATCGACACCGGACTTTATCGACGCGGTTGGTTGTTCGATGACGGGCGGACCCGGCCAATGGTCATATCTAAGGACATTCGCCAGCTACCTGAATCGGGGCTGACTGGATTTGATGCCGTCGTGCATCTGGCTGAGCTTTCCAATGATCCTTTGGGAGAGAACGATCCCGAAATTACGATGGAGATCAATCACCGCGGTTCGGTCGAGTTTGCGAGGAAATGCAAAGCGGCGGGTATCTCGCGTTTTGTCTATGCGTCGTCATGCAGCATCTATGGTGCCGCGGGCGCTGAAATGAAATCAGAAACGTCCCGTTTCGATCCAAGAACAGCTTACGCACGCTGCAAGGTGATGGTTGAAGCCGATGTCAAGCAGATGATGGATTCGCGGTTCACGCCGGTATTTCTGAGGAATGCCACAGCTTTTGGTGCATCGCCTCGTCAGCGTTTTGATCTCGTTTTGAATAACCTGGCCGGCTTTGCATTCACGACAGGGCAGGTTCGTGTTATGAGCGACGGAACGCCATGTCGCCCCCTCGTTCATGTTGATGATATTTGCGAGGCGATTTGCTGTGCGCTCGAAGCGCCGCGAGAGGCGGTGCGCGGTGAAGCGTTCAATGTTGGTACTGAAGCGCAGAATTATACGGTTCGTGAAATTGCTGACATCGTCGGCGAGACGTTTGCCGGAAGCGAAGTCACATATGGCCCGAGCGGCGGAGATGATCGCAGCTATCGTGTGTCTTTCACGAAGATCAAGGAGCGCATGCCAAGTTTTCGTTGTCAGTGGAGCGCACAGCGTGGTGCAGCTCAATTAAAGACTGTTTTCGAGCGGATCCAACTGGATGACGCGACATTCAATTCTCCGCCATTCACGCGTTTGTCCGAACTGCGGCATTTGCGTAGCACCGAGCAACTCGATCCGCGGCTTTTATGGACACCAATCAATGAGGTGGTTCCTGTTGCAGCAAGCGTCTGACGCTCCCGAAAATCCAGTGCTCGCCAAATTTGATCGATCGCTGAACAGTCGTCTTCAAAGCAAAGGACAGGCTTGACGGAGCGGAGCGAGCTTTGGCCACCAATCCGCAATCCGGACCTTGCCCATCAATGTCAATGTATTGAGCTTTCTCGAAAGCAGCCGAGGTATTGCTGCTATTTTCGTGTTGCGTGCCGATGCTGCAACGCAACAATTATTGTCCACATAATTTCTTGTTTGTCTTGGCTCAGCCACGATCACGATTTCGCGCCACGTTCGTGTACGATCAATAATCTATATATATTTCAGTACCTTAAACGAAAGTTCTGGGCGAATCAGGAACTTTGACCCGATCAGAAACAAAGACTACGATTTTACATGTCAAGTCCCTCTCCCGTTTATTGCGATGCGATGAAGCCGCGGGCGACGGGAGGAAATAGCCGGAGGAACTGCGCTCTTTTTAGTTTAGTGATTCTGGGAGGGAGTCGTGGCTCTGATCTTGGTAGTCGATGATCATAGCGTATACCGGGGGGGTCTCCGTAGTGTGATTGAGGCGAGAGTTCAGCAGGCTTGCGTTTTCGAGGCCAACGACCTCTCTGCGATGCGTGAATATGCCAAGGCAAAGCGCTATTTCGATCTGGTTCTTATCGATTCAAAAAGCCTGAGCCACCATTCGTTGGGATTGGTGCGGGAAGTACACGAACTCAGTCCTGCGACGCGCTTTGCCGTGATGTCCACGTCAAATACGCGGGCAGACGTGCTGACTTGTCTTTCCGCCGGCTTTCATGGCTTCGTGAACAAGCTTCAATCAGCGGAAGAAATATTGGCAGCGGTCGGTGATCTGCTGTCGGGGCGGATTTATGTCCCCCGCTGGCTGGCGGATGGCGACGATAGCCGAGCTGATGCGGACTCTCACGCGTGGAAAGCCACCTCCGTGGATCTCTTTCGGCTGACGCCACGACAGAATGAGGTTTTGACTTTGCTGGCACAGGGCATGTCCAACAAAGAAATTGCTCATAAGCTTCACATATCAGAAGGCACGGCAAAGATTCATACTGCGGGACTCTTGCGGGCTATCGGCGCCCGCAACCGGACTGAAGCCGCATTCAAGGCCGCAAATTTGCTCGAGGCGAGCAGCCGTGCGGCCAGTCAGTCACAAGCTGTGACGCCGATTCCCAAAAGGCTGAATGGCACGAGCGCCTGAAGCCATAGCCGCAAGCGACAGGACGATACGGAGCGGGTCAATCCGTTACGGTTTTGTTACCTCTCGCGGTAAGGCGAAGATCAGTCTGAGTCGCCAGAGTGTTATTCCGAAGAAGGTCATCAGGATGGCTGCTCCTGCGCCATATAGCCCGAGCAGAGGCAGCAATGAGATCTGGGCGACGATCATGAGGATCACTGATGCGACATTGGTGATCGTCATGATGCGATCGCGATGAGCAGTAAAGAGAACCATCGCGCCGGCGTCGGCAATATTGCGCATTCCTAACGCTGCCATGATCAGCCAGAAAGCTGGAAGATGGTCGGCGATCGAGGGTTGTTTGAGAAGCGGCAAAAGGACGTAAAAAGCCCCTCCGGTGGCGAGCCCCAGAACCACGGTGACCCAAGTTGTGGTTCTCAGAAAGTTGCCGGACAGGTACCGGTGCTTCTCTGCCCCTGCATGATGCGCTTTAATAAGGAGAGGTCGCTGTAGCTGAAGGACTGTCATGCTGACGAGGTTGCTAGCCGCACTCGCCACCGACCAGTACAGAAAATAGATTCCGGCAAGCTCGAGCCCCAGAAACAGTGTGACCAGATAACGGTCGATATACAGGCTTGCAACGAAACTGAGATCGCTGATGTAGATCAGAAAAGAATTTTTGATCGTTTTCGTGATCCAGGACAGTTCAAAAGGAAAAGCAAAAGCAGCCTTCCATGGCCATGACAGATTGGTGAGGAAAAACAACGCGACCGCCGATGCGCTGCCGGCCAACCAAAAGCCGAAAAGGGCAGGAAGAGACCGGAAATGCTCGTCCCATATCGCGATGGGAATATAGACTAAGATCCACGCAGAACCGCGGAGGAAAGCATTGACGTTGGCCGCAAGGGGGCGCTCGAGATTCGAGAGAAGCTGGAATACGTCGTTTCCGAAATGCTCGAAAATCATAATGATTATGATGAGAATCCATAGCCCTGATATGTCGAAGACAGCCGTCTGAATAGCTGCAACGATAAGCGCCAGCGCATACACAGACGCGGTAAAGGACCAATAGTGCCGCAAATGGTTCGTCAACTGGCCTATCGGTAGAACGACGGCGTCACGCATGATGACGTGTACCATGCCCAGGCCGACGATGACGGGTGCGATCGCGACGGCGCCTACGGCAAGTCCATATATGCCGAGTGACGATAGATCCAGGTAGCGGCCAACGAAGATGGCGAGGCCGAACTTGCAGGCCATAACGCTCGCGCGCATAGCCAAGATGACGACTGAAGTGGTTATGCCTTTGCTTAACAGCCGAGGCATATTGGTGTCCTGCTATGTCGAGGCGGTTTGGATCGAGGCTTTATGATATCTGTTCGCTACAGGCTAATGCTCACGGTAGCACGATTTTTTCATTCTAAACGGCCAGTCCTGAGGAGCGCAAATGTTAACGACCACGGGAAAGCGATTCACACGATGTTCGATGATTGTTCGAAGAGACAGAATCCTTCAAACACGATTTCGCGACCGACTCACGATTTCGTGTGATCAATGTGTGTAAATAAGGAGCGCCTAGCTCCCGTCTTGTGCGGTCTTTGGCGATTTTCGCAGCATTGGGACCAAGGATATAGGCCGTCCGATTGATGGAATAGACCGTGTGTCTAGAGCATCAGCCAGATTTAATTAAAGGTCAGCGCATGCAAGCCTCAAGCCTCGAGATGTCGGTCAACTACTGAGGGTGGATTATGCGTGCAGAAGCTCTTGCGCATGTTGGCTGTGTTAAGGTTCCGCCGCTCGCTTACGGCCTTCATCGAAACGACGTCGTCGTCGATAGTCGCCGCCTTTCAACAACGTCATTAGTTCCGCGAGGGCGTGCTCTCTTCTGGCAGGGTGAGCAACAGTCTCAAAAAATCGAAATTGTCGAGGGTGTCGTTCGGGCTGTTCGACTATTAGAGAATGGTAACCGGCAAATCCTGGCATTCTATTGGCCAGGCGATGTTGTCATGCCAACTCAATCGTCTTGCCAGCAGTTCACCGCCGAGGCCGTGACAAACTGCCGTGTTGTCCTGACGCCGACGTCAGGCATTTGTCATCAGGACGAACCATGCGGCGCTCATCAGGTTTTATCGGAAATGCTATCGCTCGTTCTGACAATGGGCCAGAAGAATAGCATCGCCAGAATAGCTTGGTTTCTTTTGCGTATCCGGCGACACTTACCGGAAGATCCGAGATTCGCCCGCGCGTTTCAGCTGATGTTGCCGCGGGCAGACATTGCGGACCACGTCGGTACCTCGCTTGAAACTGTTTGCAGAACACTGGCCGAGTTCAAGGTCAGGGGACTTATCGATTTGCCGAACCGGAAAACCATCCGTTTCATCAACCTGTCAGGTCTTGCCGAAGTCGCCGGAGATTGAAGCGGCTTAATTATGCTTCAAGGTCTAGAGGTTTCGAATGGCACTCGCACGCGAAGCGACCATGGCGAATAACCTCAATCGCCAGAAAAATCGCGAACAGATTGCAGTACCGATTTCGCTCAATACCATATCGCCGCTCGTCGCAATATTGGATTTCGGTTGGATCGTGCTTTTGGGGACCGCGGCCGGTCTCGCTTATCATGCCGCGGCTCTCGAAGGGAACGGGGAGATTTCGAACTATATCGGCTCGGGGATCGCAGTCGCAGCGCTTTACTCCGTATTTGCCCACGCGGCGCAGCTTTACAGGGCGTCGAATTTGCTTCGAATTAGATGGCAGGTGGGCCGATCGATCTTGGTCTGGCTGACAACATTTGTCTTTCTGGCCAGCCTGGTCTTCATTTTGAAGATTGGCGCGACGTTTTCGCGAGGCGCTATGCTGGCGTTCTTCACCAGCGGTTTGTTCGCCAACGCGATCGTGCGCTTTATCGTTGCGCGCGTTTGTACATATGTCATTGCCTCAAACATCTTAAAGCCAAACCGGGTCATTCTGATCGGAGTAGAGAACGATTTCGGCTCCCACCGGGCAACGTCGGCGTTGGAATGCTGCGGCTATGCCGTGGTAGGAGAGTTTTCGCTGCCGATCGGCCCAAATCAAACGATCACGAAAAAAGCCCTGCGCTCGCTTCTGCGTGAGGTCGTTCGTTATGTGCGCGATGCGAGAGTCGACGAAGTCGTTGTCGCCATTCCGTGGGACAAGCAGGATGTGATCGACGAAATAGAGTGCGAGTTGCGTGTGCTACCGCTTCCCGTCAAGCTCGTGCCTGACGATATGACAGAACGCATGCTCCGGCGTCCGGTGTTCGAGCTTGGTCCGACCAAGGTCGTTGAGCTCCAGCGCGCTCCGTTAAGCGCAACCCAGCGCAACCTGAAACGTACGATGGATCAGATTTGCGCAGCGTTGGGTCTGCTTCTTCTGCTGCCGTTATTCGGGGTGATCGCCGTCGCCATACGCCTCGAAACGCCAGGGCCGGCGATGTTTTTTCAGACGCGCGTTGGCTTCAATGGGCGCCCGTTCAAAATCTGCAAATTCAGAACAATGTCCACGCAGGACGACGGGCCGATAGTTGTTCAGGCCACGAGGAACGATAAACGTATAACGCGCTTGGGGAATTTGCTAAGAAGGCTGAGCATCGACGAAGTTCCTCAGCTTCTCAACGTGCTCCGAGGCGAGATGTCGTTGGTAGGTCCGCGCCCTCATGCGCTCGCTCACGACAACGAATATGACCGCCTTATCGCGACGTATGCGATCCGTCACAAGATAAAGCCAGGCATTACGGGCTGGGCTCAGGTGAACGGATTTCGGGGAGAGACGCCGGAATTGGGGATGATGAGGCAGCGTGTCGAAAATGACATTTGGTACATTGAGTACTGGTCGCTTGGGCTCGATATTCGAATCCTGCTGCTGACGATTGCGCGTGTCTTGAAATCGGATAATGCTTATTAGACGTCCATTTTCAAACGATAGCCCTCAAGACCCGCATCGATCCCAATCGCCTCATGTCGATCGACCGATGCTCAGCTTGAAACACTTCACGAGCATCATTCGGGGTCGGATAATGCGCCTGGTGGCAGCATATGTTCGCACTGTTGGTCCTGGCTCATATGCTGTGGGTTGTGGTGAGGCTGCGGAGGGAATGGCGGCGCGGTCAGCCTGACGAAGGTTCGGTGCCCCAGCCGGGTGCGGAAATCTATACCGGTGCGCTGCGGAAGGTGTCTGAATACACGCCGGTCGCCGCGCCGATGCCGGCCGGCTCGTTTCATGGTCACTTATTGAGAATTCTCAGATTCGTCGCCCGGCGATGCATTACATCTCTTTGCCTCTTCCACTCGAAAAGAGGCGGAACGTGGCACATATCGAAGAACTGCGACCTCAGTACCGCCGCCCGGCAGATGCAGGAGCGCACACAACAGCAGACCAGCGCTCCCTCGAATGGACAGATTTTGTCGTGCCAGTGGCGGTCATGTGCACCGTGGCATGGATTTTCTTTCTGTTCTGGCTGGCTGTGCGTCTGATCGAGGTGGCTCTCGCCTGAGCGACAATGAACCAGCTCGCGAGATGAATGAGCCCCGCAGATGATCTTCTCTGAAACAAAACTGGCAGGAGCGTACGTCGTCGATATTGACCCGCAGAAGGACAATCGTGGTCATTTCGCTCGCGTCTTCTGCGAAGATGAATTCTCTGCGCGCGGATTGAAATTCTCGGTCGTACAGGCAAGCGTCAGTCTCAACGCAAAGCGTGGTACGGTCCGCGGCCTGCATTTTCAATATCCGCCCGCGGCCGAGATAAAATATGTACGATGCATGCGGGGGGCGCTCGCGGACGTCATTGTCGATCTCCGGCCCGAATCGGCAACATATCTCGACCATCTGATGATCGAGTTGTCGGCAGAGAATGGTCGCGGGCTCTACATACCCGAACGTTTCGCCCATGGCTTTATCACGCTGCAGGACGGTACCGAGGTGTCCTACTTTATCGGCAATGCTTACACACCGGCGGTCCAGGGTGCGCTCAGATACGATGACCCGCACCTCAAAATCGAATGGCCATTGCCGGTCAGCGTTATTTCGGGCCGCGATCGGAAAGCGAGTTCGGTTTTCGAGATCGGAGCGGAGCTGAAAGACCGCATGAGTGTCCGAGAATCAATGGTCGCTTAAGTCGGTCCAAGGGGAGGGACGACAAGAGAAAATCGTCGTTGTTTCAGCCGAGGACGAATTGTCGGCCGCTTCATGTGCCCAATTATTCGAAGGATGCTTCTGTTTGGTTAAATCCCTCACGACGATTTGACGACCGTCAAATGACACAGATGCACCGAGCATAAGGTCCGCCCCCGAGTATCTTAAACGGTATTCTTGCACGCGAGAGGAGCCGCCGATGTTAAAGCATGAGACCGCTTCCGAGGTGTTTCGGGCTACGGCATTATCGGCTCAAGGGAGCGGTCACAGCGGTTGCCGGTTTTGCGGCACCAAGCTGCAACAGGTCTTTATCGACCTCGGATTATCTCCCCTTGCAAATTCCTACTTGAAGCAAGACGATCTCGAAAGGGACGAGCATTATTTCCCTCTGCGTGTGTATGTGTGCAGCGAATGTTTTCTGGTGCAGCTTGAGGAGTGGGAAAGTCCGGAAAACATTTTTGGAGACTACGCGTACTTTTCTTCCTACAGCACCTCCTGGCTCAGTCATGCCAAGGCCTATGTCGCCGGCATGGTCACCCGATTCGGGATCGGCCCTAACGACAAGGTTGTCGAAGTCGCGAGCAACGATGGTTACCTGTTGCAGTATTTTGTCGAGCGAGGAATCCCCGTCCTTGGCATCGAGCCGGCGCGGAATGTTGCCGAGGTTGCGCGAACAAAGGGAATCCCCACGCGGGTCGACTTCTTTGGAGAAGATACGGCGCGGACCCTTCGCGAGGAGGGCATGCGCGCTGATCTCATCATCGGAAATAACGTGCTGGCCCATGTCCCAGACTTGAACGATTTCGTCAGCGGCATAAAGACTTTGCTCAGCGACAAAGGCGTCGTTACAATCGAATTTCCGCACCTAATGCGCCTGTGCGCCGAATGTCAGATCGACACCATCTATCATGAACATTTCTCCTACTTCTCGTTCATTACGGCAGAGAAAATCTTTGCAGCACACGGGTTGACGCTCTTCGATGTTGAGGAACTTCCCACACACGGGGGGTCACTGCGCATTTACGCTCAACACAGTACGACCGGCCCTCACCGGATTTCCGATCGTGTCGAGGATCTCCGTACACGCGAGATCGATGCGGGCTTTGCGGATCTTGGCCGGTATCTCGTTTTCGAGGAGCGAGCGCTCCAGACCAAGCGGAAGCTTCTGGCCTTTCTGAAGCAGGCGAAATGGGCGGGCAAACGCGTCGTGGGATATGGTGCCCCGGCCAAGGGTAATACTTTGCTCAACTACTGCGGCATCAACCCCGAACTCCTTGAGTACACGGTCGACCGGAATCCTCACAAGCAGGGCCGTTTCCTCCCTGGAACACACATTCCGATCTACGAACCCGAGCGGATCTACGCAACCAAGCCGGATTACATTCTGATCTTGCCGTGGAATCTGAAGGACGAGATCATCAATCAGCTTTCATTTGCCCGCTCATGGGGGGCGCAATTTGTGGTGCCGATCCCCGAGCCGCAGATTGTCGCATAAAGCTATCGAGATCGTCCAAAAGCTTGCGCGAATTACGAGGACCACGGGATGCATGGAAATGCTGGAAGCTGGGGCGCCGAGGTCACCGAAATGCCGGCGGCGCATCGCGATCTGTCGGCCGACGATGGCGGCCGCACGATGCATCGGTTCATTACGGAGCTCTATCCGATCTGCCGTAGTATTACCGGCGAAGGTGTGCGCAAAACCCTCGCGCTTATTCGCGAACACATCCCGATCACGGTCTGTGAAGTGCCGTCAGGTCTGCAGGTGTTCGATTGGACAGTTCCGCCGGAGTGGAATATTCGTGACGCCTACATCAAGAACAGTGCTGGCGAACGCGTGGTCGACTTCCGCGCGTCCAATCTGCATGTCGCGAGCTACAGTGTGTCCGTTCGGGCGCGTATGGGGCTCTCCGAACTCAAAGAGCATTTGTTTTCAGATCCGGAACAACCGGATCTGATTCCCTACAGGACCTCCTACTACGAGCCGGCTTGGGGCTTCTGTCTGGCACACAAGCAGTTGCTGGCGTTGCCGGATGATGAATATGAGGTCTGCATCGATTCTTCGCTCGAGCCCGGGCACCTGACCTATGGTCAGTTGCGGTTGATTGGTCGATCTTCGGACGAAGTGCTGATCTCCTGTCATGTGTGCCATCCGTCACTCTGCAATGACAATCTTTCCGGAATTGCCGTGGCGACGGCACTGGCTCAGCGCCTTAGTGGCATGAACCTGCGCTATTCCTACCGATTTCTTTTTATTCCCGGAACGATCGGCTCAATCACCTGGCTTTCGCTCAACCAAACGCGCGTCAGCAGGATCAAGCATGGCTTCGTCATGACATGCGTCGGCGATGCCGGGCCGATCACTTACAAAGCGAGCCGTCGCGGCGATGCCGAGATCGACAAGGCGTGGACTTATGTGCTGCAGCAAAGCGGAGACGCGTTTGAAATACGGCCGTTCTCTCCGTTCGGGTACGACGAACGGCAATATTGTTCGCCGGGGTTCAATCTTCCGGTTGGATGTTTCATGCGTACGCCGCACGGGGAGTTCCAGGAATATCACACGTCGGCTGACAATCTCGATTTTGTCCAGCCACCCTCGCTTGGCGATTCGCTGGCGAAAGCTCTCGCAACGATCGACGTCATCGATAACAACGCCTATTATTTCAATCTAAAACCGTTCTGTGAACCAAAGTTGGGAAACTATGGTCTGTATAAAACGACCGGGGGCGTTTCGGCCGATCTTAGTCAGAAAGCGCTACTATGGCTGCTCAACATGTCCGACGGGCAGAACTCCCTGCTTGATATTGCGAGTCGCGCCAATTTGCCGTGGCAAGCGGTCAAGGATGCGGCGCAAGCGCTCAGCGAGGCTGGTTTGCTGAAGCTTGCCGAACGCCCGCAATAGACTCTTACGGCAGGCCGCCGAGATTAAGCACGCGTCCTCGACAGTTCTCTGCGGTTTCCTACAACGGTCTTACCTTTCGCGCAGGCTTTCATGCTTGTAACGCATCAAAGGCGACAACAGGTAGCTAATGATACTGCGCGAGCCCGTTTTGATCTCAACCGTGGTGGCCATGCCGGGTGACAGATTGACGCGCTTGTTCTCGATCTCCATCTGAGTGCGATCGAGCGAGACACGGGCCGCATAGACCAGTTCCTGACCTTTAGGTTCGCTGCTGCTAGCTTCGCCGCCCCGTTGCTTATCGTCCTGCGGTTTGTTCCGGGTAATGGCATCCTGCGAAATGTCGAGAATCTTGCCTTGCAGCAGCCCATAGCGGGTGAAGCTGAAGGTATCGATCTTGATCTCGGCGTCCTGCCCGACCTCCACAAAGCCGATATCCCGGTTCGAAATCATGGCCTCGATTTCGAGGCCGCTATCGGCCGGAACAATCACCATGAGGGCTTGTGCAGGGGTTACGACGCCGCCGATTGTATGGACGGCGAGCTGCTGAACGACACCATCAATCGGTGCGGTCAACCTCTGTAGACTCGTTCGTTGCTCAGCCTTGATCACATCCTGAGCGAGCCCAGCGGCCTTTTGTTCAGCTTTGGACAGATCGTCGAACAGCATGCGCTCATACTCTGCCACGGCTTTTGCCCGACTTTCCGTGAGAACGGCAATGGCGGCATCGGTTTCGCTATAACGGCTTTGCTGGATTAGGATCTCTTGCCGTTGGCCGACCAGATCCTGCAATTCCGTGAGGTAGGTCAGCTTCGATCCAAGCTCCTTCTGAAAGAGCTGTTCGCGAATCTCGACTCTTTGCTGCAGGGGCGTGATCGTTGCCTTGAGCTTCTCAATCGAGGCACTGATGGTCGCGCGCTCGGCTTCCTTTTGCGCGATTTGCCGGTCGATAGCGGCGAGTTTGGCGTTCTGTTCAGTGATCAGGCTGGTCAGAAATCGGCGATGCATCTGAACAAGTGTCGACGGCGCTTCTTTCGGCGGTGTAAATGCGGAAAGCGGGTCTTCCTTTCCCGCTAGCGCAGCTTTGAGGCGTGCCGTATCAAGCTGGGCTCCTTGGAGATCGCTCCTCAAGCGTTCGAATTCTGCTGTGCTCATTGTCGCGTCGAGTTCGATCAGAACATCGCCGCTTTTGACGCTTTGTCCGTCGCGCACGAGAATGGAGCGCACGACACTGGTATCAAATGGCTGGATGGTCTTGTTGCGGCCGCCGGAAATGATCTTTCCCGGTGCCACAGCGACGATATCGACGGTACCAACCGCGGCCCAGATCAGGGCGGCACTGAAGACGCCGATGAGTGCGAATGCAGTCGCGCGGCCAACAGGCGAGGGTGGCGTTTCCACGATCTCCAGCGCCGCCGGCAGAAAAGCAAGTTCGTGCGACCGGCGGCGATCGGGATCCTGCCGCGGTATACTGACAGCGCGGCCGAGTTTGCGGGCGCGATCCGCGAAGTCAATAATCGCGGTGCCGGCAGTATTCGCCGCGGATTGGGCAGCCTCTTTGGCTAGGTCCGGCTTGGCAATCCGGCGGGTTTTTTCAACGAGGCCGAGGGCTATTCGAGTTGCGTAAAGCTTTCCGTCTTTTGCCGACCGCAACAGCGTCCTGGAGAGAACCCCAGGACTTTGTACCAGGATGACACGGCCGTCCCAAATGGCCTGGAAATCGGTTTGGGACATCAGAGTGGGCCGGTCTGCGTCTGGGGCGAGAACAATGACCTGGGTCTTGCTGGCCTTGCCCAAAAGCAGAAAGCCTCCTCCGCGCAGGCACGCAATTCCCGGCAGGGGCAGGGAGGACAGACGCCGCCAGGCGGTTTTCAATATGCGCGCTTTGAGATCGATCATTCTTGCGCGGCGAACGATCTCGAGAATACTGGCATTTCCGTCGCCAGTGCGGCGTACGAAATGCTCAGGATCGGCATCGATTCCCCGAAGGCGAAGCAACATCTCCAGAACCACAAGGCCCGGATCGGCTAGGTCGTCTGCTCTCTCTTCGCGGCTTGCCATCGTTGGCTCACGCTTCTGCACGGATATCTTTTCTCAAGGTCAGTTATTGAACAACGTCAACTGCAAAGGAATGCAGTTCTGGATTTCGTCAGTGCGCTTCATGCAAGCCTGCCTGCACGCGATAGAGCGAGGCATAGCGCCCGCCCATTCTGATCAGATCTTCGTGCGGCCCATCCTCGATCAGGCGCCCACGCTCGATGGTAATGATGCGGTCTGCTTTACGGAGTGTCGAAAGCCGATGCGCGATAATCAGGACCGTCCGGCCGCGCGAAATCTCGCCCATATTCTGTTGCACGATGCGTTCGCTCTCGTAATCGAGAGCGCTTGTCGCTTCATCGAAGATGAGAATGCGCGGCTCCGTAATCAGCGCCCGCGCGATGGCAATTCGCTGGCGTTGTCCGCCAGAAAGAGTGCTGCCGCGTTCTCCGACAATAGTGTCGTAACCTTCGGGAAGAGTAAGGATGAAATCGTGTGCGCCAGCCAGAGTCGCGGCAGCGATCACCTTATCGGCGGTCATGGAGGGATCGGCCAACGCGATATTGTCGCGCACTGAACGATTAAACAGAACGCTGTCCTGGAGCACGACGCCAATCTGCCGCCGCAGCCAGGCTGGTTCGATCTGGGCGATATCGATGCCGTCGATCAACACGCGTCCGCTCTCCGGTACGTAAAGGCGCTGGATGAGCTTGGCGAGCGTGCTTTTACCGGACCCGGATTGACCGACGATTCCAATAATCTGGCCGGCTTGCACGTCGAAACTGACATTGTGCAAAATCTCAGGACCATCGATGCGATAGCGAAATGTCACGTGTTCGAAACTGATGTTGCCACGCAAGTCCGCGAGCGTCATCCGGCTGGGATTATAGAGCGGTTCCGGCGCCGTATTGAGGATATCGCCAAGGCGTGAGATCGAAATGCGGGCTTGATGGAAATCCTGCCATGTTTGTGCGAGGCGCAAGATCGGGGCGCTAACACGGCTCGAAAGCAGATTGAAGGCCACAAGTTCGCCGACGGTCAGTTGACCGCTGATGACGAGCTTTGCGCCAATATAGAGAATGGCCGCGCTGACAAGCTTGCTCACAAATTGAACGGACTGGCTCGCGACATTGCCAAGGCTGATTACACGGAAGCTTGCGGCAACATAACCGGCCAGTTGCTCCTCCCAGCGGCGCTGCATCTGCGGCTCGACCGCCATCGCCTTCAGGGTTTCGATGCCGGCGACACTTTCCACGAGAAACGCTTGGTTCTCGGCGCCGCGCTGAAACTTCTCGTCAAGCCGCCTCTGGAACAGCGGCGTAGCCAGAGCCGAGATGCCGACATAGACCGGAAGGGACGCGAGCACGATCCATGTCAGCAGCGACGAATAGAAAAACAGAACGGCAATGAAAATCACGGTAAACAGCAGATCGATGACCAGAGTGAGTCCCGAACTGGTTAGAAAATTGCGGATGTTTTCCAGCTCTCGCACGCGAGCGACGGAATCGCCGACACGCCTGGTCTGGAAATAGCTGATCGGCAGAGCCAGAAGATGCCGAAAAAGACGCGCTCCGAGTTCGACATCGATGCGGTTGGTGGTGTGCGAAAACAGATAGGTGCGAAGAATGCCTAATATTGTTTCGAACAGCGCGATCGCGACCAGGCCGACCGCCAGAACATCCAACGTGCTCATACTGCGATGGACGAGCACCTTGTCGATAACGACCTGAAAGAACAGTGGAGATATCAGCGCAAAGAGCTGCAGAAAGAATGAGACGATCAGAACTTCACTTAAAAGTCCGCGATATTTATGCATCGCGCCGAGAAACCAGGTGATGTCAAACCGGCGTGTTAGGTCGCTCAAAGAGGCGCGCTTGGTCATGAGCAAAAGCTGCCCGTCCCATACGGCCTCCAGTTCGGCTTGTTGCATCATAATCGGACGAGGGCTGCCCGGTTCTAAAGCAATGATGCTGTCATCGCCGATCTTGCCAAATAGCAGGAAACTACCGTCGCGAAGAATTGCGAGTGCGGGCATTGGCGTCTTTGTGAGCCGAGGCCAGTTTGTTGTGAGCGCGCGTGCGCGAAGGCCAAATTCCTTCGCACAGCGGATCATCTCTGCTACGCCAATCGGCGTTCCGCGAAACTGATGGCGTATTTGATCAGGATCAACACCGATCCCCTGAAACCGAAGCATCATCACCAGCGCGATCAGACCGGGGTCGGACGTTAAGCCGGGCGTTTCGCTGTGGCTCTGCAATGTATTTCCCCTATCGTAATTTGGTGCGGGGGCGATTCCCCCAAGCTGCAACCGCCCGACTGCGTGAATTAACCGGCAATCGGCGATGCACCTGTGCAATATCGGAAAGGCCCCTAAAACAGGGGTGCCGGGTAAGCGAATTCACGTTGACGCCGAGATTACAATTCGTGTTCATGACGTGGCATTTCGCCCGAACCAAGGCCGGATTTTGACCAAGCATCCCTGACCTCAACGTTGCTGTGCAAAATCCGAGGCGCAGCGTCAGGCGTTCGCGAGCCGCAAAAGCCGCGCGCTTGCCGGAGATTCGTCAAATATTTCGCACGTCGTTGTATCTCGTTCGGCGCGAAAGCACATGCCGAAGCGAAAATTGAGCGCTGAACTCAAACCAAAGCATGCTGTCCGCCGATGCCGAACGTATCGCAGTATCCCAGCCTCTTTGCTGCCGACATCAGAAGCCTGTCGATTGTGGCAAGCGTCCGGGAAAATACGTTGGCTCCAACCGATCTAGCCGGCCGTATCTCGTCGCGACTTGACGGGCGTCAATATCGCAATACCGGGCCGAAATAGGGTGACTCAAAGCCAAACGCCCTACGTCCTGGTCCAAGGAAAGCGATGCGCTGGCTGGTCGTGAGACGACTGACGGTGCGTTCGCTGGGCCAAGGCGATGAGCGGATAGGCGCGCGCTGGCAGCACCCATGCACGAAATTTCAAGCCAACTCGTCCCGCACCGTCTCAGCAAGTGCGCTGCCGCGCGACGTTCAATGCGTGTGGAGTCAAGGCAGTCTCTGTTGCGGCGCAGTGGCGAACGAGTTCAGAAAATCGATTCGCAATGAAAATCCTGTTTGCCAACAAGTTCTTTTTTCGGAATGGCGGCTCGGAAGTCGTCATGTTCAATGAAATGGATCTGATGAGGCAAGCGGACAACGATGTCATCGAATTTTCGATGCGCGATCCGCGAAACCTTCCCTCAAAATACGACCGATACTTTGTTTCGGAAAAGTCATACCGCTCGCCATCACGCAGTAGCAGGATTAAATCGGCGTTGTCCTTCATTCACTCGCCGGAGGCGGTCGAAAAGATCGGGGCCCTGATTCTCGACGAGAAGCCCGACATTCTTCACTGCCACAACATCTATCACCAGCTAACACCATCCATCATCAATGCGGCGTCACGCTTGAACATCCCTGTCGTGCTGACTCTGCACGACTATAAGCCGATTTGCCCGGTTTATACCCGTCTCCGAGGAGGCGATGTTTGCACGAAATGCTCGGACGGCCGGTTTGAATCGTTGCTCACGCAAAGATGCGCGGATGGCTCGCTCGGCAAGAGTGCTCTGCTGTGGGCTGAGGCGCGCTACCATGCAATGGTCCGTAGTTACCACCGTGTGAGCAGGTTTATCGCCCCAAGCCGATTTATGCGAGATGCGATGGCGCATCGCTTCGGCAAGGACAAGGTGATTCACATCCCGAACGGGATCGATGCATCTCGTATCAGAACGTCGGATGACGATGATCGTTACGTCCTCTATCTCGGCCGTTTATCGCCGGAAAAAGGGGTTGAGACGCTGTTGCAGACGCATGCTGCGGACGATGCGTCCTGGCGCCTTGTCATCGCTGGCACAGGTCCATTGCTGGAGGACTATCGATCCCGCTTTCCGTCGGCTGAGTTCGTCGGTCATCTGACGGGTGAGGTGCTTGAGACTACCTTGCGAAGGGCTTCGGTCATCGTCGTCCCGTCCGAGTGGCACGAGAACAGCCCGCTATCGATCCTTGAGGCGATGGCCCATGCGAAGCCGATCGTTGCTTCGCGGATTGGCGGAATTCCGGAACTGGTTAGGGACGGCGTAACCGGCCTTTTGTTCGAGCCGAAAAACTCACGGGATCTTTCCGGGCGCCTGAAGGCGCTGCTCGATGACGCCGGTCTGCGAACACGGCTTGGCGGAGAAGCAAGACGCGTTGTCGAGGCGGAGTACTCCCTCAGCAGGCACGCAACAGCGCTTCTCTCGCTCTACGAGAGTCTCACCAGGCAGTTCAAATCACCGAGCAAGGCAGTGTCGTAAAATGGATCTCACCGTTATTTCGACGTTCAGGTGCAATTCGAAATGCCAGATGTGTTACATCTGGAAAAATCCAACAGAGCCTAAGGAAGAAGTCTCGCTCGAAACGTTGTCGAAGCTGCCAAACGGCTTTGACAATCTCAACGTGTCAGGCGGCGAACCGACGTTGCGGAAGGATCTCAGCGAGATCATCGATATTGTCTATCCCAAAGCGCGTATCACCGAAATTTCGTCTAACGGGCTGCACCCCGAACGTCTGGTGCCGATCATCAAAAAATATCCAAACGTCAAGGTTCGGTTTTCGCTAGAGGGCGACCGCGAGACCAGCGATGCCATTCGCGGAGAAAAGAATGGTTATGAAACAAAGGTCGCTGGATTGCGGAAGCTCAAAGAAGCTGGCGGCACTGACCTCGGCTTCGCGATGGTGATCCAGGACGAGAACGTCAAGCAGCTGGTCGATGTCTATGAGTTCGCGCGCAAGGAGGGCTACGAGCTCGCCACATCCACCCTCCACAATGCCTGGCAGTTCTACAAGAATGATAATTACTTTTATGAGCGCAAATCGGTCGCGCGGCAGGTCGAAGGCCTTATCGAGGCGATGCTGAAAAGCTCGAAGCCGAAGAACTGGTTTCGGGCTTATTTGAATCTGGGTCTTATCGAAAAAATACTGGGGCATGACCGGCTCATTCCTTGCAGCGCTGGAAAGGATTTTGCCTTCATCGATCCCTGGTCGGATGTGTGGGCCTGTAACGTCCGCTCTGATTTGCCGATGGGTAACCTTGCGCGACAGTCGTGGGATGAGATCCTGAATGGCGAAGTCGCACAGCGCACGCGCAAGAAAGTCGCGGATTGCAGCCAGAATTGCTGGATGGTGACAACGGCGCGCACCGCGATGCGTTCGAATATCGTGCCGCAGATGCCGAAAGCGGAACCCATGATGTGGGTTCTGAAGAACAAGATAAAGGTCTCCGTCGGCAAGAAGATCTGCTTCGACAGCTACATCAACTATTCGGACGTGCGGCCGTCTCCGTTCGTCAAGCGCGAAACGTATCTGGATAAAAACGTCAAAGCAAAATTGGTGAAAGGGCGGGTGACGCCCGATGAGCATTACCCGCTCAAGACCTTTATGAACAACTGATTTGCGGGGGATGAGACATGAGCCATCCCGTTAAAAGTGAAATTTACATGTTCGGGTTTCGTGGCTTTCCCGGTGTCCAGGGCGGTATCGAAACGCATGCAGAAAACCTTGCGCCACAGCTTGCTCAGCTGGGCCATGATGTGACGGTCTGTTTCCGATCTCCGTATGTGGATGCGAAGTGCGGAAAGGGTTGGAAGGGTGTGAGATTGCTGCGCCTTTGGACCGTTCGAAATACATATTTTGAAGCTTTGCTTCATTCGCTCGTTTGCGCGCTTGTCGCCGGGGTTTACAGACCGCAGATCGTGCATGTGCACGGTATTGGTCCAGCTCTTGTTACACCGCTGCTCAGGCTGCTCGGTCTTCGCGTCGTCGTGACCCATCATGGGGAGGACTACAATCGCGAAAAATGGGGCTGGGCGGCACGGACGGTTCTGAAGACGGGCGAAGCATTGGGGATGCGATTTGCGAACAAGCGAATTGTAATCAGCCGCACGATCGAGAAGCTGGTTGCAGCCAAATACGGCAAGTCCTGCGACGTAATCCCGAACGGTGTTGCGTTGCCCGAGATTCCGGCGAAGACGGACAAGATTGCCGAGCTCGGATTGGAGCCCAGCCGATATATCTTATCGGTTGGGCGGCTGGTGCCGGAGAAAAGGCAACTGGATCTCGTGCGGGCATTCGTGGCCGCGAAGCTGGAGGGTTGGAAGCTTGTGATCGTGGGACGGATCGATCACCAGAACAGGTACGCCGACGCGCTGGCCACTGAGGCTGCTTCCAACGACAATGTCATCATGGCCGGTTTTCACAGCGGGGAATCTCTGCAGCAGCTCTATGCGCATTCCGGCTTGTTCGTGCTGCCTTCTTCGCACGAGGGGCTTCCCCTTGCCTTGCTGGAGGCGCTTAGCTATGGCGTGCCGGTCCTCGTCAGCGACATTCCCTCAAATCTTGAAGTCATCGATCATCCCGCTCACATCTTCCGCCTCGGCAATATTGATGATCTCAAAAGTAAGATGTCTGCATTAGCCGATGCGCGATTGGAGACAGCCGAGCGCGAGACGATGAGACGATATAACATCCGCCGTTACGACTGGACCGATATCGCCACGCGGACGTCCGCTGCTTATGCCGAACTGATAGGCGCAGGGCAGACGGATGCGGTTTTTCGTCCGACCGCCGCGCGAGGTCGGGCCAAGCTCGCGAATACAGCCTGGAGCGAGTTCTGGCGTTCGTTCCAAGAGACACGTCACCATATGCCGTAGCGGCGGCTATACGAATTACGAGAAAACCGAGCCGTGGCGGGAGTGCCGTTCTGCAGCGCGGGAGCCCGTCAGGCCGCCGATTTACTGCGGCTGACGGTCTGGCGGACTTCGAAGCCTTCGAATTTGGGATGCCCGAGATAGAGCGATCCGGTGGTTTGGTTGCCGGCATTTGCATGCGCCTTGCGGAACTGCTCCGACTTCGTCCAAGCTTCGAATGTGTCTCGGCTTTGCCAGACCGTGTGAGACGAATAAAGCGTGTGATCTTCCGCCTCCGGACCCTTCAGGAGATGGAATTCAACGAAACCCGGCATTTCCTCGAGATGGGTTTCTCGCGTCTTCCAGATGCGTTCGAATTCTTCTTCCGATCCCTTTTTGACGAGAAACCGGTTCATCGCGATGAACATGGCTGTCTTTCCTTTGGCTGGCGTGATGCTGGCAGTTGATCTCGATGCCAACAAAGCGGCCGGAGCCGCTTTGTTGTTTCTTGTCTAGTCTATCTCACATAGCGCTGAAGCGCACGCGCATGGAGCCCTTGTAAACGATTCCGGGTGGCGGTGCCGTCCACAGGAGGTCATTCTGTGTCGCGCCGTCGTAGCTCGTTTTCGGAACGGCAAACGGTCGGTAATATTCGTTCAAGATGTTGTCGATTCCGAAGGCGAGTGTGAGATCCTGCACCGGATCGTAGGTGAGATAGAAGTTCAAGAGATCATAGGAGGTGCTCGGAACGTAAGTGTCCGGCACATGCTGGTTGGACGCTGCCGACACCCAGGACGCAGCGAGGGTCAGTTTGCGCTCCAGCAGCCGCACGCCGAATGTCGTGACAATCTTGTTCGGTTGAATGTTGGCGAGCCCCTGGCCCGTCACGTCATTGTAGCCGCGCTGGAGCTGTCCCGTCAGGCCAACGAACCAATCCCCGGCATCGTAGGCCATTTCCGCTTCGAAGCCCTGGATGTGGGCCTTGGCGATGTTCTGGTACTGATAGAACTGGCTGCCCGTATACGGGATAAAGCCAAAGGGAGGAAACGGAACAAGTACTGAGATCGGAGCAGAAGGCGTGAGTTCGATATAGTCCTCAAGGTTGTTGCGGAAGGCGTTGAACTTGCCACGGAACGAATCGCCGCTCTTGAAGATGTTGTCGAACTTCAGATTGAGGCCGACTTCCTGATTCTTGCCGACTTCGGGACGCAGATTCGGATTTGGCAGGAAACAGAACAGGCCGCTGGTTCCGTCTGAACAAGTGAAAAATGCCGGGCCGCCGCCAGTCGAGTGTGCCCCTGCGATCAGCGTTTCCGTGATCGATGGTGCGCGATAGCCTTCGGCATAGCTGACGTAGGGCGTAATACCAGGGAACGGTGTGATGCCGACCGTAATCTTCGGCGAGATGCGATCTCCCGAGGTGTTGGTGGTGCCGCTTTCGAGCTGGTAATTGTCGTAACGCGCGGCGCTGATCACCTCGAGCCAGTTCGAATAGTTGGATTTCAACTGAATGAAGGCACCCGACACCGTCCGGACGCCGCTGGGCGTGGTGATGTTGGAGTTGCCGCTCTGATCGGTGGTGTCGACATCATCCTTGAAGATGTCGCCACCGATCGTGAGCGCGTTCTGCCAGCCGGCGAATTCGAAGCGCGACGTGTTATGTCCGTCGAACCCGATCGTATCGAGCACGTAATTGCGCTTGTCGCCCACGCAGCCGGACACGTTGTTGCCCGGTGTGGTGCAAACGCCGGCCTGTGCGGTCGTGCTGGTGTGATAAATCTTGGTTTGATCGTTTCTGGTCTGGTTGACGTAGGCGCTGAGATTCCAATCGAACAGCTTGTCGTCAGGTTTGCTGTAACGCCAGCTCACCGTACCGGTGTAGTTGCGAACGTCGGTTGCATAGACTGACGTGCCCTGATTGAGAAGGCGTTGTTCTGCCGTTGCAACCGGGCCGCGATTATATTGGCCGATATTGAAAAGATCTTCCTGGACAATGCCGCCAATTTTCACTTCGTGACCATCGGCAGGTCGGACAGTGAGCTTGGCGATGCCGGTCGAGATGTGGTTGGCCGTGTTGTCGATGACCGTACCGTCGCCGTCTTTATAATTACTTTGCATCCGGTGAGTGCCGCCGACCAGCACGTCGACATTCTCATTCGGGCGGGAAGCCATGAAGACCGAACCCAAGCCGCGACCGCTGTTTGAGCCGAGCATGCCGTTGAAAGTCGTGCCAAAGCGCTCTCCCGGCTTCAGGATATCGCCGACATCCTTGGTGCGGAAAGAGACAACGCCGCCGATGGCGCCTGAACCGTAGATATTCGCGGTCGGTCCGCGGACCACCTCCACGCCTCCGAGCAATTCCGGTTCAAGGAAGAAGCCGCCATTCGCGTTGTGGCCGCTGCGCTGATAGTTCTGCCGCGCGCCGTCTACGATAACCGCGACACGCCCAAAATCCTGCAGGCCGCGAATATTGATCGACGTTTCCGGTGTGTCGCCGCGATCCTGAAAGGATACGCCCGGAGTGTTGTAGAATATGTCTGACAGCCGTTTTGCCGAGACCATATTAATCGTCTCGAGTGTGATGACGCTGATGGGCGCCAGTGCGTCGATCGCCTTTTCTTCGGTTTTACTGGCTGACACGGTAATCGTATCGAGTGCAATCGGTGTTTGAGCCAATGCCTGTATTGAACAGCTCGACGCAATTGCGCCGGTTAATGATCCCGCAATGAAAAACAAACGCTTGCCGCGTCGCGCCATAGCAGCCCCCAGTTTCAGCGATGTTGGGCTGGCGGGCGGCCGCGAGACGCGGTGGCTAGCTGGCTAAAATTCGCTCTTTCAGTTTCAACACTGGTAATCCTCGGCGCCGCAGCAAGTCAAACAAACTCAAGGGCTTCGTGACTCACGGGGGATCTCCGTGGGCCGCATGCAACAATCTAAAGCGATTCCAAATCCCTCTCTGAAGTAATTCCAGATCGTGGTTCTTCTCTGAAGTAATTCCAAATCATAGATGATGACGCTGCGGAATCTGCGGTTAAATTGGGATTGAATGAGACAGGATACGAAAATGCCTGAGCCGCTCGCTGGAGCAGATTCGGCAGAGGCTCCCGGCCGTCAGATAACGATGATCGGTCATCGGATTGACAGCCGGCAGATATTCCGTGATGGCCGCGAAGTCACGATCCTGCATGGCCAGGAAACCTATCGTTTGCGCCTGACAGCACAGAACAAGTTGATACTGACGAAATGATTTGCGTCCCGAAACCGACCATGAGAGCTGCTGTATCTACGGCCTTGCTGATGCTTCTGTGGCAGATGCCGGCGGGCGCCGCAGCCGTTCGCGATGCTTCGGGCCGCACGATCTCCGTCGACGATCCGTCTAGGATCGTCTCGATTGGTGGGGCGGTGACGGAAATATTGTATGCGCTGGGCCGAAGCGATCGTCTGGTTGCTGTGGATACGACGAGCCTGTTTCCGCCCGAGGCCCTCAAGTCGAAACCGAATGTCGGGTATTTCCGGCAATTATCGCCGGAAGGCGTGATCGGTCTTGCGCCGTCCGTCATCCTGGCCGTCGAAGGATCGGGACCGAAAGAGGCCGTCGCAGTGTTGCGATCGGCGTCGATCCCGCTCGTCAGCATTCCGGACAAATTTGATGGCGAGGGCATCGTTGAAAAGATCAAGATGATCGCCAAGGCCATCGATGCCGACCGGGAAGGCGAATGCTTGAGCCGGCTTGTAACCAATGATCTATCGGCATTGGCCAGCTTGCGCTCCGGGATCAAGGCGCCCGTCCGGGTCCTGTTCATTCTTTCCTTCATGAACGGCCGCCCGATGGTGGCTGGGCGCGGCACCGCCGCCGACGGCCTTATTCGTATGGCCGGCGCGGTCAATGCATTCGATAATTTCGAGGGCTACAAGATCGTAAATGATGAAGCCGTTCTGGCGGCCGCGCCTGACGCGGTGATCGGTATGAAAAGAGCCGGGCTCGATCTCGACGCCTCCAGCGTGTTCGCGCACGCTGCGTTTCGCGAAACGCCAGCCGCAAAGAAGGGGCGGTTTTTCGCGATGGACGGCTTGTACATGCTGGGGTTTGGGCCGCGAACGGCCCGTGCGGCGCGCGATCTCAGCCGGTCGCTTTATCCGGAGATAACGTTTGCCGAACTTCCGTCGGAAGCGCGGAAGGATGCTGGCAAGCCGTGCAGGAATTAAGCGCGAACAAATCGCTTCGGCCGACAGGTTGGCTTGTGATCGGTCTGCTGACCCTGCTGTTGGCCGGCGTCGCCGCGATGTCGACCATGATCGGCGCGGCAGGAATCCCTCTGCAGCGGCTATTCGCAGCGGTCACCGGCGGCGGAGGAGACGCGGCACACCTTGCGCGTGACCAACTGGTCTTATGGTCTATTCGACTGCCGCGCATTGCCGTTGCCATAGGCGTCGGCACCCTGCTGGCCATGGCGGGTGCGATCATGCAGGGGATGTTTCGAAACCCGTTGGCTGACCCAAGTCTTGTCGGTGTTTCAAGCGGCGCCGGTTTCGCTTCGGCTGCGACCATCGTCGTTGGCGACAGACTGCTGGCTGGCACCGCCGGTCAGATGCCGTTTGAACTTCTTCCGGCTGCCGCATTCTTTGGTGCGCTGGCTGCGACTGTGGCGCTCCATCGCATCGCGACACACGATGGACGCACGTCGATCGCGATTTTCCTTCTCGGTGGGCTTGCAATAGCGGCACTGGCCAATGCCGGAATCGGGCTCCTCGTCTTCGTAGCGGACGACCGTCAGCTTCGGGATATTACATTCTGGCTGCTGGGATCGCTGGCCGGCGCCACGTGGCCAAAAGCGTGGGCGCTTCTTCCTTTTGTTGTCGCCTCGATCGTTGTCATTCCACGGATCGCGCGGGGACTTGATTTGCTGGTGCTTGGTGAAGCCGAGGCCTTTCATGCCGGCATATCGGTTCAGCGCCTGAAAATCATCGCTATTGTGCTGGTTTCCGCGGCGACTGGTGCCGCTGTGGCAGTCTCCGGTGTGATCGGCTTTGTCGGTATCGTTGTCCCCCACCTGATTCGGCTCCTCATTGGGCCGGCGCATCGTATCCTCCTGCCAGCATCAATGCTGCTTGGGGCCGCGCTCATGCTTTGTGCGGATACGGCGGCCCGGATTCTGGCAGCGCCGGCGGAGGTCCCGATTGGGATCATCACAGCGGCGATCGGGGCGCCGTTCTTTCTTGCGCTTCTGCTCAGACAGCGTTCGGTTGCCACGTTATGACTATGTTGATCGATGTGGCCGGCGCAGGGGTGCGGGTTGGCGAACGAACCATTCTCAGCGGGATCGACCTGACCGTAGGCCCCGGTGAAATCGTCGCTTTGGTCGGGCCAAACGGAGCGGGCAAGTCGACATTGTTACGTGCGATATCGGGTGAGGTTCGCCTAGCGGAGGGCAAGATTGCCATCAAAGGCCGCCCGCTCACCGATTATTCACCGCGCGAACTTGCGCGGCATCGCGCGGTGCTGTCGCAGCATACCAATGTTTCGTTCGACTTCTCCGTTGAGGAGATCGTTGTCATGGGTGCGGACAGCGCACGGCCGCAGTCCTGGGTCCGCGATGTCGCCAGAACGGCGATGAAGCAATGCGATATCCTGCACCTGTTCGATCGACCCGTCACGCGTTTGTCCGGCGGCGAGCAGCAGCGTGTTCATTTCGCGCGGGCGATGCTTCAGCTTTTATCCGCTGACGATCGATGCAAGCCGGGATTGTTTTTCCTCGATGAGCCAACGGCAAGCCTCGATTTGAATCATCAACTCCGGATGGTCGAGATGGTGCGTAATATCACTAAAGAAGGGACCGGAATTCTTTTGGTGATTCATGATCTAAATCTCATGGCGATGCTCGCGAGCAGGGTCGCCATGATGAAGGCAGGAAGGATAATTGCGCTTGGCCCGCCCGACGAGGTTATCCGCGATGATGTCATGAGTGACGTGTTTGCCGTTAGCAATTCTGTCAGAGTTACGCCGGAGGCGCCGATGCCATTTGTATTACCGCAATCGATGCGCGTGAGGCGTTGATGGTTTAGGCGGGTCGACGATTTTGTTGCTGCAATCAGGGATATTCCATGACGACACTCGAACTTGACAAGCCAAGCCAGGCCAATCGCGCCGCGCTGCTGAAGCAGGCGACGCATGAGGCGCACGAAAGCCTGGACAAACGCATCATGCAAAGTGATCCGTTCGCCGATCGCGCGCGATATGGGTTGTTCTTGCAGGCGCAGTACCTGTTTCATCGCGAGATCGATGCGCTTTATGGTGAGGCCTCGTTGCTAGGGCTGCTACCAGATCTCGCGGAGCGCCGCCGGCTCGGGCAGATTGAACAGGATTTAGCGGATCTTGGTCTTGCAGCGCCAGCGGCCGTCGCTGCGCCCGTATTTGATGCGAGAGAGGAGGTCGATCTGCCGGCAGCTCTTGGCTGGCTGTATGTAGCGGAAGGCTCCAATCTTGGTGCGGCGTTTTTGTTGAAGGAAGCTGCAAAGCTCGGTTTGTCAGAAACGTTTGGCGCTCGGCACCTTGCGGCGCATCCACAGGGGCGGGGATTGCACTGGCGCACCTTCACGGCGGCACTCGATAGTGTCTCGTTATCGGCCGATGATGAGGCCCGCGCGATTGCGGGAGCAAAGGAAGCGTTTGCCCGTGTTCGCGACACGGTAGAAAGGCTGCTTCCTCTTCCATAGAGGCCGCGTGCCGCTATCAATGCAGGCTGACGGCTTCGAGCTTCTCGTGCTCGGCATTTGCGATCGCTGATTCGCGCGTGTCGGTCACAAGGATCGGCGTGCCGTTAGCGGCGCATAGCACAAAGACGTTTTGTCCAGGCGCAAGTGCGGGTGCTTCCGGACAAAAGAGGGCGACATCCTCTGATCGCGCGATGCGCACATAGGCCAGCTTACTTGCGCCCATGGTCGCAAAATCACGGATGGTATCCTTTCGTCTGGACGGAAAAATCGACGAACGATGAATCGATGCTGACATGATTGCGGCTCCTTGACGGTTTGACGGTCAAGGAGCCGCGACGGTTCATGGAAACGACGGTCTTGAGACGATCACGGAAACGCGATCATCCGGCGGCAAGATGCCGCTCTGCTTTCCATCAGTGGACGCTCACCGCCTCAAGCTCATTACTCCACGCATTTGCCACAGCGGCTTCACGCGTGTCGGTTACGAGAATGGGCGTGCCGTCAGCGGCGTGCAGTGCGAACAATTTCATACCCGGCTGCATCTCTGGTGCCTGCGGGTAAAGCTCGTGTACGTCTTCCGAATTGATCGCCTTCACATAAGCGATCTTGCCGCCGCCGAGAACGGCGAATGCCTGCGCCGACATGATCGGATTCTCGATGTCGTTTTCAGTCATGTCCGCTACTCCTTCTTACCTCAATTGCCCCTTCAACATTTGGTTCCATCGCCCTTTGTCGCATATCCGGGTTGGTAAACCGGTTACTGCACTATTCGTGCGGGGTGATGGAAATGCTCCGCACGATCCGCGCTGGCTCCGGCCGCGCTAGGTCGATCGAGAGCAGACCATTCTTCAGATCCGCGCGGAGCACTTCCATCCCGTCGGCCAGCACGAACACACGCTGGAATTGCCGGGCGGCGATGCCGCGGTGAATGAACTGCCTGCTCTTGTCATCGGCCTGACGACCGCGAATGACGAGCTGGTTTTCCTCGATGCTCACTTCGAGTTGGTCGAGGGTAAAACCGGCAACGGCGAGCGTGATACGCAGACGATCAGGGTTGCGGTCGTCCCGCGGCAGACGCTCGATATTGTAGGGGGGATATCCGTCCGCTGCCTTGGTGACGCGGTCGAGCACCCGCTCGATCTCGTCGAACCCTAAAAGGAAGGGGCTGGACAACGAAGGCATTCGGGACATCTCAAAGCCCTTTCAAGCGACTTTGACGGGGCCCAGAAGTGGCACCCCCTATTACCGTTCCGGCGGACCCGCCGGTTTGGTCTCCAGAATATGGTTGTTCCCGCCTGCGGTTCAAGAATGGCGGGAACCTGAGGGGTCCGGCCCTAGAACGCCTACGGGTTCGATTTCTCGAATTGCCGGAGGATTTCGTTGCCGCGGCGCACGGCATCGTCCAGAGCCGTCTTGGCGGCCTTCCTGCCGGACAGGACGGCCTCCAGCTCTTCTTGGATGATGTCACGGACCACCACATAGGAGCCGAGCCGGAGGCCCTTGGAATGGTCCGTGGCCGGGTTAAGGGTCATCTGTTTGATCGAGATGTCGGTTCCCGGATTGCGATCGTAGAAGCCGATGCTGCGGCTTTGCTCATAGGCGGCGCGGGTGATCGGCAGATAACCGGTCCATTGGTGCCAGGCCGCCTGCACCTCGGGTCGCGACAGGAAGGCGAAGAACCGCGCCACGCCCCTGTATTCCTCTTCGGGGCGGCCCTGCAGCACCCACAGGGATCCGCCGCCGATGATCGAGTTCTGCGGCGCCCCAGCAACATTCGGCCAATAGGGCAGCATGCCGTAGCCGATCTCGAATTTCGCATTGGCGATGATATCGGCGCGTGCCGCTGACGAGGAGATCAGGATGCCGCATTCGCTACTGTAGAAGCGCCGTTCGGCCTCATTGGTGCGGCCGGAATAATCAAACAGTTTTGTCTTCTGCCATTCTGCCAGCGTCGCCAGATGGCCGGTGACGACGAGATTATTGAACTGCAGTTCGGTGCTGAGCCCGCCGATGCCATTGTCAAGCGAGGCCAGCGGCAGGTTATGGAAGGCGGAGAAATTCTCAATGTTGATCCAGGCCGGCCAGCCTGTGGTGACGCCGCAAGGGACATTCTTGTTGCGCAGCTTGCGCGCGGCGGCTTCGACATCCGGCCAGGTCAGCGGCGGGGTATCGGCATCGATGCCGGCGAGCCGGAACTGATCCTTGTTGTAGTAGAGGATCGGTGTCGATGAGTTGAACGGAAACGACAGCATGTTGCCGTTCGCGTCCGAATAATAGCTGGTGATCGACGGCAGATAGGCCGATGGCGTGAAGGCGACGCCCTGCTCGGTCATCAACAGATGCACCGGATAAACTACGCCCTTGGCGGCCATCATGGTGGCGGTCGCAACCTCGGCCGCTTGCAGGATCGCCGGATGCTGCTTGCCGCGCAGCGCAACCATCGCCGCCGTCATGGTCTCCGTATAGAGACCCTTGTAGCTCGGGATGATGCGATAGTCCGGCTGCGATACGTTGAAGTCGGAGGCAAGCCGTTCGACCTCGCGGCCGAGCTCGCCGGGCATGGCGTGCCACCAGTGGATCTCGGTCAGGGCAAAGGCAGGGCCAATAGCCGTCAGCACAGAGAAACATATCGCGGCGGCAAGGCGGCGAAGAACCATAGCGATCCCCCAAGGACGGCACACGTTTTCCCGTGCGCTCGCCGTAGTCCTTTACCGGGTGGCGGGAACTGCTTCAATCGGCCGGTTGGGGGAAATGCCAGTGACTCAGGCACCGCTGCTACGGCGGCCAAGACACTCTCCATGACCCCCTAATGAGCACTCAGACGCTCCAAGGCTCCCGGCTTATCGTGCACAGACAGCTTATCGACGATCGTGGCGCTTGCCTCATTCAGGCCGATGATGTCGACCTCAATTCCCTTGCGGCGGAACTTCAAGACCGCCGCATCAAGCGCCGCAACTCCGGTCAGGTCCCAGATGTGCGAGCGACTGACATCGATCCGTACTCGCTCCAATGCCTCTTTGAAATCGAAGGATGTGCCGAAAGGTTCTGCCGAGCCAAAGAACACCTGCCCCTCAACGACATAAACTCGCTCGCGACCGTCGTCGGAAAGTGTCGAGGTCACCCGGAAGAGTTGGGCAACCTTGGAGGCGAAGAAGATGCCAGACAGCAGTACGCCGATGAGGACGCCGATCGCGAGATTGTGGGTGGTCACCACGCCAATGACGGTTGCAAGCATCACGACGCTCGACCGCCGGGGATGAACCGCCAAGTCCCGCAGTGACGTCCAACTGAACGTTCCGACGGAAACCATGATCATGATGGCCACCAGTGCGGCCATTGGGATGACGCGGACCCAATCGCCCAAGACAACGATCAGGAACAGCAGGAATACGCCAGCGCAAAAGGCTGACAGTCGTCCACGACCGCCCGACTTCACGTTGATGACGGATTGGCCGATCATCGCGCAGCCTGCCATGCCACCAAGAAACCCCGTCACGAAATTCGCGAGGCCTTGACCAACACATTCTCTGTTCTTGTTGCTCGGCGTGTCGGTCATCTCGTCGACAATGGATGCAGTCAGCAGAGACTCAAGGAGGCCGACCGCAGCAACGCCTGCAGAGTATGGTAGGACGATCATCAAGGTCTCCAAGGTCCACGGTACGTCAGGTAGCAAGAATACAGGCCATGTGGACGGTAGCTCCCCCATGTCGCCGACGGTACGAAGCTCCAATCCCCAGACCAAGGTGACCGCTGTCAGAACAATGATGCAGACCAGGGGCGATGGAATGGCCTTCGTGATGCGAGGGAAGCCGTAGATGATGATCAATCCCGCCGCGACCATGACGTAGGTGAGCCACGGTACCCCGATTAACTCCGGAAGTTGCGCCATAAAGATCAGAATTGCGAGCGCGTTCACGAAGCCAGTCATCACGGAGCGCGAGACAAAGCGCATGACGTAGCCAAGCCGCATCAGGCCTGCGAGGACTTGCAGAATTCCAGCTAGGATCGTCGCGACCAGGAGATATTGCAGTCCATGCTCCTTGACGAGCGTGACCATCAACACCGCTGTCGCCGCTGTCGCGGCGGAGATCATGCCGGGACGGCCGCCCGCAAAGGCGATCACGACAGCGATGGAGAATGAAGCGTACAAGCCAACCTTGGGATCGACGCCGGCGATGATCGAAAAGGCGATGGCCTCAGGAATGAGCGCAAGAGCGACAACAAGGCCGGAGAGAACGTCGCCGCGAATATTGCCGAACCACTCGGCACGGAGTGTCGTGAAATTCACTGAATTGCTTCCTACGGGGAGATTACTGCTCGCGGCAGCGTGATAACGGGCGACCGTTCAAGCGACGGAGCCACTCAAAAAGAGTGATGATTGCAGGCTGTAGAGCTAAGGCCTTACGGCGGCCCGCGCCGCACCGGCGTCCTATGGATGGCTCGATCCTGCGTCATGCCGAACCCTGTACACACGCTTTTGCTGCTTTGCAACAAATTAGCAGCTTCGCAGCATTGGAGAACAGCGAGCGTGCTGATTGGATGTACCTCAGCCGAAGCAGGTGCTGAGACGTCCAGGTTCTCAGACACCCGGTAAGCGGAACAGGCCGCCTTCGCCCTACAGGTGTCGGCGTAGCTTCCGCGCTGAAATATGAGGCAATTTCTCAAGCGAAGGTCGGCTTGCCAGCCATAGCGGCGAAGGTTGGTGGAGCCAGGCGGGATCGAACCGCCGACCTCTTGCATGCCATGCAAGCGCTCTCCCAGCTGAGCTATGGCCCCGAAGTCTTGCCAACAGGCCGCGCTGGATATCTGCGGCCATTTGTAGTCCCCGCACCGCGATCTGCGGCGTGTCTTTCGGACAACGTGCTTCTAGATGAAGCACGCGTTACGTCAACTCTCTTCGTCTTTTTCGATGCCGTCGCCAATGATGTCGGTGACGTCATCGTCGCCTTCTTCTTCGTCTTCGATGAAGGTCGAATCATCATCATCGTCACCGGTGTCGTCTTCGATATCGATGTCGTCACCAGTGTCCGGCAAATCGGACTTCTTGCCCTGTGCCTCGGCGTCGGCATCCTCGAGCGACACGAATTCGGCACCCTCGACCTCCTCGGTCTCGCGCTCAGGTTCGGCCGCTGTAGGCGCAACTTTGGCATCCGGACGCCCACGCGCCGACACCGGCGCAATCGGCACCACTTCGCCGGTATAGGGCGAGATGACCGGGTTCTTGTTCAGGTCGTAGAATTTACGGCCTGTGACCGGACAGACGCGCTTGGTACCGAGCTCTGGCTTTGCCACGGTTTGAGGTTTCCCTGAAGTCAGCTTGCAAGATTGAGCGGCTGAATTGGCGGCTCAAGCGCCCTGTGTCAATACCGATTGTGAGGGTTTTACGTCAGTCTTCCATGACGGAGCCAAGTGACGGGCCCAAGAGGCGCGTGCTATTGCGGTGGTTCTGACGTTCCGATCACTCGCGCAGCCGCGTCTTTCATCGGAACGTCAGAACCAAAACCGCACTAGAATCAGAAAGTTGCTCGTGTTCTTTTGTTTCCAACGCTCGTATGAAAGATTGCGGCAAGGGAATGCGGGCGTTGGAAACAGAACACGAGTACGGCGCCGTTCCGTCCAGGATGACCCGCTTTGAGCCACAATTCCCCTGCGTCCCCACTCACCGCCCGCAAATCCATCTCGCTGGCTGGCCGTATCCGCGTGCCCGGCGACAAATCGATATCGCACCGCGCTCTGATCCTCGCGGCCCTGACGGTTGGGGAAACCCGTATTGGCGGTCTTTTGGAGGGCGAGGACGTCATTAACACCGCCAAGGTCATGCGTGCGCTGGGCGCCAAGGTGGAACGTACCGGTGAGGGCGAATGGTCGGTCTTCGGCGTCGGTGTCGGCGGTTATGCGCAGCCGGCGGGGCCCCTCGATTTCGGCAATTCCGGAACCGGCTGCCGTCTGGTCATGGGGGCCGTGGCAGGGTGTCCGATCAATGCCGTGTTCGACGGCGACGCATCGCTGCGCAAGCGGCCGATGAGGCGTGTGCTCGATCCGCTGACGCGCATCGGCGCAAAGGCGGTCGATGTCGCCGAGGGTGGACGTCTGCCATTGACGCTCGAAGGGGCGCGCGATCCGCTGCCGATCGTGTACGAGCCGCCTGTGGCCTCGGCGCAATTGAAGTCCGCGGTGTTGCTGGCCGGATTGGCCGCGCCGGGCGAAACCGTCGTGATTGAGAAGGAAGCGACCCGCGACCACACCGAAAAGATGCTGACGCATTTCGGCGCCGATGTGCAGGTCGAACAGGTCGGCGAGCACGGCCGCCGCATCGTGCTGAAAGGCCGGCCCGAACTGAAGCCGGCTGTATTGCAGGTGCCGTCCGATCCCTCGTCCGCCGCATTCCCGCTGGCGGCGGCGCTGATCGTGCCCGGCTCGGACATCGTGCTGGAAAACGTGATGATGAACCCGCTGCGCACCGGGCTCTTTCTCACGCTCAGGGAAATGGGGGCGTCGATTGAGACGCTGTCGTCACGCCACGACGGCGGCGAAGAGGTCGCCGATCTGCGGGTGAAGGCATCGGCGCTGCACGGCGCCGATGTGCCGGCGTCACGGGCGCCGTCGATGATCGACGAATATCCGATCCTCGCCGTGATCGCAGCCTTTGCGGAAGGACGCACACGGATGTGCGGTTTGAGCGAATTGCGGGTGAAGGAATCCGACCGCCTTGCCGCGACGGCGGAGATGCTGCGTGTCAACGGCGTCGCGGTGGAGATCGACGGCGACGATCTGATTGTCGAGGGGACAGGGTCTGTGCCGGGCGGCGGGGTCGTCGCCACCCATATGGATCACCGGCTGGCCATGTCCGCTCTGGTGATGGGACTCAACAGCGAAAAGCCCGTCAGCGTCGACGACGCGGCGTTCATTGCCACGAGTTTTCCGCGCTTTGTCGAATTGATGCAGGGACTGGGCGCAAATCTCGCGCCCTGAACCCGTTGCTTCTTACTCAGCAGCCTGCGCGAACGAAGCCGTAGCTTCCGCAGCTTCCAGCGACACCGCAACCGACTGGATGATGGCGGCGTAGCGCACGCCATTCTGAATCGCATCCTCGTTCACACCGGCATCGCGCAGCACCTTGTCATGTGCGTCGATGCATTTGCCGCAGCCATTGATCGCCGACACCGCGAGTGACCAGAGTTCGAAATCGGCCTTGTCGACGCCCGGGTTGGCGATCACGTTCATGCGCAGGCGCGCCGGCTTGGTCTCGTAGGCCTTGTTCGACGACAGATGTACAAAGCGGTAATAGATGTTGTTCATCGCCATCATCACGGCTGCGGCGCGTGAAGCATCGAGCGCTTGCGGCGAGAGATGCTCGCGCGCCAGGACTTCGAAAGCGCGGATGACATCGGCGTTGCGCGTGGCGATTGCGCAGGCGAGGAACAAGCCATAACGTTGCTGCGTCGGCAGGGTTTCGTCCGAGAGCATCGACGACAGGTTGAGCTTCACATCCTTCGCGAAAGCAGGCAGCCGGTTCTTGAGGGCCTCGATCGGCACGGGCATGTCTCCTTGAATTTGATTCTGTGATTTCCATTCCCCGTTCGTCCCCGCCACCGGGCCGCGCTTGCGCGCGCCCGATGACAGGCTTCGGCGGGGACCCAGAAACTTCAGTATCTGCAGCTCTGGATTCCCGCTTGCGCGGGAATGAACGGGGGATGTTTTTGGGAAAGCCTTAGGCCGCCTTCAGCACGTCACCGCCAACCTCACGGTTGCACGGGCAGAGTTCGTCGGTCTGCAGGGCGTCGAGGACGCGCAGAGTATCCTTCGGGTTGCGGCCGACATTGAGGTTGGTCGCATAGACGTGTTGGATCACGTTGTCCGGATCGACGATGAAGGTGTAGCGGTAGGCGACGCCTTCCGGGGAACGGATGCCAAGCTGGTCGACCAGCGAACCCTTGGTGTCGGCGAACTGCCAGATCGGCAGCTTGGCGAGATCCTTGTGGTCACGCCGCCAGGCCAGTTTCACGAATTCGTTGTCGGTCGAGCCACCCAGCACGACGGCATCGCGGTCAGAAAAGTCGCCGGAGAGTCGGGCGAATTCGGCGATTTCGGTCGGGCACACAAAGGTGAAGTCCTTCGGATAGAAGAAGATGATCTTCCACTTGCCGGGGAAGCTGGCCTCGGTGATTTCCTCGAAGGCCGACTGGCCGTTTTCTTCGTGGGCGTGGAAGCCGGGCTTCACGCCGGTGATGGAGAAGGAGGGGAGTTTGTCTCCGATGCCGAGCATTTCGCGTACCTTTGCCGATTGGAAGTTGCGTATTGTGAAAATTCGCGGATTTGTTGCGACGCAGCAATAATATTGCTACGCACAATCATAAGTCTAGTAGGTTTTATTTATTATACCGATAAGATAATCTTATCTCCTGGATTGCTTGGTTTGCTCCGTCTGAGCAGATAGACGGCGCTTGGAACATCGCCCAAACCGGCGATGTCCGGTTTGATCAGGCTCAAAGGAAGCGGCGGAGGGGATTTGTGATTATTGCCATTGATGGTCCGGCAGCGTCCGGCAAGGGCACGCTCGCCAAGCGTATTGCCGTCCATTATGGCTTCCGCCACCTGGATAGCGGGCTGCTTTACAGAGGGGTCGGCATGGCCGTCATACTCAGCGGTGGCGCTCTGCACGACAAGTCCGCAGCCATCGCTGCGGCGCAGGCTTACGATCCGGGCCGTTTCCCTGAAGACGATCTGAAGTCCGACGAGGTCGCGAAGGCGGCCTCGATCGTGGCTGCCATTCCGGAAGTGCGGACTGCGCTCATTGCGCTGCAGCGGAGTTTCGCCCAGTCCAAGCCCGGCGCTGTCATCGATGGACGCGATATCGGCACCGTCATTGCCCCCGAGGCCGAAGTCAAAATCTACGTGACTGCGACAGCCGAGGAACGGGCCGGCCGTCGTGTGCGCGAACTGCAGGGCCGCGGCGGTCTCGTCGATGCGGCCGCGGTTCTGGCGGACATCAAGGCGAGAGACGAGCGCGACATGAACCGCGCTGTTGCGCCGCTGAAGCCAGCGCCCGATGCAGTCTTGCTGGATACGACCTATTTAGGTATAGACGCCGCTGTCCGGGCCGCCATTGACATTGTTGAGGCCGTCCGAGCGGGCCGGAGGCCGGCTTAACCGCCCTTCGTCGCTGGAGGATCGCCCGCTCCGCCGCCTCTTCCGGAGGCCCTGGACAAAAGCAATCATCGTTTCGATCGAACGGCTTTACGCGCCGGCCCGCTCCGCATGGAGCGGTGTCAAAGGTCTTGCGGGGCCTTTGACCCGGACGTTCGAAACTCCCCAATTCCAATCGGCGCACCGCTATCAGGAGAATTCATGGCCCAGGCTAGTGCTACGCCCTCGCGTGAAGATTTCGCCGCGATGCTTGAAGAGTCCTTCACCCAGGGAAACCTGCACGAAGGTTCGGTGATCAAGGGTACCGTCGTCGGCATCGAAAAGGACGTCGCCATCATCGACGTCGGACTGAAGACCGAAGGCCGCGTTCAATTGCGCGAATTTACCGGACCCGGCCGCGGCAACGAGATCAAGGTTGGTGACGAGGTCGAGGTTTACCTGGAGCGCGTCGAGAATGCGCTCGGTGAAGCCGTCCTGTCCCGCGACAAGGCCCGGCGCGAAGAGAGCTGGGGCAAGCTCGAAGGCGCCTTCAAGAATAACGAGAAGGTGCAAGGCAACATCTTCAATCAGGTCAAGGGTGGCTTCACCGTCGATCTTGACGGCGCCGTGGCCTTCCTGCCGCGTTCGCAGGTGGACATTCGTCCGATCCGTGATGTCAGCCCGCTGATGGCGACGCCGCAATACTTCCAGATCCTCAAGATGGATCGCCGCCGCGGCAATATCGTTGTGTCGCGCCGGACCGTGTTGGAAGAGACTCGTGCCGAGCAGCGTCAGGAGCTGGTGCAGAACCTCGAAGAGGGCCAGGTCATCGACGGCGTGGTCAAGAACATCACCGATTATGGTGCGTTCGTGGATCTCGGCGGCATCGACGGTCTCTTGCATGTCACCGATATCGCTTGGCGGCGCGTCAATCATCCGACCGAAGTGCTCAATATCGGCCAGTCGGTGAAGGTGAAGATCATCAAGATCAATCACGATACCCACCGCATCTCGCTCGGCATGAAGCAGCTGCTGGATGATCCGTGGCAGGGCATCGAGGCGAAGTATCCGCTCAATGGCCGCTTCACCGGTCGCGTGACCAACATCACCGACTATGGTGCGTTCGTTGAACTGGAGCCGGGCATCGAAGGCCTGATCCACGTCTCCGAAATGTCCTGGACGAAGAAGAACGTCCATCCGGGCAAGATTGTCTCGACCTCGCAGGAGGTCGAAGTGCAGATCCTGGAAGTGGATTCGGTCAAGCGCCGCATCTCGCTCGGTCTCAAACAGACCATGCGCAATCCGTGGGAAGTCTTCGTCGAGAAGTATCCTCCGGGATCGATCGTCGAAGGCGAAGTCAAGAACAAGACTGAGTTCGGTCTGTTCCTCGGCCTCGACGGCGATGTGGACGGCATGGTTCATCTCTCCGACCTCGACTGGAAGCGTCCGGGCGAGCAGGTGATCGACGAGTACAAGAAGGGCGACATGGTGAAGGCGACCGTTCTCGACGTCGATGTCGAGAAGGAGCGCATTTCGCTTGGCGTGAAGCAGCTGGCGGGCGACCCGATGGAAGAGGGTACGGCCGGCGAGATCAAGAAGGGTGACGTCGTGACCTGCGAAGTCACCGACGTGAAGGAAGGTGGCCTCGATGTGAAGATCGCCGGCACCGACCTCGAAACCTTCATCCGTCGTGCGGACCTTGCCCGCGATCGTGGCGATCAGCGGACCGAGCGGTTCCAGGTCGGCCAGAAGGTCGATGCGCGCGTCACGCAGTTCGATCGCAAGGCCCGCAAGGTGCAGGTGTCGATCAAGGCGCTCGAAGTCGCGGAAGAGAAGGAAGCCATAGCGCAATACGGCTCCTCCGATTCCGGCGCGACGCTCGGCGACATTCTCGGCACGGCGCTGAAGCGCGCCGGCGACAAGGAGAAGTCGGAGTAAGCGATACTCCGGACGGGCCGTCATCCATCGAGGCGGTTGCTACGCAACCGCACCTCAGGGTGACGGTTTGCCACAGGAGCATTTCCAGAACCCCCGGCGTCCGCGCCGGGGGTTCATTTTTTTGCCCAAGCCGGTCCGTACACGTCATTGCCTGGCAACGCATTTATGCGAATGCCTTTGCCAATCGTGAAGGATTGATCGGGTCTAGTGGCAAGCCGCGCTAGACTGTCGCGCAATCGAATCAAAAGGGAGCGAAACCATGTCGCTCGATTCTCGGCCGCTTGACGCGGACCAGATCGTGGATCGCCGCCGTCTTCGGCGCAAACTGACATTCTGGCGCGTGCTGACGGTTCTTGTCGCGCTGGCCGCCATCGGTGCCGTTATCGCGACGTCGCGGTCGGGCAGCCTGACCAATCTTCCGTCGGGCGCCATCGCGCGGGTGACGATTTCAGGATTGATCCGCGGCAATCAGGAGCGCGTCCAGGCACTCGAACGGTTGGCGAATTCGAATGTCAAGGCGGTCATCGTCCATATCGATAGTCCGGGGGGCACTACTGCCGGCTCCGAACAACTCTATGACTCGCTGCGGCGCGTGAAAGCCAAGAAGCCGATGGTCGTCGTCGTGGACAGCCTCTGTGCATCCGGCGGTTACATCGCCGCGATGGCGTCCGATCATATCATCGCGCAGAGCGCATCGCTGGTCGGATCGATCGGTGTGCTGATCCAGTATCCCAACTTCACCGACCTCCTGAAAACGGTCGGCGTGAAAGTCGAGGATGTGAAATCATCGCCGCTCAAGGCCGCGCCAAATGGTTTCGAGCCGACCTCGCCTGAAGCGCGGGCTGCGCTCGCCTCGATCGTCATGGACTCCTACAACTGGTTCAAGGAGCTCGTGAGCAGCAGCCGCAAGCTCCAAGGCGCCGCACTCGACAAGGTTGCCGACGGCCGCGTCTTCACCGGCCGGCAGGCGCTCGACCTGAAGCTGATCGATCAACTCGGTGACGAAAGGACCGCGATCGAATGGCTGGCCAAGGAAAAGGGTATCGATCCCAAGACGCCGGTTCGCGATTATCGGCTGCGCTCACGCCTGTCCGACTTCTCGTTCCTGCATCTGGCTGCCGTGACTACGCTGAATGCCGTTGGGCTGGACGGCTTTGCACGGAGCCTGGAGCAGTCCGGCGCCTTTGCGGCGGCCGAGCGGCTTAATCTTGACGGTCTGCTGGCGCTTTGGCACCCTTCTCCGACGAATTGAGAGGCGCCGGTTTCCGAAGGGAACCGGCATCGGAAATCAAGACATCAGCGGGCGGGGCGGATGATCAAATCGGATTTGGTGACAAAGATCGCGGGGCAGAATCCGCATCTCTATCAGCGTGACGTGGAAAACATCGTCAACGCGATCCTGAATGAGATCACCGCGGCGATGGCCCGCGGCGATCGCGTGGAATTGCGCGGCTTTGGTGCGTTCTCGGTCAAGCACCGTCCGGCCCGGACCGGCCGCAACCCGCGAACCGGCGAGCATGTCTCGGTCGAACAGAAATCCGTACCGTTCTTCAAGACCGGTAAGGAAATGCGGGAACGCCTGAACAAGGACACCTGATTCCGCATCCGTTTACGGCTTGATGCTACGATCGTGGCCGGGGCACATGCGTGAAGCTTGTCTTCGCGTTCAACGTCCCGGCCATGATCTTTTGAGGCGGATGAAAGATGGTTCGAAAGCTCGTCTTCTGGCTCGTGCTGGTGCCGCTGGCGATCGTTATCCTGATGTTCGCGGTCGCCAACCGTGAGATGGTGACGGTTTCCTTCGATCCGTTCAGCACGACGCAACCGGCGGCATCGATCACGGTCCCGCTTTTCGTGCTGATTTTCATCCTCGTCATTCTGGGTGTGATCATTGGCGGCGTTGCGTCCTGGCTGCGGCAATCCGAGTATCGCAGGGCGGCACGGCGGCGCGATTCCGATGTGTATGCGCTCCGTCGTGAGATCGAGACACTGAATGCGCGGCTGGCGGATAGTCCGGCGTCCAGCAATGCGGCACGGCTGGGCTATCGCCCGCCATTGGGCGGGTGAGGCGCCATGCGTGTCGTTTCAGCCGACGATATCCAGAAGATCCTGACCTATCGCGCGCTGATCGACGCGCTGGCCGACGCTTTCAAGAGCGATATCGTGGTTCCGGTCCGTCATCATCACACCATCCCCCAGCCCGGCGCTGACGCGACATTGCTGCTGATGCCGGCATGGACTTTATCGTTGGCCGCGCAGCCGGACGCAAAACCGGTATCCACTTTTGCTGGCCGCGCGGCGGATGACCAGCGCTATATCGGCTGCAAGATCGTCACCGTATTTCCCGACAACGCAAAACTGCAGCGGCCGTCGGTTCACGGGCAATATCTGCTACTGTCCGGCGAAACCGGTGAGCCGCTGGCGATGATCGAAGGGCGTACGCTGACGGCCTGGCGCACGGCTTGCGCCTCAGCCCTCGCGGCCCGCTATCTGGCGCGCGAGGATGCGTCACATCTCGTCATGGTCGGGGCGGGGGCGCTGGCGCCGCATCTCATTCGCGCGCATGCGAGCGTGCGCCCGATCAAGCGCGTGACGCTGTGGAACCGGACCCGTGCCCGCGCCATCTCGCTCGGCTTTGGCATCGCAGTCGCCGGCATCGAGGTCGATATCGCCGAAACGCTCGAAGAGGCGGTGAGGGAAGCCGACATCGTCTCCTGCGCGACATTGTCGCCGGAGCCGCTGATCAAGGGCGCCTGGTTAAAAAAAGGCACGCATCTCGATCTCGTCGGCGGTTTCACGCCGAAAATGCGTGAGGCCGACGATCAGGCGGTGAAGCGATCGCGCATTTTCGTCGATACCCGGGCCGGCGCCGCGAAAGAGGCGGGCGATATCGTCGTTCCGATGAAGAAGAAAATCATCGATGCCAAGGCGATCAAGGGCGACCTGTTCGATCTGACCCGCGGCAAGGTGAAGGGCCGCACCTCTGCCCCGCAGATCACCCTGTTCAAGTCGGTGGGCTCGGCAATCGAGGACCTCGCCGCTGCCATGCTGGTCTGGAAGGGCCTGACTGGGTAGGGCAGACAAGCCGGCGATCCCGCGCTAGAACCCGCCCGATGACCACCCTTGTGAAAATCTGCGGCCTCCGGACGGCCGCTGCGCTCGATGCCGCGCTGGACGCGAAGGCCGATTTCGTCGGCTTCGTGTTCTTCCCGCCATCGCCGCGGCATGTCGAGCTTGCGGATGCGAGCGCCCTGGCTGCGCGTGTTCGGGACCGTGCCCGGACAGTGGCGCTGACTGTTAATGCCGACGATGCGTTGCTCGAGGCCATCATCGCGGCACTGAAGCCGAATATGTTGCAACTTCATGGCAAGGAAACGCCGGAACGGGTGGCGCATTTGCGGACGACGTTCAGTCTGCCGGTGATGAAGGCTCTGCCGGTCGAAACAGAGAGTGACCTTGCTGCGATCGCGGATTATGCCGGCATCGCCGATTGGCTGCTGTTCGATGCGCGCGCCCCGAAAGACGCCACGCGGCCTGGCGGTTTGGGGCGCCCCTTCGACTGGTCCTTGTTGAAAGCGCTTGATCCGGGCCTTCGCTTCATGCTTTCCGGTGGTCTCGATCCGGCGAATGTCGCTGAGGCATTGACAATCGCTCAAGCGCCGGCCGTCGATGTGTCGTCGGGTGTCGAAAGCGAGCCGGGTATCAAGGACCCGGATAAAATCCGCGCCTTCATTCGTGCCGTGCGTTCGCAGAACGCATCGGCGAAGATCGAAAAGCCGCGCAACATCTTAACCGGCGCGAGATCGTGAGCAGCCTATGACCGTTCAGCAGCCCAACTCCTTCCGCACCGGCCCCGACGAGAACGGGCATTTCGGAATTTTCGGCGGACGCTTCGTTGCCGAAACGCTGATGCCGCTGATCCTCGAGCTTGAAAAGGCCTATGCCGAGGCGAAAAGGGATCCGGCCTTCCAGAAGGAGATGGATTACTACCTCGCGCATTATGTCGGCCGGCCGAGCCCGCTTTATTACGCCGAGCGCCTGACGCAGCATCTCGGTGGAGCGAAAATCTACTTCAAGCGCGAAGAGCTCAACCACACCGGCGCGCACAAGGTGAATAATGTGCTCGGCCAGATCATGGTCGCGCGCCGCATGGGCAAGACACGCATCATCGCCGAGACCGGCGCCGGTATGCATGGCGTTGCAACCGCGACGCTCTGCGCGCGTTTCGGCCTGCCCTGTGTCGTCTACATGGGTGCGGTCGATGTCGAGCGGCAGAAGCAAAACGTGTTCCGCATGAAGATGATGGGCGCGGAAGTCGTGCCAGTGCAGTCGGGCTCAAAGACGCTCAAGGATGCGATGAATGAAGCTTTGCGCGACTGGGTCACCAATGTTACCGACACATTCTATTGCATCGGCACCGTCGCCGGGCCGCATCCCTATCCGATGATGGTGCGCGACTTTCAATGTGTGATCGGCAATGAGACCCGGACGCAGATGATGCAGGCCGAAGGCCGGTTGCCGGATTCGCTCGTCGCCTGTATTGGCGGCGGCTCCAATGCGATGGGGCTGTTTCATCCCTTTCTCGATGACAAGGATATTGAAATCTACGGAGTGGAAGCGTCTGGCCATGGCATCCCGTCCGGCCTACATGCCGCTTCGGTCAGCGGCGGCCGCCCCGGCGTGCTGCATGGCAACCGCACCTATCTCCTCATGAATGATGACGGCCAGATCAACGAGGCGCATTCGATCTCGGCCGGCCTCGATTATCCCGGTATCGGACCCGAACATGCATGGCTCGCCGATATGGGGCGTGTGAAATTCCTGTCGGCAACGGATGGCGAGGCGGTGGCAGCGTTTCAGCTCTGCTCGAAGCTCGAAGGCATCATTCCCGCGCTCGAAACGGCGCATGCCTTGGCGAAGGTGACGGAGATTGCGCCGAAGAAACCGAAGGATCACCTGATGGTGGTCAATCTTTCCGGCCGCGGCGACAAGGATCTCGCCAGCGTCGCTGAACATCTCGGAACGGCAATCTGATCATGGCAACACGCATCGACCGCCGCTTCGAAGATCTCAAGCGCGAAGGCCGCGCCGGGCTTGTCACATTTATGATGGCGGGCGATCCCGATTATGCCACCTCGCTCGCGGTGATCTCCGCGCTGCCAAAGGCCGGTGCGGATGTGATCGAGATCGGCATGCCGTTCACCGATCCGATGGCCGATGGGCCGGCGATCCAGGCCGCAGGTCTGCGTGCGCTGAAGGCCGGGCAGACGCTGAAGAAGACGCTGCAGCTCGTACGCGAATTCCGTACAGTCGACGCCGACACACCGATCGTGCTGATGGGTTACTACAACCCGATCTATATCTATGGCGTCGATAAATTCCTTGTCGATGCACTCGAAGCCGGCGTGGATGGCTTGATCGTTGTCGATCTTCCGCCGGAGGAGGATTCCGAACTCTGCCTGCCGGCATTGAAAGCCGGTCTGAATTTCATCCGCCTCGCGACACCGACGACCGATGACAAGCGCCTGCCCGCCGTGCTCGCAAACACATCGGGCTTTGTCTATTACGTCTCGATCACCGGCATCACCGGCTCGGCAACGCCCAACGCAACACGCGTGTCGGACGCGGTGGCGCGAATCAAACGTCACACGACATTGCCGGTCGCCGTCGGCTTCGGCGTCAAGACGGCGCAGAATGCCCGCGACATTGCCGGGGGCGCCGATGCCGTTGTGGTCGGCTCGGCCTTGATTGATCGGCTATGCAATAGCCTCGATGCGAACGGCAACGCCACCGCCGACACGGTCAAAGCGGTGACGATGCTCGTGTCCGAGCTGGCCGACGGCGTACGCTCGGTTCGCCGCGCGGCGGCGGAATAGCATTTATTTTTGATGCGTTTTCTTCGCGCGAACCGGTACGCCCTTCGCGCGAGAATGTTCTATTGCCGCGACTTGCGTTCTCTGGTGCGTTCGCGGCCAAGCGGCACAACATTGGTCGGAGTATAGCCGAATTGCTGCTTGGCAAAGCGCGAGTAAATGCCGTCATTGAACAGCAGCAGCTCGGCTGGTCCGTCTTCGACAATCTTGCCTGCCTCAAGCGCGATGATGCGATCGAAGCTGCTGAGCGTCGAGAGACGATGCGCGATGGCGATGACGGTGCGCCCTTGCATCAATTCTTCCAGAGCTTCGTGAATAAGCTCCTCGGAATCGCTATCAAGCGCGGACGTCGCTTCATCGAGCAGCAACAGCGGCGCTTCCTTCAGGAAGGCGCGGGCGATGGCGATGCGCTGCCGCTGTCCGCCGGAGAGTTTGACGCCGCGATCGCCGACCAGCGTCTCGAATTTCTGCGGCAAGCCGTCAATGAAGTCGCACCGCGCTGCGTGCGCCGCCGCCCGCACCATCTGATCGCTGGCTGAGGGGTGGCCATAGCGGATGTTTTCCATGATCGTTCGGCGGAACATCGACACATCCTGTGGCACGACGGCGATGGATTCGCGCAAGCTCTCCTGCGTAACGCGCGTGATGTTTTGCCCATCGATCAGGATGCGGCCCTTCTGTACGTCGTAAAGCCGCTGCAGCAGCGCGAAGAGCGTCGACTTGCCGCCACCCGATGGTCCGATCAGACCGACACGCTGGCCGGGTTCGAGCCGAAGGTTGAAATCCTTGAACACGCGACGGCCGTCCGGATAGGCGAAGGATACGTTCTCGAACGCGACGCTGGACGGACGATGCACCAACGGCTTGGCATCCGGATGATCGTTAAGATCGTGCGGCACGAGCAGAAGCGGCAGGGCTTCCGACAGCCGTGCCATATGCTGCGTGGCATCGACCAGTGCGACGGCAAGATCGCGCGTCGCATGCAGGATCGACAGCGCTAGCGTGCAGGTTAGCACCACGTCACCTGCAGTCGCGCTGCCGCGCTGCCACAGCATGATGGCCCAAGCCAACACGCCGACAGCAAGCACGATCGTCACTGCAGCATGCACGAGTCGTAGCTTTTCCAGATAGAGCAGGCTGCGCCGTCGAGCCGTCATTTCGGAATTGATGATGGTTTCGAACCGCCGATGCTCGCGGCGATGACCGCCAAAGGCGCTGACCAACGGCATGTTGCTGATGACGTCGACCATCTCGCCGTCAATCGCCGCCGCCTTGTCGGCAAAATCATGATGCAGGGGCTTGCCGGCGGCCGCGAACCAGAACATGGCGAAGACCATGATGCCGGCAACGACAAACAACACCGCGGCCATCGGCAGACTGACGGTCGCGAGCAACGCAACAGCAATGAAGGTCGCTGCGCAGGGCGGTATCAAATTCCACACTGCCATATTGCCGACTGCAAACACGGCGTTGGAAATGGCGGTGATGCGGCTGCTCAGCGTGCCCGGCATACGATCGGCAAAAAAGGTCAGGGAATGCCCGGTCACGTGCCGGAACAGGTCGCGGCGCAAATCGCCGGTGACACCGACGAAGGTGAAGCTCGCGACAAATCCGGCAAGCCGCCACAACAGATTATCCGCGGCAATCAATGCGACGAGAATTCCGAGCGCAGTCCAGATCGGTGCAGTCGCCGGCGTCATCGCGAGAACGTCGACGAGGATTTTCACGCCGTATTGTGTGAGGACCGAGCAGGCGACCGCCGCCAGGACCGCCGTCAGGATGACAAGATGCGCCAGCGGCCTGCAGCGAACATAATGCATCATGAATAGAAAAGGGCTATTCGCGTAGCGATTGGCACCTGTCATGAATGATCCTGGTTCGAGAGATGTAGATGCTCAATAACGAGGCAAGAAGCCGAGCGCAGAGGTGAACACGGAAATGCTCGTTAAGAGGACGACGAGCGCAGCGGAAGGTTCCGCGGCGGCGCAACATTTTTTATTTCAAGTTTTCACTGCGCGTTTCGGGAATGAGCAACCATACCGCAGTCAGTGCCATGGCACCGATCATGCCAAGGCTGAGAAAGGCAATCGTGGTGCCGAGATGATCGGCAATCAGCCCCGCGAGGGTTGGACTAAACGATGCGCCGATGCCGGACATTGTTCCAATCATGCCGAGTCCTGTGTTGAAGCGGCCAGAGCCGCGTGTCAGATCTGCGACGACCAGAGGAACGATAACGCCGATGATGGCCGCGGTGAGGCCATCAAGGATTTGCACAGCTACAATCAGATAAGGATCGTGCACGATTGCAAACAAAACTGCTCGGATCGGTAACGCGCCAACGCCAATCAGTAACAACGTACGGCGACCCCAGGTGCGTGAGTGCGCACCGACGGATGGTGCAATCGCTGCAACGATGATTTGCGGTACGACGATGCAGGCGCCGATCAGAACGGTAGCCCATTGACTTGATCGTGTGGTCACGACCGTGCCCATCAATGGCAACAATGCGGCATTGGCGAGGTGAAACAGAACCAGGCAAAAGCCGAGTGCGAGCAATGATCGATGTTGCAGCAATTGCCGAAATGAAATGCTTTGCTTTTGGGGTGTTCCGGTTGTGCCGCCATGCGCTCTGTCCGGGATGATTTCCGCAGCGGAAATCTGACTCAGTGCGAGCACCGTCGGCGCGGCAAGCATTGCGGTGACAACGAAGACTGCCTGCGGTGAAAAGAAATAACCGACAGTGCCCATCGTTGCGGCGGCAAGACCATTGCCGATCGAGGCAAAGCGCGCATTGCGCCCGAGACGCTCGGCTATGGTTGTATGTCCAACGAGTCCGAGACTGATCGCGGCAATGCATGGGCCCAGCACGCAGCTTGCCATCGCATGAACAACGGCGGCGAGGAGGATCGCGGCGAAGAATGGGAACGATGCATAGATGACCGCACTCGTTGCGATGGCGAGGATCGCAAGCCCGGCGACAAGGCGTTCCGACCGGGCGCGGTCGACAAGCATGCCGCCGGGGATCTGCCCAAGCAAGCCGACCAGACTGCCGGTCGTAAGAATGAGGCCGATGTCGATCTGCGTCCATTTCTGGCTGGCGAGATAGACGGCGACGAATGGGCCAAAACCAGTCTGCACGTCGGCAACGCAGAACACGAACCAATCAAGTCCGCGCAGACTTCGCTTCGAAGGCTGTGATTGGTTATCGGGCTGAGGAGACCCTGGCGGAGGAGGCGGTGTTCCGAATTCGCGCACTTTTTCCCCGGCAGGATTTCCACCGCGGATCTTTTTATCGCGTTCGTCGGTTACCGCCGACAGCTCACCACTCCGAAGCCTTCAACGTGAATTTCGTCCTCGCGGCTTCGTCGCGCGCGCCGAGTACGGTGATGGGTTTGCCGTCCTTGAATTCAGGTGCCTTGTTGAGGCGATCCCGCGTCGTCTGCACGGTGATCTTGTCCTCTCCGCCCGGAGGCGCGGCAAAGGTCAGGATATCCCACGCCACGGCGATCTTCTTGCTGCCGACGCCAAGGAAGCCGCCGAAGTCGATGACTGCGGCGCGGGTGGTGCCGCGGCGATCTACGATCACGTCGACGATGCGTCCGAGTTTTTCATCCGTGGCGCTGCGAACCTCCTTGCCGAGGATGCTACCGGCCTCGCCGCCTTCAAGTACGACGGCCGCGGCGGGAGGTTCGGCGGGGGTAGCTTCCAGTGAGTTGGTAATATCAGGTTGCGACTCGGCCGGTTCCGCAGCCTGGACGTTATTCAGCACTAACAGGAACCCCAGGAGAAAAAGGGAGATTGTACCCAAACCGAGCCATGCGTGGCGCGCCCCGTGGAACATCGCAATCTCCAATTTTGGAATAAGAGGTGACTGGCGAACGCGTTGCGATGGCTTTGGTTGCAAGGCCACCGCGAAAATCTCACATAGAATGGGAGTATTTAATTACCTTTACTGTGAAAAGTTGCGGCAATATCGGCCAAAGAAGAGTACATGAACCCATGAAGAGCGCCCGGCAGGCCGGGCTTTGTGCAGGATGAAGCCAAGCGTATGAACTGGATCTCCAACGTCGTCCGCCCGAAAATCCGGTCGTTCCTGAATCGGCGGGAAACGCCGGAAAATCTCTGGATCAAATGCCCGGAGACCGGTCAGCTCGTCTTCTTCAAGGACGTGGAAGCGAACCAGTTCGTCATCCCTGGCTCGAACTACCATATGCGCATGAGCGCCACGGCCCGCCTCAAGTCGATGTTCGATGGCGAGACTTGGCTCGATATCGGTGTGCCGGAAGTGTCCATCGATCCGCTGAAATTCCGCGATCAGCGCAAATATGCCGACCGTCTGAAAGATGCCCGCACGAAGACCGGCATGAATGACGCGATCAAGCTCGGCTTCGGCCGGCTGGATACCATTCCCGTCGTGATCGGCGTGCAGGATTTCGATTTCATGGGTGGCTCGCTTGGCATGGCTGCGGGCGAAGCGGTGGTGAAGGGGCTGGAGACCGCAGTCGAGCGCGGTACACCGTTCATTCTCTTTGCCGCGTCGGGCGGTGCGCGCATGCAGGAAGGCATCCTGTCGCTGATGCAGATGCCGCGCACGACGGTCGCGGTCGAAATGCTGCGTGAAGCAAAGAAGCCTTACATCGTCGTTCTCACCAATCCGACGACGGGCGGCGTTACGGCTTCCTACGCGATGTTGGGCGATGTGCATATCGCCGAGCCTGGTGCGTTGATCGGCTTTGCCGGCCCGCGCGTCATTGAACAGACGATTCGTGAGAAATTGCCAGCCGGCTTCCAGCGCGCCGAGTACCTGAAAGAGCATGGCATGGTCGACATGGTGGTGCACCGGCATGAGATGCGTGCAACGCTGGCGCGCATTTGCCGCTTGCTCACCAAGGCGTCGTCGCCCGCCACGCATCCGGCGCTGCCGGCTGCGGAAATGGCAGCGGCGTCCGCCTGAAATTGAATTATTGAAAATCGCTCCACGCATGTCTGAGCAAGCGGGATGCCAGCCTTGTTCTGGCTCTATGCCTTCGCGGAGACGTGCAGGCCGTGCTAGTCATTGTTCATGACCACGCTCGACGACACACTCACGCGCCTGCTCGCGCTGCATCCCAGGCTGATCGATCTTTCGCTCGACCGGATGTGGCGTCTGCTCGCGCGCCTCGATCACCCCGAGCGAAAGCTGCCACCGGTCATCCAGGTGGCCGGCACGAATGGCAAGGGCTCGACAATCGCCTTCATGCGCTCGATCCTCGAAGCGGCCGGCCAGCATGTGCATGTCTATACCTCGCCGCATCTGGTACGGTTCAACGAGCGCTTCCGGATTGCGGCTGAAGGCGGCGGCCAATTGGTCGGTGATGATGAGTTGCGTGCGACACTTGAAGAGTGCGAGCGCCTCAATGCCGGCGAACCGATCACTGTGTTCGAGATCACGACAGCGGCCGGCATGCTGCTGTTCTCGCGCCACCCTGCCGATGTGCTGCTGCTTGAAGTCGGGCTTGGCGGCCGCCTCGACGCGACCAATGTCGTCGATGCACCGCTGCTGAGCGTCATCACGCCGGTGTCGCTAGATCATGCCGATTACCTCGGCGATTCGATCGAAAGCGTCGCGACGGAAAAAGCAGGCATCATCAAGCGCGGAGTGCGGGCCGTCATTGGCCCGCAAATGCCGGAAGCCCTGTCGATCATCGAACGCACCGCGCAGCGCATGCGGGCACCGCTCCTCGTCGCCGGCGAACACTGGAATGCGAGCGAAGAACATCGCCGCCTTGTCTATCAGGATGACAACGGTCTGCTCGATCTTCCCGGCCCAAAGCTGCCTGGGCGCCATCAATTCGTGAATGCCGGTGTTGCCGTTGCGGCGTTGCGGGCGTCGGGTTTGCGGATTTCGGTGGAGGCTTATGATGCCGGCCTCGTGAAAGCCGAATGGCCGGCACGGATGCAGCGGCTGACACATGGGCATCTTGTTACACTTGCGCCCGCGGGCAGCGAAATCTGGCTCGATGGCGGCCACAATCCCGATGGCGGCCGCGCGGTCGCAGTCTCACTCGCCGATATCGAGGAGCGCGCACCAAAGCCGCTGGTGATGATCGTCGGCATGCTGGGCACGAAGGACTTCGAAGGCTATCTGCGCCATTTCAGCGGGCTGGCGCTGTGCCTCTATGCCGTGCCCGTTCCGCATGCCGAGCGCAGTCTTCCCCCAGAGCAGATTGCCGAAACCGCGAGCAAGATCGGCATTCCGTCCGAAAGCGCGATAGACGTCGAAGCCGCGCTGGCTGCAATCAAGGCGTTGTCATTCGATACGCCGCCGCGCATCCTAATCGGTGGTTCGCTGTATCTTGCGGGCGATGTGCTGGCGCGCAACGAGACACTGCCGGTTTGAAGCGTTTTTCGAGCAAAATTTGCAAAGAACATCCCGGCCATAACAAAGGGTGTTTAGGCCAGAAGCTTCTGCAAATTGGCTTTCTTCTGCTTGAGCTGATCGAGCGTGCATTGCCTGGGCGATTTGTCGGGCCGCCAGCGCAATAAGGTTGTGCCGTGACGGAAGCGATCGCCGGAGAAGTGATCGTAGCGCACCTCCACGACAAGCTTGGGTCTGAGCGGCTGCCATTCAGCCGACCGCTTGGTGGACCAGCGGCTCGGGCCGCCCGGTTTGTTGCCGGTGAAGCCGGGCGGGGCAATCAGTCTTTCCAGCTTCTTTGTCAGTTCGGCTTTTTCGGCAGCTTTCAGTCCTGATGTGAAGCCGACGTGGTGCAACAGGCCTGCGTCGTCATAGAGGCCAAGCAGCAGAGAGCCGACGACTTTCTTGCCCTCATTGTAGCGAAAGCCGCCGACGACACAGTCGGCACTGCGATGATTCTTGATCTTCTGCATCGCCTCGCGCGTGCCGGATGCATAGGGCTTGTCACGCCGCTTGGCGATGATGCCGTCAAGTGCATTCCCGACGCGTGCAAACCATTTCTTTGCGTCCGGTAATTTCACGGTGGCGGGCGACAGACGGATCGTCTTGTTATTGCGCAGGAATGTTCTGGCGAAATGATCGAGCGCCTGTCGCCGGGTATCGAGGATATCCTTTACCAGTGATGCTCCGTCAACATTGGCCAGCAGATCGAATACGATGAATAATGCCGGCGTTTCGGCAGCAAGACGCGCGACGCGGCTTTTTGCTGGATGGATCCGCTGCAGCAGGGCGTCAAAGGAAAAGGCCGCGCCGTCCGGCACGACGATCTCGCCATCGAGGATGAATCTCGTCGCCTTCAACTCCGCAAGCGCGGCGATCAGCTCGGGAAAATAGCGGGTCAGCAACTGACCGGATTTGGACTGCAGCTCCACGCTATTGCCGTCGCGAAAAGCGAGGCTGCGAAAGCCATCCCATTTGGGTTCGTATTGCCATTCGGCGCCGGTCGGGATGTCTTCGACCGACAGCGCCTCCATCGGCGGGAAAGGCATTTTGATCGGAAGGCTCATGCCGGGACTGTCCCTTGAATGTGCCTTGCCTAAACGCAAACAACCGGCCTTTCGGCCGGCTGTTGCGGGAAATAATTTCGCCTAAGGATCAGACCGCGGCCGTAATCCACTGTTCAAGCTTGGCCTTGGGCGCCGCGCCGACCTGGCGCGAAGCAAGCTCGCCATTCTTGAAGATCATCAGCGTCGGGATCGACATGATGCCGTATTTCGACGCAACGCCGGGGTTTTCGTCGACATTCAGCTTCACGATCTTGACCTTCTCGCCCATCGCGCCCTGAATTTCCTCGAGCGCAGGCGCAATCATGCGGCAGGGGCCGCACCATTCCGCCCAGAAATCCACAACCACAGGACCGCTGGCTTTCAAGACTTCGCTCTCGAATGTCGCGTCCGATACCTTTCCAACGGCCATCTCACACCTCTCGAATCGCAAAATTGCCTCATTGCATGGCTGGCGAACGTAAGAACGGCCCCCCTTGGGGTCAAGTGCAGCTCACCCGCTGGTGAGACCTGCCAATTCTGCATCGAGGATAACTGCCGGGATTTCCATGAGATTTGGCATTTCGGTCCAGACTAGGGCCGCCCGGATTGGTCGGCCTGGGTAAATCCGCTGCAGCAGGGCGCGGTAAAGCGCAAGCTGACGCCGGTAGGGCTGGGGAACGCCGTCCAATACGGTCGGGGCGGGCCGGTTGGTCTTGTAATCGGCGATCAGCACCTCATCTGGCGTGACCACCAGCCGGTCGATCTGCCCGTTGACGATCAAGGGGCGCGTGGCCCCTTCCAGCGTCCCGACCAGGGCCACTTCGGCCCGGCTGCCCGGCGCAAAGAGCGGGGCGAATTGCGCGTCCGCCAGAATGGCAAGGGCCTGCACTGCGATCCGGCTGCGCTCTTCGTCGCCGAGTGCATCGCCGTTGCGGGTCAGGAATTCGCGCGCGGCTGTCTCGCGCAGCGACTGTGGCAAATCGGGCAGCGACTGGATCAGTCGGTGCATCAGCCGGCCACGCAATAACGCCTGCTCGCGTTCGAGCGTACCTGTTCTGCTCCGCTTGTCGACGTCGTCGGCATCGGACGGTGTGATCGCAACGGCGCGCACTGGATCGGGATTGACCTTCTCATGCAGCCAGGCCGGCTCGTTTGTCTTTGCTGTGGCAGCTTTCGTTTCCACACCGGCAACAAGGCGCGGTTCCGATGTCCGATAGCGCCAGATGATACCGTCGCCGTCTTCGGAGGGCGCTTCAATGGTATCGCCCTCGGCGCTTTGGACGAGGGCGTCTTCGATCAGCCGGTACCAGCACTCTTGAGGGATCGGATGTGTGCCGTCCTGCTTCAGCGGACCTGAGACGCCGCAGATTACCAACCGCTGCTCGGCACGCGTCATCGCCACATACAGCAGTCGCCGGTATTCGTCGGCCTGAATCCGCAACGCCGCCTCACGTGCACTCGCCACAGCGGGCGGATCGGTATCTTTCGCCGCGGCCCAGACGAAGCCGTTTCCGCCTTGCAGCGGCAAGTCGATCAGCCGCGGCGGGTGCTGACCTTCCGGGCGGGTGATCGTGTCTGCGAGAATGACGGTGTGCGCTTCAAGGCCCTTCGCCCCGTGCACGGTCATCACCCGCACTTCATCGCGCGTGATCTCCATGTCGCGCTTCACTTCGGCGCTGGCGGCGCGCAGCCACGCGACAAAGCCTTGCAGCGATGGCGTTTCGCGCTTCTCATATTCCAGCGCGAGATTGAGGAATTCGTCGAGCGCGTCATTGGCTTCCGGTCCGAGACGCGTCAGAAATTTCTTCCGCCCTTCGCCGGGGCCGAGCACCCTCGCGTAAAAGGTGAAGGGGCTTTCGCGCAAGGCGGCGTATGTCAGCGCGTCGAGCCTGTCGGCAATCGCTGCGATCGCTCCCGGTTTACTCGAAAGGGCCGCGCGCAATGATTGCTTGCCGCGGTTATGGGCGATGTCGAACAAGTCGTTGTCGTCGAGGCCAAAGAGCGGGCTCTTCAGCACCGAGGCCAGCGCCAGATCGTCCTCCGGCAATAGCAGCGCATCGGCGAGCGCCATCAGGTCCATCGCCGCGATATGCTCGGTCAGCACCAGGCGGTCGGCACCGGCGACCGGAATGTCAGCGGCCTTCAACGCCCGGATGATCGCCTCGAATAACGCACCGCGCTGGCGCACGAGGATCAGCACATCGCCGGGCTTGCCGCCTTTCGTCCGCCATAGCGCGATGTGGCGTGCGATCTTCTGCGCGAGCTGCACCTGCGGGCTGGTTTCCCGCGCGGTATCAAAAGGCGCATCCCAGCCGATGATTTCGCGTTTGTCGTCGGCGACGGTCAGCGGCCAGATTTCGACACTGCCAGGCAGCGCGCTCGGCAAGGCCTGATGCACCGTTTTCTCCGGCAGCGATGACAGCCCGCGATAGGCGATCTCGCGGCCGAATACGGCGTCCACCGCATCCAGCACGATGCCGCCGGAGCGAAACGAGGTCAGCAGTTTAACATTGCGCCATTCCAGTTCAGCGGCCTCGAAGGCGCGCCGGAAATCGTCGCGCATGACGCCGAATTTTTCCGGCGCCGCGCCCTGGAAAGAATAGATCGACTGCTTGTCGTCGCCGACCGCGAACAGCGTGCGCTTGATGTGGCGCGCGCCGGCGCCGGCGGTGAATTCCGACACCAGCGTTGCGACGATCTCCCATTGCCGGGGGCTCGTATCCTGCGCTTCGTCGAGCAGAAGGTGATTGATGCCGAGATCGAGCTTGTATAGAACCCAGGCCGCCGACGTGCGCTGGAACAGCATCAGCGTTCGTTCGATCAGGTCGTCATAATCGAGCAGCCCGCGTCGCGTTTTATCGCGGCGATAACGCCGCATCACTTCATCGGAAATGGTGAGCAGCGCGCGCGTGCGGTCGCGACATTCGGCGGCGCGGCGCCTTTCCAGCAAGACGCAGATGCGGCCTTGTTCTTCTTCCAGTCGTTGTACCCATTTGGGATACCGTTCGCGGAAGGCCTTGGTGACAAGGCGACTCCGTGGCTGCATCTTGTCGGTGCAGAAGATCGAGAGATAGCCGCGCAGCTTCTCACGCCCGTCAGCCAGGGATGCCAAACGCAATTTATCGGCCTGGTCCTGATCGGCCTTGCTACCGCTGGCGAGGACCGTCTGCAATTCAAGCCATTCGGTTAGGGCGATACCGGATGCCTTCAAGATCTGGTTTTCGATATCGCTTGCGCTTTCATGGTCGCTGATATCGAGCGCCTGCGAAAGTTCGGCGATGGCGTTATCGACCGAGCCCGCGCGCTCCACCCATTCGGCGATGATGTCGCGCCGGCCAACGGCCTCGTGAATGAGATCGCGGAATGTCTGATCGGCAGCAGCCGAGATCGCCGATGCCAGCGCGCGGCCGATCGGCGTATCCGGCTTGGCTGCGCCTTCCAGCATTACGTCAAGACTGAGCTTCTCCAGAAGCTGCGTTTGTGTCGCGTCGTCCATCACCTCGAAGCCGGCGCCAACACCGGCCTCGAACGGGAATTGATGCAGCAGTCGCGTACAGAAGGCGTGAATGGTCTGGACCTTCAGGCCGCCCGGCGTTTCCAGCGCCCGCGCAAAGAGTTGCCTCGCACGCTTGCGGGTCAGCGCATCGGGCACAGCGCCGATCGATCGGATCGCGGCATCGAGTGCCGCATCGTCGAGCGCCGTCCAGGTCGCGAGCGTGTTGAACACGCGCGTCGCCATCGTTGCAGCCGCAGCCTTCGTGAAGGTGATGCAGAGGATTTTCGCCGGATCTTCGCCGCGCAGCAGCAGCTTGATCACGCGCTGCGTCAGCACATGCGTCTTGCCCGAGCCGGCATTGGCCGATGCCCAAGCTGAGACGCCGGGGTCGGAGGCTTGATGCTGGCTCTCTATGACAGAGGCCGGAATGTCGGGCCGCGGTTTCATTCGCCGCCCTCGTCGCTGACACCGCCCGTCGCCGACCATTCCTTGACGCGGGCGAGATGATCGTAAGGGCCATAGCTGCGACCGACCCACATCGGCCGCGAGAACGAGCGATAGGGTTCGTCATCGGACGCAAAGCGGATTGCCAGCGCTGCCAGTTGCGCCAGGGCCTTGTCGGCTTCCTGATCAATGGTCGAATTTTCGAATTCGCGCCAATGCTTCTCGCCGCCCGGATTGCCGCCATGCAACCGCAGATACAGCAATTCGGACACGTGCGCGCCGTGCGTTGCGCCAACTTTCTCGAAGCCGCCTTTGCGCAGCATCGCCGCCTGCAAAGTGAGCTGCGGCGCGAGATTGGCGCGGACCTGTTTGCTTGATGGCGGCTGTCCGGTCTTGTAGTCGAGCACGGCAAGCGAGCCGTCTTCCAGAATCTCGATGCGGTCAGCGCGCGCAGTCAAAAGGAAATCAGGCGTCACCTGAAGCCGGCCGTCGATCTCGGCATGAACCGCTGTCACGCGCGCGCGGCGCTCGATCTCCCAGCCGACCAACCAACTGGCGATGCGTTCGAATCGCGGCCACCAGAACGCCTGCGCCTCGGGATAATCGTTCAACGGTGCAAAGGCTGCACGACCGAGTGTGATCAATTCACCGTAAGGATCGTCCGGCAAGCCGCTGGCGAATTTCTCTGTGAAATCGCCGATCGCCTTGTGAATCACCGTGCCGCGATCGCGCGCGCCGGGCGGCGTATCGACCGCATCGAGCGGCTGAAGCCTTAGAATATGCTTGGCATAGATGGTGTAGGGATCGCGCAGCCAATGTTCGATCTCGGTGACCGACAGCCGCTTTGGCCGGGCCTCGCGCGGCGGTGTCGGTGCCGGCCGCTGCGCCGGTGTGATTGTTGCCGGACGATCGAGCGAGCGCGCCCAGTCGAGATATCTGCCTCCACGTGTCTTCACCGCCTGCCAGTGATCGGGGCCTGATACGGCCGAAAGCCGCTGCACGAAGCGTGAGATGACAGAGGGCGCGCCTTCGCGTTTGGTGGCGTAGGTCAGGAACACATCCTTCGCGCCGAGCGCCTGCGCGAAGTCATGCGCGGCAAGGCCGATCCGCCGTTCCGGCAGATCGAGGCCGAGGTCCTGCCGCATCGGACGATTCAGCCAAGGATCGTTGCGCGGCTCTGGTGGCCATACGCCTTCGACAAGACCGGAGAGCACGACGCGATCCGCCTGCTGCAGACGCGCCTCAAGCGGACCATAGATGCGAACGCGCGCATTCGGCGCGCCCGGTCGTCGCACGACATTGTCAGACGCGATCGCATGGAACAGATCGGGATAATCGTAGGGCGTAACAGGAAACTGCGCGGCGCTGCCGCTCGCCGCCACCGCTTGCAGCACGCTTTCCAGCACCTCGCCATCACGGCCGGTAAACGCGGCCGGACCGCCGCCGGTCGCCGACAAGGCTTCCAGCACGCCATGATGGCGCGTTGCGAATTCAAACAGCGGCGCCGGCTTTCTGAGAGATGCCAGCGGTTCGAGCGCTGTCTTCAGCGAGTTGATAAGTGTTTCCGCCCGACCGAGCTCGCTTTCCGAGATTGCGGCACGCGGGTCACTGCGATGCAATTCGCCTTGCTTGGCACGCAGCGTCTGCAACGCATGCATCAGGCCATCGACGCCGGGGCGTGGTCGCGGGCCGCGCAGGATCGCACGTTCCAGCGCTGAGACCGCATGCAGATGCGAGAATTCGCCGTTGTTGGGCCGGCATAGCGGATGCTTGAGCAGCGCCAGCAGCGTCACAGGCTCGCAACCGCGCAAAGCCGTTTCCGCTGCAAGCCGCGCAAACAATCCGGCCTGTGTGTCGGCCAGCGCGTCGCCGCCGGAATCGTCCACCGGCACATTCCAGCGCGCCAGAGCCGCAAGCACGCGCTGCGCCAAGGCGCGATCCGGTGTGATCAAGGCGGCCGTGCGCGTCTCGCTCTCCGGTGTGCCGTCACTTACAGCCTCGCGCAGCGCGAGGGCGATGGCGAGCGATTCCTCTTCCGGATTGGCAGCCTCGATCAGTGTGAGACTCGCAAGCGCATTCTGCTTTTTTGTTTCGAAAAAAAGATCGTTCAGGCGCGCTTGCCAGCTTTCGGTCGCTTCGGCCGGCCGCATTGCTTCGGACACAATTGCTTCGCGTCCGTGAGAGCCGCGCGGTGCGAGATCGATCACAGCATTGCGACTGATCTGCAGGCGCCGCAGGAAGGCCTGCATCGCATATTGCGGATGACTGGGCGCCGGCGCGTGATCCTTGCTGCCGGCGATCATGTCGAAGGCTCGATCCTCGAGATCGGTGTCGAGCCCTGGCAATACCACGGCGCCGTTCGGCAGGTGTGCAATGGCAGCGAGCAGCTTCGCGGTCGAGGGCATCGACGCGGTCGAACCGGCGGCGATCACCGGGCCGCCGCCTGCGCGTTGCAGTCGCGCGGTCTCCGCATCGATCAGCCGGTCGCGCCGCGCTGCGATATCGATCATCTGCCGTTCGTTCAGAAGATTGGGCCAGAGATCGCGAGCGATCTTCAGAAATTCCAGCGTCGCCTCGAAGTAGCGATCCATCTCGCGTGGCACGAGCGTGTCGAGCCTTGACCATGGCACTTCGCGGGTGATCATGTCGTCCTGCAGCCGCGCCAATTCGCCCGCCATGGTGAACGCCGCAGACGGCGAGTTGGCGATCAGCGAGGCGTTATCGTCGCTTTTCATGCCGCGCGATTTCGCCCAGGCGAGAATGAGCTGTGTCAGCCAAGCCTTGCGTTCGAAATTGTCCATCGCGCGCGGCAGCGCCAGCGCCTCCTGCGCAAGCGCGCCTGCCGCTATGTCGGCAAAGACAATCTCGTCCTCATCGATATCGCCGACCGGAACAATGCGCGGCAGGATCGCCGCATCGGTGCCGAGCACGTGCCGGAATACACCCTGAGCAAGACGGCAGGCGCGGCGTGTTGGTAGATAGAGTGTCGCTTCTGCGAGCGCGAGCGGATCGCGCGAGGCAGGAAAGCCATCGATCAGCCGGCCATCGATCAATGCGGCGATCAGCGTCGGCAGAAACGGTGCCGACGGCGGGATGTTGAACAATCGGGGTGAGCGCGGGGTCATGATTCTCAGTTGTCATGCCCGGCCTCGTGCCGGGCATTCACGTCTTAATTATCACGTGAAAAGACGTGGATGGCCGGGGCATAAGGCGTCAAGACGCCGTCTTCAACGGCTTATGCCGGACCATGACGACAATATAGAGGTTACGCCGCGCTTTCCAGAATTGCCTCTTCCGCCAGGGCAATCGCATCCGGCGTGCCCACATGCATCCACAGCCCGTCGAGCCGCAATCCAAACAGGCGCCCAGCTTCGCTGGCTTTCGCGAACAGGCGGTTGAGCGAGAACGGGCCCTGGGGCGCGCCCTCGAACAGGCGCGGTGAAAACACGGCTGCTCCGGCATAAACAAACGGTGCCACCTGGCGCTCAGCGCGCGGCGACAGCCGTCCGTCCGGCGCCATGGTGAAATCGCCGCGCCCCGTATAGCCGATGCTGTGCGTTGCAGCGGCCAGCAGCAGCAAGGCGTCCATGCGCTCGGGATCGAAAGCTTCCGCCAGGCGCTGCCAGTTGCCGGTTACCCCGTCGAGCCAGATCGTGTCGGAATTGACCAGGAAGAATGGCTCGTTGCCGAGCAACGGCAGTGCCTTCACGGTGCCGCCGCCAGTTTCCAGCAGCTGCTCGCGTTCGTCGGAAATGACGATGCGCGGCGAGGTGCGGCTCGCGAGATGATGTTCAATCTGGTCGGCGAGGTAATGGACATTGACGATCGCCGTCGGTACGCCCGCCTGGCCCAGCTTGTCGAGCACATGATCGAGCAGCGGACGGCCGGCGACCTTCACTAGCGGTTTCGGCATGGTCGCGGTCAGCGGACGCATGCGCTCGCCCATGCCAGCGGCAAGAACCATTGCCTTTTGTGGAATCGGATGCACCATGGAATTCCCCGAATGAGCCCTTATCACAGCCCGTCGAATGCGGGGACGTTGTCTTTGTACCAGCGCGCGAGACCGGCGAGCGCCGGATGAGCGAGGGCGCCTTGCAGGTAGCGCCATACGCGCGGCATGTGACGGAGATATTGCGGCTTGCCGTCGCGCTTATCGAGGCGCGCGAAGATGCCGAGGATTTTTGTGGATCGCTGCGCCACCATCACGGCATAAATTGCTCTGAAAGCTTCGGCATCGAAGCGCATGTCCTGCTCGGTGCGCTTTTGGATATAGCGCGCGAGCCATTCGCTCTCGAGCGTGTCCGGCACATCGACACGTGCATCCTGCAGAAGCGAGGCGACATCGTAGGCGGCCGGGCCGATCAATGCATCCTGAAAATCAAGTAACCCGACGCGCGAAATGCCCTGCCGGTTCGGCAGCCAGTGCAGGTTAGGGGAATGAAAGTCGCGCAGCACCCAGGTCTGCGGGCCGTTCAAGGCGGGCTGCAACGCCTCCTGCCAGAGTTTTCGGAATTGCGAGCGTGCCGCATCGTCGGCGGCAAGCCCACGATGAGGAACGTACCAGTCGAGCAGCAGTTCCGCTTCAATCAGGAATGCGTCAAGGTCGTAGCGGGGAATGGTGTACGGCGTCGTACCGCGCACCGGCAGTGTCGCCGGCAATGTCTTTGCGTGCAGCGTTACGAGAAGATCGACGGCTTCCTCATAGCGCGATGCGATCGGTGCGGGCGGTTGACCGGCGACGAAGACCTCGGAACCGAAATCTTCCAGCAAGAGGAAACCATTCTTGAGGTCGGCAGCATAGATTTCGGGCGCGGAAAATCCTTGCGCGCGCAGTCCATCCGCCATCGCCACGAATGGCGTTACGTCTTCGGCGAGATGTGCGATCGCGCTGTAAGGTTTGCCGTTGCGCACCGGCGGCCCGTCCGTTCGCTGCGGCGCATTCATCAGGATCGCGGACGAACCGTTGCTGCGGATACGTTCATATATGCGTGTTGAAGCGTCGCCCTGCATGCGCTTGCGATCGGCAACAGCAAGCGACGCATCGTGGAGAAAGTTGCGCAGCGCGGCGATCCGTTCGACCCGTCGTCCCAGCTTGCCATAGCCGGTGACGCGTACGTCGCGATAATCCAGCGCGCGGGATGGCGACAGCTGAAAAGACAGATCGATTCGATCGGCGGGGAGCCAGTCGCTGGCGCGATCCGGCCATTCCATCAGCACGACCGAGCCGTCCGCGAGATCGTCAAGGCCGAGTTCCGCCAGTTCGTCCCTGCCGGACAACCGGTACAGATCGGCATGGACGATCGGGAAGCGCGGCAGGTCATAATTCTGGATCAGTGTGAATGTGGGGCTTGGTACCGGGATCGCGGCGTCGCCCGCAAGGAAGCGAATCAGCGCGCGGGCAAAGGTGGTCTTGCCGGCGCCCAGATCGCCGGACAGCGTGACAAAGTTGCCAGGTTCGAGCGCATTGGCGATTTCCGCGGCAAAGCGGGTGGTGGCCTGCTCATTGTCGAGCGCGACGGTAAAACTCGTCTCGCGGGAAAGGGTGGTCGTCGCCGCCATCGTTGCCAAGCAGGAAGTCCATCAGATCGAGATACGCCTGAACACGCTTCGCACGTTTTGGCGCCGATCTCCAGTTTTCGGCATGATGGTTAGGCCGCGGCGATGCGCTCCGCGGTCGGCTGGATCGGGAAGGTGCAGGTCACGGTGGTTCCCTGGCCGACCGCCGAATCGATGCTGACCGTGCCGCCGTGCAATTGCACGAAGGACCGCACGATCGATAGGCCAAGCCCGGCCCCCCGGTGCTGGGAACCCAGCGGATGGGTCTCAAACCAGTCAAAGATGCGGTTCTTCATCTCGGGAGGGATGCCGGGACCCTGATCCGTGACCGAAAAGACGACGGAGTTGTCAGTTCGCTCGGCATGCATGCGGATGGTGCTGCCGGGGGGCGAAAACCCGACCGCGTTGGACAAGAGATTATAGAGGATTTGCCGCACCCGACGCTCATCGGCGGAGAATTCGCCGATATTGGCCGGGACGTCGATATCGAGCTTGATGTTATCTTTCATCAACCGGTCGCCGATGCCTTCGGCGGCGGCATTAACGGTCTTGCGGATATCGACGGGGCCGAGCGTGAGCGTCATCGCGTCGGCATCGATGCTGGCGAGATCGAGAATGTCGTTGATCAGCGCCAGCAGTGAGTTGGTCGAGACGGTGATGTATCCGAGATATTCGGATTGCTTGCCGGTCAGCGGGCCGGTCGAAGGATCGCCGAGGAAATGCGCAAAGCCGATGATGTTGGTCAGCGGCGAGCGCAATTCGTATGACACATGATGCAGGAAGTTGATCTTGATCTCGTCGGCGGTCACCAGCGCTTCGTTGCGCTCGCGCAAGGCACGTTCGACATTCACGCTGTCGGTGACATCCTGGAAAGTAACGAGTGTCGCGCCATCGGGCAGCGGCAGGGTGGCGACATCGACAACGGTGCCATTGCGGCGCTCGAGGCGGCCCTGCACGGACTCGCGCTGGCCGATCGAGGTGACCGCTGTACGGAGCGCGCGCATGGTCTGATCTTCAGGCTGAAGTGGCGCACACCAGGCGATGACCGCTTCGATATGCGGCCGTTCCGCCAGTGCTTCGGCCGGCAAATTCCACATGTCGGCGAAAGCCGGATTGTGCAGCCGCAAACGTCCGTCGCTGGCAAACACCGCGACCGCTTCGGCGAGATTGTCGAGCGTCTCACCCTGCACGCGGATCAATGCGTCATAACGACGTTCGAGATCGAGGCGTTCGGTGACGTTGTCGAACAGATAGGTTACGCCGCCTTCGGTGTTCGGTGTTGTGACGACGCGCAAGGTTCGGCCATCGGGCAGATGCCATAGGTCTTCCTTGGCTTCGAGCGCGCGATAGGCTTCGTGTAACTGGTTTTTCCAGGAGCGGAAGTCCTGCTGTTCCGGCAGCTTGCGGGAGGCGCGCAGGCGGTCGAGGACGGCGGTGTCCGTCGGACTGTGATCGAGATAGGACGCGTCGAGGTCCCACAGCGCGCGGTAAGCCTCGTTGTAAAAGCGCAAGGTGTGATCGGCGCCGAAGATCGCGACACCGGTGGCAAGCTGATCGAGTGTGCGACGATGCGCATCGATCATCCGCGTCATCTCGGCCTTGAGATTTTCCAGCTCGGTGAAATCGACGCCGATGCCGGCGCTGCCTGCGCGCGTCGGCATTTCGACGACATCGAAAATCCGACGCGCACCGGCAATCACGGTCGGTACGCGGTTGCGATAGGGCGTATGGGTGCCGAGTGTACGGGCCGCTTCCTCGCGCACCGACCGGTCAAGCAATTCGAGATTGCGCTCGACCGCCTCGTTGGGATCGGCAGCTTCCACTGCACCGGCATAAGCTGCGTTGACAAAATCCAGTCGGCCTTCGCGGTCGCGGGCCCAGACTGGGAAGGGCAGCGAATCGACCAGCGTGCGGAGCGCCGTCATGTCGTCGACCAGGCGCTCGTGGCGTGCGGCGAGGGCCGCGAGTTCGCCCTTGATGCCGCTGACATCGCGCAGCCGCATCACCGCGCGGCCGCCGATCGCCCGGCCTTCGGCCTCGATCGACTTGCCGCCCAGCGTATTCAACGTCATGGCGAAGGCTTCGCCATTATTGCGCAGTCGATCCACCGCGCTTTGCATGAGTTGCGCCTGATCGGCCGCGAGCCACGATCCGAACGCCAGGACACGTTGCGGTATGGTCGCGAGCGTCACGATGGTGACGTCGCCGATGATGTCGGGTTCGTCGGAGCCGGCAGCCCAGGCGACAACGATTTGTGGTTCGGACAGCAACAGCGCATTGACGCGATCGTTTTCGGCAGACAGCGTCTCGATCTCGCGGCGCGCGGCGGCCTCGGCGAGGCTGGCGCGCTGGCGGGTCCGTACCAGCATGATCGATGTGACGACACCGAAGGCGATAACGCCAAGCGTCAGGCCGAGCGCGGCCAGTTCGTGACGGTCGAAGCTTGTCAGGGCATTGAGATAGGCGCTGAGCGGAGGCGCATCTTGCGCATAAGCACTCCTCGACTCGAGCGTGGTCCACGCCGCAGTCGTCAAGGCAATGTCCCTGCATCGCCGCAGAACGGCACCCCCGGCGCCGGTCAACCGATTCATTCCCGCATACCCAGTTGCCCCCAATACCGGCCTGTCACCGTGCGCGTGTCCGGTGCAAACCCGTATTGTCGTGAGGACGCAAAGCGAATGAGGGGCCGCATATCCCCCAACCCGAATCGCTTGACTTTACTCCCAACGCGAGTCGCGCCGTAAGAGTCCAGATCGTGAACGCAGAGGTGTGGTTCAGGGTGCCGCGGCGGTCTGCGCTCGTTTCACAAGCTCATGGAGATGAATGGTGCCGAGCGCCGAGGCGAAAGCCTGTTCAGCCTGTTCGAGGGCCGGTAACACTACGCCGGCGACCAGAAACGAGCCGGGCAGTGGATTGTCGGATGCATCCTCGACCGTGCCTGCGGCGCGCAGAATCTCGTTGGCCGTGATGTCGGCTTTGTCGCGGCCGAGCGCATAGCCGCCATGGGGACCGCGAACACCACGCAAAATGCCATCGTGCACCAGCGCCTGCAGGACGGGCTCAAGATGACGGGGGGGAAGCCCCTGCCGCGACGCGAGCGCTTTGGCTGAAACGGGACGCGATTCGGAATTGAGGGCGACATCAATGACCGCTGCAATGGCCAAGATACCTTTCCGCGACAGCAACGGCATTTCCATTTTACCCGCAATTGCGCTTATGGGGTATAACGGTATTAAATTAGATGCCGCTGTTCCAGCCTTTCATCGCACCCTATCGACACTTTTTGTACCCGTAGAGCCAAAGCCGCCACTTCCGCGTGCTGTTTCGTCGAGTTTGTCCATCAAACGGACGAGCGCATGTGACACGGGTGCGACAACAAGCTGCGCAATTCGCATTCCCCGCGTCACGGCGAATGCTTCTGCGCCGTGATTGATCAGCAAAACGCAAACTTCGCCGCGATAGTCCGAATCAATCGTGCCCGGCGCGTTGAGAATCGTCACGCCGTGTTTGGCCGCAAGCCCCGATCTTGGGCGGACCTGGCCTTCGGTCCCGTTGGGCAAAGCGATGACGATACCAGTTGGAATCATTACAAACTGACCCGGCGCGATGGTGACTGATTCGCTTTCAGGTACGGCGGCGATAAGGTCCATGCCCGCGGCATTTGCAGTCTGATAGGCAGGCAGCGGTAAACCGACCGCGTGCGGAAGCTGCACGATCTGTAATTCCAAATCACTCACTGTTGAGATCCGTTCAATACTTGCGCCACGCGCGCCATGAGGGTGCGCGCGACGTCATCCTTGGATTGAGGGGGCCATGACTCGACGCCACCAGCTGTTACCAGATGCACGGTGTTGCGGTCACCACCCATAATGCCGGTCTGCGGCGATACGTCGTTAGCGACGATCCAGTCGCAGCCCTTGGTTTTCAATTTCGTTTTCGCGTGCTCGAGGACATGTTCGGTTTCGGCCGCAAAACCGACCACAAGCCGGGGCCGTCCGCTTTTCAACTTCGCCACCGTGGCGAGGATGTCCGGATTCTCGGTCAGCGTGAAGGATGGCGCATCGGATTTATTCTTTTTGATCTTCTGCGGCTGCGCATCGGCGATGCCCCAGTCGGCGACGGCGGCGGCGAATATCGCCACATCGACCGGCAGAGCTTTTTGCACAGCCTCCAGCATCTGTTTTGCCGTCGTCACATGGATCGGCGAGATCCGCGCCGGATCGGGCACATGCACGGGACCGGAGACAAGGATAACCTCGGCGCCGGCGGCCGCCGCGGCTGCGGCGATGGCATGCCCCTGTTTCCCGGACGACCGATTGGCGATGTAGCGAACAGGATCGATCGGTTCATGCGTCGGGCCGGAGGTGATCAAGACACGCTTCCCGGCAAGCGGCTTGTCTGCGGCGGCCGATGAAAGAATGCGTCGCGCTGCCTCGACGATTTCGAGCGGCTCGGCCATGCGGCCGGTGCCGGCTTCGCCGCTCTCGGCCATCTCACCGTCATTGGGTCCGATCAGTTGCGCGCCGTCGGCGACGATACGCGCAACGTTGCGCTCCGTTGCAGCATGATGCCACATCATCGGATTCATCGCCGGCGCCACGAGGATCGGTTTATCGGTCGCCAGCAGAACGGTGGTGGCGAGATCGTCGGCATGGCCATTGGCCATCTTGGCGATCAGATCGGCGGTCGCCGGAGCGACAATGATGAGATCGGTGTCGCGCGCCAGCCGGATATGTCCGACATCGAATTCGCTTTGTGGATCGAACAGATCGGTGAAGGCGCGCTCGCCGGCCAGAGCGCCGACTGACAGCGGCGTGACGAATTCATGCCCGGCTTTCGTGAGAATGCAGCGCACATGCATACCGCGCTCGCGCAGCCGCCGGATCAGGTCGAGCGACTTGTAGGCTGCGATGCCGCCACCGATGATCAGGAGAATGCGCTTGCCGGTCATGAGGTCTCAGCCGATGCACAGATAGTTAGCATATTTGCCGTTAGCATATTTCGGCGTTCCGGGCAGAAACGGAAGCGCCGAGACCCGCCCATAGTTAATGCGCGGCTCTATTTGATCAGCCAGACAATATAGACCAGCAGCGCGGCGATCACCCAGAGCGCGACGGCGGTCCAGCGGTTTCGCCGCGCCTCGGCGCGGCCGATATTGGCCACCGTCTCGGGCGATAGCACGATGCCGTTGCGGGTGGCCGCATCGAGCTGTTCGATCAGAACGGCACCGCGCGAGAGCAGGCCTGGCACCTGACCCATGAAACGGCCAACTTCGGCCGTTCCCTCTACCGCGCCGGCGACACGGCCAACAGGACCGAGATGGCGTTCGATCCATTCGCGCACCACCGGATCTGCGGTGGTCCACATATCGAGCTTCGGATCGAGCGAACGGGCAACACCTTCCACCACCACCATGGTCTTTTGCAGCAGCAGCAATTCTGGCCGGGTGCGCATGTCGAACAGGCCGGTGACCTCGAAAAGCAGCATCAGCAGCTTCGCCATCGAGATTTCATCGGCGGAGCGTTTGTGGATCGGTTCACCGATGGCGCGGATCGCCTGTGCGAAATCGTCGACCGAGTGATGGGCCGGTACATAGCCGGCTTCGAAGTGCACTTCGGCGGTGCGGCGATAATTGCGGGTGATGAAGCCGTAGAGAATTTCGGCGAGGAAGCGGCGCTCTTTCGCGCCCAGCCGCCCCATGATGCCAAAGTCGACGGCAACGATCCTGCCGTCACGATCGACGAACAGATTGCCCGGATGCATGTCGGCGTGGAAGAAGCCGTCGCGCAATGCATGACGCAGGAAGCTCTGGATGACCGCCCGCGCCAGTTGCTTGAGATCGTACCCCTTGGCCTCCAGCGCCGCGCGGTTGGACAGATGCGTGCCGTCGATCCATTCCAGCGTCAGGACGTCCTTGGCGGTGCGGTCCCAATCCACCGCCGGTACACGAAAATCCGGATCGTCCTTGGTGTTCTCCGCCATTTCGGACAGCGCGGCGGCTTCGAGCCGCAGGTCCATTTCCAGCGCCACCGAGCGGCGCATGGTTGCCGCGGTTTCAACGAGACGCAGACGTTGCGCTTCGGCGGAAAAAGATTCGGCCTTCCGCGCCGCGAAGGCGAATGCATCCTGATCGATTCTGAAACGGCGTTCGATGCCCGGCCGCAGGACTTTGACTGCGACCTGTTTCAAGCCTTCATCGGTCTGCACCTGTGCACGGTGCACCTGCGCAATCGATGCCGCGGCGACAGCCGGGCCGAATGAGGTAAATACATCCTTCAGCGGCCGGTCGAAGGCGCGCTCGATGGTGGCGATCGCCTCGGCCTGCGGAAACGGAGGCATCCGGTCCTGCAGGCTTTCCAGTTCGTGCGCGACTGTCGCTCCGACGACATCAGGCCGTGTTGCCAGAAATTGTCCAAGCTTCACGTAGGTTGGGCCAAGCTTCGTGAGCGCGGCCGCAAGTCTGCCGGCATGACTGGCTTTGCTCGGCCGCTCGATCAGACGTGCGAGGCGCAGGCCCACGCGCGCCGGAAACGGCAGTAGCGTCGGATCGAGGTCGCTGAATACGCCTTCGCGCGCGAACACGTAATTCGCGCGCAGCAGCCGGACGGAATGCGTCAGGGCGGAGATCATGCTCTTGTCATTCCGCGGGTACTCGCACTCGGCTTGTTCGTTCGCTGGCAATGGCAGGACATAGCAATCAGGGTCACAGACGCCAGCCGGAATGCAGGGCAACGATGCCGCCGGTCATCTTCGTATAGGAGGCGCGCCCGAAACCGGCCTCGCGCATCATCGATGCGAAGACCTCAGGCTGCGGGAATTTGCGGATCGACTCGACGAGGTAGCGATAGGATTCGGCGTCGCCGGTTACCACACGCCCGATCGCCGGGATCGCGTTGAACGAATACAGATCGTAGATTTTGTCGAGGAGCGGCAGGTCGACGGACGAAAATTCCAGACAGAGGAAGTGTCCGCCCGGCCGCAACACACGATAGGCTTCGCGCAGCGCCGCTTCGATGCGCGGCACGTTGCGGATGCCGAAAGCGATGCTGTAGGCGTCGAAGGTCCGGTCCGGCAGCGGCAGCTTTTCGGCATTCGCCTCGACGAATGTAATGGCGTGATCGAGCCCCCGTTTCTCCGCCCGCTCGCGGCCAACCTCGAGCATGCCGCCGTTGATGTCGAGAATGGTCGCGTGAGTGCCGGCTCCGCCTGATTCGATCACCCGGAAGGCGATATCGCCAGTGCCGCCTGCCACATCGAGAAGACGGAAGTTGCGGTCGTTTTTCGGCGGGTTGATCGCATTGACCAGCGCGTCCTTCCAGGCCCGGTGCAGGCCGGCAGACATCAGATCGTTCATCAGGTCATAGCGGCGCGCCACCGAGTGGAAAACATCGTCCACCAGACGCTGCTTTTCCTCGACCGGCACCCGGCGAAAGCCGAAATCTGCTTCGTTTGTCGTCTGTTCGCTCATAAACCCTTCCTGCGCGGCGGACGATAGCCCAGCCGGACCGGCCACGCTACAAAGCGTCTCCGCCCTCGGTTAACGAGCTTCCACGGGCGGTCGATAGCAGATAGACAGACGCCAGCAATGCCTGAATTACCCGAAGTCGAAACCGTCCGCCGTGGCCTGGTCCCCGTCATGGAGGGGGCGCGTTTCATGAAGGTTGAGGCGAGACGCCCTGATCTGCGTTGGCCGTTGCCGAAGGATTTTGTGGCCCGGCTGGAGGGGCAGACGGTGACCGGGCTTGGGCGCCGCGCCAAGTATATTCTCGCCGACCTGTCGTCCGGCGATGTCCTTGTCATGCACCTTGGGATGTCCGGGTCATTCCGCGTGCTGGCTGCGGGCGATGAACGGACGCCGGGCGACTTTCGCCACGAGCGTTCGAAACTGTCGGCGCACGATCACGTCGTTTTCCATATGTCGAATGGCGGTATCGCGACCTTCAACGATCCGCGCCGCTTCGGTTCGATGAAGATCGTGCCGCGGGCGGAGCTCGAGAACGAGCCGTTGTTGCGGTCGCTTGGACCGGAGCCGCTCGGTAATGCCTTCGATGCGGCGATGCTGGCGAAAGCCTGCAAAGGCAGGAAAGTGAACCTCAAGGCGGCAATGCTGGACCAGCGGGTGGTTGCGGGACTTGGCAACATCTATGTCTGCGAAGCATTGCACCGCGCGCATCTGTCGCCGAAGCGAAAGGCATCGACCGTCGCCGGCCGCAAAGGTGAACCCAATGAGCGCGCCGTGGCGCTGGTGAGCGCGATCCGTGCCGTCCTGAACGATGCGATCATCGCCGGTGGGTCTTCGCTCCGCGATCATCGCCAGACCAACGGCGACCTTGGCTATTTCCAGCATTCCTTCCGCGTCTATGACCGGGAAGGCGAAGCTTGCCCGACGCGCGGATGCAACGGCATCATCAAGCGCATGGTGCAGGCGGGCCGTTCGACATTCTATTGTCCGGTTTGCCAGAAATGAGCATTCCCTGGCGCCGCTGCTACGTCGTCGTGTCTGGTTTTTTCGCACGCCGCTCGTTCAACGAGGCAAGGACGTGTTCGGCCTGCTTTTTGTAGGAGCGATGTAACTGTTCGAGATCCTCGTCGGACATGTCCTCGGCGGTCGCCAACTTGTTGTCGGCGCCGTGCAGCCGGACGATCAATTCGGCGAGCTTCACCTGCATCGCCGCGGTATCCCGGTTTTGTGTGTTCTGGATCAGGAACACCATGAGGAAGGTGATGATGGTGGTCGATGTGTTGATCACCAGTTGCCAGGTATCGCTGTAGCCGAATAATGGCCCGCTCAGGGCCCAGACGATGACGACCGCCGTGGCGATCAGAAAAGTCGCCGGTTTGCCTGCCCAATGTGAAATGACAAGTGCTGTTTTCGAGAACCAGCCCTGATCGGAGAACTGGGCATGGTGGGGATCGTGCGCTCTCAAGTCGTGAAATTTTGCAGCCGAGGTTTTTGTTTTTGATATTTTTTTCCGCGCCATCTGCAACTCCTGACAGGTAGCAGTTGGAACGCGGCTTTAACGACGCAGGCGGGAGAGCAGTTCCTCAGCGGAACCTGTGCTGCCGTTCACGGGTTCTCCCTCCGATGGGCTTTTCGTGGCTAGGAGGCTTTAACATGTTTGGCTGGGCTTTGACGTTTCTTGTGGTGGCGTTGATCGCCGCTGTTCTCGGTTTCGGCGGCATTGCCGCCTTTGCGGTCGATATCGCGAAGATCGTGTTCTTCGTCGCGATTGTGCTGTTCGTCGTGTCGGCGGTGATCGGCCTTGTCCGGGGTCGCTCAACAGCGTCTTAAACAGCATCGCTGCAAACAATAAAAACGCCGCGCCAAAGGAAGCGGCGTTTTTATTGTTTGCGTTTCATCTAGCTATCGTTGCCGATCAGCACCGCGCGCGTGGCGTGGTCGGGGCCGAACTCGTCGAGACTGTCGACCTGCAACAGCTTGGCGAGCCGGCTGCGCGCCCGGTTCACGCGACTCTTGATGGTGCCGACCGCGCATTCGCAGATGTCTGCGGCCTCCTCGTAGGAGAAGCCCGAAGCGCCCACCAGGATGAGGGCTTCGCGCTGCTCTGCCGGCAATTGCGCGAGCGCGGCCCGGAACTCCTGAAACTCCACCCGGCCGATCTGGTCCGGATGCGATTTCAGCGTCTCGGCGAAGCCGCCATCGGCGTCTTCCACCTCGCGCCGGCGCTTGCGATATTCGGACCGGAAGAGATTGCGCAGGATGGTGAACAGCCATGCCGGCATGTTGGTGCCCGGCTGGAAGGAGTGAATGTTGGCAAAAGCGCGCAGGATCGTCTCCTGCACCAGGTCGTCGGCCCTGTCGACGTTGCCAGATAGCGATATGGCAAACGCCCGCAAGCTCGGAATTGCAGCCAGGATCTGATCGCGCAGAGCTGGATCGACATTCATTCGGATTTTCCCTCCGATGGCTTGTCGAGTTGTTTCAAAAGCTCCGCAAAACGATCGGGGACGCCCTCCTGAACCACGTCATCGTAGATGGCGCGGAGCTGCTGGCCGATCTTTGATTGGATTTCCCGGTTGAGACCGGAAGCGTTCTTCTGGTTCGGGGCGTCCGGCTGCATGGATGGAGATTGCCCTGGTTTGCGTGTTCTCATTTCGTCCTCGCCCGGCGTGCTCGTCACCACCGGTCCCCAGTACGTTTGGTCGTAATGCGTCATTATTTAAAAGGTTCCTCGACCGGGAACTTTTTTTGGTAAAACACGTTGGGACCGAGATTCCAGGTCCAGTGGGAGGGATTTTTCGTGTCCGCTTCGCAAGCTATCGCCCCGTATCTGCCGTTTCTGCGCCGCTATGCCCGTGCACTGACCGGCAACCAGACCTCGGGTGACGCCTATGTGGCGGCGGCCCTGGAAGCGCTGATCGAAGACACCTCGGTGCTCGACAGCGCTTCTTCGCCGCGGGTCGCGCTCTATCGCCTGTTCAGCAAGATCTGGAATTCGGTCGTGGTGAATGCCAAGGTCGGTCCCGACGAGAGCACCCTGCCGGCCGAGCAGCGGATCAGCCAGATTACGCCCAAGCCGCGCCAGGCGTTCTTGCTGGTCGCATTGGAGGGGTTCTCGGAAGCCGACGCCGCCACGATCCTTGATGTCGATATTCCGACCCTGCGCCAACTTGTCGAGGAATCCGGCCGCGAACTGGCAGCGGAGATCGCGACCGATGTGCTGATCATCGAGGATGAGCCCTTCATCGCCATGGACCTCGAAGGGCTTGTCGAAAGCCTCGGTCATCGTGTGTTGGGGGTCGCCCGAACGCATACGGAAGCGGTGACCCTCGCCAAGGCGAAGCGTCCGGGTTTGATCCTGGCCGATATCCAGTTGGCGGATGGTAGTTCGGGGCTCGACGCGGTCAACGAATTGCTCCGCTCGTTTGAAGTCCCGGTCATCTTCATCACCGCCTATCCGGAACGCTTCCTGACCGGCGAACGTCCCGAGCCGGCCTTCCTGATCGCCAAGCCATTCCAGCCAGCCACGGTGTCGGCGGTGATCAGCCAGGCCCTGTTCTTCGAGCGCAACGCGCGCCGCCGCGAGCGCCGGGCGTCCTGACACGACACCATTTGAAGAAGAGCCGAAACGACCGGACCTGGCGTCCGGTCGTTTCTATTGGGGATCAGTGTTTTTCAGCTGGCTTGCGAGAACCGAGCGAGAAGCCGAGCAGCAGCGCCTCGAACACCATCGCAATCCGCTGATCGCGCGTGAGCCTCGCCGTTTCTGCCGCAGTCGCGTCAGCGGCGGCCTCAGCAGAGGGGTCGGAAGCGGTGCTGCGCCCAATCAGCCGTGGCGCGAAATAACCGGCCACGGCGATAGCCAGAAGGATCACGGCAATCACGACGCGGGCCAGAATAGGCCCTAGCAGGAGTTCGAGTGCCAGCATGGCCGCTGACGCTCCATAGAACAGTGCGCCGAGCCCCGCCGCAATGGCGATGACGATCGAGACGACCTGACGACGGATGGCCGTGACAGGGCGGTCGAGCGCATTGCCGACGAGATCTGAAATAGACACCGTCGTTACTCCCGCGGGCGCGCGAGACCTGCGATGAAGCCGATCCCTGCTGCGATGGCCAGCGTCAGAAATGGACGGTGATCGATCTCGGAAACAATGCGCCTGAGAGCCTGATTTCCAAATTTGGTGACCTCATCGCTGGCGGACCTGGCGGTATCTTGCATCCGGCCGCTCACCTGATCCGTCAGGCCGGAAATGGCATTGAGCATGATATCGCTTGCGCCCTCAGCGGCATGGGCCGCGCCGCGTTTGCTGATGCGGTTCAGCCGATCGATTTTGGCTTCGAGGGAGGCGATCATATCATCGATCTCGGCGCGCATGGCGGCGACGTCATCGGCAACAGCCTCTCTCATGATGCCGCGAGCACGCGAAGGCGACGTCTTGCGCCGGCGGCGTTGGGCTGAGCCGTTTCTGCGTCGTGTTTTGGCGGATGTTTCAGCTTGAGCTTGCCCTCGTGCCATCGCGGATCCTCCGGATTCATCTTGCTGGATTTGATTTTGCCAACGCCGGGGAACTCGCATTGTTCCGAATGCGTTGGTGATGCTCGGCTCACGAAAAAAAGCGCGGTCGGCAGTACAATGCCGACCGCGCCTAATCCAACCGGCCGAGCACGAGGGGAGGGGGATGACGGCCGGCTGTAGGCGTAATGCGTCCGCAAAGGGATCGTTCCCGCTCTTGTTGTGCAGTGTGTTGCAATTTGCTGTTTCATTCGAAAAATTCGGCACAGTCGCCGGAAACCTTGTGTACGTTTGGCGTTGGAACTGCATTGAGGCCTCTCTGTTATCGTCAACTGCGGTTATCGTCGATAAGCTCGAAGGCGATGAGAGCGTGAGCATGAGTCACCAGCCGCTGTGAACGAGTGGCTGTCCGATGAAAGCTGAAGCCTTGGTGAAAAACGTGCGGGGGACGAAACAGGGAAGTGGTGGAGAAAAAAAGCGCGGGCGGAAAGGCGGACATCCTTCCCGAGCGACAATGTTGCGCAAATCGACTCCGCGCAAATTGGTCTCGCGCGCGCCGGGCGTAAAAAAACATCCCATTGGAAAATCAAATTCAAAACGGCTGTCTGCGAGTGTTCGGACCGCCGACGATTTCGATCGGGAGCGGAAGCTCCATGCCGAGACTCGTTACAAACTCAAACGCGCGCGGGCGGCGCTACATCGTCAAACTGGCGAATGCAACGAACTCAAGGAACGATTTGAAGCGGCATTTCGGGGTGCCCAGATCCATGCCTTCTCGCAGGATCAGCATCTTCGCTATCTGTGGATTTCAGGCCCGCATGGTGAAGAGGCGGCGGCCCGGATGGTTGGAAAGACCGATGAAGAGCTTTGGCCATCGCCCGAATTGCAGGCCGCGATCACCATCAAGCGGCGCGTCCTCGAAACCGGAAAATCCGAGGATTGCGAAGTCTCTTTCATCACGCCGGAGCGACGCGCTCTCTTTGCACTTCATATAGACCCGGTCTTTGCCGTCGATCGTTCGGTGAAGGGCATCCTCTGCACCGCGGTGGACATCAGTCGGATTCGATCGATGGAGAGCGAGCAGCGGCAGCTCAATGAAGAACTGGCGACAGCAGTGCAGCGCTACGAACTCGGCCTGCGGGGCTCGAATGTCACCGTCTTCACGCAGGATACCGATCTTCGCTACACCGCAGTCAGCAAGCCGCTGTTTGGTCGTGATGCCGCCGAATTGCAGGGCAGGACGGACGAAGAGCTGTTGTCCGGCGCGCATGGGGCTGCGATTTTTGCTCTGAAACGCGAGGTGCTGGATAAGGGCGTTCCGCTCAACGCCGAATCCCGCATCGATGCCGGTGACAAATCGCTATGGTACGATTTTCATATTGAGCCGATGCGGGATGTCTCCGGTACGCTGATCGGATTGACGGGGGCGGCCGTCGATATCACCGAGCGCAAGGAGGCCGAGGCTCATCTGCGGCTGCTGATGCGCGAGCTGACGCATCGTTCGAAAAATCTTCTCGCCGTCATCCAGGCGATGGCACGGCAGACGGCGCGGCATAGCGGCAGCATTGCCACGTTTCTGGACAGGTTCAGCGCTCGCGTCCAGGCTTTGGCGCGTTCGCACGATCTGCTCGTGGCTGAAGGCTGGCATGGCGCTTCGCTGAATGATCTCGTGCGCTCGCAGCTTGCGCATTACATCGACGGTGAATCCAATCAGGTTTTGATTGACGGTCCGGATGTTCAGCTGACGCCGGAAGCCACACAGAGCCTTGGGCTTGCCTTACACGAACTTGTGACCAATGCCGCCAAGCACGGCGCCCTGTCGAAGCTCACCGGGCGCGTTGAGGTGACGTGGCGGCCGCTCGCGGGCAATGGCGGCGTCGAATTGCTATGGCGTGAGACAAAAGGGCCGAAGGTCAGCGAACCAAAGCGGCGGGGCTTTGGCAGCGTGGTGATCGAGCACAATCTCGTTCGGGCGCTCGATGCGGAGGTCAGTCTTGATTTTGCTCCAGACGGTCTGACCTGTCGCATTGCAGTGCCGTCAAAGCAGATTGCCGGCCGCTCCTGAGAGCCGGAACACCTTCCCCTTTCAGACGTTAATCCACTGAATGATAGCGGGGTGAAAACCCCCACCCTTGTCTTTCTAACAAATCGATTCAAAGGCGATTCGTCCAAGAGGAATCGGTCATGTGGCGTAAGACAGTATGCGCCGGGAGTGGGATTATACTTGCTTGTGCGGCCATTTATGGACTGTCTTCTCTCGATACCCGCTCAACCGCAGCAAATTTCGATCTGCGCTGGCTTTATCCGGCGTCAAAAGCCGATCGGCTGCCCCTCGTGCAGCTGCGATCAATCAACGTCGATAACGTCGTGATGGCCTTCAATGTGCCGTCGGCCAGCACGACGATCGCGGCGAGAGGTCCAACGCTGATCGGGACAGAGTGGTATCGTTCCAAAAACGGTCAGAATGCACCGGTTGCGCGAAGCGTCCAAGCTTCGCCTGTGAGGGTTCGCACGATCCCGGTCAATCCGGTGCGGACTGTGCCGCTTAACGAGAAGCCGGACACGAAGGACGCCAAGGATAAAGATAAATTGCCTGTCGGTTGCGAGCCGGCATTCAGCCCCGTCACGACGCCGTCAATGGCTCATATCAGCTCACGTTGTGATGCGTGATTGTGCCATACGATAGGATCGTTTCATTTCTCGAAAAGAGGCCGGGTCTCTCGATCCGGCCTTCTTTGCATGTGATGGTTGGCGCGTCAGCGTGATCAGAGACGGCCGAGCAGCAGAAGGATCAAAACGATCACCAGGATGACACCAACGATACCCGACGGACCATAACCCCATCCGCGGCTATAGCCCCAATTCGGTATGGCGCCGATCAAAATCAGAATGAGAATGATGACGAGAACAGTGCCGAGTGTCATGGGCGTCTCCAGTGTTGATTTTTTGTACTGCTTGCAATTCACGACACACTGCAGTCACGACGAATATCACCCGCTTCGGCGGCTACGTGGCCGCCATGGCATGGTTGCGTTCGTCATCAATCAACGCGGCCAGTTCCATTCGGTTCCATTTTCCGAAAATCCGTCATCATTCATGTTGCGGAACGGAACGGTGTGCGCGTACGTTCTGCAGACTTGCATTCACGCCCACGCCGATGCTCGTTTTTAATTCATCGGCAAGATATCCCGGAATGAATCCATGCGCGCTGTTACCGTGCTTCCCGGCATTTTGAATTCCGTTCAGCTTGAGGATGTTCCGGAGCCGCCGCTGGCGGACGGCGAGATTCTCGTTCGCACAATCGCACTTGGCATCTGCGGTACCGATCACGAAATTCTCGAAGGGCTTTACGGCTCGGCCCCGCCGGGCGCGGAGCGTCTGGTGCTTGGCCATGAGTCGCTTGGCGTCGTTGAAGATGCGCCGGCGCAGAGCGGCTTTCTGCCGGGCGATCATGTCGTCGGTATCGTGCGCCGTCCCGATCCGGTGCCGTGTCCGTCCTGCGCGGCGGGTGAATGGGATATGTGCCGCAACGGCGGCTATACCGAGCGCGGTATTAAGGAGCGGAATGGCTTCGGTTCCGAGCGTTTTCGCATCGAGCGAGGCTTTGCCGTCAAGGTCGACCGTGCGCTCGGCCTCGCCGCCGTACTGATGGAGCCGACCAGCATCGTCGCCAAGGCATGGGATCATGTCGAGCGCGTCGGCCGCCGCTCCGAATGGTGGTCGGCCGAGACTGTGCTGGTGACCGGCGCGGGGCCGATCGGGTTGCTGGCGGCGATGATGGGTCGGCAGCGCAATCTCAAGGTCCATGTTCTCGATCGCAATGTCGCGGGGCCGAAGCCGGAATTGATTCGCGATCTCGGTGCCGTGCATCACGCCGGCCTTGAGTCGCTCGGTGACATGCAGTTCGATGTCGTCATGGAATGTACGGCTGCAACACCGCTCGTCGTCGAAGCGATGAAGCGTTGCGCGCCCTCTGGCATCGTCTGCCTTCTCGGTGTGTCATCGCCTGGCAGCAAGACCGAATTCGATATCGGCGGGTTCAATCGCAAGCTCGTTCTCAACAACGAGGTCGTGTTCGGCGCAGTCAATGCCAATCTTGGCCATTATCGCCAGGCAGCTGACACGCTGAAACGCGCTGACCGCAAATGGCTCGACCGGCTCATCACCAGGCGGGTGCCACTTGCGAACTGGCGCGAGGCATACGTCCCGCAAAAGGGCGAAATTAAAGTTGTTCTGATGTTTTCGGATTTATGACAGGCGCGTTCTGTTGGACGGAAAGGGCGGAAGGACGGACAGAACGTGTTGGCACAACTCTAGAAGAACCCGAGCCAGAGAAGCGCGAACAACACGCAGACCAGCCCGATACTGACGACGAGGATCGTCAAAACCGGTTTGTCCAGAAATCCCTGCCGCGCTTCCACCGGGGTCAATTCTTCGCGGTTGGTATTTCGTCGTGTAGCCATCAAACCAACTCCCGCTGTCGTGCGACCAAGGTTTGTCCAAGACTGTGCTTGCAAGACCGTGCTAGCAAGACCGTGCTAGCAGGGTCTTGTTTGCGAACAACGCCTATGGCTTGGGCACGGTTCCTGTGCGATAGGGCCGCAAAACTGCTATGGTTGCGGGCGCGGCTTCGCCGGTCACGGCGAAGTCGTCTGGTACTTCAGAGGGGGATTGCCCGGTCATGATATCGACACTTGTCGTTCTTGGAATTATTGCCGCCATCGTTTTTTGGGGCATCTCGATCTACAATGGTCTCGTGGCGATGCGTCAGCGCGTCAGCCAGGCCTTTGCCGACGTCGACGTTCAGCTCAAGCAGCGTCATGATCTCATTCCCAACCTGATCGAGACCGTTAAAGGCTATGTCACGCATGAGCGCGAGACGCTGGATGCGGTGGTGAAGGCGCGTAATGCCGCCATCGCCGCGCAGGGACCGGCCGCGCAGGGACAGGCGGAAACGATGCTGAGCGGCGCGCTGCGTCAGCTTTTTGCCTTGTCCGAGGCTTATCCGGACCTCAAGGCCAGCACCAATTTTCAGCAATTGCAGAGCGAGCTGTCCGATATCGAGAACAAGATCGCGGCGGCGCGCAGGTTCTTCAACAACGCGGTGCAGGAATACAATACGGGCATCCAGAGCTTCCCGGCCGTGCTGGTCGCCGGCTCGCTTGGTTTCCATCAACGTGAATTCTTCGATCTCGGCGATGCTCGGCCGCAGCTCGAACAGGCTCCGCAAGTGAAGTTCTAAAAAGTGAAGTTCTGAATGGTGGAGTTCTGACGGCGCGGCGGCTTTGCAGGCCGCCGCTGCGGAGCTTTGAAAGATGGCGGCCTACGGCCTCTACACGCATATCCAAAGCAATCGCCGGCGATCGGTGATGTTGCTGATCGGCCTGTTTTTTCTGGTCTATCTCATGGTCTTTGCCGGCGCCTTGCTGGCTGAAGGTTATATGGGCGGCAACAGGGGCTTTGACAGCATCGTCGCCCGTGCGTGGCGCGACCTGATCGTCGCACTGCCATTTGCCACAATCGGCGCGGCGATCTGGATCGCCATTGCATGGAAATTCCATCAGGCGATGATCGACGCCTTAACCGGCGGGCATGAGGTCACGCGCAGGGAAGAGCCGCGACTTTACAATCTTCTCGAAAACCTCTGCATCTCGCGTGGCATTCCGATGCCGAAGCTGAAGATCATGGACAGCGATGCGCTCAATGCCTTCGCCACCGGCCTGAATGAAAAGCAATATTCGATCACGGTGACGACCGGGCTGCTCAACAAGCTGAATGACGCCGAAATTGAAGCCGTGCTGGCGCATGAGTTGACGCACATTCGCAACGGCGACGTGCGGATGATGGTGATCGCGGTCATCATCGCCGGTGTGATTTCGTTCTTTGCCGAATTCTTCTTTCGCGTGATGTTTCGTGGCGGCTTCCGCGGCGGCCGCTCATCGGGAGGAGATAACAGGAAGGGCGGTGGTGGCGCTGCCATCCTGATCGCCGTTGTGCTTGTTGCGGTGGCATGGTTCCTGTCGCTGGTAATTCGCTTCGCGTTGTCACGGTCACGCGAATTCCTGGCCGATGCCGGTGCCGTCGAACTGACCAAGAATCCCGACGCCATGATCGTGGCGTTGCGCAAGATCGAGGGCCGCGGCGAATTGCCGGGCGTGACCTCTGCCGTGATGGAAATGTGCGTCGACAATCCGCGCTCGGGGTTTGCCGATCTGTTTGCGTCGCATCCATCGATCGATCGTCGTGTCGATGCGCTGGTGCGGATGGCCGGCGGTCATGATCCGGGCCTGCTTATGCTGCCCGAGCCGGATCACATCGATGCGGCGACGGACGAGCCTTCCCAAAACCCGGATAACCCGTCCCAGCAAGGCCCGTGGCAGGCGCCGCAAGGCACTCCGCAGTCGGATGCAAGTCGTGGATCAGCGCCGAGCGGTCCTTCAACCGGACCTTGGGGACCGGTTCGCGACCAGAACGGCTAGACAATCAGGGACGATAAACACCGGTCTGCGGGTCGCGCCTCAGCGTTGGATGCTGCGCGCGTTCGGCAGTGCTGGCCGCAGTCGCCAGCCGTGCGGCTTCAAGCTCTTCGTTGATGCGTTGGTATTCGCGGCGAATGATCCGGGCCAGCGCAAAGGTTGCAACGGCTCCTGCGGCCCAGAGGACAACTTGAGGAATGATGGGCATCGTGTTCCTGCTCATGATTTCCGCACTGTCAGTTCAATAAAGGCCATCCGCTTCCTGTCGTCTGGCGCGTCAGCCGTCACAGCCCGTAACGGGCCCAGATTGCACGCGCCTCGGCCGTGGAAAGCAGATCCTCGGCAAGCGTCTCGCCCGACAGAAGCCGGGACAGACTCTGTGAACCAACTCCTGGAACGCGCCGTCCGAACCATCCACGGTCGGCCATCAGCGGCGTCTCTACCTTGTCGCCGAATCGTTCGCGCAACACCGTCCGGATTTCGCCAAAACCATCGACCAGTCCGAGCCGGAGAGCCTGTTCACCGGCCCAGTATTCGCCGGAGAACAAGGCCGATTCGGGGCCGGCGAGTTTGCTGCCGCGGCGGGATTTCACCAGCCCGATAAAGGCCTCATAAATGTCCTGCTGAATCGCCTTCAGGCGCGCCACGTCCTCCGGATTTTCGGGCAGGAACGGGTCGAGCATCACTTTTCGGTCGCCGGCGGTGTAGATCCGCCGCTCGACGCCGAGTTTTTCGATCGCCTTCTGCAATCCGAAAGTGGCGCCGACCACGCCGATTGATCCGACGATCGACGACACATCGCAGAAGATTTCATCGCCGGCGCAGGCAATCATGTAGCCACCGGACGCGCCAACATCCTCGATGAAAACCATCACCGGGATTTTCTTCTCTTCCGACAATTGCCGGATGCGCTGGAATACCAGATGCGACTGCACCGGCGAACCGCCGGGCGAATTGATGATCAGGGCGACGGCTTTGGCTTTCTTGTAAGCAAAAGCGCGGTCAAGAAGGCGCGCAACACCGTGCAATGTGATCCCCGGCCGGAGCGGCGTGGAAAAGCCGATCACGCCGGTGAGCCGCACCACCGGAACGATCGGGATGTCGGTGCGAAAGCGCGTCGGCACCATCGACTGAAAGAACTTGCGGATCTGGTCGCCTGAAATTTCTGCCATCGAAAGGTCATACGTTGTTTGAAACCGGTCCTCAAGTTACCGGGCGTTAACGAAAATAATGTGTTGATGCGTTAGCAACGTCGCATCGTCGGCATCGGCATGCGGACCTGCCCCCAACGAAAATACTCTGTTTGTCCGGCGAGTAAGGAAAGCCTTACCATGAAGATCTATGTCCTGATCCTCCTGCTCGGCACCATTGCGGCTTTTGCGCACATGTCGACGCTTCCGAAGCGTCCGATAGAACCCGAGAATATCAGCTAAGTAATTTTATTTGGCTGGCTTGGTTCCGGCGGCCATGCGCCGCCATGCCTCAAGATAGCCTCAGCGTCGTCCGTCGGTGTCCGATTGCGATCGTTCAGCGTCAGGGCCGGCAGGATACGAAGAGGCGAGCGGTCATCTTTGCGGCCGGTGGCGATGATTCTGATCGCCGCGCGGTCCGGTGCCGGATAAACCGGAATAACGCTGATGCCGCCGAAGCCATTCGCAAGCAGGTGAAGGACGTCATCTAGGCCGTCGGCTCGCCAGATCAGCGTCACCGCGCCGGTGCTGCTCAGCATGTCGTGCGCCCGATTGACCCATGTCCTCAGCAAGTCTGAATCGCCGGCATGTGCGGCACGGCGAGCAGCATCGGGCGAAGCCTGAAGTGAGGTGGGGTTGAATGGCGGGTTCATGAAAATGTGATCGAAGCGCGCAGCGGCTCGCGCCGGAGAATCCTCCGCAGTCTCCGCCATGATGTCTCGGTGCACCACTTGGGCGCGACACGAAAAGCCGTTGCGTGCGATGTTCTCACGCGCCAGCGTGCAAAGCTCGTCGTCGATCTCGAACAGCGTTACATGTACGCCAGCAACGCGCGACAGGAGTGCCAAGCTCGCAGCGCCGACGCCGGCGCCAAACTCCGCCACACGATCTTGGGACTGAGCGGCAACAGCGGCCGCCAGTAAAATCGCATCATGCCCGAAGCGATGGCCGCGTTTCGGCTGGAAGAGATGCAGGCGTCCATTCAGGATCGCATCATCGGTGATGTCGGCTGGCCTGTCGCGCATCTGTTGCACTCGTTCAGGTCTATGATTTTTGATTGCGAAGCTCGCCACCGAGACCGGCATCGGTCAGCAATTGCCGCGCCTCGGTCTCCTGCTCGTCGGCCACCATGATTCGCCGCGACAGGATGCCGATCGAGCCTTCAAGCACGCTCATATTCTGATCGAGAACCATATAGGCGATATGCGCCCCGTCGAATAAGGCGCCGATGGCATTGATCAGGACCGGGTCGTTGGTGCGGACAATTTCGCGCATTTGGTTCAATCCTTATGGGGTCCTGTGCCGGCCGGCGGGGACGGCTGGGTTGAGACGGGGGCAGCGTCGAAAAACCGCAGCGAGTGCTATGGCCCCCGGCACGGCCGCACAAGGGCGTCGAAACCCGCTCGGTGTTGCGGTCCGACCTCCGCAAGAATGACCATGGACATCGATCGTGGCCTCTGGCAGCACGGCGGCGCGCAGGTTCTGGCCTGCCTCGTCCATCGGTCGGATTTGCTTTGCGCCCAATGCCGCCCCCCCATAAAATGCGCGGCAAAGCGGCGCTGAGGTCGCTGAACTTAGCGTTTCTGATCTGAAGCGTCACTTTTAGGAGTGCCTGGTGGCCGTCGTTATTCCCTTCGAAACCCAGCCGTCGGCGACGATCAACCGGCTGCTCGAACTGACCGCGCCCGACATGGAGCGCGTCAATGGTGCGATTCTGGCGCGCACCGGCTCCCAGGTGACGATGATCCCCGAAGTGGCGAACCACCTGATCAATTCCGGCGGCAAGCGGCTGCGGCCGATGCTGACCCTCGCGATGGCCCGGCTGGCCGGTTACGACGGTGACGGCCATGTGAAGCTCGCGGCGGCGGTCGAGTTCATGCACACGGCGACGCTGCTGCATGACGATGTGGTCGACGAAAGCGAGATGCGGCGCGGCAAGCTGGCGGCGCGCATGCTCTGGGGCAATGAGGCCAGCGTGCTGGTCGGCGATTTCCTGCTTGGCCAAGCCTTCCGCATGATGGTCGATGTCGGCAATTTGCGGGCACTCGACATCCTGTCGTCGGCTGCGACGGTGATCGCCGAAGGCGAGGTGATGCAGCTCTCCGCTGCCAAGAACACCGAAACGACCGAGGACGAGTATCTCGCGGTCATTCGCGGCAAGACAGCGGAATTGTTCGCCGCGGCTTGCGAAGTCGGGCCGGTGCTGGCCGGCCGTGCCAAGGCCGATCTCGCGGCCTGCCGGTCCTATGGCATGAATCTCGGTATTGCCTTCCAGCTTGTCGACGATGCGCTCGATTACGGCGGCAAGTCCGCCAAACTCGGCAAGAATGTCGGAGACGATTTCCGCGAAGGCAAGATCACCCTGCCAGTGGTGTTGTCATTCCGCCGCGGCACCGCTGAAGAGCGGTCATTCTGGACGCGCTGCCTGAAGCAGGGCGGAGGAAGCGATGCCGATCTCGATCAGGCGATCTCGCTGATGACCAGGCACCGCGCGCTGGAGGATACGATCGGCCGCGCGCAGCATTACGGCGCGATGGCGATCGATGCCCTCGCGCTGTTCCCGTCTTCGCCGATGAAGACGGCTCTGGAAGAGGCCGTGGCTTTCTGCATCGCGCGGGCGCACTGATCGGGAAAGCTTTAAGAACGGGTGATTGGCGCTGCGCCAAGCGTCGTGCTGCGTACCCACCAACCGGGATGCGCCCGCAGCAAGCGGTCCGCGGCGGCCTTGGCGGCGGTGGCGCTTTCGAACAATCCGAAACAGGTTCCGCCGGAGCCGGACATGCGCGTCAGCAGGCAATGCTCCGCCGCGCGTATGGCATCGAGCACTTCGCCGACCGCCGGAAACAAAGCGATCGCCGGTGCTTCGAGGTCATTGGTCGATTGCGACACGGCCGCGACCAGCGCGTCCATGGTCGGAGCCTGCGTCAATTCGACAAGCTGCGAGGCCGGGTCCTGCACCGCCGCTGGTGGCTCGCGCATGACGCTGTCGTCGGCGCGTGCGGCGAAAACGCGCGCGGTCGGAACAGCGACGCGCGGGTTGACCAGCACGCCGTGAAGCTGCGGCAGGTTCAGCGGGCCCGAGAGAAGGTCGCCGATGCCGCGCATGATGCGCGGCCTGGGATCGAGGCAGACCGGGACATCTGCGCCGGTGGCCCGGGCCGCAGCTAACAGGCGATCATCGGTCAAAGGCAGATCATTGATTTTGGCGAGCAGCCGGAGTGCCGCCGCCGCATCGGATGACCCGCCGCCCAATCCGGCCGCGACCGGCAGGCTCTTGGTGAGATGGAAATGACCACCCCGAAGCGATTCATGCTGCTTCTGCAAGGCGCGGGCGGCCTTCAGCACCAGATTGCCGTCGATATCGCCGGCCTCGGCAGCGGTTTCGCCCTCGACCGACAGGCCGAGGCGCTCGCCAGGCGTAAAAGTCAGCGCGTCGCCGACATCGGCAAACACGACAAGGCTTTCAAGCTCATGATAGCCGTCGGCGCGCCGCCCGCGGATGCGAAGAGTCAAATTGATCTTGGCCGGCGCGAAGTCCGACGACACAGCCGCAGTCACAGGAGAGCCGTTCAGCCGCCGTTGCGTTTCGTGTTCTGCTCGGCCGTGGTCGCATTATTATCGTCCGGCATGCCGTTCTTCAGCTTGTCTTCGATCTTTTTCAGTTCGTCCGGCTCAGGCTTCAGCGCCGTTGCATGTTGCCACTGGAACTGTGCCTCAAGCTGACGGCCGGTCTTCCAATAGGCATCGCCGAGATGGTCATTGATGGTCGGATCGTCCGGCTTCAGCTCGACGGCGCGTTCAAGATGCTTGGTCGCTTCCTCGAGATTGCCGATGCGATAATAGGCCCAGCCGAGCGAGTCGACGATGTAGCCGTCGTCAGGGCGCTGTTCGACCGCGCGCCGGATCATTCGCATGCCTTCGTCAAGATTGACGCCCTGATCGACCCAGGAATAGCCGAGATAGTTCAGCACATGTGCCTGATCGGGGTAGAGCTCGAGCGCCTTCTTCAGGTCGGCTTCGGCAGCCGGCCAGTTCTTCGCGCGCTCGTGGCAGATGCCGCGGAAATAGAAGACCAGCCAGTTCGGCTTCTGCGGGTTGGCGATCAGCGACACTGCCTTGCTGTAGGTGTCAGCGCATTCCGCGTAATTCTTGCGTGAACGCTCGATATTGCCGAGCGCCATGATCGCTTCGCGGTCCGTCGGGTTTTCCTCGATCAGCTTTTTCAGATGCAGTTTCGCTTCGTCGGTCTTGTCGAGCGAATCGAGATTGGTGGCGAGCTGGATTTCGGCATTGCGATGCAGCGGCGAATCTGCCGGCACGCGGCGATAGATGTCGATCGCAAGCTGCGGCTTTTTCATTGCCTCATAGAGATCGGCGAGCGAGAGCAAGGCCAGTGGGTGCTTCGGTTCGAGATAGAGTGCGAGCTGCAGATAGGCGAGGCCAAGGTCCTCGCCACCGCGGCGGCCGAGCGCCGATCCGATGCCGTAGAGCACCTCGGCGGCGCCGGCCTGTGCATTTTGCACCAGCGGCGGCAGCTTCTCGCCGGCTTCGACCTTCGTCACCTCATCGACGATCAGCGGATGGTTCGGCAGCGCTTTCTCAAATCCCTGGAACACCGCCAGCGCTTCATCCTTCGAACCGTGCCGGGACAGGAAGCTGCCATACGCTTCGACGATGCGGAGCGCTGTCGCGTCACTCTTCTGCACCTTCTCAAGCCGCTTGCCAGCGTCCTTCTTCTTGCCGGCGATATCGAGGATCATGCCGGCATGCAGATCCTTGAAGGTCGCGTACCAGTCGGCGCCCTGCAGGCGATCGATGACATCGATCGCGGTCTTTGGATCTTTGGAGCCGTATTGCGTCCAGGCGATCAGGAGTGCCGCGGTCAGGTCGGTCACCGGTCCGCGCACAGATTGCGCGATATTCAGGCGTGCGGACTGCCATTGCTTGTTCTTGATGGCGCGAATGCCGAGCACCAGCCGGGCGGTCTTGTCGTTCTTTTTGGTCTGCAGGACACGCTCGGCCAGGCGGACGGCTTCGTCGATATTACCCTCGGTCAGCGAGGCGATGAAGGCGCGCTCCAGCAATTCCGGATTTTTTGGATCGGACCGCAGCGCGGCCCGGTAGTAGGTCGACGCCGCTGCCGCATCGCGCTGGGCACCGGCGTGCCGCGCGGCGAGGTAATTGCCGGAGGTCGATGTCCGCGCCGCGTCCTGCCGGCTCGGAGCCTGTGCCGCCAGGATGCCGGGCAGCATAAGGATGCCAAAAGCGGTGGCCGCGACAGCCGCGGGCTTGATCAATCTCGACACGATCACGTCTGAAATCTCCATCGTGCGGTACCGCGAAGCGGTTCCCGCAGGCTCGGAAGAGGATGGCCTTTTTGCGCTGCCGTCGCAAGGACGGCGGCGATGCCTTCAGTCCTTAAGACTTCCGCGTAGGCTGACGGCTCCAATGGGGCTTTATCGTGACGTTTGCCGGTCACATCTGCTTACATGTTCGGATAATTCGGTCCGCCCGCGCCCTCGGGCGGAACCCACGTGATATTCCGGTTCGGATCCTTGATATCGCAGGTTTTGCAATGGACGCAGTTTTGCGCGTTGATGACGAAGCGCAGGTCCGCGCCTTCGCCAACCCATTCATAAACGCCGGCCGGACAATAGCGGGTCGAGGGGCCGGCATAGATGTCGTGCTCCGAGGATTTCTGCAGGGCCATATCCGCGACCTGCAGGTGCGGCGGCTGGTTTTCCTCGTGATTGGTGTTGGACAGGAACACCGATGACAGCCGGTCAAAGGTGAGCTTGCCGTCCGGTTTCGGATAGGCGATCGGCGTACACTCCTTCGCCGGTTTCAGGCATTGCCAATCGGCCTTGCCGTGCCTTTGCGTACCGAACAGGGAGAAGCCGAGAGTATTGGTCCACATATCGAGACCGCCGAGCGCGATGCCGACCATCGTTCCGAATTTCGACCAGAGCGGCTTCACATTGCGCACCGGCCAGAGATCCTTGCCAATCGCCGAACCCCGCCAAGCGTCTTCATAAGCGGTCAGTTCGTCGTTGGCCCGGCCGGCGGACAGCGCGTCGACAATGTGTTCCGCAGCGAGCATGCCGGACGAAATCGCGTTATGCGTGCCCTTGATGCGCGGCACATTGACGAAGCCGGCGGCGCAGCCGATCAGCGCGCCGCCCGGAAACGTCAGGCGCGGTACCGACTGATAGCCGCCCTCGGTGATCGCGCGAGAGCCATAAGCGATCCGCTTGGCGCCGTCGAACACATCGCGAATGGCCGGATGCGTTTTGAAGCGCTGGAATTCCTCGAACGGCGAGATGTAGGGATTCTCGTAATTGAGATGCAGCACGAAGCCGACCGAAACGAGATTCTCGTCGTAATGATAGAGGAATGAGCCGCCGCCGGTCTTGTTGTCGAGCGGCCAGCCGAATGAATGCTGCACAAGACCGGGCTTGTGCTTTGACGGATCGACCTGCCACAGTTCCTTCAGCCCGATGCCGAATTTGGGCGGCTCGCAATTCTTCGCCAGATCGTATTTGGCTATCAGGATCTTGCTCAGCGATCCGCGTGCGCCCTCGGCGAACAGCGTATATTTGCCGAGCAATTCCATGCCACGGGTGAAGCTGTCGGTCGGCTCGCCTTCCTTGCCGATGCCCATATCTCCGGTGGCGATGCCGCGCACTTCACCGTTGTCGCCATAGATGAGTTCGGCGGCGGCGAAACCTGGATAGATTTCGACGCCCAGCGCTTCGGCCTTGGCGGCCAGCCATTTGGTCACGAGACCGAACGAGCCGATGAAGCAGCCATGGTTGCTCATCAGCGGCGGCGCCATGAACAGCGGCACGGGGAGGGCCGATTTTTGCGACAGCCAGTAGAAGCGGTCGTCGGTTACCTCGGTCTTGAGGGGGCGGTCCGGGTCCTCCCGCCAGTCCGGAATCAGACGGTCGAGGGCGGATGGGTCGACCACGGCGCCGGACAGGATATGGGCACCGACCTCCGAGCCCTTTTCGACCACAACGACGCTGGCGTCCGGCGAAAGCTGTTTCAGCCGAATCGCCGCCGCAAGGCCGGCCGGCCCCGCGCCAACGATCACGACATCAAATTCCATGCTTTCACGGGGCGGCAGCTCGGACATTAGACTTCCTCTGAATGGGATTTTGTTTTTTCACGTTTCTGGAAAAGCCACAATCGGCAAGGGCATGGTGCGGTGTCCGGGGTATGCGCTAATGTTGACGCCATGACACCCGGACATGAAAAGGCCGCCCGCGACCTCCTGACTTTTTATGTGGAAGCGGGTGTCGATGCCGTGCTTGGTGAGGAGCCGGTGGACCGCTTCGCCGATATCGATATGGCGCCCGCAGCGGAACCGGCCGCCCCAAAGCCCGCACCGCTTGCCCCAGTGCGGGAGATGCGTGCCGCCCCGTCGATGCCCGCCGTCCAGGTGCCGCCGCCGCCGGAGGAAGCCATCATGGCCGCCCGCGCCGCCGCGAAATCGGTCGCCTCGCTGGAGGAGTTGCGGGCGATCATGAATGCCTTTGAAGGTTGCGCGCTGCGGACGACCGCGAAGCAGCTCGTCTTCGGCGATGGTTCGCCGCAGGCCCGGCTGATGTTCATCGGCGAAGCCCCCGGCTCCGAGGAGGATCAAAAGGGTATTCCGTTCGTCGGGCGGTCCGGTCAATTGCTCGATCGGATGCTGACGGCCATCGGCATCGCGCGGCAGGATGTCTATATCGCCAACATCGTGCCCTGGCGGCCGCCGGGCAATCGCGATCCCTCGATCCACGAATCGCAAACCTGTCTTCCGTTCATTCAGCGGCAGATCGAGCTGGTCGATCCCGACGTCATTGTCTGTCTCGGCAAGCCTTCGACGGCGACGCTGCTCGGTGTCACCGACGGCATTCGCCGCACACGCGGCCGTTGGTTCAAATACGACACCGGCAAGCGTGAGATCCGCGCGACGGCGACATTCCATCCCGCCTATCTCTTGCGCACGCCGATCGAGAAGCGGTTTGCGTGGCGCGATTTCCTGGCGATCAAGAAAGCGCTCGGGAATTAGAACGCGATCGGAGCCGCGTTCATCCCCCCGGCACAAGAATCAGCTTGATTGCGAACACGAGCGCGAGGGCTGCAACCGCAACAGAGACGTCCTTGAACCGGCCCGCGATCAGCTTGATCAGCGCGTAGGTGATGAACCCAAGCCCGATGCCGGTGGCGATCGAATAGGTCAGCGGCATGGTGATGGCCGCGATCACGGCGGGTGCCGCCTCGGTGATGTCGTCCCAGTTCAGGTTGGACATCAGGCTTGCCATCACGCACGCGACAAACAGCAGCGCCGCCGCCGAGGCATAGGCCGGAATCATGCCCGCGAGCGGGGAGAAGAAGAGGGCGAACAGGAAGAGGATGCCGACGAACACGGCGGTGAGGCCGGTACGGCCACCCGCTTCGACGCCGGCAGCGCTTTCGATATAGCTGGTCGTGGTCGAGGTGCCGATCGAGGCGCCGAACATCGCCGCGAAGCTATCCGAAATCAGGGCCTGCTTCATGCGCGGCACATTGCCGTCCTTGTCGACGAAGCCCGCCTTCTCCGTCACCGCGATCAGGGTGCCGGCATTGTCGAACACGTCGATCATCAGGATCGAGAACACCACGACGATGAAGGACAGTTCGAACACGCGCGTGAAATCCATCTGCAACAGGGTTGGTGCGAGCGACGGCGGCATCGAGACGATGCCGGTGAATGTCGAGAGCCCGAGCGGAATGCCGAGGATCCCGACGATCAGAATGCCGATCAGCGTTGCGCCGTGAATCTTGCGGGCATGCAGCGCGACGATCAGGATGAAGCCGAGCAGGCACAGGAGTGGCGCCGGCAGGTTCAGATGGCCGAGCGTGACCAGTGTCGCCGGATGATCGACAATGATGCCAGCATTTTCGAGCGCGATGATGCCCAAAAACAATCCGACGCCGGCGCCAATCGCATATTTCAGGTTTCGCGGGATCTGGTTGATGATGTATTCGCGCAATCCCGTCACCGACAGAAGAAAGAACAACACGCCCGACAGGAACACTGCGCCGAGCGCCTGCTGCCACGAATATTTGTAGGTCAGCACCACGGTGAAGGCGAAGAACGCGTTCAGCCCCATGCCGGGCGCGAGCGCGATCGGATAATTCGCGTAAAGTCCCATCACGATGCTGCACACCGCGGCAGCGACGCAGGTGGCGACGAAGACCGCACCATGGTCCATCCCCGCCTTGGCGAGAATGCTTGGGTTGACGAAAATGATGTAGGCCATCGTCAGGAATGTGGTTAGTCCGGCCAGTGCCTCGGTGCGGACATTGGTCCCGTTTGCCGTCAGCCCGAAATACTGATCGAGAAAGCCGTTCGGACCGGCGGTCTTGCCCGCCGGCGTCTTGTCTGTCGCCATGATGTCCCCCTGCACCCCCACGCTTCCAGCGATCGGGGTAAAAAACCAAGCAAGTTTAACGCCATTTGGCGCTGGGCGAGCACCACGGACAACTTGTCCACTGGCAGAAAATCGGGATTTGGTTGTCATGCCGCCGGTTCAGGTCTCCAACGGCGCTGTCTCATGACTGAAGACACTTCGAATGTGCTAGGCGAAATGAAGGAAAGGTCGTTCATGGACCCACTTCAACACGCCGCGCCGTACCATCGGGCTTGCCCGCGAGCCGGGGTATCTCCGGACTGCGAAGCTTGCGCCGTCCGCTCTCTCAGCGTTTGCGCCGCTCTCGCGCCGGATGAATTATCCGAACTTGGCCGTCTGGCGCAGCCCCGTTGTTTCCGCCCAAGGCAGACAATCGCGATCGAAGGCGAGGCGTCGACGGCTGTCCACAACATCACCGGTGGCGTGGTCCGCCTCTATCGCATGCTGGACGATGGCCGGCGGCAGGTCGTCGGCTTCCTTTTTCCCGGCGATGTTCTTGGCATTGAGATGACCCCTCAGGTCCAGCTCAGCGCGGAGGCCATCGGAGCGGCAACGGCCTGTCGCTTCGACGCTGCGGGCTTTGCCAGGCTGACGACGCGCAAGCCGCGCTTGCTGGCCAAGTTGCACGAGCGCGCGCGTCACGAATTGATGGTGGCGCATGATCATGTTGTTGCGCTCGGCCGCCGGACCGCAGAGGAGCGGATAGGCTGGTTTCTGGCGCGGCTGCGCGGTCGTTGCATGACAGAGAATGGTCATCCTTCTGTCGTGATCGAGTTGCCGATGCCGCGGCAAGATATTGCCGATTATGTGGGGCTCACCATCGAAACGGTCAGCCGCACATTCACCCGTTTGGCACGCGAACGGGTCATCGCGATTGAGCCGCATGCGATCCGGATTCTGGATGCACACCGGATGGAGCAATTGGCTACCTGATCGGTCAAAATGCGACGCCTTGCTGCGCCGCATTTGACGTGGATTTTGAGGTGAATTTCGCCGATACTGCTCATCCGAATCGTGTTTGAGCTATCGGCTTGAGTCGTCAGGCTTAGGAGCAGCTCGTGGATCTCGATCCTGTCCTTCTCGCACGCATTCAGTTCGCCTTCACGGTGACGTTCCACATCATCTTCCCGAGTTTCACCATCGGGCTCTCGGCCTATATCGCCACGCTCGGTGTCATGTGGCTGCGTACCGATGATGAGCGCTATCACCGCCTGATGCGGTTCTGGACCAAGATCTTCGCCGTATCGTTTGCGATGGGTGTCGTGTCCGGCATCGTGCTGAGCTACCAGTTTGGCACCAACTGGAGCCGTTTTTCAGTGGTCGCCGGCAATGTGGTCGGCCCGCTCATCGGCTATGAGGTGCTCACGGCATTTTTCCTGGAGGCAACGTTCCTCGGCATCTTGCTGTTCGGCTTCAATCGCGTGCCGCCATGGCTGTATGTGTTGTCGGCGGCCATCGTTGCCACAGGCACGGCGATGTCAGCCTTCTGGATTCTCTCGGCGAATAGCTGGATGCAGACGCCAACCGGGCACGAAGTGCGTGATGGCATTGCCTATCCGGTCGACTGGCTCACCATCGTCTTCAATCCGAGCTTCCCGTATCGCCTGGCGCATATGCTGAATGCGGCCTATCTCACGACTGGTTTTGTCGTGATCGCGGTCGGCGCGCGTTATCTGCTCGCCGGCAAGCATATCGAAGATGCGAAGGTCATGCTGCAGATGGGGATCGGCCTCATGGCGATCCTCGCGCCATTGCAGCTCTTCGTCGGCGATCAGCATGGTCTCAACACGCTGAAGTATCAGCCGATCAAGGTGGCGGCGATGGAAGGCCATTGGGACGGTTCGAAGCCGGCCGATTTCCATATCTTTGCCTGGCCGGATGAGAAGGCGGAGCGCAACTGGTTCGAGATTTCCATCCCGCATGGCTCGTCGTTGATCCTGACGCATAGTTGGGACGGTCTGGTGCCGGGACTGAAAAGCGTTCCGCCGGATCAGCGTCCGCCGCTGCTGAATGTTTTCTTCGGCTTCCGCATCATGCTGGCAGTCGGATTTTATATGATCGCGGCGGCGTTATTCGGTGTCTTCCTGTGGTGGCGCGACAGGCTGTTCGACACTGACTGGTATCTGCGCATCCTGTCGATGACATGGTGGACCGGTTTCGTCGGCGTGATTGCCGGATGGGTGGTGACGGAGAGCGGCCGTCAGCCCTGGCTTGTCCATGACATTTTGCGTACGGCCGATGCGATATCGCCGGTGCCGGCCACAAGCCTGCTCGGCACGCTGGCTTTGTTTGTCGTCTGTTACGGCATCGTGTTCTCGATGGGCATCTATTATATCAACCGGCTCATCAACAAAGGACCGGAAGGCCGCGCACTCGAAGAGCCGGAAGGTTTGCCGAGCCGTCCGCTGACCGGCGCCGAAGGCGCTGCGCGCGATGCCATCGGGCAGAGAGGGTGAGCCAATGGAATGGTATCTCCCGGTGATCTGGGCGGCGCTGATTGGTGTAGCGGTCGCCATGTATGTGATCCTCGACGGCTTCGATCTTGGCATCGGCGCGTTGTTTCCATTCGCGCGCAACGAGATGCAGCGCGATCAGATGATGCGATCCGTCGCGCCGTTCTGGGACGGTAACGAGACCTGGCTGGTGCTTGGCGGCGGCGGTTTGCTGGTCGCGTTTCCCACCGCCTATGCCATCATCATGCCGGCGATGTATCTGCCGGTGATCGTGATGCTGCTCGCTTTGGTGTTCCGCGGCGTTGCGTTCGAATTCCGCCTCGTTTCCGAGAGCAAGTCGTGGTGGAATTTTGCCTTCACCTTCGGTTCGGTGCTGGCGGCGTTTTCGCAAGGTGTCATTCTGGGCGGGTTGATCCAGGGCATCAAGGTGGAGAACGGACAATTCGCCGGCGGTCATTTCGATTGGGCGACGCCGTTTACATATCTCTGTGGCGCGGCGCTGGTGGCCGGTTATGCGCTGCTCGGCGCAACCTGGCTGATCATGAAGACCGAAGGCGAAGTCGCGGTGCGGGCCCGTTCCCAAGCCAAGATATTGCTGCTGGTCGTGCTGCTGTTCATGGCGGCGGTCAGTCTCTATACGCCGCTCGCTTTTGAGCGAATCGCACAGCGCTGGTTCTCGCTGCCGAATTTCTATTATCTCTGGCCGGTGCCGTTGCTGACTGCACTCCTGGCTTACGCGCTCTGGCGTTGGCTCGAACAGCGGCGCGATGTGCTGCCCTTCGTGACCACGATCGGGCTGTTCTTTCTCGGCTATATCGGGCTCGTGATCTCAAGTTTTCCGTATCTCGTTCCGCCGTCACTGACGATCTGGGATACGGCTGCCGTTCCGGCCAGCCAGATCTTCATGTTGATCGGCACGGTGTTCCTGCTGCCGATCATCCTTGGCTACGTGATCTTCATCTACTGGCTGTTCCGCGGCAAGGTGAAGGAAGGCGAGAGCTATCATTGAGGCTGCGCAGGCGGCGCGGCCTGCGGCCGGACCATGCCCCAGCCGATCCGCAACAATGGCGCGCGGCCATGCACGGCGCGTTCGAAAGCGCGCGGCACTTCCGGCACGATATTGGGAAACTGCGCTTTGATGTCAGCAGGCGGCGTACCGGCATTGTCGGTCGCTCGCCAGACGATGATCGCGCCTTTCTCGTCGGCATCCTTGCGCGTTGCCAGTTGCGGCCGGTCGTCACTGCCTTCATTGAGCACGCGCGGCCGGCTGGATGAGGCCAGTGCAATCACTGCCGCAAGCCGCGGGTCGCCACCGATGACGTCCAGTTTCCGGCCCGTCCGCCGTTCGAAACTATCGGTGAAGTACTGCGCGATGCCGTCCGCCGGCTGCGCGACCTTGAGATCGACCCCAAATAACATTGGCAGCAGCAGCGCGCCGGCCGCGGTCAGGACCGGCGGCGCCAGCAGCAGGCTGAACCAGACAATGCTGAGGGTGCGCTGGTGATGCACCAGGATGACATCGCCGGCAGCCACAACAACGGCCAGGGCTGACAAGACTAATAGCGGCGGAATGCCGGAGATGCTGGATTTGCCGGAGATGGCCGCGACGATCATCACCACCAGCAGCGGCGTCAATGCGAAATAATAAATCATCATTCGCGCAAACGGATCGATCGGCGAGCCGGTGACGGCGGCGGCTTCGGTCTTGCGTGTACGCAGCACGTTGGAGGAGAGCGCGACCAGAATGCCGGCGCCAGCGCATGCGACGACCAGCAGTGCCAGCAACCTCATCCATGCGACGATGTTTTGATTGATCGACGCCGCATTGCGCAATCGCGGAAAATTGGCAGCGAGGTTAATGCCCTGCCGCTTCATCAGGAAGAACAGCAAGGCCATCGCAACGACAACAATGCCCGCTGCAGCAAGAGCAGGGATATTCAGGATCGCAAGCCGGCCGCGCTCGCTGATGACGAGGAACAGCACGACAAGCGGCAGGAGCAGCAGCGCCAGCGGCGATGTCAGCAGCATAAGTACGAAAGCGGCGGCGAGCGCGAACCAGTAAAGCTGTTGTCCTTCTCCGGCCGCGCGCCACAGAAACAGCAGGGCAAGCGCCCAGAGCGGCATCATCAGGATGTCGGGCCCGAAATCCGGCGAGGCGACGGTGAAGACCGAGATGCCGACCATCAACAATATGGCGAGGACCGCCTGCCGCTCGCCGATGAGCGAACGGCCAAGCTGAAACACGGCCCAGTAGGTCACGACGATACAGATCTGTGACAGCAGATAGACGCCGATCATGTGGCCGCCGGTGACGCGCAGCGCGATATCGGCCAGCCAATAGGCGAGTGGCGCCCCCAGCGTGCTGGCGAACGACATCTCGCGCCCGATTGCCAGCACGTTCGCGACATCGCCGGGCGGCGCCGAATAGAACAGCGTCGGCACCAGGAGCCACAATACCGCTTGCGCCAGCGCTGCGAGCCAGAACATCAGCCGCGGCTTGGTGCGCAGGATTTCAATCAGCAGGGAGACGGTGAGCATCGGAGCCGCTCTGGAGCAATGCCGAAAAGCAGAAGACGCGGTTCGACCGGGAAGAATGTCGAGAGATAAGCTGGAGCAGGCTAGTGCACCGTTTCCGAAGTTCGTGCTCCATCTGTAGCAATCTCTTACACGAACTTCGGAAACAAAGGTGCACTAGCAAGTCTATGATTCTAGTGCCGCTTTTGATTTTGAAGTTCCTGACAAAAGCTTGCTGCAAATGATGCAGGAACTTCAAAATCGCGGCACTAGGCAGGCAACCCGGGACCGATATCATCACCAAGCGCGATCGTCAGATTACTCTCGGCCAGTGCGACTGGAGAAAAGCTGCGCCGGTGGTGGATGGTCGGGCCAAGCCGTTTCAAGGCTTCGGCATGTTCCGGCACCGAATACCCCATATGGCGTTCAAAGCCGTAGCCGGGATGCGCGGCGCCGATCTGCTTCATGAGCCGGTCGCGCGTGACCTTGGCGACGATCGAGGCGGCGGCGATCGACATCACCAGAGCGTCGCCCGAAATAACCGCCTCGCAGTCGCATGGCACCGCGATCTTGTCGCGGCCGTCCACGTAAACAAGTTTCGGCTTGCAAGGCAAAGCCGACACCGCCTGCGCCAGCGCCCATAGCGATGCGCGCAGGATATTGTCGCGATCGATGCGGGCAGGTGAACCGAACGCGACGCCGACCTCGGCGGTCGCGCAGATGCGAGCGTAAAGCTTCTCACGCTCGTCCGGCGTCAGTTTCTTGGAATCATTCAGCCCGCGCGGAATGCGGTCGGGATCGAGCACGACCGCGGCGGCGACCACCGGGCCGGCCAGCGGGCCGCGCCCGGCTTCATCGCAGCCAGCCACCGGCCAGATGCCGCGCTTGAATGCGGATCGCTCGCGCCGGAACGTCGGGCGGAGGATCTCCTCTTTCAGCGGCAGGCGGACTGTGGCGGGCTTTCGACTCATGCCGGGATGCTGATCGCGTCCGGCGTGAAGATGCAATCCCCTAATCGGGCAAAATAGGTCTGCCGTCCGGCGAGAGTGGAAACTGGGGATTATGGGCCACTTCCCAGATATTTCCGTCGGGGTCGGCGAAGTGTCCGTGATAGCCGCCCCATACTGCCTTCTTCGCCGGTACAAGCTCGGTCCCGCCCGCTCTGATGGCGAGCGCCATGACGGCATCGACATCGGCCGGGCTTTCGCAGTTCCAGGCGACCGATGAGGCGCGGAATGCCGGCGGCCTGGTATTCTCCGGGAAGCCTGCGTCCCTGGCGATTCCGCTCACGACATAAAGCGCCAATGCGACAGTGCCGGCATCGAAAAACGCCACTTCGCTTTCCGGCGCCCCGCGCATCTTCCGCCTGAAGCCGAGCGCTTCATAAAAGCGCGCAGCACGCACAACATCGCTGACGCCGAGGGTGATGAGGCTGATATGGGCGTGAGGCATGGATGAACTTCGGCTGCTCCTTGATCGCAGTTTCTTTCCACACGGCCGTCCCCCGCGAAAGCGGGGATCCATATTCCAGAATAGAGGTTATGGGTCCCCGCATTCGCGGAGACGACCAACGACTAAAACAAACTCAACTGCTCGCTTCCCTTCGCAGGCCGTTGGAAATGTTCGGTGGTCAGCTTGCTGCGTGTCTTGTTGAGACCGAGGCGGTCGCAGGCCGCTTCAAAGCGCCGGCCGATCAACCACGCATAAGGTCCGTCGCCGCTCATGCGCTTGCCCCATGTCGAATCGTAATCCTTGCCGCCGCGCATGTCGCGAATGAGCTTCATCACATGGCGGAAGCGGTCGGGGTAATTCGCCATCAGCCATTCCTTGAACAGGTCACGCACTTCGAGCGGCAGCCGCAGCAAAACATAGCCCGCGCCGCGCACGCCGGCGAGCGCGGCCGCATCGAGAATGCGTTCGATATCGGCATCATTGATGGCGGGAATGACAGGTGCCACCATCACGCTGGCCGGAATGCCGGCATCCGACAATTGCCGCAGCGCTTCAAGCCGCCGCGACGGTGTCGAGGCGCGGGGCTCCATCGTGCGCGCCAGCTTCGCATCAAGCGTCGTCACCGAAATTGCGACCTTGGCGAGACTGCGTTTGGCCATGCGCGAGAGGATGTCGATGTCGCGGGTCACCAGCGCTGACTTGGTCACGATCCCGACCGGATGCCCCGCGCGTTCGAGCACTTCGAGGATCTGCCGCATGATCTGGTATTGCTTCTCGATCGGCTGATACGGGTCGGTGTTGGTGCCGATCGCGATCGTCCGCGGCGAATAGCCGGGCGCCGCCAATTCCTTCTCCAGCAGCGCCGCCGCATTCGGCTTCATGAACAGCTTCGATTCGAAATCGAGGCCGGGCGAGTAACCCAGATAGGCGTGGGTCGGCCGAGCAAAGCAATAGACGCAGCCATGCTCGCAGCCGCGATAGGGGTTGATCGAGCGGTCGAAGGAAATGTCGGGCGAATCGTTTCGGGTGATGATCTTGCGGGTCGCGTCCGCCTGCACGGTGGTCTTGAAGGGCGGCAGCTCTTCAAGGCTTTGCCAGCCGTCGTCGAAGGCGACGCGGGCGACCGGTTCGTAACGCCCTGATGTGTTGGAGAGAGTGCCGCGGCCACGCCGGCGTTCTTTGTGAACGTCGGTGCCAAGGAGGCCTGAGGTATCAGGAGACTGATTCGCCTGCTCCTGCCTTGCCAGATCCTGCCTTGCAAAGTCACCCGCCGGCGCGGAGGGCACAGGCGCCGGCGGGTGTCTCAGGGCTGCGGAGGATCGAGCCATAGCCGATATCTAATCTTCGCGTTCGAACAAAACAAGAACATTTGTGAAGTTGATCGAGACTGCTGAATATCGTGGCATAGCGTCCTCCCGGGCCCATGATATGGGCCAACAGAGCCACAATATTTCAGTTCCCATGTTGAGCATTGTCATCCCAACCCACGAATCGGAGCGCGTTGTCGTCCGCACTTTGTCGTGCCTGGTTCCAGGCGTGGTCGCCGGCGTGGTGCGGGAAGTCATCCTGGCCGATTCCGGCAGCGGCGATGGCACCGAGCAGGTGGCCGATATCGCCGGATGCCGGTTCATGACCGTGGCGGGTTCGCTCGGGACGCGGCTTCGGACCGCCGCGGGGCAGGCGCGGGGCCCCTGGCTGCTGTTTCTTCGGCCGGGCAGTGTGCTGGAATCAGCCTGGACCGCCGAGGTCGAACGATTCTGGATGCTAGCTTCTGACGAAGGGGGCGCACCGAAGGCAGCGGTATTTCAGCCTGAGGCCTATCGCGGGCAATCGCTAGGAGCCCAGGTGCTCAATCTGTTGCGGCAGGCGGCCGGGGGAGGCTTCAGGCCGGAACAAGGTCTCTTGCTGACGAAAACGGCCTATGACCGGCTCGGCGGCCACGATGCCAAGAGCGCCGCTCCGGAAGCGCAGCTGATTCGAAAGATCGGCCGCAAGCACATCGCCGTCCTGCACGCGGGGATCAGCGGTAGCCAGTGATATTCCAAGATAGTTGACTCCGTCAAGCAATTGGTTGACACTGTCAAATATCAACTTCGCGATGTCAGCCATGTTGGATTCAAGCTTCGAACAGCGTGTCACTGCGGTTCGACGATTCTCGCGCTTCTACACACGCCAGATCGGGTTGTTGCAGGACGGCCTTCTGGACACGCCGTTTTCGCTGACACAGGCGCGCGTGCTCTACGAGTTGGCGCAGCAGCAAACATGTACCGCCACCGAACTCGCTGCGGCTTTAGGTCTCGATCATGGTTATCTCAGCCGCATTCTCCGTCTCTTTGACGAGCGCGGCCTGGTCGCGAAGCGACGGGGAAACGAGGATGGGCGGCAGGTCGTCCTGTCTTTGACGACCAAAGGGCGGCTGGCCATTGCCAAGCTCGATCAACTTTCCCAACACGAGATGGGGACGATGCTCGGCAAGCTCGGTGAGACCGAACAAATCCGCGTCGTCGCAGCCATGGACACGATCGAGCGCCTGATCGGGCCCAACACAGACGATGCGCCGGCATTCTTACTCCGGGAGCATCGGCCGGGCGACATGGGGTGGGTGGTCGCGCGGCACGGCGCGCTTTATCCGGCCGAATATGGCTGGGACAACCATATCGAAGCGCTGACGGCGGAGATCGTCGCGGGCTTCCTGAAGAATTTCGACCCTGCGCGTGAGCGGTGCTGGATCGCCGAGATGGATGGTGAACCGGTCGGCTCGATTTTTCTTGTGCGCGACTCAGATGCGGTTGCGCGGGTGCGTTTGCTGATCGTCGATCCGAAGGCGAGGGGTCTTGGCATCGGCCGCAGACTGGTTGAGGAGGCGATCGCCTTCGCCCGGACGGCTGGTTACAGCAGCATCACATTGTGGACCCACAAAGTGTTGACGGCGGCGCGCATGATCTATGTCAAGGCGGGCTTCAAGCTTGTCGAAGAATGGGTCCACGATGAATTCGGCAAGCCGGAAACGAGCGAGACATGGCAGCTCGACCTGCGCGGTGATTCGTCAAGCGGTGGTCGATGAAAGTCTTTATTGATGAGTGATGAGTTCCCCGTCACGGCGCAGGCCGCAGCCGAGCGCCGTGTAAAGATCACCGCTGCCATCCAGGCCGAGACGGGTATCGACGAGGCGATGATCGAAAAGCTGGTGCGCGGCTTCTATGATCGCGTGCGCAATGATGATTTGCTCGGGCCGGTCTTCGCGTCGAGAATTTCAGATTGGGAGCCGCATCTTCAGCAGATGTTTGCGTTCTGGTCGTCGGTCGCGCTCATGAGCGGCCGTTATCATGGCCAGCCGATGCGGAAACATCTGCGGCTCCCGGTCGACGGCAGGCACTTCGATCGCTGGCTGGCCTTGTTCGAGCAGACGGCACGCGATCTGTGTCCATCCAAGGCGGCCGATCATTTCATCGAACGCGCGCATCGGATCGCCGAAAGTATCGAGCTTGGGGTGGCTGGTGCGAACGGCATCATGCTTCGTCCCGGCGAAAGATTGGTCCGCGAAAACCTGCCTGAGCAATAGCCGCAAAACACATAGTGCGGCTCCTCCCTTCAAGAGGAGCCGCTGTTGTTGTCACGTCGTGCTTACCCCGGCCGAGGTCAGCTTATGACGTTAAGCGTCTCGTTGTTCGGCACCGCAGTGTCGTTCGACCGTTGCTGTTCGGTTTCGGGCGACACGTGATGCTCGCTGTCGGCATGCTCAGACTCTGCCGGCAATTGCAGCACGGTGGCGCGCAGTCTCTCCCGAAGCATCGTGACCAGCACGACCTCTCCGTTCGGGAATTCCAGCGCGTCGTGATGCGTGTTTGGCCGGTTCATATTGATCTGCCGGAAACGTGCAACACGGTGACGGATTGTAGCATAGCCGAGCCGCGGCGGGATCAGGCCGAAGCCCTGCGAGTAGCTCACGTCCTGGTCGAATGCGATTTCCGTTCCAGGGCGCAAGCAGACAGCGACATCCGGTTCATCAATGGCCGCAAAGCCATTGGTGATCGAATGAGCGAAGGTTGTAGTGACAATTTTGTCGCCGACTTTCGCCGGCCTCGAGGCGACGTTGTGCAGACTATAGTCACACATCGAAGACATCCTTCTTGCTGCGAACAGCCGATTGGTTGTCCTATGATATGAATATTGGGCGACAGCTGCGGCGATGTTATGTCGTGCAAGAAATAAAAATCGAACATCACCGGATGGTGAAGGCCTGCCAAACGAATGGCGTGAACGGCAGCGCAACATGAAGAGAATATTTTTATCGGAAAACGAGAGACTTGTGCTCTCAGTCGTTTTCCTCAACGATTATCCCTTGGCCTTGCCCCGGCGCAGGTGCTCGTCCAGCCGCGGCATGATCTCCACGAAATTGCACGGGCGGTAGCGATAATCGAGCTGATGCAAAAGGATGCCGTCCCACGCATCTTTGCAGGCCCCGGGTGATCCCGGCACGCAGAAAATATAAGTCGCACCGGCAACACCTGCTGTGGCGCGGGTCTGGATCGCCGATGTGCCGATTTTCGCATGGCTGATCATCAGGAACATCGTGGCGAATCCATCCATCCGTTTTTCGAATAGCGGTTCAATGGCTTCCGGCGTCACATCGCGGCCGGTAAAGCCGGTGCCACCGGTAGTGATCACGGCATCGATGCCGGGCTCGGCAATCCAGGCCCGCACCTGTGCGCGAATCTTATCGACGTCGTCGGTCACGATCGCCCGCGCCGCAAGCGTGTGACCGGCAGCCTGAAGGCGTTCGACGAGTGTTGCGCCTGACGTGTCGTCGGCCATGTCACGGGTGTCGGACACCGTCAGGATGGCGATATTGAGTGGAATGAAATTTCGAGTTTCGTCGATGCCAGGCATTTGCACTCTCATAACCCTGCCGGCAGCAGAGTGTGAAAGCGAGTGCTGCCGGGCCGGTTTCAATAATAGTAACGATAAGAAGGGGCCCGATTCTGCGGAGCATCATTGCATGCCGCGCAGAGCCCGAGGACTCGATCGCTAGAGATTAGCCGTTCTGAATGTGTCGCAGGCTGACACCTTGCCACTCTCAAGACCGATCTTGAACCAGCGCACCCGCTGCTCGGATGATCCATGCGTGAAGGAATCGGGGACTACCCGTCCGCCCGCCTGGCGCTGCAGGCGGTCATCGCCGATCGCCGATGCGATGCCGAGCGCGCCTTCGACGTCGCCCGGTTCAAGGAAGTTCACCTTGCGTTGCGCCTGATTGGCCCAGACGCCGCCGAGGCAGTCGGCCTGCAATTCAACCCGAACCTGGATGTTGTTCGCCTGCGCCCTGCTGCCGGCCGCCTGCTGCATCTGCTGTGCCCGCGGCAGGATACCGAGCAGGTTCTGCACATGATGGCCGATCTCATGAGCAATCACGTAAGCCTGCGCAAACTGGCATTGCTTGCCGGTGCAGGCGCGGAATTTCTGCTCCATGTCGCGGAAAAAAGAGGTGTCGAGGAAGACCCGCCGGTCCGGCGGGCAATAGAACGGACCCATCGCCGACTGGGCCATGCCGCATTGGCCGGCGCTGGTTGCCCCCGAATACAGGCGCAGCCGCGGCACGCGATAGGTCTGGCCGTTGGCAGCGAAAATATCGGTCCAGACGTCTTCGGTCGAACCGAGCACGGCAGCAACAAACTGACCCATCTGGTCGGTTGGCGTGCCTCTCTGCGCCGGCGGCGCTTGCGTTTCGATCTGCTGGCCGGGGCCGCCGGTAAAGATTTCTGCGCCGCCGATCAGGATGCGCGGATCGATGCCGAGCGCCCAGCCGATCAGGCCGAGAATGATGATCGTGCCGATGCCAAGCCCGCCGCCAGGCATTGAAAAGCCGCCACCGCCGCCGCCGCTATCGCCGCGAACGTCTTCGACATTGTCGCTGCGGCGAAAATCTTCCCAACGCATCGTTATTCTCCTCGGCTGGCCGCAGTCTCGCTGATCGAATCACGTCCGTCCACGGCGGAATCTTCGTAACGGCTCACGCAAGTCGTTACCAAATGGTTGTTATTGGGAACGAACACAGAAGTTGCAAAGTGTCTGAAAATTAAAAGGTTTTTTACCTTGCTGGACCAAGATGCAGACATGTCGGTTGTAGGTCCCGCGTCACCGACCGCGTCACCAGAGTCAGAGTACTGAGTCATGGTAGAGTCGCGTCGCGGGGCGTCCCATCGGACGCCCCGTCTGACTCCCAATAATCATGAGAGTGCCCGCATCCTTGTGGGTGATTGCGTCGCTCAAATGGCGACGTTGCCGGCCGAAAGCGTCGATCTCGTTTTCGCCGACCCTCCATACAATCTGCAGCTTCAGAACGATCTGAGGCGGCCGGACGATTCCAAGGTCGACGGTGTCACCGACGACTGGGATAAGTTCGGTTCGTTTAAGGAATATGACGAATTCACGCACGCGTGGCTGAAAGCCTGCAAGCGCGTGATGAAGCCGTCCGCCACGCTGTGGGTGATCGGCTCGTACCACAACATTTTTCGCGTCGGCGCGATTCTGCAGGATCTGGACTTCTGGATTCTCAATGACGTGGTGTGGCGCAAATCCAATCCGATGCCGAATTTTCGCGGCCGCCGGTTCACCAATGCGCACGAGACGATGATCTGGGCCTCGCGCGATCCGGGCGGCAAGGGCTACACCTTCAACTATGAAGCGCTCAAAGCCGGCAACGACGATGTCCAGGTGCGGTCCGACTGGACCTTCCCGCTCTGCACTGGCGACGAGCGACTTAAGAACAGCGACGGCAAGAAACTGCATCCGACCCAGAAGCCGGAAGCCTTGCTGGCGCGCGTGATTCTCTCTGCCTCGCGTCCTGACGATCTGGTCATCGATCCGTTCAGCGGTACCGGCACGACCGGGGCCGTCGCCAAGAAACTCGGCCGCCGGTTCATCGGCTTCGAGCGCGATCCGGATTATGCCAAGGCGGCGATAAAGCGCATCAATGCCGTCGCGCCGCTCGAAGCGCCGTCGATTGCGCCATTCGTGACGGCGCGCGAGGCGCAGCGCGTGCCGTTCTCGGCTTTGATCGAGCGCGGCTTCATCTCGCCGGGCGCCAATCTTGTCGATTCGAAAAAGCGGCATAAGGCTCTGGTTCGGGCCGACGGTGCGGTGATGCTGGGCGAAAAGGTCGGCTCGATCCATCGCATCGGCGCACTGGCGCAGGGGCTCGAAGCCTGTAACGGCTGGACTTTCTGGCACGTGGAAACCCGAAAAGGCCTGCTGCCGATCGATGACTTGCGCGCCAAGGTGCGTGCGGAGATGAACTAAAGGCTTTCAGGCCCAGTCATCGCTGCACTGCCTCCTCTCATCACTATGAAAAAAGCGAGCCGGGCGATTTGTCCGGCTCGCTTTTTTCTTTTCGGTGTCAGTCGCGTTTCGGCCCATTGCCTGCGCCGCCAGTGTAGCGCGACAGGATGCTGACGATCATCAGGCCGCCGATGACGGTGACGTGTTCGGTGGCGACGTGAAATGCCTTGATCGAATCCGGCGCCGGCAGCGCCCAGAATTTGTGGACCAGGGGAATCGTCAGTGCCGTGAACACCGCAAGTGCGCCCGCACCCAGCCAGGTCCAGCGATTGATGATGATCAAGAGCGAGCCGCCGAGCTGTGTGATGATGGTAAGGATGTTCATCATCACTGGATTGGGCAGATTGAACATCGCCATTTCGGCGACGCCTTCCTGAAAGTTGATGAGCTTGGCAAGACCACTGCCCCAGAACGCAAATGTCAGGACAATGCGGGCAAGAATGGCGAACCAGCTCTGATCGAGCAGGCGGGCGATGAATTCAGGCATGAAAACCTTCCCCGTTGAAAAACGGACGCAACGAATCGGTCCGCACCGCCCGATTGATAGGCGAAACTATGGAGCGAATGCGAGCCTGCCGGGTGGACGGATTGTCTGGTGCTGGTGCGGAGAGCCCGGTTAGAGCATTTTCGAGCGAAGTGGGGTACCGGCCTTCGCCGGCCATAGCTGGCTTCGTCCGGGGACGGCCGGTTTGCGTGAAGAAAACGCGTCCAAACAAAAAACGAGAGCCCTTCCGGCTTTGATGGAATCAAAGCCGGAAGAGCTCTCGTCAGCGGCAATAAAAAATGACGGCAGGTATGGTCCCGCCGTCATGATGCGCACAATAAGGTGCGGGTGCAGCGGCTACTTCGCCGCCGTCACCATGATTTCGACGGTGTATTGCGGTGCCGCAAGACGGGCCTGCACGGTTGCGCGGGCCGGCGTGTTGCCGGGCGACACCCAGCCGTCCCATACCGCATTCATTTCGCCGAACGTGTCCATGTCTGCGAGCCAGATATTGGCGGTCAGCAGCTTGGACTTGTCTGTGCCGGCCTTGGCCAGATAACCGTCGATGGTGGCGAGGATTTCCCTGGTCTGCTCGGTGACGCTTTTGCCGCCGCTATTCTGCGCGACGATCCCGGCCAGATAGACGGTATCACCATGGATGACGACCTGGCTCATCCGCGGTCCGACATCGTGACGTTCGACTTTCATACTGGATACTCCCCCTTCAGGCACAGCATTCGTGCCGCCTTTCGAGGGTCAGGTAGCAAGCCGCGTCTGCGATGTCACCTGCCGGACGAGACCGCAGACATTTTGATGAAAACTTCTTGATGTATCTCCATCGTCGGGTGTCTCGCCTGTGCGAATATGGATAATATTGTTCGGCTTACACTGCCATGGAGGCAAACGATGGCGACCGGTCTGGCTGTTGGGTTACCGAGTGATCCTGAAACGCTTCGCAAGTTCAGGCTCTGGTTCAAGATCTATGGCGTGGTGCTGATCCTGCTCGGCGCGGCTGCGATACTGCTGCCGGGCATTGCCACGCTCGCCACCAGCATCCTGGTCGGCTGGGTGCTGATTGCCGGCGGTGTTTTCGGCCTGATCTCCGTCTTTCAGGCAGGCTCCGGCTCGCCCGGTTTCTGGTGGAATCTTCTCACTGCGATCCTGTGCGTATTGGCCGGCGGCATGCTGTTGTGGAATCCGATCGCCGGTGTGCTCACCCTGACCGTCATCTTGGCGGCTTATCTCCTGGCGACCGGCGTCACCAAGCTGATCATGGCTTTCCACTACAAGAACGTGATCCCGCAGGCCTGGCTCTGGGTGCTGTTTTCCGCGGTGGTCGACATCATTCTCGGCTTCATGATTGTTGCCGGGCTGCCGGGCACGGCAATCTGGGTGATCGGCCTGCTGGTCGGCATCAATCTGCTATTCACCGGCGTCGCGCTTCTGGTCTCGGCCTTCTATTGCTGGAGCGCGAACAGCGGCACGCCATCGCCTTCGGCACCCGCGAAAGCCTGAGTGTCCATTTGACGCAATGACCACGCGGGACCTGTCCCGCGTGGAACCTGAATCGCAGCTCACGCCTTATAATTGCGGATTTGTAGAGAACGCGGGAGGAAAGCCATGGGCTGGTTTTCGGATGACATCGAAACATTCGAGCATCTGTTCGTCCATTCATTGCAGGACATCTATTACGCCGAGCGGCAGATCGAGAAATCGCTGCCGGACATGATCGACAAGGCGTCGGATGCGGAACTGAAGCGCGGCTTCCAGATGCATTTGCGGCAGACAAAAATGCAGATCAAGCGGCTGGAGCAGGCGTTCAAGAAAATACAGCGTACTCCGCAAGGAACGAAATGCCCGGCCATCGACGGCATTCTTGAAGAGGCGCAGGACATCGCGGGGGATGTCGGAGACAAGGTCGTGCTCAATGCCGCGCTGATCGCCGCCGCACAGGCGGTCGAGCATTACGAGATCACGCGCTATGGCACGCTGACGTCATGGGCGAAGCTGCTCGGTCACGCCGACGTCGCCAAGCTGCTGTATGCCAATCTCAAGGAAGAGAAGGCGACGGATAAAAAGCTGAACGACATCGCCAAGCGCAAGATCAACAAGAAGGCGCTGGCACGCAAGCCGAAAGGGCTGACACCCGCCGAACGGCTGGAAGAGGCGATGATCGGCATCCCGCCGCTGGGGTGATTTCCAACAGGCGGCAACAAACTCCGCTTGTCCCCGCGAAAGCGGGGACCCTGAGCGCTTCAGCAGCAAATGTTGGCCATGACTCTGGCTTCCCGCTTGCGCGGGGACGAGCGGAGTTCGTTGGTCTGGAGTTAATCAACTCCCCGCCTTGTAATTCTCCCGCCAATAGGCCTTCACCTGCTTTACCAGTTGTTCCGGCAGCGGGACATAGCCGAGCTGCTCGGCATCGTTCGCGCCTTTGTCGAGCGCCCAGCGGAAGAAGTTCAACGTCGCCCGCGCGCGGCCTTGCGGCAATTCCTTGTTCATCAAGACGAACACAGTCGCGGTGATCGGATAGGATTGCTTGCCGGGAGCGTTGGCGAGGACCAGACCGAAATCGCCGGCGGCCGCCCAATCCGCGCTCGCGGCTGCGGCCTGGAAGGCCGCAGGCTCCGGTTTGATGAACGTCTTGGCGCTGTTTTCGATCAGAGCAAAGCTCAGATTGCTGCGCAGCGCCTGGGCCAGTTCGACGTAGCCGATCGCGTTCGGGGTGGCTCGCACGACTTGAGCGACCCCCTCATTTCCCTTCGCAGCGACACTGCCGGGCCATCTGACGTAGAGGTCGGAGCCCACCGTGTCGTAGAATTGCCGGCTGACCTTGCAGAGATAGTCGGTGAAATTGAACGTCGTCCCCGATCCGTCGGCCCGCGTGACGATCGTAATCTTTGCATCCGGCAGGTTGAGACCTGGATTGAGGGCCTTGATGGCTTCGTCCGACCAGGTCGCTATCTTGCCGAGAAATATGCCCGCGAGAACCGGGCCGTCCAGCTTGAGTTGTCCAGGGCCGATCCCGGCGAGGTTTGCCACCACAGTCACGCCGCCGATCACGATCGGAAACTGCGCAAGACCAAGCTTGCCAAGTTCCTTGGGAGGAAGCGGCATATCCGATGCGCCAAAATCGAGGTCTTTCGCCCGCATGATGCCAGCCATAGAGCCGACCGGTTCATAATCGATCGCCTGTGCCGTCGGCGCGTCGTCAAGTCCGGCGCCGGCCATTGGAAAGTCACCGCCGCCGGCAATGAAGCGCCGGTAGCTTTGCGCCCAGCGTGACATTACCGGATAGGCGAAGGTCGAGCCCGCGCCTGTCATGGCGTTGCCGCCAAGAACGTCCTGTGCGCGCACGAGGGTTGGACTTGTGGACAGGAGCGCTGCCGCTCCGGCCATGATCGTTCGTCTTGAGATCGCCTGTGTCATGGGGGCGGCCTCACTCAGCCGGAACGGCGGCGGCCTGTCCGAAACCGCCGGGCACGCTGTCGCGCGCGGTTTCGGCAACCGGCACAATGCGCGGCACCGACTTGCGTTCATCGTTGATGCGCTCGATCAGATAGAAGGCGCGTTCGGCGCTGCCGAGCAGGGCCAGAATCGCACCGCGATCCTCCCAAGGCAGGTCCGAGCCCATCTTCACCGCGCGATCGCGCAAGGCTTCGAGCGCGGCGATACGCTCGTCCGGCGTCATCACCGTCGGAAGCGGACCGGTATTCGGCAGGATCATGCGCAATTCCTGCCCGACCAGATCAACCACCTCGTTTACCAGCTTGCGGCCGGCATCGGAGAAGGGATGGCGTTCGACGCGGCGGGCGATCTGGTAGAGCGACTCACCGAGATTGGCGGTGAAGTCTTCTTCCTCGATTAGGCTGGCGACGAGATTGGCACGATCGTGCGGCATGTTCGGATCGAACAGGCCGGCGGTGTATTGCCGGATTTCCCGGCTGAGCACATCGATCGCCTGGCTGTGTTCGATCGAGTCATCAGGCGCATTGGGCGCCTGCTTCGCAATGTCGAGGAACAGCACCGCCGCATCGAGATAGCGGGCGGTTTCGCGCTGGATCGCCGGCAGCGCCTGCGCTGGATCCTTGGCATAGTTCGGATTGAGATAGCGCGGCGTCGAATAATCCTCGAACTCGTCCGACACGTCCTTGCCGACTTGCAGCAGCACCCGCTCGAACACGCCGACGAACGGGAATAGCAACGCCGTGTTGAAAATGTTGAAGAAGGTCGAATAGAGACCGATCGCCACCGGCACCAGCGGGAAGGTGTCCTTGCCGTTCACGGCAACCGCTACGCCGGGATCGCCGCCGAACCACTGCATCACGAACTTCAGCACTTCCATCGACGGGAAGAATAACGGCACCATCACCGCGACGCCGATGATGTTGAAGGAGATATGCGCGTAGGCGGCGCGTTTGGCGTTCTTCGACAGATTGAGCGAAGCCATCCACGAGGTGATGGTAGTGCCGAGATCGGCGCCGAGCGAGAAGGCGACTGCGGTCTGCCAGTCGAGTACGCCGGCTGAGCCCAGCCCCATCACGATGCCGATCGTCGCCGACGAGGAGTGGATCAGCGCGGTGATGAGCGCGGCGGTCAGGATGCAATAGATCAGGCCCATAAGATTGTCGGCCTTGAGCGCCGAGATCGCCGACATCACCTCCGGCATGTTGCGCAACGGGCGCAGGCCGCCGGTCATCAGGTTGAGGCCGTAGAAGATCAGGGCAAAGCCCATGCAGGCCAGCGCGATATTCTTCACCTTCTCGGTCTTCGCGAACACATAGATCAGCGCGAAGGTGCCGCCGAGGATCAGGCCGAGCGGTCCAAGCGGCAGCGCGATCAGACCGTTGCCGAGCGTCGTGCCGATATTGGCGCCCATGATCACGCTGATGGCGGGTCGCAGCCCGATCACACCGGCATTGACGAGGCCGACGACCATGACGGTCATCGCCGTCGAGGATTGAATGACGCCGGTGATCGCCGTTCCGGCCAGCACCCCCTTGATCGGTGTGCCGGCGATCTTCGCCAGCAGCGCCCGCATCTTGTTGACGGCGAGCGCCTGGATGCCGTTGCTCATGAATTCGAGGCCGAGCATGAAAATGCCCAGGCCGCCGATCACTGGCACCAGAATGTCTTTGAAAATGTCCGCTTGCATGACGTGCCCCTTTTGGGGGCCCAGCCTGCAGCTACGCCCCCTCACTAATCACGGGGGCGATGTAATCGGCGCTTCGTGACAGTTGGACGACAGATAAACGGCGCATCGATATTCGTGACGATTAAAAAAAGACCATCGTCCGACTGCGGTAATGAGGGAGGTGTTGGTGACCGTTATCGCCGGATCATGCGGCCCAGTGCGATAAGAATGCAGGCGCCGATAAATCCCGCAATCAAATAGCCCAGCCATCCGCCGAGGCTGATGCCCAACAAACCGAACAGCCAGCTCGCCAAGGCCGCGCCGACGATGCCGAGCAGGATGTTCATGAACACACCCATGTTGCTCTTCATGAACTGTTCGGCCAGCCATCCGGCGATGCCGCCGATGATGATGGCTGCGATCCAGCCGACTTGTGCGCCTTCCATGACAGGCTCCCATCTGCGCAAGCTCTGCGCGAATCGCGAAATGAATCAAGCAGCGATATCGGAACTTAAAAATCGGGAAGAGGCAACCGCGCGTAAGATTTATCCTCTGCGATACGCACAGCGTCTATTCCATCTGCACCTGCTTCGTTGCGCGCGTGCGGTAGGACCAGAGAGTTTTGTAACGACGCGAGACCCGCGTCGCCTGCCGATATTTCAAAGCATGCTCATCTGCTGAATTCGGAGACGGTAATATTGCCGGGAACGGATCCGCGGCTGCAGCGTTATCTTTGGCTTTTTGATTACCGGAACAGGGCAGGCGTGGATGGCCAGAAAGCAGGATAGCCCGGAGGTGGCTACGGAAAAGGCCTTGGCGGTTGCGGAATATGAGTCCGAACAACGCCGAACGCTGAAACGTCTCGCCAAACTGCGTGAGGAGCGTCTGCAGCGGGAGGCCGCTGGCCGTCTCCCGAAAAAGAAGCGCGCTGGTTGACCCGTCACCGATTCATCTTCGATTTGTTATAGTGAACAAAGTGGCAATTCTGCTTTGCTCTTGTTTGGATGATATTCGCGTTCAAAAGTGCCGCACCTTAAGCGCACGCGGATGAGCTCCCACAAAACAATCGCGTCCAGCGTCGTTAACGCGGCGTCCTCATCAGGCATTTTGCGCCGTCATTTATGTCTTCTTCACAGCCTTCTGATTCAACAGCAATGCTTTGCGGCGGTCGATCGGTCGCGACTTGCACTCGAGTAAAGTAATCGCTCGTATTGAATCAAATGATCGACAATTCAGGGGCTAGGAGAAGTCCATGTGCGATGTCTGTGTCGAGAAACGCCTCGGCCGCCGCAATTTCATGATCGGTGGTGCGAGCATATTGGCAGCGGCGTCTTTTGGAGGAGCGGCTTCAGCCCAACTCGTCTCCGCAGCCGCCAATCCGGATGACGCATTGAAGCTGCTGATGGAAGGCAACGGCCGCTATGTTGCGAACCAGCCGCGCGAACGCGATTTTTCGGCGGGCCGTGCAAGTCGTACAACGGGTCAGGCGCCGTTTGCCGCCATTCTGGGATGCGCGGATTCCCGGGTCGCGCCCGAACTGGCATTCGACCAGAGTCCCGGTGACTTGTTTATCGTTCGTGTCGCCGGCAATTTCGTGACGCCGGACGGCCTTGGAAGTTTGGAATATGGCGCCGCCGTGCTCGGCACAAAACTGATCATGGTGCTTGGCCACAGCAGCTGTGGCGCCGTGAATGCGACCGTCGCGGCGCTCCAGAAGGGCAACACGTTGCCCGGCCACATTGCCGATCTCGTGCGCGCCATGAAGCCCGGGATCGAGCCGGTTTTGAAAAAGGCCGGCGACGATCTACGGCAGCGCGCGGTGATCGCCAACGTGCAGCACAATGTCGAGCGCCTGAAAAAGGCCACGCCCATTCTCGCTGGAATGGTCGCAAAGAAAGAAGTGAGCGTGGTTGGCGCCGTCTACGACCTCGCCACGGGCAAGGTCGCGCTCGTGTAAGGCAAATCGGGGCGACGTCCGGTCAGACGCGATGTGAGCCAATATATCGTGGGGTATAATGGCGGTCCTGTTGTGCCCTACGACATCGCATGCGCAATCACCTTGCGCATGACATTGGGGAACGCTTCGCCGTCGATCTCCTGCATTGCGATCCAGCGCATGCCCTTCGGCGCACGGACGGTCTTCGGCGCTTGCGTGCGATAGACGATAAGCTCCAGAGGAAAATGCGTGAAGACGTGGTTCACGGCGCCGGCGACACGATGCCATTTCGCCTCGATCGGCGCATGTGCCGACGCATCGTGAATATCAAAATCATGCGCCCAGTCCGTTGTCGGCACTTCGGTCATGCCAGCGAGCAAGCCTTTGTCGGGACGCGTGCGCGCGAGCAGTGCGCCATCTTCACGCATCACCACGAAAGCCGCTCCGCGGCGTAATTTGCCCTCGGCCTTTGCGGTCTTGCGTGGAAAGGTCTCCTGATCGCCGCGCTCGCGGGCGATGCAGGGCTCGCTCCACGGACATAAGGCGCAGGCGGGTTTTTTTGGCGTGCAGATGGTGGCGCCGAGATCCATCATCGCCTGCGCGAAATCGCCTGCGCGTTGGTCCGGCGTCAAGGTCGCGGCGCGTTCGCGGATCAGCGGCTTTGATGCGGGCAACGGCTCTTCGATCGCGAACAGGCGCGACACCACCCGCTCGATGTTGCCGTCGACCGGTGTCGCCTTGTGGTCGAAGGCGATGGCAGCAACTGCAGCCGCAGTATAGGCGCCGATTCCGGGCAGTTTGAGGAGTTTCGCCTCGCTTTCCGGAAAGATTCCGGCATGTTCTTCAACGATTACGCGAGCACAGGCGTGAAGATTGCGAGCACGGGCGTAGTAGCCCAGTCCCGCCCAGAGCTTCAGCACTTCTTCGAGCCTTACCGCGGCGAGATCGGCCACCGTCGGCCAGCGGTCGAGGAAGCGGGCATAATAAGGACCGACTGCCTTCACTGTGGTCTGTTGCAGCATGATTTCCGATAGCCAGACGTGATAAGGATCCGGCCGGACCCCATTCTCCGCCCGCCACGGTAATTTTCGCTTGTGGCGGTCATACCAGGCCAGCAGCGCAGCGCTTGAAATCTCACGCTTTTTCGGGGCTTTGCGCTTTGCTAGGGTCATGCGTCCGATGTGACAGAGGCGATCGTCTTGAACAAGCCCAGGCCGCGTGCCCGTCCACTGGTGGATCTCGCCAACTCCCTGCTGGCGGAGAGTTTCCGCAAGCAGGGCTTTGCCTCGTCCGAGCTGGTGGTGCGCTGGGCCGTCATTGTCGGCGACGATGTTGCCGCCTATGCGGAACCCTTGAAAATCCAGTGGCCAAAGGTGTCTTTTAACCTTGGCCCGGAAAGCGACGGCGCCATCCCCGGCACGCTGGTTTTGCGGGTCGAAGGCCCGGCGGCGCTGGAAATCCAGCATATGTCGCATGTGATTCTGGAGCGGGTGAACCGGTATTTCGGCTGGCACGCCATCGACAAGATCGCGATCAGGCAGGCGCCGCTGCGCCGGCCTGTAAAAAAGCCGGATCGCTCACCAGATCCGGCGCTGGTCCATAGCATCGCCGAGACCATGCCGGGGGCCGAGGAAGGCCTGAAAATGGCGCTGTCGCGGCTGGGCGCGGCGGTCAAAACCGAAGCAATCAAGGGAAAGTGACGTTATCTTGGGTGCTGGCAGAACCGGCCCGCCATTGCCACATTTGCCGTGACAAGGTAGCCCAAAGCGCAAATCTAGCTCGCACCTGCAGGAGTTTTTCGTGAGCCTCACCCGCCGCCAATTCATCACCGGAACGACCGCTCTGGCGCTCATTCTCGCTGCTGGTTCTGCCGTCGATCTGCCATTGGTCGGCGATGCTTTGGCCCAGACCGCCAATCCGGCGGATCTAGCCCAGGCCGGTCCCTTGGGTGACGTGGTCGAGGGCAGGCCCGATGCGCCGGTGACCATCATCGAATATGCCTCGATGACCTGCAGCCACTGCGCCCACTTTGCCGTCACCACCTATCCGGAGATGAAGAAGAAATACATCGACACCGGCAAGGTGAGGTACATCCTGCGAGAATTCCCGCTCGACCCGTTGGCCGCCGGCGCCTTCATGCTCGCGCGCTGCGCGGGCAACGATAAATACTATCCGATGGTCGAAATGCTGTTCCAGAAGCAGAAGGACTGGGTGGTCCAGAACCCGATCCCGCCGCTGCTGTCGCTTGCCAAACAGGCGGGTTTCACACAGGAATCTTTCGAATCCTGCCTGAAGGACCAGAAAATCCTTGAAGGGATCGAATCCGTGCGCACCCATGGTGCCGAGAAATTGGGCGTGAATTCCACGCCGACATTCTTCATCAACGGCAAGGTCGTCCGCGGTGCGATGACGATGGATGAACTGGATAAGCAAGTGCAGCCATTGCTGAAAAGCTGACAGCTGCGCGGTTTCCGGTTCCAGTCGCTGATATCAGGTGGCGTCGCGTTTGGAAGAGTCTCGTGAGCTTGCGAGGCTTTTCTGGCGTATTTTGCCATTTTTCGCAGGAGAGCGCTTCCTGCAAGGTGCTGGGGGAAACCGGCTTTTCGACTTGCCCTCCGCAGGTGCGCTCTCCATTCTCCGGGCTTCCTTAAGGATCGTCCAAGCGATTCTTTGGAAGCGTGGGCGCTATAGGCGCCGGTATTGGGAAGAAGAATACCAGCATGAAGCTGACGCGATTGCGGCTCATCGGCTTTAAGTCCTTCGTCGAGCCCACCGATTTTCTCATCGAGCCCGGTCTGACCGGCGTTGTCGGTCCGAATGGCTGCGGCAAGTCGAATCTTGTCGAAGCCTTGCGCTGGGTCATGGGCGAGAATTCCTATAAGTCCATGCGCGCCACCGACATGGACCAGGTGATCTTCGCCGGCAGCGGCCATCGTCCGGCACGCAACAATGCCGAAGTGTCGATGGCGATCGACAATGCCGATCACACGGCGCCTGCAGCCTATAACGAGTTCGAGCAGCTTGAAGTCGCCCGCCGCATCGAGCGCGAACAGGGCTCGACCTATCGCATCAATGGCCGCGAAGTACGCGCCCGCGACGTGCAGATTCTCTTCGCCGACGCGTCGACTGGCGCGCGTTCGCCAGCACTCGTGCATCAGGGCCGCATCGGCGAAATCATTCAGGCGAAGCCGGAGCAGCGTCGTCGTGTGCTTGAAGAAGCCGCCGGCATTTCCGGTTTGCATGCACGTCGCCACGAAGCGGAATTGCGTCTGCGGGCGGCCGAGCAAAATCTGCAGCGCCTTGAAGACGTGATCGGCCAGCTTTCGTCGCAAATGGAGGCGCTGAAGCGACAGGCCAAGCAGGCTGTGCGTTATCGCACCGTGTCAGCGCAGGTTCGCAAGCAGGAAGCCACGCTGTTCCATCTGCGCTGGCTGAACGCCAAGACCGACCTTGATGAATCCGAGCGCGCGAAAGAGCAAGGCGTGCGCGATGTCGCCGCCGCGACACTGGAGCAGGCCGAGGCCGCGAAGCTGCAGGAAGCCGCCTCAATAGCGCTGCCGCCTTTGCGCGAAGCCGAAGCCCGTTCCGGTGCTGCGCTGCATCGCCTTGTCGTCGCGCGCGAGCAACTCGATCGCGAGGAGGCGCGCGCCAAGCAACGGATCGCCGAACTGGAACAGCGGGTGATCCAGCTCAACAACGACATTGCCCGTGAGCGCAAGCTCGCAACCGACTCAGAAGGCGCGCTGGAGCGCCTGACCAGCGAAGCGGCTTCACTCCGGCGCGATCTCGAAGCCGGTGAAGGTCGTCGTGCGGAGGTCAACGAACGCGTTGCCGAAGCAGACGCCGTTCTGGCCGAAGTGGAGCAGGTGTTTGGGGAGCAGACAGGTGCATTGGCCGATCTCACCGCACGCCGCAATGCGCTGGAGTCGGCTGCACGCACTCAGACCGATCGTCTGACCAAGCTCGAACGTGAGATTGCCGACGTTGTTGCCGAATTCGCCAAGATCGATGCGGCCAGTCAGGGCGGGCCGGATCTCGAAGCGCTGGCGCAGGCCGTAGAAGACGCGCAGCAGGCGATCGGCGAAGGCGAGGAGATCGCTTTGCGTGCGGAAGCAGCTCATTCGGCTGCACGCCAGGCGCTCGATGTTGAACGTGGGCCTCTGGCGGACGCTGAGCGCCGCGCCAACAGGCTTGAGACCGAAGCGCGCACGCTGCGCAAATTGCTGCATGTCGATTCCGGCAGCCTGTGGCCATCGGTGATCGACAGCCTCACGGTCGCGAAGGGTTATGAAACCGCGCTCGGCGCCGCGCTTGGCGACGATCTCGAAGCGCCTGTTGATCCACGCGCGCCGATGCGCTGGGCCGGTGCGATCATCGATCCGACCGATCCGGCTTTGCCGGACGGCGTCGAACCGCTCGCCAATCATGTGACGGCGCCGGCCGAACTGGATCGCCGGTTGCGTCAGATTGGTTTTGTCGATCGTGCCGATGTCGAACGGTTCTTGCCGCTGCTGAAACCTGGTCAGCGGCTTGTGTCCCGTGAAGGCGACCTTTGGCGCTGGGATGGCTTCGCCGTTGCCGCCAACGCACCGACTGGAGCAGCCCGCCGTCTCGCTGAACGAAATCGTCTGACGGAAATCGAGGCCGAGCTCGATGCCGCTCGCGCCCACGCTGAAAACAAGCGTCAGATCGTGGCGAAGGCGGAAGCCGAGGTGAAGGCGACGAATGAAGCGGAAGTCGCGGCCCGCAACCGCTGGCGCGAATTGCAACGCGAAGCCGATGTGGCGCGCGATCGTCATGCCACCGCCGAGCGTGAGCTCAATCACTTCACCACACGTCGTGCGACCCTGACCGAAGCGCAGGCGCGGCTGAATGATAGCCGCGATGAGGCCGAGGCCGCGCGCGTCGAAGCGCATGTGGCGCTCGATGATCTTGCGCCGGTAGCTGAACTGGAAAGCCGACTCAACGAAACCCGTAACGCCATCAGCGCCCGCCGCGTGCAGGTCGCCGAGGTGCGTGCGGAAGCGCAGGCGCTGGCGCGCGAAGCCGAGATGGCGAAGAAGCGCCTTGAAGCGATTGCCGGTGAACAGCAGGCCTGGATTGATACCCGTGAACGGACTGCAGCGCAGATCGAGGCGCTGGAAATCCGGCTGGCAGAGACGCAGGCCGAGCGTGAAGAGCTTGGCGACGCGCCGCAAATATTCGAAGAAAAACGCATTGCGCTGATCGACGAAGTACAGGCAGCGGAAGCGGCAAAGCGCGAGGCGAGCGACAAGCTTGCCGAGGGCGAACACGTTCTGACCGAAGTCAACCGGACGGTGCGAGCCGCGCTCGATGCGCTCAGTGCGGCGCGCGAGCAACTTGGCCGTTCGGAAGAACGCGGTGAGGGTGCCAAGCGCCGTCTTTCCGACATCGAGCACGAAATCCGCGATATGCTCGAAGTGGAGCCGCAGGGCGTCGCGGCATTGGCGGAAATCAGTGACCAAACGCCATTGCCGGATGTCGGCGAAGTCGAAGCCGACCTCGAAAAGTTGCGTCGTGAGCGCGAACGGCTTGGTGCGGTCAACCTGCGCGCAGACGAGGAGCTGACCGAAGTCGAAACCCAGCACACCTCGCTCACGACCGAGCGTGACGACCTGATCGAGGCCATCAAGCGCCTGCGTCAGGGCATTCAAAATCTGAACCGTGAAGCCCGCGAGCGGTTGCTGGCCTCGTTTGAAGTCGTCAACAATCACTTCAAGCGGCTGTTCAAGGAGTTGTTCGGCGGCGGCGAAGCGGAGCTGCAGCTCATCGAAAGCGATGACCCACTCGATGCCGGGCTTGAAATCATGGCGAAGCCCCCCGGCAAGAAGCTGCAATCGCTGTCGCTGCTTTCCGGTGGTGAACAGGCGTTGACGGCGATGGCGCTGATCTTCGCGGTGTTCCTCACCAATCCTGCGCCGATCTGTGTGCTGGACGAAGTGGACGCGCCGCTCGACGATCACAATGTCGAACGTTACTGCGACCTGCTCACGGAAATGACCCGTACGACCGACACGCGTTTCGTGATCATTACGCATAATCCGATCACCATGGCGCGGATGAATAGGCTTTACGGTGTGACCATGGCCGAGCGCGGCGTGTCGCAGCTTGTCTCGGTCGATCTCGAAGCGGCTGTGCAAATCCTGGATCAGGCCGGCGCGGCGTAAAACGCCGGTCTCCGTTCATTCCCGCACCCGGTCTGCCCTTCGCGCAGCCCGAGTGCAAACTCCGGCGGGAATCCAACGGGTCTGGGCCCCCCGCTTTCGCGGGGACGAGCGGAGCAGCAACTTCTGCAAAGCACGCAGTTGACGCCTCGCCTCCGCCGCGCCATCACGGGGCATGCCGATCCGTCTCGATAGCTGTTCCGCTGATTTTCCCGCCCGGTTTTCCGAATTCCTTGCCACCAAGCGCGAGGTGTCCGCGGATGTCGATCACGCCGTGCGTGCCATCGTGGCCGATGTCGCGGCACGGGGCGATGCAGCTCTGATCGAGTTGTCGCTGAAATTCGACCGCGTCGATCTCGGCAAGCTGGGCTTGCGGGTCAGTGCGCAGGAGATCGCGGCGGCCGAGGCGACCTGCGATCCAAAAGCGCTGGAGGCGCTGAAACTCGCGCGCGACCGCATTGAGGCGTTCCACATCCGTCAGAAGCCGAAGGACGACCGATTCACCGACGCGCTCGGGGTCGAACTCGGCCATCGCTGGACCGCGATCGAAGCCGTTGGCCTTTATGTGCCGGGCGGCACCGCGGCTTATCCATCCTCGGTGCTGATGAATGCCGTGCCGGCCAAGGTGGCCGGCGTGCCTCGCATCGTCATGGTCGTGCCCTCGCCCGACGGCGTGATCAATCCGCTGGTATTGGCGGCAGCGAAGCTGGGTGGTGTCGACGAGATCTATCGCGTGGGGGGCGCTCAAGCGGTTGCGGCGCTCGCCTATGGTACGCAGACGATGAAGCCGGTGTCGAAGATCGTCGGTCCCGGCAACGCCTATGTCGCCGCCGCAAAGCGGCAGGTCTTTGGCAAGGTCGGTATCGACATGATTGCCGGGCCTTCGGAGGTGCTGGTGCTGGCCGACGGTACCGCCAATCCGGACTGGATCGCCGCCGATCTTTTGGCGCAGGCCGAACATGACGAGGCCGCGCAATCGATCCTGATCACGAATGACGAACGGCTTGCCGGCGACGTCGAGGCGGCAGTGGCGTCGCAACTCAAGACGTTGCCGCGGACAGCGATCGCCAGTGCATCCTGGCGTGATTACGGGGCAACAATCATTGTCCGCAATCTCGACGAGGCGCTGCCTCTGGTAGATGCGCTGGCGCCGGAGCATCTGGAATTGATCGCGGCCGATCCGGAAAGCCTGATCGGCAAGATCCGCAATGCCGGCGCGATCTTTGTCGGTGGCTACACGCCGGAAGCGATCGGCGATTATGTCGGTGGTTCGAACCATGTGCTGCCGACCGCGCGGTCGGCCCGCTTCTCGTCGGGATTGGGCGTGCTCGATTTCGTCAAGCGCACCTCGATCCTCAAATGCGGTCCCGATCAGCTCGCAGCGCTTGGTCCGGCCGCCATCGCGCTGGGTGAGGCGGAGGGGCTCGATGCACATGCGCGGTCAGTGGCGATACGGTTGAACAGACGATGAGCGACAAGGCCCACCCTGCATCGAAGCTCGTCGCAGTCACGCTCGACGAAGAATCGATCGGACGTTCGGGGCCGGATATCGAGCATGAGCGCGCGGTCGCGATTTACGATCTGATCGAGGAGAACTCGTTTCAGCCGGTCGATCATGAGGCGGGGCAATATGCGCTGCATCTCAGTATGGCCGACAATCGTCTGGTCTTCGACATCCGCAAGACCGACGGTTCGCCGGTGGTCGCGCATCTGCTGTCGCTCACGCCGTTCCGGCGGATCGTGAAGGATTATTTCATGATCTGCGACAGCTATTATGCCGCGATCCGTACCGCGACGCCGGACCGGATTGAGGCCATCGATATGGGCCGGCGCGGACTGCACGATGATGGGTCGCGCGTTTTGATGGAGCGGCTCGACGGCAAGGTGACCATCGATTTTGCCACCGCGCGGCGGCTATTCACACTGATCTGCGTGTTGCACTGGAAAGGCTGAGGGCAGCGATGACGTCGCCCCCCGCCAAGCCGCAATCGGTGCTATTTGCCTGTGGCCAGAATTCGATCCGCTCGCCGATGGCGATGGCGCTGCTGCGGCACCTTTACGGTAAGTCCATTTACGCCGGATCGGCCGGCGTGAAGGAGGGCGAGCCGGACCCGTTCGCGATCGCGGCTATGGAGGAGATCGGGCTCGATATCACCAAGCACAAACCGCATACCTTCGAGCAATTGGACGAATGGGATGGGCTGAATTTCGACCTCATCATCACCTTGTCGCCGGAAGCGCATCACAAGGCACTGGATCTGACGAGAACCCTTGCCGCCGATGTGGAATACTGGCCAACCCCGGATCCGAGCGGAATCGATGGCAATCGCGAACAAAGGCTCGATGCCTACCGGGAGGTGCGTGACATGCTGATGAAGCGGATCAGGGATCGCTTCGGCAAAAAGGCGCGGACCAACGAATGACGGTAATAGCAGCGCTTCGAAGCGGCGTTCCCGGTTGTGAAAGTGCGGCGATTCCGATACGTGTTGCGCCGTTTCAAGGCTTCACCGGATGCGCGCCAGCCGGCGACCGCACATGATCGAATCAGACAATCCATGATCGGCCGGCCCAAACTCGTCCTCGCTTCCGGCTCGCCTCGCAGGCTGACCCTGATCAATCAGGCCGGCATCGAGCCTGACGCGCTGCAGCCCGCCGATATCGACGAAATTCCTTACAAGGGCGAATTGCCGAGGGCCTGCGCGACCCGGCTCGCGCGGACCAAGGCCGAGACCGCTTTAGAAGCTGTGCGGCTGAACGAGGAACTGCGGGGCGCCTATGTCGTCGCCGCCGATACGGTCGTCGCGGTCGGCCGCCGCATCCTGCCCAAGGCGGAGTTGCTGGATGAAGCGGCGCAATGCCTGCGCCTCCTTTCCGGCCGCAACCACCGTGTCCATACTTCCGTCTGCCTCGTGACCCCGAACGGCAGTTTCCGGCAGCGTATGGTGGAAACGCGTGTGCGTTTCAAGCGGCTGTCGGGCGAGGATATCGAGGCTTATCTCGCCTCCGGCGAATGGCGCGGCAAGGCCGGCGGCTATGCCATCCAGGGTCTGGCCGGCGCCTTCGTGGTCAAGCTGGTCGGCTCCTACACCAATGTGGTGGGCCTGCCGCTTTATGAAACGCTGGCTCTACTCTCTGGCGAAGGCTTCCCGATCCATTTCGGCTGGCTGAACACCTGACCTTCCGGCAGCTTCCATCGGCCGTAGCGTATCCTATCTTCGCATCATGACCAGCAGTCCGCCGCTCGCCCCCGACAAGCCATGCCCGATCTGCGGCAAGCCATCGCTGGAAAAGTTCCGGCCGTTCTGCTCGCGCCGTTGCGGCGACATTGATCTCAATCGTTGGCTGACCGGCCTTTACGCCATCCCTGTGGCCGAGACCGATGACGATCCCGAGCGGCCCCGCCCGCAGGACCCGGAAGCAGAATAAATGATCGCCGGCAGATTTGCAGGCGTTCCGGGATGCGCAGGATCCGCCTGGAAAACTGGTATCCACTTTTCCGGATCATGCTCGAATGGCGGGTGGACAGGGCCGGACCCGGCCTCTATAACGCCCCGCGCTTCAGGTTCCTTCGGGACTACATATCCGGTGTTTCGCCGTGATATGCCTGCCGCCCTCGTCAGGGGCCCGGCGCCCAGGTAGCTCAGTTGGTAGAGCATGCGACTGAAAATCGCAGTGTCGGTGGTTCGATCCCGCCCCTGGGCACCATTGGCCATTCCGGCCCCGTTCTTTCTCGTCCGAACCCGTTCGCCGATCTGCAAGAACTCTCGTAAAATCAGGCATTTCAGCGTGCACTGACGCCCGACGTTGTTCGCGATCGTCCGCGGGCATCCGGCTTCTTCGGGTATACTGTGGGTATACTGGAGAGGCCGGGTATACTGGCGGTCCCGCTTGCGAGGGACCTATTCCCATGGATGAACTGGGCGACACGAAAATCCGCAATGCCAAGCCTGCGGACAAGGAGTACGCTATTGGCGACGGCCAAGGGCTCAGCGTCGCGGTGCGGCCGAACGGGACCAAGCTGTGGCTCTACCGCTACCGTTTCGGCGTCAAGCGCAAAAACATGTCGTTCGGCATTTTCCCTGCAGCAAAGCTGCTCGATCAGGGGCAGGACCCAGCTGTCGTGCGCGAGGCGAAGCGCCAGGAAAACGAAAAGCTGAAGCACACCTTTCGCGCGGTCGGGGAGGAATGGGCGATGGGCGACCACGAAGCTCGAAAAGGAAAACAAGGCCAAGGCGACGATCAAGCGGGAACGCTGGAATCTTGGTCAGCTCAATCGCGAAATCGGTGATCGACCGTTGTGCGAGATTGAACCACCCAAGTTACTGACGGCAATGCGGCGCGTCGAGGCTCGCGGTCGGTACTATACCGCCGGCCGACTACGCTCGACGGCCTCGCGAATCTTCCAATTTGGTATCGGCGCTTCGTATTGCACCAGCGACCCCTCCCGCGACTTGAAGCACGCGCTCACCAAGGCTCCGAAGAGCAATCCCCGCCCGGCGCTAACCGACCCTGACGATGTCGGCGACCTGATGCGCCGGATCGAGGTTTACGACGCCAAGAATGGCAGGCTGGTGCGCTACGCGCTCAAGCTTATTGCTTTGACCATGGTGAGGCCCGGCGAGCTGCGGCTGGCCGAATGGACCGAGTTCGACGAGAAGAACCGCGTATGGCTGATCCCCGCCGAGAAGATGAAGATGCGAGATGATCACGAAGTGCCGCTGTCACGGCAGGCGCTCGCTATCCTTGCCGAGCTGCGCCCCTAACTGGCGGAGGCCGCTACTTGTTCTCCTACGATGATGACGTGCGATGTCCGACAACACGATCAACAAGGCGCTGCGAATCATGGGATACGACACCCGCCCCGGTGGCGATCACTGCGCGCACGGCTTTCGTTCCACCGCCTCGACATTGCTGAACGAGGAAGGTGCCTTTGACGGTGATGTGGTGGAAGCCCAGCTCGCTCATGAGATGGAAGAAAAAAAAGATGCGGCGCCCGCGACGAGGTGGTGCGGCGCCAGCTTGGCAAAGGCGACAAGAATAAGATCCGCGGCATCTATAATCGGGCCGCGTATTGGCACGAACGGGTGCGTTTGATGCAGCATTGGGCCGATCGCCTCGACAGCCTGCGTACACGGCGCACCCGTCGTGCTGCGGCGTAACTCTGCCTGGGAAACGGCCCTCGCTCTACCCTCGGCAACGTGGCGTGATATTCGTCGATACTGTCGAGATCGATTAGTGTCTTGCTCCCCATCTTGTAGACCTGATTCGCTTCTGAGCGATCAACTCGTAAGCCTTCGTCTTTCCGAATTTGCCATAGCGGCAGCCATCCTTGAACTCGACGATCCGTCGCCGTTTGGGGCCGTCATGATCAGGCATTGATCTCGCAGGTGCTTCGATAGTCCCCGTTATAATCGGACAGGTTCGGGTGCGCGAAGTTGGCATTTCCGTAAGCGTCCTTGGCAACACATGCGTACCAACTCATCGATTTACATTGCTAAAGGTGTCGATCAAAGGTTGTCCGCTGCCACTGCGAACACCTGCGTGCAAGAGAGTAAAAATCGGACGGCCGGGAAGACGCTGGCAATTTCGTGCATGCGGCTTTGGCAGCCTTTGGCCGCAATGAGCAACTTCAGGTGCGGCCCCCCCAGGGGTTCGAATCCCTTCCGGCGCGCCATTCACCTTATTGAAAAATAACAAAAATCCCGATTGAGCCGAAGCCGGCCGCAGACTAAAGACCGAGTTAGGGTCGATTTCGATGTGTGCAGTCAGATCAAAGCCGGCAGCGGACAGCCCAAGCGACAGCCCTCCACAGCCGGAGCATAACTCGAGGGCGCGCGGAGTTGCGCCGGCCTTCAGGCGGTCGATCTTTCGGGCTCTGGCCGCGTGCTGCTCAGGCGTCAGCATCGCTCAGAAATTCCACAAGCTTCTTCCGAAGTCGTTCGATGTCGGATACTTCGCAGCCCCATATGGTCAGGACCTCCCAGCCCAATTGCTTCAGCTCGATTTCCGTCCGCCTGTCTCTCGCCACGTTCAAATCGAATTTTCTGCTCCAGAATTCGACATTTGACTTGGGCGAGTATGCGAATCGGCGCCCCCCGATGTCGATGCCAGTAACAGCCATGCACGAAGATTACCTTTCTTCGGGCAGAAAAGACCAGGTCCGGGCTGCCGAGAGTTCGGTGCCCCTCGCCGGGGGCAGTCGGTCCCGCGCGTCGCCGTAGCGACCGCTATGTTCGCGCTCCTGCGGCTGCCCTGTTAACCGGTCTCGGAGCCGCGGTCGGCTCCGCGTCCACGGACGCTCCTGCGGCCGCACCTTTATAGAAGCGGGCAAACAGCCCAAAGCTCGCGACTCGTCACATCAAGGACAAGAAACGACTGTGCTCACCGGGGGAGCGAGGGGCTTCCCCCTCGCTCCCCCGCCAGTGCCGGCTGTTGCAGAGCGGGGCCGCCCGCGCGCAAAGCGGCAAATCGCCATAACCATCTGAACTGATCTGATCCGCTTCGCCCGCCGCGCAGCCCGGCTCCGCACGCCGGCACTGGCCCCCCTCCCGCGCGCTCCGCGCCCCCGAATGGCCCTTTCGAGAAGGTCGGACGTCGGCTTCAATACTGACATGTAATTGCTGCGGTCCGACGGAAAACCAAATTCCTCCTCTCTATGCCAGGTTGGGAGGTTTTGGGATTTCGGTCAGGCCAAGAATACCAGAATAGAATTGCCGCACCGTGGGTTCCTCGGCCGGAGGCATCGTGATCTGAAAATGGTCGAAGCCCGTGATCCTCATTGTAGTTACAATCGCGGGAGATGCCGGTTGTCGGAGCAAGCGTACTACTCAATTTTCAGTCCGATTGCGTCGATCATATTTTTCCATTTCGAGATGTCGGATCGAAAAAGTTTTTCCGACGATTCTTGATCGAGAAATATCGGTTCGAAGCCAATCTGCTCGAGTCTAGCGAGTATCGGTTGCTCTTTGAGGATTTCGCCGATTGCCTTGCTGAGTGTCGCAGTCGCCTCAGCTGGTGTGTTGGCAGGCACAAAAAAGCCCGCCCACACCAATGAAGTGAAATTGGGATATCCGAGTTCCGCAAAGGTGGGAACGTCGGGAAGGATGGAAAGGCGCTTTTCGCTAGCTACAGCGAGGCCTCGAAGCCCGCCCGACCTCACTGAGGACGCTGCGCCAGACGCTGGCGGAGCTGCCACAAGCGGAATCTGGTTACCCAAGGCGGCGCTGACCGCAGGTGCGCCACCCTGGAACGGTATGTGAGTCGTCGGCAGGTCTGCCAGTTTTTCAAAGAAGTATTGGATCGCAATGTGCGACATGCTGCCCGTCCCAGCTGTGCCAAATTGGGCTGAGGTCGAACGCGCAGAATCAAGAAACTCTTTGAGAGTCTTCGCGTTGGCGGGGTGAGTTGAAATCATCTCCGGCGATGAGGCAACGATTGCTACCGTTTTGAACTGGTCTGCGCTGTAGCCGCGGCGGTGTGGATAGATTGTTTCGTTCACTGCGAGCGTAGGTGTCGCGCCAAGTATTGTGTAACCGTCCGGTTCGGCACTCGCGACACGCCGATGAGCGATGTTGCCATTCGCGCCCCCGCGGTTTTCCACGACGACAGGCTGTCCAAGTTTCGCTGAAAGGCGTTCGCCGAACAGTCTCGATACTGTATCCATAAGCCCGCCGGGCGCGAAGCCAACGATGATTGTAATCGGCTTGTTCGGGTAGGATTGGGCTTTTGCGCCAGATACCGGTCCTGTAATCGCCAATAATACCGCTGCCAGTTGCGCCGTAAGTCTGGGCGTTTTTGCTACGAACTGTTCAATAATCATGGTCGTCTCCCTCTTTGATTTTTGTTTCGGGCGCTATTGCGAGGCGCGCCTAGCTTCCCACAGATGCTAGATGACCCATTTTCTGTTCGCCTATCCGGCCGCGCGGCGCAGGTTCAAACTTGATGTGTTTAAGGCGCGCACGGCAATTCGCGGCGAAACGTTCGAGGCTTTCAGGTGCAGACCTCGTTGCGGCGAAAACATACCCATCCGGTCGGACGACAAGCAGGCTAGTCGCATCCACGCCGCTCAGAAACGACCTAAGCATATTGTGGACGTCTCGCGCGAGCACATATCCGCTATCGTCATCGGTCGTCGGATTGAAGGAATGCGGCAAAATCGCAATTTTTGCGTCAACGCTCGGACCAAAGTCAAACGCCATCGCTTCTTTAATGACGTGCTGAGCATCACGTCCATAAGCGATCAAAGTGAACCCCTTACCGCGGAGTTCGTCGAGCAGCAGCGTCTCTTGCTGCTTTATTTCGGCCACAGGTTGCGGAAGCATCCTTCCCACAACGCCGGGGCAGTCGGTTTCGCTGATCAGGAAGCCGCTACGATAAAACGGCTTCGGTTTGTATTTCATCTGAGCAAAGTAGAGATGTAATGGTGGAACAAAGCGCAGCATCTTGAAGAAAATGCGCGTGAGCCATGCCTCGAACCGCGTGCGCGGCATCATGATGCGCCCCATACTGAGCGCAAGTTCGATTGTGGCGCGAACGTGCGGCTCGCGCTCCATTTGGTAGCTGGAGATAACGTCTGCATCTGCTTTTGAGGAAAGAGCAGCGACCAGTTTCCAACCAAGATTGTGCGCATCCCTGATGCCGCTGTTCATGCCCTGTCCGGCAAATGGCGGAGAAAGATGAGCGGCATCTCCAGCGAGAAAGACTCGGTTCGTACTCCATCGATCTGCCACGCGCGCATGAAACGTATAGACTTGGCGACGGACAATCGGCATGCCGGCATCTGGTCCGTTTTCAGCGAGCAGGGTTTGGACGAACTCTGGATCGGTCACCGCGGTTTCGGCTTCGTGGTCGAAAAGCATGAATTCATACCGTCGAATTCCGCCTGGACCCGGCAAGGTGATCATTGGCCGTTTGGGGTTGCACACGACCCGGGTCTGACGAAGTTGCTCGCGTGTCGCCGCCAGATCCACAATAAGCCAGCGTTCTCGATGCGTCGCTCCGACCAGTGATGCGCCGATGCTCTCACGAATGCTGCTGTGCGCGCCATCGCAGCCCACCAGGTAGGCCGCCTCGACTTCGAAGGTCTCGCCGTCGTTTCCGACCACGCAAATATGGACTGACTCAGCAGCCTCCTTGAAAGTGGTAAATGTCGAGCCGAACAAGACCGTTACATTTGTAAAGCGCGAAAGGCCTTCACGAAGTCGGCGTTCGAGCCGTGGTTGTTCAAAGGCGTTTCTGCGAGGAAAGCCATACTCTCGCGTCGTCGGTTCGATTCGAGCAAAGCAGTCCCCTTTTTCAGAATAGTAGTAAGAGCCGTAATCCAACGCACAGTCCGACATCACGGCCTCCGCGAGGCCAATGGCTTGCATGGTTCGCAGAGACTCATCGTCGATCGACACGGCGCGCGGCTCAGTCACGGTGCCGTTCCTGCGTTCAATGAGTATGACCGAAACGCCAAACTGTCCCAACAGATTCGCGAGCGTCAATCCGGTCGGTCCAGCGCCAACGATAGCGACGTCATATGAGACCTTCACCATTAGCCGGCTCTCGCAGCACCGTGGCGACGATCGATGGGATGTGTCAGCTCGGCAGTCAGCAAGCTTGCAGACGATACCAGCAACAGGGTTAAACGACGTTCGATGCTGGCATCGATGTCGGCTGCCCTTACGACAAGGCTGAGGCTCGCTGCGATCCCCATGTCTTTTGCCACGACGGGGGCTGCGATTCCCATCAACCCTTTATCGATCTCACCGCGTGTAATGCTGAAGCCGCGCTTCTTTGTGAACGCGAGTTCTTCCATTAGTTCTTCGGGCTTAAGGCGGAAAGGTCGCCGCGACTCGGCTGCTTGGATGGAGAGCAACTTCTTCAATCGACGTCCGGGAAGTTCTGCCAAAATCATTTTCGAGGTCGCGCCTCGCGTGAGGGGCATCGGCCGTCCTCGCTCGTAGCTCGAGATGATTCCTTCATGGTCCGTTCCGAAATCCGCAACGCACATCACCGTGTCGCCGTACAATCGCGCGAGCAGAGCGATGCAAGGTAGCCTTGCTTGCGCGCCAATTTCTCGCAGCATCGGCTGCCCAAAGCGGACGAGCGGATCGGTGAGCCGGATCCGGCGATCAAACTCTACGAAAGACGCCCCGAGTCTATAGTGCCCTTCGTGAGCAGGCTCCAAAAAATCAGACGCTGTGAGCTCGCGCACAGTTCGGTACACGGTGCTAACGGGAAGCTTAAGCCTTTGCGCTATATCGGGCACTGTCCATGTACTTTTGTTTTCGTCGAAAAGCCTCAGCACACTTAAAAAGCGCGAGAGTCCAGCCATGTCTATTGAGCCTCCGCCTGTACTGGATTTCGAAGACGGCCGATGCCATCGATGAAGACATCAACGGTGTCACCAAGTTTCATGAAGCAGGGTGGCGTACGCTTGAAGCCCACACCCCCCCGGAGTGCCCATCGCAATGACATCGCCGGAAGTAAGAGGCGTAAAGCTGGACACATAGGAAATAACATCCTCAACCGTGAAGATCATGTCGCCTAGTTGCGCCGATTGCATGAGATTACCGTTAAGCCGTGTCTCGATATGACGATCACCAAAGCGATCCAGTTCGTCCGGTGTTACCAGGTAAGGCCCGAGTGGAGCAGTTGCAGGAAAATTCTTGCCCGGTGTGAACTGATGAGTGTGTCGCTGCCAATCACGCAGTGTAGCGTCGTTGAAGCAGCTGTATCCGCCGATGTGTTCGATGGCGAGGTTCTTTGGAATCCGATAACCGCTTTTGCCAATGACGATCGCCAGCTCCCCCTCATAGTCCAAGTCCGTCGATATTGCGGGGCATAGAATCGGTTGCTCATGCGCGATCAGATTGTCTACGAAACGGGTGAAGATCGATGGATATTGCGAGTCGGCGCGACCGGTTTCTTTGCGGTGCTCATGATAATTGAGGCCGACGCAGATAATTTTGCCGGGATTCGGAACGGCCGGCTCAAATCGCACCTCATCCTCATCGTAGTCTTGGTCAGGTGCTGCTGACAGCTTTGGCGCCTTGTTTTCTGAGGACAGCTTGAGGAATGCCTTTAGGTCCGGCGCCAAGTGACTGTGGCGAATGCCCAGGTCGTGAATGCCTTTGCCGACACACAAGCCAAAGGTAGAACGACCTCTGACGTTGAAAGAAATATACTTCATTGCAGCATCCTTAGGCGCGCATGATGGCGCGACCCCACTTGTTCAGGGTTCGCTCCTCGTGAGGCCATGTCTTTACTTGGCGGTCGTGAACGACCTCAAGTTCTGCGGACACCTCGATCCAGTTCTCGTCCGGATCCTTGATGAAAATGAAGAGATTGTTTCCCGGGCCATGCCGGCCAGGCCCCCACATCAGTGGGACATCGTGACGTGCGAAGTGATCGCACCAGTCTCGAATTGTGTCCCATTCTCCCGCCTCATAGGAGTGGTGGTCGATTCCTTTCCGATCTTGGAGGAAGCACGCAAGATTGTGATGTTCGTGATTGCCTCGCATAAAGCATGTCATCAGCTTTCCGTCTTCGCGGACAACCTTGTCCGAGACAGAAAAGCCCAGGCCATTTGAATAGAAGTCCTCAATGGCCGCGATATCTGCTGTTGCAAGTGTAAGGTGCTGAAGCGGGCCCCGAATTGGTTTTTCTGTGTGATTGTCGCCAGACGAGAGTCCGAACACGATCTTGTTGCCGTCCGGGTCGGTCACACAGAAGGCGCCGCTGCTAAAAAAGGGTTCAGTAACAGATTCCGGTTTCAGGCCCCGTTCCTGCGCACGAGCCTTGAGGCCTTCCAGGCCTTCTTTGTCTCTCACAGCGAACCCCGCCGATGCGAGACTCTTTTCTTTGCCATGGCTGATGATCAGTCGCCTTGCCGGCCCTTGCGTGATCCAGCCGTTTTCAAATCTCGAACGCTCCATCGACATCACCGAAGCATAAAAGGCCGACAATCTGTCTGGGTCTGCACTCTCAAGGTGAAGGTGATGGAGGTACGCACTCGCCTGCACGGCTGATAGAGACATAAAAATCCTCGTCAAAGTGAATGCCGGTTGTCCGACCTTGGTTCTCATGTTATGAGAATGACAAAGATTATATCTGATAGCAATATCAAAAACTATCAAATATGTAGAGAGAAGAAGAATGCTTGAGGTAGTCGATGGCCGGATGCTTATTGGCGGGGATCTTGTTCAATCTGAGAGCGGAGATTGGATTGATTCCGTAAATCCGGCGACCGAGGAGAAGATTGGAAGGTTTCCTCGCGGCAATGCGCTTGACTGCAATAATGCGATTGCTGCCGCTGAAGCAGCGCAGCCCGCTTGGGGCAGGCTGGATATCAAGGAGCGTGCTGGATATTTGAAGCGCCTGGCCGGCAGGATCCGCGAGGAAGGGGACGCCCTTCTCAAAACTGAAGTGACCGATACCGGCAATACTATTTCAAAGATGAGTTTCGACATCGAGGCTGCCGCGGAGCAGCTTGAATGGTATTCCGGGCTTGCGAGCGAATTGAAAGGCGAAACTGTCCCGGCAAGTGCAAGGAATCTTCACCTCACCGTTCGTGAGCCATTCGGTGTCGTGGCGCGAATTGTACCGTTTAATCATCCGCTAATGTTCGCGGCGCGTGGCATTGGCGGGCCGCTCGCCGCGGGCAATACCGTCGTCATAAAGCCTCCTGAGACAAGTTCGCTGTCAGCGCATCTTCTCGGGCAGCTTTGTCGAGAGGTCTTGCCTCCAGGTACGGTGAATATTGTGACGGGTGATGGTCCTTCGGCGGGCGAACCGATTATCCGTCATCCAAACGTAAAGCGCATTGCATTCACCGGCTCTGTCCCGACTGGGATGGCGATCCAGCGTTCAGCTGCTGAAGTTGGCATCAAGGTCATATCGCTTGAGCTGGGAGGCAAGAATCCGTTTATCGTATATCCAGATGCGGACCCTGGGGCTGTCGCAAATGCTGCTGTTGGCGGGATGAATTTCGGGTGGTCGGGCCAGTCTTGCGGTTCGACGAGCCGGCTAATGGTGCACGATTCAATTTATGACGAGGTCGTGGATTTGGTGACCGAAAGAGTTGCCGCCATAGAGCTCGGCGATCCGCTCGATCCGGCGACCGAAATGGGACCGATGAATTCCTTGCGCCAGATGGATCGCGTCAATGCGATGATCGCATCCGGAATAGCAGATGGTGCCAAACTGACGACTGGCGGAGAGAAGCCAGAGGGAAGAGCCTTTGCCCGCGGTTATTGGGTCAAGCCGACAGTCTTTGCCAACGTTCATCCGCAAATGCGGATAGCTCGAGAGGAAATCTTTGGACCCGTTCTGTCGGTGATGAGCTGGTCTGATGAGGAGGCTGTGCTTGATCGCGCCAACTCCACAGAATACGGATTAACGGCGGCGATCTGGACCAATGATATCAAGCGTGCGCTCAATGCCGCGCGCCGTATGCGAGCAGGAATGGTGTGGGTCAATGGAGTCGGCAATCATTTCAAGGGCACGCCTTACGGAGGCTATAAGAATAGCGGGGTAGGTCGCGAGAGCTGTCTTGAGGAACTGCTCAGCTACACAGAGATCAAATCGATTCAGATCCTGTTGTGATCATGATCGGACGATCACCGGAAGCTCTCACCATCCGTGAAATGAAGTGATCTCGCTATGAACAGGCCTGAGTCTGCAATCGTTGCGGTTGAAGAGCATTATTGGGATGCAGAGCTTTCGGCATATTTTGCCGGTAGCGAGGGAAAGCGCGCCGATGAGATTGAGAGGCGCCTGCGCGATTTCGAAGGTGATCGCATTAAGGATATGGATCGTGCTGGCATTCAGATACAGGTCTTATCACATGGTGCACCATCCGCACAAAAGCTATCAGCGGATATCGCCGTCTCTCTGGTGCAGAGGGTGAATGACCGGCTGGCCATCGCGGTAGCCTCACGGCCCGAAAGGTTTGCCGCCTTTGCAGCCCTGCCGACTGTGTTACCAGAAGCTGCGGCGGACGAGTTACAGCGCTGCGTTGAACTCGGCTTCAAGGGTGCAATGCTGCACGGACTGTCGAACGGGGAATTTCTTGACCTGAAGAAATTCTGGCCCATATTTGCGCGTGCTGAGGCGCTTGATGTTCCGATTTATCTTCATCCGTCTCACCCGCATCCGTCCGTCGCTGAAGCGTATTACAGTGACTATGCGACCGACTTTCCGATGATCGCTCGGCCAGCTTGGGGATATACTGTCGAGGCGGGTACGCAAGCGGTGAGATTGATTGTGTCCGGCGTGTTCGAGCGTTATCCTCGCTTGAAGATCATTCTCGGACATCTCGGAGAATCTCTGCCTTTTCAGCTTTGGAGAATTGATCAAGCGTTATCGCGGCCCGGACAAAAGTCGATCAGTTTCCGAAATATTTTCTCCAATAATTTTTGGGTCACAACGAGCGGATTCTTTTCAACACCGGCGCTTGATTGCTGTATCGAAGAACTTGGTGTCGACCGCATATTATTTGCGGTCGACTGGCCTTTCGTATCGGAGAGTGCCCCGGCGGTGGCGTGGATGAAATCGACTCGTCTGTCTGCGCCGGACAAGGCCAAGATCCTCGGCGGAAACGCTCGCGCATTGTTGAAATTGTGAACATGCTCTGCGCTTCAATAGCTTTCTAAGGATGACGTCCCGCTGTGGTGCGATTTGCGCACCTGCGGTTGCGTGCCGTGAGGCCGGGATACACTATGCCGTGGACTCATTAGCACGCAGCCAAATTCGGATTGATGCGAGTTTGACGAACGCCAGATAGTTGGCGGCGAGTTTGTCGTATCGGGTCGCGACGCGCCGACATTACTTGATCTTGTTGAAGAACCGTTCGATCAGGTTGCGCGCGCGATACAGATACGGGCTGAAGCAGATCGGTCTTTACGATTTCGTTTCGGCGGAATGTTCGCCCATGCTCCTTTTGGCGAGCAAGCTCCCTGATCCAATCCGCGTCGTAGCCGCGATCCGCGAGCAACATCGTTTGGGGAGGCAAGGCGCTGAGGAGAACCGAACACAGCCGGTTGTCATGAGCCACCGGGCGTGAGAGCGAGATGGACCGGCAGGCCATTGGTGTCCACGACAGCGTGAATTTTGCTCGTCAGGCCCCTCGCGAGCGACCCATATCTTGGTGATTGTTGTCCGCGATATAGGCTCCGTGCTGGTGCACACGCACGATGGAAGTATCGATCATCTGCACCGCCGCATCATGACTGGCAGCAAACGAATCCATGATCTGGTCCCAGATGCCAGCCTGCCTCCACCGGACGAAGCGATTGTATGCTTTCGGGGGCATAACGGACATCGCCGGATTTGCTGCTGGATCGACCCGGTCGTGATTGACCCATCTGGGACATTAACGTTCGGCTGGAGATGCCCACTGGTAGGAAACATGGTGGTCAGGGAACGCTGGGTTCTTGCTCCGAGCATAGTAGGTTGGGCCCATCACATCGCCAACTGCTGCAAGTTGCTTACGGCCCCTTCGGGCTATGACTACGTCGCCGGAACGAATTTGATGCGTGAAGCGCCAGAGTATGTTGGCGATGAGTGTCCAGTAGTTGGCGGCTTGTCCGGGTACTCAACGGAATAGGGAAATATTATCAAAGAACAGGGAATTTTACTGGACAAAATCGAAATCACCGCCGAACGAGTTTTCGAACTACAGCGCGGCGCGAAGCAGCGTCTCGAAATCTCCGGCAGACGGGCGGCGCGGCGTGGTGGCATTGGAATGGTCCGCCATCGCCCGGGTCACTGTTGCGGCGATGTGCTCCTGTCGGAACCCCATCTCGCTCAGCGTCAGCGGCAGACCCAGGCTCTTGAGCAAACGAACCATGGCCTCGGCCAGATCAGCGTTATTATCGAGCGAAAACAGATTCCGCAGTGTGGCGTATTTTTCGCCAACATGGCCAGCGTTGAACCGCAGGACGTGCGGCAGGAACACGCCGTTCAGCATGCCGTGATGCAGGGTCGGCGAGCGCAACGCGCCGGCAGCGTGAGACAGCGAATGCACTGCGCCGAGCCCCTTCTGGAATGTAAGCCCGCCTTCCAGCGCCGCCATCATCATCTCCCAACGCGCCTCGCGATCGGCGCCCTTTGTCACAGCGCGCTGGATGAAACGCCACGCGCGCTGTGCACCATCGAGCGCGATCGCTTCCGCTGGCGGATTGATCAGCGGTGACAGGAACGTTTCAATACAATGGGTGAGCGCATCGATGCCAGTCGCCGCCGTCAACAACGGCGGCAGTCCCAGCGTGAGTTCAGGATCGCAGATCGCCCTTCTCGGGATTAAATATGGACTGATCAACGCCAGTTTTGAACCGTTGGTCAGGTTGAGCAAAGCACCTCGGCCGACCTCGCTGCCCGTTCCCGCAGTGGTCGGGATAGCGATCACCGGCGCGACCTTCGCAGTGATCCTACTGACTCCGTCACGGATAGCCGCATATTGCTCCAGCGGCCCCTCATGAGTGGCCGCTAACGCCACGCCCTTGGCAAGATCAATCGGCGAACCGCCGCCGAGCGCGATGACGCCGTCGCAGCCGCCGTCGCAGTAGGCTGCGACGCCTTCACGCACCGCTTCCTCCGTCGGATTCGGTGGCGTACCCGCGAACACTGTGACAGTGGATTGATCGAGGCGACTTAGCACCTGCGCTGCAATGCCGGCTTCCTGTACGCCGGCATCTGTGACGAGCAATGGCCGGTGAATGCCAAGCGCATTCAACTCGGTCGGCAGGCTCTTGATCGCGCCGAAATCGAAAATCGTCGTTGTCAGATAGCCGATGGTCGCCATGGTCAGTCTCCCTGCAACCGACGCAAATGTTGCATCACAGCATGCGCTGCATCACAGCAGGTGTTGCATCACAGCATGGCTTTATTCATCGGATGTTTAACATCGGATGATTGCGCCGGCAATTGGCTTCGGTATAAGCTGAACACGCTAGCTGGCCAAAGAGCCGGCAGCCGGGAGCAAACAGATACATGCGTACCAAACGCACCAAATCTGCCGAAAAGCGTTCGAAGCCCGGCCGCATTCATGCTGTCCTGACGACACTCGGCCGTGAGATCGCTCAGGACATCATCCCGGCTGGCGCAGTGCTGCCACCCGAGAGTGATCTCGAGGCTCGCTTCGGTGTGGGTCGCGGCGTAGTTCGTGAGGCGATCAAAACGCTGTCGGGCAAGGGGCTCATCAGCGTCCAGCCGCGTCATGGCACGCGTGTATTACCACGGCGCGATTGGAGCCTTCTCGATCGCGACGTCTTGAGCTGGCTGGTAGGCCACGACAAACCCGACCTCAAATTACTGCTGGCCGTCCAGGAAGTCCGCTCGATCATTGAGCCAGCCGCTGCCGCGCTCGCGGCCACACGCGCCACCAAGAACGACCGGCAGCATATTAATGCAGCGCTGCGAGCGATGGAGAATTCTGACAGCCAAGACAGCGCAACCGCGGCGGACAAGGCGTTTCACCTGGCGATTCTGGACGCCACGCATAATCCGGTGTTGCAGGGCTTTCGCGGCGCCATCGACACAATTCTGAGCGCTGTCTTTGTAGTTGCCGTCGACAGCGTCGATGGCTGGTTCGAAGAAAATCTTGCCAATCATGCCGCCGCTGCTCGCGCTATCGAGGAAGGTAACGCCAAGAAAGCGCGCAGCGCCATGGAGGACGTGCTTGGCTATACCCAATCCAAATTGGCTAAGCGAGATAGTCGGGCCAGGCGTCGCAAAGGTCGACCAGGTGACGCCGATGATGTGAGGCAAAGGTAATGGCGCGGCACTCGCTCTCTTCAGCACTTTGGTTCTGTGCTCCATTTGCAGTGCTACTCATCCTTTGGGCGGTTCTGGTCCCGTACTTCAACGTCAGCCCTCGGTTGTTTCCTCACATCACCTCCGTGGTGCAGGCTGGCATCGAGGGAATACAGGACGGCAGCCTATTTCAGCATATTGGTGTGAGCCTGCTGCGCGTCGTCGTCGGCACGGTACTCGCGCTATTGGTCGCCATTCCCCTAGGCGTCGCCATGGGCGTCAGTCCGGTTGTCTCCAGCTTCCTGACACCGCCGTTCAGGTTTTTCTCGGTGCTGGCTGGCATCGCGTGGATCCCCATTGCGACGCTATGGTTCGGCTACGGCTTCGGCGCCATCACCTTTGTGATCTTCAATGCCGTGTTCTTCATCGTGACGTACAACACCCTGCTTGGCGTATCGACCATTCCTCTGCACGTGCGCAATGCGGCCGCATCCCTCGGTGCGGGGCCATGGGCGATGTTGACCGAGGTGTTGCTACCAGGCGCCCTTCCCAACATCGTCACTGGTGTACGCACCGGGCTTGGCTTTGCCTGGCGCGGGCTCATTGCAGCCGAGATGATCGCCACCAATGTCGGCCTCGGTTACATGCTGTTTGTGGCGCGCGACTTTTACAAGACCGAAGTGATCGTGCTCGGCATGATCGTGATCGGCGTGCTGTGGCTACTGCTCGACCGGCTGCTCCTGGCACCGATCGAGCGCGCTACCATCGAACGCTGGGGCATGGTGCAGCGGGCATGAAATCATTTCTGCTCAAGATATGGAGTCACTACGTGCGCCTGACGGCGAGCTGGCCGTCGATCGGTTCCATCGCGCCGTTCATTCCCCTGATCGCGGCCTGGTGGATCGTCACCGAGCTGCAGATATTTCCAAGCGTGTTCCTGCCGGGACCGGCGGAAGTGGTGCGCTCATTCGGTTCGCTGGTTTATACGGGAGTCCTTCCGGAGTATCTTCAGGACAGCATGGTGCGCCTCGCCGTCGGCGCGTTCTGGGGTATCGCGCTCGGCATTCCGCTCGGTATATTGGTCGGCCTTAGCCCGCGAGCGCACACTGCACTATGGCCGCCGCTGCTATTCTTCCAAGCTATTGGCGACATCGCTTGGCTACCGATCCTGGTGATCTGGTTCGGATACGGCCTGACCACCATGACGGTCATCATCGTCTACACGGTAATTTTCCCAGTCGTTCTGAACACTGTGCTGGGAGTCCGTTCGATCCCCATCAACATGCATCGCGCCGCGCTTAGCCTCGGTGCATCGCGCGCTCGCCTGCTTTGGGAAGTAGTGTTGCCGGGCGCACTCCCCAACATCATAACCGGTTTGCGCAACGGGCTTGGCTACGGTTGGCGCGCGCTGATCGCGACCGAGATTATCGTCGGCACCAGCGGCATCGGCTTTCTCATGTTCGACGCGCGACGCGCCGGGTCGGTCGTTGAGATTCTGCTGGGCATGATCATCCTAGGCATTCTCTGGTACATCGTCGACGGCTGGATCCTTACGCCTATCGAGCGGGCCACCGGACAGCGTTGGGGGCTGGTGACGCGGTGAAGAATCTAGTCATCCGCAATCTGTCGAAGACATACTTCGACCTCTATGCCGGCACCAACGTCACCGCCGTGCACAATGTATCGCTGGACGTGCAGCAGGGCGAATTCGTCTCCATCGTGGGGCCGTCAGGGTGCGGCAAGACCACGATCCTCAATATGATCGCAGGGTTTATTCCACACACAGGCGGCGAGATCCTACTAGATGGGCGGCCGGTGAATGGTCCAGGGCCTGACCGCGGCGTGGTGTTTCAATCGTTCGCGTTGTTCCCATGGAGGACCGTGCTTGAGAACGTTGCCTTTGGCCCAAAGATGCGCGGCGTCGGCAAAGTCCAGCGCGAGAAGATTGCGCATGAGTATCTGGCACTTGCCAAACTGACCGAGGCAGCAGGGCGCTATCCTGCAGAGCTGTCGGGCGGCATGCAGCAGCGTGTAGGGGTGGTCCGCGCGCTGGCGAACGAACCAGATGTGCTGCTGATGGACGAGCCTTTCGCCAGCGTCGACGCTCAGACGCGCATGACGCTGCAGGAAGAGCTTACCCGCATATGGCAGGAGAAGCGTCCCACCGTCATTTTCATCACTCATGATGTTTCAGAAGCCGTCTTTCTAGCCAACCGGGTGGTGGCGCTGTCAAAGGGACGCGTGCTCGAAGAGATTGCAGTGGACTTACCCCGGCCGCGCTCGTGGGAGGCGCTGAACGATGATGCACGGTTTAAGGAACTGACGGGTCGGGTGCTTCAACTCGTGCGGTCGGCCTGACCATGCTGCGCGATGCGCTCAGATCGCGAAAGGCACACATCCTGCTAGCGGTCGCGGGCTGCTACCTCGTTTGGCAGCTTTGGCTGACCATCGCCGCACCATACAAGCTTGTAAACTTTGCCGGCGCTCCGGAGAGGGTCAACATAGTCGTCACCCTTCCGTTTCCACCGGAGCGATTTCACGTCCAACTGTTCCAGACCTACGGCAGGGTGTCTGGGACACAAGAAAACGCCGTTGAAGTTCGGGGAGTGAAACGAGCGGACCTGACGACCGTTGCCCGCCCTTACTGGGTCACGCGCGTCGAGCCGCTTCAACCAGGAGGATGATCGAATGCGACGGATTATGTTGCAACTTTGCGCCTTGCTGCTGCTGCCCTCACTGGCACTGGCACTGGCACAGGCAAAGGATCCCATAAAACTGAAGGTCGGCATGGTTAATGCCGTGGACATGCTGGCGTTGCCGATTGCAGTTGAGCGCGGCTTCTTCGAAAAATACGGGCTCGATGTGACGATCGCTCGTCCCTACGCCACCGGCATCGATGCACTCAACGCGTTGCAGGCGGGCGAAACCGACATGGTGCAAGCGGGCGTGCCGGCCATCGGCGCCATTCTGCGCGGCATGGATCTGGTGTTCTTCGGCAATTTCAGCGGCAATGCCACCAAGCTCGGCTCTGACGCGACACTCGCGCTGATCGCCGGCAAGGACTCGGGCATAGCCAAGGGCGACCTCAAGAGCCTTAAGGGCAAGAAGATCGCGACCTCGTTCGGCACGATCAACCATCTCTACATTCTTGGCCTGCTTGAGAAGGCCGGCCTCGCGCCGACCGACGTGACGCTGATCAACACGCCGCCGCCGGAGATGAGCGTGGCGTTGCTTACCAAGGGCGTGGATGCGTTTGTGTCCTGGGACCCGGCACCGGTGATCGCCATGAAGGACGTGCCGGGCGCTATCGAGGTCATTCGCGGAGGCGATGTCATCTCCTATCTAGGCTTCAATATTGCGCTGAGGCCGTGGGTTGAGAAGAATGGGCCAACGATCGAGAAATTCCTCGCGGCCGTGTCGGAGGCCGACCAGTGGATGCGTAAAAATCCCAAGCAGGCCGCCGCCATTGGTACACGCTGGATTCCCGGGCTTAAGCCCGACGTTGCGGAGACTGCGATGCAGCACAACGTCCAGCAAGTGGACCGCCGGATTTCCGCTCACAACTATCGTGCGCTATGGAAAGCACAGAATACGCTGCAACGGCTGGGCGTGATCAAGTCGGTTTTCGATGTCAACAAGCATATCGAGCCAAAGTTCATCCTGAACGTGATGAAGACATACCCGGATCTGTTTTCAGACCTGCAGCCCATTCCCACGGACGTGGCGATTAAACCCGGCTTCGTGTTCAAGCCTTGAGCCTCAGTTGCCGTGCATGCTGTAGCTGCTGCGCGGCAACTAAGCTCCTGTAGGACCGACTAATTGCATCCCTTAAAAAGGTTATGTCGACTCTTGGCACTTCGCGACGCGTCATTGCAATGCGGAATTTGGTCCGTTGTCGAGGCATAGCAGACTCTAGTGCGCCGTCAGCCCGGCAGATTTATGGGTTCACGGCCTAGTAGAAAGGGCCTGGTCCACTGGCACTGGCTGCGAGGGACCGTTGCCATGGATGATTGAGCGACACAAAAGTCCGCAATGCCAAGCCGGCGGAGAAGCAATACGCCATTGCCGACGGCCAGGGTCTCAGCATCCTGGTGCGACCGAACGGGACCAAGTTGTGGCTCTACCGCTACCGTTTCGGCGGAAGGCGATGTCGTTCCGCACTTTCTCCGGCGTCGGACTCAAGGCCGCGCGCGAAAACTACGACGCCAAACAAGTTATTGAATTAGGGAACGCATTGCCTCTGGACGGGGAAGACCCCACCGCATTCATGTCGGCCGCAGGTCCACCGCTTCAAAACGCCATATGGATAGTAAAAGGGCAAGCAACGAGAAGCCAATTCAAAATCAACAGACAACGGCAAAAACAAGGGCAGCGCGACGGAAACGTGCTCAGAGTCCTGTCGCGGCTGGCAACGGCGGCCTGCCGGAAATCATGTCCGCCGCTTTCTCGGCGATCATGATCACCGGGGCGTTGGTATTGCCGCCGATCATGCGCGGCATGATCGAGGCATCTACGACGCGCAGACCCTCCACCCCGCGCACGCGAAGCTGCGCGTCTACCACGTCGTTTGCATCCGGCCCCATGCGACAGGTGCCGACGGGATGGAAGCAGGTGACTGAGGTTGCGCGGATATAGTCCTTCAGCGCCTCATCACTCTGCACGCTCGGGCCAGGCCGCAGCTCCTCGCCGCGCACGTGCTGCCAAGCCGGCGCCTCCAGCACACGCCGTGCAAAGCGCAAACCGCGCACCATATCGTCGAGATCCTCCATCTCGCTGTAGAAGCGCGGATCGATTACCGGCGCGCGGTCGGGATCACGCCCGGCGAGGGTCACGATGCCGCTGCTGCGTGGCCGCAGGAGCAGCGTCACCAGCCCATAACCGTGGCCGATTCCCACGCGTCCCTCCGGTGTGCGCTCGGCCGGTAGCAGGATGAACTGGATATCCGGCCGATCAAGATCGGGCCGCGATTTCACAAAGCCGCCTGCATGTAGAATGGTGTTGGCGAGGAGCCCACGGCGGAACAGTGGATATTGCAGGAAGCTCCACGCAAGCCAGGGCATGGAGCGCAACGACAGGCCATAAGGCATGGTGGTTGGGCTCGAATACTGCACAGCGGCAGAGATGTGGTCCTGTAAGTTACTGCCGACTTGTGGTGCGTGATGCAGCACGCCGATGCCAAGCTCCTGCAAGGCGGGACCGTTGCCGATGCCAGAGCGCATCAGAATCGCTGGGGATGCGAAGGCCCCTGCCGCCAGCACGATCTCGCGCTTTGCCGACAATGACCGCGGCTTGTCGTCTTGCTTGAACTCGACGCGAGTGGCGCGCCGGTTCTCGAATACGATGCGCGACACCAGCGCGTTGCAGATAATCGTCAGATTGGGCCGCGATCGCGCGTTGCGCAGGAACGCTGTCGCCGCCGATTCTCGCCGCCCGCGGCGGACAGTCACCTGCCGGCGGCCGAAGCCTTCCTGTTCTTTTCCGTTGAAGTCCGCGGTACGGGCAAGTTGCAACGACTCGGCGGCCTCGCACATGATGTCGACCAGCGGATTGTAGCTTTCGAGATCGGTGACATTCATCGGCCCGCCGCGTCCATGATAGGGCGAATCCTGAAACTGCTCGTTGTTCTCTGATTTCCGGAAATAGGGCAGTACGTCCGCATACGACCAGCCCGGATTTCCCCACTTCGCCCAGTCGTCGTAATCGGCGCGATGGCCGCGCATGTAGATGCTGCCGTTGATCGAGCTTGACCCGCCGAGTACCCGTCCGCGCGGCAGATAGATCGGCCGGTCCGCTGCGTGCTGCTGCGGCGTCGACCAGTAGCGCCAGTTGAGCCGCGGATGATTGATCAGCCGCATCACGCCGAGCGGAATATGGATCAGCGGATTGCGATCACGCGGCCCGGCTTCGATCAGGCACACGCGGATGTCAGGGTTTTCGCTCAGGCGAGCGGCCAGCACGCATCCGGCCGAACCGCCACCCACGATCACGTAGTCGTATCGGTTCTCGCCGGCCTGCGACGTCGCGACGGACATGGAACGTATTCCTCCGGCGGCCGGCAGGACCGCATCGCGCCATTGACAGCGTCGTTTCATTTAACAGAATCGCATTCCAAAATTGAAATGGCAAATCGAGCGTTCTGCAAGGCAGGCGTCTGGAGCGCGAATGTAAGGAGGATGCGCCTATGGATCCGGTGAAACCGACGCTGGAATTCGTTTTCAGAATCCGGATGCAGCTTGGCATCCGGCAGAAATTTGGTCCGCTTCCGCAGGGCTCAACACGCGGCTTTGTGACCGCCGCCGGCGGCACGATCGAGGGACCGCGGCTGAACGGGCGGGTGATCCCCAACAGCGGCGGCGACTGGGCGCTCTACCGCGATGATCACACAGTCGGCTTCGACGCGCGCTATATGCTCGAAGCCGACGATAACACGATGATCTACATGCTCAACCGCGGCTATCGTCATGCGCCGCCGGACACCGCCGCTCGCATGGAAGCGCTCGACCCGTCGGTCGACCCGTCGATGTATTACATGCGAGTTGCGCCAAGCTTCGAGACGCCGATCGGGAAGCACGATTGGCTGACGCGTACGGTGATCGTCGGCTCCGCACGGCGAAATGCGGATCATTCGATCTTTGATTATTATGCGGTGCTTTAAAGAGTGAGGCCGGACCACATGTTCGTTCCGGCGCAAGCGGGAAACCAGGGACCAAAACGAAGTCATCAGTTGCAGTCCTGGGTCCCGCTTCGCGGGTGATGCGCGGAAATGTCGGTCTCGCTCGCGCATCAGCATCACTTCTCAAAATTTCAAACAGCCAACCTTCATTATTCTCGCGACGCGTTTCTGCATCCGAGTCACGAAAGAGGGGGGACGGCGCGCCGACAGACGCAGGGCCGTTCCTTGAATGCTGCGCGACTTGCGCCGCACAGCCGCCTCTCGGCGCACCGTCTTGCAGCGTTTGTTCAGTGCCGGGCCGCGCTTTGCTTCACGCGCCTCTCATCGAAATGAGAAGCGCCGGTCAGCCAGCTCCTGGCAGGGACTCTTAGTGGTCCCGGGCGGAGCCCCGGCACCGCCCGAGTGCGAGCTTAGCGTCAGCTCGCCCGCAGGCGCCGCGTCCAACTCCGCCATGCGAACGCCTCCGGACGGCGCCCCCTCGCGAGTGGGATTTGAGGACTATAGTCCTTAATAGGAATAATGTCAAGTGCCGCGAAGTGGCGAGTTTTCCGTCGGACTACGAGGCGTGGTGCGCGCCGCCGAACACATCGCGCATATCCGCAAGTTGCCCGATCGAAGCGAGGTGCGCGACGACAGCTTCCGCTGCATCTGCGTCAACCGGTTGCCGCGCCGAGGCGAGGCAATCCACGAATTTCCATGTCATCGCTTCGCGATCCATCGGGTTGTGCGGATGACCAAGCGGCTTGATGACCTCGCGCGATAGGGTGCGGCCATCGGCAAGCGCGACCGTCAGCACGCCGCGCGTCGATTGCTCGAATGGCCACGTCGTCTCCACCTCGTGGAAAATTCGATCCGCAAGCGCGTGCAATCTCGAGTTTTCCAGATTGGTCAACGCAAAGCTGTCGAGCGTGATGCCGCCCTGTGCCAGCGCGATAGCGATTGTAAACGGCACGCTGAACTTTGCATCGATCGCGGTCTTCGGCCGTCGCTTCTGCCCCGGCGGCTCGCACAGCACCGAAAAAAACGGGCTGATTCTCACGTCGATTCGCTCGATCTGGCCGATGGTAAATTTGTTTTCGCGCACTATGGCGAGCACCGCTTCAACAAAAGCATGGGTTCCGCGGCATGATGGCCATGGCTTGATGCTGACATTCGCACCCTCGAAAACACTTCCCAGTTTGTCTAGCAGTCGCGGCCCGTCGAATTTTCCGCTCGCGAAATTCGCGTACAGCCCGCCCCGTCCCTCGATCGGCTCGTCGAAGGCTTCGATACCGCGCTGCGCCAGCAATGCGGCGGTGACGCCGGCCTTGGCGCTAAAGCCGTCGCGGATCGCCCGCAGATGCGAGGGCGGATGGGAAACCAGCGCATCGCTGAACACGGCCTGGCACGAAGCGAGCGCGAGGCTCTGGACGATCTGTCTTTCAGACAGCTTGAGCAGCTTTGCCGCGGCCGCCGCAGCGCCGTAAGCGCTGAGCATCGGGATGAAGTAGAAGCCGCGTTTTTCCACGCTTTCGGTCAGGCCGAGCGCGAGCCGGCAAGAGAGATCGGCGCCGGTCGCAACCGCCGTCAGAAAATCGCGACCGGTCACGCCGCCGGCCATTTCCGCAACCGCGAGCGCTGCCGGCACCACGGCCGCATGCGGATGCACCAGCGTTGCATCGTGCGTATCCTCGAAGTCGAGGGCATGCGCCATCGCGCCATTGGCAAACGCTGCGAAGATCGGAGATGTCTGAAAGCCCCAGCCGATCACGGTGCTTGTTCCGACGCCGCCGAAAGCGCTGGCCAGCGTGGCAAAGGCCTCGCAGCCTTCGCCAAGGCCGCTCGCCGCGTGCATCACCCCGATTGCATCGATAATAGACCGCTTGGTGGCTTCGACCGCTTCGGTCGGCAGGTCGTTGTATCGCACCGCGTGAATATGCCGGGCGAGTGCCGCCGAAATCGCGGACCGATCATTCATGATAGTTCCTCGCCCAGCGAGCATGCGTTGCGCCGATTTCTTGCGCCGAATTTAGCAACTCGATATGATGCCATCCAGTGATATGTCATTCCGATAAACGAAATAGCGTATGACACAGGCGCGACTGACGCAGGGGTTACGGCGCGCGGCACAAGTCAATCCGTCAGGCGTTGCGCTGATCGACGGCGATGTGCGGCGCACCTGGCGCGACGTGGAGGCGCGCGTGTCGCGGGCTGCGAGTGCCTTGCGTGACGCGGGTCTGAGCGAAGGCGGACGCGTCGCAATTCTAGCGCATAACAGCCACCGCTATTTCGAAATCTACTACGCGATCCCCTGGGCGGGCGGTGTCATCGTGCCATTGAATCCGCGGCTCGCGTTGCCGGAGATGCAATACATCGTCGAGGATTCCGGCGCCGAAATCCTCGTCGTGGACGACAGCTTTCTAGCGATCGGGCAGGCGGTGCGCGAACGCGTGCTATCACTGCGATGTGTCATCCACATCTCGGACAATCCCGCACCGGACGGCTTTGCGAGCTATGAAAAGCTTGTCGCCGAGACGCAGTCTGTTGCCGATGCCAACCGGCATGGCGGCGACCTTGCCGGAATTTTTTATACCGGCGGCAGTACCGGCAAGGCGAAGGGTGTCATGCTCAGTCACGACAACCTCGTCGCCAATGCCGTGAACGGCTGTTACATGATCGGCTACGATGCGACCACCGTTTATCTGCATGCGGCGCCGATGTGTTATCTCACGGACGGCATGTCGACCCTGTCGGTGACCATGGCGGCCGGCACACATGTCTTCATCCCGCGCTTCGAGGTCGAGGCCTGCCTGAACGCGATGACCGAGCATCGTGTGACCAATATCGCGCTGGTACCAACGATGATCACTATGATCGTCAATTCGCCTGGCATCGAGATGCGCGACATGTCGAGCCTGCGCCAGATCATGTTCGGGTCGTCCCCGATCACCGAGGGGACGTTGAAGCGCGCGGTCCAGCTATGGCCCGAGATGCGCTTTCTGCACGGTTGGGGCATGACCGAGCTGTCGCCGATCGGCACCATGCTGCCGTACCATCTGCGATTGCCGCGTGTTGCCGGAGAAAGGCTGAAATCATGCGGTGTCGCTGCGCCCAATATCGAGCTGAAGATTGCGGATAAGCAGGGAAACGAGGTTCCGCGCGGCCAGATCGGTGAGATCGTGGTGCGCGGCCCTATCGTGATGCAGGGCTACTGGAACAAGCCGGAAGAGACAGCGAAAGCGCTGCGGGACGGCTGGCTGCATACCGGTGACGCCGCGATCATGGACGAGGAGGGCCTCGTCTATATCGCCGATCGGTTGAAGGACATGATTATTACCGGTGGCGAGAACGTCTACTCGACCGAAGTTGAGAATGCGATCTCGCTGATGCCGGAAATCGCGGAGGTGTCGGTGATCGGCATTCCCGATCCGCATTGGGGCGAGTCGGTGCATGCGATCGTGGTTCCGCGCAACGGCGCGAAGGTCACGCTTGAGTCCGTACAGACGCATTGCCGCACGCTGATCGCCGCCTACAAATGCCCACGCAGCATGGAACTGCGCGATCAGCCGTTGCCGGTCTCGGCAGCCGGAAAGATCCAGAAAAATGTGCTGCGCGAACCTTACTGGCGCGGCCGGGAAAAGCGGGTGAACTGATCGCTCGGGCAAAGCCGCAATCAGCCATGATTAAAGACTACAACGAGGCTGCAGGAGGAAACGATGTCGAATACGGATCTGCCGATTGCGCCGCCTGCCCGGATCGGATTTTTTGGGCTCGGCGCCATGGGCTGCGGTATGGCGGTCAATCTGGTGCGCGCCGGTTTCACGGTGACCGCCTGCGATCTGTCGGAAGCCGCGCGGAAGGATTTTGAAGCGCGCTGCGGCGTAAAAGCGACAATGGACGCGCGCGCGGCCTGCGCCGATCAGGATGCGATCGTGACCATGCTGGGTGACGGCAAGGTCGTGCGCAGCGCCTTGTTCGGCGGCGATGCCCCCATCAAGGCGGCGAATGCGGAGACGTTGCTGATCGACTGTTCCTCGTCCTCGCCCGTCGATACCGAAAATCTCGCGAAGGATCTCGCGCCTCTGAAAATCTCGCTGATCGATTCACCGGTTTCAGGCGCCGAAAAAGGCGCGAATGAAGGCGCGCTGACCCTCATGGTCGGCGGTTCGGAAGCTCTGGTGAAGCGTGCGGATCCTATTCTTCGTGCGATGGGCAAGTCGATTTTCCACACCGGGCCGCTCGGCTCCGGCCATGCCATGAAGACGATTAACAATTTCATTGCCGGGCTGAATCTCGTTTCGGCGCTGCAAGGCCTTCTGGTAGGGCAGAAATACGGCCTCGATCCGAATCTGATGGTCGACATCGTGAACGCGTCCTATGGACGCAACGCAGCGACCGAATTCGTGCTCAAGCAGCAGGTCACATCGGGCAAGTTCGCCGCCAATTTCAAGATGTGGTTGGCCGCCAAGGATGCCCGGGTGATGGAAGAGACCGCGCGGCATGTCGGCTTTACCGCCTCGCTGCCGCGCGACCTGACGGAGGTCTTCTCGCAAGCGGAAAGACAATTCGGCCGCGATGCCGATTTCACAAATGTCTATAAATATCTCGATTCGTTCTGGGAGAAGGACAAGGCCACGGCGAAGGGGCGGGGTTGATTTGCATTACGTGCCGGTAAAGACCGGGTTGCGCCGTTCGCGGAACGCGGCGAGACCCTCGCGACCATCGGGACCGTGCGTGACTTCTTTCTGAAAGCGGGCTTCCAATTCCAACACCTCGTCGAAGCTGCGCTCCTTCAGGAGAATTTGCTTGGTCGCACGGAAGGCCGCGGTTGGGCCGCTGGCGATCAGCGTCGCCAGCTCGGTGGTACGCGTCGCAAGCCTGTCCGCAGCAACCGCCTCGTTGATCAGGCCCAGAATGGCGGCCTCGCTGCCGCTGAGCATGCGGCCGGTGAAAACAAGCTCGGCAGCGCGGTGGCTGCAGAGCCGTCGCTGGAAGAAGTAATGACCGCCTGAATCCAGCACTGCGCCAATGCGGCGGAACGGGCTGCCAAACACCGCATTATCGGCGGCAATCGTCATGTCGCAGGCGAGCGCGAGACCGAGCCCGAACCCGAGCGCAGGTCCGCCGACCGACGCAATTGTCGGGGCAGGCAGCGTGCGTAGCCGTTGCAACACTGGGCCGATCTGCCGATGCAGAACTTCGTAGGCGTCCTCTCCGTCGGGATCGATCTCCCGCACGTCGCGCCCAGCACAGAAGCTGCCACCGACACCACGAATGACGAGGCACCGTGCAGCCATCACGTGTGCGCTTGCAAGGACGTCTCCCAGTGCCACGATCTCGGTGAGCCGCAAACTGTTGCGTGTATCCGGCCGGTCGATTTCCAGCACAAGCACGGGGCCATCTTCGATCAGCCGGAACGGGGTTACGGTCTCCGCCCCGTCAATCATGCGCGCGCCCTTCGCCGCGGTCGCAGCTCGTTACTAGCCGGGAGTTCGGCGACTTCACGATAACCGAGCGCTTTGCTTAGCTCCTTGGCTTTGCCGATGACCAGATTGGCAAGCTGCTTGTGCATGGACGCCTTGTATCGGATCATCGGCATGGTGATGCCGAGCGAGCCCATCACATTGCCGTCGGCGTCGAACACGACGCGCGCGAAGCCGATTGCCTCGGGAAATATCTCGCCCTCGGCTGACGCATATCCGCGTTCGCGAATCTCCTCCAGCGCGGCCTTCATGTCCTTGAGGCTTGGCGGTGGATTCCCCGCCGGCGATTCACCCGCTTCCGCCACGGCCTTACGCACTTCCTCTTCCGGCAGATAGGCCAGCATGCAGCGGCCGACCGCCCCCCACGCGACCTTTTGCTGCATGAGCGGCTCGAAATGATAACCGAGCGGATGCGGCGAGCGTGCGACCACCGTGCCGACGAAACGACGCGACGTCGGCAGATACATCGCGAAGTAGCAGGTCTCCTGGCAGGCATCGCGCAACGCGGTGAGGATTGGGCGCGCGATCTCCTCAAAATCTACCTGGCGAGCGATCAGCGACGATATACGAAACAGCTCCCGCCCAACGCGGTAGCGCTGGGTCGTGGCCCGTTGCTCGATCAGCCCTTGCGACATCAAGAGCTTCAATAGCCGATGCACCGTACTCGGGGGCAGGGACAAATGTGCGGCAAATTCCTTTACCGAGATTTCACCGCCGACCTCGGCGATGCATTGCAGGAGGCGCACCACGCGGACGACGGTGCTGGTTGCTTCTTCCGACACGTTTGCGATCCTCCAAATGCGGTCCGGCAGGAAATCCTGTTCAGCCTGCGACGATTCGCTAGCGGCTTGCATGGGAGTGGTTGCCAAAACCCGCCAAGTCAATCCGCTCTTCTCGCTTGCTTCTCCGCTTGTCAGGGCCGCAGTAGCCTTCTATTCTAACAAATGGAAGAACATTCCGCTAGAAGGAATGACGCCACATGGGAGGAGTGCCTGAGCGCCGATTATCGAGCCGGTCTCCCGGCCCGGCCGTTTCTGATATCGGGCCGCCCACGTTGATTGGTGATAGCGGCCTTGTTGCGCCGGCTGCGGCAGAGACTCTCCTCAGAGTCGAGGATCTACACGTTAATTTCGCCACCGATGCCGCCAATATCCAGGCGGTGGAGGGCTTGAGTCTTGAGGTCAAGGCCGGCGAGATCGTCGCCCTTGTCGGAGAATCGGGCTCGGGCAAGTCGGTTTCGGCGCATTCGATCATGCGGCTTCTGCCGCGCACCGGCCGCATTCCGCAAGGTCGCATTCTGTTCGAAGGCCGTAATCTGCTCGACATTCCGGAAGAGAAGATGCGCCATGTGCGCGGCAAAGAGATCTCGATGATCTTCCAGGAGCCGATGACTTCGCTCAACCCGGTTCTGCCGATTGGGTTGCAGCTCATCGAGCCGCTGCAAGTTCATCTCCGCATGTCCGCGCGCCAAGCCAATGCACGCGCGGTGGAGCTCCTTCGTCTCGTCGGCATTTCCGATGCCGAGCAGCGTTTGCATCAATATCCGCACCAGTTTTCCGGCGGGATGCGGCAACGGGTGATGATCGCGATCGGCCTCGCTTGCGATCCCAAGCTGATCATCGCCGACGAACCGACCACGGCACTCGATGTGACGATCCAGGCGCAGATCCTCGAACTGATGAAATCGCTGTCGCGTGACCTTGGTATCGCGCTGATTATCATCACGCATAATCTTGGCATTGTGGCGCGCTACGCGCACCGCGTAGTGGTGATGTATGCGGGCCGTGTCGTGGAGCAGGGCGAGGCCGATGCCATCTTCCACCGGCCGCGGCATCCCTACACGATGGGACTTTTGCGTTCGGTGCCACGGCTCGATCGACCGCGCGGCGGACAACTCGCGACCATCGAAGGTTTGCCGCCGTCGCTCGCGGACACGCCGCGGGGATGCCGCTTCGCACCGCGCTGTCCGTTCCGCCTGCCGGCGTGTGAGGCGTCGCCGCCGCTGGTGCCGACCGATGCTGGCGGGTTGTCCGCCTGCATTCGTGTGGCCGAGATCAGTGCGGGGAAACTCGCCTGGCATGCGGCGACAGCAACGCCTCTGCATCAGACGAACGACGCAAACTCGGATGCAACGATCGTGTCCATTCGTAATCTGACCAAATATTTTCCGGTGAAGACCGGCTTGCTGGCAAAGCCGCGCGCGGTTCGGGCGGTCGAGGATGTGAGCTTCGATATTCGGCGCGGAGAGACGCTCGGACTTGTCGGCGAATCCGGCTGCGGCAAGAGCACGGTCGGCCGCCTGATCCTGCGTCTGGAGCAGCCGACGAGAGGCTCAATCGCTTTTCAAGGTCGCAGATTCGCAGAGACGGGCCGCAGCGAGTTCAAGGCAATACGCCGTAAAATCCAGGCGGTGTTTCAGGACCCGTATAGTTCTCTCAATCCGCGTATGACCACCGGCCAGATTATCGCAGAGCCGCTCAAGGTTTACGGTCTTGTGGCTGACGGCGCCGCGGTGGACGATCGGGTGACGCAGCTTCTGAAGGAGGTGGGCCTGCGGCCCGAAATTGGCGATCGTTATCCGCATCAGTTATCAGGCGGGCAGCGCCAGCGCGTCGGGATTGCGCGTGCTCTGGCGATCGAGCCAGAGTTCATTGTTTGTGACGAAGCCGTCTCCGCGCTGGACGTGTCTATCCAGGGGCAAATCGTCAATCTCCTGGAAACGCTGCAACGCAAGCGCGGATTATCCTATCTTTTCATTGCGCACGATCTCGCTGTGGTGAGGCACATCTCATCGCGCATCGTCGTGATGTATCTCGGCCGTGTGATGGAGACGGCGGATCGCGATGAATTGTGCGAGCAGCCACTGCATCCTTACACAAAGCTGCTGCTCGAAGCGGCGCCCATTCCCGATCCAACGGCGGAGAAGGCACGGGCGCCGCGGTTAATCCAAGGTGAATTGCCAAGTCCGCTGTCCCCACCGTCCGGTTGTGTGTTCCACACGCGTTGCCCAATGGCGAGCATTGAGTGCAAGGCGGAAGTGCCAGCGCTGCGCGAGGCGAAGCCTGGTCATGCGGTCGCCTGCATCAAGGTGTGAAGGAGACCAAAGCGCATGATCCGCTATGTGTCGAACCGGCTCCTGCTCGCAATTCCGACTCTGATTGGCGTCGCGGTGATTACGTTCTTCGTGCTGCGCGTGCTTCCGGGTGACATCGTCGAGGCCAAGCTGCGGGGCGATGGCGCGCAGGTCACGCTGGACGTCATCGAGCGGGAGCGGGTACGGCTCGGCCTCGACAAGCCGCGTTCGGAGCAATTTCTCGACTGGATGAAGGGGCTTGCGCAGTTCGATCTGGGTAAGTCGATGTGGACAGGCCGGCCGGTGATCGAGGAGGTTGCCGCGCGTTTCGAAATCACCTTCCAGATAGCGATCATGGCGACACTGATCGGCTGCATCATCGCGGTTCCGCTCGGGACGCTGGGGGCGCTCTACCGAGGAGCCTGGATCGACACGCTGGTTCGGATATTCGCGGTTGCTGGGCTCGCCGTGCCGAGTTTCTGGCTTGGTATGCTGATCATCATGGCTCTGCTGATGACACTGGGCACGCTTCCGCCCTTGTCGTTTACGCCGATCTACAAGGACCCCGCCGCCAATCTCTGGCAACTCATTTGGCCAGCTCTCGCCGTGGGTTATCGCTTCTCGGCGGTTCTGACCCGCATCGTGCGATCATCGCTGCTCGAAGTGCTAGGCGAAGACTATATCCGCACGGCGCGTGCGAAAGGCGTTCTCGAATCCGTCATTGTGCGGCGGCACGCGCTGCGCAACGCGCTGCTACCTGCAGTGACGGTGATCGGTCTCGAATTCGCATTCCTGCTTGGCGGCCTTGTGGTGACCGAGCAGGTCTTCGGCCTCAATGGACTCGGCAAGCTGTTCGTGCAGAGCGTCACGCGCCATGACTTTACGCTGATCCAGGGGATGGTGATGCTGTTTGCCATCTTTTATATCCTGACCAATCTCGTCATCGATCTGGTTTACGCTGCGCTTGATCCGCGTGTGCGATATTAGTGAGGGTGTCATGAGCGAGGCCGCCCTTCCGAAAGAGAAGCGCCCCTTGTGGACTCGCAATCCGCTCGTCGACTTCTGCTTGAAGCAGCCTGCGGGCGCGGTCGCGCTTCTGGTGCTGATCATTATGCTATTGGCCGGCGTGTTCGCCGAACGCATCGCGCCCTACGATCCGGTTCGCAACAATCTCGCCAGTATGTTGCAGCCACCGAGTTGGACGCACCTGCTGGGCACGGATCCGTTCGGTCGTGACATTCTCACGCGCATTATCTACGGCGCGCGGACGGCGTTGATCATAGGCCTGTCGTCGGCGTTTCTCGGCTGCACCATCGGCGCGATCATCGGCGCCGCCTCCGCTTATTTCGGAGGGCCGATCGACAACGCGATTCAGCGCGGCATTGATCTGCTGCTATCGTTTCCGCTCATCGTGCTGGCGCTCGTCGTAGTGGCGGTGCTTGGCCGCTGGTTGATTTTCGGGGTCGACATCAACCTTATCTTCGCAATCGCGATTCCGATCGTGCCACAGGTCGCGCGCGTGATCCGCTCGTCGGCGCTCGTGATCCGCAATCTGCCCTATGTCGATGCGGCGCGGATCGCTGGCTATTCCAATACGCGTATCGTGCTGCGCCACATGATTCCCAATTTGATGGCGCCTTATCTGATCATGCTCACCGCCTATGTCGCGCAGGCAATTCTGCTCGAAGCGGTGCTGTCGTTCCTCGGGCTCGGCGTCGCTGAGCCAGTCCCGGCCTGGGGACTGATGCTGTCGGGCAGTGCTTCGGATTTCTTCGAGGAGGCACCCTGGATCGTGATCTTTCCGGGGCTTGCGATCAGTCTCGCGGTGTTCGCGTTCAACCTGCTCGGCGACGCACTGCGCGATTGGCTTGATCCGAAATTCAAGACGTAACGTGTCGTCACTCCGGGACGCACCATGGCAGGCAAGTTTACGCCGCTTGCGCACACTTGGCTGGGGGAGCGCGGGTCCGGAATCCTGGGGCCAACAACTTAGCGCTCGTAGCTCTGGATTGCGGGTTCGCTGGCTACGCCCGGGCGCCGGTTACCTCCTCGCATCCTCCCGAATCATCGCGGCGCCCTTCTCGCCGATCATGATGGTCGGTGCGTTGGTATTGCCGGTCGTGATCCGCGGCATGATAGAGGCGTCGACCACGCGAAGGCCGTCGACGCCGTGAACGCGCAGACGCGGATCGACCACGGCTTTTGGGTCGATTCCCATCCGGCAAGTGCCGACGGGATGGAACACGGTGGTTGTGTGCATACGCGCGAATTCGGTCAACGCCGCGTCGTCCTGCGCCGCGAATCCGGGCACCGTTTCGGTCACTACGGCGTCGGCGATCGCCGGCTGTGCAAAGATGTGGCGTGCAAGCCGGATGCCTTTCAGCGTCACATCCATGTCCTCTGGAGCAGAAAAATAGTTCGGCCGGATCTCCGGCGCGCGCTTCGGATCGGGGGAGACTGCCATGATCGTTCCGCGGCTTTCCGGATTGACGGCACAGACCGCGGCCGTCATCCCAGGTTCGTGTTCAAGCTCGCCGAAGCGGCTCCTATCATAGCTTCCGGGCGTGAACAGGATTTGCAGGTCGGGACTGATACGGCCCTCACGCATGCGCGCGAACACGCTTGCAGTTGAAACTCCGAAGGTGAGCGCGCCGGTCCCGAATAGGCACCAACGCGCTATCTCGCGCATGAGCAGCGTACCGCGCCGGAGTTGGTTCACCGATATCTCGCCGCGAACGCGATATGCGAGCAGAGCCGCAAGATGGTCTATCAGGTTCGCTCCAACACCGGGAAGGTCGTGCACCACCGCAACACCGATCGATCGCACATGCGCCGCCGGACCGATCCCGGAGAGTTGCAGGAGCTGTGGCGAGTTTACGGCTCCACCACAAACGATCACTTCGCGTCTGGCGCGCGCCTGCACGACGGAGCCGCCGCGATCGTATTCCACTCCGGCCGCGCGACGGCCGTCGAACAGGATGCGCCGCGCGAGCGCGTTGGTCTCGACGCCCAGGTTGCTCCGGCGGCGCGATGGCTGCAGGAAAGCACGCGCGCTGGAGTGGCGGAAGCGCCGATTGCGACTCATCTGTGAGTAACCGACACCTTCCGGCTGCGACCCGTTGTGATCTGGTGTGAACGGCACGCCGGCCTGTTGTGCCGCTTTCACAAAGCGATGCGTCAACGGCAGAATGGTCCGGTAATCCTCGACTGCCATTACGCCATCGCGGCCGCGATAGGTATCTTCGCCACCGATACGTCGCTCGGATTTCTTGAAAAAGGGCAGCACGTCGGCGGAACTCCAACCCGTGCAGCCCATCTGTGCCCAGCCATCATAATCGGCGGGATGACCGCGCAAATAAAGCATGCCGTTGATCGAGCTCGATCCGCCGAGCACCTTGCCACGTGGCCAGCCGAGCGCTCGATGGCCGATGCCAGGCTCAGGTTCGCTCATGTAATTCCAGTTCACCACGGGATGGCGCAGCAGCGTCACCATTCCGGCCGGGATGTGAATCATCGGCCGCCAGTCGGCGGGGCCTGCTTCAAGCAGCAGGACGCGATGGCCATCTTCGGAGAGCCGCGCGGCTACCACGCAGCCCGCCGAGCCGGCACCGACGACGATGAAGTCAGCCTCAGGTGTATCCATATTTCCAGACAGGAAGCGGCGGAGCTACGGCTCATTTTCCTCATTGACCTACGCGAGCGGTCACCGGTCGAACCAGACGTCGGCCATATCGAGATTGAGCACGGTGGTCGGTGCGAGCTTCCAGCCCTTGAACTCCTTCACCGCTGCGGTTGCGCGGTTATTTCCGAATAATGGGATCGAGTAGCCCTGATCCATGAGACGCTCGAGGAATTGCCGCGCCACCATCTTGCGCTCGTCCTGATCCGTCATCCCCGCCTGCTTGTCGAACAGTTCGACCAGCGCCTTGTCATCCGCACCGGAATAATTGTTCGGACTGCCAGGAATGAACTTCACAAGCACCTCATTTGGATCGACACTGACCGTATTGTTGAAGTCGATCGCCACATCGTAATTACCGCTTGTGAGCGCCGCGAAATATTGCGGTGTTTCCGCTGGAATCTGATCAACCTCGATGCCGATCTGGCGCCACTGGTCCATGATGTAGATGCCGAGCGGTTGCCAGGGCAGGCGGACGTTGCGGTTCAGCAGCGTGAGTTTCAGATTGGGTACGCCTGCTTCCGCAAGTAAGCGCTTGGCCTCCGCCCGCTGCTTGTCCATATCGAGGCTATAACCGGGCAGCTTCGCCATCTCCTCCTTGGTGTAGGCGATGGGGCTTGCCGGCGGCACGAAGACGGTCGGGAATTCGAGCGTTGCGAGTTTCGAAAGGCTCGGGATTCCGCCCCATCGGTCGATTGCGAGGCTCAACGCCTTGCGCACGCGCGGATCGCTAAAGGGGGCTTTACGCACATTCACGGTCAAGAAATTCGTGATGTTGAAAGAGTTCGTGTGAAATACTACTTGATCCCCGCGCTGATTCTTCAGCCGCGTGAGATCGGGCGGCGCCACCTGAAATAGCAGCGCATCGACTTGCCCGCCTGCGAGCGCATTGATCACGCCGGGACCGTTGATGAAGAAGCCGCGGATGCCATCAAGATAGGGTTTGCCCTTCTGAAAATAATTGTCGAAGCGCTTTGCCGACCAGTGCGAGCCCTTGACATATTCCTCGAAAACGAACGGGCCTGTTCCCATCACGTTGGTGTTGTAGAAGGTCTGATCGGCGGCGAGCTTCTTTGCCGAATAAACACAGTTCCACGGATTTGCGAACATGTAGAGCGCGGCCGGATTGACACGCTTCAGCTTGAACACGACGGTGTCGCCCGATGGCGTCTCAATCGAAGCGATGCTTTCGAACTGGCCCTTGCGCGCCGACGTGATGCCTTGCGGCGGATCGCGCAGGCGGTCGAAAGTTGCTTTAATGTCGGCGGACGAAAGCTCGCTGCCGTCATGGAATTTCACATCCGGCTTGAGCTTGAAGGTGTAGCTCAGCCGGTCCGGCGCCATCGTCCAGGAATCGGCGAGATCGCCAGTGATCTTCGAGAAATCATTGGGGTCGTACTTCAGCAGCGTCGAGTAATGCGGCGCCAGCACTTGCAGCGCAAACGATGTCGCCGCTGCGTGGCAGTCAAAACTCGACGGTTCACCTTCGATCACATGCCTAAGAACACCGCCGCGTTTAGGCGTCTCGCCGGCGGCACCGGTCGCAATCGTGACCGAGATTGTGATGCAGGCAAAACCTTTCGCGATATGAGCGAGACTTCGCATCAAAACCTCCCTTGCGGCGATGATTCGTAAATCGCGCGTCTGCAGGAGCCGGCGAATGACGATATCGCGCTGATTCCGTTTATCGGAATCATGTTCCTTACAATGGAGTCTACTGATCCAGCTGCGCCAGCGCAATCCAGTCGATGCCGTATCGAGCTTATTTGTCTCACTCGCCGCGATCGATCTTGTCACGAAACTGCGGCGCTTGCCGGGAGGAAAAGGCCTGCACGGCGGCCGCCAGATCGAAGGATGTTGCAAGCCGCGCGCCACCTTCGCGCGCCATTGCAAGTGCCTCCGTTTCGCTCAGGTCTAAGGCCGCGTCGATCGCGCGCTTGGCATATTGCATGGCAAGCGCCGGTCCGGCCGCCAACTTCCGCCCAAGTGCCATGCTTTCCGCCGAAAAATCGGCCTGCGGCACAACGCGTGCAATGAGTCCCCAGGCGAGCGCCGTCGCCGAATCGATCGGATCGCCGAGCAGCATCAATTGCCGCGTGCGCGCTGGACCCACCAGACGCGTGACCCGCAGTGTTCCTCCCGCGACCGGCATGGCGCCGAGCTTGATTTCCGGGAGCCCGAAGCGCGCGCCTTCGCTTGCGAGAATAAAGTCGCAGCATACAGCAAGCTCAAGTCCGCCACCGAGCGCGAACCCTTCTACTACGGCCAACGTCGGCTTGCGGCAATGGGCGAGCCGATCGAACAGCTCTGCGTCGCGCTCGAGCTGTGCAAGCGTCTTTTCTGCCGAGCCGAGCGTTTGTGAGATTTCGCCAATGTCGAAGCCGGCACAGAATGCTTTCGGGCCATCCCCGCGCAGGATGATTGCGCGGATGCTGTCGTCATTTTCGAACTGACAGATGCGCTCCAACAGTTCCACGCGCATCGCGGCAGTAAGCGCGTTCATCGGCGGCGCCGAGATGATCGCGGTGGCGATGCCTTCCGCGACGTCGACGATGATATGACCCATGACGATCCCTACGTCCGCAAGGGACGCCTTGTTCAGTCGATCTCGATGCAGACCTTGCCGACATGCTTGCCGGCCTGCAACCAGGCCAGCGCCTCCGGAAGTTCAGTCAGCGGAAAAACCCGGTCGACGACTGGCTTGATCGCATGGTGTTCGATGGCGCGCAGCATGTCCGCAAATTGCCGCCGGTTGCCGAGCGCGACCCCCACGACCTTTAGAAGGTTCATTGTGATCAGCGGCAAGGGCAGATCGAGCGATGGTCCGGCGACAACCCCGATCAATGGGATGGTTCCACCGAGCTTCGTGGCGCGGATGGACTGCTTGATGGTACCGGCGCCGCCCACTTCAACCACAAGGTCGACACCGCGGCCTTTCGTGAGTTTACGCGCAGTTTTTCCCCATTCGGCGTCGTCACGATAATTGATCACGTGATCGGCGCCAAGAGAGCGCAATCTTCGGAGCTTTTCTTCGCTGGATGACGTTGCGATTACAGTGGCGCCTGCGGCCTTTGCAAATTGCAGGGCGAACAGCGACACGCCACCGGTCCCCTGCGTGAGCACAACATGCTCGGGTCCGGTCTTGTGCGCGGCGCGCACGGCGCTCCACGCCGTCAATGCCGCGCAGGGCAGCGTCGCCGCCTCTACAAAGCTGAGCTGTGGCGGGATTGGGAGGATCGCATCGCTGTTGAAAACGCGATACTGGCACGCCATACCATCGGCGAGGCCACCCGGCGCATCACGCAAAAGATAGTCCTGCGGCTCGCCATTCTGCCAGAACGGGAAGAAGCAGCCGACCACGCGATCGCCAACCTTCCATTCCTTCACGCCCGCACCAATCTCGGCGATCTCGCCGGCGCCGTCGGAGAGAAGGATCAGATTCTCACGCCGCTGCATTGAGCCATATTTGCCGTCGAGCGTGAGCAGATCGCGATAGTTTAACGATGCGGCATGCAGGCGCACCAGCACCTGCCCGGGACCGGGCCTTGGATCGGGCAAGTCTTGCAGGGCCAGGTTCGAAAGACCCAATCCGCCCATCACCATGGCTTTCATCAACCGACTCCGTTGCTCGCAGACGCGCTGATACCGGCGCTCCTTGGATCACACGTCATGGAACTTGCGATTGTCCCTTGCCATCTCGAGCAGCATCGCCGGCGGCTCGTAGCGGCCGCCGAAAAGATCGGCGAGTTCGTGGGCGCGGTGCGCGAAAGCCGATGCGCCCACGCGATCGACAAAAGAGAACACACCGCCAAGATGGGCGGGAAAGCCCCAACCAAGCACTGATGCCAGATCACCGTCGATCGGCCGCGTGACCACGCCGTCTTCCAGCGTGCGGATCGCCTCAAGCGATTGCGTGAACAGCAGCCGGTCGCGCACGGTTGCTTCGTCGAGCGAAGACGGTTTCGTACCGAGGCAGGCGGAAAGGCCATCCCACGGCTCGCGTGTCTCGCCATTATAGGTGTAGATGCCGTTGCCTTTTGCCTTGCCGACGCGTTCGTCCGCGGCAAGTTTAGCGACTGTCTCGCGCGCAACACTGCCGCGATCGGCTGCGCGCCGACCATTGCCACGCATAGAAGCAAAGATGTCCTTCAATAGCGGCATGGTGACGAGATCGCAAAGTGAGATAGGGCCCATGGCGAAGCCAGCATTGACCGCGGCATTATCGATGAGCTGGGGTGTCACTCCATCGGCGAGCAGGTTCATCGCCTCGCTGGAATAGGTCGTAACGACACGGCTGGTGAAGAAGCCGAGGCCGTCATTCACCACGACGGGCGTTTTGTCGATGCGCTTCAGGAAGTCCAAGGCACGCGCGAGGATCTCATCCGACGTTGCGCCTGCTCTGATGACCTCGACAAGCTGCATGCGCTCAACCGGCGAGAAGAAATGCAGCCCAAGAATACAGGAGGGATCAGGTAGAGCCGAGGCGAGATTGGTGATCGGGATGCTCGAGGTGTTGCTCGCGATTGGGGTGCCAGGCCGGATCGCTGCGGCAGCCTTGGCCAGCACGTCACGCTTGAGATCCGGACGTTCGAAAACCGCTTCCACCACGATGTCGCTTTGGCCGATATCGGCGTAGCTCATAGTCGGGTAGATGCGGCCGACGACATCCGCCACCGTCCCGCGTAAGTGCCCCCGCTCGTGGTCTCGCTCGGCAATTCGTGTAATGGCATCTTTTGCCTTGGCTGCGATGTCCGCCGAAATATCGACGAGATTGACCTCCATGCCAGCCATGGCAGAGACATACGCTATGCCGCGTCCCATCACGCCGCCGCCGATCACGGCGACGCGCGCTGGCTTGCTCACGGGCACGTTCTTCGGGCGCATCTTCATGGCGCGGGCATTGGCGGTACCGACGAACAGCGTGCGAATCTTGGCTTTGGCATCGAACGATGCCGCAAGCCGCGCAAAATGCCGGGTCTCGATGGCGATGCCGGCATCGATACTGCGCTCGGTACCGTGGTGCAGCACCTGCAATATTGCTTCGCTCGCGAGATCGCAGCCGGCGCTGCGCTTGTGCAGCCGCGCCCAGCTCGCGAGGAAGAATTGCCGGCCTTCGGGCGATTGCGGCGCGAAGCCCGGGAGTCTGAAGCTTTTCATGTCCCACAGCTGTGCCGGATTTGAGCTGGCCAGCACCCAGGCCTTCGCCTCGTCGAGCAATCGCTCGGGCTGGACGATGGCATCGATGAGGCCGGCGGCCAATGCATCCGCTGGCTTCAGCCGCTTGCCTTCGAGCAAGAGCGGGGTCGCCGCGGCAAGGCCGATCAGGCGGGGGAGGCGCTGCGTACCGCCGCCGCCGGGCATCAGCCCGAGCGTTACTTCGGGCAGGCCGAAGCGTGCAGAAGGTTGATCGGCGGCGATGCGACGGTGACAGGCAAGCGCCAGCTCAAAGCCGCCGCCGAGCGCCGTGCCGTTCAGCGCCGCGACCACAGGCTTGCCGCCGGTCTCGAGCTTGCGAATAGCCTTCAGGAACGGAGTGACGATAGCGATAGCATCCGCCGGCGTTTGCACTGCGCGCAGTTCGTCGAGATCGCCGCCCGCCAGGAAATCCCGTTTGTCTGATGACAGCACGATGCCTTTGACAGACGGCTCGGCGAGTAGTTCATCGATCAGTGCCGCAAATCGTTCGTTGTCGGCGCGGCCGAGTGTATTCACCGGCCCGTCGCCGCTGAAGAGAACGAGGACGACGCCGTCGCCGAGATTCTTTCTTGTAATCATGCGCTGTTCTCAAACCCGTTCGATCAGCGTGGCGACGCCCATGCCAAGACCGACGCACAGCGTGACAACGCCATGCTTGCCGCCGGTGCGCTCAAGTTCGTCCAGCAGTGTGCCGGTCAGGATCGTACCCGTTGCACCGATCGGATGGCCGAGCGAGATGGCGCCGCCATTGACGTTGACCCGGTCATGCGACACGCCGGTCTCCTGCATGAAATGCAGCACCACTGACGCGAAGGCTTCATTCACCTCGAACAGATCAATATCGTCGAGAGTCAGACCAGCACGTGAAAGGCATTTGCGGGTAGCGTCGACCGGAGCAGTAAGCATCAGACACGGATCGCAGCCGACCGTCGCAAAGCTCACAAAGCGCGCGCGGGGCTTCAAATCGAGTTCGCGTCCCAGTTTCTCTGATCCCAGCAGGATGGCGGAGGCGCCGTCCACAATCCCCGCCGAGTTTCCGGCCGTGTGAACATGATTGAGGCGGTTTACCTGCGGATAACGTTTGCGCACGGTGTCGCCGAAACCGCCTTTGGTCGCCATGCCCTCAAAGGCGGGCTTCAGCTTGGCGAGCGAGGCTACGTCGGTATTTGGACGTGGGTGCTCGTCGCGCGCAAGACACAGCGTGCCGTTGAAGTCGTTCACGGGGATAATGGACCGTGCAAAGCGTCCGTCGTTCCAGGCACGCGCCGCTCGCTTCTGCGATTCCACGGCATAAGCGTCAACATCGTCGCGGGTATGGCCATCGAGTGTGGCGACCAGGTCGGCGGCGACGCCGAGCGGCGCGTAATTGGTAAGGGTGTTGAATTCGGCGTCGCTGCCCCAAGGTCCGCCGGTACCCCCAATCGGGACGAGCGACATCATCTCGACGCCGCCCGCGATCATGCAATCGGCTTGCCCAGCCATGATGCGCGCGGCTGCCGCATTCGATGCGTCAAGCCCGGACGAACAGAAGCGCGTCACGACGGAGCCGGAAATGCGCTCGTCAAAGCCCGCGCGCAGCAGCGATGAGCGCGCAAGGTCGGCACCCTGGTCTTCAACCGGATCGCCGCAGCCGAATACAACATCGTCGATATCAGCGCGGTCGCAGCCGGTGCGTTCGGCAAGCGCCGTCAGCACGGTGGCGCCAAGGTCGATCGGAGATAATGTATGGAGACCTCCGCTCGGACGGCCGGCGCCGCGCGGCGTCCGCAGCGCGTCATATATGAATGCATCGGCCATCGTGGATCCTTCCCATCCTGCTGGTCGGAGGCCACCAAGGAATATTGTTGTTCCGATAAACGGAATTACATTTCAAAATGATAGCGGCTCGGCTGATCGCTTTCAAGGCGCATAATCGGTTCAGACCTGTGAACTGCGAGGGTCGGAGGTCGCTGCGAGGTCAGAGAGCGAGCGACGTGATGCAGCGATCCATGGACCGATGCGCCATGGATCGTGTTGATGCACGGCGTCGCGGAGGCAAGCGACGCCTGGTTCGCATGGGTCGTGCCCGGCGCATTACGCGACCGCCACGTCAAGGTCGGTCAGCATATCCCACCCGACCCCGATGGGCTGAAAGCCTACCTCGATCGTTTCGTGGAAGCCTACACCGCGCGGCCTTCGTGTAGTGCGCCGCTTCCTTCATCGTCGACCAGCCGAAGATTGCCATGCGTTGGCGCTCGGTCGCGCCGTTCTCGGCAGCGATGGCCGCGCCCGTCTTGCGCAGGCCGTGCGCGGTGCAGTGAGGCCCGCTTCATCGCAACGCTTGCGGAACCAGTTGCCGCGCGGCTGCGTTCCAGTGCCCTGATCGCCAATGTTTCCGGCAGATAGAAGCACTGCGTCAGCATTTTTTCCGACGGCACCGTCCAGCAATCTAACTCGAAGGCCTCGCCCGGTTGCAGGACGAATGTCACGATCGGTGCATTGATATGAGCGTTGTCGGTATGCGTTTTGCTCTGGTCGATCTTGCCCTCGGCAAAAGGCTTCGCCCTATTCTCAAGGAAGTCGGCATGCTGGGAGATTTCGTCAACCTTTTGGCGCTTCCGGTATTCGCCGGGCTCGCCCGGAATCGGTGCCGGGCGCTTGAACACGATCGCGACGGGAAGCGGATTGTTCCCGTTCCTGCCTTCAGCTTACTTGAGGCGATGTTGCTGCTGGGAGCATCAATGGGTCTCGCCAACAGGATGCGAACTGACCAGCACAGCGGCAAGGACGCAGGGCTCAGTGCCGCGCACGCTCCATGAGTGGTTCGTGCCGCGCTGAATCATGACGTCGCCCGGCTTCAGCAGCGTCTCGCCATCCTCCAAAATCGCGTAGATCTCGCCCTTGAGGATGATGAGGTAATCGACCGTAGCCGTCTTGTGCATCATCGGATCGGCATTCGAACTGTCTTTTGCGTGTCCGGCGCCGATCGATTCAAAAGCCTTTGTCGCGTCGGCACTGTTGCGCCATTGCGAATCGGGCGGAAACTCGACGATCCGAAGAATCGTGCCTTTGCTTGGCGGCTCGAGATGCACAGGCCGCGTCACCGCATCGGCATTGCCTTCGTTGCTCGCCGGCGCATCGGTCGTTTCCCACAGATCGGTGAGCGCGAGCCCGGGCATCGATTCCATCTCCTTCACATTGTTCGCATACCCATCCATCACGAAACACGATTTTCCGCTGTTGTTGTGGCCCGTCACCACACGTCTCACGCGCCAAACCAAGGGACACTCCTGCTGCTTGAAATCCGTTGTTGTTTCGATCGTTCGCGCTCGCGGCTTACATCTTGCCACTGACATAGGGATATTTCAGATCGCCCGATTTCAGTGTCTGTGGCCACAGCACGGGAGCGCGGCCCGGTTGGCGCCATTGATCGATGCCGGAACCGTCGATCCCGCGATATTGCACATAGAGGATGCGGTCCTTTTCCCACTCGCCGTTTTTGGCAAACTTGATCTTGCCGACGGCGGTGTCGAAGGTCGTGCTGTGCATGTGTTGCGCGAGCTTCGCTTGGTCCAGACTTCCTACTGCCTTGACAGACTGCTCCAGCACCTGCATCGCCGCATAGGCGTAAGGCGGCAGGTAGAAGCCGAGCTGATCGATCTTCTCCTGTGTGGCACGCGTGGTGTATTTGTTCAGGAATTCCGTGATTAACGGGAAGTCGATGCTCGGTTCCGGCACATAAAGTTCGTAGCCGACCACGCCATTCAGGAGCGGTCCAAGTTGCGCGCGCACCGCTGCGAATTGCGGTCCGATCATGCCGCCGCCGAACATGCCGGTGGTGAGACCCTGCTCGTTGACCGCGCGTATGATTCCGACTGTATCGATCGGATAGGACGCCAGGAAAACGAAATCCGGATTGGTGGCCTTTATGGCGCGTACAAGCGGGCTGAAATCCACTGTCGAAGGCGGGTAGGCGCGATCAAACACGATCTTGAAGCCAAGTCGTTTTGCCTGCCGCCGCGCGCCCTCCAGTGCGAGTTGTCCAAATTCCGCATCCGCTCCGAGCATCGCGACGGTCTTCGGCTTTGGATTCATGCCTGCGGCGAGATCGAAATATCCGCGCGTGAATGCGTCGGCGGGATCTTCGCCAAGCGGGGCGATCTGGAAATAACGGTCGTAATTGAACCGTTCGTTGGCATTGAGTCCGATGAGCGACATGAAGGTCATGCCCTTCTGCATAACCAGTGGCATCGCCGGAGTGATCATGTTCGTGCCGTAGCCTGAAACGACTAGATCGACCTTGTCGACATCGAGCAGCTTGGCATAGATGCCTGGCACATTCGCCGGCGCGCCCTGGTCGTCGTAATAAACGAGTTCAATGGGCCGGCCGAGCAGGCCGCCGCGGGCATTCACCTCTTCCGCCCAGATCTGCATTGAGATGAGCGCCGCCTTGCCGTTGGCGGCGAGCGGGCCGGTCAGCCCGAGGCCAAACCCAATCTTGAGTTTGTCTTGTGCGTGAGCGCTGCCGGTCACCAGCATCAACGCCGTGACAACGCACACGCTGAGACGCTTCATGAAACGCAACATCGAAATCCTCCCGTCTGCGGCATCCCGGCTTCGATCCAGGACGGTTGCGCCCCTCTTTCCGGAGGCTATCGCGACTTTATTCGATGTTGTACAACATGACAATATTTTTGTACGATCGTATAAATCGCGTCGCGTCAGAGGCCCATGGACGAACGAACCACACCCGAAAGAATCCTCGATGCGGCCGAAATGCTGTTCGCAGAGGACGGGCTGCACGCCGTATCAGTGCGGCAGATCGCGGCTGCCGCCGACGTGCCGATTGGCCTCATCACCTATCACTTCGGTACCAAGGACGGGCTTTATCGCGCGGTTTTCGAACGACGCTCGCCAACGATTGTCGAACAGCGCCTTACCGGCCTGCGGATCGCCGAAGACGAACCCGATCCTGGACGGCGGCTGGAGCTGATCGTCAAGGCACTCGTGCTGCCGATGGTGCGGCTTCGCCTTCTCGATGAACAATCGCGCTTCGGCCGGCTGATGGCACGCGAGGCCAGCGACCCGAATGCGTTTGAGCGGGGGATCATTCCGCAGATATTCGACCCCGTGGCGCAGGAGGTGGTTGCAGCGCTGTCACGCGCGCTCCCGGATCGGAGCAGAACGCAGATCTATTGGGGCTATCAGTTTATGCTCGGCGCCCTGGTTTTCCTGATGTCCGACACCGGCCGCATCGAGCGGCTGTCGGGCGGGCTATGCCGATCGCAGGATGCTGAAACCGTATCGCGTTATCTCGTCCCGTTTCTGACTGCTGCATTGCGCGATGGCCTTGCAGCAACGCCACCCGGCGATGACGCTCCGTCAAAGACAATTCGCAAGCAGCAATCCGTGACAAAGGGCAGGAAGCATGAAACTCGTCACGTTCGTCCCGCCAAGCGGCAAACCGCGGGCGGGCGCTCTGGTCGATGAATCGGGAACGATCGTCGATCTCGCGTCCGCGTACAACGAAATATACGGCGAAAGCGCACCTGACCTGGAGCAGGTTTTGGCGATTATCGAAGGCGGCGATGATTCGCTCGATCGCGCATATGAAACGCTGAAGAAACACCCGTCAGATCACGTGTACCGTTGTACGGACGTCAAGCTCCTTGCGCCAATCCCGCGCCCGCCGCAAATGCGTGATTGCCTTTGCTTCGAGTTGCACCTGGTGCAGGCGTTCAATGCGGCGCGGCAACTCAAGGCGAATAACAGTCCTGATCCTACGGCAGCCCTTGCGGAGATGGAGCGCACCGGCGTGCTCCGGGTGCCGAGCACATTCTACGATCAGCCGATATACTATAAATGCAATCGCTTTGCGGTGATCGGAACCGACGAAGACGTGCTGTGGCCGAGTTATTCGCGGGTACTCGACTTCGAACTTGAATTCGGCTGCTTCATCAAGAAAGCGGCAAAGGACGTGCCGGCCGCGGCGGCGCGAGACTACATTTTCGGCTACACGATCTTCAATGATTTTACAGCCCGCGATGCGCAGACCGAAGAAATGGGTGGGCAACTCGGGCCAGCCAAAGGCAAGGATTTCGATACCGCCAATGCGATGGGCCCGTGCCTCGTCACCGCCGACGAGATGAAGGACCCTTATAACCTGACGATGATCGCGCGTGTGAACGGCGAGGAATGGGGCCGCGGAAAATCCGACTCCATGCATTGGAGTTTCGAGGACCTCATTGCCTGGATCTCTCGTTCCGAAACGATTTATCCCGGCGAATTCTTGGGATCCGGCACTGTCGGCAATGGTTGCGGCCTCGAGCAAATGCGGTTCCTGCAGGCCGACGACATTGTCGAGCTTGAAGTCGAGGGAATCGGCGTGCTGCGCAATACCATGCGCAAGCATTTCTGAAGCGACAGGGTTCAACCGACATGAATCTGGCGCAGCACCTTCACGATACCGGACGCAAATATTCAGAGCGGCCGGCGCTGGGGTTCGGTACTGCTATCGTGTCGAACTATGCAACGCTTGCGAAACGTGTTGCACGTCTCGCTTCCGCTTTGCGCGATGAATTTGACCTGGCCGTTGGTGACCGCGTCGCCATCGCCTCCTCCAACACGCCGGAATATCTGGAGACGCTGTATGCCATTTGGCATGCGGGGTGCGTAGGCGTGCCCGCCAATGCCAAGCTGCATGGCGCGGAGCTTGCCTATATTCTTGAACATTCCGGCGCGCGTGTTTGTTTTGCCTCGTCCGACCTCGCATCCACCATTGAAGCTCATGCGCCGCATTCGCTCGAACGGATCATTGTTCTCGGGGGGGCTTCCTATCAGGCGCTCCTGACGGCCGACGCAGTCGATATAACGGACCGCCAGCCCGACGATCTCGCCTGGCTGTTTTACACCTCCGGGACCACAGGCAAGCCGAAAGGCGCGATGCTGACTCACCGCAATCTCACGACAATGGCCCGCGCGTATCAGGACCAGGTCGATCCCATCAGCCCCGGCGATTCATTGTTGCACGCGGCGCCGATGAGTCACGGGTCCGGGCTCTACATGATCCCCTATGTCATGCATTGCGGCCTCAATATCGTGCCGGAATCCGGAGGCTTTGATCCGGCCGAAATCTTCAAGCTGATCGAGGCCTGGCCGCGCTCCTCGATGTTCGCGGCTCCCACGATGGTGAAACGGCTGGTCGACCACTCCGGAGATTGCCGCGCCGAAAATATCCGCACCATCATTTGGGGTGGTGCGCCGATGTATGTGGAAGATACAGTTCGGGCGATTGACCGGTTCGGCCCGCGCTTCGCGCAAATCTATGGGCAGGGTGAAAGCCCGATGACCATTACGGTCTTGCCGCAAAGCGATATCGCCGATCGCCGCAATCCGCATTGGCGCGAACGGCTGGCCTCCGCAGGACGCGCCTTTTCGTGCACGGATGTGATCATCGGGGACGAGAATGGGCAGCCCGTCCCGCAAGGTGTTTCTGGTGAGATTCTTGTTCGGGGCGATCCGGTGATGGCCGGCTATTGGCAGAACGAAGAGGCCAGCGTCGCGGCTTTGCAGGATGGCTATCTGCATACCGGCGATGTCGGCGCTCTTGATGCCAATGGCTATCTGTTCCTGAAGGATCGCTCCAAGGATCTGATCATTTCCGGCGGCTCGAACATCTATCCGCGCGAGGTGGAGGAGGTGCTGTTGCGTCATCCCGGTGTGCGGGAAGTCTCTGTGATCGGCCGGCCTGACCGCGAATGGGGTGAGGTGGTGGTGGCCTATGTGGTAGGTGACGCCAGCCCGGTCGATCTCGACAGCCTTTGCCTGAACGCCATAGCGCGCTTCAAACGGCCAAAGAAATACATCTTTGTCGACACGCTGCCCAAGAACAATTACGGTAAGGTGTTGAAGACGGTATTGCGCGAACGAGAGTCAGGCCACCCCTAACCCAAACCTGCTGCTTGATCCGCGTTTATCCTCGCGATTGGCGGATATCCCGATATGCCTAACCCGGCTGTATTGTCGCGGTGTGCAAGCCATGATCCTCTTGAATGCAGTGCTGAAAGCGCTCTCGGATTCATAGCCGAGCGACAGAGCGATGACCGAAATGGAATCGTTGGACTTTGATAGCTTCTCTCCAGCCAGCAACATCCGCCACCGCGTAAGATATTCAATCGGCGTTTCTCCAACCTTGTCTTTGAATTTCTGAGCGAAGGTGGACCGCGACATTCCTGCGCACTCCGCTAGAGCGTCCAATGTCCAGCGCCGCGCCGGATCTGAGTGAATCGCGCTGATCGCCGCGCACAACTGCTTATCTGCAAGAGCGTAGAACCACCCGGTCCCGCCTTCGATACTGTCAGTCAGGTGCAATCGCAGGGCCTGAACCAGCATCATGTGAGCAAGGTGTTGTGCGACCAGAAAGCTGCCTGGCTGCCGTGCGTGCAGCTCCTGCATCATCCGCTCCACCGACCAGCGCAGCGCCGCCTGCTCTGTTTCTTTCCGGATATGCACAATGGGTGGCAACATCCGGAGCAGGACATCGCCATGATTGCCGCTGACGGCGAAGCGGCTGCCGACCAGAAAGAAATCACCGCCGCCATTGTATGTGACGACACCGCCATCCCGTGCCGGTGGAAAAATTGTGCCGGCATCGACAGAAGGCAAAGTCATATCGCTGGCCAGACGGAAAGGCCGCCCGCTCGGCAACACGAAGCAGTCTCCTGCCTGTAGGCGCACCGCGTCTGCAACACCGTCCACGCCGAGCCAGCACGCGCCGGAGATCACCGCATAGCATTTGATACGACCATGCTGATCGGAAAATTGGATCGACCAATCGCCGCCCGCATCGAAGCCAGCGGACACATAGCTGCGTGGTTTCAGCAGCGACAGCACATCTGAGAGCGGATCCATAGGCACCTTTATTTCCGCAATCGTTCGGACAGTCCATATATCCGGCCATGTATCCGGACGATTGCGAAGAAAATACGGACTTTGCAGCATAGCTCGTATTTCTTCGGGCTTCTAATTTGGGAGCATCTCGTAGAGGTGATCCCGCGTGTCATGCACGCATCTGACCATGATCGCGACAATTTTAGGTGTGGTTCGCCGGTTGACCGCGCGAGCAGCCAACAAGCCGCTGCTAAGCGGATGGAGAAACATTCATGACAATGTTTACGATCAATAGGCAGGCAGTGAATGTCGCCGCCGAGCCCGATACACCGCTTCTCTGGGTAGTTCGGGAGCATCTGAAACTCACCGGCACCAAATTCGGCTGCGGCATCGCGCAATGTGGCGCCTGCACCGTTCACGTTGATGGCGAACCGACACGGTCTTGCCAGACCCAACTCCAGGACGTCGCGGGTAAAACCGTAACAACGATCGAAGGTCTATCTCCGAACGCCAGTCATCCACTGCAGAAAGCCTGGATCGCCGAGCAGGTGCCGCAATGCGGCTATTGTCAGTCCGGTCAGATCATGCAAGCGGCGGCACTTCTCAAAGACAATCCCAAACCCACGCGCGAACAGATCATCGAACACATGGATGGCAACATCTGCCGCTGTGGGACCTATGTGCGAATTATCAGCGCCATCGAACGCGCCGCGCGGGAGGCTTGAACGATGACGAGAACACTGCAGCTAAGTACCGGCACACTCTCACGGCGCAGCTTTCTCGTCACACTCGGAGGGACCAGTGTCGCGGTCGCGTTCGGCAGTCTGTCCGATCGTGCTTTCGGGGCTATTGTGGCGCCGGCGATCGAGGGCGATTTCCAGCCGAATGCATGGGTGAATATTGCAGCCGACGATAAGGTAAGCATCATCTCGCCCGCATCCGAGATGGGCCAGGGCATCATGACAACGCTGCCGCTGCTCATTGCTGAAGATATGGACGCCGATTGGGACAAAGTTCGCATCGTCCAGGCTCCGTCCGACGCGAAGAAATACGGAAACCCGGGCTTCTACGGCATACAGCTCACCGGCGGTAGCGAATCCACGCGCGGCTATTACGAGCTGCTGCGTCTCGTCGGCGCGCAGACTCGTAAGATCATTCTGGCGAGCGCAGCCGGCATGCTGAAGGTTCCCGTGAGGGAGCTCGCAACCGAGCCCAACAAGGTTGTGCATAGAAGATCGGGCCGCTCGCTCAGCTACGGTGATGTCGCAAGGTTAGGAAAACTCCCAGACCCGCTGCCGCAGGCGACGAAGGCCGATCTGAAGCCGTTGGCCCAATGTCGCTATATTGGCAAGTCGAGCGTGCCTCGCATCGACGTGCCTTCCAAGGTCGACGGCAGTGCGATATTCGGCATCGACGTGCAACTGCCGAATATGCTGTACGGAGCCGTGCTGCGTGCGCCGGTACAAGGCGAGAGGCCGGAGGTGATCGACGATGCCGCGGCCAGGGCCATAAATGGTATCACGCACATTGTTGTGCTGCCTTATGGCGTGGGTATTATCGGCGAAACGGTAGAGGCGACAAAGAAGGCCAAGGAATTGCTCAAAGTCACCTGGAGCAATTCGTCGCGGATCCGCAACTACACGAGCGATCGTCTGCTGGAACAATACCGCAGCATTGGCCGCGATCTCACCAAAATTGGCGTCAATGCTTTCGCGGAAGGTGATGCACTGGCCGCAATCTCGAAGGCCACCACGGTCATCTCAGCCGATTACATGAGCGATCATGTCTACCACGCAACGATGGAGCCCATGAATGCCACGGCACTCGTGACAGGCGAAACCGTGGAAGTGTGGGCTCCGACACAGGGACCAACGGGCACGCAGGGCTTTGCCGCGAAGGTGGCCGGCACTACCCCTGATAAGGTCAAGGTGAACACGACGCTGCTTGGCGGCGGTTTCGGACGCAAGGCTGAGGACGACTTCATCATTGATGCCGTGTCGCTGGCCAAGCAGGTGAAGGGCCGCCCAGTCAAGGTCATCTGGAGCCGCGAAGACGACGTCCAGCACGACAAGTACCGGCCGCTCGAGGCGCAACATGTGCAAGTCGGACTCGATGCCAATGGCAACATCGTCGGTTGGCGTCACCGCATCGTGGCAGATTCCGTTTTCGCCCGCACGATGCCCAAATTGTTTGAGAAGGAGAAAGGCCACGACGATGTCGTGACCGAGGGCGCGCGTTTCAACTATGCCGTGCCGGCACATCAGATCGACTACATCCGCCAGGATAATGGCCGCGACGTCGGCTTCTGGTTCGCGGTCGGGGTTGGTTACACTAGGTTCGCCATCGAATGCGTGATCGACGAAATCGCGACCGCCAAGAACGTCGACCCTTTGGCACTCCGGTTGCAGCTCCTGAAAGATCAGCCACGCGCGCGCAAGGTCATCGAGACTGTCGCCCAAATGGCGGAGTGGAACCGCAAACGCGATGGACGTGCGCTCGGCCTCGCCTATTCCGATGCCTTCGGCTCCCATTGCGCACAAATCGCCGAGGTGTCGCTCAACCGGCAAAGCGGCGAGATCCGCGTGCACACCGTGTGGTGCGCTGTGGACGCAGGAATTGCAGTCCAACCGCTCAACATCGAATCGATGATGATCACCGGGATCACAAACGGTGCAAGCCATGCGCTGTTCGAGCAGATCAATATCGTCAATGGCGAAGTGCAGGAATCGAACTTCGACACGTATCGAGTAATCCGCATGTCCGAGGCGCCTGACATCAAGGTCACCGTGATTCCGTCATCTGATAATCCGATTGGGGGCATTGGCCAAGCTGGCCTTCCGCCGACCGGGCCCGCGATTGCCAACGCGGTAGCGCGGCTCACCGGCGGCGTGCGGCTTCGGCACTATCCATTCCTGCCGGAGCGGGTGAAAGCGGCGCTCAACGCCTGAATTCCAAAGCTTGCTCTTTGTCTTATTGCTGCCATCGCGGCTGCGGGCGCAGTCACGGTGCATAAATTCAAATATAGGGGGAAAGTCGTAGTGCGCATCTTCGTCACCGGAGCTACAGGCTTCGTCGGCTAAGCCGTTGTTCAGGAACTCATTAGCGCGGGTCATCAGGGCTTGCCCGCTCGGTTGCAACCGCTACCGCTCTTCTCGTCCCGACCAACGCGAAGAGCGCCGCCTACAATCCGCTGCTCGAAGTCCGTCGCGGTCAGTGGGAAGTGCGCGACGTGCAGAACGTGGCCGACGTGCTGGTCGATCCGGAAGGATCGTTGGAGAGACGGATCATTGGGAGAAGACCAGTCACGCTGCCGGTGTAGCGTCCTTTCTGTCTGATCCTAAGCGTCCCATCGAGACCACGCTGGTCGCGATGATGACCACGCCGCACCTTGGCAAGGAGGGACCGCACCCCGTCGTCGCTTCCGCCGCGAGAGAGTTGCTTAACAAGTCCGACAGCGCTCGATCTCGTCGTTCCGCTTTCTGACCTCAGCCGCACCAAGCCGTTGATCCGCCGATCCTCAACCAGATCGACCGTCGGTTCACCGAGGACCTCCACACGACGACGCGTCGCAACGCCTATCTCGGTATTCGCGAGGCCGTTGAGTCATTGTAAAGCATACAAGCGACGCCGGGCGCGTTGTCTTGTCCGGTAGACGACAGCAGATCGCACTCTCTCTTCGAGAGACCAGATTTTTGACCCACATTGCTATCATCACCGCCGACACCACTCGCGCCATCATCGGAATCGAGCTCACGTGCTCTATCGACGGATCGCTGTCACAAGCATCACAACATAGGCATCGGTGGCGTGGAATTCGACGATTACTTCGCCCGGTTGCGGCTAACTTGTCATCACACTAACCTCGTGCTCGGCTCTGACCTTACCCTGCGGCTTCACCAACGATGGCCTGCCGGTCGTGCTGCAGATCATGGGGCTTCGCGCACGACGACAGAGGCGATCCGTCGAGCGATACAGTCAAGAGAGCCTTACGCCCAACAGCCGACGACAACGCCTAAATGCTGAGAGGCTGTTGTGCTTATTTGATTTATCGCGCGGGAATGTAGGGCACCTCAGCCGCCGCACTTCGGCAGCAGAGTTGTTACATCGCGGACCAGAGCAGGCAGGGTCTGTTCCGCCGCCCGCTTGCCGGTCACGAGGCTCTCGGTGTAGTTCTTGACCACCTCGATGATTTTCAGGGAGTTATCGCCGGGGAACGAGGTCCATTCGGTGAGAACCGGCAACTGCTGGATGCTGGTCGTGTGGTTCTGGTTCTTGCCATAGAAGTCGCCAAGCATTTCTGGCTTCTTCACCGCGATCTCGTTGCCTGGCATATAGCCCGTATAATTGACCATTAGGGTCTGGCCGACTGGGCCGGTAACGAATTTCACATATTCCCAGGCCGCCCTCTGACGCTCGGCATCTTTTGCGAACACCATCGCCACGTTTCCACCCGCTGGCAGTTTGCCGTCGGTCGCAGCGAGGGGGAAGACGATCGTCTTAAAGGAAAACTTGCCAGCGATCTGGCGCTCTGCCGCGGCCACATAGGACGTCGAATCCGCGAGGATCCCGATTTTGCCCGCAACGAAGGACTGCCGCGCCTGGCCGAGCGCGAGGTTGGGCATGCCCGACTTGCCGAAGGCTTCCAGCGTCTTCAGCGCCCACATGCCCTTGTCGTCGTCAAAGGCGACGCTGCAGCCATCTGCCTTCAGGATGCGTCCGCCTCTGCTTGTAACCAGTGACTGGAACAGCCAATTCCCAGTCTGCTCCCACTGATAGTAGACGCCGGTGACCGATGTGCCGGCGTTCGCCTCAATCGCCTTGCCTGCCGCGAGAAGTTCGGGCCAGCTCTTGGGCAGCGCCGCGACATCGATGCCCGCTTTTGTAAGGAGGTCGGTGTTCACGTAAAGCACCGGGGTGGAAACGGCGAAGGGGAGGCCATAGAGTTTACTCTTCCATGTCCCGAGCGTTGCGAGCGTGGGATAATAACCCAGTGTGGCAAGGCCTCCATCTTGCGCGGCGAACGCATCCAGCGGCGTCCCAAGCCCTCGGTCCACGAACAGCCCGATCTGGTTGATGCCGTTGAACGCCACGTCCGGGAGGCGGCCTGTGATCTGGTCGCGCAGGATCTGCTGCGCCGCTTCTTCGTAACCCGCCACCGGATTGCGGAACTTCACCTTGATATCGGGATGCGCCTCGGTGAAACGCTTTGCCAGTTCCTGATGCAGTGCATTGAAGGTGCCGGGCGTGGTGTAGAGCACATCCAGCGTGATCTCCGCCCGAGCGGAATTCGCGCTTATCGCCAGGAACACGGCGGCGCCTGCGACGGTCATCCGGTTGAACATGTGGGGATCTCCAGTTGGGGTTACTTTGTGATCGTGACGGCGAGGCCGTCGATGAAGCGGCGTTGCGCGAACAGGAAGCCGAGGAGGAGTGGCGTGACGATGATCACCGCGCCGGCCATGAGCGGGCCTAGGAATTGCCCAGCTTCATCGTCGCGAAAGAGCAGGATGCCGAGCGCCGGCGTGGATATTTCCTCGCTGCGTACTGCGATCAGCGGCCAGAACAGATCATTCCAGTGCGCCACGACGGAGAAGATGCCAAAGGCGGCCAGTGCTGGTGCGCTCATTGGGATCATAATGCGCCAGATGATTTCGAACTCGCCGAGCCCGTCGAGCCGCGCGGCGTGGATGAGGTCGTCGGGGATGGAGCGGAAGAATTGCCGCAGCAGGAAGATGCCAAAAGCGGAGATTACCCAGGGCAGAATCAGCGCTGCATAAGTATCCAGAAGTCCGAATACATACAGCATAACGAAATGCGGAATCGCGAGCGCTTGTGGCGGCACCAGCAAACCCACCAGCACAGCCGAGAACAGCGTGTCGCGGCCATGAAAGCGCAGTTTCGCCAAGGCATAGGCGCAGGGAACGCAGACCAGAAGCTGTAAAGTAAAGATCGCCGTGCAGATGATGAGGCCGTTCAGCAGAAAGCGGAACATCGGTGCTGCAGTGAGCGCAACGCCATAATTCTCGATGCCGGCGAAGGTGGTCGGCCAGAGGCGGAATTCGGCTTGGAAAATCTCATCCGGTGGCTTGAGCGACAGGCTTACCATCCAAATGAAAGGCAGCAGCGCGAATGCCGCCGTGCCAACGAGAAGGACATGCCGTGCGAGGCGGCCTGCCAATCGGCGGGGGGTGGAATGCGCAATCACGCGTAGTGGACCCGCCGCTCGAGGAGTTTGGCTTGCGTTAGCGTAAGCGCGACGACAATAGCGAGATAGAAGACGGTCAACGCTGCTCCGTAGCCAGTGCGCAGGAAATCGAAGCTCTCGGTGTAGAGCCGGTGCAGCAGCACTTCGGAGGCATAATTCGGCCCGCCTTGGGTCAGCACGCGAACGCTGTCGAACACTTCGAAGGCGCGGCTCGCCGTAAGGATGACGATGAACATGATGACTGGCCCGAGCATGGGCAGGGTTACGATGCACAGGCGGTCCAGGATGCCGTCGGCCCCGTCGATAGCGGCCGCGTCATAGAGCTGCTGCGGTATGGACTTGAGCCCGGAGACGAATAGCACCATGGCGAAGCCGAAGCCCTGCCATATGCCGATCACGGCGAGGGCGATGAGGGCCGTGCTCTCGTCCCGTAGCCAGTTCATCCCTGTGATGCCGACCGCGGCCAGGGCGCGGTTCACGAGACCGATCGTCGGGTGGAGCATGGTGCCCCAGACGATCGCCATGGCCGACATGGTGGACATCACTGGGAGGAAATGCATGGCGCGGTAGAAGCCGCGCAGGCTTGGACTGGCCTCAATCACCAAGGCCACGACGAGGCCGAGAAACACCGTGCCGGGTACGACGAGCGCGACATAGAGAAGCGTGTTGCCCAGAGCCTTCCAGAAGGTCGGATCATCGAACAGCGCCGTGAAATTCGTGAAGCCTATAAATTGAAAGCTGGTACTTCCCAGTTGCCAGTCTGTTAGAGAGAACAATACGACGGCGGCAGCCGGGCCGAATAGAAGACCGATCAAGAGTGCCAGCGCAGGCGATACAGTGAACCAGCCGACCTTGGCTTCGCTCGATCTCGTTGCGGCGCTTTCTCTTGCAGGGGGCCTGACAGGGCGGTTCTCATCGAGGGCTGTCACGCTCATGCCGCCGCTCGCTCAATGCCGTTGAGGCGCCGCCCCAGGCTGTCGAATTGCATGAGGCGGGCTGGGTCAACCGATAGGCCGACAGAACGGCTCGGTTCGAAACGTGGTGCGTCGGGACGTGTACGTATCACGATCGATCCCGCATCATTCGCGAGCGTCACATTCAGAAAGATGTCCGAGCCGAGATTCTCGATGCTCGCAACGACCCCACGGACTGCACCATGGCTGGGAGCAGCGATTTTTGGGTCCTCAGGACGGAAGGCTATCTGTGTCGCTTTCTCATGCATGCCCGCAGGCAGCCCACCACCGAGCGCGATCCAGGATGTGCAAGAGACGACGTTGATCTTCGGACTGCCGATCATCTCGGCGACACGTAAATCCTGCGGATCGCGATAGAGCACTTCGGGCGGCGCGACCTGCAGCAGTTCTCCTCCCAACATCACGGCAATCCGGTCCGACATTGTCATCGCTTCGGATTGATCGTGGGTGACATAAACGAACGTGACACCCAGACGGCGATGCAGCGCCGTGATCTCGGTGCGCATCTGAACCCGCAGCTTGGCATCGAGATTGGAGAGTGGTTCGTCCATGAGAAAAACGGCAGGATGCCGCACCATCGCGCGGCCGAGCGCAACCCGCTGACGCTGTCCGCCGGAGAGCTGGCCCGGCTTACGATGGAGCAAATGCGCCAAGTCGAGCATGGCAGCAGCCTCTTGGACTTCGGTGCGGATTGCCTGCTCCAGGCGGCGTCGACGTGGGAAGGCATAGCCGAGCAAGGGCAGCCTCTCAACAAAGTTCAGACGCCGGGCGCGTAACGGAAGAGCGATATTGTCGAAGACGGTGAGGTGAGGGTAGAGCGCGTAAGTCTGGAACACCATCGCGATGTCCCGTTCCTTAGGACGTTCATCGTCCACGCAATTTCCGCCCATGCGAACTTCACCACTATCCTGAGCTTCCAGCCCGGCAATGATGCGCAACAGTGTTGATTTCCCGCAGCCGGAGGGGCCGACAAGCGTAAGGAATTCGCCGTCATGAATATTCAGCGAAACGCGATTGACGACTGCGTGTTCACCGTAGCTCTTTTCGATGGCGCGCAGTTCGAGTTCAGCCATGGCTGCTTCCCATCAACGGCATCTGAAGCGGACGCCCATCCATGCCTGAAATCGGGAGTCCAAGATGAGTGAGGATTGTCGGTGCGATATCGACGACGCAGGCGGGATCGGATCTGACCGCATCCGTACCGAAGCCTTGTCCGGCAATCATAAGGAATGGCGCCTGTTCGCTTGCGCCAAGTCCGCCGTGCTGACCCGCCCCGATAACGTCGGCCTTATCGCCAGCGCGCTGTGCGGTAAGACTCGTGCCAGCTATGCCGAAGCAGTTCGGAGCATTGCTTGAGCGCATCGAAAGCGCGAAAATCAAACCATGCTCCGAAGCTTGTCCGATCGACGGCAGATCATTCCTGCTGATAACGGTCTCGGCCCAATCGCAGCTGGCCAGGAACTCCGAGATCAAAGATTCGCGCGCGGAGAGATCGGGATGCAGGTAGATGAGCGCCGACGTGCCGTTGGAGGCGACAATGACATCACCTGAGTCGAGGCTGTCTTTCAGGCCGGCAGCGATAAGTTCAGCCTCGATGTCGATCACACCCTCGACGGTCTGATGGCCGTGGTCCGACCCAACCAGAAAAAGGACCTTCTCGCTTTCCGGAAGAGTGGCCACCGCGTCCATAACGCGTCCGGCATTACGATCCGCCTGTTGGAGAACGGCGATGTGATCAGGTGAGCCGAGGGGTTTTGCGTGTTGGGTTGCATCAGGCTCCCCGAGCCAGAGGATCGCCAGGGCGGGCACGTTCGAACGCGTGAGCACTGCCTCGTCGATGAAGCGCTGGGTCATTGCCCGCTCGCCCGCTTCATCAAGCGTGACGCGAAGCTGCTTTTTCTCGGGGACGGGAATGCGGCCGGGACCAAACGATCCGGCGCGGTGATAGACGTGACCATACCCATCGGGATCGTGGGCATACGCTGCGCCGGGCGACACATTATTAAAGACGATGGCGCCACCGCTATCCTTGACCCGTTCAGCCAGTGTCGGAACGTGGAGCGAACGGCCGGTCACCCGGCGCTTATGCTGAAGGAAGTCGGGATGGCCGGCATCGTGCCGCACGAGGTGACCGTCTTTCAGGAGCGCCATTGTGTTGCCTTGCAACCCGTGGCGAGCGGGATAGCAGCCGGTGGTGAGGCTGGCCGAGACGACGCGCGTGCAGGAGGGGAAGATTGTGCGGTAATTGGCAAACTGCTCTGACTGTCTGGCGAATGCCGCAAGATGCGGGGTGGTCTCGGTTGAGATGAGATCACGTCGCAGGCCGTCGAGAATGACGAGGATGGCGCGATGCATGTTCACGTCGCCACATCGTTCAGCAAAACGGAGAAGACGTCGTAGTTGCGAAGCTGTAACGGCACGGGGACGTTGTCTTTCAGCGGATGCGAGAGAATGAACGGGACGACCTGTTCCTCGAGGCCGCCATGGGAACGCAAGCGTTCGCCGGAAAGCTGCGACAAGTCGTGGTCGCGCGCATGGGCGCCCAAAGCGACACCCTTCCTCGCCACCACGGCGATATCTCCCTCGCGATCGGCCGGAAGGTCGAAACGCAGGCATGCCTCCTCACGTGGTGAGGCCATGGCCACACCGGGTGTCTGCCGAATGACATCGATCACCTCGGAGTGGGACAGCCCGGGCCGTTGAAGGTGGACACGGACAAAGCCCCCGAGTGCACCGTGATGGCGAACGAAGGGATCGGTAATCGGGCAAATAACGCGCGTCGTGCCGGGGCCGAACGCGGCGTCCAGCAGATCGCTGAGATAGATGACGTTGGGCGCGCCGTCCGCAACCGACATATCGCTCATGCCGTGGTCGGCAACGATTCCGAGGCGCGCGCCAAGCGAAAGGATCTGTGCCAGTCGCTGGTCCACCTCACGCATGAATTCTAGTGCTTCCGGCGCATGCGGTGCGTGCTTGTGCTGCACGTAGTCGGACAGCGAAAGATAGGTCAGTTCCGGCCGTTGTGTCTCAAGCAGGCGGATTCCGGCATCGAGGACGAACAGGGAGAGGTCGGCGGAATATTGGTCCGGCGCACGGCGCCCCACGAGCGCTTCGATCTCGGCAACGCCGTTCTCGGCCTCGCTCGCCTCGTCGGCTTTTTCAGCCGAAAAGGCGATGCCTTCGAGCCCATCTCTCACAAGCCCATGACCCAAGGCCTTGCGCAATTTGTCCTTGGCGGTGACCGCGGCAACTTTCGCGCCAGCTTCCGAGAACCCCGCAAGGAGTGTCGGCGCGCGCATCGGCGTCGCATCGACCATCATGATCTCCGCACCGGTTTCACGATCGAGGTAGAAGTTGCCGGAAACGCCGTGAACGGCAGGCGACACGCCGCAGACGATCGACACATTGTTGGGGTTGGTGAAGGTCGGCATCGCAGCAAGCGCCAAAGTGGCAAAACCCTCGCGCCGCATGCGGTCGATGGTAGGGATGACGCCGGCCGCACTTGCCGCTTCGATATAGGCGGGATCACATCCGTCGAAGCAGACGACGACCGCCGGTTGTTTCGGCCACGCATAAGTGCGCCCGTTGGCGGTGACGGCCGGTCGGTCGGCAGTATGGGAAAATGTGTCGGACGTCGCCCGGTTCGGCCGGCTCATCGGAATATCCGTGGGTTTTCCGTTGTGAGGCTTCTGATGTCTGTTGGCAGGGATAGGTAGCAACGCCATGCGACACATTTGTGACTTAAGAGGTACATTTGATCCCGTTTGAAATTCGTGAGACATGGGATCAGCGGCAGCCGGCGAAGCCGGATCCATCAACGGGAAGAAAAGAGGGCTCGCGTGAGCCAGAACAACGGCGGATCGACAGCAGACATCGAGAGCGGAGATGCCAGCGCCGATGCAGCGCTCATCGCCCGCATCTGCTGGTACTATTTCAAGGAAGGGCAGACCCAGGATGCCATTGCGCAGCGGCTGAAGATCACGCGCAAACGGGTCAATCGCATTCTTGGCGATGCCCGCGAGAATGGCTTCGTCCAAATTACGATCACTGATCCAGTTGGTGTCTGCGTCGCGCTGGAAGCGGGTCTTGTCGAGCGTTTCGGTCTAAGGCGAGCCATCGTCGTGCCCGCACCCATGGCCGAAACCGATGTTCGCGTTTTTCTTGGAGCGGCGGCGGGGCGCTATGTTTCTGAAGCTCTTCCACCTGCAGGATCGCTGGGCATCACGTGGGGTGGCACGATTAACGCCGCGGCGCAAAACGTGAAGCGCAGAGCGCGGGATGGAAGTCGTGTGGTGCTCTTGTGCGGCGGGCTGGCGCAGGGCACCCACGTCAATCCTTTCGACAATGCGGCCATGATGGCGCGGGCGCTCGATGCGACGTGCTATTACGTCACCGCTCCGATGTTTGCGGAAACACCAGCGCTCCGGGATGCACTCGTTGCCAGTGAGCCTGTCCGGTCCGTGTTGGCGATGGTGCCCAAGCTTGATTTGGCGTTGCTCAGCGCCATCGATCTGTCGGAGCAATCCAAGGCGCTCGAATACGGCGTGATCTCAAGGGAGACATGCCGCTCGCTGCTGGATGCGGGAGCCGTCGGAGACATCTGCGGCCACTATCTTAATGCAGACGGCCAGGTGATCGAGCACCCGCTCACAGCGCGGGTTGTCAATCCGGCGCTCAAGGACCTGCTCGCGATCAAGGAGCGTGTACTGGCCGCCGGAGGTCTGCAGAAGACCGCGATCATACGCGCGGCCATACGTGCAGGTTTGTGTGATGTGCTGATAACCGACGAAAGTGCTGCACGCGAACTCATTGCCTAGCCTATTTCGGAAGCCGACTGCGCGTCGGATCATGCCCGCAACAGTGATGGGATAGTGATCTCACACAGAATACCGCGTCAGGCAGCGATTGGCGGAGGCGGCGAGATACAACTCGCCTGGCGTCGTCGCTGAGCTCTTCCGCGAGCGGGCTTGTGTATCCCCGACCGTGCGTTTGTCCGGTTTGATGTTCCGCATATTCGGGGGAGACTTCCCCTGCCGCGTGTGCAAGGCCGGGATGCCAACGCCGCACTACGTAACCTTCCGCGGTCGAGTGCTCCGGCTTGAAACGCCTTAGCGCGCTCTCAAAATTTCAAGGTGATTTCAATAACATCAGTGTTCGCAGTTTTATTCCGACCGGCGCACCATCAGCCTCTCCGGCCCCATTCTTTCTCATCCGCGCCCGTTCGCCGATCTGCAAGAACCCTCGTAAAATCAGTCATTTCAGAATACATTGACGCCCGGCGCGGTTCGCGACCGTCCGTGGGCATCCGGCCTCTCCGGGTACACTGTGGTACACTGGAAGTGCCGGGTACACTGGCGGTCCGCTTGCGAGGGACCTATTCCCATGGATGAATGTCCGTCGTCAGATAATTTGAGACTGATCGGGCGTTTTACGAAGGGAGGCTCTGGCTCATCTGGGTTGGAGTTAAGCGGCTTGCACTCGATGCTGCAAGCGACGGTTTGCGATTGTCTCGCGCTTGATGCGCTGACGTTCTGCGAGGATCGTCTTGGCCCCCGAGTAAACGTCGGCCGGTGTGAGGTTGTCGATGCTCTCGTGATAGCGGACGTGGTTGTAATGCTCGACGAAGCCAGTGATCTGCGGCTCGAGATCACCGGGCAAGCAGTAGTTATCGAGCAGGATGCGGTTCTTCAGCATCTGGTGCCGGCGTTCGATCTGCCCTGGGTCTGGGGATGATATGGAGCTCCGCGCACATGCTGCATGTCTTTACTCTTAAGCCACGCGGCCAAGTCGTCCGCGCCGTAACTCGATCCGTTGTCGCTCAGAAGCCGCGGTTGCTGCATGACGGTGACGTGGTCGAGGCCGGAAGTCACGAGTGCCTGGTCGAGCGTGGCGGTGACGTCGGAGGCGCACATCGTCGGTCCCAATCTCCAGGCCACGATGTGGCGTGAGAAGTCGTCGAGCACGGTCGACAGATAATACCAGCCCCAGCCCGTGATCTTGAGGTAGGTGAAGTCGGTCTGCCAGAGCTGGTTGATGGCAGTGGTCTTGTGCTTGAACTGATTTGCCGCCTTGATCACCACATAGGCCGGACGGGTGATCAAGTCATGCGCCTTCAGCAACCGATAGACCGAAGCTTCCGAGACGGAGTACTTCTGTTCATCCATGAAGCGCACGGCCAGCTCACGCGGAGACAATTCCGGGTGGTGTGCGAGGCCAGATCATCGATCTGGCGCTTGAACACCCGCAAGTCCAGACCTTCGACAACGGGAGCAGGCGAGCGAAAGCGGTAAATGGAGACGCTACGCGTTGAGTGTCTGGTTAGGTGACTTCCTGGCGCTTTCCTTTGGTGGTGTTCGACCTGTCGCGTTTGATGAAACTGATCTCCCCGTTGCTCTCAAGGCACGCCGCTTCCACGTCGGCAATATCGGCGATGCCTTGCTGGCGCGCCTGACTGAGCAGGTCGTCGGCGCTGATCATCTCTCGCCTCATGTTCTTAAATAGCATCTTGCCGTCACGGACCAGCGGAAGCGGCGCCGGCTTGATTAGCCAGCCGAAGAAGCGGCTCCTGTAGCCCAACCAATCGAGGGCGAAGTCCCAAAAAACAATCGTGAGAACGAGAACGATGCCTTCCGAGACGGATCGATACTCCCTTGCAAAAGCGTTCTGCGCGGCGTCTGCAATGATAACGATAACAAGAACGTCAGTGAGCCCGATCGCGGCAGACTGCCGTCCAACCATAAATCGAAAAATCAAGAATAGGCCCAAATACATCAACGTCCCGCGAAGTATCATCTCCGCGATTGAATGAGTTGGCACGAACAGTTCGTACCAATCGACGCTGATTAACGTCTCCATAGCAAAATACAAATGCAAACATCCACCGACGCCTAACGAATGACAAGGTGTGTGGTTCCGAAACCCGGATCGAGGGTGACGCGGTCCGGCCTATGGACCTGGGTGTCCTTGCGGGTATATCCAATGGCGTCGGCCGGATCACGGCATCGACCGACAGGCAGGCAATATTGTGACAGTGCTACCCGCCCAGAAAATCCCGATGACAGATAGCAAGCTTAGAGTAAGAGAAACACGTCGAAGGAAGGGTTGCGATCTGAGAGCGCGCGTACGCGCGCTCATTATGGCCGTTGCACATAGAACCGTCAGAGCAATAAAGCTGGCGGCGACGATGATTGCCGGTAGGGCAGTTTCAGAAAGTGTGCGTGAGCACACAATTGTCGTCGCCCCGTAAATGATGAGCAAGTGCGTGGCCCAGACCAGCGGCCCGATGAGGACAAGCAGTAATGTCCTGAGAAGAGGCTGCGTATAAGCGTGCTCAGTTGCTGGGACATCTCCAGACATGATATCTATCCGATCGCACGCGGAAATCCGTGCACCAAAATAAGCCCGAATAGTCCCTGACACGCCGTGTAGAAAGCCAGCAGGGCAGTATTGTCGAACGTAACTCGCCGTTTGCGGTCGAGCTTCCCCGCGGCGTAGCGTGCCGCAGTGAAAAGCGACATGACGAGAACGGCGACTGCAATCTGGCCGGTCAGTGCGCTCGCCATATAGACCATTGCAGCATAGGAGTTGTCGGTCGGCCGCAGTCCCGCGTACCAGTGTGCGATCACCTCGATCGCAACTCCTCCGACGAGGCAGGCGGTGCCTATCGTCAACAATATTATGGAGCGGGCGCTGCGTCCCCCAGGGTGTGGAAGCACGCGGCCAGCGCCGAAAAAGGCAGTAATACCGAGAAATAACAGCAGCCCTGATATAACTGGCCACTTGATTGCGGGCAGTTTCATGCCTCCGGCAATCCAGTCTTGATACGATACCGTCCACAGGTACAAGTACGAAAAGACATACGACAGAAAGAGCGATCCGGCGACCAGCATTAGTACCACCATCGCCCACCAGGAATGCGATGCAGGACCGGTCACGTAGACCGGAAGCTTAATATCCTTGCTAATGCTGACCGGTCCGTGTCCTGGTCCGGGGTCGAGCGACCAGGCCCAGACAATGCAGGCGACAACGGCAATCGCGCCGCATAACAGTGCTGGCACGACCAGCTTGACGGTAAGCAACAGGAAGAAGGCAGCTGTGAACACTGCTGCTACGAAATGTGTCCAGCTCGGTCCAGGCATTTGGATGATATATTCCGGCTCTGCTTCGATCGGCGACGTTACAATTGTCTCACGGTTGCCGGTGGGCGCGTTCGGCAAGTAGTAATGTCCAGCTTCGACATCAGCGGCGAGATTGCGCTGATCCCAGAGCGGCTCGCGGCTGGTCACATGTGGGATGCTCCGCGTCGAATAGACGTCGCTCGGCAGCCATTCGAGCGTGCCGGCGCCCCATGGATTTCCGCCGCCAGGACCAGGCCGGAACCGGATCACGAGGTCGATCACAAAGATCAGGACACTGGCCGCGAAGATGAACGCACCGACGGTTGACACTGTGTTCAGCAGGTCCCAACCGAGCACGCTCGGATATGTCCAAACCCGTCTCGGCATCCCCATCAAGCCGGTCAAATGCATCGGGAAGAAGGCGACATTGAACCCGATAAACATCAACCAGAAGACCCAGTGGCCGAGACGCTCGGACAGCGGATTTCGACTGACCATTGGTGTCCAGTAGTAGAATGTCGCGAAAAGTGGAAACACCATGCCGCCAATGAGCACATAATGAAAATGAGCAACGACAAAGTAGGTATCGTGAACCTGCAAGTCGAACGGAACCATCGCGACCATAACGCCAGTCAGGCCGCCGAGCGTGAAGATGAAAAGAAAGCCCAGCACGAACAACGATGGTGTGTTGATCCGAAAGCGCTCTTTGCCGGCGGCTATCGTTGCGATCCACGCAAAGACCTGAATGCCGGATGGGATCGCAACCGCCATGCTGGCAGCCGAAAAAAAGCTCATGCTGAGCGCTGGGATGCCAGTCGTGAACATGTGGTGTACCCACAGCCCGAAGCTGAAGAAACCGGTGGCGATGAGCGCAACCACGATAAGGTGATATCCGACCAGCGGTGTGCGAGCCATAGTCGGAATCATCATTGAGACAAGCCCGGCGGCGGGCAGAAAGATTATGTAGACCTCTGGATGGCCGAAGAACCAGAACAGATGCTGCCACAGGAGAGGATCGCCACCTTTGGCCGCAGTGAAGAACGGCCAGCCAAATGAGCGTTCGATTTCAAGCAACATCGTTGCGAGGATCACCGCCGGGAAAGCGAAGATGATCATTCCCGCGAAGATCAGCATGGTCCAGGCAAAGACAGGCATCTTGTTAAGTGACATCCCCGGCGGACGGGTGCGCAGAATGCCGACAACGATTTCGATCGCGCCCGCGATCGCCGATATCTCAATGAAGCCGATGCCGAGAAGCCAGAAATCCGCGTTGTTGCCCGGAGAATATTCGGTGAGCGTCAGCGGCGGATACATGAACCAGCCGCCCTTCGGCGCAAGGTCGTAAAAAATGGTCGAGAAAAACACCAGGCCCCCAACGATATAGGCCCAGATCGCGAATGCACTCAGCCTCGGAAACGGCAGGTCGCGCGCCGCCAACATTTGCGGAAGTAGCAGAACTCCGAGTGCTTCTATGGCTGGCACCGCGAACAGAAACATCATCGTGGTGCCGTGGACCGTGAAGAGCTGATTGTAGAGTTCCTGAGTGACGAGACGGTTGTCGCCGATCGCGAGCTGCGCACGCATGACCAGCGCGAGGGCGCCGGCAAGCAAAAAGAAAAGAAAGGCGGCCCCGAGATAGATCAGCCCGACGACGGTGTTGTTGACGGCGGTCAGTTGCCGGAATCCTGTCGGAGTTGCCCAGATGCGCTTGAGCTCCGCGACTTCGCCTTCCGGTCGCGGCGCCGGGTTCGGCAGGTCTGGCGCTGAGCATTTTGCCGTCATGACGCACCCCGCAAGGAATAGAGCAGCGCCAAACCGCCAAGATAAACGATGATGACTGCAGCCGAATCCATCCCCATACGCAGAATCGTGCGGTCGCGGCGCTCTGTGAGCCCGATCAGGAAAAGAGCGGTGACGGCGATGCCAAGGAGCGCGGCAACTGCCGAGAAGCTGCCAACACGGTTCATGACCGGGTCGCCGGATGACACCGCGTCGACTGCAAACAACAGTCCGACGTCGAAGAGGTTTGTGCCCAGAATGTCAGAGATTGCCATCGTGTAGAGGCCGAGACGGACGGCTGACAGCACCGTACTGACTTCGGGCAAGGAGGTCGAAATGGCGACAAGCACCGCGCCAACGAAGCTTTGCCCAAGGCCGGTCTGTTCCGCAATAATCTCCGCTGTGCGCGAAATCACATATCCTGCAGCCAAGATGGTCGCCGCTGCGATGACGGTTTTGGTGAGAATCTCATAAAGAGGCCCGTGCGTGGTCTGCTTTTTGGCCTCGCCGTCGCGCGGTGTCCTCGGTTCGATATTGCTTGCCTGCCAGGGACGGCGTCCCTCCGATCGGGAGAGCAGATAGATACTGCCGATCGCGAATGCGAGAATGAGCCATGTCCATGCGCCAATACCAAAAACGGAGACGTCGCCGACGAGAATCGCGATCGGTACGATGGTGAGTAACAGCACGTTGAGCGAGCCCTGCAGAATGACAACCGGATCAGGAACGACCGAGGTCAGCGCGCGGCGACCGATCGCAAAGTCAGCGACAGCAAGGATCGCGACCTGCATGGTGACGCCGCCGAGGATGTTGTTGACAGCCAGAGCGGCGCTTCCGGACGCGGCAGCGCTTACGCTGACCGCCAATTCGGGAAGAGAGGTCACACCGCCCAGCAGCAAAAGACCCAATAGCGCATGCCCAAAGTTCGTATGGACGCTGATGGCGTCGGCGTATCGCGAGATCTTGGCGCCGGCGATCCACACAAATGCTGCAGCCACCACAAAAATAATGACATTAATGATTAAGGGAAACTGCGAGAAATCGATCATGTCTATTTCAACGCGGCGAGAAATTGGGTCAGGGACTGAAGTTCGGCATCAGTGAAGATGCCAAAGGGAGGCATCCGGTTTTCCGGCTTGACATGTTGATTGTTCACGATCCAGCGTGCGAAGGCTTGCTCGTCATTTGGCAAGGCGCCCGCGGCAAGCGACATACGATTACCAACATGCGTGAGGTCGGGGCCGATCGTGCCAACGGCTGCAGTGCCACGGATCGTGTGACAGCTACCGCAACCGTGCGAGAGAAAGAGCATTTGACCAGCGGCTTGTTCGTTCTGATTGCGAGCCCCGCCTGCCTCGTTTGCTAGCCACTTAGCAAAATCATCAGTCGGCAAAGCAACAACATAGAAGCTCATGAATGCGTGGGCTCCGCCGCAATACTCCGCACATTGTCCTCGGCTAACCCCCGCCTTGTTTGCTACGAGATTCAACACGTTTTTACGGCCAGGGATCATGTCGAGTTTGCCGGCGAGCTTTGGCACCCAGAAACTGTGAATGACATCCGCGGTTGTGAGCTCAAGCCGGATCGTTTGCCCCACCGGAATGCGGATTTCGTTGGCGCTTTCGACGCGCGTACCGTCCGGCATTTTGTAGACGATGCGCCACCACCATTGTTCTGCCTTGACTTCAAGTTCGAGTGCGGGTTTCACAGCAGATTCGCCTGCGGATACATTCATGAGCAGCAACCCGTAGCCGAGCAGTGCAGTCAGGGAGACGACCGGGAAGACAAGGCCTCCGCCGACGACAAGCGCCTCGGTGCCGAGCCAGGCCGGGCGTCTAATGATCGCGGCGACGGCTAGAACAACAACGGTGACGAGGATCGTCGAGCCTCCCGCTGTCAACACCCAAAACAGGACCCACGTTCGTTCGGATTCGATCCCTTCGGGCGACAAAGCGGACTGCACGCCGCTACACCCGGCGAGCGCGACGGTTGCCGTTCCGGCGCAAAGCACGGGCGCGAACGGAGTTGACGCAGCGCTCATCGTTCTTTCCTTGCGCTGGTCTTGTCCTGGAGGGGCTGCGCTGTCGTGCCAAGGCTTTCGAAAAAGCCTGCGACGTCCCGTATCTGATCAGAAGTCATCCGCTTGGCGATCGGGGCCATGATCGCACCGTGGGCAGTGGTATCGCGCAGTCCCTGCTGCCACAGCTTGAGCTGATTGATCGTGTATGCCCCGTGCTGGCCCGCAAGAAGCGGAAAAGTGCCAGTGCTCCCGGTATGGCATGCGAGGCAAGGCGGGATGCCTTTGGAAGCGATGCCGAGCGTTGCTATCGCCTGGCCGCGCTCAATCTCTTCGGGCGTCGCATTCGATGGGGCGGCGAGAGCGGGAATGAGGCCTGCATAATATTTTGCGAGCGCGGCGATGGCGCTGTTGTCCAATTCGGCAGCGACCGGCTGCATAATGCCGCTTTCGCGCTGGCCGTCGGCATATTGCCGCAGTGCGGCCTGCAGATACGCCTCCGATTGTCCAGCGATGACCGGAACCAGATTGCTCACCGGTGGCGACGAGTCGAGGCCGTGACATCGCGCGCAGACTGAGATGGACTGGGTGCCGCTGCCAAAACGCGCCCGCTCGTTGGGGCTACGATGTTCGGACGCGTCCCGCGTCCGGGTCATTGTGGCGTATTCAACAGCGTCGAGTTTCGGCAGGGCGCGAAGGAATGCGACAATCGCCCAGACTTCGTCGTCTCGCGCAAGAGAAACCCAGGCCGGCATCCCGGTGTATTTGATGCCGTTTTTGACAATCCAGAAGAGCTCCTTGTCGGACCAGGTTTGGGTGCTCCTCGATAGGTCGGGAGGCGGCGGCAGCATGCGATGGACGATGGGATTGCTTCGTTCACCAGGTGCGCCGTGGCAGGGGACACACCCCCCCTGAAAATGGCTGGCTCCCAGGCGAATGAGGTTCGGATCATCAAGCGGAGGTGGGCTTTCGACGAACAGGCTGTGAGTTGCAACCGAGCGGTGCATTCCGAGTTCGAGCAGCCAACTGGTCCAGGGAAAATGTCCGCGGCTGGCTGCGACGCTGTACAGGCCAGACAAAGTGAACAAGGTAGCTCCGAGTAGCAGCACTGCGAGTGTCGCGCCGATCCACAATAGCGCCGGCTGAATGCGATCCGGCATGACAGTCATGAGACGCCGGTCCGCGGCACGCTGGCCAAAGTGAGTGGGGCCTGTTGTGTATCGAGAGCCCGGAGACCCCGAGATGCGAGAATGATGCCGGCCAAAACATATGTCGCGGGACACGCAAAGAGCATAAGGAGTCCCGCCAACTGCTGATCGCTGCTTATTTCAGCGATCGACTGAATATGACTTGATTCAAAGGTCGAGGCGTAGAGCGGTCGCGGAGCAAAGACGAGTAGAGCTCCCAACAGGCAAAACAGTTTTCCCGTCACCAACAGCGCGAGTGAGGCACGCCAAAAATCGCGAGCAGGCTGAACAAGAACAGAAAGCCAAAACCATAATGCGAGAAGGAAGAGAAGCGTTTGCGTTGCAGCGAGCGCCACGACTCCCGCGACTACAGCGGCAAATATGACGGGAACATGTGTCGTCCACAGCACGAAAATCTGAGCGAGCGTCGCTGCCGGCAATGTTTTCGAAATACACGAGCACGATCGCAAAGTCATTCCAAGCGGGAGGGATAGTGCAGCGAGCGCGAGCAGCGGTGCCGCTATATTCATGAGGCCAATATGCACAATCATGTGTCCGGCCACCGACCCGTGCCCGAACACTGGCGTTGAAGAAAGCAATATGATCACGATGGATGCGACATAACGGCGTGTCATAGCGTATCTCGTTCTCGCTGTCGGCAGAACGGCTATCCGATCATGAGGAAATAAGTTGCGGTCAGTGCGAGCAGCGCGAGCGCAACGGATGTCCAAAGGATGCGACGAATCGCCCCGCCCTTCACGATCCGGCCTGCGCGCGCCTCCGTCGGCGAGATCGTAGGATTGATATCGTCGCTTGATGCTTTTCGCTGCCTCAATCGACCCTCGTGGTATATGGCACAGCTGCTTTTGCTCGCTGTGAGAGAAACGTGACGCCGTCCTACTTGTTCCGGCCACTTGTCGTGCCGTAAGCGCACCGATTTGCGATCGTCGCATTGCCATTGCGAACTTGGTTACCGCCCTGGCCTTCAGTGGAATAATGACGCCATTGCGCTGACGAAGGAGCTAGTACGCCTTCCGGTAGCCGACCCATCTGGCCGTGCCGCTCCGGCTTCGGAGTGTACGCTGGCGAACCAATGTCGAACGAGGGCATTGGTTACAGCGAGGCGCTCTCAAGGTTCGCGCTTCACAGAAAACCAAGACAGACGAGGTGACGATGCTGAACTCGTAGCAGCTTCTGGCCTGATCGCGACATTGACGATTGCTTCCCCGGCCATGAGCCAAAGCAATCAACCGGGAGCGGCGGTGTCCCCAAAAGCCCAGACAACGACACAGCCTGCAGCGGCCGGCACCGCGTCGCAGCAAGAAGTGAGCTTCTTCACAAATGCAGAGCCGAACACCTGGCGCGCCTCCAAGCTGATCGGAATGGATGTCTACGGCGCCAACAACCAGGACATCGGCGAGATCAATGACGTCCTGGCCGATCGAAATGGTCAAATTAGAGGGCTTATCCTCGACGTCGGTAGGTTCCTCGGCGCCCTCTGTTCGCGAAGGGGGCGAGGTGCCATTCCACGGCGGGCTATTGATAAAGGGCAGTTCGCCGTGATGCTCGCTGATAGGCATCGCGGAAGCCCAATTCTTCGGCCAGAACGATCTCGCGGATATCCCCGTCGTAGCTGTCGCCCGCGACACGGTGCGGGCGAAAACCGTGCGAGAAGATACTGAATTCCATTGGCGCCTCCGGCCTCATCTGCGGTTGACACCAAGGGGCACTGGTCTTGCGTCAGGCGCGCGCCACCTGCCGCGTCGTGTTTTCGTCGCGATACTGGCTCCAGACATTGTCCAGGAACGCCAGGCTCTTGGGGTCGAGATCGATCTCAGGCTCGACATCGCGGTCCCAATGACCGTACTTGTCCTCGCCTGCGACCAGCATCGCCGATCGGCGAGCCATGGTCGAACGTGTATGCGCCGGCATGTAGAAGAACGCGATACCGATGCGCCGATCGTCGGAACGATTGGCGGGAGACCCATGCACCGTACGTTCGTGATGCATGGAGAATTCACCCGGCTCCAGCGGCATCTCGACGCCTTTGGCGTCATCGACAATAACTGTCTGACCACGCGCCAGAAGATTGTTGGCGTCATAAGTCTCTTCATGCTCTAGATCTGGCCCGCGGTGACTGCGCGGGATAACACTCATACACCCGGCCAATGAGTCCGCCTTCGACAGCGCCACCCACACCGTCACTTCCTCATGCGGGTCAAGACCGTAATAGGCTGAATCCTGATGCCAGGAGACGAAACGCGGATCATGTGCATTTTTGGCGAAGGCCGACGAACCGAACAGCAGGACGTCAGGTCCGATTAGAGCCTGCACCGCAGCGACGATGCGCGGATGGCGGGCAAGATCGACCATCCACGGAAACGCGAGGTGTGCCTTGATCTTCAGCCGTTTATTGACTTCCTCACCTGAGGCCTTCTCATACGCTTCGATGCGACGGCGATATTCAGCGGCTTCTTCAGCGCCAAAAGCGCGTATCGGCGACAGATAGCCTTCACGTTTGAAGAATTCGACTTGCTCTGAGGTGATTACACCGGTCATGTCTTGGCCTCGACTCGCATTGGCTATTTGTTTCGGCAAAAGAGTTCACGCACTTCCGCGTGCGACACGCGGGAGTTACAGAAAAGAGACGCAGTGTAGTTTTAAGATTTTCTGGCGGTCAAGCGACGCCGTGGTGATATTGTGAGCATGAGGCTGTGCAGATGAGACAAAAAATAAGCACCACAAAAAATCAGCCACGCCGCCGTGGACGACCGCAAGGCGATGAGGTGAAGATCGCCATCCTGAAGGCCGCGAATGAACTGCTTGAGGAGCAAGGATATTCAGGCTTCACGATTGAAGCCGTTGCCGCACGTGCGGGCGCTGCACGATCGACGATCTATCGGTGGTGGCCCAATCGCGGCGCGCTGGCGATGGCTGGCTTCCTCTCCGAGACGGCGCCGAAGATCGCATATAAATGGACGAAATCGCCCATTTCCGACATTAAACAGCAGATGATGATAGTCGCCGAAGTGTATGGCGACAAAGTCGGACGCACGATTTCCGCCCTTGTTGCACAAGGACAAGGCGATCCCGAAACACTGAAAGCTTTACTCGAAGGCTATGTCCGGCCTCGGCGCGATGAAGCCAAGCTTGTTCTGATGCGCGGCATTGAATGTGGCGAGTTGCGCAAGGACATCGATCTCGATGTCGTCGTCGATTCTCTCTACGGCCCGATCTGGTATCGCATTTTGGTGCCGCATGCGCCGATTTCCGCAAAATGGGCAGGCAAGCTTGCCGACCAGGTCTTCCGCGGGCTGCGAGCGAGATAAAGGACAGTCTGTTTCTTTTTCTAAGGTAGGCACCCGCCAGTTCGACAAACTGGCACGCGGATTGCTGGAAATCTTCCAACTACGGGATGTGCTCCTTGCACGCAGGTGTGCAGCACGACATCGAGTTGGTGATGCAATGGTTTCGCCTTCGAATTGGAACAGCGTGCGCCAGGACAACGCTCTTGACTGCTTCGGCTTCACGCCGCGGTCTTGCCACGCATCTCAACGCACGATCACCCGTTTTCCCTCACAGCCTGGCCGTTGCATTTCAGTCATTGTCGGCGTCGATATGAAGGAGACCATCCGATGAAAGTGTCCGTCCTCATTGTCTCTGTTCTGGCACTCGCTATCAGCGGCGCTGCGCACGCCGATCCGGTCAAGATCGGAGTCATCCTGCCGCAAACCGGCGTCGGCGGCATTCTCGCCAAGCAGATGCAGGCGGCAATCGAGCTCGCCATGACTCATCTCGATGGAAAGATCGGTGGCCAGCCCACCGAAATCAGCTGGGGCGACAGCCAGGCCAAGGTCGACGTTGCGAAGCAACTGACGGACGAGATGGTAAAGTCGAAGAAAGTAAACTTCGTCGTCGGGCCGCTGTTCTCGTCGGAAATGATGGCCGTCTACGCACCGGTGGCGCGTACCGATACATTCGTCATCTCGCCCATCGCCGGCCCCGCGCCGATCGCTGGACAAGGCTGTGTCGCCAATTTCTTCAATGTCTCGTCGCAGAACGACCAGCAGGCCGAAGCGATGGGCGCCTATCTCCAGAAACTCGGCGTGAAGAAAGCCTACCTGATGACGACCAACAATCAGGCCGGCAAGGACATGATCAGCGGCTTCAAGCGGTTCTACAAGAACGAAGTCGTCGGCGAGGTCTATACGCGCTTCGGCCAGGTCGACTTCGCCGCCGAGCTGAGCGAACTGCGCAACGCGCAGCCGGACGCGACTTTCATCTTCTATCCCGGTGACATGGGCGTGCAGTTCGTCAAGCAATATGCGCAGGCCGGCATCATGAAATCGTCGCCGCTCTATACGGTCTGGACGGTCGATCAGGCCAGTCTGCCAGCGATCGGCAATGAGGCGATCGGCGTCAAGTCGGCCAATGTCTGGAGCATCGATCTTCCCAACAAGGTCAATGTCCGCTTCGTGAAGGACTTCGCCTCCAAGAATGGATTCCTTCCGAACGACTATGCCGCGCACGCTTATGACTCGATCATGCTGATCGACAGCGCCGTCAAGGGCGTGAAGGGTGACCTGTCCAGGAAGGATGATCTGCGCAAGGCCCTGACGCTGGCGCAGTTCGAATCCAATCGCGGCAAGTTCGCCTATAACAGCAACAATTTCCCGATCCAGGATTACTACGTCCGCGAAGTGGTCAAGGACGAGAGCGGCACCCTTGTCACCAAGACGATCGAGACGGTGATGACCGGCCAGAAGGACTCCTATTATCAGGACTGCAAACTGAAGAACTAGAGGGGGTTGCCGATCCTCATCGACGCACCGGACTGGAGACTGAAAGCTTGCTGTTTATCGAGCAAATTCTGAACGGGCTGCAACTCGGCATCATCCTGTTTCTGATGGCCGCGGGTCTCACCTTGACCTTCGGCATCATGAATCTTGTGAATCTCGCACATGGCTCCCTCTTCATGATGGGGGCTTATCTTGGCGTCACCTTCCAGGTCTGGACCGGGTCGTTCGTCGGCGGCCTCATCATGGGAACGCTCGGGACGTTCCTGATCGGCCTGCTGCTGGAATTCGTTCTGATCCGCTATCTTTACAAGCGGGACCACCTCGATCAGGTGCTCTGTACGGTCGGCATCATTTTCTTCTTCAATGAAGCGACGCGGATGATCTGGGGGCCAGAGCCCTTGCATGCGCCGATCCCGGCATTCCTCACCGGGACGATGGAGATTCTGCCGAGCGTCCCTTACCCGACCTATCGCTTTGCGATCATCATCGCGGGGCTTCTGGTTGCGGGTCTGCTCTATATCCTGATCTCGAAGACCCGCGTCGGCATGCTGATCCGCGCGGGCGCGAGCAACCGCGTGATGACGACCGTGCTCGGCGTCAACATCAACCTGATCTATGCGTTGATCTTCGCGCTCGGCTCGGCATTGGCGGGCTTCGCCGGCTTTGTCTCGGCACCGATCCTCACGGTTTATCCCGGCATGGGCGACAACATTCTGATTTTGACGCTGGTCGTGCTCATCATTGGCGGCATGGGATCGATCAAGGGCGCTTTCGTTGCGGCTTTCCTCGTTGGTCTCATCGACACGATCGGCCGCGCCTATCTCAAGCAGGTCATGGGTCTGTTTCTGCCGCCGGTTGCGGCCAACACGGTCGCGCCGGCGGTGGCATCGATGCTCATCTATGTGCTGATGGCGGTCATCCTGTTCTTCAAGCCGGAAGGGCTGATCCCGCCGCCGGGAACGCGGCGTGCCATCTCTGTCGCGGCTCATACGCACTCCTTCGAAGTCTCAGCTTTTGCCGGCCTGTTCGAACGCTGGCGTGTCCCTGTCCTGATCGGGCTTTGTGTCACGCTCACTTTAGTCCCGGCTGCGGCCTGGCTATTCGATGAACCCTTCTGGCTCGATCTCGTCACCCGCATGATGATCTTCGCCATCGCAGCGCTGAGCCTCGACCTTCTTCTCGGGCATGCTGGGCTCGTCAGCTTTGGTCACGCGCTTTATCTTGGTGTCGGTGCCTATGTGGTCGGCATCATGTCGCATCACGGCATCAATAACGGCTTCATTCAGTGGCCGCTGGCGATGCTGCTCTGCGCGCTGGTCGCGCTGCCGGTCGGCATGATCTCGCTGCGCACCAGCGGCACTTTCTTCATCATGATCACGCTGGCTTTCGCACAGATGATGTATTTCGCCAGTTCCAGCCTCTACAGCTATGGCGGCGATGATGGCCTGTCACTGAACCAACGCAGCCAGTTTGCCGGCCTTATCGATCTTTATGACGCGCTCCAGTTCTATTACGTCGTCCTGTTCCTCTTGGCGCTGATGGCGCTGTTCAGCTCGCGCATCATGCATTCGCGCTTCGGCAATGTGTTGCGCGGCATCCGCATCAACGAAACGCGGATGGAAGCCGTTGGCTATCCGATCTTCCGTTACAAGCTCGCAGCCTATGTCCTGTCGGCCGTCGGCTGTGGCCTCTCTGGCGCCCTGCTCGCCAACGCCGCTGAATTCGCCGGACCGCAATTCATGGAATGGTCGCGCTCGGGCGAATTGATGATCATGGCCATCTTCGGCGGCCTTGCCACGACCTTCGGGCCGATCATCGGCGCCTTCGCCTATCTTGGTCTCGAGAAATATCTCTCGGCCCTCACTATCCACTGGAAGCTGCTGCTCGGCCCGATCCTGATCCTGGTCGTCTTCCTTGGACGCGGCGGTCTCTACTCACTCCTGACGCCGGCGCCTGAAGCGTCTCGCAACGCACGGAGTTCATCACGATGGCGGAAGCCATACTTCGGACTGTACAACTCACGAAGCGTTTCGGTGGGCTGAATGCTGTCGATAATGTCGATTTCGATCTGACCGAAGGAGAACTGGTCGCCGTCATCGGCCCGAATGGCGCCGGCAAGACCACATTCGTCAATCTGCTCGCCGGTGCGCTGCGGCCCGATACCGGCGATGTCATCTATGACGGCACATCCATTGCCTCGCGCCCGGTCCATGCGCGCGCGATGTCCGGTATCACGCGCTCGTTCCAGATAGCCAGCATCTTTCCCGAACTAAGCGTGACCGAGAATGTGATGATCGCTGCACAAGCGCATGCTGGCCATAGCTTCCGCTTCTGGAAGCCGGTTCATTGCGAGGTCGCCCTTCACGCCACGGCAACAGAATGTCTCACCAGTCTTGGCCTTCAGGGCCATGCGCATCGCCCGGCCTGGTCGTTGTCGCATGGCGAGAAGCGTCTTCTGGAAATTGCCATGGCCTTGACCTCGAAGCCGCGTGTCCTGCTGCTCGATGAGCCGATGGCCGGCCTCGGCATCGAGGAAGCGCGCCACATGATCAATTTCATCCGCAAGCTAAAGAACGACTACACGATCCTACTGGTCGAGCATGACATGGATGCTGTGTTTGCGCTTGCCGACAGGATCATTGTGTTGGCCTCCGGTGCGATCGTTGCCAGTGGAACACCTGACGAGGTGCGGATCGATTCGGAAGTCCGACGCGCCTATCTCGGCGACGATGAGGAGGTGTGATGCTCAGTCTTTCCTGTGTTCAGGCCTCCTATGGTTCGAGTCAGGTTCTGTTCGATGTGAACCTCGATGTTCGTGATGGCGAAGTGGTCACGCTGCTTGGCCGCAACGGCATGGGCAAGACGACGACGGTATCGACGATCATGGGACTCGTCCCCGTCCAAGGTGGCAATGTAACCTTTGCCGGTCAGTCGATCGGCTCGTGGCCGACCTATCGGGTTGCGCGTGCCGGCCTCGCGCTGGTGCCCGAAGGTCGCCAAGTTTTTCCTAACTTGTCCGTACTGGAAAACCTCATTGCGACGGCAGCTAACCGAGGCGGCGTCTTGAAGCCATGGAATCTCGACAGCGTCTTCGAATTGTTTCCGGCGCTTGCCCCCTTGCGCAATCGCAGTGCCAGTGTGCTCTCCGGCGGTGAGCAGCAGATGCTCGCCATCGGCCGCGCGGTTATGACCAATCCAAAGCTGCTCATCCTCGATGAGGCAACGGAAGGCCTCGCGCCGAAGATCCGCGGCGAGATCTGGCAGGCTTTGTCGCGCATCAAGGCGACGGGTCAGGCTGTGCTGGTCATCGACAAGAACATGAAGGCGTTGAGCCGCATCGCCGATCGCCATTACATTCTGGATAAAGGTCGCACAGTGTGGATGGGCACGTCTACCGATCTCATGAATGATGACGAACTCCGACATCGTCTTCTGAGCGCCTGAAGCAATTTAGTTCAAATGGGTTGCGCAAGGGGACTTCGGCAAGACTTAGTCGCAGCACCCCCGATGTAACGGAGATAGGTCCGGACGGCAGGATTGTCAGCCAGTCCGCAGCCTCCTCTCCCAACATCCCAGTAGGTACAGCCCGCCCCCCGCAGCGGTCCCGTAGCTCAGCCGGATAGAGGAGACCGCTTCTTTATCCGGCTGAGCTACGGGACCGCGCGACGGGCCATGCAGCACGGGACGACGAGTGCACCGGTAATGATTCCTGGAAGCTCACGGGCGCGCTGGAAACGCCGGGTACATAGACGGGTACACTGAAAAATACTCGTCCAAAAACTCATGTTAGTTCAAATGGATAGAAGAAGGTTCGATCCCGCCCCTGGGCACCATAAATAGGCTAAATGGTTGACCTAGAAGGGCAATCGAGCGCAAAAAGTCTCTCAATCACCCGAGTGTAGCACACGGGTGACACGCATTGGCGCTGAGAACTGTCCGACCGACCAAGCGGCGAAGATCGTCGCACCATCAATTCAGAAAGCGTGTGCCTGCCGACGTGCTCGCGCTGGCGAGGGGACGGTGCATCACATTTCGTCTGCCAATCGGGCAGGGGAATGAGGTCTCTGTAGTCGTCACGGTCAGGCGGGAAATCTCGCTCTCATTGCGGACGCCCATTGCGATGCTCGCAAAGGAGCGTCACGCGGCTATCGTTCTTCAATTTGAACGGTGGTGCATCGCTGTCCGCACGGGACAGACAGACAGCCCACGCCAAGCGGACGATATTTCCGCGCCGTCGCTCCCCGTCTTGAATGAACAGACACCACTCACTTTTGAGGCATTGTGGAAGCTTTGGGAACGGGAAGCAAAACCAGCGCCAAGCACAATCTCGACGTGGTGGGGATACGTCCTACAATTCCAACAGCATCTAGGCCATAAGGATCCACGCCGCGTTACACCGGACGATGTGGTTGCGTGGAAGGATGCCTTGCTGGCTCGCGGTCTTACAAGCGTCCGAGATGGGCATCTCGCGGCGATCAAAACGCTTTTCAATTATGGGGTTGCCAATCGGCTATTGAAGCGCAATCCCGCGCAGGGTGTGACGACTGCCCGCAAGACACGGGCTGGCAAGCGCAGGCTTCCATATGATGACGACGAAGTCGCGCGGCTTCTTTCGTTAGCAGATCACGCAACGCGGTTATCGCGCCGATGGCTGCCGTGGCTGACAGCTTTCAGCGGTGCTCGCATCGGCGAGGTAGCGCAACTGTGGGGCAATCGTGTCGTCGTTGTGGACGGCATCCACGTCATGAAGATTGCACCTGCTGCCGATGGCGGAACGATCAAGAACGCCGGTTCTGAGCGCGACGTTCCGATTCATCCGGCCATTATAGAGCGCGGTTTTCTCGATTTTGTGCAGGCGAAGGGGGACGGGCCGCTCTTCTATGGCACCGGGAGGAAGAAGAAGCTAAAGTCCAACGGCAGGCCCTCGAAACATGCGTCAAAGGGGATAGCGAACCATCTCGCGACCTGGATTCGCGAGCAGGGGTTTACTAACCCGAGAAAAGACCCGAACCACGCGCTTCGACATTGGTTCAAATCCAAGTGCCTTAAGATGGGCACCCAAGACAGCGTTGTTGACGCCATTCAAGGGCACACACACGAGAGCGAGTCGGCAGATATCTATCGCCACGTCACTCTTGAGATGATGTCGGAAGCCATCAATCGGATACCCGTCCCCGTCATGACCGCGCAGCCAAATCTCATGAGGCTGCCCCAAACTGATCCGCACCAATCCCCGAATCCGTTGGCAGATGCCAGCGAGCGCCGACGCGCGCATTCGCGTCATTGAAGGAGCACTACCATGATCGACGTTGATAATATCGATCCCACCACGGACCGCGCGAGGTATGTCCTCGCGTTAGCCAACGCCCTCGAAGGCAACGAAGAAAACACGGTCGGCTCGACCGATACCGCGCTCATCTGCGAAGCATTGCGAGCCCAGAGCATGTTGATCGACGCCGGGCTGGCCTGATCACATCCAGCAACATGTCTCAACGAAACCTTGCCACCGACGCGATGTGCTGCCTCGCGTCGGTGTTTTTTTGTGCATGTCACCGACCTTTCTCGAAAGGGATGCCGAAACGCCCTCCTAAACCTTCCTACAAGCGTCTAGCGTTATCTCAACCAAGCTCAAAACCTGCATGGAGCACCAAAATGCGGATGGAATTGAACGGCAAGACCTACGTTGATCAGAAGTCTTGCGCGGGAATCGTGTGTCGGACTGAGAAGTGTCTGGCTGCATGGCGCACGCGCGGCTACGGCCCGTCGTACTACCGGGTCGGTGGTCGCGTGATGTACTGCCTCGACGATATTGTTTCGTTCATCAACGGCACGAAGGTCGAGGCCGCATAACCCTAGAAAAGCAAAACCCGCCGGGCCAACGGCGGGTGATGCAGAAACGAAAGTCTATCTGATGTATAATAACCATAGCGAAGCACGCGATGCGTGGCAAGGTTTCCGTAACAACAGCGGTATTCGCGCTTGCTACATCGAACGTGGATCACTGTTTGAAAGTCGCATCCGCTTCTATCATCGTAAAGGGGGCTTTTACGAGTTGAGCGTGCGCGATGTGCGCTTTTATCTCGACCTCATGTTTAGAGGAGGCACGGCACGTAGCCGCTTAATCCGCCTCTATAAGCACGCACGCCGTGCGGATTGCTTGGTCACGCATTATGCGTGACGTGGGACTTTTCGAGCGCGCTGCGATGGAGCTCCATCGCGGCGGTTACTCTCCACTGCCAATTTTCGCCGGTGGCAAGAAACCCGGGTTCTATGGCGGCCTTAGCGCCGATGGCACCAAAGGGCCTTGGTTTGGATTAAGTGATTGGCAGGACTTCTGCACGACTCGCGTGTCTGAGGCGAAGGCTGCTTCTTGGGGGCGGATGTCGGACCGCTACGGTGGAGGTATTGGCCTCGCCTGCGGTTATGGCGGGTTGGTGGCAATCGACATCGACGACGACGTGCTGATCGAACCGTTGACTGCGGTGTTGCCGTCGGTGGTGGTGGCCAAGCGTGGCCGGAAAGGGCTCACGGCGTTCTATCGTGGTGATCACCCCCGCGATGATGAGCAGTGGTGGCAGAAGCGCAACTACAAGACTGCTGAAAAGCGAGGCTTGCTCGACTTCCTTGCCGTTGGAGCGCAGACCGTTTTACCGCCAACGATCCATCCTGACATCAGCCAGCCGTACGAGTGGACCACCGAACGAACGCTAATCGACACGCCGCTTGCAGACTTGCCGGTGTTCACGGCAGCGCACCGCGCGAAGATGGAAGACCTGCTACGCGCGCACGGTTGGGATGCCCCAGCCCCGCGTCAGCAGAGTGAGTCTGTAGACCGGCCTGCGCGGTCGCAGAGGCCGGGGGCGTCGGATAGCGATTTTGATCGGGCTATCCGTGTCGCGCGCCCGCGATGGCTGCGACATCCGGCGCTTGGCCTGCAACGCCTGCATCGCGTATCCGGTGGATGGCGCGCGGTAGCGAGTTTTCGTGCGTCCGGCGGTGGGCGCGCTCTGGGCAAGCGCGGTCACAGTCTTTCGATCCGCGATAGCGGTGAGATCGTTGACCATGGAGGGCGCGGATATAATGACGTCACGCTAGTCGCGGAATGTCTCAATATCTCGAACGCTGAAGCCTTCGCATGGCTGCGCGTCCAGATCGGTTGGATCGATACGCCTGATCCGGTGTCGGCGGTGCGGGCGACGTACCATGATAATCGCGTCAGTCTTGAGGATGCCGCCGCGCGTCTACAGACGATTACAGGTACTGAGTTTGAAGCCGCCATTTTGAAAGGCATCGCGGTTAGAAATCAGACCGTACTCAAGCCGCTGCTAATCCAGCCAACGCATCCGGTCACGGTGGTTCGGTCGGAGGCAGGCGTCGGGAAGACACATGCAGCGCGTACCGGCATCGGGAAGCAGGCTCGGCTCGGCCGTCGCATTGGCTATGTTGTTCCACGCCATGACCTAGCAGAACAGATCGCAGCGGACCTCGCCCTGGATAACATCAAGGCCGAAGTCTATCGCGGCTATGAGAGGCCTGATCCGTTCGTGTCTGACCATGCCATGTGCCGCAATCTTCCGGCCTACAAGGCCGCGCGTGAACTAGGTGTTGGTATCAGGGAATCTATTTGTGAGCGCAGAATTGATAATGAGACCGTCCGGTGCCCCCTCGCGAATATGTGCGGCATGGAGCGCCAACGCGAGTCGCGTCCTCAAGTCTGGATCATCCCAGCGCCTTTGCTGTTTTCAAAGCGTCCGGACTTCATTTTCGGGCCCGATGCCATTGTGTTCGACGAGTCGTTCATTGACGGTGCAATAGGCGACACGGTGCAAATTGATGTTGCCGCGCTGCTCGAATCCAAGATCGAAGGCTGTAGCGACATTGACAGTGACGCCGTGTTGCCCTTCCGGATGCGGCTCGCCGATGCAGTCAAGATAAACGGCGACGGCCCGCTGTCCCGTGCTGCACTGATTAAGTCCGGTATCGACGCCGAAGATGCCTATTGGGTCGGTTGGCTTGAGCAGAAATGCGTTGACCAGCACCGTCTGCGACCGGATATGAAGCCGGGCGAGCTTAAAAGTCTCACCCATCGTCATGCGGCCCGGAACAAGCTGGCGCGGGATGCCGGGGCGCTCTGGCATGAGATCGCGATATTCCTTGAGGAACGGAAGATCGAAGCCATCATCGGTGACCGATCACAATCGGGGCGGATCACGGTGACGGGCGGCAAGGTTTTCGTAACGCCGCTACGAACGGTGCACCCGTCATGGTGTGATGCGCCGATGTTCGTTCTTGATGCCACCGCACCTCCCGCAGCGCTATTGCGAACCGCATTCGATGGTTTTGACGATGCAGGATTGTTGCGCACCGTGATTGAACAGCCGGATGTTGCCGCCAAGTGGCCTGAACACGTCCGAGTGCGGCAGATCATGGGCGCTCCGGTCAGCAAGGGAAAGCTGGGATTATGGAAAGCTCCCAAGCCCCGAAATGTGCGGGACGTTGTTCGGCTCATTCGTCTTCGAGCAGCGCTGGCCGCGCCCGACCGGATTGGCATCATCACCTACAAAGATTTGCTTGACCAAATCGAGGGCCAGCTTCCAGAAAATGTGACCGCTCGGCATTTCGGTGCTCTGGCGGGTATGAACGATATGCAAAACGTTGCGGGGCTGATCGTGATTGGTCGCCCCGCCCCTAAAAGGTCAGACGTTGAGGCCACCGCGTCCGTTTTCGCAGGACGCCCGGTCTCCGGTGGTGAGCGGTATTTTTTCGATCAACATCCGGGCGGCATCCGGCTTGCTGATGGCTCTGTCATTGCGGTCTCGGTGGACTGCCATCCTGAGCCGATTGCGGAGGCGCTACGCTGGCGCATTACCGTAGGCGAGTTGTTGCAAGCGGTCGGACGCCTACGGCCTCACAGACGTTCTGAGCCTTGTTGGTTGGACATCATATGTGACGTGCCATTGCCGGTCCCGGTTCATGAAGTGGCGCGGTGGGGTGATGTGGCACCGGGGGCGGAAGCTGACATGGCGGCGCAGGGCGTCATCCTGACGAATAACCGGGATGCCGTGACAGCCTTCGGGGTGTCGGACTGGGGTGCCAGAGGAGTCGGTGGTTTCTCTATAGAATCTCTTATTAGAGATTCCACCGACTCCTCTCCCGTTCGAAGGTTCACCTATCAGAAGGCTGGACCCGGCCAGAAGCGCTACTCTGGCCTCTGTCTTCCCGGTGTTCTACCCAGTGGCGCGACGTCGCTGCGAGCATGGCTGGAAGACCGGCTAGGACCGCTGGCGAGCCTCGACGTGGAGCGAGAGAAAGAAAACTTTAGGAGCCGTCTAACATGACCATTCGAGTAGCCCTTGCCGTCGTCGCCATGATCGTTGGCGTTGCTGAAGCAGCTTCAGCGGCACGGTTAGAGCGCGGTCAGTCCGGCGTTCTGAAAACAACGGCGCTGGCCTGCCCGACACACGACAGCATGCGAGCGGTCTTGAAAACTGCGGCTACTAACTTTGATGCGGCTCTCGCGAAGAGCGCAGGAGAGGGATGCAGGTCGTTTGACAAGGGGACGGAAGTCTTCGTCGTCGAAGTCCCGAACGCGATCCTAGCCTGCGTGCGGCCAAAGGGCGAGAAGTCGTGCGTGTGGACCGCGCAAGATCGCATTTACGCAATCGATTAAGAGGCGCCCGCTGGCGATGGTCGAGTTCGTGGTACAGTGGTGTGAGTTTCGCGCTATGGCGTGCACTGCTAAGTCGGCGCCTCAGTCAGGGTGCAATAAGGGTCGTTGTCTGGGCGTAACCGTCCGCACAAAACGGCTGCTGGCAAGCTTCTATCGGTTTGCCCGCAATGATACGCCAAAAGCCTCGTAGACGACCGTATCTGCTCAAAACAGACATGATGGCCCTGAGCGGACGTCAACGAGCCCTTGCGCCCGGTGGCAAGGCGATGAGGAAGCGCTATGCTCACAAACCTGCGCAGCCTGCCTCCCGCTCCATCGAGTGGGCATTTATCGCCTCTCTTCGGGCGTGGCTCCGCGACCGGATGAGGCTGACGATTTCGGCCTCGAACCGAATCCTCAACTTCGCTGCCTGTCTATCTAGCCATTCTGCTATGACCACCGCAGATTGATGATTGTCATAGATCATGTGGCGCAATCGCCTCGGTCCAACACCATCGGACAGGGTAATAACGCTCAGATCGCTGGCGATCTTATCTGGCACTGACTGTGAATTGATCTCGCAGCCGGATGTTCCGACCGCTAATTCTCGGCCGTATACGCATTTGAACAACCCAGCCACTCCGAGCAGTATTAGGCACGTAATTGGAATGCCAATCATGAAACCGAGCACCTTCGGAAGAATTTCCTCCAACCCAAAGAAGTCGAACACATAATAAAATAATGCGCGAGCTCCTTCGTTCGCGCCCATCAAATCACTTGCCAAAAAGAAACCAACAAGCACAACGCAGGTGAAAATCAGTGCCAAGTTATAGAAGATAAGAAGCCTGCTTAAGATTAAAAATGTTACTCGCGCCAATCGAGTGCCGATGGCGCCAGCAGCAAGCGTCAAGGACGCCTCGTCATCAATTGACCGTAGAACGAGTAACCTGACCGAATCGTGCAGACATATCGGGGCCATGGCTGTCGCCGACGCAAGTTCATTTATCTTTTTCTTCTCAGCATGAAGCGATTTTATGAACGGAAGGCACACTATCGCGAGACCGAGGGCCACGCCATAAAACGACCAAGAACTCGCTTCCAGACGCGATATGAACGGTAAAATCAGAAAGAAGAGGACAAGCAGCCCCGCGAATAGCACCGCATTTGTCTTTCTCGTCCGCTCAGGATCATTGTCTGTCGGCACAACTGACACAAACGGAGTTGCAAGAGTTACTAGGAGAGGCAAGATCGGAGTCAAATCATCCAAGCGGGCTAAAGCACGAAGCGCCAGATTTCCGCCGTGGCTATGTGCAATGACAACTTGAATTGACTTTGGAAAGAGTAAGCGTTCTTCGCGCAGATGCTTTGCGAGAGCCTCTGCGCCTCGATCGCGATGCATTATAGAATTTGCGCCAGACCAAAAAAATGGACTAGTGAGCGGAGCAAAGCCCCTGCGCTCTAACTCGAAATGCAATTGTTTTGCAAACCGAGACTCTTTGTCAAACCAGAAGGGGCTTCCTTTGCTGCTTCGCAACGGCATTCGAAGCGCCAAGCGTCCCCAAGTCCCATGTACGAGTGTAACCCTTAGTGGGATGTCCTGCGACATGAGCTATTCCGCGCGACTGAAGGATCGTTCGGCACGATTGTAGTAGGGAACGCGCATCCACTCAATTCCGCATTCGGGCCATCTGCGACCCAACGCAACATCCGTCGTGCGCAGCTGTTGGCTAACAGAAAGGTCTTAGACGCGCCCACCGCCGGTTCGGACAACTTGCAAACTGCAATGCTTTGGGTCCTTCCGAGGGCCTCCCCCTTGCGGGTGACGCGCGACCCCGGCCCCTTACCAGAGAATGGGTTTTCAAGGTCGGTTGTTGTTCTCCGCGTCGCCGTGGCTGCAATGTGGGGGCGATGCGTAACGGTGACCGAAGTTGACTTATAGATGACAGCGCGTTGCCCGATCTTGATGGGAGATTTCACTCACCCTCAAGAGGCCCCGTCCGATGCCTGCAACCGGTCCGCTTTACCCACATTATTTTAACGCCCGCGTCCCGACCAAGACGCGGAGCCGCAATCGACGTACTGCCGAAATCCCGGAACGTGCCCCGCCTCACGTCAGGCTATTTTTCAGCCTGTTAGGCATGCAGGGCCTTAAGTACGATGAGATAGAAATTGGATCAGGCGTGCTCCGCTCCACTCAGAAATCGTGGAAGCGCAAGAGTTTCCCCTCGTTGACCAGCCTTCAATCAGTCTTCTCTTTCTTGGGATGGGACTATGTGCCCGTGCCCTCGCTAGAAGCGATGCCCGGAGAAATTTCCGCCGAGCTTGTGAAGCTCGCCCGCCAGATTGAGGCCGACATTCCAGCGGTCTGGCGAGCGGCTGTCGCAGTCGGTGTTGAGCAGGCGCTACTCAACATGAGCATCGCGGAGAAACGCGCTGTACTTGAAGCACGTGCCGCCAACGATAACGCCCTGTGCAGGCGCGCTCGCAAGGTCTCAACCTCCACGGACTAAGGGCTACTCGACCGCTCTCTCTATTCTGCTCGCTTTGATCCACACTGCTTTTCGTCACTCACGCTCTGACAAAGCAAAAATGACAAACGCGGCGGTGGTGTTTCCTTTTCTTCCACCACCGTCGCGGTTTTCTATCCAAGGACCGACTGCATGAAACCGCTTTCTCGCCGAAAGGCCGCCGCATACCTCGGGTTCGCGCCGAATACACTCAAGTCGTATGAGGCGAAAGGGGCTGCTCCGACGCACATGCGCATCGGCAGCACTATCCGATATGCGCTCGCTGACCTCGACGCTTGGCGCGAGGCACATAAGGCCGGTGGCGCGCAATGATCATCACCGATACCCGTCCGCTGAGTGAATTGTACACCGACGACGTCGTTCGGCTTCACCGTGCTGAAATCAACCGCGTTATCGCGGAAGCCAAATTGCGGATTGAGGCGGCAAGGGCACGCCGCGAAGCCGCCAACACCCGTGGAGTCGAAAAATGAGCCGCGCAAGCCTTCTCGAAGACCTGAAAAGCGCCACGGCGGACTACGCCTCCGCTCGGCAAAAACTCGCCGACGCACAGTTCTGCCAACGGCATGGCATGGCGCACGACATCGCGGCTGCAACCATGATCGAACATACCGCCTACCAACGCTGGCTCCGCGCCGGTACTGCTTTCACACGCGGGCGCTAAAAAAGGAAATCCGATGGGCCTCATGGAAAAATTCTTTGGCAAAGCTACCACTATCACCTCGGCGATGATCCGCGACGAAATCGCGCGTGCCGAAAGCGAGGTAAAGGCGCTGGGTATCAAGCTCGGGGGCGCGCTTGCTGGCGTGGCTGCAATGTCGGATTCCGAGCACGTCAAGGCTGAGGGCGAGATCGCCGTGATCGAGCGCGCTATCACTCGCCTTGAAGCGCGAATCGAACATTTAAAGGCAGAGCTTCCCGCCGTGATCGTAGCGGAAGAAGCCACAGCAAAGACCGCCACCGACGAAGCATTGCGCCAGCGCGCCGAAGCGGCACGCAGGGCGAATACGGTTGAGGCAAAGAAGTTGCTTGCCCGCTATGATGACCTTGGATCGCAAATGGGCGACGTGTTCCAGCGGCTCAAAGAGATTGCCGATGAGGCGAACGCCATCAACTTGGCGCTGCGCGACAACCCGGTTTCAGCACCTGTCACGAGCTACCACGTCCTTTACCGCAAAGCCGCCGACCGCTACGCCAGCGAACAGCGCGAAGCCCGCCCTTGTTGGGTTTATCCCGATGGAACTATGGAACCGGCGACACTGGACGCGAACGGCAAAGTCAAACCGGTTGAGCCGAAGTGGCTTCACCATGAGCAGAAATTTGTAACGGCCCAACTCGAAAGCCGCGAGGTTATTATCGCTCGCACCTCGCCCCGACCCGGCCAATATGAACTTCCGCTGCCTGAAATTTTGGCTCCGGGATTTGCTGGAGGTGCCGCACATTGGCCGCGTAAGCGATGACCGCACCCTTAGAGATCGCGCTGGATTTCCCGTCGAGGTTTCGACGGGGCTGATCTATGACCGGCTGACGGCGTAACAGAATAGGCAGCGCGGCCCTGATTTTTGGACAAGTGCTGCAAACCCTTTCGGCGTGACTCCGGAGGTGATCGACGAACGCGACCTTCGTCACTTCACGTCTTGCCTCAATGCCCATTTCGGAAACTGACTAACATGGCTACCGGCTTCTCTGTATTCGTCAACATTGGCGGCAAGGTCAACCCCAGCCTCAATGCGTCAGTCGCCCAGGCGAAGTCGCAAGTTAGGGGACTTGAGGCGACACTCGCTGGCATCGGTGCGAGGCTCAATGCGCCATTTGTTGCCGTCAACAAGCATCTTGCAGAAACCTCTAAGCGAATGGCGATCGTGCAGCGTGCGGGCCGTAACGCAACGTTCGGCGTCACTGCACCGACTGGTTTTTTTTCTGTGAGCGCGATCAAGGCGGCGACGGAGCGCGACAAAGCCGCCAATCAGCTTGAAGCACTTGGCGGCGTTGAGCATTCCGAACGGCTGGCAATCGAAGGTTACGCCGACTCCATCGCTGAAAAGTACGGACGCGCCACCGACATTCTTAAAACGTTCAACGAGATGTTGAAGGCTGGATTCGACGTGAAAGCCGCGAAAGGTTCGATTGCTTCGATCCTCGAAGGCTCTGTCGTCGCGGGCGACATGTCCGGCGCGGATATTGCTGGCGCAGTGAGCAAAATTGTTACGCAATACGGTCTCAACATGAAGACCGTTGAGGATGCCAGCGCGAGCAGCCGTCGCATTGTGGACAATCTGGTTTATGGAGCAAATTCAACCAGTGCGACGATGCAGCACATGGTTGACGCCTATAAGTTCGTCGGTTCGGCCGCATCGGCGGCAGGCGAGTCCATTGAATCCACCAATGCCCTGATCATCGCTTTGTCAAAAGCCGGTCAGCTTGGTTCAGAGGCTGGCGTCGCGTTGCGCAGTGCCTATGTCCGCGTGCTCAAGCCGACGAAGGAAGGCCGGGCCACGATGGCGCGGCTGGGTCTCGATTACGGGAACTACGTTTCGGGCGGCAAGCGAACTGGCTCCGGTGTCGCGGCTGGATTGAGCGCCGCCGGATTCGACATGTCCGGCCATGAGAAGGAAATCGACGCGGCGCTGGCACAAAACGAGGGCAACACCGAAAAGCAACGCAAGGCGATCTATGACGCGGTGGTGGCTAAGTTTAGCTCGGAAGCCGCGAAGGACCGCGAGTCGGTGCTGCAAGCGGTGGACTCCGCTTTCACTATGGCTGGCAGCAAGATCGACCTCACTAAACTTCTGATCGACCTCAAAAAGCATGGTGCGAACCAAGGCGACCTCGCCCGTATTTTTGAGGGGCGACAGTCGGTTCGCATGTTGAGCCTGCTGAAGGCGGATCTTGAAGGCATCTTAAAAGACATCAATGAAAATGCGCCTAGCTATGGCGGAAAGACTTTCGCCAAGAGCAATCAGGGATTGCCCGAAGCCATCCGCAGGTTGGATGCGGCGTGGCAGGTTTTCAGCAATACCTTGGTGAAGGCTGTCACTCCCGAGATCGTCGGCATGATGGAGCGGCTCGCATCCACCGTGAAGAACCTCGCTGCGACCAGTCCCGGAATCCTCAAACTCGGTATTGGCTTCGCCGCGGCGGCGGCAGCCGCCGGACCGCTGCTCCTTGTCCTGGGTGCGGTTGGGCGTGTCGGACTGCTTGCCATGCGAGGGCTCAACTTCGCGCTGCTCGGCCTGCTCTTGCCCTTCCGGTTACTTGGCACGGCCGTGGCGGTTGGACTCGGTTGGGCCGCAACGCGCTTGAGCGCAATGGTGATCGGCCTGCGCATGCTGACGGCGCTCGGGGCCGGGGCAACGCTGGCTGCGCTCGGCGGCTCTCTGCTTGCGCTCGGCCGCGCCGTGCTCCTTTTCCCGGTCACGGCGCTTCGTGCCACCGGCCTTGCGATGTGGGCGCTAGTCGCTAACCCCGTTGGCCTGATCATTACTGCGCTGGTTGCCGCTCTCGCGGCGCTGGGCGTGTGGGTCTACAACAACTGGTCTGGTATCAAGCAGTTCTTCGCCGGGTTCGGCGAGGGCTTCATGAATGGCCTCGGTCCAGCCGCTGGATCAGTGAAGGCGCTCGCGGATGGTCTCGGCTCTGTCGTCAATTGGCTTAGCCAGGTGCTCGGGCCGCTCGATGCAACGAATGCGAAATGGCGTGAGTGGGGCGCAACGCTTGGCGGTGTCGTGGCGCAAGGTGTGCAGCTTGTCATTAGCGGCATATCCAATCTGATTGGCCTCCTCGGGACCGTGATCGGCAAGGCAATCGCTGCCGGTAGCGCAATCAAGGGAATGTTCACCGGCGCAGCCTCAGCACCGGCGGGCGGTGCGGCTCCCGCCGTGCCGTTGGCGGGTGCTCGCGCGCTCGGTGGGCCCGTGACCTTTGGCAAGCCGTACCTTGTCGGAGAGCGCGGCCCCGAGCTTTTCGTGCCCGGTTCGAGTGGCCGTATCGAGACGAATGACACGCTGCGTCGGTTGACGGCCGATGGCGCAACGGCAGTCGCGGCGACTGAGAGTAGGACGGTTCGAGGTGGAGCGATTTCTTTCAACCCCGTCTTCAATATCTCGGGGGACGATCCTCGCGGCATTGGTGTGCAAGTACGGGCTGAGATGCAGCGCTTCCTTGTAGAACTGGAATCAGAGCAGCGAGGGTTGTTGAGTGACTAGAGTCTAAGCCGCTTCTGCGTCTCTTCGGTCGCGCTCAATTCGCATGACCAAAACCCGCCGGACAGCGCCGTTCGCTTCGAACTCGACCTCATCCTCTTCATTCGCACCAACAAGTTGTTTGCCCAGAGGACTCGCTGCTGAAATTTGGCCATTGACCAAATCGTCACGATTCTCGGTCAGTTCAAAGCTGATCGTCCTATTTTCATCGATATATCGCACGACAAGACGGTCGCCAATCTTTGCGCCGGTCGAGGAAATTGCGCGGTATTTGGCGGGGGTACCTCCGAGAACCTGTGCTGATACGCGCTTCGTCTCACGATGCTCGGTGTAGACAGCAGGGGTGCTGATTCCATGACTCGGACGGATATTCAGCCGATCAAGCGTATCGAATAGGTCAGCCATACATCCGTCGGGGTCCACTGTGAAGCTGGACGACCAGCACCGCCAGAATTTCCAGCCAACGCGTTCGAGCACACGCTGTCGGGTCATATCGGCAGCCCACCGCTCCGGCCCGTGATACTTGTCACCATCGCATTCGATGGCGAGCCGTGCGCTTCCATCTCCCTCAACGACCATATCGATTGAAAAGCCCATCGCGCCGACTTGCGGGAGCACGCGGAACCCGCGCGCAACCAGTCGGCGCAGGATTTCGCGCTCGAAATCGGAATCGCAGCGTGCCTCCAAATCACCTGTAGCTTGGGGGCGCCCCTGCATCGGCTCGCGCATGTGGCGGATCACGTTCGCCTTGAGGTCCTTCGGATTAAGCTCCTCTTCACGAACTGATCGCACGAGGTAAAGCCGATCACGAGCACGCGACATTGCGACATTAAAGCGTTGCTCAAAGTGCAATGCAGTCTGTGCTTGCTTCTTGGCTGAATCAGCAACCATCGATAGGAAAACAATGTCTCGCTCGTTGCCTTGGAACGTTGCACTGTCGCCGCACGCAATTTTGTGCCGCATGACAAGCTCTTCTCCGAAACGCTCCAAGATCATCCGATTGATCAGTGCCGCCTGCTTCGAGCCGATTAGAGAGATAACGCCAATCGTCCGGAATGCATCCGCTTCGCCCTTTGTCGCGAGCGAAGGCGTTTCGATAATCTTGGCAATCTCGTCAACGATAACCTCCGCTTCGCGATGATTGATTTTGTCTCCGCTTCGAACGCCGTCCGGGACGTATATGTCCACAAGGGGCGGGTCGATACGCTCTTGAACCGTAGGGATTCGCAGAGGCACAAGCGCTTCGGTATAAAACTGAGTTGAGAACTGGATGATCGGCTCGACACATCGGAAGTGCTCGCGCAACATAACGAACTTGTCGGGAAACATGACCTTTGCAAGGTCGTAAAGCGACGATCCCGGCAAAAGGAGTGTCTTGAAAGGTTGTCCCGCAAGATAGGTGCGCTCTAAGCGATCAATCTTGGCATTCTCAATGAAAGCCGCCGAAGGGCTTACCTGTTTGTCGTCGCCTACTACCAAGATTTTCTTTCCACGCAACAACGCGGTTATTTCTTTAATGTCCGACTGAGACGCCTCGTCCATAATCACAAGGTCAAATGTGCCCACTTCGCCAGGCAATTGCTCGGCAACCCGCCATGAAGGCATAATCCAGCAAGGCACGCCGCCGTAACACGCAGCCATCGCCTGACGAGCCGCCCTTCGATGGCGCGAGGCACCAGCCCCTTGTCCTCCCCCAATTTTTCGCAGCGATGCAGCAAATGCCATAAGAGCCGCCTTCACAGGCCCGGTCATTGACTGCGCCAAGCCGTAGAACGTTCGCTCGCGGACGAGGCGCTCGAATGATTTTGATACCGCGTGGTCGAGGTTTGAACGCTCTCCGGCTAGAGTATGCATTAACTCCCGCTGATCGTTGCGCTGGAGAAAGTTCAGAGAAGTCGCCCAATCCCATGCTTCACGCCAATTCGCGGGTATGATGGGATCGGCATCTTGCGACGCCGGTTCTTGCCTTAAGCGCTGAGCCCATGCAGGAGCACCGGCATTTTCGATTTGATCGGCGATCAGGGCGATGGTCTCGAAGGTAATTCGGCGGTCTGCGATGTCGTTTAAAGTGTTCAAAAGGCTGTTCCAGATGGACTCAATCTTCTCTGGTGCTATGTCGCGCCTTCCGACGGCCTGCTCAAGAAAAGTCGCCACGATTGGGCCGAGCTTCTTAGCCGATGGTTTGAACAGACTTGCCACGCGGGCGACTTCCGCACGCGAAGCAGATAGGCGCGTTGCGGCCGCTGCATCCCGCAAGCAGTCGCGAAGCGCCTCCATTTTTGTAATGTCCGGCCAAAGGGAGCCGGGGGCTTTTGCAAGAACGTGGGGTAGGCACTCTGAAAGTTGCTCTTGCACCTGTGGTGCTATTTGGAGAACAGCCTTGAGCGTTGCGTTCAGTCCGCTAATGGCGGTTATCGTCACTCCATAGGCGGGTGATGTGCCAACATCTGTTGCGATAGCGTGCCACTTTGTCGTCACTTCCCTATGCCGCACTTGCCACAGATAAAACGACCGAACATGGGTCCATTCAGCGGCGGACTGCGGTGGACGGCCAACGATGCGCACTTCCTCGACAACGGGTTTTAATTTCTTTTCGGCGAATGCAAACAAGCCGAAGGCGTTCTGACCTTCCGAAAGCTTCTTTAGGATGTTGTCAAATTCGAAATTGGCTTCAGCGACGTTGGGCACAACTACAGGTGTTTGAACGTACCGGCGATATTCGTCCAGCAATGAAGATGCGCTGTCGATAAAGTCGAGCAAAGCAGGGAAGGCGGGTGGTCGCTCCGTCGCGCTATCCTCTGAAAACGCTCTTAGCCAAGTGTGTTGGTCGAGGTGTTTTGCAGATGCAATGAGCGTGTCCAGATAGTTCGCGGCCTGTTCGGCCAGCGCAACCGACTCTAGACTAGCGAGCTTCGGAGTGAAGTCTGTCACAGACGCTGCCCGCTCCGAATAGTCCTGCGACCTTGAAATGTCGTCATGAAGGCGAGCTAAAGCATCCGCCGATGGCAGATCGGATGTCGAAGGATATTCTCCGCCGAGATACTCAATTCTTTTCCCAAGCGACATGCGGCAGCGGCGAACGACGTCGAGGGCTTTCGGCTCGATGCCTGTTTCTGAGAAGAATGCGGCGGGCGCATCATCGAACCATTGACACGCTTCGCGCGATGAAACTACTGCCTTGGCAAGCTCTGCCGGAGAAACGCCCCGCCCCGGCACTTCGGAGAGCTGCACACGTGCGCTCTCTTCCATTTGGGCGTCGATTGCAGCGATGCGCTGACGCATTCGGACAATGGATGACTCCAAGTCCCTGATAAGACGCAATTGTTCGCCTGGCTTTACGCTTTGAACAATCGATTGGAGAACCCGAACAGCACCCTCCAGTTGCTTTAGGCCCTCGCGCTCCGAGGTCGTAATGCTGATGGAAAGTTCACGCACTTCCTCGGGAAGTTTATCGCGTAACACCGAAAGCGCCGCCTCGCCGTGCGACACGACTAGCACGCGGCGGCCCGTTGCGAGATAGTGGCAGATGATATTGGAGATTGTGTGCGTTTTGCCTGTGCCCGGCGGGCCTTGCACGACAACCCCATCTTCTTTCTCAAGCCGCCGAATAATCTCGACTTGCTCATCATTAAAGGGCATGGGGAAGAACAATTCTCCGAGCGGCGATGGCGGCTCGTCGGGTTCAGACATTACCGGCGCGCCACCCATCGTTTCCGAAAGGGGCTTCCATGCATCGGACTTTGATGCCTTCGGACCCATCACAAGGGTCGTCGCGGGACCAGGCAACTCTTCCTTATTTTCTTCGACTGACTTTTGTAGGTTCTGGATATCCTTTAGTACGAAGCTGTCGTTCCGTCGCCGCGCGAAGATGACCCAAGTGTCGGACACTGTGAGTTGCTCGCTGGCTGGAGGCACTTCGGAGGCAGGTTCGACGTGATCGCTGTCTGGCAGATAGCGGCCTTCCGCATCCAATTGCGACTGGCACGCTCTCAGGATCGGCTCGAAGGTTTCTCGTGCGAAAGGCGATACCCCATCGTCTTCCGCACTCAAAGCCAGCGCGCGCCTCGCTGTATTCTGCGCAAGCGGAACACCATCTAGGCGAAGCTCTTCGTAAGGGCGCAGGTTGATAACGGCGTCCGCTTGGCGTGGCCGGATACGAATTAGTCCGCCAGACTGTTCGTTAATCTCGACTTCGATGAGCCGCTCCAGCAGCGGCAGGTCGATGAGAACACCTTCTTTAATCCAGCGCGTGAGGCCAATGCCCCAGACAAGTTCGATTGCTGCATCCGGTCCGCCGAGTTCGACCTGTTGAACAGCTTCGAACAGTCGATGATAGAGTGTAATGCAGCGTCTTCTGGGTAATTCTTCATTCGCCCACGACAACCATGGACCTGCGATGTAGGCCGCAGCTTCGGCGCTAATATCTGGCCTGTCTTCGAGACGAAACCGGATGTCGAACTTTCCTTGATCCTCCTTCGCCAACGCAGGGTGGCAGTCTTCGATCCGCGCCCTCTTCTCGGCGACTAACTTATCTTTTTCAGTCAAAGGTACCGTTGCGATAAGGAAGTCGCGCAGTTTCGGTTCTTTCTCCGGATCATTCGAATTTTCTAGCCACTCAGCTAGTGAGTCCGATGCCTTGGGGGGATTATGTCTTTTGAGTCGCTCTATCGTCAGCCAAATCGGACCGTCATCATCTGACTGATCATGTTTCACACCAGGAAGGCCATGAAACTGGTGCTGATGGAATTGATAGGTTTGGCCGCTCGCAAGGCGATAGTCAGCAAGCTTAAACGCCGCCTTTTCGTCGAGCTTCACGACCTGTTCGACGTAACCGAGTAGTTCGTGCAACCGCTCGGCGGCGGTACTTCTGTTGTCGCTCAAAACTTCCCCCGTTCCGCAACTTACCGCGCGGCCCACCCCATTTTAAGCATGCAATTTAGAGATGCATCCCTTCAGAGCGGACCAAGCGGCCTCCTATTTTTTGAAGCTTGTCTATGCTAACACACTGATAACGTTAAACTCTAGGGGGGCGACGGATGGTGCAACCGGCCAGCAAATTTGCGGTTCCCCAAGCTCTTTTGGGAGGGATGAGCTGCGCCAGCGTTGGCCGTTCCCTGCCGAAACACCTGAAATCGACAGCGGTTTGGCACACCGCCTGCCCGTGTTGGCCAAGTCGGGCAACGGCAGTCCTTCTAATCAGCGCCGACCGCGCGCTTGGCGCAGGAGAGTCGCTAACGTCGAAGAGTGACGAGGCCTGCATTTTTGTCGCGCCGTGCGGCACTTACGGAGTCCAAGTCCAACTGGACCGAAAAACTCGTTCAATCGGCCCCTTATTCCACTTACGCTCTTCCCACATGCTCCGGCCGTCATGGGCCAGCTTGGCAGCATCTGTCATCGCGTCAAAGACGGCGCCGGAAATATACGACCCATAGCTTTCTTCGCGAATGCTACTAAGCTTAGCAGCCACGTTGGGGGCTCTGCCAATCCAAATAAGGTCATTGCTATTCCGGATTCCGGCGCGAACGACGAGTACATCGCTGGTATCGACACCAGCGCAATGAGCGAGCCTGAAGGTGCCATTGCGCAGTTTCTCAAACTTCGCTTCGAATTTCGGACGCAGCAGTTTTTGAAACATCCAATTTATTTGAAGTGCGCATTTCGTTGCATTGGTGTTCTTATGACCTTCCAAGAACACGCCCATGACCCGATCGCCATCAAAGCTACGGATTTCACCGTGATGCGCGCGGATGAGCCGAGAACTAGCGGCCAAGAATGCTTTGCAAATTCGCGCAGCAACGCGACTATCCCACATCGCCAGATTCGTTGAATCTGCAAGATCAGCATAGAGCAACGTAGCCTTTAAATTTACCCCACCACCCGCCAAGGCAACCGTGTCAGACGTTGGTACCGTTGTTCCGTCGCGGATGTCCCAAGCCTGACTGAGGACGCCATCAATGTCTGCCGCCAAGTCATCGCGCAGCGCCATTGTTCACTGCCTGACCATCAATCCAACTGGGTGCGTGAGTGCAACCGCCACCAAGAAAACGCCCACGGGGACGACGGATAGCGCGGACAATGCAAAGGCGACCTTCACAGCGTCAAACTTCATTTTCAAAATTTCAGAATTGCGCCACACCTGACCTAGAACGTCGTTCATTAACTGATCTTTGCTCTGCGCGATAAACTCACTCATGAATTTCGCTTCAGTTCGGTGAGCAATCTCGCGAAAGTAAAAAAGCGAGGCCGCTCCACCAGAGAGATTGGGAAAGATACAGCGATAAGTATAATAGATGCTAGTGACTAGTAGCCCTGAGCCAATAGCGCAGGGCAGGATGATGTACCAAACACCAATATCGTCGCGGTGGACGTTCACCGCCATAAAGGTCAATGCAGCGACATCGAGAGCGAAGAGAAAGGTTGCTTTGCTTTCAACTCGCGGAAAGAACCCCAAAATTCTGTCGAGTTGATTAGTCGCCACCTGAAATCGATCATCGTTCATAATCTGTCCAATTCAAATCACAGAGCTTGGCTGTCGATAAGATGCCGGTGAACCTAGCCTAGGTTGACTATTGCGAATCGCCTCGCATTCATCGAAGCTGTCAATATCTGTGTCCACTGACGGAAGCGTCACGATTTTTGGGCCAGACCATGCGGCCGCTGGCATTGCGGCAGTGCCGCCATTTTAAGATATTGGCCCGGACACTTTCCGGAAGACGCAGACTGTATGAAAAGCAATCCGCGCTATCGTTAGCGCGTGTGACGTATCGAGGTAAACATCAATGGGCTCTTGGAATAAGGATCGCGCGACCAAGCGCATCAACGACAAGATTTCCTCACTGCCTCTTAAAGATATCGAGATCAAGGACTATGTCCGCGATACAAACCTGACAGGGATACCCGGAACGGTCGCATACCGAGTGGACGGCGTTCATCTCTATGCGGACATCCTCAACCTTATCGACATGCTGCATGTGACGAACGTTGAGGGCGAGACATGCCATAAGCGAACACTACGTTTTCTCAATCTGCACTACCGGGCGGTTCATCGGATTATTGGCCGCGTGGACTCAATTCTGGTCGACTTTCATAATCAGCGATTGCATTCAGTTTTTGCCAAACCTTATGGTGAAGAAGCAAAGCGCGTGCACCGTGCGGTGGCGACCGGACAACTTATTATCGATGTTCTCGCGCGAACAGGCGAGGACGCAGACCATCCGTCCGCTAACATGCGAATTGGTGTCGACACAGGAAAAGCATTGGCCGTTAACAATGGTAGACGCGGTCATCGCGAACCACTTTTTCTTGGCGAACCCGCGAATCATGCAGCGAAACGTGCCACTGGCGGTGCTGCCACGGGTATCTATCTCACCAATTCCGCACGCAAAGTGATTGGCCTTCAAGAAGTAAAAAGCGAGGATACAACTCCGTTAACTACTGCGGAAATTGAGGCCAGCCAAAAGGCCGCTAACCTAGACGTTACGGTCGAGCAAATCGTCAAAGAGTGGAAGGAGGATTTGGAAAAGAATCCAATCGGCTCCTTCGAGTTCAAGGGCCACACCCCGCCCTACAAAACGCTCGACATAGAAACCCTCTCGGCGAAAAATTCGCGCCGCCAGGATGCCACAACGGTTTATGCCGATATCGACGGGTTCACAGCTTATGTGGGCCGCAACGTTGCCGACGACGACGATGCTAAGCACGTTATCCGTGCACTTCACGTCCTGCGTTCTGAACTCGACGCCGTTCTGATGGAAGACTTCGGTGGTCGTAAGGTGCGCTTTATCGGGGATTGCATCCACGGCCTTCTTGTCGAAGGGACCGCACAGACGACCGACGTCGAAGGGAGCATCAGTAACACGACGTTGTGTGCTGGCGGTATGCGCAGCAGCTTTGATCTAGCAATTAGCCGTCTCAAAGCCAACGGTACTGATGCGACCAGTCTCGGTCTAGCCATTGGATTCGAGTTTGGTCCAGTGAACGTGACCCGGCTCGGCATGAAGGGCGATCTTATACGCTGCTCGGTCAGCCGTGGTGTCGTCGCCGCCGAAAAGGAGCAGGCGCGGTGCAAAGGCACTGAAACTGCTATTGGTGAAATCGCCTACGACGAGGGTACCGATGCTGTTCGTGCCATCTTCGGCGACACGCGCGTGCGTTCAAAATTGGACTACGACACGGCGGTGAACGAAATGTCATCCAAGAACGACAAGACGGCTCGGGCAGCGAAGGCGCTGGCTAGTGGTCCCCTTCTCAAGCCCGCGACCGCTGCGGCTACGCCGCTGTCATTCCCTGACCGCGCGACCGGACCGGCGAAGCCCGACGGCTTTGCATGACGTGGTTTTTCTCTGATGTAGCCCGTTTCAAAGCCGAACGCGAAGCACTTGAATCCTTCGGGCTTACGCACAGTTGGTTCGTTTTTGACGGCTGGCGGTACGATGACCGGATGCGCCTTGTTCTTGACGCGGACATAGTTGTCGGTGGCAAGACTTGGCCCATCTATCTTCAATTTCCGCAGTTCTATCCTGACGCGCCACCTTCAGTGTTTCCTCGCGGCGATGACTCTCGTTGGTCCTACCATCAATATGGTGCGGGCGGTGAGCTGTGCCTTGAATACGGCGCCGATAACTGGACACTGGACTTAACCGGCGTCGATGTTATCGAGAGCGTTTATCGGTTGTTACAGGGGGAAAGTCCCGCGCCGGGAGAAACTCGCACAGTCGCGTCACGCCATTCGGAAAGTTTGGGACGGAGGCTGCGCTCAAAGACGTTCCGCTTTCTGAGGACACGCGCCGATACGGCTTTTCTCGCCGATATGACGGAAGGAGAGTATCGCACAGGAGCGGCGGTTTACTGCTTCCACAAGGATGCGATTGTCTTCGCTGTCCGGTCCCTCAACGGGGCCGCCGAATGGATTAACCCCGACGTCCCTGGACAGTTGGAGGATGAATATTACAAGCGGAACTTCGTTGCGCTGCGGCTTGGCGAAAAGACCGCACTTCCACCAACGAGCAGCCCTTCCGCTTTTCGTGAAGCTGCAGGGCTCGCGCAGGATGCTGGGCCAGTCGTCCTTGTGTTTCAGGGACAGGCGTCGCACGCGTTCTATCTCACGGCAGACAGCGTCATCGAAGCGTTCGTCATCCCGGCGCAGATGGAGGCGCGGCGCACTGATGCAGTCTTCGATGGCCTCAAAGATAGAAAGGTTGGACTCGTCGGCTGTGGTTCTCTGGGCAGCAAGATTGGAGCCATTATGACCCGCGCCGGAGTCGGTAAATGGTTACTTGTAGATGACGACCTCCTGTTGCCGGACAATTTCGTCCGAAACGAGCTAGATTGGCGCGACGCTGGTAGCCACAAGGCATCGGCGCTCGCACGTCGCATGGAGTATATCAATCCCGAGATCGACACGAATGTCTGGCTCACGGAGCTAGGCGCGCAGACAGCTTCTGAATCGGCCGAGGCAATCATGCTGCTGCTGGGCGAATGTGATTTGATTATCGATGCAACTGCCAATCACAGCGCTCTGAACATTATTTCAGCCGTCGCCAAGGTGAAGGAGAAGCCGGTGGTCTGGGCCGAAGTATTCGGCGGCGGTATAGGCGGCCTGATGGTACGCTACCGGCCGGGACTCGAGCCCTTGCCGCCTCTGATGCGCCGGGCAATCGAGAATTGGTTTCGTGACCAAAGCGCCCCGCCGGTCCGCAATGCCCGTTCTTATGAGTCCGGTGCCGCCGGAGATGTGCCGCTTATCGCTAATGATGCCGATGTGTCAGCAGTTGCCGCGCACACAGCGCGCTTCGCGATTGACCTTCTCGCTCGTCCGGCCTCAAGCTTCCCTCATTCGGCATATGCTATCGGCCTTGGCGTCGGCTCCGTGTTCACAGAACCATTCGATACACGACCCATCGAGGTCGGACAGCCGCCCGCCGAACAGCCGCCGCAATTGCTCAGCGAAGCTGAGACCAAAGCAGAATTGACAAGATTGATTGAATATTTTCAACGGAAGCCAGATGAAGTTGGTGTTGCCCCACCGAATAATCAAGCGCCTGCGACGTAAACTGCGCGGGCGCACCCGCGAAATTGGTGGCATCATTGTCGGCGAGCACGTCGGTCACGATGAGTTCCGTATCGTCGATCTCTCCTTTCAAAAGCGCGGTGGAACCTTTGCGCATTTTGTGCGCGATCCTGCGCATCACGAAGCTTTTCTGGATGATTTCTTCACCAGAACGGGAAAGGACTACAAACGATTCAATTATCTTGGCGAGTGGCATTCGCATCCGACATTCGACCCCTTACCAAGTGGGCCGGATATCAGAACGATGTTCAAATTGGTTGAGGACCCAGAGGTCGGTGTGAATTTCGCCATCTTGATCATTGCGCGGCTACGCGGATGGTCAACAGTTGAATTGTCGGCGACTCTATTTCGAACCGGACACACACCTGAACCGGTCCAAGTTGAAGTAGACGTCGCCCCTGATACGATCGATAAGCAAAGCACCTTCGAGAGGTTGCTTGCGCTTTTCTACAATGTTCGGACCTAGGCTCCTGCGTGCCTCCTCACGCCGCGCTGTTGAATTATTTTCCGAATCTCAGTGCACACCGGCCCGATGCGCGGCGTTAGCTCATCGGCAGTGGAGGGCACGATGTAAGATAGAGGGGTAATTCCCTTTAGGTCGGACGGAAGAACCAAGTCTGGCATCGCGGGGTGAACCAAGAATGTGCGATGGCGCCCGAGTCGACCAATAAACATCCCTAGCTCGAATACGACATTGTCGCGCATAGCTTGGCGAGAAGCGCCACGTGATTGCACGACGTCCTCAAATTTTGCGACGGCAACAGCGAAGTCTGAGCTCTCGACCGCATTTTCGAGCGCTTCAAGCGGATAGCTGCTCGCCCAAAAAACACCGTTAGTCCATACAACCGGCAACGCATCCCGTTGCAAACCAGACGAAATCTCATTGGCAACGTCTAGTGCTTCAACCGACGAAATGATGAATAGCCTAGGCTTATCATTGGGCGGCTTGATCAGCCGATTTCGGTCGAACAGTCTGTTTGAAAGAGTCCGCGCGATAAACTTCCAGGTGGTTGGATATTGATCGCACACTTCTATAAAAGTTCTACCCGACAATTGTAGCGCGACTACGGTACCGCTTGCAGAAACGGTTGCCGAACGCGGATTTGCAGAATCAATCGCTGACATCTCGCCAACATGATCGCCTGGACCCAAAGTCCGGACTTCGACACCGTTTGCGACCACGCTTACCGACCCGGCAATGAGAAGAAATACGTCGTTCTTGTCGTCATTCTGAACGATAAGGCTTTCGCCCGGCTTGAACTCTTTGAGGTCGCCGACAGCAATAATCGATTCAGCAATGAGTTTGTCGTTCTGAAGAAAAGGCTGTCGCAACAAAGCTTCGATAAGCGCATTGCGATTGTCGCCCTGAAAACGCTCGATCACGATATGCTCCAAAAAATCAGTGTCGTGCTCATCATGCCGCGCCGCAAACTTAATGCGTAGTCGGCACGGGGCACTAATTCAATTGCCGCAATCCGGAGGCTAAAAACAACCAGCATTTAAATCGTTGGCGCCATTATATCTAGTTGAACTCATTGAATAATGGCGGGCGGAGGGGGGGGTGGCCTCTGCCTCCAGATTCGTAGTCATCGAAATCTCGCTCGTCTTTGTGAGCCGTGTAGTCCGGACTTCCATTTGATTCGGTCAATTTTTTTCCAAGTTGGGCAGGCGAGATCAAAAATCCTTTGGCGGCATGGAAATAACCCACATGCACCCTAGATGGTCCGCCAATCCGGGAGGTTGCCGGTGCCACACACGAGTGCTACACAACGGCCAGTTAGGTGATTGAGAGAGTCGTTACGGCACTGTTGCGACTGAAAATCGCAGTGTCGGTGGTTCGATCCCGCCCCTGGGCACCAAAGGCGCCGATACGTGGGCAGCAAGCCTCGATATCATTGCAGTGGAATGTTCAGCTTCTGAACCAGGCTCATCCATTTTTCTAGATCAGTTGCGAACACGCGGCCCCATTGCTCGGCGCTGCCGCCAACGGCCTCAGCGCCGAGCTTCGCCACCATGTCCTGCAGCGGCGGCGTGCGGAGGATATCGTCAATCTCCGTATTGAGACGCTGAACGATCGCTTTCGGCGTTCCTGAACGCACAGCAACACCAAACCACTGGGAAAGGTCGACCTGCGGAAAGCCGAGCTCGCTCAAAGTCGGTACGTTGGGCAACGACGATAAACGGTTCTTTGTCGTCAGCGCATAAGCACGCAGTATGCCGGCCTCGATTTGAGGGATTGCGGGGCCGGCGCCGATGATGATGAGTGGCACCTGACCGCTGATGGCATCGGTCATGGCCGCGCCGCCACCGCGATAGGGCACATGCTGAATCTTCGTGCCGGCAAGAGAGTTCAGCCATTCCCCGGCGATATGATGTGAAGACGCGACGCCTGCGCTGGCAAAGCTCCATTCGTCCGGCTTTGCTTTTGCCGCTGCGAATACGTCGCTCAGGCTTTGTGTCGGCCGTTTGACGGTGCCGGCAATGATCATCGGCTGGTTTACGATCTGAATCACGGGGTCGAGCCCCTTACCGATGATGGGCGTGGGGTTTGCGTAGAGTACAGGCCCGGAAATGGTGAAGAGGGTATAGCCGTCTGGTTCTGCGTTTGCGGTTTCGCGGGCGGCTATCGCCTGGCTCGCGCCGCTCCGGTTCTCGACGACAATGGACTGGTTGAGCCGCTTCGAGAGTTGATCGGCGATCGCGCGTGTCAAAGGATCGGCCGAACCTGCGGGCGGTACGCCAACCAGCCAGCGAATGGGCCGCCCACGCGGCCATGTATCTGCTTGCGCCACAGCGCTTGTGGCTCTCGCGGCGGCGGTTGCGGCGACTACTCCAAGGATTGATCGACGACTAAGCATGCTGGTGTTTCCTCTCCTGTGGTCTTTTCTGTTATTGTAGAATTTGGCGTTGGCGTTCCGCCCGCCACGGCGCGCCCGAGATCGAAAGCTGCCGCCGGGCCGCCGATGCGTTCGATCAGTGCCGCCTGATCTTTTTTGGCTTCGAGGTCGACCGCCTCCGGATCGCAGATTGCTCTCAAGGCGCTTTCCATTTGCTCGAACACCATTTGGTGTTCCGGCGATAAACTGAGGTTCGTCGTTTCCTCGGGATCGTTCACCAGATCGAACAGTTCAGGTTCATGGCGGACGTAATAGTGATACTTCCAGCGCCCGCGCCGCAGCATGTAGGCGCCGGTATTCGATCCGACCGCATGATATTCGCTGAGCACCGTGCGACTGAGGTCCAACGGCTTTTTAGCAATTGCGTGCAAAGATTGACCGCTTGCATCGGGCAGAACCTCGGCGGCATCAAGCCCGAAGCTTTCGACCAGTGTTACTGAAACATCCAGCAAGCTGACCGGCGTAGCGCAACGCCCATGTTCGAAATCCGGACCCGCGATAATCAACGGAACATCGGTGGATTCGCGGTAGAGGTTTGACTTTCCCCACTGTCCTCGCGCACCAAGATTGTCACCATGATCCGATGCGTAGATAACACGCGTCGTATCCATCAATCCGGTGGCTTCGAGTGCGGTCATCAGCCGCCCGACATTGTGATCCAACCACGAGATGAGCCCGTAATAGGCCGCGATTGCAGTCTTTCGCTCGACATCATCCTTGAGTGTCGTCTCATGGCTCCAGAAATCTTCATGTTCCTGCAGCCAGGGATGCAGTTTGTAACCCGTGCGGGGATGAAGTTTCGGTTCAGGCAGGTCGTCGCGCCGATAAAGCTCAAAGAATTTTGGCGGTGCTACGAGGGGGAAATGCGGTGCGACGAATCCGACATACAGGCACCAGGGCTCGTGCGAAGTTCGGCTCCTGTCGTGCAGCCAGTCAACGGCAAGATCGGTGATGGCGTGATCGTAGCGAGTATAGTCTGATTCGCCCGGGCCGATGTAATCACCCAGCATTCGTTTGGCGTTCGGGCGGTTTTTCGGTAGCGGGTCACGGATCGAGGCCCAGACCATGCCGACGCCCTTATGGAGATGCATCGGGATATGTTCAGCGTCAAAGCCGGTCGGAAGATCCTCTTTCTGATAATGGAGCTTCCCGATCGATTCGACGGCAATGCCGGCGTCCTGCAGCGCATGCCCCCAGCTACGGATGCGGCCATCGTAACCGAAGGAATTATCCCAGTAACGGCAGCGATGAACGGCTTGGCCAGTCGCCATCGCGGCTCTGGCGGGCACGCAGATCGGGCTCGGCGTGACCGCATTGGTGAACATCGTGCCACGTGCCGCGAGACGATCCAGATTCGGCGTCGAGGCAAAGGGATGGCCCGCGCAGCCCATGGCGCGCGCCTGATGCTCGTCTGAAAGAATGACAAGCGTATTGGTCGGCGTCATGGCTCAGATTTCCAGAAAGTCGCGTCGGTCTGCCGCGACCTGCAACTTGTCGATGATACGAAGAAAAGTGGTGCGCTCCTGTGGGGTTAGTGCATCGAGCAACTGCTCTTGCCGCTGTTGCATCGCCGGCAAGACTTTGGCGTGCAAAGCGCGGCCAGCGCGCGTGAGCGACATATAAGCGCTTCGGCGGTCATCATCGGTGCGCCGGACGGAAATGAGGCCGCGCGTCTCGAGCGCGCGAAAAATTCGACTGATCTGCCCGGGGTCAAAACCGGCAAGATCTGTGATCGCGCTGCCGTTCATCTCGCCGTGCAGCGACAGCAGGGCAAGGATCCGCCATTCCGGAACACGCAGATTTCCGGCGCGTTTCAGAACGAAGCCCGCCTGGCGGTTGAGCTTCGCGCTGAGCGTCGACAGGCGGTACGTGACATAGAGTTGGAGCGGACGCTCGCCAGCCCCGTCAATACTCTTGAGTTTGCGGTTCTCGGGCATCTGCCTCTCCTTCGGTCCATTCTAATTGATTAATCAATATTTGATCAATCAAATATTTAAGGCGAAATGGCCACCTCCTTTTGCGGCGGTCACGCTCTCAAAACCGCGTGGGAAGGTTTACGGGCTATTTGTCGAACGGCAGCGATGCTTCCAGCTTGATTTCTTTCAGGATGACGTTCGAGCGAACATGCTTGATGCCGGGCAACCGGAACATGAAATCCTCAAGGAACCGGTTATAGGCGTGCATGTCGCGCGTCACGACGCGCAGGTGGTAATCGGCGTCACCCGTCGTCGCGAAACATTCCAGCACCTCGGCGCGCGCCGTCACGCGCGATACGAAGGTTTCGACAAAACTCGTGTCGTGCCGCTCCAGCGAGACATGGATGATGGCTGACATGTTAAAGCCCGCTTTCTCGCGATCGACCAGCGCGGTGTAGCGGCGAATAATCCCGCCATCCTCCAGCGCGCGAACCCGCCGCCAGCAAGCCGAAGTCGACATGCCGACGGTGTCCGCCAGCTCCTGGTTGGTCGCGCGTGCATCGCGCTGCAGTTGGGCCAGCACCCGCTCGTCCTGCGCTTCCAGCATTTTTCGACGTTGCTCCTGAAACGGTAATTCCTACCGTTTTGCGGTCATTGTTGCAAATTATTACCGATCTGGCCAACAGCATGCCTAAAATTGGTCTAATCTGCCACGCGGTCCGAGTCACAATCACACCGAAGAAATCGGCAAGCGGGAGAAGCCGATGCACCAGCCATCGCACATGCTGGACCATTACGAACTGGCTGACCGTTACCAGCGAACCAAGGGGCGAGTTTTTCTCACCGGCACGCAGGCGCTCGTCCGTGTTCTGCTCAATCAGGCGCGGAGCGACCAGCTGGCTGGTCTCGACACAGCGGGCTTCGTCTCGGGCTATCGCGGTTCGCCGCTCGGCGGGCTTGATCTTGAGCTCTGGCGCGCCCGCGAGCTGATCGTGCAGAACCGCATCGAATTTCTGCCCGCCGTCAACGAAGACCTCGCTGCAACCGCAGTGCTTGGCTCGCAACAGGTCGAGACTAACTCCGATCGCAAAGTTCAAGGCGTGTTTGGCCTCTGGTACGGCAAGGGCCCGGGCGTCGATCGGGCAGGCGATGCCTTGAAGCATGGCAACGCCTATGGCTCATCACCGCATGGTGGGGTGCTGGTCGTGGCAGGCGACGACCATGGCTGTGTGTCGTCATCGATGCCGCATCAGTCGGACGTCGCTTTCATGGCGTGGTTCATGCCGGTGCTAAACCCGGCTGATATCGGCGAGTATCTCACCTTCGGTGAATACGGCTATGCGCTCAGCCGCTTTTCCGGGATGTGGGTCGGCTTCAAGGCAATCTCGGAGACGGTGGAGTCGGCAGCGTCGGTCACGCTGCAGGCACCGCGCCTCTGGAGGCAGCCCGATTTCGAAACGCCGCCGGGTGGTCTGCATTATCGCTGGCCGGATCTGCCGGGACCACAGATCGAAGAGCGCATGGAGGCAAAGAAGCATGCCGTCTATGCTTTCGCCCGTGCCAATCCGATCGATCGCCGCATCTACAACATCGAGAATGCGCGCTACGGCATCGTCACGACCGGAAAGGGCCACCGCGATCTGATGGAGGCGCTGCGTCTTCTTGGACTCGATGAGAGAACATGCCGCAGGCTCGGGATCGATATTTACAAGGTCGGCATGGTTTGGCCGCTCCCGCTGCACGATGCGCTGGAATTCGTGAAGGGCAAGCACGAGATCCTCGTCATCGAGGAGAAGCGCGGCATCATCGAAAGCCAGTTCAAGGAATATTTTTACGACTATCCGGGGCGTAAGCCTGAGCGCATGGTCGGCAAACATGACGAGAACGGCAATCGTCTCGTGCCCTGGACCGGCGAATTGTCGCCACGTGCGCTTGCAACGATTGTGGCCGGGCGGCTCGACAACATGTTTCCGGAGCTGTCCTTGAAGGCGCGCGCGGAGGCACTCATGCCCACGGCAGACCGCCTCATCCAGATCGCGGGTGCCACGCGGACGCCATATTTCTGTTCGGGCTGCCCACACAACACATCAACGAAAGTGCCCGAAGGGTCGAAGGCGCTAGCAGGCATCGGGTGCCATTTTATGGCGAGTTGGATGGATCGCGAGACCTCCTCGCTGATCCAGATGGGAGGCGAGGGCGTGAATTGGGCTGCCTCGTCAAAGTTCACTGGCGCCGGGCATATCTTCCAGAATCTCGGCGAGGGGACCTACTACCACTCTGGTTCGATGGCCATTCGCCAGGCGATCGCGGCCGGCGCTAACATCACATACAAGATCCTGTTCAATGACGCGGTGGCAATGACCGGGGGCCAACCGGTCGACGGTCCGCTGAGTGTTCAGACGATCGCACATAGTGTGCGCGCCGAGGGCGTGTGGCGAATCGCGCTCGTGTCCGACGATCCATCGAAGTTCCGCGCCGACGATTTTCCGCCCGGCACGGCCATCCATCACCGTCGCGATCTCGATCGCGTGCAGCGCGAATTGCGCGACGTGACGGGCGTCTCGGTGCTGATCTACGAACAGACCTGCGCGACCGAAAAGCGGCGCCGGCGCAAGCGCGGCACAATCGAGGAACCGCAGAAATTTGTGGTGATCAACGACCTCGTCTGCGAGGGCTGCGGCGATTGCTCGGTGGAATCAAACTGCCTGAGTGTCGAGCCCAAAGAGACACCGTTCGGCCGCAAGCGCACGATCAACCAATCGACCTGCAACAAGGATTTCTCCTGCCTCAATGGTTTCTGTCCGAGCTTTGTCACGGTGGAGGGCGCCCGGCGGCGCAAGCCGCGCGCTTCGGACCATGATCCTGTCGGGCGCGCGCAGTCATTGCCCTTGCCGCCGCCGGTTGTGCTCGATCGTCCCTTCGATCTCCTGGTCACCGGTGTCGGCGGCACCGGAGTCATCACCATTGGCATGCTGGTGACGATGGCGGCGCATCTGGAAGGGCGGGGCGCGTCGGTGCTCGATTTCACCGGCTTTGCGCAGAAGTTCGGCCCCGTTCTGAGTTATGTACGCATCGCTGCGCACCCTGACGATATTTATCAGGCGCGGATCGATCAGGGCGCCGCGGACGCGCTGATCGGGTGCGATCTTGTGGTCTCGACGTCGCCAAAGGCGTCAGGCACGTATCGCCCCGGCATGTGCGCGGTCGTCAACACCGCCGAGATGCCGACCGGGGATGTTGTACGGTTTCGGGACGCCAGTCTTGCTATTCCGGCGAGGCTGCGCGCGGTGGAAAAGCTGATTGGTGCGGAGGCACTGAGATGCCTGAATGCCAACAAGGCGGCCGAAACATTGCTCGGTAATGCCGTGTTCGCCAACATGATGATGCTGGGTTTCGGTTGGCAGTGCGGTCTTGTGCCGGTCTCGCACGCCGCATTGATGCGCGCGATCGAACTGAACGGCGTCTCCGTCGAGCAAAACAAAGCGGCTTTCGCCTGGGGCAGGCTTGCCTGTGCGGACGCGGCCTTCTTCAGGCAGGCGATGGGCGGCGATGAACCCGCCCCGGAGACGCTCGACGACGTCATCACGCGGCGCGAGGTTTTCCTCACCGCATATCAAGGCGCTGCTTATGCGCGTAAGTATCGCGCGCTTGTTGACGATATGCGGCATGCTGAGGCGGCTTTTGGGTCGGACAAAGTCACCGATGCTGTGGCGCGTTCGCTGTTCAAGTTGATGGCATATAAGGACGAGTATGAAGTTGCTCGGCTGCATGTCGAGACCGGGTTCATCGACCGGTTGAGAGACGAGTTCGAGGGCGATTTCAAACTCACCTACCACCTTGCGCCGCCATTCATGCCGAGTACGCAGGACTCTCGCGGACGTCCGAGGAAGCGCGAATTCGGCCGTTGGATGCAAATTCCGTTTAAAATACTTGCCCGGCTGAAATTCTTGCGGGGTACGCCGTTCGACATTTTTGGTTACAGCGCCGAACGACGCATGGAACGCGACCTCATTGTCTGGTTTGAGGCCATTATCGCAAAGCTGCAATCGCAACTCAGTTCGGAGCGATTAGACAAGCTGGCAGAGATCGCCGAGCTGCCTCAGGATATCCGCGGATATGGACCCATTAAGCATCGAGCGATAGCAGATGTGCGTGCTGAGATGGAAAGAAGGCTACCAGGTCCGAGTGGAGTGACGGTTTCCTAGAGCGTGATGCCAAGAGTGCGATTCGAGCGAACCGGTACCCACTTCGCTCGAAAACCCTTCGCGGGGGGCTGATTATCCCGACCATCCTAGTCGCTGCGACGTTCGCTTCGCGGTTTCGATGAGATCATCGAGGTGCTGTTGGGGAATTTGACAAGCGAAGATTGGTTGCTAACGAGCGACATCGCGGCGCGGAGCTTGCCTTGCGGATCGCAAATCGGGGCCGCGAGCGCGCGGAAGCTATGGAAGACTTGTCCGTCGATCCAGGAAAATCCGTCCCTGCGAACCTTGTCGATGATTGATTGGATGTCCTTTTCTGAGGGTTTTCTGATCTTCCATTTGCTAAAGTTCAAACTTTAGAACTGATTTGGATCTCTCCCGCTCTTGATAAGCGAGAAAGATACGTCCAGCGGCAGAGTCGTAGATTGGCAGAACTGTTCCCAGACGAAGGTCCGACAGGATCGGCGCGACGTCATTGCGACCGGAACGCCAGCCGGCGTTGGTCTGCCACGCGGCGAATTTTTGAAGGCAGGTGATGAGATCCGCATAGCAGTCGGTGGCTGCAGAACATTGGTCAATCGTATGGCTGCCGACGTTTCGATAGACCGGTAGGAAAGATGCGTTTGTAGCGCTTATCCACTCACTCCCAAACGGCCGCGCGAAAAAGGCCGACATTCGCATGTCGGCCTTTTTCATTTTTCGTAAAATTTTAAGTCAGGCTTCGTTGAGCATTACTGATGGGCGAAGTCTTTCTGCACCAGCATGCGCACGTTGATGTCCGGATCCTGATCGATGTAATAGCTACCGGCTAGGGTTCCGGCTGGCTGAGGCTGGGCATTCCGTGATTGATTGCTCCTGACTTGAGCACGCGCCTTCCGTGCGCCACGATCGACAGCTCGAGCCTGCGCGCCGCGCGCTTCGATCGTTATCGTCGGCGCTGAGCGATAGGCCTGAGCAGTTGCAGGGGTGTTGCCGTGAAAATTGTCGATAACTTGGCCCTGTGCGGCGGAAGCGCCAAAAGCCAATGATGCGACAAAAAACGTGAACTTCGCAGCGTAAACAGCGAGGCTGGTGGAACGATATGTGGTCATTTCATCTCCATTTTTCTGAGCGATCCATCGATCGTCTGTGGATGATCGAAAGCTAATCGGCTTTTGTCGCAGAGATATCGCGGTGCGGGACGGCGAATGTCTTGGCTCGTCGCGCGGGGCGCCGCTGACACGCTTTGATACAATTTTCCCCAGCAGGCCGAATTGTTTGAGAGTATAAGGACTTATGGAGAGCTTCCATGAACCCGGTGCCGCATATCGCCGTTGTTGACGACCACCGCGACATTCGCGATCTGGTCGGCAAGTATCTTGACCGCCATGGCTATCGCACGAGCCTTGCCGAGAATGCGGCGGCATGCAGGCGTCTTGTCGAGCGCAATGCTATCGATCTTGTCGTGCTCGATATCATGATGCCGGGAGAGGATGGGCTGTCGCTCTGCCGTTACTTGCGGGAATCGACAAGTTTGCCGGTGATCATGCTCACCGCCATGGCGGAAGAGACCGACCGCATCGTCGGCCTGGAACTCGGCGCTGACGACTACCTCACCAAGCCGTTCAATCCGCGTGAGTTGCTGGCCCGCATCAAGGCGGTGCTACGCCGGGTGCAAAGCCTGCCGCCGCAGCGCGGGCAGATCAAGGCGAAGGAAGTGCGCTTCGACCGCTGGTCGTTGAATGTCGGACGCCGTGAACTGACCGACCAGGATGGCCTTGTTGTACCGCTCAGCACGGCCGAGTTCCGGCTGCTGAGCGTCTTCCTCGACCATGCCGGCCTCGTGCTCAGCCGCGACCAATTGCTCGACCTGACGGTCGGGCGAAACTCCGAGCCATTCGATCGCGCCATCGACAACCAGGTCAGCCGGTTGCGCAAGAAGATCGAAGCCGATCCCAAATCGCCCGCTCTGATCAAGACCCATTGGGGCGGCGGCTACAGCTTTTCAGCCGAGGTGCCAGCGCAATGATACGGTTGTGGAATCGCAGCCTGACCACGCGCTTTGTCGCCATCATGTTGCTGGCCCTGGCGCTGTCGCAGGGCATCAGCTTCCTGCTGTTCGCGGATGAACGCGGACAGGCTCTCTATCGCGCCATGAAGGCCGAATTCCTGAGTCGGTCTGCGACGGTGGCTCAGGTGCTCGAATCGACGCCGCCGGCGTCGCGGAACGATATTCTGCGCGCAAGCGACACGGGCTATTCGCGGTTCTGGGTGTCCCGCGATTTTCCCTCCGATGCGTCGCGCTGGCGCGAAGAAGCCAAGCTTCGCCTTGCCGATCCGTTGCCGAGCGTGGCCAGCCTTGCCAACCCGGTGGCCGAAGAACGACGTGCCGTCACGCCGGTCGTTGCAACAACGGCTGGGGTGACGAGCGTCGAGACTACAAATTTGCGCCCCTGGACGGACCTGCCGGCCCATGCCTGGCCGTTGTCCCGGCCGGCCAAATTCCTCTATCTTGATGACTCAAGCGGCATGGGCTTGGCTGTCCAGCTCAAGGACGGCTCGTGGCTCAGCACCGCCTTCGCCAAAAAGATGGTCAACCCCCTGTTGACCTCGCAATCGATCATCTCGCTCGCGGTAACAGCGGTCATCCTGTCGATCTGCGCCGCCTTTATCGCACGGAACATGACCCGCCCAATGCGGCGGCTGGCGGTCGCCGCCGAGGCGCTGGGCCGGGGTGAAACGCTGCAGCCGCTGCCGGAGCGCGGGCCCACCGAAATTCGCCAGACCGCCGAGGCTTTCAACCTGATGCAGGCGCGGCTGCAGCGCTTCGTCGCGGATCGCACCCGTATGCTGGCGGCAATCGGGCATGATCTGCGCACCCCGATTACCTCGCTGCGGCTGCGTGCCGAATTCGTCTCGGACGATGAGACCCGCGAAAAAATGTTGAGCACGCTGGACGAATTGAAGAGCATGACAGAGGCCACGCTCGCATTCTCACGCGAGCAGGCGATTGCCGAGGAAACCCGCAATGTGAATCTGTCGGCACTGGTGGAGAGCCTGTGCGATGACCTGGTCGAACTCGGCTACCACGTCTCATTCCTAGACTCGCCCAAAATCGGCTATCGCTGCCGCGCGGATGCGCTCAAACGCGCGGTGCGCAATCTGGTGGAGAATGCCGTGCGCTATGGCGAACGCGCACGCGTCAGCGTGGCATCGCGCCCCACTTCCATCGAAATCGTCGTCGAGGACGACGGACCGGGAATCCCGATCGAGACCATGGACAGCGTGTTCGCACCGTTCTTCCGGCTCGAGAATTCCCGCAATCGCGAGACCGGCGGCATAGGTCTTGGCTTGTCGATCGCGCGCAATATCGTGCGCCATCACGGCGGCGATGTGATCCTCAGCAACACCGGCTCGGGGCTGCGCGCGGTGATCAGTCTTCCCGTCGTGGAGCTGCGGACCGAGGGCAAGACCGCTGTTCGCCGTGTGCCCCTGGCCGGCCTTGGTCTGAGGCTCGATAAACGTTCGCCAGCGGTGTGAGGGTTCATCGCACTGCTGGCGGAGCCAATTGCCAAAACTTTTCGGCTGAGCGGCGAGGGTGAGCTGACGACATCAACGTGCCGCGATGCTTATCCGGGCCGGACGTTGCCCGCCTTGACGATGTCGGCCCATCGCGCCACTTCGGATGTGACGAACGCTTGGAATTCCCCCGGTGTGCTGCCGCTGACCTGAAAGCCTTGCGAAGCGAAAAAGGTCTTCACGTCATTGCTTTCCATCACGCTGCGGACCTCCTGGCTCAATCGTTCAACGATGGCCGGCGGCGTACCAGCCGGAGCAAACAGGCCTTGCCAGGACAGCACTTCAAAGCCCGGCAGCCCGGCTTCATCGATGGTCGGGACATCGGGGAGAAGCGGATTGCGACTCTTTGACGTGACAGCGATGGCGCGGATCGTACCCGCACGGATCTGAGGCAGGACCACCAGCAGATCTCCGAACATCGCCTTGATCTGCCCCGCCATGAGGTCGGTAAGCGCCAGCGCCGATCCGCGATAGGGCACGTGAACGAGCTTTGTATCTGCCTTGAGGTCAAACATGACACCGGTCAAATGCATCGAGGTGCCGTTGCCCGGTGTGCCATAGGTCAGGGTGTTGGGGTGCGCCTTGGCGAGGGCGATGAATTCGGCGAGGGTTTTCGCCGACACGGAGGGATGCACCACCAGAACCAGTGGCGCTGTCACCACCAGCGATACTGCCGCGAAGTCCCGCTGCGGCTGATAAGACAAGTTCGGAAAAAGACTCGGGGCGACGCCATGCGTTCCGGTTACGCCCATGAGCAGCGTATATCCGTCCGGTGCGGATTTGGCGACGTAATCCGAACCGATGGTGCCGCCGGCGCCACCGCGATTCTCCACGACGACGGGCTGGCCGAGACGTGTTCTCAATCCCTCCGCAAGCTGCCGGGCGAGCACATCCGTGCTGCCTCCGGCAGCAAAAGGCACAACGAGTCTGATGTTCTGCGAGGGCCAAGCCTGAGTCTGCGCTTGTGTTGTCACGTGGCTCGTTGCCAGCGCCAGGCTGGACAAACCGGTCATCAATGCTTGGCGACGCGTCAGCATGTCGGAGATCCTTGTACAAGAGAGGAAGAGGGTGATTGCCAGCCGCCTCCGCCTGCCGTTTCGATGACGAGCAGATCGCCGGCATTCCAGACAAAACGTGATTTGGATGCGAGCACCTCGATTTTTCCGGAACTGCGCTCGATCCAGGCTGCAGACGGAGCGCCATCGCCGCCACCCTGCGCACCGGACGCACCGCGCGTATGCCGTTCGCCGCGATAGGACACCATCGCGCTGCCTTCCAGCAGTCGATAGGCGCGATGGATGCCATCACCGCCCGCATGGAGTCCGGCACCACCTGAACCCCTGCGGCGCATCACCGCTTCGACGCGGACCGGTGCTGCGGTCTCCAGCACCTCTGCAGGCAGATTGCGCGCGTTGCTGACATCGGTGGAAATTCCTGACACGCCCGGCCCCGCGGGGCCGCCACCCGCACCGCTTGCGATGATCTCGGTGAAGAACCAGTCGCGCCCCGCAGCGTCCTTGCCGCCAGCCGACAGGACAACCGCGACAGCGCCGTTCGACGCATTGGCTGCATCTGCTTCGGCCAGGCGCGACATTGCCGTGAGCATGGCATTGCATGCCAGCTTCACCGTCGCGGTGCGCGCGTTGACAGCCGCGGGGAAGCGCGGATTGACCACGCTGCCTTCCGGCAGTTTCAACGTGACATGAGCGAGCATGCCGTGGTTCGGTGGCGCCTCCGGTGCAAGATGGCGCATCACCGCGAAGGCCGCAGCGACGAGACCGGACGGCGCGGCATTGACCGGGCCGATTGTCTGCGGTGACGAGCCAGCAAAGTCGATTTCGAGCCGTGGCTGTTCCTTGCCGCCGCTTTTGCGAAGCGTGACGCGCAAGGGCACAGGCTCTTCGCTCAATCCGTCGCCATCGAGCGCATCGTCCACAACGACGACATCGTCCCGCAACCGGCTTAATGCCGCTGCTGTCATCTGGCTTGCATGTTCGAGCAAAGTTTCGCTCGCTTGCGCGAATGCGGCGGGACCCATTGACCTGAGCAAAGTGCCAATCTCACGTGCACCCAGAGAGACGGCTGCCCATTGCGCACCCAGATCGCCGCGCAGCAGATCGGGCGTGCGGCTGTTGGCGGCGAGAATAGCCGCAACGTTTGCATCTTCCTTACCGCGTCGCCGCCAATGCACCGGCGGGATGCGCAAGCCCTCCTGGAATATTTCGCGGGCGTCGGGCGGAACGGACCCTGCCGCCAAGCCGCCGACGTCCTGATGGTGAAGAATGGTCGCCGCGAGAGCCACGGTACGATCATGAGTCCGGACGGGACGAACGACAATGATATCCGGCAGATGCGTGCCGCCGGACCATGGGTCGTTCTGCAGAAATCCGTCGCCTTCTTGCATGGAATCGGCCGGGAATACGTCGAGGAGCCCACGCACTGCAGGGATCATGCCACCGAGCAGCAGCGGCAGTGAACTGGCCTGGGCGAGGACCCGACCGTCCGGCAAGAATAGCGCGGCGGCGCAATCCATCCCCTCGCGCGCCACGACTGAACATGCCGCCCGGAGCAAGGAATCCTGCATGCGGTCGGCGAGGCCTTCCAGTGCGATGCGGAAGATTTCGTGCGCAGCCGCCGTGCGGATCGCATCACGGTCGTTCATGGCGCAGGATCCGTGGCGGTGAGCAACAAGGCAGCGTTCGGCAATATCTCGCACGTCCAATCCGGCGGCAGCCAAACCGTGGTGTCGATCGCATCGATCAGCGCCGGACCGGACAACCGCGCACCGATTGGCAGCGATGCACGCTCCCAGATCGGGCATGATGCTGGCGGATCGGTTGCAACAAGTCTTTGTTGAGCCGGATGGTGCAGCGTGCCGTTTCTGGTTGCATCAAATTGCAGGCCAGCTTCGTCGCCGAAAGACAGTGTTGCAATGCTCCGCAATGCGAGAATGCGCCGCTTCGTTTCGAAGGCATGGCCGCGCACGCGCTCATGCAATGCATCGAATCTTGCTGTAAGGGTGGTTGCGTCATCGCTTTCGCTCACGAAAGCGATAGTCAGGCTGTGACCTTGCCCTTGGTAACAAATGTCGAGTTCATGATGCACCGTTGCTGCACAATGGCCGCCCGACCACTGCATCAAGGTCTGGCGCAAGGAAGCGGTGTCTTCGGCGGCGAGCTCCGCCAGAACACTGATCGACGTCTGCTCAAGTGGCATGTCAATCGGCCGCTCTGTTTGCTCGCAAAGCCCGACATGCATGAGGCCGCCAGCCGCAAGAACGCCGGAAGCGCGCGGTACGATCACTGTCCGGCATCCGACGCGATCCGCAATCTCGGCGGCGTGGAGCGCACCGCCGCCACCTGCCGCGACCAGGACAGCGTCGCGCGGATCGATCCCGCGCGACAGCGCCTTGCGCCGGACTGCCTCTGCCATCATGGCCTCGGCCACCTTCACCGCACCGAACGCAACGGCCGGAGCATCCTGCCTGTTGATGCCGAGCCCGCCCACCATCGCATCCAGCGCAAGCTGACGATCGAGCATCAGATTGGCGCCCAGCTTTGCCGGCAGCAAACCCGCGAGCAGAGAGGCATCGGTCAAGGTCGGTGTATGACCTCCACGCCCGAAACAGGCTGGTCCGGGCGAACTTCCGGCGGAGTGTGGTCCGACACGGAGCAATCCGCCAACCATTTGAAGGATCGATCCGCCGCCAACAGCCACTGACGTCACATCCGCGGACGGCACGCGCACATCCAGTCGGCCGAGCGTCAATTCATTGGATGTCAGCACTGCGCCCTCGGCGACGAGGCAAATGTCGGCCGTTGTCCCGCCGATATCGAGGCCGATAGCCGGCCGGGTGGCCAAGGCATTGCGCACCACGTTCTCTCGGATGGCCTGCGCCGCTGCGGCAGGACCCGACATGGCGAGCGTTGACGGTGCTGCTGCGCATTTTGCGGAAGGAGCAAGACCTCCGACCGATCGCATGATCCAGGGTGCGGGCAAGCTTTGCCTTGCAAGAGACTGGTCGAGGCTTCGAAGATAGCCGGAGACCGTTGGCCGGATATAGGCGTCAAGGACCGTTGCAAGGCTGCGTTCGAATTCGCGCAGTCGCGGGTCGACCTGATGCGACAGAGAAAGATGAGCGTTCGGCCAACGTGCTCTCAATGCAGATGCGACAGCCAGCTCATGCGTGGGGTTCAGCGGCGCAAACAGAAGGCAGATCGCGATGGCCGGCATTTCTTGCGAACCAAGGCGCGCCGCGATCTGATCGGCCAGTTGCTCAAGTGCTGCGGAATGAAGCGGCACCACGATATTTCCGCGCGAGTCAACGCGCTCTGGCAATTCGAACCGCAGCTCTTCCGGACAAATGTCAGGAGGAACCGGTGGCTGAGGAAAAGGCTGATTGATATCCCGGCGATTCTGCCGGCCGAGCGTCAGGACGTCGGCAAAGCCTGCGGTGGTCACCAGCGCAACCGGCGGCTCGCGGAGTTCTAGGAGGGCGTTCGTCGCGATAGTGGTTCCGTGGCGCAACCGGGCGATGTGATGAGGAGCAATTCCTTCCTCACGCAAAAAGCTGAGGAGGCTAGTCGCAATGGATTCGGCCGTATCGGCCGAATCCCGCAATCGCTTTGCAGTGCGCCAGCGATCCTCACCTTTCGGTGGCTTGGCAACGAAATCGACGAATGTTCCACCCACATCGATGGCGATATCCCATCCTGCAACGGCTTCATTTGTTGTGATATCGTCTGCTGCTTGATCGACGGGAGAGGACAGGCGCCGCATCAGTTCATGTGTCCGAAGCGGTTCGCAGCGAAGGGCGCAAGATCGATTTGCGGCGATCGGCCGGCCACGAGATTTGCAATCTCCCGTCCCGTGCTCGGCGCGCCGCACATGCCAATGTGACCATGGCCGAAGGCCAGCCAGGCATTTTCAATCTGCGGGGCGCGATCGATGACAGGCAGACTGTCCGGCATGCAGGGGCGATGACCCATCCATTCCGTCGTATCGCTGGTGTCGAGATGCGGAAACATTTCGCGCCCTTTCTGCAGCAGTCCTTTTGCCCGCGCGAAATTGGGAGCGGCGTGAAGGCCGGCGAATTCCACCGAGCCAGCGAGGCGAAGCCCCATGCGCATGGGGTTCACCATCATATTATGTTCAACGGCCATAACGGTGTGCTTCAACTGGAGATTATTGCTGCGCACGGTCACGTGGTAACCACGTTGCGTCTCCAGCGGCACGCGCGCGCCAAGCTGCGTGGCGACTGCTCCGGACCAGGCGCCACTCGCGAGCACCACGCCTTCGCAACCGAGCGTCTTGCCGTCGTCCAGAACAAGGCCGGTAACGCGGTCGCGTGTTCGCTGCACAGCTTTGACATGTTGACGCTCGAATGTTGCACCATCCTTGATGCATTGCGCGAACAGGGCTTTGGTCAAAGCGGACGGGTCGAGCGTCGAGCCATTATCAGGCGCCAGAATGCCGAAGCGAAAGCGCCCTTTCAGATCCGGCTCAAGCGTCTCGAGTTCGTCCTGATCGACATCGCGCAATTCGACGCCGAGGTTGCGCCGAAGCGCCATCCCCCATTGCCATTGACGCGCGGTCTCGGCACTCGAGTAGACGTAGAGGCAGCCGCTGTGACGGACGAGGCCGGTTGCATTGGCACGCTGCAAAAGCGGCTCGTAGCATTCAAAGATCGGCGCCAGCAAACCGCGCAGCGCCGCCGCAATTCGCGTCACTTCGGCTGGTGAGGTGTGGCGCATGAAACGCAACAGCCAGGGCGCAGCAAATGGCGCATAGGACCAGCGAATCGTGAGCGGCCCGAGTGGGTCGAGCAGCCAGCCCGGCACCTTTTTCCACATTCCGGGCATGCCAACCGGAAGGCAGGCCGAGGGCGATAGGGAGCCGGCATTGCCAAATGAGGTGGCCTCACCCGGCTCCTTTGGATCGATGAAGGTGATGCGGTGACCGTCGCGCTGCAGCCAGGCGGCACATGCGGTGCCAACAATACCATTTCCAACGACAGCGATATGCATGACGCCCTGATGAAGTCTCTATGACTCTTTGCTTGTCATGCTATCCCGGTGCGCATCTTCCGCACAAGAACCGCAACACGCAGACCATCGTCCGGATCTATGTCCGGGTCCCGAATGAGGAAGTCACCAGCTCTTTTTGATGCCGGAATGGCCGGGACGACAATCCGAGGTCGGCAGAGCAGAGGGCGCCATGCGGGATTGAAAAGCACCGGCGGCTTGTCACAAGCCATGCTTTGACGAACTCGCGTGATGGATAGAACTTCTTTCGAGCCAAACGACGCGCTTATGAGTCCCGCCACAAGAAGCGCGCGTGTCTTACGGCTCCAGTTCTGTGTCCCAGTACAAATAATCCATCCAGCTATCGTGCAGATAATTCGGCGGGAACAGCCGGCCGTTACGATGCAGATGCTGTACGCTGGGCTGGAACGGCATCTGCGAGGGAAACATATGCGCTTCCGCCATCGTCAGGCTGCCCTTGCGCAGATTGCAGGGCGAACAGGCGGCAACGACATTGCCCCATGTGGTCTGGCCGCCGCGCGAGCGCGGGACCAGATGGTCGAAGGTCAGGTCATCGTCCGAACCGCAATATTGGCAAATGAATTTGTCGCGCAGGAATACGTTGAAGCGCGTGAATGCCGGATGCGAGGAAGGTTTGACGAAAGTTTTAAGCGATACCACGCTCGGGAGCTTCATCTCGAAGCTGGGCGACCGGACAGCGTGATCGTAATTGGCGACGATATTCACACGTTCCAGAAACACCGCCTTGATCGCGTCCTGCCAGGACCACAGCGACAGCGGGTAATAGCTCAAAGGGCGGAAGTCGGCGTTTAAAACCAGAGCCGGAAAGCCGCCGGAAGAAACGTGGACGTTCAAGCGATGGCGCTCCTTTCAAGCACCGGGATAAGGTACTCATGATAGGGGAGCGTGACGAGAATGTGAAGGCAGGCCGGGCGCTTACCGCATATGCGTAAAAACGCAGGAATATCGGGCCTTTGAGCTAGTCCGGCTCATCCCGCCTGCTTTCCAAGCGCTCCTAGAGGCCGAATCGCCGGGCCAGAAATTCGCCGCCGTGGCGCAGGCCTTCCTGGTCAATTCCGTGCCCCACACCGGACGAAATGTGCCATTCGACCGGCACGTCCAGCGCCGACAACGCCGACGATCCGTGAAACAGAGCCTGGACCGGGATCAGTTCGTCGGAATCGCCGTGGATCAGTAACACCGGCGGACGGGACACAATCTCACCCTGGACGGTCTCCGGCGGGCCGTCATTGGGCATGATGAACATGCCGGAATAGCCAACGATGGCCGCCGGCGGCGTGGCGCGGCGCAGCCCCGCATGCAGCGACATCATCGTGCCCTGGCTGAAGCCGACCAGCGCCAACGCGCTCGGCGGCAATTGCCGGCGCGCCAGTTCCTTGTCGATATAATCGTTCAGCGCCGGCGCGGCCTTGTTCACACCCAGCCAGCGCTCGTCCGGATCGCGGAATGTAAGGCCGAACCATTGGCGTCCGACGGGCGCCTGTCCGCAGGGCTCCGGCGCATGGGGAGAGACGAATGCGGTGTCGGGCAGCATCGGCTGCCACGCACGGCCGATATCGATCAGGTCGTTGCCGTCGGCGCCATAACCATGCAGGAAAACAACGAGACGCTTGGCCTTGCCGGATTTCGGCTCAAGACTTGGTCCGCTCAGTTCGGCCATTGCGTGTCACTTTCTTTTTCGGATTGGATTTTTTGTTCGTCGATTTCTTATTCGAAGATTTCTCGGCCGATGCAACGGCCTGGATTTGCTTCTTTGCCGGCGATGGTTTGTCGGGCACTGGAGCACCCTCGCGCCGTTTCACGACGTGATAGTGAGCCCATAGCAGATGCGCGGCCACTCCGCGAAACGGCCGCCAGGCATCGCCGATCGTGATCATTTCTTTCGTCGTCGGCCGCGCCTTGAGATTGAAGGCGATGCGCGCGGATTCCTGCAAGGCGAGATCGCCGGCTGGCCAGGCATCGGCATGGCCGAGACAGAATAGGAGATAGATATCGGCCGTCCACGGACCGATGCCGTGCATCGCGATCAGCATTTGATGTGCCGTGTCGGCGTCGCTCTGCGCGATGTGATCGAGGTCGAGATTGCCCTTGGCGATTTCGGTCGCGATCGCCTTGATCGATTTGATCTTCGCCGCCGACAATCCGAGACGGCCGAGCCTGTCCGCCCGTGCGCGTCGCAAAGCGTCATGGTGAAAAGGGTCGAAGGCCTCCTTCAGACGCGCCCAGATCGCGCCGGCGCTGGCCGTCGACAATTGCTGTCCGCAGATGATGCGGGCGAGGCCTGAAAAGCCGGGCTCACCCCGGCGTAGGGCCGGCTCGCCGGTCTTCTCCAGCATGGGGGCGAGGCCTGGGTCTGCCACGATCAGTTGTGCCAGTGCGTCGGCCAGGTCGGATTGGGAGTGGAGGAAGTGGGTCATCGGCGTGCGGCATACTCCGTCACCCTCTCCCCTTGCGGGAGAGGGCGGTTCCGAGCAAAGCGAGGAACCGGGTGAGGGGTTTGTTGCAGCAAGACTTTCATAAAGCTACCCCTCACCGGGCTCGCATCTTTGATGCTCGCCACCCTCTCCCGCAAGGGGAGAGGGTGAAACCGATTGCGCGGCTAAGACAGTAATTCAAATGCGTCCACCCGTTTTCCGTTTTGCGCCGTCACCAAACGGCTATCTGCATCTCGGCCATGCATTCTCGGCACTGCTGAATGCCGACCTAGCGCGCGCCGGCGGCGGACGCCTGCTGCTGCGGATCGAAGATATCGACCGGTCGCGATGCCGGCCTGAATACGAGCAGGCCATTTATGAAGACCTTGCCTGGCTTGGCATCGATTGGGAAAAACCGGTGCGGCGGCAATCGGAGCATTTTGACGCCTATCGTGATGCGCTGGAAAAACTGCGTTCTTTGGGACTGATCTATCCAACCTTCGAGAGCCGCGGCGAAATAGCGCGCATGATAGCGCAGCAAAGCAATGCGCAGGATTGGCCATGCGATCCGGACGGGGCGCCTCTCTATCCTGGAAACCGCAATGCGATGAGCGATGCGGAGCGGGAGGCGCGGGTCCAGGCGGGTGAGCCTTATGCGCTGCGGCTCGACATGGCCTCCGCCATCGCCCGCGTCGGTGCGCCGTCATGGAGCGAAACAGGCGGGGGCCCGACCGGTGAAACCGGCAGCATCGCTGTGCAGGCCTGGGGTGATGTGACCTTGGCGCGCAAAGACGTGCCGACCAGCTATCATTTGTCGGTTGTCATCGACGATGCATTACAGGGCGTGACGCAGGTGGTGCGCGGGCAGGATCTGTTCTGGTCGACCAGTGTGCACCGGCTGTTGCAGGCGCTGCTGGATCTTCCTGTGCCGGCCTATCGGCATCACCGGCTGATATTGGATGACGAAGGCCGGAAATTATCGAAATCCAGCCGTGCCACAGCGCTTCGGGCGCTTCGAGCCGAGGGGCGGACACCGGCGGACATTCGAAAGATGGTGGGTTTGGCGTCAGGGTGAATGGTCCCGGTCATGGGCGCGTGGCAGACTTGCTTCGAATCATGGTGGCGAAGCGACCAAAACGGAAAATGGCGAAGCGGAGCCCCAGTGCGCCGCGCACACCGTCGCGTGTCCGGTCTGAACGCCGTCAGATCGAAAATGCGCTGGCCGCGCTCGCTCATGACATTCGCACGCCGCTGACCGGCGTACTGGCGCTGTCCGAACTGCTCGCAGCATCCGATCTCCCCGAGCGCGAGCGCGGCTGGGCCAACGCCATCAAGCGGTCGGCAGAACACCTTTCGCTGTCGACATCGATCGTGCTCGATGCCGTGAAAGCCGATGCGACCGGGCTTGTCCTGCGCAAAGAGGTGTTTTCGCCGCGAGAACTCGCCGAAGACGTCGCGGCGTCGCTTGTCGCGCGCACGGACGTGAGCGGGCTTTCGGCCGGTGTGTCGATTGCCGAGGACCTTCCGGAAACGGCGAAGGGCGACCCGGTGCGGTTGCGCGCGGCGCTCGAAAATATCGCCGATAACGCGGTGAAGTTCACCGCGCGCGGCCAAGTCTCATTCAACGTCACCGCAAAGCTTGCGCCTCGCAATCGCGTGCAACTGACGTTTGCTGTTTCCGACAGCGGCATCGGCATGACACCGGCCGAGATCAAAAAGCTGTTTCGTCCCTTCGCGCAGGCCAATGAGGACATCTCGCGCCGCTTTGGCGGAACGGGTCTCGGTCTCGTTCTGGTGAGGCGGTTGGCGAAAGCGATGGATGGCGATCTCACCGTCACCAGCAAGCCCGGACAGGGCAGTACGTTCACGCTGACGGTGCAGGTGGCACCGGTGGCGACGTGAGTTTTCACCTGCCCCGTACGCACGACTTCACCCTCCCCCTCCAGGGGAGGATCGAAACAGAACCCGATTCAAGTTTTCAAACAGCCACGCGTCATCGTCGCCGCGGCGCGAATGCGCGCGGCCTTATAAAAGTGAGGGACGACGATGCGCCGGCAAGCGCAGGTCAGTCCTTGTGATGCTGCGCGGCTTTCACCGTGCAGCCGCCTCCCGGCGCATCGTCGGCAGCGATTATGCGGCCACCGGGCCGCGCTTTACGCCGGATGTTTTGTCGCGGGCTCAAACGCCTCCCGCGCACGTCCCTTCCGTGTCAGCCAGCTCCTGGCAGAGGCTCTTAGTGGCCTCGGGCGGAGCCCCGGTGCCGCCCGAGTGCGAGCTTGCGAAGCCCGCCCGCAGGCGCTGCATCCCGCTCCGCCATTCAGAACGCCTCCGGACGGCGCCCCTCACCTGAGCGAGACGCAGAAGGTATATAGTCCTATAGGAATTCTGTCAAGAGTGGAGCGGCGACTTCGCGACGACGCCGGACCTCTCCTCGACTTCGCAAGGCCGCAGCATCTGAAATCCAGGTGCGGTCGTGGGGACGCAAAATAATCTCGTAAGAGCACCGAAGGATGTTCGCGGCTCCTCCGTATCAGTTCCAGATATCACGGCGGCCGCCGCCTTTTCCGCCGCTGTGAGTTGGACTGGTAGGAGGATCTGAATGCGTTGGCTTTTTCCGGCTCTGACGGCGATCATGGTGCAGACTATTCCCTCGCTTGCATTTGCGATGTCACCGGCTCCTTTGGGAGAGCTCCGCACAGCGATCGGGGAGAGACCGATCGTACAAAAGGTCGCGTGCTGGCGCTATGGTTGGCGTGGTTGGGGTGTCTATCCGGGATGTTACAGACCACCGGTTTATCATCCGCCACGTGTTTATGTGGCGCCTGTCTATGTTGCGCCACCAGTCTATGCTCCGCCTCGTCGCTGCTGGATCAATGGCCGCTGGCGGGTTTGTTGATCTCGGCGTGCGTGGTTGGCGAAGCAAGATGGCGGTTGGGCCGTATCGGCAAATACCGACCGGCCGGACATAGACAAAGTTCATGATGGACACGGAGCCGGATGAGACTCTTGTCGTGCTGGTCGCAGCGCGCGACCAGCGTGCGCTCCGCGTCCTCATGGAAAGGCATATGCCGCGAGCGTTGCGTGTGGCGCAGCGCATTGTGAGCAGTGCTGCAGACGCCGACGATATCGGGCAGGAGGCTTTCATGCGCGTCTGGAAACACGCGGCATCATTCGATCCGGCGACAGCCCGTTTTACGACCTGGTTTTATCGCATCGTGCTCAATCTCGCCTTTGATCAGGCGAGAAAGCCTATTCACCGGCCGATTGAGGACGCGTCGGATGCCCATGCGCCCGGTATCGCTGCGGTTGACCGGATGATCGAACAGGAGCAGCAGATGATGCTCACCAACGCTCTAAGCCTGCTGACGGGTCGGCAGCGTGCTGCGATTGCGCTGTTCCATATGGAGGGCCTGAGCGGGAAAGATGCCGCTCAGGCGATGGGGCTGACCGAAAAGGCATTCGAGTCGCTCCTGACGCGTGCACGGATGGCTCTCAAGCAACATGTTGAACAAATCGGGCAGGGGCGCCGGAGCTACGCATGACGAGGCAAGAATTTCTGATGCTGGTTCAAACGTGGGGTGCCGATATCTCACGTTGGCCACGACCTCAACAGGGTGCAGCCCGGCGGTTTGCGCTCACTGACGAGGGAAAAGCCATTCTGGACGAAGCCATGAGCTTCGATCAGCTGCTGTCAATCAAGCCCGACATCAGGCCCGATCGACCCGCTGATGTCGCTTTCGCGGTGATGCAGCGCGTCGCGGCCGAGCGTCGGGCGCGGTGGCAGGATTGGCTGCCGCGTTGGTGGGTGCCAGCAAGTCTTGCCTGTTCGGCATTGGTCGGCGTTTCGCTCGCAGTTGCCATTCCGCCTGACCGTTATGCCGACAAGCCCGAGGCCACGATTGATTTTTTTCTTGACGGTGGCTCGGTGTCATTCTGGAGCGCACAATGAGTTCAAAATGGTTTGTGATAAACCGGCGCAACGGTTTGCTGCTCGCGTCACTTTGCCTGAATGCCGTCATGGCGGGCTATATTGCGACGGTGTGGATGAAGGCGGAGCGGCCCTTCGAAGCGCTTGCTGGGACGCGGATCATCGAACGTGTGGCCAGCAGGCTTCCGCCGTCCGATGCGGATATTCTCTGGCGCGTCTATCGCGACAAGCAGAATAAACTTGCAACAGCACGCGAAAACTATGTGTTGGCCCTGGTAAGGCCCGTCCGGCTTATCAGACAGGACAACCTCGACATCGACGCCCTGCGGAGCGCGATGTCCGACACGCGCGAGAAGCGTCAGAAGATCGGCGACCTGGTGGCTGAGACCTTTATCGATGCGGTGGCGAAGATGTCGGCAGAAGGGCGTCGCAGGCTTGTCGGTGGCATCGCAATGCGATGAGTCGAGCGATCGTCGCCCAAGCCCGTCTGCAGTTCCATCAGATCTGAGATACAGGAGAGATGAAAACCATGACCGAGACGCCATGTACCGTCGTGACTTGGCAGCGCTTTCAATGGATGGCATTCGCCACGGCTATTCTTGTTGCATCGTCAATGATGCCGTCGCCGGTTCTCGCACAAACGAAGACAGGCACGCTGCGCGATGCGTGCCGGGAAGACTATCAGCGATTCTGCGCAAACGTGCAGCGCGGTGGCGGCCGCATTCGTCAATGCATGCTCGAAAACGCCAGTTCGTTGACGCCGCAATGCCGGGACTCTTTGAAGGCCCTGCAGGAAGGTCAAAGGCAAAAATAAGGGCAAGCGGATTGAGGCAGGAAGGTTCAGTTGCCGTTCGTCCGCTCCACGATCCGAACAACGTCGGTCATGATCTGATTGATCTGAAAATCCTTCGGCGTGTAGACGGCGGTGACGCCAGTTTGCTTGAGCGTCAGCTCGTCTTCCGGCGGCACGATGCCGCCGACCACGACCGGTATATCGTCGAGTCCTTCAGCGCGCATGCGATCCATCACGTCGCGCACCAGCGGCACATGACTGCCGGATAAGATCGACAGCCCGATCACGTCGACGCCTTCATCCTTCGCGGTCTTGACGATCTCAGCCGGCGTGAAACGGATGCCGCCATAGATCACGTCCATGCCCACATCGCGTGCGCGAACCGCAATCTGTTCGGCGCCGTTGGAATGGCCATCGAGACCGGGTTTGCCGACCAGGAATTTCACGCGGCGACCGATCTTCTGCGACACGCGTTCAACCTCGGCGCGAACTGGTTCGAGCTGTTCGCCACCGACCTGACGCGCGGCTTTCGGCACGCCGGTCGGTGCGCGATATTCGCCGAACACCTCGCGGAAGATGGCTCCCCATTCGCCGGTGGTGACGCCGGCCTTGGCGCAGGTGATCGAGGCCGGCATGACATTGCGGCCTTCTGTGGCCGCAGCACGCAATTCCTTCAGCGCGGTTTCGACGGCGCCGGCATCGCGCGCCGCACGCCACGCATTCAGCCGCGCGATCTGTTCGGCTTCGACCTCATGCGGCACGGTGAGGATGGCATCGACGCCGCCGGTGAGTGGCGAGGCTTCGCTCTCGACGAATTTGTTGACGCCGACGACGACGCTGTCGCCGGCTTCGATCGCTTCCAGCCGCTTGGTGTTGCTCTCGACGAGCTGCTGTTTCATGTAGCCCATCTCGACCGCGGCGACCGCGCCGCCCAGCCGCTCGATGGTGGCCAGTTCTTCCTTGGCGGCGCGTTTCAGCTCCTCGACTTTTTTCGTGATCTCGATCGAACCATCGAAGATGTCGGCATAGTCGAGCAGATCCGATTCATAGGCGAGGATCTGCTGTGCGCGCAGCGACCATTGCTGATCGAACGGGCGCGGCAGGCCCAGCGCTTCATTCCAGGCCGGCAGTTGCACCGCGCGGGCGCGCGCCTTTTTTGACAGCGTCACTGCCAGCATTTCGAGGAAGATGCGGTAGACGTTGTTTTCCGGCTGCGGCTCGGTGAGGCCGAGCGAGTTGACTTGGACGCCGTAGCGGAAGAGGCGTTGCTTCGGATCGCTGATGCCGTAGCGCTCCGCTGTGATTTCATCCCACATCTCAACGAAGGCGCGCATCTTGCACATTTCGGTGATGAATCGCATCCCGGCATTCACAAAGAACGAGATGCGGCCGACCACTTCGCCCATGCCACCCTCCGGCACTTCGCCGGATTCGCGCACCATATCGAGGATCGCGATCGCGGTGGCCAAAGCATACGCAAGCTCTTGTACCGGCGTGGCGCCCGCTTCCTGCAGATGGTAGGAGCAGACGTTCATCGGATTCCATTTCGGCATCTCCTGCGTCGTGAACAGGATCGTGTCCTTGATCAGACGCATCGACGGGCCGGGCGGGAATACATAAGTACCGCGCGATAAGTACTCCTTGATAATGTCGTTTTGGGTGGTGCCGGTGAGTTTGTCGCGCGGCGCGCCGGTTTCGTCGGCCACCGCGATATAGAGCGACAACAGCCACGCCGCCGGCGCGTTAATGGTCATAGAAGTATTCATGCTCGCGAGCGGAATATCCGCGAGCAGCGTCCTCATGTCGCCGAGGTGCGAGATCGGAACGCCGACTTTTCCGACTTCACCCGCCGCCAGCGGATGATCGGAATCGTAGCCGGTCTGGGTGGGGAGATCGAAGGCGATGGACAGGCCCGTCTGACCCCTGGATAAATTCTGCCGGTACAGCGCATTCGACTTTTCCGCGGTCGAATGTCCGGCATAGGTCCGGAAGATCCAGGGCTTGTCCCGTTTCGGTGTGTCGTTCTTCTTGTCGACCATTCGATCTCCGAACCGGAATTTATCTAACGTTTGATCAAGCCGATGATCACGAGCAGGATCACGGCGCCGATCACCGCGTTGATGATGGCAGCGATAAAGCCGGTCCCGATCGCGATGCCAAGCCGGGGCAGCAGCCAGCCGGCGATGAAGGCGCCGACGATGCCGACGACGATATTGCCGATCAGACCGAAGCCGTAACCCGTGACGATAAGGCCCGCGAGCCAACCGGCGATGGCGCCGACGATCAGCCACACGATAATGCTCTCAATACCCATCTTCGTCTCCCCGTTGCGCAGGAGCCGCTGCTAAGCCCCGCCCCCGCGACTTGTTCAGTTTGCAGCGGAAGCATCGTAACGCGGGCGGAACCGCAAGTCAGTTTCACCGCACGATCGGGGACAGGCGGTAAAGCCGACAGACAGCGCCGATATTGCGTCGCAGCATATCTGATCGCGGGGTGCGTGCAACGGCTTGTTTGCAGGGAAAATTGCGGGTGGACGTCAGTCTGCCGGTGCAAAATTCTCGCGTTCGCGAATGACGCTGGCCTTGCCGTCATCCACAAGCACTTCTGCCGGCGCGGGGTGACCCAGGAAGTCGACCGGGCTCGCGGACAGTCCATAAGCGCCTGATTGAAGAATCGCGATCAGGTCGCCGGCCTGCAGCTTGGGCATGTCGACCTTGCGGGCGAGCGTATCGAGCGGCGTGCAGAGCGGGCCAACGATGCTGCAGGTTTCGGCGCGCGGCTCGGTCATGCGCGCCGGTGCGACGATGGGATAATCGCGTTTCATGACCTGGCCGAGATTGCCGGACGCGGCAAGGTGATGATGCATGCCGCCGTCGGTGACGATGAAGCGCGATCCGCGCGACATCTTGCTGGCGACAACGCGTGCGACATAGAGCCCGCCCGGACCCGCGAGATAGCGGCCCGGCTCGACAATGACGCGGGCGCCCTGCAGCAATGGGTCGGCCGCCTTCATCGCGATGAGCGGGGGGAGCCCTTTCCGAAGGGCGTCAAGGTCGAGTGTACGATCGCCGGCATAGTAGGGAATGCCGAGGCCGCCGCCGAGATCGATGCTGCGAAGCGTGCGGCCGCTGTCGCGGGCGATGCGTGCCGACAGGTCGAGGCCATGCTTCCATTGCGTGAGCAGGGTTTCAGCTTCGAGAATTTGCGTACCGGCAAAGAGATGCAGACCGGCAAGGTCGAGATGCGTCTTGCCGGCGAGAGCTGCCAGAACATCGCCAATCTGTTCTTCATCGAAGCCGAACGGCGATGGCTTGCCGCCCATGCGCATCGCGCCGCCTTGCGCCGATGCCACGGGATTGATGCGGATCGCCACTGCGACGGTCTTGCCATGACGCGCGGCAATGGCTTCGACGCGATCGATCTCCTCGAAACTCTCGAGATGGATTTCGCCGATGCCGCCCCGGATGACGTGTTCGAGCTCATCGTCACGCTTGCCCGGTCCGGCAAACAGGATGTTCTGCGGTTTTGCTCCGGCGCGTCTTGCACGTTCGTATTCGCCCGCGGACGCGATTTCGATGCCGGCGCCTTGCTGGACGAAGAGAGCGGCGACAGCCGGGTTCGGATTGGCCTTGATCGAGAAATAGATCTCGGCAAAGCCCGCCAGCGCTGCTTTGAGCTGCGCGAAACAGCGCCGCATGATGGCGGCGTCATAGATGTAAAGCGGCGTGCCGAATTCCTCAGCCAGCGATCGCACCGTTCGGCCGCCGACAACAAGATCGTTATCTTTGACCGAGAAATACTCGTTCACGAGCTGACCGGCGAGATCTTTGCCCGCGTGCTTGTCAGTGGCCAGCATGGCCTGCCCGCTCCGCGACCAGCGCCTTGTAATCGACCTTGCCATTCGGCGTGACCGGCAATTCGGACACAAGCTCGATGTCGCGCGGCATCATGAAGGTGGCAAGTTTCTCCGATGCGGCCTTGAGCGTCACCGGGACATCGACGGCGCCGTTTCGCGCCACTGCGACCGCATGCACACGCTGGCCGATCAGCGGGTCGGGCAGGCCGATCACGGCGATCTGCCGGAACTGGCCGGTGGCCATCAGCACTTCCTCGACCTCGGTCGGGCTGATGCGATAGCCGGACGACTTGATCATCGCGTCGTCGCGGCCGACGAAATAAAGAAAGCCGTCCTCGTCCTCGACCACGCGATCGCCGGAATAGCAGACGATATCGCCGCCGCATTCGGCAGGGATCAGCGGGTTTTGCCGCAGCACGCGCGCCGTGTCCTCAGGCCGCTTCCAATAGCCAAGTGAAACGGTCGGGCCGCGATGCACGAGGATGCCGGGTTCGCCCGGCTTTGCCCGTTTGCCATCGGCGGTGACGACAAAGACTTCGCATTCCGGAATGGCCTTGCCGATCGATGTGGGGCGGCGGTCGATTTCCTCCGGCGGCAAATAGGTCGACCGGAAGGCTTCGGTCAGGCCGTACATCCAGACGATGCGCGTGTCGGGAAGCAATTGCCGCAGACGGGCGGTCGTGGCGGAGGGCACGGCGCCGCCCGAATTGGTGATGTAGCGCAAGGACGGCAGGCTGGTCTTTTCCAGCAACGGCGCGGCACGTGTCAGGATCGACCAGATGGTCGGCACGCCGGCGAGACCGGTACAGTTGTGATCGCGGATGGCGCGCACGATCTCGTCACCGAAGCGGAAGGTCAGCAGCACCAGCGACGCCCGTTGTTCGACTGCGGTGAGAAGCTGGTTCAGGCCGTAGTCGAAACTGAACGGCAGAATCGAGAGGATGCGATCGTCGCCGGTGATGCCGAGATAGGTGCGGACGATGCGCGTGCCGGCGATCAGGTTGCGATGGCTGAGCATGACGCCTTTCGGGCGGCCCGTCGAACCTGACGTGTACATGATGGCGGCAAGATCTTCGCCAATGCATGGGGAGGGCGGGAGCGGTGTGTCCGCTTGCGGAATGCCGTCCGTGCGGAGCACTTTGAGCGTCGCAAGTGCGTTCAGTGTTTCGCCATGCGCGCCGGCAAGGTCGTCGTTGGTGATGAGGATGGCGGCTTCGCAATCCTCAATGATGTGGCGGGCCTGTGCCGGACGAAGCAGCGGATTGATCGGCACGAACACGCCGCCAGCCCGGCTGATCGCAAAGATCGCCGCGCATTCTTCGATCGATTTCGGCAAGAGGATCGACACGCGATCGCCGCGCTGCAAGCCCATCTGGTGCAGGGCCGCTGCATATCGGTGAACCAATGCCCGAAACTCGCCATAGGTCACGCTGCGCTGCGCCGTTATAAGCGCGGTGCGGCCGCCGTCATCGCGATCGGCCGCCTCCAGCAGGTGATGAACGAGAACGGGCGGGGTCGTCACGAGCGTTTGCGCTCCACGAAGGCAATCAGCTTGCCGAAGGTTTCGAAATTTGACGGCTCGAAATCGTCATCGGCAATGTCGATCCCCAGCCGCTCGGTGAGAAATGCTGCAAGATCGAGAATGCCGAGCGAATCGATCAATCCTCCCTCGAGCAGCAGCCTGGATTCATCGATCGGTGCTCCGGCGAGGCCTGGGAAGCGCTGGCGCAGATAGTCGGCGAGCAACTCTCGCGTATCGATCGTTTCGGGTGACAGCATATTCGCTCCAGTCATTGCGATGGTCATATTTGCAGGAAGACGAATTCGGAATACGCAAGGTCGCATTCCGGCGGTGCCGTCTTGCCTTTGAAGAAAGCGGGCGCCGGCCACCCAGTGAAAAAGCTGCCGGCGACACGTTCTTGAGCATTCGCATTCATCGCCATCAACAAGAATTTTTCGCGCAACAGAAAGCGCGCAATGGCCCCCATATGCGTTTTCACCAGGGAGCGGCTTTCAGCGTAGATAAGACGCGCGATCGGCACGCCGCGGCGCTGTGTTCTGGAAAAGATTAGTGGATGCAAGCGCTCGCCATCCCACAAGCCGGCAGGAGTACAGCCGAGCGCTGCGTGATCGTCCAGCATGCGCCGGATTGCAGGAGCGAATGCATCCGATGGCAGCTTGTGCCACGGGACGACATTGGCCTTTCGCGCCGGTTTCAGAGCCTGGAACGGCAACATGAAAATCAGCGTGCCTTCGGTCCAGTTGCGGAAACCGAAACGGCCGATCATCGCCCGTACCGGCTCGGTCGGTGTCAGGTCGGTGTAAAGCGTCGTTTCGCAGGACACGACCTGCTGCAACATGCGCGGCCCGCGCCAGCGATGACGCTCATCGATGTACCAGCTCGACAGATTGACGACGGGATAGCGCTGGCCGTCCTGTTCGCGTGCGCTCGGAATGGCCAGGATGACCCCGACGTCGTTCCCCTCTGCCTGCAGCAGGTAGCCGGTCCGCTTCGTGGAGTCGGTGGCACCATATCGCTTGAGCCGCGCCAGGCCGGATTCCCAGAAGGATCTGGGCGCAGCCGGGAAGCCGCGTGCAAGCACCGGCATCGCCTCGTCCAGGGATTGAAAGCCGATAGGCCTCAGCATGGGTCTCTTGCCGCGTCGGAAATCGGGTGAAACAAGCCTTGTTGGCAGCAAACCTTGAGAAAGGGCCTAAGAACGGGCGGTTCGCGACATCCTGACGCGGCCTTTAGGCCGGTTATTTCGCCGCACCCCGGTCAGAGTTCCCAAACCCGGTTTCAGAGTTTCAAACGCCGTCCGCGTGATGTCCGTTGCGGCGCAGCATGGTCTGCGTCACAATTGCCGACGCAGCGCGTCTAGTGGAGCGGATTTGACATTCGCTCTCATCTAGCCGCGGGCTCGCCAAGCGAATGTCAAATCCAAAGCTCCACTAGAATCCGTTACTTGCTAGTGGTCCTTTGATTCTAACATTCGCGAAAGAGCCTGCCGAGAAGGGATGCGAATGTTAGAATTGGACCACTAGCCGGAGGCCAATGCGATGACAGCCGTCGCCAAACTCAAGGCCGTGAAGGATCTTTATTCGGTCGGGGAAATCCCGCCGCTCGGGCATGTCCCCGAGAAAATGTACGCCTGGGCCATTCGTCAGGAGCGGCACGGCCCTCCCGAAGAGTCAATGCAGATCGAAGTGGTGCCGACCTGGCCGATCGGCGAGGACGAGGTGCTGGTGCTCGTGATGGCGGCGGGCGTGAACTATAACGGCGTCTGGGCCGGGCTCGGTCAGCCGATCTCGCCCTTCAATGTGCACAAGCATCCCTTCCATGTCGCCGGCTCCGATGCCTCGGGCGTGATCTGGGCCATTGGCGCCAAGGTGAAGCGCTGGAAGGTCGGCGACGAAGTCATCGTCCATTGCAATCAGGACGATGGCGACGATGAGGAATGCAACGGCGGCGATCCGCTCTTGTCGCCGTCGCAGCGTATCTGGGGCTACGAGACGCCGGACGGTTCGTTCGGACAATTCTGCCGCGTGCAATCGCGTCAGTTGATGCCCAAGCCCTCGCATCTCGCCTGGGAAGAAGCGGCCTGCTACACGCTGACACTGGCCACCGCCTATCGCATGCTGTTCGGCCATGCGCCGCATACGCTCAAGCCCGGCGACAATGTGCTGGTGTGGGGTGCTTCGGGTGGCCTCGGCGTGTTCGGGGTGCAGCTCTGCGCGGCGTCGGGCGCCAATGCGATCGGCGTGATCTCGGACGAAACCAAGCGCGATTATGTTCTGGGCCTCGGCGCCAAGGGCGTGATCAACCGCAAGGATTTCAAATGCTGGGGCCAGATGCCCACGGTGAATACGCCCGAATACAATGAGTGGGTGAAGGAAGCCCGCAAGTTCGGCAAGGCGATCTGGGACATTACCGGCAAGCGCGACGTCGATATCGTGTTCGAACATCCGGGTGAGGCGACATTCCCGGTGTCGTGTCTCGTGGTGAAGCGCGGCGGCATGGTGGTGTTCTGCGCCGGCACATCGGGTTTCAACATCACCTTCGATGCCCGCTATGTGTGGATGCGGCAGAAGCGCATTCAGGGCTCGCACTTTGCGCATCTGAAACAGGCCAGCTCCGCCAATCAATTCGTGCTCGATCGGCGGATCGATCCCTGCATGGGCGAGGTGTTTCCGTGGGAGAAGATCCCGACGGCGCATCAGCTGATGTGGAAGAACCTGCACAAGCCGGGCAATATGGCGGTGCTGGTCAGCGCCCCGCGTGTCGGCCTGCGCAATCTCGAGGACACGATCGAAGCGGCGGGCGGGTAATCTTGGAAGCCGCTCATTCCCGCACTCGGGTCCGGCTTCGCCGGCCCGAGCACAGGCTCCGGCGGGAATCCAGACTTGTGATTCTGAACAAAGAATTTTAGACGGCTTTCGCTTTTTCAATCCGTGCGGCGCGCATCTTCAGAATGGTGGCATTCAATTCGCCGCCATAGATGAAGATCGATGCGGTCCAGTACAGGAAGACCAGCGCGATCATCGGCGAAGCAAGGCCGGCATAATAGACCGAATAGGTGAAGGCGAAGTCGGCCAGATATCGCCCGAAGGCGACGCCGGTGATCAGCCACAAGACCAGCGTCGCCAGGATGCCGGGCGCGATTTCGCGCCAGCGCCGTTTGCCGGCCGGCAGCCATTTGTGGACGATAATCAACGGGACAACCAGCAGCACGCTCGCCGTGGCGAGGCGGATGAAGGTGACGACATCGCCGAACGGCTCCAGCGCCGGAAAGCGCCGCGTCAACGTGTTCCAGATCAGTGGCGCCAGCAGCACGAGAAACGAGATCGCCAGCATGCCGATGGCGGCAAGGATCACATAGCCGATGGCTTCGATGCGCAGGAGCCACATCGGCCGCGTCTCGACCACGGTGTAGGCGCGGTTCAAACCGATCCGCAAACTCTCGATGCCGCTGGACGCGAAAAACAAGGCGAGCGCGGCGCCGACCGTCAGCACCTGCCCATGCGCGCCGACCAGGACATTGTGGATCTCGCGCGAAATCGGCCCGGCCACTTCCTCCGGCCAGGCTTCTAGCAGGAGATTGGCGGCTTCGTCGGCGAGGTTTTGCGACCCCATCATACCGGCCAGCGCGGTCAGGACGAGGAAGAAAGGAAACAGCGCCATCAAACTTGACAGCGCGATATGGCTCGCAATCGCCCAGCCGTCGTCGGCGTTGAATTGCCAGAAGGCATCCAGCGCGACGCGCCATGTTTTCTTCAGAAACCGCAAACCGTGTTCCCCGCGCGGAAGATCTAAAATATTGCGCGCAGTCTAATGCAAAACCGGTAGCCAACGTTTCGCCGATCGCTCGCTGTAGCGACATAGGCAAATGCGCGCTATCTCTCAAGAGCGGCCTTGTCCGTGGCAAAGCCGATCAGGCCGCTTGAACCTCGATGAGGAATTGGCGGATCTGGGTTTCGAGGCCTTCCGCCTCCTGTGCCAGCGCGTCGGCCAGCACCTTCACATCGGCCGCGGTGGCGCGCGCCTCGAGCGTGGCACTTGCAACGCGGCTCATCGCATTGGCGCCGTTGCGGGCTTCGGTCGATGCGCTGTTGACGCCCTCGGCGATGATCGCGACAGCGGAATTCTGTTGTCCGACCGTTGCCGCCACACTGGCGGCCATGGCCGACATGTTCTCGATGATGCCGTTGACCCGTGCGATCGCCTGTGTGGCATCGGCGGTGGCCGACTGGATCGCGCCGATCTGGCAGGCAATGTCTTCGGTCGCGCGCGCAGTCTGGCCGGCCAGCGATTTGACCTCCGACGCGACGACGGCAAAGCCGCGTCCGGCCTCGCCGGCGCGGGCGGCCTCGATGGTGGCGTTCAACGCCAGGAGGTTGGTCTGGCCGGCGATGGACTGGATGAGATTGATCACTTCGCCGATGCGGGTCGCTGCCTTGGCGAGTTCAGCCATGGTGGCGTTGGTGCGGCGCGCTTCCGCAACGGCTTGCGTGGCGACATCGGTTGATTTCTGCGCCTGGGTGGCAATCTGACCGATCGAGGCGGCCAGTTCATCGACCGAGCCCGCGGCAGTGGTGACGTTGCTCGAGGCCGTCATCACGCGATCTTCCGCCGTTCGTGCTTGCGCAGACACGGCATCGGCTGACGCATTGAGGCGACCGGACGCAGCTTCAAGGCGTTCCGCCGCGCCGCGCACCTTGTCGAGAACGGCATTCACCGACCGTTCGAAATTCCCGATCTTTGCCGCGATGGCTTCGCCGCGGATTTCGCGCGCGCGGGCGGTTTCATTGTTGGCCTTTGCAAGGTGTTCGCGCTCGATCGTGGTGTCGCGGAAGACAAGCACGGTCCGCGCCATGTCGCCGATGGCGTGCCGCTCGTGCGTGGCCGGAATGTAAGCCGATGTATCGCCTTGCGCGAGCCGCATCATCGCAGCCGACAAGCCGTGGAGCGGGCGGGTGATGCTGCGTCCGATCAGCCAGCTCAGGATCAGGCCAAGCAGGACTGCGGCTGTACCGACCGAGAGAATGATCGCGCGTGTTCGATATTGTGACGCAGACAATTGCGCAGCATCGCGGTGCGCGCCGTCGCGGGCGTTGTCGATAATCTGGTCCGCTGCCGGCATCATCTCCTGCGTGTCGAGATCGATGATCTTGAGATTGGGGCGCAGCTTGTCGGCCACCGCAGACCAACTGGAAAAGGTGTCGGCGTAGGCCTTGACGCGGTTCTCGATCACCGCGCGCTGGTCCAACGTGCCGCCGATTTTCTTGATGGTGTTGGAGAAATTCTCATACTCGGAAAAGAACAGCGTATGCGACGTGCTGGTCGACTGGATACGCTGTTCGGCTTCGTATCGCCGCATCACCAGCAGGGATACGAGAAGTTTTTTGGCATCGGCATCGCCCAGCCAGTCGATCTTCTCGTTGATCACGCGTTCGACCGCGACGCCGGTGTCGTACAGCTTGCGTTGCAATCCTTCACTGTCGTTGTAACCGATGATGCGTTGCTCGTTGACCACGTCCCTGAACCGGTTGCGCACCTCCTTGAGACGCCCGGACAGCCAGGCGATCCGCAACCGTTCATGGTCGTCGACCGCTTCCTCGATGGCGGCGATTTGTTCCAGGGCTAGAGTATTTGCTTTTTCGAAGGCGCCGACCAGTTCGTCCGACGGCTGAGCCGCAAAATCGCGGGCGGTGATCCGCATCTGGTCGATGGCTTCCTTGAAGCTGTGGCTGGCTTCCGCAGTCAGGACGGCGCGGCGATAGCGCTCGAATGCATCGCCAACCTCGCGTTCGCCGGCGATATAGGATGCGCCATTGGCAATAAATCCGGCCACCGGAATCAGGGCCAGCAGGATGATCCGCGAGCGGACAGACAAAGCGCCGAGCCATCGGGATGGCCGGGGGCCCCGAAGCCACTTCAGCGGGTTGAGACGGCTTCCGGGAGGAGCGCTGACCATCGCTTGCCTGTGAATTGGGCAAGAAACAGGAAAGCCCCAAATGGTTAATTATTCAGTTACCATGAATGGTGAGCGAGTGAGTTGCTTTTGTGCGCCGCACCATTACTCTGACCGCCAAAGGCTTTAGAGTGCCAACTGTGACTTTGGGGAGAGTTACATGACCGCCGTACCGCAGCGATCCGAGACATCGAGCCAGTTCATTCCGCAGGCGGAGGACGCCGTCGGCGTCGCGGAAGCGCTGCTGTCCGACGCCACGATTGCGGTCCGAAAGCGTGTGGCGGTCGACGGCGGCGACACGCTGGGCCGGCTGTTCGATCGCGAGCAGCGCGCCACCCATGGCCTGGCCTGGCTCGCGACCTATGTCGAAGCGCTGCGCCAGATGGCTGCGTACGCGTCTCGCATGCAGGCCGAAGGCAAATTCGGCGAGATCGAAGAGCTGCAGGTCCGGATCGGCTTTGGCGAATATCTCGCGCAGATGTTCGGCGGCATTCCGATGAGCCAGGGCGAGATTCTTCGTCTTTCGGATCTTGGCCTGTCGCTCGCAGATGTCGCCGCACGTGTCACGCCCGTCTGTCAATTGCTGATCGATACCGGCAATACCGCGACGCGCCGGGCGCGTCTCGCCGAACTCATCAATCACAATCACGAGCCGACTTACGGCAATGCCGGTCTCGACGAGACGCTGGAAGCGATCCGCGAGGAGATGCGGAAATTCTCGGCGAGCGAAGTCGCGCCCCATGCGCAGCAATGGCACCTGAAGAACGAATACATCCCGCTGGACGTGATTTCGCACATGTCCGAACTCGGCGTGTTCGGGCTGACCTTGCCGGAAGAATTCGGCGGCATGGGGCTCGGCAAGGAGTCCATGTGCGTCGTGTCGGAGGAGCTGTCGCGCGGCTATATCGGAGTTGGCTCGCTCGGCACGCGTTCGGAGATCGCTGCAGAACTCATCCTTGGCAGCGGCACCGAAGAGCAAAAGCGCAAATGGCTTCCGGCGATCGCGTCGGGTGAAATCCTGCCGACCGCTGTCTTTACCGAGCCCAATACCGGATCCGATCTTGCGTCGCTGAAGACCCGTGCCGTGCGCGACGGCAATGTCTACAAGATTTACGGCAACAAGACCTGGATCACGCATCCGGTGCGCGCCGATCTGATGACGCTCTTGGTGCGGACCGACCCGAAGCAGAGCGGATATCGCGGCTTGTCGATGCTGCTGGCGGAAAAGCCGCGCGGTGATGATGGCAATCCGTTTCCTGCGCCCGGCATGTCCGGCACCGAGATCGAAGTGCTCGGCTATCGCGGCATGAAAGAATACGAAATCGCCTTCGATGGCTTCGAGGTGAAGACCGAGAATTTGCTGGGCGGGATCGAAGGCGCAGGCTTCAAGCAACTGATGCAGACCTTTGAGGCGGCACGCATCCAGACCGCAGCGCGGGCCATCGGCGTTGCGCAGGCGGCGATGGATCAGGGCCTCGCCTATGCGCAGCAGCGGTCGCAATTTGCCCGGCCGATCATCGAATTCCCGCGTGTCGCCGACAAGCTGGCGATGATGTCGGTCGAAATCCTGATTGCACGGCAATTGACCTATTTTGCCGCTCGGCAAAAGGATTCCGGCCGGCGCTGCGATCTGGAAGCCGGGATGGCAAAGCTGCTGGCGGCGCGGGTCGCCTGGGCTGCGGCCGACAATACCGTGCAGATTCACGGCGGTAACGGTTTTGCGCTCGAATTCCCGGCCTCGCGCATCTTGTGTGATGCGCGCATACTCAACATCTTTGAGGGAGCGGCGGAAATTCAGGCGCAGGTCATTGCCCGCAGGCTGCTCGACGGTAGCAACTGATATCCTTCCTCCGCGTTGATCGATCGCAAGGCGGGTGGCCGGGCATGGTGTTTGATGGCCGTCCGTTAGAGCATGATGCCGAAAAGTGTGAGGCGGTTTTCGGACGACATCATGCTCTAACTTATAAGAATCGATCACGTTTTATGATTTTGGATCGGTTCGATCCAAAATCATCGTGATCTTAGGAGGAGTTTTCAATGACGTCGACGAAATGTGTAAAGATCGGTGAGGGCGAGTGGGTGGTGGTGTGCGACGGCAGCAAGGCCCTATTTCTCCAAAATGCAGGGGATTCCAAGTTTCCAAATCTGCAAACGCGCGAAGTACTGGAGCAGAAGGTTTTACCGACCAGCGAGCTCGGCACGGATGCGCCGGGACGTTCCCATTCGTCGGTCGGGAACGGACGCTCGGCTGTCGAGCAAACTGATTTTCACACCCAGCAGGAAGATGAATTCTTGCGCTCGATCATCAACAAGCTCGATACCGCCGTCCAGGCGGGACAGATCAAGTCCATCATTCTGGTAGCGCCGCCGCGGGCGATCGGCGTGCTGCGGCAGGGGTATAGCCATGCGCTGAAGCATGCGGTGCGTGAGGAAGTCCAGAAGGACTACGTGAAGATGCCGGTCTACGAGATCGAAAAACATCTCGCGGCCTAACGCGTTGCAGAATGCTCTCAATCGGCCTCATGGTGAGGGGCGCTTCGCAGAAGCGCGTCTCGAACATCGCAAGTCGGCTATAGCCGACTTGCGCGCCAATCATACCGATCTTGGGTAAACCCAAGATCGGGTGGCCGCCCGCATCTTTCGAGACGGCGGCTTTGCCGCCTCCTCAGGATGAGGCGGAGAGATACAACCGACAGCTCTGATTCTTGCTTTGGGCCGCAGCTTTCGGGCCGGTGGTACTTCCATCGGCCCGGTGCTAGGACAGCCGGATGTCCAATATCTTCTACAATCTCATTCCGTTCGCCATCGGTGCCGTGGCTATCGTGCTGCTGCTGGGTCTCGCCAACATGCTGCGCGGCGGCTCGCCCTATACCTCGCAGAAGCTGATGCGACTTCGTGTGGTGCTGCAGTTTGTCGCGTTGGTGATTATCATGGCCGCCCTCTGGATGATGGGGCGTTAAAACCATGGTCGTCCTCAACAAGATCTACACCCGCACCGGCGACGACGGAATGACCTCGCTCGGCTCTGGCGAGCGGCGCAAGAAATACGATCTGCGGGTCGCAGCTTACGGCACCCTCGATGAAGCCAATGCCGCGATCGGCATCGCCCGGCTGCATACCGGGGAGGATCCGGTTCTCGATGCGATGCTGCTGCGCATCCAGAACGACATCTTCGATGTCGAGGCCGACCTTTGCATTCTCGATGACACCAAAGGCAAGGGGCCGGGCGGCGCCAAGCTCAACGTCACGGAAAAGCAGGTGCAGTGGATCGAACAGCAGATCGATACGTTGAACGATGGCCTGCCGCCGCTGCGATCCTTTATCCTGCCGGGTGGTACGCCTGCCGCCGCCTACCTGCATCTGGCGCGGACGATGTGCCGGCGTGCCGAACGGCTGATGATCGAATTGCGCGATCGGCCTGGCGAGGCGGTGACGCCGGAGGCGATCCAGTATGTGAACCGATTGTCGGATTTTCTGTTCGTTGCCGGGCGTCATGCCAATGACAGGGGCGACAAGGATGTGCTGTGGCAGCCGGGGCAGAACCGGTGAAGCCACGCGGGACGGACCGGTCGGTTCCGAGGGCGGTTTCTACGCGCGGCTTGGTCATCCATGTTTGACGGAGCAGCCTTGCCGTTGACACTCCGCCAATCCGTCTCTTAGTTAGCCGCCGATTTCGCATCTGCGAAGGGTGAAACATGAAGATTCTGGTGCCCGTCAAACGGGTTATCGATTACAACGTCAAGGTGCGGGTCAAATCGGACGGTTCCGGGGTCGAACTCGCCAACGTCAAGATGTCGATGAACCCGTTCGACGAGATCGCGGTGGAAGAGGCGATCCGTCAGAAGGAAGCGGGCAAAGCCACTGAGATCGTGGCGATTTCGATCGGACCGGCCCAGGCCTCCGAGACCATCCGCACCGCCCTGGCGATGGGCGCCGACCGCGGCATCCTGGTCAAGGTCGATGCCATGCCGGAGCCGCTGGCGATCGCGAAAATCCTCAAAGGTATCGTTGAGGCCGAGCAGCCTGGCCTCGTGATCATGGGCAAGCAGGCGATCGATGACGATTCGAACCAGACCGGCCAGATGCTGGCGGCGCTGCTCGGCTGGCCGCAGGGCACCTTTGCCTCCAAGCTGGTGATCGAAGGGGATAGCGTCGCCGTGACCCGCGAAGTCGATGGCGGCTTGCAGACGGTGAAGCTGAAAAGCCCGGCGATCGTGACGACCGATCTGCGGCTCAACGAGCCGCGCTATGCCAGCCTGCCGAACATCATGAAGGCGAAGAAGAAGCCGATCGATGAGAAAACGCCAGGCGATTACGGCGTCGATGTGAAGCCGCGGCTTGAGATCCTGAAAACGGTTGAGCCCGGCGGCCGCAAGTCGGGCGTGAAGGTGGCAACGGTGGCTGAATTGGTCGAGAAGCTGAAGAACGAAGCGGGAGTGCTTTAGATGACGACGCTGCTTCTTGCCAAACATGACAACAAGTCTCTGAAGGACTCGACGCAAAAGGCACTGACGGCCGCCAAGGCGCTCGGTGGCGAGGTCCATGTCCTGGTTGCCGGCAAGGACTGCCGCGGCGTTGCCGAGGAAGCAGCGAAGCTCGACGGCGTCGCCAAGGTGCTGCTGGCGGAGAGTGACACGCTTGAGCATCGGCTTGCCGAACCGCTGGCGGCGCTGATCGTGTCGCTTGCAGGCAATTACGACGCGCTGGTCGCGCCCGCGACGACAACTGGTAAGAATGTGATGCCGCGCGTCGCCGCCTTGCTCGACGTGATGCAGATTTCCGACATCACCAAGGTGGTCGCGCCGGACACCTTCGAGCGTCCGATCTATGCCGGCAATGCGATCCAGACCGTGAAATCGACCGACAAGAAGAAGGTCATCACGGTGCGCACCTCGACCTTCCAGGCGTCCGGCGAGGGCGGCTCGGCCCCGATCGAGACGGTTCCGGTCCCGGCCGATCCGGCCATTTCCAGCTTCGTCGGCGAGGAATTGTCAAAATCGGACCGGCCGGAGCTGACCTCCGCGAAGATCATCATCTCCGGCGGCCGGGCGATGCAGAACCGCGAAAATTTCACAAAATATATCGAGCCGGTGGCCGACAAGCTTGGCGCGGCGATGGGCGCTTCGCGCGCGGCGGTGGACGCCGGCTACGCGCCGAACGACTGGCAGGTCGGCCAGACCGGTAAGGTGGTGGCGCCGGAGCTCTATATCGCGGTCGGCATTTCCGGCGCGATCCAGCATCTCGCCGGCATGAAGGACTCCAAGGTCATCGTGGCGATCAACAAGGACGAGGAGGCGCCGATCTTCCAGGTCGCCGATTACGGCCTGGTTGCGGATCTCTACCAGGCCTTGCCGGAGCTCGACGCCGAGCTTGGCAAGATCAAGCGTTAACGGACCTGAGGTTTAATATCGCGGCCGGTGGTAACACGCTCAGGATCAGCGTAGAACACCGGCGCGATTTGGCAGAGAGAGACATGGCGCAGGCAGATATGGCGCAGAGCATTCGCAAGGTCGGTGTGATCGGCGCAGGGCAAATGGGCAGCGGCATCGCCCATGTCTGCGCGCTGGCCAATTTCGACGTGAAGATTCACGACGTGGCGGCCGACCGCATCAAGCAATCACTGGCGACCATCAACGGCAATATGGCGCGTCAGGTCTCCAAGAAGCTGATCTCCGAGGAGCAGCGTCAGGCGGCGCTGCAGCACATCAAGCCGGCGGCATCGATGGACGATTTCGGCGATTGCGATCTCGTGATCGAGTCGGCGACCGAGAAGGAAGACATCAAGCGGAAAATCTTTACCGAGCTTTGTCCGTCGCTGAGGCCGGATGCAATCCTCGCCACCAACACATCGTCGCTGTCGATCACACGCCTGGCGGCGTCGACCGATCGGCCCGAGAAATTCATCGGCATCCATTTCATGAATCCGGTGCCGCTGATGGAGCTGGTCGAGCTTATTCGCGGCATCGCCACTGGCGACCAGACCTTCGAGGCGAGCAAGGAATTCGTCGGCAAGCTGCACAAGACCATCGCGGTTTCGGAAGACTTCCCGGCCTTCATCGTCAATCGCATCCTGCTGCCGATGATCAACGAGGCGATCTACACGCTGTATGAAGGCGTCGGTAACGTCGAGGCGATCGATACGGCGATGAAACTCGGTGCCCACCATCCGATGGGACCGCTCGAGCTTGCCGATTTCATTGGTCTCGATACCTGCCTGTCGGTGATGCAGGTGCTGCACGAGGGGCTGGCGGATTCGAAATATCGTCCGTGCCCGCTGCTGGTAAAATACGTCGAAGCCGGCTGGCTCGGCCGCAAGACGCAGCGCGGCTTCTACGACTATCGCGGCGAAAAGCCGGTGCCGACGCGGTAGTGTGCGATAGCACTGCAACTCTCTCCGTTCATTCCCGCGCAAGCGGGAATCCAGTCTTACTCAATGCTGCTGCGAAACGCAGTTCTGGGTGCCCATTTTCGCGGGGACGAGCGGAAAAATCAGCCCTGTCTCAGTTCGGCTTCTGCGCGACGAAGCGTCCCTCTTTGTAAGTCGCCCCGAAATAAACATCGACGGCTTTGATCTGGTCTCCGTCGAAGGTGATGAACTCGGTATTTCTGAAACTCCGTCCGTCGTCCATCGTAAGCTTGTAGGTCACGAAAGCGCCGTCGCCGTGCTCGGAGATGCGCTCGATGGCGGCGTCCCGGATGCGCTCGCTGTTCGGCCAGCAGCGGGCGAAATATTCAACCCGGTCGATCGCATCGTCATAGGGGCTGGTGAAGGTGAAGTCCTTGGACAGGGCGTTTTCGACGACCACCCGATCCTTATTTATAAAGGCGGCGAAGTAGCTGCGAACGACGTCCGCCCGGCTGCGCTGTGGCATGGTCCGTCTCCCTGTCTTTGAAGCGCAACGCGTTTGCGCTACGTCGCGTTGTCCTGCGGAAACAACTTGAAATACGGCTCCGCTTCTTTCAGCACGCGGGCGAAGGACGGCCGCTGCATCAGCCGCTCGAGATAGGCGGCTGCATTCTTGTGGTTTTCCGCAAGCGGCATCACCTTGTCGGTGTAGAACAAGGCCGGCGCCGCCGCGCAGTCTGCCATGGTGAAATCGTCGCCCGTGATCCAGGTCTTGCCGTCGATATATTTGTCGACAAGGCTGCAGGTTATGTCGAGCGTGTTGCGGGCTTCCGCCACGCCCTGCGGATCCTTCTGCCCGGCAGGCCGCAATCGGTCGCCGACCACCTTTTGCATCTGCATGTTGAGATAGAGATCGAACATCCGGTCGCGCAGCCGCATCTGTAACGCCCGCGCTCCATCCTGCGGAATGAGCTGAACCGGGCCGGGATAATGCAACTGCAGAAACTCGATGATGATGCTCGTTTCAGTCACGGTTGCGCCCCGTGTCTCGTCGCGCAGCACCGGAAATTTCCCGATCGGCCACATCTTCCTGAGATTTGCGGCTGCGGTCTCGTCCATCAGATCGACGAGATGCGGCGTGAACGGCGTGTCGTTCTCATACAGCGCGGTCAGCACCTTCATGCAGAAGGATGAGAGCGGATGAAAATACAGCGTGAGGGACATGGTGAGATACCCGCCTTTGACATGTCGGTTGGGTTGCGCGCGCTCAACGATGCGATCCAAGTTTGCCTCTCGGGAGGCCGCGCTAATCCTACGATTTCGTCAATACGATATGCATGGCATTCGGCGTGGTGACGTGTTCGCTGCGCCGATAGCCGAGCTTTGGCAGATCGAGCCCAGCAAAAAGATGTTCGCCGCTGCCGAGCAAGATCGGAGAGACGGCAAAATGCATTTCGTCGACAAGGCCAGCCTGCAGATATTGCCGGATCGTGGCAGTGCCGCCGCCGACGCGGATGGTCTTGCCGTGCGCGGCGTCTCGCGCGCGTTCCAGCGCCGCGTGAATGCCGTCGGTGACGAAGTGAAATGTGGTGCCGCCTTCCATATCGATCGCGGGGCGCGGATGCTCGGTGAGCACGAAGACCGGACAGTGATAGGGCGGGTTGTTGCCCCACCATCCCTTCCATTCGTCATCCGGCCATTCGCCGCGGCTGGGCGCGAACATATTGCGGCCCATGATCCAGGCGCCGACGTTCTCGAAACCGCGCTTGGCAAAATCGTCATCAATACCCGTTGAGCCGCCGTCCTGCCCCATGACCATTGTCCGGAATGTGCGGGTACCCAACATCCACTGATGCAGCGCTTCGCCGCCGACACCGAGTGGATTGCCGCGGCTCTGATCGGGGCCGGCGCCATAACCGTCGAGAGAGATCGTGAAACCGTGAACGCTAAGTTTGGACATCAACGGGTCCTCCCTTGATCAAACTGATTGTGAAATGCAACTGGTTGCTCTATAAATAGTCTGATTGCATAACGCAAGCGGTTTTGAACGGGCAGGGCTGGCAATGAACGAGGCGCATCGATCAGGTTGTCCGATCAATCTCACGCTGGAGGTTGTGGGCGACCGCTGGAGCCTTCTGGTGATCCGGGACATCATCTTCGGTAACCGGCGGCATTTTCGGGAATTGCTGAACGGTTCTGAGGAAGGCATCGCCTCCAACATTCTGTCCGATCGGCTGAAGACGCTGCTGGAGCAGGGTATCCTCACCAGGGCAGATGACCCCACCCATAAGCAGAAGGCGATCTACAGTCTCACTGAAAAAGGCATTGAGCTATTACCAGTGCTGGCACAGATGGCGGCCTGGGGCCGCAAATATCTGCCCGTCACCGAAGAGCTCAGCATTCGTGCGCAATTACTCGACGAAGGCGGACCGAAGCTGTGGGCCGAGTTCATGGACGAATTGCGCGAGATGCATCTCGGTCCCGGCAAGCGGCTCAGGCCAAGGCCGCGTGCACCATCCGTCTTCGAGCGGCTGCGGGCGGCCTATGAAGAGGTGGTGGCGCGGCGGGAGAAGAAAGCCTGAGGCAATTGACGCTCAGGCTTTGTCGGAATGTCCAAGCTTCCGCTCCGGCGCAACGCGATCGCGGACCAGCTGCTTCAGCTCTTTCATTTCCGGAAAGCGGCCGCGTTCCTTGCGAGACCAGACGAGGTCGTTCTCAAGACGCACCTCGAACACGCCGCCGGTGGTGTCGGGCGTCAGGATCACCGAGCCGAGTTCTTCGGCAAAGGTGTGCATCAGCTCCTGCACCATCCAGTTTGCGCGCAAGCCCCAGCCGCAGAGCCGGCAATATGTGATCTCGACGGTTGGGCTTTTCGGCATCGCGGTCTCGCAGGATATCTGCGCGAACTGTTCCGGATTCCATGCGCGAGCGCAACGCCAGAATGAATGCCGCTGTTGCCAGACGACCAAGCGCAGCGATGATGAAGGCAGAGAAAGCGAAGAAGGTGCCGGCGATCCGGCCGGCACCCAGAGCATTCATCCCGTCCGGACGTCAGGCCGCGCGCCCCTGCTGCACAGTTTGCGGACCAGCATCGAGCATCGCCTGATTGCTCATCGGATCGAACGGTGCCGAGCAATGGTCGTGGGCGATCAGCCAGTGGCCGTCGATCTTGCGCAAGCAGACGGTCGAGCGCAACCAGCACCAATGTTCGGTGCCACTCGTGCTGGTGCAGCCGCAATGCATGGTCATGTGACCGAATGCAATGTGCTCGTCCGCCGTGACCGAAAGCTCACTGACCTCAATGGTGGCGGGCCCCGCCATGTGCGAAAAGCACATTTCCAGGTGCTTGCTGTAAGCATCGATGCCCTGGAACTGGAAAGCGGAGTGGCAGTCATACGACACCATGTCCGGCACGTAGCAGGCCCGAATGGCATCGAGGTTCATCGCGCGGCTGGCTTCGAGCCATTGCTCGAGGCGGGCGTGGACCGCGGCTTCATTGCTGCTTGTTGTCATCGCTTGCTCCTTGCTCGTGGTGTCGCCAGCGGCGTTACTTTTTGCGCCGGTAATGCGCGGTCATGAACTTCATCCATTGACCGTCCGGGCCTTTTGCCTGTGATGAGAGGACCCAGTGATCCTTGCTCTCGATGGTGACGATGTCCTGATAGGTCGTCATCGTGCCGTCGCCGCTCATGCTCGGGCCTTCGGTGTCGAGCGTCAGGACCTTGCCGGAGGCATCCAGTGTGCCCTCGTAGAGCCACATGTGAGTCATCATCGATGCGATGAAGCTGCCGACATAGCGCTGCTTCTGCGGATCGTAGCCCAGCGTGATGATGCTGTTCATCATGCCGCCGCCGGGCATTTCGCCCGAGCCCTCGCTGAGGAACCACAGGCCGCCGAGCGAGCGCGTGGTGCAGGTGCCGGTGTTTTTCATCGGCGGCTGGTCGGGACCCATCATGCATTCGCCTTCGAAGTCCCATTCGCCAACGAGTTGCTGCAGCCACTCGTGTTCCTGTTGCGGCTTGGCCATCATCGCGCATTCGGGGGCTTCGGTCATGGTATCAGTCATGTTTTCTCCTGTGAGGTTGCTTCCAAGTTTGTCGAGGCTCTGGCTCCAGCCGGCATCCATGCCGGCCAGCATTTGCGGGGCGGCCGGTGAGAAACCGGTCGCATGCGCGGTGACCGTCAGCCTGGTTTTGCCGCCATCGTCTTCGAAGGTGACGGTGGTCAGCGACTCCAGATGCGGGTTGCCGTTGGCATCTTCCGCAACAGCGACGAAGACGATGCGCGAGGGCGAGGCGATTTCGCGGAACGTGCCGGACATCGGGTAAACCGTGCCATCCGGTGCCCGCATATGGATGAGGATCTTGCCGCCGGGCCGCACATCGAGTTCGCAGACCGGATTGGTGAAATGCTGCGGCCCCCACCATTGCGCGAGCTGTTCCGCGTCGATCCAGGCCTTGAATACCTTGTCGCGCGGCGCATCGATGACGCGCGTGATCGTCACACTGCGTTCGGCGGTCGGCTTCAGGCTGGTGGCTGCAGTCATGCGATCCTCCTTTGGGTTTGATGTCGCGTTGAGTCGTCTATTGTTGTGCCAGCGTATTCAGGTCGCGCAGGCCTTTCTCGAATTCGCCGCCGAGCATCTTGTCGATGCTGGTGAATGTGCACATGACCTTCGAGACGATGTTCATCGGCCCGGACATGCTCCAGGTCACATTCGTGCCGTTGCCGTTTGGAGCGAGGTCGTATTCGACGATGTTGTGCGCGGTCATCGGCCTCGTCATGTCGAGATTGAGCGTGATCTTCGACGGGGTGGCCTGCGCGATCGTAAGCTTGCCGGCGCCGCTTTCGCTGTCGCCATCCCATTCCAGCGCCGCGCCGGCGCCCGTTTCCGGGCCGCTGAAGGTCTTCTTCATCGTCTTGCCCTTTTCAAAGGGAGACCATTCGGCGCCCCGGCGCAGATCGGTCAGGATGCCGTAGACCTTTTCCTGCGGGGCATCGATCGTCATCGCGCGCTGAACGCGGAAAGTGTCCGGCTGCGTGATCGATGCGTAGAGCAGGAGACCGGCAACGGCGACAACCAGAACGCCGATGGCAATGAGGATTTTTTTGAGCATGACGACTATCCGGTTTGAAAGATTGGCTTCGATTACGCCGCAGCGGTGCGGGAGCCGTCGGGGAGGGATTCCGCCTCGCGCTCGGCGACGATCTTCAGGTCCTTGAAGCCCTTCTCGAACTGATCGCCGCACATCTTGTCCACGTTCATGAACAGACCCATGACCTTTGACATCATGTTTGCGCGACCGTGGATGCTCCACGTCATCCTGGTGGCATCGCCCTGCGGTTCGAACGTGTATTCGACGATGTGATTGGCCTTCATCGGCTTGGTCATGTCGAGATTGAATGTGATCTTCGAGGGCGTGACCGCGGCGATCGTGAACTTTCCGGCGCCGCTCTGTTTGTCGCCGTCCCATTCCAGGGCCGAGCCGACGCCGGTTGCCGGGCCGCTGAAGGTTTTCTTCATGGTCAGCCCTTTTTCGAACGGCGACCATTCGACGCCGCGGCGAAGATCGGTGACGATGCCGATGATCTTCTCTCGCGGCGCATGGATGATTGCCGATCGCTCGACCCGGAACGTGTCCGGCTGCATCGATGCGTAGATCAGAAGGCCAATGACGGCGGCGGCCACGACGGCGAGGATGATGAGAGCGATGGTCATGATGTTCTCCAAAGGCGCGCCTGTTGCGCGAAAATTTTTGACGGGAATGACTGTGCGCGAAGCGCTTCAGGTTTTGGCAAGATAGTCGTCGAGCTTCTCGAACGAGCCGCCATAGCCCTGTTTCATCGAATCGAACATGCCGATGAAGGTCTTGGTTTCCGCCTCCGAGGCATTGATCGGCCGGCCGCGCAGCGTCAGCGTCGTCTGGCCGTTCTCTTCGGTCAGGGTCAGCGTGTTTTGTATTTCCAGCGGCCATGTGTCCTTGAGCTGCGGGAAGGGCGCGCGCGTGATGCCGCCGTCGAGATCCGCGAACGAATTGATGAACACGATGCGTTCCGGGGCGACGATCTCGCGATAGACAAAGCGGCCGAACATGTCGTGCCCCGGCTGAAACTGCATCGCGTAGTGAAAAATGCCGCCGGGCCGGAAGTCGAATGTCATGATACGGAGCGTGCAGCCTTTTGGACCCCACCATTGCGCAAGGCTGTCGGCCTCCGACCAGGCTTTCCACACCTTGTCGCGCGGCGCATTGAAGGTGCGGGTGATGACGAGTTCCTGCTGGGTGTCGAGCATGGTGTTGTTCCGTGATGGGTTGTGCTGATTGTGCTCAGGCTTTTGCCAAAGGATGCGCGAAACTCCAGGCATGGCCGAAGGGATCGAGCACCTGGCCATAGCGGTCGCCCCAGAAGGCATCCATCGGCGGCATCAGAATGGTGGCGCCGGCATCGGTGGCGCGCTTCACCGCCTCGTCGCAATTGGGCACAAAAAGATGCAGCACGAATGTGCTGGCACCGGCCGTTTTCGGGCCGACGATTTTGCCGCCACCGTGTTGCTCGCGGTATTCCGGGAAATCGTCCATCAGGAAGACGCGTGAGCCGTTCACTTGCAGTTCGGCGTGCATCAGCCGTTTGCCGTCCTCGGCCGGCATGCGCAAGACTTCGGTTGCGCCCAATGCCTTCTTGTAGAAGTCGATGGCATCGGCTGCGCCGTCGACGACGAGATGGGGAATGACGCCTTGTGTCTGTTCGGTCATGGTGATCTCCTTGATAGGTGTGTTGCAGGCGTGGGAGGGCATTCAGCCGTGCCGCATGGCACGCCCGCCGACATGTGAAGGTTCAGCTCTCGCTTACGACACGTCGATCAGAGATCGATGAAGGTCTTGAAGCCGCCCCAGAACATGCGTTTGGCGTCGAATGGCATTTTCTTCGGATCATTCATCATGTCGGCGAGACGCTTGTCCTTCATCACCTTTTTTATGATGGCATCGCGTTGCTTGCGCGATTTGTAGGTGATCCAGGAAAAGACCACGACCTCGCCTTTCTTCAGCTTCACGCTCTGCGGAAACGATGTCGATTTGCCGGGCTTCACGTCATCGGCGACACATTCATGGTAATCGATGGCGCCGTGCTCCTTCCAGACCTTGCCGGCGATTTTGGCGATGCGTTCGTAGTCCTTCAGCTTCTTCTTTGGAACCGGCAGCACAAATCCATCGACATAGGGCATTCGAAATCTCCTTGAGTGTTTTTATGGAACGGCTGTAGCTGCCTAATTTGAATGGCAACAGGATGACGCTTCGTCGCCAGCCACCCATCGCCCGGTCGGAGCGACGTGGCCGACAGCACCATAACGGTCATGATGCCGCACCCAGTCGGTGAGATCGAAATTCGGGCCTTGCTCGTTGCGGCCCTTGGGCGTGAGATCGAGCAGCATATACGAGCCGAGCACTTCCTCGCCGCCCCGGCCGAAGGTCGAGTAGGTATGGAAGATGTCGCCCTTCTCGTCCTTGTAAAAGATACTGAAGCCGGACAGGTCTTCCAGCGGAACTTCGGTTTCCTGGTAATTGTAGAAGGCCTTGCCGCTTTTCATCTGCTCGGGTGTGAACGAGACATCGAAATCGTAATTGAAGTCGCTGCCGAAGGACGACACCCACCTGAAGCGCCAGCCCATCCGCGTCTTGAAGGCCTCGATCTCGGCAAGGGGAGCGCGCGCAACGGATACGAAGCTGACATCGTGATGCTCGATATGCTGGAGCGCAGCTTCGACGTGATCGACCTCGAATGAACAGCCGACGCAGCCGTCCTTCTGTCCCGGCGCCAGCATGAAATGCTTGACGATGAGCTGGCTGCGGCCATCGAACAGGTCGGCGAGCGTCTTCTTGCCATCCGGCGTGTCGAAGACGTAGGTCTTCTCGACCTTGACCCATGGCAGGTCGCGGCGCTTTGCGCTCAGCTTGTCGCGCAGGTGAGTCATTTCCTTTTCTTCCGCGAGCAGAGCCTTGCGCTCTTTCAGCCAGGTGTCGCGGGATACGATGCGATGGTTCGTGGCATTGCTGACATCGGTCATGGGTGCCTCCTTACTCATTGTGCGTTTTGCGGGACCATGACAGCGGCGATGCGGCGGACGCTGTCGGCGGTATTCGTGCAGATCGGCTGCTCGATGATCTCGGCGAAGATCGAGCGATCGTTGGCCAAGGCACGGCTGCGATAATGGTCGATATGTTCGGCGATGAGGATCGCGCCGCTGAAGGCTGTTGCCGCCAGCGCGACGGCTGAGCCGAGGCGCAGCGCCAGCTGTGCGCCGGCGCGCCATATCCAGGCGGAAGCAAGAACAAAGAAGCTGCAGCAGATCATGGCGTCGTTCCCCAAACGTATTCGCCGTTGTTACATTCCGACCGGTGTCATCCAGCCGATCCCGGCTCCACCGGGCTGTTTCAGAATGGCGATGCGGCCCACATCCGGCACATCGAAAATCGGCCGCATCAATTGCGCGCCGGCTTTGACGGCCTTGGCGACGCGTGCGTCGACGTCGTCGACCGCGAGATAGGGCATCCATCCCTCAGGGACACCATCGAACTCCGGCGAGGTCAGCGGGAAGATCCCGGCGACCGGCTTGCCGTCATGGATGGCGCACCAGTAAGTGTCGCCCCGGTCCATCGGCATGGACACGAACGTCCAGCCGATGGTGTCTTGATAGAACCGCTTGTCGCGCTCGACGTCGCGGCTCGTGAGTTCGTTCCAGTGAAAGGTGCCGTGCTGTGGCATGGCGAACTCCAAACTTTCTTTGCGAAACGCCGTTCAGGCGGCCTGTGCTTCCCGCGCCGGGAAGGGATCGCGCCAGGCAGGAATCTCCTCGAGCACGGATTTCCAGCGAACGACGTTCTTGAAATCATCGAGCGGCAACTGGATACGATCGGCGTAAGGCAGCGTCACCGATACCGCGAAGTCAGCAACCGTCAGGTGATCGCCGAGAAGGAATGTCCGGCCGGCGAGGTGATCGTCCAGCACGGCGGCGAATTGCTTGAAGAACCCGGTGGATTCATCGACCGCCTTGGTATCGGGCTCACCGAGACCAAACTTCGGCTTGATGATGTAATTGAAATACAGATTGCCGGTGTGGCGCGTGAAGTGTTCTGAATTCCAGGTCAGCCACTTCAGAACGTCGATCTGCTTCTCGGGATTTGACGGCCAGAGATCCGACTTCGCCTTGCGGGCGAGGTGGCACATGATGGCGTTGGCTTCCCACAGCTTGGTGTCGCCATCTTCCAATGCCGGCACCTTGCCGTTCGGATTGATCGCGAGGTAATGCGGCGTCTTGTGTTCGCCCTTGGCGAGATCGACGCGGACGAAGTCCGCCGGCGCATCGACATACTTGGCGACCGCGCAGGCCTTCTGCGGGTTGATGGTTTCAAAGTAATAGAGCTTCATGACTTCTCTCCAATCCAGCGTTAAGCGAACAGTTTTTCCAGCGCGGCTCTGCTCACGCAGCCACTTTGAAGTCGGTGATCTGTGCATTGAGCGCGCGTTCAAAAGCGGGCCTCGCAGTGCAGCGCTTGACATAAGTCGCAAGGCGCGGGTCACTCATCACGATGTCGGTGTGACCGAGAATCCTGAGCACCGTGGTCATCATCAGGTCGCCGGCGGTGAAGCGTTCGCCATCGAGGTAAGGCTTGTCGCCGAGCGCCTTGGAGAGTCCGGCAAGGCGCTGCTGCGCGAACTGCACGGCGCCTGGACGTCGCAGCTTGGCCCATTCCTGATCTCTGTAGAACAAGTCGATCAAAGCCACATTCATGAGGAAGGGCTCGATGGAATTGAGCGCGGCGATCAGCCATTGTGTCGCCCGCGTTCGTTCTTTTGGCTGCCTCGGCAGCAGTATCTCACTCCGCTCACCGATGTAGAGCACGATGGCTCCCGATTCGAAGAGTACGAAGCCGTCTTCTTCAAGGATCGGCACCTGACCAAACGGCTGCAGCGAGCGATAATCGGGCTTGTCCTGATCGCCCTGTTCGAGGAGGCGCGTCCGGTAAGACAGGCCAGCCTCTTCCAAAGCCCAGCGCGCACGCAGATCGCGCACCTGGCCCTGAGCGAAATCCGGAACCCATTTGAAAGCAGAAATCGTGATCATCTGGTACGTTCCTTCGGTTTTCCGCAGCGTCAACGCCGGGCTTGACATAGGTCGAGAGGGCCGCGCGGCCTGACCGCTCAGGCGAAAAGCCGCTCCAGTTTGTCGAGCGAACCGCTCCAGCCGCGCTTGTGGCCGTCGCGGGCGGGTTCGTCGAAGAATTTCTCGTGCAGGAGCGTGAGCAGCGAGCCTTCGCCGTCGGGCTTGATCGTGACGGTGACGAGCGACTCGCGCTCCTTCATCGTGTGCCAGGCCCACGTGAAAACGAGTTTCTCGTTCGGCACCACCTCGCGATAGATGCCGCCGACCTGATGATATTCGCCGTCTTCGGTGTGGAAGCCGATGTTGAAGCCGCCGCCGACGCGCAGATCGATCTCTGCTTTCGTGACGGGACCGGAATCGGGCCCAAACCAGCGCACTATTTTTTGCGGGTCGGTCCAGGCGGCGTAGACTTTTTTCGCTGGCGCATTGAGACGACGTTTGAGGGTGAGGCTGGGTTTGACGGCGTCGTTGGTTTGGGCGAGGGACATGACTCTTCCTCCACGAAAGCGGCAAGACGATCGAGCTGCTGCGACCAGAACTGCGCATACCGGTTCAACCACCGCATGGCGTCCTCCATGGGCGCTGCTGTGAGTTCGCAAGTGACAACCCGTCCCGACTTCGAGCGGTGGATCAGCTTGGCATCCGACAACACGTCGAGATGCTTCATGATCGCCGGCAGGGAGACCGGGAAGGGTTTAGCCAGTTCGCTCACGGACATGCCGTCCTGCTCGGCGAGCCGCGCCAGAATGGCGCGGCGTGTCGGGTCGGAAAGCGCCGCAAACGTGCTGTTCAGTGGGTCATTTTGATAGTAAACCATGTGGTTAAGTATAGGGATGTGAGAGTGAGCGTCAAGCGGGAATTTCAGAATCCGCGAGAAATCGAAAAAGAGGATTTGCAAGAATGCGTTAGCGGTGTGTTAGGCGGATCGTAACGCTCTTTGCTCATTCTGTTCGCGGTGCGATGTGACCTAGGATGGCTGAAAGTGGCTGGCATTCAGATGAAGAAGATGAACTGGGTGAAGCCGCAATCAGCCTATGACAGCATGCAAGCGTGGCGTGCCAAGCGTCAGGCTGCCGTGGCGGAGTTCGAGTCGCTGTCGACGGCCACCGCGAGCGCCTTTAGTGCGGCGTGGTCCAACCAGATCAGCGGTCTTGGAGAGCTTGCCGCCAACGCGGCGCTACAGCGTGTTTCTGCCGAAGGCAAAGCCAAGATCGATGCGGCCACAAGCTCAATCGACGTGAGCGCGTAGGACCAAAGGACGCAATCGGAATATGGATGTTACCGCTCTCGCTGCCGCTTATGCCGGCGCGCAAACCTCCCAGGTGCAGATGGCTGCCGCGGCCAGGATGATGAAGATGAATGCCGAGGCGCAGGCCTCGATCATTCAGGTCATCGAGGCCGCGCAGGAGAATATGCAAACCGTCGCCGCGACGGCGGCCGGGATCGGCGAGAATCTCGATATTTCCGTGTGATTCCGCGGTTATTCGCCGATGATTCCACGGCTATTTGCCAGGCTTCCCGCGGTTATTTGCCGAGCGCCGTCTGTATGAATTTCACAGCATCGCCGCTGGCCCATTCGGCAGGGCCGGCCAGCGTCGCGACTTCGCAGCCGTTCTTGTCCACCAGCAATGTGGTCGGCATGCCAAAGGCGCGGCCTTTCTCCTTCAAGACCTGAAAGATGCGTGCGGTCGGATCGGCATAATAGGCCAGCGAGGTAATGCCGTTATCTTTCAGCCAGGTTTTCGCCTTTTCCGGATCGCGAGTATCGATATTGACCGCGACGACCTCGAAGTCCGTGCCGCCCAGCTTCTTCTGCAGTTCGTCGAGCGCCGGCATTTCCTTTTTGCACGGCGCGCACCAGGTGGCCCACAAATTCAGGAGGACCGTCTTGCCATTCCAGTCGGCCAGCTTGCGGTCCTGCCCGGAGGCGTCGCGGAAGGCGAGATCTGTTACCTGAATAGGGGACTTGGCCGGAGCCAGCGCCGCCACTTCGCCGCGGGCCAGTGGCTGCAATTTCTGCGCAAGCTGCGCGGCCGGCTGGCAGGCCTGCGGAACCGCCGGATTGCGCATGACCATGCCGATCCCGTATATCCCCGCCAGCCCCGCGGCGACGCCGGCGATCCCGCCCAGAAGCATGACAGTCACGCGCTTTTTTGCGAGGTCCCGGGCAGACATTGGCGAAGTCATGGAATTCAAAACCTTAAGGTCACGGTCATGAGCAACAAGATGTGGGGCGGCCGTTTTTCGTCGAGCCCCGATGCCATCATGGAGACGATCAACGCCTCCATCGACGTCGACCGGCACCTGTATCGTCAGGACATCGCCGCCAGCAAGGCCCATGCGGCAATGCTCGCCGACCAAGGCATCATTACGGCAGGTGACGCAAGCCAGATTGCCGGCGGTCTGGACACGATTCTGTCAGAGATCGAGGCGGGAAAATTCAATTTCCAGCGTGCGCTGGAAGACGTGCATATGAACGTGGAATCGCGGCTGGCCGAATTGATCGGGCCCGCCGCCGGCCGCCTGCACACCGCCCGTTCACGCAACGATCAGGTGGCGACCGATTTCAAGCTCTGGGTGCGCGATACCATCGACGGCATCGATGCCGCTCTGGCGGATTTCCAGATGGCGCTGACCGAGAAGGCCATCGAGCATGCCGATACGGTGATGCCCGGCCTGACGCACCTGCAGACCGCGCAGCCTGTGACATTCGGTCATCATCTGCTCGCGTATGTCGAGATGATGGAACGCGACCGCGGCCGCTTCACCGATGCACGCAAGCGTTTGAATGAATCGCCGCTGGGCTCGGCAGCGCTCGCCGGGACGTCGTTTCCGCTCGATCGCGAAAAGACCGCCAAGGCGCTCGGCTTCGACCGGCCGACGGGCAATTCGCTCGATGCCGTGTCGGACCGTGACTTCGTGATGGAAGCGCTGGCGGCTGCAACGATCTGCGCCGTGCATCTGTCGCGTCTCGCCGAAGAGATCGTGATCTGGACCTCACCGCTGACCGGCCTGATGCGGTTGTCGGACAAGTTCACCACCGGCTCCTCGATCATGCCGCAGAAGCGCAATCCGGATGCGGCGGAGCTGGTGCGCGCCAAGACCGGCCGAATTGCCGGCGCACTGCAGTCCATTGTGATGGTGATGAAAGGCCTGCCGCTCGCCTATCAGAAGGACATGCAGGAGGACAAAGAGGGGGCGATGGATGCGCTCGGTGCCCTGTCGCTCTGCATCGCCGCCATGACCGGCATGGTCCGGGATATCGAACCGGACGCGGCTCGCATGAAGAAGGCGGCCGGTGAGGGCTATGCGACCGCCACCGACCTCGCCGACTGGCTGGTGCGCGAACTCAACATCCCGTTCCGGCAGGCGCACCACATCACCGGGTCGATCGTGGCGGAGGCCTCCAAGGCGGGCCTGCCGCTGCACCGGGTGCCACTCGAGACCATGCAGGCCATCGAGCCGAAAATCACCGATGAGGTGTTCAAGGTGCTGTCCGTCGACCGCTCGGTGCAAAGCCGCGACAGTTATGGCGGCACCGCCCCCAAGAATGTCCGCCTGCAGGGCAAGCGGTGGTTGAAACGGCTGGAAAAGGGCCGGTCGTGAGGTCTCAGTGGACGGGAAGAAGAAATTTCGCCTTGTTCGGACGCTCTGATATGGTCCGCGCCGGTTTGGGGATGCTTTTTGTGACTCGGATTTCGCCTGCCTTATTATACCGTTTTGCCGCTGTTGGTCTGCTCATGCTGGCCCTTGGTTTGTCGGCCTGTGGCCGCAAAGGTCCGCTGGACGCGCCTCCGGGCGGGCTTGCAGCCGATGCGGACGGCTCGCTGGACAACGAGACCGATCAGGGCGGCGATGAAATCAAGTATCGACGCAGCAAGTCGAAAAGCTTGCCGATTATCAGAGGCCCCAATAAGCCGATTCCACTCGACGTCCTGATCGACTAGAGCATGATGCCGAAAAGCGCGAAGCGGTTTTCGGACGACATCATGCGCTAACTTATGAGAATCGATCACGTTTATGACTTTGGGTCGATTCGGCCCAAAATCATCGTGATCTAGACTGTCAATTTTGAGATCAACATGCACCATTTCGACTATCGCAACGGCGCCCTTCACGCCGAAGCGGTAGACCTCACCACGCTCGCCGCGCAGGTCGGCACGCCCTTCTATTGCTATTCAACGGCGACGCTTGAGCGGCATTATCGCGTATTCGCGGACGCCTTCGCCGATGTGCCGTCAATGGTCTGCTACGCGGTGAAGGCCAATTCCAACCAGGCGGTGATCGCGACGCTGGGCCGGCTCGGCGCCGGCGCCGATGTCGTCTCAGGCGGCGAATTGCGCCGGGCCAGAGCGGCCGGTATCCCGGCCAAGAAGATCATGTTCTCCGGCATCGGCAAGACCGCCGAAGAACTGGCGCTCGCGCTCGAGGAAGACATCTTCTGCGTGAATGTCGAATCCGAGCCCGAGCTGGAATTGCTGTCGCAGATCGCCGCGAGCAAGGGCCGCACGGCCGCCATTTCCATCCGCGTGAACCCCGATGTCGACGCGAAAACGCATGCGAAGATCGCGACCGGCAGATCCGAAAACAAGTTCGGCATTCCGATCAGCCGCGCGCGCGAGGTGTATCGTCACGCGGCGCAGCTTCCGGGCATTCATGTCGCCGGCGTCGATATGCATATCGGCAGCCAGATCACCAATCTGTCGCCGTTCGCCGACGCCTTCGCATTGCTGTCGGATTTCGTTCTCGAATTGCGTTCGGATGGACACACGATCTCGCATGTCGATCTGGGCGGCGGGTTGGGGATTCCCTATCGCGAGGGCGATGAGATCCCGCCGGACCCTGTCGCTTATGCAAAGGTGGTGAAGCAGGCGACACGCGATCTCGGCTGCAAGCTGATTTTTGAGCCCGGCCGCCTGATCGTCGGTAATGCCGGCATCCTCGTCACGCAGGTGCTGTTCGTGAAGCACGGCGAGGCCAAGACCTTCGTGATTGTCGATGCCGCCATGAATGATCTGATCCGGCCGACTTTGTACGAGGCCCATCACGATATCCTGCCGGTGAAGCAGGCCGCTCCGGGCGTCGCGACCATCCGGGCAGATATTGTGGGACCGGTCTGCGAGACCGGCGATTACCTCGCGCTCGGTCGCAGGATGCCGGAACCAAAGCCAGGCGATCTGCTGGCGGTGATGACCGCGGGGGCTTATGGCGCTGTGCAGGCTGGAACCTACAATACGCGTGCGCTCGTCCCCGAGGTCCTGGTCAACGGCGATGCCTGGTCGCTGGTGCGGCCGCGTGTGGAGGTTGAGACCCTGATCGGCCTGGACCGGATGCCGCCCTGGCTCTGACGGCGGCCCTTCCTGATCGGGCGGTTCTGGCATTTGGCCTGCGGCTTGCTTAATTCAGTCCATGTTTCGTGACTAACTGGCGTGGAGACGCATGTTAGGCTCGTGCGTTGGGATGAGTCCCGGGGCCGCTTCATCAGGAACTGAGCATTGGCCGAAAAATCCAGCCAACAGTCTGAAAACGCTAGAAATTCCGCCCAGCGCGAGGTTGATATCCTGTTGTCGCGCGGGATTTCACGGGCCCGCTGGTCGATTCTCTGGGAGCGCATCTGGCCCCCGCTCGCGGCTTTGGCGACGGTTATCGGCCTGTTTTTCGTATTGTCATGGCTCGGCCTCTGGCTGTGGCTGCCGCCATTGGGCCGCGCAGCGGGCGTGGTGATATTCGGGTTGCTGGCACTTGCGGCATTGTCACCCTTTGCCTTTGTCCGCAGGCCGAGCATTGCCGATGCCCTGACGCGTCTCGATCAGCGCAGCGGGCTACCGCATCGCCCTGCTGTCGCTCTGACCGACCGGCTGGCCACCAACGAGGGCGATGCGATGACGCAGGCGTTGTGGCGCGCGCATGTCGAGCGCGCCCTCGCTGCCGCCCGCAAGCTCAAGGCCGGCTGGCCATCCCCCCGTCTCTTGCTGCACGATCCGGTGGCGCTGCGCGCCCTCGTGCTGGTGCTGTTCGTTGCAACCTTCTTCGCGGCGGGTGGCGATCGCCAACGCCGTGTCGCGGCCGCTTTCAATTGGCAGGGCGTGGTGTCGCCGGCGAATTACCGTATCGATGCCTGGGTGACACCGCCGCAATATACGGCGCGCCCGCCAGTCATCTTGCCGGGGTTGCGACCGGGTGAAACGGCGCGGCCCACTGCAGCGCTTGCCGTTCCGACAGGATCGGTTCTGGTGGTGCGCGCCAGCGGTGCGACGGGGCTCAACGTCACCTTGCGTGGCGGCATTGCGGCTGACGAAAGTGCCAAACCAGCGGCCGAGGCCGCGCCTGCGGCTGGCACCGAAGAGCATCGTTATGTGATCACTGAGCAGGGCGCGGTCACATTGCGCGGCGCTGGCGATCCGATCACCTGGTCATTCACCGCAATTCCGGATCGCGCACCGACGATCGCACTGACGAAAGACCCCGAGCCGCAGGCGCGCGGCTCGCTGATGCTGAACTACAAGATCGAAGACGATTACGGCGTGACCGAAGCGCGCGCCAATTTCGCGCTGAAACCGCAACAATTCGACGATACCGGCATGAAGCCGGGAGGCTTCAAGGGCGCGCGGCCATTATTTGAAGCACCCGATATGCCGCTGGTTCTGCCACAGGCGCGCACGCGCAACGGCACCGGCCAGACGCTGCGTGATCTGTCCGATCATCCTTGGGCCGGCGCGGATGTTCAACTGACCTTGAGTGCGACTGACGAGGGCGGCAACGAAGGGCGATCCGAGTCATTCGACATGCGGTTGCCGGAGCGGCTTTTCACCAAGCCGATGGCGCGAGCGCTGGTCGAGCAGCGGCGTATTCTCGCCCTCGATGCAGAGACAAAGCCGCGGGTGCTGACAGCGCTGGATGCACTCGGGATCGCGCCGGAAGTCTTCCAGATCGAAGCTGGTGTCTATCTCGGCCTGCGCTCGATCTATTGGCAATTGACGCGCGCGAAATCCGATGACGCGCTGCGCGATGTCGTCGCCCGCCTGTGGGACATGGCCGTGCGGATCGAGGACGGCAATATTTCCGATGCCGAAGCCGCGTTGCGCGCTGCGCAGGAGGCGTTGCGTCAGGCGCTGGAGCGTGGTGCCAGCGAGGAGGAAATCAAAAAGCTCACCGAAGACCTGCGCGCCGCACTCGATAAATTCCTGCAGGCCATGGCGGAGGAGATGCGGAAGAATCCGCAGATGGCACGGCCGCTGGATCCGAACATGCGCCAGCTTCGGTCTCAAGATTTGCAGGACATGGTCAAGCGCATCGAGGAGCTTGCACGTTCCGGAGCAAAGGAGGCGGCGCAACGTCTGCTACAGGAACTGCAGCAGATGCTCGAAAATCTCCAGACGGCGCGGCCAGGCCAGCAGGATGGCGAGGACAGCGACGACATGATGTCGGCGCTCGACGAGCTCGGCAACATGATCCGTGAGCAGCAGCAATTGCGCGATCGCACGTTCCGTCAGGGGCAGGATCAACGTCGTGATCGTCAGCGTGGTCAACAGGGCCAGCAGGGACAACAGGGTCAGCAAGGTCAACAAAACCAGCAGGGCATGGGCGAATTGCGCCAGAACCAGCAAGCCCTGCGTGAGCAACTCCAGAAGTTGCTGGAGCAGTTGCGCCAGCGTGGCATGGGCCAGCAGGGCGAGCAGGGCCAGAACGGCATGGAGCAGCTCGGCCGTGCTGGTGAGGCCATGGGCGAGGCTGAGGGCCAACTCGGCGAGGGGGATGGCGAGGGTGCAGTCGGCTCGCAGGGGCGTGCGCTGGAAGCGTTGCGCCGTGGTGCCCAAGGCATGGCGCAAGCGATGCAACAGCAGCAACAGGGCATGGGTCAGGGGCCCGGGCAGCCTGGCCGCAACGGGCCTGCGCGCGCGCAGCAGGACACCGATCCGCTGGGGCGGCCGCTACGCGGTCGTGATTATGGCGACGATACGACAGTGAAAGTGCCGGGTGAGATCGACGTGCAGCGGGCACGGCGCATTCTGGAAGAATTACGCCGTCGCTTCTCGGATCCTGCTCGGCCGCAGATCGAACTCGATTATATCGAGCGTCTGCTCAAGGATTTCTGACGCGCATTGCTGTCAGGGCTCGGATAACAACAGCGCTTTGATCGCGCGTTTGACGTGACGGCGCAGCTGCGCGTCGTCCGGCATGGGAATGTTCGCGACCAGACGGCCCATCTGCAATTCTGTCAGGATCATGCCGTGAAAATGGCGGGCGAAGGCGTCGGCGCTCCCTTTCGGAATGCGCGCTTGCTTGTCGAGCAGGAGGAAGATCTTGGACAGCGCCTGATAAACCGATTGCGGACCGTCTACATAGAATGCCTGTGCAACCTCGGGAAAGCGCATCGCCTCGGCAATCACGATTCGGTGGCACAAGATGCCGTCCTCGGAGAGCACGCATTTCAAGAACTGGGTGCCAAAATTTAACAGGGTTGCAACAGGATCTTCACTGACGGGTATCGGATGCATGATCGGTTGCAGTGTTCTCCTGCATCGCTGCCGTATCGCCTCGGAGAAAAGCGCCTCCTTCCCGCCGAAGCCGCGATAGATGTCAGTCTTTGACCCACCGCTTCGCGCAATGATGTCATTGATGCTCACATTGTCGAAGCCTTTCCGGAGGAAGAGGTCGCCGGCGGCCTCCAGGAACTCCTCGCGACGTTTCGCTGCCTTCGCCGTCTTTGCCGCAGCAGGTGTTTTAGAAATGGCATCCTGAGGCATCGGCAAAGTTTCCAAAATTCTCAATTGACAGCAAAAGAAAGTAATGTACGTTACATTACTAACTTGTGAGGGCCCCGCGACTACATAATAATGTACGTTACATTATTAAAGGTAACGGACCCCAATTGACACAGCGGGGAAGACATCGCGGCTCGGGAGATTTCGGGGTCGCGGGAAAGTCCAAGGTGCAACTTTAGAACAAATGGTGCCGCGCCGTTCCGGCGCGCCTAATGCTGCGCGCAATTTTCTAACCGAGGGGATAATCATGAGCGTTCAGAAGACAATACTCGAACCGTCATGGGAGGCGAAATACGCCTATTCGCCGGCGGTCATTACCCAAGGCGGAAAGACAGTCTGGCTGGCCGGACATGTCGGCTTCGTCGACGACAACGGAGCCCCGCTGGAGGGAAACTTCGATGCCCAAGCGCGGCAGGCTTTCAAGAATCTTGAAAAGACGCTGCAACGGGCGGGCGGAAGTCTTACGGACATCGTCTGGATGACTGTCGCCATTTCCGATGGCCGGTATTCGCAGCGGTTCAGCGATATCCGCAAAGAAATCTATGGCAAGGATTTTCCCGCGAGCACGTTGCTGACAGCTGCGGCCTTCGCCGCCGCCGAGATTATGGTGGAGATAACTGCCATCGCAGTCGTCGCCGAGTAACAGGTCGTAGCCGGCTCACAGGCCGGTCACCGACACCTCATTGCTAAGGTTTGCCATGTCGCCCAACCAGATCGCCGCGGGTGGCCCGCTGGAACTCGTAGTATTCCCCGGCGGCTTCAACTGGCCGCTCTTCGTCGCCAATGAAAAGGGTTTTTTTGCCGGCAATGGCGTGGCCGTGAATATCACGCCGACGCCCGACTCCAAGTTTCAGTTGGTGGGGCTGATCGAAGGCCGGTTCGATATCGCTTTGACCGCAATCGACAACGTCATCGCCTATTCGGAGGGGCAGGGCACTGCGAAGACCGAACATAAGCCGGATATCTTCGCCTTCATGGGCAGCGATAGCGGATTTCTTCGGTTGGTGTCTGTCCCGGAAGTCACGCGTGTCGCGCAACTTGCCGGTAAGCGACTAGGGGTCGACGCGCTCACCACTGGATATGCCTTTGTACTCCACAAGCTTCTGGAGCTGGCGGGGATCAGACGGGAGGATGTCCAGTTTGTACAGGCCGGCGGCGTCAAGAGCCGCTACGACGCGTTGCTGCGGAGGGAATTTGAGGCGACGCTACTCGTTACGCCCTTCGAAGCGATGGCCGAGGCAGAAGGCTTCCACCGGCTGGCCAATGCGTCACAGGCGCTTGGCGCATATCAAGGTGTCGTCGCAGCCGCGCGGCGCCCGTGGGCGCGCGCGCATGTCGATGAGGTCGTCGAATTTATTCGCGGCTATCGTGCCGCGCTCGACTGGCTCTTCGATCATGCGAACAAGAGGGATGCGATTGAGATACTCAAGCGCAATGTGCCGGGCATGGACAATACCGTAGCTGGGAAATCACACGATTTCCTTCTCGACCCAGGCACGGGCTTCTTCAAGGATGCCCGCCTCGACGCCGAAGGTATTGCGAAGGTCGTTGCGCTTCGCAGTGAATACGGAGAGCCGCGCAAGCTGCTGGCCGATCCCGCAAGTTACTATGACATCGATTACCTGGCGAAGGCAGCTGGGTACAGCCCTGATCATATGACCTGATCGTGTCCACGCGTTAGTGGAGCTTCTTCGGCGCTGCCAAGGCTTCGCGCACCGCGCCGCAAATCGTCGCCAATGTGAACGGCTTGGTGATCACGTCGTGGATCAGCATTTCCAGCCCCGATGCGCGTTCACGCTGGTCGGCATAGCCGGTCATCAAAAGGATCGGCAAAGCCGGATAGTCGCGACCGGCTGCGAGCGCCAACGCAATGCCGTCCATGATCGGCATGCGGATATCCGTCAGCAGCAGATCGTAGCGGCCTTGGTCGCGTGAGAGCGTATCGAGGGCTGCCGCGCCGTCGCAATTTTGCACGACTTCATGGCCGTCCTGCATGAGCGCCCGCGCTACAAGTACACGTAACGAGTCTTCGTCTTCGGCCAACAAAATTCGCGCCATGCTCCCTCACATCAATTCGGTCTGGGCGTCGCGCCGGTTAAAAAATCGGACGGTGACGCTGATGGCATCCGCCGGCGGCGACGCCAGCCGTGAACGGAAGTTGAGGATTTCGCCAGGCGGCAGCAACGCGCGATTCGGTCGCGCGGTCCATGCATAGATTTCCTTACCGGCGCTATCAATGACGCCGAAACGCAGACGTGGCACCTCGGTCAGCCGGCCGGCCGTACTGACGATGTTGCCTTCGACGACCAGCATTGTCTGGCCGTCCTCAGTCTCGCGGACGGTCTTGATGTTGTCGAACACAAGCCCCCGCAAATTCACCGGCAGCCCGATAGCCGCATACAATGATGCCGTTTGTGGCAGGATACGCACCACCTGATGCCGTGCGACCACGAGCCCGCCAATCACAGCGAGCATGGCGCAGATTGCAACCGGAAGGCTGGGTTTGAAACCAAAGCGCCGACGTGCCATCTGACGCTGCGCCGTCCGGCGTGCAGCAAGGCTTTCAATGTCTTGCCCACCGTTGAAATCGCTCTTCGGATCCAGCGGCGGAACAATGGATGGACCCGCCTGCATCCGCGGTCCATCGGGAAATCCGGTGTTGTGGGGGGCCCCCGTGTCGAAGCCTGGTTCTTTGGTTTTATTGAAGATGTCCGTCTCGTCCAGGGGCTGGTCCCATACCGGACGGCTGGACGCGGTCAGGCCGATTTCCACCACATCGTCCAAAGCCGGCCGGATCATTGACGGGGCCGCCGCCGCGAGGGAAGGCTCGTCCGCCTGGAACACCGGCTGCGGGGGTTCTGCGAACCAGACGTTGTTGCAATTGACGCAGCGAACCGAGCGCCCCTTCTGCCCGAGACTTTCGGGGGTGACGCGGTAGGATGTTTCACAATGGGGGCAGACGATATCCATCGTTGATTCGGTCCGTAAGAATTTCCGGGGCCCGATGCTAGCGGCCGTCCGTTAACGAATCGGAAACCATAAAAGCGCTTGCTGCACCGGCTGGTGGGTGGGACTCAAAAGGACGGGGTCTTGGGCAGCTTGGGAACTCTGGCGGAGACAGGACACTAGGCGTGGTCCGATTCGAAAATGTCGGTTTGCGATACGGAATGGGGCAGGAGGTTCTGCGCGACCTTACCTTCCGCATCGAGCCGCAATCGTTCCAATTCCTCACCGGCCCCTCTGGAGCCGGAAAGACCTCGCTTCTGAAACTGCTATTCCTGTCGCTGCGGCCGACGCGCGGACTGATCTCAATCTTTGGCCGGGATACCTCGACACTGGACGGCGACGGCTTGTCCGCCTTGCGCAGGCGGATCGGCATCGTGTTCCAGGATTTCCGCCTTCTTGATCACATGACGACGTATGAGAATGTCTCCCTGCCGCTCCGCATCATGGGGCGCGACGAAAACACCTATCGCGCCGAGGTGGTCGAACTGCTGCAATGGGTCGGGCTTGGCCATCGCATGTGGGCGTTGCCGCCGGTGCTATCGGGCGGAGAAAAGCAGCGTGCGGCGATTGCACGGGCCGTGATCGCGCGGCCGCATCTGTTGCTCGCGGACGAGCCGACCGGCAATGTCGATCCGAGTCTTGGCAAGCGCCTGTTGCATCTGTTCCAGGAATTGAACAGATCCGGCACCTCGATTGTGATTGCCACCCACGATATCGCTTTGATGGATCAATTCGACGCACGCCGCCTCGTGCTGCATGGCGGCCGGCTGCATCTTTATGATTGAGAAAATCATGGCGCAGGCGCGCAATATATCCGATCAGCCAGCGGCGGGAAACGCACCGCTGCCGACGATCGAATCGTCGATCGTTCCGCATCAATCGATTGGCGGGCGGGCACTGATGGCAGTCGTTGCGATCATGACGTTCCTCGCGTCGCTGACGACCGGAGCCGTCATGCTGGTGCGCGCCAATGCCGCGGACTGGCAAACCGAAGTTCTGCGCGAAGTGACGATCCAGATCAGGCCGGGCGCCGGCCGCGATCTTGAAGCTTCGGTGAAAACGGCTGTGGACATTGCGCGCTCATTCTCCGGGATCTCGGACGTGCGCCCCTACTCAAAAGAAGAATCGGCGCAGCTTCTTGAGCCTTGGATCGGCTCCGGCCTCGCGGTCAGCGATCTTCCCGTCCCGCGGGTCATCATCGTCAAGCTCGCGTCCGGGGCGCAGCCAGATATTCCAGCCATGCGCAAGGCGCTGACCGACAAGGTGCCGGGCGCTTCGCTTGATGACCATCGGGGTTGGATCGACAGAATGCGGGCGATGAGCGATTTTGTGGTGGTTGGCGGTATTATCGTGCTTGGGCTTGTGATCGCTGCCACGATCCTCTCGGTCAGTTTCGCGACCAGCGGTGCGATGGCGGCGAATCGGCCGGTCATCGAGGTGCTGCATTTCATCGGTGCGCGTGATCGTTTCATCGCCGGCCAGTTTCAGCGGCATTTCCTCTGGCTGGGCCTGAAGGGCGGAGCGATCGGCGGCGCCGCGGCTATTCTGCTATTCGCGCTGATCGCCCCGATCGAAGCCATGATCCGTGGCACAGCGGGGGCGGAGCAGTTCGCGGCCCTGTTCGGCTCGATTACCATGGGTGCAACCGGATATGTTGTCATCCTTCTGCAGATCATCCTGATCGCGGCGGTCGCGGCGGAATCTTCGCGCCGGACCGTGAATCAGACCATCGCCTCGATCTGACCTGCTCGTGCTGCAGCGGACTGGATTTCACGCGATGCTTGGACGAGATTGAGGGTATGTCTTCAGCCAGGTCACAATCCCAACCCTCAGCAAAAAGCAGCCGCTGGAGTCGCATTGTGTTGCGGTTCGCGCGATGGTGTACCGCTGTGATTCTGCTGCTCCTGTTCGCGGTTGCCGGTGGTTTTCTATGGTTCCTGAGCGGCGTACCGGTCAGCGAGATCATCCTGAGCAGCCGGGCCGACGGCATCGTCGTTCTCACCGGCGGCGCCTCACGGATCGAGGATGCGATCGAACTCCTGGCGAAAGGCAACGGGCAACGTCTGCTGATCTCCGGTGTCAACCCGTCCACCAGCGAGCGCGAAATCACACGCTTGAAGCCAGAGCACGGCAACATCATCACCTGTTGCGTCGATCTCGACCGCACCGCAGTCAACACCATCACCAATGCCACCGAGACACGGCGCTGGGCCAAGAATCGCGGTTTCAAATCCTTGATCGTCGTGACGTCGAACTATCACATGCCGCGGGCGATGGCTGAATTGTCACATCAGCTTCCCGATATTTCTTTGGTTGCCTTTCCGGTCGTCAGCGAACAACTGAAAGCGGGCTGGTCGAGCGGCCCTACGCTCCGTCTCCTCTTTGTCGAATACGTGAAGTATATGGCCGCGATCGCGCGCATGCGGGTGCCGATCCTCGACCGGATGTTTGCGTGATCCTTTAACTGGGTAAGAGTCGTGATCCTTCTTCGATCCATCGCTTTCAATATCGTCTTTTATCTCGTGCTGTTCGTGTATCTGATCGCGGCTTTGCCAACCCTGTTGATGCCGCGGGGCGCAATTTTGGCGATGGTGAAGAATTGGAGCGCTCTCAATTTAACAATGCTGCGCGTGATGTGCGGCCTGACATACGAATTTCGTGGTATCGAGAAAATTCCGGCCGGCGCCGTGCTGGTCGCATCCAAACACCAATCGATGTGGGAAACCTTCGCTCTTCTCACGATCCTTAAGGACCCTGCTTATATCCTTAAACGCGAATTGATGTGGATTCCGTTCTTCGGCTGGCATGCCTGGAAGGCGCGCATGATCCCGGTCGATCGCGGGGCGCGGTCGCAAGCGTTGGCCAGTATGACGGCACACGCGAAAAAGGAAGTCGCGGCTGGTCGCCAGATCATTATTTTCCCGGAAGGCACACGGCGCGCGCCCGGCGCCGAACCGAAATACAAGTTCGGTGTTGCGTTCCTTTACAACGCTCTCGATATTCCCTGCGTACCGGTCGCGCTGAATTCCGGCGTGTTCTGGCCGCGTCGCTCGATCATGCGTTATCCAGGCGTCGTGCGTGTCGAGTTTCTCGATCCGATCGCACCGGGGCTCGACCGGCAGACGTTTTTCAATCAATTGCAAAATGATGTGGAGACTGCGACGGCAAAGCTTGTCGCAATGGCCGATCGCGACGTTGGCCTCACGCACCGTGATGGCTAAGTCGTCACCTGCGCGTCGTGCAGATGCGGTCCCTTCAGCCGTTCTGCCAAGGCATGCAACTCGGCATCGCGGCAACCGAGCGATTCCAGCTCGGCAACCGTTGCCAGCACATATTCGGGATTTGGGCCTGACCGACCATGTCCCTGACGGATCAGGTTCAGCCGCTCGTCGATGCTGAGCTTGCCGGCATATTGCGGATGGCCGCGGTCTACTACGTATGTCAGGGCTTGCACGCGGCGCTCCGGTTGCCCGAGCAGAGTTACACCACGCATCATTTCGAGATAGACCGAGGTCGCCTGTTCGCGCTCGCGCAAATAATGGATCGTTGCGTCCCTCTCCGCTGGGGCGACGCGAAAGGCGATGCCGCGGCACGCCCCGCCGCGGTCTAGACCAAGGACAAGACCTGGCCGTTCCGGTGTGCCACGATGTACGAAAGAATAGACGCAAAGCGACCGGTGCAGGCCAGTCACGCGGGCCGGAACCCGCTCGGTGAAGGCAAAGCCGGGCCGCCATAGCAGAGAGCCATAGCCAAACACCCATAAATCTTCTGGAATTTGATCTGGAGCGAGTTTCATACCAGTGTGGCGGTTCAGAAGTCCGCATCATTCCCGCGGCGAGTTCGAAATGCGGACTTCTGAACCAAAGCCACACTAGATTCAATGAGTTGCTAGTGTCCTTCGATTCCGAAGTTCGTATAAGAGGCGGCCGCGAAAGGATACGAACTTCGGAATTGGGACACTAGTGACTTGCGAGCATATGGGAATTAGCACGGCGTTTCCAAACATCGAAACGCCGCATTCACCCATCCTCACTCGGGGGGTATTTTGACGCGTTTTTACGCGAACCGGCCGTCGCCGGACGAAGCCGGCTATGGCCGGCGAAGGCCGGTACTCACTTCGCTCGAAAACGCTCTATTCGGATTTGAGTCCATGGATCAATACCGTCCCGCGCCGCCCCGTGGCGTAGAGGTGCCCCGCCGCCGGTCAATTGGCTGGCTCATCCCTTCATTGATTCTCGTGATTGTCGCGGCGGGTTGGTGTGCGTTCTGGTTTTACGCCGCCGATCGGGCCAAGGGCCTGATTGCCGGCTGGATCGAGCGCGAACAGCGGTCCGGCCGTATCTATACGTGTGGCGATCAAAGTCTCGGCGGCTTCCCGTTCCGAATCGAGTTTCGTTGCAACAATGCCGGCGCGGAGTTGCCGAAAGCCCGGCCGCCAGTGACGCTCACGGCATCCGGTATTCTCGCCGCGGTTCAAGTCTACCAGCCGACGTTGCTGCTGGCGGAAATCGAGGGACCGCTTGCGATTGCCGACCCCGGTCAGTCCCCGAAGATGACGGCGAACTGGTCGCTGGCGCAGATCAGCCTCCGCGGTACGCCGCGCGCTCCGCAGCGAGTCTCCTTCGCCGCCGATAACATGACAGTAGATCGCAGCGGTACCGATCAGCCGGAACGCTTGTTTGCCGCAACCCATGCCGAGCTTCATGGCCGTCTGGCGTCGGGCACAGTGACAGAAAATCCAGTCATCGATGTTGCAACGACCGTGACGGCTGCGACCGCACCAGGCTTGCATCCACTTACGAAGCAACCGACCGATTTCAATGGCGATGCGCAGCTCGTGGGTTTGCGCAATTTTGCGCCGAAGACCTGGCCTGAGCGTTTTCGCGAAATCCAGCAAGCCAATGGCCGCATCGACATTCGGAATGCGCGGTTGCGGCAAGGCGATCTGCTGGCGGTCTCGAACGGCACGCTGAAACTGACACCGTCGGGTTATCTCGACGGCGAATTGCAGGTCACGGCGACGGGGGTCGAGAAAATTCTGCCCGCCCTAGGCGTGGAGGCCTTGGCCCGCCAGGGCGGCAGCCGAAACGAAAGGCTGGGCGCCGCGCTGAAACTTCTCGACAAGATGGCGCCTGGTGCGATTGCCGGCGCAGTGTCGTTTCTCGGGGAGCCGGCGGAACTGGAAGGACGCAAGGCAACCAAGATGCCGCTGCGCTTCAAGGATGGCGTTGCAACGCTCGGTCCGGTGAAGCTCGGTCAAACGCCGCCACTATATTGATCAGTCGTCGTCCGACGCATAAGGCCGTGCAATCGGCGCCATCGGCAGCGGCGCATGCTGGCGGCCGAAATCTGGCACTGCTGAATCCTGACCGATATTGACAATGCCGCGACGGATTGCACGCGTGCGGGCGAAATGATCGAACAGCGCATTGCCGTCGCCGCGGCGGATCGCGCGCGTGAGCTTCGACAAGTCCTCATTGAACGTGCCAAGCATTTCCAGCACCGCGTCCTTGTTGTGCAGGAACACATCGCGCCACATCGTCGGATCGGACGCGGCGATGCGTGTGAAATCGCGGAAGCCGCCGGCGGAGAATTTCAGCACTTCGGATTCCGTCACCTCACCGAGTTCATTGGCGGTGCCAACGATGGTGTAGGCAATCAGATGCGGCAGGTGGCTTGTGATCGCGAGGACGAGATCGTGATGCTCCGGCGTCATCACCTGAACATTGGCACCAATCTTTTCCCAAAAGGCGCGCAGCGTTTCGACAGCAGGTTCTTCAGTGCCTTGCACCGGCGTCAGAATGCACCAGCGGTTCACGAACAATTCTGCAAATCCGGCATCCGGACCCGAATTCTCAGTGCCGGCGACTGGATGTGCGGGAATGAAGTGCACGCCAGCCGGCACGAATGGCGACATGTCGCGCACGACCGAGCCTTTCACCGAGCCGACATCGGACAGGATTGCGCCCGGCTTAAGGTTCGGCGCGATCTCCTTCGCGACCGGTCCACTGGCGCCGACCGGAATCGAGACGATGACAAGATCGGCGTCACGCACCGCTTCGGCATTGGTTTCTGTCACCTGATTGGCAAAGCCGAGTTCGCGGATCCGTTTGCGCGTTTCCGGCGAGCGTGCCGTAGCGACGATCGTTTTCGCGGCGCCGGACGCGCGTGCCGCGCGCGCAATCGATCCGCCGATCAGGCCGGTGCCGATCAGCGCGAGGCGGTTGATGATGGGCGCGTCAGTCATAACGTCAGGCATGCGTCATGAGCATCACTTGCTCATGAATTCGGTGAGCGTCTTGACTACCAGACGATTGGCTTCCTCCGTGCCGACCGTCATGCGCAGGCAATTCGGCAGCTTGTAAGCCCGCACCGCCCGCATGATGAGCCCGCGCGAGGTCAGCAGCGCATCAGCTTCCGCCGCCGTTTTGCCGGGTGTTTCCGGAAAATGCAGCAGCAGGAAATTAGCGACACTCGGCGTCACCTTGATGCCGAGCTTGCCGATTTCCTCGGTCAGCCAAGGCAGCCACTTCTCATTGTGCGCGCGGGCCTTTTCAATATGCGCCGTATCGCCAATCGAGGCGACGCCTGCGGCGATAGCCGGTGCGTTGACGTTGAACGGCCCGCGAATGCGATTGAGCGCATCGACGATGTGAGCCGGGCCATAGATCCAGCCGAGTCGCAGGGCAGCAAGCCCGTGAATCTTCGAGAAGGTGCGCAGCATTACGACATTCTCAGATGTCGCGACCAGTTCGATGCCAGCCTCGTAATCGTTGCGCTTCACATATTCGGCGTATGCCGCATCGAGCACCAGCAACACATGCGGCGGCAAGGCCGCATGCAGACGCTTCACCTCGTCGAACGGGATGTAAGTGCCGGTCGGGTTGTTCGGGTTGGCGACAAAGACCATCTTGGTCTTCGGCGTCACGGCCTTGATGATGGCGTCGATGTCGGTGGTGAAATTCTTCTCCGCCGCCACGACAGGCCTCGCGCCCGCACCAAGCGTTGCGATCGGATACATCAGGAAGCCGTGCGTGGTGTGGATCGCCTCGTCGCCATCAGCGAGATAGCCGCGCGCCAAAAGGTTGATCAGATCGTCAGAGCCTGCGCCGCAGATGATGCGGTTGGGATCAAGGCCGTAGGCTTTACCGATTGCTTCGCGCAAGGCGGTCGCCGCGCCGTCCGGGTAATCCTGCAGCTCCTGAGCGACCGACTGATAAGCCGCAATCGCATTCGGGCTCGCGCCCAGTGGGCTTTCGTTTGACGACAGCTTGTAGATCTTGTCGACACCCGGCGCGGAGCTCTTTCCCGGCACATAGGCGGCAATGTCGAGCACGCCGGAACGCGGCTGCGGGCGAGTCAAAGCAGTCATGGATTTCCTCGAACAATTCTAACGGGCGCAACTCTAACGGGCGACGGTATAGCGTGTCGCATGGCTGCCGACGAGGGCCGTGGAACGGACCGACGCGCCGGCTTTCACAAGGGCATCGGTGATAGCAGCAACGGTCTGGCCCTGCGGCACAGAAATCAGCAAAGCTGCCCCGTCGAAAGCGCCGTCCGGTTCGGCGATGACCTCAGCCAGCGGGGCCAATGTCCGGGCGGCGGCCGCGCCCCAGCCCGATACCCGAACGCTAAAGACCTCGACCTCGGCCGCGACGGCATCGGCAGCCGGATGCGAGATTGCAAAGACGGGCAATGACGCCGGATGATCGGGTCGCTCCACGAAGGGCAGGCGGGCGATGATTTTCGGCGCGCTCTCACCCTCGAGCGAGGCCCACCAGGCGCCGGAGCCTGCGACGGATGTGGCCGGCACCAGCGCCAGATCGCCCTTCGAGGCAGCCACCGCTGCAATGGCGCCCACTGCGCCAATATGCGGTACGAAAGGCACGGTAAAACCGAAATGGAAGCGGACGCTGTCCCGCATCGCTGCTTCGCCAACACTCAAGTCCCCATGGACGGAATAGGGCGCCTGCACATAGGTAAAAGTCGCGATGATGACCCGCCAGATGCTTTCGACCGTATCGAGCGGCAGGATACCACGGTGCCGCTCCACCAGCTTTCGCATCATCGAGGCTTCGCGCGCCGGGCGAAACGCGGAACCGGACTCCTGCGTGCCTTTCACGGCAATAAGATTGGCGATGATCTCACTGCGCTCGATCAAAAGCGCATGCATCGACGCATCGATACGATCGATTTCGGCGCGCAGGGCGGTCAGCGATGGGGCGTCTTTTTGGGCCTGTTTGGGCATGATGGGCTCGTTAACGACGGCTGGGCATTGATAGGTGGGCAGGGCCCCGAAATCAAAGAAAACATTGACTTAATTCACGTTAGGCCTACCTAAAACGGTCCGGCCGGGAGCCGGGCTAAAGCAAGAGCCGGGTTAGCAACGATGGCCGAGGCCAACCTGATATCCACGCCACAGGCGACACCGCGAGAGGCCGATGCGCCGCGCGATTCGCTGGTTGTGCGTTTTGGTGCGGACCAGCCGCTCAGGCTCGATTCCGGCGTCGAATTGTCGCCATTCCAGATTGCCTACAAGACCTATGGCCAGCTGAATGCCGACCGCAGCAATGCGGTGCTGATCTGCCATGCCCTCACGGGCGATCAGCATGTCGCCAGCGTGCATCCGGTGACGAAAAAAAACGGCTGGTGGGAGACCATGGTCGGCCCCGGCAAGCCGATCGATACCGAGCGTTATTTCGTGATCTGCTCGAATGTCGTCAGCGGCTGTATGGGATCGTCGGGGCCGTCGTCGATCAATCCGAAGACCGGCAAGCCCTACGGCCTCGATTTTCCGGTCATCACCATCCGCGACATGGTGCGCGCGCAGGCGATGCTGATTGATCATCTCGGGATCGAGATGCTGTTTGCGGTTGCTGGTGGCTCGATGGGCGGCATGCAGGTTCTGCAATGGGCGCAAAGTTATCCGGAGCGTGTCTTCTGCGTGCTGCCTCTGGCTTGCGCCACGCGGCATTCGGCACAGAATATCGCTTTCCATGAGGTCGGCCGCCAGGCGGTGATGGCCGACCCGGAATGGCGTGGCGGCCGCTATCTCACCGAGGGCACGAATCCACGCCGCGGGCTCGCGGTCGCACGGATGGGCGCGCATATCACCTATATGTCCGATGCGGCGTTGCATCGGAAATTTGGGCGCAAATTCCAGGACCGTAATAATCCGACATTCTCGTTCGATGCCGATTTCGAAGTCGAGAGTTATCTGCGCTATCAGGGCAGCTCGTTCGTCGAACGTTTCGATGCGAATTCATATCTGTATTTGACGCGGGCGATGGATTATTTCGACCTCGCTGCCGAGCACGGCGGCGTCCTGGCCAATGCTTTCAGGAATACGCAGACGCGTTTCTGCGTTGTTTCCTTCACCAGTGACTGGCTGTTCCCGACATCGGAATCGCGTGAGATCGTTCACGCGCTGAATGCCACCAGTGCGCGCGTATCGTTCGCGGAAATCGTCACCGACAAGGGCCATGACGCCTTTCTGCTCGACGAGCCGGAATTGTTTGCAATCGTCCGCGGCTTTCTCGATGGTGCCGCCAAGGCACGCGGCCTTGGTATAAAAGAATGAACATGCAAGCCCGCCCTTATCGCGAACTGGCCGCCGCCAATGGTGCGAGAAACACGACCAGCGGGCGCGTCGATCTTTTGGTGGTGGCGCAGATGGTCGAGCCAGGCTCGCGTGTGCTCGACGTGGGTTGTGGCGATGGCGAGCTTCTGAAGATCCTGACCGAGACCAAAAACGTCGATGGTCGTGGTATCGAGATTTCGCGCGAAGGCGTCAATTTCTGCGTGGCCAAGGGCCTCGCGGTGATTCAGGGCGATGCCGATACCGATCTGGCCGATTATCCCGACGATGCCTTCGATTATGTGATCTTGTCGCAAACGCTACAGGCGACGTGGCAGCCGCGTGTGGTGCTGGAGCACATGTTGCGTATCGGAGAACGCGCAATCGTCTCCTTCCCGAATTTTGGGCATTGGAAGATCCGGTTGATGCTGCTGCTGTTCGGGCGCATGCCGCGGACGGCCAACCTGCCGGAAACTTGGTACAATACGCAGAACATTCATTTCTGCACGATCCGCGATTTTCGCGATCTCTGTAACGAGGTCGGCGTAAAAATTGAGACCGCCGTGGCGCTTGACGCGTGGGGGCGCAAGCTTCGTCTCAACTTCCCGTGGTGGGTCTGGAATCTGTTCGGTGAGCAGGCTGTGTTTCGATTGAGTCGCCGCCGTTAACACTTGTGTCCGCATCTCGCTGCGCCATGTCGCGGAGGAATGCGCGGGCCATCGCCGGACGTCCTCGAGCATAACTCAGCTTCTTTATTTCAAATTGTAACGCCATGTGATCCCTCCGCCCGATTGTCGTCGCATTCTCGCCCGCATCCGCCTTCATCGCGCGTTCCGCAAACGCCGTCGTGCTCGCCACGGCGGCGTTTTGCTGAGTGCCGGTCGGCCGGGCGGGCTGAGCGGTGGGGTAATGAGTACAAGCGTGGGATTATTGATGACCTTTCTATCCAACAAGAAGAAATCAAAGACGTTCGCCGTTACGGCTGCGATCGCAACTGCCGTTATATTGACTGCTTTCCATTCGCCGGCCGAAGCTCGGCGCTACAAGCACAAGACCGTGCGGCACAGCGCGGCGGCCGTGGCTCCGGTCACGCCATTTGGCTTCAATTTCGGTGTGGCCAGCACCTCTGCGCATCGTGCGGCGCCGCGGACAGCCCATGCGCCTCGTGGCCGCTATGCGCATCGCGCGCGTCATACGACCCGCTATGCGAGCCGTCGCGGCCAGCGTATCGTGCGTCGCGTCGCGCCCGCCGCAGCGTCGTCGTCATTCGCACCGAGTGCCGGCTTTGGTTCTTCTAATCTGGTTGCGCAGGCCCGCCGCTACATCGGCACCAACCCGACCGGCATGGGTGCGCTCTGGTGCGCCCGGTTCATGAACATGGTGCTGGAGCGCGCCGGCCATCGCGGCACCGGCTCCAACATGGCAAGCTCATTTGCGAGTTATGGCCGTCGCATCTCTGGCCCGCAGGTTGGAGCCATCGCGGTGATGTCGCGCGGCAAGCGCGGTGGCCATGTCGGCATCGTGTCCGGCATCGATGCCTCGGGCAACCCGATCATCATTTCCGGCAATTACAACCGGCGTGTCGCGGAAGCGAAATACTCGCGCAACCGCATCTATGCCTACGTGATGCCGTAATGCGCCTGTTTGTGGCGTGAAGTTGTGTTGCGTTGATTCGTTGCGTGCTACGTAGCGTTGCGTAACAGTATAAAAGCCGCAGCCGTCGGCGTATCTGACGGCTGCGGCTTATTTTTCGGCTTAGCGATGGATCAGCGTGCCGGCGCCGTGATCGGTGAACAATTCGAGCAGTACGGCGTGCTTCACCTTGCCGTCGAGAATGACGACGCCTTCGACGCCCTGTTCGAGCGCGGTGATGCAGGTTTCCACCTTCGGGATCATGCCGCCGGAAATCGTACCGTCGGCGATCAGCTTGCGGATATCGTTCACCGACAATTCCGGGATCAGCTTCTTCGACTTGTCGAGTACACCCGGCACGTCGGTCAGCAGCAGCAGCCGCTTGGCTTTTAATGCGCCGGCAATATAGCCGGCAAAAGTGTCGGCATTGATGTTGAAGGTTTCCCCGGCCGGCCCCGAGGCGATCGGCGCCAGAACTGGGATCAGTTCACGGCCGATGATCTGATCGAGCACGGTGGTATCGATCTTCTCCGGCTCGCCGACAAACCCGAGGTCCACCACGTCGGCGACGGAGGCTTCGCTCGGCCCGCCGGCCTTGCGCGCGATCACCATGTTGCCGTCCTTGCCGCAGAGGCCCACCGCCTTGCCGCCAGCCTGATTGATGTGGCTGACGATCTGCTTGTTGATCGAGCCGGCCAGAACCATTTCCACGATTTCGACGGTCGCGGCATCGGTGACACGCAGGCCGCCTGAGAATTGCGATTTGATTCCGAGACGGCCCAGCATCGCCGCGATCTGCGGGCCGCCGCCATGGACGACCACCGGATTGATGGCGGTCTGCTCAAGCAGCACGATGTCGCGTGCGAATTCGCGTGCGGCCTCTTCCTCACCCATTGCATGACCGCCGTATTTGATGACCACGGTTTCTTCGTCATAGCGCTGCATATGCGGTAGCGCTTCGGAGAGGATGCGGGCCTGATCGTGCGGCGAGACGGTCATTGCAAACGTCCTTGATAGGCTTTTGGCAGGTTCTTTGCTGTCAAGACGGCGCTCTTTTAGCCGCCGTTCGTGAAATGCGGAAGAGGAGGGTCAGGAGCGCAGGGCAAGGAAAGCAGCAAGCGCCAGCAATGCCCAGCCGCCGATCATGACCATGCCGCCGGTGGGGGCGGCCATCGGAAAGAGCCGGTGCCCGGTATAGGCCCGCAAGGCCAGATCGCCCGAAAACAGAGCCACACCCAGAAGCAGCAGGATTGCTGCTCCAATTCCCAAGGGTCGATGAACCAGTCCACTGACAATCGCCGCGCAGGTCGCAATCACCGCCGGCGCATGAAACAGCAGCATGTGTCCGGCGCTGTCGAGACCGCTGCCTGGTTTCGCATGGGCTCCGGCCGCGGCAAAGATGATGCCGATACAACCGAATAGCGCAGCGATACCGATCAAAACCTGCAACATCGATCGTTCCTCACCCTCTCCGTTCAGCGATCAGCCGCACGATAGCCGCCCGCAGTTCGGGAATGCCGGTGCCTTCGCGCGACGACGTGGCCAGAACTTCAGGGAAGGCCGCGGCATTCTTGGCGATCTGGGTGGCGATCTCGTCGATGCGGGCAGCAAGATCTTTTGCAGGCAACTGATCGCACTTGGTCAATACGATCTGATGGCTGACGGCAGCCTTGCGCAGAAGCTCAAGCGCCGGCTTGTCAGCCTCCTTGATGCCATGACGGGCATCGATCAGCATGTAGACGCGGGCGAGATTGGCGCGGCCCTGCAGATAGGAATGGATGAGGTCGGTCCAGGCCTTCACCTTGGCCTTGGGCGCTTCGGCATAACCGTATCCCGGCATATCGGTGATCCGCAGGTCGTCGGGGCCTTGAAAGAAGATCAGTTCCTGCGTGCGGCCGGGCGTGTTGGATGTGCGCGCCAGCGCCTTGCGGCCAGTCAATGCGTTGATCAGTGACGACTTGCCGGCATTGGAGCGGCCGGCAAAGGCGATCTCGAGCCCTTTCATCGGCGGCAGCGTCTCCATCGACGCCGCGGCCCAGATGAACTGCCAGTCGCCCGCGAACAGCTTGCGTCCGGTCTCGATCTCGTTGCGCGTATAACCGGACGTCATGGCGTTTACCACAAACGCCGTCAGGACGACGGCGTTTGTGTCTTCTTTCGTCCAAACAGCTCGAGGATGTTGTCCCAGAGCTCGATCTTGGCGCCATGCTTCTTCATGATGAAGGATTGCTGCAGCACCGAGAGCGTGTTGTTCCAGGCCCAGTAGATCACGAGACCGGCTGGGAAGGTGGCCAGCATGAAGGTGAAGATCAGCGGCATCCAGTCGAAGATCATCTTCTGGGTCGGATCCGGCGGCGCCGGGTTGAGCTTCATCTGGAACCACATCGTCACGCCCATGATCAGCGGCCAGATGCCGAGCATGAGGTGCGGACCGATGACCGGCACGACCGACGGATCCCAGGGGATCAATCCGAACAGGTTGAAGATTGTTGTGGGGTCGGGGGCGGCGAGGTCGTGAATCCAGCCGAAGAACGGCGCGTGCCGCATTTCGATGGTGATGAACAGGACCTTGTAAAGTGCGAAGAAGACCGGGATCTGAACCAGAATTGGCAAACATCCGGCCAGAGGATTGATCTTCTCCTGCTTGTACAATTCCATCAGCGCCTGCTGCTGTTTGACCTTGTCGTCAGCATAGCGCTCGCGCAGCTGCATCATCTGCGGCTGCACCGCCTTCATCTTCGCCATCGAGGCATAGGATTTGTTGGCGAGCGGGAAGAACACGATCTTGATGATGACCGTGACGATCAGGATCGCGATGCCGAAATTGCCGAAGAACTTGAAGAAGAAGTCCAGCATCCAGAACATCGGCTTGGTGATGAAATAGAACCATCCCCAATCGATCAGCAGTTCGAAGCGATTGAGCTTCAGCGCGTTGTCGTAGCCGTCGACGACCGAGACTTCCTTGGCGCCGGCAAAGAGCCGCGCCTTGGCCGTGCCGGTGCCGCCTGCGGCGATCGTCACCGGGTCGAGCAGATAATCGGTCTGATAGGCCTTGCGGTTGTTCAGGTCGCGGGCCGAGAAATTGACCTTCAGTTTGGCGTCGGTTTCGGGCAGCAAAGTCGCCGCCCAGTATTTGTCTGTGATGCCGAGCCAGCCATTGGTGACGTCGAACGAGACCTGCTTTTCCGATTCGATCTTGCTATAGGAAAATTCCTGCAGCCCCTTGTCGCCCATCACGCCAACCAGGCCTTCGTGCAGGATGTAATAACCGAGCACTTCCGGCCTGCCTTGGCGCGAGATCAGCGCGTAAGGGTAGAGCGTCACCGGCTCGCTGCCGCGGTTGACGACCGTATCATTGAGCGTGAACAGGTAATTTTCGTCGACCGCGATGGTGCGGCGGAATTCGAGGCCCTCACCGTTGTCGTAAGTCAGTGTGATCGGCTTGCCGACCGACAGCGCGCCGCGGCCTTCCTGGGTCCAGACCGTGTTGTCATCGGGCAATTTGGCTTTGGCACCCGCGGCATTGGTCCAACCAAATTGTGCGTAGAACGGATGTGCACTGCCGGACGGAGCCAGCAGCACGATCGGCGGTGAGTTCGGGTCGACCGTTTCGCGGTATTTGACCAGCGCGATGTCGTCGATGCGACCTCCCTTCAGCGAGACCGAGCCCTTCATGGTGGGGGTATCGATCAAAACGCGGGGTGAGGTTGCGAGTGCGGCCTCGCGCGTCAGGTTGCCTCCGGCCGTCGCTTGCCCCGGCACCTGCGGCGTCGTGCCGGATTGCTGGGTCCCTGGCTGCGGCGTCGTGCTCGGGGTCGTCTGCGTCTGCTGCTGTTGTTGCGCCTGTTGCTGCTGCACCTGCTGCTGCCGCTGCTTTTCCAGTTGCGGCATGCCGACGAAATACTGCCAGCCAATGATCACGAGCACGGAGAGCCCGATCGCGAGCAGCATATTCTTCTGGTCGTTAATCATGAACTCCGGCTCGCAGGTTCAGGGATTTGGTTGCGCATCTCTTTTGGATCGGCGCTTGGCATGGACGCGCGCAATTGCGCGCTGGTAATCCTCAATCAATGCGGAAAAATCCGCAGATAACGCGGCCCGTCGTCCGACGAGCACATAATCATGGCCCGGGCGCAATGCATCCCCGGATTTCAGTCTCACGACCTCGCGCAAACGCCGGCGCACACGGTTGCGCTCGACGGCATTTCCGACCTTTTTTGAAACGGTGAAGCCGACCCGGACCGGACCCGGTTCCCGGCGGTCACGCGCCTGCAGAACGAAAGTAGCGGCCGGAACCTTGATTCCGCCCGCAGCGGCCAGAAAGTCCGCTCGTTGCCTGAGGCGCTCCATTGGCCATCACGACGGCCTTGCGGCCGCCGGATTTAAGCGCTCAGACGCTTGCGGCCGCGGGCACGGCGCGCGGCGATCACCTTGCGGCCGCCGACAGTGGCCATGCGGGCGCGGAAGCCATGGCGGCGCTTGCGCACGAGCTTGCTCGGTTGATAGGTCCGTTTCACGGGGTCGTTCTCCGCTGGTCGCGGCGCAATGCCGGATGTGTCGGGTGGTTCGCGTCGGCCGCTCGTCCGCAAAAAGGATGCGGGGCCGCCGACGTCGGAATTTGGGGCGGCTTATAAGGGAATAATGCCGCTTTCGTCAATGCGACCGGTGGGTCGATAGGGGCCAAACGGCGTTTAGTTTGCCCCGGCCTCATCTGGAACATCCCGGGCTTTCAGGCTAGAAATCCGATGACCCGAATATTATTACGCTACAACGAATGGTGGTGACGGGCCCACCAAGCCACAAGTCCCCAAAAAGTGCCGTAAACGACATCCTAAAGTCCTGTTTGACGTGCTATAAGTTGCGCCGCATCATATAATTGTTGCAGAGCTTGGGTGGGTCCTGGATAGGCTCCGTTTGGCGCGACAAGATGGCCGACTTCGATGATCAGTCCGGCCCGGTCCGTGTGCCGCGGTTCGGGCTTTCCGGAAAGCTCCTCGTCCTCACGGTGCTGTTCGTGATGATCGCGGAGGTGATGATCTATGTCCCTTCGGTCTCCAATTTCCGCCTCAACTGGATGAACGACCGGCTGGCGGCGGCACGGACGGCAGCGCTCGTTCTCTATGCTGCCCCGAGCGGGATGGTGCCGGACGATCTGGCGCGCGACATTCTCAACAATATCGGCGCGCAAGCTGTGGCGATGAAGACCGGCAACACGCGCCGGCTTTTGGCCGTCACCGAATTGCCGGAAGAGATCCATCGCAATTACGATATGCGCGACGTCACCTGGATCGAGGCGATCCGGGGCGCCTATTACGGCCTGACTGATCCGGCGTCGACGGTGATGCGGGTCATCGGTTCGGCGCCGCGGGATGGCGAATTTCTCGAAATTCTCATGCAGAACGGTGCGTTGCAGCGCGCGATGTTGCGCTTTTCGGGTAACGTGCTGATTGTCTCGCTGATCATTTCAGCTTCGACATTGGCGCTGGTCTATCTGGCACTGCATTTCATGTTCGTGCGGCCGATGCGGCGGATCACTCGCAATATCATGTCGTTCCGGGCCGATCCCGAGAATCCATCGCGCACGATCAAGGTGTCGCAACGAAATGACGAGATCGGCGTCACCGAACGCGAACTGGCGACGATGCAACGCAACCTGACATCGATGCTGCATGAGCGCAGCCGTCTCGCCGCGCTTGGTCTTGCCGTGTCGAAGATCAACCATGATCTCCGTAATATGCTGGCATCCGCGCAACTCGTTTCCGACCAGTTGTCGACAGTGCGCGATGCACGGGTGCAACGGTTCGCGCCGAAGCTGGTGCGCACGCTCGAACGTGCGATCGATTTCTGTCAGTCGACTTTGTCCTATGGCCGCGCGCAGGAAGCACCGCCGGACCGCCGGATGATCTCCCTGGAAGCACTGGTGGACGAGGTGCGCGAGAATCTGGGTTTCGGCAGGGACAGCAGCATCGGCTGGATCGTCTCGATCGAACGCGGCCTCGAGGTCGATGCCGATCACGATCAGATTTTCCGGGTGCTCCTGAATCTCGCCCGCAATGCCGCGCAGGCCCTGGAGGCGCGGGCGCCGAACAATGCGCTGCGGGACCAGATCCGCATGACCGGACGGCGCGAAGGCGGTGTGGTGGTGATCGAGGTGTCCGATACCGGCCCGGGCTTTTCGCCGCGTGCGAAGGAGCATCTGTTCGAGGCCTTTTCCGGCTCGACCCGCCCGGGCGGGACCGGGCTTGGCCTGGCCATTGCGGCGGAACTCATCCGCGCCCATGGCGGCGAGATCGGGCTGGTCGAGGGCACGATCGGCGCAACTTTTCACCTCACGATCCCGGACCAGGCGGTCGATCTGGATGCCTGGCGGGAGGAACGGGCCAGCGCCTGATTTCCCGGGCAACGCCCCCCGATGCTCGGAAAACCCTTGCCATTCCGGAGCCGGGGCGATAGCTATCCGGCCGTTGCGTTGGCCGTTCAAGCGCCTCTCTTACGCAGCACGCGCCCGTAGCTCAGCTGGATAGAGCACCAGACTACGAATCTGGGGGTCAGGAGTTCGAATCTCTTCGGGCGCGCCATTTGGTGCTCATCTGCGAACACCGCCGGCGACGACGTTCTGCTCGACAATTGCGTGTTCCAAATGGGTTTTGTCGCCAATGATGCGGACAGTCTCGTCAACAACCTCGACACTATCGAGGTCTTCCGAATAGCTGCGACCCATGCCTCACCGATTCACCTTCAAAAAAACGGTGAATCACAAAATCTGGAAAACGGAATCTGAGGATTCCGATTTTACGTCCGGCGCTTTAGCTCTTGGCTATCAAGCCGAAAAAGAGTCTCAGGCGATCACGCGGATCGGCTGTCCCGACAGCCAAGCCTCGATGTCCTCAACGACACCCGCGAAATAGGTCTGGTAACTGTTCTCGGTGACGTAGCCGAGATGCGGAGCCGCGACCACATTGGCGAGACTGCGAAAGGCGTGATCGAGCGGCAGCGGCTCTTGGTCGAAAACGTCAAGACCGGCGCCGCCAAGCCGTCCGCTCGATAATGCGGCAATTAACGCCGCCTCGTCGACGATCGGTCCGCGTGACGTGTTGAGCAGGATCGCGCCGGGCGGCAGCAGGGCGAGTTCGTCCGCCCCAATCAGGCTGCGTGTCTCCTGATTAAGTGGAATGTGGATCGAAAGCACGTCGCTACTGGCGAGCAAGGCCTGCAGCGACGGCGCATGGCCGATGCCAAGCGCGTCCGCGCGGCCCATCGCCTGGCTGCGGCTCCAGCCCTTGACCTCCATGCCAAAAGCCTTGCCATAGGTCGCGACGCGCGAGCCAAGCGTGCCGAGACCGATGATGCCGAGCCTGAGGCCGCTGAGATCGCGTCCAACCGTCAGCTGCCAGGGGCCGCCACGCCGGAGGTTCTCGACCTCGCGCGGGAGATGTCGAACGAGTGCCAGCAACAAGGCCCAGGTCATTTCGGCGGCCGAACCGGAAAAGTTCTCGGTACCGCAGACTGTAATGCCGCGCGCAGTCGCGGCGGCAGTGTCGATTGAGGAGTTACGCATCCCCGTGGTGATCAGCAGCTTGAGATTGGGCAGCCCAGCCAGGCGCGCGGCATCGAAGCGAGTGCGCTCGCGCATCGCCACGACGATGTCATAAGGCGCCAGTGCCGCCAGTAGCTCCGCCGTATCGGCGATGTGCTCGCGGAACGGTGTGAAGGCGACGCGGCCTTCGAGCCGAGCGAAATCAGCCCGGGACAGCGCGGCGTCCTGATAATCGTCGAGCAGGGCGCAGCGCAGCATGTTATGGCGTCCGTTCGGTTGCGGCGGTGCCGAGATAGCGACTCGATATCGCCTCCCGGTCCATCAACGTCGCGGTCGGACCTTCCAGCGTGATCGCGCCATTCTCGAGGACGTAACCATAGGAGCCGTGGCGCAAGGCCAGCGTCACGTTCTGTTCGACGACCAGGATCGCAAGTCCGCTCTCGCGGTTGATCCGGCCAAGGATGGCGAAGATGTCGCGTGCGACCAGCGGCGCCAGGCCAAGCGAAGCCTCGTCGACCAGCAGGAGTCGCGGTGCCCCGACCAGTGCCCGGCCGATGGCGAGCATCTGCTGCTCGCCACCGGACAGGAAGCCTGCCGGTGTCGTCCGGCGCGGCTTTAATTGCGGGAACCAGGCATAGACGTCGTCGAAATCCCGGCTCGCCCGGCGCTTTCGGCCGCTGAGCGCAAAGGTTGCGGCGGCGAGGTTTTCTTCCACCGTCATGGCCGGGAAGACGTGACGGCCCTCGCGGACATGCAGCAGGCCACGTTGCGCCAATTGGTGCGACGGGACCCCGGCGATGTCCTCGCCGAAGAAGCGGATCGTGCCGCGGCTGATCCGACCGTTCTCGAAGGGTAGGATGCCTGAGGCCGCCTTCAGCACGGTCGACTTGCCGGCGCCGTTGGCGCCGAGCAGGACGGTGAAGCCGCCCTCCGGCACCATAAGCGAGATGCCCGATAGCGCCTGCACGGAGTCGCCATAGCTGACGTCGAGCGTCGAGATGTCGAGGGTGGCCGTCATGGCGTCATTCGGTCTTCTGGAAGCCGCCGACTGGCGTCACGGTGAACTGTCCGTTTGGCCAGGAATAGCGGTAGATCACGCCATAGGGGATGCGTTGCTTCTCGAAGGAGATCGGCGTGCCGAAGATGCCGCCCGAATCCCAGTTCTTCAGCGCGTTGATCTCTGCCATCAGCGTGTCGCCGTTCAGCGGCTTGCCGGCGTCGATCGCTCTGCCGATCACCTCGCGCAGGATCATCGCGGTGGCCCAGCTCTGCATGTAGCCGATATTGGCGTAGCCGGTGTAGGGCTTGGCGGTCCAGGTCTTGAGGTAGCCGTCGATCACCTTCAGCATCGGCTCTTGGCGGTCCTTCAGTGCAAGCTCTACCGAGACAGTGCCGAGATAGCCGTCGACCGCCGCGCCGATGCCGCTGACGACGTCGGGATGCGAGCCAAAAAGCGTGCCCATGAAGGGCGCCTTGACGCCATATTCACGCGCCAGCTTGGCGATCTCGGGCCAGATGTTGCCGGCATAGCCGTGGAAGATCACATAGTCCGGCTTCGCGTTGCGAAGCTTGATCGCATGGGCGGTCACATCGACGCCGGTGAACTTGGTCTCTTCCTCGAGCACGATGTTGATGCCCATGGTCTTGGCCATGGTGCGGGCATTATCGAGCGGGTCGCGCCCGAATTCGGAGGCCGAATAGACGATCGCGACCTTTGGCGGGGTAGCCGCGCCTTGCGCCTTGATGTGCTTGAACAGCAGTCCGATCATGTCGGAATAGGTCGGCCCGACCAGGAAATGATATTTGTACTTGGCGACGTCGATCAGGTCGGAACTCGCGCCAGTATTGGCCATCAGCACCTTGTAGCGCTCGTTATTCTCGGGTGAGATCGCGCGCACGAATGGCGTGCCGTCGCCGGCCGCGAAGGTCAGATTGCCGTCGGCGGCGGCCTTCTTGAAGCCAGCGACGCCGAGTTCGACCTTGTACTCGTCGTCGTAATAGGAAGCGTCGATCTTGCGGCCTCTGATGCCGCCATTCTTGTTGATGTAGTCGATTGCGTGCTGCCAGCCGAGCTGCTGCGCCTGCCCGGTGACGGCGAGCGGGCCTGACAGGGGCACGGGGATCGAGAATTTCAGGTCCTGCGCCGCAGCCGGCGCGCTCATCAGGCAAGCCCCCAGCGCAAGCGGAGCAGCGAGCCAAAAGGTCTTGGTCATCCAGTGGGTCGTCATCGTGGTCTCCTCCTCGGGGTCTTGCCGGATGGCGCTCTGAGGCGCCTTCAGCCCTCCGGCCGGGAATCGAAGGTCTCGGTCCGCCCGAATGCTCGCTCGACCAGCCCGACCAGCCCGCGCGGCTCGAACAGCAGGAAACCGATGATCAGCGAGCCGAAAATGATCTCGCGCAAGGGCGCGATCAGGCCGGCAAGGTCGGCGCCCTTGCCGACCGCTGTCAGTCCGTATTGCAGCAGCTCCGGCATCAGGGTCATGAAGACCGCGCCCAGGATCGAGCCGAGGATCGAAGCGCGCCCACCGACGACGACTGCCGCCAGGAAGAAGACCGAGACCAACAGCGTGAACTGGTCGGGCGTAACGATGCGCAAAAAGGCGGCGCCGAGTGCGCCGGCTGCACCAGCGAAGGCGGCGCCGAGGCCGAAGGCGAGTAGCTTGGTGCGCACTACGTTGATGCCGAGCACTTCAGCTGCGTAGTCACGCTCGCGCACGGCGATGAAGGCGCGTCCGATGCGGGTGTGGAACAGATTCCGCGCCGCCACCAGCAGCGCCACCATGATGGCGATGGCGACGTAATAGAATCCCGTCTCGCCCATGCCGAACACATCGAGTCGAGGCAGCGACAGGCCGCGATCGCCGCCGGTCACGCTCGTCCATTGCTGGAAGATGAAGTAGAGCGAGTATTGTGCCGCCAGCGTTGCGATGGCGAGATAGACGCCCTTGATCCTGAGCGCGGGAATGCCGAAGACAAGCCCGACGGCGAAGGCCGCGAGCGCCCCGCCTGCAACATTGACCAGCAGCGGTGTGCCCAGATGCAACCACATCAGGCCGCTGACATAAGCGCCGACGCCGAGAAAAGCGGAATGGCCGATCGACAGCAGGCCGGCATAACCGACGGTGAGGTTCAGGCCGACGGTCGCGATGATGTTGATCGCGATGAGCGAGGCCATGTAGACGAAATAAACTCCCGCGAAGGCGGGAAAGAACACCAATCCCAAGCCGAGCATTAGCCACAGACCAAGCTGGACGCGCGGCGAGATCCGCAGACCGAGGCTCGCGGGCGCGGAAAGGGTCGTGCTTGCGCTGGCCATCAGATGCGCTCGATCCGGTTTTCGCCGAACAGCCCGGTCGGTTTCACCACCATGACCAGCAGGACGACGAGATAGGGCAAGAAATTCTGCCAGGCGGCGCCGAGATAGGCCCCGACAAGTGTCTCCATCCAGCCGATCAGGAGGCCAGCGATGCAGGCGCCGCCGACGCTGGTCATACCGGCGAGCATGACGACGGCGAGCACGTTGAACGCGACGAGGCCGAGCTGCGGCGTCACCCCATTGACCGATCCCGCGATGATGCCCGATGCGGCGGCGAGCATGCCGGCGAGGATCCAGGTCAACGAGAACACGCCCCGGATGTTGATGCCGAGCCCTTCGGCCGTGACCTGGTCGGAGGAGGTTGCGCGGATCGCCAGGCCTGCGCGCGAGAAGCGATAATAGGCGACGAAGCCCGCCGCGATCAGGCTGACGCCGACGAAGCCCCAGGCAAGCTTGCCGGGGATCAGCAGTTCGCCGATGAAGATCGGCTTGCGCGGCAGGATCTCGGAGAGCTGGAGCACGTTCGGTCCCCAAAGCAGCGCCGCAACGCCGCGGATGATCGAGCCGACACCGAGCGTCACCATCACCAGCACGACGGCGGGCCGGCCGAGCAGGTGTCGCAACAGGCCGCGCTCGATTGCAAGCGCCAGTACCGCGGAGCCGGCGAACGCCGCCGCAAGCCCTGCCATCCAGCCGAGCCCGAGCTGCTGGTCGGCCATGAAGAACAGATAGGCGCCGAACATCATCATCTCGCCCATGGCGAAATTGAAGACGCTGCTCGACTTGAAGATGATCACGAAGCCAAGCGCAGCCAGCACATAGATGCTGCCCGAGGCGATGCCGATGATGCTGTATTCGATAAACTGGAGCACGCTCTGATCGCTCATGCTGCGCCAAGATAGGCTTCGATCACGTCTGGATGCCGGCGCACCATGGCGACGTCGCCGGCGGCGATGACCTTGCCGAAATTCAGCACGACGACATGGTCGGACAGCCCCATCACCGCCTCCATGTCGTGGTCGATCAACAGGGTGGTAACGCCACCCGTGCGCATGAAGCTGCGGATCGCCTCGGCCATGCGGCGCTTTTCAGGTGGCGGCATTCCTGCGAAAGGTTCGTCCAGCATCAGCAGTCGTGGCCGCATCACCATGGCGCGCGCCAGTTCGAGCCGCTTCTGCTGGCCATAGGGCAGTCCTGCGACCGGCCTGTCACGAATCTCGGCAAGCCCGAGTGGCTCAAGAATCTCTTCGTCGATGCGGCGCGTCAGCGCGGCCTCTTCGCCTGCCGCCGGCCCCAGGAAGACGCTGGCGCTGAGCAGGTTTGCCCGGAGGTCGGCATGGGCGCCGAGCTTAATGTTCTCCAGGACGCTCAATCCCTGGAACAGAGCGATGTTCTGAAAGGTGCGGGCGATCCCCATGCGGGCTCGGGCATTGCTTGGTGTCGCCAGGAGGTCGTGTCCATCATAACGGGCCGTGCCAGCATTGGCCCGGTAGAAGCCGGAAATGACGTTGAACAGGCTGGTCTTGCCCGCACCGTTTGGGCCGATCACGGCCGTGACGCTATGCTCGCGCACCGACGCCGAGACGTCCGACAGCGCCTGGATGCCGCCAAAGCCCAGGGTAATTCCCTCAAGTGTCAGCAAATCCCGCATACGCCGGCGCCCATCCCCCCGAAACTCCGAATCGGCGCTGATCCGCGACCCGTGTCATTGAAGCGGAACGCTAACGGCATGGCGGGGGTACCAAAATGAGAAAGAAGCGCAAAGCATCATTGTGCCATGTGCAACGCTGCTGCCCGCGCGGCGCTGTACCCTCCACACAAGCAACATCGGGAGAACGATAGAATGATTAGAGTCGGCGATTTCGAGATCACGCGGATCGAGGAGATGGTGCTGGCCGAACCGGCCGCTACCTTCGCCGGCTTCGACGCGGCTGCGCTCTCTCAGCACCGCCATTGGCTGGTGCCGGACTATTTCGACGAGGCCGCAAATGCCTTCGTCACCTCGATCCATGTCTGGCTGGTCAAGACCCCAACGCTGACGATTTTGGTCGATACCGGTGGTGGTAATGACAAGCAGCGTCCCGCCTCGCCCCGCTTCCACCAGCGCCAGGCCCCCTTCCTGGACAAGCTTGCCAAGGCCGGCGTTACGCCCGAGTCTGTCGACATGGTCATTCTGACCCATCTCCATGTCGACCATGTCGGCTGGAATACGCAACTGGTCGACGGGCGCTGGCAGCCGACCTTTCCACGTGCGGCCTATGTCATGTCGAAGAGCGAGGTCGCCTGTCGCGATCCTAAGGCCGGAGCTGCCGACCAGCCCCCGGCCTTGCATCAGCCTTTCATCGACAGCGTCGAACCGATCCTGGAGGCCGGTCTCGCGCGTCTTGTCGACGGTGACGAGACCCTGGCCGAGGGCATCGATCTGATGCCGGTCCCCGGTCATGCACCGGGCCAGATGGCAGTGCGCCTGCGCTCGCGCGGCGAGGAGGCCGTGTTTATCGCCGATGTCATGCATCAGCCGATCCAGGTTCCTATGCCTGAGATCAACAGCAAATATTGCGAGAATCAGGACCTTGCGAGGGCGACCCGGGCGCGCATCCTTGCCTATGCGGCCGACACCGGCGCGATCATTCTGCCCGGCCATTTTGGTCGGCCCTACGGCGGAACAGTCGAGCGCGATGGAGCGGGAAAGTATCGCTTCCGCCCGCTTGCAACGATGCCATAAGCGATTTCGGCTTTAGGCCAGTCGCTCTCGGAAGACCGAGACGAGGTGGTCAACGAAGAGTTTGACCTTCGTCGTCGCCTGTCTTGTCTTCTGGTAGACGGCATAGACGCCATTCTCGAATTCGATATGGCTGACTTGATGCTCGGGGAAGAGCCGCACGAGCTCCCCGCTTGCCAGTTCGTCCTGGATGGACCAGTCCGGCATCAGCCCGACCCCGAGCCCGGCCTTGATCATGCGCAACAGGCTCTGGCCATTATCGGTCCGGAAACTGCCATCGACCGGGACCTCGAGGACCCGGTCGTCATCGCTGCGGAAACGCCAGACCGTCTGTCCGAGGTTGACCCGATAGGTCAGACAGTTATGTGCGGCGAGATCGCCCGGCTGCAGTACTGGCGGATGACTGGCGATATAGCTTGGCGCGGCGCAGACGATGCGGGCGCTCGATGTCAACTTGCGGGCGATCAGCGAGGAATCGACGAGTTTACCGATGCGGATATCGACGTCGAAGTTCTGCTCGACCAGCGCCACGACACCGTTCGAGAGCGCTAGATCTACCGTGATATCGGGATAGCGTGCCAGAAAGGCGGGCAAGGCAGGCACGATGACATGCTCGCCCACCAGCATGCGCGAATGCACCCGCAGGACGCCGCGTGGGGCGGCTTGCATCTGGGCGACGCTGTCGTTGGCCTCGGCGAGGTGCTGCAGGATCTGCTCGACCTGCCGGAAATAAGTCTCGCCTGCCTCGGTCAGCGCGAGCTTGCGGCTGCTGCGGTTGAGCAGCTTTGCATCGAGTTGGGTCTCCAGCGCTGTCATGTGGCGCGAAACCGATGCCGGCGAATAGCCGAGATTGCGCCCCGCCGCCGACAGGCTGCCACTATGCACGACACTGACGAACAGCTTCAGCGTTCGGACCCATTCCACGCGCGGTCCCTCCATTTTTTGCAAAGCTGTAAGGCATGGCGGGCCATGCCGCAATGAAGATGCAAAGATAGCTGCCCACCCGCCCCCACGTGGCAGCTTTGCGAATCCGGAAAGCATGCTCTCCGCCGGCCGACGATTCCGCTTGTCGGACGCCCTTGCTAGGACTGCCCAACCTTACGGAGGAGGCGCACTTGGCAGTCGGCCGTTATGTGAGCGATCTGGATACGGGCGATGTGCTCGGGCCGGTGGAGTATGTGCTCAGCCCGTTCGTGATCCGGGAATATGCGCATGCCAACGAGATGCATCACCCATTCTTCCAGGGGTTGCGCGAAGGGCTCGTCATGCCGCCGACGCTGATCCATCTCGACAAGCTGCGACTCTACAACCACGCCTGTCCAGCCGGCACCGGACCGGATGCGCGCATCCACTATGAGTACGACTGCACCATGCATGAGCCGGTGAGGGTCGGTGCGCGCCTCTCTGTCGGCGGCCGCGTCACGCAGCGCTTCACCAAGCGCGGACGCGACATGATGATCATCGAGATGGAACTGCACGATATTTCTAACGGGCACCTTCTGGTCAGCTACCGCGACACCGTGCTGCTGGCTTACGCCCAGAAGGACGTTGCGAAAGAGGCCGCCGCATCATGACCGGACCCCGTCTCCCTTTGCAGCCCGGTACCGAGATTCGCACCGCACCACGTCCGATGACGCGCGAGCGCATGCGTTGGTATGTCGATGCACAGCCAACCATCGGCGCCGATGACGGCCGCATCCACACTCAGCCGCCGACCATCCATGACGACGACGCTTATGCCCGTAAGAACGGGCTGCCCGGCATCATCGCCGACGGCATGATCTCGACCAACTGGATCCAGGGCCTGCTCTGCGATCTGTTCGGTGAGGCCGTCGCCAGCCGCAGCCGCCTGCGAACAAAATATATCGCACCGATCTACGAGGATCAGATCGTGATCGCGGCGGTCCGAGTGACTTCGGTCGCGCAGGCCGTGGCCGGCGTGACAAGCTACGCGCTCGATGTCTGGTGTGAGGACGATGCCGGCAAGAAGCTCACGGTCGGAGAGGCACTGGTTCATGTCGCCTAGGCCGGGTGCGCTCGATGGCATTCGCGTGCTTGATTTCTCCCGCGTTTTTGCGGGGCCGGATTCGACCCAGATCCTGGGGGATTTTGGCGCCGACGTGATCAAGGTCGAGGAGCCGACGCGCGGCGACGATGCGCGCTATTTCGGCGCGACCCAAGATGAGCTTGCGGCCTTCGGAGGCATCAGCCCGTCCTTCCTCGCCTTCAATCGCAACAAGCTGTCGCTTGCGCTCGATCTCGGCTGCGAGGCGGGGCGCAGTGTCGCCCGCCGGATCGCTGCCAATGTCGATGTCGTGCTGAATAATTTCCGGCCTGGCGCGATGGCGAAATGGGGCCTCGGCTATGACGACCTGAAAGCGCTCAATCCGCGCCTGGTCTACGCGACCTTCTATGCCTATGGCGCGGAAGGGCCGCTCGCCGATTTTGGAGCCAATGACTTGGCGCTTCAGGCCCATTCAGGGCTGATGAGCATCACCGGCGATGCCGACCGGCCGCCGGTGCGCTGTGGCACCGCGGCGATTGATCTGCATGCCAGCCTCGGCCTGGTCAGCGCGATTTCGCTGGCGCTGTTCCACCGTGAGCGGACCGGCGTGGGCCAGGAGGTCGATACTTCGCTGCTGCTCTCTTCGGCCCATCTGATGAACTATTTTTACGCAGACTACTGGATTAGCGGGAATACCCATGGCCGGATGGGGACCGCCAACCATCTCAGCGTTCCGAATCAGGCCTTTCCGGCCTCCGACGGCATGGTCATCATCATCGCGCCCAATGACGAGATGTGGCTGCGTTGCGCTCGCGCGCTAGATGCCGCTGCTCTCGATCGGCCGGAATTCCTGCACTCCAGCGCCCGGCTCTCGCGCCGGCACGAGGTTGTTGCGGCATTGAGCGCGGTGACGTCGAGACTAAGCTGTGCCGAAATCGTTGCGCGGCTTGGCGCCGTCAAAGTCAACGTCGCCAAGGTCAACGATATCGGTGAGGCAGCCGACCATCCGCAATTGGCCGCGGTCGGCGGCGTTGTCAGTTACGAGCGCCATGGCAAGCGGATTAAGGCAGTAGGCTCACCGTTCCGCATGGCGGCGACACCGGGCAGCGTCCGCCGCCCCGCCCCCGAGATCGGCGAGCACACCGACGAAGTGCTGGCGCAGTTCGGTTTGAGCGAGGCGGAAATCGCTGACTACCGGCAAGGCGGCGCTTTCGGGAGAATCGCCGGCGCGCCGAGAGAGCCGTCGTGATGCTTACTCCCCCGCTCCAGTCGCTCAAAGACGAGATCATCGGCCTGCGCGGCTACTGGCACCGCTTCCACGAAGGGTTGATCGCCTGGTCGCCACCCTTTCTCAAGGCCTATCTCGCCTTCCAATCGGCGCCGTGGCGCTCCGGCGCCCTCGAACCCATGGTGCGCGAATTCATCTACATAGCCGTCGATGGCGCGGTGACGCATCTCTATGCAAGCGGCCTGCGCCGTCACATGGACGATGCGCTGCGGCTCGGCGCAACCCGCGACGAGATCCTGCAGGTCATCCTGCTCACCGCCAGTGCCGCCGCCCATTCGACACATGAACTCGGCTTCTCGATCCTGGCTGAGGAGATGCCGGACGCAGTTGCCCCCAAACCCGACCGGAGGCACGCCGCGCTGCGCGAAGATTACCGTGCCGCGACCGGCTCATGGCCCGCTGTCGGAGATGCCGTGCTCGCGCTGGCTCCGGAGTTTGCCGAGGGGTTTCTTGGCTACCGGCAGGCGGCGTGGCAAGCCGGCCCCTTGCCGAATAAGACCAAGGCGCTTGTCCTGCTCGCTTTTCATGCCTCGCCGACATTGCTGAATCGCGAGGGTGCGCGCCATTACATGCGGGAGGCAATCCGCTTCGGCGCCAGTGCCGCCGAGATCTCCGAGGTGTTGCAACTCGCCAGTGCGATCGCCGTCCATACCTGCACCTATGCGGTGCCGGCGTTGATGGATGCTGTGGCCGAGTTCGAGGCCAGAGCCGCAGCTGGCGCCTGAGTGGCCTTGTGCATCTTGCAAAGGTGCTTTGCGTTCACTCGGCGCAGAGCCTGCTTGCTGATTGGTGGCCATCAGCGTTTGTCTTCTGCCGATGCGCCAACGCGCATGCCAGTTCTCTGATCGATAGAAAGTGCCCCGATGCCGTTCCAGAACTTCAAGGTCGAGGTCGCCGACTTCATCGCAATCGTGACTTTCGATCGCCCGCCCGTGAACGCACAGAATCGGGAGGCGCGTGAGGAGGCGATCACGGTCTTTGATCAGCTCAGTGATCGCGACGATGTCCGGGTCGTGGTGCTGACCGGCGCGGGAAAGACCTTCTCGGCCGGTGCGGATGTCAAGGAACGCGTCGGCATGGTGCAGGAGCCGGGGGATTATCTTCGACATAACCGGCTGACGCGCGAGTTCTTCTATGCCGTGGCGGACTGCACCAAGCCCGTGATAGCGGCGGTCAACGGGCCCGCCATCGGCGCTGGGCTTGCCTTGATGTTGGCTTGCGACATCATGCTGATGTCGGACACTGCCTATGGCGTGATGCCGGAGGTCGATGTTGGGCTTTCGGGTGGACAGAGCTTCATCATGGAGCATCTGTCTAAGTCGAAGGCGCGCTGGATGTATTTCACAGGGGCCAAAGTGCCGGCCCAGGAGTTCTATCGGCTTGGCATCGTCGAGCAGATTCTGCCGACTGAGGCATTGCTGCCGGCGGCCCTGGACATTGCCCGCATTATCGCGGCCAAAAGCCCGGTGGCGGTTCAGGCAGCCAAGCGCGGCTTCAATACGGTTGCCGAGATGCCGGTGCGGGAAGGCTATCGCTACGAGCAGTCGATCACGGTCGCACTCTCGCACAGTGAGGATGCGAGGGAGGCACAGAGGGCCTTTGTCGAGAAGCGCAAGCCCGTGTTCACGGGGCGGTGACTTGCGCAAGATTACAGATGCCGTGGCCATGAAAGCTGAAACATTTGACTATGTCATTGTCGGAGCGGGGTCCGCTGGTTGTGTGCTGGCCAATCGACTGACGGCGCATACGGCGGACTCTGTGTGCCTGCTCGAAGGCGGCGGGCGCGACAACTGGATCTGGTTTCATATTCCGGTCGGCTACTTGTTCGCGATCGGCAATCCACGCTCGGATTGGATGTTCAGGACCGAGCCGGTGCCGGGGCTGAATGGCCGCGCGCTCAACTATCCACGCGGCAAGGTGATCGGCGGGTGTTCAGCAATCAACGCGATGATCTACATGCGCGGCCAGCGTGAGGATTACGATCGCTGGCAACAGCTTGGTCTTGTCGGCTGGGGTTGGGACGATGTGAAGCCGTTCTTCCTCAAACAGGAAGACCACTTTCTCGGTGCAAGCGAACATCATGGCAGCGGTGGCGAATGGCGGGTCGATCAGCCGCGCATGCGCTGGGACATTCTGGATGCCTTTGCGGATGCAGCAGTTGAAAGCGGTATTCCGCGTACCGGGGATTTCAATACAGGCGACAATGAAGGCATCGACTACTTCCAGGTCAATCAGAAGAACGGCCGGCGTTGGTCGGCAGCGCACGGTTTTTTGCGCCCTGCATTGCAACGGTCCAATTTGAATCTGGAAACCGGTGCGCTCGCCACCAGGATTCTGTTTGAAGACGGGCGCGCTGTTGGCGTCGAATTCCTGCAGAACGGCGAGAAGAGACAAGTTCGAGCGCGACGCGAGGTGATCCTCTCGGCCGGAGCGGTCGCAACGCCAAAGTTATTGCAGCTATCGGGAATTGGCCCGGGCGGTTTGCTGCAGCAGCACGATATCGAGGTACTGCGCGATTTGCCGGGTGTGGGAACGAATTTGCAGGACCACTTGCAATTGCGGCCAATCTACAAGGTTGAAAGCGTCCGCACGCTAAACGAGCAATACAGATCGTTTCTTCGCAAGGCGCTGATGGCGTTCGATTATGGCCTGCGCCGGCGCGGCCCTTTGACCATGGCACCCTCGCAACTCGGCGCTTTCACGCGGTCGTCGGCAGAATATGAAACCCCAAACCTACAGTTTCATGTGCAGCCGTTATCGCTCGACAAGTTCGGCGACGATCCGCATCCGTTCCCGGCGTTTACGGCCAGCATCTGCAATCTCCGGCCAACAAGCCGGGGAACAGTTGAAATCCGTAGTGTCGATCCCGCCGCTGCGCCGGCGATTCAGCCCAACTATCTGTCGACCTTTGAGGATCGGCGTGTAGCCGTCGATGCATTACGTCTGGTCCGGCGTGTCGTATCAGCACCGTCATTGCAGAAATTCAGACCGCAGGAATACAAGCCGGGCGCGCATCTCACGAGTGATGATGAGCTTTTGAACGCTGCTGTGGATGTCGGGACAACGATCTTTCATCCCGTTGGTACCGCAAAAATGGGTGCTGAGGATGATCCTATGGCGGTGCTGGATGGTCGCTTGAACGTTCGTGGTATATCCGGATTGCGTGTTGTGGACGCATCGGTGATGCCAACGATCACCAGCGGAAACACGAATTCGCCGACGATGATGATCGCGGAGAAGGCTGCCGCGATGATCCGCGAAGATCGCAGCGCCTGATGAAGCAGGACCATTAGAGTATCGCGGCTCCAACCTGCGCCAGAGACGACCACCCGAGAGGCGGGAGCCCATGTCAACGCAGAAACCTCAATATCCTTCATAGTGTTGAGAATCTAAATTATAGATATATTTCAATAACATAGATGTTCGCAATTTTATTCCGACCGGCGCGCCACTCATTGACTTGATAAACAATCTGTTTCGTGATCGAGCGCGACAGTGGCCGCAGACTAAAAAATCCATTTAGTCTGCGGAAATTTCCAAAGATTTCTTGCAGCGGTCACGCTCGAGGATCGCAGCCTGCAAGCCGCCGCTCCCGATGCAATAAGATCGGCGCCACTTCTGCAAGATGTCGAGACGCGGCGGCGTGCCAAGCTCCGTCAAATCGATGTGCTGTTGCGCAGGGGCGGACGATCGGTCAAGCCTGCAAGGAAACCGAGATAGCGGAGCAGAGCTACAACCGGTGGCGCAATGAGTACGGAGGCTTGGAGATCGAGCAGGCCAAACGCTTCAGGCGGCTTGGTCGCTCATGTCATAGCCAAACCCTATGGGACTCGGATCGCAAGCATAATAGCCACCGCCAATTGATCGATAGCCGTTGGAGCCTTGCTACATAGCGTCTGTCGTAGCTTATGCGTGACCGAAGCTGGTAATGCTCTTCGGTATGATCGAAAAACTCGAATATCTCATCGCGCTGGCTCGTGAACGCCATTTTGGCCGGGCTGCTGAAGTCTGTGGTGTCAGTCAGCCGACATTGTCGATCGCTATCAGGACCCTTGAGGATTCGTTCGGGGTGCTTCTGGTGCAGCGGGGTGGGGCGCGGTTTCGCGGCTTCACGCCGGAGGGCGAGCGTGTTCTCGAGTGGGCCCGCCGCATCGTTGCCGATACCCGGGCGATGCATCAGGAGGTCGATGCGCTCAAGCGCGGCCTCTCGGGACACCTGCGGATCGCCGCCATTCCTACTGCCCTTGCGATGAGCGCGATGCTGACGACGCCTTACCGCGCGAAGCATCCCGATGTGAAATTCAGCATTCTCTCGCAAACCTCGATCGAGGTGCTGGGCATGATCGACAATCTCGAAGTCGATGCCGGCATCACCTATCTCGACAACGAACCCTTGGGGCGCGTCAGCACGGTGCCCTTATACGAGGAGGAATACAGGCTTCTGACCTCGCCGAGCGGCGCGCTTGGCAATCGCGATCAGGTCACCTGGGCTGAGGTCGGCAAGGTGCCGCTCTGTCTTTTGACGCCAGCCATGCAAAACCGGCGGATCATTGATCGTCTGCTGCGCGCGGCCGGTGTCGAGCCATTGCCGACACTCGAATCCAATTCCATGATTGTGCTGTTTGCTCATGTGCGCACCGGGCAATGGGCCAGCATCATGCCAGCCAAGCTCGCTGATACGCTCGGTTTGACCGATAGCATTCGCTCTATTCCGATCGTCGAGCCGGCTGCCACACATGCCGTGGGATTGGTTATTCCTGAGCGCGAAGTCACGACACCATTAATCGGTGCGTTGATCACCGAAGCGCGGCAGCTTGCAGGCGTGTTGTCGAAGCCGTCTTTACAAAATGGGGTTTTCGTCCACTGAGCGGCAATGTTTACATTCTTCAATCGATTGATTGCTGGCGGCTATAATTGCCGCCAATTATGTTTCCCAATCGATCCATTGTGCCCACGGCATTGATTAAGCGGAGCTTTCATCTAGTTTTTCTGCATTCTGATCTGCAGAAGAGTGGAAGCCGTGCCTTTATTCGAACCTTGGAATGTCGATCGCGCCTCGGCGATCATTGCGGAGTTCAGGGATCGCGAAGGGCCGATGCTGCCGATCCTGCATGCATTTCAGGACACATTCGGGTGTATCCCTGAAGACGCCGCGCCGCTGATTGCTGATAAGCTCAATCTATCGCGCGCCGAAGTGCATGGCGTCATCACCTTCTATCATGACTTCCGGCGCAAGCCCGCAGGTCAGCATGTTCTGAAAGTCTGCCGGGCTGAAGCCTGTCAGTCGATGGGGTGCGATGCGCTGATCGCGCGTGCTGAGACGAAGCTCGGTGTGTCGCTGGGTGAAACGACGGCAGACGGGCGCGTGACGTTCGAATCTGTCTATTGTCTCGGCCTTTGTGCAACAGCGCCGTCAGCGATGCTGGATGGCCGCGTGGTCGGCCGCCTCAATGAAAGACGGATCGATGCGCTCCTTGCGGAGGTGCAGCGATGAGCATTCGTGTCTTCATCCCGCGTGATGCGGGCGCCATTGCGGTCGGAGCTGACGAGGTCGTTGTGGCGCTGGAGAAGGCTGCAAAAAGGCGCGGTCTTTCGATCGAGATCGTGCGCAACGGATCGCGCGGTTTGTACTGGCTTGAGCCGATGGTGGAAATCGCGACCGGCAGAGGTCGCATCGCTTATGGCCCGGTGGATGCGGGCGATATCGATGAGCTCCTCGATGCCGGCATGCTGGACGGCGGCGCACATCGTCTCTGCCTTGGGATCACCGACGATATTCCCTGGCTGAAGCGGCAGACCCGTCTCACGTTTGCGCGCTGTGGTGTTATCGATCCGGTCTCGCTCGACGACTACCGCGCGCATGGCGGCTATCGCGGGCTCGAGCGTGCGTTGACGATTGGTCCGGAAGCCTCTGTCGAGGAAGTCTTCCAGTCCGGTCTGCGCGGGCGCGGTGGCGCCGGCTTTCCGACCGGCATCAAGTGGCGCACGGTGGCGCAGACCATCGCGCCGCAGAAATACATCGTCTGCAATGCCGACGAAGGCGACAGCGGCACCTTCGCCGATCGCATGATCATGGAAGGCGATCCGTTCGTGCTGATCGAAGGCATGACGATTGCCGGCATCGCCGTTGGCGCCACCAAGGGCTATATCTATTGCCGCTCGGAATATCCGCTGGCGATCGCGGTGATGAATGACGCGATCCGTGCCGCCCGCAGCAACGGGATGCTGGGCGCGTCGGTCTGCGGCTCCGATTATATGTTCGATCTCGAAGTTCGGTCGGGCGCCGGCGCTTATGTTTGCGGTGAGGAAACCTCGCTGCTGGAGAGCCTCGAAGGCAAGCGCGCGCTCGTTCGCGCCAAGCCGCCGCTGCCGGCGCATCAGGGTCTGTTCGGCAAGCCGACCGTCATCAACAATGTGCTGTCGCTCGCCACCGTGCCGATCGTTCTTGATAAGGGGCCGGAGTTTTACAAGGATTTCGGCATGGGCCGTTCGCGCGGCACGATGCCGATCCAGCTCGCTGGCAATATCAAACATGGCGGCCTGTTCGAGGTGGCCTTCGGCATCACGCTCGGCGAACTGGTCGAGGAAATCGGCGGCGGCACCGCCAGCGGCCGTCCGGTGCGCGCGGTGCAGGTCGGTGGTCCGCTCGGCGCCTATTTCCCGCCGTCGCTGTTCGACACCCCGTTCGATTACGAAGCCTTTGCCGCGCGCGATGGCCTGATCGGTCATGGCGGCATCGTCGTATTCGACGATCAGGTCGATATGGCCAGGCAGGCGCGGTTCGCGATGGAATTCTGCGCGATCGAATCCTGCGGCAAGTGCACGCCCTGTCGTCTCGGTTCGACGCGCGGCGTCGAGACCATCGACCGGATCATCAAGAATGAGAAGCGCGCTGAAAATCTCGTCGTGCTGGAAGACCTTTGCAACACCATGAAGTTTGGGTCGCTGTGTGCGCTGGGTGGGTTCACGCCTTATCCAGTCATGTCAGCGCTCACCCATTTCCCTGAAGATTTTGGCGCAGCCCCCACACGTCCGGAAGCTGCGGAATAGGAGAGGCCCGATGTCGCTCGTTCATGAGATTGATTACGGCACGCCCCGCTCGAAGTCGGAAAAGATGATCGAACTGACCATCGACGGTCAGACCATAGCGGTGCCGGAAGGCACCTCGATCATGCGCGCGGCGATGGAGATGGGCACACAGATCCCCAAGCTCTGCGCTACCGATATGCTGGACGCTTATGGCTCCTGCCGCCTGTGCCTGGTCGAGATCGAAGGCCGCCCCGGCACGCCCGCCTCCTGCACCACGCCGGTGATGCCCGGCATGGTGGTGAAGACGCAGACCCAGCGCCTGCAGCAGCTGCGCAAGGGCGTGATGGAGCTTTACATCTCCGACCATCCGCTCGACTGCCTGACCTGTTCGGCCAATGGCGATTGCGAATTGCAGGACATGGCCGGCGCGGTCGGCCTGCGCGATGTGCGCTATGGCTATGACGGCGAGAACCACGTCTTCCCGAAGCAGGATGGCGTCGCCAACGAGAACTGGCTCGCCAAGGACGAGAGCAATCCGTATTTCACCTACGATCCGTCCAAATGCATCGTCTGCATGCGCTGCGTGCGCGCCTGCGAGGACGTGCAGGGCACCTTCGCGCTGACGATTTCCGGCCGTGGTTTTGAGAGCCGCGTGTCGGCCGGCATGAATGAAAGCTTCCTCGGTTCGGAATGCGTGTCCTGCGGCGCCTGCGTGCAGGCCTGCCCGACCGCGACTCTGAACGAGAAGAAGGTGATCGAGGTCGGCGCGCCGGAACATTCGGTCGTCACCACCTGCGCCTATTGCGGCGTCGGCTGCGCCTTCAAGGCGGAGATGCGCGGCGAAGAACTGATCCGCATGGTGCCTTACAAGGACGGCGAGGCCAATCGTGGCCATTCCTGCGTCAAGGGCCGCTTTGCGTGGGGCTATGCCACCCACCGCGAGCGCATCCTCAATCCGATGATCCGCTCCAGCATCCATGAGCCGTGGCGCGAAGTGAGCTGGGACGAGGCGATCAATTACGCCGCCTCCGAGTTTAAGCGCATCCAGGGCCAGTACGGCAAGAATTCCGTCGGCGGCATCACCTCGTCACGCTGCACCAACGAAGAAACATTCCTCGTGCAGAAGCTGATCCGCGCCGCCTTCGGCAACAACAATGTCGATACCTGCGCGCGCGTATGCCATTCGCCGACCGGCTATGGCCTCGGTCAGACCTACGGCACCTCGGCCGGAACGCAGAATTTCGACTCGGTCGAGGAGACCGATGTGGCGCTGATCATCGGCGCCAATCCGGCTTCCGCGCATCCGGTCTTTGCATCGCGCTTGAAAAAGCGGTTGCGGCAGGGTGCAAAGCTGATCGTGATCGATCCGCGCCGCACCGAGATGGTGAAGTCGGCGCATATCGAGGCAGCTCAGCATCTCGCTTTGCTGCCGGGCACCAACGTCGCGGTCGTCACATCGCTCGCGCATGTGATCGTGACCGAGGGCCTCTACAACGAGGCCTTCATCCGCGAGCGTTGCAACTGGGAAGAATTCCAGCATTGGGCCGAATTCGTCGCCGATCAGCGCCACAGCCCGGAGGAAGTCTCGAAAGTCTCGGGCGTCCCCGCGCAGACCATCCGCGATGCCGCGCGCCTTTATGCGACCGGCGGCAATGCCTCGATCTATTACGGCCTCGGCGTCACCGAACACAGCCAGGGCTCGACCACGGTGATGGCGATCGCCAATCTCGCCATGTGCACCGGCAATCTCGGCCGTCCCGGCGTCGGCGTGAACCCGCTGCGCGGCCAGAACAACGTGCAGGGTGCGTGCGACATGGGCTCGTTCCCGCATGAACTGGCGGGCTATCGGCACATCTCGCTCGACGAGCCGCGCCAGCTGTTCGAGATGGATTGGGGCGTGTCGCTCGACAAGGAGCCGGGCCTGCGCATTCCGAATATGCTCGATGCTGCCGTCGATGGCACCTTCAAGGGCATCTACATCCAGGGCGAGGACATCCTGCAATCTGACCCCGACACCAAGCATGTGTCGGCCGGCCTTGAAGCAATGGAATGCGTCGTCGTGCAGGATCTGTTCCTGAACGAGACCGCGCGCTTCGCCCATGTGTTCCTGCCGGGCTCGACCTTCCTCGAAAAGGACGGCACCTTCACCAATGCCGAACGCCGCATCCAGCGCGTGCGCAAGGTGATGTCGCCCAAGAACGGCTATGGCGATTGGGAGATCACGCTGATGCTCTCCAAGGCGCTCGGCTATGAAATGCAATACGACCATCCCTCGCAGATCATGGACGAGATCGCACGGCTGACGCCGGGCTTTGCCAATGTCTCCTACGAGATGCTGGACGAGCGCGGTTCGGTGCAATGGCCGTGCAATGACAAGGCGCCGGAAGGCTCGCCGATCATGCATGTGAACGGCTTCGTACGCGGCAAGGGTAAGTTCATCATCACCGAATATGTGGCGACCGATGAACGCACCGGCCCGCGCTTCCCGCTGCTGCTCACCACCGGCCGCATCCTGTCGCAATACAATGTCGGCGCACAGACACGTCGCACCGAGAATTCGATGTGGCATGCCGAGGACGTGCTGGAAATCCATCCGCATGATGCCGAGCAGCGCGGCGTGCGTGATGGCGACTGGATCAAGCTGAGAAGCCGTGCCGGCGAAACCACCTTGCGCGCGCAGATCACCGATCGCGTGTCGCCGGGCGTCGTCTACACGACCTTCCATCACCCGGACACGCAGGCCAACGTCATCACCACCGACTTCTCGGACTGGGCGACCAATTGTCCGGAATACAAGGTGACGGCGGTGCAGGTGACGCCGTCCAACGGCCCGTCGGACTGGCAGCGAGAATATGAGGAATTCTCGCGGCAGAGCCGCCGTATCGCTCCGATGGAAGCCGCTGAGTAGGGCGAATGGTCCCGTCTTTTTCAATCGTTCCCCGCAAGTCGTGGCGTGCTGAGGCGGCGCGTCCCGGCATGACGAACGGGATGCGGGGAATTCCGGAAGAGACGGCCATTGTCTTGACCTACAACGGCGGTTCGCATGCGGTGATGATGGCTTCGCCGCAGGATCTGACAGACTTCGCGTATGGGTTCAGTCTTCACGAAGGTATCGTGACGAGACACGAAGACATCGCCAAACTCGACATCGTCGAACATGCCGAAGGTATCGAATTGCGGATGTGGCTGAGTGAGGACCATTCGCAAAAGCTAAACGAACGGCGGCGGCATATCGCCGGGCCGACCGGCTGCGGGTTATGCGGGCTGGAAAGTCTGTCCGATGCGATGCGGCCTGCGCCTTTCGTGTCGGGCAGCGGCTTTGTCATGTCGCCGCGCCAGATCATGCAGGTCCTGTCCGCCATGCCGCGCCTGCAGAACCTCAATCTGCAGACTCGTGCCGTTCACGCAGCGGCCTTCTGGGAGCCGTCGGCTGGTCTTGTCGCCTTGCGTGAGGATGTCGGCCGTCACAATGCGCTCGACAAGCTTGGCGGCGCTTTGGCTCGCATGGGGCGCTCCGGCAGCGGCGGCGCAGTGTTCGTCACCAGCCGTGTGTCGGTCGAAATGATCCAGAAGAGCACGGTGATCGGTGCGCCGGTCATCGTCGCCATGTCGGCGCCAACAGCGCTCGCCGTGCGGACCGCGGAGGCAGCCGGGATCACGCTGGTGGCCGTCGCCCGTGATGATGGATTTGAAGTCTTTACTCACCCTGTGCGTATCGAAGAGGATGTTGCCGCCCATGTCGCTTGATCAGCCGCATGACAAGTCGTCCGAGAAACTGGTTTATATGGCCAACCAGATCGGCAATTTTTTCGTCAGTCAGGGAGCGGATGAAGCTGTTGCGGGCACCGCTGAGCACATCAGGAAGTTCTGGGATCCACGCATGCGATCGACGATTTTCGCACATCTCGACAAGGGCGGTGCAGGGCTCGAGCCGCATGTGCGCGAAGCCCTGGTCAGATTGAAGGATACAGCCTCGACCTGAGGCGCTGCCTTGCCAAATCCCGTTCTGTTTGCAAAATACGGAAGTTACGCGCAATGGCGCAGGATTTTGCATGCAGCTATTCACGACCAGCGAGGCGGCCGAGTATCTCCGGATCAAGGAGCGGAAACTGTACGAGCTGGTCGCCGAGAACGCGATCCTCTGCACGAAGACGACCGGAAAGTGGTTGTTTCCCCAGACCGAGTTGGATCGCTGGATCGCTGGATCGCTGATAGCCTGACCCGGCCTGAGCGCATGAAGCGGACGGAGCCCATGCCGATTGTCGGTGGAAGTCACGATCCGCTTCTTGAATGGGCCTTGCGGGAAAGCGGCAGTGGTCTTGCCAGCCTGCCCGAAGGGAGCGCGGCGGGTCTTCAACGTTTTGTCGACGGAATGCCGTTGGCCGCTGCCATTCATCTGCATGCCATCGACGCCGACAGCGATGAAAATGTCGCAACGATGAAGAGCCTTTCGGTACTCCATGATTCCGTACTGATTGCCTTCGCGCGGCGTGAACAGGGGATCGTGGTTGCTGACGGAAATCCGCTAGGCTTTCGATCGATCTGCGATCTCGCGAACAAGCGCGTGCGGGTGGCGGTGCGGCCGGCGGGCGCAGGCGCCCAGTTGCTGCTGGAATCGCTGCTGACGCGCGAGGGCCTGGACGTCGGCAAGCTCAATATCGTTTCTCCACCCTGTTCAACAGGACCCGATATTGCGCAAGCGATCCGAAACGGTTGGGCCGATTGTGGCATCGCGACGCGGAGCGTCGCCAATGCAGCAGGCCTCGGCTTCGTGTCTCTGGTCTGGGAACGGTTCGACCTTGTTGTGAGGCAGCGCGATTATTTTCGGCCACCGCTGCAAACGTTTTTCTCTTTCCTGAAAACGCCGGCCATGCAGCAGCGAGCCGACGACTGCGGCGGCTATGATATTTCCGGCGCGGGACGGATCAGATTTGCGCCGTAACTGCGTGCTGGGCGGCGGCGATTGTGCTGGTTTGAATGCCTCCAAGCTATTGATGTTGCAAGAAAATATTTGAAGCTTTAAATGCGGCGTCGTTAGTTAGAGTTTTCAGGCGTGACGTATTCCACCATCTTCGACAGCGACGATCTGCTCAATCGCGCGATTGAAGCTCATTATACGGAGATAAAGTCCGCAGTCCGCCAGCGCGGTCATTCGAAAAGCGCCGCGGCCGATATCGTCCATGACCTCTATATCAAGCTGGCGGAAAGCCCGATGTCTTGCGCGATGAAGCGGCTAGCCTTGCTCCGTTTTATGCAATAAAATCGCTGTGTTATTCGACTTTAGGCGGGTCGCCGAATGAACCTGGGTATCCCGAGGAGATTTCGAAAAGCGCGCCGCTTTGATGTATCAGATGATCAAGACGTCGCCTCAGTGTCCGTTGGCCGGTTCTCGCATACGAGCTTGCGGGCAGGCGCGCGGACGACACTATTCGTCCTTTGAACGCGCCTTGTCGCCCGATTTGAACCGCGTCTTGGACGTTGATTTGGCAGGATCCACAAACGATGCGACGGAATGCTGCGCAAGGTATGCCGGGTAAGCCGGCAACCAAGAAAGCGCGCCCGAAATCGACAAGAAAAGCCTCGATCGCCACCTTGAGCATGCCGCTCAAGGAGCGCGCCTATCAACTCATCAAACATCGCATCCTCACCTGTGCATTCAAGCCGGGCGAGAATTTGAACGAGGCTGCCGTCGCCGACATGCTCAAACTTGGACGCACGCCCGTAAACCAGGCCTTCGACAGGCTAAGGTTGGAAGCTCTTGTCGATGTCATCCCGCGCAAAGGTATCGTCGTCCGGCATATTCATTTCGACGAAGTGCTGCAGATCAGTGAAGCCCGAATACTCAATGAAGCCTATGCGATACGTCTCGCCGCCGAGCGAGCAAGCACGGCCGAAATTTCCGCCATGCGCGAGATCCTTGCCGAAGCCGCACACCTCAACGGTGACATCGAACGCTTCATCATGCTGGATCGCGAATTCCACATGATGATTGCCAACGCCGCGCGAAACGAAGTGCTGTCCGATATCCTCCTCAATTTGAACGAAAGGTCACTCCGGCTCTGGTCCATCTCTCTTGCGGACGAGGAGCACAAGAAGAGTGTGAACACGGAGCACCACGAGATATTTCTTGCTCTCTGCCATCGCGATGCCAGTGCGGCCGAAGAAGCGATGCGTCGTCACATCGATTCCTTCCGGCTGACCATCCTGAAGAAATTGTCCGATCTTCAGAGCGATCTCGGGCAGATGCGCGAATCGTCTGCCGCTCAAAGGAAATCACTTTCGCTCCAGAAATAAAATCCGCGGCTGCGACAGGCCGGCGGAAAGGTTCCTCATGCAAAATTTCGCCTGCGCCGATGCTTCGGCGCAGGCGAACAATCGTCGTTGGAGTAATCTGATCTTAGGGAATCCGTGCGCGGGATTGCTTGACGATATTTTGCATCCGCGCGGACTCCTGAGCAATGAAAGCCTTGAACGCGTCGGGCTTATCGGCAATCACCGTCAGACCAAGGCTCTCGAGGCGGGACGTTACCTGCGGGTCGCGCAATGCATCGACAAAAGCTTTGTTCAGCTTCTCGACGATCTCTTTGGGAGTCGCCGCGGGAGCAACGAAGCCGTACCAGATGCCAGCCTCCAGATCCGGAGAGCCAGCCTGCGGAGACGCAGGCACGTCGGGAAGCTGCGGGCTCGGCGTCTTAGCCGTGACGACGATCGGCTTCAGCGTGCCACCGCGAACCTGCTGAACGACGTTCGACAGGTTATCGCAGATCATCGATACACGATCGCCCAATACGTCCTGAAGGGCCGGCGCGGGACCCTGATAGGGAATGTGAACGATATCGACGCCTTCGAGCACCTTCAGAGCCTCACCACAGATATGACTGGTGCTTCCGTTGCCGGCCGATGCAAACGACAGTTTGCCGGGCTCCGCTTTCGCCAGCGCTACCAGTTCCTTCAGAGTGCTTGCTTTCACCGAAGGATTGACGACGATCATATTCGGTGTCGACGCGGCATTGACGATCGGCGCGAAATCCTTCTCTGGAAAATATGTGGGCTTTTCGTAGATCCACTGATTGATCGCGAGCACGCCGGTCGTCGCCATCAAAAGCGTATAGCCATCGGGCGCGGATGACGCGACCCGCATCGCGCCGATCGAACCATTGGCACCGCCGCGGTTTTCGACAACGACCGGAACGCCAAGCGACTTCGACATCAATGGCCCGAGCAACCGTGGGATCATGTCGCTCGTGCTGCCGGCCGGAAACGGGACAACGATTGTAATCGGCTTGTCCGGGTAACCGGTCGCATGCACAGGCGAGGCTGCGAGAGCGATCAGTGAGGCTGCAAGAGCAGGAATGAGTGTCTTCAACTTCATGTTCATGGATATATCCCTCGAGGAGTTGATCATTCGGAGCCGGCTTCTCCAAATGTCGGCTGATGTCGTGAACAACCGAAGATCTTTTGCGGTCAACGCTTCCCTTGACGTCCTTCCTAGTTTTCAAACGCGACTGAATGGCTGAACGCCATCGACTGACGGTGCTAGCCACCCCTCTGCGCAACAATCGGCTCCAGCAACGCCGCCATCGACAACACATGCCGATCGGCGTCGGCCGCTGCCGCCAGCATGAGGCCAACGGGGGCCTCACCTTGCTTGTGGACCGGCAGCGAAATGGCACAGCCGTCCATCATGTTGATCAGGGTGCAGTTGCGCAGCGACAGCAGGTTGGCGCGACCATAGGCTTCATCCGATTGAAGATCGGCGATGTGTGGCGGCGTCAGCGCGACGGTTGGCAATACGATTGCATCGTAGGACGCGATGCGACGTGTCGCGCGCTCGATCAGCGATGCCCTGGCCGCCAAGAGGTCGATGTAATCGGCGGCACTCTGTTCCGTGCCGCGCTCGATGCGGATTGATACACGCGGATCGTAGCTATCCCGCTGTTTCGACAGCAGCCGGCGATGCCACGCGTAGCTTTCCGCCGCAGTGAATCCGCCTTTGGCGTTGATGGTCGCGACTTCGTCAAATTCCGGAACCGGAACGTGATCGATCCGAACGCCCTTGGCCATGAGCCGATGCAAAGCCGCGTCAAACGCCGATGCCACTTCGTCATCGAGATCGGTCAGCGCAACGCCAACCGGCACGGCCAGATGTAAAACGTCGATCTTCCGGGACAGCATTGGCCCGACCGGGGTATCTGACAGGACCGAATCCATGATCGCGCAACAGCCGACCGTGCGTGCGATCGGGCCGATGGAGTCGAGGTGAGACGACAGCGGCAATGCGCCACGCAAGGAAACGCGGCGTGCCGTCGGCTTGAAGCCGACCAGACCGGTAAAGGCCGCAGGGATTCGACAGGAACCGCCGGTATCGGTGCCGAGCGCAGCATGCGCCATGCCATCGGTCACGGAGATGGCGGCACCTGATGACGAGCCCCCAGGGACATGTCCCCGGTCGCGCCGCCATGGATTGAGTGGCGTGCCGTAATGTGGATTGATGCCAAGACCCGAATAGGCAAATTCGGTCATGTTGGTGCGGCCGATCACCACAAAGCCGGCACGCCGAAGGCGTGCAACGGCGGTGGCATCCGCCGAAGCGGGCGGCGCATCGCGCAGGACCATCGATCCGGCGCAGGTGACCTGTCCTTCGATATCGAACAGATCCTTCACCGAAACCGGAATGCCGGCGTAGCAAGACAACGGCGCACCCGCCTGGCGCAATCGGTCCATCGCATCGGCAGCCATCCGGGCCGCTTCGCTGTCGAGATGCGTGAAGACGCGAGATCCCTCACCCGCATCGTCCGTCGCCCGCGCCAGACACTCTTCGACCAGCGCACGCGACGTCGTGCCGCCCGATGCGAGCTCACGCGCGAGATCTTTCAGCGTCGGTCCGTCGAGCATTTCAGGAACACCCAACGCTCAAACCGGATCGAAATAGTGGATTTCAAGCAGGAGGCAGCCCTTCTCCGACTTGAAAGGGCCGTGATAGGCGCCAGGCGGACGGCACGCATAGGTGAAGGGGCTGAACGATTCACCGCCATGCCCTTTGTCGTCATTGCCAACTGTTAGATCGCCCGACACCAGGAAGACTTCCTCCCAATAGTCATGAACGAATGGGGCGGTCGTGTAGACGCCCGGATCGAACCGCAGCAGGCGTGTCCTGCTGCCGCGCTTGTTCACCTCATCCAGGCCACCGGCCAGGATCTTCTGCTGAATGCCTAACGGATAGCCCGCCGGCACTTCCCAGCCTGTTGTCAGATCAAGCGTATGAAATTCGTCGTGCAGTTTGTTCACTGGCATTTTTCGACACTCATTTTGGCAATCGGTGGGCCTGACCCGCCTGATGAGAAACCGGGGACCTCGTTTGTACCCCCCTCGGCTGAATGCATATTCCATCTGATACATCACAAATACAAGCCCAATACTCTTGCATCTTACGATTATAGAATAAGCTTGACCAAATGCTCCTCTAGTTGAAATATCAGAGTTAGGCGTTCTCGCCTACACGCTTGCACCAAGAAACGACGGGACTGCGACATCATGAGTAAGGGAGGCCAGCGCATATTGATCGCCGGGGCAGGGCCGGTCGGGCTGGTTGCAGCCGCTCACCTGGTTCGTCAGGGCGTGCCGGTGACGGTGTTGGAGAGCGGTTCGGAGTTGAGCACCGAGTCTCGCGCATCGACCTTCCATCCGCCCACGCTGGATATGCTGCACGAGATCGGCGCAGCCGAGCCTCTGATCGCGCAGGGTCTGATCGCACCGAAGCTGCAATATCGCTCCAAGCGCGACGGCGTCATCGCGCAGTTCGATTTTGGCGACATCGCCGACCTAACGGGGCACCCCTATCGATTGCAGGCCGAACAGTTCAAGCTCACGCGCATTCTGCTCGATCAACTGCAGAAATTTCCCGAATTCGAGATCGAGTTCGATGCCGCGGTCGAGCACGTCGAGCAGGATGAGAATGCGGTCAATGCCCATGTCCGGCGCGGCGCCTCACTCGAGACCCGCTCAGGAGCATGGTTGATCGGCGCAGACGGCGCGCGGAGCGTGGTTCGCAACGCGCTGAATATCGAGTTTGAAGGCTTCACCTGGCCGGAGCGCTTCCTGGTCGTCAGCACACCGTTCGATTACGATCAGGTGTTTCCTGATCTGGTGTCGGTGAATTACTTCGCCGATCCGGTCTGCTGGCATTTCCTGTTGCGGGTCGGAGATGTCTGGCGTGTGATGTTCCCGATTCCAGCCGACGTCAGCGACGACGACGCGCGAAAGCCGGAATTTGCACAGGGAATGCTCTCGCGCATCGTGCCCGGCGTCGATCGCTACGAAATCCGCCACACGACGCTTTACCGCGTTCACCAGCGGGTCGCGAAGACATTCCGGTCTGGACGCACCTTCCTGGTCGGCGATGCTGCACATATCAACAATCCGCTCGGCGGCATGGGCATGAATGGCGGCATTCACGATTCCATCAATCTGTCGCAGCGACTGGCCGCTGTCTGGAAGGGCAACGCTCCGGACAAGGAGCTTGACCGCTATGACCTGCAGCGTCGCCAGGTTACGCTCGAATATGTGCAGGCCCAGACCATCCAGAACAAGCGCGATCTGGAAGCCGCGGATGAAGCTGCACAGAACGAATTCCGCGACCGCCTCCGCCATACGCGGGATGAGCCGGACTTGCGTCGGACCTATCTGCAGAGAATTGCGATGATCAGCAGTCTCCGCCGCGCGGCCGAGCTTGGATAACTTCGGCCTTTGAAAAAGGACAACACATGACGGGCCGTACGCTCGCACTGACGTTTGCAACCCGCAACGGAACGACGCATGAGGACGTGACGATCACCCAATGCGTCGTTGCCGGCTGGACCGGCCGCGACAAGGTGGCGCTTGAAAAGCATATCAAGGAGCTTGAGGAGCTCGGCGTGAAGCGGCCAGCCTCGACGCCGATCTTCTACCGGGTGTCGGCGCAGCGCCTCACCACGGCCGACGCTATCGAGGTGCTGGGCCATACGTCCAGCGGCGAAGTGGAATATGCGCTGCTGCAGCATGCCGGTCAGTTGTGGGTCGGCGTCGGCTCCGACCACACCGATCGCGAGGTTGAAACCTACGGGATCACGGTGTCCAAGCAGATCTGCGAAAAACCGCTCGCTCCCGTTTTCTGGCCGGTTGAAGAGGTCGCGCCGCATTGGGACAGCCTGGTGTTGCGCTCCTATATTCTCGAGAACGGCAAGAAGACGCTTTATCAGGAAGGCAAATTGGCTGGCATGCTTTCGCCTGACGACCTCATCAGGGATTATACGTCAGGGAAAGCATTGTCCGACGGAACGCTGATGTTCTGTGGCACTTTCGCAGCCATCGGCGGCATCCGGCCTGCATCGCGGTTTGACTTTGAGATCTCCGACGAAACCCTGGGCCGCACAATCAGTTCCGGTTACGATTCTGTGTCTCTGCCGATATTGGGGTGAGATACTTCTGTAGGGCCAACGGACATCGAGCTATCCACCTCAGACGGATGATGGTTTTCATGGTTATCCCATTGGCCTCGGCAATGTTTTCTTCGGCGGGCAGCGAACCCTTCGTGGGTAAATGCGCGATATGAAAGTCTGAACGGCTAATTTCTGATGGAGTGGCCGTGGTCGAGTAATGGCGTAAACACTATGAGCCTGCACTCATCGGCGAAGTTATAGGTCTCCTGGGCCACAAACATCATCGCCCGGAAATGCTGCATCTGGATCGGAGTACGGCAATGCCACAATCTCTATCCTGCTGGTCCAAAATACCCACTCGCGGGGCCATTGTGGAAGCAGAGAAGCATTTCGGCATGTAGCCGACGGAATGCGCCGGTCAGAAGATCTACCGCGCGCGCTTGGTGGCAAGTGAGAGCCGCAGCAAGGATTGCGTCTCGTTCCAAACGTCGGTCCCGCGTTATTCAATCCTGACGAGAATGCCAATGAGATCGCAACGAACGCTGTAGCGACAAATGGCCGGTCCCGAAGGACCAGCCGCTGGATCTGGCGCCAGTCGTCGTTACCAACAGCGGCGCACCCATCGGCAGCGGCGGTAATATCCGTAACCGCGGCAAATGCGGACGCTGCGACAGCGCGGTCCGCGATATCTGCGGTAGGGACGATATTGCATCTGCTCGACGACATTCAGCATGCTCGCGGCGCCAGCAATAGCAGCCCCGTTAGCCGGCGCGGCCGATACACCACCGGTACCTGCAAGACTCAAACCGATGGCGACCAACATCGCTATAAGGAATGTTTTCATTGAAATCTCCGTTCTTCTTCCCAAGGCGCGGATATCGTTCGTCTCGGAGCGGCTAGTAAGTCGCCGATAACATCGGTCCGATCTGCCGAACCAGCTGTTCGTCCGATATTACCGCAGCGATCACAATAGAGATGTTAGCAGAGAAAGCAGCGACATTGGGATGGATTGGCAGCGACTCATCGTCGCCGCGGCAACGTACTGAACGAGCCGTCGTCGCGGACATTCTGCAGATCTTCCATGGTGATATCGCTCGGTAAGTGAGCGCATGATGCCACGGGCGTTTAGCGCGACAAAAGGGGTGCTGAGGGATCTGCGACCGAGGTGGGCAGAGCCGCTCGAATCTCAAACGCAGAGGCGGCGCATCCGACACGATTCGACCGTGTGACCTCCACCCCTCGGAGGCTGGAAAGACGGTTTGCGCGACCGGTTCGACCCGCACACCAGAGCGCGCTGAGACGCTGTAGTCGTTAGTTGGTTCTGGTTCTCGATACCGAAGCCAGTATTCCTGTGGCGCCCCCGAATTTCCGTCCTGGTACTTCCGTGGTGTTTCCGCGGAAAGAGTCCAAGGGAGCAGCGCAGCCGCAGGAGCAGGTCGCATGGCAAAGCTCCAGCAAGCGCATCGTCGATCACGCCGAAGCCGGCACGGGGCGCGGCCTAATAAAGTGGCTTGACAGCAAATCAAACCTCCCCATAATTAATTATCTGATTAATAAAATAACTAAGAGACGACGAAGGTTCGTCTCTGTTGCGCTCAATGTGCCGGGTGGAAGCGATTTCTGATGGACGGCTGTTTCGCCGTCGGTAACAAAACAGGAGGGGATATGAAGCAAGCCATTTTAGCCAATATTATTTTGGCTACTGTCGGATTGGCAGTTTCGGCACATGCGCAAGAGGAGATCCGGATTGGGCTTGTGGAGCCTTTGACGGGCTCGGTGGCCTACAATGGAAACTCGGTCGTCGAAGGTGCAAAACTTGCCATTGCGGAGGTCAATGCCGTCGGCGGTATTCTCGGCAAGCAAGTCCGGCTCATTGTTGAGGACGGGCAATGCAAGCCGGCAAATTCAGTTAATGCAGTCGAAAAGCTCGTCCAGAAGGACAAGGTCGCGGTTCTCGTTGGTGCATTCTGCAGTTCAGCAACGGCAGCAATCATGCCGGTGGCGCAGAAATATAAGATCCCGCTGGTCACTGGCGTATCGTCGAAAGCTGATCTGACGGAGCAGAGCAATCCGTACTTCTTTCGCGCGGCCGAGACCGATGCGCTGATGGCGCGAGCTTTTGCCAAGATCCTTGCAAAAGATCTGAAGCTCACGAGCGTCGCTTATATTGGCGTAAATGATGACTGGGGTCGTGGCGGTGTTGAGGAGTTTGCGCGCGATCTGTCCGGACTTGGAGTCAAGAAAGCGCTGGTCGAATATTTTGATCATGGCACTACGGATTTTTATACATTGTTGGCGAAGCTCCGGGCGGCAAAGCCGGATGGTATCTTTGTTGCTGCCGAAACGCAGGACGGATCGATCCTTGTCAAACAAATCCGCCAAATGGGGCTTAATACGAAAGTCTTTGGCGTCGGCTCGTGGGCAACGCCTGATTTCATCAATCTGACGGGAGAAGCCGCGGAAGGTATTCACGCTGCAGTCCCTTACGCTTCTAGCATGGATACGCCCCGGAATCAGGCATTCGTGAAGAAGTACGAGACGCAGTACAAGACGAAGCCCGGTAAGTACGGCGCCGCCGGTTACAACGCGATGAATATTGTCACGGCGGCCATTGCCAGAGCCGGCAGCACCGATCCGGAGGCGATCCGCGAAGCGCTGCACAAGACACGCTATGAGGCGCCGAATGGCGTCTACGAATTCACCAAAAAGGGTCAAGCTTACGGCTTCGAAGCGGTCCTCGTCAGAATCGAGGGCAAGGAACCCAAAGTCATCGCATCGACGCCCGTCGCGATGCACTAGCCGCAGCTGAGATCGCCTTCATCGGCCAAGTCCGGTGAAGGCTGCATGACTTTGCAAGGCGTGACATGGACCTCTTTCTCCAATTTCTGACAAACGGCCTCGTGATCGGCGCCTTCTATGCGCTGTCAGCGCTCGGGCTCACTCTGATCTTTGGGCTGATGCGTGTTGTCAATTTCGCGCATGGCGAGATCTATATGCTCGGCGGCGTCACGGGCTGGTTCTTTACATCCTATCTGGGCCTCAATTTCTTTGTCGGCCTTGCTCTCGTGACAGCGTGCATCGCGGTGTTGGGGTGGCTTGTGGACCGCTTCCTCATCGAGCGTGTGCGAGGGCAGGGGGAGGAGCCTGGCATTCTTCTTACAATCGGCCTCTCGATCTTCCTCGCCAATTTCACGCTGCTTGTCGTGGGGCCGGCGCCCTTGAAGGTCGCCGGCGCCGTGAGCGAGGCGCCGATCTTCATTGGGCCTATTGTCATCACCAAGCTTCGGCTGACTGCGGTCCTCGTGACAATCGCGCTCATCATGGCGGCGCATCTTCTCATCCAGAAGACGCGGCTCGGGCAGGCCATGCGGGCCACATTTCAGGATTCCATGGCGGCCAATCTTGCCGGCATCCGGACCAAACAGGTTTATGCCGCGACTTTTGCGCTCGGCTGCACATTAGCGGCACTATCGGGCATGTTGCTCGCCTCCATTTATTCGGCGCAAGCTTCGATTGGTGGTCTTGTCAGCTTAAAAAGCTTCGTGGTGGTGATTCTGGGCGGCATGGGTAGCTTTGCGGGCGCTATCGTTGGGGGATTGCTGCTGGGCGTCGCTGAGGCGATGTGGGGCGGTTATGTGGCCACCGGCATGGTCGATATCATCGGCTTCGTGCTCGTCATTCTGATCCTTCTGTTCCGGCCTCAAGGCATCTTCGCCTCCCACGCCGAAAGGGCATGATCAGATGAATATTGAGAGCAATACCCTTCTGACAGCGTTGGCGGCGGCGGTTCTCTTGCCCTTCGTCGTACATGATCAATATCTGCTGCACCTCGCGATCATGGCGCTGTTCTACGCCGTGCTTGCAAGCAGTCTGAATCTCGTTGTTGGCTATGTCGGCGAATTTTCACTTGGTCACACGGCCTTTCTCGGTGTCGGCGCCTATACGGCCGCGCTTCTCTCGGCCAAGCTCGGCTTCCCGATGTGGATCACAATTCCCGTCGCGGGTGCCACATCGGCCGCGTTTGGCTATCTGATTGGTGCGATCACACTTAGGCTTCAGGGGCCCTATTTTGTGATCGTCACCCTCTCTTTTGCGGAAGTCTTGAGGCTCGTTGCTAACAACTGGATCGGCCTGACCAACGGTCCCATGGGCCTTGCCGGCATCAGCCAGGACGGGATCGCCGACAAGCGCGCATTCTTTTACATCGTGCTCGGCATTGCCGTGCTGTCGTTTTATCTCTGCTATCGCTTCGTCTATTCCAATTCCGGCCGTGGTGCGGTGGCCGTTCGCGAGAATCGCTATGTCGCCCAGTCGATTGGCGTGAATCCTTTCGAATCGGCGATGCAAGCTTTCGTGCTGGGTGCGTTTCTTGCCGGCCTCGCCGGTGGATTTTACGCGCACTACATCTCGTTTGTCGGGCCCGAGGTATTCCAGTTCGCCTTTATGGCCAGCATGATCATCATGGTGCTGATCGGCGGCAAAGGAACGTTGGTCGGGCCGCTGATCGGTGCGGTGATCGTTACGCTGCTTGAGGAATATCTGCGCGAAGTGCAGCAGTTGCGCCTGACGCTGTTTGGTCTGATCGTGATGGCGATCGTCCTGTTCCTCCCCAATGGTCTTATGAGCTTGATCCCCCGCAGAAACGAAAGTCGAAATGTGGATCTTGTCGGCGCCGCTCCCGTCAAGGAGGGTTCGCTATGACGATTGTTGAGACCAGCCAGCCGCTACTAAGGGCCGAGAATCTCACCATGCGCTTCGGCGGGATCACCGCGGTGAAGGCGTTCGATCTGGAAGTCATGTCCGGCGAAATTGTCGGATTAATCGGTCCGAACGGGGCCGGAAAGACGACGTGTTTCAATATGCTGACGGGCTTTTATGCGCCCACCGAGGGGCGCGTTTGGTTCAAGGGTGAGGACATTACCGACAGAAAGCCTTACGCAATCGCTCGGCTCGGTATCGTGCGCAGCTTCCAGAAGACCAACGTGATGAAGAAACTTTCGGTCTTCGAGAATGTGTTGACCGGACATTATATGGAAGGCCGGCAATCGCTCGTCAGCACGTTCTTTCCGGCTGGGAAGGTGCGGCAGACCGAGAAAGCGTTGCGCGAAAGTGCTGCTGCCATTGTCGACATGGTAGGTCTCGGGCGTCGAATGAATGCCCCGGCTCACCTTCTCTCCTGTGGTGAATTGCGGCTCCTTGAGGTTGGAGTCGCGCTTGCTGCGAAGCCATCGCTTCTGATGCTCGACGAGCCGGCCGCAGGCCTCAATAGTCATGAGGCGGCCGCCTTCGGCGAGGTGCTGAAGACGCTTGTCGGGCGCAGCGTTGAGGCGCTGCTGGTTGTGGAGCACAACATGGGACTCGTTATGGCGGTCTCCAGCCGTGTGGTGGTGCTGAATTTTGGTCAAAAACTCGCTGAAGGTCTTCCTGCGGATATTCAATCGAATCCGGAAGTGATCGAGGCCTATCTTGGAAAGGCTGCGGCATGATTCCGGAAGGTGGTGACATGCCAGCGCTTGCCGTGAAAAACTTGCATGTCGCTTATGGCAGCATTGCCGCCCTGCATGGCATCTCGCTCGATGTTCAGAAGGGGGAAACCGTCGCACTTATCGGCGCCAATGGCGCTGGCAAGAGTACGACGCTGCGCGCGATTTCCGGTCTCCTGCCGGTGAGTTCAGGCGATGTCCTTTGGGAGGGCCGCTCGATCGCCAACCTCGCTCCCGATCGGATTGTCGCAGCCGGTATCGCGCACTGTCCCGAGGAGCGGCATGTTTGGCCCCATATGACGGTCGCGGAAAATATCGCATTAGGAGCATATCTGTGCCGCTCCAAAGAGGAGGTCCAGCGCCGCACCGGCATGGCTTTTCACCGCTTCCCTCGATTGAGGGAGCGAGCGCACCAACTGGCCGGCACGCTTTCAGGTGGCGAGCAGCAGATGCTGGCAATCGCTCGCGCGCTCATGTCGGAGCCTCGTCTTCTGATGTTGGACGAGCCGAGTCTTGGACTCAGCCCGAAAATGGCGGAAGAGGTGTTCGAGGTTGTGCGCTCGATCAATGTCCATGGCGTGACGGTGTTGCTGGTCGAGCAGAACATCCACAACGCCTTGAGCGTGGCGAACCGCGCCTATGTGGTCGAGACCGGCCGCATCGTCGCGAGCCGGCTGTCGGGAGAGTTGCGGAACGATCCCGAATTGTTACGGGCTTATCTGGGCGGTTGATATTCGGGGTAGACGGGTGAAGTGTCCTGAAATAATTAAATGATCAGATAATTATTTGTCTGGCTCCCGGTTGGAGGAAAACGACGGTGGGATCAAAGCTGAGAATTGGCATCATAGGTGGCGGTATTGGCGGTGTTGCCCTGACCGGCTGCCTCCTGCAGCGCGGTTTTGAGGTGCGCCTCTTTGAACGCGCGCAGGGCTTCGGTGAAGTTGGGGCGGGCATTCAGATGACACCGAATGCCGTCAAGGTCATGAAGGCGTTGGGACTGCTCGACAAGATGCTCGAGGCGGGGTTCCTGCCGCATGCGCTCGTCGGCCGTAATTGGCGAACTGCGCGCGAGAACTTTCGTACGCCGCTGATTGATGTGTGTCCGGTGCTTTATGATGCGCCGTTCATTCATATCCATCGTGCCGATCTTCACGCCATTTTAGCTTCGCTCGTTTCCGATGCGGTGCCGAGCTTCAATGTCAATTGCGTCGGTGTCCGTCATGAGAAGAACACTGCGGTTGCGATGTTCGCCGACGGCACCGAATACGAAGCGGATGTGATCGTCGGTGCGGACGGCGTCCGATCAATCGTCAGATCAGAGCTGTTTGGTGCGGAAGATCCACGCTTTACCGGTCATATGTGCTACCGGGCTGTCGTGCCCGTGGGCGGTGTGGTGGATTTCGTCAGTCCCGACACCTCGTTCTGGCTTGGCCCGAACGGTCATATCGTGACCTACTATGTGCGCGGCGGCCAGGCCGTGAACATTGTCGCGGTTGCCGAAACCAGGACCTGGGTTGAGGAATCCTGGAATGTTGCTTCAAGCAAGAGCGAGATGCTCGCTCAGTTTCAGAATTGGCATCGCAATATTCAGACACTCTTCGACCGGGTCGAAGATGTCTACAAATGGGGTCTGTTTGATCGGGACCCGATGACAAGTTGGTCCAAAGGGCGGGTGACGCTTCTCGGAGATGCGGCGCATCCCATGCTGCCGTTCCTGTCGCAGGGTGCCGCCATGGCGATCGAGGATGCGTATGTTCTGGCGGCTGCGCTGGATGGTCATGGAAGAGACGTGGCGTCAGCATTTCGAGATTATGAGGCGGAGCGTCTTCCGCGCACCAGCCGCGTTCAGCTCGAAGCACGAGAGCGCGGGCGCACCTACCATTTGCCGTCGGCATTCGCGCAGGCGAAGCGCGATTTCACCTATTGGGTCCGAGGTCTGTTCAATCCACAAACGTCAGGAATTCGGGCGAACTGGGTTTATGAGTATGACGCGCGCAAGTTCCGACCAAACGTAGCCGACAAATCATCGCGGCTTGTGGCCTGAAATAACGACCAGAGAAGTGTTTTGTAATGAGCAAAATATACCGCATCGGCCAAATCGTTCCGAGCTCCAACACGACCATGGAGACAGAGATTCCGGCTATGCTGAATGCGCATGCGCAGGCCCATGGAACGCGCTTCACCTTTCATGCGAGCCGCATGCGCATGAAAAAAGTGAAAAGGGAAGAACTTGCGGCGATGGATGCGGAGTCTGATCGTTGTGCGATGGAGCTGAGTGATGCCCATGTCGACGTGCTGGGTTATGCCTGTCTTGTCGCCATCATGAGTATGGGAAAGTCCTATCACCGTGTTTCACAAGAAAGGTTGCATGGCCATACGGTGGAGAATGGCGCGCCCGCGCCCGTGGTCACCAGCGCGGGCGCTCTGGTCGATGCGCTACATACCCTGAGCGCCAAACGCATTGCTGTCGTCGCGCCTTATATGAAGCCGTTAACGCAGCTCGTGATCGATTATATCGAGCACGAGGGTGTTGAGGTGATCGACTCGCGCGCTTTGGAGATTCCCGACAATATCGAAGTGGGACGGCACGATCCCGCCCGACTGCCTGATATTGTTTCTGGCATGAATGGCGTCGCTAATGTCGATGCCATCGTTCTCTCAGCCTGCGTGCAAATGCCGTCCCTGCCCGTGATTGCCGAAGTCGAGGCTCGTACAGGTAAACCTGTGATCACGGCCGCCGTTGCCACCACCTATGCGATGCTGAAAGCGCTCGAACTGAAGCCCTTTGTGCCGGGCGCAGGCGCGCTTCTGTCCGGCGCCTATTGAAGATCGGGGGGGGCATTTTGACCAGCACGTTCCAATACGGGGCCAATATTCGCGCTAACGGTATCCGTCAACATTTTCTGCGCTATGGCGGCGCAGGTCGAAATGTCGTGATCCTGCCTGGCATCACGAGTCCTTCCATCACGTGGGGGTTTGTTGGCGAGCGGTTCGGTCGCAACTTCGACACCTATATCCTGGATGCGCGGGGCCGGGGTTTGTCCGAGACGGGCGACGGTCTCGATTACAGCCTCGATGCCATGGCTGCCGATGCTGCTGCCTTCGTCACGGCGCTCGATCTTGAAGATTATGTGTTCGTCGGTCACTCCATGGGAGCTCGCATTGCGCTCCGTGCGGTGAGCCGCCATGGCGCCAAGCCCGGCGCAATGGTCATGGTCGACCCGCCTGTCTCCGGTCCAGGCCGCCGCCATTATCCGGCGAAGCTTCCTTGGTATGTGGACTCCATCCGTCTGTCCCGCGAGGGCTGCGATCAGGAAGCGATCCGTCCATTCTGCCCGACCTGGAGCGACGAACAATTGCGGCTGAGAGCTGAGTGGCTGCACACTTGTCACGAGGGCGCCATTGTCACGGCTTTTGAAGCCTTCAAAACCGACGACATTCATTCGGATTTCTCGCGTATCTCCTGTCCGTCGATGATGATGGTGGCCGGCCGTGCCGGTGTCATCCTGCCTGAAGACGAGAAAGAGATCAGCACGCTTCAACCCGCTCTCAGAATCGTCAAAGTGGAGAACGCCGGACACATGATCCCCTGGGACGACGAGGAAGGCTTTTACCGAGCGTTCGGAGATTTTCTCGGCAGAGCGGTCTGAATGGATTTCGAGCAACACTAATCAGATGTGAGGATCATCCAATGCCCGTCAGTGATGCCGATATGGTTCGTGCATGGACGCACGTTCTCAGCTTGTCCAAGCTTCAGCCGAAGCAGACAGTCACGATTCTGACCAGTCAGACCACGCATCCGCAAACATTATCGACCGCCATCATAGCGGCCTCCAATCTCGGCGCGACGGTAAATCGACTGGATTTGTCGCCTGTGAATGCGGAATTTGCTCATAGTCGGGATAGTCTGGCCTATCTCGGCACAACGCCCTTGACCGGTAACCGGCCAGCCATCGCTGCGCTGAAGGAGAGCGATCTTGTACTTGATCTCATGACGCTTCTCTTTTCGCCAGAGCAGGCTGAAATTCTGGAGAGTGGTACAAAGATTCTGCTCGCTGTCGAGCCGCCGGAGGTGCTGGTCCGTCTTCTGCCATCTCTGGAAGACAAGGCTCGTGTTGGGGAGTCAGCAGCGCTCTTGCAAGGTGCCAGGGAAATGCGAGTGACATCCAAGGCCGGCACTGATCTGCATCTGCCGATGGGAGAATTCCCTGTCATTCAGGAATATGGTTTTGTGGATGAGCCCGGCAGATGGGATCATTGGCCAAGCGGCTTCAGTCTTACTTTCCCCAACGAGGGCCAGGCTTCCGGCCGCGTCGTGCTTGATCGTGGTGATATCCTGTTGCCGATGAAAACATATATCAATACGCCGATCGAGATGATCGTCGAGAAGGGCTATGTTACGTCGATCAAGGGTGATGTCGATGCCGATCTCCTGAACGACTATATGGGATCGTTCGACGATCGCGAGGCCTATGCAATTTCCCACATCGGCTGGGGACAACAGAAGCGGGCCCGCTGGTCGACCCTCGGGCTCTATGATCGCGAACAGACCATCGGCATGGATGCACGGGCCTTTGAAGGGAACTTCCTATTTTCCATGGGCCCGAACAATGAAGCTGGCGGTTCGCGGACGACGGCGTGCCACATCGATATTCCCATGCGCAACTGCACCGTCTTGCTCGACGGTCAAGAAGTTGTGCGTGAGGGCAAGGTGGTGTCCTTGAAGCAGGCTGCATGACGAACGGCGCTTCTGAGGAAGATATCTACAGCCGGCAGGGATTCGGCCATTCTCTGGGGATCCAGGGACAGGTCGGGTTCCTGATGGTCGACTTCGTCAACGGCTTTTCCGATCCGGCCGTGTTCGGTGGTGGCAATATTGCTAGCGCCATTGAACAGACGCATGACGTGCTGATGCTGGCACGAAACCGCCGATGGCCGGTGGCTCATTCCCGGATTGTCTATGCCGACAACGGTGCGGACGCGAATGTGTTTTCGGCGAAGGTGCCAGGGATGTTGACCTTGACCGAGAACGCTTCGATCAGCGCCATTGTCCCAAGCCTGGCGCCGATCTCGGGTGAATGCATCGTACGCAAGACCGCGCCGTCGGCCTTTTTCGGTACGGGGCTTGCGCCCTGGCTGACGATGCACCGGGTCGAGACGCTTCTGATCGCCGGCTGCACCACCAGCGGCTGCGTGCGCGCCAGCGTGGTCGATGCGATGTGCCACGGTTTCCGCCCGGTTGTCATCGCCGATTGTGTTGGGGACAGGGCCATGGGGCCTCATCAGGCGAGCCTTTTCGATATCGCCCAGAAGTACGGAGATGTCGTCCGCAGAGCGAGCATTCTGGCTTTGTGAACCTCTGGCCGGGTGATAAAGCATCGGTGGTTATGTGGGGCTCGCATTCAATATGACGGGGCCCTCCGGTGCGGTTATTGCAGCTAGATCATGAGCACGTCTAAATCGAAACTTTCTGCTTCCGTCGGTGAGCGAAAAAGGGCCGGCGCTCGGGCGGGGGAGTTAAAAGAACGCCGCCGCCGAGCTGGGCCGGGCCGGCCTGAGGGCGTCAGCAATGTCCGCGATGAGATTCTCGACGCTGCTGAGATCGAGTTCGCCAGCCTGGGCTATGCGGGAACAAGCCTCCGCAATGTTGCGGAACGGGCGCATGTCACGCAGGCACTTATCAATTACTATTTTGGCTCTAAATACGGTCTTTTCGAAAGCGTCTTTCTGCGGCGGGCGCGACAGATTGTAGACGAGCGTATGAGACTCCTCGATGAGCTACGACGTTCGCATCGATCGTTTCAGGTCCGCGATGTCCTCAAAGCTTTTTTGATGCCAGCTTTGTCGATGCGAGAAACGCCGGGCGGGCGGATCTTCATGCGTCTGCAGGCCCGGCTGCATACTGAGCCGCCCGAGATCTCTTATAAGCTTCGTAATGAAGCCTATGATGAGTCGACCCGGATCTTTGCTGAAGCGCTGCATGACTTGTTGCCCCACCTTTCCGAAAAGGATGTCTATTGGCGTATGACCATGGTCGTTGGGGGATATCTCTATGCTTTCTCCGACACTCATCGTCTGGAGGTGATGGCGCCGGGTATCTGCAATCCCAATGACGTCGACGAAGTCTTGAGTGCCATCAGCAGCTTTATGACGGCTGGCATGCTTGCGCCAAGTCCAAAGGGGAATTCGGCAAAGCAGGAATCGGTTCGCAAGCCCAAAGCATTACTCACGGGGCGTACGAGACGGGGTACTTGACGGGTGCGACCTACGAACGAAATGCGCTCAATGCAGTGCTCAATCGGCGCGGCCGCCCTCAGTTACGAACACAACCCTTCCGTGTGCGGCGCGGCACTGCTCGCGCTATCACAGCCCGTCGCTGTGCTGGCGCCCGCGCCGATTGAGGCCCACCAAGAATGTCACGTAACGGCATAGGGCGGATCGTTGCATGGCCTTATATGGACCCGCACCGGTTTTAGTGAGAGACTACCTTCGACTAATAAGCCGGACGTTGATTCAATTCCGAGTCGTCACGATTTGATTCCTCGAAAAATTGTAGCGATCGGAAGGCGATTGTTGGTCCTTAACCGTGGCGAAAAATCCGACTTCGGGCGCATCTGCACCGTGTGGTGACAAGCTAGCGTTCTTGCGGAATCATCCAATTTTCGGAGTTCTCGATTCCGATCTTTTGGAACGACTTCGCGCGCATGCGTTGCAGAAAACTTTCTCCCACGGGACAACGATTTTTTCCAAAGGGGATGCGGGCAGCAGTCTGTTCGTGATCCTTGAGGGCCAGGTAAAAGTGATTTCTTTTTCGCCGTTGGGAAAGAACGCTGTGTTCAATGTGCTCAGCGCTGGCGATATTTTTGGGGAAATTGCCTTGCTGGATGGTGGCGAGCGCACGGCCGATGTAACGGCGGTCACCGATTGTAAGCTGATGGTGATCGAACGTCGCGATTTCTTGCCGCTTGTTCACGGCAGGCCGGATATTGCTCAGAAGCTGATCGAGGTTTTGTGCGCCCGACTGCGGAATACCAGCCGTCAAGTCGAAGAAGTCATGTTTCTGGATCTTGCTGCGCGGCTCGCGAAGGCTCTTATTCGCCTCCTTCCTCCAAACAGCAAAAGCGGTCACAACAAGCTGATGCTCACGCAGAATGAGATTGCGCAGATTGTCGGAGCATCCCGAGAAAGCACCAACAAGCAGCTTCGTGAATGGGAGGAAAAGAAGTGGGTTCGCCTCGAGCGAGGGGGGCTGATCGTGTTGTCACCTGACGCGCTATCGGTGCTGGCGGGCGCGGATGAATAAGCTCAGTTTGTGCCGAGGTGGCCGCTTTTTTCTCAATCCTGGCATTCGAGTTGGATTGTGAGTGGGCACAGCTCGTCTGTTTGTACGGGAACGTGACCGTGTGTCAGCCAGCGCATGTCCTCGATATAGGGTTCTATTGCGCTTGTGTCGGCACCACAATTACAGCTTGCGACAGCGTCGCCTGGTAGAAATTGCGCGAGGCATAGCAACACGGCGGACCCCAACGCCGCTTTCTTGAATATCTCCATGATACAACCTCCACTGTGCATGCCGGCTGAGCCAACGTGCTGGTGGGGCTTAGGCCCTCACTGCAGGGAGGTCTGTGAGATGGATTACTCAGGCTCTCATTATGGTGATCGTGAATCCCACATCATAGTTCCGCTATATACTCCCGATCGTGAGAGTAGCGCATGGTATAGTTTTCGATCGTCTGCATAACCTTATGGCCGGTCCGAAAGGCGTGAAGTAAATACGGATATCGACAACGTCGGCATATATGTGCGGCGTTTCGGCATGCCGTCCTCCATATGGAAGGTTTTATGTGATGTCGTCATGCCTTGTTCTGTAAGCCACATCACATTCGTACGGGTTAAAAACGCAAATTTTTGATGCTGCGCTCCTGGGGTGGGCGTCGTGGGCAAGTTTTTCCTTCAAATGTGATGCGGCTCACAGAGGCTATCCGACACGCTGGTCTAATGCGTTCGGTAATTCAGCCGCGATCGACAATTGGAGTATTCGACAAGTCCCCGGAACTTGCACTATCATTGCGTTTAATGGCGAGTGAATTGTTCTGTCTGCAAGTCGTTTCCCAGTCTGTCGCTTCGGAGAATGGCAATGAAACGGGCAATCACGCTTGCCGGCGGCGGTCCTGCAGCCGGTCTTCATATTGGTGCTTTGAAAAGATTGGAAGAGGCGAACATCAATTTCGATGTTTGGGCGCTATCCTGCATCGGTGCTTGGGTCGGAATTGTTTATAACCAATTCGAGAAGGGCCATCAGGCCGATCGTACATATGAGTTTTTCCGGAACGGCGTCTTCCGCGACGACGTTTCGTATTCACGCTTTCCGATCAACACGGTCTTTGGTCCCGATTGGGGTACGATCGGAAAGGCGGCAATGGAGTTCTTCTTAGACCCAAGGAGCTATCAAAATCTTTGGCTGCCTGACAAAGTCATGAAATCCGCACAGGAAACGCTTAATTTTCTCGATGATCGATCAAAGTGGAATGAGGGCGACGCAAATAATTGGATTCTCAATCACGTCATGGCGGTCAATCCATTTGTCCGCTTCTGGACATCGATGATGTACCTCTCCAACGTCGACGGTTTGTCTCGTATCTATTATCCGGGAAGCAGCTTTCTGAACGCGATTGATTTTCGGTGCCTTTCCGAGAAGGACAAGCCTTTCATTTTTCACAATGCGTGGAATCTGAGCAAGCAAAAGCTTGAGCTGTTTTCAAATCATCCAGGGGATGGTTACAGGCCAATAACAGCCCAGACGTTATGCGCTTGTTCTGCCTTGCCGTTTGTTGAAGGAACGGTGGATATCGACGGCGATACCTATTGCGAAGGGGCGTTGATCGATACGGTCAATTTCTGGCGGTTGCTCGAGGACAACAAGGATCTGGATGAAATCTGGGTTAGTAGAATTGTCGATGCTACCCAGGTCAAGGCTCCGAAAAACCTCACTGAAGCATTAGGTAATCTGTGCATGTTGTTTGCGGCGACGGTCGGCGAGGACGATATCAAGCTTTTCAAGCATCACGTACGAGAAGAAGGGAAATGGCACGGCAGAATCATCGAGATCAAGGTTGATGCCAATATCAACTTCGACTGGAGTCATGCCAATCTGGATAACGGCTGGGATCGCGGCTATCACGCAGCGGGCGAGGCTTTGAAGAACTATTCCTAGAGCGGATGCCGAAAGGAGGCAGAGGCAACGTCTTTCGGGCGACATCAAGGTCTAACGTGTAGAACCGATCAACTGTGGCTTTGGATCGAGTTGATCCAGGGGTGTCGTGATTTAGCTGCCGGCGTCCAGAAGCGACTTAGCTCGTTTCAGATCCAAAGTGTCATGACCTTCAGTGAAGCGTTCATAGATTGGTACGATGGTTTCGCGGCAGGCCTGAAAATCACCGCGTGTTATCTCGATAGCTGCCAAATCCGTAGCCAAACGCAGCGCGAGCGATATAGCGCGCTGTTTGTTTGCAATAGCAAGTGCGCTTTTCAGCAGAGAAGTTGACTTGTCTATCGCATCGGCGGCGCCATATCCAAATGCGACCTGCGCTTTCAGCCGCAACAACTCGGGTTCAAAAAGACGCTCGGAATTGTCTTGAACTACTGCAAGCCCCTTTTCGATAATTTCCCTGGCATGCTCCATTTTCCTCTGGGAAAGGTAGGTGTCAGCGAGCAACACATAGAGAGCGGTGATGCCAAGCTGATACCCCGATGTTTTGTACTCCTGCAGCGCTGGGACGACCTCTTCGGCGGTTTTGGAATCTGGGTCTAGCTTTGTCATGCTGATGCCGCGAACAGCCCGGGAAAGCCCACGCCATTGGCGAAATCCGTGCTCTTCTGACAATGCAAGACAGCGCTCCGCATGCGCAAGCGCAATGGAGGATTCTCCACGCAGAGCGTGCAAAACCGAGGCGTAATAGCAGGCATAGGCGAGCGAATGGGAGTGCCCAATAGTTTCCGCCCGCGCGATCGCCTCGGAGACACGGGCGACAGCGGTGTCGACCGATCCGAGAAGCCATAAGCACCACGACATCAGCGCCATGTCGGCGACACCGGCATCCTGTCCTGCAGCGCGAGCGGCCAGTCGCACCTCGTCGCTGCTGGTATTGAAGGCGTCCAGTGCGTGTTCGATGACTGTGCTGGCTTCCGTCAACTGTCCTAGGAATAGCAGGATCATGGCTTGCCCGCGCGTCGCGTTGAGAAGCGCTGGCTTGTCGTCCCTCTTGTGCGCACGCTCTAGCAGCACGCTGATTGTTTCGCGTGCAAGCGGCAATTCTCCACGTATGACGCTCGCGGTGGTGAGCCAAAACATGACCTGGAGATATTCCGGTGGATCGCCCAGTTGTTCGCACAGATCTCGAGAGCGGATGAAGGTCTCGACGGCCGCGGTTGAAGCCGGCCCCTGCGTTGCGATCAGACAAGGTCCCAGGGCTAACCTGAAATCGAGCTCTTGCCTGATCTTTTCGGGGCTATTCGGAACGCGAGGGAATGTAGCGAGGCCGCGTTGAAGGTGAGCGATTGCCTCGAGATTGGCGGATCGCATGGCCGCTTTTTTTCCGGCCGCGAGCCAGTAGTCACGGGCCCGGTCGACGAGTGTCGCTTCAGTAAGATGATGGGCCAGCGTCTCCGGCTGAGCCTCGACGATTTCGGGAAAGCGGCGTTCAAATGTGTCCGCAATTGCAGCGTGAAGCTGAATCCGGCGGCTCTTCAAGAGGCTCTCGTAGGCGGCATCGCGCACAAGGGCGTGCTTGAACGTGAAAACCGACTGGGGCATTTCGCCACGACAAAAGACCAGTTCCGAGCTGACAAGCTGCCCCAGCGCGGCATCAAGCCGATCCTTTGGCAAATCGGCAACGGCCATCAGAAGCTCGTAGGAAAATTGCCGGCCAACAACAGCTCCGATCTGCGCAATTTCCCTAACCGGTGCGAGGCGGTCGAGGCGAGCCGTCAGTGAAGCTTGCAACGTGGTTGGGATGGCCATTGTCGGTAACGGATGATCGAGCTCATAATGGTCATCGTGCTCATGCAGCAGCCGGCTTTCCAGAATCGTCTTGGTCAGTTCCTCGACAAACAGAGGGACGCCGTCGGTGCGCGCCAGAATTTCATTGACGACCGTGTCGGGAAGCACCTTTCCCGCTGCCACCTGCTGTATGAGGGCGATACCGCTGCTCTTGCTAAGGCGTGTGAGCGGTGTGGTTGTCACATGTGCGTGGCTGGGCCACGGCGGAATGAATTCGGGTCGGGCTGTGATCAGGACCAGTGCCCGCAAATGGCTGACATGTTCGACCAAGATGGTCAGCAGCTCGAGAGAGGTCGGATCAATCCAGTGGACATCCTCAAACAATAACAGAAGTGGTTGTTCGGCGGCTTGGCGCTCAAGAATTTCCATGATCGAGGCGAGGGTCTTTTCCTTATGCTTCTGCGGATTGAGCTCCGATGGCGAGTAGCCCACGTTCGGTGGCAACGATAGAAGGCTCGCCAATGTCGCCAGTGTTTCGGCGCTTTTGGGGTCCGACGCTGCGACGAATGTCTTCAGCTTTTCGAATTTTTCGACGGGTGAATCGCCGCGTTCGAAGCGCGCCGCACGCTCAATCTGACTAATAAAAGGAAAAAGAACGCTGTTGGTATGGTGGGCTGAACAATAATACCGGAAGGCAACGTGAGGTTCGGACTTTAGTCGTTCTTGCAACGCAAGAGCGATATGCGATTTTCCAATTCCCGGTTCGCCAGTCAGTACAAAGACGCGGCCTTCACCTTGTGCCGCGCTTCGCCAGCGCCGCATGAGCAGCTCGATTTCTTCTTCACGGCCGATCAGAGGCGAGAGCGCTGCGGGGTGTTGCGCTTCGAAGCGGCTCTCAGTTTCGATTGGGCGCACAACGCGCCAGGCGCGCAGCGGCTGTGACCATCCTTTAACGGTCGATGGGCCGATTTCCCGGTATTCGAACTGGCCTTCGGTCAGACGCCGTGTGTTCGGACAGATGACCACTGTGCTTGGCGCAGCGATCGTCTGAAGGCGTGCGGCGAGATTGGGGGTTTCACCAACGACGCCTTGTTCTTGATCGCTGCCGGCGATCAGAAGGTCACCGACAACCACCGTTCCAGTGGCGATTCCGACGCGGACTTGCAAACCAATTCCGCTTTCGAACTCAAGACCAGAAACCGCTTCGATCAGTTTGAGAGCTGCGCGAACGGCCTGTTCGGCATCATCCTCATGCGCTTCCGGATAGCCAAAATACGCAAGCACGCCGTCGCCCATGTAGCGCGCGACAATGCCGTTGTGATCCCGAACGACCTGTGTGATTTCCGAATGGTGACGGCTGATGATCGTGCGCAAATCTTCGGGATCGAGCCGGACTGAAAGCGCCGTGGAACCGACCATGTCGCAGAACAATACCGTAAGTTGACGCCGTTCAGCGGCGTCCCGTGTTTTTTCGGTGCCCCGCGACGGCTCGACTCCCGCCGTGCTGGTCAATTCAGTGATTGCCCGCAACAGCTTGCGACGATGCCCAAGCGGGATACCGATGTCCTTCAGGTCGGCTTCAGACAGATCGGGGAGTACCGAAAGATCGATTGCGTGCTCCTGAAAGAGCGGAAGATATTCCGAAAGGCCGATCGACCCGAGCCACTCGTTCAAACGGTTCATGAGAGCTGGCCTGCTGACTCAATCCGCACAGACTACCACAAAACGACGGAAAAAGCGCCGTGGGCTATCCGCGTTCGGGGATCGGCCTTGACGCCTTTGCGTGCAAACCGGTCGCACCGGCCTCCGTTTCCTGCCGTATTCAGTCGGCTACGGCGGCCTTATCTGCAAATTTTCGTCCAATGTGAGCTGCTTCACAGCGGCTATGTCGGCATAGGGTTAGTCTTAGGGGCGACCACAAAACGGAGGCGTCCCCATGAGTACGAAATGTCCGACACGGACTTCAGCGACTGAAAACAAATGTCCTGTGCCGCGGGTAACCTGGGGACACGTTGGCTGTCTAACAGCAATTGTGGGCGTATTTGCTTTTTTGATCATGAATAATGGGCCGCTTGGTGCGGCCAATAACAGCCCCGCGGAAAGTAAAATTGCCGGCCAAGGTGTCGTGACCGAGAATTCGAACGCGACGACAGCAGCTCTTCTTTCTCAAGGTCGGCCTGCAGAAACTCGTCCTATTCAACCGCCCAGCGATGCGGCACAGTTGCAAGCTGATTCCACCGCGCGGTCAGGAGGATTAGGTCTTCTTCCGTCTTTGGCTCTTGGCAATATACAAGCGGGAGCGGGGAGGTGCGACACCAGCGACGTTTGCCATTACAGCATGGCGTTGATCGGAGCCGAGGCACAAATGGCCGAGCGGTCAGAGGCTGGGACGGCCGTATCGCTTGAACCAATATGCGCGGCCAAAGATCTGGACGCGACTACGCGGACAGAGCAGGTTGGGACAATTGAAGTGCCATCGGACAAACTATGCTGATGACGGCACGTGCAAATTGTGCTCATGGCGCGGATCGCGGAAGCACTTGAGCAATGTAAACCACGGGTTGGGAGGCCCCCCGTAGACCTTTAGGTGACCCGATCTGAAGGGCAAGTGTCCCGCAGCGCTGACAGATAACTCCGGTCGGTTCGCTGGCGAGGAACCGTTCCGACATCGCGCACGTTCCAACCCGTAGCGGCTGGAGCCTTCGATGCTAACACGTCCCTATGCAATCATCGAAGCGCCTTCCACGCTGGGTCTTGCGGCTGACGGTGTGGAGGGCTTGCCCGATCGGCTGCTCGCGTTGGGCCTTGCTGAGCATATTCTCGCGCGCCGCGCTGGGCGGCTGGCTGTGCCGCCGAAGGATCGAACGCCCGATCCCGAAACCTGCACCCTGAACGCTAAGGCGATCACAACCTAGTTGTCCGAACTCGCCGATGCTGTAGAGGAGATATTGAATGCGGCAGAGTTTCCGGTGGTGTTGGGCGGCGACTGCACGATCCTCCTAGGCTCGATGCTCGCGCTGCTGCGGCGTGGTCGCTATGTCCTGTTCTTCATCGACGGCCACGCTGACTTCTTCCGCCGGAGGCCGAACCAAATGCTGAGGGCGCATCCATGGAGCTGGCCTTCGTCACCGGTTACGGGCCGGCACTGCTGACAAATCTGGAAGGTCGCCGTCCGCTGGTGCGGACAGAGGATGCCGTCGCGTTTGCGTATCGCGACCACGAAGACCAGGCCGCTTACGGCAGCCAGTCCTTGCCTCCACAGCTCCGGGCCTTCGATCTCTACGCTGTGCGCAGCCTGGGCGTGGAAAGCGGTGCCCATGCGGCAGTTGACCACCTGACGCGGGCAGAGCTGGACGGTTTCTTCATCCATCTGGATGCCGACTGTCTCGATGACGCAATCATGCCAGCGGTCGATTTCCGCATGCCGGGCGGGCTGTCACGGGATGAGCTCAAAGCGGCTCTTCAGATCATCCTGGCGAGCGGAAAATCCCCGCCAGCAAGCGATCTGACATGAGCTGGCGCTTTTTCACATCCGGATTTTGCGCATTAGCTGACTGTGCGGCGGATGTTTGTAGTGAGAAGACACGCTAACGCTCTCGAACGATGCGCTTTCCCCGTTTGATTCGTAGAGCAGGCTTGCGACTGGTCTCGGCGGAAGGATCTTCGCCGTAGGTATCAATGCCGACCAGAAAATCGGTGCCCGCGCGGATGACGTGTTCAGCCGCCAGCGTTGCGGCGGCGCGTTCATCGCCGACAATGATGGCGCGCAGGATCGCGGCGTGCTCGTCCCAAGCGCGGGCTTGGCGGGCGGGATCGGTAGGCGAGAACAGCATGGCGGTTCGCTGGCGCAATTTGGTCAGTAATTCGCCTAGCACCTTGTTCTGTCCCGCCGCCGCCAGTTCGTGATGGAACTGCCGATTGAGATCGGCAAGTTGGTCAAATCTCTTGGCCGCGACTGCCGCCGTTCCCTTATTCAGAACGGCCTCGATACGTTTAATGATCTGCTTGTCCTGGCGGCGCGCGGCAAGCCTGGCGTTCTGCCCTTCCAACAACGCCCGCACCTCGACCGTCTCGCGAGCCTCCTGGTCTGTCATGGCCATGACAGTGGCCCCCGGCGCGCGGTCACTTCCACCAGCCCCTCAGATGAAAGGGCACGAATGGCCTCGCGCACGGGATTGCGAGATACGCCCATCTCTTCCGCCAGTCGTCCCTCGACCAGCCGCTCGCCCGGTTTCAACTGGCCGGACAGGATGGCAAGACGGAGCTCTTCGATGACCCGGCCATGCAAAGGCGGATGATCATCGCCCAATCGCTGCTTCGAACTTCCGTATTTGATCGGCATGATGTGGACCCGTAAGCAGATTCTGCCAACGCGCATGTCCGGCTGGCGCAACTTTGACCAGAGCGCGTTTCAGCCAAAGGCGAATCTGGCGACCGGCACCGTATACAGTCTACAGTCAGCCGGGGCCACCCTTCATCCTTACGTGTGGAAATTTCTTCGTTGCTACAACGATTTGCGTGGATTTTCCGCAATTTTTGCGCCAAATCGCTCCACCTGATCCCGTATGGCGGCGGGATCAGGTGCCTTCGCCTTAGGACAATGCGCTGACGAGGAAGCGTGCCGACGCGATGAGCAGGAACAGGCCAAAAGCAATTTCCAGCCCACGCCGGGGTATGCGGTGTGCCAAATGCGCTCCGTAAGACGCAACGAAACCCGAGATCGGCGCCATGATTCCGAAGCCGATCAGCGAGACAAAACCAACGGAGAAGATCGGTAGCGAGCCTTGATGCGGCAGGCCGGCCAGCATGTATCCAATGGTCCCAGCGAGAGTGATTGGAACGCCAAGCCCAGCCGATGTCGCGATCGCACTGTGGATTGACTTGCCATAGAGCGTGAGGATCACGGTTGCCATCGACCCGCCGCTGACACCCATCAGCGATGAGAGCAGACCCACAACGAAACCATATGCAGTCATAGCCGCCCGGCCCGGAAGGTCATCGGCAATGCGCCACTTTTCATTTCCGAACAGGAGTCGCACGGCGATCAGGCATGCGATAAACGAAAAGATTACCTTGAATATGGCTCCCGGCGCGAAGGCTGCGGCCGTCGCGCCGATAGCTACGCCCACGACGGCGGGTACGCTCCACAGCCGCATGACTCGTTCAATCACCAATCCAGAGGCCTGGTGCGCAAGATAGGAGCGTATGGTCGTCGGAACGATGATGGCGAGCGAGGTCCCGATGCACAATTGCATACGGACGTCCTCAGGCACGTCGAGAAACCGGAATGCCTCGTAGAGTACTGGGATGATAACAGCCCCGCCGCCGATCCCGAACAAGCCGGCGAGAATCCCAGTCGCCATGCCTGCTGCGATGATTGCGGCCGTAAGCCAAAGCAATTCCTCGAACGTAACCCCTAGTAGCATTCCTGATCTCAAATTGGCGTGATGCCCCGCTACGCCAGACCGGATGGTCCGCGGGACTGCGAGCAATGGATGTCATGGTCAGAGTCGAATGATGCCGCTTGGGATTATATCGGCGTCGCCGAAGCATCTGGGCTCACCAGGATACGCTCACATCGCCGTTGACGAAGGTCTGGCAGGCCATGCGATAGCCCTCCTTGATCTGCTCCTCGGTCAAGTGCTTGCGTTCCTTGGCCTTGACCGTGTCGGTATGCTCGAGACCCTTCTCGATCCTGCACTTGCAGGTGCCGCAAAGCCCGCCGCCGCATTTGAACGGGATGCCGCCTTTTTCGCGCAAAGAGACCCTGAGCAGATTGCTATTTCCGGGTGCGCTGACCAACATGCTATTGTTGGTGAGGAAGGTGATCCGGATCACGATGTTGTCCACCAGGATCGGTCAACGTTGGATGATGGCAGCCTTGCGCAGCGCCGTTTCCATGGTGCCAAAGCTTGTCAAATGGTTCAGTTCGGTGAGCGCCTGCTCGGGACTTTCGAATTTCTCGAGAAACTTCGATGGCACGTCGTTGACGATCTCGGATTCTTCCTCGATCACCCTGATCTTGGTGTCCTTGAGCAATTCCGCGATCACGAAGTATGCTTTCTTGTGGCCGTAGAACAGATAATCATAAGCCTCGAGCGGACGCAGGCCGTCGACCAACTCGGTTCGAAACTGTCCGGGTTTACTGGTCAGAATCACGTACATTGGAAATCCTTCCGTCCTCATTCCTCGCCAGAACACCATTGCGCATGATCGCGCACGCAAACGTTCACGCTGATGCGGGCGCCGCCGGCTCAAGCGGCTGCAGGTCTTGGGCGAGCTCGATGTCATGATTGAGCCAAAGCTGGCAGATCAGGCGGTAACCCTGCTCAAGCCTGACGGCGCCCAACTGCTTTTTCTCCTTCCAGTTGGGCGCAGGAAGATGTTCGCCACCTTTGAGGATACGGCATGCGCACTTGGCGCATTTCCCCATTCCACATCCGTAACGCAGGTTGGGATAGGGAAACTGCTTAATACCCGCCCTCACGACGAGGTTGGTATTGTCCTTGACCTCGTCCTGATAGACCTGACCGTCTCGGTGAAGAACAACTTTGGGCACCTCGTCACGCCTGCAGCAATTCGCGTTCGGCTTGCGGCACCTTCTTCTCAACGAGATCAAGCTCCGACAGCGGGATGTCCTTTGCCACATAATCGTAATAGAGGGCGGTGGTGTAGAGCAGCCGCATCTGGGCGCCGATCTCGCAAATCTTGAGACACCGCTGCTGCAGCTCGACCGTATTGGCGTGTTCGAGGACGATCTGATAGCCACGCTCTCCGTGAATTTCGTCGGAGACGATGTGCAGATCGAAGAATTCGACTTCCTCATCGGTGAATTTGTACTTCTCGCGCAGCGTCGGTGTTTGCTTGCGATAGATGGAAGGGACTTGCGATTCCAGACCGACAACTAAGCCCGCTACGGCGACGATGGGGTCTTCACGCATCGCAACCGTATAGCACCAGCTCTGCAGGCCGCGAGTCGTGGCGGTCATGTTGTCCGGATCCTTGACGCGTTCCTCGGTCGTTCCGCAGGCTTTGGCAAAGCGGATGAGCAGATCGGTGTGACGATCGCCGCCGATCTCCTCCTCGTACATATTGGCCAGCAGAAAATCTTTCGCTTCGGTATATCGATCGGGCATTCGGGCGTAGATGTATGCCAGATACTCCGCGAACGGGCCGACATAGTGGAAGTGATTTTCGGCCCAGCGTGCGAGATGTGCGCGGCTGAGTTTGCCGCTGGCCCAAGCGATGCTGAAGGGCGCCTTGTTGGCGCTCTTGCCCTTGATGGCGTTTTCAAGGGCGCTTCGAAGTTCAACGTGATTCATCAATTTGGGCATTGCTGTGCTCCAGCTTGGGTTTGAAGAAAGCCTATCACGGTCTTTTTGTACATTGTATACCGTTTTATTTGATGGTCAATGCATAAAAATGAGCTTTTAGCTTACATTATTGGCTTGAATGTCGGATGACAGTATACAAAACTTATTCCAATTAGACGTTGAGGGGGTGGCTAATGGGACAACACATCACAATCACTGCCGCGCATTGGGTTTACTTGGCGGGCGTCGCGGCCATCGTGCTGACAATGATTTTACGGGCCAACGTCGTTGTGCCATCCATCGTGGCGACGTTTCTTGTTGCGCTTGCCTGGACACACAATCCGGTGAGCGCCTTTGGTAGTATCTTCAATGCGAGCTTTGTCGCGGCCAAGGAACTGTTCAATATTTTTCTGGTGATCGCTCTGGTCACAGCGCTGCTGAATGCGCTGAAGACGCTCCGCTCGGATGTCCGTATGATCGAGCCGTTCCGCGCGATCATAAAAAATGGGCATACGGCGTTCTTCGTTCTGGCGGCTGTCACCTATGTCATATCGTTGTTCTTCTGGCCGACGCCGGCGGTGCCACTGGTGGCGGCCGTGCTGTTGCCAGCGGCGATCGTCGCCGGACTTCCGCCGCTTGCAGGCGCAATGGCCATTGCGATTGCAGGACAGGGGATGGCCCTGTCGTCCGATTATGTGATCGGTGTTGCTCCGGGAATTAGTGCCAAGGCCGCCGGGGAAGCCATTAGTGCCGCCGCAGTAGCTGACCGTGCGCTGGTCTTGTCGCTGATCACGGGCGGCATTGCGTTGACGCTCGCCTATTTTTCCATTCGGAAGCTTATCCAGAAACCCAGCGAATCGCTGTTGGAAAGTTGGCAGGCGCAATCGGGTAATGGCGATCTCGCGCGGTTCGAAGCTGCCGGAAGTTTTGACAAGGCGGAGATCGCGCGAGGGACAGGCTACGACGGCTCGCTGACGGATGGTGTACAGCTTTGCAAGGAACTATCGGCGGTCGAGCTGCGGCGTATTGGCTGGTCCAAACTGTTTGCCATCGCGACCCCTCTTGCTTTCGCATCCGTGATCGCGGTCATGGTGCTGCCTAAGCTGGGAACCGGTCTGCCCGACCTGAAGGGTGGCGACGCCGCGGCATTGGTTGGGGGAATGGCGGCGATCTTGATGATCTGCGCGACATTCGCCGCCGATGGCCCATGGAGGTCGCTTGAGGTTGCTGCCGAGCATGTGACGGCCGGTTTCGTCTTTGCCTTTAGGGCTATGGGTTCGGTCCTGCCGATTGCGGGCTTTTTCTTCACGGGTGCCGGTGGTGATCTCGCCGCCTCCATTCTCAATGTACCAACCGGTCAAGCCCCGTCACTGCTGTTCGATCTTGTTCAGTCCGGGCAAGCGTTGATCCCCAACAATCATGTCTTTGTCGCCTTCGGCGTCCTGATCGTCGGTATGGTGACCGGCATTGACGGGTCCGGATTTTCCGGGCTGCCGCTCACCGGGGCGCTTTCAGGTGCGTTAGGGCCGACCGTCGGGTTCAACATTACGACCTTGTGCGCCATCGGCCAGATGGGCGCGATCTGGACCGGCGGCGGCACGCTCATGGCGTGGTCGTCCCTCATCGCGGTTGCAGGCTTTGCACGCGTGCCGGTGCTCGATGCAGTCCGGGCGCTGACGCTGCCGGTATTGGCGGGCCTTGTCGTATCGACGGTCTGCGCTGTGCTCTTCTGGAATTAAGGAAAGGCGATAACCTTATGGCCGAAGCTTCGATATCGATGAAGCGTGCTGCTGAACAACGCACGCAGACGATTGAAGAATACCACAACTATATCGACGGGAAATGGATTGCGAGCCGGAGCGGTTCGCAATTCGACGACATCAATCCCGCAGATACGTCCGACGTCGTCGGCCGTTTCCCGGCCTCTTCGGCCGCTGACGCCGAAGCGGCCGTCCTCGCGGCTTCGCTCGCCTTTAACGACTGGAAGAAGACGTCGATTTCGGCACGCGCCAAAGTCCTCAATCGCGCTGCCGATTATCTCGAAAACCATGTCGATCAGTTTGCAGAGGAATTAACCCGCGAGGAAGGCAAGGCCCTCAATCTGAGCAAAGACGAGATTCTGCGTTCGGCGCAGACATTGCGCTTCTATGCGGTGGAGGGGCAATCCTTCACCGGTGAGACCTTTCCGAACGACGATTCCGATATGGTGGTCTATTCGCAGCGAGAGCCGCTGGGAGTCGTCACGGTGATTACGCCGTGGAACTTTCCTGTGTCCATCCCGGCGCGCAAAATCGCTCCTGCTCTCATCGCGGGCAACACTGTGGTTTTCAAGCCGTCTTCGGATGCGCCATTGAGTGGCTATCGTCTCATGGAAGCGTTCGTCGCCGCCGGAATTCCCAAGGGCGTGCTCAATTTCATTACAGGCTCGGCGGCAGAAGTCGGTCCTGCCATCACCGAGCCGGCTGTCATTCGCGCGGTGTCATTCACGGGCTCGACGGCGGCCGGAGAGAAAATTCACCGCTCGGTCGCTTTCACCACACGCACACAGATGGAACTCGGCGGGAAGAATCCGCTGATCGTGATGGAGGATGCCGATCTCGACAAGGCGGTGGACCTGACGATCAAGGGCGGACTGTCGTTGAGCGGCCAGGCGTGTACCGGCACCAGCCGTGTTCTGGCCATGAAACAGGTCAAAGAAGAATTCACGGCGAAACTCGTTGCCAAGGTCAAGTCTCTTAAGATCGGGTGTGGCCTCGTTGCTGGCATGGATATCGGTCCGCTCGCGACTGCGAGGCAACTGGAAACTGTGCTGCGCTATGTCGAGATTGGTAAACGTGAGGCGACCTTGCTGTGCGGTGGCGAGCGCCTTACCGGCCCTGCTTACGATCGCGGCTATTACCTGTCGCCAGCCATTTTCACCGATGTGACGCAGGATATGCGGATCGCTCGCGAGGAAATTTTCGGTCCGGTGATCGCGATTATCGAGGTTACGAGCTATGCCGATGCGATCACGAAAGCCAACGATAGCGAATATGGTCTCTCGGCTGCGATTGCGACGCGCAATCCGCGCTACATGCACGACTTTGCACGGGACATTGAATCGGGAACGGTGAAGATCAATCGCACGACCACCGGCAATCTGATCAATGCGCCATTTGGCGGTCTCAAGCGGTCGAGCACATCCACATTTCGCGAATCCGGGCGAACGGGCCTGGAATTCTACACCCAGATCAAAACCGTCTATCGCGGTTGTTGATGCCAAACACGCTGCAGCGTCCGTTCCTTCCGGATTTCTGCGGCTGGCTATCTGTCTCTAATCCAACCCAGGAAAGACCTTATGAGAAATTCGTTTAAGCTGGAACTGAAGGAAGCCCGTCATATGGTTGCGGCGGCACTTCGGAAATCGGCAGAGATCGGCGTGCTGGAGACGGTATGCATCGTGGACGAGGGCGGCTACCCTCTGGCGCTCGAGCGCATGGATGGCGCGCGTATCACCGGACCGCAGATTGCCTGGAACAAGGCCTTCACCGCCGCTGGCCACAAGCGTTCAACCCATCTGTTCAATCAGATGCCCAATGGACCGGCGCTGCCCGGCAACGAAGCCTTCGGCATTCAGTGGAGCTTTGAGGGCAAGTTCGCCGTATTCGTTGGTGGCTATCCTATTGTCGTGGATGACGAAGTGATCGGTGGTGTTGGTCTGAGTGGCGGCAATGGTGAGCAAGACACGCTGTGCGGCGTCGCCGCTCTTCAGGCGCTGCACGAGTTGCTGGCGCCGGAAAAACGCCGTGTTCTGGTCCAAGCCGACATCAAGAAGTGACGCGCGGAGGTCTCATGTCCTACCGGGTGCAAGTGTTGCAAACGCAGGAAATGTTCGCCGTAAATCCCGATGAGTCGATCCTCGCTGCGGCCCAGCGGGCCAATGTGAATCTGGCGCATGACTGCACGCTGGGCGGTTGCGGGACCTGCCGCATCAAGTTGATCGAAGGCCGTGTCATCTACAACGAGCCTCCCTTCGCCTTGACGCCGGAGGAGGAGAGCGAGGGCTATGCGCTTGCCTGCCAGGCGATGCCGACGAGCGATCTCGTCATCAGCGCCGCAGCGCTTGCCGATGTGGTCGTGGAGCCGGCGCGTCACACGGCGATCATCAGCGACATACAACAGCTCGGTACCGATGTGAGCCGTCTGGTGCTTGAAATACCAGAAAACGATGTGCTGACCTATTTGCCGGGACAATACATGAATGTGTTGCTTCCGGACGGAAGCACACGCAGCTTCTCGATGGCTTCCGCCCCGAAAGACACGTTTGTTGACTTCCACGTGCGCAGGATCGATGGAGGCGCGTTCACCGAAGGGAAGCTGCCGTATATGCGTGCCGGCGACCGCCTCGACGTGGAGTTTCCACACGGTACTTTCGTTTTCCATGCGCGAGACGATCGGCCGCTTCTTATGGTGGCGACAGGAACCGGGCTCGCGCCGATCAAGGCGATCTTGGAAGCGCTCATGGACAATCCCGACTGTCCGCCTGTCAGCCTCTATTGGGGCGCGCGCAGCGCCTCCGATCTTTATCTGCATGACGAGATTCAGGCATGGGGTGAGCGGCTCTATGAATTTCGTTATGTTCCGGTGCTGTCGCGGCCGGATAGATCCTGGCAAGGGTGTCGCGGTTACGTGCAGGACGCGGTGGCGGGTGATCTCGACGATCTGTCGGACTATGCCATTTATCTTTGCGGATCGCCCGCGATGATCTTTGACGCCAAGCAAACTTTCATCACGCGAGGTGCGGCCATCGATCATATCTACACGGAAGGATTCACCTTCCAGCATGCACAATCGGCGGCCGCGTGATTGACGCAAGGCGTTGCTTTTTCGGCGCGCCTTTCAACGAAATGACCTCTGATGAAGATCGCGCAGATTCCCAAGATCAACCCTGATACCTTCACGACGCGACCCGAAATCGAGGGCACGTTCGGCGTGGTCGCCTCGACACACTGGATTGCCACCGCGGTCGGCATGGCCATCCTTGAGAAAGGCGGCAATGCATTCGACGCCGGTGTCGCCACCGCCTTCACGCTGCAGGTTGTGGAGCCGCATCTCAATGGGCCAGGCGGGGATGTTCCGATCCTTGTCCACGACGTCAGACGCGGCAAGACCGAAGTCATCTGCGGCCAGGGACCGGCGCCGGCGAGGGCGACGATTGCTCATTATCGTGCCCAGGGGCTCGACATCGTGCCAGGCACAGGTCTGCTCGCCGCCTGTGTGCCCGGAACGTTTGACGCCTGGATGTTGCTGTTGCGTGACTACGGCACTTTATCGCTTGCGGATGTGCTGTCGCCGGCGATCGCCTATGCGCAAAATGGTCATCCATTGCTTGAGCGCGCCAATGCGACCATTGCGACCGTCGCCGATCTGTTCCGGACCTACTGGCCGACTTCAGCGGCGGTCTATCTGCCGGGAGGAAATGTACCGACGACCGGATCGCTGTTCGCCAACCCGGCCCTTGCCGGAACCTACACGCGTATTCTCCAGGAGGCGGAGAAAGCGGGAGGTGATCGCATTGCGCAGATCGAGCGTGCACGCAGAGTATGGTCGCAGGGCTTTGTCGCCGAAGCGGTCGACCGGTTTTTCCGCACCCAGTCTGTGATGGATGTGTCCGGTTCGCCGCATCGTGGCGTCCTGACTGGCGAGGATATGGCGCGCTGGCAGGCACATGTCGAAGCGCCACTGACCTACGATTATCACGGCTACACTGTCTGTAAGGCCGGCCCCTGGAGCCAGGGGCCAGTGATGCTGCAGCAACTTGCATTGCTCAAGGGCTTTGATCTCACCGGTCTCGACCCCGTCGGGCCCGATTTCATTCACTTACAGATTGAATGCGCCAAACTGGCTTATGCGGACCGGGAAAAATTCTATGGCGATCCCGCCTTTGTCGACGTGCCGATGCAGACGTTGTTGTCTGACGCTTACAATGACGAGCGGCGCCGCCTCGTCGGAGAGAACGCGTCGCTGGAATTGCGGCCTGGCTCGGTCGAAGGATTCGGCGCCGTACTGGCGCTGCGCCGTGAGGAGGGACAACGCAGCGCCGTTGGAGCCCTGGGTTCGGGCGAGCCGACGGTCGGCCGCCTGGGCGAAGTTCGCGGGGATACGGTGCATTTCGATATCGTCGATCATGCGGGCAACATGGTCGCGGCGACCCCTTCGGGAGGCTGGCTACAGTCTTCTCCGGTCATTCCGGAGTTGGGCTTTGGGATGGGGACACGCGCGCAGATGTTCTGGCTCGAAGACAATCATCCCGCTTCGCTTGCGCCCGGCAAGCGGCCGCGCACGACATTGTCGCCGACCATCGCGTTGCGCGGCGGCAAGCCTTATCTCGCTTGGGGCTCGCCGGGCGGTGACCAGCAGGATCAATGGATTGCGCAGTATTTTCTGCGGCATGTCCACGCCGGAATGAATCTGCAGGAGGCGATGGATGCGCCGGCCTGGCACTCCGAGCACTTTCCGATCTCATTCTGGCCGCGCACGGCACGGCCAGGCGTACTGGTGATCGAGAGCCGCGTGCCGGATGCCACGATCAAGGAATTGCGCAAGCGAGGTCACGAGGTCGAGATTGGACCGGCCTGGTCGGAAGGCCGGCTGACCGCCGCTGCGCGCGTCGATCCGTTTCGCCGCGCGGCCGCCAATCCACGCGGAATGCAGGGCTATGCGGCGGGCCGCTAGTGAAGCGGATTTGACATTCGCTACCCACCTGGCCGCAGGCTCGCCAAGCGAATGTCAAACCCAAAGCTCCACTAGAATCTAATACTTGCTAGTGGTCCTTTGCTTCTAACATTCGCAAAAGAGCCTGCCGAGAAGGGATGCGAATGTTAGAGTCGGACCACCAGACCATAGCATCGGAAACGCCAAGCGACTTTAGGGCGAGGTCGTGCCCGGGTGGCATTGGAAGCGACGCGCTTATGACCTTGGATCGATTCGATCCAAGGTCATCGCGGTCCAGCAATGATATTGCCATCGGATCAGTCGGCAGAGCGGGGTGACCCGCTGCGCCGAAGCACGATCGTCTCAAGCGCCTGAATGGCGATGAACAGCACGGATGAGATGGCAGCCAAGATAACGATCGAGGTCATGACAAGATTCATCTGGAAGATCTGGCTTCCATAGGTAATGAGATAACCGAGCCCGGCTTTCGCCGCCTGAAACTCCCCAACGACCACGCCCACCAATGCGAGCCCGACATTGACTTTGAGAGTCGAAATCATGCTCGGCACACTGGCTGGAAGCACGATCTTACGAAGGATCTGCCATTTCGATGCACCGAACAATTGAACCAGCTTGATCTTGTCCGGATCAATGGCGTTGAAACCGGTATAGAGCATGATGATGGTGACAAAAACGCTCACAGCGATGGCCATGGCGTAGATGGAAGCCACGTCGCCAAGCCAGATATAGAAAATCGGCACCAGCGCGATTTTCGGCATGGCATTGAGCACGACGATGAACGGGTCGAGCACACGGTGAAGGAACGGTGAGGACCACAGCGCCACGGCGCAGACCAAACCAATTACCATCCCGCCACTGAATCCGATCACGGTTTCGCTGAAGGTCGTCCATGTATGGAGCACGAGGCTTCCGTCCTGCAACATGACCATGAGCGTTTTCGCGACGGCAGACGGATAGCTCGTCAGCATCGGATTGATCCACCCAGCGCGCGGGGCGATCTCCCATACAATAAGAAAAAACATGATCAGCCCGATTTGCCATGCCTGGATGGTGAGCGCCCGACGGCGCAGACCACGTAGATATGCCTCATAGGCCGCGCTTGGCGCGGCAGAAACCGGCGCAGTCGATGCGGCAGGTGCCGTCATTGCTTCAGTCGTCATGCGGCGCTCCTATTGCATGTGATGGGCGTCAAGTTCGTCCCATATCGTCTGGAAATACATGCCAAATTCTTGGCACTTGCGCGCTTGGAAGGGCGTTGGACGACTTGGCCCGAAGCTCGGATAGGCCACATCATGAATTGATTTGATGCGACCGGGGCGTCGGCTCATGACGATGACTCGATCGGCCATGCTGATGGCTTCGCCGATGTCATGCGTTACGAGGACCACGGTTTTCCTTTCATTGGCCAGAATTGCGGCGATCTCATCCGAAAGCGCGAGCCGCGTCTGGTAGTCGAGGGCGGAGAACGGTTCGTCGAGCAGCAGCAGTTCGGGATCTGGACACAGCGTTCGTGCGAGAGCCGCGCGCTGACGCATGCCGCCTGAAAGTTGACCTGGGAGACTGTGCATGAACTCACCAAGGCCATAGCGGGTTAGCAGATCTTCTGCACGGCCGCGCGACGCTTGCCGATCAAGACCCAGGAGTTCCGGGCCCAACAAAACGTTGTCGAGCACGGTCCGCCATTCGAGCAGCGTGTCCTTTTGGAACATGTAGCCGGCGCGGGGAGAGGGCGCGGTAACCTCTTTGCCGTTGATTTGAATGACGCCACGTGACGGCCGCATGAGTCCGGAGATGAGCGAGAGCAACGTGCTCTTGCCGCATCCCGATGACCCAACAATTGCGACGAATTCCCCCTGTGCGATGTCCAGCGATATATTGGAAAGGGCGAGCGTTTCGCGCTCGGGCGAGAAGTAGTTGAGTGTGACGTCGCGGATCGTCACGGCGGGGAGCGCTGTCCCCGCCGGCTGAGATGTTTCGATCATAAGGACCTCATTTGCTAGCGCTCTTTTTTTCGGCCGCGCCGGAAAATGTGGTGGTGACGATTTTCTCGTAAGGGACTTTCTTGTCGGCCGGCAGGACGCCGCCCATGATCATGATTTCCTGCGCCTTGGCCAGGCCGCCCTCATCGACAGACGTGCTGGAGGCCCAGATCGGCACCCCGGCACTCCGATATCGGCTTACGACCGCGATGTTGTCATCCAGGCTGAGCCCAGGAAAATAGGGCGCGATGGCTTCGGCGATATCCTTTTCGCTCGCGGTTGCGACCCAAGCCTGCGCCTTTGCGATCGCGTTCGTCCATTTTTGTGCAGCCGCCGGGTTCTTTTCAATCCAGCTGCGCTTCGCAAAGAACACCGTATAGTCCGCTCTCCCGACTTCCTTCCCGATGGAAGTGATCATGTGCGCCTGACCGGCCTTCTCCAGCTTGCTGAGGTTCGGCTCCATGAAGATGCCAAAATCCCCGGTGCCCGAAATCCATGCTCCGTCGCGCGCCGGAATACCGATATTCGTCACGACATTGCCGATGGTTGCGGCATCGACGCCGTGCTGCTTCAGCGTATAGTTGAGGTAGAGGCCAGGGGTGCTGCCAGGCCGCCAGCCAATGATCTTCTTGCCGTTGAGCATCGACCAATCGAATTTGTCGAGCTTTGTGCGTGACGCCAGGAAGAACCCGTCGGTCGCCGTGAGCGCGCAAAAGATAAGCGGCTTGTCAGTGGATTCGCTGTTGTAGATGTAGATCGGTACTTCCGGGCCGGCGAGTCCAAAATCGGCCTGGCCGGACAGAATCAAAGCGCCGGCACGGTCGCCGCCATTGGCCGTCACGAGTTCGATGTCGAGTCCTTCCGCTGCGGCAAAGCCTTTCGACAGGGCGACATACATCGGAATGTAGAGCTGCGATCGTATGACCTCGGCGAGCTTGATTTTGATGCGCTCCGCCGCAACGGCTTGCCAACTGAATGCGGTGATGAAGAATGCTGCACCGAGCAATCGGATGATGCGATAGACCATATCGTTGTCCCTTCCCCCTCTGAATCGACGCATGCATTGAATATTGTATACTAAGATTGGTCAACGCCTGCTGAGGCTCTCGCCGTCGAAAACGTTGGGCTCTCTCATTCAATTTCGATGCCAACGCGCCCGTCTGCTGCAGTGCAGCGTGTTTCCAAAAGCGGGTTTGGAAATCGCAGAAAATTGCCAATTTTCGGGTATTTTTGGTGATGGAGCAGTTCCGTCGGCCTGCTTCCTTTGCACAAAGATGATGCAATTTCGCGATGATTTTTGATGCTGATTTCCAGGCGAAACTTGCGTAACGTGAGAGTGTCTTCGATACGATTTTTGTATTTAGTATACCGAAATTCGGCTGTACGCTTTGGATGGGGACGGGAAAGGTGCATCGCAGACCTCAAGCTCGGATCGGCCGCGGCCATGCTACGGGATGTTTGAGCTATTTATCAAATCGGGTGTTTTGCTCACAGGTTGTAAGTTCTCCTGACCAGAATCGATGCAATCGCCGTACGTTTCATCAAGAGGGCGACGCGCCAGAGGACCAAATCAGGTTAACGCTGAACATCACTTCTTAAAATGGAGAAGAGGCCGATGCACAAATTGTCGATGCCGCCTGAACTGATAGAGCGTGTGACGAAACGGGCCGGGCGGCCGCATCCTTTCGATGTTATCGATCCGGCAAAGACGGCGTTCGTCGTCATCGATATGCAAAACTATTTTATGAAGCCGGGTTTTATGGGGGAGGTGCCTGAGGCGCGAGAGATTGTGCCGAACGTGAACCGCATGGCTGCGGCGCTGCGCACCCGAGGCGGGCATGTGGTGTGGGTCAAAAACGCCACCAACGGCACCCGCGAAAACTGGAGCGTAATGCACGATTGTCTCATGACGCCGCAAAATCGCGATCTGCGCTACGCGACCATGGACGTTGCGCATGAGGGGCACAGCCTGTGGCCAGAGCTTGAGGTGCGGCCGGAAGACAGTCAGATCGCCAAAAGCCGTTTCAGTGCCTTCATTGAGGGATCATCGAATATCGTGTCGTGCTTGCGGCAGAGCGGCATCGATACGCTACTTATAGGTGGGACTGCGACCAATATCTGCTGCGAAAGCTCGGCGCGTGACGCGATGATGCTAAATTTCAAGGTGACGATGGTTGCCGATGCGCTCGCGACCTATAGCGATGCCGAGCATAACGCCTCTCTGGCGACCTTTTATTCGATCTTCGGCGATGTGCAGACGGTCGATGAAGCCATCGCTTCTCTCGATCGCGGAAGAAGCATGGCGGCGGCCTGACGTCGCGTTATGCCGTCACGCGATCGTCGCGTATCAAGCCGGGCAACGAACAGGTGTTCGTGCGGCGCTCGAGCTGATGGCGTCGGATTTCTCGCGCTGCTACGTCCCAATGCACCTTGATCGATACCATCGTAACGGTGCTCGCCCGGAGTGTCGGCAGCGCCAGTGCGCCCCGTCGTGACGTTGCTGTGGCCCAAGAGAGGCAGGAGCCAGCAGACGAGTTGAGGGCGGTTTGACATCCATCGCCCCAGACGAAATGGCGTGGTTTGAAACAGTGCGGCTCGAAATATCTGAGAGACGGTTTCGTCGATACAAGCATCTGTATGCCACCAAAATGTGCAAATGGGCAGATTTTTAGCAGATGAATGGATCGCCACGGGCAATCAGCGTTCAAAATCTTGAGCGAATTCAGCTCCTCCCAGCGCGCTGCTTATTGGCACATCGATTGCTTACAAGCTGACCAGTCAATGACGACTGCCACCCACCGGGGTGCTGAAGCCAACGCTGGCTGAAGCGCAGGAATAGGTTAAGCGATCCAGTTCAGGGCGCTTGGTGCAGTCTGTCGTCAGCCATGCCTCGATGGCTCATTCCTGTTTCCGATTGGGTGTGCGGTTGGAACGCAGGGTGACGCATGAGCCAGGACGACGTATCGCGCAGACGGAAACTGCTTGTTCTCGGCAACGGCATGGCAGCCGGTCGCGTGCTGGAGGAACTCTTTGCGCGCGCGCCCGATCGCTATGACGTGACCATCTTTGGTGCCGAACCTCGCGTCAATTACGACCGGATCATGCTTTCACCCGTGCTGGCGGGTGAAAAGAAGTTCGACGACATCGTCGTCCATGACGACGCGTGGTACGCCAAGCACAACGTCGACTTGCGTAAAGGTGAGACCGTCGTCGCCATCGATCGCGCGGCCCGGAACGTGCGTACCCATTCCGGTATCGTCGAGCGCTACGACGATCTCATCATCGCGACTGGCTCCAGGCCGATTCTCATCCCTGTTCCCGGGGCCGAGCTTCCCGGTGTCGTCACGTTTCGTGATCTTGATGATGTGAACGCGATGCTCGCCGCTGCTTCTGGCGGCGGCAATGCGGTGGTGATCGGCGGTGGTCTTCTCGGCCTCGAAGCGGCGGCGGGCCTCGCAGCCAACGGAATGAGGACAACCGTCGTTCATCTCATGCCGACGCTGATGGAGCGTCAGCTCGATCCCAATGCGGCCTATCTTCTCCAGAAAGCGATTGAAAAACGCGGAATCGAAGTTCTGACCAGCGCCAACACCAACGCCATTCTGGGTGACACTCACGTGACCGGTGTGCGGCTTGAAGACGGCCGCACGCTATCGGCCGATCTCGTCGTCATGGCCGTCGGCATTCGCCCAAACATCGCGCTGGCGAAGGAAGCGGGACTGGAGGTCAAGCGCGGCGTTATCGTCGATGATCTGCTCAGGACCAGTGATGAGAACATTTTCGCCGTCGGTGAATGCGTCGAGCATCGTGGCCAGTGCTATGGTCTGGTTGCGCCGCTCTATGAAATGGCAAAGACGCTCGCCGCCAGCCTCGCCGGCGAACAGGTCAGCGGCTACACCGGGTCTGCTACCTCGACCAAGTTGAAAGTGACCGGCGTCGACCTCTTCTCCGCGGGCGATTTCTCCGAGGGCAACGAGAATGACGAAGTCGTGCTGCGCGATCCACGCCGCGGCATCTACAAACGTGTCATCCTGCGCGACAACAAGATCATCGGCGCGGTGCTCTATGGTGATACGGCCGACGGCTCCTGGTATTTCGATCTGCTCAAGAAGGGCGCAGACATCGCCGAGATGCGCGACACGCTGATCTTCGGCCAGGCCTACCAGGGCGGGGTGCCGATGGACCCAGCGGCCGCAATCGCAGCACTGTCGGAAGATGCGGAAATCTGCGGCTGCAACGGCGTTTGCAAGGGCGCGATCAGCCAGGCGATCATTACCAAGGGCCTGACGACCATTGATGACGTCCGCGCCCAGACCAAGGCGTCATCCTCCTGCGGCCAGTGCACCTCGAAGGTCGAATCCATCCTCAAGTTCACACTCGGCGACAGTTATTCCGCCGCCGGGCGCAAGGCGATGTGCAAGTGCACCGACCTCACGCACGAAGAGGTGCGCGGCTTCATCATCTCAAAGTCGCTAAAGTCGGTTCCCGCGGTCATGCAGGAACTCGGCTGGAAGACCTCCTGCGGCTGCCCGACCTGCCGGCCGGCGATGAATTACTATCTCCTCTGCGCATGGCCCGGTGAATACCGCGACGACGCGCAGTCGCGCTACATCAACGAACGCGTCCACGCCAACATCCAGAAGGACGGCACTTTCTCCATCGTTCCGCGGATGTGGGGCGGGGTCACGACGCCCGACGAGTTGCGCGCTATCGCCGATGTGGCGGAGCGCTTCAACATCAAGACCGTGAAGGTGACCGGTGGCCAGCGCATTGATTTGCTCGGCTTCAAGAAATCCGATCTTCCCGCAGCATGGGCGCAGCTCAACGCCGCGGGCCTTATGTCCGGTGCTGCCTACGCCAAGGGCTTGCGCACAGTAAAAACTTGCGTCGGCAGTGAGTGGTGCCGCTTTGGCACGCAAGATTCCACCGGCCTCGGCATCAAGCTCGAACGCTTCCTCTGCGGTTCCTGGACGCCGGCCAAGTTGAAGCTCGGCGTCTCCGGCTGTCCACGCAACTGTGCGGAAGCCACCGTGAAGGACATCGGCATCATCTGCGTGGAGTCAGGCTACGATATCCACATCGCAGGTGCTGCGGGCCTGCATGTCCGCGGCACCGATCTCCTTGGCCATGTCGACACAGAGGAGGATGCGATCGAATATGTTGCGGCCTTCATGCAGCTCTATCGCGAGCAGGCCGCCTATCTCGAGCGCGTCTGGAAGTGGGTCGAGAAGTATGGCCTCGACCGGGTCCGCACCGAGATCATGGATGACCACGACGGCCGCAAGGCGCTGCTTGAACGCTTCCAGAAATCGCAATTGGCCGTTCGGCGCGACCCGTGGGCCGAACGCGCCGCGGGCCGCGAGTTGCACGAGTTCACGCCGCTCGCCGCTCTCGCGCCGATCACCGCCGTCGCTGCCGAATGAGTGCCATGATGAAACAGGAAAAGGACTTCTGGTTCGACGTTGGCCCCCTCAACGCGATCCCGCCGCGCGGCGCCCGCACGGTGAAAACCCCGCGCCGCGAGATCGCGATCTTCCGTACCGCGAGCGATGAGGTGTTCGCGCTCGAGAACCGCTGTCCGCACAAGGGCGGTCCGCTCGCCGACGGCATCGTGCATGGCCGGAAGGTCGCTTGCCCGCTGCATAACTGGATCATCAATCTTGAAGATGGCGAAGCGACCGGCGCCGACAAGGGGTGCGCCCGCAGCTTTCCGGTCAAATTGGAGAACGGCCGCATCTATCTCGACATGAGCGTCGCAGCCGCTCTGTAACAAAAACAAACCTCGCTTCAATCGCCCAGGAAATCAGGGGGACCCTTCAATGGCCTATCTCGCTCCGTCGGAATTTGTCACCAAGATGGTGGACGCCGGCGAATCCAAAATCTTCATGTCGACGCGCGACACGATCATCCGCGCCTATATGGCCGGCGCCATCCTTGCGTTGGCCGCCTGGTTCGCGATCACGATCAACGTGAATACGGGGCAGCCGCTTCTCGGAGCGGTCCTGTTCCCGGTCGGTTTCAGTATGCTCTATCTTTTCGGCTTCGACCTCCTGACCGGGGTGTTTGTCCTGTGCCCGCTGGCCCTGATCGATGGGCGCCCGGGCGTGACGCTCAACGGTGTGCTCCGCAACTGGGGTCTCGTCTTTATCGGTAATTTCGGCGGCGCCTTCACGGTTGCGGTGATGGCGGCAATCGTCACCACCTTCGGATTCTCGTCGCCGCCCGATAAGGTTGGCGTTGCGCTCGGCCACATCGGCGAAAGCCGCACCGTGGGCTATGCCGCGCACGGTGCCGCCGGCATGCTGACACTGTTCGTTCGAGGCATGCTCTGCAACTGGATGGTCTCGGCCGGCGTGGTCGGTGCGATGATCTCCACCACGGTGCCCGGCAAGGTGCTCGCCATGTGGATGCCGATCATGTTGTTCTTCTATATGACCTTTGAGCACTCGATCGTGAACATGTTCCTGTTCCCGTCGGGTCTGCTGCTGGGAGGTCACTTCACGTGGTTCGACTATCTGTTCTGGAACGAGATCCCGACGGTGGTCGGCAATCTGGTTGGCGGCCTCGCCTTTACCGGGCTGACGCTCTACGCCACCCACATCAGGACCGCGCCGAAGCGCGGTATCGTTCCGGCCGAGTGATCTGGACATCGGCGCGGCCTCGGCCTGCTAAGGCCGAGGCATTTTGCCGAGGCATGATCCCGGAAATGAAACGGTTTTCGGAATAGGATCATGTCCAGACATGAGACGATGCCCGCCACACTGAAAATATCGGTCGGACAGCACTCCGACAAAGGCCGAAAGCTGGTCAACCAGGACTTTCACGGCGTACTGTTCCCGAAGGAGCCGCTGCTGAGCCTGAAGGGCATCGCCATCGTGCTCGCGGACGGGATCAGCAGCAGCAACGTCAGTCAGATCGCAAGCGAGTCGGCTGTAAAGAGCTTCCTGACGGATTACTACTGCACGTCCGAATCCTGGTCGGTAAAAACCTCGGCGCAGCGCGTGATCGCGGCAACGAACTCCTGGCTGCATGCCCAGACACGACGAAGCCAGCATGCTTACGAAAAAGACAAGGGCTATGTGTGCACGTTCAGCGCGATGATCGTCAAATCATCGGCGGCGCATCTTTTTCACATTGGCGACGCGCGCATCTACCGCCTTGTCGGCAACGGCTTGGAGCAGTTGACCGAAGATCACCGCGTCGTTCTGTCTTCGAAAGAGAGCTACCTCGGCCGTGCGCTCGGGGTAAATCCTCAGGTCGAAATCGACTATCGGATTCTTAAGGTCGAGAGTGGCGACGTTTTCCTGCTCGCGACGGATGGTGTTTACGAATATGTCGGTGCGCGCTTCATCAGCAAGGCGATTAATGACAGCGCGGATGATCTGGATGGTGCTGCCGCAAGCATCGTAGAAGAGGCCTACCAGAAAGGCAGCACTGACAACCTCACTGTGCAAATCGTCAGGATCGACAGCGTCCCGCATGGCGACGCGAGCGAGCTTTTCGGGCAAGCACCGGAGCTGCCGCTACCGCCGCTTCTCGAAGCGAGAATGGATTTCGATGGCTATAGGATCGTGAGGGAACTGCATAGCAGCAGCCGCAGCCATATCTATCTCGCGACAGACATTGCGACAGATATGCTGGTCGCGCTGAAAATCCCATCAATCGATCTGCGCAACGATCCTGCTTACATCAAGCGCTTCATGATGGAAGAATGGGTCGCGCGGCGTATCAAAAGCGCGCACGTGTTGAAGCCGTGTCTGCAGTCGAGAAAGCGCAGCTATCTCTACGTTGTCATGGAGTTCGTTGACGGGCAGACGCTGAAGCAATGGATGATCGATAATCCAAGGCCCGATCTGGAAACCGTCCGCGGGATGGTGGAGCAGATCGCCAAAGGCCTCCAGGCGTTTCACCGGATGGAGATGCTCCATCAGGACCTCAGGCCTGACAATATCATGATCGACAAAACCGGCACGGTGAAGATCATCGATTTCGGCTCCACGAGAGTGCAGGGCGTTGTCGAGGCGGCGCCCTCGACGGACGCGAACGATATTCTGGGGACGGTCCAATACACCGCACCAGAATATTTCCTGGGAGAGAGCGGATCGCTCTGCTCGGACATATTTTCGCTGGGAGTCATCACCTATCAGATGTTGACCGGGAGGCTGCCCTATGGCGCCGAGGTCGCGAAAGCCAGGACCAGGTCACAGCAGAGAAAGCTGAAATACGTTTCCGCCGTCGATGATAATCGGGAGATTCCGGCATGGATCGACGAGGTGCTCAGGAAGTCTGTGCAGCTTGATCCACACAAGCGCTACGCCGAGTTGTCCGAATATGTTTACGAGCTTCGGCACCCCAACAAAAGCTATCTAAACGCTCCGCCAACGCCGCTGATAGAGCGTAATCCGCTGCTGTTTTGGAAGTCTCTGACCTTAATACTCGCCGGTGTCGTTCTGTTGTTGCTATTCAGCAAATATCACTGAAGTCGATCGGGTTCGCCGGTGCAGACTATTGCTGGCGCATGTGGTCGCAAAACTATACTGCAGTCTCGCTGATCTAAGGTTCGCGGTCTGTTCGGACAAGGAAGTGTTTTCTGCTGCTTTGCGTGCACCGATGTGCTCACGTTTTTGCACGTGCTCCACGGCTCCGCGTCGATTTCTTTGAGGTGCTGATCTTTTGCGCGACTGAGCGGAGCGCTTCGGCCAGTTTTTGTACTGCGGGCGAGGGTGTTCGGTCGCGGATATGCGCCATCATGAAGGGTGATGGACCAGGGCTGGGCGGAAACGCCAGGATCTTAAGCTGCTTCAGGCCCTCGAAATAGCGGGCGATGTCCTCCGACAGTACCCAGAGCAGATCCGTGCGCCGGTTGAGCAGGCCCACATTCGTCTGGATCGAAGAGGACTCGACGACACAGACCCTTGGCCATGTCTTTGCGCGGCGGAACATCGCCTCCATTGCCGATCGCATCGGCGTCCCGACCTCGGGTAATATCCATTGCTGTTGTGCGAGATCGCTTAAACTCAAATTTCGCCGGGCCGCGAGCGGATTGTTAATTCCAGAAACGATCGTCATGGGCGGATCATACAAATCCTCGATCACCAGATCAGCATGTGCGCCCAGATTCTCAATCCGCCCGACCAGTAGATCAATCTTGCCGTCTCGCAGCTTCGCGACAAGCTCCTCCATAGGCCCTTCCTGAATCGCAATCGAAGCGCGGGGAGCAGATTGCAGCAGAAGATCGACTGCCGTCGGTATCAGAACATAACAGGCCGCAACGCCGGAGCCGATTGAGATCTGGCCGGTCAACCCCTGATCGATCGCCGCCAGTTCCTTGTCGATGCGATCAATGTCCACAATGATCGAATTGGCGCGGCGTAACAGGGTTTTACCGGCGGCCGTCGGACGCAATGTTCGGCCTGCGCGTTCGAACAACTGAATGCCGAGTTCGTCGGCGAGCGTGCGTAGCAGCCGCGAAGCCGCGGGTTGTGTGATGTTCGTCGCTTTCGCAGCAGCTCCCAAGGTCTCCGCGTGGTCGATCGCGGCCAGAAGCTCAAGCTGTGACAGTCGAATGATGCGCCGGAGACGTGCTGGCCGCCGAGTTGGCGCCGCCATGATTCATTCCCTCTTTGGTATGTTTCAGCTCGAATAAATCATTTGATTGTTCAGCTTGCAAGGCATCTAATTTGTGTTGCTGCTGAATGCTGGAAGCGCATCGTTACCAGAACAAGTTTTCGGACGGCAAATGTCATGTCCCAAAAGGTTGAGATCTACACATCGCGCTATTGTCCATATTGCAAGTCAGCAAAGATGTTGCTTGCCCGGAAAGGAATCCCCTTCGAGGAGATCGATATCGCTGCGAACGGAGAACGGCTGGAGGAAATGATCACGAGATCGGGTGGTGTTGCGATCGTCCCGCAGATATTTCTGGGTGAATGGCATGTCGGCGACAGTCGCATGCTTGAAGAACTCGATCGTCGCGGTGAACTGGAGCGTTTGTTGCCACCCGTGACGCCCGATTGAAAGTGCCGTCATGAGGCTGCCCAAGCACAAGTTCAGCCAATAGTCGTTTGAGTGGTTGCAGAGAGTGCGATGCGTGGAAGTTCACCAACGATAGCGATCGATGAAAACATCCCATTTCTGGTATATGTTATCGCCAATTTATCATTTGATTATTCTGATTTCAGATCGAATATAGGCGCTGCCTTGAGAGATGAAGCAGCCTTAACTTGGGAATAGCCGCGTGGGTTTCATCCGGACGTTCGATCTTTGGAGTGAAGACCAGCGCCGGCTGGCACATGATCTCAAGCGAAGGATTGAGAAGAATGGTCTCAGGCTCGTCCGCGTGGCCTGGGCGGATTCGCATGGCGTGTCGCGCGCGAAAACGCTGACGATACCGGCCTTTCTCGGCGCACTGGAGAACGGCTTCAACATCAATGTAGCGACAACGACGCTCGACGCTTCTGGCGCCCGCGTGTTTTCGTCATTCACGCGGGGCGGCGGGATGGGCCTCGACGAGATGACCGGTTCGCCGAATCTGGTGGTGGTTCCCGACCCCGAAACCTTCCGCGTGTTGCCATGGGAACCGGACGTGGGCTGGGTTCTGTGCGACGAATATTTCGTCGACGGCCAGCCGTTTTATTTTTCGACGCGTCAGCTATTGCGCAAGCAAATCGCTGCGCTTGAGAAGCGGGGGCTGCGGAGCGTCGTCGGCCTTGAGATCGAATGGTATCTCGCCCGCAACGCCGAGCCGGAACTGTCTTTTGATCATGTCGGGCGTCCCGGCTTGCGCGGAAGAGCGGTGCGCGTCATTCCGGCCGAGCCCGGATTCTCGCTTCACTCTGAAAGCAACATGGATCAAGTCCATCGCGTGGTCGCGGCCTTGGCGGATGCGTGTGAACATCTCAACCTGCCGCTACGCTCCATCGAGAATGAGTGGGGCCCCGGACAGCTTGAATGCACGTTCGCGCCGCGCATCGCGCTTGAGACCGCCGACAATCTCGTATTGTTTCGGTCTGCGGCCCGGCAAATCTGTCGTCGTCTCGGCTATGTTGCGAGTTTCATGTCTCGCCCCGGCTTGAAGAACTATTATTCAAGCGGCTGGCATCTGCATCAATCGCTGGTCGAGACCAATTCAGGCCGGAACCTGTTCGCGCCGGCGGACGTCGGTCAGCATCTCTCCGAGACCGGCAAATATTATCTCGGCGGTCTGTTGCATCACGCAGTGAGCGCGACCGTGTTCTCCAGTCCGACCGTCAATGGTTATCGGCGGTTTCGGGCAAACTCGCTCGCTCCCGATCGCGTCGCGTGGGGCGTCGATCATCGCGGTGCCATGCTGCGCGTGCTGAGCGGCGTCAACGATCCTGCCAGCCGCATCGAAAACCGTGTCGGCGAACCATCGGCCAATCCGTATCTTTATATCGCGTCGCAATTGGCGTCCGGCATGGACGGCATTGCGAACAAGTTTGATCCCGGCGCGCCCGACACCGATCCCTACAGCTCATTACGCCCGATGCTGCCAAAAAGCCTGTCGCAGGCGCTGAATGCGCTTGAGAAAGAGCCACTATTCGCGGCGGAGCTCGGTGGCCTCTTCATCGACTATTACCTGAAGCTCAAGCGCGTCGAGGTCGGGCGTTTCGAAGCCTTCCTGAAGGAGAACGGGCTGGTGGATGATGGCGAAACCACCACAGCCTGGGAGCACGACGAATATTTCGACACCTTTTAGCCGCAGCCCCGCGCCGCGGCACGGAGACTGCAGAAGGACACGAGGCCATGACGATCGCTCGCACGAAGGTATCCAATCGTCTTCGCAACGCTCCGCTCTATGACTGGGACGAGCTGGTGCAGGAGGATCGCGTTCACCGGCTGCTTTATACCGATCCGGCGATCTTCGACGCCGAGATGACGCACATCTTCGGCGGCACCTGGGTCTATCTGGCGCATGAAAGCCAGATACCCAATCCGAACGATTTCATCACGGCCAAGCTTGGACTGCGTCCGCTGATCATGACGCGCGATGAAAACGGCGTCATCCGCGCGCTCTACAATCGCTGCACGCATCGCGGCACGACACTGTGCCGCTGGGATCGTGGCAACAGCCGCTCGTTCCAGTGTCCCTATCACGGATGGAATTTCGCCAATACCGGCAAGCTGCGCGGCGTGCCCTGGGCGGATGGTTATGCCGAAAAGCTCGTCAAGGATCCGAAATACAACCTGGCGCAGGTGCCGCGCGTGGAATCCTATCGCGGCTTTATCTTCGGGACACTGAATCTCGATGCGCCGCCGCTTGGCGACTATCTCGGTCCGATCCGCAAACCGATAGACGAATGGCTCGACCGCAATCCGGGCGGCAAAGTCATCGTCTGTGAAGCAAACCGGCTGAAATACAAGGGCAACTGGAAACTCGCCTACGACAATTCGGGTGACGGCTATCACGTCGTCTACTCGCATCGCTCCTTGTTGGAGACGGAGAACCGCTTCAGGGACGAAGACACCTCGAAGGGCATGTCCTATTACCAGACGTCGTCACCGGACTCGTTACCGATGTACATCCAGTACATGGGCAACGGGCATCATTTCAAGGACAAGCGGCCGAACCTGCAGAGCCGGCCCGGTGGATTATGGGCGATCGAGTCTCTGCATCCGGGCATGGAGCATGTGCAAGGCAAGTTGCGCCAGCGTTACGGCGAGCGAGCCGAATCGATGCTGGATCTTGCCGGTTCGGAGCCCGTAAACATCAATGTCTTCCCCAACCTCTCGCTGCTCGGGAATCATATCCAGGTGTTCCAACCCGTCTCTATGGAGGAGACCGACGCGATTTGGTACGGCACCATGATCGAGGATGTCGACGGAACGCTCGGTGAGGATGTGGTCAAGGACATCAATGCGCTGCGGATGCGCACCCAAGAGGGTTTTCCGAATTTTGGCGAGGTCGACGACATCACCAATTTCGAGCAGATCCAGCGTGGCCTGATGTGCCCCGAGGACGAATGGATCTACATGAACCGCGGGCTTGGCATTCCGGATCGTATTCACACGCTCGAGGACGGCACCATCAAGGGGCCCGCGACAGATGAATTATTCATGCGCGAATATATTCGCGAGTGGAAACGTCTGATGAAGGCGGAACCGAACATCGCGATCGAGCGGGAGATTCGGGCATGAGCGCACAAGCAGCGGCCGATCCATCACGCTATTCCTATTATGTGACCGACGAGAGCTATAGCGAACTCGTCGACGACTTCGCAGATTGGCAACGCGATGATATGTCGGTGCAGGACGCGACGGAGCGAGATCTGTTCCGCAGTGCTGTCGAGCGCGAAGCGCGCATTCTCGACAGGCTGCTGTTCGAAGACTGGTTGAAGCTCTACACGCCTGATTGCTTCTATTGGGTGCCATCGACGCCAAATGGCGGCGACCCACGGCGTGAGATCGCGGTCATGTTCGATGACCGCCGCCGCCTGGAGGATCGCGTCTATCGTCTGCGAACCGGCTATGCGTGGTCGCAGGCACCGTCATCGCGGACATCGCGGCTGGTTTCGAACGTTGAAGTGTTTTTGTCGACGCGCGGCGACCAGCGCATGGTGAGATCCAATTTCGCGATCAGTGAATTCTGGGACGGAGAAATACGGGTGCTTGCCGGCTGGACTGGACACCGATTCCGGCGGATTGGTGGTGCCTGGCTGATCTCGGCGAAGCAGGTGAACCTACTCAATTGCGACCAATGCATTCGAAACCCGAGTATTATTCTTTGACACCGCTTTAGCGGTTTGGCGCAAGTTGACGGGACGAACGGCTCGCAAATAGGCGCCGCCGGGTGGAGTGACAGGCCTGGGCTGGCCGGGACGGTCTCGCTGACAACGGGCTTGCCAATATTTCGCCAAAGCATTCGGATACCCGTCGAGTCGCTCGGGGGGCAAATCATGAATCAATGGCACCGGTTTCCCGCTGTTTTGACGGCATCGTTGCCGGTCGCGGGCATAGCCCTACTCGTCCTGTTCACATCAGGAGCCGCGAAGGCGCAAACGGCGGCGGCCCAGTGCGAAGAAGCAGCCGAGATCGCTGTGCTTCCTTCGCCTGTTGCGCCGTGGAAGGGGGCGCCACTGCGTGTCCTCATTGCCGCGGAGAAGCCGTTTCAAGGTGAATTGTCGCTGATTGCGCCGAATGGAAGTATCGCCGCCAAAACGCGCGACCGGCATGGTGGCCCGCCCTATTTCTGGTCTGCCGAAGTCTCCGCACCGGCCGCTGGAACCTGGCGTGTCAGTCTTGCCCCCGACAATGCCTCATCCTCGTGCAGCAAAATCGAGCGCGAAGTCGTCGTCGCGGCCGCACAGCCGGCGAAGCCGCGCGCCGTGTCCGGCAGCGTCTGGCCGTTGCGCAACACTTGGAACCGCGAGACCGAAAATCTTTACTCCGCCTGGATCGAAACGCTGTTCGACGCGCCGCTCGACGCGTCGCCATCATGGCCGGCGTTACATGTCGTGCTGCGTGATCGTTCACGCAATTTCCTGTTCAATCACCTCGGTCTTGGTGAAGACCAGGCTGGCCTCTTCATTCGTCCCGATTGTGCCGACCTGCCGTACTTCCTGCGCGCCTATTTCGCGTTCAAGATGGGACTGCCATTCGGCTACGCAAAATGTACACGTGGTGGCGGCGGTCAACCGCCGCGCTGTCCGGCGTGGTGGAACATCCAGAACGAGGAACCACGGCGCGAAGCGCCCGAGGATCTGGTGGCATCGGCCGACGCCGCATCGCCTGGCACGCCGACGGGATCAACAGCAACGGCGTCCGCCAATCCGTTCGATCTGTTTCGTCAACCGACACCCAAATCCGCACCGGCATCGCAGAAGCCGGCTATGCGGACACCGGGCATCGCGGTGCCGCCCTCTGGCCCTGCTGTGAAGCCGCCAGCAGGACCTCCGCGGCGGCCGGCAGGACTCGTGCAAGGGTTCGGACATTATCTGAAGTGGAGCATCGGCGACGGCGTTCATTCCGGTGCGGGCAGAACCCGCGCCACCGACGACGGCGCCGATTTCTATCCCGTGGCTCTCAGCGAAGACACGCTGCGGCCGGGTACCGTCTATGCCGACCCCTATGGGCATCTTCTCGTGCTCGCGCGGCGCGTATCGCAGGCGGAAGGTGATGCGGGCGTCTTTCTGGCCGTCGACGCGCAGCCCGACGGGACGGTCGCGCGCAAACGTTTCTGGCGCGGCAATTTCCTGTTTGCGCAGGATCCGGCGCTTGGAGACGCTGGTTTCAAGCGATTCCGGCCAGTCATGCGCGACAAGAACGGCAATTTGCGGCGGCTGACGAATGCCGAAATCGCGAAAAACTCAGAATATGGCGATGTTTCGCTCGAACAGACGAAGCTCACGGTCGAAGCCTTCTACGATCGGATGGACGATGTGATGTCGCCATCGCCGCTCGATCCGGTGCGTGCCATGACCGAGGCGATTACCTCGCTTGAGGAGCAGGTGAAAGCGCGCGTGACATCGGTCGAGAACGGGCGGAAATTCCAGAATAGCGGCAAGGGCACAGCCAGCATGCCCGATGGTGCGGCAATCTTCGAAACCACGGGTGCGTGGGAGGATTTCGCAACGCCGTCACGCGATTTGCGTCTGTTGATTGCGATGGATGTCGTACGCAATTTTCCAGATCGCGTCGTCCGGCGCCCCGAACGATATGCGATGCCAGCGGGCAGGGCGGCCGGTGACGTGAAAGCCGAGCTGGACCGTGTGCTCGCGTCCGAGCTTTCATCGCGCAAGTTCTCATATCCGCGCAGCGATGGCTCGCAGTGGACGCTGACGCTCAAGGACGTCATCGACCGCGTGACCGATCTGGAGATGGCTTATAACGTGAATGACTGCGTCGAGCTTCGGTGGGGCGCTCCAGAGAAAAGCGAGGAAGCGTCGACCTGCAAGCAGTTTGCGCCGCAGGCGCAACGCGCGAAGATGGTCAATTACCGTGCCTGGTTCCACGAACGGCGCCGGCCCCCGCGCAGCTAGCAATCGTCAAATGGCGAATTTCTGAATTCGCTGCCACGGCGGTATCACCATCGTCGTGATCACCATCGTCGCGCCGGGCGTTTCAGAGACGCGGGCAATCGACGCGGCCTTTCGGATTTTGTGCAGGCCGCGTGCCGGGGGAGGGGTGCGTGCCGGGGCTCATGCGTTGTGGGAAAAATCCCACTAAATCTCCCATCCCCTTTATAATTCGGCTAAGCCCACGATCTTTCCCACCAAGTAAGGCCCGCAAATGCAACGTACCAAGCCGCCCTTCCGCGCCGATCAAGTCGGCAGTTTCCTTCGCCCCGAGCCGCTGAAGCAGGCCCGGGCCCAATACGAAAAGGGCGCCATCACTGCCGCACAGTTGAAGGCGGTGGAGGATGACGAAATCCGCAAGCTCATCGGCAAGCAGGAAGAGGTTGGTATGCAGCTGGCGACCGACGGCGAATTCCGGCGGTCCTGGTGGCACTTTGATTTTCTCGGCCTGCTTGATGGCGTGAAGCTGGTCAGCGCGGATCAGGGCATTCAGTTCGCCGGTGTGCAGACCAAGGCGCAGACCCTCAAGATCGATGGCAAGGTCGATTTTCCCTCGGATCACCCCTTCCTCGAGCACTTCCGATTTTTGAAGGCGAACACCAAAGTTACTCCGAAGATGACCATTCCGGCACCGACGGTGCTGCATTTCCGTGGCGGCCGCCGGGCGATCAGCGAGACGGTCTATCCGGATATGGACTCGTTCTTCTTTGATACCGGCAAGGCCTATGCGAAAGCGGTGAAGGAGTTTTACGCCGCCGGTTGCCGCTACCTGCAATTTGACGACACGGTCTGGGCTTATCTCTGCTCGCCTGCGGAATTGCAAAAGGCGAAAGACCGCGGCGACGATCCGGCCGGCTTGCAGGAAAAATACACCGACATGATCAATCTGGCGCTGAAGGACAAACCGGCAGACATGGTCATCACCACGCATGTCTGCCGTGGCAATTTCCGCTCCACCTGGATTTCCGAGGGCGGTTATGAACCGGTCGCCGAAGCGATGCTCGGCAAGTGCGACTACGACGGCTATTTTCTCGAATACGATACCGAGCGTGCCGGTGGGTTCGAGCCGCTGCGATTTCTGCCGAAGGGTAACAAGCAGGTCGTGCTCGGCCTCATCACCTCGAAGAGCGGCACGCTTGAAAACAAGGATGATGTGAAGCGCCGCGTCGATGAAGCAACAAAATTTGCGCCGCTCGAGCAATTCTGTTTGTCGCCGCAATGCGGCTTTGCCTCAACCGAGGAAGGCAACGTGCTCACGGAGGACCAGCAATGGGCCAAGATGCGCGAAGTCGTCGAAATATCGAAAGAAATCTGGGGCCAATAACCTCTCCTAACGTCTCCATCCGTTGATGATGAAGCCCGGCGCAGGCCAGCTGCGCCGGGCTTTTTGTGCGCAAATCCGATTTGCTGCGAAACAATACGCGCGGGCGTGAAAGTCAGAATGCCCATTAATTAAATACTAAAAGGTTTTGTAAAATATGATCCTTAAGAACAATTCTGAGTCGTAACCGACCGGCAGAAGGCCGCGAATGGCCGTATTTCGTCCCTTCTCAGAGTCAATCATGCATATCAGAAGCATCACGATCTCCGCCAAACTGTACATCCTGTTTTCCCTGCTCGGTTTCCTGACGGTGGTTCTGGCTGGCTACGCGGTATTCAATTCGCGCCACAATGCGGTGCTCTCGCATCAACTCGAATTGTCCTTTGCTGGCGCTCAGAACGTGGAGCGCGTCAACAGCCTGATCTATGCCGTCGTCATGGAATCGCGCGGCGTCTACATGGCGAGCGACAAAGCCGTTGCGAAGCGTTTCGGCGATAATCTGCTGGCTTTCAACGCTCAGATCACCAAGGTTGTCGATGCTTGGAAAGCAGTTGTTCAGGCTGACGATGCTGATGCTTTTCGCACATTCTCGCAACGCGTGGCGCAGTTTCAGGATTTCCGGAGGGAACTGGTGCGACTTGGCGTGGAAGTCAGCCCGGCTGCGGGTCGCGAGTGGGGGGACAATGATGCAAATCGCAGCGTCCGCTCCGCTCTGAACAAGGATCTTGAAGCGCTCGCGCTGCTTTATCAGAAGCGGACCGCCCGCATTAATGACGAGTTGTCCGTAGGGATTGACCGGATGACGATGGTCATGAGTGTGCTCGGTATCATCGCGATGGTGTTTGCAGTTTGCGGGGTCGTTTTCACCGGCAGAAGTGTCATCAATCCGCTGAAGAAGCTGGTGCAAACCATGGGTCAGCTCGCGAGCGGCGATTTGGCTGTCGAAGTGCTCGGTCAGAAAAGAGGCGATGAAGTCGGCGCGATGGCCAAGGCTGTACAGGTCTTCAAGGACAATGCGCTGGCACTCAAAGACTCTGAAGAGCGCGCTGCGGAACAGCGCCACATCACCGAACAGGAACGGGCCCGTAATGAGGCCGCAAAGGCGGAAGCGGCCCGTCAGGTTCAGATGGTTGTCAATGGTCTCGGAACGGGACTCGAACGTCTGGCGCAAGGCGACCTGACGTATCGTGTGGATGCGGATTGGTCGGCCGAATACGTCAAGATCCGCGACGATTTCAACATCGCGATTGGCCATTTGCAGAAAACGATCAGAAATATCGCAGTGTCAAGTTCGGAGGTCTCGAACGCGGCTTCCGAAATCTCCACCAGCACGACCGATCTTTCGCAACGCACCGAGGAGCAGGCTGCAAGCCTTGAAGAAACCTCGGCATCGATGGAAGAGATTGCGGCAACGGTGCGGAAAAACGCGGATAATGCGCAGCAGGCCAATAAGCTGGTGCAGGATACGCAGGGAATCGCAAACCGTGGCGGCAGTGTTGTGATGGAGGCCGTTACCGCGATGGCTCGCATCGAGGAATCCTCCGGGCGGATGTCGGATATCATCTCGGTGATCGACGAAATCGCCCGGCAGACCAATCTGCTTGCGCTGAACGCCGCAGTGGAAGCGGCGCGCGCCGGAGAGGCCGGCCGTGGCTTTGCGGTGGTTGCGTCGGAGGTGCGGAGCCTTGCCCAGCGCTCTTCGCAGGCCGCCAAGGATATCCAGGCGCTGATCGGCACATCGTCGGGGCAGGTGCGCGAGGGCGTCGAACTGGTCAATCGTGCGGGGCACTCACTCAGCGAGATTGTCAATTCGATCGAGAGCGTTGCACAGCTCGTTGCCGATATCGCCAATTCAAGTTCCGAGCAAGCGGTGGGCATTGATCAGGTCAACCTCGCATTGACGCAGATGGATGATGTCACTCAGCAGAATTCGGCGTTGGTTGAGGAAAATGCCGCGACCGCCAAGACACTGGAACAACAGCAAGTCGCGATGCATGAACAGGTGGCCTATTTTCGGTTTAGCGAGGAGCGGGACGAAGGTGCTCCGCCGTCACAGATGAAGATGCGCCGGTCAGCCGCGTGATATGCATAAACACCAAGACCGCGAAAATGGTATCGACGAACTCACTGTTTAAGTCTTTGAGGGTTCGCTTTTTCGATTAAAGTAACCTCCAGATATCTTCACGCCGAGTAAGCTGCGTCGATAAGAGACGCGCCAGTATTCGCGCGACGGTCGACGATTACGGTGATGCCCGGGTGCCCTTTACAATAAGCGTTGATTTCGCTGACAGATCCGCGCATTCACTCGGCCGGCATCTCAAAGAGAAATTCGCATGGCACACGTTGCGGCTGTCAATTGGCTCAACCGTCCGGTCGATGAAAGCCGAGATCACGTGCTCGGTCCCAGCAACGCCGAGATCACGCTGGTCGAATATGGCAGCTATGACTGCCCCTATTGCCGGCGCGCCAATGAGCGCATTGCCGATATCCGGGACCAGCTCGGCGACCGCCTCCGTTACGTGTTCCGGCACAAGCCGATCACCGGCAGCGAGATCGCGCGGCGCGCCGCCGACCTTGCCGAATGCGCCGCGACGCGCGAGCAGTTCTGGGATGCGCATGTCAAACTGATGTCGCGCTCGGCAACCCTGACGGAGGACGATTTGCGCGTCGTCCGGGCCGATCTTGGCTTGCCCGAGCATGGCGAGACCAAAGCAGGCGCCCGGCATAAGGTCGATGAGGATATCGCCAGTGCGAAGGCAAGCGGTGTGCGCTTCACGCCGACCTTTTTTATCAATGGCCGGCGCTATGACGGCGCCTGGGATGAGGCCTCGTTCTATGACGCGATGCTCGGCCGGCTCGGCCATCGTGTGCGCGCTGCTGCACTCGATTTTGCGAGCTGGGCGCCATCGACCGGCGCGCTGCTGCTGCTCGCGACCGTCGTGGCGGTGCTTTTGACCAACTCACCGCTGGGTCACGCGCTCGAGGAATTCTGGGAGCGTCCGTTCGGCCTCAGTTTCGGCGATGCCAACTTCTCGATGTCGCTACGGCACTGGATCAACGACGCGCTGCTCAGCGTGTTCTTTCTGGTTGTGGGGCTTGAGATCAAACGAGAATTCACGGTCGGCCGGCTCGTCAGCCGCCGCTCGGCCGCTTTGCCGATTGCGGGCGCCATCGGCGGCATGGCCGCGCCGGCGCTACTCTATCTTCTCATTGTCCCGCAGGGGCCATGGTCGCACGGCTGGGGCGTGCCGATGGCGACCGACACCGCTTTTGCCGTCGCTTTGATCGCGATGCTTGGCGCGCGCGTGCCGATTGAATTGCGAATCTTTCTCACCGCAGCGGCGATTGTCGACGATATCGGCGCGATCATCGTCGTCGCGATCTTCTATTCGAGCAAGCTGGACTTCGCATGGCTCGCACTCGCCGTGATCGTTTTCGGCGCGTTGTTTGCCCTCAACCGCGCCGGTGTTTACCGTACTCTTCCCTATATGGTCCTTGGCACGATCCTGTGGATCTCCGTTCATGCTGGCGGCCTGCATGCGACGCTCGCGGGCGTGCTCCTTGCTTTCGTAATCCCGACGCTACCGCCCGCCGACCTCAAGGCGCTGATGGCGCAGGCAACAGCCATCATCAATGTGGAGTCACAGCGCGCACATGAAGCAATGCATCACGGCCCCTCTTCACTCGCCTTGCGCGGACTCGATGCCATTCACGACCGGCTTGAGTCACCCGCCGATCGGCTGCTGCGCCATGTCGAGCCGTGGTCCAGTTACGTCGTCCTGCCGCTGTTCGCGCTTGCCAATGCCGGCGTGATCATTTCAACGAGCGTGCTAGGCGGCGGCCATGAGTATCTGATGCTGGCGATCATCGCGGGTCTCTCAATCGGCAAGCCGCTCGGGATGACGCTGCTCTGCGCGCTCGCGGTATGGGTCGGCGTGGCCCGGAAACCGAAAGAGTATTCCTGGACGCATCTTGCCGGCGCCGGTGCGCTGGCTGGCATCGGCTTCACGATGTCGCTGTTCATCGCCGGCCAGGCCTTCGCCTTGCCGGCTGATTTCGCTGCGGCCAAGATCGCGGTCTTTGCCGCCTCGGTGCTGTCGGCGATCATCGGCATTGCAATTCTTCTGGCGGCTCCTGCCCAGGACAACGGGGCCGATGAAGAGTCAGGTGATAAACCGAGCAATGTCACCCCCGTATGATGGAAGCGCCTCGATAGAAGAAAGTAGCCGTACACAGCGATGACGAGAGCGCGCCTTCACCAGCCCAGAGGACGAACGGAACCTAGGCACCGAACGTTGGTGTGAAAATGGACCTTGTATTCAGCTTTCGCCCGCCTCAGATGACGATTTGTCGCTTGCGACCGTACCTTCTGCTCGCAGCGGCGAATGTCCGGATAGGATTCTGTTAGCGATAGTAGCGAAAAAGCCAATTCAGATCTTGGAAGTGCGAAGCAAGATTGGTTTGGTCCGATCGGACGGTAAAGGGGTGGCAACCGACAAAAATGAGAACCGGGATGCGAAGCGACCCCAAGCATCAAAAAAATGCTGACACAGCGGCTCATTCGCCAGATTTGGCGGCCAGACTGAATTCACTTCGACCGTCTCCGCTGACGTCTGCCAGTTCAATGCAGGCCATCATCAATGCGATGCCAAATCCAGTTATGTTAAAAGACCGATTTCATAGGTTAGTTCTTGTAAATGATGCTTTTTGCGAACTTCTGAATCAAACCCGGGAGGATCTTCTAGGCGAGGAAGGTGAGAAAATTCCCGATGACCAAAGGGATGTCTTCTGGGAAATTGATGACGAGGTCTTTAGAACCGGATTGCCGAACGAGAATGAGGAGGTTCTAACCGACGGTACAGGCTCGCTTAGGGTCGTTTTGACGAGGAAATGTCTGGTTACTTTGCCGACGCAGTCCGGTCAGCAGCAATTTCTGCTTGGAGTCATTACCGATGTGACCCGCTTTCGAGAGTCCGAAGCGCGGGCCCAATATTTGGCTGAACATGACGCGCTGACGGGACTGGCCAATCGCGCTCAGTTAAATGATCGGCTGGAAGCGGAGATAAAGGCGGCAGGCGGTACGGACAACAAACTCGCGCTGCTGTTGCTTGACCTCGACGGATTTAAAGAGGTCAACGATACGCAAGGGCATCACGTCGGCGATGAGTTGCTCAAGATAATTGCCAAGCGGCTTGCTGGGTTGGTTCGTGCGGGAGACGTCGTCGCACGATATGGAGGCGATGAATTCTGCATTTTGCAGACAAGCGCCGCGAGATCGGCTGACTTGGCCGAGAAGATCATCACGACGGTTGGTCGGCCCGTTTCCGTCAACGGCCGTCAACTTTGCGTAACGGCGTCGGTTGGTATTGCCATATTTCCCGAGGACGGGACCACGAGTGATGAATTGTTGCAGAGCGCGGATTCTGCACTTTACCACGTAAAACGATCGGGTCGCGCTGGCTTCTACAAATATCAGCCTGAGGTTCATCTTGATCAGTCGCAGCGCTGGAATGTTGAGCACGAGCTTCGCGAGGCGCTGGGTACCGATCAGCTTTCTTTGGAATTTCAGCCGCTCGCATCCGCACAAGATGGACAACTGCGCGGCTTTGAAGCGCTGTGCCGATGGCAACATCCAGTGTATGGCGAAATTTCACCCGACGTGTTCATTCCGGTCGCCGAAGCGACAGGGCTCATAAAAGAGCTTGGCGCTTGGGTCCTGCGAGAGGCCTGCCGTCAAGCAGCGCGTTGGGAGTGGCCGGTTCAAGTGGCCGTCAACGTATCGCCCTGTCAGCTCGAAGACCACAATTTCCCTGATATGGTATTCGACGCATTGAGAGAGGCAAATCTGCCGCCCCATCGTCTGGAGCTTGAGGTCACTGAAAGTGCATTGATCGGCCAATCGGATACCACCACAGAGGCATTGTCAGTTCTGCGGGCCAAGGGCATCGGCTTCGCGCTTGATGATTTTGGCGCTGGCTGGTCGTCGCTATCGACGCTACGCAAATTCAAATTTGATCGGCTGAAGATCGATAAGAGCTTTATCTGGCAGATCGAGTCCGATCCGCGGTCGGTTGCCATCGTGCGCGCCGTTCTCGGTCTGGCCAAGTCGCTCGGCGTTCCCGTCACAGCCGAGGGCATAGAGGACCAGGCTCAATTACTGGCACTCAGGAATATGGGATGCACCGAAGTCCAAGGGTTTCATCTCGGGCGACCCAACTCCGTCGCCAGCTTGCCGGCGCAGGAGCCTTGGCAAGCTATTAACGAGACAAACGAAAAGCCAAGTTGAGACGTCTTGTTTCCGCGACAAATCCATCGTTGGTTGCCCCCCTGAGTGCAGTGTCTGCGCAACGGGTGCGCAATAGTGAATATACCGAATTTAGACCGCTAACTGGTCCCGAGCGATCATATCGGCATTCCCGGTTGCTGGATCGGGCCGGAGTCTGGTCCGCAACGGTCTCGCGCCGCTGCGGCAAGTCCGTCCGGTGTCAAGATGTTCGGGGCCCAGCCCAGGCGTACGAGACTGGACGGATCGGCGACGAGCGGGTTAGCGAGCAGTCGGTAAAGATCCGAGCGGCCAGCGACACCAAAAGCCAGTTCTAAAATGACCTTGGGTACCGGGATGAGGGAAGGTCGGCGACCAAGCCCCCGTCGCATCGCGGCAACCATCTGCGGAACCGTCAGTGGCTGCGGTTCGGCGACGATGAGAGGGCGTTGCAACGGCCCCGGTGCGGAAAGCACACACTCGACGGCCCCAACCAAGTTGTCGAGCGATAAAAGTGAACGCCGTGCCCGCAACCCGCCGAGCGGCAGCGGATAGGGCGAGCGAGCGAGCTCAATAAGCCGCGCCATGTTTCCCTTCACCCCGGAGCCGTAGACGAGTGCGAGACGGAGTGCGACCCAATCCAGATCGAGCTTCGCGAGTTCTTCTTCCGCTGCTCGTTTCGATCGTCCATAGGCGTCAGTCGGTTTCGGCTCCGAGTCTTCGGTCAAAATCTGCAGGGCTGTTGGACCTGATTGTGCCCGGACCGAAGACATGAAGATAAACCGTCTGACGCCGGCTCGTTGTGCAGCTCGGGCAAGGGCGGCGGTCGCCGTGGTGTTGAGGAGGCGAAAGTCGCTTTCGGGGGCTCCAGACATGGTGGGCAGAAGAGCCGCCGAGTGGATCACTGTATCGACCCCGGATAGAGCCGCCGCCATGTTGATCGGTCGAGCAAGATCACCAATGACCGCACTCGCACAATTGATCGGAAGAGCATGTGGGCGGCGCAGCAGGACACGGATTCGATAACCGCGCCTCGAAAGCTCGCGGAGCAAGTATTGCCCGATGAAGCCGGTCGCGCCAGTAAGAGCAATGACAGATTCGTTCATAAGTCAAACTACCACGCGAATGTCGGCCATTTCGAGGACATGGTGACGCTGCGCTCGAACTCAATGCGTTTCGCGCCGGGATGCGCATGCGCGGATGACGGAGGAATGCTACGCAACCGTGCATCTAAGTCGCGAACAGGTGAAGAGAGTCCTCCACGCTGCCGAGTGGATGCGCAAGTTGTGCCATGGCCGAATCGTGTTCAATGTGTTGCTTGCGGTTCAGCGATATGCCGGGGAAGAGACCCGCTGCGTTCGAACATTCTCCATTTTGGATGCATGAAAGTGTATTGGAAGATGTCCGGTCAGTCTTTGACCGCTGTGTCCCGATGTATCGGGTCAATCCAAAATACCTGCTCCGGTTTCTCAACCGGCTCTATATCCAGATTGATGGCGACCGCTTCCCCATCGCTGCGCACGAGAACGCATTCCAGAACCTCGTTCTGGCTTGCATTGATCTCTTGGTGCGGTACGTATGGCGGTACGAAGATAAAATCGCCGGGGCCAGCCTCTGCGACGTATTGGAGCTGCTCGCCCCAGCGCATGCGGGCATTTCCGCGCACGACATAGATGACGCTTTCGAGATGACCGTGATGGTGTGCGCCGGTCTTGGCGTTCGGCCTGATGGTTACTGTGCCAGCCCAGAGCTTTTGTGCGCCGACGCGCGCAAAGTTAATCGCCGCCTTGCGATCCATGCCAGGTGTTGAAGGCACATTAGGATCGAGCTGGTTCGCAGGGATGACTCTGACACCGTCATGTTTCCATCGATCGTCGTGATCGTGCGAATGGTCATGATCAGTCATGGACTCACCGCTATCGCATGCCTATGAAGATTGGCTGAGGCATAAAGCAATTGAAGCGATGCCGCAATGTTTTGCCCGGACGGCTGCGGTGCACAGAACTGTGCTTTTTGGCGCTTCCGAAATCGAAGGATGAGCGCTTGTTGCAGCCGCTGAACATTATTATTGTCGGCGATGGATGAGGCTTTTCTTGTTTCAATCGGCGCCGTATTTCGCTGTCTTGAAGAAGCGGTTCCATCCTCCGGTCTGCGGCGAAGAGGGTAAGCCGTATTTCCACGGGACCGGCATTGGTTTAGGGGATTTCAGTTAGCGCGGAGAAGGGGCTATTGCGATGAGGGAAATGTTTGCCGTCCGGAACATGCTTGTTCTGCTCGCCGTCATGGCAGGGGGCGTTGCAGCCCTTGTCTGGTGGCTGTTCGCTTTTGGCTATCCCGGTGCGCCCTCTGTTTCTGCGAACCGCGAGAAGCCGGTGGTCGAGGCAGAGAGTCGTGAACCCGTAGCTGAAAAGTCCGCTCCTCCGGCGGTTGCGGCAGCAACTGAGGCCATTAAAGGGCTTGCTGACCAGCTTGGCGCTTTGAAACCTGAAGAGGCAGACGCTGCCCCCAAATTTGATGTCGCGCGCATTGAATCGAATGGTGAGGCCGTGATCGCGGGCCGCGCTGCGCCTGGGGCATCCGTGGAGCTCCTTCAGGATGGAAAGGTCCATGATCGAACTGTGGCGGATTCCTCAGGTGCGTTCGTGTTCATTCCTAAGCCGCTTCCCCTTGGACGTTACGATCTTACACTGCGCACAGTGGGGCCAGACGGCAAGGCGACAATGTCGAAGGGGGCGGTTGCCGTAAACCTGGGCTCCACCAAGGAAGAAAAGCAGGCTGCTGCGCCAGTTGCGCCGGCAGTGCCTCCTGTTGTGCTGTCAAAGCCAGCGGAAGACCCCGACGGGCGCTTTCAAGTTGAGGCGGTGGAGGCAGAAGATGGGGGCAGGCTCCACGTCTCTGGCCGTTCTGTGCCGGGCTCGATTGTGCGACTCTACCTGAATGATGCCTACATTGCGACTGGTACGGCTTCGGCAGATGGGCGTGTTCAATTTTCCATTCGCGGTGGCGTTAAACCCGGCGAGTATCGGGTCCGGCTGGACCACATGAATGCGGCGGGTAACGTGTTGTCACGCGCCGAGAAAGTATTCAATGCCTCGACGACATTGGCGGACGCAAAGCCTTCTGCGTCGTCTCCGGAAGTGGTAGGCACGCTGCCCAGTTTGGGCTCCGCACCACGATCCCCGACTTCGACCGAAGCGCAGACATCCCTGCGTGCCGTAAGCGGGGCTGGTCAGCAGATTTCAACGTCGCAGCGTGAGAATGCAATCGCGCCGATCAGTCAGACATCTCCGCGATTGCCCGTGACGGGTAAAGACGCAGCGCAGCCGCGCCCGATTCAAGAGACCAATCCATTGGTCGCGACTGGCTCGACGGATCAGCGCAGTATCGTCGTTGTGCCAAGAATCGATACAAGAGTGGTCGTTCGCGGCGACAGTCTCTGGCGCATCAGCCAGGCTACATATGGCCACGGCAAGCGCTACACCGAGATTTTCACGGCCAACCGCAGTCAAATCCGCAATCCCAACCTTATTTATCCGGATCAGATATTCGTTTTGCCAAACGCCTTGCCGAAATAGTTGGTCGGCAAGCGACATGTGATCCGTTTACGCGGAACCGGCCTTCGCCGGACGAAGCCGGCCATGGCCGGCGAAGGCCGGTACCTACTCCGCTCGAAAACGCTTTAGCGGTCCGTTCGATCATCGTTCGAGCGTGCATCGAATTTCACCCCTTGAGCGGGTTCAGAACCGCGCCTGCACGGTTTTGCCGTTGGGCGGGCTGATCTGCAGCACGCCTTTGGCGTCGGCCGGCAAGGCACCTTCGGCCTTGCCGCTGAGGCGCGATGGTTCGGCCGGCTCCAGCACAATACGCTGGCTCTTACCCTGAACGGACAGGATCACGAGTCCCTTGTAGCCTTTTGTCGGCTGCGGCTTGTTGTCGTGGTCCATGACATTGACATCGATCGCGCCGTCGCGCGTGAACAGCTCGATGTGATAGTCACCGGCTTCAACCAGTCGTCCACCATTGGGACCCTTTTCGCCATGCTTGTGCTGGGCGTAAGCGCCGGTTGCAAGCGTCAACGAAACAAGCACCAAAAGAGCTCTGAGCATTTCATTCTCCGTTCAGTTGATCAGTAGGATTGGCTTGCTGAAGCAGGCGCATCCGGCGTCCCGGCTTCAGTGGCTGTGACCGTGCGCAGGCGCTCAACGGCCTTGCGGCCGAAGGCGAGCACCAGCAGTGGCGTCACAAAGGCATCAAGCAAGGTCGCGCTGATCAGCCCGCCGAAAATCGTCACTGCGACCGGATGCAGGATTTCCTTGCCCGGGCTTGCGGCGTCGATCATCAGCGGCACCAGGGCAACGCCTGCCGAAAGCGCGGTCATCAGAACCGGCGTCATGCGCTCAAGGCAACCGCGTGTCACCAGATCGCGGCCCCATGGGATTTTTTCATGCAGATGAAGGTTGATGATGTGGCTGATCTTCAGGATGCCATTACGCGCGGCGATGCCGGTCAAGGTGATGAAGCCGACCATGCTTGCAACCGACAAGGGCTGCCCGACGATCCACAATGCGGCCACCGATCCGATCAGCGCCAGCGGCACGCTGCCGATGATAATGAACGACAGCACGGCGGATCGGTAACGGCTGTAGAGAATCGAGAAGATCAGAAGCAGCGACACGATCGAAAGAAGACCGATTGTCCGGGCTGCCTGCTCCTGGGCCTGGAACGTGCCTTCAAGGCTCACGAAATAGCCTTCCGGCATTCTCGTTTCAGCGATCACGGTGCGGATCTGTTCTACCAGTTTCGCCATATCGGCACGCCCATCGCCGTTGGCGAGCACCACAAGGCGCCGCCGCCCGTTCTCGCGCAGGATCTGGTTTGGCCCCGTTGTTTCCTTGATCTCGGCGACCTGTCGGGCGGGAATCCAGCCGGTCGGCGTTTCAATCAGAAGATCGCCGAGTCCCTGCGTGGTGCGAAGGGTCTCCGGCAGACGCATCACAACATCGAAGCGGCGATAGCCATCGACGACACGCGAGACCACCCGGCCATTCGAGAGCCGGCTGATTTGATCCACCACGGCGGCGGGCTGCACGCCGTAAAGCGCGGCTCTGCCGTAATCGACCCTGATTTCGAGCTGCGGGATACGCACCTGCTTTTCGATTTGCAGATCGGTCAGGCTTGGAATCGCGGCCAGCCTGGCTCGCAACTCTTCGGCTTTTGCACGCATGAGATCGAGATCGTCGCCGAAGATCTTCAATGCGATTTCCGATCGAATACCGGACAGCATGTGATCGAGCCGGTGCGCAATCGGCTGGCCGACATTGACCGATAGCGGCAACATCGACAATCGCGACCGGATATCGGCGACGATTTCGGGCTTCGAGCGGGCGGAAGGAGCAAGGCTCACTTCGAATTCGCTGACGTGGATGCCCTCGGCGTGCTCGTCAAGTTCGGCGCGGCCGGTCCGTCGCCCGACGGATTTCACTTCCGGCACTTGCATGATCAACTTTTCGGCGACGGTGCCGACGCGGTTGGATTCCGCGAGCGAGACACCGGGATTGAAGTTGACCATGATGTTGAACGTGCCCTCGTTAAACGGAGGCAGGAACGAACGCGGCAGCGCGAGCGCAGCAGCACCAGCCACAATCACCATCAGAATCGTAGCGCCGAAGATCAGGCCGGTATGGCCATAAGCGCGCGAAAGGGCCGCGCCATACCATCGCTTCAGGACGCGGACGAGACCGCTTTCATGCTCGTTCAGGCTCTTTAGGCCCGGCAGCATGAAGTAGGACATCACCGGCGTGAGCGTGACCGAGACCAGAAGGCTCGCCAGGATCGACACAATGTAGGCGATGCCCAGCGGCGCGAACAGGCGCCCCTCGATGCCGCCCAGCGCAAACAGCGGCACAAACACAAGGACGACGATCGCCGTTGCATAGACAATGCCGGACCGCACCTCCTGCGACGCACTGACCACCACGTCGGATACCGAACGCGGATTGCCAAGCAGCCGGTTTTCGCGCAGGCGGCGGAAGATATTCTCGACATCGACAACGGCATCATCGACCAGTTCGCCGATCGCAATCGCGATGCCGCCGAGCGTCATGGTGTTGATCGAGAGGCCCGCGAAATAGAACACCACCGCAGTAATGAGAATCGAGGCCGGGATCGCGGTCAGCGAGATCGCCGTTGTCCGCCAGTTCAGAAGGAACAGAAACAGGATGACTGCGACGACGGCAAAGGCCTCCAGCAGCACGATCTGTACGTTCCTGATCGACGTCTCAATGAAGTTCGCCTGCCTGAAAACGAGGTTGTCCGCCTTGATATTGTGCGGAAGCCCGGCATTCAGCTCCTTGAGGGCCTGTTCGATGTTCCGCGTCAGCGTGATGGTGTCGACATGCGGCTGCTTCTCGACCGAGACCAGCACCGCCGGCGCGCCCATATAGCCGCTGTCACCGCGTTTGGTCCGAGCGGCGAATTCGACGGTCGCAACCTGATGCAGGAAGACCGGCCGACCGTCGACCTTTGCCACCACCATATTGCGCAAGTCATCGAGGTTCGTGGTGCGGCCGATATTGCGGATCAGGTATTCGCGCGCGTTCAGATCGGTAAAACCGCCGCCGGCATTGGTGCCAAAGGAGGCGAGCGCCTTCTCGATCTGCTCATAATTGACACCGAGCGCGCGCAGGGCCGGCGGTTGCGGCGACACGCGATATTGCCGCACCTCACCGCCCATCGGGATGACTTGCGCGACACCGGGTATGCTGAGCAACCGCGGCCGGATGGTGAAATCCGCCGTTTCCCGCAGCTCCATCGGTGTGGCGCGATCGCTAGTGACGGCGACCATAATGATCTGCCCCATGATCGAGCCGATCGGCCCCATCATCGGCGTGACATTCGCCGGCAATTGCTCGCGCATGAGGTTCAATCGCTCGGCTACGAGTTGCCGGTTGCGGTAAATGTCGGCGCTGTTCCAGTCGAACTCGACATAGACGAAGGACAATCCGACGCCCGATACCGAGCGAACGCGCGTGACGCCCGGGACGCCGTTCATCTGCGTCTCGATCGGGAATGTCACCAGCAATTCGACTTCGGGCGGCGCGAGGCCTTCAGCCTCGGTCATAATCGTAACGACCTGCTTGTTGAGGTCGGGCAGAACATCGACCGGCAATCGCGTGATGCTGAAGGCTCCGAGGGCCATGAGTGCGGCGCTCAGCGCCAGGACCAGCATCCGGTTGCGGACCGATTGGCTGACGAGGAAAGTGAACATCGGCTCGTTCCTCAGCGCACGTGATCGAGCAATTCGGCGCCCTGGACGACAAGCCGCTTGCCGGTCTCAAGTCCTGCAGCGATGAGAACGCGATCGGCATCCAAAGGCTCGATCCGCACCGGCCGCGGCTCGAAGCGCTCCGCATTCGTATGCTCGAAGACAAAGTCTTGACCGTTAGCGGTGCGCACGACGGCACTGCGAGGGGCGGCGATGCCGCTGCGCTTCTCGCCGGTTTCGGCAAATACGGTCACGAACTGGCCGACACGCAGATGGGTGCCTGCATCGCTGATCGAAAAATGCACCGGGACCGACTGGCTGCGATCGGCCAGACCCGAACCGCGGAAAGCGAGCCGCAGCGACTGGCCGTTGCTCGTCTTTGCAGAGGCTGAGCCGATGCCGGGAAGAACATCGAAGCTCAATGCCTCGACCCACAACTTGCCGGGCGTGACGATGTGAAAGACGATGGCATTGCTCTGGGCGATCTGACCGTTGACCGGCGTACCGTCAGCGATGACGCCGGAGACCGGCGCGATCAGCGGCACTGGCTCGCGCCGCACCGTCTCCAGTCCCGATCTGCGGTCGCGCAAGCCTTCAAGCTCGAGCTTCGTCTCCTCGACCTGCGCGCGCGCCACTGCACCGGTCGTGACCAGGCTTTCCTGCCGTGCGAGCCGCCGCTGCACGATCGCAATCTGCTGATCGAGCTCGCCCTGTTTCTGACGCATGTCGGAGACATCGATCGCCTGCAGAGGCGGTGTGACATAAGCCAGCACATCGCCCTGCTTCACGGTCGTTCCGAGGCGCGGAAAGCCGCCGCGCGGTGGCGACAGCATGCCGCCAAGAGCGGTTTGCACATAGCCGCTGGCATTTGGATCGGGGATGACGCGTCCCGGCAACTCGGTTGAGCGCTGGAACATGCCTTCCCGCGTCCGGATTGTGCGCAATCCGAAGATCCGCTGGATTGGTTTCGGCACGAAGACAGCGCCATCTGGCTGGCGCTGCGCGCGTTCTTCACTGGCCACGATTGTTGCAGGCTGTTCCTCGCCATGGCCCTCATGGGCTTGCGCATCATTTACCGCGAGCGACGCCAATCCGATGATGAGCAGGGCACCAGCCTTGCCCCTGCTGAAACGAAACACCGAAACAACAATTGCACCCAACACAAAGCCAAGCAGTGCAGCAAACAATGGCGATTGCGGCAAAGGCCCAAACACACCTGCCAACACTCCGGTCCTGGATACGGCGTTGTCCGGACCCGATATCGATGGTGAAGGAATATCGATAGTCACCGGCAATATCTCGCTGTTGCCGTTGGCGCTTACGGTGGCGATGAGATCGAGATGTCCCCCCTTGGCGATGAAGGGAGCATCGAGGCGATAAGCACCATCACCCAGCGGCTTTGCCGTCATCGGACCATCGGGTGTTTCGATTTCAATCGTAGCATCGTTGATCGGCGCATTGCTTGCGTAAGCATCGACATAGAACAGCAGCGCATTGCCCTGTGCCACGGCGACAAGCTCGATATTGTCCGAATGGGCCTCGCCGCGCGGCGATATGCTCGCGGGCGCCGCCGGCGTTTCCGGTCCGTGGTCATGGCCTTCGTGTGCCCGGACCGAAGGCGTGGCAGAAATAACGGCCAGCGTCGCTGCAATGAGCGCGCCTGTGATAGTGCGGAACATGGAACGAAATATCCTTCGCCAATGAACGGGAGAGCCTCTGCCTGCGCGGCATCGACCGCGACCGGACAAGGCAGGACGATATCCGCGTCAAAGACGCGGGTCAGGTTCAGGCGATGGATTTCGGAGGCCGCGGGGGACCACTGGTGGCAAGACTGATCGGAGGCGCGGCGTTGCGATGGCGTTCAAGCGATGCCTTTGCCATTCCGAAAACGGCAAACCACGCTGGCGCAATGACACCGCAGAAGCTTCCACAATGGCCATTGGCACAGCAGCCGCCACCGTCAGAGTGGCTGGCATGGTCGGCGCCGAGCGGAACTTGTGCGGCCGAGACCTCGAGCACCGGCTTCTGAGCGGATGACGTTGCATCAGAAACAGCCGGCGCATCGACATGGATCACCGCCGACGGGTGCACATGGCTCATATGGGCCGAAGCGTTTGCCGGGGCGAACGCTATCAGCACAGCCATGCCAAGGACCGCCAAAACGATGCGGGCCGAGATGTTGGACCAATAATCCATGCCGGCTTCTACACCGGGCCGGCCGGATTGGAAACCCGCCGGCCGCTGGAAATTTTACGAGACGAATGGTCAAGTGTGATCGAAATATGGTTATCGACGTCGGTGGATACTGGAACTGGCGATGGACCCGGCCATGCGCCAGTGCCTCTTCCGCCGCAGGCCGATAGGGGCTGGGGATGCAATGAAGGTCATGCCGACCGGAAAAAAACCACGTGGGCGCGGTTCGCACCGAACAGGACAAAACTGCACATGTTCGTCGCCATAGACCGTACCTAGAAGTTCGCCTTGTAGAGCTTGATGACATCTTCATTCCCCAACGTCTCTCCCGCCTATCGCGACTTCCTCGCCGCCTTGCCCAAGGCCGAGCTGCATCTGCATATCGAAGGCACGCTGACGCCGGAGATGAAATGGCAGCTCGCCGGGCGCAACGGCGTGTCGCTGCCTTATGCCTCTATTGATGAGATGCGCGCGGCGCAGAATTTCGAAGCGCCGGATGCTCCCGGCTATCTGAAAAAGTTCATCCAGCATTATAACGAGGGCATGTTGGTGCTGCGCACCGAGCGGGATTTCTACGACATCACGCTGTCGCATCTCGCCCGCTGCCGCGATGAGACTGTGCGCTATGTCGAGATCATGTTCGACCCGCAGCCGCATCTGATGCGCGGTGTGCCGTTCGAGGCATTCTTTGCCGGCATGGATGAGGCGCGCCGTGTCGGCGCGCGCGATTATGGCGTCGAAAGCAACTTCATCCTGTGCATCAATCGCGATCTGCCGCTCGACACCGCGCATCAGGCACTCGGTGCGGCGGCGCCGTTCCGCGATCGCATTGTCGGTTTCGGTTTGGATTCAGTTGAGGACGGCAATCCGCCGGCGAAGTTCACAGGTCTCTACGATCGGGCGCGGTCGGAAGGCTATCGGCTGACGGCGCATTGCGATGTCGATCAGCGCGATGCCGTCGGGCATATCCACGATTGCCTGAATCTCCTGAAGGTCGAGCGCATCGATCACGGCATCAACTGTATCGAGGATCCGGCGCTGGTGGATGTCCTACGCGAGCGGAAGATCTGCCTGACGGCATGTCCGACATGGCGACCGATCGATGCAATGCCGCGCCGTGTCGATCGCATTCGCACGATGTATGACCTTGGTCTGAAGGTGACGTTGAATACGGACGATCCCGGCCTGTTCTTAAGCGGTACTTTGGGCACGCTGCTGCCGCCCGTCGCCGCCACCGGCAACTTCGCGCCGGCCGACATGGCCGCCTTCATGATCAACGCCTTCGAGGCCGCCTGGCTCCCGGCTGATCGGCGCACGCGTTATGTGGAGGAGGTGCGGATGTTTGCCGACTCACAGGCTTCGTCATTAAGTTCACTGTCGTAACTGTAATCTCCGTCATGGCCGGGCTTGTCCCGGCCATCCACGTCTTCACTTCTTGTCATGAGACGTTGGATAGCGGCCGGAATTTTTAAAACAGCGATTCATACAAATCGTCCCAATCGGGATTTTCTGCATGAATCAATCTTACTTTCCACGCACGCGGCCAATGCTTGATTGTCTTCTCACGCTGGATCGTCGAGCCAACGCCACCGTGCTTTCAAAGCATACAAGACGCTTTAATCCATATCGCTTCGTAAAGCCGTCAACCAAACTGGTTCGCTGTTCGTAAAGACGTTTCGGCTAATCGTTCGTGACGCCGACGTAAAGAATACTGTCGCGCCTGTTGGACATTATGTAAATGAAGCCAGATCGTTCCATCCAGCGAGTAAAGCAAGACGTGGATGGCCGGGACAAGCCCGGCCATGACGAAACAGAAATAGCTCGGACATCAAACCGGGCGGCCGGCATTACCCTTCAAGCTCCCGATACACATCCATCTGCACATTCGGCACCATCGCGCGCCACACCTGAAAATACGCCTGTACGCGCGGATCGGATGCAAGCGATTGCCGGTTCGCCTCGATCGATTCCGGCGCGTCGTATTCGACGATCTGGATGATCTTCGTCGGGTCGTCGGCATTCTGCAGAAAGCGCACACGCATCTCGCCGAAGATGGTGGAATAGGGCGCAGTGTTCTTCATCATGGCAAACAATTGCGCCGTGTCGGCGGAGGGCAATGTGAATCTGAAATGCAGGTAGCGGCGGACGGTCTTTTCGTCGGGCATTGTTCTTGTCACTCCAGGGCGTAGCGCGCAGGCGTGAATGGGCGCACCAGCCGGGCACCAGCTTAGCCGCCGCAAGCCTGCCGCCAAGCCATCGCTTGACATTTTTTAAATATATGACTATAGTCCTAACGCTTGATCCATGAGGGGCGCTTCGCGAGGCGTTCGCAGAGTGGGATCAGGCGCGGCGCCTGCGGGCGTGGTTCGCAGCCACGCGCTCGGGCGGCGCCGGGGCTCCGCCCGGGGTTACTAAGGACCCCCGCCAGGAGCTGGCTGACACGCGTCTGCTTTTGATGGCAGCGCGCGCGAAGCGCGGCCCGGCGCTGTATGAACGCCGCTGATGGCGCGCCGGAAGGCGGCGCGTGTCGCAGCCTCGTTTGCGCAATTTGCGCGGGCGGTCTGTGGTGCGCGCGATATTCAGGAATGACCTGCGCCGTCCGGCGCGTCATCTCCCCTCGCACGCGGAGGGAACAAGGCGTGAAAGGCGCACCCCGCGCCTCAAACAACAGGGGCGCTTTTGCACGTCCTGAGTGCGGTGTTGCGCTTTTCACAGCTGTGTTGCGGGAAATGAGCCATGTGGCGCGCACGCGATACCATCTGCAAATTTTGTTAACCTTATCCCCGCACCGCACCGAAGCCCTTATACTTGCTATGAACTCCGTAACCGGGCGCCGCTTAGGGTGGGCGGCAGGGGGACTATGGAAATGAAATCAATGCGTTTGGGTCTGATTGCGCTCTCTGCCACGATGGTGTCGGGAGCCGCGCTGGCCGCCGATATTCCGCCGCGCACCACACCCGCCTATGTTGCGCCGGCCAATCCGTACGACATCATTCTCGAAATCGGCGCCGGGGCGCAGGTTGCACCGGCTTATGAAGGCGCGAGCGTCAACCAGGCCCAGCCCTTCCCGGTGTTCAAGCTGCATTATCTGGCGATTCCGGGTTTCGCCCCGATCACCAACAGCCGCTTCGACCAGGGTTTTTCGTTCTCGCCATCGTTTCGTTATATCTCTAAACGCAAGGCGTCGGACTATTCGCAGCTTGCCGGCCTGAACGATGTCGACGCAACCTTCGAACTCGGCGGCAAGTTCGCCTACACCTTCGGCATCATCCGCCCATGGGTGGCGGTGCGTCAGGGCTTCGGCGGATCGGACGGCGTTGTCGGCGAAACCGGCCTCGATTTCATCTGGCGGCCCGATCCGGTGATGGAATTGACCCTCGGTCCACGCGCCAGCTTCGCCACCAGCGCTTACATGGAAGCTTATTTCGGCGTGACGCCTGCGGAGGCTGCACGGTCGCCGTTCTTGACGGCCTATTCGCCGGGCGGCGGCTTCAAGGGCGTCGGCGCTGAATTGAGTGCCCGATACGAAGTTTCGTCGGAATGGGCCGTGGTCGGCAAGCTGGCTTACGAGAAGCTGATCGGCGATGCCGCCGATTCGCCAATCGTGAAAGTCGGCGACGAGAACCAGTGGACCGCGCAGGTCGGCCTCAGCTACAAATTCGGGATGAGGCTGTTCGGGAATTAACGCTCCGAACTGGACGGCACTGGCGCCGGCGCGATTTCGGAAAATCGCGTCAGGCGGATCACCGGCAGGATCCCCACGGCGACGATCAGCAACGCGGCGAGTGCGCCCTCCTCGAAGCTGCCGCGCGTCGCGTACTGGTAGATGTAGGTCGACAGCGTCTCGACATTGAGCGGACGCAACAGCAGCGTCGCCGGCAACTCCTTCAGGCAATCGACGAACACGAGCAGCGCAGCGCCGCCCAGTGCCGGCCGTGCCAACGGGATGTGGATCAGCCAGGCGATCCCGGCCGGCCGGACGCCGAGGGTGCGGGCGACGTCATCGATTTCGGTCGCAATCCGCGCCAGTCCGGCCTGCGCCGAGCCGGTCGCGATCGCGAGAAAGCGCGTCACATACGCGATCACCAGGGCCGCACTCGACCCGGCGATGACGAGGCCCAGATGCGGGCCACCGAAAAATGCAGATATCGCATTGAGGACGTTATCGGTGCCGACGAGCGGCGAGAGCAGACCGAGCGCCAGCACCGTACCGGGAATCGCGTAGCCCATGCCGGCAATCGTCAGACAGGCGAAAGCGAGCTTGCCGCGGATCAACCGGACCGCGAGCGCGGCGGCGAGGCCAAGCGTGATGGCGATCGCCGTCGCTATTGCCGCCAGCGTCACGGTGGTGATGGTGTGGCGGATGAGGTCGTGATCAAAACCGATCAGCAGCCCGCGCTGAACCACTTCGTAGGCGAGAAAGAACAAGGGAAAGAAAAAGCCGAGCGCCACAGGTAGCAGGCAGATGGCGAGCGATACATAGGCCGGGCGGCCCTTCAGCGGAATGCGCGGTACGTAACGCTGCCGCCGCAGCGAGACGATGAAGCGGCGGTGACGCCTGCCGTAACGCTCCAGTGCCATCAGCGCGATCACGATCACCAGCATCACGCAGGCGATCTGCGCCGCCCCCGGCAGGCTCGACCGGTTGATCCAGGTGGTGAAGATAGACAGCGTCAGCGTCTGCACACCGAGATATTCGCTGGCGCCGATATCGTTCAACGCTTCGAGGAGAGCGAGTGAAAGCCCCACCGCAAGTGCCGGGCGTGCAAGGGGCAAGGCCACATGCCGCGCCAGCATAATCCGGGTCGCGCCCAGCGTGCGTGCGACTTCGATCAGAGACGCGCTTTGCGTCTGAAACATCGCGCGGGCCGCGAGATAGACGTAAGGGTAGAGCACGAGGCTCATCACGAGGATCGCGCCCGGCAGCGAGCGGATCTGCGGAAACCAGTATTCGGCGGCGGTGCGGAAACCGAACATATAGCGGAATGCCGATTGCACCGGGCCTGCTGCATCGAAAATGTCAGCATAGACATAGGCGACGATATACGTCGGGAAGGCGAGCGGCAGCGGCAGCAGCCAACTCAAGGTCGCGCGGCCGGGAAAATCGTAAGCGGTCACGATCCAGGCGGCGCCGATGCCGATGATAGCCGTGAGCACCGCCACGCCGGCGAGCAGGCCCGCCGTGTCGATCGCCGCATTGGGCACCACATAAGTCCAAAGATGATGCCAAATCTCATCATCGCCCTGCCAGGCAATGGCGATCAGCGTGATCAGCGGCGCAATGACAGCGGCGGCAAGGAGCAGGAGGAAGATGCGCGCAAAGACGTGACGTGGCCAGTGCAACCAATGCGACAAGTCTGGAAGATCGCTTACGCTTGCATGCGCCATCTTGAACCTAAATCACCGAGCGCCGTCTCCGCGGTTGCAGAGACGGCGCCGTTGTTATGTCGACGGTATCAATTGTCGAAGCCGACCTTGTCGACCAGATTGGCGGCGGCTTTCTTGTATTCGGCGATCTTCGCCAGCGGCAGCGTGTCAGGCTTGAGCGGCCCATAACCGGCAATGATGTCGTTGACCTTGATGCCGGTTTTCACCGGATACTCGTAATTGGTGTCAGCGTACATATGCTGTGCCGTATCGCCAGCCAGCCACTCGATCAGCTTCATGGCGTTGGCTTTGTTCGGCGCGTTTTTGGCCAGCACGACACCGGAGACATTCACATGGGTGCCGCCATCGGCGAAGGTCGGCAGGATCACGCGGGTGGCTTCCGCCCAATCCTTCTGGTTGGCACTGTTTTTCATCAGCGCCCAGTAATAGGTGTTGCCGATGCCGATGTCGCACTTGCCGGCCGCGACGTCGCGCGCCTGCTCACGATCGCCGCCCGACGGCTTCTGCGCCAGATTGGCTTTCACGCCGCGCAGCCATTCCTCGGCTTTCGCTTCGCCGTGCTTGGCGATCATCGCGGCAATCAGCGCATTGTTGTAGATGTGCTGACCGGAGCGGATGCAGATCTTGCCTTTCCACTTCGGATCGGCGAGTTCTTCATAGGTGATCGCGTCCTGCTTCACGCGATCCTTCGACGCATACACCACGCGTGCACGCGTTGACACCCCGACCCAGTGGCCTTCCGGATCGCGATATTGCGCCGGCACGGTTTTGTCGACGACGGCAGACTTGATCGGTTGCGTGATGCCGGCTTGCACCGCATCTTCAAGGCGGCCAATGTCGACAGTCAGCAGAACATCGGCGGGGCTGTTCGCGCCTTCGGTCTTGATGCGCTGCTCGAGGCCGGAGGATGCCGAGACCACATTCACCTTGATGCCGGTGTCCTTGGTGAAGGCATCGAACAGCGGCTGGATCAGCTTCTGCTCGCGATAGGTGTAGACATTCACTTCGCCCTGAGCGGACGCGAGCGAAGGAGCGCAGAAAGCGATCAAGCTTGCGCCAAGGGCTGACGCCAGCAGGCGGGCCTTATTCGACGGCATGGTGTTCTCCCGGTTTGGATTGCAGCACCTAATGAACGGGGAACAGCAATGGTCAAGGCAAATTCCGTTTGAATTTCAATATATTAGAATTATTCCAGGCTGACTTTGTCTGGAATGAGTCCAAATAAAGGGCTTTCCTTTTGAAGGGACAGAAGATTGCGCGGGGTTACGATTCCGAGGGCTGGATTGAACGGCTGCAGCCAAATGTCTCACCTGGTCGCGGCGAGCCTGTTCACTGGTGTTTTGGGCGCCAAGGCGATTTCCGCGATCAACTTGCCGATCAAAGCCTGCCCAAAGGACTGGAAATTCTCGGCGACGGCGACGAATGCACCGGGACCGCCAATGACATTGTCCTGAAAATATTTGGCGAGGCCGCCCGGGGGATTGGTGTGTTCGGGGTTCCAGGCGAGCGGCCGGTCGCTGAGAATGACAAGTCCGTTGATGGTGACGCCCAGCGCCAGAGCATCTTCCCGGGCCGAGAGCAGCCCGCGTCCAGAATTGTGCGTGCCGTCGCCCGAGATGTCGATTGTGCGGCGCTGCGATTGAAAGGGTGCGCGCGCGAGTTGTTCGACAGAGAAATCGATCGCGCCGCTGATCGAGGTACGGTCGGCAAACGGCCGCGGCGCTTCGACCAATGCGTCGGAAAATTTGCGCGCCGCATTGGCGCCGTCGATCAGCGTCCAATCAATGATGACCTTCTGTGCGGTGGCGCCGGACCACTCGACAAAACAAATTGCGATCCGCCGGTTGGCGCCGGACATGATGGCATCAAGCACCCGTGGGTCCTTGAGCGCTGACGCATAGCCGTCTCGCTGAAGCTGGAACTTCGGTTCGTCGATGCTGCGGGACACATCGGCTGCCAGCACCAGCAGCAGGTCGACAATTTCGGCACCGCGCGCGGCCGGAGCTGCGCTTACGAATATGAAAGCGGTGAGAAGGGCGCGGAGGAAGGCCATCAAATGCTTGCCTCGCAGAACTTGGAACCGACCGGCAACCTCATCCTAGCGTATGATCCGTCAACGTGAAATCACGCCGCCGACAGATCGTGTGCCTAAGCAAATACATAAGTCTGCAACGGAGGCGCAGCGTCTTAGGCCTGCAGGCCTATTTCGCCAAAACGCGCGCGGCGGGGAAGACGATTTCGACCATCGTGCCGGAATTCACCGCGCTTTTGATTGAAAACTGTGCGCGATTGGCCTCGGTCAGCGCCTTCGTCAATGGAAGGCCAAGACCGGTACCGCCGGATTTTGCGGATGTGGCGAGTTGTCGAAACGGCTGCAGCGCTGTTTCGATATCCTGCTCGCTCATGCCGATACCGGTGTCGCGGACGCGTAACATCACATCACCGCGATCGGTCGCCGCCGTCGACACGATCACTTGTCCGCCGGCGCTTGTGAACTTGATCGAGTTCGACAGCAGGTTGAGAATGATCTGACGCACTGAACGCGGGTCGGCGACGATGCCGGGCACGTTCATCGACAGGGCGGTGCGGATGATGACGCGGGCGCGATTGGCTTGTGCCTGCATGATCGCAACGGATTGCTGGGTCAGATCGTTGAGGTTCACCCGTTCGAAACTCAGCTCCATCTTGCCGGCTTCGATTTTCGACAGATCGAGCAGGTCGTTCAGCAGAGAAACAAGGTGTGATCCGGAAGCCTTGATGTCTTTCAGATAGTCACGATAGCGATCGTTACCGATTGGACCAAAGCGCTCTTCCGTCATCACGTCGGAAAAGCCGATGATGGCGTTGAGCGGCGTTCGCATTTCATGGCTGATCCTGGCCAGGAATTCGGATTTCGCGGATGAGGCTTTTTCCGCCTGCTGCCGTGCCGTGGTCAAATCTTTCTCAGCGTTCTTCCAGCGCGTGATGTCACGAAAAATGGCGCAAAAGCGTGCGCTATTCTGATCGACGCGCGCCAGCAGCACGTTGAGAAACAGAAGGCTGCCATGCCGTCGCCGGCCGATGAATTCACGGCCATCATCGATCGGCCCGGCGCTACCACCCTTAGTCAGTCGCTCGAGGCTTGCGCTGGCGGCGCGTTCGTTGTCCGGTGCGAACAGGCTGGTGAAGGAGTGTCCGGGCAGTTCCTCCTTGTCATAACCAAACAACCGTGCAGCCCCCGCATTGGCTTCGAGAATCTGCCCGTTGCGGTCGATCACGACAACGCCGTCTGTTGCGATGTCGAGAAGTGACGACAAGCTAGTTGTCGCATCTGCACCGGTCGTCGGCCGCCAAGCCGCATTGGGAAACAGCACCAGCGCCATTGCGTCTTCGTCGTCGATTGGAAGCGTCACAAGTCGTCCATCCATCGACGTGTGACTCGCGGGCGCGGCGATGCGCAGCGACTGTCCGTTGTCGCGATCAGACGACGCAGTCTCGACTGTTTCGATGAAGAGAGAGTCGAGGCCGCCGGCTTGTGCAAAATCGCCGATGGATGCGTAGCCCGTCAGCTTCAAGAATGCCGGGTTTGCATAAATGAAGCTGTTGAGGCGATAGATCAGTAAGCCGACGGGAAGACGATCAAGGATAGGTGTCTGCAGCGAGAGATCGTTTTCCGAACGCCACAGATCGCGCGCGGTCTGTTCATTTGGGTAGATATCGGTCAGTGTGACATCCGATAAAGAAAACTGCTCTATCGTGACTTTTTCGATCTGACCGCGCGCAAGCTCATCGGCGCCTTTGAGGCGCATCGCCAGGCGGCTTGTCAGTTCCTGAAAAGCGGTTTGTTCGGCGACCGCCGGGACGAGGACGGGCGCGTCCTGTCCGATCGCGCGGAAGGGGACGACGTTTTCGGGTGTTGCGGCGACATCTTCCGGCTCGGTTTCAACAGGCAACGCGACCCGCTCTTCAACCTTCGGTACCAGAGAATGGATATCTGCCGCCGTTTCGGCATGGGCGGGCGCAGGCTGTACGCTGACATCTGCAGGATTGGCGTTATCTGCATGATCTGCCAGGGGCTGATCGCGCCACACACCCCATCCCCGATAGCCGCAGAACAAGCGTTCTTGATCAAGGGCAGGAATGCCGCAAAGCTCGATTTTGATGCGCTGGCCCTCTTTCGTCGGCCAGTCGACATCGATTCCGCTCCAGGTGTCGCGTGACACCATCGCGTGAGCGATACGTCCTTCCGGATCTAGCGCAAGCTTGGCGGAAACCTCGTTCCAGAAGCGGCCCATGAGACCCGCCGTGCGCGGTCCTGCAATGCAGAGGAAATCGTGATCTGTGATCGTGAATCTGTTTTCGGCGTCAGTTTCCCAGACGAAACGCAGGGGATGACGTCGCTGATGGCGATCGCTTTTCTGTTCGGCAGACTGTTGCGAACCAGGCGCGATCGCATCTTCGGCGTCAGATTGGACTACATCCTTGTGCCGCGGCGCATCGACGTGTTGCGAGGGGTCATGCGAAGGGTGGTCCACAGTCATTGCCGCCATGGCGTCGGCAATGGGAGACAGATCGACCGTGTTTTCGGCTGTCGCGTCGCTAATGGATATATTGGCTTCTTGCGACTGCCGGCTATTTTCGTCGGAGAGCAGCAAGAGGGTAACGGCATCTGCGCCTTCGCCTACGTACAGGGTTTCATCCCGTCCATGGACATCCGCAAGCAACGTTGCGCCAGCAAGATACCTCGCAGCGGATGGCGTGGCGTGAAGGAGATTGCCGTCCGGATCGAAGGCGGCAATGGCTTCGTCACTTTCGATCAAACGGCGCGCACGCTCGAACAATGTCAGGCAGAGATTGCAGGGTTCTGCAGCAGCGACGAGGATTGCGGTTGCGGATGCAACAGTCATTTTTGAGCACGCACAGATCAGCGGCCGGCCAAAGGGCATGCCCATCCCGCGCAATCGTTCAAGGCGCGGAGTGCCGTCCTGCCGAAGCGTCGCCGCGCTGCGGGCGACCTGTCTCGCGATGTCGGTGTTCTCGAAGGATGCCGCCATGGCGGCGCTGCTCGATGCGAATCCGAACAGGGCTGCGCCGGCGGGATTTGCAAACAGCAGCTTTGTACCGGAGGGGTCAAACAGCCAGATCGGCAGCCCGCTTGTCGCATGCACGGCCAATCTCGGGTCGCGCAGGATATCCAGCTGAGCTGATCGATGACGCATCCAGTAAGACCTCGATCTCGCGGCGATTCGCTTGGAAAGACAGTATTTTAATGGATTGTTAATAGTCGCCGTCGCCGTGCCCGTCCATCCAGCGGGGATACCGCCCCGCGAATAACCTTAACCGTCGTAAATTTTTCGATGGCTTTGACGAAACTGTGTCACGAAAACAAGGTTAGAATACCGATTACATTCGCCATTTCACCGCGAAATCGAGGACGTGATGGATACGACAAAGCCGTTTGAAATTCCGGCCGACATGCGCAAGTTCGCGGAGCAGAGCATGGAGCAGGCCCGCAAGGCCTTCGATAATTTCGTCACCGCAGCCCAGCAGGCGATGAGCGATCTGGAAGGGCGCGCTCAGACGGCCCGTTCGGGGGCGATCGATGTCAGTGGACGGGCCATGACCTTCGCCGAGCGCAACATGGCGGCATCTTTCGAGTTCGCCCAGAACCTGGTGCGTGCCAGGACGGCCGAAGACGTTCTCCGCCTGCAAACCGAATATGTAAAAGCGCAAATTCAGGCGCTGAATGAACAGACCAAAGAACTGGCGGAGGCGACTGCCAAAGTCGCAAAGGACACGACCCAGCCTCGCTCTTAGGTTTGGGGTGCCATGAAACCTTTTGTCTTAAGTCCTAGAAAAATCTATGGAATTTTTGCATCGCAATATCTTTGTTGCGTTGCACCATAACGTGTGCTACTAAAGTTATGCAGCCAGCAACCGCAAACTCCAAAGGATACGCCCATGACTGAGGCGACCACAATGAAGAAGCCGGCAACGGTGTTCGATACGCCGGCGCTGGAATTTCCCACTTTCGAAATGCCCAAGATGGAAATCCCGGCCGCTTTCCGCGAATTCGCTGAAAAGAGCGTTTCGCAGGCCAAGGACAATTGGGAAAAGATGAAGGCGGTCACCGAAGAGGCGACCGACATGATCGAGACCAGCTATTCGACCGCCTCCAAGGGTGCTGCGGATTATGGGCTTGCCGTGATCGACGCGGCGCGCGCCAACACCAACGCGGCGTTCGACTTCTACAGTCAAGCCATGACCGTGAAGTCGCTGTCCGAAATGATCGAATTGTCAACCTCGCACGCCCGCAAGCAATTCGAGACCGTTGCTGCGCAGTCGAAAGATCTGACGGCGCTGGCGCAGAAGGTTGCTGCCGAGTCGATCGAGCCGCTCAAGTCGGGTATGACCACGGCGTTCAACAAGGCCTCCTGACCCGGCCTTTCTTGTGGAAATCCGAGGTCCGGGCCGCCTGGTCCGGACCTTTTTCTTTGGTGGCTGAGGTGTCGAAGCTTGCTTGCCAAAGCGGCCTCGACCCCCTAGTTTCCGCCCGTCTTCACTGGCCGGAGCGTCGGTCAAAGACGCCCGGCGGTATGACGTCGGTGTGCAGCTGTAGCTCAGTTGGTTAGAGCGCCTGACTGTGGATCAGGAGGTCGGAGGTTCAAGTCCCCCCAGCTGTACCAGCAAAATCATGTGTCCGGCCCGGACACATCGGCAACAGACCGTACCTAAGACCTAGGTGACAACCTCGTGCCGAACGGGTTGTCGGTGGGTCGCAAGGTTTTCTGCTCCAGATCGAAATATCCCAGGTCGTAACGCATACAGGCGGGCGACGAACCGAACGGATGTTCATTCCTCATGCCGCGTCAAAACTGACGGAGACGCGGCCAATCGGATGGAGGGTCCAGGCCAACTGGCGATCAGACGCTTCCAGAAATTGCGGCGCTGTAACCGATCCGGCGATGATGAGATCGCCCGCTTGCAGTCTTCGGCCAAAAGCGCCCAGCGTTCGCGCGACCTGCGTTACAATAATCCTGAGCGATCCCGTATTCGCTTCAAGGTCATCTGGAACATCGATTTCCCTGGCTGAGCGAACAAGATGTCCTTTGACTCCGTCCAGACGAGCGCCTGCGCGAGAGGTGTCACGCGGGCCAAATATCACATGGCGCTGAAAGATATCGCCTGCGAGGATGGCCTCCACGTCGTCCACAGGACCGTCAACATCGGCGAGTTCGATCGCAGGACCGATTGCTGCGATCGCGTCCACGATGTCGCGTTCGCTTGCGTCCGGCGCGACGTCACGGCCGATTTCAATGGCGATTTCCGGTTCGGCTGCTGGTTTGGTCCATGATGCAATCGAAACAGCCGCCCCGCTATCGAGAACAGCGCTGTCCAGGAGAAACCCGACCAGAGGGGCGGTAATGCCAAGTTTTTCCATGGCGGCTGGTGCGCCGAAGCCGACTTTCCAGCCGATGCGCCGCGCGCCGGAGCGCTCCCGTTCTTGAAGCAATGCGAATTGCCGGCGCATCCCCTGCGCGATTCTGGGATCGTCCAATATTGCTGTCATGAATGGCTCTTTGGGTCGACCTCATAACCGGAGGCTTCGATTGAGCCGGCGCCCATCCAGCCCCAGACCAGAACAACATCCTCACTCGAAGTGTTGTTGAAGCCGTGCCAGCATCCGCGCGGTGAATAAACCACATCGCCCTTATGGGACGGTTTGTCACCCTCCTCGGTATAGATGTGACCGCTTCCCTGCAGAACGATGAAGAACTCGTCGCAGTGATGATGGCGATGACTTTCATGCCTTGCGCCCGGCTTCAGCACGGTCCAGCCAACAACATGATCGGCGCCAGCGGACTTCTTGTCGACCAGGAACTGCACCTGCATGTCGACCCAGCCATCCTTTCGAGAAAGGCCTTCGACTTTCGGGACATTGTTGAGATTGGTTCGGAAGAGCTTTGGTGCAGTCATCGCGATTGTCCTCCGAGACGCCGGTAAACTTCGTGGGCGGTTACAAAATCGTTGTGATCGATGCCGAGCCCACGGCATGCATTCATCATTTCGTTCGCTGCCGCCGCCAAGGGCACAGGGCTGCCGAGCTTGCGACCCATATCCAAAGCGAGGATCATATCTTTTTGCTGAAGGGTTACGTCTGCCAGCGGCACCGCCGGCATTTTCCCTTCGAGAATGAAGGGGCCCCGATATCCAAGAACCGGGGAGGCTGCGACACTCTTCAGGATGGCGTCGAGCGCTGCTTCGCGCGATACACCGCCCTTTTCTGCGAGCGCCACTGCTTCGCCAAAGGCAATCACCTCGACCATCAAAAGCAGGTTCACGGCGATTTTCATTTTTACCGCGAGCCCACTGGCGCCGATGTGGGTGACCTTCGGTCCGATCGCGAGAAGGATCGGCTTTACTTTCTCGAATGCATCCTTGTCGCCGCCCACCATGACTGACGCGTTGCCTTGCGCCAAAGTGACGGGCGAGCCGGAAATTGGGGCATCCAGCATAACGAGATTTCGTTTTGCGAATTCGTCTGCAACCTGTCGCGTCACGTCCGGCGAAATCGTACTCATGTCGATGTAGATACTGCCGGGTTTCAGTCCGGAGATGATGCCGTCAGGCCCAAGCGCGACGCTGCGGACGGCGTCACCATCCGTTACAACAGAGAATACAACATCGGATGCTTCCGCGACGGCGCGAGGGCTATCCGCCCATGCCATGCCGCTTTCGATGAGAGCTTTTGCTTTGTCCTTTGTGCGGTTCCAGCCTGTGACATGGAAACCTGCCGCCTGTAGCCGGGGCACCATGCCGAGGCCCATGATGCCGAGGCCCACAAATCCTACTTTCACACTTCCTCTCCTGCTGCTTTTTTCTGTTCTGCGATCGACACGCGAAATCGTTTCGTTGAATTGCGAACAATCATTTCGACTGGCAGCAACACATGACTTGCCAACGCACTGGGGGTCTCGATTTTTTCAACCATGACCTCAGCGGCCTCGAATCCTGCCTTGTAGTGTTGCACGCGCACGGTTGTCAGGGCGGGCGACAGCCGGTCGGCCAACGGCATGTCGTTAAAGCCCGTGACCGAGACGCCTTCGGGGCATTCGATATGATGGCGTCGAAACGAAGCGATCGCGCCAATGGCGAGTCTATCGTTTGCGCACAAGACCGCAGTGAAAGGATGCCCGCTGACCAGAAGCTCCTCTGCGCAACGCTCGCCTTCCATTTCATTGAAGGCCTTGGCGAAGGAGACGAGAGATGGGCGAGCCTGCAATCCGATATTTTCCTTGTGCCGAATATAAGCATGGTAACGATTGGCGCCGGTCGAGACCGTTTGCGGGCCGGCGATACACGCGATATCGCGATGGCCGAGGGAGACGAGGTGAGTGAGTAACTGACCAATTCCATCGTCCTCGTCGTGCACGACCGAGGAGAAACGCAGGTCGTCAGTGCGGCGGCTGACGGTGACCACCGGTATCCCCGCCGATAGTTGCGACACCATTTTGTCGCTCTGCAGAACGCTGGCGAGAATTAACCCATCCACGCCCCGCGTGCGCATGATCTCGAGGATTTTCATGTGCCGACGGGAATTGCCATCAGTGTTGGCGAGCATGGCGACATAACCGTGCTGGCTCAGTCCGTCTTCGATACCGCGAATGATGGGAGGGAAAACGGGGTCAGTGATATCCGGAACGACGACACCGATCGTTCGGGACCGGTTCGTTTTCAGATGATAGGCGGCCGTATTCTGCTGATATCCCAGCCGTTTGCTGGCCTTTTGTATTTTCTTGGTGAGATCGGCTGCGACAGGGTGTCGGCTATGCGGGTCAAGGGCGCGCGATACGGTCGACACATGAACGCCGACTTCGCGCGCAAGATCCTTCAGGCTGACCCGCGCTTTTCGTGGCGGCTTTGTTGGATTGCCCGGCATTATTCTTCGCACCCTGTCCATGCAAGCCGGATATCCGGCTTGCATTCGCTCTTGTCATCGAACCTGGATTGCACCGCTTTCACTTTGTCGCTTTCTCATAGGGATAGATAAGGTCATCCGCCTTGAACTCGGAAGGATAGACCACGACCTGCCGCGACCAGTCTCTGAACTGCCCGAGTTCATTCCCGGTAATGCCTTTGAACTGGATGCAGATGATGCGCGGGGTCTTCCACTCTCCGTCCGCGCCAAAGGATATCGGTCCAATGATGGTATCGAAGGTGTTGTCACGCAGATACTTGGCGAGGGTCTCGTCGTTCAGCGATTTCGTTTCGGCCACGGCCTTTGCCAGAATCTGGCCGGCTGCATAGGCATAGGGTGGATAGGTATATCCGAGAGGATCAATTCCGAGACCGGTTGCGCGTTTCTCATACTCATCCATCATTTGCTTGGTGCCCGCGAATTGCAGGCTGGGTGCCGGGATATAGAACTCGTTGCTGATATAGCCGTTGATCATCGGGCCGAGCTGCTGCTTGATGCCCGTGACGAGCAGCCCCAGCATGGCACCGCCAATCATCTTTGGTCTGAATTGTATTTCCTGCGCGGCACGAATGATCCCGGCGGTATCGATCGGAAGCGTCGCCGCAAAAACGATATCGGGATTGGCCGCCTGCATGGCGCGGACCACAGACGTAAACTCAGTCGTTGACGGCGGGTAGGTCCGGTCGAAAACAACCTCCATACCATGCTTTTTGGCGTTCTCACGTGCGCCATCCAGCGCGTTTCGCGAGTATTCGACATCGGCCCCCACCAAAGCCACTCGCGTCGGCTTTGGCGTCTGCTGTGCTGCGAGGTCAAAGACACATTTGGAATAATTTGCGGGCGAGGGGCCCTGCGAATTCATCGAGAAGTATCGAGGGTACTTGAATTCCTTGTTGGCGCCGAGGCCGAATATGCCGATTGTCGCGCGATTGCTCTGTATGATCGTCGGCATGGCTGCGGCGATCACGTTCGTGCTGTAAGGCCCGATCAAGAGATCGACTTTGTCGACGCTGATCAGCTTTGCGTAGATGCCGGGTGCATTGGCCGGGTTTCCTTGATCGTCGTAATAGACAAACTCCACTGGCCGGCCCAGCAATCCTCCTTTTGCATTGACATCGCTGCGCCAGATTTCAAGCCCGGCCAAGACCTGCTTGCCGGCGGGTGATGTTGGGCCGGTTGCGCTGATGCTGAAGCCGATGCGAAGGGGCTCGGCGGCGCTAACGGCAAACGCTGAAAATCCCAGTATGGCCAGCGCCCAGACAAACACGCGAGGCCTGGAAATTGCTGGTGGGCAAAGACATTTCCTGATGAGCATCTCGTCCTCCCGGTGGCCTTGTTTTATTGACCTTGATTGGCACCTTAGCTGGCGTGGCAAAACTTGGCAATCGTTTGCCGTGATGCTAGCGTTTCGGCATGGCACGCTTGCCAAAAGGACGATCGCGTTTTTGCGATTGAAGAAACCGAAAGTCAGGGAGAGTTGGCGATGTTCAAGGCTTCAGCTGATGTCATGCTTCCGACATCGATCATCGGTTCGTTGCCTCGACCGTCCTGGTACACCGCCAGTTTGGGCTCAACGCCTTTTCTCGAGGCGATGGTCAATTCGCGCTACCGCGAACAGTATGAGGACGCCGTTTCCTGCTTTCTGAGAGCGCAGGAAGTGGCGGGACTCGATATCGTCACGGACGGCGATGCGCATTACGACGAGCAAGTCGGCGGCATGAGCTGGCAGAGCTATCCGCTGACGCACATGTCTGGATTCTCTCAAACCGCCAGTCCCGCGATCTATAATGTCGGCGCTGTGGCTTATCCGCGCGGACATATCCTGCACGATTTTCTCGAGGCGCGCGTGTTTCCACGTATCGTGGGGCCGGTTGGCCGCGGTAATCTGCAATACAAGGCGATGTGGAAAGTTGCGCAACGGATGACAGCGAAGCCGGTGAAGGTTGGGACGATCCTGCCGGAATTGCTCGCTGCCTCATGTGAAGACGATTACTACAAAGATCCGATTGAGCGGACCTGGGCACTCAGCGATGCCGTCAATGAGGAGTTGAACGATCTGGCGGATGCCGGCTGTCCGGTGCTGCAGATGGAAGAGCCGCAGATTCACATGGTGCCGGTGCGTGGCAAAGCTTTCGGCAAGCTCGATGTTGGCGATCTGGTGAAAGTGTTCAACAACACCGTCAAGGGTTTGCGCAGCAAGACAGAAGTGTGGTGCCACACATGCTGGGGCAATCCGTCCCAGCAAAGGATTTTCAAGGAGCCGCAGAGCTATCAGCCGACGCTGGAGGCACTGAATCAAGTCGAAGCGGATGCGCTGACTTTTGAGACCTGCTCTTCGGGGCCGGGCGACCTCAAGGCCATCGGCGAGATCATCAAGGACAAGAAAATTGTGATCGGCGTGATCGACCATCATACCTTGCAGATCGAGCGACCCGATGAGGTCGCGGCGCTCATTCGCGAAGCGTTGAAACACATTCCGGCCGAACGGCTGATCATCTCATCGGATTGCGGTATGGGCCGTGAAGGGATGGGGCGGCGCCATGCCGCTTACAAGATGGTTTCGATGGTGCTTGGGACGAATATCGTCCGAGCGGAGCTGGGGCTTCCACAGGCCGAATGTCTTGCTGCCGACGAACGCTACTCGCTGACCGTCGCCAAGAGTTGACGTCGAACGGGCACACGATCGGGATCCGATCCATCGATTAAGCGCACGTATCAATTCCTCCTCTGGCATGACTTGGACGTTGAGCGATGACGGTTCCGGCGGCCAACCAATCTTAAGACGTGCATGGGAACGGCATCGAAGCCGGGCTGCGCGCCGCATTCGATCCCTCGCCTCAGAATGGTAGTGACCACGTCGCTGATTTCCTCGGGCGATAAGACACCTTTGCGGACGAGCAACTGGAGGATTTCTGTCAATATCGCCGTTTGACCATCCAAACAAGCGATTGTTCTCTGATCCACGCTAGAGGACTCCTTTTGCGAAAGGAATTCCCGTGAGGATGCGATGACTCTGATATCCCTCTAGAGCGCTGGGAAAGTTGATAAAACTCAATAATCGATGCGTTAAATTGCCCACGGATCGGGGTGAACTAATCGATTCACTTCGTCGACTGAGACCTGCAGTAGGCCGATGAATCATTCAGGCGACGTGTTGTTGTTGTAGCTACCGCCCTCTCGAGAAGGGACGGCGGCGGATTGGCCTGCAGGCGAGAGTTGTCCCACGAATAGAACCGCAAAGTCTTCCACTGCGTCGAAAGCTCAATCCAGTTGCTCATGCCGGCTCCGGGGTTGTTGGCAAAACCCTCTACATATTCCGCGATTGGATCACGCCACCAGTCCGCACCGACGTTGGCAACGTATGTCATGGTCGGGTCGGTCACTCTCATGTCCATTTGCACGTAAACGCCATCCACGCTGTCGGCATCGAATTCGCCACGTCCATATGGCCAGAAATGGGAGTTGTAGCCGGGTGGCGGACTTCCGATCGCAACGACGTTATCCGGCTTGTGCCCAAGCTTCATTTGGATGCCTGGCTGGGTTGCAAAGTCGGCGATGAAATGCGAGCCGGCCATCCGCAGATGCGCCTGATCCTGCACCGCCACCCACCTGCTTTGCGTTTTCAGATAAACATAGGTTTTGGCGTTTGCGATTTCGATGGCGCCTTCAATACTTGGAAGAACGGGCGCACCAAGTTTGGGATACACCGCGCCCCACGCGGTTACTGAGGTGAAACCGGCCGGCGGCGCAGTGCGATTGGGCGGTTTGTATGATCCGGCACACCAGGAGTAACCACGAGGCACGCCTGCGGCGAAAGCCTCGCTGTAGCCAGGTGTATTCTGGCTAACGGCATCGACGAAAGGTGTGTTTATGATCAGCTCTTCTGGCGAGGCGCCAATGTCCATGGATATCCATTTATGCGGACGAGAACGGAGCAAAGAGGCGGTTACACGAGTGGGCCCGTCCTCGGTTGCCGGTCGATAGTTCACGAGATGACCCCAGCGGTCGTTGTTTGACCCGATCCGGTGTGGACTGTCAGAATTCTTCGGTCCGATCGGAGAGAGCGTTGCGCCAAGTTGCAAGGCACTCCGCCAAACAAAGCGGGTGAAATCCGCTGTCTCAGGCCACTGAAGATGCGCCGGGTCGACAAAAGCTGCGTCGGGCACATGCCATCCTGTCACCCCGTCAACCAGGATTGCTTTCGTTCCTGATAGCGCATTTTCAATATCCAGCTTGAAGTTTGTCTGGGTTATCCCTCGCGCGTCGTGACGATCCGACCAGGCCCGCATGACCGGGAAAGTCGCGACGATGAGTTGCACTCCCTTTGCATCAAGAGATTTCGCCAGCTCCGTCAGCTCGAAATAGCAACCAGGCTCGGGTTTAAAAGCGCGGCCGGTATCCAGCGTCGTGCCGATGAGAGGACCAGAGCCAAATGGATCGAACTTCAGAATGGCTCGGCGTTCGTGGACGTTGAGCGCATAATTAAAGATGTCGTTCAGGCGAAGGTTACGAAGATAAAGCCACCATCCGAAGCCGGCGCTATCGATATATCGATCCGCGATGCTTGGTTCAAAAAAAGCAGTGCGATTTCGGGAGCAGCCCTCGAAGTCCCGGGGTGCCAAAACAGTCAAGACTGTCCTGGCTGCCGCGGCTCGACCCAAAATATATTCAGTGAGGTAGCGCGTTTGATTCATCGTGAGGAAACAGGGAGCGAAATTGAAAACGCCCTGCTTCTTCGTTTCCGCCGATGTCACTTCGAAATCAAGATTTCGCCAGGTGACCGATGAGCCGACGGCGATGATTCTAGCATCTTTCCATTGTGGTGTTCGTTTCATCCACGCAAAACGGCTGTCGATACACCACGTCCCGGAGACCGGCGGCGAAGGCAGCCGGTCGAACGCCGAGAGAGCGATGATCAACCCCCAAAGCAGGCTCACCGCGATAATCGATCCGGCCACGAACGCGATGAGGTAAAGAGGCGCACGGTTATGGGGCCGGTCCGTCCTTTGGCCGATATTCCCGGCGACGGCATGGCGCCGCAGAATAAGCTGTCCATTCATGATCAAAACTGAAAATAGAGGAACGATTGAACGGCGGACATTTGTGTCAAAGTCAATGTGAAGAGGACGCCGAGTGCGAGACCATGCAGCGGGTAGGCTGCCAACCGCGTACTCCAGGAAAACTCTTGCTCGGCCGGGCGATCGGGATCGTATCCGAGCCATTGCTGGGAATTTGGTGCAAACAACGCAACGCCCAAAAGGATGGCGATCGTCGCCAATGTCGTCAGGGTCGTCAGCAAGCGGTCGGAATTCACGCTGAGGTCGAAACCATTCAAGCCTGCCATGGTGCTGATCATTTTCCCGGCGGAGCCCATGGAGTCGGCCCTGAACAACACCCAGCCGAAAACGACGAATAGCAGCGTCAGTGTGCGCGCGACGATCAGACCAAATGGCGTAGCCAAAGACGTCGCATTGCCAAACAGTCTTGTCCAGAAATGACATACGGCAAGGCCGAACCCGTGAAACGCGCCCCAGCAGACGAAGGTCCAGCCCGCTCCGTGCCACAACCCGCCAATCAGCATGGTGATGATGAGATTCGTATACCGCCGTGGCTCGCCGTGACGGCTGCCGCCCAATGGCACATAAAGATAATCACGCAGGAATGCCGAAAGCGTCATATGCCAGCGGCGCCAGAAATCGACGATGCTGGTCGCCTGGTAGGGAGAATTGAAATTCAGGGGCAGACGAATGCCGAAAAGAAGGCCCAGCCCGATAGCCATGTCTGAATAGCCGGAAAAGTCGAAGTAGAGCTGAAGCGTATATGCGAGCGCTCCAATCCAGGCATCCGCAAAGCTTGGTGATATTCCGCCTGCAACGCTGTCAAAGACGAGATTGGCGTGCGGCGCCATATTGTCCGCGAGCAGAACTTTTTTCGATAATCCAAAAACGAAAAGTCCGATGCCAAGCGCAAATGTCTGAGTGCTGATGTTTAATGCGGTCGGGCTCATGAATTGCCGCATCAAGATACGATGGTTGACGATAGGGCCGGCGATCAGATGAGGAAAAAATGTCACCATCAAAAGATAGTCTTTGAAGCGATAACCATACGTCGTGCCGCGCGATGAATCGATCAAATAAGCGATTTCCTGAAATGTAAAAAACGAGATCGCCAGCGGCAGTACGAGTTCGAGAACGGGAATATTCGTCCCGAAAGCTGCGTTCAGATTGGTTGCAAAGAAGCCGGCGTATTTGAAGTAACCAATCAGGCCGACATTGAACAGTATTCCGACGGTGAGCAGCGCTCCTGTCGGTTTATGATCGCGGGCGCGCTCGGAAAGAAGGGTGCCGCAAGCGAAGTTGAAGCCAATGCTGGAAAAAAGCACCAACAGATTCCACGCATCCCAATATGCGTAGAAAGCCACGGAAACAAAAATCAGCCAGAGTAAGGTTACGGATTTTTCGGCGAAAAGGCGCAGTGCGAAGTATCCAGCCAACGCCACTGGCAGAAACACAAGAATGAACTCGTAAGAACTAAAAAGCACAGACCACCCATGCCAAAGAGAGTCACCCGGAATGCCCGCATTGACTGCCTATAACGTCCAAGGGTAGTTGTGCGTCCGCAAAATTAAATTGACGGTTGTCAAGAACGCCCGGCCCCTGTGCTGCCGGACGCCCGCGCGAGGCAGGCGCTGTGCGCGGCGAGTCGCCATTCGGGATCAGTGCGGCATCACGCTGGCGGCATCATTGCTTGAATTCGGGCAGCCGATCGAGAATGTCGGCAATCGGATCGACGGTCCAGGCCTGCGTGACATAATCGCGATGCGAATCTTCGGGGTGGCCCGGAATGAACACCACGCTGCCGGGTTTGAGATCGCCGTCGAGTGACATCGAATACGGAATTTTCTTTTCGGCAAGATCGCGCTGCAATTCGAGATTGCGCGCCCGTGTCGATCCGAGATAGCCGCTGATGAAGAAGCCGCGGCGGTTGTTGACGATCCAGTCCCGGAAGCGATCGGTTTCGCCATACAGCGAATCCATCAGCACGATGCCGCGCAGGCGGTCCTTGATATGACCAAGCCGCATCGCCCAGGCGGTCGGCACGAAGCCGCCGCTATAGCTGATGAAGATGATCGGCATCTTGAAGAAGGTGCGGAAGGCGCGCGGCTGTCCCAGCATGATGGCGAGCTGTTCGCTTGCTTCGCTGAGAAACTCATCGAAGAAGCCGGGTTCCCAAAATGCGCCTGGCGCTGAATCTGCGGCATCGACGGCGAATTGCGGCGCCACGATCACCGCATTGGAATCCGAGCGTGTGATCTGCGCCGCGACCTGCTGACGATCGCGCACGTCGCGATCGATCTTCGCGCCGTGGCCATGGAAAAATACCACCATCACCGCAGGCTTGCGGATGTCGAAGCCTTTGGGAATGTGAAGCAACACGCGCGGATCGGTGTAAGTCTCGTTCTCCCAATAGACATGCCCGCGCGCGCCTCGGCGGCCAAAACGGCCATCGTAGAACACATCGAAAAACGGCTTGCCTGTCGCGGGGTTTTTGCCGTCATACGGAAACGGCGCTGACTCGAATTCCATCACTTCGGTCTTGCCGGGAAAGCTCGACAGCCGTGGACGCGGCACGCGCATCGTCGGCCGCGGGCGAGGCAACGGGATATTAACGTCTGTCGCGTGCACTGTCGTGATGATGCCGTGATCCATCGGCACCGTTGCCGTGGCAATCAGAATCGCGGCGCTCAATCCTGTCAATGCGTTCAGGCCGATGGCTCTCACGCACGCTCCGAGGCTAAAAAATGGGCTCCCGGTCCGGAACGAACTCTTGCGCAAGACCGGCTAGGGCTCGATGCTGGACGAATCGAATCAAACTAGTGCACCGTTTTCGAAGTTCGTGCTGTATCTGCGGCAATCTCTTACACGAATTTCGGAAACAAAGGTGCACTAGTAAGTCTATGATTCTAGTGCCGCTTTGATTTTGAAGTTCCCGACAAGAGGTTGCTGCAAATGGTGCGGGAACTTCAAAATCGCGGCACTAGGCAACCCCCTAAGTTTGAATCACGACCGGAACATGGTCACGAGCACGAGATGGTAAATCGCGATTTTCAGGCGATTTTCAACGGCCGGCTCCGGCCCCTCCATTCCGGCATCGTTTGTGGTTCGGGCAGCCCGCTCCTCCATAGGTTTCCAATCCCATGCTGAATATGCCAACGCTGAAATCCGCCCTGCTGGTCGGAAGTTTGCTACTGACGGCCGTTTCCAACACGGTTGCGTCGGACAAACCCAGCGTTAACGACACCGCGCGTTATCTCGCCGGCATGGCGCTGGCCGAGACCTCGCCGCTGGCGAAGCTGACGAAGGATCCGGCATGGCAGCAGCATGCCCGCTCGCTTGATGGCTCCTGGAAGGAATTGGAGGGGCGGCGCCTGTCGAAGATCCGCGCATGGTCCGCCGAGAATCTCAAGGATCGCCGCGATCCGCTATTCTACATGTTTAGCGGACCGGATTTTCTCTACGCCAATGCATTCTACCCGCAAGCATCGACCTATCTGCTCAGCGGTCTCGAGCCGGTCGGCCGCGTTCCGGATATTAGCGAGCGCACGCGGCGGGCGTTGAGCAATCTGCGCTCGTCGATGGGTTCGTCGATCTCGCTCAGTTTCTTCATTACCAAGAAAATGAAGAACCAGTTGCGCGAGACGGAGCTGTCGGGGACCTTGCCGATCCTGCTTGTCTATGCGGCGCGTTCAGGCAAGACGATCAAGGAGGTCAGCCTTGTTTCATTGGACAACGAAGGCAAGTTGACAACGGTCGAAGGCAAGGCGCCCCAAAAAGGTGTACAGGGCGCCAAGATCGTCTTCACGAGTGGTGACGCCGGACCACAGCAGACGCTGTATTATTTCAGTACCGATGTTTCCAATTCCGGGATCAAGAATTCGGGCTTCCTGAAATTCGCCGACACACTTGGCGCAGGCGACGCGATGTTCAAGAGCGCGTCCTATCTGCCGCACAGCGGTTCGTTCTCGGACGTGCGTGATTTCGTTTTGCGAAAGAGTCAGTACATCGTACAGGACGATTCCGGCATTCCGGTCACATATTTCAAGCCGGACCAATGGCAATTGTTTCCTTTTGGCCGTTATCTCGGACCGATCGCGATCTTCCCTGGCCGCAATCAGACGAAGCTGGCAGAGATCTACCGGAAGGGTTCGGCCAAGCCGCTCGATTTCGGCATGGGCTATCGTTGGCGTCCGAATGAGTCCAATGTATTGCTGGCCGTGCGGAAAAACGTCAGCGCCGCCCAATAGCGCAATTCTCTGGACCGCGCTGACAACCGACGGCATGATCCTCGCGCGATGAACGCGAGGTTTGCATGACGCATCTTATTCGGCAGATGGGGTATGTGGTCATTGCGACACCGGACCCTGAAGGGGCGGCACTCGATTTGTCCGAGGTGACGGGTGTTCGCATCACCCATAAAGCCGCTGATGCTGTCTATGTGTCGTCGAATGCAAGGGGCTGCGATGTCGCTTATTTGCGTGACGAACGGCGCGGTGTTCGTGCCGTTGGCCTCGAAGCGATGGATGAAGCGGCGATCGATGAGGTTTATCGGCGCGCCAAATCCGAAAACCTGACTATTCTCGGCGACACGCCGCTGGTGTCGAACGTGAAGCGAGCCGTGCGCATCGCGACACCTTTCGGTCCGATCATCGAAGTGCACACACCTGTCGCGCGGCAGGATGTCGGACCGACTATTGCCAACGGCAAAAGAGTGCGGCGTCTGGAGCACGTCAATATGCGGGCGACTGATCCGCGGGCATTCCACGATTTTGTCACGGGCATGCTCGGCATGAAATTGTCAGACCGTACGACCAATTACGAGCGTGCCTGGTATCGCGCCGCCGATGGTTTTCATCACACCGTTGCAGCAGGTCCGGGCAATGGTCTGCATCACTATGCGTTCGATGCGCATGCGCTCAGCGATCTTGCCGGTGTCGCCGATGCATTGGTGACGAAGGGGCGCAGCTTGTTGTGGGGGCTCGGCCGTCACGGTCCGGGCAACAACCTGTTCTCTTATTATCTCGATCCGAATGGCTGCGTCGTTGAAGTGTCGTCCGGTCTCGAACGCATTGATAACGACGATCTCTATCAGCCCGGCAATTGGGCGTTCGATTCGTCGAGCAATGTGCTCGACCGTTGGGGGTCGAACCCGCCGGAAGCTTACGGCAACGCAATCACGCCGTTCGTCGTCTGAGCGCACCAACGAATTGCTTCGCAACAGCGAACGGCGTTCTTGTCCTTGTCATCATTGATGTTTTGACAGCGAGTGACAAATTTGCGTGTCGTGCACTGCAACGCAGCACCCATTGTTGCGTTGCGATGTTACCCAAAATTTCTGTCGTACCGTCGACGTTATTATGAATAATTCTCTTTTCAAACAGCGACCGATGTGACTACGCTGTCGATCTACGGGAGCAGGGCAATGCAGGCGAATATGTCGCATGGTTGCCAAAGCTGCTTGTGGCAACGCTGTGAAGCCGGCGACAGACCGGCAAAACAGTTGATACGGGAGAAAACGCATATGACTTTTTTTGCCAAACAATTTGCGTGTGGGGCGCTCGCGGCTCTATGCGCAAGCGGCATTGCCTTGCCGGCGAATGCTGCGTGGGAGCCCACACGTCCGGTTGAATTCATTATCCCAGCGGGTACCGGCGGTGGCGCAGATCAGATGGCGCGCACGATTCAGGGCATCGTGACCAAGCACAATCTGATGAAGCAGCCGATGGTCGTGATCAACAAGGCTGGCGGTGCGGGCGGCGAAGGTTTTCTCGATGTGAAATCTTCTGCCGGCAATCCGCATAAAATCATCATTACGCTTTCGAATCTTTTCACGACCCCGCTTGCGACCGGCATCCCGTTCAACTGGAAAGACCTGACGCCGGTGGCGATGCTGGCCCTCGATGAATTCGTGCTCTGGGTGAATGCCGATAAGCCGTACAAGAACGTGAAGGATTATGTGGCTGCGCTCAAAGCGGCGCCTCCCGGTTCGATGAAAATGGGCGGAACCGGATCGAAGCAGGAAGACCAGATTATCACCGTCGCGGTTGAAAAGGCGACCGGCGGCAAATTCACCTACATCCCGTTCAGGGGCGGCGGCGAGGTCGCTGTGCAGCTTGTCGGCAATCACGTCGACTCGACGGTGAACAATCCGATCGAGGCGGTTGCTCAGTGGCGTGGCGGCAAGGTGCGTCCGCTCTGCGTGTTCGATGGGCAGTCGATGGCCTACAAGGACGCGATCGCCGATGGCAAGAGCTGGGCCGATATTCCGACCTGCAAGTCGCAAGGGCTGGATATGGAATATCTGATGCTGCGTGGCATCTTCATGACGCCGAAGGCCACCAAGGATCAAGTCGCCTACTATGTCGAGTTGTTCAAGAAAGTGCGCGATACTCCCGAATGGAAGGATTTCATGAAGAGCGGTGCATTCAACACCACCTTCATGACCGGCGACGAATACGCCAAATGGGTCGGTACTGAAGAGCAGCGGCACAAGCAGCTGATGCAAGAGGCCGGCTTCCTCGCCGGCAACTAAGAACTGCGTGTCGAAGACAACCGGCGGGTGCATGGCATCCGCCGGACGGTCCCTTGCGGACTGATTTTGCCGGAATACGGGTCAGAGAGCAGAGTCCAGGAACAAAAATTCCATGAGCACACAAGATACAGGCAGCAGTACGGGACCTTCATATCGCTCCGTCGAAGTGGGCCTGGCCATTTTGATCATGGCCTTCGGCGCCCTTGTCGTCGCCGGCAGCATCAGCGCGGGCATTCGCTGGGGCGCGGAGGGCCCGAAGGCCGGGTTCTTTCCGTTCTATATCGGACTCGCGATCATCATCTCCGGCGCGATCAATCTCTGGAGCGGCATCAAGCCAGATAGTCAGGGGGGACTCTTCGCTGAATGGGGTCAGCTGCGGCAGGTGCTGAGCGTCGTCATCCCGACTGCGATCTACGTCGGCTCGATGCCATTCATCGGCCTTTATGTCGCATCGATTGTCTTCATCGGCTGGTTCATGCGCTGGCTCGGCAAATATAGCTGGCCCATGGTGGCAGCCGTCGCGATCGGCATGCCGGTGTTCACCTACATCATCTTCGAAAAATATTTCCTGGTCCCGCTGCCGAAGGGGCCGATCGAAGAGTGGCTTAACCTCTAATCACTCGCTCACACGCGTCGCAGGGTTGGTTCAAGGGCTATAACGATGGAAGAAATTGCAAATCTGTTCCACGGCTTCGCGGTTACGCTTGAGCCATTCAATATCATGGTGATGGTGATCGGCATCGTGCTCGGTGTCATCATCGGGGTATTGCCGGGTCTCGGCGGCGCCAACGGTGTTGCCATTCTGCTGCCGCTGACTTTCAGCATGCCGCCCACATCGGCAATCATCATGCTGTCGTGTATCTACTGGGGCGCTCTGTTCGGCGGTGCCGTTACGTCAGTCTTGTTCAACATACCGGGCGAGCCGTGGTCGGTTGCAACGACTTTCGACGGCTATCCGATGGCGCAGCAAGGCAAGGCTGGCGAAGCGCTGACCGCCGCTTTCACCTCGTCTTTCGTCGGCGCGCTGTTCGCGGTCATCATGATCACGCTGGTGGCGCCGCTGGTCGCGAGTTTCGCACTCAGATTTGGACCAGCGGAAAAGTTCGCGGTCTATTTCCTCGCCTTCTGCAGTTTCGTCGGTCTCAGCAAGGAGCCGCCATTCAAGACCATTGCGTCGATGATGATCGGCTTTGCGCTGGCGGCGGTCGGTCTCGATTCGATCACGGGCCAGTTGCGGTTGACCTTCGGTTATACCGAGTTGCTGAACGGCTTCGACTTCCTGATCGCAGTGATCGGTCTGTTCGGCATCGGCGAAATCCTGCTGACCATGGAAGAGGGCCTTGCCTTCCGCGGCGGCAACGCGAAGATCGACCTGAAGGTCGTGCTACGCACCTGGATGAGTTTGCCGCGCTACTGGATGACGTCCTTGCGCTCGTGCGTGATCGGCTGCTGGATGGGCATCACGCCCGCCGGTGCAACGCCCGCATCATTCATGAGCTATGGCATCGCCAAGCGTATCTCCAAGAACGGGCGAAACTTCGGGAAAGGCGAGATTGAGGGCATCGTAGCGCCCGAAACCGCCGCGCATGCGGCGGGCACGGCGGCGCTGTTGCCGATGCTGTCGCTCGGCGTGCCCGGTTCGCCGACCGCTGCTGTGCTGCTTGGTGGCCTGTTGATCTGGGGCCTGCAGCCCGGACCGATGCTGTTCGTCGAACAGAAAGAGTTCGTTTGGGGTCTGATCGCCTCTATGTATCTCGGCAATCTCGTCGGCCTTCTCATCGTGCTGACCTGCGTGCCGCTGCTGGCCGCGATCCTGCGGATTCCGTTCAGCATCATCGCGCCGGTCATTCTCGTGCTCTGTGCGATCGGCGCGTATTCCGTCAACAACTCCACCTTCGACGTCGCGATGATGCTGGTCTTTGGCGTGCTGGGTTACGTGCTGAAGAAGTGCAATTACCCGCTGGCGCCGCTGGTCCTGGCCATTGTGCTCGGGGACAAGGCGGAGGAAGCGTTCCGGCAGTCGCTGCTCTCGTCGCAGGGCAATCTCGGCGTCTTCTTCTCCAACGGCCTCGTCTCCTCGATCATGGTCCTCGGTCTGATCGCGCTGTTCTGGTCGCTGATCCAGGAAGGGTTCACCCGGTTGCGGGCACGGCCGGCCCTCTAAGCGGGGGACAACCTGGGCGATGGGCAAGGATGCCCGGACCAAAAGCGGTCGGCGGCATTGCATGAAGATACGGTCTGGAATATTGTATTCCAGACCGTGAGACGGTGGCGACAGAATGAGTTCGGATACGACCAAAGTCCTAGGGATGCCCCGGCCACGCGGGCCGGAGGACGCGCATCGGCTCGCTATCGAGCCGATCGACACCTCGTTCAGCTTCAAGAACAAGGCGTATGCGGCCCTGAAGAACGTCATCGTCTCGATGGATATCTATCGTAGCCGCGCCGATATCCGCCTTGATGAGCGGCAGCTGGCGCAGGATTTCGGCATCAGCCGCACACCGGTGCGCGAGGCGATGGCCCAGCTCGAGCGGGAGGGGTTCGTCCGCTCGGTTCCGCGCCGCGGCGTCTATGTCGTGCGCAAGACCAAGAAAGAAGTGATCGAGCTGATTACAGCTTGGGCGGCGCTGGAAAGTATGGCTGCGCGCCTCATCACCGAGAAATCTGCCAGTGACAGTGAGATTGCGTCGCTGCGCCAGATGTTCGCGACCTTCGAAGATGGTCAGTTGCGCGCGCATCTGGACGAATATTCCGAGGTGAATATCGAGTTTCACCAGAGCATCATCCGCATGAGCGGCAACGGCGTGCTGATCGATCTCGCCGAAAACCTGTTCACGCATATGCGCATGATCCGCCGCAAGACCATCGTGGAAAAGGATCGCGCAGACAAATCGATCCGCGATCACATGAACATCATCGAGGCGCTTGAGGCACACGACACCGCACGCGCCGAAACTCTCGTGCGCGATCATGCGCTCGGCCTTGCCGACCATGTCGCGAAATACGCCGATTATCTGGATTGAGTTCTAGGGAGACGTTTCGTCATGGCCGACGCTGCGGTCGCAAAAAAAACTGAAACCACCACAGCCGAAGCACACCAGGATCTGACAGATGGATTTCATCTTGTCATCGACGCGCTGAAGCTTAATGGCGTCAAGACAATCTACGGTGTGCCCGGTATTCCGATCACCGACTTCGGTCGCATGGCGCAGGCGGAAGGCATCCGCGTGATCTCATTCCGGCATGAGCAACATGCCGGCAATGCTGCGGCGATCGCGGGCTTTCTGACGAAGAAGCCAGGCATCTGCCTCACGGTTTCGGCGCCAGGCTTCCTCAACGGCTTGACGGCGCTGGCGAATGCCACGACCAACTGCTTCCCGATGATCCTGATCTCAGGCTCCTCCGAGCGCGAGATCGTCGATCTGCAGCAGGGCGATTATGAAGAGATGGACCAGCTCGCCATCGCCAAGCCGCTCTGCAAAGCCGCTTTCCGCATTCTGCATGCGCAGGACATCGGCATCGGCGTCGCACGGGCGATCCGCGCGGCGGTCTCCGGGCGCCCCGGTGGTGTTTATCTCGATCTGCCAGCCAAGCTGTTTTCGCAGGTGATGACTGCGGACGCTGGCGCGCAGTCGCTGGTCAAGGTCATCGATCCGGCGCCGGCCCAAATTCCTTCTCCGGACGCGGTCAAACGGGCGCTCGATGTGTTGAAGAGCGCCAAGCGTCCGCTGATCATCCTCGGCAAGGGCGCAGCTTACGCGCAGGCCGACGATGCGATCCGCGCGCTGGTCGAAAAGAGCGGCATTCCGTTCCTGCCGATGAGCATGGCCAAGGGTCTTCTGCCCGACACGCACCCGCAATGCGCGGGCGCGGCGCGCTCGACGGTGCTGAAAGACTCCGACGTCGTGATGCTGATCGGTGCGCGTCTCAACTGGCTGCTCTCGCATGGCAAGGGCAAAGCCTGGGGCGACGCGCCGAAGAAGTTCATCCAGATCGACATCGAGCCGAAGGAAATGGACTCCAATGTCGAGATCGCGGCTCCCGTCGTCGGCGATATCGGCTCCTGCGTTGCGGGGCTTCTGGAAGGCATCGACGGCAAGTGGACGATGCCGCCGGCCGAATGGACGAACGCCGTCAAGGCGAAGAAAGACGATAATATCGCCAAGATGGCGCCGAAGCTGATGAAGAATTCAGCGCCGATGGATTTCTATGGCGCGCTCGGTGCACTTCGCACCGTCATTAAGGAACGGCCGGACGCGATCCTCGTCAATGAAGGCGCCAATACGCTCGATCTCGCCCGCGGCGTCATCGATATGTACAAGCCGCGCAAGCGTCTCGATGTCGGCACCTGGGGCGTCATGGGCATCGGCATGGGCTTTGCCGTTGCGGCGGCGATCGAGACCGGCAAGCCGGTGCTGGCCGTCGAAGGCGACAGCGCCTTCGGCTTCTCCGGCATGGAGATCGAGACGATCTGCCGCTACAAGCTGCCGGTCTGCATCGTCGTCTTCAATAATAACGGCATCTATCGCGGAACAGACGTCAATACCGCGGGCTCAGATCCGGCAACGACGGTCTTCGTCAAGGACTCGCGCTACGACATGATGATGGAAGCGTTCGGCGGCGTCGGCGTGCATGCGACAACGCCCGACGAACTGAAGCGCGCGGTCGACAAGGCGATGGATTCCGGTGTGCCGACCCTGATCAATGCGGCGATCGATCCGACCGCCGGCAGCGAGAGCGGGCGCATCGGCAATCTCAATCCGCAAAGCGTGGTGAAGAAGAAATAATCGGCGCAGCGTTTCGCGCTGTGCTCGTCAGGACATTGTGACTTAAGGAGATGAATACCGATGGCCAAGAAGAAGGTCGCAAAGAAATCCAAGACGCGTAAGCCGGTTAAGTCCCGCGCCAGCAAGGCGAGGACGAAACCGGCATCGAAGAAGCCTGCGGCCAAGCGTTCGTCGGCGAAGGTCGTCAAGTTGAAGACGGCCAGCAAAAGCGGCAAGGCTTCGAAGTCGGCGCTGCCGCGGCCATCGAAGAAGCCGTTTGGCCAGGACGGCAAGGCGCTCGACGGTGTTCGCATTCTCGACTTCACGCATGTGCAATCGGGACCGACCTGCACGCAGCTCCTCGCCTGGTTCGGCGCCGATGTCATCAAGGTTGAGCGCCCGGGTGTCGGCGACATCACCCGCGGTCAGCTCGTCGATGTGAAGGGCGCGGACTCGCTCTACTTCACGATGCTCAATCACAACAAGCGTTCGATCACAATCGATTCCAAGCATCCGCAGGGCAAGCGCGTACTGGATGAATTGATCAAGTCCTGCGACGTTCTGGTCGAGAATTTCGCGCCGGGCGCGCTCGATCGCATGGGGCTGACTTGGGAGCACATCCATAAGCTCAATCCGCGCATGATCGTCGCCTCGGTGAAGGGCTTTGGCCCCGGACCATACGAGGACTGCAAGGTTTATGAAAACGTCGCGCAATGCACCGGTGGTGCGGCGTCGACAACCGGCTTTCGCGACGGTCCGCCGCTCGTCACCGGTGCGCAGATCGGCGATAGCGGCACTGGTCTTCATCTCGCGCTCGGCATCGTCGCTGCGCTCTATCAGCGCAACCGCACCGGCCGCGGCCAGAAGGTGCTCGCCGCCATGCAGGACGGTGTGCTCAACCTCGCCCGCGTGAAATTGCGCGATCAGCAGCGCCTTCAGCACGGTCCGCTGACCGAATACAGCCAGTACGGTGAGGGCGTCCCGTTTGGCGATGCCACGCCACGCGCCGGCAACGATTCCGGTGGCGGTCAGCCCGGCTGGATCCTGAAATGCAAAGGCTGGGAGGAAGATCCCAATGCCTACATCTATTTCATCACCCAGGCGCCGGTCTGGGGCGCGATCTGCGATCTGATCGGCGAGCCGACCTGGAAGACCGATCCGGAATACGCAACGCCGAAGGCGCGTCTGCCGAAGCTGAAGGCCATCTTCGCGCGCATCGAGGAATGGACCATGACCAAGACCAAATTCGAGGTCATGAATCTCTGCAATGAAGTCGATATTCCGGTTGGCCCGATCCTGTCGATGAAGGAAATCGCCGAGGATGAATCGCTGCGCAAGACCGGCACAGTGGTTGAGGTCGATCATCCGGTTCGCGGCAAGTACCTGACCGTAGGCAATCCGATCAAGCTGTCGGACTCGATTTCCGAGGTGAAGCGTTCACCGCTGCTGGGTGAACACACCGACGAAATTCTGACCAAGGTGCTCGGCCTGGACAAGAAGACCGTTGCCGAGATCAAAGCCTCGGGTGCTTTGTCGGCGCCGGAGAAAGCCGACAAGGCCGCGTAATCAATCATCAGTCGCCCCCGCGCAGGCGGGGGCCCATAACCGCGAATGGCGGCTATGGATCCCGGCTCGCGCTTGCTTCGCTCGCTTGGCCGGGACGACTAAAGGGAGGACTTCGACTATGCGTATTGTGGTTCACGGCCAGCAGGCGTTCGGTAAGGCCGTTCTTGAAGCGCTGTTGAAGCGCGGCGATGAAGTGATTGCGGTCTATGTCGCGCCGGAAAAGCCGGGCGCAAAGGCCGACCCGCTGAAGGAAGCGGCTTTGGCTGCGAAACTTCCGGTGTATCAGCCGGATTCCTACAAGAAGCCGGAGGTGTGGGAAGAGTTCAAGGCGCTCAAGCCCGATCTTCAGGTGATGGCGTTCGTCACGCTGTTCGTGCCGGAAGAATTCCTCAATATCCCGACGCATGGTTCGATCCAATATCATCCATCACTGTTGCCGCTCTATCGCGGCGCAAGCGCGATCAACTGGCCGATCATCAAGGGCGAGAACGAGACCGGTCTCTCGATCTTCTGGCCGGACAACGGTCTCGATACTGGCGACATTCTCATCCAGAAGACGACGCCGATCAGTGACAAGGACACGCTCGGAACCGTTTATTTCGATCGCCTGTTCCCGATGGGTGTCGATGCGATGCTGGAATCGGTCGATCTGGTGAAGGCTGGCAAGGCCCCACGCATCAAGCAGGACGAATCGAAGGCCACTTACGAAGGTTTGTGCCGCGCCGAGAATACGCATATCGATTTTGGCAAGCCGTGGGAGCAAATCGATCGGCTGATCCGCGGCGCAAATCCTGCGCCGGGCGCATGGGCAACGATCAACGGCGTGAAGCTAAAAATTTTCGACGCGACGCCGTTGCCCGCAAAAGATCCCAAGGGCATTGCCGGAAAGATTGGCGAAGTCGCTGTCGTCGACAGCGACAGTTTCACAGTTGTCTGCGCCGACGGCCGGATCAAGATCACGCGTGTGCAAGCAGATGGGCCGAAAGTGGGCGCAGGAGAATGGGCCGCTTCGGCGAAGATCGAAAAAGGTGCACGTTTTTCGTGATTTCTTTTGTCATCTCTTCGTGTCATTCCGAGCGTGATTTCGTCACGCTTGGAATGAAGAAATCAAACACACCATCCTAGTGGATAGTCATCATGCCTGCCTCGCAACACCAGAATCCAAAATCCGACATTGAAATTTCGCAGGCCGCCGTAAAGCGGCCGATCCTTGACGTCGCCAAGGAAAGACTCGGAATCGCAGCCGAGAACCTCGATCCGTATGGCCACTACAAGGCCAAGGTGTCGATGGATTACGTCAAGTCGCTGAAGGACAAGAAGAACGGCAAGCTCATTCTTGTCACCGCGATCTCGCCAACGCCGGCGGGCGAAGGCAAGACCACGACGACCGTCGGCCTCACCGACGCGCTGAACCATATCGGCAAGAAGGCGATGCTGTGCTTGCGCGAGCCCTCGCTCGGACCTTCGTTCGGTATGAAGGGTGGCGCCGCCGGCGGCGGTTATGCGCAGGTGATCCCCATGGAGGATATCAACCTCCACTTCACCGGCGATTTCCACGCCATCACCTCGGCGCACAATCTGCTCTCGGCGCTGATCGACAACCACATCTACTGGGGCAATGCGCTCGGCATCGATTCGCGCCGCGTCGCTTGGCGCCGTGTGATCGATATGAACGACCGTGCGTTGCGCGAGATCGTCTGCTCGCTCGGCGGCGTCGCCAACGGTTATCCGCGGGAGGCCGGCTTCGACATCACGGTCGCGTCCGAAGTCATGGCGATCTTCTGCCTGGCCAAGGATCTCGACGATCTCAAGGAGCGTCTCGGCAACATCATCGTCGCCTATACGCGTGACCGTAAGCCGATCCGCGCCAAGGACCTCAACGCCAACGGCGCGATGACCGCGCTGCTGAAAGAGGCGATCGCGCCGAACCTCGTGCAGACATTGGAAGGAACGCCGGCGTTCATCCATGGTGGTCCGTTCGCCAACATTGCACATGGCTGCAACTCGGTGGTGGCGACGACCACCGCGCTGAAACTCGCGGATTACGTCGTGACCGAAGCCGGTTTCGGCGCCGATCTCGGCGCGGAAAAGTTCATCGACATCAAGTGCCGCAAGGCGGGGATCGCACCGGATTGCGTCGTTGTCGTCGCCACCATTCGCGCGCTCAAGATGCATGGCGGCGTCAAGAAGGAAGATCTGAAGAAGGAAGACCTGAAGGCGCTCGAAGCCGGCATGTCCAACCTGAAGCGTCACATCGAGAACATCCAGAAGTTCGGTTTGCCGGCGGTCGTGTCGATCAACCGTTTCTCGGCCGACACCGATGCCGAAATCGCGCTGGTCAAGGACAAGTGCAAGTCGCTCGGCGTCGAGGCTCTGATGGCCGATCACTGGGCGATGGGTGGCGAAGGCGCCGCTGATGTCGCCAAGGCGGTGGTCAAGGTCATCGACGAGAAGAAGGGCGCGCTGCAGCCGCTCTATCCCGACGACATGCCGCTGTTCGAAAAGGTGCGCACGATCGCCAAGGAGATCTATCGCGCCGACGATGCCACGGCCGACAAGTCGGTCAAGGATCAGCTTAAGGCCTGGGAAGACATGGGCTTTGGCAAGTTGCCGGTCTGTATCGCCAAGACGCAGTATTCGTTCTCGACCAATCCGGACGCCAAGGGTGCGCCGACCGGCTTCAACATTCCAGTGCGCGAAGTGCGGCTCTCGGCCGGCGCGGAATTCATCGTCGCGATCTGCGGTGAGATCATGACCATGCCGGGCCTGCCGAAAGTGCCGTCAGCCGACTCCATCGACGTTAACGCAGAAGGCAAGATCGTCGGGTTGTTCTAAGCCGCGAAAGTTGCACGGACAGCTTGAAAGGGGCCGGAACGTTCCGGCCCCTTTCATTTTATGGCCTGTCCGGCGTCGTCCCCAGCGAAAGCGTCGAGACAGGGTTGCGCGATTCCCGCTTGCACAGGATTGAGCAGAACGGGAAGAAGGTCCCCCCAAGCAGGAGACGTTCCATGCTCAAATTCTATTACAGCGCTGCGCCAAATCCGACCAAGGTTGCGCTTTTTCTCGAAGAGGCCGGCATTCCCTATGAGGCTGTTCCGGTTGATACCCGCAAGGGCGAGCAGCACAATCCTGAATTCCTCAAGATCAATCCCAACGCAAAAGTGCCGGTGATTGTCGACGGTGACGTCACGGTGTTCGACAGCAATGCCATCCTGCTGTATCTCGCCGAGAAGACCGGCAAGTTCCTTCCGGCCAAGTCCGACAAATTGCGCGGTGAATTGCTGTCGTGGCTGATGTTTGTCGCATCAGGTGTTGGCCCGTATTCAGGACAGTCGGTGCATTTTCGCAATTATGCGCCGGACAAAGACAAGCTCGAATATGCGGTCAACCGCTACGCCTACGAAGCGCAGCGTCACTACGGCATTCTCGACGCGCGCCTCGCCAATCAGAAGTATATGGTCGGCGACACTTACACGATTGTCGATATGGATGTGTGGGGCTGGGCGCGGCTGATTCCGGTCGCGCTCGGCGAAAGCGCTTGGGTCAAGTTTCCGAACCTGAAACGCCTCATCGATGAGATCAGCGCGCGTCCTGCTGCAAGGATTGCGGCGGCTCTGAAAGACCGTCACGCATTCAAGACCGAGATGGACGACGAAGCGCGCAAGGTGATGTTCAGGCATTTAAATGAGAAGGTCGCCTGAGTTTTTGCAGCACTTTCATTATCCCCGTTCGTCCCCGCTTTTGTGGGGACGAACGGCCGTAATTGCCTTTGTCAGGCCGAGGCCAGTGCCGTTTCATTCATTGTCTTCGCCACCTGCTTTGCCTGCGCAACCAGCGCAGCCGTCAATGGCGTCATTGGTTCGCGCGCCGGCACGACAAGGCCAATCGTGTGCACGGCTTCCGGATCGACGATGGGAATCGCGCGGATCGTGTCCGTGAGGCCGAGCGTTTCCGCGAGTTTTGACGGCATCACCGTCGCCCAGCGGCCGGTGCGCACATGCGCGAACAGCACCACGACCGAATTCGACTCCAGTGTCGGCTGCGGATCGCCGCCGGCCGCGCGCAACAATTCATCGATGATGCGCCTGTTCTGCATGTCCGGAGTCAGCAGACATAGCGGCACTTTTGCCACTTCCGTCCAGGTCACGCGCTCGCGATTGCCGAGCGGCGCATCGGCCGATGTCAGAAGCTGATATCGTTCCTGATAGAGCGGCACTGTGTTGACGCGCCCAAGCGGCTCGTTGTCAAGATAAGTGATGCCCGCATCGATCTCGAGATTTTCAAGCTGCGTCAGCACCTGGATCGAGTTCTGCGACAGGATCGTGAAACGTACATCGCGATGGCGTGCGCGATAGGGGGTGGTGATAGCGGCGACCATGGCGAGCGCAGTAGGGATTGCTGCGATCTTCAATCGGCCGGTGAGACCACGCTTGAGCGCGGAGATTTCCTGGCGCATCGCGCGGCTGTCGCTGACAATCCGGCGCGCCCAATCCAGCGTGCGTTCGCCCTCCGGCGTGAAACCGATAAAGCGCGATCCGCGTTGGACCAGCAGGACGCCGAGCTGCTCTTCGAGCTGCTTGATGCCTGCCGAAAGAGTGGGCTGCGTCACGCCGCAGGTCTCGGCGGCCCGGCCGAAATGCCGCTCCCGTGACAAGGCCATCAGATATTCGAGTTTGTCCAACATGGCAGTTTGGAATCTATCGCATTTTCAATGGCTTGAAAAGTTCGATAGATAATTTCTATCAACGTATCGGGACTTGGGGATTGTTCTAAACTGCAGATGCCGCGATGCTTCACCATGACCACGACAGAAACCTTAACCCCTTCAAAACCCAAAGGATTCGACGGCAAAGGCTTCGACGGATCCGGTGGCCGGGGCCGCCGTGCCCGCAAGACGCCAAAAGGCCGTCAGGTTGAGACCGATGCGCTGGAAGAAATCCAGGCGCTGCTGACCGATCGCCCGCGCCGGCGTGATCTTCTGATTGAGCATCTGCATCTCATTCAGGATAAATACGGCCATCTGTCCGCAGCACATCTCACCGCACTTGCGAGCGAGATGAAGATGGCGCTCGCCGAAGTGTACGAGGTCGCGACCTTCTACGCACATTTCGACGTCGTGAAGGAAGGCGAAACACCGCCGCCGGCGATCACCGTGCGCGTTTGCGATTCATTGTCCTGCTGCATGGTCGGCGCCGAGACATTACTTGCGGAGTTGCCGGCGAAGCTCGGACCGGATGTGCGCGTCATTCGTGCACCGTGCATGGGCGCTTGCGATGTTGCGCCTGTCGTTGCCGTCGGCCACGTGCAGACATTCAAAGCCGATGTCGACAATGTTACGAAGGCTGTGAAAGCGCATGAACATGCGCATGCGGCAAGTCCGATCACAAGTTTCGATGTTTATCGGAAGGACGGCGGCTATTCGCTGCTGAAATCCTGTCTTGATGGTTCGCGCACGCGCGAAGACATGATCAAGGCCGTCGATGATTCCGGTCTGCGTGGCCTCGGCGGCGCTGGCTTCCCCACCGGCCGCAAATGGACATTGGTGCGTGCGGAAAAGGGGCCACGCCTGATGGCCGTGAACGGCGACGAGGGCGAGCCCGGCACGTTCAAGGATCGCTATTATCTTGGCCTCGATCCGCATCGCTTCATTGAAGGCTTGCTACTGGCTGCCTGGGTGGTTGAGGCAAGCCAGGTCTATTTCTATCTGCGCGACGAATATCCCGAATTGCGACTGATGCTGCTGGAAGAAATCGCCAAAGTGGAAGAGGCGGGGCTGTCGCCGCACACCACGATCAATCTGCGCCGTGGCGCTGGCGCTTATATCTGCGGCGAAGAATCGGCGATGATCGAATCGATCGAAGGCAAGCGCGGCTTGCCGCGGCATCGTCCGCCTTATGTGGCGCAGGTCGGCGTGTTTGGTCGTCCGACGCTGGTGCAGAATGTCGAGACGCTTTACTGGATCCGCGACATCGTCGAGAAGGGCGCATCGTGGTTCACCTCGCATGGCCGCAGAGAGCGCAAGGGCTTGCGGTCGTTCTCCGTTTCGGGCCGCGTGAAAAATCCGGGTGTGAAGCTCGCGCCTGCGGGTGTCACTATCCGCGAATTGATCGAGGAATATTCCGGCGGCATGCAGGATGGTCACACGCTGAAGGGCTTTCTGCCCGGCGGCGCATCCGGCGGCGTTTTGCCGGAAAGCATGGCCGACATCCCGCTCGATTTCGGCACGCTTGAGCCGCATGGCTCCTTCGTCGGTTCGCATGCTGTCGTGATCCTGTCGGATCAGGATGACATGAAAGCGGTTGCGCTCAACCTCATGAAATTTTTTGAGGACGAAAGCTGCGGCCAATGCACGCCTTGCCGCGTTGGGACCGAGAAGGCTGTGAAACTGATGCAGCAGGGGCCCTGGAACGAAGGGCTGCTCAATGAACTGTCAACGGCGATGCGGGATGCTTCGATCTGCGGCCTCGGTCAGGCCGCGCCCAATCCGCTGCAGAGCGTGATGAAGCATTTCCCGGACGATCTGAAAAAGCCGCTCAAGGGCTGGTGACGATATGACTGAGATGAAGAAGCATATCCACGGCGAGAAATGCGTGACCTTCACGCTCGACGGTCGTGAAGTCCACGCGCATGACGGCGAGACGATCTGGCAAGTTGCGCAGCGCGAAGGCGTCGAGATCCCGCATCTATGCTACTCGCCCGAGCCCGGCTATCGCGCTGATGGTAATTGCCGCGCCTGCATGGTCGAAATCGAAGGCGAGCGTGTGCTGGCGGCAAGCTGCATCCGCAAGCCGGCCGAGGGCATGAAGGTCAACGCCTCCAATCATCGTGCCGAAACAGCACGCAAGATGGTGTTCGATCTTTTGGTCTCCGACCAGCCAGCGCGCGAGACCTCGCACGATCCCATTTCCAAATTCTGGAGCTGGGCCGACAAGATGGGGATCGAGACCGGCCGCTTCCCCGAACGGGAGAAGCCCGGCGCCGATCGCAGCCATCCGGCGATGGCGGTCAATCTCGATGCCTGTATCCAGTGCAATCTCTGCGTCCGCGCCTGCCGCGAAGTGCAGGTCAATGACGTCATCGGCATGGCCGGACGTGGCCATAACGAAAAGATCGTCTTCGATTTCGACGATCCGATGGGCAACAGCACTTGCGTCGCCTGCGGTGAATGCGTGCAGGCGTGTCCGACCGGCGCGCTGATGCCATCGTCTCTCGTCAATGCGGAGAATGTCCGCACCGAATATCCCGACAAGAAGGTGGATTCGGTCTGCCCCTATTGTGGCGTCGGCTGCCAGCTCACCTACAACATCAAGGACGACAAGCTCCTTTATGTCGACGGCAAGAACGGCCCCGCGAACGAAAACCGCCTCTGCGTGAAGGGCCGCTTCGGCTTCGACTATGTGCATAACCCTCAGCGCATCACCAAACCGATGATCCGCAAGGAAGGCGTGCCGAAGATCCCGCATGAATTCATCGATCCGATGAATCCGTGGACGCATTTCCGCGAAGCGACCTGGGACGAGGCGTTGGACAAGGCGGCGCAGGGCTTCCTGAAAATCCGCGAGCAAAACGGCCCGAAAGGCCTTGCCGGCTTCGGCTCGGCGAAATGTTCGAACGAGGAAGCGTATCTCTTCCAGAAGCTGGTTCGCACCGGCTTCGGTACCAACAACGTCGACCATTGCACGCGTCTGTGCCACGCCTCTTCAGTGGCTGCTTTGCTTGAAGGTGTCGGTTCCGCGGCGGTGTCGGCCACCTTCAACGAGGTGAAGAATTCCGACGTCATCATCGTTATCGGCTCGAACCCGACGGAAAATCATCCCGTCGCGGCGACTTTCTTCAAGCAGGCGGCCAAGCGCGGCGCCAAGCTGATTATCATGGATCCGCGCGGCACGGCCATGAAGCGCCATGCCTGGAAGCTGATGCAGTTCAAGAATGGCACCGACGTCGCGATGCTGAATGCGATGCTCAACGTCATTGTCGAGGAGAATCTCTACGACAAGCAATATGTGCAGACTTATACGGAAGGCTTCCCGGCCTTTGCCGAGCATGTGAAGCAATTCACGCCGGAAGAGATGGAGCCGATCTGCGGCATCGATGCGGACACGTTGCGTGAGGTCGCGCGCACCTTCGCACGCGCTGAGAATGCGATCATCTTCTGGGGCATGGGCGTGTCGCAGCACACCCACGGCACCGATAATGCGCGTTGCCTCATCGCGCTGTCGCTGATCACCGGTCAGATCGGCCGTCCCGGCACCGGCCTGCATCCGCTGCGCGGTCAGAACAACGTGCAGGGCGCGTCCGACGCCGGCCTGATCCCGATGTTTTTCCCAGACTATAAATCGGTGGAAGATCCGGCAACGCGCGGCGCTTATGAAGCCAAGTGGGGCATCCAGCTTGATCCGAAGCGCGGTTTGACGGTGGTCGAGATCATGGACGCGATTCATGCCGACACCATCAAGGGCATGTACATCATGGGTGAGAATCCCGCGATGTCGGACCCCGACCTAAACCACGCGCGCGAGGCGCTGGCGCATCTTGAGCATCTCGTGGTGCAGGACATTTTCCTCACCGAGACGGCGGTCTATGCCGACGTGGTGCTGCCGTCGTCTGCATGGCCGGAAAAAGACGGCACCGTCACCAATACCAATCGTCAGGTGCAGATGGGCCGCAAGGCGCTGCCGTTGCCGGGCGACGCGAAGGAAGACTGGTGGATCACCATCGAGCTTGCCAAGCGCATGGGCCTCAACTGGACCTACGCGCACCCGCGCGATGTCTATCCGGAAATGGCGTCGATGATGCCGGCTTTGGACAACATCTCGTGGGAGCGTGTCGAGCGCGAGAATGCGGTGACCTATCCGTCCGACGCGCCGGACAAGCCGGGCCGCGATGTTGTGTTCGACAAGGGCTTCCCGCGTCCGGGCGGATTCGGCAAGCTCGTTGCGGCAAAGCTCACGCCACCGGACGAGACGCCGGATCACGACTTCCCGTTCATTCTCACCACCGGCCGGCAGCTCGAACATTGGCACACCGGTTCGATGACCCGCCGCGCTACCGTGCTCGATGCGATCGAGCCGACGGCGATCGCGGCGGTGTCGCGCGGCACCATCGCCAAGCTCGGCATTCGCCCCGGCGACATGATTCGCGTTTCAACCCGGCGCGGAACGGTCGATCTGCAATCGCGGCAGGACGATGCGGTGCCGGACGGTGTGGTGTTCATACCGTTCGCTTACGTGGAAGCGGCGGCGAACCTCCTCACCAATCCCGCGCTCGATCCGTTCGGGAAAATCCCCGAATTCAAATATTGCGCGGCGAAGGTAGAGGCGATCCCGATGCGTGAGGCGGCGGAGTAACTCCGCCGCATTCGCTCAGCGCGCCATCCGGCGCGATGAAGACTCGGGGTTAAGCGTCTGCTGCACCACCTGACGCAGAATGTCGGTGATGCCGTCGGCCAGCAATGTGTGCGGCCGGCGCGCCGCGGTCACGAGCGCGACTGTGCCTTTCAGCGTCGGCCGTGCGATCGTCTGCACGACAATGCCGGTGCCCGACATGCCTGCCCGTACGACGTTGTAAGGCACGACCGCGTGGCCATAGCCTTCGCGCACAAGCTGCAGCATGTTGGAAACGGCGTCGATCTCAAGCGCGATCTTCAGCTTCATGTTGCAGCGAGCAGCTTCGGCTTCCACCATCGAACGAATCGGATGCGGCGCGGCCGGCGAAATCAGTTCGTATCGATCCAGCGACCGGAACGGTACCGTTCTCGGCTTCACGCCATGTGCCGCACTGAGGAGGCAAGTCGACTCGGTCAGGATCGGCTCGATTTTCAGCAGCGGCGAGGGCGCCGGGTTGTGAATCACCGCAACGTCGATTCGGCCGGCCAATAAGCGTTCCTGCAGCGAGACGCTCAATGCTTCCATGATCGTCAGTTCGGCATTGCGATAGCGTTCGCGCACCGCGCGAACTACTGGCACGGTCATCACCTGACCGATCGATGGCGGCAGGCCGATGACGACCTTGCCGGTCAGATCGGCATCGCTGCCGGTGACGGCGTGGCGAGCGCCATCGAGCTGGTGCAGAATGCCCTTTGCATAGACGAGAAAGCGTTGCCCGGCATCGGTCAATTGCGCGCCGCGTCCGTTGCGATGAAAGAGCTGCAACTTGAGTCCGCTCTCCAGCGCTCGTACCTGCCGGCTGATGGCGGGCTGCGTCGTGCGCATCACCGCCGATGCGCGGCTGAAGCTGCCAAGCTCGGCGACATTCACGAAATACTCGATCTGCCTGAAATTCATCGCTTGCTTCCAACGCCGGATATTACTGATCGGCATATTTGTTAGGTGGAATTGTTGAATTGTATCTACTGCGTTCAGTTCGTAAAGTTTCGAAACTGGTACGAAGCTTGCCGGCACCGATCAGTGAACGGAGACCGTCAATGGCTGCCAAGCTTTCGAAACTGGTGCTGACAATTATTGCGTTTGCCTTCGCATTGGGCGGGACGCAGGCGCAGACATCGCATTATCCCGAACGGCCGATCACAATGGTCGTGACATTCGCGGTCGGCGGGTCATCGGACGTGCTTGCGCGTTCTGTCGCCAATGCGATGTCGCAGGGGCTTGGCAAGCCTATCGTCGTGGAGAATCGTCCCGGTGCCGGAGGCAATATCGGCGCCGAGGCGGTATCGAAGGCTGCGCCCAATGGCTATACGATTTTGTTTGGTACTAACGGCACCCTCGGCATCGGTCCCGCCCTTTACAAGAACTTGCGTTACAACCCGCAGAAGGATCTCGTGCCAGTGGGGCTGTTGCATCAACTTCCGCTGGTGCTGATCGTCAATCCGCAGGTGCCTGCAAAAAACCTTGGCGAGTTGATTGCCTATGCGAGGAGCAATCCGGGCAAGCTGACATTTGCTTCGGCCGGGATTGGCTCGGCGTCGCATTTGACGACGGAATTGTTCAAGATCGCCGCCGGCATCGACATCCTGCATGTGCCCTACAAAGGTGGCGGCGCGGCGACGGCCGATCTGGTTTCCGGGCAAGTGTCGATGATGCTCGAGACCATTCCGAATGCCTTGCCGCTCGTGCGTGGCGGGCAGATGCGTGCACTTGGCGTGACGACGAAAGAGCGCTCGATTAACGCCCCGGATCTTCCGACCTTCGCCGAATCCGGCTTGCCGAAATTCGATGTCAGTGCATGGACTGGATTGTTTGTGCCCGCCGGAACGCCGAAAGCGATCATCGACCGGCTGAATGCAGAAACGGTGCGGATCGCGAGCGATCCAGCGTATGTGGCTCAAGTGAAAAGCATGGGCGCGGATGTCGCAAGTTCGTCGCCGGAGGCCTTCGACACCTTCGTGCGCAAGGATGTCGCGAACTGGACCGAAGCGATCCAGCACTCGGGCGCGCGCGCGGAATAACCTGACCATCGATCACCAAGAAAGAGGCTAAGGGAGAGTGCCGCATGTCCTATGAATCGATCACCGTGACGCCAGTGTCGCCGCATATCGGCGCCGAGATTGGCAATATCGACCTGACGAAGCCACTGCCGAACAAGCAGGTCGAGGAATTGCACAAGGCATTCGTCCAGTATCAGGTGATCTTCTTTCGGGATCAGAAGATTTCGTTCGATGACCAGATCAGGCTTGGCCGCTATTTTGGTCCGCTCGGTTCGCATGTCGGCAAGTCGACGATCAGCAAGACGACCGAGAACCCCTACGTCCGTAAATTCCACTATGACGAAACATCGAAGCAGATCTCCGGTGAGAATTTTCACAGCGATCAGTCCTGTGCGGAAATCCCGCCGCTCGGCAGCATTCTCTATAATCACACAGTGCCGCCGGATGGCGGCGGCGACACGATGTTTGCGTCGATGTATGCGGCTTACGATGCGCTGTCACCGCGCATGAAGACCTTTCTCGAAGGGCTGACCGCGACGCATGATGGCACCCGCGTGTTCGGGCCGGGCACGCCTGTGTCCGTGCATCCGGTCATCATCAGGCATCCGGAGAGCGGCAAGAAAGTGATCTTCGTCAATACCGACTTCACCGCCAATATCAATGAATTGCCGCGGCTCGAAGGCGAGCGCGTACTGCAATTCCTGATCGATCATTGCAACAAGCCGGAATGGACCTGCCGCTTCCGCTGGCGTCCGCACTCGATTGCCTTCTGGGACAATCGCTGCACGCATCACAAGGCGATCTGGGATTACTGGCCGAATGTGCGGTCAGGTTTCCGTATCCAGATCGAGGGAACAGCGGCGCCGATTGCTGCATAATTGTGACGCCCGAAGCGATGGGCGATGCTCCCACTGCGTTCTTTGATCCGCAGCGATGACATTATGGTTTTGCGGTGGCGGACTGACGTTTGGATTGATTCCAGGTCGGTGACGCCACCACGAAAAAGCGTTGCCAGATTGCCGCTTGTATTTACGCGGGGCAGCCGATAGCTCTCTGTCTCATTCCTCACAAGGACAGAGAATGCAGCCTGCGTCGCCTGGCCATGCGCGCTTCTATCAAAGAAGCGGGCCCCATCCTCTGACTTTGGTGACCAAGGCGGCGGGAGGGGTGTCGGAATCGGCACAAGAACTGGTGCTCCATGGTGTAGCGCCTTTGCAGATGGCGGGACCCGCACAGGTCAGTTTCCTCGACAACAAGCGTTACGCTCCACTTCTGGGTGCAACGCAAGCCGGTGCGGTGATCGTCCACCCGGATATGCGAGCACATGTGCCGGCGAGCGCAATCGCGATCGTTGCCCAAAATCCCTATGCGGGATGGGCGCGCGTTGCGGCGTTGTTTCACCCTGCGCCGTCGACGTTGCCGGGTGTCCATCCGACGGCAATTGTGGATGACGCGGCCTCCGTCGATCCGACGGCGGAGCTTGGTCCCGGATGCGTGATCGAAGCCGACGCCGAAATCGGCCCTGGCTGCCGGATTGGGCCGTTTGCGGTGATTGGTGCTGGCGTTGTGCTCGGACGCGATTGCCGCGTCGGCGCGCATGCCAGCATCAGTCATGCGTTGCTGGGCGACCGCGTTTATATCTATCCGGGCGCGCGTATCGGGCAGGAAGGTTTCGGTTTCGCGGTCACCAAGACCGGCTTTTTGACGGTCCCGCAGCTTGGCCGGGTGCTCCTGCATGATGATGTTGAGGTCGGTGCCAATTCCACGATCGATCGCGGGTCGGCGGGCGATACCATCATCGGTGCCGGCTCACGCCTCGATAATCTTGTGCAGATCGGACACAACGTCGTCCTGGGTCGCTGCTGCATCATCGTCGCGCAGGTCGGCATTTCCGGTTCGACCAACCTTGGCGATTTCGTGCAGGTCGGCGGTCAGGCGGCGATGGCCGGACATCTGCGTATCGGCGATGGCGCGCAGATCGGTGCACAAGCCGGAGTTATTTCGGATGTCGAACCGAATGCGAGGATGCTTGGCAGTCCCGCCCAGCCGAGCCGTGATTTCTTCCGGCAGATCGCGTTGCTGAAGAAATTGATGCCGAAGCGTAGCGGGCCGTGACCGCTGCCGCGTCTTATCCAGCCGGCTTGTCCTTGAAATAGGGCTCAACCTTGCCCTTCAGCTTGATGGTCAGCGGCTTGCCGAAACGATCCTTGGCAGCACCGGCCGCCACGCGGATCCAGCCCTCGCTGATGCAATATTCCTCGACATTGGTTTTTTCCTTGCCCTCGAAGCGGATGCCGATGTCGCGCGACAGCAATTCCTCGTTGTAGTGAGGGCTGTCGGGATCGACGGAGAGGCGGTCGGGAAAGGTGTCGGTCATGATGGCTCGCAGATGGGTCGTATCAGCGCGCCCGTCCTAAGCCGCCGCGCCGGCTTATGCAATGCGCGTGTCAGTCGAGTGTGAAGGCCTCGTGCACAGCACTCTGGAAACCGCCCCCCATGACAGGGCCGCCGCCGGCGACGTGAATGAAATCGCCGATCGCGACCGCGCCAAGGCCGTGCCGCGGCGTCATCATCGGTGCATAGGATTCCCAGGTGTCCTTATCGATGTCGTAGGCCTCGTTCTGACCATAGACGCGATTGGTGCCTTCCCCGCCCATGACAAAAATCTTGCCGCGGTATAGCACCGCGCCATGTCCGGATCGCGCGGTCGGCAAGGGAGCGCGGGGCTCCCATTTGTCGGCTTTCGGATCGTAGGCGTGATGCAGGTTCGAATTGGTGTGGAACGAGTCCACCCGTCCGCCGATGACATGGATCTTGCCATTCACCGCCAGCGTGCCGGTGTGGTCGCGACCGGTCGGCATCGGCGCGCGAGCTGCCCATTGGTCGATGCGCGGGTCGTAGGCGAGGTGCCAGTCGACCGACTTCTTGGTGGCGAAGGTGTCGCCAACGGCGCCGCCGATGGCATAGATCATGCCGTTCACGGCCGCGCAGCCAATGGCAGCAAACGGCTTCGGCAACGGCGCGATCGGGCGCCAGGCCTCGCCTTCGAGCACGAAACACAGATTATCCGGTTTGCGGTTCTGCTCGACGAAGCCGCCAATCGCATACAGCTTTCCATTCGCGACGACGACACCGACATGATTGGCGCCGCGCGGCAGGAACGGGGCGTCCAGCCATTTATCTGAGGTCTGGTCGTAGACGTGATGATAGGGGCGGTCGACGCGCTGCTGGCCATAGCCGCCGACGACATGCATGCGGTCGTTGAGCGTCGTCGCCCAGGCCATTTCGCTACGGGGCAGGGGGAGCGGCGCCTTGCTGACCCAGCGGCCCTGCTGCGCGGCCTTCGGCGCCGGGGAATCGAACACCTGCTGCAGTTTCATGGTGTCGAGGGGCGCAGTTTTAACGTTCGGATCGGTCAGGTTCGAATAGACCGGGTCGTGGCCGGCATGCTGGGCGAGGGCTTGTTGGGCAAGGGCGGACGAGGCGGCGGCCACACCCAAACTGGCCACGAACGAACGTCTTGAAATCATCCTGTTTCCTCCCCCGCGGCCGTTCAGGTCAGCGGCAAGCCGTCGCTATCTTGGCTTGTCGGCGGCACTATGACATGAAGCCATGAGACATACAGCTCAGGAGGCTACAGGATACCATCCTCCAGAGCATGATGCTGGAAAGTGCGACGCGCCAAGGAAGCACGGAATGACCGTCGGGACCCTCGAAATCACTGCTTTTCCTCATGCAAAACTGGCGGATTCTCATACGAAACTGGCGGAAACCCGCCACGACTGGACCCGCGCCGAAATCCGCGACCTTTTCGCGCTGCCCTTCCCGGACCTGATGTTCCAGGCGCAGGCGGTACACCGCGCCAGTTTCGACCCGACCGAGGTCCAGGTCTCGACCCTGCTCTCGATCAAGACCGGTGGGTGCCCCGAGGACTGCGCCTATTGTCCGCAGAGCGCCAAATACGACACTGGCGTCAAGGCCGAGAAACTGATGAGCCTCGACAAGGTGCTGGCCGAGGCGCAGGCGGCCAAGGATGCGGGCGCCAGCCGTTTCTGCATGGGCGCGGCCTGGCGCGAGCCGAAAGACCGCGACCTCGACAAGGTCTGCGCGATGATCGAAGGCGTGCGGGCGATGGGGCTGGAAACCTGCGTCACGCTCGGCATGCTGACGGGACAACAGGCGCAGCGGCTGAAGCAATCCGGCCTCGACTATTACAACCACAATCTCGATACCTCGCCGGAATTCTACGGCGACATCATCAGCACCCGGACCTATCAGGACCGGCTCGATACACTGGAGAATGTACGTGATGCCGGCATCCATGTCTGCTGCGGCGGCATCGTCGGCATGGGCGAGGGCGAAGAAGATCGCGTTGGCATGATCCATGCGCTGGCGACGCTGCCGGTGCACCCGGAAAGCGTGCCGATCAATCTCCTCGTGCAAGTGGAAGGCACGCCGCTGGCCAGCGCAGCAAGTGAAAAAAGTGCGGCGCTCGATCCAATCGAATTCGTGCGCACGATTGCCGTCGCACGCATCACCATGCCGCGGTCGATGGTGCGTCTGTCCGCTGGCCGCGAGGATATGACCGACGAAATGCAGACGCTGTGTTTTCTCGCCGGCGCCAATTCAATCTTCTACGGGCCGAAGCTTTTGACCACGCCCAATCCCGCCGCCGATCGCGACAGGCAATTGATGGATCGTCTCGGCCTGCGCGCGATGCAGGTGTGAGATAACGACGATCAGAGCCGCCATCTTTACCCTCCCCCTTGTGGGGAGGGTCGATCGACTGAGCATAGCGAAGGAGATCGGGGTGGGGGTGGTTGCAATTGGATCGCAGAGATGCCGGGGCCCAAAACCGCTACCCCCACCCCGCCTGCTTCGCTTCACTCAGCGGGCGACCCTCTCCACAAGGGGGAGGGTAAGGACTGGTACCCCTCCGGCCTCGAGCACATCTGGCTGCCCTATGCACAGATGAAGACGGCGCCATTGCCGCTGCCGGTGGTGCGCACCGAAGGCACGCGCATCTATCTCGCCGACGGCCGTGAACTGATCGACGGCATCGCGTCGTGGTGGACGGCGTGCCATGGCTACAATCATCCCCACATCCGGCAGGCTGTTCAGAAGCAACTTGAGGTGATGCCGCATGTGATGTTCGGCGGGCTCGTGCATGAGCAGGCGCTGACGCTGGCAAGTCGTCTCGCGGCGATGCTGCCCGGCGATCTCGATCGCGTTTTCTTCACCGATTCCGGATCGGTCGCGGTGGAAGTCGCGATGAAGATGGCGATCCAGTACTGGCTCAATGCCGGGCAGGGCAAGCGCGAAACCTTCGTCTATTTCCGCGGCGGCTATCACGGCGACACGCTGGCGACAATGGCGATTTCGGATGAAACCGGAATGCATCAGGCTTTTGCTGGTTTGCTGCATCGTCATCTCGTTGCGGATCTGCCGGAGGACGAAGAGAGCGAAGCCGCGCTTGTGACGCTACTGGAGCGTCACGCCGACACGATAGCGGGCATCATTGTCGAACCTCTGATCCAGGGCGCGGGCGGCATGCGTTTCCATGATCCGTCCGTGCTTACGCGGCTGCGCCGCTTGGCCGATCACTTCGATCTCCTTCTGATCTTCGATGAGATCTTCACCGGCTTTGCTCGTACCGGAACGATGTTCGCCTGCGAAAGCGCGGACGTGGTGCCGGACATTATCACGCTGTCGAAAGCGCTCACCGGCGGCACCTTGCCGCTCGCGGCGACAGTGGCGCGTAAGAAGGTGTTCAATGCCTTCTGGTCGGATGATCCGATGCACGCCTTGATGCATGGCCCGACCTATATGGCCAATGCGCTCGGCTGCGCCGCCGCCAATGCCTCGCTGGACTTGTTCGAGGATGGCGGACGGTTGAAGCAGGTCGCTTGTATCGAATCGTCACTCAAACAGGGGCTGGCAACCTGCCGCGACCTGCCAGGCGTGGTCGATGTGCGTGTGCGTGGCGCCGTCGGCGTCGTCGAGCTGGAGCACATCGAAGACTTGAATGGTTTGCGAAGTGCTTTTGTCGAGAAGGGGACATTTATCCGGCCGGTCGGCTCGGTGATCTATCTCGCGCCGGCTCTGACGATCGGCCAGGACGACATTGTCAGGTTAACGCAGGCTATCGCAGATGTTCTGCGCGAGCGGCGCTAGAGCAACCCGGCACTCTTCGCGATCTGTTCGAAGGCCGGATGATCCGCGCCAACCTCAAGCCGTGGCAGCGCAATCACCTCGATGGCCGGCAGGAATCGCGAAATCGTGGCGACAGTTTCGTAAAGCGGCACATGACTGCCGGCCGTTTCAGAAACGACGATCGTTGTGAGGTCGCAATCCTCGCCATCCAAGGCACCGGCCGCCGTCAGTGTATGACTGATGCTGCCGAGATAACTGCCGACGACCATAATCGTCGGCATGCCAAGCTCGGCAATCCAGTCGAGCACCGTATGCGATTGATCGAGTGGCACCATCACGCCGCCAACGCCTTCGATCAGCAGCGCGCCTTCGGTTTCCTCGATCGTCGTTTCGCAGAAGGATAGCAATTGTTCGAAGTCGATCTCCTTGGCTTCGTGCCGTGCCGCCATGTCCGGCGACAGTGGCGCCGAGAAGCGCCATGGCGAGATGTCTTCGATTTCTTCGTCGGTCAGTGGCAGGCCGAGTGCGCGTAGCAGCACGCCGCTGTCGCTATCACCGGCATGGGCCGGATCGAAGCCGCTGACAATCGGCTTCAATGCGTCGACATCTTTCTTTCGGTTGCGCAGGCAGCGGATCAGACCTGAAGTGACGAATGTCTTGCCGATATCGGTGCCTGTGGCGGTAACGAAGATCGCGGTCATGCATGGCCACCGATGCGAGTGCGGACGATATCGGCAAGCCGGGCGATATCCTCGTCCGGCTGTGCTGCATTGAACGTAATACGCAGCCGTGCAGTTCCATCCGGAACGGTTGGCGGGCGAATGGCGACGACCAGAAAGCCCTCGTCTTCCAGCATCTGAGCCGCTTTCAGCGCCGCATCCGCAGCACCGACTTTGACGGGTACGATGGGGCTTTCGGCAAAAGGTAAATTGGCGGAGCGTGTGAAGTCACGTGCTTTCCGCAAGGGAAGAGCAGCATAGTCTGGATCGGCCTCGATAATATCGAGTGCAGCGATCGCTGCTGCAATGACTGCAGGCGGAAGGCCGGTCGAATAGATCAGCGTGCGCGCGCGGTTATGCATCAGGTCGATCACATCGCGCGAGCCGCAGAGATAACCGCCATAGCTCCCGATCGCTTTCGACAAGGTGCCCATCTGCAGGGGAATAATCGCCGGAGGTGAACTGACGAAGGCCGAGCCGCGGCCTTGCCCGACGACGCCGATGCCGTGAGCGTCGTCGCTCATCAGCCATGCATCGTATTGTTCTGCGAGCTGTGACAATTGCAGCAATGGCGCGAGATCGCCGTCCATCGAGAATACGCCTTCGGTCACAATCAAGGCGTGCCGGTGGGTTCCCCGTTCGCTGTCCAGCAGCGATTGCGCGTGCGCAACATCATTGTGCCGGAAGACGTGAACGTCCGCGCCGCTGAGCCGTGCGCCGGCAGTCATCGAGGCATGCGCCAGTTCATCGAGGAGGAGGAGATCGCCGCGTCCGGCAAGCGCCGGGATGATGCCGGTATTGGCGAGATAGCCGGAGCCGAAGACGCAGGCGGCTTCCGCACCCTTGAGATGCGCCAGCCGCTGTTCGAGCTGGGTATAAAGCGGATGACTGCCGGTCACGAGCCGCGATGCGCCGGCCCCCGCTCCGTACTTTTCCGCTGCGTTCGCAGCGGCCTGTTTCACCGCAGGATGCTGGCTGAGATTGAGGTAATCGTTGCTGCAAAAGGACAGCAGCGTACGGCCGTTGCGGACGACGTGGACGCCGTCGCCCGGTCCTGTTTCCACGATGGACCGGCGCAGGTTCTGTCCGGCGCGCTCGGTCAGCTTCTCGCGCGCGAATTGGTCAAGGGAAAGCATAGCGGACGGACCATGACGGCAGCGCCGGTTGGACGCAACCGCAAAGTCCGAGGTTGGGCTTTCGTCCAGGTTGGCGGGAACCCGCACAGTCAAGATTGCTCAGGAGAAGGAGCGCCATACTGAAGAACTTGCACTTTCTCCAGGGTCACAAGTCCGCTCGCCATCATGCCATTGAGAGTTTGCAGGAAGCCGTCGATTTTCTCTTGGGTATCGACGATCTCGATCACAAGAGGCAGATCCTGGGACAAGCGCAGAATTTTTGTCGTGTGCAGATGGCTGGAATGACCGTATCCCATAGGCCCGCGCAACACGGTGGCGCCGGCCAGTTGCAGCTCCCGCGCTTTCAACACGATCGCTTCATAGAGCGGCTTTTGCTCAAACTTGTCGTCTTCGCCGATGAAAATCCGAAGCAGAACAGCGTCGCGTGGAATCTGCATGGGCTGTACCTATTTCATCGTGTTGATCGCAAGGGCGAGGATATGTCCCAGCCATACCGCGATCAAACACAGGACAACGGAGAAGATGATATTGGCGCCGGCATGGGCCCATTCTCCATCATTCATGAGGTTCAGCGTTTGAATGCTGAACGACGAGAATGTCGTGAAGCCTCCGCAAAACCCGGCCATGATGCCGAGCCGCGCCGTGGAGCCAATGAAGACCCGTCCGTCGGGGGCGGTGAGGGTGGCGACAAATCCGATAATGAATGAACCGACGACGTTGACGATCAGTGTGCCCCAAGGAAATGTCTCGCCGATCAATCGTGCGGCGATGCCTGAGCACCAGTAGCGTGCGACACCTCCGATTGCGCTACCGACTGCGATCCAAAGATAAGTGGCCATTCTGTTATCTGATCCTCCCGGCCGCCACAGTCTCCGTCATATCCGCCCCTCGATGTTCCGGGTCAATCGTGGCCAGCCACGAAAAAACCCGCCTTGCGGCGGGTCACATCACAGACTCCTACCGCGCCGACAACGCGATAGGAGTCATCAGCCTCTGCGGCAGTTTCGGGGGACTCCATCCCCATCATCGATGGAAGGATAGTCAGTCATTTCGACCCGTCAATAGCGGGCGCCGCACCATAGAAGCGCGGCGATTGGAGCCAAAGGCTGCGGCTATATTCGATTGGGAAGCAAGCGCAGCCTCTTTTTTGGGCGCATTTTTCCGAATTGTATGCAGCGGACGGCGCTTGTCGCAAGAACGTCGTGTTCCTAGCCAGCAATCAGCGCTCGCTCTTATAAGCTTGCCAATTCAACATGTTAGCGCAGAGCTTCGTGCGCAGCTCCCTGACTTGAAATGGGGCCGGGTGTCAGCCGCAAGTCTATGGCCTCGAATTTGCGTAGCTCTCCGTACTGGGATCGGAGGATGCTGTGCACGTCAGGATCGAGGCCGAGCCGTATCCGCTTGAGATCGACATCGCCCGATCGGCGCTTGTCATCATCGACATGCAGCGCGACTTTCTCGAGCCGGGCGGCTTCGGTGCCCTGCTCGGCAACGATGTGTCGCTCCTGGCTGCCGCAATCGAGCCTATCAGGACCGTGCTGCAGGCCGCGCGTCAGCACGGCATGCTGGTCATCCACACGCGCGAAGGTCACCGGCCCGATCTGTCCGACGCCCCGCCGCTGAAAGTCGAACGTGGCGATCCGGCAACCCGCATCGGCGCTGTCGGGCCGATGGGCCGCATCCTGGTCAGAGGTGAGCCCGGCCACGACATCATTCCGCAGCTCTACCCTGTCGCCGGCGAGCCTGTGATCGACAAGCCTGGCAAGGGTGCATTCTACCAAACCGATCTCGAATTGATGCTGCGCAACCGCGGCATCGACACGCTGTTTGTCTGCGGCGTTACCACCGAAGTCTGCGTCAACACCACGATCCGCGAAGCTAATGATCGTGGCTTCCGCTGTATCGCGCTTTCGGATGGCTGCGCCTCCTATTTCCCGGAATTCCACGCCGCCGGCCTCGCCATGATCAAGGCGCAGGGCGGCATCTTTGGCTGGGTCTCAGATTCGAAAAAGGCCGTCGCGGCGATTTCCGCCGAGACGCGCGTTCCGAAAATGCCGTTCGGCATCATCGAAGGGGGAGTGCGATGAGCGATTTTGCAAAAGCCCGTCCTGCCTTGTGGACGCCGGGCGACTGGAACGCATTTTTCGGCTTCGGTACCAACATCCTCGTCAACATGCTGGTGCTGACCGGTTTGCTGCGCTTCGTGCTGAAAATGCCGGACTCGATTGTGTTCGGCCGCATCCTTCCGGCGCTCGGTCTGATGATGTTTCTGTCCACGATGTATTATGCGTGGCTTGCGTACAGGCTCGCCGTGAAAACCGGCCGCTCAGACATCTGCGCGCTGCCCTCGGGCGTCAGCGTGCCGCACATGTTCGTCGTCACATTCGTGATTATGCTGCCGATCACGCTGAAGACCAACGATCCGATCAAGGGCTGGGAAGCAGGCCTCGTCTGGGTTTTCTTCCAGAGCTTCATCCTGATGATTGGCGGCTTCATCGCGCCTTACATTCGCAGGATCACCCCGCGCGCCGCCTTGCTCGGCACGCTGGCCGGCGTCTCCATCACATTCATTTCGATGCGGCCAGCACTGGAAATGTTCATGACGCCGCAGATCGGATTGGTCTGCTTTGCGATCATTCTGGTGAGCTGGTTCGGCGGCGTCAAATATCCGAAAGGAATTCCGGCCGGACTGATCGCGATTGCCGCAGGCATGCTGATCGCATGGGGCTCGAATATTTTTGGTCTCAATATCGGCGGCATGAGTTTTCAGAAGGTCACGGCGGCCTTCTCGCATTTTGGTTTCTCGGTTCCGCTTCCCGCCTTTGGACACGTCTTCTCCGGCTTTGAATTTCTCGGCATCATCCTTGTGACCGCCATTCCCTTCGGCATCTACGATCTCGTCGAGGCGATGGACAATGTCGAGAGCGCAGAAGCGGCGGGCGATCATTATCCGACCACGCGCGTGCTGACCGCCGATGGTGTCGTCAGCCTGATCGGTTGCCTGATGGGTAACCCGTTTATCAATGCGGTCTATATCGGTCATCCCGGCTGGAAGGCGATGGGCGGCCGGATCGGCTATTCGGCGGCGACCGGACTGATGGTCATTGTCCTGGCCTGGTTCGGCATCATTTCGTTGATGCTCGCCGTGATTCCGGTGGTCGCGATCTCGCCGATCCTGCTCTACATCGGCATGCTGATCGGGGCGCAGGCCTTCCAGACATCGCCGTCGCAGCATGCGCCGGCCATCGCGCTGGCGCTGACGCCGCATCTCGCGGCATGGGCCAAGACGCTCATGGACGGCGCCTTAGGCGCTGCCGGGACCACAGCGGCCGCCGTCGGACTGGACAAAATGGCGATGCAGGGCGTGCTTTATCACGGTCTGGAAGTGATGGGCGGCGGCGCCATCCTGAGCGGTCTCGTCCTGGGTGCAATCGGGGTGTTCATCGTCGACCGCGAATTTGCCAAAGCCGCGGCTTTTGCGTTGGCAGGGGCCGTTCTGACGTTCTTCGGCTTCATGCACGGAGAGGCGGTTGGTATCGGAGGGGGCTTCGGGGTCACGCCTTCGGTGGCATTCGGCTATGCGGTGGTGGCAGCCTTCCTCTACGTTTTGAGCTGGCAGGGCATGGCAGCCCCCGAGACGGGGCCCGAGCCGAAGCCGGCCGGGGTCCCTGCCGAATAGAATTGATCGGACGCCGGGCTGTTCTGACGCCTTGTGGCTTGAACCGTTTCGTCTTCGCAGGCATGTGTCCTTGGCCATGTCCGATTCCGATATCTCCTCACTCCTGACCCGCGCCCCGGTTATCCCGGTCCTGACCATCGAGAGCGCCGATATGGCGGTGCCGCTCGCTCGCGCGCTCTGTGACGGCGGCCTGAACGTCATCGAGGTGACGCTGCGGACCAAATCGGCACTTGCGGCGATCGCCGACATCGCCGCCGAAGTACCTGAATGTATCGTTGGGGCGGGCACGGTGTTGCGGCATGTGGACGCCGCTTTTGCTATCGATTCCGGTGCAAAATTCCTGGTCAGTCCTGGAACGGATGCCGTTTTGGCCGAGACCTTCACGGAGATCGAGATCCCCGTCATCCCAGGTTGCGCGACCGTCAGCGAGGCCATGGTGCTGGCGGATCTTGGCTTCACATTCCTGAAGTTTTTCCCGGCTGAAGCGTCTGGCGGCACCGCCTGGCTGAAGTCGGTAGCTGCGCCGATGCCGCATCTGCACTTCTGTCCGACCGGCGGCATCGATATGCGCAATGCGCGTGATTATCTTGCGCTGCCGAATGTCGCTGCCGTCGGCGGTTCGTGGGTGACCCCGCAGGATGTCGTTGCCAAGGGCGATTTTGGCAAAATCACTGCGCTTGCACGTGAGGCATCGGGTCTGCGCGGCTGATGGGGTCTCAAACGTCGCAGCCTCTGCGCCGCAAACGCCGCGCCATCGATTGGCCGACCGCGATCCTCATCGTCATTGTCGGGAGTGCTGCGTCTTACGTGTATTGGCGCGACGGGCCGGCGAAATTCCTCGATGTCGTCTGGAATGACACCGACCTTTTCATCTCCATGTTGCCGAAAGTATTGGCCGGCTGCCTGACCGCGGCGTTTCTTGCGATCCTCTTGCCGCGAGAAACCATAAACCGTTGGGTTGGGGCGGATTCCGGGTTCAAGGGCATTCTGGTCTCGACCTTCGCCGGCGTCATTTTGCCGGGGGGACCTTTCACGATTTTTCCGATCGCCGCCGCTTTCGTCGGTATGGGAGCCGATATTGCTGCGGCCGTGACGTTGATCACAAGCTGGACGCTGATCGGCCTGAACCGCGTTGTGACCTGGGAGATGCCGTTTCTCGGCTTCGACTTCGTCGCTTGGCGTTGGGTTGTGGCTCTACCATTGCCGATCCTTGCTGGGCTCTTCGTGCGTGCGATTGAAAAGCGTCTCAAGACCAAGGCATCCGCGTCGTGATTGATGTCATCGTCACCATCGCCTTGTGGTTGATTGTCGTTGCACTCGGATTTCTTGTGGTGCGCCGGAGCAAGCCGCTGTTCCGCGAGAGCGGCAAAAGCGGCGTCTCTGAGTTCCTGCATCTCTTGCCGCGCATCGCCATCGGTGTTCTGGGATCGGGATTCATTGCCGCGGCGCTGCCTCCGGATTTTGTCGGGCAATGGCTTGGCTCTTCATCCGGTATCATTGGGATTGTTCTTGCGATTGTTGCCGGTGCCGCGACTCCGGGCGGGCCTGTAGTGGGGTTTGCGATCAGCGCGGCGGCGTTGAAGGGCGGTGCCGGCGCGCCTCAAGTGATTGCCTACTCGACCGCTTGGGCGCTGTATGCGTTTCCGCGGCTGCTCTCTTACGAATTGCCGATCATGCCGGCGCGCGTCGTATGGCTGCGGGTGCTGGCGAGTCTGCCTCTGCCGTTTATCGCGGCCGCCGCGGCGATGCTGCTCAGCAAACCCTAGAGCATGATGCCGAAAAGTGCGAAGCGGTTTTCGGACGACATCATGCTCTAACGTCTTAGAATCGATCACGTTTATGATTTTGGATCGATTCGATCCAAAATCATCGTGATCTAATGCACCGCATGCGCAGTCCGCGGCATGATTGCGCCGCGATGCTGAATCTTCTCTGATGCAAGACGATGGCCGGCGAGCACGGCCTCGGCGGGATTTTCGTCAGCCAGACGGGCGGCCATATAGCCGGCATTGAAGCTGTCGCCTGCCGCCGTGGTATCGACCGGCACGACGACATCGGGAACGGGGATGAATTCCCGATGGCCCCCCGCGGCGACCAGCGCGCTGTTTGGACCATTCTTGATTGCGATCTCGCCGATGCCGAAGGCTTGCAGTCGCTCGATCGTGGCTTCCGGCGACTGATCGCCCCATAGCAATGCCTCGTCGTCATAGGTTGGCAATGCGATATCGACCCTCTTGAGGGCTTCCGTAAAGACCCGCCGCGTCCGCTGTATATCGCCCTTCCACCCGCGCGGCCGGTAATTGCCGTCAAACACCACCTTCGCACCCGCCTGCCGTGCCATTTCCAGAACCGCGAGAAAACGGCCAAGGCCGGTATTGGAATAAAGCGAGAGCGTGATGCCGGAAAAATAGACGATGCGCGCGGCAATGATGCTCTCGGCGATGCTGGCCCATTGCGGTAATTCGAACAGTTCACGGGCCGGTGCGCTGTCGCGCCAATACTGAAAACTGCGCTCGCCCTTGCTGTCGGTTTCGATGAGGTAGAGTCCGGGGACCCGCCCTGGTACCCGTACGATATGCTCGGTTGCGATGCCCTCTGCGGACGCAAGGGCCACGATGCGGTCCGAATAGGAGTCATCGCCAAGTGCTGTGGCATAGGCAACCGGCAGCCCGTGCCGGGCAAGATAAATCGCGGTATTGAACGTGTCCCCGCCGCAGGCTTGGCTGAAGCGGCCATCGGAGCCGCGGGCCATTTCGATCATGACTTCGCCAACGGAAATGATGCGGGTGCGCTGTTCGGTCATGAATCCAGGCCGGTTAGGGTGGGTTAGGGCGGACGGGCCACAAGCCGACACATGACTCCGTCCAGCACGATTTGGCAACGAAACCCCGCTGAAATGATGGAGGACTGCCAAATCTCCATGTGGGTCTCGGTTCCACTGCGAAGTGCCCCTTGGCAGGCAGAAATGTTATACTATAACAACCTTGGTCGGCCGATGCAGCCGGAAAGCCGTAGTCCGAGATCATGACGGAACAGCACCACCACCATCACCCCCATGGCCAGGCACACCCGCCCGCGGCGGTGGCGCCATCGATCCTGCGGCTTTCGGTGCTTGAACGGCTCGCCTTCGCCACCGTGCTGATCGCGCTGATCTGGGCTGCCGTTTATTGGGCAATGCACTGATGACCGCGCAATTGCAGCTTCGGGATCTGACGCTGGGATACGACCGTCATCCGGCCGTCCATCATCTCAGCGGTTCTGTTACATCAGGTACGCTGCTTGCGGTGGTCGGGCCGAACGGTGCCGGCAAGTCCACTTTGTTCAAAGGCATCGTTGGCGCCCTCAAGCCACTGTCCGGGCAAATTGACCTCAATGGTCTGTCGCCCCGCGATATCGCCTATTTGCCGCAGGCAGCCGAAATCGACCGGACCTTTCCCATCAATGTCTACGATCTGGTTGCCATGGGGCTGTGGCGGCGGACCGGATTATTCGGCAGCATCGGCAAGGCCGACCATGCGAAGATCGAGCAGGCCATGGCTGCCGTCGGGCTTACGGGTTTCGAGAGCCGGGCGATCGGCACACTGTCGGGCGGACAGATGCAGCGCATGCTGTTCGCGCGCCTGCTGTTGCAGGATGCGCGGCTGGTGGTGCTCGATGAGCCGTTCAATGCGATCGATGCAAAGACATCCGCCGATCTGATCGAACTGGTTCAGCATTGGCACAAGGAAGGCCGCACCATTCTCGCCGCCCTGCACGATATCGACCTCGTGCGCACCAATTTTCCCGAAACGCTGTTGCTTGCACGCGAGAAAGTGGCCTGGGGCGAGACTGGGGCGGTTCTGACCGCGGACAATATGCTGAAGGCGCGGCGCATGTGCGAGGCGTTCGACGAACAGGCGCCGGCATGCGCGGCTTAGTCTCAGTTTACTGCGAGCAAGCCGCCCCACGCTCCGCTCATTCCCGCGAAAGCGGGAATCCAGGATTCTTTACGCTGGGTCCCCGCCTTCGCGGGGACGAGCGGGATTAAATCCATGTCGCAACTCTACGATCTCTTCATCGCCCCTTTCACCGAATTCGAGTTCATGCGCCGCGCGCTGGTCGGTGTGTTCGCGCTTGCGCTCGGCGCAGGGCCGATCGGTGTTTTCCTGATGTTGCGGCGGATGTCGCTTGTGGGTGACGCCATGGCGCATGCGGTGCTTCCGGGGGCGGCCATCGGCTTTCTGATTTCCGGGCTGAGCCTGTTCGCGATGACGGCCGGCGGGTTGATCGCCGGTTTCGTCGTTGCGCTGCTCGCCGGCCTTGTCTCGCGCGCGACCGAGTTGAAGGAAGACGCATCGCTCGCGGTCTTCTTCCTGATCTCGCTTGCTGTCGGTGTCACCATCATTTCGGTCCGCGGCACCAATATCGATCTCCTGCACTTTCTGTTCGGCAGCGTGCTGGCGCTTGACGATCAGACACTGATCCTCATCGCCGTGAACGCGACGGTAACGTTGATCGGTCTTGCTTTCATCTACCGGCCGCTGGTGCTGGAATGCGTCGATCCGCTCTATCTGCGCTCGGTCAGCACTGCCGGCGGTCCCGCGCACCTGATCTTTTTGGCGCTGCTGGTGATCAATCTCGTATCCGGCTTCCACGCACTCGGCACATTGCTGGCCGTCGGCATCATGATGGTGCCGGCAGCGATCGGCCGCTTCTGGGCGCGCGACATCACCACGATGATCGTGGTCGCTGTCATTGCCGGCACGATTTCGGGTTATGCCGGGCTGCTGCTGTCGTTCCACACATCGGCGCCCGCGGGGCCCGCGGTCATTCTCGTCGCCGGTGTGCTTTATGCAATATCGCTGCTGTTCGGCAGCGTTGGTGGCCTTGTTCGTCAGCTTTTTCCCGGTCGTCATCTCGAAGCGTGATCGCAAAGGAAGCCATGATGTTCACCAGACGATCCATCATTATCGCAGCGCTGCTGTTTGCGCCGATGTCACCCGCCGTTGCCCAGGACAAGCTGCCGGTTGTTGCGAGCTTCTCGATCCTCGGCGATATCGTCACGAATGTCGGCGGCGATCGCGTCGCGGTGAAAAGCCTCGTCGGGCCGAATGGCGATGCGCATGTCTATTCGCCGTCGCCGGCCGACGCCAAGACGCTGGCCGATGCGAAAGTCATCTTCACCAATGGGCTGGGGTTCGAAGGCTGGATCGGCCGGCTGATCAAATCGTCGAATACCAAGGCGCCCAATGTCGTCGTCAGCAAGGGTGTGAAGTCCCGCAAGATTGCCGGCTCGCATGGTCACGATCATGGCCACGGCGACGGCGATCCCCATGCCTGGCAATCTGTGCCGAATGTGAAAATCTACGTCGCCAATGTCCGCAATGGGCTGATCGCCGCCGATCCCGCCGGCAAGGCGACGTATGAAGCCAATGCGGCCGCCTATCTTGAAAAACTCGATGCGCTCGACCGTGAGGTGAAGGACGCCATCGCAAAAATCCCGCCCGAGCGGAGAAAAATCATCACCACCCATGCCGCCTTCGGCTATTTCGAGGGCGCATACGGCATGGACTTCATCGCACCGCAGGGCGTCTCCACGGATTCGGAGGCATCCGCACGGGACGTCGCCCGCATCATCCAGCAGATCAAAAAGCAGAAAATTCCGGCGGTTTTCCTGGAAAACATCAGCGACCCGCGGCTGCTGAAGCGGATCGCCGACGAAACCAGGGTGAAACTGGGGGGGACCCTGTATTCGGATGCCCTGACGGACGAAAAAGGCGATGCCCCCACTTACATCGACCTCATCCGGCACAATATAAGGACGCTCAGCGCGGCGCTTCAGTCCTAGCCGCCGCGCTCCGCCCCGTCCGGGCGGCCCGTAAATTCGGCTGGAGCCTTCATGTCCGACAAGACCCCCGTCACGGTGCTGACCGGCTATCTCGGCGCCGGCAAGACCACCTTGCTCAATCGCATTCTCTCCGAGCAGCACGGCAAGAAATACGCCGTGATCGTCAATGAATTCGGCGAGATCGGCATCGATAACGACCTCATCGTCAATGCCGACGAGGAAGTCTTCGAGATGAATAACGGCTGCGTCTGCTGCACCGTGCGTGGCGATCTGATCCGGATCATCGAAGGCCTGATGCGGCGCAAGGGCAAGTTCGATGCGATCATTGTCGAGACGACAGGGCTCGCCGATCCGGCGCCGGTGGCGCAGACCTTTTTCGTCGATGAGGAGGTCGGCAAGAAGACGCGGCTCGACGCGGTGGTGACGGTGGCCGACGCCAAGTGGCTGAAGGATCGCTTGAAAGACGCGCCGGAGGTCAAGAACCAGATCGCCTTCGCCGATGTGATCCTTGTCAACAAGGCCGACCTCGTCAGCGAGGCCGATCTTGAGGATGTGGAAGCGCGTATCCGCGGCATCAATCCTTATGCGAAGCTGCATCGTACGACGCGCTCGGAAATCGCGCTCGATCAGGTGCTGGACCGCAAGGCGTTCGATCTCGATCGCATTCTCGATATCGAGCCGGAATTTCTGCATGGCGACGGTCATGCGCATGACCACGACCATCACCACGACCATCATCACGATCATGGTCACGAGCACCATCATCACGACCATCACCATCACGGCGTGAAGCATTATCACGACGAGGACATGCAATCCCTGTCGCTGAAGACAGAAAAGCCGCTCGATCCCGACAAGTTCTTTCCGTGGATTCAGAAGCTCGTCGCGGAAGATGGTCCGGCGATCCTGCGGTCCAAGGGCATTCTCTCGTTCAAGGACGATCCGGACCGTTTCGTGTTCCAGGGCGTGCACATGATCCTCGACGGCGACCATCAGCGTCCGTGGAAGGATGACGAGAAGCGCGAAAGCCGGCTTGTCTTCATCGGCCGGCATCTGCCGGAAGAGAAGATCCGCAGCGGCTTCGAAACCTGCATCGCCTGAGTTGTTACGTGAGCGATCATTCGCAATCGGTTTCGATCACCGAAAGGGTGAGCACCGTCGCCACTGGCGCGCCGGTCATCGCCATTCATTTTCTGAAAGACAAGGTCGCCTTCGTTCTCGCCGAAGAGGCGGTGTTGCTGCTGGCGCCGGATCAGGAGGTCCCGCAGCGCATCGCTCTTCATGATGGCGGCATTCTCGCGTCCGCCGGGGATGGCACGCGGATCGTCACTGGCGGCGATGACGGCAAGGTGGTCGAGATCGACGCTTCCGGCGCGACCCGCACCGTGTTCACCGATCCCAAGGGTAAATGGATCGACCAGATTGCGCTCGGTGCCGATGGCGCCGTGGCATGGTCGGCCGGCAAGGTGGCGCAGGTCGCAACCCGCAAGGGTGAGGTGAAATCGGTCGAGTTGCCATCAAGCGTCGGCGGTCTTGCATTCCTGCCGAAGGGCTTCCGGCTTGCAATCGCACATTACAACGGCGCTTCGCTCTGGTTTCCGAATGCGCAGGCCAAGCCCGAATTCCTGGAGTGGAAGGGCTCGCATCTTGGCATCACCGTCAGCCCCGATGGCCGCTTCATCGTCACTACCATGCAGGAGCCGATGCTGCATGGCTGGCGTCTCGCCGACAGCAAGCACATGCGCATGTCCGGCTATGCGACGCGCGTGCGCTCGATGCAATGGACGGCAGGCGGCGAATATCTCGCGACCGGTGGTTCGGACCAGCTCATCCTCTGGCCGTTTTCCGGCAAGGATGGCCCTATGGGGAAGCAGCCGAAGCTGCTGGCGCCGCACGGCAAGAAACTTGTCGTCGTTGCCTGCCATCCGACGCAGCCGGTGGTCGCGGCCGGCTACGAGGATGGCATGGTGCTTTTGGTGCGGATCGAGGACGGCGCCGAGGTGCTGGTGCATTCGGCCGAGCTCAATACGCCGGTTACCGCTCTCGGCTGGAGCGGCGATGGCAATCAGCTTGCCTTTGCGTGTGAGGATCGCGTCGCGGGCGTGGTCGATCTGGCCTGACGCTATGCATTTGTCCGGCGTTTCTGCATTCGCATAGGGCGCCTGGCTGGCAGCATGTTGCGAAGCAGCCCAAAGAGCCAGGCTACTCCGGCATCGGTCAAGGAAGCTTTCGAGGCTACGGCGCGCAAAGGGTCGCTGCGCAGCGGCATCGGGGCTTCCGTGCATGTCAATCCAAATTGTTTTGCATGGATCTCCGCGAGACGTCTCGGCATAGCGGCGATGAAGTCCGTCTCTGCGAGGATGGCGAGGGCCAACATGAAATTCGGGACCGTCAATACCACGCGGCGCGCGGCACCACGTTGCACGAGCAGGTCGTCGACGAAGCCGCGACTGTCGCCCGTAAGCGAAACCAGCAGGTGCTGCATTTCGCAGAATTTCTCCAAGCTTGGGGATTTCGCATAAGGGTGGCCTGTCCGCGAGACGACGATAAAATTCTCCTCGTACAAGCTTTGCCCAACGAAGCGCGCGGGAATGTCTTTCACGGGCGCGATTGCGATATCGATGGTCCGTGCGTCCAGTTCGGCAAGGGCCGGCGACCAGGCATCTTCACTTGTCCGGCTTCCGTGTGGCGGAAGCAGCTGCCGCATCCTGACATCGACATGGGGCGCGGCAAAGCGCAGCGCCTTTAGCAGCGGCGGCAGCACCACCGCCATCACGGCGTCAGGAGCGCCAATCGTGAAGGTGCGGCGCGATATGGCAGGATCGAAGGGCTCTGCAGTCGAAACAACCTGGCTCACTCTTGCAAGGATGTCGGCAATGGGCGCCGCTAGTTGTGTCGCGCGCTCCGTGGGTACGACGCCTTTGGGCGTCCGCAGGAACAGCGGGTCGTTTAAAAGCAGCCGCAACCGCCCGAGCCCGTGACTGACAGCGGACGCTGTGAGGTTCAATTTCTGCGCCGCTCGACCGACATGACCCTCGTTCATGACCGCCTGAAAGAGGACCAACAGGTTGAGGTCAGTTCGGGAAAGATTAGTTTCATTCAGCATATCGCTGAAATCATATCATTTGATTCATCAAAGGCCAATTGCAATCTCCAGCCCCGGAAGCGGACGCAAAAGCGCGGTCCGCATGAACTGTCCTGGAGATGATGATGTTTCGGCTTTTTAATACCGGTTTTCGCCCGGAAGGGCTTGTGCCGGTGACGCGAGAAGCACTTGTGGAACTGGGCTTTCACCACGCGAGTGAGGCGAACGCGCCATCGGAGGCAATGCCGCCTATCTCGCATGGCGAAGCCTCCGCTGTCATCGAATTCTGGCGTAATGCGGGGCAAGGCGAATGGTTTGCGCAGAGACCGGAATTCGATCGCCAGTTCCGCGATTGTTTCCTGTCACTGCATGAAAAGGCGGTGCGTGCGAACTGGCGCAAGGCAAGCACACCGGAGGGATCGCTGGCGTTGCTGTTGCTGCTGGACCAGTTTCCGCGCAATGCCTTCCGTGGCACGCCGCGCATGTATGCGACGGATACGACGGCGCGGGACGTCGCGAAAGCCGCTCTCGCCGCGCAGCACGACCATGCCGTTGATGAGGAATTGCGGCCATTCTTCTATCTGCCGTTTGCCCATTCGGAAGATCTGGCCGATCAGGATCGCTCGGTCGCTTTGTGTGGGACGCTGAAAGAGCCGGCCCCGTCGCATGCCCGGCGACACCGCGACATCATCCGGCGCTTTGGCCGTTTTCCGCATCGCAATTCCATTCTCGGGCGCGGGATGACTCCGGCGGAGCAGCAATTTCTGGATGAAGGTGGGTATGCAGGCTGACGGATGGCCCGTTACAGCGGCATGATTGGCCGCTGCAGCTTAGCTCTCCCCGCAAGCGGGGAGGGCTAAAAATCTAGCGCACCAGCACGTTCTTGAACTGCCAGGGATCGCGCTTAGAAAGTGCGAACGGCAGACTAGACCAACACCGTTCCGCCATCGACAACGGTCACCTGGCCGGTGCTGAAATTCTCGCGCATCAGGTAGAGATAGGCTTCCGCGATATCTTCCACCTCGCCGACGCGTCCGACCAGCAGCCGTGCACTGGCATCCCGATACATCGCCTCGCGATCATGTTCGCTCATCGCGCCCCAAAGTGGCGAGCGGACCACGCCAGGTGAAACGGCATTGACGCGGACCGGTGCGAGTTCGATCGCAAGCGCGCGTGTCAGACCTTCCATCGCCGAGCAGATACTGGCCGCGACCGTCCAGCCCTTGCGGGGACGCGCGCCGGCGACACCGGTTGTCAGCACGATGGAGCCGCCCGCGCGGATATACGGAGCGCCGTATTTCACCGCGGTGTAAGCGCCCCAATAACGGATATTCCAGAACTGCCGCGCCCAATCGATTGAGAGCTTGCCGATCTCCGCAAGCTCCAGATTCTCGCCGGCGGTGTAGACGAGATGATCGAATTCGCCGGCGCCTTCGAAGAATCGGGCGATGCTGTCCTCACGCGACAGATCGAGCACATGGCCTGCAGCTTTTCCGGGCAATGCGGCCAGCGCTTCATCCACTGCCTTCTGCCGACTGGATGCCACCACAATATTTGCGCCTTCGCTGGCAGCTGCTTGAGCGGTCGCCAGTCCGATACCGGATGTGCCGCCGAGTATGATGATTGTCTTGCCATTGAGTTTCATGGCTGAAATTCCTGTGCTGGGTGTTGAGCGATCAGCCAGGAAATGACACTGGACAAAGAATGATTCCAACGCATTATTATCCTTATGATGATGACTATCAGTCATGCATAGGGAATGGCCAATGGGCTTCGACGGCAGAGTGGTTAGTGGCATCGGTGTCGTCGCGGCGGTCATTGATGCGGGCAATTTCGTCGGAGCGGGGCGCGCGCTCGGTCTGACACAGTCTGGCGTCAGCCGTGCCGTCGCGCGATTCGAACAGCGTGTCGGCGTGCGCCTGTTCGAGCGCAATGCGCGCGCAGTGATGCTTACCGACGAGGGACGGCGATTCTACGAAAAGATCGCACCACTCCTCTCCGATCTCGACGAGGCAGTAACGGATATCGGCCGTGCATCCGCTGCCGTGCGTGGCGTGCTGCGCGCCAGCGTCCACCCGGTCGCTATGCACTACATGCTGGGAGCACGATTGACGGAGTTTCTGGCCGCTCATCCTGAGCTGTCGCTCGATCTCTCCGTCCGCGATGATTCCGGCGCGTTGGCTGCGGAAGGATATGATGTTGCCGTACGGTTCGGTGAACCGGTGCTGTCAGGGCAGATCGTGCGGCGTCTGCTGGAATCGCGCGTCGTCACCTGCGCATCGCCCGGCTATCTGGCGCAGCACGGCAAGCCGCGCCGGCCGCAGGATCTTGCGCAGCACGAATGCATCCAGTTTCCGGATCCTGTGACCAGGCGGCCATTTGCTTGGGAGTTTCAGCGCAAGGGCAAGACCGTGAAAGTCCGGACCACGGGGCGGCTCACCGTCAATGACGGCGCGACCATGCTGATGGCCTGCGAACAGGGACACGGGATTGCGCAGAGCCTGGAATTTGCGGCAACAGGATTGAAGGATGGCCGCCTGATCGATCTGTTTCCGGACTGGAACGAGGAGCGCTTTCCGCTCTACGTCCATTTCCCGTCGCGGCGGCAGCAGGCGGCCAAGGTGCGTGCCTTCGTTGATTTCGTGGCGGCGGTGGCGAAGATCTACGACCAGCCAAGATAGCGTTGCACCTACAAAAATGGCCGGGAATGCCCCGGCCACTTGTCGTTTGTCGTTACCGCACCAGCACGTTCTTGAACTGCCAGGGATCGCGCTTGTCGATGTCTTCCGGGAACAGGCCGGGCCGGCCGGCCAGCGGCGTCCAGTCGGTATAGGTGCCGATCACCGGTCCGAGATACGGCATCTGCACCTCGAGGCAGCGGCGGAAATCCATCTCGTCGGCTTCGACGATGCCTTCGTTCGGATTTTCCAGTGCCCACACCATCCCGGCAAGGACAGCGGACGTCACCTGCAGGCCGGTCGCGTTCTGATAGGGCGCCAGTTCGCGCGTCTCGTCGATCGAAAGCTGCGAGCCGTACCAGTACGCATTCTTTTTGTGGCCGTAGAGCAGCACGCCGAGCTCGTCGATGCCATCGACGATCTCGTTCTCGTCGAGAATGTGGATCGTCTCCTGCTTCTTGCCGGCATTGCCGAACATTTCGTGCAGCGACAGCACCGCGTCGTTGCACGGGTGATAGGCATAGTGGCAGGTCGGCCGGTACGTCACCTTGCGGCCGTCGCGCAGGGTGAAATAGTCGGCGATCGAGATCGACTCGTTATGGGTGACAAGGAAGCCGTACTGGCTCTGTGCCGTCGGCGTCCATGAGCGCACGCGCGTGTCGGCGCCGGGCTGCAAGAGATAGATCGCCGCCTGGCAGCCGGTTTTGTGTTTCTTGCCGTTCTTGGGCATCCACTTCTCGTGCGTGCCCCAGCCGAGCTCGGCCGGCTGCAGGCCCTCCGATACGAAGCCCTCGACGGACCACGTGTTCATGAAGGTGCCTCTCGGCTTCGGATATTTAGCCCGCTGGGTATCGCGCTCGGCGATATGGATGCCCTTCACGCCAAGCTTCTTGGCGAGCTTGCCCCAGTCCTCGCGTGTCTTCGGCTCCTTGAACTTCACGCCGAGATCGCCGGCGATGTTCAACAGCGCCTGCTTGACGAACCATGACACCATGCCGGGATTGGCGCCGCAGCACGACACGGCCGTGGGTGTGCCGGCCGGACGCTTGCGTTTGGCGGCGAGCGTCGTTTCGCGCAGCGCGTAATTCGAGCGCGCCTCCGGTCCCTTCTTGGCGTCGAAATAGAAGCCTGCCCACGGCTCGTTGACCGTGTCGATGTAGAGCGCGCCGACCTCGCGGCACAGCTCCATGATGTCGACCGAGGAGGTATCGACTGACAGGTTGACGCAGAAGCCCTGCCCGCCGCCGTCGGTGAGAAGCGGCTTGAGCAAGTGCTTGTAATTGTCCTTGGTCACCGAGTCGTGGATGAAGCGGATGCCGCGATCGTCCAGGATCTTGCGGTCCTTGTCTTCCGGATCGATGACGACGAAGCGCGCCTTGTCATAGCTGAAGTGGCGCTCGATCAGCGGCAACGTACCCTTGCCGATCGACCCGAAGCCGATCATCACAATGGGGCCGTCGATCTTCCCGTGCACGGGCCAGTCGGTCATCGCTTCCTACTCCAGTCTTGTTCGGTGTCGTCAAAGGGCGGGATGGTCAAAAGGAAGAGGGCGGGTATCGCGGCCTCTGCGATACCCGCCCAGGCTTGATCGCGCAAATTCCTAACGTCGTGACGCGGCGGCCTTGGCGCCCGTTCGTCCCCGCAAGGTCGGGGACCCAGGTTTGGAAACTGGTTTCCCGCCTTTGCGGAAAAAACGGAGCAAGTGATTCACCGCACCGACATTTAGGCTGCGCGGGATGTCGGGCTTTTGACAGCCCGTTGAGCAGCCGCGACCAGTTCGTGCAGGTCGGGCTTCGGTGCAAGGCGCCCGGTGGCGCCGATCAGGCCGCGCGCCCCATCGAGCGCGCCGGCCTGCAGTTCGATGCCCAGCAGCCGATGTTGCTCATAGGCGCCGGGCATCCACAGCGATCCGGTCTTCTGCGTCGAGAAGCCGAAGCGCTGGTAATAAGGCGCGTCACCGACGAGCAGGATCGCGCCATGACCGCGCATGCGCGCGGCAGCGATGGCATGCTTCATCAGCCTGCCGCCAAGGCCTTTGCTGCGGTGCTCCGGAGCAACGGCCAGCGGGCCGAGCAACAGCGCCGCCTTGCCGGGGCCGGCACAGACGTCCCACAGCCTGACAGAGCCAATGATTTGGCCCTTGTCGGTCGCAACGAAGGACAAGCCGGCCGCGGCCAAACGATCCTCGCGCAGGCGCTGCGAGGTCTTGGTGAAACGGCTCGGTCCATAGGCGCGGTCGAGCAGAGCCTCGCGCGCATCGAAATCAGACAATTTTTCTTGGCGAATGGCGGTCATGGCCATCTCCTTCCGTGCCCCGTTTTTCGCGGGACGGCTTCAGTTCGAGAGAATGAAGGGAAGGGGAGCCGAACTTCTCAGCCGGCTCCCGGCGTCATCAGGTGTGGCCCGATCGCGGAGCGATCAGATGTGGCCCGATCGCGGAGCGATCAGATGTGGATCGTCTTCAGCGGCGGGAAGCCGTTGAAGGCCACTGCGGAGTAGGTCGCCGTGTAGGCGCCTGTGCCTTCGATCAGCAGCTTGTCGCCGATCTCGAGGCTCACGGGCAGGAGATACGGCTCCTTCTCGTACATCACGTCGGCCGAGTCGCAGGTCGGGCCGGCGAGCACGCAAGGCTCGAGCGGTGCACCGTCGCGCGGCGTCTTGATCGCGTAGCGGATCGACTCGTCCATCGTCTCGGCGAGACCGCCGAACTTGCCGATGTCGAGATAGACCCAGCGAACCTTATCGGTCTCGCTCTTCTTGGAGACGAGCACGACTTCGGTTTCGATCACGCCGGCATTGCCGACCATGCCGCGGCCCGGCTCGATGATCGTGTCCGGGATACGGTTGCCGAAATGCTTGCGCAAAGCCTGGAAGATGGTCGCGCCGTAGGTCTTCACGCCCGGCACCTTCTTCAGGTACTTGGTCGGGAAGCCGCCGCCGAGATTGACCATCGACAGGCTGATGCCGCGATCGGCCGACTCGCGGAAGATCGCCGCCGCCGAAGCCAGCGCCTTGTCCCAGGCCTTCGGATCGCGCTGCTGCGAACCGACATGGAACGAGATGCCGTGCGCCGACAGGCCCAGCCGGTGCGCATGCTCCAGCACGTCCACCGCCATCTGCGGCTCGCAGCCGAACTTGCGCGACAGCGGCCATTCAGCGCCGGCGCCATCGCACAGGATGCGGCAGAACACCTTGGAGCCGGGAGCGACGCGAGCGACCTTCTCGACCTCGGCCTGGCAGTCGACCGCGAACAGGCGAACGCCATACTGATAGGCGCGTGCGATATCGCGCTCCTTCTTGATGGTGTTGCCATAGGAGATGCGGTCCGCCGTCGCGCCGGCCGCGAGCGCCATCTCGATCTCGGCGACCGAGGCGGTGTCGAAGCAGGAGCCCAGCGAGGCGAGCAGGGAGAGCACCTCCGGCGCAGGATTCGCCTTCACCGCGTAGAACACGCGCGTGTCGGGCAGAGCCTTTGCGAAGGCGTTGTAGTTGTCGCGAACCACGTCGAGATCGACCACCAGCACGGGGCCGTCGTCGGTACGGGTGCGAAGAAATTCGCGGATACGGTCGGTCATCGTCTTCCCCAAACAGCCAATGAACGCGCACGAACGCGTCCGAGTGAGTGTCAGATGATGAAGCCACGCCGTCGTGCGATGGAGGTCACGACAGGCGAGGTGTTCAACACCGGACAATGCTGCCGTGGATTGGTGGGGAGACCCCCGCCGCACACCTGGCAATGAAGGACAAGCCTCTTCGGAACAGATCCGGCCTATGGACAGCCGGCAGTAGCCAAAAAAGCCCGCTCCGTCGTTGCTTTAAGTCGCGTCCTCAGCGGAGAACTGAGTACGCCGGTTTCGCCTCCGGCTGCCGGTCAGATTTCTTGGAGAGACTCTCCGCAGAGAGCTTGGTCTCCCCAGGCGGCTGGCGGGCCTCTTGTCCCGCTACCTACCGACCGACACGCGACCACAGGCACGTGCGAAATTGGGCAAGGGCGGAAATAGTGCATATGCGCCGCGCACGCAAGCATTACGTCGTGTCCAGCGCGAAAAAACTTCGCAGATTACGAGATCGTTAACAGCGTGATGCACGTGAGCGCGCGCGTGCATCTCGCAAGGATGGAGAACGTGACGCAAGCGTGGCGCGCGTGCGGCGTTGAGCATCATCTGCCGCCGCATTTCTCCTGCAGTTCGCCAGTGGGGCTCGCCGGCAGTGAGACGAGATCGTCTTTGAAGCTCATCGCGAAGTCGCAGTGTGCCAAAGCGCCGGACATCGCGTCATCGATCGTCGCCTGCATCGCCTCGCAGCGCTCTTCTTCACGCACCGCGCTGACATCGGTGCAGGCGCGGGGCGCTGTATCGCAGTCGGAGAGCCTATCGCGAACGGCTCCGCTGGTGTCGCTGAAGATGCTCAGTCTGACATCAGGAACGCGAGCGGGTGCCTGCGGAGATGACAGGCTTTTTGCTGTCAGAGGAGCCTAGCGGCTGAACGGCTCGATCTTGCGCGCGAAATTGACGAACTGGACCATGATGAAGGCGCCGCAAGCAAGGAACACAGCATCGAGCACGCGGGCGAAAGTGCTGCCCAGCCCGAACAGATTGGCGATGGCCCAACTGCCGGCAAAAGCCGCCCCGAAAACCTCGGCGCCGATCAGGATCGTTGCGCTCACGACCGTTATGACGTTGATCCAGACGATGCGGCGGGCGGGGGCTTGGGTGCTCATGGCTGTTCCGTTCGAATTTGCGGCGCAATGTCCTCGAAACATGGGCATCAATCAAGGCTGGATTTAGAGCCTGCGGCACCCCACTTCGACATCAAGCCAGCGCCCTTTCCGTCCTCGAAAAGCAAGATATTTCAACGTGATGAACCCGCAGACCGCCATGGATGCCGCCGCCTCCGCCAAAAATCCGCTGCTTGCTCCCTGGAACAACGCGTTCGAGGTGCCGCCATTTGCGGAGATCCTGCCGGACCATTTCGTTCCGGCTTTCGAGCAGGCGATGGCGGAGCACGACAGTGAGATCGCCGCGATCATCGCCAATCCAGCCTCGCCGGATTTCGAGAACACCATCGCTGCTCTGGAACTGTCTGGCCGCGCTCTGTCCCGGACGTCCGACGTGTTTTTCGCTTTGTCCGGTGCGGACACCAATGACGCGATCATGACGGTCGAGCGCGAGATGTCGCCGCGGCTGGCTGCGCATTACGACGCCATCTACCTTAACGGCGATCTGTCCAGCCGCGTCGAAGCCGTGTTCCAGAACGCCGCGTCGCTGAACCTCACCGACGAGCAGACGCGGGTGCTGGAGCGCTACCGCACCGCCTTTCGCCGGGCCGGCGCACACCTGCCTCCCGCGGCCAAAAAGCGGCTCGCCGAGATCGGCCAGCGGCTGGCGACGCTGGGCACCGCCTTCAGCCAGAATGTGCTGACGGATGAGCGTGACACCTTCATCGTACTCGAAACCGAAGCCGATCTTGCCGGTCTGCCGGATTTCCTCCGCGCTGCGGCGCGCGAGGCGGCCGAAGAGCGCGGCCTTGCCGGCAAGCATGTCATTACGCTGTCGCGCTCCATCGTTGAGCCGTTCCTGCAATATTCCTCGCGCCGCGATCTGCGCGAGAAGGCCTTCCGCGCCTGGATGACGCGCGGCGACAACAACAACGCCACCGACAACAAGGCGATCATCGCCGAGACCGTGGCGCTGCGGGCCGAGCGCGCCAAGCTCTTGGGCTTCCGCACCTATGCCGATTACCGGCTGGACGATTCCATGGCCAAGACGCCGGGTCGCGTGCGCGATCTTCTTGGCGAGGTGTGGCCACGGGCGCTGAAGCGGGCCTTGGCCGATCGCGACGCGCTGCAGGCGCTGGCGCAAGCCGAAGGCGGCAACTTCAAGATCGCGCCCTGGGACTGGCGCTACTATGCCGAGAAGCTGCGCAAGAAATTGCACGACGTGGATGAAGCGGCGATCAAGCCGTATTTCCAGCTCGACAAGATCATCGCGGCGGCCTTCGACACCGCGCACCGGCTGTTCGGCCTTCAGTTCAAGCCTCGCGAGGATATCCCGGTCTGGCATCCTGACGTCCGCGTCTGGGACGTGACCGACGCCAAGGGGCAGCATGTCGCGCTGTTCTTCGGCGATTATTTTGCGCGGCCCTCGAAGCATAGCGGTGCCTGGATGACGGCGTTGCGCGAGCAGGAAAAGCTGCGGGGCAATATCCGCCCGCTGATTATTAACGTGATGAATTTCGCCAAGGGCGCCGACGGCGAGCCGACGCTCCTTTCCTTCGACGATGCGCGGACGCTGTTCCATGAATTCGGTCACGCGCTGCACGGCCTCCTTTCGGACGTGACCTATCCGACGATTTCCGGCACCAATGTCGATACCGATTTCGTCGAGCTGCCCTCGCAGCTTTACGAACACTGGTTCGAGCAGCCGGATGTGCTGCGTCGCTTCGCCGTGCATTATCGCACCGGCGAGCCGATCCCCGAGGAATTGCTGGCGCGGTTGCTCAAGGCCCGCACGTTCAATCAGGGCTGCACGACACTGGAATATGTGTCGTCGGCGCTGGTCGATCTCGAGTTCCATTCGCTGGAATCCGCCGATGCGCTCGATGTCACCGAATTCGAACGCAAGACGCTCGACAAGCTTGGCATGCCGGAAGAGATCGTGATGCGGCACCGCTCGCCGCATTTCCAGCATGTGTTCGCCGGCGGCGGCTATTCGTCGGCTTACTACAGCTACATGTGGTCCGAAGTGCTGGACGCAGATGCCTTCCGCGCCTTCGAGGAGACCGGCGACATCTTCGACAAGGCCACCGCCGAGAGGCTGCGGGACAATATCTACGCTGCCGGCGGCCGTCGCACCTCCGACGATGCCTATATCGGCTTCCGCGGCAAGCTGCCGAGCGTCGACGCATTGCTCGCCCGCCGCGGACTGGTGGATGCGGTGCCCTCGGGAGAGGCGTAAGCCAAAGTAACTGCGCCGGACGACTGGCTGTTCCTCCATGTGAAGCGGGGAGGGCGCCTAAAACCGGCGATCTCGGAATAACCGCGATGCTTTTTGCCGAGCTTGCGGGCGTTCAAACGCCTCCACGGCACGCTCGGTTCGAGCAACTGGACTTCTAGGAGCATGAACACGGCGTCAAAGCTGGCCCGGGGCCGCGACGAAAGTCCCGCCAGGCAATGGCTTTCGCTCTTTGTAGGAATATTTTCATGTGAAACATTGTGGCCTTTCCGGTCGTGGTGGGCCCTACGCGTTTATGTTCAGGAAAGATGAGATCGGATCAGCCAACAATGTTACGTCTGCGAAGCGAGGCTGCGGATGAGGGCTTTATGAAACTCGTCCGGCGACTCGACCTGCGGCGAGTGACCGAGCGCAGGAAACTCCACGAGCGTTGCATTGGGGATGGCTTTCGCAGCGCGCCGTCCGAGTTCGTCATAATGGCCAAGTTTGTTGGCGATCTCTTTCGGAGCGCGGTTGGCGCCCGGTGCTGTGCGGTCTTTGCCGCCGATCATTAATAATGTCGGTACGGTCATGCGTCCAAACTCGTGCACGACGGGCTGGGTGAAGATCATGTCCGAGGTCTGCGCCTGATTGCGTGCGACAAGGTCCTTTCCGGGTCCCGCATACATGCCGGCAGCCATCGAAACCCAGCGATCATATTCGGGCTTCCACTGACCGTTGTAATAGAAGCGCTGCTGATAGGCCTTGATGCTGTCGAAGCTCGTCTTCAACTCATTCTGGTAAAGTTGATCGATGGTCGCGTAGGGGACCCCCTCGGCTTGCCAGTCTTCGAGCCCCAGCGGATTGACCATCACCAGCCGTTCGACCGACTGCGGATAACTGAGCGCGTAGCGCGCCGCGAGCATGCCGCCCATGGAATGGCCAAGGATGATGGCGCGCTCGACGCCGAGCGAAGCGAGCAAGGCGTGTGTGTTGGCGGCCAATTGGTCGAAGCTGAATTGATAGCCGTCGGGCTTGGTGGATGCGCAAAATCCGATCTGGTCGGGCACGATCACCCGGTAGCCGGCCTGTGCCAGAACGCCGATCGTCGCCTCCCAGGTCGCGCCGCAGAAATTCTTGCCGTGCAGGAGCACGATGCTGCGACCGTTGGCGGCTCCGGTTGGCGCAATGTCCATGAAGGCCATGGAGAGCTGTTTGCCCTGCGAGGAGAATTCAAAACGGCGAACCGGATGGGGATATTGAAACCCTTCCAATTGTGGCCCGTAGCTGGTGGCCGGCGGATTGGCGCTGGCCGGTACAACACAAATCAGGCTCAGGGCGGCCGCGATCATGGATATGTGCAATTTCATCGTCTTCTCCTCGGAGCGCACGGCTAACGTCTGGCAGGCAGGATCGTTGCGCGGCCGAGATCGTTGCGCGGCAATGTGACCGCCTGATGTGCAGGCGCGCGTCGTGCATTCTGCCGCTCTTGCCGACAGGCATCCGGCGTGAGATGGGACGGTCTGAATTGCTCTCGTTGCCTGTTCTGGTGCATCAATGACCTCCTATACCTCTAGCCATCGCCGCGGCGTTGCTGCCGCTCCGCATCATGCTGCTGCCGAAGCAGGCCGTCTTGTGCTCGCCGATGGCGGCAATGCGCTGGAAGCCATGGTGGCGATGGCGGCGAGCATCGCTGCCGTTTATCCGCACATGACTCACATTGGGGGCGACGGCTTCTGGGTGGTGCGCGAGCCCAATGGCCGTGTGCGCGCAATTATGGCGCCGGGGCCGGCCGGTGCACGCGCGACAATCGAATTCTATCGGGAGCGCGGCTATGACGCGATTCCGGCGCGCGGTCCGTTCGCCGCGCTGACCGTACCGGGCGCGATCGGCGGCTGGATGCAGGCTCTCGATGGCGCCAAGTCGCTGGGCGGGAAAATCCCTCTCGACGTGTTGCTCGCCCCCGCAATCGCGCAGGCCCGCGATGGTTATGTCGTCAGCCGCAGCCAGCACGCGCTGACGCGCGACAAGCTCGGCGAGATGAACGAGGCTGCCGGTTTCGCCGACACGTTCCTCGTTGACGGTAAGGTGCCGGCCGAAGGCGCAACGATGAGGCAGACCGCTTTCGCAGCGACACTCGATCAACTGGCGCATGCGGGGCTCGACGATTTTTATCGCGGCGATATCGGGCGCGAGATCGCTGCCGACCTCGAGCGCATCGGCTCGCCCGTGACGCGCGCCGACATCGAGAGGTATCGCGCTTACGTCACCGAGCCGCTGTCTGTACCGCTGATCGTCGGCACGCTCTACAATTCCCCGCCGCCGACGCAAGGGCTGGCTTCGCTCATCATCCTGGCGCTGTTCGATCGTCTGCGCGTGCCGGAAGCCGAAGGCTTCGATTTCGTGCACGGGCTGGTGGAGGCGACCAAACGCGCCTTTCGCGTGCGCGACAAATTCGTGACCGACCCAAAATATCTCAGCGAGCCGATGAGCAAATTCCTGGACGCGGCATTCCTGGATGGCGAATTGCAGCGGATCGACCGCAAAAAGGCGGCGCGCTGGCCGGCTCCCTATGGCGAAGGCGATACGGTGTGGATGGGGGCCGCCGATTCATCCGGGCTGGTCGTCTCCTACATCCAGTCGATTTACTGGGAATTCGGCTCGGGCTGTGTGCTGCCGCGCACGGGCGTCTTGATGCAGAACCGTGGCGCCAGCTTCTCGCTGGATAAAAACGCCGTAAACCCGCTGAAGCCCGGCCGCTTGCCATTCCATACCTTGAATCCCGCGCTCGCCGTTCTCAAGGATGGCCGTGTCATGGCCTACGGCACCATGGGCGGTGACGGCCAGCCGCAGACTCAAGGCATGGTTTTCTCGCGCCATGTGCTATTTGGAAAGCCGCTGGAAGAGGCGATCGACGCGCCGCGCTGGCTGCTCGGCCGCACTTGGGGCTCTGCGCATACCAACCTGCGGATGGAATCCCGTTTCGACGGCAACCTTGTCGATCGCCTGTTGTCGGCCGGTCACGACGTGGACGTTCTGCCGGAAGCCTATTCCGATACGATGGGCCATGCCGGGGCGGTGGTGCTGCATCCCGATGGGACGATGGAAGGCGCACACGATCCACGCGCCGATCCGGGCGCTTTTGGGGTCTGATGTTATGACCCTCGCCTCCATTCCGCCCTGATCCGTGGTATGGTCGTGGCTACACCTGCTTCAAAAGCTGGAACCCATGATTTCCCGTATCTTTCGCGCATTCGTGCTGGCTGCTTTTGCGTTGCCGCTGGTGGTGACCGCCGCCCGCGCGCATCCTCATGTCTATGTCACAATGAAGAGCGAGATTGTCTATGACGGCGAAGGCCGGATGACCGGCATCCGGCATCACTGGACCTTCGACGACATGTTCTCGTCCTACGCCACGCAGGGACTCGAATCGAAACAGAAGGGCGTATTCACCCGGGAGGAATTGCAGCCGCTCGCGGAAGTGAATGTCACTTCAATGAAGGAATATGATTTCTTCACGCAGGGCACGATGAACGGCCAGAAGGTCGAGTTCGAAACGCCCACCGATTATTTCCTCGAGATGAACGACCAGCTTCTCACTCTGCATTTCACGCTGCCGCTGAAAAAGCCGGTTTCGACCAAGAATGTCGATCTCGAAGTCTATGATCCGCTTTATTTCGTCGCCTTCGAGTTTGCCGAGAAAGAGCCGATCACGCTGAAAGGCGCGCCGGCGCAGTGCAAGCTCAACACGGTGAAGCTTGGGGATGCGACTCAGTCGAGATCCTTGAGCGAAGCCTTGTTCGCCAGGCCCGATCCGAATGCTCAATGGGGCGCTCAATTCGCCAACAAGATTGCCGTGAAATGCTGACAGCCCGTCGGGCGCTTGCCATCGCTCTGATCTGTTTCGGCGCGGCGGTGGTCGTGTCTGTTATTGCCGCATGGATGAGCGACCCGTCGTTCGCGCAGGGTAACCCCTTTGGTGCGCCCCGCGGCGCTCCGCCGCCTGATGGTCTAGTCGGCTGGATCATTGCGAAGCAGTCGGAATTCTATCGCGGTCTGTCCGCCTCGATCCGCGCGGCGAAGGTGGACGGCAGCGCCGTGTGGGGCCTGTTCGGCTTGTCGTTTGCCTATGGCGTCTTTCACGCCGCCGGACCCGGGCACGGCAAGGCGGTGATCTCGTCTTATGTCGTGGCGAATGGTGAGACCTGGCGCCGTGGCGTGGCGCTGTCGTTCGCTTCGGCCTTGCTGCAGGCGTTGGTCGCGGTTGCCATCGTTGGCATCGCGGCGGTTTTGCTCGGTGCGACGCGCCGCGCGATGGACGGCACGGTATGGTGGATCGAAGTGGTCAGTTACGGGCTGATCGCGGTTCTGGGCGTGCGCCTGTTGTGGGTGAAGGGCCGTTCTTTCCTCAATGCGATCGGCAAATACAGAGCGGCAGAGGCAAAGCCCTTGACGGTGGCGCATCACGATGAGGCAAATCACCTCCATTCACATGCGCACGACCACGCTCATGATGACCACGTTCACGGTCCGGCTTGCTCGCATCATTCGCATGCACATCACGGACATCATCATGAACATGGACCGGGTTGCGGCCATGATCACGACGATCATGCGTCGGCCTGGGGCCACGCGCATGGACCAGAGCCCGAGGAGTTGGCCGGACCGGGTGGCTGGAAACGAGGCCTCGCGGCCATCGTCGCCGTTGGCCTGCGGCCCTGTTCGGGCGCGATCCTCGTTCTCGTCTTTGCGCTGGCGCAGGGGCTGTTCTGGGCCGGCGTCGGCGCGACGTTCATCATGGGCCTCGGCACGGCCATCACCGTCGCCGTGATCGCGACCGTGGCGGTTGCGGCGCGTGGTGTGGCCAAGAGGTTCGCCGATGCGCGTCCGGGGCCTGGCATGTTGGTTCTGCGCGGTCTCGAAGTGGCCGCTGCTATTCTGGTGCTCTTCTTCGGCATTGCGTTGTTGATGGGCTATATGGCCAGCGAACGCATGTTCGCGGCCTGATGCTGCCGCTATAGTCCGCGTTGCGGAACCTTGGGCAGCCGCGCATGAAAGCAGAAACGATCTTCGATCTGACCGGCGAAGTCGCACTCGTTACCGGCGCGTCGTCGGGACTTGGTGCGCGCTTCGCGCAGGTGCTGGCGGCGAATGGCGCCAAAGTTGTCCTGGTCGCGCGGCGCAAGGACCGTCTCGATGCGTTGTGCGCGCAAATCGAAGCGTCCGGCGGGCAGGCCATCGCCATCGAGGCCGATGTGCTCGATCGCGCCGCCATGACGGTCGCATTCGACAAAGCGCAATCCGCTTTTGGACCGGTGACGATTCTTCTCAACAATGCCGGCGTCGCACAGACTGCGCGGGCGATCGACATGACCGAGGAGGAATGGCGGCGCGTCCTGTCCATCGATCTCGATTCGGTGTTCTTCTGGGCGCAAGAAGGCGCACGCCGCATGATTGCGGCTGGCCGCAAGGGCGCGATCGTCAATACGGCGTCGGTGCTCGGCTTCGGTGTGTCGAAAGGTGTTGCGGCCTACGCCGTCGCGAAAGCTGGTGTCGTGCAACTGACAAAGGCCCTGGCGCTCGAACTGGCCACAAAGGGCGTTCGGGTGAACGCCATCGCACCGGGCTGGTTCGTTACCGAAATCAACCAGACATTTCTGCAAAGTGAAAAAGGACGGGAGATCGAACGCTCGATCCCGATGGGCCGTTTCGGCGAGGACGGAGATCTCGATGGAGCCTTGCTGCTGCTGGTCTCCAAAGCCGGTTCCTATATGACCGGCGCCAGCATCATCGTCGATGGCGGGCAGACCGTCGTTCTCGGCTAGTGCTTTTCTCGCTGATTTGCACCCGGACCCATCAGCAATGCGAATGCGAGACTTGCATTCAATTTGCTTGATGTGAGCGCCAACAGCGACCAGTGTGCAGCCGCCATGAAGGACGGCCTTGCCGGAAGCCGGCCACAACTTGTCGATTCGCGCTATGCTTGGCTGCGGCTGGGCGTAGCGCTTTTGCTGACCACGGTCGGCAGTGTCGGTATGTGGTCCTACGTCGTCGTTCTGCCGGCAGTGCAGGCCGACTTCGGCATCGCCCGTGCTGACGCGACATTCCCCTACACGATGTGCATGGTCGGCTTTGCGGCCGGCAATGCCTTGCTCGGCCGCCTGGCGGATCGTTACGGCATCATCGCCGCGGTTCTTCTTGGTATCGCGTGCCTCGGTATGGGCTATGTCGGTGCCGGTCTTGCACCCAATATGACGATCCTGTCGTTGGCGCATGTGCTGATCGGGCTTGGCGCGGCCGCGTCTTTCGCTCCAATGATCGCCGACATCTCGCACTGGTTCCTCCGGCGCCGCGGTATCGCCGTGGCGATCGCGGCATCGGGGAATTACTTTGCCGGCGCGATCTGGCCGCCGGTGATCCAGCATTTCACATCGGCGGCAGGCTGGCGTCCGACCCATATCGGCATCGGGTTGTTTTGCGTCGTCGCCATGCTGCCGTTGTCGCTGATGTTCCGTCAGCGCACGGTGATGCTCGAGACGCCCCTGGAGGGCGCCGGTTTCCGCGCACCGAATCTCGGTATTTCTCAGAATGCACTGTTCGTTCTTCTCTGCATCGCCGGCGTTGCCTGTTGCGTCGCCATGGCGATGCCGCAGGTGCATATCGTCGCCTATTGTGGCGATCTCGGTTATGGCGTTGCGCGCGGCGCCGAGATGCTGTCGATCATGCTGATCGGCGGCATCTTCAGCCGCATTGCGTCCGGATTCATCGCCGATAAGGTCGGCGGCGTCATGACGATGCTAATCGGCTCGTTCATGCAGGCCGTTGCGCTGGCGTTGTACTTTTTCTTCGATGGCCTAACGTCACTTTACCTGATCTCGCTGCTGTTCGGACTGTTCCAGGGCGGCATCGTGCCGAGCTATGCGATCATCATCCGCGAATATTTCCCGCCGAAGGAAGCCGGCTCGCGCGTCGGCACCGTCATCATGGCGACGGTGTTCGGCATGGCATTGGGCGGCTGGATGTCAGGCTGGATTTTCGACCTGACCGGCTCCTATCGCATCGCCTTCCTGAACGGGCTGGCGTGGAACCTGCTCAACCTTGCGATCGCCATTTGGCTGCTGCGCGCCGGCGGCCGTCCGAAACCGGCGATGGCGTAGGTGCTGAAGATCCCTCTGTCATGGCCGGGACAACAAGCCCGGCCATGACAAGACAATTTCAAAGCTGCAATTCGATATTCGCAGCCTTGATGACCTTGTCCCACTTGGCCGTTTCGCTTTCGATATACTTGCGCATCTCCTCGGGTGAGGATTGCAGCACGTCAATGCCGGCATCGTTGAGCTTCTTCTTCAGGCCGGCGTCGCTGACGGCCTTGCCGTAGGCAGCGTTAATCGTCTTGATGGCGTCAGGCGATGTCTTCGCGGGTGCGCTGAAGCCTTGCCACGCCCAGGCTTCGTAGCCCGGAAGCGTCGCGGCGATCGGCGGCACACCGGGAAGCATCGAGAATTCGCCGGGCGATGCGACACCGATCGCCTTGATGTTCTTGTTCGAGAGCTGCGAGCGGCCGGTCGCGTAATCGACGAACATCATGCCGATCTGCCCGCCGACGAGATCCTGCACCGCGGGACCAGCGCCCTTGTAGGGAACGTGGTTCAGCTTGATCCCGGCCGTCTGTGCAAACAACTCTGCCGCGAGATGGAACGGGCTGCCGACGCCGGCGCTGGCATAATCGATCTTGCCAGGCTCTTTCTTCGCAAGGTCGATCAACTCCTTGACCGAATTCACTTTCAGCTTGTCAGTATTCACCAGCAGCACGACGGCGAAGCGGCCGGTGAGCGTGATCGGCGCGAAATCCTTCAGTGCGTTGTACGGCAGCTTGCGATACAGCCCCTGATTGGAGGCGTAGGTTGAGGTGTCGCCCAGCAGCAACGTGTAGCCGTCCGGCTCGGCTTTGGCGACGGCATCGGCGCCGATGATGGTGCCGGCGCCCGGCCGGTTCTCGATCACCAGCGGCTGGCCGAGAATGCTGCTCATGGACGTGCCGACCGCGCGGGCGAAGAAATCCGTGCCGCCGCCGGCTGCATAGGGCACGATCATGCGAATCGGTTTGTTCGGATAGGTGCTCTGGGCGCCGGCAAAACCGGACAGGCAACTGGTCGCCACCACAAGGGCAGTCGCAAGCAGGATACGGCGGGTAGGGGTCCGAAGTGGGGTCATTGACGTTCTCCCTGAGCTGCGGCGATTGGCCGTTTTTAAAATTAGTTACAAATGCATCTATCGCACGCGGAGCTATAAAACTGCAAGCTTTCGTGCGTTGTGGACTATTGCTGCATTGCACTAAGTTGCGTCTGTCACGCTCCTCGTGACAATAAATTGCCGGGGCTTCCTGCGATTGACCCGCCATCCCGCAGATGACAGCATTTCCGACGCATCGGCTTCAACTTGCTGTCACGAACCCTGCCGTTAAGACTGGCGTTTGCCACCGGCCGTGCGCACATGTGGCTTGAAGGAAAAGCAAGAATGACCCTGCGGCAGGTCAGCCTCGACGACAAATACGATCTGACAAAGAAACAGATCTTCGTGACGGGCTATCAGGCCCTGGTCCGGCTCTGCCTGATGCAGAAGGAGCGGGACCGGCGTGCCGGCCTGAATACCGCCGGCTACATTACTGGCTATCGCGGTTCGCCGCTCGGCGGCCTCGACCAGCAATTCATGCGCGCGCGCAAGTTCCTGCAGCCGAACGACATCGTTTTCCACCCAGGCTTGAACGAGGACCTTGCCGCCACCGCCCTTTGGGGCACCCAGCAGGCGGAGCTGCGCGGCGAAGGCAAATACGACGGCGTGTTCGGCATCTGGTACGGCAAGGGTCCGGGTGTCGACCGGACCGGCGACGTGTTCCGCCACGCCAACTTCGCTGGCACTTCCAAACATGGCGGCGTGCTGGCGCTGATGGGCGATGACCACACCGCCGAATCGTCAACGACGGCGCATCAGTCCGAATATCACTTTGTCGACGTGATGATGCCGATTCTCAATCCGGCCGGCGTGCAGGAGATCATCGATTATGGTCTCTACGGCTTTGCCATGTCGCGTTATTGCGGCGTCTGGTCGGCTCTGAAGTGCATGCACGAGACGGTGGAATCGACCGCCGTTGTCGAGGGCAGCCTCGATCGCGTGAAGATCGTCCTTCCCGAAGACTTCACGATGCCGCCGGACGGGCTGAATATCCGGCTGCGCGATACCGTGCTTGGGCAGGAAGCGCGCCTCTATGACTACAAGCGCGATGCCATGCTGGCCTTCATCCGCGCCAATAAACTGAACAGGATGATCACCTCCGGCGGCGCGAACCCGAAAATCGGCGTCATCACCACCGGCAAGGCCTATCTCGATGTGCGGCAGGCGCTGGACGAACTCGGAATCGACGAAGTCCGCTGCAACGAGCTTGGGCTTCGCATTTTCAAGATCGGTTGTCCGTGGCCGATCCCGCGCGACGAACTGATCGAGTTCGCCAGGGGCCTCGATCTCATCATCGTCGTCGAGGAAAAGCGTTCGCTGGTCGAAGTCCAGGTGCGCGAAGAATTGTACGGCACGGCCAATCAGCCGGTCTGTATCGGCAAGAAGGATGAGCGCGGCAACTGGCTGTTCCCGGTCAAGGGCGCGCTCGATCCGAACGAGGTGGCAATCACCATTGGCGACCGCATTCTTGCCCGCCGCAATGATGATACGATCGCGATGAAGGTGTCGCGTCTGAAACAGGCCCAGCATGCGCTTGCCGAGTTGCAGGAAGTGGCGCAGCGCACGCCGTATTTCTGCTCCGGTTGTCCGCACAACACATCCACGGTCGTACCGGAAGGCATGCGCGCCTATGCCGGCATTGGCTGCCACTACATGGCGCAGTGGATGGACCGCAATACGCTTGGCTTCACCCATATGGGCGGTGAGGGCGCGAACTGGATCGGTGAGGCGCCATTCTCGACCCGCGATCACGTGTTCCAGAATCTCGGCGACGGCACCTACAATCATTCCGGTTACATGGCGATCCGTGCGGCGATCGCCGCTGGCACCAACATCACCTACAAGATCCTCTACAACGACGCCGTCGCCATGACCGGCGGTCAGACGCATGAAGGCACGTTGACGGTACCGATCATCGCGCGGCAAGTCGCGGCTGAAGGCGTCAAGCGTATCGCCGTCGTCAGCGACGAGCCGGACAAATATCCGAGCGGTACCGAATGGCCGCGTGGCATCACGTTCCACCACCGCGATGATCTTGAGGCTGTGCAGCGTGAATTCGCGACTATTCCGGGCACATCGGTGCTGATCTACGATCAGACCTGCGCCGCCGAAAAGCGGCGGCGGCGTAAGCGCGGTACATTCCCTGATCCCGACAAGCGCGTCATCATCAACGAGCTGGTCTGTGAAGGCTGCGGTGATTGCGGCGTGAAGAGCAATTGCGTGTCGGTCCAGCCGCTTATGACCGAATGGGGTCGCAAGCGCACCATCGATCAATCGAGCTGCAACAAGGATTATTCCTGCGTGAAGGGCTTCTGTCCTTCCTTCGTCACAGTGCACGGCGGCAAGCCGAAGAAAGGTACAGCGGTCGCAGAGGGCGAGCAGCAGGCGCTGCCGGAGCCCATTCTGCCGACGATCACCAAGCCTTACGGCATCATCGTCACCGGCATTGGTGGCACCGGCGTTGTCACCATCGGCGGCGTGCTGGGCATGGCGGCGCATCTGGAAGGCAAGGGCGTCGGCATCATCGACATGGCCGGACTCGCGCAGAAGGGTGGCGCGGTGTACAGTCATATCCGTATCGCCAATGCACCGGACGATATTCACGCCATCCGCATCGCGGCAGGCGGGGCGGATCTGGTGCTGGGCGGCGATATCGTCGTTGCCGGCAACAAGAAGGTACTGGCGGCCGTGAAGCACGGCGCCACGACGATGATCATCAACACGGCCGAATTCCTGCCTGGCGATTTCACCCGCAATGCGGATTTCTCGCTGCCGACCGAACGGCTGAAACGCGCGATCACCTCCGCTGCCGGCAGCGATAATGTCGCCTTCATCGATGCGACACGGCTCGCAACGGCACTGCTCGGCAATTCGATTGCCGGCAACATCTTCATGGTCGGTTATGCTTGGCAGAAGGGCGCCATTCCCTTGTCCGCCGCATCAATCGAAAAGGCGATCGAAATGAACGGTGAAGCCGTGGCGATGAATCAGGCCGCCTTTCGCTGGGGCCGCAGGGCGGCGCTGGATTCGGCCGCGGTTGAAAAACAGATTCCAGCGCCAGCGGCGCAGGACGAAAACCGGCGGCTGTCGCAATCGCTTGACGAGATGATCGAGCGGCGGGTGTCGTTCCTGACCGACTATCAGAACGTTGCTTATGCCCGCCGCTACCGCGACCTTGTCGCCAAGGCGCGTCAGGTTGAAAGCGAAAAGGCGCCCGGCCGCACCGGCTTTGCCGAAGCCGTCGCGCGAAATCTGTTCAAGCTGATGGCCTACAAGGATGAATATGAAGTCGCGCGGCTGTTCACCGACGGCACCTTCCAGAAGCAGATCGACAGCACATTCGAAGCGGGCCCGAAACGGTTCGAATTCCACCTGGCGCCGCCGCTACTCGCACGTGTGGACAAGACAACCGGCGAAGCCAGAAAGATGAGCTTTGGGCCGTGGCTCCTGCGTGCCTTTGGCGCTTTGAAGCACTTTAAGGTTCTGCGCGGGACGCCGTTCGATCCGTTCGGTTATACCTCCGAGCGCCGGACGGAGCGCAAACTGATCGCCGACTACGAGACGCTGCTTGGCGAGATTTTTGCCAAGCTGAATGCCGACAATCATCCGCTTGCGGTTGGTCTTGCGGTGATCCCGGAAAAGATCCGAGGCTTTGGCCATGTCAAGGCACGCAATCTCAAAACGGCCAAAGCCGACGAAGCGGCCTTGCTGGAGCAATTTCGCGCTGGCGGCGTGCCGATGCTGAAGGCGGCTGAATAATCGTGGCTCTGCGGTCTTGAGCTAGTGAAGGTCGCAGCCATAATGGTCTGGACCCTGCCGCGGCGGCAATCAGGGGCCTGACATTGATTTCAGCCGATCATCTCCGCAAGATCGCGTTCTGGTCGCACGACCTCGATGGTGACGAGATTGAGCGCGTGCGGCGTGCGGTCACCGAGAAGCAATATACGCGTGGCGAATATATCTGCCATCGCGGCGACCGGCTTGATTCGTGGACGGGCGTTTCGGACGGGCTGGTAAAACTCGGCACGACCTCGCGTTCGGGAAAAACGGTCACGCTGGCGGGTATCCGCTCCGGCGCCTGGTTTGGCGAAGGCACACTTTTGAAGGATGAGCCCCGCCACTACGACCTTGTCGCGCTGCGCGACACCCGGCTCGCCTTGATGAACAAGGCGACATTCTTCTGGCTGTTCGATCGCAGCGCTGCCTTCAACCGGTTTCTCGTGCGCCAGTTCAATGAACGGCTCGGTCAGTTCATCGCGCTGGTCGAATATGACCGCTCGCTTGACGCGACGGCGCGGGTTGCGCGCAGCATTGCCTGGCTGTTCAACCCGGTCCTCTATCGCGGCAATGAGGAGCGGCATCTCGAGATCAGCCATGAAGAAATCGGCCTGCTGTCAGGTGTGTCGCGGCCGGTGACCGGCCAAAGCCTGAAGCGACTCGAAGGCGAGGGCTTGCTGCGCGTGGAGCACGGCGGATTGACGGTGCTTGATCTGTCCCGACTCCGCGTCTACGGCGAATAGAATTGTGCCAAGCAAAAAGATCCGGCTGCGCACAATCGGGGATACACTAGCCAACAAAGGGCCGGTGCGTCTGTCAAGTGGGACCTTGTGAGGGGACCTTTTTGTTGCAATTTTCGCTATAAGAAGAAGACTGCGGGATACCGCGGGCAGGCGGCAACAAAAGCGCAGAAAGCGCTGCTTCACAGGGAGGATGGCGCCGTGGCGAATGACGCCAGCGCTACAGATACATTTCCGAAGCTTCTGATGCATCACGCGCGTGTGCGCGGTGATCGTCCCGCATTGCGGCATAAGGATCTCGGCATCTGGCAGACCTGGACCTGGTCCGATCTTCATCGCGAGGTCCGTGCCCTGGCTTTGGGCTTAAGCAACCTTGGCATCCGGCGCGGCGACACGGTGGCGATTGCCGGTAACAATCGCCCGCGGCTTTACGCCTCGATCCTGGCCGCGCAGGCTTTGGGGGCCATTCCGGTCCCGGTCTATGCCGACGCGGTGGCGGTCGAGATGGCCTATGTGCTTGATCATGCCGATGTCACCGTTGCGGTGGTGCAGGACCAGGAGCAAGTCGACAAAATCCTGTCGGTGCAGGAACAACTGCCGAAGTTGAAGCATATCGTCTACGACGAGCCGCGCGGTTTGCACGATTACGATCGCAGCCACCTCCACGATCTTGGCGAGCTGATTGCCGAGAATGAGAAACTGATGGCCGACGATCCTGCGGCCAGTGCGCGGATCGATCGCGAGATTGCGGCTGGCACCGCCAGCGATCCGTCGATTATTCTTTACACATCAGGCACGACCGGACGCTCAAAGGGTGTCGTGCTCTCGGCCGGGCGCTGTATCGCCGCAGCAACGGACACCGTTAATTTCGACAAGCTTACCGACGGGGATGTGGTGCTGGCCTATCTGCCGCTGGCCTGGGTCGGCGACCATTATCTGAATTATGCGCAATCGCTGGTCGCCGGCTTTTGCATGGCCTGCCCGGAATCGCCCGATACGGCGCAGCAGGATCTGCGCGAGATTGGTCCGTCTTTCTATTTTGCGCCGCCGCGGGTGTTCGAGAACCTGCTCACGCGCGTCATGATCCGCATGGAAGACGCCGGTTATCTGAAGCGGCGCATGTTTCACTATTTCATCGGCGTGGCGCGGCGTTACGGCGAGGAGATCCTGAACAAGCAGCCGGTACCCTTCGGCGGACGGCTGCTTTATGGGCTGGGTGAAATTCTCGTCTATGGACCGCTCAAGAATGTGCTGGGTTTCTCGCACGTGCGCACGGCCTATACGGCAGGAGAGGCGATCGGGCCTGAGCTATTTTCGTTCTATCGCTCGCTCGGCATGAATCTGAAGCAGCTTTACGGGCAGACTGAAGCATTCCTTTACGTCACCTGCCAGCCTGATCGCGAAATCCGCGCCGATACCGTCGGCCCCGCCGCGCCCCATGTCGATATCCGCATCTCTGATTCGGGCGAAGTGATGTTCAAGTCTCCCGGCATGTTCCTGGGCTATTTCAAGGAACAGGACAAAACCGCCGAAGCGATGACGGTCGATGGCTTTGTCAAAACCGGCGATGCCGGTTTCTTCGATGCCAACGGGCACCTCAAGATCATCGATCGCGCCAAGGATGTCGGCAAGCTCGCCGATGGCTCGCTGTTCGCGCCGAAATACATCGAGAACAAGCTGAAATTCTATCCCAACATTCGTGAGGCGGTGGCCTATGGCGATGCACGTGATTTCGTCACCTGCTTCATCAATATCGATATGACGGCTGTTGGCAACTGGGCCGAACGCAACAATGTCGTCTATGGTTCGTATCAGGAACTGGCGGCCGAGCCGCGCGTCTATGATCTGATCGAGCAGCATGTCGCCGAGGTCAATCGCTCGCTGGCGGGCGAGGAGATCATGGCCGGCGCGCAGATCAAGCGCTTCCTGATCCTGCACAAGGAGCTGGATGCCGACGACGGCGAAGTCACGCGCACACAGAAAGTGCGCCGCGGCTTCGTTGCCGAGCGCTACAAGCCACTGATCGACGCGCTTTATAACGGTGTCACTGAAGCGGACATTTCTACCGAAGTCACCTTCGAGGATGGCCGCAAGGGTATCATCTCCGGCCGGGTGAAGATTCGCGACATGAAGACGGAGCCGGTGCCGGCCCGGGCGGGGAAGGCGGCATGAGAGCGCCCTCTGCTTCCGACATCGCAGCCGGGGAAGTGCTGCTCGCCGTCGAGAATGTGTCGCTGTCGTTCGGCGGCGTGAAGGCGATCCGCGACGTCTCGTTCGACATCAGGAAGGGCGAAATCCGCGCCATCATCGGGCCGAATGGCGCCGGCAAGACTTCGATGCTGAACGTCATCAATGGCTTTTACACGCCGCAGCATGGCCGCATCACCTTCAAGGGCAAGACGCGCACGAAGATGCGCCCCTACGATGCCGCGCGCGGCGGCATTGCCCGCACGTTTCAAAATGTTGCGCTGTTTCGCGGCATGACCGCGCTCGACAACATCATGGCCGGGCGAACGCTGAAGATGCATCGCGGGCTCTTCTGGCAGATGATCCGTTTCGGTCCGGCCTTGCGCGAAGAGGTCGAGCATCGGCGCCGCGTCGAAGACATCATCGATTTCCTGCATATTGAGCACATTCGCAAGACCCCGGTCGGCCGCCTGCCATACGGCTTGCAGAAGCGCGTCGAACTCGGCCGTGCTCTCGCCATGGAGCCAGACCTGTTGCTGCTCGACGAGCCGATGGCCGGCATGAATCTCGAGGAGAAGGAAGATATGTCGCGCTTCATTCTCGACGTGAACCAGCATTTCGGCACGACCATCGCGCTGATCGAGCACGACATGGGCGTGGTGATGGATCTGTCCGACCGCGTGATCGTGCTCGATTACGGCGTCAAGATCGCTGATGGCACGCCGGATGAGGTGAAGGCGAACAAGGCGGTGATCGATGCCTATCTCGGCGTGGCGCATTGAGGTGATGTGATGATCGTCACGCTTCACCATCGCCCGCTCGTCCCCGCGAAGGTGGGGACCCAGTGCTACCCGGAACAAGTTTTCTGGATTCCCGCTTGCGCGGGAATGAGCGGAGGAGAGACCATCTGATGGACCTCCTCTACAAAATCTTCATCGATCCCTTCGTGCAGATGGGCGGCGCGCCGGATCTTCTGATCCAGACGCTGTGGGAAGGGCTTGTGTCCGGCGTGCTCTATGCGCTGATCGCGCTCGGCTTCGTTCTGATCTTCAAGGCCTCGGGCGTGTTCAACTTCGCGCAAGGCATCATGGTCGTGTTTGCGGCGCTGACACTGGTCGGCCTGCATTCCAAAGGCGTGCCGGCTTTTCTCGCGCTGGCCTTGACCATCGGCGTCATGCTGGTCCTGGCCTTTGGCGTCGAACGCCTGATGCTGCGGCCGCTGGTGAATCAGCCCGACATCATCCTGTTCATGGCGACGTTCGGGCTGACCTATTTTCTCATTGGACTTGGCGAAATCATCTTCGGTGGCGAACCGAAAGTCATGATCACGAGCGAGCTTTACCTTCCCAAGGGCGCGCTGGAATGGAAAGTATTCGGCGGCTTCGTCTCGTTCCAGAAGATCGATATCGCCGCTGCGATCATCGCTTCGCTCATGGTCGCGACGCTCGCTGTCTTTTTCCAGAAGACCCGAATCGGCCGCGCCTTGCGGGCGGTGGCTGACAGCCACAAGGCGGCACTCTCGGTTGGTATTTCGCTCGAGCAAATCTGGGTGATCGTGTGGTTCGCCGCCGGCATCGTGGCGCTGGCCACCGGCATCATGTGGGGCGCGCGATCCGATGTGTCGTTCGCGCTGCAGATCCTGGCGCTTAAAGCGCTGCCGGTGCTGATCCTCGGCGGCTTCACGTCGATCCCCGGCGCGATCGTTGGTGGCATCATTATCGGTGTCGGCGAAAAGCTCGGCGAGTTCTATTGGGGGCCGCTGCTTGGCTCCGGCATCGAGAGCTGGCTCGCCTATATGATCGCGCTAGTGTTCTTGCTGTTCCGGCCGCAGGGGCTGTTCGGCGAGCGGATCATCGAGAGGATCTAGAGATGAATCACGGTCCTCATTTCCTTGTCATTATGGGGCGCGAGCATCGCTGGCAAGTTTACGGAGCCAGCGCAGACTTGGCTGCGGGCTCGCGAACCCGGAATCCAGGGCCGCATTCCAAAGTATTTTGTTTTGACTGGATTCCGGGCCTGGCGCTTTACGCCGTCCCGGAATGACGGAGACATAAATGTTCTACCGCGAGACCGGCCAATACAAGACCGACTACGCCGCCGACATGGCGCTGTTTCCGATCCGGCAGGACCGCATCGGCATCGCGCTTATTCTCATCATCGCCTTCGTTGTCATTCCGCTGACCATGTCGAGTTTCACGTTGTCGGCGGTGATGATCCCGGTTCTGATCTTCTCGCTTGCCGCGATCGGTCTCAATCTGCTCACCGGCTATACGGGTCTGATTTCGCTCGGCACAGCCGGCTTCATGGGCGTTGGCGCCTATGCCTGTTACAAGTTCACCACCTGGTTCCCCGGCGTGAACATCATCGTGCTGATCCTGGCATCCGGCTTTGTGGCGGCAGCCGTCGGCGCCGTGTTTGGTCTGCCGTCGCTGCGCATCAAGGGGTTTTATCTCACGGTTGCGACGCTGGCGGCGCAGTTCTTTCTGTCATGGTGTTTCGTGCGGCTGCCGTGGCTGGTCAATTACAACATTTCCAACGCCATCGAAGTGCCGACGCGCACTATCCTTGATATTCCGGTGACGGGGCCGAATGCGACACCGGTGACGCGCTATCTGGTGGTGCTCAGCATTGTTGTGTTCATGACATGGATCGCGTCCAATCTTGTGCGCGGGCGTATTGGTCGAAGCTGGATGGCGGTGCGCGACATGGACATCGCCGCCGAACTGATCGGCATCCGATTGTATCGCACGAAGTTGCTCGCCTTCGCCGTCTCGTCTTACTATTGCGGTGTCGCCGGCGCACTGATGGTGTTTCTGTGGCTCGGCGCGGCGGAAGCCGACTCGTTCAACATCAATCAGTCTTTCATCATCCTGTTCATGGTGATCATCGGTGGACTTGGAAGCCTGATCGGCTCGTTCTTCGGTGCCATCTTCATCTGGGGATTGCCGATTCTTCTCAGGTCGGCGCCTGAGTTTTTCGGCGTATCGATCGCAGCCGCTACCGTAGAACACATCCAGTATATGGTGGTCGGCGCGCTGATCATATTTTTCCTGATCGTCGAGCCGCACGGCCTCGCGCGGCTCTGGCAGATCGCAAAGCAGAAACTGCGGATGTGGCCTTTCCCCTATTAAAGGAGCACAATTACGTCCTATCCGGTGGCAAAAGCCGCCGGCAACATGAGCAAAACCACGGCCGCAAACGGCCGGACCGTTCTAGGGAGAATCGCAATGCTGACCAGACATCTTGCAATGGGAATTGCGCTGGCGGGCTTTGTCGGGACCGCTCCGATCACAGCCTCGGCGCAGGAAAGCATCTATGTTCCGCTTTTAACCTACCGCACCGGCCCCTTCGCAGGCTCCGGCTTGCCGATCGCGAACGGCATGAATGACTATCTGCAAATGCTCAACGAGCGCGACGGCGGCATCGGTGGCGTGAAGCTCACGATCGAGGAATGCGAGACCGGCTACGACACCAAGAGGGGAGTCGAATGCTACGAACAGGTGAAGGCCAAGAAGCCGGTGGTCGTGAATCCCTATTCGACTGGTATCACGCTGCAACTGATCCCGAAGGCTGCGGTCGACAAGATTCCCGTATTGTCGATGGCTTACGGATTGTCCGCCTCCGCGGTCGGCGACGAGTTTCCATGGATCTTCAATCCGCCCGCGACCTATTGGGACGGCCTGTCGATGATCTTTCGCTATATCGGCGACAAGGAAGGCGGGCTTGAAAAGCTGAAGGGCAAGACCATCGGCTATATCTTCTTCGATGGCGGCTATGGCCGCGAGCCGATCCCGCTGCTGGAGCAATTCGCCAAGGATTACGGCTTTGAGGTGAAGCTCTATCCGGTGCCGGCGACCGAGATGCAGAACCAGTCGGCGCAATGGTTGAACGTGCGTCGCGATAAACCGGCCTGGATGATCATGTGGGGCTGGGGCGCGATGAACCCGACCGCGGTGCGCGAAGCGACACGCATCAATTATCCTATGGACAAGTTCGTCGGCATCTGGTGGTCGGGCGGCGAGGATGATGCGCGCGGTGGCGGGACCGATGCCAAGGGCTATCTCACGCTCAACTTCAATGGTCTTGGCACGCAATATCCCGCGCTGCAGGACATTCAGAAATTCGTGCTCGACAAGGGCAAGTCGCAGACACCGAAGGATAAGTTCGGCGAAAATCTCTACAATCGCGGCGTCTATAATTCGGTGTTGATTGCCGAAGCGATCCGAAATGCCCAGAGGATCACGGGCAAAAAGGTTGTGACCGGCGACGACGTGCGGCGTGGCTTCGAATCGCTGAAGATTTCGGCGGCGCGTTGGAAGGAGCTTGGCTTGCCGGAATTCGGCGCGCCGATCGAAGCGGTGTCCTGCTCTGACCATAACGGCCATCACGCCGCTTACATGCAGCAATGGGATGGTACGAAATGGGTGAGGGTTTCCGACTGGATCTCGCCCATGAAGGAACGCGTGCGTCCGCTGCTGGAGGCGGCGGCCAAGGACTATGTCAGCAAGAACCAGCCGTGGCCCAAGCGCACGGAATCCTGCGACAAGTCGTCATGATGAATACGGCCTCCTGCTTCTGCGGCGGGAGGCCGCTTTCCACGAGCGGAATCTTCCTTGGAGTGAATCGTTCGAATCTTTGAAACCAAAGACAAGGCCGATACGAACGGCCAGATGAGAGGAAAACAGATGCGTATGAAATATCTTGCTGCCGGCCTCGTACTGGCCGGTCTTGCCGCGTCCGGCGGTTTCACATCCAAGGCAGATGCCCAGGAACAGATCTACGTGCCGCTGTTCACCTATCGCACCGGACCGTTTGCCGGCTCCGGTATCCCGATCGCCAATGGCATGTACGATTACTTGCAGATGCTCAACGAGCGTGATGGCGGCATTGGTGGCGTCAAGCTCGCCGTCGAGGAATGCGAGACCGGCTATGACACCAAGAAAGGTGTCGAATGCTACGAGCAGGTGAAGAACAAAAAGCCGGTCATGGTCAATCCGTGGTCGACCGGCATCACGCTGTCGCTGATCCCCAAGGCGCCGGTCGATAAAATTCCGATCCTGTCGATGGCTTACGGTCTCTCGGCGGCGGCGGTCGGCGATGAGTTTCCCTGGGTGTTCAACCCGCCGATGACCTACTGGGACGCGCTCTCTGTGATCTTCCGCTATATCGGCGGTAAAGAAGGCGGACTGGAAAAGCTGAAGGGCAAGACCATCGGCTATATCTTCTTCGACGGTGCCTATGGCCGCGAGCCGATTCCGCTGCTGGAGCAATTCGCCAAGCAATATGGCTTCAACGTCAAACTCTACCCGGTGCCGGTCGCCGAGATGCAGAATCAGGCGGCGCAATGGCTCAACGTGCGCCGTGATCGTCCCGCCTATATGATCAATTGGGGTTGGGGCGCGATGAACCCGACCGCGGTGAAGGAAGCCGCCAAGATCAATTACCCGATGGACAAGTTCATCAGCGTTTATTGGGGCGGTGGCGAGGACGATGCACGCCCGACCGGTGCGGATGCCAAGGGCTTTACGTCGCTCGCCTTCAGCGCCACCGGGACGAATTTCCCGGCGCTGCAGGACATCCAGAAGCACGTGCTTGGCAAGGTCGGCAGCCAGACCCAGAAGGAGAGACTCGGCGAGTCGCATTACAACAAGGGCGTCTATAATTCGGTGATGATCGCCGAAGGCATCCGCAATGCGCAAAAGATCACCGGCAAGAAAGTGGTGAGCGGCGAGGATGTGCGGCGCGGTCTCGAAACGCTGAACATCACTGCGGAACGCTGGAAGGAACTTGGCTTGCCCGACTTTGCCGCCCCGCTCGCCACCAATTGCAGTGATCATAGCGGGCATCAGGCCGCATTCTTGCAGCAATGGGACGGTACCAAATGGGTGAAGATCACCGACTGGATTTCGCCCATGAAGGACACGGTACGGCCGATGCTGGAAGCTGCGGCAAAGGATTATGTCAGCAAGAACCAGCCGTGGCCCAAGCGCACGGAGACTTGCGACAAGGCGTCGTGATGTTTGTTAACCTCCTCCCCTTGAGGGAGAGGAGGGGCGCGGCAGCGCGGCGTGAGGGTACATCTAGACCGTAACCCCTCACCCCGCCTCGCCGCTAACGCAGCTCGGCTCCCGCTCCCTCAAGGGGAGAGGGAGGAGCATGTGGAGATACCGGATGTCCTCATCTGCGCTGCAAGAACCAACACCCCAGCCCGCCTCCGAGAAAATCCTCTCCGTCAACAACATCGAGGTGCTGTACGACCACGTCATCCTCGTGCTGAAAGGCGTGTCGCTTGAGGTCGACAAGGGCGGAATCGTTGCGCTGCTGGGGGCCAATGGTGCCGGCAAGACCACGACCCTGAAGGCGATCTCCAATCTCCTGCATTCCGAGCGCGGTGAAGTCACCAAAGGCTCGATCGTGTTCGAAGGGCAGGAGGTGCAATCGCTGTCACCGAACGAACTGGTGCGGCGGGGCTGTATCCAGGTGATGGAAGGCCGGCATTGCTTCGGCCACCTCACCGTCGAGGAAAACCTGCTCACCGGCGCGTTCACCCGCAAGGATGGCAAGGCGGCGATCAATCGCGATCTCGAAATGGTCTACGGCTATTTCAAGCGTCTGCGCGAGCGCCGCAGCTCAATGGCCGGCTATACTTCGGGCGGTGAGCAGCAGATGTGCGCCATCGGCCGGGCGCTCATGTCGCGGCCGAAGATGATCTTGCTCGACGAGCCGTCGATGGGCCTCGCGCCGCAGGTGGTTGAGGAGATCTTCGAAATCGTGAAGGACCTGAACGCCAAGGAGAATGTGTCGTTCCTGCTCGCCGAACAGAATACCAATATGGCGCTGAAATACGCGCGCTACGGCTATATCCTTGAAAATGGCCGCGTGGTGATGGACGGCGATGCAAAAGCGCTGTCCGAGAACGAGGACGTGAAGGAATTCTACCTCGGCATCGCCGAGGGCAAGCGCAAATCCTTCCGCGAAGGCAAACATTACAAGCGCCGCAAGCGCTGGCTTGCGTGAGCTGCCTCACATTGCGCGATCGAAAGCCTTGCTAACATGCCAATTCTTGCCGCTGTTGCGTTCCTCTTCCTGCTGGCGCTCGTGTTCGGGCCAAGCTGGTGGATCAGGCATGTACTGAAGACGCATGGGGTCGATCGACCCGATCTGCCCGGCTCCGGGGGCGAATTTGCTCGTCATTTGCTTGATGAGGCGAAGCTCGAGGACGTGAAGGTCGAAATGACGCACGAGGGGGACCATTACGACCCGAATACGCGCACGGTGCGCCTCTTGCCCGATCATCATGATGGCCGTTCGGTTGCTGCCGTAGCTGTTGCCGCGCACGAGGTCTCTCACGCCATTCAGCATGCGCGCGGAGAACGCGCGTTCGCCTTGCGACTGGATCTCGTTAGCCAGCTTGTCTGGGTGGACCGCCTTGCTACCACCGTTCTGGTGCTCGTTCCCGTCGTCTTCATGCTGGTGAAGTCGCCGGTGCTGGCCATTGTCCAGGTTGCGGCCGCAATCGCGCTGTTTGGTGTTCGAGTCGTCATTCATCTGGTGACACTCCCGGTCGAGTTCGATGCCAGTTTCGGCAAGGCGCTGCCGGTGCTGGAGGGGCGGCGCTATCTCTCCGAACACGACATTCCGGCGGCGCGAAGCGTTCTGCGGGCGGCCGCCTTTACCTATGTCGCGGCGGCGTTGGCGACGCTTCTGAATGTGCTGCGGTGGTTTCGGATCGGGTAAGCCGAGGGACTGAGAGGACGCAGGCGATGACCGAACATTACGACGCTCTCGAAACACGCGACCCGGCGCAGCGCGATCGGGAGAATTCGGTCGAGCTTCCGCGTGTGTTGATGCACGCGTTAGGGGCGGCCGGCTGGTCGAGGCAGTTGGCTGACGTCGATGTGAAATCCGTCGCCTCGCGCGAGGCGCTGGCGAAGCTGCCGCTTCTGCGCAAATCCGATCTGCCAGCCTTGCAAAAGGCAACGCCGCCTTTCGGCAGCTTCAATGTCTCGCCGCCCGGCAAGGCGAAGCGGCTTCTGATGTCGCCGGGTCCGATCTTCGAACCGGAAGGCCATGGCGATGATTTTGCCGGTGTGGCCCGCGCTTTGTTTGCGGCGGGTTTCCGCGAAGGTCATATCGTCCTCAACTGTTTCTCGTATCATCTGACTCCCGGCGCGTGGATGTTTGAATCCGGAGCGCAGGCGCTGGGTTGCGCGGTCATTCCCGGCGGCGTCGGAAATACCGAGCAGCAGGTCGAGGCCATCGCGCGGCTGAAGCCGGATGGCTATGTCGGCACACCCGATTTCCTGAAAATCCTGCTCGATACCGCAGGGAAAGCCGGCAAGGATGCCTCCTCGATCAAACGGGCGCTCGTCTCCGGTGCGGCGCTGCCGGCCTCGCTGCGGCAAGAAATGGCCGCGCGCGGCGTCGATGTGCTGCAATGCTATGCCATCGCCGAGACCGGGGTGATCGCCTACGAGACGCCGGCGCGGGAAGGGCTCGTGGTCAACGAGAATATCTTCGTCGAGATCGTACGCCCCGGCACCGGCGATCCGGTGCCCGAAGGCGAGGTCGGCGAAGTGGTCGTGACTTCGTTCAATCCGGATTATCCGATGATTCGGCTGGCGACCGGCGATCTGTCCGCCGTATTGCCGGGCCGCTCACCTTGTGGACGCACCAACATGCGCATCAAGGGCTGGATGGGCAGAGCCGATCAGACCGCGAAGGTCAAAGGCATGTTCGTGCGGCCGGAGCAGGTGGCTGAAGTGTGCAGGCGCCACGGAGAACTCGGTCGCGTGCGGCTCGTCGTCACGCGTGAGGGCGAACAGGATGCGATGACGCTGCATGCCGAGACCGGTTCGCGCGACGCAAGCCTTGCCGATCAGGTTGCGGCCACGCTGCAATCGGTCACCAAGCTCAAGGGCGCGGTGAAGCTCGTCATGCCGGACAGCCTGCCGAATGACGGAAAGGTCATTGCCGACGAGCGGCCGATCTCTTGACCCTCGCTCCGTTTACGGAGAGAGGTTTAGAAAGGATCCAGAAAGAAAGATATCGTGCCGGATATTCTGAAACCCCGCGACGCCAAGGACGTGGAAGACGCGGTGGTCTGGGCGTTGGCCGAGGGCAAGACGCTTGAAGTCGCCGGCCATGGTTCGAAACGCGGGATCGGGCGGCCTAACCAGTCGGATATCACGCTGGATCTGTCGGCCTTGTCCGGCGTCACCTTGTATGAGCCCGAAGAGCTCGTGCTGTCGGCGCGGGCCGGCACGCCGATCGCCGAAATCGAGCAGCTTGTTGCGGCCAATGGACAGGAATTGGCTTTTGAGCCGATGGACTATGGCCCGCTCTTTGGTGATCCGCAGGGCGCCGGAACGATTGGCGGTGTGATTGCCGCGAACCTCTCGGGTCCGCGCCGTATCAAGGCCGGCGCCGCGCGCGATCATTTCCTCGGTGTGACGGCCGTGTCGGGCCGGGGCGAGACCTTCAAATCCGGCGGCCGCGTGGTGAAGAATGTCACCGGCTACGATCTCTGCAAATTGCTGGCGGGTTCATACGGTACGCTGGCTGCGATGACCGATGTCACGATCAAGACCTTGCCGCGGGCCGAGACGGAATCGACGGTAATGGTCTTTGGCCTCGACGATACCAAGGCGGTCAGCGCCATGGCGGAGGCGATGGGGTCGTCCTGCGATGTGTCGGGCGCCGCGCATCTGCCCGTTCAGGTCATGGGCGATCTTCAGGGGCTGCTTGGCGAGCAGCCGGTCACACTCTTGCGGCTCGAAGGCGTGGTACCATCGGTGTCGCACCGCCTGTCGATGCTCGCTGCCTTGCTCAAGCCATACGGGCTGGTGGAGACGTTGGGGGAAGAGAGCTCTCGCTCGATCTGGCGCACGATCCGCGATGTACGCCTCTTGGCGGACGCCGCTTATCAGCCGGTGTGGCGCATATCGACTGCGCCGACGAAAGGGGCGGCCCTGGCGCAGGCGATCGCTTCCGAGACCGGCGCGGCTTATTTCTTCGATTGGGCCGGCGGGCTGATCTGGATTGCCATCCCGAAATCGCGTGATGCCGGTGCGGACCTGATCCGCCGCTCCGTCATTCAGGTCAGCGGCCACGCGACATTGATCCGGGCGCCGGCCGCCATTCGAGCGGCCGTTGACGTGTTCGAGCCACAGGATGAGGGTGTCGCGGCCTTGACCAAGCGGGTGAAAGACAGCTTCGATCCCAAAGGCATTCTCAATCCCGGTCGCATGTGGGCAGGGGTGTAATCATGCAGACCCATTTCTCTCTTGCGCAGCTTGCCGACCCCGCCATCGCGGAATCCAACAAGATCCTGCGTGCCTGTGTGCATTGCGGCTTCTGCACCGCGACCTGTCCAACCTATGTGCTGCTGGGCGATGAGCTCGATTCGCCGCGCGGCCGCATCTACCTGATCAAGGAGATGCTGGAGAAGGACCGGCCGGCGACCTCCGATGTGGTCAAGCATGTCGACCGCTGCCTCTCTTGCCTTGCGTGCATGACCACCTGTCCCTCGGGCGTGCACTACATGCACCTCGTCGATCATGCGCGTGCGCATATCGAGACGACCTATAAGCGCCCGTTCCGCGACCGGCTGGTGCGCTGGTTGCTGGCGACGGTGTTGCCCTATCCGGGACGGCTGCGTGTGGCCCTGGCCACGGCCTGGCTGGCGAAGCCGTTCGCTCCATTGCTGACAATGGCAGGCCTCAGACCGCTGGCGGCGATGCTGAGCCTCGCGCCAAAGGCAACGCCGGTACCGCATGAGCGGCGCACCGTCTATCCCGCCGAGGGCGAGCGCAAGGGCCGTGTCGCCATGCTGTCCGGCTGCGCCAATCAGGTGCTGGGCGCTCATATCAACGACGCGACGATCCGTCTGCTCAACCGCAAGGGCATCGAGGTGGTGACGCCCGCGGACGAAGGCTGTTGCGGTGCGCTGGTCCACCACATGGGGCGCGAGCACCAGGCTCACGCGCAGGCCAAAGCCAATATCGACGTCTGGACAGCGGAGATGAACGGCGAGGGTCTCGATGCCATCGTGATCAATGTGTCGGGCTGCGGCACCATGGTGAAGGATTATGGCTTCATGCTCCGCAACGAGCCGGCTTATGCGGCCAAGGCGGCGCAAGTGTCTGCTTTAGCGAAGGATATCAGCGAATATCTGGCTAGTTTGCCGCAGGATGAACCACTGCCATCGTCGGGTTTGACGGTCGCTTATCACGCCGCTTGCTCACTTCAGCATGGTCAGCGCATCACGCGTCAGCCGAAGGAGCTCCTCGCGCGATATGGCTTCATCGTTAAAGACATCGCCGAAGGTCATCTCTGTTGCGGATCGGCAGGAACTTACAATATCCTGCAAAGCGAGATTGCGCAGTCGTTGAGAGATCGTAAGATCGCAAACATCGCGCAAGTGAATCCCGATGTGATCGCTGCAGGCAATATTGGATGCATGACTCAGATCGCGTCTGGAACGTCGATACCGGTGGTTCATCCGGTCGAGTTGATCGATTGGGCCACTGGAGGCCCGAGACCGGCGGGATTGACCGGTCGCGCGCATACGATGCCTTCGGCCGATCCGGCGACGGCAACATCGTTCGCTCTCGTGTAACGACAGCGTAGCGCAAACATTCGGAGACGATTTCATGGCGAAGAAGGCGAAGAAGGGTAAAAAGGCGAAAAAAGCCAAGAAGGGCAAAAAAACCAGGAAGGTAACTGCGGCGAAAAAGAAGAAAACTGCGAAGAAGTCTTCCAGGAAGTCTTCAAAAAAGTCCGCCAGGAAAGGTGTGAAGAAGGGCGCCAAGAAGTCTTCCAAAAAGGCATCTAGGAAGAGCGCACCCAAGGCCAAGAAAGCCAAGACGAAGAGAAAGTCTGCTCCTCGGAAGGCGAAGGTTGCAGCGCCCGCACCGGCTCCGGTCGCCGAACCAGAACCCGTCGAAGAGAAAGAATCCACGGGCGGCGTCGGCTCGCTCCTGACGGGTGGCTATCGTCCCTTTGGCAGCTCCAGCGAAAGCGACACGTGATCTTGCGATTGCACAGCCAGTTGTCGATGCGGTGACGGCTGGCGAAATAACCTCGGCCCGGACCTGAGTAAGGCTGGGCCGAGGTCATTTTATGGATCGCACGCCGGCCACGATATCGGGCTAAGATTGTCCGGTGGCCTGACGTAAAACTATAAATGGCCATACCAACTGGACCGGACGCGACAGAACGCCGGCAGCCACTCTAGGGAGAGACTGATGACGAAGCTGGTGCTCGCCGCTTTTGCGGTGCTGTTTTCAACGTTTGCTCCGACAGCCGGCGCCATGGCGCAGGCGGACAAGCTGAAGGTCGCGGTATCGCAACGCTTCTTCTGGGATTCGTCCTTTGTCGATTTTGCGGAGAGGAACGGCTTCTTCAAAGAAGAAGGCATCACCGTCGAACCGTTCTACACCGACGGCGGCGCCGCCACCCTGACCGCCGTGTTGTCCGGCAGCGTCGATGTCGGCATGTCCAACGGATTGCTGGGCGTCATTGGCGCCTATGTGAAGGGCGCGCCCGTGCGTGTCATTTCCGCCCAGATGACCGGCGCCGGTGAACTTTACTGGTATGTGAAGGCGGACAGTCCGATCAAAAGTCTCAAGGACCCGGCTGCCAAGACCACCTCGTTCTCGTCACCGGGATCGTCGTCGCATCTCATCCTTCTGGCTCTCCAGAAGCAGGCTGGGTCCAGTGCGAAGCCGGTGCCGACCGGCGGCACACCATCCACGCTGACGCAGGTGATGACGGGTCAGATCGATGTCGGTTGGGCGGCGGCGCCGTTCGGGCTGCGGCAATTGAACGAGAACCAGATCAGGGTGATCGCGCGCACGTCCGATGTGCCGCAGATCGCCGGCCAGACCATCCGGGTCAACGTCGCCAATGAGAACGCATTGAAGACCAAGCGCGCGGCGATCGAGAAATTTCTTCGCGCCTATCAGCGGGCGATCGACTGGGCCTACAAGGATCAGCGGGCGATCGACATCTTTGCCGAGAACAACAAGCTGACGTCCGATATCGCCAAGAAGGCGGTGCAGGAATTCTATCCGAAGGAGGGGCTGCAGATCGGCGAGATCAAGGGGCTCGACCTGACGCTGCAGGACGCGCTGGACTATAAATACATTCCAAGCGCCAAAACCGCACAGGATATCGCCCCTCTGTTCGATATCCTCTACAAGCCCGCTCGATAGGCTGGCTTTGTCAGACCATAGGCCCGCTGTGTTGCATCGGACCGCCTGCGCCAATAGTGTGGCGGTTCAGTAGTCCGCATCATTCCCGCAGCGAGTCCGAGTGCGGACTTCTGTACCAAAGCCACAATAGATTCAATGAGTTGCTAGGTGTCCTTCGCTTCCGAAGTTCGTATAAGAGGCCGCTGCGAAAGGACACGAACTTTGGAAGCGGGACACTAGCATCGCGGCCCAATCAACGAGCGCCAACCAGCCGGGAGGTTTTTTCGATGGCTTACAATATTCTCATCATGGGCGCGGCTTATGGGTCGCTCCTTGCTTCCAAGATGCTGTTTGGCGGGCACAAGATTCATCACGTCTGCCTGCCTGCCGAAGCAGACCTGATCAATGCTGAAGGTTTTCGAGTCCGGCTGCCGGTGAAGGGTCGAAAAGATCCTGTGGTGCTGGATTCGCGCAAACTGCCCGGTAAGGTCACCGCTGGCGGTGCCGCTGGGGTCAATCCAGCCGATTACGATCTGGTCGGCCTCGCCATGCAGGAGCCGCAATACCGCTCGCCAGGCGTGCGCGAATTGCTCGATGCGGTCGCCAAGTCGCGCGTGCCGTGCATGTCGATCATGAACATGCCACCGCTCCCCTATATGCGGCGCATTCCTGGTTTGAATGCGGATTCGCTGAAAGCCGCCTATACCGATCCGACCGTCTGGGACAATTTTGAACCCGGCAAATTGACCCTGTGCAGCCCCGATCCGCAGGCCATTCGTCCGCCGGATGAGCCGGCGAATGTGCTGATGGTCACCCTCCCGACCAACTTCAAGGTTGCGAAGTTCGATGACGAGAAGGATACCGCGATCCTGCGCCAGCTCGAGCAAGAGATCGACGCGATCCGGTTCGATCCGGGCGACGGCACCAAGATCGAGCTGCCGGTGAAGCTTCGCGTCTCCGACTCCCTGTTCGTGCCGCTGGCCAAATGGGCGATGCTGCTGGCTGGCAATTATCGCTGCGTGACGCCGGACGGGATGCGGACGGCCCAGGAGGCGGTGCACAGCGATATCGAGACCTCGCGGACGGTCTATAACTTCGTCAACGACTTGGTCGTGAAACTCGGCGCCAATCCGAACGATCTCGTGCCGTTCGAGAAATATGCGGCCGCAGCGCAGAGCCTGTCGCGTCCGGCCTCAGCCGCGCGCGCCCTGAACAACGGAGCTCCCAATATCGAACGGGCCGACAAGCTGGTGCAGCTTATTGCCAAACAGAAGGGTCTCAGCCTGCCGGCCATCGATGCCCAAGTGGCACTGGTCGATCAGCGGCTGGAGGCGAATCGTAAAAAGGCAGCCTGAGTCCAGCTTCAATCTGAGGTCGAAAAGGCGCTGAAAACGTCGTGTTTTCAGCGCCTTTTTCGTGACCTTTCTGCAACACCTTACCCGATTGTGACAGCCCGCGTGTGAATTGGAGCTGTTCTGAGGCGGAAACGCCCAAAAAGTCAGCAATTGCCAAAATTATTGCATTGGAGTTTTTCGTTGTTCAGTGCGGAATTGGCTCAACTGCAAGAGACGAAGCAGGGGGTTGGTGTTCGGAGTGTGGCGCGTCGGGTTGCGAACAGTCGCCGAGCTCAGGACTGCCAAGGACGTCGAAATTGAAGGGGCTAACCATGAAGAAATTTGTACTGCCGGCTGTGTTTGCCGCAGCTGTTGTTACCGGCGCGCCGGCTCTCGCTGCTGATATGGCGCCGGTCTATAAGGCGCCGCCGCCGCCGGTGTCTTACAATCCGTGGGATGTCGCCATCGGCGGCGCCGTGATGACCGATTACAACTTCCGCGGTATCAGCCAGTCGGATCGCGGGTTTTCAGCGACCGCCTATATCGAAGGCCGCTACAACGTCACGAAAGATTTTCAATGGTACCTCGGCGTCGCCGGCTACGGCGTGAAGCTGGTCACCGATCCGTCGGCTGAAATCGACTTTTACGGCGGTTTTCGTGCAACGTTCGGCGCTCTGCAACTCGATCTGGGCCTGCTCTACTACTATTACCCGAAGGAGCAGCAGCAATTCATCGATCCGACGCTGTCGTTCGTAACGTCCAATCCGAACCTGGGCTTTGCTCCCTACACGGTGAGCAACACGGACTTTCTCGAGTTCTACGCCAAAGCGACCTATACGTTTAACGACAACTTCGCCATCGGCGGCGGCATCTACTACACGGACGATTGGCTGGGCCTGAAGGCGAGCGGTACGTTCGCATCGGTGAACGCCAAATACACCGGCACCGCGCTTCCGAATGGCGCAGGCTGGTACGTGTCGGGTGAAGTCGGCAAGTACTGGTTTGGCGAAGGCGAGTTCTTCGGCGCCCCGCTGACGCTTCCGGATTACACGACCTGGAACGCCGGTCTCGGCTTTACCTACAAGGCGGTCACGCTTGATCTGCGTTATTACGACACGGACGCAACGCCGACCGAATGCTTCCTGCTGACATCTGACGTCAGAGGCGTAAACAACGGCACCGGCACCTCCAACTGGTGCTCGGATGCCTATATCGCCAAGCTGTCCTTCGACACCACGCTTGATGCTCTGAAATAAACCCAATCTGAGCTCCAAGTAGCTTCAGCGGCGGCCCGACGGGCCGCCGCTTTTTTATTTGCCGGAACTGGCATTGTTTGGCATCTGCCCTGCAACACGGGTCCGCATGCAGCTCGATCGAAAGCATATATCCATGATGGCCGGCGCCGCCGGTGGCGGTCTCGCCGTGGGCATTATGTATCTGCTGTCGCTCGAGACCGAATTTCCGCTGGCATCGATCCCGTTCGCCACCTCGATCGTGCTGATGACCGGTTCGCCGGAGGCCGCACCGGCCCGACCACGGGCTCTGGTCGGCGGTCACGTTTTGTCGGCATTGGTCGGCGTCGCGGCCTTCAAGCTGGCAGGGCCGGAGGCCTGGGTCGCCGCTTTGGCCGTGGGGGTGGCGATGCTGGTCATGCTCGTGAGCGACAGCTTTCATCCACCGGCCGGCATTAGCCCGCTCATCATTGTGATGAACGGGATGTCCTGGAGCTTCATCCTGGTTCCCGTTGCCGCCGGCGCCCTCATTTTGCTCGCTTATAGCTGGGTCTGGACCAATTATGTGCGGCGTCAGCGCTGGCCGGATCGCTGGTGGTGATTTACTCGGCCGCCGTTTTTTGGACCCTCTCCGCCAGCCTGTGAGCCTCACCGTCGCGTTCCAATGCAATGTGACGTCCGTGCAGCGCCGTCAGGGTCGACCGATGGCCGATCGACACGATGGTGGTGCCTTTCAGTTTTTCATGCAGCAGCGCATAAAGCTTTGCTTCCGCCGGTTCGTCGAGCGAAGCGGTTGCCTCGTCGAGGAACAGGAAATCCGGCGCCTGCAGCAAGGCGCGGGCGATGCCGAGGCGTTGCTGCTCGCCGAGCGACAGAATACGGTTCCAGTGCGCTTCCTCATGCAATCTCTCGACGAGGTCTGGCATGCCCACGGCTCGCAGGGCCTCCGCCAATGTTGCGTCGTCGAAGGTGCCGGCGTCGGCGGGATAGGACAGGGCCAGCGCGAGCGTCGTCACGGGAAAGTAAGGCCGCTGCGGCAGCACCATGACGCGGGCGTTCGCGGGAATCGTGACGCGTCCCTTGCCGAAGGGCCATAGCCCGGCGATCGCGCGAAACAATGTGGACTTGCCGGAGCCCGAAGGGCCGGTGAGCAGCACACGTTCACCGGCGCCGATTTCAGCATCTGCCGGCGTCAGCAGATCCTTGCCGTCCGGGCGATCGACCGAAAGATCGTCGATACGCACCGACTTTGCCGCCGCGTCCGGTGTCACTGCAATTTTTGCGGCGGTCTGCATCGCTTCCGCATTGTCGAGCGAGCGGTTGAAGCCGCTCAGGCGCTCGATGATTGCGGCCCATTCCGCCACCGTGCGGTAAACGGTGACAAAGAATGAGAGCGATTCCTGGACGCTGCCGAAGGCACTGGCGGTTTGTGTCAAAGTTCCGAGCGGTACCGAACCTGAGAAATACGCCGGCGCCACGAGTATATAGGGAACAACAACCGCTGCCTGTGTATGGCTCGCTTGGACGAAGATGATTTTCTTCTGCCGCGACATCAGTTGCATGAAGTTGCGGATCACATGGCTGAAGCGATCGCCGAGCCGGCTGTTCTCCGCGGTCTCCCCCTGCAATAGCGCGATTTGCTCCGAATTCTCGCGCACCCGGACGAGATTGAACCGGAAGTCCGCTTCATATCGCTGTTGTTGGAAATGCAATCCCGCCAGCGGCCAGCCGACCCAGTGCGTGAAGACAGTGCCAAGCACCGAATAGATCAGCGCCGCCCAGACGAGATAGCCTGGAATATTGACCGGCGAGCCGAACAGCGTCAGCGGCGCGGCTTCCGACAGCGACCACAAGATCGCGAGAAAGGAAAACAGCGTGACGATCGCGCCCAGCAACCGAACGGTAATCAGCAGCGTTCGTTCGATGAACTGATTGATGTCTTCGGCGATACGCTGGTCCGGGTTGTCGGCGGCGTCGCCGAGAAGCTGCATGCGGTAATGCGCTGAATGGGCAAGCCAGCGGTCAAGGTAATTTTTGGTCATCCAGGTCCGCCAGCGAATCTGGAGCCACTGATTGAGGTAAAGCTGGTAAACGGCGAGGACGACAAAGATCGCGGCCAGCCCGCAGAAAATCCAGATCTCGGTGACGAAAGAATTCCAGTCGCGGTCCTGCAGCGCGTTGAAGAAACGCGCGTTCCATTGATTGATCAGGACGTTGATAACGACGATCGATAATTCAATCGCAACGACGGCTGCCAAAAGCAGCAAACCGGGCCCGCGGTCTTCCGACCGGAAATAGGGGATGGACAATCTCCAGATATCGCCGACAAAGCGGGACAAGTTGCTCACGAACGGCCTTTATTTTTGGTGCAGTGCAAGATGAGATAGGAGGCTAATCCAAAACCGGCAATGGCTCACGGCCGGCAGCGGTGCGCTCAGACATGGTGACCGCGTGCCTATGCCCGCCGACCTTCGACGCAAAGTGTGCGACATCGACGAAGGTACGCTTGTGCAAAAGAAACATCCCGTCCAAACTATGACGAAGCTGCCGGAATACCGCACGGGTACCGGTGGTTAATGATGAAAACCGGCAAAAAAGGCCGGAACGATAAATGGTCTCTTGGGAGGATCTCATGACCGCGAAGTCAAGGACAAGTCGCCGTAAATTCCTCTTGGCCGCCGGTGCAACCGGCGCAGCCACGATTGCCATGCCGCAGGTCTCGCGCGCGCAAACCACCACCTGGAAATATCAATCGACCTGGCCGACCAAGGATATTTTCCACGAGATGGCGGTCGATTATGCCAAAAAGGTTAACGACATGACCGGCGGACGTCTGAAGCTCGACGTTCTCGCCGCTGGCGCCGTCGTTCCGGCCTTCCAGATGGCCGATGCCGTGCATTCGGGCGTGCTCGATGCTGGTCACGGCGTCACCGCTTACTGGTACGGCAAGCACAAGGCATATTCGCTGTTTGGCACGCCGCCTTCCTTCGGGTGGGATGCGCACAGCATGCTGGCTTGGTTTTATTACGGCGGCGGCGAGCCGCTCTATAAGGAACTGGTCAACGACATTCTGAAACTCAATCTCGTTGGCTTCCTTTATTTCCCGATGCCGACCCAGCCGCTTGGCTGGTTCAAGAAGGAAATGAAGACCGGCGATGACTTCAAGGGGCTGAAATATCGTACCGTTGGTCTGTCCGCCGATGTGTTCAAGGATATGGGCGCTGCGGTGACAATTCTTCCTGGCGGCGAAATCGTGCCGGCAATGGATCGCGGCCTGCTCGATGCGGCGGAGTTCAACAATCCGTCGTCCGACATCCTGCTTGGTTTCCCCGACGTCTCGAAATTCTTCATGATGGGCAGCCATCATCAGCAGTCGGAAGCATTCGAGATCATCTTCAACAAGCAGAAATTCGATGCCCAGCCGGCTGAAGTGAAGTCGATCCTGCGCAACGCGGCTTTCGCAGCGACCGCCGATCAGTTTGCCATGGCGCACGACCGCTATTCGAAGGATCTCGAAGCGATCAAGAAACGTGGCGTCAATGTCATCAAGACAGGTGAGCCTCTGCTCAATGCACAGCTTGCGTCCTGGAACAAGGTGATCGCGGAGCAGTCGAAGGAACCCTTCTTCGCCAAGGTGATCGCCTCGCAGAAGGACTGGGTGAAGCGTACCGGCGCCTACTTCCTCACCAACAACCTGGACTCGACCGCCCTCAACGCGGCCTACAAGAACGCCTTCGGCTAAGCTCCGGTGATTGAAAAAGCCCGCGCGGAGAATGTCCGCGCGGGTCTATCTGTTGTGGGGGGCAGGGGAGCGCCGGCAGGCGCAATCTGGGAGAAGCAATGAATCGCGTCTTGTTTCTAGTGGACGAGTTAAGCACGTGGGTCGGCAAGACCGTCGCATGGTGCATCCTCATCTTGACGTTCACCACCAGCTACGAAGTCTTCTCGCGTTATTTCTTCGGTGCGCCTACAGACTGGGCTTTTGACGTCTCCTACATTCTGTACGGCACGCTGTTCATGCTGGCCGGTGCCTATACGCTGGCGCGCAACGGCCATGTCCGCGGCGATTTTCTCTACCGCGCTTGGCAGCCTCGTACCCAGGCCAAGCTCGATCTTGTGCTGTATCTGCTGTTTTTCTTTCCCGGCATTCTTGCGCTGATTTATTCCGGTTACGGCTTCGCCAAGATGGCCTGGCTGATGGGCGAGCGATCTTCGGCGAGCCCCAACGGCCCGATCATTTGGCCGTTCAAATGGATCATCCCCATCACCGGCGTCCTGATGCTGTTGCAGGGGATGGTCGAAGTGGTTCGCTGCGGGATTTGCATCCGGACCGGCGAATGGCCGCCGCGGCTCCACGATGTGGAGGAAATCGACAAGATCGTGCTGGAAAAAGCGGAGCATGGTGAGATCGCGGTCGTCAAGGAGCTTGAGGAAATCGGGCAACGCAAGGGTGCAATCTGATGTTCGGCTTCGGCAATCCGGAACTGGGAGTGCTGATGCTCTTCCTGTTCGTCATCTTCATCATGCTCGGCTTCCCGATTGCATTCACCCTCATGGCGCTTGGCATTTTCTTTGGTTATTACGCGATGGGCGATCTGGTTTTCTCGCTCGCGGTCCAGCGCACCTATTCGGTGATGACCAACGACGTGCTGATCTCGATCCCGCTTTTCGTGTTCATGGGCTATGTGATCGAGCGCGCGAATATTCTTGATCGCTTGTTCCGATCGCTGCAGCTTGCAGCAGGCCCGATGCCGGCGTCTTTGGCAATCGCGACGCTCGCCACCTGCGCCATCTTTGCGACCGCGACCGGCATCGTCGGTGCGGTCGTGACGTTGATGGGGCTGCTGGCATTCCCGGCCATGCTGCGCGCCGGCTACGACGTCAAGATTTCGGCTGGTGTCATCTGCGCGGGTGGTTGTCTCGGCATTCTGATCCCGCCCAGCGTCATGCTCATCCTCTATGGGGCGACTGCAGGCGTCTCGGTGGTGAAGCTCTATGCGGGCGCATTCTTTCCCGGCATCATGCTCGCCAGTCTCTACATTCTTTTCACCATGGTCATGGCTCTCCTCAATCCGAAGCTGGCGCCGCGGTTGCCGGCTGAGCAGCGCAATGTTCCTATCGCGACAGTGTTTTGGTCGCTGGTAACCTCGTTTCTGCCGCTCTTTGCGTTGATCGCGGCCGCTCTTGGATCGATTGTGTTCGGTCTGGCAACGCCGTCGGAAGCTGCCGCCATGGGGTCTCTCGGCGCCTTGCTGCTCGCTGTCGGCTATGGTGCCGATTATTCGCAGCGGTGGAGGCTGCTTCTCATTCGAGCCTACGGTATTGCCGCAGGTCTGTTTCTTCTTTACCTGCTCGTCGCCGGCTTGTTGGCCCATGTCAGTGTCGACCGCCATGTTCTGATGGTGTTCGGGTTCCTGACATTGGGTGTCGGTATCGTCCTGATCCCGGGCACGAGTTTCACGCTCGGGCAGCTCAAGGAATCGGTGTTCCTGACGGCGCGGACAACGGCGATGGTGTGTTGGCTGTTCGTCGGCTCGTTCCTGTTCTCGGCGGTCTTTGCCTATCTCGGCGGCCATGAGCCGATCGAAAAATTCGTGCTGGCGCTCAACCTCAATTCGACGGGCTTCATGATCCTCGCCCAGATCATCATTTTCGTCCTGGGCTGGCCGCTCGAATGGACGGAGATCATTGTGATCTTCATGCCGATCTTCCTGCCACTGCTGAAGACCTTCAATGTTGATCCGCTGTTTTTCGGGCTGCTGGTGGCGCTGAATATTCAGACTTCGTTCCTGTCGCCGCCGGTGGCGATGGCACCGTTCTATCTGAAGGGGGTGGCGCCGAGCTGGGTGAACATCAACGATATTTTTCGCGGTGTTCTGCCCTATCTCATGATCGTTATCGTCTCGATGATCATGCTCTATACATTTCCACAGATCGGACTCTGGCTGCCGAATTATCTGTACCAGTAATTTGCGCAGTCGGTTTGGAGTTTGGTAGCATGTTTCTTCTGATCGCCGGCTTGGTCATTCTCGTCATCACGGGTGCCGTGTTCTGGTATTGTTTGCCGCGTAACGGCAACGCTCACCGTTTCGTTGGAACCGAGTTCGAGCCTTATGTCGGTGTGGCTTTCACCACGGCGGTGGCGCTGAGTTTTACTTTGACCTTGTCGGGCGTGCTCGACATGATCGGCAATCAGTAAATGCCGCACTTCGCCTGTTGAGATTTGGTTTTGACCGACGTTGCACTTTCAAACCTGACAGCCTGCCAGGCCGCTACGGAGATCGCGCGCGGCGCAATTTCCGCGCAGGATTACACGCGCGCGTGTCTTGCACGCATCGAAGAGGTCGAGAGCGAAATCCAGGCCTTCGCTCATTTCGATCCTGCGCATGCCATCGCACAAGCGCGGGAACTCGACGCGCATAAGGCGCGCGGCGGGACGCTGGGGCCGTTGCACGGTATACCTGTTGCCATCAAGGACATCATCGACACCAGCGACTATCCGACCGAATTCGGCTCGCCGCTGTTCAAGGACCGCCGCCCATTTGACGACGCGACCATTGTCGCCAAGCTGCGGAGCGCAGGCGCGGTGATCCTTGGCAAGACGGTCACAACCGAATTCGCCTACTTTCACCCCGGCAAAACCCGCAATCCGCACGATACGGCCAGGACCCCTGGCGGTTCTTCGTCCGGGTCGGCCGCAGCCGTCGCGTCCGGCATGGTGCCGCTCGCGATCGGGTCGCAGACCAATGGTTCGATCATCAGGCCCGCCTCTTTCTGTGGCGTCTTCGCCATCAAACCGAGTCACGGTCTGGTGTCGCGTCACGGCGTGCTTACTCTCTCGCGTGCGCTCGATCATGTCGGTCCCTTCGCGCGCACACTGGAAGATCTCGGATTGATCCTGGAAACGCTTGCCGGGTTCGACCCGGAGGATCCCGATACGCGTCCCATTGCGGTGCCGCCATTCCGCAAGGCCGTGACCGAGAAATTTCCGTTGGAGCCGCGCATTGCATTTGTGCGCACGCCAATCTGGGACAAAGCCGATATTGCAACGCGGACGGCTTTCGAGGGTCTGGCGGAAGCACTCGGACCTGCCTGCTACCCGGTCGAATTGCCGGAGCGCTATGCCGAAGCCTGGGAGGCGCATCGCGTGGTGATGGCGTCAGACATGGCGCATCGCTTTGGCGCGCTCGTTGACCAGCGCGGAGACGGTGTTAGCTCCGTATTGCACGATCTGGTTGCCGAGGGCCGCAAGGTGACGGCGACGCAATATCTCGCCGCACGCGATCTTGCGCAGTCGCTCGCGAAGGGCCTCAATGAAATTTTTGAGGAGTGCAACGCGATCATCACGCCAGCCGCGCCTGGCGTGGCGCCGATCGGTCACAATTCCACCGGCAATCCGGCTTTCTGCTCGCTATGGACGCTGGTCGGCCTGCCGTCGATATCGTTGCCGCTGTTGGAAGGCGAAGGCGGCATGCCGCTTGGCGTTCAGCTCATCGGCGCGCGCAACGACGACGTCCGCTTATTTCGGACTGCGAAATGGCTGGCGGAAAAGATCACACCAAAAGGCAAGAAGCGCGCGAAGAAATCCTGAACATGATCCAATCGTGATCCAATGTCTGATTGCCGATTGATCAGATCTGCCTAAACTATTATCAATTCACTTGTCGTGAATGCGAGCACGCCCCCGGCAGCAAAAAATCGGGCTGGCCTGCAACTTGCTTAAAAATGACGCTTCGTAACCGTTTCGCGGGAGAGTGTCATGAAACGTCGGGATTTCACAAAAATTGCTTTGGCGGGAGCCGCGGCGAGTGTTGCCGCGCCTGCGGTGGTGCGCGCGCAAACCACCTTTAATTGGAAAATGACCAGCTTTTATGGGCCAAATGCGGCGTTTTATTCAACCGGTCCGGGCGGTGCGAAAGACCTCTGCAAGCGCATCGAGGACATGTCCAATGGCCGGATCAAGATCCAGTTCTATGGCGCCGGCGAACTGATCCCGGCGGCTGAAGGTTTCGACGCCGTCTCATCCGGCACGGTCGAGATGAACTACGCCAATTCGTATTTCTGGACCGGCAAGAGCTTTGCCGCGCAATACTTCACAGCGGTGCCGTTCGGGCTGAATTTCCAGGGTTTCAACGGCTGGATGTATGATGGCGGTGGCCTCGGTCTGTGGCGCGAGGTCTACGACCGTTTCAATCTCGTGCCGTTCGTTTGCGGCAATACCGGCGTGCAGATGACCGGCTGGTTCCGCAAGCCGATCGAAAAGCCCGAAGACCTGCAGGGTCTCAAGATGCGCATCCCCGGCCTTGCCGGCCGTGTCTACAAGGAGCTTGGGGTCGACTCGCGCCTGATTGCGCCGGGCGAAATCTTTCCCTCGCTCGAACGCGGCGTCATCGATGCTGCGGAATTCGTCGGCCCGTATCTCGATCGTCAGCTCGGTCTGCAGAAGGTCGCGAAATATTACTACACGACCGGCTGGCACGAGATGGCGACCGCGAGCGAACTCACCATCAACAAGGCGAAGTGGAATTCGTTGCCGCCCGACCTCAAAGCCATCGTGGAAAATGCATGCGCCGCCTGCAACACGATCAGCGAGGCCTGGTGCCAGAAGAACAATGCCGAAGCGATGGAAGATCTGGTGAAGAACCAGGGCGTGATCGCGCAGCCGCTGCCGGATTCAGTGGTGAAGGCGCTCAAGGTTGCGACCGACAAAATCCTCGCCGAAGCGGTTGCCAAGGATCCGGTCACCAAGAAGGTCAATGACTCTTACATGGCGTACAAGGCGAAATACGATGCCTGGGCCGATCTGAGCGAAGCCGTCTACCATAGCAAGATCAGAAAGGCGTAATTTGAATTCAGTGGAGAAACTGGCCCACGGGATCGACGCATTCGTCGATCTCGTGGGCCGTGCTACGTCATGGCTGGCGCTGGGTATCGCGCTTGTCATGGGCGCGAACGTACTGCTGCGTTATGCGTTTTCCTACGGCTTCATCTGGGCGCAGGAACTGGAGTGGCACATTTTCGTGCCGATCTGTCTGTTCGGTATGTCCTATGCGCTGCTTCACGGCGAGCATGTTCGGGTCGACGTGCTGTTCCAGTATTACACGCCGCGCAACAAGCATCTCGTCGAGGTGATTTCGGCGTTCATCTCGATGGCCTTCTGCGTCATCGTGATCTGGCTGTCGATCCCGTATGTCTACCAATCCTGGTCGATCGGGGAAGGGACGGCCAATCCCGGCGGCATCGATTATCGCTATATCGTCAAGTCGCTGATCCCGATCGGCTTTGCCATCCTGTTTCTGCAATCGCTGTCCGAAGCGATCAAGAATTACATCGCAATGCGGAGAGCTTAAATGCCGGCGTCGGAAATCCTCGCCATCCTGATGCTGGTATCGTTTTTCGTGCTGCTGATAGCCGGCATTCCTGTTGCGCTGACATTGGCAACGGCAGGCCTTGTCTTCGGCTATCTTGGTTTCGGCAGTCTGCTGTTCAATCTTCTCCCCAGCCGCATCTTCGGGGTGGTCACCAATTCGACGCTCCTCGCGATTCCTCTGTTCGTGTTCATGGGAATGATGCTGGAAAAATCGAAACTGGCCGAAGATCTGATGGATGTGATCGGCCATCTCGCAGGATCGCTGCGCGGCGGACTGGGGATCGGCATCGTGCTTGTCGGCGTTCTACTCGGGGCCACGACGGGCATTGTCGGCGCGACCATTGTCACGCTTGGCCTGCTCACGTTACCCGGCATGCTGCGGCGCGGTTACGATAAGAGGCTTGCTTGTGGTGTGATCTGCGCGTCCGGAACGCTTGGTCAGATCATTCCGCCAAGTCTCATTCTCATTCTGCTCGCCGACATTCTCAATGAATCGGTCGGCACACTGTTTGCCGCGGCGATGGTTCCGGGGCTGCTGTTGGCGGCGATTTATGTCATCTACATTCTCGTACTCGGCATCATTCGCCCCGATATGGTGCCAGCCTTCTCGCAAGAGGAGCGCGACCTTATTTCGAAAAAAGAGCTCTTGACGAAATCCTTCAAGGTGGTCGCGCCTCCGGTCGCCCTTGTCGGTGCGGTGCTCGGTTCGATCATTGCCGGAATCGCGGCGCCCTCGGAGGCCGCTTCGATGGGAGCGCTCGGCGCCATCGTCGTTACGGCCATCGGTGGGCGCCTGAATTGGAGTGTCGTCCGCGAAACCGCGCAAGCTACGACGAAGATCACGGCGATGATGATGTTCATCCTGATCTGCGCGCAGGCCTTTGCGCTCGCCTTCCGCGGATTGCAGGGTGAAAAAATTGTTCACGATCTCTTTGCGTTCCTGCCGGGTGGCGTCAATTCGGACATCTGGTTCCTGATGCTGATCATCTTCATCCTCGGTTTCTTCATCGAGTGGATCGAGATTTCCTACATCGCGGTGCCGTTATTCCTGCCGGTGTTCATTCAGGCCAATGTCGATCTGGTCTGGCTCGCGGCCCTGATATGCATCAATCTTCAGACGTCGTTCCTGACGCCGCCCTTCGGCTGGGCATTGTTCTTCCTGCGTGGTGTGACGCCGCCGGAGGTGACGACCGGCGACATCTATCGCGGGGTGATCCCATTCATCATCATGCAGTTCGTCGCGCTGGTGCTGGTCTTCCAGTTCCCGGCGCTGGCGACGTGGCTGCCCAAGGCGATCGGCTGGTAATTCACCAAGCGAATGCTGTAATCTGTGCTCATATCCCGGGAAGGTGGGATCCAGGATATTTCTGGTTGCCTGCTGGCCTGGGCATGAGCGGAACTTCAGCGTATTATGCCGCACATCACGCGTCGCGATTTCTTCAATGGTTTTGCGCTCGGCATTGCCGCCGGCCTGACACCCGTCCAGCAGCTTTTCGCGCAGGATGCCGTTCGCTATCCGCCGGCTCTCATGGGCATGCGCGGCCAGCATGATGGCTCGTTCGAGGCGGCGCATGCGATGCGCGATGGGCAGACGCCATCGTTCGATCATGTCGCAATCGACGAGCGTTACGATCTCGTCATTGTCGGTGCCGGCATCAGCGGCCTGTCGGCGGCCTTTTTCTACCGGCAGCAGAATCCCGATGCCCGCATCCTGATCCTCGACAATCACGACGATTTCGGCGGTCACGCCAAGCGCAATGAATTTCGCATCGGCGATCGTCTCGTCCTCAGCTATGGCGGCAGCGAGTCGCTGCAATCGCCGATGGGCCTTTACAGCAATGTCGCCAAACGACTGCTGCGCGATCTGAATGTCGATATCGACCGCTTCCGGACGGCGTTCGATCGCAATCTCTATCCCTCGCTCGGCCTGTCGCGTGGCGTATTCTTTCCGCGCGAGCATTTCGGCCGCGATGTCCTGGTGAATGGCGATCCGACCGCAATGGTGGCCGACGATCTTGGTCCCGGATTGCTGAATGAAAAGACGCCGCAGGACTTCGTTGCCGGCTTTCCGCTGCCGGACGACGAGAAGGCTCAGGTCCTCGCATTGTATGATCGGACACGCGATCCGCTGGTGGGAAAGACCACCGAGGAAAAGACCGCTTTTCTCGAAACAGTCAGCTACCGCGATTATCTGATCAAGACATGCGACCTGAGCGAAAAGGCCGCGAACTGCTTCCATGGCCGTTCGCTCGATTTCATGGCACTGGCGAGCGACATGATCCCGGCTGCGGGTGCGCGCGAGATCGGATTGCCCGGTTTTGCCGGCCTTGGGCTACCGGAGCAGGCGAGTCCCGAACGCGACGAGCCCTACATCTATCATTTTCCCGACGGCAATGCCTCGATCGCGCGGCTCCTGGTGCGCGCGTTGATTCCTGGTGCCGCTCCCGGCAACACGATGGAAGACATCGTGCTGGCGCCGTTCTTCTATGAACGCCTCGATCGCGACGGCAATGCCGTGTGTATCCGTCTCGACAGCACCTGCGTGAACGTCAAGTCAACACCGTCAGGCGCAGAGCTGGCTTATGTCCGGCACGGCAAAATGCATCGCGTGAAAGCCACGCACACCATCCTTGCCTGTTTCAACATGGCCATTCCCTACATGATGCCGGACTTGCCGGAAGAGCAGCGCAACGCGCTTCTCCGCAACGTCAAGGCGCCACTCGTTTATACCAAGGTGCTGATGCGCAACTGGAAGGCTTTCGCCAATCTCGGTGTGCACGAGATTTCCGGGCCAATGTCGTTCCACAGCCGCGTGAAGCTCGATTACCCGGTCAGCATGGGCGGTTATCGTCATCCGCGCGATCCTTCGGAGCCCATGGGGCTGCATCTCGTGCATGTGCCGAACGAGTCCAATCCGGGCATGGAAGCGCGCGACCAGTTCCGTCTCGGCCGCATGCAGCTTCTGGACATGACCTTTGCCGATTTCGAAACGCGCATACGCGACGAACTTGACCGCATGCTGGGGGCAGGCGGCTTTTCCAGTGCGCGGGATATCACTGCGATCACGGTCAACCGCTGGTCGCATGGATATTCCTATGGCGCCAATTCACTGTTCGATTCAGGAGAACTGGCAAACACGATCGAACGCGCGCGTCAGCCCGCCGGCCGTGTTGCCATCGCCAATTCGGATTCGGACTGGCACGCCTATGCGCATTCCGCGATCGATCAGGCGCATCGGGCCGTGCGGGAAGTGCTGATAGGGTGAGCTTGGCTGACGTCCTAGAGCTTTCCGGCTTTGATGGAATCAAAGCCGCGGCTCTAGCTTTTTGTTTTGGCGCGTTTTCTGCACGCGAACCGTGCCCACTTCGCTCGAAAACGCTCTAATCTGCGACGTAACAGGCCTGTCCTTCAGCCAGGGCCTGGAACGTGCTGTAGGCCATCCAGACATAGCCGTTGCTGCCCCAGGCCGTTCCCTGGCTATTCTGGATCAGTACCGCGCCTACACCTTCACCGCCCTTGTTGTCGTCATAACCGATGATCAGCATGCAATGCCCAACCGGCTTGCCGTTCTTGCCGACCTTGGGATCGCCATTGCCGACATAGGGCACCGGCTCACCTTGGTATTCTGACCAGTCCGTATAGAGATGCGTTCCATAGGCAAGCGCTCTGTCCGAGGCCAGGACCTGTTTCACGCTGTCGAGGTCGCTGACGTCCACCCACTTGATCGGCCCGATTTTGAACGCAGCATCGGGAGTAAGATTGGCCTTGCCGTATTTCTCCCAAAGCTGCGCGCAATTTGCCACATAGGGCGCAGTCTGCATGGAAGGCGTACCATCGAAGGCAAGGCGACTGAAATAGGAACTGAAACTCGTGTCGCCGCAAGTTCCTGATTGGCCGTTTCCGTTCAACACCTGGATGTAAATGAAAGCCGGGCTTGCCTGGCCAGCGGTTGTAGACGGATCGACCTTTCCCGCTTTTGCTGCCGTGTAGGTTGCGAGCCCGTAAGTCGTGGCCCAGGCGCAGCACGAGCCGGGATAGCCTTCGTTTTCCGTTGTGCCCTGCTGCCCGACGGGCGGTAAGAACTTGCTCGGTATGTTGTGCGAGGACGGCAATGTTTCGACATATCGCGGCCGGGTGACTGGCCTTGCTTCGTGGATTGTCGGATCGTAACCGTAGCCATCAACGTCGGTCGGCATCGAGACAGTCTCCATGCATTCGGATGTGCAACAGATGAGACCGTTTTTATAGCCGCGGGGCTATTGCAGCCGTGTTACCAGATTACTTGCGAACAGATGTTTTGCATTAGACGTGCGATCGCTGTGCAACCGCATTGCACGTACAATGTCCGCGTCGATCATGCGGCAGACAACGCCTTGCAGCCGATGACGACGGCTATTTTTTCTCGTTATTGGCCGCCACCAGCGCATTCACATTGGCATCGAACAGCGCAATGTAATCGTCGGTGTTGGGCAGCATGCCGACAGTGCCGGCCAGATGCACCACCTTGGCGCCGGTGCGGTCAGCCAGCATGTTGGAATGCCGCTCCGGCTGGTTGGCTTCGGCGAGGATCAGGCGGATATTCTTGTCCTTGATGAGCTTGGTCAGTTCGCCGATGCGGCCGAGCTTTGGCGGCGCACCGTCGCGCGCGGTGATGAAATCGACGATGTTCAGGCCGAAGCGATTGGCGAAATAATCCCAGTCGTCGTGGAAGGCGAGCAGCGGCTCTTTCTTCAGCGGCTCAAGCCGTGCCTGCCATTCCTCCAGCTTGTAGTTCAGCCGCGACAGGAAGGTCTTGCGGTTGTCTTCGTAATATTTCTTGTTCTCGGGATCGACCTCCGAAAACGTCTTCACCATCGCGGCGGTGATGGCATCGGCAGTTTTCGGATCGAGCCAGTAATGCAAAACCGGGGCGCCGCGCATGGCGCGCCGGTTGCGCGGGGCGAGGCCGGCGCTGACCAGTGTTGGATCGTTGGCGGCGACGGCGGCGGACGCGTCGAGATGACCTTTCTCGCCACGCTCGATTCCGGTGCGGCCATTCTTCTGCGCCGCGCGTGACAGCAGCTTGTCGAACCAGGGATCGATGCCGGGGCCCGCTCGCACGACGACGCGGGCGCCTTTCAGGACCGAGGTTTCCTGCAGACGCGGGGCATAGCGCTCCGGGCGTTCGCCGGCCGGCACGAGACTGGAGACCACCACGCGTTCCGAGCCCACTGCTTTGACGAGCGCGCGCAGGTCACTGGTCGTCGTGACGACGCGGAGCCGTTCTTGTGCCGAGGCGGTGGAAAGAAGCGCCAGTGAAATCGCGCCAAAAGCGATCAGCTGTTTTCGGAGCAGTTGTGTCCAAAGCAGTTGTGTCATTGTCCCCATCCCGGCCGGCACTATAATGTGTCGCTGGCCGTTAATCCAAGGTCCAGAATTCCAGAAGCCGGCGCCCGTCCCGCGCGGCGCCTCTCATACAGGGGCTGCAATCGAAACGTCATCATTTCGGTGTGATCCCGAAGGGAGCGGTTCCGCCGTTAACCCTGGCCCTCTGTTTCCTCACCATTGTCTCCGCTGATTGTCTCGCCTGACCGGAGTTTGTATGTCGTCTTTGCAAATTCGCCTGCCCCTCGCTTTTTGCCTGCTCACCGGCCTTGCCATCATGGTGTTCGCGCCTGTGCCCGCGGCGGCGCAAAAGGCGTTTCCGTTCGATGCTGAATTGCGGCTCGAGGCCAAACCGCTGCCGGGTTCCAAGCGGGTTCCGTGGCTGCAATTCTCGGAGAATGGCGCGGTCGAGATCGATCTGTGGTGTGCGAACGGGCGCGGGCAGGCGGTGATCGTCGATCAGACGATCACCGTTGTGCCGACCTCGCTGCGCGACAACCAATGCTCGCAGGATCGATTGCAGATGGACAAGGAATTCCTCACCAGCCTGACGCAGGTCACCACCTGGCGCTGGGACGGTGCGCTGCTGGTGCTCGAGGGGCCGCAGGTTTTGCGCTGGCGTCCGGCATCGAATTAATTGATCTGACCCTCCCCACGAGGAGGAGGGTCAACGCCCAAAGTCTACTTCGCCCAGGTCTCCTTGTCCGTATCCCAGACCTGTCCCTTCAGCTCCTTCGCCAGGGCGGCCTGCAATTTATCGCTGCCGACCGGCTCTGATGAATCGCCGTCGTCCTGGGCCGTGTTGATCTGTAGGCGCGGGCCGCTGCCGATATCCTGGATTTCGCTGTCGAGCTGGCCGATGCGCACCACGATCGTGTCTTTCCCACCCGGCTTCTCGCTGCTGAACACGAACGGCGCGCCAATCACCTCGGTAAGACCGAGGCCGGGCACCGTGACATCGGGGCGTTTCACCAGCACGCTGAGTTCGCCGGTGATATCATCCCATTCGATCGTGTCTTGCTCCGCCGACAAGGCCTTGGCTGTTACCGCTGCGATCGTCTTGCCGAGTTTCTCGCGATCCAGCTTGCCGCTCGCATCGCGCCATTCTGCGGCGGGGAAGCGGATCGAGCGGCTGAGATCGATGCCGCCGCTGATCCAGCCTGCACGCGTCACGCCGGGATGCGATTTGGCCTTGGCAATCACATCCAGCGCCCGTTCGGGATCGACCTCGGCTTGGACGTCGAAATATCCGCGTCGCAAGGCTTCGCAACTTGGCGCAATGCTGTAGGCCTGCACCTTCACATTGTCCGAACGCAGGGCCTTCAGAAAGTCGACAAGCGCCGAACGGTTGACGCGAAAGGCGATGGTGCTCGGCGTGACCTCGTGGAAGCTTGCCGGACTCTCGGTGATCGTCTCCTCGACCGCAGTCTGCTCCTGGAATTCCTTGGCGGTCATGTCGGTGACATCGCCAGACGAGGCCTTGAAAGTGCGGTCGCCGTATTTCACCGTGCCGTCGAACGAGAAGGTATCGCCCGACCCGCTACGGACGAGATCGACAGTGACCGGAGTTTTGCTTTCCTGTCCCTGTCCGGTGCCGATAAGCCGCTTGCCTTGCGGTTTCAGTGTCACCACCACGCGGTCGCGGAGCGGCGATCCGGGCGCCAGCGCGTGGCAAAGATCAAGCTCTGCCGATACCACCTTGTCGCCGGCGCGCGTCTCTTTGAGGAAGGCATCGGTCTCGACATCGTCCAGCAGACCATAGACGCCGTTGAAATAGCGAACATTGTTCTGTGCGGCTGCAGCAAATCCGCTGCCCAGCAAGGCAGCAAGCACAACAAGAAAACGCATCAAGATTCTCCCGCGATCCTTTTGCGAATCTAGCATCGGGGTGGTGCGTGGTCACGGTAGAAGCGTGTTCGTCACGCGGCAAAGCAGGAGCTTTGCCGCTATTGGTTGAGGCCAGGTTGGAAAGACCAGCAAGTGTCAAATCAATAAAGGTCGAATCAGCGACATCGCCTGAGAGACGCGCGTAACGGCTCAGCCTTGTGGCACAGCGTGGCCTGGCGTGACCAGAAGGCACCCGTTGAAATGTTGCGGTGGCGATGGCGATCTTGCGGACCGCTCAGGCATGCGATGAACCGTGATGCTGCGCTATGCGCTATTACTGCCTGTGATGGCGGCTGTTGCATCTTTGCATCGTTGACCAAAAAAGCTGGGGTAGTGCCTCCCAGGCAAAGCTGAGTGCGCTCTAAGCCAAGCGGCTCGCGAGAACATCGGCTAAGAATGTCCAGCGTTTGGCTGTATTTTAAAGGACCCCTATTGCATGCGCGCACTGATGCTTGGCGCTCTCGCCGCCACGTTTGTTGCACCGGCCTTGGCCGCGGACATTGCGCCGCGCATGCCGGTCAAAGGTCCGGTGATGGCGCCGGCCTATAATTGGACCGGGTTTTATGTCGGTGGCCATATCGGCTATGGCTGGGATCCTGCAAGCGCCACGTTTAATCCGGCGACATACGCGGCAGCGACCGCACCCACGTTGATCGTCTCCAGCGCCACTGCGCCGTTTGGTTTGTCGGTCGATCCGTCCGGCGTGCTCGGCGGTCTGCAAATTGGCGGCAATATCCAGAACGGTGCGTTCGTTTATGGCCTCGAAGCCGACATCACGTTTGCCAAGTTAAAGGAAGAAGCCAATCGCGGCTTTGCCGTCACGGGCACTGTGGGTGGTGACAACGGCGATTTCACCGGCAATGTCTATCTGCGCCAGAAAATGGATTATTTCGGCACCGTGCGTGGTCGGCTGGGTGTCGCTCATGACACTCTGTTGCTTTATGCGACAGGCGGTCTTGCCTGGGGCCGCGTGAACACGACCTTCGGGGTCAACAACATTGTGCTGGCCAATCCGGCAAACTGGGGTGGCCCCAATCCGCCGCCCTATCCGGTCAGCGCGTCGTCCAGTGACACACGCTTCGGATACGCTGTCGGCGGTGGTCTGGAATGGGCTTTCGCGCCGAAATGGACGATGCGGGGCGAGTATCTCTACATGGATCTCGGCTCGGGTGACGCGCTCATCATTCCAGGTGGCGTCGCCCATTCCGATCTCACAACGCACATTGCCCGCTTCGCCATAAACTACCGCCTCTAAGCGGCTCCGGCCTCGGCCCTAGTAAAAGAGCGGGGCAGCAGCCCCGCTCTTTTGTTTCCAATGCATCAACCCAGAGACCGCCAGACATCGAATGCAAAAAAAGGCTCCGGCATATGCCGGAGCCTTTCGCATTCAGACGATGGCCTGGTAGGACGGGCTTAGAAGCCCATGCCGCCCATACCACCCATGCCACCGCCGCCCGGCATCGCCGGCGCCGGTTCTTTCGGCAGCTCGGCCACCATGGCTTCGGTGGTGATCAGGAGACCGGCGACCGAGGCCGCATCCTGCAGCGCCGCGCGCACGACCTTGGCCGGATCGACGATGCCGGCTTCCAGCATGTCGACATAGCTTTCGTTCGCTGCGTTGAAGCCGAAGGTCTCGGACTTGTTCTCAAGCACCTTGCCGACCACGATCGAGCCTTCGACGCCGGCATTTTCCGAGATCTGACGGATCGGCGCTTCGATCGCCTTCAGGACGATGTTGATGCCGGCCTGGATGTCGGAGTTCTCATTGGTGATCTTGCCGACCGCCTTCTTGGCGCGAAGGAGAGCGATACCGCCGCCCGGAACGATGCCTTCTTCAACAGCAGCCCGGGTGGCGTTGAGCGCGTCTTCGACGCGATCCTTCTTTTCCTTCACTTCGATTTCGGTCGCACCGCCGACCTTGATCACCGCAACACCGCCGGCGAGCTTGGCCAGACGTTCCTGCAGCTTTTCCTTGTCGTAGTCGGATGTGGTTTCCTCGATCTGCGCCTTGATCTGCGCAACGCGGCCCTCGATGTCCTTGGGCTTACCCGCGCCTTTGACGATCGTGGTCTTTTCCTTCTCGATGATCACCTTCTTCGCGCGGCCCAGCATGTTGAGGGTCACGGTTTCCAGCTTCATGCCGAGATCGTCGGAGATGAGCTGGCCGCCGGTGAGGATCGCGAGGTCTTCCAGCATGGCCTTGCGGCGATCGCCGAAGCCCGGAGCCTTCACCGCAGCGACCTTCAGGCCGCCGCGCAGACGGTTGACCACGAGGGTCGCCAGCGCTTCGCCTTCGACGTCTTCAGCGATGATCACCAGCGGCTTGCCCGATTGTACGACGGCTTCGAGCAGCGGCAGCATGGCCTGCAGACCGGAGAGCTTCTTCTCGTGCAACAGCACGTATGCGTCTTCCATCTCCGCGATCATCTTCTCGGCGTTGGTCACGAAATACGGCGACAGATAGCCGCGGTCGAACTGCATGCCTTCGACGATGTCGACTTCGGTGTCGAGGGACTTGGCTTCTTCGACAGTGATGACGCCTTCATTGCCGACCTTCTGCATCGCCTGGGCGATCATCTTGCCGATGGTCTGGTCGCCGTTGGCGGAGATGGTGCCGACCTGTGCGACCTCGGCGGACGAAGCGACCGGCTTCGCGCGCTTCTCGATGTCCTTGAGGACGGCGGTTACGGCGATATCGACGCCGCGCTTCAGGTCCATCGGGTTCATGCCGGCCGCAACCGACTTCGCGCCTTCGCGAACGATGGCCTGGGCCAGCACTGTCGCCGTGGTCGTGCCGTCGCCGGCGCGATCGTTGGTCTTCGAGGCGACTTCGCGCACCATCTGTGCGCCCATGTTTTCGAACTTGTCTTCAAGCTCGATTTCTTTCGCCACCGTCACGCCGTCCTTGGTGATACGCGGTGCACCGAACGACTTGTCGATCACGACATTGCGGCCTTTCGGGCCGAGCGTGACCTTCACCGCATTGGCGAGAACATCGACGCCGCGCAGCATCCGCTCGCGGGCATCGCCGGAAAATTTTACGTCTTTCGCTGACATTGGAAACTCCGATGTTGGTTGCTCCCTATCCGTCGTCATCGCCGGGCTTGACCCGGCGATCCCGCTTAGGGAGGCAGTGTGCTCTCCTCATCGGGATGGCCGGGACAAGCCCGACCATGACGAACGAGAGAGCGCGAAAACTCTGATCAGGCGATCACGCCCATGATGTCCGACTCCTTCATGATGAGGAGTTCTTCGCCTTCGAGCTTCACCTCGGTGCCCGACCACTTGCCGAACAGCACGCGATCGCCCGCCTTCACGTCGATCGGGATGAGCTTGCCGGCTTCGTCACGGCCGCCCGGGCCAACAGCGACGACTTCGCCCTCCTGCGGCTTTTCCTTCGCGGTATCGGGAATGATGATGCCGCCCTTGGTCTTTTCGTCAGCCTGGATACGACGCACAACCACACGGTCATGCAGGGGGCGGAATTTGGTCTTGGCCATGTTTTCCTCGTGGGGATTGCACGCTATCGCGTCTGAATTCGCTGAATTTGCAACTATTTGGCACTCAGCTGAAAAGAGTGCTAGCGGGTTGCGGACATACGGGGCGGAAGGGTCTTCTGTCAAGACAGGATGACGGTCGTTGGCTGTCGCTTGGCCGTCTGCCGCCACCGATCCGGCGGATATCTTCCGGTATAGTGTGGCCGTCTGTGGATGCTGCGCGGGCCGTTTTGCCCAAATGTCTTGCACATTCGAGGACTTAGCCGCAGAGTAGAGAAAATGTGATGTAAAATGGGAGTTTGTACACTCCCTGCAGTCGAGGTTGAACCATGGTGTTTGTGCGGCGTTCTGATCCGATCAAGACTGGTGTGCTTGTTCTGCTTGCAGGACTTGCCGTCGCCGGCTGCGCGAGTCAGGGCCCGTCCGAAGGCACGATCGCACCGGCTGCGACGCCGCCAGATCTTCCGCCGGCGATCAAGCCACAGGAAATCACCGGACGTTGGGGACTTGCGGCCTTCCACAATCAGAGCGACCTCAAGCGAACCGAAACCGCAGCCCGTAACGGCTGCAAACAGCCCTACAATATCGGGATGGGTCCGACCGGCGGCGTGATCATGCATATGCCGGACAAGGCGCAGCCTGAAGAGCTGCGCATGAAGGGCGGCCCGGGTAACAAGACTTATATCGGCCCACCCGGTGAGCCGGCTGGCGGCACGCAGGATCGCGAAATCACCTCGTTCGATGGTCGTACCATGACGGTGCGCTTCCTCGATCCGGAAGTGTCCAGCCGTTATGGCACGCAGATCTACGTCCGCTGTGCGCCGCGGGCGTAAGGCTGAAGCATTGTCATAATAACGTCATCTGCCAGCCTCGAATCGGATAGCGTCCGGCGCGACTGAGCCGTGCCGGAGATGCGCTCATGATGCGCTGGTTCAACGCGCTGCTCCCGAAGGAGGAGCGCTTTTTCGATCTGTTCGCGCAGCATTCGAAAACCCTGGTGGCAGGCGCCGATGCGTTGCGGACCATGCTGGATGGCGGCGATGCCGTCGCCGAGAATTATCAGCTTGTGATGGATCGCGAACACGATGCCGACGTCATCACGCGCGACATTCTCATTGCCGTCCAGCGCACCTTCATCACTCCGTTCGACCGCGGCGCGATCAAAGAGCTGATCACGTCGATGGATAATTCCATCGATCAGATGCAGAAGACCGCGAAGTCGGTGATGATCTTCGAATTGCGCGAATTCACGCCGCAGATGCGCGAGATGGCTGACAAGATCAAGCGCTGCGCGGCTCTTGTCGAAGAAGCCATCCCGCTCCTGCAATCGATCAGCGCCAAAGCCGGACGGCTCAGCGAAATCACCGAAGAGATTTCCAGTCTGGAAGGCCAGGCCGACGAGCTCCACGACAGCGGATTGAAGGAACTTTATCGGCAGCATCGGTCGGACCCGATGGGCTTCATCACCGGCAATGAGGTCTATGACCATCTCGAAAAAGTGGTCGACCGTTTCGACGACGTGGCCAACGTGATCCACGCCACCGTGATCGAACACGTCTGACGGACATCATTGTGGACGGCTCGCTTGTTCTTCCGCTGCTGATTGCCCTGATTGCAGTTGCGCTTGCCTTTGACGTCATTAACGGCATGCACGATGCCGCCAATTCGATTGCGACCATTGTGTCGACGCGGGTGTTGCGACCGCATTACGCGGTCGCCTGGGCGGCCTTCTTCAATTTCATCGCATTCCTGGTGTTCGGGCTGCATGTCGCGAACACGATCGGTACCGGCATCGTATCCGCCGAGATCGTGGATTCACGGCTGATCTTTGCCGCGCTCATGGGTGCAATCTCGTGGAATCTGATCACCTGGTATTACGGCATTCCGTCCAGCTCCTCGCACGCGCTGATCGGCGGTCTGGTCGGCGGCGGTCTCGCCAAGGTCGGCTTTTCCTCCATCGTCTGGTCTGGCCTTGCAAAGACCAGTGCGGCCATCGTGTTGTCACCGCTGACCGGATTCGGACTCGCGCTGATCCTTGTTCTGATGGTGTCATGGGCCTTTGCGCGGTCGACGCCATACGGCGTCGATCTTATCTTCCGGACCGGCCAGTTTCTCTCCGCGTCGCTCTATTCGCTCGGCCATGGCGGCAACGATGCGCAGAAAACCATGGGCATCATCGCCGTGCTGCTCTACTCGCAAGGCTATCTCGGCAGCGAATTCTATGTTCCGTTCTGGGTGGTGATCGCCTGTCAGGCCGGCATGGGTCTTGGGACGCTGATGGGCGGCTGGCGCATCGTCAAAACGATGGGCTCGCAGATCACCCGGCTGACGCCGGTGCAGGGCTTCTGTGCGGAGACCGGTGGTGCGATCACGCTGTTCATGGCAACGGGGCTTGGTATTCCGGTTTCGACCACCCATACGATCACCGGCGCCATTATTGGTGTCGGGGCGGCGAAAAGGGTCTCCGGTGTGCGCTGGAGTGTGGCCAACGGCATCGTCATGGCCTGGATCATCACCATCCCCTGCACCGCGGCGATTTCCGCTCTTTGTTTCTGGGCGACACGTCTGTTCGGTTGAGTGAATCCCCGTGGCGGCGCTAATGTAGGCGTCGCCTCATGCCCCATCCCCGCGATTTCATTTTTGGTCCCTGGCGCGCCGTGCTGGTTCTCGGCGTCACGCAGATTATCGCATGGGGCATTCTGTTTTATCCGCCGGTACTGATGATGCCGCTGATCGCAGCGGAACGCGGCTGGTCGTTGTCCTTCGCGATGGGCGGTTTCTCGCTGGCACTGTTGGTGGCCGGGCTCGTCGCGCCGACAATCGGCGGCTGGATCGACCACTTCGGCGGACATATCGTGATGGCCTGCGGATCGCTGACCGGCGCGCTTGGGCTGGTCCTGCTGGTCACGGTCGCGCATCCCATAGCTTATCTCGGTGTCTGGGTCATTCTCGGCGTTGCGATCGCTGCCAATCTGTACGATCCGGCCTTTGCCTCGCTTGGCCGCATCTTCGGTGCGGCTGCGCGAAAGCCCATCACCATCCTCACACTGGCTGGCGGCTTTGCCTCGACCGTAAGCTGGCCGGCGACACAGCTCTCGCTGACATTCACCGACTGGCACGGGACCTACCTCATTTTCGCGGCTGTTCTTGCTTTTGTATCGGCGCCGCTTCATGCCTTCTTGCTGCCGCGCATGCGCGCCAAGCCGATGCCTCCGGTCGCAGGCGCAAGCGAGGTGGCGACGTCCGCCATTGTCCCGGCCAACGGTTTGATCTTCTTTCTCGTGGCGGCCGGCTTTGCGGTCTATGCGTTCATCCCGTCCGGCCTTGCGGCGCACCTCCTCGCGATGTTCGGCCGCGCCGGTATCGATCCGGCAACCGCCGTGATGATCGGTGCGCTGTTCGGCCCCTCGCAGGTCGCGGCGCGAATTTGCGAGTTGTCCTTTGCCGGGAATGTCCAACCGCTCAATCTTGCGCGTTTCTCGGTTGCGCTGATCCTGCTGGGCTTTGCGCTGCTGGCGATGTTCGGTTTTGCGTTGCCAGTCGCCATTGCCTTCGCCGTGATGTTTGGCGCCGCCAATGGTTTGATGACCATCGCGCGCGGTGCCGTGCCGTTGTCGCTGTTCGGCTATGTTGGTTATGGCCGGGTGTTGGGGCGGATCGCCAAGCCGTTCCAGATCATGCAGGCCTTCGCGCCATTGGCGCTAGCCTTCGTGGTCGAGCGGGCCGGCGATCCGGTGGCGCTATCAGTGACGGCGGCTTTTGCGGTGGCGTCGCTGACGTGTTTGCTGCTGATCCGCAGACCGCTTCACACAACGTGATCGATAGCGGCGAACGGCTCCGCTTATCCTCCACCGGTACATTCTGGCCTTGAACACCAATCGAGCACGCGTAGTGCGCGTAATGTGTTCCAGCGGCTCGCATGCCCGATATCCGTCTCGATGTCGAACGACAGCCGTTTAATGTGATCTTTGTGAATGCCATCGAGAGGCCAGTATCCGGCTTCATCGCGCCGCGCTTTCACCAGCGTTGTGGCCTCGGTGACCCGTTCGTCGGGTGCAACGCTGGCGCTGCGCAGATAATCCAGTCCACGCAAAATGTCGTAATGCCATACGGCTGGAAACGCGAAGCGCATCCAGTGTTGATTGATGATCGCGCCGGTGGTGAGCGATCTCAGCATGGTGCGTTCAAGCAGATAGTCTTGCCCGCGAGTCCGTGCGTCCGTCACCGCGCTTGTGGAGCCGTATGTCTTTTCGTATTCCAGCAGTCCTTCAAGCACACAGATCGTGGAATGAAACGATGATCGCTTGCTCGGCGGCGCCTCGCAATTCCAGCCGCCGTCCTCGAGTTGCTCACCGAGAAGGTGGTCGAGCAACCGATTGCTCGCGACGCCGAAATAAGCGCCCGCCGCGAGAATCCTGCCGTTGATGCAGGCCTCGGTCTCGCCATCGAAAAACGGCCGGCCGTCGAGTTGCCACCAGGTGACGCGGTTCTGCACGAGATCGATCGCGTTACGGACTTTTTCATTTGCGGGATCGACACCGAGAGTCTTCAGTAGAACCAAAGCGTCGATGGTGGTCATCCAGCCATGCTCCTGGTCGTCGTCCCAGTGGCCATCCGATGTCTGACGATCGAGGAGACGCGCGCCCCAGCCTTCGGAGGCAACGCGTGATCGCTCGGCTGCGACCACAGTGTCGGGTTGACCGGTGAGGTCACGCATGACCTGCCACCGTATCGACGGGTCCGAATCAAGCAACCATGTGATGATTGTCGTTCGGTTGTTCATACCGTCGTTCAGTGAAACAGCTTGTCGATATCGTCTTGCGTCGAATGTCCGCTCTCACCGGCGAGTTTCGGGCCATTGATCAATTTGTCGAGGCCGGTTGCCGCCGATTGTGCGGCATCGACATTGAAGCGTTCGATCACGCTCCAGATTTCCATCATCCGCGCGAGATGGTCCTCGACCATCTTCAGAGTCGCGCCGACCTTTGAAATGCGCTGGCCGGTCAGGTCGTGGAAATTGCAGGCTTCGAAGATCGCCGTGACGCGATCCTGAATGTCCTGCGCCAGACCCTGTTCGTGTCCGCCTTTCAACAGGCCCATCAGCGCATTCGCATTCTCGTCGATGTCTTCCGCCGCCTTCAGGATGCGATCCGTTGCGCCGGACGTGTCGTTAAAAACGGCATCCATTTCCTGGATCACGCGCGTGACGCGCGAAGAGTCGAAACCTTGATCCTGCAGCGATACGATTTCCGACCGCGTCTGCTTGATCGCGTTGCCTATGACATCGAGTTCGATCTTGAGCTTGCGCACTTCCTGCGATTGGATCTCGGGACGCGGCTCGGCCGGCGCTGGCGTGCGGGCTTCCATCGCGGCGCGGAGCGCTCGGATCTCGGCAAGGATTTCGGCATGTGCGGCGTTTTCGTTCCGCGTCACCGAAGCGTCGTCCGGCTTTGAAAATTCCTGCAGCGTCTCTTCGATCCGGAAGATCTTGCGTTGTTCCGGCATGCTGTGTCCCTGTGGCCCGGCACCATCAGCGATAAGGCATGCGGCTTAACGCAAAGTTCATGGGTCGATGGATGCTGAGGCAGCAAAGCATTAACCAAGGTCTTTGACTCAAAATAAACGCTAATTTCACGTAAAGGCTGATGGGTCGTGGTTAAGCGCGCGTTGCCTTCGCCGCATTTACCAAACGGATTGAATTTTCGCCTGTAGTCGCTTCGCACGGCGGTGGCGTTTCGTCGCCGGCTTGTTGTTCATGTGTGTGAGTAGCGTCGATGAAGCGTATTAATCGATTGATGTTTGCTGCTCTGTCTTGCGCGGCGTTGCAGGCTGCACTGCTCGATAAGACCCAGGCGCAGGCTTATGGTGAGCCCAATCTCGGCGGCGGGTTCATCGAATTCCTGTTCGGCGGACAGAATGCGCGGTCGCAGCAATTCGCCGGGCCACGCGCAGCCTATCCGGCAGCGCCCGCCTATCAGGACCAATATCAGCGCGCGCCGGGCTTCTATGAACCGGGCATGTATGGCCGGCGCGACGTGACGCCGGAGATGGTGGAGCGTTCATCGCCGCCGCACATGCGGATGGTTGGCGGTGAGCCGGGCGCAATGGCGCAAGGCCGTTTCGATCCGCGCTTTGCCAAACAGATCGTGCCTTATAACGGCGCGGAAAAGCCGGGCACCATCATCGTCGATACGCCGTCGCGTTTCCTGTATCTCGTGCAAGGCGATGGCCAGGCGATCCGCTACGGCATCGGCGTCGGACGTCCGGGCTTCACCTGGGCTGGCGTGAAGTCGATCACCCGCAAGGCGGAATGGCCCGATTGGGTGCCGCCGAAGGAGATGTTGCAGCGGCGTCCCGATCTTCCGCATTTCATGGCCGGCGGTCCGGACAATCCGCTGGGGGCGCGGGCGCTCTATCTTGGTTCCTCGCTCTATCGCATCCACGGCTCGAACGAGCCCTGGACGATCGGCCAGGCGGTGTCGTCCGGATGCATCCGCATGCGCAACGAAGATGTCACCGATCTCTATGAGCGCGTGAAAGTGGGAACGCGCGTTGTCGTGATCTGACATTTACTCCTTTCAAAAAAAAGGCCGCTGCGGGTGACGCAGCGGCCTTTTTCATGTTCGCGCCGATTGCGACTAGACGAAATCGGAATCGCCGAGATCGAAATCGGAATCGTCGCCGGCATCCATGTCGGCGTCGTCATAGCCATCATCGGACGGATCGTAGCCTTGGTCGTAACCCTGATCCTGTCCCTGGCCGGATTGATCGGAAAATCCTGCGCGATCGCTTGCGCCCGACTGGCCGACATGATCGACCCCGGCCTGTTTCGCGAGATCGCTCGACGAAGCGTCGCCGCTGCCGCCCCATGGGTTAGCGTCTTTCGAGCCGCCAAGATCGGCCGCACTCGCGGTCCCGCTTTGCTTTCCGTGCCCAAACATGCCGCCAAGGCTGTTCATCAGCATTGCGCCGCCGATGGTGCCGACAGCCGCGGCTGCGGCCGTACCAAGAAATGATCCGCCGCCCTGCTGCGGTGCCGGCTGCTGTGGAACACCGCCTTGCGGGGGAGCACCCGCGCCGGGATAACCCCCTGCCGCAGGATTGTCGCTGCGATAGCCGGGTGGCAGGCCCATCGGCCGGTCGCTGCCGCCGACAGGCGGAACGGAGCTGCGCGGCCGGGCGCCGCCACCAAAGATCGTATCGCGCATCGAATCGAGGAAGCCGCCGCCTTGCTGCGGCTGTTCCATTTCCATTTGCGCAGCTTCGAGTTCGCGAATGCGGTCGGCGGCGTTGCGCAGGGCTTCGTCCTGCAGCAGCACGGTTTGCACCAGCGCGTAAGTCGCATTCGGTGCCTTGCGCAAACCGGCCATGATGGCCTGTTCGGCATCGGGCTCGCGCGGTTGCGTTTCCAGCGTCGCAAGCTTTTCGAATAAGTCCTCGACGAGCCTGCGTTCCTGCGGTGTCATGGATACCTCCCTCTGGTTCCGCGATGCATGTAGGAAGCAAAAATGCTAGCGGCGAGAGGTCACGCCAAAGTGACGCGGTTCGCCGCCATAATTTTTGGAAAGGTTTCCGCTGAAAAAAAGGCGTATTCGCGTTCCCGCAAATCCGTCAGCGGATCGAGCCGTTTCAGCATGTCGTCGACAAAGCCGGGATGGCACATCACGACGCTGTCCGCAGGTAATCCGTCGAGGAAGCGCGGAAACAAAACCGCAAAATTCGGGTCGGCATGGAAGTCGTAGCTGCCGGCGAAGGCCGGGTTGGTGCGAACGCCCAGCCGCGCCGCACGCGTGCGAAAGCCGGCGCTCAGGATATCGAGCAACAGACCCTTGCGATCGGACAGGCGCGACGTCACCGGCGTGACCCGTCCGCATTGCCGCACCCAGGCCTTCGGCAGATCGCGACTGACCACCTCCAGAAACGCGTCGCGCACCTGCGGAAAAATCTGCACGTGCTGATGGCCGTCGAGATAATCCGGCGGCGCGCCGAACGTGGCGGTGAATTTTTCGATCTGCGCCCGGATTTCGGCTGCGATCAGCGCCGACCGCAAACGCCGCAGCATCGCTGCGCCCAGCGTCTGCCCGATTGACAGAAGAGCGCCATCGCGCAGTGGCGCATAGTCCGCAGTCAGCGGACGGAACGGCGCCGTCAGCGTCACATGCAAGCCGATGGCGATATTTGGCTCTTGCGACTTGATGGACGCAAGGGCATCCGCTTCCGCGCGATCGATCGCCGGCGTCACCATCATCACTGAGGTAGCGTTGATGCGGCCGCGGGTCAGCAGATCGCGGATGGCCCTATTCACACCGGGTGACAGGCCATAATCGTCGGCACACAGGACGATGCGGCGAAACTCGGCCATATCGATCCCGTTATTCGGCGGCGTCCGGCCGCGTGGCGCGTTGCGATGCGTTGTCGTGCGCGCTTTCGTCGGCGTTGCGCGTGTGATGATCGGCGACGAAGTAGACTGGCCGCGCCTTCTGCTCGGACAGGATCTTGCCGATATATTCGCCCATCACCCCGATCATGATGAGCTGTACGCCGCCCAGCACCATCAGGCCGACCGCCATCGAGGGATAGCCGGGCACCTGTTTGCCGTAGACCAGCGTCTCGTAAAGGATCGACGCGCCGAAGATCAAAGCGATGCTCGCCAGAATGAGGCCGAGCAGGCTAGCCACGCGCAGCGGAGCGACCGAGAACGAGGTGAGCCCTTCGATCGACAATCCGATCAGCGAAGCGATATTCCAGTTCGTCTCGCCGTGCGCGCGGGCGACCGGTTCGTAATCGACCCGCAATTGCCTGAAGCCGATCCAGCTCGCCATGCCCTTGAAGAAGCGGTTGCGCTCCGGCATCTGCCGCAGCGCGTTGGCGGCCCGCGGCGACAGCAAGCGGAAGTCGCCGGCGTCGTGCGGCAGCTTGTAGCGGGCGCGGAAATTGATCAGAGCATAAAACACCTTCGCCATCACCCGCCGCGAGATCGGCTCGGACTTGCGGTTGGCCTTGGCCATGTAGATCACGTCATAGCCATCATCCAGCCAGTGCGAGACGAGGCGTTCGATCAGGTCAGGCGAATGCTGGCCATCGCCATCCATGAAAAGAAGGGCTCCGTGCCGCGCATGATGCAGGCCGGCGGTCAAAGCCGCTTCCTTGCCGAAATTGCGCGACAGCGACAGCACCTGCACATCGAGGTTCGCTGCCGGCAGGCCGCAGGCTACGGCATAGGTGTTGTCGCGGGAGCCGTCGTCGATATAGACGACCTCGATCCGCAGGCCGCGCTGCGCCCACAGTTTTTGTGCTGTTTCGACCAGCCGGCCATGGACGCCGGGCAGGTTCTTCGCCTCGTTGAAACAGGGCACGATAATGGACAGGCCGTGATCACCGCGCTTGCGCGCGGGCGACCCTGGTGTATGCACATCCCGTCCAGTCCTGCTCGGCATCGCGCCCGGTCCTGATTTGCGCGTGATTTCCGCAACATATAGCGCGTTACCCCCCAGAAGTCGCATGAGCTTTTATTCAGGAAGCAGCATCAACGTGTTAACGAGCAGGCGATGATGCAACCGTCCAACAACGAGGGGCTCCCAAGCCGGATCGTGGCCGCTTTGCGGCGGCAGGCCTGGGTGTTCAAGGCCATGAGCTTCGCCTCCATCGGCGTCGTCAATTCGCTGGTGGATCTCGGCCTGTTTCTGCTCGCCCTCAGATATCTGACCGCGTCGCTGGTGGCCGCCAATATCCTGTCCTGGTGCGTCGCGGTCAGCGGTTCCTATGTGATGAATTCGTTCATCACCTTTGCCGCCGAATCCGGCCGCAGCCTCCGCTGGCGCACTTACGCAACCTTCGTCGCGGCGCAGGTTCTGGGTCTCGTCGCCAGCACCGGTACGCTGGTCGCGGCGGCGCTGGTGATGCCGGTATTGCCGGCCAAGCTGCTGGCGATCGGCGCGGCCTTCCTTGTCAACTTCTCGATGTCGCATTTCGTGGTGTTCCGGAAGCGGGCGACCGTGCCATCCGGACCGGATCGGGAATCCAGTACGCAGTAGCGCTCTTCAATGGTATAGCTGCCTTGCTGCATGTGGTTGGACAGTCGCCGGGGACGATCCAAGCCTTCAGGCTACCGTGCGCAATCGGAATGGCCGGTTGCAAGAAGGATCGACATTGGCCCCGCGCATTCATTCCTCGGCGATCCGTTATTTCGACGCTGCCCGCCGCGCCAAATCGATCCGCGAAGCGGCCCGTCAGCTCAACGTAGCGTCGTCGGCGGTCAATCGTCAGATCATCAAGCTTGAGGAGGAGATCGGCGCGCCGCTGTTCGATCGTCTCTCCAACGGACTTGTCCTGACGCCGATCGGCGAAGCGCTCGCGCGGCATGTTATTACGGTCCTTCAGGATCTTGAGCGCACCGGATCGGATATCGCCGACCTGCAAGGCACGCGTGCCGGCCATATCACCGTCGCCGTGGTCGAGAGCGTCGCGTCGTCGGTCCTGCCGAATGTCATCGATCAGGTGCGCAGCCGCTCGCCGCGCGTGACCTTCACCGTCGCGGTGATGGGATCGTTCGACATTCCGGACGCCATCGCGAAAGGCGAAGCCGATGTCGGGGTCGCCTTCGCGTTGCGCAAGTCGTCGGACCTGCATCAGGTCTTTCTCTCGCAGTTCAGGCTCGGCGCGGTGGTGAAGCCGGATCATCCCCTGGCGAAGAAGAAATCCATCACGCTGTCGTCCTGCCTCGGCTTCCCGCTCATTCTGGCGACGCCGGATCTGTCGATCACCAATCTGCTGGAGCCGATCCTGTCCAACGGGCCGTCATTCCTGTCGCCGGTCATCACCTGCGGCTCGGTCGAATTGATGCAGGAACTGGTCATTCGCGGCCACGGCATTGCCTTCCAGACCCGGGTCGGGCTCGAGCGCAAGCTCGCCGAAGGCCTGCTGGTGCATATCCCCATCGACGCCAAGGGACCGCTGTGGAGCGATCTTGGCATCTACACCCGGTCCGGTCGGCTGTTGCCGACAACAACCGACAATTTCGTGCAGATGCTGAAGGTGGAAATCCAGTCGCGGCAGCAGGCGGAAGAGGGCCGGAAGACCTGATGCCGTTTCGGCATCAGCTTGGGCGACATTCGCTGCTATGCGGCAGCGCGACATTCTGAAATCGTTTTGACGCTGGGGATCAATTGGCGGGGCTCGCGCTTCAACCGAAGCGCTCCGGACCTATTGGTCGCATCCTTTTCGCGGATCACTGTCGGAGCGCGCTATGTCCACCACCGTACCGTCCATCGTCGACCCCGTCGAAGAAAAGCTTCCTTTGCCGCGTCTGGTGCCGCTCGCCCTGCAACATGTCCTTGTGATGTATGCGGGTGCAGTTGCCGTGCCGCTCATCATCGGCCGTGCGCTCAAGCTGCCGCCGGAAGACATTGCATTCCTGATCAGCGCCGACCTGTTTGCCTGCGGAATTGCGACGCTGGTGCAATGTCTTGGCTTCCCCGGCGTTGGCATCAAGCTGCCGGTGATGATGGGCGTGACCTTCGCCTCGGTCGGCCCGATGCTGTCGATGGCGGCGTCTCCGGAGATCGGATTGCTCGGCATCTATGGTTCGGTCATTGCGGCCGGTATCTTCGGCATTGCGGTGGCGCCATTCGTCAGCCGGCTGCTGCCGCTATTCCCGCCAGTGGTGACCGGCACGATCATCATGGTGATCGGTATTTCGCTGATGCGGGTCGGCATCAACTGGGCCGGCGGCGGCCTGCCGAGTTTCACCCGCGTCATCAATGGCGAGACCGTGCAGGTGAGCAATGCTGCTTACGGCTCGCTCGACGGTCTCGCGATTTCCGCCTTCGTGCTGGTGGTCATTCTCGCGCTTATCAAATGGGGCAAGGGCTTCGTCGCCAATGTCGCGGTGCTGCTCGGCATCATCGCTGGCGCCGTGCTCGCCGCCATTCTCGGCAAGATGCATTTCGACAAGGTGGCTTCGGCGGCGTGGTTCGACATCGTGCTGCCGTTGCATTTCGGCGTGCCACAATTGCATCTGATCCCCATCGTCACGATGTGCATCGTCATGGTTGTGGTGATGATCGAGTCGCTCGGCATGTTCCTGGCGCTCGGTGAAATGACCGGCAAGAAGATCGATCAGGAAGCGCTGACCAAGGGCCTGCGCGCCGACGGCGTCGGCACATTCATCGGCGGTCTGTTCAACACATTTCCCTATACGTCGTTCTCGCAGAATGTCGGCTTGGTCGGCGTTACCGGCGTGCGGTCGCGCTGGGTGACGGTGGCGGGCGGCGTGATCATGCTGATCCTCGGGTTGCTGCCGAAAATGTCGGCCCTGGTCGAAGCGGTGCCGCTGGTCGTGCTGGGCGGCGCGGGCCTTGTGATGTTCGGCATGGTGGCCGCGACCGGCGCACGCATTCTCACCTCGGTCGATTTCAAGACCAACCGCTACAACCTGTTCGTGGTGGCGATCTCGGTCGGCTTCGGCATGATCCCGCTGGTGGCGCCGAACTTCTTCAAACATCTGCCGCACGAACTGCATCCGCTGCTGGAATCCGGCATTCTGCTGTCAGCCATCGTCGCGGTGGCGCTGAATTTCTTCTTCAACGGTGTCGTCAGCGCGGAGCGGGCGAGGGCAGACGCATCGGCTGCGGCAGCGAGCGCCGAGCACGCCTGATCACCGCAAACCGCACAGGGCAGCATCATGGCACTCATCAGCAATACCTACGGCAAGGGCCGTGTCCGCGTGATGCGGATCAAGAAGGATGGTCCGGTTCAGGAAGTGCGGGAACTCAACGTCAAGGCCATGCTCACCGGCGGCTTTGCCGCGGCCTTCACCGATCACGACAATTCGGCGGTGATTTCGACCGATACCGTCAAGAACGTTGTCAACATTGTCGCGCGCGAAAATCTCGGGCTCGACACCGAAGCCTTCGGCAAGGTGCTGGCGGCGCGGTTTCTCGACCGCTATCCACAGGTGGAATCGGTGAGGATCGAATTGCACGAGGTGAAGTGGGTGCGGATGTCGATCGGCGGCAAGCCGCATCCGCACAGCTTCGTGCTCGACAATAATGGCCAGCCTTTCGTTATCATCACCGCGTCGCGCGCGGCGATGGAGGTCGTGTCCGGAATCACCGGCTTCACCTTCATGAAATCGACCGAGTCGGGATGGGACCAGTATTACAAGGATGAATATACGACCATCGCCGAGACCCGCGACCGCATGTGCGCGACCGCGATGGATGCGCGATGGCGCTGGAGCCGGGAACCGGAGGATTTCGCCACCGCCAACGCGAAAATCCTCTCGACCATGCTCGAGGTGTTCGCGACCACCTACAGCGAAAGCGTGCAGGATAGTTTGTACCGCATGGGAACGGCGGCGCTCGCCGCCGTTCCGGAAATCGAGGACATCAGCCTCGCCTGTCCGAACAAGCATTACCTGCTGATCAATCTGCAGCCATTCGGGTTGACCAACGAGAATGCGGTCTTCCTGCCGACCGACGAACCGCACGGCCAGATCGAGTGCACCATCGGCCGGTGGTGATATCGTGCTGCGCGCTTTGTAGCGGCTGTTGAAGGTTCTCGCGGAACTTCGTCGCCGCGCGCCCGTTACTCATCATCATTGAATGATTGATGCGAGTGAGGTGCGTCCATGGTGCAAACCAAGTCACAAGCCCGCAAGGATCAGTTTGCGCAGGCCGCGGAACAAACGGCCGCCGCCGAGCGCGAGATCCAGAAAACCATCGACCGCAAGGACAAGACACCGCCTCAAAAGAAACAGGGCGCGATGCAGGCCGGTGCGCGACTTTATCCCGAGCCGCCCTTGCCGGCGCAGCATCTCGCAAAGCCCGGCAACGAAGCCGATCTCGATCTCGCGCCGATGTATGACGCGCCGCATTACAAGGGCTCGGAGAAACTGAAAGACAAAGTCGCACTGATTACGGGCGCCGATTCCGGCATCGGCAGGGCTGTCGCCGTCCTGTATGCGCGCGAAGGTGCCGATGTTGCCGTTGCCTATCTCGACGAACATGAAGACGCGGAGGAAACGAAGCGCGCGGTGGAGAAGGAAGGGCGTCGCTGCATTCTCATCTCCGGCGATGTCGCCGATTCAGCTTTCTGCAGAGCGGCCGTCGCCCGCACCGTCAAGGTACTCGGCAAGCTCGATATTCTCGTCAACAATGCCGCATTTCAGGAGCATGTGCTGGATTTCGGAGATCTTACCGACGAGCATTTCGACCGCACGCTGAAGACCAATCTCTATGGCTATTTCTATATGGCCAAGGCGGCGGTGCCGCACATGCAGAACGGTTCGGCGATCGTCATGACCGGTTCGGTGACCGGCCTGCTGGGCAACGACAAGCTGCTCGATTACTCGATGACCAAGGGCGGCATCCACGCCTTTGTGCGCTCGCTGGCGACGCATCTGATCGACAAGGGCATCCGTGTGAATGCGGTGGCGCCTGGCCCGGTCTGGACGCCGCTTAACCCGGCCGACAAGGATGCGGCCCATGTCACGCAATTCGGCAGTGACGTGCCGATGAAGCGGCCGGCCCAGCCGGAAGAAATTGCGCCGGCTTTCGTGTTTCTCGCCGCGCCGAGTTGCTCCAGTTATATCACCGGCGAGATTTTGCCGATCATCGGCGGCTATTCGGGCGGATAGCTTACAACCCCGCCTTCAGCTTCTCGAACAGCGGATTGTCCTGCGTGAACACGTAATCGATCTCGCTGACCGAAATCGCCTGCGCGCCTTTATCGCGCAGGAAGTCCGCCAGTGCGAACACCTGGCTCGGCGGACAATGCAGAGTCAACATACCGGACGATGTCGGTCCGCCGAACGGTGTGACGATGCCGAAGCGCTCGCGAGCCTGTTCAAGCAAGCGTTCGTCGCAACCCTTGAAGCGCGTGCGCATCTCGCGGAAGGCGCGGGCGCGATCCTGTCCGGCAATGCGATCCAAAATCATGCGCGCGGTATCGAGCGTGCCGGTGCTCCAGTCCGCCTTGCGTGAGGCAACCAGATTGGCTTGCGAGCGCAGCATCGTGCCGTCATCGATGATCTTCAGCGCATTGGCGGCGAGCGTGTTGCCGGTGGTCGTGATATCGACGATCAGTTCGGCGGTGCCGGCGGCTGGTGCGCCTTCGGTCGCACCGAGGCTTTCGACGATGCGATAATCGGCAATGCCGTTTCTGGCAAAAAAGCCGCGCGTCAGGTTCACATACTTTGTCGCGACACGCATCTTGCGGTTATGGCGCAGCCGGAAAGCGGTCGCGACATCATCGAGATCGGCCATGCTGCGCACATCGATCCAGGCCTGCGGCACGGCGACGACGACATTGGCGTAGCCAAAGCCCAGGCCGTCGAGCAGGATCACCCGCGTATCGGCATCGGGGATCATCTCGCGCACGAGATCTTCGCCGGTGACGCCCATATGCGCGGCGCCTTGCGCAAGCTGCGAGGTGATTTCGCTGGCCGAGAGATAGGCGATCTCGACACCGTCCATGCCCTCGATGGCGCCGCGATAATCGCGCACGCCGCGCGACTTGACGAGGCGCAGGCCCGCGCGCGCGAAAAAGCTGTCCGCATTTTCCTGCAAGCGCCCCTTGGCGGGAACAGCGATGATCAGCGGCGCGGTCATGCTGCACCTCCCGCCAATCGTTCGATCCAGACCGAGAAGCCGACGGCTGGAATAGGCGAGGGCGAACCCAGCCGCGTCATCAGGTCGTCGTAGCGTCCGCCAGCGACCAGCGGTTCAGCCGCCGTGCCGTCGGTCAGTTCGAAGACGAAGCCGGTATAGTAATCCATCCCGCGTCCGAACGCCGACGAGAAGGCGATGCGTGTCAGATCGACGCCGCGTTTGGCGAGTTCGGCGTTGCGCGCGTCGAACAGATCGAGCGCCGGCGTCAGCACGAGCCCGCCGTCGCTGGCGATCTCGCGCATCGTCACGGACGCGTCCAGCGGGTTGCCGGAGACGGCGAGGAAACGCTCCACCAGGGTCCGCGTATAGGGCGGCAATGTCGAAAACGCACCGAGCGTCGATTGTTCGAGGAAACGATCCGCGATTTCGCCAACCGAGCGGCCGCCGACGGTGGTGATGCCGGCAATCGAGAGCAGGTCGGTCACGAGCGCATGTGCCGCCTTGGGATCGGCCCCGGCCATCGCGGCCAGCACGCCCTGATATTCCGGTTTGCCGTTGGCGGTGCCAAGCGTCAGCCGGTCGAGGTCCTGTTCCAGCGAGGCCTTGCGGTTGAAATCCTTCGCCAGCCGGCGCTTCCAGGCCGGCGTGAGGTCGAGCGCCGACACCAGCGCCGTGAACAGTCCGACATCGCCGATGCGGATGTCCGGGGCCGTCCGGCCGAAATGCGCGGTCGCGTCCAGCCCCAGCGCCAGCGTTTCGGCGTCGGCTGCCGCCTTGTCGGTGCGGCCAAATGACTCAATGCCCGCCTGCAGGAATTCCCCCGGCAGGCTGCCGCGATCGCGGAAGACCGGACCCAGATAACAGAAGCCCTGAGCGTGCCCTACAGTTGTGGAGGCAAGGTAATCGCGTGAAACGGGAATAGTAAAATCAGGCCGCAGGCACAATTCCTCGCCGGACTGCCCGGCCGTCAGAAACATGCGGCTGCGGATATCCTCGCCCGACAGGTCCAGAAACGGCTCGGCCGGCTGCAGAATGGCCGGATGGGCCCGCACATAACCGGAGCGTTCATAAGCAGAAATAAGGGTTTGAGCGGAAACAAGCGTTTCCGCCCGCGGATCGGCCAGGCTTTGGGTCATCGATTTGGACATAGCGGCGGGGCTTTAGCACAGGCGATTTAAGGATTCGACGACAGCCCGGGCCATCGGGGAACGGCGGCGAGCCATGGCCACCGTTGTTAACGGGCGGCGAATTCGGCCAATCGGCAGGCTTCTACGCTATCACGAAAAATAAGGAATTCCTTTTTAGTGTTCCGCTGTTGAGAGCAGCAGCAATGGATGTTCGTATCACCCGCGCCTTGGTGGAAGCCCTTTATGAGGCTTACGCTGCGTGCGACCCGGTCCGGATCGCCGGCTATCTGGCCCATGATGTCGAATGGCAGATGGATGGCCCGGTCGCGATCTTTCCCTTCTGCGGCTACCGGCGCGGCAAGGCTGCCGTTCTCGACCTTCTGACCCGGCTGAAGCCTGCCGTATTGCCGACCAAGCGCATGGATCCGGAAGACGTGGTGATCGAGGGGGACCGTGCCGCCGTCTTTGTCAAGACGACGGCAGTGCACAAGCAAACCGGCCGCGTCGTCGTTTTTCATGGCGCCCATTTCTTCACGTTCCGCGACGGTCAGGTCGCTGCCATGCATTGCGTCGCCGATACCTATGACGCTGCCGAGCAAGTGGTGGGGCACCGGATCGATGTTTATCACGAGCCGGTCAGCAGCTCCGAGGATGTCATTGCAATATGAATGCCGTGGTCAATGTCAGCGGACCGGGCGTAGCCGGTCCTGCGTCCCATCTGTGCGATTGCGTCGCTGCTTTCTATGCGGCCTATCGGGCGCGCGACCTTGAATTGCTGAATGCCATTCTCGACGATCGGATCGAATGGTTTCTGGCCGGCCCGGTCGACCAGTTCGATTTCTATGGTGCACGCCATGGCAAGGAGGCGGTGATCGAAGTGATCACGCGCGTCATGCCGTGTTACTTCCATGTCACTGATTTCGAATTCGACCAGACCTTGACCGACGGCGAGCGCGTCGCAACGCGCGGGTGGATCCGCGCACGTCAGCGCGATACCGGCCGTTTGATCCGGTACGGCTTTGCGCATTTCATGCGCTTCGAACGCGGCAAGCTGGTTTCGCTGCGCGGCGTCGCCAATACATTCGATGTTGCCGAACAGGTGGTCGGGCATCCGATCGACGTCAATCGGGTGATGGAATGCGTTTCGCTGGCGTCTGAGGATGATGTCTCGGCGGTGTGAGGGATAACGGTCGTCCCCCGCGCAGGCGGGGATCTATACGCCGTGACGTTTCAATAGGATCCCCGCCTTCGCGGGGACGACATCACGCCATCATCGTCTTGACGCCGTGCCGCGCCAAAATCTCCTGCACGGTCTTGACCATCTGGTCGCGCCGCACCTTGCGCTGCGCATCGGCCTGCTTCTGCAGATATTCGTCGCGGCCTTTTTCCAGCTTCGACAGCTCGGCACCCAGAATGAGGTCCTTCACCACCACCTGTTCGCCCGCCGCATCGTTCTTCTCGTCGCTGCCCTGGATCACCACACAGGGCGCGTTGCGCTTGTCGGCATATTTCATTTGCGGTCCGAATTTCCCTGACCCGAGATACAGCTCGGCACGGATTCCTGCCTGACGCAGCTCCGCGACCATCTGCTGATAATCTGCGATTCGATCAGAATCGAAAACCGTGACGACAACGGGACCGAAATTTGGTTGTGTATCGGCCTTGTTCACAAGCGCGAGAGCAGCGGCGAGGCGCGACACGCCGATGGAAAAGCCGGTCGCGGGTACAGGTTCACCGCGAAACCGCGAGACGAGACCATCGTACCGTCCGCCGCCGCCGACCGAGCCGAACCGGACCGGGCGGTTCTTCTCGTCCCTGGTTTCGATCAGCAACTCAACCTCGTAGACCGGGCCGGTATAATATTCGAGACCGCGCACGACAGATGAATCCACAATCACGCGATCATCGTAGCCTGCGGTTGCAACGAGTGCAGCGATCTGTCGCAATTCATCGATACCCTCAAGGCCTTGTTTCGACGTCGCAACGACATTGGCAAGATTGGCAACGGTGGCGTGCGACGTTTCACCCTTCGCCGCGGTGAAGGCGAGCACGGTGTCGATCGCCTCATGTGTCAGCCCGGCGCCCTTGGTGAAGTCGCCGCTTTCATCCTTACGGCCCTCACCGAGCAGCAGTTTCACGCCATCGGGTCCAAGACGATCCAGCTTGTCGATCGCGCGCAGCACCGTGAGCCGCTTGCCGGCATGTTCGGCGCCGCCAAGGCCGATGGATTCCAAGACGCCATCCAGCACTTTGCGATTGTTGACCTTCACGATGTAGCTGCCGCGCGGAATGCCGAGCGCTTCCATCGTGTCGGCGGCCATCATGCAGATCTCGGCATCGGCTGCCATCGAAGCGGAGCCGACGGTGTCGGCATCGAATTGCATGAACTGGCGGAAGCGGCCCGGTCCCGGCTTTTCGTTCCGGAACACATAACCCTCGCGATAACTGCGGTAGGGCTTGGGCAGGGCGTCAAAATTCTCGGCGACGTAGCGCGCGAGCGGCGCGGTCAGGTCGTAGCGCAGGCTCATCCACTGTTCGTCGTCGTCCTGGAACGAGAACACGCCTTCGTTCGGGCGGTCCTGATCGGGCAGGAACTTGCCGAGCGCGTCGGTATATTCGATCGCCGGGGTCTCCACCGGGTCGAAGCCATAATGCTCGTAGACCTTGCGGATTTTTTCCAGCATCGCCCGCGTGGCGGCGATATCGGCCGGGGTCCGGTCCACAAGTCCGCGCGGCAGCCGCGCCTTCAGTTTGTTGCTTTTGTCGCTCATGGATATAAGTCAGTATTGATTTAAGCGGCGTGGTACCAGCGCCGTGTCGCTTTGTCACCCAATCCGCCCTCATCCTGAGGAGGCGCGAAGCGCCGTCTCGAAGGACGAGGGCGGCCCCATGGTTCGAGACGCATCGCTACGCGCTGCTCCTCACCATGAGGCCGAGAAAGGCCGCCATGAGCACCCAAGCCGTTCGCAAGCCCCAAGCCAGCACCATCCCCAACGACCTTGAAGCCTTCTGGATGCCGTTCACGGCCAACCGCGCCTTCAAGGCGCGGCCGCGCATGGTCTCGCGCGCCAAGGACATGCATTATTACGCTCCGGACGGACGGGCGATCATCGATGGCGCCGCCGGCCTGTGGTGCACCAATGCCGGTCACAGCCGCGAGCCGATCGTCAAGGCGATCCAGGCGCAGGCGGCGGAAATGGATTTCGCGCCGCCGTTCCAGTACGCTAACCCCAAGTCTTTCGAACTGGCCAGCCGCATCGCCGCCCTGGCGCCGGGCGATCTCGACCACGTGTTTTTCTGCAATTCCGGATCGGAAGCGGTCGATACCGCGATGAAGATCGCGCTCGCCTACTGGAATGTGAGCGGGCAGGCGCAGCGGGCGCGCTTCATCGGCCGCGAGCGCGGCTATCACGGCGTCGGCTTCGGCGGCATGTCCATCGGCGGCCTCGGCAACAACCGCAAGGCTTTCGGCACCATGCTGGCGGGCGTCGATCATCTGCCGCACACTTATAATCGCGAGCATCAGGCCTTCTCGCGCGGCGAGCCGGACTGGGGCGAGCATCTCGCCGACAACCTTGAGCATCTGGTCGCTCTGCATGGCGACAACACCATCGCCGCGGTGTTCGTCGAGCCGATGGCCGGATCGACCGCCGTGCTGCCGCCGCCGAAAGGCTATCTGCAGCGGCTGCGCGCCATCTGCGACAGGTACAAGATCCTGCTGGTATTCGATGAAGTGATCACCGGCTTTGGCCGTCTCGGCCACGCCTTCGCCGCCGAACGCTATGGCGTGATCCCCGACATGATCACCTTCGCCAAAGGCGTGACGTCGGGCGCGGTGCCGATGGGCGGCGTGCTGGTGCGCCATGACATCCACCAGGCCTTCATGAACGGCCCCGAACACGCGATCGAGTTCTTCCACGGCTATACCTATTCGGCGCATCCGCTCGCGGTCGCGGCCGGTCTCGCGGCGCTCGATCTCTATCGCGACGAAGGTCTGTTCGAACGCGCCAGGACACTCGAGCCGCTCTGGTACGACGCCTGTATGTCGCTGAAGAGCCTGCCGCATGTGCTCGACATCCGCTGCGTTGGCCTCACCGTCGGCATCGATCTGTCGTCGAAGCCCGGCGCCGTCGGCATGCGCGGCTTCGAGGCGATGGAGCGCGGCTTCCATGACGAAGGCCTCATGCTGCGTGCGGTCGGTGACTCGCTCGCCATGTCGCCGCCGCTGATCGTCAGCGAAGCGCAGATCGGCGAGATTTTCGAGAAGACTGCGAGGGTGATCAAGGCCGTGGCTTAGCGCCTTCTTATCCCTCCCCCGCTTGCGGGGGAGGGTGGCAAGCCGCAGAGCGGCGAGCCGGGTGGGGGATGACCCCACCCCGTCTGCTTCGCTTCACTCCCCTTTCAGGGGAGGGATAAGCAGGGCTCACTCCGCGCTCTGCACGAGCTTCGCGGAAGCCTCGCCCGATACGAGATCGGTCTCGGTCTCGGCAATGACATAAGTCGGCCGGCCGCGGGCCTCGCGCAGCGTGCGGCCGACATATTCGCCGATGATGCCAAGCACCAGCAATTGCGCGGCGCCGAGGATGGCCACCGTCGCCATCAGTGAAGTCCAGCCGGTGACGGTGCTCTCGATAAAGAAAAAGCTGACGACAGAATAGACGACCAGCAGGAAACCGATCGCCGCCGCGGCGAGCGCGAGCCAGATCGCCAGCCGCAACGGTTGTACGCTGTGCGCCGCGATGCCGGTGACGGCGAGATCGATCATTCGCTTCAGCGTGTATTTGCTTTTGCCATAGGTCCGCGAACCGCGCGAAAAGGTGACGGTCCGCGTCGGATAGCCGAACCAGCGCACGGTGCCGCGCAGGAATACATCCTGATCGGCGAAATTGTTGATGGTGTTCACCACATTACGGTCGAGCAGCATGAAGTCGGCGCTGCCGGGCTCGATCCGCACATCGCCGATCGCATCGAGGAATTTGTAATAGAGCTTCGAGGTGAAGCTCTTCATCGGCGGCAGCGATGCGTCGCCGTCTTCGCGTTTGGTTGCGACGACTTTCGCCCCGTCATGCCAGGCCGCGATCAATTGCGGAATGAGTTCGGGCGGATGCTCGAAGTCGGCATCCATCACGATCACGGCGCGGCCGCGCGCATGACGAAGGCCGGCGCGCAACGCTTCCTGATGGCCGAAATTGCGCGTGAACGACAGATAGCGCACGGAGGAACTGCCGGCTGCCGCATCACGGATCGCTGAAAGCGTGTCGTCGTCCGAACCATCATCGACGAAGACGATCTCATAACGCCCCTGGTCCTTCAGGATGCGTTCAAGCGTCGCGGTCATGCGCGTGATATTGCCGGCTTCGTTATGAGCCGGCAGCACCACGGAGATATCAGGTTCGTTCATCACTCAAAATCCGGTGCGGCCCAGCGTCCCCTCGGTTGACGGGTCAGGTTTTGCCGGGCACTCATGCGCCCGGCCAGCCCTTCCGGGCGTCGAGGCCGGGTGGCTTGGCATACTACGACAGCGGCATGGATGCGAGAACGGCGGTAGCAGACGGCGGGTTTTTCGCCTCGGTCGTCGATTTTGCGGCCCGCAAGCCTTTACAGACGCTCGCTATTGTCCTCGGTGCGCACCTCGTCGTGTGGACATTGTTGCCGCTTTTGACGAGCTCCAATCTGGAGCTCGATCTCGCCGAGGACCTGGCGCTCGGCAAGGAATGGCAGCTCGGCTACTGGAAGCATCCGCCGCTGCCATGGTGGCTGGCCGATCTCGGCTATCGCATCACCGGCCATATCGGCGTCGTCTATGCGCTCGGCCCGCTCGCGGTCGTGGCCTGCTTCATCGGCGTGTATCTGCTCTCGCGCGACATCGTTGGCCCAGTGCAAGCCCTGATCGCGACGCTGTCGCTGGCCGGCATCCATTTCTACAATTATTCGGCCGTGAAATTCGCGCATGACCAGATGCAATTGCCGTTCTGGGCGCTGACCGGTCTGTTTCTGTATCGCGCCCTCGTTTCCGGCCGGATGCTGAACTGGATGCTCGCCGGCGCCATGATGGCGCTGTGCTTCTGGTCGAAATACGCGGCCTTCGCGCTTGGGGTCAGCATCGCGCTGTTCCTGTTGATCGATCCAGTCGCACGCCGCAGTCTTCGCACGCCCGGGCCTTATGTCATGGCGGCGGTCTTTCTTGTGGTGATCGCCCCGAATGCGTGGTGGCTGATCGATTCCGGCTTTCTGCCGATGCGTTATGTGAGCGATCGCGCCAAGGCCGTCCTGTATCCGTATCAGTTCATCACGCTGCCGCTGCAATGGGTCGCAAGTCAGGTCTTCTTCACATTTCCGGCCTGGGTCTTGTTGGGCCTCACGTTATTTCCCCGCCAGGCCGGATCGGAACCCGTGCGGCAATCGGGCTCCTTCGCCCGCCGCTATGTCACGATGCTCGCATTCGGCCCGTTCGCGGTCGTGACACTGATCGGCATTGCCACCGGCCGGGCGCCGATCGCGACATGGGGATATCCGCTGTGGTCGTTTCTGCCGCTGGCCGCGTTGCTCTGGTTCGGGCCGGTGTCGGACCCGCAACGCAAGCAGCTTTTCGCCGCCGGGTTTATCTTTCTGTTCCTGCTGGCCCCGGCCATCTGGATCGGTGTCTGGATCGCCGAACCTCATGTCCGGACGCGTCCGAAAGCCACGCAATTTCCCGGTCAGGCGCTGGCGACCCGCATGACAGAGATATGGCGGGAGAAAACCGGAACGCCGCTTCGTTATGTCGCCGGCACCGAATTCGCCGCCAACAATGTCGCGGTCTATTCGCCGGATCGACCGCATGTGATCGTGCATGGCCGGCCGGCGATCAGTCCCTGGATCGATATGAACGACGTGAAGAAGCGCGGCGCGATTGTCATCTGGGAGGTGGGCCTGCCCTTCGCCTATGTGGACGAGTGGCGAAAGACATTCGGCGCCGAGGGCGATCCCGTTATCATCGAGTTGCCGCGGCAGCACGGTGGGCGGCCGGCGCATATCGGCTATTGGATTGTTCCGCCGCGCAACTAACCTATTGATGTTGCGGACTGTGTTGCCGATGCGCTTGCGCTTGTCGTGCCGCTCGTGGACAGTAATGCTCGGGCGGACGAATCATGCGGCGGAGGGCCGTCTTGTATCCCCCGGCGATGGGACTTCGATGCTGAGGCTGACGGCGATATTTATTGCGATCTGCGTTGTTGTCATCGCAGCGTCGCTCGGTGCTGTCGGTTATCTGGTCTTTGGTCTCTCCGGAACCGAAGCAAGCCTGTTGGCGCTGGCTGCTATGTCCGGTCTTGCTCTGTACAATACGGTGACGGCGCGGCTGCATGATCGCGATCTTGTCGGCAAGCAGATTGCCGATCTCTCGCGCGGCACGGCGGACCTTGCGCGTCAGGTCGCCGAAATGACCCGGCGCCAGATCGCCATCGAACATCAGGAAGCGGCACGGCGGTCGCCGGGTCCGAACGAGGCGCTGGCCGCCGAGATCGGTGAGCTTGGAGAATTGCTCAAGCAGCTGGCCGAGACCATTGCCGACCATGAAACGCGCTTGACCGAGCTGCGAGAGGAACCGTCGGCGATCCTGGCCGCACTGGCTGCGGCAGCGCCGGCACAGGCCGCGGCCGAAATGCCCGTTGCCGTCGCAGCGTCTCAGGACGACGCGACGCGGCCGCATGTGGTCGCGGCTCAGGCGGTCGCGGCTGCCCCGCCGGTCGATGCATTGACGGCAAGCGGTCCGTTCAAAGGCAAGAAGCACGACGAGATCGCGGACATCATCCGCACCGCCATCGATGAAAACAGGATCGATCTCTATCTGCAGCCGGTGCTGACACTGCCGCAACGCAAGGTGCGCTATTACGAGGCGATGACGCGATTGCGGAGGGATGACGGCACGCTGATTCTGCCGGCCGACTTCCTGGCACATGCCGAGAAAGCCAATCTGCTCGCCCGCATCGACAATGTACAGCTCTTCCGCTGCGTGCAGGTGCTGCGACGCCTTCTGTTGCAGAATCGCGAAATCGGCTTGTTCTGCAACGTGTCGGTGCCGACCCTGAACGACACCGACGTCTTCCGGCAATTCTATGACTTCCTGGAAGCGAACCGCGCACTGACGACCGCGCTCACGCTGGAATTCACGCAAGACTCGCTACGCAGCCTGGGACCGCTGGAACAGGAGAGCCTCGCTTCGCTGAGCTCGCTCGGATACCGCTTCTCCATGGATCGAGTCACCGATCTGCGCATGGGACCGCGCGACCTGGCCGATATGGGCGTGCGTTTCGTCAAGGTGCCGGCCGACCTGTTGCTCAGCAAGGGCAGTTCGTCATCCGACATTCACGCCGCCGATCTGTCGGACCTGTTGGGCCGTCACGGCATCAGCCTGATTGCAGAGCGGATCGAGACCGAAGCGACGGTGATCGATCTGCTCGATTACGATGTGCGCTTCGGCCAGGGCTTCCTGTTCTCGGCGCCGCGCCCCGTCCGGGCGGAAGCGTTGCAGGCCGGTCCGGCACAACGGCCCGATCCGGCCCCGGCGGCCGGGACCGGCACCGCGGAGCCGCAGCGATCGGCGCCATCTCCGGTCATGGGCGGCCTTGTGGCTCACGCGGCGATGTAACCCCCCGCAATCCGGCGTGACGGCGGCGCGTCGCCGCGCTAGATCACGCTGATCTTGGATCGGTTCCGATCCAATCGACCAGCCTCTCTGTCATCGATCGGGTTCCCCTTGACCATTTTCTCCGAAAGCTTGGCGGCTCTTGCGCCGGAATACGATGTCATTTTGTCCGATGTCTGGGGGGTCGTGCATAACGGCGTCGCTGCCTTTCCGGAGGCCTGCGAGGCGCTGACGCGTTTTCGCGAGGGCGGCGGAACCGTGGTGCTGATCACCAATGCGCCGCGTCCGAACGGCGTGGTCGCAGCGCAACTCGAACATTTCGGCGCGCCGCGCAGCATCTACGATGCCATCGTCGCCTCCGGCGATGTGACGCGCAACGTGATCGTGCAGCGTCCGGGGCAGACCATTCTGCATATCGGGCCGAAGCGCGATCTCGCGACGTTCGAAGGACTGGATGTGCGTTTCGCGCCGGTCGAGAGCGCCGATTATGTGATCTGCACCGGCCTGTTCCACGAAGATACTGAAACGCCGGACGATTATCGCCCGATGCTGGAGGCGATGCGTGCGCGCGATCTATTCATGGTCTGCGGCAATCCCGATGTCGTTGTCGAACGCGGCGACACGCTTCTCTATTGCGCCGGTGCGATCGCCGATCTCTATGTGAAGATGGGCGGCGACGTTCTCTATGCCGGCAAGCCCTATGCGCCGATCTACGATCTGGCGCTCAAGCTCGCGCAGGACGCGCGCGGCAAAGCGGTGGATCGCCAGCGCGTGCTGGCGATCGGCGATTCGGTGCGTACCGATTTTGCCGGCGCAACCGCCTACGGCATCGATTGCATGTTCGTGACCGCCGGCATCCACGCGGCCGAATTCGGGGGCCGCGATGATCCTGATCCCGATGCGGTCGAGCGCGTGCTGGTGGCGGCCGGCGGCAAGCCGCGGGCGATTGCAAGACGGTTGAAGTGGTAGCTCAGCGGTCTTGATTTTGCTGAACTAAGCCGCCTGTGTCTGGTCAGCAAAAACCGCTTCGATCTTGGCCTTCAGCGTCTGCGCGTTGAACGGCTTGACGATATAGTTGTTCACGCCGGCCTGTTTCGCAGCGATCACATTCTCGGTTTTCGATTCCGCTGTGATCATGATGAACGGCACGCTCGCAAGCTGCGGGTCGGCGCGCATTTCCTTCAAAAGATCGTAGCCGGTCATCGGCTCCATGTTCCAGTCGGAGATGACGAGGCCGTAAGGCCGCTCGCGCAACCGGCGCAGCGCCGAGGTGCCGTCCGAGGCGTCGTCGATATCCTGGAAGCCGATCTGCTTCAGCAGGTTGCGGATGATACGGACCATGGTGTTGTAATCGTCGACGACCAGAATGGGCATCGCGAAGTTGACCGGCATCGTCGCAGCTCCGTCACTGCGGTCCGCTACGTTGCGGCTCCGCATCTTGGGCATCAGTCCAATAGTGGCGACGGTAGCCGTGTGCGTTGAAAAACACGTTAATCCCTCAAAATTTGCGCGACGCTGAAAATCGCCAAAAACGTGCATTATACGCAGCCGATGGTAGTATCTGCTTACGTGTTGTTAACTGACCGGCAAAATTTTTGATGAACGCAACGCCCACCAAAGCCGCCGTCGACCCGCGCATGGTCCGGACCTTGTTCTTCGAGGACCTCGCCGTCGGCATGCGCGAAACGCTGATGAAGACGGTGATGGAGACTGACGTCGTCGGCTTCGCCAATGTCTCGGGCGACGACAATCCGATCCATCTTTGCGACACCTATGCCGCCGGCACGCGCTTTGGCCAGAGGATCGCGCATGGGCTCTACACCGCCAGCCTGATTTCGGCGGTGCTGGGCACGCGGCTGCCCGGCGCAGGCGCCGTCTATCGCTCGCAGACGCTGAATTTCCATGCGCCGGTGAAAATCGGCGATGTGGTCAACGTCATTGTCGAGGTGACGGAACTGGTCCGTGAGGGGCGCAAGGTGAAGCTGCATTGCGAGGCGCTGGTGGACAACATGCTGGTGCTGGACGGGGAGGCCATCGTCTCGGTCCCCTCCCGGCCGAAAGCCGGCCTGTCTTGACTTGGCTGCCCACCGGGCCGACACCGTGCGGCCATTCATTCATCCTGCCGTATAAGACATGCCGCCAGTCTCGAAGGACAAGCCATTCGTCGTCGTCCGTGACGACGGGCCCGACATTGCCAAACTGCGCACTGCGGTCGTCGCCATCGGTAATTTCGACGGCGTGCATCGCGGCCACCGCTCGGTCATCGCGCTGGCGCAGCGCCGTGCCGCGGCGGCGGGCCGTCCGGCGGCGGTGTTGACGCTCGAGCCGCATCCGCGCTCCTACTTTCGCGCCGACGAAAAACTGTTCCGGCTGTCGGACGAAACGCAAAAACTGCGGCTGCTGGCGGCCACCGGAGTCGACGGCGCGGTGGTGCTGACCTTCAACGCCGCTTTGGCCAGCCTGCCGGCCGAGCAATTCGTCTCGAAAATCCTGGTGGAGCGGCTGGCGGTGAGCGGCGTCGCCATCGGCTTCGATTTCCATTTCGGGCAGGGGCGGGGCGGATCGCCGGCCTTTCTGAAGGATGCCGGCGCCCGCTATGGCTTCCCGGTCGATGTGGCGCCGCCCCTGGAGGATGAGGGGCGGCCGGTGTCTTCGGGAACGATTCGCTCAGCGCTCGAAGCCGGCCGCGTGGTCGAGGCGACCGAACTGCTCGGCTATCCCTGGTTCGTGTCCGGGGAGGTGATCCACGGCGAAAAGCGGGGCCGCGACCTCGGCTTTCCCACCGCCAATCTCAAGCTCGACCCGGCCTGCGGCCTGAAGCACGGCATTTATGCGGTGCGGGTCGGGATCGGCGACAAACGCTATGACGGGGTGGCGAGTTTCGGTCGCCGTCCCACCTTCGATAATGGCGCGCCGCTGCTGGAAACCTTTCTGTTCGATTTTTCCGGCGATCTCTACGGCAAGACCGTGGATGTCGCGCTGATCGGCTGGATCAGGCCGGAGGAGAAATTCGACAGCATCGCTGCGCTGGTTTCGCAGATGACCATCGATTCGGAGCGCGCCCGCGACGCCCTGAAGCGGTCGGGCGATGCTTTTCCACCGCTGGGCATGAATTAGCTCCGTCCGCTCATTCCCGCGAAGGCGGGAATCCAGACTTTCTGGGTCCCCGCTTTTGCGGGGACGAACGGAGAAAAAGTCATACGTCTTTGCGCGTTGCAGCACCCCCTGCTACACACGGCCCGCATCCTAGAGCCCCCGACATGACCAAGCCTGAACGCGACTATTCCGAGACCCTGTTCCTGCCGCAAACGCAATTTCCGATGCGCGCCGGCTTGCCCGAGCGCGAGCCGATGCTGCTCAAGCGCTGGAAGGAGGAGGACCTCTACGGCAAGCTGCGCGAGGCCGCGAAGGGGCGCCGCAAATTCATCCTGCATGACGGCCCGCCTTACGCGAACGGCAACATCCATATCGGCCACGCGCTCAACAAGGTGCTGAAGGACGTCGTCGCCCGCAGCCAGCAGATGCTCGGTTTCGACTCCAATTATGTGCCGGGCTGGGACTGCCACGGCCTGCCGATCGAATGGCGGGTCGAGGAAGAGAACTATCGTTCGAAGGGCAAGACCAAGCCGGATTTCAGCGATCCGCAGGCGATGATCGCCTTCCGTCAGGAATGCCGCGCCTATGCGCAGCATTGGCTGAACGTGCAGCGCGCCGAATTCATCCGCCTCGGCGTCGAGGGCGACTGGGATCATCCCTACACCACGATGAGCTACCCGGCCGAGGCGCAGATCTCGCGCGAGATCATCAAGTTCGCGAAGAACGGCACCCTCTATCGCGGCAGTAAGCCGGTGATGTGGTCGGTGGTCGAAAAGACCGCGCTCGCCGAAGCCGAAATCGAATACGAGGATTACACCTCGGACATGGTCTGGGTGAAATTCCCGGTGCGCTCCGCACGCGGCAAGCGCCACAAGGAACTGGAGAAGAAATACGACGGCGCATCGGTGGTGATCTGGACCACCACGCCCTGGACGCTGCCGGGCAACCGCGCGATCAGCTATTCGCCGAAGATCGCTTACGGCCTTTACAAGATCACCGACGCTGCGCCAGATAACTGGGCGAAGTTGGGCGACCTGTTGATCCTGTCGGACAATCTCGCCGGCGACGTGTTCAAACAGGCGCGTGTTGCTGCCTACGACAAGATCGCCGACGTACCGGCGGATGATCTCGCCGATCTCGCCTGCGCGCATCCGCTGCGCGCGATGGGCTACGACTTCACCGTGCCGTTGCTGGCCGGCGATCACGTCACCGACGATACCGGTACAGGTTTCGTGCATACGGCGCCAAGCCATGGTCGCGACGACTTTGAAATCTGGATGGATTACGCCCGCGATCTCGAAGCCGATGGCATCAGTACTGTTATCCCATATCCCGTCGACGAAAACGGCGCCTATACCGCGCAGGCGCCGGGCTTCACCGGCAGGCGCGTCATCAACGACAAAGGCGATAAGGGCGACGCCAATGACGCGGTGATCAAGGCGCTGGTCGAGGCCGGCAACATCATCGCGCGCGGCCGTCTCAAGCATCAATATCCGCATTCCTGGCGATCGAAGAAGCCGGTGATCTTCCGCAACACGCCGCAATGGTTCATTGCGATGGACAAGGGCATTGCCGCCAAGGGCGATACCTTGCGCGAACGCGCGCTCGACGCCATCGCCGAAACGCAATGGGTGCCGCCGGCCGGCGAGAACCGCATCAACGGCATGATCGAGAGCAAGCCGGACTGGGTGATCTCACGTCAGCGTGCCTGGGGCGTGCCGATCACCGTCTTCATCAAGGAGAAGAACGACGGTTCGGTCGAGATCCTGAACGATCCGGCGGTCGACAAACGCATCGGCGATGCCTTCGAAAAGGAAGGCGCGGATGCCTGGTATGCGGAAGGTGCTGCCGAGCGCTTCCTTGGCGATCGTGCGAAGGAAGGTTGGAAGAAGGTCGACGACATTCTCGATGTCTGGTTCGATTCCGGCTCCACGCACGCATTCGTGCTGGAAGACCCGAAGCATTTCCCGCAGCTTGCGAGCATTAAACGCAAGCCGAAGGGCGACGACGTCGTCATGTATCTCGAAGGCTCGGACCAGCATCGCGGCTGGTTCCAGTCGTCGCTCCTGGAAAGTTGCGGCACGCGCGGCGTTGCGCCCTTCGACATGGTGCTGACGCACGGCTTCGTTCTCGACGAGAACGGCCGCAAGATGTCGAAGTCGCTCGGCAACACCACGGCGCCGCAGGACGTGATCAAGAATTCCGGCGCCGATATCCTGCGCATGTGGGTGTGTGCGTCGGATTATGCCGACGATCTGCGTATCGGGCCGGAAATCCTCAAAGGCACGGTCGAGACCTATCGCAAGCTGCGCAACACCATCCGCTGGATGCTCGGTTCGCTCGCGCATTTCCATGACGACGAGCGCGTCAAGGCCGATGCGATGCCGGAGCTGGAGCGGCTGATGCTGCACCGGCTCGCCGAACTCGATGTGGCGGTGAGGGAGGCCTATCGCGCCTTCGATTACAAGCGCATCTTCGCGCTGCTCAACGCCTTCATGACCAGCGAGCTGTCGGCCTTCTATTTCGATATCCGCAAGGACACGCTCTATTGCGATCCGATCTCGTCGCACAAGCGCAAGGCGGCGCTGACCGTGATCGATTATCTGTTCCGCTGCACGGTGATCTGGCTCGCGCCGATGCTCTGCTTCACCGCGGAAGAGGCGTGGCTGTCGCGTTACGGCGATGATGCGGAGTCCGTGCATCTGCAGGAATTTCCGCATGTTCTGCCGGCCTGGCGCGACGATGCGCTGGCCGAGAAGTGGCGCAAGATCCGCAGCATCCGCCGCGTCGTCACTGGTGCGCTCGAACTCGAGCGCGCGCAGAAACGGATCGGTTCGTCGCTTGAAGCGGCGCCGGTGGTCTATGTCTCGGATCAGGATTTGTTCGCTGCGATCGTCGATGCTGACTTGGCTGAAATCTGCATCACCTCGGCGGCGACGCTGGTGGACGGCGAGGGACCGGCCGAGGCCTTCCGCCTCGACGATGTGCGCGGCGTTGCCGTCGTGCCCGAGCGGGCCCATGGCAGAAAATGCGCGCGCTCGTGGAAGATCTCGGAAAGCGTCGGCGAAGACCCGCAATATCCGGAGGTCACCCCGCGCGACGCGCAGGCGCTGCGTGAATGGGACACGCTGCGAAAAGCTGCGGAGTAATTCAATGGCTTGCGGTGAGGTGTAGGGCGGGTTAGCGAAGCGTAACCCGCCGCCACGTCGAACAAACGGCGGATTACGCTTCGCTAATCCGCCCTACATTCACTCTCCATGCTGCAATGATGAAGCTTGCCAATTATCTTTGGGGCCCGCTCACCCGCGACGGTGTTGCCGCTGCGCTGGTCACTGCGTTGCTCGATCAGGCCAGCAAGCTGTGGCTGCTCTATGCCTTCGATCTCGGCTCGCGCGACCGGGTTCCGGTGCTGCCCTTTCTCGATCTGGTGCTGGTCTGGAACAAGGGCATCAGCTACGGGCTGTTCGCGCAGAATTCGGCGCTTGGCCAGATGCTGCTCCTGGGGTTCAAGATCGTGGCCGCGGTATTCCTGTGGGGGTGGCTGGCGCGGGCCGAAAACCGCCTGATGGCGGTCTCGCTCGGCCTGATCATCGGCGGTGCCATCGGCAACGCGGTCGATCGGCTGGCGCACGGGGCGGTGGTGGATTTTGTCCTCCTGCACCTGACCACGGCCACATTCACCTTCAACTGGTATGTCTTTAACCTCGCCGACGTGGCCATCGTTGCCGGGGTGGCGGGTTTGATGTATGAAACCCTCCTGGGGGCACGCGCCGCAAAAGCGCCCTGATCCTTGGGCAATGCCAGAGCAGGGATGGCGGCAACTGACCGTGCGGGGAGCAGTCTTGCGCAAACGCATCGATAGCTTTTCGAGCCGATTTCTGTCGCTTGTGCCGGGTTGGCGCCGGCGGCTGACATTGAGCTTTGCTGTTTTCGCCGTGGCTCTGGCGGCATCGGCCGCGATCGTGCCGCAGGCTTATGCCGCGGACGATGACGACGAAGAAGACACCATCGAAACGAAATTCATCAAGGGCCTTCTCGGCATCAACGACAAGGACCGCATCGATTATCGCGAGCGCCCGCCGCTGGTGGTGCCGCCCAATATCGGTACTTTGCCGCCGCCCGAAACCACTGCCGTGACTAACAGCCCGGCCTGGCCGAAGGATCCGGAAGTGGTCGAGCGCAAGAAACGGCAGCAGGCGAACAAAAACCAGCGCCGCAAGACCTTCGAGGAAGAGGCGCGGCCGCTGACGCCAGCCGAACTCGACGCGCCTGGCCGCGCCGCCCGTGGCAGTTCGCGGCCCAATCCGACCGGTCCGCAGGATTCCGAGGGACCGGATGCACGTGCACTCCGCCCCGACGAGCTTGGGGTCAAGGGCAGCCTGCTCGGCAATCTCTTTAAGGATAACACCCAGCCGGAACAGGCGACCTTTACCCAGGAGCCGGCTCGCACTGATCTGACCCAGCCACCGCCGGGCTATCAGACGCCATCGCCCAGTCAGGTTTACGGCATTGCGCCTCGGAAGGAGCAACCGAAGCCGTTTGACTGGATTAACAAACACGGCACCTCGGATTAACGTCGGAATTGATGTCGCGGCGCAGCAAACCCTTCGAAACTGTAATGTCCGAAGGGCTGAGCGCCTCTTTTCAAATTCCGAGCCGATCCTCATGTTTATGTTGATACTGCGCTGCGCCATACCGGCCGGTTCAGCTTTTGAGAGTTCGTATGATCCACATCACGCGCCGATTTCTCCCGGCACTCTTCGCGGCATCGGCCGCGTTTTTCGTGCTCGGTCCATCCGTCGACGCCTTGGCGTCCACGGGTCCGGACGTCTCCCACTTCAAGCTGGGCAACGGCATGGAGGTCGTGGTGATCCCCGACCGCCGCGTGCCGGTGGTCACCCACATGGTCTGGTACAAGGTCGGTGCCGCCGATGAGCAGCCCGGCAAGTCCGGCATCGCCCATTTCCTCGAACATCTGATGTTCAAGGGCACCGAGAAAAATCCGGCCGGCCAGTTTTCCAAGACCCTCTCCACCATCGGCGGACAGGAAAACGCCTTCACCTCGAGCGATTACACCGGCTACTTCCAGCGCGTCACCAAGGACCGCTTGAAGATGGTGATGGAGTTCGAAGCCGACCGCATGACCGGTCTCAAGCTCACCGACGAAGCGGTGCTGCCGGAACGCAATGTCGTTCTTGAAGAACAGAATAGCCGCGTCGCCAACAGCCCGTCCGCCAAGCTCGGTGAGGATGTGCAGGCGGCGCTTTATCTCAATCATCCTTACGGCCGGCCGGTGATTGGCTGGCGCCATGAAATCGAAAAGCTCGACCGCAAGGACGCGATCGATTTCTACAACAAATGGTACACGCCGAATAACGCGATCCTGGTCGTCGCCGGTGACGTTGACGCCGATGAGGTGAAGAAACTTGCCGAGGAGACTTACGGCAAGGTTGCGCCGCGCGCCGAGATCGGCCCGCGCATCCGCCCGCAGGAGCCGGAGCAGCGCACCGTCCGCACCGTGCTGTTCGCCGATCCGCGCGTCACCCAGCCGAGCCTGCAACGCAGCTATCTGGTGCCGTCCGCACACACCGCAAAGCCCGGTGAATCGGAAGCGCTGGAAGTGCTGTCGCAAATTCTCGGTTCGGGCAGCAACAGCCGCCTCTACAGCAAGCTCGTCATGGAGAAGCCGCTCGCGACCTCGATCGGCGCCTGGTACCAAGGCACGGCGCTCGATGACACGCGCTTTGGCGTCTATGGCACGCCGCGCGCCAATGTGACGTTGAAAGACCTCGAGGATGCGATCGATTCCGTGATCGCCGAAGTCGCCGACAAAGGCGTCACCAACGACGAGCTCGAACGCACCAAGATCAAGCTGGTGGCCGATGTCGTCTATGCGCAGGACAGCCAGGCGACGATGGCGCGCTGGTATGGTGCTGCATTGACCTCCGGTCTCACCGTTGAAAGCCTCAAGACATGGCCTGACCGCGTGCAGAAGGTGACTGCGGATCAGGTGCGTGACGCCGCCAAAAAATGGCTCGATAAGCGCCGCTCGGTAACGGGCTATCTGGTCAAAGACCTTCCCAAGCCGGAGGAGCGGCGTTCATGATGCATTTTCGTCAATTCGCTTTCGCGGGCGCCGCACTCGTCACGTCGTTTGCGTTCGCGCCTTCCGCGCAGGCGATGACCAAGATCGAGCGCGTGGTCAGCCCCGGCGGCATCGAAGCCTGGCTGGTGCGCGAGCCTTCGGTGCCGCTGGTGGCGATGGAGTTCTCCTTCAAGGGCGGCGCCAATCAGGACCCGTCCGACAAGCCGGGCGTGTCCTACATGACCGCCGCGACGCTCGATGAGGGCGCGGGCGATCTCGATGCAAAGGCGTTCCAGCAGCGCCTCGAGCGCAACGCCATCGAATTGTCCTTCCGCGCCAGCCGCGATGAATTGCGTGGCACGCTGAAGGTCATGACCAACAAGCAGGATGAGGGCTACGATCTGCTGCGCCAGTCGCTGACCGCGCCGCGTTTCGATGCGGAGCCGGTGGAGCGCGTGCGCGCGCAGATGCTGACGGCGCTGAAGCGCGAGACCACCAGCCCCAACGATATCAGCGCGCGGCTGTGGTGGCGGACGGCATTTCCAGGTCACCCCTACAGCCAGCCGACCAACGGCTCGCTGGACTCGGTGCCGGTCATCGTGCGCGACGATCTGAAGGCCTATGCCGGCCGCGTTCTCGCCCGCGACAATCTCAAGATCGGTGTGGTCGGCGATATCGATGCCAAACAGCTCGGCGTCGTGCTCGATCGGGTGTTCGGCGGCCTGCCGGCGAAAGCCGATCTTCGCAAGCTGCCTGAAGCCAAGATGCAGTCGATCGGCAAGAAGCTGGAAGTCGAACTCGATGTGCCGCAGACGGTGGTCAGCTTCGGCGGCCTCGGTGTGCCGCGCAAGGATCCGGATTTCATCCCGGCCTATATCGTCAATCATATTCTGGGCGGCGGCTCGTTCTCCTCGCGTCTTTACAACGAGGTGCGTGAGAAGCGCGGCCTGGCCTATTCGGTCTATTCCTATCTTCTGCCGCTCGATGCGACGGCCCTGTTCATGGGCGCCACTCAGACGCGGGCCGATCGTGCCAACGAGACCGTCGGCCTGATCGAGCAGGAGATCAAGCGGCTGGCCGAGAATGGTCCGACCCAGGACGAGCTCGACAAGTCGAAGTCCTATCTCCGTGGTTCCTACGCGCTGAACTTCGATACCTCGACGAAGATTGCCGCGCAGCTCGTGCAGTTGCAGGTCGACGATCTTGGCATCGATTACTGGGAACGCCGCAACGGCCTGATCGAAGCCGTGACGCTCGATGACGTGAAGCGCGTTGCCAAGCGTCTGCTCGATGGCGGTGTGCTGGTCACGATGGTCGGCCGCGCTCCGGTGATACCCGCCAAGGGTGGCTAGCGTTTCGTTTCAATCGTTGCTTCTCTCCGCTCATGCCCGCGAAGGCGGGCATCCAGCCTTAAACAGATCTGGGTCCCCGCCTGCGCGGGGACGAGCGGCTTGAGGCGCAGTCGACGAGTACGGGGGCACATGAGCATTTCTCAAAACATCGAACTCGCCCGCGAAAGCGCGATCGGCCGCGAGGGCGTGTCCGATACGGCGTTGAGTGGTGCGCTGAAGCGCAGCGAGGCTGCGCTGGACTGGTTGCGCGCACGCCATGCCGATGGCGGCTTGCGCCTGTTGCAGTTGCCGGCCGAGCGGGCTGACATCGCTTCGGTGCAGGACGCGGCGAAGCGGCTGAAAGCTGGCGCCACCGATATCGTGTTTCTCGGCACCGGCGGCTCGAGCCTCGGCGGCCAGACGCTGGCGCAGCTCGCCGGCTACGCCGTGCCGGGCGTCGGAAGCTTGCGCGATGGTCCGCGCATCCATTTCATGGACAATCTCGATCCGGCAAGTTTCGGTGCGCTGCTGGAAAAGCTGCCGCTCGCCACATCGCGCTTCGTTGCGATCTCGAAATCCGGGGGGACCGGCGAGACGCTGATGCAGACCATGGCGGCGCTGTCGGCCTGCAAGGCGGGCGGCCTGCAGTCAAAGATCGGCGAATTGTTTCTCGGCCTCAGCGAGCCTGTGAAGGGCGGCAAACGCAATGCCTTGCGCGATCTTCTGGAGCCGGAAGGCGTCGCCTTTCTTGAGCACGACACCGGCGTCGGCGGCCGCTTTTCGGGACTGACCAATGTCGGCCTTCTTCCCGCGGCCATTCTGGGGCTCGATATCGTGGCGTTGCGCGAGGGCGCGGCGAATGCGCTGGCACCGGTGCTGGCGAACAAGCCGGCACGCGAGGTGCCGTCGGCGCTCGGCGCTTCGCTGTCGATCGCGCTTGCCGAGAGCAAGGGCAAGACCATCTCGGCGGTGATGGCCTATGCCGACAAGCTCGAGAAATTCGCCAAATGGTATGTGCAGCTCTGGGCGGAAAGTCTCGGCAAGGATGGCAAGGGCACGACGCCGATTGCCGCGCTCGGTCCGGTCGATCAGCACAGCCAGTTGCAGTTGTTCATTGCCGGTCCGCGCGACAAGCTGTTCACGGTGCTGACAACCGGCGTTGCCGGCAAGGGGCCGAAGATCGATGCGGAGCTGGCCAAGCGTGCGCATGAGGCGGATTTCGGCGGCAAAACCATCGGCGATCTTGTCGCCGCGCAGGGTAGAGCCACCGCCGAGACGCTGGCGAAGAACGGCTGCCCGGTCCGCACCTTCCATCTCGACACCATCGACGAAACCTCGCTCGGCGAATTGCTGATGCATTTCATGCTGGAGACGATCATCGCCGCGCATCTCCTCGGCGTCGACGCCTTCGATCAGCCGGCGGTGGAAGAGGGCAAGATCCTGGCGAAGAAGTATCTGGCTGGTTGAGAATACTTTTGTCATTGCGAGGAGCGCAGCGACGAAGCAATCCATTCCCTTCGGCGTATCAGAACAGGCTGGAATACAAATCCCGCCATTCCGGATTGGCGGTGGTGATCAACGCGATTTTCTTTGCGCGTGATCCGCCTTTGATTTGCTTTTCGTGTTCGATTGCTGCGATCATATGATCGTGCAGCTCGTACCACACCAGCAGTTTGCATCCATAGCGGGCTGCAAATCCGGTTCCGATGCCTTCACGATGCTGCCAAGCGCGCTGTTGAATATTGGAAGTGACGCCGGTATAGAGCGTGCCGTTCCGCTTGCTGGCCATGATATAGACCGCCGGTTGTTTCATTTCGGCGACGCTGTGATTGAGAGATGGATTGCTTCGTCGCGCTTCGCGCGCCTCGCAATGACGGTCTACCATATCTTCCTCGTCATTGCGACGAAGCAATCCATTGGGAGACCTCCGGTCGTATAACAATGATCCGCGTCACCGACACCATCAGCATCGACGAAGAGGAAATCGAGGAAAGCTTCGTGCGGTCCTCGGGGCCGGGCGGGCAGAATGTCAACAAGCTGTCCACCGCCGTGCAATTGCGTTTCGACGTGCGGCGCTCGCCATCGCTGCCGAACGATGTCGCCATTCGTCTGATGCGGCTCGCCGGCAAGCGGCTGACCAAGGATGGCGTGCTGGTGCTGATTGCGCAGAACAATCGCACACAGGAACGCAACCGCGCCGAGGCGCGCGAGCGGCTGATCGAACTCATTCGCGAAGCTGCGGTGAAGCCGGTGCCGCGTAGAGCCACCAAGCCGACGAAAGCCTCGAAGACCAAGCGTCTTGAGGGCAAGAAGCTGCGCTCGAACGTCAAGGATATGCGTGGCAAGGTGCGGATGGATTGAGGCTTAAAGCCGCGATCGCCATGTCGCGTGATGTTGTCGGTTGTTTTGTCGCGACCTAGCCCCACCCGCTCATTCCCGCGAAGGCGGGAATCCAGCACAGAAAAATGCAAATGAGCGTGATGCTCTGGGTCCCCGCCTTCGCGGGGACGAGCGAGGTTACTTGTCTTCGCCAAACTACAGCTTGACATTCTTGGATTTCTAGGATTTAAATCCTTCCATCCCGTCCCGCTGAAGGGGCGTTTCATGAGCGTCGTGAGACGCGGGGCGGGGAGCGGTGGCCGTGCGGCGGGCAGACGTAACCCGCTGTGCGGTCGGTTCAAGCCGCGTCCCGCCAGGCTAGCTGCCCGGCGTTTCGGTGGAGGAACGTCCACTGGGGACGATGGAGCAGACCGTCAAACACCGCGCGCGGAACGCCGAGTGATCGGCTTTTCCGTGGTGCTACCAATCTCATGCGCTTTCACACTTTGCGCATGGGGCCATGGGCTGGCCAGAAAGCCCGGCGTTCCGCGCGCCCTTCGTTTTGAAGGGCATCAAGCGGCGGCTTTGGACGACGGCGTACCTCGCGCCGGTAAAAAACAGGGGCGTTTTCGCGCGTCTGGCTTTCTTTACCCTCCCCACAGGGGGAGGGTAAGAGGCCCCGAATCCTGTAAAACCAACCCATGCCTGTTCGCCAACTCTCCGAAGCCATTATCAACCGCATTGCCGCCGGCGAGGTCGTCGAGCGGCCGGCCAGCGTGGTGAAGGAACTGGTCGAGAACGCACTCGATGCCGGCGCCAGGAAGATCGAGATCGTCACCGATGGCGGCGGCCGGCGGCTGATCCGCATCACCGACGACGGCAACGGCATGACGCGGGACGATCTCACGCTCGCGGTCGAGCGCCACGCCACGTCGAAACTGTCGGACGACGACGACCTGATGGCGATCGCGACGCTCGGCTTTCGCGGTGAGGCGCTGCCGTCGATCGGCTCGGTGTCGAAATTATCCATCGTCACGCGCCATGCCAGCGAGCCGCATGCCTGGGCGCTCGGCGTTGATGCCGGCGTCAAGTCGCAGCCTGTGCCCGCCGCGCTGAATGCCGGCACCCGCATCGAGGTGCGCGATCTGTTCTACGCAACGCCCGCGCGCCTGAAATTCATGAAGAGCGAACGCGCCGAAAGCGATGCCGTGCGCGAGGTGGTGCGGCGGCTGGCGATGAGTAGGCCCGATGTCGCCTTTACCCTCGCGGGTGAAGAGCGTGCGCATGTCACCTGGCCCGCGGCGTTGCCGGGACTGCCGGGCTCGCTGGCGCGGCTCGGCGATATTCTCGGCTCCGATTTCCGCGCCAATGCCGTCGAGGTGATGGCCGGCAAGGAAGGCCTCGGCGTGGTCGGCTTTGCCGCGCTACCGACTTACACGCGCGCCAATTCGCTCGGCCAGTATCTGTTCGTCAACGGACGGCCGGTGCGCGACAAGTTACTCGTCGGCGCGGTGCATGGCGCTTATGCCGATTATCTGCCGCGCGGCCGTCAACCTGTCGTGGCGTTGTTCGTCAGCATCGATCCGCGCGAGGTCGATGTGAATGTGCATCCGGCAAAAACCGAAGTGCGCTTCCGCGATGGCGGTCTGGTGCGCAGCCTGATCTTTGGTGCTTTGCGCGATGCGCTGGCGCGCGAGAGTGGACGCGCGGCCTCGACCGGCGGTGATGCGACCGTTGCGGCCTTTCGTCCGGCGTCATCGGTACCGCGCGGCGGCTGGGACTTCCGGCGCTCGCCGGCCGCGCCGCCCTCGTTTCCGGTACGAAATTGTCCGCAGCAGGGTTTTGCAACGGACGGCAATGCCGCTGCGGGCTTTGCCGAAGCGGCGCAGGCGGTGTTCGATGTCGGCGCTGCCGCGACAAGCGCGCGGGTTGAGACCTTCGAGCCCGCGGTCGATGCGCTCGATCGTCCGCTCGGCGCAGCGCGCGCGCAGGTGCATGACAATTACATTGTCTCGCAGACCCGCGATGGCCTTGTCATTGTCGATCAGCACGCCGCGCATGAGCGGCTGGTCTATGAACGGCTAAAAGCCGCGGTCGAGAAGCAGGGCGTGGCGCGGCAGATCCTGCTGATCCCGGAAATCGTCGAGCTCGACGAAAGCGATGTCGAGCGTCTGGTCGCGCGCGCTGACGAACTGGCAAAGTACGGCCTGGTGCTGGACAGCTTCGGCCCCGGCGCTGTCGCCGTGCGCGAGACACCTTCACTGCTGGGTGAGATCGATGCGGTGTCGCTCGTTCGCGATCTCGCCGAGCACATGGCGGAATGGGATGACGGTTTGCCGCTCGAACGCCGCCTGATGCATGTCGCCGCGACCATGGCCTGCCATGGTTCGGTGCGGTCGGGCCGCCGTTTGAAGGGCGAGGAGATGAACGCACTGCTGCGCGAAATGGAAGTCACGCCCAATTCCGGCCAGTGCAATCACGGCCGGCCGACCTATGTCGAACTTAAGCTCAGCGATATCGAAAGGTTGTTCGGGAGGCGGTGATCAGGCGAGGTTCAGAAAAACAATCTCGGTGTCGTCATAGTCGCGCCGTTCGATTTCGTTGAAACCGTCCGGCGTCTGGAACGCGCCCTTGGCTTCCTCGATCATGACCAGCGCATCCGGCGTCATCCAGCCGCCCTCGCGTGCCGAAAGGAGCGCCTTTTCCGCAAGTCCCTTGCCATAGGGTGGATCAAGGAACACCAGCGAGAATGGCTCATTCGGATGCACGCTACCCAGCTTCGTCGCATCTCTTCGGAAGATGCGGGTAACACCGGCGGCACCCAGTGTTTCGACATTCTGCCGGATCAAGGCGCGCGCTTCCGCGCCGTCATCGACAAACAGGGTGAAAGCGGCGCCACGCGACAAGGCTTCGAGCCCCAAGGCGCCGGTGCCGGCGAACAGGTCCAGCACCCGTGCGCCGGTGACTGGATCGCCATAGGCATGCATCAGGATGTTGAAGATGGATTCGCGCAGGCGATCCGCGGTCGGACGGATCTGCTGCGTGCTTGGGCCGGCGAGCGTGCGGCCGCGGAATTTTCCGCCAACGATCCGCATCAGCGCTTCCGCTTGCCGCGCGGCGAATGCTGCGTGTTGCGTCCGCCCGTTCTCTTATCCCCGCGTCGCGGATCGGCATTATCATGGTCTCGTCGATGCGGCTTGGCTGATGCCGCGCGTTTGGGAGGGCCACCCCGTGCCGGTCGATGCGAATGCGGTTTGGTGCGTTCTTCATCCCTTCCCCGCTCGTGGAGGATGCGGCTCGGCGAAGCCGTGCGAGTGGGGGAGGCAGTCTTGCCTGATTTTGTTTTGTTGCGAACGTCCGATGGCTTGCGCGGTGCCGGCTTCGCGTCATCGGCATCGTCGCTTTCGATCTCTGAAATCGGTCCCGAAAAATCCGCTTCCGCCAGCGTTGCGATGCGTTCGCCCAATTGCTCGCGCAGATGCCGGGTGCGGATTTCCTCCACCGCGCCTTCCTTCAGATCGCCGAGCTGGAACGGCCCGAACGAGACGCGGATCAGCCGGTTCACCTTCATACCGAGATGTTCCAGCACATTGCGCACTTCGCGGTTCTTGCCTTCGCGGATCGCAAAGGTCAGCCACACATTGGCGCCCTGCAGGCGATCGACCGTCGCCTCGATCGCGCCGTAGCGGATGCCGTTCACCGTCACCCCCTTGCGCAGGGCGTCGAGTTGCGGCTGCAGGATGGCGCCATGCGCGCGCACGCGATAGCGGCGCAGCCATCCGGTCTGCGGCAATTCCAGCGCGCGCGCGAGGCCGCCATCGTTGGTCAGCAGCAGGAGACCTTCGGTGTTGAGATCGAGCCGCCCAACGCTGACGAGGCGCGGCAGGCCCTTCGGCAGTTTCTCGAAAATCGTCGGCCGCTTTTCCGGGTCGGCATGCGTGGTCACGAGGCCACGCGGCTTGTTGTACAGGAACAGCCGCGTGCGCTCCCGCTGCGGCATCGGCTTGCCGTCAACCGCGATCTTGTCTTTGGCGGTGACATTGAGGGCGGGCGAGGTGATCGGCGCGCCATTCACGGTAACGCGTCCGGCGGCGATCCAGGCCTCGGCCTCGCGCCGCGAGCACAGGCCCGCGCGCGCCATCACCTTGGCGATGCGGTCGCCCTCTCTTGCGGTTTGCTGCTCTTTTGTCATCTTGCCTTGGCCGGTCTTGTGCCGGTCGTCTACATCGTTAGATCATCTGTATAGAGACGTGGGTGTCCGGAACAAGCCCGGGCATGGCGAAGAAAGTCCCGCCTTTCAATGACCAAATCGACATTTATGGATATGGCGCTCACGGAGGCGCAGAACGCGGCCGAAGCCGGGGAGGTGCCGGTCGGTTGTGTGCTCGTGCGCGGAACCGAGGTCTTGGTCCGCACCAGCAACCGCACGCTGATGGATCGCGATCCGACCGCGCATGCCGAAATGCTGGCGATCCGGCAGGCGGCGCATCTCCTTCAGACCGAGCGGCTGACCGATTGCGATCTTTACGTCACGCTCGAGCCTTGCGCGATGTGTGCCGCGGCGATCTCCTTCGCCCGTATTCGCCGCGTCTATTATGGCGCGGCCGATCCGAAGGGCGGGGCGGTGGACCATGGTGTCCGTTTCTTCAACTCTCCCACATGCCACCATCGGCCGGAGGTCTATGGCGGCATCGGCGAAAAGGAAGCGGGCGCGTTGCTGAAGAATTTCTTCGCCGAGCGGCGCTAACGTCAATCGGAGAGCAATGCCGACAGCTTGCCCTTCAACTCGGCCTTGATCGGTTCTGCCGCGCGCAGGATGGCACTGACCCGCAGGAAATCGAGTGTGCGGAACACACCGACATTCGGCCGCAAAATGATGTCCGGTGCGCCATGGCGCAGTTTCTCGTCGATGATGGTCTGGCCCATGACCAGAATGGTGGCAAGGTAGCTTTCCAGTGCCAGTGGTATTTCCGTTCTCGCTTCGGTGGGCGGGCCAGCTACATCGACCGCAATGATGATGTCGGCTTTGCCGCGCAACCGATCGAACGGCAACGGGTTGGTCGCGCCGCCATCGACCATGACGCGGCCATCGACCAACACTGGCCGGCTCATGCCCGGAATCGCCATCGAGGCCGCGACGGCGGACCTGAGCGAACCGGACGACATCGCCAGCTCACGACGCGCATAAAGATCAGAGGCGATGACTGTCAGCGGAATTTGCAATGTGCTGAAATCGTCCGGCACGATATCGGGCAGAAATTGCGCACAGAATTTCTCCGCGTCGATCAGCGTCGCATCGCGAAGGCCGGACGCGATCAGCGAGCCGATGCCGCCGGCGCGCACCGCCAGCAGCTTGCGGAACAGGCCGGAGCGGTCGCGCGCCAACGTGACGACATGCTTGCGAATTTCGCTGCCGCTCATGCCGGCGGCATAGGGCGCACCGAGCAGCGCGCCGATCGACGTGCCCGCAATCGCGACAGGACGGATGCCCATCTCGTCCAGCACCTCGAAGACCGCGATATGGGCAAGCCCGCGCGCGCCGCCGCCACCGAGCGCGAGCGCCACGCTCTTCATCGTGCGCCTGCCTTTTTGGCGAATTGCCAGGCCGTTGCGGCGAGCGGGCGGATCATATCCGCCTTGCCAGGTGCATGGTCGCTGGTTGCAGTACCGTCGCGGACGCGGCCGATGATGCCCTGCAGGATCGCAGCGATACGGAAGAAATTATAGGCGAGATAGGCGGGCAAATGCGGGCGTGGATCGAACCCGGTGCGCGAGACATAGAGATCGACGTATTCGGCAAGCGAGGGCAGGCCGAGCGCTGCAAGATCGCGGCCAACGAGAGAACCGGTTCCGGCCCGGCTCTCCGAGTGCGGCATATGCCATTGCATCAGGTGATAACTAAAATCGGCGAGCGGATCGCCGAGGGTCGACAATTCCCAGTCCAGCACGGCGATGATGTCCGGCATGCCGTGAGAGATGATCGTGTTGTCGAGCCGGTAGTCGCCATGGACCACGCGCACCGCCTGTTGCGGCGGCACGTTGCGCGGCAGCCATTCGATCAACGCATCCATATCGTCGATCGGTTCCGTTTCGGAGGCGCGATATTGTTTTGACCAGCGTTCGACCTGGCGGGCGACGTAGTTTTCGCCACGGCCGAAATCCGACAATCCGATTGCGGCCGGGTCGAAGGAATGCAGCCTCGCCAGGGTGGCATTCATGGAGTCGTAGATCGCTGCGCGCTCGCCTGGATTGGAACTGGGCATGTCCGGTTCCCAGAACACGCGGCCATCGGCGAAGCTCATCACATAGAATGCCGTGCCGGCGATGCCGTCATCGTCGCAATAAAGAAACGGCGTGGGGACAGGAAAGCCCTGCCGATGCAGCGCGGAGATGACGCGGAACTCCCGATCCACCGCGTGCGCGGAGAGCAGCAGTTTGCCAGGCGGCTTGCGGCGCAGGACGTAGCGGCGCTGCGTTGTTTCCAGCAGATAGGTCGGATTCGACTGCCCGCCGCGAAACTGCCGGATCGACAGCGGCCCCGAGAAATCGGGAATATGCGTGCGAAGATAATCGGAAAGCCGGTTCGCATCGATCGACAGGCTGGGCGCGACCTCCTTGGTCCCTGAGAATGCCGCCTGCCGGTCGATGTTTGTCATTGGCGTCAGGGCCGAAAGAACTCGAGCAGCGCCGCTGCGGTCGCGTCCGGGTTTTCCTCGGCGACGAAATGTCCCGAATCGATCGGCTTGCCGCTCACCTCTTTCGCCCAGTCTTTCCAGATCGTGAGAGGGTTGCGCTCACTTGGAATACCCGCCGAACCCCACAGCACCAGCAGCGGTGCGCTGATCTTGTTGTGTGCGGCATGGTCGACCTCGTCGTGACCAAGATCAGTCGTAGCGCCGGCGCGGTAATCCTCGCAGGTGGCATGGATGCGCAGCGGATCGGAGAAGAAGGCATGATAATGCGCAAGCGCTCGTGGATCGAAAGCGGACAGGTCCTTGGCCTTGGTCCAGCTCGCCATCTTGTAATCGAGATATTGGATCGGCGCCTTTTCCAGCAGCATTTCCGGCATTGGGAATTTCTGCGCAAGGAACGGCCAGTGCCAGACTTTGATGGCCATCACGTGGTCCATCCTGTTCCACATCTCGTAGGTTGGGATGATGTCGAGCACGGCGAGCTTGATCAGCCGGCCGGGATTATCGAGCGCAAGGCGATAGGAGACGCGTCCGCCGCGATCGTGCCCGGCGAGATAGAAGCGCACGTAGCCCAGTTTCTCCATCACCTCGATCATCGCGCGCGCCATCGAGCGCTTGTCGTAAGGTGTGTGTCCTTTGCCGGAGCGCGGCGCATCCGACCAGCCATAGCCCGGAAGGTCCGGAATGATCAGTGTGAATTTCTGCGCCAGCGCTGGCGCCACCTTGTGCCACATCACATTCGATTGCGCGTAACCATGCAGCAGGAGCAGCGGCGGGCCGTCGCCGCCGGAGCGCGCGAAAATGCGCCCAGCCTGCGTGTCGATCCAGTGCGATTCAAATCCGGGAAAGAGATCGGCGAGGTCGGACATACGCTTAGTCTTTCAAAACTGCGCTGACAAAACGGGCTTCGTCATAGTGCCATCGTTCATTGTCCACGAATGCCGTTTCGGCATCAATTCATGCGAGCCACTTATAGGGCGGTCAGGAGCCACTTCTCTCCCGTTCAATCGCCCGTTTCCCGATGTCTCGGCGGCAGAAACCATCCGGCCAGTCGATCTTGTCGACGGCAGCATAGGCCTGCTGCTGAGCCTCCGCCACTGTGCGACCGATGGCGCAGACATTGAGCACGCGGCCGCCATTGGCGACGATCTGTCCGTCGCTTTCCTTCGTGCCGGCGTGGAAGATCTGCACGCCTTCGACCTGCGCGGCCTCATCGAGACCGCCGATCACGGTGCCCTTCTTGTAGTCGCCGGGATAACCCTTCGCTGCCATCACAACCGTGAGCGCCGCGTCGGGATACCAGCGCAGATCGAAATTCTTCAAGACGCCATCGCGCGAGGCGAGTAGCGCCGGCACGATGTCCGACATCATGCGCAGCATCAGCACCTGCGTTTCCGGATCGCCGAAACGCACATTGTATTCGATCAGCTTCGGTCCATCCTTGGTGATCATCAGGCCGGCGAACAGCACGCCTTTGTAAGGTGTGTCCATGGCCGCCATCGCACGCAATGTCGGCTCGATGATCTCGCTCATCGTGCGCTGTGTGATCGCGTCCGTCATCACCGGCGCGGGCGAATAAGCACCCATGCCGCCGGTATTGGGTCCCTGATCGTCGTCGAAAGCGCGTTTGTGATCCTGCGCCGATGCAAGCGGGATGGCCGTCGTTCCATCGCAGAGTGCGAAGAAGGAGGCTTCCTCGCCGTCGAGAAATTCCTCGATCACGACTTCTGCGCCGGCTGTGCCAAGACCGCCGTCGAACATCATGTCGACGGCGGCTTCCGCCTGCTCGATGGTCTCGGCAACGACCACGCCCTTGCCGGCCGCGAGACCGTCCGCTTTCACAACGATAGGCACGCCCTGTTTGCGGATATAATCCTTCGCCGGACCTGGCGCGGTGAAGCGCTCGTAGGTTGCGGTCGGGATGTTGTTGGCGCGGCAGATATCCTTGGTGAAGCCCTTGGAACCCTCAAGCTGCGCCGCGGCTTTTGAAGGCCCAAAAGTCTTGATGCCGGCGGCTTCAAGGGCATCCACGATACCGGAGCAGAGCGGCGCTTCTGGTCCGACCACCACAAGGTCGATTCGCTTGTCCTTGGAAAAGGCGGTCACCGCCGCATGATCGCCCGGATCGAGCGCCACACATTCAGCGTCCTGCGCGATGCCGGCATTGCCGGGAGCGCAATAGAGCTTTTGCACCAGCGGGCTCGCCGCCATTTTCCAGGCCAGCGCATGTTCGCGGCCGCCGGAGCCGAGCAGGAGGATATTCATACGGTCAAAGACGCCTTATTTCGAGGCGGCTGGTGTAGCATGAGAGACCGGACCCGCAAGCGAATCGCATGAAGATGAACGAAGCTCCTCGCCTCAATATCGTGGAATTGACCGTTTCCGAGGTCTCAGCGGCGCTGAAACGCACGGTTGAGGACAATTTCAGCTATGTGCGGGTGCGCGGTGAAATCTCCGGCTATCGCGGGCCGCACTCTTCCGGCCATGCCTATTTCGCCATCAAGGACGAGGGTGCGCGGCTCGATGCGGTGATCTGGAAGGGGGTGTTCGGCCGCATGCGGATCAAGCCCGAGGAGGGACTTGAGGTCGTTGTCACCGGCAAGATCACAACCTATCCAGGCCGCTCCAATTACCAGATTGTGGTCGACACGCTGGAGCCGGCCGGCCTCGGCGCGCTGATGATGCTGCTCGAGGAGCGCAAGAAGAAGCTCGGCGCCGAGGGTCTGTTCGACGAAGCGCGCAAACAGCTGCTGCCGTTCCTGCCGCGCATTGTTGGCGTGGTGACATCGCCGACCGGCGCCGTGATTCGTGACATCCTGCATCGTCTGGAAGACCGCTTTCCGCAGCATGTCATCGTCTGGCCGGTGCGCGTGCAAGGCGAGGGCGCGGCGAATGAAATCGCTGCCGCAATCGAAGGATTCAACGCATTGCCCGAGGACGGGCCGACGCCGCGTCCCGATATATTGATTGTCGCGCGGGGCGGCGGCTCGTTGGAGGACCTGTGGTGCTTCAACGAAGAGATCGTGGTGCGGGCCGCGGCGGGTAGCATGATCCCGCTGATTTCGGCGGTGGGGCACGAGACCGACATTACGCTGATCGATTTTGCGTCAGATCGGCGGGCGCCGACGCCGACGGCTGCGGCCGAAATGGCGGTGCCGGTCCGATCCGAATTGCTATCGCGGATCGCGACACAGACGCGCCGCATGAGCGCCTGCTGGCTGCGCGGGCATGAAAGCCGCCGGACCGAGTTGCGCGCGGCTGCCCGTGCGCTGCCGTCGCTCGATATGTTGCTGGCGATTCCGCGCCAGCGCCTCGATGCGGCGTCGGAGCGGTTGCCACGGGCGTTACGGGCGAATGCGCATGTGCATCATCAGCAATTCGCGCGGATTGCCGGACGGTTGTCATTGCGGCTTCTGACCGAGCGAACGGTCCAATGTAAAGATCGCGTCAAAGCATTGGCCGAGCGTGGGACGAGAGCGCAGAAAACAAACCTTGCCCGCAAATTGGATCGCCTGACATCTGCCGGACAGTTGCTCAAGGCATTTTCCTATCATGGCGTACTCAGGCGCGGTTTCGCGCTCGTTCGCGATGCGGATGGGCTTCCATTGCGTGCAGCGTCTTCGGTTGGCGCCGGGGCGCGGATCGAGATCGAGTTTGCCGATGGCCGCGTTGGCGCAACGGCGGATGGACCCTCGTCATCCCCCGCTACTGCCGCGAAAGCCAAACCGCGCGGCGGACCGAGCGGGCAGGGCAGCCTGTTCTGACTTCCGATTAACGCTCAGCGTGCAAACCATTCCGGGATGCGCTTTAACGCATCAGCGCGCGCTTCGGCATTGGCATTGCGAGCCGCGCGTCCGGGTTCTTTCCAGGGAACAGATTTGCCGCTCTTGTGCCGGACACGCAGAAGATCGCGATCGAAGGCGTGACGAGCACCGCGATACTTGACGATCACAGCTCCGGCCGATCGCCCGCGTGCGCCGGCCACCATCTGTTCGCAGGTCTTCGCCGGGGTCAAATCGTCGAGAGCGCCAATGAGAATGAGCGTCGGAACGCGCGCGCTCCATGCCGTATCGTTCAGCCGCTGGCAGCCAGGATAAAAAACGGCGGCGGAACGAAAATCCGGCCGGTCGTCGTCCGGTTCGACATTGGGACGGACCGCCCAGAGAACGGCAATGGCGCCGCTGTCCCAGCCCAGCAGCGCAATCCGATCCTTTCGGGCGAAAGCCTGCTGCTGCAGCCAGTCGCGCGCAGCCCGCACATCGGCAACACGTTCGCGGTCGGGGCTGACCTTTGCACCCTTGTCCCGATGGGGCAGCTTGTCGCGGCATTGAGGAGACTGACTGCGTGACGCTTCGCTGTCCGGAAAGAGAACGCCAAAGCCTGCTGCCGAAAGACGCTGACCCCATTCATCCCACGTGGCGCGAATTGTTCCAGACTCCTTCCTGAGTCCCTCGCAGCCGGCGAGTGCAACGATGACGGGAAACGGTCCTTCGCCCGGCGGTCGGTACAGGACCGCCTGGAGCGGCTTGTTGTCGGTCGGAATCTGTATCTGTTCGAATTCCGCCCGCGCCACGCCACAAAGGCACAGGAGGGTTGTAATCAAGAAAATGAATCGCATGGCTCGCCTGCATTGGGCAGTCTGATCGGATATGGGCATCATGGCGGGAAAGCGGCAGACCTTCCCTTTGACCTTCGTCGCCGGACCATTATCTTGAGGCCCGCAGCAGCGTTCACACTATTGTTTTCGATCACCGTCCAGGAGGAAGTCCCTTGCTCAATCGCTTCGATCGCCCCCCACCCATGGCCGGCGAGGCCGAAGTCAAGTTCCTGGACGGTGATTTCCGGATCGTCCGGCCTGGTGCCTTCGTGCGTTGTGCGGTGACCAACGTCCCAATTCCGCTCGAAGAGCTGAAATATTGGAGCGTTGACCTGCAGGAGGCCTATGCAACGCCGCAGGCCGTGATGCAGCGCCTGACGACCCAGAAGGGTTAATGTCGGGCGCGGGCTGCGAGTGCATTGCGCAGCAGCTTGCGAAGATCCTCGCTCTCCTCGAGAATGAGCGATACAGGTATCGCCTCCGCCGCCGCCGCCAACCGGCCTCGCTGGCCTGATGCCCCCGCCAGCCGGGCAAGATCTTTCTCTGTCGTGACCGGGATCAGCTTTTCGCGTTTGCAGCGCGCAAGGATGCGCTCGGCATCTTCCTCGGAATAAGGATGATGATCGGGGAACCTCTCTTCCACCTGCGCTTCGACGCCCGCCGAAACCAGAGTTATAAAGAACTTTTCCGGATCGCCGATGCCGGCAAAAGCGTAGGTCTTGCGGTGGTTCAAGGATTTGAGCGCTTCAGGCGAAGGTTCGAGCCACGCCCGTAGAACCGGGATCCCGTTCGTACGCGCCGCATCTGTGATCTGGCCGACACCTGCGCCTTGACCAATCATCAGCACAGCTTGCACGTACTTGAATTGACGCGCCAGCGGCGCACGCAAGGGGCCGGCGGGAAAGACAAAGGCGTTTCCAAAACCGCGCCGCGCATCCGCAACGGCAATCGATACGTTTTTCATCAACGACGGGTTTTGCAATCCATCATCCATGACGATCACGCTCGCGCCCAATGATGTTGCCAGGACAGCGCCGGCGGCGCGGTCACGCGAAACGATGACGGGCGCCTGGCGCGCGAGCAGCAACGGCTCGTCGCCGACATCCTCTGCCTTGTGCTGCGAAGGATCGACGCGAATGGGGCCGTGCAAACGTCCGCCATAACCGCGTGTCAGGAAGAGCGGCTTCTCACCCTCGGCGGCCAGGAACTTTGCAATCGCGATCGCGGTCGGCGTCTTGCCGGTGCCGCCGAGTGTAAAGTTGCCAACGCAGATAACGGGAATATCGGCCCGCAATCCTTGGCGTCGCATCCGCGATGCGGTGATGGCGCCATAAATGGCCGAGATAGGCCATAGGAGATACGCGGCGATTCCGGGCTTGTGCCACCAGAATCCGGGGTCACGCATTGGACGCCTGATGTGACAGCCGCAACTGCATGAGATACGGCTCAAGTTCGTTGACAGTGCGGTCGAGCGCGCCACCGAGCCGCTGCACGGTTCGATATCCCGCGTCACCGACGGCCTTGCGCGTCACGGCGTCTTTCAAGAGGTCGCTGATTCGCATCGCCATGTGACCGATATTGTCGATTTCTTCTGCGCCGCGCGCGGCATCAAGCGCGGCGTAGATATCGGCGAAGTTCCAGATGTGCGGCCCATGCAGGATCGGCCGGCCGAGCTTCGCCGCCTCGATGGGATTCTGGCCGCCATGTTCGACAATCGAGCCGCCCATGAAGACAATATGCGCGAGGCGATAGAGCAATCCCAGTTCGCCCATCGTGTCGGCAACATAAATATCGGTGCGGTCGTCAGGCAGAACGCCGTAGGAGCGCAACATCCCGCGCGAGCCGGCGGCGACGGCGTGGCTCAATATGTCCTTGCCGCGATGCGGATGGCGCGGCGCAATGATCGTCAGCAGCCGTGGTCTGGTTTTGCGAACCCGCCGATGCGCTTCGATGATCGCTTCGTCTTCGCCGGGATGTGTCGAGGCCGCGACGAAGACCTGCCGGTCGGCAATGGCGAGCTGCAATTCCGCGAGCTTGTCTTCATCGGCGGGCGGCGCCGGCACATCGAGCTTGAGATTGCCGGTGACATGGACAATGGGCAGACCGAGTTCGGAAAAACGCTCCGCATCCAGCGCCGATTGCGCAAGACACATATCAAATTTGCCGAGGATCGCCTTTGCCGTGCGGCGCAGCGAACGCCATCCTTTGAAGGATTGTTCCGACATGCGGCCGTTGATCAGCACCAGCGGAATGCGCCCCTTGGCACTGGCAACGATCAGGTTTGGCCATAGATCGGATTCGATGAACAGGCCGAGGTCCGGCCGCCAGTGATGCAGGAAGCGGTAGACGAAGCGCGGCGCGTCGAGCGGGATGAATTGATGCAGCACATCGTCCGGCAAGCGATCCTTCACAACGGCCGCCGATGTAACGGTGCCCGACGTGACCAGAACACGGACATCGCGCTCCCGCAGCCGCTGGATCAGCGGAAACACCGCCGTTAATTCGCCGACGCTTGCGCCATGCAACCAGACCAGTGGACCGTCCGGTCGCGTCAGCGTCGGGGTTCCATGTCGTTCGGAGAGGCGCTCTTCCACTTCCTTGCCGCGGCGCAGGCGCCGCTTCAGCCACAGGCCAGCCAGCGGCGATGCCGCCGACATCGCGCGGCGATAAGCGCGCAATGTCATCGGCAGGCGTTCAGCCACGGACTTCACCTGTCGTTTTGCCGTCGACGATAGCGTAAGCTTGATCGGTCGCCGCATTCAGCTCGGTTTCGAGTCTGATGCGCGCAGCTTCAAGATCGGCGTTGGTTGCGTCAGGCCCGACGCGCACGGGCTCGCCGACCACACCGGCAATCAGGCTGAAGGGCAGATTGACCGCGCTTCGATCCCAGTTGTTGAGCTCTTTGCGGCGGCTCGACGCCAGCGCGACAGGATAGATCGCGCGGCCGGAATCGCGGGCCAGCCGGATGATGCCGGGCCCAGCGACGCGCGATATTTTCGGGACGTCCGCAGTCAAAGCCACATTGTAGCCCTCGGACAGCGCCGTCAGCATCTGGCGATAGGCGCTGACACCGCCCTTGCGATGGAACTCGGTGCCATGATCGCCCGAGCCACGAATGGTCTCAACACCTAACCACTCCGCGGCGACCGCATTCATTTCCCCATCGCGATGCCGTGAAATAAGGGTTTTGGCCTTATGGCCGTTCTTCTTGATGAACGGCGCCATGAAATGCTGGCCGTGCCACATGGCCAGGATAATCGGCAGGTCGGTACCGGCCCGCTCATAAATATCGCCGGGAACGGTGACGGTCCGGCTCGTCAGGTTGACGAAGCGCAGATACTCGGCCGCGACGATGCCGACGGTCTTTTGCACCCAGCGTGCGCGCGCAATACGCCGTGACGACAGCATCCCGGTTCCGTCGATCAGTTAGCGGGCTGCCGAGGTCGGCAATTCGGGATCGAGCAGGCGGTGCAGATGGACGATGAAATAGCGCATGTGCGCATTGTCCACGGTTTGCTGCGCCTTCGCCCGCCAGGCGGTATAAGCCGTCGCGTAGTTCGGAAACACGCCGACGATGTCGACCTTGGACAAATCTTTGAATTCGGTCCCATCCAGCTGCGAAAGTTCGCCGCCGAGAACAAGATGGAGAAGCTGTTTTTGAGGGGCCTGGTCGGACATGGCAGTCTTTCTAAGTCTCAGGCGAATTCCTTGTGGCGAGCCCGGACAAGCTCAAGCATCGCGTTATGCCGAGAACGTCCGGCCGCGAGAATCGCGCCGTGTACAGGATCATGCAAGTTGTAGACCAGCGTTTCACCGGTGAAATTGGTCATCACGCCGCCGGCTTCGTGCACCAAAAGATCGGCCGCGGCAAGGTCCCAATCGTAGGCATTGACAGAGGCAAAAGCAGCGTCAATCCGGCCTTCGGCGACGCGCGTCATGCGCAATGCAAGGGAGTGGATTTTCGGCTCCTGGATGGTCGCCGGGTCGATGATCGTGAGGCGTTCCAAAACCTTTTTAGGCCCCGCAATGCGGGCATGGGCAAGGCCGGTGCCGCCGGACGTTGCAATCGATTCGCCATTCCGGGTCGCGCCTTGGCCCGCTGCCGCCAGATAGAGATCGTCGTCGATGGGAGCATAGACAGCGGCGGCCACGGGGCGGCCCTTTTCGACCACGGCTGCTACGATGGTCCAGTCCGGCAGGCCGGCGAGATAGGAGCGGGTGCCGTCGATCGGATCGACGATGAATAGCCGCTCCGAGGACAGGCGGGCGCGGTCGTCCTTGCTCTCTTCCGAGAGCCAGCCATAGCCTTCGCGCGATAGCCGCTCGTGCAGGAACTGATCGACCGCGATATCGGCTTCGGAGACAGGTGAATCGCGGCCCTTGGTCCAGCTCCGGATCGTGCCGCGAAAGGTCTTGAGTGCAATCGGACCGGCCTCGCGCAGGGCCTGACCGAGTTCATCGGCAAGCCTCGCGTAGTCGTTTTGCGGCTCCAAGTTCTTCTGCGTCTCATTGTCCGGCAACAGTCAGACCCTCCACGCGCAACGTCGGCGCGTTCGTGCCGTATTTGAATGCCAAGTCATTCGCAGGCGTCAATGTCCGGAACATGTCGAACAGATGTCCGGCAATCGTCACCTCGCTGACCGCGTAAGTCAGTTCGCCATTCTCGATCCAGAATCCGGCAGCGCCGCGGCTGTAGTCGCCGGTCACGAGATTGGTACCCATGCCGATCAGATCGGTCACATAGAATCCGGTGCCGGTTTCGGCGATCAGTTGCTCCGGCGTCAATGCGCCGGGCTCGAGATGCAGGTTGGTCGGCGATGGCGACGGCGGCGAGGAGACGCCACGCGACGCATGGCCGGTGGTGGTCATGCCGAGTTCGCGCGCGGTTGCGCTGTCGAGGAACCACGATGTCAGCACGCCGTCCTCGACGAGATTCATCTTCTTCACGGCAACGCCTTCGCCATCGAAGGGATGCGAGCGCAATCCGCGCTTGCGCAGCGGATCGTCGACGACCCGGATGCCGGATGCAAAGATCTTTTCGCCCAGCTTGTCCTTCAGGAAACTCGACTTGCGCGCGACCGACGCGCCATTCGCAGCACCGGCAAGATGACCGATCAGCGAACTCGCGACACGCGGCTCGAAAATCACCGGGACCTGCTGGGTCTTCACCTTGCGTGGATTGATGCGGCGGATGGCGCGCTCGCCCGCTCTGCGGCCCACTTCTTCAGGGGCTTCAAGATCGCTCTCATGCAGCGCCGACGTATAGTCATAGTCGCGCTCCATGCCAGTGCCTTCGCCGGCAATGGCCATCATCGAAAATCCGCGGCGCGATGCGAGATAGGCTCCGTGGAAGCCGTCGCTGGTCACCAGCACCATGCCGCCAATGCCAGCCGATGCCGAAGCGCCGCCGGATTTGGAAACGCCTTTAACGGCGAGGCCGGCGCGTTCAGCCGTGTGGGCCCTGTTCTCAAGTTCCGAAACGTCGGGAATGTCGGGATCGACCAGATCGAGCTCCGGATGCCGATGAGACAGCCGTTGCTTGTCGGCGAGCCCTGCATAAAGGTCGTCAGGCGCAACGCGCGCCATCGCGACAGCGCGCGAGGCCAGTGTATCGACATCGGCGCGACCGATGTCATTGGTGGACACCACCGCCTGCTTGCGTCCGACAAAGACCCGCAGGCCAACATCGTCACCTTCGGATCGTTCTGATTCTTCCAGTGCGCCGTCCCGCACTTCGACGCCGATGGAGACGGAGCGGACGGCAACCGCGTCCGCCGCGTCGGCACCGGCTTTTTGAGCGGCTTCAACCAGCCTTTCGGCAAGGTCTGTGAGGGCGGATTGATCGAGGAGGGCTTTCATGTGTGTGATCGGATTTAGGCGCCGCGCCCCGGTCTGACAAGAACAAGGTGGCCGAAAAGCCTGACTTCTCCGTGGGCCGCGAAAGAAAATGTCAATCATGACAATCGACGGAATGCCGGAAACGCCTGATTAACCAGGCTTTTTAAGCGGTTTCCGACATCGCTGTGGCAAGGTGATGCCCATAACGGACGAAAAAGTCCGGGGGAGCAATTGAGGCGTCAAATGGAAACCGGCGGGGCCATGCCTGCCGGGTCGGGCCGTACCATGCGGCTCGACCCCTTCGCTTTGCCTATCCGCTTCCCGGCGAATGATGCCGGGGCAGATGGGCAGATGCGGCAGATCGAACTTGATCGTGATCGCGTGGTGCTGCGGCGCGCGGTCCGCGGAATGCGGATGAAAATCCATCTTTCCGTCGATGCATTCACGGGGATCACCTTGGTGACCCCGGCTGCGGATGGTGACACCGCATCCATCATTCTCGACCACTGCGATCCGTTGCTGTCGATTCCGCTGCTGGATGGCGTGGCAGTCGACGAAGCCACCGTCGTATGGAAGGCGTGGGGCCGTGTGCTCGGCCTTGCCTTGCGGCAGCGTGGGCAAGATGGTCAGGTCTGCGAAGTGCATCCCGGCCGTCGCACGCTACAGATGGAAGCGGTGGTCAGCCGCAGGCGCCGTCGTTCTTCGATCCGCAAGCGCCGTCCGTCGATCTTTCTTCGGCGCAAGCCCGGCCGCCATATTGCATTGTCGGTCGTGCACCGCGACGAGCGTGAGATCATCGCCCGCAACTAGCCGAGGTGCCTTGCGGCAGCATCGAGGATCATCGCGGCGAACAGGATCAAACCGGCGTCGCGATTGGACTTGAACAGCCGCAGGCATAAAGCGGAATCCGAGATGTCGAGCCGTTGCACCTGCCATGCGAGATGCAGGGCGAAGGCGGCGATGCCGATTGCAAAAATCAATCCGGCACCGGCGAGCCAACCGGCGATGCCGATCAGCACGACAGCGAGCGAAAAGAAAACCGCAAGCATCGGCTTGGTGTTTTGCGAGAACAGGATCGCGGTCGATTTGATGCCGATCAGCGCATCGTCTTCGCGGTCCTGATGCGCGTAGATCGTGTCATAGGCGATCACCCAGGCGATCGAACCCGCATAAAGAATGAAGGCCGCAGGATCGAGCCGACCGAATACCGCCGGCCAGCCCATCAGCGCGCCCCATGAGAACGCAAGGCCAAGCCCGATCTGCGGCCAATGGGTCACGCGTTTCAGGAACGGATAGATCGCAACGGTTGTCAGCGAAAGAATGCCCAACAGGATCGTGAAGGCATTGAATTGCAGCAGCACCACGAGTCCGATCAAGGCCTGCAGAATGAGAAACGCGAGCGCCTGTTTGACCGTCACCTGACCGGATGGAATAGGGCGTGATCGTGTCCGCTCCACCATGGCATCGAGATCGCGGTCGGTGATGTCATTCCAGGTGCAGCCGGCGCCGCGCATCACGAAGGCGCCGATGAAGAACAAGAGACATTGCCACGGATCTGGATACGGGCGTCCTGCGGCGATCGCGGCGAGGCCGGCTGACCACCAGCAAGGCATCAGGAGGAGCCAGGAGCCGATTGGCCGATCGAGCCGCGCCAGCCGAAGATAGGGCCGCAACCACAGCGGCGCGGCCGTATCGACCCAATTGCCGGTCGAATCGGCGACGCGCCCTGCGGCTCCGGTCATCGCTGCAGCGTATTGCCGGTCAGCGTGTCGAAGGCGCCGCCCCGTTTGGGTGTCGTGCTGTCCGACGGAGCGGTCGGGATGCGCGACGTCCCGAGCGCATCGCTGAGGCTCGGGGCTCGGGGCTGCGGAGCCGCGGCGACGTCACAGACCTTGGTCCGGATTTCGATCGTCTTGGCGTGATTGGCCTTCATCATCTTGATGGCATCGGCCGGGATCCGGCATTCGTCGCCGTGGTCCTCGGCATATTTCACGACCTTGGCTTCTGCCGCGGCGAAATTCCTGAAGGCTGCGCAGACGGCGGGCTGTTTCTTGGTCGCAGCAGCGGCCTTGATGGCGCCGGCCTTCTTCTCGGCATCCTGACGAAGCGGCATGAATTCACCGCCGCAATCGCGCTGCGGGCCGGAAGGAGCCCAGCCGCCAGGAAGCGGAGTGGAAGGAGCTGAGGCCGCCCCCGGCGCGCCCCAGCCCGCGGAGGGCGGTCGAGGGGCCGGCTGGGAGGCCCCGGGGGTGGTCCAACCGCTGGTGGGCGGTCCCGCCGGGGCCGCAGCCTGGGCGACCTGCAGGGGGCCGTTCTGTGCCAGTGCAAGGACCGGCGTTGCCGCAAGGGCGGCCAGCGTCATTGTCGTTGCGTAAAGGCTCTGAATCAGCCTCATGGATATATCTCTCCCGCTCCCGGTATGCCCAGGATCGCAATAGCGCTATCAAGCCGGAAAATCCGGCGAGACAGCGGCAAATCGCGATTCTCGGCATAATAGAGTTGCCATGCGGCGTGCCAAGTCACCGGCCCGCCAGAAATATCGATAGCCTTAAAGGCACAGATGCCGCCGCGATACGATTTCCGGACCCCACGACTATTCGTCGCAGACGCTCTCAGCGCCGGCACCGCCGTTCCGCTCGACAAAGGCCAGTCGAATTACCTGGCGAATGTGCTCCGGCTGGGTGCGGGCGATGCGGTGCTGGTGTTCAACGGACGGGACGGCGAGTGGCTCGCGGCGTTGCAACCGGAGGGCCGCAAGACCGTTTCGTTGTCCATCGCCGAACAGACGCGGCCCCAGCATGAACCTTGCGACCTGCATTATCTGTTCGCGCCGCTGAAGCATGCTCGGCTCGATTACATGGTTCAAAAGGCGGTGGAACTCGGGGTGTCGCGTCTTCAGCCCGTGACCACGCGCCACACCCAGGCGGCGCGCGTGAATCTCGAGCGCATGCAGGCCAATGCGATCGAGGCGGCAGAGCAGTGCGGCATCCTCACCATCGCCGACGTCGTTGAAGCGATGCCGCTCGCAAAAGTGCTGGAGACGTGGTCGGACGGGCGCGTCCTGATCTTTTGCGATGAGGATGCCGAGGTTCGTGATCCGATCGCCGCGTTGTCTGTGGTACAGAAGGGAACTCCCCTGGCTGTTCTGATCGGACCGGAGGGTGGCTTCGCCGAGGATGAGCGTACGATGCTGCTGCGCCAGCCGAATGTTGTGCGGCTCGCCCTTGGTCCGCGCATCTTGCGTGCGGACACAGCCGCCGTGGCCGCGCTGAGTGTGGTTCAATCCGTGCTCGGCGACTGGAGCTGAGCGAATGCCGGCCGCAACACAAAGCGAGCGTTAATGTGAGGATGACGAGCGCGGCAACCACGATGACGCCGCCGGTCCGTCCGGTCGCATCGCTGACGACACCGTAGATGATTGGCGCAATTGCACCCGCCCAATCGTGCCGGAGTAGAAAATGCCGAACGTGCTGGTTCGTCTTTCCGGTTCAAGATTCGTAATACGCGCTCCCCTTGAAACCTAATTTGCAGGCCTGTGCCTCTCGTGGTCTGATTTCCCGCAACAACCCGGTGAAAAATCGGCAAACGACATGGGGCAGGGAGGGTTTTCAGGATGTCACAAATGGAGGTGGCCGTCATTGGAACCGGCTGGTGCGGGGGAATCCGTTCGGAGACCCTGTCGCGGTCGGCTTTGGTGAAAAAGCTGCATGTCTGCGAAATCCGGCCCGACCGCTTGAAGGAAATCGCCGCCCTGACCAATGCGGCGACGGCGACACTCGACTACCAGGACATCGTCAAAAATCCGGACATCAAGGTCGTTTATATCTCCACCACGCCGGAGCAAACGCATTATCCGATCGCGCGCGATTGCCTAAAAGCCGGCAAGCATGTGCTTCTCGAAAAACCGATCGCGATGGAGTTGTTTGAAGCCGATGAATTGATCGCGCTGTCGAAGCGCAACAATGTGAAATTCACCATCGGCTATTCGCAGCGCTTCAATACCAAATTCGCCTACGCGAAGAAGAAGCTGGGCGACGGCACCTTGGGCAGGCCGGTGTCGGTAATGGTGAGCCGGCATCTGAGCCGCAGCCTCGGCAAGAAGATCGCAAGCCGCGTGCGGCTGTCACCCGCTGCGATGGAATCCACGCACGACCTCGACATGGTGTTCTGGCTGCTGGAGCCTGCGAAGCCCGTCCGCGTCTATTCGCAGGGTGCGTACGGTTATATGCAGCCGGTCAACGGCTCCTACGACGTCATGTGGTCGACGGTGACCATGGATAATGGCGTGCTGGTTGCGATCGGCGGCGGCTGGAATTTGCCGCCGAGTTATCCGAATTATTGCGCGACCTGGATCGAGGTCACCGGTACGGAAGGCTCGCTCTTTCTCGACGATACCCATCGCGACAATTGGCTGAATACGGTCAAGGAGGGCACGCAATATCCGATGTCGACCATGCCGGGCGAGCAGGTGGACCATGTCTTCGCCGGCCAGATGGGCCCTGAGACGATCCATTTCCTGGAAAGCTGCATCCTCGACCGCCCGGTGATGGTGACACCCGAAAGCGCACGCATGGTGATGCAATGTTATCTCGCCGCCGATCTGTCGGCGGAACTGAACGAGCCGGTCGATATCCCGCTCTCCAATCAGGCACTGTCGGCGCTCGCCGACATCAAGTCCGAACAGAACAACGTTGCGGCCGGCGGTGCGCGATGAAAAAGCCGGTCAAGAAGATCGGGCTCGCTATCGTTGGTGCCGGGCGCGTGGGACTGTTCCGCGGCGAAGTGGCGGCGCGGCATCCCGCGGTTGAATGGATCGGCGTCGCCGACATCAAGCCGGACCGTGCCAAGCTGGTGGGCGAAAAATGTGGAGCGGATTTCGTCACAACCGATTTCCGCGAATTGCTGAAACGGCCGGAAGTGAATGCCGTCATTGTCGCCACTGACGAACATCTGCATGTCGATCCGATCATGGCGGCCGTCGAACGCGGCCTGCCGATCCTGATCGAAAAGCCGCTGGCCACCGACCTCGGCGAATCCGCACGCGTGCTCGCCGCCATCGAACGCGCCAAGATCGACGCCGTCGTCGGCTATACGCAGCGCTTCCGTCGACGCTGGCTAGCCGCCAAGGAGAAGGTGCGTAGCAATGCTCTCGGCGATGTCACGCTCGTGACGTCGCGCGCCTTCATGAACCGCCTTGTCGCGATCGATAATTATGTCCGCACCGACGACCCCTCGACCATATCGCCGATGGTGATTTCAGGCACGCACGCGCTCGATATCGTCATGTGGTGCATGGAGGCCAAGACGCCGGTCGAATGTTACGCGCGCTCGATCGACAAGGTGCTGGGGCCATCGCATCAAGGCATCGACGCCACCGCCGGCATGATCATGTTCTCGGACGGCAGTGTTTATCATCTGAATATCTCCTGGGCGCTTCCCGTCACCTGGCCGGGCGCCGTTTACAGCTTAGAGGTTGGCATTGTCGGCGCCGACGGCGTGCTCACCATTGACGACACGCATCGCGACATCGTGCTCGCCGTCTCGAAACCGCAGGCGGAAGGCTACGCGCCCGACACGTCGCGCCTCGTCGATTTCATGGGCAGCTATCCGCCCGGCGACATGGCGCTCGGCGAATTGCGTGGCCCCATGCGTGAAGAAACCGATTCCTGGCTCAATCGCGTCGCACTCGGCATCGCGACGCCAGCGGCGACAGCGGCGGAAGCGCATAACCGGCTGATGCTGACGAAGGCACTCGACCTATCGGCAAAACTCAAAAAGCCGGTGGCGCTGCCGCTGGAGCCCGAACAACTGGAGAAGGAGTACCGCAAGAGCGCGTAGCTGTTTTGATCAACGGCCGGCACAACAAAACAACAAGCCGGATCGCATTTAGGGAGGACTGAATGAAGACCAGGCGACTGACCCGGCTTTTGGGGGCGCTGAGTGTTATTCTGAGCCTGTCGGGTGCTGCGGCGCAGACAACGAATTATCCGAACCAGCCGATCCGCATGATCGTGCCCTTCGCACCGGGCGGCGCATCAGATTTTGTCGCGCGAATCATTCAACCGAAACTCAGCGCATTGCTGGGTCAGCAGATTTACATTGAAAACAAAGCTGGCGCTGCCGGCAATATTGGCTTGGACGTTGCGGCACGAGCGCCTGCTGATGGCTATCATCTCTTTCTCGGTAACGTCGGTACGGTTGGAATCAACCCTTACATTTTCAAGGACTTGAACCTCAAACCGCTCGAGAGCTTCACGCCGATTTCGATTCTCGCGGACACACCTTCGCTGCTTGTCGCAAATCCGAATTTTCCGCCGAACAATGTCAAGGAGTTGATCGACTATGTTCGGGCGCGTCCGGGCAAGGTCAACTATGCATCACCGGGCTCCGGCAGCATGGACCGCCTCGAGATGGAACTGTTCCGACAACTGGCCAAACTTGACATGAACCACGTGCCCTACAAGGGTGGGGCTGCTCCGGCCGTCAACGACGTCATTGCCGGCCACGTCGAATTGATGTTCGCCACGATTTCCTCGACGCTGCCGCATGTCAAAGCCGGAAAGCTCAAGGCTTTTACGGTCTCGACACCGCAGCGCGTCGAAGCGCTTGCCGATGTTCCGACAATCATCGAGTCTGGATTCCCGCAGGCTCTCGCGAGTTCATGGCAAGGCCTGCTCGTTCCCGCCGGTACGCCCCAACCTGTCGTCGACAAAATTTATGACGCTGTCGTACAGGTCATGCGGGACGCAGAGGTTAAGAAGCGGTTTGCCGACGTTGGCGTCATCGCGACCTACAGCAAGTCGCCGGAAGACTTCCGGACCTACATCGTGAACGATGCAAAGAAGTGGGAGCCAGTCATCGCAGCGGTGAATGCACGCCCCGATTAATGCGGAGCACCTGCCGTCCATATTTTGCCAGCGGCGTGCAGCGCTTCAGCGCTGCCGCCCAGAATCAATACCCGCTGATCCTGCGGAATGGCCAGCGCCCGCACGCGCTGAACGCTGTTGTAGATTCCCATGTCGTAGGGATAGTCGCTGCGGGGTTCAATCCGCGCTCGGCGACTGGAGTTGAGCGAAAGCCGGCCGCAACGCAAAAGCAAGTGGCAACGTCAGAATGACGAGCGCGGCAACCACGATGACGCCGCCGGTCAGTCCGGTCGCATCGCTGACAACACCGTAGAGGATCGGCGCGATCGCGCCCGCCCCAATCGTGCCGGTGTAGAAAATGCCGAACGCGCGGGTTCGTTTTTCCGGTTCGACCAGGTCCGGCACCGAGCCATAGAGCACGGACGATGTACCGTTCAGCGCGATGCCGAGGATCGGCAGAATGATAAGCGCTGTCTCCAGAGAGGTTGGCAGGATCAGGAGGATCAATACCAGCGTCATGATCTCGGTGAGAAACACCGTCCCGATCACGCCGATGCGCGCGCCGATAAAGGCGCAAACCAGTTTTCCGACCGCGCCACCGGCAAAGACCAGTGTGAGTGCAATGCCGATGGTCGGTAGATTCGCGCCTTTCGCGGTGAGGATGAACGGCAGGAATGTGAGAAAACCCATGCGGGTGGCGCTGTCGATGATACCGATCGACAGAAGGGTCGGAAAGGCATAGTGGCGAATGCGCGGAACCTTGGTTGCGACTTCAGTCTTCGGTGCGGATGTCGTGATCGCTTGCGTGAAACGCGGGGTCAGCAGCAGGATCAGCAAGGCAGCGAGAAAACCGGCTGCGCCAAGGATGATGAGTGCAGGACGCCACGGCATCGCGACCAGCATCAGCGATGCGAAGGCGGGCACGGTCATCTTGCCGATATCGCCGGCAAAATTGTACCCGCCCAAGGCCTTCAACGATCGCGGGCCGGAAAAGGCGTGTGCCACCAGCGCCGAAGCAATGGGATGCTGCGCACTGGCGCCAAGGCCGCCAACAAAAAGTGCGATCAGCAGCATGCTGAAGCCGCCGCTCAAGCCGGCGAGGCAATAGCCAAAACCAGCCAGAGCCGTGCCACCTGCAAGGATGGCTGCGGCGCCATAGCGTTCGGACAAATGACCGGCCGGGATTTGTAGGCTTGCCATCGTGCCGGTGAACAGGCCACGCAGCAGGCCGACGGCCGCGTAGGAGAGGGCAAATTCGGCCTGCCAAATCGGCAGCATCACATAGATCAGGTCGGTGTAACCGTCGTGCAATGCGTGCGCGCCCGATGCGACCGACATCGCGCGGCGTTCGTCGCGCTTGGTCGCATTGGTATCGGCAAGGACGGTCATTCTGGTGGCGTGCTGCGTCTTTCGATGAAGGTCGTGCTGATGAAGGAAATCACCCGCGCACCATTCTGGTTGTCGCCGGTCGCCAGCGTTTCGATGATGCCGAAGCGGGGGCGGGATTGAGACACGCGTTTGGCGACCACCTCGATGGCATAAGTCACCGTGTCGCCGGCAAAGACCGGTTTATGCCATTTCAATTCGCGAAAACCGGGAGAGGGACCAAGGGCGGGAACTTGCTCGCCGCGTTCGCGAAACGCTTCTATTTCACCTTTGTGATAGTCGACCAGTTTACGCATCCAGATCGAGCCAGTGTGCCAGCCGGACGCGATCAGCGCGCCGTAAGGCGATAGTCTGCCCTGCTCTTCGTCAACGTGGAAGCGCTGCGGATCGTATTGGGCAGCGAATGTCTTGATGTCGTCCGCCGTGAAAAGATGAGAGCCGAGCAGCACCCGCTCGCCGACATGCAAATCCTCGAAAAACTTTATCATGACGGCACTTTCGAATCGCGCGTCCCGAACATTGTCGGAACCACCATAAGCATCACGCGGTCGCCATGCTGGTTGAACAATTCATATTGCATGCGCACGATGCCCATGTCCGCGCGGCTCCGCGAGCGGCGCGCGTCGAGAACCGTTGTGCGCAATGTCAGTTTGTCGTCAGGCCGGACCGGCTTCAGCCATTTCACCTCCTCGACGCCGCCGGCGCCCAGCGAGGTCGAGTCCAGCAAGAAACTGTCGCAGATCATGCGCATCATCATGCTGCTGGTATGCCAGCCTGAGGCACCGAGGCCTCCCAACATGGAGTTCCGTCCGGCCTCTTCGTCGAGATGCATCGGCTGCGGATCGTATTGCGCGGCGAAAGCGAGGATTTCTTCGCGCGTTACGAGCCTTGGACCATGCTCGATTTTCTGTCCGGGGATGAAATCTTCGAAATGGAGCTTGGACAAGGGCGGACCACCTGCGGAAGGACATCATGGGGTACCGCTCGCTGTGCGGGCCGTCAATGTTGTGGCGTCTGGTCGATTGACCGGGCAGCATGGCAGGGTAGCTTTATCTGCAAGGCCGGATTCGCGACCTGACTGAGAGCCTGTCATGATGAATTTAAACGACCTGATACAATGGGACCGGTTCATCACGCCGACGGTCATCCGGATTTTCTACTGGATGGCGCTGGGAGCGATCGTGCTGTCCGGCCTGTCTTTTCTCTTTTCGGCCTTCGGGTTGATGGCCGTCAATTTCTTCGCCGGCGTCTTCCTGTTGATCGCTTCGATCCTGTATGTCTGCGCCGGCATTGTGTTCGTGCGTATCGTCTGCGAACTTGTGATGGTGGTATTTCGTATCAACGACCATCTCGGTGCGATCCGCGACCAGGGCGAAAAGATATAGTGCGCCTTGATTGTGCGTCAGGTCGCGAATCGGAAATGCATCACGTCGCCATCGTTGACGATATATTCCTTGCCTTCGAGCCGCAGTTTGCCGGCATCGCGTGCCCCCGCTTCGCCTGACAGCGCGACATAGTCGTCATAGGCGATGGTTTCGGCGCGAATGAAGCCGCGTTCGAAATCGGTGTGAATGACGCCGGCTGCCTGCGGCGCCTTGGTGCCGCGCGTGATGGTCCAGGCGCGCGCTTCTTTCGGGCCGACGGTAAAATAGGTGACGAGATCAAGAAGGCCGTAGCCTGCCCGGATCAGCCGGTCGAGGCCGGGCTCCTTCAGGCCGACGGCGTCGAGGTATTCGACCCGCTCCTCCTTGGAGAGGACCGCGATTTCCGATTCGATCTTGGCCGAGATGACAACGGATACCGCGCCTTCCTCCTTGGCGCGTGCTTCCACCTTTGCCGAATAGGCATTGCCGGTTGCAGCCGCGCTTTCCTCGACATTGCAGACATAGAGCACCGGCTTTGCGGTCATCAGCCCGAGCATCGAGAATAACCGCTCTTCTTCCGGCTTGCGTTCAACGACGCGTGCCGGTTTGCCTTCGCGCAGCGGCTTTAATGCGCGCTGGACGAGATCGAGCGTTTCCTTGGCTTCGCGATCGTTGCCGCGTGCTTTTTTCTCGAGCGCATCGACACGCCGCTCAAGGCTATCGAGATCGGCCAGCATCAACTCGGTTTCGATCGTCTCGATATCGGCGATCGGATCGATCTTGCCTTCGACATGGGTGATATCGGTGTCCTCGAAACAGCGCACGACATGGGCGATGGCATCGACTTCGCGGATATTGGCCAGAAATTGATTGCCGAGCCCTTCGCCCTTGGATGCGCCGCGCACGAGACCGGCAATGTCCACGAAGGTCAGCCGTGTCGGGACGGTCTTTTCCGATTTGGCAAGGACGGCAAGCTTGTCAAGCCGTGGATCGGGCACCGAGACTTCGCCGACATTCGGCTCGATGGTGCAGAATGGATAATTCGCTGCCTGCGCTGCGGCCGTTTCCGTCAGTGCGTTGAAAAGCGTCGATTTGCCGACATTCGGCAATCCGACGATGCCGCATTTGAAACCCATGATGACGTCCCGTTGCCGTTAGCTTGGCTGAGCATTGTTGCCGTTGGTATCGAAGCCCTTCGCTACCATCGTCAGATGAATTTTGTTCTGGAAAGAGGAGTCCTGATCGCGTGCGAGAATGCCGGCATTGTCGGCAATGGCGTCGCAGAGCGTTTCGACCCAGGGCCGCTCCGCTTTGGCGAAATCCGACAACACATAGGAATGCACGAGGTCCTTGTTTCCCGGATGTCCAATGCCGATGCGCATGCGCTTATAGTCATTGCCCATATGCTCGGACACCGAGCGCAATCCATTGTGGCCGGCATTGCCGCCACCGGTCTTGATCCGCACCTTGCCGGGCGGCAATTCAAGCTCGTCGTGCAGGACGACGATCTCGTTCAAGCCGATCTTGTAGAAGTTGGCGGCTTCCGCCACCGCGCGGCCTGACTCGTTCATGAACGTGCCCGGCAGGAGCAGCAGGGCCTTCTGGCCGGCGAGCGAGCCTTCTGTGGCGACACCCTGGAATCGACGACGCCACGGCGCAAAGCCGTGGCGTTTTGCAATCGCCTCGACCGCCATGAAGCCGATATTGTGCCGATTGCCCGCATAGCGAGCGCCCGGATTGCCGAGCCCGACAAAAAGCAGCATGGGGCAAAAGGCGGGGCGCAGGGCCCCGCCATCTCGTTATTTCTTTTCGGCCGGCTTCTTGTCGCCACCGGCAGCAGCCGGAGCGGCCGCAGCAGGAGCACCAGCGGCCGGAGCGGCAGCAGCAGCCTCGGCAGACTTGGTTTCTTCGCCATAGCCTGACGGCGGCACGATGGTAACGAGGGTCATGTCCTCGCGGGCCACCGGCTTCACGCCTTCCGGAAGCTGAATATCGCTCAGATGCTTCGATGAGTTGATTTCGAGGCCGGTGACGTCGACTTCGATCGACTGCGGGATGCGATCCGGCGGGCAACGCAGTGGAAGCGAGTGGGTCACGATGTTGACCGCGCCGCCGCGCTTCACGCCGGGCGACTGGTCGGAATTGATGACGTGCACCGGCACGTTCACGCGGATCAGCGATCCTGGTGCGAGGCGCATGAAATCGATATGGATCGGGAAGTCCTTCACCGGGTCGAGCTGATAGTCGCGCGGGATCACGCGGTGTTTCTTGCCGTCGATGTCGATGTCGTACAGCGTGGTGAGGAAGTGACCCGCATAGATCTTGGTGCGGATGTCGATGTGATCGACGGCGATTGCGAGGGGGGCTTCGTTGGCACCATAGATCACGGCCGGGGTCCGGCCTTCGCGACGAACGCTCCGAGCGGCCCCCTTGCCGGCCTTCGGACGCAACGTCGCCTTGATTTCCTTGACGGTCGTCATAGCGATAAGTCCTTGTCAGATTGTGATGAAACAGACTGCGGCAAGCCTCCAGGGGTGCAGGGGCCGCAGGTCGGCGGGCTTATACCGGCAGGGCGCCGGAATAGCAAGAAAAGCCCGCAAAAAGGCTCGTTTGGCTAAAATAGCGTTTTCGAGCGAAGTGGGGACCGGTTCGCGTGAAGAAAACGCGTCACCCAAAAACCCTAACCGTCCAGCCGCATGTCGCTAATGTCTGGCTGGTCGCCGGAGGTGGCCGGCGTGGCGATGCCAAGTTTGGCTTCGAGGGCCGCGACGCGGGTCTTTAGCGCCTCATTTTCCTCCCGGGCCATCCTTGCCATATCCTTAACAGCCTCGAATTCCTCGCGCTTGACGAGGTCGAGATCGCGCAGCCAGCGCTCGGCCTGGGTCTTGAATACGGTGTCGAATTCGCGGCGGACGCCTTGGGCAACGCCGGCAGCGTCATTCATCAGCCGGGCGATTTCGTCGAAGAAGCGGCCGGAGGTCTGGGTCATGGCGAGGTCCTTAGGCGGTGCCCTTGGGCGGTGTTTAGCGTTACCTGAAAGATGCTTTGAGGGTCATATGGCGCAGTCGTTACGGGCCCGCAAGCGTTCGGCAGTTGCCGCGGTCGGATCGGTGCCGCATAAGGCAGCCCTTGCGTCGCTCCTTGGAATGCGTCGCTCCTTGGAATGCGTCGCCCTTGGAATATGCCACGATGCCGATAGCGGCCCTGCCATTCCCGAATTTCGATCCAGTCCTGATCAGCATCGGACCCTTTGCGATCCGCTGGTACGCCCTCGCCTATATCTTTGGCATCCTGCTCGGCTGGGTCTATGCCCGCTATCTGATCAAGCGGGAGCGGCTCTGGGGTGGCCCGGCACCGCTGACGGTCACCGACTTCGACGACTACATCGTCTGGGTGACCCTCGGCATCGTCCTTGGCGGGCGGATCGGCTATGTCCTGTTCTACAATCCGGCTCACTTCGCCGCACATCCGCTGGAGATTTTCCAGGTCTGGACCGGCGGCATGTCGTTCCATGGCGGCTTTGTCGGCTGTGTGCTGGCGGTGGTGCTGTTTGCCCGCCAGCGCGGCATTTCGATCCTCTCGCTCGGCGATCTGACCTGCGCGGCCGGCCCGATCGGGCTTTTCCTTGGCCGGATCGCCAATTTCATCAATGGCGAATTGTGGGGCCGCCCGACTGATGTCCCATGGGCCTTCATTTTTCCTGGCGGCGGCCCGCTGCCGCGTCATCCAAGCCAGCTTTATGAAGCGGCGCTCGAAGGCCTGCTGCTGTTCTGCATTCTGGCCTTTGCCATTCGTCTGGGCGCGCTGAAACGGCCTGGTCTGGTGGTCGGCCTGTTCGCCATCGTCTATGCGCTGGCCCGCTCGTTCAGCGAATTGTTCCGCGAACCCGATGCGCAACTCGGCTTTCTGTGGGGTGGCATGACCATGGGCATGCTGCTGTCGATCCCGTTGTTCATCGCGGGCATCGGCTTCGTCGTCTATGCGCTGCGCCGGCCGCCGCTTGGGAGCAAGCCGGCATGAGCGATACGCCGCTCGAGAAAGAGATCCGGCGGCTGATCGAGGTGGCCGGGCCGATGCCGGTGGCGCGCTATATGACTTTGTGTCTGACACATCCACAGCACGGTTATTACGTCACGCGCGATCCGTTCGGCGCCGGCGGCGACTTCACGACCGCGCCGGAGATCAGCCAGATTTTCGGTGAACTGTTGGGGCTATGGGCGTTGTCGGTATGGCGCATTCTTGGGGAGCCAGACGTGATCCGGCTGGTCGAAATGGGACCTGGACGCGGCACGATGATGCGCGATGCGTTGCGCGCCGCGAAAGTGCTGCCGAATTTCCGTTCGGCTTTGTCGGTGCATATGGTGGAAGTCAGTCCGACACTGGAGAGAACGCAGCGCCACACGTTGAGAGAGATCGAATTGCCGATTTCATGGCATCGCCATCTGCTCGAAGTTCCCGAAGGTCCGACAATCATCCTCGCTAACGAATATATCGATGCGCTCCCTGTACATCAGGTGGTGAGGCAGGACACAGGCTGGCACGAACGGGTCATTGGTCTGGATGCCAATGGCGATTTCGCTCTCGGTCTTGCACCCGATGCGCTGCCGCAATTCGATCGTTTCCTGCCACAGAAGATTAAGGACGCGCCGGTGGGGTCGATCTTCGAATGGCGCAATGATCTGGATGTCCTCGACATCAGCCGCCGTGTCGTCAGGAATGGCGCGGCATTGATTATCGATTATGGGCATACGCAAAGCGATGTCGGCGAGACGCTGCAGGCCGTCAATGAGCATGAATTCGCCCATCCGCTATCGGCGCCCGGCGAGATCGACATCACTGCGCATGTCGATTTTTATGCTCTGGGTCAGGCGGCGGAGAGCATGGGCGCGTCGGTTCAAGGGCCGGTGACACAGGCGCATTTCCTGACCGAGCTTGGCATCGAGCCGCGGGCCCATGCGTTGCGAAAGAACGCCACGCCGGAACAGGCCGAAGCGATTACGACGGCCGTCGCGCGTCTCACCGAGAGCGGCAAGACAGGGATGGGCGATCTGTTCAAGGTGATGGCGATCTGCGATCCGAAACTGGGGCCGTTGCCCGGGATGGTGCCCGCATGATGGTGCAGTCGCAATTGCTGTCGGAGTGCAGCGGCATTCGCCATGCCTTCTTCACGCGCGATGGCGGCGTGTCGAACGGCCTCTATGCGAGCCTCAATGGCGGTGTCGGTTCCGACGACGATGCGTTGCATGTTGCGGAGAACCGCGCGCGCATGGCGCGGTATCTCGACGTGGCGCCGGACCATTTTCTCTCCGCCTATCAGATCCATTCGCCGCAGGTCGTCGTCGCTGACACGCCATGGACGAGCGATACGCGGCCCAGGGCCGACGCCATCGTGGCGAACACACCCGGTCTTGCGATCGGTGTCAGCACGGCCGATTGCGGTCCATTGCTGTTTGCCGATGAGCAAGCGCGCGTGATCGGCGCGGCACACGCTGGCTGGCGCGGCGCATTGTCCGGCGTGATCGAGAACACGATCGAAGCGATGGAAAAACTCGGTGCCCGCCGCAACACCATCAAAGTGTCGCTTGGCCCGCTGATCCGGCAGGCGAATTACGAGGTCAGTCGGGATTTCATCGATCAATTCGTTCGCGAGAATGAAGCTTACCATCGTTTCTTTGCGCCGGCGGCGCGTGCGGGACATGCCATGTTCGACTTGCCAGGCTTCATTGCCGCGACGATTGCGAAAAGTGGCATCACCCAATTTCAGGATCTTGGGCTGTGCACCTATGCCGATCCGGATCGTTTCTACAGCTACCGGCGGTCCACGCATCGGGCTGAGCCGGATTACGGCCGGCATATTAACGCTATCGTCCTGACCCCCTAGGCTATCCGCCCGACCCGGCTGGACCGCACCCGCAAGAACGGTTACCAATTCGTTAACAGCCTGAAGGGTCCGCAAGAACCTTAAGGCCGATAACGGGGGTTTCATGCGGAGTGCAGCGGCGCGCATCGCCGGAACATTGGCGTTTGCCCTGTCGGTCGCGGCTTGCACCACGACCGGACAGCCGCAAACGGCAGGATTGCAAAGCAGCTCCCGCACGACCGTGGCGTTTGAATCGATCGATGGGCCGCCTCCGGCTGTCTTCCAGAAACTGGTCAGCAAGCTGAACGACGAGGCTGAGGCGCGGCAGGTCCCGGTCGTGACACGGGAAGGCTTCGCTCCTTATCGTGTCCGCGGCTACACGGCGGTCGGTGTTCTGAAAGGGCAGGCGGTCGTCTCCTGGGTCTGGGATGTCTACGATTCCCAATCCGCGCGGGTGCTGCGTCTCAGCGGCGAGGAAAAGGCCGGCCGCGCCGGCAAAGATGCTTGGCAGGCAGTCAATGACGAGGTGGTGGCCCGTATCGCCCGAAACGGCATGCAGCAGCTGGCCGGCTATTTCCAGGGCGTGCCCCAAGGCAACGACAGCGCGCCAGCCCCGGCTCCGGCCCCGGATATGCCGTCCACTGCCGTTGCCGCAAACGACGATTTCCGCCCGGAAACCTACGGAATCACGCGCCGTTCAGACCCCGCGCCGGATCTGGAAACAGCGGCTGCGGAAGCGCCCGTGCCGACACCACGGCGCCGGCCATCGGCCCATGCCGGACGGGTGGCGCTGGCAGCGCCTCAATAACCACGGCGGAAAAACTTTCGAACAATAAAACCAGCCGTATTGCACCGCTTCGGCCGCCCCTGTATCAGTCCGGCGCCGCACAGATCGCGACGGTCCTTGGCAACTGACCTGGGATCGCATCGCGGTCGTTTCTGATGATTTTGAGTATGATGCCAGCCGAACCCGCTTCGCCTCTTTCCGGCATCATCCTCCCATACGAGCGAGGTTAGGAATGGCGAAAAACGGAGCGATCAAGCTCGTCGCCGGCAATTCCAATCCTGCGCTCGCGGCGGAGATTTGCGAATACCTGAAAGTCCCCATGACCAAAGCGGTGGTGCGCCGTTTTGCCGACATGGAAATCTTCGTAGAAATCCAGGAGAACGTGCGCGGAGCAGACGTATTCGTGGTGCAATCGACGTCTTTCCCGGCCAATGATCATCTGATGGAGCTGCTGATCATCATCGACGCGCTCCGCCGGTCGTCGGCCCGCCGCATCACCGCCGTGGTGCCGTATTTCGGTTATGCCCGGCAGGACCGCAAACCCGGCCCCCGCACGCCGATCTCCGCCAAGCTGGTCGCCAACCTGATCACCCATGCCGGCGCCGACCGGGTGCTGACGCTCGACCTGCATGCCGGCCAGATCCAGGGCTTCTTCGATATTCCGACCGACAACCTGTTCGCAGCGCCGGTCATGGTGCGGGACATCAAGGAGCGCTTCGACCTGTCCAAGCTGATGGTGGTGTCGCCCGACGTTGGCGGCGTCGTGCGCGCGCGCGGCCTCGCTAAGCGCATCAATGCGCCGCTCGCCATCATCGACAAGCGCCGCGAACGCGCCGGCGAGTCCGAAGTCATGAACGTCATCGGCGAAGTGGCCGGTCACACCTGCATCCTGGTCGACGATATCGTCGATTCCGGCGGCACGCTGGTGAACGCCGCAGACGCCCTGCTCGATCAGGGCGCGACCGACGTTTACGCCTACATCACCCATGGTGTGTTGTCGGGCGGTGCGGTGGCACGCGTGAACAAGTCACGGCTGAAGGAGCTCGTCATCACCGACTCGATTCAGCCGACCAAGGAAGTGCAGGCGGCGAAAAATATCCGTGTGCTGCCGATTGCGCATCTGATCGGCGAAGCGATCGGCCGTACCGCGCACGAAGAGTCTGTTTCGAGTCTGTTCGACTGAAATCGCCCGGCGTTGATCGCGGCCGAATAAGAATTTTCACTTTTCGGTTCATAACGACGCCTTGAGTCAAACTGCCGCACCGTCCTTTGTGGACAGGCGCCATGGCGCCGTTGCGCCGATTCCAAGAATCCACGACCAGAGTCTCAGCGCTTAAATCTTGGCTTGGTTGCCCCGAATCGGTGCGGTTATAGTCGAAGCGCCAAGTGATTCGGCGATCGCGAGTCAATCTGCCGGTTCCGGCTTGGCCTGCGTCAGAAAGTCCCCTGTTGGGACGTTCAGTTGCGTGTGGTGCGCGTGCGTTGACTGAGCGCTGAGCGACCTCGCAAGCGGCAGGTAAAGGCGGAAAAATGCCACTGATGGAAATCGAATCTGGTGTGCGGATGAATCCGCTCGATGTCGTCGAACGGATGGCTTCGGTCAATGACTGGGCCTTCGAGCGCGCCTGCGATGACGAGATCAATATTCTCATCAAGGGCAAGTGGAACGACTATCAGGTGTCGTTCACCTGGATGGATAATCTCGAGGCGCTGCATCTGGCCTGCGCCTTCGATGTGAAGATGGCCGAGCGCCGGCGCGGCGAAGTGCAGCAACTCATCGCGCACATGAACGAACAGATGTGGATCGGCCATTTCGACCTCTGGCCGGACGACGGCATGGTGATGTTCCGCCATGCGCTCGTCCTGTCAGGAGGGGTCGAGCCGTCCGACGAACAATGCAAGGCTGTGCTGGGGACCGCGCTCGACACATGCGAGCGTTACTTTCCGGCGTTCCAGTTCGTGCTCTGGGCCGGCAAGTCGGCGCGCGAGGCGCTCGACGCCGCCATGTTCGAGACCTCGGGCGAAGCGTAAACCAGTTTCCCCGGTCATTCCCGCGCTTGCGTGAATCCAGCATATGATGTCGCTCTGGGTCCCCGCCTTCGCGGGGACGAGCGGACACATACTATGACGACAAAATCCGAAACGACCCGTCTCGACAATATCGGCATTCTGGCGCTGATCGGCGCTGGCAAGATGGGCAGCGCGATGCTGGAAGGCTGGCTCGCGCTTGGCCTCGATCCGCGGAACGTCGTGGTGATCGAACCGCAGCCGTCGCCGGAGATGATCGCGCTGTCGCAAAAGGGCATTGCCCTGAATCCGCCAGCCGGTGCGGTGTCGAACATCGCCACCATTGTGCTGGCGGTGAAGCCACAGGTCGCTGCCGAGGTCATGTCCAGTATTGCCGCATCGGTCGAACCGGGCACGCTGGTGCTTTCGATCATGGCCGGCAAGACTTTGGGCTTTCTGCAATCGGCGATGCCGAATGCTGCCATCATCCGCGCCATGCCAAACACACCAGCAGCGATCGGCCGAGGCATCACCGTTGCCGTTCCGAACGCCGCTGTGACGGCGGAGCAGAAGCAGCGCGCGCATGCGCTTCTCGCAGCCTCCGGCGCGGTGGAATGGATTTCAGACGAAAGCCTGATGGATGCGGTGACGGCGGTGTCGGGATCCGGCCCCGCCTATGTTTTCCTGCTCGCCGAGGCGTTGGCCCGGGCTGGCGTGGCGGCCGGTTTACCGGAAGGTCTCGCCGCGACGCTGGCGCGTGAAACGGTGGCAGGGGCCGGCGAATTGCTGCATCGCTCCTCGCTGGATGCCGCCACCTTGCGAAAGAATGTCACCTCGCCCGGAGGCACAACGGCGGCCGCGCTCGAAGTGCTGATGCAGGGCGATGGCGGCCTCGATCCCTTGATGCGGGACGCCGTGGCGGCCGCGACAAAACGGTCGCGGGACCTGGCCGGCTAATGCGTATTTCTCTGTCAGCTATCGGTTAGTGCAGTTCCACAGTCATGGAAGTGCAGTCATGGAAGTGCCGCCTTCGGCGCATTACATTGACACTAGCGCCGCGATTTCGAAGTTTCTGCGCCGTTTGCAGCAAGCTCTATCGGGAACTTCAAAATCAAAGCGGCACTAGAAACATCGACTTGCTAGTGCACCTTTGTTTCCGAAGTCGTGTATGAGATTGCTGCGGATACGGCACGAACTTCGAAAACGGTGCACTAGACGATCAGGAGAGCGCCATGACTGAAGGCATTGTCACGCCTACATCCCGCCGCAGCCAAATCATCGAGGCGTTACTGGCATTGCTGGCCGTACATCCGATCGAGCGCATCGGGCTGGGCGATGTCGCGAAACAAGCCGGGGTATCGCTCGCCGATCTGCGGGAAGAGTTTTCGTCGGTCATCGCGATCGTCGCAGCTTATACGAAGGAGATCGACCGGCAGGTCCTGGCGGCGGACATGTCGGACATGGACGAGGAGCCCGTGCGCGAAAAGCTGTTCGACATTCTGATGCGTCGGCTGGAAGCGCTTGCGCCGCACAAGGCGGCGATCCGCTCGCTATTGCGGTCGAGCTTTCGCGATCCGCCACTTGCACTGGCCCTGAACAGTTTTACGGCGCGCTCGATGAGCTGGATGCTGACGGCGGCCGGCATTTCCACCGCGGGACCGCGAGGTATCGTCCGGGCACAAGGGTTGGCCTTGTCGTATGCGCGCGTTGTTTCCACTTGGGTAGAGGATGACGATCCGGGTCTTGCCCGGACCATGTCGGCGCTCGACCGCGAGCTTGCGCGCGGGCAGCAATTGTCCGGCTTCCTCGATGCGCTGCTTGGCATTCCCGAGCGTCTGCAGACGGCCCGTTGGCGCGCGCGCCGCCACCGCGATACGAATCCAGACGACGGCGTTGCGGCCTAACAGGCCTCTTCCCGCATCGCCTGCCTTGCGGCGGTTCAGACCAGCATCGACACGATCATAGCGACAACGGTGGCGCCCATCAACGCAGTCGCACCCCAGCCGGTGATTGTGAGCCTGCGATTTGCGCGAAAGCGCCCCATCGCGCCTTCGTGCGAGATGATCAGCATCATCATGATCATGATCGGCACCGCAATGACCCCGTTGATAACGGCGCTCCAGATCAACATGCGGATCGGATTGATGGGCGTGAAGGTCAGGCCGAAGCCGATCGCCGTTGCGGCGGCGATGATGCTGTAAAAGCCCAATGCCCGTGGCAGTCTCGCTTCCAGCGATGAGGGCCATTCATACAGTTCGGCCACCGCATAGGCTGCAGATCCTGCCAGAACCGGGATCGCCAGCAACCCGGTGCCGATAATGCCAAGAGCGAACAGAAAAAACGCCAGATCGCCGGCGATTGGCCGCAGCGCTTGCGCGGCATCGGCGGCGGTATCAATGTTGGTGATGCCATGCGCGTGCAGCGTTGCTGCCGTGGTCAGCATGATGAAATAGGCGACCGCGTTCGAGAAGATCATGCCGGCGGTCGTATCGATCTTCATGCGCCGCATTTCGTTGCCGCCACCACGCGTCAATGTGTTAAGCGGACGCTTGTGGTGCCGGCGCTTCATGTCTTCCACTTCCTGCGAGGCTTGCCAGAAGAAGAGATAGGGGCTGATCGTGGTGCCAAGCACGGCGACCAGCAACGTGAAATAGTCCGAGGTCAGTTCGATACGCGGCAGAAAAGTGCCGAGGATCACTTGGTCCCACGGAATCGTCACGGTGAAGACGACGCCGACATAGAGAAACAGAACGAGCGTCAGCCATTTCAGGAATGGTGCATAATGCCGATAGCGCACGAACACCTGCAGCAGCACCGACATCGCGGCGAAGATCAGCGCATGTTCGTGCTGCAGCCCACCGACGACAAGGTAAGCCGCTTCCGCCATCGCCGCGATGTCGGCCGCAATGTTGATGACATTGGCGATCAATAGCAGCGCGACAAGGCCAAACAGGATGTTGCGGCCATAGAGGGCTTTGGCATTGGCGGCGATGCCTTTGCCCGTGGTGCGGCCGATATTGGCGCTGACCAGCTGGATGGCGATCATGAAGGGCGTGGTGAGAAAGACGGTCCAGAGCAGCCCGAAACCGAATTGAGCGCCCGCCTGGGAATAGGTCGCAATGCCGGACGGATCGTCATCGGCTGCGCCGGTGATCAATCCAGGGCCGAGCAACGATAGCTTCGAGGGCTTCTGCTTCGAGGAGCCAGGCGCTTTCAGCGGATCCATTCTTGGATCATACAGCAGGTGAGCCGCTGGCCGGGGAGCTATATCAAGGTTTATGCAGGCCTGAGCGGCGGCGTCGGGTGGGAGCAGCGACCCGCATCCGCGTGCCGATGGCGACGGTGACCACGACCGCAGCGGCAAAGAATAACGTCTGCCAGTCGAGTTCTTCACCGGCAAAAGTCGCGGCGATAAGAACGACAAAGAACGGCTGCAGTAGCGAGATCTGTCCGACCCGCGCAATGCCGCCCATAGCCATGGCGGCGTTCCACAGGAAGAAGGCGGAGTACTGGGCGACCAGCCCGACATAGAGAATGGCCGTCCAGCCGCGGGTGGTGATAGCGCCGATATTGTCCGGCCAGGTCAGTGCGGTTGCCACCAGCGCGACCGGCAGCGAGAAGGTGACGACCCAGGAAATCACCTCCCAGCCGGGCATGATGCCGCTGAGCCGGCCGGACAGCGTGTAACCGATCCCACCGCAGACGACGGCGACCAGCAGAAATGCGTCACCGGGGGAGAGTGTATGTCCACCGCTGCGATAGAGCGCAAACGTCATCACGAGGGCAGAGCCGATCACCGCAGCGATCCAGAAACCAGGGCTGGGGCGTTCGTGCTGGATGACCGCTGCCGCCGCAGCGGTGGCCAGCGGCAGAATTCCCATGATGACGCCGCCATGGGAGGACGGCACCGTCACCATCGCGATTGCGACGGCGAGCGGAAAGCCAAGCACGACCATCGATGCGCAAACGATCAATAGCGGAATCGCGTCGCGTGGCGGCAAGCGCCGACGCGTCACGATCAGCATCGTTACGCCGGCGAGACCCGCAATCACGGCGCGGATTGATGTCAGAAACCAGGGATTGGTATCGAACAATGCAATCCTGGTGGCCGGCAAAGTTGCTGCAAAGAGGCAGACGCCGAGCAGGCCCAGAAGCAATCCGAAATTTTGTTTATTGGACAGCATGACGATGCGGCGTGTAGCGGCGATTGCCACATCCGGCCAGTGCGGCGCGCGCACAGCGCTTATGCGTGGTTACACTTCACATCACGAAATTGGCGAGGGCCCGGTGCGTTTCGGCACCGAGCCCTCTTCAACGTCATCAGCCGACCTGTAAGCCGGGTTCTGTATGGCTCGCCGCTTGCGCGGCGAACGTGACGGCCATTCGTCTGGGACGCCGGTTGCCCGGCGCCTCAAGCAACCTACCCGAGCGGCTGGTCCGGACGGACCCAAGGACAAAGGCAAGCCTTTGCCCTCGCACCGCTCCTATTCGGTTTTGCTCCCGGTGGGGTTTACCGTGCCGTTTCCGTTGCCGGAAACGCGGTGCGCTCTTGCCGCACCGTTTCACCCTTGCCGCAGGCTGGTACGCAACGCGCCCGAGGCGGTCTGCTTTTCTGTGGCACTTTCCCTAAGCCCGTCTGCCGCTTTGGGCGGAAGACACACCCGCCGGACGTTATCCGGCACCGTTCGTCCGTGGAGCCCGGACTTTCCTCCCCGCCGCCCTTTCGGGATCATCCTTTCGGAATTTTGGCGGAGCGGCCGTCCGGTCGACTGACGGTGAGAGGAATGGGGATGAAAGGCACCGTCGTCAACCCTGAACGCGGGACGCCGTCGGCGAAAGCTGATCGTTGGCTTACGGCGCCAGCGGGATGTTGGGTTCGACGAACGGCAGCCGATGGCCTTTCATGGTTTCCAGCAGCATCCGCAATGTGACGAGCGTCGATGAATCGAGCCGCCCGTCGCAAAGGGCGGGACGGAAATGACGCTGGAAGGCGACCACGACATCGTGCGTTTGCTGATCGAAAACGCCGGTGACGGGGACGGCGTAACCATAGTCATGCAGGGCCGCCTGAAAGCTGCGGATCGCATCGTTGCTGTCGCCCAGTTCGAAACTCGGCCCCGGCTTGATCGGTCCCGGCTTCACCCAATGGCCGACGCCGGAATGATGCAGCGTCATCCACGGGAATTTTTCGCCGGGGTCCTGCTTTCGTGACGGCGCGGTATCGGAGTGAGCGAGAACACGTTCCGGCTTGATGGCACGCCGGCGCAGGATGGCACGGCTCAAGGCCGCCACCGCTGCGATCTGCCGGCGGGGAAAATCCGGATAACCATAGTCATGTCCCGGATTGACGATCTCGATACCGATCGAGGATGAATTGATATCCGTCTCGCCGGCCCACGATCCTTCGCCGGCGTGCCAAGCGCGGCGCTGCTCCGGCACGCATTGAATGATGCGCCCTTCCTCGGTGATGAAGTAGTGACAGGAGACGTCCGAATCCGGCGAGCACAATCGCTTGAGCGCGGCGTCCGCACTGGTCATGCCGGTATAATGAAGCAGCAGCATGTCGGGATGCCGACCGCCGGCACGCTCGCCGTGATTGGGCGACGGCACGACCTCATGGACCAGCATGGTGTCGGGTTCGAAACTCATCGGTCGGTTTTGCGCTGCCTATTGAGGCGAAATTGTAACGCCTGGTTTCTTAAGGGCCATATTCCTGGATTGTGCACGCAAAGAGGTGGCCGGTCGGAGACCGGCCACCGAAGCGTTACTGACGCTCACTTTGATGTTGCTTTATTTCGGCGCGGGGCGGCTCGTGCCGCCACCACCTGGAGCCGGCTGCGACGCGGCCCGGGCTTTCGCATCCTGCTCGCGCTTGGATTCAAATGACGCGGCCTGCTGCAACTGATCCTTGGTCATATTCAGCTTCAGCTTCACGTCATCCGAACTTGCGGTAGTGCCTGTCGTCGAGCCGGTCGTGCCGGCAGCGGCTGGCATCACCTGGAACGAGGACGGAGCAAGCGCGACATTCTTCGCGCCGATCCCGAGGAAGCCGCCGACGCCGACAATATAACCGACGACATTACCGTTCTTGTCGAACAGGATGTCGGCCACATCGCCGATCTTCGCGTCATCCGGACCGATTACGTCCACGCCGATGAAGCTCGATGACAGCCATTGGTCGGGGCTCTGCGAATTGATAAACTTTGCATCGCCGCTGGCCGGCGCCGTTGTGCTGGCTGTCGGAGCAGTCGTTGTATCCGATGATGATGGTGTTTGCGCTGCGGCAGCGCCGATCACCATCGTACCCAACGCCGTTGTGATCATGAGTTTCTTCAACATGCATCGCCTCCTTCATTGCGAATTCAAACAACCCGGACCGCGCAAACGTCGCGGTGGGACGATGCGCGATACGCGAATGCCGAGGAGCAACGCATGTCGGAAGCGGGCGTTCCGAGACATGGTGGAATTGTGACTCACGAGCACGCTATTTCGTCTGAAAAAGCCGAACGCCAGCGCGCTTGAATTTCGCGGAACAAAATGCCCTTGGGCGAGTCAAGGACGGGCGGTGAGGTGCTTTTCCCGTGCGGGAGAAAATGTCCTCATCGATGTCGAAGTCGGACCCGGCTTTAACCTTCTTTAAGCATAACAGGGCTCAATGAGACGGATGCTGCGTCACCGTGCGCGGCCCAGCCCGTTTCCATTGACGCCCATTTGCTCCCATGATAGCCCATATAGTCCCATCCCGGCGCGGCGGGCTTCATGGAACGCTCATTGGACCGGTTTTTCTCCCACTTCATTCTTCGGCTCGATTCGAAGGGCCGGATCTCGGTACCGGCGTCCTTCCGTGCGGTTCTGGCGCAGGAGGGCGGCGAGGCGCTGTTCTGCTATCCGGCGTTGGACCGGCCGGCGGTCGAAGCGGGCGGTCGTGCGCTGATGGCCGAGATCGAGGATTTGATCGGCCGGTTTCCGCCATTCTCGGACGAGCGGGAGCAATTCGCGACGGCGCTCTACGGGACCAGCGAGACTTTGAAGATCGATACGGAGGGCCGTGTGACCCTCAGCGAACAGTTGAAAGATCATGCCGGGATCATGGACGCGGCGGCGTTCGTGGGTCTTGGCCACAAGTTCCAGATCTGGGCGCCGGATCGCTTCAGCGCCCGCCTTTCCGAGGCCACCGGAAAGATGCGGGCGTTGCGCAAGCGGTTGGGCGCCGAGCGTGCGGTAGACCCGCAAGGGGCACGGGAATGATGACGGGCCGCGACAGCGGAAACGCTGTCGATGGCGGACTGGCCCGGCACATTCCCGTGCTCGCTCAACCGGCGCTGCATTATCTCTCGCCGCGTGACGGCGGCATCTATATCGACGGCACCTTCGGCGCAGGCGGCTATAGCCGGGCGATACTCGCGGCCGCCGGTTGCAGGGTCATCGGCATTGATCGCGACCATAGCGCGATCGTGCGTGGCGCCGATCTGGTGGCGCAATCGGATGGCCGGCTGACCCTGATCGAGGACCGCTTCTCCAATCTCGACGAGGTCGTGCGTTCTGCGGGTTATGATGCCGTCGATGGCGTGGTGCTCGATATCGGCGTCTCGTCCATGCAATTCGACGAGGCCGAACGTGGCTTCTCGTTCCGCTTCGATGCGCCGCTCGACATGCGCATGGGCGGCGCCGGGCCGAGTGCGGCCGATCTTGTCGCCGCAGCATCCGAGCGCGATCTCTCGTTCATCATCTCCATCCTCGGCGAGGAGCGTTTCGCCCGCGGCATTGCCCGTGCCATCGTCCGTGCGCGCGCCGAGGCGCCGATCCGCACCACGAAAGAGCTTGTCGCGATCATCGAGCGCGTGGTGCGCGCGAAACCCGGTGCGATTCACCCGGCAACGCGGACATTCCAGGCGCTGCGTATCTTCATCAATGAGGAATTGTCGGAACTCGCCGTGGCGCTGTCGGCGGCGGAGCGGATTCTCAGGCCCGGCGGACGGCTGGTCGTCGTTTCGTTTCACTCGCTGGAAGATCGTATCGTCAAGATGTTCCTGGCCGAACACAGCCGCGTCGTTGCCGGCTCGCGTCACGCACCGGAAGTCCACGGTCCGGAGCCGACCTTCACCGCGCTCACGAAAAAGCCAGTGGTCGCCGATGATGCCGAGATCGCAGCCAATCCGCGCGCCCGCTCGGCAAAATTGCGCGCCGCCGAGCGGACCGATGTGCCGGCCCGTGAAAGCGATATCGGCGATCTCCTGCCACGCTTGCCGTCACTCGACGATGCGATGAGAGGCGGCCGATGATCATCCGCATCATTCATTTCTGCGTCATTGTCGCGATGATTGCGGCTGCGACTTACGTCTATGACATCAAATTCGAATCCACCATGCAGGCCGAGCGTCTCGCCAGGATCCGCGGCGAAATCCGCCGCGAGCGCGATGCCATTGCCGCATTGCGTGCCGAATGGGCGAAGCTCGATTCGCCTGATCGCATTGAGGGGCTTGCACAGCGGCATTTGCCGTTGAAAGCCACGGATGCACGGCAGTTCGATCAATTCGCGAATCTGCCCGAGCGTCCAAAGCCGCCGCTTTTTGCCGATGAGCCCGATCCGATCGGGGCGCTTCTCAGCATCGAACAGGAGAAGGATATCCCGACTGGGTCGACCGGAGGGCGAAACCAACGATGACTGACAGCGCAAAGCCCAACCCGGCAAAGCCGAAACTCAGCCTCGTCAATCGGCTGCTTTACGGCAATGTTGATCGCGATGCCAAAGGCCGCGCGCGGGTTGGGCTGGCGATTCTCGCCTTTGCCTGCATCTACACAATCATTTGCGGGCGCCTCGTTTATCTTGCGTCGACGTCCGATGCCCAGGGGGGGCGCCGCGGCGGTGGCGACATCATCGCAACCGCGCGGCCGGATATTCAGGATCGTAACGGCGAAGTGTTGGCCACCGATGTGCGCATGCCGTCACTGTTCGGCGAGCCGCGCCGCATCATCGACGTCGATGAGGCTGTGGAGCTGCTGACCGCCACGGTCCCCGATCTCAACGCCAATGAATTGCGCGAGCGGCTCTCGTCCAAGCGCGGGTTTGTGTGGCTCAAGCGCGAGATCACCAAGGAGCAGCAGCGGCAGATCCATCGGCTTGGCATTCCCGGCATTGGCTTTCGCTCCGAGAACAAGCGTGTCTATCCAAACGGTCCCGCCGTGTCGCATGTCATCGGCCATGTGAATATCGACAATCAGGGCATCGCCGGCATCGAGAAATGGCTCGATGCGCGCGGCCTTGCCGACCTGCATTCGCTTGGCTTTGCCAGCGACCGGCAGCAGGAGCCTGTCCAGCTTGCCGTCGATCTTCGCGTCCAACACGCCTTGCGTTCGGAACTGATTGCGGCGCGGACGAAATACAAGGCTAAGGCTGCAGCCGGACTGATCACCGACGTCAATACCGGCGAGATCGTCTCAATGGTGTCCGTGCCGGATTACGATCCGAACGATCCGCGGGAAGCGCTGGACAAAGATCGCATCAATCGTCTGACGACCGGCGTGTTCGAAATGGGATCGACCTTCAAGGCGCTGACCGTGGCGATGGCGCTGGATTCAGGCAAGATCACGCTCGGTTCGTCATTCGATGCCCGTCATTCGCTGCGCTACGGCAAATTCAGCATCAACGACTTCCACGCGCAGCGCCGCATCCTGACGGTGCCGGAAATCTTCACTTATTCATCGAATATCGGCACCGCCCGCATGGCGCTCTCGCTCGGCGTCGAGCATCACAAGGCCTTTCTGAAAAGGATGGGGCAGCTTGACCGCTTGCGCACGGAAATTCCGGAAAGCGCCGAGCCACTGGTGCCCAAACGCTGGGGCGAACTGAACACCGTCACGATTGCATTCGGGCATGGTCTGTCGGTTGCGCCGTTGCAGGCGGTGATGGGCATTTCCGCGCTGATGAATGGCGGCAAGCTGATCCCGCCGACCTTCCTCAAGCGCACCGAAGCCGAAGCCAACGAACTCGCCAAGCAGGTGGTCCGGCCGGAAACCAGCGACCGCATGCGCTATCTGATGCGGCTCAATGCGGAAAAGGGCTCGGCCAGGAAGGCCGATGTCGAAGGCTATTATGTCGGCGGCAAGACCGGTACGGCGGAAAAAGTGGTCGGCGGCCGCTATTCCAAGACTAAACTGTTGACCAGCTTCACCGCGGTGCTGCCGGCCGACAAGCCGCGCTACCTCATCCTCATCATGCTGGATGAGCCCCAGCCGCTGCCGGAGACCCATGGCTATGCGACATCGGGCTGGAATGCGGTGCCGGTCGCCGGACTTGTGATCGGCCGGGTCGCGCCGCTGCTCGGCATCGCGCCGCGCTTCGATCTGCCTCCGGCCGATCGGCTCATCCTCGCCGCCACAGCCTCGACACGCTGATTTCGGCCGCTTTGGCCTCCTTCCGCCCATTCTGGAACGGTGGCGCGGCTGGGCGGTTTCCGCTAAAAGGCGCCCCATGCTTCCGATCGAACGCAAAGAGCTGATCCCACCTGGCGGCCACAAGAAGGTGCTGCTGCATTCCTGCTGCGCGCCGTGTTCCGGCGAGGTGATGGAGGCGATGCTGGCCTCCGGCATCGACTACACCATCTTTTTCTACAATCCGAATATCCATCCGGAGCGCGAATATCTCCTGCGCAAGGAGGAGAATGTCCGCTTCGCCGAGAAGCATGGCGTCGCCTTCGTCGATGCGGATTACGACAAGGACAACTGGTTCGCGCGCGCCAAGGGCATGGAATGGGAACCGGAGCGTGGCATCCGCTGCACCATGTGCTTCGACATGCGATTCGAACGCACGGCGCTTTACGCGCACGAACACGGCTTCCCGGTCATGACCTCCTCCCTCGGCATCTCGCGCTGGAAGAACATGTCGCAGATCAACGATTGCGGGAAGCGCGCGGCCGGCCGCTATGAAGGTCTCAGCTATTGGGACTTCAACTGGCGCAAGGGCGGCGGCGCCGCCCGCATGATCGAGATCTCAAAGCGCGAGGAATTCTATCAGCAGGAATATTGCGGCTGCGTCTATTCATTGCGCGACACCAACCAGCATCGCCGCAATCAGGGCCGCGAGCCGATCGAACTCGGCGTGAAGTTTTACGGTCAGGGCGACGATCAGGATGCCGGCTGATCGGGCTGCGATTGACTCCGCCTGAGAATTCCGCGTTTCGGTGCAAACAGAAAAGCCGCGACGAAGAACAGCGCCTGCGTCAGCACGATGCAGGCGCCGGTCGCGCCATCGATATGGAAGCTGATGAGGGTACCAAGCGCGGCTGATAGCATGGCGACCGCCGTTGCGATCACCAGCATTCGCTCGAAACTGTCGGTCAAGAGATAGGCGGTGGCGCCCGGTCCGATCAGCATCGCGATCACGAGGATGATGCCGACCGCCTTCAGCGACGCGACGATGGTCAGCGACAGCAGCACCAGTAGTCCGTAATGCAGCACGCGTACCGGCAGGCCGATCGACCGGGCGTGATTGGGATCAAAACAATAGAGCAGGAGATCGCGTCGCTTGAGCAGCACGACCAGCAGGGTGCCGCCGGCGACGATGGCGGTCTCGACCAGGTCCTGCATCGTCACGCCGAGGACATTGCCGAACAGGATGTGATTGAGATGCTGTTCAGTCTCGACCTTGGTGAAGATCACGAGGCCAAACCCGAACATGCCGGAAAACACGATGCCCATCACCGTGTCCTCCTTCACCCGGCTGTTTTCTTTCAAATAGCCCGTGAACAATGCGCAGGCGAGACCGGCGACAAAGGCGCCGACAGCGAGCGGGATGCTCAGCACATACGCAATCACGATGCCGGGCAGCACCGCATGCGAGATGGCATCGCCCATCAGCGACCAGCCCTTCAAGACGAGGTAGCAGGACAACACGGCGCAAACGGCGGCCACGAGTAGCGACACCACCAGCGCCCGTTGCATGAAAGGGTAGGCGAGGGGCATTGCGAAGAAATCGATCAGCGTGGTCATGCCGTGCCCTCTGCCGCTGCGCCCGACGTGACGGCCATGCGGCGGCGCCGTGCCGCCAGCACGCCATGCTTCGGCGCGAAATAGAAGGCGAGGAGGAAGATCAGCGTCTGCAAGGTGACGATCACGCCACCGGTCGCGCCGTCGAGGAAATAGCTGATATAGGCGCCGACGAAACTGGTGATCACGCCGAGCGCAACGCTGATGACGATGAGTCGACCGAACCGGTCGGTGAGGAGATACGCCGTGGCGCCGGGCGTCACCACCATCGCAATCACGAGACATGCGCCGACGGTCTGCAGCGCGGCGACTGTACAAGCCGAGAGCAAGGTAAAAAACAACACCTTGAGCAAACCGGTTCTGATGCCGATCGAGCGCGCATGGCTCTCGTCGAAGAAAGTCACCATCAGGTCCTTCCAGACCAGCAGCAGGATGGCGAGGGATACCGCGGCGATGATGGCGACCTGCACAACGTCCTCGTCGGAAATCGCAAGGATATTGCCGAGCACGATGGTCTGGATGCTGACCGATGTCGGCCAGATCGATGCCATCAGCAATCCGAGCGCGAACAACGCCGTGAAGACGAGGCCAATGACGGCGTCCTCACGCAGGCGCGACTTCTGCTTGACGAATTGCATGGCGAAGGAGGCGAGAATGCCAGCAAAGAAAGCCCCGACGGCAAAGGGCGCACCGAGGATATACGCGCCAGCCACACCGGGCACGATCGAATGGCCGAGGGCGTCGCCCATCAGCGACCAGCCCTTCAGCATCAGATAGGCAGAAAGGAAGGCACAGACGCCACCGACCAGCGCGCTCACCCACATCGCCTTCCACATGTAATTGTAGCTGAACGGCACCAGCAATTCGGTGAGAAGCTCGGTCATTTGGAGTCCGGCTCTTTGCGTTTCTCCGGACGGTCGCCGTAGAAGACCAGCGGCCGCTCGTCGTCGGTCAGCACCGTGACGCTGCGGGCATCGTCATCGTCATGCAGGTCGCGTCCGCCGAGCTGGAAGTTGCGCAGAACGCCGCCGAAAGCCTTTTCGAGATTCTTCTGCGTGAACACTTCGGCGGTCGGGCCCGCGGCAAGCACGGTGCGATTGATCAGGACAACCTGATCGCAAAAGTCCGGGACGCTGCCGAGATTGTGGGTCGATACCAGCATGAGATGACCGGACGCGCGCAACTCGCGCAAAAGGCCGATGATTGCGGTCTCGGTCTTCACATCGACGCCGGTGAACGGTTCGTCGAGCAGGATGATCTTGCCCTCCTGCGCCAGCGATCGCGCCAGGAACACGCGTTTCTTTTGCCCGCCGCTCAGTTCGCCGATCTGCCGGTGGCGGTAGGCGCTCATGCCGACCCGCTCCAAAGCCTCATCCACCTTGTAGCGGTCGGCGCGCGAGGGCATGCGCAGGAAATTCATGTGGCCGTAGCGGCCCATCATCACCACAGTTTCAACGAGAACCGGAAAATTCCAGTCCACGTCCTCGCTCTGCGGCACATAGGCGACGATGTTCTTCTTGACGGCGTCGTCGACGGGCATGCCGCACAGACGGACTTCGCCGGCCGAGGGCCGAACGAATCCCATAATAGCTTTGAAGATCGTCGATTTGCCGCTGCCGTTGATGCCGACCAGGGCGCAGATGCTGCCAGGATCGAGCTGGAAATTGGCATCGTGAACGGCGGTGAAGCCGTTCGGATAAGTGACGCTGAGGTTACGCACGGAAATGCTGGCGCCAAGGTTGGCAGCAAGTTGCAAGCTCTGCGCCGGTGCATTCATCTCTCGGACCCTGTCATTGCTTGAAACTCGTCATTTCCCAAAGCCTTTGGCGATGGTGTCCACCGTGACATTCAGGAGGTCGAGAAAGGTCGGCACGGGTCCGTTGGCGGCACTGAGCGAGTCCACATACAGGACACCACCGTAGCGGGCGCCAGTTTCTCGCGCCACCTGTTTTGCGGCACGATCGGAAATCGTGCTTTCGCTGAACACCACAGGGATCTTGTTCTTGCGAACAAGATCGATCACCTTGCGCACCTGTTGCGGCGTACCCTGTTCGTCCGCATTGATCGGCCAGAGATAGGCTTCGCGCATCTTGTAGTCGCGTGCCAGATAGCTGAAAGCGCCTTCGCTCGTCACCAGCCAGCGCTGGTTCTCCGGAATGGCCGACAGCCTCTTGCGCAACGGTTCGTCGAGCGCCTTGATCTTTTCCGAATAGGCGGCAGCGTTTTTGTTGTAGCTCTCGGCGTTCTTCGGATCGAATTTCACCAGCGCCTTTCGAATGTTCTCGACATAGATCAGCGCATTCGAGGGCGACATCCAGGCATGCGGATTGGGTTTGCCGGTATAAGGACCTTCGGTAATTCCCATTGGCTCGATGCCTTCGGTGACGATGACACTCGGCACCTCTTTGACATTGTCGAAAAACTTCTCGAACCAGCGTTCGAGATTGAAGCCGTTCCACAGCACGAGGTCGGCCGATTGCGCGCGTACGATGTCGAGCGGCGTCGGCTGATAGTCATGGATTTCGGCACCGGGCTTGGTGATCGATTCCACAATCGCTTTGTCGCCGGCGACATTTTGCGCGATGTCCTGGATGACCGTGAATGTCGTCACCACCCGGAATGGTTTGCTGGACGCGTTTTGCGCGCTGGCCGGTATCGCCGGCAACGTGCAGGCGGCCAACGCCGCCAGAACAAGACCTGTGGCCGCGCGTCGACCCAACCGGAAACTCATCGGCTCTCTCCTCCTTGCGTCTTCGAGCCCCGCGAGGAGGCGCCTGAGATGCAACTGCAAATTATTCGCAAGAAGATTGACAGATCGCAACCCGCACGTCAAGCTAGTTGCGAACGAGTTGCAATTAGGTGGCTCAAACCAGAGGCCCGAATCAATTGTCACGGGTTCTGGTTACATGGTGTGGAATTTGGGGGACGAGTTGATGGTCAGTTGGAGTAATTGGGGTGGGAACCGCGTGTGCGGTCGAAGCCTGTTGGCGGGCGTGATGATTCTGGCGTTCGGGGCGGTTCCGGCACTGGCAGCCGAGCCGGAGGACAACGCGTCCGACAAGAGCCGCTACTGGCTGTTCAATCCGACGCCCGAAAACCTCATGCGCGATCTCACGACGGATCGCCCCGACATGACCGAAAGCCCGTTCACTGTGGATGCGGGCCATGTGCAGTTCGAGACCAATATTTTCGGCTATACGCGTTCGCGGGCGGACCAGGACGGCACGATCTCGAAATCCTACGACTACGCCACCACGAATATCCGCATCGGCCTGACGAACTCCACGGAATTGAATGTCGTGGTCGCGCCATATGGCGTCGTCCGCACCAAGCCGCTCGATCCGGTGCTGGCGACCCGCAGCTCCGGTCTTGGCGGCGTCGATCTGCGCATGAAGATCAACCTCTGGGGTAACGACACATTCGAGAAGCCGGGCGCAACCGCGTTGGGCCTTCTGCCCTTCATTACGCTGCCGACCGACCGCAATAACGGCATCGGCCCGACAGGCGTCGAAGGTGGCTTCATATTGCCCTTCGCAATGAAGCTGTCGGAGAAATGGTCGCTCGGCCTGAATGGCGGCTTTCATATTGTCCGCAACGACGATGCGTCCGGCACGCATACCGAATGGTTGTCCTCGGCCGCGGTGTCCTATGATTGGACCGAGAATTTGAGCACTTATTACGAGGTGGCCGGACGCTTCGGCACACGCGATCCCCGTGGCGATATCGGCATTCTGGCCACCGGGGTAACTTACAAACTGAGCAGGAACGTGCAGCTCGATGGCGGTGTGAATTTCGGCGTCACGCGTGCGGCGGACAAGATCAATCCGTTCGTCGGGATTTCAGCGCGGTTTTAGTTCTTTGGCCTCATCCCGAGGAGCGGGCGAAACCCGCGTCTCGAAGGATGCTGCCGTCCTCGCCTTCGAAACGCATCGTGGAAATTTCGCTCAGCGAAACACCTGATAGCTGATCGACGGCGGGGGGCGCCGCGGCTCGGCGGATGTCACCGAAGCACTGACGGGCTCGATTTTGGCCGCAACAGCGGGGCGGGGAGGTGGTGCCTCCTCGCCGGCGAGCGTTGAACGCGTGCCGGCGAGCGAGAATAGAAACGCAAGCGTCCACATCGTCACCGAGATCAATGACGTCCACATCGCAAAGGTGAGATAGACGTCGCGCAAGACCGTCGAACTGGCCCATTGCGCATAGGCTTCCGGCGGACGGAAATCCTTATCGATATAAAGCCACATCTCGGTGCGGCGATAATCCTTGGTCAGCGCTTCGCGCGCCTTCAGGATCAGAATGAAAGCCATCATCATGGTGAGAAATCCGCCAGCCTGAAAGGCCAGCCTGGGATCGAAAGACATGCCGACCATGACGCAGAAGATGCCAAGCGAGGCGAAGCCGCAGGCGCGCAGGACAGTCTCATACGCAATGCGGCGCATATGCTCCATGATCGCCCCGGTTTTGGCCCTCAACGATTCAACTGTAGCAAACGCCGCTGGTCCGGTTCGGTCACGAACCGGTGTAGTTGTTCAGTCGCTAGGCCCAGGATGTCAGCAGGCCCAATCCGAACAGGATGGATGCGACGCCCGCCGCGCTCTTGGCGCCGGTCAAAAGCATTGTTTCCAGTTGCTGGCGGGCATGAGCCCGCCCCTCATCCCCGACCGGACGTTCTTCCGGCTGCATCACCAGCCAGGGTTCGGTTGCGACAATGCGATCCTCGGTCAGGAAAAGCGCGCGGATCAGCATGACGGCGGTGAAGAACATGGCCACTGAAGCGCCGATGACAAACGCCAGTGACAGGTCGAAGCTGTACGCGACCATCAAGATGCCGGCCGCCAAAGCCGAAAAGCTGGCATCCCGCGCCACGGTGAAGAATGCGAACCGGCGGAATGTATCCATGCGGGCCTCCTTATCGAGTGGACACCTGCTCCTTTGAAAATTTCCTCTCCGGAATTGCTCGACTTTAATTTTTGCGCTGGATGCACCCGAAACGGATGCAAATGCCATGCCGGACGCAAAGATCCGGAAAGCGCTGTCCTAACGCAGCCGTTGGAGGCTGGTTCCGAAAAGCGGCAGGAAAACGTCGGGCAAGGCCTGTGACGGAGTGGCCTGCGACGGCGTTGGCCGCGTCAGAGCATGACGCCGAAAAGTGCGAAGCGGCTTTCGGACGACATCATGCTCTAACGTATTAGAATCGATCACGTTTATGATTTGGGATCGATTCGATCCAAAATCATCGTGATCTAGTGTGGTGGTTCGCAAGTCTGCATCATTTCTGCAGCGCGTTCTTTTGCGGACTTGCGAACCAAAACCACACTAGAATTATAGGTTCCTAGTGTCCTTTTGAATCCGAAGTTCGCCAGGGAGCGCGCTGCAAAATGAGGCGAACTTCGGATTCAGGACACTAGAGGCCGATCGCGAGGAAATTGCCGATCGCCGGCAGGGTCAGGATCGCCGTGCCGGCCAGCCAGATCCACAGCGAGGTGACCGTCGAATCATTCTTCGCGCCAATGAAGCGCTCGTAGAGTGCGGCTGGTATCCCGCCCAGAATCACAGTGCCGGTCGACAGCATCAACGAGGAAAAATAGGCGATGGCCGCGGTGCTGCCAAACAGCGGTTCAGCCATCAGGTAAACCGATATCTGGAAGACAAAGAAGAATAGCGGATTGAAGATCCCGTTGATCATTCCGAAAAATGCGATGCCGATGTAGTAAAAACTGCGCTCGTTCATGCTGCACCCACACGCAGAATACCGAGCGAAAAGAAAACGACCAGCAAGAGAACGCGCAGCCAGAACAACCACACGAAACCAAACAGCCATTGCACAACCGGCGCCGTCGCTTTTGGCGTCACCAGTGCGAAGACCTTGAGGAACGGATCGGTGATCGCGCAGAATCCTCGCCAGATATAATTCGTGGAATCGTGTTCGACGAACAGGCCGAGCAGAGCGCGACCCAGCATGGTGTACATCACCACGGCCAGAATGAAATTCGGCACATGGAAATACCAAAGACTCCAGAACGAGGCCGTTTGCACGCTGACAATCTCCGGCGAGGCAGAGAGGTGATGTAACGCAAACCTGTTGCGTAGTGTTGGAAAAAATTGCGGGGTCCCAAGTGACTTGGGACCCCGCTTTGTTTGACGCCGTTTCTTGGACTTATTCTTTTTCCTGCAGGATCGTGCCGCCGCGCGGTTTGCGGATGGAGTCCACGAATGCCTGCATTTCCCTCGACGGTTCCTTACCCATCAAGCTGACAACATAGATCAGCAGGAAGCCGACAGGCATGCCGATCAGACCCGCAGCAATGTTGTTGATGCCAAACCAGCCAACCTTGCTGGCCATGGGATGGCTTGCCGCAACCCAGGTCTCCATCGCATTCGGAGCCGCCATCGCCTTGGCCAGATCGACCAGCGGAGTGCCGGCCGGGCTGGGCAGGGAGGACATCCCGAAATATGACACGCCATAGCCTGGGAAGTAGCGGGTGCACACCAGATAGAATATGGCGATACCGAAGCCGCCGATGATACCGGCAATGGCGCCGGCTGTCGTCGCGCGTTTCCACCAGATACCCATCACCAGTGCCGGGAAGTTACCGGCCATGGCGAGCGAGAACGCCCAGCCGACCATCGCAAGGATGTCCGCTGGTCGTGTCGACGCAGTCCAGGCCGCGGCGACAGCCACCATCAGCAGCAGGATACGGGCGACCATCAGACGCCGCACCGTCGGCGCGTTCGGATCGATCATCTTGTAGTAGATGTCGTGCGACAGCGCGTTGGCGATGGCGAGCAGCAAGCCATCGGCGGTCGAGAGCGCAGCGGCGAGGCCGCCGGCCGCGACCAGACCGGAAATCACATAGGGGAGACCCGCGATTTCCGGTGTGGAGAGCACGATCACGTCTGTGTTGATCGAGAAGTCCTGCAGACGGACGACGTTCGTGCCTACAGCCTTACAGGCATCGATCACAGTCTGAAGACTTGCGGCATCCTTTCCGCAAACCTTGATCAGCCCGAGTTCGCCCCAGGTGAACATCCACGGCCGGATATCTTCAATGCTGCGGCCGATGATGTTGGTATAGACCTCCAGCTTCGAGAACGCCGCATAGGCTGGCGCCGAGAAGTACAGGAGGAAAATGAAAAACAGCGACCAGGCCACAGACTTGCGCGCCTCACGCACCGACGGTGTCGTGAAGTAGCGCATCAGAATGTGCGGCAGCGAGGCCGTGCCCACCATCATGCAGAAGATGATCGCAAAGAAGTTCAGCGGTGTGTAGTTGATCCACGGCTGGATATGCGGCTTGAGATTGGCCGCGGTTGCCAGACCTTCCTTGATCATTTGGCCTTCGCGGGCGGTGATGTCCGCAATCGCCTGCCCGTAGGTGAGTTCCGGGATCGGAAGGCCGTAATTCTTTGTTGAAAGGATAACGATCGGCGTCAGGTAGGCGACGATCAGCACGATATATTGCGCGATCTGCGTCCAGGTCACCGCGCGCATGCCACCCAGCATCGAGCAGAGCAGGATGCCGGCAAGGCCGACGAACACCGCCACTTCGAACGGCATGCCAAGGAAGCGTGAGGCAATGATGCCGGTGCCGTAAATCTGCGCCGTCACATAGGTGAAAGAGCAGGCGACCAGCACGATCACCGCCAGGAAGCGCGCGAAGTTGCCGCCGAACCGGAACGACATGAAATCGGGAACGGTGTAGGCACCAAATTTGCGCAAGTACGGCCCGACCAGCACGGATACAAGCACGTAGCCGCCGGTCCAACCGAGCACCCAGGCCAGGCCGTCATAACCGAGCAGGAACAGCGTGCCGGCCATGCCGACGAACGATGCCGCCGACATCCAGTCTGCGCCCGTCGCCATGCCGTTATAGAAGGCCGGAACGCGCCGGCCGGCGACGTAATATTCGGACACCTGTGCCGTGCGGGAGAGAACGCCGATCACGCCGTAAACAACGATCGTGAAGAACACAAACAGATAGCCCAGAATTCTGTTCGGTACGCCCACCTGCTCCAGGATTGCGAGAAGGATCACGAATGCAAGGAAGCCGCCGGTATAAAAACCGTAGATTTTTGCGAGGTTCTTGATGAACTCGTCGCCGCCGCGTGACGTTTGCGTTGCCATGATTGTTTCCTCCCTCAATCGTCTTCGGCAACGCCGAATTCACGGTCGATCTTGTCCTGCTGCTTTGCGAACAGGAAAAGCTGGACCACGAATGCGATCAGCGATCCTTGCGCGGCCATGTAGAAGCCGAGCGGAAAGCCGAGGATGATGATCTTGTTCAGGGCGGGTGCGAACATGTGCACCACATAGCCAAAGAAGAACCAGATCCCGAGATGCGTCCACATCAGATTGGTCGTCTTGCGCCAATGCGCTTCGTCATTGGCAGACGTCTGATGCGCTGTTGTTTGCTGTGACATGGGCCGCTCGCCCTCCCTCTTGAATGACCGGATGCGCGCATCCGGATACGAATATGCAAGGGGTGCCGGTTGCCCGGCTGGTTTGCGGCACCCCCTAAGCTGCCGCCATTCGTGCTCGGTCTTTATGCCAAGCTGCGAAGAAGATATGGAAAAGTAACACTGTCCGGCGGTGGGCCCTTATAAGACTTTCGGCCAAAAGGCGGCTTTTACTGTCGGAAGTTGTTAGACTTTCGACTTCGAATAACGTTCGCAGTTGCGAGAAGTGCGCTGCACTGCAAATAAATTGCATCGCGCGACAGGTGATGAATGGGTCTTCTTGATTTTCTCCGCCGTAGCAAGCCGCCGATCAAGGATGTCGGCCAACTCGGCGATTTCATCGATGAGCAATCGGCCTTTCTCGTTCAGAAAGGCATCTACGATTACACACGGGCGCGCTCCGGCCACTTCGCCAAAGTGATGCTAACGGACAAAGGCTTTCAGAATGCGCTCGATCGCTCGCGCTGGCGTGCTTATCCGCTGGGCCTTGCCATGGTCGGCGAGACGGTCGAAGGAATGCTCGCGGTCCATTCCATGGAAGATCGCCGCGCCACACTCGATCCGCTGATTAAACTGGTGCTGTCGGTATTCGACCGCTATCCGAAGCCGGCCGCTGTGTCGGATGACGAATGGGAACAAGCGCGCGCCGATCTGGCGCTGCATCTGCAACGTCTCAGCACGCATCCGCCAAAACGTGTGATCGATATTCCGGAGCCGTTCGCCGAACGCTATTTTGCAATGATGCCGTTCGACAAACCTTTCCTGACCCCGGACGCGCCGACCGCACGCAGCTTCATGCAGTTGCAGCTTGTCACCGTGCAGGAAGAATTGCTGAAGCGCATGGATGCGGCACAGATCCTGCAGAACCTCCGGCAAACGTTCGGCGACGTCTGATCCTCGGCAAGGGAGCGAACGATGGCAGCGGTTACCAACGCTACGCCGCTGATTTCGCTCGATGCGGTGGTCATCGATACCGAAACCACCAGTCTGGAGCCGCGCAAGGCGCGCATTCTGGAGGTGGCTGCCGTCCGCATCGAAAGCGGCCGTATTGAAGGATCGAACAGGTTCGACCGCCTGATCAATCCGGGCGAACCGATATCCGCTTTCTCCACGGCGATTCACGGTATCGACAACCAGAAGGTGGCGGATGCGCCGGACTTTGCAGCCGTGTGGCCGAAACTGCAGGCCTTCATCGGCGATGCCATCGTCATCGGCCATACCCTGGGATTCGATCTGGCGGTGCTGCAGCAGGAATGCAAACGCGCTGGTCTGCCCTGGCGGATGCCGCGCACACTCGATACCCAACATCTTGTCCAACTCGTCGATCCTCGCCTTCGCCGCTACTCGCTCGAAGATCTCGCCGAGTTGTTTGATATAGAGATCACCGATCGTCATTCGGCGCTTGGCGACGCCTTCATCACCGCGCGCCTGTTTCAGGCGCTGGTGCCGAAGCTGCGTGAAAGCAGCATCCGCACCTTTGCCGAGGCATCACAGGCGTGTCGCGGGCTGGCAAAGTCGCTCGACAGGCAACACCGGGCCGGTTGGGTGACACCCGATGTCGCGGGGGATCGCGCCGCCACCGAGCGGATGCTGAGCCGGGTCGATAGTTATCCTTATCGCCACCGCGTTCGCGATGTGATGTCGTCACCCCCCAAAATCATTGCTGCCGACCGCTCGCTGGGGGATGCTCTTGGACAACTTATTGGCGGCCGCATCTCATCGCTGTTCGTCGCGCCGGCCGGCACTGCGCAAGAGAAACTTCCATCATTCGCCGCCGGCATTATCACCGAACGCGATATCTTGCGTGCGATGGCGATCGATGGCGAAGGGGCGCTCAAGCTCGGTGTAGAACAATTCATGAGCCGTCCGCTCGCCACCATTCCGACTGAGGCGTTTGTCTATCGAGCCATCGGCCGCATGAGCCGGCTCAAAATTCGCCATCTTGGTGTTATCGATGAAGCCGGATGTCTTGTCGGTGCGTTGTCGGCGCGCGACCTTCTCCGGTTACGCGCCGGCGAGGCGGTCTCGCTTGGTGATGAGATCGACGAGGCTGACGATGTGCACGCGCTTGGCGCCGCCTGGGCAAAGCTTCCGCATGTCTGTGCTTCGCTATTGGCAGAAGGCATTGCCGCGCGCGACGTCGCGGCCATCATCTCGCGCGAGCTCGGTGCGCTGACGCGGCAGGCGACGGTGATTGCCGAACGCCGCATGGTGGAGGCCGGGGAGGGCGAGCCACCATGCCCCTATGCGATGACCGTACTCGGCTCCGCCGGCCGTGGCGAAAGCCTACTGGCGATGGACCAGGATAATGCGTTGATCTTCGAATCCGGTCGGCCTGACGGCGCCGAAGACAAATGGTTCGCGATGCTGGGGGCGCGTGTTGCCGACATTCTGAATGAAGTCGGCGTGTCCTATTGCAAGGGCGGCGTGATGGCGAGCAACGCGGATTGGCGCGGCTCGGTCGCCACCTGGCAGGCGCGGGTGGGTGAATGGATCGGCCGCTCGCGGCCGCAGGATTTGCTGGCCGTTGATATCTTTTTCGACATGCGGGGTGTGCACGGACACCTTCCGCTCGCCGACTCATTGTGGCGTTACGCCTATGATGCCGCGGACGGAAACGTGGTCTTTGCTAAGCTGCTCGTGGAAGCGTCCGGGCCTGTCGAGCGCGGCCTTAATTTCTTTGGCGGTATTCGCACAGACAAAGGCCGCATCGATCTCAAACACACCGGCCTGTTCGGTATTGTCGCCATGGCGCGAGCGCTGGCGATTCGCCATCATATTCTGGAGCGCGCGACGCCGGCGCGATTGCTCGGCATCCAGGCGCTTGGTATCGGCGGCGATCAAGACATCGAAGCTTTGATCGATGCTCAGGCGACATTTCAGGCTTTCGTCCTGTCGCAGCAACTCGCCGATATCAACGCCGGCAAGCCGGCGAGCAACGCAGTCGCGGTGAAGCGCCTTACTGCGCAGGAGCGGCAGCGGTTGCAAACGGCATTGCAGGCAGTCCGCCATCTTGACGAGCTGACTCGCGATTTGCTGTTCAGGGACTGATCGGCCTAGATGCAAGGGAATGCTGCGATGACACGTGTCGCCATGTTGATTTTCGGAATTGCTCTCGGCTTCGCTGCAACCAATATTCCGGTTCATCGGATGTTCGAGGCGGTGGCGCAAACCCCATCCGCCAAACCTGCGCTGTTCGTCAACATGACCACGGGCGACACATGGCGCGGTTGGATGGGGCTGCATTTCGCGCACAACACCATGAAGCAGGGCCACCAGGTCACGATTTTTCTTAACCTCGATGGAGTGAAGCTTGCGACGAAGGCCGGCGAGCAGGAAAAGAGACCGTCGATGCAGCGAGTGCCCCGCGACATCGTGGCCGATTTTATCAAGGACGGCGGCAAGGTGCTGATCTGCGGTCCCTGCCTGTCGGAATTCGGATTGAGGATGGAGGACCTTGTGGCCGGCGTTGAGCTTGGCAAGCCCGGCTATACGCAGAGCTTCATCTTCGCCGAGAACGCGAAAACACTGACGTGGTAAATCTCGTCATTCCGGGTCTGGCCCTTTGGGCCGTCCCCGAATAACGGCGACTAAGATTTGAACCGCGGATCGAGGAAGTCCCGTAGACTGTCACCGAACAGATTGAACGCGAACACCGCCAGCGAGATGGCGGCGCCCGGGAACAGGATCATCCATGGCGCCTCGCGATAGAAATCGGCGGCATTGCCGGACAGCATCAAGCCCCAGGCTGCGGTTGGCTCGGCGACGCCGAGCCCGAGGAACGATAGCGAGGCTTCCGCCAGAATCGCCTGTGCGATGAACGCCGTCAGCATGATCAGATACGGCGCGACCACGTTTGGCGACATATGACGGAAGATGATGCGGCTGTTGGAATAGCCAGCCGCGCGTGCTGCATCGACATAGGGCATCACCCGCACCGATAAGGCGGCAGCGCGAACGACGCGGGCGACACGCGGGATAATCGGGATGGCGATGGCGAAAATCAGGTTGACGTCGACGCCGCCGAGCACGAAGCGCTTCAATGCCGCGACCACCACCAGCGCCAGCACGATCAGCGGAAACGCCAGCAGGATATCCATGAAGCGTTGGATGACGTTGTCGATCCGCCCGCCGAAATAGGCCGACGCGACGCCCAGCATCGCGCCCAGGGTCGAGCCTATGAAGGACGAGAAGAAACCGATCACCAGCGCCGTGCGGGCGCCGTAGATCAACCGCGAGCAGATATCGCGGCCGAACGCGTCGGTGCCGCACCAGTGCTCCAGTGATGGCGGCGCAAGGATCGAGGCAAAGTCGATCGCCAGCGGATCATAGGGCGCGACCCATTCGCAGAAAATGCCGGCGAACATCATCGCGACGATAATGACAAAACTGACTGCGCCAAGCGGCTGCTGATAGATGAATTCAGCAATCGCCCCGCGCGGCTTGCGGACAACAGGCGTTGCAACGGCGGCAATGTCGTCGGGCGTGATAACGGACATCGCGATCACCCGTAGCGAATGCGCGGATCGAACACGGCGTAAAGCAGGTCGATCGCGAGATTGACGAAGACGTAAAATGCGGCGATCAGCATCACCATGCCCTGGATCAGCGTGAAGTCGTTGCGCGAGATGCTCTGCACGAAGAGCTGGCCGATGCCATTCAGATTGAACACCTGCTCGGTCACTACGAGGCCGCCGATCAGGAAGGTGAATTCAAGTCCGATCACGGTAATGGCCGGCAGCAGCGCATTGCGCAGCGCGTGGCGCGAGATCACCAGCTTTTCGTAGACGCCCTTGGCGCGCGCTGTGCGGATGTAATCCTCGTTCAGAACTTCAAGGAGCGAGGAGCGGATCATGCGTGCCACCACCGCGCAGTAGCGATAGCCAACCGCCAGCGCCGGCCAGATCAGTTGCGTCAGATTGGCGACCGGATCAACATAGATCGGTGTGAAGGTGATCGGCGGCAGCCAGTTAAAGAAAGAGAGCAGCGCCAGCATGATCAGCATGCCGAACCAGAAGGACGGGATCGACAGCCCGCCGATGGTAACGATGCGGACGACGTAATCGATCCAGGTATCGCGATAGAGCGCCGCCAGCGTGCCAAGCGGGATTGCGATCAGCACCGCGATGATCGTCGCCATGATCGCGACCTGGAATGACAGCTCAAATCGTGTGCGGATTTCCTCGGTGACCGGGCGCTCGGTCCACATCGAGTTGCCGAAATTCAGCGTCGCGACGCCGACCATCCAGTCCGCGAATTGCGTGGCGAGCGGCTTGTCGAGTCCCATCCGCTTGCGTTCCGCATCGATGGTTTCTTGCGAGACGCTGCCGCCGTCACCGCGCAGCTTGATCTCGACCACGTCGCCCGGAACGACGCGCAGCATGAAGAAGACCAGCACCGCCACGCCGAGTAGTGTCGGGATCGTCAGAAGCACGCGGTTGATGGTGTAGCGGAGCATTGGTTCACTCTTGTGTCCCGGGCGCAGTGCAGCGTGAAACGATTCGCTGCAGATCCGGGACCTATTGATGTTTGGGGCCCGGATCAGCGGTGCAGCACTTCGCGCCGCACCGCGTCCGGGACACGAGACCTGTTTATTGTTGCAACCACACCGTGGCGAGATCGGCGCCGAGATTGTGGCTGGGCGACATCTTCCAGCCCATCAGCGTCTTGTGGGTCGGCACGATGCGGTGCCACCACAGAAGCGGTTGCTGATACCCTTGTTCGAACAGTCGCTTTTCGAACGCCTGGATCAGCGCCTTGCGCTTTGCCGGGTCGCGCTCGCGCATGTGATCGTCATAGATCTTGTCGAGTTCGGCGTCCTTCGAACGCGAGCGATTTTCCGGCGCGCGCGTGACCGACAGATATTTGGCAAGGCCAAGGCTCGAGTCATCCATGAACAGGTTGGAGAAGTCGATCGCGACATCGAACTGGCCTGACGACATGGTGGCGAGATACTTGCCAGTGTCGGACTGCACGTGTTCGACATCGACCCCGATCTGCCGCCACTGGTCGACGAGGAAAATGCCGGCCGGTGTATAGGGCATGGCGAGATTGCGGTTCCACAATTGCAGTTTGAGGTTTGGCACGCCGGCTTCCGCCAGCAGCTTTTTGGCTTCCTCGCGCGATTTCTTGATGTCTTTGGAGAAGCCCGGCAGCTTCACGAGTTCTGCTTCCGGTGTTGCCATCGGCGAGCCCGGACGGATCACGCCACCGACCGACCGCAAAGTCGAAATGCGCGAGAGGCCCTGGCTGCCGCCCCAGCGATCGATCGCCATCAGCAATGCCTTACGGACCCGCACGTCGTCGAACGGCTTCTTCTCGGTGTTGAAGACGACAAGCAGGTTCAGGGTCCAGCTCGACTCCTCGATCCGGATCTTGTCACCCATCGCCGAGACGAGCCGATCACGTTCCGCCGGCGAGATGCCGCGGAATTCGCCCATCACCTGTCCGCCCTGCACGGCATTCAGCATCGCCGCTGCTTGCAGCGTGAAGATGCCGCGGAAGCCGTCGAGATAGGGCAGGCCCTTCTTGAAATAATCCGGGTTTTTCTTGCCGGCGACGTGGCTGCCTTTCACGTGTTCGACGAAGATGAAGGGGCCGGTGCCGTTGATCTTGGTGCGCGGCGCGGCCGGATCGGCAGCCAGATCCTTCGCCGAATAGATCACGTTCCACGGCGAGGCGAAGTGTTCGAGCATCGCCGCATTCACATTCTTCATCTTGAAGACGACGGTGAGCGGATCGGGCGTCTCGATCGAACCGATATCACCGAAAGTGGCTTTGCGGGTGGACACCACGCCCTGCGGCGGGCTGCGCATCCGGTCGTAGGTGGCTTTCACGTCGGCGGAGGTCAGCGGCGTGCCGTCATGGAATTTCACGTTCGGCTGCAGCTTGAACGTGAAGGTCATCAGGTCGGGCGCGACTTCCCAGGATTGCGCGAGATCGCCTTCGACTTCCGGAAACTTGTCGAGGTTGAAGCGAAGCAATGTCGAGTAGAACGGTGCCGAGAAATGCAGCGTCGCATAGGTGTCGCTGCCATGCGGATCGTAATGCGGCGTCTCCGCGCTGATGGCGAAATTCAGCGTGCCGCCCTGTTTCGGCGTTTGCGCATTCGCGGCGTGGCCCGCGAATGCGAAAGCCGCAAGTGCGGCAACCCATAACCCCAGCTTCCTTATCATCTTCATTTCTCCCTAGAGTATATTTTTTGTCGTTATCGTTGTCGTCGACGCCCCGCTTAACTCTTAAACCTTGATGCATGCCGCGAAATGGCCTGGCCGCTTTTCCTCCAGCGGCGGAATGACCTGCCGGCATTCGTCGCTCGCGATCGGGCAGCGCGTGTTGAAGACGCAGCCTGACGGCGGTGACATATGTGACGGCAACTCGCCCTTGATCAGCCGCGGTTCACGCCCCTTTTCGACAGTCGGATCGGGGATCGGCGCCGCGTCGAGCAGCACCTTCGTGTAAGGATGCAGCGGGTTACGATAGATTTCATCGCGGTCGGCCACCTCCATCACGCGGCCGAAATACATGACGACGACGCGCATCGAAATATGCCGCACGACCGCGAGGTCATGCGCGATGAAAAGATAGGCAAGGCCGAGCCGCCGCTGCAGGTCTTCCAGAAGATTGATGATCTGCCCCTGGATCGACACGTCGAGTGCCGACACCGCTTCGTCGCAGACAATGAAGGATGGCTCCATCGCCAAAGCACGGGCGATGCCGACACGCTGCCGCTGGCCGCCTGACAACTGGTGCGGATAGCGTGCCGCCATTTCGGGACGCAGGCCGACCTGCTCCAGCAATTGCGCCACGCGCTCGTTCTCACCCTTGCGGTTCGGCACGAGCTTGTAGACATGCAACGGCTCGCCGATGATCTGGCCGACCGTCATGCGCGGATTGAGCGAGGAGTACGGGTCCTGGAAGATCACCTGGATCTTGCGGCGGACCGCCTTCATGTCCGCGGCGCTCGCGGTCGTGAGATCGCGTCCCTCGAAGCGCAGTTCGCCTTCGGTCGGATCTTCCAGCCGCAGGATCAGACGGCCGACTGTGGTTTTGCCGCAACCGGATTCGCCGACCAGACCCAGCGTTTCGCCGGGAAGAATATCGAAACTGACATCCTGCACGGCACGCACGGTACCGCTCGCCGCGCGCAGGCCGCCGCGCACTTCGAAATGCTTGGTGAGATGGCGCACCGACAGGAGAGGAGTGCCGGTTTTGGTAATGCTGGTCTGCAGGGCCTGATCGGCCGCCGTCCAGACGATTTTGCCTTCAGCGATCTCCTCATGCCGATGACAGCGCGACAACCCTCCGGTATCGGTGCGCAGAAGCCTAGGTTCGGTTTCGCAGATCGCGATTTTGTAAGGACAGCGCGGCGCGAAGCGGCAGCCGGGCGGCGGCGCTGCGGCATTCGGCGGTAAGCCCTCGATGGTTTCGAGCTTGGCACCGCGCGGCCGATCAAGCCGCGGCACCGAGCGCAGAAGGCCCATCGAATAGGGATGGCGCGGCCGATGAAATACGTCGTCAGCGTCGTTCTCTTCCACAAGCTGCGAGGAATACATAACGATGACGCGGTCGGCGTAACGCGCAACCACGCCGAGGTTATGCGTGATGACGATCAGCGCAATGTTCAGCTTACGCGACAGATTCTTCATCAGCTCGAGAATCTGCGCCTGGATCGTCACATCCAGCGCAGTCGTCGGCTCGTCGGCGATGATCAGCTTCGGATTGCAGGCGAGACCGATGGCGATCATCACCCGCTGGCGCATGCCGCCGGAAAACTGGTGCGGATATTGTTCGAGTCGCCGCGCCGGGTCGGGGATACCGACGAGACCGAGCAGTTCGATCGCCCGCGCACGGGCCTGCTCGGTCGTCATGCCCATGTGGATGAGCAGGGGCTCGGTGAGCTGCATCCCGATCGTCAGGATCGGATTGAGCGAGGTCATCGGTTCCTGGAAGATCATCGAGATATCGCGGCCGCGGATCTCGCGCATTTGCTCGTCTGACAATTTGAGCAGGTCGCGGCCGTTGAAGGTCACGCGGCCTTTCGGAATGCGGCCGGTATGGCGCGGCAACAGGCGCATGATCGACAGGGCCGAGACCGACTTGCCGGATCCCGACTCACCGACGATGGCGACGATCTCTCCCGGATCGACGTGAAAGCTCAATCCCTCGACCGCCCGGACGATGCCGCGCGACGTAAGGAATTGGACGTGAAGGTCCTCGACCTCAAGCAGAGGTGAGGCGGACTCCAGGCCCACCCGATCCTTCGTTTCCACCCGCTGTTCGATGGTAACCACCGATTATTTTTTTTATCCCAATTACAGCCTATAGCTGATTGGGCCGAAAACGACCACCTCGAAAATCCGCCAGCTTTGTCGTCATTTCTGCTAAGAGCTTGTCTGCTATAGCTGCGACGGGCTGCGGGAAATCGCCGCACAAACCTTGGAGCCGACCTGTCCATGAATGGCGCCTTTTTTGGCGATATGCTGCAATCGATATCGGACCGCGGACGCAAGCTGCTGGACCGGACCCTGTCGCGCCGGCCGGATTCGGTCACGCGGTCGGCCGATTTCGTTGTGCTCTGCGATGACCTGCTGTCCGGCCGGGGCGAGGCCTCCGGTGTCGCGCTCGCCCGCGAAATCCTGAACCGCTATGCGACCCTGACGACCGGTCCGCGGGTCGCCTTCTTCGAGGCGCTGGCGCAGCGCTTCGGGCCGGACCGCGAGCGCATGGATAAAGCCATTGCCGCCTGGCAGGCCGACCCGAACGACGCGACCGCTGCCGAAGTTCACCACGCGGCAGAGCCGCGCCGGCAGGAGCTGTTCCGCCGGCTCAATCTCGCGCCCGGCGGGACCGCGGCGCTGGTTCGCATGCGCGAACAATTGTTGGATGCCATGGCGCATCGCGACGATTTCAAGGTCGTGGATGCCGACTTTGTCCATCTGTTCTCATCATGGTTCAACCGCGGCTTCCTTGTGCTGCGCAGCATCGACTGGTCGACGCCGGCCAACATTCTGGAAAAGCTGATCAAGCATGAAGCGGTGCACAAGATCCGCAGCTGGGACGATCTGCGCCGCCGCATCGATCCGTCGGACCGCTGCTGCTTCGCCTTTTTTCATCCGGCGCTGAACGACGAGCCGCTGATCTTCGTCGAGGTCGCGCTGACCGACGACATACCGGGGGCGATCGAGCCGATCCTGGCCGCCAAGCGCGACACGCTGGAGGCCGACAAGGTCGATACCGCGGTGTTCTATTCGATCTCGAATTGTCAGCGCGGTCTTGCCGGCGTGTCCTTCGGTAACTTCCTCATCAAGCAGGTGGTGGAGGAAATCTCGAAGGATAATGCCAAACTCCAGACGTTCGTCACGCTGTCGCCGGTGCCAGGTTTTGCATCCTGGCTGAATCGTGAGCGCACGTCGGGCTCCTCCCGCGCCCTGACGCAGAACGATATCGACGCTTTGGCCAATCTCGACATCGAGGGGTGGTGGCAGGTACCGGAAACCCGGGAACCGGTCGAGGAGCCGCTGATGCGGGCTGCGGCCTGGTATTTCCTTTATGCCAAGAGCCCGCGTGGCTTGCCGATCGATCCGGTGGCGCGTTTCCATCTCGGCAATGGTGCGCGGCTGGAGAAGATGCACTTCCTCGCCGACAGTTCCGAAAACGGCATGAAGCAAGCCTATGGCGTCATGGTGAATTACCTCTACGACCTCGACGATATCGAGAAGAACCACGAAGCCTTTGCCGAAAACCGCGTCGTGGTCACAGCGAACGCCATTCGAAAAATGGCACGCCCCGGCCCGACCGGCGACGTCGTTCCCCTAGCCAACAAAGCCTGAACCAAAAAGTCTGTATCGCATCATGAATCTGTTTGAGCTGATCCGCAGCCGTATCACCGATCCTGCGCGTACCTTCATCATCAAGGCCGATGGCTCGACCATGTCCTATGCCGACATGCTCGATCGCTCCGGTCAGATCGCCAATGTGCTGGTGCTGGATGGCGTCGAGCCCGGCGACCGTGTCGCCGCGCAGGTCGAAAAAACGGTCGAGAATTTCATCACCTATCTCGCGGTGCTGCGCGCCGGTGCGGTCTATCTGCCGCTCAACACCGCCTATACGCTGGCCGAACTCGATTACTTCATCGGCGATGCCGAGCCGAAACTGGTCATCTGCGATCCAGCCAAACGCGAAGGACTGGCCGAGATTGCCAAAAACCGCGGCGTGGCATCGGTCGAGACAATCGACGCAAAAGGGCAGGGCAGCCTGATCGAGGCCGCCGACAAGGCGCCGAAGGATTTCGCCGATGTGCCGCGCGAGGATGACGATCTCGCCGCCATTCTCTACACATCCGGGACGACCGGCCGCTCGAAGGGCGCGATGCTGACGCATCGCAATCTGTCGTCGAATGCAGAGACGCTGCGCGAGTATTGGCGCTTCACCGACAAGGACGTGCTGCTGCACGCCTTGCCGATCTATCATACGCATGGCCTGTTCGTGGCCAGCAACACGGTGATGATGGCCGGCGGCGCGATGATCTTCCTGCCAAAATTCGATGCCGATGAGGTGATGCGTTATCTGCCGCAGGCGACGTCGATGATGGGTGTGCCGACCTTCTACACGCGGCTGCTCAAGCATCCCGGGCTGACCAAGGCAGCCTGCGCGCATATGCGGCTGTTCACATCAGGTTCGGCGCCGCTGCTGGCCGAAACGCACGACGAATTCCGCGCCAAGACCGGTCATGCCATTCTCGAGCGCTACGGCATGACCGAGACCAACATGAACACGTCCAATCCGTATGACGGTGACCGTATTGCCGGCACCGTCGGTTTCCCGCTGCCGGGGGTGGGCGTGCGCATCGCCGATCCGGAGAGCGGCGCGGTGCTGAAACAGGGTGACATCGGCGTCATCGAGGTGAAGGGCCCGAACGTCTTTCTGGGCTATTGGCGCATGCCGGAAAAGACCAAGGCGGAATTTCGGCCCGATGGCTTCTTCATCACTGGCGACGTCGGCAAGATCGACGAGCGTGGCTATGTCCACATTGTCGGCCGCGCCAAGGATCTCATCATTACCGGCGGCTTCAACGTCTATCCGAAGGAAGTCGAGACCGAGATCGACGCCTTGCCGGGCGTGGTCGAATCGGCTGTCGTCGGCTGCCCGCATCCGGATTTCGGCGAAGGCGTAACAGCCGTTGTCGTGTTGCAGAAAGGTGCGAGCGCGGACGAGAAAGCCATCATCTCTGCGCTTGAAGGCAAGCTCGCCAAATTCAAGCTGCCCAAGCGCGTGTTGTTTGTCGATGATCTGCCGCGCAACACCATGGGCAAGGTGCAGAAGAACGTGTTGCGGGAGCAGAATGCGAAGCTCTACGGATAGCGGGATCATCGTTGCATGCGGCATCTGTTTCTCGGCTTTTCCATCGCTGCAACGATCTTTGTCTTCGGCAGCGCAGTTGCGCAGGATGACAACGCCGCACGGCCCAAGGTGCGGGCGCCATCGCTCGATCAGGCGATGGCGGAATACCGGCGCAAGCTGAAGGACTATGAGGCCACCCGCGCGAAGTTCGAAGCGGTGGCCGGGCCCTACTGGGAGCAAGTCGGGGAAAAGCGAAAGGGCCGCATCGCCAAGCGCCGCGCTGGCCACGCGATTGCGCTGTCGGATTACGTGCTCGAACAGCCGCCGCTCTATTCAGGACCGTCGCGCCCGGCCGATCCTTCCAAGCCCGGCGAACGGCCCGAGCGTGCCGAAATCCCCGTGGTGGCGGACTTTCTGCGAAACGCCAAAGAGCATTTCGGTTTCGTGCCGGAAAAGCCTGAAAGCGAAATGGATTTCAAGCGCGCTTATGCGCGCGTTGCATCGGCGGCCGGCATCACCCGCGATCAGGCGGTCCGCGTTTACAGTTTCGAATCCGGCGGCAACGGCAAATACGACGTGCAGGCCGGACTGGAATCGGTGAGGCCAGGCGCACGCGCGATCTCGACCGCACTTGGCTACAACCAGCTTCTCACCGCCAACACCATCAGCATCCTGGCCGAGAAGGGCGATCGCCTGATCAAGACGATGCATGCCAAGGCGGTGTCCGCTTCCGGCGACCGCAAAAGGACACTGGACGCCAAGACCGAGGTGCTGAAACGCATGGTGGCTTACAGCCACACGGTGCCGTCGCGCTGGAGCGAGCATGTGAAGCTTGGCCGCACGCCGAAGGGGCTCGGCCTGCATGCGCTCAATCTCGATATCGATATCGGGCCGCTGCTGCAGACCCAGAAGCTGCTCGATTCCGTCCTGTTCGCACGCATCAAGGGCCTTGCCCGGACCTTGACGGCGGCAGAACTCGAAATGATGAATCTGACCGGTGATGGCAACGGCTTCGATATGATCTCGATGCCGCAGGCGATGCGCCCGCAGGTGCCGACGTCGAACTTCTTCCAGCAGCGCGGCTATGAGCGCAATCCGGTGGCGATCCGCAACAACGTGGTCGAAAAACTGCTGGCTGCGACCGACGCTGTGATGGACCGTGAATCCAAATTGCAGGGCGCCCGGGACATGGCAGCGTTGTTTTAGCGTCACACCAGGCGCGGGTTTCGGCCGTTTCGGGGTAAATTTATCCATTCTCCTATGGCATCATGGCATGGGATGACTAGATGCCGACCCCTAGTCTTTGCTAATGCAGGCGCCCCGCCTCCGATCGCATCATCATGTCCTCCGTCATTTCCATCCAAAATCTCTCAAAGACCTACGCCACCGGCTTCCAGGCGTTGAAGACCATCAACCTGGATATCCGCCGCGGCGAGATCTTCGCGCTGCTGGGGCCGAACGGGGCCGGCAAGACGACGCTGATTGGCATCATCTGCGGCATCGTCAATCCATCGACCGGCAAGGTGACGGTCGATGGGCATGACATCGTCGACGATTATCGCGCCGCGCGCTCCGAAATTGGGCTCGTGCCGCAGGAATTGACGACCGATTCTTTCGAGACGGTGTGGGCCACGGTCAATTTCAGCCGCGGGCTATTCGGCAAGCCGCGAAATCCAGCTCACATCGAAAAGATCCTGAAACAGCTTTCACTCTGGGAGAAGAAAGACTCCAAGATCATGACGCTGTCCGGCGGCATGAAGCGGCGTGTGATGATCGCCAAGGCGCTTTCGCATGAACCGCGCATCCTGTTCCTGGATGAACCGACCGCGGGCGTCGATGTCGAATTGCGCAAGGACATGTGGCAGGTGGTGCGCGAGCTGCGCGCGTCCGGCGTCACCATCATCCTGACGACGCATTATATCGAGGAAGCCGAAGACATGGCGGACCGTATCGGCGTGATCTCCAACGGCGAGATCATGCTGGTCGAGGAAAAAGCTGAACTGATGCGCAAGCTCGGCAAGAAGCAGCTCACCATCCTGCTGCAGAAGCCATTGGCCGCGATCCCGCCCGAGCTGGCGCCGCACAATCTGTCTTTGGCCGATGGCGGCAATGAACTCGTTTATGGTTATGACACGAAGGGCGAGCGCACCGGCATCACCGCGCTCTTGTCCGATCTGAATGCCGCGAATATTCGCTTCAGCGATCTGCAGACCACGCAGTCGTCGCTGGAGGATATCTTCGTCGGTCTCGTGGGGCGGAAATGAACTGGCGAGCGATCTGGGCCATCTACCGGTTTGAAATGGCACGCACGGGCCGCACGCTGCTGCAAAGCATCGTCTCGCCGGTGATCTCGACCTCGCTTTATTTCGTGGTATTCGGCGCCGCCATTGGCTCACGCATCCAGGAGATCGATGGCGTCCCCTATGGCGCCTTCATCGTGCCGGGCCTCGTCATGATGCTGATCCTGACGCAAAGCGTCATGAACGCATCCTTCGGCATCTATTTCCCGCGCTTCGTCGGCACGATCTACGAGATCCTGTCGGCGCCGGTCTCGTTCCTGGAGATCGTCATTGGCTATGTCGGCGCGGCTGCGACCAAATCGATCATCCTTGGTGTCATCGTCCTGATCACCGCCGGCTTCTTTGTGCCGCTGCATATCGCCCATCCATTCTGGATGATCGCCTTCCTGATCCTCACGGCCGTCACATTCAGTCTGCTCGGCTTCATCATCGGCATCTGGGCCGACGGGTTCGAAAAGCTGCAGGTGGTGCCGCTGCTCGTCATCACGCCGCTGACGTTCCTTGGCGGCAGCTTCTATTCGATCGATGTGCTGCCGAAATTCTGGCAGGTCGTCAGCCTGTTCAACCCCGTCGTCTATCTCATCAGCGGCTTTCGCTGGAGCTTCTTCCAGGCTTCGGATGTCGGCATCGGCGTCAGCATCGGCATGACGCTGTTTTTCCTCGCCGCGTGTCTCGTCACGGTGTGGTGGATTTTCCGGACCGGATACCGGCTGAAGAACTAGCACCGGACTGCTGCGTCACTGCAGCGTGGTATCGGCGAGCCATTCGGTCACGGCCTGCAAGGCCTTCTCGGGTTCTTCGGCACAGCTATCGTAGATCGCGATCTGCCGGTCGGCCGACGTGCCATGCTCGATGATGCGACGGCAATGCAGCACTTCCTCGAGGCAGCCCAGCGTCTGCGCATCGCGCCGCACCTCTTCGATGGTGTGCTCGAGCATCTCGGCGACGCTGATAGAACCATCCCCATCGATCCGGGCGAAGGTGCCGTTGACGCCATAGCGTTGCGCCCGCCACTTGTTCTCGACGATGATGGCGCGCGAAATCGGGCTCATGCCCCAGTTCTGCCAAGGATTGTAATAGAGCCGCCGTGCCAGCGCGCGATAAAGTGCGGCGATAGCGATCGTATCTGCGAGACGCGTACAGGCATCCGGTGCCCGCAATTCCAGCGTCGGATGGTTGAACGACGGCCGTATCGCCCACCAGATATAGCTCGAATCCGGGATGATGCCGGCTTTCACCAGCGCTTCGATATATGAGTCGAAATCGGCCTTGGTCTTGAACAGCTCCGGGATGCCCGTGCGCGGCAGCTCATCATAGGCAGCAAGGCGATAACCCTTCAGTCCGGTCGGCTGCGAACGCCAAAAGGGCGATGAGGCCGACAAGGCGATGAACAGGGGTAAATGCGGCAGCATCCGCGTCATAATATCGATGCGCTGGTCGGGGTCCGGCAGTTCAACATGGACATGCATGCCGCACAGCATATTGCGGCGGCCGATCATCTGCAGGTCGTCCATGACGTTGTCGTAACGCTCGCCTGCCGATTGTCGCGATCGCTCCCACACTGCGGTCGGATGGGTGCCCGAGGCGAGAATGCTAAGGCCATGCTGGGCGGCGATCTCGCCGAGCGTCGAACGCAAAAAACGCAGTTCGTCTCGCGCTGCAGTAATGTCGGTATGCGGCGCGGTGACGACTTCGATCTGAGACTGCAGGAATTCGCCGACGACCTTGTCTTCCAGGGCCAGCTTGGCGGCCTGGAAAAAGCCTTCAGGCATCCTGCGCATCACCGCGAAGGTTTCACTGTCGACCAGAAAATATTCTTCTTCAATGCCAAACGAAAAGGACATTCACCCTCATTGCATATTCGCCTCGCCGTGCAAATGATGCCAGCGGCATAGCCACGCGCAAGGTGCAAGGCAACGCAATGAGAGTGAACGGGTTCCTTTTTTTGCGATCAGTGTGACATCAGGGTCGGGATGGTCATCGACTGCAGCAAGCCGCGCGTGGCGCCGCCCAGCACGAATTCCCGCAGCCTGGAATGTCCGAAGCCGCCCATGACGATCATGCTGGCATCGGTATCGGCGGCATGTGAGAGAATCGCATTGGCGACATCGATATCGGCGGCTGGGATACGGACGACCTCCGTGTTGATGCCATGGCGCGCCAGATGAGTGGCGACGTCGGCGCCACTGACGTCCTTCTCATCGAATTTGCCGGTCACCACAGTCAGAACCTTCACGCTCTTCGCCTTTTTAAGAAGCGGTAAACTGTCACCAATGGCGCGCGCGGCCGCACGGCTGCCGTCCCAGCAGCACAGGACATCGTCGACCGAGAAGCCGCTTTTCTGAATATAGGGGACGATCAGTGTCGGACGCCCCGACGCGAACAGAGCGGCTTCGACCATGTCCTGCGCGGCGGCGCTGCCATCGGGCTCGGCCTGGCCGACCACAACGAGATCGCTTGTCCGGCCGAGAGCCGCGAAGGCGTCCGTTGCCGCCAGCAGCGACGCCTCGATCACGAGCGGCTGCGCCGAGAGCTGCGACTGTTTCGTTGATCGCTCGAAACGGGCAACCGCCTCTTTCGCCTTCTTCTGCTGGTCGTCTTTTGCGGTTCGATAGACGTCGATAACCGCGCCCTCCATGATGGACGGGGGCCATGGCGGCTCGTAGGCGAAGGCGACACCTGTGATGTGGGCGTTGTAGGCTTCGGCCAGCGAGATCGCGTAACGGCAGGCCGGATCGGTTTCAGCCCCCAAGGCCAGATTGACGACGATATCCTTGATCATGAACGCCCTCCGAAGGCTTTGTGTGCTATATTGAATGTAGCACTGAGGTTATGTGATTTCAGGCGCGCGGGACTGTTGATGCATATCAATCGATCTGAGCAATTGCAGATGTCTTGGGTGGACGTGTCAAGCCGGCTAGTGTCCCGGTTGATAGGAAATTGAGATGTCCGTGAAAATGCCGCCCATCGACGAAGCGCTGATGACGCACCGCGAAGAGATCGTCGCGGCGTTGCGGAGGATCGTGCCGGGCGAGGGGGTGATCGACGGCGAACGCGAGATGCGTCCGTTCGAATCCGACGGCCTCACCGCTTACAGGCAATTGCCGATGGTCGTGGTGCTGCCCTCGACCACGCAGCAAGTCTCGGACGTGTTGCGCTATTGTCATGAGCATAACATCAAAGTGGTGCCGCGCGGCGCCGGCACGTCGCTGTCGGGCGGTGCATTGCCACTGGGTGATGGCGTTCTGCTCGGCCTCTCGAAATTCAGCCGCATTCGCGAAATCGATTTCGAAAACCGCGTGGCGGTGGTCGAGCCGGGTGTCACCAATCTTGGCATCTCCAATGCGGTAGCGCATCGCGGTTTCTATTATGCGCCAGACCCCTCATCGCAGATCGCCTGTACCATCGGCGGCAATATCGCTGAGAATTCCGGCGGCGTGCATTGCCTGAAATACGGCATGACCACCAACAACGTGCTCGGTCTTGAAATGGTGCTGATGACGGGAGAGATTGTTCGCATCGGCGGGCGGCATCTGGATTCCGGCGGCTATGATCTGCTCGGCGTCATCACCGGCTCAGAGGGATTGCTCGGTGTCGTCACCGAAATCACCGTGCGTATCCTGAAGAAGCCGGAGACGGCGCGGGCGGTGTTGATCGGCTTTCCGACCTCAGAGGATGCCGGCGCTTGTGTCGGCCGCATCATCGGCGCTGGTATCATTCCGGGCGGCATGGAGATGATGGACCGTCCGGCGATCCATGCGGTCGAGGAATTCGCCCATGCCGGTTATCCGCTCGATGTCGAGGCGTTGTTGATCGTCGAGCTCGATGGCGGCAAGGCCGAGGTCGATCATCTAATCGATCGCGTCGAAGCCATTGCCAGGGAGTGCAAGGCCAGCACATGCCGCGTGTCGCAGAACGAGGATGAGCGGTTGTTGTTCTGGGCCGGGCGCAAGGCAGCATTTCCAGCGGTCGGCCGTATCTCGCCGGACTATTACTGCATGGACGGCACGATCCCGCGGGCGGCGTTACCGCTTGTCCTCTCGCGCATGCGCGAGATGAGCGAAAAATACGGACTGCAGGTGGCCAATGTTTTCCATGCCGGCGACGGCAATCTGCACCCGCTCATTCTCTATGACGCCAATGTGCCGGGCGAGCTCGATAAAGCGGAAGCCTTCGGCTCGGATATTCTTCGCCTGTGCGTGGAAGTGGGGGGCGTGCTGACCGGCGAACACGGCGTCGGCGTTGAAAAGCGCGACCTGATGCCGGAGATGTTTTCAGAGATCGATCTCAACCAGCAGCAGCGGTTGAAATGCGCCTTCGACGCGCAGGGCCTGCTCAATCCCGGCAAGGTGTTTCCAACGCTCCATCGCTGCGCCGAACTTGGTCGCATGCATGTGCGCGCGGGCAAGGTCGCGTTCCCGGATATTCCGCGATTCTAGCGTTTCTCTCTCAAGCAATCGCGCTGAAAAAATCTTCTTTGGATGGCGCGATCGAGAGGATGCCCATCCTTTTTTCCCAAAACAATGCATAGGGCACACCAACCCTTTGCAATGGTGTCGTTCGCGTGCGGACCTTATCTCAATTCCTGAGATCCGTAATCCCCGAACGAGACCGATCATGACCGATCTTTCCGTAGATGCCCGCCTGCTCGACAGCGACAGGCGGACAGAAACGTCTATCAATTCGCGCGTTGTTACCTTTGCCCTCGTCATATTGGCGGCAGGTTCGATCGCGCTGGCGCAGGCCTATGGCTGGCGGCAAGGAGCGCTCTTTGTCTTAGGCGGAGGGCTCGGCCTCATCCTTTATCACGCGTTGTTCGGCTTCACGTCGGCATGGCGTGTCTTCATCGCCGACGGACGCGGCGCAGGTCTGCGCGCGCAGATGGTGATGCTTGCGGTCGCCTCGGTGCTGTTCTTGCCTGTGCTCGAACAAGGATCGCTGTTCGGTGAAACGGTTCGCGGTCTCTATGGAGCCGTTGGCGTGTCCGTTATCGTCGGCGCATTCCTGTTTGGCATCGGCATGCAATTGGGCGGCGGCTGCGCCTCCGGCACGCTCTACACCGCTGGCGGCGGCAATACGCGCATGCTGGTGGTGCTCACCTTTTTTATCGTCGGCTCCGTCTGGGGCGCGCACGATCTGCCGTGGTGGTCGGCGCAGCCGAATGTCGGTCCGGTCTCGCTCGTTCATACGATGGGATGGCCGCTTGCGCTGTCGCTGAGCCTTCTGCTGTTCGCGGCGATCGCATCATCGACCGTTTTCATTGAGCGTTGGCGTCACGGCACACTGAAATCCGGCGTCTCGCCGGAGCATCGCGGCTGGCGCCGCTTTCTGCAGGGACCTTGGCCGCTGGTTGCGGGTGCGATTGCGCTGGCGATCGGAAATTTCGCAACGCTGTATCTCGCCGGCCGCCCGTGGGGCATCACCTCGGCCTTTGCGTTGTGGGGGTCGAAGATCGCGGCGCTCGGCGGTCTCGATGTCGCCTCCTGGCCTTACTGGAAAGTGCCGGCCAATGCGAAGATGCTGCAGGAGAGCATTTTTGCCGACATTACGTCGGTGATGGATTTCGGCATCATCCTGGGCGCGCTGCTGGCGGCCGGTCTCGCCGGCAAGTTCAGCCCCGGCTGGCGGGTGGCGCCGCTGTCGCTTCTTGCGGCGGTCATCGGTGGCCTGCTGCTCGGCTATGGCGCGCGCCTCGCCTATGGCTGCAATATCGGCGCGTATTTCAGCGGCATCGCCTCGTCCAGCCTGCACGGTTGGGTCTGGCTGGCGGCGGCCTTCGCCGGAAGCTGGCTTGGCATCTGGCTGCGGCCGTATTTCGGCCTCAGCGTCGAGCGTGAGCCTGGACGGACGAAAAGCCTGCGCGGTCAGTAAAGTCCCGTCAGGCATAACCACCGGCAATATCGGCATCGGCCACACGGCCATCGAAGCCGTATTTCCGATTGAAATTCTTGAAGAAATCGAGCCAGGCGGCGACCGCGACCATGATCGCGACGCCGGCCAGGCTGATTGTGATTTGCGTCGGCCAGCCGCCCGAAGTCTCGGTGATGATGAAATGGGCCGCAGAGGACAGGAAGACGCCGAGGCAGAAAATTTCCAGCGAATGCTGACCGCACAGGATAGCGGGCTTCAGCCACGGCGAATGCAGCGCGCTCCAGGTTTTCGGCACAAGCCATGCGGCGAGCACGGCGTAAGCCGCGAAATGGATGAAGCGCAGCGGATCGAGATTGGTCTTGTCGATCGGATAGAGGAAGTCGTGCAGCCATCCCGGCTTGAATTCACTGAGCGTCGGGTAGTACCACGAGCGCACGATCAGGAACGCGAAGACAAGATAGGCGATCGCCAGCACAATCGTGATCGGCGATTTCAGGACGGGAGACAGCTTTTGCGCCCCGCCCAGCGCGCACCATGCGCCGAAGACGAACAGCAACTGCCAATGCAGCGGGTTGATCACCCAATAGCCTTGCGGATAGGCGGTGAAAGTGCCATTCGAAATGCCCGGCCGCGATATACAGAGCCAGCGATAGTCCTAGCGCCAGTACTGGTGCGCGCAGCAATAGCCACAGCGCGAACGGAAACGTCAGCAGCAGGACGATATAGACCGGCAGAATGTCCATGTTCGCCGGATTGAATTGCAGCGTCAGCGCGCGCGGCAGCGTCACATCAGGCTGCTTCAGCAGATCGACGATGTTCATTTCCTCAGCGAAAAGCGGGTTCTCGAACGTCCTTGCCACATAGGCGATCTGCGCGAAGAACGCCGCAAGCAGAAGGACGAAGGCGACATAGAGTTGCCAGACCCGCTTCAGGATACGCGCCGACGCAATGAGAAAGCCCTGACCGGACATGGCGCGGGCATAGGCGATGGCGGCCGAATAGCCGGAAATAAAAATAAAAATTTCGGCGGCATCGCTGAAGCCGTAATTGCGGACCGTGACCCGGCCGACGATGTTGCCTGGAATGTGATCGACGAAGATCAGCCACAGCGCCAGGCCGCGGAAGAAATCAAGCCGGAGGTCGCGCTGACGCAACGCGGTTGGACCGTCGCCGCTTTTCTCCGTCGCCTGTTGCATGGCCGGACAACACCAGCCGAGTACCGCTTAGTTCCGGGCTGGCGGTGCGGCATTTTTCCCTTGCAATGCGACGACGGGAACCGAGCGGACAACAGCGTATTAGCGATATCGTGTCGTGAAACCATGAGGTCGCTGATGTCGAATACTGCCCTGATTCCGGATCATGAGACGATTGCCCGCTGGTACGACGGGAAGGATTTTTCCTGCGACTGGACGACGGCCAACATTCCGATCTGGGCGAATATCCTGCACGAGCATCGCAACCGGGCCGTGCGTGTGCTCGAAATCGGCTCGTGGGAGGGCCGTTCGGCTTTGTTCTTCTTGAATTATCTGCCGAAAGCGCATGTCGTCTGCATTGATCCGTTCGGCGGCAATGCCGAACATCAGCTGGACGAGTATTTTGCTAATCAGGTGCCAGCCACTGAAGGTCGCTTCGACCGCAACGTGGTGGCGCCGTTCGGCGGCCGTGTCGAGAAGATCAAGGGTGCGTCGGGAACCGTCGTGCCGCGGCTTGCCATCGAGGCTCGGCAATTCGACATCGTCTACATCGACGGCAGTCACTTCGCGGCCGATGTCTATGCCGATGCGGCCTTGATCTGGCCGCTGGTCGCGCCGGGCGGCATCGTGATTTTCGACGATTACAACTGGGATCTGATGGATACCGAACAGGAGCGCCCCAAGCTGGGCGTCGACGCGTTCCTGGCCGGTATTGCGGGGCAATACCGGCTCGTACATTCCGAATACCAGCTCGTCATCGCGAAATCATGAGCGGGCAAAGCGGCGGGAACGCGGCAGAAACACGCGGATCGATCCTTAAATTTGTGCCGACCACGAACCCTCTTGCCTTCACCGTAAAGCAGGCAGAGCATAGGCCTTCCGGCGTCTGATTGCGGCCGGAAGTTCTCCGGCCCTTTCTCGTCAGGCGCTCGCTCACATAAGGGAGGCGTCGATGACGGAAGCGAATGCGAACGGCACAAGAGCCAATGGCAATAGGCCAACGGGTCCCCGGTGCATTGCATTGGTGGGCCCCTTCCAGAGTGGAAAGACCACACTTCTCGAAGCCATTCTTGCGCGCACCGGCGCGATCCAGCGCCAGGGCAGCGTTGATGCCGGCACGAGTGTCGGCGACAATTCCAAGGAAGCGCGCGATCACCGCATGAGCGTGGAATTGTCGGTCGCGACTACTTCTTTCATGGATGAGAATTATACCTTTATCGATTGCCCCGGTTCGATTGAATTCTTGCACGACATGCGCGCCGTATTGCCGGCGGTCGATGCCGCGGTCGTGGTGTGTGAGGCGGATGAGAAGAAAATCCCGCAATTGCAACTCGTGCTGCGCGAGCTCGAGGATCTGAACATTCCCCGTTTCGTGTTTCTCAACAAGATCGACAAGGCCGACAAGCGCCTGCGCGAAACGCTGCAGATGCTGCAGCCGGCCTCACGCGTGCCGTTGCTGCTTCGACAAATTCCGATCTGGCGCAATGGCATCGTCACCGGTTTTGTCGATCTCGCGCTTGAACGCGCCCATGTCTACAAGGAATACACGGCTTCTCAGGTGGTCGAATTGTCGGGTGACGATCTGGAGCGCGAAAGGACCGCACGCTTCACCATGCTGGAGACGCTCGCCGATCACGACGACGAATTGATGGAACAATTGCTGGAGGATATCCCGCCGCCGCGCGACAAGATCTTCGATGATCTCGCGAAGGAGCTGCGCGAGGGACAAGTCTGTCCGGTGCTGATCGGCGTCGCCACGCGCACCAACGGCGTGCTGCGCTTGCTGAAAGCTTTGCGGCATGAGGCGCCGAATGTCGAAACGACGGCGCAGCGTCTTGGCGTCAAAGCCAACGGCAACGACGCCGTCGGATATGTTTTGAAGACCATCAATACCGCCCATGGCGGCAAGATGTCGGTTACGCGCGTGCTTGCTGGTTCCATTGGCGACGGCACCGTGATGAATTCACAGGATCGCGACGCCGGCCGCGTCTCTGGCGTGTACAAGATGATGGGGCAGGCCTTCGAAAAACGCGGGGCGGCATCTGCCGGCGAAACGGTGGCGCTCGGCAAGCTCGACAATGCCAAAACCGGCGACACGCTGGCATCGGGCAGGGAGTTGCCGAAGCGATTGACCGAAGTCACGGCCTATCCGCCGGTGTTGGCGATCTCCATCGCAGCCAAGGAGCGCAAGGACGACGTGAAACTCGGCCAGGCGCTCAACAAGCTGGTCGAGGAAGATCCATCGATCACCATCGTGCACAATCCTGATACCCATGAGGTCATCCTGTGGGGGCAGGGCGAAATGCATCTGCGTGTGATCGCCGAGCGGCTGACGGATCGCTTCGGCATCGCCATCGAAAAGCGGCAGCCGCAGGTCGGCTATCGCGAAACGATTAAGAAAACGATCCAGCAGCGCGGCCGCCACCGCAAGCAATCGGGCGGTCATGGGCAGTTCGGCGACGTGGTGCTCGATATCAAGCCACTGGGGCGCGGTGAGGGCTTTACGTTCGCTGAAACGATCACCGGCGGTGTCGTGCCGCGCAACTATATTCCGTCGGTGGAGGAGGGTGTGCTCGACGGCCTGAAGCAAGGGCCGCTCGGTTTTCCAGTGGTCGATATAGCGGTCACCCTGATCGACGGCTCGTACCATACCGTCGATTCATCGGATCAGGCATTCCGCACGGCGGGCCGCATCGGCATTGTCGAGGCGTTGCCACACTGCCATCCGGTGCTGCTGGAGCCGATCCATCTGGTGGAGATCGTTTGCCCCAACGATGCGACGGCGAAGATCAACGCCATCCTGTCCGGACGGCGCGGCCAGATCCTCGGCTTCGATACCCGCGAGGGCTGGTCGGGCTGGGACAGCGTGCGCGCGCAATTGCCGGAATCGGAGATCGGCGATCTGATTGTCGAGGTGCGATCGGCGACCGCCGGCGTCGGCACCTTCACCTTCCAGTTTGACCACATGGCCGAACTTACTGGCCGCACGGCGGACCAGATTGTCGCCTCGCGGCGGGCGGCGGAATAAATCGTCTCGTTGCCGCCGAATGGATGAAATCCGGCGCCAGATGCAGCCGCGTTTGGCGCCGGTTCCTTTTCGAAACGCAAACAAACACGGCGCGCTCAAGACTATTCGGATGCGGAGCGGTGTTTGTTACATCGAGCGGATGTCAATTTCGTTTCCCGGATCCGTGATTTGCGGAGCGCGGCCGCCTTGCGTATCTCGGGAGCAACCACGGAAATTTGCGATGCAAGGATACCTACAATGAATGTGATCCGCCGCCGCGGCTGGGAAATTCCGGAAAGCCAGGTCACGCCTGAGCATCTCTTCTTCAACCGGCGGGCGTTCCTGACCGGCGCGGCCGGTATCGCCGCCAGCATCCCGGTGATGTCGCCGCAACTCGCCTCCGCGCAGCGTATTGCCGATCTGCCGGACCCGACCGCCGATCTCTACCCGGCCAAGGCCAACACGACATACCCGATCGATCGTCCGCAAACCGACGAGAAGATCGCGACCACCTACAACAATTTTTATGAGTTCGGCGGCGACAAGGCCATCTCGCAGCGCGCGCAGGTGTTGAAGACGCGGCCCTGGACCGTCAAGATCGATGGCATGGTGGAGAAGCCGTTCGAAGTCGGCATCGACGATCTCATTCGCAAGATGCCGCTCGAGGAGCGCATCTATCGCCTGCGTTGCGTCGAAGCCTGGAGTATGACCATTCCGTGGACCGGTTTCCCGCTCGCCAGGCTGGTCGAAATGGCGAAGCCGCTGTCATCGGCGAAATACCTGCAGATGCAAACCTTCAAGGATCCGTCGATGGCGCCTGGCCAGCGGCAGACCTGGTATCCATGGCCTTACACCGAAGGTCTGACGATCGAAGAGGCGAATAACGATCTCGCCTTCCTCGTCACCGGTGTTTACGGCAAGCCGGCGCCCAAGCAGATGGGTGCGCCGCTGCGTCTCGCGGTGCCCTGGAAATACGGCTTCAAGTCGGTGAAATCGATCACGCATTTTACCTTCACCGACAAACGGCCGAAGTCCTACTGGGAATCGCTGCAGGCACGTGAATACGGCTTCTGGGCCAATGTGAATCCGAAGGTCGATCATCCGCGCTGGAGCCAGGCGACCGAGGAGGTGATCGGCGCCGGCGGCAAGCGCGTTCCGACGCTGCTGTTCAACGGCTATGGCGAATATGTCGCCGATCTCTACAAGGGCCTCGAGAACGAACGATTATATGCGTGAGTTCATTCCGCGCAGGTGTGAATCTAGAAGGTTTGATTCAAAGCTGTGTCGTCGGCGCTTGCGTTTGAACGAACGAAGCGATTGATCGTCACATAAGCGCAAGAAAAAACCGGGCCGCGAGGGGAGCGGCCCGGTTGAGTTCATGCCGACGCGGGATGTCGGCATTCACCTTCCAGAGGGGAATCACTGTCTGCGGTTGGTCGCGATCTGGGAGGATTCGAAAACCGCTCGCATCCAGCATATGTAAGAGTATCGGTCTGCAACGCCGCAGCGACAACGTCTAAGCTCGTGAAGCTGCCATGCGCGATCCGCAAGCCTGTGCGCGATAGGCAAACACAATCAGGTCATTTGCGCGATCAGAACGTCCAGCGCTGCGCCTTCGACACCAAAAAGTCACGGAACACCTGCACGCGCGCAACGGACTTAAGTTCTTCCGGATAAACGAAATAGGCGTCAAGCGTGATTGGATCTGTTTCGCCGAGTAACTGCACAAGTCCGCCTTTTTCTTCAATGAGATAATCTGGCAGTAGTGCGATACCCAAACCCTGCTGACATGCGCGCAGTAACGAGATGATGTTATTCACGACGAGGATGGGTGTGCGCGGCGCTTTGCCCTCGCGGCCCACTTCGAGCGGCCATGCGCGATTCTGCAGGAAGGTTGGGATGTTTCCACCGCCCAGCATCAGAATGCGATGATTGTCGAGATCGTCGATCTTTGAAGGCGTTCCAAACCGCTTCAGATAGTCCGGCGATGCATAGACATGGAAATGCACCGAGAACAGTTTGCGCTGGATCAAATCCGGCTGCGTCGGAATGCGCAATCGTATTGCGACGTCGGCCTCGCGCATTGCGAGATCGAGTTCTTCGTCCGTCATGATCAGCGACATGCGGATATCGGGATAAAGATCGAGGAATTCGCCGATCTTCGGTGTCAGCCAATGCGTGCCAAGGCCGACTGTTGTCGTCACCTTGAGATCGCCATTGGGCCTCTCGCGGCTGTCGGTCAGCTTCGCTCTGGCCGATTCCAGCTTCATGAAGACTTCATGCGCGGTCCGATAGAGCAGTTCGCCTTGCTCTGTCAGGATCAGCCCGCGGGCATGGCGGTGGAACAGCGACACGTTGAGTGCCTGTTCGAGCGCGCTGACCTGGCGCGAGACGGCCGATTGCGAAAGGCCGAGCTGCTCTCCGGCATGCGTGAAGCTGCCGGCTTCCGCTGCTGCATGGAAGACCTTCAGCTTGTCCCAATCCATCGAGGTCATTGAGAAACGTGATCGTTGCTGGAGCAAAATCTCACCGCCCTTATTCCGCCGCCGTAAGCAATTGCTCGTGCGCGGCCAGGAATCGTTCGGCCTCGAGCGCGGCCATGCATCCTTGTCCGGCAGCGGTGACCGCCTGCCGGTAGATATCGTCGGTGACGTCGCCGGCGGCGAACAGGCCGGGCACCGACGTCGCGGTCGAATGCGGCTTTGTCGCCACGTAGCCCGACGGCTTCATCTCGACTTTGCCCTGCACCAGTTCGGTGGCAGGCGTGTGCCCGATGGCGATGAATACGCCATCGACATTTCGTTCGCTGACAGCGCCGGTCTTGATGTTGCGCAGTTTGGCTGCCGTCACTTTTGACGGTGCTTCGGACCCGATGAGATCGTCCACCACCGTGTCCCACAGCACTTCGATCTTCGGATTCTTGAACAGGCGCTCCTGCAGGATGCGTTCGGCGCGCAGGTTGTCGCGGCGGTGCACGAGCGTCACCTTGCTGGCAAAATTGGTCAGGAACAGCGCCTCTTCAACGGCGGTATTGCCGCCGCCGACGACGATCACTTCTTTACCGCGATAGAAGAAGCCATCGCAGGTGGCACAGGCTGAGACGCCATAGCCTTTGAATTGTTCCTCGAATGGCAGGCCCAACCAGCGCGCCTGCGCGCCGGTGCAGAGGATCACCGCATCGGCGAAATAAACATCGCCGGAATCGCAGGTCAGGCGGAAGGGCCGGCTGGAGGTATCGAGATTGTTAACGTGATCGGTGACGATGCGGGTGCCGACATGCTCGGCCTGCTTCTGCATCTGCTCCATGAGCCAGGGGCCCTGGATCACATCGGCGAAGCCCGGATAATTCTCAACGTCCGTGGTGATCGTCAGCTGTCCGCCCGGCTGATAGCCCTGGATCAGGATCGGCTCCAGCATCGCGCGGGCGGCATAAATTGAGGCCGTGTAGCCGGCGGGGCCGGACCCGATGATGACGACCTTGGCGTGGGTGGTTTGGCTCATCTGGACTTCCCGGCTTGGAAGGGTTGCAGCCGGGTCAGACACAATCAGCGATCCCGGTCTTGTGCGGTGCGAATTTAGGCATTTGACGCAGCTATGCAAGTTTTGCAAAGCGGCCGACTCGCACGGGCCACCGGAATAGTACCAGAAGTGCCTAAAAAAGGTCGTCCGCGTAATTTTATTTCGTGCTCGGCAGGTATATCTCTAGGGTCCCTGCGAATTTCAATAACTGAGGACCGACGCGGCATGCTGGCCCGACTTGACGCCATCGACCGGAAAATCCTGGCCGAATTGCAGGAGGATGGCCGCATCACCAATGTGGAGCTGGCCCGGCGGGTCGGAATTTCGGCGCCGCCCTGTCTGCGCCGGGTGCGGGCGCTGGAGGATGCGGGCTATATCCGCGGCTACCGGGCACTGCTGGACGAAAAGCGGCTCGGCTACGAGATCACCATTTTTGCGCTGGTGCACCTGTCGAGCCAGGCCGATGCGGACCTTACCGCGTTCGAGGCCTTCGTGCGGGCGCAGCCCCTGGTGCGCGAATGCTGGATGCTCTCGGGCGAGGTCGACTTCATCCTCAAATGCGTGGCGCCGGACCTGAAGACCTTTCAGGCCTTCGTCAATGAACTCACCGGCGCGCCGCATGTGCGCAACGTCAAGACGTCGCTGACGCTGCGCGTCTCGAAAGACGCGCCGAGCGTGCCGATGGAAAGGTTGCCTGCGGCGCTTTGACATCCGCAGGCAATTGACCTGCCTTGGACGGTCGATAACATCGCTTCTACACGTCAGGAGACGAGGGCACCGCACAACAAGCAGACTCTAAATCAAAGCCAAAGTGCTGCAGCCGAGAGCAGATCCGGAAAATCGGACGGCTCGTCGACAGCGAAATCCGTTCCTTGGGAGGAATCGCATATGCAATCGACTCGACGCACTTTTCTTGCCGGCAGCTCGGCATTCGCAGCCGCAAGCACCCTCTCGCTTCCGGCCTTCGCGCAGGACGAATTGAAGCTCGCGACTTTCGTGCCGCCGTCGCATCCGATTCCGCACCAGGTGTTCACCGCCTGGTTTCCTGAGGTCGAGAAACAGAGCGGCGGCAAGCTGAAGATCAAGCTGTTCCCCTCGATGCAGCTCGGCGGCAAGCCGCCGGAGCTCTACCGCCAGATGATCCAGGGCGTCTCCGACATGTGCTTCACATTGCCGGGATATACGTCGAACGATTTCCCGCGGATGGCGCTGACGGAATTGCCCGGCCTGTCGGCGACCGGAGAAAAAGGCACCCGCAATCTCTGGGCCGCCCTCGAAAAATATCTGGCTCCCGAGTTCAAGGGCGCGAAGGTGCTGATGCTCTGGAACAACGACGAGGCCGCGTTGATGAGCAAGTCGAAGCCGATCCGCACGCTGGACGACATGAAGGGCATGAAGATCCGCACGCCGTCGGCCGCGCAATCGGCCCAGCTTGAAGCGCTCGGCGCCGTGCCGATCGATATGCCGGCGAACCAGATCTACAATGCACTCGACCGCGGCGTGGTGGACGCCACGATGATCCCGGTGTCCGGCGCGATCGATTTCAAGCTGATCGAGGTAGCGCGCTATTTCACGCTCAATGCGCCGCTCGGCCGCTCGCCGTTCCTGGTGGCGATGAATCAGGCCCGCTACGACAAGCTTGGTGCCGACGAGAAAAAGACGATCGACAACACCACAGGTCTTGGCCTCAGCCTGAAAGGGACAGAGACTTATGAGGCGCGCGGCCGCATGGCGGTCGAACAGATCAAGAAGGATCGCGAACTGATCATGCTGTCGGACGCCGAGCACAAGCGCTGGCTGGATGCATTCAAGCCGCTGATTGCGAGCAAGACCGCGGAAGCTGAGAAGGCGGGAATTCCGGCCAAGGGCCTGCTCGGTGTCTACGGTATGACGGTATAAGTCGCAGGACTCAACGGCCGATCGGGGCGGCAATCGATGCAGTCATTTGAGCGCGCGTTCCGCGCCCTCGCGCTTGCGAGCGGCTTCATCCTGCTGTTCGTGATGGTCTATACCGTCGCCGATGTGTTGATGCGTTACGCATTCAACCGGCCGTTCAGCGGCTCGGTCGAGGTCACCGAGTTTGCGATGTCTCTCATCGTGTTTCTGGCCTTGCCCTATACAGGCTGGGCGGGGGCGCATATCTCGGTCGATCTGTTCGAGAAATATCTCGACCGTCCCGCTTTGCGATTGTTGCCCTCGGTGATCGCCTTTATAGGTGCGGCGTTGTTCGCGCTGATCGCATGGCGGGTGATGCTGGAAACGGCCGCAACGCTCCATCAGACCAGCAATATGCTGCGCATGCCGCATTACCCGTTCCGGCTTGCGGTCGCGGTCTGCTCGCTTCTGTTTGCCCTCGTCCTGCTGGTCCAGGGCTGGCAAGCCTTGCGGCGCAGGCATGAACACGGCACGCACCATCCATGACGCTCGACAGCGAAACCATCGGCATCATCGGCATTGTCGTGATGCTGATCCTTCTGGCTCTGCGCATGCCGATTGGCATTGCGATGCTGCTGGTCGGCATCACAGGTTTTGCCTGGCTGAACGGGTTGCCGGCGGCGTTGTCGTCGCTCGGCAACGCACCCTATTCCTATTCCACCGTCTATGATCTGGCGGTGATCCCGCTGTTCGTCCTGATGGGTAATTGCGCCGCGGTGTCGGGCATGAGCCGCGACCTTTACGCCGCGGCCTATGCTTGGCTTGGGCATCTGCGGGGCGGGCTTGCATCCGCAACCATTGCGGCCTGTGCGGGCTTTGCCGCCGTGTCAGGGTCGAGCATCGCGTCCGCCGTGACCATGGGGCGGGTCTGCCTGCCGGAAATGAAGCGCTACAAATATTCGGACGCGCTCGCGACCGGCACGGTTGCGGCGGGCGGCACACTCGGCATCCTCATTCCGCCCAGCACCGCGTTCGTCATCTATGCGATCCTTACCGAGCAATCGATCGGACGCCTGCTCCTCGCGGGCTTTCTGCCCGGCCTATTGTTGTCGCTTCTGTTCATCCTGACCATCGCGATCTGGACTTATCTGAAGACCGACATAGGACCGCCGGGCGAGCGTGCAAGCCGCGAGGAGCGGATGCGCACGTTGATCCAGTCTGGCCCCATGATTGCGATTGTCGCGATCAGCATCGGCGGCATTTATGTGGGAGCTTTCACCCCGAGCGAGGCGGCTGCGGTGGGCGCATTTCTGTCCTTCGCGCTCGCCCTGTGGCGGAGGACGATCAACTGGGACTCGCTGTCGATCATCCTGATCGAAACGGTGAAGACGACGGCGTTCGTGTTTCTGATCCTGATCGGGGCGTTCGTGTTCGGGCCGTTTCTCGCCTTGAGTGGCCTGCCGGAGCAGATTGCGACCGCGCTGGTCGCAATGGAGCTGCCACGCTATCTCATCCTGTTCGCGCTGATCCTGATCTATATGATGCTCGGAATGTTTCTCGAGGGCTTCTCGATCCTCGTGCTCACGCTCGCGATCGTGATTCCGATTATCGATGCACTCGGTTTCGACCTGATCTGGTTTGGCGTGATTATGGTGATCGTGCTGGAAATGGGTCTGATCAGTCCGCCGGTCGGCATCAACGTGTTCGTGGTCAAGGGGCTCGTTCCCGACGTCCCGATCGGCGAGATCTTCAAGGGCATCTTGCCGTTCTGGCTGGCGATGGGTGTCTGTATTCTGCTGCTGGTCCTGTTCCCTCAGATCGTGCTGTTCATCCCCAACACGATGATCAGATAAAGCGTTTTCGAGCGAAGTGGGTACGGTTCGCGTGAAGAAAACGCGTCAAAACAAAACTGGAGCCGGCTTTGATTCCATCAAAGCCGGAAGGGCTCTGGGCGCGGTCCGGCGGCCTCATCCGGGAGGCCGCCGGTCGTCGTGGGACTATTGTTTGTTACGCGCCGCGTCGACGCTCCAGGCGCCGCCGCCTGCGAATGCGAGATAGAGGAAGACGAAGCAATACAGCACCGCCAGCTCGCCGCCATTGACGATCGGATAGAAGCCGCGCGGCGCATGCGCAATGAAGTAGGCGAAAGCCATCAGTCCCGAGAGAACGAAAGCCACCGGCCGTGTGAACAGGCCGATCACGAGCAAGGCGCCGCCGATCAGTTCAAACAGGCCGGCCGTCCAGCTCAGGCCATAGGGTTGCAGCTTGGCGAATTGCTCCATGGGCGGAATGCTGAGGAATTTCGCTGTACCATGCTGCATGAAAAGCAGGGCGGACATGATGCGCAGAACACTCAGCATGCGTGGTGTCCAGGCGGTGCAGACGTCTTTCAAAGCCATGAGAATTCCCGTGTGAACGTAGGAGAAGCGATCAACCCGCATTCCATGTTCTGCGACGTGTTGTCATCCGGTTTTCGTCTTATGCACGTTCAAATTCACGTTGAACAGAATAGAGGTATTCAAAACTGGCTGCGTCGGTTTGCCACGCGCACGGTTTGCGTGTGCGTATTTGAAAAAAAGCCACTGGATCAAAAAAATCGTCGAACCAAAAAAGAAATCGCCGGACGAGTGCCCGGCGATCGATTGCATCGATATGAATATATCCGCGTTCGGGAAGACGCCGCTCAGCGCCACTCCACCTTCAGCACTTCATAGGCTTTGGCGCCACCGGGTGTAACCACCTCCACATTCGCGCCCTTCTTCTTGCCAAGCAATGCGCGGGCCAGCGGCGAGGAGATCGAGATGCGGCCGGATTTGGCGTCCGCTTCAGGCTCGCCGACGATCTGCCACACCTGCTTCTTTTCGGTATCTTCGTCCACCAGTGTCACGGTGGCGCCGAACTTGACGGTGTCGCCTGACAGTTTCGAAACGTCGATCACTTCGGCGCGCGCCATCTTGTCTTCAAGCTCGGCGATGCGGCCTTCGTTATGCGACTGTGCCTCTTTGGCGGCGTGATATTCGGCATTTTCCGAAAGGTCGCCATGGCCGCGCGCTTCCGTGATCTGCTGGATGATGCGCGGGCGCTCCACCTGCTGGCAGTGCTTCAGCTCGGTCTCAAGCGCCGTATAGCCGGCCGCCGTCATCGGGATCTTTTCCATCGTCTTCCAACCTCCGGTCCGCAGCCCCCTTTTCGGGCTGCGAGACGCAAAAAAGACAAAAGTGTTGATCGCAAGCCGGCCATTCTGCCCGGCACGCGATCGAAACTCCTGTCCAGAAATAACCGCCACCAACACGCCAAGCGGCGTCTGGTTCAGTTCCGACTGCCGAAATAATTCTGCAGCGCGCGGACCTCGAGGTCACCCTCGAGAAAGGCTTTTATTCCTCTGGCCGCCGCGACGGCCCCGGAAAGAGTGGTGTAGTACGGCACTTTATGCAAGAGGGCAGCGGCCCGGAGCGATCGGGAGTCCGCCAGGGCCTGGGCCCCCTCGGTGGTATTGAAGACGAGCTGGACCTCGCCGTTCTTGATCGCATCCACGATATGGGGCCGGCCTTCCAGTACCTTGTTGATCTTGGACGACGGGACCCCTCGCTCATCAAGATAGCGCTTGGTTCCCGATGTGGCGATGATCTTGAAGCCCAGTTCGGACAGCATCCCCAGGGTTTCGGTGATCCGCGGCTTGTCTTGGTCGCGGACGGATACGAACACCGTCCCGGCCCGGGGAACGCGGGTTCCACCGCCCATCTGGCTCTTGGCAAAGGCGATGTCAAAATTCCGGTCGAGGCCCATGACCTCGCCGGTGGACTTCATCTCGGGTCCAAGGACGGTATCCACGCCGGGGAAGCGTGCAAACGGGAAAACGGCTTCCTTGACGCCGATATGATCAAAACGCGGTGGTTGCAGGTTGAAGCTGGCCAGCTTTTCGCCGGCCATGACCCGCGAGGCGATTTTCGCCACCGGCAGGCCGATCACCTTGGCGACGAACGGCACGGTCCGCGAGGCGCGCGGATTGACTTCGAGCACGTAAATCTCGCGGTCCTTGATCGCGTATTGCACATTCATCAGCCCGCCGACTTTCAGCGCCAGCGCCAATGCACGGGTCTGCCGTTCCAGTTCGGCGATCAGATCGGCATCGAGTGAATGCGGCGGCAACGCGCAGGCGCTGTCGCCTGAATGCACACCGGCTTCCTCGATATGCTCCATGATGCCGGCGATGAAAGTGTCCTTGCCGTCGGCCAGGCAATCGACATCGACCTCGACGGCATCCGACAGATAGCGGTCGAGCAGCAGCGGCCGTTTCTTCGACACCACAAGCTCGGACGGACGATCGAGATCGCCGGTCAGCCGATGCAAGTAGCGATCGAGTTGATGCGTATCGTGCACGATTTCCATCGCGCGGCCGCCCAGCACGTAAGACGGACGGATCACGATCGGGAAACCGATCTGGCCGGCAATCTCACGCGCTTGCTGCGGCGAGGTTGCAATCGCATTCTGCGGCTGTTTCAGGCCGAGCTTGTCGAGCAGCTTCTTGAAGCGGTCGCGGTCTTCCGCAAGATCGATCATGTCGGGCGAGGTGCCGAGGATCGGCACGTGCGCTTTTTCCAGCGCTTCGGCCAGCTTCAGCGGCGTCTGGCCGCCGAACTGCACGATCACGCCATGCAGCGTGCCGTTGCTGCGCTCGATATCGATGATTTCAAGGACGTCTTCTGCTGTGAGCGGTTCGAAATACAGGCGATCCGAGGTGTCGTAGTCGGTCGACACCGTTTCCGGATTGCAGTTGACCATGATGGTTTCATAGCCCGCATCTTTCAGCGCGAAGCAGGCATGACAGCAGCAATAGTCGAACTCGATGCCCTGGCCGATGCGGTTCGGCCCGCCGCCGAGGATCACGACCTTCTTCTTGTCGGACGGCGCGGCCTCGTTGGACGGCGTGCCGGCGAAGGGCGCCTCATAGGTCGAATACATATACGCCGTCGGTGACGCGAATTCGGCGGCGCAGGTGTCAATGCGCTTGAACACCGGGCGGACATTCAGCGCGTGCCGTTTCTGCGTCACCTCGGCGGTGGTTTGCCCAGTCAGCTTGGCGAGCCGCGCATCGGAAAAGCCCATGGCCTTCAGCCGGCGCAAGGCGCCCGGTGTTGAAGGCAAGCCCTTCGCCTTGATCGTTGCTTCCATATCGACGATGCCGCGGATCTGTTCGAGGAACCACGGATCGATCTTGCAGGCAGCATGGATCAGGTCGTCATCCTGGCCGAGCCGCATCGCCTGCGCGACCTTCAAAAGGCGGTCCGGCGTCGGCGTACCGAGCGCAGCGCGGATCGCGTTCTTGTCGTCGCCTTCTTCCAGGCCTTCGATGGCGATATCGTCGAGACCGGTCAGGCCAGTTTCCAGCGAACGCAAGGCCTTCTGCAGCGATTCCTGGAACGTGCGGCCGATTGCCATCGCTTCGCCGACCGACTTCATCGAGGTGGTCAGGACTTGCGAGGCACCGGCGAATTTCTCGAACGCAAAGCGCGGGATCTTGGTGACGACGTAATCGATTGTCGGTTCGAACGAGGCGGGCGTCGCGCCGCCGGTGATGTCGTTGGCGATCTCGTCGAGCGTGTAACCGATCGCAAGCTTGGCCGCGACCTTGGCAATCGGGAAGCCGGTCGCCTTCGAGGCCAGCGCCGAGGAGCGTGACACGCGCGGATTCATTTCGATCACGACAAGCCGGCCATCCGCCGGATTGACCGCGAATTGCACATTCGATCCGCCGGTCTCGACACCGATCTCGCGCAGCACCGCCACCGAGGCGTCGCGCATCATCTGATATTCTTTGTCGGTCAGCGTCAGCGCCGGCGCCACCGTGATCGAATCGCCGGTATGAACGCCCATCGGATCGAGGTTTTCGATCGAGCAGATGATGATGCAATTGTCCGCCTTGTCGCGGACAACCTCCATCTCATATTCCTTCCAGCCGAGCACGGATTCCTCGATCAGCACTTCGGTGGTCGGCGAGGCGTCGAGCCCGCTCTCGATGATCTCCAGATATTCTTCGCGTGTGTAGGCGATGCCGCCGCCGGTACCGGCCAGCGTAAAGGACGGGCGGATGATCGCCGGCAATCCGATCACAGACAGCGCTTCCAGCGCCTCGATCAGACCGCGTTCGATATAGCGCTTCTTGCGCTCGGCATCGCCCGCAGACCAGGTGGCCTCGAAGGCGGCAATCGCCTTCGATTCTTCCGCGGCGGGAAGCCCGCGGGCCTTGATCGCATTGATTTCGGCTGTGTGCTTCTCGCGATCCGCATGTTTGAGGCCGGTCGCATTGGCCAGTGCAGAACGCGGCGTCTCCAGCCCGATCTTGTGCATGGCCTCGCGGAACAGCTCGCGGTCCTCGGCCTTGTCGATCGCCTCGGCAGTGGCGCCGATCATCTGCACGTTGAACTTTTCGAGCACGCCCATGCGCTTCAGCGACAGCGCGCAATTCAGCGCAGTCTGGCCGCCCATGGTCGGAAGCAGGGCGTCCGGCCGCTCCTTCTCGATGATCCTGGCGACGATTTCGGGGGTGATCGGCTCGATATAGGTGGCGTCGGCCAATTCCGGGTCGGTCATGATCGTCGCCGGATTGGAGTTGACCAGGACGATCCGGTAGCCTTCTTCGCGCAAAGCCTTGCAGGCCTGCGTGCCGGAATAATCGAATTCGCAGGCCTGCCCGATGACAATAGGGCCCGCGCCAATGATCAGGATCGATTTTATGTCGGTTCGTTTCGGCATCGGCTCCGCTATCGGCACATAAAAAAAGGGCGCGCTTTGCGCGCGTCCCGTGTGTGCCCCGGCCCGAGGCATATGGCCTCGCGCGGGCCGGTGTCTAGACCAGAATCGGGGAAGGGGGAAGGCGCAAGACGCCGATTCCGGCAACTTTGGCCACAGCTTTGCGTTGGGTGCATGCCCAAGAGATGTCCAAGAGGATGCCTAAGGGCGGCATAGCGAGACCGGACGATGGCCGCCCGCAAGCGCTCGAAAAATCGACCACATGGCGTTCCGGTCTGGGTGAGCGGCTTGGCGCTGGCGGCGGCGATCGGGCTGGCGGCCTATTTCGAAAAGCCCCGCAAAGGGATACCGCCAGCCCGTAAGAGCGCCTCCAATCGCCCGTTTGGCGAAGCGAGGTCGTCGGACGAGCCGCGGGCACTGCAACTTCAGCGGGCCGCTGAGCGCGGCCGCGGGCGCCGCGCACTCTCCTTGGTCCACATCCCGATCGAGGGCTGGCGAGACATCGTCTGGCGCACCGTTGCCGAGATCGGCAACGACCGGCTGCTGGCGGTCGCCGCCGGTGTTGTTTTTTACGGCCTGCTGGCTCTGTTTCCGGCCATTACGGCGCTGGTTTCGTCCTATGCGCTGTTCGCGGACGCGGCGACCATCGGCAAACACCTCGCTTTTGCTGCCGCGCTGATGCCGGCCAGCGCCTTCGGTATCGTCGAGGAACAGATCACGCGCATCGCGCAAGCCGGTGGCGGCCAACTCAGTTCGGCCTTCATCGTCGGATTGTTGTTGGCGATCTGGAGTGCGAATGCCGGCATGAAGGCGATGATCGACGCGCTCAATGTCATCTATGACGAGACCGAGAAGCGCAGCTTCATCAAACTCAATTTTCTGTCGCTGGCGATGACGCTTGGCGTGCTGGCTTTTCTTCTGATCGCCATCGGCGCGGTGGTCGTGTTGCCGCTCGTGTTTTCTTGGCTTGGCATCGAGAGTTGGGGACAATGGGCGGTGGCGTGGTTGCGCTGGCCAGCGATCATGATCGTCATCGCGTTCGCTCTGTCCGTGCTTTACCGCTTTGGGCCGAGCCGGCGCCAAGCGAAATGGCGCTGGCTTAGCGTCGGCGCGGTGGTGGCGACCCTGTTATGGGTGGCCGGTTCGGCGCTGTTCTCATGGTATCTCTCGAACTTCGCCGATTACAACGCGACCTATGGCTCGCTCGGCGCCGGTATCGGCCTGATGATGTGGCTGTGGCTCACCTCCATTGCCATTCTGATCGGCGCTGAACTGAATGCCGAGATCGAGCATCAGACCGCGCGTGATACGACCGTCGGTCATGCCAAACCGCTGGGTGGGCGCGGCGCCGAGATGGCCGATACCGTCGGCGCTGTGCAGGATTGATCAGCCGGCGAGACGCGCTTCCAACTCGGCCATATCCTTCACGAACCAGAGCTGCTGCCCGCGATTGGCTTCGTAGACAAAGTCGTGCAAAGCCTTGCTCTGCGCAATCTGTGGCGAGAGGTCGCCGACAATGGCAAGACGCACTTTGTAATTGGCGAATTTCTGCACCACGTCACCGGCGAGCCGTGTGTTAAGGCGCAGAAAGTCGTCGCCAAGCCGGGCGACGGGGATCGCCACCAGCGTCGCGCTATGCGCGAAGGCCGCGCTGAGCAGGTCGTTGGCATCGCGTTCATGCGCGAGCTTGGGTCCCTCCGCATCGCAGATCAGAACGTGATCGGTGTGAATGTCTTTGGCGATGTCGGACATCATGGCTTTCTGGATTGTGGCGCGAACAAAATTATCCGCGGGATGAGGTGTCTCTGCCAAATAAAAGGCGGGACTCGTGCCGATCGAGTCCCGCCTTGGAATTTGGAGGCTCGGCCAGGATTCGAACCTGGCTATTAGGTCTTGCACGACCCCTGCGTTGCCGCTCCGCCACCGAGCCGAGGGCACGATAACCGCCGCGTGATCGGCATCAAGTTAAACCAATCGTTAACCACAACAGGCGTGGTTAACGTCAAGGCATGATCAACGTGGGATCGCGACGAAGGTCATGCGCGTCTGCAGATGGCCGATATTTGGCACATGCCGGTGCGCCCGATAGCCGGCGCGTTCGAGCGTCTTGCGCATCTCGTCCTCGCTGTAGCGTGACAGACCGGCATCCTTGCGCAGCTTTGCGTAATCGGACAGCGCCGTCCGAAACAGTCCCGCGACCGCCGCAAGAAAAAATCCCTCGCGCCAGCCGAACTGCAGCAGCGCCAGCGCATCCTTCCAGGCCGGTGTGTCCGGCTGCACCACATCGCCGATCACGAATTTTCCGCCCGGCTGCAGCAGCCGCCGAAACAGCGTCAGCAACGTGTCGAGCTGCGCGGGTGACAGATATTGCGATACCGAATGCATGATCACGACGTCGAATGAACCGCCCGGCAGCGCGGCAACTTCGTCCGGCGACATCACCGCGATGTAGCGTTCATGCGCCACGCGCCGCTTCAGCGCTTCGGCGAGATTCGGTGCAGCCTCGCATAATGTCAGCGTCTCGGCTTCGCGGACGAGGCGCTCGGCATAGGCCGCCTCGCCGCAGCCATAATCCAGCACGCGGTCGCTGCGGGTGATATGCGCCATCATGCCGTCGCCGGTGATGCGGGCATGCACTTCGCGATGGCGCGCGTTCACATAGATCGAATGGTCGGAATCGAAGAACGAAACCCAGTCGGACATGGACACGCTGTCTCCATCGACATCCCCGATGTTGACCGGGCGATGCGGCAATTGCCGGACAAAGGAATGGATGCCCCGGCTTTGCCAGGGATGACAAGGGGCAACGGCGCGCTTTACGAATATTCCTTGTCGTGTATCGGCGCCTGTGGCCATTCGCGGTCGAGAGATTCCCGGTATTTGACGCAGCCGCGCAGGAATTTCGGCCAGGGAGGCACCGCAATGCCGCTCGGAATCGGCTCGGGCAGCAGGCCCCATAATTGCGGGTGATGCCAGTACAGGTCATGCCGCTGCTGTCGCGATGCGCGCGAATGCCGGCCCGCAGCCGCGCTCCTTATCGCCATGCATGCAGCAACGGACCATCTCGTCCGAAGATGGGATCCTTGTCTGGCAGCGGTACCGTTGGAATCGCCTGCAAGGCCTTCGCGCGTTCGGTCGCCGAGGCGAGACAAAGATCGTAGGTGCCGGCTGGCGGATAGGCGCCGATCAGAACGAAGTCGGATGACGTCGTCAGGCCATGATGGCCGGTACCGGCGGGCAGCACGACCGCATCGCCGGCCGCGATGTCGATTTCTTCGCCGTGATTGCCGCCGAACCGGACCGTCGCTTTGCCGCGTGCGACGGCAAGCGCTTCATGGATACGCGAATGGTAGTGCACATAAGGATAGATGCCGTTGCGCCAGCCATCGCCCCAGCCATTCTTTGCAAAAGTCATCTCGATCACCGAAGCCGGGTCTCTGGTGTCGGTCAGATCGAAGACGTTCGGGTAGAGGACAAGCGGCAACGTCGGATTGTTCGGGATGATGCCGTCATCGGCGAACAGAAAAGTGCGGACTTTGGTTCCGGCGCTCGGCATGGCTTACCAGAACGCGGGCGCGGCCGATGCGTTCCGCCGTTGCGGTCTGTTTGGCGATGACACAAAATGTCGGGCCATGGGCCAGATCGTCAATCAATCGATCCTGACATGCCCCTCCTGCGGCCATGCCGAACAGGAAGACATGCCGGCCGACGCCTGCGTCTTCTTCTATGACTGCAAAGGTTGCGGCGTTCGCCTCAAGCCCAAGCCCGGCGATTGCTGCGTGTTCTGTTCCTATGGTTCGGGGCCATGCCCGCCGGTCCAGGCTGGCGGGGATTGCTGCACGTAACCGCGATCAGGCTGCCTTGCGCTTGTGCTCGCGCATCATGTCGACGAAGCGCTTGAACAGATAATGGCTGTCGCGCGGGCCGGGCGAGGCTTCGGGGTGATACTGCACCGAGAAGACCGGCTTGTCCTTCAGCGCGATGCCGCAATTGGAGCCGTCGAACAGCGATACGTGCGTCTGCTCGACATTCTTCGGTAGCGAATCCTTGTCCACCGCAAAGCCGTGATTCATCGAGGTGATCTCGACCTTGCCGGTGGTCAGGTCCTTGACCGGATGATTGGCGCCATGGTGGCCCTGATGCATCTTCATCGTCCTGCCGCCGAGCGCGATGCCGAGCATTTGATGGCCCAGGCAAATGCCGAAGGTCGGCATGCTGCTCTCGATCATGGTCTGGATCACCGGCACGGCATATTCGCCGGTCGCCGCCGGATCGCCCGGGCCGTTGGAAAGGAACACGCCGTCCGGCTTCAGCGCCATGATGTCTTCGGCCGAGGTCTTGGCCGGCACCACGGTCACCTTGCAGCCCTGCGAGGCGAGCAACCGCAGGATGTTGCGCTTCACGCCGTAATCGATTGCGACCACATGGAATTCCGGATTCTCGAGGCGGGAATAGCCTTCATTCCATTTCCACTCGGTCTCGTCCCAGGTGAAGCGCTGGCCGCTCGTCACCATCGGAACGAGATCCATGCCTTCCAGGCCGGGCCATTCGCGCGCTTCCTTTTTCAGCGCTTCGATGTCGAACTTAGCCGAAGGCTCATGCGCGATCACGGCGTTGGGCATGCCCTTTTCACGGATGAGGGCGGTCAATGCGCGGGTATCGATGCCGGCGAGGCCGATAATGCCGCGGGCCCGCAACCATTGGTCGAGGTGGCGGGTGGCGCGGTAATTGGATGGATTGGTAATCGACGAATGCAGGATGACGCCGCGCGCACCGGGCGTCGCCGCCATGTTGACCGTTTCGATATCGTCGTCGTTGGTGCCGACATTGCCGATATGCGGGAAGGTGAAGGTGATGATCTGCCCGGCATAGGACGGATCGGTGAGGATTTCCTCATATCCGGTCATGGCGGTGTTGAAGCAGACTTCGCCGACGGCGGAGCCGGTTGCGCCGAGGCCTTCGCCTTCGAGAATGGTGCCGTCAGCCAGCACCAGCAGGGCCGTCGCCTTTGGCTCGGTCCATCCGGAATCGTGTAATGTGCTCATGAGCGGCCTCAATAATCGCATGCGGCGCGAAAGCCAATAAGTGGAAAGCCTTTAATGTCGGTCCTTGTGTATATAGGCGCGGCTTTGGCCGAAATTGCGGGCTGTTTCGCGTTCTGGGGCTGGCTCCGGCTGGAAAAGCCGTTCTGGTGGCTGGTTCCGGGCGTGGTATTCCTCGTCCTGTTCGCCTATCTCCTGACTTTGGTGGAATCGCCCTTTGCCGGCCGGGCCTATGCGGCCTATGGCGGCGTCTATATCGCCGCTTCGCTCGCATGGCTCTGGGCCGTGGAGGGAGCAAAACCCGACCGCTGGGATGCGTTCGGGTCCGCCATCTGCTTTCTGGGCGCCGTGGTGATCCTGTTCGGACCGCGCGCCGCAACACACTGACACGAGGTCTTCATGCTGCGCGACGATATCAACAATGCCCTGAAAGAGGCGATGAAGGCCAAGGACGAGCGCAAGATCTCGACGCTGCGCCTCGTCAATTCCACCTTCAAGAATGCCGACATCGAGGCGCGCGCCAGCGGCAAGACGCTGGGCGATGCCGAACTGCTTCCGGTGCTGCAGAAGATGATCAAGCAGCGCCAGGAATCGAAGGAACTGTACGAGAAAGGTGGCCGCCCGGAACTCGCGCAGCAGGAAGGCGAGGAGATCGCGATCATCTCCGCCTATCTGCCCAAGCAGATGTCGGAAGCCGAGATGACCGCCGCCATCGATGCCGCGATCGCCGAAACCGGCGCATCGGCCATGAAAGACATGGGCAAGGTGGTCGGCCTGCTGAAAGGCAAATTCGCCGGCCAGATGGATTTCGCCAAGGCCAGCGGCATGGTGAAGGGCAAGCTCGGCGGGTGATGCAAAAAGTCTTTCGGGCATAGCAGTCCGAAGGACGGCGTCGCTTCCGCTCGCCTATGTCCCGGCCATCCACGTCTTCCTTTGCGACAAAAGACGTGGATGTCCGCGCAGACAAGTTTCTGCAGTCTGCGCAAAGCTTGACTGCAAGCGCGGGCATGACGATAACTTCAGCACTTCGCCGCGTGCATCTTCTCCAAACTCTGCCGCCACTTGCTCCGCAACACCGCCGGCCGCTCCGGATAGCGCTCCTCGAGAAATTCCGTCGTGACGATGCGGTCGGTGCGGAAATGGCGGAAGTCGTTGCGCAATTCGCACCACGCGATCAACAGCCGCACGGTGTCGTGATAGCCGATGGTGATCGGCCACACCTTGCGCTGTGACTCGCGGCCTTGTTCGTCGCGATAACTCATTGCGATCTTGCGGCCATTGCGGATCTGCGTGCGGAGCATCGGCATATCGAGCGCATCCGGCACGGCTTTCCAGGCCGGTGGTGCACCGCTCACCGGCTCGAGCACGTAAGGGCGCAACCGTTCAGGGACCGATGCTGCGATCTTCGCGATCAGGTCTTCGGCCGCCTTCGCCAAAGCCGGGTCGGCGCGGCGCGCCACCCATTGCGCGCCGAGCACTGCCGCCTCGATCTCGTCCGGCGTCAGCATCAGCGGCGGTAAATCGAAACCGGCATCCAGCACATAGCCGATCCCGGCTTCGCCACGGACCGGCACGCGCTGCCCCATCAGGTCGGCAATGTCGCGATAGATGGTGCGTTTCGATGTCTCGAGTTCCGCGGCGAGCTGATCGGCCGTCACCGGCTGTCGCGCCCGCCGCAGAGCCTGAATGATCTGGAAAAGCCTGTCTGCGCGTCTCATGAAATCCGGTTAGCCGATCGCTGCTGACACCATGTTGTCAGCAGGATGTCAGTAGGACGGAGCATCAGCAAGGAGAGACGTTCCATGGCCCCTCAGACCAGCACCACAGCTTCGACCATCACGCTCCACGGCTTCGGCCCCGGCTTCGGCCTTCCTGAAATCAGCCCCTACTGCACCAAGGCAGAGGTTCATCTCAAAATGGCGGGTCTGCCGTATCGCAAGGAAAAGGCGATGCCCGATGCCTCGCCCAAAGGCCAGCTTCCCTTCATCGAAGATGCGGGTGTGCAGATCGCCGACACGACCTTCATCCGCGCCCATATCGAAAACAAATACGGGTTCGATTTCGATCGCGGGTTGGACGCGACCGGCCGCGCGCAGGCCTGGGCGATCGAACGCATGCTGGAGAACCAGCTCGGCTGGGCCGCGGGCTATTTCCGCTGGTTGGTTCCGGTCAATTTCGCCAAAGGTCCCGCGCATTTCTTCGACGACGCACCGGAGGCGATCCGCGACAAGCTGCGCAACGACGTGCAGGCGCGCGTGGCCGAGACGATGAAAGCGGTCGGCATCGCCCGTCATTTTCCGGACGAGATCGTCTGGCTCGGCGAGCGCTCGCTCATGGCACTGTCGGCATTGCTGGGCAACAAGCGTTATCTGTTGGGCGATCGGCCGTGCGGCACAGACGCCACCGCATTCGCCGTGCTGGCGGGACTGCTTACGCCGTTTTTCGATTCCCCGCTCCGGCGGAGGGCAGAGACCTACACGAACCTGGTCGATTACACCGATCGCATGATGAGCGAGTATTTCGCAGACCATCCATGGAAACAGGCCATCGCGGCCTGATCGAATGACGCGAGTGGCTGCCGGTGTCAGCCGGCAGCGAAAGAGCTGGCGGGACGCTGCAATGCGGCGCTATGGAACGAACGAAGCCGCCAACTTCGGCGGCCTTTCCTGGGACGCTGTTCATGCTGGCCGCCGATTATGCCTTTTGGCTCGCCGTCGCATTCATTGTTGCGTGCAATTTCTATTACGGTCCGCGGATCAAGAGCGACCGCGTTGCGATGCAATGGGGGTTGGACGGAAAACCGACATGGCATGCGCCAAAGCAGATCGCGCTCTGGGGCACGGTCGCATTCGCGCTGATCGTGCGGCTGCTGATCTGGACGGCGATGACCTATGCACCATCCTGGACAAACAGTCCTGAAATCGGCCTGCTGTTGTTCTCGGTCGTGCTGGCGGCTGTCCACCTTTGGGTGTTGCGCGGAGCAGCGCAGGCAAAATAGACGGCGCCCGAAGCGATATTTCTGCCGAACCCGCGGCGAGAAATGGACGAGGAGCCTGATTATGCTGCGGCTGACCTGCGCAGCCGCGGCACTGCGAATTCCAGAAAGCTGCGCAGCTTGAGCGGCGGCCGTGTTTGCGCCGGATAAAGCACATGGATCGGCAGCGGCTCGACTTCGAAATCCTTCAGCACGATCTTCAGCCGCTTGTCCTTGATCGCCTGCGCCGCCTGATAGGACAACACTTGCGTGATGCCGACGCCGGCAATGGCAGCATCGAGCGCCGCCTCCGCGGTATTGACGGCAAGCCGCGCCTGCACCGGCACGTGACGAGTGGCACGCTTGTTCTTGGCTGCAAACATCCAGGATGAGCCTGACACCATGTTGCCGAAGGTGACGCAGGGCAGGGTGGCAAGATCGTCCGGCGTCTTCGGTGTGCGATGCGCGGCGAGAAAGTCCAGGCTCGCGCAGGCGACGCGGCGCACGAAGCCGACGCGCGTCGCCACCATGCTGCTGTCGGACAGCGCACCGATCCGCACCGCCACGTCGATATGATCGTCGATCAGGTCCGCGTTGCGATCCGACAGCACCATCTGCACGTTGATGTCCGGGAATGTCGCCAGGAAATCGTTGACCGCCGGAAGCACGTGCAATCGCCCGAACACGATCGGCGCGGCGATGATGAGGTCGCCCTTTGGCGAGACATATTCGCCGGACGCCGCACGTTCAGCCTCGCCCACCTGTTCGAGAATGTTTTTGCACGCGGCGAGATAGGCGGCGCCGGCATCGGTCAGCGCCAGCTTGCGTGTCGAGCGGACCAGCAGACGGGTGTTCAGATGTGCTTCGAGATCGGCGACCTTGCGGCTGACCGTTGGTAGCGGCACGCCGAGCTTGCGGCTGGCCGCTGAAAAACTGCCGGCTTCGACAGCGGCGATGAAGATCGACATGGCGTCGAGGCGGTCCATGTATCTCTCATGTTTCGAGAGGATAATTACCGAAAATAACAGATTATGCATTTGTTCGGTAGGGGTTATGTCGGGTTGGCCTCGAATGGAGTGCCATCATGTCCTACGGATTTCTCGACATCGCCGTCACGCCCAGTGTGAAAGCAGCCCAGGAAGCCAATGGCGCAGCAGAGCTCTGGTCCGATTTCAAAGGCAACCGCACGTTCGACCGCTTCACGGACAACGAGGCCACGTTCATTGCCGAACGCGACAGCTTCTACATGGCGACGGCGTCGGAAACCGGCTGGCCCTATGTGCAGCATCGCGGCGGGCCGAAGGGCTTTCTGCGCATGCTCGACGACAGGACGCTCGCCTTCGCCGATTTCCGCGGCAACCGCCAGTATATCAGTGTCGGCAATCTCGCAGCCGATAATCGCGCATCTCTGTTCCTGATGGATTATGCCGGCCGCCGCCGTCTGAAAATCTACGCGCGGATCGAAACCAGAAGCCTGAACGATGATCCCGCGCTGACGCAAGCGGTCGCAACGTCCGGCTATCGGGCCAAGGCGGAGCGGGTGATGCTGCTGCATCTCGAAGCGTTCGACTGGAATTGCCCGCAATTCATCACGCCGCGCTTTACGGAAAGCGAAATTGCCGAAGCCCTGGCGCCGGTCAACCAACGTCTCGAACAGCTCGAGGCGGAGAACAGGATGCTACGGGATAAGCTTGCGGCCGGCGCGAGTGACGCTCCGATGAAAGAGTCACGATAGGGCGTTGCGCCTCACGCTCGCGCGCCGGCGGTGACAGCCGTCCTTTCAGGATGATCGCACACGCGCATCCGCCTTCTGCGGCTGCGCAAAATTTTGCGCGCACCAATCACTATTCTCATCGCCTGAAATCGGCGTCTTGACGAGCCGCCGCCGGCCGTGTTTTAACCTCCCACAAATGCGAAAAATTCTTCGCAATCCGAAAAAAGGGAGAGGCGCCTTGCCGCCGAAACAGGCCAAATCCTTGCTGACCAAGCCCGCGAAAGCGCGCGGCGCATCCGGCGCCGGCTCGGCCAAGGCCGCTGCTTCGGACAAGGATCAACGCAATTCGGTGCAATCGCTCGCCAAGGGCTTCCGCATTCTGGAAAGTTTTTCGAGCGGCGCCGAAGAGATGACGCTCAGCGAGATCGCGGATGTGTCCGATCTCGATCCGGGTACGACCTTCCGCATGCTCAACACGTTGGTGTCGCTCGGCTATGTGTCGCGCATTCCCGACAGCAAACGTTTCGCGCTGACGTTGAAGGTGCTCGATCTCGGTTTCCATGCCATCGGCCGCAAGGATCTGCGCGCCATGGTGCGGCCGACCCTGCGCTCACTGGTCGACGAAGTGAGCGAAGCGGCGAGTTTCGGCGTGCTCGAAGGCGGCGATGTTCTCTATATCGAGCGGGTGCGCGCGGGCTTCACGCGGCTTGGCGTCGATATCCGCATCGGCACGCGCATTCCGGCCAGCATCTCGTCGATCGGCCAGGCGATCCTCGCCTTTCTGCCCGAGCAAAAGCTGAAGGCAACACTGGAGGCGCAACCGGCACAGGAAAACTTCATCGTGCCGCCGATCACGCGCGCACGGCTTCTGCCGAAGCTTGATCGCATCCGCAGCGACGGTTTTGTTGTCGAGGATTCGGTGATCACCGCGGGTCTTCGCATTCTGGCGGCGCCGGTGCTTGATCCCGACGGCTTTGCGCTTGGCGCCATCAGCATCGCGGCGCCGGCCGTGCGCAGTTCCGCCGATGATTTGCGCAAGCGCGCGCTCGAGCCGTTGCGCATCGCCGCCCACAATGTCGCGCGCGCCCTGGAGGCGGGCGGCACCACCGTTTCATCCTGAAACCCAAAGCACACAAAAGGGAGTAAACGTTATGGCTTGGGAATACCGTGGCATTCTGCCGGCATTGCAATTGCCGTTCGATCAGAATCTCGACATCGACGAAGCGGAGATGCGCCGCTTCGCGGAGTGGCTGGTCAGCCACAAGGGAATCGGCGGCCTTGTCACCAACGGTCATACCGGTGAAGTCTTCGCGCTGACCGCAAAGCAACGCGCGCAGGCGACGCGTCTCGCGGCGGAAGCTGCGAAGGGCAAAGTGCCGGTCGTCTCGGGCATCTGCTGCGAGGGCATCAGCGAAGCGGTCGAGCACGCGGTGATGGCGCGCGAGGCTGGTGCCAGCGCGCTCTTGCTGATGCCGCCACATGGGTGGTTGCGTTTCGGCATGACCCAGCCCGACAACGTCGTCGATTATTTTACGGCGGTCGGCAAGGGCTCGGGTCTCGACATCATCGTCCACATCTATCCGTCCTGGACGCGCGCGTCTTACAGTTTCGAAACGCTGGCGGCGCTGGCCAAACTTCCCTGGGTGAAATCGATGAAGGTCGGCACCCGCGACATGAACAAATATGCGCGCGATCTGCGCGTCATCAAGGAAGCCGATCCGTCGGTCACGGTGCTGACCTGTCACGACGAATATCTGCTGCCGACGATGGTGCAGGGCGTCGATGGGGCATTGGTCGGCTTTGCCTCGTTCATCCCGCAGATGATCATCGATCTTTATGCGGCAGTGCAGGCCGGCGATCTCAAGACAGCGGCCGCGCTGCAGGAGCGCATCAATCCGCTGAAGGATGTCGTCTATGGCGGCGGCGAGCCGACCGGCAACGCGCACGCCCGCATGAAGATGGCGATGTATCTCGCCGGCATTCTCAAGTCGCCGACGGTGCAGCCGCCGACGAAACTTCCGGTCGGCGCCGAATTGCAGGCGATCAAGGACGCGGTTCGCAACGCGGGCATGATGCAACGCGAGGCGGCCTAACCCGACAGGCGGCGGGTGTGGCATCCGACGATGCCGCGCCCGTCAGCCACAAAGATCGGGACAGCCATAATCAACAACGGGAGGAGAAATATGCTCAGGCGACGTGAGTTTGTCGTGTCTTCGCTGGCCCTGCTCGGTGGCGCTTTGCCGGCCGGCCATGCCTTCGCGCAGAAGGATTATCCGAACAGGCCCATTCGTCTCGTCGTTCCTTTCGCGGCCGGCGGCGGGGTCGATGTCTTCGCGCGCGTGCTGGCCGAAAAGCTGAAGGAGACAAAGGGCTACACTGTCGTCGTTGAAAACCGTGGCGGCGCCAATGGTGCGGTCGGCGGCGGTGCAGTGAAGCAAGCCGATCCGGACGGCTACACGCTGCTGTTCTCGGCGGCGACGCATCTGATGGCGCAGCAGGTGATGAAGAATGCGCCCTACGATCCGATCGCCGATTTCACCTCGATCGCGCGTGTCGGCGAAGCGCCGATGCTGCTGGTGATGTCGCCGAAGCTGCCGCAAAAGACGATTGCTGAAGTCGTCGCTGATGCAAAGAAGCAGCCGGACAAGTGGACCTTCGCCACGGCGGCGCTCGGTGCGCCGGGACATCTCGCAACCGTGGCGTTCAACCGGCTGGCCGGGTTGAAGCTCATGATCATTCCTTATCGCGGCACCGCTCCGGGATTGACCGATGTTGCCGCAGGCAATGTGCAGTTGATGATCGATCCGGTGCTGGCGTTGTTGCCGATGGCGCAGGGTGGACAGGTGAGAGGGCTGGCGGTCACGTCGGCCAAGCGCAGTGCGCTCGCACCCGATATCCCGACGGCGGCGGAGAGCGGTCTGCCCGGTCTCGAACAAGCCACCTGGTATGGCGTCTGGGGTCCGAAAGGCATGCCGGCCGACATCGTCACGACCCTGAATGCCGCGATCAATGAATCGATCAAGGCGCTCGCGCAGGAAGGCCGTCTCGCCAAACTCGGCATCGAGCCGGTGACGGAAACGCCAGCGCAATTTCTGGAGTTTTCGAAGAAGGATCTCGCCCGCAACACTGAGTTGTTGAAGTCGGTCGGCTTCCAGCCGGTCTGAACAATCCGGGTCAAAGAAAGCCACGATGCGCGATGGAGCGCATCGTGGCTTTCTTGCGAATGCGCTCGTTCCCGCCGATCCAACTTTGCGCCAGATCAAGCCGCCAGCCAAGGACTGTGCTTTTCTGTCTCTCCGAACAGACAGGAAAGGCAGAATCATGCAGAACTTCGAAAAGATCGTCGCAGATCTGAAGCAGGCGCGCGATGAAGCGCGCGTCAAGGCGCATCTGGGCTCGATGGCGGTTCAGGACGAGTGGCAGAAATTGGAGCATCGCTGGCAGGATTTCGAGGCGAAGGCACAGCTTGACCGCACCGCCAAGGATGTCGGCGCGGCCGTCTCGTTGCTCGCCTCCGAACTGAAATCAGCCTACGAGCGCATCAGCAAGGCCGTATAGGCATGGCCGGCAGGACCATGGAACAGGAGCTGGAAGCGTTGCGGCGAGAGCTGTCGCCAGTTCCGGTCATGGAGGATGACGGCGGCGGCCCTGCATCCGTTGACGATGTGTATGTCGACAATGACATGCGCAGCGAGATCGAGCGCGTCGTGCGGGAATTACAGACACATCTGACCGACGCCGTCGATGACGCCGAACAGGCCGTGTCGGATCATCCGGTGGCGGCGGTCGCTGCCGCCTTCCTGCTCGGCATTGCCGTCGGCGGTCTGCTCATGCGAATAGGAACGAGATGATCATGGACCGTTTCATCAACAACCTGCGTGTTCTCTGGCGGGCCGACAGCGCCATCGCCGATATCCGCCTGCGTCATGCGCTGGCGCGGTCCGGCTTCAATGCCGCTGCGGCTTTGATCGCCCTGTTCGGCCTGCTGATGCTGGAACTGGCGGCTTATTTCGCATTGCTGCAGGTGTGGGGTGCGATCGCATCAGCCGTGACACTGGGGCTGATCAATTTCGCCGTCGCCGGCATATTGTTTCTGATTGCCTCACGCCAGAAGCCGGGCCGCGAACTTGAGCTGGCGAACGAGATTCACAACTCGGCGATGCAGGCCTTGCAGGCCGATGCACGGCTTCTGCAATCCGAAGTGGCGGCATTCGGCAACGCGGTGAAGCATCCGATGGATTCTGCCCTCGGCGCGTTGCCGACCTTGATCGTGCCGCTGGCGAGCGTGTTGATCAACACGCTCAAGAAGCCGAAAAGCGAAGCGAAATAGTGAGAGCATGATTTTCCGAAAGGATCATGCTCAAACTAACTAAGCTTTCTTCGCCCGCTCGATCGCGTCGATCACGAGTTGTTCGGCGCCCTCGGCATCGAGCCAGTTCACGATCGTGACCCATTTGCCCTTTTCCAGATCCTTGTAGTGCTGGAAGAAGTGGGCGATCTGCTCGCACATGATCTGCGGCAGGTCCTTATAGCTCTGCACGCCGTTATAGAATGGATGCAGCGCATCCACCGGCACTGCGAGAATCTTCTCGTCGCCGCCGGCTTCGTCTTCCATCACCAACGCGCCGACGGGACGGCAGCGGATCACGGCGCCGGGCACCACCGGCACCTGGCTGACCACCATGACGTCGCATGGGTCGCCGTCGGCGGAGAGCGTCTGCGGGATGAATCCGTAGTTACCGGGATAGAACATCGCCGTATGCAGGAAGCGGTCGACGAACAACGCACCCGAACTTTTATCGATCTCGTATTTCACCGGCACGCCGCCGAGCGGGATCTCGATCACCGCATGAATATCCTTCGGCGGGTTGCGTCCCGATGAAATGCTCGAAATGTCCATTGATCGCTCCTGGCCGGTCCCGATCTCGCGGGGCCGGACGATACCGTCTGCAAATTTTGCCCACCGTCCTGCAGGTATAATGTCACGCGCTTGATGTTGGGCGGGCTCATCGAACACAACGCGTGGTGCATTGCAACACAGAATTTCGAACGATGAAAAAGAGGCAGACGCTGGGCGATTTTCCGCAATAGACTTCCTGAACGCAGGCCGCGGATCAAAGAGCCTGCATCAGGAAGGAGATGCCATGATCACCCAGCCTCCGGCGCGGGGATTTCTCGCGCTCTGCTCGTTTTCCATTCTGTTGACCGGACTTGTATCGACCGGACCTGTGTCGACCGGACCCGCAGCGGCCGCCGACGTCGATGGTGCCCGCATCGTCAATGCCGACAAGCAGCCGGGCAATTGGTTAAGCCACGGCCGCACCTATTCCGAGCAGCGCTTCAGCCCGCTCAAGCAGATCGATGCCAGCAATATCGGTCAGCTCGGTCTCGCATGGTCGCATGAGATCAAGAGCCGGACCGCGCGCGGGCTCGAGGCGACGCCGATTGTGGTGGATGGTGTCATGTACACCAGCGGAGCCTGGAGCCATGTGCTCGCGCTGGATGCGGGGACCGGCAAACTGCTCTGGGAGTTCGATCCGCAAGTCCCAGGTCAGTATGCCGCCAAGGGCTGCTGCGATGTGGTCAATCGCGGCGTTGCCGTCTGGGGCGGCAAGGTTTTTGTCGGCACCTATGATGGCCGTCTGATCGCGCTCGATGCCAAGACCGGCAACAAGGTGTGGGAGACGCTCACCGTCGATCAGAGCAAGGACTACACCATCACCGGCGCGCCGCGCATCGTCAAAGGCAAGGTCATCATCGGCAATGGCGGCGCGGAATTCGGCGTGCGCGGCTATGTCTCCGCCTATGACGCCGACAACGGCAAGATGCTGTGGCGCTTCTACACCGTTCCCGGCAATCCGAAAGAGCCGTTCGAAAGCAAGACCGTCGAGATGATCGCCAAGACCTGGGCCGGCGACTGGTGGAAATATGGTGGCGGCGGCACGGTCTGGGATTCGATGGCTTACGATCCCGATCTCGATCTCTTCTATATCGGCGTCGGCAACGGCTCGCCGTGGAATTACAAAATCCGCAGCGACGGGCAGGGAGACAATCTCTTCCTGACGTCCATTGTCGCGCTCCGTCCCGATACCGGAGAATATGTCTGGCATTACCAGACCGTGCCCGGCGAGGACTGGGACTATACGGCGACCCAGCACATGATCCTCGCCGATCTGCAGATCGGCGGACAGACCCGCAAGGTCATCATGCAGGCGCCGAAGAACGGCTTCTTCTACGTCCTCGATCGCGCCACCGGTGAATTCATTTCGGGCGACGCCTACGCGACCGTCACCTGGGCGAAAGGCATCGATCCGAAAACCGGCCGGCCGATCGAAAATCCGGATGCGCGGCACAGCACCATCGGCAAGCCGGGCGTTTATCTGCCGGGACCGGGCGGCGCGCATAACTGGCATCCGATGAGCTACAGCCCGCAGACCGGATATGTCTACATCCCGGTGATCGAGGCGGGCTTCCCTTATATCCCGATCGATCCAAAGGCGTTTGTGCAGCGGCCCGGTGTCGTCTGGAATCTCGGCATCGATCCGGTGAAGGCGGCCATGCCGGAAGACGAGGCGATCCGCAAGGCGATCCGCGCATCGAGCGTTGGCAAGCTGGTGGCGTGGGATCCGGTCGCGCGCAAGCCGGCCTGGACCGTCGATCATCCGCTCGCATGGAACGGCGGTCTGCTCTCGACCGCGGGCGGTCTCGTCTTCCAGGGCAACGGCAAAGGCTATTTCGTTGCCTATGATGCCGCGAACGGTAAGAAGCTTTGGGATTTCCACGCCCAGACCGGCATCATCGCTGCGCCCGTCACCTATGAAGTGAACGGCGAACAATATGTCACCGTGTCGGCCGGCTGGGGTGGTGCGATTCCCTTGCTCGCCGGCGAACTCGTGCAGGAGGCGGCGCGCGGTGGCACCAACCGCATCCTCACGTTCAAGATCGGTGCGAAGGGGACGCTGCCGGCCTTGCCGACGGTGGCCCGCGTCATCGATCCGCCGGCGATGACGGCGCCGCAGGAGGTCGTGGACATGGGGCGTGCGCATTATCAGCAATATTGCGCCGGTTGCCATGGCGACACCGTTGCGTCCGGCGGCGTCGTGCCGGATCTGCGCTATTCGCAGACATTGCCGCATGCTGATGCCTGGAAAGCCATCGTGCTGGACGGCGCGATGGTGCGGAACGGCATGGTGTCGTTCGCGACCTATCTCAAACCCGACGATGTCGAGGCGTTGCGCGCCTATGTCATCAAGCGCGCGCATGACCAGAAGGCAACGCTGGCGACGGCGAAGTAACGCGAACAGCCCCGGACGCCGTCACGGCGTCCGGGGCAACGCAGAACATGCTTATGAACCGGGAGCGGATATCGCGGGCCGCTCAACACGAGCGACCCGAGACCGTACTCAGGCTGCGCGCGTTGCCTGACCGAGCAATTGCAGTTCCCAGGCGAGAGCGACGCCGGAGCCGCCGGCATGTTGTGTGAGCACCTCGCCAAGGGCGGTGGCCGTTGCCTCACGCGCCCAGTCGCGCTGCCATTCGCTGGCCACAGCCAGCCAGGTGATCGGCGTGATCCCGGCCATGATCATGCGTTGCACAGCCATGTCGTGCGATTCGCGGCTCACACCGCCGGAGGCATCGGTGACGGCATAAACTTCATATCCCTCGCCGGCCGCCTGGATTGCCGGCATGGCGAGACAGACTTCCGACCACAGCGCCGCCATAACGATCTTCTTGCGGCCGGACTTCTTCACGACGTCAACGACATTCTTATCCTGCCACGTATTGATGAAGGTGCGATCGATCGGTTTCTGGTCGGGGAAGACATCCTGCAGACCCTTGATCAGGTAGCCGCCGCGCTGCTCGATGACCGTTGTGAGGATGGTCGGTACGTTGAACGTCTTCGCCGCCTTGGCGAGGCCGATCACGTTGTTGATCACCACGGTCGGTTCGTGACTGTGCAGGTTGGCGAACTGGAACGGCTGGTGGTCGATCAGGACCACGATCGAGTCTTCGGGGGTCAGGAGGGCGTTCAGGCCGGCTTTGGCTGTGACTTGGGTCATGAGGGTCTCCGTTATTGGTGGAGGCCATCTACCGGTTTATTTATCGTGGATTAGCCGGTAATAGTAAGAATTATTTTCAATCATCATTTGAAGGTGGCCGATGGAAAGCCTCGCCAACCTCGAATCCTTCGTCAAAAGTGCCGAATTCGGCGGGTTCTCCGCCGCCGCTCGGCGCCTCGGCCTGACCCCTGCGGCGGTCAGTCGCAATGTGGCGATGCTGGAGCGGAACATGGGCGTCCGATTGTTTCATCGCTCGACTCGCAAGCTGGCGCTGACCGACGAGGGCGAGCGCTTCCTGCAGGCGATCGGAGGTAGTCTCGAGGCTCTGCAGGCGGCCATCGCCGAAGCCTCGTGCGAGGGCGAGCCGGCCGGTATGCTCAAGGTCAGCATGAGTGTGACTTTCGGCTGTGACTATATCCTTCCGCGGCTTGCGGATTTCATGCGGCAATATCCGCACATTCGTCCGGACTATCACTTCGAAAACAGGCAGGTGGATCTGATTGCGGAGGGCTACGATGCAGCGATTGGCGGTGGCTTCGAGTTGCCGCTGGCGTTGCAGGTGCGTCTCCTGGCCCCCCTGCATGTGGTCGCGGTCGCGTCGCCGGCTTATATGCAAGGCCGTACGACGCCGGTCGATCCATCCGATCTTGCCGCGCTCGACGGCATTGTGTTGCGTTCCTCGCGCACCGGTCGCATCAATCAGCGCATCATGTGCAATGCCGCCGGAGAGGAAATGGCGGCGTTGCAGCCTGAGACCCTTGTGTTCAACGATCCGGCGGCGATGTGCAGGGCGGCGATACTCGGCCTCGGCGTTGCGCTGCTTGCCATGCCCGATGTCTTGCCGCATCTGGCACAAGGAACGCTCGTCCGCCTGTTGCCGCGCTGGTATGCCGATCTCGGCTCGATTTCGCTGTATTACCCCAGCAAGTCGATGTTGCCCGGCAAGACCCGCGCATTCATCGATCACGTCGTGGAATTATTCCGGCGCGAGCGGCTCGCCGAGCGGTTCGCCGGCAGTCTGGAATAGCAATTTGATGCAAGGCGCATCTGTGTGCCACAAGGCGGCGGCTCCGTGGGGGCGGGACCTTTAAGAGTTGGTGATCGGGTTAGGATGCAGCGTCTCAAGCGTTTCTTTCGGGCCAACAGGCGGGCCATCCGGTGGCGGATCGAGGCCGAGCCGACGCGGTGGACCAATCCCGACGCTTACCGCTTCTTCGCCACGCTGATGACGCACGGCTATCATCCCGATGGTACGATCGACGTCGTTCCGGCTCATCGGCTGATCTATGTCGGCGTGCCGAAAGCCGCGTCCAGCACCATCAAGAAATCATTGAGCCGGTTGGCCAATGGCAATGCGGAAGAGTTGCAGGCCGTGCACCGGCGGCAACAATCCGGGCTGCTCAGCCCGAGCAAAGTTGGCGTCGCGCCATTTTACAAACTTGCCACCGCGCCGGACACGCTGCGCTTTTCCTTCGTGCGCAATCCTTATGAGCGGTTGGTGTCGTGCTGGGCCGACAAGTTTCAGGGCCGTCCGCTGGTCGGCGGTGATGCCTTCGTCAATGTCTATCTCGCATATCGCAAGGCGACCGACCGCACCTTGCCGCGCGGTCGCGATGCCACGCTGCCGTTCCCGGTTTTCGTCGAGATGGCCATCGCCACCTGCATGATGCGGATCGATCCGCACTGGTCGTTGCAGGACGACATCATCAGCATGCCGGGCATCACACTCGATCTGATCGGCAAGGCCGAGACGTTCGATCAGGACTATCAGCGCGTGCTGGCGCATGTCGGCGGCGACGTCATGGGCACGCGCATGGCTGGCGGCAAGAGCTCCATGCAAAGCACGATGAATGTGTCGAAGCGCTCGCAATGCCGCGATTATTTCGATGACGCCCTGGCCAGGCGCGTCCACCGCGCCTTCGAAAAGGATTTCGACCGGTTCGGTTACTCCTCGGCTCTGCCGGATTGAGTAAAAATCAGCGCCGTGCTCATCGTCCGACGCCGTAGCTTTCGTCGCGCAGCACTTTCGCCGTCTTCAGGATGCGGCAGATGCGCTCTGCCCAAGCGCGCTGATCGCTTTCGGTCTCGATCAGGTCATGGCGGATCTCGATCGCGACATGCGGGATGCCGCGCTGCTCGCCATGCACCGGGATCGTGTAATCGGTGTCGTCGCTGACCATATAGGGCTCGTTGTCGCCGACGGTCATCGCATCTTCCTCGCGGAGCAATCGCAGAATGAAGGCGGCGAAGCGCGAGTCGCGGTTATAGAGCACACCCGAATGCCACGGCCGCTCCATGCCTTTGTAAACCGGCGTGAAGGAATGCATCGCCACCAGAAAGGCCGGCAAGTCCTCGCGCTCGCGCCGGTCCAGTTCGGTGGTGATCGCGTTGTGATAGGGCGCGAAGATCTCGCGCTGCCGCGCTTCGATTTCGCCCCGCGTCAGTTTGACGTTGCCCGGGACCGGCGTGTCCTCGCTCAGCGGCGCTATCGACGTCGGCGCTTGGAAGGGGCGATTGCAGTCGATCACGAGGCGCGAATAGGGCTGCAGGATCGCCGGCGCATCCAGCTCCTCGGCCATGAAGCGCACCACCGGTTCAATCCCGACGTCGTATGCGATGTGCCGGCGCAGTTCGCTCTCCGAGACGCCGAGGTCGCCGAGCTTTTTCGGGATGCGCCGTCCGGCATGGTCGCTCACCAGAAGGAAAGGCGACGAGCCTTCCGGTCGCAGCACCACAACCGCCGCGGGCTCCTCGGGCGCCAGAAGGGAGGGGCCGGTCATCGGTCTGCCCTCCCAAAAACTACAATTGCCCAGGATTTGTGCTCAATAATTGAACAGTCGGACGCGCATGATTCCATCATAGCCCTTGGAATATCTTGAGTTGGCCGCCAGTTTGGCTACGGGCAGAAACTGCCACGATTCTTGCTTCTTCCAGAACGGGAGGGAATTCCAGTCTGCCATGCCGATCCTGACGATCCACCACAAGACCGAATATCGCTACGCCCGGCCGGTCAGCTTCGGCGAACATCGTATCATGCTGCGGCCACGCGACGGCTATGACCTGCGGCTGATCGGCGAAGCGCTGACCATCGAGCCGACGCCGACCGCCATCCGCTGGATCAGGGACGTGTTCGGCAACACTGTCGGCATTGTGAAATTCGCCGCCCAGTCCGACCGCCTCGTGTTCGACAGCAAGGTCAAGGTGGATCATCGGCCAGTCCGGGGCCTGCATCTGTCGCCGGAGGATTACGCCTATCTGCATCCCTTCGCCTATGACGACGATGAGATGCCGGATCTCGCATTGTCGATCAATCGCAGCTTCGACGATCCCGACCGAAAGATCGAATTATGGGCGCGGCAATTCGTGCGCAACACCGGCCAGATGCGCACGCAGGATCTGCTCGCCGACATCACCCACGCGATCAAGCGCGATTTCGTCTATCGCCGCCGCTACGAGCCCGGCGTGCAGACGCCGCTTGAAACCTTGCGCAGCGGCATGGGCACCTGCCGCGACTTTGCATTGTTCATGATCGAGGCCGTGCGTTCGCTCGGTTACGCCGCACGCTTCGTCTCCGGCTATCTGCACGTGCGCGGCTCGGGCAACGAGCGCGTCGGCGGCGGCTCGACCCATGCCTGGGTGCAGGTCTATCTACCGAGCGCCGGTTGGGTCGAATTCGATCCGACCAACGGCATTGTCGGCAATCGCGATCTCATCCGCGTGGCCATCGCGCGCGAGCCGCAGCAGGCGATCCCGCTCTGGGGCAGCTATACCGGCGAGGCATCGGATCATCTCGAAATGAAAGTGAATATCAGCGTGGTGTCGGAGGCGGGGGCGTAAAGGTTGTGTGAGTGATGACATTTATCCGTTCGTCCCCGCGAAAGCGGGGACCCAGAGCAAAGCGTTCTGGATTCCCGCTTACGCGGGAATGAACGGAGGTTGGGGTTAGCTTCAAACCAAATTCACTTGGCGTAGTCACGCAAGCATGCAGATCAAGATCGGCTACGACATCGGCTATGGCGCGGATCTGGCGACGCCGATGGTCATCATGCTCAATGTGCATCCGTCGCGGCATGCCGATATCGTCGGGACTGAAGTCATTACGACGGATACGCAAACGCCGGTCACCTACTATCGCGACGGTTTCGGCAACGTCTGCGGCCGTCTTGTTCTTCCGGCGGGTGGCGCGGTCATCTCATGCCGCGCGCTGGTGCGCGATTCCGGTTTGCCGGATGTCGTGGTGCCGACGGCGATGCAGCTTCCGATCGATCAATTGCCCGACGAATGCCTCGTCTACCTCATGGGCTCGCGCTATTGCGAGACTGACAAGCTGACCGATCTCGCCTGGTCGCTGTTCAAGGATACCAAGCCCGGATGGGAACGCGTGCAGGCGATCTGCGATTACGTGCACAATCACCTGACCTTCGGTTATCACTTCGCTGCGCCGACCAAGAGCGCGCATTCGGTGCACGAGGAGCGGCAAGGCGTCTGCCGCGACTTCGCGCATCTGGCGGTGACGCTCTGCCGCTGCATGAATATCCCGGCGCGCTATTGCACCGGCTATCTCGGCGATATCGGCGTACCGCCGGTCGATGAGCCGATGGATTTCTCGGCCTGGTTCGAAGTCTATTTGTCCGGAAGCTGGTACACCTTCGATGCGCGCCACAACACGCCGCGCATCGGCCGCATCCTGGTCGGACGCGGCCGCGATGCCGCCGACGTGCCGCTGTCCAATTCCTTTGGGCGCACCACGCTGACCAAGTTTCAGGTTTATACCGATGAGGTCGGGTGACGATCGATCTCACCGCCGCGCCCCTCTCGGAGAATCATTGTCGGGTGTAGTTCTGCATGCCCCAGCGGATGCCGGCTTTCAGCGCACTGATCCGCGCCTGATAAACGCGGCGCAAACAGGCGACATTGGCGCCGCATTGGCGGCGGTCAGCCAGAAAGCGATGCGCGTCGTCCCATCGCACGCCGTTCGCGCCCATCAGGAAAGGGAAGCGCTTGTAGCTGTACCACAAGGCCGCCATCTGCGTGTCGAGTTCCGAAAGGCCGGGATGTCCGCAAACGGCCTTTTCATCCGGCATCCGGGCCTTGCTGCAATCAAAGCTTGCCGCGTCGGCCTGTGTCGCGATGGCCATCGCAACGAGAGCCAATGCTGCCAGTTTCAGACGCATCATTGTCTTCACTGTCTGCGCTCCGCTCTTTCGCTCATGAGCTAAGATGTTGGGGCCGTGAGAGTTGCGCAAACGTCACCGCAAAGCATGCAATTTATCAGTGGGGCCTCTAGCCGATCTACGCGCCGCCCGGCTTCTCCGCCGCAATATAAAGAAAAATGGCGGCATGCTCGCGCCAGCGCGCGAGCCAGGGATGGGCGGCGGCCATCTCTTCGGTCGGCCGCGGCTCGGTGAGGCGCGTGATGCGGAAGCCCGCATCGATCAGCCCGTTCACATAAGTCTCGAGACGGCGGGGAAAGCGCGGCACCTCGAATTTTTCAAACAGCTCCGCCTCGGGATCCTTGCTGAAGCGCCAGCGTTCGACGAAGGAACCCTCGTCGAAATAGCGGCTGACGACGAGTTCGGTGTCGCGCCCCTCCGCGTCCTTCAGCCAGCGGATGCCGGGTGTGACGAAGCAGGGGTGGAGCACGCTGAAGATAAAGGGCGCGCCCGGCTTCAGCAGCCGGAACGTCTCCCGCGCGGCGGCCGGGAAGTCCGGGCTGTCCATCAGCGCCATGGTGGAGACGGCCGCATCGAAACGGCCATCGGGAAAGGGCGTGCGCGTCGTATAGGACGCGACGTCATAAGCGATGCCGAGCGGCTCGCGTTTCTCCTCGGCGTGGGCGGCGGCAATCATCTGTGGCGACAGGTCGATGCCGGTCATGCGCGCGCCACGGCGGGCGAGAAGCCGCGTATTGGTGCCTTCACCGCAGCCGAGATCAATCACATCGCGGCCGGTAAGGTCCGGCAAGGCCGCAAGGAAGCTCGGATTGTTGAAAGCCTCGCGGTAGAGATCCATGCCGGCGCGCACGCGGTCCGCCCACAGGTCCGCGTTGCGGTCCCAGGCCTTGCGCACCTCATCCTCATCGATCGGCATGGCTCGAAACCCTGAATTTTCTTCGGAGATCTTATGGGACGCCATTTTGCATCCGCTCGGCCGAGCGGGCCGTTAACGACCGGGCTTCGCAAAAGGCGAGAGGATCGGAAAGGACGGGCGCCTGGAAGAAGCTGTTTCCTGCCTGTGGAAAAGCGGGGAAAAGCCCCCAAAAATAAATAAAATCAGTCCTTCCCGACTTCGCCTGGATCGGACGGCTATCCTCGGGGGACACCGATTCGGTATAGCCACCCCATGCGCTTTTCGCCCCAGTTTCTCGAGGAACTCCGCGAACGCCTCCCGGTGTCGGAGGTCGTGGGCCGCCGCGTGAAGCTGAAAAAGGCCGGGCGGGAATGGCGCGGCCTCTCGCCCTTCAATCAGGAAAAGACGCCGTCGTTTTTCGTCAACGACCAGAAACAGGCGTGGTTCGATTTCTCCTCCGGCAAGAATGGCAGCATCTTCGATTTCGTGATGATGACCGAAGGCGTCGCCTTCCCCGAAGCCGTCGAGCGACTGGCGGCGATGGCCGGCGTGCCGATGCCGAAGGTGTCGCAGGAGGAGACCGTCCGCGAGCAGCGACGGAAGACGCTGCATGAAGTGATCGATCTTGCCGCCAGGTTTTTCGAAAGCACGTTGCAGTCGCGCGCCGGCGCCAAGGCGCGCGGCTATCTCGCCGATCGCGGCATCGGCCCGGAAACGCAGGTGCGCTTCCGCATGGGCTATGCGCCGGCCGACCGTTTCGCATTGAAGGAGCATCTCGGCCATCAGGGCGTTCCGGTCGAAGACATGATCGAGGCCGGATTGACGATTGCCGGCGACGATATCCCGGTGCCGTATGATCGCTTCCGCGATCGCGTGATGTTTCCCATTCCCGATTGGCGCGGACGGCTGATTGCATTCGGCGGCCGTGCGCTCGATCCCGAAGCACCGGCGAAATATCTCAACTCGCCGGAAACGCCGCTCTTCCACAAAGGCTCGATCCTGTTCAACGGCGCGAAAGCGCGGCAGGCGGTGCATGACGGCAAGGCGCTGATTGTCGTCGAAGGCTATGTCGATGTGATCGCGATGGTGACGGCGGGTTTTGAAGGCGCGGTGGCGCCGCTCGGCACCGCGCTGACCGAAGAACAACTCGGCCTTCTGTGGCGCATCGCCGACGAGCCGATGCTGTGTTTCGACGGCGATAAAGCGGGACGCAGAGCCGCCTATCGCGCGGTCGATCTGGCGTTGCCGAAATTGATGCCGGGCAAGAGTCTGACCTTCGCCATGCTGCCGGAAGGGCAGGACCCGGACGATCTCATTCGCTCCGGCGGCCGCGCGGCGATGGACGAGGTGCTGAAAAGCGCCCGCCCGCTCGCCGATATCCTCTGGATGCGCGAGACCGAAAGCGCCGCCTTCGAGACGCCGGAACGCCGTGCCGCTTTGGAAGCGCGTCTCGGCGAGATTCTCAATGGCATCGGCCATGAGGCGGTGCGGAAATATTACAAGCAGGATTTCGATGCTCGCGTACGGGCCTTGTTCATGCCGCCGCAGGGCCAGGGCTTCGAACGCGGCCGGCGCTACGAAACAGCGGGACGGCGCAGCGGCGGCGGCAACCAGCGCGGCAACTGGCGGGGTGGGCAGCGGCCGATGCCCGATCCCTTCGCGGCGCCATCACCCCGGATCGGGCAAAGTTCGCTGGTCCGCGGCCATCGCAGCGCCATGCCGCCGCGGGAGGCGCTGATCCTGATGGCAGTGATCGAGCACCCCTGGCTTTTGGAAACCCATCTCGAGGAATTCGCCGAGATCGAACTGGTCCATCCCGACGCCGATCAGCTCCGCCGGGCGGTGCTGGAGACCGCCTCAGGCGAGACGGCGATCGAGAGTGAAACCCTGAAACGGGATCTGGCAGCACGCGGCCTCGACCCCCTGATCATGCGGGTTCGCGGCGCCATCACCCATACTTCGGACTGGCCGGCCCGCGCCGGAGCCGGAGAAACCGATGTTTCTCAATGGTGGGCACACATCGTTACCTTGCATCGCAAGACACGCACGTTAAATAGGGAGCTGAAAGACGCAGAGCGCGCGCTCGGGGACGATCCGAGCGAAGCCAATTTTGCCTGGATCCGGGACGTTCAGAACAGGCTCGCGGCCCTCGAGGGAACCGAGGCGCTCATCGAGGGCTTTGGAGCGTCGTCCGGGCGGTCCGTCAGGGGGTCTTGAGTTTTGCGGCCCGGCATGCATTTCGGGCAAGCTTTATGGGAATTGCCCCGTATCTGGGGCTTTTTTTAGCAAAGGCACGGGATCCTTTTAGGGTTAATCCCCACTTAAGGGAGCCCGGCGACAGTCGGTGTGTTGATTCGGCAACCTCGGGCGCATGGACTCAGCGTAAGATCGAGTCTCTCGCCATAGGGTAGGGGTGGTCGATACGGCGGGAGAACCCCGCTGCGGGAGAGAGAACTAAATGGCGAGCAAGAGCGCGACCAGCAAGACGGCGGCCAAGGTCAAGACCTCCATCAAGAATACCGTCAAATCGCTGGTCAAGTCCGCGACCGGAAAGGCCGCGTCCAAGCCTGCGCCCGCCAAAGAACCAGTGAAGGAACCAGTGAAAGTCACCGCCAAACCTGCTGCGAAGGCGCCCGCGCGCCCAGAGCCCGTCCGCCCCGCCCAGAAAACCGCCGTCAAGGCCGTATCCGAAAAGGAGGCCGTGAAGGCCAAGGTCGGCCAGACCAAGGATGAAGCCGCCGAGAAGGACAAGGACGCCGAGGCGACACCGGATACGCCGCTGCCGTTGCTCGACCTGTCCGATGCCGCCGTCCGCAAGATGATCAAGCAGGCAAAGAAGCGCGGCTATATTACCTACGAGCAGCTCAACGCCGTGATGCCGTCGGAGGAGGTCACCTCCGAGCAGATCGAGGACACGCTGTCGATGCTGTCCGAAATGGGCATCAACGTCATCGAGCAGGACGAGGCGGCGGACGAGGACGGCGAGAAGGAAGAGGACGACGACGACGAGGGTGGCGAGCTGGTCGAAGTCACCGCCAAGCCGCTCGCGACCACCGAAAAGAAAGAGCCGTCCGAACGCACCGACGATCCTGTGCGCATGTATCTGCGCGAAATGGGCTCGGTCGAGCTCTTGTCGCGCGAAGGCGAAATCGCCATCGCCAAGCGCATCGAGGCCGGTCGCGAGGCGATGATCGCCGGGCTCTGCGAAAGCCCGCTGACCTTCCAGGCGATCATCATCTGGCGCGACGAACTGAACGAGGGCAAGGTCTTCCTGCGCGACATCATCGATCTGGAAGCCACCTATGCCGGCCCGGATGCGAAGATGCCGGCGCCGGTCGGCCCCGACGGCAAGCCGCTGCCCGGCTCTGAATTTGCGGAGGCGTCGCCGCCATCCGCCCCCGCGCAGGCGACGCCGTTCAAGGCCTCGCCCAGCGTCGCCGATGGCGAGGAGAAGGACCCGGCCGAACTCGCCGCCGAAGCCGACATGGACGACGACGAGTTCGAGAACTCGATGTCGCTCGCCGCGATCGAGGCCGAGCTGAAGCCGAAGGTGCTGGAAACTTTCGACACCGTCGCCAACGAATACAAGCGCCTGCGCAAGCTGCAGGAGCAGGATATCGAGCTGCGTCTGAAGTCGGACTCGCTGTCGCCCAGCCAGGAGCGCAAATACAAGAAGCTGAAGGACGAGATCATCACCGCGGTGAAGTCGCTGCGCCTCAACCAGGCGCGCATCGACTCCCTCGTCGATCAGCTTTACGAGATCAACAAGCGCCTGGTCGGCCTCGAAGGCCGGATGATGCGTCTGGCCGAAAGCCATGGCGTCGCGAGAGACGACTTTCTGAAGAACTATTTCGGCTCGGAACTCGATCCGCGCTGGGTCAACCGCGTGTCGAAGCTGTCGGCCAAGGGCTGGAAGAACCTTGTCGCCAACGACAAGGAGAAGGTGAAGGATCTGCGCGGCGCCATTCACACGCTCGCGGCCGAGACCGGCCTCGAGATCGGCGAATTCCGCAAGATCGTGCATTCGGTGCAGAAGGGCGAGCGCGAAGCCCGTCAGGCGAAGAAGGAAATGGTCGAGGCGAACCTCCGCCTCGTCATCTCGATCGCCAAGAAATACACCAATCGCGGCCTGCAGTTCCTCGACCTCATTCAGGAAGGCAATATCGGCCTGATGAAGGCGGTCGATAAGTTCGAATACCGCCGCGGCTACAAGTTCTCGACCTACGCGACATGGTGGATCCGGCAGGCGATCACCCGTTCGATCGCCGATCAGGCCCGCACCATCCGCATTCCGGTGCATATGATCGAGACGATCAACAAGATCGTCCGCACCTCGCGGCAGATGCTGAACGAGATCGGCCGCGAGCCGACGCCGGAGGAGCTGGCCGAAAAGCTCGGCATGCCGCTGGAAAAGGTGCGCAAGGTTCTCAAGATCGCCAAGGAGCCGCTGTCGCTCGAAACGCCGATCGGCGACGAGGAAGACAGTCACCTCGGCGATTTCATCGAGGACAAGAACGCGATCCTGCCGATCGATGCGGCGATCCAGTCCAACCTGCGCGAGACCACGACGCGCGTGCTCGCCTCGCTCACCCCGCGCGAGGAGCGCGTCTTGCGCATGCGCTTTGGCATCGGCATGAATACCGACCACACGCTGGAGGAAGTCGGCCAGCAATTCAGCGTGACGCGCGAACGTATCCGCCAGATCGAGGCGAAGGCGTTGCGCAAGCTGAAGCACCCGTCACGCAGCCGCAAGCTGCGGTCGTTCCTTGATAACTGAGATCGTAAGTCAGTACTGACTTATCGCGTGTAATTGCCGGGCTTGACCCGGCAATCCATCGAAATAGAAGCCCCGGCGAAAGCCGGGGTTTTTTGTTTGTGCCTGCGTCTTTTGAGGAGGAGCGGAGAGTGTGGAGCAAGCAGAATCAAAACGCCGCGCTCAGCAATGGGCGCGGCGTTTTGATTTGTTGCTGGAATGTAAAGATGCGGCGGCTGGCTCACTTAAGCCGCTTTTATGACCGCGATAGAGATCGGGTGAGATCGACGCCTGCGGGATGATCCGGTTCAGCGCTCCGGGTTCACATCTCCCGGCTTTTGGGTCCATGAGGGGGCTTCATGCAAACGGGCATGCAAACGGAATTGAGCGGCACGGGCGTTGCGGCGTGCTGGCGGCTTTTCGGTGCCCTGTTGCTTGCGCTGGTGCTGACCGGCGCAGCCGCGACCGGCCCGGCGCGCGCGCAATCCCCGGCAATATCTCAGGCGACACCCAATGCGTCGGCCTTTCGCATCGTCGATTTCGACTGGGTCGATGGTGCGCGTTCGCGGCCGGTTCCGGCCCGGCTGCATTGGCCGAATGATGTCGCGCCCGGCGCACGCATTCCGCTGATCGTGTTCTCGCATGGCATGGGCGGGTCCCGCCGCGGATACAGTTATCTCGCGCGATACTGGGCGTCGCGCGGCGTCGCGAGTTTGCACGTTCAGCATGCGGGCAGCGACACGTCGGTCTGGGCCGGCAATCCTCTGACCCTTGTGCAGCGATTGCAGCAGGCGGCGCATGAAAGCGAGGCGCTGGCGCGGGGCCTGGATGTGCGGTTCGCACTGGACCGCGTGCTGTCGCGCGATGTCGGCGCCTATGAGGCACAGATCGACCGCCAGCGGATCGTCGTGGCCGGCCACTCGTATGGCGCCAACACGGCGCTGGTGGCTGTTGGCGCTGGCGTGATGCGCGAAGGCCGGCGGATGGAAGCGAAGGATCCGCGCTTCGCGGCGGCGATCGTCATTTCCTCGCCGCCGTTTTACGGGGAACCGCAGCTTGCGCCGGTGCTCGAGAATGTCACGGTCCCGACGCTGCATGTGACATCCACCGGCGATGTCATCAAAATTCCCGGATATTACTCGGCGGCGGCCGACCGGCTGGCGATCTACAACGCCATCGCGACGCCGCGCAAAGCGCTGGCTGTGTTTCAGGGTGGATCGCACAGCATGTTCACCGATCGCCCGGGGACCGGTGGCCTCGATCTCAATCCGAAGGTGAAGGCGGCCACGGCGGAGCTGTCCCTGGCGTTCCTCGACCTGGTGTTTGACGGTGACCGGACGGCGATGGCGCGCTGGAATGCCAAATGGCAGCCGATCATGGCGTCGTCGCCGGGCGCGCCGCCCCTTCTCCGTCCGGTCGCGCGGTCCAGCGTGACGCAGTGACATCGGCATGTTCGATCCGGCAGGATCACGCACGCCGCGCATACGCTTCGCCAGGGCGCGCACCGGCTCGACAACGGCCGCCGATGTCTGCATCCTGATAGGCCCCTGCACGGTGATGGCAACGTGTGACACACCATTCCCCGACATTCGCCGAGACGGGTTTTGCGCTTATCCCGTCCTTCCTCGCGCTGCGCGACGTGTCGGCGCTGCGCGCCGCCGTGGACAAAACGCTCACCGCGCCGCGGCATGCCGGCATGAGCCGGCCGGGTAACGATCTGCTGCCGCTGCGCTGGGATGACGCGATCGTCGCCCGCTGTCTCGGCTCGCCGCGCTGCATGGCGCTGTTGCGCAGCGTGCTTGTGCCGCGCGATCTGAAATGGCTGTCAGCTTACGTCACCAGCAAGGCGCCGTTGAGCCCGGCATTGTGGTGGCATCAGGACTGGTGGTGCTGGGACCATCCGGTCAGTTATCAAAAGGTGGCGCCGCAGGTCGCGGTTCTTTGCTATCTCACCGACACCGGCGTGGAGAATGGCGCGCTGCGCGTTCTGCCCGGCTCGCATCGCACCGGCGGCACGCTTCACCGGGCGCTGCCCGAGCCGCATTCGCAAGCGGCGAATGGGCTGCCGGAGGATCACGCCGCGATGGCCGATCATCCCGGGCAGGTGACGCTCGCGCTCCACGCCGGCGATGCCGTCGTGCTCGACTACAGGCTTCTTCACGGCACGCATGCCAACCGCAGCGCGGAGCGGCGCGATTGCATCCTGTTGTCCTTCGTGCCCGCCTGGCGCGATCTGCCGGCGGAGATCCGGGCGCACATGATCGCGCATCCGGCTTTGCCGGACGCCGGGGAAAGCGGCGCCCGCCGCGGCTGCGCCTATGCCGATCTGCTGCCGCAGTTCGACGGCGAGCCGGCGAGCCTTCCGGTCAATCGCCTGCCGCCGGCGGATTTCGCCGCGCACGAGGGCGCATAGCCGCGCGCAAGCCGGGTTTTTGTTTGCGCGTGTCTCACACTTCGCGCGAAAACGCTTTAGCCTTTCGCCTTGCCCTGCTTCTCCGCATATTGATCCACCAGCGCGCGGATCATCCGTTGATAGGGTACGCGCCGCGCCTTGGCCGCGCGCTTGAAGAAATCCAGGCTGCGCCGTGACAATTGCAGAGTCACCTTCACCGTGTCGTCGCGCGCGACGAGTTCATCGGGCGAGGGCAGGAAGTCTTCGATCACGCGCGCGCGGCCGATTTCGCCCGTGGTGTATTTAACGGTTTTTCTGCTCATAAATTCTCTTTCCTTTCCGCCAATAGCCTGCGCCGAAGATGCGGATGCGTCCCTCCCGCCAGGTGAAGCGCACGGTCATCACGCCGCCATCGACCCATCCGAAACAGAAATAGCGTTGCTCCTTCTCGCTGTGGTCGATGTCCTCCGCGATGACACGGCGCGGATCGAAGAAGGCCTGCTGCGCGAGGCGAAACGCGATGCCGTGCTTCTCCCGGTTCCGGCGATCCTTCGCCAGATCCCATTCAAAATGCGGTTTGCGGCTCATGATATGGTTATTTAGCCATATAAAACAATGGTCAAAAAATGAGTTTGTGGAGCGATTTTACATGACCTATGTGGTCGGCTACGACCAGACTTTGCTGCCGGTGATGACGGAACATGTGCAGGCGATGTTCGGCGTAGCGCTGCCGGCGCAGACGCTGGTGCCGGTCCCGCGCCTCGCGCTCGACGGCATGCTGTTCGAGGTCGACGCGGTGGTCGTGCTCGATTGAAGTCGCGCGGCCGCGAACACGTGCTCAGCGCGCCGTGTTTGGTTGTTTGTGTTTGACAGCCTCTCCACCCCACACACTCCCCGCGAAGGCGGGGACCCAGAATGCAAACGCCGCGCTCAACAATTGGGGGCGCTGGCGTTTACTGGGTCGCCCGATCAAGCAGAACGATGACAATATTGTGCCATCATTGTTAGGCTCGATTTTGCGCATTCCTAGAAATGCCATCGCCGGGGCACCCCCGGCGCTTTTTTTGAGATTTATTGCAAGGGATCATCATGTTCGACGCGCGCTCGGCCGCAAAAGAGAACGGAAGCTCGGCGGCAACATGGGCTGCGCTCAGGCCCTTCATCGAAACGGAACATCGTGTTGCATCTTGGATGGCGGAGCGCCGGAGTACGGCCCTCGTCTACGAGTTTCTGCGCTTCGGCATGAAACAGGCTTGGGCGTGCCTGTTTGGTGGCATGATGGTCGTGCTTCTGGTCGTGACCCACTTTTGGTATCCGGCGACGTTGCCTCTGGCGCGCTACGATTTCCTGTTTCTGGCTGCGCTGGCTCTACAAGTTTTTCTGCTGGCGTTCCGGCTCGAGACGTTCGAGGAAGCCAAGGTCATTCTTGTTTATCACGTGGTCGGTACAGCCATGGAGATTTTCAAGACCTCCGTGGGCTCTTGGATCTATCCCGAACCGAGCTTCTTCCGGATCGCCGGCGTGCCCCTCTTTACGGGCTTCATGTATTCCTGCATCGGCAGCTACATATGCCGCGCGTGGCGGCTCTTTCATTTCGAATTCTCGCACCATCCGCCGACCTGGGGACTGGTCGTTTTGAGCATCGCGATTTACGTCAACTTCTTTGCGCATCACTACGTTTTCGACATTCGCCTTGCGTTGTTTGCGGTGACAATCCTGCTCTTTGCACGCACGACCGTCTATTTCACGAACTGGAAAATTCAGCGTTCGATGCCACTGCTTCTTGGCCTTTTCCTGGTCTCGGTCTTTATTTGGATATCGGAGAATGCGGGCACCTTCAGCAGAGCGTGGATTTATCCGAACCAGACGAAGGCGTGGACGCTCGTCGGTGTCGGCAAGCTGGGGTCGTGGTTCCTGCTTCTTGTCATCAGCTACACGTTGGTTGTGCTTATCAAGAAGCCGATATCCGTTAGGCAAGGGAAGCGATTGTCCGCCGGTGCTGCGGAAAGTGTCGGTGTGCCGTGACCTTGTTCAAGGCAGAGGATAATCGACACTCGACTTTGAAGTTGCGATTGATCTACGCAGCCTTGGGGCTGGCCCTTGTTGCGCTCGGTTTGCTGTGGCGCTGGCCCGTTCTGAATTTGCCTCCCGTGGTCGCAAAGTATGGCGGATCGGTTCTGTGGGGCGTGCTTGTCTACGTCTGTGTTCGGGTGGCGTTGCCGAACGTTGCCATCAGAATCGTCGTGGTGCTTGCGGCTGTGTTCGCCGCTTTTGTGGAGTTCAGCCAACTATTGCATTGGCCGCCATTAGATACGTTTCGTAATTCGACGTTTGGGGCTCTGCTGCTCGGCCGCGTGTTCTCCTGGTGGGATATTGTTTCGTATTGGATCGGAATTGCCGTGATGGGGGCGCTGGATTGTTGGGGCAGGTGGCCGGAAAAAGAAGGATAGCGGCACGATTGTATCGTGCGACTCGCGTCCGCCGAAGGCGCGTCTCAAGGCCCGGTTTACGGCCGTCTTGACAAAATTCCTATCTAGGACTATATGCCTTCTCATCCCGTCCCCGCTGCAAGGGGCGTTTCATGAGCGTCGTGAGACGCGGGGCGGGATGCGGTGGTTGTGCTGTGGGGAGGACGTGACCTCGCGGCATGACCGGTTCAAGCCTTTGTCCCGTCGGGCGTGGCCGCCCGGCAGGAAATACGGTGGAGGATTGTCCACCGGGGACGAGGAGCAGACCGTCAAACACCGCGCGCGGAACGCTGGAATCGTCCAGCTTTTCCGTGGTGCTACCAATCTCATGCGCTTTCCATTTTGCGCATGGGGCCGCGGGCAGGCTGAGAGCCCGGCGTTCCGCGCGCCCTTGTGCATTGGGTGTACCCAATGCGCAACGCGAAAAAGGGCAACGGACTATCTGGAATACGGGCGCGCCCGCGCCGGCGAAAGAACAGGGCCGGCGGAGCTTTGTCTTTTTTGTCGTCCCCGGAAGGTGGGGCGACAACGGAGGCCGCTTGCCGGGCCGGACGGCCGGGCGTATCTAGATTATAATCGTTCCAATCTGGAAAAAGCCCATGTTCTCCGCCTTCGGTTCGCGCCGCAACTTCACCGATCTGTCCGAAGCCGAGATCCTGGCGCTGGCGATTTCGTCGGAGGAGGACGACGCGCGCATCTATGCCAGCTATGCCGAGCAGCTCCGCCACGATTATCCGGCGACGGCGGAGATGTTCGACGCCATGGCGGCGGAGGAGGACGGGCATCGGCGCCTGCTGATCGATACCTTCCAGCGGCGGTTCGGCCGCGTCATCCCGCTGATCCGGCGCGAGCATGTGGCCGGCTATTATTCGCGCCGCCCGGTCTGGCTCATTCAAAATCTCGGTCTCGATCGCATCCGCTCCGAAGCCGCGCGGATGGAAGACGACGCGGCGAATTTCTACACCCGCGCGGCGCAGGCGAGCAGCGATCCCGATACGCGCAAGCTCCTTGGCGATCTTGCCGCCGCCGAGCGCAAGCACGAGCATCGGGCCGAAGAGCTGAATGCCGACGCGGCGGACACCGGCACGCGCAAGGAAGAAGACGAGAAGGCGCACCGGCAATTCGTGCTGACCTGGGTGCAGCCGGGACTTGCCGGATTGATGGACGGTTCGGTGTCGACGCTGGCGCCGATCTTCGCCACCGCGTTCGCGACGCAGAACACCTGGACGACCTTCGTGGTCGGGCTCGCGGCCTCGGTCGGCGCCGGCATCTCCATGGGCTTCACCGAAGCCGCGCATGACGACGGCGTCATTTCCGGGCGCGGCTCACCGCTCAAGCGCGGGCTTGCGTCAGGGGTGATGACGACGCTCGGCGGCCTCGGTCACGCATTGCCCTATCTCATTCCGGAATTCTGGACGGCGACGGCGATCGCCGGCATCGTCGTGTTCTTCGAGCTGTGGGCGATCGCCTTCATCCAGAACCGTTATATGGAAACCCCGTTCATGCGCGCGGTTTTCCAGGTGGTGCTCGGCGGTTCGCTGGTGCTCGCCGCCGGCATTCTGATCGGCGGGAGTTAGCGACTTTATGGAAAACGCCGTTCAATGCATTTTGCGTCCGGCCTCCTGGCAGGCCTGCATGCAGCGGTGGCAGGCTTCCCCGCAGATGCGGCAATGCTCGTGCTGCGCCGCGTGGCGCATGCATTCATCGCCGCAGAGGCGGCAGGCGACCGCGCAGCTGTCCAGCATGCGGTGCATCATTTCTTCGTCGGAGCCGGTGCGCCGGGTGACGATCCGGCCGGTGATGTTGCAGATGTCGGCGCAATCGAGATTGAGCCGGATGCACTGGGTCAGGTCCTTCACCTTGTCTTCGGCGAGACAGGCGTCGGCGCAGGAGGTGCAGGTCTGCGCGCAGGAATAGCATTCCTCGATACAGCGAATGAGCGCGTCGCTGGCTTCGCCGCGCATGCTGGGATGGCTGCTGATCATTTGCTGGGCTTGCATGGCGTGTTCTCCAGGGTTTGTGGCCCCCGGCACGACAATCCCGGCAAGGCTGAAAAGTTCTGCGGGTCTGCATGCACATCCCCACCGTTCGGCATCCTCACGGTGAGAATAGAAGAACTCCCTTATAATCCACAGGATGTGCTGACCCGCAGTGTGAAGGCATCGAGATCGAAGTCATCGAACAGATTGCGGCCGAACATATTCAGCCACTTGTCCTGCGCGGCATAGGCCAGTTCCTCTCGCGCCGCCGGGCATTCGTAACGCAGTCCGCCTTCGCGCTGGACGTGATGGACCATTTCGTGGACCAGCACCGACAGATCGGCCGGGTTTTTGCTGTTCCAGCCTTCGGTCAGAAAAATCGTGCCGGTCGGCTCATCGTAAATCGCCACGGCCTTGCGGCTTTTGCCGTTCGTGTCGTTGCCGCCAACGGTTGCGAGCAGAGCCTGTTGTGCCTGCGGCGTGAAAGCTCTGTATCGCTTGAACAGAATTTCCTGCGCCGACACGACTTCCACTTTGGGCGGCTCGGATATCGCCGGTAAACCAAAATTGAACGAAAGCCATAGAGCGATCATTGCAAGCAGAGAGTCCATGCGAATCTCCTCTTGTCTGTCGCCGTCACGCGTGCCGACAATGTGTGCTGGCAAATGTAAGATCGCTCTGTAGGCCCGCGCGGGACCAGCGTAAAGTCACTCTCGCGTATACATCGCTCAGGGTCTCGCCATGCCGCGATCATCGCAACAGACGCATGCCCGCATTGTCGATGCCGCTCACGTCATGTTCTGGCGCAACGGCTTTGTACGCGCGTCTCTCGACGACATTGCCGATCAGGCGCACGTCACCAAGCGCACGCTGTATCAGCATTTCCGCAGCAAGGATGATTTGATGGCAGCGGTGTTGTCGCAGGCGAGCGAATTGTCGATGCAGCGGCTGCGTCGATATTTCGATCAGACCTACGATACACCTGCCGCATGTCTCGATGTGTTGTTTGGCGATCTGGCGAAATGGGCGGCAAAGCCGCGCTGGACGGGTGCCGGCTTCACGCGCGTTGCGATCGAACTCGCCGATCTGCCCGGCCATCCCGCCCGCATGGTGGCGCGCCGTCACAAGCAGACGGTTGAGGCCAGCTTCGTTGCGATGCTGGAGAAGACGAATGTCCCGTCTGCCGTTGAACGTGCTCGTGAGATCATGCTGCTGTGGGAAGGTGCCATGACATTGACGCTGATCCATGCCGATCGTGGCTATATCCTTGCGGCCGCCGAAGCCGCGAAACGGCTGCTGGAGAACCGCGACGCGATTTCGCCGTCGCGCAAGCATCGGGCCGGCCATATCAGCCCGGCGCTGAACCCGGAGGCGCAAGTACCTCCGGGATACGGTGAACAAGCCAGGGGCATTCGCGGGCATCGCCGTTAACCGGTCTGTGCCATCTCGCCACTTCTTTTGCCGCAATCGTCATGCGATAAGGGCGCCGGGGATTTTTTGAGGATTCGCATGTTTTTCCGACCTGCCGCCGTCCTGCTCGCCACCCTCCTGTCCGCCAATCTGATGACCACCCGGCCCGCCGATGCGGCGCAATGCGGTGGCGATTTCAATCGCTTCATCGCCGAATTCTCGCGCGAGGCGCAGGCGCAGGGAATTTCCCAAGCGACGCTGAATGCCGGGCTCAATGGCGTCACCCACGACCCGGCCGTCATGGCCTTCGACCGGCGCCAGCGCGGCACCTTTCGCAAGACCTTCGAGGAATATGCGGCGACGCGCGTCGGCCCGGCCCGGATCAAGCGGGCCAAGGCGATGATGATCAGGCATGGCTCGACGCTCAGCCGGGTCGAACAGCGCTTCGGCGTGCCGGCCGAGCTGATCGTCGCGATCTGGACGATGGAGACCGACAACGGCGCCGACATGGGCAAGCTGCCGGTGATCCGCACGCTGGCGACGCTGGCGCATGATTGCCGCCGCACCGAGCTGTTCCAGAGAGAGCTGATGGCCGCTTTGCAGATCGTGCAGCGCGGCGATCTGCCGGTGCGCGACATGGTCGGCGCTTACGCGGGCGAGATCGGCCAGACGCAATTCCTGCCCTCGTCCTACATCAAGTATGGCGTCGATTTCGACGGCAACGGCCATGTCGATCTGCGCCATTCGGTGCCGGACGTGCTTGCCTCCACCGCCAATCTGTTGAAAGTCAATGGCTGGAGACCGGGTCAGCCGTTCACCATCGGGACACCGAATTTCGAGGTGATGCGCGAGTGGAACAGGTCGGAAGTCTATCGCCAGACGCTCGGTTACTTCGCGGAGAAGATCAGGAACTAGTTCGACCGCGCCGCGCGCCGATCGGTATGCAAACTTTGCGAGAGGAAATGAGGGCTCGTCATGACGCTTGAATTCCTGCTCATCACCCTGATCATCGTGGCATCGCCCGGCACCGGCGTCGTCTATACGCTGGCCGCCGGGCTGTCGCGCGGTGGTCGCGCCAGCGTGCTGGCCGCGTTCGCCTGCACGCTCGGAATCGTGCCGCATCTCATCGCGGCGATGATGGGCCTGGCTGCCGTGTTGCACACCAGCGCGCTCGCCTACGACATCGTCAAATATGCCGGCGTCGCCTATCTCCTCTGGATGGCCTGGCAGTCGCTGCGCGAGCACGGCGTGCTGCGTGTCGAGAAGACGCCGGATGCGCGCTCCGCCTGGCGTGTCGTGATCGATGGCATTCTCGTCAACATTCTCAATCCGAAACTGTCGATCTTCTTCGTGGCCTTCCTGCCGCAATTCATCGCCGCTGATGAAGCGCATCCCTTGCTGCGCATGCTGGAATTGTCCGGGGTGTTCATGGCGATGACCTTCGTGGTCTTCGCCATTTACGGCTTGTTCGCCGCGGCCATGCGCGAGCATGTCGTCTCGCGGCCGGCGGTGATGACGTGGATGCGGCGCACCTTTGCCGCCGCCTTCGTTGCGCTCGGCGCGCGGCTGGCATTGCAGGAGCGATAGCCGCTTCGTTCACCTCGCTGTTACGTTCTTTTTGGCCACCTTCGGCGGCACAGTCATCGCCACTCTGATGAAGTTCTTCACCAGCATCAGGTCCTGGTCGGTGCGGTGGACGAGGTACAGCGGCAGGCGCGGCAGCATGTTGGCCGCGAGCGGGCGATAGACCACGGCTTCCTGATGCAGCGTCTGCATCGATGCCGGCACGAAGGACAGTCCCGCTCCGGCCGCCACCAGATTGATCGATGCCATCATGCGATGAACCTCATGCGTGACGCGTGGCATGAATCCGCCTTTGGCCAGCGAAGCAATCAGCCAGTCATAGATGCCAACGCCATCCCGACGGCGATATAGCACGAAGCCCTCTCCGTTGAGCATCTTCAGCGTCACCGGCTGTTTCGGCTTGTGCGCCAAGGCATGGTCGCGCGGAATGGCCAGCACCATCTCCTCATCGACCAACACCGCACGCGTCAGGCCCGGAAGATCGCGCGGCGCAAAGCGCATGAAGCCGGCATCGAGTTCACGCTGTTGCAGCCGCAGGATCAATTCGTAGGTCTCGCGCTCCTCCACCTCGACCTTTGCGAGCGGATAAGCATTGTTGAAGGCGCCGAGGATGCGCGGTGCGATCGGATGCATCGAGGCAGAACTGGTGAAGCCGACGGTCAGCAGGCCCTGTTCGCCGCGGTCGAAGCGGCGCACTTTTTCCATCGCCTCTTTCGCGCTCTGCAGGATCTGCCGCGCATCGTTCAGAAATTCCCTGCCGGCATTGCTGAGCACGATGCGCTTGGGTGCGCGTTCGAACAATTGCACCTTCAGCTCGGCTTCCAGCGCACGGATCTGCTGGCCGAGCGGCGGTTGCTGGATGCCGAGGCGCTGCGCCGCCTTGGTGATGCTGCCGCTTTCCGCAACGGCCACGAAGTAGCGAAGATGCCGAAGTTCCATGGTATCTATAAAGTTCCAAAGTTGTACTAAAAGAATATTTTACATTCTTTTCCTGCGAGGCCAACCTCCCGGCGAATTCACAGCGAGCGGCCCGTGAGAGCCGCCAAATGAAGTGACGCTTTGAGGGAGATGCAGCGCCAATGACGAAACCGCTTTCGATCGCCATCGTCGGAGCCGGAATGGGAGGCCTCGCCGCCGCCGCGACTTTGCGGCAGGTCGGGATCGACGTTCAGGTTTACGAACAGGCGCGGCAGTTCGCGCGCATCGGCGCCGGCATCCAGATGCTGCCGAATTCGTCGCGCGTGCTGCGCCACATCGGCATCGAGCAGAAGCTGCGCAAGACCGCATTCGAGCCCTATTCGCATCTCAACCGCGTCTGGGACACCGGCGAAGTGAAGCGCGAATTGCCGATGCCGGAAAGCCTGTTCGGCGCGCCGTTCCTGTGCATGCATCGCGGCGATTTGCACGAGGCGCTGCTTGCAAATATCCCGCAGGAAATCGTTCACCTGAACAAGAAGCTGGTCGGCCTCGATCAGCGTAACGGGAAGGTGACGCTCTCTTTCGCCGATGGCACGACCGCGCAGGCGGACGCGGCGATCGGTGCCGATGGCGTGCATTCGCTGGTGCGCGAGATCATCGTCGGGCCGGATGCGCCGATCCACAAAGGGCGCATCGCCTATCGCGCGGTGTTCGACACCAAGCTGATGGGCGGCAAGACCATCGCCCCATCGCGCGCGAAATGGTGGGGGCCGGATCGCCACATCGTCATCTATTATACGCGGGCCGATCGCAGCGAGGTCTATTTCGTCACCTCCGTTCCCGAGCCGGCAAACTGGATCACCAAGGAATCCTGGTCGGCCAAGGGTGACGTCAAGGAATTGCGCGCCGCCTATGAAGGCTTCCATCCGGAAGTGATGTCGGTTCTCAATGCCTGCCCGGATTGCCACAAATGGGCGATCCTCGAGCGCGAACCGTTGCCGAAATGGAGCGATGGCCGTGTCGCGCTGCTCGGCGATGCCTGCCATCCGATGACGCCGTATATGGCGCAAGGCGCCGCGACCTCGATCGAGGATGCGGCCGTTCTCGCCCGCTGCCTTGCCGCGGTGGAAAGCGATGATGTCGAGCGCGCCTTCAAAATGTATGAAGCAACGCGCAAGCCGCGCACCTCGCGCATCCAGGCGATCTCCAGCGCCAACACCTGGATGTCCGGCGGTGAGGAAGATACGTCATGGCTCTACGGTTACGACGCCATGAATGTGCCGTTGGTCGAGCCGGCCCGGCAAGCGGTTGCGGTCTGAGCATGCTGGCGCAAGGACTGAACTTTGCGACGACGCGCGACGGGGCGCGTCTCGCCTATCGCCGTCACGGCACGGCCGGCAAGCCGCGCATCGTACTGATCCACTCGCTGGCGCTGGACGGCAGCGTGTGGGATGGCGTGGTCGCGCGGTTGAAGGACAAGGCTGATCTCCTTGTCTACGATTGCCGCGGCCATGGCGCCTCGGATCGGAAGGCGGGCGATTACACGCCACGGCTCTTTGCCGACGATCTTGCTGTTCTGATGGATCATGTCGGCTGGCGCGATGCGGTGGTCGCGGGCTGCTCGATGGGCGGCTGCGTGGCGCAGGCCTTTGCCGGTGCTTACCCTGAACGCACGCAAGGCCTCGCGCTGATCGACACGACCGCCTGGTATGGCGAGAAGGCGCCGGCCGAATGGCGGCAGCGCGCGGAAACGGCGCGCGCGAAGGGCCTGCAAAGTCTCGCGGAATTCCAGACCACGCGCTGGTTCACCGATGCGTTTCGCGAAGCCAATCCGGATGTGCTCGAAAAATACATCGGCATCTTCGTTGCCAACGATCCTGATTGTTACGTTGCGTCCTGCATCATGCTGGGCGATGCCGATCTGCGTTCGCTGATGGCGGGTTACAAGATGCCGGTGTCCGTCATCGTCGGTGAGGAGGATTACGCAACGCCGGTTGCCGCTGCGCAAGCATTGCAGCAAGGCATTACGGGTGCGACGTTGAAGATCCTGAAAGGGCGGCACATCACGCCGGTCGAGCTGCCGGGCGACATTGCCGATGAACTGCAAACGCTCGCGGCGCGCGCTTACGGGAAAGCCTGAAGGAGTTTGAACGAACGGTCAGACAGGCCGCTGACGAATGGACGCGAGGCGGTGTCGTCTCACGTCCATAAACGACCAACAAAAGATAAAATCCGGGAGGACATCATGAAAGGTTTGAGGGCGGCAGGCCTTGCCTGCCTCTGGTTTGCTGCATCGTTATCGGGTGCCGCTGCGACGGATTGGCCGACACGGCCGGTCAAGATCGTCGTGCCGTTCGGCGCAGGCGGACAGTCGGACATCGTCGCGCGCCTGTTTGCGCAGGTGCTGAGCGAGCATTTCAAACAGCAATTCTATGTTGAGAATCTGAGTGGCGGCGGCACGACCCTGGGGTCGAAGGCGGTGGCACGTGCCGATCCCGATGGCTATACGCTGATGATCTCCGGTATGAGCACGCACGTTCTGGCGCCGGCCATCCACAAGAATATCGGCTTCGATCCGATCAAGGATTTCACGCATATCGCCTATATCGGCGGATCGCCGAGCGCGTTCGTGGTTCATCCCTCCACGGGGCTGAAGTCGTTTGAGGACTTCATGAGCTGGGTGAAGGCGACGCCTGAAGGCGTGCAATATGTGTCGCCGGGCACCGGATCGGGCGGCAATTCCGTCGCCGAATACTTTGCCTCCAAGGCCGGCATCAAGCTCGTGCATGTGCCGCATCGCGGCGGCAACACGGCGGTGAGCGATCTTCTCGCCGGGCATGTGAAGATGGGCAGTCTCACCTGGTCGACGGCGCGCGAGCATGTCAGCGCCGGCACATTGCTGCCGATCGCCGTATCGTCCGGCGATCGCGTTCCGGACTTTCCGGCTGTCCCGACCTTCAAGGACAGGGGCTATCCGGATGTCGTCACGACCGTCTGGCTGTCGCTGTCCGGTCCGCGCGGCATGCCCGACGACATCGTCGCCAAGCTCAATGAGCAGATGAACAAGGCGCTGACAGTGCCGGCGGTCAAGAAGCATCTCGAGCAGGATGCCTTCGACATCCGGCCGATGTCGGCAGCCGAAGTCACCAAACTGATGCAGAGCGAATACGACAAGTGGGTGCCGGCGATGCGCAAGGCATTGAACATCAACTGAACGCTGAAAGGGGCGGCAAACGTCAGGGGCTCTGTGCGGCCCCTGCACGTTTGCTTGCCATCAACGCGCCGGCTTTTGCGTTTCCACCACCAGCGCCACGATGCGCCGCACGAGCGGCAGGACAACAAGCAGCGTCGGGAAGGCGACAAGCCACGACAGACCCCAGGCCATCAGCCAGGTCCGTGCAAAGGCCGGCGACAATCCAAGGCTTTTCAGTGTCGAGATCGCCGAGACGATAAAGGTCATCAGCACCGACAGCACCAGCGGCATCATGATATTGGCGTAGCGCGCGGGCAGTTTCTTGCGCCCGCAAAGTAACGTCAGAAGGATCATCAGAGACTCGTTCCGATATGGTCCTTCGGTCACGTCGATGCATTCTCGCCGAAGAGATCCGGCGTGATGCCCGGCGCGAAGGACCGGGTTGGAATGCGTTGCCTGACGTGAGACGCTTACGGCGCCCGCTGAAACGCGGCGCGATGGCGGTCACATAGACGCGTGGGCCCGGTTTGGCAAGTGGCGTGATGCAGCGCGTGTCGACGCAACGCGTTACGCCGCTCCCGCCGTTCTCGTCTTCTCATTCAGCGCCGCCAATGCATTCTCGAGCAGGCGTCGCGTGCGCGCGGCGGCGACGGGGTCGATGACGTCGAGATCGAGAAACAGTTCGATGCCGGTCGCGTGTTCGCTGATCACGTGCTTGCGTTGCCGCAGATCCTGCAGCAGGCCGTCCACCGCATAGGGCACGACCTCGCGGCTGATGCCCTTCATGGTGATCAGATCGAGCGGATGCGCGCGCACGACTTCGCGCACCAGCGCATAGGTTTCGTATGACATCACGATGCCGCCCGGCTCGGCGATGGTCTGCAACCGCGCGGCAAGGTTCGCTTCGGCGCCGATGATCGTGTAGTCCATGCGGTCTTCGCTGCCGAAATTACCGACATTGCAATAGCCGGTATTGATGCCCATGCGGGCCCGGAACGGCTGTTCGATGCCGCGCCGCCGCCACTCGTTGTTGAGTTCGGCGAGGCGCGTCTGCATCTCCACCGCCATTTCGAGGCACGCCCGTGCGTCTTCGGCGGCGCCCTTGGTCTCGGGATCGCCGAAGAACAGCAGCATCGCATCGCCGATGAATTTGTCGACGGTCGCGCCATGCTTCAGTGCGATCGCCGACATCTCGGTGAAATACTCGTTCAGCAGCGCCGTCAGGTCTTCCGGCTGCAGCCGTTCGGTGGTGGCGGTGAAATCCTTGATGTCGGAGAAGAAGATCGTCAGCCGCTTCCTTTCGGTCGCGATCTGCACGTCGCGCTGGCCCGAGAAGATGCTCTTGTAGATCTGCGGCGAGATATATTTGGCGATCTTCATCGACACGGTGGCGAGAAAGTCGTTGGCCTCGGTCAATTCCTGGTTCACGCCGCGGATCTGTTTGGTCTGCTTGCGCTGCAGCCCAAGGAACGTCACGCCGACAGCGCCGACCGCGGCGAAATACGCCATCAGATATTTGAACGCGAAAATATTGTCGCCGATCGGCTGATGGATGGTGATCTCCTGGATGCCGCGCACGTCGCCGACTTTCCAGTCCTTCTTCGGCGATTCCGGGTGCTTGTTGTGGCAGTTCACGCAGGCCTGGCCCATGAACACCGGCGTCGCGAGCCGGATCGCGCGATCGAAGATATCGCCGGTCACCTTGATCTGCGGCGTCTTCGGGTCGGCGCGCAGCGCCTTGATCGCGCCCATCTCGAAATCGTCCAGCGTGTGCGAGCCGCGCCCGGCGAAGGGATAATCCGACACGAAACGGTATTGCACGGCATCGTTGCGCGCCGAGATCTGCTTGCCGAGCTCGATCGACAGCGTCGCGGGGATCGGGATGCCGCCATCCACGTCCTTATAATTATGCGTCGGCACTGCGACATTGCGCGACAGCACGCGGCCGACCACGTCACTCGCATAGAAATTGCGCATGTCGTTGATGACGCGGCTGATGTCGTCGGACTGGCGGGCGAGGAGCCGGTCGGACAGGGCACGCATGTCGAGCCAGGCGGCGATCGGCAGGCCGGCCAGCAGCACCAGCACGAGGACGATCACCAGCGGGCCATAGCTGCGCGCTTTGGCGGCGGGTTTCAGTTCAAATGGTTCGGTCATGGAAAGCTTGAGGTTATCTCTTTTTCGGTCCCCCGGAGGCGACGGACTATAGCAGATGCTGCGAAAAAGGATGTGACGGAGAGGGGCGGTCCACGCTTGGTCGGGGCGGCGGGGTTCGATATGGTGCCGCCGCGCCGGCCCAGGCGGCGCCTCCGTCCTTTGGACATCGAGCGGCAAGGCACTGAATTCTTATGACGACGCAGACGGATATCGCCAAGCGGGTCTACGACCACACCTGGAAGCTCGACCCGATCATCCGCAGCCTGCTCGATACCGATTTCTACAAGCTCTTGATGCTGCAGATGATCAAGGGCCTGTATCCGGACGTCGACGCCACCTTCACCCTCGTCAACCGCACGATGAATATCCGCCTCGCCGACGAGATCGACGAGACGGAGCTGCGCGAGCAGCTCGACCATGCCCGCACCGTGCGGCTCTCGAAAAAGGAGATGATCTGGCTCGCCGGCAACACCTTCTATGGCCGCCGCCAGATCTTCGGCCCGGACTTCCTGCGCTTCCTCGAAGACTTCCAGCTCCCCGAATATGAGCTGCGCAAGGAGGACGGCCAGTACATCCTCAACTTCGCCGGCCCCTGGACCCACACGACGATGTGGGAAATCCCCGCCCTCGCCATCGTCAACGAGCTGCGCTCGCGCGCCGCGCTCCGCGGCTGGGGCCGCTTCGAGCTCGACGTGCTCTATGCGCGGGCCAAGGCCAAGCTGTGGTCGAAGGTGGAGCGGCTCGCCGCGCTCCCCGACCTGAAGATTTCCGATTTCGGCACCCGCCGCCGGCACAGCTTTCTCTGGCAGCGCTGGTGCGTCGAGGCGCTGAAGGAAGGCCTCGGCGATGCGCTGATCGGCACCAGCAATGTGCTGCTCGCCATGGACAACGATCTCGAAGCGATCGGCACCAACGCGCATGAACTGCCGATGGTGCTCGGCGCGCTGGCCAGGACCGACGACGAACTCCGCGAAGCGCCCTATCGCGTGCTGCAGGACTGGCAGAAATATTACGGCGGCAATCTTCTCGTGGTGCTGCCGGATGCGTTCGGCACCGCCTCGTTCCTGCGCGATGCGCCGGACTGGGTGGCGGACTGGACCGGCTTTCGCCCCGATTCCGCCCCGCCGATCGAAGGCGGCGAACAGATCATCAACTGGTGGCGCGCCAAGGGAAAAGACCCGCACGACAAGCTGCTGGTCTTCTCCGATGCGCTCGACGTCGACACCATCGAACAGACCTATCGCCATTTCGAAGGCCGCGTGCGCATGAGCTTTGGCTGGGGCACCAATCTCACCAACGATTTCCGCGATTGCGCGCCCAAACCGAATGCGGCGCTGAAGGCGATCTCGCTGGTCTGCAAGGTCTCGGAAGCCAACGGCCGCCCGGCCGCCAAGCTTGCCGACAATCTCAACAAGGCGACCGGCCATCCCGACACCATCGCGCATTATCTGCGCGTGTTCGGCAACGAGGGCGTCGGCAAGCGCGAGGTGGTGATTTAAAGCGTTTTGGAGTGAACTGGTTTGCGCGCCTGAAACCGGCGAAGGCTTAGAAAGTTCTATGGTGTCAATGTCGGGGACCGCCTGAACGGACGTGCGTAAAAAAGGAGCAGTTCATGATCGGCAATCATATGCGGGCCATTGCTCTCACCGTCGCCTGCATCACCACAAGCATCTCTACAGCGCCGTCCGCCAGGGCGGCGTCTTTCGATGGCAACTGGAGCGTTGTTGCGCAGACGCCGGACCATTGCGGCACCACCCGCTGGATGGTGTCGATCGTCGGCGGCCAGGTCTTTCATCCTTATGTCGTCTTTGTCGGCGGCTGGCCGGCGACCCTGAATGGCCGGGTGTCGCCTTCGGGCCGCATCACCATCCAGGCGGTGGCGGGCCCGCGCGTTGCGACCGGCACCGGGCGGATGGCACGAAACCGGGGCCAGGGCCGCTGGGCCGGGCAGGGTCCGTCCGGCACCTGCGCCGGCGTGTGGACCGCGACGCGGCTCGCTCAGCCGGTCGCGCCGCCGTTCTATTATACGGGATTTAATGTGCCGCCGGGATCTGTGCGGCGGTAGGGGTGATTGGATTGCGACGTGTGACGCGCGCTCTGAAAGGGGCGCGTCATGCATTTATAACGTCGAGTAGAAAGTGAATTGCTCTTCGTCTGCGAGGCTAATGACTGCGTTGCGGCAAAACTGTCTTGGCCAAGCTTATTTAACGCCTACGTTGATTTTGCTAAATAGTCAGTCGATTGCTTTAAGCAGGCTCTGATTCGATGCCATTCTTTACAGTTTCAGGCAGTAGAACCCTTTTTTCCAGTGAAATACTTGCTGAGAAAATTAAAAGCGGAAAGCGCCTCATTCAAGAGGCCGTAGATGGCGTCGACCGTGACTCGTTGCTTGCGACGCCGATAAACGACCTAGTCAGTTTCGTGGAGCGGCAGTTGGTCCTTCGGCCTATCGAGCTTAACGAGGCGCATGCCTACCAATCAGATCCTGTGGAAGTGTTCTCATGGATTGATGACTACGGGCAAAGGATTAGTGCAAAGGGCTTTCAATACGAAATAAGAATTCCATACGAAGGCAATCTCATTCTTTTTGAGTATCGTCCTAGCGCATATGTGTCGCAACCAATAATGGGTGACACAACCAAGGAAGAGTTAATTATTCGAATTGGCTGCGCTGGCGAGCCTCGTGAAGTAGTCATTGACGCGATAAAAGAAAAAATTTCAGACGTGAAGAAGACGCTAAAAGCGCAGGCCGATGATATTTGTCCGTATAACGAATTTGTAGCTCAAAGGGCGCGTGAGCTGATAGATGCCCGAAAGGCGGAAATTTTGGCGGCTAGATCGATCGCGGCGTCAGTTGGAATTCCGCTTATCCGACGTGATACCGATCCAATGACCTACGTCGCAAATGTATCGAGAAATGTTACCCCAAAAATAGAACGGCCTCGGCAGGTGCCTGGTCAATATATTCCTGAGCCAACTCTCGATATGCAAGAGTATGAGCACATCCTTGCTGTCATTCAGGATATGACTTTGGTTATGGAGAGAAGCCCAAGCGCCTTTGAGCGATTGCCAGAAGAAACGTTGCGTGATTTCTATCTTGTCACCTTAAACAGTCACTATCGCGGTAGTGCGACTGGAGAGACCTTCAACGCATCTGGTAAAACGGATATACTAATTCGCGTCGACAACAAGAATATTTTCGTCGCCGAGTGCAAATTTTGGAGCGGGGAAAAATCGCTATTGTCCGCGATTGACCAATTGCTTGGTTATCTCAGTTGGAGGGATACGAAGGCCGCTTTGTTGATATTCAATAGAAACAAGATCTTTTCAAGCGTTCTAAGTTCTATTGTCGAGGCCCTGCCCGAACATGCTGACATCAAATCTGGGCCAACCGCTTTGAATGAGACGACATTTCGGTGCGTCTTTGGCAATCCGAAAGATCACAATCGTGAGATAGTTTTGACCGTGCTGGCGTTTGATGTGCCGAAGGCCGGTTAGTTGCAAAGTTATAGGCGCATCGCAGTATGCGGGGTCTCGCTTGCGACTGTCGTTCCGGTTAAAGAGACTATCCGAAACTAAGAGAGACGGAAATGCCAAAGGCCTACTGGGTATCGATCTACAAAAAAATCAATGACGAGGCGAAGGTTGCGGCCTATGCGAAGCTGGCTGGTCCCGCTTTGACCGGAGCGGGCGGCAAGTTTCTGGCGCGCGGGATGCCGGCGCAGATTTACGAGCAGGGCATCCAGCAGCGCACGGTGCTGCTCGAGTTCGAGTCCGTTGAAGCCGCGAAGGCTGCCCATGACAGCCCGGCTTATGCCGAAGCGCTGCGCGCGCTGGGCGATGGCTGCGATCGCGAAATCCGCATCATTGAAGCTGTGGAATAGGGGCGGCTCCGCGCGGGCAGTTTTGCCGTCGTCCGCTCATTCCCGCACTCGGGTCAGGCTTCGCCGGCCCGAGCACAGGCTCCGGCGGGAATCCAGACTCAAACAACGAGAGCGGTTAGCAAGACTGGATCCCCGCCTTCGCGGGGATGAGCGGAGTGAGGTGTCGTCGCCAAATTTCCTCTTGACTTTCTTCCCAATCTAGGATTTATTTCCTTTCATCCCGTCCCGCTGAAGGGGCGTTTCATGAGCGTCGTGAGACGCGGGGCGGGATGCGGTGGCTGGAGAGTGGGACGACGTAACCCGCGCTGCAGCCGGTTCAAGCCTTCGTTCCGTCGGGCGTGGCCGCCCGGCAAGGAATACGGTGGAGGATTGTCCACCGGGGATGAAGGAGCAGACCGTCACACACCGCGCGCGGAACGCCGAAGCTTTTCGGCGGTTCGTGGTGCTACCAATCTCATGCGCTTTCACACTTTGCGCATGGGGCCGCGGGCAGGCTGAGAGCCCGGCGTTCCGCGCGCCCTTCATTCTTGAAGGGCATGAAGCGGCGGTTGGGACTTCGGGCGCGCCCGCGCCGGCAAAAAAACAGGGCCGATTTCGCACGTCTGCTTGTCTGTCCACACCGCTTTCGCGCGGCTCCACTCCATAAAAATCACCCATCCGCATTCACGCTCGCGCGATCAATGGTCCCTATCATCGCGCCATGCCGAACCGGACCCGCCCCATGGCCAGATCTGCCGCGCGCAAACCCGCCAAAACCGCATCCGAGCCGCCGCCGGACGGCCCGCTCTGGAAGCTCGAAAGCAGCCATGCCCGGGTGATCTCGCGCGGGCGGTTTGCCGCGCGGATGGGGCTCGCGGCTGCGGTCTGGGGCGCCTTGATGCTGATCAGCCTCGCCATCGGCATGGCGGGCTATGGCTTTTTCGAGAGCATGAGGCCGATCGACGGCTTTGTGAACACGTCGATGGTGCTGTCCGGCATGGGGCCGGTGGAGGACAGCCGGACCTTCGGCGGCAAGATCTTCTCCGGCGCGTTCGCCGTCTTCTCCGGCTTCGTCATCATCATCGGCGCCAGCGTCATCCTCGTTCCCATCTTCCATCGCGTGTTGCATCGTTTCCATATGGAAGAATCGGGGAGCTGACGGTGCCCGGCCGCATTTCGCTTCGCGTTCTGCGGATCATAAAAGTCATGCGGGTTCACGCTGGCGCGCTGAATATGGCCTATCATCGCGCAGCCGAATCGGATCCGCCGCATGGCCAAATCCCCCGTCAGCAAATCCACCAAAAAGTCATCCGGCGGTGCCGCCTCCGGCCCGTCGCCCGAGGGTCCGCTCTGGGTGCTGGAGCGGCGCACCCACAAGGTGATCTCGCGTCATCGCTTTGCCGCACGCATGGGGCTGGCGATCCTGTTATGGGGCGTGCTCACCATCGTCGGTCTCGGCATCGGCATGGCCGGCTATGCGCATTTCGAGAACATGTCGTGGACCGATGCCTATGTGAATGCGGCGATGATCCTGTCCGGCATGGGGCCGGTCAGCGATCTGAAAACGCAGGCGGGCAAGATCTTCGCGGGCTCCTATGCGATCTTCTCCGGTCTCATCATCGTCATTGCCACAGGCTTCATCCTTGCGCCGGTCTTCCATCGTGTGCTGCATAGTTTCCATGTGGAATCGGGAAAGGACTGAGTTGACATGACGGAGCCAAAGCCGCGCGGCACTCTCACCGTGCGCGTCATCGCCATGCCGGCGGACACCAATGCCAATGGCGATATTTTCGGCGGCTGGGTGCTGTCGCGCATGGACCAGGCCGGCGGCATCGCCGCGGTCGAGCGCGCCCGCGGCCGCGCCGTGACCATCGCCATCCAGGCGATGACCTTTCACCGGCCGGTGCGGGTCGGCGATGTGCTGGAGGTCTATACCGAGGTGACCAAGGTCGGCCGCACCTCGATGGTGATCGAGATCGAGGCGATCGCGGTGCGCTTCAAGACCCGCCATCGCGAGAAGGTGACGGACGGCACCTTCACCTTTGTCGCCATCGACGATGACGGAAAGCCGCGCCCGATCCCGCAGGATACGATCACGGCGTGAACCAAACCTGCGTCGATGCATTACACTTCCCGTCATTCCGGGGCGCGCTGAAAGCGCGAACCCGGAATCCAGAGCAACGGCGGGACAGGGACGCGGATGGGCGACACACTGGTTCTTCTGAATGCGCGCGCCGGCACGCTGATCGATGCCGGCCCGGAGCGCGTGCGCGACGGACTGGTCGAGGCGCTCGACGGGCGCTGCTCGCGCAGCGATATCCGCCTGCTCAAGCCGCGCGACCTGATCGCGGAGATCCAGCGTGCGGCGACGAGCGATTATTCCACTATCGTGGTCGGCGGCGGCGACGGCTCGGTCAGTTGCGCGGCGCGCGCGCTCGCCCATAGCGGCAAGACGCTCGGCGTGCTGCCGTTCGGCACCATCAATCTTCTGGCGCGCGATCTCAACATGCCGGCCAATGTGCATGAGGCGGTGCAGGCTTTGGGCGATGCCACGCCGCGCGTGATCGATCTCGCCCGCCTGAACGGGCGGGTGTTTCATTCGCTGTCGGGCCTTGGTTTCTTCAGCCAGATGGCGCGCGCGCGCGAGGAGGTGCGGGGCACGCCGTTCGGCCGCCTGATCGGTGTCGGCATCGCCGCCTTCCGCGCGCTGTCGCGGACCTATCCGTTCACGCTCGATATCCGCACCGATCATCATCGCGAGCATGTCAAGGCGCTGGCGGTGCTGGTCACCAACAATCGCTTCAATCCGGACTGGCATCGTCCCGTTCTGGATGAAGGAACGCTCGAGTTGCACATCGCCGAACATGCGGGTGCGTTGAGCAAGCTGAAAGCCAGCGCCAATCTGCTCACCGGCGCATGGCGCAACGATGACGACACCGACGGCATCCGCAGTATCGTTGCCCGCCATGTCGTGATCGGCCGCGCCCGTAAGCGCGCCTTCGCCGCCACCGACGGCGAATTGCAGCGCGAGACAATTCCGCTGCGTTACGAGATCATGCCGAAGGCGCTGCGCGTGTTGTCGATAGGATAATCAAGCACGGATCGCCGGCGCCAGGTCGCCGATGCGTTTGAGGTCCTTGAGGAAGGCGCGATAGGCCAGTTGCCGGCTCTCCTCGTCCGGCGCCCGCAACAGCGACGAGGGATGCACGGTGATGAAGCCCTTGTGCTGCGGAAACGAAAACGGCCCGCGCATTTTCGTCACGGCAACGGCCTGCAGCGCCAGCGCCTGCGCGGCGGTCGCGCCGAGCGCCACCACGAGATCGGGTTTGATGGCGGCGAGTTCACCCTCCAGCCAGAAGCGGCAGGCGCGCACTTCGCCGGCATTCGGCCGCTTGTGCAGACGGCGCTTGCCGCGCGGCTCAAATTTGAAATGCTTCACCGCGTTGGTGACATAAGCGCGCGAGCGATCGAGCCCGGCTTCCTCCATCGCCTTGTCGAACATGCGGCCGGCGGGTCCGACGAACGGCTTGCCGGCGAGGTCTTCCTGATCGCCCGGCTGCTCGCCGACGAAGACCACGGGCGCGTTGCGCGGCCCTTCGCCGAACACGGTCTGCGTCGCATTCCGGTAGAGCGGGCAGCGGGTGCAGTGTTCGGCCTCCTGGCGCATGGCGGTAAGGCTGCCGGTGGCGTGACCGGTTTCGTCATTGCGACCTTGTCTTGCAAGCACATCCGGTTGCGCCACGGTCCTCATCTTGATCCCGCCTTTGAACGCGTCATGACGGGATAAGAGCCATGGTGTCGCGGCAGTTCCGTTCACGGCAGCAGATCGTCGGGCACGTGATCGGGCGAATAATCGCCTGGCCGGTTCCTGTTCCAGACGCGCCAGCCGGCATAGACAAAGCCGCCGCTGGTAAAGGCGATGCCGAACGTCTCGAACGAGGGCTTCCAAAGGATCAGAAACGCCGGCAATGCGCCAAACAGCAGCGCTCCCGCGAGCATCGCCGTCGAGACGATCATGTAGCGCGTCTCGCTCAATCCACCATTGAAACCGATGCGGTTGCGATCATGCATCGGGATTCGTCGGTGAAAATCGCGGATGAAATCGATGTAATGTTGCCGCTGGTCCGCATCGGCGCGGCCATGGCTATCGCCGCTGAAGATCGTGAGCTTGCGATAATTGCCGAACCTGACGGTGCAGATGCCGATGGGGATGTCGTCGCCTCGCACGAAAGTCGTCTGCAGGCGGATCGACCGGATTTCGCGGAAAGCGATCGTCCGGGTTTCGCGCTCGGAGGTGAAGGTGACGCCGGCAGCATCCAGCCGGACGCTGCGCGTGTCGATGGACCAAGACATCCCGGTGTCGCCATCGACGAAATAGAGTGGATATTCGGCAGGTTGCGCGGGTTCCATCCTATCAGTCTACGCGCCCGGTGGTTCCTGTTAATCTTGTATTCCGCTCGGCCATGCCCATGTTTTCGCTATGTCCACAACCTATGCTTCCACCCTTCACGGCAGGTTCGCGCGCTCGCCAAGCCGCGCGCAGCGGCTTGCGCGTCTCGATCGGCTGGCGACGCTGCTCGACACGGCGTTCGTGATTCCGTTCACGAAAATCCGCTTCGGTGTCGACGGCCTGTTCGGCCTTGCGCCGGTGGTGGGCGATGTCGTCACCACGGGTCTTGCGCTCTACATCGTCTATGAAGCGCACAAGCTCGGGGCGCCGAGGCATGTGCTGGCGCGCATGATCGGCAATGTCGCGCTCGACGGCCTGATCGGCGCGGTGCCGGTCGCTGGCGACGTGTTCGACGTGATCTGGCGCGCCAACAAGCGCAACGTCCGCATCCTGCGCGAGCATCTAGATCGCGAGGCGCAAAAGGGGCGGTAAACCCTAAAGCCCTGTGCTACACAAACCCCCGCAATATCCTTTGGGGGAATTCATGCTCAAGAAGCCTGCCTGTCCGGTGATCGCCATCGAGGAGCATTACTGGGACAAGGAATTATCCGACACCTATCAGGGCATCGGCCGCGCCACCCAGGCGGAAGAACAGACGCGGCGCATGCTCGATCTCGGCGAGCTGCGCATCCGCGAGATGGATGAAGCCGGCATCGATGTGCAGGTGCTCTCGCATGGCTCACCGTCGACGCAATTGCTCACCGGCCCTGAGGGCATCGCGCTGACCAAGCGCGTCAATGACCGGCTTGCCGAAGCCATCGCCAGACATCCCACCCGCTTTGCCGGCTTCTGTGCGCTGCCGACATCCGACCCGGAGGCCGCCGCGGCCGAGCTCGAACGCTGTGTCAAGAACGGCTTCAAGGGTGCGATGATCCACGGTCTCGCCAATGGTGTGTGGATGGATGACGTGCGCCTGCGTCCGATTTTCGCGCAAGCCGAAAAACTCGACGTGCCGATCTATCTGCATCCGTCGGTGCCAATGCAGCCGGTGATGGATGCCTATTACAAGGATTACATCAAGGACTTCCCGATGGTGATCCGCGCCGCCTGGGGCTTCACCGTCGAGACGGCGACGATCGCGATCCGCATGATCCTGTCCGGCATGTTTCAGGAACATCCGAAACTGAAGATCATTCTCGGCCATCTCGGCGAAACGCTGCCGTTCCTTCTGTGGCGCATCGATCATGCGCTGGCACGGCCGGGACAGAAACAGCTGAACTTCCGCGACGTCTTCTGCAAAAACTTCTATGTCACCACCAGCGGCTTCTTCTCCAATCCGGCGTTGCTCTGCACGGTGATGGAATTGGGTGTCGATCGCATCCTGTTCGCTGTGGACTGGCCGTTCGTCGCCAACACCCCCGGCACGCAATGGGTCGACACCATCCCGCTGTCGGATGAGGACAAGATCAAGATCCTCAGCGGCAACGCCAAGACGCTGTTGAAGATGTAAGACGCGCTCCGCCTTCATCTTCAAGCACAAGTCGGCTACCGCCGACTTGTGTGGATCGCGTCTCGAAGAAAGAGGCCGGGCACGATGCTCTCCCAAGCCCTCGCCCTTCGAGACGCATGCTGCGCATGGTTCCTCGGGGTGAGGGCTTGAACTCACGGCACGTCGTCATCTCCTCCGCATCGCTTTCCCTTCGAGATGCTCGATCTGTCGCGCCACGCGCCGCTACGGCGTGCCTCATTATGGCTGCATTTCAAGGCCCGATTTCGCTGGTAAAACACGGTTTTTGGGTCTATACGGCTGTGCGGACCGGGCGTGACAGTGATCGCGGTTTTGGGCGCCGCCTCGGCCATCTTGGTCCATCGAAATTGGTCCATTGAAATTTGCCCAGCGGGACATCGATCCTCACGGCTTTCGATGATCATCGTGATCGCATGTGTGCCACGGCGGCAAAATCCATGTGCGTGGCACAAGGATTCTGAATGACCTCAAAAGGTCGAAGTTCTGATCTTCAATTCGGGGATAACCGGGGACCACATTGATCGGCTTATTAGATCCATCATCGCTGCAATATTTGCATCCGATGTCCTGCCGCTGATCCGGCATGATGAAGCGCGGAGCGACTTGCTTAGCGACTCGGTCGGCGCGTCGACGCGTTGAAATCAACAAGAAACTCGGCCGTCAGGATCAACTGGAGCGGACGGCCGCAAACGGAGCTGCACATGACTGACCGCACGCATCAATTCAAAGTCGATGAATGGGTGGATATTCTCCCGTCGACCTTGCGTTCAGCCGCGCCCGGACGATATCGCATCGTTCGCCTCATTCCCTGTGATGCTGAAGATCCCCGCTATTGCATTCGCAGCCCGCAAGAAAAGCACGATCGCGTGGTGCCTGAGCGCGATCTGCGCCGCATCGAAGACGTGGTTGCTTAAAGCAAACGATCGCCAAACGATCTTTCTCTGAAGCGACGCACCTCAACCAGCCAATCGAAACGCGCGGTGCGCAATGTCCTGGCATTGCGCACCGCGCGCCATGTTTAAGCGCGCACGTGTTCCAGCTCTTCGCCAAGCTGAATCGGATGCGCCATGGTTTCGTGCAGCTTGTCCTTGTCGAGTTCGCCTTCCGACCGGCTGATGACGATGGTGGCGACGCCATTGCCGATCAGATTGGTCAGCGCGCGGCATTCGCTCATGAATTTGTCGATGCCGACAAGGATGGCGAGCGACTGGATCGGAATATCCGGCACGATGGCGAGTGTCGCCGCCAAGGTGATGAAGCCGGCGCCGGTAACGCCGGATGCGCCTTTCGAGGTGATCATAGCGACGCCGAGAATGCCCAGTTCCTGCCAGATCGTCAGTGGCGTGTTGGTCGCCTGCGCCAGAAACAGGATCGACAGCGTCATATAGATGTTGGTGCCGTCGAGATTGAAGCTGTAGCCGGTCGGGATGACGAGACCGACCACGGACCGCGATGCGCCGAGACGCTCCATCTTCTGGATCATCTGCGGCAAAACGGACTCCGATGACGATGTGCCGAGCACGATCAGCAATTCATCCTTGATATAGGCGATGAAGCGGATGATCGAGAAACCGGCCAGGCGCGCAACGCCGCCGAGCACGATCAGGACAAACAGCACGCTCGTCAGATAGAAGGTGCCGATCAGCGCCGCCAAATTCCACAACGAGCCGATGCCATAGGCGCCGATGGTGAACGCCATGGCACCGAACGCGCCGATCGGCGCAGCGCGCACGATGATGCGGATCACGCCGAAGAACACTTTCGCGGCCAGGTCGATCGCATGGGTGATCGGCTCGCCGGCCTTGCCCATGAAGGCGATGGCGAAACCCGACAGGATCGACACCAGCAGCACCTGCAAAAGATCGCCGCGCGCCAGCGCCCCGAAATAGCTTTCGGGAATGATTGCTATCAGATGCGCGACGATGCCTTGCTCTTGTGCCTGGGTGACGTAGGTCGCGATTGAATTCGGATCGATCGTCGCGGGATCGATATTGAATCCGGCACCTGGCTGCAGCGTGCGGCCGACGAGAAGGCCGATGGCCAGCGCGATGGTGGAGATGACCTCGAAATAGATCAGCGATTTGATGCCGACGCGGCCGACCCGCTTGAGATCGCCCATCGACGAAATGCCATGCACGACGGTGCAGAAGATCACCGGAGCGATCATCATCTTGATCAGCGCGATGAAGCCGTCGCCGAGTGGCTTCAGCGCCTTGCCGAGATCCGGATAGAGATAGCCGATGAGGATGCCAAGCGCGATGGCCGCGAGAACCTGGATATAGAGGATCGTGTACCAGGGGCGATGGCGCTTGATCGGGATGGGTGTTGCGACTGTCGAGATCACATCTTCGGCCATTGGATGATCCTTCGTTGCAACGCCTGACCGGGCGCCACGCCGCGGACAATCCGCGCCCTAAATAATGTCGGCCGGCGACCTTTCAGCGATGTGAATATGGAAGGCGGCATTGCATCGATGCAGAGCGCAAAACAGCAACCGAAATCAAAATGGGCAATTTCGGGCTTGACAATTCGCCACCTGAACCTGTCGAGGGGCGTGTCCTGGGACGCCATGAGACGCGGGATCAGGGCGGCGCCTGCGGGCGGGGCGGCGCAGCAAACCGACACGGCCAATGCCGGGCGACGAGGACGAGGATGACGATGGCGATCCTTATACGCTTCCGCGCGATATCTGGCGCACATGGATGGATGCCAGGAACGCGTGGTCGAGTTGTCATCGCCACGCTTGCAAACGCGAACGGGCCTGCCGCGGACGTGAGGTGCAATGCGTCGATGAATTGCCGTCGCCCAAGTGGCGCGGCAAGTCCGGAAAAAATTGAGCGCGACAACGCGCGAAACGCGGCGATCTTTCGGCGCACGTTGCGCGAGCGCGAGCTGGAACTGGAGCAGCAAGAAAGAGCCCGGAACGCCGAAGCGGCACCGCAGCCGAAAGCCCGCAGGCAGCGTCGGCCGAGACGCTGATGCGCGCGCATTGAGGCGGTTTGTGCCGGTATTAAAACCTGTGACGGGACGTGGGCGAGCCACCACATTCTCGCCGTATCCTGTCTTACCTCCAGGTCATCACGCCCGCCTGAATGGCTTGGCATGACTTACGGGTTTTGGGGCGGAAATTGTCACAAACCGTGACTTCATGCGGCGGAACGTGCCGCACCGTCGCCTCAATCAACAGTGAGCAGGAAAATATCCATAACGACGACTGGAGCTCAGATGGCTCGTTTCAGCACCTTTGGCTTTTCCACATTATCTATTGGCTTCATCGCCGCCGCTCTCGTTTCCGGCTCTGCACATGCGCAGGAAGGCGGCGCCTATTCCGGGTTGGTCTCAAGTCATGCCGCTGCGCATGGTCTGCCGCCCGCGCTCGTTCATCGCGTGATCATGCGCGAGAGCCGTTACAATCCGCGTGCCGTCTCGAAGGGCAATTACGGCATGATGCAAATCCGCCTCGGCACCGCGCGCGCGATGGGCTATCGCGGCGATGCCGCCGGATTGCTCGATCCGAACGTCAACATGACTTACGCCGTGAAATATCTCGCCGGCGCTTATCGCGCCGCCGGCGGCAATCATGATCGCGCGGTCGCGCTTTATGCGCGCGGCTATCACGATGTCGCCAAGCGCCAGGGTACGACAGCGGTGGCGCTTGCGGGCGGTGCTGCTGCGCCGGTCGCGATCCCGGCCGCTGCGGCGGGTGCGCCGGTGCCGGTCTTGCAGCCGCAAGCACGGCAGGCGCGGAATGCCGTTTACAATGAAGTCGCCTCTAGCGCGCGACGCCGCGGCAGCGATCCAGCGACGATGGTCACCACCGCGCGCGACCAGCAAGCGTTCTGGTAGGCCCCTGCGTTTTGGGAGACGGAGGGCGAGGGGATCTTGAGGCAGAGGATCCTGGGGCAGCCGATCTTTGGGCCAGAGAAATCCCGGGGCAGGGTTGATCCTGTCCCGGATTTTTTGCCGATCCGCCATTTGCGCCGACGCCCGGCATTGCTATGAGTGCGGGCCCCCGCCGGGACCCGGACGGGCCCGTAGCTCAATGGTTAGAGCCGGCCGCTCATAACGGTCTGGTTGCAGGTTCGAGTCCTGCCGGGCCCACCAGCAAAATCAATTAGTTACGCTCCGGGTTTTTGTTGGTTCATCCTCTCGGCCAATCGAACGACCAATCGATCGTTCTTGATTGGTCTCCCTTCTATTGCCGCTATGGCTCCGCTCATGAAGTCGGGGTGATGATGGCCGTAGGTCTCGCGCAACGTCTTCTCGCTCATTCCTAAGAAGCCGGCAGCCTCCCACATTGGAGCGCCGTTCTGCATCAACCAGGTTGCGGCCGTGTGCCGTAGCGTGTGCGGCGATGCGTGTTCGATCCTCGCCAGCTTCACTGCTGTCTTGAAGGAGGTCTTCACGGACTTTACCGGCTTGCCGTTCCACTCGACGAAGTGATTGACGGCGATGCCCTTGCGCACCCAGCGGCGCATATGCGCAAGAAGCCTTGGCGGAATTGGTGCGGGTGGCTGGCGCTTGTTCGTTTCCTTCTTGCCCTGTGGAAGGCGATAAAAAACGCCGCGGTCAAGATCCACAAATGACCGCCCGTCTCCCTTGATGGGCGAAGCACTGGCAATCGTAGCGGCGCGGTTACCCATGCGCAGACCGATTATGATAAACCGCGCAAGGTGACGCAACGGGCGCTTGTCGGTCTCGACTTTCTGTCCTTTCCTCGGGCCGCGGTGAATGGTCTGAATCTCGCGATGCCGCCAGCATGTCCACAACAGGTGCGCAGCTTCGCTCCGCTCAAACCATCGATCTCGTGCCTCACCCTTTGCGGGCAGCGCTACCTTAACATTCTCGCGGTGATAGCCTTCGCTTTGGTGGTGACGGATTGCTGCACGGAAGTCCTCAAGGTCTCGCCTCGAACCTCCTTCGTTGCCCCGTTTTTTCGCATAGTCCCGGCAATAATCGCCGTTTACCTGATCCAGCGTGTCGTTGCCGCAATGGTCATTAAGCCGGCCGATGCGCTTGGCCAGCTTGGTGTTGACTCCATCCGGATCTTTGAAATCGAGATAGATTGAAAGAACGTCCGCGATCTTGATCTGATCTAATGGGCGCTCTTTTCGTTTTGGTTTGTATTTGGCCGCGATGTAGGCGGCGAGCTTCTGTTGCGCGCGTTCAGTTTCGCCCGCAAAGCATCCTGTGGCGTGATGCTTTCGGTCGTCGATGATGATCCAGGTCCCGCGCTTGATGACTTTTCCCGCTTTGTTTCGGCGAGGCTTCCGCCACCAGAGCCGGACACCTTTGCTGACAGTTGGCATAAACGCCTCATTTCCGCGATGGCCGCTAGGGTGGTGTAATCTTTGCCTGCTGTCTGCTCGATGACAAGCCGGCCCTTGCCTGCCTCCCGGCGCAAGCCACTGGCAGTCATGGAGCCATCAGGATAGGCCAAGGCCGCCGCGACTTTCAATCGCAGCGGTGCGTTGGGGTCAATGTTTTCTGGCAGCTTCCCGTAGGTCATAGTCTACCTGAACTCCTGCATCGATCAAATCCCAGCGATCTGCTCCTCGTTAGAGCGGGACGTTTTAGAAGGCGCACTACTGCGCTGATAATCGTCGATGAACTGTAGGCCGGCGATAACGTCATCGATTGTTGTCGGTGCAGTCTTGAATGCTTTCCGATATCCTGCGGCGAATTCGCCGGACAAGCGCTCTGCGGATCATCACTGAGCCATTTGCCAGAGTTGGCTTGTGTTTGGGCAAGGAAGTCACCACGGAACTGTTTGCGCTTGCAGATTGACGCGGCCGATTGGAAATCGAATTTCTTGATACGTCAATGTAACAGACATCGTCCGTAATCGATGGCCAGAGACCACGTTCGCAAATGATCGCAAATTGACGAAACGCTCGCGCGCAAAAATACTTGCGTCTTGCAGAATGGAGATGGCTACGGACAGAAGCGAAAAGATTACAATCGTCTGGTTCTAGGTTTCGACCCCCGACGTCATCGATTGGAAAAAAGACTGAGCGCCGGCTGTGCCCGATCTTCTCCTGCGACGACCCATGATCAGCCGGAGGCACGGCAGTTGCTCCAACTCTGGTTCTATGCCGTCGAAGTGAGCCGTGCTTCAGCTGTTTAGTACTGGCGGATGGCAAGCACCGATTGCCCAGCCGCCCTCGTAGACAGTCTGTTGCGCACGAGCATCAGACTACGAATCTGGGGGGTCAGAAGTTCGAATCTCTTCGGGCGCGCCATTTGCGTACAAAACTGCGAACCCCAAGGCCCGATTTTTGCGGCGCCCGCGACGACCTGTTCGAGGGTCGCTTTATCGCCGATGATCCGGATGGCGTGATCGTCGACCGCGATCCGATCTACGACAGACTGGCTGTCGGCCTTGCGGAACGGGATCTCACCGCTGGGGATGTTTTCGTGCATGACCCGCCCGAACCGGGCAAGCGCTTCCGGGTCAATGGTGATTGACGATGCGGTAGGCCTGACACGATCGAGTGCAGCCTGGGCCCGCTCACGGTCAAACTTGAGTTCGGAAATCCTCGCCCTAAGGATATCGTCCTAGTCCGTCAGGCCATCCTCAACCATTTTATAGAGCCGCTTCAGCTCTTCATCGGCCTCGACGACCTCGGCACGCCGAAAGACGATCGACTTCGGCCGCCTTTTCTGCACGCTGGGTGGCGGCGGTGACAAGGATGGCCGACAGTCGTTCCGGATTGAACAAGCGATCAGCCAGATGCTCGACCACAAGATTGTCGAGCCGGTCCATCGGGATAAACCGCCCTTTGCACGCAGTCTTTCCCTGTCGCATGCAGGTCGAGCACGTGTAGTATTTGTGCACTTTGCCAGTCTTGGATGTGCCGGTCCGCTATGTCATCACGCCGCCGCAGGTTGCGCAGGTGGCGAGCCCCGTCAAGGATCGGGCCGGTGACGACCCGCGGGCTGTAACGCGCGGATCACGGGCTTTGAGAGTGGCCTGAACTGCATCGAATTCCTCCGGTGCGATAATGACCCGTACCTCGACCACGATGTGTTCGCTCACTGGCTTCTGCCGAAGCGTCTTGGAGCAACGTCGATTGAAAATCCAGGAGCCGACATAAACCGTGTTCGTCAGTATGCAGTGAACACTGGCGACGCCGAACCGCGAGCCTCGGCGCGTGCGATATCCGAGCGCGGTCCATCAACTAACGCAGTATGACTTTCTTTAGCAGGTCGGTCAGCGTGTCGTGCTCGGCCGCGCTGAGCGGAGAAAAGGTCTCCTTCGATATCTCTCGTATCGTCACTATGGCTTCATCGGCGATTCGCCGTCCCTCATCCGTCAGATCGATGGCGACGCGGCGGCTATCCAGCGGATCTTCACAGCTCTTGATCAGCCCGTGCGTTCGTAATCGATGGATGACGCCGGTGATCGTGGCCGAATCGTAATGGATCAACCTTCCGAGATAATTCTGCGAACACGGTCCGACCTCCCGCAGCTTAGCCAATGTTGAGAATTGTGGAGGCGTGAGATTCTCAATCATTTTCGATGTGAAGATCGTGGTGTGCGTGCGAAGCGCGACGCGCAACAAGAATCCCGGCTGATCATCAAGAGAGTATGAAGTGGCCGTCTCCTTTGATTTCTTGGTGGCTGGGTGTGACGGTTTGGCCTGCGGCATGAAATTCCTTCATTGATGAACGCAGAATGCAGTGCGGCGTTGTTGCAGGAGCAACCTACGAACTCGGAACTACACAGAATTTGAGCGATATGTATCGCGGATCTGAGCTGCTTGCTACATCCCGGCGTGTTGAACCTCTCTAAATGCTTGGAGGTCGTCGGTCCGACTGGATCAACGTTCCCCACCTTGCTCATGCTGAAGCTGGCGCGTGGCCGTTGAGCGCGACCAGCAGATTCGCGCCATTAGCTAATAAAGCACCCGCAATGCTTGTTTGCAAGTTATGCACTTGTGAACAAGTATTGTGCTTGCATACGAGTGAATTGAGCGCTACCGTTCCGATCAAGATGGGAACGGGCGGCGGTGGCGCTTTTCAAGTGCTGACGCTGAGCGGTCTCGGTGCGGCGAGGGGTGGTTCAAGCTCATGGATAAGGCGACGGCCCTCATGAATGTTCGGGCCGATTTGATCGAGAAAGTCACGGGTAGGGCGGAGTTTGTGACCGACCTGGATGTGCCTGGGATGCTGCACGGTGTCGTCGTGCGCTCGCCGGCGGTGCATGCACGTATTCGGTCCATCGACGCATCGGCGGCTCGCTCCGCCGCAGGCGTGGTTGATGTCTTGACTGGCGCTGACGTGGAATCGTTCGGTCAATGGGGGCTATTGCTTAGGGACCGCCCGCTGCTTGCGGTCGATCGCGTGCGCTATGTCGGCGAGCCCGTTGCGGTGGTCATTGCCGCGACCATTGAAGCGGCGGAAAATGCGGCCGAACAGGTTTACGTGGAGTACGAGGAGCTTCCTCGCGCGGCTACGATCGAGGCGGCGCTCGCAGAAGATGCGCCGCTGATTCATGATCGTCACGACTCGATCAATGACTTCTATTTCAAGGGTGGTGCGAAGCCGGTCGCAAACACCAATGTGTTTCACACCTTCTGCAACGATACGGGCGACGTCGATGCGGCAGAAGCCACAGCAGCCTACATTCATGAAGATCGCTTCCGATTTCCGGCGATTTTTCATTACGCGATGGAGCCGCATACAGTCATCGCTGACTTCAGGGGCAACGCGCTCACCGTTTGGTCGGGAGCGCAGACACCGGCGGCGGTGCAGAAAGTTCTGTCGCGGATATTCGATCTTCAGCTTGCCAAGGTTCGCGTCATCGTTCCGTTCGTAGGCGGAGGATTTGGCGGCAAGGCTTCCGTGAAGATCGAGCCGCTTGTGGCTGCCGCATCATGGAAAGTCGGGCGTCCTGTTCGCGTTGCGCAGTCGCTCGCCGAATCAATGCTGACGTGCCGCCGTCTTGGCGCCGATATCCGAATCCGCACGGCTGTGGACGCGGAAGGACGGATCGTCGCCAAGAGCGCAAAGATTGTAATGGACGGTGGCGCCTATGCGGATACCGGTCCCGCGGTTGCGACAAAGACGGCGAACCGCATCATCGGACCGTACGCGATACCCAACCTGCGACTGGACTCGTCGGCGGTCTATACCAACACCGTTCCGGGCGCGGCTTTCAGGTCGATCGGCGGGCCGCAGGCGGTTTGGGCCGCGGAATCCCACATGGACAATGTCGCGGCAGCGATCGGTCTCAGTCCAACGGAGTTTCGCCTGCGCAATCTGGCAGCGCGCGGACAACGCATTCGTCCCGATCTGCGTGCGCTGGATGTCGACATGAGCGAACTGATCGGGCTGGTCGGACAGTCGCTTGGATCCAACCCGCAGCCTTCGAGCTCCGTCGCGCGTGGCCTTGCTGTTGGGGCTACCGATCCGGGGATCGTTCCAATCGGTAATGCGGTCGTACGTCTGAAGATTGACGGGTCCGTTCTTGTCGCGATCGCGAGCGTCGAAATCGGGCAGGGTTCGCACGCGACGATGGCTCGCATCGCTGCGCAAACGCTCAACCAGCCGCTATCTTCCGTGACTGTTCTCACAACCGACACGGCAGTCGCTCCTTTCGATTGGGGAACGGGCGCGAGTCGGTCGACCGTTATCGTTGGTCTGTCGGTGGAGAATGCGGCGCAGGATGCAGCCAAACAGATTCTCGATCTGGTGGCAGACGTATGGAGTTTGCCGCTCGACCAATTGTCGCTGGTGCCAGGAGGTGTTTCGACCAGATCCGAGGTTCTGACCTTCCATCAGATCTTCCATCGCGCGTTCGGAGTCGATTCTGGCGAGGTGATCGGTCGCGGCGCCATCACGCCCCGCTCAAACAACGGAGCATTCGCAGAGGCGCCGCTGTTCTGGGAGACCGCGGCGGGACTGGCGGAAGTCATCGTCGACGAAGATACGGGGCAGATATCGCTCAAACGCTACGCGACAGCGGCCGACGTTGGCCGGGTGGTGAATCGCGTCGCGGCCGAGGGGCAGGACGAAGGGGCCGCAATACAAGGACTTGGGCATGCGTTGTTCGAGGCGCTCGAGTTCGAGGACGGTCAGCCGATCAACGCGACGCCGATCGACTACACGATTCCGAACATAGATGACGTGCCGGAAACATTCTCCACGATTCTTGTCGAAAATGAGGATGGTCCAGGTCCTCGCGGCGCCAAAGGTATGGGTGAAGGCGCCATTCTCCCGATCGCGCCGGCAATCGCCAACGCGCTGTATGCCGGCTACGGGATTCGAATCACGGACCTGCCCATGACGCCAGAAAAGGTCTGGCGCGCTCTTAAGCAAAGGAGCTGAGGACGTGCAATTTTCAATGTCGATGACGCTTCCGGCTGCTCCCGCCGATGTCTGGAACACACTGACCGAGGTTGCGCGCGTCTCTCAGTGCATTCCGGGATGTGAGGATGTCGAGGAGATTGAGAGGCTGTCGTCTTACAAGGCGATCATGAAGCAGAAGATCGGCCCGTTCAAAATAGAGGTGCCCGCCGACATCATCGTGGAGTCCCTGACTGAACCGTCACATGTGCGTACACGCGCCAGCGGCCGCGACAAATTCACAGGGACGCGGCTGGCGGTTGTACTCGACGTGAGATTGATGCCGCAGGAAGAAGGCGGCGGGTCCACGCTTGATCTTCAGGCGGAGGTTGATGTGCAGGGACGCCTCGCCTCGCTCGGCTTCGGGATCATCAAGCGGCGCGCCGACCAAAATTTCGAAGAGTTCGAGCAACGGCTCAAGACGATGTTGGAGGCATGCTGAACCATGCGTCCACCTCTCTTCGAGATCGCACGGCCGGCCAATGTGGGGGAGGCCATCCACGAGGCACTCGGACCGCAGGAAGGGATGTTCTATTCCGGTGGCACCGAGCTGCTATTGGCGATGAAGCTGCGCGTGATCCACACCGACAAGCTCATCGATATCAAAGGCATTCGCGGCCTCAGTGAAATCGCGCACGTCGATGAGAAGACATTCCAGATTGGTGCGCGGTGCACGCACAGCCAGATAGAGCAGAGCGAGCTGGTTCAGCGAATCCTGCCAACGCTGGCGCAGTTGTGTGGAAATGTTGCGAATGTTCGGGTCCGGAATGCCGGCACGATTGGCGGCAATCTCTGCTTCGGCGAGCCGCATGCGGACCCACCGACGCTGCTCGCAGCCTTGGGAGCGCGACTGTGTCTTTCGAGCATCGACGGCGAACGCCTCGTCGATGCAGACGATTTCATCCTGGATGAGTTTGAAACCGTTCGCGAGCCGCATGAACTTCTGACGCGCATACTCATTCCGATTCCAAACGGTCCGGTTGTCTATCAGCGGTTTCGTCATGGCGAGCGGCCAGCAGTCAATGCCGCGATGTTGTGGTCTCTTGACCCGAGTGGCCGGACCATCGCCAACGCCCGAATTCGGATCGGAGCCCTTGGCGCACGACCTCAGCGGCTTGAGCGTGTTGAGGCAGCGCTCTGTGGCGTCACCACCGCGGAGGCCGCTCAGGCGGTCAGCGACGTGCTGGGGTCGTCTCTCGATAGCATCGACGTGACGGATGATCGTCATGGCAGCGCTGAATACAAACGCCATCTCGCGGGTGTGCTGCTTCGTCGAAATATTGCCGAAGCCGAAACGATGTGCAGGGAGCGGCGGCGATGACCCAGTTGGTCAAGATTGCATTCTCATTGAATGGGCGGCCGGTGGAAACATCAATTCCGCCCAACACTTTGCTGATCGACTTGGTGCGGGATTGTTTTGGATTCAAAGGGACAAAGCGTTCCTGCGATATGGAGGTGTGCGGCGCTTGTACGATGCTACTTGACGGCGAGCCAATCTCAAGCTGCACCACGCTCGCTGTCGACGCTGATCAATGTGAGGTCACGACCATTGAAGGTGTGACCCCCGCCAGTGGCATGTCACGCGTGCAGGAAGCGTTTGTCGTTCACGGCGCGATTCAGTGCGGCTTTTGCACGCCAGGATTCGTTCTCGCAGTCACCGCGCTTTTGCGACGCAATCCCGCCCCAACTGACGAGGAGATTCGCCGTTACCTTCGCGGAAACCTGTGCCGCTGCACCGGATATGCGAAAATCTACGAGGCCATCAAAAGTCTTGCCAGCGAGGCAAACGCCAACGCTGCGTAACTTGAAATCATATCTCATACATTCGGGGTTCCAGAATCGCCATGAGTGCCGATCGAGTTGATAGAAAATCCAAGCTTCTGATTGCCGGCGCGGGCATTGGAGGGCTGACGGCAGCGCTCTCGTTGCTCCGACGTGGTTTTGACTGCGATGTTTTTGAGCAGGCGTCCGAACTTCGGGAGGTTGGCGCCGGCTTGTGGGTCTCCATGAACGGTGCGCGCGTGTTGATGGCGCTCGGATTGGAGGATGAACTGCAGCGGACATGCATCGTCGCCGATCAGCGCTCGATCAGGCTGTGGAACACCGGTGGCACCTGGCCGCTCTATAAACGCACGCAAGAGGCCGCGTCACATCAGCCCTTCCTCTTGCTACGAGCGCATCTTCTCAAAATGCTGGTGGATGCGGTGCGCCGGTTGAAGCCGGATGCGATTCATCTGAACGCACATTGTGTGGGCTTTAGGCAGGATGCGAACAGCGTTCGCATGAAATTCAAGGATGGATCGGTTGTCGAAGGGCGAGCGCTGATCGGTGCGGATGGTGCTCATTCGAAAGTTCGCGAGCAGATCATCGGAGCCGTGCCGGGTCAGTACACCAACGCGATTGCGTGGCGCGGACTGGTGCCGGTCGACCGGCTTCTTCCTCACCAGCGCGCGCATGTCGTGTCCACCTGGGTTGGTCCACAGGCGCATGTCACGGCATATCCGGTCCGCTGGGAGGGCACGGAGCTGATGACCTTCTCGGGACAGGTCGAGCATAGCGAATGGCAACTTGAATCGTGGTCCGAGAAGGGCTCTGTCGACGATTGTCTCAATGACTTCGCAGATTGGCATCCCGACATCCTCGAGGTGATCAAGAACGTCGTTTCACTTCACAAATGGGGATTGTTTGTTCGCCATCCGCTAGAGCGCTGGACGGAAGGGCGCGTGACGTTGCTTGGCGATGCGTGCCACTCCATGGTCCCGTATCTCGGCCAAGGTGTGAATATGGCCATCGAAGATGCTTGCGTGCTTGCGCGTTGTCTCGAAGAAACCCCAGATGATCCCGCAGCAGCATTCCTCGTCTATCAGAATGCGCGCATCGAGCGAACCTCGAAGGTCATCCGCTCCTCTGCGGGAATGCAGTACACGTTCCATCATGAAGCTCTCGCCGAAGAAGATGCGGCCAGTGAATACATTGAATCGCAGTGGTCACCGGAATCGAACGCGGCACGCTACAACTGGATATACCAGTATGACGCAACAACAGTGCCGCTTCATTGAGACGTGGCCCGCCACGAAATTCCTGTCATCGTTGAGGCTCGTAATGTCGATGCGCGAACGCCCTTGGGATCATGTGATTTCGCCTGAAGAGCAAGAAATCTATGCGCTGGGCGGTCTCGGCGGCGCTGGCGGATTTGGTCGACGCCCCGCCCTTCTCGTCATCGACGTTCAGTATCGTTCAGTCGGCGATCGGCCGATGTCGATCAAAGAAGCAATTCGACAATATCCAACCAGTTGTGGTGAGGCTGGCTGGGCGGCGATCGGTCAGATCGCGACACTAATCGAAATGTTTCGTCGTAGCGGTTGGCCTGTGATCTTTCCGCATGTCGCGCGGAAGCAGACTCACGACCAAGGCGCATTTGCCGCGAAAATGCCAGGGATCATGCAGATTCCGGAAGCGGGGTATGATTTTGTGCGCGAAGTTGCTCCGCAGCAAGGAGAGCTTTGCCTTCCAAAGACGCAGGCGAGCTCATTCTTTGGTACGCCGCTTGCGGGCTATCTGATCGGAGCAGGGATCGATTCTCTGGTTTTTGCGGGCTGTACGACAAGCGGGTGTATTCGCGCCTCGGTCGTGGATGCTTGTGCCTTGAACTTCAAGTCGATGGTGCCAAGCGATGCGGTGTTTGATCGCTCTCCGACCTCGCACGCGGTCAACCTGTTCGACATCGCAAGTAAATATGCCGATGTGATGCCGACAAGCGATGCGATCGATCGACTGAAGGCGCTGAACGACACGACATTGCGGGTGCGGTCGTGAACCAGACGAGCGCATCGGGCTTTCTTTATGGCGCCAACGTGCGCGCCAATGGAATTCGCCAACACTATCTGCGTTTCGGCGGGAAAGGCCCTGCGCTCATCATTGTGCCAGGAATTACAACGGTGGCGGCGCAGTGGGCGTTCGTCGCCGAAAGGCTCTGCGAGACGTTCGATATGTATGTTCTCGATGTGCGCGGGCGTGGCCTGTCCGAGAGTGGCGCTCATCTTGACTATGCCATCGACGCATGCGCGGCCGATATTGTGGAGTTCGCCACCGCGGTTGGGCTGAAAACATTCACCCTTCTCGGTCATTCGATGGGCGCCCGGATCGGTATCCGGGCAGCGCGCCACCACGCCAGTGCTTTCGATCAACTCGTACTGGTCGATCCGCCGGTTTCAGGGCCGGGCCGCCGCGCCTATCCCATTCCGCTGGAGCCGCTTCTGACACTCGTCCGCGCTGCAAAGCGAGGGGAGGCCGACGTTGCCCTGCGCGGTCCGAACGCGCCAAAGTGGCCGGAGGCGCACATACGCACGCGGGCGGAGTGGCTCCATACGTGCGACGAGCGAGCGATCGTCGAAACGCATCGTGGCTTCCATCACGACGACATTCACGCCGATCTGCCGCATTTAACGATGCCTACGGCGTTGATCGCCGCCGGGAAAGGCGGCGTCATCCTTTCCGAAGACGAGGTCGAAATCCGACAGCTATCGCCGTCGATGGCGATCAAACGGCTCGAGAGCGCCGGTCATCAGATGCAGATCGATGATCCCGAGGGATTTTTCTCGATTTTGGCAAGTCTGTTCAATTCAGAAAGTCTGTTCAGTTCAGAGAGCCGGCGGCGTCCGATTGGTCATCATTGAGGCATTCGCAGCGAGGAGAAACGTTCATGTCCAGAGCAGTTGTCGATGTCGAAATGCTCGATGTCTTCAAAGCCGAATTGAAGCTCTGCAAGGTGAAAGAGGGCGAGGTGGTCGCCGTACTCAGCGGCGGAAACGACCATCCTGAATATGCGCAGACCTTCATGCTGGCTGCTCAAAGCCTCGGCGCGACGACGTTCCACGTCAATGTTCCTAAGTATGGCCAGCGGAAAGCTGCCGGCGTGCAAGGGCGTCATGCGCTTACCGGCAATCAGCCCGCCGTCGATACGCTCAAGCGCGCGGACATGGTGATCGATCTGTTGGGTCTTTTGTTTTCAGCAGAGCAGGCCGAGATCCAGGCCGCCGGTGCGCGCATTCTGCGGGTCATGGAACCGTTTCATATCCTCAAACAGATGTTCCCGACCGAGGACTTGCGGCGGCGCACCGAGCTGTCTCGAACGCTTCTCCAATCGGCAAAGGTCATGCACATCACCTCGCCAGGCGGAACGGACGTTCGCTATGGCCTCAAACAGTATCCGGTGATCTCGGAATATGGCTACACGGACGAGTCCGGACGCTGGGATCACTGGCCGTCCGGCTTTGCTTTCACGCAGGCCACCGATGGCGAGGTGAATGGGACGGTTGTGCTGATGCCCGGCGATATTCTGTGTGCGTTCAAGCGGTATATCCAGTCGCCAGTGACGCTCATCATCAAGGATGGATACATCGTTGATTTGAAGGGCGAGGGCACGGACGCACATCTGATCAGGAACTACATCGAGAGCTTTGGCGATCCCCGTGGCTGGGCCATTTCACACATCGGCTGGGGATCGAATGAGCGCGCTCATTGGCACCATATAGCCGCTTCGCAGCAGCTTGCATCCGAGCACATCATGAATGCACTGTCGTTCTATGGAAACGTTCTGTTCTCAACTGGGCCAAACACGGAGCTCGGTGGAACTAACGATACGCCATGCCATCTCGATATTCCGCTTCGCGGATGTAGCCTGTGGCTCGATGACATTCATATCCTCAACAGGGGCGAGTTCGCGTATCCAGAATTGCGTGTTCCGGGTCGATAAGAACCGTGCGTGCATCAGTGACTTAGAAATTTCAGCTAACGAAGAGTGGAGAGGGGAAATGCGACGTCCAGTGGTATTGTGTGTTGTGTTTGGTCTGGCTTGTTCTGTTGCCGCGCAAGCTGCGGATGATAACTACCCGACGAAGCCGGTTACATTGACAGTGAATTACGGTGCGGGAGGCGGATCGGATGCCATCGGTCGCGCACTCGCACGTGCGCTCGAGAAGAGCTTCAAGCAACCCGTTGCCGTGGAAAACATCGCGGGCGGTGCGGGGACGCGAGGTGTAACCGCTGTTGTGACGTCAGCTCCCGATGGCTACAAAATCGGCGTGGCGACCAATAGTCCGATGACGATCGCGGTGCATTCGGTGAAGGGCCTGCCATGGGGAGCGCCAAGCACGTATGACATCATTGGCGGGATCGGGATCGTCTACAACGCGATCTGTATTCAACCGGATTCGACGCTCAAGAATCTCGAAGAGGTTGTGAGTTACGCCAAGGCTAATCCCGGAAAGCTCAAAGTTGCCAGCATTGCGGGAGGGATCAATCAATACACCTGGGATGCTTTCGCAAAGAAAGCCGGTATCAATATCCGTTTTGTGCCCTATAGCGGCGACGCCGATGGTGTCGCGTCATTTCTTGGAAAGAACACTGAGCTTGTCAATCTCACCTGGCCTGGTCTCAAAGCGCAGGTGGAGGCAGGGAAGGCCCGGCCGCTGGCGATTTTTGCTCCGGAGCGTATGAGTTCGAATCCTGGCGTCCCGACGTTTAAGGAACTCGGTTACGACGTGACCACGACCAGCGACTACATTGTATATGCTCCGAAAGGTATCCCGGCCGTGACGCGGAACAGGATCGTGGATGCAGTCAAGACGGCCGTCGCCGATCCGGATTTTGGAAAGGTGCTTGCCGCCCAGAATATCATCGTGAAGTTTACCGATGGGGCGAAGATGACGGAGCAATTCACCGACGTCTTCAATAACACCGCGCAATCGGCTCAGGCGAAGCCCTGACCCCAGCGCAATCCGGAGTCATGAAATGGAACGATATCCGCCGATTGCGAAACCTCATGTCCGCATCGCTTCGGCGATCCTGACAGCCGTGGGGTTGGTTTACGCTTACTATGCCTTGCAGCTTCCACTTGGCGATCCGGCCGGGACAGGAGTGGGAGCTGTGCCAACCGTGATTGGTGTGCTTTGGGTCGCTGTTGGTCTTTACGTTACGTTCCGCGACGTGGACCTTCAGATCCGCGATAGCGAGGTCGGGACCTGGCCAAGCCGCGAGATGGCAGTGCGTGTCGCGCTGGCAGTCGCGCTTTGCGTCGGCTTCATCGTGATGATGCCGTTGCTCGGCACGCTGATGACTTCGGGCGGATTCCTCTTCTTGATGGGACGACTTGCTGGCGCTCCATGGAGCAAAGCGCTGTTTGCGAGCATCGTCTTGCCGATTTTCTTTTGGCTCGTGTTCGGAAAGCTCCTGCAGGTTGCGCTGCCGGCAGGATCTTTGTTGGCGTTGGCGACAGGGGGCTGAGCGATGGATCTGATCAACGGCATGATCGGCGGCTTTGCTGTAGCACTGCAGCCTGTGAATTTGCTGGCTGCGCTCGTCGGCGCACTGGTTGGAACTGCGACCGGAGTTCTCCCGGGGCTTGGCGTCTTGGGTGCGATGGCCATACTCATGCCGATCACCATTCATTTTTCGGCAGTAACCGGCCTCATCATGCTGGCTGGCATCTACTATGGTGCGATGTATGGCGGCTCGACCACGGCTATTTTGCTCAAGATCCCGGGAGAGGGCGGTTCGATCGTAACGACGATCGATGGCTATGAGTTTGCCAAGAAGGGGCGGGCTGGTGCGGCGCTGATGATTTGCGCGGTCGGTTCATTCATCGCAGGAACAATCAGTATTCTCGGTTTATCTCTCTTTACGCCGGTTTTGGCAGATGTAGCCCTCCGGTTTTCATCGCCAGAGTTCTGTATGCTGGCTTTGTTGGGTGCCGTAACGCTGATTCGCATCACGGGTCGCGATCCGATGCGAAACATGCTGATGCTGCTGATGGGGGCCGCCCTCGCGACGATCGGCGTGGACGCTGTGAGTGGCGATACCCGCTTTACCTTTGAGAGAGAGAGTCTCGGACTCGGATTCGATCTCGTGCCGATCACGCTGGGACTCTACGGTTTGAGCGAGCTCTTCCAAGTGGTTGCTTCTACGCAAGGCTTTCCGCGCGCTGAAACGGTGCGTCTTCGGGACATGGTGCCAACGCGTGCAGAATGGAGCCGCGCCTGGCCCGCGATTGTACGCGGATCGGGCATCGGCTTTTTGATCGGACTTTTGCCGGGGCCGGGCTCGTTGACTTCGACCTTTGCATCGTATGGCGTAGAGCGCGGGATCGCGCGAAGGCATCGTGATGAGTTCGGGAAAGGAGCCGTGGAAGGTTTCGCAGGCCCTGAAGCTGCCAATAACGCCGTGGCGACATCTGCGCTCGTGCCGGTGCTGAGTCTTGGCATTCCCTTCACGCCCAATGTCGCTTTGCTGCTTGGGGCATTGATTGTGCAGGGCATCCAGCCCGGTCCTCTGCTCCTCGCGCAACATCCCGACGTCGTTTGGGGCCTGCTTGCGTCGATGTGCATTGGCAACATCGCGCTCCTCGCGCTCAATCTGCCTCTCGTCGGAATCTGGGTTCGACTATTACGGGTTCCGCAATATGCGCTGATTGGCGGAATCTTTGTCATCAGTTTCATTGGTGTTTACACCATGAGAAGCAGCTACTGGGATCTGTGCGTCTTGCTGGGAGCAGGTATCATTGGTTTCGTGCTTCGCCGAATGGAGTTCGACATGGCTCCTCTGGTTCTTGGATTGGTGATGGGTCCGATCTTCGAGAAGGCTTTGAGAGAAACATTGTTCTTGAGCGGCGGGAACCTTACAATCTTCGTGACGCGCCCTATCAGTGCGACTCTTGTCGCACTTTGTGTGGTGGCGCTCTTGGCGCCGTCGGCTCTGAACTGGATCAATCGACGGCGTGTGCACGTGCCATTATAACTGAGGGACGAGCGCGAAAGCGCTTCGCGGGATGCAAGCAGGAGGCGGTGCGCATCGCGCTAACCAGTAGGTTGCCCCCCGCGATCGGGTCGCATCGGATTTAAGGATATCTGGACGTCGGCGGGCTGGCTCTACCCTTGCCGTCATTCTTGACCTGCGTTGCCGCCGCGTCGTGGGCTGGGCAGTCAGCGACAGGATGAAGAAGGACCTGGCGATCAGGGCATTGGACATGGTGGTGCGCCTGCGCCAGCCTCCAGAGGAGGGTGCGGCATTGATCTAAGCAGGCAAGGCCTTTTCGAGAGTGATGGACGTGCAGATTATTGAAACCGAACGCCTGATCCTGAGGCCTTTCCGGGTGGGCGATGCTACGGACCTCTTCGCTTATCTGCGCGCGCCCACCGCCCCCTGCTTCCTGAAACTCAAGCTCGCAGATCTGGCCGAGGCGGAGATCGAGGTCATGAAACGCGCCCTCGACCAGGGTTGCGTGGCGATCTGCTTGAAAGAAACCGGTCAGCTCATCGGCGATCTGTTCGGCGGCGCTGGAGAGGATGACGAGGACGAGACTGCCTCGGTCTGCTGGAACCTCAATCCGCAATTCGGGGGTCAGGGATATGCGTTCGAAGCCACAAGGGCGCTGTTCGACCATCTTTTCCGGGCAAAGGGCTTTCGCCGACTCTATGCTTATGTCGAAGACCACAACAAGCCCTCGCAGCGCCTCTGCGAAAAGTTGGGCATGCGCCGGGAAGGCGTGTTCTTCGAATTCGTATCGTTCACCAATGACGATGCGGGCAATCCGATCTACGAAAACACCATGCAATACGCCATCCTGCGTCGCGAGTGGATGGGCGCGGTCAGCCGAAGCTGATGCAGGTCTATCGCGACGGCGGGTTGTCGTTGGACCAGTTGATGGCCTTCGCGATCACCGAGGATCACGACCGGCAGGACCATTTTCGACAACCTTTCCTATAATCGCGAGCCGTGGATCATCCGCCGCGACCTGACCAAGGCGAACGCGGAAGCGAGCGACCGGCGGGCGATCTTCGTCGGCGCGGACGCCTATGCCGAGGCTGGCGACACGATCATCCGTGACCTGTTCACGGAGGGATCGGTGCCTATTTCGAGGACGCCGCGTTGCTGGACCGGCTTGTCATCGCCAAGCTGTCGCCGCCGAGGTGCAGGCCGCGGAGTAATGGAAGTGGACGTCCGTTCACATCGACTATCCTCACGCTCATCCGATTGCGGCGACGGCCGTGAGCGATCGGCCGCCGCGCTGACCATGGCCTATCGCGGAGCGCCCGTCGCTTCGTCTCTCACACCGAACACTTCCCGATGCGCGCGAACCCAACTCTCGACATCTGTGGGCTGGAAGCCTTCCAAACCCGATCTGGCGACGTAGGACAATGCAAGGATCGCATCGGCGTCGTCGGGGCGCGCCGCAAAATAGCGGAATTTTGACGCGATGCGCCCGCCAACGCCGGCACCCATCGGGGCATCGACCTCGTGCTCAAACTCACCCGGCGACTGGCCTTGATAGCGAATCGTCCGGCCAAGGCCGACGCTGACGCGCGCTGCCAGTTCATCGCCTGTCAGGCTTTCCGGCCCGGCGATGCGATAATCGCCGCCCATTGCGCCGTGTTCCAGCAGCGTCATCGCCGCCTCGGCGCAATCGTCGGCCGATGTCCAGGCGATGCACTGCGACGACGGAATCGGCGGCGCGAACACGCCCTCGGTCATGATCTCCGCCCGTGCCGAGGGCTTAAGGAGATTGTCCAGATACATAGTCGGGCGCACGATAGCGAATGCCACGCCGGATGTTCGTGCGGCGTCTTCGATCATCTGGTTGGCAACGAAGCTCGGCTCCTCTCAAGGCTGAAACAGGGGTTCGATTCCCCTAGGGAGCGCCAGTAAAATCAATCACTTAGTACAATTTTAGCCTCGGCCGTCGAATATCGGTCGAATAAGCTTCCGGCGAACGACAGCGAACGCAAAGCCCCGCCGCAGGACTGATTCCCTACCTAAGCAAGTCAGCTCTAAGCTCTTGCCTCTCGACCAATCACGGCCTCACTGCGCAACAGCAGGCGCTTCACCAGGTCCGCGATGTCGTCCCACTTTATGCAACCGTACTGCCATATGTTGAAGAAGCTGGTCGAACCAGTCGGCTCTGCAACTGAAGAAAATGGGTAGACCGAGGTCCATTGCCCGGGCCACTGTAGTCAGGAACTATGCTGGAGACCTGCTAACTCTTAATCAGCGGGTCCAAGGTTCGAATCCTTGTGCACCCACCAATTAAATCAATCACTTAGAGAGACGCACCGTTTGAGAGGACCCGGACTCAAACGGTTTTTCAAACGGTGATTTGTTTGAAGGACGGCAGTTCGCTCTCCATAATGTGAAACAAACGAGCGTCGGGACTTTCGCGCGGCCGCTCAGTCGTGGTCTGCACCAACCTGTCGATCGCACAAGGCCAGTGCGGGCCCACTTGCGTAGTCGGAAAATTCAGCCCGGATCCGTCTGCTCGATTCCGCATTAATTCGCTGCCTTCGATTCAACGATTCGGCAGGATTGTTCGGCAGACTCAAGCCTCACACTACGAATCTGGGGATCAGGAGTTCGAATCTCTTCGGGCGCGTCACCTAACATCCTGAGAAACAACTCAATTTTTGATCGCCGCAAATTCCGCCGCAGACTAGAAATTCGATTAGTCTGCGATTTAGTCTGCGGAAATTTCCCAAAGAATTCTCATCGCGATGCGTCGGCGACCCAGTGGCTTCGGCGATGATGGATTGGAGGAATTGTATGCCCGACCACTCCGGCATGTATCATTCGCTTCCCCATTACGAAGCGTCACAGGCACCGTGAGCACCGGCGTATAGGAACGGCCTTGTCCGCCATCGAAATCAAACTCGTACAGGCGGACAGAACCGAGGGCCGGCTGACGTTGACCGAGAAAGAAAGTGAAGGCATTCGACGCGGCAACGAAAAGATGCGTGAGGCAAGCCCCAGTGGCGGGGCGCGCGGCGCGGACGGAAGTCGTCGTCGCATCCGCGAGCTCGAACGCGTGCCGACCGCATGCGACCGACTGTGCCCCAGAGCCCGTGCTGGGTTTCAGGATCAGAGGCCGTCCCACATGCGGAAGCGTGGCCTCGCAATATCGCCGCACGTCTGCTGAAACGTCGTGTGTTAGGCTGATCGCGACGGCGAGATCGGGCTGGTCCGTGCAGAGTTCTACCGATTCCGAAAGCAGGGTCGGCCAGCTTGCATCGGAGACCACGTCGTCGGCGGCCCACAAACGACGGCCCGGGCGCAGCTTTTCTGACCAATGTGCAGGCGTGGGACAAGAATCCAGGGATCGTCCAGAATTTGGGTCACGTCTTTATCTTAATTGATACCAGCATGCTTGGCGCATTATCGTGGTTGCATGCACGGATGGAGGAATTTCTATCCATCCTGCACGATACGCCTGCCGCAGATCCGGAGAATCCCGTTGTCACGCCTGACGAACGCGAAATGAAGGCCTATGCGCGAAGCAGCCGGGATGGGGTTGCTGTTTCGAAAGTCGATTTTGAAAATATTGGTTGCATCGGCCTGACCATCCTCGCAAAGGTCAATATGGGCGGCGCTTGCGTTGTCACGAACTTGAAGGCCTGGCCTTTTCCACTTTCATCCAGAACGATGCGGGCGATGGTGGGTCAAACGGGATTCACAGAGCAATGTCTGCACCTTTGTGGTCATGGTGCGTCAGCCCGGCTGGCCATGACCTGCTCGATCATATTGTTATAGAGACGCTCGCGCAGTTGAAGGTAGAGTGGCTCGCTGCGCGTTTCGATCTGCTGCCGTGGATAGCGCAGGGGCACTTCCACATTCACAGCGACCTTCGCCGACGCCCCAAGCATAATGACACGCTGTGCGACGTAAAGCGCCTCATCGAGGTCATGCGTGACGAATATGATGGTCAGACCGAGATCGCTCCACAGTTTGAGCAGAAGATCCTGCGGCTCGACGCGCCTCATGGCGTCGAGCGCGCTGAATGGCTCGTCCATCAGCAGGATCTTCGGTCGGCGAACCAATGCGCGGGCAATGGCAACACGCTGCTGCATGCCACCGGACAGTTCGTAGGGGTAGTAATGAGGATAGCGCCCAAGCCCTACCAGATCGAGCTGCTTAAGGCAGAGCTCTTCCTTCTCGGCGCGCGATGCGCCGGATTGGTACTTCACACCGAGCAGCACATTCTCGAGCACGGTCTTCCAGGGAAAGATCGATTTCGTGTATTGCTGGAAGACGAACATCATCTCGTCGCGCGGCCGGGTAATCACAGAACCGGATAGTCTGATCGATCCTGCTGTTGGTTGCGACAGACCGGAAATGATGTGTAGCAATGTCGCAGCCGGATGGGCCTATCTAGGCAACGAATTCGCCCTGGTTTACGGAAAACGTCACGTCCTTGAATGCAGCGCGTCCGTGCGATGCAAATCGCTTCTCCTGCCCGTCGATCGCCAGGTAGTTATTCATTTGCAATTCTGAGGCACCGGACGCAGAACGCTATCGCGGGAGTGTAAGACCATATCGCGCGAACAATCAAATCTTGTGCCAGACCCATGCGCTTCTGAGCGATCTCATATCAGCAATGCAGCGGCTGATCGGCGCAGCACAGAGGGCGATGCTTCCCCCCTGCGCTATCGAGGCGCAGCTATCTTTCCAACAGAGGAGTTCCCGTGCCGATCGATACTCATGCTCATTACATTCCGCCGCAACTCCTTGGCGCGATCGAACGCAAAGGCAGCGAAATTGGCGTCAGGCTGGTCGCGAGCGGCGGCGCGACGCCGGCGGTTCATTTCGACTATGGCTTTAAGGCCAGGCCGTTCTTTCCACTTCTCGTTGAGCCTGTGGCCAGGCGTGTTGCGTGGCTCGATCAGCAGCGCATCGATCGGCAGATCGTCGGAACATGGCCCGATATCTTTGGTTATGGTCTCGGCAAGGATACGTGCATTGCCTGGCACCGCATGCTGAATGACACGCTGGCAGAATGGTGCGCAGACAACAGCAAGCGCTTCTCCTGGATCGGATCGGTGCCTCTGATCGACGCGGATGCCGCGGCGCAGGAGCTGGAGCGCGCAGCCGGCCTCGGCGCCTGCGGCGTCATCATTTCCTCCAACATCGAGAACGTCAATATCGGCGAGTGTTCGCTCGACCCCTTCTGGCGCAAGGCTGAGGCGCTGAAAATGCCGGTGTTGATCCATCCGGTTCTAGTCGGTGCCGCGCCGCGGGCATCGAAATTCGGCCTCGCGCAGATCGCACAATACACGTTCGATACGACCCTCGGTGTCGGCTCGCTGATCATGACCGGTGTGCTGGATCGCTTTCCCGGCTTGATCCTGGTGCTGTCGCATGGCGGCGGCGCTTATCCTTATCTCGTCGGCCGTTTTGATATCATGCACCGCCGCATGGATCGCGCCGCTCAGAGTGATGTTGCAGCGCAAATGCCGTCTGCCTACGCGCCTCGCATGATCTATGACAGCATCGTGCATTCGCCGAAGCCGCTGCGTTTCCTCATCGATCAGGTCGGGATCGACAACATTGTGCTGGGTACAGACTATTCTTTTCCACCGGCGGATATGGAGCCTCTGGCCTTGTTGCATGCGGCTGGTTTGTCGGCTGCGGATTCCGAAGCAATTGCCGATGGAAATCCCCGCCGTGTCTTCTCGCGCATCGCGTGACGGTTGATTCATATCAACACGGGAGTGGCTGCTGCCGCGGTCACGTCCGTGTTTGTTTGTTATACAAAACGTTTCTGGCATAAAATCGGGCATGTGACGGCGAAAATTGATGCGCATTCGCAATGCGTCTCAGGTACGGTTTTTATTGCCCATTGGCTGCATAACGGTATTATTTGTGCGCGAACAATCGTTCGTGATGTCAGGTATTGTCGCCAAGGAACGTGGGGATGCCGAAACAATTGATGCGCGCAAGGCGGTGGGTTCCAACGCGCCGTGCGTTGTTGAGAGGAAGCATCGCGGCTGTGTCATCGACGCTCGCTATGCCTTTTATCGGACATTTGAGTCCGGCGCTGGCGGCCTGGCCCGATCGTCCGATCCGCTTCCTCGTGCCGTTCGGCACAGGTGGTCCCGTTGACGTGATTGCGCGTCTCATTGCGCCGCCACTGGCGGAATCATTGAAGGTGTCGATCTTTATCGAGAACAAGGTTGGGGCCGCCGGCAGCATCGGTGTGGGAATGGCCGCGCGCTCCGACCCGGATGGTTATACGATACTGGTGACATCGAATACCATGGTCATCAATCCGCTGCTGTACTTGAATATCCCTTACGACCCGGTCAATGACTTTCTACCGTTGGTCGACATGGCCGGTTCGCCGACGGTCTTCGCCGTGCAGCCCAAACTCGGCGTCAAGAATCTCAAGGAATTTGTGGCCTTGGCGAAGCAACGCGCTGGCAGCCTGAATTATGCAAGTTCGGGATTTGCGACGCCAGCTCACCTAGCCGCGGAATTCCTGAAGTCGCGGGCCGGCATTGAGATGACGCATGTACCTTTCAATGGCGGCGGCCCGGCGGTGCAAGGATTGCTGAGCGGCGCGGTCGATATGGTGTCTACGGCCTTGCCGGGTGCTCATCCGCAGATCGTTTCAGGCAACCTCACGGCTATCGGCGTGACCGGTGCAAAGCGCTGGTTCGATCTGCCCGATATTCCAACAATGGTTGAAGCCGGTTACTCAGGCTTCGTGCTGGACACCTACACGATGATGCTCCTGCCCGCAAAAACGCCGCGCGAGATCGCCGACAAGTTGACTGCGGCAACGATGGATATTCTGAAGCAGCCGGAAATCGTCGCGAAAATCCGTAAAGTCGGTTTTGAAGTTACGGCCGGCGATTCCGAATCTTTGAAGACGCGGATCGCGGCGGAATTACCGCTCTGGGCAGAAGTCGTGAAGCAGGCCGGCATCAAACCAAAGTAAGCGCTTCGTTATGAGATCGCTTGAGGGAGGGTCTTTCGACGATCGAAAGACGCACCAAAAGTTTTGAGGCTCCGAAACCCGGTAGCATGCTGGCTTCTTTCGTGAGCTCGGCTCGTCATCGAAGAGACCGGTACGTTTCCGCCTTGCAATCATGCGGCATGCAACTATGCTCGCGGGCTTCTTCGGAGTCTTCATCATCGGTCGGCCGACAATGAACAACGAAACAATAGTTGGCCAGCCCGTTCCGCGCGCAGAAGATCCGCGCCTGATCACCGGCACTGGCATTTTCGTTGACGACATTGTCCGTCCCGGCATGCTGCATGCGGTTGTTTTGCGCAGCAGCATCGCACATGGCCATATCCTCTCCATCGACACTTCGGCAGCGCTGGAGATAGAGGGTGTTCGCGCGGTGATCACCGCTGCGGATATCGGTGATGATATCCCGCTGATTCCGTTGCGTCTGGCGCCTTTGCCCGAGTTCAAGAACTATCTGCAGCCGGTGATTGCGAAGGACAAGGTTCGCTATGTCGGTGAGCCGATCGCGGTCGTTGTCGCCGACACGCGGGCGATTGCCGAGGACGCGCTCGACAATATTAACGTCGATATCGAGCCTTTGCCCGTTGCGCCTGACCGGCATGCCGCCGTTTCCGGTGCGTTGTTGTTTGAGGACAGCGGAACCAATCGTGCCGTCCGGTATGACGTTGCATTCGGGGATGCTGATGCCGCTTTTGCCGCGGCCGAATATACCCGCCGCGAAAGTTTCAAATGCCATCGGCTGGCTGGTTTGCCGATGGAGACGCGCGGACTTCTCGCCGAATGGGACGAAAACCGGCTGACCGTCTTCGGTGCCTGCAAGGTGCTGTTCTTCAATCGCCGCATTCTCGCGCCCATGCTGAAGGTGAGCGAGAGCGACATCGACATGATCGAGGTCGATGTCGGTGGTGGCTTCGGGGTGCGCGGCGAGTTTTATCCTGAGGACTTCCTGATTCCGTTCGCCGCCCGCCATGTCGGCCAGCCGGTGAAATGGGTCGAGGATCGCCGCGAACATTTAATGGCGACCAATCATTCGCGCGAGGTCGATTGCGATATCGAGATTGCCTGCAAGCGTGACGGTACCATTCTCGGTCTGCGCGGCAGCATCTATGCGGATATGGGCGCTTATATCCGCACCAATGGCGGCGTTGTCCCCGCGAAGGCGGCGCAATTTCTCCCCGGGCCATACCGCATTCCCGGCATCGCGCTCACGGTCGAAGCCGTGATGACCAATAAGACGCCGATCGGCACCTATCGCGCGCCCGGCCGCTTCGAGGGAAACTTCTTCCGCGAACGGCTGTTCGATATGGTTGCCACCGATCTCAAGATCGATCTGATGGAATTTCGTTTGAAGAATCTCATCACCGAAGCGGAATTGCCATACGCCACCGGCAAGCTGGTGCCCTACGAACCCGACACGGAATTCGACACCGGCGATTATCCCGCGACCTTCCAGCAGGCGCTTGATGAGATCGGATGGCGCGAGAACAAGACGCTGCAAGGCAAATTCATCGGCGGTCGTTATCACGGCCTTGCTGCCGTGCCATTCGTTGAAAGCGGTGGCTCCGGCAAGGAAAACGCGCGCGTCGTTGTCGGGGAAGGCGGCACGATTGCGGTCTATGTCGGCTCATCCATCCTCGGTCAGGGTCTTGAAACGACACTGACGCAGGTCGCGGCCGATGTCCTGAAAATCCCGTTTGATGACATCAAGATCCTGCACGGTTCGACGACCTATCTGCACGAAGGCTTTGGCACGTTTGCATCGCGCTCGATGGTCGTCGGCGGTTCGGCTGTGAAGGCGGCCTGCGAGAATCTGGTTGCGGCTATTCAAACGGTTGCCAAGGAGCGTCTCGGTTTTCCCAACGAACAGATCGAGGTCGCGCATGGCAAGGTCCGTGCCGGCAACAAGGAGGCGCGTCTTTCCGATTTCGCCGGCGTCGAAGCGGACGGGACATTCGCCACCACTATCCGCACCTACAGCAACGGCGCACACGCCTGCCACGTGGCGGTGGACCCGGAGACCGGCAAGGTCGACATTCTCGACTACGTCGCCATCGAGGATGTGGGGCGCATCATCAATCCGAACATCGTGCACGGTCAGGCAATCGGCGCCTTGGTGCAGGGCCTTGGTGGCGCATTCATGGAGCAGGTTGCTTACGATCAAGACGGGCAGATCCTCAGCGTCACGCTGGCTGATTATCTTGTTCCGACGGCATCCGACTTCCAGAACATCCGTGCCATTGCGACGGAGAAGTATCGTTCGAAGACCAATCCGCTTGGTGCGAAGGGCGCAGGCGAGGGCGGCATGGTTGCCGTTGCCGCCGCTGCTGCCAATGCCGTGGCTGCTGCTCTTGCGCCCCTCGGCGTTGAAGTGCGTGAGCTTCCGTTATCACCGGCCAATATCGCCAAACTGATCGACGCGCATCGTACGGTCGAGGACATAGCGCAGACATCGTGAACCGGCCGGCGGCCCCAGTCCGGCGTTCATCGTGCTGTTTCCAAATACTCCGACAATGGTGATCTGTCGATGTGTTATTTTGTTGACTAATTGGTCAACTAAAGAGTAATCTCCATTGGCTTCCTTCACGGTCCGAGCTGAACATCTATGCAGAATGCATCCTCGGTCCACGAAAGTGGTTTGAATTGGCAGGAGAAAGTTATGGCCACGGCAAGGCACGCTCGCCCCAAAGAGCTTGAGAATGCGTCGCTCGAAGAGATCATGGATCGTTATGTGGCGCGGTATGCCGATCGGAGGGCCGATTGGGCCGCATTCGAGGATGCAAAGATCGAAGGTTACAAGCGCGCGCAGCATCGGTTCATCGGTGCAGGTGGTTCCGGAAAGCACAACGATGTTAGCGCGATTCCAGCCGGAAACTTCACTCTGTCAATCATGTATGTTCCGCCCGGGCAGGGCAACGCGGCGCATACCCACGAGGTCGAAGAGGTGTTCTTCGTGCTCCAGGGGCATCTCGATGTTTTCGTCCAGGACGAGGATGGCCGGAAGATCTCCAAGCGGCTCGGGCCCTGGGAATGCATTTCCTGCCCGGCTGGCGTGATTCACGGCTACGACAACAACAGCCTTGAGCCCGTGTATTTCCAGGTGATGCTCGGGCGCGGCAAGCCGGAAACGATGGGATATGCAGACGACGATCTTTACAAGCGTCGCGATGAGCATCTGAAGGCAGTATCTTAATATAAGACCCGCTCAGCACTTTGGGCCAACGAGTTTTGTCCCAAGGTGCGGCGTCGCAGCCTCATTGTTAGATCAATCTCGCTGCGTATAGGCGGCGCTGCGCTTCCCGAATTTCAACTGCAAGCTGACGCTTCGTTGACTGAATAGTCAACTAGAGATATTCTATTCTGAATACCGGAAGCTGCTGCAACATTGCAGTCCAGGGTTATATCTTGCCAAGATGTGAACGAGCAAAATGAAGCCTCCTGCCTTCGAATATGCCGCCCCATTAACAATCGATGAGGCTGTAAAACTTCTGGCATCGTCGTCAGGAGGTGCCAAAGTGATATCGGGTGGGCAGAGCCTGATGCCGATGCTGGCCTTCCGTCTCGCCGCGCCTGACTTATTGGTCGATCTGAAGAGGCTTTCGGGCCTCAATCAGATCACAATTAGCGATGATGGAATCCACCTCGGAGCCAGGGTCCGCTGGTGTGATATCGAGGCCGACAATCGCCTCGCAAAATGCCATCCATTGCTAGCCAAGGCGATCGAACATGTCGCCCATTATCAGGTCCGCAATCGCGGGACGGTCGGCGGGTCGCTGGCTCATGCCGATCCATCTGCCGAGATGCCTGGAATTGCGGTGACCTGCGACGCGGTCCTCACGATCGTTGGCAGTGCCGGAACACGGACGGAAGTTGCGACCAATTTCTTCACCGGCCCGCTCCAGACGACATTGGGATCGGATGAGATCCTGACGGACGTGCTGTTGCCGGCTTGGTCGGCGGAGCGTCGTTGGGCATTTTTGGAATTTGCGCGTCGCAAAGGTGATTTTGCGATGGCTGGCGTCGCACTGTTCTACGACCTCGACGGGGCAGGGCGCGTGACCAACACGCATATTGGCGCGATTGGTGTGGCCGACTGCCCGATACGCCTTCACGCAGTGGAAACTGTGCTGAACGGCAAGGTTTTGGATGACCAGGCCATTGCCGCAGCGGCCAAGACGGTGCATGAAACCGTCGAGCCGCCGTCGGACATCCACGCACCCTCCGCTTATCGCCGCTCGCTGCTTGCGACATTGCTCGAGCGCGGGCTTAGACAATCGGCAACGAGAGGCTCCTGAACGTGACGCAGGTGAAGTTCGAGATCAACGGCAAGGCTGTCGACGTGGGCGTCGAGGCGCGGACCACGCTGGCGGATTGCATTCGCGATGACCTTCATCAGACCGGCACCCATGTCGGTTGTGAGCACGGTGTATGCGGAGCATGCACCGTACTGGTGAATGGTGAAGCGGTCAGGTCCTGCCTGATGCTGGCTGTACAAGCGCAAGGAGAGAAGGTGGTCACCGTCGAAGGTTTGTCCGGCGACGACCTCACGCCGCTACAGGCCACGTTCCGAAAGCATCACGCGCTGCAATGCGGGTTCTGCACGCCGGGTTTCATCACGACGGCGCACGCTTTGCTCACCAACGAGCCGGATGCAGATGAAGATCGCATCAGGGATGTTTTGTCGGGGAATTTGTGCCGTTGCACGGGATATGTGCCGATAGTTGAGGCGGTGCTCGAAGCACGCAGCCATTACGGACGCAAGGCCACGTCATGAACGTTCATAACACCTATATTGGCCGGCCCATGGAGCGGGTCGAGGACCTGCGCATGGTGCGTGGGCGCGGCACCTATATCTCTGATGTCAACAGGCCAGGGCAGCTTCACGCCGTCATTCTTCGCAGTTCAATCGCGCACGGCATCCTCAAGTCGATCGATGCGAGCGCTGCTCTCGCTTTGCCAGGTGTACGCCATGTGTTGACAGCGGCCGATCTTGGCGAGGTGGTGCCCGTCATTCCGCTGCGTCTGCAGCCGTTGCCGCAACTCGAGCGATTTCATCAGCCGGTTCTGGCCCACGACAAGGTTCGTTACGTCGGTGAACCCATCGCTGTCGTGATTGCCGACACCGCTGCGCTGGCTGAGGATGCGCTCGAGCATATCTTCGTCGACATTGAGACGCTTCCGGCCGTCACGGGTCGCGACCAGGCCGAGTCCAAAGAAGCGCTTCTGTTTGAGGGCCACGGCTCGAACGTCGCGATTACATGGCATGCCTTTAAGGGCAACGCTGACGAAGGTTTTGCAAAGGCGGACCGGATTTATCGTGACCAATTCAGGGTGCAGCGGCACGCAGCCATGTTCATGGAACCGCGTGGATTTGTTGCTGAGTGGAACAAAGTGGACGGCAAGCTGACTGTCTGGGGTGCGGCAAAGACCCCGTGGCACAATCGGCGTGTGCTGGCTGCGGCGCTTGGCCTTGACCTCGAGGCTGTCGATCTGATTGAGGTTGATGTTGGCGGTGGCTTCGGCTCGCGCGGCGAATTCTATCCGGAGGATTATCTGATCCCGGCGGCGGCGAAGTTCATTGAACGGCCGGTGAAGTGGGTGGAGGATCGTCGCGAGCATATGATGTCCGCGAACCATGCGCGTGACATCGAATGCGACGTGGAATTCGCGGTCAATAACGACGGCACCTTTGTCGGTATCCGTGGGCAGGTCTGGGCAGATGTCGGGGCGTATCTGCGCACCAACGGCTCGGTCGGTCCCCGCAACGTGGCGCAATATATGTCGGGTCCGTATTGTTTCGAGCATATCGATATCAAGAGCGAGATGCTGACGACGAACAAGACGCCGAGCGGTACGTATCGCGGTCCAGGCCGTTTCGAGACGGATTTTGTTCGCGAGCGGATGATCGATCTGATCGCAAAAGATCTCGCGATGGATCGGCTTGAGCTGAGGCGGCGCAATCTCGTCGCGGATGCGCAGATGCCGTATCCGCTTGCATCGATTGCGCCTTATGACAGCTCGACTGAACTCGACAGTGGTGACTACCATGCCGTGTTTGATCGCTGCGTGAAGGAATTCAATTGGGCCGAAAAGAGCAAACTGCGTGGCAAGGAGATCGACGGTTACTACCACGGTCTTGCGATCGGCAGCTTTATCGAGGGCGGCGCCGCGGGCCCGAAGGAAGAAGTTCGTCTGGTGCTGGAGACCGATGGAAAGCTTTCGGTCTACATGGGCTCGTCCTCGGTTGGGCAGGGACTCGAGACCATCATGGCGCAAATTGCCGCTGATGCGATGGAGATGCCTTACGAAAAGATCACGATCTTCCACGGTTCGACCAGCTATGTGAAGGATGGGTATGGCGCCTATCACTCGCGATCGACCGTCATGGGCGGTTCGGCGATCCTGCTCGCCGCCGACAAGCTTAAGCAGAAAATCCGGGACGTCGCGGCTTCACGCTTTGGATGTGCTGCCGATCAGATCGTGATCGAAGGCGAGCGCATCGGATATGGCGAGAAGTTCACGGACCTGAGCGGATTGTCGGATGCTCCGTTAGAGGTGGAGGCGGAGTTCTTCAACAAGAAGTACACATGGGCCTACGGCACTCAGGCTGCGCATGTCGCCGTGGATCCGGGGACAGGTCACGTCAAGGTGCTGGATTATCTGTCGGTCGAAGACGTCGGCCGTATGATCAATCCGCTGACGCTGCACGGTCAGGCCATCGGATCGATGGTACAGGGGTTGGGCGGGGCGTTCCTGGAGCATCTGATCTACGACGATCAAGGGCAGTTGCTGACCGGATCGTTTGCTGATTATCTGATGCCGACCGCGTTCGACTTCCCAAATCTCCGGTCGATCACGCTTGAGCTGAAGCCGTGTCCGAACAACCCGCTTGGCGCCAAGGGGGCGGGCGAAGGGGCGCTCATTCCCTCCGGCGGGATCATGGCGAATGCGATCGCCGATGCCTTGTCGCATCTCAATGTGCAGCCGAATGAGCTGCCGCTGTCGCCACCGAAAATCTGGCAATTGGTTGAGGAGGCAAAATCCGCGCAAGCTGCTGCCTGATACGTGGATCGGCTTTTCCAAGGCCGGGCCGGAACCCTGTCAGTTCCTTGCTAACCGCGTTGACAACGGCGCGAATCGTCGATCAATGCAGGTGAGGAACTTCTGACAGGAGAGCTGGCGTGGCGCAGCGAAGCGGTGATCCGGCGCGCGTTCGCGAGAAAATTCTGAAGCAGGCGATCGAGGAGTTCTCTCGTATCGGCCTAGAAGGCGCACGCGTTGATCGCATTGCGGAGCGATCACGCGTCAGCAAGAATATGCTCTACTACTATTTCAAGTCGAAAGAGGGACTTTTCATCGCCGCGCTCGACCGAACCTATGAACAGTTGCGTGAGCAGCAGAAAGACATCAGCATCCGTGCGAGCGATCCGCTTGTAGCGATGCAGCAGCTTGTGCAGCACACTTTTCGAGCCTTCGAGAATAATCCTCATGCCATCCGGTTGATGAACGAGGAGAACAAGCATCGCGGCAAGTATCTGCGGAAATCCGGACAGATACGTTATCTTTACACGCCGCTTGTTGAGACGATCCAGTTCATTCTGGAGCGGGGCCGCAGCGACGGCATTTTTCGTGCCTCGATCGATGCGCGTCTGCTCTACATGACGTTGTCTTCCCTTTGCTATCACTACCTCTCCAACCAATACACACTCGAAATCGCATTGGGCCGCGATCTGACGTCAGAGAAGTCGCGTCAGGAGTGGCTGGATCACGTTACGAATCTGGTCCTTCTTCACTGCGTCTCAGATCCGACGGCGATGATCGCGACGGACAAGAAAGCGCGCACTGCCTGCTAGGCCGGTTTCGCTTTTTCGCTCACTTTTTGATCAAGCAAACTCTCACAAATTAATCGACGTGCTGAACGTCTGGGCATCAGCAATCGCATATGTCGAATTGTTGCCATGCAATGTTGACTGATCAGTCAACTGTAGGATAGCTTTTCTTCAGAGTAATTCTGCTTTGGAATTTGCTCCTTTTGCGCACGCGCAACGGAGGCGACAGGCAAATTGCTTTGCGTTGACCGCTTGCGAACAAGCCGTTCTGCGAAGGGTGAACGCTGCTGTACGTTGCGGCTGTCCGAGGGGCTCGGTCAGCGCTGGCTATGCTTGCTCAACCCGGTCAGGAGAGTCTCGATAATGAGCTGCATGTACCGTTTTTTCACTGCCGCCTTGTTTTCCTTGGCTGCGTTATTTGCTCCGGCCCTTGCGCAGGAGTTTCCCGATCGTCCGGTTCGCCTCGTCGTTCCTTTCCTCGCAGGCGGCACGGTGGATTCCACAGGGCGCATTCTGGCGCAGAAGCTTTCCGAACAAACCGGCCAGCAATTCATCGTCGAGAACCGCGGCGGTGCAGGCGGCAATATCGGCTCGGAGGCTGTCGCAAAATCCAACCCGGACGGATACACGTTGCTGCACACCGCGCCAACGCTTGTCGTCAATCAGTTTCTTTACAACAATATGCCGTACGATGCGGACAAGGACTTTGCGCCGATCGGATTATTCGCCGTAACGCCTGTTGTGCTGATGGTCAGCAATGATCTGCCGGTAAAGAATCTCGATGAGTTGATCGCGTATGCCAAAGCCAATCCTGGAAAAGTGAGTTTTGGCTCGGCCGGCGTTGGCACGATTCCGCACTTGGCAGGAGAGCTGTTCAAGTCGCTGGCAAAAGTCGAGATTGTGCACGTTCCCTACAAAGGAACATCGGCGGCGATGAACGATCTTGTGGGCGGCCATATTCAGGTGCTTTTCGATCTGTTGCCATCCAGTCTTCCTCAGATCAAGTCGGGTCGTGTGCGCGCGATCGCCAATGCCGGAACCAAACGTCCAGCCGTTTTGGCTGATCTTCCCACACTCGCCGAGCAGGGATTGAAGGGCTATGATGCAGCTTCCTGGGTCGCTGTTGTGGCGCCGGTCAAGACGCCGGCGCCGATCCTGAAGAAGCTGCGGACAGAAATGGGCGCAGCCTTGAAGTCTCCGGACATCGTCAAGCGCCTGAGCGATCTCGGTTCGATGCCGGGCACCGCGGATGAGGCGGATTTCCGGAAGTTTCTGAAGACGGAAACGGACAAATGGGCCGAGGTGATCAAAGCTTCCGGCGCGAAGCAAAAGTAACCTCATCAACATGAATTGCTGCTGTGTGTGCTATGCCGCAGTAATGTTGCATGCCTTGATTGGCTATGTGATGAGCATCTGGCGATGACAGATCGCCAGATGCTCTACATCAGGTTTTATGAATGGCATCTCTTCCTGACATCCCTGACGATCTGCGTAAGCTGATGGCTGAAGTCGGCCCGAAATGGGCGACCGACACGCGCGGCCATATCAAGCTGATGATTGACCGTTTCAGCGAGGTGTTGGTCCATGCTCCGAAGGATGCCGCAGAGGTGGTCTCCAACGTCAGCTACGGTCCGCATGAGCGTCAGCGGTTTGACGTGTTTCGTCCACTCAACGATGTTCGCGTCGAGAATGGGAGACGTCCGGGACTGGTCTTCGTCCACGGCGGCGCTTTCACCGAGGGAAGCCGGCATCGCAGCAGCGAAGTGTATGCCAACGTGCTACACTATTTCGCGCAGCATGGGATCGTCGGCATCAATTCCGGGTATCGTCTTGCGCCGGATGCAATCTATCCGGAAGCGACACGCGATATCTCAAAGATCGTACAATGGATGCGCGACAATGCAGACGAACTTGGGGTCGATCCAAACCGTGTCTTCCTGATGGGACATTCGGCTGGCGGGGCCCATGTCGGCAGCTACGCGTACAACAAGAGCCTTCAACCTGAGGGCGGGCCAGGGCTGGCCGGCCTGATCATTGTCAGCGGGCGTATGCGTGCGGACAATCGCAGCGACAATCCGAATGCCCGGCGGGTGGAGGCATATTACGGATCGGATTCCAGCACCTACAACGATGTAACACCCATCACGCATGTCGATGCGGACAGCATGCCGACATTCATCGCCATGGCGGAGTTCGAGAATCCGCTGATCGATGTCTATTGCCTTGAGCTTGCGCATCGGCTTGCCGACGCCAAGGGATTTGCGCCCCCGGTTCTCTGGCTCAAGGAGCACAACCACACCTCGATCATTGCGCACGTGAATACGTCGGAAGAGGTGCTTGGACAGGCGATCCTGCGTTTCATCGACGAGCATTGACGCTGCGCGGACGCCCGCGAGCGGTTGGTGGTATGCCATCGCCGCCACACGGACCTCAGCTCGAAAAAGCCAATAAAATTCGGAGTGAAGAAACACCCATGATCATTGCCCTGGAAGAACACTATTTCGATGCGGATTGGAACGCGCAAGCCGACACGCCGCGGCATTCGCCACGTCCCGATACCCCGTTTCTCCGCCGACTCAGTGATCTTGGTGAACAGCGCATCAAGGAGATGGATGAGGCCGGCATTGATCTCCAGGTGATCTCGCATGCGCCTCCCGGAGCGCAAGGAGTGAAGGACGCCGACTCTGTGTCTTGGGCTCGAAGGACGAATGATCGTCTTCACGCCGCCATTCAACAGCATCCGAGCCGGTTTGCGGGGTTTGCTGCCGTGCCGACGTCGGATGCCGTTACGGGGGCTGACGAACTTGAGCGGGCTGTCGGCTCACTTGGTTTCAAGGGTGGGATGATCAACAGCCTCACCGAAGGACCGTTTTTGGACGATAAGCGCTACTGGCCGATTTTCGAGCGGGCGCAGGCGCTCGATGTTCCGATCTATCTTCATCCATCAGATCCCAATCCTGCAATCCTGTCGACCTATTACAAGGGGTATGCCGAAACCCATCCGATGTTCATTCGTGCAGGATGGGGCTTCATGGTGGAAACCGGGACGCAGGCGATGCGTCTGGTTCTGAGCGGCATCTTCGACGCTTATCCGCGTCTCAAGATCATCCTCGGGCATCTTGGCGAAACGATCCCCTATCAGATCGCGCGGATCGATGAAGCATTGAGTCGCGATACGCCGATGAAGAACTTTCGTGAGGTGTTTTCAGAGCACTTCTATGTCACCACAAGCGGTTTTTTCTCCACGCCTGCGATGCAATGCTGCATCGACGAGATCGGCATCGATCGTGTGCTTTTTTCGGTCGACTGGCCATATGCGTCGAACGTCGCCGGCGTCAAATGGATGAAGGAGTGCGCGATGACCGACAGCGACAAGGACAAGATCTTCTCCGGGAATGCCAAGCGCCTGCTCAAGCTCTGAAATGGCCTGTCCACGCGTTCGGTCACGTGTCATGAGGGTCGGAAGAAGGACGAAATCATTTCTATCCTGGCCAACGACGAAAGTTTGACTGTGGTGCGAGGCGGCGGCAATAAACAAATCAAATTCTGACAGGATATCGACGTGCAGCATTCGGATTCTCTCTTCATCGCCGAACCTTTTGTTCCGGGACATTCGAAGCCCAAAGGTGCAGTCCTGAAGACGTTTGTGCGCCCGCAGGATGGCGTACATATCGGCGATATCGTCGAAAGCGGGGCGGAAGGTGTAGCCGTGGCGGTCGCTTCGTCTCGGGCGGCATTCCGGGCCTTCAAGTCATCGAGCATTCATGACCGGATGGCGCTGCTCAAGCAGGCATCGGATGCAATTCGCGGCAGTGCTGCCGACATTGCAAAGCTCATCTGTGAAGATGTCGGCAAACCGATCAAGGCCGCGAATTTCGAGGCTAACCGCGGTTGCGATTTTATCGACGCCTGCATCGCCGCCGTGTCGCAGCTCCGCGGCGAAGTCCTGCCGCTGGACGCCGTGGCGACGGGGAGAGGCCTCACGGGCTTCACCAAACGTGTACCTTATGGCGTCGTTGGCGGGATTACGCCCTTCAACGCCCCAGTCAATCTGCTGCTCCAGAAAGTTATGCCTGCTGTGGCGGTTGGCAATGCGATTGTGGTGAAGCCGGCATTGTCCGGCAGTCGTGTCGCAACGCAACTGGCTAAGTTGTTCCTGGAGGCAGGGTGGCCGCAGGGGCTGTTCAATGTCGTGACCGGCGACCGTGAGACAGCGCTTGCCTTGGCCGCGCATCCTGATGTTGACGCGATTTCATTCACCGGCGGAACTGCTGCAGGACACGACCTCGTCCGTGCGGCCGGGGCCAAGAAGTTCGTCGCGGAACTCGGTTCGAACGCCGCCAATATCGTGCTCGGCGATGCCGATTTAAAATTTGCCGCAACCAGGATCGCGTCCGCCGGCTTCGAGGCCAGCGGACAGCAATGCATTTCCGCCCAGCGTGTTCTGGTTCAGCGCTCGGTACTGGGTGAATTCCTGGCGCTGTTCACTGCGGCTGCGAAAGCGATGAAGGTGGGGTTAGCGTCCGATCCGGCAACGGACGTGGGGCCGATGGTGCATCTGGCGGCCGCAGAGCGCGTGATGAGCATGGTGGAGGACGCTGTGGCGAAAGGCGCCACTGTTGCGCTGAAGCCAGAGAGGGACGGCGCGACTGTCTCCCCCGGCATATTGGTGGATATCGCAAAAAACAGTCGGCTTTGGAAGGACGAGGTGTTCGGTCCTATCGTTGCCGTCGTTCCATTCGACATGATCGATGAGGCAATTGAACTCGCGAACGATTCCGATTTCGGTTTGCAGGGAGCGGTGTTCACACAAGGCTTGTCGCATGCTCTTCGTTTCGCGGAGGACATGGACGTCGGGTCGCTGTGGATCAATGAAGCAAGCCGGTTTCGCCTCGATATGTACCCGTTCGGCGGTGTCAAGCAGAGCGGGATCGGGCGCGAAGGTGTGGTCTACGCCATGGAGGAACTGTCCCAAGTCAAGTTTATCGGCATTAGGTCGCAACCTCTCTCCTGACCGATAAAATGGGCTTGTGAAATTGATCGGGAGAAAATCGCGTTTGCCGCTGTAGATCCCCAAAGTGCATGCCGCATTCACACGGCAGGGCGCTGGAGTTTTCGACTGCAGGAGCCGAGTCCAGGAGTTTTGGCGATTGCTCAGAAAAGCGTCTCTGTGCCAGACAATTGTTCTCGGAACAGCAATGGGCCTTTCGTGGTCAAGCTCGCCCGGAGCCAAAGGGAATTGCTCTGGAACAGCGATGAACGCGATCTATTAAGTCTATCGGAGAAGAATGGCGTTGAGCTGCTGAACGGTTGCCGCACGGGTCAGTGCGAGAGCTGCCTCGTCAAGGTTCTGTCCGGCCAGGTCGCGCACCTTGCGCCAGTTGAACTCGAAGAACCCGGTACTTGCCTGACTTGTTGCGCGGTTCCTTTGAGCGACCTTGTGCTCGACGCCTAGGTTACTCTAGCCAACGCAATCGCGGCATCAGCTATAGCCTCGTTTAACAGCATGCACGCGCTTCAATTGGCGTTGATGCTCTATCCCGGCTCAAGTCCCCTGGGCCCGCAACCGTGCTCGCCAGGCGCCGCTTTCGACCATGGACTGGATCACTTCCGCAAGTGCAGTGGCCACGACTTCGCTGGAGCGCGCATTGATGGTGCGCTGTGACACGACGACCGAAAGCCGCCATGACGGCGTCGGATCGACAATCGGCACCGCGTTCATTTCGCCACGCGCGATTTCGTCGATGAAGGCGAAATGCGGCATGATGGTCATGTGTCCCGACCGCACAAGCTGGCTGATGGCCGTGAGGGAATCGCTGTCGATCACGATGTTGGGCGTAATGCCTTCGCGCACCGCAATACGGTCGATCACGTTGCGGAGCACATGCGGATTGCCCGGCAGCGCGATCGGCAAATTCTCGAGCTCCGAAAAGCGGACGCTCGCCCGCTTTAGAATTGGATTTTTGCTGTCCGCGATCAGCATCAAGTCTTCGACCATCATTTCGGTCCATGCCACATTCGGGAACGGCTTGTGATCGTAGAGCAAGGCGACGTCGAGCCGCCCGAGTTGCACCCATTCGTCGAGCGTGCCGGTCATCGCCTCGATAATATGAAGCGAGATATTCGGATAACGCTTCGCAACTGTTGCGATGAGTTGCGCAGACATGCCGCGGCAGGCCGACGTGGGCAGTCCGACAGAGACTTTTCCGATCGGACTCTTGGCCTGGCTCGAGACGATTTCCTTCGCGCGTTCGATGTCTTTCAGAATCGTGCGCACATGGTCGCAGAACAGGCGCCCCAGATCGGTCAGCGTCACGCCGCGCGCATGACGGTGCAGCAATTCGACACCGAGTTCCGTTTCGAGATGCTTGATCTGAAGACTGAGGGCGGGCTGCGAGGTGCGCATGATTTCCGCCGCGCGCGACAGGCTGCCGCAATCGGAGATGTGAACGAGCGAGCGTAACTGTCTGAGGTCCATCAATACATTGCCCTGGGGCATTTACCCATTGAGCAATTAAACAGCAGCGATAGCTGCATAGCAATTCGTTCTTGATCTGCCTTGAAATGCAAGAAAATTACGCATTTACGGGCGTTTAATTGTGCGGCTGGGCGATCAATGGGCTTATAGCTTCAAGGTATACGATCCAATTATATCTCCGATTAATAATTTGTCTTTGTGGCGCCGGCGGTTTTGCTCCGTAATTGGGTGCCGGGTCTCGGCGGCATTGATAGCCGCAGCGGTCAGCAACAAACGGAGAGCCCAGATGTCGCAACGCTTCGTAAGCCCCCTTCCTCTGATCGCTGTGATGGCGGCCGTGCTGATTGCAGGCCCGGCGGTGGCTCAACAGGAGCCCTGCATCGGAAACAGCGGGCCGTTGACCGGTCCCGCAGCTTTCGGCGGTGCGGCTGTCAAATACGGTGCGGAAGTCGCGATTGACGAAATCAACGAGAAGGGCGGTGTACTCGGCAGGAAGCTGCGTTTCGTCCAGTACGACGATGCCGGCGCTCCGCCACGCGGCGTCGACAATACGCGCCGCATTGCGCTCGCAGACAAATGTATCGCGATCTTCGGCGGCTATCACTCGACTGTAGGTCTTGCTCAGGTCGATCCCATTCAGGAAATCGGAATTCCCTATATTGGCACCATCGCTGCGAACACGAAGATCATCGAGCATGGCAAGACGCCGAGCTCCATGTTCCGCGTCTCCGCCAAGGACAAGTGGGTCGCGCACTTCCTTGTCGAACAGGCGATGAAAGCCACGAAGAACGGCAAGATCGCCTTTATTTACGAGAATACCGGCTGGGGCAACGGCGCTGTGCCCGACGTCAAGGCCGCATTGCAGGCCAAGGGCAAGGAACTCGTAACCGCCGAGACGTTCAACTGGAACGACCAGGATATGTCGGCGCAGGCGATCCGTATTCGCGACGCCGGTGCGGATACGTTGCTGATCTGGGGACTGGACCGCGAAGGCAATCAGGTCCTGCGCAGTCTCGACAAGATTGGCTACAAGCCGACCATGATTGCCGCTTGGGGCCTCGCTGGAAATCTCGGTGAACTCGCAGGACCGCTCGCCAACGGCGTTCGTGTGATGCAGACCTTCACCTGGATGGGCGATATGGATGCCAAGACCAAGGTGATCTGGGACAAGATCCAGAAGAAATACGGGCTGAAAGATCCGTCCGATCTGAAGATGGGCTCTGGCACCGCCAACGCCTATGACGCGGTCTATATTCTCGCGAAGGCGATCGAGAAGGCCGGATCCTACGACTGGGCGAAAGTGCGTCAGGCACTCTACACCGTGGAGCACACCGGGCTCGTTGCGAATTACAAGCCGGCTTTCGATGCCTCCAATCCTGAACGGCAGGATGCGATTCTTCCGCAATATTACCGCCTGACGGCTTGGCATGAAGGCAAGCTGCTGCCGATCTCGCAGACGCCCTACGGCGCAAGCCAGTAAAAGGTACCGGCTGGCGGACGCCGCGCGCGTCCGCCCTTTCCTACTTCCTGAATTCTCCCTTCGTCCTCTTCGAAAGCAGTGATGCAAACTGCCCTTCAATATGCGTTTTCCGGGCTTGCGATCGGCGGCATCTATGCGCTCGTCGCGCTCGGGTTTCACATCATGTGGTCGGCCGCCAAGGCGGTGAATTTCGCGCATGGCGACACGCTGATGCTGGGCGCAGTGCTGACCATCATGGGCATGGATGCGGGGCTGCCATTTCCGATTGCTGCACTCGTTTCAATCGCCACATCCTGCGTGTTCGGAATCCTGCTTGAGCGTTTCGCGGTACGGCCCTTCGCCAAATCGGCGGCGTCGATCGGCTGGATGCTGACTACCATCGCCGTCGGCATCATGCTCGAGGCGCTCGTGACCATGCGCTTCGGCGGGTTCTCGCGGCCGCTGCCGTCGCCCGGCGTGTCGCATGCCATCTCCATTTTTGGCGCGGGCGTGTATCCGCAGGAGGTCCTGATCCCGGTTTTTGCGATCGTGGTCATGCTCGGTTTCGGCTGGATGCAGCGCAAGACGCTGATCGGCCGCGCCATGCAGGCGGTTGCGTTTGATCGCAACGCGGCCGCGCTGATGGGCATCAATGTCAACGCTGTGTTTGCTGTTTCCTTTGCGCTCGCCGCCGGATTGGGCGCAGCAGCCGGCATCCTGGTTGCGCCAGTGACGCAGGCTTCGGCCACGATGGGCCTCATTCTTGGCCTCAAGGGCTTTGCCGTCGCCATCATCGGCGGGATCGCCAGCGCACCGGGCGTTGTCGTCGCCGGGCTTGCGTTCGGGATCATCGAGAAATTCGTCGAAGGCTACATCTCGACCGCCGCGCGCGAGATCATCGGTTTCAGCCTCATGATCCTTGTGTTGCTCATCTTCCCTCAGGGGCTGTTCGGCAAGCGCGAGGTCTTCAAGGTATGACGTCGCGCGGCTCGCTTACGGGCTTTGGCCTATTCATCGCGTTTCTCGTCGCCGTCCCGTTCGCGGCCGCAAACGAATACGAATTGCGGCTGTTTATGCTGTTCCTCATCTACGCCGTGATCGCGCTCGGGCTGAATATTCTTGTTGGGCTCGCTGGCCTCGTATCGCTCGGGCAGGCCGGGCTGTTCGCGCTAGGCGCTTATACCGGCGCAATTCTCGCGACCAGGGCCGGCTTTGACCTCATCACGGCAAGTATCTCTGCAATCGTGATTGCGAGCCTGTTTGGTGCCTTGCTTGCCTATCCGACCGTTCGGGTCCGCGGTGTATACCTCGCTGTGGTTACAATCGCCTTCGGCCTGATCGTCGAGAACGCGGCGATCGAGTGGCAGGGTCTGACGGGCGGTCCTATGGGGATCACCTCCATCCCAAAACCGACGTTGTTCGGCATCCCGCTTACGGGATATCGCTATTATGCGGTGCTGGCCGTGGTGCTCGTCGTCGTTGCCGCTGTCACGCACAATCTCAAGCGCTCGAAATACGGGCGTGCGATGCTGGCGGTCTCCCAGAGCGAAACCGCCGCGCGCAGCCTTGGCATCAATGCCACAGGCACCCGTACATTGGCCTTCGTGATCTCGGCGGCGACGGCGGGGCTGGCTGGCGTGCTCTATGCTTTCCTGAACTCCTATATTTCTCCGGACATTTTCACCTTTTCCGATTCCATCCGCTTTCTGCTGATGGTGATTTTTGGCGGCGCGGGAACGACGACCGGCGCGCTGATCGGCGCATTTATCCTCACGTATCTCCCGGAATATCTGCAGCAATTGCAGTACTGGCAAAAGTTTGCCTACGGTTTGCTGCTGGCGCTTGTGATGTTCGTCCTGCCGCTCGGCGTATTCGGGACGGCGGTGCATTTGTGGCGGCGCTGGCGGCCATCACCGCGCTCGGTCAACGCGTCCGAGGGGTTGCCGATCGAGCAGGCGCTTGGGCTGACAGGTGATCCCAAGCAACGGCTGGCGACTGAACTTGTGGCGCAAGGATTGACCGTGCGGTTCGGCGGTCTCACGGCTTTGAATGATGTCTCGCTGCGTGTGCGCCCGGCCGATATTCACGCGTTGATCGGACCGAATGGCGCCGGAAAGTCCACTTTCGTCAACACGATCACCGGATTTTACACGCCCGACAGCGGACGTTTTGAACTCAGCGGCGTCCCGCTGGATGGCCTTTCGCCCCATGCCATCGCGCGCGAGGGAATGGCGAGGACATTCCAGAACACCGAACTGTTCGGCGGCATGACGGTGCTCGAGAATGTCATGGCCGGATATCAGCACCGTTTCACTTATAGCATCCTCGACGCCGCTTTGCGGACGCCGCGTTTCCTGCGCGAAGAGGAGGATTGCCGCCGCGCCGCGATTGGTTTGCTCGAATTCGTCGGATTGACCGACTACGGAAACGAGGTGGCTCGCTTCCTGCCATTCGGTCTGCAACGACGGTTGGAAATCGCCCGCGCCTTGGCGCCAGCGCCAAGGCTTCTGCTGCTCGATGAGCCCGCAGCGGGACTGACTGTCCATGAGATAGATGAGCTCGATCGCATGATCCGGCGGATCTCCTCGCTCGGCATTTCCGTCCTGCTGATTGAGCATCATGTTGACCTGATCATGTCCGTCGCAGATCAGGTAACAGTCCTGGATTACGGCACCGTCATCGCGAGCGACACGCCGGACGAGGTACAGCGCGATCCGCGTGTGATCGAAGCCTATTTTGGTGGTTCGGCGGCCATCCACAAGGTGGCGTCATGAGCGAAGCCGACATCCTTCTGAAAGTCACCGGTCTGCATGTGCGCTATGGCGCGGCGACGGCCGTGCGTGGTGTCGATATGCACGTGCGCCGCGGCGAACTGGTTGCTGTGATCGGCAATAACGGCGCGGGGAAAACCTCGATCCTGCGAGGTATATCTGGCCTTGTACGACCGAGTGCCGGGCAGGTGACTTTCAACGGCGTTGAGACTGTCAGTTTCGCCGCGCATCAGAAGGTCAGGCTCGGTCTCGCGATGATTCCCGAGGGACGGTTGATTTTCGCGGATCAAACGGTCGAGGACAATCTGATCCTCGGTGCCTATATCCGATGGTCGCGCGAGCGGCCGCGCATCCGCACTGAGTTTGACGAAATCTTCGATCTTTTCCCGCGTCTGAAGGAGCGATTTCATCAGCGTGCCGGCAGTCTGTCTGGCGGCGAGCAACAGATGCTGGCAATCGCGCGCGGTCTGCTGTCGCGGCCGGCATTGCTGATGATCGACGAACTATCGCTCGGCCTCGCGCCGAAGATCGTCGATCAGCTGATGGGTTTGTTGCGCGATCTGAATGCCAAGGGACAGACGATCCTGCTGGTCGAGCAGTTGGCCTCGCATGCGCTGGCCATCGCGCAGCGTGCCTATGTCGTCAATCACGGTCATATCGAGCTCGAAGGAACGTCCGCGGAACTCTCCGGATCGCCGAAGGTGATGGAGACCTTCCTCGGCAAAAAGCGCAACGTCGTCTGAATCAGAAAAGGAGATCATAATGGGTCAGCGCGTCATCGACTTGAGCCTCTTGATTGAAGACAACATGCCGGCCCACAAGCTGTTTCAGCGGCCTGTCATGACCATGCATCTCAGCCACGAATCGACGCTGGCACTTAATCTCGGCGTTCCGGGCGACGCCATGACGTTCCAGACCAATTTCATTGCAACGCTCGATCACGTCGGCACGCATGTGGACGCGTTCCGTCATGTCAATCCGAAGGGCGCACCGGTCGACCAGATGCCGCTTGAAATGTTCATGGGCAAGGCCGTGTGTTTCGACCTCCGCCATATTCCGGACCTCGGCGACATCGCGGTCAAGGACATGGAAGAGGCCGAAAGGAAGGCCGGCATAAAGGTGGATGGCCACATCGTCCTCCTGTGCACCGGCTTTCACAAGCGCACCTATCCGACGCTGGATTCGGTGTGGAAGAATCCACTGCTAACAGTGGAGGCCACACGTTGGCTCTATGACCGCGGTTCGAAGATGCATGGCGTCGAAGGACCGTCCACCGACAAACCCTCCGACAATATCTTCGCGCAGCACCGGCTCTGCCGCGATCTCGGCATCAGCCACTGGGAGTGGCTGGTGAATCTGGAGGAGGTCCTCGGCAAGGGCGAATTCCAGTTCTTCGGCGTTCCGCTGAAGTTCAAGGGCGGCTCCGGCTCACCGGTCCGCGCTTTCGCGATCGTCAACGCATAATGCGTTGGACCGCGTCCGGGCGATACGCGTTGCCCGGGCGCGCTGCATTTGCGGGGGTGTTTTATGTCGGCTGAATTCGACGCCATGTCTGCGATTGAGTTGCGGCAGAAGATCGCTCGAAAGGAACTCTCTCCCGTCGAGGTCACCAGACGCGCACTTGAACGAGCAGAGGCAAGCCAGAGCACGCTGAACGCCTTCTTTGTGCTGTTGCCGGAGGCGGCGATGGCGGCGGCGCGCGAAGCGGAAGACGCCGTGATGCAGGGCAAGCCGCTCGGCTCGCTGCACGGCATTCCGTTTTCGGCGAAGGACCTGATGGCGGTCGCCAATGTGCCGTATGCGTCGGGCTCGCGCGCAATGGCGAACAATATTGCTGCCGTCGATGCGCCTGCGGTCGAGCGGGGCAAAGCAGCCGGGGCGATCCTGATCGGCAAGTCCACAACCAGCGAGTTCGGCTGCAAGCCAGTGGGGGACAGTCCGCTCACCGGCATCACGCGTAACCCGAGAAACCTGAACAAGACACCCGGCGGATCGAGCGCCGGTGCGGCCGCCTCGGTCGCCGCCGGCATTACGCCATTTGCGCTTGGCACCGACGGTGGCGGCTCGATCCGCATTCCCTGCAGCCTGACTGGGCTTGCCGGGATCAAGGGGCATTTCGGACGTGTGCCGGTGTGGCCAACGTCGGCGACACCGACGCTCGCACATGTCGGCCCGATTGCGCGCAATATGGAAGATGCTGCACTGCTGTTTTCGGCGATTGCGGGTTACGACGGGCGAGATCCGTTCAGTGTCGTAGGCCCAGTACCTGATGTGTTGGCGGCGACCAGGGCACCCGTCGCCGGCATGCGCGTCGCACTCAGCCTGACGCTAGGTTATGCGCGGCCTGATGCCGATGTCGTGGCGGTGATCGAAAAAGCTGGGAAGACGTTGGAAGACCTCGGCTGTATCGTCGAGACAGTGGACACGGTTTTCGAGAAAGATCCGGCTGATCTCTGGACCGCTGAATTCTACGCCGGTGTCGGTACGCGGCTGCGCGGGGTTGTCGCGACGCAGCGCGATCTGCTCGATCCGGCGGTCGCCGAAATACTGGAGGCCGCGCTCGCGCAGAACATGCGAGACTACTATGAGAAAGTCTTTGAACGTTACGTCTTCCGCGAAAAGGTTCGAACCTTCTTCGAGCATTACGATGCCCTTGTTTCGCCGGTCGTGCCGGTCAGTTCGCTCGATGTCGGCGTGAATATCCCGCCGCATCTTATTGATCGCAATCTAGTTTCCTGGGTGTACTACACCTATCCGTTCAACCTGACCGGCCAGCCGGCGACGACAATCTGCGCCGGGCTGGGCGACGGCGGCATGCCAGTTGGATTGCAGATCGTCGGGCGCTCACTTGGCGAGTTTGATGTTGTGCGGTTAGCATGTGCATTTGAGAGAGTTACTGTACCCGGCACAGCGCCTGTGAGACAGATTTAACGATTTGAGCAGTGGAGGATCTCTCATCATAATCCTTGAGGAATGGAGATAAGACAGAAATCCGGGTCATCAGAATCATCTTCCGAGCGGATTGCGAAAGACATTTGCCGGGCACGGCTGAAGATGATCCGACGTGTCCGCGAAACCTTCTCCTGGGTGTGGATGTGAACAGAGCGCGAAACGTCGGCGTCGCACCATGAGTTCTCCTGCGGTCAAACGAGGGCCGCTTGAAAGGCGTCCACCAAGCGTTAAAAGCCGTTCGAAAAATTCTGCCGCACGTGCACAAGCCATCAATGAAGGTTTGCCAATTTCGGAAATTCGGTAAGTGTAACAGTGTGCTCGATCAAAACGGAAAACTGGCAAACTTATTGATTGTTCTAAGAAATAACTCTTCCCTAGGGAGCACCATCTTGCTTGCTCCGGGCTAAAAGCGTTCTAAGATCTTGAAGGGCATGGTGGTTTTTGGAGTTCGAAAGCCGTCATTCGGTAGCACTTCAGATGCTCGTCGAATGTCAGACGAAGCACAAGTTTGACCCAGTGAATGCGGAGGTCGTAGCCGCCGCTCGCGAGATCACAAGCCAAACCTGCAGCTCAAGCTGATGACGACATGGTGCTGCAGAACCTCCGCCTCCGTGCGTGTGACTCTTCTCGAAGGAGAGCTCGGTAACGCGAGTGAGGAGGGCATTCGCCATCTGCGCGGTGTTACGGCTGTGAAGGAATCCTGCTTCAGCCCTCTCGGAGGAAGCGGGTAAGCGTCCGTTCAGCGACATCTCGATCAAGATAGATTTTGGTGCTGATGTTCCTAACGATACGGACCAATCACGGACCAAACAATAACCGGCACCGAACGTGAACAGAAGCAACCGAGAACGATGGAAAACGACGTTTTTTCCTGGGATTCCGGTCCGTCCTATGCACTCATAACGGTCTGGTTGCAGGTTCGAGTCCTGCCGGGCCCACCACAAGCCATTCCGCCCAAGTCCGCGAGCATCCACACAAGTCCGCCGTGAAGCGAAAAACATTGTGATTATTGGACAATATTGTCCGGGATAGCGCGTGTCTGGTTGCTGATCGTTGCTGGCATCCGAAATTTTTGTTGGTACATTCGTTGGCATCGAATCTGCTAATTTCCAAGATACCAACATGGCGTTGACCGATACAAATTGCCGTAACGCAAAGGCCCGATCTGCGCCTTACAAACTGTCAGATGGTGGGGGGCTTCATCTGCTCGTCGCGCCGAGCGGAGCGCGATACTGGCGTCTGGCTTACCGCTGGATGGGGAAGCAGCGCACACTGGCCCTTGGTGTTTATCCTGCCGTTTCTCTTGCGAGCGCCCGTGATGCTCGAGATGAAGCAAAACGCAATCTTGCGGCTGGCTCTGACCCATCTGCGGTGAAGCGAGCAAGCCGCCGAGCAGCGAAGCTGTCGGCCGATAACACGTTTGAGGCAGTGGCGAGAGACTGGCACGACGTTTGGAAGAGCGGACGCACCGAGTTCTATGCGACCCAGGTTATGCGACGGCTGCAAGCGGACGTGCTGCCAGAGATCGGCCAGCGGCCGATCTCCGAAATTGAACCGCCGGAGTTGCTGGATCTCCTCCGTAAAGTGGAAAAACGGGGCGTTCACGAAACGGCTCGTCGTCTCCACCAACTTATTGGTCAGATATTCCGCTTCGCAGTCATTACGGGGAAGGCGAAACGTAATCCTGCTGCGGATCTGAAGGGGGCGTTGCGAGCAACGGGCGAGCCCAAACGTCATAAAATGATGCCGCGGGCAGATCTACCTGTCTTTTTACGGTCTTTGGAGAACGATAGCGGTGAGCCGAGGACTCGCCTTGCGCTGAAGCTCGTGACGCTGACATTTCTCCGGACGACTGAATTGCGCGGCGGAAAATGGAGTGAGCTGGAGAACCTCGAAGACCCGTCTGCGTTATGGCGTATTCCCGCTGAGCGGATGAAAATGCGCAAGGAGCACTTGGTCCCGCTTTCTCGACAGGCAGTCGAAGTTATCCGGGAGCTCCGTCGCCTGTCAGGCATTAGCGACTTTATGTTCCCGTCACCGGGTAAGGAGGGCTACATGTCCAATAATACGATGCTCTACGCATTGTATCGGCTTGGCTATCATGGGAGGGCGACGACGCATGGTTTTAGATCGCTCGCCTCGACAATCTTAAACGAGCACAATTTCAATCGTGATTGGATTGAACGACAGCTCGCGCATGTCGAACGAAACGAAGTTCGTCGTGCGTACAATGCGGCGGAATGGTTGCAAGATCGCCGCGATATGATGCAGTGGTGGGCGGATTACCTCGACAGATTCGCTATGACCGAGACGAAAGCAGCTTAAATTTTTCTCGCTAAGGTATCTCGGGAAGATAGTGACAAAGCCACGGCTATAGTCCGTGACTCGTCTGCCTCATAACCTGAAGGTCGCTGGTTTAAATCCATCCCCGCAACCAACTTGAGATTTTGAAATAATTGTTAGTTTGAGAAAGAGCCGCCCATAAGGGCGGCTCTTTTGCTTTGCAGAGTCGCCACGCGCAGAACAAGCTCGCGAAAATTCAAACTACGAATCTGGGGAGCAGGAGTTCGAATCTCTTCGGGCGCGCCATTTGCGTACAAAACTGCGAACCCCAAGGCCTGATTTTGCCGAGTTTGAGCTGCTGCCGGTTTGATGGACACCAAGATAGGGTGTTTCATGAAGCCGGAGGTTGCCATGCAAAGACGGAAGTTTGGTCGCGAGTTCAAGCTTGAAGCGATAAAGCTGGTCAGGGAGCGCGGGGTCTCGGTCGCACAGGCAGCGCGTGACCTGGATGTCCATGAGAACGTGCTGCGCAAATGGGTGCGCGAGCTGGGCGCCGATCCTGCACAGGCCTTTCCCGGCCACGGACAGATGAAGCCAGAGCAGCAGGAGATCGCGCGCCTGCGCCGCGAAGTGGCCAAGCTCAAGGCCGAGAGGGATATCCTAAAAAAGGCCGCAGCCTTCTTCGCGAAGGAAGCGACATGAAGTTCGTCTTCATTGCGAAGCACCGGGGCATCTGGCCGGTGGCATGGCTGTGCAACGCATTGGGCGTCTCCCGGTCCGGCTTCCATGCTTGGCTGAACCGCTCGTTCAGTGCCCGAGCCCGTAGCGATGAAGTGATCGGCGGGCGGATCAAGGCAAGCTTCGTCAATAGCGATCGGACCTACGGAGCGCGACGCGTCTGGCGCGACTTGCTTGCCGACGGTATCGAATGCGGTCTGCACCGGGTCGAACGACTGATGCAGCAGCAGGCCTTGCGAGCCAGGCCACGACGACGGCGCTTGCCTAAGGATAACGGTGATCGCCAGATTGCAGTTGCTCCCTCGAACCTGCTGGACCGGCAGTTCGCAGCTAAGCGACCGAACCAGAAATGGGTTGCCGACTTTACCTATATCTGGACGGCCGAGGGATGGTTGTACGTCTCTGCCGTGATTGACCTGTTCTCACGGCGCGTCGTCGGCTGGTCAATGAGTGCCGGTATGACGGCTCAGTTGGTCGCGGATGCCCTGCTGATGGCGGTGTGGCGTCGTGGCAAACCGGACGCGCTCATGCATCACTCTGATCGCGGCAGCCAATATGCCAGTGACCAGTTCCAGCGCTTGATGGCCGACAGTGGCATCACCTGCAGCATGAGCCGATCCGGCAACGTCTGGGACAATGCCGCTATGGAAAGCTTCTTCTCATCGCTGAAAACCGAGCGCATCGCTCGAAGGAATACCGCACCCGGAACGAGGCCAAGGCAGATGTGTTCGATTACATCGAGCGGTTCTATAACACGACCAGGCGTCACTCGACGATCGGATACGTCAGCCCCGTTGAGTTCGAGCGGAAGCTGGGATTAGCTTAACTGGCTGTCCACTGAACCGGCAGCAGGCCACTTTAAAGATGTCGACCGCGGCAAATAAGCCAAGCCTATAGAGACCAAGACGGAGAAGAGCCCATGGTCGGGCTCTTCTTGGTTCGTAACCAGATAAAGTGCGGATTCGCTGCTGGATCGCGAGATTAGACCGTCACGAATGTACTGCGTTTGGATTCACGAAGGACATTGGGTTTGCTTCCGGGAACGGAGGCGGGTCTTTTGGCCGTGCTTTTCCGGCCGGTTGAGCGAGATGTTTCCCCGCGCCGCCAAATGCATTTTTATGTGCATTTTTATGCTTGTCGCCTCCGCATAAGTAGGGGCCTTTGGCCCGTGTTTGGGAAAGGCTTTCAAGGCCGCTGCTTTCCCAGCGGCTCTGCGACGACAATAGCTTCTGACATTGAGAATGAGACGAACCGCAGCACACGCGCGCCCACTCTGATAAAATTCGCGCTAGTCGGCGGATTCTTCTTTGTTATGCGGCTCGCCACGGTTTTTGGCAGACTTCTCCGCATCCCCGGGCTTTTTCCCGGCCATATTTCCGGGGTTGAAGTGGAACGTGCCTTCCGGATTCTCGTCAGGCTGCTTCTCATTTGGGTTTTTGTTGTTGTTGTGTGTCGAAGTGAGTATGGCACCCGACCGCGACGACCCCGGTGAAACCGGACTGCCAACTTCCAATCGCCATGGCAGCCCAGCAAGCCACCGTGCCTGACTACGACGCAGAGCGTGTCGACGCGCTGAAGGCGACCGGGTCCTGGAGGGCGACAAGCGCGACGCGCTGGATGCACTCGCCAAACGCGCGGCCGACGTGTTCAACCAGTGTTGCCGTGATCACCACGATCGACAAGACCGCGAATACTTCGTCGGACAAAGTGGAAAATTGCCGGATGCCATCACCGACGATACAGGCACGCTGCTGCCGATGGACCGCGAACACGCGATCTGCAACTACGTAGTAGCCAACGACGAGACGCTGGTGATTTCGGATATCGAGCGCGATCCGCGCTTTGTCGATAACGAGATGGTCGAGCAATGGAACATGCGTTTCTACGCCGGCGCGCCGCCGACGGTCTGGTATCTTCGGGTGTCCCCTTCCAGGCTGATTATCTTAATCAGCCTGGTCAAGAAAGCCCGGTCAGGTCACTGTCGCATCGGTGATTAACTTTGGAACGGTCAACCTTGTTGGTCGGTCTTTTCAACATCCGATCACGGCACAGATGATTATGCAGTTCGAGAACCTGCGAGCAACGCCTTAGCGGTGGCTTCATCAACTGGCTTGGTAAGCCGTAAAGCAAGCGGCCACGCTGCCACCATGGCAGCTGCTGCGGCAACAAAGAAGACAAGCATGCCGACATGGGCGTTAATCTGGTCAGTCAGCAATCCGATGCTTACAGCGATCGCAAGCCCTGTTATGGCAATAGTCGCGTATGCGACTATTAGAATGACGCCTTCCATTGTCGTTCTCCCTAAATGTAGAAAGCCCCGCCGGAGGCGGGGCCTAAAGTTTGCTTCTGGTTCTGAGCGGATGCTTTTCCACCCTGCTCTTGCTTTTGGGCGCCTGATTCTGCCGCTCAGACTTTTTCTGACTATCGCCCTGTTGATTGAGTTTTTGATCTTGATTGGTCATGGAACTTCTTCATTCGAGGTATTGTTTGAAGTTATGATCCTAATGTGGAGATCTTTTGGTGGATTACTAGTCACGAGAGCGAAAGCTCATGTATGGTCGATCTGTAGTGAGTACTGGTGGTTGGATTTCTTGGGTCGTCGCTAACTTGTCCATCTGCTGAGGATGGATGCCGCTCTTAGTGACGGAAATGCCGCTATCAGGGCGATGTGCCAATATAATTTAGAATCCTGCGATGGTGATCAATAAGAAGAGGCAGCCGGTGGGTCGCCTCTTTTTTATTTCCTCGGAACTGACTTCAGGCGTCGAGCACTGCCACGATTTCATACGTGCGCGGATTGACGACGATGATCTGATCGCCAACGAGAATGTAGTCATAGCCACGCCAGTGAGGATAGATCTGGACGAGCTCCACTGGTACCGGATGGAAATTAACAGTGCGGGGCACCCGACCGCCAACCGAGATGGAGAAGTTGACGTTCGTCATCGGCTGCACGTTCTGTTGCTTGATGACGGTGCGGATCGTGGTGCGCTGTTCAGTCGAGAGAGTTGCAGCCGTGCCAGCCGCGCCCTGACCCGTGGTCGCTGCTTTGGTATCGTCAGCCTTCTCAGAACTTTTGGCGTCGGCTTTCGTATCCGCCTTTGTCTTGGTATCGGCTTTCATGTCCGAACTCGTCTTGCCTGGGGACTTCGTTTCCGAGCTCGTGCCTCTTGACTTCTTATCATCCTGCGCTGGAGCTTGACCGGTGGTGGCCTTAGATTTGCTGTCCGGAGCCTGGTCTGTGGTGGATTTGGTCGCCGGAGCAGGCGCCTGCGCGCCTTTGTCCTTCTTGATATCAGCCTTCGGCTCGCTGGCCTTCTGGTCAGGCCTAGTGTCAGGCGAAGCCTGCGTTTCCCTCAAAGCTGGGCCCATTTTTTCTGCCGGTGCGTTTTGCTGTGCAGCGGGCGCAGGCGGCGCTTGTGCGGAAACGACACCAACGCCAGCGATCAATGCGGCGGCGGCAACAGATGTTAGCAACATCTTCCTTGTATTCGTCATAGAAGTTTTCCAGTTATCGTGTGTCGATCCAATAGTGATCGTGGCAACAACTCCCAGTGGCAGTGTAGAGTTCCAGGAAAGGTCGTTAGGCCCGAGGAGAATTAGTGGTCAATATTATACAGACGCGAATGTATTGAAGCGTCGGCAGTTGGCCAGACTGCGGAAATCGGGAGTCAATGCTCACGAAGTAGACTCCACGCAGATACGCCGCCATTTTGAGTCGGCCGTGACATTCGAAGTGCGAAACCAGCCTCGCGGGGCGACGGCATGAACTGTGATGATCTCCCAGCTTAATAATCAATTGACAGCAGCACCTTGTTGAGGTGGATGACGCGGGCGATCTGTCGCGCCTAATCAGTGCTGTTCTGACCAAGCATTTTGAAAGAATTGGCTCCTCCGCTCGTCGTAGTTTGGACCCGCGCAGCGCTCGCAAAGTCCGTTGCAACCAGCAACAATAGCCTTAGTCCACGACAGCCCGGATTAGTTTCCCACAACGGTTAAGGCTGCAGCTGAATTTCCTTCTCAGTCTCGACCAGTGGAGAGGCGGAATGCCCTTGGGTCAGCTAAATTGCCGCGGCGAGCGCACTTTCACGCCATGAGCGGTGCTGTTAAATGGTTTTGGGCTGGTTAGATGAAGGTCCGGCAAGGCGAAGGTTGCTATGAAACGTAATAAGAAGGGGCATCCGTTCGATCCAAAAACGTTCCTCTCGAAAGTGAACGGGGGACGAACCGTATCCAATTGCCAGAAAAATCAAGTTGTTTATCGGCAAGGTGATCCTGCGGATTCGGTCTTTTACATTCAGACGGGCAAAGCCAAAGTCACGGTTGTGTCAGAGCAAGGCAAAGAAGCTGTGGTCGCAGTTTTGGGACCAGGCGATTTCTTCGGTGAAGGATGCCTAGGCGGACAAACTTTGCGTTTGGCGACGGTGGCCGCTCTGACGGAATGTGCGATCACGCGAATACCAAAGGCAGAGATTGTCAGCGTGATTCACGAACAGCCGGCTTTTGCCGAATTGTTTATCTCGCATCTTCTTGCGCGCAACAGTCGCGTTGAGGAAGATCTGGTCGATCAATTGTTCAACTCAAGCGAGAAACGTCTGGCGCGGACTCTCCTGCTTCTTGCGAATTTTGGGAAGGAAGGTGAGCCCGAGCCGATCCTCGCGAAAATCAGCCAGGAGACACTGGCGGAGATTATCGGCACGACGCGATCCCGCGTCAGCTTCTTCATGAATAAATTTCGGCGAATGGGTCTAATCACCTACAACGGTCACATCGAGGTCCACAGGTCCTTGCTGAACCTTGTGCTGCATGAGAAGCCGGAAATCAGAGATTGAGCGAAACGGCTAGTATCGGGCTGGTGCGCAAATTGCCGCCTTGACTGCCTTGGTCGAGAACGTGGCGTGAGTGATCGACACGATCGTACCCCTGGCGCCGGCCGAGGTTTCCACCTTTGCATCGAGCTGCTGCGACAGCGCCTTGATGATGCCGGTGCCGAGCCCGGATTTGCCTGGTGCGAAGCCGCGCTCCGGTTTGCCAATCCCGTTGTCAGCGACGGACAGTTTCCAATCCGTTCCGTCCATGTCATACGCGACGGTGATCTGACCTTCGACCTTTTCGTCGGGGAATGCATGCTTCAGAGCATTCATGACGAGCTCGGTCACGATCAAGCCGAGACTCTCGGCCTGACGGGACGTCGCGCTGCCACCTCCGCCAATCACCTTGAGCGAGATGGGCCGGCTGTCGCCAATCATTGAGGCGGCAAGGGTCTCGCACAACCTTGAGAGATAAGGCGCAATTGCGATCGACCCACCGGTGCCGGAGGCATGGAGCTGCTTCTGCACGGCGGCAATCGACATGACCCGCTTGTGTGCGTCCTGCAGATGGAGACGCGTCTCTTCCGACTGAACCGCCCGCGCCTTCAGCAGAATGATGCTGGCGATAATTTGCAGGCTGTTGGCAATCCGGTGCTCCAGTTCCTCGAGCAGCACGTCCTTCTGCTGCAACAACTCGTCCTTCTCGCGTTCCAGAAGGCGCCGCGCGGTGACATCCTCCATGCCGAGCAGGATGGTCGTACCAGCACCGCCCTCGTAGAACACCTGGCGCGCGTTCAGGCACATCGTACGGTGTCCGATGTTCGGGAATTCATGCTCGACCTCATAGTCCTCCATCACACCGCGCTCGGGGATGATTTTCTCCAGCAGCACCCGAAGCTTTGGAATGTCCCATTGTCCATCGCCCAGAGTGTAAAGAAGCTTGCCCTGGGTGTCCTTGGAGCTCACCTCGAAAGTCGAATAGAAGGAGCGGCTGGCGGCGATCACGCGCAGCTGGTTGTCGAGCACAAGCACCGGCTCGCGGACAGTGTCGACAATGCCCTGCGCGAGCGCCCACGCATCTGCAATGACAGCAAACTGTTCTTTGAGGCCGATTGGTTGCACGAAGCCTCCGCAATGTCTGCGCTCGGAAAGGATTCCGGCCAGTACAGTCGCGCCGAGATCTCCGCGATCCTGATTTTAGGGGACGAGCGGAGAGTGCCCAGCCGCCGAAGCGTAGGCATCATATCGGTTGCGAGTCTGTATAATATTGACCACCCATTTTAGCCGGCGTCTGCCGGCCCTTGTGGGCGCCTGCTGGGCGGCGCGTTCTCGCCAGAAATTTTTGCTCGGTTTGATGAAGATGCCGGCTCTAGTCGGAGCTACCAGGCATTGAACGAGTCCATCACGAAAATTTGTGTCGAGGTAAATTGTAACGGTTCAACAGGCCGGACATCCTATAGTGGGGCAACGCGACCAGGATGGCAGCGTGATGTCAGATTCGATTGGGCAGTGAGACCCTGCAGCCATATAAATGACGCGGATGCACCATCTTGTTTTGAAAAGTCCGCGAACTAGACTCGGTTTACGCAGGTTTGCGCTAAACGTTATGTCTTATTTTTGAACAAGGCCGGAGGGCTGCCGCATGCTGTTTCCAGCGGTCCTCAAGTCAATCGTCCGGACCGGCAGCCTGCGCCTGATCGACGGGGCGGGCCGGATTAACGAATATGGCAACGGCACGCCGCCCTATTGTACGGTCCGCCTCAGCGCTCGCCATCTCGACTATACGCTGGCTCTGAACCCTGAGTTGTCGATTGGCGAAGCCTATATGGATGGCCTGCTGACCGTCGAGGAGGGAACGCTTTTCGATCTTCTCGAAATCGCTGCCAGGAACTATAGCAACTTCGAGCAGGTAGCCTGGTTTTCACTGTTGTCGCGCACAACGCGGCGGCTCAAGCAGCACAATCCGATCGGTCGGGCGCGGCACAACGTCGCCCATCACTATGATCTGTCGGATCAGCTCTACGACCTCTTTCTCGACAAGGACCGCCAGTATTCCTGCGCCTACTTCACGAGCAAGGACGACAACCTCGATACGGCGCAGGAAAACAAGAAGCGCCATATCGCAGCCAAGCTGCTGCTCGAACGGCCACGACTCAAGATACTTGACCTCGGCTCAGGCTGGGGCGGACTCGGCCTTTATCTGGCTGAGGAGACGGGTGCTGACGTTACCGGCGTCACCTTGAGCGTCAAGCAGCACCAGGTAGCCGAGGCGCGCGCAGCAGCGGCCGGTCTTGCCGACCGGCTGCGCTTCCATCTGCGTGATTATCGCGAGGAGTCGGGCCAATATGACCGGGTGGTATCGGTCGGCATGTTCGAGCATGTAGGCAAGAAGAACTATGACGAGTTCTTTGCCAAGCTTGGTGAGTTGCTCGCCACCGACGGCGTCGCGTTGCTGCATTCGATTGGATATGCGGACGCGCCGGCACCCATCAATCCGTTCATTCGCAAGTATATCTTTCCTGGAGCGGATCTCCCATCGCTCTCTGAGGTCTTTGCAGCCGCGGACCGATCCGGCTTGATTGTCACCGACGTGGAAATCCTCCGACTGCATTACGCTGAAACACTCCGCCATTGGCGCGAGCGCTTCATCGCGAATTGGCCGCGCGTTGCAGCGCTCTACGACGAACGATTCTGTCGCATGTGGGAGTTCTATCTGGTTCTGTGCGAGATTGGATTTCGCTTCCGCTCCATGATGGTTTTTCAGATGCAGCTTGCCAAACGGGCCGACACCATCCCGCTAACTCGCGACTATATGGTAAACTGGGAACGGGCGAACGCTCCGACGGCGCATCGTCGCATTCGCACGGTGGAATGAGGCAATGCCGGGCGTGCTTGCGGCCCGAAACCGCCACCAGCCGCGTGTTGCGGAGAGTGCCTAATCCGCAACGACACCAACACGGATAAGTAATTGATCAACGGCGCGACGGTCTGCTTAGCCACGCCCCGCGGTTGGCGAACAGCGCGCAGATCCAGGAGCTAAATGCTGCTGTTGAATTACCAGAGGATGTGACGCTTACCCAAAGCGAAATGTGGCGAAAGCGGGTAGAGTTCACTTCGTATAGAAGGGGTGCTCACCGCCAGAATGGAGACGGGCCATGGTTTCTGTCTCAACACCGCCGCAACGCTCCGCGTTATCGCCGGGCGAGGAAGCTCGTCCGTCGGAACCGAATGAAGTGTTGACGGAGGCTGCCGACGAGGTCGAGATGCCACTGCCATCCAATCTGCAGACGTTCTTTCTCGGCGGTATTTTCGCATTGAGCGCTTTGGCGGCGATCTACATAGCAAGCTCGATTATCCTCCCCATCGTATTGGCCTTCGTATTGAAGCTCCTTCTGCAACCCGTCGTGCGTGCTTACCTCGGGTCATCGGAGCGCTTTTGCCGATCCTGCTGGTCATTGGAGTGCTTGTCGGTCTTGTGGCGGTCCTGTCAGGTCCCGCCGCAACCTGGGCCGAGAGGTTGCCGCTAGGCATACCACGCCTCGAAACTCACTTGGTTGTTCTAAAGGGGCCAATCGAAGCGTTGCAAAAGGTCATCCAACAGGCTGAGCGCGTTGCCGACGCGCCCGGAGACAAGGCATCCACCATTACACTTCGCCGTGACCTCGGCCTGACAGGCGCACTGTTTGCGGGAACACGAGCCGTCCTCGACGGGCTGTTTACGACCGTCCTGTTGCTCTACTTTTTGATAGTGTCGGGCGATACGTTCCTTCGGCGGATCGTCGAAATCCTACCGAAATTCAGAGACAAGCGACAAGCCGTCGATATATCTCAGCAGATCGAAGGCAACATATCCGCTTATTTGGTGACGATCACGGCGATGAATGCTGCCGTGGGACTCGCAACCGCTGCCGCAATGTATCTTTGCGGGCTTGGAGACCCCTTATTGTGGGGGACCACAGCCTTTCTGCTCAACTACATTCCAATTCTGGGGCCGCTGTTTGGGACCGGCATCTTCCTCCTCGCTGGAATGCTGAGCTTCGACAGCCTATGGTGGGCTTTGCTGCCACCGATTCTCTATTTCGGCATCCACCTCGTCGAGGGTGAAGCAATAACACCCATGTTGCTTGCGCGGCGCTTCACATTGAACCCCGTGCTTGTCATCTTGTCGCTTGTGTCCTGGTTCTGGATGTGGGGGGTGCCTGGCGCGATCTTGGCCGTCCCGATGCTGGCCATCCTAAAGATCGTGTGTGATCGGCTGCGCCCGCTGAAAGCTCTGGGGCACTTCCTCGAAGGGTAATAACGGTATTGTCCCGTCACAGATCCTCCGCGTTCAGGTAGAGGAGATCGAAAGCCGAAAGACCATCCGGGTGGAGTGGGGAGCCAAGCTCGCGACGGAGCGCCTGAAAATCCGGACGCCCCTTGGCGCCGAACACGGCGACTTCTCCGTCTATGACCGCGCTCTCCACGCGAAGCTTGGCTGCGCCGCTCGCGACCGGCGCGAACTGCTCTGTTCAATCATCCTCGCGTGAAGAAACGGTGACGCGACCGTCGTGCACATGAACCCGGCCCGGGCAGTCGCCATCTTGAACTCATAGAGCCAGTCATCGCCGCCGGTGCCAGCGCCGCGAGTCTCCCGCTTTCGCAGGCGGGAGCACACATGCTCTCTCAGCCACCGCCGCCTACAGGAATTACGGCTACGCTTGAGTCGTGCTCAATCCGCTACCGCGCAAAGCGGTCGTTCGATTGGCTCAGTGAGTTGAGAATCCGAAGCCCAACCGGAAAGCCCGAGTTGAATAGTTCGCCTCGTGACGCTCTTGCTGTGCTAATTAATAGAAAGAGGCGGCCGATAGGCCGCCTCTTTTGTACAACGGGCCTCAGGCGTCGAGCGCTGCTACGATTTCATGCGTGCGCGGATTGACGACGATGATCTGGTCGCCGACGAGAATTTGGTCATAGCCGCGCCAGTGAGCATAGATCTGCACAATCTTCACTGGTGCCGGATGGATATTAACGGTGCGCAGCACTCGGGGGACGGCTGATCTTAAGGAACCCGATCGTCTCCTCTTCGCACTGCGTCAACGAGCACAAAAGGTTCGCACCCGACACCTACGGAGTGTTCATTGCTAAATGTGACCGTGCACTTCCCGGTATCGTTACGGTGCGGCATCACGGTCCAGATTTGATCCACGTTCACGAAAAATCTCTTCGATCCGTCAAGCGAAGGCACATCAAGCAAATAGACCATTCAAGCCTCCCATGAAAGTCAGGGAGGATAGCATTACTGATCGTTACCAGCGGCATCAGTTCACGGCGATGTAACGGACGTCAGTGTCCAAGATCCGCAGCTGCGCCGGCAGGTGAGGCGTCACCGCAGCCCACAGCGCAGGATCTCAAGTGGATAAAAATGATGCGGCGCAGCCAGAAGTTTAGCGACTACAAACGCCACGGAACGCATTAGGTACAGCGGGTTTCGAATTTAAAAATGACGGTTTCATTGATGTATTCCTCCCGGTCGGGCTATTGGTGTGCGCTGTGTGCGACGGTTCTCTGGGGCTGTTCAGTCATGCCGGCGCTTCGCTAACATGGGATCGAAGGGGGCGCTGTTGGGGTGATCTGGAAATGAATCTTGTAGTTGCGCAACTTCACCGAGAGCGGTTCGCCGCCATGAAAAAAGATCGTTGCCTCGCGGTTTGAATTCGCCTTGTTGCGAATAGAAAGTCCGTCTGATCAATCGAGCCGATCGGCCTGTCCGTTGGCACTTTGTCAGAGGTTTAGTCACATCACGGTTGAACCATTTCGCTTCCCGAGTGTTAGCTGGAATCACCTGACGCCGGAGTGCAAATGGAAGACGCACAAGTCGGCTGGATCGCGGCTATTATTATTGGGTTTATCGTCGGCTGCCTGGCCGAGCAGTTCATGCAAAGCCAGATGGGTATGCTAAAGAACATTTGTTTGGGCGTTGTCGGGGCCGCGATCGCAAGCTTTCTGCTTGGGGTGTTTGGCTTCACCTTCGGCGGCTGGCCCGGCTACCTCGTCGCTGGCTTCATTGGAGCCTGCATTCTGATTTGGTTGGCGCATGCGCTACGACGCGCAGCTTAATTTCTCAAGGATATCGACGCCGACGAAGGTACTCCCCCGTGCAAACCGGACGCGTCCGTTGATGACCACATAAAGCGACCGGTCAGAAGTAGAAACACGATAGGATAAATGGCGGCGAGACCAAGAGCTTGAGCAGTCTTTCCAGGCTAGCGATCCCCGATGATCACGCGCAGTGAACGGGGCGGCAATCAGAAGAGCCCCTACAGGACTAATGATGCGCGCTATGTGTCCTAGATAGGCGCACGATGCCCCGAAGCGGTCTTAGACGCGACCGCGCTCCCGCCCGACAGAGAGCAAATAGTGGCGGCGGAATGCGCGCTATCAAATTCCAGCTTTCCATTTAGCGGCAGGGTGTGATGGCGATATATTTCATTTGATTTCGACGGCAGAGAACTTCTGGATATACACGAAGCAATATTGTCTTTCGATGTTACAAAATCTGCCTCAAATCACAGACGGACCTGATGAGGGAAGTATCGGGTAGCGCGCCGGTTCGCTCATAAACCTTGCCATTAGGACACCAGACGCGCGCTCGGGTGGCACTGATCATACAGACTCCTAATGCTGCCTCCATCGCCTTGACCGGTTCCTGGCATCCGAGCCGCAATTTCACGCGTTTGCTTTTTTCCAGAAACTGAGCGGAGGCAGACGTACCGAGGAAAATGAATGCGGAAAGAATCAACAATCGTAGCGGTTGCGTCGCTTTGGATCGACCGGTCATTACATCACCTTCTTTGCTAGCGCAAATTTCAGAGAAAACTCCACGCCGAGAGGCGATGTGTCAATGTACCGCTACAGCCCGAATGATTGCCGAACAATCATCACCGCGATGACAAACACAGCCAAGCCAATCGGAACGACGATAGGCGGTACAAACCATTTAGACATTTCTGAACTCCTGAAAGAACCTCTGAACTCCTGAAAGAACCGCTTGCCGAAAACGAGGCGGTCGCAGGCCGCCTTACACCGGCAAAACGCGAGTTAAAGCTGGCGATCCTGTGCGTGGTATCGACATCACGCTGCGCGTGCGCTCTTTCGATGCTGTGTCTTTCCACTGTTGTCTAGATTGAGAGATGGGGATTGACTCGATCCTTTATCAGGCCGTGTCCATATCTTTTTATCTCTGCAGACTAGCCATCTGCGTGGTAACCGGCCGCGCTGCGAGTTAATAGTAACCCTTTTCAAACGGTGCGATCGAGATGCCTGATTGAAGTTGCGATCTGATGGCGATGAATGCGCGCTGGCAACTGCCAGATGGGTTGTCTTGGAGGTGGGCGGTCCCATCACCGGGAGTATCGCGCTGGATGATCGGCCCAAACGGCACTCCGCGGCATACTACCGTTTTCTTGAGAGCCTCATTGAGCAGCTCTGAAATCTCGCCTTCGCTTCGGCGTGTCCGCGGGGCATGATGCATCACTTGGCCCTTCCATGTTTGGTGGAGGCAAGTATTGCAAAACATGCGCGGGTCTGAAGAACACGTTTTGAACTCTTGGGATCCTCGATTTCAACCGACGAACAGGCCTTTTTGATGGTCAACTGATCATTGGAATTGCGAACGCTGGCATTGCTTTTGCGACCACAAACTGCGATTGGCTTGCGCCAATCCTCATGTGCCGATCGACAACTCAATGCATGCAACAGTAAACTTAGTCGTGAGAGCGACCTTTTCAGAATGAGGGGCAACACGTGACTAAGTTTGTGCACTCCCGGCCTTGCTTCAGCTGCGCTGGATCGTTTTACCGATGCTGGCCGTGACCAGCCCCCAGTTGGTGGTCCGATCTGAATGTTAGTTTATAGATTTCATTTTGACCATCTGATGTGGGGCTGACTAGGCGAAGACCTCCGGTGCCGGCGGTCGATATCCGAGCGATGAGTGCGGACGCACCGTGTTGTAGTGGCGTCGCCAGTTCTCGATCACAGTCTGGGCCTGCTTCAGCGTGTAAAAGATCTCCCCGTTGAGCAGCTCATCGCGCAGCTTTCCGTTGATGGGGTGGACGGCCCCTGCACCCGGCATCGGCGTGCCATGGTGGCCGTGGTGTAGGTCCGCTCAGGCAGGAGCCGCCCAAAATGCAGATTAGCGTCATTGGTTTCGATATCGCCAAGCAAGTTTTCCAGATCCACGCTGCGGACGCTGAAGGGCGCATGGTTGCCCAGGCGCGGCTGCGGCGCGGCCAAGTGCTCGACCATTTCCGGGATTTGCCTCCATCCCTCGTAAGCATAGAGGCGTGCGCAACTGCCACCACTGGGCGCGGGAGCTGATCGCGATGGGCCATAACGTCAAATTGATGCCGTCCGCCTACATGAAGCCATACGTCAAGCGCAACAAGACCGACGCGGCCGACGCCCAGGCGATCGCCGAAGCGGTCACGCGACCAACGATGCGCTTCGTCGCGGTCAAGTCTGCTGATCAGCAGGCCATGCTCATGCTTCACCGTGTGCGCGAGCTGCTCGTCCGTCAGCGCACGATGTTGGCGACCGCGCTGCGCGCGCATCTGGCCGAGTTCGGAATCGTAGCGCCTCAGGGCATCCACCGTGTGGAAAAGCTCGCGGCCGAGGTCCACGACCCGGCGGTGCCGCAGCTGGCGCGCGAGGTGCTGATGCTGCTCGTCGACGAGCTCGCGAGCGTGCGGCAGCGCATCGAGACGCTTGAGAAGCGATTGGTGGCGCTTCACCGCGCCGACGCCTCAGTCGGCATCTCGCCTCAATCCCCGGCGTCGGCCCCATCACCGCGATGGAGATCGTCAGCACCGTGCCTGATCCCGCAATGTTCCGCTCTGGCCGCGAGTTTGCCGCATGGCTCGGCCTCACGCCCAGAAACCGCTCGAGTGGAGGTAAGGACAAGCTCGGGCGAATTTCCAAGCGCGGCGACCGGTACATCCGTCATTTGCTCTATGTCGGCGGCAACGCCATCCGCTTCGCTAAGGCACGTGCCGCGGCGGGCGAAGCGTGGATCCAAGGCTTGCAGGAGCGCCGTCCGCCGAAGGTTGTCATCATCGCGCTCGCCAACAAGATGGCGCGGATCGCTTGGGCCTTGATGATGCGCGGCGAGACCTTCCGCTCTCCGGCGCATACGGCAGCATAGCCGCCGATCGCAGGAGACTCGGTTGGAGGGCGAAAGTGAGGTGATGGCACGACCGGGCTGGACCGGGGATCGACAAAAGCCCGCAGAGCTTTGGGCGCCACGAGCGCGTCCCGTTGATGAGGCGTCGATCCGCGAACTCCATCAGGGCCAGCGGTCATGAGATGGGCCGCAAAAACAGCCGCATACATGAACGCACCTGACCCGAACGTTGCCGAAGCTTCATCTTGCGCCTTGCAAAGCAGGGTCCGTCCATACATGAAGCTCTGTGAGTCCGATCGGCGACGAGCAATGGATTTATGCTGGCCTCGTCGAGGTCGGTCTTGCAGCGATCTGTTTCGAGACCCGGCACATGCATGCTGCTCTCTCGGCACGAATCAACAAGACCGACCGGAACGATGCCCGTGGCATCGCCCAGATGATGCGCGTCGGTTTATTTAAGGCGGTGCATGTCAAAACCCCTGCCAGTCAGCATCGACGACTGCTGTTGACCTCGCGCAAGCTGTTGCAGCGGAAGATCTATGACATCGAGAACGACCTGCGCGGTTCACTGCGCAATTTCGACTTTAAAGGGGGCGTCGTTGGCTCGGTCAAATTCGAGGATCGCATTTGTGAGCTCGTCAAGGGCAATCCGCTCGTTGCTGCGATCGTCGGCCCGCTTTTGGAGGCTCGAGCGGCTCTTCGAACTCAGTTTGCAAAGCTCCATCGCATGCTGCTGGATTTGGTGCGGGTCGATCTGGTCTGTCGCCGGTTGATGTCCGCGCCCGGGGTCGGGCCGATCGTCGCGCTTACATTCCGGACCTGCGTTGATAATCCCGCACGATTCTCAAGATCCAAATGTGTGGGTGCACATTACGGACTTACACCACGCCTTTATCAATCCGGCGAGGTCTCCAGGACGGGTCGTATCTCGCGATGTGGAGACGTGATGCCTCGATCGAGTCTTTATGAAGCTGCGCCTTGTCGTTCTGACCGGACCTGGCCGCTGGAATCCGCTTAAAGTCTGGGGCATCGCGGTTGCACGTCGACGCGGCATGCAAAAAGCCATGGTCGCCGTCGCGCGCAAAGTCGCCACCATCCTTCATCGGATGTGGCGGGGATAACGCCGACTTCCGCTGGACCGCAAGCGCAACATAAACAGGGGACAACCAATCGACCTGTTCAACTTCCTCCCCGCTGGAGGAGGCGTCCCGCGAGGACGATGGGACCGGGTGAGACCGAGGAAACTCGTGCGGCGTACTTCGACCGCGCGGCTTAGATGGCTCCGCCCGATCCTTCTGATCCCATCATGAGGCGGCAACAACCCGACCTCGGTGAGAAGCAAGAGCCTCGCAGGATGATCTCAGACATCGGGGATGTACAATGGCCTGCTGCCGGTTCAGTGGACAGCCAGTTAAGCTAATCCCAGCTTCCGCTCGAACTCAACGGGGCTGACGTATCCGATCGTCGAGTGACGCCTGGTCGTGTTATAGAACCGCTCGATGTAATCGAACACATCTGCCTTGGCCTCGTTCCGGGTGCGGTAGTTCCTTCGAGCGATGCGCTCGGTTTTCAGCGATGAGAAGAAGCTTTCCATAGCGGCATTGTCCCAGACGTTGCCGGATCGGCTCATGCTGCAGGTGATGCCACTGTCGGCCATCAAGCGCTGGAACTGGTCACTGGCATATTGGCTGCCGCGATCAGAGTGATGCATGAGCGCGTCCGGTTTGCCACGACGCCACACCGCCATCAGCAGGGCATCCGCGACCAACTGAGCCGTCATACCGGCACTCATTGACCAGCCGACGACGCGCCGTGAGAACAGGTCAATCACGGCAGAGACGTACAACCATCCCTCGGCCGTCCAGATATAGGTAAAGTCGGCAACCCATTTCTGGTTCGGTCGCTCAGCTGCGAACTGCCGGTCCAGCAGGTTCGAGGGAGCAACTGCAATCTGGCGATCACCGTTATCCTTAGGCAAGCGCCGTCGTCGTGGCCTGGCTCGCAAGGCCTGCTGCTGCATCAGTCGTTCGACCCGGTGCAGACCGCATTCGATACCGTCGGCAAGCAAGTCGCGCCAGACGCGTCGCGCTCCGTAGGTCCGATCGCTATTGACGAAGCTTGCCTTGATCCGCCCGCCGATCACTTCATCGCTACGGGCTCGGGCACTGAACGAGCGGTTCAGCCAAGCATGGAAGCCGGACCGGGAGACGCCCAATGCGTTGCACAGCCATGCCACCGGCCAGATGCCCCGGTGCTTCGCAATGAAGACGAACTTCATGTCGCTTCCTTCGCGAAGAAGGCTGCGGCCTTTTTTAGGATATCCCTCTCGGCCTTGAGCTTGGCCACTTCGCGGCGCAGGCGCGCGATCTCCTGCTGCTCTGGCTTCATCTGTCCGTGGCCGGGAAAGGCCTGTGCAGGATCGGCGCCCAGCTCGCGCACCCATTTGCGCAGCACGTTCTCATGGACATCCAGGTCACGCGCTGCCTGTGCGACCGAGACCCCGCGCTCCCTGACCAGCTTTATCGCTTCAAGCTTGAACTCGCGACCAAACTTCCGTCTTTGCATGGCAACCTCCGGCTTCATGAAACACCCTATCTTGGTGTCCATCAAACCGGCAGCAGCTCACAAAAAGGAGCTTGCATCATGCGCTGACCTGACCGGGTTTTCTTGAACCAGGCTGATTGAGATAATCGGCATGGAAAGGATACCCGAAGATGCCAAGGAAACGACATAGCGCGGAGCAGATCGTTGCCAAGCTTCGCCAGATCGATGTGTTGGTTGCGCAGGGGCGGACAATTGCCCAAGCTTGCAAGGAAGCCGAGATAGCGGAGCAGAGTTTTTATCGGTGGCGCAATGAGTATGGCGGGCTTGAGATGGAGCAGGCCAAGCGCTTCAAGGAGCTGGAGCGAGAGAACGCTCGGCTCAAGCGGCTGGTCGCCGATCTGTCGCTGGAGAAGCAGATCCTGAAGGATGTCGCTGAGGGAAACTTTTAGCGCCTGACCGGCGCCGGCAGGCAGTCGAAGCGATCCGACGCAAGTATCAGCTCTCGGAACGTCATGCCTGCCGGATTGTCAGCCAGCCGCGGGGAACGCAGCGTTATATTCCCACGATTCGTGCCGACGAGGATGCGCTCACCCGAGCCATTGTCACCCTTGCCTCCGAATATGGCCGTTACGGCTATCGTCGGATCACGGCGCTGCTGAAGATTAGCGGCTGGCAGGTGGGGAAAGGCCGGGTGCAACGGATCTGGCGCCGGGAGGGCCTCAAAGTCCCTAAAAAGCAGCGTCCGAGGGGGCGCTTATGGCTCAACGATGGATCGTGCGTCCGGTTGCGACCGGAACGTCCACGGCATGTGTGGAGCTATGATTTTGTATCAGCGCAAACCCATGATGGTCGATCGCTGCGTCTGCTGACGTTGATTGATGAATACACCCGCGAGTGCCTTGCTATCCGGGTGGCTCGACGGATCACGAGCATCGGCGTCATCGAGACCTTCGCCGATGTGATGCTGAGGAAGGGTATCCCCACTCACATTCGTTCCGACAACGGCCCCGAGATGACCGCCAAGGTTGTCAGGGATTGGCTCGCTCAGCTCGGGTTAAACACTCTGTTCATCGCACCTGGCAGCCCTTGGGAAAACGGCTATTGCGAAAGCTTCAATGGCAGGCTCCGCGACGAACTGCTCAACGGCGGAATCTTCTACAGCCTGAAGGAGGCCAGGATCGTCATTGAACAATGGCGCCGCCATTACAATCACAAACGCCCACACTCATCGCTTGGATATCGACCTCCTGCACCTGCGGCCTACAGCGACATGAAGCCACTCGAAATGGAGATCGCGTTGCAATAAGCTCTCACCGCGCCTGGATTAGAATCTCGGTCAGGTCAAGGCACCGATTAGCTGTTAGCGATTAAAACGGGGCAAGAAAGTATGGAATTGAAAAAAGAATAGCGACTATGAATCCCACTGAAAGCGTCAGATAAACCGAATTACGATACTGGGACCCTGTGTAGTGGATTGACTGCGGTTGTCGTGCTTGTGGCGTTCCTCGTCGTGACGGCGCATGTGAACGCGTCGGCTCCCGCCTATGCCGGTTCTTCGGAACGATTTGCCATTCTGCCGCAATAAGCGGCGGCCCCGGCGTCTTGTCCAATAACTGCGCACTTCGATTTTACCGTGAAACGCTTCTGCGGTTCCGTGGTTATCAATCGGATAACCCCCACATGGAACTCTGTGATGCTTCACTGGCGACTAGTCTGCGCGGCCGTTATCTTTTCAATGATTCTGGGGCTGCCCGTTCATGCCCAGACGACGGCTGTCTCCCCAACAGGGCCGGGACTTGGCCTGACCCAGGATCATAAACGGACGATTTATCGTGAAATCGGCAGCCAGCAGCCGCAGCGGGTGCCCGACGGGACTGCCATGGAAATCGGCAAGGAAATTCCCGATTCCATCATGCTCAATGAAATGCCGATTTCGGTGAAGGATCAGATCGGCCTGTTGCGCGACTTCAAATCCGCCAAGCTGCCGGACGAAAAAATCCTCATCGTGGATCCCGCCAAACGGCAGGTGGTCGACATCGTCACCAAGGACGAGGGAACACGATAGCGCCCGCCCTTGCGGCGCGTTGGCTACCAGGATCGCTTGAAGCCGGCTGTCAGGCTGTGGTCATGGACGCCGGTTGTCGTTTCGCTCACGGTCCCGCGCACGGAAATACCGCCGAACAGGTTCTGTTCGGCGCCAAACGAGTTGAGCCAGCGGTCATCGTTCGATGACAGCTTCGAGCCGGCAATGAAGCTGGTGCCCGTCGGTGTCCAGCTCAGCTTGGCCGAACGATCCGCCTCAACCATATGCGCGGGCGCGGATCCGAGAGAGGATGAAGCCAGCGTCTGGCTCACCCCCAAGCCACTCTGCAGTGTCAGCGACATCTGTTCGTTGAGTGGCATCGACTTGCTGACGGATGTCCCCAGTCTGCCCTGATCGGCTATCGGGTCGAGGCGGGCATTGACTGATGCCTGATCCCACCACGGACCAAAGGATGGCAGCGCGGTACTGGCCCAAGCCGCTCCGCTCGAGGCTTGTTGCTGTGCGCCGGGTAAGGTGATCGCCGATGATGACGGCGAGATCACCATGTCAACACCGACTTTGGTGTCGAGAGCTGTCGGCAACGACCGTTTCACCGTCACGTTGGCCGAGCCATTTCTGTTTTCCGTCCGGTCCCAGACCGGAGCATTCGTATTGCCGTTGCGGCGTATATCGCGGGCTTTCATCGAACGCGTAAGGTCGTACGCGTCGATGTTGACGCGGTTCCAGTCGATGGCCGGCAATTCCTCGCCCGTTGACTCATAGGTGTCGGGCGAGCCGATCACCTCGGATTCGGCAGGTGCCGGCGCGATGATGGAAACGTTCTGCGCAAGTGCTGTGTTGCTAACGGCAGTGGCAAACGCCAGCAGACATCCCAAAGCCGAATGCCTCAATGCCAATGTCATCGTGCAGCCGTCCATTTTTTGATTTCGGGTGTCGGGGTGCCAGCCGGAAACGGCATTTGTTGGGCCAAGCCCTTATCACGACATGATGACAACCGAAATCGCCGGACACGACGCAAAATGCGGCATCGTGTCTGTTCTTTGGACTGTTTTCAGAGTGGCCGATTGCGAGCGTATGCCCGCAATCGGTGATGATAAAATCAGTTGGAGTCGGGGCGCGGCGGCATCGGGAGAGTATTGCCCGGCTTCAATTGCGACAGCGTGTCGCCGATGACTTTCATCGTTGCGACGGCCGATTGGCTAAGGCCGGCATACCCGGTGATCTCGCGGCGAACGCGCTCGCCTTCGTTGTGTAGAAGCGTGCGAATGCCCTGTAATTCCGAAATCAAGCGATCAATCTCACTGACCGTTGCGCCGGAAACGCGCTCGATCAGCGAATTCAGATTTTCGGTGTTGCCTTCGCCGCCCGTTTCCGTACCGGAATCGGTTCCATGCCTGCGCATGGTGACGTCACGGCGGATGAATTCACGAATTTCCCCTTCGAACTCGTTCGAAGCATTCCGATCAACATCGCCAAGACGCTTGATGGCTGTCATACTCTTTACTCCCTTCCAATGCGCGCAGAGGTACGGCCCCTTTGCGCTCCCCAAGAAAAGCGAATTTCCATAGCGGCATGTGAAAGCGGCCTCACAAGATCGTGATCGGGGCCGTTCCACGGTTCAATTATGGCGAATTTGGCCATGATTACCGTTGCGACTGTTTACGGTTGAGCATCACCTGCCAGCCTGTCTTGCCGTCGCAGTCGCGTGTCTGCCGCCAATAGACGAGGGACGGTGAGGGCTGTTTGCCTTCTATCTGCCAGCGTCCTTCGGCGCGGCAGATCCGGCGGGTCAACCGTCCGACCGTGCCGGAAATTTCATTCTTGGCCGATGCGAACGTGACATTGCCCAACCCTGAAATGCGTCGGCCTTCAGGACGGTGAAACATCAAGAGCCGTGCATTTTTTCCGTCGCGTTCGGTCGCGAAAACCAGACGATCCTGCTGACCGCTGCTTGTCGTGCAGGCCCGACTGAACACGAAGCCGCCGGCTAAACTGCGACGTGTCACCGGGCCCGACGGCGACTTGCATTGCATACGCGAGGTTACGACCGACGGCACATCTTTTTCGGCAATCGTTTCCGCGTCATCTTTGATGACAGACTGCGCCGTTGCTGTCGCGACGGCTGCAAGCATCGCGACAATTGCGATCGCAGGCTTGATTGCACGTCTCATGACTTCACTCCGTGTGGCGGCAGATGCGTTGCAACACTTCATGCAACGATATTCATCTCAACCTAAATATATGTTTATAAACGTGAATTTTGCGTAACCCGTGGAAATGCCGCATTAGATCGTTACGCATTCTCCAGCGGACATGAACCGCGAAAAGGGAGAATACAATGAGGATGATCGCAATCGCATTCGCTGCTGCATGCACGCTTGGCCTCGCCGCACCGGCAATGGCTGCACAGAATGCGACGCCGATTTCACCGGCAATGTCTGTGCAAACGGAGGCGGTCAAGGCTGCCGATGAATTCAGTTCGGGACGCCGGCATTGGGACGGCCGTCGTCATTGGCGTGGCGACCGCCACTGGCATGGACGCCGTTGGCACGGGCGCCGTTGGCATGGGCACCGCTGGCATGGGCACCGCTGGCATGGATACCGCTGGCATGGGCACCGGTATTGGGGTCCTCGCCGTTGCTGGCATGTATGGCGTCATGGCCATCGGGTCCGTGTCTGCCGCTGATGGCCGGTGTGCTGCTGAACCTGGAAAGCCCCGGCTTATGACCGGGGCTTTTTCCATCCGAGATCTGTGAATCCTGGGGAGCGGCTGGAAAATTGCACTGCTGCGCTGGAACAAAAGCGGAAATCGCTTGAACCTTAAAATAATATTCCATGGGCGGCGAAATTTTGTTGCGCCGCAGTATGGGCGGTTAATTCTGCACACAAGCCTTGCATCGCCAAATGCGAATCAGGCTGGCAAAAACCCTCAGGAAGGCCCATCTAAAGGCCACTTGGCCGCGTTCAGACGGCCCCATTTGTAATGCCGCTCGGGCGTGCGGCTTTTCATTGTTTCGCCAGCGTCTGTTTATTCGGTCGCTGCGACACCAAGAAGCGACAGGAGAAGACACATGGCGAACGAGCCTCAATCCATCAATCGTGCCCGCTGGCAGGCGCAGCTCCGCGATCTGTCCGGTTTCGATTACAAGGCGCCGGCCGAGCTTTATCCCAGCCGCAGCCGCCGGGTGCGTGGACCGTTCACCTACAAGCGTTTCAACACTGCGGCTGAAGCTTTGCGCTTTGCCCTGGAGCAGATGCCGGAGGGCGCGCTGCTTGGCGCGACACTGGAGGTGAATGAATCGCGTTTCACTGAAGCCGAAATGCGCGCACTTTACGAAAGCCCGGCGTTTCCGTTGAAGCGTGTCGCGAAGAAGCAGAGCGCGGCTTAAATCTGCAAGATTGGTTTTTGCAAACTGGGTTTGCGCGGGACATTCTACGACCAAGGCCGGGGGGAGACCCCCGGCCTTCTTTTTTTGAGAACAGCGTCACGCCCGCACCGCGGGCGGACAAACCAGCTTCAATGCCGGTCGGCTTTACTTCTTGCCGCCCTGGCTCTGCTGAGCCTTGTAAGCTGAAACCTGTTTGACCTTGTTGCCATCAGCCTTCGGCTTTTTGGCTTCCTTGTTCGATTTCATTTGTCCCTTGGCCATCGTCTCGCTCCTGTGACGGGTCGCTCTGTTGCGCCCGAAAAAAACATCAAAAAATTAACACTGCTGATGAACATGCGGAAGGCGGATAGCCACCGTCCGCGCTAATTGCTAGATTGTGGCAATTCGGAGATTCACCATGGCCTTTCCAACGCCGTTTGCGCTTCTAATTCCTCTCGCCTTCGCCGCAGCCGATGGCGTGCCGGCCTTCAACGTCGAGCCGACCTGCAAGGGCGGTTTGGATAGCCCCGGCCTGAACGAGCGCTACAGTCGCTGCCTCGTAGAGGAAAAGGAGGCCCGCGGCAAACTTGAAGCCGGCTGGTCGAAATATCCGGCTGCCGACCGGACGCAATGCTCCGACACCGCGCGCATGGGTACGCCAAGCTACGTCGAATTGCTCACCTGCCTCGAAATGGCACGTGACGCGGCGAAGATGAAGCTGAAATAGGTCTCGTTGCGCGGCGATGGGCCGGGGGGCGTTCACTCGGCCTTCGATCACGATGATTTTGGGTCGAATCGATCCAAATCATAAACGTGATCGGTTCTAATAGGTTAGAGCATGATGTCGTCCGAAAACCGCTTCGCACTTTTCGGCATCATGCTTTAGGCACCAGCGACGGTCCATGAAAGACCGGCTGCAGATCGTCATCGATGTAGCGATAGGCACGCACCGCCTTGCTGTGGCAGCGGCTGCAGATCAGTTTTTTTGTGACGACGACAAGAGACTCGTCGGGCCTGAAGCCGAGCGTTTCAAGTTCGGCTTCCGGCATCGACACGCAATGCCCGCAGTTCAGACAATCGATGGCGATTGCACGCATCTGTCACACGCATACTCAACATGCTGCTCAACGCTCGCAGCCGTCAGGCATCTGCCTTTTCTTCTTTCCGGCGATGCTCCAGCCACGTGTCGAGTTCGTTGGCGATCCAGTCGTTGGCTTCGCTTTCGGTGCGAAAACCAATGATATCCTCGATCTGGCCCTGCGGCCATTTTGCCGCAACCCACCAGCGGTCGCTGGTATCATGACGGATCTGCATGACGGGTCCGGTCATGGCTTTCAATCCCTTGTCCGTGTTCTTGTCCTTGAACGCCTCTTGGCCCCGGTAACGCGGGCGCCCGCAAGTCTGTTCCAAAACCCTAAAGTGCTGGCAGAGCCGGCTTCGCGCCTTCGCGCCGCCCGCTTCGGAGGCCGGACGAAATCATCCTCTAACTTATTAGAATCGATCACGTTTTTATTTCGGATCGATTCGACCGAAAATTCATGTGATTGGGAGGCGCTGTCCGGGTGGAACCTGGTCGTCCAAGCGCAAAACCGATCACCTGCCGTGTCATGCTTTTGAAGGCGCGGCCGCAAAACAAAAAACGCGTTGGTCCCGGCATAACGAAATTGTCATTACAGTGCGACGCCAAGACGCGAACGTATGTCGGTGGTGACCGGACCTTCGACGAACAGCCTGTCAATGAGCATCTCGCGCTCCGGTGTGGAGGAAAAGGCGACTGTCTCGCCACGCTGAGCTTTTCTTATCGACGCCCCCTTGCCGGATTGGCTGGGTCGTGAAAGATCGCAGTGATGAAGCTTTCCCAGATTCTAGACGGGCTCGCGGAGCCAAACGCAATAGCAGCAAATATTGATATCGGCGGTGTGACCGCCGACAGCCGTGCCGTGAAACCAGGCGATCTGTTCGTCGCGATTTCCGGCAACAAGACCGATGGCATGCGCTTCGCTGCCGATGCCGCCACGGCGGGCGCTGTCGCCATTTTGGCCGAAGGACGACAGGACCAAAGCGCATCACGTATTCCGGTGATCGGCGTGGAGAATGTGCGACGGGCCTTGTCACTCGCTGCAGCCAGACTGCACCCGCGTCAGCCAGAAGTGATCGTCGCGATCACTGGCACCAGCGGCAAGACATCCGTCGCCGCTTTCACCCGTCAGATCTGGGATTCCGAAGGGCACGCGGCTGCGAGCATCGGCACCATCGGCGTCGTGTCACCGAAGGGTGAGACCTATGGCTCACTGACCACGCCGGACCCGGTCGCACTGCACCGCACGCTGGACGAACTCGCCGGTGAAGGCGTGACTCATCTGGCGCTGGAAGCGTCGTCGCACGGGCTCGATCAGCATCGGCTCGATGGCGTGCGTGTTGCGGCGGGGGCCTTTACCAATCTCAGCCGCGATCACCTCGACTATCACCCCGATCTTCAATCCTATCTGCGCGCGAAGCTGCGTCTGTTTCAGGATCTCGTGCAGCCGGGTGGCAGCGCGGTGATTTCCGCGGATCACGAACAGGCGCGCGACGTTATTGCAGCAGCATCGGCGCGCGGCTTGCGCGTTTTCACGGTCGGCCGTGATGGCGATGATATTCGTCTCATCAAGAGTGCGATCGACGGCTACGCGCAGAGCGTGACGCTGCAATACAACGGCAAGCGTTACACACTGCATTTGCCGTTGGTTGGCGAATTCCAGATCGAGAATGCGCTGGTCGCGGCCGGACTTGCTATCGTCACCGGAACGCCGGCGGAAAAAGCATTCGAGGCGATGGAAGATCTCGAAGGGGCCAAGGGGCGGCTGGAATTTGCCGGGCGTTCCGGCGATGCGCCGGTCTTCATCGATTACGCGCACAAGCCCGATGCCTTGTCGAAAACACTAGAGGCGCTTCGGCCTTATGTGAGAAAGCGGCTTGTCGTTGTCTTCGGTGCCGGCGGGAATCGGGATCCCGGCAAACGCGCGATGATGGGCGCGATCGCTGCGGAGAAGGCTGACAAGGTGATCGTCACTGACGATAATCCGCGCAATGAGGATGCGGGCACCATTCGCGCCGCGATCATGGCGGCGGCGCCCGGCGCGATCGAAATCGGCGATCGCGGCGAGGCGATCCGTCAGGCCATTGCGACGCTGGAAAGCGGCGATGTTCTGGTGGTGGCCGGCAAAGGGCACGAAGCCGGCCAGATTGTCGGTGACCGTGTGCTGCCGTTCAGCGATCATGAGGCGGTGGCTGCGGCATTGGGAGACAAGTCCTTGACGACGACCAAGTCCTTGGCAAGCGGGATGTGATGAGCGCGCCGGCACTTTGGTCCATCCGTGCGATGGTGGCGGCCATGCATGCGCATGGCGAGGAGCCGTTGCCCGATTCGGTCGGCGGCATTTCCATCGACAGCCGCACGCTGACGCCGGGCGATGCCTTCTTTGCCATCGCCGGTGACAATCGCGACGGCCATGCGTTTGTCGAAAGTGCGCTGAAAGCAGGCGCCGGTGTGGCTGTTGTTGCTGCCAGCAAGCGCGACACGCTTCCGAACAATGCACCATTGATCGTTGTCGAGGATGTCCTTGAAGGGCTTCGCGATCTGGCGCGCGCGGCCCGGGCGCGTCTGAACGGCAAGGTGATTGCCGTGACCGGGTCGGTCGGCAAGACGTCGACGAAAGAAGCGTTGCGCCTCGTGCTCGACCGCGAGGGCAAGACCCATGCATCGGCTGCGTCTTACAATAACCACTGGGGCGTGCCGCTGTCGCTGGCGCGCTGTCCCGGTGATGCGCGCTTTGCCATATTTGAACTCGGCATGAATCATGCTGGTGAGATCGCGCCGCTGTCGCAACTCGTGCGCCCCGATATTGCGATCATCACCACAGTCGCCCCGGTACATCTGGAATATTTCAAATCGGTTGATGACATTGCCGATGCCAAGGCGGAGATTTTCGAAGGCCTGATGCCTGGCGGCACGGTGATCCTCAATTGCGACATTCCACAATTCAAGCGCATGGCCGATCGCGCGCAAGAGGCACGGGTGGGCCGGGTTGTTTCGTTCGGCGAGAGCGAAGGCGCCGATGCCCGGCTGATCAAATGCATGCTGCAGCCGGACAGCACGACGGTGCAGGCCCACATCCTCGGGGAGGAAGTCACCTACAAGCTCGGTGCTCCGGGCAAGCATCTCGCCATGAATTCGCTGGCCGTGCTGGCTGCCGCAAAGATCGCCGGGGCCGATCTCGCCTTGTCGGCGCTGGCATTGGCCGGGCTGCAGCCGGCCAGCGGCCGCGGTACACGCTCGACGCTGGAACTTCCAGGCGGCTCTGCGCTGCTGATCGATGAAAGCTACAACGCCAACCCGGTCTCCATGCGGGCGGCCATCGCGCTGCTCGGCCAGGCCCAGCCTGGTGCTTTGGGCCGCAGGATTGCGGTGCTCGGGGACATGCTGGAACTGGGCGATCAGTCCGCCGCGCTGCATCGCGATCTGGCTGGACCGCTCGTGGAACATGGGATCGATCTGGTATTCTGTTCCGGTCCGGAGATGCGGAATCTGTATGATGCGCTTCCCTCGAACCGCCGGGGCGGCTATGCCAGCCAATCCAGCGCCCTCGAACCGCAAGTGTTGGAGGCGGTTTCGGATGGCGACGCCATTATGATCAAGGGCTCGTTCGGCTCGAAAATGGCTCCGATCGTGAAGGCGCTGCAGCGCAAATATGCGCCGCGGGCCGCGACGAACGGAGCCGCAATGCAAGGTTGATTGCAGCAATGCTTTATTGGCTTGCCGATTTTGCTGACAAATTCCAATTCCTGAACGTCTTCCGCTACATCACCTTCCGCACGGGCGGCGCATTGATGACGGCGGCGGTGTTCATGTTCATCGCCGGTTCGCCGATCATCGACTGGTTGCGCGCGGCGCAGGGCAAAGGCCAGCCGATCCGCGCCGACGGCCCGCAATCGCATCTGAAGAGCAAGATCGGCACGCCGACCATGGGCGGCCTGATGATCATCTTCGCCGTCACGGTATCGACGATCCTGTGGGCCAATCCGTACAACCCTTATGTGTGGATCGTGCTCGGGGTCACACTCGCCTTCGGCATCATCGGCTTCTACGACGACTATCTGAAGGTGACGAAGCAGCAGGCTTACACGAGCTTTTCCGGCAAGCTGCGGATCACCGCCGAAGCAATCGTTGCGATCCTCGCCTGTCTTGCGATCTCGCAGCTCGGCCGGCCGGCCTTCGCGACGTCGCTGACCTTTCCGTTCTTCAAGGATCTGATCGTCGATCTCGGTTGGTTCTTCGTTGTGTTCGGTGCCTTCATCATCGTTGGCGCCGGCAATGCGGTGAATCTCACCGACGGTCTCGACGGTCTTGCTATCGTGCCAGTGATGATCGCGGCGCTCAGCTTCGGGCTGATCGCCTATCTCGCCGGTAACGCGCTGTTCGCCGATTATCTGCAGATCCATTATGTCGCCGGCACTGGCGAACTGGCGGTGCTGTGTGGCGCGGTGATGGGGGCCGGCTTGGGCTTTCTCTGGTTCAACGCGCCGCCGGCTTCGATCTTCATGGGCGATACCGGCTCGCTCGCGCTCGGCGGCCTGATCGGCTCGATCGCGGTGGCGACCAAGCACGAGATCGCGCTCGCGATCATCGGCGGCCTGTTCGTGCTCGAAGCGGTGTCGGTGATCGTGCAGGTGATCTCGTTCCGCCTCACCGGCAAGCGCATCTTCCGCATGGCGCCGATCCACCATCATTATGAGCAGAAGGGCTGGACCGAGCCGCAGATCGTGATCCGCTTCTGGATCATCTCGATCGTGCTGGCGCTGATCGGCCTGTCGACGCTGAAGCTGCGATGATGATTGTCGCGACGATCGCGCGGCACACTCTCTCTGCTCCCTCCCCCCTTGAGGGGGCGGGTTGGGGAGGGGGATACATTGCTTCGCGTTCTCTTTATCCATTCACCCCCCTCCCGACCGCCTCCGCTGACGCTTTGGCGGTCGACCTCCTCCGCAAGGGGGGAGGTGAAGAGAGAGCGAAATGATCCCCGTCACCACTTTTGCCGGTAAGACCGTCGCCGTGTTCGGTCTCGGCGGCTCGGGCCTTGCGACCTGCCATGCGCTGATCGCGGGCGGGGCGAACGTCATCGCCTTCGACGATGACGCGAGGAAGGTGGCCGAGGCGAAGGCGGCGAATGTCGGCACGGCCGACCTTCGCAGCATCGACTGGTCGAAAATCGCCGCACTGATCCTGACGCCCGGCGTGCCGCTGACGCATCCTGAGCCGCACTGGTCGGCGAAACTGGCGACCGCAGCCAACGTCGAGATCATCGGCGATGTCGAACTGTTCTGCCGCGAGCGGCGGGTGCATGCGCCGGACGCGCCGTTCGTCGCCATCACCGGCACCAACGGCAAGTCCACCACCACGGCGCTGATTGCGCATATCCTGCGCGAAGCCGGGCGCGACGTGCAGATGGGCGGCAATATCGGCGTGCCGGTGCTGCAACTCGAACCGCCTACCAACGCGCGCCATTACGTCATCGAATGTTCGTCCTATCAGATCGATCTGGCGCCCTCGATCGATCCGACCGTCGGCATCATGCTCAATGTCACGCCCGACCATATCGACCGGCACGGCACCATCGAGAATTACGCGGCGGTGAAGAGCCGCATTCTCGGCCGCGCGAAAACCCGCATCGTCGGCGTCGACGACGAGTTCGGCCGCGGCATGATGAAGGGCCTCGCGGCGATGCAGAAATTCGTCGTGCCGATCTCGATCAAACAGATCGTGCCGCATGGCTATGTCGGCGGCGAAAAGAACATCTACCGCACCGGCGCCAGCGAAGCCGAGGACATCGCCGATCTCACCGGCATTGGCTCCTTGCGCGGCAGCCACAACATGCAAAATGCGGTTGCGGCCTTCGCCGCCTGCTCGGCGCTCGGCGTTGACGACAAGACGATCCAGGCGGCGCTCCGTACCTTTCCCGGTCTCGCGCATCGCATGGAGGAGATCGGAAAGAAAGGTGCGGTGCTGTTCATCAACGATTCCAAGGCCACCAATGCCGACTCGGCGGCGAAGGCCTTGGCCTCGTTCGAGAACATTTACTGGATCGCCGGCGGCAAGCAGAAGGAAGGCGGCATCGAAAGCCTGACCGAATTCTTTCCGCGCATCGCCAAGGCCTATCTGATCGGCGAAGCGGCGCCTGATTTTGCCGCGACGTTGAACGGGCATGTGCCTTATGACATGTCCGGCACGCTCGATGCGGCGGTAGCGCAGGCCGCGCGCGACGCCGCCTCTGGCGGCAAGGGCGCGGTGGTGCTGCTCTCGCCCGCCTGCGCCTCGTTCGACCAGTTTCGCAATTTCGAAATCCGCGGCGAGCATTTCCGCACGCTGGTGCAGGGGCTGCTGTAGTTCTTTTTCTTCACCGTGCCGTCGCTGATTTTTCGCGAAGCAAAGAAGAGATACGCATGACGCAAGCATCACCCAAACTCCGCCTCGCGCGCTGCGGCTGCGGTGCGCTGACGGCGGAAACGCATGGCGAGCCGGTGCATGTGTATGTGTGCTCGTGCCGCGTTTGCCAGATCAAGAGCGGCTCGGTCTTCACCTATGCGGCGTTGTTCTCGGGCGACGATGTGGTGGTGCGCGGCGCGCACAAGGCCTGGCGGCATATCGGCGACAGCGGCCGCTGGGTCGAGAACCATTTCTGTCCCGAATGCGGGATCACGGTGTTCTTCTATTCCGAAGGCTTTGCGGGCGCGATCGGCGTTCCGGTCGGCGGGTTTGCCGAAGACAAAGAGGCCGCGACGGACGCTGCGCTCACGCCACAACGAATGTATTGGGCCTCCCGCAAGCGCGGCTGGGTGCAGACGCCGGAGGGCGCGGAGGTGCTGGAGGGGCAGTAGAGCGTTCGAGCGAAGTGGTTCAGGCGAGAAACCTTACCCCTGCGTGATGTGCTTGGGCTCGGTCAGCTTGACGGCAATGATCCAGGCGATCGGCAGCAGCACGACCAGTGTGCCGAAGAACACCAGCAGGCTCAGCATATCATGAATGTACGGAAGACTGTCGGCGATCAGCCCGGCGAATACCGCCGCTCCGATGGATACCAGCGCCAACACCAGAAATGTCCCAAGCAACGTCAAGCCCTGCATGTCAGCCTCCCGGAATCGATTCCGGCATAACGCCGATGCGGGCTGATGTGTTTCACCCCTGCGACAAAGTGTACGGGGTGCGATTGGCGGCTGGTAACGCGTGCAGGCAGCTCAACGCTTGCGGGCCAATCCATGCTTGCGCGTGGATCAATGCTTTCGTGAACTGACGCGATAGCCGTCGATGGTGGTCTCGCCCAGCTTTTTGGCGGCTTCCAGCCGGTGCAGACCCTCAACCAGCACAAAGCGCGCGCCGTCCTCCCGCACGAGGATCGGCATCTTCAGCCCATTGGCGAGGATATCGTCAGCCAGCGCGTCGACGCGTGCGGGCTCCAGCGTCGCGCGCCGCTTCACCGGCACGTAGATGTTCGCAATCTCGAAGGGCTCGCGTTTCAACATGAGGCGGGAGGGTAGCAGGTTTTAGGGGGGAAGGGATGGAGTTTTGAGATGCTGCGCTAAGCGAGAGGAACCAGGATGGGCTCTTCTCAAGAGGCATCGCTGCAATGACCATCCGAAGATCAACGGTCGAAGGTGCGGTTCATCGCTTCGTCAAAAGCATATGGGCAGGTCTGCGGAAACTTGGCGACGTCGAATTCAGTCTCTTTCGCAGCAGCCAATCGCGCGCGGCGATAGGCACGGGCGAGAGCTTCATCAATTCTTGGCTTGAGGCCGGGATTGTCGTCGAGCACATCCTGTACCGCAAGGCGCTGATCCCTGATCGATAACTCCCAGCTTCGCGAGCGCCGCTCGGGTTGATGATCCCATTTCAGCATGTGCAGCAGGAGGACGCGCAGCGCGCTCTCCAGCTTGTTGAATTGCTCCCGCCCCAAGCTCTCGATCTCCTCGGCGAGATTGTCGCGATCGATCGCCGACCAGCGTTCCTCGCGCACAAAACGCGCCTGCTCCATCAGCCAGGAATAGAAATCATGCTCGTACTTCGCGCGCACGGGATCAGTGGGCGGGACGAGGCCGATGTCGTTGTCCTTGTCGCGTGCAGCCATGAGCAGAGCTCCTGGGTTCTATACTACGTCATTCCGCGGTGTGAGCAACGTCTGCGAACCCGAAACCCATATACGCCGGTTGTGGATGTGGATTCCGGGCTCGCCGCTTTGCGGCGCCCCGGAATGACAACGCCTCACACCCTCTCCACAAAACTATCCACCACGCGCTTTTCGCCGGCCTTGTCGAAAAGGATGGTCAGCTTATTGCCATCCACGGCCACGACGTTGCCGTTGCCGAACTTGATGTGAAACACGCGATCGCCGGTCTTGAAGTGAGATGACACGCCGGTCGATTTGGCGATGAGTTCGCCTTCGATGGTGAGCGGTTCTCGGCGCGCGGCGAAGCGGCCTTTGGCAGTGCCGGTGGCGCGCGAGGAATGGGAGCCCTGGCGTGTGACCCCCTCCCGGCCGGCAAAGCCGGCCGACCTCCCCCTTTCAGGGGGAGGAGAAGAAAGATCATCGCTGTCATCCGAAAAGCGGCCTTCGCTTTCGTATTCGGAGCCTTCGTCACCGAAGCCATCGAACTCATCGTCGCGCTGGCGCTTCTGTGCGCGCTGCCAGCCGGGTGTTGAATAGCTCGAGCCCGAAGGCTTGAAGGAATCAAAGCGCGAGGCCGCGAACCCGCCGCCGCCATAGCCACCCATGCCGGTGAAGCCGCCTTTCGCCTCCGTCACCTCCACATGCGCTTCCGGCAATTCGTCGAGGAAGCGCGAGGGGATGGTCGAATTCCACATGCCATGCATGCGGCGGTTGGTGGCGAAGTAAAGCTTGGCGCGTTTGCGCGCGCGGGTGATGCCGACATGAGCGAGCCGCCGTTCTTCCTCGAGGCCGGCGCGGCCGCTCTCGTCAAGCGAGCGTTGATGCGGAAACAGGCCTTCTTCCCAGCCCGGCAGGAATACGGTGTCGAATTCCAGCCCCTTGGCGGAATGCAGCGTCATGATGCTGACGGCGTCCATCGGCTCGCCGTTGTCGCGGTCCATCACCAGCGCAATGTGTTCGAGGAAGCCGTTGAGGTTCTCGAAATCCTGCATGGAGCGCACAAGCTCCTTCAGGTTTTCGAGCCGGCCGGCGGCGTCGGCGGAACGGTCCTTCTGCCACATCTCGGTGTAGCCGCTCTCGTCGAGCACGATTTCGGCCAGCTCGGTATGCGGTAGCGCTTCGCTCTGCGTGCGCCAGCGATCGAACGAGGTCATGAGATCGCGAAGCGAGCCGCGCGGCTTTGGCTTAAGTTCATCGGTTCCAATGATGGCATGCGCAGCTTCGGTGAGCGGGATGCGGCGCGCACGGGCATGGTCGTGCAAGAGCTTCACCGTCGCGTCGCCAAGGCCACGGCGCGGCACATTGACGATGCGTTCGAAGGCGAGATCGTCGGCCGGCTGGTTGATCACGCGCAGGTAGGCGAGCGCATCGCGGATTTCCGCGCGCTCATAGAAGCGCGGGCCGCCGATCACGCGATAGGGCAGGCCGAGCGTGACGAAGCGGTCTTCGAATTCGCGCATCTGGAACGAAGCGCGGACCAGAATGGCGATCTGGTCGAGATTGTGCTTGGCGCGCTGGAGCTGTTCGATCTCCTCGCCGATCGCGCGTGCTTCCTCTTCCGAATCCCAGGCGCCGGTGACGGTGACCTTCTCGCCCGGCACGTCCTCGGTGTGCAGCGTCTTGCCGAGCCGCCCCTCGTTATGAGCGATGAGATGCGACGCGGCGGCGAGAATGTGGCCGGTGGACCGGTAATTGCGTTCGAGGCGGATCACGCGCGCGCCGGGGAAGTCCTTCTCGAAGCGCAGAATGTTATCCACCTCCGCTCCGCGCCAGCCATAGATCGACTGGTCGTCGTCGCCGACGCAGCAGATGTTGCGGGGCGCGCGTTGTGGCATCTCGGCCTCGCCCTTCGAGACGCGCGGCTCGCCGCGCTCCTCAGGGTGAGGGTCGGAGAGTTGAGGCATTCGCAAATCTTGCCCCTCATCCTGAGGAGCATCGCCAACGGGGTCGCGCGAAGCGCGACCCGATAGATTTGGCGATGCGTCTCGAAGGACGAGGCCTGGTTGCTGCGAAGACAGCGGCTGCCCGAGCAACCTCAGCCACAGATACTGCGCGACGTTCGTGTCCTGATATTCGTCGACGAGGATGTAGCGGAAGCGCCGCTGATAATCGCGCAGCACATCCGGGTTCTCCCGGAACAGCCGCAGCTGCTCGAGCAGGAGATCGCCGAAGTCGCAGGCGTTCAGCGTCTTCAGCCGGTCCTGATAGGCAGCGTAGAGCTCCTTGCCCTTGCCGCCCGCGAACGCCATCGCCTCGCCGGCGGGAACCTGCGCCGGCGTCAGTCCTCGGTTCTTCCAGCCGTCGAGGATTCCGGCGAACACGCGGGCTGGCCATCTTTTTTCGTCGATATTCGCCGCTTCCAGGAGCTGTTTGATCAGCCGGATCTGGTCATCGACATCGAGGATCGAGAAATTGCTTTTAAGGCCGACCAGCTCGGAATGCCGGCGCAGAATCTTGACGCCGATGGCATGGAAAGTGCCGAGCCAGGGCATGCCCTCGACCACCTGGCCGACCATCTCGCCGATGCGGTGCTTCATCTCGCGCGCGGCCTTGTTGGTGAAGGTCACCGCGAGGATTTGCGAGGGATAGGCTTTTCCGAGGTTGAGGATATGGGCGATGCGGGTGGTGAGAACGCGCGTCTTGCCGGTTCCCGCGCCCGCCAGCACCAGCACCGGCCCGTCGAGGGTTTCCACCGCCAGCCGCTGTTCGGGGTTCAGCGCCTCCAGATAGGCGAAGTTGCTCGGGCCACGGACGGCCTGCATCGCGCGCGCGGCGATGCCGCCGGAGGACTGGATTTGCGGTTTTTGTGCTTGATCTGCCATGCGAATCTCAACGCCCAACATGGCATCGCAAGCGCCAAAACGGGAGGGGTTCGGGCTGCTTTACCGGCCGCCCCCTCGTTCCTTGGGCCGAATATTGGTGATATTCGGCCGCTATCGGCGTTGTTCCCCAGCTTTTTGCGCGGTCACAACTTTTTGGCGAAGGCATCCTGGATGAAATCATCCAGCATCCGGTAGGCTTGGTGCGCGGCCCCGGCGTTGTATTCTGCCACCCCCGGCATATCGGCTTCTTCCTCGGTGAAGGAATGGAGGCGGCCGCCGAAATCGAGGATCTGCCAGTTGGCGCCGGCGCCATCGAGCTCCGTTTCCAGCGCATCGCGATCGGCCTTGCCGGAGACCGGGTCCTTGGTGCCATGCAGGACGAAGATCGCAGCTTTGATGTCGCCCTTCTTGGCCGGCATCGTGGTGGCGAGATCGCCATGCAACGAGACGGCCGCGTCCAGCTCGGCGCCGCTGCGGGCGAGCTCCAGCACATTGCCGCCGCCGAAGCAGAAACCGACCGCGGCCTTCTTCGATGAATCGCCGATGCCGCGCTTCTCGGCCTCCGCGATCAGGGTCTGCAGCGCCGCATTGACGCGGGCGCGGCCCTCGACCCGATCCTGACGCACCTTGGTCATCCACTCGGTGGCTTCCGCCGGCCCCTCGCAGGTCTTGCCCTCACCATACATGCAGGCGACGAAGGCGATGTATTTGTCGCCTGCCATTTTTGCGGCGCGGTCGATGATGGTCTCGGTCACGCCGAGCCAGTTCGGCATGACCAGCAAAAGCGGACGTTTGCCGCTGACCTTCTCGTTCCAGACCAGCGCACCGTTTCCGGTGACGCCGCCGGCTTGATATTGAATTCGTTCAACAGTCACCGCATTCCTCCCAACTCACTATTGGCCCTAAGTCACGTTCCTAGTCACAAGCATGCCACCGATCCAACCTATGCCGGATCAGTGTCGCGCGCGCTACGGACCGTTTGGTGTTTCAATCATACTGGAGCGGCATGGGCCGAGAGAAAATTTGGCGCTCACGCCTTCTCCGGCATCGCGATGCGCCGGCCGACAGCTTCGGGCCGTGGCAGACGGGCGTGCGACTTCCGCACTTCGCCCAAGCGCTTTGCGACGTCCGGCGGGAAAGGCGCGGTCTTTTTTGCAGACATGTCGATATGCAGCGACAGGTTCTCCGACGTCGCCGAAACCCAACCCTCGGTCGCGTGGAAAAGCTGCTGAAAGAAGTGCATCCGCTTCGTATCGAAATCGGCAACTGGAACGTCACCCGCACGGGCGCGCCCTCCTGCAATTCGCGCAGATAGCGGATATGGACTTCGGCGGTGAAGAAGGAATGCTTGCGCTCCTGCAGATAACGCTGCCCCAGCCCTGCAAGATTGTAGAGTTCGTCGAGGCCGCGATCGAACAGCACATTGTAATAGGCCATGTTCAGGTGGCCGTTGAAATCAATCCAGGCCGGCTCGACGGTCATCACCGACGAGACGAAGGGAGCAAAGAAAACCGGTTCGAAATCTGCGCGATCGAGCATGCTTGATTGTGTCGGGGTGGGCTGCGCGTGTAAATCGATAATCCGTAAAATGGCAGCAATTTACTCAATCTCGTGCCTTTTCTGCGACCTCGATGCGGAGCGCAGAGCGACATGAGCTTGGCGTGGAGTTACCGGTTGAGGGGAGCTTTTTAAGACCCGGGCGATCTCCGGAAAACCCGATTCCACTTTTTGGAAATCATGGATTAGTTTGGCGGCGTATCTGCAAAGGAACCTGCTCGATGGCGTTTGCGGCCGAAGCGAAAACGACCTCCATCCCGGCGCGCGATCCGCGCGCGACTGCAGCCGCCATCGCGGAACTCGCAGCCCATTTCGGTAACCGGCTCGTCACCTCGCAGGCGGTCCGCGAGCAGCATGGCAATACAATGACCTGGATCGACAACCAGGCGCCGGATGCGGTGGTTTTCCCGCAGGAGACCGCTGACGTGCAGGCGGCGGTCCGGATCTGCGCGAAGCATGGGGTGCCGGTCATCCCCTTCGGAGCTGGAACCTCGCTCGAGGGCCAGATCAATGCGCCACAGGGCGGGGTCAGCATCGATTTCCGCGACATGAACCGGATTCTCGCCGTGCATACAGAGGATCTGGATTGCGTGATCGAGCCCGGCGTGACCCGCAAGCTGCTGAACGAGCACCTGCGGGACCAAGGCCTGTTTTTTCCGATTGATCCGGGCGCCGATGCCTCGCTCGGCGGCATGGCCGCGACCCGCGCATCCGGCACCAATGCGGTGCGTTACGGCACCATGAAAGACAACGTGCTGTCGCTGAAGGTCGTCAAGGCTGACGGCGAGATCATGACCACGGCGACCCGCGCGCGGAAATCGTCGTCCGGCTATGACCTGACGCGACTGATGGTCGGTTCGGAAGGCACCCTCGGCGTGATTACGGAAATCACGCTCAAATTACACGGCATTCCGGAGGCAATTTCCGCAGGAATCTGCCCGTTTCCGTCGGTTGAGGCCGCCTGTAACGCGACCATTCTCACCATTCAGTCCGGCATTCCGATCGCCCGCATCGAACTCCTGGACGAGGTCCAGGTGAAGGCCAGCAACGCCTATTCCAAGCTGAGTCTGCCGGAGACGCCGCTGCTGCTGGTGGAATTTCACGGCACCGAAACCGGGGTTGCCGAGCAGTCCCAGCGTTTTGGTGAGATCGCGGAGGAGCTTGGCGGCGGCCCGTTCGAATGGGCGACCAAGGCAGAGGACCGGACGCGCCTTTGGCAGGCCCGCCATGACGGCTATTTCGCTGCATGTTCGTTGCGGCCGGGAGCAAAATCGCTCGCGACCGATGTCTGTGTGCCGATTTCCCGTCTCGCCGAATGCGTGACCGAGACCCAGCGCGACGTACAGGAGGCAAAGCTGGTGGCGCCGATCGTCGGTCACGTCGGCGACGGCAATTTCCATGTGGCGCTGATGGTCGAGCCGTCAGACCCTGTCGAGATGAAAGCGGTCAAGATTTTCCTCGAACGTTTGACGGAGCGGGCACTGCGTATGGGGGGAACCTGCACCGGCGAGCACGGGGTCGGACAGGGGAAAATGAAGTATCTTCTGGCCGAGCATGGCGCGCCGGCCCTCGCGGCCATGAAGGCCATCAAGCTTGCGCTCGATCCGCAAAACATCATGAATCCCAGCAAGATGCTGCCGCCGGACTGACGCTGCCGCCTAGTTTTCCACTTGGCCTAAACCATAGATTTGCCGTCAAAAGGCGCTAGTCACTACAATCTATCGTGACGGGCGAGGCAGCCTACGCTCGCACTGATTTGACATTTCTTGCAGGGCAGAGCGGGTAGGTTCGTCTATCAAGGCGGGCCAGACGGATTTTGATGGGCTAGTGCGGTTTTTTTGACGTTCCGATTACCCTCGCGATCATCTCTTTCATCGGAACGTCAGAGACAAAACCGCACTAGAATCAAAAGTTGCTAGTGTCCTTTTGTCTCCAACGCTTCGTTCAAGAGGCCGTGGCAAAGGGATACGAAGCGTCGGAGACAGGACACTAGTGCAAACGACGTTGCTCAGCTTGGCGATTGCCCTGATCGTGGCACTGCTTGCAGCGCTGCTTGGTCCGTATTTCATCGACTGGAATACCCATCGCGCAACATTCGAGGAACAGGCCAGCCAGGCTGTTGGCCTGCCGGTTCGCGTCACCGGCCCGATGGATGTGCGGCTGTTGCCTGCGCCCCGCCTCGTTCTCTCTGGCGTCGAGATCGGCAAGCCGGACGACCCGCAGGCTGTGCGTGCCAAGGCGCTTGCCATCGAGTTCGCTCTGACGCCGCTCTTTTCGGGCAAGCTGCGCGCCGTGGAGATGCGGCTGATCGGTCCGGAGGTGAAGGTCTCGCTCGCGGAGGATGGACGCGCGACGTTCCCGACGGCGCTTGGCGGTGTGAGCACTCAGACCTTGTCGATCGACAAGCTGAATATTGAAGATGCGAGCGTGGAGTTGTCGGACGCCGCGAGTGGCACACATGCGACCTTGAGCAAGTTGTGGTTCAACGGCGAAGTGCGGGCGCTACCGGGGCCGATCCGCGGCGAGGGAGCATTCGTTCTGAATGGCGGGCTTTACAGCTATCGCGTATCGACCGGACGGCCGGAGGCCAATGGATCGCGGGTCCGCTTCAGTATCGATCCAAGCGACCGTCCGGTGACCGCCGATGTGGACGGTCAGTTCACCGCGGACGGAGGAGCACCGCGTTTCGAGGGGCAGGCGACGCTGGCGCGGCGTATTGTTTCCGGCAAGGGAGACAAAGGCGTTCCTGATCCATGGCGTGTTACGGCGCGCGTGAAAGCGAATGCAGCGAATGCGTTGTTCGAACAGGTCGAGTTTCAATATGGTCCGGACGATCGTGCTCTGAAACTGGCCGGGACGGCAGAAGCGAAATTCGGCCGACGGCCTCGGCTCGACGTTGTCCTGTCCGCACGCCAGCTTGATGCCGATAAATTGCTGGTGGCGACAAGCGGCGCGAACTTGCCGCCGCGTGCGGCGCTTGCCGCCGTGCTGTCGGCGGCTGGAGAGATCGCGCCGCCGCCGCTTCCGACCCAGATCGGTTTCGGTATCGATGTGGTGACGCTGGGCGGCGCGGCCCTGCAGAATGTGCGCGGCGATATCGAACTCGGTGGGCACGCAGCGATCTTGAGCGGCTTCGAGGCGCGCGGGCCCGGCTTCACGCAATTGCAGGCCAGCGGACAGATCCAGACCGACGGTGACCGGCTATCGTTCACAGGGCCGGTGGAAGTGACGTCAGCCGATCCGCGTATATTCGGCGACTGGCTGGAAGGCAGGGCCATCGCTGCCTTGCCGTCGCGATCCGTTCGCCTGCGCGGCGACGTCACTCTGGGGACGGGCAAGATCGCGATCGAGCGCATGCAGGCGGAGCTCGATCGCAAGGCCTTCGACGGCGGCTTTTCCTATGCCAAGGCCAGTGCTGGCGAACGCAGCCGGCTCGATCTGACCCTGCGCGCCGATGAGCTCGATCTCGATGCGCTGATGCAATTCGCCGGTTCGGCCAAGGCGCTGGCCGACATGGAACGGCCGGATGACGTGGCGCTGTCGCTGGCCCTGGGACGGCTGCGATTTGCCGGCGTCGATGCCGGCAAGACCGATGTCAAACTGGCGCTGAATGCCGCTGGATTGAACGTCGAACGATTCTCGATCGGTGATCTCGGCGGACTGTCCATCGACGGCGAGGGACGTATCGATCTCAAGGCGCAAGCGCCGCGAGGCGGCCTCTCCTTCAATCTCGGCATGCGCGATCCTGCCGCGTTTGTCGCGCTCGCCAGTCGTTTGTCGCCGGGCCTCGGCGCATCCTTTGAAAGGGCCGTTGCTGCGACTGCTCCGGCGAAACTGTCCGGGACCATTGCCGTCGAGCCATCAGGGAATGCAGGGGCCAGCCAGGCGAATATCGCAATCAACGGTGCACTGGGCGCAGCTCAGCTCAATCTGAAAACGTCGCTGACCGGCCAATGGAAGGACCCCGGCAAGGCAGACATTGCACTTGATGCCTCGCTCGATGCGAACGACGTCAATACCCTGGTGACGCTCGCAGCCGCAGAAAAATGGATTTCAGTGCCGCGGCAACCCGGCACTTATACCCTCTCGCTTCGCGGCAAGCGCGATGGCGACATGCGGATCGATACCCGCATCGCGGCCGCCAATCTCGACGCGCGGGCTAATGGTACGATCCGCCCCTTTACGAGCGATGGCAAAAGCGCCGCACTCAATATCGCCATCGGCAAGGCCGATGTCATGTTCAACCGCAAGGCGATCCCGGTTGTTCTGCGCACCAGCCTGAAGACCGATGCGTTCCGCGCCCGTCTCGATAACATCAATGCGACGATTGCCGGGACCGTGTTGCGTGGACAGCTTGGCCTGTCCTTCGGCGACGATGTGCCGGTGATCGACGGCGAGCTGAAAACGGGTGCGATCGACGTCGGCGCATTCTTCGCGGCAGCCACCGGCCTCGATGCGGCGAAGACTGCGAACGAGCGATGGAGCGCCTCGCCATTTGTGCTGCCCGCGCTGCCGGCATTGGCGGGGGAAGTGAAAGTGGAAGCCGCGCGGGCGGCGCTGTTGCCGTCGTTCACGGCGTCGAAGCTGCAAGCCATGCTCCGCTTCTCGCCGACCCGGATCAAGGCGGAGTCCATCGAGGCGGATCTCCTGGGCGGGCGCGGCACCGCAGAAGTGACGTTGCGGCGCAGCGCCGACGGCATCGGCATGCAGGGCCGCGTGGCGATCAAGGGGGCCGATGCGGCCCAGCTTTTATTTTCTGAAGGGCATGCTTCTCCGCTCAGTGGCCGCGCCACGCTCGATATGCAGTTTGAAGGTGGTGGGTTGTCGCCGCGGGCCATCGTCGGCTCGCTGAACGGATCCGGTATGCTGACGCTGGAGAAAGCGCGTGTGGCATCGCTCGATCCGGGCGCATTCTCGACCGTGACCCGCAGTGTCGATCAGGGCCTGCCGCTGGATGCGCAACGTGTTCGCGGCGTGGTAACACGCTCGCTCGATGCAGGCTCGCTGGCCATCGCCAGCGCCGAGGCCTCATTGGCGATGGCCAGCGGTATTGTGCGGATAGAGACATTCGCGGCCAGCGCCGAGCCCGTCGAGCTTGCGGTGACGGGGTCCTACAATCTGCTCGATGCGCGGATCGATACGCGCCTCGCGTTAACGGGTGCGGCCGTTGCCGGCGCGCCAATGCGTCCCGAACTTGTGGTCGCTCTTCGCGGTCCGGCATCGGCGCCGGAACGGACCGTCGATGTTTCTATGCTAACCGGATGGCTCGCGCTGCGCTCTGTCGATCGGCAGACGAAACGGCTCGAAGCGATCGAGCAGGGGCGGCCGGCAGAGGCGGCCCTGCAAACACAAGACGACAAGGCTGCTTTGGATAAGGAAGCGTCGGGAGAACCGACATTGCCGGAGCTGGCGCCCGTCTTGCCGCGGCCCCGACCTGCCGCGCCGCAGCAACCGCATGTCGCAGCGCCCAGTCAGCAGCCGCATGTCGAGCCGTTGCCGGCGCCGGTGGAAATCAGGCCGGCGGCAGGCGAGCGTCGCCGGGTTCCGCAGCGTGTCGAAGGCCCGCCGCGCGCCAATCCATTTCCGCAGCCGTTGGGAAATCCATTCCCTCAGCCTTTGGGAAGCCCGCCAGCGGCGGATTCGCCATCGCTGTTCCGTTGAGACGGACGCAATAACCACAACCTGCGAAACCGCAGTTTCGAAGGTTGTCTGTCACCTCTATTTTCGAAACAGCCGCATCGCGATCCTGGACCGCGCAGGTCCAGGATCAATGGCCGACGTTATGGGATGCTACGCATTCCGTCACTGTGTCCGTTCCTGTCCCTGTCCCCCGACAGCGAACGGTAGTGATCCAGTACGAACAGCCGGATTGCAGAAGACAGGTTGCCGTGCCGGCGTTGTGAATCGATATTCGCGACCATGTCTGAAAGGGTCATATTGCGCTCGTCGGCGATTTCCTTCAGTCCCTTCCAGAAGGCATCTTCAAGACTCACACTCGTCTTGTGCCCCGCGATCACGATTGATCGTTTCACGACCGGCGACTTCATTGGCCTCTCCGAATCCAAGCCGGTGCCCGTCGAGAATGTTTGAAGACTTGTCACGTTGCGCCCCTTCCGTTTTGCGCTCCGTCTTTGATCGACCGTGGATCAGTCGACGTGCTGCAGCACTATCCGCTTCGCGCTGCCGCTCGCGTTTCTTCCTCTCCAACCGAAGATTAAAGACGTTGCCCATTTAGACTCAGCGGTAGCCCGTTAAACAAACCCCCAACGGGCCCCCACGATTAATCAGCACATACCGACCGTTGATTGTGCCATTAGCGTGGCGGGGCCAAGGCGGAATTGTTCTCGGTTAAAAAATGCAGTTGCCATCCCCTTACCGGGGGGATCCAAAAGCACGGTATGATCGCAGGGCAGGCGCCAACAATCAGTGCGGGCGCACCATTTTTTCCGGCCGCACAAGCTTGTCGAACTGGTCGGCGGTAACAAAGCCGCCCTTGACCGCCTCTTCCTTCAGGGTCGTGCCATTCTGGTGCGCCAGCTTGGCGATCTTGGCGGCATTATCGTAGCCGATGGTCGGTGCCAGGGCCGTCACCAGCATCAGCGAGCGCCCCATCAGCTCGTGGATGCGCTTCTCGTCGGCGCGGATGCCGATCACGCAATTATCGGTAAAAGAGCGCGCTGCATCGGCCAAAAGGCGAATCGATTGCATCATCGAAAACGCAATAACCGGCTTGTAGACGTTCAGCTCGAAATGCCCCTGGCTGGCTGCCATGGTGATGGTGGTGTGGTTGCCGAACACCTGGCAGCACACCATCGTCAGGGCCTCCGCCTGGGTCGGGTTGACCTTGCCGGGCATGATCGAGGAGCCGGGTTCGTTCTCCGGCAGGATGAGTTCCCCGAGCCCCGAGCGTGGTCCCGATCCCAACAGGCGGATATCGTTGGCGATCTTGAACAGGCCGGTGGCCATCGCATTCAGGGCGCCATGCACGAAAACATAGGAGTCATGCGTTGCCAGCGCTTCGAATTTGTTCTGTGCACTGACGAAGGGCAGCTTGGTGATGGCCGCGACATGCTGCGCGAACAGTTTTGCGAATCGCGGCTTTGAGTTGAGCCCCGTCCCCACCGCGGTACCGCCCTGAGCGAGTGGATACAGTTCCTTCGTCGCCTGCTTGATGCGCGAGATGCCAAACTTGAGCTGGGCCGCGTAGCCTGAAAATTCCTGGCCAAGGGTCAGCGGCGTTGCGTCCTGCGTATGCGTGCGGCCGATCTTCACGATTTTCGCGAAGGCCTTTTCCTTCGCTTGCAGCGCTTCGTGCAGATGCTCAAGCGACGGTATCAGGACGTTGGTGATCTCCAGCACGGCGGCGATATGCATAGCCGTCGGAAAGCTGTCGTTCGACGACTGGCTCATATTGACCTGGTCGTTCGGATGCACCGGCGTCTTGCTGCCGCGCGGTGCGCCGAGCTTCTCGTTAGCCCGGTTGGCGATGACCTCGTTGAGATTCATGTTGGTCTGGGTGCCGGACCCGGTCTGCCACACGACCAGCGGGAAATGATCGGCGAGTTTGCCGTCGATGACGTCCTGCGCCGCAGCGACGATGGCTTTGCCGCGTTTGGCGTCGAGCGATTCCAATTCCATGTTGGTTTGCGCGGCCGCACGTTTGACGATGCCGAAGGCACGGATCAATTCCGCCGGCATGCGGTCACCGCCGATGCGGAAATTCTCGAGGGAGCGCTGCGTCTGCGCGCCCCAATAGCGATCGTCGGCAACCTCAATGGGGCCGAAGCTGTCGGTCTCTGTGCGTGTTTTGGTCATGCGCAATTGTAACGCGGCAAGCGTCACGCGCGGAAGCGGCCAGATTTGGAATTGATGGAAAGGATTAGTTTTTGCTTTTGCGCATGATCTTGTCGGAAAATCGGTCCCCACTTTTCCGGATCAGGCTCATTTCTTTCGGAAGCGATCGAGCCGCACCACCTCGCCGGACGGCTTGTCGCCCGAGGGTTCGTCATCCGAAGGCTTGTCGGTCTCGGCCGCAGCAGGAATGGGTGTCACTGACGATTGGCCTTCGGCGCTTTCCGGTTTCTCCGACGGCATGTCGGCATTGTCCTGCTCGACCTCGATGGTCTCGAACTGCAGGCCGAATTGCACCGAGGGATCAAAGAAGCTTTTGATCGCCGTGAACGGGATGGCCAGCTTTTCGGGAATGCCGCTGAACGACAGGCCGACTTCGAAGCCGGTGTCGGTCACCTTTAGATCCCAGAACTGATATTGCAGGATGATCGTCATCTCCTGCGGAAATTGTTCGCGCAGCCGCTGCGACATCCGAACCCCTTCGTCGCCGGTGCGGAAGGTGATCGAGAAATGATGTTCGCCGGGCAAGCCGCTCTTGGCGGCGTCCGTCAGCACGCGGCGCACGAGGCCGCGCAGCGCGTCCTGGGCCAGGAGATCGTAGCGGATATGGTCGATGGCCATCTTTTTTCGTCGTCAGATTCGGCGTCATGGTACTCCGCCTGTCCGCCCGCGTCAGCAGAAGCGCCAAGGAAGCCGGGGACAAGTTGGGAGAAGTGGAGGCTTCTGTTGCCAGGTGCCTCCGAACCCCGCCTGACGGAGCTTAACCCATCAGGGCTTTAGGCTTGGTCTTTCAAACCGCTTACGCGGCCTGAGCAACCGGAGCATAGTTGTCGTTGGCAACTATACGATTGGCCCGATATCGGCGGTACCATGCCGAGCGAAAGAACAACTTTTACGCCCTCGTCGATCCTGTTTCGCCCCCGCCAAAGCCCGTTTTTCACGGCGGACTTTGGTGGAGGCGCCGGGTACTGCCCCCGGGTCCGAAAGGTTTATTATGAGGCCCGTTTATCGCCATAGCCGGCTTGCGCCGGCACTGAGGAATATAAGTGCGCACGCCCGGTGAGGGAAGGGCAATCGCGGTTTCCGGCATGATGGCGTCGATATCTCAGGATGAAGTGGAGCAGACGCGCGAAAGCCGCCCCATTTTTTTGCCGGCGCGGGCGCGCCCGTCTTCCAGACCGCCGCTCGGAACCCTTCGAAGAGAAGGGCGCGCGGAACGCCGGGCTCTCAGCCTGCCCGCGGCCCCATGCGCGATGTGAGTAAAGCGCATGAGATTGGTAGCACCACGAACCGCCGAAAAGCTTCGGCGTTCCGCGCGCGGTGTTTGAGGCTTGCTCTGCGACAACCCCGGAGGACAGACACCGTGGACCGGACGACACCGGGCGGCTCTTCTTGTTATCCTCCGCTGGTGACCCACGGCCGGTGAGCCGGATCATCGCAGCTTGGGCCTCCGCATCGCGCGATACGTCCTTCGCGCCACACGGCCACCGCATCCCGCCCCGCGTCTCACGACGCTCATGAAACGCCCCTTCAGCGGGACGGGATTCAAGGATTTAAATCCTAGATCGACGAAAATGTCAAGTGGAATTTTTGCTGCCGTTATCGCGGCAAAAGTATCTCCGTTGCCCCCGCGAAAGCGAGGCCATAACCACGGTTGCTTTAACGCACAGTCGAACACGACCTCGCTCGAAAAAAGCTCCGGTCCAGCAAAAAAGCATCGCGCCTGTTCTGACATCGCGGGACGGGACCTGCGCCTCTTGCGCTAAACCAAAACGCATGTCGAATACGCAGACCGACCCGGTAACGCCCACCATCACCCATCTCGATCTGACCCTGTCCGAACTCTTTCTCGGCTTCGCGAAGATTTCCGTGTCCGGCTTCGGCTTCATCCTGCCCTGGGCGCGGCGGCTGATCGTCGACGAAAAGAAATGGATGACGCCGGAGGAATTCAACGAGACGTTCTCGCTGTCGCAATTCCTGCCGGGACCGAACGTCGTCAACATGGCGGTGGTGTTCGGCTCGCGCATGCGCGGTGCGCCGGGCGCTGCGGTCGCATTCGCCGGCTTGCTTGGACCGCCGGCGCTGATCGCAACGTTTCTATCCTTTCTCTATTCGCAGTTCGGCGATGCTGACATCCTGCGCCGCATCCTGACCGGCATTGCCGCAGCGGCGATCGGTCTGATGATCGCGGCGATCGCCAAGATGGCGGAGCCGCTGCTGCGCAAACTCTCGCCGTCCGTGATTGTTCTCGTCATCACCTTCGTTGCGATCGGCGTGTTTCGCTTTCCGTTGATACAGACACTTCTGGTGCTCGCACCCGTGAGCATCGCGCTGGCCTATTGGTGGCAGCGCCGATGAAAAGCACCGATCCTCTTGTCACGCTGGCTGCGCATTTCGCGATGCTGTCGCTGTTTGCAATCGGTGGCGCCAATGCCGGTCTGCCGGAAATGCATCGGCTGGCCGTCGAGGTCGAGCACTGGATGACCGATCAGCAATTTGCCGATCTGTTCGCGATCGCGCAGGTGACGCCAGGGCCGAATGTGATCATCTCCACCCTGATCGGTTATCAGGTCGCGGGAATCATGGGGGCCTTTGTCGCGACAGTTGCAGTCTGCGGGCCGACTTGCGTTGCCACATTCTTCATCACGCGCGTATGGGATCGTTTTCGCACTGCACCATTGCGCATCGCCATTCAGGCTGGACTGGTTCCAGTATCCGTTGGGCTTCTCGCCGCCAGCGCGTGGATATTGGCGCAATCGACGGACAAAACCGTGATCGCGTTCGCAGTCACGGCGGCGACCGCCCTGATCGGATTTTTCACCAGGGTTAATCCGCTCTGGATCTTTGCCGCCGCGGCATTATTGGGGGGAATCGGCCTGATGTAAGCGGCCGCCCACAATTGTTTCTTTCAGTTCGTGTCATCGAACTGCTAGACAAGCGCATCAGCTTGGGCGAAAGACCCGAGCGAGGGGCACTGTATTTCTACGAGTTGGGGAGGGCGTATGGCCGCAGGCGTAGGACAGCCGGGACAGCCACAAGCCAGTGGGTTCATCCGAAGCCCGCAGGACTTCTGGGGCGGCGTCGGTCTTGTCGCATTTGCAATATTCTCGCTGTGGGCGGGAAGTGATCTGCCAGGATTACGCGGCTTCGCGTTCGGGCCTGGCACCGCGCCGCGATTGTTCGGCTGGCTGCTGGTCGGAACAGGTGCGCTGGTCGCAATCAATGGCCTGATCTCGCATGGACCGCCGCTTGAGAAGTGGGGTATCCGCGCTCCCGTTCTCTTCATCGCATCGGTCGTGTTTTTCGGAGCCACGATCCGTCCGTTGGGGATGATCATCGCAACTTTTTTTACGTTGATGATTGCAGCCGCCGCTTCCAAGGAGGTGCGTTGGGGTGAAAGCGTGATCTGGTCCGCTGTGCTGACGGCGGGCTGTGTGGCGTTGTTCATCTACGGCCTCAATCTTCCGCTTCAGCTCTGGCCGCGGTGAACGACCATGATGGATCTCATCAATAACCTCGCCTTCGGCATTAGCGTTGCCGCGTCGTTCCAGAACCTGATGCTGTGTCTGATCGGTGCGCTGGTCGGTACGCTGATCGGCGTGCTGCCCGGTCTTGGACCGGTTGCCACTATCGCGATGCTGCTGCCGATCACCTATGGCCTGCCGCCGGTCGGTGCGCTGATCATGCTCGCCGGCATCTATTACGGCGCGATGTATGGCGGTTCGACAACGGCGATCCTCGTCAACATCCCGGGCGAATCTGCGAGTGTGGTCACGACACTCGACGGTCACGAGATGGCGAAGCAGGGCCGTGCCGGTCCGGCACTCGCCATCGCCGCGATCGGCTCGTTCTTTGCCGGCTGCGTGGCGACCGTGGTGATCGCGGCGGCGGCGGCGCCGCTCACGAGCGTTGCGCTTCTTTTTGGCCCGGCGGAATATTTTTCGCTGATGGTGCTCGGCCTGATCTTCGCGGTCGTGCTGGCCAAGGGATCGGTGCTCAAGGCCGTCTCCATGATCCTGTTCGGCCTGGTGCTGTCGATGGTCGGCTCCGACCTCGAAACCGGTGCCGGACGGATGAACTTCAACATTCCCGAGCTAGCCGACGGTCTTAACTTCGTCGTCATCGCCATGGGCGTGTTTGGCTTCACCGAGGTGCTGCGTAATCTTGAAGTGACGCACAGCCGTGAGATCGTCCAATCCAAGATTACCGGCTTGATGCCGACGCGGGAGGATCTCAAGGCCGCGGCCCCGGCGATTGGGCGCGGTACCGTCCTCGGATCGCTGCTCGGCGTTCTGCCTGGCGGTGGATCGATCATCTCGGCCTTCGCGTCCTACACGCTGGAGAAAAAGCTGGCCAAGGATCCGCGACGGTTCGGCCGTGGCGCCATCGAAGGCGTCGCCGGGCCGGAAACCGCCAACAACGCGGCGTCGCAGACCTCCTTCATCCCGCTGCTCACCCTCGGCATTCCGCCGAATCCGGTGATGGCGCTGATGGTCGGCGCGATGACGATCCACGGCATCGTGCCGGGCCCGCAGGTGATGACCAAGCAGCCCGACCTGTTCTGGGGCATGATCGCCTCGATGTGGTTCGGCAACCTGATGCTGGTGATCATCAATCTGCCGCTGGTCGGTCTGTGGGTGCGGTTGCTGCGGGTGCCTTACCGCCTGCTGTATCCGCTGATCCTGATCGTCTGCTGCATCGGCGTCTACTCGGTCAACAACGCACCGGCCGACGTCTATTTGACGGCAGCCTTCGCGGTGGTCGGCTATTGGCTGGTGAAGCATGATTTCGAGCCGGCACCGATGCTGCTCGGCTTCGTGCTCGGCCCGCTGATGGAGGAAAATCTCCGCCGCGCCATGCTGATCGCCCGCGGTGACTGGAGCGTGTTCCTCACCCGTCCGATCTCCGGCGCCTTGCTGGCGATATCGGCGATCCTCTTGATCATCGCGCTGTTGCCGATGATCCGTAAAAAGCGCGACGAGGTGTTCGTCGAAGAAGGCTAACCCCTGCGTCTATTGGCTAACTTGATTTCGGGCGGCGTTTTCGATGAAAACGCCGCCCGAATGCTATGATATTTGCTTGATCCTGGCCGTAAGGCCCTTAGCTCCAACCAGAAAATGCCGGACACACGTTGTCCAACGGAGGAAATTTGCATGCGCCTTTTCACCCGTCTTGCCGGAACTGCCGCCGGCCTGCTTGCGCTCGTTGCGCTAAGCCTTGGCGCCCTGATCGTGCCTTCGCAGGCGCAAAATTATCCGGCGCGTCCGATCACCCTGATCGTGCCGTTCGCGGCCGGCGGTCCGACCGACATCATTGCCCGCATCGTCGCTGACAACATGTCGAAGACGCTCGGCCAGCAGATCGTGATCGAAAACGTGGTCGGCGCCGGCGGGACCACCGCCAGCACCCGGGCGATGCGTGCCACCCCGGATGGCTACACCATCATCATGGGTCACATGGGCACCCATGCCGCCGCCGTGCCGCTCTATCCGAAGCTCGCCTATCACCCGGTCAAGAATTTCGAGCCGATCGGGCTTGCCGCCGGGACGCCGGTTCTGATCGTGGCCCGGAAAGATTTTCCGGCCAAGGATCTCAAGGAATTCATCGCCTATGTGAAAGCCAATGCTGACAAGGTCAACATGGCCCATGCCGGTGTCGGGTCGGTGTCATTCACCAGCTGCCTGCTCTTGAATGCGTTGATGGATGTGAAGCCGACATCGATCCCGTTCCAGGGGACGGGACCTGCGCTGAATGCGCTGATCGGCGGTCAGGTCGATTATATGTGCGATCAGATCGTCAATCTGGTGCCACAGATCACGGCCGGCAACATCAAGGCTTACGCCATCGGTACGCCGGAACGCAGCCCGGCTCTGCCGGACGTGCCGACCACGAAGGAAGCCGGCCTGCCGAAATTCGATGTGTCCGCCTGGAATGCGCTGTTCGCGCCGAAGGGCACGCCGAAAGCGGTGCTCGACAAGCTGTCGGATGCGCTGAACAAGGCGCTGGATGACGAAGGCGTGCGCAAGCGTCTGCTTGATCTCGGCAGCGTTATCCCAGCACCGGACGGCCGCGGCCAGGCCGCGCTGAACAAGCTGGTGGAGAGCGAAATCGAGCGCTGGACCCCGGTGATCAAGGCCTCGGGCATCACGCAATAAGCTTCCGGGAATACCGGTGTCGGAAAGGGGGGCGGCCGCGCGGCTGCCCCTTTTTCATGTGGGAATCGGATATCCTTGCCGGAAGGCAGCGGAATGCTTTGATACAGTGGCGATCCGACCTTCACGCGGAAAAGACCAGATGCGGCAATACCTTGAACTGATGGAGCACGTCCTCGCTCACGGTGTGGAAAAGCGCGACCGTACCGGTACCGGCACCCTGTCGGTGTTCGGTTATCAGATGCGGTTCGATCTTTCGGAGGGTTTCCCGCTTCTCACCACCAAGAAGCTGCATGTGAAATCGATCATTCACGAACTGCTGTGGTTTCTCGCGGGCGACACCAACATCAAGTATCTGAAGGAGCAGGGCGTTCGCATCTGGGATGAATGGGCTGACGAGAATGGCGATCTCGGTCCGGTCTATGGCCGGCAATGGCGCTCATGGCCAGCGCGCGATGGCGGCACCATCGATCAAATGCAAAATCTGCTGCGCGACATCGAGCGCAATCCGGATTCACGCCGCCTGATCGTCACCGCCTGGAATCCGGCCGACGTCGACAAGATGGCGCTGCCGCCCTGCCACTTGCTGTTCCAGTTCTATGTGGCGAAGGGCAAGCTGTCCTGTCAGATGTATCAGCGCTCGGCCGACATCTTCCTTGGCGTGCCATTCAACATTGCCTCCTATGCGCTACTCACCATGATGGTGGCGCAGGTGACGGGACTGAAGCCCGGTGAATTCATTCACACCCTTGGCGATGCACATCTCTATCTCAATCATGTCGAGCAGGCGCATCTGCAATTGTCGCGCGCGCCGCACGCGTTGCCGACGATGGCGATCAATCCGGACGTGAATGATCTGTTTGCCTTCCGCTATGAGGATTTCACGCTCGAAGGCTATGAGCCGCATCCGCATATCAAGGCACAGGTCGCGGTGTGACCGATCGTGCTGCATCCGGCATGGCCGCGTCCAACCGCGTTCCGATCATGCTTGTCGTTGCCGTGGCGGAGAATGGCGTCATCGGCCGCGACAACCAACTGCCGTGGCGGATCAAATCCGACCTGAAATATTTCCGCGCCATCACCATGAACAAGCCGGTGGTGATGGGTCGCAAGACCTATGTCTCGATCGGCAAGCCGCTGCCCGGCCGCACAAATATTGTGGTCTCCCGTCGGGACGATTTCACCGCCGCCGGTGTTCTTGTCGCCCCCGGGATCGATCAGGCGCTGGCCGCGGCGCGCGGTGACGCGCTGCGGCGCGGGACGCATGAAATTGCCGTGATCGGCGGCACCGAGATTTTCAGACAGACCCTGCCGGTGGCGGACCGGCTGGTTTTGACGCAGGTCCATGCAAATCCGGACGGCGATACTTATTTCCCGGCCATCGACCCGGCGATCTGGCGTGAAATCGATCGGAAGCCGCAATCGCAAGGGCCGGACGATGAATATGGCTTTACGATTGTTAATTATCGACGCAGGGACGACCAAGGATCGGGCGCGTCATGAACGCGCGTTGTAAGGGACTTGGGGCTCCCCTATAACCCACGCCGGAACAACGGACACCCCGAGGGGTGTCCAGGGAGACTTACATGCCGTGGAGCAATCAGGGCGGTGGCCCTTGGGGTTCGGGTTCAAAGGGGCCATGGGGATCCGGGCCGCAATCGCCCGGCGGATCGACCCCGCCCGACCTCGAAGACCTGCTGCGCCGCAGCCAGGACAAGCTGAAGACTGTGCTGCCAGGCGGCGGCTTCGGAGGCCGCGGTATTGCGCTGTTGGTGGTCGCGGCTCTGGTGATCTGGGGCTTTTCCGGCTTCTACCGGGTGCAGCCCGGTGAACTCGGCGTGGTGCTGCGCTTTGGCCAGTATGTGCGCGATACGCCACCCGGCCTGAACTATCACCTGCCGTACCCGATCGAGTCCGTGCTCACCCCGAATGTCGAGCAGATCAATCGTATCGAAGTCGGCATGCGGCAGGTCGAGGATGCCCGGCGCGGTACAACGATGCGTGATGTGCCGGAAGAAAGCCTGATGCTGACCGGCGACGAGAATATCGTCGATGTCGATTTTGCGGTGCTGTGGAAGATCAAGCCGGATGAGGCGAGGAACTACCTGTTCAACATCCAGTATCCGGAACTGACGGTGAAGGCGGTGGCCGAAAGCGCGATGCGCGAAGTTATCGGCCGGTCCAACATTCAGCCGGTGCTGACCGGCGCGCGGCAGAATATCGAAACCGCGGTGCATGACCTGATGCAGAAGACGCTGGATGAATACAGAGCCGGCATCCAGATCCGTCAGGTGCAGATGCAGAAGGTCGATCCGCCGGCGCAGGTGATCGATGCGTTCCGCGACGTGCAGGCGGCGAGAGCCGACCTTGAACGCGCGCAGAACGAAGCGCAGACCTATGCCAACCGCGTCGTGCCGGAAGCGCGCGGCCGCGCCGCGCAGATCCTGCAGAATGCCGAAGCCTATCGCGAGCAGACCGTCGCCGAAGCGACCGGCCAGACCTCGCGCTTCAAGCAGGTGTTCGAGGAATATGCCAAGGCACCGCAGGTGACGCGCCAGCGCATGTATCTCGAAACCATGGAGCGGCTGTTCAGCGGCACCGACAAGATCATCCTGGATTCGGGCGTGGGTGGCAGCGGAACGGGCGTCGTGCCTTATCTGCCACTCAATGAATTGAACAGACCGCGGCAGCCGCAAACGCAAACGCCGCAGACACAAGTCCAGCAACAACAGCAGCGCCGGTAACGGAGGCACCCATGAAATTAGGAGTTGCGGGCGGCGTGCTGGCAGTTCTGGCCATCATTGCAGCGATTGTCGGCTACAGTTCGATCTTTACGCTTCCGGAGACCGGACAGGCTCTGGTCGTGCGGCTGGGTGAGCCCATCCGCACCGTCACCAATGCCGGATTGCACTTCAAGGTGCCGTTCATCGATAATGTCATCATCATCGACAAGCGCATTCTCGACCTGGAAAATCCGGCGCAGGAAATCATCGCGTCCGACCAGAAACGTCTCGTGGTCGACGCCTTCGCGCGTTATCGCATCGTCGATCCGCTGAAATTCTATCAGGCGGTGCAGACGGTCCCTCGCGCGAATTCCCAACTGGCGACGTTGCTCAATTCGGCGCTGCGTCGCGTGCTCGGCGAAGCCTCGTTCCAAACCTTGGTGCGGGACGAACGTCCGGCCTTGATGGGGCGCATCCGCGAACAGCTCGACCGCGAAGCAGAAAACTACGGCATCAACGTTGTCGACGTCCGTATCCGGAGAGCCGACTTGCCAGAGCAGAACAGCCAGGCGGTCTATCAACGGATGCAGACCGAGCGTCAGCGCGAGGCTGCGGAATTCCGCGCGCAAGGCTCACAACGCGCGCAGGAAATCCGCTCGCGTGCCGACCGTGACGTGACGGTGCTGGTCGCCGAAGCCAATTCAAAGTCCGAGCAGATCCGCGGTGAGGGCGACGCAACGCGTAACCGCATCTTCGCCGAAGCCTTCAGCAAGGATCCGGATTTCTTCTCCTTCTATCGCTCGATGCAGGCGTACGAGGCCGGCCTCGGCCACAACGACACCCGCATGGTGCTGAAGCCGGATTCGGAATTCTTCCGCTTCTTCGTCGATCCGTCTGGCCGCATGCCGGGCAGTGCGCAGCCGGCGCAACCCGCGCCGACCGCACCGTCCGCCGCGAGGTAATCGAAGCAAACCGGGCGCGACACGTTGATGTGGGATTTTATTGTCGCGGTCGGTCTTGTACTGGCGCTTGAAGGCCTGATGTTTGCGGCATTCCCGCGTGCCGCAAAGCAGGCGATGTCCAGTGTGCTCGAGACCCCCGATCAGATGTTGCGGATCGTCGGGATCGTTTGTGCGTTGGTCGGAATTCTGGTGATCTGGTTTGTCCGCGGGTGACAGGCGGCAGGGCCGTGATTCCGCCACAAAGCATGATGCCAAAAGTGCGAAGCGGTTTTCGGACCCATCATGCGCTAGTGTATTGGAATCGATCACGTTTACGATTTTGGATCGATTCGAACCAAAATCGTCGTGATCTCATGTGACCCTTGTTTGCATCGCGGCATTGCCCTTGCTTCGACAGACGGACGAAGGCAGTGTCATGCAAGCTTTTAGGACAGCCTTTCGGGAGATGTCGCAGCCATGACGGCTTTCTTCGCATTGCCTTTCAGCGCCTATCGCCGGCCCTTGCTGGCTGGATTGGCGGCAGCGGCGATGGTCGCTCTGGCCCCACCCGCCCAGGCGCGCGGTCCGGAAAATATCGCGGACGTGGCCGAGCAGGTGATCGACGCGGTGGTCAATATTTCCACCTCGCAACGGGTCGAGGGCAGCGGCCGCACCGGCCCTGGTTCCTCCCCCCGCCAGGGGCCACAGGTTCCTCCCGGTTCCCCCTTCGAGGATTTCTTCAAGGACTTCTTTGAAAACAGGCGTGGCGGACAGGGCGGCCCCGGCGGCCGTCCAGGCCAGCAGGGCCAACAGGGCGAGAACCAGAATAGGGCTCCGCGCCGGACCTCGTCGCTCGGTTCCGGCTTTGTGATCGATCCGAACGGGCTTGTGGTGACCAACAACCACGTGATCGCCGACGCCGAGGAGATCAACGTCGTGTTCAACGACGGTTCGCGGCTGAAAGCCGAACTGATCGGCCGCGACGTGAAGAGCGATATCGCGCTCCTGCAGGTCAAGCCGGAGAAGCCGCTGACGGCGGTGAAGTTCGGCGATTCCGACAAGCTCCGGCTGGGCGAATGGGTGATCGCGATCGGCAATCCGTTCAGTCTTGGCGGTTCGGTGAGCGCCGGTATCGTATCGGCGCGCAATCGCGACATCCAGTCCGGTCCGTATGACAACTACATCCAGACCGACGCCGCCATCAATCGTGGCAATTCCGGTGGTCCGCTGTTCAATCTCAACGGCGAAGTGATCGGCGTGAACACGGCGATCATCTCGCCGTCCGGCGGTTCGATCGGTATCGGCTTTGCCGTGCCGTCGAAAGTCGTGACGAGCGTCATCGACCAGTTGCGCGAATTCAAGGAAGTGCGCCGCGGCTGGCTCGGCGTGCGCATTCAGCAGGTGACGGACGATATCGCCGAAAGCCTCGGGTTGAAGCAGGCGCGTGGTGCATTGATTGCCGGTGTCGACGACAAGGGGCCGGCAAAACCCGCGGGCATCGAGGCCGGCGACATTGTCGTGAAATTCGATGGCCGCGACATCAAGGAAATGCGTGACCTGCCGCGCATCGTTGCCGACACCGCCGTCGGCAAGGATGTCGAAGTGGTCATCGTCCGCAAGGGCAAGGAAGAGACCAAGATCGTCAAGCTCGGCCGTCTCGAAGATGCGGAAAAGGCAAAGCCGGCTTCGATCGAGCGTGATGCGCCGGCCGACGACAAGACGGTGGTGAAGAAGTCGTTGGGTCTCGACCTCGCCAATATCTCCCCGGACCTGCGCACCCGCTACAAGATCAAGGATACGGTCAAGGGCGTGGTGATCACCGCGATCGACCAGAACTCGGCGGCCGCCGACAAGCGGCTCAGCGCGGGCGATGTGATCGTCGAAGTGGCGCAGGAAGCTGTCGCCAATACCGAGGACTTCCAGAAGCGGATCGACAAGCTGAAGAAGGATGGCCGTAAACTGGCATTGCTGCTGGTGGCCAATCCTGAAGGCGAGGTGCGGTTCGTGACGCTGGGGCTGCAGTAGCTGCAGTTTTAACCGTTCGCCCCCGCGAAAGCGGGGGCCCAGCACATTCAGATCTTGTGGCTCCTGGGTCCCCGCTTTCGCGGGGACGAGCGGCTTATGGTTCTGTGATCCATTCCTCCACAAACTCTTCCCGCTTATAACCCTGCAGATACAGCAGCGCCGTCAGATCGCCGTGATCGATGCGCGCATCGGCGGCGGCGGCGACCGCGGGCTTGGCGTGATAGGCAACGCCGAGACCGGCGCGTTCGATCATGCCCAGATCGTTGGCGCCATCGCCGACGGCCAATGTTCTCTGCAGCGGCAATTGCAGATGGCGCGCCAGTTCGAGCAGCGTGTCGAGCTTGGCCTCGCGGCCAAGCACCGGTTCTTCGACAAAGCCGGTCAGCTTGCCGTGCTCGACCAGCAATGTGTTGGCATGGTTCTCGTCGAAACCGATCATGTCGCCGACCACTTGCGTGAACAGCGAAAAGCCGCCGGAGACGAGGCAGGCATGGGCGCCATGCTTGCGCATGGTGTTCACCAGCAGTTTCGCGCCCGGCATCAGCGTGATGCGGTTCTCGATCACCTCATCGACCACGGTGACCGGCAGGCCCTTCAATAAAGCCACGCGTTCGCGCAAGGCCGGTTCGAAGGCGATCTCGCCGCGCATGGCCCGCTCGGTGATGCCGGATACCAGCGCCTTGAGGCCGACCAGATCGGCCAGTTCGTCGATGCATTCCTGGCCGATCATGGTGGAATCCATGTCGGCGACGAGCAGCAGCTTGCGCCGATGCGCCATCGGCTGCACCACGATATCGATCGTCTTGCCGGACAGGGTTTCGCGCAATTCGTCGGTGACCGCCCGTTGGTCAATGCCCTCATCCGGGGTAAAGGCAATGTCGGCAGCGATGCCGGGATCGAGCCATTGCGGGTCGCCGGCACGCGGCAGCGCCGCCCGGGCGCGGATCAGCGCGTCCTCGCCAAGGCCGTTGGGATAGGCGATCAGAGTGGCGACGTGGGTCATGTGAGGTTCGATCAAGTGAAGCGCGCGGTGCTTATTGCAGGGCCGACCGCCAGCGGCAAGTCGCGCCTAGCGACCAATCTGCTTGATGTTTCCTGGGGTCATGAGCGGGAGGGCATCGAGCAATTCCGGTATCAGTGAGCGGATGTCAGATAATCTACTGGTTTTGGGTCTCAGGAGCGCCACCGCGATCTGAAGGCGGCCAATCGTCTGCTGATATGGAAGATTGCTGTCCAATGTAATGAAAACGTCGAAACGGTTTGCCGCCAGCGAGAGCAGTTCGCCGTTTTTGATGCCAGCCCAGCCCATCGTGTGAACGGTGCGGACGTCGTGCCCGGACAGTTCGCGTGTGAGGCGCCAGTCGATGCACTCGTCCAGCAAAATCCTCACGACGCGGCTTCGACAGCCCTGTCTTTCGCCTCTTCCAGGAAAGCGATGACTTGAGCACGTGTGACGCTTGGAAAACCGTCCAGGAAATCGTTGATCGATTCCCCGCCTTCAAGATAGTCGAGAAGGGTCTGCACGGGCACACGCGTTCCCCGGAACACAGGCGTTCCGTTCAGAATGTCGGCGTCGCGGCTGATAACCGATTGCTTCATGCTCACAATCCTAGCCCGGTTGCAGCCTACCCTTCAATCCGGCAGAAATCTGCTGTCGGTAACAAAAGATAAGCATTCCATCTCGATATGAAACAGCGTGCTGCCATCTTGATTGCAGGGCCGACCGCCAGCGGCAAGTCGGCGCTGGCGCTGGCGCTGGCCGAAAAGCTTGGCGGCATCGTCATCAATGCCGATTCCATGCAGGTCTACCGCGATCTGCGCGTGCTGACGGCGCGGCCGACAGTCGAGGAAGAAAAGGCGGTGCCGCATGCCCTGTTCGGGCATGTGGATGCGGCGGAGAATTATTCGGCCGGGCGGTATGTCCGCGACGTGTCGCGAATTCTCTCCGATCTCCCGCCGGACCGCTTGCCGATCTTTGCCGGTGGGACCGGACTCTATTTCAGGGCGCTGATGTCCGGTCTTGCGGCCATTCCACCGATTGATCCCGGCATCCGCGACGCGTTGCGGCAGCGCCTCGATGCGCAAGGCGTGGAAGCATTGCATGCCGAACTGACCGTCCGCGATCCTGAAGCGGCTGATCGCATCATGCCGCGCGACCGCTCGCGCATCCTGCGTGCGCTCGAAGTTCTGCAGGCGACCGGCCGTCCGATTTCGGACTGGCATCGTGAAGGATTGGTCCCGGTCATCGACCCCGATCGCACCACCAAAATCTTCCTGCATCCGAACCGCTCGGACCTGAAAAAGCGGATCCAGACGCGCTTTGAAATGATGCTGGAGCACGGGGCGCTCGAGGAGGTGCGTGCGCTCGATGCCCGTCATCTCCCGGAAACATTGCCGGCGATGAAGGCGCATGGCGTGCCGTGGCTACGCAAATTGCTGCGCTGCGAGATTTCGCGCGAGGAGGCCATCGAAGGTTCGATCATGGACACACGCCGTTATGCCAAGCGGCAGGTGACCTGGTTCCGCAACCAGATGCCGGGATGGGCCTGGACCTCCCCGGATGGGGGAATAGCAACAGCCGAAGCGTTGATGCAGACTTGAGGCATTGCTGGCCAACAAGAGTATTCGTCATGCGTCTTTTTTGGCTGAAGCTCGTCATGCTTGCCGTCACTGTCTTGTCGCTGCAGTCCGCATTTGCGCAGGACAAGCGTGTTGCCTTGGTGATCGGCAATGCCGACTATCGCAACATCTTCAAGCTGAAAAATCCGGTCAATGACGCAACCGATATTGGCGCTGCATTGTCCCGCATGGGATTCTCCGTCACCATGTTGAACAACGCGACGGCGGAACAGATGCACGATGCTTTGGCGGCGTTTGGCGGCAAGGCCAAACAGGCCGACTATGCCGTTGTCTTTTATGCGGGACATGCGATCCAGGCGCATGGCGTGAACTGGCTGATACCGGTCGATGGTTCCGTCGACACGCTGCTCGATGTCGCCAATCATTCCATCACGCTGGACGAGATCGTCGGTCAAATGGCTGGCGCCGAACAGCTCGCCGTTGTTCTGCTCGATGCCGCGCGCAATAACCCGTTTCCGGAATCAAAGACACTGCCGCGAACGACGCCTCAGGCCGCTACGCCGAAAAACCTGCTGATCGGATATGCGACCGGTCCCGGACAAAAGGTGTCAGATGGGGAAGGGCGCGACTCGCCTTACACGCGTGCGCTGTTGAGGCATATCGAAACGCCCGGCCTCGATGTGGCCGATCTCGTGAAACGGGTGCGTGACGACGTCGTGAAGGCGACCGCGGCGAAACAGATTCCGTTCTTTCACATGTCCGGTCCGGATGAAGCGGTTTACCTCGTTCCGCCACGCTGACCGGCGCTAGTGTCCCGATTCCGAAGTTCGTATCCCTTCGCGGCGGTCTCTTATACGAACTTCGGAATCGACGGACACTAGCAACTCATTGAATCTCGTGTTTCGGACTCGCTGCGGGAATGATGCGGGCTTCTGAACCGCCACACTGGATCAGCCGAACAATTTGATCTGCTTGACGAATTCGTACAGCGTGAACAGCACCTCGACCACGATCAACAAGACAATCGCCACTTCAAGCCGCGTCGCGCGGGCGGCGTCGATCAGATCGGTGAGGGCGCGCGCGGTTTCGCCGACCACCTCGATCTTGCGCGACAGCATGCCGGCGCGTTCCTTCAGTTCGTATTCGTCGGCAAGGCGTGCGTGCAGACGCTCCAGATCCCAGCGATCCCACAACACGTCCGGCTTTTCCTCGACTTCGACGCGGCCGCTCATGCGATGGCGAACCAGCAAGGCCTGGCCGATCAGCTTCAGCATCTCGCCGCGCCGTCCGGGTGTGCGTCCTTGTTGCGCAAGCCGCGCGGCCAGCGGATCGATCACATCGAAGACGCGGCTCACTTCGCGTTCGTCATGCGCGAGCGCGACATTCTTGGCGAGCGCATCGGCGATGACCACAAGCCGTTCCGGCGACAGATCCTTGACCTTGATGAGACCGCTCGGCTCAATCTGGTCGTCCTGATCGGGCGCGATCTCGATGGTCGCGCTTTCGTCTTCCATGCGATCGAAGGAGCCGATGATCCGCGGCCCCAGACCGCGAATGGTCTCGTCCTCTTCGATCGGCGACAAGCCGACGAGGACGGCAACGCCGTAGCGGAACAGCACCGCGAAGCCATTGCCGACACGGAAGGCGAGCGGCACCGTGCTGATGACGTCGCTGCGCTCCAGCCCCAGCGTATCGATGCGCTCGCCGAGAATGAGCGCATGCGCCGTCAGGCGGCGCCGCGGTGCCGCAGTCGTTGTGGAAGCCGGCTGTGTATTGGTTTCGATTGAATTCATGACGCCTGCTTTATGCACGCTTATTTCAGCGTTTTCAGCCATTCGTCGATCTGCTTGTCGGCGGCGTCGCGGTCGATACCGTAACGGCTCTGAATATAACCATTCAGGGTTTCGCGGCGACCCTGCGACTCGCGAATGTCATTATGGGTGAGCCTGCCCCAGCGCTCCTTAACCGCGCCCTTCATGCGTTTCCAGTTGCCGGACACCTTGTTCCAGCTCCAGGTGCGGAAACCCTCCTTGGCCGGCGCCTGTTTGGCTGACGCAGCCGGAGAGGTTGCGGGACTTTGTGCCTGTGCGCCGAACCCCATCACTGCAAATGCGACCGTCGCACAAAACAATATTCGCCTCATCATGGAGTCCTCGCCGCTCTGACACGCCACGCTGCGTTCATTACAATGATAATGAACAGTCTGAATGATACCGTCCATACCTTTGAAACGTTCGAAACCACACATACAACAACTTCGGAACGATGCATATTACACGTTATCCAAATCATAGTTTTTGATTTGCACCCGGCGCTTCCGTAACCATCGCTTTACTGTTTTTGTTATCGGGGCGCGCAGTGACAATTGTATTGTTATCGCCGAAGCGTCGCTTGCTGGCGAGTGCTGCAGGGATCAGTGTACTGGTTGCTGGTCTGACAGCGGCAACAGTTGCAACAGCGCAGGAGCAAGCGCCCCGTCAGCGTGATCGGCGGCGTGCGGCGTACGCAGATCGATCAGAGCAATTTCGATATCGTGACCGGCCAGCAGTTGAGCGGCTCGTCCGCGAGTGCGGTCACGCCGTCGATTGCCGGGCTGATCAAGATCACGCCGTGGCTGGCGCTCTACGGCAATTATATCGAGGCGCTGGAGCGCGGCGGCGTCGCGCCGCCGGGGACCGTTAATGTGGGGCAGACTTTTCCGGCGCTCGTGAGCAAGCAACACGAATTCGGAGCGAAGTTCGACTTTCAAATCCTCGGAGCGACCTTCGCTTATTACAACATCAATAAAGCCAACCAATATATCGATACGGCGACGAATATCTTCACGCAGGATGGCCGGCAGGAAAATCGGGGCTACGAGGTCACGATCTTCGGCGAGCCGATCAAGGGTATTCGTTTTGTCGCGGGAGCATCCTTCATCGATGCCGTGCAGCTCCAGACGGATTCGGGCGAGTTCGATGGCAAGAAGGTCACTTCGGTTCCGGACAGCGAATATCGGCTCGCCGCCGAAGTCGACCTCCCGTTCGTTCCCGGCTTCACCGTGACCGGGGCGATCTATCACACCGGACCGGCGCCGTATAACAATGCGAACACGTTCGATGTTCCGTCCTGGACCCGCTTTGATCTCGGCGCCCGCTATGTCTATTATGTGGACCAGGTGAAAATGACGGCGCGCTTCAACGTCGAGAGCCTGACCAATGAGGCCTACTGGATCGCCGGATACGGCAGCGGCGGCCTCGCTCAGTCCGGAGCCCGGCGCTACGTGGCCTCATTGACCGCCTCGTTCTGACGGCCCGCCGAGAGGCTCGGCGCTTGACGGGGCGGGAGACGACCCTTATACCACGCGCAACGTTCGTACTGGACTAGGCTATGTCGCGCAATTTTATTTCGTGGACGCTTCTCATCGTAGGAAGGCGCATCGCTGGGGGTGGTTGAAACCACCTATGCCGGGCGATGCGCTGTTCAGGGGGCCTCACGGGCCCTTTTTTCTTTTCCCGGATGACCACGAGAGACGACGAGTGATTGGAGCAGTGAGATGAGCAAGGAAATGACCGGCGCCGAAATGGTGATCGAGGCGCTCGCCGATCAGGGTGTGACCCACATTTTCGGCTATCCCGGCGGCGCGGTGCTGCCGATCTACGACGCCATCTTCCAGCAGGAGCGGGTCAAGCATGTGCTCGTGCGCCATGAGCAGGGCGCAGTCCATATGGCGGAAGGCTATGCCCGCTCGACCGGCAAGGTCGGCTGCGTGCTGGTGACGTCCGGTCCCGGCGCGACCAATGCGGTGACCGGCCTGACTGACGCGCTGATGGATTCGATCCCGATCGTCTGCATCACCGGCCAGGTTCCGACGCATCTGATCGGCAATGACGCTTTCCAGGAATGCGATACCGTCGGCATCACGCGGCCCTGCACCAAGCACAACTATCTGGTGAAGCGGATCGAGGACCTGCCGCGCGTGCTGCACGAGGCGTTCTATGTCGCCGCCAGCGGCCGGCCGGGTCCGGTGGTGATCGACATCCCGAAGGATATTCAATTCGCCAAGGGCACCTATTCAGGCCCGCAGAATATCAAGCACAAGACCTACACGCCGAAGATCAAGGGCGACCTCGACAAGATCAAGGCGGCGGTCGAACTGATGGCGAGCGCGAAGAAGCCGCTGTTCTATACCGGCGGCGGCGTCATCAATTCCGGCAAGGAAGCGAGTCATCTCTTGCGCGAACTGGTCAAGCTGACCGGTTTCCCGATCACCTCGACGCTGATGGGGCTTGGCGCTTATCCGGCGGCTGATCCGCAATGGCTCGGTATGCTCGGCATGCACGGCACCTACGAAGCCAACTGGGCGATGCACGATTGCGACGTGATGATCTGCGTCGGTGCGCGGTTCGACGACCGTATCACCGGGCGGCTCGATGCGTTCGCGCCGAACTCACGCAAGATCCATATCGATATCGATCCGTCCTCGATCAACAAGACGGTGAAGGTCGATATTCCGATCATCGGTGATTGCGCGCATGTGCTCGAAGACATGACGCGGCTGTGGCGTTCGTCTTCGTTCCAGCCGGACAAGAAGGCGATGGCCGAATGGTGGAAACAGATCGACAAATGGCGCGCGCGCAAGTCGCTCAGCTATCGTCCGTCGAAGGACATCATCAAGCCGCAATATGCGATCGAGCGGTTGTTCGAGCTGACCAAGGACAAGGACACCTACATCACCACCGAAGTCGGCCAGCATCAGATGTGGGCGGCGCAGTTCTATCGTTTCCAGGAGCCGAACCGTTGGATGACCTCGGGCGGCCTCGGCACGATGGGCTATGGCCTGCCGGCGGCGGTCGGCGTGCAGATGGCGCATCCGAAATCGCTGGTCATCGATATTGCCGGTGAAGCCTCGGTGCAGATGACCATGCAGGAAATCTCGACGGCGGTTCAGTACCGGCTGCCGATCAAGGTGTTCATCCTGAACAACCAGTATATGGGCATGGTGCGCCAGTGGCAGGAATTGCTGCATGGCAACCGCTATTCGGAAAGCTATTCGGAGGCGCTGCCGGACTTCGTGAAGCTCGCGGAAGCGATGCATGCGCATGGTATCCGCTGCCAGAAGCCGGGCGATCTCGACGATGCGATCAAGGAGATGATCGATATCGACAAACCGGTGATCTTCGATTGCGTGGTCGATCAGAAGGAAAATTGTTTCCCGATGATCCCGTCCGGCCGCGCGCATAATGAGATGATCCTCAGCGATGCCGCGGAGAGCCTCGAGGATGCGATCACCGAAGAAGGCAAGATGCTGGTTTGATCTGGTCATTCCGGGGCGCGAGCGAAGCTTGCGAACCCGGAATCCAGAGATCGATTCTGAGGCCTGGATTCCGGGTTCGCGCTTTCAGCGCGCCCCGGAATGACGACAGTACAATAAGGGAAAATTGCTCGTGAACGCCACCATACCCACCACGTCCCATTATCCCGCGGCGCCGGCAGCGGAGGTTTCCAGTTCGCATACCTTGTCGGTGCTGGTCGACAACGAGCCGGGCGTTCTTGCGCGGGTGATCGGGCTGTTCTCGGGCCGCGGCTACAATATCGATTCGCTAACGGTGTCGGAGACCGAGCATCAGAAGCACATCTCCCGCATCACCATCGTCACCAGCGGCACGCCGATGGTGATCGAGCAGATCAAGAACCAGCTCGAGCGTCTTGTGCCGGTTCACCGCGTGATCGATCTCACGGTGGCGGGTCCTTATCTTGAGCGCGAACTGGCAATGGTGAAAGTGCGCGGCAAGGGCGAGCACCGCGTCGAGGCGCTGCGTCTCGCCGATGCATTCCGCGCTCGCGTGATCGATGCGACCACTGAAAGCTTCGTGTTCGAGATCACCGGCAAGAGCGACAAGATCGACCAGTTCATCGAGCTGATGCTGCCGCTCGGCCTTGTCGAAGTGTCACGCACCGGCGTGGTCGCCATCAGTCGCGGCCCCGAGGCGATGTAGCGGATGGGCATGCCGTTCGACCTGTTTCTGGCGCTTCTTGCGTTTGCGGCGGCAACGGCATTCACACCGGGCCCGAACAACATCATGGTGACCGCGTCCGGGGTGAATTTCGGGTTCACTCGGACGCTGCCGCATATGTTCGGCATCACGCTGGGCTTCGTCGTCTTGCTGATGGGTTGTGCAGCAGGACTGGGCGCGATCTTCGCCGCCTATCCGCCATTGCAGATCGTGCTGAAGATCGTGGGTGCGGCCTATATGCTTTGGCTCGCATGGAAGATCGCGACCGCAAAGCCCGCGGCCGACAATGACCGGCATATTTCTCAGCCGATTTCCTTCTGGCAGGCAGCGCTGTTCCAGTGGGTCAACCCCAAAGCCGTCGTGATCGCCCTGAGCGCGATCGCGCTCTATGTGAGGCCGGAACGGTGGTTGTCCGATCTTGCTTTGCTGCTGGTGGTGTTCGCGGTCGCGACAATTCTCGCCGTGGTGACCTGGACCGGCTTCGGCGTGGCTTTGCGCCGGCTGCTCACCGACCCGAACTATGCACGCGTCTTCAATCTCGCGATGGCGGCGCTTCTGGTTGTCAGCATCGTGCCGATGGTGGTTTAACGTTGCATCGGAACCGCGCAAACGCTGACCATGCTTTCCCGCCGCGCCAAATATGCTCTTCGAGCAATGATCTATCTTGCCGGCCATAGAGGCGCGGCGCCGGTATCTGTTCGCGACATCGCGCAGGACCTGAAAATTCCGCGCCCTTTTCTTGAGCAGATTTTCTCCGAACTAAAGCGATCGAACCTTCTGGTATCCACACGCGGGAACCAGGGCGGTTTCCTGTTGAGCCGTACGCCCAAGGACATCAATTTGGCCGAAATCATCCGCCACATTGACGGGCCGCTGGCGCTCGCGCCCTGCGCGAGCCAGACGGCGTTCCGACAATGCCCGGACTGCGTCGATTTGCACATCTGCACCCTGCGGCCGGCGCTGATCGCAGCTCGTGATGCGACGGCGAAAATCCTAGAAAAAACAACGCTCGCGCAGGCCGCCGCAGAAAAATCGCCTCGAAAAGGCTCCGGATAAATAAAACTATTCTGATTGATTTAGTCAGAATTATGTGGCCCCATTCCCACGGGTTCGGGGGGCGATACCCAACGATCCTTGTGCCTTGGTGGCGAAATGGCCGGATTTTCAGTCCGGCGGTGCTGCGGGAATGCCCGCGCCATCGCATTGCCACGGCGCATCGCTGACTGAGAGGTCGGATAAATGCGACAGGCCGCAATGGTCCGTCGCTGCAACCCTTGACCTGTGCCGGAGTTGTTCCGGCCGATGGAGGATCATGATGCGGCTTCTTGTTGCAATGCTCGCCATTGCCGGCTGGGTGACATCGGCGGCCGCCCAGAACATTTCGCTGCTCAACGTGTCGTACGATCCGACCCGCGAGCTTTATGCCGATTTCAACAAAGCTTTTGCCGCGAAATACAAGGCTGAGACCGGCACGACGGTTGCCATCAAGGCCTCGCATGGAGGTTCCGGCCGTCAGGCTCGTTCGGTCATCGATGGGCTCAGTGCCGATGTGGTCACGCTGGCGCTGGCTTACGATATCGATGCAATCGCCGATAAGGGATTGCTCTCGAAAGACTGGCAGCAGAAGCTGCCGCAAAACTCATCGCCCTATACATCGACTATCGTGCTGCTGGTGCGCGCGGGCAATCCCAAAAAGATCAAGGACTGGGACGATCTCGTGCGTCCCGATGTGAAGGTGATCACGCCGAATCCGAAAACATCGGGTGGCGCCCGCTGGAATTATCTCGCGGCCTGGGGTTATGCGGCAAAGAAATACGGCTCCGAGGATAAGGCCAAGGAGTTCGTGAAGAACATCTTCAAGAATGTGCCAGTGCTCGACACCGGTGCCCGCGGTTCGACCATCACCTTCGTCGAACGTGGCGTCGGCGACGTGTTCATCTCGTGGGAAAATGAAGCGTTCCTCGCCATCAACGAACTCGGCAAGGACAAGTTTGAAATCGTCATTCCGTCGGTATCGATTCTTGCCGAGCCGCCCGTCGCCGTCATCGACAAGGTTGTCGACAAGAAGGGAACGCGGGCTGCGGCTGAGGCCTATCTGAACTATCTTTACAGCAAGGAAGGTCAGGACATCGCCGGAAAACACTACTACCGCCCGCGCGATCCTGAAGTCGCCAAAAAATACGAGAATATATTTCCGAAGCTGAGCCTTCTCACCATCAATGACGATTTCGGCGGCTGGCGCGCGGCGCAGAAGAAGCACTTCGACGACAAGGGCGTCTTCGACGAAATCTATAGCCAATGAGCGTTGCTGCCCATACAATTGGCGATCAACTGGACAGTCGGGAGACGACATCCTTGGATCGCCGTCGCAACCGGCGCCGCCGGAGCGTGATACCTGGTTTTGGCATCACGCTCGGACTGACGCTGACCTGGCTCGCCTTGATCGTGCTCATTCCGCTCGGTGGTCTGTTTCTCAAGACCGCTGAGTTATCGCCTTCGGAATTCTGGTCGATCGTGACCGGAACGCGCGCGCTCAATGCCTTGAAGATCAGTTTCGGACTATCGCTGGTTGCAGCGGCCGTGAACCTGTTTTTTGGCGCGTTGGTGGGATGGGCCCTGGTGCGTTATGAATTCCCCGGCAAGCGTCTGGTCGATGCGATCATCGATGTTCCTTTTGCATTGCCGACTGCGGTTGCCGGCATCGCGCTGACCACGCTGTTCGCGGAAAATGGCTGGCTCGGTGGATTGTTGGCGCCGTTCGGCATCAAGGTTGCGTTCACGCCGCTTGGCATTCTGATTGCGTTGATCTTTATCGGCTTGCCGTTCGTGGTGCGCACGCTGCAGCCGGTGCTGGAAGATCTCGATACGGAAATCGAGGAAGCCGCGGCGACGCTGGGCGCCAGCCGCTGGCAGACGATTACGAAGGTCATCGCGCCAATCGTCCTGCCGAGCTTGTGGACCGGTTTTGCACTCGCCTTCGCGCGCGCTGTCGGGGAATATGGCTCGGTGATCTTCATTGCCGGCAATCTGCCGAATATCTCCGAGATCGCGCCGCTGTTGATCGTGATCCGGCTTGAGGAGTTCAAATATGCCGACGCCACGGCCATTGCGGTGGTGATGCTGCTGGCCTCCTTCGTCATTCTGTTCGCCATCAACCGCCTGCAACGGTGGTCGGCGACGCGCACCGGCCACGCGTGAGATCATCATGGCTGGACCCGCAACAGGTTTCGCAGATCGCACGCGCTCGAATGGCGCCACACGGCCGCGTCCGGCGCGCTCCGAGTCATTTTTGGTGCGCTGGCTCATCATTGGCGTGTCGCTGACGTTTCTTTTTATTTTCCTGGTGTTGCCGCTGGTCACCGTGTTCGTACAGGCCTTCGCGCGCGGCATCGGCCCTTACTTCGATGCACTGACCGACCCCGACGCCGTGTCGGCGATCCAGTTGACGATTCTGGTCGCCTCCATTTCCGTCGTGCTGAATTTGATATTCGGTCTCGTTGCCGCTTGGGCGATCGCGAAGTTTGAATTTCCCGGCAAAAGCCTTTTGATCACGCTGATCGATCTGCCGTTCTCGGTGAGTCCGGTCATCTCCGGTCTGGTTTTCGTGCTGCTGTTCGGCGCGCAGGGCTTCTTCGGCGCGTGGTTGATCGAGCATGACGTCAAGATCATCTTCGCCTTGCCTGGTATTGTGCTGGCGACGCTGCTGGTGACATTCCCGTTCGTTGCGCGAGAACTGATCCCGCTGATGCAGGAGCAGGGCACGCAGGAGGAAGAGGCCGCGATCTCGCTCGGCGCCTCCGGCCTGCAGACCTTCTTCCGCGTGACGTTGCCGAATGTGAAATGGGCGCTGCTTTACGGCGTACTTCTCTGCAATGCGCGCGCGATGGGCGAGTTCGGCGCGGTGGCGGTGGTGTCCGGTCATATCCGCGGCGAGACCAACACCATGCCGCTGCATATCGAAATTCTCTACAACGAATACCAGTTCATGGCCTCGTTCGCGGTGGCGTCTCTCCTGGCGCTGCTGGCGCTGGTGACGCTGATCGCCAAGGTCGTGCTGGAACGGTTCGCGATATCGGAGCGATGAGATGAAAATCGACATTCGCAATGTCACCAAGCGCTTCGGCGACTTTACGGCGCTGAATGGCGTCGACCTCGAAGTGAAGTCGGGCGAACTGGTCGCGTTGCTTGGCCCATCCGGCTCCGGCAAGACGACGCTGCTGCGGATCATTGCCGGTCTCGAATGGCCAGACACCGGCCACGTTATGTTTGATGGTACCGATGCCTTGTCGCGCAGTGTGCGCGAGCGCCATGTCGGCTTCGTGTTCCAGCATTATGCGCTGTTCCGGCATATGAGCGTGTTCGAGAATATCGCATTCGGTCTGCGGGTGCGGCCGCGCCGTCAGCGTCTCAGCGAGGAGAAGATTCGCCAGAAGGTCGACGAATTGCTTGACCTTGTGCAGCTCAAATGGCTGGCGGACCGATATCCGTCGCAACTCTCCGGCGGGCAGCGCCAGCGTATCGCGCTGGCGCGCGCGCTGGCGATCGAGCCGCGCGTTCTGCTGCTCGACGAGCCATTCGGTGCGCTGGATGCAAAGGTGCGCAAGGAGCTGCGCCGCTGGCTGCGCAGCCTGCACGAGGACATCCACGTCACCTCGGTGTTCGTCACGCACGACCAGGAAGAAGCGCTGGAAGTCGCCGACCGCGTAGTGGTGATGGACAAGGGCCGGATCGAGCAAGTCGGTGCCCCCGAGGATGTACATGACCGCCCGGCGACAGCCTTCGTGCATGAATTCATCGGCGAGTCACTGATGCTGCCGATCACGGTGCAGGACCAGCGGGTGCATGTGGAAGGCCGGCCATTGTCGATCGATCCCCAAGGCGCTGCGAATGGGGCGGCCAGGCTGTTCGTGCGTCCGCACGAGATCGACGTGGTCGCCGCCGACGGAGCGACCCTTACGGGCGTGGTCAAGCGCGTGCACGGCCTTGGCGCGGCGCGGCGGGTCGAGGTGTTGCTGTCGGCGCCGGAAACGCTGGTCGAGATCGACACCCCGCGGAACCTGCCGGTCGAAGTCGGTGCCACCATCGGCCTCAAGCCGCAGCGCTACCGGATTTTTGCCGACCCGCACTAGCGCCCGACGCTTCCGCCGAGCGGGGACGGACCGAGATATGATCATTCGACCGGGGCCGATGCCGCCTCCGGGACTTGTCGCGGGCCCGCCATACCCCTAGAAACCTCGCCTGACCGGCGCCGGAACCCTTCTGGCGCACCGATAACACTGCGGCCGGGACAAGCCGCCACAAGGGGTTGATGATGCGTGTTTATTATGACCGGGATGCCGACCTGAACCTGATCAAGGGCAAGAAGGTCGCCATTGTCGGCTATGGCAGCCAGGGCCATGCCCATGCGCTCAACTTGCGCGATTCCGGCGTAAAGGATGTGGCCATCGCGCTCCGCAAGGGTTCGGCCTCGGCCAAGAAGGCCGAAGGCGAGAAGTTCAAGGTCATGGAGGTGGCCGAGGCCGCCAAGTGGGCCGACGTGGTCATGATGCTGACCCCGGACGAATTGCAGGGCGACATCTACCGCGATCACCTGCATGCCAACATGAAGGAAGGCGCGGCGCTGCTGTTCGCCCACGGCCTCAACGTGCATTTCAACCTGATCGAGCCGCGCGCCGATCTCGACGTGCTGATGGTCGCCCCGAAGGGCCCCGGCCACACCGTGCGCGGCGAATATCTCAAGGGCGGCGGCGTGCCCTGCCTGATCGCGATCGACAAGGACTCGTCCGGCAACGCCCATGACCTCGGCCTGTCCTACGCCTCGGCGATCGGCGGCGGCCGTGCGGGCATCATCGAAACCACCTTCAAGGAAGAGTGCGAGACCGATCTGTTCGGTGAGCAGGCCGTGCTCTGCGGCGGCACGGTGGAACTGATCCGCGCCGGTTATGAGACGCTGGTGGAAGCGGGCTATGCGCCGGAGATGGCGTATTTCGAATGCCTGCACGAACTGAAGCTGATCGTCGACCTGATCTACGAAGGCGGCATCGCCAACATGAACTACTCGATCTCCAACACCGCCGAATACGGCGAGTATGTCACCGGTCCGCGCATCATCACGCCGGAAACCAAGGCTGAAATGAAGCGCGTGCTGAACGACATCCAGTCCGGCAAGTTCACCCGCGACTGGATGCTGGAGAACAAGGTCAATCAGGCCTCGTTCAAGGCGACCCGCGCGCGGGCCAACGCCCACGATATCGAGAAAGTGGGCGAGAAGCTGCGCGAGATGATGCCGTGGATCAAGAAGGGCGCGCTGGTCGACAAGGCCAAGAACTGATCTGATCCGAAACGATCGAATTGCAAAGGGCTCGCTTCGGCGGGCCCTTTTTTGTTTGTGCAACGCGTGATGGGCGATATCGCCATCGGCCGAATATTCGCTTGCTTTCACGTCGGCAATTCAGTCGACTTGGACGTGTCGCCCGCGTGAAGGATATCGCTTCGCGCGAACACAAGACGTCAAACAATAAGCTGGGCCACGGCTTCCTCTCATCAAAGCCGGAAAGGCTCGGAACGGTCGGGGAGGCCACTTACATGTTCGACAAGAAGGCATGTTGTATTATTGCGCTCATGGTCTCGCTGCTGGTGCCGGTGACGGCATCCGCACAAGGCTCGCGCAACATTGAGCTTATCGTTCCGTTTCCTGCGGGCGGCGTCACCGATCTGGTTGCGCGGATACTGTCGGAGCGCTTGTCGAAAGACCTCGATCAAACGATCGTCGTGATCAACAGAGACGGCGCGGGCGGTACCATCGGTGCGACCGCGACGGCGGTGGCGGCACCGGATGGCGTCACACTGGGCTTTTCGGCGATGGGGGTCATCACCGGCCGGCCGCATCTGCGCAGCGATCTGCGCTACAATGTGAATTCATTCGACTATATCTGCCAGGTGGCGATTACGCCGACCGTGATTGTGGTATCGCCCGAGAGCCCCTATCGGTCGCTGAAGGATCTGTTCGATCAGGCTCGCCAAACACCTGACAAACTCACCTACGGCCATCCCGGGCACGGCAGCATCCCGCATCTGCAGATGCTCGATCTGTCTTCGCGAGCCGGCGTTACGCTGACGTCGGTGCCGTTCCGCGGCGACGCGCCGGCACGCACCGCATTGATCGGAAAGCATATCGACATTCAGATGTCGGGCGACGCCGGGGGTATCGGCAATATGCGCGCGCTGGCGATCATCGCGCGCGAACGCACGCCAAGTTTGCCGGATGTGCCGACCACGAACGAACTCGGCTTCGGCGAGGGCTTTGCGACACCGTTCGGCTTATATGCGCCGAAGGGCGTGCCGGCGGCTGCGCTGACCCGGTTGCGCAAGGCTTGCGCAGATACGGTGGCGTCCCAGAGCTTTCGCGCGGCGATGACGAAATCCGGACAGACGGTCGATTATTTCGATGGGCCGGAATTCGCCGCGCGGATGGAGCAGGTCTCACGGCTCGTCGGCGACCTGGTCGAGAAAATGCCGGCGCTGAAAAACTAGGGGCTTTCTGGTTTTGATGGATCACAGCCAAAAATGCTCCGGGTAGACAGAGGCCCGCATTCGCGTCACCATGGCGTCGCTGGTCAATATCGGGAGAGCATGATGGATTGTGAGCCAATGCTGTGCATCATTGGCGAAGGCTATGCCGCCCGCGCGTGCGGCGAATCGAAGTTCAATCTGAATTCCGCGCCACAAACGGTGGTTGGGTGCCGCTCGGCGGCGATCCGGGCGAGGATCTTGTCATCATTTTCCGCCGCCACCTGACCGGAACCGGCGCGCCGACACTGGTGTTGTTGCTCAACCTGCTCTCTGAGATTTCGATCGCGTGGTAAAGCCCGAACCAGCGGCCATGATCGCGTTCGACGCCGTTACCAAGCGTTACGGCGACAATGTGCGCCCGGCGCTCGACAATATCTCGCTCGACATTCAATCCGGCGAATTCATTGTCATGGTTGGACAATCCGGTTCGGGCAAGTCGACGCTGCTTGGCATGATCAACCGGCTGATCGACCCGAGCGAGGGCGTCGTTTGGTTCGAGGGCGAGGATGTGCAACACCTCGATCCGGTCCTGCTGCGCCGGCACATCGGCTACGTGTTTCAACATGTCGGATTGTTTCCGCACATGACTCTGGCGGAGAATATCGGCATCACGCCACGCCTCCTCGGCTGGGACGAGGCGCGCATCGCGGCCCGCACCGAAGAACTATTGACCTTGGTTCAACTGCCGCCGGAGCAATACCGGGATCGTATCCCGTCAGAATTGTCCGGCGGCCAGCGCCAGCGCATCGGTGTTGCGCGCGCCATCGCCGCCAAGCCACGCGTTGTCTTGATGGACGAACCGTTCGGTGCGCTGGATCTGCGAACCCGCGATGCCCTGAGCCGTGACTATCGCAAGCTGCACGAGGCACTTCAACTCACCACCGTCATGATCACCCATGATGTGATCGAGGCCGTGCTGCTTGCGGATCGCATCGCGGTTTTGCAGGACGGCCGCATTGCAGGTCTCGGCACGCCGCATGATCTCGTGACGAATCCGCCAAACGATGACGTGCGGGCCCTGATGGACATGCCGCGCCAGCAGGCCGAGCGATTGAATGCGCTGATGCGTGAAAGCGCCGCGTCATGAGCATCGATCCCGCCATCGCCGATGCGTGGTCACGGCTGCCCGATTATCTCAGCCAGCATGTGCTGGTGAGTCTGACCGCACTCGCCATCGGATTAGCGATCAGCCTGCCGCTGGCGCTGTTTTCCGTCCGCCGGCCCTATCTGCGCGACGTGGTGCTTGGCATTGCCAGCATCGTGCAGACGATTCCCGGCCTTGCGCTGCTTGCGCTGTTCTATCCGCTGCTGCTTGGTACAGCTTCGCTGACGGCGCGCTTTCTCGGCTTCGATTTTTCCGCACTCGGCTTTTTGCCGTCCGTCCTGGCACTGGCGCTCTATTCAATGCTGCCGGTGTTGCGCAATACCATCACCGGCATCGAGGGTGTTGATCCCGACTTGCGTTGGGCGGCACAGGGCGTCGGCATGACCGAGCGGCAATCTCTGTTCATGGTGGAATTGCCCCTCGCCATTCCGGTGATCATGGCCGGCATCCGCACCGCGGCCGTATGGGTGATCGGTACGGCAACGCTGTCGACGCCGATTGGCCAGACCAGTTTGGGCAATTACATCTTCAGCGGCCTGCAGACACAGAACTGGATCTCCGTGCTGTTCGGCTGTGTCGCGGCGGCATTGCTGGCGATGGCGGTCGATCAATTGCTGGCGCTGATGGAGCGGGGTGCCGCATCCCGCCGCCGCTCGCCCGTTATTGCCGGATTTATCGGGCTGTTCCTCATCGTCAGCCTCGCGCTCGCGCCCGCCTGGGGCGCGCGCAAAGCGGATTATGTGATCGGCGCCAAGACATTTTCCGAACAATATATTCTTGCGGCTTTGATGGCGCAGTCTCTCGAAGCGCAGGGCCTGACTGCGCGCCGCCGCGAAGGTCTCGGCTCCAACATCATCTTTGCCGCGCTCGTCGCCAACGACATCGACGCCTATGTGGAATATACCGGGACGATCTGGGCGACGATGATGAAGCGCAGCGATATCAAATCGCGCGCCGAGACTTTGGCCGAAGTCACGCAATGGCTGGAGCGCGAGCACGGCGTCCGGCTTGCGGGCGCGCTCGGCTTCGAAAACGCCTATGCCCTTGCGATGAAGCGTTCGGAGGCGGAACGGCTCGGCATCCGCACCATCGCCGATCTCGCACGTGTTGCGCCGAACATGTCGATCGCCGGCGATTACGAGTTCTTCGGACGTGCCGAATGGGCGGCCATCCGCGATGGCTATGGACTGCACTTCCGGGAAGAGCGTTCGATGCAGGCGGAGTTCATGTACCCGGCCGTGGGCAACGAGGTGGATGTGATCGCAGCCTATACCAGCGACGGGCGCATCGCGCAGTTCGACCTCGTCGTGCTGGACGATCCCAAGCATGTCATCCCGCCCTATGATGCGGTGCTGCTGCTGTCGCCCAAGCGCGCCAAGGACACGGCATTGATCAACGCTCTGAAACCGCTGAATGGCGCCATCGACGTCGCGCTGATGCGCGAGGCGAACCTGCGCGCCAACCAGGGCGAGTCCCCGGACAATGTGGCGCGCTGGCTGTGGGACAAACTGCGCGGCAAATGATGTTCTCGAAGCGATAAGTGCCGGGGCAAGCCTGGGATGCACCCGAGAGCTACCCCTTCGGAAACATCACTTTGTCGAGCAGCCACTGCGACATTTTCAGCTTCTCCCCGCGCGGCAATTTTTTGAATCCCTCGTCGTGGAATTCCTTATTCGGCCAGGTAGCCGCCGCGGTCACGGCCATGCGCGTTTTCACCTGCTCCTTGGTGACATTGAAGACCATGAGATCGCGCGCGAACACCAGCGGTCCATCATAGTTCTTGCGTACCGCGGCGAGATGACCCGGCAGCGTATCGTCGTCGTTATAGAAATGATAGCCGACGGCCAGCCGCGGATTGCAGAGCGCCAGCACCTTGCCAGCTTCTTCCGGATCGGAATGCGCTACGGTGCAGACACCGCGCGCGGTACGCTCGTCGTAACCGGCGCGCTCCATCATCACCTGCCAGCGATCGAATGTCTCGTGGATCAGGATGTCCGCGCCCTTGCCATTTTCGGCCATGAAGTACGACGGTGTTGTGTCGCCGGAATAGACCAGCGTCAGCCCGTGCCATTCCAGCCGCAGACTCACCGGGCCGTCATAGATATGCACCGCCGGGAACGAGGTGATCTTCACGCCATTCTTGTCGTAGATCACGCAGACTTTCGAATAATCGAATTCATGCACATCGATCTCAGAACCGACCAGTGGCAACAGGCCGTGACGGGTATCGGCGTCCCATCGGAACGCAGCCACCTGATGCTGTACGAAATGCTTCATGCCGTGCTCGGGAATTTTGCCTGACGGCCCATACACCTGCAGCGGATGCATGCGCCCGCCGGACCATCCGCCCTGACGGATCTGCATGAAATCGCCGACGTGATCTGTGTGCAGATGCGTGGCGATCACAGCGGTAATCGCGTTGTAGGGAATTTCCAGCGACACGAAGTTGAGTTGTGTGCCGAAACCGAAATCCAACAGGAACCTGTCGCCGTTGCCGAGTTCGACCAGCCAGCCGGTATTGGCCTGCGCCTTTCGCAAATAAGGCCGCCCGGTGCCGAGTGCGATAATGCGCATTTCATCCGGCGCCAGCGCCTCTGTATTGGGAAAATAGTGGTCACGGTACTCGCGCATCAATCACTCCAAAACAACTGGCATCAGGCCACGGATTTTGCCGTCCTTTGCTCTGGCAATCCGAGAAAGGGTTCGTAATTCTCACTCACTTTGACGAGCAGGCGCGTGAATTGCTCGCGTTCGTTCGCCGTCAAAGAGGCGAGGAAAAAATCACGCTCCTGCATGATGACTTCGAAAGCCGCCTCATAGAGGGAGCGGCCAAGTTTGGTCAGCTCCAGCTCGGTGATGCGCGCCTCGCCGGCCGGTTTATTCCGTGTGATCACGCCGGCGCGTGCGAATCGGTCGATCATGCGACTCAACGTCGACGGATCGGTGGCGATGTAATTGGCGACATCGGCCGGACGGTTGAATGGCGTATTCGCAAGCGTCGCCAGCAGGCGCCAATCATGGATCGTCAGTCGCTTGACGCGAAACGCTTTCTCAAGCCGCATGTTCAGCCGTCGGCTGAGCGAATTCAGCACGAAGGGAACGAAGCGTTCAAGATCGAAAGGTTTGCTCGCTGCATTCATGCGCACAGTTCTCTTGACCATCTCCGTCTCCGCGGGGTCAGTTTTTCGGCCTGCCAACCTTGGCAATCAGCGCCGCAATCGTGTTCGAATCCTGCGCGATGCGGTCGGCGAAAGCCGGGCCGTCAAGATAACTGACGTTCTGCCCGGACTTCTTCATCGCCTCGATAAACGCATCGGATTTCATCGCCGTCGCGCAGGCAGCGCGCAATTTGGTCAGCACTTCACCGGATAAGCCCTTCGGTGCGAATAAACCGTTTGGCGTGCCGAAACCGGTGTTCAATCCGAGTTCCCTTGTCGAGGGCACATCTGGGAGACTTGCCAGACGATCGCCCGCAAAGACCGCAAGCGGGCGGATCTTTCCGATCACCGCGGCATCGCCTGACATGAGAATATCGATGTGATTGCCGAGAAGATTGTTGAGCGCCAGCGCATCCCCTCTGAATGGCACCGGCGTCAGTTTGAGGTTTTGATCGGAAGCCAATTGCAGCATTAGCAGATGCGGCACGGTACCAGGCCCTGGATGGCCATAGGTCAGCTTGTCAGGGTTTCGCCGCGCATAAGCAATGAGATCCTTCAGGCTCTTGTGCGGACTCTCGTTGGACACTGAGGCGATGACGAACACATCCGTCGCCTGGCAGATGTAATCGAACGACTGGGCACTGTAGCGCAGGTCGTCGCGCAGATGAGGCTGTGCGGTGACAGGCCCCATTGCTGAAAAGACAATTGTATACCCATCCGGCTGCGCAGCGGCTGCGGCCGCAGCACCGATCGTTCCGGCGGCGCCATCCTTGTTGGTGACGACGGTCGCCTGGCCGAGTGTTTTCGAGATGCCCTCTGCCAGGGCACGCGCGGCGAGGTCGCTGTTCGCCCCGGCCGGAAATGGCACGATCATTTCGATGGCACGCGAGGGATAGGCTTGCGCTAACGCAACCTGCGGCGGACAGGCGCCAAAAGCCAGCGCAACCCATGCGGCAGCGCTCAACATACGTCCCTTCATGACATGCCCCGCAATCGCGCATGCGCGCTGGCTGGCCAACCGGCCTTGCCATTCCATCCAATTGCATTTGCAATTGCAAGTGAGATTTATGGCCGCCCGGCCCGACGGGGGCAACAGGTTCAATTCCGATGCCTGCCGCCTTCGCCGGCATCGAGATATCCGTCTGCATAATCCCTTGCGTTTTCTGTGAACTTGATCCGTAAGAATGGCCGACGATCTTGCATCCCGGGGGCCTTTCCTAGAGCCGCATGGATAGCTGGTCCGCGGCCTTGCGTCGCGCAACTCACTCGGTAATGTCTTTGCAAAAGTACAGGGAGCGGAGCGTCACTTGATCCAGAGTTCAGCAGCCGAGGCTTTGCCGGCGAGGGCGAAGTCAGCGGCCCCGGCGGTGGCGCTGTCCGATGTCACCATCACCTTCCGGATGGGCGGCAAGGTGGCTTTTACCGCTGTCGAGCAGGCGAGCCTTTCGGTCGCCGATGGCGAGTTCGTCTCGATTGTCGGCCCGACCGGGTGCGGCAAATCCACGCTGCTGAATGTGGCCGCGGGGCTGCTGCAGCCGTCGGGCGGCAAAGCGGAGATCTTCGGCACGCCGCTGGCCGGGCTGAACCGGCAATCGGGTTATCTGTTCCAGGCAGACTCGCTGTTTCCCTGGAAGACCGCGATCCAGAATGTGGCGATCGGCCTCGAAACTGCGGGAACGCCATCTGGCCAGGCGCAAGCGCGCGCGCAGGACTGGCTGAAGCGCGTCGGCCTTGGCAATTTCGCCGAACGCTATCCGCACATGCTGTCGGGCGGACAGCGAAAACGTGTCGGCCTCGCGCAGGTGCTCATTCGCGATCCGAAAATCCTTCTGATGGACGAGCCGTTCGGGCCGCTCGACGCGCAGACGCGGCAGATCATGGGCAACCTGCTGCTCGATCTGTGGAGCGCCGACCGCAAGGCGGTGCTGTTTGTCACCCACGATCTGGAAGAGGCGATCGCGCTCTCCGATCGCGTGGTGATCATGTCCGCGGGACCGGCCGCGCGCATCATCGGCGACTGGAAAGTGCCATTGCCGCGCCCGCGCGACATTTCCGAGGTGAGGCTGGACAAGGCCTTCCACGATTTGCATCGCGAGATCTGGCACGTACTGAAAGAAGAAGTGCTCAAGGGTTATGCGCAGACGGGGGGCGGGTGATCGTCATGAACCGTCTTTCTCTCGTCGGCTTTCAGATCCTCATTCTCGTCATCACGCTGGTGCTGTGGCACGTGCTGACGACCATTCCGATGTCCGATGGCAAGCCGCTGGTGCCGCCGTTCTTCTTCTCGACGCCGGGCGACGTGTTCGCGCGGATCGTCAAATGGTTTGCCGAAGGCACGATCTGGCGGCATCTGTGGATCACGCTGACCGAGTCGGCTCTCGCCTTTATCATCGGATCGGTCGGCGGCGTGCTCGTCGGCTTCTGGTTCGCGCGGCAGCCGATCATTGCCGCGATCTTTGACCCCTACGTGAAGATGATCAACGCGCTGCCGCGCATTGTGTTGGCGCCGATCTTCACGTTGTGGTTCGGCCTCGGCATCTGGTCGAAAGTCGCGCTCGGCGTCACGCTGGTGTTCTTCATCGTGTTCTTCAACGTCTATCAGGGCGTGCGTGAAGTCAGCCCGACGGTGTTGAACAACGCCCGCATGCTCGGCATGAACGAGCGGCAATTGATGCGGCATGTCTACTGGCCGTCAGCCCTGTCCTGGATGTTCTCGTCGCTGCACACCTCGGTCGGTTTTGCCGTGGTCGGTGCGGTGGTCGGTGAATATCTCGGTTCGGCCGCCGGCCTCGGCTATCTGATCCTGCAGGCGGAGGGCACCTTCGATATTGCCGGCGTGTTCGCGGGCATGTTCGTGCTTGCCGCTTTCGTCATCGTGATCGATGGGCTCGTGACCATGGTGGAAAAGCGTCTTCTGGTGTGGCGCCCGGTCGCAGCCGATACGCGAACGTGACGCCTCTTTAACTCTGAAATGCGCCGGACTTTGCACCCCCGGTGTGTTGTTTTACTCTTGCTCATCAAATGCGGCCGGGAACAGGCCGCGTGTCCAACGGGAGGACTTGTTTCATGATGGCTCGGATCGTCCGGCGGATGGCGTCGTCGCTGTTCGCTCTTGCATTGATGTCAGGCGCGGCCTTCGCGCAATCCAAGGTCACCATCGCGGTCGGCGGCGCCGCCTGTTTGTGTTACCTGCCGACGGTGCTGGCAAAGCAGCTTGGCGAATATGAAAGGGCCGGGTTGAATGTCGACATGGTCGACTTCAAGGGCGGCTCGCAATCGCTGACCGCGGTGCTCGGCGGCAGCGCCGATGTCGTCTCCGGCTATTTCGATCATTGCGTCAATCTCGCCGCCAAGGGGCAGATGCTGCAATCGATCGTGGTCTACGATCGCTATCCCGGTTTCGCGCTGGTCGTCTCGCCCAAACATGCCGACAAGGTGAAATCGGTGAAAGACCTCGCCAATCTGAAAGTCGGCGTCAGCGCGCCGGGCTCATCGACCGACTACTTCCTCAAATACATCCTGAAGAAAAACGGCGTCGATCCGAATTCGGTTGGCGTGATCGGCATCGGTCTTGGTGCCACGGCGGTCGCGGCGATGGAGCAGGGCTCGGTCGAAGCGGCGATCATGCTCGATCCAGCGATCACGCAATTGCAGGGCCGCAACAAGGAACTGCGCATCCTGACCGATACGCGCACGCAGAAGGACACACTGGATGTGTTCGGTGGCGAGTATCCGGGCGGCGCCCTTTATACCAAGGCCGACTGGATCGAGAAAAATCCGAAAGCCGCGCTCGGCTTGGCCACGGCGATCCTCAACACACTGAAATGGATCCACTCTCATACGCCGGAAGAAATCATGGCGAAGATGCCGCCCGAACTCGTCGGCGCGGACAAGGCGCTATATCTCGAAGCACTGAAGGCGACGCTGCCGATGTATTCGGAGACCGGCCGTATGGACCCCAAGGGCGCCAAGGCGGTGCTGGATGTGTTCAGCCAGTCCAACCCGGATGTGGCCAAGGCGAATATCGACCTGTCGAAGACCTACACCAACAAGTTCGTCGAGCAGGCCGCCAAAGCCAAGTGATCATTGGCGAATGCCGGGCCAAACTCAGCGTGGTCACTGCCCGGCATTCGCGCTTTTTCGATACGTGCCGACATCTGACGATGCGACGGGCGGTGCGGCATTGCCCCATGAATTGCGAATATAGGTGAGGACGGCGGCGACATTGTCGTCGTTGAGGCGCCAGCCGAACGATGGCATGGCGGGGCCGGTTGGCGCGGCGGCAGTCGCGGCGCCACGGCTGCCCAACAGCACCACGCGGGTGATCGTCGATATGTCATCCGATTGCACAACGGTGTTTCCACGCAAACGCGGAAACAGGCGCGGGATGCCCGCGCCGGCGCTCGTGTGGCATCCTTCGCAATTATCCTTATAGATTGCGCCACCAGCGATCATGCGTGCATCATTCGGATCGAGCGGTTGCGGTGGCGTTCCTGTACCGGACTTGAGGTCCTTGAGATAGACGGCGATCGCGTGCGCGTCCGAATCCATCATCTTCGAGCTTGAATTGATGATCTCGTCGGCCATCGGGCCGGAGGCAATGGCGCGATCATTGACGCCAGTCTTCAGATACTCGACGATTTCACTTTCCGACCACGTGCCGATGCCTTTATGCGGGTCGGCCGTGATGTTAGGAGCCAACCAACCCTCTAACGTCGCGCCTTGCAGATAGTTTGCGCTCTTGTCACCGCCGAGGATATTCTTGCTCGAGTGGCAGGTGCCGCAATGACCGAGCGCTTCAACGACATAGGCGCCACGATTCCATTCTGCCGACTTTTGCGGATTGGGCTGAAAGCGGCCATCTTTGAAATTCAGCCAGTTCCAGAACAACAAGCTGGAGCGCTGGTTGAAAGGAAACGGCAATTGATTGACGTCGACGGCGTTTTTCACCGGCTCCAGCGTCGCAAGGTATGTACGGATAGCGAGAACGTCTTCGCGAGACAGTTTTGTATAGGCTGGATAGGGCATGGCCGGATAAAGACGTTTGCCGCCGCGGCCGATGCCGTCATGCAAGGCGGCAATGAAATCCTCATCGGTCCAAGCCCCGATGCCGGTCTCCTCATCCGGCGTGATATTCGGTGAGTAGAGCGTGCCGAACGGTGTCTGCAGAGGCAGCCCGCCTGCATAGGGCTTTCCGCCCGGAGCCGTGTGGCAGGCGACGCAATCAGCGAGTGTTGCGAGATAGCGGCCATGCTCGATTGTTTCGAAGGATTGACTATCGGCCTTGGCGATGATTGTGCCGAATACAAGCGTCATGAGCGCAGCGACTGTGCAGCGCCACAGCATTGCGGCGATTGTGCACGGCGTCCGTTTCATGACGGCACCAGCGGCCCTGGAGCTTTGAGATAAAGCGTGCGGATGGCGTCCGCGGCCTTGAAGGCCAGAGCGCCGACTGTGCCAGTCGGATTATAACCGGCATTTTGCGGAAAAGCCGATGCACCGACCACGAACACATTCGGCACGTCCCAGCTTTGCAGATATTTATTGACGACGCTGGTCTTTGGATCGCTGCCCATGATGGCGCCGCCCGTATTGTGCGTACTTTGATAGGGAACGACGGAATAGGGCTTCTTCCGGAATGACGTCACGGTTTGACATGGTTTGAGAGCCTTGGCGATCTCTTCGGCTTTGCGCGTGACATAATTCGACATGCGGATGTCGTTATCGGGGAAATCGAACGTTATCCGCATCAATGGCCGTCCGAAGCGATCGGTATAGGTCGGATCGAGATCGAGATGATTGCCGCGCGTCGCATAGCTGCTGCCCTGGACCGTAATGGCAAGCGTGCTGAGATAGTTGTCCGCGACCGCTTTCTTCCAGGCCGAGCCCCAGCGCGGCGTGCCGGGAGGCGTCGGATGCCGGCCGATCGGGCGCCCATTCGTGGGAATGCAGTTAATGCCGCCGCCACCGACAAAATCGAGGCCGGCGTGATCGAAATTATCGCCGTTGAAATTATCGACCGTTTGCCCGAGGGCGCCGGTAGCGATGAATGGATTGAAATTCTTGTCGTCGAAAAACATCTCGACCGCGGAATTGGTTTGGTATGCGTAGTTGCGCCCGACTGTCCCGGTCCCGCTCTGTGGATCGTAGGGCTGTCCAATCCCGGACAGGAGGAGCATGCGGACGTTAAACAGGATGAAGGCGCAGACGAGTACGATTTCGGCTGGCTGTTCCCATTCCTGCCCCTGCGAATCGACGTAGGTCACGCCGGTCGCGCGTTTGCCTGCTCCGTCAAGATTGATTCTGGTGACCTCACATTCGCTGCGGCACTCGAAATTCGACTTACGCATCAAGACCGGCAAAACCGTCGTTTGCGGGCTCGCTTTGGAATAATTGGCGCAGCCGAAGCGTTCGCAGAACCCGCAATAAGTACACGGGCCCATATTGACGCCGAGCGTATTGGTATAGGGCCGTGAGGCGTTGGCGGCCGGCGTCGGGAAGGGATGATAACCGACGGTGCGCGCGCCCTCTGCGAATAGCGTCGGCCCATAGGTCATGTCGAGCGGCGGCAGCGGAAAATCGCGGCTGCGCGCGCCTTCGAACGGATTGCCGCCGTCTTGGAGCTGGCCTTTTATGTTTCCGGCTTTGCCGGATATCCCTGCGAGGTAATCGAACTTGTCATAATAGGGTTCTAGCTCCTCATAGGTGATGCCCCAATCCTGAATGGTCAGTTCATCGGGAATGGAATTGGCGCCATAGCGTTCGGCAAGATGGCTGCGACAACGAAAATCGCTCGGCAGGAAGCGCCAGGTCTGCCCATTCCAGTGGACGCCCGCTCCGCCGACCCCATTGCCGGGAAGGAATGAGCCGAATTGCCGGATCGGCAAAGCCTGCTGATCCGCATTGTTGCGGAAGGTGGGCGTGTCCTGCGCCGGACGCAAAAACAGATCCTGCCGGACCGCATAGCGCAATTCATCCTGGATATAACCGATGTTGAAATCGGATGCCGTATCGCGCCAGGGACCGCGCTCTATCGCGACGATGTCGAGGCCTTCATCGGTCAACTCATTGGCGAGGATCGACCCGGTCCATCCAAGCCCGATAATGACAACATCTTTGGCCGGGAGCCGCTTTGCCATGCTCGCTACCTCTGCGCTATCCAGTCCGTGCGCCCGAGAATGCTCACGGGCGGAAGCGGATAGCGTTCGTTGTGTTTTTTGACGAAGTCCCGGTAGTCGTAACGCGCGCCGGGAAAACCAACGAGCTTCCAGCTCACCATCTCGCGATTGCCGCCGTAAATCGGATCGGCGAAAAACCCTTCGAGCGTATGCTGCAGAACCTGCTCGAAGAACTCCGGACCGTCGACATTGGGGAGCTGGATTGTCTTCTCTTCCAGGCCGCGCAGGATCGTGTCCTGCTGTTCAGGCGTGAGTTCGGCGAAAGATTTCTCCCCGAAATTGGCGCGGCAATACGTGTCGAGTGCTGCCAACCCGCCGCGGTAACGTGATGCCGGCCGAATGGGCGATTGCGGGCCCTGCTGCGGTAGCGCCTTTAAGAAGGGTGGCTTCATGTAAAGCCGGCGCGCATCGCCGAACGGCCCGGCCAGCAATCGATCGATATACACGGCACAGCCGGCCGCTTTGGCGCCCGGACCGAGGTCGTCTTGCGGAATCAGTCTGTCGAGGATCGCCTCGATCGCGATCGCTTCATCATGTGTGAAGAATTGCCAGGGGTCGGGCCGCACGGGCGTTGGAGGATCGGCCACGCCGGGTTGCCACGGAAGGCTGCCGGAAATGGACCGTGCATGCGCGCCAGCGACGCCGAGGATCGTCGCGATCGCCGTTGTCGCCAGAAACCTCCGGCGACTGACGTTGCGCAGGGACGCGGCTCGCATGCCAGCTCCAAGTCGGGTGAACCATAAACAGGTCAAACGCTCGGCAGTGACCTTGAGCCGGCCCGGCTTGAGAAAGTGTCAAGTCAGAGAAACATAAGCAGCATGAACTTGATGTAAATCTATTCACGTGCGTTTCCGGATCGATAGCCGTGACCCGTCCCGAGGCAGATCAGCTTTTATGATCGAAGTCGGCTCGTCATGGTTGGGTTTGTCATCACGAGTCGGGTATATCCTGGGCTCACGCGGCAAGAATGAACGCGGCGGGTCCAGCAAGTCAGCAATGAATATCCTCTCCATTCAGTCTCACGTCGCCTATGGTCATGTCGGCAATGCCGCGGCGGTGTTTCCGCTGCAGCGGATCGGCGTCGAAGTGTGGCCGGTCAACACCGTGCAGTTCTCCAATCACACTGGCTACGGCGCCTGGGCCGGGGAGGTGTTCGGCGCCGATCATATCCGCGAGGTGGTGCAGGGCATCGAGGACCGCGGCGTGCTCTCAGGCTGCGACGGCGTGCTCTCCGGCTATATGGGATCGGCCGAAATCGGCGAAGCAATCCTCGATGCCGTGGCGCGCGTGAAGCGCGCCAATCCGGCCGCGCGTTATTGCTGCGATCCGGTGATCGGCGACGTCGATACAGGCATCTATGTCCGCGAAGGCATCCCCGAATTCATCCGCAACAAGGCATTGGTGATGGCCGATGTGGCAACGCCCAATCAGTTCGAGCTTGGTCTGTTGTCCGGCCTCGATACCGGGATTGTGGACGGCCTGCTGGCGGCGATCGATTGGCTGCACGCGCTCGGCATCGGTTCGCTGCTGGTGACATCGGTCCAGACCGATGAAACGCCGGACCATTGCATCGAGATCATGGCGTCGGGCCGCGACGGAGCCTTTCGCCTGCGCACGCCGCTGCTGCCGATCAGCGTGAACGGTGCCGGCGATGCCGTCGCCGCGTTGTTTTTCGCGCATCTGATGCGCGGCATGGCGACGGCCGACGCTTTGGCCAAAGCGGGGTCGTCGCTTTTTGGGGTGCTGAAGATGACCGCCGAGCGGGAGGCGCGTGAAATCCTGCTGGTCGAGGCGCAGGAGGAGTTCGTGAAACCTTCAACGCTGTTCGAACCGGTGAAGGTGGGGTAGATCAAGCGAGCCGCTCATTCCCGCGAAGGCGGGAATCCAGCGTAAAAAAATGGGTCCCCGCCGGAGCCTGTCATCAGGCCGCGCTGTGCGCGGACCCGTTGGCGGCGACGAGCGGAAAACTGAAAGTGATCGCATGCGCCGTCGTTTTGTTACCCTTGATGTGTTCACCGAAAATCGTTTCACCGGCAATCCGCTGGCGGTGGTGCTGGAATCTGACGGCCTCGAAAAATCCGATATGCAGGCGATCGCACGCGAGTTCAATCTCGCCGAAACGGTGTTCGTCATGCAGCCGGCAAATGAGAGGCATCGCGCCTTGCTGCGCATCTTCACGCCGCAAACCGAATTGCCGTTTGCCGGACATCCAACGGTCGGTACCGCGGTGCTGCTCGGCTGCATGAGCGGTTACAACCTCGGTGCACATGATCTCGTGCTCGAAGAGACGGTCGGCCTCGTGCACTGCACGGTCGAGCCGAAGGGGAGGGAGCATGGTCATGCCAGCTTCGTGTTGCCGCGCCTGCCGGAAAAGCTCGAAGGGGCGCCCAGTGGAGAAGCAGCGATGGCGGCGCTCGGCCTGAACGCGAGCGATATCGGTTTTGGCGAGCCATCCGCCTGGTCTGCGGGCGTGGCGGTGAATTTCATCCCGGTGCGCGATCTTGAGTCCATCGCGCGTGCAACGCCCGACGCTTCACATTTTGACGGTGCATTCGGGAAGAACGGCCGCAGCGTCGCCTATCTGTTTTGCGGAGAAACCAGCGACCACGCTCACCATTTCCATGCCCGCATGTTTGCGCCGAAACTGGGCATACGCGAAGATCCGGCAACCGGGGCCGCTGTGGCAGCCTTTGCCGGCCTGATTGCCGAAACGACGCGGCCGGAGGACGGTTCGCATCGTTTCGTGATCGAGCAGGGATACGAGATGGGACGGCCGAGCCAGATCGAGCTTGGTATGACGATCGAAAGCGGCGCGCTGACCCGCGCTACCATCGGCGGCTCGGCAATCATCGTCAGCGACGGACATCTCGAGGCATGATGTGTCGTATTCGCAGGACGTGATCCGCATCGAGACGCTCGACCTGTCATTGGGGGAGTATGATTGGGGCTTCGCGCGGGAACGCAGCGCGGAGATCGCCGCGCATTTCGAAGCCGCGCAAAAGCAGAAGCCGGCTTTGTGGAACGGTCGCGTATTGCTGATGCACAAACGCGAGATCGCCGACGCGATACTTCGCGGACAATATTTCGAAACCGACTTCGCAAACTTCATGGCGTTGCGCGATTTCGGCTTTCCGGATCGATCGGTCGCAAACTGCTTTGCGCTTGGCGTCTTGCAGGGTTCGGACGGCGGCTATGTGCTGGGAATCATGGGCGGGCATACGATGAATGCCGGGAAGATCTATTTCCCGGGCGGCACGCCGGACCCGAGCGATCTCGTTGGTTCGCGAGTCGATCTGGAATTGAGCGTGCGCCGCGAGGTGCAGGAGGAGACCGGGCTTGCGCCATCCGATTTCGATATCGATGCCGGCTGGCATTGCGTGCCGGGACAGTCTTTGATTGCATTGCTCAAACCCATGCGCGCGCGGGAAACCGCGGAACAGCTTCGTGCGCGGATCATGGATCACATCGCGAGCGAGGAGGAGCCGGAACTCGCCGGCGCCGCCATCGTGCGCAGCCTTGCCGATCTGAACGATAAAATGCCGGCCTTCGTGCAGACATTCTTTCGCACGATCTATTTCTGAAACAACCGAGGCGTGCCGACAGCGCTTCGTCAGCATAAAGCGAAGACCATGAAGCTCGAAAACCTCGCTGACCGTTTCCGCATCGACAATCCCGACAAGTTCAGACTGGCCGATTACGATACCGGCGATTGCTGCGGCCTCGATATCGAAAAGGATGAGGCCAAGGATATGCTGAAGGACAGCATCAAGCGTCTCTCCGATCTGCAGGACATGCTCTATGCGCAGGATCGCTGGGCGATTCTGTCGGTGTTTCAGGCGATGGATGCGGCCGGCAAGGATGGCGTGATCAAGCACGTGATGTCGGGCATCAATCCGCAAGGCTGCCAGATTTTTTCCTTCAAGGCGCCGAGTTCACAGGAGCTCGATCACGATTTCATGTGGCGGACCACCATCTGCATGCCGGAGCGTGGCCGTATCGGCATCTTCAACCGTTCCTATTATGAAGAGGTGCTGGTGGTGCGCGCGCATCCGGAAATTCTGGCGCGCCAGAAACTGCCACCGAAGCTGGTCGGCAAGGACATTTGGAAAGAGCGTTTCGAGGACATTCGCGCGTTCGAGAAATATCAGGCGCGCAATGGCACGCTGATCATGAAGTTCTTCCTGCATGTCTCGAAGGAAGAGCAGGCCAAGCGCTTCCTCGAACGGATCGACGATCCATCGAAGAACTGGAAATTCTCGTTCGGAGATGTTGAGGAGCGCAAGCTGTTCGACGATTACATGCGTTATTATGAAGAGATGATCCGCGAAACCAGCCGTGATTATGCGCCGTGGTTCGTGGTGCCGGCCGACAAGAAATGGTTCTCGCGGCTCGTCGTTGCGTCCGCAATGGTGGAAGGGCTGGAGAGCCTCGGTCTGCATTACCCCGTCGTCGATGACGCCACCCGCGCCGAATTGCAGACGGCAAGGGTCGCACTGGCGGCGGATGTGCCGGGCAAGAACGGCAAAAGAAAAGGCAACGATAAGGCCGCGAGCTGAGCCGCCACCTCGCCCGGGTGAACGGTGCGGACGGCTTTTCCCTTGGATTGCCACCTATGACACGCCGTTGAGGATGCCCCCTCCCGGCTTGGCCGGCCAGATAAAGCAGCCGCCGGGCCTTGCAGGAGGGTGGCAAGGTCCGCTACATAGCGGCCCTATCCCTTGGGGTTAACGCCGGGTTTACCGGTCTGAGGCACCTTCGGGACTGGCTTTTCGAGGTTTTGGCACATGTCACAGCGCTTCGATATGCGCGCGACGGAACGGAGGGCGGTGAACGCCCTGTCCGGTGCTGCCCTCATTCTTGGCGGTCTGCTTCTTCTTAGTTGCCCCTGAGGGCCGGCTGGGCGCATGCGCCTGGGCACTCAGGGGAGTTTGACGAGCAAAACCCCCAATGAGCGCCCGACGAGAGGCGCATGCGAGACGAAGGACCAGATTTCATGACCACGGCCACCAAGTCCGACAAGGACCGCGTCGTCATCTTCGACACCACTTTGCGCGACGGCGAGCAATGCCCCGGCGCCACCATGACCCACGAGGAGAAGCTGGAAGTCGCCAGCCTGCTCGACGAGATGGGCGTCGACATCATCGAGGCCGGTTTTCCGATCGCCTCGGAAGGCGATTTCGCCGCTGTTCACGAGATCGCCAAGCGCAGCAAGAATGCGGTGATCTGCGGCCTCTCTCGCGCGGCGCCGAAGGATATCGATCGCTGCGCCGAGGCGATCAAGCCGGCTGCGCGCAGGCGGATCCACACCTTCCTGTCCACCTCGCCCGTGCACATGAAATACAAGCTCCAGAAGGAGCCGCATGAGGTCTATGAGATGGTGATCGCGCAGGTGACGCGCGCCCGCAACCACACTGACGACGTGGAATGGTCGTCGGAAGACGGCACCCGCACCGAGCACGATTTCCTCTGCCGCTGCGTCGAGGCCGCGATCAAGGCCGGCGCGACCACGATCAATATCCCGGACACCGTTGGCTATACGACGCCTGAGGAATATGCGGCGTTGTTCCGCATGGTGCGCGAACGTGTGCCGAATGCCGACAAGGCGGTGTTCTCGGTGCATTGCCACGACGACCTCGGCATGGCGGTGGCGAACTCGCTGGCCGGCGTGATGGGCGGTGCGCGGCAGATCGAATGCACCATCAACGGCATCGGCGAGCGGGCCGGCAATGCCGCGCTGGAAGAAGTCGTTATGGCGATCCAGACGCGCAATGACGTGTTGCCGTACTGGACCAATATCGACGCGACGATGCTGACGCGGGCGTCGAAGCTGGTCTCGGCCGCGACCTCGTTCCCGGTGCAATACAACAAGGCGATTGTCGGCCGGAATGCGTTCGCGCATGAATCCGGCATCCACCAGGACGGCATGCTGAAGAATACCCAGACCTACGAGATCATGACGCCGGAATCGGTCGGCGTGAAACAGACCTCGCTGGTCATGGGCAAGCATTCCGGCCGCCACGCCTTCGTGCACAAGCTGGAAGAGCTCGGCTACAAGCTGGGTGCGAACCAGTTGGAAGATGCGTTCACGCGCTTCAAGGCGCTGGCCGACCGCAAGAAGCACATCTACGACGAAGACATCGAGGCGCTGGTCGATGAGGAAATCGCCACCGCGCAGGACCGCATCAAGCTGGTGGCGCTGACGGTGATTGCCGGCACGCGCGGGCCGCAATCGGCGACGCTGGAGCTCGATATCGACGGCCGGCATCAGACCATCCAGGCGACCGGCAACGGCCCCGTGGACGCGACCTTCAATGCCATCAAGGCGATCATCCCGCATGAGGCGACGCTGGAGCTGTATCAGGTCCATGCCGTGACCGAAGGCACCGACGCGCAGGCAGAGGTGTCGGTGCGGCTGGCGCAGGGCGATTATGCGGTGACCTCGCGCGGTGCCGACCCCGATACGCTGGTGGCCTCGGCCAAGGCCTACCTCGGCGCCCTGAACAAGCTGACCGCCCGCGGCGCCCGGACCCACGCCCAGCATTCGGCGCAGTAAGCTTAAAGATCGATCAGAGGCGCAGCATTTGCCGGGCCTCTGATCATCTGCCCCATTAGGGCCGCATTATCCGAGAGTTTCTGAAAGATTTCTTGATCATTTTAACCACGAACCTTTTCCCGTTTGGGTTGTTTGTCGCCCTCCGATGCGGTATCCCGCGCCGCAGCAATCATAAAAAACGTGGAGTTGACTTGATGTGGAAGGCGTTGATCGCCGGCCTGTTCGCATTGGTTTTTGCGGGGTCGGTTCAGGCGAATGCCCAATCAGCAAATCCCGAGCTGGAAAGTGGTATTTCGCGCTTCAAATCGGCTCTGCGTCTGACGCCGGAGCAACACAAACACTGGCCGCGCGTCGAAGCGGCCCTGCGTGCGATGGCGCGTGATAATGAGCGCGCTGAAACTGACCAAGAACAGCGGCCCGGGCTGGTCCGCCGCGTGCGCAATCGTGTTGGTGAGATTGCGTCGAATGCAGGTTCGATGGGCCGGCTGGTTGCCGCCGCGCGTCCGCTGGTGAAGTCGCTCGATCCGGACCAGAAGCGCGAAGCCATCCAGCTTGCCCGCTCAATGGGATTCGCAAGTCTCGCGGCCCGCTTCGAGTAGCGTCACTCGCATATCGCATGATGCGTTATGAGGGCCGCTTTCCAGCGGCCCTTTTCTTTTTACATCTCGCGTTTGGCTTCCATCATCAGAGCCGACAGGTCCTGAGTGGTGTCAGCTGATTCTGCCGGGCGAATAGCCGGCGGCGCCACGATGTGGTGGCGCATGAGCCCCGCGAGCAGCAGGATGGCGCAGAAGGGCGATGCCATCAGGGCCCATGTGTCGTTCGGGAGGAACAGCACGAAGGCCGCAATCACTGCCAGAACAAGCCTTAGCGCGATATCGCTTCCGGCATGGGCTGAGAAGCGGCCGAACATCGCGAAGGCAATGGCGGAAGTGCCGATCAGCACCAGCAATGTATCGACGACCTGCAGCCAGCCGGTCGTGACCACCATGTTCGAACGGGCGAAGATCGCAAACGTCATCAGCGTGATCGGCAGGCAGATCTTCAGTGCTTCCCACATCGTCTTCATGAACGATGCTTCCGCGATGCGGGCTGATATCGCTGCCGTCAGCGATGTCGGCGGCGACAGCTCGCCCCAGACCGAAATCAGGAACACGAAGAAATGCGCCACCCACGGGTTGACGCCGAGAGACACCAGCGGCTGCACGATGATGACGGCGCCGATGATATAGGTCGCCGTGGGCGGAAGGCCGGCGCCGACCAGCCAGCCGAAAATGTAGGCCATCGCGATCATGGCAAGGATGTTCCACGATCCGAGGTCGAGCAGCGTCGCGCCCATGCGGTTGATGAAGCCCGTGACTGTGAACAGGCCGATCATGATGCCGAGCGTTGCCAAGAGCAGCGTCAGATAGGACGTCATGTCGCCATGCGTCTCGATGCTGAGCCTGATGTTGCCGAGCAGCGTCTCCTTGGCGACTTCGGGATCCTTCAGGACATGCTTGAAATAGAGGAAGTTCAGCATCAGGAATGCGAACATGAAGGCGGCCGTGTAAAGCGCGGCCAGCAACTCGCCGGTGCCAGCATATCCCATCAGGAAAATCAGAAAGAGCACCGAGACGAAGAAGATTGAGGTCTTCACCTGATCGTAGGTAACGACCGGTGGCGAGGTGATCTCGTCGCGGGGCAGCAGCCGCACGCAAAGAAGATAAACTGCCAGTGCCAGCGAAACGTAATAGACGGCTGCTAGCGCGAAGCCGCGGGCGACAACGTCCCAATAGGGCACGCCGAGGAATTCCGACATCAGGAACGCGCCGATGCCCATCAGCGGCGGCATCAGCAGGCCGCCCATCGACGCGGCAGTCTCCACTGCAGCCGCAAATGCGCCCGGAACGCCGTAGCGCTTCATCAGCGGAATGGTGATGCTTCCCACCACCACCGCATTGGCCGAGCCGCTGCCGGAAATGGTGCCGACTGCAAGCGAGCCCAGCACTGCGGTTTGCGGCACCATCTGACGGGACCGGCCGGCGAGCCTGCGCATCACGTTGATCATGGCGCTTTGAGCGCCGAATCCGCGTGCGGCCGCGGCCAGCAGCAGAAAGGCCGCAATCACGGTGAGCGCGATCTGTCCGTAGATGCCGTAGATGCCGGTCGACATCTCGACCGTGCTCGATGTGACGATCCGGTAGAACGAGGTGCCTGGATGCCAGAAGAAGTCGAACGGGCTGAGGTAGCCGTACAGCGTGTAGAAAACGAGGACCAAGTTGATCCAGAACAGCGCCGGATGCGCCAGCCGCGACAGTTCCATCACCAGTAGGAACATCAGCAAGCCGCAGACGAAATCCTCGCGCGTATAGGAGCCCTGGCGGTAGATCGCGATCTCTTCGAATTCCCAGAAGAAATGCCAGAAGGCATAAGCCGCGATGGCGAGATAGATCACGATGATGGCATCGTTCACGCGCGGCGGCAGCCAGGGGTAAAGATATCCTTCGCGGTACATGAACAGGGTTTGCAGGATGACAGTGATTGGAATCAGGTGAGCCACCAGTTCCTGCGGGCCGCCCGATCCCGTGTAGAAATACCAGAGCAGCCAGCACAACAGCACGGTTGAGAAAAGCAGGATCAGATTGTTGAGGCTGAACTGCCTCTTGATTCCCTCGAACGATGTCATCGTCTGGTCCCCTCGCTTCTTAATGCTTCTTGTTGTTCTGTGCCTTTCGCCACGTCTTTACGCGCGGCGTCATCACTGCCGCATTGCCGGTGGCCGCAGGTCAACGGGGCGAGGGAATGCGCCTGCCCGCGCATCGACCTCGCCCCCAATGATCAATCGATCGTCCGCCTAGCTCGCGCTGGTCGCGATCTTCCACTTGTCGTCCCAGGCTTTGTGTTCTTTCAGAAACCTCGCGAGTCCGGCATGGACCGGAATATCCGGATTGGCCTTGATGCCGTTGACCTGCATGCCGACGAAGTCCTTTGCCATCGAGGCAAAGCCCGGATCGGCCTTCGCGAGCGCATCGCGATTTTTGTAGAAGGCGTTCAGGAGCTTGTAGACCACGTCCTCCGGCATGTCGGCACGCATATTGTAGCCGAACAGGATCGGCACCGCCTTGATGCCGTCGACTCCGACGTCCTTGGTGAAGACTTTCGGATCGACATCGGCAACCACGAGACCTGCTGATTGTAGCTTTGCGATTTCGTCGGGGCAGGGATTGACGATCTTCACGTCCATGCGGACATCGGTTTCCTTCCAGTACGGCGCGAGCGAACGCCCCGCGGTCGTATAGGCCACGGACCCTGCGATCGTGCCGCCCTTCAGCGCGTCAGACTGCGTTTTGGGATCGATCTGCACATGCTTGAAGTCGTAGCCGAGCGCTTTGTACATGCGCTGGAAATTCAGCCAGTTCATGAAGCCGGCGGGCGTGAAGAAGGTGGGCTTGCCGCTCAGATCCTTCAGGCATTTGAATTGTGCGGCTTTGTCGGCCGGCACCGCCATAAAGGATTCCATCGGATACGCGTACCAGGTGTGAACCAGTTTGCTTTTCGCTGGGGTGTAATTCTTGAAGCCGCCTTCGCCCGCATAGAGCTGGGTCATGCCGACATCGGCGGTGTAACCGATCTCGCCGGTGCCATCCATCGCAGCCTTCATGGCCGCCGTTGTTGCCGGATACGGATTGACCGTGATCGTATATTCGCCGCCGAGCGCCTCTTCCGCGATCTTCACCATCGCGGCGGCGACCTTGTAGCCATAGGAATCGACGCTGGATGTGGACCAGCGAATCGATTTTCGCTCCTGCGACTGCGCGAGCGGCGCTGATACCAAAATGAGAGCGGCCGCGAGTGTTGCGGCGGAGACAGCGGGACGGAGTCCGTCCTTCATGTTCTTCATCATGTTTATCCTCCCTGACGATATCTTTTTATCCGCAGGACCCGGCATTGCCGATCCACGGTGATGGTCTGGAGTGTAAGCCGATCCTGCGGCCGGCGCTGCCGCAAAAAGCGGCGGTAAAGTGGCAAATCGCCGCGCGGGTTCCATCGGCGCGAGCCTGAAACCTGTCCGATAATTAAGTTGTGGATCGCCATATTGGCGTTAGCTTTCGAGGGCCGCTGCAATCGCGGTTAAGGAGAGGGCAATGTTCCGGAAAATCCCGATCGGGCTTGTCGCAGCCAGCATGGTGTTGTCGTCGGCTGCCCTTGCGCAGCAATCTGCACCGTCTACCGATGGCGTGCGCAGCGAGCGCGGCACAGGGGATCGCGGCGCGCGCCTGTCTCCTGATGACCGGGCTGCGTTCGTCGATGCGCGGATTGCTGCACTGCGTGCGGGCTTGCGGCTGAATGCCGATCAGGAAAAGAATTGGCCGCCGGTGGAGAGCGCTCTTCGCGATCTTGCCAAGGAGCGGGCGCAGGCGATGGAACAGCGCCGTCAGCGACGAGAATCGGATGAGCGTCCCGATCCGATCCAGAGGCTCCGCAATGCTTCGGAGGCGATGAGCAACCGGGGTGCTGCGCTGAAGCGTCTCGCGGACGCCTCGGAACCGCTGTATCGCAGCCTCGATGATGCGCAGAAGCGGCGGCTCGAGGTCCTCGGCCGCCAAGTGATGCGACCGCATGGCATGGGCCGTCGAGGCCGACATCGATAACAGGCCAAGAACAGTTCGTAGCGGCGATCACTTAAAGCCCCCAGCCCCCGATCGCCGTGACGCAGGAGGCCGCCGGGACCCCCGCCCGGCGGCCTTTTCTTTTGCCGAAGACGGGTATGGTCACCCCGCGCGCCCCTGAAACCTGTGTTGGATCGATCGGTCTTGCTCGCGCGTTTGATGTCCAATGGCCGACTTCGGCCGGCCGATGCGGCACAGGGAGTGCAATACAGGGAGTGCAATTATGAGTGGCGAAGCCGGCGGATGGATGTGGATTATCGTCGACGTTGGGGCGGTTGTGTTGCTCGGCCTTGGGCTTCTTTATGGCCTTTTCGTCTGGCGGAAACGCCGGAGCCCAGAGGTGGACCGCCTCCGCGACCGCAAGACGGAGGAACTGCACCGCCGGCCGGATCCAGACGAAAAGGCCCCGATTGTCGGCCGCTAGCCGAGACTAGGGGGCCTACAGGCTTTATCCCCGAATCAAAGCCCGGCATTGCTGGACACCCAGCCTCTGCTTTGCTAAACGGACCGCGCTTTCGCCTTATGGGCGAGTAAGTGGCCCGGGTGCATAGCTCAGTTGGTAGAGCAGCTGACTCTTAATCAGCGGGTCCAAGGTTCGAATCCTTGTGCACCCACCACGCTCCCATTCTCTACATTTCGACACGGTCATTTTTTTTGTCGGCGCCCGCCATCACCACGTGTCGCGCCAAGGGAAATAATTGCCAGCCATAACGATCGGCGACATAGCCCCACAGCCCCTTTGGGGCCTTCAACATGACCGCAATAGCAACAAGTCCGAGCATCAGCAAATATAACGCGCCGAGATCGGACATGGTTTGCCGCAGAACGAAGAAGACGATCGTGCCGATGATCGGGCCTTCCAGTCGCCCTATGCCGCCAATGACGGTGATAAAGATCACGAACGCGGTCCAGTCATTGATGCTGAAAGCGGTGTCGGGCGAAATGCGCAGTTTTTGCAGGAATATCAGTGCTCCGATCGCTGCGGTCGCGCCGGCGGTGATGATGTAAACGATCAGCTTGATACGTTTCACATCGATACCGTTCGAGAGTGCAGCCGTCTCATTGTCGCGGATCGCGGTGAGCGCGAGGCCATAGCGCGATCGCAGCAAGATCACGATGATGCCGAGGATTGCGGCGAGCAAGGCAAGCGATACCCAATAAATGAGGAATTCACGCAGCTGACGCGTTTCCGCCATCGACACCACGATCTGGGCCGGCAGGCTCGTGCCAGATCCGCCGCCTAAAGCAGAAACTTGCGAAGCAAACAGACGAAACACCTCGGCCACAACCCAGGTGCCGATTGCAAAATAATGTCCACGCAGGCGAAACATCAGCAGCGCCACCGGTATTGCAACAAGCGCCGACGCGACGCTCGCGATCGGGATCGTCCAGAGCGGCGGAATGCCGGCAAGCATGGAGAGTCCGAAAAGGAGATAGGCGCCGAGGCCGACGTAAGCTTGCTGGCCGACTGATACGAGACCGGCGTAGCCCGCGAGCAGATTCCACAGGCTTGCGAGCGCCATATACGCAAAGATTTCCGCGAGCAGACGCAGGTCGGCCCGATCGGCCCAGTAGGGGGCGGCGGCAAGCGTGACGAGAAGCACGGCAAGAACGCTCATGCCGATGCGGCTGAAACGCGTCGTGTGTTCGATGGTGAAGGTTTGCTCGCTCATCACTGCACCTTCGGGAACAGGCCTTGCGGCCGGACGGCGAGAATGAAGAGAAACACCAGATGACCGGCGAGCAGGTTCCAGCCAGGATCGAGTTGCGCGCCGATGGCTTGCGACACACCGAGAATGATACCGCCAGCCAGAGTGCCCCACATCGAACCGAGGCCGCCGATGATGACCGCCTCGAAGCCGAAGATAAGCCGCGCAGGCCCGATCGATGGATCGAAATTCGTGCGCACGGCGAGGAAGACGCCGGCTACCGCAACAATGGCAAGCGAGAGCGCCATCGCAAGACCGAAGACATGCCGGTTGTCCAGCCCCATCAATTGCGCAGTGGATTGGTCGTCCGATGTCGCGCGGAAGGCGCGGCCGATGGCGGTGCGATAGAACAGAATCTGCAAGGTGCCGATAATGGCAATGGCGACAAGAAATTGGATCAGCGGAAGAATGCCGATCGAAATCCCTTGCGCAATCTGGATGCTCGCGATCTCGATCGGTCCGGCATTCAGCTTTCGGCTGTCGGCGGTGAAGAGTTCAAGCAACCCATTCTGGATGATGATTGACAACCCGAAGGTGACAAGAAGGGGCGGGAGGAGATCGTCTCCCAGCGTTGGATTGAGGATCGCACGCTGCAACACATAGCCGAATAACGCCATGACCGGAATGACAATGACAAGTGACAGCAGCGGATTGATCCCGAGCGCTTCGGTGACCAGAAGGGCCACATAGGCAGCCAAGACGATCAAATCGCCATGGGCGATATTGACGAGCCGCATGATGCCGAAAATGAGCGACAGTCCTGCCGCGAACATTGCATAGAGTCCGCCGAGCAGTATGCCCTGTACAATGGTGTTTGCCCATTCCACGTATCAGACTCCAAAATATGCGGCGGTGACCTCATCGCGGCTCAATGAACCGGTCGGAGCGTTTAACGTGACGCGGCCTTCCTGCAAGCAATAGATGTGGTTCGCGGCCCTCATCGCCTGCATCACGTCCTGTTCCACGATGACGACCGATAATCCGCCAGCAGCGATATCGGGAAGACGCGCATAAATGTCTCGGATAACAATCGGTGCAAGCCCAAGGCTGATTTCGTCGCAAAGAAGAATTTGCGGATTGGACATCAATGCCCGGCCGATCGCGGCCATTTGCTGCTGTCCGCCAGAGAGCGAGGTTGCGGGGGCGCGCCGGCGTTCGCCAAGGATCGGGAAGAGATCGTAGATGCGCGATAAGGTCCAGTTTCCGGGACGCTTTGTCTGCCCGCCGATCATCAGATTTTCCTCGACCGACAATGAAGGAAACAGCTTGCGTCCTTCCGGCACGAGCGCAATGCCACGCGCTGCGACCTTGAAGGCAGGCTCGGATCCGATCGGCTGACCGTCGAACAGGACAGCGTCCTCGCGTGTCGGCATCAATCCCGCAATGGTCTTTAGCAACGTGCTTTTGCCGGCTCCATTGGCGCCGACAATGGACACGATGCTACCGCGCGCGATTGTCATCGAGACCGAGAAAAGCGCCTGGAAGTCCCCATAATGGGCATCGAGCCTACGCAGTTCGAGGATCGGCGCGTCAGACATCGACCGGAATCCCCATATAGATCTCCGCCACTTGCGGCGAGCGGATCACGCTTTGCGGATCGCCTTGGGCGATGAAGGCGCCGCCATGCAGCACGACAACGCGATCGACGACGGCTGTCAGCGCGTGAACCACATGCTCGATCCAGACGATCGTCAGGCCGGACGTCCGGATATCACTGATCAGCGCCACCAGCGCGTGGCATTCCTGTTCCGTAAGCCCGCCTGCGACCTCATCGAGCAGCAGAAGTTTCGGTTCGGTTGCAAGCGCACGCGCAAGTTCCAGTCGCTTGCGATCGAGCAGGGTGAGGGTGCCTGCCAGACGGTTGATTTTGCTGGCCAGACCGCAGCGCTCGATGATCTCGACGCTCGTCGCACAGACGTCACGTTCGCTTTTGTCTTGACCGAAGGCTGCGGCGACGACGAGATTTTCGAACACCGTCATTCCGCCGAACGGCTGCGGTACCTGGAAGGCACGTGCGATGCCTTTGCGGCAGCGCTTGTCGGGCGGCAGATGCGTGATGTCCTCACCTTGAAAGATAACACGCCCGGAATCGGGTGAGATCGTGCCAGCGATGATGCCAAATAACGTGGTCTTGCCGGCACCATTCGGTCCCAGAATGCCGAGCGCCTCGCCGTCGCCCACGGCCAGATCGACGCCGTTTGCAATGACGATGGCGCCGAAGCGTTTGGAGATGGAGTCGAGGGTAAGGATCATTTTTCTCCGCCATTCCGACCGAGCAAAGCGAGGGCCGGAATCCATACTCCCGATTATGGTTATGGATTCCGGGTTCGCCCGCCGTCGCCTTCGGCTTGACGGGCGCCCCGGAAAGACAATGACTAGCCCAGCAGCTCCAGCTTCCCACCGACCGGAATTTCCGGCGCTGGTTTGTTGGTGGTGATGACAAGATTGAAGGCGTCGTTCTTGCGCTGCCACTGGCCGGCGACGAGCGGTGTCTTGCTCACATTCTTCACCGGCTTGCCGTCCCAGTTCACTTTGCCGACGATCGATTGATAGTTGGTGGCGACAATGGAATCGAGAATGGCTTTCGGCTCCAGTGTTTTGGAGCGCTTGAGCACGTCGACGGCTACTTCGAACAAGGCGTGTTGGAAGCCAATCGGTTGCGACCACGGCCGGCTGGTGGCCTTCATATAGGCGTCTGTCAATTCTTTCGTGCTCTGTCCGGTGAGGCCGGATTTGAACGGGTGGTTCGGCGTCCACCAGATTTCCGTGGTCAGGCCGTTGCCGCGCGCACCGAGCGAATTGATCACCGACGGGAACAGCAACGCCTTGCCGATGGTGACGATCTTTGGCTTGAAGTCCTGTTGCGCGGCCTGCGACCAGAATGTTGCGAAGTCCGGCGGGATCATATTGCCGGTAACGATCTCGGCGCCTTGCGCCTTGAAGGCGGCGATTTGCGACGAGAAGTCATTGTTCATCACCTGGTAGCGGCCGGGGTCGAATAGCTTGTATCCGGCCTTCGCCAATGCAGGCGGAAGACCCAGTTCCTTGTCACCCCAGGCATTGCCGTCGGCATCGTTCGGAAATAGTCCGCCGACCACTTTGTTCGTTGGCGCCGAATCCCACAGGGAGAGAAATGCGCCGATCACGTCTTCCAGCCCCCAGAAGAAATGATAGGTCCATGTGAAACCTTTTTTCGGATCGCCTTTGCGACCGAAGAAGTAAGGCTGCCACGGACAGTTTGTCGTGATGCACGGCACTTCGTTGACTTCGGCCTGATCGGCCACTGGGTTGGTTGTGTCAGGTGCAGATGCGCCAAGCAGGATATCGACCTTGTCTCGCAGGATCAGTTCGGAGGCGACATCAGCAGCGCGCGTCGAGGTCGACTGGCTGTCACGCGAGATGATTTCGACCGGATAGGTCTTGCCGCCGCTTTGTATCCCCTTGCCAATGACGCCTTTGACCTGTTCGATGATGAAGGTGTCGGCTTCGCCGAACCCGGCCAAAGGCCCCGTCCGCGGATTCACATGCCCGATTTTGATCACCCGGCTCTGCGCATTGACCGGAATGATGTTGAGAACCGCTGGCGCAGCAACTGCCCCGATACCGGCTTGAATCATATGACGGCGTGAGAGTCCGCTCTTTCTGCTTTCGTATTCTGACATGCTCCCTCCTGTTTATTTGTATGATGCAGGCGTCTTGACATGCGCCCTTTCGTAAAATGGACCGGTGCTGGATGAGACCGCGCACACCGAATTGCTCGACGTCATCAGGCCAACGGATCAGCCGGCAGACCCAACCGAAACTTGCCGTGATTTTCATAAGCCGTGTCACTCATGACCTGATGGATGCCGGCCGTGTTTAGATCGCGCAACAGACGTCCTATCACGTTAGGATGATGGAGGCCTGTATTTCCGGCGAAATGATAAGCCATGGTGGCAACGGAGATGGCGGCGTCTGTTGCATAAACGCAGATGGCCCGCACATCCGCGATGTCTGCACCATCGGGTAAGTGGCCGGCATTCACCTTCTCATAAAGCGCCTCATAGCGTTCGTGCATCAGCGCGCGCGCCGAGCGCAGTTTGAGGTCTGCCTCGGCGATGAACCGATGAACCACCTGGCGCTCATCGAGTTTGGAGGCGCGGAACGTGCCTCTGGTGGTCGTGGCGATGGTGATCAGTTCGTCAAGTGCGCGCCGTGCGCCGCCGATGGCGACGCTGCCATGCTCCTTCGCCACATAGGCGAATGGCGGAAGCAGGTAGGAAGCGCCGCCACGCACCGGCGCTGGCTTCAGGAGATCCCACACGAAGCCCTGATCTTCCGGCAGAAAATAATTCTCGACCGAGCAATCGCAGGAGCCGGTGCCGCGCAGACCCGTGACGCCACCCCAGTTGTCGTAGAGTGTCACATCTTTTGCGGGGATTGCGGAGAACATCACAGGCGGCTGGCCGGGCTCGGCATCTTCGATAACCGTGCCGCCAACCACCCATTCGGCATGGCGGATGCCACTGTTGAATCGCCACCTGCCGCTGAGGCGATAGCCGTTGCCCTCGCGCTTCGCGCGTCCGGCAGGAAAGAATGAGATCGATGCAGTGGGAATCGATCCGTTCTGGAAAACCTTGGCGAGGGCGCTTGGCGTGAGGAAAGTGCCCAGAGATGCGATGGCGGTTGCGCCGACCATCGTACACCAGCCACTGGTCAGATCGTTGTAGGCGAGATTCTCAAGCACCAGCATTTCGGTGACTGGATCGGCTTCGGCGCCGCCCATCTCGGCACACAGCTTGAGCCGGAACATGCCGGCATCGCGCAATGCCGAGACGGCTTCAGGTGCGAGCGTGCCAAGTTCTTCACTCTTTGGTCCTGATGCCTTGAGTGTATCGGCAATCGACGCAACGCCATCGAGCAGCATCTTGCGTTTGGACGCACGATCCTGAGGGAAATTCTTGATCACGTAGTCCTCCCTCCGCCTTTTTTTGTTTGTGAAACGTGTCTGGCGGTATCGATGAACGTTATCCGAAAGTGAACGTCAGTCAACTTTGATTATAGGGTTGATATCGCACGCAAAATTGCACCTAGATTCACGATTGAACGGGGTCGGCAAGAATCTATATTGCCCTTTAGAATCGGTGGTTTATGATATTTGTGATGATGAATCGGCTCTAATAATTGAACAGTATTCATAAATGAATATAAGATCTGCCGACACTCGTGAACAGGAAACGCGAAGCGATCGCCGCAAGCGGCGCAATCGCGAGGCGCTGTTGGCGGCTGGTCATCAGGTGATGGCTGGCAAAGGCATCGATGCGGCGACGATGGCCGAAATCGCCGAACTTGCCGATGTGGGGGCGGGCACGGTCTACAATTACTTTGCGTCCAAGGACCATCTGGCGATGTGCGTGATGGAGCGGGTGATGGACCTGATGGCGCAACGCATCGAAGCTGTGACCAATACGTTCGATGATCCTGGACAGGTCTATGCCTTCGGCGTCCGCAATGTGATGAAAGCCGCGACCACCGATCATCGCTGGCGGTGGCTTCTGCGTCGCTCGGAAGTCATCGCCGATGCGATGTATCGGGTGATGGGGCCGTATGCGATCCGCGATATCCGCAATGCGGTGAACGCCGGTCGCTATCGCACCGAAGACCCCGACCTGGCGTGGCGCATGGCCACGCATGCCATCGTTGGGTTCAGCCTTGCGGTTTGCGATCGCAAAATTGATATCGATCAGATGAACGATGCCGTGGTCAATTTGCTCGGTATGGTTGGCGTTTCGCCGGAAGAGGCGTGGGAAATTGCGTTGCGTCCTTGTCCGGAATTGCCGAGCGAGTGAAACGCCTAGAAGAGCAAGAGCAGTATCACTCAATCATCGCGGCCCGTTGCTTGAGGAATGATCGGAAGGAGCAAGTGAGAAGGATGCTGCTCGTCGTGATAAATCTTGTGCAAGGTCGTTTGGCTGGAACAAATATGATAAGGAAAATATTCGATATTTGTGGCGCCGCCGACACCTGTCGGGACATCCAATGATGTGATGTCGACGCAGATGCGGTGACCCGTCTTGAACATGTTGGCCGCCGCCATCAGCTCTATCGAGTATTCCATGACTTCGCCGGGAATAGCCGGCTTTTTCGCAGCACGCGTAAGCTTGTGCCAAGGCTTCCACGGCTTTGAACGTTTGGGATCGATTTCGCGCATCGATGCCTTCAGCCAGCCACGCGTGATTTCGCGCTCGGGGAGCTCGGCTGGAACGTAGCGTTCGCTGTCGCGTGCTGTACGCACCGATACGTCGGGGCCGAGATCGCTCAGCACAATGATCCAGTTGGTATCGTCCTGGTCGATCGACGCGAAAAGATTTAGGACCATAGGGCCAGCGATCAGCGTGTCCTGCGGCAAAGGCTCGCTGACGTAGCGCAGGCGCTGCACGTCGTTGGTTTGCGTGATCGGCATCTGCACGAAGGCGTCAGGCGCAAGGCGTCCGTCATTGCTGGATGGCAGAAATGGCTCGGGGCGAAGACGGCCCCAGCTCGAAAGATAAAGTTTGGTCCATTGCGTTTCCGGCAGCGGCCAGTCTTCGCCATAGCGCCATTCGTTTGCGCCCATCGTCCAGTACTTCACCGGCGGCTCGTTCATGATGCCGGTGTCGATGCCTTTCAACCAGTGATCGTGCCAGCGCAAGATTTCCCGATGCAGCGAATGGAAGGGCCGTTCGAGATGCGAGGGACCGCCGAAGGCGAGCTTCTTGGGTGATTTGATATTGCGAAACCAGTTCTGCGCACCGTTCAGATGCGTCTTGTAACCATAGGCATACCAGCCAGAGCCGGTGTAAGCGGGAATCTTGATCTTGTCGAAGTCAGATTCGGCGCGTTCGACGATCTCTTCTCTGTCGTAAGGATGGATCAGAAAATCAAAAATCGCCGGGAGGTGCTGACCCTTCTGTGTCAGAATGTTGTAGACATGCGGATAGATCTTGAAATCGGGATTGCGCATCGCCTCTTGCCACAACGCTTCACGCTCTGGCGGCAATGCTCCCGGCTGGCCCTTGTTCTGGTGCGCCACAAGATTGATCGATAGCAGATAGCGGAAAAGGTGCAGTACGCCGCCGGGATATTCCTCACGGAAGCTGCCGAGCGTGCCGTATGCACCGCGCGGGTCGAACGGAAAAATGGCCTTCAGCGACGGCGGTTGCTGCTTGGCGGCATTGAACTGCTCCGCGCCGAATCCGGAGATGCCGATCATGCCGACATTGCCATCGCACCAGGGCTGTTTCGCGATCCACTCGATAAGGTCGTAGCTATCGAATTCGCGGGAGCCGCCGCCTTCGGACTTTCCGATGGAGCGCGGCGCACCGATGACATGAATATAGCCGCGTGAGGTCAGAAACCGCGTGTCGCCAGCCTCCAGCCATCCGGTCCAGAGCGCAGACCAGGACGGCTGCGGTGTCAGCGCATCGGCAATATCCGGCCCTTGCAGGTCCTTGTTGTAGATGGCGAAAGCCAGCAGGGCAGGGAGCTTCTTCGTCGTATCTGGCCGGTAGATATCGATCGAGAGATGCACACCGTCGCGCATGGGAACGAGAACGTCACGCTCCTCAATGAAGCCGTCATATTCCGGCGCGCGATCGTATTGCGTCGGAAGCTCGTCGCCGGTGGCGGTCAGGAATGGGTTGGGCACCTTACTCATGACGCCATCGCTGCAATCGAATCTAGATCAAGTAGAAGATCGTCGACCGGTTTTTCGTCCTTGCGATGGAAGTCAACCGCCAGTAAAGCGCCGCTCGCCGGGCAATATTGTAACGTACAGCGCAGATCGGCGTGCAGATCGATGCGATAGCGATCTGGCAACCGATCAAAAGTGACGGATTGAGCGCTCTTGCGCCAGGCCGTGTTGCCGGTCGAGAGGATATAGCCAGCGCGCGAGACGACGTGCATGCCGCGCTCGTCCTGCGCGATAAAAAGGCCTTCGCTCAAGGAGGCGACCGGCGCTGCCGCTGAACGCCGGGCCGGATCTGTGTCGAAGTGCCCGACACGATCCTTGCGGATCTTTTCGCGTTGTCCTTCGGTTGCAGCGTCATCCACCTTGCCGTTGCTGACAATGACACCATAAATTTCTTTGGCTGCATCCGCGGTGATTGCGCCCGATGCGACATCGTGCGCTACGGCGCCTGCTTCGCGTTCCAGCGGATCGCCCCAGCCCCCGCCACCTTGCCAGATGACGGAATAGACGTCGCGATTGGTCATCGGCATCAGGCCGGGCTTGGGACCGAAACGTTCCCAATCGCCCTTGACCGGAACGCCATTCTCGATGGCACCGCGGCCCATCGATTGCACGACAGTGGAGCCCGGCCAGCCGCCGGCAAGGCCTGCCGTGTTCGGCACTTCGGCGCCGTGAGTCATCACCAGCGCCATCGCTTTTTCGATGCCACCGAGCGTCAGCGCGACCTCGGCACTCAGACCGCCGCGAAACTTGCCGGCGCCGCCAGTATCGGGCGTGAGCTTGCGGTGCAGATAAAACAGCGGCACGGCCTGCTCATTGCGTTCCACATCGGCGATACACGACACCGGCGAGGTGATGGGTCCGCCGGCATCGATGCCGTCCTTGGTTGCAAAGGCACCGGACCCCGCGGCCAGCGGATCCATCAGATGCAGACCGAACGGTTCGCCATACTGATTGATGCCTCCGAGATTGAACGTCGCCATGCAGCCATCGCTGATGCATTGCGCGCGATAGCGATATTTCGGCGAGGTTGCGAGCAGCTTGTTCAGCGCCGCCATGACCGCGTTGCTCACCGACCAGATGGTTTCGACGGTTGCCGACCCGACGGGCGCGGGGAATTGCGCGGTACAGATTAATCCGTCCGGCGCAACGATCTCGACCGGATCGAGAATGCCCTGGTTCCACTGGATGTCGAACCCGAGTGTCGTCAGCACGCCGCCGGCACAGCCGCCGACGAGACCGGAGCGCGTGGCATTGATGAAGCCGGGCGCCTGCTTGCTCGAGCCTGAGAAATCGAGCGTAAGCTTGTCGCCTTTTTTCGTCGCCTTGCAATCGATCTTGTAGAGGACGTTTTGATGGCCGTCATGCTCGATAAAATCGGAAGCACGGGCCACGCCATCCGGCAATTCGCGCAGGCGTGCCCGCAGCCGAACTTCGGACGACGTAATCATACGGCGCATGACGTCTGTCACGGTCTTTGCGCTATAGCGGTCGACCAGTTCGGTCACGCGGCGGCGTGCGACATTCACCGTCGCGATGAACGCCCGAATATCGAGGCCGAGTTGATCGGGCAGGCGCGAGGCGGTGACGATCATCTCCAGTACGTCTTCGCGCATCTCGCCCTGATCGACCAGCTTCACGCAAGGAATGCGGATGCCTTCCTGATACACTTCACGGGCCTTTGGACACCAACTGGCGAAGTCCATGCCGCCGACGTCAGTTTCATGGGCCTCGACGCCGGCCCAGGCGATGATCTCATCGCCCGCGTAGATCGGTCCGATCATCTGCACGTCATTCTGGTGCAGTGCGCCGATATACGGATCATTGCCGATGAAGATATCGCCATCCTTTACTTTAAGTTGCGGTTTGCCATTGATGTGCCGGATCACCTGTCCGCAGACCGGCGCCTGGAACGACACCTGAAATCCCATCGAGACAACGGCGCCGTCAGGCAGGAACAATCCGGTGAAAAAGTCTGACGCCTCGGTCACTGTGGGCGAACCCGAGACGGCTTGCAGTGCAATCCGCATTTCCTCGGAAATGGCCACAAGCCGGTTACGGATCACTTCAAAGGTGACAGCACTGATCTCGCCGCTCATGATGCGAGCCTCACATGAATGTTGCCGAAGCGGTCTGCCGTCGCGCTGGCACCGGGCGGTACGACCACGCTCTGGCCGGGAAATTCGATGATCGCGGGGCCCTGCGTGGTTTCGCCATCCTTCGGGAAGGACGTGCGGTAGATCGCGGTCGCAACAGGTGTTTTCGCGTCGCGAAACACAACCGGGCGGCTGCCGCGCGGCTCGAACGCTTCGCCCTTGGTGGCAAGCGCGGGCGGGGGGAGGGCTCCGCTGCCCACGACACGAACGGAAATGAGTTCGTAACCTGCGTTGGAAAAAGCTGCGCCGCGGCCGAACAGGGCTTCGTATTGTTTCTCAAATGTGTTTGTCACCGCACGAAACGTATCGAGCGTAAAGGTCTCACCGTCGAACGGGACATCGAGATAATTGGTCTGGCCGCGGAACTTGATGGCCGCAAAACGTTCGACTCCGATGTCGCCCCTCGGACCGGCAAGCGAGAGGTTTCTGCAGACTTCGTCGGTGGCCGACGCAAGGGCGGCAGTCACTTTCCCGAGTTGGTCTGCACTTGGTGCGGTGCCTGGTGAGACGCGCACGTAAGCTGGGCGCTCTGCGGTAAAGCCAAGATCGGAATTGCCGGTGCCATAGGCCGATTCTGCTGTAGCGGCCGCCGGAACGATGAAGCTGTCGAGCCCGAGTTCATCGCCCAGAACCCAGGCATGTGACGGGCCAGCACCGCCATTAGCCAAAAGCGTGAAGTCGCGTGGGTCGTAGCCACGCTCGATGGTCATGCGACGGAGTAGGTCGGCCATCTTGCTGTCGAGGATCTGACGGATGCTCCAGGCCGCTTCGATGACACTCATACCGAGCGGCTTTGCAACATGCTCGTCGATCGCGCGGTGTGCTGCTTCCACATCAAGGCGCATGCGGCCGCCGATGAAATTGTCCGGATCGAGGACGCCGAGCACGAGATCGGCATCGGTTGCGGTCGGTCGTGTGCCGCCGCGACCGTAGCAGGCCGGGCCTGGATTGGCACCGGCGCTGCGCGGGCCGACGCGCAATTCGCCGAATTCGACATAGGCGATGGAGCCGCCGCCGGCACCGATCGATTCCACGTCGATCGAATGCACGCGAATATCGGCGCCTGCAACAGAGATTTCGGATCGCATGATTGGCTTGCCCGAGACGATGACGCCGACATCGAAACTGGTGCCGCCGATATCCATCGTAACGATGTTGTTGAAGCCGGCCTGCGCGCCGGTTGCGCGCGACCCCATGACGCCGCCGGCAGGGCCGGAAAACAATGCGAAAGCGGGGCGGTCATTCAGTACCGCCGTCGGCAAGACGCCGCCCGCGCATGTCATCATGAGAACTGGCACTTTCATGCCGGCCTTTTGCAGTTTCGCCTCCAGGCTTGACAGGTAACGGCCGGCAAGGGGGCCAAGCGCAGCATTGCCGGCGGTGGTCGACATGCGCGCATATTCGCCAACGCCGGGCGAGATTTCGTGCGAGCAACTCACAAATACGCTGGGTAATTCCTCCAGCACGAGGTCGCGCAGCCAGCGCTCGTGCGAGGGATTATGCGTCGCCCAAAGCGTGCATATTGCAACGGCTTCGATCCCGCGATCCTTCAGCTTGCGGATCTCGGCGCGGGCTTGCTGCTCATTCAGTTCCTTGATGACGTTTCCTTTGACGTCGATGCGTTCGTCGATTTCGATCACGAGATCACGCGGAATCAGCGGTGGAATCCGGTTGCGGAGATAGGCGTCCGTGCGCTCCAACTCGTTCATGCCCGATGTCTGACGTTTAAGCCGCCCGATCTCCAGCGTGTCACCAAACCCCATGGTCGTAAGCACGGCCGTCTTCGCCGCGTTGCCGGTCAGCAAAGCGTTCAGGCCGACGGTCGTGCCGTGACCGAAGCGATCAATCTTCGCGCAAAATTGCTCGAAACTGAGCCCATACGCTTCCGCGGCCAGCGCGATCGCATCGAGCACGCCGCCGAGCACGTCGTGCGTTGTCGGCGATTTGAAGACGCGAGTTTGGCCATCGTCAGCCGAAACCCAAAGGTCGGTGAATGTGCCGCCGACATCCGTTCCGATGAAGAATCCCAATGTTTTCTCCCCGAATCCCGCATTATTGCGGTGCAGAATTATTTGCTTCTTGCGCTAGTCGACGACGAAAACATTTTGCTCGCATCGAAAACGCTCTTGCACTAGAGTTGAACAACTGTACAAATCGTCTGTCAATAGGATCGGAATGAGGAACGGCAAATTGCGCAGCAGCGCCAACACCAGAACAGCGATATTGGATGCGGCGGAAAATCTTTTTGCGGCAGCCAGCTTCGATATCGTTTCGATGCGCGATGTTGCGGCCAAGGCCTCCGTGCCGCTCGGGCTGATCAATTATCATTTTCAGAGCAAGGAAAAGCTGTTCGAAGCGCTCATCGCGCGGCGCTCCGACGAACTGAACAGCCGCCGTCGTGACGCTTTCGCAGCCTTGAAGGAAAAGCCGGATTTGCGGCAGGTGCTGGACGTCTTTCTTCGTCCTTATCTCGATCTGATGTTGGAGGGTGGGCCAGGCTGGCGCGCTTACGGCCGTTTGCTGGCGCAAACCGGTCAGGCGGAACGCTGGACGCGCCTCATCACACGCCACTTCAAGGAAACGCAGGACATCATCCTTGACGCCTTGGTTGAGGCGGAGCCGCGCTTGACGAAGGAAGCCGCAGCGCGAGGCTACGTTCACTTGGTTTCGATCATGTTCGGCATGTTTGCCGCCAACGATTTGCTGAGTGTGATTTCGAAGCGGGCCTATTCCAGCCGCGATCTCGAACGCGCGTATGAGTATGCCTTGCCGTTTCTGACGGGTGCATTTGAGGGATTGGCAGCTGCATCGGCACAACCGCGTCGTGTCGCAGCAACGCGCAAGAAGGCAGCCTCTGCATGAACTGAACTGACGCAAAAGCTCGACGCGGGATCAACCTGTGCGGCAAATTTCACGGGAGGAAAAAATGAGACGACTTATTGCACTTGCCGTTGCGGCAGCGTTGATGGCCTGGGGCGCCTCGCCGGCCCTGGCACAGAAGAAGATTACCTTCGGTCACCAGCAGATCTTCGATCTCGCGCCGATTCTTCTGGCGCAGGAAAAGGGCTATTTTGCCAAGCACGGCATTGAAGTCGCGCTCAAGCCAATCCCGCTGAATTCGCAGAATCCTGCGGCGCTGGAGAGCGGCGAAGTCGATATCGCCATGCCGACAGCATCGGTGTTGCTCCAGGCGGTGAACGGCGGCCTCGATATCGTTGCGGTCTCTGGCTACACCGAGACGACCAAGGATGATAGCAACTTCGGCATCGTGGTGCGTCCAGAATCGGGCATCAAGACGCCGGCAGATTTCGTCGGCAAGAAGGTTGGGGTGCCGGGGCTAAACGCCTTTCTGCATGTGATGTTCCGTGAGTGGCTCACCATGAAAGGTGTCGACTGGAAAAAAGTCGAATTCGTCGAGACCCAATTCCCGCTGATGGAAGGTATCCTGAAGTCCGGCTCGGTCGATGCTGTGGTGGCAATCCAGCCGTTTATGGCGCGCATCATCGGCACCAAGGCCGGCGAATTGCTGTCGATGTTCATTCGTGACATGCCAGCGGGCATGAGCATCACGGTTTTTGCCAGCAAGAAAGCCTGGGCAGAGAAAAACAAGGATGCGATTAAGGCCTACCGGGTAGGCTTCGAAGAGGGCGCGGCCTACGCGCACGCCAACCCGGACGAAGCGCGGGCGATCGTGGCGAAGTTTCTCAAGCTGCCGCCACCCGCGGTTGCCGCGGTCGCGATTCCAAAGTTTGGTTCCAAGCTGAGTGACAGCAATATCGAGCCCTGGATTTCGATCATGAAAACCCAGGGGATGATCCGCGGCGACGTCAATCTCAAGAACATCATCGTCCCGTGATTGCGACTGGGCGGTCTGCCGACATGCAGGCCGCCGCTTTCATTTCAGAACATCAGCATGTGATGAGGGATCGCCATGACCGCAGCGGTAAATCTACCTGACAGCGTCTATCTCGTCGGCAGCATCGGCCTCGATAATGTCGATGAAATCTTCCATACCGTCGGCCAGAAGATTGGCCAGCGGCTCAAACGCGTGCCCGACGGCGAGGTCGGCCCGCGCAGGCTTTGGGCGAGCTTCCAGTATCCGCTGCTGCGGTCGAGTCCGTTTCTGCGGCCTGATCCGGCGGGTGCGGTGCGTGCCACCTCGAAATTCCCACTGCTGGTGCTGGCCGAAGGCGTAACGGCGGACGAGATCAGCTTCGGTGAGCTCGGCTATGCACGCGAAGCGCGGGCGTCCTATCAGGATCTGCAGGCCGCAAAGGAACGCGGCGATCTTCCGGAACATGTGCGGTTGCAGGTCTGTATGCCGACGCCCTATGGCGTCGTCTATGCCTTTTGCGCGCCCCAAGATGTGCAGGAGATCGAGAAGGCCTACGAGAAGGCGATGATTGCCGAGGTGAAAGCCCTCTGCAACGCCATTCCGCATGAGCATCTGTGCATCCAGTGGGACTTCTGCCACGAAATGATTGCACTTGACGGCCAGCCGCAAGACTGGTTTCCGCGGCAGGGATCATCGCAGGCCGAGATCGTGGCGCGTATGCAACGCATCTGTGCGCCGGTCCCCGCCGATGTCGAGCTTGGCATCCATGTCTGTTACGGCGATTTCGGTGCGAAGCATTTCATCGAGCCAAAGGACGCGAGCCGCATGGTCGACGTGGCGAACGACATATCCAAGGCGGTAACGCGTCCGATCACCTATATCCATTTCCCGGTGCCGGTGGCGCGCACAGATCGCGAATATTTCGCGCCGTTCAAGGACCTCAAGCTCGATCCGACAACTGAAATCTATCTTGGTGTCGTACATGTCGCAGATGGCGTCGACGGCGTCATCAAGCGCATCGAAACCGCGCGGGAATTTGTCCCGCAATTCGGTATTGCCACCGAATGCGGTATTGCGCGGGCCCGCAAGCCGGACCTCGTGCACCGCATCCTCGACACTTACGCTGGCGCATCGCGAAACTCGTCATGACGGATCGAGCAAGCGACATGAGCGCTGGCACTCAATCGTCGATGATTGCGATCGCGCGAGTCCATCCGGCAGATGCGCCGCGGATCTTGATCGGTAGACATGAGACAGTGAAGCCCGCTGGCGGAAGTTGCTCGAGATTGTGAAGTTTCTCGATATGGCAGTAACCGATTTCCAAACCGGCCTTGTGACCCTCCCATACAATGGAGGGGTCGCCGGTTTCCTTGAAGCGCCGCGCCGTGTGCGAGAATGGCGGATCCCAACTCCAGGCGTCAGTGCCGGTTACGCGGATGCCGCGCTCCAGCAAATACAAGGTGGCTTCGCGGCCCATACCGCATCCGGAATCGATGTAATCGGGTTGTCCGAGTTGCCCGCCGGCGCGTGTGTTCACCAGAACAATCTCCAGCGGTTTGAGAGAATGGCCGATGCGCGCAAGTTCGTTCTCCACGTCGGCCGCGCGCACGAGGTAACCGTCCGGGAAATGGCGGAAGTCCAGCTTCACGCCGGGCTGCAGGCACCATTCAAGCGGAACTTCGTCGATCGTGATTGCGCGCTCGCCCCGATTCATCGTCGCGGCGTAGTGCCAGGGCGCATCGATGTGCGTCCCGTTATGGGTCGTCAGTTCGATGTGCTCGACGGCGGCGAATGCTCCATCCGGAAAATCCTCGGCTGTCATGCCGGGAAAAAACATCAGGGCCTCGGGCGTCGTGTCCTTGTGCGACTTGTACGCAATTTTGGGCATCAGTGGCGGCGGATCCGCCGGCACGTCATTTTCAAGATGGATCGAAAGGTCAATGAGACGACGGGTCATGGTGACACTCGAAATAGATTACTGATCCTGACGAACGACCGTATTGCGCAGAATGCCGATTTTTTCGACCTCGAGTTCGACAACGTCGCCGTGTTCGAGATAGCGGTCCTGTTCCAGCCCGCAGCCGTTACCCATTGTGCCCGACCCAAAAAACTCGCCGGGCGACAAGGTCTCGTCGCGAGATGCAAACGCGATCATGTCCTCGAACGAGTGCAGCATGCCGCTGGAATCGCCCCGCGACCAGGTCTTGCCGTTCACACGCGCGGCCATCTGCAGGCTGTAAGGGTCGGGAATTTCGTCTGCCGTGACGATCCAGGGTCCGATCGCGTTGCCGGTATCGAAATCTTTGCCTTTTGCCGGGCCAAGCATGCTCCGCATCTCGGTCATCTGCGCATCGCGTGCCGAGAAATCGTTGAAGATCGAAAATCCGAAAATGTGATCGCGCGCATCTTTCGCCGCGATATTGGCGCCGCCTTTGCCGAGGAAAATCCCGAACTCCAGTTCGTAGTCCATGTACTGGCTGTAACGCGGCCAGCGCACAGTAGCGCCGTGACCGACGACGCTGAGGTGATTGCCGCGATAGTAGATCGGCTGGTTGCGATAAACCGCCGGCACATGGTCCGCAGGCGTGATGTCGGGTGCCGGTTTTCCGTCGATGCGCGCGGCAAGCTTCTGCATGCCAACCGGCGCTTGCCGGATATGTATAGGGAATACCGAAAAATCGCGGATGAGCGTCGGGCGCGGCACGGGTGGCAACAGCACGATGTCGTTAAGTGTGCAGGAAAACCGTGGATCTGCAGCAAATCTGGCTTGGAGATGCCGCGCGTAATCAAGGCCGCGTTCTCCGCTCTCGATCAATGCTTGCATGGACGCAAACAACGAAGCTGCATCTCCGGCCTGTTCTGCGGCCGCTTGAAGATCGAACAACTGCTCGTCATCGCCGACGATTCCGACCCGTATATCGTTCGCCCGGCGAAAGCTCGCGAGTTTCATCGACGATCTCCAAAAATATATATACTTTCTGGAAATACCGATATAAGGTTGTGGTGTCCAAAGCAAGGGACAACGCGGGCCATGGATGCGGAGTCTTCATATTCAGGATCGGAAGCGCCTCTTCCGGAGACGCTGGCGGAGCGTTCGGCCGCTCTGCTTCAGCGCGATATCCTGACAGGGCGATTGCTGCCCGATTCCAAACTCGTCATCTCCGATCTGGCGGACAGTTACGGGATTGGTGCTACGCCGATCCGGGAAGGGCTATCGCGCCTTGTGGCGCAAGGGCTCGTCATTGCGATCGGGCAGAAGGGTTTTCGCGTCGCACAGGTCAGCCGCGAGGACTTGGCCGACATCATCCGCATGCGCAGCGTGATCGAAAGCGAAGCGCTACGGCTTTCGATGGAGCGCGGCGGCGATGAATGGGAGGCGGGAATCGTGGCGAGCCTGCACCGGCTCAAGCGTTTCGCCGCGCGCGGGCCTGAGGTCTTCCGAAAGGAAATCGACAGTTTCGAGCGCGTGCACAAGGCGTTTCATACCGCGCTCATCGCAGCTTGCGGCTCACGTCGCATGCTGGAACAGCACAGTGCGCTGTATGACCAGACCTATCGTTATCGACACCGGATGCTGGAAGCCATTCCACCTCTGGATGATTTTTGCGCCGAGCATGAGGATTTGGCGGAGCTTGCCATCGCACGCGATGCAGAGAAGGGCGGCGATCAGCTTTGCAAGCATTTCGCGCTGACGCTGACGACACTTTATCCGGATACGCCTGCCAAGATACCGACGCACAAGCGCCGCTAGAAGTAGAAAAAGAAGGGGAGGACAATGCGAATTCTGTCCGCTGCGGCATTCGCCGCTACATTTGCTATTGTGTCGGTTCAGCCGGCAGTCGCGCAAATTCTGATTGGGGGAACGCCCAATGCCGAGCAGGCGACGGCAATGGTGGCCGAGCAAGAAGGCATTTTCAAAAAGCACGGCATTGACGGCCAATTCAAAATCATCCCAATCAACCCGACCATCCCTGCTGCCTTGCTATCGAATTCGATCCAGATCGGCGTGCCGACACCAACGACCTTCCTTCAGGCGGTCGATAACGGCATCGATCTCATTATCATCGCCGGCGGTTCGGTGAACAATCCGAAGGGCACCGGGATCGGCATTGTCGCGCGCAAGGACAGTGGTATCAAGACGGCGAAGGACTTGGTCGGCAAGCGTGTCGGCGCGCCGGGGCTGAATGCCGTTCTGCACGTCATGGTGCGGCGCTGGCTGATGGAGCAGGGCGTCGATCCGAAGTCCGTCAATTTCATCGAAGCCATGTTCCCCGTGCACGGAGATCTTCTGAAGGCCGGTCAGATCGATGCTGTTGTGACGGCAGACCCGTTTCTGACGCGCATCAAGCAGAGTAGCGATGGCGAGGAAATCCTGAATCTGGTGACGACCTTGCCGGATGACGCGCCGCCGGTGATGTATGTCACCACGCGCGAATGGGCGCAGAAAAATCCCGGTGCGATCAAGACGTTTCGTGCGGCGATCGAAGAAGCGGCCGCTTTCATAGAAGCAAATCCGGAAAAATCTCGCGAGGCGATTGGCAATGCTTTGAAACTCCCGCCTGCGGTCGTCAAGACACTGACTTTGCCCAAGGTTGCGACCAAAATAACTCCACCTCAAATGGCATTCTGGATCGACGTCATGAACAAGCAGAAGATGCTCAAGACGAAGCTCGATCCGTCGGACCTGATTTTGCCGTGAGAGTTGAATTTGGAACAGGGTTACCTTGCGCGGTTATGCTGGAGAGCGATGTTATGGCGCTGATCGCGTTCGAGAAGGTCGATCTGTCGCTCGGCGGTCGTTCGATCCTGACTGACATCGATGTCTCGATCCAAAAGGGTGAGTTTCTATCAGTGGTTGGCCCTTCCGGTTGCGGCAAGACTTCGCTGCTCAATCTTGCCGCCGGTCTTTTGATGCCGAGCGCTGGCCGCGTAACTTATGCGGGCAAGGAGGTCACCGGGCCGCGGCAGGACATCGCAATCGTCTTTCAGGATTACGGCAAGGCGTTGCTTCCCTGGCGGACCGCGTCCGGCAATATCGCGCTGGCCCTTGAAGCCATGAATTATCCGAAGGATTTGCGGGAGACCCGGATTGCCGAATTGCTGGATCTGATCGGTCTGTCCGAGCACGCCGAGAAATTTCCGAACCAGCTTTCCGGCGGCATGCAGCAACGGCTGCAGATTGCCCGTTGTCTCGCACAGGATCCGGCCGTGCTGTTGATGGATGAACCGTTCGGCGCACTCGACGCCATGACGCGGCAGACCTTGCAGGACGAGGTTCTTGCGATTGCGGCCCGCACCGGTGCCACAGTGCTGTTCATCACCCATGATCTGGAGGAAGCCATCTACCTTGGCGACCGCGTGATTGCGATGCGGCCGAATCCTGGCCGCTTCGAGGTCTCCTTCAAGATCGATCTGCCGCGTCCGCGCGATCAACTCACAACACGTGAACGTCCTGAATTTCTGAAGTTGCGGCGTGAATTGTTCGACGTGATCAAGGAGGTCGAGCATTGAGCGCGAATGCACATCGGTTTGATTGGCGCGGACTGGTGATCCCGGTCGGATTCCTCGTCGTTGCGGAGGCCGCCGCTCGCGCGACCGGGTGGGAAAGCAGCATGCTGGCATCGCCGTCAGGGATCGTTGCTGCATTTTGGACCGCGCTGGCCGATGGAACGATTCTGCAGGCGACATGGCAAACCCTTGCGACGTCCTTGGCGGGACTCTTCATTGGTGCGGTGTTCGGAATTTGGCTTGGTGTGCTGCTCGGGCTTGCACCGATCGCCGACCGGCTGCTGGAATTTTCGATTGAAGCGCTTCGGCCTGTTCCGGCGGTCGCTCTTATTCCGATTGCCCTGCTGGTATTCGGGTTTGGGTTCCGAATGGAAATTGCAATTGTCGCATTCGCTGCCTTCTGGCCAATGGTGATTTTGACACGAGCCGCCGTTGCCGGCGTTGAGCCGCGCCTGCTCCAGGTGGCGCGTGCACTTGGCTTTGGCATCGGAGCGCGTGTCAGGAAAATTGTGCTGCCAGCGGCGCTACCGCGGATATTCGTCGCCTTCCGCCTCGCTGCCGGTATCGCGCTGATCGTCGCAGTCACAGTCGAGATCGCCGCCAATCCATTGGGGCTCGGCTACAACATGATTCTCGCGCAGCAGACCCTGCGGCCAGAGCTGATGCTGGCGCTGCTGGTCTGGCTCGGCATCGTCGGCTGGGCGCTCAATCGGCTTCTGTTGTGGTCGCAGAAGCGGCTATTCGGTCCCGCTGCCATGGTCAGGATCGAGCGATGATCACGCTGCCACAGCTCAATCGCATCGGCTGGCTGCTCGCAAGCTTCGGCGTCGGCTTGCTGCTCGTGGCGTTGTGGCAAGTCGTGGCACAGATGCGGCTCGTATCGCCGGTCTTCTTGCCCACGCCCGGGCGAGCCTTCGATGCCTTGGTTTATGGTCTGACCGAAGGCGATCTGAGATCAAAGACAATCGGCACCATCGAACGCATGATCTATGGATGGTTGCTTGCATCACTTGCAGGTATTGTCATCGGTGCGATGATCGGTGTGTCGCAGACGGCGCGTGCTTATGTCGAGCCGACGCTGGAATTCTTACGGCCATTGCCGGCCTCCGCCATGATGCCGGTCGCCATCGCCATTCTCGGTCTGACCGATGCAATGGTGCTCGCTGTGATCGCCTTCGGTGCATTATGGCCCATGCTGCTGGCCACCGTGCATGGCTTTGCCGCGGTTGAACCGCGGCTTTATCAGGTCAGCCGCGTTCTCGGTCTTTCACATTGGGACGTCATCTGGAAAATCGCCTTGCCGAGCGCCATGCCAGACATTCTTTCCGGCATGCGCGTCGGCCTGACCATCGCACTGATTCTCGCTGTCGTTGGCGAAATGCTGGCGAGCCGGCCGGGTTTGGGGCAGGCGATCCTTCTTGCCGCACGCTCATTCCAATCCGCCGATCTTTATGCAGGCGTTATTCTGCTCGGCATCATCGGTTACGTCAGCAGCGTGTTGCTCGGGCTGTGTGAGCGGCGGTTGCTGCGGTGGCGCCAAACTCACCATTGAGAAGGACATCTCTTCCCATTTCACCCGTTCCGCTGTTCAGGGTTTCTCGCCGTTGGCTTTATCGCGCGGCAGTAGCAATGCTCCGGCGATCCGGCGCCGCCGCTTGATCTCCTCCCGATCATTGACCGCCAATGTCATCCGGATGCCGATGACGACAGCCATGTGGGCTTCCGCATAATCCAGCGCGTCGGCCTCGCTCAGTCCGGCCTCGCGATATAATTGGACTGCGAATGCATTGCGTTCCGCATCGACTGCACGCACGACGTCCGCCACCTTAGGGTCGCGGCGAGCCCAATCACGCAATGTCATTTCGAAAGGACCGCCGGGAACGTCTGCACGGCCGGAAATCGCTATACGCAACAGACGCTCTAGCCTCTCCCAGGGCGTCCCCGACTTATCGAAGATCAGCGCACGGACTTCACTCGTCATCCGCAAGCGCCAAGCATCGAGCACACCGGACAGTAAATCCTCGCGCCCCTTGAAATGCCAGTAGAAGCTGCCCTTTGTGACACCAAGCTTTTCAGCCAGCGTATCCACTCGCAAAGCCTCGACATTGTCTTCCGCCAGTAATGTGATTGCGGCTTCGATCCAGTCGTTACGCCCAAGCGGCGGCTCGGCGGACTTGTGCGATTTGGCGGCTTGGCGTGCCATGTGAATCTCTTTCGCCCTTAATTCCGTTTCTTGGGCTGGTCGCCAGGATTGACCGCATGAAGGAGGTCAGCAAGCTTGTCGTTACGCCAAGCCATCAAGTCCGCCAGCGATTGGCCCTGAGTGATCTCGGCGGCCGCCTTGATCAGCGCTGCCTGAACGTCCGGCGCCGTCAGTTTGGGAGAGCCAAGAGCATCCATCCATTTCTGCAATTCGGGCGCGATGGTCAGTACGTGTGGCATGCCACCGGCGCCGCCAGCCAATGTAAAAGTGGTTAGCGCACCCATAACAGCCCAGCGGGGACCAAGGCCGTAACGCATCGCATCCTCAATCGCTTGCGGACTCGCAATGCCTTCAGCGACGCAATGCACTGCCTCACGCAGTAATGCGAATTGAAGGCGATTGGTGAGAAACGCGGTCACCTCTTTGTCGACGCGGATCGGCTTCTTGCCCAGAGCCCCGAAAAATCGAAGCGCCCAATCAACAATTGCGGGTGCTGTCTTCTCGCCGCCGACAATTTCGACCAGCGGCATGATATGCGGCGGGTTGAAAGGGTGACAGACCAGCAATCGCTCCGGGTGCCGCATTCTGGCCTGCAATTGCGTCGGCGGGATGCCGCCGGTGCTCGACGCGATCACAAGCGTCGGAGGAGCTGCGGACTCGATTTCGTCGTAGACCGATTGCTTGAGTGCGATATTTTCCGGCGCGTTCTCATGAACGAGATCGACGGAGGAGGCTACGTCGGCCGGTGTCGTTACGAATGATAATTTTTCGTCGGGAAAACTGTCAACCGTCGCCACGCCAAGCTTGTGCAGTGCATCCCAGGTGTCGGCAATGAAGGCACGCGCGCGCTTTTCGGCGTTGAGAGCTGGATCGCTTGCAATGACGTCATAACCGCGCGCGACGTAGACCGCAGCCCAGCCGCAGCCCACCGAGCCGGTGCCGATCAACCCGATGCGTTTAGGATATTCAAGCGGAAACATCGGGCTTCACCTTTATAAAAAGAGTGCAGCGTGTCGCATCGCAGCGAATTGACTTCGCAAAATCCCACATCCATACTTGTAGGTATTGAGCCAGGGAGGACATCATGTCAATCAAGAAACTAATGGCTTTCGTATCGGCTGCGGCATTCGTGGTGGTTGCGGGACCTGCACAGGCCGACATCAAGATCGGCGTCGTGCTGGCATTGACCGGCCCGAACGCATCGCTTGGCGTTCCTTACCGCAAAGGCGTGGAATTGTTGCCAAAGGAAATTGGCGGCGAGAAGATTCAGCTTATTTTTCTGGACGATGCATCGGATCCGTCCACCGCCGTGCGAAACGCGCAAAAACTGATCTCCGACGATAAGGTTGATATCCTGATCGGTGGTTCGAATACGCCTGCGTCACAGGCGATGGCGAACATCACGACCCGCGAGCAAATCCAACAGGTCGCGCTTGCTCCGGCTGCGCATCCGGCCGACAAGAATCAATGGCTGATCTCCATGCCACAACCAGCAAATCTATGGGCTGCGGCACTGGTGAAGGACATGGTTCGACGGAAGGTGAAGACGGTTGCCTACATTGGTTTCAGCGACCCATGGGGCGATATCGCATATAATGGACTGAAAGAAGCGGCCGAAAAGGCGGGTATTCAGGTTGTAACCAACGAACGCTATGCCCGCGCCGACACCAGCGTCACCGGTCAGGTGTTGAAGATTATCGCTGCGAAACCGGATGCGGTTCTCGTCGGTGGGTCTGGTACTCCCGGTGCGCTACCGCACATCGCGCTGGCCGAACGCAACTACAAAGGCCCGGTTTATGCAACGCCTGGCGTTTTCAACAAGGACTTCCTGCGCGTCGGTGGCAAGTCGGTTGAAGACGTGATCGGCGTAACCGGTCCGATCGGTGCCCACGAGCAATTGCCTGCCGGCAATCCGATCAAGAAGGTGTCCGAGGAGTTCATCAAAAAATATGAGGACATCAACGGCAAGGGAAGCTGGAATAGCTTCGCCGCCTTCGCCTATGACGGGATGCTGACGCTCGAGGATGCGATTCCGCGCGCGCTCAAGAAAGCGAAGCCGGGCACGCCAGAGTTTCGAAAGGCGGTGCGCGATGAAGTGCGGGCGGTGAAGGAACTGGCGGGCACCAATGGTGTCTACCAATTCCCGGAAGGATCATCTTATGGTGTCGACGAGAGGTCGGTGATCCTGGTTCAAGTCAAGAACGGCGACTGGAAGCTGATCTCCAACTAAGAAGAAAACGCGATCCAGCCGGCGCCGGCACGCTGGCTGGATTTTTTACTCCAAGGTGAGGGGACGGCGCGTCACGTCTCGGGTTCGTGACGATCCCGGCGCGATGGCGCAGGTTGCAGCATGACGTTCGAGATTTTTTTTCTGCTGATTCAGGACGCCGTCGGCACCGGCGCGATCTATGTGCTGATGGCACTGGGGATCGTTCTGATCTTCAACGTCACGCGCGTGATCTTTGTCTCTTATGGCGATCTTGTCGCCTATTCGGCGCTTACGCTCGGCTCGTTCGAGTTGCAGCGTATGCCGGGGACAGTGTGGCTGGTATTGACACTCGCCGGTCTGGCTTTTCTTGTCGAGGCCGCCTCGCTATATCGGCGCAATCAGATGCAATTGATTCCTAAGGCTTTCCTTTATTGGGGTATCATTCCTGCAATCCCGGTGGCGCTGACATTCCTCGTTGGTGCGCAGAATCTTTCGCTGCCGGTCTCTATCCTGCTGACGATCGCGCTCGTGCTGCCGCTCGGGCCGCTATTGTATCGCATCGTGTTTCAGCCAATCGCGACAGCGCCGGTGCTGGTACTGCTGATGGTGGCAGTGGCTTTGCATTTCGCCATCGCTGGCCTGGCACTCTTGTATTTCGGGCCTGAGGGTTTTCGGACGGAGGCTTTCGTTCGCGGCGACGTCATGATCGGTAACTTTGGCATCCCGGAGCAATTGATCCTCATCGTGGGTGCTGCGGCAGTCTTTTCAGCGATCCTGTTCTTGTTTTTTCAATATACGCTGGCTGGCAAGGCGCTACGGGCGACAGCGGTCAATCGAGAAGGCGCGCGGCTGGTCGGCATCTGGACGACGCGAGCAGGTGCGCTGGCCTTTTTCCTGGCAGCCGGAATCGCGGCCGTCGCCGGCATTTTGATCAGCCCGACAACCACGATCTATTACGATACGGGGTTGATCGTGGGTCTGAAAGGCTTTGTGGGCTCGGTGGTTGGCGGCTTCGTCAGCTATCCGCTCGCGGCGGTCGGCGCGATCATCATCGGCCTGATCGAATCCTTCGGATCGTTCTATTCCAGCGCATTGAAGGAGGCGATCGTATTCGCCGCGATCATCCCCATCGTGCTGTGGCGCTGGCTCTATGTGTCGGCACATGATGCCGACGAGAATGAGGACGAATAGCCGTGACACGTGCATTTCGTCTCATTGTCATTGGCTTGTTTGCAGTCGCCATTGCTGCCGTTCCGTTGCTGTTTGATGGGTTCATTGTCACACTTCTGAATTATATCGGGATCTATACGCTGATCACGCTTGGCCTCGTGCTGCTAACCGGTTGCGGTGGCATCACATCGTTCGGGCAGGCGGCCTTTGTCGGCATCGGCGCTTACGCCACTGCCTATCTCACGACCGCGATAGGCTGGTCGCCGTGGATAGGTCTGTTGGTCGCAATCGCGTTGACGAGCTTTGTCGCGCTCGCGCTCGGATACATTACGCTGCATCTCGGCGGTCACTATCTGCCGCTGACGACGATTGCATGGGGTGTCGCGATCTATCTGAGCTTCGGAAACTTTCAGTTTCTCGGCGCGCATGGCGGCATTGGCGATATCCCGCCGGTGTCGCTATTCGGTTACGCCTTCGATGAGCCGCAGAAGCTCTATTATATCATCTGGGCGTTTTGCGGCGTAGCGTTGATCGCAGCGGCTAACCTTCTGCGATCGCGCCAGGGGCGCGCCATCCGCGCACTGCGTGGCGGCAAGGGCATGTCCGAAAGCCTTGGCATCGACGTGTTCTGGGTGCGATTATGCGTGTTCGTCATCGCGGCAGCGCTCGCCGGTGTTTCCGGCTGGCTGTATGCGCATATGACGCGCTTTGTCAGCCCGGCTCCGTTCGATCTGAAAGCCGGTATCGAGTATCTGTTGATGGCGGTGCTCGGCGGTGCCGGTACGATCAGCGGTGCTCTCGTCGGCGCGGCGGCAGTCGCTCTCGCCAAGAACTGGTTGCAGGATTTGTTGCCGCATATCACGAGCAACAGCGCCAACCTCGAGATTGTGGTATTCGGTTGTCTGTTCATCCTGCTGCTGCACAAGTCGCGTAGCGGTATCGTTCCCCTGGTGCGCCAATATTTGCCGTTCAAGACCGACATGACAGCTCCGCCCGCAAAAGGAAGCGGAGTGAGCCTGCCGGAGATTGCGCCGCCCGGCCGTGGCAGCGTCTTGCTCAACGTGGACGGCATGACCAAGCGGTTCGGCGGCCTCGTCGCCGTCGATAATGTGAGCTTCGAGGTGAAAGCCGGCACGATCACTGCGCTGATCGGCCCAAACGGCGCAGGGAAAAGCACGAGCTTCAATCTCATCACCGGTGCATTGAAGCTCACCGCTGGCCACGTGACATTTGCGGGCCGTGATCTTTCCGGGGTCAAGCCGCATGAAGTCGTGTCGCTTGGCATGGCGCGTACCTTCCAGCATGTGAAACTGCGACCGACCATGACGCTGCTCGAAAACGTAATGCTTGGTTGTTACCAGCGCACGCGATCGGGCTTCATCGCCGGCGCGCTGAAGCTCGATGGTGTCGAGGAACGTGCCGTCTACAATGAGGCGATGCGTGAGCTTGAGCGGGTCGGCCTTGCCGACAAGGCACATGATCTGGCGGGTAATCTCGCTCTCGGGCAGCAGCGCGTGCTGGAAGTGGCGCGCGCCCTTGCAGCCGGTCCGCTGCTGATCATGCTGGATGAGCCCGCGGCCGGTCTGCGGAGCCTTGAGAAGAAGGCGCTGGCCGAATTGCTGCGCGGCCTGCGTGCCGATGGCAAGAGTATCCTGCTTGTCGAGCATGATATGGATTTCGTCATGAGCCTCGCCGATCGTGTGGTCGTGCTGGATTTCGGGAAGAAGCTTGCCGAAGGTGCGCCGGCCGAAATCCAGGCCAATCCAGCCGTGCAGGAAGCCTATCTCGGGAGCATCGAATGAACGCGATGCTCGAAGCAAAAAACCTGTCGGTCTCCTACGGCAAGCTGAATGCGGTGAAGGATGTCAGCTTCGCCGTTGAGGAGGGAAAAATCGTCACCATCATCGGCCCGAACGGTGCCGGCAAGACGACGCTGCTCAAGTCTCTGATGGGGCAATTGCCGGCAACTGGCCGGATTATCTATCGTGGCGAAGACATCGGTGATGCGCAGGTCGAAAGGCGCGTTGAGCGGGGCGTTGTTCTCGTTCCCGAAACGCGCGAACTGTTCACCGACATGGTGGTGGCGGACAATCTTCTGCTTGGTGCCTACATTCACCGGCGCAACGGCGCGCAGGTGAAAGAGGACCTTGAGAAAGTCTATACGCTGTTTCCACGGCTGCGCGAACGGCGGGAGCAGCTTGCCGGTACGCTATCGGGCGGTGAACGGCAGATGCTGGCGCTCGGTCGTGCGCTGATGGGACGCCCGAAACTTCTGATGCTGGATGAGCCAAGTCTTGGTCTCGCACCGATCATCGTGCGCGAGATCTTCAAGATCATCACACAGCTCGGTGCGCAGGGCGTGACGATGTTGCTGGTCGAGCAGAATGCGCGTGCTGCGCTGGAAACCGCCGATTACGGCTATGTGCTGGAGTCGGGTGAGGTCGTGCATCAAGGCAAGGCATCCGAGCTGATGCGGGACCCGAAGGTGATGGCAACCTATCTCGGCAAAAGCGCGTCGTAAGAGCGTGTGGCGGACAGTATCCGCTCCGATGGAAAGAACAGGAGTGAAACGTGGATTTTTCTTTCTCCGAAGAGCAGATTCTTTTGCGCGACAGCGTCCGCAAATTGATGGAGCGGGTCGCAACGCCGGAGTATGTGGCCAAGCTGGATCGTGAGCGCGCCTATCCGCATGAATTGTTCGAGGCGTGGACCGCGGCCGGTCTCTTCGGGCTTCCCTTCTCCGAAGACCTCGGCGGCGCTGACGGCAACGTGCTCGATCTTGCGCTGGTGTCGGAAGAGATTGGCCGCACCAGTGCCGACCTCGTGATGGCCTATGCGGGCGCGCTCTTCTGCGGACTGACGGTGGCGCGCAAAGGCTCCGACGAACAGAAGAAGGCATGGATCCCGCGACTGATCAACGGCGAGATCAAGTTTTCGATTGGAATTTCGGAGCCCGACGCTGGCTCCGATGTTGGCGCGATCCGCACGTCGGCGCGTAAGGATGGGAAGGACTGGGTGCTCAACGGGCGCAAGGTCTGGCAATCCGGTGCGGGCGCAAAGGATAACGTCATCTGTCTCTATGCGCGTACCGATACAAACGCGCATTACCGGCAGGGGATGTCACTCTTCCTGATTGAGAACGGCCGGCCCGGCATCTCGATGCGTAAACTCGACATGCTGGGCCGCTATTGCATGGGCACCTACGAGGTCACGTTGGAAGATGTCCGCGTGCCCGAAGACCAGATTATTGGCGGCGTGAACAACGGCTGGGATGCTCTCCTGTCCGGCTTGCAAACCGAGCGGATTACGGTCGCGGCTTGCGATGTCGGCAGCGCGCAGGGCGTGGTTGATCTCGCGCTAAATTATGCGAAGGAGCGCAAGCAGTTCGGCCGTCCGATCGGTCATTTCCAGTCGATCGCGCATATGCTGGCAGACATGCAGACCGAAGTGGAGGCCGCGCGCTCGCTCATGTATCGCGCTGCGTGGATGGTTGATGCCGGGCACAACGCCATGAACGAGATCAACATGGCGAAGCTGTTCGCCTCCGAAGTCTATGTCAAGGTCGCTAACATGGGCATGCAGGTCTACGGCGGCTACGGCTACAGCATGGAATATCCGATGCAGCGGCACTATCGGGATTCGCGGATTGCGACCGTCGTCGCCGGTACATCGCAGGTCATGCGCAACATGATTGCCGGCGGGATGGGGTTGAGGCCGCAATAACCACTGTCATTCCGGGACGCGGCTACGCCGCGCCCTTCGTCTGCCGTTCGTATTCGGCAACGAATTTCGACGCGACCTTGCGGATACGCTCGATATCCATGCGGCCGGTGCGCGAGAGATAGGACATCGCGAAATCGTAGGGCGCCAGCGCCATGTGGTTGCTGAAATTCTCGTACCAAGCCGCGCTGTTGTTGGCGGCCGTGACCAGCTTGGCGAGGATCGGCTTGCGCTGCGCCTCATAAGCCGCAAGGGCCTCGCGAACATCTCGGGGATGAGCGCGGATGGCGCGGGCCAGAGCAATCGCATCCTCGATCGCCAGCCGCGTTCCCGATCCGATCGAGAAATGCGCCGTGTGTAGCGCATCGCCGAGGATCACCTTGTTGCCGGAAGACCAATGCTCGTTCCTGATGACCGGGAATTGCCGCCAGATTGACCGGTTCGAGATCAGCGGATGGCCGTCCAGCGTCTCTGCAAAGTGCTGCTGTAGAGTTTTGCGTGTCTCATCCTCGCTCATGCGGTCGAAACCGCTGTCGAAGAACGTCTTCTCGTTGCACTCGACGAGGAATGTGCTCATCGTAGGAGAGTAGCGGTAATGGTGCGCGGTGATGGCGCCCGATGGCGTTTCGATAAAGGTTTGCGTCAGGACGTCGAACACTTTGGTGGTGCCGAACCAGGCGAACCGGTTCGTCAGGTAGGACAGTTTGGTCCCAAACGCCGTCTCATCAGAGCGCCGCACCAGCGAACTCACGCCATCGGCGCCGACAATCAGATCGGCATCGGCGAATTCCGAAAGGTCGGAGACCTGACGGTTGAAGTGGATGGTAATCCCTTCGGCACGCGCCTGTTGCTGCAAAAGCTGGAGAAGGTGAAGCCGCCCTATGGCACTGAAACCGATGCCGTCGATGGGCACCCTTACACCGCGGTGGACGACGGCTATATCATTCCAAATCTCCAGTTCCGGCGTGATGGCGCCAAAAATCTCCGGATCGTCTTCCTTCAGAAACTCGAGCGCGTTCTCGCCGAATACGACACCAAACCCAAATGTCGAATCCGGTGCATTCTGCTCGACGACAGTCACTTCCACGGACAAGCCGCTACGCTTGAGCAGCAGTGAAAGATAGAGCCCGGCTGGGCCTGCCCCGATGATGACAATCCGCATGGTGGTCTTCCGAATAGGGCCGTGAAGCCGTGCGCAAAGATGCAAATTCAACAAACTCAAATTGACAAAGGATGGGCAGAATGTCCATACTGAAAAGTATGGAACAAAGGCAGCGGGGCTAACCTGCGCCGATGGTGAGGAAATCTGCGGAGGTTTGCATGGGGATGAACTGGGGCAAGCTGAACGTCGAGTTGCCGCCATCTCTACGTGCGGAGCGGCGTGACGACATCGTCATTTTGCGCTTGTCGCGACCGGAAAAGCGGAATGCGATCGGTGGCGAAATGCTGCTCGGCATCCGTTTATTCTTTTCCAATCTCGCCGACGATGTGAAGGGCGTGGTGATCTGTGGTGAGGGCGACAATTTTTCCGCCGGTCTCGATCTGTCCGAATTGTCGGAGAAGGATGCTGCGGAAGGCGCGATGCTGTCGCGCGAATGGCACGAAGCGTTCCATCACGTGCAGTATTCGCGCGCGCCTGTGGTTGCGGTGCTGCATGGCGCAGTGATCGGTGCCGGGCTTGAACTGGCGAGTTGTGCGCATATCCGTGTGGCAGAGCCGTCGACGTATTACGGCCTGCCAGAAGGCCAGCGCGGCATTTTCCTCGGTGGTGGTGGTTCGATGCGGCTGTCGCGATTGATCGGCGTGCCGCGTGTGTTCGATCTGATGATGACTGGCCGCACGCTGAACGCGCAGGACGGCTATCTGTTCGGCTTTGCGCAGTATCTGGTCGGGGAGGGCCAGGGACTGGCGAAAGGCATCGAATTGTCCAGGCGCATCGCCACCAATGCACCGCTGAGCAATTACGCGATTATCCAGGCGTTGCCCCGCATTGCCGAGATGGGACCGGAAGAAGGCCTGTTCACCGAGGCGATGGTATCAGGCGTTGTGCAGAGCTCAACCGATGCGAAAGAACGGTTGCGTGCCTTTTTCGAAAAACGGGCCGCGAAGGTGACGAGGCCCGACGTCTGAAAGCGACGTTGTCATGAGCGCACTCCGCTCTCTGGTGATTGGTGATGTTTATCGGCTGAATGCCGAACGGTTCGGCGAAAAGCCCGCTTTCGTCATGCCGGATGGACGCGTGCGCTCGTTCGCGGAGCTCTATGAACGCGTCATACGCCTCAACAATGCTTTGCTGGATCGCGGTCTGAAGCCGGGTGATCGCGTCGGCATCCTGTCGCGCAACCGCATTGAGTATGTCGAGGGCTATGGCGTTTCGGCGAGCGGATTGATTGCGTTGCCTTTAAACTGGCGATTGGCGCCGCGCGAATTGCAGATTGTGCTGGAGAACGCGGAGCCTGCCGCCCTGATCGTCGATCAGTCGTTCACTCCAGTGATCGACGCAATTCGCGAGGCGCTTCCTTTCGTGCAGCATTTCATAGGCTTCGATGCGCCGCCGGGCAGCTGGCTCGGTTACGAAGCGCTGCTTGCCGGTGCATCGCCAACGCCGATCGAAGCACTGATTTCACCTGACGATACGGCGTGCCTCCTCTACACCAGCGGCACGACCGGTATCCCGAAAGGTGCCGAACTGACCCATCGCGGTCTGCTGCTGAATTGCGAAGCTGCGATCACTGAGATGTTTGGCTTTTCCGATGTCGACGTGACGCTGGCGCCGATGCCGTTTTTTCATGTCGGCGGCATGTGGTATCATCTGTTTCCGAGTTTCGCTGCCGGCTGCACCACGATCATCATGCCGCAATTCGACCCACAGGGCGCACTGGAATTGATGGCGCGACATCGTGTCACCAATACGCATCTCGTACCGACGATGATCCACACGCTGCTGGAACAGCCAAATATTGCCACGTTCGATCTCTCGGGCTTGCGCCTGATGTTCTATGCTGCGTCGTCCATGCCGACGGAAACATTGAAGCGGGCGACGGCAACTTTTGCCTGCAATTTTGCGCAAGGGTATGGCTCGACCGAGGCCGGTATGGTGACCTGCCTGACACCGGGTGATCATCGCCTTGCCCGAGCAGGGCGCGAAAACTTGCTGCTCGCCTGCGGGAGGACATTGGACGCTGTTACATTGCGTCTTGCGCCGCTCGACAATGCCGAGGATGAGGACATCGGCGAAATTCTCGTTCGCAGCCCGATGACCATGGCCCGCTACTGGCGTAATCCCGAATTCACCGCGCAGATCATGCAGGATGGCTGGCTACATACGGGCGATCTCGGCCGCATCGATGATGAGGATTATCTCTCTATTCTTGACCGTAAGAGCGACATGATCGTCACCGGTGGTGAGAATGTCTATCCGCGTGAAGTTGAAGACGTCTTGCTGCAGGACGTCGACATCGCCGAGGTTGCCGTGTTCGATCTACCGGACCCGCGCTGGGTGCAAAAAGTCGTCGCTGCGGTCGTGCTCAGGAGCGAAGGCGCGGCGGCGGATATGCTCCTGTCGCGCGCGCGGCAAAAGCTGGCGGGCTACAAATGCCCAAAGCATATTTTTATTACGGAAAGTCTGCCGAAAAATGCGGCTGGGAAGGTGCTTCGCAAGGTCCTGCGGGACACATATCGTTTGAAAGAAACGGCCGACGTCTAGGGATCTTACAACAGGAGAGGATGAGAAATGGAAACGCCGAAAGTCATCGTCACCATCGCGCCGACCGGTGGTATGGCCAGCAAAAAGCAAAACCCAAACATCCCGACGCAGCCGCAGGAAATCGCCGACGACGTGTATCGCTGCTACAATGCCGGCGCCAGCCTGGTCGCGGTGCATGCGCGACGGCCCGACGACGAAGCGACCTGCAATCCGGAAATATATCGGACGATCAACAAGCTGATCCGCGATAAATGCGACATCATCCTCAACAACTCCACCGGCGGCGGCATCAATGGCGACATGGTGCGCAAGGCGGAGAATGGCTATTACGAGATCATCTGGGAGGAGCGCCTGAAAGGCATGGAAGCTGGCGCGGAGATGTGCACGCTCGACCCGACAACGATCAATGCGACCTTTGAAGGCCGCGAAATCCTGATGAATACCTCGCCGTCGCGCTGCAAATTCCTTGCGGCCGAGATGCAGAAGCGTGGCATCAAACCGGAATGGGAAGTGTTTTCGCCCACCCACCTGATCCAGGACGTGCAGGCGTGCCTCGATGCAGGGCTTGATACCAAGCCTTATTTCGTCAACTTCGTACTGAATGCCAATAAGGGATTCCAGGGCGCGATGCCCTATACGCCCAAGGTGCTGCAGCAAATGGTCGAGTTGATGCCGGAGGGCGCGATTTTCAACGTCAGCGCCATCGGCATCGCGCAGCTCAATGCCGCGGTGCAGTCGCTTTTGCTTGGCGGCCACGTCCGGGTGGGTCTTGAAGACAACCTCTATTATTCGCGTGGTCGGCTCGCAAAGAATGTCGAACTGGTCGAGCGTGTGGTCCGCATTATCCGCGAATTCGGTATGGAGCCGGCGACGCCTGCGGAGGCTCGGACGATCATTGGCCTGCCGCAGCTGTCGCAGCGCAAGGGCGCAGCGTAGTTCTGAACCAGCAACGGATGAATATGAGGCGCGCCGCGCGGCGCTTCAGGGCCGCACGCCGGGTGCGTCCATTGTCATTCCGCGCGCACGCCACATCAGGAACAGCTCGAGGTCCACATATTCGGGCGCGCCGAGCGGATAGGGCTCGGCGCGAATGCCGGTCATGCAGTTGCGAAGCCGCCGCTGCAACGAACCGAGATTCTGCCATTCCAGACGGTAGATCGGATAACCGGTCGGATGCGCCTGCGGGATGATATTGCCAGCGAGGCTCTTGCCCCAGTTGTCGTCATGGCATTGCGCGCATGACAGATTGAGCTGACCCTGGCGCTGGTGAAACATCGCGCTGCCTTTTTCAAGGAAAGGCTTGAGCCGCGGGTCGTCGAATTGCGCGATCGGTTCGCCACGCGATTGCATGGCGATATAGGCTGTCAGTGCCAGTAACTCTCGGCTTTCGTAAGCCAGTGGCGGTGATTTCTGATCCTGTTCGCGCGATATGTTGATGCGCTGTTCCAGATTCACCGGCTGGCCGTTGCCGCCGTCGAAAGCGGGATAGCGCGCCGCGACACCTTTCATGCTGGTGGCGGCATCGCCATGACAATCGGCACAGGACTTGCCGGATGCGCCGGCCTTGGCATTCCATAACGCTTCGCCATCCAGCACGAACAGCATGGCCGGGTTGGTAGTGTCGTCGTCCTGCATTGCCTTGTTGTCGCGGCTCATGTCTTCATAGGACGAACGGCGCTGGTCCAGTGGGATCTCGGCGGCCGACAACGCCGCTGCAAACACGAGCAGGCCCGCAACAACACTTGCCGCCAATAATCGTCCGTTCATTCGACCATGATCTTGGCCGAGGCTTCCTGTGTGAAGCCGTTGTCGCCGGTCCATTTAAAGTTGATGGTGCCGCTCTCGATCGCGACGGTATGAAATGTCAGAAACGGATTTGCGGAAATCGCCGGATACAGCGTCGCGTCGAAGATCGTCTCGCCGTTATAGGTGCAGACGAACGATGTGATGATGTCGCGCGGGATCGGTTGGCCCATATTGTTGTGGCGGAAGCCGTTCTCCATGATGTGCGAGATCAGTGTGCGGATCTGGATCACATCGCCGCGCTTGGCTTTCGGTGGGACATTGACGAGTGTGCGTGCAGCCATCAGACCGGGTCCTCCAGGCAGGCGCTGAGCGTCAGGATCACATCGACCTTGTCGGACCAGAATGATCCATCCGACATTTCGCAGACGGCGACGACCCGTTGCGTGTCGGCGAGGCGGATGCGGGTTTGAAACTCGGCCTTGCCGGAGCGTGGTCCGAGCTTGACGCTGATGACGTTCGGTTGTGGATTCTTTTCAGTGAAGATGTGGATCGCTTTCACATAATCGCTCGCCGTCATCGGGCTCTCGACCCTGACGGTCGTCGCCACCGAATTGCCATTCTCGACCAGTGGCGGCAGCTCGAGCTGGATCCTGCCAGTCTTGATCTCGGCTTCGCCTGCGACTTGACGGATTGCGGCGGCCATGGACTGCGGTGTTGCGCCGGCCGGTCGCACGATCATCAGCGCGCCGGCACCGGCCAGGAAAGTGCGGCGCGTTGCTTTGACAACGGGAGATTTGTCCAGCATCTCACTCATCCTTCAGCGTGGTCAGAAAGGCGACGACGTCTTCGATCTCCTCAGCGGTCAACACTGGTTTGCCGCGAAGGTTCGGTGCGACGCGCGTCAGACCATCGGTTTTGTAGAACGAGGGCATGATCGTGTCGGGGTTCAGATGCGACGCGTCGACCATGCGCAGCCGCAATTCTCCCTCCGACCAGCGTGCGCCAGCACCGGTCAGATCGGGCGAAAGGTTCCCCTGAAAGCGTTGGTCGGGAAACGGGCCGGAATGGCAGAGCAGGCACGTCGACTCGCGCTTTACGACGATCGCGCGGCCGCGCACAGGATCGCCGGGCGTTCCGGTGAGCGATGTCGGAATCGCATCGCCGACGATATCGTATGTCAGCAGCGATCTTGCCTCACTGGGCATGCAACCAATCGCAAGGATAGCGAATGCGAATGCCACGCGCTTCATCCGAACACCGATTGCGTGATGTTGCGGTACCATTCGCCGGCCTGCTGAGCTTCAGCGACGCGCATATCGCGTGATGCATTCTGCGGGCTCAGAACCGTGCCGCCTTCCGCCTCGTTATATTGGTCATCCACCGGGCGATAGGTGCCTTTCTGCGAGATCGCATAGTCGGGCGCGATCAGGCTGTAGCATGACGAGGTCAGCGTCGGTGCTGCGGGCTTGTTGCCGGCAAGCTGGGCGGCAATCGCGGCGGCACAGATCTGCGCTTGCGAATGAGCAGCAGAGGCCGAACGCGGCATCGCGCCTGCAATCGCCGCATCGCCGATGACATGAATGCCGGGACGCAATCTCGATTCAAATGTCAGCGGGTCGACCGGACACCAGCCGGTGCGGTCGGCAACTCCGGCGAATTCCGCAACATGTCCTGCAATTTGCGGCGGGATGATACTGGCGACGGCAGTCTGATATTTGTCGAAGTCAGTCGAGAGTGTCCTGGTTGCGGCATCGACGCTGATGAGCGCGCCGCCCTGCGAAAGCCCGATCCATTCGATCAAGCCGGGATAGAGGTCCTGCCATGCGGCTTCGAACAGCTTCTGCATCGTGAAGCTGTCCTTGGCGTCGAGGATGATCACCTTCGAGCGTGGCTTTTTGGTCTTCAGGAAATGAGCGATCAGGCTCGCACGTTCATAGGGGGCGGGAGGGCACCGCGCCGGATTGACCGGCGACGAGATGACGACCGTGCCGCCATCTTCCATCGCTTCCAGTTGCTGCCTCAGCGTGATGATCTCGTTACCGCTATTGTAGGCGGGCGGCATTGCAGCCATGGCTGCCTTGTCGTATCCCTCGATTGCATCGGCTTTGAACGTGATGCCGGGCGAGATGACCAAACGTTCGTAATTCAGTGTCGTGCCGTTTGCGAGAGTGACGGTTTTCTTCGCTGGATCGACGGCGGTGGCAGTCGAAATGACGACATCGACGCCTTCGGACTTGATCCGATCGTAACCGAATTGCTGGGCCTTGATGTCGACAAGGCCGGCGATGACGGAGTTGCTTTCCGGTGGCGCGGTGTAGGTCGCGTTGGTCTCGACCAGTGTGACCTTCAATTTCGGATCGGCCTGGCGCAGCGCCCGTGCGCAGCTTGCACCGCCGAAGCCGCCGCCGATGACAACGACAGACGGGCCTGTCGCTTGCCCGAGCACGGGCATTGGAAATGCAGCAGCCGCGGTGCTAGCCGCGGCTGCTTTGATCAATTGCCTGCGATCGACGCGCGTGTTCACGCGATCTCGAGGTTATGGTTCTTCAGCGGGAAGGTGCGATAGCGTCGCCCGGTCGCCGCGAAGATGGCGTTGAGTACGGCCGGTGCGGCCACGAAGATCGTGGGCTCGCCGACGCCACCCCAGAAGTCATTTGACGGCATGATGACCGATTCCACCTTCGGCATTTCAGCCATGCGGAGCGAGTCATAAGTGTCGAAATTGGTTTCGACCACAGCGCCGTCCTTGATCGTGATGCCGCCATGGAAGAGTGCCGACAAGCCATACACGAATGAGCCGGCGATCTGGCGCTCGATCTGCGCCGGATTCACCGCGTGTCCGGGATTCGTCGCCGCCACGATGCGATGCATCTTCACCTTGTTGTCCTGCACCGATACTTCGGCCGCGGCAGCAACATAGCTGCCATAGCCCATGTGCTGGCAAAGGCCGCGGAAGATGCCTTGCGGAGCCGGCTTGTCCCAGCCGACGCGTTCGGCCACGGCATTGAGCACCGCCAGATGCTTCGGGTGTTTTGCCATCATCTTGCGCCGGAATGCGAGCGGGTCCTGCCCCGCCGCCTGTGCCAGCTCGTCGATGAAGCATTCCAGATAGATGGCGTTCTGGTTGTTGTTCACGCCGCGCCAGAACCATGGCGGCACGTGCGGATTGCGCAGGGAGTGATCAATCAAGAGGTTCGGAATGTCGTATCCTAACGCGCCTTCGGCGCCGCCAGGATTGAGGCCTTGGAAGATGATGGGATCAGCACCACCTTTCATCGCTTCCGGACGCGCATAAGACAGGATCGATTGTCCCGATATACGCATATGCAGGCCGACGAGGTTGTTGTCCTTGTCGAGTGCGCCGGTCAGCTTGCATTGCGTGACCGGGTGATAGACACCGTTGGTCATGTCCTCTTCGCGAGACTTTAGCAGCTTGACCGGAATGCCGGGCATTTGCTTGGCGATCAGCACGGCCTCGGTCACATATTCGCTGCGCGTGCGCCGGCCGAAGCCGGTGCCGAGCATCAGCCGGTGGATCTCGCATTGATCGGCGCGCAAGCCCGACGCCGCGATGGTTGCGGCATAAGCGGCTTCGCCGTTCTGCGTTGAGGTCCAGACCTCGCATTTCTCGGGCGTGTAGAGCACCGTGGCGTTCATCGGCTCGAGACAGACGTGGTTCTGGAACGGATAGGCGTAAACCGCTTCAACTTTCTTTGCCGCGCCGGAGAGGGCGGCAGTGGCGTCACCCTGCTTGTTGCCGACATAGGCGTTTTCAGCCGTCAGCCCTTCCTCGAGCCACTTGGCGATCGATTCAGACGAAACCTTTTCATTCTCGCCCTTGTCCCATTCGATCGGCAATGCGTCGAGCGCTGTCTTGGCCTGCCACCAGGTATCGGCAACGACCGCGACCGACTTGTCGTCGACCTGCAGCACCTTCTTGACGCCTTTCATGCCGGAGACTTTGGAGGCGTCGAAGCTCTTCACCTTGCCGCCAAACACAGGGCAATCCTTGATCGCGGCACTGAGCATGCCCGGCATCTTGAAGTCGATCGAATACATCATTTTGCCGACGACCTTGTCGGCGGTATCGAGGCGCTTCAGCGGCTTGCCGGCAATCTTCCAGTCCTTCGGATCCTTGAGCGCTGGCTTTTCCGGCACTGGGAGCTTGGCCGCAGCGGCCGCAACCTTGCCGTAGGTTGTCGTGCGGTTCGAGGCCTTGTGGGTGATGACACCTGCCGATGCGGTGCATTCGGAGGCCGGCACCTTCCACTCATTGGCCGCGGCCTGGATTAGCATCAGGCGTGCAGCGGCACCGCCTTCACGCACATATTGATGCGACTCGCGAATAGCGCGGCTGCCGCTGGAATTGTAATTGCCCCAGGCGCGTTTGCGTTTCACGTTGTCCATGGGCGTCGGATATTCGGTTGTGACCTTTGCCCAGTCGCAATCCAGTTCTTCCGCGATCAACTGGGCAAGACCGGTCTGCGAGCCCTGGCCCATTTCGGCGCGGACAACGCGGATGGCAACGGTGTCATCCGGCTTGATGGCGACCCAGATGCCGAGTTCGTTCGGGGTGAGATTCTCGCCGAACTGGTCGGCCGCACCGGCTTGCGCCAGCGCATCGCCGCCAAAGGGAATGCCGAGCGCGAGTCCGCCGCCGACGGCGGCTGAACCGATGACGAAAGCGCGGCGATTGATTTTCGGTTGGAAATTCATGCGGGCCTCCCTCAAGCTTTCGCCGCGGCATGAATGGCCGCGCGGATTTGCTGGAAGGTGCCGCACCGGCAGATATTGGTCATCTGCTGGTCGATGTCGGCGTCGGTTGGCTTCGGGTTATTGTTGAGCAACTCAACGGCCGCCATGATCTGGCCGGACTGGCAATAGCCGCATTGCGGCACGTCATTGTCGATCCATGCCTGCTGTACTTTGTGCAGCGCACCGTTTTGCGCGAGGCCTTCGATCGTGACGACTTTGGTGCCGACAGCGCCGCTGACGGTGAATGAGCAGGAGCGAGTGGCCACGCCATCGACATGCACCGTGCAGGCACCGCATTGTGCAATGCCGCATCCATATTTTGTGCCGGTCAGGCCAACATTTTCCCGAAGGACCCACAATAGGGGCGTGTCGGGATCCACGTCGACGTCGTGATCTTTGCCATTGATGTTGAGAATCATTATCCAACCTCTCCAGGTGGTATTTGCCCGCCGGCACATCTACCGAACGACCGCGTAGACGTAATCCAAACTTGTAATTGGATTATTTCAAATCAACAATCGATGGCGCTTGATATTCCGAGACGATCAAGACCGGATTGAAGAGGGATTTTCTGACGGCATGGCAGCCACTTGCAGAACGCAATGCTGTCGGTGGCAGCATTGCGTTGCGTCACGGTGTCGCTGCAAATACAGAGGTTTCTGATACACTCTGATACATATTGATGAGTTCGTTGTGTCAGGCCGCGATCGGCCTTGCAATGGTCACGCTGGTGAGCTGTTCGGAGACGTCCCATAGTCGGCGCCATGTGGCTTGATCGAGCGCGCGTTGCGCAATCTTCGCCTGGTGTGGGGAGCCTTTCATTTCATAAAAGCCGTTCGGACCATACAGCACGCCTCCCACAGCATCCGGCGATGTTGCTGCGTATAATGTCGGTAATGCACCGGCGGCCGCAGATTGCGATAAAAGCGGCCCAAGCCATGTCCCGAGCCGCTCCATGGGCGCGGGCCTCCCACCGCGGCCCATCCGTGGACCTGTGCTCTGCAATCCGGTGCGTGCAAAGCCGGGATGGGCGGCGTTGCTGATCAGCGGCCAGTTTTCAGAGCGCGCCCTGCGCTCCAATTCCATGCTGAACATCAGATTGGCGAGCTTCGACTGACAATAGGCGCCCCATGACGAATAGCGTTTCTCCGATTGCAGATCGTCGAAATTGATCCGGCCGGACCGGTGGGCGAGGCTGCTGAGCGTGACAACGCGGGCGGCGGACGATGACAGTACTTTTGGCAACAGATGCATCGTCAGCGCGAAATGACCGAGATGATTGACGCCGAATTGCATCTCGAATCGCTCGGCGGTGACGAAAGGCGTGGGGATCGCCATCACGCCGGCATTGTTGATGAGCAGATCGATGCGCGGCACGGATCGCGAAATCCGTTCGGCGCCGGCGGCGACAGATGACAGGCTGGCGAGATCGATCGGTTCGAAGGAAATCTCGGCAGCCGGATGCGCCTTGCGGATATTCGCGACCACTTCCGCAGCTTTCATCCCGTTGCGCGACGTGATGATCACACGCGCACCGGCTTCGCTTAGCGCCAGTGCGGTTTCATAACCGATGCCACTTGTCGCTCCGGTGATGACGGCAACCCGTCCGGTTTGTGACGGAATATTCGCGGTGCTCCAGGCGGGCATGACATTCTCCAATACGGATGGTTGAAGTCGGAATGATGCGGCGGCGCGATGCGTAACGGGCGCGGCCGATCCAATGACCAGCGAAGATGGACTTGAGGCTATCGGCCTGTTGCCGGCGACGGCAAACCGGTTGTTCCGGTGCGCTGGGCCAGTCGATCCAATCGCTCATGAGGCGCTGTCCTTCTCCGCAGGGTGCAGATTGCCCGACCGATGAACGGATATTTATTGCACTTAATGCAAACTTGCAATAGATAAATATTTGCGTGTGATGAAATCATAAAAGCGGAGATTTTCAGTGACGAGCGCTGCGACGACAGGGTGCCTCGATTTCGTTCAGTTCTTTCGATCCTGGATCGCCGATCCGCTGCGGGTGGCCGCGGTTGCGCCATCGGGAGAAGCCTTGGCCCGGCTGATCACGCGGGACATTGCGCCGGACGACGGCCCGGTGCTCGAGCTCGGGCCAGGTACCGGTGTGTTCACCAAGGCGCTGCTGGCGCGCGGCGTCAGCGAACGCGATCTCACGCTGGTCGAATACGGCTCGGAATTCATGCGCATGCTGCAGTTTCGCTTTCCGCAGGCGCGTGTTCTGTGGATGGATGCGGCGCAGCTTTCGCGCTACGAGATTTATGCCGGCGCGCCAGTCGGCTCCGTCGTCAGCGGATTGCCGCTGCTGTCAATGTCGCCACGCAAGGTGACGTCGATTCTGTCTGGCACTTTCAGCTATATGCGGCCGGGCGGCGCGTTTTATCAGTTCACTTACGGGCTGCGTTGTCCGGTGCCGCGTCCGATTCTCGACCGCTTGGGCCTTAAGGCCACCTTGGTCGGACGCGTCGCCCGCAACATTCCTCCGGCCGCTGTTTACAAGATCGTTCGGCGCCGGCCGGTCACAATTGCCAACCGCCGCTTCGGAGACATTGGATGACCACACACGCAGAAGCGCCCGCGATCATTGTCCCGATAGGCTGCGGATGCTATCCCCGCATCGGCAGCGCGTCTGCAGGGGCAATACCATAACCGGCATGGGCATGCGCGGATCGAATAAAAATAACAACAAGACCGCCGAGGGTCTGCGCGAGCGCAAGCGCCGTCAGACCCGCGAGCGAATCAGTCAGGCTGCGATCGCCCTGTTCATCGAGCGCGGCTTCGACGCCACGACGGTCGACGACATCGCGGCGGCGGCGGATGTCTCGAAGCGCAGCTTCTTTGATTATTTCCCGACCAAGGAAGACGTGATCTTTGCCTGGCAGGATGGCTTCGGCGAGTCTCTCGCCGCCGCCGTGGCGGAACGCCCGGCTGACGAGCCGCTCCTGAGCGTCATCGAGGAAGCTTTCGTTGCGGTCGTGACGAAAGCGGTGGCCGATCCGCGAACGCTCGCCATCGGCGACCTCATTTGCGAGACGCCGGCACTGCGTGCGCGCGACCAAATGAAATATGCCAAGCTGGAGCAGGTGCTGGTGGATGCGCTGGCCAAGCGCACGAAGGGCAAGGACGGTTATCTCCGTGCACGCCTGCTGGCGATGATGGTGATCGGCGCCATGCGGATCGGCAAGGAGACTTGGCAGGATCGGCAAAAAAGCGAATCCGTCGAGGCTTATGCCAGGCGGATCTTCAAGATGATCCGCGCCGAATTGAGTGGATTCGATGACACGGCCGCGAAGCGCTCGTAGCATTGGACGTCCGACGCCGGACTGGCGTCAGCTTGCGGCCAGCGCCGCCAGCGCACATAGCGCAAACGCAAGGCCAGCCGCTTTGCGCACTGTGACCGCCTCCCGTAGCACGAATATCCCGAGCAGCGCCGCGACGATGAAGCCCATTTGCGCGATCGGCACCAATGCGCTGGCCTGGCCGAGAGCGAGGCCGCGCAGGAGGAACAGCGTGGCGCAGAGCAGCGCAATGGAAGCGGGAAGACTATATTTGAAAGTCGCGGCCGGCAGACGAACAGTGCCCTTTGCGTGAAAAACGATAAACGTGGCCAGCGGCATGAATACCGCGGCCTGTGCGACCATGAGGATTTCGGGTCCGGCACCGGATCGCAGCCCGACCGTGTGAAAGAACGTTGCTGTACCGAAGGCGATAGTGGCCACCGTGACCTGGATCAGCGACTTGCGTTGCACAGGTGAGGACGCCGAGCCAGCAAGTGATCCTGTGCCGACCAAGAGCCAGGTTGCCGTCAGCGCCAGCACAAGGCCGGCCATTCTGGTCGTTGTCAAATGCTCGCCCAAAAAGGCGATCGACAATGTCACTGTGACGATGAAATTCAGCCTGAAAATCGTTGCGTTGGTGCTGACCGCGCCGGCTGCAAGGCTGCGGATGAAGAAATAGAACCCGACGAAATAAAGACCGCCCGCGAGCGAGCCCCACAAGGCCGCGAGGGTGAATGTCATCGTTCCGGTCGCCAGCGCATAGACGATGACGGTCGGACAGAAGACCCAGGCTTGCGCCATCAGGAAGTGATCGGCGCGGATGCCCGCGGTTGCGGCCTGTTTATAGATGAAATCGGAGAATCCGTAGCAGGCCATCGCCAGGATGGCGTAAACGATCGGTTCGGGCATGTCAGCTTGTCAGGTGGCGGGATGAATTGGATTATCGCATAGTGGCTTAAAGTTGAAGCGGTCGCGTTAAACTGTGTATGGTCAAAGATTGATGCCAAAGTCCCTCATCGATGCCGACCGTCTGTGGAATGACCTGATGGCGCTTGCCGCCATCACTGATCCCGATAAGCCGTATACGCGCCGGTCCTTCTCTCCGCTCTTTCTCAAAGGCCGGGAGTGGCTTAAAGCGCGCTTCGAAGAAACGGGGCTTACGGTCCGTCTTGATGAAGCCGCCAATCTGATCGGCCGGCTTGATGGCGCCGAGCGCGATGCGCCGACCATTATGCTGGGCTCGCATTCCGATACGGTGCCGTCCGGAGGCCGCTTCGATGGTCCTGCCGGTGTGCTCGCTGCTTTGGAAGTGGTGCGGGCGATGAAGGCCGCGGGTTATACGCCGCGCCACGCCATCGAGATCGTCGACTTCCTGGCCGAGGAGCCGAGCGAATACGGCATCTCCTGTGTCGGCAGCCGCGGCATGGCCGGCGTGCTCGACGACAAGATGCTGGCCTACACGAATGCAGCAGGCGAAAAGCTGTCGGACGCCATCAATCGCGTCGGCGGCGATGTCGCCCATCTCGATCGCGCGTGGCGCAGCGATATCGCCGGCTATCTCGAATTGCATATCGAGCAGGGCGTGGTGTTGCAGAACAACAAGATCGATCTCGGTCTTGTCACCGCCATCGTCGGCATCACCCGCATCGAAGTTGTGTTCGAAGGCGCTGCCGATCACGCCGGCACCACGCTGATGGAATATCGCAAGGATGCGAGTCTTGCTGCCGCGCAACTGATGCTGTTCGTCAACGAACGGGCAAATGCGCTGGCCGCGCGCAAGCAGGGACGCTTCGTCGCGACGACCGGCATCCTCAATATCGAACCGAATGCGTCAAATGTCGTTCCCGGCCGTGCGCGTCTCGTGTTCGATATCCGGGCCGAGGACCATGCGATGATCGGCGGATTCCTGGATGCGCTCGATGCGCAAAGCCAAGCGATTGCCGAGCGCGACCATGTGAGGCGCACGCAATACAACGTGCTGTCGAGCACCAAGCCAACGATTTGCGACGAGCACTTGCTCGATCTGCTCAAGCGCGGTGCGGAAGCGCTCGGGCTTTCGACCATGCCACTGGCCTCCGGTGCGGGACACGACGCGGCGTTCGTCGCGCGCATCGCCCCGAGCGCTATGCTGTTCATTCCCTGCCGCGACGGCAAAAGCCACGCTCCGGAAGAGTGGACCGACAAAGAGCAGGTCGCCTCCGGCGCGGCCACGCTGTTCGAAGCGGTGCGACTGTTGGATGGGCAAAACAGATGATGACTCAAGTTCAGCCTGATGCGAGAGACAGCGCTGCCGCTATCAAGTGTTTCGGCGGCGATGGGGCATCGTCCACGGGCTGATAATATTCAATGAGCGCGCGAATATTGTTGAGGACTGCAGCATCGGGCGAAGATGGTTTGAAGTGACGTGCGCGTGCCCAATTGGCCAACAGGTCGTGTTCAATGCGCTCGGCATCCAGTTCGAGTTTCTTGACGGCACCGCGCAGCGTACGCGCGCCGTCTTGAGCCAACGAATCGCGTCCCTCTTCCCACGGCTTTAGTGCCTGTCGTGCGGCGCGAAGGTTGCGGACGACGTCTGTATGCCATGCTGTGCTTGCAGCGACAGCCGCTTGGATATCGTCGCGGTCGAGTAAGGCCTTTCGCATCGCGCCAAGATAAGCGCAAAGCAGCAGCAGATTCACATCGGCGCCAAGGCGGTCCTGCAGGGCGAGGCATTCCTCCGGAACGCCGGGTTGCCGATAAACAGCGAGAGAGAAGTCCCAAAAATCCTGGCCGCTGCTCATGCCGTTAACGTGCCAGTATCTTCCGGCGTATCGCGCCAACGCTTCACGATGCCGGCATCGATATCGAACAGATCGAGGCAGCGTCCGACCGTTTGGTTGACGATATCGTCGATCGTTTTCGGGCGATGATAAAAAGCCGGGACCGGCGGCATGATGATGGCGCCGTTCTCCGTGGCCGCCAGCATGCTGCGAAGGTGGCCGGTATGGAGCGGTGTTTCGCGCACCACCAGGACCAGGCGACGCCGCTCTTTCAGCACGACGTCGGCTGCGCGGGTGATGAGATTGTCGGTGCTGCCATAGGCAATCTCGGACACGGTCCGGACTGAGCAGGGCGCCACGACCATGCCGCGCGTGCGGAATGAACCGGAGGAGATGGCCGCGCCAATATCGCCGATCGGATAGGTGACGTCGGCCAGTTGGCGCACATCGTCGATGGAAATGTCCGCTTCCTCTTTCAGAGTGATAGCGGCCGATTTGGAAATGACGAGGTGTGACGGGATACCCACCTTACGAAGCACTTCAAGGATGCGGACACCATAGATTGCACCGGACGCACCACTGATGCCAACGATCAGCGGCAGTTCCTTCTGGTTTGGGGCTTTTGCAGACATTCGCTATGCACTGTGAGGAATTCTTATGGTCTTCCTACAACATCCCACTGCGGCCTGATAGTCCGCTGGCGTTCCACAGTCTTATGAATGCGCTCGGCATTAACTTTTTACGAGAGACAGGCATGTCATCGAAAGCCGGTCCGCTGGACGGACGATGGTAACGGGGGTGGCGTTCCATAGCGCCAACGGAACCGATTGTTCCATTGGAAGCATTCGTGCACCGTGTTGCTCATAGGTGAAATAGCAGGAACGAAGATGGGACTTTATCTGGACGATCTGGTGGTGGGGCAACGCTTCGAGACGGAGAGCATGACGGTCACGGAAGCCGATATCATTGCCTTCGCCAAACAATTCGATCCGCAATATTATCATGTCGACCCGGTAGCCGCGCAGAAATCCGCATTTGGCGGATTGATTGCATCGGGTTTTCACACGCTCAGCGCCTCAATGCGGCTGTTCTTCGATTTAAATCTGTGGCCGGAAGCCATCATCGCCTCGCCGGGCATGGAACACGTCAAGTGGCTGAAGCCACTTCGTCCAGGGGACACCATCCGCGCAGCGGCTGACGTGGTGGATGTCCGGATGTCATCGTCGAAGCCCGATCGGGGCGTGGTGACAATGGATCACCCATGCTGGAATCAGGCCGATGAGATGATCCTTACGTTTCGATGCGCACACATGCTGCGTCGCCGAACAACCTAATGTGTTTGCAGCACGTGGTCGTCAAGGTGCCCCCAATCGCTTCCGCAGGTCCGATATGTCGGTACCGGGATTTCCATGTGCTATGTCAAGTATATGATGGCCGGCAACGTTGGCCTCGACGCCGACGATGTACGGAGGAAATTGCGTGCCAGCTCTCGACAAGACTTATGATGGCATCATCATCGGCGCAGGACAGCACGGGCTTGTGCTCGGCTCCTATCTCGCCAAAGCCGGTCTCAACATTCTGCTGGTGGACCGGCGGCTGACCTATGGCGGTGGGCTTTGTACGCGCGAGGTGACGAAGTCGGGATTCTATCACAACCTGCACTCGATCAATCATTTCAGCATCAGCGACGCGCCCTGGTTCGCCGATCTCAACCTCGGCGACAAGGTCACCTACATCACGCCGCGCTATGAATTCGGGCAAGCGCATCTTGATGGAACAGCGCTCGTGCTCGGCCGCGATCTTGATGAGACCACCGCCAGTATCGCGCGCTTCTCGAAAAAGGACGCCCAGACATTCCGAGAGTGGAATCGGCGTGCCGAAGAGATCACGGCAAAAATTCTGATCCCGGAGCGCTACGCCGAGCCGCTGTCACAATCCGAGCGCGATGGGCTCTTGTCGCGCACGGCGATCGGCCGTGATTTTCTGGAAGTGACACAGCGCCAGCCGCTCGATATGGTGGAAGAGCTATTCGAGAACGAACACGTCAAGCTTCTGTTTCTGTTCAAAGTCTCGTTGTTCGGCACCTGGCTCACCGACACGATATCGAAGACCAGCCCGACCGGTTCGGTGATCCGCGCGTTCGACCTGCAAACCGGCTATCAGCTTTGTCAGGGTGGCTCGTTCAATCTCGCTCGCGGTTTGATGGAGACCTTCATTGCTGCCGGTGGCACGTTCCAGCCGCAGGTATCGATCGACAGGATTGTCATAGAAGGCGGACGCGCCACCGGTATTCAATTGGCCGATGGCCGAACCGTGCGCGCATCGCAATTCGTTGCCAGCACGGTCGATGTGCATACGACGCTCGAAGATCTGCTCGGCCGCGAGCAGTTGCCGGAAACGTTCCGACAGAAGCTCGACAACTTCAAGTATACGCAATGGACATTGTTCGGCCTGCACCATGCCCTGCATGAAAGCCCGAGGTTCGCGGCGTCAGCGTTCGATCCGAATCTCAATCGTGCGCTGAAATGGAGCCTTGGCGCCGAGACGATGCAGGATCTGTTCTCGGCGCATCTCGACGTGCAAGCCGGCCGGGTTCCGAGCCTTGTCCAGTTCGGCTCCGGCCCGCTCAGCCTGCTTGATCCGACACAGGCTCCTCCTGGAAAGCACACGACCTATGCCTGGCATGTGATGCCGTTGCTGGAGGATATGAACGAGCGCGACTATGAGACTTTCAAGGAAGAGTTCTCGGACAAGATCGAGGAAGTTTATGCGCGCTATTGTCTTAATATGACCAAGGACAACATCATCGGCCGCTATGCTTACACGGCGCGCGAGTATGTGCTCGAGTTGCCGAATATGCGCGATGGCGACATTTTCATGGGCGCGTTCAACGCCGAGCAGGTGATGTATAACCATTTCGGCTACCGCACGCCGATCCCGAACCTCTATTATGCAGGCTCTGGCGCACATCCGGGCGGGGCGATTTCCGGCGGTCCGAGCTACATCACCGCGGGGATCATCGCGCGCGATCTCGGATTGAAAATGTGGTGGACGCCATGGGACGCGCGCGCCGCGCTTGAAACGCTGGCGTCTTCGGAGGCGGCGTGAGAGGTGAAATGACGGTTCAGACACAGATTGTGCCGCCGCAGGCCGATTTTGCCTCCCTGAGCGGACGCGTGGTAATCATCACTGGAGCCGGGCAGGGGATCGGCAAGGTTTTTGCCAAGGCCTTTGCACGCTGCGGCGCCGTCGCCGTGATTGCCGAACGCAATGCCGCCAGCGGCGAATCCGTCGCCAAGGAGATCGCGGCGGACAAGGGGCAAGCCATTGCCGTCACGACCGATGTCTCACGCGAAGACTCTATTGCGACCATGGTCGCGGCGGTCGAAGAGCGCTATGGCCGCATCGATATCCTGATCAACAATGCCGGCATCTTCTCCACGCTGGACATGCGTCCCTTCGACCAGATCCCGCTCGCGGAATGGGAGCAGGTGCTCCGCGTCAATGTGACCGGGCCGTTCCTGTGCTCGCGGGCGGTGCTGCCGGCGATGCGGCGGGCGAAATGGGGCCGCATCATCAACATGGCCTCAGGCGCCGTGACGATGGGGCGGCCGAACTATCTGCACTACATTGCGTCAAAGGGTGCGCTGGCCGGCATGACCGGTTCAATGGCGCGTGAACTGGGTCCGGACGGCATCACCGTGAATGCCGTCCTGCCGGGCGCGACCTTCACCGAAATCGAGCGCAAGACAGTCTCACCCGAACAGAAGGTGCGCATTGTTGCGCAACAATGTATTCCTCGTCCCGAAACGCCGGATGATCTCGTTGGCACCGCGCTATTTCTGGCATCCGACAATGCCGCATTCCTGACCGGGCAGTGCATCACGGTCGATGGCGGCGCCACACATCGATGATCTGAAGGAGAGGACCATGACCGCTCATCCACGCTTCAAACCGTTTAATTTCCAGGACTGGATCGAGCGCAACAAAGGCAGTTTGCAACCGCCCGTCTCCAACAAGCAATTGTTCGACGAGAAGACCGGCATGATCGTGATGATCGTCGGCGGGCCGAACAAGCGCGTCGATTTCCATGACGATCCGGTCGAGGAATTCTTCTATCAGCTCAAGGGCGACATGATTCTGAAGATCGCCGAGAACGGAAAAATCTACGATGTCGTGATCAAGGAAGGCGATGTGTTCATGTTGCCGCCGCATGCGCGACATTCCCCGCAGCGGCCGCAGGAAGGGTCGGTTGGGCTTGTGGTCGAGGGGGCCCGGACCGGGGGTATGCGCGACGGCTTTGAATGGTACTGCTTCAATTGCGGGGAGAAGGTGCACCGCATCGAAGTGGAGGTAAAGGATATCGTGAAGGACCTGCCGCCTTTGTACGAAGCCTTCTATTCCGACGAGAAAGCGCGGACTTGCAAGAATTGCGGCACCGTGCATCCCGGCAAGACCCCGCCTGAGGGCTGGGCGCAGATGTAACCGGGCCGTTAATAGCTCTCCTAACCTTGCTGCACCGCATCGCGGGCCGAATGTGCTGCAATATGCATCGTCCGGCCCGCTTGCGGAGCGTCCTTCCTGCCCACTATGATTGCGGCAACCAATCATGCCGCTCAAGCGGCTCCTGGGAGGACTAAAATGATTAAAAGAATGATCGTGGCTGGCTTGGCCCTCGGCCTGGCTGCGGGAGCCGCACAGGCACAGGACGTCAAGGTTGGTCTGGTGCTGCCTTACACCGGGGTTGGTGCCGAATTGGCGCAGCCGATCGACCGCGGCGCTGAGCTTTATCTCAAGATGCACGCGGACGAGATCAAGCCTTACAAGATCCATCTCATCAAGCGTGACGCGAAGGATGCAAGCGGCGCGAATGCCAAGATTGTCGTGCAGGAATTGCTGACGCAGGACAACGTCGACGTATTGGCGGGCTGGGTCTATTCCCCGAATGCCATCGCCACTGCTCCGTTGGTCGCGGCCGGCAAGAAGCTCGCTGTGATCATGAATGCCGGCACGGCGCATATCACGAATATGTCGCCTTACTATGTGCGCACATCGTTCAGCATGTGGCATGCCGGACATGCCTTGGGCGAAGCAGCGGCGAAAAACCTGAAGGCGAAGACAGCCGTCATTGGCTATACCGATTTCCCGCCCGGCAAGGACAGCCTTGCCGCGTTCAAGATGGCTTTCGAAGCCAATGGCGGCAAGGTGATCGACGAGATCCCGATGGGCGGCGCCAATGCCGTTCCGGATTTCACGCCGTTCTTCCAGCGCGCCAAGGACAAAAAGCCGGATGTGTTCTTTGTTTTCGTGCCCGGTGGAGATCACTCCAGCGCCGTCGTGCGCACCTATAATGCACTCGGCATGAAAGAGGCCGGCATCAAGCTGATCGGCCCGGGCGATATCACGCAGGATACCAAGCTGCAGGCGATGGGGCAGAGCGCCGACGGTCTCATCACCATGCATCACTACAACGCCGACCTCGACAACCCTGAGAACAAGAAGTTTGTCGCGGCCTGGAAAAAGGAATACGGCCCGGATTCAACACCCGACTTTATGGCCGTCGCCGGCTATGACGGCATGGCCGCGATCGTGCATGCAGTCAAGGGACTGAAAGGCAAAGTCGATGGCGAAAAGGCCGTGGCATTGCTGAAGGGCTGGAAATATCAAAGCCCGCGTGGTCCGATCCAGATCGATGCCGACACGCGCGACATCATCATGAATGAATACCTGTCGCAGGCTTCGTTCCAGAACGGCCGCGTGGTTCAAAAGAATATCGGCAAGATCGAAGCGGTGAAGGACGCGTGCAAGGCCAACAAGGTCGGACCCTGCGCCAAGTAGTCGCCTCGCAATAACCATACGCAACAACCGCCGCCCGGCTTCGGGCGGCGGTTTCGCTTGAAAACTGCGGACGGACGCTTCGTGATATTCGGGGAAGATTTGGCGGGTATTGTGCTCGGTGGCTTGGCCGCCGGCATGGTGCTGTTCATTGTATCGGTCGGCTTGTCGGTGACGATGGGGCTGATGGGATTTGTCAATCTGGCGCATGGCGGCTTCGCCATGATCGGCGGCTATGTCATCGTGCTGTCGATGAACCGGTTGGGCGTACCATTTGTCCCGGCGGTCATTCTGGGATTCGTGCTGACCGCAGCTTTCAGCGTAGTGATGGAGCGTTTGTTCTACTCGAAGCTTTATCGGGCGGCCGAACTCGACCAGGTGCTGTTTTCCATCGGACTCGCTTTCGTGATGATCGCATCGGTGATCATCATCATTGGACCGGAGACGCAGCCGCTGATCCTGCCGTCGTGGCTGCGTGGACAGATGGATCTCGGGTTCACCACATATCGCACCTACAGCATCTTCCTGATCGCAGTGGGGGGCCTGATTGCGCTCGGTCTCTGGCTCGGCTTCGAGCGCACCCGCATGGGCGCTCAGATTCGTGCGGCCGTCGATAATCGCAAAATGGCGGAATCGCTTGGCATCAACATCGATCGGCTATTCACCATCACCTTTGCGTTCGGCAGCGGCATGGCGGCGATCGGCGGTGGCCTTGGCGCTGAATTCCTCGGTCTTGATCCTCAATACACGCTCAAATATCTCGTCTTCTTCCTGATCGTTGTTGCGGTCGGCGGACTGGGGCGCATCACCGGCGTCTTCTATGCAGCGATGCTGATCGGCGTGATGGATTTCGTTCTGAAGAAATATGTGCCGCAAGGCGGCACCGCATTTATCTATGCGCTGACGATCCTGATTCTCTTGGTGCGGCCGCAAGGGTTGTTCGGGAGGAAGGACGCATGAGTGCCGTGGACATCGCATCGCATCCGGCGACACAGGCTCTCGTCAATCGTCACAAGTTGCGGTGGTGGGAGCCGATCCCGTGGATTCTGGCGATCGGTTTCTTCTTCCTTTTCCCCCGTCATCTCGGCTTTGGCAACGAGATGCTGGTCATGGTGTTGTTCGCACTCTCGCTCGATCTTGTCCTTGGCTATGCGGGCATCGTAACCTTGGGGCACGCCGCATTTTTCGGCATTGGTGCCTATACCGTCGGGATGCTGGCGCGCCACGGCATCTGGACGGAGCCGTTGAGCGGCTTGTTAATCGCAGCGGCCGTGGCTGCGGTATTTGGCCTGCTGTCGGGATTTGTGCTTCTCCGGACAACCGGTCTGACGCTGCTCATGCTGACGCTCTGCATCATGCTGTTGCTCGAGGAGGTCGCCAACCTGGCACAGGAATGGACCGGCGGTTACGACGGTCTCGACAACGTGCCGATCGATCCGATCTTCGGGCGGTTTGAGTTCAACCCGCTCTATCCGACCACGCAATATATTTACATTCTCTGTATCCTTTTCATCGGCTTCCTGATCGTCCGCACGATCGTCTATTCGCCATTTGGTGAAAGTCTTACAGGCATCAGAGAGAATACGCTGCGCATGCACGCGGTCGGTGCGCCGGTGCGTAAGCGGCTTGTGATCTCCTATGCCATTTCGGCAGCGATTGCTGGCGTTGCGGGGGCGCTCTGGGCGCAATCAAACGCTTATGTCAACATGAGCACGTTGAGCCTCGATCGCGCGGCGACCGTGCTGATCATTCTGGTGCTTGGCGGCTACGGCAGGCTTTACGGTGCATTCGTTGGAGCGGTCGCTTATATGGTGCTGTCGCATTATCTGGCGAAGCTCTATCCGACCGCATGGCAACTCGGTCTCGGTCTAATGCTGATGGTCATCGCGCTATTCGCGCGCAATGGGATCATTGGAATTTTCGAGTCTCTCGTGGCGCGTTGGCGTGGAAAGCCGGCATCATGAGCGAGACACTTTTGGAAGCGCGTGGTGTCGGCAAGCGGTTCGGGGCCTTGGTGGCAGCGAGCGATATCAATTTCCGTCTCGGAATTGGTGCGCGGCATGCGCTGATCGGTCCGAACGGAGCGGGGAAAACGACCTTCATCAATCTTCTGACTGGTGTGCTGACGCCGACGCAAGGACAGGTGTTTCTCAACGGTGATGACGTCACGGCCGTTGCGCAAGCCGAGCGGGTGAAACGTGGCCTTGCCCGCACGTTCCAGATCAATCGTCTGTTCCGCGGACTGTCCGTCTTGGAGAATGTCTATATCCCGGTCTCTGAGCAGCTTGGCGCTGCGCCGACAATGTTCAAGCCCGCAGGTCGTCGCAAGGACGTCATCGATGCATCGATGAATCTCCTGGAGATGCTGCATTTGCAGGATGTGGCTGCGCGCAAGATTTCCGAGTTGCCCTACGGCCGCCAGCGGCTGGTCGAGATCGCGATTGCGCTTGGACTTGCGCCAAAGGTGCTGCTACTCGACGAGCCGGCCGCGGGCGTACCCAGCTCGGAAAGTCACATCATTCTCGATGCGGTCGCGCGTCTGCCGAAGGAGATCGCCGTGCTCATCATCGAACACGACATGGATCTCGTCTTCCGCTTCGCCGACCGGATCACGGTGCTGGTCGGCGGAAAGATTTTCGCGGAAGGAACGCCGAAGGAGATCGCCGGCAATCCCGATGTGCGGGCCGTTTATCTGGGACAGGCGGCTCATGGCTAGTGCGCTCGAATGGAAGAATGCATCGGCCGGCTACGGTGATACGATCGTTCTTGAAAATGTCAGCCTGTCACTGACGCCCGGCGAGAGTGTTAGCATCATCGGCCGCAATGGTGTCGGCAAGACGACCCTGCTTGCGACGGCGATGGGCCACACCACTATGCGCGGCGGCGAAGTGCTGCTCGACCAGCAGAATATCGCGACCCTGCCGCCGTATCGGCGTGCCCTGAAAGGTCTTGGCTTTGTACCGCAGGAGCGCGAGATTTTCCCGTCATTGTCGGTGAAGGAGAATCTCGAAATTGCGGCACGGTCCGGTTACTGGAACGACGATCGGATCTATGCGCTGTTTCCGCGGCTGCGCGAGCGGCTCGGCAATATGGGCAATCAGCTCTCCGGTGGCGAGCAGCAGATGCTGTCGATTGCTCGCGCGCTGATGACCAACCCGTCGGTCCTGCTCATGGATGAGCCGACCGAGGGTCTCGCTCCGGTATTGGTCGAAACCCTGCAGGATGTGATCGGCAAACTGCGGGACGAGGGCGCCTTAACCATTGTTCTCGTGGAGCAAAATAGCCGCGTTGCGCTCGCATTTTCGCCGCGGACGGTGGTCATGGACAAGGGCCGGATCGTCTATGACGGGCCTTCGCAGACCTTGCGCGACGATCCGGAGCGGCTGACCAAGCTGATCGGCGTCGCCGAATAGGCGTCAGTGCTGGCCGGCCGGGGAATTGGACGGGGTCGCGGAATGCAAGACGGCTCCCTATGATCGGCGAGTGATTCGGACGAGACCCATGCGCGCGTCGATCATCGTCATGCGGCTTTGTGCCTTGCTGGCTGCTGCCTTAGGCGCTGGCGCTCCGGATGCTGTGGCGCAATCCCAAAATCTGACCGGCTTGGGTGTCGTGCTGTTGCACGGCAAGGGCGGCACGCCGACCTCGATGATCGAGGGGCTGAACGAGTCGCTTCGTAATGAGGGGGCCTTGGTCGATGCGCCGGAATTGCCTTGGTCGGCGCGTCGCATTTACGACGCCACCTATGAACAGGCAATGACCGAGATCGATGCTGCGGTCGAACGGCTGAAACAGGCTGGTGCGAAAAACATTGCCGTCATTGGTCACAGTCTCGGTGCCAATGCTGCGATCGGTTATGCGGCGCGCCGTCCGGGGCTTCACGCCGTTGTTGCGCTTGCGCCGGGTCATCTGCCCGAGGCGTGGGCCTTGCGCATCCGCACCAAGAGCGCGATCGCGCGGGCCAAGCAGTTGATCGCGGCAGGGCATGGCGACGTGCCGACATCATTCCCCGATCTTGCCCAAGGCATTCCGTTTTCGATCAAGGCGACGCCGGTCGTCTATCTCAGTATGTTCGATCCCGAGGGTCCGGCGGTGATGCCGAAAAATGCAGCCGCGATGGAGCCGGTGCCATTCATGTGGGTTGCGGGCGTTGCCGATCCGATCGTATTTCATGGCAAGGATTATGCGTTCGCGCCTGGTGCCAAGAATCCGAAGAGCAAATACATGGTGATCCCCAGCATGCATTTATCGACGCCGTTTCAAGCGCGCGGTGCGATTATCAAGTGGCTGAAGGGTCTATAGCCCGGCCGCAACGACGGCGTTACTCGGCCAGTCCATTCACTTTTGTAATCCAGGCGCGCACGTCCGGCAGGATCTGCGGCAGCAACGCCTTCACTTGCTCCTTTGACATGCCGGCGCGGATGCGCGGATCGTAAAGCAGATTCAGGATATATTGGTCGTAGATGTCGAAGAAACCCATCTGGACTTCGTCATTGAACATCGACCAGTCCAGCTTGTCGTCGTCGTTAATCGGGCCCAGCGCCTGCAGCAATTCCTCATACATGCAATCATAAAAGATAAAATCTCCTGCATCGACGGCGATGATCACGTCGGAATGCTGGATGCGGAACAGATCATCCTTGCGGAAGCCCGACAGGCATTGCGGCTCCAGCGACTGCACGATTCGATCGGCCTGTTGCCGGCCATAGAACTTCCGGATAGTTTTTTCGATATCGCGATCACGCACCATGGTGATAACGACATTCGCGTCCTTGCGCTTGTCGGTAACCGCAATATCGAGATGCTGGACCTTTGAACGGATGTCGGCGACGACGGCTGATAGTTGTGCGCGCCGGTCAGGCTTGGCGCGCACATCGGCATAAACGCGCACCGGCGTTTCGTATTTGCGAATACGGTCCACGCGGCCAGCCACGTGAAATTCGGCACCAAATACGATGCGGAAAAAGCCGTCGATGATTTCCGCATCGGTGAACGTCTTGCGTTCGGCCGCGCGGCGTTTGGTAATTTCCGGATTTTCCGATGTGGTTTCGGATTTTGGGCCGGGCTTTGCAGATTTGGCCTCTATCCCCGCTGCATCTTGCGCCTTGGCGGCGGGCATGGCGACGGCAAACATCGCCACGGTCATTGCCAATATCAGCCAATATTGCCTACCGCGATAGCCGCCCACGGAAGGCCGGACGGCGGGAATAGCAATCATCCCAGATACTCCAAAAGATGCGCCGCCGTTATACGTCGGGTGATTTAGGCCGATCACCGGGAAAGGGAAAAGAAAAAATCGCTATGATTGTGGTGCCAAGCGCGAGGCGTGGTTTTGCAGCGCACGCATGCGGTCCGCCAGATTACGTTTTGAATCATCGCTCGTTGTCGCCTGGACGGTTCCCTTGGCGCTTTTGCGGACCGGTGTGGTTTCCGATGCCAGGATAGCTTCGATCGGCGAGTTCGGTCCTTCAAGTGTGACGGCGAGCTTCACCACTTCCGCGGCAACATCGTTGATCCGTTCGCGCAGCAGTGCGTTTTCGACCCGCTCCGCCGCCCAGGCTGATTCTGCCTCGCGCTTCATCGCGCCAAGCTCGAGTTGCAACTTCGAACGTTCGGCAATGGCAACGCCGAGCTCTTGCTGCAGCACGTCCTTTTCGGCAGTGAGATTACGGATCGTTTCTTTCAATTGCCCGGATGACGATGCGATTTCTTCCCGCAGATGGAATCCTGTGCGGCGCGCATTCTCCAGTTCGGCCGTCAATCGCTCGCAGTCATATTCGCGTTGGACCAGGAGACGCCCTTGTTCGGCGATGCGGGTTTCGAGCTCGGCGGCGCGTTTGCCCAGCAATTCGGACTCGGTCTTCTGCGCGACCAGTTGTTGTTCGAGCGTGCCGATACGCTGGCCGAGATTTTCGACCTTGCCCCGTTCGGCGTTCAGATCGGCTGCGGCCTTCGCGGATTCGGCGCGTTCCTTTTCCAGCCGGTTTTCGGTTTTCTTGATGTCCTGCTCGTAATCGCCGATCCGCACTTTCAAAGCTTCGATCTGCGTTTTCAGCGAGATCATCTCGATCCGCTGGCTTTCGGTTGTCGCCGTCCGGTCGCCGAGTTCGGAGGACAACCGGGACAGGTCGGCTTCCTTATCGGACAAATTCCGGCCGGCCTCGTGCAGACCAAGTGTCTTGACGGAGAGTTCATCTTCCGTCGCCTTCATCTGCTCTTTCAGCGCCTTTTCGCGTGCTTCAAGCGCCATGATCGTGGCGGATTTTTCGCCAAGATCGGCCTTCAGGCGATTGATCGCGTCGTTCTTCTTGCCGAGCTCTGCCAGTTGGCTGGTGCCCTTGGCCTTCAACTGCTCGACACTCATTTCGAGCCGCCGCGTCGACATCGCAAATTCGGCGCGAAGCTGGTCCTTATCGGCCTGGATCTCCGCCATGGACAGGGGGGTGGCCGCTTCCATTCGCCGGATCGTCAGACGCACCGCCCTGGCATGGACCAGGGGGATAAAAATAAGTCCCAACAGGCTCGCTAGGAGAAAGCCGATGCCGAGATACATGGCCGGCTCGATCATGACCGGAACTCCGACGGGCGTGATTTGGGTGCAGAGACTAGTGCCATGACGGTCTGTTGCTCGCCAGTGCCGTCTCCCGTAACCTAAACCGGCCAAAGGCCGGCGGGAAAGACAATTCCTGAATTACCAGAGAAGATTAGAACGGGTTCCAGGTCGCCTTGGGGGTGAACTTGAGATAGCCCAGATTGGCGCCCAGCCGCAGGCCGACGCCGGATCGAATCGGCACCAGAACGACGTTGTTCGCCGTCAGCGCCGTCATTCCGAAGCCGCCGATAAAATAGGCCGAACCGTCGATGCCGCCAAAACGCTCATAGATCGCTTCGGTGGCCGGCAGATTGTACACCAGCATCATGGTGCGGGCGCCCTCGCCACCTGCGTCAAACCCGACCGACGGCCCCTGCCAATAGACACGCAAATCGCCGGCATTTTTGGTGAAAAGCGTACCCTCGCCGTATCGAAGCCCGGCCACAAAGGCGCCGCTGGCTTCCTCGCCGAGGATATAGCCATTCGGCTGCCCGAACTGGCTGAAGGCTTTTTCGACCACCTGCGCCAGCCCGCGCGATACCGTGCCGAAAAAGCGGTGGCCGGAATCGATGATCTCATTCGACGAATACTGGCCCTGTCGCTGCTGCGCGGCGGCCGGGATCGCAGAGGTTCCGGCAAGAAAGGCGGCCAGCGCCAGAATTCGAATGAACGAACGCATCAGGTGCTCCATCAAAAATCGATCCGGCTTGTTTAACCGGTTACTCACAGGAATGCTGTCACTTACAGGCATCCGAATCGGAACACTTATCTGACCGAATCATGACAACACTGGGTCGTCAACGTCCGCGCCTTCTGCCGTTTTTGACCGGGCTTGGTGCTTGCGCTGTCTTGGCGGCTGGGCTGTGGCAGGCCGGTCACGCCTTGGCCGCGACCACCGAGCTGATTGTGGTCGATCGCAATTCCGGCCTTGCCATCTACGGTTTCGATCCGGTTGCGTATTTCACTGATAGCAAGGCCAAAACTGGAAACGAGGACCTCGAGTTCAATTACGCCGGTGCGGCCTGGCGATTCAGCAATGAGGGCAACCGCACCGCCTTCGAGAAGGACCCGGATGTCTATATGCCGCAATTTGGCGGCTATGATCCGGTTGCGGTGTCAGAAGGCGTTGCGCGGCCCGGGCACCCGGAATTTTTCGCAATTCATAAGCAGCGGCTGTTTCTGTTTTATTCCGCCGAGGCAAGGCAGGCCTTTGAGGCCGATCCCGACGGCAAGGCCATGCGAGCCGATGCGAATTGGCCAGCCGTCAGCAAGACGCTTGGGCCGTAAGCTTCAGACAGTCGAGTATTTGGCTGCATCGGCGGCACTGCACCAAGCAATGAAGGACGGCACTTTCAGATTGCGCGCCACTTGCCCGTAGCGGACCGGTTCGCCATCTGGCGTCAACACCACTCCACCGGCGGCACTGAGCACCGCATCCCCTGCGGCGATATCCCATTCGGATGTGCGTCCGAGCCGCGGATAAACATCGGCTTTGCCTTCCGCGATCCGGCAAAACTTGACCGACGAACCGCAATCCATCCGCTCGATTGTGGAAAACCGCGTGAGCCAGGTCTCCGTTGCGGGATCGAGATGCGAGCGGCTAACCATTGCGCGCCACGCACCGCTACGATGTGCGCTTGTGCGGAGTGGTGATCGATCCCTTGCATCTTTGGCGATCATGCCTGCTGGCAAATGCAGCCGTTCGGAGCCTATGGCCATCGCGCCGCGCCAGATGGTGCTGAGTGCCGGTGCGCCGACAACGCCGGACACCGGCCGGCCGTTCTGAATAATGGCGATGTTGACCGTGAACTCATCACGGCCTTCGATGAATTCGCGTGTGCCGTCCAGCGGATCGACAAGAATAAAAGGGTCAGGAACCTGAAAGGTTTCGGTTTGTGCCGCAGCCTCCTCCGACACGACCCCGATGCCCGGCAGGATTCGTGCCAATCCCTCGAGAATGATGGCTTCGGCCGCCTCGTCAGCTTCGGTGACAGGGCTCGAATCGCTCTTCGTGCGTGCAACAGCGCCATTTTCGCGCACGCACATGATGGCCGCAGCCGCCCGTGACGCGATATCCGTCATCGCGTCGAGCAACGACGGATCGGCGAAATTGCTGTGATTTGTCATGACTTCACTTGAACCTTGGCGTTCGTGCGTAGCTTGGCGATAAAGCACGTGCGGTGTATCAAGCCAACAGGTGCCGCAGGATTGAGTGATTCGCGTTCCGTCACCGCCACTACCGGAGCCAGATTCATGTCCGTCACGTCCGCCGCCAAAGTCGAATCCTTGGACCTTGCCGCCCTGTTGTGTTCGAGGGTTTGCCACGATCTCATCAGCCCGGTTGGCGCGATAGTCAATGGGCTCGAGGTCATGGAGGATGACGCCGATCAGGAAACCAAAACCTTTGCGATGGACCTGATCAAGAAAAGCGTGCGGCAGGCCTCTGCCAAGCTGCAATTCTGCCGCCTTGCCTTTGGCGCTGCCGGCTCGGCCGGGGCGTTGATCGACCTTGGCGATGCGGAAAAAGTCGCGCGGGGTTTTCTCGAAGACGACAAGACCAAGGTCACCTGGAATTTGCCTCGCCTCTTGCTTGCAAAAAACCGCGTCAAGCTGTTGCTCAACATGATCCTGATCGCGGGCCAATCGATCCCGCGTGGTGGCCAGATCACCGTTGATCCCGTCGGTGAAGGCGATGCGATGGGCTTCAAGATTTCAGCAACCGGGGGGTATGCCAAGGTACCGCAGGCCGTACCGGATTTGCTGGCAGGCGGTTCCCATGACGGTTCTGTCGATGCGCATGCTGTGCAACCCTATTACACCGGCCTCCTGGCCAAGGATTGCGGACTCTCCGTCACGGCAACGAGTGAGAACGACGTCATCGTGATTGCGACCCACTGAGGGATGCGTGCGAGGCTTGGGCTCGCCCAAGACGTTGGTTAATGAGAGGTAAATAGCCTTCAACGCGTTGGTCTCCCTTACGCAAAATTAAACGGTTAGCAACACACTACCATTGTGGATCGGTGAAGCGCTTGGGGGACCTCCCCGGCGCATAAGGCCATTTGCAATGGACGAATTGCTGCGGGATTTTTTGACCGAGACTCACGAGAGTCTCGATACCGTCGATGTCGAGCTCGTGCGCTTTGAGCAGGAGCCGAACAACGCCGAGATTCTCGCCAATATTTTCAGGCTCGTTCACACCATCAAGGGCACATGCGGTTTTCTCGGTCTGCCGCGGCTTGCGGCCCTCGCGCATGCTGCCGAAAGCCTTATGGGCAAATTCCGTGATGGCATGCCGGTTACTGAAAACGCAGTCACGCTGATCCTTGCTACGCTCGATCGCATCAAGGAAATCCTCGACGCACTTGAAAAGCATCAAAGCGAGCCGAATGGCACCGATGCCGATCTGATCGAACGGCTGGACGGTATGTCCCATATGGTCGCTGCCGCGGCTTCGCCGACGCACACCCAAGGCTCGTTGGTCTATCAGGTACTGGAACGACCGCTGAAGCCAGGTGAGGCGAGTCTTGATGAACTCGAAAGAGCGTTCCGGGAGACGCCTGGTCCGAAGGCAAATCGGCCGACGTCGCCCGAGATCAAGAATGCTGTCACGCAAGAGAGCAAAGTTGTCGGACATTCGATCCGCGTCAATGTCGACACGCTCGAGCACTTGATGACGATGGTCTCCGAACTGGTGCTGACCCGCAATCAGCTGATGGAATTGGCGCGGCATCAAGCGGAGACGGAATTCAAGGTCCCACTGCAGCGTCTTTCCCATGTCACGGCCGAATTGCAGGAAGGTGTCATGAAGACGCGTATGCAACCGATCGGCAATGCCTGGCAAAAATTGCCGCGACTTGTGCGCGATCTTTCGTCCGCGCTTGGCAAGCAAATCGAACTTGAAATGCACGGTGCGGAGACGGAACTCGACCGGCAGGTGCTGGAGATGATCAAGGATCCGCTCACGCATATGGTGCGGAATTCTGCCGATCATGGCATCGAAATGCCAGGAGAGCGCCGTGCTCGTGGCAAGCCGGAGCGGGCCACAATACGCTTGGCTGCCCGTCATGAAGGCGGCCACATCATCGTCGAAGTATCCGACGATGGTCGCGGTCTTGATACGGCCAAGATCGGTGCCAAGGTTCTTGCATTGGGTCTTGCGACAGAAGCGGACCTCGACAAGATGTCCGACACACAAATCCAGCGCTTCATCTTTGCCGCGGGCATGTCGACGGCTAACTTGGTCACCAGCGTTTCCGGCCGTGGTGTCGGCATGGACGTCGTCCAAAACAACATCGACCAGATCGGTGGCACCATCGATGTGAAGTCGGTGCCAGGGCAGGGCGCAGTTTTCACCATCAAGATCCCACTGACGCTGGCCATTGTGTCGGCCTTGATCGTGGAAGCCGCCGGCGAGCGCTTTGCCATGCCGCAGGTTTCGGTCATGGAACTGGTCCGGGTGCGCCCGGGCCGTGAGCACCGTATCGAACGCATCAAGAATACGCCGGTCCTACGTCTGCGGAACAAGCTGCTGCCGCTCATTCATCTGCGCAAATTGTTGCGTATCGGGGATGCTGCCGAGCGGGAGCCGGAAAGCGGCTTTGTTGTGGTGACGCAGATCGGACCGGAATTGTTTGGCATCGTCGTCGATCGCGTGTTTCATACCGAAGAAATCGTCGTCAAGCCGATGGCATCCAAGCTGCGGCATATTCAGGCGTTTTCTGGAAACACTATTCTTGGCGATGGTGCCGTGATCATGATTCTCGATCCGAACGGAATTGCTGCATCGTTCGGTTCGGTGCGCGCTACCGGCCTTGGTATCGAGGCCGCCGGCGAAAGCGAGGAGTTGGTTTCGACACGCGACAAGACATCTCTGCTGATTTTTCGCGCTGGTTCTCCCGCTCAACGCGCTGTGCCGCTGTCGCTTGTGACACGTCTTGAGGAAGTCGACGTTCGCCGCATCGAAGTCGCGGGCGATCGTTATCTGTTGCAATATCGCGGTCATCTCATGCCGTTGATCCGCCCGGGGGATTGCGTGCGTGTGAAGGAGAAGGGGGCGCAGCCGCTTCTTGTCTTTTCCGACGGCGACCGGTCCATGGCGCTGCTGGTTGATGAAATCGTCGATATCGTCGAAGAGGAATTCGAGATCGAAGTCACCGATGATCGGCCTGGCATTCTCGGATCGGCCATCGTGAAGGGCGAGGCGACCGACATTGTCGATGTCGGTCACTATTTGCCGATCGCCTTCGCCGATTGGTTTGGCGGCGGCAATAACCGCGCATGCGAACGAATGCAGCGTCATCTGTTGCTCGTGGACGATTCGGCTTTCTTCCGGAATATGCTGGTGCCGGTTTTGCGGGCTGCGGGTTTTAGCGTGACGGCTGCGGCGAGCGGTTTTGAGGCGCGTGATCTTATTCGCAGCGGTCGCAAGTTCGATATCGTCGTCACCGATCTGGATATGCCGGGAATGGATGGACTGGCCTTGGCCAAGGCGGTTCGCGCCGACCGTAATATTCCCGTGATCGCGCTATCCTCGATGACCACACCGGAGATGATCGAACGCGTCCGCCGCGCAGGGTTTAACGATTTCGTCGCCAAGTTCGATCGCCAAGGACTGATTGCGGCAATCAAGGAACAGGCGGATGCCGCCACCAGTCGAGCCGCATGATCATGTCCGATTTGAACGAGCAAACGACAACGGCCTTCGAATACGTGACTGTCAGCGTCGGCGGTCAATTGTTCGGCTTTCCGATCGGGCGTGTGCAGGATGTCTTCATGCTGCACCAGATGACCTGCGTGCCCTTGGCACCCGATGACATCGCCGGAATCATCAATCTGCGCGGGCGCATTGTCACGGCGATCGATCTGCGGCGCAGGCTTGGGATGTCCGGCGGCGAACGGGAACCCTCCATGGCTGTCGGGATTGAATGCGCGGGTGAGTCGTACGGTCTGATCATCGATGCGGTTGGGGAAGTTCTCAAGCTAGGTGCCGACACCGCGGAGCCTGTGCCGGTCAATCTCGACGACCGGCTTAAGCGTGTTGCGTCCGGTGTTCATCGTCTCGAGACCGGTTTGCTCGTCGTTCTTGATGTCGACCGATTGCTTGATCTGAAAACGATAGAAATGGCCGCATGATGCGGCGGAAATTGCGGATCGAACCGCACACGTCAATGTGAGGGTGTGATGAAAACCTGTCTTGTTGTCGACGATTCCAGCGTGATCCGCAAAGTCGCCAAGCGCATTCTCGAAGGAATGGATTTTCAGACCGTGGAAGCCGAAGATGGACAGCAGGCGCTCGACGCCTGCCAGCGCATGCTGCCGGACGCAATCCTGCTCGACTGGAATATGCCGAAAATGGACGGCTACGACTTTCTCAAGGCGCTGCGGCGGATGCCCGGTGGCGATCGCCCGAAGGTCGTATTCTGCACCACCGAGAACGACGTCGCACATATCGCCCGAGCTCTTCACGCCGGTGCGAACGAATACATCATGAAACCATTCGACCGCGACATCGTCGAGGCCAAGTTCCAGGAAGTCGGATTGATCTGATTTCGGTTCTGTTCGTGTTCGGCGGTGCGTGTTGTGACAAGCCAAAAGCCTGCAAGTTTGCGACGCTTGGATCCGGCTGCGATTGGGCCGGTGAAGGTCATGGTCGTGGATGATTCCGCTATCGCGCGCGGTTTCGTTCGCCGTTGGGTTGAGACAGAGGACGGTATGGAGATCGTCGCATCGCTGCAGACGGCGCGCGAAGCTCTGAATTATCTGGAGCGTACCGATCCGGACGTCGTCGTGCTCGATATCGAAATGCCGGACATGGACGGTATTACCGCCTTGCCGCTGATCCTGCAGAAGCGGCCGGACGTCGCGGTGATCATCGCATCGACGCTGACGCGTCGGAATGCCGAGATTTCGCTGCGCGCATTGTCGCTCGGAGCGCTGGACTGCATCCAGAAGCCGGATGCGCAAGGGGCGGTGACCAGCGAGAGCTATCGCCATGCCCTGGTGACCCGCATTCGCGAGCTTGGCGCGCGTGCGCGCCGAGTTCCTGCGATCACGAAAATACCATCGGTCGAGCCCGCAACGCCCAAGGGCAAAAGCGGCGCGAATATTCTGGCTTTCGTGAACACACGCGAGCCGATTTCGCTCCGCCCCATGCCGACGACGGCGCCCCGGGTGCTGGTGGTCGGCTCCTCGACCGGCGGGCCGCAGGCGCTGACCGAGATTTGCACACGGCTCGGCCCGGTCATCGACCAGGCACCCGTGTTGATCACGCAGCATATGCCGCCGACGTTCACGAGCATTCTTGCCGAGCATCTGGCGCGGGCGACCGGCCGGCCAGCGCAGGAAGCCGAAGACGGCGAGCCGATCTGCGCCGGGCATATCTATATTGCGCCAGGGCATCGGCACTTTCGCGTGGCGCGCACCAACGGCCAGCCTGTCGCCATTCTCGACGACGCGCCGCCCGTGCATTTCTGCAAACCGGCGGTGGATATTCTGTTTTCATCGGCGGCGGAGGTGTGGGGGGCATGGGTGCTCGGCCTCGTGCTGACCGGCATGGGCACCGACGGCACCGGCGGTGCAGCCGATATCGTTGCATCGGGCGGCAGCATCATAGCGCAGGATGAAGCAACGAGCATTGTTTGGGGGATGCCGGGATCGGTCGCGCAAGCGGGTCTGTGCTCATCGATCCTGCCGCTGAATGAGATCGCTCCCGCAATCACGCACATCTTCACCGGGAGACGCGCGTGACCGCCTCCGACTACGATTTCATCCGCAAATTGCTGAAGCAGCGGTCTGGCCTCGCGTTGTCGGCGGAAAAGCATTATCTCGTCGAGAGCCGACTGATGCCGATCGCCCAGCGGCGCGGCTTTACCAATCTGTCCGAACTCACGCGTCAATTGCGTGCCGGCCTCGACGAAACGCTGATCGTCGAGGTGGTCGAAGCCATGACCACCAACGAGACTTTCTTTTTCCGCGATCGCATTCCGTTCGACCATTTCAAGACCTTTATCGTGCCGCAACTGCTGGCGGCGCGGGCGCATACCAAGCGCATCCGCATCTGGTGCGCGGCGGCGTCGACCGGGCAGGAGCCGTATTCGCTGGCCATGGCCTTGAAGGAAATGGGTCATGCGCTCGACGGCTTTCGGATCGAGATCCTTGCCACAGATCTGTCGAACGACGTGCTGGAGAAAGCCAAGGCCGGCATCTACAGCCAGTTCGAAGTGCAGCGTGGATTGCCGATCCAGCTGCTGCTGAAATATTTCTCGCAATCCGGCGAGACCTGGCAGATCGCGCCTGATATCCGCAGCATGATCCAGTTTCGTTCGTTCAACCTGCTCACCGATTTCGCGCGGCTCGGCCTGTTCGATCTCGTCCTGTGCCGCAACGTGCTGATCTATTTCGATCAGCCGATGAAATCCGATGTGCTGGACCGGCTGTCGCGGGTGGTCGCCTCGGACGGCTATCTGGTTCTCGGCTCTGCCGAAACGACAATCGGCCTCACACAGGCTTTTGCGACGGTGCCGGACCGGCGCGGTCTTTATTCGCCGGTTCACAGCCCGGTTCCGCCCGTGATGCCGCCTGCTGTCGTCGCCGGCACGCAACTGGTCTCCGCCGTTTAAGCGCTCTCGTTGTTGCGCTCCGGCGCCGCGAGCTTGGCGGCGATCAGGATCAGCGCAACCGCGATGACGAGCGACCATGACGGCGACGCCAACCCCAGCACAATCAGCAACCCGGTCGAGATTACCGGCGAGGCGTAGCCGAGGACGCCGAGATAGGCGACGTTGCCGCGCTTCATGCCGATATCCCAGATCAGGAATGCAGCGCCCACGGGGCCGAGGCCCAGCAGCAAAAGCGCAACCCACGGCGTTGCGCCTTGTGGTGTTACCCAATCTTCGAACATGAGACTGCACACAAATGCCAACGCAGCGGTGATGAAGCAGGGCAGCGCCAGACTCTCGCTTGGCACTTTGGCGACGAGCCGCGACATCACCGAATAGCTCGACCAGACCAGCGCACAACCGAAGGCGAGCACGAATCCGAGCGACGCATGCGGAAAATCATCCGAGCCGCCGATCTTGTTCCACACCAGGAGCGTTGCCGCGGCGAGGCCGAGCAGCGCGCCGACGACATGACGCAGATGCAGTGTGTGACCCGGCAGCAGGCCGGAGAACAATACGGTGAGTAAGGCCCAGAGTGCGGCGATGAGGCTGGCTTCCGCGGCGGGTGCGAGCTTCAGCGCCGCGAAATACAGAACGTGAAAGACGAACAGGCCATAGATCCCGAGTGCGAGCGAAGCCGGTGTCGGGACCATCGCCGCCGCGCGTCCGCTCAGGATGGCGATTGCGGCAATGGTGATGCCGCCGATCAGGAAGGTGATGGCGGTGGTCTGGAATGGAGGGATGTCTCCGCCCTTCAGCGATGTCAGTGACGCGAGGGTGGACCACAGCAACACCGCGCCGAAGCCGAGCAGGGTGGCAATGCGCGGCGTGATGATGGTGCCGTCTTTCGCGTTTGTGCGGGAAGTTTTGGCTGCGTCAGTCATGGTTCGTTTGTACGTGATCGCTCAGCATTTCGTCATGGCCGGGTTTGTCCCGGCCATGACGGGCGGAGAGATATTGATGCGATGGGTACATTGAATTGCCTGGTCGGTAAAACGCGCGCAAGCGCCATCGCCCGTATTGTTTGGACGGCGCCGGGTGCGCCCACGACAAGGTGAGGGAATGGTGCGCCGGGAGGCGCAGGGCATTCCTGATACGCCGCGCTCCATCGCTGAAGCGCGGCCGCCTCACGGCGCACCATTGGCGGCGTTCATTCAGCGCCGGGCCGCGCTTTGCGCCGCGCCTGCCATCGAAAGCAAGCGCGTGTCAGCCAGCTCCTGGCAGGGGTCCCTAGTAACCCCGGGCGGAGCCCCGGCGCCGCCCGAGTGCGAGGTTACGAGCCCCGCCCGCAGGCACCGCATCCCATCCCGCCATCATGACGTCTCATGAGAACGCCCTCGGTGGATGAGATGATAGGAATATAGTCCAATTCAAAGAAAGAGTCAAGTCGCAACTGATCGGGCATCGCAATCGCGTGGCACTGCAACAAATAGACAACGCAACTATTCGCCAAAGGGGCCGCGATAATGGTATTGTGATTCAAGTGGGCAGTGTGTCGGGGAAAAGTGAATGGCTGCGTCTGAGGCCTCAGCGGCAAGTTCTCACTTGCCGTGGTTCATCGTCTCGCCGGGACAAACGGACACGCTGCTTGTCGTCGCGGCCATCGCGCTGATCGTCGCGGTCCTGTTGCTGGGCGTCGCATTCTTCTGGCTGCACTCGTTGCCCGAACGCCTTGGGCACAAGAAGCTGCAATTCGAAATCGTTGCCGTGCTGGGGCTGATATCGCTGTTCACGCATATTCATTTGTTTTGGGTGATAGGCCTTGTGCTGGCGCTGATTGATCTGCCCGATTTCACGACGCCACTGCGGCGCATCGCCGGCTCGCTTGAAAAGATGTCCGGCAGCGAGCCGCCGGTATCAACAGCAGAGCAGCAAGCCCCAGGCGCTGCGACCAAACCCTCGGAAGCGGCCGGGTAAGTCCATGCTGGAGATCCTTCTCTGTTCGGTCGTCACCATTCTTCCGGACTATCTTTTTCGCCGCTTTGTGCAGGGCAAGCGGATCGGGCATGAGATCACGCTTTATTCTGTCTGGTATGAATTGCGATGGGGCATCACGGCTTGCCTGATGCTGACCGTGCTGCTGATCACGCTGATCTTCTATTTTCATCCATCGACATCCTCGGTGACATCGTTTTTCCGCACGATTCCGATCTTGCCGGAAACGACCGGGCGGGTGAGCGAGATCTACGTCAAGCTGACCGACGACGTCGAAAAGGGGCAGCCGATCTTCAAGCTCGACAGTGCGGCGCAGCAGGCGGCCGTTGACGTGGCGCAGCGGCGCATCACCGAAATCGACGCATCGATGCTGATGGCGCGGGCCGATATCGCCGCGGCCGAGGCTCAGATTCAACAAGCCAGGAGTGGGGAACAACAAGCCCTCGACGAATTGCGGACCAAGCAGGAGCTTGCAAGCCGCAATCCTGGAAATGTCGCGGCGCGCGATATCGAGAAGCTGGAAACCGCCCTTGATGGGCGCAAGGCGGAAGTGACGGCCGCCGAAGCGGCAAAGCTGGCGGCCGAAACGCGCGTGAGCACGCTGTTGCCAGCGCAGAAAGCTACCGCACAGGCCACGCTCGCGCAGGCACAGGTGGAATTGAGCAAGACCGTGGTCTATGCGGGTGTGTCGGGCCGTGTCGAGCAATTCGTGCTGAAGGTTGGCGACATCGTCAATCCGCTGATGCGGCCCGCCGGCGTCCTCATTCCGGCGGAAGCCGGCCGCCAGGTCCTTCTTGGCGGCTTCGGCCAGATCGAGGCGCAAGTCATCAAGACCGGCATGGCGGCCGAGGCAACATGTGTCTCAAAGCCGCTGGTGATCATCCCGATGATCGTTTCCGATGTGCAGGAGGCCATCGCTGCAGGACAGGTGCGTGCCGGCGAGCAACTGATCGACGCACAACGGGTCGCGGCACCGGGCACCATTTCGGTATATCTCGAGCCTCTTCATCAGGGCGGGCTGGACGGCGTCGCGCCAGGAAGCAGCTGTGTCGCCAATCTCTACACAAACAATCATGATCGGCTGGCGAACGAGAAGATGGGTATCGGGAACTGGCTGTTCCTGCACATGATCGATGCTGTGGCCTTTGTGCATGCCTTGCTGCTTCGTGTGCAGGCGCTGCTTCTTCCGATCAAAACGCTGGTGCTGACGCCTCACTGAGTGTCGACGGGGAACACGCACGTGACAGCGGGTCGTGATGCAGCGTCGTTCGATCCGCTGATGCTGCTGCGGTCTATGCCGCAATCTCGTAGCGCGCCTGCATTTCCTTGCAGACCCGCTTGACTGCATTCCGGTATTTCCAAACATTGTCTCTGGGGACGACCGTTGCGTGCCATCCGTGTCGCGGGTGTGTTTCCACCGTGACATCGAGACCGGCGATATTCAGCCTGACCTTGATCATTTCCGCGATTTCGCACGCTGTCTTCAATGTCCTGACGATGAATCTGCTTTCGCCACGGAAGTCTGTCGTTGCTATGGCTTTTTTGCAATGAAAGCTTATCAGGGTCGATGGGCTATGTCTTGATTGCTTGAGGCAATCGACGGAGCTCGTCGACGATGTGTCACTGGCCTATCGTCATCGCGAATGAGGCTGTTTTGTGCCTCACCGAGATTAAGATGGTTCTCGGCCTGATAAGAGCCTATAGTGTGCCATCACTGGCCCGGTTCGATTCCGTAGGCATCCGGTGGCTGAGAGACCAATCGTGCTCCCGCCTGCAAAACCGGTAACCGTAATGACCTCCAAACTGAGTTCAGCGATGTTGCGGCGTTGGTCCATGCAATGTGCAGCACAGGCTGACAGCGCGCATTTCAATGGCAACGAGCGCCAGTACCTTCTCAAAATGCGGACATCGCTGCTTGATCTGGCCGATGCCCAAGACTGGTTGGACGGAAAAAGCGCGAACGTGGTCTCTGCACCAAGCGAACAAGGTTCCGTGCCTGCCCGAACTGTGCATTGATTGACGAAGGTGCTTGACGGCCGGTCTGACGCCTGACCGTGCTTCGGCACGCAGTGTGGAACATCGGTGCAACACATCAAATGCCATCGATTGGCGCCGGACCTATTAGCTTCGGAATGGGCTGGCACTGGAATGGGATGCTTTCAATCACCATATGTCATGATGCCGTTCTTCGGCGCTGGAACCCCATCATGACCAATCAGTCTCTCAAAAGCCGTGCAGATGTGCATTTCAAGGTCCGCGAGTTTCAAAAAGCGGATGCGCCTGTGGCGCGCGCCGAGTATGAGGCCGCAAGTGCCGCAACGCGCGAAAAGACGGCGCGTTTGCGCGCGCTTCGTTTGGCCCGCGAGGCCGAGCAGCCTGTGAAGGTGAAAAAGAAGCGCTAAAGCTTTTTACTGCGCCGCGCTACGGCGACCGCAGCTTCGCCGACTTCATGCAGATCGTCTCAGTGCAAGTCTTCGCTTGCCGGCCGCAGGAAAGCGCTGATGCCATCTGCTTCCACTGTGCGCGTGAATTCGCTGAAAGCAGCCTGATCGGTATCGAACAGCTCGTTCCAGATCGTCCAGATTTTATCCTGGTCCGCGACTTCCAACGCCCAGCCGTCACGATCACTCAAGCGGTAAATCTCGACGAGAACCGTGAAGCCATCGCGCGTGAATTCTCCCGAAAGCGGCGATTCAATGATCTCAAGATCGTTGGCCATTTGTCATTGTAGCACACATTTCTGACGATCGTTCTTTAATTGTCAAAGAGGGTTCCGATTGTTCGCCCAAGCGGAAACCGAGCTTGGGCGCCGCTCGGTCAGCGGCCAATTGAGATAAAGATTGCATATATTTTTCAGTATGCGACCATTTGTGGTGTGTGGCGATTGAGCGGGGCGTCCACACTCCTGCGATAACAATAACTGCGATAACAATAACAGAGGGAAGTCACATGGAAGGCCTGATACTCATTGCAGTATTCACGATCGTGACCGCCATCGGCGAGACTTTCGCGGTCGGCATTGGATTGCTGAGCGACAAGATTTCTCCCAGCCTCAGCCTGCTCATATTCTTCTTCGGTTCCGCATTGGCCGTCAGCGCGGCGTGGCCGATTGCGGTGCGGCTCACGAAAAAAGCCGCTTAAAAGCTCCCGACAAAACCGGAAACAGGAGAGCTCCGAAAAAGCGGAGCTTTGTGTTGTTGGACTGATTTTGTGAGGCGTTGCCGCCACGGTTTGTCTTGCTTGCGCCTGTCTTGCTGTACGCCAGGCGTAGACAAGGCGACGCAATCCGTGCGAAGGCCACAGCCCCGGCCGGTTTTCCGCCGGCGCCGTCCCTGATAAATCGTCGCCATGAGCCTCAAAGTCGCTGCCCTCTACCAGTTCGTGTCGTTGCCGGATTACCGCGCGTTGCGCGAGCCTTTGCGTGCGCTGTGCGAGGGGCTTGCGATCAAGGGCACGCTCCTTCTGGCTGAGGAAGGCATCAACGGCACGGTGGCGGGGGAGGAGGCGGCGATCGACGCGCTGATCGATGAATTGCAAAACGGTGCGCTGTTCGGCGGCCGGCTCGACAATCTCGAACTGAAATTTTCAGGCGCGTCAGCGATGCCGTTCGGCCGGCTGAAGGTGCGCCTGAAGAAGGAGATCGTCACGCTCGGCGATGCCGCGACCGACCCGACGGAGAGGGTCGGTATCTATGTCGACGCCGCCGACTGGAACGAACTCATTGCCGACAGCGAGACGCTGGTCATCGACACGCGCAACGGCTTCGAAGTGGCGATGGGCACGTTCGAGGGTGCGGTGAATCCGAAGCTTTCGCGTTTCAGCGAGTTTCGCGATTACGCGGTGCGGGAACTCGACCCGAACAAGCATCGCAGGATTGCGATGTTCTGCACCGGCGGCATTCGCTGCGAGAAGGCGAGTTCATATCTGCTCGCGCGCGGCTTCGACGAGGTCTATCACCTCAAGGGCGGTATCCTGAAATATCTCGAAACCGTTCCGCAAAGCGACAGTCGCTGGCGCGGCGAATGCTTCGTGTTCGACGAGCGCGTTGCGCTCGGGCATGGGCTGGCGACGCGGATTGGTGAGCGTGCCGACACCGAAACCGCTCGTCCCCGCGAAAGCGGGGACCCAGAACTTTAGGCTGGATTCCCGCTTTCGCGGAAATGAGCGGCACACACGAGAAAGCTGTGGAGCCTAAAGCGCGTTGGCGCTCTTGATATTGCGGCGCGCGTAGAATGACGGCGGCTTGGCGAGGCGCGCCACGACGGTGATGTGATCGACCTCGCCGCGCATGAACGCCGAAAGAAATTTCGGATAATTCTTGAACGAGATGCAGCCGTTCGACTGACCGGTCGGGCCCAGCATGTAGGAATGAGCCAGAATGCCGTTGCGGCGGAACATCTCGTTTTCGCGCAACGGGAGCATGCGGATCGCCTGCACGCCGTGGAACAGCGATTCCCGCAGGCGCAGTTTGTAGGTGTTCGGCGGCGTCGCGCCGCGCATCTTTAGATGCACGTATTTCGGTTTGTCCATGTACTGGCCAAGGCCCGAATGTGCTTCCAGCTTTTCACCATTGGGCATGTACACGGTCTGACTGGTGATGTCGTAGATCGCGGTCTTGGCGGTTGGAATGTCGAGATCTTGCTGGATACCGATATCGTCGGCCGGCGGCAGTGAGGCGAGCTGGGTCCGCACCCGCGGGACTGGCACGTGCGCGATGGCCGGGCGATCCTGGATCTTGGTCGGGATCTTGATGTGCTCGGCCTTCGCAAGCTCGAGTGCTTCGAACCGTGCGGTGAAGCTGTGGATCGAGCCCGTGAAGAGCTGATCGCTGGTGAAATCGGCGAGGCTGCCGGAGGAGGGTGGGAAGGCGGCATGCGCAGCGCTGATGGCAGCCGTCGTATCGGAGAGAACATCATCATCATCCGACAGGGCCGCGACCTGCAACGGCACGGCGACGCCGCTATCGGGCAGTGAGACGAGAATCATTCCGCGCGACTGTGAGGACATGCCGACAACGGAGCGTGCGTCCGAACGCGCATCGACCGAGACGGCCAAAAGCCGTCCGGCCGCGATCAGCGCGGTTGCGAAAATCATGACGGCAATGGCCATGGCGGTAAGGGTGTGCGTTGCGACCCTGATCCACCGGCTACCGGATGATGCTGTTTGCCGCTGCGTCGCGCGGGCGCGCGACCGGGCAGAACCCCCAACTGACTTCAACCGCTTTACTCAACTTGACTCGATACAAGATTGATCCTGTTAACCATGACGCAGTGTGGTTAAGCAGGCGTGAAGCTTGCCGGTCTTCGCTGCATTGGATTTCCCCCGTCCACAAGACCGCCGCTGTCGCCAGCCGGGCCTTATCGATCACGCATTTGTCAAAACAGGGTAGCATGGCCGGAATAAGTCCGGGTCCGGGCGAAAAGGTCATATGGTGTTAACCTTAACGGGATGGGTTCCCGCAAGATTTGAGGGTTGCGGGGGCGTTGCGCGCGGCGCCCAAACAAAAAACCCCGCCGTTTCCGGCGGGGCCTGTGGTCTTTTGGATTTGAACAGAAGGCTATGACTGCCTTCCTTTATTTCGCGGCTGACATTTCATTTGGTCCGAGCTTCACCGTCAGCTTGCCGATCTTGCCGGTGAAGCGGAACGGCACCTGATAGTCCTCGTCGTCCACCGGGGTGCCGGTGTCGAGCCCGACATTGAAGGTTTCATCCCAAGGCAACGTGATGGGAAAGCTGTGCGGCATGGGATGGCTCTCCACCACCTTGCCGTCGATCTGAAGGGTGCCGGTGCCGCCCTTGCCAAGTCCAGGGCCGTCATACGTCCAGTCGAACTGAAGCGTGTGCTTGCCAGGAGCGAGCGCCTCCTTGCCCTGCCATTTCACCCGAGCAAGGTCGAGAAGATTCCAGGTGAACACTGGCCGGCCCTTGAGCAGATAGAAGCCGTAGCCGCCGAAGCGGCCGCCGTCGGTAACCAGCATGCCCTCAGCGCCGCCTTGAGGAATCTCGATCTCGGCGGTGATGGTGTAGGAGCGATTCAGAAGACTCGGTGCACCGCCCGTCCCCGGGAATGGCACGTTCGAGATTTCACCCGAGTAGGTGTACAGGGTCCGGTCGGCTCCGTAATTTGGCTTTGGCGAAATGAATCGCGCAAGCCGCGTATCGTCGAGCGGGAACACACGGTACTTCTCCGCCTCCATGATGAAGCGCTGCTGCATATCGCGCAGCTTGTCGGGTATCGTGGCGGCGAGGTTGTCGGCCTGCGCCCAGTCCTTGTCGATGTTGTAAAGCTCCCACTTGAAGCCGTTCATGACATCGGGGGACGGCTTCGTCAGCGTGATGTCCCACGGAGCCTGGATCGGCGGTGCAGAGGCGATCCAGCCGTCATGGTAGATCGCGCGGGTGCCGAACATCTCGAAGTACTGTGTCACCCGGCGCCCGGCCGCCTTGGCATCGTCGAAGGTATACGCCATGCTGACGCCTTCGATCGGCCGCTGAGCCACGCCATTGACCATCACCGGCTCCGGAAGGCCGGTTGCTTCTAGGATCGTGGGGACGATGTCGATGGCATGATGGAACTGGTGGCGAATACCGCCCCGATCCTTGATGCGTGCGGGCCAAGCCATCGCCATGCCGTTGCGCGTGCCGCCGAAATGCGAGGCCACTTCCTTGGTCCACTGGTACGGCGTGGCCCAGCACCAGGGCCAGCCCACCGCGAAATGCGGATAGGTCCGATCAGTGCCCCAGGCGTCGTAGAACTTCATGTTCTGCTCGACGGTCGGATGCACACCATTCGCGACCGCGAACTCGCTGTACAGACCATTGAGCGTGCCTTCCGGGCTCGCACCGTTATCGCCGCTGATGTAGATGATCAGCGTGTTGTCGAGCTTGCCGGCGTCCTCGATCGCCTGGATCACGCGGCCGATCTCGTGATCGGTGTAAGCGAGATAGGCCGCATAGATGTTGGCCTGGTGGATGAAGAGTTTCTTCGCCTCAGGCGAGAGCGAGTCCCATTGCGGGAGGTCTTTCGGCCAAGCCGTGAGCTTCGCATCCTGCGGGATTACGCCGAGCTTCTTCTGGTTGGCGAAGATGCGCTCTCGCTGCCTGTTCCAGCCCTCGTCGAACAGGTTCATCTTGCTGATCTTGTCCGCCCACTCCTTGGTCGGATGGTGCGACGAATGCGTGCCGCCGGGCGCGTAATAGATCATGAACGGCCGGTCGGGCTGGACCTCGTTCAGCATCTTGATGCGCCCGATCGCCTCATCGGCCATCGCGGTAATCAGATTCCAGCCGGGCTTGCCCAGATAAGGCTCGGTCGGCGTGGTGTTACGGAACAGATTGTTCGGCTGCCACTGGCTGGTGTCGTCGCCGATGAAGCCATAATAATAGTCGAAGCCCTTGATCGGTCCGGTTGGCCAGTTGTGGAACGGACCCGCCTGGCTTCCCTCCCACTGCGGCACGTTGTGATCCTTGCCGTACCACGAGGTGTCGTAGCCGTTCTGCCGCAGGATTTCGCCGATGGCGACTGTGTCGCGCGGAATCTCGCCGTTGTAACCGGGGAAGCCGGTCGCCTGATCGACAACAACGCCCGTGGCAGCCGAGTGATGGTTGCGGCCGGTCAGCAGCGCCGCGCGCGTTGGCGAGCACAAGGCGGTGGTGTGGAACCGCGTGAAGCGCAGCCCCATGTTGGCGATGCGATCGAGCGCCGGTGTTGGGATCACACCACCAAATGTCGACGGCGCCGAGAAGCCGACGTCATCCGTCATGATCAGCAGCACATTCGGTGCGCCTTTTGGCGGCGCGACGAGCGCCGACCAATAGGGCTTTGATTGCGCGGAATTCGGCGAAATTTCGCCCTTAAACTGTTGAGGCGGATTCGGAAGGTATCTGCCGTCGATGGTGGTCGTCGCACCGGGCGAGCCCGGCGTACCGGTATTCTGCTGGGCGTTTGCAAAGCAGATCAGCAGAGTGGACATTGCAGTGGCGGCGAGGATTGAACTGCGCATTGTCATGACCCGGACTCCTCCTGATCTTTCAATCTTCAGGGGCCGCATGGAAGGCGCCGACAGCATAGATTGAAAATAGGGGATCACGCCGCAACGGTGACGATGTTAACGAAAGCTCCTTTCCAATGCCTGAAATAGGCTTCCTGAATTTGACCAAAGTCAATGAACGCAAATTGTGCGCCGCATGAAAGGTACTGCGTTGCGCAAACAAAAACCCCGCCGTTTCCGGCGGGGTTTGAAAGTTTGAGGGACGTAAAGAGAAGCGTCAGGCGGGAATCTTGGCCTCGTCGTCGGAAGGCTCACGCAGCACATAGCCGCGGCCCCAGACGGTCTCGATGTAGTTCTTGCCGCTCGATGCATTCGCGAGCTTCTTGCGCAGCTTGCAGATGAACACGTCGATGATCTTCAGTTCCGGCTCGTCCATGCCGCCATAGAGATGATTGAGGAACATCTCCTTGGTCAGCGTGGTGCCCTTTCGCAGCGAGAGCAGCTCGAGCATCTGATATTCCTTGCCGGTCAGATGCACGCGAGAGCCGTGAACCTCGACGGTCTTCTGATCGAGATTAACGACCAGATCGCCGGTATTGATGACGGACTGGGCATGGCCCTTGGAACGCCGCACGATCGCATGGATGCGGGCGACCAGTTCATCCTTGTGGAAGGGCTTGGTCATGTAGTCGTCGGCGCCGAAGCCGAGACCGCGGACCTTGTCCTCGATGCCGGCGAGGCCGGAGAGGATGAGGATCGGGGTTTTCACCTTCGCCACCCGAAGGGAGCGCAGAACCTCGAAGCCCGACATATCGGGCAAATTCAAATCGAGAAGGATGATGTCGTAATCGTAGAGCTTTCCGAGATCGACGCCTTCCTCACCAAGATCGGTGGTGTAGACATTGAAGCTCTCGGATTTGAGCATCAATTCGATCGACTGCGCTGTCGCGCTATCGTCTTCGATCAGTAGAACGCGCATGCCAGTCCCCTTTTCGCCGCTGCGGGGCCTTAATCCTCGGCGCGCCAGGAGCGGCGGCCCTTCAAAACGCCTTGCAACACAACGATTCGGGAAACACTATTTCGTCATGGTTAACAAAAGCTGATTCTGCTTCGCAAGCATTCTCTAGGTGCCGGGAGTCGAATCGGCCTAAAGGTCTTACTGGAATACAGTTTGTGTGCCCCAGACGATGGTCGTGTTTCTCTTCAAGGGCCAGTTTGAGCCAGCCCTGCAACCCGCCATCGAAATTTGTCTCCGGCGCGTCGCCCGTTTTGTCGCAAGAACGGTATCGCAATGATTAACGACGCGGGTAAACACAAGGTTAATGACGGAACTGCCGGATAGGAATCCATGAAGGCTTTGGCCGAACAGATCGATGAGCTTGACGGCGTCGAAATGTATGGCCGCGTCGTCGGTGTGCGCGGTCTGATGGTCGAGGTTGCAGGACCGATCCACGCGATGTCGGTCGGCTCCAAGGTCTCGATCGAGACCGGGCAGGGGCGGACCATTCCCGGCGAGGTTGTGGGGTTCGCCGGCAACAACGCCTTGCTGATGCCGTTCGGCGCGCTGGAAGGCGTGCGGCGCGGCTGCCGGGCCATCGTCAGCGCTGCTGCTGCTGCGGTGCGGCCGAGCGATGGCTGGCTGGGCCGTGTCGTCAATGCGATGGGCGAGCCGATCGACGGCAAGGGCCCGCTGCCGGCTGGGCCATCTCCTTATGCGTATCGCAATGCGCCGCCACCGGCGCATGCGCGCAAGCGGGTTGGCGAGCCGCTCGATCTTGGTGTGCGTGCGCTCAATACATTCCTCACGTGTTGCCGCGGCCAGCGCATGGGCATCTTTGCCGGCTCTGGCGTCGGCAAGTCGGTGCTGCTGTCGATGTTGGCCAAAAATGTCGAAGCCGATGTGTCGGTCATTGGCCTGATTGGAGAGCGCGGGCGCGAGGTGCAGGAGTTTCTGCAGGAAGATCTCGGCGAGGAAGGGCTGAAGCGATCGGTGGTCGTCGTCGCAACGTCGGACGAGCCGGCCCTGATGCGCCGTCAGGCCGCCTATCTCACGCTGGCGATCGCCGAGTATTTCCGCGACGAAGGCCGCGATGTTCTGGCGCTGATGGATTCGGTGACCCGCTTTGCCATGGCGCAGCGCGAGATCGGCTTGTCGGCCGGTGAACCACCCACCGCCAAGGGGTACACGCCGACGGTGTTCTCTGAATTGCCGCGGCTGCTCGAGCGGGCCGGTCCCGGACCCGACGCCGGGACGATCACCGGCCTGTTCACGGTGCTGGTCGACGGCGACGATCATAATGAGCCGATCGCCGATGCGGTTCGCGGGATCCTTGATGGTCACGTCGTCATGCAGCGCGCCATCGCCGAACGGGGACGTTACCCGGCGATCAACATCCTGAAGTCGGTGTCGCGGACCATGCCACGCTCGGCCGATCCTGAATTTTTGCCGGTCATCACCCGCGCCAAGCAAATTATGGCAACCTATGCCGACATGGAGGAATTGATCCGATTAGGGGCCTACCGGCCCGGTTCCAGCGCCGAAGTTGACGAAGCGATCCGCCTGCATGGGCCGTTGGAGGCCTTTTTGGGGCAAAGAAAAGACGAGGCCACCACGTTGTCCGAAGGATATCAGCAGCTTGCGAGTATTCTCACGGTTTTGGAAACCGAAAAATAACGTTAGCCGGCCACAATCCGCCATTCCTGTGAGCGGTCGCGCGATTTTTTTGGGTCGCGGCGGCCGATTGTTTGGGGCTTCGGGGAGTATGTGTCGATGAAGTCGCGTGAAACGCTGATCCGATTACGGAAGTTCCAGGTGGACGAAAAGCGCCGCCGGACCGTCCAGATCGAAACGATGATAGCCGAATTCGAGCGGATGACGGCCGAGCTCGACCGCGAGGTGAAGGCCGAGCAGGATCGCGCTGGCATTCAGGATCCTTCGCATTTTGCCTATCCGACTTATGCCAAGGCCGCCAATCAGCGGCGCGAGAACCTGGTCCGTTCGATCGAGGATCTGCGCGTGCAGCTCGACGACGCCAAGGCGGCGCTTGGGGAAGCGTTCGAAGAGCTGAAGAAGGTCGAGCTGCTCGATGAGCGCGATCAGGCGCGCGAGCGGGCTGACGCAAATGCCCGCGAGCAGATGGAGCTGGATTCCATCGGCATCATGCGCATCCGCAACGCCGCGCGGGCGTAAGCCTTCATCATCGCCTTGAGGACTTTGGCAATGGCCGGGCATGTCCCGGCCATTTTGCTTTTTGGCCGTCCTCCGGCCGTGCAGACGCGTTGACATACTGACATACCGATCTTACGTTTCTGGGTATGACCGAGCGCACGACAGTCAGGCTTCCGGAAGAGTTGCTGGCCCGCGCCAAGCGCAAGGCGGCGGCGGAGGGGCGGACGCTGACTGCGCTGATCGAGGATGGGTTGCGCCGGGTTGTCAACGAGACCGCTGCCAAGCCGAAGAAAAGACGCGTTTCGTTGCCGGTCAGCATGGCGACGGGCGGGCCGATGCCCGGCATCGACATCAGCGATTCCGCTGCATTGCAGGAGCTTGAGGATCTCGAATACGTCGAGCGTATGAAGCACTTTCGATGATCCTGCCGGACGTCAATGTGCTCATCTATGCATTCCGGCGCGATGCGCCCGATCATGCGCTGTGCAAATCCTGGCTGGAAAACGTTGCAGGCGGTGAGGCCAGCTTTGGAATTTCGCCTTTGACGCTTTCCGCTCTCGTCCGCATCACAACGAATTCTCGCTCATATCGGATGGCGAGCACAGTTGAAGAGGCATTTCGATTTTGCGATGCCCTTCTCCAACAGCCGAACTGTGAAATCGTCGAGCCCAGAGCGCGACATTGGGAGATCTTCAAGCAGCTTTGTGTTGCAGCCGACATTCGAGGCCCGCGCGTGACCGATGCATGGTATGCCGCCCTCGCGATAGAGTGGGGCTGCGAATGGATTACATTCGATCGCGATTTTGCGCGTTTTCCGGGACTGAAATGGAGCCTGCCTGAGTAGGATCCGCGGCTACCGCAGCGGAATATGACAGCATCAAGCGGGTTAATCTTCTGATAGATCATTTCAGAACGCATTCCGGAGTCCGCTCATGTCTCCCCGCATCCTGCTGTTTTTCTCCGCTATTCTCACCGTTTTCGCAGCTCCCGCTTCCGCCGCCGAGCTCAAGATTCTCACCGCCGGGGCGATGAAACAGGTGGTGCTGGCATTGCAGCCCGATTTCGAAAAGCAGGGCCATAAGCTTGTTGTCGACAACGACACCGCCGGCGCTTTGCTGAAGCGCATCGAGAACGGAGAGGCGTTCGACATTGCGGTGGTGACGCCGGGTGTTGTCGATCAGCTCGCCGCGAAGGGCAAGCTCGTGTCCGCGACCAAGACCAATCTGGCCCGCGTCGCAATCGGCGTGATGGTGCGTCCGGGCGCACCGCTGCCGAACATTTCCAGTGTCGATGCTTTCAAGCAGGCGCTGATGGATGCCAAAAGTGTTGCCTATATCGATCCGGCCTCTGGCGGTTCGAGCGGCATCTATCTCGACAAGCTGTTCGAGAAGATGGGCATCGCCGATGCGGTTCGCGCGAAAGCCAAGCTGAAGCGCGGCGGCTATGTCGCCGATCTGCTCGTCAGCGGCGATGCCGAACTTGGCATTCACCAGATCAGCGAGATCGTGCCGGTGAAAGGCGTCGCGCTGGTCGGGCCTTTGCCGCCGGAGATCCAGAATTACACCACCTATGCCGGCGCCATCTCCTCGACCACGAAGGACGCTGCGGCGGCGAAAGCGTTCATCGAACTGTTGGCTGGCCCGGCGGGCGGTGCGGTGTTGCGCGAGAAGGGCATGGATCGGCCTGCCTTGTAACCTTGCACGACCCGTCAAATCCGAAACGTCATCGGGAGACAGGCTTAAGCTAAAGCGTGCTGCATTGTTCTCGTGTCATGAGCGGCGGCGAGGGTTTTGTGATGTTGCAGCGCAGATCATTGCGGCTGTTTCTATTGTCTGTCTGTCTTGCTTTGGCCGGTGAAGCGAATAGCGCGCCCATCATCCCGGAAGGTGATGGCCGGCAAACCGTCGAACTGGCCGGTAAACGATGGACGATCTTCACCTATCGTCCGAGCGCCTGCAGCCCGGCCTCATTGCTTTTGCTTTTTCACGGCCGCGGCGGTGTGCGTCACTATCGCGGCGATGCGCACGTACTCGCCGACAAGCTTTGCGCGATTGTGATCGCGCCGCGTTTTCAGACGAAGACTTCACATTATCAGCAGGGTGGCATCGTCAGAAAAGGCGTGGTCCAGCCTGAGCGAAAATGGACGGTGAATGTCGTGACACCGTTGGCGCAATGGGCACGGACACAAACCGGCATCGATCAATATAATCTCATCGGGCATTCGGCAGGCGCGCAATTCCTGAGCCGCGTTGCCGCGTTCCATGACGATGCGGCTCGCCGCATCGTCATCGCTAACCCTTCAACCTATGTGTTTCCCAGTCTCGATGTGAAAGCCCCATTCGGACTCGGCGGTGTTTATCCGGATACGGAGGCGGAAGCGCGGTTGCGCGATTATCTGGCGCGTCCGGTGACGATCTATCTTGGCGAAGCCGATACGAATGAGGAGGCTCGGGATCTCAACAGATCGCCGGATGCCATGGCGCAGGGAAAAACACGTTTGGAGCGCGGGATGAAAACATTCGAAGACGCGCAGCAACTGGCGGCGAAACAGAACTGGCCGTTCAACTGGCGGCTCGTTCGTCTTCCGGGTGTCGGGCACAGTGCTCGCAAGATGTTTTCCGCGCCGGAAGCGATCGAGGCGCTCCGGCCCTGACCCTGAAGCATAAGCGTTGCGCGCCCCTCATTGTGGAGACGCGCAACACAGCAACGGAAAGGCTCTTGAGATCAAGCGACGGCTTCGGCTGCGAGCACCGTCAGCGAACGCGACTCGCCTTCCAGCGTCTGCCATTCGATCGATTGGCCGGCCGACAATCCGATCAGTGCCGCGCCGATCGGCGTCAGCACGGAAATCCTGTTCTGCGCGACGTCGGCGTCTTCCGGATAGACAAGTGTGACCGTGCGCGTCTGGCCGGTGGTGTTATCGCGAAATGTCACGCGCGATCCCATGGCGACGAGGCCCGGCCGACGTTCGAAATCCTCGATCACCTCAGCGCGATCAATCTCGTGCGCCAGAAATTCGCCGGTCTGCGCAAATCGTCCCTCTGCCGCATCGGCGAGGCGGATCAGCTTTTCGATATCGCCCCGAACGAGAGTGATCGGCGGCAATTCCGGGTGCAAATAGCTCATGGTCATTATCCTTCGCGTTGCAAAGTGTCGTTATTGGTTCACGCACGGCGCAACGCAGGCCGTGTGTTTCGATCTGGTTTTATAGATGGTGAAAAGGTCAGCCCGGAGGCTGACTAAGGCGCAGCCGTCCGGGTCAGCAGCCTGCGTGCAGGCGACCGGCGCGAAGCAGGAACCGATTAAGGTGCGCGTTCGTCATCAAACTCAAGTAGGAAGGCTGGGCCTGAAAATCAACCGCCGGTCACACAGGGCGCCTCGTCGAGGCTTTGCGATCCTCCGCCGCTCAGGAGCAACAGAGGGCTCCAAAAAGTTGCGCCCCCTTGGGGGGAGGGGGCGCAACACTCAACGTTGATCCCTGGGGGGAAGGGAGGTTCAACGTCAGAAAACTAGCGGATGATCCTTTGATCGGCAGCCGTCGTAGTCGGCTTGCCAGCGCGGATCACTGGCCCTGATGCTTCGAGTCGTGAAGCGGTTACGCCACCGTCCGAGAAAGCCGGTTTCGCAAGGATACCAACGCCCACCACCAAAATGGCGGCGACCAACGACACCACAACCACCTTCAGGTGGGTTGCGCTGTCGGCGCTGGTCAGTGAAGAGTTGTTCATGACACGTCCCTGCGTCGTCTTCTCGTTTGTCGGGAGCCAGCGCAGCCAGGTTCACCGGCTCCCATCGGGATACAGACACTTTTCACGGGACTGCGCCCGTGGCGTCAGAGCCTGCATTCCAATTGACGCAACGTAGAACGTAGGAGGTCTTCCTCCGTTCCACAGGGGCAATCACATCTCCTTGAAAGAATGTGAAAGAGCGTGACTGTTGCGCCGCTGTCCCATGCAAGGAGGTAGCGCAACGGTCATTAATCCGCTGTTCCCGGATTGCTGAAAAATTTAGATTTTTGCGTTTTCAGATACTGCCGACTGTCTTCAGCCGCGCGCGGGGGTGAATTTCCGACTGCGACATCACCGTCGTCTGAGCCCGGAAACGCTCGACGATACCGCGCACATACGGGCGGATTGACGCAGACGTGACCAGCACCGGGGCTTCTCCCTGACGCGCCGCCTCTTCAAACCGATCACGAACCAGTGTGATGAATTCCGACAGCCGTGACGGCTGCATCGCGAGGGTCTTGTCGTCGCCCTGGCCGATGATCGAATCCGCAAAGGCCTGTTCCCATTTGGCCGATAGGCCGATCAGCGGCAGATAGCCGGACGGGGACGAGTGCTGCGCACAAATCTGGCGGGCAAGCCGGGCGCGGACATGCTCGACGATTTGCGCCGGGTTGCGGGTATAGGCGACGGCCTCGGCGACGCCTTCGAGGATGGTCGAGAGATCGCGGATCGAGATGCGCTCGGCCAGCAGAAGCTGGAGCACGCGCTGGATGCCCGACATCGAAATCTGCGCCGGCACGATATCCTTGATCAGTTCGCCCTGTTCCTTGGGCAGATCCTTAATGAGTTTCGACACCTCGGCATAGGAGAGGAGGTCGGAGACATTGGCTTTCAGCAATTCGGTCAGATGGGTGGACAACACCGTCGCGGCGTCGACGACGGTGTAGCCCTTCACCGCCGCATCTTCCTTATGTGCACCATCCACCCAGGTCGCAGGCAGGCCGAAAGTCGGTTCAGTGGTGTGGATGCCAGGCAGGTTAACCTGACCGCCGGCTGGGTCCATGACCATGTATTGCGATGGCCACAGCTTTCCGGCGCCGGCCTCAACTTCCTTGATCTTGATGACATAGGTGTTCGCGTCGCTCTGTACGTTGTCGAGAATACGCACGGCCGGCATGACAAAGCCCATTTCGATGGCGAGGGATCTGCGGAGCGCCTTGATCTGCTCGGTGAGGCGGTCGCCGCCATCCTGCGAATTGACCAGCGGCAGCAGTGCATACCCAAGCTCGATCTTGAGGTCGTCGATCTTCAGCGCCATCGAGATCGGCTCTTCTGCAGCCGGCGCGCCGGCTGCAACGGCGGCGGCAACGTCCTGCGTCTGCGCGGCGTCCGCGGCGGCCTTATGCTTTTTGCCGAGATGCCAGGCGAGCGCGCTGGCGCCGCCACCCAGGATGAAAAAAGGGAGCATCGGAATGCCGGGCATCAGTCCCAGCAGCAGCATTACGCCGCCGGCCATGCCGAGGGCTTTCGGATAGCCGGACAACTGCCGCATCAGTGCTTGATCGGCGGCGCCTGACACGCCGGATTTGGACACGAGCAGGCCGGCGGCGGTGGAAACGATCAGCGCCGGCACCTGGGTGACGAGACCGTCACCGACGGTCAGAAGGGTGTAGCTCTTGGCCGCTTCGATGAACGGCATGCCCTGCTGGGCGACGCCGATGATGATGCCGCCGATGACGTTGATGAACACGATCAAGAGACCGGCAATCGCGTCGCCGCGCACGAATTTCGAGGCGCCGTCCATGGCGCCGAAGAAGCCGCTCTCGTCTTCCAGTTCCTGGCGGCGTTTCTTTGCCTGTGCCTCGTCAATCAGGCCGGCGGAGAGGTCGGCGTCGATCGCCATCTGCTTGCCGGGCATCGCGTCCAAATGGAAGCGCGCCGCGACTTCGGCGATACGGCCCGAACCCTTGGTGATGACGACGAAGTTCACGATGATCAGGATCGTGAAGACAATAATGCCGATGACGAAATTGCCGGCCATGACGAAATGGCCGAAAGCTTCGATGACATGCCCGGCGGCGGCGGTGCCCTCGTGACCGTTCGACAGAATCAGCCGGGTCGAGGCCATGTTCAGCGACAGCCGCAGCATGGTGGCGATCAGCAGCACGGTCGGGAAGGCGGAGAATTCCAGCGGTCCATGGATGAACAGCGCCGTCATCAGGATCAGAACCGAGATCGTGATCGAGATCGCCAGGAACAGGTCGAGCACCATGGGCGGCAGCGGCATGATCAGGACGACCAGGATCGTCATGACGCCGATGGCCATCATCAGATCGCCGCGCTTCGCCAAGGCCGCAATGTCGCGGAGAGCGGGCAATGCAAATCGCCCGCTTGAGGACGTCGTCGCAATGTCGGACATGAAGAACCTGAAGACCCAGAGCCACTAGGTAATATTTGCCCGGTTTATGGTTAGCGAAACGTTAACGCGGGTGCGTCAACACCGCGCGACCATTAAGGTTCGTGGAGGAAATGGGGGGATTTTGTGATGCCGGTAACTGAAGACGCATTCGATCTCGCAACTGCGAGTAAGCTGCTGCGGGACGTGTTCGCGCCCTGGGTGCAGGATTTGCAGCTCCGCGTCGAACGAATCGATTCGCCAAGTGATTCGCGCGGGGCCGGCGCGGTGTTGCGAATGGCGTTTTCCGACCGGCTCTGCCGGGAAGGCGGGGTGATCTGCGGACAGGCGCTGATGGCGCTGGCCGACACCGCGATGGTGTTCGCGGTATCGGCGGCGTCCGGCTGCTACCGGCCGATGACCACGGTGGATCAGACCACCCATTTCCTCAAACCCGCCGCCAATGCCGATGTCCTCGCCGAAGCCCGGATCGTGCGGATCGGCAAGACCATGGCGTTCGGGCAGGTGATCTTGTCCAGCGCCGCCGACAACAAACCGGTGGCGATGGTGTCGAGCGCCTATGCGCTGATGTGAGCGGGCGCACCGTAATTCGGATTGGACTGCTGAAACCAGCGCGACAGGAAGGTCACGAAGGCTTTGGTTTTCTGCGATGCGGAGATGGCACGCGGATAGACCGCCTGAAGCGGCCGTTGCGGTAATTTGTAATTTGGCAGGACGGTGACGAGCGTGCCGGCGGCGAGGTCGGCGGCGACGCAATAGCGCGGCAGGATCGCAATGCCGAGCGAGCGTAGTGCGGCCTTGCGCAGCACCAGCGCGCTGTTCGACAGCAATTGTCCTTCGACCTTGATCGAGCGGCGGACCTGGTTGCGGCTGAACTGCCAGACGCTGTCATTGAGATCGAGATTCATGTGCGCGAGGCAGGAATGCTGCTTGAGATCAGCCGGCGTTTTCGGTCGGCCGTTGCGCCCGATATAGTCGGGCGAGGCGCACAGCACCCAATCGAGCGTGCCGATCTTGCGTGCCATCAGCGCGGAATCGCGAATGGTGGCAATACACAAGGCGAGGTCATAGCCCTTCTCGACGAATTCGTAAGGCCGGAATGAAAAATCCTCCAGCACCAGCGACACGCGGATGCGCGGCTGGGCTTGCACAAAATCCAGAATGGCGTCGGCGAGATTCATGGTGCCCAGCGATTTCGGTGCGACGATCTTCAGTGTCTCGATCGGCTTGTCGTGATTGCCGGTGAACGAGCGTTCGCCCTTTTCGAGATCGCCCAGGATCTGTTCGCAGAAACTCAGATAAGCGGCTGCTTCGTCGGTCGGCGTGAGGCTGCGCGTCGAGCGGTTGAGCAGGCGGATGCCGAGATGACGTTCGAGATCGATGATGTGGCGCGACACCAGCGCGCGCGAGACGCCGAGTTGCCGGGCAGCAGTGGCGAAGCTGCCCGAGCGCATGACGCGAACAAAACTCTGCATGGTGCGCAGGCGATCCACATTGCCCTCCGTTCGGTCCTCAATCCGATTGTCGACAATTCTGCACCAAAGTAATGCAAAGGAAGCTCTTTATCTGCACGTCTGTCAATCTAAGCTGCGGCACAAGAACGAAACGATACGGGGAGGCCGATGTGAGCGAGCAGGCAGCGCAACTGGAACGGACATCGCAGCGTGCTGCGCCACAGCATGAGCCGCCGTTTCGCGCCGAGCATATTGGCAGCCTCTTGCGTCCCAAGGAATTGTTGGAGGCGCGAGGGAAATTCGCGCGCGGCGAGATTACGCAGAGCGAGCTGACCGCAGCGGAAGACACAGCAATCCTTGAAGCGATTGCATTGCAGAAGCAGCTTGGCCTGCGCTTCGTCACTGACGGCGAATTCCGCCGCCGTTCCTATCACAGCTTCTTTTACCGGCAACTCGGCGACATCACCATCGATGTCGTGGGCGGCGAGCCGATTGCCGGCGCCGACAACAACGAGGCCGGCAAACGCGGCGCGCAGCCGCTGGCCCTGATCAAGAGCCGGGTGCAATGGACGCATCCCATCAATGTCGATGATTACAGGTTTCTCGCCGCCAATAGCGACTTGATGCCGAAGATCACCATTCCGGGGCCGTGCGCGCTGCATTTCCGGGGTGGCGATCGGGCGGTAAAGGCGCATGCCTATCGCGACATGGATACGTTCTGGAGCGATACGGTCGAGGCCTTCACCAAGGAATTGAATGCATTGGCCGCAGCCGGCTGCCGTTACATCCAGATCGACGAGACCGCGTTCGCCAAATTCGGCGATCCGGAAGTGCAGGCGACGCTGGCGGCGCGCGGAGACGACTGGAATGCGCTGATCGACACCTATATCGACGTCACCAATCAGGTGTTGCGCGCCGCGCCGAAGTCATTGCGTATCGGTATGCATCTGTGCCGCGGCAATCGCGGCGGACAATGGCATGCGCAGGGCAGTTACGATTCCGTCGCCGACCGCTTGTTCAACGCGCTCGATATTCCATTCTATTTCCTCGAATACGATACGCCGCGCGCCGGCACGTTCACGCCGCTGCGCTTCGTGCCACGCCACAAGATGGTGATCCTCGGGCTGATTTCATCCAAGCTGCCGGTGATCGAGCACAGGGATACGGTGCGGACGCGCATCGACGATGCCGTTCGTTTTATCGATCTCGACCGGCTGGCGATCAGTCCGCAATGCGGCTTTGCCAGCGTCGATACCGGCAATCCGGTCACACCGAAGATCCAGTCGGAAAAGCTTCAGCTTGTCGTTGATGTTGCCAAGGAAATCTGGGGAACCGCGTAAGATTCCAAAAGACTGCGCAAGCCGTCAAAAGGACGGCGCGAGAATGATAAAAATCGGAGGAGATGCCTGTGACCCGATTGTCGACGATCGGCCTGTTGGTTCTCTTGTCATTGTTATTATCGCCGCTGGCTCATGCGGACGATACTTATCCATCGCGGCCAGTGCGGCTGATCGCGACCGCCGGACCGGGTGGCAATCCCGACGTGCTGGCGCGGTTGCTGGCGCAGAAACTGTCCGACAGTCTCGGCAAACCATTCGTGGTCGAGAATGTGCCGGGCGCAGGAGGCGTTGTTGCAGCCAAGATGGTGGCGGCAACGCAGCCTGATGGCCATGTGCTGATGCTCGGCGATTCCGGCGGGCTCGCCATCAACGTCGCACTCAATCCCGATGTCGGCTACAGCCCGCTGAAGGATTTCACGCCGATCACAGCATTGGCGACGGTGCCGACCGTGCTGGTGGTCACTGCGTCGGTGCCGGCGCAGACACTCGACGAATTCGTCAAGCTCGCGAAATCGCAGCCGGGCAAACTGAGCTATGGCTCGGCCGGTTATGGCTCGATCCATCACCTGACGATGGCGCTGTTCGAGGAGCGTGCGGGCATCGACCTGTTGCACGTGCCTTATCGCGGCGGTACCGCGCTGGTGAACGGCTTGCTGACCGGCGAAATCCAGGCTGGCTGGTCGGGCTTCCCCAATGTCATCGCGCTGATCGAGACCGGCAAACTGAAGGCGTTGTGCGTCAGCATCCTGAAGCGTTCGCCGTCCTTGCCGAAGGTGCCGACCTGCGATGAACTCGGTTACAAGGGATTCGATATCGCGACCATGATCGGCCTGCAGGCATCGGCCGGGTTGCCGGCGCCGATCGTGGCCCGCATTCAGGCGGCTGCGGCCAAGGCCTTGCGCGAACCCGATGTGACCGAGCGCATGCTGGCGCTCGGGATCGACTTGCAGGAGAACGGCACGGCACAATACCGCACATTCATGCAGGACGATCTGGTCCGCTACAGCGAGGCGGTGAAGCGGCTGAAACTCAGTCCGGCCAAGGCGCCGTAATCGGCATCACGCCGAGGCTATGGTCTGATGTAAGGCGCGGGCGCGCGCATGCCGTAGCTTTTCAAAAGGGAAGTCGTTGCAATCACCGCCGCCGCCGATAGCGCCGTCGCCAGCATGAACAGGACGCCGTATCCCAGCCGGTCCGCGAGGACGCCCGCCAGTAGGCTGCCGATGAGAAAAACGATCAATTGTGCGCAGGAGAGGATGGTGAAATCGGTGCCGGGCTGGTCGGACGACGACACCGACATGAACAGCGAATACAGCGCGACGATCTCCATGTAGCGGATCAGTGTCTGAAACAGCGCCGCGCCGAACAGCGGCGTATAGCCGGCGATCCACCCGAAAGCATGAGAGGCGAACAAGAGGAAACAAAGCGTCCGCAAACCGCCGAGCAACGCAAGCACGCCAGCATTGCCGATCTTGCGCAACAGGATGGCGGCGATGGCCGATCCGGCAAGTCCGGCGGTCGCCGCGCCGCCGCCGGAAATATAGCCGATCCAGTCCAGCGGCACGCCGCGATCGACAAGATACGGCCCCTCCATCGCTTTCACCAATCCTTCGCTGGCGCGATAGATCAGCGCAACCACGAGGATGGCGCGCGCTTCCGGCCGCTTCAGGAAGGCGAGGATCGAGGGCCGGGGCTGGTTTGCGGCCGCTCCTGCCGGATCGCCTTCGCGCATGGCCAAGGCGGCCAGCAGCGGCAGTGCCGAGATGGCGGCGATGATCAGCACGGTGACCGTCCAGCCAATGCGGTCATACAGAACAAGCGCCATCGTGCCGCCGATCACGACACCCAGCGCTATCGCGCCGCCCTGGATCGCATTGCCGATGCCGCGATCACCCTCTGGAAGAAACTTGGTGGCATAGCCGTCGGTCGCGATATCCTGTGTCGAGATCAACAGCGATGCGACGAAGCCGATCGCCAGCACGAATTCGATGCGGGTCGGCGGCGTGAAGGCGAGCACGACAAGGCATGCGATGGTGCCCAGTTGCGTGATGATGATCCATCCGGCGCGATGCCGCCGCGCCATCGGGCGAATGCGGTCGACATAGGGCGCCCAGAGAAATTTCAGCACCAGCGGCAGAAACAGAATGGCGATCAGCCCGATGGCGCTGCGCGACACGCCGGACTGGCGCAGGATCGGCGGCAGCGCGGCCGCGAAGAGGTAGCTCGGGATCGACTGGGCGAGATAGAGACCGGCGAGAATGAAAAACAGGCGGAAGCGGTCGCGCCTGCTGCGGGGCCGCTCGTCCGTCGCCATTGCCGAGGTCGCTGCGCTCACAGCGTATGCCCGGCGATGGTTTCGAGGAAATGCTTGGCTTCGCGTTCATCGCGTGCGCCGATCAGCGGCACCTCGAACAGCTTGCGGAACACTTCGACGCTTTTCGGCGTGACCTTGTCGCGCACGATGGCGATGGCGCGGCAGCGCTCGCGCATGGTGGCGCGGTTGGCCTTGAACCACAAAGCCTGCTCGCGCTCGCCGGCCGGCGACAGCGTGCGTCCATCGCCGAACATGCATAGCAGATAGAAGGGCTCCTCGATCGCGCCGATGCGTTTCAGGCCCTGCAGATAGTAATATTCGTCATCGTCCACATAGGGAATGTGATAGCGCAGCGTCACCAGCCTGTTCGGTTTGATTTCCAGATCGACCATTGCGTCACCACGTCTTGCGGAAGCCCACCGACACCGTCCGTCCGAAAGCATAGACCGGATTGGTGACATCGGGAGCATATTGGCGCGTCGCCGTTGCCGTCGGATTCTGATAGACTTCGTCGAACAGGTTTTGCACGCCGACATAGGCGGTGCCGCCCCAGAGGGGAACGCTGAGCGAGACATTCATGGTCTGGCCGGACTCAAGCTTGTAGTGATTGCCGGCCAGATTGACCTTGCGATCGCGGCCGCTGAAGCCCAGGCCCTCCAGCCGCAGAACGGCCCCGTTGTCAAAGCGGATGTCGCTGTAGATCGTGCCATGGAAGGGCGTCGAGATCCGGTTGTTCTGCAGATAGCTGTCGAGAATGCCATCGTTGTTGGTGTCCACGCGCCCTTCGCGATAGGCGAGCACGGTGCCGACCGCCAGATTGGGATTGACGGTGACTTCGGCGGTGCCTTCGACGCCGGAGATCTTTTCCTTCTGCTGCGCAATAGTGTTGGTGGCCGGATCGAAGTTCACACCTTTGTCCGAGCGGCTGACGAAACCGACGATGTTGCCGCGGAACACAGGGCCGCCCCAGCGGATGCCGATTTCCTGGCTTTCCACGATCTGCGGCTCGAGGCCAAGCTGGGCGTAGCTGATGCTGCGGTTCGTCGTGCAGACAACCGGATTGTTGATGCCGCAGGTATAGGGCAGGGCCTGGGCAGTGCTCGCGAAGTTCAGTCCGGCGCGGCGCGTGTAGGCGCCGATATCCGGCAGCGCATAGCCTTGGCTGAAATTGCCATACAGCTCGATGTCGGGCGTGATCTTGTATGTGGCACCGAAATTGAAGGTCGGTGCGCCATAGCCGAAGTTTCCGCCCTCCACTGGCAGTTTGGGCATTACGGCAAACAGGTTGCCGATCTGCAGGAAAGCCAGCGGACGCACGAAATCATCGACTTTCAGATCGAAATGTTCATAGCGCATGCCGCCGCGCAAGGTGACACGCTCGCCAAGCGGAATCTGCAACTGTCCAAAGCCCGCATAACTGCGCTGGCTCATCGGATTGAAGACGTCTTCGCCATTCGACAATTGCTGGCTGGTGCTGTCGTCGACAAAATCGGCGCCCCAGGTGAACTTCGCACCCCGAATGAAAGGATCGAGTGGCGTGTCGATTGTCAGGTTGATACCGCTGCGCCTGGCGTTCAGCACGGTCTGGTTATATGGCGCTGTCGGGTTGGCGATATTGCCGGAATAGTAGACGACCGAATTGAAGCGCGGATCGAGTGTCGAGAAGGGAAAGGATTTCTCGATGCTGTTGTAGAAACCAAGCAGAGACAGGTTACCGAGCGCGAAATTGGCGTCGGTGTAGCGGGTCGAGAGACTGACGGTGTTCTCGCCGATATCCTGCCCGGTATACGGCGCCGCAAAATTGGGCTGCGAATAGGGCGGCCCATATGTCGTCATATAGGCCGGCTGCTGATTGAGGTAGAAGTAGGCGCCCTGGATTTCGAACCGCTTGCCGTCCGCGAGGTCGTAGCCGAACTTGCCGAGGAAATTGGCATTGCTGTAGCGGTCGCCGCCGCCCTGACCGAGAAACTGGTCGGACGGCAATTCGCGGCCCGCGCCGTCATAGGTTTTGTTGGCGAAGCGGCCGGTGCCGATCATGACATAGTCCCAGCCATTCGGCGCCTTGCCGGTGAGGCTGGCCGACGCTTCCGGCCGCAGCGATGAGCCGATATTGGCGGTGAAGGCGCGCACCGATGTGTTGGTCGTCAGCCTGGGTCCGCCATCGGTGGAGCGTCTGGTGATGAAGTTCGCGGTGCCGCCGGTGGCGCCGGCGCCGTAAAGGCTTGATGCGCCGGCCACCACTTCCACGCGCTCGACCGCATTGAGGTCGATCAGCGAGAGGATGCGGCTGACGTCGCGCAGCGGCGTGTTCAGCGGCACGCCGTCGAGCATCACCAGAAGGTCGCGTCCGCGGAACGATTCGGAGGCGCCGGAAATCGTCTCGTTCGAGACCGAATAACCGGGCACTGTCTTGCCGAGAAGCGCGGACGCGCTGTTCTCGAACTCCAGTTGTTTTTCGATCGTGGCGCGATCCACGACATAGACCGTCGCAGGTGTATCGGCGACCTTTCGATCGGCACGCGCGGCCGTCACGACGATATCGTCGAGTGCAATTGGCGATGATGACAATTGATTCTGCTGGCTTTGAGTCTGCTGTGCAAAAGCCGGAGAGCCGACGATACAGGCTGCCATAGCAGTGCCGACGACACGCGAAAACATACAAGTCCCCCATCCCCATTTGCAGGGATTATTAGGGGCTCATAATACAGCCGGCAAGAATTACTTTGTCGCTTTTAACCGAATACGTGGGATGGTGCAAGCATTATTTTGAGATACTTAAAGCTGCCCTCAGTTTAGAAAGTATCAAATGATCGATTACTTTAGAATTCGTCTGGACTGGTTTGAGCCGGGCTTTCAGCACATAGCCCCATGAATGCGCGATCACAGCGGTACAGCGGCTCTCGGAATACGATGATCGGTCCTTGAGTCATGCCATCAGCTGGAGCCGTCCAATGATCCCCATCATTACCGCCTTTGAACGCTCGCCCGATCGCGGTCAGGGTCTGGCGCGTGATATGCGCGTTCGCTGGGCGCTCGAAGAAGTGGGCCAGCCTTACGACGTTCGTCTTCTTTCGTTCAAAGCGATGAAAGAGCCCGCGCACCTCGCCCTTCATCCTTTCGGACAGATTCCGACCTATGAAGACGGCGATCTTGCCCTGTTCGAGTCAGGGGCGATCGTATTCCATATCGCCGAGCGCCATGCGGGCCTGCTGCCAGATGATGCGAATGCCCGGGCGCGCGCGATCGCGTGGATGTTTGCCGCGCTCAACACGGTGGAGCCGCCGATCTTCGACCGTGCCCTCGTGAGGATCCTTGAACGCGACGAGCCTTGGTATGAGCAGCGCCTGCGTGTCCTCGAAGACAGCATCCGCAAACGGCTGGGCGATCTTTCCAATCGCCTCGGCGATGCCGACTGGCTCGATGGTGCGTTCAGCGCCGGTGACCTGCTGATGGTGACGGTGCTGCTGAGGCTGAAAGGGTCGAGTCTCCTGGAGGATTATCCGAACCTCGCGGCCTATGTCGCCCGCGGTGAAGCGCGGCCAGCCTACAAGCGTGCCTTCGACGCTCAATTGGCGGTTTTCACCGCCGCATCGACCGGCTGATAAAGGCCCGCTCCGGGATCGAAGCGGTCATGGCGTGGCGCGTTTTCTTGACGCGAACCGGTGCCCCACCTGGCGCAAGGTTCTAACGCTGGACTTGCGCCCGATACACGACCGGCCAGTCATCCAGCGGCACACCGTTGCATTCCGACATGAGGAGGGATTGGGCGAGCCGGAAGGCCTTGCCATCCCAGACCCACTCGTCCTCGCTGCCGCAATCGCCGATGCCGCGGCCCTTGCTGAAGCTGGTGATCGTCATGGTCGCTTCGTTGAAACCGGCATTGATCAGGCCGTCCTGCAGTCCGTCCTGGTCGACACCGCCGACCTTGACCGGCCATTTGAAGGATACGGCGCGTGCAGCTTGCGGGTTGTTCGCCGGGCCGATCATGTAGACAGACTGGAAATTGTAGGCGCCGCTGTTTTCCGGACAGGAGAATTCGTAAAGCACCTGGCCGCCGCCGAGTGCATACATCTCTTCCATCTTTGATTTCGGATCGCTCTCGCCGCACAGGGCGCGGCCCTTGGCCTCAAGGCCGGCCGGCTGTCTGGCCGGTGGTTTTTCTGTGGTCGGTTTGGCCGCAACGATCACCGGCGCTTTCGGCTGCGCCGGAATGCTGGAGGCCGGCTTTGCGCCACGCCTGATCATCGCCGTGACCGTGTCGACGCGCTTTTGCTGGTCGTCGATCCAGAGCAAGGCCGCCGCGGCGCCCGACATCGACACATTGGCGGTCGGCGTATCGAGTGTCTTGCCGGCTGCAGGCGTCAAGGTGACGACAATGGATTTGGCCTTGCGGATAGAATCGATGAGCGCCTGGGCCGATGCGCCCTCAGCGAGCACGGTCCGGCGATAGTCATTGCCTTCGCCTTCTTTTCCCGAGAGCGCGCCATCCGGCAAGCCGGGGAGCGCGGGATCGAATGCAATCCGGTAGCTTGCCGCACCGTTCGGATCGACGGAGAGCGTGATCTTGATCGGCGCATTGGCGGCACCCCCGCGCTCGATCCGCAGATAACCGAGAGCTCCTCCCAAATCGGTGCTAAAACCATAAGCCGAGCAGTTTCGCAGATTGTCGCAGGCCGCGTACCAATCCTTGAATGATTTGGTGTCGGATGCGTTGGCTGCTCCGCTCAGCGCCATCGTCGCAAGCGACATCGCAACAAAAGACCGGCCAATCATGCGCTCAACTCCGCGATCCTGCGTTTCACACCGTCGCCAACATTGTCCATGAAGGCACGCACCCGCGCAGTATCCTTCAGCGAACGATGGGTCACGATCCACATCTCGGTCACCAGATCCTTAATGCGCCCGAGCATTGGCACGACGTTCTTCTCACCGGCGGCGAGGTACACGGGAAGCAGCGCGAGGCCAAGCCCGTCGCGAACGGCGACGAACTGATTGACGAAGCCATTGGCGCGAAAGCCGATGCTGGATGCAGGGACATTCTTGACAATCCAGGCGCCGGCCTTGGTGTGGGTGTCATTTTCGGCCCAGCCGATCACCGCATGCTTGTCGAGATCGGCGAGCGTCTTCGGCGTGCCATGTGTCTTCAGATAACCGGCCGAGGCGAAGAAGCTCCATTGCACATCCGCGATCTTGCGGCCGAACAGATCGCCTTGCGAGGGCCGCATTGCGCGGAGGGCCACATCCGCCTCTCGTCGCGCCATATCGATGACGCGGTTCTCGATCAGGAGGTCGACGAGAATGCCGGGGTGCTGACTGCGAAAGCCGGCGATTAATGGCATCAGCACGCGCGCCGCCAAGGTTTCTGAACAGGTGACGCGAAGTTGCCCACTGAGCCGTGTGTCGCGGCCGCTGAGTTCGCGGTCAAGCGCCAACGCTTCGGCCTCCATGCGCTCGGCCGCTTCGATCAGGCGTTGGCCGGCTTCCGTCGGACGATAACCGACCGCCAGCCGCTCGAACAATTTGGAGCCGATGTCCTTTTCAAGCGCGTTGAGCCGCCTGAAGATCGTCGAATGATTGACGCCGAGTGCATTGGCCGCCGCGGCTAGATTGCCGAAGCGCGCAATGGCGAGCACGAAACGCAGGTCATCCCAAACAAAGGCCATCGGCGGCTTCTTGCAAATTTGCAAATACGGCTGGCATTAACGCTCATAGCATTGCGAGATAGCAAAGGCTAGATAGCCACCATCCAATTCACCGCAAACGTATCCCCAACATCAGAGACGAACCATGACGAACACCACCGAATATGGCGCCCTCGTGCTGCGCCTTGCTCTTGGCACGATGTATCTTGCGCATGGCCTGCTCAAGATTTTCGTGTTCACGCTTCCCGGCACAGCGGCTTTTTTCAGTGCGCAGGGCTTTCCGGCCTGGACCGCCTATGTTGTCGTTGCTGCCGAATTGCTGGCGGGTATTGCGCTTCTGATCGGCTTCCAGGTGCGGCTTGTGTCTCTCGCTGGCTTGCCGGTGTTGTTCGGAGCCTTGGCCGTGCATCTGCCGAATGGCTGGGTGTTCTCCGCGGCCAATGGCGGCTGGGAGTATCCCGCTTTCCTGATCGTCGCCTCGATCGTGCAGGCGCTGATCGGGGCAGGCGCTTATGCGGTGAACTGGCCGCTGTCGCGGGCGCGCCTCGCGCATGCGTGATGCGATAAGACAACGATGAGAAAAAGCCGAGGGCATGCCCTCGGCTTTTTTTATGCGAGCGGAGGAAAGACGTGCCGCCCATCATCGCCAAGCGGCAGCGGATCGACACACAGCACCTGTGCGACATCAAGTTTATCATACAGATGCGGAAACAGCGCACCGCCGCGTGACGGCTCCCATTTCAGTGCGTCGCCGAGAAGATCGGCGTCGATATGCAGCAGAACAAGATCGCGCTGACCCGCAAAATGCTTTGCCGCCGTTTCGACGACCTGCTGTGCGGTCGAGAAATGGATGTAGCCGTCCCTCAGATCGACTTCGGAGCCGGCGAAGACACCGGCTTCCTGCGCGTCCTGCCAGAGCGAGGCGGGAACAATTTTGTAGATAATGGTCATGATACGCCCTCGTGTCCCGGGCGCGGCGCGCCGCCGAGCCGGGACCCATGATGGTGTCGGTCCCGGTTCAGCATCGCAGCACTGCGCTTTGCTTGTGCTGCGATGCGTCCGGGACGCGAGACCGTACTATCCCGCCATCCGCACGTCGCCGCCATGCGGCAGTGGCACCGCGACGCCGTCGCCGGCATATTCGTTCAGCTTGTTGCGCAATGTGCGGATCGAGATGCCGAGAATGTTGGCCGCATGGGTGCGGTTGCCGAGGCAATGTTTCAGGGTCTCGAGGATGAGATCGCGTTCGACATCGGCCACGGTGCGGCCGACGAAGGCGCGCGTCACCTGTTCGGCGGCAGCGGCGGCATGCGTCGCTGCGGCCGATTGTGGTGCGGCGTCCAGCCGCTGGCCATCCGGCGTCATCAGCGCATCGGGGCCGATTTCAACTCCGCTGGTGAGCAGCACTGCGCGATGCAGCGTGTTCTCCAACTCACGCACATTGCCCGGCCAGGGATTGAGCGACAACGCCTTGCGTCCATCGTTCGACAGTGGCCGGGGCGGGAGGCCGTTGGCCTTTGAATATTTGTCGATGAAGTGCTCGGCCAAGGCCAGCACATCCTGCGGCCGCTGCCGAAGCGGCGGGATTTTCAGGTTCACGACATTGAGCCGGAACAGGAGGTCTTCGCGAAACGAGCCGTTGCGTGCCGCCTCGGCGAGATTGCGATTCGAGGTGGCGATGATGCGGATGTCGACCGGCACCGGCTTGGTGCCGCCGACTCTGTCGATCACACGCTCCTGGATCGCGCGCAGCAGCTTGGCCTGCAGTCGCACATCCATTTCGGAGATTTCGTCGAGCAGCAGCGTGCCGCCATTGGCTTCCTCGAATTTGCCGATACGGCGTGCGACCGCTCCGGTGAAGGCGCCCTTCTCGTGCCCGAACAATTCCGATTCCAGCAGCGCTTCCGGAATGGCGGCGCAATTGACGCTGATGAAATGTTTCTTGGCGCGCTTGGAGCGCGTGTGGACATAACGCGCCAGCACTTCCTTGCCGGTGCCGCTTTCGCCGGTGATCAGCACCGAGGCGTCGGAGCCGGCGATCTGCTGGGCGAGCTTGACCACGTGGCCCATGCTCTCGTCGCGCCAGACCATCTCGCGGTCGTCGTTGGCGACGGCGGCGAGCACGGCCGCGATCATTTCCGGATCGGGCGGTAGCGGGATGTATTCCTTGGCGCCGGCGTGGATCGCAGCGACAGCGGCTTTGGCGTTATTCTCAATGCCGCAGGCGACGATCGGTGCATGAATATGCTCGCTCGCGAGTTGCATCACGAGCGCCGCGATGTCGATCGCGACATCCACCATCAGAAGATCGGCGCCACGGCCTGAACGCAACACGGCCAACGCCTGATCGGCCGTATCCGCATGCATCACCGACGCGCCTTTATCCATCGCGTATTTGGTGGCGAGCGTCAGCTGACCCTTGAGTGTTCCAACGATGAGCAGTCGCATGTTCTTGTTCTCCTTTCCAGCTCCCTAATGGGAGTGACGAAATGATGGATAGCGAACGGCAGTGTCGGCGCTTGTCTTGTTCTATTCGCTATTCACTTTTCGCCACTCTCGTTCCGATCATCGATCCGCTTTGATGATTTCCGTCATCGTCACGCCGAGCTTGTCTTCAACCAGAACGACTTCGCCGCGGGCGACGAGCCGGTTATTGACGTAAATATCGATCGCTTCACCGACCTTGCGGTCGAGCTCGAGCACAGCGCCCGGTCCAAGCCGCAGCAATTCGCTGACATCCATGCGCGAGCGGCCGAGCACGGCCGAGACCTGCACCGGAACGTCGAAGATGGCTTCGAGATCGGCGGCAGTCTTACCCGTATTCTCGGGCTCGCCGGCCGGCGAAAGACTCATGTCGATCGGCGGTGTTGCGCCGGGTTCGAGATTTGGATACGGCACGTCACTCATTGCTTGCTGCCTTTCAACGAAATGTCGGAAGTCTCTCGCCGGGCCTGCACGAAGCGCCGGACCGTGTCTTCAATTTGCGCATCTGTTGCGGCGCGATCGCGGGTCATGCCGCCATCCGCCCATTCGATGCGGCAATCGCCGATGCCGATGTCGGGCTCCGCCAGGACAACAATGCGGCCATCGAAGCCGGTCTGGCGGGCGATTTCGGCAAGGCGCGTCTGGGCTTCGGCATAGAGTGTGTCATGAACGCGCACGACGACATGCGGCGTCGCCACGAGCTCGCGGAAACAGCCGGCGGCGAGCGCCTGGATCTCGGCGAAGGGCTCACGTTCGATCAAGGCGGAGGCGAGCTTGCGCCCGGTCGTCACCGCGACTTCGATCGCCTCGGCTTCGACACGTTGCTCGACGCCCGACAATCCTCGCGTCAGCGTGTTGAGCGAACGGGCGATATCCTCCATCGCGACGGCGAGCCGCCGGGCGGTTTCGCCCTGCGCTTCCTGCTGGCCGGCGCTGAAACCCTTGCGATAGCCGCTTGTCTCGGCGTCTTCGAGCTTTGCCTGATGGTCGGCGAGCGGAATGGTGTTGGCGACCTTCGGTGCGTCGAAATCGATATCGAACAGGAATTTCGCGGGAGCGCTCATCAATAGACAAGCTCCTCATCGCCGCGCTGCTTGGAAATGACGAGTTCGCCCTTCGCCGCCAAGTCCTTGGCCAGATTGACGAGCAGCACCTGGGCTTCGTCGACATCGCGCAGACGCACCGCGCCCAGCACGCTCATGTCGTCGGTCAGCATCTTGGCCGCGCGCGAGGACATGTTGGAGAAGAAGAACTGCCGCACGGCTTCGTTCGCGCCCTTGAGTGCGATGGCAAGCTTGTCCTTGTCGATATGGCGCATCAGCGTCTGTGCCGAGCCGGCGTCGAGCTTGATCAGGTCGTCGAAGGTGAACATCAGCGCCTTGATGCGTTCGGCGCTGTCGCGATTGTCTTCTTCCAGCGACGTGAGGAAGCGGGTTTCGGTCTGGCGGTCGAAATTATTGAAGATTTCCGCCATCACTTCGTGCGCATCGCGCCGGCGTGACTTGGAAATATTGGACATGAATTCGGTGCGTAGCGTCTGTTCGACGCGATCAATGACTTCTTTCTGGATGGCTTCCATCCGTAGCATGCGATTGACGACATCGAGCGCAATGTCTTCTGGAAGGATCGCCAGCACGCGGGCTGAATGTTCCGGTCGCAGCTTCGACAGCACGACGGCGATGGTCTGCGGATATTCGTTCTTCAGATAATTCGCCAGCACGTCTTCCTGGACGTTGGAGAGCTTCTCCCACATGTTGCGGCCGGCGGGGCCGCGGATTTCGTCCATGATGCCGCCGACGCGATCGGACGGCAGAAATTGGTTCAGCAGGCGTTCGGTGGCTTCGTAATTGCCCATCAGTGAGCCGGAGGCGGACAACCGGCTGACGAATTCGAGCAGCAGGCCTTCGACGAGTTCGGCTTCAACGGTGCCGAGCGTCGACATCACGATCGACAATTCGCGCAATTCGTCGTCGTCGAGCAATTCCCAGATCTTGCCGCCATATTGATCGCCGAGCGCGAGCATCAGCACGGCCGCGCGTTCAGGCCCCTTTAGATTGCGGCTCGGCTTTGTGCCTTCGCCTTGCCGGCCCGCCAGTGTGGCCATGACGGTGGCGATATCACCGCGGTTCTTTTCGGTAGCAGATGACATTTCAATACGTCCGGTTACGCCGCTTCATGCAGCCATTGACGGATGATCGCGACGGTCTCGTGCGGATTGCGATCGGCGAGCTCGCCGACTTTCTGCACCGACTGGGCATGCACCTGGCCTTGAACCTGGGCGATATCGATCATGTTCGAGGTGTGATTGGAGATGGCGATGGCTTCGCCGCTGACGAGTTCGACACCCGGACTGCCGGCCGCGCCGGGCAGAAGGCCGCCAGTTACGGTGCCGTCAGAAAGCCGTGCCGGCTTGTCGGGCGTGACGATCTTGCGCACGAGCGGGCGTACGACGAAGAACAACACGATCAGGCCGAGCAGGCTCATCACCGCCAGCTCGATACCGCGCATGATGTCTTCCTTGGTGAACTGCGCCAGATCCATCCAGCCTTTCGGCTCACTGATCAGGTTCTGCGGTGTTTCGGCGAAGCGCAGGTTGACGACTTCAACCTGGTCGCCGCGCTTCTGGTCGAAACCAATGGCTGAACGCACCAGAGCGGCGATGCGATCCAGCTCTTCCTTTTCGCGCGGCGTGTAGATCGATTCGCCCTTGTCATTCTTTGCGTAGGTGCCGTCGACGAGGACGGCGACAGAGATGCGGTTGACCCGGCCGCCCTCGATCACTTCGGTCTTTGTGGTGCGGGAAATCTCGTAATTGACGATTTCCTCGCTCTTGCGGTTGTCGCTCTTGTTGGCATTGTCCGCGCCGCCGGCTCCTTGACGGTTCTGACCGGCGCCCGGCAATTCATTGCCGACGGTGACCTGGCCGTCGCGTGCTTCCGTGGAGGCAAGCGTTTCCTCGCGTGTCTGGCTCGACCGCACCACGCGGCCTTCCGGATCGAACTTGTCGGTCGTCTGGGTGATGCGGTTGAAATCGAAGTCGGCGGTGAGCTGCACGCGCGCGCGGCCCGGTCCGACCACTGACGAGACGATATTGTCGATCTGCTCGCGCATCCGCCGCTCAAAGGCGACCTTGCGTTCATCGGCGCCGGTCCCGAGACCGCCCTCTTCGTCGGCGCCGTCGGCAAGAAGCCGGCCGGTTTCATCGACAACGGAGACCCGTGTGGGCTTGAGACCGTTGACGGCCGAGGCGGCGAGGTGACGGATCGCGCGGACCTGCTGAGCTTCAAGCCCGCCGCGCAATTTCAGCACGATTGAGGCCGACGGTTCCTGCCGCTCGCGTGAGAAGAGCGGGCGTTCCGGCAGGACCAGATGCACGCGCGCCGCGGCGACGCGATCGATGCTGCGGATGGTACGGGCAAGTTCGCCCTCCAACGCGCGCAGGTGATTGATGTTCTGGACGAAGCTCGTGGCACCAAGCGAATCGGACTTGTCGAAGATTTCGTAGCCGACGCCGCCGCCCTTGGGCAGGCCGCTTTCGGCCAGCTTCATGCGCAGGCGGGTGACCGCGTCCTTCGGGACGAGGATGATCGCACCGTCATTGCGCACCTGGTACGGGATCGCCTGGCGCTCCAGATCGCGGACGATGGCCGACGAATCCTCGAAGGTGAGGTCGGTAAAGAGCGGCGTCATCGGCACGGCTGTGACCCGTAGAATGATGAAGCCGAAAAAGCCGACCAGCGCGACCGCGACGGCGGCCATTGCCATGACGCGCGTAGCGCCTAACGTTTTGATGAAATCGACCAGACCTTGCACCGATCAGTTCCCCCCGACGCGCCATCGCGCGCCTCAACCCGGCAATATTTGCCGCGTATATGGTTTCCAATCGGTTAACGCCGTTAACGTTTGTTAGCTTTTGCTGATCGAGGCATGAAAAAAGGCGGGTGATGAGCCCCCGCCTTCGTCCGTTCCGTGAGTATGCGTTGTCTTCAGTAGAAGCGGCTGCAAAATTGGTATCGGCCATTGCCGATGTCGGTGATGCAGGGGCCGCCCCGGCGGCGCGGTTTGGCATAGGACGCCTTGACCACACGCTTATAGACACGCGGCGCATAGGGATTTGGGACCCGTTTCCAGTAATAGCCCCGGACATAGACATACCTGTAGCCGCGGGGCGTGGAGTAGATCGGTTCGCGGAACGGGTAGCCCATGGTGGTGTCGACCGGGGTCCAGCGGCCGCCATTCGGCCAGACATAGACCGGCACCGCCCTATAGCCCGGTGGCTCGATAAACCCGGCGGCGGCTCCAACGGCAAGCTGGCGAGCGGAGGCCGGGACAAGGGCCATCAAAAGGGTGGCGGCGGCAAAAATAACAGTCCTGAGGGTCATGAGGCGCTCCAGACGAAATCCCGGCGAGTTTATCCGCCCAACTTCCAAACGGGAAGATGACATTGCCAAAGGAAAATGATCTCCTCCGACATTGCCAACGCTAGCGCCATGGGATGAACAAGCCGTTCTCGTAGGTGCGGAGGCGATGTGTGCCTTGAGCTGATGCCGGACACGATCGCCAAAGCAAATAACGCCGCCTCCGCGGGAGGCCGCGTCGCTATTCAGATTCCGCTAACAGACTTTAACGGGTCGTTACTGCCGATACTGCTGGATGCGCGTCGTGCGCAAACCGGCAAGGCCATGCTGCTCGATCGAGAACTGCCACGACAGAAATTCTTCAGTCGTCAGCGTATAACGCTGGCATGCTTCTTCCAGCGACAGGAGGCCGCCGCGAACGGCCGCAACGACTTCCGCTTTGCGGCGGATCACCCAACGCTTGGTCGAAGGCGGCGGTAAATCCGCAATCGTTAGCGGAGAACCGTCCGGCCCGATGACATATTTGACCCTCGGGCGATGAGGTTCGGTCATTGCTTCACTCACACACTCAACCGACAAACTCCCTGGAATGTAGCGTCGGCCGCTTAAGATTTGCCTAAGCGCAACACTCAAATCAGAAATGCTTGTCAACGAAATGTCGTGAAGCAACGTCTTAATCGCTTGTTAAGATGCTGGTTGCGTTGCAATCTGATTTACGAAGCAGGTGCCTCTGTTTCAGGCGTCTCTGGTTCAGGCTCCGGCGTCGGCGCGACATACCGAACAACGCGTTTGATCTTGTCGAGCGTGTAATCCTTGCCGGCAACATTCAAGACCGGTGGTGTTTTCGAGACATCGACTGAATCGACAACGCCCTGAACTTCGGTTGCGACGGCGACGGTCTGGCCTGTCGCGTCCTTCGCGGTAATCGACATCTTGTAGTCGCCGTCGGGCTGCATCACGCCCGATGTATTGCGGCCATCCCACACGAAGTTCTGGACGCCGGCATTGAGAGAGAATGTGCCGGAATAAACGGTAGCGCCGACGGAATTGAGGATGTTGATCGTTGCTGTCGCGGGTTTCGAAGAATTGAAGCTCCAGCCTGCGCTGCCATTCTCGAGGCGGGAGGTTTCGCCATCGAGTGCAACGATGTGGCCGACAAATCCAAGCGCCTGCGTGGACTGTGCGCTCTGTTGCAGCGTGACGAGCGAAGCCAGTTGGTCGTTCCCTTTCAATTGCTGCTCGACCTGCGCGAACTGCACAAGCTGCTGGGTAAACTGATTGGTATCCAGCGGATCGAGCGGGTTCTGGTTCTTGAGCTGGGTCGTCAGCAATTGCAGGAAGGTGGTGAAGTTGTCGGCGAGCGACGTTGTCGCGGTGCTCTTGAGGCTGTCATTGATCGTGGTGGTGACGTTGTTGCCAATGCCGGATGTTGTTGCCATTGTTGTTGTCCTTTATGTCACACGCGGATGTCGACGCCGCTGCGCCCGCCCAGCAGCCGTGCATAGCCGTTGGCTGCTTCGCTTGGTATGATGTCGCTCTCTGCAACGAGAGCCCGAACGCCACGCTGCGTATCGTCATTCTGGCGTTGCTGCGCGAAGCCCTGATCTCGCAACGAAAACTCGAGAGCATTGTCAGATGTCTTGAGACCGGCCTGCTGTAATGCGCGTTCGAGGGTCGATTGATCGCGGCGGAGAAGGTCGTAGGTGTCGGCCCGTTCGATCACGAGGCGTGAGGTGACGTTGCCGTCGCGATCGACATCGAGGCGGACGTCGATACGGCCGAGTTCCGGCGGATCGAGGCGGATCTCAAAACGCGAATTGCCAGCCTTGGCCTGTCCGGCGATTTCGACGGCGATCGCATTGACCGGGACCGCTTGAGCGGTCGTGACAGGTGATGCCTGCGGTGTCGCCGCCGTCGCTGCCGTCGCATGCGCGGGCATGTGGATCGGGACTTGCGACGCGGTATGGTCGGGAGCGAGCTTGGGCGCCGCCGCAAAGTCATCCGGCTTGAAGCCGTGCTCGGTCTTCAATTCCGGTTTGTCGGTATTGGTCTGAGCTTGAGCTGTTGCCGCGTTTTGAACGGCCGGCTGCTTTGCGTGTTTCGCTGCATCGTCCGGTGTTTCGGCTTGCGCTGTCACCGCGCCGGCTTCAGCGTCTGTGGTATCGTCAGCCGCGGTTTTTTCGGTTTTTGGAGCCATCTGCGCTTTGGCCTGCGGGGCGGCATTGGCTGCGGCGGCTTGTTGTCCAGGAACGGCCGGTGTCGTGGTGGAATCCGCCGTGGTTTCGGCAGGCGCTGCGGTTTCGCCTGTCGCATTGCTCTGCTGTTGCTGGCCCGGTGCCGCGTCCGGTGTGGCAGGTGCGGGGATTGCAGTCGGAGTTGGTGCGGCAGCGGTTGGAAGCGGCACAACCTCCGCCGGAACTGTCGGGCTTTCGACCGGCGCCGCGGTGACCGGCGCGGCCACAACCACGATGGCAGGTGCTACAGCGGTGAGGTCGACCAGCGGGACTGGAACAATGCCGGCCACAACCAGGGGGGCATCGGCTTCACTTTCGGTTGCCGGAGCGGATTCACTGACTGTTTTCGCGCTATTGCCTGTTTCGACCGTCTTTTCGGCGGAATCCTCCACAGTTTCCGCCACTTTAGCCTCGTTTCTGGTGGGTTCTGCGGGCGCAGGCTTGTCTGCCGGCGCTTCGCGGTCGATCCGGCGTGATGAGACGCGTTCGTGCCGCTCCGGCCGGCCCGTTTTGGGCATGTCATGACGCTCGGCCTGGCTTTCGATCAGATCGGCGAAGCCGCCCTCGGACTGGCCCATTTTCGATGATGCAGCGCGGGACGATGGCGATGGTCGGTTCAGCAAGGCGAATGCTTCTGATGCAACGCTGGTCACGCTTTGGCCTCCGGAATTTCTGATCGTTCAAAAGAAGGCGTTGCAAGCCATGCGCCAGCCGGCGTGACAAAAAAATGCAATGAAATCAATTGGCTGAGGGGCCGTGGCCGAGGCGCGATCGGCACGACTTTTCGCTCCCCCGGCAAGAAATTCCCAGTTGGGCTTCCTATATGTGGGCTTCGATTGCCTTGCGCCCCGTTGCAACGGTAGAACCTGTCCGAGAGATCGGCGGCAAGAACGAACAATTCCAAGGAGTGCGGCAGCGGCCGCAACCTTCATGATGAATTCACTGGGTCTGGACAGCCGTCCACAGGACACCCGCGTCGTCGTCGCGATGTCGGGCGGTGTGGATTCGTCCGTCACCGCGGCATTGCTGGCGGCGGAGGGATACGACGTCGTCGGCGTCACGCTGCAGCTTTACGATCATGGCGAGGCGACGCACCGCAAGGGCGCCTGCTGCGCCGGCCGTGACATCCACGATGCGCGCCAGGTTGCCGGCACGCTCGGCATTCCGCATTACGTGCTCGACTACGAAACCCGTTTCAAGGAAGAAGTGATCGATCGCTTCGCTGAGAGCTATGTCGCCGGTGAGACGCCGGTGCCCTGCATTTCCTGCAACCAGTCGATCAAATTCCGAGATCTGCTCGACACCGCCAAGGATCTCGGCGCGCAGGTGATGGCGACCGGACATTATATCGCGTCGCGTTCGCTGGTCGGCGGTGGCCGCGCACTCTATCGCGCGCGCGAGGAAGAGCGCGACCAGAGCTATTTCCTGTTCGCGACCACGCGCGAGCAGCTCGACATTTTGCGCTTTCCCCTCGGCGATCTCACCAAGGCGGAGACACGGCAAGCCGCGCGGCGCTTTGGGCTCGCAGTTGCCGATAAGGACGACAGCCAGGACATCTGCTTTGTGCCGCAGGGCCGTTACACCGACATCATCGAGAAGTTGATGCCAACGGCGGCCGATCCCGGCGAGATCGTCGATCTCGATGGCAAGGTGCTCGGCCGCCATAACGGCATCATTCATTTCACTATCGGACAGCGGAAGGGACTCGGCGTTGCCACCGGTACCCCGCTTTATGTGGTTCGGCTCGATTCCCATACGCGACGTGTCGTTGTCGGTCCGCGCGATGCCTTGCGCACGCGCCGCATCGGCCTGCGCGACGTGAACTGGATCGGCGATGGCCGTCTGGCCGAGGCGCTCGATGCCGGTCGCCGGGAGGTATTCGTGAAGGTGCGGTCGACCCGTGCGCCGCAGCCGGCCTGGTTGTCGCTCGGCAGCGACGGCTGCGAGATCGAACTCGTCGATGGCGAGGATGGCGTCGCGCCGGGACAGGCCTGCGTGTTCTATGACGCGCCCGATGGTCAGGCGCGCGTGCTGGGCGGCGGCTTCATCCGCAGCGCAGTTGCGATGACGGCTCGTTCCTCAATCGATACGTCCACGATTGCATCGGCACGACCCGCTGGCTGACATGTCGACGACGAGGGGGCTCGACAAATCGACGATCACCAAGGCCTATGCCCGCTGGGCACCGGTCTACGACTTCGTATTCGGCGCCGTGTTCGAGCGCGGCCGCAAAGCTTCCATTGCCGCGGCCGAGCGTATCGGCGGTCGCATTCTTGAAGTCGGCGTCGGCACCGGCATTTCACTGCCGGATTATTCGCGCCAGAACCGGCTGGTCGGCATCGACATTTCCGAGCCGATGCTGCGCAAGGCGCATGCGCGCGTGCGCGAATTGAAACTCGATAATGTCGAAGTCTTGTCGGTGATGGACGTCGCCCATCTCGGCTTTCCCGACGATTCGTTCGATGTCGTGGTCGCGCAATATGTGATCACCGCCGTGCCGGACCCGGATGCGGCGCTGGATGAATTCGCGCGCGTGCTGAAGCCCGGCGGCGAGATCATCCTCGTCAATCACATCAGCGCCGAAAGCGGCATGCGCCGCACCGTTGAATTGCAGTTCGCGCCGATTGCGAGGCGCCTTGGCTGGCGGCCGGAATTCGAATGGGCGCGTTTGCAAGAATGGATCGACCGCAATCCGCGCATGCGTGTCATCGATCGCACGCCGATGCCGCCGCTCGGGCATTTCTCGATGATGCGGTTCGGCAAAAGCGCCTGAAATTCTCGCTTTCTCACGCCACCTGAAATCGGAACCAACCGGTTTTGCCTTGGGTTGGTGTGTGATTGGGAGTGAATTATGAGCCTTGCATCTCGCGTTTTACCGGCGGCATTGGTTTGTGTCATTCTGGGCGGCGCGCTGTCTTCTGCGCAGCAGCCGAAGGAGCCGGACGTGCCGACGCAACCGGCGCCGCCGAAGCTCGACCCGAAGGCCTGCGCCGACCGCGAGCAGCTTCCGCATGCCGACATCCCCGAGACCGAAGGGCGCGCTCCCGATACGGACGAGCCTCTCAGCGACAAGCTGGCGCGGACCGATGGCGTGATCTGTCCGCCGCTTGGGCTCGATCCCGATATCCGAGCCCCGACACCCAACGGCAGCAAGATGCTGGTCATCCCGCCGCCCGGCAGCCCCGGCGGCGATCCGAATGTGCGGCCAAAATAGCAGTTTTTGCGCATAGCCGGCCGCAATGTCGGTTTATCGGCCAGCTTTGCTTGACAGGTTTTCAGTCCGAACCTTATATCCCGGCACGCTTTCAGGCCTTCGGGCCTGTAGCCGTTTCGGCGGCGGGGTAGCTCAGCTGGCTAGAGCAGAGGAATCATAATCCTTGTGTCGGGGGTTCGAGTCCCTCCCTCGCTACCACCATTCCCCCGACAACTCATCAACTGTTCCCGATCAGTTTGGCAAGCCGTCCCCGGATTTCAGCCTAACCCCTTCTGACCGGCCACCGCACGAACCGTCACGCTACCTGATAGGCGACGGACGGCGGTGATCAGCCTCTCATTTTTCCCGTCCGTGTCGTCAGCCAGCACCGCCTTGAGGTCGGCTAGGTCGCGGCGGTACTGCTCACAGAAGCTGGATGTACCGAAAACTGTGGGTGTCGCGATATCCAGTGCAGCCGTCTTGGCGGCTACTTCGTCGCGTTCGGTCTGAAGCCTCTTGATTGGCTCCGCCATGGCGACGCGATCAAAGGTTCCTTTCAGTGCCAGTTCTGCTGCCCGCTCCAGCTCCCGCTGATTTCGCTGCTGGGACGTTCGAATCGGATGCGTTCTCACTGCCTGCGGAAGCGATTAGGCGCTGCCTCGCAGCGTTGTAGGCGCGAATAGAGTGATTGATCCAATCCGGCTCCGCCAGCGTCCCATTGATCGTGAATGCGTTCCAGCGCAGGCCCGCGGCGGCGTGATACCGCATTTATTTATACAAGCGTGCGCGCGTCCTGTCGTGCTCCTGTACCGATGTCATCGCTTTTTCTGGCCGTGTGAAATCGATGTCGTCACCCACGAGGCTATAAGCAGCGCGTGTGCAGCGATCGATGAACATTGCTGCGACCCGGCCACTTTTGCGCATAAGCCACTGCCGCCGCTCGATGGACTATTGATGCTGCGATTTGCAGCATCCAGATGGCACTCAAGTGACCGAAAGTAATGCCGGCGCGGAGACCGCCGAAATGCCGCGAAGCGCCGGCTATTTTTCACTCCTACGAGATAGACATCATTCGCCCCATGCAAGCCAGCGCACCAAGCCTCGCAACAGCTGCAGCAGATACTCGATGCATTCTGACGCCTGCATTGTCACCGAGCGTTTCGCGAACTTCCAACCGTCGCCGCGACCGTGCCGTCGATCCAGGTAGCATTTCCGCCGGTGAGCGCGAGGTCAGGGCTGGACTTAGCACCTGTCTTACGCGGCTTTGGCGTTATGGTGTTCTGCTCTCGCGTCGGCGCGATGTCGCTGACGATCTCGTACAGGCGACCTTTGTCCGCGCACTCGAACGCGCCAACCAGTTCCAGGCGGGCACACAGCTCGATCGCTGGCTGTTCGCGATCCTGCATTCGATCTGGCTCAATGAGGTCCGCTCGCGCCGGGTGCGGACAGGACAAGGTCAGGTGGACGCCGACCGTGTTCTGATGGTCGATGGCGGCCGCCAGACGGAAGCGCATGTCTTGGCCAACCAGATCCTGTTGCTTGCGGACAGATTGCCATTGGCGCAGAAAACGGCGCTGTGGCTTGCGTATGTCGAGGGGTTGTCATACGGCGAGATCGCCGAGGTAACGCAAGTGCCAATCGGCACGGTGATGAGTCGCCTTGCTGCAGCCCGCGCAAGAATTACCGATAGCACGGTTTTGGATCCCGCTCGGGACGGTGTGCCAAGCCTGTATTTTACTCCCTTGCAGCGCGCATGACGATCGTCTGTATCCGGCCATCCTCATGCCTTCTCGTGCGACATGTGCCGCCGTGCGGGGATGCTGGGCGCTTCTTCTGACATCGCTGTCGCGCTGCGAATGAAAGGCAAGACTGCGAGTGTAACGATGGAAACCGTGGCGATCGATGCCCAAGCGAGGTTGGATGTTTCCACAAAGGCTGCCTTATCGATCAGGGGGGCCACAAGCGCTCGCACGGATGGGTCACCGAGTGCAGCTGGACCGGCGGTCATCATGGAAGGCGGAATGCCGATTGCAATTGCTGTTGCCACGTCCCCAGTCTGTAGATGCGCTAGAATCGCATTGCCGTGCGCCGGTGCGAGGCCATAGATAATCGTATCAATCAGGGCGAGTCCAATAGCTCCACCAAGATTGCGCATCAGATTGAAGAGTGCGCTGGCATCAGGCACCCGCTCAGCCGGGAGATGCCCAAGTGCCAATCGCGTTGGCGGCAGCAGGCAGAACATGATTGCAATTCCACGGAATACCTGCGGCCAGAACATCCCTTGAAAATCTGTGTTGATCGTCTGATGGGCACTTAGGCCGAGTCCGACGGCCAGGAGCGTGAAGCCAAAGGCCGTCAATAGTCGAGCGTCGAACCTGCGCTCCAGCGCGACCGCGACAGGCGCCGTCACAAGCTGCGCAATGCCCGTAACCAGCATGATTTCGCCTATGGCCAGCGCACTATGTCCGCGCACATAGGCGAGGAAGAGCGGCATGAGATAGACCGAACCATAAAGTCCAATGCCAAGAATGAAACTCAACACCGATCCTATCGCAAAGTTACGATCGGACAGCAGCGTCAAATCGATCAGCCGCCGCTCTGCGGAAAGAGTTCGCCGCACGAGGATCATCCCGGCCAAAGCGGTCCAGGTCAAAAGCGTGATGATGAGTGGCGAAACCCAGCCATCGTGCGGTGCCTGCTTGAGTGCGATTTCGAGCGTCGCAAGACCGGTGGCAAGAAGGATGAGCGACGACGAATCGAACTGTTTCAGGAGGCGCCAGTCTGCTGGCTCGCGTGGAAGCCATGCGAGCCCAAGAATCGCTGCAATCAACCCCGGTCCGACATTGATCATGAACAACCAGTGCCAGGAATAAGTCTCAGTGATCCAGCCGCCGGCGATAGGCCCGACTGTCGGGGCAAGGACGGCGAGCGCGCCGGCTATCGTCGTCGCGGTGCCCTGCAGCCGAACAGGAAAGAGCAGAAAGACAGATGCGAAAACGGCGGGAATGAGCGTGCCGCCGGAAAAGCCTTGAAGGACTCGCCAGATGATCAACTCGGTGAAGCCAGTGCTCGCTGCGCATCCAAGAGAGGCGAGCGAGAATGCTAGTATGGCTCCACTGAACAACCAGCGCATGCCGAGCAGGCGCGTGAGAAAGCCGGTCAGTGGAATGGCCACGACCTCGGCGATCAGATAGCCGGTCTGCACCCAGCTCATATCGTCGGGCGCAATGCCTACCGCTTTCTGGATCGTCGGCAGCGACGTCGCAACGATCTGCACATCGAGGATCGCCATGAACATGCCGAAGCACATGATGCCAAAGCCAGCAAATACGTGCGGGCTTGCGGTGACTTCGGCTGATGGCAGAGCAGATCGTTTGATCATGACAGTTTCGCAATGTTTCGCTGTATTGCGCGGTTAACACGCCGGGAATGCATTTATTCATCCGAAGAGCGATCGAATAAATTCAGACATGGCGTGTTTTCGGGTGCCCGTTCAACAAACGAACCAGGAGCACGACCGTGTCTGTTACGATCAAACTTTCCGGCGTCGCCGTCGCTGTGCCGGAGCATGTCATTCGGCAGTCTGATGCTGCAGCGGTGGCAACCCATCTCTTCTCCGAAAAATTGCGAGGCTTTCGGCGGCTTGCGCCTATTTTTGAGAACGCCGGTATCCGAACGCGATATTCAGTGCGGCCACTGTCGTGGTTCTACGAACCGCATGGCTGGGCGGATCGTATGGAGGCTTATATCGATGGAGCGAGCCGGCTGTTCGTCAGGGTTGCAACACGCGCGATTCAACAATCGGGATTGACGGCGAAGGAGATCGACAGCGTTGTTGTGGTGTCCACGACAGGCTTCGCTGCGCCCAGCATTGAGGCTTTGGTTTCAAGCGAGATGGGATTTCGGCCAGATATTGAACGTGTTCCGATTTTCGGGCTTGGCTGTGCAGCCGGTGTCTCTGGCCTGTCGGTCGCGTCGCGGCTGGCTACAGCGCGGCCTGGCACAAAGGTCCTTTTTGTGGCGATCGAGCTTTGCTCTCTTGCGTTTCGCCTCGATGAACCCACGCCGGTGAATGTCGTCGCCTCCGCGTTGTTTGGTGACGGCGCCGCAGCCTGTATCCTGAGTGCTGACGGCGACGGCGTTGCGACTGTAGAATCGACGGGCGAACATCTTTTTGCCGATACTCTCGACATCATGGGATGGCGGGTCGATGACCCTGGACTTGGCATCGTGTTGGCCCAATCGCTGCCGCCTTTTGTCACCTCGCGTATCCGGCCGGCACTCGCCGGAATACTTGCGCGTCATATGCTGCAACTGGGCGATATTGATCGCTTTGTCTGCCATCCCGGCGGAGCCAAAGTGCTCGATGCCTTGGAAAGCGCTTTATCGATAGGGCAGGGCGCCTTGAACGATGAACGCGAAATTCTCGCGGATTATGGCAACATGTCCTCCCCCACGGTGTTGTTTGTCCTCGATCGGGCTATCCGGACCGGCCTGCCGGAGCGTTCGGCGATGGTGGCGATGGGACCCGGCTTTTCGACAAGCTGCGTGACATTGAGGAGGGCAGCGTGATGGTCTGGATTTCGGTTGCGCTTCTCGGCGCGGTTACGCTGCAGCGGCTTGCGGAGCTCATCTATTCAAGACGAAATACAGCACGGCTTCTGGCGCAAGGTGCATATGAGGTCGCGCCGGAACATTATCCCTTTATGGTCCTGCTGCATGCCGCCTGGCTTTCCGGCTTGTGGTTGCTCGCTCCGGCGCGGCCAATCAACTTGTTCTGGTTCGCACTCTTCGCCATAGCGCAGGTGATGCGGGTATGGGTGCTGACCACGTTGAAAACGCGCTGGACGACGAGAATTATCGTTTTGCCGGGAGCGCCACTTGTAGGCAAGGGTCCCTACCGCTTTTTGCGCCATCCGAATTATGCAGTCGTTGTCGTAGAGATCGCTGCGCTTCCGCTCGCATTCGGTTTGCCGCTCTATGCCTTTGTTTTCTCTGTCTTGAATGCAATCATTCTGTTCGTTCGCATCAGGGCAGAGAATGCCGCGCTTGGGATCAATGCGAGGACATCTAGGCCGGCAGGGGATCCGAACGAGGTTGCGACTTTGTAACCCGGTGCAGCAATTATCTCATTTGAGGCGCAAGAATCAGTGAATGATAATGTTCGGTACGCCACGATCAAAGGGTGCTGACGGCTCTTCATGCCGCGGGTGATGGTCCTCAAGATTGTTGATCGTCTCGACGATCGATGCTTTCAAGACGGGCGTCGGAGCCGCTTCATTCGAGTTGCCCGACATGAAAAGCGCGTGGGTTTGTGCGCCGATCAATATCAAAGCCAGCATCAGCATACTGGTCATGATCGCGTAATTCTGTTTCATCGCGTGCCTTCGATAGTGCTTGGTGGAAAGATCTCCCCCAATTGAAAGATGCCGGCGAGCATGTCTTGTCGGCATCCGTGTTTAACGCTGGGCACCCAAGTCGGTTACCAGGCTCCTTCGTCCAACGCTTCGCGCGTTGTCGGATCACGATACGTTGAATCAAAACTCGACGTATGGACGTGTCGCTCATACGAGGCACGATGGTGATAATGATGCCGCGGTGCTGCCTGGGCTTGTGATGAGGCGGCGAGTAGTACGAATGCTAAAGCCGCAAATGGGCTAATTCTAACGATGGACATGATCGATCTCCTTTGATTTTGAGGAATGCGGCCCTTCTGAACGGAAGCCATGCGACCCGTAGATGGATTAATCAAAGCATTTTCTCTTTAAGTTTATTGCCGTCGATTGCACGCTCTTGCTTGAAGATAAGGCGTCATCGCCTTCCTGATTTGCTGCCTCCCGCGCAGGGGCAGGCACCGCTGAGCGTCGGCTTTTTTCACCAGCAACAACACGCAAAACACGGCAAGGCAGGGCAAGCCCGGCGCCGTGGAACGCGTATTTACGTGACCATGGGCGACGACGCCCAAGGCACACATACAAGGAGATCGAACATGACTATCAGGAAACAGATCGCCGTAGTTGCGATGCTGGGTGCGATTTCGGCCGCAGCAATGACGACGCAGGCATCGGCGCAGGTCAGCGCCACACGCGCTCATGCCATTATGGTGTGTAACCAGCGCGCGCATGCCGCTTATCCAGTCGACGTTGAGGGTGGACATCACGGCCGTAGCGAAGTCTATGCGGCCTGCATGACAGAAGCTGGCCAGTTGCCGTAAGACGTTGGAAGGGGCGGCTGAGATGGACTCCGATACCAGGCAGCCATCCGAGCTGCTGAAGGAAAATGTAGTCGCCTTGAAGGGAGCCGCGGGCTCTCCGGTTCAATCGCAATCGCCGGTCAGCGACCGGCGATTGCGATCTGATGATGTCTCTCCTGAACCTCCTAGGGTGATCGGTGAAGAGGCGAAACGGCTCCAGGCGAACGAGGTCGGCAAGCATTTTGAACAGCGTGTCAGACCGGCAGCGAGCCAAAAGCGCGGCAGCTTCCTTCGCCGTCAGCTGGGCTTATCTGCAGTTGGCCTTCTTGCTGCGCTGCTTCTTGGAGGGGCAGGGTACATCTACTGGGATTATGCCGACCACTTCGAAACGACCGATGATGCCTTTGTCGAAGCGCGCAATTTCTCAATCGCGCCGAAAGTGGCGGGCTACATCACCCAAATTGCCGTTACCGACAATCAGCATGTAAAGACAGGTGATTTGATCGCGCGTATCGATGACCGCGATTTTCGCGTTGCGCTTGAGCAGGCGGAAGCACAGGTGGCGGCTGCTGCGGCCAACATTCAGAACATTGATGCACAAACAGCCATACAGCAGGCACAGATCACCGCGAGTCAGGCGCAGGTCGAACAAGCGCAGGCGGCGCTGACTTTCGCCGGGCAGGAGGCCACGCGTTTCCATGACCTGGCTGTCAGTCAGGCTGGCACAGTCCAGATGGAGCAGCAGACAGCTTCAACACTTCGTCAGGACCAGGCGGCTCTCCGAAACGCACAAGCTGCTCTTGTGGTCGCCCAGCGCCAGATAGAATCACTGAAGGCGCAGCGCAGCGCCGCAGAGGCCTCCCTTGCACAAGCAAAAGCGCAGCGTGATCAAGCGAAACTAAATCTCTCTTACACCACCATCACCGCGGCACAGGCCGGGCGCATTGTCAATCTCTCCGGCGCCGTCGGCCAATATGCGCAAGCTGGCACGAGCTTCAGCATGTTTGTGCCGGACGAACTTTGGGTTATTGCCAATTACAAAGAAACGCAGCTCGACGAGATGCGCCCCGGTCAGCATGTGACCATGCGCATCGATGCCTACCCAAATCGCGTGATCGAAGGTCATGTCGACAGCGTGCAGCCCGGGTCCGGCACGGCCTTCTCGTTGCTCCCCGTGCAGAATGCGACCGGAAATTTCGTCAAGATCGTGCAGCGCGTGCCGGTCAAGCTCGCCATGGACAATCCGCCGGCCGATGTCGCGCTCGGTCCGGGCATGTCAGTTGTGCCATCCGTCCGCGTGAATACTGCACCATCGCTCTTTGAGCGGCTGAGGGAGCGTCTATGAGCGCCGCTTCAGCCACCGTGGACGGCTTCGGTCCGTCGGGAAACGCGAGCCGCGCCGTTAACCCCTGGCTTATCGTGGTCGTGGTGTCCATGGCCGCCTTCATGGAAGTGCTGGACACGACCATCGCCAACGTCGCATTGCCCTATATCGGAGGCGGACTGGCGATCAGCACCGACGACGCCTCCTGGGTGATTACGACCTATCTGGTCGCCAATGCGATCATCCTGACGGCAAGCAGCTTTCTTGCCAAGAGACTTGGCCGCAAACGATTCTATATGATCTGCGTGGTACTTTTCACCGTAAGTTCGGTGCTCTGCGGCTTGGCCTGGAACCTTGAGTCGCTTCTTTTCTTCCGTATCCTGCAAGGCTTGGGCGGCGGCGGCATGGTGCCAGTCTCGCAGTCGATCCTCGCCGATACGTTTCCGCCAGAGAAGCGTGGTCAGGCCTTTGCTGCGTTCGGAGTCGCAGTGGTCGTCGCCCCGGTTGTCGGTCCGACCCTCGGCGGCTTCCTCGCTGACAATGCTGGATGGGAATGGTGTTTTCTGGTCAACGGCCCCATCGGGATCCTGTCGGTTGTGCTCGTTTGGCTTGTACTTCCGAAGCCGAAGCTGGCGGAACGCGAGAGACTGGAGCAAGAGGGCATACGCTTTGATGTGATCGGATTCCTGCTCGTTGCAACATTTCTCGGATCTCTCGAAGTCATTCTCGATCGGGGTCAGGAGGACGACTGGTTCGGATCAAACTTTATCATCGCCTTCACGGTCATCTGCATACTGGCATTCGTTTTGATGATTCCCTGGGGGCTTACTCGTAAGAGTCCTCTCGTCGATTTCCGAATGCTGGCAACCCGCCAGTTTGGATCCTGCTTTATTGTCATGCTGATGGCCGGCGCGATTCTGCTTGCGACCACGCAGTTTCTGCCGCTGCTGGTGCAGCAGAGCTTCGGTTACACGGCGACCTGGGCCGGTCTCGTGCTGTCGCCCGGCGGAGTGGTCACCATGATCATGATGTTCGCCAATGGTCGCCTGCTGACCTTCGTCCAGCCGAAATATTTGATAGCGACCGGTGCGCTCATCGTCGCGGCTTCCATGTACGGTTTGACGAATATTTATGCCGACATCGACTTTTCCTATTTTGCCTGGTCCCGCATTTATATCGGCATAGGCTTGCCGCTGATCTTCGTCCCGGTCCTGACGGCTTCATATGCCGGCGTTCCGCCGGACATGACCGATCAGGCTTCGGCTCTCATGAATGCAGCCCGCAATATTGGCGGCTCGATCGGCGTGTCGCTGGGCATGAATGTGCTGGCGTTTCGTGGGCAGTTTCATCAGAGCCGGCTCGTCGAAAGCGTGTATCCCTCAAATCCGGCGTATCAGGACACACTTCAGAAAGTGACTGATTATTTCGTCAATCAGGGCAGCTCGGTATTGCAAGCCCAGCAACAGGCTATTGCGTGGATCGGCCAACAGGTGCAAATTCAGGTTGCATTTCTGGCCTATGTTGACGTTTTTTGGACCCTGATGTTACTTGCGCTGGCTGCTGTGCCGCTTGCGCTTATCCTGCGAAACATCAAGTTGGGCGCTCCGGCCGCCGCGGAATAATGACCATTTTGTAGGGTTAGGTACTGGGCAGCGCCCTGTTGCAGCCGTGCTTCTTTTCGTTAAGTCTCTGGCGGTTCCATAAACCTATGCACTGACAGCGGGTACTCCGACCACTGCCGCAATTGAGGGTGCTGTCCGCTGGCAAGACTTTTGGGGGCTCCAAATTAGAAGAGGGCATTTTGATGGCAAATTCATTCTCCGTGCCCGCAAAGGCGTCACCCATACTTGGGATCGCGACTCTCTTGTTTGCGGTCGCCATATTCATTGTCGACACATTCACGCCTTTCGATATGGCGATTGCCGTTCTCTACGTCGTTGTCGTGTTGATGGCGGCCAATTTATTCGACCGGACCGGCCTTCTGCTTGTCGCTTTTGCATGCATGGCGTTGACCATAACGAGCTATTTTCTGTCGCATAGCCTGCATGTCGATACCGCACTTGTTCGATTCCTCGTGAGTCTGACAGCCATCATCATCACGTCCATTCTGGTTCTTGCCAATCAGACGGCGACGAAGACTCTGCGTGAGAAAGCCGAACTTCTGGATCTGACTCACGACAGCGTACTGGTTCGCCATATGAGTGATGACATTATCACCTACTGGAATCGCGGCGCGGAAGAGCTTTACGGCTGGCCAAGCGAGGAAGCCATCGGCAAGCCGTCGCATGAGTTGTTGCGGACAGTTTTCCCGGAGCCGATCGAGACGATCAATGCCGAAATCGTCCGCTCAGGACGATGGGAAGGGGACCTCGTTCACCGCAAGCGGGATGGCTCGCAGGTGACGGTGTCAAGCCGATGGTCGTTGTTACGCAATGAACGCGGGCAGCCGATGTCAGTTCTGGAGACAAATACCGATATTACCGAGCGGATGCAGGCCGAGGAGGCCATGAATCAGGTGCAGGCCCAGCTTGCGCATGTCACGCGTGTAGCAACTCTCGGAGAGCTGACGGCTTCGATTGCACATGAAGTCAATCAGCCGCTCGCCGCCGTCGTCACGAATGGCGAAGCCTCCCTGCGTTGGATTAACCGTGACGTTCCTGACATGGAAGAGGCGCGAAGCGCCATAGCGCGCATGATCAGCGAGGCGAAGCGTGCGAGCGAGGTGATCGCAAAAACCCGTGCGATGTCGCGAAAGACAAAGCCGGAGAAGGTCGGGGTCGACATCAAGGACCTTGTCGACGAAATTGCGCTCCTGATCCAGCGCGAGCTGATCAATCATCGGGTCTTGCTGCGATTGGATATTCCTCAGTCTGTTCCCGCTGTGGCGGGAGACCGGATTCAATTACAGCAGGTGATCATGAATCTGCTGATGAACGGAGTTCAGGCCATGACGACCGTCACCGGGCGCGAACGAGAGCTGGTCGTCGGCGCGCATAACCATGAAGCCGACCAGGTTCTCGTCAGTGTCAGAGATACGGGCGTGGGATTTACGCCGGACGACGAGACGCGGTTGTTTCAGGCGTTTTATACGACCAAGAACGAAGGAATGGGTATGGGGCTTTCGATCAGCCGCACGATCATCGAGGCGCATGGAGGTCGGATATGGGCTTCCCGCAACCCCGATGCCGGTGTGACATTTCAGTTCATGCTGCCGGCGATGCCGAGCAGCGAAGTAGCGGCCCCAGCCGCGAAGGCGGGCTGAGAGAAGGCCTGCGACGACTTCAGTTCAGTATTTGGCGCTGCACGATCCTTCCGGGCTGAGCCGGCGTGCCCTCCGCAATGACGAGATAGCGCCGTTCAGCCCTCGCATCGTTCTGGACGATCTGGCGGATCGGACCGGTTGTATTGACGATAGCCGAACCGGCCGGATTGGTCGTGAATGCGGAGAGCAACTCAAGCGTGCCCGTGCCGTCCGGATGGCTCGACAGGGCGAGCACATGGGGCTTCTTCGGCTCGAGACCGGTGACCGAAGCCTGCAAGATCTGGATCAGCCCCTGATCGAACAGCGAAATGCTTGTTGGCGGTGTCCCGCCCGCCTTGGTCTCATTGATGGACGCAAGGGTGAGATGCGCCGCCTGTCCGGCGACACCAAGCGGCTCAAGGCCTGCCGTGCCGTCGCCTGCGGGTACCGCGTCAGGCACGTAGTTTACGGCCTGCGGAGCCTGCCCGATCGGGATGGTGGCGATCACCTTGTTGCTCAAAGTGTCGATCGCAGCGAGCGCGTCGGCATTCTCAAGTCCGACGTAGACGCGAGAGCCATCGCCCGAGGGCCAGACGCCATGCGGCAGCTTGCCGACCGCAATGGTCGCGACCTGGGAAAAATCGTCAATGCGGAACACCTTCACCTCGTTGAGGCCGCCGATTGTGACATAGGCGAAGGTGCCGTTGGCGTTATGCGCAAAGTTGACGTGGTTGGTAATCGGGCCGGTGTCGATCGTCTTGAGGAGATTAAACGGTGGCTGCGCATTGAAGACCTGAGTCTTGCCGACGTCTTTCAAAGTGAACCACACCTGCTTTCCGTCCGGCGTCGCCGCGATATTCGGGCAGAATGGACTTTCTTGCGCCACACGACCAACGATTTGATGATCGGCGACCGAGATCACCAGCGTCTCGGGCGTGAATGACGAGCAGACATAGCCGTACTTGCCGTCCGGCGAGAAGATTTGCATGCCAGGGCCGTTCGGCACCTTGATCCGCGTTTTTTCTTCATAGGTTTTACCATCAAGCACGGCGACATAATCTTCACCGCGCACTGTCACCCACACTTCCTTGCCGTCCGGGGTGAAGAAAGCCTCGTGCGGCGAGCGGCCGACATAGGTCGTGTGCTTTACCAGATTGGTAGTGGTGTCGATAAAGGTGACCGAGTTCGAGCCAATTGAAACCACGGCGATGGTCCTGTGGTCGGGCGAAAAGCCCATGCCGTGGACGAGCACCTGTCCCTTGTAGAGCGGACTGAAATTGCCAGGCTGCGGATCACCGAGGCGGATCACGCCGACAAGCCGGTTGGTGGCTGGATCGGTCACGGACACGGTGTTGGAGAATTGCTCGGCGGCATAAACCCGATCGCGGCTGCTCAGCGCAATGTCGGGAGCGGATGCAGCAAATGGCGCCTGTCCCGCGAAGACGGGAGCAGAGCAGGCGAGGATGGTGCTTGCCAGCAGACTGACGACGATATGGCTCTTCATTGTTGTGGTTCCTGTTTCATCGGCGTCGCAGGCGGTGTCGACATAGAGCTGTGCGACAGGGCGGGGTGATCATGGTTGGGCGCTCCGGCTTGCGCCGGGTTCATGACTGTCGGTATTTCTGGTTGTGTCGGTGCCGGAGCAGAGGGCGGCAGCGGCTGACCCATCGCCAGACGCATCGCGGCGATCTCCTGCTGCTGTTCGACGATGATTTCCTGCGCGATGCGGCGGATTTGCTCGTTCTTGCCGTATCGCAGTACGGCGAGTGCCATGTCGATGGCGCCCTGATGATGAGGGATCATCATCGCGACAAAATCAGCATCGACATCGCCGGTCGGCTTCACGTCCATGTCCGTCATCATTTTGTTCATTGCTGCTGTGTTCTCCGCCAGGAAGGGGGCCTCTTGCGGGAAGGCATTCGCGTCAGCGTGGTGATGGGTTTGATTGATTTGCTGCGCCGCCATGGCAGAAAGATCATGCGGCCAGGCGGCGGGCGTCGTCGCAGTGAAAATCACGGCAGCGAGAAAGGCACCGCCAAAACCATGTTTTGCACGCATGCACGTGTGCTCCTCTATGCTAGTCGTTCGCCTAATGAGGTTGGCTTAAGCTGGCACGACCGGCGCGACCTTCTTGCGCAAGGCATTCATGACTTGGGGATCCAGCTTGAGATGCGCCTGGACCAATTCCGGTGGCGTCAATGCCATCCAGGTGTCGAGAGACAGATCGGCGTAATAGCTGCTCTTGAAGATCTCGAGAAAGCGCAGCGGCGTGTTGCCGGTGTTCTCGATGTAATGTCCCATTGCGAACGGCACATAGCCGACATCGCCCGCGCGGAAATCGAACGTCCTCGCCTGACCGGATGCCGCGAACACGCCCATGCGGGCCTGGCCTTCGATGTAATATTGCCATTCGTTGGTGTTTGGATGCCAATGGAGCTCACGCATTCCGCCCGGCTGGACCTCCACCAGGGCGGAGGCGATTGTCTTTGCGACAGGGAAGACGCTGGAATCGGTGATCCAGACCGAACCGCTCTTGGTCGTGATCGGTGTCTGCGCCATGATGCGATGGCTGAAGATCTGCGGTGACGCCGTCGCACCGGCGACCGTGTCCGAGCTTAACGGTCCCGGGACTGGCGCCGGAAACATATATCGCTCGCTAGGATCTGGTGTGTGGCCAAACAGCGAAGCCGGCACGCCGAAATTCTTGCCCAGGACCTCATTCGGTGTGTGCTTGAACCAGTCGGTGATGAGGAACGTATTGTCCTCGTCGAAATCGCCGTCATCGAAGACGAGGAGAAATTCGCAGCCGTCGGGGTTCAATCCCTGAATGGAGTGAGGAACGCCGGCCGGAAAATACCAAAGGTCGCCGACACCCACGTCATTGACGAAGCTGCGGCCCTGCGGATCGACGGCGGTGATCCGTGCTGAGCCATACAGCATATACGCCCATTCGGCGGCCTTGTGCCAATGCAGCTCACGGACGCCGCCGGCATTGAGGCGCATATCCACGCCGGCAATGTCTTTTGACACGCCTAATTCGCGCGAGGTGATCTGGCGCGTCCAGCCACCGGGCTCAAGCCGCATGTGCGCATCTGCGAATGAGAAGCGCAAATTCGGCAGCGTTCCGTGATCCGTCGAAGGAGGAACCAGAATGTCGGGATTCTGGCTGTCACGCACAACATCGCGTGGGCCAGGATCGGTGCCTCCAACGCCGGGACGTCGGGGTTGTGGGCCTGTATTGCCAGATTGTGCGTCCGCTGCCGAAGCGGCCATCAGTAAACCTCCGGCCGCAGTTGTTGTCAGCATGTGGCGACGAGAAATCTTTTCCATCGAGGTCCTCCGAAATTTCTGGTTACGGCGTAACGGTGCCGCCTGGTCTGGTGGTTGGATCAGTGGTGGCGCTTGCGATGCTGAATGTGCCGATCCACAAATTGCGCACGTTGGCGTCGCGGGCCGCATCGGGCCAAATCAAAAGCTGATTGCTATCCTGAGCGACGCGGTAACGGTGGCCGGTCAGATCGGGTTCCGTAGGATGAATGCAATCTTGCAGCGGTGTTCCCAGCTCCGGCGGCATATGCCGAAAATGGGACATTGCGTTTCCGCTGCGATAGTCATTGGAAAAATCTTGCGCGGCTGCGGGGATCGGATTCGAGAGCTGTGCGCTCAGAACGATCAATTTTGCGACGAGTTTTGTTCTATATCGCCCTTTGCTTAGTAGGATATTCCTGACACGCCGCTTTACGGTGCCAAGCTTGGGCTCTTTCTGAATCTTTGTGCCGGTGGCGTTGAACAAGTGAGGAATTGGCATGACGAAGGCCCAGCCGCTTGAAGCGTTGTGTGGTTAATGGCCCTTTCAAAGTAGATGTCGGCAAGAAAGAAGACATGGCGAAGATTGCCGCCATTGACGATGTGTTGCTTATTTAATGACAGCGATGGCGCCGCAGCGAGGCGCGCGGTTGTCAGAACCGAGATCACTCAAAAGCCATCACATGATGAGAGCCATGCGAGGAATGATTGATCATAAATTTCGGTCGGGACATACAAACATACAAACAACAGCCCGCTCCACATCAGGGTGATAAGGAGCGGGCTGATCTGAAATGTCGTGCGGCAATCCAGGAGGATGGCCCATCGTCAGACTTCGATTTCATCGACCTTGAACAGGGAATAGTAGACCGCCGGTTTGGTCGCCTCGAGCCCGGATTCGGTGACGACGCCGAAAACGACGATCTTCGCGATCCGATAGGTCAAACCTTTACTCCTGGCCGTCGCCAAATCCGGTCCTCGCATATAAGCCGTGGTGGCGACGACACAGGCCGTCGGATTCGCTGCTTCCTGGTTGACTTCATTGATGGCGGTCTGCGCATCGCCATCATAGTGCGTGACGAACATTTCGACCTGAGATTCGGTGTCGCACACAAGATTGGTGCCGACCTCGATATCTTCTTCCGAGACCTGCGCTTGTGCCGTTTGGCTCAGCGGTAGAAATAATGGAAGAGCAATCATTGCGGCTCGCATTGCAGCTTTCATGGCAACCTCCAATGTGCAACTCGCCACGCCGAGAGCACAGAAATGTTGTCTCTCTGTCTGCTATATCGAGCCATGGGCCTGCGTGGATGGTGGCTGCGACGTCGCGCAATGTAGCGGCGCTACGAAAAGGGGCTTTTTGGCTCTTGCCGTGGCAGGTCGGTTCTTGCGCTAATGGGGGTTGACGCCCGACAGGAAGGGTTCTGTCGGAAACGGCAAATCCGCGTCATTCACCGCAAGGCCGGGAAAGAAGCCGTGGCGAGAGCGGCCTAAGTTTGGGGTGACGTAAAACAGACCAAAGGACGAAGACACATTGCTGTCTGTACCCACATCGGCCGGTTGAATGCGCGCGTCCTCCCCGCCTGCTTTCCCGTCGATGATTAGCGAGATCCGGACCCCAAGGCTTTCGCTCGGGTGCAGACATTGGGCCGGCGGTGCAGTGCCGCCGGCCCATTTCTTGCGTGCCGTCTCCAATGCTCAGTTACCCAATTGTCACGCCGAAACCAAAGAACATTGTTATTTCAACAAATGCGGACTGACGCCGGAATCGAATTAGGAGCGGCCTCAAGGCATAAGCAGCGAAGATGTGGCATATTCAGATCGATAGACATGATTACGGGGGATCAAAGGTTCGGGTTTCTGCCTCGGACCAGATCGCCTTGAAAGATTGTGCGGGATTTGGAGGGTGCCGAATATGTCCTGTATAAATGTTCTTCAATTTCTAGATCTGTACGGGGAGAGCGGAGTGTGAGCCAGGCGAAACCGGTATCGGCAAGCGGACGCAAGGACGAGCCAACCGTCATTATCGTTGACGACGAGCAGTCGGTTCGCGATGCGCTTTCAAGTCTCTTTCGGTCCGTGGGACTGCGATGTGAGCTTTTTTCATCCACAGCGGAGTTGTTGGAAAAAAAGCTTCCAGACGTTCCGAGTTGCCTGGTGCTCGATGTCCGGCTGCCCGGCGTGAGCGGTCTCGATTTCCAGAACGAGCTTTCCAAGGCTAATATCCGGATCCCGATCATCTTTATCTCGGGGCACGGCGATATTCCGATGACGGTCAAGGCCATGAAAGCGGGCGCCGTCGACTTTCTCACCAAACCATTCCGCGATCAGGACATGCTGGATGCCGTGGCAACGGCGCTCGACCGGGATCGGAAGAGACGCGAAAATGAATTGGCGGTCGGGGATTTACAGCGCCGGTTTGAGTCATTGACGCCGCGCGAACGCGAGGTCATGTCGCTTGTTACCGCGGGCCTGATGAACAAGCAGGTCGCCGCCGAGTTGGGCGTTAGTGAAATCACCGTTAAGATTCACCGTGGCCACGCGATGAGAAAAATGGATGCACGATCGCTTGCCGATCTTGTGCGAAAAGCGGAACTATTGGGTGTGCGGCGCACAAAATCATAGCACCTGTAAACGTATGTATGATTTTCTTCACATTCTCAGCGTGACACCTTTCCTTCTGTATGGTTGCCGTTGCTTCCGCTAATCCCCATTCAAGGGCATGTGAAGGACAGGTTACTTGCAGAAGGTTCCAGTGATTGCAATCGTTGACGACGACGAGTCGGTTCGCATAGCCACACGAAGCCTCGTGAGGTCGCTCGGTTTGACCGCTCACACATTTGCGTCGGCTGAGGAGTTTTTACAGTCGCAGCACGTGAATGAGTGCTCCTGCGTAATTACCGATGTCCAGATGCCGGGGCTGAGTGGCGTCGATCTGCAAAGCCGGCTGGCAGCCGAGGGACGAGACACGCCGGTCATTTTGATGACGGCGTTCGCCGACCAGGCGGTTGAGGCGCGAGCGATGAAAGCTGGCGCCGTTTGTTTCCTGAGAAAGCCATTCGAAGGCCAGACGCTGGTGAAATGTCTCGAAGAGGCATTGAGCCCGAGCAAGCCAGCGCAGTAGTCGCTGCGTTGGCCATGATTAAGGCAAATCGCGGCCCAGTCGCGCCGGGATTGAATGCTTATTCGCACACTTCCCCCCTATACGTCGGTATAACCCCATCAAACCAAGTCGGCATCCCGCGACACCCTAGGTAGAATGGAGCGATCGCCCCTTCGTTCTCTACCTTCACGTTCGAAGTTGAAATCCCTGCCGGGACCAACCGCTCAAACGTCAAAGGTGGAAGCCAATGCAGACGCATTCGTTAGTTTCGAATAATACCTCCCGTTTCAATCACACCGTATTTCGCGGTTCAAATGAAGCGGAACTCTCTTCGGACTTCAGAACGCGTCGTCTCGATCAAAAGATCGATTACAAGATCAGGGCAACATCGCCGGGCGTTCAGGTTTCGCCGTCTAACGTCGTCAAGCGCCAAGCCATCGCCTGGGATGGAATGGCTGCCGAGATCGTTCAGGCGACGCAGAATGAAAAACTTGAGCTCCGCTTCCGCTCGTCATTCCATCTGCTAGCTGTCTACGAACAAGGGGCACGCACCGAAGGTGACACTTTCGTTGAAGGATTGCCCCGGTCAGCGCTGCGGGACTTCAAGCGCAAACTGACCTTCGTTCCCGCCGGCCACGAGTTTCGCGAATGCCATGACCCGCGCATCCTGACGCGCGTGGCTTTCTTTTATTTCGACCCCAAGGCGATGCCTCTGCTTGCAGATGCAGAGGTGACGCCTCTGGCTCCCAAGCTGTTTTTTGAGAACACGGCTTTGCGAGAGACAGCTCTCAAGCTCATGACGCTGATCGAAAGTGGATCGCAGGACAATCTGCCCTATGTCGAAGCGCTCGGTGCCGTTCTGGCGCATGAGCTCGTTCGCCTCGATCAGGGGGTGTCTCTCAAGGAAGCGCCGGTTCGCGGTGGGCTTGCCGCTTGGCAGCAGCGAGTCGTCACGACCTATATCGAAGAGCACCTCTCCGAAACCATTCCGCTCGCCAAGCTCGCCGAACTGGTTCGTTTGAGTCCCTATTACTTCTGCCGGGCGTTCAAGCAGTCATTCGGTTTGCCCCCACACAAATATCATAACAGCCGCCGCATCGAGCACGCCAAGATGCTGCTGGCAAAATCGTCACCGTCCGTGACGGAGATCGGGCTTACGATCGGCTTCAGCGAGACGAGTTCGTTCACGGCGGCCTTCCGCAAGGCGACCGGCCTCACGCCGACCGCCTATCATCGATCGCTCTCGTAATGGCAGCCGCATCGGCAACGAACGGAGCGGCTGTCATGAATCGCTGGTTGTTGATGGGTGTCATGGGGCTTGTGCTGCCATGTGGTCCCGCCCTCGCACAGATCAGCCCAATTGGCGCTCCGACGCCTCCATTGCTGGGCACCACGTCCCCGCTTGGGATCGGGCCGGCTGCGCCTGTGCCGGCGACAGGCATTCCGCTCGGCGCGACGGAGCTGACAAACCTTGGTGTCAGCCCGACCGCGTCCGGTGTGCCGTCGACGGGGCCTTCGACCAGCAGCGTGTCGATATGTTCCGGTTTCGGGAGTTCGATTCCGCAAGCCTCGCTCGGTTCGTCGATCGCCGTGTCGGGCATGCCCGGTTTGCAAATGATGCCGACGATGTCCGGAATGCAGGGATCAATCGTGCCAACGGTGCCCACGACCTTTGATGGTGGCGGCACACTAGGAAATGCATCGGGCACCTGCGCGCCGGGCGCCAGCGCTGACTTTGCACGCCCGGCGGCATCGGCCTCGTCACCCACCGGAATAGCAGCAGCGACCCGAGTTGGACCGGTCGGAATTCCAATGGGGTCGACCGAACTGGGTGCTGGCGGTCTGAGTCCGCCGCCGGTCGATCCGACGCAGAATCTCTCGGCTCCGGTCACAACCATCATCCCGCCAATCGTCGGCGCCGGACCGTCAATAACGAGCACAGGACCGTCCGTCATGGGCATGGGATCACCGACGATGAACATGGGACAGCCAAGCGCGAGGACGAGACCGTCAGTGAGCACGAGTACCAGTTGTCAGTCCGATACGACCAGTGGCTGCTGAGTTCATCGAGTGAGGGAGAGCGACAATGCGTCGTCGGACTGCGGTACTCATTGTTCTGGCAATGGCTGCCGCGATTGGCGGCGGGGCCTCGATATTCCTACGCTGGGTTGATCCCGAGACGGCTCAAGCGATCGCGCTGCCGGCGCCGAAGGTTCCGGTGGTCGCTGAAAAAATCAGCAAGAGCAATGTGCCGATCTATCTGCGCGGCGTGGGTACGGTCATCGCGTATAACACCGTCGTTGTCCGCAGCCAGATTCAGGGTCAGATCACGCGGATCGCCTTTACCGAGGGACAGCCAGTCAGGGCCGGCGATCTGCTCGCGCAGATCGACCCGCGCCCCTACCAGGCGCAGCTTGATCAGACGATTGCCACGCGCAACCGTGACCAGGCGCAGTTGACCAACGCGCAGGCCAATCTCGGCCGCTATACCGAGCTGGGAAATAAAGGATTTGCGACCCCGCAGTTGCTCGACACGCAAAAGGCGCAGGTCGCTCAGCTGGAAAGCGCCATCAAGGCGGACGAGGCGCTCATCGAAGCGTCGCAGATTCAGCTCGAATATACGCGACTGACATCGCCGATCAGCGGCATCACCGGCATTCGTCAGATCGATGTCGGCAACATCATCCATCCGACCGATCCGAACGGCCTCGTCGTCGTGACACAGATCGAGCCGATCTCGGTGATCTTCACGTTGCCCGAAGGGGATCTGCCGAAAATTCAGGAGCAGATGGCAAAGGGACACCTGAAGGTTCTTGCCTATAGTCAGGACGACAAGATCAAGCTCGATGAGGGCACGCTGGCGCTGGTCGACAATGAAATCCTGCAGACGACAGGCACGATCAGACTGCGGGCGAACTTCCCAAATCGCGGCCATCGTTTGTGGCCGGGCGAGCTCGTCAATGCCCATTTGCTTCTGGAAACCAGGTCGGGCGGCGTGACGGTTGCGTCATCCGCCGTCCAGCAGGGGCCCAATGGTCCTTATGTCTATGTCGTCGGTCAGGACGGAACGGTGCAGATGCGCTCTGTGACCGTCGAACAGAGCAACGACGGCCGTGATCTGATCGATTCAGGACTCCAGGCTGAAGAAACGGTGGTGGTCGACGGCCAGTATCGGCTGCAGCCTGGTTCGGCCGTGCAGCTTCTTGAGGGCACGGCAGCCCGCGCGGATGAACTTGAAAGCTCAGTGCAGCGAGCTATTCCGTGAACATCTCCGCGCCGTTCATCTCTCGGCCCATCGCGACATCTCTGTTGATGGTCGGTCTGCTCTTATGCGGGCTTGCAGCCTATCGGCTGCTGCCGGTCAGCGCGCTGCCCAATGTCAATTACCCGACGATCCAGGTGTCAGCCCAGCTTCCGGGTGCCGACCCGCAGACCATGGCTTCGTCGGTTGCGACGCCGCTCGAGCAGCAATTCAGCCAGATCCCCGGCGTCACGCAATTGACTTCAGCGAGTGCGCTCGGCATTTCGCAGATCACGGTTCAATTCGAATTGAGCCGCAATGTCGATACCGCGGCTGAGGACGTCCTCGCGGCGATCAACGCCGCCAGTCCCAATCTCCCGCAGAATATTCCGTATCCGCCGACGATCCGGAAAGTGAATCCGGCCGATACGCCAATCCTGGTGTTCGGACTGACCTCCGATTCGCTTCCTCTGACGACCGTCGATGCCTACGCAGAAAATATCCTTCTGCCGAAGATTTCCCAGCTTCCGGGCGTCGGTCTCGTCGGTATCGGTGGACAGCAAAAGCCGGCGATCCGCGTTCAGGTCGACCCTCAGGCGCTCGCCAATCGCGGCGTCGGCCTCGAAGATGTCCGCAATGTTCTGAGCCAGGCCAATGTGGACCTCCCGAAAGGCACGCTCAACAGCCCGCACCAGACCTTCACGCTCAACACCAACGATCAATTGCTGAAGCCGCAGGCTTATGAAGATCTGATCGTCGCCTATCGCAATGGCTCGCCCGTGCGCATCCGCGATATCGGCCGGGCAATTGAAGCGCCTGAAAATAACCTGGTCGCCGGCTGGTACAACAATCAGCGTGCCATCATCCTGGCGATCCAGCGCGAACCGAACGCCAACGTGATCGAGACGGTCGATCGCATCAAGTCCTTGTTGCCGCAATTGCAAGCGTCGCTGCCTCCGGCCATCAAGATCAATCTGATATCCGACCGCACGGAGACCATTCGCGCCTCTGTTTCGGATGTGCAGTTCACCTTGATGCTCACGGTCGCCCTGGTGGTGATGGTGATCTTTCTCTTTCTACGCAATTTCTGGGCGACCGTGATTCCGGCCGTCACCGTGCCGTTGTCGCTGATTGGCGTGTTCGCGGTGCTTTATCTTTTCGGTTTCAGCCTCGACAATTTGTCGCTCATGGCGCTGTCGATATCCGTCGGCTTCGTCGTCGATGACGCTGTGGTGGTGATCGAGAATATCGTCCGCCACCTCGAGGAGGGCCTCAGCCCGATGGAGGCTGCTCTGAGAGGCTCGAAGGAGATCGGCTTTACGATCGTTTCGATTACGCTGTCGCTGATTGCGGTCTTCATTCCGCTGTTCCTGATGGGCGGCTATGTCGGCAAGCTGTTCCAGGAATTTGCGGTGACCGTGAGTGTGTCGCTGATCCTCTCACTTCTGATTTCGCTGACGCTCACGCCGATGCTCTGCGCGCGCCTGCTCAAGACCGAAGCAGGAAGGCAGCATGGACGGCTTTATCGTCTGTCAGAGCGCGGCTTCGATATCCTTCTTGGTGCATATGAGCGAAGCCTCAAAGTCGCTTTGCGCCATCGCTTTATCACGCTGATGGTGATGCTGGGCACGATCGGTGTCACGGGCTATCTTTTTGTCGTCATTCCCAAGGGCTTCTTCCCGCAACAGGATACGGGCCTGATCGTCGGCATTGCGGAAGCGGCGCAGGACATCTCCTATGATGCGATGACCGACCGCATGCGCGCGGTAATCAATACGGTGCTCAAAGACCCGGCGGTTTCGACGGTGGGGGCGAATGTCGGCGCTGGCGGCCAGACCGTGACGCTAAATCAGGGCCGCATGTTCATTGCACTGAAGCCGCAACGTGACCTGAGTGCCGACCAGGTGATCCGCCGGCTGCAGACTTCGCTCGCGGCTATTCCAGGTATCACGCTCTACATGCAGGCGGCGCAGGACATCACCATCGGTGCGCGCTTGTCCAAAACTCAGTATCAGTTCACCCTGAGCGATGCCGATTCGAATGAGCTCGACCGCTGGTCGGCCTATTTTCTCGAGAAGCTGAAACAGATCCCTGAGATCACGGATGTCGCGACCGACCAGGAAAATTCCGGGCCGCGTCTCAACGCGACGGTAAAGCGCGATATTGCCTCGACCTTCGGCATCCTCCCGTCGACGATCGATAACACGCTCGACGACGCTTTCGGCCAACGTATCGTCTCCACCATATTCACGTCGCTCAATCAGTATCACGTCGTGCTCGAAGTCAATCCGCGATTTCAGACCGGTCCGGAGGCGCTACGGGGCATCTACGTGAATTCGTCAACCGGACAGCAGGTGCCGTTGAGCACGCTGGTCGATGCTTCGATCACGACGGCGCCCATTGTAATCAATCATCAGGGCCTGTTCCCTTCCGCCACCATCTCGTTCAACCTGAAGCCCGGCGCAGCGTTAGGGGACGCCGTTACCGCGATCAACAAGGTGGAGCGGGAAAGCGGCAAGCCCATATCGCTCGCCACCAGCTTCCAGGGTAATGCCAACGGCTTTCTGGATGCGCTCGCCGGCGCGCCGCTGCTCATCCTGGCGGCGCTCGTCACGATCTACATCATTCTCGGTGTGCTTTATGAAAGCGTCGTGCATCCCGTCACCATCCTGTCGACGCTGCCGTCCGCTGGCATCGGTGCGTTGATCTTGCTGATGCTTGTGGGGATGGATTTCAGCGTCATCGCCCTGATCGGCGTGATCTTGCTAATTGGCATCGTAAAAAAGAATGGCATCATGCTGGTCGATTTCGCGCTCGAAGCGGAGCGGAACGAAGGCTTGACGTCGGAAGAGTCGATCTATCGCGCGTGCGTGCTGCGCTTCCGGCCGATCCTGATGACCACGATGGCGGCGCTTCTCGGCGGTGTGCCGCTGATGCTGGGTGTAGGGGCAGGATCGGAGCTGCGGCAACCGCTCGGCTATACGATCGTTGGCGGCCTTATCGTGAGCCAGATGCTCACGCTGTACACGACTCCTGTCGTCTACCTCTATCTCGACCGGATCCAGACGTGGCTGAACAGGAGGCCGCAACGGGCGCAGGACGCGCCGCAGGAAGGCGCCGAATAGGAATAAACATCAGCGCCGATTACTGCTGCGATGTCTAGAATGCAGACGCCCTTCGCACAAATCCGCTGCGCTGCGCTCTATTGCCTGCGTCGAGGGTGGTTAGTTATCGACACAATTCAGGAGGCGGCGCATGCCACCTTTATCGATCCTTGAACTCGTCCGGGTCATGGAGGCGGTTGATGCGCATGGCCCGCTTAACAATGCGCGCGACGTTGCCGCCCTTGCCGTGCGCCTCGGGTGTAATTGCGTGTGGGTGGCCGAACATCACACAATATGCGTGGCATTGTCAGTGCCGCAACCACGGTTGTACTGGTTCGCATTGCCGAGGGTAGGAAGAGATAAAGGGTAGGAAGAGATAATCGCGCGGTCATGAGGCCGGATGGCACCTGCCTTAAGTCTCTCAGCAACATAAAGCACCAGCCTCGGGCGTGAGGCTGGTGCGGGATGCAACGCAACGAACTTATTTTTTGGCTTTACCGATGGCATCTTGCTGAAGATGCCGAGCCGCGTCGGCAATTACCGCCGCCACCTCACGCGGATGCGATTCATACACGGAATGGCTCGCGCCCTTGATCTCCGTTGTGTGGCTCTTGGCGCGGGCATAATACCAGCGTTCGAGATCGGGATTGATGATCTGATCGCCGCCAGCCACAATTCCCCAGCTTGGTTTCGTCTTCCAGGCGGCGACAGTCAAAGGCGTCGTGAACACACTGGCTGCGGCCAGCACCTGCGAGCGCGCAACGAATTCCGACCGTTCATGCGGAAGATCGGGCGCGAACAGTTTCGGAAAATCCGCCGGATTGAGATAGGTATATCCATCCGGCGTCTTCTGAATCGCACCGGCTGTCTTGGCGAGAACGCTCGGCGTCTTTTTACCGAGCGAGCCTTCGTCCTCTCCGACATCAGGCGCATGCGCTGCGACATAGACAAGCCCGACAACATTGGGATGTACACCGGCCTCGGTAATGAGTGAGCCGCCATAGCTGTGCCCGACGAGAAGCGTTGGCCCCTTTTGCATGTCGAGCACGCGCTTGACCGCCGCAACATCGTCGGCAAACGAGGTTTCCGGCTCCTGTGCCATGGTGACGTTGAACCCTTGGCGCTTGAGAATGTCGTAAACCGGCTTCCAGCCAGAGGCATCCACCCAGGCGCCGTGAACCAGAACGATATTCTTTACCGGCTCGGCTTTGGCCGGGACGGCTGCGGATACGAGCGAGAGCGTGGCCATTGCGGCCAGGCAGGTTTTCCAGACTGTCATTGGCGTGGCTCCTCTGATATTGCGGTGTAAATTCTGCGGGGTTCACCGATGCGTGCACGGACCGGCATCGGGACGAACTGCCTTCTTTGTTGCGGCTGCAGCGTGAATATAAAGGCGATCAATGCGTTAAGCTGTGATCGCACGACGTCTGTGATCATTTTCGTCAGCATGGCACTCACCTCAAGCTTTGACTTAGGTTGATTGCTGACGCGCAGATTAAGGATGGCATGCGGGGGCCACTACTTTACTTAGGACTCGGATTGTCATCCGATGGCTTAGGCAGGCACATCCTTAAGTATGCGTCTGGCTCAAATATTCGCCCGAACCTCACAAGCCGACGCAATCGCCGGACACCTGCGCCCTGACAACACGCCGATGTCTTTTTGCAACGCCCTAACGCGGCTTTGTCTGCCTAGTTAGCCTCTCGAATGACCGAGCGCGCCGATTCAAGCGCTTCGAGACAACTGCGCTGATCTCCGCGGGCTCTGGCATCACGTGCATTCTGGAGCGCCGCCACAGCCTTCGGCGCACCTTGCCAACTCCCTGTTTCGGCTTCTGCGCGGGCCACGGTTTCCGGCGTCGGCTGCCTGCGCATGGTCGCGAAATCGCTCTGTTTCGCCGTCGGTCCGGCCGCCGCGCGGCGTGCGAGGACGGCGTCCAGTTGCGCCTGAACGCGATCGATACCCGTGCTGCAGTCATCTGCAGCGGCCGGATCAGCCAAGCTCACCAGAAATATGACGGGCACCGAATAGACCAGCGCCTTGCTCATCAAATTCAATGTCATGACTCGTCTCCTCGACGTTTGAGACAATCCAAACAACCACCTGCCAATGGACCGATTGCCGCTCAAGCATTGCTGCGAATGTCATGAAACGCGGATCTGCTGCTCCAAAGGCGTGAAGCGAATGTTTGGCGCGCCGGGCGCGAAATCCATAACCCAGAGTGATGGGCGTCCTATACGGATATTTTAGATTCCGGCCTCTGATCATCCCTTAATGCAACCGATCAAAGGCATGACTTTCTGTAAATAGCGTCCCATCAGATTTCATCGGCTTATTCCAGCGCGCCCATGCTCGTACCGCCAAGGCTTAAGGCCGCTATACGATCCGATAGGGTACCCGCCCGCACGTATAGCTAACCCATAAAAGGGCGCTGCGTTACTTCTGGCGCATCGCTAACGGCACATCGTCGTTAGACACACGCAGAGGAGATGACTATGTTGAAATCACTGCAGACCCTTGCTGTTGTTGCTCTCGTTGCCACCACTACAACCGCTGCTTTCGCCGACGGCCGTGGCGGCCTGGAGGACGGCTTCCATGGCAACACCGCCTATGAAGCCACCCTTCCGAACTTCCCCGACACCGCTCGCGGCGCTTTCGCATCGGCGCATAAGGTTGTGAACAGCCGCGCCGTGTATGCGCCGAACGGCACTTATCTCGGCTCGGATCCGGATGCGAATGTTCGCCTGGAGCTGCGTCGCGACGAATGCCGCTGGGGCTGCTGATCTGCCCATGATCTCGGTTGCAAGGGTCTCGGGGGCTATGACCCCCGAGAGCTTTGTGCCGGCTTCCCGGTCCGTCGAGGCGAAAGGGAAATTTTCTCCAGCTCCTGACACCATTCCACTAGGCTGGCCGCGCAAATTCCGGTGAGCAGTGAAGCGCCGCTGCGCTCGACTCGCCTGACGACGATCATCTCGCGGCGGACTTCAGTCGAAGCCATTAGCGCCATAGCTTTGATGGAATCAAAGCCATGGCTCTAGCTTTTCTATTTTGACGCGTTTTCTTCACGCGAACTGGCCGTTGCCGGACGAAGCCGGCTATGGCCGGCGAAGGCCGGTACCCACTTCGCCCGAAAACGCTGTTAAAAAGAAGCTTGGCACTGAGGCCCACGTTGTCAGGAATCGGCCTCGCAGCTTTGGCTGGATTTCTCCAGGCGCGCGACCAGACGCGACCGGTCCCAGACTTCGATGGGCTTCTCGTTCAAAATTGCCTTCGTCTGGGCGATGGCGGCTCGATCATCTTCCGCTGTAATGACGGTCGGAGGCAAAACGTGTCCATCATTGCCAATGGGATAGGCGCGATAATCTCGCATGAGATTTCTCCTTCGCCACTTTGTAGCACGGCAAGGATCGTCTTGAAAGTTGTTAAGTTGTTGAAAACAAAAAGCTATTTTACTCATTGCGCTGCTAAGTCGCAAACGTGGGAACCAGTGGGCGATGAGTATGTTGAGTGAAATGAGTAAGCTTTTTCAGGAGGATTAGATGGCTCCTCTCACGCGCGGTGAGCGGCTGCAGATCATGCTGTCGCCAGAAGAATTGGCATTGGTCGATGACTTCCGGTTCGAGCACCGCATGCCCAGCCGGGCGGCCGCAGTTCGCGAGCTGCTTCAGATCGGTCTTGTGGCCGCGGGAGGCGCAGCCCATGGGACCGGCGTAAAATCAGCCAATTTCGGACTGTTCGGCCGGGGTGTTCACAGCCACGATGGCAAAAGCGAAAAAAGTGGAGAGGAATAAATCGGACCAGTTTGTTGAGACTGCTGTGAGAGGGCGTGACAATGAGCAAGGTAGACACACTTGCCACTCTCGACCGCCGTATCGCGGTCGCTCGGGCAAACCTCAACCTGTTGATCGAGCAAGCGGCGGCAGCGACGGGATCGACCAATGAGGAGCGATTGGCCGATCGCATTGCTCAGGAGACTGAGGCCATCGAGCGCTTGGAGAAAGAGCGCGAGGCGTTCGAAAAAAGCTCCTGAATTTCCGACGGGTGATTGCGCCGGCAAGGATGGCACTTGACGATGGCAAAGAGCTCACGCCTGACGCGGCAACAGTGGGATCGAGCCGGTAACAGCCGCGATCTCAATCGGGCCGATCCTATCGGGACAATTTCGCTGTTCTCGCAGCGGCGATTAGGGCGACCGTCTCACATTTCCCGCGATGGCGCGGCTGAATTCCCGGCGGGCCGCCCATTGCGCCCGTTTATCTCAAAAGGGCGAGAGCCTCTTTCAATTGATGTAATTGCCGCTCGGCATCGGGGCAGGCGTGGCCTGCTGCCTTTAGCTTATCGATGGTTTGCTGTTGCCGCGCGATCTCGCTGAGCAGCCTCGCAAGTGACCGTTCTTCGTCGGTTTTCGCTGGAATTGCCATAACCACTCTCCGTACGTTGCAGACGGGAGCGCAGTTCGTCTCTCAGTCGCAGGGCCCAATGGGCCGGTGACCGCTGATATTAACAGTGTGTTGAGGCCTCCCGCGATCACGACAGCGGCATCAGGCTCGTCGGTTTGGCTGCTGCCTTTGTCTTTTGAATCACGAGGCCTTTCGACGCGAATACGGAGAGCGATTGGTCGGGCGAAGCGAGATGCCTTCACGTTGTGCCTTGCTGCGAATAGCGCCTTCCGGCCGCTGAAGCTTGAGACTGATGACGCCGGTCGGGGTGTTTTGCTTTGCGAGCGCTTTCAATTCCTTCACTTCGTTCCGCTCCCAAGCTTCGCCGGAGCGTGTGCGATATTTCGGGTTCGCTTTTCGGGCCCCTTTCCGGCCGATGGGCGAGCCCGGCCGCTGCCAACTTTTCTTCGCCATTGGTTTCTCCCGGAATTGGAATGGGTGTGCTGATTTAAATAATTTGCCAGGCGTAAGTTCCAAGCTCATCCGGGCACATGTCCAGGTGGCGAGGTAAACTCGCTCACCGATATCGCCGCAGCTTTGAGAGGCAGCGTGTGGTGCTGAGCACCAAGCCTTGCGCGACAGCAGCTTCGGCGAGGCGGCCGGCCTTTCTCGACAGGAAAATCGAAGTCATCGTGAATGTAAGCACAACGGGCGCATTTGTGCCCACGGCCCGGCTCCCCTTGCACTCTGCGCGATGAGGTGCTGAATAACCGGCGAGGGTCGAAGGACGCGTCGCCCATTTTGAAAAAATACGCGACTTTGTGCACGGGGTTTCATGGACTTCACTCAACTGCGCTATTTTCATGAGGTCGCGCGCGCGGGCACCATCCGAAAGGCTTCGGAGCGATTGAATGTCGCGGCATCCGCGCTCAGCCGTCAGATCCAGCAGCTTGAACATCAGGTCGGAATGGCCCTGTTCGATCGGAACAGCCAGGGCATGCGGCTGACGCCCGCAGGCGAGATTTATGCGCGGCACGCCAAGCTCGTCATGCTGGACGAAGAGCGGGCCCGGAACGAACTGGCCGAACTGAAAGGGCTGAAGCGCGGCATCGTGCGGGTGGTGTCCGCAGAAGGCGTGGTCAGCGACTATCTGATGCAAACGATCGCTGCTTTCCGGGCCAGCTCTCCCGGCGTGAGTTTCCAGCTCGGCGTGATCGGGACCGACGACATTATCAAGGCGGTGAAAAACGGCGATGCCGACATCGGTCTTGCGTTCAATGGCCGCCTGGAGGCGGAAATCGAATTTCGCCTGCAGATCTTCGATCGTCTCTGTGTGGTCTGCGCGCCATCGCATCCCCTCGCAAAAAAGAAATCGATCAATCTTCGCGAGGTGCTGGGCTATCCGCTTGCCATTCCGGTCACTGGTTTCGGCATTCGCACGTTGATCGACGAGGCGTGCCGGATTTCCAGGCTTCGACTGAATGCCGCGCTGATGACGAACTGCATCGATGCCTTGCGGGCCTTTGCATTCAACGGCATTGGCGTGTCGGTGATCACCCAGCTTTCCGTGCGCCGGGAATTGGCCAGCGGTCAGCTGATCGCCGTGCCGCTGACAAATCCGACACTGCGCCATTCGTCCATTGACGTTATGGTGCTTGGCGCGCGCCGCCAGCCGCAGGCCGTGGAGGCTTTCCTCAAACAGCTTCGCGACGAGGCGGTCGCGCGGAAGACACAGATCCTCGTGTAAGAGCGTTTTCGAGCGAAGTGGATACCGGTTCGCGTGAAGAAAACGCGTCAACACAAGAAGCTAGAACTCCGGCTTTGATTTTATCAAAGCCGGAAACGCTCTGGCGTTCAGACCGTCCGCTCGATGGCGACGCCGCGGCAATCCATCTCGTATTCCAGTTCGCGGACCGGCGGCCGGTTGAAATGCCATGTCAGGCCGGCGCGCATGGCGCCGCGCTTTGCGATCTCGTCGGCAACGAACGGGTGAATGTCATGCACTGTGTAGAGCTGCACGCCCGTCGTCTGTCCCCATCCGAAACCGAGCGCGCCCATGCGCCGCTCCATTTCGCCGAGGACCCATTGCGCTTTCTGGCGCAGTCCGGATGGGCTGACATCGCCGCGGGCAATAAGGTGATCGGCGTAATTGCCAAGTCCCTCCGGCGCTTCGCCGCTGCCGGCGACAACGAAACTTGGGGCGGCATTCGCATCCTCAACCGTATAGGAGAACGCGTAGAAGCTGGGCTCTGCAGGCGGCGAGACTTCGGGACAGACATTGCTGCGCGCGACCGGATTGTTGTCGCCAAAGATCCCCCAGTCCTTCAGCGTGCCGACATAGATCTTGTTGAAGGCTGTGAAGCCTTCCTCCGTAAACGGCGCGGGCGAGCGCAGTTCGCACGCGGCGAATGACGAAAGCGGACGCCCGGCATCTTTGATGATCTGTTCGATCCGGCGGAAGCCTTCCTGCAGGGGAACGGGATTGGCAAACCGAACGCGCTCGAGCCGGTAACCGGGCTCGGCGGCAACGCCCGCCGAATACTGGAAGACGCCCTTGATATAGCGATAGCCGCCAGGCGCGAAAGAAATGACGTCAGCCATTTTTATCTCCGAAAGTGTTCTTGAAGAGTGCTGTTGTTGATCAGGCGTAGTTGATGACGAGATGCTTGATGTCCGTCATCTCTTCCATGGCGTAGACCGTGCCTTCGCGGCCCAGTCCCGATTGTTTCCAGCCGCCGAATGGCATGTTGTCGAGCCGGTAGATCGGCACATCGTTCACCATCAGTCCGCCGACATCCCAGTCCTCGATTGCAGAGAATGCGCGGGTGATGTCGCGTGTGAACAGGCCGCCCTGCAGGCCGTATTTGCTGTCATTCGCCCGGGTGACGGCTTGTTCGAATGTGTCGAACGGATTGACCGTGACGACGGGTCCGAAGATCTCTTCGTCTTCGACCTTCATGCCCGGCTTCGTATCGGCGAGCACTGTGGGCTGAATGACTGCGCGCTCGCGCGTGCCGCCGACCAGCACCTTCGCTCCCGCCGCCTCCGCTTCGCGGATCCAGCTTTCGATGCGGATGGCCGAGCCTTCGTCGATCACCGGACCGACGTCGATGCCTTCCTGCATCGGATTGCCGACCTTGCAGGCACGGACCTTCTCGAGCAGTTTGGCGACGAACGGCTCGTGCACTGCGCGCTCGACCAGAATGCGCTGCACGCCGATGCAATATTGTCCGCCATAGACAACGCCACCGCGGACACAACGCGCCGCCGCATAATCGAGATCGGCATCGGCGCAGACAATGACGGCGCCGTTGCCGCCAAGTTCAAGCGCAACCTTCTTGTGGCCGGCGAGCGCCTTGATATGCCAGCCGACCTTTGCCGAACCGGTGAAGGTCACCATCGCAAAGCGGTCGTCCTTGACCATCTTTTCCGCGAGAGGAACCGGACAATGCACGATCTGCAGGGCATCATCGGGCAAGCCGGCCTCGGCAAGGATTTCGCCCAGCAGAAGCGAGGTGAGGGGCGTTTGCGGTGCCGGCTTCAATACGACCGAATTGCCGACCGCAAGCGCGGGAGCAACCTTGTGCAGCACGAGATTGAGCGGAAAATTGAAAGGTGCGATCGCCAGGATCGGCCCGATCGGAAAACGCCGCGCAATGCCGACGCGCCTTCGGACCGAGGCCAGTGCGTCGAGGTCCGCCTTGGCGAGATCGAGAGGCGCCCCCGATGCCGTCGTGGTCTGGTATTCATAGACACCGGCATCCATGTCGAGCGGCACTTCGTGGCCGCCGAAGCGGCGTGCCTCCGCTGCGGCGTTCGTCAGATTGAACAGCGAGCGCGCCACTTCTCCGCGCGCATCATAGAGCGGCTTGCCGGCTTCGGCAGCGATCGTGCGCACGGCTTCGTCGCGGCGCTTGCGGAGGATCTCGGCCGCGCGAACCAGAATGTCGGCGCGGGCAAAGCGTGGCAGACGGCGCATGATCGCAAAGCCGCGCTGGGCTGCGACGATTGCCTTTTCGACGGCGGCTTCATCGGCCACCGGCATCTCGCCGACCGGCGAGCCGTCGTAGGGCGAACGAATGGTTTCAAAGGCAGCAGCGCGCCTTTCTTGCACGTTCATTTTTGCGTCCAGCTTTGGGGTTTAGATTTCGCCGAGATAGGCGTTGCGAATGGCAGGATCGGCGGCAACCTCTTGACTTGTGCCAGCTCTGGTCACCCGGCCGCGATCGACGATGACGACCTGGTCGGCAAGATCGAAAGCGACCGCAACATCCTGTTCGACGACCAACAGACCAAGACCGTTGCCGGCAAGCTGCTTCAGCGCGGCGATCAGAACGTCCACCATCACCGGCGCGAGACCAAGCGAGAGTTCGTCGATCATCATGACGCGCGGCTTGGCCATCATGCCGCGGCCGATGGCGCACATCTGCTGTTCGCCGCCGGACATCGAGATGGCGTCCTGGCGGCGCCGCTCGTGAAGCTTGGGGAACAGGCTGTAGACCGCCTCGAGATCGCGGGAAATTTCTGCTTTCGGGGCCTGTCTGGAAAACGCGCCGATCAGCAGATTGTCCTCCACGGTCATGCCCGCGAACAGGCGGCGTCCTTCCGGCACATGTGCGATGCCAGCTGTGACGAAGCCGTCCGGCTCGAGACCATGGAGCCGTGTCCCGCCCAGTTGAATCTCGCCTTTCGTCGGCCGGATCAGGCCGGACAAAGTGCGCAGCAATGTTGTCTTGCCGGCGCCGTTCGAGCCGATGACCGCGGTAATGCCGGGAATGGGAACGTCGAAGGAGACGTCGTAGAGAACGCGCACGTCGCCATATCCTGCGGAGAGATTCTGAATCGACAGATGCGTCATGACGGCCTCGTCTCCAGCATCGCCGCGCCGCGCGTGCCGAGATAGGCCTGGATCACGGCCGGGTCGCGGGCCACATCGTCGGTCGGGCCGTCGGCAAGCAGCGCGCCCTGATGCAGCACCACCAACCGGCGGCAGAGGCCGCGCACGACTTTCATCAGATGCTCGATGATGACAATCGTGACGCCCTCCGCGGCAATCGCACGGATCATGGTCAGGACGCCGTCGATTTCGGCGGAGTTCAGCCCGGCATTGACTTCGTCGAGGAACAGCAGCTTCGGTTTTGCGGCCAGCGCCTTGGCAAGTTCAAGCCGTTTGCGCTGGGCGAGCGTGATATGCGGCGGCAGCCGATGCGCAAGTTCACCAATGCCGAGCCGCTCCAGCGCCGCTGCGGCAACTTGCCTTGCGGCAGCCATGTCGGCAGCGCCGCCGGCAAACAACGCGACAGCCGCGACATTGTCCAGCGCGGTCAGTTGCATGAAGGGTTGCACCACCTGAAAGGTGCGGACGAGACCAAGACGCGCGAGATGATAGGGGGCCTTGCCGGTCACATCGTGTCCGGCAAAGACAATGCGGCCGGCGGTCGGCTGGAGATGACCGGTGACGAGATTGACGAGGGTGGTCTTGCCTGCGCCATTCGATCCGATCAGGCCGACAATCTCACCCTCATTCAATGAGAAGGAGACTTTGTCGACGGCCGTCAATCCGCCGAACCGGCGTGTCAGGCCTTGCAGTTCCAGCAAAGCGGTCATGACACCTTTCCTTTTCTGAGAGAAGGCAGCACACCGCCCGGCATGACGAGCACAAGGATGGCGATCAGAATGCCGAGTGCGCCCGTGCCGAATGTCAGCAAATTACGCCACATCAATTCTTCGAAGACGAGATAGATCACCGATCCGACCACAGGACCGAACACCGTGCCGACACCGCCGATGAGCGCTGCAATGATCGGTCGCACCGACCACATGATGTCGTAGACGTCGGAAGGATCGATGTAACCGATCCATCCCGCATAAGCCGCGCCGGCGACGCCGCAGATGGCGGACGAAATCGTGAAGGCGATGGTCTTGAGCCGTGGCGCATCGATGCCCGCGCTGACAGCCGCGGTTTCGTTCATGCGGATGCAGGACAACCCGAAACCGAGCCAACCTTTCGCGATCACCAATGACAGCGCGACCGAAAACGCCGCAAGCATCACCATGATTTCCAGCGAGATGCGTGCGATCGCGAGCGGGTCTCCGCCGGCACCGGGTAGATTGATGCCCATGCCACCGCCCGTCACATCGGCCCAGCCGGTGGTGATTTCCCGCAGAATGGAGACGAGCATCAGGCTGGCGATCGCGAAGTAATGTCCCTTCAGGCGCAGGATTGCGAAACCGAACGGCGCCGAGAGGAGGGCGGCGCAGAGTGCAGCCATGGCGTAGCCCGCAAAGACGGACCAGCCGAATTGCTGCATGACCGCCGATGCGTAGGCACCCAGACCGAAAAAAGCAGCAGTCGCGAATGACGGATAGCCCGTGAAGCCGCCGACCTGATTCCAGGCGGACGCAAGTGTGATCAGGAGCGCAAGCGATGTGGCCAGCCGCAGCAGATAGGTTTCGTTGGAGAGAACCAGCGGCAGGCCAAAGGCGATGACTGCGCCGATAACCATGATGATGAGCGGCAAAAACCAGCGAGACAGAGCGGATTGCATCAATCGTACCCCGCCCGGCCGAGCAGTCCCTGCGGACGCCACAGCAACATCAGAATGAGCAGAACGGATGCGACGGTGACGCCGTATTCGGCACCGACCAGCATCGACCCGAGGCTCTCGACAACACCCAGAACAAGACCGCCGATAATGGCTCCGTTCACGCTGCCAAGACCACCCAGCACACAGGCGACAAACGCCACGCCGAGATAACTGCCGCTATTGAGCGGCGAGATCGGAAACACCGCTGCGATAAGACAGCCGGCAACACCCGCAAGCGCCAGACCGAGGCCGAAGGTGAGGGCATAGATATGTTCGACCTTCACCCCCATCAGCCGCGCCGTCTCCTGATCCATGCGGACGGCAACAATGGCGCGGCCCAGCCGCGACCGCGTGAGATAAAGGTGCACCGCGAATGTCGCGGCAATGCCGAGCACGGCTGCGATCAGCCGGTCTGCGGAAATCGCAACCGAACCGACAATCAGCGGCGGCAGGCCGGTAATCGACCCGATCTTGCGGTAGTCTGCGGTGAAGGCCGCGAGCATGGCGTTGTTGAGGATCAGGTCGAGTGCAAAGGTCAGCACCAATGTGATCAGCACCGGTGCCGCGATCACCCGTTGCACAATGAAGCGCTGGACGACCCAGCCCAGCAGTCCGATCGCCGGTCCGACGAGCAGGGCGGCCAGGAACGGATTGATGCCGAGCTGCCAGCCGAAGAACGCGGCATAGGCTCCCAGCACCACGGCCGAGCCGTGCAGCATGTTGACGACATTGAGCACGCCCCAGACGAGAGAAAATCCGGCGGCGATCGCAGCATAGAGGCCACCGAGCAAAAGCCCGTTGACCACGACCTGCGCGAGGATCGCAGCATTCATGGTGTTTGCTTTAGCTGATGCCGAGCTTCAGATCGCCTTGCTTGACTTCGTCAGGCAGCAGCACGACGGTTTTGCCGCCCTGGATCTGAAAGACCGGTGGCGTCAGGCTGTCGATCTGGCCGCTCGGCCCGAAATGCACCGGCCCCCAGAATGTTTTGACATTCATCGCCGCGAGCGCGTCGCGTACCGCCGGGCCGTCGGTCGTGCCGGTCTTCTTCAAGGCCAGTTGAAGAATGGCGCCGATCGCCGAAGCTGATGCTTCGGCATAGTCCGGGACATCGCCGTTATAGGCGGCCTTGAAGGTCTCCACGTATTTCTGCGTCGAGCCAAACATGTCCTCGCCTTCGTAGCGGACCGAAGGATGCCACCACGATGCGCTTGATACATTCTCGGCCGCGCCCTTGAGCGCCTGGATATATTCTTCATAGGCGGGCCCTGCGATCATCGTCAGGACCTGCGACTTGAGGCCGAGTTCGCGCATCTGCGTGCGGACCTGGATCAGATCGTTGATGTAACCGCCGACAAAAATCCAGTCGGGTGCCGCCGCGCGCATCTGTGTCAGCGGCGCTGCGAAATCGAGCGCACCGATCGCGAATTTTTCGTCGAAGACGAGATCCAGCTTGTGCCGCTTGACGCCTTCGCGGAGCGCGGTTGCCAGCGACAGCGGCAAAAGGTCGTTGCGCGAGAAGATTGCGACCTTCTTCACCGCCGGTGCCTTGGCCACAACAAGAGCTGCGAGCGGATCGGTCAGCGTTTCATTCGGCGTGAAGGTGCCGAACAGATACTTGAAGCCCTGATCGTAGACTTCGCGGGAGGAGGCGGTCGCCGCCAGCATGGGGATTTTGTATCGCTCGGCAATGGCGCTGCCAGCTTTCGCCGCGCCCGAACCGAACGGGGCGAACAGGAATTGGGCTTTCTCCTGGTTCACCAGGAATTCGCAGGCCTGAACGCCCCTCGGGGTTGCCGATTGATAATCGGAATAGATGATCCGGACCGGGAGCTTCTTGTTGCCGACTTCGACGCCACCGCGTTTCATGACTTCGGCGGCCCAGAGATCATAACCTCGCTTCTGCTTCCGGCCCTCCGGCGCCAGGGGCCCGGTCAGCGGCAACGGCGCTCCAATGCGGATTTCGTCAGCGCTCTGTGCGGTGGCAAAGCTGGATGCCGCAACGGTGGCAACTGACCCAGCAAGGAATGACCGTCGATCCATATCGTGACCCTCTCTGACTTCCCCGAACCGGTGCGACGACCGGAACATAATGACGGGATCAAGTGTGACAGGGGAGGCCGTGCTGCCAAAGCAGAATTCCGGCTATAAGGTGTTGCCGATTTGAGAACGCCCTCACGAGATTGTCGCGCCCGCCCATATTCTCACCACCGGCGCTTCAAATCGGCTCGCGCAGCCGAGGGGCCGAGCGGTCAGAAATATCGCTGATTTGCGGGCCAAGATCGCATTTGGGAGCCGCAAGCATATCCCAAGATGAATTCACAGATGCTGGGCGGAATGGAGGCGTGCTGCGGAGAACGGCATGTTGTCCTGCCATCTGCATCATTTTAGCGCGCGTCTTGGGCCGCGTCTTTTCGTCTTGATCGAAACCATTGGCCCGCCGGCCGCCGACACTTGAGTGGTGTGGCGGCCGGGAACGCTCCAAACGTCAGAACTGGATGTTGGCCTGCTTGATGATCGGGCTCCATTTCTTGATCTCGGCAGCAGTGAAGGCCTTGAGATCGTCGGGGGTGCCGCCTGCGATTTCGACGCCGAGAGTATCCAATGCGGTCTTCGCCTTCTCCGACGCGAGATATTGATTGGTCGCGGTGTTGAGTTTGGCGATGATCTCGGGAGCCGTTCCTTTCGGCGCCAGCAAGGCATACCAGACGCTGGCTTCAAAGCCGGGCAGGCCCGATTCCGATGCCGTCGGCACATTCGGAAGCTTGGACCAGCGCTTGTTGCCGGCGATCGCCAGCGCCTTGATCTTTCCTTCCTGCACATTGGTGACGTAAGCCGCCATCGAGTCCATGCCGATATCGATATGCTTGCCGATCAGATCGGTAATGATCGGCGGGCTGCCGCGATATTGCGTATGGCCGAACTTGATGCCGGTCGTGCTTTGGAGGAGTTCGCCGGTGATGTGCCCCAGTGTGCCATTGCCCGGATAACCGGCCGTCAGCTTGCTCGGATTGGCCTTGCCATATTCGATCAGCTCTTTCAGCGTCGAGAACGGCGCATCCGGGCGGGCGACAATGATGATCGCGGATTTGCCGACCAGCGCCACCGGAACGAAATCGCGCTGCGGATCGAACGGCATATCCTTGTACATCAGCTTGTTGGTGGCGGCGGGGCCGGTCGTCGCGAATAGCAGCGTGTACCCATCGGCCGGCGCTTTCGCTACAGCCGCGCCGCCGATATTGCCGCCGGCGCCGCCGCGATTATCGATCACGACCGGCTGGCCGAGCGCGGTGGCCAGATGCTCGACCAGGCCGCGCGCAACGACGTCGGATGTCGTGCCGGCCGTGAATGGCACGACCAGAGTGACAGCGCGGTTTGGCCACGCCGATTGCGCGATCGTCGGCGATACGGCGAAAATGGAGATGGCGGTTGCAACAATGGCTGTCGCAACACGTGGCAAGGTGAAATGGATCATGGATGGCGTCTCCCGGCTTTTGTAAGATCGTTAACGTTCAGCGTTTGGCCGCCCAGGCGGCTCCTTCGAGTGGCGTGCGATTGTTTGCGGCATCTTCGGCGAGTGTGTGCAGGCGCTGTTGCCATGCAGGGTCGTTGACGGCGTTCAGCAGGCGGCCCTGCCAGGCCACGAGATACCTTTTGCGTGTCTCGTCATCGACGCGCGGCGCGGCATAAGCGACGAACGGCTCCAGAACCTCGAGCCCGAGATATTCAAGCATGCAGCGCTTGACCGGATGAAGAACGCGTTCGATGTCGCCATAGGCATCGCCGTCGCTAAAGCGTTCGCGCGTTCCGCCGCTGGACAGGCCGAGCAACGCGCGGCGACCCAGATAAAACCCCTTGTCGAAGCGCCGTCCGTCGGCATAGGCGACGCCATAAGCGCACACGCGATCGAACCAGCCTTTCACGATGGCCGGCATCCCGCCCCACCAGATTGGGAAGATCATCGCGATGAAGTCGGCGCGCTGCAGGCGTTCCTGTTCGCGAATGAGATCGGCACTAAAGCCAGCCGTCTTGCTCGCGTGCAATTGTTCGGATTGATAATGGAAACGATCGGCATCGGCGACGGATGTGAAATCATGCCGTCCGGCAACAGGATTGAAGTCTTCGCCGTAAAGGTCCGACACTTCGACAGTGTGACCTGCGGCTTCCAACGTCTTCACGGCCGTGTCTTTCAGCGCCGCCGTAAAGGATGTCGGCTCGGGATGAGCGTAGATGATGAGACTATTCATTGAACGCATGAACCTCGAAAAATAAATGCCTGCGATCCATCAGGCTGGCGTGTATCTTCTCCAGTTGTCTGTCCGTAACGGCATCTGCGGAAAGGCTTTGCGCTGATCGGCGGCGCGGCCAATCAGGCTGGCGGCCGTGACATCCTTGCGCTGCAGGTAAGCTGAGAACTCGGCCAGGGCATCTGACAGCAAGCCGAAGCCGCGCAGCATGATGGGCGACGACATTTCGACAGCCGACGCGCCGGCCAGCATCATCCGTGCGATATCGAGTCCGGATTGCGCGCCATTGGTTGCAATCAGCGGCTTGTCGGGACCAAGCTTGGCACGGGACAGCGCCAGCCATTGACAGGTGAGGGGCAGATTCCAGTAGCCGCCGACGCCGAGCGTGGTACCGAGCATCGGCTCGAATGTTTCAATGTCGGGAATAAGGCCGAGTGAGCGGCCCGCCATGACGACCGCTTCGCCACCTTCCTCGAAAGCGGCAGCGGCGAGATCGGGCACGCGTTCGCTTTGGCCGGTGATTTTCACCCAGAGCGGAATGGCAATCGCAGCACGGACGGCCGAGACAATGGTCGTGATCCGTGCCGGGTCGAGCTCGGTTGAAACGGCGCCTTTCGCCTGGCTGGCATAGGGCGTGCCGATATTGAGTTCGAGCACACGGATGCCGGCCTGTTCGATTTGTCTTGCCATCGCGACGGTGTTGTCGAGATTAGCGAGGATCACACTGGCAACCGCATAGGACTCGTAAGTGCGAGCCTCGCGATCCAGCGTCGCGGTTTGTTCGAGCCACGCATCGAAGGATTGCGGTGTCAGGCCGGAGCGGCAGGCGACATAGGCATGCGCGGGCGCATCAAGCCGCCAGGGGATTGGCTCCCACCGCTCATTCAGCACCATGTATTCGGCGCGCTGCAATTGGTCGCGCGCAGCCTCCGATTCATTGACCGATTTGACGACGACCGCACCAGCGCCCGCCTTCAAGGCGCGCCGCACGCCATCGGCTTCGATCATGTGCTCGGCGGAACCGGCGATCAGCGGATTTTTCAGCGCTACGCGGCCGATCGTTGTGTTCAGTGTTTCCGATGTCATCCCGCAATCCGCTTCTTCGCTGTGCGTGGTGCCGGACGCGCCCGGCTCTCGGCGGGCTCGGGTGCGAGTTCCGAACTGCCGCCATAGCCAAGCTGCCGCGAAATCTCATGCGCGCATGATTTCAGGTTTTTCAAAAGTGAAGCGGACGGGTTCGCCGGAAGAAACTGGATCGAACCGACCAGCGCCACGCTCGCGACACAAGCCCCTGCGGCATCGAAGATGGGAGCGGCGAGCGCGTTGATGCCAAGCATGGCCTCTTCGGGTGCCGAGCAATAGCCACGCCGAACGACACGCGCGAGATCTTCCTCGATGGCCGCAATGTCGGTCGTTGTGTGAGGCGTGAGACGCGGACGTGGTCCCGAGAGCAAGCGCTGCTGCACAGGACGCGGTGCAAAGGCGAGCATGACCTTTCCCTGCGCCGATGCGTGATAATGCAATTCGCTGCCGGGCCGCACACCGATTTCGATCGCTGCTGACGTTCCGGCAATGGTCAGCATGACGAGCGCGCCACGCGGTGTCATGGACGACAAAACAACGCTGTGGCCGCATCGGTCACGAAGCTCGCGCATCGGACCTTCGGCAAGCCGGGCAAGATCCGCTTCGGGTGCAAGACGGGCAAGCAGGCGGCCCTTCGCGCCGATCGCATAACGCGATGTCGCTTGGTTCTGCGTCAGATAGCCACGTTCCACCAAAGTCAACAGATGACGGTGAACCGATCCCTTCGTCAGTTTCAGACGCTCCGCAATTTGCGTGACGCCCATTTCTTCGGCGGAAAACGCAACCGCTTCCAGCACATCGAGTGCGATGCGCACGGAACGAACGCCACTTTCATCTGCTGACCGAGCCATTCGAAGCCAGTTTCATCCTGTTTGTGAAACGAAACAGCACAACCAGACACCCTGATTTTTCGCACTGCAACAGAGCTTTTCGTGTCTTCGGCTAGAGCAATATTGACCTGCGCGTCTCTTCGCAATAAAAAAATAGAAACGCTGTTTCACGCTCGCGAACAGCAGAAAAATAGACAGGGAGGGGTCATGAAGCAAATTTCAGCCATCGCCATCGCTGCATGTGTTGCAGCGAGTGTTGTCCCTGCCGCTGCGCAGGAGACGTACAAGATCGGCTCATCGCTCGGGTTGACGGGCTATGCCGCAGCGATCGACCGCGCGTGGCGCGATGGTCTCGAAGTCGCAGTCGATCACGTGAACAAGAATGGCGGCATCATGGGCCGCAAGATCCAGCTCTTTGTCGAGGACAACAAATCCGAGCCGCAGGAGGCGGTGACGGTCTATCGAAAGATGATCAGCTCGGACAAGGTCGAGAGCTTCATCAGTGGCTGCGTGTCGGCGGGGACATTTGCAGCGGCGCCGTTTGTGGTGCGCGCGCAGGTGCCGATGGTGTTGTGCTCGATCCTGCCGCCGCAGGCGGAGCAGGCGAAATGGGCCTACAGCTTCCTTGCGCCGCCGCGGTTCGAAGTGGAAACGCGCTATCAATACCTCAAGGACAAAACGCAGATCCGCAAGATCGGCATCCTGCACGATCCCAGCCCCTATGCCACGTTGCAGAAAAACATTGCCGTCAAGATCGCCGGAGACTTTGGCATCGAGGTGCCGGTCGTTGAGCAATACAGGCCTGACGATGCCGACTACAGCGCGCAGATCAGCAAGATGGTGGCCGCCGGCGCGAAAGCCATCCTCAAGATCGGCCAGGGCGGCTCGACACTGACGACAGCGAGGAACATCAAGCAGCTTGGGCAGGACATCCTGTTGCTCGGCAGCGTCGACGATTTTGCGGTGCTGAAGCCCGCCGGCGAGACGCTTGGCGAGCAGTTCATGTTCGTCGCTGCGCCGTCGCAAGTCTATGACGTGTTGCCGGCCGGTCCTCTGAAAGAAGAGATTGGGCGCTTCCTGCCGCTGTGGCGCGCCAAGCATGGCGACCGCGACGCGTTCTGGGCCGGCAAAGCCTGGGATGCGCTGATGGTCGTCAAGGCCGCGGCCGAGAAAGGCAAGAGTCTCGAAGGACCGAAGATGCGCGACGCGATCGAGACCATCACTGGTTTCCAGGGCACCGGAGGCATCTACAACTTCTCGCCGACCGTGCATCAGGGCATCACCGAAAACCCGTTCTTCCTGGCCTCCATCGTCGGTGGAAAGCTCCAGGTGAAATGATGGCGCAGGCCACGGTGCAAGCCCGGACGGTGACCGGAGCGCAGCCGAAGATCCTCGACGTGGAGAACCTGTCTGCGCGCTACGGGCAGGTGGTCGCGCTCCACGGCGTGAGCATCAACATTCGTGCAGGCGAGCTGGTGGCTGTGCTCGGTCCCAATGGTGCCGGCAAATCGACGCTGCTGCGTTCGGTGATGGGACTGACGACATCGACAGGATCGGTGCGCTTTGACGATCAATCGTTGCCGCGCCGCGGCACATCGAGGATCGCGCGTGCCGGCGTCGTGCTGGTGCCGGAAGGACGCGGCATCTTCGCGCCGATGAGCGTCGCCGAGAACCTGCAGCTTGGCGCTTACATGATCGGCGGACGCGGAACGGAGTTCGAGCGCAGGCGGGACCGCGTGCTGACGCTATTTCCGCGCCTGAGGGAACGCCTCAATCAGACTTCAGGGTCGCTGTCGGGTGGCGAGCAACAGATGCTGGCTGTCGGTCGCGCGATGATGGCTGAACCACGCCTGCTTCTGCTCGACGAACCGTCGCTTGGTCTTGCACCGAAGGTGACGGCGGAAATCCTGGAGACACTCGGACAGCTCAATCGCAGCGGCCTGCCGATCCTTCTCGTGGAGCAGAAGGCGCCGCTCGCGCTCAAACTCGCCAATCGCGCCTATGTCATGTCGAACGGCCGCATCTCGGCGGAAGTCGACCCTCGTGAGATCAACTCCCATGCCGACCTCGCGCAATTCTACTTCAACTAGTTTGGGCCGCATCCTCTCCTGGGTGCCGGCTGTGCTTGCCGTCGCGCTTGTTGGCTACGCCATTGTCGCTGGCGGTTACATCGTGACGGTGGCAGGCTTTGCGCTGATCTATGCGGTGTTTGTCACCGGCCTCAATATCTTCATGGGTTATGCGGGACAGGCGTCTTTCGGTCAGAACGCATTCGCTGCGATTGGTGGCTATACCTCGGCGGTGCTGACCGCGACCTATGGCTGGGCGCCGGTGCCGGCGATGCTGGCCGGTATTGCCGGTGCCATCGTTTGCGCCGTGGTGATCGGCTATCCGACATTGCGGCTGAAAGGTCATTACCTGGCGATGGCGACGCTGGCCATCGGGCTGATCGTTTATGAGACGACGGTGCATTGGCAGGCGGTCACGCAAGGCTATATGGGCATTTCCGGCATTCCGCCGCTCGGCATCGGCGATTTCGAAATCGTTTCCGATCGCGCGCAGCTCATCTTCCTGAGCATCGTTGTCGCGATCAGCATGGGCAGCGCCTGGCTCATCCGCAATTCGCGCTTTGGCCGTGCGCTGGTCGCTCTCTCCGGCAGTGAGGATGCGGCGCGCGCACTCGGAATCGACGTTGCGCGTTACAAGCTCGCGGCCTTCATCGTGTCGGCCACCTATGCATCGATCGCCGGCTCGCTGTTCGTGCATATTGTCGGCTTTGTTAGCCCGGAAGTTTTCGGCATGAATATGGTGATCCTTGGCTTCACCATGCTTTATGTCGGCGGCATCGGCACCGTGATCGGCCCGCTGGTTGGCGCGATCGTCATCAATCTGTTGCCGGAAACGTTCCGCGTGCTGAAGGACTATCAGGATCTCGTCTACGGCGTCGCTTTGATCCTCCTTTTGATCTACGCGCCCGGCGGCCTCGCGGCATTGACCCGTCCCTTCAAACGCAAGCAAACGGCGCCCGTGCCCGCCGTGAGGCTGGCCAGTGAGGGAGCGAAATCATGAACCGGCTGAGCGTCAAAGGACTCACGAAGCGATTCGGCGGTCTTATCGCCAACGATGCCGTGAGCTTCGATGTGCCGGCCGAAGGTGTCTTCGCGATCATCGGCCCGAATGGTGCAGGCAAGACGACGCTGTTCAACATGATTTCCGGCTTTCATGAGCCGACCGAAGGCCGCGTGATGTTCGAAGGCGAGGACATCACGGCCATGCCGCCTGAACTCATTGCCGCTCGTGGTCTCGTTCGCACATTTCAGCTCGCGCAGCTCTTCCAGGATCTCACCGTCCTCGAGAATGTGAAGGTCGGGCGGCATGTGCGCACGCGTGCAGGCCTCTTTGCCGCTTTGCTGCGTCCGGCCTGGGCACGACAGGAAGAGACGAATACCGATCGCGTCGCGCGCGAACTGATCGATTTCGTCGGCCTCGGATCGCAGGCCGAGGTGCGGGCATCAGCGTTACCCTACGGCCAGCAGCGCCTTCTGGAGATCGCGCGCGCCCTGGCGGCCGAACCGACATTGCTGCTGCTGGATGAGCCGGCCGCGGGTCTCAATCACGACGAGACATCGCGGCTCTCCGAGATCATCCGCCGGGTCTCGGCCCGTGGCACGACCGTGCTGTTGATCGAGCACGATATGCAGCTTGTGATGAAAACGGCGGACTGGATCGTCGTGCTCAATTTCGGCCGCAAGATCGCCGAAGGCACACCGGACGAGGTGCAGCGCAACCCCGGTGTGATCGAGGCCTATCTCGGCGGCGCGGAGATGCTGCATGACTGACTTCGCCTATTTCGGACAGACGATCGTTAACGGGCTCAGCGTCGGCTGTATCTACGGGCTGATCGGCATCGGCTTCTGCGTGATCTACAATGCCAGCGGCATCGTCAATTTTGCGCAAGGCGCGTTTGTGATGCTGGGCGGCATGCTGACCTATCTGTTTTTCAGTGTGTGGCATGTGCCGCTCTTCCTCGCAGCGCTGGCCGCGATTGCCGTGGTCGCTGTCACCGGCATCGTTATCGAACGCCTCGTCGTACGGCCCTTGTGGGATCGCAAGGCGACGATGTTCGTCATGATCCTTGCGACACTCGCCGTCCAGATCGTGATCGATCGCTCCACATTGCTGATTGCCGGAGACCAGCCGAAAAGCCTGCCGGTCTTTACCGATCTGCCGCCATTGCGATTTGGCGGCATTACGATCGGCTTTCAGACGCTGTGGATCATTGGCGGGTCGCTGATCCTGATTGCGGCACTGGCGTTCTTCTTCAGCAAGACATTGGTCGGCCGGGCCATGCGCGCCTGCTCGATCAATCGCGAAGCGGCGGCGCTGCAAGGCATTCCTGTCTCGCACATGCTGGCTGCATCCTTCGCACTGAGCGCTGCCCTCGGCGCCATTGCCGGCATCCTGGTCACGCCGACGCAGTTCACGGCCTACAATGTCGGCACTCCCTTTGCGATCAGCGGCTTTATTGCGGCCATTGTTGGCGGTTTCGGTCGGCCATTTGGCGCATTTCTCGGTGGGTTGGCTCTTGGCGTGGCGCAGGCGCTTGCTGTGTACAGCCTCGGGTCCGGCCTCAAGAACGTTGCGGCGCTTTCGGTGCTGCTGATCTTCCTGTTCCTGCGTCCCAATGGAATTCTCGGAGCGGCCAAGTAAATGACGAATATGCGTTACGACCCGACCACCTTCCGCGCGCGGCTTGGCCGCGGCGATATTCTCGCCGGCACCTTCATCAAGACGCCGGGCGGACATGCGGTGGAGATCATGGGCGACCTTGGCCTCGACTTCGTGGTGATCGACGAGGAGCACGCGCCATTCGACCGGCAGGCGATTGATCAGGCGCTGGTTGCGGCACGCGCAGGGCAGATCGCCGCTCTTGTGCGCGTTGCTTCGGCGGCACCGTCCAATCTTCTGTCGGTACTAGATAGTGGCGCAACCGGCGTTCTCGTTCCCCATGTCGCGTCGGTCGAAAAGGCACGCGATGTCGTCACGAGCTGCCGCTATGTGAACGGCAAGCGCGGTTTCTCCAACTCGCCGCGTGCGGGGCGCTATGGCGGCTTGTCGCTTGGCGAACACGTCAAGCTCGGCGATGCGATCACGACCATCGTCGCCCAGATCGAGGATCCCGAAGCGATCGAACATGCCGAGGCGATCGGCCGGCTTGACGGCATCGATGCGTTGTTCATCGGTCGCGGCGATCTTGCCGTGGCAATGGGAGAGAACTCACCGGACGCGCCATCAGTTCGCAAGGCGGCGGAGCAGGTCTGCGCAGCCGGCAAGGCGGCGGGGAAGCCGGTGATGGTCTTCGTCGGCAACGCTGCGGACGCACAGGCGATGCGTTCGATCGGCGCGACCGCCTTCATCTATTCGTCCGATCAGGGCCTGATGCGTCAGGCGGCGGCACGGGCGAAATCTGAAATCACCGCATTAACATAAAGTGGGTGCAAAGATGCGTGGTAAGAATGGAGAGATCGCGACGGGTGTGGCGATGCGCAAGGCAACGCATGCCCGGCATTATGCGCAGGATCCGCAGATCACCGATTCGGACGGGAGCAGACATTGGATCACACGTGCGGCGAATTTTCTGACCGTCGTGTCGGATGCGAAGAAGGGGGCTGTACTGGAACGGCATGGCCATCCCGACGAGTACATGCTGTTGCTGCCGCCCGGTACAGGCGCGACGATCGAAGCAAAAGGGGAAACGATCGACGCCAAGGGCGACAGCCTGACGATCCTGCCGCCTGGCGACAGCCGCATTGTCGTGACGTCGCCTGGCACGGTGGCGCGCATCTTTTCCAGCAAGGCGGCCGACCTTGCCGCCAAGGCGGTGAACGCCGCAACCTATGCCGATGGCGCACCGGAAGTGACACCGATCGTGCCATGGCCCGATCCGGTTGGCGGCTACAAGATCCGCCATTACGATCTCACCGGCATTGCAAGCCCCGATCCAAGCCCGCTGAAGATGCGGCTATTCCGATCGACTAATCTGATGGTCAATGTGTTCGAGCGCTGGACCAAGCGGCGTGACGAAAGCAAGCTGAGCCCGCATTCGCACGAGGATTTCGAGCAGATTTCGCTCGGCTTGCAGGGCGGGTTTGAACATCACCTGCGCTATCCATGGGGCTCGAACAAGGGTAGTTGGCAGGCGGACGAGCACGAACGTTATGACCAGAGCCCGTCGGTTCTCGTGATCCCGCCGCGCGTGATCCATACATCGCAGGATGTCGGGGAAGGCACGACCTGGCTGATTGACGTGTTCGGGCCGCCGCGCATGGATTTCTCGTCGCGGCCCGGCTTTGTGCTCAATGCCGCCGACTATCCGATGCCGGCCCAAAGCTGAAGTCTCAAGGCTGAAGCATCTTTTTTTGCTAGTAGTAAGGACGTGATTCGTGGCGCAGACCGCAGCAGACCAGACCATAGAAAAGCGGATCGACGCGTTGCTTGTCGGCGCCATCGATCCGCATGTGCATAGCGGTCCGTCGATCGCCCCGCGCGGCATCGATCATCTCGAATTGCTCCGCGAAACATCGGCGGCAGGATTTGCAGCAATTGTCACCAAGGATCATGACTATAGCGGTGTCATGACCGCGGCGCTGATCGCCAAACATTATCCCGAGCTGAAGACAAAAATCTTTTCCAGCATCGTGCTCAACAATGTGGTTGGCGGCTTCAATCCTTATGCCGTCGAACATACGGCGGCGATGGGCGGCAAGATCGTCTGGTTTCCAACGCTGGCGGCAGAAAACCATCTGCGTTGGGAAAAAACGTCGAACTGGGTTCACCCGGCATCAACGCAGAAGATGCGCCCCGCGACCGGCATTCCGGTTCTCAATCCGGACAAGACGGTCCGTGATGACGTGAAAGAAGTGATCGACGTCATTGCCAAGAACGACATGGTGCTGGCCAGCGGCCACCTGCATATCAGCGAGACTTGGCTGGTATTCGAAGAGGCTCAGCGCCGCGGCGTGAAACGGATCGTGCTGACGCATCCGGAAGACATTGTCGACGCATCGATGAATGACGTGTCCGGTATTGCCAAGATGGGTGCCTATGTCGAGCACTCGTTGTGCATGTTCATCGAAGGCTCCAAATTCAAGACCTGCGAAAGCGCGGATTTGCGCAAGCATATCGATGCCGCCGGTGTCGATCAGACGATTTTGTGCTCGGATCTTGGCCAGACCGGCACGATTGGCCCAATCGAGGGCATTCGCCGCGGCATCAGGCTATGCATGGATCTTGGCTACAGCGACGACCAGATCAGAAAAATGATATCGTCGAACACGGCCAGAATGCTGGGATTGTCGTAGGGACCCCTCGTTGCTGTTCCGCATCACTTTACTGCGGACGGCTTTTTTGCACCGCGGATTGTTTTCTCATGACAGTCAGAAAGTCCGACTGAAAGCTGGTCGGCAGCCAGTCCAGTCGCGTCGTGAGACCGACAATCCTTGGCGCATGCGGGACGCGAAGATTCAGCGCGGCAAGATCGGAGCGATCGTCGATGTCGATATATTCGCGCGGCAGCAGGCCGAGATGGTCGCTGACCATGAGATCGGCGATAAGCGCGCCAAGCGAATTCGTCTCGATCTGAACGCGCGGTGAGAGACGCCATTCGGCAATGATGGTGTCAAGCACAGCGCGCCGCGGCAATGCGGCGGTCGGGAAGACCCAATTGTATTTACGAAGATCGGAGGTTTTCGGGCTTGGAATTTGCGCGATCGGATGGTCTCGCCGGCAGACGATGCGGTAGGGATCATCGAACAGGTTTTCCTCGCAAAGATCATCGAATGGCGGCGGCGCACGAAGTGCGCCAAAAATCAGATCGCTGGCGCCGCTGCGAAGGCTGACCACCAGTTCGTCATAGCTGCCTTCCTGAATGACGAGCCGGGACTTGGGATGAACTCGCAGAAGTTCCTCTGCAACAATGGCAAGCAACCGCTTTGGCGCAAGCGGCAGCACGCCGATCGTCGTCTTAACCTGCGCTGAGCCTTGATGCGCCGCGAGTTCTTCGAACCCGACCGCAATTTCGACCACACTCAGGGCGAACCGCCGTGCGAGCTCCGATCCGGCCGGTGACAGGCCGATGCCGTCAAGCGTTCGGCGGTAGAGAGGCGTTTTCACCAGCCTTTCAAGATCGCGGGCCGGCCGATGCAGCGTTGGCTCGGCGACATCGAGGGCTTTTGCGGCACCGCGGAAGCTTCGGCTTTTCCAGATTGCGATCAGGCTGCGGATATGGACGTCGCTGATCTTGCGGCTCAGCCGGGTGACGGCATCGCTCTGGGCATCGGCGCCGATGGTTGCGGCGAGCGCCGCGCTCAGTTGCTGAAAGAAGCGCTGCGTCCGCCGCGCGAAGATGAGACCGTCCTGCGTTAGGAAGCTGCCGCCGGGGCGGCGTTCTAGCAGCGGCGTTCCGACCTCATCTTCAAGCGAGCGTATCGCCCGGGTCACGGCCGGCTGCGTGACATGAAGAAAATGCGCCGCCGTGCTCATGGCCCCGGACCTGGCTACATGATCGAACGCACGCAGGCGGGCGAGGCGCGGCAGAGCGGGTTGATCCGACGGATAAGGGTTCGAACGCATAGGACCGACTTAGCAAATAATTATGGCCCACGCAGCGGTTGGAATGCCCCCTCCGCCGCAAAAAATGTTTGATGTTTTGGCAGCCCCGACCTGGGCCGGTCGCCAGGATTTCGACAGTTGCGACTTCGGCCTCGGAACGTGATGGCCAGGAGAGGGAAGCCGTGAGCGACGTCATCGACATCCATACGCACGTCATTTCTTCGGATTCGGAGCGATATCCGTTCGCGCCGCTTGGTGGCAAGCAGTCCGACTGGTCGCGCGCGCGCCCGACCAGTGCCGCGGCGCTGCTCGCGGCGATGGATGAAGCGGGGGTGGCAAAGTCCGCCGTCGTGCAGGCGTCGACCGCTTACGGTTTCGACAATTCCTATCTCGCCGATTGCGTCGCCGCCCATCCCGAGCGCTTTACCGGTGTCTTTTGCATCGACATGTTCGCTCCCGATGCCGGTGCGGAGTTCAAGCGATGGACGCAGGCGGGCCTGACAGGCATGCGTCTGTTCACCACGGGCAGCACCAGCCCGGGCCAGGCCGACTGGCTGGCCGATGAACGGACTTTCCCCGTATGGGAGCTGGCGGAAGCGGCCAGCCTGCCGGTCTGTCTGCAGATGCGCCCCGAAGGCGTTCCGGACTTGCTCAAACTGCTGGCGCGCTTTCGAAAGGTGCCGATCGTCCTCGATCACATGGCGCGTCCGGCCTTGTCTGACGGTCCGCCATATCGGGCTGCACAATGGCTCTTCGATCTCGCGGCTCATCCCAATGTCTTTCTCAAACTGACCAGCCGCACGATCGAGCAGGCCGGCACGGGCTCCTCGACCCCCGAAGCTTTCTTCCCAAAGCTGGTGGCGACATTCGGGGCCGATCGGATTGCCTGGGGGTCCAATTTTCCGGCTCATGCCGGTCCGATGTCGCATCTCCTGGAGGACGCGCAGAAATCGCTTTCGTCTCTCAGCGAAGCCGATCGCGCTCATATTTTTTCGGGCACGGCGCGCCGTCTTTATCCCGCTCTGGTGAGCCGGCGCATGGAGAAAGCCGATGCTTGATCAGAAGCTGACGCTGACCGCGGCGATCGGATCCCGCGCCTGGCGCAAGACCCTGGAAACTGCGCAAGCCGAGGCGGAGACATTTCAACTTTCATTTGCCGACGTATCGCCCATTCACCGCGCTTTTGCTCCGATGGCGCGCGAGCAAAAATTCGATGTGAGCGAGATGGCCATCGTCACGGCGTTGCAGGCGATTGCCTATGGCAAGCCGTTGCTGATCCTGCCCGTCACACTGGCAGCGCGATTCCAACACGGCTGTCTCATCGCCCGCAAGTCAGATGCCCCATTGAGGCCGGAGAATCTTCGCGGACGGCGTATCGGTGTGCGCGCTTACACGCAGACGACCGGGGTATGGCTTCGCGGCATTCTTCAAAACGATTATGGTGTGGCGCCCGACTCGATCCGCTGGGTGACGCAGGAGGGCGCGCATCTTGCTGAATATCGCGATCCGTCATGGGTCGAGAGGGCGCCATCCGGCCGCACCCTTGCGGAGCTTTTGCGGTCTGGCGACATCGATGCTGCGATTTTCGGGAATGATTTGCCGGACGACCCTGATTTCGCACCGGTGATCGCAGCCCCGCGCGAGGCTGCGCGCGCCTGGTACGACAAGCACGATGTGGTCCCGATCAATCACATGATGGTGGTGCGCAAGGATGTCGCCGCAGCACATCCGGCGGCCATGCGCGATCTTTGGCAGACGATTCATCGCGCGAAGCCTGTCGCGGCGGAGCGCCCCGATATGGCGGCGATCGGCATCGCTGCAAACCGCCGTTCTCTGGCGATGATCCTGCACTATTGCGAGCAGCAGACCCTTCTGCCATGCGCGATGATGGTGGATGACATATTCGACGAGACGACCGCCATGCTCGGTGAAACGCTGGCGGACTGAGGCGACCAAAATGACAGAAGCAAGCGCGCAACGATCAAACGTCGCTCGTGCGCCGCTTGCCGATCAAATAACGAGAGGGAGGAAACAATGTTGCGGTTGCATATTGGTATGACGAGTCATGTCCGGCGCGGCGTTTATCTTGCGGTTGGCGCGCTCGCCGCATTCTTCACGGCATTGTCGCTGGATGTCACGCAGGCTGCGTCCTATCCCACCCGTCCTGTCCGTATCATCGTGCCCTATGGCGCCGGCGGCATTGCCGATGTGACGATGCGGATGGTCGCGGAAAAGCTCTCAGACAAACTGGGCCAGCCGTTCATCATTGAAAATCGTCCCGGGGCGGCCGGCATCATCGGCATCAAGGCTGTCGTCGGCTCGGCGCCTGACGGATATACATTGGCCATGATCGGCGGAGGCCTCACCGCTGCCAAGTCGCTGTTCAAATCGCTGCCCTACGATCTCGAACGCGATCTCATTCCGATTTCGACAACGGCGTTTTACGGACTTGTCGTTGCCACCAAGGCAGGATCGCCATTCACATCCATTAAAGACGTGATCGGTGCCGCGAAAGCCAAGCCTGGAACGTTGAATTTCGGGACGATCAATCCCGGCAGCAACCAGCATCTCTCCGGAGAGCTATTCAAGTCGATGGCCGGAATTTCCGTGGCGGCGATCCCCTTCAAGACGACCCCGGAACTGGTGACGGCGATGATCCGTGGAGATATCGACATTCTCTTCGAGTATCAGGCTGGGTTGCAGGGCAGCCTCAACGATCGTCAGATTGTCGCCATCGCAACCACAGGACGCGAACGTTCGCCAGCGCTGCCGGATGTTCCCACAGTCTCTGAAATTGGCCTGGCAGACTATGAGGTCACGAGCTGGAATGCTCTTGCGGCGCCGGCGGGTACGCCGGCAGAGATCGTTGCGATCCTCAATAAAGCGGTCAACGATGTTCTGAGCTTGCCAGACGTGAAAGCGGCGGCTGTCAGCTTTGGCATGGAGGCGCGCGGCAGCTCGGTTGAGGACCTGCGTGAGCGGATTGCGCGTGAAGTCGCCAAGTGGGGGAAGGTGGTCGAGGCCGCCGGCATTGAGAAGAAATAACTCCGCGCCGGTCTGCGCGGTAGCCGGTTATTTCTTCGCCGGGAAAATCATGCAGGTCGTTGAGGCGTGCGCATAAAGCCTGCCGCTTGCATCCTTGATGTCGCCTTCGGACGTGCCGAGGGTGCGACCGCGATGGATGAGGCGGCCTTCCGCGCGGACAGGGCCGGTGTCCTTGGTCAATGGCCGCACGAGGTTCACCTTGATCTCCAGTGTCGTGTAAGTCTCGCCTTTCAACAGCGTCGAATGCACGGCGCAGGCGAGTGCGGAATCCAGCAGCGTCATGGCGAAGCCGCCATGCACTGTCCCGATTGGATTGTAGTGGCGCATCTGCGGCGTGCCTGAGAAGACGACGCGGCCGTGCTCGGCTTCGCTGAGCGTGAAGCCGAGCGTCTGCGTGATCGGCGGTGCTGGAAACCTGCCGTCGATCAGCCCGCGCAGGAAACTGAGGCCGTCATGTTGCAGCAGCGTTTCGACAGGCACGACGCCATACACGATTTCATTCATGGCTATGGTCTCACGCTGGCCTTGTTTCGTCTGCCCGCTGCGGCGTGAACAACAGCCGCTGATACAGCCAGCCGATCCCCATCAGCACGAGGCCGAGGCAGATGAAGGAGAGGGCGCGGTACACGCCCTGCACGCCGGCGAGGTCATAGAGGAAGACCTTGCCGATGGTGAGGATCACGACCGCCGCCGAGGCAAAGCGCGCCGGCTGCGATTTCAAGGCGATGCCGGCGAGCAGCAGCAAGACGCCGAAGGCGAGCCACACCGCCGAATAGGTATATTGCTCGGCGTCGGTGGTCGGCTGGCCGATCAGCACCGGCCCGTGGAAGATCGTGCGCACTTCCAGCGAGAGATAGACCAGCGCCAGCACGATCGCCGTCACGGCGGCGATGCGATAGACGAGGGCAGGCCGCGTGTCGCGAATCTGGCGTGCGAGGATTGCCATCAGGATGGCCGGGATGCCGTAGCCGAGCAGGATGGTGTTGAACACCATGCCGCCGACCGGCTCGCCGGTGAACATCGGGTTCGTGTAAACGCCGAAGCTGATCAGGATGCCGATAAAGGACAGCGTGCCGATGATGCGCGCGCCGATATCATGCACGATGCTGTGCGTACGTGCCCGCACATGTTCGAGCCCGATGGTCATGGCAAGGCCGGTCGAAATCTGCAATCCGGTTTCGCCGAGGCCCGCCGACGGATGATAAATATCGCCGTCATTCATCAGGTGACGGATTTCCAGCATTGCCGTCAGCGCCGTGAAGGTGATGGCTGCGGCATCGACGCTGCGCGAGGCATAATCGTCGCCGCGCTTGCGCAGGATGATGCCGGCGATCCAGAACGACAGTGCCGGAACGCCATAGCCCCAGAGCAGCCAGTTGAAGATCGGCGTTGTGCCGACATCGTTGCCGACGATGCGCGGATCGATGGCGATGCGCGCCATCACCAGGATCGTCAGCACGATGCAGAGCTGTCGCAGCATCGGCAGCGGCCGCTTGTCGGCAATGTACGCAATGCCCGGCACCATCAGCGCGAGCGCCACCGTGAGCCAGCCGCGTTCCAGCGCGAAGGTCAGGGCCAGTGCCAGCGAGGCGACGGCACCGCAGGCAAAGATCGCCGCGGCCGCAGCACTGCCGGGTGCGAAGCTGCGGCGGCTCAAGGTCTCGGTGGCGATACCGAACAACGCCGCGAGCAGCAGCGCCAGTGCGGCAAACGGGATCGAGCGCTCGAACAGGGTGACGCCGTAATTCAGCGCCACCAGCGTGACGATCGGCGTCAGCACGCCGGTCGCCGCCCAGATGATCGCCGCATAGGGATGCACGACGCGCCCCTGCGCCAGATATCCGGCGGCGCCGAACATTGCGGCGATGGCCGCGCCGAAGAGAAGATGCAGCCGCATCCCGTCGAGCCGCGGCACCGCAGGCAATCCTGACAGCACGCCGCCCGGTTGATGCAATACGATGAAATAATCCGACGTCGACCAATGTCCGATGATGAGCAAGGCCAGCAATGCGGCGGCAGCGATCGCGGGCGTTGCCGCCTCGCTGCGCCAGGCGACCGCGATCGTCGCCGCGCACAGCGCCAGCAGCGTCATGACCGCGATGGAGTCATGCTTGTTAGCGAGCACGAGCAGGAACGTGCCGAACAGATATCCGGCCAGTACGCCGCACGAGACGAGATCGAAGCGTCCGCGCTCGGCCGGCGGTCCATAAAGGAAACCGGCGACGATGAAAGCGGATGCGAGCGCGAAACCGACAAGGGCATGGAAGGCATGCGCGGTGATCGCATTCGCATCGAACAATCCGGCCAGCATCCAGAACAGCGCGAAGGAGGCCGCGGTGATCGCCAGCCAGCGCCACAGCCGCATGCGCGCCAGCGCATAGGCTGCGGCGGTGACGACCGCGAGATAGATATACAGCGCCCAGTAATTTGGCTGCGTGCCGCCGACCAGGGCCGGCGTCACATAGGCGCCGATCAGGCCAAGGCCGGCGAGAGCCGGGCCGTGCACCAGTGCTGCTGCGAGCGTCGCCAATGCAACGAGCCCGAGCAGCACGAACGCGGCGGCCGGCGACAGAAATTCATACAGCGCATAAGCCGCATAGATATCGGCGTAAGCGACGGTGGTGCCCGCCGCGGTGAGAATGCTCGGGATATGCGCGGTCTTGACCTGCGCGATGCCGCTCGTGATTTCGCGGCGGCGGGCGAGTTCGCCAAGGCCGACGAGTACGAGCGCCAGCAAAGCGCCGAACAAGACGCGCAGGCCCGGCCCGAACAATCCGGCCTCGATCGAATAGCGCACGAGGAAAATGCCGCCGAGCGCCAGCGCCAGGCCGCCGATCCACACCACCCATTGCGTGCCGAAGCGGCGTTCGAAATCGGCATAGTCGCGCGGCTTGTCCGCGGGCGGTTCTTCACCGCCGCCGGTGGCAACGGGCTCCGGCTCCGGCATGACGGGCGGCTCTGGCGTCGCCGGAATTTCAGGCGCGGGCTCGTCCGCGGTGGGCGGTGACGCCGCGATATCGTCCTGCTGTTGCCGCGCGAAGGCGGCCTGCATCGTGTCGGGTTCGGGAGCGGGCGGCGTTATATCAACGGCCGGTGCAGGTGCGGCCGGTTCAGGATCGAGAACATTCGCCGCTGCTCCGGCGGCCTCCGTCGCAGCCTCTGGCGGCGTCGGAAGGCCCGCGCTGCGCACAAACTCGGCCAGCCTGTCGTCCAGCGACCGTAATGTGACGTCGAGTTCGCGCAGACGCCCGCGCAGGCCATGCACCATCAACAGCAGCGCGATCAGCGCAACGAGAACAAGGAATTCCATGGAAAAGGGATCCTGAAGGAGAACGAAATACAGACTAGTCGTTATTGGTGAAGCCGAAACCAGCTCAACACACCGCTCGTCCCCGCGAAGGCGGGGGACCCAGAATGACTATGCTGGATTCCCGCCGGAGTTTACACTCGGGCTGCGCGAAGCGTAGACCCGGGTGCGGGAATGAGCGGCATCAATGCCTTTTACCGCCGCACGCCCAGCCGCAGGCCCGGTGCATGCCGCTCCTGCATCACTTCCCGCCGGAAGCGGAAAAGCGCTGCGGGGCGTCCGCCGGTTGTGGTGGACATCTCGCCGGTCGGCTCCACCAGCTCGGTGCTTTCCACCAGCCTGCGGAAATTCTGTTTGTGCAAATGCCGTCCTGAAATCGCCTCCACGGTGTGCTGCAATTCAGTTAGTGTGAATTCGGCCGGCATCAGTTCAAACACCACCGGGCGATATTTCAATTTGCCGCGCAGCCGCGCGATCGCGGTGGCGAGGATACGGCGGTGGTCGAACCGCATCGACAGGCCAAGATGCCCGCGCACGGCGGCCACGCGCCCGTCGCGCTGCGCTTCCTCGATCAGCCCGGCTTCATAAAGCAGCTCGTAGCGTTCGAGGACCTTCTCTTCGTCCCAGTTTGTGTGTTTGTCCGAAGCCGCGTCACCGCCGCCAAAACACAGCCGCAGCCGTTCGTTGCGCCCGGCCGCCCCGCGCGCCCATTTCGTCAAGGACGGCAGGATCGCGTCATCGATGATCGGTGGGCGTCCCTCGCGCCAGTCCTCCCACGGGAAGAAGTGATACCAGGGCCGGAAGCGCGCGCCCGCCGCCTGCAGGCCCGAGACATTCTCCGGCACGCGCGTCAGCGCCAGATAGCCGACCGATACGACATGCGGATCGGTATCGCCGATACGCGCATGCCGGCCGCGATCGCCGAAGGTATAAAGCTGCTCGACATAGACGACGTCGAGCGCGGTCTGCGCCGCCACCCATTCGCGCAGACCGATCTCGAAGGTGCGATGCGACAGCGGATCGAATGCGCCGGAGGGCAAACCGGCCGGCCCGTCTTTCCTGCCGCTTTCGCCGGCGACCAGGACCTGCGGTTCTTCATTGGTGACGGCGACGATCGCCGTGGTCAGTCCGATCTCGATGGGCGTCAGACCAACCGGCATCGCTCACTCGAGTTCGAGGCGGAACGGATGCCCTTCATACGACGCAAGGCCCGGGCCAATGGCGCGCACGGCATCGACCATGCGGCCCTTCCGGCCAAGGATGACGTCGGCCAGCGCCACCAGCCGGCTGTTGGGCTGGGCGGTCGGCGAGAACGAGCGAATCGCGCGGGCGATCGTCAGTTCGTCGCGCTTCGGATTGAGCGCACAGGCGGTAATGAAGGCGCCCGCCGTCGAGCGGCTGATGCCGGCATAGCAATGCACGACGATCGGCGCGGCGCGATCCCACGCGGTCACGAAATCGATCAGCTTTTTCACATGCGCTTCGTTCGGCGGCACATAGCCGTCCATCACGGCGGTAATGTCGTCCATGTCGAGCAGCAGGTGATTGGCTTCGACGATCGAAGCCGGCCGCCGCACCATCGCGACGTCCTTCATCAGGGTAACGACGTGTTTTGCACCGGTTTCGGTTACCGTGTCATGCAGGCGGGCGAGGGAGCAGACGTGAATCATCATCAATTATGCCGTATCGAATCCGCCCGAGTCTTAGCACGCGCCTTCGGACGGAAAAGTGTCAGCCGCAGAGCTTCGCAAAACGCTCCAGAAACCGCGCTTCCGCCGTCTCGGCGGGCCATGGTGTGAGATAGTCACGCTCCACCGACGGGGAAAGTCTCGGCGGGTTGCCGAAAAAACGCCGCGCTTCCGCCTCGCTGAAGCCGGCAAGCCGCGTGGCCTCGAGGTATGCTGCAGCGCGGTCGGCCTGCTTGATCAGCTTTTCCTGCGCCGCGGCCAGTTTCGGCGGCAGGCCGAACCGGACATGGATGGCCGCGAGCAGCCGCAATTCGACCGCCTTGTAGGAATCGCCGATCACCGCCTTGAACGGCGTGATCATGTCGCCGACCACATATTCGGGCGCGTCGTGCAGCATGATCGCCAGCCGCAGCTTGTCGTCGATCGGCCCCTGCTGCCGCGCAATGGTATCGACCAGCAAGGTGTGCTGCGCGACCGAGAAGATATGCGCGCCGATGGTCTGGCCGTTCCAGCGCGGCACGCGCGCAATGCCGTGCGCAATATCCTCGATCTCGACATCGAGCGGCGAGGGGTCGAGCAGATCCAGCCTGCGCCCGGACAGCATGCGCTGCCAGGCGCGGGTCGCTTTCGTGCGGGCAGGAGCTTTGACGATTTTTTTGCTCGCGGATTTGGTCATTGGTCTCCGCGCTTTCTTCTCCCACGAGCGAAGCGAATGGTGAGGCGGGGGGTGATGGTGGGCATATGCTGGCGAGTCGGGATTTGGTCAATGCAACGTAGCGCAACAGATTGCGCCTGCACCAGCCGCAAGCAACAGGATGTATCCGTAGAGCCGGACCGATCGGGTTTCGCGAAAGAAGAATGGCCGCTTGGTCGGGGGGAAACCAAGCGGCCGATCCAAACCTGAAATTGGGGGAAGGGGCCGGTTTGGACGTGAGGTTAAAACCTGCCGAATACCATCGTTCCCGATAAAGCGGCCGCCCAAGCATGAAACTTCAGCGGCCTTGCCACGCTATCCAAATGTGTCTCTAGGCGCTGTTCCGGCCGGGAGCTTCACGCGCGCGCAGCTCTTTGATGCTTCAGCTTTCCGAGCGTTTCCCTTGCGAGGGACCTGTCGTCATCTCCGCCAATGTCGTGTGATAGGTGGGCGCAGCGAGCGGAGACCGGTTAATCTGGAACACTAGCGATTGAAGTCGCCTTCAGTCAGCCAAGAGGTACCAGACAGATCGACTTTAAATCCTAGTTTCTTTAGCCGCTGGCCAAGCTCCTTGCGACTGGTCGCGGAGTTAGACAATCGGAGCATGTGCATTCCCGCAATGTCACTTATGGGTCGAGTATCGCCGACCTGAACGAGCAGCGTTTTTTTAGGGTGGCCGCCGAGAGCCAAGCCGGATTCAAAAATCACGTTCGGTCGAGCTTGGCCTTCAAGCTTCGCGGAGTCGCCTTTAGCTCTGTACTTTGTTTTGAGGCGCGCTTCCTCGTCCGGTGAAAACATCACAACGACGCCTTGAACCAGCCTCATCGCATTGTTTATAACTTTACGAACGTCGGGATTGGCTCCCTTCGCCTTTGCAATCGCCTGGCTCCACTCCAACGGGTTTAGGCCCATTGCGCGAAGAAGCGCAAACATCGCTTCATTAAGCTTGCTGTCTCGGCCATGAACGACGAAAAGGCTGTTGTTTTTTGCAGGCTTAACTTTCAGAGTCGGCAAAACTTTAGAAACAGGCGGGGCCGCACTAATCGCATTGTCTTCCGGCTCGGTCGAGATGGCAGAAACTGCGTGACCTCGCATCTCAGCACGGTCTTCCGCAGTGGCGTAGCGCGTAATGGCGATACCTAGCTTACGGGCTAACATCATCGAAGCCGCTCGCCGGGAGATGAGTTGATCGTTGGCGATTTGCGCGATCAGGCGATTAACGTGACGATCAGAAACATTTCCGAGCTTTTTCTTGATCGCTGTACGTAACGGCTGAGGTATCGCGTTGCTCATCCGCGCTTACTCTTCTTTCTCTTTGGTTTGTTATTGCGGAAGCGGATGCCTCGAACGGTGCTTTCGGTAATACCAAGCATTTGCGCCACGTCACTGTCGTCAAACCCAGCCCCGGAAAGGACCAGCGCGGCTTCGTTAGTTTCGGTCTCTTTCGTGACATGAACCGCGAGAAGACGTGCGATCAACATCAACGCGTCGGGCTTCTCAACTTGTGCGACGCTTTTTCTTTTTTTTGCCACTCGAGCTCCTCTTGCGGATCTTCATAACCCTAACCGATTGAGCCGTGCTGCCTGCCGCCGCTGCTGCATCATCTTGTGATAGGCCTAAACCCATCAGAAACTTCACTTTTGCGAGGACACCAGACATCCTATCTGGATCGGCTTGCTCCGCCTGTTTAAGGCACAAGTAGGCAAGCGATTTTCCAATAACTGAAAGCCAAACATCGTTCGCTTCTTCTGGCACGTAAGCCTCTCCGCGAATCATCCCACAAAGGTATTATCGCGATTCGCAATGGGGTCGTTCAACTCAAAGATGATTCGGGGTGCTTATCCACGAGCCAATTTCAAAGTGTTCGTCGTAAAACACGGTTCGCTTGCGGTGCAGTGCGGTCATTGCGAGGCTCACATCGCCTTCCGCAGCGCTTGGTTCTCGGCTGCGCGCAGAAATGCACGTTATTGCAAGCGTTTCTTTGTTGCTTCATCCATGTCTTCAAACGCGGGAGTCTGTAGCGGAGTTAGAGTGCCTTATCTCGCTTATCGGCTTGCCACTTGCTAGCCAACTCCGCATGCCGATAACACGTCACCAGATGATCGTTCACCATCCCCACCGCCTGCATGAACGCATAGACGATGGTCGGGCCGACGAACTTGAATCCGCGGCTGGCAAGATCTTTCGATATCGCGCGTGAGAGCGGCGTTTCGGCCGGGACCGACTTGATCGTCTTGAAGGTGTTGACCTTCGGCCGGCCGTCCATGTGGCTCCACAACAGATCGGAAAAGCCGTCCGACTTTTCCATGATGTCGAGCCAGGAGCGCGCCGATAAAATCGTGCCTTCGATCTTCAGCCGGTTGCGGACGATGCCCGCATCCTGCATCAGCTTTTCGACCTTGCGCGGCGTGTAACGCGCGATCTTTTCCGGCTGGAAATCGTCGAAGGCTTTGCGGAAATTGTCGCGCTTGCGCAGGATCGTGATCCACGACAGGCCGGCCTGGAAGCCGTCGAGGATCAGCTTTTCGAACAGCGCGCGGTCGTCATATTCCGGCACGCCCCATTCGGTGTCATGATAGCTGACATAGAGCGGGTCTTCCTTCGGCCACGGGCAGCGATGCAGGCCGTCGACATGCGCAATCGCTTTCATCCGGCGGTCTTCACTCTGGCAGCTGCGAGAAAATCGGCCACGGCGCTGTCGCGCAATGTCAGTGTGATGCCGCCGGCACTGAGCGGCGTGCCGGCATCGATCGCTTCCGCGACGCGGTCGACGCGCAGCATGGCAAGCCCCTGCTTGCCGGCGGATGAGCCCATGGTGCCGACGGTCTTGTCGCCGGCCATCACCGCAATGCCGTCCTGAGCCGGATGTTCGTCGAACGCAACGGCAACGACGCGGTTGCGCGCGGTGCCGCGATGCTCGACCCGCGACACCACTTCCTGACCGACATAGCAGCCCTTCTTGAAGTCGACGCCATTCAGCTTGTCGAGATCGGCATCGTGCGGAAACGTATCGCCATAGATGAAATCGACGCCGCCGCGCGGCACGCCCAGCGCAATGCGATGCGCGTCATAGTCCGATGCATCGACCAGCGTCGCGCCGAGGTCGGCGACGGCTTCCGATGCGAGATCCGTCGGCACGATGGCGCGGAGGCCAAGCGCGGCGAGACGCGGGTCATGATAGACGAGGCCGTAGTCGGTCGATCCGTCGCCGTCCCATGCCGCGAGAACAGAGAGGGTGTCGATGCTCTGGATCGTCACCTTGGCGCGCAGCTTGTAGAAATTGAGCTTCTGCGCCAGCTCGTCGGCCAGGGCTTTGGGGCAATCGATGAAGAAGCCACCGCCTTCGTTGGCGCCGGCTTCGATCACGAAGAAGTCGGCGATGATCTTGCCTTGCGGCGTCAACAGCGCGGCGTAGCGCGCATCGCCTGGCGCCAGCGTCTCAATATCGCCGGTCACAAGGTTGTGGAGAAACCCGCGCGCGGGTTCGCCCGTGACACGCAACACGCTGCGATCTGTGAGCAAAGCGGCTTTCATGGTGCTCTGAAACGGTTCCAAATATGATGTTCGCAGCGAACAGCCCTGCAAACGACGTTGTAAACGGCTCTTGCCAGAATTCCCGGTGAAACGTAAGGCGCTGACAGCACGGCCTCAAGGGCCGCAGACCGGGCATGACTTCGCGGCGGTAATTCCAGGATTTGGACGATCATGGCACAGACCTTCGACACGATTTTCAAGGGCGGCATCGTCGTCAATCAGGATGGCGAGGGTGCGCGCGATATCGGCGTCAGGGATGGGCGTATCGCCGGGATCGGCGATCTGTCGAAAGCCTCCGCCGGCGAGACGGTCGATTGCCGGGGCCTGCATGTGTTGCCGGGCGTGATCGATACGCAGGTGCATTTCCGCGAGCCGGGCGGCACCCACAAGGAAGATCTCGAATCGGGCTCGCGCAGTGCGGTGATGGGCGGCGTCACGGCGGTGTTCGAAATGCCCAATACCGATCCACTGACCATCACGCCCGAGGCTCTGGCCGACAAGGTGAAGCGCGGGCATCATCGCATGCATTGCGACTATGCCTTCTTCATCGGCGGCACCTACGACAACTACAAGCACCTGCCGGAATGGGAGCGCCTGCCGGGCTGCGCCGGGGTGAAGGTGTTCATGGGCTCGTCCACCGGATCGCTGCTGGTCGAGAACGAGGAGGGGCTGCGCAACATCCTGAAAGTGATCCGCCGCCGTGCCTCATTCCATGCTGAGGACGAGGCGCGGCTGAACGAGCGCAAGAGTCTGCGGGTCGAGGGCGACCCGACGACGCACCCCATTTGGCGCGATCCGGTCGCGGCGATGATCGCGACCGAGCGGCTGGTCCGTACAGCGCGGGAAACAGGGGCGAGGGTGCATGTTCTCCACGTCTCTACCGCCGAGGAAATGGACTTCTTGGAGCATTACAAGGACGTCGCCTCGGTCGAGGTGACGCCGCACCATCTCACCATGGCGGCGCCGGAATGCTACCAAGTGCTTGGAACCAAAGCACAAATGAACCCGCCGGTGCGCGATGCGCAGCATCGGGCCGGGATCTGGCGGGGCCTGCAGCAGGGGGTGGTCGATATCCTCGGCTCCGATCATGCGCCGCATACTCTGGAAGAAAAATCAAAGGCTTATCCGGCAACGCCGTCGGGCATGACCGGCGTCCAGACGCTGGTGCCGCTGATGCTGGACCACGTCAATGCCGGCCGTTTATCCCTCGCCCGATTCGTTGATTTATCCAGCGCCGGCCCGGCCCGGTTATTCAACATTGCCCGCAAGGGCCGCATTGCCGTGGGGTATGATGCCGACCTGACGGTGGTCGATCTGAAGCGACGGGAAACCATCACCGATCAATGGGTTGCCTCGAAGGCGGGCTGGACGCCCTATGACGGCATGACGGTGATTGGCTGGCCGGTCGGCACAGTTGTCCGCGGTCGCCGGGTGATGTGGGAGAACGAACTTATCACCCCGTCGCAGGGTGAGCGTGTGCGCTTTCTGGAAACGCTGTCGGCCTGATCGCGCCGTTACTGGCGCGACAGATCCAGGGAAAATTCGCCGTTGCGGATGCGGTCGGAGAGCCCTTCCGCGAACACCGCGGCGGCATCCTCGCCATAGGTCGAGACGAATTCGATCAGCGCCGCGAACAGGCAGGCCTGCGCCATGCAGTCGCCATCGATGCCGTCAAGACGCGCTTCCGCCCAGGCCTCGTGCACGTAGCCGAGCGCGACCTTTTTCTGCTCGTGATCCGCAATCGGCTCACGGGCCGAGTTCATGCGCGACAGACTGTTCATGCTGAATTATTTCCCGCGCGTTTCCGCGCCCCAGGCGAGAAGAGCCCCGACGTTAGCATGGGAGGCGGCGCAGCAAACCCCCGTCTTTAGGAAAGGTTAATGCGGGCCAAGAGAAGCCACTACTAATTAGTATAGCGGGCGGTAATTTCGCGGGAGATCTTGGCGCCTTCGTCGAGATAGCGGCGGATGGCGATATCGGCAGCGTCCGTGCAGGTCCGGTAGGACTGCTGAAAACCGCTATAGCCGCGATTGAAGCTGGCCATCAGCTTGGTCTTACGCTCGGGCGCCGGGGCCTCGGCCTCGATCAGCGCCCGCATCTCATTTCGCCATTTCTGGCCGTCCTTCGCGCCGCAGAGCCCCCGAAGATAGTGCAGGGCGCCCAGGATCTCGGAGAGCCGCTGCAATTCAGCCTCGAACGCCGCCCCGCTATCGATCGCGCGGGCCGGCACGGCGAGGGTGGTCGCCATCAGCAGGATCAGGAGGAAGCGGCGCATCATAGTGGCCAAGGTATGCGCCGGTCATTTGGCGTCCGCAAGGCCTGGATTGTCGATCAGCGGTGCAAGGCTGACGCGGGCTCAAACTGTTCCATCGCCTTGTCAATGATCTCCCGCAGACCGTCCGTGGTCTTCAGCCCGTCCAGTTCATGTGGAAACCGCCATTCCGCTTCCGCAATCTCCGTCGGGTCGGGAGTGGGTTCGCCGGCGATCCAGCGCGCGGCAAAGCAGAGGATGACGAAATGCCGCTTCACCCGGCCATCGGCAGCACGGGCGATCATTTCGCGGTAGCCAGCAGGCTCGAGCGGCTCGACCGTCATGCCGATCTCTTCACGCACCTCGCGGACGACCGCCTCGCGGACAGTCTCGCCCGTTTCGACCACGCCGCCTGGAAGGGTGTAGACGCCGGTGGCGACGCCCCCTCCACGCCGCACGATCATCACCTTACCGTCACGAATGATTGCGGCGCTGACCGCAAGAAAAGGTCGCGTTGGATAAGTGCGGTCTTCTGACATGTCGCCGTCCCAATTTGCGCTAGAGCATGATGCCGAAAAGTGCGAAGCGGTTTTCGGACGACATCATGCTCTAAAATATTAGAATCGATCACGTTTATGATTTTGGATCGCTTCGATCCAAAATCATCGTGATCTATGAGGTAACGCATGTGTGGACGCTACTTCATTGTCATGACTCCCGCCACGATGCGGAAGCACTTCGGCTATCCTGAAATGCCGAACTTCCCGCCGCGCTACAATGTGGCGCCGACGCAACCGATTCCACTGGTGCGGATGTGGGAGGGACAGCGGCAATTCGTGCTGATGCGCTGGGGCCTGCTGCCGTCCTGGGTGAAAGACCCGAAGACATTCACGCTGTTGATCAACGCGCGCGGCGATACCGTCAATGAAAAGCCGGCTTTCAAAAATGCCATGAAGTATCGCCGGTGTCTGATACCGGCCGACGGGTTTTATGAGTGGAAACGCGATGGGGCGACCAAGCGACCCTATCTGATCCGCATGAAGGGTGGCGCGCCGTTCGTCTTTGCCGGCCTGTGGGAAACCTGGGTTGGACCGAACGGGGAGGAGCTTGATACGGCGGCGATGATCACCACGGATGCCAATGCCGTGCTGGCACCGATCCACCATCGTATGCCGGTGATCCTGCCGCCGGACAAATTCGAGATGTGGCTCGACTGCGCGAATGTCAGTCCAGCGGCCGCGGCCGCCCTGCTGGTGCCTGCGCCTGCTGCCGCGATGGAAGCATTCGAGATATCGCCGGCGGTCAATCGTGTTGCCAATGACGGGCCCGAAATTCAGCAGCCATACACGGCGCCGCAGAGCGCCGTACTGACATTGCCTTTCGGCTAATCTTCTACAACGCCGCGATGAAGGGCATTGCATCGTGCCCACGGTGAATTGCGAATGCGCTCGATGAGGCGCGTATTCATAGGCTTATCGACTTAATCAATAACGACTTACAATTTGTTCTATCCAAGCTCTCCCTCTTACAGTGAGCGCAAGAGAGCATATTGGTAGCAATTTCTCCCGTTGTCCTAAACGCTGCCCTGCGTAGTTCATATTGATGTGAATGAGCGGTCAGTATGATTCGGACGACGAACCGGAGATCCAGCAGCCATATGCTGCGGCGCAGAGTGTCGAACTGGCATCGCTGAAGCTTTCATCATTTTGGGTGCCAATGACGAGTCCCGACATCGATAATATCAATCACGTTGGTATGGCGGTTCGTGATCTGAATGACACTGTCCGCCGTTTCGAGGCCATGGGCTTCCAGCTCACGCCCTATTCGCCGCATTCCGCGGCGTGGAAGCCGGGCGAAAGCGTCAAGCCGCTGGGTTCCGGCAACCGTTGCATCATGTTCGCCAACGATTATCTCGAAATCCTGGCGAGCGAAGATCCGAGACAGCCGGCCGCGCGCATCGCCAATTTCCTGAAACGGCATCAGGGTGCGCATATCATCTGCTTCAACACCGAAAACCCTCAGTCAGTCGATCAGCGTTTGCATCAAGCCGGTATGGCGACGTCGGGCGTGATCCCGCTTCAGCGCGAGATCGACACGCCGGACGGTGTGCAGACAGCGAAATTCGAGCGCGTGCAATTTGCACCGGAGCATTCGCCTGAGGGTTACATCCAGGCCGCGCGCCATCTCACGCCGCAATACATCTATCAGCCGCGCTATATCACGCATCCCAATGGATGCACGCAATTGTCGCACACGTTCATCGTGACAGATGCGCTCGATGATTTCGCCCGGAAGTATGAGCTTTACACGGGGCTGACGACGAACCGGCAGGACCATGCCTGCGTCTTCCGCTTTGCCTTGGGCACGCAATTGATCATCATCGATGCCAAGCATGCGTCTGAATGGTTGCCGGGCACGCTGTTTCCACCACTTCCTGCCATCGCCGGAGTGGCGTTCCGCTGTCCTAATCTTGCGGAGCAGCGAGTACGGCTGGCGGACAACGGGTTTGCCTTTGCCGAAGCGCAAGGCCGTCTTGTCGTTCCGGCGGAGCAGGCAAGTGGTGTGGCCGTTCTATTCGAGGAATAAGCGATGAAAAGCCTGAAACATGTGATTGCTGCGTTGATGCTCGCCACCGCGATACTCATGCCCGCGATCGCATCAGCGCAAAACTTTCCTGACCGACTGGTGCGGATTGTCGTTCCCTATCCTGCCGGCGGTGGTGTCGATGGCTTGGCGCGTGCGCTCGGCGAAGGTTTGTCCCAAATCTGGAAGCAACCGGTCATCGTCGAAAACAAGCCCGGCGCCAGCACGATGATCGGCGGTGAAACGGTCGCGCGTGCGCCGGCGGATGGCTACACGCTGCTGCTGACGAGTGATTCGTCGATCACCAGCAATCCGTTCCTGTTTCCCAAGGCGAATTTCGATCCGGTAAAGGATCTGGCGCCGATCACGCAACTGATCGAGCTCAATCAGATCGTTGTCGTGCATCCATCGGTTCCGGCTAATACGATGGCCGAACTCGTTGCACTCTCCAAGCAGAAGAAGGGCGCCCTGAATTACGGCTCCTATGGCACCGGCAGTCAGCCGCATTTGCTGTTTGAAATGCTGCGCGCACAGGCCGGCGCCGACATCATGCAGATCCCCTATCGCGGCATCGCACCAGCAATCACCGCCACCATCGCCAATGACGTACAGATGACACTCGGTGGTTGGTCGGTGACCGCAGGGCACATTCAGGCCGGCAAGCTCAAGCCGATCGCAATCAGCCGCAAGGAACGGCTGAAGGAACTGCCCAGTATACCAACTCTTAAAGAAGCCGGATTTGCGGATGTTGATCCACAGTCCTGGTTTGGATTATTCGCTCCGGCAAATACACCAAAGGCGATTATCGACAAGATTCAGAAGGATGTGACGACGGTCTTTTCAGATAAGGCCTTCCTTGACCGGAGCATTCATGCGCTGGCGTTCGGTGCGGTTGTGTCGACGCCGGAGGAATTCGCAAAATTCATCGCGCAAGACTTTGCTTACAAAGGCCGACTGATCTCGGTAACGGGAATTAAAGCTGAATAAGAGTTCGCCCTCCGGACGGGCAACGTAACGCATTGACAGTGGTATTGGATGGGCGATAGCGGAGGGAGCCTAAAGAGAGGAAAAGCCCATGCGTCGTCTGTTTTTGGCCCTTGGCCTACTCACATGTTCGCTTGTTTCGGCCCATGCCCAGACTTGGCCGCAGCGCAACGTCACTTTCATCCTGCCGCTCGGCGCCGGTAGCGGCGTCGACATCACCTCGCGCCTGATCGCCGACAAGCTGTCCGCGAAATGGGGCAAGCCGGTCGTCATCGAAAATCGTCCGGGTGGAGACGCAATCGTTGCAATCAACGCTTTCGTGGGTGCCGCCGACGATCACACGCTCTTGATGGCGCCGACCTCGACCTTCACCGCGCATCCGCTCTTGCACGCCAAGCTGCCCTATCAGCAGGACGACTTGGTTCCGATTGCGCGTGCCACCAATACGCTGATTGCGATCGGCGTGCCGGCATCCCTCAATGTCAACACCTTGGCCGACTTCGTGAAGCTGGCGAAAGAGAAGCCGGGCAGCCTTAACTATGCCGGCACCACCGGCGCGGTCGATTTCGTCTTCTCGGGTTTCCTGAAGGATGCCGGTATCGACGTGACCAAGGTCCCGTACAAGGATGGCGTGCAGGCATTGAACGATCTCGCCGAGGGCCGCATCCAGATCTACGGCGCGGCTTACGCCATCATGCGGCCGCAGATCGAAGCCGGAAAGGTGAAGGTGCTCGCGCTCATGAACAAGGAGCGTGCGCCGGCATTGCCGAATGTTCCGACGGCGGCCGAGGCCGGATACCCGTCGCTGACACTGGATGGCCTGGTCGGCCTGTTCGGACCGCGCAAAATGTCGCCGGAGCTGCGCGATCGGATCTCGGCCGATGTGGTCGAAGCCGCGGGTGACCCCTCCATCGCGTCGAAGCTGACAGCAACCGGTCAGGTGGTTCGTCCGGGCAAGGCCGCCGAGTTTGCGGCTGAAATCGATGACCAGCGCAAACGGGTCAACGCCGCCGCCAAAGCGATCGGCGCAACGAAATAAAAAATTGCGGGCCCTAGCCCCAAAAGCAAAGCCGGCGCGGATCACCCGTGCCGGCTTTTTGCGTTATCGAGGCACAATGAGGCTCGAAGGGAGCTCACAGAAAGAATGGTCGGAGTGATAGGATTCGAACCTACGACCCCCTCGTCCCGAACGAGGTGCGCTACCAGGCTGCGCTACACTCCGACTTGAAGGCAGGCTTATAACGGCGGGTTCTTCCAGCCGCAAGCGAGCCGCCGACTGAATTTTCCACTGGCTCGGGCGCAAAAAAGGATATGAAAGCGCCCCATGACCATATTGCTTGATACTCGGGTCTTGCAGGCCGGCCCCGAGGCGCAGCGCGCGGCCGCTGACTGCCTTGCGCAGGGCGGCCTCGTGGCCTTTCCCACGGAGACTGTGTATGGCCTCGGCGCCGATGCGACGAATGGCGAGGCTGTGGCCCGCCTGTACGCCGCCAAGGGCCGGCCCTCGTTCAATCCCCTGATCGCTCATGTGGCGGATATCGAGGCCGCCCGCGCCCTCGCGGCCTTCACGGGCGATGCCGAGCGGCTGGCCAAGGCGTTCTGGCCGGGGCCTCTGACTTTGGTTCTCCGCCGATTGCCGAATTGTCCAGTCTCGGAACTGGCGACCTCAGGGCTCGATACCATCGCCCTGCGAGTCCCCGACCACCCGGTGGCCAACGGCATTCTCCGTGCCTTTGGTAAGCCGGTTGTGGCGCCGTCCGCCAACCGGTCCGGCCATGTTTCACCGACCTCGGCGGGGCATGTGGCCAGCGATCTCGACCGCCGGGTCGACCTGATTATCGACGGCGGGCCGACCAGCGTGGGTGTTGAATCCACTATCGTTGCCTGTCTGGACCGGCTGGTTCTGATGCGGCCAGGCGGGGTGCCGCGCGAGGCCATCGAGACCGTCCTTGGCCATCCCGTCGCAATCGAAGATCATGGCGGCGATAGCGAAGCCCCGTTGGCCCCCGGCATGCTGACATCGCATTATGCGCCTCAAGCGAGATTGCGACTCAACGCAAATGACGTAGCTTCCGACGAAGCCCTGCTTGCCTTTGGTCCTTTATTCAAAGGGGCCCGGGATGCAAGAATGATCCGGAATTTGTCGTCGCAAGGCGATCTGGTCGAAGCGGCGGCCAATCTGTTTGCCGATCTGCGTGCGCTTGATGCATCTGGTGCGAGCAGGATTGCCGTTATGCCGGTACCGGAGACCGGGCTGGGCGAAGCTATCAACGATCGTTTGCGGCGCGCTGCTGCGCCGCGCCCTCTGTCAGGGGACGCAAAGTGAATATTATGGGAATGCTCGCCAAATTTGTTGCGTCTTTCATTGGCGTGGTTGCGATCGGCGGTCTTGTTTCGACCGCAGTGAATGCCGAAGTGCAGAAGCACACGCAAATCTGTAACGGCAAGCTTTGTCCGTCATTCACGCTTGTGCTCACGCCGCCTCTGGATTGGGATGTGGACAAGGCCGCAAGTGAAGAGAACCGGGTGCAGATGCTGATCCCGCGCGGCCTGAATTTCCATGATGCCCGTGCGGTCATCTACATCCGGGTGTCGGCGAAGGAGAAGGACCAGCAGTTATCCGACTTCATTCGTGTGAGCCAGGAACGGTGGCGTCAATCCGTCGCAGATTCCAAGATTTCGAAATTGCCACCCGTCGAGCGTGGTAACGGCAAGGCGGCGTTCGAACCTTTCCGCTATGAAAACCCGAGCCGCCCACAACAGCCGTTTGAACTCGTCGCGTTCGGCACCGATACCGATAAAGATGGCAATGACTTCATTCTTACGGTCGTCATGTCGGGCAAGGATCAGAAGGCGATCGAGCAGGCGCAGGATTCCTATCTGGAATTGCTTCGCCGTCACTAGTGGAGCGGATTTGACATTCGCTACCCGCCCAGCCGCGGGCTCGTCAGCAAATGTCAAATCCAAAGCTCCACTAGAATCCAATATTGCTAGTGGTCCTTTGATTCTAACATTCGCAAAGAGCCTGCCGAGAAGAGATGCGAATGTTAGAATCGGACCACTAGATCACGATGATTTTGGATCGAGCGGATCCAAAATCATAAACGTGATCGATTCTCATAAGTTAGAGCATGATGTCATCCGAAAACCGCTTCGCACTTTTCGGCATCACGCTCGAATCCGGGCTGAAGAGTTGGTGACAGCATGACATTACCGGCAGATATGATCGAGCGCTTCAAGGCGATCGTTGGCGAAAAATATGCGCTGACCGATCCGGATGTGCAGGCCGCTTACCTCCACGAGATGCGGGACCGCTGGATCGGCCATACGCAGCTGGTGTTGCGACCCGAATCGGTGGATGAGGTTGCGGCGATCCTGAAACTGGCCAACGAAACGCGGACTGCCATCGTGCCGCAGGGCGGCAACACCGGCCTGGTCGGTGGACAAATCCCGCATCACGGCGAGATTGTGCTGTCGCTGAACCGGATGACAAACATTCGCGAGATCGATCCGGTGTCGAATACGATTACGGTCGAAGCCGGCGTCACCTTGCAGCGGACGCGTGAAGCCGCCGCCGAAGCCGACCGGCTCTATCCGCAACTGCTACCGTCGGAGGGATCCTGTACCATCGGAGGCAATCTTTCGACCAATGCCGGTGGGGTTGCCGCGATCGCACATGGGATTGCGCGCTCGCATGTGCTCGGCCTGGAGGTCGTGCTGGCCGACGGCCGCGTGCTCAATAATCTCAACAAGCTGAAGAAAGACAATACCGGCTACGACCTGAAGAACCTGTTCATCGGTGCCGAAGGGACGCTCGGCATCATCACCGCTGCGGTGCTGCGCCTCGTGCCGCAGCCGCGTGCGGTGGAGGTCGCATTTCTTGGCGTTCCCTCGGCGCAGGCTGCGGTCGATTTGCTTGGCATCGCACAGGGGCGCGCCGGCAGCGATGTGACCAGTTTCGAGTTGCTCACGCGGTTTGGAATGGAATGCGTCCTGCAGCATGTTGCGGGCACGCGTGACCCTCTCGACGCGTCGCACCCCTGGTACGTTCTCATGGAAATCTCATCGCAGATGAGTGCCGGCCTGCGCGATGTCGTCGAAGATATCTTTGAAACCGGTGTGGAGCGCGGTCTGGTTGAGGACGGCGCCATTGCCGAGACGCTGGAGCAGAGCAAGGCCTTCTGGCGCATCCGCGAAGAGGTCGGTGAAGTTCAAAAGAAGCTCGGTGGCTCGATCAAGCATGACGTGTCGGTGCCGGTCGCGGCGATCCCCGCCTTCATCGAAGAGGCGAACGCCGCTGTGATCGCGGCAGTCCCCGGCGCGCGGCCGTTTCCCTTCGGACATGTCGGTGACGGCAATATTCATTACAATGTCTCGCAGCCCGAGGGAGCCGACAAGGCGGCCTTCATGGCGCAGGAAGACACAGTGCAGGACGCGGTGTTCGGTATCGTGCTGAAACACGGCGGTTCGATTTCCGCCGAGCATGGCATCGGCATTGCCAAGCGCGACCGGCTGCCGAAAGTGAAGGATCCTGTCGCGATCGAATTGATGCGGACGCTCAAGGCAGCACTCGATCCGAACGGGATTCTCAATCCAGGGAAAGTGCTTTAGGCGCTTGATACCTAATTCCCCGGCGGCGGAGGAACGTCGTCGAGGCTGGGGGACGATGGTTTCGTGTCGGGCTGGGCCTCGATCCATCGCTGGATGGGCCCCGGACGAGGCGCGACGTCACCCGTATCGTCGATGATGCAGTCGCCGCCGACGCCCGAAACCGTCTGCTCGCAATCGCGCAAGGACGGGATGCCGCAGGTCTGGGTATCGTCATAAAACCGGGCGCAATATTTTTGCGCATTCGCGGCCTGTGAAAAGGCCAGCAGAGCGGACAGGAAAATCAGAGCGCGCAATGTGACCGCCAATTCATGAATGCAACCCAACGGTGCGCGAAAGCTTTAAACCAGCGACGAAAATAGTCTAGCTATCAATGCCAAAAATAGGCAATGCTTCGTGAAAAGACGTCCAAGAAACGTCAGAGCAAATGCCCCAAGCAAGTACCGCGTTCATGACAATGTCGGATACCAAGAAAACGCCCGTCGCTATTGTCGGCGGTGGTCCTGTCGGCCTCGCGCTGGCGCTTTTCCTCGATCGTTACGACGTGCCGTCGGTTGTGTTCAACACCGATACGGAAACGCGCTGGCATCCCAAGGGCTCGACGCAAAATGCGCGCACGATGGAGCATTACCGGCGGCTCGGTATCGCATCGGAGCTGCGGCTGCTCGGATTGCCTGCGGATTATCCCGGCGATGTCGCCTATTTCACACGCTTCAACAGCTACGAGCTGGCGCGACTGAAAATGCCGTCGGCCGCGCAAAAGGCGCACATGGTCGCGACAGCGGGCAAGCTCGATCAATATCCCGAGCCGCTGCTGCGCGCCAACCAGATGTATGTCGAAGCGTTCCTACTCGATTACGTCCGCGGGCGCCCCAACATCACGTTGCGTTTCGGCTGGGAAGTAAAATCCTACATGCAGCACAAAGATGGCGTGTCGCTGCTGGCCGAAAGCATCGCCGACGGCCGCAGCGAAAGCTGGCGCGCGCAATATCTTGTTGGCTGCGATGGCGGTCGCTCATTCGTGCGCCGTCAGCTCGGCATCCGCTATGAGGGCGAGGACACGCTGCAGCAGGCTTATTTCGGCGGGCGGATGTTTGCGAGCCATATCCGCGCGCCCACATTCTATCGCGACATCTTGGGCAATCGCCGGGCGTTCCAGCACTGGGCGGTTAACCCGCAGTCGCGCACCACGATGATTGCGCTCGACGGTCAAGAAGAATTTCTGTTCTGGATGCGTCCAAACGATTCCTCCGTTGCGCCTGATGGCGACGCGGTACAGCACGCCATGACACTCAGTTGCGGCGCGGATGTTCCGGTCGAGGTCATCGGGACGCAGCCATGGACGGCGGGTATCGCACTGGTCGCGGAAACGTTCGCCGATAATCGGGTTCTGCTTGCGGGCGATGCCGCGCATCTGTTCACGCCGACAGGCGGTTTCGGCATGAATACCGGCATCGATGACGCCGCGAACCTGTCGTGGAAATTGGCGGCGATGGTGCAGGGATGGGGCGGCCCCAACCTGCTGGAAAGCTATGAAGCCGAACGCCTGCCGATTGCGGTCCGCAACACCGGTGCTGCACGCGAGCTTGCCAAAAACATCGGCGATGTCAGCGTTTCTCCCGATATGGAAGATGATTCCGAAGCGGGCGCCAAGGCGCGTCGCGAAATCGGGGCCTATCTATCGACCTTCGGCGAGGAGTTCAGCTCGATCGGCGTCCAGCTCGGCGCACGCTATGACGGATCCATCATTATCGAGGGCGACGCGCCGCCACCGGCCGATGACTTTGCGCATTACACGCCCTCGGCTGTGCCGGGCGGGCGAGCGCCGCATGCCTGGCTTGGCTTAGGTCGCGGTGAAGGAGATTCGCTTTTCGACAAGCTCGGCCTTGGTTTCACATTGTTGCGGCTCGGAACGAATGCCCCGGATCCGACGGCTTTCGCCAATGCAGCACAGTCTCTCGGTGTTCCGCTGACAACGCTCGACATCCCGGATAATGACATCCGCGATCTTTACGAACGCGACCTCGTCCTGATCCGCCCTGATCAGCATGTTGCGTGGCGCGGCAACACGGCGGACGACGCCGATGCGGTGATGAAGACTGTGGTCGGGAACGACTAGAATTCCCTTCAGCCCAGAATGCGGCCGACGCAGAGGCTCAGGGCACTTTTTGCAACTGGCACCTTGTGCAACAGACAGCTTGTGCAACGCGAGGTCGCAGCATAACATTTTGCTCAATCAGAAAGATGTTCCGCCAGGAAATCTCCCTGCGGAAACATCTCAATAAGCTGTAACGCCCGCCGACACGCATCCGCGGGCATCTAGGGAAGGGCTCACGGAAATGTCTTTGCAGCTTCGGGTCTGCCGTCGCATTGCATTTGTTGCGATCGGTTTTCTGATGTTCTCCACGATACAGTCTTACGCCGCTGATTATCCCAACCGTAATCCACGCATTATTGTCCCCTATCCGCCGGGCGGGGCGACCGACATCGTGGCGCGACTGTTCGGTGACTGGTTGTCGAAGCGGCTCGGCCAGCAATTCATCATCGAAAACCGTCCGGGCGGCGGCAACAATATCGGCACCGAAGCGGCGCTCAAATCGCCGCCCGACGGCTATACTTTCGTGCTCACCAATCCGGCCAATACGGTCAATGCATCGCTCTACAAGAAACTGAATTTCAATTTTATTCGCGACACCGATCCGGTCGTCGGCTTCATCCGCGTACCGAATGTGATGGAGGTGCATCCGTCGGTTCCGGCAAAGACGGTCGCCGAATTCATTGCTTACGTGAAAGCCAATCCAGGCAAGGTCAACATGGCCTCATCCGGCAACGGCACATCGATCCATTTGTCGGGCATGTTGTTCATGTCGATGACCGGTGCGCAGATGACACATGTGCCATATCGCGGTTCCGCGCCGGCCCTGACCGATCTGCTCGCGGGCCAGGTGCATGTCATGTTCGACAATCTTCCGCCGTCGATGCAGCACATCAAGGCGGGCACGCTGCGTCCCCTCGGCGTGACGACCGCAACGCGCTCAGCCGAATTGCCCGACCTGCCGACAGTCGCCGAAACCGTGCCGGGCTATGAAGCAAGTGCGTTCTTCGGGTTGAGCGTGCCAAAGGGAACGCCACGCGATATCATCGAGCTGATCAACAAAGAAGTGAATCTCGCGCTCAAGGATCCCGATATCCAGGCGAAGCTGAAAACACTGGGCGGTATTCCGATCCCCGGCGCGCCCGAAGATTTCGGAAAAATCGTAGCGTCCGAGACCAGCAAATGGGAAAAGGTGGTTCGGGACGCAAACCTCTCTGTTGAATGACCTTGGCAATGATATCCATTTCGGGCGCGCATGACCGATCGTAAGCGACCCGAGCAGCTTCGCAGCCACCGGTGGCTCGGCGTCAACGACCTGCGCTCGTTTGGGCACAGGTCGCGCCTGCGTCAATTCGGCTATGACAAGCCGGATTGGGATGGCAAGCCGGTCATCGGCATCATCAATACGTGGAGCGATCTCAACGCCTGTCACGCGCATCTGCGCTCGCGCGCAGAAGACGTAAAACGCGGCGTGTGGCAGGCGGGCGGTTTCCCGGTCGAATTGCCGGCGATGTCGCTGTCCGAGCCCTTCATCAAGCCGACGACGATGCTCTATCGCAATTTCCTGGCGATGGAGACGGAGGAATTGCTGCGCTCGCACCCGATCGACGGCGCCGTGCTGCTCGGTGGTTGCGACAAGACAACGCCAGCCTTGATCATGGGTGCGATCTCGATGGGCATTCCCGCCATCTACGTTCCGGCGGGGCCGATGCTGCGCGGCAACTGGGCGGGGCGTAGGCTCGGTTCGGGCTCGGACGTCTGGAAATACTGGGACGAGAAGCGCGCCGGCAATATCTCGGACGCTGATTGGAACGAGATGGAAGGCGGCATCGCGCGTTCGTTCGGCACTTGCATGGTGATGGGCACGGCCGCAACGATGATGGCGATTGCGGAAGCGATGGGGCTTTCCCTGCCGGGAGCCTCATCGATCCCCGCCGCTGACTCCAGCCATCCGCGCATGTGTTCGAATGCCGGCCGGCGCATCGTTGATATGGTGTGGGACGACCTGACGCCGGACAAAATTCTGAGCGCGGCCGCATTCGACAACGCCATTCGCGTTCATATGGCGCTCGGTGGTTCGACCAATGCGATCGTGCATGTGATTGCGATGGCGCGGCGGGCCGGAATCACGCTCGACATGGATCGTTTCGACGAGATTTCCCGTCAAGTGCCGGTGATCGCCAATATCACGCCGTCAGGCAATTACCTGATGGAGGATTTCTATTACGCCGGCGGTATTCGCGCGTTGATGACGGAATTGCGTGATCTGCTCGACCTGTCCTGCATGACCGTGACCGGCAAGACCGTCGGTGAAAATATTTCCGGCAGCAAGGTGCATCTGCCGGATGTGATCCACTCGCTGGCCGATCCGATCTATGCCGGCGGTGCGACCGCAGTGTTGAAGGGCAATCTCGCGCCACGCGGCTGCGTGATGAAGCCATCTGCCGCGGAGCAGCGGCTGTGCCAGCATCGCGGCAAGGTCATCGCCTTCGACGATTACAATCACATGGCACGGGAGATTGAGCGAGACGACCTCGATGTCACGCCCGATCATATCCTTGTGCTGAAGAATGCCGGGCCGCAAGGCGGGCCGGGTATGCCGGAATGGGGCATGTTGCCGATCCCGAAGAAACTGGTGAAAGCCGGCGTGCGCGACATGCTGCGCATTTCTGACGCGCGCATGAGCGGCACGAGCTACGGCGCCTGCATCCTGCACGTCGCGCCGGAAAGCTTCATTGGCGGACCGCTGGCCTTTGTGCAGACCGGTGACGAGATCGAGGTGGACGTCGCCAACCGGCGCATCCACCTGCATGTCAGCGATGAGGAGTTAGCGCGCCGCCGTGCGGCCTGGACGCCGCCAAAGCCGCATTACCAGCGCGGCTATGGCGCGATGTTCGCGCAGCATATCGGACAGGCCGACGACGGCTGCGATTTCGATTTCCTGCAGGCCGGCGCAGCGACGCCGGAGCCGGAAATCCACTGACGCCTGGAAACGATTATAGCGTCGCGTGGATCGCCTCGGCGTACCACGCCAGCGCAAGTTTTGACGGTGCATTCGAATTGTCGTCGACGCCGAGGCGCAGGCGATAGAATTCCAGTGCGCTCCGCGCCGTCTTCACCTTCAGCCGCTCAAAATGAATCAACGTTTCGTCGAGGTCCATCGCCGACATGCAGCGGCCGGCCGATTTCATCAGCAGCATCGAGCGGACCGTCGCGCGGCAGCATTGTGCGGCCTTGCCGAGGATCAGGATCAGATCGGGAGATTTGTCGAGCAGGGCTCGCTCTACGAGTTCGATCGGGAAGTCCCCGAGTGCTGCGAAGGCAATGGCGACACGCTCGAAATCCTGCGCGTTGGCGAAGGCGTGAAGATCGGCCTCGCTGAACTGGCCGGTGCGGCGAAGCCGCTTGATGCGCGCGCGCGCCTTGGCATGGTCGCGCGAGGAATTTCGCACATCGACACTGATGTCGGCAGCGATCCCCGAAACGGTCTCTCTGACAGCATCCGCGAGCGTCGGATTGGAGGCAATCAGTTTCGCCCGTACTTTTGCGGAGGCTGTTTCCAGAAGCTTCAGGAAAAAGTCGCGTGGAATATCGCGGCGGGCACCGATATAGCGGGCCAGCCCTTCGTCGTTGGCGGCTTTGCCGACCAGTTTGCCGAACCCTTTGTGGGAGATGCGCGCACCGGCATTCTTCACCACCAGCCGCACAACGCGATCGTTGCCGCGCTCGATGAGCGCGTCGGTAACTGGCTCGCTCAGGCTCTGGCGCTGGGTGATGGCCTCGATATGGCCTTGGCTCTTGGTATTGACATTGTCGATGAGATCTTTGTCGGTGAGCTGGGACGAATTGGTCAGCACTGGCCCGGCAACGGCAACGGAATCGTCGAAAGCCAGCGAGCGCAGGACTTTCGGCGGAGAGTCGGTGCAGCGGGCGAGACGGCGCGACAATTGTGCGCGCGCATTCACTTCGATGGTGGCGATCAGGGCCGACAAGACGTCGTCGAACAGGTCGATCACGCCTTGTGAATGATGACCCGTCCCGGCAATGAAAAGGTCAGTAATCCGCGTTAGGGCGTTCAGGCGTTTATCCGGGGTACCCGCGGCAATCGCGGATTCCAGTTCCTCAATCAGAGAAGCGCTATCCTGCATCATCGTTGTGTCTACTTGCATTTGCTCGAAAAACGCGGCAACCCGCTGTCATTTAAGTTCAATAAGCGAAATAATTGAATGCTTTTGGCTTCAAATGTTTCGTGTGTGATTAAAATCTGAACGGATCTGGAAAGTTCAATGAACGACGACATTCCCTTCGACAAAAGCTTCGATCTTGAGCCGGGAGTCCTGAAGGATATTGCCCCGAAAGTGCGTGCCTTGTGCGCCGGCAATGCCGGGCCATTCACGTTCAAGGGAACGGTCAGCTACATCGTCGGGCGCGGAAATGTCGCGATTATCGATCCGGGTCCGGACGATCCGGTTCACATCGGCGCGCTGCTGAAGGCCGTACGCGACGAGACCGTCACCCACATCATCCTCACGCATACGCATCGCGACCATTCCCCTGCCGCAGCCGCAATCCGGGCGGCAACCGGCGCCAAAACCTATGGCGAAGGACCACATCGCGCGTCACGGCCGCTGCATATCGGCGAGATCAACCCGCTCGATGCGGCCGGCGATACGGACTTCCACCCCGACCACAAGTTGGCGGATGGGGAAATCATCGAGGGCGAGGGCTGGACACTGGAGGCGGTCACCACGCCCGGCCATTGTGCCAACCACATGGCTTATGCGCTGAAGGAAACCAATGCGTTGTTTTCCGGCGATCACGTCATGGGCTGGTCGACGTCCATTGTCGCGCCGCCGGACGGTGCGATGAGCGACTATATGGCTTCGCTCTATAAACTCGCCAAGCGGAGCGAAGAAGTCTACTTTCCCGGGCATGGCAACATGATCCGCGAAGCGCCGCGCTTTGTGCAAAGCTACATCCGCCACCGTCTGGGACGGGAGGAATCGATCCTGCATCGGCTTGGAAAGGGTGCGACGGATATCCCGACGCTGGTGCGCGCAATCTATATCGGCATCGATCCGCGATTGATCGGAGCTGCGGGACTATCCGTACTGGCGCATCTTGAGGATCTTGTTGCGCGCGGTGTGGTGCAGACAGAAGGCGTGCCGTCGATCGCCGGTGTCTACCGTTTGGCAGGCGTCTGAGCCTGTTGTCCCTTGGTGGCCTTGGTCGGGAGCGGTGCTTTCTTCGGTATTGGCCGGCGCCGCTCTTCACGCTCCAGCGCCACGTTGATATTCTCTTCGAGATTATCGAGGAACGTGCTGATCCGCGAGGCATTGCTGCCGATGTCATGGAAGCCGTAGCGAGACGATGAACGCACATCGACGCGTGCTTCCTCGTCATTGCCGCGGATACGGATGACCACGTCATCGCGGAAGCCCATGATCGGCGTGCGGGCCACCGCCTCGATTCGGCCCTCACGCTGATTGGGCCGGGGCTCACGCGAATCGATCACCAGCCAGCGCCGCTTGTTCACCAGCGCGAGGGCGTGGTCATAGGCGATTTTCGGCGACACGCTCAGTTCGAGCGGTACGATGTCCGGATAGGCCTCCCGCTGCTGCTCGGCGGCATAGAGGCCGGCATATTGCACAGGATTGGTGGTGCGTGAGCGCAGCCGCCGGATGGCGTCAAACGCAGGCGGGTCCAGCACATCGGTGGTGATATCGGCGATGGCCGGCAGCTTATAGGCCTTGTAGCCAAGGTAGACGGGGTAGGCGAGCAAAGCGCCGCCGATCAGGATGGCGAGCACCGCATAGCCGAGCCCGCGCAGGCCCTGGCGCCAGATCGTCACGAACGACATCAGCGCCAGCAGCATGCCAACCGCCGCGACGGCGAGGGCGCCGCCAAAGGTCACAAGACCGGGAACGACTTCGATGATTCCGGACCGGACGATGATGATCGCCAGCAGCGCCGCCACGATCGCGAACAGCGCGAACCGGCGCGACCAGATCGCGAGCTTCGAATAGGGTTCATCCGGGAGGCGGCGGCGAGCCATCGTCTTGTCCTGCGGGTTCTTGTGAGTGTCAGCGATAACCCGCGCAGATGCGTTTCAAGGCCGCCCATTCGGCCGCGTCAAGTAATGTTGCGCCACCTTTTTGCGGCGGCGCCATGGCGTTGATCCGCGCTACGCGGTCCTGTGTGGCCGGGTGATCGAGGAAAATCGAGCCTTTTCCGTTTGTTCCGGCGATCCGGGCGAGAAATCCACCGAGCGCGCGGGCATCGGCACCGAGGGACAGCATGGTCTTGACCGCATAATCGTCGGCGGCGGCCTCCTTGTCCCGGGAATAGGCCGATTTGAGCAGCGATTCGGCTGCGATGACCACGGCGCCACCCCCGACAAAGTCTCCCAGCAGCATGCCGAAGATCAGCGACAGGCCGGTCGTCTGCAGAATGGCGCGGGTACCGTCCCGATGTGCCACATGGCCGAGCTCGTGGGCGATGACGCCGGCCACCTCGTCGACATTGCGGGCCTGGTCGATCAGTCCCCGGAACACATAGATATGGCCGCCGGGCAGGGCGATGGCATTGGCCTCGTCCCGGCGGATCACGGCTGCCTGTAGGGGGATCCTGATGCCGGCGGCGGTCCGCAGCCGGTCCATCAGCTTTTCAAAAGCGGCTTCTCCGGCTTTTTCGACACTGGCGCCCCCACATTCGAAGGGCCGGCCCTCCGGGCCCTTGTCGAGCATCGCCCGGACCTGGGTGTCGGCAGCAGCTCCGAGCCGCCGTTCGATCCCCTGGGGAACAATCGGAGCAAGCCGGTCGGCAATCGCCGGAACGCCATAGGCGCCAACGAGGAGCAGCGAAATCGCGGCAAGAAAGCTCCATGCAATCACTTGCCGCCGCTGGGCGCGGGCGTTGGCGCCGGTGCGGTCGATATCCGGACAGGCGAGATCGATTTGGTGGGCGACATCCTGATCGGTGACTTCGAGACGCGCGAGGCTCGATGTGCCGCGCAAACCGATGCGGAAGATATGCTCCGGTGCGGACATGTGTTTCATCCGCGGATAGGACCATTCGTCGACGACTGCGCCATCGGCGCTGCGGATGATGACCGCTTCGGCCGCAAGCGCGATCGTCACATGGTGACGGGCTGACGTGACACCATCGTAATAGACGGCTGGGCAGGAGCGTGGTGCGGTGCCGGTCATATGCCGCCCAAATTCAAAATATCGGCGATGCCTTCGCCGAGCGGTGAACTCGCTTCACCCGCTGCCTGAACATGTGCCAGCCTTTCCGTGTTCGATAGTTCTGTCGATTCCGCCGCGAGCCGCCAGACCGATAACGATACGACGGCTTGATACAGCGTCGACAGGCCAAGAGCGGTTACGACGTAGATGCCGACCATCATCAAGACAGAGATAATTTCGGCTATCTCTGACGATGCCGTGTGGGCGCTCAACCCGATCAGGAACAATGCAACGAAAATGCCGACGACGAGAAGTAGCGCAAAGAGCAGCACGTAGCCGACGAAGCGAAGATAGGCGAAATACACGTCGCGCGTCCGCAAATGCGATACGGCCACGATCTCGCCGAAGCGCATGCCAGACACCCACCAGCGTGTCACGATCGCATGAAAGACAGGCAGCAACAGCAGCGCCAGGATAAAACTCGCAACGATGGCGATAATGCCGAAGCCGACAGCATCCACGAATCCCGGGCTTGCGCGTTCCATGCGCCCCAGCACATCGCCGCCGCCGCGCATCGCGCCCGTGGCCGCGACCCAATCGACGAGCGCGAACGACGACAATGCGGCAAGGACCGGCGCCATGACGAGCAGCCATAGCAGGAAGCCGCGAGCAAAGAGGCGCCAGCCCGAACCTTCGAATCGCCCTTGCAGATCGCCGTAATAGGTGTTGCGCATCTTGAAGCGCTCGAGTGCCGCGCGATTGAATGGATAGGCGAGGCCGAAGGTCATGATCGTCAGCGACCACCACCAGATCGCGCAGACGGCATAGCGGATGGCCGAGCCGGTCTGATGCAGCCGCAGACCACGAAACACGGTGCGGGTGAGACGATAGCGGCGGGCGAGATAGATACCGTATTGGCTGAGAAAAACGAGCAGCAGCACTGCGAATCCGCTGAGCAGATTTCCAATAAGGCCAAGATCGAGCACGGTGATCAGGAAGACCGTATAAATCGGCAAAAGCAGCGCGATCGCGACCAGAAAGCCCTGCAGCAATTCGATCGCCGTGCCTGAATATTCCAGTGGCTCGCCGTCGATCGCGGTATGCGCCCACAGGAAGCGGCGGATATCGGTGGCGAGCCAGAAACGGTACAGCCCGAGGGTGACCATGAGCAGAAAGGCGCCGCGGACCAGAATGCGCCAATAATCCTTATCGGCGCCGATAAAGCGGATCGGCCGCGATGGCGCGCCGCTGACCATGCCGGCAACGGCCGCCTCTGTCACCGACATGTTTCACTCCGCAGCGGTCGTTTCCGGCAAGATGTAGTCCTTGAAGCGTTCACGCAATGCCGTTTTCTGAATTTTTCCGGTGGCGGTGTGAGGGATTTCATCGACAAAGGCAACGTCGTCGGGCAGCCACCACTTGGCGACCTTGCCGCGCATGAAATTCAGGATTTCGGTCTTGCCGGCTGTCTCGCCTTTTTTCAGCACGACGATCAGGAGCGGCCGCTCGTCCCATTTTGGGTGACGAAGGCCGATGACAGCCGCTTCCGAAACCTTGGGATGGCCGACTGCAAGATTTTCCAGATCGATCGAGGAAATCCACTCGCCGCCGGACTTGATGATGTCTTTCGAGCGGTCGGTGATCTGCATATAGCCATTCCGGTCGATGGTCGCGACATCGCCGGTATCGAAGAAGCCTTCGTCGTCGAGAATGTCCTCATCATCCGCCTTGAAATACGAGCGGGCCACCGCCGGGCCGCGGACCTTCAGCCGGCCGAATGTCTTTCCGTCCCAGGGCTGCTTGCGTCCAAGATCGTCGGTAATCTTCATCTCGACGCCGAACGGTGAATGACCCTGCTTGATCTTGATATCGAGCAAGGCGTCGCCGCCCAGATCCGCATATTCAGGCTTGATCGTGCAGAGCGAGCCGAGCGGCGACATTTCAGTCATGCCCCAGGCGTGAATGACTTCAACGTCATAATTCTTCTCGAATTTCTCCGTCATTGCGCGCGGGCAGGCGGAACCACCAATGATCACGCGCTTCAGATATGGCAGTTTGGCGTTGGTTGCTTCGAGATGCTGCAACAGCATCAGCCAGATCGTGGGCACCGCCGCCGTGAAGGTGACGCGATAATCATCAAGCATCTGGTAGATCGATGCGCCATCCATCTTGTGCCCCGGCATGATCAGCGTGGCGCCATTCATCGGTGCAGTCAGTGCGATGCCCCAGCAATTGGCGTGAAACATCGGCACCACCGGCATTACCACGTCGCGCGAACTGATTCCCATCGCATCGCCGGCGGTCGCGATCATCGAGTGCAAAACATTCGAGCGGTGAGAATAAAGAACGCCTTTGGGGTGGCCGGTGGTGCCGGAGGTGTAGCACATGCCGGCCGCGGTATTTTCATCGAACGTCTTCCATGCGAAATCGCCATCGGATTCTGCAATCCAGGCTTCATAGGAGACGGCATTCTTCAATGACGTTTCGGGCATGTGCGCCGGGTCGGTCAGAACGATATAGCGTTCGACTGTCGGCAATCGAGCGGCGAGCTTTTCAAGCAGCGGCACAAACGTCAGGTCCGTCATGACCACACGGTCTTCGGCGTGATTGATGATCCAGACAATCTGATCGGGAAACAGGCGCGGATTGATCGTGTGATAGACCGCGCCGATGCCCATGATTCCGTACCAGGCTTCGAAATGGCGCCATGTATTCCAGGCCAAGGTTGCGACGCGGTCGCCGAGTTGCGCACCGTCGCGTTCAAGCCGCTGCGAGACCTTGAGTGCACGGTGTCGCGCTTCGCTGTAGGTCGTTTTGTGGATCGGGCCCTCGATCGAACGCGAAATAATGAGGCGCTCGGCATGCATCGTCGCGGCATGATCGAGGATGCGGTGGCAGAGCAGGGGCCAGTCTTGCATCAGACCGCGCATGGAGATCTCCCTAGACATTTTGTTTTTGTCCTTGGAGAGAGACTAGAGCTTTTCCGGCGTTGATGGAATCAAAGCCGGGGCTCTAGCTTATTGTTTTGACGCGTTTTCTTCACGCGAACTGGTATCCACTTCGCTCGAAAACGCTCTAAAGGCGCGGAAGCGGCTAGGTAAAGCGGCCGATGCGAAACCTGCTGAGATCGAACGAAGTCTTTCCCCTCAGCGCCAGTTCCGCCAGCGCCTGGCCGATGGCCGGCGCGAACTTGAAGCCATGTCCGGAACAGGGCGACGCAACGATGATGCGCTCCTGGCCCGGGGCGCGGTCGATCACGAAATCTTCGTCAGGCGCCATGGTGTAGAGGCAGGTCCTTGCCGACACGATTGGACCGGCGCTTGCCGGCAGGAAGCGATGGATCGGTTTCATGATGGACGCTTCATCGGCAGGCGAGACGGTGCGATCATAGCTGTCCGGGTCAACAATTTCTCCGGCATGATGATGCTTGGCGATTTTCAATCCGTCTTCGGCATGCAGCGGAAATCCGTAATGAATGCCGTCTTCGCTTTCGATCATGAAGACTGGGAACCAGCCGACCCTGAACAGATCGGGTTGCGCCGGCTTGACCCAGAGCAGCACCTGCCGGGTCGCCTGAAGCGGCAAGTTGAGACCCGGCAGCAGCGACTTTGTCCACGCGCCGGCGCTGACGATCACAGAGCCCGCTTCGAATGTGCCGCGCTCCGTTGTGACCCGGACGTTGGTGCTGAACTGTTCAATGGCAACGACACGCTCACCCGTATGAATTTCCGCCCCGGCTGCAGCGGCAAGTCTCAGATGCGCGCGGATGCCGGCTTCGGCCTGGACGAAACCGCCGTCCGGCTGAAGAACGGCAACGAAATCCTCTGGAATGCGAAAGGCCGGATAGAGCTTCATCAATTCGCGCGCAGTTAGGATTTCATGCGGAAGCTCATGCTCACGCGAGGCGGCCAATGTTCCTTTGATCAATTCCGAATCCGGGTTGCCGATTTCAGCGATGCCGGTGACAGTCATCAGGCTTTGGCCAGATTGCTGCTCGAGCTCGCGCCACATCGCCGCGGCACGACGGACAAGCGGCACATAGGACGGATGTTCGAAATAGCCGTGACGGATGATCCGTGTCCGGCCATGTGACGATCCGCGCTCATGCCCAGGTTCGAAACGCTCAAGGCCGAGGACGCGGATATTTTGCCGGGCCAAGTTTTGTCGGGTCAGGTGGTAAAGCGCCGCGCTTCCCATCGCGCCGAGGCCAACCACGATTACGTCATGGGTCACGTTCTGAATTTTCCATATGTCTATTGCGACAAACGCTAGCATGAGGGCAGCGGCGAGATCAGCCGCAGGGCTATGGCGGTTGTGGATTGTAGTGCGACCGTTCCCGCGAGCAGTGCAGATCAGTTTATGCAATCTGCATCCGGGGCAGACAGAGGCGCAGAACAGCCGCGATGCATTTTGCCGTACTTGCGGGCCTTCAAACGCTCGCAGTGCCCGCTCCGGCTCGAACAACCGGACTTCTAGGAGCATGAACACGGCGCCAAGACGGGCCCCGGCCGCCCCGAAAAAGCCCACTCCGCGATGACTCTTGCCGTTAATAGGAATATTTTCACGTGAAACATCGCCGCCGCTCTTCTCGGGTGGGCGCGCATATTCCTCTGCCGGTGCTCTGTGGCTCGCTTTCAGGAATGGATGGGAACTTTAAGGGAGAGATGAGGCCGCAGCCGTTTCGCTCCAACAATTGCCAATGCCGCGGCCTTCCAGCACAAATATAATTCCGATGGGGGCAATAACGCGCGTGCGACGTCTGTTCTTTCAACACCTGTTTGTCCAACACCTGTTTGTCGTTGTGACGGTTCTGACATGCGCGGCGGCTCCCGCGTTCGCGCGAGAGAAAGCCCTGCCGAAATCCAAGCCTGCAGCAGCGCCGCCGACTGCGCCCGCGCAACTGTCACCGGCCGCTGCCGCGTCGGCGACAGAACGCAAACACGGTCCCGTCGTCCCGATGGAAGAATTCGCGGCGGAGTCTGATCCGAGCACGACGTCCAGGGTAGCGGACAGCAAACCGGAAGAGCCTTCGGCCTGCTATACGCGCATCGCCGATCGTATCGCGGTGATCCAGTCACTGGCGGAACTGGCCGGGCCGGGGGATTGTGGCGCGACCGATGTGGTGAAGCTCGAAGCCGTCATCATGCCGGACAAGTCCAGGGTGACGCTCACGCCGCCTGCGACGCTTCGCTGCACGATGGCGGAAGTGGTGGCAACCTGGGTCCGAGAAGACCTGACGGCTTCTGTCGCGGCGCTCGGTTCGGCCATTCGCAATCTCGACAATTATGCGTCCTACGATTGCCGCGGCCGGAACCGCATTGCTGGCGCCAAAATCAGCGAGCATGGCATGGCCAATGCGATCGATGTCCGCGGTATTCACCTCGCCAACGGGAAATTCGCCGGGTTCACGGATCGCAATTTCGCCTTTGATTTCCGCGAGACCGTCCGCAAGCAGACCTGTGCCCGTTTTACGACGGTTCTTGGCCCAGGCTCCGATGGCCATCATGAAACCCATATTCACGTCGATCTGGCAGAGCGGCGCGGCGGTTACCGGCTGTGCCAGTGGAATGTGTTGGCTGCGGTTGACGAGGTTCCACTGCCGCGTCCGCGGCCCCAGGAAGCCCCGTGAAAATGCTTGGTAAGCATAGAGTTTTTGCGCGATGTCCCGGACTTTTGATGATCGTGTGAACCGTCCCTTCATCGCGATGGTGTAAACGCCCCCCATGAAGCCCGTCCGTCCTGCCGACCTATTGCCGGCCGAGGAGCCGCCTGCGCGCACCGGTATCAGCCGGCGGTCGCTGCTGCTGGGCGGCGTCGGACTTGTCACTGTGTCAGGATCTGCGGTTGCGGGCTATTCAGGCGCCGAGGCGGCGATGATGCTGGGGGTGACCCGTTATCGGCTCACCCCCCGTGGCTGGCCCGCCGGCTTGAAACTCAGTGTGACTGTCATTGCCGATATCCATGCCGGCGGACCGAATATGGGCGCTGCGCGCATCAACGAAATCGTCGAGGTCGCCAACAATCTGAATTCGGACATTGTCCTGTTGCTTGGCGATTACATCGCGACACACCGGTTCGTGACGGAGGTGGTGCCTGCCGCTGTGTGGTCGGCGGAGCTGGCGCGGCTCAAGGCACCGCTTGGTGTGCACGCGATCCTCGGCAATCACGACTGGTGGTTTCACCTGTCGCAGATCCGGCAGGCCCTGGCGCAAGCCAAGATCCCTGTCATGGAAAACACCGCCGTCCTGCTGGGCGAAGGGCAGTCACGCTTCTGGCTGGCCGGGCTGGGCGATCAGATCGCGCATTACATTTCGCCGGGTCGATTCAGGGGCGTCGACGATCTGCCAAAAACCATGGCGCAAATCAAAACCGACGATCCGGTTCTGTTGATGGTCCACGAGCCGGATATCTTCGTGGATGTACCTGATCGTGTGTCGCTGACGCTGGCCGGACACACGCATGGCGGCCAGGTCCGTGTGCCGTTCATCTGGCCGCGCTTTGTCCCGTCCATGTATGGCGCCCGTTTCGCCTACGGGCATATCTCGGAAGGTGGCCGCGACATGATCGTCTCAGGCGGCCTTGGCACTAGCGGTCTACCGATCCGGCTCGGCGTGCCGCCGGAAATCGTGCGCGTCGATCTGGGTGGGTAGATCGGCTTTCGTCGCCAGTTAGCGCCCAAATAAAAACGGCGCCAAAAAATGGCGCCGTTTGCCAAACTTGGAACTCGACTTTACTGGATCGAAAAGCGATCCGGCATGCCGAAGGCCACCTGAGGATTGGTCGGGGAATCGCCCTGTTTCGGCGCCAGCACCACAACCACCGTGTTTTCCTTCACCCGCCCATAGAGGTCGATAACATCCTCGTTGGTCATGCGGATGCAGCCGGACGACACCGAGGCGCCGATATATTCAGGCTGGTTGGTGCCATGGATCCGGTACAACGTGTCCTTGCCGCCTGTGTAAAGGTAGAGCGCGCGTGCGCCGAGCGGGTTATGCGGGCCGGGGCCGACGACGTTCGGGATACTTGGCCCAAGCCGTTCCTTGATCGCTGCGGTCGGCACCCAGGTCGGCCATTCGGCCTTGCGGCCGACCTTGGCGATGCCCGAGAAGGCAAGCGCCTCTTCACCAACGGTAATGCCGTAACGGATCGCCTTACCTTCCGGGAGCACGTAGTAAAGGAAGCGGGAGTCGCTATCGACCACGATCGAACCCGGAGATTCCTTGCGATGATAGGTGACGATGTGCCGCCGATACGGCTCCGGAATCGTCGCCTTGGCGTAAGGCACTTTGGACAGCAGTTCGCGATCGCGCGGCTTGAAGTTCGCCTCTGAGGCAGGTTCCAGCGTCGCCGTCGAGAGCGTGCCGACGCAGCCCGAAACGCTAAGCCCGACCAAGAGAAGCGCTAACAGGCGCATCGCCTAAATTCCCTATTTTTGCGCCGCACCGGGCGAAGATTCTTAAGGACCATATCCGAAAGAATTGCGAATCATCCAGCGGGTAAGCCCGTCCTCGCGATTGGTCCTGTGAAGGTGTTGCCTGAAAGCCGCAACTCTTCCGAGTGCCAAAGACCGTGATGCCGATTGGGCTTGTGCGAATAATCTCACCAACCCGTTAAACGACGGTTTACCGTATCCGGTGGAGACGTACCGGCAAAGCGCAATGAACGTCCGCGCGCGCCCGATCACTAAAGTTTGTGGCGGATGCCATCAAGTCTCACGATTGAAGCCCAATTCCGCCTCACTGGAACCCAATCTCGGAGTCACATTCCACGCGTGGGATGAAATGCCGTCCAATAAGGAGGATACGATGAATACCGCCAAGGCTTCTGGCCAGTCGCCTGAAAGCCGGCAAACCGAGGCCAGCCTCGACCGCCGATACGGCCGAATTGCAATTTCAGCCGTCGTCGCAACGTTACCTTATCGCAATCGCAGCGAAGCGAAAAAACAGGCCTATGTGCCGGTAGAGGCTCGCGAGACTGATTGAGCCGCGCCCCGCAGCGCTGTGTGCGGGGGCTAATAATGACTTGAAGTCAGCACGGTACCTCGCCATGACTTCCGCCGCGCTGCGGTCGCTCCGCAGACGGCGGAGGCAGCATGCTGACTGTTTACGTTCTGCGAGGCACGGCTCTCGAGCCACGGATTCTGGAAGGCGAGAAGGGCCTGCCTGCAGGGCTGCCAGAGGCAGCCATCTGGCTCGATCTCCTCAACCCGACCCTTGAAGAAGACCGCTTGGTGGAAAAACTGGTTGGGGCTGCAATCCCGACCCGCGAGGAAATGCAGGAAATCGAGATTTCCAGCCGTCTCTATATCGAGAATGGTGCGCGCTACATGACTGCGACGTTGATGTCGCAATCGGATACGCCGTCTCCCGTCACCACGCCGGTTTCGTTTATTCTGGCAGGGCAGCGCCTGGTCACGGTGCGCTATGACGAGCCACGCCCATTCGCGATGACGCGCCATAAGCTTGGCCGCGCCTGTCCGTCCAATGTCACCGGGCAGACGGTGCTGATGGATTTGCTGGATGCCGTCATCGATCGCAACGCCGATATTCTTGAGCGCATCGGCATGGAGGTCGATCAGGTCTCGCAGAAGGTGTTCGAGACGCGCCGCAGCCGCGGTGGTTCGTCCCGCGTTTATCAGGGCATTTTGTACACGATCGGCCGAAAGGGCGATCTCACATCCAAAGTTCGTGAGAGCCTCGTCTCGATCGGCCGTCTGGTGCTGTTTCTCGCCCAAGAGGGAGAGGACATGCGCTGGTCGAAGGAAATGCGCGCGCAACTCAAGACGATGCAGCGAGATACCCAGTCGCTGTCGGACCATACGACTTATCTGACCAACAGCATCACCTTCTTGCTTGACGCTATGCTGGGTCTCGTCAGCATTGAACAGAACAATATCATCAAGCTGTTTTCGGTTGTCGCAGTCGTGATGATGCCGCCGACTCTTGTGGCCTCGATCTACGGCATGAACTTCGAGTTCATGCCGGAGCTGAAATGGGCGGCCGGCTATCCGCTCGCGCTGATCGCGATGGTTATATCGTCCGTGGTGCCTTATCTCTATTTCAAGTGGAAGAAGTGGCTTTAAAAGAGCTGCTTGTTTCCTACCCTCGTTGCATTCCGCACATACTCGCCTGGTGTCACGCCAAATGTTCGTCGGAACAGCGCGATGAACGCGCTGATGCTGTCATAGCCAAGATCGAGCGCGACGCTCGTCACCGGCGTGTTTTCCGTCAGCATCTCGAGCGATCGCAACAAGCGCGCGCGTTGACGCCATGCGGTGAAGGTGAAGCCGGTCTCCGATACGAAACGGCGGCTGAGGGTTCGCGTGGCGACACCCGCCCATGATGCCCACGCGTGGAGATCGCGATCGTCTTCTGGGTGTTCGGCTAAGGCGTTTGCAATTCGTAATAAACGCGGATCGCGCGGCATCGGCAGACCCAAGCTCTCCGCGGGAAGCGTCCGGATCTCGTTGAGGATGACCTGTGCGAGAGGCAGACGTATGTCGTCCAGCGGCTGGCCTTTCCACTGCGCCATGCGCAATACCGCTTCTCGCAGCAGGCCGGATGTTCGCATGGTCACAGGCCGATCGGGCAGGTCCCGGCAAATCGACGGCCGGATATAGACACACCAGCCGTCAAAGGGACCGTGCGACCGGCCCGAATGGACCTGATGCGGCGGGATCCAGACAGCGTGCACGGCTGGCACAACCCACTGCCCTGTCTCGGTGCCAAGCGTGAGCAGGCCGCGCCACGCGCCGGCCAATTGCCCGTAAGCATGGCTGTGGCTTTCGGCGACCAGAGAGTCGGGCTCGCCATGTGCCACCGCGATCAGCAGGGGCCGTTCTTCTTCTGTATCTGCATCAAACGGGCTTTCGGGCGGACCAGCCATGGCATCTTCGCGTTATCGAATGGCATTGTTAGCTTAGCAGCGCCAATAGATCCCCGCTACGTGTGACACCGCCGTATCGCCCTGCTGACGCTTGGTCGTTGTCGAAATCAGGCCCGACGCTCCGGGCCGTTGTGGAGTCCCATCATGAGCCAAGCTCAGCCAGATATCCTTTCCGATCCCGCCGAACTGGATCGGCTCTATGCACCGCCGTCCCCGATGATCCAGAAAGCGGTGACGCGGGAACTTTTGGATTTTCACCGGGCCTATTTGCGTGTTGCGTCGTTCTTCTGCTTGGCGACTGGCAGCGACCGCGGACTGGATGCAACGCCGCGCGGCGGCCAGGCGGGCTTTGTGCGTGTACTCGACGAACGAACCGTGGCTTTTGCCGACTGGCCCGGAAATAACCGCATCGAGTCGCTCCGCAACCTGCTCAAGGACGACCACGCCGGTTTGTTGTTCCTGTTTCCGGGGCTGGACGTCTTTCTGCGCATCAATGGTCGTGCGCATATATCCACCACGCCCGGTCTCCTTGCCGATCTGGCGGAAGGGCAGCGCCAGCCCAAATGCGCAATCGTCGTCGTGGTGGAGGAGGTGCTGTTTCATTGCGGCAAGGCCATCAACCGCGCCAAGCTTTGGGATCCGGCGAGCCGGATCGACCGAAAGACGTTGCCTAGTGTCGGAACGATGTTGGCCGCGCTCGCGGAGCTGAAGGATGTATCGCCGGACGCGCTGGACGCGCATTACGACCATTCAGTCAAGACTGAGCTCTATTGATCTAATCAGACGTGCTGGCCGCCGTTGATGTGAATCTCGGCACCATGCACGTATGACGACGTCTCCGTGCACAGCACGTAAATGATCTTCGCGACTTCGTCCGGGGTACCAAGGCGGTGCATCGGGATCTGCTGTTCGACAATCTTTTCCGTTCCCGGCGACAGGATCGCCGTGTCAATTTCTCCCGGTGCGATGGCATTCACCCGAATGCCGAGCGGGCCGAAATCGGCAGCCATTTCCCGCGTGAGCGATGCCAGGGCGGCCTTGGAAGTTGCGTAAGCCGCGCCGGCGAAAGGATGCACACGCGAGCCGGCAATCGAGGTCACATTCACCACCGAGCCATGCCCGACTTTCAACTGATCAATCAGGCCGCGCGCCAGCATGATCGGTGCGAAGAAATTCACCTGAAAGACATGCTGCCAGACCTTGATATCGGTGCCGATTGCGCTCAGCCGCTTGCCGCCCTCGGCCTTCGGCGAAATCGCGGCGTTGTTCACCAGCGCATTCAGTTGCCCGTCGGGCAGCCGCCGTTTGATCTCTTCAATTGCTTCGGCGGTATTTTCAGGGCTGCTGAGGTCGACCTGGATGTGATCTTCGGGACCTGCTTCCCACGGACAGTTTTCTGGAAACGGATGACGCGAGCAGGTGATCACCCGCCAGCCCGCGGCCGAAAAGCGTTTCACCGTCGCATGCCCAATGCCACGGCTGGCGCCGGTCAGTAGCAGCGTGCGGCGTGGGCCGTTATCGGACGACGGGGGCATTCGTTGATCCTGCTGGGGCACTCAAAAGCGTCTGCAAATTAGCTCAAGGCAAATAAGCTCACGGATAGAGGCGCGTCTTTGTCCACGTTTTATTGTCTCCGGATTGCGCGAAGACAATGCGATCGTGCAGCCGGAACGGGCGATCGTGCCAAAACTCGAGTGATATAGGAACGACGCGAAACCCGGACCAGAAAGGCGGTCTTGGAATTGTTCCAAGCGGATAGCGCGCAGTGACTTGCGCAACGGCTTTTTCGAATGCGAGCCGGCTTTCAAGCGGCGCCGATTGCTTGCTGGCCCAGGCACCGATCTGCGCAAGGCGTGGGCGCGTCGCGAAGTAGGCGTCGGCCTCTGCGTCGGTCACAGGCTCGACATGGCCGCGGATGCGAACCTGACGGCGGAGTGATTTCCAGTGGAAAAGAAGGGCGGCCTCCGGCCGTTCCTTCAGTTCGCGTGCCTTGGCGCTGTCCAGGTTTGTGTAAAACACGAAGCCCTGGCTATCGAAGCCCTTGAGCAGCACCATGCGCACGTCCGGAAATCCGTCGGAGCCCGCGGTCGCGATCGCCATGGCATTGGGATCATTGGGTTCGGATTGCGTTGCTTCTTTCAGCCATGCCGCGAACAGCGCCAAAGGCTCAGAGCTTTCTGTGAAATCACCGTTCCTTAACGGTTCTGACTGTTGAATGGCTGGTGTATCTGTCATGTGTCTGGGGAGCCGAGTGACCGGCCTGTTCTCGCGTTTTACCGTCGGGCAGATCGTATATAGGCGAATGCGCCCGGCGCGCCTATGCCGGCCGCTGGCATGCGCGGGCGCGATGATGATCGCCAGCCTAGCGGCCGGTTGCAGCACCAGTTACCAGCTCGGATCGATGTTCGGAAAGGACGAGGATAAACCTGTCCAGACGGGCTCGGTCCCGGTTGTGGCGCGCGCTGACGAGCAGGCGCCGCATATGCCGCCGGCCTCCGATCTGGCCTATGCGAAGATGGCTGCGGCGGAAATCCTCAGCCGAGGAGCCAAGGATTCGAGCCAGCCCTGGGAAAATCCGCAATCGGGGGCGAGGGGCACGGTGACACCCTTGGCCGCTTCCTATCGAATGGAAGGTGCTTTGTGCCGCGATTTCCTCGCAAGCTATGTGGCCGAGGGGGAGGAATCCTGGATGCAGGGGGAGGCCTGCCGGGGTGGTAAGGGGAAATGGGAGATACGCCGTCTCAAACCATGGCGGCGAACGTGAGCGCCTCGACGTTGCGAAAGCCGGATTACAATCCCAAATAACCGGGACTGACAAGTCGGCCGGGAGCCGGCCTCTGTTTTCAAGGAGTTTATTGAATGCGCGACCCCTACGACGTTCTGGGGGTGCCGCGGGGGGCTGCGGCTGGCCAGATCAAGTCAGCCTTTCGAAAGCTTGCCAAGAAGCACCATCCCGACGCCAACAAGGATGACCCGAAAGCCTCTGCGCGTTTCGCTGAGGCCAATGCCGCCTATGAAATTCTCGGCGACGAGAAGAAGCGCAAGCAGTTCGACGCTGGTGAGATCGATGCCGAGGGTAAGCCGCGCTTTACTGGCTTTGAAGGCGTGCATCCCGGCGGTTTCGGTGGCGGCTCTGCTGGTCCCGACATGCATTTCGAAACATTCTCCTGGGGACCGCAAGGCGGCCAGCAGCGCAGCGCCCGTGGTGGCTTTGGCGGCATTGACGAAATTCTTAAGGAGATGATGGGGGGCCGCGCACGTGGCCGCGCCGGCGGTACGCCGTTCGAACCAGAGGAGTTTGCACCGGCGCCGGGTCAGGATGTGACCGCCTCCGTCACCATCTCGCTGTCCGACCTTGCGCATGGCGGTTCGCGCCGCGTCTATCTGCCGACCGGCAAGGAAGTGGATGTCAAAATTCCGGTTGGTCTTTCCGACGGACAACAGATCCGGCTCAAGGGCCAAGGCTTCGTCGGTGCCGGCGGCATGCCAGGCGATGCGATCATCACCGTGAATATCGCCAAACATCCGTATTTCGAGCGTGACGGTTCAAATGTGCGTCTTGAACTGCCGATTACGCTTTACGAAGCGGTGCTTGGCGGCAAGGTGCGCGTGCCGACACTCGATGGTGCCGTGGAGCTGGCGATTCCGGCCAACACCAATAGCGGCCGGACGTTCCGTCTCAAAGGCAAAGGCCTGCCGGACAAAACCGGCAAGGGCGATCTGTTTGCGACCGTGCGGATCGTGTTGCCTGACCAGAGCGATGGTGAGCTTGAAGAGCTGATGCGCAAGTGGCGGGACGAGAAGCCCTACGATCCGCGCAAGAATCTTGGCTAAGTTAGTCGCTGGCGGCGCCTGCTGGTCCTTGTCAGCTCTGTCGCTTACGTGCCGCGCCGGCTGATCACAGGCTCAGTGGATGAGCGGTTGGCCGGCGGCGGCGGAGCCCGGTTTTCGAGCTGCTCGAATGCAGCCCTCGCAAATTCCTTGAGTCGCATCTTGTTGGCCGGGCCACTGACGACATAGCCGTAATCGCCGACCACCCAGCGGATCGCGGCGACATTATCCGATTGATAATAACGAAATGACATTTGCTGGGCCGGCAGCTTGGTGCAATAGAAGGTAATCCGGTCTCCGTTGCCGTTCTCGTACATGAACAGGGCGGCCGGGCCGTTTTCTCCGGGCAGCAGACGGCCGCCAAGCAGCTTCATGTCGAAGGCCGAAAAGTCCGGGAGGCGCAGCGATGTGCCAAGACGGCGCGACAGCCATGGCGTCAGATGCGATTCGGTTGCGCCGACCTCCACGGGATGGCGGATTTCGCCGATATATAATTTGTGTGCGGCCAAGGCGTATTGCGCGATCTGATCGGTCGGATCGCCAGGCGCCGCGGTGACCTCGGTCGTGTCGCGGGCCATCCAGCCGGCGACACCGCCGATCAGAAACGCAGCAGCGGCAATGGCCGCCGCGATAGCGCGCCAGTTGCGGCCCGAGCGCAGCAACGACTCGATTTTCAAATGCGACGGCACGGCTTCATGCGCGGTGCTGCCGAAGCGCGTCCGGATCGCATCGGCCTGTACTTTCCAGGCGGCCACGCGCGCCGCGTCATCGGGATGCGATGCAAGCCATGCTTCGACTGCGGCATTGCGGTCGGCTGGCAATTCACCGTCAACGAAGGCGTGCAGTTCGTCTTCCGTCACGGGTGATTCACGATCGGTCATCGGTCACCTCTTACTTTCATTTCACGCGGCGCAGCACCGGGCGCTCGCCGTCGAGATAGGCTTTAATTTGCGCGCGCGCCCGTGCCAGCCGCGACATCACCGTGCCGATCGGTACCCCCTGAACCTCGGCGACTTCGCGATAGGACAGTCCCTCCAGCACCACCAGCAGCAGTGCCTGCTTTTGATCGTCAACCAGAAGATCGAGCGCCCGCTCGATGTCGCGGCCGCCGGCTTCGGGACCGGCAGAATCCGGTGCGTCATTATCTTCCAGCGTTGAGGTCGAGGGCCGGCGTGCCAGCGAACGCAGGCGATTGCGATTGAGATTGGTTAGGATGGTGAACAGCCATGACCGGATCTCCCCGCCGTGGAACAGATGTTCCGAGCGCAAGGCGCGGACCAGTGTGTCCTGCACGAGATCGTCCGCCAGTTCACCGTCACGCGTCAGCGCCCGCGCATAGCGCCGCAACGCTGGAACGTTGGTCTCCACATCCTGCCGAAAGCTGCTCATCAATCGGGTCCCTGGAAATCTGTATCTCGAACCACTATCCGGCATAGTGGATGTTCGGCCGCTGGGCAAAAACAGCTGTCGGCAGTTGTGGTGTCCATGCCCGGACTAACACCCGGGGCATATTCACTATTCCGAAATTGATAGCCGGAGCGATCGCCCACAGGCCGCCTGCGGGCCTGTTCTTGATGGTCCCGATACCCTGTGCCACAAGATGACCGCTCAAAAGCGCCTCAAAAAAGGAACATCAATGCCGGACGCACCTGGCCTCATGCGCGGAAAACGCGGGCTGATCATGGGGGTCGCGAATAACCGTTCGATCGCCTGGGGTATCGCCAAGGCCTGCCACAATCATGGGGCGGACCTGGCCTTCACCTACCAGGGCGACGCGCTGAAAAAGCGGGTCGAGCCGCTGGCCGAGGAGGTCGACGGCATCGTGGTCGGCCATTGCGACGTGTCCGAACCGGCCACCATCGATGCGGCGTTTCAGGCGGTGGAAGCAGCCTGGGGTTCGCTCGATTTTGTGGTGCACGCCATCGCCTTCTCCGACAAGGATCAACTCGACGGGCGTTATATCGATACGACCGAAGACAACTTCGTGAAGACGATGTTGATCTCCTGCTATTCGTTCACCGCGATCGCTCAGCGGGCCGAGAAGCTGATGACGAATGGCGGATCGATGCTGACGCTGACCTATTACGGCGCCGAGAAATGGATGCCACATTACAATGTCATGGGTCTGGCGAAGGCTGCGCTCGAATCCTCGGTGCGTTATCTCGCCGCCGATCTCGGTCAAAAGAACATCCGCGTGAATGCGATCTCCGCCGGCCCGATCAAGACGCTGGCTGCGTCGGGGATCGGCGATTTCCGGTATATCCTGAAATGGAACGAATATAATACACCGCTGCGCCGCAATGTTTCGCTCGATGAGGTCGGCGATTCCGCCGCCTATTTCCTGTCGGATCTTTCGCGCGGCGTGACCGGAGAGATCCATCATGTCGATGCCGGTTACCATGTTGTCGGCATCAAGCATCCTGATGCGCCGGATTTGACCGTCGGCGAACCCTGATCGGATTTTGACAGCTCTAAAAAAACGGCCGGACCTTGAGGTCCGGCCGTTTTCGCGCCAGGCGCTTAATTCAATTAGGCGGCGATCCGGTATTCAATCACGTTTTCGGCCTTCTTCTTGGCCTTCTTCTTGGCTTTTTTCTTCGCAGCCGAGACGTCGGTGGCGACGGTCAGCTCAGCCTTCTTGGCCTTCTTCTTGGCTTTCTTCTTGGCAGCCGAGACGTCGGTAGCGACGGTCAGCTCAGCCTTCTTGGCCTTCTTCTTGGCTTTCTTCTTGGCAGCCGAGACGTCGGTAGCGACGGTCAGCTCAGCCTTCTTGGCCTTCTTCTTGGCTTTCTTCTTGGCAGCCGAGACGTCGGTGGCGACGGTCAGCTCAGCCTTCTTGGCCTTCTTCTTGGCTTTCTTCTTGGCAGCCGAGACGTCGGTGGCGACGGTCAGTTCAGCCTTCTTGGCCTTCTTCTTCGCTTTCTTCTTGGCGGCCGAGAAATCGGCGCTCTTCGCAACGCCTGGGGTTGCCTGAGCCGCGAGCACCGGCGACATCGTGGTCGTGCCGATGAAGCCGATCGCGGCAAGGACGGCGATCAATTTACGCATGGGGTTTGTCCTCGTGAGTGGGTCGATAATTCCTGGCGAAAGTGTTCGGGTGCGATTGAGGTCCCGGAACGGGTCTTTCCCAGCCAATTCATTTGCAGATTTCATTTCCTCCGGCAAATGAAAAAATCAAAAAAACCCTTATTTTTCAAAAGCTTAACGAGCGTTCAGGTTCTCATTAATTCGCGTTCAGCCCCATGAATGCGCATTCAGAGCAGACAAGAAAAATGCTGCACAGCAGTAATGAAATCGCCCGATTTGACCCTGCGGTTCACGCGGGCTACCAAGCCGCCTTACCCGAAAAAAGCATCATGTCGTTCAACACCTTCGGCCATCTGTTCCGCGTGACCTCGTTTGGCGAAAGCCACGGGCCCGCGCTTGGCTGTGTCGTCGACGGGTGCCCGCCGCGCATTCCACTCACGGCTGCAGAGATCCAGAACGATCTTGATAAACGCCGTCCTGGTCAGTCGCGATACACGACTCAGCGCCAGGAGCCGGATGCGGTCCGCATTCTGTCTGGTGTGTTTACTGATGAAGCGACCGGTCAGGACATGACGACCGGTACGCCGATCGCGCTGCTCATCGAAAATGTCGACCAGCGCTCGAAGGATTATTCCGATATCAAGGACAAGTATCGTCCTGGACATGCCGGTTACACCTACGACGTCAAGTACGGCTTCTACGATTATCGCGGTGGCGGTCGTGCCTCGGCGCGCGAGACCGCGGCGCGTGTGGCGGCCGGTGCCATCGCGCGCAAGATCGTGCCGGGCGTGACAGTGCGCGGAGCGTTGGTGCGGATGGGACCGCATGCGGTCGACCGCTCGCGTTGGGACTGGGATGAGGTCTCGCGCAATCCTTTCTTCTGTCCTGACGCCAAGATGGCGGAAATCTGGGCCGATTATCTCGATGGCGTCCGCAAGGCCGGCTCTTCGATCGGAGCGGTTGTCGAGATCGTGGCTGACGGTGTCCCGCCGGGCCTTGGCGCACCGGTCTATGGCAAACTCGATGCCGAGTTGGCGGCGGGCCTCATGAGCATCAATGCGGTGAAAGGCGTCGAAATCGGCGACGGCTTTGCGGCCGCGGATCTGTCCGGTGCGGACAATGCTGACGAGATGCGCATGGGCAACGATGGCAAGCCGCTGTTTCTGTCGAACCATGCGGGCGGCATCCTGGGTGGCATCTCGACCGGTCAACCGGTGGTTGCGCGATTCGCCGTGAAGCCGACGTCCTCGATCCTGCAGCCCCGGAAGACGGTCGATCGCTACGGCCGCGACGCCGAGATCGTGACCAAAGGCCGCCACGACCCATGCGTAGGCATCAGAGGGGTCCCCGTCGGCGAGGCGATGGTGGCATGTGTCATCGCCGATCATTATCTCCGTCATCGCGGGCAGGTGGGTGAAGGGCCGTCATGGCCATTTCCCATGACCGACCGGTGATTGCCGAACCCACCAACTGCCGAACGCGGAACAGGACTTCAATGCTTGACACTCAGAACCGCATCGATCAGGCGATTGCCGCCTTTGCTCGTGGCGAACTCGTTGTCGTCACCGACGACGACGACCGTGAGAATGAGGGCGATCTCTTCGTCGCCGCGTCGCTTTGCACGCCGGAGAAGATGGGCTTCATCATCCGGCACACGTCAGGCATCGTCTGTGCGCCGTTGTCGATTGAAGAAGCAAAGCGTCTGCACCTAGACCCGATGGTATCGCGCAACGACGCGCCGCTCGGCACGGCCTTTACCGTCACCGTCGATGTGAAGCACGGCTTGACCACGGGTATCTCGGCCGAAGAACGCACCAACACCGTCCGCGCGCTGGCCAACGGCAATAGCGGCGCTGCCGATTTTGTGCGGCCCGGCCACGTATTTCCGCTGGTTGCTAAGGAAGGCGGCGTACTGATGCGCTCCGGCCATACCGAGGCCTGCGTCGATCTCTGCAAGCTGGCACACCTGCCGCCGGTCGGGGTGCTCGCTGAATTGATGAATGACGATGGCAGCGTCATGCGCGGCCGCCAGGTTGCTGAATTCGCCGAAAAGCATGGCCTGAAGCGCGTCTCGATTGCCGATCTGATTGCCTATCGGCAGGTGCGCGAAAAACTGGTCGAGCGCGTCGGCGAATTCCCGGTGGCATCGCCGATTGGCACGTTACAAGGCTACGCCTATGTCACACCGTTCGACCCTCAGCATCACATGGCCTTTGTGTATGGCCGGATTGGCGATGGCGAAGGCGTGCCGACGCGCTTGCACCGGGCGGACATCATTGGCGATGTGTTCGGTGGCGCGAAGACGATCAATGCCGTCCTGTCGCGTTTCAAGGACGAGGGCCGGGGCGTTATCGTCTATCTGCGTGACGGCACCGCCGGCGTGCCGGTGACGGCCATTCCGCGTGACGGCGAAACCGATTCTGAGGCCGCCCGCATCCGGCAATGGCGCGAAATCGGGCTGGGTGCGCAGATCCTGAAGGATCTCGGCATTTCCTCGATCCGGCTGATTACCTCCAAGAAGCTCACCTATGTGGGCCTGGGTGGCTTCGGTATCGAGATTGTGTCCACCGAGTCAGTGGACGGCTGATCTCCCCAGAGCATGATGCCGAAAAGTGCGAAGCGGTTTTCGGACGACATCATGCTCTAACGTATTAGAATCGACCACGTTTTATGTTTTTGGATCGCTTCGATCCAAAAACATCGTGATCTAGTGCGCCGTTTCCGAAGTTATGGCAGCATAATTGCTAGCATCATAGTTGCTTAAGCCTGTTTCGATCTTTTAGTCCGCCCGACAGGGAAACAGGACGGAGGCATTCGGATGTTCAGGCGTTGGTCTGTGCTGGCGGCTGTGTTGCTGTTCGCCGGCTTGGTCTTCACAGCGTGGCATCTGGATGCCGCGCCGGCACGGCGCGACCTGTCCGAGAGCAGGCAAACATCCGTCGATATCGAGTTGATACTGGCGGTCGATATCTCCTACTCGATGGACCCGGATGAACTGGCGCTGCAGCGAGAAGGGTATTCTCGGGCGCTGACCTCTGCTGAATTCCTGAATGCTCTTAAGCAAGGCATCCACGGCAAGATTGCCATCACTTATTTTGAATGGGCCGGTGTACAGGACCAGAAGGTGGTTGTGCCGTGGCGCCTGATCGACGGGCCGGAAAGTGCCGGTTCGGTCGCCAATGAGATTTCCCAGGCTCCGTTGCGCCGTGCGGCGCGCACCTCGATTTCCGGTGCGCTGTTGTTCGGCATGAAGCTGTTCGAATCGAGCGGCCAGCGCGGCATCCGCCGCGTAATCGATATCTCCGGCGACGGCGCCAATAACAGCGGACCTCTGGTTGTGGTCGCGCGCGATGAGGTGCTGTCCCATGGCATCACCATCAACGGACTTCCGGTGATGCTGAAACGGCCGAGTTATTCGACCATGGATATCGAACAACTCGACGAATATTACGAGGATTGCGTGATCGGCGGTCCTGCCGCTTTTGTGGTGCCGGTCAAGGATCGCGAGAAATTCGTCGAAGCCATCCGTACCAAGCTGGTGCTCGAAATCGCAAGCCTTTCGCCAGACGCGAAAGTGACGAAGGCTTCAGCGGCCAATCCGCGTGTGCCCTGCACGATCGGCGAGCGCATCTGGCAGGAGCGCTGGGGGAATTAGCTGAACTCGCTCACGCTTCAATCGGCCTCATCCTGAGGACTTTCGAGACGCGCAGCGCTGCTGCGCTCCTCAGGATGAGGGCGGGGTTAGTGCGGAGAAACTATCGCGTAAATTGCCCAACAATCTCGACATGCGCCGTGTATTTGAACTGATCGACAGGCGTGACGCTACGGAGCGTATAGCCGCCTTCGATCAGGATCGCCGCATCGCGCGCGAAGGTCGCGGCGTTGCAGGACACGGCGATGACATTGCGTACCTTGCTGCGCGCAATCTCGCGGGCTTGCGCTTCCGCGCCTTGCCGTGGCGGATCGAACACGATCGCGTCGAATCCGGATAATTCCTGAAACGTCATCGGCCGGCGAAACAGATCGCGTTTCGATGCAGCAACGGGCTTGAGGCCCGGTGTCGCTTGCGCGGCTTTCGCCAGCGCATCCACGGCGTTCTGGTCGCTATCCATCGCCGTGACGCGACCGCGTTCGGCAAGACGTAGGGCGAAAGGGCCGATCCCGCAAAACAGATCGAGTGTGTTTTTTGCCGAGCCTGAGTATTGCAGAACAAGCTCGGCCAGCACGTGTTCGCCACGCTCGGTCGACTGCAGGAACGATCCCGGTGGCAATGTAACGCGCGCCTTCCCGACCTGCAGGAGCGGTGGGGCATTCAGAGCAATGAGTTCGCCATGCCGCGTGAGGCGAGCGATGCCGCCGGTTGCCGCAATCGACGTCAGGGCAGTCACACGCTTGCTATCGATCGGTCCGGAGCCGCGGATATCGATATCGAGGCCATTGATCGTTGCCGTGACATGGATGTCGAGCGGCTTTGCCAAAAGGCTGAGCGCTTCGGCGATTTTCCATGCGATTTCAATGGTGCCTTTCATCGATGGTGCGAGCACCGGACAGCGATCGATCGGTACGATCAGATGCGCGCGGGGGGCGGAGAATCCGACTTCGACAATGTCCTTGGTGCCACGCCGCGCATGCAACACGGCTCTGCGGCGGCCATCGCCATGCGCATCGATGAGTTGTCCGACCGTCGTTTCGAGACCCGCTTGTTCCAGCGCGGAGACGACGAGACCGCGTTTCCAGACCCGGTAAGCGGGTTCGCTCCAATGCTGGATCGCGCAGCCGCCGCAAACGCCAAAATGCGGACAGAACGGTTCGATGCGATCCGGCGATGCTTCGACGATTCGCAAGAGGTGTGAGCGGTCCGGGTGGAAACGCTCGGCATCGATGGTTTCGCCTGGCAGTGTGTAGGGCACGAAGACCGGACCGTCAGGCGTGCGCGCTACGCCGTCGCCGCGATGCCCAACCTCGATGATATGCAGCCGTTCGACCATGACTATGTCATGCCCGGCTTTCGTGCCGGACCGCAAGCTTCCGTCACAAAGCCGCGGGTATATCCGGCAGATATCTCCGCTTTGTCAGGATGTGGAAGCGGATGACAAGTAGTACGGCATAGATGAGGACCGACAGCGACAGGCCGATCCAGACACCGAACGCGCCAAAGCCAAGCGTGAAGCCGAGGCCATAGCAGGCGGTGAAACCGATCAGCCAAAAGCAGATCGCCGAGAACAGCAGTGGCACTCGTGTGTCGTTCAGGCCGCGCAGTGCGCCTGCGGCGACAGTCTGGACGCCGTCGGCGATGAAGAAGCTCGCGCCAACCACAAGCAACGTCGCTGCGAGCGCCGCCGTCGGTGCGTTTTCTTGCGTGATCGTTCCGAGGAACAGGATGGGCAGGAATTCGCGCGTTACGATCACGATCAGCGTCATGGTTGTCATGAAGGCAATCCCAAGCCCGATCGCAGTGAAACCGGCGCTGCGCGTGCCGGGGCTGTCACGCCGTCCGACCGCATGACCGACCCGCACGGTCGCGGCCATGGAGATGCCGAACGGCACCATGAACATGATCGATGCGATGGTCAGTGCGATCTGATGCGCGGCGAGTGCGGTGGTGCCGATCCAGCCCATGAGCACGCCGGCGGCGGCAAACACGCCATATTCAAGTGCAAAGGTGCCGGCGATCGGTGCGCCGATAATCACCAGCCGCCGGAACAGCGGCCAGTCCGGCCGCCAGAAGCGTCCGAGCACACGGAATTTTCTGAATGGCCGCTGGGCGTAGCAGACCCAGATCGCAGCGGCGCACATGCCGATATTGACAGTGGTGGTCGCTAGGCCGGCGCCGAGCAGGTCCAGTTTGGGCATGCCGAAATGACCATAGATCAGCGTGTAGGCTAAAAGCGCATTGGCCGGAATGGCGGCCAGCGTGATCCACAGGCCGGGCTCCGGCCGGTTCACGGCACCCATGAAGCCGCGCAGGGCGATGAACCACCAGGCCGGGATCAGGCTCCAGGCAAGTCCGTAGAGATACCGTGCGGCCAATGTGGCGGCCTGTTCGGTCTGTCCGAGCGCCAGCAGAATATCGTGGCCGAAAAGCTGGACCGCGCTGAGCGGGATGCCGAGCATCGTTGCGGCCCATAAACCCACACGCAGCGCACGGCGCACCATGCGCGGATTGCGTGCCCCGAAGGCTTGGGCCGCAAGGGGAGCGACGGCAGACACGAGCCCCATGCCGAGCACGAACGCGCCGAACAGAACCATGTGTGCGAGCGCCGAGGCCGCCACGACGTGATCGCCGAGCCGGCCGAGCAGGGCCAGATCGGTGGTCATCATCGCGATCTGGCCAAGCTGGGTCAGCGCGATCGGCAGGGCCAGCCGGATCGTCTCGGTCAGTTCGACGCGCCAGTGCGGCGCTGCGGCCGGGGACGGAACCCCAGCAGTCAGGGTCGTGTGCATAGTCATTGGTTTGTTCGTTCAGAGCGGCTGCGGCATCGACGGCTTGACGCCACGGCCGACGAGGGCAAGCAAGCCCTGCCGGACGCTTGTGAAGCGCACGTGACGGTCCGTTTAGCGTCAAAAAGTGTTGGAAATCAGCCCTGTTCCATTCTTTGGGGTGATGGATGGGCCAGCGTCGGCGTGATCGAATCGGCTGGCTGCGCTGTGCATGATACAAGTTTAGCATCATACACGTTGGACGCCCGGTCCGCATTGCGGACGCCTCGAAAAGGATCGCCGATGGACCGTATCGTCCTCGCTCTGCGCACCTTCCTGCGGCTGGCTCTGCCTTACTTCCGCTCAGAGGAGAGATGGACCGCGCGGGGCTTGCTGGCCGCCGTGATCGGGGCGGAACTGGCGCTGGTTTATGTGGCGGTCTCGGTGATCAACTGGAATGCCCGGTTCTTCAATGCGCTGGAGGGGCGCGATTGGGACGCCTTCCATGCCGAGCTGATCGTGTTCGGCTTCATCATCGTCGGTGCTATCCTTTCAGGTGCGGCGCAATATTTTTTCGGGCAAACGTTGCAGATCCGCTGGCGGCGCTGGCTGACGGCCAATTACGTCTCGCAGTGGATGGCGCAGGGGCGGCATTACCGCGTGCGGGTCGTCGCACCGAATGTCGACAATATCCATCTGCGCATCGCCAATGACGTGTATCTCTTCATCCAGCGCACGCACGAACTGACGACGGGGCTGCTTGGCAGCATCGTGGCGCTGTTTTCGTTCGCCTATATCCTTTGGGGCCTGTCGGCGACGACACCGATACCCGGCTTTGCCGATCTCAAAATTCCGGGTTGGCTGATCTGGGCAGCGCTGACCTATGCCGGTATCGGCACATTGATCGCCCACATGATCGGCTGGCGGCTGATCCCGCTGAATTTCAATCAGCAGCGTTACGAATCCGATTTTCGTTTCGCGATCGTGCGTGCCGCCGATCACTCCGAGCCGATTGCGCTGATGAAGGGCGAGCCTGTCGAGCGCGAAGAGCTGAGGCATCGATTTTCAAATCTTGTCGGCAACTGGACGCGCCTGGTCGCGACGCAGACACGGCTTGTCGGGTTCATCGGGGGCTACGCGCAAGCTTCGACGGTCGTGCCAATTCTGATTGTCAGTCCGGCCTACCTGACTGGTGCGATCCCGCTCGGGTCGCTGATGCAGGCGGCGCTGGCTTTTCCGAAGGTCGAAGGCGCATTCGCCTTCTGCATCAGCTCCTATGGCAAGATCGCCGAATGGAAAGCGATGGTCGATCGTCTCTGGCAATTCGAGGAGGCGATGCGTGCGGTCGACGCCAGTCGCGCCCACACGACCGGTGCCATCGCCGTAGCGCGCCAACCGCAGGAGAGTGTCGATGTATCCGGCATTTCTATCCGCTTGCCGGATGGTTCGGTGATCGCCGGCCTGCCGTCGTTGTCGCTGCGACCGGGTGACCGTGTGATGATCACGGGACCATCTGGTTCCGGCAAATCGACGCTGTTCCGCGCGCTGACCGGATTGTGGCCTGCCGGGTCTGGCCGTGTGGTCTTTCCTGTCGACGGCGATGTGCTGGTCATGCCGCAGCGTCCCTATTTCCCGCTCGGCACGCTCAGGACCGCGATTACCTATCCGCAACCGGATGAAGAACTCACCGATGACGGCATCGTCACGGCACTGGAAGATGTCGGCCTGCCGCATCTGGCATCGCGGCTCGACGAGGAGGCGGACTGGAGTGTCCTCCTCTCAGGGGGTGAGCAGCAGCGAGTCGGTATCGCCCGCGCCCTGCTGCGAAAGCCCAATGTGCTGCTGTTCGACGAGCCGGTGGCCACGCTGGGCGACGCATCGGGCCGCGATCTCTATAAGATGCTGCTGGATCGCCTGCCGGATGCGGTGGTGATGACGATCGACCGGCGCGAGGTGCTGCGCGAATTCCACCACAAGGTGGTCGAACTCGAGGTGGAGGGTACCGGTTTGCCGCATTCGCGCCCCGATATACGCCCCTTGGCAATCCAGCCGGCATAAACTAGCCATTGAAGAGGAACGTCGTGAGGAAAAATACCATGCTTCAGATGAACTACTGGACCGACAAATGGGATTTGCACGAGGATGTCTGTCCTTGCGACGTGCACGTTAATGAGTGGATCAAGGACCAGGGCCTGAAGAACAAGGATATTTTTCACTTCGGCACCGGCACGCATCATGTCGTCGGCATTGAGCAGGCGCGCAACGGCACCAACAACGCCGTGATGGGGATCACGGCCTCGATCGAGGAATACGATGCCTATATCAAACTGGTCTCGACCGATTCAGCGATCGCCAAAAGCTACATCGCCTATTTCGGCGATATCTATCTGACCAATCCGCGGCTGCTGCCGAGCTTTGACATCGTCACGATGGTGCATCTGTGCGAATTCTTCTTCCCGAACACGGCGAGCCCTGAATATGGCGGCATGACCGATCGCGGCGTGCTGGACCTGTTCACCGACAAGACACGCTCCGGCGGTTATCTGTTGTTCTACACGAACTCGATGGGCAAGGAGCGGACCGCCGAAATCCTTCCCGTGTGGGAAAAGGAAAAGCCGGTCGAGCGTGTTGCCGATTTCAAGACGCTGATTGTGTATCGGAAGAAGTAAGCTTTCCGAAGAAAGAGCTTTCGCTCTCATCCGCTCGTCTCCGCGCAGGCGGGGACCCAAGGCATTGCGCTGGATTCCCGCTTTCGCGGGAATGAGCGGGGAGAGGTTCGTGAGTTCCTTACAATCTCACTTTACATCCAGCGGTGCGGTGCCTTTGGCCTTGCCGCCGGCATCGGTGGTAATCTTCTCCACTCGCATCTCGGCCGCCTTCAGCAATTCCTCGCAGCGCTGCTTCAGCGCTTCGCCACGCTCATAGATCTCGACCGATTCCGCGAGCGGCACCTTGCCTTCCTCGAGCCGCTTGATGATCGATTCCAGTTCCTCGATCGCGCGCTCGAAGGGGAGTGTGTTGACGTCAGCGTGGTTTTTCTCGGTCATGTCTATCCTGAATGCGAGATCGGTCGTGAGTACGAATCTGCCAGCAATATAGTGATTTCCGGCGTCGAGTCAGGCCTAGCCCCGCATCAGTGCCGTGACGTGCGCGGCGACGGAGCCGGCCAGGCCCTGCAGGTCATAGCCGCCTTCCAGCACAGACACCACGCGGCCGCCGGATTTCTTGTCCGCGAGGTCCATCAGTTTCCTGGTCGCCCAGGCGAAATCGTCCTCGGTGAAATTCAGGCTGCCCAGAGGATCGCGGATATGCGCGTCAAAGCCGGCCGAGACAAGGATAAGATCGGGACCAAAGGCCTCCAGTCGTGGTAAGATTGTGGTCTCCATCGCCTCGCGGAATTGTTCGCCACCGTCGCCCGCGCGCAGCGGCGCATTGACGATATTGTCGTGATCGCCGCGTTCCGATTTGGCCCCGGTGCCGGGGTAAAGCGGCATCTGATGGGTGGAGCAGTACATCACGGCTGGATCGCTCCAGAAAATCTCCTGCGTTCCATTGCCGTGATGCACGTCGAAATCGACAATGCCGACGCGCGCAAGGCCATGTTTCTTCAGCGCATGCCGTGCCGCGACGGCGACGCTGTTAAAGATGCAGAAGCCCATTGGCCGAACGGTCTCGGCATGATGGCCCGGCGGCCGTGTGGCAACGAAAGCATTGTCTGCCTTCTTCGCGATCACCTCATCGACCGCCATCACCGCACCGCCGGCGGCCCGTAACGCTGCTTCCAAGGTGCCGGGTGACATCGACGTATCGCCGTCGAGCCCGATCATGCCTTCGCGCGGCGACGCCTCGCGGATCGCTTCGACGTAGTCTCGTGGATGTGCCAACGCGACCGTCTCGATATCCGCCATCGGCGCCTGCTCGCGGATGAGACCGGCAAACTTCTCAGCCTCCAGCGCACTTTCGATCGCGCGCAGGCGATCGGGCCGCTCCGGATGGCCGGGGGGAGTCAGATGATTGAGGCAGGCAGAATGAGAGAGAAGGAGAGTTGCCATTGAATGAAAGTATCCGGGAGCGATTGGGCGATATCTATGATCTCGTGCGCGCGGCCGGAAGCTCCCGGATATCGCGATACCCGTCAATTACAACGCCAGGTGGCGGCGGCGGTTCATCCGGCGTGAAGAAAACCGGCGCAAGCGGCTGGGTCGGATCGACACGATAAGGCTCGAAATCGCGGACGCCTTCCCCGTAAAGGAAGCTGTCATCGATCAGGAAATGACCGGTAAAGCCCGCCGCCCTCTTGTTGAAGATCGCATAGGCTGCATCGGCCATGATGTCAGGCTTGCGTGACATGCGCATGATCGCATCGCCACCAAGCAAGTTCTGGATTGCGCTGGTGGCAATCGTCGCGCGTGGCCAGAGCGCGTTGACGGCGATACCCTTGCTGCGCAATTCGCCGGCAAGGCCGAGGACCACCATGCTCATGCCGAATTTCGCCATCGAGTAAGCGGTGTGCGGCGCGAACCACTTCTCCTTCATTTCGAGCGGCGGCGAGTTCATCAGGATGTGCGGGTTCTCCGCCTTTTCCAAATAGGGAATGGCATATTTCGAGACCATGAAGGTGCCGCGCGCATTGACGCCGTTCATCAGATCGAAGCGGCGCATGTCGGTATTGGCAACGGGCGTCACCTGAACCGCGCTGGCATTGTTGACCACGATATCAATGCCACCGAATGTCTCCACGGTGCGGGCGAGGCCGGATTTGACCTGTTCCTCGTCACGGATGTCGACCACCAGAGGCAGTGCGCGGCCACCGGCCTCTTCCACCTCCTTCGCGGCGGTGTGAATGGTGCCCGGGAGCTTTGGATGTGGCGTATCGGTCTTGGCGGCAATGGCGATATTGGCGCCGTCACGGGCGGCGCGCAAAGCGATCGCAAGTCCGATCCCGCGCGATGCGCCGGTGATGAAAAGTGTCTTGCCATTCAGCGACATAGCCTCTCTCCCATAAGAGGTGATGGGACATGGGCAGGGGGCTCAAGTCAATGCAAGATCGGCAACTCAGTTTGTCACGTTGTAACGAATGTACCTCCGATGGCCTTCTGCAAGGCCTTGAGGAAATTCCGCTTTGAGCGCTGGAATGCCGGACCCCATTGATAGCCTTTGCCGACAATGGCGACATGAACCGAAGATTTGTCCGGACCATCGGGCATCACTACGATCTGGAAGAGACTGCCATAGTTGAAAAACGAAAATCCCTCCTGAAGCACGATCCTTTTGTTGGCGTCGTCGCGGACCCCCAGCGTGTATTCCGAATTCCTGGCCAGAGCGCACACGGCATTGAGGACATCATTCGGATCGCCATTGGCGATCATCGCCACGCGGTTGCGTGGCGCGACGGCGTCAAAGCTTATCGGTTTTCGGCGAACGAAATAGAGGAGCAGCAGGGCGGCAATGGCGAGCCCGATCGTCGCTGAAATCCAATACTGCATGTCCTTGGTCCTTCGCGGCCAACGGCTGGCCGGAGAGGTCGATACCGTATGATGCCCCGGATTTTCTTAATCACCACTTTTCGCGGCGGGTGGTTCCGTCCAGCACTTCGGCAATCCTTACGCGCGTCGCAGGCGTCGTGTCATCCGGCAATCGATCGCGGGCGAAAAAGCCGTGTGCCACGATCTCGGCGTTGGGTTTGGGCAGCGACGATTGCGTGAATTGGCGGATGACGTACAGCGCCACATGGTCGCGGTTGGAATCCCTTGGATTGAAATACATCGAAAAGAAAGTCGGCTCGGTGCCGATCTCGATATTGCCTTCCTCCATCATTTCGCGGCGGAGTGCATCCAGCATCGTCTCGCCGGGCTCGACGCCCCCACCGGGCAGATGCCAGCCCGGCACGTAGGAATGCCTGATCAGGAAGATCCGGCCCTCCGGGTCGATCGCCATGCCGCGAACGCCGAGCGTCAGCCCCCGCGAGAAGCGCCAGTACAGATGGAAGAGACGGTTGATCATTGCGTCATTTACTGGCTTCTTAAATGGGTGATGGGGCGGCGCCCTTCTTTGACCATTGCCTTATAGTCTCTAATCGATTCACCCTGCGAAAGCGTCAACATACGGTCCCATGTTTCTTCTTGGCCACATCTCCGACCCGCATCTCGGCCCCATGCCCAGTGCCAAAATCCGCGAACTCGCGGGCAAACGCGTGCTGGGCTATATGAACTGGCACCGGCGCCGAAAGACCTTTCATCGCGGCGAGGTGCTCTCGCGCATCGTTTCGGACCTCAAGGCGCATCACCCGAGTCACATCGCTGTCACAGGAGACATCCTCAATCTGGCATTGCCGGGCGAATTCGCCCCCTCACGCGTATGGCTCGATACGGTCGGTCCGGCACATGACGTCACCTTCGTTCCTGGCAACCACGATGCCTATGTGCGCAAGGCCGCGCGCGAGTGGCATTCGCACTGGGGCGACTTCATGAAGGGCGACACCACGGGGCCGGATCAGTTTCCGTTCGTGCGACGGCGCGGCGATGTGGCTCTGATTGGTCTATCGAGCGCTGTGGCGACTGCGCCGTTCATGGCGACCGGCAAGATCGGTGCGCCGCAGCTTCATGCGCTGCCGGATATTCTCGACAAGCTGGCTGCCGCCGGTCTCTTCCGCGTGATACTGATCCATCATCCGCCGATCACCAAGCCGCAGCACCGTTTCAAGCGGCTGATCGATGCCGCGAAATTCCGGGAGGTGCTGCAAAAACATGGCACCGAACTTGTGCTGCACGGTCATGACCACATCAATTCGGTGGTCTATCTGGAGGGACCGTCGGCGAAAATTCCTGCTGTCGGCGTGCCGTCGGCATCGGCTTTCGGGGGCGAGGGTGATCTTGCAGCCTACAATCTCTACACCATCGCCAAGCAGGGGAATGCCTGGAGCTGCAAGGCGCTCACCCGCGGCTTCCATCAGGGCAGCGATCTCATTGAGGAGATGGGGCGGCGCGAGTTGATGATTTGACAGCGTAGGAAGACGACGGGACTAACCGCCGTTTTGTAACAGCGCGACAATGATCAGCGCCGCGATGCCCCCAACAAAGCCGAGCAGGAACGCGGCGATGGCCCGCCAGAACCAGCCGCCTCGCCGCGGCTTGCGGGGTGGCTGAGACGCATCCTCGGACAGCGCCCGTTCACGCTCGATCAGACGGCCGGCGATGTAACGGGTAATCGCCTTCGCCGTCGGCGGAATATCGCTGGATTCGAACAGGATTTTGCGGCCATAGCGGGTGTCCTGCACGAAGCGATAGGTGCGCTTATCGCGCCCCATGAGCACATAGCTGATCACGTCGATCCAAAGCCGGGGCACATCGCCACGGCTGACTCCGCGATCGAAAATCTCGACATTGGACGGGATTTCTTCAAAGACGGGATTCAGCGCGTCATTGAGCAATTCAAGGCGTACCGCCTCGGCGTCACGCATCTCGACGACGATGCCGGTGCGTTCGGCCGCCTCGATGCGGACCTCTCGCAATGCCTCTTTCAAAGGCTGCGAACTTGCGTTTTCGCTCGCTTCCGCGGAGGCGGCGTGTGATTTGCTTTTTCGTCCCCACATGAGGAAAATTTTAGCAATCGGCGGCAGGGAAGGAAAGCTCAGAAATTAGCGGGTTTTCGCAGCTTTGAGCCATTCCAGGCCATCCTCGGTGCGGCCTCGCGGGAAATATTCGCCCGCCACCCAGCCGCGATATCCGAGGGCGTCGAGCGCCTTGTAGATTTCCCGATAACAAACCTCGCCTTCGTCCGGCTCATGTCGCGAGGGCACCGCGGCGATCTGCACATGGCCGATCAGCGGCAAGTGCTTTTCGAAGCGTCGGATCAGATCGCCGCCCATGATCTGCGCGTGATAGAAATCGAACTGGATCCTGATATTCGGCTTGCCGATCTTTGCGATGATGTCGGCGGCGTGTTCGCAGCGATTGAGAAAGTATCCGGGCCGGTCGATATTGTTAATCGGTTCGATTAGCAGCGTGATATTTTTCTCCGCTGCGAGATCGGCCACGCGTGTCAGATTAGCAATGAACGTACGCTCAGCGGCAGGCCGCTGGTCGACGGGCACGATGCCGGCGAGACAATGGATCGCCGAGCCGCCGACAGCGACAATGTAATCCAGCGCTTGTTTGAAGAGCGTGTCGAACTCGCGTTCGCGGTTCGGCACCGCAGCCATCCCGAACTGGCCGTTGCCGCCACGTTCGGTGTTGATGCCAAGCATCGTCAGCTTGTGTTGCTCAATTTGCGCCCGCAAGGCACTGGCCGGCGTGTCGTAAGGGAACTGCCCTTCGACGGCAGCGAAGCCACCCGCAGCCGCCGCAGTTGGCCTTTCGATGAGCGGCCGTTCTGAAAACAAGTAGGCGATGTTGGCAGCGAAACGGGGCATGCGGCCTCGCGATTCGGGGGATGGAACAGTGCTTCCTAACCGATGTGAGCAACGCTTGGAACGCGGTTCCATCCCTGCCGCGGCGGAGTGGGCAGAAACCGGCCGTTCCAGTGGTTGCTCGTCCTCCCCGCCGTCGCAGGGCACAATTTGTTTGAGTCAAAACTAATTTTATACAGCAATATCAAATGGATATTGATTATGGGCAATTGCCCACTACATCACCCAAATATGGAGTGGGCAATTTTATGGTTGACCGGACGTAATGCGAAGGGTTCGATCCGCCGCAAAACAACAATGTCTATGTCGAGGAAATGATCGAGGGCCCCTGCGATGAATGCGCATGAATTGCTGCAGGAAATCTCTGACTATTGCCGCCAGGCCGGCCTTGCCGAATCCACATTCGGGCGGCGCGCGGTCAATGACGGCAAACTGACGAGCAGGCTGCGTAATGGCGGCCGCATTACGACCGAGACGCTCGATCGTATCCGCACCTTCATGACCATTCACAACGGAAGAGAGAATGCGCGTCCCATGATCATTGAGCGCAGCGGCCGCCCAGCGACTGTCCCGTCCACGTCTGTGGAAATGCCGCCCGCCAATGCCAATACGACCGATGATGGCAAGCGCGAATTCCGCTTCTTCGACAACCGGCAGAAATATCTGCTGTTCGTGAATACGTGCAGCGAGAAGTGGGTCGTCGCCAACAAGGTGGCGCAGGAACTCACCAACATTCATCCGAAACCGCCGGCCGTGCGCTTGTTCGACGCTGGTCTTGGTGATGGCACGGTGCTGACACGCGTGATGCGGGCGATGCACCACCGCTATCCGAACATGCCATTCTATATTTCTGGCAAGGAAATCAGCCTCGAGGATATCCGGCTGACGCTGGAGAAGATGCCGGACCGCCTTTACGAGCATCCGTCAACGGTGCTCGTCCTCACCAATATGTATTACGCCGAAGCACCGTGGCTGACGGTGAAGTCCACCGCCGCGGCCAACAGCCTGGTCTGGAACGAGGTCGCGCTGACCGGCAATACCTCGCACGACTTCGAAGAGCAGATCACCAATCTGCAGGGCTTTCTGGACGAAAACTGGAAGGCCGGCGTCAGCGCCAAGACCGGCAATCCGATCTATGAACGGCCCGTTGTGCTCGTGATCTACAGGCAGGACCACAAATTTCTGCTCGATCCGATCATCCCCAAGCGTGGCGCAGCGAAAGCCGATTTCGATCTTGTCATTGCCTCACAGCCCTACCGCGCCCGCGCGTCGGCCGAATTCAAGGCGCAGAAGGTGATTGCGCCACTCGCCCGGGCGCTTGGACCGGGTGGCCGGCTGATTGCGATCCATTCTTACGGCAACGATCCTGCATCGGAGATCGTCCAGCAGGTCTGGCCAGGTGACAATCCGTTCCAGACGGACCGTCATGCGATCCTGCGCGAAGTGAAGAAGGCGCTCGGTCCTGCTGCGCGCGATCTCAATTTCAACACCTACGCGGATAATCGCGCGATCTTCAAATACGACATGCATACGCTGCCGAGCGAAGTCACCGGCTCGATCGGCACTTCAACGGTGCTCGCGGCCTGGAATGCCGCGATTTACGTCTCGCAGGTGGAAGATGAGCGCCTCAACGAGGCTGTGAAAGATAGCCGTTATCTCGATGCCACGAGAGAAGTGCTGCGCAGGCACAACGGTCTTTGGTTCAACGACGAATCCTACGTCATCTCCCGCAGACGCGAATGAACATTCCAGTGGTCAATCTTTTCAAGACCAAAACCGCTGCGGACAGTGAAGTATCCGCGACCATTGGTCATATTACCGGCTTTCTGTCGGGTTTCTCGGTTGAGGCGACGCGGCCGAAGCCGGGCGATGTCGAGGCCGTCGCACAGAATGCGCCCGGGGGCACGCATCTTTATCTCAGTGCGATCCCGACGCGGCCATCGACCGAACTGGTCGAACAGGCGGTGTTGACGCGCAAGGCCGGCATCGAGCCGGTACCGCATATCGCTGTTCGCAATTATGCAAGTAAGGACGAGTTGTCGTCGTTGCTGCAGCGTCTGTCGGAAGAAGCCGGTGTGCGCCGCATATTGGTGATTTCCGGTGACCGTCCTGACTCGGCTGGTGCATTCACCGCATCGATCGAAGTGATCGAAAGCGGCGTGTTGCAAAAATACGGAATCGAGGAGATCGGCATTGCCGGTCATCCGGACGGTCACCCGGTGGTGGCCGACGGTGTCATGCAGCGGGCGCTGCTCGCCAAGATCGAGGCCGCGGAGCAGGGCGGTCTGAAGGCTGATATCGTCACGCAATTTGGCTTCGACGCGATGGCGATGATCCGCTGGGTGAAGAAGCTGCGCGATCTCGGTGTCGAGGCGCCGGTGCGGATCGGCATGGCCGGTCCGACCAATCTGACGACGCTCCTCAAATACGCACAGCGCTGCGGTGTGAAAGCGTCAGTCGGCGGCGTCGCCAAGCATGCCGGCCTTGTGAAGCATCTGTTTGGCGTCAGTGCGCCGGATGGCATTGTGCGTGCGCTGGCTGATGCGAATGCGACTGGATCGCTCGGTCCGGTGTCAGCGCATTTCTTCTCGTTCGGGGGCATTGGTGCAACGACGCGATGGGCGTCACATGCGCAGAAGGGCCGGATGACGCTGGACAGCGAAGGCTTCACCGTCGAAGCCTGAGGCTGACAAGCGAAAGCCGTCAACGATGTCATCGTTGACGGCTTTCCGACCTCAAACCTGACGCGCGATCAATTCACTTCGCGCCAGATGTTCAGCGATTCCTGCATCGGCCGATCGGAGATCGAGAACAGCACGCTCTGTTCGTCGGCCTTGTGCGAATATTGCTTCCAGGACGGGATCACGAACACATCGCGCGGTCCCCATTCGAACACTTCGCCGTCGATCGTCGTCTGGCCCTTGCCTTCGAGGCACGCGAAGATGGTGCCGTCGGTCGAGCGATAGGGCTGGCCCTTGAAGCCCTTCGGCAAGAGCGACAGATGCGCGCCCATGGTCGGGGTCGACCAGCCGCCGTTGAATGGATTGGCGTAGCGCAGACGGAAGCCATGATACTTGTTGATTTCGTCGGTCTTGGCCATGCGATCGAGGATCGGCCGCACCCGCTCATAGGCATAGTTGATGATCGGCGAGGTCTTCTCGGTGTTGGTGCCGTCCGGCAGCACACCCGAGCCGTAGCGCCACAATGAATCGTTGTCGGTGAATTTGGTGTTCTGCACCGTGTCGTCGAGATGCTCGGCAAAGGCCGTCTCGAAGAAATTGATGGTCGGCACGTCGAGCACATCGAGCCAGATCATCGGCTTCTTGGATTCATTGCCGTGGTCGTGTGCGGTCCAGCTCGGGGTCAGAACGAAGTCGCCGTATTTCATGACGGTCTTTTCACCGTCGACCTGCGTATAGGCGCCTTCGCCGTCGAGGATCAGGCGGATCGCGCCGGCGGTGTGGCGATGCGCGCCGGCGATCTCGCCCGGCAGGATGAGCTGCAAGCCGGCATAGAGCGAAGTGGTGATGCGCGACTGGCCGCGCAAAGCCGGGTTCTCAAGCACCAGCACGCGGCGCTCGGCTTCCTCGGCGGTGAGCAGGCCGCCGGCCTCTTCCACCATCGGCTTCACCTGATCGAAATGCCAGATGGCGGGCGCGGCGATCGACTTCGGGCTCTTGGCGACAAGGTCCTTCAGCACCTCCCACAGCGGCGCCATGTCACGCTGCGAAATCTTTTCGTAGAAGGCGGCGCGCTTGGGGTCCTTGCTGCCCTCGTAGACTTTCGCGGTCTTGTCGCTTTTGACGGCGGTCGCGGTGGCCATGAATTCCTCCTGCCGAATTCTTGAAGATCGTTGCGCTGACACTAATCGCAGAAAGGCCGCCATAACAGGGTTCTGCGGCATATCTGCCTTTCGTCAACAGAGATACGGAGCTTCCGCCGCGCCAGCAAGGCGGCGGGGTGTTTTTCTCACATTGTGCGAAAATAGGTATCGGGTAAAAATCAGGTATTCACTGACCCTCCATCCACCGCGATGGTTTGGCCGGTCACGAAATCGCTGTCGGCCGAGGACAGGAAGATCAGCGCGCCGAGCAAATCCGGCGGCAATTGCTCGCGCTTGAAGGCTCTGGAGGCCACCACACGGGCTTTCAGCGCCTCGTCATGCGAGCCGGAGGCGACCAGCGTCTCGCTCATGACAAGGCCCGGCGCCAGCGTATTGACGCAGATCTTGTGCTCGCCGAGTTCGCGCGACAGCGTGCGGGTGAAGGTCGCGATCGCGCCCTTGGATGCGGTATAATGCAGCATCCCCGGCAGGCCCTTGTACACCGTGCCGGAGCCGATATTGATGATCTTGCCGTAGTTCCGGGCGATCATGTGCGGTGCAACATGCTTGGCCAAAAGGAACGAGCCGCGGACATTCACCGCGAACACCTTGTCCCACAGATCGACATCGATGTCCTGAACCTTGGTGGGCTGCAGCGGCGCGAACAAAGCGGCGTTATTCACCAGAATGTCGATCTTGCCGAAGCGCTCGATGGCCTTCGCCACGAGGTTTTTCACCTGGCTTTCGTCGCTGACATCGCAGGGCACGCTGAGGGCGGAATTGGCGCCGTATGTCGCGGCGATCTCCTCGGCCGCTTCCGCGCCGCCCGAAATATCGGCGATCACCACACCGGCGCCTTCCGCCGCCAGGGCCTCCGAATAATGCCGGCCGATTCCTTTTGCCCCACCCGTAACAATCGCTGTCCGCCCTGCCAGTCTTGCCATGTTGTTTCCAGTCTCTAAAAGGACGGCCGGATATATGCACGGACCGCAAAAGGAAGAAAGCGCAGCCCATGAATGCCAGTGAAACACAAGACCGTCTTGCCATCCGCGATCTGATCGAGGACTGGGCCGTGCTGCGCGATGCGCGGCTGTGGGACCGCTTCCGCAAGGTCTGGCACGACGACGGCGTGATGCAGGCGACCTGGTTTCAGGGCACGGCCGACGAATTCATCAAGGTGAGCGAGGAGGGTTATGCCAAGGGCGTGCGCATCCTGCATTTCCTCGGCGGCATGAATATCGAACTCGAAGGCCCACGCGCGATCGCGCAGACCAAGATGACGATCTCGCAGCGCGGGCCGTTCGACGGCGTCATTGCCGATGTGGTGTGCACCGGCCGCTTCTACGATTTTCTGGAAAAGCGCGACGGCAAATGGGGCCTCGTGCTGCGCCAGCCGATCTATGAGAAGGACAGAGTCGATCCTGTCGATCCGTCGAAGACGATCTCGCTCGATCAGGACATTCTGATGATGTATCCGGAGGGCTATCGTCATCTCGCCTATCTGCAGCACAAGATCGGCTACAAGGTGAAGAAGGATATGCCCGGCCTCGATGGCCCCGAGGTCGAAGCGCTCTATGCGCGCGGCAAGGCGTGGCTTGAGGGGAAGGGGCTGTAAGCTCAGCTTTCTTTCACCCTCCCCTGGAGGGGGAGGGTCGTTGTAAGCGAAGCGAGCAGCGGGGTGGGGTGAGTTGTTCGAAGACATTCACTCACCCCGTCTTGCATCTCAAATTCACCCCACCCCGTCACGCATCTCACATGCGTTCGATGCGTGCCGACCCTCCCCCTCCAGGGGAGGGTAAAAACAGACACGCGAAAGCCGCCCTATTGTTTAGCCGGCGCGGGCGCGCCCGTCGTCCAGACCGCCGCAACTTGCCCTTGAAACCCAAGGGCGCGCGGAACGCCGGGCTCTCAGCCTGCCCGCGGCCCCATGCGCAAGTGTGGTAAGCGCATGAGATTGGTCGCACCACGAACCGCCGAAAAGCTTCGGCGTTCCGCGCGCGGTGTTTGAGGCTTGCTCTGCGACAACCCCGGAGGACAGACACCGTGGACCGGACGACACCGGGCGGCTCTTCTTGTTATCCTCCGCTGGTGACCCACGGCCGGTGAGCCGGATCATCGCAGCTTGGGCCTCCGCTGAAGAACGCTACGTCCAGCGCTCCTCAACGGCCACCGCATCCCGCCCCACGTCTCACGACGCTGATCAGACGCCCCTTGGATGGGACGGGATATAGGAAAAAAATCATATAATGGGGAGGATGTCAAGCGATAAGTTCAATTCCGGACGATTGAACCTTACACTTCAGCCAGCTCACACTGTTGATTCCCGAACCCACTAAACAAAGCTGTTCCCATGAAAATTCTTAAATACACGTTTGAAGTGGAAATTAATGATGAAATATTTCGAGATCTTGTGAAACCTCTTGTTGAGAGACTTGAAGCGACAGCAGTATCTCTTTTTTTAAGCGAAAACCTGTCGACAAAACTTGCCACTCCGTTTGTCTATCGACCAACAGTGCCTTCAAGCGGTTTGTGGAGTCTTTACGGTAAAACCGCAACAGCGGCGGAAGTTATCTGCAATGAGGATAACATTCTAATTTTGCAAAACTCTCGGGCGGGCGGCCGAGTGAGAGGATTGTTTGGAGGTCTGGAACCCGAGAAGTCTTCTTTTGAGGCTACAGCGATTAGTAGGACGTTGATTGATGCTAATCACGTCCTCTCACTTGTTTCTGATGCTGTCTATAGTTCGCTTTCAAAAGCGCCACCAAGTGATGAGATTGTGAACCCTGATTCGTTTTTCTTTATAAAAGAAAGTTGCAAAACGCATGCAGCCTATCTTCGGCGACTGAAGGATACTTCGGAATACAAGATGCCGAGTTATGATGATGAGGATTTGAAACTCTCAAAGCTTCTGTGCAAGAAAGAAGTTCAAGAATTCATATTTAGAATTGTGCAGTCGCGGACATTGACCGAGGCTAATTTTACACAGGAAGTTTCTGCAATTGATCCGGCCGAATCTCTAAGCAATTTTCTTCTTGCTAGCGGATTTGTAATTCGAGAGGCTTTTGTTGAATGTCGGCAGAATAGCCAGCGTATCGCGCGTTTCAATAGTGATGACGTCACTTTAGATTCTTTGATGATAAAGTGCGCGACCTGCGGTCGTTATTATCGTGATGAGCGAATATACTCCGCATTTGTTGCAAGCGAAAAATTGAAAAACCTTATTACCTCAAGTCGCTGGATGAACGTGCTTGTAACAGATAGCCTTATTCAATCAGGTATTCCAAGAGAATTTATCTATTGGAATTTTTCTTTTGGAGCAGACGAGATCGATATTGTAGCGTTTATTGATACGCTTCCTTGGGTATTTGAGTTGAAAGATCGTGAATTCAGTGTAACCGACGCACATCATTTCAATTACCGTAGATCCGTAATTGAACCATCCCAAGCATTTATTGTTACTTCAAGAAGCGTGTCGCCAGATGCAAAGCGGGTATTTGAAGAGATAAGTGGGCGTGGCGACGTTGGTACGATATTGGGTTCTAGCCCCACTTTGCCCTACCCCAATCTGATCGAGGGGCTACAAGATTTAGGAGGCGTTCTTGAAAAGATGGTAGATAGCCATTTTCAGACCAAAGTCGGCGCCGAGATCAAAAGTGCACTAGGCGGAATCGATAGAATAATTTCCAATGTTGTCTTGGCTTCTGTCGCTTCCGAACAAAAGCAACGAAGCGTAGGTGAGTGAGGCGGGTCAGAAGATTGGAGAGGCGGAGTTTTAGTCCTTATCCCGGTCGTGTGCTTTCGTCATGAATCACACAAAATGACAGACCTACCTCCCCACCAGCCTCCCCATAAACTCCATCCCCGGATGCCCGTCGGGCACCATGCCGAACTTGATCTGCATGTCGCGGATGTTGTCGCGCAGGTCGAAGTCCATCATGCCCTGAAAGTCGTTGACCTTGTAGCCGAGGTCGGCGAGGCGGCGCTGAATGCGCATGCGATCCTCACGCGTGAGCTGGCGATCGTCCTGCGGCCAGCGGCCTGCGAAGGCCGGCGCGCCGCGAAAGCGATCGGCGAGGTGCAGCACCGCGAGCGCATACACGTCCGAGATATTGTAGGTCTTGATGACGTTGAAATTGTCGGTGACGAGGAAGGCCGGGCCGCGCGCGCCGCTCGGGAAGAACAGGATCGCTTCCTTGCCGCCATTCGCATCGCGCCGGTCCGTCAGTTTGCCGCCGTCGGCGCGGCGCACGCCAAGCGCCGCCCATTCGCGAAAGCTTGCTCTGCTCCGGCGCATATCGAAATTCTCCGGCAGCGTCACCTCGTAGCCCCAGGGCAGGCCGGGCTTCCAGCCATGTTCGCGCAAGTAATTGGCGATCGAGGCGAGCACATCGGGCACGCTGGTCCATAAGTCGCGCTTGCCGTCGCCGGTGAAATCCACCGCCCAGCGCATGAAGCTCGAGGGAATGAATTGCGGCTGCCCCATCGCGCCGGCCCATGAGCCGATCATGCGGTCGGGCGGAATGTGTCCCTGCTGCAGCACGAGCAGGGCGGTGAGCAATTCGTTTTTCGCGAAGTCGCCCTTGTAGCCGAGGAAGGCGAGCGTTGCGAGCGAGCGGATCACGCCCTTGCCGCCGGTGTTGGCGCCAAAGCCCGTTTCGATGCCCCAGATCGCCACGAGTATTTCGCCGGGAACCCCAAACGTGTGTTCGATGGAATCGATGAGGCCGCGCCATTCGCCCAGGCGCCGGATGCCGCCATTGATACGCGCCGGCGACACCATGCCGTTCAGATAATCGCCGACCGCGCGGCCATATTCCGGCTGGCGGCGCGACAGCGCGGCGACTTCGGCATCGTATTGCACATCGCCGAGCGCGCGGTCGAAGGTCGCGCGCGTGATGCCGCGCTGCTGCGCTTCGGGCCAGAGGGACTGGATGAAGGCGTTGAAGGAGCGGGCTTCAGCTGCGGGGGCTTGGGCGAAGAGAGGCGTGATTGAAATCAGCTGTGTCGCGATGATGGACATTGCGACCATCAATGTACGAAGCGCTTTTCTTATCCCTCCCACGCGTAGCGGGGGAGGGTGGCCGCAGGCGCGAAGCGAGTGCGGTCGGGTGGTGGGAGTTTGTGTGCTGAATAGACCCCACCCCGGTGCCACGCAGCCAAGTTTACGCTGGCTGCGTAAACTTGCCAGCGACGGCACCGACCCTCCCCTTTCAGGGGAGGGATAAGAAGCGTGTGCCGCGGAGCGACGGGCAGCCTCAATGCTGCTTGCTTGTCCCGAGATACGCGGCAATGACACGCTCATCCTTCAGCACCACATCCGCCGGTCCGCTCGCCAGCGTGCGCCCGTAATCGAGCACGTGGATCCGGTCGGCGAGGTCCGCGACCATCTGCATATCATGCTCGATCCAGATCATGCCAATACCGAGCTGGTGCTTGATGCGCAGGATGAAACGGGCGAGGTCCTCGCGCTCCTCGCGGTTGAGGCCGGCCGAGGGCTCGTCGAGCAGGAGGAGCGCGGGCTCGAGCGCCAGCGCCCGCGCAAAGCCGATGATCTTCTGGGTGCCGAAGGGCAGGCCGCCAACCGGCGTGTGGCGGTAGCGCTCCAGCTCGACGAATTCGATGATCTTCTCCACCGCTTCGCGCTGGCGGATTTCCTCACGCCGCACGCCCGGCAGAAACAGCATCTCGGCCAGCGGATTGCCCTTGATGCGCGGATGGCGGCCGGTGAGCAGATTGTCGATCACGCTCATCTGCGGGAAGAGTTCGCCGTGCTGGAAGGTGCGGGCGATGCCGAGGGCGGCGATGTCATGCGGCTTGCGCCCGGCGATGTCCTCGCCGCGAAAGCGGATGGCGCCGCCGCCGGGATAGATGCCGCTGATGCAGTTGAACACGCTCGTCTTGCCGGCGCCATTGGGCCCAATGAGCGCAAGAAGTTCGCCGCGCTCGACCTTCAGCGAGACGCCATCCAGGACCACGAGACCGCCGAAGCGCAAGGTCAGCTTGTCGATTTCGAGTTCAGCCATACCATCTCCGGCTGCGGCGATATTGCTTCACGTTGCGATAATTCCGGCGCTCGGCGCCGCCGGATTGTCCGAGATAGAATTCCTGGATGTCGCCATGCTCTTTCAGCTTGGCGCTCGCGCCATCCAGCACGACGCGGCCATTCTCCAGCACATAGCCATAGTCAGCGATCTCCAGCGCCACCGCCGCGCTCTGCTCGACGATGACGATGGTGATGCCGAGGTCGCCCCGGATCTGCACGAGGCGCTGCATCAGGTCTTCGACGATCACCGGCGCCAGGCCGAGCGAGAGTTCGTCGACCAGCAGCAGTTGCGGCTTGCACATCAACGCGCTGGCCAGCGCCAGCATCTGCCGCTCGCCGCCGGAGAGAAGGCCGCCGATGCGCGCGCGCAGATCGCCAAGGCGCGGGAAGAAGGAATAGACCTGCTCCTCGCGCGCTTTGCGATCGGCCTTGCTCATCGCCGGCGCGAACGGCGCCGAGAGATTGTCGGCGACGGTGAGATTGGGAAACACCTTCTCGCGTTCAGGCACCAGCACGATGCCGAGCCGCGTGACTTCGTTCGGCGGCCGGTTCTCGATGTGCTGGCCCTTGAAGACGATGTGGCCTTCGGTGACGCGCGCATTGTCGATGCCAAGAAAGCCGGACAGCGCGCGCAGCGTGGTCGATTTGCCGGCGCCGTTGGTGCCGAGGATGGCGACGATCTGGCCGCTCTCGATGGTCAGCGAGATGCCCTGAATGGCGGTGATGGCGTGGTGATACACCACTTCCAGCTTTTCGGCGGTGAGCAAGGTCTCGCTCATTTGCGCGCTCCCGCCATCGGCCGGTGCTTGAACGGCCATAACAGGAAATAGCTCTGGATGCGGTGCCAGATGCCGACCAGGCCGAGCGGCTCGTAGACGAGGAACAGGATCATCACGAAGCCGAAGGCGGCGTAGTTCACCGCGAAGAGCTGGCCGGCATAAGCCTGCGCGTTCGGCAAGGCCAGGATGATCGCCTCGATCGCATAAGGAAAGATGGTGACGAAGATCGCGCCGAGAATGGCGCCGAGCAGCGAGCCCATGCCGCCGATGATCACCATCGCCACATATTGGATGGTGAGGAACAGCGAGAAGGCCTCGACCGACACGAAGCTGCGGTAATAGGCGAACAACGCGCCGGCGACTGCGGCGATGGCCGAGGAGATGACGAAGGCAAGGAGTTTGTAGGCGGCGACATTGATGCCGAGCGCTTCGGCCACCGTTTCGTGCGCCTTGATGGCGCGAAAGGCGCGGCCGGTGCGGGTGCGCAGGAGATTGATGCAGAGAAGGAGCGTCAGCGCCGCGAAGGCGAGCAGGATATAGTACCAGACCTTGCCGCCATAGAGCGTGTAGCCGAACACTTCCGGCGCATCGATGGAAATGCCGGTGGAATAGCCGCGCTTGGTTTCGTATTCGCCGCCGAGATAGACGACGACGAAATGCAAGGCGAGGGTCGAGACAGCGAGATAAAGCCCGCGCAGCCGCAGCGACGGCAGGCCGAAGATGACGCCGAGCAATGCGCCGACGATTGCGGCGGCGGGCAGCGTCAGCCAGATCGGCGTGTTGAATTCCTTGAACAGGATGCCGGCGGTGAAGGCGCCGGCGCAGAGCAGGCCCGCATGGCCGAGCGAGATCAAGCCCGCATAGCCTGTGAGCAGCATCAGCGATAGCGCGCCGATGGAGGCCAAAAAAACTTGCGTCACGAGATCGAGATAGAAATTCGAGGCGATGAACGGAAAGCCGATCAGCGCGATGATGAACACCACGGCGCTGATGCGCTGCAGCCTGGTCTGGGTGAGGGCGATATCCTGCCCGTAGCTGGTGCGGAAATAACCCGAGGCGTAAGGCTGGCTAGACACGGTCGAGCTCCTCGCGCGTGCCGAACAGGCCCCAGGGGCGAACGGCCAGCATCGCAATCAACACGATGAAGGGAATGACGTCGGAGAGGAGCGGATCGATATACTGGATCGACAGCACCTCGCAGGCGCCGATGATCAGCGCGCCGACGATCGCGCCGACAAGCGAGTCGAGCCCGCCGACGAGCGCGGCCGGAAAGGCTTTCAAGCCGATGATCGCCATCGACGAGGTGAGACCGGAATCGAGCGAGATCAGCATGCCGGCGAGCGCGCCGGTGAGTGTCGAAAGGCCCCAGGCCAGCGCGTAGATCGCATTCAGGTTGATGCCGCGCTGCGCGGCGAGCAGCGGATTTTGTCCGGCCGCGCGCATGCGCACGCCCCAGGCCCCGAAGCGCAGGAACGTGAACAATGCCGCATAGACGAAAGCGGTGGTGCCGACGAGGATCGCCGCGAACAGCGAAATGCGCGCGCCGCCGGGCAGCGCCAGTGCCGGATTGGAAAAGCCGAGCGCCTGTCCCGGATATTGCTGCTGCGCCGACCAGATCAGCACCATCAGTCCGCGCAGGAGAATGCCGAGCGCGACCGTGGTGAGCACGGCGGCGAGCACCATCTCGCCGGTCATCTTGCGCATCAGGAAGACATAGACCATCACGCCGACGACAAGGCTCAACACGATGGCGGCGACGATCGCGGTGAACGGCGAACTTGAAAACATCCAGGCGGTGGTCAGCAACAGATAGGAGCCGACCATCATTAACTCGCCATGCGCGAGATTGAGCACGCGGCTGACGCGATAGACCAGCACATAGCCGCAGGCGATCAGCGCGTAGATCGAGGACAGGACGATGATGTTGACGGTGAGTTGCAAAGGCTATTGGACTTTCTTCATTCAGTGATTTCCGTTCGTCCCCGCGAAAGCGGGGACCCAGAGTCACGGCGTAAAGTCTTCGTTTGTCCCTGGGTCCCCGCTTTCGCGGGGACGAACGGTGTGTGGTGTCGGCGTTGCCAAAAAACGCTATTTCACGTCGTAGCTGTACCAATCCTTCGCGATGGCGATCCTGGATGCCGCGGGGTCCCACTTGTAGACGCGATAGAATTGCTTGGTGCGGAAGTGGTTGTCCTTGGTCCACTCGATCGGACCGCCGCGCAAGCCTTTCAGATCGACCTTCAGGTTGGACATCGACTGGAGCAGCGATTCCGTCGTCGCCTTTGCGCCGGCGCCCTTCAGCGCCGCTTCGATCACCATGCCGGCGATCCAGCCCTCAACCATCTGCTCGGGTGGATATTTGCTGCCGGCTTTTTTCGCGGCTTCGGCGATGACCTTCTGCTCCGGCAAGGCGTCATCGAACAATGCATTGGCGCCGATGACGAACAGCTTCGGGTCCTTGATGCGTTTGAGCTCACCCTCGGCCTCGAGATGCGCCCAGGTGATGTAATCGCCCTGCCAGCCGAGGCGGCGCAAAGCTTCGAAGGTGCGCACCTGCGTCACCCACGGCGCCCAGGAGAATACCCAGTTGGCGCCGGCATCCTTCAGTTTGGTGGCGAACGGCGTGTAATCCGGCGTCGGCGGCGGAATGACTTCGATGCCGAGCGCAGTCATGCCCATTTCCGGCGCAAGCTTGGCAGCGACTTCCATCTCGCCGCGCGACAGCGGAATGGCCATGGCCGAGAAGCCGATCTTCACCGGCGCTCCCTTGGCCTGATCCTTGACGAACGTCAGCGCCGCGCGGCTGTCATAGCTCGAGGCATAGGCCGTGGTGCAGAATTGCAGCGGATTGGCCGGTGGATAAACGTCTTTCGGGCAGACGCCGCTCGCAAACAACAGCGGTGTCTTCGAGTTGCGCGATTCCGCAACAACCGGCGCATAGGTGGAGGAGAGGCTGGCATTGACCAGAAGGATCGCATTGTCCTGCGAGACCAGCTTCTTGGCATTGGCTACGGCTTTCGACGGCTCAGCGGAATCGTCCTGGATCACCAGCTTGATCTGCTTGCCGTTGACGCCGCCGCGCGCATTGACGCCATCGAGATAGATGCGCAGCGCGTCCATCGCCGGCGCATAGGTCGAGGCCGGCGGTCCGGTGAGCGCTGCCGTCACACCAATGACGTAAGCATCCTGCGCCGATGCAGAACCGGCCAGGCCGACAATGCTGGCCGCAGCCAGCGCGATCTTCAGTCGCATCAATAATCCTCCCTTGATTGCTGTTGTCGCAATTCATTCAGTTTCTTATTCGCAGACTTTTATTCGCAGACGTCACACCCGCAGCGTATCTCCGACCTCCGCCGCGAGCACACGACTCTCGCTTTCATCATACATGTCTTCGACCAGCGCCTTGAAGCGGTCGTACATCAGGTTACGCTTCACCTTGCGGGTCGGCGTGACAGGCTCGCCATCCTGCTCAGGATCGAGTTCTTTCGGCAGGATGCGGAAAGTCTTGATCTGTTCGACGCGCGCGAATTCGGTGTTGGCCTTGTCGATCTCGGCCTTGATGAGATTGGTGACGGCGGCGTTCTGCACGAGGCTGGTGAAGCCGGTATAGTTCACGTTGTTGGCGCGAGCCCAGTCGGCGACCGAATCGAAATCGATCTCGATCAGCGCGGTGAGATATTTGCGCCCCTGTCCGAACACGATCGCTTCGCCGATATAGGGGCTGGCGCGCAAAGTGTTCTCGATCGAAGACGGCGAGATGGTCTTGCCCCCGGCGGTGACGATGAAGTCGCGGGCGCGGTCGATCAGGCGGAGATTGCCGTCCTTCCATTCGCCGACATCGCCGGTATGCAGCCAGTCATCGCTATCGACGATCTCGCGGGTGGCGTCCGGCTTTTGCCAATAGCCTTCGAACTGATCCGGTCCCTTGACGAGAATCTGTCCGTCTTTGTCGAGCCGCACCTGCCATCCCTTGACCACGGTGCCGACATTGCCGGGCCGCGCGAAGCTTTGCGCCTGACCGCTGATGAAGGAGCCGCCGGTTTCGGTCTGGCCATAGGCTTCGACCAGATTGACGCCCCAGATCTGCCAGAGCGCCGCGGTCTCCTGCGGCAGCGGTGCCGCGCCGGAAATGGCCAGCTCCAGCTTGTCGAGGCCGAGCTTGTTGAGCACGCGGCCGAACGCGATCGTGCGCGCCACGCCATTCATGAGATCGGTGGCAGCGCCGGTCTTGCCGGCCCAGCGGCGGCGGGCCGACGCACGGCCGATCTTCATCGCGGTGCTGTAGACGGCGCGCTTGACCGGCGATGTGGTGCTGAGGCCGACGAGAATCTGCGAGGCAAATTTCTGCATGTAGCGTGGCACGGTGAAGAGTGCGGTCGGCGCCACTTCGAACATCGTCTGCATCAGGTCGTCGACGTCTTCGCCGAAATGCGGGACGAGGCGCGAGACCAGCGGCAAGGTGGTCGCGACATCGCGGCCGAAGATGTGGCACATCGGCAGGAACACGACCGTGCGGTGATCCTTCTCCAGTAATGTCGGATAGTGATCGACAATGGCATAGACACCCGCGAGGTGCTTGCCGTGCGAGACGAGCGCGCCTTTCGGATTGCCGGTGGTGCCGGAGGTGTAGACGATGAAAGCCGGGTCGCTGCCTTTCAGCGATGCCGTCATTGTTTCCAGCGCCGCGATACAGGCCTGATCGTCCTGCTTCACGCCGGCAAGAATGTCCGACAGCGATTTCAGCTTCGGATTGCTGTAATCGAACATTGCCGAATCGTCGATGACGACGATCCATTTCAGCGCCGGCAGCTTGTCGGCGACCTGCAGGATCTTGTCGACATATTCCTGATCCTCGGCAATGAAGATCGAGGCGCCACCGTCGCTCATCTGGTATTCGACTTCCGACACCGAGGCGGTCGGATAGATGCCATAGACGATGGCGCCGGCCGCCTGCGCGGCCATGTCGCAGATCATCCACTCTTCACAAGCGTCGCCCATGATCGCGACGCGATCACCCTTTACGACACCGAGCAATTGCAAGGCGAGGGCGTGACGGCCGACCGTTGCGGCATAATCGCGCCAGTTGCGTTCGCGATAGAGGCCAAGTTTCTTGGCGCGATAGGCCACAGCCTCCGGCTTTTGCCGCGCATGCTCGGCGATCAGCCCCGGCGCGGTCTTGCCGCGCAGGTTCGCAAAGATCGCAGGTTGCGCTGCAGTCTCTCTCATGGCGCCTTATGCCATCACTGAAAGACGCAATTCGCCGGCTGTATCTGTCATATCGCAGCATCCTCCCGAATGAGCGGGGCAGTTTGCGAAGCATCCCGCCGCAGGCCGGTTGTCCGGCTCGTTGTGCGTTCATTTCAACGCCGGAAATTCTATAGGTCAATCAAATTTTTTTAGCGGCTCTGGCGCGTTTGCCGCGGCTTTGTGCCCGGCCCACCCATAGGTTGCGCGATCCCGCCGAGAATGAAGCGGATGAATTCGCCGCCGATGCGCTCGATCGACACCTGTTCGCGCTCGTACCAGGCGGCGCAGCCGTTCACCACGGAGAGAATGGACAATGTTGTCAGGCGCGTATCCATGTCGCTGCGGAATTCGCCGCTGCGCTGCCCGTCCCTGAGGACGCCTTCGAAAATCGCCTCGACGCCGCGCGAACCCTTGCCCACCTTGCGGCGGCTATGGGCAGGCAGGAATTGCCGCTGGGTGAGGAACACCTTGACGAAATTTCGGCGATCCAGAAGCGGCGAAATATGCGCGCGGATCAGGCCTGACAGCCTTTCGGTGGCCGTGCCGGGACCGCCGGCGATGGCCTTGGCGGTTTCGAAAAAGCCTTCGACGCCGCGCATGCAGACGAGTTCCAGCGCCACTTCCTTGGACGGGAAATAATAATACAGGCTGGCCTGGCGGATATTCAGGACGTCGGCGATGTCCTGTGTGGTGGCGCCATGATAGCCGCGCTCGGCAAAAATCTGCGCCGCCGCCTCGATGATCTCGGCGGAGCGCCGGTGCGTGCTGCGTTTCTTCGCCTCATTGCCGGGAGCGGGCGGCAGCGGCCGGGCCGGCGGCGTGAGCCGTGACGGGCTCCGGCGCACCGGGCTTGCATCCTGGGAGGCAGTCGATCTAGATTTCATCTATAGACCTATAGAAAACAACTTCGGGAGAACGCCAAGATGATCGAGAAGCCGCAAGGCCGTCCCCCTTTCCGCGCCGACCATGTCGGGAGCCTGTTGCGTCCGCCGGTGTTGCGGCAGGCGTTCAAGGATCACATGGCGGGGCGCATCGATGACGCGCAATTCACGGCGATACAGGATCAATGTATCCGCGACGTCGTCAAGATGCAGGAAGAGGTTGGCCTGAAAGTCGTCAATGACGGCGAATTCCGCCGCGGCTCCTATTGGAGCCGGTTTGTCGAGCGGGTCGAAGGCTTTGGCATCAAGACGGCGGTGTTCAAGTTCCGCGACGATCACGGCCATGAGGTCGAGTTCACCGCACCCTATGCGCATGGCAAGCTGCGCCGCACAAAGCCGCTGGCGCTGGACGAATACGAATTCCTTGCCGGCATCACCACGCTGACCGGCAAGATCACGCTGCCGGCACCCTCGACGATGCATTTCTATCGGGCGACCGATTTCGCCGACAGGTCAGCCTATGCGGATGTGAAGAGCTTCTTTGCCGATCTGACGCGGGTGTTTCGTGAGGAGATCGCCGATCTGGTGAAGGCCGGCTGCAAATATATCCAGCTCGATGAAGTGGCGATCGCGCTCCTTTGCGATCCGGCGATCCGCCAGCAGGTCGAAGCCGCCGGCATGAAGCCGGACGAACTGGTCGATCTCTATATCGAGAGCATCAACGAGTCCGTCGCCGGCGCGCCGGACGATGTGGTGTTCGGCGTGCATATGTGCCGCGGCAATTTCAAGGGGCATTACCTTGCCTCGGGCGGCTACGAGTCCGTCGCCGAGAGGTTCTTCACAAACACCAAGGTCAATCACTTCCTGCTGGAATACGACACGCAGCGCGCCGGCGATTTCAAGCCGCTGCGGTTCGTCAAAGGCAAGGGCGTGGTGCTCGGCCTGATCAGCAGCAAGACGCCGGTGCTGGAATCTCTGGACGACCTCAAGCGCCGGACCGAGGAGGCGACGCAGTATATCGATCTCGATCGCCTCGCGATCTCGCCGCAATGCGGCTTTGCCTCGACCGTTGCCGGCAATCCGGTAACGGAAGCCGATCAGCGCAAGAAGCTCGAACTCGAAGTGCGCGCAGCGCAGGCGATTTGGGGCTAAGCGGAAAATTGGGGCTAGGCGGAAAAAGCAAACGAACCCTTAACGCGCGAATATGACAGGAATTTAACCCGACTTTACATAGCTTTACACTCCACCGCCCGAATTCTGCCGCTTGTGGAACCTCTGGTGCGAGATCATCTGACTGTGCCGTGCTGATTGGCAGGCGGCGGTTGAGACATCTCAAAACGGAGGGCGCACAAGTCTGTGGCCCTTGAGCAAGGCGGCCACGACATGCGGCGACAGATCGTCGTTACCAGCACACTTCTTCTCGTTCTCGCGGCGGGGTTTTACGGGGTCCGGACCTACGCGCCGGCGCTGTTCAATCGCGCCCAAGCGCAGGACAACGGGCAGAAGCGGGCGCAGGCGGTGATTCCCGTCGTCACCGCGCCGGTCGAGCAGGGCGCGTTTCCGGTGCGGCGGCGAAGCATCGGTCTTCTCGAATCGCCGGCCATCGTTGTGGTGCGCTCGCGCATCGACAGCCAGATGACCGAGAAGCACGTCAATGACGGGCAGCTCGTGCGCAAGGGCGATCTCCTCTTCACGCTGGACGATCGCGAACTGAAAGCGGTGATTGCTCGCAACGAGGCGACGCTGGCGAAGGACGAGGCTGCGCGCGATCGGGCCAAGGCCGATCTGCAGCGCACCGAAGAATTGCTGTCCAGGAATGTCGCCGCGCGCCAGCAGCTCGATGAGAAGACCGCGGATTTCAAGGCGGCCGAGGCCACGGTCGAAGCCGACAAGGCGCAACTGGATAACGACAGGATCCGCCTTGGCTATACCAGGATCACCGCGCCGATCACCGGCCGTCTCGGTGTCATCCGCACAACACCGGGCAACCTTGTCTCCTCGTCCGACGCCAACGGTCTTGTCACCATCACGCAGATCAAGCCGATCCGCGTCTCGTTCACATTGCCGGAACGCGACCTCGCGGCCCTGCGCGCCGGCGCGCGAAGGACGCCGCCGCCAACGGTGCGCGTCTTTGCCGCCGGCAACACGGAGCCGCTCGCCAGCGGACAGCTGAACTTCGTCGATTCCTCGGTCGATACGACGACCGGCACGATCATGGCGAAGGCAACCTTCGCCAACGACAATCTCAGTCTCTGGCCGGGCCAGTATGTGGATGTCGAGATCGATCTCGATTCGCGTCCCGATGTCCTCAGCATTCCGACCGTGGCTTTGCAGACCGGCCAGAAAGGCCCGTTCGTGTTTGTGGTGAAGCCGGACGGCACGGCTGACCTGCGCAATGTCGAAATCGGCAGCGCGGTCGGCGACCGCACCGCGATTCGCTCCGGTCTGAAGGCGGGCGAGCGCGTGGTCGTCGAAGGCCAGCTTCGTCTGGCCAACGGCGCGCGGGTGCGTGACCAGGCGGAGAAGCCGGATGAGAAAGGTGCGCCCAAGCCGGCGCCCCATGCCAAGAGCAGCCGCAGCGACGCGCCGCAGAAGGAAGCGGCGCGATGAATATTTCCGAGTTCTGCATCCGCCATCCCGTCACCACGACGCTGATGTCGCTCGCCATCATCATCGGTGGCATCTTTGCGTATACCTATCTGCCGGTCGCGGCGCTGCCGCGCACCGAATTCCCGACCATCAACGTGTCGGCCAATTTGTCGGGCGCGTCGCCCGATACGATGGCCAATTCGGTGGCGACGCCGCTGATCAAGCAATTCACCACCATCAGCGGCATCGACTCGATCAGCGCAACCTCGTCGCAAGGATCGACCTCGATCGTGATCCAGTTCAATCTCGATCGTGACATCGACAGCGCCGCCGCCGACGTGCAGTCAGCCATCGCGCGCACCCAGCGGCGTCTGCCGCCGGAAATGACCGAGTTGCCGAGCTACCGCAAAGTCAATCCGGCCGACGCGCCGGTCCTGCTGCTGGCGATCACCAGCGATACGACGCCATTGCCCGACCTCGATGCCTTCGCCCAGCAGGTGATCTCGCCAGCGTTGTCGACGATCCAGGGCGTCGCGCAGGTGCTGGTCTATGGCAGCCAGAAATTTGCCGTCCGCATCCAGCTCGATCCGAATGCGCTGGCGGCGCGCGGCATCGGCGTCAACGAGGTGCAGGAGGCGGTGGCGGCGGCCAACGCCAATACGCCGGTCGGCACATTGCGCAACAAGCAGCAGCAACTGACGATCCAGGCCGATACCGAACTCGGCGATGCCGCGCATTTCCGCGAGATCATCGTGACCACCCGCGGCGGGCGCCCGGTGCGGCTCGGCGATGTCGCGACGGTGACGGATTCGGTGGAGGACAATCAGGCGGCGAGCTGGTTCGGTGGCACCCGCGCCATCATTCTGGCGATCCAGCGGCAGCCGGAAGCGAACACGGTCGATGTGGTGGACCGCGTCAAGGCGATGCTGCCAAGTTTCGAGGACGACCTGCCGCGCGATTCCAAGATCGAGATTCTCAACGATCGCTCGAGCTCGATCCGCGAAGCGGTCGAGGATGTTCAGTTCACGCTCATGCTGGTGATCGCGCTGGTGATCATGGTCATCTTCGTCTTCCTGCGAAGGTTCACCGCGACGCTGATCCCGGCGCTGGCGGTGCCGATTTCGCTGATCGGCACGCTGGGAGCGATGTATCTGTTCGATTTCAGTATCGACAACATCTCGCTGCTGGCGCTGACGCTCGCGGTCGGCCTCGTCGTCGACGACGCCATCGTGATGTTCGAAAATATCTATCGGTATATGGAAGAGGAGGGACTTGGCGCCTTCGAGGCGGCGATCAAGGGCAGCCGCGAGATCGGCTTCACCATCATCTCCATCACTGTGTCGCTGGTGGCGGTGTTCATCCCGGTGCTGCTGATGGGCGGCATCGTCGGCCGCATCTTCCACGAATTCGCGGTTGTGGTGACGGTGGCGCTAGCCGTGTCGGCTTTTGTGTCGCTGACGCTGACGCCGATGCTGTGCTCGAAAATGCTGGTGCCGCCGGAGCGTGATGAGAACGGTCACGTCCCGCCCGAAACCGGCTGGCGCGCCGCGCTGGAGAGCGGGCTCAACGCCATGACCCGTGCCTATGACAAGGGCGTGCAATGGAGCCTGCGGCATCAGCGTTTCATGCTCGGCGTGTTCTTTGCCACGCTGATCGGCACCGTGTATTTCTTCTATGTCACGCCCAAAGGCTTCTTCCCGCAGGAGGATATCGGCCAGATCTCGGTTTCGACCGAAGCGCGGCCGGATATCTCCTATGATGCGATGGTGGCGCTGCAGAAGCAGGTCGAGGATGCGCTGCTGAAATCGCCTTACGTGAAGAGTGTCGCATCGATCGTTGGCGCCGGTGGCAGCTCGACCGGGCTCAATCGCGGCCGCATGTTCGTCGAGTTGAAGCCACGCTCGGAGCGGCCGGCGATGCCGGAATTGCTGCGCATCTTCCGCCGGGACTTGTCATTCCCCGGCATCAATGTGGTGATGTCGCCAGTGCAGAACCTGCGCATCGGAGGCCGTTCGAGCCGCAGCGAATATCAGTTCGTGATGCAGAGCGTACGCAAGGACGAGATGCGCGACTGGGCGCGCAAGATGACGACGGCGATGGCGGCCGATCCGCATTTCACCGACGTCAATAACGACCTTGAGGACGGCGCGATCCAGGTCACGGTCAATGTCGACAAGGACAAGGCCGCCTCGCTCGGCATCAATGCCGATCAGATCCGCTCGACGCTGTATTCGGGCTTCGGCCAGCGTCAGGTTTCGACCATCTATGGCAGCGGCGACACTTTCAGCGTGCTGATGGAATTCGATCCGCGCATTAACTGGAATACCGACGATCTCGGCAATATCCGCATCCGCACGCCGAACGGGCAGCTCGTGCCCTTAAGTTCGATTGCGACGGTGGAGCGCACGCCGGGCGATCTGACCGTCAACCAACTCGGCCAGCTCCCGGCGGTGACGATCTCGTTCAACCTGCCGCAGGGCGTGGCGCTGGGCGACGCCGTTGCGCAGACCGAAGTGCTGAAAGACCAGATCGGCGTGCCGAGCACGATCAGCACCACTTTTTCCGGCACCGCGCAGACCTTCCAGCAATCGCTCGCCAATCAGGGCATCCTGCTCGCGGCGGCGGTGATCACCATCTACATGGTGCTGGGGATGCTGTATGAGAGCTACATTCATCCGCTCACCATCCTCACCGGTCTGCCGTCCGCTGTGGTCGGTGCGCTCGGCGGTCTCGTGCTGTTCGGCATGGATCTCAGCGTCATCGCGATCATCGGTCTTCTGATGCTGATCGGCATCGTCAAGAAGAACGCGATCATGATGATCGACGTTGCGCTCGATCTTCAGCGCAACAAGAACATGCCACCGGCGGAGGCGATCTATCAGGCCTGTATCCTGCGCTTCCGTCCGATCATGATGACGACCTTCGCGGCGATCCTCGGCACGCTGCCGATCGCGATCGGGCATGGCGCGAGTTCTGAGTTGCGCCAGCCGCTCGGCATCGCCGTGGTCGGCGGCCTCATCGTGTCGCAATTTCTGACGCTGTTCATCACGCCGGTTCTCTATCTCTACATGGACCGGCTCGGCGATGCGATGAATCGCGGCCGTCTGCGCGTGATGCAGGCGTTTCGTGGCAAACCGGCGGCGACGGGGTGATGCGGGCCAGATGTGGCGCCCCAACGCGTCGTCCCCGCGAATGCGGGGACCCATACGCGTGACGTTTCGGCTACGCGGCAATCTCAGGTGATAATCACATCAACTTGTGAGTATGGGCCCCCGCCTGCGCGGGGGCGACCTCGTCCTAAGCCGCTTTCTGCGCGGCGGCGGCCTTGGCCAGCTTGAAGTCGTATTTCACTTCGTAGAACGGACGGTCGACGATATCGCCATTCGGCGCCTTGCCGGCGGGATGTTCGATGAACTCGACGATCAACGGCTCCTTCACGCCGAACACCACGTCGGTGTCGATGAATTGGCAGCCCTTCTGGAACAGATGCGTGGTCAGGCTCTTATAGCCGGGCGCGGCGATATGGAAATGCACGTGCGCCGGCCGCATGTGGCTGATCTTGGTCTTGCGCATCAATTCGCCGACCGGACCGTCCATCGGAATGGTGTAACCGATCGGCGCGACGGTGCGGACCGAATAGCTGCCATCCGGATTGGAATGATAGATGCCGCGCATATAGCCTTCGGCACCTTCGATCTGCGCTTCGTACAGACCATCACCGTCGGTCTGCCACATGTCGAGCATGGCGCCGGCGATCGGCTTGCCGTCGATATCGGTGATCTTGCCGGTGATGAAGCAGGGGATGCCGGGGGCGCCGTCCGCCATGTTGCCGCCATCGGCGACTTCCGGCGAATTGGCGATATGGAACGGGCCTTCCACAGTCGAAGGCGTGGCAGCGCCGGGCGCGCGATTGTTGATGGAATCGACCAGCATGGAGATGCCGAGGACGTCGGACGACAGGATGAATTCCTGGCGCTTGGCGTCGCAGATCTGGCCGGTGCGGGTCAGCCAGTCGATGGCGGCGAACCATTCCTGCTGCGTCGGTTCGATATCGCGCACGAAGCCGTGCAGGTGCTTCACCAGCGACGTCATGATCTGGCGCAGGCGCGGATCGGGAATGTTGCTCCAGCGCTCGACAGCGAGGTCGGTCAGGTTCTCTTCAGTCACGTAAGTCATGGGCTTCTCCCGATAGATTTGGCACCGAATTTTCAGGCGCTCGAATTTCGTGTCGTCGCCGGACTTTAACCGGCGGGCGTGGTTCAGCGTCAAGCTGGAATTGGCCCAATCTGCCTTATTGTCGCTGGTGACTTTTTTCCGGTTCCAGAGTTATATAGCATTGTTGGCGCCCGTTTTTGATGGAAAGGACGCGTAAAATGGCTTGGACGACCCCGACGCTTGTCGAGATCTGCATCGGCCTTGAGATCAACGGCTATTTGCCCCCGGAATTCTGATTTCGCTCTGATCCACGTCAAAGAGCAGCCTCAATGGGCCGCCTGACGGCGCTCGTTCTCGGAGCGGCCGCCGGAGGCGGCTTTCCGCAATGGAATTGCCGTTGTCCTGTCTGCGCCCTGGCGTGGGATGGCGATCCGCGCGTGCAGCCGCGGACGCAAGCCAGCATCGCTGTATCGGTAGACGGGCAGCGCTGGCTGCTCTGCAATGCCTCGCCCGATCTGCGTGCACAGATTCTCGCCAATGCTGCGTTGCAACCAAAAGCCCCTCTCAGGCATTCACCCATTGCCGCTGTTCTGTTGACCGGCGCGGAAATCGATCAGTGCAGCGGATTGCTGACGCTGCGCGAGCGCCAGACGTTCCTGCTTTACGCAACGGTGGCGACGCATTCCGCCGTTCTCGACAATCCGATGTTTTCCGTCCTGCATCAGGATGATGTGTTGCGCCGCGTTGTTTCACCCGGTGAAAGCTTCGCGCCATTGGGCGACATGGCAGTGGAAATCTTCACCGTGCCCGGCAAGATGCCGCTCTATCTGGAAGGCAAGAATCCGCAGATTGAGGAGAGCGCCGTGAATATCGGCGTCGAGATCGAAAGCGGCGGCAAGCGCCTCATCTTCATTCCCGGTGCGGCGGCGCTGACACCTTCCATTCGCGAGCGACTGTCGCGCGCCGATGCGGTGTTGTTCGACGGTACGCTGTTCACCGACGACGAGATGATCATGACCGGTACCGGGACGAAGACCGGCATGCGCATGGGCCACATGCCGATCGATGGCGAGAATGGATCGCTTGCGGCATTGTCGCCTCTCGCCGCGCGCCGCATCTTCATCCATATCAACAACACAAATCCGGTTCTGATCGAAGGCTCGCCGGAACGCCGCCGGGTTGAAGATGCGGGTTTCGAAATTGCCTATGACGGCATGGAGATCGAGTTGTGAAGCTGATGCAACCCGACGAACTCGAAGCCGCCCTGCGCGACATTGGGGCGCGCCGCTATCATCGGCTGCATCCGTTTCATCACCTGTTGCATTCGGGCAAATGCACGAAAGGCCAGGTTCAGGCCTGGGCCCTGAACCGCTACTATTATCAGGCGATGATCCCGATCAAGGATGCATCGCTGATCGCGCGCTGCGAGGATTCCGCGATCCGGCGCGAATGGCGTTCGCGCCTTGTCGATCACGATGGCGATATGGACGGCGAGGGCGGCATTGCCCGCTGGCTGAAGCTGACCGACGGTCTTGGCCTCGACCGCGATGAGGTTACTTCGCTAAAGGGGCTCTTGCCGGGCACGCGCTTTGCGGTCGACGCCTATGTGCGTTTCGTGCGCGAGAAGACGTTGCTGGAGGCGATCGCCTCGTCGCTCACGGAATTGTTCTCGCCGGTGATCATCTCCGAGCGGATGGACGGGATGCTGTCGAATTACGACTTCGTCACACGCGAAACACTCTCTTATTTCGACAAACGGCCGCCGCAGGCCGCGCGCGACTCCGACTTCGCGCTGGATTATGTGAAGCGCCACGCGCGAACACCGGATGCACAAGGCTTGGTGCTGGCGGCGCTGGAATTCAAATGCAGCGTGCTCTGGTCGATGCTCGACGCGCTGCATCATGCCTATGTCGATCCGAAGCATGTGCCGCCGGGCGCTTTCGTGCCGAAGGACCAATAACGATGTCCGATGCTCAGGCCGCAACCATTCCCGCCGACGCGAAGCCGAAGCTGCCGCGCGGCGTTCGCCTGACGCATAACGAAGCGCAGGGCGGTTGGGTGCTGCTCGCGCCGGAACGGATCTTCAAGGCCGATGCGATTGCGGTCGAAATTCTCAAACGCTGCACCGGTGAAGCGACCTTCGCCGCCATCATCGACGACCTTGTCGCGAATTTTAAGGCGCCGCGCGAACGCATCGAAGCCGATGTCGCCGCGATGATGCGCTCGCTCGCCGACAAGAAGCTGCTGGAGCTTTAGGTCATGCTGCGTTGTGATCATCTTGTAGCAAGCGGCAAACTCCGTCGGTTCCCTCCCCCCTTGTGGGGGAGGGTTAGGGAGGGGGGTGATGCGAGCAGGCAATCTCTCTCGAATGACCCCCACCCCCAACCCCTCCCCACAAGGGGGAGGGGAGCAGATAGAGTTCGTCGTTCGCATATTCGCAAATTCGCGAAGAATGGGTTCTGACTGTGGACCGGGCCGCACCGCAATTGCCTGCGCCTCTCGGTCTCCTCGCCGAGTTGACGCATCGCTGTCCGCTCGGCTGTCCCTATTGCTCCAATCCGCTGGCGCTGGACGCACCGAAGGATGAACTCGATACGCAGACCTGGGCGCGGGTGTTCCGCGAGGCGGCGTCGCTCGGCGTGTTGCAGGTGCATCTGTCCGGCGGTGAGCCGGCCTCGCGGCGCGACCTGCCGGAGATCGCCAAATCCGCGAGCGAGGCGGGCCTCTATACCAACCTCATCACCTCCGGCATTGGCCTGACTGACAAGACGCTTGATGCGCTCGCGTCCGGCGGCCTCGATCACGTGCAGGTGTCCATCCAGGACAGCGAGCCATCATCCGCCGATACCATTGCCGGCTATGACGGCGCCTTCGCGCGCAAGCATGCGCTGGCCGGGCAGGTTGTCGCGCATGGCATACCGCTAACGGTGAATATCGTTGTGCACCGGCGCAACATCGAGCGCATCGACGATATGGTAGCGATGGCGCTGGCGATGAAAGCGGCCCGGGTCGAGATCGCGCATGTGCAGTATTACGGCTGGGCGCTGAAGAACCGCGCCGCATTGATGCCAACGCCCGAGCAGGCAATGCACGCGGTGTCCGTCGTCGAGGCGCTGCGCAAACAGCATCACGGCAAGATCGTCATCGATTCCGCACTGCCGGATTATTATGCGCGCTACCCGAAGCCGTGCATGGGCGGCTGGGGACGGCGCTCTCTCAATGTCACACCCTCCGGTAAAGTCTTGCCGTGCCATGCGGCGGAAGTGATCCCCGGCCTCGAATTCTGGAATGTGCGTGAGCATTCGCTCGCCGATATCTGGAGATTATCGCCGGCGTTTAACGCCTTCCGCGGCACCGACTGGATGGCCGAGCCCTGCCGCTCCTGTCCGAAGCAGCGCGAGGATTTCGGCGGCTGCCGCTGCCAGGCATTCCTTCTGACCGGCGACGCACATGCTACAGATCCGGTCTGTCATTTGTCTCCGCTGCATGACGATGTCGCGCGCATCGCAAAAGTTCACGATGAGAAATTTGAATATCGCCGCTACCAGCGCGAGTCCGTGACCGCATCCTGATTGCCAACGGGGTGCAGAATGTTGGAGACTTTGTTTAACGCATAACGCAGGGCCGCGAGCTTTCGCTCAACAAGACGGCCGATCATAGGGAGGACCTCAATGAACCTGCATCGACTGACCCGCGCCGTTCTCCTCGCCGGTGGTATCGCCGGCACATTTGCGCTGACCGTGGCACCAGCCATCTCGCAAGCGCCTCCCGGCATGAGCACGATGGACAAATCCGATCCCGCAGCCAGCAAGCAGGATGCGAATCTGAAGCCGCATGCGACGCCACCACTGGTGACGCCGGTGGACAAGCTGCCGATTGACAAGATCAAGCTGCCGTCCGGTTTCAAGGCCGAGGTGTGGTCCAGCGGCCACCCCGGTGCGCGCACCATGGTGCAGGGACCGAAGGGCACGATCTTCATGGGCACGCGCCAGCTCGGCCGCGTCTATGCGATCACCGAGAAGGACGGCAAGCGCGAGGTGAAGACGCTGCTGCAGGGGCTGACGCAACCGAACGGCCTCGCCATCAAGGACGGCGCGCTTTATGTGCTCGCCATCAACAAGGTGCTGCGCTTCGACGATATCGAGAACAAGCTCGACAATCCGGGCGAGGGCGTGGACCTGACGGAGAAGTTCGGCTTGCCGCCGGAAATCCATCACAACTGGAAATACGCCGCCTTCGGTCCGGACGGGAAACTCTACATCCAGGTCGGCGCCAATTGTAACATCTGCGAAATCAATCCCGGCATTCATGGCCAGATCCGCCGCTACAATCCCGACGGCAGCGGCATGGAGATCGTGGCGCGCGGCGTGCGCAACACGGTCGGCTTCGACTGGCATCCGGTGACCAAGGAATTGTGGTTCACCGACAATGGCCGCGACTGGGCCGGCGATGCCGGACCGGAAGACGAACTGAACCGCGTGGCCAAGGGGCAGGAGGGCGCCTTCTACGGCTTTCCCTATTGTCATGCCAACGGCATTCCCGATCCCGACATCAAGAAGCCGAATCCTTGCGCGGGCGTGGTAATGCCGGCGGCGCTGACCGGGCCGCATTCGGCCGGGCTCGGCCTCATCTTCTATACCGGCGAGATGTTCCCCAAGACCTATCAGAATGTCGGCCTGATCGCGCGGCGCGGTTCGTGGAACAAGGCGCAGAAATTCGGCTATGACGTCGTGGTGGCGCGCACCACGCCGGACGGCAAGGCGAAGATCGAGCCGTTCATGACCGGTTTCCTCGACGAGAAGGCCAATGCCTTCCATGGACGGCCGGTTTATCTGTTGCAGATGAAGGACGGGTCGCTGCTCGTCTCCGACGAACAGAATGGTGCGATCTATCGCATTTCCTACGATGGCAAGATGGCGACGGGATCGACGCCGAAGAAGAAGCGGTAGGTCACGATGCACTCAGGCACGCACCTCTCCGTTCATTCCCGCACTCGGGTCTGCGCGTTGCGCAGCCCGAGCACAGGCTCCAGCGGGAATCCAGAAGGCCTGGGTCCCCGCTTTCGCGGGGACGAACGGAAATGAGTGACGTGCCTGATGCTTCGTAGTTTGATGCCGAATGTCTATCGTTGTGTGCTGACCGTCGTCGCTGTTGCATGCGTGGCATTTGCGGCGTCGGCGCAAACACTGTCCCTTGAAGAGCGCATCCAGCAATGCGGCGGTTGCCATGGCGAGGACGGCAATTCGAAGCTCGAGAATATTCCTTCACTCGCAGGACAGCCGGCTTTCTTCACGCTGAACCAGCTCGTGTTGATGCGCGAGGGCGTGCGCAGGGTCGAGCCGATGATGCCGTTCGTGAAGGATTTAAAGGACAGCGACATCCAGGCCTTGGCCGCGCATTTCGAAAAGCTGACGCCGCAGGCGAGCGATGAAAAGATCGATCCGGCGCTGGTCGAGCGTGGCGCGAAGATCGCGGCACAGCGCCGCTGTGCGTCCTGTCATCTGCCGACACTCGCCGGCCAGGAGCAGATGCCGCGTCTCGCGAAACAGCGCGTCGATTACATGATCATGGCGATGAATGCCTATCTGAAGGACCAGCGCCAAGGTGCGGATACAAACATGACCGCTGCGATCTTCGGGCTTTCGCCGAACGATATCACAGCGCTCGCGCATTACGCCGCGTCGCGATAGGCAGTTTTCCTGTCTTTACCTCCCCCTTGTGGGGAGGGTCGCGAGCATAGCGAGCGGGGTGGGGGGCCAGATTAATTCAGCAATGTGATTCCGTGGCCATAGCTATTACCCCCACCCCGATCACCGTCGCTACGCTCCGATAATCGACCCTCCCCACAAGGGGGAGGGTAAGAAATCGCGGGGGCCACGCGTTTACTCCCCCGCTTCCGCCGCGGCGAGTTTCGCGCGCCAGTCGCGGTGTGCGGCGATGGCGCCCCAGGCGGCGAGGCCGAGGAGGATCGCGCTGATCACCAGCAGCACCAGCGCGATCGGCCGCTGCAGGAAGATCTGCCACGAGCCGCCCGACATGATCAGCGATTGCCGCAGTGACAATTCGAAGATCGGCGCGATCACGAGCCCGAGCACCAGCGGCGCCGGATCGAACGCGAATTTCTTCAACAGATAACCGACCGCGCCAAAGATCAGCATGATCCAGACATCGACGACCGAGTTGTTCACCTCGTATACGCCGATGATGCAGAACATGATGATCATCGGATAGAGATAGGCGTAGGGAATGCGCAGGATGCTGACGAACAGGCTGACCAGCGGCAGGTTCAGCGCCAGCAGCATCAGGTTGCCGACATACATCGAGGCGACGAAGCCCCAGAACAGTTTCGGCTGCTCGTTGACGAGCGAGGGACCCGGCGGAATGCCGTGGATGAGCAAGGCCGCCATCAGCACGGCGATCACCGGCCCGGTCGGAATGCCGAGCGCCAGCATCGGCACGAAGGCGCCGGTGGAGGCGGCATTGTTGGCCGATTCCGGTCCGGCGACGCCGGCAACCGCGCCCTTGCCGAATTCCTCGGGATGTTTCGAGAGCCGCCGCTCCAGCGCATAGGAGACGAAGCTCGAGATAATGTGCGCAGAACCGGGAATGACGCCGACGAAAAAGCCGAGCAGCGATCCGCGCGCGATCGGGAAGGCGGACTGGCGCAGTTCATCGCGTGTCGGCAACAGCTCGCGGAATTTCGGCGCGGTCACATTGTTCTGCACATCGCGGCTGGGGGTCGAGAGGATTTCGCCAAGGCCGAACAGGCCAACCGCGACCGGAACGATGCCGATGCCGTCGCCAAGCTCGGGGATATCGAACGAGAAGCGGAAATGGCCGGAGATGACGTCGATGCCGATGGTGCCGAGGAGGAGGCCGAAAGCTGCCATCAACAATGTGCGCGGCAGCGATGACGTGGACATATAGGCAAGGAAGATCAGCCCGAGCACCAGCAGGGCGGTATATTCCGGCGGGCCGAAACGGAGCGCGAAAGTTGCAAGGGGCGGCGCAATGAGCGTCAGCATGATGACGCCGAAAGTGCCGGCGATGAACGAGCCGATCGCGGCGATGCAGAGCGCGGCACCGGCTCTACCTTTCTTCGCCATCGCATTGCCGTCGATGCAGGTCATCACCGATGCGGCTTCGCCGGGAATGCGCAACAGGATCGAGGTGGTCGAACCGCCATATTGCGAGCCGTAATAGATGCCGGCCAGCATGATGATCGCCTTGGTCGGATCGAGGCTGAAGGTGAGCGGCAACAGGATGGATATGCCGGCGAGCGGGCCGATGCCGGGCAGCATGCCGACCAGCGTGCCGACGACGCAGCCGATCAGCGCATAGAGCAGCATGTCCGGCTGCAGTGCGACCGAGAAGCCGAGAGCGAGGCTTTCAAACACCTGTTGCATATTTCAGAACCACAACAAGCCGCGTTCGAGCGGCGCTTTCAGCGCAGTGCCGAACAGGACATAGGCGAACAGTGTCAGCAGCACCGCATAGGTCGCGGCTGCCCACAGGCGTCTGCGTTCGACGATCACCAGCAGTGAGAACACCAGCAGCGTCATGGTGATGATGAAGCCAAGCGTGGTGTAGAGCACGGTGGCGATGCCGCTGATCAGGATAATCAGCGCGGCATGCGGCCAGTCGCTCCACGGAATCTCGGACAGTTTTTCGCCGCGCTGACCGTTGATGGCGATGCCGGCCGCAAGGGCGATCATCAGTCCGGCCATCAGCTTCGGCAGCATGCCGGCGCCAGGCGCGCTGAGGCGGCCGAAGGGCAGGTCCCAGCCGATGATGAAGACGAGAATGCCGAGAAGGATGAAGGCTCCCCCGGCCACCTGATCGGCGCGAATGTTCATGTGACGCCCACCGTGCATCATTGCATAACGGTGATCCGGCCGGACTCACCATCGTCCGCTCATTCCCGCGAAAGCGGGAATCCAGTGTGTCAGGTCTGGGTCCGCGCTTTCGCGGGGACGAGCGGAGCAGGAAGCGTCGGCCGGATCACCGGCTCACCCCTCAACCTTGCCGATGGACTGCACGGCGGCTTCGACGCGCTTGGCGTCCTCGTCCCAGAATTTCGAAAAGTCCGGCTGATCCATGTAGCGGACCGTGTCGCCGACATTGCTGATGGCTGTCGCGAACTTGTCCGACGCCACGGCAGCCTTGGCGGCTTCGCGAATGGACTTCACGACAGCCTCCGGCGTGCCTTTCGGCGCGAACAGCCCGACCCAGAGATAGAACTCGACGTCGAGACCTTGCTCCTTCATCGTCGGCACGTCCGGCAGCGATGCCGCGCGCTTGTCCGAATAGCTGGCGAGCGCCCGCAATTTGCCGCTCTTGATATGCGCATTGGCGGCGGCGATCGACGACGCCAGCACCTGCGAATTGTTGCCGAGAATGGCGGTGAGGGCTGGCCCTCCACCATTGGTCGGCAGATGTCGCATCTTGATGCCGGCGGCGTTCATGAAAAGCTGCGTTGGCAGATGCAGCGCGCCATAAAGACCGGATGACGAGAACACAATCTGGTCGGGACGCTTCTTGGCGTCGTCGATCAGCTCCTTCAGCGTCTTGTACGGGGTCTCCGCATTCACCACGAGCACCATCGGCCCTTCGGTGAAGCGCGCAATCGGAATGAAATCGGCGCGCGTGAATTTGGGCTGGCGTCCGAACAATTTGTCGACTTCGGCAAAGCCCGAGATCGACACAATGTGCAACAGCAATGTGTAGCCGTCCGGCCTTGCATTGGCGGCAAATTGCGCGCCAACGGCGCCAGCCGCTCCCGCCTTGGTTTCGATCACGACCGGCTGCTTGACGATCGGCTCCAGCACCGCCGCGAATGGCCGGCCGACAACATCGGCCGCGCCGCCGGGCGGAAACGGATTGATCAAGGTGATTGGACGCGATGGATAAGTGTCTTGCGCAAACGACGGCAGCGTCGCCGTCGTCAGCGTCGTAAGGGCCGCGGTCGAGCCCGCGACGAATTGACGTCGATCCATGAGCTTCTCCCTAGAGGCGCCCGGCATTCGAGTGCCGGATATTTTCTCCGTTCATTTCTCCGAACGAAGTGAGAGAAGCCTAGCTGCTGGATTTGGCGTGGTCGAGCCTCAATCGGAAATCAATCCAGGATCGCGACAGCGCGCGTCCAGCCGGCAGAGCCGCCGCGCACCTTCACCGGGAAGCAGGAAATCGAGAAACCGGTCGCAGGAAGGGCTTCGAGATTGTGCAGTTTCTCAATGTGACAATAACCGATGTCGCGCCCGGCCTTGTGACCTTCCCAGATCAGACGCGCATTGCCCGTGGCAGCGTATTTCTCTTTGGTGTGCACGAAAGGCGCGTCCCAGCTCCAGCCATCGGTGCCGGTCACGCGCACACCGCGCTCAAGGAGATACAGTGTCGCTTCGCGTCCCATGCCGCAGCCTTTCGACACATAATCGGGCTGGCCATAGGCTGTGCCGGCAGATGTGTTCACGACCACGATTTCAAATGGTGAAAGCGCGTGACCGATGCGGTTCAATTCGGCTTCGACATCATTGGCGGTGGCGACATAGCCATCCGGGAAATGGCGGAAGTCCAGCTTCACGCCGGGATTGAAGCACCATTCGAGCGGCACTTCGTCGATGGTGATGGCGCGCTTGCCGCCATCCATGGTCGAGGCGAAATGCCAGGGTGCATCGAGATGGGTGGTGCAATGTGTGGAGAGCCGCACCCATTCGATCGCCCAGCCCTCGGAATCGGGCAGGTCGCTTTCTTTCAGGCCGGGAAAGAATTTGCAGATGTCGGACGCCGTGTTCTTGTGCGTCTGGTATTCGATCGACGGACCATAGCCGGGCGGATCGGCGGGCACATCGTTTTCGAGCGGAACGGAAATGTCGATCATCTTGCGGGGCATTGCATTCTCTCTCCGTCATGCCCGGGCTTAAGCCGTCAAGACGGCGTCTTAATGCCTTGTGTCTCGGGCATCCATGTCTTTAAGAATGCATCATTGTAGCCCGCATGGAGTGAAACGGAATGCGGGACAGTCATGCGATCGTCGTCGAAGGCCCGGATTTCGCTTCACTCCATCCGGGCTGCGAAACGGTGATACTGGAGGAAAAAATGCCCGCCTATTGGATCGCGCGTTCGAAGATCAACGATCCGGTCGAATACAAGAAGTATACGGATCAGGTTCCCGGCATCATCGCCAAATACGGCGGCAAGGTGCTGGCGCGCGGCGGCAAGTTTCAGATCATGGAAGGACCGGACAAGTTTCACCGCTTCGTGGTGATCGAGTTTCCGACCTTCGAGCAGGGCGTCGCCTGCTTCACGTCGAAGGAATATGACGATGCTGCCGCCTTCCGCCGCAACGGTGCGGGCGAAGTCGAGACCATCATGCTCGAGGCGGGCGAATTTACGAAGTAGACCACGCGAAACACACAACGTAGTCGCCCCCGCGAAAGCGGGGCCATATTTCAGAGCGATGGTTATGGGTCCCCGCTTTCGCGGGGACGACCGCCGCTAAACACCCAGATAGAACTTCCGGATCAGGTCGTTGTTATTGAGCTCATCGGCGGACTTGCCGCTGAAGGCGATCTTGCCGTGCACGATCACATAGCCGGAATCGGCAATGCGGATCGCCTGCGTGAAGTTCTGCTCGGCCATCAGCACCGTGAGCTGATATTGATCCTTCAATTCGCGGATCGTGTCGATGGTGCGGCTGACCAGCACCGGCGCAAGTCCGACCGACGGCTCATCGACCAGAAGGATCTTCGGCGCCAGCATCAGCGCGCGGCCGAGCGCCAGCATCTGCTGCTCGCCGCCGCTCATCGAACCGGCGAGCTGGTTCTTGCGCTCGGCAAGGCGCGGAAAGGCGGTGAGGCAGAAATCGAGATTCTTCTTCAGGTCCTGCCGCGCCTTCTTGCGGAAAGCGCCGAGCAGGAGATTTTCTTCCACGGTCAGACGCGGAAACAGACGCCGGCCTTCCGGCACGAGGGCAATGCCGAGATCGACGATATCCTCGGTGCTCATGCCGACGAGATTGTGCTTCACGCCGTCGATTTCGGCGATGATCGAGCCTTCGCTCGGCCGGCAAAGGCCCATCAGGCATTTGATCAAAGTCGACTTGCCGTTGCCGTTGGTGCCGAGCAGCACGACGGTCTTGCCGGAATCGATATCGAGCGAGACGTCGTGAATGACACGCACGGCGCCATAGCCGGCATGGATGTTCTTGATGGTGAGGCTATTGGCCAAGATACGCCCTCTCCACCTCGGGATTGCTCAGCACGTCCTGCGGGTCGCCGTCGGCGATCTTCTTGCCGCTGACAAGCACGGCAAGCCGCTGCGAGAAGCTCTTCACCGCGGTCATGATGTGTTCGATGAGGATAATGGTGATGCCGCGTTCGTTGAGCCGGATCAGCAGCGCGACGATGTCTTTGACTTCGGATTCGGACAGGCCCGCCATGGCCTCGTCGGCGATGAGCAGCTTCGGCTCCGCCGCCATGGCGCGGGCCAGTTCGAGCTTGCGCATCTCGACCTGGGTCAGGTCCTTCGGCAGTCTGTTCGCCTTGTGCTTCAACGACACGAGATCGAGAACTTCGTGGCAGCGATCGTCCAGCTCGGATTTCGTGTGCGCGATATCGCGCCGCAGCCGCACCGTATAAAGCAGCGGCACCCGGATATTTTCCGCGACGGTGAGCGTGTGGAACGGCCGCGGCAACTGGAACGATCGCGCAATGCCCAGATGCGTGCGCTGATGCGGCGCGAGGCCGTTCATCGGCTTGCCGTCGAAAGTGACGGTGCCGGTCTCGTTCTGCAGCGTGCCAGACATGCAATTGACCAGCGTCGACTTGCCGGAGCCGTTCGGTCCGATCAGGCCGAGGCGTTCGCCCGGCGCAATCTCGAGATTGACGTTGTCGAGCGCGACGAAGCCGCCGAACCGCTTGCCGACATTTTCAATTTTGAGAAGGGGGGCGGTCATGACGGTTTCACCACGGCGCCGCGCGCTTCATCGGCTTCCGGCTTCTTGCGGCGGAAGAAATCGTTGAACAGGCCGATCAGTCCATTCGGCGCGATGATGACGAAGAACACCAGCAAGAGGCCCACGATGAGCAGGCTGACCGCCGACGAGATCGTCACGGTCGCCAGTTGCTGCAGCGTGCCGAGCAGCACGGCACCGACCAGCGGGCCGACCCAGCTTGTCGTGCCGCCGATCATCGGCATGGCGATGGCGTTGACGGCATAGGCAAGCCCGAAGGCCGAGGATGGTTCCAGATAGCCGATGTAATAGGGGAAAGGCGCGCCGGCCATGCCCATGAAGGCGCCGCTGAGTGTCGTTGCCACCAGCTTCAGCCGCAACGTCGGCACGCCGCAGGCTTCGGCGGCCATTTCGTCGTCGCGAATGGTGGCAAAGCCATAGCCGAGCCGCGACCGTTCGATCGCCCGCGCCGTCGTCAGCGCAACCACGACGAGGATCAGCATCACCAGGAACAGGTATTCGATGTAGTTGATATTGAGCCATGCAGTGGTGGCCGGGCGGATCACATAGGCGCCGCGCGAACCGCCGACGAAATCCCAGTTCACGATCAGCGTTTGCAGCACGACCGCAAGCGCCAGTGTGGCGATGGCAAAGAATACACCGCGCAGCCGCAGCGTCAGATATCCGGTGCCAAGCCCGACCAGGCCGGCGACAACGCCACCGAGGATGATCAGCACCGGCATCGAGGGCGGCGTGATCGCGGTGACGATTTCAGCAAGACCTTCCGGCAGATGGCGGTTGGCGAAAGCCGGCAGCTTGGTCATCACCACGGTGGTGTAGGCGCCCATGGCGAAGAAGGCGGCGGAACCGAAATTCACATAGCCGCAATAGCCGCCAAGAATGTTCCAGGCGGTCGCCATCACGATGAATTGCAGCACCACGTAGCCCGCGAAGAACAAATAGTCGTTCTGGTACAGTCTCGCTGCGAAGAAACCCGCGAGGGCGATAGCGAGTGAGATCAGGAAAAATTGCCAGGTGCGCATTATCGTCCCAGAAGTCCGGCCGGCCGCACGGCCAGCGTGATCAGGAGGAAGCCGAACGCAACCGCCGGCGCCCATGACGGGCCATAGAAGGTCGAGGTGATGCTTTCGACGATGCCAAGCAGCATGGCGGCGATGATCATGCCGGGAATGCTGCCCATGCCGCCGAGCACGCAGATTGCGAACACGCGGCCGATATATTCGCGTCCGACCGACGGTTCGACCGGCTGGATGATGATCAGCAGCGCGCCGGCGATGGCGGCGGTGGCGATCGAGATCGCAAAGGCGATGCGCTTGATGCGGATCGGATCGGCGGCCATCAGCGACAGCGCCAGTTGATCCTGCGCCACTGCCATGATCGCGCGGCCGGTAAAGGTTTTCGACAGAAACCACTGCAAGCCGGCCAGCAGCACCATCGAGATGATGAACGGCACCACCATGCGCATCGGCAGATCGAAGAAGGCGAAGCGGAGCGTGGTGTCGATATAGCCCGCCTGCACGTAGCGATAGTCGACGCCGAAGACGAGGATCAGGAGCACTTCGGTGACGAACAGAAGGCCGAAAAAGAAGGCGAGGCCGCGCAGCGCTTCCTGTCCGCGCTTCTCGAACGACAGATAATAGACCTGATAAATCAGCGAGCCGAGATAATAGAACAACGGCAAGACCAGGATGCTGGTCAGGATCGGATCGAGGCCCAGCCGCTGATTGGCGATATAGGCGATATACGAGCCGAGGATAATAAAGGCCGGATGCGCGATATTGACGATATCGAGGATACCGAACGAGATCGAAATGCCGACCGTCACGGCGGCATAGAAACCGCCCAGCAGGATGCCGGCGATCAGCGCATTGATAAACAGCTCGACGGGAAATTCCATTCCGTAGGCCCTGTTAAAAACTCAACAAGAAGGCCCGTTACGCCGGATACGTGACGTCATGATCCTTCCCCGCTCGCGCTTGTTTGATTGTGGCGGCCTGTAAAGGTTCCCGCCCGTGTGCGCTTGGATCGATTATTGCCGCAAGCTGAGAGACTTGGCTAGTCTCTTTGATCCAGCTCAACGATTTTCTGGTGAACGCGCCGGGGCGTGATTGATCGCCCGGCGCGTACCATGATGGGGCCTGCGACAATTGGCTCCCAACTGCTCACCGATAGGGCACAATCACGTCGCCGGATTTGAACGCCGGCGGATAAAGCACGGTGTAGCGGGCCGGATCGCGGAACTGGTCGACGCCGTTCCCCTCGATGCCCTTGTATTGGACCATCAGCATGCGCGGCTGCGTCCATTCGCCGTTCTTGGCGAAGCGGATGTCGCCCACGATGGTAGGGAAGGAATTCTCGTGCATGGTCTTGGCGAGCGCCTTCTGATCGAGCGATTTTGTTTTCTCAACCGCCTGGCCGACGATCTCCATCGCTGCATAGATGAACGGCGGCACATAGAAACCGAGCGGGTCGATGCCCTGTGCGGCCGCCTTGTCTTGATAGCGCTTCAGGAAGTCCTGAATGCCGGGGAAGTTCATCTTCTCGGATGGCACATAGGTTTCGTAGCCCAGCGCGTTGTTCAGCATCGGACCAAGCTGCGCCTTCACGGCTGCGAATTGTGGGCCGGCCGATCCTCCGCCCACCAGCTTGGCTTTGAGGCCGACTTCGTTGATCGCCCGGAACAGCCCAACGCTGTCGATCGGATAGCCGGCAATGAACACAACCTCCGGATTGGCCGACTGGATGGCCCGCGCGATGGGTGCAAAATCCACGCTGGCCGGCGGGTAGGACCGGTCATAGACGATCTTCAGGCCCATTTTTTTGGCGATGTCGCGGGCCGCATCGGTGGAGATCTTGCCGAATTCCGCATCCGCACCGGTGATGGCGACGGTCTTCGGCATCGGATTCATCGCTTTCACGACTTCGAAAAACGCATTCGGGATTGCGTAGCCGGAATCGACGCCGAGCGGCATGATCTGGAAATAACGGTCGTAGTCGAACTGCTTGTTCACGCCGACGCCGAACAAGCTCATCATCGTCATGCCCTTCTGCATGACGACCGGCATGGCCGGTGCGATCAGGTTGGTGCCATAGGGCGACACCACGAGATCGACTTTGTCGAGATCAATCAGCTTGGTGTAGAGGCTCGGCACCGTCGAGGGATTGCTCTGGTCGTCGTAGTGAACGATCTGCACCTTGCGGCCCAGAAGGCCGCCTTTGGCATTCACGTCATCCGCCCACATCTGGATCGCGAGCAGGGCCGCCTTGCCGTTACCGGCGAGTCCACCGGTCAAGGCCATGCTGAGGCCGATCTTGATCGGGTCGGCCGCCATCGCGGAGCCAGCGGTAAACATGGCGGCCAAAAATGCCAGTGCGAATGTCATTTGGCGGAAAAGCACAGTCAATGTGGACATGATGTCCTCCCTCAATCGCCGTGTTGGTCCGGCGTTGTTCAACTGGACAGGCGTTCGGTGATGATGGTGTCGTAAGCCTCTGGGTTGAGAATGTGCGGATAATGTCCGCCCGATGAGAGCGTGCGGATCGCTGCGCCCGGATAGCGGTCGCGGACGGCCTGCCGTGATTGCGGCGGGATGATTGGATCGTCGTCGCAATCGATGACGGTGATGCTCTGGGCGGGGAGCGGCAGCGGCGGACATAGTGTGGCCCGCGCAACACCGACGAAGCGCGCTTTCAGATTGTCCGCGCTCTGGCGCCCCGACAGCATGTCGCGCTGGATGGCTTTCAGTTCGCTGTCCGGCGCCTTTTCTACGCGCTCCAGCCAGAAGGCTTGCAGGTCTGCCGGCGCGGTCTTGGCGATCCAGGCCGGATCGAACAGCGGATTGGAGAACAATTCGTTTGGCGTGATGAAAATGTTGCCGAGAAACAGATGCTCGACGCGTCCAGCGTGGCGCAGCGCGAAGAACTGAGCCCAATAGCCGCCGAAGGATGAGCCGAGCACGCTCGCGCGATCGAGTTGCAGATGGTCCATCAGTCCGGCGAGACCGTCGGCGAGGCGCGTAGGATCGGGCTCAGCCGGATAGCTCACCGAAATGAGACGGTATGTGTCGCCGAGCGCGCGGATCTGCCTGAAGAACATCTCGCAGGTGCCGACCGAGCCGGGCAGCATGATCAGCGCCGGACCCTTCGCGCTCGTATCGACATAAGACCATGCGACGCCCGCAACCGTGGCGGTCGTAAGCGCATTGGTCATATCCCACGGCGTCCTGGCAGGCCTGGCAGCGAGTCCGGCTGATGACATGCTGTTGTCCGCTCTGTGTGCGGTGGACGGCGTTACGTCGTTGCCGGCCAGACGCCGGCGTCTTCGAGTTCCTTCATCGATTCGTCGGTGAATTCTGCGCGCGGCCCGTCGCCGCCAATGACGAACATCAGGATCGATTCCGCGTCCGGATCGCCGTCGGTGATGTTCTCGAATCTCCGTGCGCAGCCGGCCGGGAAGGAGACGACATCGAACGGGCCGGCATCGACATAATCGACTTCGCCCTTTTCGTTGATCCACGAGCAGCGCCATTTGCCGGTCATGGGAATGAAGGTCTCGTTGGTGTCGTGGTTGTGCATCATCGGGCCCTTGCCGGGCTTGGCGCGGCAATAGCCGAGATTGAAGCCCTCCGAGATCTTGATCGCCGCCATGCGCGCGGCGTCGGCGCCGACCGGAGAGGTGACGGCGCCACTTTCGCCCTCGGGCGGCTGGAAGCCGATCACGTTGTAAAGCTTGCGGATGGCGCTCTCATAATTGCTGTCGGGCAGGCCGCCGTCATAGCCCTTCAGATCCTTGAAGAAGGCGACACGCTTCATCATGTCTTCGCGGCGAAGGCCGAACCGGGGCAAGGTTTCCATCATCCATCTCCCTGATGCGCCGATTTTTTCATCGGTATTATTATAATTGAGCATTTGGTCATTATTATTGACCAGATGCTCAATATGTCAAGCTGCGCGGGACACGTTTTCCGCGGGCGATTTTGCTGCTACAGGTTGCATCGCGATCGCGTGAAACGCCGGTCCGCAGATTTCCGATGGCTCGACGATGAAGAAAACCGCGATTGTCCGCACCGGGCGCAAACCGAAGTCCGTGGTGCAAAGCAAAAAGCTGCGCAGCGGCGGCAGCAAGCGCGTGCGGCTCAGCCCGGAAGCGCGCAGCGATCAGATCCTGCGCGGCGCGATTCGCTTCTTCGCCGATCGCGGCTTTCGCGGACAGACGCGCGATCTCGCCAAGCAGCTCGGAATATCGACCGGGTTATTGTTCCGCTATTTCCCGACCAAGGATGCGCTGATTGATCGCATCTACGAGACGCTGTTCGAGGGCCGCTGGAATCCGGAATGGGACGAGATCCTGGGCGACAGATCGCGACCGCTCCTCGATCGCCTCACCGAGTTCTATCGCGATTATGCGAAGATGCTGCACGAATACGAATGGGGCCGCATCTATCTCTATTCAGGTCTGGAAGGGGCGGGCATCGCCCAGCGCTTTGCGCGCCTCGCCACCGATCGCGCTTATGCGCGTGTGGTCGGCGAACTGCGTCACGAATACGGACGCCCGGACTTGGCGGCGTTGCCGATGAGCGAGCCGGAAATCGAATTGATGTGGGCGCTGCACGGCAGCATTTTCTACATCGGCATGCGCAAGTGGGTCTACAATGTCGGCGGCCCGAGCGATGTCCCCGGCACGGTGACGCAGATCGTCGAGCGCTTTCACGTCAACGCGCGCGATCTGATGCTGCAATTGGCGGCGCAGGATCGTGAAACAATCGAGGCACAGACGAAAAAGCCGCCGGCGAAGCGGCGGCTTTCTGTATCCTGAAAGGGCGGCTGCGTTTACGCCGCCACCTTGCGCATATGCTCCGGCAGCGCCATCGGCTTGTTGGCCGAATTCAGGAACTCGATGGTCATGAACACCATCTCCTGGTCCCCGAGATTTTCCAGATCGTGCACCTTGAACTCGCCGGCGCCATAGACCTCGTGCCGCGTCTCGCCCGGCTGATAGGTATATTCGACCGTCGTGCCGTCATGCACGTGCTGGCGCCCGCGGCCGCCGGATACCGAGGTCCAGAAATAATCGAGCACATGGCGGTGGAAACCAATGCGTTCGCCGGGCTGCAGGCGGATTTCCCACACCCGCACTCTTTCATTCTCTGAAAGAAGACGGGAACCGACACAGGGATTGGGATTGTCGCGCTCGCGTTCGAATTCCCTGGCGATATCCTCCGGCCAGGCGGAGTGGTCGGTCTTGAGCGCCGCTTTTTCCATCATGGACAATGCCATCGCGGTTCCTCCTCTATATTGTGTCAGCAAATATAACAGGTTTGAGGATATCGCCAATGCCAACGGCCGAACCGAAAAAAGGAGAGCAGCGCCGCGCCATTGTCATAGGTGGCTCGATGAGCGGGCTGTTTGCCGGGCTGATGTTGCGGTCCGCGGGCTGGCAGGTCGATATTTACGAAAAGGTGGAAGGCGAATTGTCGGGCCGCGGCGCCGGCATCGTGGCGCAGCCGGAAATCCTTGCGGCTTTGGATGCGCTTGGTCTCGAGACGCGCGATCTCGGTGTTGCGGTTGAGAAGCGCCGGCTGTTCGATGCATCCGGCCGCATGGTGCTGGAAACCGATTGCCGGCAGGTGATGACAGCCTGGGAGCGCGTGTATCGCATTCTGCGCGATGGATTTCCCGCCGCGCATTATCATCAGGGGCAATCGCTGCGTGCGATCGAGCAATTCCCGGATAAGGTTGCAGCCATCTTTGCAAATGGTGAAACGGTCACCGCCGATATTTTGATCGGCGCCGATGGCATCCGTTCGACCGTGCGCGGCCTGTGTGCATCGGATGCGCAGCCGCTTTACGCCGGCTATGTGGCGTGGCGCGCACTGATTGCGGAAAGCGCGATGCCGCGCGACATCCATCGCGATATCTTTCCGGTGATGGCCTTCTGCCTGCCGCCGGGCGAGCAGATGCTCGGCTATCCTGTTGCCGGTGCCGACAACGATCTGCGGCCGGGCCATCTGCGCTACAATATGATCTGGTACCGGCCGGCGGATGAAGAGACCGAACTCGTCTCGCTGCTCACCGACGAGAATGGCGTTGCGCATTCCATGTCGATCCCGCCGCCCTTGATCGGCCGTGCCTCGATCGCCGCCATGCGCGCGGCGGCCCATCGCGTGCTGGCGCCGCAATTCGTGAAGGCGGTGGACGTCGTCGATCAGCCCTTGTTGCAGCCGATCTTCGATCTGGAATCGACGCGCATCGCCTTCGGCAGGATTGCCATCATCGGCGATGCCGCTTTCGTGGCGCGGCCGCATGTCGGCGGCGGTGTCGCCAAGGCGGCTGGCGATGCCGATGCCTTGACTATTGCGCTGCAAGAAAATTCGGATGTGTCCTCGGCTTTATTGCAATTCGAATCGGCGCGGCTGCCGGTCGGGCGGCAGATGATTGAGCGCGCGCGTCACCTCGGCGCTTATCTGCAGGCGCAACGGACGTCGGAGGAGGCGGCGCATTCGGCGAGGCATTCCATTCCGGAAGCGGTGCTGGCGGAAACGGCGACGCTGGATTTTCTCTATGCATAGCAGCCCAGCATCGACAGGGTGAGGGAGCCTCGCGCCGCGAAAAGCGCCTGAAATGGTGGTCTCATGCGTATGGTGAATCGATCCTTGCCAGGATCGCTGGCATTTTCGCGGTCGATCATAGAATTGAGTAACCGGTCGGACTCTAAGCCGCTCGTGGCGACGCTGAGCGAGCGGGCCGATGAACAGGCGTTTTCCATTTGATATTGCACGACAGGAGTTTGGTCGTGCCAGCCGCGGCAATGTTGCGGTCATCTTCGCCTTGGCAGCTTTGCCGCTACTCGTCGGTGTCGGGGTTGCGATTGACTATGCGAAGAGCGCCAATGTCCGCACGCATTTGCAATCGACACTGGATGCGGCGGTGTTGGCCGGGGCACGAGAATCCAGTCCCTCGGCACAGATCGCCAAAGCGCAATCGTTCTTTGATGCTCAACGGCCGGAACAGTTCTCAGCCAAGACGAGCGCGAGCTTTTCTGTCGCCGATCATGTGTTGAATGGAACCGCGCAGGCCGAGGTGCCGACATCGATCATGGCTATGTTTGGCCGTGAGACGCTCGATGTCTCGGCCAAGGCCGCGGCAGCATCTTCCAGCGGCGGCAAGGTTTGCATTTTGTTGGTCGATCAGTCGCGTTCGCAGACCCTTCTCGCCAACTCCGGTGCGAAGCTGATTGCGCCTGATTGCGAAATTCACGTCCGTACAAACGTATCGCCTGGCGCCATTATCAATGCCGGTGTCAACTTGGACGTGAAACGCACCTGCGTGAAGGCCAGCACGGTCATCAACAACGGAGGCAGCGTCGGCAATCTGGAGAAGAGCTGCGACGCGATCAGCGATCCCTACGCCGGCAAGATGCCGAGCGTGTCGATCCCCGGCGCTTCCTGCAAAAGTGAAAACTACAATCCCGATGTGTCCACCGTGGTTTTGCCGGCAGGCAACTATTGCAATGTCAATTTCAGCAACCAGACGAGCGTCACACTGAATCCGGGCATGTATGGCGGCATGAACTTCAACCAGGCCAGGACGGTGAAGCTCAATCCCGGGCTCTATATCGTCAAGGGCGGAAACTGGAATGTGAATTCCGGTATGACTTTCACCGGGACCGGCGTCACCATCTATTATGCCGACAACAGCATCATACAATTCAATGGCAACGTGAATGTGCAGCTCAGCGCGCCGACATCAGGCAGTTATGACGATATCCTTTTCTACGAGGCACCGGGCCTCTCGCAGAGCAACTGGGTCATCAATGGCACCAGCAGCTCGACACTGAGGGGACTGATCTATCTGCCGAGCAAGGCCGTCACCATCAATTCGGTGTCGAATGTGTCGGCCGACAAAGCGACGATGGTGTTTGCCAGCCTGATCCTGAACAACACGAACTGGACGATCACACCCGGCAACAAGGCGATGGCCTCGTCGTCGGGCGGGGCGGTCCGGCTGCTGTATTGAGAACGTGCCACTCTTTCCGGTCGTCCCCGCGAAAGCGGGGACCTCGTGTAATGGCAAGTGTGGGTTCCCGCTGCGCGGGAACGAACGGAGTTTGCCGCTAGCGCTTCTTTCCTTTCCCCTTGCCCTTCTTCCTTTTCACGCCGGCCATTTTTTCCAGCACGCCGCAGACGGCGCCGGTGTCCTGCTCGGCATAGCCAGTCGAGAGGGTCGAGGCGTAGATCGGCAGTGTCGCGCTGAACAGCGGTGTCGGCACGCCGAGCTTGTTGGCGTATTCGCCGATCACGCTCATGTCCTTTTGCCAGACATAGTTCTTCATCGTCGCTTCCGAATAATCGCCCTTGGCCATCATCGGCCCGCGGATTTCCAGCATGCGCGAATTGCCGGCGCCGACGCTGGCGAATTTCAGGATCTGCTCCGGATCGAGTCCGGCTTTCATGCCGAGCACCATGGCTTCGGCGGCGGCGACGTTATGAATCGCGACCAGGAGGTTCGCGACATATTTCATCTTGCTGCCATTGCCGAACGCGCCGAGGTCGTAGGTCTGGCGCGAGAAGCCGTTGAAGATCGGTTGCACCTTCTTGATCGCCTTGGTATCGCCGCTGGCATAGACGACGAGATCCTTCACCGCCGCCTGTGCGCCGGTGCCGCTCATCGGGCAATCCAGCGTCGTGTGGCCGGCCTTGCGCAGAGCCTTCTCGGCCGCAAGCTTGTCGTCCAGCGTAAAGGTCGAGGCCTCGACAATGATGCGCGAGGGGGCTTTGGCATCGACGATGTCCTGTACCACAGCGTGCAGCGCCTTTGCGCTCGGCAAACTGGTGATGACCACAGGAGCATCCGCCAGCAGCTCTTTCACATCGTGATAGATATCGACGCCGGCTTTCTTCATCGCCTTTTGCCGGGCTGGATCGGTATCGATGCCGAGGACGGTCCAGCCGTCGGCCACGAGGTTGCGCGCAAATGCGCCGCCCATGATACCGAGGCCGATGATTCCGACCTTGCCCTTGATCCCGACCTTGCCTTTGGATTTCTTCGCCACGATGCTTCTCCGTTCTATGCCCGACTTGATGATGCTCAGCTTGGCCGCGGGGCTTCGTTATTATATGGCTTTGCTTGCGGGCAATAGTCCCGTTCTGAGATGGGGGAATTGAATGCGGCCGCGCGTCTATGTCACTCAGCCGATCGCCGAAAGCGCCTTGCTGCGGCTGCGAGAAGTTGCCGACGTCGAGATCAATCATGACTCCAGCCGCATCATTTCCAGATCCAAGCTGATCGAGGCGGCGAAAAGCAGCGATATCATTCTGGCGCTGTTGCACGATACCATCGACCGCGATGTACTGGCCGCCAATCCCGATCTCAAGGCGATCGCCTCGATGACCATCACGCCGGATCGCATCGATGTGGCGGAGGCGACCAAACGCAAGATCATGGTTACCAATATTCCGGCGGTGGTGACCGACGCCACCGCCGATATGGCTTTCGGCCTGTTGCTCGCGGTGGCGCGGCGGATTGCCGAGGGCGATCGCGTCGTCCGCTCCGGTGTGTTTCCCGGCTCGCAATCCAATCATCTCGCCGGCACCGGCGTGACCAGCAAGACGCTGGGGCTGGTCGGTTTCGGCCGCATCGGCCAGGCGATGGCGCGGCGTGCGCGCGGTTTCGACATGCGGGTGATCTATGCCGACCCGCGCGGCTTTGCCGATCCGGAGATTCAGGCGCTCGGCACGCAGGTCAGTCTGGAGGAAGTGCTGGGGCAGGCGGATTTCATCTCGCTGCATCCGCAACTCACCGACGAGACCCGTCACATGATCAGCACGCGGCAATTCGCGCTGATGAAGCGCAGCGCGTTCCTGATCAACACCTCGCGCGGTCCGATCATCGATGACGAGGCATTGATCAAGGCTTTGACGGAAGGCCGCATCGCCGGCGCCGGGCTCGATGTCTATACCAACGAACCGAAAATCGAGCGCGCATTGCTGACCATGGATAACGTCGTGCTGACGCCGCATCTCGGCAGCGCGGTGCGTGAACTGCGCGAGAACATGGCGCATATCGTGGTCGACAATATCGCAGCGATTGCCGAAGGCCGCGTGCCGCCGAACATCATCAATAAAGAGGTGGTGGAGGCGGCGGCGTAACCCGCCGGATCAGTATTCGATCCCGTCCTTGTCGCCCGAGCGCGGATGTTTCCGGCGCTGCTCATGTGCTTTGCCGGCATGCTTTCCGAGCGTCCAGCCCACAGCCTTGAGATTGTCTTGCGCCCAATCGACCGACTCCTGGTCTGTAACCGTGGCGATCGCGTTATTCCAGCGGTTGAACCAGCCAGCCAGGCTGATGACCGCGAGCATCTCCACGATCTGCCTGTCGGAATAATTTTTTCGGAGAGCCGCGAAATGCATCGGCTCGACCATGCTGGGCACGCTTGCGCCATCGCGCGCGAGGCGTAGCGCCGCCTTCTCGGCCTCGCTGAAAGCCTGAGAATGCTCGAAGGTCCAGATGTCACGGATGCGTTCCGGGTCGACGCCCAGCAGATTCAGCGTATAGGCGCCATGCGCCTGGCAATGCTGACAGCCGCCGGCGATGCTCGCCATCGTGAAGATTTCACCGCGCAACTGTTTCGGCAGGTTGTTCGGCGACACCATGACGAGTTCGGCAAGCTGTTGAAACGCCTTGGCAAGTTCCGGCCACTGGAAGAATTCAAGGTTCTGCCGGTCTTGATATGTGTCGTCAGACATTTTCCGCTTTCGCTCCGCTCATGTCCGTCCGGCAGGCATGAAGCATGCCGTGCTGCCGGCAATGTGTCATTCCGCCGTCCAGCCGCCATCGATCACGAGCGATGACCCCGTCATCAAGGCGGATGCATCGGACGCGAGAAACACGACTGCACCCATCAGATCCTCGACCTGGCCGAGCCGGCCGAGCTTGATCTTGTCCAGCACCGAACGCTTGAACGTCGCGTCCTCGAAGAATGGCCGCGTCATCGGCGTTTCGATGAAGGTCGGCGCCAGCGCATTGACGCGGATGCCATGCGGTCCGAGTTCGATCGCCATGGTCTTGTTGAGCCCTTCGATCGCGGCCTTGCTGGCGCAATAGACGCTGCGCCGCGCGCCGCCGACATGGCCCATCTGCGATGACATGTGGATGATCGAGCCTTGCGTTTTCGTCTCGATCATTTTCCGCGCCACGGCCTGCGCGACAAAAAAGGCCGAGCGCACATTCAGATTCATGACGACATCGAAATCCTCGATCTTCACATCGATGAAGGGCGCAGGACGGTTGGTGCCGGCATTGTTGATCAGGATGTCGAACGCGGTCTCGCGCGCGATGAAACCCCGCACGGCCTCGATGTCGGTCACGTCGAGCGTGGTCGCATGCGCCTTGCCGCCCTTGAAGCGAATATCATTGGCCAGCGTTTCGATCTCGTTTGCCGTGCGCGAGATGAGCGTGACGGCGGCACCGGCATCGGCGAGTGCAACGGCACAGGCGGCGCCGATGCCGCGACCGGCGCCGGTCACCAGCGCACGTTTGCCATCGAGGCGGAAGGAGGGGGTGGTGGGGAGAGACGCGTTCATTCACTCCGCTGCCGTCGCATAAGCGATATTTCGGCCGCCATAGCGGCGCACGCGGATATTCGCCTGTTCGGCGTGACCCAAAAATCCCTCCAGCACGCAGAGCCGCGAGCAATATTCACCGATCATCGCACTCGCTTCATCGGTCAGCACCTTCTGGTAGGTGCAGGTCTTGATGAACTTGCCGACCCACAGGCCGCCGGTGAAGCGCGCATTCTTCTTGGTCGGCAAGGTGTGATTGGTGCCGATCACCTTGTCGCCATAGGCGACATTGGTGCGCGGGCCCAGGAACAGCGCGCCGTAATTGGTCATATGCTTGAGGAAATAATCCGGGTCGCGCGTCATCACCTGCACATGCTCGGAGGCAACGCGGTCGGCTTCCGACACCATCTCGTCGACGGAGTCACAAACGATCACCTCGCCGTAGTCCTTCCAGGCCTGTCCCGCCGCGTCGGCGGTCGGCAGAATGGTGAGCAGGCGCTCGACTTCTGCAATCGTGTCCTTCGCCAGTTTCTCGGAATTGGTGATCAGCACCGCCGGAGAGGTGGGGCCGTGTTCCGCCTGGCCGAGCAGGTCGGTCGCGCAGATTTCCGCATCAACGCTGTCGTCGGCGATGATCAGCGTTTCGGTCGGGCCGGCGAGGAGATCGATGCCGATGCGGCCGAACAATTGCCGCTTGGCTTCGGCGACATAGGCGTTGCCGGGGCCGACGATCATATCCACGGGCTTGATCGTGTCGGTGCCGAGCGACATCGCCGCAACAGCCTGCACGCCGCCCAGCACATAGATTTCGTCGGCGCCGCCGAAATGCATCGCCGCAACGATCGCCGGATGCGGTCCGCCATGATGCGGCGGCGCGCAGGCGATGATGCGCTTCACGCCGGCGACGCGCGCGGTGACGATCGACATATGCGCCGAGGCCACCATCGGATAGCGGCCGCCCGGCACGTAGCAGCCGACCGCATTCACCGGGATGTGGCGATGGCCGAGAATGACGCCGGGCAGGGTCTCGACTTCGAGATCCTGCATCGTGTCGCGCTGCTTCTGCGCGAAGTTGCGGACCTGCGCCTGCGCGAATTTGATGTCCTCGAGATCGCGTTTCGACACTTGCGAGATCGCACGCTCGATCTCCTGGTCGTTCAGCCGGAAATTCGCCGGCTCCCAATTGTCGAATTTTTTCGACAGGTTGCGGATGGCGGCATCGCCGCGGGCTTTCACATCGGCCAGAATGGCTTCGACGGTCGCTCGCACCTTCGCGTCGGCGGCTTCGACGGCATCGGCGGACAGACCGCGTTTGAGGAAGCGTGCCATGGATTTTTCCTTTGTCTGCGGCAGCTCAACGCCGCCGTTATTGCGACGATGCCTTGCGGTTGGCTAGAACGCAGCGGATGCCGCCACGCGGGTCGGCCACATCGCCGGTATAGCGCGGGATCAGGTGGACGTGAACGTGCATGCGCGACTGGCCGCCAGCACGGCCGACATTCACGCCGATGTTGTAGCCATCAGGGCTGTGTTCCTCGGCGATGAACGCTTTAGCCCTGTCGAGCAGTTCGATGACTCTCGCCTTCTCCGTTGCGGTCATTTCAAAGAAATCGGCGACGTGCCGGCGCGGCACCACCAGGACGTGGCCCCTGGACAATGCGTTGTTGTCATACCGCACATAGGCTTCGTTGGCTTCGAAGAGCACTTGGTCGAGTCGGCATAGCTCGCAATCGTCAGCCATCGGCTTGCTGCTACTTGATCGCCTGCGGATTGATCGGCGATCCGGTCCCGCCGGTGATGATCAGCGGCGGGCCGGAGAAGAAGAATTCATAGACGCCGTCATTCTCGCAGTCCTCGGCGAGTTCTTTCAGATAGAAGATCTCGCCCATGCAGAGCCCCATGGCCGGGATCACCACCCAGTGCCACGGCTGGTTGGCTTCGTCGGTTTCATTCGGCCGCACTTCGCAGCCCCAGGTGTCCATGCAGAGCGCGGCGATCTGCTTGTCCTGGCACCAATAGCAGTTCTCGAACATCACGCCCGGCGCATCGCCACCGGCATAGCCGCCCCACACGCCTTCCGACAGGCAGCGCTCCATCTGGCCGGTACGCACATGCACGAAATCGCCCTTGCGGATTTCAACATTCTGCGCCCGTGCGCATTTGTTGAGCTCTTCGTTGGAGATGCCTTCGCCGTCCTTCAGCCACGGCACGCCACGAAAGCGCGCGATGTCGAGAAGGACGCCTCTGCCGACCATCTTGTTCTTGGAATGCTCGATGCCGAGCACGGCGAGCCCGCGCGAGTCGATCAGCTTCGCATCGTGGCCATTATAGGCCTTGTCCTCGTAGAAGATGTGACCGAGCGCATCCCAATGCGTTGCGCCCTGCACGCACAGGTTCAGCGTGTCGTCGGCATAGCGGATCTTGTTCCAGTCCTGCTGCCCGGCGATCGCGTCTGTGCCGGTCGCCAGCATCTGGTGAATCGGATTGAATCGTCCGCCGAACAGTCCGGTCTGCGGACCTTCGCGGTCGAGCGGAATGCCGAGTGCGAACACTTTGCCGGCGCGAATCAACTTTGAGGCGTTGACGATGTCTTCCGGCGTCACATGGTTGAGTGTGCCGATCTGATCGTCCTTGCCCCAGCGGCCCCAGTTCGAGAGCTTTTTCGAAGCTTCTTCGATCGCTTCCCGGCCTACCTTGATGTTCATCGACACGTTGTCCTCCACGGCATTTTCGTTACGGCTCTTCCCGCATGCGGGCGGCCGAAGCGATTGTGGAACAACCAAGACCGATCCGTCTACCGGTCAATTGAAGAAGCGCAAAAATGGGTCACGAGGTTTTTGACGATGTGGAATACCGCCGCATGCTGCGGGTTTGCCGTTTGTCAGGCTGGAATCATTTCAGGAGGTATCGATGCGTTTGCGTATGAAAGCGATGATCGGTGCTGCAATGACCGTCGGCATTCTGGCAGCGGCACCCGTTCAGGCCACATCGGTGATCGAGGAATGGGACAGTGTGAAGGTGCCGCCCGCACCGGCGCTGAAAGCCGTGACGGTCGATCCGAAGACCACGGCACTGCTGATGCTGGATTTCATGAACCAGAATTGCGGCAAACGGCCGCGCTGCGTCGAATCCTTGCCGGCGATGAAAAATCTGCTCGATGCCGCGCGCGGCGCAAAAGTGCCGGTGGTCTACAGTTTCATCGCCAACACCACGGCTGCCGATGTGATGAAGGACGTGGCGCCGATCGACGGCGAGGCGTCGGTGACATCGGGTCCTAATAAATTCCTGCGCACTGATCTCGAGAAAATCTTGAAGGACAAGGGCATCCAGACCGTGATCGTGGTCGGCACCGCCGCCAATGGCGCCGTGCTGCAGACGGCGTCGCACGCGGCGCTCACGGGCTACAATGTCATCATCCCGGTCGATGGTATCAGCGGCGATCCGTATGCCGAGCAATATACCGCGTGGAACATGGTCAACGCGCCCGGCGTGTCGGCGAAGTCGACGCTGACGAAGAGTGGGATGATCAAGTTTTGACGGACGCTCGTTCGCGGGAGGGAACAGGTTTGTTGTATCATCCCGCGAATGCTTCGCATCATTGTGATTGATGTCGATCAATGACTGTCCGCAACATTGCCTCATTGATTGAGTTTACTCGTGACTTCGGCGCAGGAGTGTGCCGCCACGTCCCTCAATTCTGGCCTTACGGCTCGTAACCGAGCGGCTGCGCACACAACCGAAGTGCCGCAGACGGAACAATGTCGATTCCCGAACGCGGGTGAGAGGGGAGGTTGGTAGCGTTTGTAACCAGGGAGAAACGTCATGGCGTATCAACAGGGTATCACCGGGGGCGATCCATTGCAGCAGGCCTTTGACGCTTGTGAACCGTACCGGGCCGCTTTCAGCGAAAACTGTGCGACCTTCTGGCGCGGTCAGGACAAGATCTTGGACAGCATGCAGGAATTCGCGTCCGGCTGGTTTACGCGTCGGCACGAGGCCGCGAGATCGGCCATCGAGACGGCTCAGCGTGCGGGAGCCGTGCATTCGCCGGCTGATGCCATGCGGGAATTGCAAAACTGGATGACGGGTTCGATGCAACGCATGACGGCGGATGGCGTGGCGTGCCAGAAACATCTCATGACTGTAGCGGAATGCACCTTATCAGCGGCAGCGACCGCGTCGCACGCGCCGGATTTTACATCGCCACCGCGTCCTGCTCCTGACAGCGGCCCATACCAGCATGCCAGGGCGGCCTAAGCGAGACGTCCGTTTTACACGCGGCCGAGCGCCCGCAACACCCGCCCCGGCGTGAAAGGCATTTCCGTCATCGGCGTTGCACCGAGCGGGCGCAGCGCATCGTTGATCGCATTCATCACACAGGCCGGTGCACCGGCAGTGCCGGCTTCGCCTGCGCCTTTCGCGCCCAGTTCTGAGTCGGCAGTCGGCGAGACGACATGGCCGATCTCCATGTCCGGCATTTCCATCGCCATCGGCACGAGATAATCGGCCATGTTGCCGTTCAGCATCTGGCCGCGCTCGTCATAGAGGCAATTCTCGAACAACGCGCCGCCGAGGCCCTGCACGATGCCGCCGCGGATCTGCTCATCCACGAGCTGCGGATTGATGACCGTGCCGCAATCCTCCACGCACCAGTGCTTCAACAGCTTGATGAAGCCGGTGTCGACATCGACTTCGAGATAGGACGCCTGAATGCCGTTGGTGAAGGAGAACGGCCAGTTGCGTGGCACATAATGGCGCGTCGCCACGAGCTCCGCCTGGAAGCCCGGCGGCAAGGTGTCGGGCCGGAAATAGCAGATGCGCGCGACCTCGCTGAGGGTGATGCGCTCCTTGGCCGTGCCCTTGTCGACGACCACACCGTTGTTGATGTCGAGATCGTCCGGCTTGGCCTGCAGGATGGATGCGGCGGCGGCGAGAACATTCTCGCGCAGCGCCTTACCCGCTTGCCACGCCGCTTCGCCGCCGATGCCGGCGGCGCGCGAGGCCCAGGTGCCGCCGCCATACGGCGTGTTGTCGGTGTCGCCCATGATCACGCGCACCTTGTCGAGCGACACGCCGAAGGATGACGCGACGCATTGCGCGATCACCGCTTCCGCGCCCTGGCCCTGTTCCGACACGCCGGTATGGCAGAAGATCGCGCCGGTGGCGTCGAGCTTTACCGTCGCGCCGTCCTGCGCCGAAATGCGCGCGCCGCCGACGCCATAAAACGCCGCGCTCGGATTCGTCACTTCGATGAAGGACGCAAAGCCGATGCCGCGATGGATGCCGTTGGCCCGCGCCGCCGCCTGGTTCGCGCGCAGCGCCTTGTAATCCATCATCCTGAGCAGCTTGTCGGTGGCGGCGTGATGCGACAGCTTCTCGAACTTGATACCGGACGCCGCCGTCACCGGATAGGCATCGTCGGCATAGAGGTTTTTCTTGCGCACCTCGATCGGGTCCATGCCGATCTTCGCCGCGGCGAGATCGACAAGACCTTCGGTCACCGCGGTTGCGATCGGATGGCCGACCGCGCGGTACTGGCACATCACATTTTTATTCTGGAACACCACGCGCGCGCGGGCGCGATAGTTCGGACAAGCATAGGGGCCGCCGACCAGATTGACCACCTGATTGGCCTCGATGCCGCTGGTGCGTGGATAGACCGAATAGGGGCCGATGCCGGTGAGATCGTCGATCTCGAAAGCGGTGATGGTGCCGTCCTTGTTGATGCCGATCTTGCCTTTCACGCGATGATCGCGCGCATGGATGTCGGTGACGAAGCTTTCCAGCCGGTCGGCGACGAACTTGATCGGCCGCTTGAGCAGCTTCGATAAAGCGACGACGGCCATTTCGTCGGCATAGGTGTGCACCTTGACGCCGAAGGAGCCGCCGACATCCTTGGTGATGACGCGGACCTGATGCTCCTCAAGGCCAAGATGCTTGGCGAACAGGTTCTGCATCATGTGCGGCGCCTGCGTGCCCTGATACACCGTGAGCCGCTGATCGCCGGTGTTCCAGTCGGCGACGATGGAGCGCGGCTCGTTGGTGACGCCGGTATGGCGGCCGAAGATGAAGGTCGTTTCCACCACCGCGTCGGATTGCGCGAAGGCCTTGTCGACCTCGCCGGCATCGAGGCTGCGCTCGAAGGTCAGATTGTCGCCGAGATCGGGATGGATCACCGGCGTTGACGCATCGAGCGCGGTTTCCGGGTCGGTGACCGGCGTCAGCTCCTCGTAATCGACCTGGATCAATTCGCAGGCGTCTTCTGCTTCGGCCCGCGTGCGCGCGACCACGGCACAGACCGCTTCGCCCTGCCAGCAGGCGCGATCGACCGCCATCGCATATTGCGGCGCCGACTTGATGCCTTTGAGATGCGTGAGAACACCGACCCACGGCGTGATGACTTTCGCAAGCTCAGGTCCGGTGACCACGGCGATCACGCCGCGCGCTTTTTCCGCTTCGCTCTTGTCGATGTGTTTGATGCGCGCATGCGCGAACGGCGAGCGCAGATAGGCGACATGCGCCATCCGCGGCAGCACGAGGTCGCTGACATATTGTGCGCGGCCTTGCGTCAGGCGCTTGAGATTGGGGCGCGGCACCGCGCGGCCGATATAGGAATTGGGCCGGTCGAGTGCGGTGAGCGGCGAGGGGAGATCAGAGACGATTTTCATGCTGTTCGTTCCATCGCCGGTGTTTTCCTTACCTCCCCCTGAAAGGGGGAGGTCGACTGCCGGAGCGATAGTGAAGGCAGTCGGGTGGGGGTCTTGTTCGCCGACCCCCACCCCAACCCTCCCCCTTTCAGGGAGAGGGAGCACACCTGAATCCGCCGCGAGCTGACCACTTTATTCATGACGATCTTCCCGCGCGCGCCACAGCAACCGCTTCCACCGCATCGACGATGGCGTGATAGCCGGTGCAGCGGCAGTAATTGCCGGAAATATGTTCGCGGATGTCGTCGCGGCTTGGCACTTTGCCGCCATTTTTCGTTTGTGAAAGCAATTCCTGCGCTGTCAGCAGCATGCCGGGCGTGCAGAAGCCGCATTGCAGCGCGTTGCGCCTCTCGAACGCATCCTGCAGATCGGCGATCTCGCCGGTGTCCGACACGCCTTCGATCGTCTCCACAATGGCGCCGTCGCATTGCACGGCCAGCATCAGGCAGCCGCGCACGACCTCGCCATTCACGCGCACGGTACAGGCGCCGCAGACGCCGTGTTCGCAGCCGACATGACTGCCGGTCAGCGTCAGGTCATCGCGCAGGAAATCGACCAGCGACTTGCGCCCCTCGACATGGCCGTCGATGCGCTCTCCATTGACGGTGAGGGTGATGTCGTAATGATGCGTCATGCGCGCGCTCCGCTCATTTGCGCGGCAACACGGCGCAGCAGCACGCCAGCGAGATGTTTCTTCACGGCGCCGGTTTCCTGGATGTCGTCGGAGGGATCGAGATCTGTGGCGAGCGCTTTGACCGCTTCGTCGAGATTGCCGGAGGCCAATGCCGCTTCCGCGGCTTTTGCGCGAACAGGTGTCAGCCCCACGCCGAAATAGGCGAGCCGCACATCCTTCAGCGACGCACCGTCCGCGCGCGCCGAGGCGGCGAGCCCGACGATGGCGTAATCGCCGTGCCGGCGCGACAGTTCGGCAAAGCCGTAACGCATGTCCGGTGTTGCAGCCGGCAGGCGGATCGCCGTCAGCATGTCGTTTGGGCCGATCGCGGTTTCGTACAGCCCCTGGAAAAAGTCGTCCGCCCCCACAACGCGTTTGCCGCCGGGGCCTGCAATCTCGGCCTCGCCGTTCAGCGCCAGGAAGCAGGCCGGCAATTCGGCGGCCGGATCGGCGAATGCGACGGAGCCGCCGATGGTGCCGCGGTTGCGGATGGCGGGGTGAGCGATATGCGGCATCGCCATCGCGATCAGCGGCGCGTGTTGGGCGATGGTATCGGACCCCATCACCGCGGCATGCCGCGCCAAGGCGCCGATGTCGACCATGCCGTCTTTCACGGCGATGGTATCGAGACCGGCAATGCCATTGAGATCGATCAGCACGCTCGGCGCCGACAGCCGCATATTGAGCGTTGCCATCAGGCTCTGCCCACCGGCCAGCAACTTGGCGCCATCGCCATGCTTGCCCAACAACTTGACCGCGTCCTCGACGGAACGCGCCTTCGCATACGCAAACGGCGCCGGTTTCACGCATCCTCCCAAGATTTTGTTTTTTCTTATTCTGGCTGGGAAAAGGCGCGCGTCAACTACGGTGTCATTCCGAATGCCGGTTGGTGAACCGCGCATTGCCGAGGCCGGTGCCGATGGTCAGCACGCCCCAGTGATCGACGTCCTGCATGAACGGCACTTCGCTCAGGCCCTGCACGACCGCGTCGTTGTGCAGCACGATGGCGGTATCGTCGTCGCCGATCTTCGGAATCGCCTCATGCAGCCGCAACGGCAGATTGAAACGGCTCGATTCCCAGTTGCCGCCCGGCAGGTTCTGACCGCCCCGGTCGATCGAGCCATCAGCCTCGATCCGGCCGGGACAGCCGATACCGATGAAAGGGGCGAGCTGGACCTTCTCCTTCTGCGCCTTCGCGATCAAACGCTTCAGCATGCCGGCGAGACTGTCCACGGCATCCTCTCGCTTGATGTCGTTCTCGTCGGCATGGCGCCAGAGTTCGTATTTCCACACCGCGGCCTTCGACAGGTCGCTCTTCTTCTTGATGTTCAGATCGACAATGCCGGCGCGGATATTCGAGCCGCCGATATCCACGCCGAGGATGGCATCATGCGCCTTGAACATCCAGCCAGGAGCCAGATGCGCCGCGCCGAGAAGGCCGGCTTCATCCGGATCGTTGCGGATCGGGACCACGTCCACCTTGATCTTGTCGGCTTTCAGGATCACCGAGGACCGCCCAATTACCAGTTCGCCGATGCGGCTGTTGCGAAAGCCGCCGCCGACCACGATCCGTTCGGTCTTGGCCCAGGCTTTCAGCTTCATGAATCTGCGGATGACGAGCGCGAGTTCCTGCGAGAAATCCTCGATCGCGCCTTGCAGCACGCCGGCGGCTTCCGCATCGCCCTTGCTCAGCAATTCGTCGAGCTGCTTCTTGCTCAGTTTCTCGGTCGCAATGTCGCCAAACGGATCGTCGCCGCTTTTGCGCAACGCCTTGCGCCAGTTGTCGATCAGGTCGCCGAACGCGCCCTTGCTGGCGCGATCGCCGATGAAACCTTCGTCGTCCTTGATTTCGACATTGTAGCTGTCGACCTCGACGGAGGGCAGTCGCGCCGCGCCATGCGCCGCCACGGCGGCCAGTGCCTTTGGTTCTGCCATCGATCTACCCTCCAACGCGGACTAACGCGAAAGGGCGGGAAAGTTTCCGCTTGCAGGGAGTGGGATTGTATCCGTTCGTCCCCGCGAAAGCGGGGACCCAGACTCTGGATTCCCGCTGGAGCCTGTCATCGGGCCGCGCTTTGTGCGGACCCGTTGGCGGGAATGAGCGGCTAGAAGTTAGAGTTTCAATCCCTTCACAATATCGATCGCACGCCGCAGCAACGTTTCCGATGCCTCCACCGTGCGGAACGCCGCATGCGCGGAAAGCGTCACATTCTCCATCCGGTTCAGCGGGTGATCGGGCTTCAGCGGCTCGGCATGATAGACGTCGAGCCCGGCATGGCCGATATGACCGGAGCGCAAGGCCGCCAGAATCGCCTCTTCGTCGACCAGCGCGCCGCGTGCGGTATTGACCAGGATCGCGCCCGGCTTCATGCGGGCGATGCGGTCGGCATTGAGGAAATTCCGCGTCTCGTCGTTCAACACGAGGTTGAGCGACACGACATCGGATTGCGCCAGCAAGTCGTCGATCCCGACCAGCGGCACTGGCGCATCGGCATGTTTGGTGCGGTTATAGGCGACGACATTCATGCCGATGCCTTTGGCGATGCGCGCGGTCTCCGCGCCGATGCCGCCTAGTCCGATGATGCCGAGCGTCTTGCCGAGAAGCTGCATGCCCTCCAGCGGCTTCCAGGTGCCGGCGCGGAGCGTGCGGTCCATTTTCGCAATGTCGCGCGCGCAGGCGAACATCAGCGCGATCGTGTGCTCGGCGACGGCGGTATCGCCGTAACCCTTGATGATGTGGACGGTGACGCCAAGCTCCTTCAACTCGGCGATATTCATGTAGCTCGCAGCGCCGGTGCCGAGGAACACGATGTGCTTCAGCGATTTGCACTGTGCGATGTATTCCGTCGGCATGTAGGAATGATCGTCGAGCGCGACGTCATAGCCGTCGAGCAGCTTCGGCAGATCCTCGACCTTGTAAGGCGTGGTATTGACCGTGACCTGTGGATCGCCGGCGCCATGGACTCTGTGCCAGACCGGTTCAAGCTGATGATTGCAGTCGATGAAGATGGATTTCATGGTCTCGTTTTGGCGTGTTTCATCGCCTGCCGCAACAGCAGGGATATCGTCAGACCTGCAATCGTCACGCCAACGAACAGCATCGGCGCCCGCACCCAGCCGAAATGCTGGACGATGAAGGCCATCACTGCAGGACCTGTCAGATTGCCGAGATTGGTGGCCTGATTGACGAGCCCCAGCACGATAGCGAGCAGCGCCGAACTCGCCGCAAAGCGCGGCGCGGCGGCAAAGATCGATGCCGGGATGACGCCGGTCACGGCGAGGCTCGCCGACGCCATCACCGCAATGACCGCGACCGGCAGCCCTTCGGAGAAAACGCCGAAACTGGCGAGGCCGACGAAACTGAAGCCGAAGGCGGTAATGCCCCACAGCGGCGCGCCGAAACGGACCAGCGCGCCGGCGAACATGTTGCCGACGGCATTGGCGGCGACCGTCGCTGCGGTGATGGCGCCGGCGGTGGAGATCGACAGGCCCATGCGGTCCACCAGCAATGTCGGGAGCAAACCGGCCATTGCCGCGTATTGAAAGGTGTAGATGCCGAATGCGAGCGCCAGCAGGATCGGGCCCGGTGCGCCGAGCACCTGTTTGATATTCGGCAGCACGGCCCGACCCGGATTGGCGGGCGGTGCTTCTTCGTGCAGCGGAAGGAATGCGACGAGCGCGGCGTAGACCAGCACCACCACGCCATTGACGATCCACAGCGTTTGCCAGCCATAGGCGACGAGATGCGGCCCGGCCACCATCATGATCACCGAGCCGATCGGCATATAGGCGCCAAACACCGCCAGTACCGTCTCGCGGTCTCTTGGTGCGGTGACGGTGCGCAGGAGGCGCGGCAGCGCCAGCACGGCAGCGAGAAACCCGCAGCCTTCGACCACCCGCGTCGCGATCAGAAATCCGCCATTCGTCGCCAATGCGCCGGCCAGGCTGCCAAGCCCGGCCGCCACCAGTCCGGCGATCAAGGTGCGCTTGGCGCTGAACAGCGACGCGACGATGCCGGACGGCAGTCCGGCCGCTGCGCCGAGCGCTCCATAGGCACCCAGGACCCAGGACGCCACGACCAGCGACAGCGACAATTCACGCTGCAGTACCGGGACTGCGATCGCGGCCTTTCCAATTTGCAGCGCGACCACAACGCCCGCGATGAGAAGGGCGGCGACCGCGCCCCAGCGTGTCGGTACTTGCATTCAAAAATCCGGCAGATGTCACGAAGCGGGCAAGGGGGCGTGTTATAACGGCTCGATGACCGCACTCAAATCGATCCTGATCGTTGCGCTGGCCGGGTATCTCGGCCTGCTCGCCATCATGTATGTGTTGCAGCGCACGCTGATGTATTTCCCCGACAAGGTGCATACCGCGCCCGCCGATGCGGAATTCCCCCAGGCGCGCGAAGTCAAGCTGACGTCCGTGGACGGCACGCAGGTCCTGGCCTGGACGGTGCCGCCACAGCCCGGCAAGCCGGTCGTGGTCTATTTTCACGGCAATGGTGGTTCGCTGCAGCATCGCGTGCCGCGCTTCAAGCCGCTGGTGTCGGACGGAACCGGCCTCGTCGCACTATCCTATCGCGGTTATGGCGGATCGCATGGCAGTCCGAACGAGGAGGGACTGATTGCCGACGGCCGGGCCGCTTATGACTTCGCGCGCAAGACCTATCCCGATGCGAAGATCGTGCTGTGGGGCGAATCGCTCGGCACCGGGATCGCGACGGCGATCGCGGCTGAGAATGCTATTGCGGCTCTGGTGCTCGAGGCCCCTTACACATCGACGCTCGAGATCGCGCAGGCGCATTATCCCTTCATCCCGGTGCGCTGGCTGATGAAGGACCAGTTTCATTCGAGCGAGCGCATCGGCAAGGTGAAGGCGCCGGTCCTGATCCTGCATGGGGACCGTGACACGGTGATCCCGATCGCGCATGGCGAGCGTCTCTATGCGCTCGCGCCGGAGCCGAAAAAGCTTGTGCGTTTTGCCGGCGGCGATCACGAAGGCCTCGACCGGTTCGGTGCGCTGCAGGCGGCGCGTGATTTCATGGCGAAGCTGTAGCTGGCAATATCAACCGGCATCATTGCCGCCGGCAACTCTCGCCGTTCATTCCCGCGCAAGCGGGAATCCGGAATCTTGACTCTGGGTCCCCGTTGTCGCGGGTCCGAACGGATGGAGATGGACCAATCACTCGATCACCCGGTCCGCATAAGCCATGCCGCCAAGGTCGCAGCTTTCGTTCTTGCCGAACCAGCGATAGCGGTTGCGTGCGACGAAGGCATAGAAGCGGTCGCGCAACGGCTTCGGGATGATGCGAAAGCTGCGCACCCAACCATAGCCGGGCAGGGCCGATAACGCGGCGATGGCCGAATCCGAATTCAGATGCACATCGCCGTCGATCAGCACCGCATTGCTCTGCGGATTGTCGGGATCGATCCCGTATTTGAGCGCCAGCGCGCGGCCATAGGGTGACTGGATGGCGGTGAAAAGAAACTTGCGCGCGGTGTCGCGCTTCGCCACGAAGCGAAACCATCCCGAACAGATCACGCAATCGCCGTCATAGAGGATGAGTGCGCGCTCGCCCTTCTCGCCGATGTTGCGAATGGAAGGATCGTCTCTGGCGATCATTTTACGCAAATTAGCATGCGATCACCAATTGCGAAATATCTCGGCAAGGATGACCGCGGCGTCGTGATATAAGCCGTCAAATCAGCGTCTCACCGGATGTCGTGCATTGTCGAACAGTCACATTCCCCCTGCCTATACCATGACGCCTGCCACCTTTGCGCGTTACGATCAGGCGTTCCCCGAACTGACCGAAGCGGAAATCCAACGCATCCGCCGCTTCGGCGATATTCATCGCTATATCGATGGCGAAGCCTTGTTCGAGACCGGCAAGCCCGGCCGCGGCATGTATGTCGTTTTGTCCGGTCATGTGGCCATCTGCCAGCGCGACGGGCTTGGCCATATCACGCCGATCATCGATCAGGGGCCCGGCCAGTTTTTGGCCGAGATCGCCGCTCTGTCCGGCCGCCCGTCCTTGGTCGATGGCCGCGCCGAGGGCGATGTCGAGGCGCTGGTGATTGCGCCGGAAGGCGTGCGCCGTCTCCTGATCGCCGAGGCCGAGCTCGGTGAACGGATCATGCGCGCATTGATCCTGCGCCGCGTCGCCTTGATCGACAGCGAGGCAGGCGGCGTCGTGCTGATCGGCTCGCCGATGTCGGGCGATGTCGCGCGCATCGAGAGTTTCCTGACCCGCAACGCCATCCCGCATCACCTGCTCGATCCGCAATCCGATCTCGAGGCGCGTGAGCTGATCGCGCGCTATGCGCCGGCGCCCACCGACCTGCCGCTGGTGGTTGCGCCGAATGGCGATGTGCTGCGCAATCCGAACGAGAATGCCATCGCGCGCGCCCTGTCGATGGTGACAACGGCGCAGAGCGAAAAACTTTATGACGTCGCCATTGTCGGCTCAGGTCCCGCGGGCCTTTCGACGGCAGTCTATGCGGCCTCCGAAGGCCTGTCGGTGATCGTGCTGGATAAACGCGCCTTTGGCGGGCAAGCGGGCGCCAGCGCCCGCATCGAAAACTACCTCGGCTTTCCGACCGGCATTACCGGCATGGCGCTGGCCGGCCGCGCCTTCGTGCAGGCGCAGAAATTCGGCAGCGAGATCATGATTCCGGTCTACGTGACGTCGCTCGATTGCGCGCGCAAGGACGGCACCTTCGGCATTCATCTGGACGACGGTACGGTGATCAATGCCCGTTCGGTCGTGATCGCAAGTGGGGCGCGCTATCGCCAGCTTGCGGTCGATAGCCTTGGTGAATTTGAAGGACGTGGCATCTGGTACTGGGCCTCGCCGATCGAAGCGCGGCTTTGCACGAATGAGGAGGTCGTCCTTGTCGGCGGCGGCAATTCAGCCGGGCAGGCGGCGGTGTTTCTTTCCGGTTACGCCTCGAAAGTGCGGGTCATGGTGCGCGGCGAAGGACTGGCGGCGACCATGTCGCGCTATCTTGTCGACCGCATTGAATCGGCGCCGAATATCGAGGTCATGCCGCATACCGAAGTCGTCGGCCTGACGGGTGATCGCAGCTTGCAACAGGTCCGCTGGCGCAACCGCAAGAGCGGCGAGGAAACCGAAGGCGCGATCCGCAACCTGTTCCTGTTCATTGGTGCCGATCCGGCAACGGCGTGGCTGAAGGATTGCGGCGTCGAACTGGATCGCACCGGTTTTGTCATCACCGGCAAGCATTGCAGCAACGGCGATGCTGAAATGCCGCTGCAGTCCTGTGTGCCCGGCGTGTTTGCCGTCGGCGATGTGCGGGCCGGGTCGGTCAAGCGCGTCGGTGGCGCGATCGGCGAGGGTGCGCAGGTGGTGGCGGCATTGCACCGGTATCTGGCGGGGCAGGGCTAGGAATTTCCCTCGAGGTCATGCGCCGACGAAAACAGGCGACAGTTGAATAGAGGACAGTGGAAATGGCCGACGAATGCACGCATGGCAGCTTCATCCACAAGGTCACGCCGAGCGCATTGGGATGCGAGGAATGCCTGAAGATCGGCAGTCCCTGGGTGCATCTGCGCCTCTGCCGCACATGCGGCCATGTCGGCTGCTGCGATGACTCGCCCAACAAGCACGCGACCAGGCATTTTCATGCCACGCAACATCCGGTGATCGAGGGGTACGACCCGCCGGAAGGCTGGGGCTGGTGCTATGTCGATGAGGTCTTTCTCGATCTTGGCGATGACACGACACCGCAGAACGGACCGATCCCGCGATTTATTTAAAGTCGTACGGCGTATTTGGGCGACTCCCTCTCCCTTTCAGGGAGAGGTTAAGAAAACTACGACGCCACTGAAATCGGCGGCGCAGCATCCACCCTTCGCCGGCGATCATGCTGCATGTCCATGTAATGCTGGCGCTTGGCGGCCAGCATCACCAGATCGGCGCGCTTGACGACGGACTCCATGCGCTCGCCCTGCTCCGCGGTTGCGGCACCCATGGAGAGACTCAGCGTCAGGTCGGGATAGAAGGTGTTGTTGATCGCGATCAGATCGCAGATCGACTGGATCATCGCCGCGCCGCCTTCCTCGTCGGTTTCCGGCAACAGGATCGCGAATTCGTCGCCGCCGATGCGGGCGGCATGCGCCGGCCTTTCGATGGCGGAATTCAACACTTCGCCGGCCCGCCGCAACAACTGATCGCCGGCGGCATGACCGAGTTCGTCATTGGCGGCCTTCAGGCCGTTCAGGTCCGCCATGATGATGGTGATCGGATGCGGTCCCTTGCGCTCCAGCCGGTTCAGTTCGTCGACATAGAAGGAGCGGTTGAACAGCTTGGTCAGCACGTCATGCGTGCCGAGATATTCGAGATAGGCCTCCGCCTTCTTGCGCGCTGTGATGTCGGTCAGCGCCACCTGGACCAGCGACCAGTCTTTCTCGCGGCCCGGCAGCACCGAGAATTGCAGCAGGAGATTCAGCTTGGTGCCGTCGAGCGCGTAATTCACCACTTCGCGCAACTGGAACAGCTTGCCGTCCCACAGATCGATGAGCTGTTCGCGGAAGTGATGCTCCATGTCGTCGCGGAACACATCGCGTAACGCCCGCAGCAAGGCCGCCTTGTTGGCGGCGCCGAACAGGTCCAGCGTGCGCTGGTTGACATCCAGCACCTTGATCTCGCTCATGCAGCGGACGACGAATTCCGGATGCACGTCGGTGAAAACCCGGAAATCGGTAATGCCGCGTTCGCGGATCTCATCGAGCAGCTTCTTGACCTGGCTGAAATCCTCGACCCAGAGCGAGACCGGCGAATGGGCGAACAGACCGAGCGCATAGCCTTCGCTCACGCTCAGCCTGCGCCGGGCATTCTCGCGTTCCGTGACATCCTCGATCGAGACCAGCACGCGCTCCCAATTTTCCTCGTAACCGGGGAGCACCTGGCCATGGAGCTGAATGTCGAGCCGCTGGCCGGACAGCGTATAATTGACGGTGTTGCTGGAGAAGGCGCTCTTGCCTTCCCAAAGCTGCACCAGTTCCTCGATATGCGTGGCCAGCATGTCGTCGCGAAACACGGAGCCGAGATGGGCGACGAGGTGATCGAGGTCGTTTGCGCCGTACAGGGTCAGCGTCTTGCGATTGATCTTCAGCACGCGGATGCAGGCCGAACACTCCTTCACTCGGGCTGGGTCGGCTGCGAAATACGCCCGCAGATTGGTCACGCCATCCGCCCGCCATTGTGCGAACAGGGCTTTGAGTGCGCTGTAATCCTCCAGCCAGAGTGAGACCGGAGCCAGGTCGAACATCTCGGCGTCATTGTTGAGGGCGCCGCTAAATGCGGCAGCATCGTTAGAATCGGAATGTGTCATAGAAGCCGCGCGGTGAAAGAGCGCTAATAACGGCCACTATAGGTGATTCCCGTTATCAAAGGGTGATATTGCACCTCCCCGAACAGCTTTTTATGGGCGGGACCGGCCCGGACCCCGCCCACAAGCGAAATTTTTGGAAGGGAATGGAAGCGTTCCAGCCTTTAATTCGGGCTCGCCGTCGGGCGCACGACGATCTCGTTCACGTCGACATCGTCCGGCTGTTCCACCGCAAAGGCGACCGCCCGGGCGATGGCGTCAGGACCGATCGCGATCTTGCGATAGTCGTCCATCATCGCGCGCGCCGAGGCGTCGGTGATGTCGGTGCCGAGTTCGGATTCCGTGACGCCGGGGGAGATGACGGCGACGCGGATATCGCGGTTTTCCTGCCGCAGGCCATCCGAGATCGCTCGCACCGCGAATTTGGTGGCGCAATAGACGGCCGCGGTCGGGACCACATAGTGACCGCCGATAGAGGACACATTGACGAACTGTCCGGCGCCTTGCCGCTTGAAGCGCGGCAGGCCTGCGGCGATGCCGTAGAGAACGCCGCGGATATTGACGTCGAGCATGCGTTCCCACTCCTCGACCTTTAGCGCATCCATGGGTGATAGCGGCATCACGCCGGCATTGTTCACCACCACGTCGATGCGGCCGAACTCTTTCTCGGCAAAGGCGATGAAGGCTTCCATGTCGTCGCGCGATATCACGTCGAGCGCTTGGCTGCGGGCCGATCCGCCGGCGGCTTTGATCTCTTTCGCAAGCGCATTGAGCCGGTCCGTGCGGCGCGCACCCATGACGACATGGGCGCCTTTCTGAGCCAATAGTCGTGCGGTTGCTTCACCAATGCCGCTGCTGGCGCCGGTGATGGCGATGACTTTTCCTGTGATAGACATGTTGAGAGTCCTTTTTTGAGCGGGATGTCAGTTCTTGGCGAGGGGCAGGGCGATGCCGCGCTGTGCGAACACCTCGCGCAGCGCCTGTGCGGCATCGATGGCGCGTGGAAAGCCGGCGGTGACGGTGGTCACCAGCGCAATGTCGAGCAGCTCCTGCGGCTTCACCCCGTTGTTGAGCGCGTAACCGGCATGGATCTTCAGGTAGGGCAGGTTGCCTTGCGCGGCGAAGGCGGCGACCACGGCAAGCTGACGCGTGCGGATGTCGAGTGCATCGCTGCCGAAGACATCGCCCAATGCATATGTCAGAACCGCATCGCCGAAAGCCGGCATGTCGCGCCTGAGGGCGTCGAGAACCGGCTGGCCGGCTCCGTCGCTGAGTGTCGTGATGACCTGCAGGCCACGCTCTGCGCGCGGATCAGCCGGCTGGCCGATGGCCGCTGGAACGATCGCCAGCGCTGAGAGCAGCCCAAAACCTGTGCGGGCGGCTATCGTCATCATCAAGGGGATTGCTTTCATGTCGTCGTCCTCGAACGGGAGCATCGATGGACGGACGATGGGCGATGAGGCGCCCGAGGCGGTAGACCATTGCTCGCCGTTTATTGCCTGATCCTCCAGAAGATAGCCGCCGGGGTTTCAGACCTCAACAATCCGGTCTATTCTTGCCGCAGGAATTCCGGAGAAGTTTCATGGGTTTGGCGCACAATTCGCACGATCGCGATATGGCGGAGGCCGGAGAGCTCGCGGCGCTGATTGATCGATTCTCCGGCGCTGACGGGATTCAGCCGACCGCCATTCCGCGTCTCGTGCTGATCCGCTGCTCGCAGCCGACCGAGCCGCTGCATGCGCTGCACGAGCCGGCTTTGTGCATCGTCGCCCAAGGCCGCAAGCAGGTGATGCTCGGCGACACGATCTACGACTACGACCCGGCACACTATCTCGTCGTGTCTGTGGATGTGCCGATCATCGGCCAGGTGATTGAGGCGTCCCCGTCACGGCCCTATCTGTGTCTTCGGCTCGATCTCGATCCGGTGGTGCTGAGCGCCTTGATCCTCGATGCCGGCGCGGACGATGCCACCGATCAGCTGCCGCAATCGAGCCTGCAGCTCGATGTGGTGACGCTGGAATTGCTCGATGCCGCCATCCGTCTGGTGCGCTTGCTGGCGACGCCCCGCGATATTGGTATGCTTGCGCCACTGGCAGAGCGCGAAATCCTTTATCGCCTGCTGCACACGCCGCAGGGCGCGCGTCTGCGTCAGATCGCACGCGCCGACGGCAAGCTGCAGCAGATCAATCGCGCCATTGATTGGATCAAAAAGAACTTCCGCGAGTCTTTCAGCATCGAGCAGATCGCTGCCGAGGCACGCATGAGTGCATCGGCATTGCACGATCACTTCAAGACCGTGACGGCCATGACTCCGTTGCAATATCAAAAGCAGTTGCGTCTGCAGGAAGCGCGCCGCCTGATGGTCGGCCTGTCGCTCGATGCTGCCGCGGCCGGGCATGAGGTCGGCTATGACAGCCCTTCACAATTCAGCCGCGAGTACCGGCGGCTGTTCGGCGCGCCGCCGGCGCGTGATGTGGCGCGGTTGCGTGAAACACCGGGGATGCTGGCGGGAACGCTGCTTTAGAGCGTTTTCGAGCGAAGTGGATATCGGTTCGCGTAAAGAAAACGCGTTAAAACAATAAGCTAGAGTCCCGGCTTTGATTCCGTCAAAGCCGGAAAGGCTCAAGAGGCTACGGCGCGCGTCAGCGCATGAGTGGCACCAGCGCTGCAAAATCGTCGTGGAGATGTCCCTTGGCGATGGCGGCCTTGAACAGGCCGTCGAGGGCATGCGGCAAAGCCGGATTCAGGCCGCGATCCCGCGTCACGTCGAGCAGATGCTGGAATGCGCCGTGATGCGCGGCCAGTGATGCCAGCGTATTCTCGTCGCCTCGATAACGGCCGTCTCGCGCGCGGGCCAGGAGGTCATCCACCGCACCCTCGACGGTTGGTCTGAAGGTCGGCCGATATTTGTCATAGGTTTTCAGGTCTATGCCTTCCGCCACGCTCACCGCGATCGCTTGCAGCGTGCCGAACAACGTGCCCCACATTTGCGTCAGCAGCGCAACATCGAGAGCCGAAGCATGACCGAAATCTTCGCCGACATGCAAGGCGTTGCCGCCAAGCGCAAGAAAGAGCTCCTTGTTCTGATCAAAGTTCGCGTGCGGACCTGAATACAGGACCGTGCCTTCGGGTTCGCCAATGAAGTTGGGTGTCGCCATGATCGCGCCATCGAGATAGCCGATGCCGTGCCGGCCAGCCCATGCTCCGCTGTCGCGCGCCTGTTGCGGCGAGCCCGAGGTGAGCTGCACGATGAGTTTCGACTTCAGCGCGGCTTCGATCGAGGGCGACCGCAGGAGTTCATCGGCTGCCGCATAGTCGATGACGTTGACAACGATGATATCGCATGGCGCGATGGCGGTTTCGAGCGAGCCGGACGTTCTTGCTCCCAACGCAACGAGAGGCTCGGATTTCGCCGCCGTCCGGTTCCAAACCGATGTTGGATATCCCCGTTTCAGAAAGGCCCGCACAAGGGCCGACCCCATGCGGCCAGCGCCGACGACACAAATCTCTTTACGGGTCTCTTGCATTGTTGCAACTCCGATTGCGGCGCTCGACGCGCACTTCCGATTGAGTTGCCGGCTGATATATTAGGAGTGAAAGGGCGTAAATTACGCACTCTGTTGTAACCACGCACCTGCAGGTAAGGAGCGCCGGAATGAAAAAGCTTCAGCACGACGAGTGCGGATTTGCCGCCGCACTCAACGCCATTGGCGGCAAGTGGAAGACGATGATTCTCTGGGAGGTAAATCTCGCGCCGCGCCGTTTCGGCGAATTACGGCGGCTGCTGCCGGGCGTCAGCGAAAAAGTTCTGACGCAACAATTGCGCGAGATGGAAACCGACGACCTGATCGAGCGCACGGTCTTTCCGGGCGCCGTGCAGCGGGTCGAATATTCCGTGACGGCGTTCGGCAAGACCTTGAATGATGCTGTGTGTGTTCTCTCAAAGTGGGGCAAGGAACACGAGCGTCATATGGCGCAACGGCAACAAGCGGTCCAGGCCGACCTAAGCCGGCCAGCCGCCTGACGGTGTCCTGTGGCGGCGACACGGGCCGCTTTCAGTGTTAGAGTTGGGCGTTTCTTTTGCCCGGTCCGGCATGCTCATTCATCCCGCCACATCGCATTTGCGCATTGCCTTGCTCGACGTCCTGCGTGGCGTCGCGATCGCGGCAATGGTCGTCTATCATTCCTTCTTCGATCTGGAATTGTTCGGGCTTGCCTATGTCGCAGTGTCGGAACACTGGGGCTGGATCGCCTTCGTGCGCACCATTCCGGCGAGCTTTCTCGCCGTTGCTGGCATCAGCCTTTATCTGGCGCATCACAACGGCATGCATTGGCGCAATTTCTGGTGGCGTATCGGCTACCTCGTTGCGGCCGCGATGCTGGTCACGATCATTTCGTATTTCGTCGATCCGGACGCTATCATCTGGTTCGGCATTCTGCATTGCATCGCGCTGTCGAGCGTGATCGGGCTCGCCTTCCTGCGTGCACCGCTGCCTGTGATTATTCTCGCAGCGATCGTCGTGCTGATCGGTCCGCTCTTTGCGACGCCGCTATTGAATGCGCCGATCCTCCTATGGCTCGGTCTTGGTACCGAGGCGCCGCCGTCGAACGACTATAATCCGCTGTTTCCGTGGTTCGGCTTCATGCTGATCGGCATCGCCGTCGCGCGCATCCTTGCGCCTTATGCGACGAAGGCGGTCTGGGCGCACTGGCAGCCTGTCGATGTTGCGGGGCGCGTGCTCGCCCTGGCCGGCCGGCACAGTTTGCTGATCTATCTGCTGCATCAGCCGATCCTGATGGGGGTCTTGTTTGGTGTGTCGCAATTGGCAGCAGCGGGCTGAACGGCCCTTTTCTCGCCACGCGACTCCACCCATATTGCGGGGCATGCCGAAATCGCCCGACAAGCCGAAAAAGCCCAAGGATTACGCGCGCCCGACCCGTTCCAAGGCGCACCGGCCGGACGCGCCGAAACATGATCCCGCGCTCGATGACCTGCTGAATCCGGCCATTTCCAAAGGCCGCGCCGGCATGGGGTCCGGCACCGGCAAGAGCCTGAATTTGCAGCCGCCGCCGGACAATTCCTTCGAGCGCCGCGCCGACCGCGCCGCGGAGCACACGGCGCGCACCTCGGCGCCGGGCGGGTTCAAGGAGAAGCCGCAATCCGGCTATGTCGCGCGCGCGCCCTATGACGCGCCGCCGGTCGCGGGCATCGATCCGGTGCTGGCGCGGGAACTCGGTCTCGAAACCGACGATGACGCGCCGCTGCCCGGCTCCAGCGTCGGCCAGCGGCGCGAGAAAAATGACGATGTTGTGGATCTCGGCCGCGGTGTCACCGGCGCCGCCGCCAGCAATGAGGCGCTGGAACATCTGCTGCGCGAGGGCCGCGCAGAATTCAACGCGCAGACCTGGACGCCGCATCGTCCGCCGCGGCCGGAAAAGTCGGAAGGCGGCCTGCGGCTCGAGATCAAAAGCGAGATGGAGCCGAAGGGCGACCAGCCGACCGCGATCAAGGAACTGGTCGAGGGCGCGAACCGCCATGAGCGCACGCAGGTGCTGCTCGGCGTCACCGGCTCCGGCAAGACCTATACGATGGCCAAGGTGATCGAGGCGACGCAGCGCCCGGCGCTGATCCTGGCGCCGAACAAGACGCTGGCGGCCCAGCTCTATGGCGAGTTCAAGAGCTTCTTTCCGGACAATGCCGTCGAGTATTTCGTTTCCTATTACGATTACTATCAGCCGGAAGCCTATATCCCGCGCACAGACACTTACATCGAGAAAGACTCGTCGATCAACGAGCAGATCGACCGTATGCGCCACTCGGCGACGCGCGCCTTGCTCGAACGCGATGACGTGATCATCGTCGCATCGGTGTCGTGCATCTACGGTATCGGTTCGGTGGAAACCTATTCGGCGATGACCTTCTCGCTGAAAAAGGGCGGCCGCATCGAACAGCGCCAGCTGATCGCCGATCTCGTCGCTCTGCAATACAAGCGCACGCCCGATTTCTCGCGCGGCACCTTCCGCGTGCGCGGCGACACCATCGAAATTTTCCCGGCGCATTATGAAGACCGCGCCTGGCGTGTGTCGCTGTTTGGCGACGAGATCGAGAAGATCGCCGAATTCGATCCGCTCACCGGCCGCGAGAGCGATGAGCTGAAATTCGTCAAGATCTACGCCAACTCGCACTATGTCACGCCGCGGCCGACGCTGATCCAGGCGATGAATTCGATTAAGGCGGAACTGAAATGGCGGCTCGATCAGCTCACCTCCGCCGGGCGTCTTCTTGAAGCGCAGCGGCTGGAGCAGCGCACCATCTTCGATCTGGAGATGATGGAAGCGACCGGCTCCTGTGCCGGCATCGAGAATTACTCGCGCTATCTCACCGGGCGTAAACCCGGCGAGCCGCCGCCCACGCTGTTCGAATATGTGCCGGACAATGCGCTGGTCTTCCTCGATGAAAGCCATGTCACGGTGCCGCAGATCGGCGCCATGTTCCGCGGCGACTTCCGCCGTAAGGCAACACTGGCCGAATATGGCTTCCGCTTGCCATCCTGCATGGACAACCGGCCGCTGCGGTTCGAGGAATGGGATGCGATGCGGCCGCAGACGGTCGCGGTGTCGGCGACGCCGGCGGGATGGGAGCTGGAGCAATCCGGCGGCGTATTCGCCGAGCAGGTCATTCGTCCGACCGGCCTGATCGATCCGCCGGTCGACATTCGTCCCGCGCGCACGCAGGTCGACGATCTCGTCGGCGAAGTGCGCGCCGTTGCCGCCAAGGGCTATCGCTCGCTGATCACCGTGCTGACCAAGCGCATGGCCGAGGACCTGACCGAATATCTGCACGAGCAGGGCATCCGCGTGCGCTACATGCATTCGGACATCGACACCATCGAGCGCATCGAGATCATCCGCGACCTGCGGCTCGGCGCGTTCGATGCGCTGGTCGGCATCAACCTGTTGCGCGAGGGTCTCGACATTCCCGAATGCGCGCTGGTGGCGATCCTCGATGCCGACAAGGAAGGTTTCCTGCGCAGTGAAACGTCGCTGATCCAGACCATCGGCCGTGCTGCGCGCAACGTCGACGGCCGCGTGATCCTCTATGCCGATCACGTCACCGGCTCGATGGAGCGAGCGATGGCGGAGACCAGCCGCCGGAGAGAGAAGCAGCAGGCCTACAATGCCGAGCACGGCATCACGCCGGCCTCGGTAAAGCGCAACATCGCCGACATTCTCGACAGCGTATACGAGCGCGATCACGTGCTGGTGGAAACCGGCGCCACGGGCATGACCGGCGAGGCGGCGACCATCGGCCACAATTTCGAAGCGGTGCTGGCCGATCTCGAGCATCGCATGCGCGAGGCAGCGAGCGATCTCGATTTCGAAGAGGCCGCGCGCCTGCGCGACGAGATCAAGCGTTTGCGCGCCACCGAGCTTGCGGTGACCGACAATCCGACGACGAAACGCTTACCCTCCCCTGGAGGGGGAGGGTCGTCCGCCAAAGCCCGCAAGGGCGACGGTGGACGGGGTGGGGTGAACGTGAGCCGCCCCCACAAACCCACCCTCGATGAAATGGGCGTCGCCTCCTATCACGAGGTGCTGCCGGATCGCTCGGGCAAGAAAGGCCAGCGCCCGATGCGCGAGGCGCCGCATTTCCCCGATCTCGACACCATGGGGCCGGGGACCGAATCCATTCCATTCCGCGAGGGCTCGTCCGACGATGCGCGCCGCGACAAGACGGGCCGGCGCTCATCACTCGGCAAGCCGGGTCAGCGCGGCGGGTGGACGAGCAAGAAGTTCAAGAAGAAATAAGCGGCAACGCGCTTCAGCGAAACGCAATATCTCCACCGTCATGCCCGGGTATTGCCGATCACAGCAGATCGTTTATGGGTAAGATCAACAGGCGAATATTCCCCTTGCGTCACGCGTAAAGTCGCAACCCGCACAGTGAGGGGGCAATGATGCATGGCTTTTTGGATTTTGGCTGTTCGTGATTTTTAGCCGTTTGAGATTTGAATGATGTCATCCATGATTCAACACATGGCCTTGCGAACCGCATTCTCATTCCTTCTGCTGCTCGGGATCGCCGCTCCGGCGCACGCGCAATCCGGCGACACCGCCATCATCGACCGGAAAGACATTCCGCCCGCCGTCACCGCGCAGGTGACGTGTGGCACGGAGCCGGAGAGCATCACGCGCCGGCCGTTTGCCGGCGGCTTCGTCTTTGCGTGGGTCTGTCCCGGCAACAATGCCAACTATATTCAGGCGCTTGTGTTTGCGAGGAACGAAAGCGGTGAGGGGGCAACGCTGCTGCGCTTTCCGCAGCCGCCGCGCAAGGGCGAGGCGGCCGAGGAATTGTCCAACATCCGCTGGGATGCGAAGGCGCGCATCGTCAGCCAGCTTTTCGTCGATCCGGAAAGCCGGATCTGCCGCAGCGAGGCGCGCTGGCATCTCAACGGCACGCCGCCGAACCCGTCACTGATGTATTGGCGCGAGACGCGGGATTGTGCCGGAAAGGGCGGATGGAAAGTTTTGGTGAACAACGGCGGGCGTTAATGTGCGAACAGCTTGCGGCCCCGCTTGCGCGAGGCCGCTTTATGTCAAGAATAGTCGTTACGCTTAGTCACACACGCGCCGTGTCTTAACGATCACGCGGCCGCCCGGCGTCGTGGTGCGCGAGCGGATGGTGCGGCAATCGCCGCCATAGGCGTAAGAGTCCCGATAGGCTCTGCGGTAAGGCCCATCGCGATAACGCCAGTCGTCCCAATATCGCGGGCCGACACCGGCACCGATCGGGCCAACCTGCACGCCGACGCCGCCGGGGTCAGCACCGAAATAAACCTGCGCGCTCGCCGGCGCCGCCACCAACAGAGCACCAGCCGCCGCAACACCAAACAGAAGTGTCTTCATCACGATCCTCCTTGCTGTCCTGGGGGGCCAACGCAGGGCGGGCTGGGGAGGTTCGCACCTGCCTTCACGAATTATGTCATTGGTTTTGAACGACTATTCATTGTTGCGGCGAGACATGGGCGGCAGGAAGCGTGTACGCGACTTCAGTGGGGAGGGTGAAGAAAGGTTACTCCTCCGCCGGAGCCACTGTCGCCTTCTGGCCGCTGCGCGCTAACGCATCGGCGACAAAGCCCGCTGCTTTCATCTCCTCGACAAAGGCTTTGATGTAAGCTGCGCCGGCATCGCGTCCCTGATGCGTGCCCATGGCCTGGCGGATTTCCATGAAGCGGTCGTTCATCACCCGCACATTCGGATCGGTCTTGGCATAGGCCTCCAGCGGCTGGCGCACGCCCGCGGCGGCATCGAGATTGTGTTTCAGGAAAAGCTGCACCATCGCTTCGCCGCCGCCGACATCGGCGCGCACGAGCTCGGCGTGTTTCAGCGTGCGGGTCAGAAACAAATCGTAGGCGGATTTCGGCCCGACCGAGATGCGATGGCCGGGGCGATCGACATCGCCAACAGTCTTCAGCGGCGAATCCTTCATCACCATGTAGGTGCCTTCGATCAGCACATAGGGCGCAGTGAAGGCGATCTCGGCGGCGCGCACCGGCTCGATGGCGAGGAACGCGACATCCCAGGCCTTCGGATCGTCGGACGGCACGTTCAAAGCGTCGAACACCGCGCCGGCGCCATCGAAGCCGACAAAGGTGACCGGCACATTGAGACGCTTGCCGAGTTCGCGTGCGAGATCGGGTGCGACGCCTTTCGGGTCCTGATCGGTCGTGCCGCGCTGGACCAGCACGCCATTGCCGTAATTCATGGCGGCGCGCAGCTTGCCGGTGGGAGCGAGATCTTTGAGCACATCAGCGGACACGGGGAGGCCTCTTCAGGTTGCGCGAAAGCGGATTTGGCGGAGCTACCTATGGCAAGCGTCGCGCAAAGCAGCAACTGTCCCATGTCGATGCGATCAGAACGCCCGTAGCCGCTGCAGCGCCCAATAGGTGAAAGCGCCGGCCGCAGCCGCAATGGCGAAGGCATACCAGGTACCCCCGGGCGTCTCCAAGAATGGTAGATCCTTGGTATTCATGCCGAAGAAACCGGTGACCAATGTCGGCGGCAGAATCGCCGCGGTGAGCAGCGACAAGGTGAGCAGGCGGCGGTTGGTCAGCTCGGCCATGCGGCCGGCCATCTCTTCCTGCAGCAGTCGCGCGCGATCGTGAATATCCGCGACCGCGTGGTCGAAGGCATCGATCTTCTGCGCCAGCGACTGCACCGGCGCAGACAATTCCGGCAAGGGACCGGCGACGCGATGTTCGAGCCGGTGAAACAATCCGCGCATCTGCGACAATTGCCGGTGAATGCGCACGGACTGATTGCGGGCGCGGGCGATGCGCTGGGTCTCGTCACCGCGCGTGCCGTGCCACATCCGCTCTTCGACGATATCGAGATCGTTGCCGATGCGTTCGGACAATTGGCCGATGACATCGGCGAAATGGTCGACGATGGAATCGATCAATTCGATCGGGGCGGTGAACATCGTGCCGGCGCTGATCGCGTGGCGGACGTTTTCGACGGAACGTAGCGGCACGCGGCGCATGGTCACCAGCAGACGATCGGTCATGCCGAACCGCAACCGGCTCAGTTCTTCGGTGGGGTGGTCGAATTCCAGTTGCAGGTCGGGAATGACGCCGACGATCTCGCGGCCGTAAACTTCGAGGCGCTGATGCTCCTCATCGCCCAGAAGGATTTCACAGACGATTTCGCTGAGAGGGGCGTGGTTCTCGACCCAGTTCCGGCAACGATTGTCGGCGCGTGCGAGATGGATCCAGAACCAGCCATCACGTGTGGCGATGGCGCTGTCGACGTCCTCCGGCGCAATCCGCTTGGCCTCACCGTCGGCATTGAAATGATAGGCGGCAAGGATGCCGGCTGCGGGTGCGCCTTCTGTCAGGGCTGTTTCGAGCCGGTTCATGCGCAGCGCTCCGCGGGTATCGTTTCGTGGGGTGGGCGCTGGCTAGATTTTTCATATGACAGTTTTGCGACAGGGCGGGACAGTTGCGCCGTATTAGCGCCGCTTCCACTCTTTTTCGGGGACTTTTGCGCCGGCACGCTGGATGGACTTGATCTGGAGCGGGATCTGCCCGGACTTTTCCGCGATCTCGCGGTCCTGCTGTTCAATAATGGCGCGAGCGGGTTCGTCGCCGTCGAGACCTCCAAGGGCATCGCCCGGCACACGGCGATTGGAACGCTGGCTGCCGTCCTCATAGATCACGTCGAACAGCACGAATTCGGTGCGCTTGGTCGGTTTTCTCGCCATTCTTGTTCTCCGTTCCTGCGCAGGGCGCGTTGGCCTGAAAACAGGGGCCTCTGCAATAGCGGTACACGCGCCCTGAAGGCGGTCCGCGTGACGTCCGGTTTGTGTCTGGATTGCCCGAGGGCGGCAGTCGCGAAACTCGAACAGCCTATATATGCGCAAAGGAACAGATTGTCGCAACCCCGCCGGGGTGCGGTTCATGCGGGGCATTCGCCCCTGTCATAAGTGCGTTAACGCCCAACCCAGCGATTGTCGATCGCCTGCCAGGAGCCGTCGGTGAGATCGGCCGACTATGCCACTTCAAGCAGAATGTCGGTCAAACGATCAGGCATGTCCACCATCGCGTCGTGTCCGCAGGGCATCTCATAGACACGAAATCCAGATGCCGCCTGTGCCTTGGCCTGCGCGCGATCGAAACCCGGAGACGCGTAGCCCTTAGCGCGAACATAAGCGCGCTTGGCAATGCGATCGCGCGCTCCAGTCAAGGCAACCTTTTCGGACAAAGTTGCCGTCGGCTGCGGCGTGCATTTCTCGTCGACCCAGGCTCGGTCCTTTTCATTGACCTGGAACAGTGCCGCTTTCGGTGCGGCCATTGTGAGATCGCCTTTCTGAATAGTGCCTTGAATAACATCATAGAGTTTTGAGCCCCGGACGACATCGATCAGCGCTTCGCCGTTATCGGGCAGGAAAGCGTCCAGATACACGATGGAGGAAATCGCCGGCTGGGCTTTCTCAGCGACGCCGGAGATCACAAAGCCGCCGTAGGAATGTCCGACGAGGACGACATCTTTCAGGCCTTCCCAGGCGATCAGATTGGCAACATCGGTGATATGCGTGCTGAGATTGGTCTTGCTGTCCAGAAGGTGAGAACGATCGCACAGCCCAGTGAGCGTCGGAGCGTAAACTTTATGGCCCTTCTTCTCGAGAAGATCAGCGACGCGTCGCCAGCACCAGCCGCCATGCCAGGCGCCGTGCACGAGGACGAACGTCTTGCCTGTGGTCTGCGCTTGAGCCGTTGTTGCGCCCGTCACGATGCCGGCAGCGGCAACTCCTGCGCCGGCGATGATGTTGCGTCGTGTTGCTTCGCGCTTGGATGTTGTCACGTTTCTCCCCCGATCGTTTTTTGGTCGCAACAGTGATTATTCAGGACACTACTGCATCTTGAGTCGAGGGGCGAGCAGGCATCTTCGGGGATGCAAGCTGTGGGTCAGCTCGCATCAAAGAAAGCGGTATCTTATTCCGCTGCCTGCAGGCCCGGTGCGTCGATGAACCCGCCGGATTGCCGCCGCCACAGCGCGGCGTAATGGCCGTCGGCCGCGAGCAATTCGTCATGGGTGCCTTGCTCGACGACGCGGCCCTTGTCGAGGATGACGAGCCGGTCCATGCGGGCAATGGTGGAGAGCCGGTGCGCGATGGCGATCACCGTCTTGCCTTTCATCAACTCGTCGAGACTCGACTGGATCGCAGCTTCCACCTCGGAATCGAGCGCGGAGGTTGCCTCATCCAGCACGAGAATCGGTGCATTCTTCAGGATGACGCGAGCAATGGCGATGCGCTGGCGCTGCCCGCCCGACAGCTTCACGCCGCGTTCGCCAACCTGTGCGTCATAGCCGCGCCGGTTTTTCCAATCTTCGAGATTGGCGATGAAGTCATGCGCGTGCGCGAGCTTCGCCGCCTCGACCACGGCGTCGTCGCTGGCGGATGGCAGACCGTAACGAATATTGTCGCGGATCGAGCGATGCAGCAGCGAGGTGTCCTGCGTCACCACTGAGATCTGCGTGCGCAGCGATTCCTGCGTCACTTGCGAAATATCCTGCCCGTCGATCAGGATGCGGCCGCTCTCCAGTTCGAAGAAGCGCAGCAGCAGATTGACCAGCGTCGATTTGCCGGCGCCGGAGCGTCCGACCAGTCCGATCTTCTCACCGGGCTTCACGTCGAGCGAGAGATTGTCGATCAGGCCCTTTTCGCTGCCATAGCCGAAGCGGATCTCGTCGAACTTGATTTCGCCGCGCGTGACCTTCAATTCCGCAGCGCCCGGCTTGTCAGGCAGACCGAGCGGCCTCGCAATGGCTCGCATGCCTTCCTGCACGACACCGATATTCTCGAAGATGTCGGTGATCTGGTAGGCGACCCAGCCGGCCATGTTGACGATCTGCCAGGCGAGCGGCAAAGCCATCGCAACAGTGCCGATCTGCACCGAGCCTTTCGTCCACAGATAGATCGAAAGACCTGCGACCGCCGTCACCATCATGGCGTTGAGCGTCGACAGGCAGAAGCTGAAGATCGTGTTCAGCCGCAGCGATGCATGAAAGAGGCCGGTATGCGTTTCGACCGAGTTGCGCACATAGGCGTCTTCCTCGCGCGCGCGAGCAAACAGCTTCAGCGTCAGGATGTTGGTATAGGTATCGACGATGCGGCCGGTCATGATCGAACGCGCTTCGGAAACCTCCACCGAACGGTCGCGCATGCGCGGCACGAAGATGCGCAGCAACACACCGTAGGCGGCAAACCAGACCAGGATCGGCAGCGCCAGCCAGCCGTCGGCCGATGCGAGCAGGATCACGGCGCTGGTGCCATAGACCATGATGTACCAGACCGCGGTAATCATCGCGACCAGGCTCTCGCGCAGAGCGGGACCGGTCTGCATCACCTTGTTGGCGATACGTCCGGCGAAGTCGTTCTGAAAGAAGGCCCAGCTCTGACGCACCACATGCCAGTGGTTCTGCCAGCGAATCATGTTGGCGACGTTGGCGGCGATCGCCTGATTGGCGACGATGTTTTGCGCGGTGATTGCGAGCGGGCGCAGCAACAGCAATACGACTGCCATGCCGGCGAGGAGGTGCCAGGAGTCGGCGAACAGCCTGTCCGGCTGGCTCGATGTAACAAGCGTCACGACCCGGCCGATGAAGACCGGAATGGTGGCGTCAAGCAGGGCGACGATGAAGCCCGTAACGAACAGCGCAACGAACAAACCCTTCGCCTGCCGGGCGAAGTGCCAGTAGAAGCCGGCCAGCGTTGCAGGCGGCTCCGGCTTTTCAGGCAGAACCGTCGGCTTCAGCTTTTTTTCGAACCACGAGAGCATTGCATTTCCAGACAGCAAAAGGCGGCACCACTGAGTATGGGCCGCCTGCCGGTCGTATCGAATTTGGATGCATTTCTCTAAACCGCCATCATGTCGAGAGAATGGCGCCGCGGGCTGTGCGGTCAAAAATCCGGCTACCGTTTGGTGGCTGACGTGCTAGTTGCAGCCGGCAGATAAAACATGGCGGCGACAAGGCCGGGCGCGATACGGGATGGATCGATGGATTTGAAGTTGGGCGGCAAGACCGCATTGATTACGGGATCCAGTGCAGGGATCGGCCGCGCCATTGCACACGAACTGGCGCTGGAAGGGGTTCGGGTGGGGCTGATTGCACGTAACCGCGAGACCCTGGAGCAGGCGGCGGCCGAGATCGAAGCTGCCGGTGGTGCCAAGCCCGTGGTGCTTCCGGGAGACCTGGCTCTGCCGGACGATATTGTGCGCGTGGTTGCCGAAGCCAAAGCGGCATTGGGGCCGATCGACATCTTGGTCAACAATGCCGGATCCTCACCCTCTGGGCGTATCCAGGACACGGAGGATGCGACGTGGCTGAAATCGATCAATCTGAAGCTCATGGGTTACGCACGCTGCGCCCGCGCCGTCATTCCGGACATGCGGCAGCGGCGCTGGGGACGTGTCATCAACATCATCGGCCGCAGCGGACATCAGCCGCGCGCAGAATACATTGCGGGTGGAGCGGTGAACGCATCGCTGCTCAATTTCACCAAGGCACTGGCCGATGAAGTCGCGTCCGACAATGTGCTGGTGATAGGGGTCAATCCCGGTCCGATCCAGACCGAGCGCTGGGATACCATCGTTGCGCAGGCCGGCAAAAGTCTCGGCAAGAGTGCGGATGCGTTCAATGCGTCACAGATCGCAACCGTCCCGCTGGGCCGCATCGGCCGTGTCGACGAAGTGTCGGGATTGGTCGCGTTCCTCTGTTCGGATCGCGCGTCTTTTATCACCGGCACCTGCATCGATGTCGATGGCGGCGGTACCCGCTGTATCTAGAGCGTTTTCGAGCGACGTGGGCACCGGTTCGCGTGAAGAAAACGCGTCAAAACAAAAAGCTAGAGTTCCGGCTTTGATTCCATCAAAGCCGGAGCTCTGGCGCTCGTTGGAAGGACCAAGAATGAATTTCGCCGATATCGAATCCGGGCTGAAGCTGGCTTACCGCATTGACGACCACACCGATCCATGGCGTCCAGCCGACACCGTGTTGATGGTGCATGGCCTCGCGGAGTCGGGTGAAAGCTGGCGTGCCTGGGTGCCGCATTTGTCGCGGCATCACCGCCTCTTGCGCCCGGACTTGCGCGGATACGGCCAGTCGACACCAATGCCAGGCGATTATCAGTGGCGGCTCGATCGCCTGGTGCAGGATTTGATTACGCTCATCGACCGCCTTGAGCTTGAGCGCGTGCATGTGGTCGGTGCGAAAATCGGCGGGACCATCGGCCTGCGGCTGGCCGCCATGCATCCGGATCGCGTGATCTCGCTCTCGGCGATCGGAGCGCCGGTTTCGCTCACAAGCTTCGCAGAACGCGCGCCAGCGTGGCGCAAGCAGATCCGCGAGCATGGCGTGAAGCCTTGGGCGGAAGCAACGATGAATGGCCGGCTCGGCAGTGGGCTGCCGGACGCGGCGGTTGCATGGTGGGTCGATCTGATGGCGAAGACCGCGCCATCGACGTTAGAAGGTTTTCTCCAGATGGTGCCGACCGTCGATGTCACGCCATGTCTCGATGCCATCCGGGCGCCGACCCTGGTCGTGACCACGACGGGCAGCCAGCTCGGCTCAGCCAACGAGGTCGAGCAATGGCAACGCAAAATCGCAGGATCGAAGCTCGAAATCCTGCCCGGCGATTCCTATCACGTCGCGGCGTCCGATCCGGACGCCTGCGCCACGCTGGTGGCTGCGTTTCTCGCGCAGCACCCGGCCTGAGGATTTATTCCGCCTTCGCACCCGATGCGCGGATCACCTCAGCCCATTTCTTGGATTCGGCCTGGAGAAATGTCCCATAGGCCGAACCAAAATATGTGCCTGGTTCGGCCCCGAGCTCCTGGAAGCGTTTGGCCACGTCCGGGGATTTCAGAGCCTTTGCGACTGCATCGGTGAGCTTGGCGAGGACGGGCGCGGGCGTCTTGGCCGGGGCAACCAGACCGAACCAGGCGGACGCCTCAAAGCCCGGCAGGCCTGCTTCAGCGACCGTCGGGACGTCCGGCAACGACCCGGCCCGTTTGCTGCCGGCGACTGCGATCGCGCGCACCTTGTTGCCCGCAACCTGCGGCAGCACGGCAGGCATGTTGTCGAACATCATCGGGATATGGCCGCCGAGCAGATCGTTCATTGCCGGCGCGGCGCCTTTATAGGCGACGTGGACGATGTCGATCTTGGCCATGCTCTTGAGCAATTCGCCGGCCAGATGATTGGTCGAGCCGACACCGGATGAGCCGAAATTCAGTTTACCGGGCTGCGTCTGGGCCAGTGCGATCAGATCCTTCACGCTGTTGGCCTTCACTTCGGGATGCACCATCAGCACGATCGGCACCGAAGCCACGAGAGCGACCGGCGCGAAATCCTTCGCCGGATCGAAGGGAAGCTTGCCGTAGAGGGCCGCATTGATGGTGAGCGGTCCGGGCGCGGTCAGAAGCAGCGAGTAGCCGTCGGGTTCACTGCCTGCGACCGCGACTGCACCGATATTGCCATTGGCGCCGGCGCGGTTCTCGACGATGAATTGCTGCTTGGTATCCTCCGACAGGCGCTGCGCGAGAATGCGCGCGATCACGTCGTTGGAACCACCGGCCGGATATGGCACGACGATCTTGACGGGGCGGTTGGGGTAATCCTGTGCCGGTGCGATGGTCGCGAATGGAAGGAGTAGCGCAAATCCCAGCGCCACGCGGCAGATCATGTGAAGCATTGTTTCATTCCCGTGAAAGTCGTGATGTCTGGCCAGGCGTCATTCAGAGCTTGCGGTCGCCAAGCCCCATTTTCGAATAGATGTCGTTGATGTGCTGCTTGACGCCTTCGGTCACAGTGTCGTCGGCAGCCGCCTTATCCCAGCCGACTTTCTTGCGCGCATATTCGGCAATCTCTTCGTCCTGCCCAGAGGTGGCGCCGCTGATCGCATAGGCGCCGATCATCTCATTGCCGTGGAAGACGGGATGCGAGCCGCCGGATGCCGCGATCTTGCCGTTGGAGAATACCGATGCATTGGCCATCAGTTGCGGATTGCGCTCCTTGAACCATTGCTGGATCACGAGGCCGTCCGGGAAACGGGGGCTCATCGAGCGGAAGGCGGCAACCGTATAGGCCTTGGCAATAGCGGTGTCGGGTGTGATGAAGCCGGCGTCGTCCATGCGCTCAAGCGCAATCAGGTTGCCCTCCGGCCCAACGACAGCCGTGGTCACCGCGACACCCATTTCCTTGGCTTTCTCGTCCACGGCATCGAAAAATGGACGGCAGTCTCTTGCCCGCAGTTTCATTCGTCGCTCCAATCTAGTTTGTTTTTTGCAAGCCGGAGGCTTTCACGACCTTCGCCCATTTCTCGGTCTCGCTGGCGATGGTTTTGCCCAGCTCTTCCGGCGTGCCGCCGATGATGTCCATGCCTTGTTTCGACAGCGCCTCGACAACCTCCGGCGACTTCAGCGCTTCGTTGGTGGCCTTCGATAATTTGTCGACGATGTCGCGCGGTGTGCCGGCCGGCGCGAGCAGGCCGAACCACAAACCGGTGTCGAAGCCGGCGAGGCCAGCTTCGTCCATGGTCGGCAATTGCGGTGCGACATTTGTCCGCTTCAGTTGCGTGGAGGCGATTGCGCGCAACGCGCCTTTCTCGACATGCTGAAGCACGGTTGGCGCCGGCGAGAACATCACCTGCACGCGATTGGCAAGGAGATCGGTCACCGCCTGGCCGCTGCCGGGATAGGGCACGTGAACGAGCTTCACTCCAGCCATCTGGTTGAACAATTCGCCGGAGAGGTGCGGCGAGGTGCCGACGCCGGAGGAGGCGAAGGACAGGGACGCGGGCTTCGACTTGGCGAGCGCGATCAGGTCATTCAGGTTCTTCACGCCTATGTCAGGATGCACGACCAGCAGGTTGGGCAGTACGACCAATGCTGTGACGGGCGCAAAGTCGCGAGCGAAGTCGAAGCGGGTCTGCGGTGCCAGTGTGGTGTTGATGGTGTTGGCGACCGTGCCGAGCAGCAGCGTGTAACCATCCTTCGGCGCCTGCGACACGAATTCGGTGGCGATATTGCTGCCAGCGCCGGGCTTGTTCTCGACCACGAATTGCTGCCCGAGGATCTGTCCGAGCTTCTGTGCAACCACACGGGCGGCAGTGTCGGCGGATGCGCCGGCGCCGAAACCGACAATGATGCGGACCGGGCGGGACGGATAAGTGTCCTGAGCGTTTGCTGGCGCCGCCATCGCAAACACCGCAACAATGGCCGCAATAATCCTGGCGTGAACAGGTGGCATTGGCGTTCCTCCAATCGGCCGTCTGATGCGGCCGTGTTGGCGACTGTCTTAACGCCTGCCGTGCAAAGTCCCAAGCGCGATGCGATATGAAGATACATAGCGCGATATGAAAAAGGCTGCGGGGAGCCGCAGCCTTTTTCGGAATCTTGCGTTGAATTGCGCCCGTTCGCGGGGCGGACGCTGGCTTGGTTCAGCGATGCTGAACGACGATCTTGGTGCCGACCGGGACCCGCTCATACAGATCCTCGATTTCGGAATTCACCAGCCGGAAGCAGCCCGACGACACTGAATGTCCGATCGTCTCTGGCGCATTGGTGCCGTGCACGCGATAGACTGTGGTGCCGATATACATGGCGCGCGCCCCCATGGGGTTGCCCGGGCCGCCGGCCATGAAGCGCGGCAGGTAGGGCTGGCGTGCGATCATTTCCGACGGAGGGGTCCAGTCCGGCCATTCGGCCTTGCGCGAGATGCGGTGGACGCCGCCCCACTGGAAGCCGTCGCGGCCGACGCCGACGCCGTAGCGGATGGCGCGGTTGTTGCCTTGGACGAGGTAGAGGAAGCGGTCATGCGTATTGACGATGATCGTGCCAGGTTCTTCATTGGTGCGATAGAACACGGCCTGACGGCGGTATTCATATGGCAACTCGAAACCCTTATTGGTGTCCACACCAGGAGGCGGTTCGTTTACGGTCGGCGCGTAGGCGCTAACTTGGGCCACTACGGCGACCGGCAGGGCGCACAACACAACCGCCCCGGCAATCGCCAGACTTCGCATCCAGTTCATTTTTAAAAACCCAGCTCCCCTTCGAAGCAATTCGCAGCGATCCTGACCGGAATATGCGGCAGGATTCAATACACGATTGCCTGAATAATTCGCGAGCCGTGATCGGCAGGGTGCAATATTACTTGCGAGGACACGACCGGCCTTGGCAGTGAGCCAAGGCCGGTGTCAGCAAAAAGGCAGAATCCGGGCGGCGTTATTGGGGGCCGGCACCGACGTAACCGGTAATTTTCCAGCTATTGCCGTCTTTAACGTAGCAGACTTGATCGTTGCCCAAAGGCGACAGCACGTCCGCGGAGATGTAACCGATCTTGCCGGACGGAGGCACGACCTTGACCAGCGGCACCTGGTTTTGCGCCGGCGGCTGGGTGTCCTGATCCGGCAGGATACGGATCAGGACCATGCCGATTTTCTCGGCGACCGGCGCATCGGGCTTGCCGGCGGAGCGTACTTCCACGCCGTCGCCGAGCGGATAGGCCCAATCTCCGGGATCGGTCTGGGTGGTCTTGGCCAGGTCTTCGAGCGCCTTCTCGTCGAATTCCGGATCGGCCGGTGCGCAGACGACGCCCTGCTTGCCGGGATAGGCCGATGCCGTCGGGTCCTGCGCATAAGCCTGCAGCATGTCCCAGCCGGCCGGCTGCTTGCCGGCAAGGCCGATGGCCGCGGTGAGATTGTCGATGCCGGATTTCTTCTTGTCGGCCTGATCGCCTTTTTCGCCGTCCCAGAAAAAGCCCTGCGTCACGACCATCTTGGCAAGACCCGCGCGATCCTTCTTGGCGGCCAATTCGCCCATCTGCTTGCGGAACGCGTCAAAGCTCGGATCGCTGAGCGGCGCCGGTAGCTTGATGGTGACCGGGGTGTACGGCTTGGCCGCAGCGACTGGCGGTGGCGCCGGCTGCTTGGCCGGCGGCTGCTGTTTCTGCTGGGCCTGCGCGGCGGTGCCGAGCAAAGCTGCAAAAGCAAAGGCGGTGGCAAGGGATATCGCGTGACGCATCTTGATCCTCCCGAAGACATGCGAGCCTAAAGCCTTGGGGACCGAAATGCGACGGATATGCGGCCGTCTGGACGATCATTTTCGCGTCAGTTCGGTAACGGCACTTCGCACGGCACACTTTTCAGACAACGCATTTCCTTTTTGTCGTGATAGGCAATCGTCACATTCAATTTGTTCGGAAGCAACATGACGTTCACATCGCCCCATCTCCTGCCAATTCTTCTTTTGCTTGGTTCCAACGTGTTCATGACGATAGCCTGGTACGGGCATCTGAAGTTCAAAGAACAACCTTTGCTCGTTGTTATCTTCGTGGCCTGGGGTATCGCATTCGTTGAATATTGCATGGCGGTGCCGGCCAACCGCTGGGGCAGCGCGGTCTATACGACGGCGCAGCTCAAGACGATTCAGGAGGTGATCACGCTGGTAGTGTTCGCCGGGTTCTCGGTGTTCTATCTGAATGAGCCGTTCACCTGGAATTACGCGCTCGGCTTTGCCTTTATCGCCCTTGGCGCGTTCTTCATTTTCCGGACATGGTGATCACATAAGCAGCGGGGGATCACTTGGCCGGCGTGACGCGTAGGATGCGTCCGGCGGAATTGTCGGTGACAAGATACAAGGCACCGTCGGGCCCGGTACGCACATCACGGATGCGCTCGCGCAACTCGCCAAGCAGGCGCTCTTCTTTCGTGACTTTCTCACCGTCGAGTTCGAGTCGAACGAGATTGCGGGTGCGAAGGCCGCCGATAAACGCATTGCCTTTCCAGCGCGGAAACAGATCGCCTGTATAGATCGTAAAGCCCGACGGCGCGATCACCGGCGTCCATTGCCGGATCGGCTGCTCCATACCCTCTTTGTGCGTGCTTTGGTGAATCTTGGCGCCACTATAGTCGATGCCATAGCCGATCACCGGCCAGCCGTAATTCTTGCCGGCGTTGGGAATATTGATCTCGTCGCCACCACGCGGGCCATGTTCGTGCATCCACAGCTTGCCGGTGACCGGATGCAACACGGCACCTTGGCTGTTGCGATGTCCATAGCTCCAGATTTCAGGTTTTGCGTCTTGCTTGCCAGCGAAGGGATTATCCTTCGGTACTGAGCCATCCGGCGCGATGCGTATGACCTTGCCGAGATGGTTGTCGAGCGTCTGCGCACTATTGCGCGAGCTGAAATGATCGCCGGTGGTGAGAAACAGATTGCCGTCGCGCGCTTGCACGATGCGGCAGCCGAAATGCAGGCCGTTCGACGGCGGACCTTCTTGTTGGAAGATGCGTCGCACATCGACGAGTTGCGGTTTTTCGCCGGCATCGAGCCTCGCGCGCGCCAGCGATGTTTGCGCGCCCCCGCTCACCGGATCGGAATAGCAGAAATAGATCGTGTTATTTTTTTCAAAGTCGCGGTCGAGGATGACATCGAGCAGGCCGCCCTGATTTTGCGCCACGACCTTCGGTACGCCTCCGACTGGAGGCGACAGCTTTCCGTCGCGCGTCGCGATGCGCATCCGGCCGGGCTTTTCGGTGATCAGCATGTGGCCATCGGGAAGGAAAGCGAGCGCCCATGGGTTCGATAATCCGCTGACGATTGTGTCGACCCGGACATCGCCGGTTTCGGTCTTGAAGGCCTGCTGCGCATGAGCCGGTAAGGCGGCCGCCAACAATAATGACCCGGCGATCCAATGCGCTTTCATGGTCCCTCATCTCCGATGCGTGCGGCTGAACGGTAGGCACGAAGAATGAGTTTCGAAAGGGCGCCGTAACGCCGCATGCGCATCATCACGCCATTGCGATCAAATGCTGCCGAACCGCGATCGCGTCAGCGGTGGATCAGGAGCAATGAGACAAGAGCAACATTCTTGGAGATCGGCGTGCCGGCACGCGCCATACCGAAGGTCACGGCGGTGACGGCGACCACAATGCAAATGACCAGTACGGCGGTCATCAGAAGATGCGCCAGCGCAATCTTGCGTGTCGTCAACGGCCGGGCGTTGCGATGAGGGTGATGGAATCCGATCCCGGCGACCCGATCCCTGGACATGACGGTCAGCTCCAACGCTGCGAATCAGCACTGATGGCACCATCGTATGGAATGCGGGCTCTGCTCCGGCTGGAACGCGGCGCAATGCGTCAGGTCTTGTGGCAATTTGGTGACAAAGCGTTAAAGCAGCTTGTCAGCCAGAGCGGTCTCACTCGGCGGCGATGTCCATCGATGCCGGCCCTTCGTCCATTGTAACATGGCCTGGCCTCGCCTCCAGGCGGGCGTGCCAATCGCGCAAGGCCGAAAACGGCCGCAGGTCGAATTCGCTTTGCTCGGCGAGATGCGTATACGAATAGAGCGCGACGTCGGCGATGGTGAAATTGTCGCCGGCAAAGTAGCGATGTTTGCCGATATGTTTGTCCAGCACGTTCAGCGACCGCGTGCCTTCTTCCATCCAGTCATCCAGCGCGTGGCGTTGTAGGTCGCGGCCGCCCTTGACGAGGCAGAGCCAGAAATAGGCCGCGCCGATACTCGGTACGATGGCGTGCTGCTCGAAAAACATCCATTGCAGGACGCGGGCATGATCAATCGGGCTTTCGCCGGCGAGAGGTGTACCCTCGGCCAGGAACCACAGGATGGCATTCGATTCGGCCAGATACCGGCCCGGTTCGATCTCCAGAAGCGGGATCTGACCGTTCGGATTCTTGGCCAGGAAATCCGGCGTATGGGTCTCGCCCTTGAGGACATCGATCTCGACCAGGTTATGCGGGATCTCGAGCTGCGCCAGTGCCAGCCGCACCTTGTAGCAATTGCCGGAGCGCTGCATCGAGTAGAGCGTGTACATGCGCAAAGGCTCCAAAAAAGGCTGCGACCCGGCTTCATTGCCGAACCGGTCTGAGATCGTGGGACAAGAGAAGAAAAGGTCGGCCAATGCAAGGCGGCCGAACGGCACAGATCAGAAAAACACGTTCATTGCGTGACTTAGCTGCATTGCGGCATGAAACTTCTTCGTGATTGGTTCAAAGAGATCTAAACGATCTCCGCCACGGTCTGGCTGCTATGAGCGTCGCTGATGGACCCATCAGCGAATGTCGCTTGCCGGGGCGGGCGCGGGGCATTACCAAGCCCGCAAATCCACCGGAGAAACGACACAATGGCCTTCCTCGCCGACGCGCTGCAGCGCATCAAGCCGTCTGCCACCATCGCGGTGACCGACAAGGCGCGCGCGCTGAAAGCCGCCGGCCGTAACGTCATTGGGCTGGGCGCCGGCGAGCCGGATTTCGACACGCCGGAGAATATCAAGCAGGCGGCGATCAAGGCGATCGAGAGCGGCAAGGCGGCAAAGTATACGGCCGTGGACGGCATCCCGGAACTGAAGGCTGCCATCGCGGCGAAATTCAAGCGCGAGAACGGGCTAGACTACAAGCCGTCGCAGATCATTGTCGGTACCGGCGGCAAGCAGGTGCTGTTCAACGCCCTGATGGCCTCGCTTAATCCCGGCGACGAGGTGATCATCCCGGCGCCTTACTGGGTCAGCTATCCGGAGATCGTGGCATTGCTGGGGGCGACGCCGGTTTCGATCGTAACCACGATGGAAAACGGCTTCAAGCTGACCGCCGAACAGCTCGAAAAGGCGATTACGCCGAAGACCAAGTGGCTGATCTTCAATTCGCCGTCGAATCCGACTGGAGCGGCCTATACCCGCGAGGAAGTGAAGGCGCTGACCGATGTTCTCATGAAGCATCCGCATGTGTGGATGCTGACGGACGATATGTACGAACACCTTGTTTATGACAATTTTACTTTCACGACGCCGGCGCAGGTCGAACCGAAGCTCTATGAGCGCACGTTGACGCTGAATGGCGTCTCGAAAGCCTACTGCATGACCGGCTGGCGTATCGGGTACGCCGGTGGTCCGGAGCCGCTGATCAAGGCGATGGCGATGTTGCAATCTCAGTCGACCTCGAACCCTTCGGCGGTGGCGCAATGGGCCTCGGTCGAGGCGCTGAACGGACCGCAGGATTTCATCGAAAAGCACAACAAGATCTTCAAGGAGCGCCGCGATCTCATCGTCTCGATGCTCAATCAGGCCAACGGCATTCAATGCCCGAAGCCGGAAGGCGCTTTTTACGTTTATCCGTCCTGCGCCGGCACCATCGGCAAGACCGCGCCATCAGGCAAGAAGCTTGCGAACGACGAGGATTTTGTCAGTGAGCTGTTGGAAGCGGAGGGTGTCGCTGTGGTGCATGGCTCTGCCTTTGGGGCAGGCCCGGCCTTCCGCATTTCCTATGCGACCAAGACCGAGGACCTCGAAGAGGCCGGTCGGCGGATCCAGCGCTTCTGCGGCAACCTGAAATAAGGTTGCCGCAGCATGGCTTGGGCGTGCCTGATTTTCCGAAATTTAGGTCGAGCAGTTTAATCGTCTTTGAGGCAGAGTTGGGCTAATTTCCGCCGGACTTCCGGCGCGTGATCGCCTCTGTCTATCCATGATCTTTTCCAATCACGAGGAAACACTCAAATGCTTCGTTCATCGGTCTTTGCCGCCCTTGCGCTGCTGGCGGCGTCCGCAATGCCTGCTTCTGCCCAGCAGGTTCAGGCCGGCATGCTGGAATGCCGCGGCGGTGGATCGGTCAGCTTTGTCATTGGTTCGGTCACAGAACTGAGCTGCATCTATCGTCCGGATCTTGGTCCCCGTCAGGCTTATCGCGCGACGATCCGCCGGGCCGGTGTCGACCTTGGTGCGACTGCAGTATCTGGTCTCGCATGGGCCGTCTTTGCTCCGACCGCGCAGCTTGGACTTGGCGATCTGTCGGGCAATTATGGTGGTGTGAGCGCCGGCGGCGCTGTCGGCGTCGGTCTTGGCGCCAACGTGTTGTATGGCGGGTCGAACAATTCGATCGCGCTGCAGCCGCTCAGCGTTGAAGGCCAGATTGGCCTCAACGTCTTCGCCGGCCTTGCCGGCATGGAATTGCGCTTCGACAATTAATCGCACAGGTGCTTGTTCATGCGCCCTCTCCCGTGTCGGAGGCGGATGTTTCCGACTTCGGCCAATAAAAAATTTCCGAACTTGGGTAAGCCCAAGTTCGGATGGGCGAGGGCGCAAATATCGGCATCGCGCCTTATTTGATGACGATGCGGCCTTCGACGCCGGTCCTTACCGTCTTGATTTTTTCGAGATATTTGATGACTTCGTTGATCATCAGCGGGCCGTCGTGGCCGGGCAAGAGCTCGCGCACATTGTCGAAGGCTTCATAGCCGTCGCCGCCATTGGCCATGAAGTCATTGGTGGCAAGCTTGTAGATTTTTGTATCGTCCAGCGGCGCGCCGTTAGCATCGATTGATACGATGCGCTGACCGACCGGCCGCGATGGATCGACGACGATCTTGAGACCGGACACTTGCGGGAAGCGACCGGCTGGGCGCGGCAGGAAACTGAAGCCGTTTTCAAGCCCCGCGCGAACCGCCTTGCCGGTGATTTCCAGAACCGCGACATGATTGCGGAACACCAGCTCCGACATCATGTCGCGCCGTGTGATGGCGCTGCCCGGCGGATAGATCTTGCCGCCGCGGATGCCGCCGCCGTTGGTGATGGCGATCTCCGCACCGGTATCGGCGCGCATGGCGTCCGCAATCAAATCACCGATCGCCGCTTCCTGCGTGCGCACGACCGGATTGCGGCTGTCGAGTTCGACGGCCGTGGTGGCGATGACGGTGCCGAGTGCGCCGGACAATTTGCTCTCATAGTCCTTGACAGCTGCATGCACTTCGGGATCGGGCGTCACGTGCCGTGTGTCGATGACACGAAACTCCGGATGCCACAACACTTCGCGGCGGCCTTCGTTGGTGCGCACCGTAAAGGTGACGTCCATGCAAGTCACGAAATGCGCATCATAGCTCGACTCGATAGCGGCGGTTCGGCCATCGTAATTCAGCCAGAGATCGTGATCGTGACCGCTGAGAATGATATCGGCCGCCTGCATGCGATACATCTCTTCGTCCTTGGCGCGGTCGGTATGGACAACGGCGACAACCACATCTGCGCCTTCCTTGCGCAACGCGATCGCTTGCTTCTCCACCGTTGCAACCGACGGAGGAAATTTCAGATCGCCAGGGCTGGACAAAATCACCGCGTCTTCATCGGTGGCGCCGGTCAGGCCAATGCGGACGCCATCGATGTCGATGATCGAGCGTTCGAAAAAGCCCGGGATTAGCTTGCCGTCGGGATTGAGGATGTTGGCGGCATAGAGCGGAAATTTCGCCTGCCTCATCCGGTCGAAAAAGACATCCTTGCCGAAATCGAATTCGTGATTGCCCGGCACGAACACGTCCGGCGCGATCATGTTGGTGAGCATCATGATGTGCTCGCCGCGATCGAGTCCGGACATCAGCGATGGTGACAGCGTGTCGCCGGCATGGACGAAGAGGACCTTTCCCTTGGCGCGTTCGGCCTTCACCACGGCCGCCAGCCGTGCGAAGCCGCCGCGCGGCTGGCCGTCCGGCGCCGCCTGTTCGCTCATCTGGTAAATGTCGTTGACGAGGACGAAGGTGACCTTGGACCGGGACGCCTGTGCGGCCCCCAATCGCGGCAGGCCCGCAATCAGGGCGATACAGGATGAGCCAAGGAGGAGGAGACGGCGGGTGATGGTCATTTTACCGATTGATTTCACGGGCGGTTGCGTGGATTAGCATGGCTCTATGAATAATGATGCATCGTCAGCCGGGGGCACAGGGTCACCACGCCCGAACAGCCATCCGCCGATCAAGTCGGGACGGGTCGGCGTGTTGATCGCCAACCTCGGAACGCCGGATGCCACCGATTTCTGGTCGATGCGGCGATACCTCAAGGAGTTTTTGTCTGACAAAAGGGTCATCGAGGACAATTCGCTGACCTGGAAGCTGGTATTTAATGGCATCATTCTGACATTCCGCCCACGCGCCAAAGGCCGCGATTACGCTTCGATCTGGAACCGGGAGCGGAACGAGTCGCAGCTGAAAACGATCACCCGTTCTCAAAGCGAGAAGCTCGCGGCTTCGCTCGTTGGCGTCGATGACAGGATCGATGTGGCTTGGGGCATGCGCTATGGCAATCCGTCGGTTGGTTCAGCCATCGATGAATTGGTGGCCAAGGGCTGCGATCGCCTTCTATTTGTGCCGCTCTACCCGCAATATGCGGCGGCAACGTCGGCGACGGCATGTGATGCGGCTTTCAGACATCTGATGACGATGCGCTGGCAGCCAACGTTACGCGTGGCGCCACCCTATTATGATGACCCTGTCTATATCGATGCCGTTGCAACGTCGCTCCGCGACGCACTCGGCACACTGTCCTTCAAGCCGGATGTGATCCTTGCGTCCTTTCACGGGATTCCGCAGGATTATTTCGATAAGGGCGATCCTTATTACTGCCAATGCGCCAAAACCGTCCGGCTTCTGCGGGCCGCGCTGGGTCTCGATGAGGCCCAATTCCGCCTGACATTCCAGTCGCGGTTCGGTCCGGCGGAATGGCTCCAGCCCTATACGGACAAAACCGTGGAGGCTTTGGCAAAGAGCGGGGTGAAGAATCTCGCCATTGTCACGCCGGGCTTTTCCGCTGATTGCCTGGAGACGCTGGAGGAGATCGCGGTCGAAAATGGCGATATTTTCAAACGCAATGGCGGGGACAACTTCGCCGCTATCCCGTGTCTGAACGACAGCGATCAGGGCATGCGCGTGATCCGTGAGGTTGTACTGCGCGAACTCAAGGGGTGGGTCTGAAACCCTAACCTGCTGTTAACCATAACCCTTTTAACTCCGTTAACCATTTCCGCCGGCCGCGAGGCCGGCTGCAGCCGTTCGCTTGTCCTGAAAGGGATGGTGCGCGGCGGGAGTTAACGGGTGTCGCGTCATCGCCGAGACCTTGCGGTTACGAGTGTTCTGGGCGTCGCAGGTGTAGTCTGCGCGGCCGGTGCCGCATGGGTGCAGCCGGTGTGGGCGCAGGTCCAGCCGCAGGACCCGTCAGTGCCGAGCCTGTTCGAGCCGCATTTCGACAGCGGCTTGCAGCGCCCGCAACAATTCCGCAAGCCGGGGTCGCCGGACTTGCCGCTATCCAACGCCGCGGGCACGACCGGTTTCGATGCCACCAACGCCAATGCCAAGCGCAAGGCGAAGGAAGAGGCGCGCAAACGCGCCATTACCGATGCCGAAAATCTTCCGCCCGTCGTGTCATCGGGGACCGATCGCACCGTGCAGGCTGTCTTTCAGCGGCAGGAAAGCGCCGCTGCGATGCGTCGACGCGCGATCAATACAGCAGCGGCACCGCTTGATGCCACAGGCGCCATCGCGGCACGCCCGATCCGCCGTCGCTTTGTCGAGGACGATCCATTCGGCCCGACCGGTTTCCGGCGCGGCGCGTTCATTTTCAAACCGGCGATCGACGTGTCGGGCGGCTACAATTCCAATCCGGGGCAGCGCCAGAATTTTCCGGGATCGAGTTTCGAGCAAGTCGCGGCAGAGATGAACATCAAGTCCGACTGGGTGAGGCACGAATGGAATACCGACCTGCGCGGCAGCTACATCTGGTACAACGACCTCGAGCAATACAACAAACCCGATATCAACCTGCGCACCAATGCGCGCATCGATATCTCGAAACAGACGAGAGCGAACGTCGAGGGCTATTTCGCACTTGCCGCCGACGATCCCGGCGACCCCAACCTGCCGACCGATGTGGCCAAGCCTCCACTCTTCATTTCAACCGGCGGCACCGCCGGCATCACGCATACGTTCAACAGGCTCGAAGTCACGTTGAAGGGCAGCATCGACCGTACGGCCTATGGCGATGCGGTATTGAATAACGGATCGCTGCTCGATCTGCGTGACCGCAATTACAATCAATATGGCTTACGCTTGCGCGTGGGCTACGAGACGTTGCCGGGTATTATTCCATTTGTGGAAGGGGGCATCGATCACCGCCAGCACGACCGCACGACGGACGAAGACGGGATCAATCGCGATTCCAACGGCCAGTTCGTCAAAGTTGGCACGACATTCGAATTGAGCCGCTATCTCGTCGGTGAAGCTTCTGTGGGCCTGCTGGAACGGGAATACGCGGATCCGGCCTTCCAGAAACTGCACAGTCCATTGTTCGACGCATCGCTAATTTATTACGCGACGCCTCTGACCACCTTGAAACTCAATGCGGCGACGACGGTCTCTGAATCGATCATTGCCGGTGTGTCCGGTGCATTGTCGAACGATTTCACATTCCAGATCGATCACGCCTTCCGGCGTTGGTTGATCGGCACAGTGAAGCTCGGCTATGGCACCGATAATTACGAAGGGTCGGCGCGCGACGACAAGCGCTACATCGTTTCCGGTGGTCTAATCTACAAAGCGACGCGCGATGTGCATTTCCGTGCGGAATATCGCCGCGAGTGGTTGAACTCGACCTTCCCGAGTCAGGATTATGTTGCGAATATCTTCACGGTAGGCTTGCGACTGATGCGATAGTTTCCGTCATGACCGACCACAGGGCGTTAAGATGCATCTTGACGACTTAACGCCCGCCTGTGACGAATGCTTGGTGTGGAAAGCCCTACCCCAACAATGCTTTCAGCTCTTCACGCAATTCCGGGGCGAGGTCTTTCCGATTCAGCGCATAGGCGACGTTGGCAGTCAGGAAGCCAAGCTTCGAACCGCAATCATAGGAGCGGCCTTCGAACTTCACCGCGTAGAACGGCTGCTCCTTCGACAGCCGGATCATCGCATCGGTGAGCTGGATTTCTCCGCCGGCGCCCGTCTGCTGGTTCTCGAGAATGTCAAAGATCTCAGGCTGCAGGATATAGCGTCCGGTGATTGAGAGATTCGACGGCGCATCCTCGCGCTTGGGCTTCTCGACCATCTGCGTAATCGGCATTGCTTTGGCCGAACCTTTCTCGACACCGACGATGCCATACATGTGCACGCGGTCCATCGGGACTTCCTCGACGGCAATCAGGTTGGCCTTCTCCTTCTGCGTGGCATAGGCATCGACCATCTGTTTCAGGCAGCCCGGCTCGTTCTGCACCAGCACGTCCGGGAGCACGACCGCGAAAGGTTCATTGCCGACAATATCGCGTGCGCACCACACGGCGTGACCGAGGCCAAGCGGCGATTGCTGGCGCGTGAAGCTGGTTGAGCCGGCGGCGGGCGTATCTTCGGCGAGCAATGTCAGCTCGTTTTTCTTGTTGCGTTCCTTGAGCGTCACTTCGAGTTCGAACTGGCGATCGAAATGGTCCTCGATCACCGACTTGTTGCGGCCGGTGACGAAGATCAGATGCTCGATACCGGCTTCGCGAGCCTCATCCACGACATGCTGGATCAGCGGCCGGTCGACCACGGTCAACATTTCTTTCGGCATGGCTTTGGTCGCGGGAAGGAACCGGGTGCCAAGGCCGGCAACCGGGAAAATCGCTTTTCGAACGGGCTTCATGATGAGATCGGACCGAATGATGAGAGGTGGCGAAGGCTGCGGGAAAATGTCGCTGCTGTTATCACGCAGAAGTTGGAAAATACCGGCTTCATGTCTCCTGATGTCCACGCTTTTGTGAGTGTCGTTAATCGTCTTGCAACCATATCCGTTCCCCATTGGGTTTTATTATGTCGCGGGTTGCGTGAGGCCGGAATGGCGCGTCGAAACGGAAAATCACGGGTTTGGCCGGGGGTCGCGCTTGCGGTGGCTCTGAGCGGATGTGCCGGCGGTCCGGGGGATGAACCCGTGGGTACCGTTACAACGGCGTCGCCTCCGCGCGCCCAAGCGAGCAGCCCGGTTCGCCGGTCTCATGCACAGGCGACAGGTCCTCAGTGGAGCGGCGAGTCGGGTGCGTCCGGCCATCCACTGATGACGTCGAATGCGATCCGTTCGTCGGCGGCCAATTTCCAGCAATGTCTGCAAAGTCTGGCGCCAGCGGCTGCCAGGCGCGGTATTCCGAAGGCGGAATATGATGCCTATACGCGCGATCTCACGCCCGACCTCAAGATCATGGATCTGATCGATGCGCAGCCGGAATTCACCCGCAGCTTCTGGGACTATCTCGATGCGCTTGTCAGCGAGGATCGCATCCAGCGCGGCCGCGCTGTGCTGGCGGAGAACCGCGCCGCCTTCGATGCTATGGAAAAGGCTTATGGGATCGACCGGCACATCATCGCCGCGATCTGGGGCATCGAGTCCAAATATTCGACGATGATGGGCGACCGCTACGTGGTGCGCTCCACGGCGACGCTCGCTTGTATCGGCCGCCGGCAAGAGTATTTCCGTAACGAGTTTCTGGCCGCGCTCGAATTGCTGCATCGGGGCGACGTAAAGCCCGATCACATGAAAGGCTCATGGGCCGGTGCGTTCGGGCCGACTCAGTTCATGCCAACTGTCTACAAGAACTACGCCGTCGATGCGGATGGCGATGGTCATCGCGACGTCACCACGTCGGTGCCGGACTTGCTGTTTTCGACCGCGAATTACTTCCGCAAGCATGGGTGGGAGACAGGTCAGACCTGGGGTTACGAAGTGGTCGTGCCGCAAAATTTCAATTTCATGCTGGCGGACCGTTCGAAAGTCATGACCATTCGCGAATGGGAACGTCTCGGCATCACCCGCGCGGGCGGCAAGCCATTCCCGCGCTCATCCGACCGCGCCTTCCTGGTGGTGCCAGCCGGTTCGCAGGGGCCAGCCTTCCTGATGCTCAATAATTTTCGCGTGATCATGCGTTACAATCCGGCTGAGGCTTACGCGCTGGCGATCGGCCATCTGGCCGACCGGTTGCGCGGTGGCGAGCCCTTCGTACAAGCTTGGCCGCGGCATGAGCGGGTCCTCAGTCGCGACGAGCGCGCGGAAATGCAGCAATTGCTGGTCCGGCGCGGTTTCAACATCGGCGAAGCGGACGGTCGCTTCGGGCCCAAGACCCGGGCGGCGATCCGTAACTTCCAGGCGCGGGCAGGGCTGGTCCCGGACGGTTTCCCGACCGCGACCGTGCTGGCGCGGCTGCGGGGTAGTTAGCACCTTCGACTCGCCACGTTCTCCTGCTATGCGGTAGAGGTAACGGTAACGAGCCGGTATCATCGCACGGACCATTGAGAATGGCATCGAACAGCCAACATTGTCGGCGGCGCCGCAGGCTCTTTGGGGCCAAGACCGTCTGTGCGGTGGCTATGATTGTTGGTGCGGGTATTTATGTTCTGCCGGCCAGCGCTCAGTTTTTTCCGTTCGATGATCGCTTCTTCAGCCCGCAGCCGCATCGCCCTGTTCGTCCACCGGTGCAGGAGGATTTCAGCCGGGCGCCAGCTGCGAAACAGCCCGAAGTTGCGCCGACGATCCGAATCCTTGTCCTCGGCGACTCGATGGCCGACTGGCTAGCCTATGGTCTCGAGGAGCAACTTGCAGAGACGCCGGAGATCGGCATCGTGCGCAAGCATCGTGCGTTCTCTGGTCTTATCCGCTACGAGCAGCGCAGCGATGCCGAGTGGCCGAAGGTCGCCCGTGATCTGATCGCACAGGAAAAGCCGCAAGCGATCATCATGCTGGTCGGTCTGCAGGACCGCCAGGCGATCCGTGAGAAGGTGCAGCCCGCGCCGGCGAAACCGGCGGCGTCACAGAAGCCGGGCACGCCTGCCGCAGCCGGACAGACCCAACAGCAGCCAGCAGCCAGTCAGCAGGGCGCGCAGCATGGCGCCGCGCAACCAAAGTCGGCCGAGCCCACCGATGACGAGACGCCTGCAACTGCCGCAAACGAGCAGCAGCGTGTCAAGGTGAGCGGACCCGCCGAATTTCGCTCTGAAAAATGGGAAGAACTCTACGGCGCCCGTGTCGACGAGATGATCTCGGTGCTGAAGACAGCGAATGTGCCGGTGCTGTGGGTTGGTGTCCCCGCCGTGCGCGGAACGAAGTCGACCTCAGACCTGCAATATCTCAATGAGATCGTGCGGCCTCATGTCGAGAAAGCCGGAGTCATCTACGTGAATGTGTGGGATGGCTTTGTCGACGAGCGCAACAACTTCATGCAGCGCGGTCCCGACGTTGAAGGCCAGATCCGTCAGTTGCGGACGTCCGACGGAGTTCACTTCACGCGCTTTGGTGCGCGCAAGCTTGCGCATTATGTCGAGCGCGATCTGCGCCGTGTGCTGCGTGAGCCAATCCCGGCGGCGCTGACCACGCCGTCCGAGCCTGCCCAGGCCGTTGCAGCGCCGGCAAAGCCTACAGGTCCGGCCGCGCGTCCGCTCGCCGGGCCGGTGATTCTGCTGGATACGCCATTGCGGGAACCGGATGATCTTCTTGGCGGCGATACCGGCAAGAATGATGCACTGGATCCGCAGGCGAGCCGCATGCTGGTCAAGGGCGAGCCGATACGTGCCGAAGCAGGTCGCGCCGACGATTTCTCCTGGCCTCCGCGCATGCTTGTTCTTGCAGTGAGCGAGCCATTGCCGCCGACCGGTCCACCGCTGGCGATCGTGCGTGCAAACCAGCCAACCCCAACACAACAGGCGGCTCTCGCCAAGCGCGGCGCGCCGGCTCCCGGCGCGCGCGTTGCCGGGCAACCGGTGCTGCAAGGACAGGCACGCCCGCAGGCGCAGCAAGCGCCGACCTTCTGGCGCCGGATCATACCGGATTCCGGGCCGCGTTTCTTCTTCGGATTGTTCGGGCGGTAAGTCCTGCCGCGCTTAACGCGGCAGGTTGGTCATTCCCATCAGGAACTTGTCGATCGCATGGGCGCATTGGCGTCCTTCGCGGATCGCCCAGACCACAAGCGACTGGCCACGCCGCATATCGCCGGCAGCAAACACCTTCGGCAGCGAGGTCTTGTAATCGTCGGTATTGGCACGGGCATTGCCGCGCTGATCGAGGGCAACGCCAAGCGACTTCAGCATGCCGTCCTGCACTGGATGGACGAAGCCCATCGCCAGCAACACGAGATCAGCCTTGATCGTAAACTCGCTGCCGGGGATTGGCTTGATCTTGTCGTCAGCGCGAACGCAATGAATAGCCTTCACCTTGCCATTCTCGCCTTCGAATTTTTGGGTCAGCACCGAGAATTCACGCTCGGCACCTTCCTCGTGACTCGATGATGTACGCAACTTGTAGGGCCAATCCGGCCAGGTCAGCGCCTTGTTCTCGCGCTTCGGTGGCATTGGCATGATTTCGAAATTGGTCACCGACAGCGCGCCTTGGCGGATCGATGTGCCGATGCAGTCCGAGCCGGTATCGCCGCCGCCGATCACGACGACATGTTTGCCGGTTGCAAGAATGTCTTTCACGCCGGTCAGCGGTTCGCCGGAGACGCGACGGTTCTGCTGCGGCAGGAAGTCCATCGCGAAGTGGATGCCGTCGAGGTCCCGGCCGGGGATCGGCAGATCGCGCGGAAATTCCGAACCGCCAGTCAGCGCCACGGCATCATACTCGCCCAGCAGTTTCTCCGCCGGCACATTGACGCCGACATGCGCACCATAATGGAAGGTGACGCCTTCGCCTTGCATCTGCTCCACACGCAGATCGACGATTCCCTTTTCCATCTTGAAATCGGGAATGCCGTAGCGGAGAAGGCCTCCAGCTTTGGCGTGCTTTTCAAAAACATGCACGTCGTGACCAGCACGCGCAAGCTGCTGTGCGCAGGCCATGCCGGCCGGACCGGAGCCGACAACCGCGACTTTCTTGCCGGTTTTGATCGATGCAGGTTCGGGCTTGATCCAGCCGCTCTCAATCGCACGATCGGCAATCGCGCACTCGATCGTCTTGATACTGACCGGCGTATCTTCGATGTTGAGCGTGCAGGATGCCTCGCACGGCGCCGGGCAGACGCGGCCGGTGACTTCCGGGAAGTTGTTGGTCGAGAGGAGGTTGCGGGCCGCTTCCTCCCAGTTGCCGCGATAAACCAGATCGTTCCAGTCCGGAATCTGGTTATTGACCGGGCAGCCGTTGTGACAATACGGGATGCCGCAATCCATGCAGCGCGCGGCCTGATCGCGCGTGTCCTTCTCGGACAGCGGCAGGACGAACTCGCGATAGTTCTTCACCCGCTCTTCAACGGGAGCGTAATCGCGATCTTCGCGGTCGATTTCGAGGAAGCCGGTGATCTTACCCATGACTCTCAGGCACCGACCGCGAGTTTGGGCTGCTGTTGCTGCATCGCCGCCATTTCCTTTAAAGCGCGGCGATATTCGACCGGCATGACTTTCCGGAATTTACCGCAATAATTTTTCCAGTCGGCCAGGATCTGCTGTGCGCGCACCGATCCGGTATGGCGGGCATGCTGGCCGATATAATAGCGCAGACGTTCGGCATCGAAGCGCGTCATGTCGGTCAGGATTTCGACGCGTCCCGCCGTCTCGAGGTCATTGCGGCTATGATAGAAGCGCTCGTTAGCCTCTTCCTCGGCGAGAACGGGTTCGAGATCAACCATCGACATGTTGCAGAGCTTGTCAAAGCCGCCGCTTTCATCCAGCACATAGGCGATGCCGCCCGACATGCCGGCCGCGAAGTTGCGCCCGGTCTGACCAAGAACAATGACGATGCCGCCGGTCATGTATTCGCAGCCATGATCGCCGGTGCCTTCGACAACGGCAACAGCACCGGAGTTGCGAACGGCGAACCGCTCGCCGGCAATGCCGCGGAAATAGCATTCCCCCGAGATTGCGCCATACATCACGGTGTTGCCGACGATGATCGACTCTTCCGGCACGATACCGGAATCGGCGGCCGGCTTCACGATGATGCGGCCGCCGGACAATCCCTTGCCGACATAGTCGTTGCCTTCGCCTTCGAGTTCGAAGGTGACGCCCTTGGCCAACCACGCGCCGAAGCTCTGACCGGATGTGCCCTTCAGCGACACATGGATCGTGTCGTCCGGCAGGCCTTCATGGCCGTAACGCTTGGCGACTTCGCCCGACAGCATCGCGCCGGCGCTGCGGTCGATATTCTGGATCTCGTCGGAAATCCGCACGGGCGCACCACGATCGAGTGCAGGGGCGGCCTGCGCAATCAACCTGCGATCGAGCACGTTCTCGAGCTTGTGGTTCTGCCGTTCGGAATTGTAGATCGCAACGCCCTGCGGCGCGACCGGCTTCGTAAACAGCTTGGAGAAGTCGAGACCGCGCGCTTTCCAGTGTTCGATGACGGCGCGCTGATCGAGCATCTGCATCTGGCCGATCATTTCGTCGAACGTACGATAGCCCATCTCGGCCATCAGCTCGCGCACCTCCTCAGCGACGAAGAAGAAATAGTTAATGACGTGTTCCGGCTGGCCGGTGAAGCGCTTGCGCAGGACCGGGTCCTGCGTCGCAACGCCGACCGGGCAGGTGTTGAGATGACACTTGCGCATCATGATGCAGCCGGCCGCGATCAGCGGCGCGGTCGCAAAGCCCATCTCGTCCGCACCAAGCAGGGCACCAATGATCACGTCGCGTCCGGTGCGGATACCGCCGTCGACCTGCACGGTGATGCGGCCGCGCAGACGATTGCCGACCAGTGTCTGGTGGGTTTCGGCAAGGCCGATTTCCCATGGGCTGCCAGCATGCTTGATCGAGGTGAGGGGGCTTGCGCCGGTGCCGCCTTCATAGCCGGCGATCGTCACATGGTCCGATCGCGCCTTCGATACGCCCGCCGCGACAGTGCCGACACCGACTTCGGAGACGAGCTTGACCGACACATCACCCGAAGGATTGACGTTCTTCAGGTCGTAGATGAGCTGCGCCAGATCTTCGATCGAATAGATGTCGTGATGCGGTGGCGGCGAGATCAGGCCGACGCCCGGCGTCGAATGGCGGACCTTGGCGATCACCTTGTCGACCTTGTGGCCGGGCAACTGTCCGCCTTCGCCGGGCTTTGCGCCTTGCGCCATCTTGATCTGCATCACGTCGGAATTGACGAGATATTCAGTGGTGACGCCAAAGCGGCCCGAGGCGACCTGCTTGATCGCCGAGCGCATGGAATCGCCATTCGGCATCGGCTTGAAACGATCGGCCTCTTCACCGCCCTCGCCGGTATTCGACTTGCCGCCGATCCGGTTCATGGCGACCGCGAGCGTCGTATGCGCCTCGCGGGAGATCGAGCCGAACGACATCGCGCCGGTGGCAAAGCGCTTGACGATATCCTTCGCCGGCTCGACTTCGTCGATCGGCACGGCTTTCCGGCCATCTTCTTCCGCGCTCTTGATGCGGAACAGGCCGCGGATCGTCAGCAGCTTTTCGGATTGTTCGTTCAGCGTGCGTGCGAAAGCGCGGTATTGCTCATAGGAGTTGCCACGCACCGCATGCTGCAGATTGGCGACCGTCTGAGCCGTCCACACATGATCTTCGCCGCGCATGCGGAAGGCATATTCGCCGCCGACATCCAGTGCCGTGCGATACACCGGTGCATCGCCGAAGGCGTCGCGATGGCGCCGCACGGTCTCTTCCGCGATTTCAGCGAGGCCAACACCTTCGATGCGCGTGTGCGTGCCGGTGAAGTATTTCGCGACGAAATCCGACCGGAGACCGATCGCGTCGAAAATCTGCGCGCCACAATAGGACTGATAGGTCGAGATGCCCATCTTGGACATCACCTTCATCAGGCCTTTGCCGACCGACTTGATGAAACGCTTGATCGTTTCCTTGTCGTCCAGCTTCTCCGGTAGCGCTCCCTTCATTGCGATCAGTGTTTCGAACGCGAGATAGGGATTGATCGCTTCGGCGCCGTAACCGGCAAGGCAGGCGAAGTGATGCACTTCGCGCGGCTCGCCGGATTCGACGACAAGACCAACCGAGGTGCGCAGACCTTCACGAATCAGGTGATGATGCACCGCCGCGCAGGCGAGCAAAGCCGGGATCGGCACGCGATCCGCGCTGACCTTGCGATCGGACAGGATGATGATGTTGAAGCCGTCGCGCACCGCAACTTCCGCGTCAGCTTTCAATTGCTTCAGCGCCGGCTCGAGGCCGGCCACGCCTTGTTCTGCCGCAAAGGTGGTGTCGAGCGTGCAGGATTTGAAATGATTGTCCTCGATTTCGCCGATTGAGCGGATCTTTTCCAGATCGGCATCGGTCAGGATCGGTTGACGGACTTCGAGGCGTTTGGTCGTCGATGTGCCTTCGATGTCGAACAGGTTCGGCCGCGGACCGATGATCGAGACGAGGCTCATCACGATCTCTTCGCGGATCGGGTCGATCGGCGGGTTCGTGACCTGCGCAAAATTCTGCTTGAAATAGGTGTAGAGCAGCTTGGACTTGTCCGACAATGCCGAGATCGGCGTGTCATTGCCCATCGAGCCGGTGGCTTCCTCACCGATGGTGCCCATCGGCGCCATCAGGATTTTGATATCTTCCTGGGTGTAGCCGAAGGCCTGCTGGCGATCGAGCAGCGGCATGTTGGAGATCGCGGCCTTGCTGCCGGTTTCCGGCAGTTCTTCGAGCACGATCTGCGTATGATGCAGCCAGTCCTTATAGGGATGCGACTTGGCGATCTCGGCTTTCAATTCCTCGTCGGGAATGAGGCGGCCTTCGTCGAGATCGACCAGCAGCATCTTGCCCGGCTGCAGACGCCATTTCTTGACGATGTCCTTTTCCGGAATCGCCAGCACGCCCATTTCGGACGCCATCATGATGCGGTCGTCCTTCGTCAGGCAGTAACGCGCCGGACGCAGGCCATTGCGATCGAGAGTCGCGCCAATCTGATGGCCGTTGGTGAAAACGATCGCGGCCGGGCCGTCCCACGGCTCCATCAGTGCAGCGTTATACTCGTAGAAGGCGCGACGTTCCTCATCCATGAGCGGATTGCCCGCCCAGGCTTCCGGAATCATCATCATCATGGCGTGCGACAGCGGGTAGCCGCCCATCACCAGGAATTCGAGCGCGTTGTCGAAACAGGCGGTGTCGCTCTGGCCTTCGTAGGAGATCGGCCACAGCTTGTTGATGTCGTCGCCAAACAGCGGCGAGGATACCGACGCCTGACGAGCGGCCATCCAGTTGACGTTGCCGCGCAGCGTGTTGATTTCGCCGTTATGCGCGATCATCCGGTAAGGATGCGACAGCGACCAGGTCGGGAAAGTGTTGGTCGAGAAGCGCTGATGCACGAGAGCCAGCGCGCTGATGAAGTCCGGATCGTGCAGGTCGGGATAATAGGTGCCGAGCTGATCGGCGAGGAACATGCCCTTGTAAATGATCGTGCGGCACGACAGCGATACCGGATAGTAACCCGAGAGCCGACGCTCGCGGCGCTGGTAGATCGCGTTCGAGATCGCCTTGCGCATGATGTACAGGCGGCGTTCGAATTCTTCCTCGGTCTTGATCTTGGCCGGACGCTCGACGAACACCTGCATATGCACCGGTTCGGTCGGTTTGACCGATTCACCGAGTGTCGAATTATCGGTCGGCACCTCGCGCCAGCCGAGAATCGTCATGCCTTCCTGGACAGCGACTTCGGCATAGGTCTCACGAATGACGTCGCGCCACTCCTTGTCGCGCGGCAGAAACAGAAAGCCGACAGCATATTGGCCGGGCTCGGGTAGGCTGAAGCCGAGTTCTTTCGTCTTCTTGGCGAAGAAGGCATGCGGGATCTGGGTCAGGATGCCGGCGCCGTCACCGGCGCGTGGGTCGGCACCGACCGCGCCGCGATGCTCGAGATTGACCAGGATTGTCAGAGCATCTTCGACGATCTGATGCGACTTGCGGCCCTTGATGTTGGCGATGAAACCGACACCGCAGGAATCCTTATCGAGCGCCGGATTATACAGACCCGTCGCGGCCGGGACGCCGGGGTCGGCGGAATCGGCAAAATCGGAGGCGCGCAGCGCAATCCGCTTCTGCTCGTTCATCCGGTCCTTCGTGCGGCTCATTTCGACATCTTCCTCGCGATTGGTTTCTTGCAGTCCAAACCCCAGTCTTTCGGCGTACCCGCTGCCTTCGCCGCCGCCGAGTTCCGGCGCCTGCGTCGGGCGGGACAGTTGTGCTCGGAGCGGCAGCCGCGTCCGGCGGCCTCAGCGGCACGCCCTCAGGGCTGCTTTAAAGTCGGGGCTTCGATGCCGAGCCGCACCGCACGCCCCTGGCCGACGGAGTGGCTCGACTGACCCGTCGCCTCGACTTTACAAACAGGACAGCATTGCTGTCCTATCATGAACTTGCCAAAATTTCAGGCCGCCGACAAGAGGCCGGGGGGCCGGTCCTTGGCATTCTTCCAACATTTATTCTTTCCGCGACTGGTCGCGCAAACAAGCGAATTCTTCAGCCCGGCTTGATTTCAATTTTATAACGCCTGAGATGGGCAGAATTTGCATCCAACCGCTATAAAATTGGGCCAATTTGGCTATTGGTGATCCAGGCGGTTGGCAGTTCTGCTATCGCTGCCGTCTGGTCGGGGCATAGGAACAGCCGTGAATTTTGCGAGCGACAATACGGCGGGCATGGCCCCCGAACTCATGGCTGCGCTGTCACAGGCGAATGTGGGCTTCGCGATCGGCTACGGCAACGACGCACTGACACGGGACGTCGAGCGGCGGATCGGGGAATTCTTCGATCACGAGGTCGCTGTATTCCTGGTGCCGACCGGAACGGCCGCCAATGCGCTATCTCTCGCCCATCTGACACCACCCTGGGGCGCGGTTCTCTGCCACGAGAATGCGCATATCATGACCGATGAATGCGGGGCGCCGGAATTCTTCGGCGCCGGGCTCAAGCTGATCGGACTGCGCGGCGAGAACGGCAAGCTGACGCCGGACACCGTGAAAAATGCGGTCGCGCGCTATTCCGGTCACGTTCCGCATCAGGTCAATGCTGCCTCGCTGTCGATCACTCAAGCGACGGAAGCTGGCACGATCTATCGCGTCGATGAAATCGCGGCCTTGGCGAAGGTCGCGCATGTGCAGGGTCTTCCGGTGCATATGGATGGTGCGCGCCTCGGCAATGCGCTCGCGCGCATGAATGTGACGCCTGCTGAAGCGACATGGAAAGCCGGCGTGGACGTGCTGTCATTCGGTGCCACGAAAGGCGGGGCAATGGCAGCGGAGGCGGTGGTGTTCTTCGATCCGGCGCGCGCTGCTGGAATGGCGGAACGCCGCAAGCGGGCCGGGCATCTTCTCTCGAAGCATCGCTTTATTGCCGCGCAATTTGAGGCTTATCTGAAAGACGATTACTGGCTGACCCTTGCGCGCCACGCCAATGCGAAAGCAGATGCATTGACGGAGGGTTTGCGCGCTGTCGACGCCAAGATCGTCTGGCCGGTCGAGGCTAATATCGTCTTTGCGCTATTGCCGACAGTGCTGGACGCAAAGCTGAAAGCCGCTGGCGCAGCTTATTATGTCCGCAGCAATGCGATGGCCGGCGACGATGTTGCGATCGAGCCCGATCATGTGCTGGTGCGTCTCGTCACGTCATTCGCGACGCAGGATTCCGAAATTGAGAAGTTTATCGGCCTCGTCCAGCGGGGCTGATCGTCAACTCGCTTTGGCCTTGTCGTAACGCTGCTGCGCGCGCTCCACATCGGCGATGTGCTGTTCGGCCCACTCTGTCAGCGCTTTGACTGTATCGCTGAGCGTCAGCCCGAGCGGCGTGATCGCATACTCCACCGTCACCGGGACGGTGGCGATGGCGGTGCGTGTCACAAGGCCATCACGTTCGAGCTGCCGCAGCGTCTGCGCCAGCATCTTCTGCGAAATGCCATTAATCTTGCGGCGCAATTCATTGAAGCGAACCGGCTCCTGCTCAAGGAAGCCAAGAACCAGCACGGTCCATTTGTCGGCGATCCGGTCGAGGATCAGCCGGGTCGGGCAATTGGCATCGTAAACATTGGGTTGGAGAGGACTGGTGGCGACTGCTCCGTTCCTGATGGCCATAACGTGGAAGTGTCCTTCTACCGAGGCGGCGGTGAGTGCCGGGTAACCTGCTAACAGATAGGTGCGTTCTTTATACCTGCAAGCCATGTCGCTATCTAGTCTCTGTTGGTAACTTACGACCCAAAGAGGAGACCATTATGAAGATCGCTGTTATCGGAGCGTCCGGCCGGGGCGGTTCGCGGATTGTCGAGGAATTGTCACGCCGCGGGCATGATGTGACGGCCATCGCGCGTCATCCGGAGAAAATCGCCAAGCTCCCCAACGTCACCGCCAAACAAGGCGATCTCTACGACGCCGGCTTCTCGGACCTGCTGAAAGGCCACGATGCCGTCGTCAGCGCCGTTCATTTCATGGCAAGCGACCCTGAAACTTTGATCGAAGCGGTGCGCAAGGCCGGTGTGAAACGCTACGCGGTTATGGGCGGTGCCGGCAGCCTAGAAGTTGCGCCGGGTGTGCAACTCGTGGATACGCCCAACTTCCCTGCGGCGTACAAAAACGAGGCCCTGAAGGGCGGCGAATTCCTGAAACGGCTTCGCGAAGAAAAAGATCTCGATTGGACCTTTGTATCACCGGCCGCGCTGATCGATTTCGGACAGCGCACCGGTAAGTTCCGTATCGGCGGCGATCAATTGCTGGTCGACGACAAAGGTAACAGCACGATCTCGTTCGAGGACTTTGCCGTCGCAATGGCCGATGAACTCGAACAGCACAAGCATTCGCGTCAGCGTTTTACCGTCGCTTATTGAGCGAGTGTTGCATGAGATGCGGCCACGTTGTGACGTGGCCGCAAACATCGAAACAAAATATCATCGCTCTGGTGCAAAGCCGCTGAATTTCCGCCGTAGCTGCGCCCCAATCGCCCAGCAGCATTTCACGACATTCGCGATGCCATCCGGTATCGGTGTGAACCTGCCTCGTTGGGAGGGGCGACGTGAAACAACCATTCATCTTTGCGATATTTGCGGCAACATTGGCGGGCGCTGCGCCGGCCCAGGCGCAGCATATCGCTGCCGATCTGCTGCCGCCTTATGAAGTGTCGACCATCGTTGCGTCGATGGGAATGCGGCCGCTGGATCGCCCGATCTGGCGCAATGGGCGCTATGTCATCAATGCGATCGATCGCAATGGACGCGAAGTCCGTGTCGTTCTTGATGCGCATGACGGGCAGGTTATCGCCGTGCGGCCGCGCATGCGCGATTACGTTTACGAGCCGCGTTACGGTGCGCCGCCGCCGCCTCCTGAATATCCACGCGGCGCGCCTTACGAGCCACGCTATGACCAGCGTTACGGCGCCCCGCCGCCGCCCGCTGCGATTCCTGGCCGTCCGCCGGCTGACGATGATGACGAATATTTCGATGATGACCGTCTGCAGGGTTCATTGATGCCGCCAGCGGCTCCGCGTGGTGCATCGCCGGCGCCGCGGGAAGCGACGACGGGCAGCGTGCCGCGTCGTGTCACATCGGTCGGGCCGACGGATCGTAAGGCCGATCCTGCCAAACCTGCGAATAGCAAAGCGGCGGTCAACAAGGACAATAAAGGCGCTGCTCCAGTGCCACGTCCGCGTCCGGCTGTTGCAAATGCCAAGCCCGATGAGCCCAGAATAGAGAGGCCCAAGACAATCGGCAGCACGGATGCGGCCGCTGATAAACCGCAGACGTCGGACCACAACACAACCGACAAGAACGCTGCTAAACCAGACAGTGCCAAGCCTGACGCCAAGGAAGCCTCAAATGCCAAGGCGGCGAACCCAGACGCCGCCAAGCCTGAAGTAACGAAGACGGAAGAACCGAAAACGGACATCCGCGTCATCGACATGAGCAAACCGAAGACAGAGGAAAAGCCGGAAGACAAGCCCGGCGAGGCGATCCGGTATTGATTGAACCGGCGTGAACTTGCGCCCCCGGCACGGGGGCGTTTTTTTTGGCCTGGCTAGATCACCATGATTTTGGATCGAAGCGATCCAAAATCATAAACGTGATCGATTCTCATAAGTGAGAGCATGATGTCGTCCGAAAACCGCTTTGCACTTTTCGGCATCATGCTCTGGTGCGAAAGAAAAATGACCGGCCAGTTGGACTGGACCGGTCATTTTCGTTCCGTATCGACATGCGTTACCGTGCATGTCGTGTCGGCTGCTTTGCCCTACTGATGGGCGAAGTCCTTCTGCATCAGCATGCGCACATTCGGGTCAGGATCCTGACCGATATATTTGCCGTTCCCATAGACCGCGTAAGGATTGCGCGGAGTGACCGCAGCGCCATACGACGCGCGGGCTTGCGGTGTAAGGATGATGCGCTGAGCCGGACGAGCGAAGGAGTGCACGGGCTGCGATTCCGGGCCCCCTTCATATGCTTGCGCAAACGCGCTGGTCACAGAGCCCGCGACAAACAGAGCCACGGCCGCGATTTTGAGCGAGGTTTTCATGATGAATCTCCGTATTTGGCGCGACAAACTGTGCCGCTCCACTGCAGCTAATACGGGCCCAAGATATTGCATGTGCGAAAAAGCACAGATCGATAAGGGATGAGGGCGCATGGCCCCGCTATTCGCGCGTCGGATAAATCCAAAAACAAATACGCCCCGGATTGCCCGGGGCGCATTGATTACGCGTACGTGGTTTTCTGGCGCATCAGTTGGGCTTGCGGGACGGCGTTTGTTTCGCACGCTGCTTCGCATATGATTGTCGCGAGCTGGCATCACGAGTTGCTGGCGTAGATGCACCAGACGGGTTGCCCCAAAGGGCCTGGAAGTTGCCTGTCGGCTCGTAACTTCTATTAGTCGTTGCAGGCCCGCCGGATGTCTGGGCGGAGGCTGTGGTTATCAATCCTGCCAGCAGGACACCGGCCACAATGGTTGCTTTGGCCAACATGATAAGGATCTCCCTATAAAACGACATCCAATCTGTCGTTTGAACCCGGAAGATGGCGCGCCGTGAATCACATGCCTGTGCGAAAACGCACATGACGAACGTGGCCTTCCTTCTGGCCCCGCTTTGGAGGACTCCGAGATAGAAACGCCCCGGATCGTCCCGGGGCGCTCCCTTTCTTCAAGCTGCTGGGATTAGGCCGCGGCTTTGGTCTCCACCTGAGCCTCGATCGACTTGCCGTTGATCGGGATCTGGCGCGGCTTCTTCGCCTCCGGAATCTCGCGGACGAGATCGACGTGAAGGAGACCATTCTCAAGCTTGGCGCCCTTCACCTGGACGAAGTCGGCAAGCTGGAATACGCGCTCAAACGCGCGCGCGGCGATACCCTGATAGAGAACCTCGCCGCCCTTCTCCTCAGACTTGGCCTGCTTCTCGCCCTTGATGGTGAGGGTGTTTTCCTTCAACTCGATATGGAGATCGTTCTCGCCGAAGCCCGCAACCGCAACGCTCACGCGATATGCGTTGTCGCCGGTTCGCTCAATGTTGTAGGGCGGATAGCCTGGAGCGGCGTCCGAGCCTGCCTGATCGAGCAGATTGAACAGGCGATCGAAGCCGACGGTGGAACGGTAAAAGGGCGTAAGATCGAAGTGACGCATCGTATGTCCTCCTTTGAAGCAACATCGAATACGGTCCTCCCGTATGGGCAGAACCTTTGGATTGTGCGCCGCCTGATGGCCGGTGCATCCTTGATCTAGGGAGCTTCTTTTTCCAGTCAAGGGGGCAGATTGGTTGCGATTTCAATAGCTTACGGATTTTAGCCGGATGCGGGAACCACCTCGCCGGAGGCCTCAGCCCTGGGGGCGGGCTTTTTTGCGTCGGATCGCGCGCTAACGTATTGATACAGCGTATGATCTTCGGTGACGATTCTGCGCTACCGGATCATGCGCCAACGCGGCCAGCCATCAAGCCGCATTTGCGGTTGTCATCTTCCATGAAGCTCATTTCAATCCCCGCCAATCCCGTCCCGGATGACGCGATCGTCGGAGCCATCAAAACGCCCGATCAGGTGGAGTTGCGCTTTGTGCGCTTTGCACCGCCGGCCGGACGCAAAGGCACGGTCTGTCTCTTTCAGGGCCGCGCGGAATTCATCGAGAAATATTTCGAAACGGTACGCGACCTGCGGGCGCGAGGTTTTGCGGTCGCGACTTTCGACTGGCGCGGGCAAGGATTGTCACAGCATATGCTCAGTGATCGTCGCAAAGGCCATGTCAAAAGCTTTCGTGAATACGAGATCGATCTCGAAACCTTCATGCGCGAAGTTGTGTTGCCCGATTGCCCGCCGCCTTTCTATGCGCTCGGGCATTCGATGGGGGCATCCGTCCTTATTCGTATCGCCAATCGAGGCCTTCGCTGGTTCGACCGCATGGTGCTGTGCGCGCCGCTGATCGATCTGGGACCCAAAAATGCCACGCCATTCGCCCGGCCTGTCGTTCGATGGCTGAATGTCTTCGGCGCGGGCACATCCTATGTGCCGGGCGGATCGTCGACGGTGGTCGCTTCACAGCCCTTCATCGGCAATGTGCTGACATCGGACCCGGTGCGCCACGCGCGGACAGCCGCGATTCTGGAAGCCGAGCCGGAACTGGGCTTGGGATCTCCGACGAACGCCTGGGCGGCGGCCGCTTTCTCGATGATGCGCGATTTCGAGAACGGGTCCTATACGAAGAGCATCCGCCAGCCGATCCTGATGATCGGCGCCAGCCGCGACGAAACGGTGTCAACGCCGGCAATCGAAGCCTTCGGCGGACGGCTGCGGGCAGGCTCGCATCTCATCATTGGCGGTGCACGGCACGAGATGATGATGGAAACCGACCGCTATCGCGGCCAATTGCTGGCGGCCTTTGATGCCTTCGTGCCCGGCACGCCAGCTTATGCATAGGCTAGTCTCGTCCCGCTTCGACCAGTTTATCCGCGAGCAAATGCGGGTTGGTAAAGATCACCTCATGGCTGCCCGGCATCTGCACGAGGCGATAGAGGCCCAGCCGCGACGACATGCGCGGATGCCAGCCCCATTCTGGCCCGGGCGGCAGGGCGATATCCTCGGTACAGTTGAGATAGCTCTTCGGGATTGGCAACGAATAGAATGTTTTTAGCGGCACCTTGTCATTGTGGCTGCGCGAGGGCGTCGGCGACAGCGTGCTGTAGGCCTCGCGAGCGAGCACATCGTCGGCATCGCCGATAAAGGCATCGCGCCATACAGGATAGGGCAACATCACGCCACCGTCCGGTTGCTTCAATTGTGCGAACAATTCGCGGTAGTGCGGCGGGATGTTGTCTTCGAGGCTTTGCCCGTCGAGCAAAACAAATGCATTCCAGAAAACGAGCCGGCGGATGCGATCTGGCACATGCTCTGCGACGGCCTGGATAACGGTGCCGCCGAAGGAGTGCCCAACCAGCACGAAATCATGAAGGTCCGAGGTCTTGATGAAATCGACAACCGACTGGACGCATTCGGCGTGTGAGATGTCTTTTTTGTCGGTGGCCGTATGGCCGGCGACGGTCGGCGCATATGCGCGATGTCCGTTTTGCTCGAGCCGGTCAATGACAGGTTTCCACGCCCGGTTGTCGTGCCAGGAGCCGTGGATGAGAACGAATGTGTAAGCCATGGCGTTTCCCCTCGTTGTTATGGGGCAATGATGCATAACGGCAAAGAGAAGGCGCAACTTTGCGTGCAGTCATCCGCGCCTAAGAGTGCAATGCCTTGCGATAGTCGGCGGGCGCAGTGCCGAACCGCTGCCGGAACCGGCGGGCGAAATGGCTGGGGTTCGAAAAGCCGCAACGCCACGCGATGTCGGTGATCGGGAGTCGGGCAAAGCGCGCATCGTCCAGCAGCGTTTTCGCGCGCTTCAGACGCGCCTCAATCAGTGCTGCGCCGAAGCTCGTGCCGCCTTGAGACAGCACCAGATGCAAATAGCGTTTCGAGATGCCGTGTTCGGAAGCGACCATGGCCGGATCGGTGTTGGGGTCGCAACTCCGTTCCTCGATCGAACGGACAAGACGGCGCAACAGCGAGGCGTTGTGTCGCGGCAGCGGCTCGATGCTTTCGCCATGCGCCAGCGCGATCAAGGCTCCGATCTGGTCGGCCACAATGCCGAATGGAAGAGTAATATGGTCGAGGTTATCTCGCCGAAGATTGCCAAGAGCACTCGCCAATGTGGCGCCCCAGGGTGAATGGGTTGCCAGCGGTGTAACCGTCGAGTCTTCCGGGTGCGGCATCCAGGTGCGCAGCCATTGCTGCGGGATTTGTACCGACAGGCAATCATTCCTGACCGGCAATGAAAAGCGGTAAGGCTCAAGGCTATTCACCAGAAGGCAATGACCAGGTGTGATGACCGCCTCGCGGCCGCATTGTGAAACGCTCATGCGGCCTTCACGCATATAAAGCAGGTAGAAAAAATTCTGCCGGCTTCGTGCAATGGCCGTGCGCGTGCGCCACACCTCTTGCGGATCGGTATCGACGAAATTCAGGTCGATCGGCCCGAACTGGAATTTTGTGAGCTGCGCTGAGAAGCTTTCACACTCGGCGTCAGCCTTCATTTCCAGAAAGGCCTCGCAGATCGCTTCGATCCAGTAGCTCAATGCCATGCCTGGCCTGGCATTGTTCGTCGACCAGAATCCTTCCGGTGCGGCCATAGCGCGCTGGCTCCGTGGGTGAACATTACGCCACGTCGTCGCGCTGTTGACAATGGTTCGCGGCGGCCTCGGCTTCTGCTGGATGGACGGCTATACGCTGAGCCGCTTCATCGCCGCTTCATGCACGCGCTTGTCGCCCGCAGCGATGACGCGTCCGCCGTTCGCGGCCGGTCCGCCATCCCATGACGTCACGATGCCGCCCGCGCCGGTAATGATCGGGATCAGCGGCAGGATATCGTATGGCTTCAGCTCGGTCTCGATCACCAGATCGATGTGCCCCGCCGCCAGCATGCAATAGGCGTAACAATCGCCGCCATAGCGCGAGAGCTTTACGGATTTCTCGACGCTCATGAATGTCGCGCGATCGGTCTCGTTCATCAGCAATGGGCTGGTGGTGAACAGGATCGCATCGGCAAGAGAAGCGCAAGGCCGCACACGTAAGTTGCGGCGTCCGCCCGGACCACGATAGCGCGCGGCGCCGCCATCGCCGGAGAACATCTCCTGCATGAAAGGTTGATGCATCATGCCGAAGACCGGCTCACCAAACCGCGTCAGGGCAACCAGCGTGCCCCAGACCGGCATGCCGGAAATGAAAGATTTTGTGCCGTCGATCGGATCGAGAACCCAAACATATTCGGCATCGGCGCGTTCGTTGCCAAATTCCTCACCGATGATGCCGTGTTCAGGAAAGCTGCGCTTGATCAAAGACCGCATCGCCTGTTCGGCCGCGCGGTCGGCTGCGGTTACCGGATCGAAGTGTCCATGCTCCCCCTTGTCGTCGATGCCCAGCGAAGTGCGGAAAAACGGCAAGATGGTTTCGCCGGAGACCGAAGCCAATTGCTCGACGAATGTCGTGAAATCGATTGTCGTCATGTGTGCCGCCCGTTTGCGTCACACCTAGCCGAGACTTGCAGGACGGGCAACCAATGGCGCTGAGCCATGCGCCACTCATCCTTGTCGTAGGATGCCCGCCATGTCACCAGTTGACTTGCTTTATCGGAGGCCGGGAACCAATGACGACCGAGGCTGCGCATACGCGCCTGTCCACGCATCGGATGCGCGGTGTGGTGGTGCTCGTCGGTATTCTCGGCTGCATCTACAGTATCAGCCAGTTCCTGCGGAATTCCGTCGGAGTCATTGCGCCCAATCTTGCGAGCGAGCTTGATCTCTCGGCGTCGCAGATTGGTTTTCTCGCCAGTGCGTTCTTCTTCGCCTTCGCAGGTGCACAGATCCCGCTGGGTATCGCGCTGGATCGTTACGGGCCACGGCGCTGCATGTTGTTCTGTGCTGCCGTAGCCGTCGCCGGTGCGCTGATCTTTGCCGCTGCGCCATCGCCTGGCTGGCTGATCGCCGCGCGCATTTTGATGGGGCTTGGCTCATCCTGTTATCTGATGGCACCACTCGCCCTCTATGCCAGACAATTCTCTCCGGACCGCTTTGCGACGTTGGTCGGATTTCAGATCGGTCTCGGCTCACTCGGGACGTTGCTGGCGACCGCACCTTTCGCCTTCGCCGTTGCCGTCCTGGGATGGCGGGCCAGCTTCGTCATTATTGCCGCTGCCATGGTGGTTGCAACGCTGGCCATCGTCCTGATCGTTCCGAAAGACGATGGATCGGAAGCGGACCGATCTGCTGAAAGCTTGCGGGACAGTTTTGCCGGCACGCGGGACGCAATACGCACGCCATCGTTCTGGCCGGTCTTCCTGCTTCAGCTCACCGGCTATTCAAGTTTTGTGCTCGTGGTCGGTCTCTGGGGCGGTCCATACCTCACGCACGTTTACGGCTATAGCCTCACCGAGCGCGGCAACATGCTGCTGGTGGCGGTGGTCGCCCAGGTGATCGGCTCCTTTCTCTGGGGGCCGAGCGACCGGCTCTTCAACAGCTACAAGATCCCCGTTCTGGCTGGGAGTTTGCTGACGGCGGGCCTTATGGCGCTGGCAGCCATTGTTGGCGCGTTTTCGCCGACCGGATTGCTGTTGTGGTTCATCGCCCTCGGCGGCATGACCGCTTATCTCACCGTCCTGATCGCGCATGGGAAGTCGCTGTTCCCGCCGAAGCTGGTCGGACGCGGCCTCACGCTGTTCAACATGGCCACAATGGGAGGTGTTTTCCTCACTCAGGCGGCCACCGGATTAATTATCGACCTGTTTCCACAAGTGGACGGGGGGTATTCCGTAGACGCATACCGCACGGTGTTCGCCGTCCAAGCGATCTGTATCTTATTGGGATCACTAGCTTATTTGCGTTCGCGAGATCCGCGAAAACAGCTCTGAATTGTCTTGTGCGCGAGATTAGGTCAGTACCGCTGTCGTTTCGACTTGCTTTTGGTGCGACGCAATGCAATATTGCTGCAGCGCGGCAATGTGCTTCGCACATTCCCGCCGCCCTCCTTGGGCGTTTCCTCCCTAGACTTGGGCCGCTAGTTCGCTAGCGGCCCTTTTTTTTAGAAGCGCATCGTCACGAAAGAAGACCGGCTGCCGCCAGTCTTATCCAGTTTAAAGGCAACCTTCGTTACTCGGCAGCGGACCGATAGGGTCGCAATTCCTCCAGCGGAATCGTCGCCAACCGGTCGGCCAAGGTCTCGATATCCGACGCAAGCCGCCGGAACGAGGCAATCCGCTCGTAGCGCCGCTCGTCCATATACAATGCCCGATTGAATTCGATCTGGATCGCGTGCAGCCCGGCCGACGGGTTGCCGTAATGCTCGGTGATGAAGCCACCGGCATAAGGCTTGTTACGGCTGACACTGTAGCCGAGTGACCGGAGCAGGGCCTCGGTCGTTTCGATCACCGGCGTCACGCAGCTCGTGCCGTAGCGGTCCCCGACCACAATATCGGCCCGCGGCCGGTCATCACGCGAGCCGGTTGCCGACGGCATGGAGTGGCAATCAATCAGCAGCGCCGCGCCAAATTCGCCCTGCACGCGGGTCACCAGTTTCCGCAGCGCCCGGTGATAAGGCTTGTACAGGCTTTCGATCCGCCGCAGCGCGTCGTCGACCGATATGCGCTGGTCGTAGATTTCCTGGGCATCGCCGACCACCCGCGCCACGGTGCCAAGCCCGCCGGCCACGCGCATCGAGCGGGTATTGGCGAAAGACGGCAGTCGTCCATTGAACATGCGCGGATCGAGCTCGTAAGGCTCGCGGTTCACATCCACATAACAGCGCGGGAAATGGGCCCGCATCATGGGATAGCCGCGCGGCACCACGCCTGCGATCAGCTCATCGACAAAGGAGTCCTCGGAACGCCGCAGCGTGGCGACATCCAGCCGGGCCTCCAGCAGAAACGAGCGCGGATAGATCGATCCGCTATGGGGTGAATTGAACACCACCGGACCGCGCCAACGCTCTGGCTCGATGACGTCGAAGGGCGGGTCGAAATCGTCGGAAACGCTCATGCGGGAAGAATTCTGATCCGTCGTGATGTGGAAGCAACATACGGCCACAACACGTGTCCGGATATCTTTTTTTCCGAGGCGAATACGGCATTTTGACTGGCTTTTGCCGGTTCCGCGTCCTCTTTTCACCCGATATTTACCCTCCATCGCGCTAATGGGCTCCGGGGCATGGGGGAAGACCGATCGCCAGAGCGGCCGGCACAGTCTTGCAATCTCAGCCCTGGACATGGATGGATGCTTCCGGCCGGCCGCCCGGCGGATCAAGAGACCAGTTGAGTGATGAACAGCGATCTGCCGAAAATCCTGCTTGCGGAAGACGACACCGATATGCGGCGCTTTCTCGTGAAGGCTCTGCAAAATGCCGGATTTAACGTGGTGTCATATGACAACGGTCTGTCGGCCTATCAGCGGTTGCGCGAAGAACCGTTCGAACTGCTGCTCACCGATATCGTGATGCCGGAAATGGATGGCATTGAGCTGGCGCGCCGGGCTTCCGAACTCGATCCGGACATCAAGATCATGTTCATCACCGGCTTTGCCGCCGTCGCACTGAATGCGGATTCTCAGGCGCCAAAGCATGCCAAGGTTCTCTCAAAGCCAGTGCATCTGCGCGACCTCGTTAACGAGGTGCAGAAGATGCTGGCGGCCTGATCGTCCCGGAACCTTTATAGGGGTCTCATGGTGAAGAGCGACGCGATGCGTCTCGAATCTATGAGGCGGTCGGGAATGCGAGAGAATCAACGCCGCCGCTTCAAATCACTCACGATCACCTTCGCCGCATTATGTCCTGGCGCGCCGGTAACGCCGCCGCCAGGATGCGTGCCCGAGCCGCAGAGATAAAGACCGGCAACGGGGCTCCGATAATCGGCATGGCCGAGCATCGGCCGCGCCGAGAAAATCTGGTCGAGCGACATCGCTCCATGAAAGATGTCGCCGCCGATCAGGCCGAAATCGCGTTCGAGGTCAAGCGGCGTCAGCGCCTTGCGCGCAATCACACTTTGCTTGAAGCCGGGCGCGAAGCGATCGACGGTCGCGATCATCAGGTCGGCGACCTCGTCGCGATGATCATCCCATGATGTTCCGTCCGGCAGTTCCGGCGCGGCATGCTGACAAAACAGGCTCGCGACATGCTGACCCTTCGGAGCCAGTGTGTCGTCGAGTGTCGATGGAATCAGCATTTCCACGATCGGCTCGCGGCTCCAGCCGAATTTGCGCGCATCGTCGTAGGCGCGGTCCATATAACCGAGCGAGGGAGCCAGAATGATTCCGGCGGTATGATGGTCGCCACACGCGCGGGCGGGCAGGACGGTGAAGCTCGGCAATTCCGAGAGCGCGACATTCATACGGAAGGTGCCGGAACCGCATTTCCATCTTTTCATCCGTGCCGAGAATTCCGGCGGTAGAGCTTCGTTCGGAACGAGCCGTTCATAAAGCAGTCGTGGATTGACGTTGGAGACGACGGCTCTCGCGCGAATGATGCGGCCATCGTCGAGTACAACGCCATTCGTGCGGCTTTTCTCGACAATCAACTCGCGTACGCCAGCCTTGGTCTCGATATCAACGCCGCGCGAGCGAGCCGATTTCGCCATCGCCTGCGTGATCGCGCCCATGCCGCCTATTGCGTGGCCCCAGATGCCCTTCTTGCCATTCACTTCGCCGAAGCAGTGATGCAGCAGCACATAGGCCGAACCCGGTGTGTAGGGGCTGGCGTAATTGCCGACCACGGCGTCGAAACCGAATACGGCCTTCACGGGATCGGATTCGAACCAGCCATCGAGATAATCGGCGGCCGATTTCGCGAACAGATCAAGCAAGGCGCGCTGGCGTTCGATATTGAGGTTGCGCAGCCGCTTGCCGACGAAGGCCAGCCGTAATGCCTCGCGGAAACTCCGCGCGCTCCATCCCTGGACAAGGTTCGGGGGCGCTTGCAGCACCAAATCGCGCAGCACATCGGCGATGTCGTTGAGTTCGTCGCTGAACGCATCGTAATTCGCCGCGTCCTTCTCGCTGAATTTCGCGATCTCGCGCTTCGTGCGACCCTCGCCGGTCAGGAGATAGCGTCCGTCGTCGCTCGGCAGAAAGTTCAACGCGCGCCGTTCGACGATTTTCAGTCCATGCCATGGTAGCTCGAGATCGCGGATCACCTTGGGATTGAGCAGGCTGACGGTGTAAGCCGCGACCGAGTTACGGAAGCCGGGATAAAATTCTTCCGTCACCGCAGCGCCGCCCACCTCCGAGCGGCGCTCGACCATCTTCACCTTCAGTCCGGCCATGCCGAGATAAGCGGCACAGACGAGCCCGTTATGGCCCGCGCCGATGATGACCACGTCGTAGGGATCGCTCACTGTCGCGCCTAGTGTCCCGATTCCGAAGTTCGTATCCTATCGCGGCGGCCTCTTATACGAACTTCGGAATCGAAGGACACTAGCAAATCATTGAATCCAGTGTGGCTTTGGTTCAGAGGTCCGCATTTCGGGCTCGCTGCGGGAATCATGCGGACTTCTGAACTGCCACACCAGTGCTCTTCCGGCCCGGGCCACCGTGAAAGCCGGGAAAGTGAATGTCTATTCCGCCGGCGCGACCGATTGCTTTTTGCGGACCCACAGCATCAACGGAATGCCGACGGCCAGCACTGCCACGCCAAACAGCGCGCCACGGCCAGTATAGACCAGGCTGGAATAGACCAGATAGGCGCAAATTAGGCAGAAAAGTGCAGGAACGACCGGATACAACGGGACACGGAACGGCCGCTCGCGTTGTGGGTCCTTCTGCCGCAGCACAAAGAACGAGACGCCAACCAGCAACAGGAAGAACCAGAAAACGGGTGCCGTATATTCGACCATTGCCTTGAATCCGTCGCGCGCAATGGCACCGAAGAAGACGAGGGTCATCGCGATGACGCTTTGCAGGATGATGGCGTTGCGCGGGTTGTTGCGCGCGGCGTCCCAGACCTGTAGGCGCTCGAGCGAGAGATCCTGGCCGAGTGCGTGATATAAACGAGCACCGGTGAAGATGCTGGCGTTCATGGTCGACAATGCCGCGCAGCAGACGATGAGGCTCACCACCATGGCGCCGATGGGACCGAGGCCGGCGCGCATGACATCGGCCGCAATCGTGTCGCTTTTGCGCAGCCCCTCAAGCCCAAGCGCCATCAGATAAGCGATGTTCACCAGCACATAGACGGAGGTGACGATAGCGGTGCCGATCAAGAGGATGCGCACCATGTCGCGTCGCACGTTGCGCACATCGGCCGAGAGATAGGCCGCTTCGTTCCAGCCGCCATAGGTCAGGAGAATGAACACCATGGCCAGTCCGACCATGCCGTATCCGGAGTCGCCGGCAGCGGGAGCCGCCGCTTTCGATCCGCCATTCATGAAGCCGATGATCACGATGGCCAGCATCGCCGCAACCAGAAGCGTGGTGAGGATGTTCTGCGCCGTTTTGCTTTCGTAGGTGCCGGAAATGTTAATCAGCGTCAGGATCAGGAGACCCGCGCCGGCATAGATCGCCGGTCCATAGGAGCCCAGCGGCAAAATTTCTTGCGCATAATCGCCCAGTACAAAGGCGACGGCGGCAATCGCGCCGGTCTGGATAACGGTCGTTCGTGCCCAGGCAAACAGGAAGCCGACCGACGGCCCGAGTGCTCTGGTCAGAAAATGATATTCACCGCCGGTCGAAGGATATGCCGCAGCCAATTCCGCGTAGACCAGAGCTCCAATCAGAGTGGTCAGTCCGCCGGCGATCCAAAGTCCGACGAATGTCCATTCGTTCGGGCTGAACGTTGCCACAAGCTGTGGCGTCTTGAAGATGCCGATGCCGATGATGATGCCGACCATCATCAGTGCGCCATCGAGAACGGAGAGGCTCGCGCGCGGTGCGCCGGAGGTTTGCGTTGCCATGATTGTCATCCGGCGCCAGAGGCGCTTCCCTAAAAAGTCGTAATGGCGATCATAAATACGAAAGACGCTCCCCGGCTGGAAAGCGTCTTTCTCATTGTGTCGGTTTCGACGGCCGCTGCAAAGCCTTTACGCCTTGGTGGCCTTCCAATTGGCGCCGCTGATGGTGTTGCCATCGACTTTACCGGTATAGGTCTGACCGTTAATCGTGAAGGATATGTCGGCGCCCGTCAGCTTGCCGTCGGTGATGTCGACCGATTTTCCGTCCATTTCGGCCTTGCCGGTGAAGAACTGATATTTTTGATCGAGCGTCACCTTCATCTTGTTGGGACCGTCGAACTGCCAGGTGCCGTTCACCTTGGCCGGCACGATCCAGAAATAGACATTGCGGCCGTCGACATTTTCATGAACCTCAGGCTTCCAGTCTCCCATGTCGAAAGCATGCGAGACGATGCGAGAGCCCGGCTTCATGGTGTCGAGGATCTTCGGACGCAGCCGCAGATTGATGTCGGTGAGGAGATACATCGCCATTACGTCGGCTTTGCTGAGGTCTTCCTCGAACAGGTTGGCGATCTTGAATTCGACCTTGTCGGTCACGCCGGCGGCCTTGGCGTTCTCGTTGGCTTCCTTGATGCGCTGCGGGTTGATGTCGACACCGTAACCGCGCGCGCCGCGCTTTGCTGCTGTCACCACCATGCGGCCGTCGCCACAGCCGAAATCGATCATGTAATCGCCCTGTTTGACGTCGGCGAGTTGCAGCATCCGATCCACCACCTGCTGCGGCGTCGGGACGTAAATGACGTCGAGGCGCGGTTCCTGCTGGGCATAGACAGCACCGGCCGTGAGACCCGCTACGAGGGTCAACGCATAGAAGGTCGGACGCAACACTGCGAAACGCGAAGCCATATTTTCGAACTCCCTCTTGGCCTATCCGGCCATTCTTCCCGGCGCCGGCCGGCATCGCAACGGGATACACCTTAGCCGCTGCGCTTATTCCCTTGGTGTCATGCGCGAAAAAGAGGAGGGGGGCTGAGGGTTGTCATCCGCCCGCATCTGGTAGCGATCCGGCGCGCGTCTGCGTTGCCATGTCGCAAGCGGATCGTGAGGACGTTCGGTACCGGAGGAATGGTGGGCGCGACAGGGATCGAACCTGTGACCCCTACCATGTCAAGGTAGTGCTCTTCCGCTGAGCTACGCGCCCGCTTTATTTTGCGGATATGAGGCGCCCCTATAGTCGCTCCCCGGAACCGACGCAAGCGCGGGGAGTGCACATTCATCCGGAGTTCATCGCCAGTCCCAAAAAATCCCTCTGGCCGCGCGTGGCGGCATTTGCCCAGACGAAACGTTTCCAATCATCGGCTGGTGGAACCTCACGGGGAGCTGCACATGATGACGTTGGTTTCGAAGATCGCCTTGGTCGTAGCGGTAGCAGGGGTGGCGACGGCCGTTTCGACGGCAGACTCGCTGGCGCGTGGCAAGAAAGCGGCGGCGCCAGCGCCGGCGGCCTGTTCGCCCTGGACCTATAAGGTGGCCGCCTGTACCGGCAATGCCTGCTCGATGCAGCGCTGCGGCTTGAGTGGTACTTGGCAACCCTCGATCGCCTGGTGCTGGAAGCCCTGGTGCCCGGCCTGAGATTTGGAGGAAACTTTCCAACGGAGAGGGCTGCGCCGGTCGCGGAACCCTTTCTTTTTGCAAGTTTTCGGGGTCTTATCGTACCCTTTCCGCAGCTATTCCGTTGACTTCCAGGTCTCTCCTGCCTAGTTTCCGCGCGAATTCCGGGCCGCGAACGCTCACCAGCGACGTGCGGCCTTTGTGTTTATAGGCTGCTCTGCGGCCGTGACAAAAATAGAGATCGGCCATGAAAGTCCGCAATTCGCTCAAGTCGCTGCGTGCGCGTCACCGCGACAATCGTCTCGTCCGCCGCAAGGGCCGGGTCTACGTGATCAACAAGACCCAGCGCCGTTTCAAGGCCCGTCAGGGCTGAGGCCGTTTGGCCCCACCAAGGGGCGCTTTTTTCACGCAGGCGTGATTCTTTTGAAGGCTTGCCCGCCCGTCTGGCGGGTTTAAGCTGTTGGGCATGCCTTACGCGCGAATCCGCTTCCGTCTGATCGCTGCCATCTGCGCCTTTTTGGTCGCGACCCCGATCGCCGCACAAGAAGGCGGCCTGCCGCAGCCGCCCGATAAGCTGCCGAAAATCCAGCGCGGCCAGGATATCGAATTCCTCTTCGGTGCCTTGAAGGCAGCGCCCGATGCCGAAACCGCCAAGGCGGTGGAGGGGCGGATCTGGTCGCTGTGGATGATATCTCCGAGCGACACGGCCAATCTGCTGATGACGCGGGTGCGGACTGCGGTTGGGGTCAAGAATCTCGATCTTGCGGTGACGCTGCTCGATTCCATCGTCATGCTGCGTCCCGATTATGTTGAGGCGTGGAACAGACGCGCGACGATCAATTATATGCGCAAGGATTACGGCCCCGCGCTCGAGGATATCCAGCAAGTGCTGGCGCGCGAGCCGCGGCATTTCGGGGCGCTCGTCGGACTTGGGCTGATCATGCAGGAGCTCGGTGAGGACAAGCGGGCTCTAGAGGTCTATCGCAAGGCGATCGAGATCAATCCGCATCTGCCGCGCATCCCCGATCTCATCAAGTCACTCGGCGAGAAGGTCGAGGGCCGGGATATCTGATCGCCTGACCGCCAGTGCGTTTTCGCCAGACAGCTAGTGGAATTGAAGCGCTTGGCTCAACGCCACCCGTTGATTGGTGAAGCCCGCAGGAATGGGCGGTAACCGCATCGATCGCACTATATTTTCGATGGTTCGATCAAAAGCCGCATTACCGCTGGACTGCGCGATGCGTGCCGATTCAATCCGCCCAGTTTTGTGCGCGACAAACTGAACGATCGCCGTCGCCCGCCTGATCCCGTATTTGCGCTGCAAATGCACGATTTTTGCGCCTCTGAATTGTGAAAGAACTTTTCTCGAGACGTCCGTATACCAGCCGAGGGCAATCCCTTGGGCATTGTGATGTTGTGCGGATACTGAACTTGGGCAAACTAAGCATAAGAGAAAGCAAATAGAAAAAAGAGCGCGCATCGTTGTTTCTCCGTGCGCAAATTGATACCGTCGTCGCGCAATGGAGTGCAACGCTGCTCGGGGTTGTTGAGAGGTTTTCTAATTCCTGACCGCTTGACGGGAATGCAGCCAAAGCACGCGGTCGGTTGTCCGCCAACTATTCACAAGCTGTTTCTGTACCATTGGGAAAAGCCGGAGTATCGCACTCGCCGATAGGTGCGTTGCTAGTGATCGGCCTGATCGGCTCCAACAAACGCAATCCGAAGCATGTTTGTTGCACCCGGGGTACCGAGCGGCACGCCGGCGACGATGATGACGCGACGCCCGGCTTTGGCAAAACCGTCGCTGAAGGCGATGCGGCAGGCGCGTTCGACCATGTCGTCCTGATCGTGCGCATCTTCTGCCACGACGCAATGCACGCCCCAGACCAGCGATAGTCTGCGCCCCGTTGCGATATTCGGCGAGATCGCGACGACAGGCGGCATCGGCCGCTCGCGGGCAACGCGAAAGGCCGTGGAGCCTGAGAACGTCCAGCAGATGACCGTGGACAGATCGAGCGTTTCGGCGATCTGACGCGCAGCAGCGGCAATCGCGTCGGCGCCGGTCGCTTCCGGCTCGGCGCGCTGCGCCTGGATGACGGAGCGATAGGTCGGATCGCGCTCCACTTCCTCGGCAATGCGGTTCATGGTGGCAACCGCTTCGACAGGATATTGCCCGGCGGCGGATTCCGCAGACAGCATGATCGCATCTGCGCCTTCGAACACGGCGATCGAGACGTCCGAGACTTCAGCGCGTGTCGGCACCGGGCTGGTGATCATTGATTCCAGCATCTGTGTTGCGACGATAACCGGCTTGCCGGCCCGGCGCGCCGCGCGCGTGATCTGCTTCTGAATGCCCGGCACTTTCTCAAGCGGCATTTCAACACCGAGGTCGCCGCGCGCAACCATCAATGAGTCGGTGACTTCCAGGATTTCTTCAAGCCGTGTAACGGCTTGCGGCTTTTCGATCTTGGCCATGATTGCAGCGCGACCGCGTGCAATTTTCTTGGCTTCCGCTATGTCATCCGGCCGCTGGATGAACGACAGGGCTAGCCAGTCAATGCCTGCATTCAAGGCCGCGTCGAGATCGGAGCGATCCTTCTCTGTCAGCGCAGAGAAGGGCAGTGTGGTTTCCGGCAAACTGACGCCCTTGCGGTCCGACAATTTGCCGCCGACTTCCACACGTGTCGTCAGTTGACCGGGCGCCTTGTCGATGCAGATCAGTCGAACCTTGCCGTCGTCGAGCAGCAAGGTCTGACCGGGCTGCGTGGCTTCGAGAATTTCCGGGTGCGGCAGATAGACACGACCGGCATCGCCGGCTTCCTTGTTGGAATCGAGGACGAAGGTGTCGCCCTTCTTCACCATCGTGAAGCCGCCCCCGAACGTTCCAAGCCGCAGCTTCGGTCCCTGCAGATCGACCAGGATACCGATCGGGCGACCTTGCTCATGCTCGATCGAACGGATCATATCGATGAGTTCGCGCATGCGGTCATGCGAGGTATGACTCATGTTGATGCGAAACACGTCGGCGCCGGCTTCGAACAGACGGGTGATGACGTTGCGGTCACCCGAGGCGGGTCCGAGGGTGGCGACGATTTTGGTGCGGCGCTGCCGTCTCATCGTTTCTGATTTCCATTCGGTGTGATCGGCACAACGCCGGTGGGCGGGCGCGTTCCGGTTTGCGGCAGGGTGACGGATGGAATGCCGGGTGTCAGCGGAGCCTGGTCACTGGTTTCGGTGAGCTGCACGGTCCAGGAGCGCTGCTCGCCGGTATCGACTTCGAAAAAGCCGGTGCGGTCGAAGCCGCGCGCCAGGCAATCCTCGGTCCCGCGGATCGTATATTCCTTCTCGCGCGTACACATGAATGCTTTGCCTGACCACTCGCCGCCGCGGTCGTAGTCGATGGCATAGACATAATAAAATCGTGCGACGAGATTGCCGCGCAGGAGCGTCTCGCAGGAGCGGGGGGCGAGATTCCACCAACCTTCGGTGACCCAGCCGTCATTGTCCTTGTAGCCCAGCGAAATGCCGACTTTGCCGCCGGTATTGTTGCAGAGGCGGAAATCCGCAGACGCGCTGCCGCTCCATACACAGACAAACATCACCGCAAGCGCGGCAATACGCGCCATGGGTATGTCGAACAGGCGGAGCAGCAGGCTGGGTCCCAATCGGATCACGGTCGTTCAGAGGATGCTAGCAGGCACGCGAAACCGACCTAAGCCGCTGTTTTGCCGCGATTTTTCAGGCCGTGTCAACGTGATCCACGACGATCGCACGAAAATCATTGACGTTGGTGAAGGTCGGTCCGGGTGAAACAAGATCACCCAAGGCAGCAAAGAAAGCTGTCGAATTGTTGTCCGCGAGGTATTTTGTAGCGTCCAGGCCGAGCGCCCTCGCGCGCGCGGCACTTTGTCCATCCACATACGCCCCCGCCGGGTCATCCGCTGAGCCAGCCCCGCCGTCGGTCCCATCGGTATCTGCGGCCAGGGCGGCAATGCCGTGTGTGCCCTCAAGGGCGATCGCCAAACTCAGTGCAAATTCCTGGTTCGGGCCGCCATGGCCTTGGCCGCGGATCGTCACAGTCAATTCGCCGCCCGAGAGGATGACCGCACGGCGATTCTGTGCGGATAAGTCGCGCGCCATTTTGGCCTGCTCGGCGGCAATATCACGCGCTTCGCCCTCGAGGCGATCGCCGAGGAAAATGCATTCATAGCCGGCGGTCCGGATATCGGCCTCAGCGGCCTTGAAGGCGTCGAGCGGCTTTGCCGCTAGGATATAGTCGGTGGTGTTGAACAGCGGATCGTCGGGTTTCGGTGTCTCGTTGCGCGGATCGCGCAGGGCGAGAAACGCACTGCCCGGCAATTCGAGACCATAGCGTTCGGCAATCGCCGAGGCGTCGGCGAGGGTGGTCGGATCGGGCACGGTGGGGCCGGAGCCGATCACAGCGGGATCGTCCCCGGGCACATCCGAAACGCCGATGGTCAGGACACGCGCCGGAAATGCATGCCGTGCCAGCCGGCCACCCTTGATGCGCGAGAGATGCTTGCGGACGGTGTTGATCTCGCTGATCGACGCGCCAGAGCGCAGCAAGGCCCGTGTTACCGCCTGTTTCGACGACAGCGAGAGACCATTGACCGGCGCGATCCAGTTGGCGGAGGCACCACCGGACATCAGCACCAGGACCAGGTCGCCATGGGTCGCCGTATCGGCAAGTTCAAGAGTGCGGGCCGCCGCGTCGAGTCCCGCCTGATCGGGGACCGGGTGGCCGGCTTCGACCATTTCGACGACACGCAAAGGGCGTCCATAGCCGTGCCGCGCCACCGCGATGCCGCGCATGCGCTCTTTCGGAAAGCCGCTGTCGAGATAATGCGCTTCCGCAACCTCGGCCATTGACCCAGCGGCCTTCCCTGCAGCGAGAATGATGAGACGGCCGGTGTCGGGTGCGGGCGGCAACAAGGCGTGCAGAAAGCGGGCGGGATGCGCGGCAGCGACCGCCGTTTCAAACAGGCGTTCGAGGAATTGGCGCTGAACGGCGCTATGCAAGAGGGTCATGAAAGCCGCAATTTGGGTATGCCGAGATTGGAACGTGCCGAAGGGGAACCCTTTCTACGAGTGAGCGAAGGCCAAGTCACGCAAAGCTCGTCCCCGTGCAGCAATGATCCGGACGGCATGTGGAAATGAATCGGCCGCGCGATTATGTACCGGGTCACGGTAGGACGCCGCCAAAAGGATCCACGATGACCGAGCCGACCATGGACGACAAAACCCGCACCGAGCTCGAGGCCGCCGTCTTCAGGCGCTTGGTCGAGCACCTGCGCACCCGCACCGATGTGCAAAATATCGATCTGATGAATCTCGCCGGATTCTGCAGGAATTGTCTCTCCAACTGGATGAAAGAGGCGGCCGACGAAAAGGGGCTGGCGCTGAGCAAGGACCAGAGCCGGGAAGTTGTCTATGGCATGCCCTATGACGAATGGCGCGCCAAATACCAGAAAGAGGCCTCTCCGGAGCAGAAAGCGGCCTTTGAGAAGTCCCACCGTCACTGATGTCAACATCTCACGCGGTATCTCCTTCCGGTGATCGCGCGCTGGGCACCCGCTGCCGGTCTTTTGATCTTTTCGAATCGCGAGGGGCTGCCTAGATTCGCGGCATCGTTAACAACCGAAAGGAGGTGATCCAGTGTCTCATTGTCTATCGCCGTTTGCGCGGACTCTTGTGAACTGGTCCCTCGGCTCGTTCGAGGGCTGCGCGGCTTAATCTGCCGCCAGTGCCAGTCCGAGACCGGGCTGCGGTTTGACAATGGAAGGGCTGTCCGCAAGGGCAGCCCTTCTCGTTTTGGGGCTGCCTGGAGCAGGACCATCTCCGGAAATCCGCTCCGGGAGAGTATTCATCCTTGCCATGCAAACCTCGCAAGGCCGCCCGGATTTTCTAACGATTCCAAGCTTTAAGGGGTGCAAAACGCGCCGTTTTGTGCAATGCACTGGCATCCCCACGGCACTTGGCATTTCGGGCCCATGGGAAGGGCCAAGGATAGGCTATGAGCGCATTCAACCGGGAACAGGTTCTTTCGGTCCGGCACTGGACGGACACCCTGTTCAGCTTCACCACAACCCGCGATCCAGGCTTTCGTTTTCAGAGCGGCCAGTTTGCCATGATGGGCCTCGAGGTCGATGGACGGCCGCTGCTGCGCGCCTACAGCATGGCCAGCGCCCATTACGAGGAATCCCTCGAATTCTTCAGCATCAAGGTTCCGGACGGCCCGCTGACCTCGCGTCTGCAGCTGATCCGCGAAGGCGACACCATCCTCGTCGGCCGCAAGGCCACCGGCACCTTGATTGTCGATAATCTCTTGCCGGGATCGCGGCTGCTGCTGCTGTCGACCGGGACCGGTCTCGCGCCATTCGTCAGCCTGATCAAGGACCCCGAGGTCTATGAGCGCTACGAGGACATCATCCTCGTTCACGGCTGCCGCCAGGTCGCGGAACTGGCCTATGGCGAGCAGGTGGTCGACAATCTGAAGAATGACGAGATCTTCGGCGAGATGCTCGAAGGCAAGCTCGTCTATTATCCGACCGTCACGCGCGAACCGTTCCGCAACCGCGGCCGCATCACCGATCTGATCTCGTCGGCGAAGCTGTTCGACGATATCGGCCAGTCGCCGCTGTCGATCGACACCGATCGCATCATGATGTGCGGCAGCCCGGCGATGCTGGAAGACTTGAAGAACATGTTCGTGGGTCTCGGCTTCGATGAAGGCAATCACAGCGAACCGGGTCACTTCGTGATCGAGAAGGCGTTTGTCGAGCGGTAATACGCAAACGGTAGAACCAGGCCGCGACCGGCAAGGCGCGGCCTAGGACCTAAAAAGCACAGTCTGTCACGCTGTTTTCTTGTGACCTGTGGATGACGGGCGCAGCGGCAATGCGTCCTTGACCCTTTGGCCTCCGCTGCCGAAAACCATCCCTCATGCGTTTGAGGAGATGAGTAGAAATGCCCGCGTCCGCCGCACTCGAAAGAGACGAGCCTTCGGTCAATTTCGCGAAGGACCAGCTCAAGAGCATCATCGAGCGGGTTGAGAAGCTCGAAGAGGAAAAAAAGACAATCTCGGACGACATCCGCGACGTCTATGCCGAGGCCAAAGCCAACGGGTTCGACGTCAAGGCGCTGCGCACCATCGTTCGCCTGCGCAAGATCGAGCCGACCGAGCGCGAGGAACAGGACGCGATCCTGGAAACCTACATGCACGCCCTTGGCATGCTCGCCTAAGCAGAGGTCGATGGGGCGCTGCTGCAGTATTTCAGTGCGGGATAACCACTGTATTTTTGATAAAGGGCCGGCTTGGCGATGCCTGAAGGGCGTTGCGCCGGGGAAGCCGCGCGGGCGAAAAGTGAAAAAGTGCCGGTCAAACCGGCCTTTTGTCACCCTGTTTCACATGAAAATATTCCTATAACCGGCGCCGTCATGCTCGTAGACGTGTCGTTGCTCGGCCAAGGGCGTGATGCGGAAACGATCGTCGCCTTGATGGTCGTCTCGTGACGTCGCCTCGTCGTGGCTTTCTTTTCTCCAAAGCGCATCACCATCAGATCCGCCGCCATTGTACGCCAATTCGCACAGCTTGTGCGGATTGCGCCTGATTATCGATAGAACGAGGCAACGCTATCTGGGGACCGCATCGCAAAAGGGAACCAGATCATGCCCCGTCTCGACCGATCCGGCACATTCCACCTTGGCGGCCGCACCGTGAAGCGGCTCGGCTACGGCGCCATGCAACTCGCAGGGCCCGGTGTGTTTGGCCCGCCCAAGGATCGTGACGCGGCATTGGCCGTGCTGCGCGAGGCCGTGGCGGCCGGGGTGAACCACATCGACACCAGCGACTTTTATGGCCCGCATGTCACCAACCAGCTGATCCGCGAGGCGCTTGCGCCGTATCCCGATGATCTCGTCATCGTCACCAAGATCGGCGCATTGCGCGGCGCGGATGCATCATGGCGTCCGGCTTTCTCGCCCGAAGAACTGACGAAGGCCGTGCATGACAATCTGCGCAATCTCGGACGCGACGTCATCGACGTGGTCAACCTTCGGATCATGTTCGATGTGCATGGCCCCGCCGAAGGCTCGATCGAGGCGCCGTTGATCGTCCTGGCCGAGCTTCAGCGGCAGGGGCTGGTGCGCCATATCGGCTTGAGCAACGCCACGCCCGCGCAGATCGCGGAAGGACGCAGGATCGCCGAGATCGTCTGCGTGCAGAACCAGTACAATCTGGCGCATCGGGCCGATGACGCCCTGATCGATGATCTTGCGCGCGACGGCATTGCCTATGTGCCGTTCTTTCCGCTCGGTGGCTTCACCCCGTTGCAGTCGTCCACCTTGTCCGACATCGCTGCGCGCCTTCGCGCCACGCCAATGCAGGTCGCGCTGGCCTGGCTGCTTCGTCGCGCGCCGAACATCCTTCTGATCCCCGGCACGTCATCGGTCGCGCATTTGCGGGAAAACCTTGCCGCGGCCGATCTCGATCTGCCCGGCGATGCGCTCAGGGAACTGGACAGCATTGCCGAGCCCGCTGGTTCGATTGCATGACAGCAGAGGTTCAGCACGGGTTGGAAGCGATCATACGTAATGCGGTTAAACTAACCAGCGCCACTGCCGATTACCGCAACAGTGCGCCGCTCCTCCTGTTAGCTGCGCCTATGTTCGCCCTGGTAGATCACTCGTTGAGTCGCCAAGGCTGGCGTCGCCCGCAAGGTGAGCGTCCAGAAAATAATCGTTGCGAGGCTGATACCCGCGCCGGTGATGCAGACGCCCGTCCACCCTGCATGGGCGTAGACGATCGTCGACGTTGATGAGCCAATCGCACTGCCGATCGAGTAAAACACCATGTAGGCGGCCGTCAGGCGGTTTTGGGCCTCTGGCCGGACTCGATAGATCATTCCCTGATTGGTGACATGCGCCGCCTGCAGGCCGAAATCGATGATGATGACGCCTGCGATCAGCCACAGGATGGAATGATCTAACAGCGAAATCGGCAGCCAGGCGAGCAACATCAGTCCAAGCGCGATCCCTGTGGTGCGCTGGCCGTGTCCCAGATCGGCCCAGCGTCCTGCCCGAGCCGCTCCGAGCGCGCCCGCTGCCCCCGCGAGGCCGAACAAGCCGACTTCGGTGTGTGACAGGAAAAATGGTGGCGTGGTCAGCGGCAGGACAAGCGGCGTTAGCAGCGTCGTGATGTTGGCGAAGATCAGCATGGCGATCACGGCGCGGATGCGCAGGACCGGTTCCTCGATCAAGAGCGTTGCGAGCGATCCGATGAGAGCCAAGTAGGACAGGCCCGCATGCGGCTTTTCTTGCCGTGGGAGTGCGCGCCAGAGCAATAGTGAAATCACGCCTGTGAGCAGTGCGGAGACGATATAGACCGCGCGCCAGCCTGAGAGATCGGTCAGGGTTCCGGCGGCGCTTCGCGCCAGCAGGATGCCGAGTACGATTCCGCTGGTAACGATGCCGACAATATGGCCCCGTTCAGACGGGCGGGCGAGGCTGGCAGCGTAAGCGACCAATGCCTGCGTTACGACCGCCAGGAGTCCAACGGCCGCCATTGAAGCCAGCAACATCGCCGCGGAGGTTGAAAGGCCGACACAGAGCAGCGCCAGAACTGACAGCAACGACTGCGCGATGATGAGCTTTCGTCGATCAACGAGATCGCCGAGCGGCACTAGGAAGATAAGGCCTATGCCATAGCCGAGCTGCGTCGCTCCTACGATGAGGCCCGCAACGGTGCGCGAGAGCCTGAGATCGTCGGCCATCACATCGAGAAGCGGATGAGCGAAATAAGCATTGGCGACCGCAAGGCCGCTTGCCACGGCGAACAGAAAAAGAGTGGGGCGCGTGAGTGATGACGGGCTCGCGGAAGGGGCGAACGCCGTACCGGTTCCGCTCGCACCTGGGATTTCCTGCCCGATCCGAGCGCGCGCGACATCATTCGCGCCACCCGAAGGCGTCGCGTCTTGCCTGATATTCATTGCAAATCCCAAGACGGTTGGTTTAATTATGCAACCAATCAATGGCTAGCAGGATTGGTTTAATTATGCAACCAAATTTGGCTGCTGCCGAAGGGGCGCGGAGCTAAGCGGAATGGTCGCGCGAAAAAGCCTTAAAGGGGACTACTGTCCCAGTGCACGTTCCCTGGACGTGATCGGCGACTGGTGGTCGTTGCTCATTGTGCGCGACGCCTTTGATGGGCTGACGCGCTTCAGCGAGTTTCAGAAGAGCCTTGGCATCGCCAAGAACATTCTCGCTGAGCGCCTGCGGACCCTGGTCGCGAGCGGCATTCTGGAACTCGCGCCCGCCAGTGAAGACGGGGCGCGCATGGAATATCGCCTGACACCGATGGGGAAAGATCTGTTCCCAGTGATGGTGGCGCTCAGGCAGTTCGGCGAGCGCCATCTGTTCGCTCCCCAAGAGACACATTCGCTGTTGGTAGACCGCACGACCGGCCAGTCCGTTCAGCTCGAAGTCCGAACACAGGACGGCCGGCCCATCGGTCCGGACGACGCGGTGATTCTGAAGGTGCGAGAAGGAGAATGAAGCGGCGGATCGGGCGCCCGTTCCGTGATCAAAGCGCCGGCCAGCGCGTCTGCCATGCGGTGCGCGCTTCATAGTCTCTGGCGAAGGCGAGCAAGGCTGCGTCCTGCCCGCGGGCGGCACAGAGCTGAAAACCGACCGGCATGTCCTGCGGCCATGATGCGCATGGCAGGCTGATCGCCGGCAGGCCGAGCGCATTGGCAAACGGCGTGAACACCGCATGGCCGCGCGGGCCGACCGTTTGTCCCGCAATCGTTGTCGGATGCGATTGCGTCGCCGGCCATGGCATCGCCGCGGTCGCAGGTGTCAGCAACAGATCGCACTCATCGAACAGGCCTTCGACATCGCGGTCGACATGCTTGATGATGTCGAGTGCATTCAGATAATCGGCGGCGGAATAGGCGCGTCCGTTGCGCGCCATGTCCGCCAGCATCAAATTGATCTTTTCATCAGCATCCTTGTGCTGCGACAGAAGCCAGGCGAGGCCGGTCTGGCTGATGACCGGCCAGACATCGGCGATCGGCGCGGCGAGATCGAAGCTGTCTGCGCGATCCACGCTGTGTCCCTGGCGCGCAAGCTCGGCCGCAATGTCATCGGCGGCCTTTGCGATATCAGCATCGACCGGAGCACCGGAAAATGTCCGCGCGTAGTGGATGCGGAGCGGCGTCTTGGCAAAGCCGGAATCGGATTGCCTCCAGCTTTTCCCGCCGATCGCATTCATCGCCAGAATGATGTCGCCGACATTGCGGGCGACTGGTCCCGCCACCTCGAAATCGTGCAGGATCGCCGGAAATCCGTTCGCGCGCGGGACCGTGCCGCGGGATGGCTTGAAGCCGACAAGGCCGGTGTGCGCGGCCGGACGGCGGATCGAGCCGCCGCCATCGGTGCACAAGGCAAGGGGGCCGATGCCCGCTGCCACCGCCGCCACGGCGCCGCCGCTCGATCCGCCCGGAGTCAGCGCCGGATTGAAGGGATTGCCGGTCGGACCGAACAGCGCATTGTCGGTGTAACCGTGCAGCGTGAATTCCGGGACGTTGGTTTTGCCGAGGATCACGGCGCCGGCGGCGCGCAAACGCGCGACCGGCTCTTCGTCGATCTCGGGAACGAAGTCCGCATAAAGCTTGCTGCCCCAGGTCGCGCGCAGGCCCTTGACGAGAATGTTGTCCTTGACGGTCACCGGCACGCCGTCGAGGGGTCCGAAGGCTTCTCCAGCCCGCCACCGGTGTGTGCTGGCGTCGGCGGCTTCTCGTGCGCCGGGATGATCGAGCGTGACAACGGCATTGATGCGCGGATTGACGTCCTCGCAACGATCGAGAACGGCTTGCAACACGGTATCCGGTGTCGCCATGCCGGCGCGATAAGCGGCGGCCAGTTCGCCTGCCGACAATTGCCAGAGCTGATGCGTCTCGATGTGTTTCATGCGCGGGAAATCGCTGCGATGCGCATTGGTGTCAGCGCACTCCGTTTCAGTGCCGGGCAAACGGTGTGCCGATGGCCGCCGGCATGCGCGCCGACCGGCCGATACCGGCGAGCAGGGCCAGGGCCACGATATAGGGAATCATCTGGATCACATAGGATGAGACCGGCAGGCCCCAGCCATGCACGCGCAGTTCGAGCGCGGCGACCGCGCCGAACAACAGGCAGCCGAACAGCGCACCGAACGGCGTCCAGCGTCCGACAATGATGGCCGCAAGTGCAATGAAGCCGCGGCCGTTGGTCATGCCGTCGGTGAAGGTGCCGACTTCCTGCAGCGACAGCACCGCGCCGCCAAGTCCCGCGAAAGCACCGCCGACGATGATTGCCATCATGCGCACCAGCACCGGATTGGTGCCAACCGCATAGGCGGCGTCCGGGTTTTCGCCAACCGCGCGCAGCATCAAGCCGCTGCGGGTTTTTGCGAGATAGACATAGACACCAATGGTCAGTCCGAGCGCGAGATAGACAAGGGCCGGCTGCCGGAACAGGACCGGTCCGAGCACGGGAATGTCGGAGAGAAAGGGCACCGGCCAGGGACCAAGTGTTTGCAGGCGGATCACCGGCGCACGTCCACCAAACAGGCCGCGCAGCAGGAAGCTGGTCAGCCCGAGCGCGAGAATATTGACGGCAAGGCCCGTCACCATCTGGTCGGCGCGGAATTTCGTGGTCGCAATCGCAACGACAACAGCGAGCGTTGCGCCGCTGAGCGCAGCGACGAGCAGACCGAGCGAGGGGCTCGCGGTGGTCAGCACCGCAATGGCGCCGCCGAAGGCGCCAGCCAGCATCATCCCCTCGATGCCGACCGCGAACGTTCCGGCGCGTTCGGAAATCAGGCCGCCCAGGGCGCAGAACAGAAGCGGCGTGGCGATGCGCACGGTCGCTGCGAAAATATCGATCAGGCCGGCGGCATCCATGCTCACACCTTCTGTTGCCGTGCGCCGATGCCGATGGCGCAGAGAACGAACACCATGGTCAGGCCCTGGATGACGAAGACAAGCGACGAGGGCACACCGACTTCGCGCTGCATGGCCAGCGCACCGGCCTCCAGAAAGCCAAAGAACAATCCGGCCGGCAGCACCGCGATCGGATTGACCGAGGCGATCAGTGCGACGGCGACGGCGTTAAAGCCGAAGCCCGCGGAGAAGCCCTCGATCAGCCGGTAGTGCACGCCGAGCACTTCGATGCCGCCGGCGAATCCTGCCAAGGCTCCGGCAATCGCCATCACACCGAAGACACAGCGCGGCGTCGAGAGGCCGACATAGTTGGCGGCTTGCGGACTCGCGCCGAGGACGCGCAAGCGGAAGCCGAAGGTCGTGCGCCAGAGCAGGATGTGGCCGGCAACAACCGCGACGATGGCAAAGAGGATGCCGATATGGAGGTCGGTTCCGGGCAGCAATTTCGGAAGCCAGGCTGCGCGTTCGAACAGCGGCGACTGCGGAAAGCCGGCACCCGGTTCACCCATGTCGCCATGCAGCGCCTCGCTGACCAGGAGCACGCCGACAAAATTCAGGAGCAAGGTGCAAAGGACTTCGTGTACGCCGCGTTTGAGGCGGATGATGGCAGCGAGCGCGGACCAGGCCGCGCCGCAGATCGCTCCTGCGGCAAGCGCAAACGTAATCAGCAGAAATGGCGGCAGCGACAGGAAATTGAGCGCGACGTAGGTCGCAGCGATTCCGCCGACTGCGATCTGACCCTCCGCGCCGATATTGATGATCTTGGCACGGAAGCACAGAGCGACACCGACGCCAGCGAGAATGTAAGGCGTGCTCTTGTTGAGTGCGAAGGCGAGGCGCCCGGTGGTGCCGACCGCGCCCTTGATCAGCGCCCAATAGGCATAAAACGGATTCTTGCCGGCAAGCAGGATCAACAGGCCGGTGACGGCAAGCGCGAGGCCAATCGCGGCACAGGCCAGCAGAAATGTACGCAGGCCGCCGCTCGATGCCAGCGTGGCCATTGCGCGTTCGAGGAAGCCGGGCGTTTTGTCCCGCACGCCTTCTGTCTCGCTGGCGGCCATGGTCATGCCGCCCGGCTGCCGGTCTGCGCCATCGCGCCGGCGCCGGCCATCATCAGGCCGATTTCGGTGATGTCGGCGTCTTCACGCGGCACCGGCTGCGACAGCCGTCCGCCATACATCACGGCGATGCGGTCACCCAGCATCAGAACCTCATCGAGAGACGAAGACAGATAGAGGATGGCGCCGCCGGCATCGCGCAACGCGATGAGCTGATCGACGACAAAGCGCGTGGCGCCGGGATCAAGCCCCCATGTCGGCTGGAAGGCCATCAGCACTTTGGGCTTGCGGCCGATCTCGCGCGCCACCACGATCTTCTGCTGGTTGCCGCCGGACAAGGTGCGGGCCGGTGCATCCGGTCCTGCGGCGCGGATGCCGAAATGGCGCATGCGTTCGGCGGCGTGATCTTCGAAAGCGCGCCGGCGCAGCCAGCCGCGCCGGGAGAAGGGCGCACGATCAAACTCGCGCAAGGCCAGATTGTCGGCGACACTCATCGCCGGCACGAGTGACGTGGTCGCGCGGTCGACAGGAATATAGGACAGGCCGGCTGCCAGCCGCTCGGCAACGGGCAGGCGTGTGATGTCGAGGCCTGCGAGATCGATGCCGCCTCCGGTGGCGTCACGCAATCCCGCCAGCACGTCGACAAGATCCGATTGTCCATTGCCATCAACGCCGGCGACCGCGAGGATTTCGCCCGCATGCAGAGAGAATGAAATATCGCGCAGCCGCTCGATGCCGGCGTCGTCGCGGCGGCACAGTTTCACGACATGCAGCACCGCCGCGCCCGGCGCATGTCCGGCTTTTTCAACTGTCGTGGTGACGTCGCGCCCGACCATCATCTGCGCGATATCCGCTTTGGTGGCGCCCGAAGCGGTGCAGCGTCCGGTCACTTCGCCGTCGCGCAGGACCACGATGTCGTCGCAGATCTCCAGCACTTCATCGAGTTTGTGCGAGATGAAGATGACGCCGCGGCCCTGCTCGCGCAGACGGCGCATCACATCGAGCAGTCCGCGGATTTCCGGCGGGCTGAGGTTGGACGTCGGTTCGTCCAGAATGAGAAGCTCGGCGCCACGCAGGATCACCTTCACGATTTCGACGCGCTGCCGCTGGCCATGCGGCAGGTCGCCGACGATTGCGTCGGGATCAAGATCGAGGCCATAAGTGCGGCTGGTGGTGCGGATCAGCTCGGCAATTTCGATCGGGCGAAGCCAATGACCGGCGCGGTCCCAGCCCAGCATGACATTCTCGGTCACCGTCATGGCATCGACCAGCGTGAAATGCTGGTGGATCATGCCAAGGCCTGCCGCAATCGCCGTGCGTGGATTATGCGCAATGAGCGGCTTGCCCTTGAAGGTGATGGTTCCGGCATCGACTGCGACAATGCCGAACAGCACTTTCATCAGCGTGCTTTTGCCGGAGCCATTCTCGCCGAGAAGGCCGACGATCCGGCCAGCCGCGACATCGAGATCGATGTTGCGATTGGCGCGGACCGTACCATAGGTTTTGCAGATGCCGCGCATCTCCAGCATGGCAATGCCGTCCCGGCTGACAGGCAGATCGTGAAGGTCAGGTGCCGCCACGTGCATCATCGCGCGTGACCGAGACCTTCAGCTCACCCGAAGCGAATTGCTTTTTCAGGGCTTCGATCTCGGCGATCACGGTGTCCGGGACTTTGGCATTATAGGCCTTCTCCGCGCTGACGCGCAGGTCCGCGCCGGTCGAGCCCGGCGTGTTGAAGCCAAAAAGCATGTATTTGCCGCCGACCTTGTCTTTCTTGTTGGCTTCGGCCGCGGCGGAATACATGTCGGACCATTTCTCGACGATGTTGGTCAGCACGTTGTCAGGCGCAATCGCAGTGTGACCGAAAGAGCGGCCGCTCACATAGACGCCCTTTTCCTTTGCCGCCTGGATCAGGCCGGCCTGCCCGGCATTGAGCTTGCCGAAGATGAAGTCGGCACCGCCCGCGATCAGCGACAGCGCAGCTTCCTTGGCTTCAGCGGCGTCTTCCATCCCTTTGATGTAGACGACCTTCACCTCGATGTTGGGGTTCACGCTTTTGGCGCCCTTGCGGAAGCCGCCAACCTGCGCAACGACATTCGGCAAGCCTTCAAGGCTGTTCACCGACGCAATCTTGCCGGTCTTGCTCATGCGGGCGGCGAGCACACCCATGAGATAGCCGAACTGTGCATTGTCGTAGTCGATGGAGGTGACGTTGTCGCCGGCGCCGGCCGAACCCGAACCGACGATGAACAGTGTCTTTGGAAAATCCGGTCCGACACGTTGTGCCGCCGAGAGGAAACGGCCTGTATGGCCGACGACGACCTTGTAATCCTGCCGCGCATAGTCGCGCAAAGCCTCCACCATGTCGGCAGCCTGCACGTTCTCGGTGTAGCCGATCTGCCAGCCGAGGGACTTGAGCTTCTCGGCGCCGGCATAGCCCTGCGCGTTCCAGCTTTGGTCATTGATGCTGCCGGGGAAGAGGAACGCGGCTTTTTCCTGGGCGAAAGCGGGACCAGCGAATACGGCACCAGCCAGTGCCGCCGTTCCAAGCAGCTTCATCCAGCGCGATATCGCTTTTGGTGTGATCTTGACCATGACAACCTCCTGAACCTTGGACTCCGGCGCGATGGCACGCGCGGCGGCAGTCAGGAGGGGAGATGCAAGATTCGTATCCAGTCCGGCCGGACGGGACCGCGTTTCCATCTGGTGGGATGGCGGCTGGAAAAAGCCCTGCATGTCATGGCTGACATTGGCTTGTATCGGCGATCAGGCGGAGAAGCCGCCCCAGAGCGCGGTGAGCTCACCGGCGGCTGCCTTGATCATCGCTCCATTGGCGGCAACCTGCCTCTTTTTCAGGCGATCAGCCGGTGCCGCCATCGACACCGCAGCAACCGGCCGACGATATTCATCAAAAACCGGCGCAGCGATGCATCGCAGACCGATCGTGTTTTCTTCGTCATCGACCGCGAAGCCGTTTTTGCAGGCGGTTTCAAGCTCCCGGCGAAACGCGCGCTCATTGACGATGGTATTCGGTGTCAGCGGCACAAGCTTGTGCGGAGAGATGGCATTCTGCAGCTCCCGCTCAGGCAGCACCGCCAGCAGCGTCTTGCCGATGCTGGAGCAATGCAGCGGGATGGCGGGCGCGCTGGCCGGAACGTAACTCTTGCGGGCGCGGGGATCGACGCGCTGAAGAAACACCACTTGGCCGTTGTCGATGACACCAAGATTGATCATCTCCCCGCAGGCCGCGCTGAAGCGTTGCAGGATCGGGCGGGCGAGCGCCACCATATCGCGGGAGCCGGCGTAATTCGCGCCGACAGTGAGTGCTGCGCGGCCAATGAGCCAGCGGCCACGTGTCCGGTCGAAGCGAACGAAGCCCCGTTGCTGCAACGTTGTCAGCAGCCGATGGGTGGTCGAGGCCGGCAGCGTGGTTTGCCGTGCGAGATCAACAAGACTCAGTCCAGACGGCTGCGCTGAAATTGTTTCCAGCAGATCGAGTGCACGATCGACCGAGCGGATGAGGCCGTTATGGTCATCCCGCCGATCGTGCCCGTCTTCGCCGGTGCGGCCCATGCCGGTTGTCCTATTTGCCGCCCCAATGCACGAAGCTGCGCTCGGCCACGAGGAATAGAAGATTGAGCGCATAGCCGAGCGCGCCGGCGGCAAAGATGGCCGCATACATGCGCGGCATGTCGAACAATTGCTGTGCCTCGAACACGCTGTGGCCGAGCCCGTCCTGCGAGCCGATGAACATTTCCGCCACCACGATGATGACCAGCGCGAGCGAGACGCCATTGCGCAGACCGACGAAGGTCTGCGGCAGCGACTCGAGCAACATCACGTCGAACAGGACGCGCAGGCGCGAGGCGCCCATCACCTTGGCGGCCAGCAGACGTGTCTTGCGCGCATTCATCACGCCATAGGCGACGTTGAACAGGATCACCAGAATGGCGCCGAAGGCGGCGACCGAAATCTTGGTTTCGTCGCCGACGCCGAACAGCACGAGGAAAAGCGGGAACATCGCCGAAGCCGGTGTCGAGCGGAAGAAATCGATCACGAATTCCAGCGAGCGGTAGAGCCGCTCCGACGAGCCGAGCACGATGCCAAGCGGAATCGCGATTACCGCGGCAAACAGTGTCGCCATCGCCGTGCGATAGACGGTCTTGACGAAATCGAAGCCGAGCGGGCCGCCATCCATGCCCTTCCAGAAGGACTGGAACGTCGTAATGGGCGAGGGCAGCAAGACCGGATCGACCCATTTGCTGGCGGTCGCCAGCGACCAGATCGCGAGCAGGCCGAGGACGCCGACCATCGGCAGGAACGGCTCGAGGCGTTTTGAGATCATGAGCGGCGCACCTCGCGCTGGAACACGTCAAGACAATGCGCCTTGGTGCGCACGAAGTCCGGCTCCGACAGCGTCGCGTCTGTGCGCGGCCGCACGCCATCGTATTGCACAAAATCGGCGACTCGCGCCGGATAGCGCGACAGCAGCAACACGCGATCCGCGAGATAGACCGCCTCTTCGAGATCGTGCGAGACCAGTACCGTGGTGGTGCCGGTCTCCATGAACAGCTTCTGCAACTGCTCGCGCATGAACAGCGTCATTTCATAGTCGAGCGCAGAGAACGGCTCGTCGAGGAACAGGATTTCCGGCTCGACGATCAGCGCGCGCATGATCGAGACGAGCTGCTGCTGGCCGCCGGACATCTGATAGGGATATTTGTTGAGGTCGAGCTTGACGCCGAGATGCGCCACCAGCTTTTCCGTGCGCGCCTTTCGCTCCGCTGCCGGCACTTTCATCATCTTCAAAGGGTAGGAGATGTTGTCGAAGGCGCGCATCCAGGGAAACAGCGCCTCGCGATAGTTCTGGAACACATAGCCGAACTTGATTTCCGACAGCAGCATGCCGTCGAACAGAATCTGGCCGGCATCGACCGGGATGAGGCCGGCGATCATGTTGATCAAGGTGCTCTTGCCGCAGCCGTTCGGGCCGAACACGGAAATCAGTTCGCCGCGCGGAATGTCGAGATCGAAATTGTCGTAGATGACCGCCTTGTCGAAGCGTTTGCTGAGGCCACGGATGGTCACATGCGGGCGCTTGCCGAAGGCGCCGACGGCCGGAGACGACGGCACACTTATCGGCTCAGGTCGAAAGGCGTGCTGGATCGCGCTCATTTGCTGCTCCATCTTTCCGTTCGTCCCCGCGAAAGCGGGGACCCAGGGCCATTCACTGGTGTTGTCACTGCAATTCTGGGTTCCCGCTTGCGCGGGAACGAACGGAGCAAGGATCGATGCGGATGCATCATGTGATCAGAACGACTTGATGAATTTTTTGACATCGATCTTTTCCGGAACGACGCCGACCTCCGTGCCGAAATCGGAGTATTTCTGCAGGTAGCCGAGCTGCGCCGGCGTGAAGTCCTTCACCATGGTGTAGCCGAGCATCGGAATGCTATCGACGAGGTCGTCGGGCGTCATGGTGTTCTTGGCGAGATACTTGCGAGCCTCCGCTGGATTGGTCTTGATGAAGTCGACCGCCTTGGCCCAGGCTTGCGCGAAGCGCTTGGCGACGTCCGGGCGCTTCTCGATGAAGTCGGTGGTGAAGGCGCAGCCCGCTGCGAAGGCGTCGGCCTTTTCGTCGCCGAGGATATATTTCGAGATCACGCCGGCTTCGAGCGTCTTGGCGACGCCCATCTTTTCCATGATGGTGGCACCCGGTTCGAGCGTAAAGCCGCCGTCGAAGGTGCCGGCCTTCATGGCGTTCACGTGCTGGCCCATATCGAGCTGATCGATGGAATATTCGCCGTCCTTCAGGCCGATCCTGGCGAGAATGCCCTTGGCCATGTTAAGGGGGGCCGGTCCGGGCGCCGACATCAGCTTCAGGCCCTTGAAATCCTTGAGCGACTTCACCCTGTCGACCAGCTCGGTGCGAACGACGAACTGCTCCATCTTGTAGACCGCCGTCTGGCTGTGCATGGCGATGTACATCGCGACGCCCGGCTTCTTTATATTGGCATTGAAGCCCTCAAGCGTGACCAGCACGGCCGACACGTCGATCTGGTTGGTCATCAACGCCGCGACGTTCGCTGGTCCGCCCATCAGCCGGATCGTCTCCGGCTCGATGTTCGCCTCTTTGAAGTAGCCTTTTCCGACCGCCACGAAATAGGGAAGCGAGGACGAGACCGGAAACACGCCAACCTTGACCTTGTCCTGCGCGAGAGCGGGAGACGCGGCGCCGGCGAGCAGAAGGCCACCGGCGGCAATCAGCGAAAGGACATGACGGCGCTTCATGTCACGCTACTCCTTTGAGTGCCATTCACTGGTGTTGTCACTGCAATCCTGGGTTCCCGCTTGCGCGGGAACGAACGGGGCAGGGATCGATGCCGGCGGTTCATGCTCAAAACGTCTTGATGAATTTTTTGACGTCGATCTTTTCCGGAACGACGCCGATCTCCGTGCCGAAGTCGGAGAATTTCTGCAGGTAACCAAGCTGCGCAGGCGTGAAATCCTTCAGCATGGTGTAACCGAGCATCGGAACGCTATCGACGAGGTCGTCAGGCGTCATGGTGTTTTTGGCGAGGTACTTGCGGGCCTCCGTCGGATTGGTCCTGATGAAGTCGACCGCCTTGGCCCAGGCTTGCGCGAAGCGCTTGGCGACGTCCGGGCGCTTCTCGATGAAGTCGGTCGTGAAGGCGCAACCCGCTGCGAAGGCGTCGGCCTTTTCGTCGCCGAGGATGTATTTCGCGATCACGCCGGCTTCGAGCGTCTTGGCGATGCCCATCTTCTCCATGATGGTGGCGCCGGGCTCGAGCGTATAGCCGCCGTCGAAAGTGCCGGCCTTCATGGCGTTCACATGCTGGCCCATATCGAGCTGATCGATGGAATACTCGCCGTCCTTCAGGCCGATCTTGGCGAGAATGCCCTTGGCGGTGTTGAGGTTGGCAGGTCCCGGCGCCGACATCAGCTTCAGCCCTTTGAAGTCCTTGAGCGTTTTCACCTTGTCGAGCAGCTCGGTGCGGATGACGAACTGCTCCATCTTGTAGACTGGCGTCTGGCTGTGCATGGCGATGTACATCGCCACGCCCGGCTTCTTCACATTGGCATTGAGACCTTCGAGTGTGACCAGCACAGCGGACACGTCGATCTGATTGGTCATCAGCGCCGCGACGTTGGCCGGCCCTCCCATCAGCCGGATCGTCTCCGGCTCGATGTTCAAGTCTTTGAAGTAACCTTTTCCAAGCGCCACGAAATACGGCAGCGAGGACGAGATCGGAAACACGCCGACCTTGACCTTATCTTGTGCGGCAGCAGGCGAGGCGATCGTGGCAAGTGCAACACTGCCGGCAATCAATGAAAGAACATGACGGCGCTTCATGTCAGGCTACTCCTTTGAGCGAGCTCAATTTGGGATAAGTTTTGAAGTCGAAGAAACTTGCGCCGGCGACATAGGCGCGGCCGGGTGACATGTCGGGCTTGATCGCGCCTTCGACGCTGCCTTCGAATGTCAGTTCGAGTTGCACGCCGCTCGGGTCGTAGACGAAGAGCTGCCAGAGCGTGGTGCCGGGCACCAGGAATTCGCGCCAGTCGAGCCCTGCCGCCTTGAAGCGGGCGATATATTCGCGATAGCCCGAGCAGGAGAGCGAGATGTGGTCGATGGCTGCCGTGCCCGACGGCGCCGTGCCTGCGGGGCCGAGCGCCGGGCCGCCGGCATAGACGTGAATGATGCCGAGCCCGCCCGGCTGCGGGCAGGCGAGCCAGGCGCCGGGATAGCCGAAATCGGGGCGGGCCATATCGCGCAGGCCGATGATATCGCACCAGAACATGCGCGTCGCGTCGAGATCGGAGGTCTTGATCGCGATGTGAAACAGCCCATGCACGGCGGCGGAAGGCAGTGACGTGGTCACGGGATTCTTGGTCATGCGTTTAATGTCCCGGCAGAGAGACCATGATCATTCGGTGGCGCGGCGTTGCCGGGCACATCCCGGTACAGGCGGTCCAGCTTCGCCACGAAGTCCGGTTCGGTTTTATGCAATGTTCCTGCCACGGGATCGGCGCCCGCCAGCATGGTGTCGGTGGCTTCCAGGGAAAACTGCATCACGAACCGCATGCGGTCGGCGCGTGTGGCGATGGATCGCAGCCATTTTCGGGGATCGCGTATGCCCTCTGCCCATGCGCTCGCGATCAGGCTGCCCGCAAAAGAGGCATCTTCGATGGCCTGTGTGGCGCCCTGGCCGAGCGTCGGCACCATGCCGTGGGCGGCATCGCCGAGATACAGCACGTTGCTGGCCGGATCGGCATAGAGCGCCTCGTGCTCCTGCAAGCGCGCCCAATGCATGTCGTCGGCATGGGCGCAGACGGTGTCGATCAGCCAGCGCGTCTGCTTCGTCAGCAATCCATTCGCCGGTGTATAGGCCGCGCGCAGCGCCTCCGGACTTTTAAGGTGATCGGCGATCGGCAGGTCAGGCGCGATCGGAAACGAGCAGGCGGCGTAAACATGATCTGGCGGCACGCGAAAGGCGAGCAGACGATTGGGGCCGTTGAACCATTGTTCGTAATCGTCGATGAGTCCGCCGCTGGTATCCGGCACGAGCAGACGGGAAATGGCAACGCCGACATGCCGGATTGCCGGCTCGCCGGAGAAAATCCGCCGAAGCTGCGAATAGCGGCCGTCCGCGGCGATCAAGAGATCGATGTCGTCGAGGCGTTTGCGCGCTCCGCCTTGGGTCCATTCGATAAAGGTCTTTGCCGGATCGTGCGCGCTCCGTCCCGCCGCAGTGATGGTGCAGTCATAGGAGACGATCGGCGCTTCCTTGCGCAACACGCGATAGAGTTCAGACCAGCGAATGCGCCAGCCTTCATTGTTTGCGACAGCGGTGATCGGCAAATCGAACAGTTTGGTGCCGTCGGTCAGCGAGATTTTCCATGTCCGCCAGGGAAAGCTTGAGTTCGTGACCGCGTCCGCCAAGGCCGGATCATGAGCCTGTAGCGCCTGCACCGCATTCGGCCCGATATTGAGGCCCGTTCCGGACTCGGAGTGATCGTCGCGCGCGACGCGCTCCAGGCAGAAGACGTCGGCGCCGGGCAATTGCGACAGCGTCCGGGCCATGATGCAGCCGGCAACGCCGGCGCCGACGATCACGATGCGCATGAGCTGCCTCCATTGTCTGCACGATGTGCAATGGCTGCGATCAGGCCGCCGCCATCGGGACCTTGATGTTCTGCGCCGCCGGACACGAAGATGCGGCTGTCGCCGATCACACCGGCGACAAGGCCACCCAGCGCACCGCGGATGTGCCGCTGCGCATTGATATCGGTGTCGTCGAGCATGGTGTGCCGATGGCCGCGGATTCGCCCGCGACGGTCGGGCTCGCATTTGACGAATACCGCCTGCAGGCGTGCTCGGTCTTCGGCAGTGACCTGCGGGGCCGCATCGATGCCGAGATCCGACAGCATTCCGACGACGGCGCCGATGTCGAGCGCGTCATTCATCGGCCGGTGCGCGATCTGCAGATGGCCCGACCAGAAACGGCTGTTGCCGAGCACGATCACTTCATTGGCGTCTACCTCGATGCCCGAGGAGATGCTCGCGCGGGTCGAATAGATCCTGAAGTCCTGCAACAGCTCCATGTCGTTGACGTCGCCTTCCTTGATTTCATTGAGAGCAAGCGCGACGCCAAAAGCGCCGGCGGCGCGGGCCGCTGCCATGGAGCGATTGGGGTCAGAGGAAACGACGGTTTTTCCCTGCGCCGTTGCCGAGTCGGCGCGGGCGGAAGTGATGCAGGGACATTTGACCTGCACGAAATGAACATCGGCGGCGGATGCGATGTGCGCCTCGTCCATCGCCATCCGGACCGCGGCCGCGACACTGCGAACATGCGCCATGCGGCCGATGTGTTCTGCCGCGACCGGCGCACTCATGGCCGTACCGATCGCGAGTGCCGGCGCCGCGGCGGGGGCGGCCAGCGGCGTCCCGGTGCGGCTAAGCACGACAAAATGCGGGCTGAGCACGCCTTCGGTGCCGCCGGACAGGACGCAGGGGATACGTTTGACAAGGGAGTCAGCCGGCTCGCCGAGATGGTGGCTCAAGAGCGCCATCAGGCTCTGGGTGAAATAGCCGCGGGTGAAGTCATTGACGCCGCCATTGCCCTCGGTCTTGCCGATGACCGCGACGATTTCTTCAGCGCGAACAAGGCCATCGGCGATCAGCCGGTCGAGGGCCGAGAGGTCGCCGGGATGGGCCATGGATAATCTGAAGACGTTTGCGCGCATGTGGCAGCACTCTGCTGCAGCGCACCGAAACCACCTAGAACTATGTTTCGCTCAGACCGAGATCATTTTGATCTCGGTCGTCTGGGCTTGTCCGTCGGGCTGACGGATTCGTGTGGCGTCCGGCTGAGCGCGACCTTCAGCGTTTCGACGAAACTGGCCGCCGGAATAGGCAGAAGCCGGCCGGCGCGGGAGGCGAGGACGAGACGGCCTTTGGTCAAGTCGGGATCGACGAGCGGAATGGAGACGAGTTCGCCCTCGTCGGCTTCGCGCAAGGTACCAACCTGGTATTGGAAACAGATCGCATCGGTATCGCGGGCGAACATCTTCTGCGGCTGAACCGCATTGGCCTCCATGGCGACGCGCAGCGAGAGGTGCGATTTGGTCAGCAAGGTATCGATCAGCTTGCGGCTGCCAAACGGGGCGGCCCCGAGCGCGATGGGATAGGGCTGGCAATCGGCAAGCCGGAGGGTTGTGCGTGTTGCAAGCGGATGTCCAGGCCGCATCAACGCGCAGAGGGGTTGCGGGATGCTCTCGATGACATTGAGCATATCCGAACTGGGCGGATCATGCGCGAGCAGCAGATCGGCTTCGTCAGCAATCAATGCGGCCATCAGCGGTGCGGTGGAGCCCACCTGCATCTGGAACTGCACGCCGGGATATCGTTCCTGATAGCGTGCAATCGTTTTGGGGAGAAGATCGTTCGCCGCCGACTCGGCGCTCGCGATGCGCACAGTGCCGCGAACGAGGCCGCGCAATTGTTCGATCTGTGAACCGGCGGATGCGAGATCGGAGAGACTTCGCCGGATCGTTGCGATCAGCACTTCGCCGGCCGCCGTGAGCCTGACGCCGCGCGGCAACCGTTCAAAGATCGGCGTTCCGATTTCCTTCTCGAAATCCAGAATGCGGCGATTGAGAGCCGTCGACGCCACGCGAAGCTTGTCGGCAGCTTTGCGGATCGAGCCGGCCCGCGCAACCGTGTCAAGATAAAGATACAGGCGCGGAGGCTTGATCATTTTGCCGCATATCCGAAGAGGCGCTACGCGCTTCAGGATATCCGTTTGAGCAGATCTGATGGAATTTCAAAAGAGCTGTCGTGGTGCAAAGGTGGTGTGGGCCCTCATCCGTCGCCTTCAATCTTAATCGGCGATGCGCGTTTGCGCTCGCGCGCCTGAGGCCAGACTTTATCGCGACAGGGGGCTATTGCGGCAGAGGTCTCGTTTTATAGACGATCGAAGCTTTGCCGTCGCTCCAGGAATATCTGGCCCAACAGGCCTTCGATCGATCCGAACTATTGCAGAGGGTCCTGTCGACCCAGATCTCGACGATCGGTCCTTCCGAGGTGATGGCGATCGTCGGCTGACCGCCCAGGGCAGAGACCGGCTGCGCATAGGCATCACGCGAAAGAGCGATCTTGATGTCGCATCCGCCGTTTCCGCAAAAGGCTGTGGCCGCCGCGCTGCATCGAAGATTTTGCGGATCGAAAACGTAATCCTGGACACCGTCGGCGTCCAAATCCGCGGTCATGATGGCCGGCATCTCGGAGCCGCTTGGCAATGTGCCGCCGAGCTGGCGGCATTGGTCGGAATAGCGGCTGGCGATCTTCTGAACAGGAGCGGGCAGCGTCGCGGCAGACCACAAGGTTGCAGCCGCGCCTAGGGTGTCTTGCGTGCTTATCACGCTCATGATGAACATTCCCGTGCCCATGAAGAGCAGGAAGACTCGCTTCATGATGTGCTGTCCCGGCTTCTCCTTCTCGCCAGTGCGTATCGTTCTGCTCCACCGGTGATGGGTAGCTTCGATCGTTCAATCTGCCGACGGAAATAGTCGGCCAACAATAGAGAGCGGTCCTTGTCGATCTCGCTTGTGCCGCTCTGGTTGGCTATTCGCCGATATTCGGCCTCGGCGAGGAAAGCGTCTTCATCAGTCACGATCTTGAATCCCAAGCTGTCCGATCATCGATCGCTACGCTGTAAATGTCGCGGCCGCGTTATTCCGCGACCATCAACTTGAAGAAAATTCAGGTACGGTTTTCGTCTCCAAAATATGGCAGGGACAATATATGGGCGGTTCGCAATAGCCTCATAGTACCGCTGGTTCCCTGACCAAATCGGGTATCGCGAGCTGGGGCACTAACAGGAATAACGGAATGCAAAAGTTTCTTCTACCGGCCGCGCTCGCAGTGTCGTTGATGGCGATATCGGGCGCATCCGCACTTCCCATGAGCGCGAGCCCCCAGATCGGCACCGACGTGGTTCAGGTTCAGCACCGCCATGGCCACAGCCACAAGCATGGGCGCAGCCACTACAGGGCAGGCCACCGATACAAAACCGCTCCGCGCGGCTGGCGCCGCTATGGTGCGCGTCCTGGCGACTGGCAGCGACGCGGCTGCATCCTGGTCGGACCGGTGTGGTTCTGTCCGTAAGGCAGATCCAGCGATCTGCATTGTGTGATGGCCCGGCTGTGTTTTCTCAGCCGGGCTTTTTCGTTCAGGCAGCGTGTCTCAGCGTTCCGTTGCGGAGATGTCGCCCGATGTGCCGGCGCGGACGTACCAATCCTGGTCGCGGATGGCCCATTCCAGCCGGTAGCCATTTTTCACAAGGAGCTCGCGGATTTTGGCGCGCTGATCTTCCAGGCCGTTGTGCTCGATGGTGATGGCTCCGAATTCGTACTCATCGAACGGAAACTCGCTCAGCGCCATGTATTCGGCGCCCTCGATATCCACGTTCAGATAATGGATGTAAGAGGGTGCATTCCCTCGGCGGAGGATGTCACTCAATGTCGCGGTCTTGACCTCCACGGCGTTATCTTTGGTCTCCTGCGACACCCACCAGCCGGCGTATTCGAGGATGCCGCCGCTGTAGCTGCCTGGATCTTGAAATTGCACGGTGCGGCCGCCGACATTGTCCACGGCTTCGGCAAAGACCTGGCACGTCCGACCCTCCATGTTCCGAGGAAAGGGATCGACACAGATGCCGGTCCAGCCTTTCCGCTCCAGCGCCCAGGTATTGGAGATCGTGACGCCGTCGGCGGAGCCGAGATCCACGAAGAAGCCATCGGTGACACCCGGGTGGACCGAATGCATCACCCACAGGTCTTGCCCCGTGATGCCTTGGAACTCCTCAAGGCCGAGCGCGTAGCGGATCGCGTAATTCCGCTGCTCGCTATGATCCTCAATGCCGATGAATGTGTGAAAGGTTTCCGCTTTGCCGGCTCGATATCCGAGAAATGCGCCCACACCACATGCGCCCGCCAGCAGCAAAGCCACGCCCAGCAGGAGAAATTTCTTCGCCATGCCGTTCACCTTCAATCTCTGCACGCGGACCATAGAAGATTTCGGAGGGGCGTGGCGAGACCTTGAGCGTCCGATGAGCGATGACAGGATGACGCGGGCTTCGGCTGCGCATCATGTGTCACGAGGAACAAGTGACTTGGGGATTCTCCAGGGCGTGAAGCGGGCCATTAAAAGTCAAAGTCAGTGCGTTGCATCTGGTCGGACCGGTGTGAGTTCTGCCCTCATAGATCTCGCGATCGGTACGATGGCGCCATTCGCCCAAAGCGTCGTGCTTTTTTGTCGCATGCTGACGACAGCGAGACGATGCGCCTCTGGCGTGACGGCTCGTGCTGAGATGAAGATGGCTAACGATTCCGAACGCGTTCGGGCTTTCCCTTGCGCTTCGTCGCAGCCATCTCGTGCAGCTCTTTCTCGCTCATCGATTTGACCATCGAGCGCGATGCGCCCTTAAGGCTGCTTGTACTGCGCTCCCCACGTTTTGCGGAAAGTGCTGCCCCTGCGGCTTTCTGTTGGGCCTTCGATTTTGCCGGCATGACGATGCCTCCAGACGAGGAACCGAGACCGTCCGCGAACGTTCCATTGAGCGTTTAAAATCCGCAAGATGTCTAAAATCTGCGTAATCTCGCCAGCCGTCCTGCAGAATCGTGAACGCTGCAGCGTCATAGCGGCATGCGGGAAACTGACAGGGAGGGCAGGGAACGGAGGCGCCATGGGGCGGTTAGAAACACGGGGCGGTTAGAAATTTGATCCACCGGTTCGCTTTCATCGCCCGAAGGGATGCGTTTCATGGCTAGATCACGTCGTCAGAAAACCGCTCGTCTTGTTGGCATCATTATCCTTCTGACATTCACGCTCAGCGTATCAAGGACGGCCTTCGGCCAATCCGGCGGAGGCGCCCCTCCAGACACCTTCGGCGCAGAGCCGAAACTGCCGCAGCCTGAGCAAAGCCTGATCCCGGTTCTGAACTGGGCTCGTGCGGAGCCTTGGCCTGAGGGCACTGCTCCCAAAGCGGCGGAAGGCCTGACTGTGAAAGCGTTTGCGCGCGGCCTCAAACATCCGCGGTGGATTTATGTTTTGCCGAACGGAGATGTGCTGGTCGCTGAAGCGGCAAGCGAGCCGGCATCCTCGTGGAGTCCTCGTTCGCTCGCCCAGACGTGGGTGCAGCGGCAAGCTGGCTCGATCGTCGAGAATGCCAACCGCATCTCCATCCTGCGCGACACGAATGGCGATGGCGTCGCCGACGAGCAAGGCGTGTTTCTGGATGGCTTGCGGCAACCCTTCGGCATGGCCCTGATTGGCGATCAGCTTTATGTCGCCAATACCGACAGTGTCGTGCGCTATCCTTACAAGACTGGCGATAAAGCGATCACGGCGCAGGGAACAAAACTGGTCGATATTCCCGTCGGCCATCACTGGACGCGCAACATTCTGCCGTCCCGCGATCAAACCAAGCTGTTCATCACCGTCGGGTCCGGCAGCAACATTGGTGAAAAGGGAATGGATATCGAGAAGGAGCGCGCGACCATCTGGGAGCTTGATCTCGCTTCCGGACAATATCGCATATTCGCGTCCGGATTGCGCAATGCCAATGGCATGGCCTTCGAACCGTCCACAGGCGCGCTCTGGACGGTGGTGAACGAGCGCGACGAGATCGGAGATGATGTGCCGCCGGATTATCTGACGTCGGTCAAAGATGGTGGCTTCTATGGCTGGCCTTATAGCTATTGGGGCAAGCATGTCGACGAGCGCGTACAGCCGCAACGTCCCGATTTGGTCGCGACGTCAATCACGCCGGATTATGCACTGGGTCCACACACGGCTTCGCTTGGCCTTGCATATTATGATGGCCAGGTGCTGCCGCCGCCGTTCCGCAACGGAATGTTCATCGGGCAACACGGGTCGTGGAATCGTTCGGAATATAGCGGATACAAGGTGATTTTCGTGCCGTTCGAGAAGGGGCGTCCAAACGGACAGCCGATCGACGTTCTGACCGGCTTTCTCGCTGAAGACGCATCGAGCGCGCATGGCCGGCCAGTCGGGGTCACCGTTACGCGGGAAGGCACACTCCTTGTCGCAGATGATGTCGGCAACACCATCTGGCATGTGACAGGCGCCGCTCCAGCATCGGCCGCCTCGCCGGGCAAAACACCAGCATCAACAACAGGCGCGGGGGAGCGCAAGCCGTAACGGAGCTTGTGCTCCATTCACCCAGTCGGCGTATGCTTTGCCCGCGTCTGTAGATCGTCATCGTCAAGAACGCGGATCGCAGCGCCCTCGAGGTCTTCGTATTGGCCGCTCCGCAGCGACCACAGAAAAGCGAACAACCCGGTGAGGCCGAGCCCCAGCGCCATTGGCACGAGGTAGACGAGCACGTTCATGCTGCCTCCATCGCTGGAGTGGTTGATACGAGAACGGGTGAGGATGGGACGTCCTTGCGGCCGCGCGCGCGAAGAGCATTGAGTGTCACAAGAATGGATGAGCCGGACATCGCGGCCGCTGCGATCAGTGGCGTGATCAGCCCAGCCATAGCGACCGGCACGGCAATGATATTGTAGACAATGGCAAGCCAGAGATTCTGGCGCATGATCCTGCGTGCGTGCCGCGCGGTCTGGACAGTCGTCAGAACCGGTGTCAGACCCTTGCCGAGGAAGACGGCATCCGCCTGCGCCTGCGAGAGGTCAGCAGCGCTGATCGGCGAGATCGATACATTGGCGGCAGCAAGCGACGGTGCGTCGTTCAGGCCATCGCCAACCATCAGGACCTTGCGGCCTTCCGCTTTCAGCGTCTCGATGATTGCAACCTTTTCGGTTGGGCTAAGGCCGGCGCGCCACTGCGTGACGCCCAGCGATGCGGCGACTTGTTCGACGGGCTGTACACGGTCACCCGAGAGGATCCGGATCTCAAGTCCCAGCCGTGCAAGGGCCTGTACGGTCTTTGTGGCTTCCGGCCGAAGCACCTGATTGACGAAAAAGACAGCGTGCTGCGCTCCATGACGAAACGCGATCAGCGACGCGCCCGGATAATGCCTGAGGAGGTCGGCCGGCACATCGACAGCGCAAAATGCTGGGCTGCCGAGCCGGGCTTCGATGCCGTCGACCATCGCGCGCACGCCGCGTCCGTGTTCTTCGGTGACGTCGTCGAGCGGATGCAAGGAAGGCTGCGCCGCGGCGATCGCACGGGCGAGCGGATGCCGGCTCGTCAAAGCCAGCCGTCCGGCCAAGGCGAGAATGCCGGGATCAATGTCAGCCGCATTCACCAGATGAGCCTCCGGCAATGTCAGGGTGCCGGTCTTGTCGAAAATCGCGATATCCGCTTCCGCCAATCGTTCGATGGCATCGCCGGAATTCAGGAACACGCCGGACCGGAATAGCTTGCTGGCGGCAACCACCTGTACAGCCGGGATGGCCAGCGCCAATGCGCATGGGCAGGTGATGATCAGCACCGAAATCGCCGCGATAATGGCATCGTGCGTCGATTGTCCGGCCAGCATCCAGCCAATGAATGTGAGCGCCGCAGCGGTATGAACCATCGGCGCATAGCCGCGGGCGATCCGGTCGCTAAGCCGGACATAGCGGGAGCGCGCGTTGACGGCCTTGTCCAGCAAGCGGTCGATGTCATCGAGAAAGGTGTTTTCACCGGCCGCGGTGACGCGAATGGTCAAGGTGCCGTCATGATTGATGCTGCCGGCATAAACCTGCCGGCCGGCTTCGGCCTTGTGCGGCATGGTTTCGCCTGTGATCAGGCTTTCATCGATCTGGGCGTGGCCGCTGAGGACAATGCCGTCGGCCGCGATCCGCTCACCCGCGCGGACGAGAATGCGGTCGCCGATGCGAAGCGCTGCGGCGGGGATTTGAACGAGTTCGCCATGATCCATCAGTCGGTAGGCTGTGTCGGCCTTCAGCGCCGCCAGATTGCCGGCCACCGCACGTGTTCGCCTGCGCATCATCTGATCGAGGACGCGCCCGCACAGCAAAAAGAAGATCAGCATGACTGCCGAATCGAAATAGGCGTGTTCGGCGTGATGGATCGTTTCATAAAGAGACATGCCGAGCGCCAGCAGAATGCCGAGCGAGATCGGCACATCCATATTGACCTGGCGGACCTTCACGGCATTCCAGGCGCTGCGGAAAAAAGGCTGACCTGCATAGGCGGCCGCGGGGAGGGCGATGGCGGCAGACAACCAGTGGAACAGGTCGCGTGTTTCGGGCGTAATATCGGTCCCATTGCCGGACCAGACAGAAACCGACAGCAGCATGATGTTCATCGCGGCAAAGCCAGCCACGGCGACATAGCGCAGAAGGAATTTCGATTGCGCGACTTCTTGATCTTCGCTCAATTGCCGCTTGAATGGATTGGCGTGATAGCCCATGCGTTCGAGCAAGCGAATGGCGTTTGCCGGATCGAATTGAGGGTCGCTCCAGGATAGCGTGAGGCGGCGGCTCGTGAAATTGAGGCGTGCGTCGCGGATCCCTTCCACCGCCTTGAGCGATTTCTCGATGCGGCCGATGCAGCCGCCGCAATGAATGCCGTCTACAACCAGATCCATGGTCGCGACGCCGTCGGCGTCCTGGCGGGTGAAATACGAATAATCCGCATTTGCGCTCTTCGTCATTTCAGCACCACGCGTGTCTCGGACCGGTAGAGACGGTTCTGGTCGCGCATCACCTCAAGAGTCAGTGTCCATTGTCCGGCTGGCGCGTCGGTGGCGCCGCGGAATGTGCCGTCGGCGATGCGCGAAAGGACGACTGTCCGGTCAAGCCGCGCGTTCAGCGGATGTCCAAGGCGGGCGGTGATATCGATACCGACGACGGAGGATTGCTTTGCATCCTTTACGTCGACTGTCAGGACGGCATCGCCGGTGACATCGCGGACAAGGCGGCCATCGACCGTCCAATGCAGCGCGGTTTGTGTCGCGGCCGCTGCCTCTTCGCCCTTGTAGGCAAGGCCGGCCCGGTAGGCGCTATCGGTCTGTGTGCCGGCGAAGGTCGTAACGGCGGCGCGAACCATAATCGCGTTGACGGCAGCAACGATGCCAAAGAATGAGATGAAGCAGATCAGAACGGTTTTCCCGGTGATCTCACCACGTCGGCGCGGTGCGCTCATATTTGCGTTCATTTTGGTCGCTCCGGTGCACGGAAATGATCCCGGGCCTGAGCCCATGTTCCGGATTCGACATCCGTGAGATGAAAGACGATGGGTGACGATGCGGCCGGCGCGTACTCATAGCTGTTCACGAGCACGCGGAATTCACGCGATTGATCCGGCCCGACCTCGACGATGCGGGCAGCGCCCAGCGGCAGACCGACGATCTCCACCACATTCCCCGGTACGCCATCGACCGTCAGAGCGAACCGGCGCGTTTCGAGCTGCTTGTTGAGAATCCGCATCGTATAGCCGTTGCGAATGGCGCCGTCGGCAAGCCGGACAAAAACCGGATTGCGATCATGGATCACGCTGACATCGAATGCATGCCGCGTCAGCAGCGCATAAAGCATGATGCCGCCAACTGCGGCGATGATGAGCGCATACATGACGGTACGCGTTCGTATGATCTTCTGGACCGGCGGTTCGCCAGCAATCCGCCGTTTGAGGTTGACGTCGCTGTCATATCCGATCAGCCGCGGCGGCCGGCCAATTTTGTCCATGACGGAGTCGCAGGCATCGATGCACAGCCCGCACTGGATGCATTCAAGCTGCGCGCCGTTGCGGATATCGATGCCGGTCGGGCACACATTCACGCATTGCCGGCAATCCACGCAATCGCCGGCCGGCAGTCCGGCGAGCCGCAGCTGCTCGCTCTTCTTCACGGAGCTGCGCGGTTCGCCGCGATCGTAGCGATAGGTGACGTTCAGTGCGTATTCGTCGGTGAGCGCGGCCTGGATGCGCGGCCACGGGCACATATAAGTGCAGACCTGCTCGCGCATGTGGCCGGCGAGTGCATAGGTCGTTGCGGTCAGAATGCCGATCCAGGCATAGGCAAGAAATGGGGCGTGTCCGGTTGCGAGATCCTTCACGAGGGTGGGCGCATCGGCGAAATACAAAACCCAGGCTCCGCCGGTCCACCATGCGACCATGAGCCAGAGCAGATGCTTCAAACCCTTCCGCAGCACCCGCTGCGCTGTCCAGGGGCCTGCATCGGCAGCCATCTGCGCGCGGCGGTCGCCCTCAACGAGACGCTCGATCGCCAGGAAGAGGTCGGTCCAGACGGTCTGCGGGCAGAGATAGCCGCACCAGACGCGACCGGCGACCGCATTCATCAGGAACAGCGTCATCGCGGCGATGATGAGCAGTCCCGTGAAGAAATAGACCTCCTGCGGCCAGATCTCGATGAAGAAGAAATAGAAACGGCGGCCCGAAAAATCGATCAGAACAGCTTGGTCAGGTGCATTGGGTCCGCGATTCCATCTTATGAAGGGCAGGAAATAGTAGATCGCGAGCGTAACGAGGAGCACCGCCCATTTGATGCGGCGGAAGGTGCCCTTGACGCTTTGCGGATAGATTTTTCGGCGCGCTGCGTAGAGTGGCGTTTCGTCTTCGGGAATGTTCGAAGGCGCAACCGAGGCGCCGCGTGAAGCGGCGTCCGGATTGGCATGGCGTTCCAAAAGATCAGCGTCCATGGTCCTACTTCTGACCGCCACCCAATGTGTGGACATAAACCGTCAGCGACTTGATCGTGGTATCGTCGAGACGCTGTCCCCAGGCCGGCATGACAGCGCCGCGTCCGTTCATCAGACCTTCGATGATGGTGTTGCGGTCCGACCCATAGAGCCAAATCTGATCGGTCAGGTCGGGAGCGCCAATCTCGCGATTGCCTTTGCCGGCGTCGCCATGACACGCGGCGCAATTGTCGGCAAAAACCTTTTTGCCGACGGCGAGATTTGCATTCGCAGGCACAGCAAGGCTGGAGAGCGAGCGCACATAGTCCGTGACGGCGAGGATATCCGGCCGTGACAAGATTTTGTCGCGGCCGAAAGCCGGCATCGATCCCATGCGCGTGTCGGCGTCGTTGGAGCGGACGCCGTGGCGGATGGTGAAGGCGATATCGTCGAGCTTACCGCCCCAGAGCCAATCGTCATCGTTCAGATTCGGATAGCCTTTGGCGCCGCCGCCACCGGCACCATGACACGGCGCGCAATTGTCGGCGAATGCGGTTCGGCCTTGGGCGCGTGCAAAGTCGATCAGAGTCTGGTCGCTGAGAATCTCCTGGAGCGGTGTCTCTGCGATCCGGTCGACCATCGAGGCGCGCTGTGTTTTCAGCGCTGCGAGGTCATCGATGATGGCCTGTCGCGATTGCCATCCCAACAGGCCCGAAGTGTAAGAGCTCACGAGGGGCCAGGTCGGATAGACGATCCAGTATCCGATCGACCAGATGATGGTCATGTAGAACGTCCACAGCCACCAGCGCGGCAGCGGCGTATTCAGTTCGCGGATGCCGTCCCATTCATGCCCGGTGGTTTCGGTCCCGGTGACCTTGTCGACGACGCGGGTCGTGTGTTCAGCCATGGCTCAATCCTCCCGCAGGGGAATGCGCGCTGCGTCGTCGAACTTCTTTTTGTTCGATGGCCAGAGTGCGTACGCGACAACAATCAGAAACACCGCCACGAAATAGGCGAGGCCCCACGTCTGCGCGAGTTGAGCGAAAAACTTATAGGTGTCCAGCATGTGGGTTCTCAGCGGATATTGGCTTTGTTGTCGTAGAGTTTGAAATTGACCTGCGTGCCGAGCATCTGAAGATAGGCGATCAGCGCGTCGGCTTCCGAAATCGTGCCCGGATTGCCGTCATAGTCGCGCGACTGCGCGTTCGGGTAACGCTTCTCGACCGCCTCCGCGTCCGGGCTGTCGGAAACGGCCTGCGCACGAAGATCGGCAGCGGCGTTCGCGATCATCTCGGGCGAATAGGGGACGCCGAGATAGGATTGCACTTTAAGGTCGTCCGCAATGTGAGTGAAATCGAGCTCGGTCCGAGCGAGCCATGGATAGGCCGGCATGACAGTTCCCAGCACGACTGACTTCGGAGCATTCAGATGATCGCGATGCCATTCGTCGGAATATTTCCCGCCGACGCGGGCAAGGTCCGGCCCGGTCCGCTTCGATCCCCACTGGAAGGGCCGGTCATACATACTCTCGGCGGCGAGGGAGTAATGTCCGTAGCGCTCGACTTCGTCGCGCAGCGGTCGGATCATCTGCGAATGGCAATTATAGCAGCCTTCGCGCACGTAGATGTTGCGGCCGGCCAGTTCGAGCGGGGTGTAAGGCCGGACGCCGGAGACCCTTTCGATCGTGCTTTTGAGATAGAAGAGCGGCACGATCTCGACCAGGCCGCCGATTGAAATGACAATCAGGACTCCGATGATCAGGACGATCGCGTTCTTTTCAAAGATGGCGTGTTTCGACCAGAGGGACATTTCCAATCACTCCGCTGGAACGAGCACCGGCGAGCCGGTCTGGAGTTGGGGTGTTTCTTCTTCCGCGGAGGCGACTGTCATCCACAGATTGAAAGCCATGATCAGCGCGCCGAGGAGGAACAATATGCCGCCGAGTGCGCGGATGACGTAGAAGGGGTGCATCGCCTCGACGGTTTCGATGAAGGAGTATTCGAGGAAGCCGAGGCTCGTATAGGCGCGCCACATCAAGCCCTGCAGGATTCCCGACACCCACATCGCCGAGATGTAGAGGACGATACCAATCGTCGAGATCCAGAAATGCCAGTTGACGAGCTTCAGCGAATAAAGCTCACGGCGATTCCAAAGCCATGGAACGAGACAATAGATGGCGCCGAAAGACACATAGCCGACCCAGCCGAGCGCGCCGGAATGGACATGTCCGATCGTCCAGTCGGTGTAATGCGACAACGAATTCACCGCCTTGATGGACATGAGCGGGCCTTCGAAGGTCGACATGCCGTAGAAGGCGACCGAAACGACCATCATGCGCAATACGGGATCGGTGCGCAGTTTGTCCCAGGCTCCGGACAGCGTCATGAGGCCGTTGATCATGCCCCCCCATGAGGGCATCCACAGCATGATCGAGAACGTCATGCCGAGCGTCTGCGCCCAATCAGGCAGCGCCGTGTAATGCAAATGATGCGGCCCGGCCCAGATATAGAGAAAGATCAGCGCCCAGAAGTGAATGATCGACAGCCGATAGGAATAGACCGGACGGTCCACGCGTTTCGGTATGAAGTAGTACATGATGGCGAGGAAGCCGGCGGTGAGGAAGAAGCCGACGGCGTTGTGTCCGTACCACCACTGCACCATCGCATCCTGCACGCCGGACCAGACGATGTAGGACTTTGGCGAGAACAGTGAGACCGGAATTGCGGCGTTGTTGCCAAGATGCAGGACTGCGATGGTGAGGATGAAAGCGAGATAGAACCAGTTCGCGACATAGATATGCGGTTCGGTCCGCCGCATGATGGTGCCGAGAAACACGAGGAGATAGACGACCCATACGACGGTGAGCCACAGATCCGCATACCATTCGGGTTCTGCATATTCCTTGCTCTGAGTGATGCCGAGCAGATAGCCGGTGCCGGCGACCACGATGAAGAAATTATAGCCCAGCACCACGAACCAAGGCGACAGATCGCCGGCGAGACGCGCACGGCAGGTCCGTTGCACAACATAAAAGGATGTCGCAATCAGAACATTGCCGCCGAATGCGAAGATGACCGCCGATGTGTGCAGGGGACGGATGCGTCCGAATGACAACCACGGCAGATCGAAATTCAGCACAGGAAAGGCAAGTTCGAGAGCCGCCCAGACACCAACCGAAAATCCGGCGATGCCCCAGACCATCGCGGCCACGGTTGCGAATTTGACCGGGCCCATATTGTAGTTCGGCTTGCCGTCGATCGTGAGCGGAGCCGGACCAACCGGCCGGTTGAAGTAGCGCTCGACGATCGCGAAAACCGCAATAGCGCTGCCCACTGCGAATAAAGAGGCGTGGAAGGCATATTCCGGTGTGTGAGCCATCGTCGCAATGAAGAACGACACCAAGGCCAGCGCGGCGAGGGCAAGTGCAAGCCCGCCTTCGCTGACGCTCATCGATTTAATGGAGAGAGTTGTTGTGTGTCGCATGGAAACCTGCGCGGCGGGAACATGAATGTTTTAAAATGGCGCAGGTAGCGTCCGGCGGCGTTGATAAAGGTCAACCGTCGAAAAAAAACAAACGCAGAATCTGTTGATTCAACTCAAGAGCACGATCGTGAAAGGTGCAATACTGTTTCCAATAGGAGGTGACCTATGGCAACGCAATCGGTCTCACAAAAAACCGGAATTTTCGGCTCGCTTGGCCAGGCTTGGAGCCGATATCGCAAGCGCCGTGCTGCAATGGCGGAGCTTCAGGCGCTCGGCACCGTCGAATTGGAACGTATTGTGCACGATGCCGGGCTGACATTTAGCGATCTTGTTGATCTCGCCAAGCAGTCCGGCGATGCGGCGGCGCTGCTCTATCGACGGCTGGAGGAGGCCGGGATTGATTTCAAATCAATCGATCCGGTCGTGTTGCGCGACATGCAGCGCTGCTGCTCGCTCTGCGATAGTAAAACACAATGCGCCCATGAGTTGGAGGACAAGCCGAAAACCGCCGGCTGGCCGGAATATTGTCCAAACCGCCAGACGATCGATGCATTGAGTCTAATGAAATGTCACTGACGTCACAGTGGAAAGCCGGTGTCGCGGCCGCTCCGTCCATTTTGGTCGGAGTGGCGGCGATTCTCGTCCACGCGACTCCTGTGGCGGCACAAAGCGAACAGCGCGGGGTGGTCATTGCGCGGACGTATTGCGTCAAATGCCATGCCATAGACAAGGTAAGCCCCAGCGCGCTTACAATTGCTCCGCCATTCCGTGACCTGCAGAAGAAATATCCGGTTGAACAACTCGAGGAAGCGTTGGCAGAGGGGCTGGTGACCGGTCACCCGACAATGCCCGAATTCCGCTTTGACCCTGGGCAGGTGAGGGATCTCATCGCTTTTCTGAAGACATTGTAGCCGCGAATGTATCGCGCCAGATCACGATGATTTTGGATCGAATCGATCCAAAATCATCGTGATCGATTCTCACACATGATGTCGTCCGAAAGCCGCTTCGTACTTTTCGGCATCAGCTCTACCCGCCCGAACTTTGGCCTTTACACCCGTTCGACAGACACGACCCGATAAGTATGCGTCTCGTCCGAATCGCGGATCGATACATATTCGCCGATCTCGAAGCGTTCGTCCTGGAAGTGATATCCGGTCTCATCGTCGTCATCGCCGCGGATGTCGTAACGAAGCGCCCATGTTCCGCCGGGGCGGTGAACCAGATGGCCGACCTCATCGTCGTCTGTCGGCCGAAAGTGCACAATGCGACACGCATCTCGGTGTGACTTCCATGTCTCTGGATCGAGGCGGTGATCCTCGTCCAGAGGTGCAACGATGATGTAGCCGTGTTTCGAACTCCCGGCCGGGTAGCCTTTTTCGCGAGCGAGTTCCAGCCGGATTTTCTTGAAACTGTTCGGCAGCGAGCCTCTTTCTGACAGCATTGTCCGCTCCACGTCTTTTTGGTCAGGAGTTGAGGCTGATCAGGGCCTGCTTGTTACGCAGGATCATCCGACGCGAGGTCGCGAATTCGATCGTGCATGTCTTCTGCAATTGGGTGAGCGTGCGGGACACCGTTTCAATGGTCAGGCCGAGATAGTCCGCGATGTCCTGTCGGGACATCGGCAACTCTACGGAGCCGCCAACGAGTTGCTTCGAGATTTCGATCAAGAAAGACGCGACGCGCTCCTGGGCTGTTTTGACCAGCAGCATGGCATGACGACGCGCCTGTTCGAGTTCGCGTGCGGTATGTGTCAAAAGTTGATTCGAGAGGCTGGAATCGCGGGTCGCGGCTGCGAGAAGGGTAGAGCGCTTGACAAGCGCTATGGTCGCCGACGAGACCGCCTCGGCGGACGATGTGTGCTCTGCGCCAAACTCCAGCCCGAAGACGTCGCCGGGGAAATAAAAGGCCTCGATCTGACGGCGGCCATCCTGCAAGACCCTGGTAATGCGCACGGCACCGGTCAGGACTTTGTAGACATATTCCGCAGGTTCGTTTTCGCCGTAGATTTCAGCCTCTTTGGCGAACGACAGCGGCACGCCGACAAGCTCGACGGCTCCGAATATGGCATGGGCTGCTCTATTGTGCGGATAGTGGCAGATCGGGGTCCGGTTGGTGGTCTGCGTCTGCATGGCATCCTCCTGAAATGTTTCGGGTTCCTTGTTAAGGAGCATGCGAGCGGCTGAAAATTCGGATATTCCACCTAAGGGAAATCCCGGAGGCGGCTTTGTCCTGCGGCCTGCTAAACTGGAACAGGTGACTGGAATTGCTGAAGGAATTCATCGCAACGATGCGGGCCGGAGGCTCCCGGAATTGGACCATCTACGCGGCTGCGGTGGCGCTGATCGCGGGGGTGCTTGTTGTACGCATCGCGCTGGCGCCGCATGTCGATCATGGATCGGTTTACCTGTTCCTGGTGCCGGTGGTGCTGGTGATCAGTACGTTCAGCGGGCCGGCTCCCGGTTTCGTCGCCACCTGTCTTTTCGTGGCAATCGAGATATGGTTCTCGGGAGGGGATATATCGCGTGTCGGCCTGGTTGACGCCGCCGCCTTTCTTGCGATTGGTTTTGGTGTCGCCTGGCTGGGTGGCCGCGTTCAGCGGGCCCGGCAATCGGCCGATGCGACAAATCTCGATCTGGTCGCGCGCGAAGCGCATCTCAAGTCAATTCTGGAGACGATTCCGGATGCGATGATCGTGATCGATCCGAAGGGTAGAATACAATCTTTCAGCACGGCTGCTGAGCGCCTGTTCGGATGGCGGGCCTCCGAGGTGATTGGACAAAATGTTAACATGTTGATGCCGTCGCCTTACCGTGAAGGGCATGACGGTTATGTCGAACGTTATCTGAGGACGGGAGAACGGCGAATTATCGGCGTCGGACGTGTTGTCGTGGGGGAGCGCAAGGACGGTTCGACTTTCCCCATGGAGCTTGCGGTCGGAGAGATGAAGTCGAATGACAAATTGTTTTTCACCGGCTTTATTCGCGATTTGACCGAGCGCCAAAAGACAGAGGGGCGGTTGCAGGAATTGCAGGCCGAACTCGTCCATATCTCCCGCCTGACCGCGATGGGGGAAATGGCATCCACGCTCGCGCATGAACTGAATCAGCCTTTGTCGGCCATCTCGAATTATCTCAACGGGGCGCGCCGCGTCCTCGACAGTCCAATGGATGGATCGCAAAGCCTCGTGCGGGAGGCGCTGGACAAGGCTAGGGAGCAATCGCTGCGTGCAGGACAGATCATCCACAGGCTTCGTAACTTTGTCGCGCGCGGAGAATCTGAACGTAAAGTTGAAAGCTTGTCAAAATTGCTCGAGGAGGCCAGCGCGCTGGCGCTGGTTGGAGCCAAAGACCAAGGCGTAAAGGTGCGTTTTGAGCTTGATGCAAGCCAAGATTTGATATTCGCCGACAAGGTGCAGGTGCAGCAGGTCGTACTCAATCTCATCCGCAATGCGATCGACGCGATGACCGAATCGCCCAGGCGGCAACTCGTCATATCGTCGGCGGCCGATAGCGAGCGGATGATCAGGATCAGCGTCGCGGACACCGGAAGCGGGCTGGCGCCGGACATTCTGCCGCAGCTTTTCCAACCTTTCGTGACGACCAAGAAGCAGGGCATGGGTGTTGGTCTTTCTATTTCGAAAACCATCGTCGAGGCGCATGGCGGACGCATGTGGGCGGAGCCCAACAACGGTGAGGGGACCGTGTTTCACCTGACCCTTAAATTGGCGGCTGACGGAGATATCCGCGATGAATAGAGCCAATCGCGTTCATATCATCGACGACGATGAGGCCGTGCGAGACTCTCTTTCGTTCCTGTTGCGCACGGCAGCCTTCGACGTTGCGACCTATCCGTCAGCGACGCATTTCCTGGAGATGCTCACCAAGGATATCAAGGGCTGTGTCATTACCGACATGCGGATGCCCGATATTAGCGGGCTTGACTTGCTCCGGCGGCTGCGCAGCTCATCGTGCGCGCTTCCGGTCATCATGATTACCGGCCATGGTGATATTCAATTGGCCGTCGAGGCCATGAAGGCGGGTGCTGTGGATTTCCTTGAGAAGCCGTTTGACGACGAACGCGTATTGACGGCAGTGCGATCGGCGCTTGAAGGGACACGAACAGACGGCGAGCGTGCCGGTCTTCGCAGCGAGGTCGAAGAACGGCTGGACAGTCTATCGCAGCGCGAACGGCAGGTTCTCGATGGCCTCGTGGCCGGCCTGCCGAACAAAAGCATTGCTTATGACCTTGGCATCAGCCCACGGACCGTCGAGGTCTACCGGGCCAATGTGATGACAAAAATGCAGGCCGGCAGCCTGTCCGAACTTGTCCGTATGGCGCTGCTCGTTCAATCTCCCTGACGCCGCGCGCCCGAGGGGTTGATTTTAATCAAGGCGCGGTCCGTGATATTCGTCCAGCTATTATGAATGACTCAAAAGCGGCCACCCCTCAGGCTTTGTCCACGCTGCCGGATCACAATGCAGGCCGAACGGTCGCAGTCTCCTGCAAGCGACTACGATACGTTCACATGCCTTCGGTGCGAGCTGGTGCTGTCCTACAAACGGGACAAGGCACCGGTGCTGGACACGGCCGAGCGTGATAAATTAACGCCTTCTGATCATGACTGATCGGGTGTGAGGAATTCCTTCTCGGAACACTGCAATGAAACCCGCAAGCGATCCGGCAGCTGCGCCAGTCGCGCTACGGCGGTCGCTGACGCTTGGGCCACTGTTATTCTACGGATTGGGTGTCATTGTCGGCGCCGGGATCTATGTCGCGATTGCCTCGGTGATCGGCCGCGCCGGCGCTGCGGCGCCGCTGTCGTTTCTGCTGGCCGGGATAGCTGCCGGTCTAACCGGCCTTTGCTATGCCGAATTGGCAAGCCGGTTTCCGGAAGCCGCCGGCGCTGCGGCTTACGTCAAACAGGGCTTCGGCTCTGACCGATTTGCACAACTGACCGGGTTGGTATTGACGCTGGCGGTCGCGATTGCGGCAGCCTCGATCGCAAGCGGGGCGCTGCATTATCTGTCGCTGCTGTTCGCGTTGCCAGCCGGAATTCTGACCACTCTGCTGGTGGCGTCTTTCACGGTACTGGCGATGTTGGGGGTGAGGGAAAGCGCCGGATTTTCCGCCGTGATCGGCTTCGTCGAAATCGTCGGTCTGGCCGTGGCGGCATGGGCCGGCTTTTATGCCGCGCCGGATCTCAGCTTCGGTCGCATGCTGCCGGCAGATTTTGCGGCCTGGCAAGGCGTTGTCGCGGGCGCGTTTATTGCGTTCTTCGCATTCATCGGTTTCGAGAGCCTGGCCAACATGGCCGAAGAAGCCAAAGAGCCGCACCGAACGATTCCTTACAGCATCATCGGCGCCATTATTATCAGCACGCTGCTCTATATCCTGGTGGCGGCGGCCCTTGTGCTTGCTGGTCAAGGCGGTCAAAGCCCGCTGATCGATTTGTTCCAAGGTGCAAATGCGTCTTTATTCGCCGCGGTGGGAGCGCTTGCCATCGCCAATGGTGTGCTGGTCGAGATTATGATGCTGGCTCGCCTGTTTTACGGCATGGCACGCCGGCAACAACTGCCTGCTATTCTCGGGCATGTAAATCCGCGAACCCGGACGCCTGTTCTGGCAACTGGGCTAGCCGGTGCCATCGTGCTTGCGGCCGCGCTGCTGATTCCATTCCAGCATCTGCTGGCCTTGGCCAATGCCCTGACGCTCGGCATTTTTGCGGCCGTCGATGTTGCGCTCTGGCGCATCCAGCGGCAACAGCCGGCGGGTAAGAATGTTTTTGTTATACCGCATTGGATTCCGCCTCTTGCCGCAGCCCTGTCGATCGGACTGATCCTTGCAGAGTTGATTCCTTAAAGACCGGGGAAGGCCGAAGCGATATCAGTCCTTTCCGTTCAGAACGAAGAGCGCCTCGTCGGCGATGACCTGTTCTTCGTCCGTGGGGATGACGAGCGCCGTGACGCGGCTGGATATGGTGCTAACCGTTTTCGCGTTGCCAGCATTTGCTTTGGGATCGAGCGCTATCCCGAGCCACCCCAGACGATCGCAGATTTTTTCCCGAATGAGCGGCTGGTTCTCGCCGATGCCTGCTGTGAAGACGATAGCATCGAGTCCGCCGAGCGTTGCAGTGAGCCGGGCAACTTCGCCGGCAATCCGAAATGTGAACAGGTCGATCGCTTCACGCGCCAGCGGTTCGTTGCTTGCCAGAAGCACACGGCTGTCAGCACTGATCCCGGATACACCGAGCAGGCCGGATCGGTGATAAAGTATATCCTCCATCTCGTGCAGGGATTTTCCGCCCGGTCCCAGCAAATGCAAGAGGACGCCGGGGTCCAGTGTGCCGCACCGTGTAGCCATGGGAATGCCATCGAGCGTCGAAAATCCCATGCTGCTGTCCCGGCTCACGCTATCGTCGAGCGCACAGAGGCTCGCGCCGCTTCCCAGATGCGCAGCGACGACTTTGCCGCGCGCTGCATCAGGAGCGCAGCGCTTCAACGCGCCTGCGATGAACTTGTAGGACAGCCCGTGGAAGCCGTAGCGCTTGATGCCGGCATCATAAAAGCCGCGAGGGATCGCGAAACGGCGGACAATATCGTTATTGGTACGGTGAAATGCCGTATCGAACGAGGCTGATTGCGCCAGTGTGGGCTTCAGGCTTCGAATGGCGCGAATCAGGCGCAGACTTTGTGGCTGATGCAGTGGAGCGAGTTTCGTTAGCGCCTCAATGGCGTCAACCGTTGCGTCGTTGATCCTGGCAGGCCCTTCAAACCGATCGCCGCCATGGACGATGCGGTGACCGGCCGCCGCAAGCTGGCTCAAATCGAAATGCTTTCCAAGACAGTCGAGCGTGTCGGCCATGACGGCGCTGAGATCGTCAGAAGCCGCGGCTGCAAGATTATCGTCGAATGTTGAGGCGCCCTTGGTGATGCGCAGATGAAGCGGATGCTTTTGGAAATCGATCACGCCCTTGGCAATGCGGTGAGCGTGTTCCATCGTCCTGATCTCGAAAAGTCCGATCTTGACGGTCGAAGATCCGGCATTGAACGTGATCAGCAGGTCACTCATGCTGGTGCAATCGTCTCGAGAGGCTGTGGGGCAGCCACAAGTTTGGCCAGTGCCGCTGAGGCGATCCGCGCCGTCAGCGGATCGGCGCGGCTGGTCAGTACGATCGGAACGCGTGCGCCGAGCACAAGTCCCGCAGCCGTAGCGCCAGCAAAGTAAATCAACTGCTTGGCCAGCATGTTTCCGGCTTCGAGGTCGGGCACCAGCAGAATATCGGCGTAGCCGGCGACAGGAGAGACGATGCCCTTGGTCAGAGCGGCATCCGGACTGACGGCATTGTCGAATGCGAGGGGACCATCCACCTTTGCGCCGACAATCTGGCCGCGCGCGGCCATGACCGTGAGCGCGGCAGCATCGAGCGTTGCCGGCATCTGAGGATTGACCGTCTCGACCGCAGCCAGCACCGCGACCAGCGGCTCCTTCAGGCCAAGCTTGCGTAGCAGATCGACGGCATTCTGGCAGATGTCCCGTTTGTGTTCGAGTGTCGGCAGGATATTCACCGCCGCATCCGTGATGACCAACGGTTTGGCGTAAGCGGGCACGTCCATGACGAAGACGTGGCTGATCCGTCGTTCCGTCCGCAGTCCGGAGCTGACGACTGCGCCCAACAATTCGTCTGTGTGAAGGTTGCCCTTGACCAAAATCGAAACCTTGCCAGACAGTGCAAATTCGACCGCGCGCTCGGCGGCGGCATGACTATGTGGGACAGCCTCAATCGTGAGCCCGTCGAGCGAGACTTTTGCCGTCTCGGCAGCCGCGCGGATTTTTGCCTCCGGTCCGATCAGGATCGGAACAAGTAGGCCCTCGTCGCGAACCTCAATGGCGCCAAGAATAGCTTCCGGCGAACACGGATGCACAATGGCCGCCGGGATGGGCGGACTGCTTCTTGCGGTCTTTATGAAGGATTCGTAGCGCTCATGGCGCCGGAGCGACACATCGGGCAATCTTTTGCGCGGCCATTCGATCGTTCGATCGGGGGCAATAACAGTCGCTGTCCCGCTGAGAACTGCATCGCCATTTTGATTGGTGCACACGGTATCGAGAAGAACGATGTGCTTCTCGGCCTGCTTTTCTTTTACCGTGACAGTCGCGGTGACAGTATCGCCAGGCATGACCGGTTTCAGAAATCTGAAATCCTGAGCGAGATAGATCGTGCCTGGACCGGGCAAGTTTGTCCCCAGAACAGCTGAGATCAGCGCTCCCGTCCACATGCCGTGAGCAACAACATGGCCGAAGAGGTCGGTTGCCGCGAAAGTCGCGTCGAGATGGGCGGGGTTCACGTCGCCTGAGACCGCGGCGAAGAGGTCGATATCATCCCGTCCGACAATGCGCACCAAGGAGGCGGTGTCGCCCACCTGCAGTTCATCGAACGTCCGGTTCCTCAGAAATGAAGTGTCCACATTCGCCTCACCGTTGAAAGACATAACTGCCGGGGGCATTTTCGATCGGCCTGTATCCTTTCGCTGCGGCTCCCATCGATGGCGCCGGGACGCGGTTCGACGCGGAATTCTGGGCGAGCCATTCGCTCCAGTCCACCCACCACGAACCATCTTTATGCTGAGCGGCCTCCGCCCATTCGTCCGGGCCGAGATACGGATCGGGCGCGTGTTTCAAGCCGATGCGATAGCGTCGTCCCGGATGGCCGGGCTCACTGACAATACCGGCATTATGGCCACCGCTTGTCAGCACGAAGGTGATGTCGGTATCGCAAAGCTGGTGGATCTTGTAGACGGATCGCCAGGGCGCAACATGGTCACGTTCAGTTCCGACGACAAACATCGGCACACGGATATTCTGAAGGGCTGTTGGTTTGTCGTCGACCATAAAGCGTCCGCCCGCGAGTTCATTGTTCAGATAAAGGCGGCGGAGATACTCGGCATGCATCTTGTAAGGCATGCGGGTGGAATCCGCATTCCAGGCCATCAAGTCGTTCATCGGCTTGCGTTCGCCCATCATATAATCGTGGACAAGACGCGACCACACGAGGTCATTGGTGCGCAGAAGTTGAAAGGCTCCTGCCATCTGGTCGGACGAAAGATAGCCCCTGTTCCACATCATGCTTTCCAGAAAGTGCATCTGGCTGTGATCGATGAAAAGGGCGAGTTCGCCTGGTTCGGTGAAGTCCGTCTGTGCGGCAAATAGCGTGACGGTTGCGAGACGATCGTCGCCGCTGCGCGCCATCGCTGCAGCTGCGATGGAGAGGAGCGTGCCGCCGAGGCAGTATCCGGTCGCATGGATCTTGCGATCGGGAACGATCGCATTCACCGCGTCAAGAGCAGCCATGATGCCCTTGCGCCGATAATCATCCATGGTGAGATCGCGATCCTCGGCGCCCGGATTGCGCCACGAGATGCAAAAAACCGTATGGCCGCGCTCAACCAAATAGCGAATAAGCGAGTTATGCGGCGAAAGGTCGAGAATATAATATTTCATGATCCAGGCCGGCACGATCAATACCGGCTCGGAGGTCACCGTCTCCGTAAGCGGCGAATACTGGATGAGTTCGATCAGATGATTTCGATAGACGACCCGACCGGGCGTGGCCGCGACATCGCGTCCCACCTGGAAATTTTCAGTGCCGACCGGCGGACGCTGCGTTGCAAAGTGGTTCACGTCTTCCAGCCAGTTCTGGAAGCCTTGGATGAAATTCGCTCCGCCTGTTTGTGCGGCCCTTCTGACAATTTCCGGATTGGTGAAAGGCAGGTTCGACGGCGAGAATACGTCAAGCATTTGACGCGCAATGAAAGATATAACGTGCTGGTGATGAGGTGTGACGCCAGGAACGTCATGCGTTACGTTGTGCCACCATTGCTGATTGAGCAGGAAGGCTTGTGACAGAAGGGCGTATGGCTGCTTTTCCCAGCCTTCTGCACGGAAACGGTAGTCACCCGGCAGCGGTGAGATGCACGGCGAGGTTTCGGGATCCCGGCAGGCGGAGCAAAGATGCATGAGCAGCCGCGCCGTTTTACGTGCGGCCTTGTTCGCGAGCTCCATGCGCTTGCCGGGTGCGGCGGCGAGATGAATGGACCAGTCGAAGAAAGCAAGCGCGATGGCGGCCGGAGATAATCCGCCGGTCGCTTGGGCGCTGAGGGCTTCCGCCATACGATCGATCGCGTGAAACGCTTCACCGCTTGTGATTTCGTCCCGCGGCAGAGGCTGTCTTGAACCAGCCGTGCCCGCTATGGCTGCCGGTCGGGGCTGCTGCGCCGCGGGCGCCCCAGCCGTGATTGGGACTAGCTTTGCTTCTGTGCTCATGGATGTGCTCATGGCCTAAATCGTGCTGTGTCAATTCGAGCGTGCGCGCGGAGTGATGGAGTCCGTATCCATCATGCTTTGGATGATATGGGTGACAAGATGCTCAAGCGCACCGTCCGGCATTTCAAGCAGTGGATCGATGGCAAGAACGTTTCGCAAGATTCCCAGGCCGGTCAAAAACGCTGCAATCAGGGCCGCTCGCGCATTTGCCGGGCGTTCAAGCGTCTCGGCCAGCGGATCGATAAAATCCTTCATAATGAATTCGCGAAGGACGCCGGCTGCGTCGGGGCTTGACAGCGAGCGGATGACAATATCAAGCGGGCCGATGTCGCCGCGCTTGCGCGCGACGTCACGCGTGAACGCCCTCCTGGCGAGCGTCCGGGCGAGCTTGCCTTTAGCGTCCTTGATAAGCTGACCGGGCTGGATGACCGCCGCGACGGCCTGAGCAAAAAGCTGCTCTTTTGAACCGAAACATCGGTGCACATACGCAACATCGACGCCAACGTCGGCGGCGATATCGCGCAAAGCCGTTTCTTCGTACGAGTGCTGTGAAAATCGCAATACCGCGGCATCCAGAATGAGACCTCGCGTGGTGACACCATGCTGGAGTGACAATTTGCGACGCATCTTTCCCCGAAAAGGATTGTTGAAAACTGTCGCAATATTACCCCCAGGATCAGTCAACCGCTGTTGATATGGATCAAGCTCCGGGTTCGGCAGATGAATAGTCTTGCTTTGCGCGTGTGAAAGCAAACTCGTTGTGGAGATTCCAAATGACGACTGAGAAGGTGACAGGTCCTGAATTCCTGGCGACGAATGGCAAGCTACCATTTTTCACAAACCCTGAATGGGCCAAGTCCGTGTCCGAAGGACCGTTGAAGTTTTATACTTCGGCCTGGAAAGAGGCTTTGGGATTTACCGCCTCCTGCTTCGAAACTCAGGCGGAATACGTCAGAAAACTCTCTCAGTGCAGCGATCCAGCAGAAGCATTGAAGTGCCACGCGGAGTTCGCGCAAAAGGGCTGGGTGCGATCCTGCGATGAAGGCGCGAAACTCCTGGACAATGTGCGCACAAACCTCGCGGCGCCATTGAACAATTGATCGATATTTCTACTTCCGGGCGGCAGTGGATTCCGACAATCAGTCCATTGCCGCATAGTGGCGTTCGAAATCAGCAAAGGAAACATGTGCAATGACGAAGGGCTGGGCCAGGTGGCTCACCATAGCCCTGCTAATCGCTATGGCCGTGAGCGGCTATTTCATGTGGCAGGCCGCCGGTCGCAACAGCCTTCCCGATGGGATTGCGGGCGGCAACGGGCGCATCGAAGCGGTTGAGATCGATATTTCCACAAAAACTGCCGGGCGCATCAAGGACATCCTGGTCAACGAAGGAGATTTCGTGCGGGCCGGACAAGTGCTTGCGCGGATGGATACCGAACAACTGGAGGCCCAACGCCGTCAGGCGCAGGCCCAGTTGCAACGCGCGATTATCGGCGTCGATACCGCCAAGAGTCTCGTGATTCAGAGAGAGGCCGAACGGACCGCGGCTGTTGCAGTTGTGGCGCAACGCATGGCACAGCTCGATGCAACAGAAAGAAAGCTGGCGCGGTCAGAACAGCTGATAAAGACCAACTCGGTATCTCAACAGGTTCTCGATGACGACCGCGCGACGCATGAAGGCGCCAAGGCTGCGGTCGGAGCGGCCCGCGCACAGCTCGCGGCATCGGAGGCCGCCATCAGTGCGGCAAAGGCTCAGGTTGTCGATGCGGGAGCGTCCGTCGACGCTGCACGCGCCTCGATCGAGAGCATCGCCGCCGACATCAATGACAGCACGTTGACATCGCCACGCGACGGCCGTGTTCAATATCGCGTTGCCCAGCCGGGTGAGGTTCTCTCCAATGGCGGACGCGTGCTCAACCTGGTGGACCTCAGTGACGTCTATATGACGTTCTTTTTGCCAACGGCGCAGGCCGGCCGGATTTCCATCGGCGCCGATGCGCGCATCGTGCTCGATGCGGTTCCGCAATATCTGATCCCCGCAAAGGTGAGCTATGTGGCTGACGTCGCCCAGTTCACCCCCAAGACCGTCGAGACGGAGGAGGAACGTCAGAAACTGATGTTCCGCATCAAGGCGCAGATTTCACCTGATCTGCTCCGCAAATATATTCTTCAGGTCAAGACCGGGCTTCCCGGCATGGCCTATGTACGCTTCGATTCAAAAGCGGAGTGGCCGGCGCGTCTCGCCGGACCGTTGGCGCAATGAGCGGACGGCCAAGCAGGCAGGGCGCGACGGCATCTTCGCCTATCGTCCATCTCAAATCCGTCAGTCTGTCTTACGGACAGACCCGGGCGGTCGACGATGTCACGCTTGAAATACCAGGCGGGTGCATGGTTGGCCTGATCGGACCGGACGGAGTTGGAAAATCCACGCTTCTGTCGCTGATCGCTGGCGCCCATGTCATCCAGGAAGGGCAGGTGATCGTGCTCGGCGGCGACATGGGTGACGCCACGCACCGGCGGCAGGCCTGCCCGCGCATTGCCTACATGCCGCAGGGACTTGGCCGGAATCTTTATCCGACGCTGTCCGTCTTTGAGAATATTGATTTCTTCGGCCGCCTGTTTGGCCATGACGCGACTGAACGCAAAAGCCGCATTGCCGGACTTCTCCAACGGACCGGATTGACACCCTTTGCGGATCGGCCGGCTGGCAAGCTTTCAGGTGGCATGAAGCAGAAGCTCGGTCTGTGCTGCGCGCTCATTCACGATCCTGAACTGCTGATCCTTGATGAGCCGACGACCGGTGTTGACCCGCTGTCACGCCGCCAGTTCTGGGAACTAATCGACGAGATGCGCCGTGACCGCGCGAATATGAGCGTCATCGTTGCCACCGCCTATATGGAAGAGGCCGCCCGTTTCGATTGGCTGGTGGCGATGGACGGCGGCAAAGTGCTGGCAACAGGAACCCCGTCCGATCTGCTTAGCACGACGAAAACGGCCACGGTGGATGCCGCCTTCATTGCGCTTCTGCCCGAGGAGAGGCGCCGCAATCATCGTGAGGTCACGATTCCCTCTCGTTCGCAGGACATGCAAGGCGAGATTGCCATTGAGGCCGAGCATCTGACGATGCGCTTTGGCGATTTTACGGCTGTCGACAATGTCAGCTTTCGTATTCCTCGCGGAGAGATATTCGGCTTTCTGGGTTCGAATGGCTGCGGCAAAACAACGACCATGAAGATGCTGACCGGCCTTCTGCCGGCCAGCGAAGGAATAGCGCGCCTGTTCGGGCGTGATGTCGATCCGAACGACATCACGGTGCGCCAGCGTGTTGGCTACATGTCGCAGGCCTTTTCTCTGTATTCCGAACTGAGCGTCCACCAGAATCTCGATCTGCACGCCCGGCTTTTTAGCATTCCTCAGGATGCCGTTCCGGCAAGGATCGATGAGATGGCACGTCGCTTCGATCTCGCTGGCGTCATGGATGCACTGCCCAATGCGCTGCCACTTGGCATCCGTCAGCGACTGTCTCTCGCTGTGGCAATGATCCACTCACCCGATATCCTGATCTTGGACGAGCCGACATCAGGGGTCGATCCTATTGCCCGCGATGGCTTCTGGCAGATTCTGTCCGATCTGTCCCGCAAGGACAATGTGACGATCTTCGTCTCCACCCATTTCATGAATGAAGCGGAACTGTGTGATCGGATTTCGCTCATGCATGCAGGAAAGGTCCTGATCAGCGATACGCCCGCGGCGATTGTTGAGAAACGGTCCGCAGACAATCTCGAAGACGCATTCGTTGCCTTCCTCGAGGAAGCAATAGATCAGAGCCATGATTCACAAAAAGCAGCCGTACCGCTCGTGATCCCTGCGACCGGGAAAGACAAGGAAGACGATCAGTCCGCCAAGCAGAAACAGCCATATCGTCCATTCGAGTTTCGGCGGATGTTTGCCTATACGAAGCGGGAGACGCTTGAATTGCGGCGGGATCCCATTCGCGCCACGCTTGCGATCCTCGGTAGCGTTCTACTGATGTTCGTCATCGGATATGGCATCAACATGGATGTCGAGAACCTTTCCTTCGCGGTGCTCGACCGTGATGACACCACGATCAGCCGCGATTATGCGTTGCAAATAGCGGGTTCACGTTATTTCACCGAGAAGCCGCCGATCTCCGATTATGAGGATCTCGACCGCCGCATGCGTACCGGCGAACTCAGTCTGGCGATAGAAATCCCTCCGGGTTTCGGCCGGGACGCGACGCGCGGACGGAAGGTCGAGATTGGCGCCTGGATTGACGGAGCGATGCCGACCCGGGCCGAGACCGTGCGCGGTTATGTCCAGGGGATGCATCAGGGCTGGCTGATACAAAAAGCCCGTGAGCTTTATGGTGACGCCGCGACCGTCGGCGATTTTCAGCTCGCAATCCGATACCGGTATAACCCCGATATCCAGAGTCTCGTCGCCATGGTGCCGGCCGTCATCCCTTTGCTGCTGATGATGATACCCGCGATGCTGAGCGTTTTAAGCGTCGTTCGTGAAAAGGAACTCGGCTCGATCATCAATTTCTATGTGACGCCTGTCACGCGGCTTGAATTCCTGCTGGGCAAACAGTTGCCCTATGTGGCGCTGGCGATGCTGAATTTCCTGTTGATGGTGGCTTTCGCGATTTTCATATTTCGCATTCCCTTCACAGGGAGCTTTCTTACGTTGACGGCTGCCGCTCTGATATACGTGATCGTGACAACCGCGCTGGGGCTTGTCATTTCTACATTCATGAAGAGCCAGATTGCGGCGATCTTTGGTACCGTGCTTATAACGCTCGTTCCTGCGGTCCAGTATTCGGGCATTATCGATCCGGTTTCGTCGCTGCAGGGGGCTGGCGCACTGATCGGCCAGATTTATCCGGCAACATATTTCGTAACGATCTCGCGCGGCACCTTCTCGAAAGCACTGGGCATGACCGATCTGTGGACCGCGTTTGTCCCCCTCCTTGTGGCGGCACCCGTGCTGCTGGGACTCGGTGTTCTCTTCCTCAAGAAGCAGGCACGTTGATCATGCGCCTGACCAACATCGTCCAACTCGGGATCAAGGAACTGCGCGGTCTTGCCCGCGATCCCATGCTGCTGACGCTGATCGCTTATGCGTTTACGCTCTCCATTTACACGGCTTCGAAAGCCATGCCCGAAACCTTGAACCGGGCTGCGATTGCGGTCGTCGATGAGGACCAATCACCAGTATCGGCGCGGATCATCACGGCGCTTTATCCGCCCTATTTCACGACGCCGCGGATTATCTCCCAGCACGAAATGGACAGCCGGATGGATTCCGGTCTCGATACGTTTGCACTCGATATTCCGCCGGACTTTCAACGCGATCTGCTGGCCGGCAGGGCGCCAACCATCCAGCTCAACATCGATGCGACCCGCATGACACAAGCCTTCACCGGCGGCGGCTATGTTCAGTCTATCGTGACCAGTGAAGTCAGGGAATTTCTCAACCGCTATCGCAGCGCGGCCTCCGTTCCGGTCGATCTCACGTTGCGCACGCGCTTCAATCAGGAGCTGAACAAAAGCTGGTTCGGTGCCGTTACCAATATGATTTCCTCGATCACCATGCTCTCTATCGTATTGACGGGTGCCGCACTCATTCGCGAACGCGAGCATGGAACGATCGAGCATCTTCTCGTGATGCCGGTGACGCCGACGGAAATCATGGTCAGCAAGATCTGGTCGATGGGACTTGTTGTGCTTCTGGCCACCACCTTTTCTTTGATCGTGATCGTGCAAGGCCTGCTTTCAGTTCCAATCCATGGGTCGGTTGCACTTTTTCTTGCCGGTGCCGCGCTGCACCTCTTTGCAACCACCTGCATGGGGATCTTTCTTGCCACCGTCGCCGGCTCAATGCCGCAATTCGGGTTGTTGCTGATGCTTGTCTTGCTTCCGCTTCAGCTATTGTCCGGCGCCACGACACCGCGCGAAAGCATGCCCGAGATGATCCAGATCATCATGCTCGCCGCGCCCAATACGCATTTCGTCATCCTGGCACAGGCCATCCTCTTCCGTGGGGCAGGCATTGGTGTCGTGTGGCCGCAATTCGCCGCCTTGCTCGGGATTGGGGTCGTGCTTTTCTTTTTCTCGCTGCGTCGATTCAGACAGTTTTTGAGATGACGGCCTTGGACAAGGTGGGCGTCTTTTACCGGAGTATCGCAGCGTTATCGTTCTGATCGCGTTTGTGGTTTCGGCTTTCTCGGAGCAGCGGTCGAAGACCGAACGATCAGTATCGGCTGCAGAGTGACGTTGTGCTTGGCCTTATCGGGATTCTCGATCACCTGCCTCAGCAGCTCCGCAGCTTGCCGTCCCATTTCGTGATGGTCGATGCGAATGGTGGTGAGCGGCGGCTCTATCATGTCGACGAGTTGCATGTCGTTGTGGCCAACAACCGAAATCTCGGCAGGGCAGTTAATGCCCCGCTCCCGGAAAACATCATAGACGCCGAGTGCAAGGAGGTCGTTGGCGGCAACGATTGCGGTCACTTGAGGGTGTGAATCGAGTAGTCTGCGAGCGGCATGTGCGCCCTCATGCCGCGAGTAGCTTTTCGCGATCTGGCAGGGTGAGTTCTCGGTGAGCCCGTGCCTGGCCATGGCGCGGCCGAAACCGCGCCGGCGCAGATATCCGGTCGAATGTTGGGCGGGACCGGCGATATGGCCGATGATTTTGTGAGTGAGGCTGACCAGATGATCCACGGCCATTTGCATGCCCAACTCGTCGTCCGAAACGACGCTTGAGAGGCGCGATTGAGCTTCCGCGCGATTGACCAGCACTGCGGGGATGTTCTGTTCCAAACAGAAAGCGACAAGCGGGTCATCCTTGCTGACCGTCGCGAGGATAAATCCATCGACCCTGCGCGCCATGAGGCCGGAAGCAATATTGAGCTGCTTATCCTTGTCGCTCCCGACGTCCGCGACGATGACGGTGTATCCTTCCGTCGCCAGGCGTTCGCTGGCGCCGCTGAGGATGGGCGCAAAGACACTGTTGGAAATGTCGGGAACGAGGATGGCGGCGAGTTTCGATCGCCCGGTGCGCAGACTCGCGGCGACCGGGTCGGGGTGGTAACCGAGTTCCTGCGCCGCATCGAGCACCTTCTGTGCGACACTCGGGAGCACCATGGAGCGGGTTACCGGATTAAGCGCGCGCGACGCCGTGGATGCGTGCACGCCGGCACGGTCGGCGACGAGTTTCAATGTCACGCGGCGTTTTTTGATGGGATCCAGCGGTTTCATGCTTCTGACATCGGAAGATGATCCTCACCATAGCCGAAATGTACAAACGATTGCATACATTTCGTCACATGAAACACTAGTATAGCGGTGCCATAGGAGCGAAAAACGGCTGGAGTCGGATCGGTTGACAACCTAAGCGCCAGCTTTTATGCAATCGATTGCAGGGAGAAGCGCCAATGACCGAGCCTCGGATCGTTTCAGCCGAAGACATCAACCCGCGTCATAACTGGGGCCGGGCGCTGCCGTCTCTGGGCATCATGGGGGTCGATTTCGAGGAGCGCGTCGATTATCGCCGGCTGCATACCTACCGGCTCTCTCGCGCGCGGATGGCGCTGGATAATTCAGAGCTCGGCGCGCTGCTGGTGTTCGATGTCAACAACATCCGCTACCTGACCTCGACCAAGATCGGCGAATGGGAGCGCGACAAGCTTTCGCGCTGGGCGCTGCTGACACGCGGTTCGCCCGATCCGATCCTGTGGGATTTCGGCTCGGCGGCCGTGCATCACAAGCTGTATGCGCCATGGCTGAAGCCGGAGAATTGCAAGGCTGGTCTCGTCGGTTTGCGCGGCACGGTCAATCCGGCCTTCGGTCTGATGAAGCGGCATGCGGAAGAGATCGCAGCGCTGTTGCGCGAAGCCGGCGTTGCCGACATGCCGCTTGGTGTCGACATCATCGAGCCGCCGATGATGTTCGAACTGGAGAAAGCCGGACTGAAGGTTAAGGACGGCCAGCAGGTGATGCTGGAGGCGCGCGAGATCAAATCGATCGACGAGATCGCGCTGCTCAATCGCGCCGCGGCGATGGTCGACGGCGCCTATGACCTGATCAACGAGAAGCTGCGGCCGGGCGTGCGCGAGAACGACATCGTCGCCGAGGTGAACAAGTTTCTCTACACCCACGGTTCCGACGATGTCGAAGCAATCAATGCGATTTCCGGCGAGCGCTGCAATCCGCATCCGCATAATTTCACCGACCGGCTGATCCGGCCGGGCGATCAGGCCTTCTTCGATATCCTGCAGAGCTTCATGGGCTATCGCACCTGCTATTACCGCACCTTCAATGTGGTGCGCGCGACCGACAGTCAGCGCGACGCCTACAAGAAGGCGCGTGAATGGCTCGACAATGCGATGGCGCGGATCAAGCCGGGGGCGATGACCTCGCAGATCTGCGAAGCGTTTCCGAAGGCGCCCGAGTTCGGTTTCCCCGACGAGATGAGCGCCTTCGGCCTGCAATTCGCGCACGGCCTTGGCCTTGCGCTGCACGAGCGGCCGATCATCTCGCGTGTTGTGTCGATGGATCACCCGACCGAGATCAAGGAAGGCATGGTGTTCGCGATCGAGACCTATTGCCCGGCGACCGACGGCTATTCCGGCGCCCGCATCGAGGAAGAGGTCGTGGTCACCGACAAGGGCTGCAAGGTGATCTCGCTGTTCCCGGCCGAAGAGCTGCCGATCTCGGCGAAGTATTGATCCCGAAATCCTGATACATTGTCACATATATCGACGCATAGCGGAGGAAACACATGGCACTGAAACTTGGCTGGATCGGCGTCGGACGCATGGGCTACCAGATGGCCGAGCGGCTCCTGATTGCAGGGCAGGATGTCTCGATCTGGAACCGCACCAAGTCCAAGGCCGAGCCGCTGACCAAGCTCGGTGGCAAGGTGGTCGATAAACTCGCCGATCTCTCAGGCGTCGATATTCTGTTTGCCATTGTCTCCGAAGGAAAGGATCTCGAAGAGGTCTATTTCGGCAAGGACGGCATTGTCACCAATGCCAAAGGCAAGCTGCCGAAGATCTTCGTCGATTGCTCGTCGATTTCGGTTGAGGATTCCGAGCGCATTCGTGCGCGTCTGAAGGAGCACAATATCGATTTCGTGTGTTCGCCGGTGTCCGGCAACGCTCTCGTCATCAAGGCCGGCAAGCTCTCTGCTGTCGTTTCGGGTCCCGAGGCCGCTGCCAAGCAGGCGATGCCGCTGATCGAGATTTTCGCGCCGCGCGGCGTGTCGTATGTGGGTGAGGGCGAACTCGCCCGCATCTGCAAGATTGCCCATAACGTGATGCTGGGCGTCGTCATCGAGAACCTGACCGAGATCACGCTGCTCGCCAACAAGATGGGCGTGCCGCGTCATGCTTTCCTCGCCTTCATGAACAATGGCGTCATGGGATCGATGTTCACCGCCTACAAGACGCCGGCTTTGGTCAATCTCGACTGGACCACGACTTTCACGCCGGAATTGCTGCGCAAGGATCTCGACCTTGGTCTCGAACTCGGCCGCGAATGGGACGTGCCAATGCCGGTTACCGCAGCAACGCGCGAGGTTTTGCAGCAGCATATCGGCAAGGCGCTGTCACAGCCGAACAGCAAGGACATCCTGGCGCAGGACTTTGCCAAGATGGCGGAAACCATGGCCGAGCTGGCGGGCATGAAGCTGACCAGCGAAAACAAGAATGTCGGCACCGGACTCGAGAGCTAGGCGGATGCTGCCATGAAACCGTTGCAGAAGAGCGAGATTTCCTCGTCGAACGACGACCTTGGCGAGGACGTGCGACTTGAGCTGTACCGTCTGCAGTTTCTGCTGCGCGAGGCAGAGCAGCGGGCGTTCGATCTGTTTTTGCAGAACCTGGTGAAGGGCACGAGCCATCTGTCGCTCGGGCAGGAAGCGGTGGCGGCCGGCTTTGCAGCAGCGATGAAGCCCGGCGATTTGTCGTTTTGCACTTACAGAGGCCATGCGCATACGCTGGCACGCGGTGTGCCGGTAGAGCAGGTGCTCGGCGAATTGATGGGCCGCGACAACGGCCTGATGCGCGGCAAGGGCGGCTCGATGCATCTGACGTCCGTTGAGCACGGGGTGATGGGCTCGTATGCCATCATCGGCGCGCATCTGCCGATCGCCTGCGGCGCGGCGTGGCGTGCGCAATATAAAGGACAGGATGATGTGTCGGTGTGCTTCTTCGGCGATGGTACCACCAATATTGGTGCCTTCCATGAGGCGCTGAACTTCGCCGCGATCTGGAAACTGCCGGTGATCTTCGTCTGCGAAAACAACCATTACATGGAATATACGCCGATCGGCGATGTGACGGCGGTGCCGCATCCGGCCGCCGATCGTGCGTCCGCTTACGGACTTGAGCGCATCATCGTCGATGGCAACGATGCCGACGCAGTCTATCGCACGGCGATGGCGGCCTATGACAAGGCGCGCAAGGGCGAAGGCCCGTCATTGATCGAATGCATCACCTATCGGCACAGCGGCCATTCGCGCGCCGACCCGGCCAAGTATCGCCCCGAAGGCGAACTCGAGAAATGGAAGGAGCGCGACCCGGTCAAGGTCTATCGCGAGCGCCTGCTCGATTTCGGTATCGACAAGGATGTCATTCTCGGCATCGAAAGCGCGATCAAGCGTGAGGTCGACGATGCGACCGACCAATGCAAGGCCGCGCCGATTCCATCGCAGGACATCATCATGACCGACGTGTATGCCGATGGAGGTTTCGCATGGCGGAACTGACCTATCGCGACGCGGTTGCGCGCGGCATTGCTCAGGAAATGGCGCGCGATCCGGATGTGGTGTTTCTCGGCGAGGACGTCGCCAAGGCTGGCGGCGTGTTCAAGGCGACTGTCGGTCTCTACGAGCAGTTCGGTCCGTTGCGCGTGCGCGACACGCCGATCTCCGAACAGGCGATTCTCGGCGCGGCCATGGGCGCGGCGATGACGGGCCTCAAGCCGATTGCCGAGATCATGTTCTCGGACTTTCTGGCGGTGTGCTTCGATTACATCGCCAATGAATTCCCGAAGAGCCGCTACATGACCAACGGGCAGGTGAAATGTCCGCTGGTGGTGCGCACCGGCAATGGCGCCGGCTCGCGCTTTGGCGCCCAGCATTCGCAGAGCGTCGAGAACTGGTGCATGATGATCCCGGGTCTGAAGGTCGTCGCACCCTCAAGCCCGCGTGATGTGATCGGCCTTCTCGCCGCGGCGGTGCGCGATCCAGACCCCGTGATCTTCTTCGAGCACAAGTCGCTCTATCCGATGAAGGGCGAGGTGCCGGACGGCGAAATTGTCGACACGCTCGGCACGGCCAAGATCGTGCGGCCCGGCAAGGACGCAACCATTCTGGCGCTGGCGCTCATGGTGCCGCGCGCGCTCGAAGCCGCGGAGAAGTTGAAGGCCGAACACGGCATCGATTGCGAAGTGGTCGATGTGCGCTCGCTGGTGCCGCTCGATACGCAGACGATCCTCGGCTCGGTCGCGCGCACGCACCGGCTGTTTACGGTTGAGGAAAATCCGCGGCTGTGCGGCTGGGGTGCGGAGATCGCCTCGATCGTTGCCGACGAGGCTTTCTACGATCTCGATGGACCGATCGTGCGCATCACCACGCCGCATATTCCGCTGCCGGCGGCCGATGTGCTCGAAGACACGGTGTTGCCGACGCCCGGCCGCATCGCCGAGCGTGTGCGACAGTCGCTCGGTTCGTAACATCACGGCGGAGTTCACCGCTGCTCGTTGAGAGGGACGAATGGACATCCTGATGCCGCAGCTCGGCGAGACGGTGGCCGAGGGCAAGATCACCCGCTGGTACAAGGCGACGGGTGATGCTGTTCAGCCCGGCGACAATCTGTTCGAGATCGAGACCGACAAGACTTCGATGGAGGTGCCGGCGACCAGCGCCGGTGTGCTGGCGGAGATCCGTGTTGCGACCGGAGATGTCGCGCCGGTCGGCGCTGTTGTTGCGGTGCTGGCGGCATCGGCGGAAGCGGCCGAAGCGCATCAGCCGGCTGCAAAGCAATCAGCGCAGCCACAAGCTCCACTCATTCCCGCGCAGGCGGGAATCCAGAATCAAACAAGCCTGGATCCCCGCTTTCGCGGGGATGAGCGGATAGTGGTTGGCATCCCGGCAGCCAAGCCGATCCCCATGGACCTGTTCCGCGAAGTGCGCACGCCGGAACGCAATTACGGGCCCGCGCGCATCGGCGGCATCAGCGTGACTCCGCTCGCGCGGCGTCTGGCCGGCGAGAACGGCATCGATCTGTCGCGCATCACAGGTTCCGGTCCGCATGGCCGTATCGTTGCGCGCGACGTGGAGGGACAGATCAGACGCGCGCCTGCCGGTGCACCGGCGGCCGGGCCATCGGCGTCCGACATTCTCGCGCTCTACCGCGATGTGCCGTTCAATGAAGTGCCGCTCGACGGCATGCGCAAGACCATTGCCGCACGGCTGACGCAGGCCAAGCAGATCATTCCGCATTTCTATCTCAACGCCGACGTCAGCATCGATGCGCTGCTCAAGCTGCGCGCCGAAGCGAATGCGGCTGCGCCGCGGCCGGACGGCGCAGCGGACTATCGCATCTCCGTCAATGACTTCGTCATCAAGGCGCTGGCGTTGGCGCTGATACGTGTACCGGCGACCAATGCTGTCTGGGCTGACGACCGCATTCTGCGTTTCAACCGCGCCGATATTGGCGTTGCGGTCGCCATCGACGGCGGCTTGCTGACGCCGGTGCTGCGCGCGGCAAACGAAAAGTCGCTTAGCGCGATCTCGAATGAGATGCGATCGTTGGCTGAGCGTGCGCGCGACAAGAAACTGAAGCCGGAAGAGTATCAGGGCGGCGTCAGCGCCATTTCCAATCTCGGCATGTATGGCGTGCGTGATTTTGCGGCCATCATTAACCCGCCGCAATCGACCATCCTCGCAGTCGGCGCTTCGCAGCGCCGTCCGGTCGAAACCGAGGATGGCGGCGTGCGTTTCGAAAGCCAGATGACCATCACGCTGTCGTGCGATCACCGCGTCATCGATGGCGCGCTCGGGGCGCAACTGCTGGCGGCCGTGAAAAACTACCTCGAACAGCCGCTGACGATGCTGGTGGCTTAAAGGTTTGGCAAACCTGCCATCTGCTCGTCAGGCCGTAATGACGCGCGATGCGCTGACGATCTTTTCAGTCAGCGTATCGAGCTGTTGCTCGGCTGACTTGTCATCCTTCATGACAATGCAGAAACTGCCGATGACGCCGCCATCCTTTCCAAAGATTGGACTTGCGATACCGAGAAGACCGCGGTCCAGATCGCCCCGCGTCACCAGGACGCCGGCATTGCGGATCAGTCGCAGACGCTTCTTGGTGATGGGCCAGGTGGAACCGAGGCCTGCGGCGGTGACGTCTTTCTGATTTTGTTCGATCAAGGGACGGACAACACGCGCCGGCAAATGCGCCATAATGACTTTTGAAGCCGCCCCACGATGGAGCGGCATCGGCCGGCCGCGTTCGTAGCTATAGGCAAATCCGGGTTTGCCGACGTCGTGGGTGTAGATGCACATCACCTGGTTGCGATAAAGCCGGCAAACAAACAGCACCGACGGAATTTCGATGGTCGGGGCCAGCCTTTGCATCAGCGTGTCAGCGGACGTGATGAGCGGGTCGAGCATCCGCATTTGACGATCGAGCATTGTGATCGTCGGTCCAAGCACGTATTGGCCAGTGCTGATCGCGACAATCAGCCCTGCATCGGACAATTTGCGAAAATATCGATAGGTCGTGCTCTGAGCTAATCCCAGTTCCTCGGCGGCTTGCTCGACGGTCCATCGCGGCTGCTCGAAGGTGAACAGGCCAAATACCGAGAGCAACTTATCGGAGATGCTGACCAGAGCCGAATCCCTTCGCGTGCGGGCCTAGATCACGATGATTTTGGATCGATGATCCAAAATCATAAACGTGATCGATTCTTATACATTAGAGCATGATGTCGTCCGAAAACCGCATCGCACTTTTCGGCATCATGCTCTTGGGGGCGGTAGCGGCAGATGTCCCTGGTCTTCAACCGAGGCCGGATATTGGGTGACCCAGACAGAAATTTAAAGACATTTTTCTTGTTTTCTGGGAAAATAGTTGTCATAAGCTATGGCGCAGGCTCGCAGGAGCCTAGTTTGACAACTATCGAAGGCTGGAATTGCGAGAATGCGTATCTGCCGTTTTAACGATAACCGCGTGGGTCTCGTCCGGGACGATCACGTTTACGATGTGACCGCGGCGCTCAGTGAGCTCGGCACGTTCTCGTATCCTTTGCCGCGATTTGATCCGATGATTGCTCAGCTGCCAAAGCTGATGCCTCTGTTCGAAGAAATCGCGAAGACCGCGACGCCGATTAAACTCTCGAGTGTGAAATTGCTGTCGCCCGTCGCCAATCCGGGAAAGATCGTAGCCGCGCCGGTCAATTATCAAGCGCATCTCGACGAAGCGATTGCCGAGAAGGAAACATTCTCGCGCCATCACGTGCGGCAAATTCACGAGACCGGTCTTTTTCTGAAGTCTACAAGCTCCGTCGTCGGCCCCGGAGAGGGTGTCGAGCTTCGCTTCCCGGACCGCAGAAGCGATCATGAAATCGAGCTGGGCGTCGTCATCGGCAAGGCGGCAACGAATGTCAGCGCTGCAAATGCGCTGGATATCGTTGCGGGCTATCTCATCGGTCTCGATATGACGGTGCGAGGCCCGGAGGAGAGGAGCCTGCGGAAGTCCGTCGATACTTACACGGTTCTTGGGCCGTGGTTCGTGACGGCGGATGAGTTGAGCGATCCTTCAAACCTGTCGTTTGAGTTGTCAGTCAATGGTGAAGTGAGGCAATCGGCGAACACACGCGATCTTGTCATCGATACGCCGGGGCTCATCGAATTTGCGTCGAAATTCTATACACTGGAGGTCGGCGACATTCTCTTGACCGGCACGCCGGAAGGCGTCGGTCCGGTCAAGCCCGGCGACCGCATCAGCGCAACCATCGAGCGGATCGGCTCGATGGATGTCGAGGTTCGATAAATCGGATTGGTCGTTTGATCTCGCAGAAGGCATAAAGACATGCATGTCGTGATCGTCGGAGCCGGAATTGGTGGTCTTGCCGCAGCCTTGGCGTTGGCGAAAACTGGCACTCGCACAACCGTTCTCGAATCTTCGCCGAAACTCGGCGAAATCGGTGCGGGCATCCAGCTGGGACCAAACGCCTTTCATGTGCTGGACCAGCTCGGCATGGGTGAATATCTTCTGAAGGGTGCGGTCTATGTCGACTCCTTCAGGCTGATGGATTCCGCGACGGGCCGGCAGATCAATCGCTTTTCCTATGGTGACGACTTCAGGGAGCGCTTTGGTAATCCCTACGTCGTGGTGCATCGCGCCGACTTGCATCAATCCCTGATCGATGCCTGCCAAGCCAGCGGTCTGGTAGACATCAAGACCGCCGTGCGAATCAAGAATTTTGAGCAGGACGTGAACGCCATTCGCGCCGTGTCGGTCGATGGCCTCACATTTGAAGGGGATGTGCTGGTCGGTGCCGACGGCCTGCATTCCGCGATCCGCGCACAGATCATCAACGATGGACCGCCACGGGTCTCCGGTCATACGACATTTCGTTCGGTCATTCCCACCGAACAGATGCCGAAGGAATTCCAGTGGAATTCAATGACGATCTGGGTGGGGCCGAAGACCCATGTGGTCCACTATCCGCTGAAGGGCGCAAAGGTCTTCAATCTGGTCGCGACCGCGCATGACGATGCCGATGTCGCTGTGACAGGCGTGCCTGTGAGCGATGAAACGGTGGCCGAGAAGTTCGCTCATCTCGTCCCAGAAGTGCGTCGCATCATCAGTTCCGGTCAGAACTGGAAAAAGTGGGTTCTCTGCGATCGTGATCCGGCCGAGAATTGGAATGACGGCCGTGCGACCTTGCTGGGCGATGCGGCACATCCGACGCTGCAGTATTTTGCGCAAGGCGCTTGCATGGCAATGGAAGACGGGATGTGCCTGGCGCGTGTGCTTGGCCAAGCTGGCAGCGATGTGGTCAACGCTCTCGATCGTTATCGGCAGGAGCGACTGGTGCGAACGGCGCGGGTGCAACTTGGCTCGCGCCTGATCGGCGACCATATTTTCCATCCCTCCGGTGCGCATGCGCTCGTGAGAAATGCCACGCTCAGTGCCATGGACGACCGAAGCTTCAGGGAAGCTCTGGCCTGGCTCTATGACGGTCGCCAGGCTCTGGCGGCGTAGCCTTATGGCAGTCGTATGAGCTGAATGTATCGACGGCGCGTTTTCAGCAGCGCAGGACGACCTTGCCGATATGTTGCGAGGCCTCCAGCATCTCGTGGGCTTTTGCTGCTTCAGCCAGCGGAAATTCCGCGTGCACCACGGCTTTCACGTGGCCCGACGTAATCAGAGGCCAGGCGTGATGCTCGATCGCGCGCTTGAGCCGCGCTTTTTCGTCCGCGGATTTTGGACGCAGGGTTGAAGAGGTGAGCGTCAGGCTCCTGCCCATGACGGGGCCGAGATCGATCGCGGTCGCCGAGCTTTCAAGAAACGACAGGCTGACGTGGCGTCCGCCCGCCGCAAGGATGGAGATGTTGCGCGGCACATAGGAGCCACCGACAATGTCGAGGACGACATCGACGCCGCGCCCGCTGGTGAGATCTTTAATCGCCGTTGTAAAGTCCTCATCCTTGTAAAGAATGGAGGCCTTGCAGCCGAGGTCAGCCACGGCCTGTTGCTTTTGCTTGGAGCCAAGTGTCGCATAAGCGGTGGCGCCGGTCGCGGCGGCAAGCTGGATCGCCATGGTTCCGATGCCACTGGCGCCGCCATGAACGAGGACTGAATCGCCAGGCGTGAGGCGTCCCAGCTCAAACAGATTGTGCCACACCGTGAAGACGACTTCGGGCAATGCGCCGCCATCGCGCATCGAGATATGATCGGGTAGTTTGAGACAATGCCGCGCGTCGGTCGCCACATATTCCGCATAACCGCCAGAGAGAAGGAGCGCGGCGACGCGGTCGCCAATGGCGAGGCCGTCAGCCTTCTCGCCGAGCGCGACGACGGTGCCGGCGCATTCAAGACCAAGGATATCGTTCGCGCCCGGAGGTGGCACGAAAATTCCCTTTCGCTGCATGATGTCCGGCCGGCTGACTCCGGCATAGTCAACCTTGATCAGCACTTCACCCGGTTGCGGCTTGGGCACCGGCCGGGTTTCCACGGCGAGAACCTCAGGGCCTCCCTTTTCCTTTGCGATCATGCAACGCATGGTGTCGGGAATGGTGTTCATGGAATTTGATCCTCCGCTCCAATGCCCTTGAGCGCAGCACGGGCAACTTCCACGTCCTGTGCACCGGTCCCGGACCCGACGCCAACCGCACCGACGCAAACGCCGTCGATGACGATGGGAAGTCCGCCTTCGAGATTGGTGAGGCGGCCTCCGGCTGCGATCGCGAGCTTCACTTCCAGCTTCGGATCGAGCCGCGATGTCGGCTGGCGATGCGATGCGGCCGTGATGGCCTTCGACTTTGAGGTTTCCGCCGAGAGCAGCTTGGCATTGTCCATGCGGATATAAGCCAGCATGTTGCCGCCATCGTCGACGATGGTGATGTTCTGCGGCACGCCCAGCTCCTCTGCCTTCGCGACAGCCGCCTGCAACGCGATCAGGGCGCCCTGATGCGTGAGTTTCAGGAACGGTCTCGTGGTGTCTGCTTTGCTCATGCCTTGATCCATTGTTCGGCCGGCTGATTGAGATGGGCCGCCAGTCTTTTCATCATCGCATCGGCTTGCGCGAGTTCGTCGATGCCGATCCATTCGTCCGCCTTGTGCGCACGGCCGATATCGCCTGGTCCGCAGACGACGGTCGGGATGCCGGCTTTTGCGTAGAGTCCGGCCTCGGTGCCAAAGCTCACCGTACCGGCCGGGTGTTTGCTGTCCGCAAGACGCGCCACGGTCGCAACCGCCGCATCGTTCTGTGCAATCATGAGCGAGGGATAGGACGAAATATTCTCAACAATGATATCGGCTTCGGAAGCCTGTCGCTTGAGATCGTTTCGCTGCTCATCAATGAAACGGTCGATTTGTGCGAGAAGTGATGCGACGTCGGTCCCCGGGATATCCCGGATCTCGAATTCTATGACTGCGCGATCTGGCACGAGATTGAGCGCCGTGCCGCCGTGCAGGGAGCCGACATGGATGGTGGTGTAGGGCGGGTCGAACGCCTCATCCCGCACATCGGAATTGCTTGTGGTGTCGGCGAGATCGCTGATGTTGTTCACAAGCCTTGCCGCAGCTGTCACGGCATTGGCCGCGCGATGGGGAAGGGCGGAATGTCCGCCGCGGCCTGTGACGATGATCCTGCGTGCGACCTTTCCCTTATGCGCATATACGGCATTCAGCCCGGTCGGCTCGCCGACAATGCAAAGCGCAGGCTTTGTTGGCAGGCTCGCCACCACGTCGACGAGGTCTGGGGCGCCAAGACAGCCAACCTCTTCGTCGTAAGACAACGCAATGTGCACCGGGGTCTGTGTTGCGGCCGCCTTGAAGTGCGGGGCATGGGCAAGAACACCGGCGATGAAGCCTTTCATGTCCGTCGCGCCGCGACCGACAATGCGATTGTCGCGCCTGGTCGCGGTAAACGGTGGGCTCGACCAGTCCTGTCCGTCGACCGGCACGACATCGGTATGTGCGGACAAGACGATGCCGGCCCGATCGGAAGGGCCGATGGTCGCAAGGATGGAAGCCTTTGCGCCGGTCCTGTCTGCAATGCGTTGCGACCGGACATCATGCCGTGCGAGATAACTTTCGATCCACGACACGATATCGAGATTCGAATCACGACTGATGGATGGAAATCCGATCAGCGCATCCAGAATCTCAAGCGTGGTTTGTTGATCAGTCATCGCAGGTCATTTAGTGTGAGCGTGAAAGACGAGGTGACGCGCAATGACATATTCCATAGCTGCCCGATGCGAGAAGACCGGAGCATTCGGGATCGCGATCACATCGTCGTCGATTTGCGTCGCCAGCCGATGCGCCTGGGTCGGTCCGCTTGGCGCGGTATCGACACAGAACATCACCGATCCGGCACTTGGACCTGCGGGCCTTGGCCTGTTGCGGCAAGGGCTGGGCGCTGGCGCGGTGCTTGATCTGCTTCTCGCTGGGACGCCGGACCCTGACTATCGCCAAGTCGGCGTCATCGATCGCTACGGCAAGACGGCTTTGCATTCCGGAAAAGAAGCGCTGCCGCTTGCCGCCTTCAGTGAAGGACGCGGCTGCATCGCGCTTGGAAATCTTTTGGCATCGCCCGATGTTCCTGCGCAGATGGTCGCTGCCTTCGAAAAATCGTCGGCAGAAAGCCTGGCGGAGCGCCTGATGCGCGGCCTTGAAGCCGGACTTGCTGCCGGTGGTGAAACCGGAGACGAGCACGCGGCAGGTCTGCATGTTGCTGACATCTATGACTGGCCGGTGGTCGATCTGCGTGTCGACTGGCACGACGAGCCGATCGGCGAGCTGCGCCGCATCTGGACATTGTATGCCCCGCAGCGTGCCGCCTATGAATCGCGCGCGCGGGCACCGGGCACTGCACCGAGCTTCTAGCATCCTCATGCACTCGCCGGCGGAAATGCGACGGCATCGTTGCCGCTGACGCCGATCATGATCCGCGCGCCCGCATCCCACATGCCGTTGGCATCTTTGGCGTTGAGCCGCATCAGGACGCGCGCCGGCGACACCTGCGGCATGTCGACATAAAGATCGACATGGCCGCCCTGGTAGATCGATGCCGCGACAGAGCCATCGAGCGTGGCGTCGTTCACGGACGATACGTGCAGATGTTCCGGGCGGATGAAAAGGTCGACGTCGGCTCCGCGGGCGATGCCGGTCAGAGGTCCGGCTGGCACGGTGAGGGCGGTTTTGCCAATCCTCACCACTGCGTTCGAGCCCTCGAAGCGTTCGAGCGTCGCGCGCAACCAGGAGCCTTCGCCAATGAAGGATGCAACGAAGCGGTCGGCGGGACGCCGGTAAAGCGCTTCCGGCTTGTCGATCTGGCAGATCCGGCCCCCCGACATGACGGCAATCCGATCGGACAACGACAGGGCTTCGCTCTGATCATGGGTGACGAATATTGTCGTAACGCCAAGGCTCCGCTGGATCTCCTTGACTTCCACTTGCATCGATGCGCGCAAGTTTTTGTCCAGCGCAGAGAACGGCTCATCAAGAAGGAGAACTTTCGGACGGATCACCAATGCACGCGCCAATGCCACGCGCTGCTGCTGACCACCGGATAATTGGCGCGGTTTACGGTCTTCGAAGCCGGTCAGCTTCATCATCGCCAGAATTTCGGCCACGCGCGTGTTGATCTCAGCCTTGGCGACGCCGCGGGCTTTCAGGCCGTAGGCCACATTGTTGGCGACCGTCATATGCGGGAACAGCGCGTAATTCTGGAATACGATTCCGGTCTTGCGTGCGAAGGTCGGCACATCGGTAACGAGGGCACCGTCGATGAAAATCTCGCCGTCGTCCGGCGCCAGGAAGCCGGCAACCAGATTCAGCAACGTCGTCTTGCCGCAGCCGGACGGTCCGAGCAGGGTCATGAATTCGCCGCGGTCGATCTTCAGCCAGGCAGAATCGAGCGCGATGCTCGTGCCAAAGCGCTTGCTGACGCCGTCGAGTTGCACCGCGACATCACGGTCCGGAGTGACGGCATTCATGATCGGATGGACCTTCTCGGCCACAAGCTCAGCGGGCCTGCTCGACATTCAACACCTTTCCAAGACCGAGATACGCATTCGCAACGGTCAGCAACGCCGCCGTCACGACGATGAAGATGACGGATAATGCCGCCATCGTCGGGTCGGCATATTCGCGCACATAATTGTACATTGCGACAGGTAATGTTTGCGTTCGTTGCGCCGTCACGAACAGCGAGGCGGTAAATTCGTTGAAGGACAGGATGGCGGCGAACAACCAGCCGCTCACAAGACCGGGCATCAGCAGCGGCAGCGTGACGGTGAAAAGGACGCGCCCTGGCTTTCCGCCGAGGCTGGCGGCTGCGAGCTCCAACCGTTCGTCGAAATTGCGCAGCGAAATGTAGACGCTGCGCAGTACAAACGGCAGCACAAGAATAACGTGGCAGACGACCACGACCGTGAAAGTGCGTGTCAGGCTGATCTGGGCGGCAAGAATGAGAAGGCCCAGGCCGACCGTGAAATGCGGCACCACCAGCGGCGCCAACAAGAGACCTTCGATCAGCTTTTTGCCGCGAAATTCGTAACGGTCGAGCACGAAGGCGAAGGCTGAGCCGACGATCAGGGCGATGCTTGACGAGAGCAGCATCACGATCAGGCCGTTCTGAAAGCCGGTCTGGAAATCGCGGTAGCTGATCGCCTTGTAGAACCAGCGCAGTGACAATTGTTCTGGTGGGAACGACAGCAGTGCCTTGTCGTTGAACGCGGCGATACCGACCACAATGGCAGGCAGGATGATGAAGCCAAGGATCGCCACCACGGCGGCGCGTCCCGCCCAATTCATCATCCGGTGTGACAGCGGTCTTGCCATGTCAATGCAACCCCACTTTTTCCAGCGGTCGCAACATGAGCCGCATGATGAAGATGGACAGATAGGTCAGTAACAGGCCTGCGACACAGAGGGCGGCTGCGAACGGAAAATTGAAATTGGCAAAGCCGAGCTGGTAGACGAGATTCGATACCATATTGACCTTGCCGCCGCCAACCAGTTGCGGCGTCGCGAAAGCGCTGAAGGTCCAGGCAAAGGCTGTCGTCAGGCCGGCGACAATTCCCGGTCCCGACAACGGCAGTGTGACCGTGAAGAAAATCCGCAGCGGTCCTGCACCGAGACTTTCGGCAGCTCTCTCATAGTCAGGATCGATGTGCGAAATCGCCGCTGCCAGCATGACCACGACGACCGGCAGCGTTACATGCACCAACGCGATCGTGACGCCTGTCACGGTGAAGAGCAGTTGAAGCGGCTGCGCTATGATGCCGGTTTTGAGCAGAACCGAATTGACGAAGCCATTATTGCCCAGCACGACGATCCAGGAATAGGTCCGCACCACCTCGCCGAGGAATAAGGGCGTCACCGTCACGATCAGGATAAAGGATTTGACGGCCAGGTTGCTCGATCGCACCAGCGCATAGGCGAGTGGATAGCCGAGCACGAGGCTGATGACGGCTGTCAGCAGGCACAGCCAGACCGTATCGGCGAAGACACGCGCATAAAGCGGGCGAAGCATGGCGTTGAAATTGGCAAGCGTGAAGCCACCGACATCAAGCGAGCCAGGGATTTGCGCGCGCACGCTGTATTGCAGGATAGCCGCCATCGCGATCGTAAACACAATCGCGACCACAAGGGCCGGGATCGTGAACAGACCGAAAAATGGGCGCCGACGGGTATCGGCCGATAGGGCAGGAACTGGATTATCCACGGATCAACCTGACACGCAGTGATACCGGGCCAGCACGATGCCGGCCCGGCTGATGGCATCAGTTGATGACGTTTTCGGTAAACCACTGTCTCCATACGCCGGTTTTCTCGGCGCGGAGCTTGTGATCAATCACCAGCGATTCCTTGTTCCACTGGTCCGGTGTTGTGAAGACGCCCGGCAGTTTGGCCACTTCCGGGTCGAGTTTGGCATTGGTGACGACGGGACTGCCTTTCTTCACCGTCGCAATCTCTTTCTGCACTTCAGGATCGAGCAGGATGTTGACGAACTTGTAGGCGAGATCGGCATTCTTCGAGCCCTTCATGATGCCGATGGTGTCGACGCCGAGAACGGCGCCTTCCTTCGGAATCGCGACGTTCAGCTTCACGCCCTGGCTCGCAATATAATAGGCGTTCATGGACAGCATGACTTGCACTGGCGCTTCGCCATTCTGCATGAGTTGCTGCGAGGCCGCGTCGTTGGCGTAGTAAGCCTTGAAGTTCGGCTTCAGCGCTTTCAGCTTGGCGCTGCCCTTTTCCCAGTTCGCGGCATCGGCGCCTTCAAGCTTGGCCGCAACAGCGACGAGATGACTGGTGTCGAAATCGGGCGCCGACAGTTTGCCTTTCAGTTCAGGTTTCCAGAGATCGGCCCAGCTATCGAATTTGATATCGGCCGGCACGAGATCGGGACGATACACGATGGTGTAGACATAGGCCCATGAGCCAATGTGATAGGGGCTGATCTTGGCCTGATCGACCAGAAATTTCGCATTGGGGATCTTGGCCATATCCAACGTCTCATAGAGACCGTCATTGGCATAGAGCCATCCGACATGTGACGTCGTGAAGGTGACGTCGCTTTCCGGGCTGCCCTTGGCGAGTTTCGCCTTGTTCAGCCGGTCGATGGTGCCACCGGTGACGAACTCGACGTCAGCGCCGGTTTCCGCCTTGAATTTCTTGGCGACGGTCTGCTCGATCAGTTCTTTCCAGCTGCCGCCCCAGCTCGAGATGATCAGTTTTTCGGCAGCGAATGATGGTGCCGCCCACATGGTGACTGCGAGTGCCGCGGATGCGACGAGAATTCGTTTCATGCCCATACTCCCTCTCTGTGATCGTCCCGAGGGCAAGCAATTTGCGCGCCATCGGGTGACGCCAAGTTCTGCAATGGAACTCCCGTGCAACGATTTCCATTACGTCGTGCCCTTCAAAAGCTTCTTCCCTTCGTGCCGCTCGGCACGATCTTTTCTTCATTGTCCGTCATCGCCGCGCCCGACACGCGTGTAACGGTTATGCTGTGTCGCGGATCAGCCCCGATCCGCAGGAATCTCCGCAATGATGTCGATCTCCATGAGATATTCAGGTTTGGCGAGGCCCTGGACGATGATTCCGGTCGATACCGGAAAAACGCCTTTCAGCCACTTGCCGACGACACGATACACCGCCTCGCGATAAGCGCGATCGGTGATGTAAATTGTGATCTTGACGATGTCTTGCAGCGTCGCGCCAGCTTCCTCGAGCAGGATCTTCGCGCATTTCATCGCGTTTTCGGTCTGCGCTGCCGCATCGCCGATACCGACGATCTTGCCGTCAAGATCCATCGCGGTCTGACCGCGCAGATAGACCGTGTTGCCGGCGCGCACGGCCATGCACACATCGTTATCGAGCTGCTGTTCGGGATAGGCGTCGCGCGTGTTGAATTTGCGGATACGAAGATGGGACACGGCGACGATGACTCCTATGCTGCCAATAATCTGCGGAAATTGCGGTCGGCGAATAATAGAGGTGCGCCATCGCGGTTGTCGACTTCGACAACCTCGCCGATCAGAATGCGGTGGGTGCCGAAATCGAACGTGGATGCTGTCTTGCAGTCGAATGCTGCGAGCGCATTTTGCAGGACGGGAGCGGTGGTTGCGAGTTGCTGCCAGCGGCCGCTGGCGAAACGGTCGTGCCGCATCTCTGGGATCATGCCGGCAAATGTCTTGGCAACGATCTCCTGATCGTCAGCCAGTACATTCGCTGCGAAAACACCGTTGGCCAGAATCGTGTCGAGCGCGCGGTTATCGCGATGCACGCAGGCGACGACAGACGGCGGTTCCATTGACAGCGAGCATAGGGTCGAGACCGTAATACCGGCGCGCCCGGCCGCGCCATCCGTGGTGAGGACGGCGACGCCGGACGCAGTGCGTCGCATCGTCTCCCGGAAACGATCGGCCAAGTCCGGTTTTACGGCTTGTGTCATGCTTTCCCGATGGTCACGCGATCGGAAAGATCGGCGGCGCGCTTTACAAAGTCGAGGGGGCCTGAGAAGTCGAAGGAATTGTAGACCGCCGCCAGATGATTGAAATGCGGCGCCTGTGCGAATTGGATGAAGGTCAGCCGATGACCGGCATAGTCCGAATTGAGCAGGTCGCGGGCGAAGGCCAGCAGCTTGCGGCGATCCTCGGCCTGCCAATTGTCGTTGAGGCTGTAGAATTTCTCCAGCCAGCTTCCCGATCCGGCGGACTTGAAAGCGGCTTCGTTCGGGGTGACGCAGATCTGGCCGCCGCACAATTCACGGGCGATGTGCATCATCTGCGGCAGGTTCGCACAGGCAAAAATGCGCCCGGCATACAGCATCGACTGGTTGGGCATCAGCAGGTCGCCGGGGCTCTTCTGTGCAGCAGCGATCGCGGCTGTGAGATGAGCATTGATGCCTTCACGATAGCAGACAAGATCGGCCAGCTTCTCACGCACGGCCTGCATCTTGTCGAGGCCGGTCTGCTTTGCGTTCCACATCGCGGCGCCGATCATCATGTCGGCGACGTAGAGAATGCGCAGCGTATAGGGGAAGGCCGAGTAACGGTGCAGCGTGCCGCGGATATATTGCGCCGCTTTGGTGTGGCGATAGAAGAAGACGTCCTCCCAGGGGATCAGGACGTTGTCCAGCACCATCAGGAAGTCGACTTCGTCGAATTTATTGGCGAGCGGATAATCGGCTGCGCTGGCGCGGCCGGCGAAACCAGACCGCGCGATATGCTTGACGCCGGGCGCGCCCATTTTGACGATGCCGCCGACGGCATAGTCGGACAACTGTTCGTTGGTCCAGGCGCCGACTGTAGGCTTGAGGAAGGCCTGATCCGCATAGCCTGAAGCGGTTTCGTATTTCGCGCCGCGGACGATGATGCCGGCATCGGTCTCCTTGACCACATGCACCATCATGTCCGGGTCCTGATCCTGCGGCGCTTTCGAGCGGTCGCCTTTGGGATCGGTGTTGGCAGACACATGGAAGACGTCGGTCTCGATCACCGCCTGGATGTGGTTGGCGATATTGTCGCCAAAGCGCGGATCGATCTCGTTGAGAACATCGCGGCCATCATAGAGCGACCACATCTCACCGACAGTTTCGTCGCCAACGCGAGTCACGACACCGCCGATATCGTTCATCACCGCATCGCAGGCGGCCCATTTATCGTGCCAGTCCTTCTGCTCGCGCGGCAGGCGGTTGAAGATCGAATGCTGGCTGTTGTCCTCGACATAGGTCAGGGTCGAGGCGTGAACGTCTTCGTGCTGCATGTCGTACATGCGGGCACGGATATCGACGATCGGCTTCAAGGCGACGTGCTTGGTGGGATCTGCGACCTTTTCACCGTCGATCCAGATTTCCCGTCCGTCCCGCAGGCCTTCGCGGTACTGCTCGCCCGTTCGGATCATCGTCTTCTCTCTCCGCGCTTTGACCTGGATCAAAGTTTGCGCGGCGCAACTAAATCGGTAAAATAGTTTATTCTATCAATCTTCATCGGATTTTCTGATGAAGGAAGGGCCTATGAACCTCTCGTTGCGCCAGCTCCGGTATGTAGTGGCCGCCGCCGATAGCGGTCATGTCACCGATGCGGCCAGGCGGTTGAACGTGTCGCAGCCCTCGATTTCCAGTGCCATTGCGGAGCTGGAAGCCGAAATCGGCGTCCCGCTCTTCATCCGCCACCATGCCCGTGGGGTGACGTTGACCCCCGTTGGCGAGCGGGTGGTGAACGAAGCCCGCCTCTTGCTCAAGCATGCTCAGGATTTCACCCAGAACGCCATCGAACTCGGCGACGCACTGAAAGGCGAAATCTCGGTCGGTTGCTTTCTGACTTTAGCGATCCGGTTCATGCCTGGCTTGCTTGCCGGTTTTGCGCAGAAATATCCCGGCATTACCGTGCAGCTGCAGGAGGGGGATCAGGAAGAGATGATCTCGATGATGCAGGCCGGACGGATCGAACTGGCGCTGGCCTATAATCTTGCCGTACCGGATGAAATCGACGCCGAACCGCTGATCGATCTGCCGCCCTATGCGATCGTTGCCGCCAATCATCCATTGGCGCGCCGCCGCTCGATCAGCCTGAAGGACCTGGCTGAAGAACCCTTTATCCTGTTGGATTTGCCGCATTCGCGGGATTATTTTTTCGGTCTCTTCCGGGCGGTCGGACTGTCGCCGCGCATTGTTTTCCGCTCACGGTCGCAGGAGCTGATCCGCGGGCTGGTCGCACACGGGCATGGCTTTGCGATCCAGAATGCGATCCCCGCCACAACGATCGCCTATGACGGTAACAGCATCGCGGTGCTGGCGCTGGATGAGACGTTGCCGCCGACGCGCATCATGACCTTGCGATTGAAGCACTATGCGACACGCCCTGCTGTCCAGGCTTTCCAGGACTACGTGCACACCGCTTTTTCGACGTCCGGCATCTTCGCGCCGGGATCAATAACCCCGCCCCGGGTCAATCCGGTGAAGAGGCGGTAGTCCCTGGCGCACGAGACGAATGCTTTCCGCGACCTCGCGGGCCGCGACCTCCGGCACGGTGATGCTGGCCAGGTGCGGCGTGATCAGCACGTTGTCCATGCCCCAGAAGACGTGGTCCTTTGGCAAAGGCTCGACCGTGAAGACATCGAGGGTCGCTTCCGCGATTTGCCCCGATTTTAGCGCTGCAATCAGTGCGGTTTCATCGACGACCGCGCCACGTGACGCATTGACCAGCTTTGCGCCCCACGGCAGCAACGACAGGCGTTGCGCATCGAGCAATCCGCGCGTCTCCGACGTCAGCGGCAGCAGGATGATCAGGATCTCGGTTTCGCCGAGGAACGTATCGAGCGTTTCAAGTCCTGCGCTGCATTTGACGTTGGCAATCTGCTTGAGGCTTCGGCTCCAGCCGCGCACATCGAAGCCGACGCCGGCGAGGGCCGCTGCGGCAGGTGTGCCGAGTTCGCCAAGTCCAAGCACTCCGACGCGGATATCCGATAACGCGCGTGGATGCACGTAACGCCATTCGCTGCGGCGCTGAGCGCGCTCGAAAATGGGAATGTCGCGGGCATAGCGGATGGCAGCAAACAGCACATACGACGTCATCAACGATACCATGCCGGTATCGGAGAGGCGCGTAATCGGTACATCCGGCAGGTCGTTGCGTCCGACCAGAGAGTCGACGCCGGCGCCGAGATTGGTCACGAGCTTCAGATTGGGAAACCGCGAAAAAAAGCCGGATGGTGGTTTCCAGGCCAGCGCATAATGCACGTTGGCCGGATCGACGGCTTCCGGATCGGTATGAAAGTCGAGGTCGGGCAATTCGTTGGTCAGCGTGGCTTTCCAGGCCCTCGGGTCGTCGAATTCACTGTAGAAAATAAGCGCGTCGCGGCTCATGCCTTGTCCGCCTTTGCCTTGTCCGCCCTTGCCAGAAGCTCGACCATTGCGGTGATGGCCAGTTCATAGCCGAGCGGTCCGAGGCCGGCGACGATGCCGGTCGCGGCTTTTGAAATGAACGAATGATGCCGGAACGGCTCACGCTTGTAGATATTGCTCATATGCACTTCGATGATCGGCTTTTCGAAAGAGAGCAGCGCGTCGAGGATTGCGATCGATGTGTAGGTCAGCCCGGCGCCGTTGATCAGCAGGCCATCGGCATCCAGCCTTGCCGCCTGGATCCAGTCGATCAACTCGCCTTCATGATTTGACTGCCGAAAGTCCAGGCTGACGCCGAGGCTTTCCGCATGTTGGCGGCAGCGTGCTTCGATCTGCGGGAAACTTTCCGACCCATAGGTTCCCTTGCTGTCCAGCCCGTAGAGATTAGCGTTGGGCCCATTGAGAAAAGTGATCCGCCGTTGCGTCACGGTCTGCTCCGATAAGAGGAAAATTTGCAAGAAGGCATTAGTAAAAGAAGACGTTAGCGAGAGTCCATCCGGATTGATACGGTTATGCTGCTACCGGTTCAAAATGCAAAGCATCGATCGGCGAGAGTTGGACACGATGGAGCAGAGCCCGTCTTCTCCGCGCAACATGAGCGCCCGCTGCTGCATTGTCGGCGGCGGCCCCGCAGGCATGATGCTCGGCTATCTCCTCGGCCGCGCGGGCATCGATACCATCGTGCTGGAAAAGCACGCCGATTTTCTGCGCGATTTTCGCGGCGACACCGTGCATCCCTCGACCATGCAGGTCATGGATGAGCTTGGCTTGTTGCAGGATTTTTTGAAGCGTCCGCACCAGAGAATAAGCAAACTGAGCGGCGAATTCGGCAGAGTCAGGCTCCGCATCGCTGATTTTACACATGTTAAGACAAAGTGCCCGTTTGTTGCCTTCATGCCGCAATGGGACTTTTTGGACTTCATTGCGGATGCTGGCGAACGTTTTCCCAGCTTGAAGATTTTGAAGCGCACCGAAGTTGTCGATCTGCAGTGGAAGGGCGACACGGTGACCGGCGTCGTCGCCCGGACGCCTGAGGGTGAGCTTCGGATCACCGCCGATTTGACCGTCGGCTGCGACGGTCGGCATTCGATTGTGCGCGAGCGTGCCGGACTGGAGGTCGAGGACATCGGTGCGCCGATAGACGTGCTCTGGTTCCGTATCGGCAAGAGCGACGCTTTGATCGATCCGGTGCTTGCTCACGCCGAAAGGAGCGGGTTGCTGATCACACTCGACCGTGGAAACTATTGGCAATGCGCCTATGCCATACCGAAAGGCCAGATCGAAGCCTTGAAGGCGCGCGGCCTTCCGGCGTTCAAGAACAGCGTCGTCTCCATCCTGCCGGCGCTTGCCGAACACATCGATGATCTCAAGGATTGGGACGACATCAAGCTGCTGACAGTCACCATTAACCGTCTGAAAACGTGGTCGCTGCCCGGCTTGCTTTGCATCGGCGATGCCGCCCATGCCATGTCCCCGGTGGGCGGGGTCGGCATCAATCTGGCGATTCAGGATGCGGTGGCGACAGCCAATATTCTGGCGCAGAAACTACGGCATGGCGCCGTGAACGCGGACGATCTCGATGCCGTTCGCGCGCGACGGCTCTTTCCGGTGAAAGTGATTCAGGCGGCTCAAGTGCAGGTCCAGAACCGCATCATCAGTCCGGTATTGCAGGGCGGTGAACTCACGCCTCCACTGCTGCTTCGCATCGTCAATGCGGTGCCGTGGCTGCAGGGCATGATGGCGCGCGGCATCGGCTTTGGCGTGCGGCCCGAACATGTGCGTTCCCCGGAATGCCCGCCTTCACGGTAGACAATTCGGGCGCGCCCTGGCCCGCTAGGGTTCTTCATCCACTTCGGGCGACAATAGTTCGACCAGCTCGGCGACCTGACCGCTCGGCAACGGCTGGCCATCATTGATCAGCGCTTCGTCATTATTAACCCACGCCATCGCTTGAACGAGCTGTTCGGCGGTGGCTTGGGTCGCCACGACGGCTGTGACGAGTTCGTCGTCAACCGGCCCAAGTATCGAAATGATCTCATCGCGCGTGAGAGCAGCCATTCGATTCCTCCTGGCGATTTCGCTATCTACAAAACCGGCGGCGTAACCTGCTGTTCCAACGGGGTCCTCTGCACGCTGCTGCATGACGCCTCAAAGGCGATATCGTCAGTGCCGCAAATGATATGGCGGTGCGGCTCAGCTTCGCAACATCATCGGGTCAATATTGTTCCTCCCGCCATCTTTCCCGGTCCGGGATCAGACCTGCCGGTATTGCCCGCGATAGAATAGCAGCGCATCGCTCCGTTCGGAAAGGTGAAACGCGGCCACGCGCCCGATCGCGATCGTTGTATTGTGGAAGCGGAATGTCTCTTCCAGCGTGCAATCGATCGCGCCGATGGCATCGGAGAAAACAGGGGCGCCGGTCGTCAGTGTTCGCCAGCGGCCCGGCTCGAAACGATCATGGCCCTTGAGTGCGCCGCGGCCACCAAAGGAATCAGCCAGCGCCTGTTCGCTGCCTGGCAAATAATTGATCGCGAAGTGGCGGCTCTGCAGCACCGCCTGGAGCGCGTGGGTGCGGTCATCGATCGAGACAAGCATCGATGGTGGATCGGCCGTGACATGCGTCGCCGATAGCGCCAGGAAGCCGGCCGGGCCGTCCTCGCCTTGCGCGGTGACGACGCTCACGCCGATCGCGCGCATGCCAAGCGCGCGCCAGAATGTCTTGGCATCGATGGGCGCAGTCGTTGAAGGGTTTTCGCTCATGACCTAGCTCCGGCTGCCGGCGGCATGTGTTGCTGGCTTCGCATCGGAACGAAAAAACTGATTCTCGGGGCGTGGCAATCCCAGATGGTCGCGCAGCGTCGCACCACGATATTCCGTGCGGAAGATACCGCGGCGTTGCAATTCCGGCACGACCTTTTCCACGAAATCATCGAGGCCAGCCGGAAGATATGGAAAGTTCACGGTGAAGCCGTCGCTGCCGCGTTGCTCAAGCCATTCCTGCATCTCGTCGGCGATCGTCCGCGGTGTGCCGACGAAGGCGAGGCCGGAATAGCCACCCAGCCGCTGCGCGAGTTGGCGGACGGTCATATTGGTCTTGCGTGCGAGATCGATCACATTCTGCCGGCTGGTTTTGCTGGCATTGCTTTCAGGAATCTCCGGCAAAGGTCCGTCCGGATCGAATTTCGATGCGTCATGACCGAGCGCGATCGACAACGACGCAAGGCCGCTGTCATAGTGAACGAGGCTGTCGAGCCTGGCGCGCTTGTCCTGCGCTTCCTGTACGCTGTCGGCGACGAGAACCATGGCGGCCGGAAGGATCTTCATGTGATCGGGATTGCGGCCGATCTTTTCCATGCGGCCTTTAACATCCGCGTAGAATTTTTGGCCGGCCGCGAGTGTGGATTGTGCGGTGAACACCGCTTCCGCTGTCTCAGCCGCAATCTGCCGGCCGGCATCCGACGCTCCGGCCTGAACGATCACCGGCCAGCCCTGGATCGGGCGTGCAATGTTAAGCGGCCCCCGCACGGAGAGATAATCTCCCTTGTGGTTGAGCACATGCAGCTTGTCCGGATCAAAGTAAATGCCGCTATCGACATCGCGGATAAAGGCGTCGTCGGCCCAGCTATCCCACAGACCCGTCACCACATCGAAGAACTCGCGCGCCCGCCGGTAGCGTTCGCCATGCTCCATGTGATCTTCAAGGCCGAAATTCAGCGCGGCATCGGGGTTTGAGGTGGTGACGAGATTCCAGCCGGCGCGCCCGCCGCTGATGTGATCGAGCGAGGCGAACTTTCGCGCGATGTGATAGGGCTGATCGAAGGTGGTCGATGCAGTCGCGACAAGTCCGATCCGCTCGGTCACAGCGGCAAGGGCCGGTAACAGGGTCAGCGGATCGAACGATGTGACCGTGTGGCTGCGCTTGAGGCTGTCGATCGGCATATTCAGCACGGCCAGGTGATCGGCCATGAAGAAGGCGTCGAACTTCGCGCGCTCCAGGGTTTGCGCGAAGCGCTTCAGATGCGAGAAATTGAAATTGGCGTCGGGATAGGCACCGGGATAACGCCACGCTCCGGTATGCAGGCTGACCGGGCGCATGAAGGCGCCGAGATGAAGTTGCCGCTTGGCTGCCATTGTCGGATCTCCAGAGATCCTACACATAGGCGCGCGCCGGCCATCACGACAAGGCGCCAAATATAATCCAGGTATGATGTCGAAGCGGGCCTGCGGGTCGTTTGCGTCAGGCGGGCGCGAATGCGGCGCCAGTTGTCAGGGCGCGCTTCATCGCGCCGAGCGAGATCGGCAGACCGTCGGCCGGCCCTTGCTGCCGTCCCAAAACGAGCACCTGACAATCCGACAGCCGTCGCAGATAGGCGATCTTCCATCGCGCCAGCCGCGATGCTGTCCACCCGGGCGTCGCCAGCAGAATGAGGTCCGACAGGTTATTGCGCGCCGCGCCGACGATCCGCAATAGACCGCCTTCGCAAACAGCGGTCTGAAAACGGGCGGTGTTCCAGCGTGTCTTGCCGACGAGTTGAATGAGCGCGCTGCGTGTCTCATCCAGAACGGCGGCGTGGTGGAAGCCGTGCGCATAAGCAAGGTCGCCATCGGCGCCGCTAAGGAAGGGCGGACAAAGCGCCAGGAGCTGCAGCGAACACGAGGGATGAATATGCGGACGAATGTCATCCAGGATCGCGGACAGCTCGCTGATCTCGGACGGCTTTACAGGAATAAGGATGCGCCGCGACCTTGAAATCAGCATTCGCTCGTCGAGATTGGCCATCGATCGCATCCTTGTTCGAATGGCGCGATCGTAGGAGCCAATCGCAACCGCTCAAGAATATTGATTGTGCGGTTGCAGCCGGTTTTTTGAGCGCGGCGATGATGGCGGCGGGCGCTTGATGTGGGCAAGCTGAGCCGTGCGCGGCGACGCCGCATCCGCGATGCGCGCGAAGCCTTAAAAGCCGCAAAGGAAGCCGCGAGACAGGTTCGCGCACAGGCGATCAGCATCGCAAGAGTTGTCTAATAAATAGGCAAAAATCATCCGTTGTATGCAATGACGCCGGGGGCATGCGCGATCGAGACGCTGAATCGGTCGGACATTCGTCTGCAATTCTAAAGTTGTTTCAAAAGCTTGCTTGTTTTTCACCAAGTAAAAGCGGGGCTGGCACAAGCCTTGCGGGGAAGACTCCGAAGCCAAATGAAAAAAGGCACCGGAGGCTCTGATGAATCGCCGCGAATTTCTGAAATCCACGACCGCTATTGCCGCGACAACGGCTGTATCGGCTCCCGCCGTCATGTCGTCCGCCAGCGCCCAGGCGCGCAACGAAACGCTTCTCGTCATCCGCGAAGAGGGGCCCAACAATTTCGACATTCACGGCGTCGGCACCAACCGCCCCGGCTACGAAGTGTCGTGGAATTGCTACGACCGGTTGATGTCGCATGGCGTGAAAAAGTTTCCCGACGGCAGCGACTCCTATGATCGCGACACCTTCACGCCCGAACTGGCCGAGGAATGGACCAAGGGCGACATGTCGATGACATTCAAGCTGCGCAAGGACGCCACCTTCCACGACGGCACGCCGGTCACCGCCAAGGATGTCAAATGGTCCTTCGACCGCGCCGTGACCGTTGGCGGCTTCCCGACCTTTCAGATGAAGGCCGGCTCGCTGGAAAAGCCGGAGCAATTCGTCGCGGTCGACGACCACACCTTCCGCGTTGATTTCATTCGCAAGGACAAGCTCACGGTGCCCGATCTGGCCGTCGTGGTGCCTGGCGTCTACAATTCCGAGCTGATCAAGAAGCACGCCACCGAAAAGGACCCCTGGGGTCTCGAATACACCAAGACCAACACCGCCGGCGGCGGTGCCTACAAGGTGACCCGCTTTCAGGCAGGCAGTGAAGTCGTTTATGAGCGCCACGACAATTGGAAGAGCGGAAAGCTGCCGCAGATCAGGCGCGTCATCTGGCGCGTCGTTCCGTCGGCGGGTAACCGGCGCGCATTGATCGAACGCGGTGACGCCGATCTGTCCTTCGACATGCCGAACAAGGATTTTGCGGAGTTGAAGCAGGCCGGGAAACTGCAGATGGTGTCGTCACCGGTTGGCAATGCCTGCTGGTATCTTGGCATGAACTGCAAGAACCCACCCTTCAACAACATGAAGGTCAGGCAGGCGGTGGCCTATGCCATTCCGTACCAGAAGATCCTGGATGCGGTGATGTATGGCGTCGCCAATCCGCTCTACGGGGCGAAGTCCAATACCGTCTCCACCACCGCCTGGCCGCAGCCGCATGGCTATTCGGCCGATATCGCCAAGGCCAAGGCGCTGATGGCTGAAGCCGGCATGGCAAACGGTTTCGAGACAACGTTGTCCTTCAATGTCGGCGAAGGTGTGGTCAGCGAACCGCTGGCAATCCTGGTGCAGGAAAGTCTGGCGCAGATCGGCATCAAGACGACGATCAACAAGATCACCGGCGCCAACTTCCGCAACGAGTTGCTGAAGAAAGAACTGCCGATGATCATCAATGTCTTCGGCGGCTGGCTCGACTATCCGGAATATTTCTTCTTCTGGTGCTATCACGGCCAGAACGCCGTCTTCAACACCATGTCCTATCAGGACAAGGACATGGACGCGCTCATCGACGGTGCGCGCAAGGCCGCTGCCGAAGGCGACAATGCGACTTACGAAAAGGACGTGAAGGGCTTCATCGACAAGGCTTTTGCCGAGGTGCCCCGCATCCCGCTGTTCCAGCCTTATCTCAACGTCGCGATGCAGAAGAACGTGTCCGGCTATCGCTACTGGTTCCATCGTCAGCTCGATTATCGAACGCTCGCCAAAGCATAACAGCAACGGAAGGGAGGGCGCTCTGCAGCGCCTTCTCTTCCGACGGAGGACGGCGATGTTGCGGCAGATCGGCAAACGGCTTTCGATTGCAATCCCGAGCGTGATCGGGGTCATTATCGTCACGTTTCTTCTGACGCGTGTGCTGCCGGGCGATCCGGCGGTCTATTTTGCGGGGCCGGCCGCGACGCCGCAGGCGATCGAGGAAATCCGTAAATCTCTCGGCCTCGACAAGTCGATGCCCGAGCAGTTCGTGCGTTATGTGAAGGATCTGAGCACGGGCAATTTCGGGAACTCACTGACGACCGGACAGTCGGTGGCAAGCGACATTGCATCGCGATTGCCGGCTTCGGCGGAGTTAACCTTGCTCGGCCTCCTCATCTCGATCCTGATTGCGGTGCCGCTCGGCATCGTGGCGGCGGTGAAGCAGGGCTCGGTCATCGATCATGCCTGCCGTATCGTCGCGACAGCCGGCGTGTCGCTGCCTGTGTTCTTCACCGGCCTGATCCTGGTCTACGTTTTCTATTTCAGGCTCGGCTGGTCTCCGGCGCCGCTCGGGCGGCTGGACATCTTCTATTCGGCGCCGCCGCATGTCACCGGCTTCTATTTGATCGACAGTCTTCTTGCGGGCCAGTTCGAAACCTTCCGCGCTGCGCTGTCGCAGCTCATCCTGCCCGCTGCAACGCTCGCGATATTTTCCCTTGCGCCGATCACGCGCATGACCCGTGCCTCGATGCTGGCAGTGCTGGCCTCCGACTTCGTGCGCACGGCCCGCGCCAGCGGTTTATCGCCGCGCGCGGTCATTATCACCTACGCGTTCCGCAACGCCATGCTGCCGGTGATCACGACACTCGGCATGGTGTTCTCGTTCCTGCTTGGCGCCAATGTGCTGGTCGAAAAAGTATTCGCCTGGCCGGGCATCGGCTCTTACGCCATCGAAGCCCTGATCGCATCCGACTTTGCGCCGGTGCAGGGCTTCGTGCTGACGATGGCGATCATGTACGTCCTGCTCAACCTGATGATCGACATGCTCTACGGCGTGATCGACCCGCGCGTGAGGCTTGAAGGATGAACAGCCGTCCCGACCTCGAATCCGCCCATATCGCAGCCACCGATACGCCGGCCATTGCCGTAGCGACGGCTTCGGCAGCGTCCGCGCTTCCGGTTGCTGCACCCAAACAGACCTCGATTTTCGCGCATGCGCGTTATGTCATCGCCGAAAATCCGGTCACCGGCATTGCCTTCGGCCTGTTTCACCTGATCGCCGTCTGCGCGATTTTCGGGCCTTGGATCGCGCCTTACGATCCGCTGGCCAGCAACACGATGTCGGCGTTGCAGGCGCCGTCGGCGCAACACTGGTTCGGCACCGATCAGCTCGGCCGCGATATTCTGAGCCGCGTCATCGTTGCGGCGCGGCTGGATATGGCGATCGCCGTCTCCTCGGTGGCGCTCGTCTTCGCGCTTGGCGGACTATCAGGCACGGCGGCCGGTTTCTTCGGTGGTTGGACCGATCGCATCGTCGGCCGCATCGCCGATACCATCATGGCATTTCCGCTCTTCGTGCTGGCGATGGGCATTGTCGCTGCGCTCGGCAATACCGTCACCAATATCGTCATCGCCACCGCGATCATCAATTATCCGCTCTATGCCCGCGTCGCGCGCGCCGAAGCCAATGTGCGCCGCGATGCCGGTTTCGTGCAGGCGGCACGGCTGTCCGGCAATGGCGAATTCCGCATCATGATGACGCAGATCCTGCCGAACATCATGCCGATCATGGTGGTGCAGATGTCGCTGACCATGGGCTATGCCATCCTTAATGCCGCGGGCCTGTCCTTCATCGGTCTTGGCGTGCGTCCGCCGACGCCGGAATGGGGCATCATGGTCGCGGAAGGGGCGGGCTTCATCGTCTCCGGCGAATGGTGGATCGCGTTCTTCCCTGGCGCCGCGCTGATGCTGGCGGTGTTCTGCTTCAATCTTCTGGGCGATGGATTGCGCGATATCGTCGACCCGCAGCGGCGCACGTGACATGGCACCAGTGTTTTTGTCCGTTCGTCCCCGCGAAGGCGGGGACCCAGAGTCAAGAAGACTGGATTCCCGCCTTCGCGGGAATGAGCGGCGAGTTGAAAGCGCCAATCATCTGAGGAGTGCCCGATGACTGCGGCGACATTGCTCGATGTGCAGGACCTCACCGTCGAATTTATGACCCGGCGGGGCATCGTCAAGGCGGTGCAGCATGTGAATGTCCAGGTTGCCAAGGGCGAAACTGTCGGCATCGTTGGCGAATCCGGCTCCGGTAAATCCGTCACCTCCTATGCGGTGATGCGCATTCTCGATAGGGCCGGCAGGATCGCCGATGGCGCGATTACCTTCTCCAGCATCGATGTGCGCGATGCACCGGAAAGCGAAATGCGCGATCTGCGCGGCCGCGAAATCTCGATGATCTTCCAGAATCCGCGTGCGGCTCTGAACCCGATCCGGAAAGTGGGACATCAGATCGAGGACGTGTTGCTGCAACATGTGCAGGCACAGCCCTCCGACAAGAAACAGAAGGCGATCGAAGCGCTGAAAAGGGTTCGCATCGCGCGGCCTGAGGAGCGCTATCACGCCTATCCATTCGAGTTGTCCGGCGGGATGTGCCAGCGTGTGGTGATCGCGCTGGCGCTGGCCTGTCAGCCGCAACTCCTCATCGCCGACGAGCCGACGACCGGTCTCGATGTGACGACGCAGAAAGCTGTCATGGACCTCGTGGTCGAACTGACACGCGAGCGCGGCATGTCGACCATTCTCATCACCCACGATCTGGGCCTTGCTGCTGCCTATTGCGACCGTGTGGTGGTGATGGAAAAGGGCAAGGTGGTGGAGACGGCCGCTTCGGCGACGATCTTCAAGTCGCCGCAGCACGCCTATACACGCAAGCTGATGCGGGCGACGCCGCGCCTCGGCGTGTCCTTGCGCGACCTTTTGCCCGAAGACGCAACGGCAACGCCGTCGGCATTGCCGCCGCCTGAGGAAAATTTCGACAAGACGCCGCTGCTGGTTGTCTCCAATCTGGTGAAGGAATATCCGCGGCAGGGCGCGTCATCGACGCTTGCGAATTTCTTCCGCAAGAAGGATCAGCTGCCGCTCGCCGAGACATTCAAGGCTGTCGACGGCATCTCGTTCGAGATTAAACGTGGCGAGAGTGTCGGCCTTGTCGGCGAATCCGGCTGCGGCAAGTCGACGACCTCGATGATGATCATGCGCCTGCTCGACCCGACATCGGGCATGGTGACGTTCGACGGGGAGGATATCGGCGCCATTCCGGCAAAGGAATTCGCTAGGTCGCCGATGCGCAAGCGCATCCAGATGGTATTTCAGGATCCGACCGACTCGCTCAATCCGCGCTTCACGGCGGCGCGCGCCATCGCCGATCCGATCATGCGCATGAGCGACATCAGGGGCCGCGATGCCGTGCGTGCCCGTTGCGAGGAACTGGCACGGCAGGTCGGTTTGCCGGTCGAACTGCTCGATCGCTTCCCGCATCAATTGTCCGGCGGGCAGAAGGCCCGCGTCGGCATCGCGCGGGCGATCGCGTTGTCGCCCGAGCTCGTGATCCTCGACGAACCGACCGCCGCGCTCGACGTGTCGGTGCAGGCGGTGGTGCTCAATCTGCTGGAGGACCTGAAACACTCGCTCGGCATGAGCTACCTGTTCGTATCGCACGACCTCAATGTGGTGCGGCTCCTATGCGACCGCGTGATTGTGATGCGCAGCGGCAAGATCGTGGAAGAAGGGACGGCGCAACGCGTGATGGATGCGCCGCAATCCGATTACACGAAAGAGCTTTTGTCTGCTATTCCACATCCCCCGTTGTGAGGATTGAGATGACAGAGCACGACCCGTTGGACGCATGGATTGTGGCCTCGGCCGAACTGATGAAACTGCCGCTCGATCCGGCCTGGCTGCCGGCCGTGCGCCAGAATGTCGAAGTGACGTTCCGGCTTGCCGCTCAGTTTGACGAATTCCCGCTGCCGGATGATGCAGAGCCGGCCCCGGTTTTTGGGACCTGACATGACGGACCTGAGTTTTGCCAAAGGCTGTGAAATCGCTAAGGCCGTCTCAAAGGGAGACGTGTCGGCGCAAACGGTGGTCGAAGCCGCGCTGACGGCCATCCAGACACGCAACCAGACCTTGAATGCCTTCACCGATGTCACCGCAGAGCGCGCGATTGCGCGCGCCAAGACGCTCGATGCCGACCGCGCCGCGGGCAAGCCATTGGGTCCGCTCGCTGGTGTGCCGTTCGCGGTCAAGAACCTGTTCGATGTCGAAGGCCTGCCGACGCGCGCGGGCTCGAAGATCAATCGCGACTTGTCTCCTGCAAGCCACGACTCGCCGCTGATTGAGAAATTGGAAGCCGCAGGCGCCATTCTGGTCGGCGCGCTCAATATGGGCGAATACGCCTACGACTTCACCGGCGAGAACATCCACGATGGGCCCTCGCGCAATCCGCATGATGTGACGCGGATGACCGGCGGCTCGTCGGGCGGTTCGGGCGGCGCGGTGGCCGGTGGTCTTGTGCCGCTGGCGCTCGGCTCCGACACCAATGGCTCCATTCGCGTGCCGGCATCGTTGTGCGGCATCTTTGGATTGAAGCCGACCTATGGCCGGCTGTCGCGGGCGCGCAGCTTTCCGTTCGTTGGCAGCTTCGATCATCTCGGGCCATTCGCGCGCTGCACGCGCGATCTCGCGCTCGCCTATGACGCGATGCAGGGCCACGATCCGGACGATCCCGTCAGCACGACACGGCCGCAGGAGGCAGCCTTGCCGCAGCTTGCGCGCGGTCTCGATGGTTTACGCATTGCGGTGGCCGGTGGTTATTTCCGCAAGCAGGGATTTCCGGAAGCCTATCAGGCGCTCGATCACGTCGCGAAAGCGCTGAATGTCAGCCGCGAGGTCGAGTTGCCGGAAGCGCATCGTGCCCGCGCCGCCGCTTACGTTATCACGACAACAGAAGGCGCCGCGTTGCATCTCGATCGGCTGCGCGCCCGGCCGAACGATTTCGATCCCGCCGTGCGCGATCGTCTCTTGGCCGGCGCGATGATCCCATCGTCGCTGGTGGTGAAGGCGCAGAAATTCCGCCGCTGGTATCGCGAACAGGTGTTGGCCTTGTTCAAGGGTGTCGATGCCATTATTGCGCCAGCGACACCCTGCACAGCGCCATCGATCGGTCAGCAGACGTTCACGCTCGACGGTGTGGAGATGCCGGTGCGCGCCAATCTCGGCATCTACACGCAGCCGATCTCGTTCATCGGTTTGCCTGTGGTGGCGGTGCCGGTGCCGTTGAAGCCGCTGCCGATCGGCGTGCAGATCATCGCCGCGCCGTGGAAGGAGGATGTCGCTTTGCGCATCGCATACGCATTGGAGGAACAGGGCGCGGTGTTGGCGCCGCGGCCGCCTTTGAATTAGAAACTTTCTGTCATTCCTGGTTCGCTCACTTCGTGAGCGCCCCGGAATGACGGAACGGGAGGACTGGAATGGGAATGGAAGTCGATTTGCCGGATGTCGTTGCCGAAGTGACGGCGGAATTCGAGCGTTATGAAAAGGCGCTGGTCACCAACGACGTCACGGTGCTCGATGCGATCTTCCGCGAAGATTCGCGCACGATCCGCTATGGCGCCACTGAGAATCTCTACGGATTCGACGAGATTCAGGCGTTTCGCGCGGGCCGCCCTTCGGCGGGTCTTGAGCGGACATTGTCGAAGACCGTCATCACCACCTATGGCCGCGATTTCGCCGTGGCCTCGACGCTGTTCAGTCGGCCGTCCTCCGGCACGCGGATCGGCCGTCAGATGCAGACCTGGGTGCGTTTTCCCGAAGGCTGGCGCGTTGTTGCCGCACATGTCAGCCTGATGGAACAGCCAAAAGCTGGCTGACATGAATCTCTACTCCCGCGACATCCGTGTTGCAGATCGAGGCCGCCGCACCCTTGCGGAAGAGCTGCGTCTGCAGATCGCGGATGAAATCGTGCGGGGTGTATTGAAGCCGGGCACGACACTCGATGAGACTGATCTTGCCTCGCGTTTCGGTGTGTCACGGACGCCCGTGCGCGAGGCGCTCCGTCAACTGGCGGCGAGCGGGCTGGTCGATGCGCGCGCGCATCGCACGGCTGTCGTGGCGCAACCTGATGAAGGCGATCTCGTCGGCATGTTCGAAGCGATGGGAGAAATCGAAGGCCTCTGTGCAGGGCTTGCGGCCGAACGCATGAGCGCCGTCGAGCGCCGGCAACTGGAGGCCATTCACGAGCAGTTGCGACAATTGATCCAGGTTGGCGATCCGCAACGCCATCATGAAATCAACGAAGCCTTTCATGGTGCTGTCTATGAAGGCGCACACAATGCCTATCTGGCCGATATCGCCATTGCGACACGGGCGCGTGTGCAGCCGTTTCGGCGTGCACAATTCCGCAACCTTGGTCGTCTGGCGAAGTCCTATGTCGAACACGACAAGGTGGTCGAAGCCATCCTGCGCGGGTACCGGAGTGGCGCGACCGATGCGATGCGCGCGCATATCCTCACTGTGCGTGAGGAATACGAGGCTTATGTGCAGTCGTTGTGATTGAAGCATGATCGTTTTGGGTTGGTTCGGCATACACAACCCAGCCCCGTCATCCTGAGGTGCGAGCCAACGGGTCCGCGCGAAGCGCGGCCCGATGACAGGCTCCGCGAGCCTCGAAGGATGAACGGCCGAGAACTGGGACGTTGGCCGTTGCCCTTCGAGGGCCGCCTTCGGCGGCCACCTCAGGGTGACGGAGATGGTCTGGAGCTCTTCGACCTACGCCGTCGCCCGCTGACTCTCGACAAACGCACGCCAGCCACCAAACTCGGAAATGTCGCGGGCGCCTTTGATCGCTTCCGGCTCGACCAGGAAGCCGTGCACGTTGCGCCCGTCCGACAAGTGGATGGTGCCGATGCCGAGCGGCGAGGGGATCGAGGCCACAAAGCGGCCGAAGCTTTCTGCGCTCATCGCCCAGATTTCAAGATCGATCGCGACACCTTCGTCTTGCGCAACGCGGAGCATGCCGGGTTTCGCCGGCACCGTGCCGCTGAGCGCATAGAGCCGATAATCCGGAGCCGTCTCTGTCTGTTCGACAAAGCGTGCGTTGAGGTCGTGCAATTCGCGATTGAGCGGCATCCCGGAGAGGTGCGCACCGACAACGGCAATTGTGAACTCACCGGGGCGCGCTGCGATGGGAAGATGCGCCAGTGGCGCTTGCTTGATGCCGAGAGCGCCAAGCGGCAATTCGGTCTGTGCATGCACGACACGGCCGAGACTGGCGAGCGCTGCATCCTCGCCGCCGCGGGCAAGGAATGTGACACCATAAGGTGTGCCATCGGCACCGAACGAGATCGGTACGGCCAGTCCGCACAGATCGAGCAGGTTCACGAAATTGGTGTAGGTGCCGAGATTGCTGTTGAGCCGCACCGGATCGGCTTCGAGCTGCGCCACCGTATAGGCGGCTGGTGCGGTCGGAACCATCAGTGCGTCATAGCGCGACATCAAGTCTTGGCCGGCCCGGCGCAGTTCCGCGAGCCGGTAGAAGGCGCGGAAGGCGTCCACCGCCGATAGCTTGGTGCCGCCCAGGATAATGCCGCGCGTGACGGGATGCGTCTCGTCCGAATGTTGTGCGATGAAGTCGCCGACGGCAGCATAGCGTTCGGCGACCCAGGGACCTTCATAAAGCAGCCGCGCCGCTTCCAGCAGCGGTGACACGTCGATCTCGGCGATATCCGCACCCATGTTGCGCAATAAGGCGATGGCGGTAAGGAACGATGCCTCGCTCTGCCGGTCCCCGAAGAAGTGCCGGCCATCATCGTTTGGCACCGCAATCCGCAATGCGGTTGGCGGTGTCCCAAGACTGCCAAGCGGGCGAGCCTGCGAATAAGGATCGTTTTCGTCCTGGCCCGAAATCACGCCGAGCACCGCAAAGGCATCGTCGGAATTGAGGGCGAATACGGAGACACAATCGAGTGTCCTGCAGGCCGGCAGGACGCCGGTGGTGGGAATGAGCCCGAGGCTGGGCTTCAAACCGACAATATTATTGAGGCCTGCCGGCACGCGGCCGGAACCTGCCGTGTCGGTTCCGAGTGCAATCGGGACAAGACCTGCAGCGACAGCCACGGCCGAGCCGGAGCTCGACCCGCCCGGAATCAATTCCGGATTGAAGGGGTTGCGCGGAACACCATAAGGTGAACGAACACCGACGAGCCCGGTGGCAAACTGGTCGAGATTGGTTTTGCCGATGACAATGGCGCCGGCGGCGCGCAGGCGCGCCACCGCCGTGGCATCCGCCTTCGGCATATAAGAGAAGGCCGGGCAGGCTGCCGTGGTGGGCAGTCCGGCGACGTCGATGTTATCCTTGATCGCGACCGGCACGCCGAAGAGCGGTTTGCCGTCTGGGCCCTCTGCCGTCAGAGCGCGGGCCTCAGCGAGCGCTTCGGCCTCGTCGCGTAGCGTGATGAACACGGCGGGATCGCCATAGGCCCGAATCCGCTCATAGCTGCGCCGGATCGTCTGTTCGGGAGTGATTGTGCCGGATCGGTGCGCGGCCAGGATGTCGCTGACAGTTTCGTTCATTGGCTCAAAAATACTATCTTTTCGCCGGCCACCTTAGGCGGCGCCCTGGCGATGCGCAAATGCGCGACATCATATGTGGATGAGTATACTTAGTGCCGCGATTTTGAAGTTCCTGCATCATTTGCAGCAAGCTCCTGTCAGGAACTTCAAAATCGCGGCACTAGAATCATTGACTTGCTAGTGCACCTTGGTTTCCGAAGTTCGTGGATGAGATTGCCGCAGATACAGCACGAACTTCGGAAACGGTGCACTAGGTACCCCGTGTGGCCCGATTCCTGCTTGTTTTTTCACCTTTGACGAAACGCGGGTGACATTGGGTTGAGCAAGGATTCTCGTCCAGACAAGCAGGCCAGCCGATCGGCAGCCGGAATGGATCTGAACGTCAAAATTGTCATTGTGGATGAAAGTCCGGTGCGCTCGGCCATCTTGGAGGAGGGGCTGCGCGAGGCCGGCTTTATGGACGTCACCCGGATCGCCGAGATGACGAACCTGCTGGCGCGCATCTATGCCATCGATCCCGATGTCATCCTCATCGACCTGGAAAATCCAAGTCGCGATGTCCTCGAGCAGATGTTTCAGGTCAGCCGCATCGTGAAGCGGCCGATCGCGATGTTTGTCGACCAGAGCGACACCGCGTCGATCCAGGCGTCGGTCGATGCCGGGGTCGCCTCCTACATCGTTGATGGCCTCAAGAAGGAACGGATCAAGCACATCCTCGATACCTGTATCTCGCGCTTCAATGCCTTCGCGCGCCTGCAGGAGGAGCTTGATCGCACCAAATCCGCCCTTGAAGAACGCAAGGTGATCGATCGGGCCAAGGGCATCCTGATGAAGGCGAAATCAATCAACGAAGAAGAAGCTTATGCGTTGCTGCGGAAGACAGCCATGAACGAGAACAAAAAGATCGCCGAGATCGCGCAATCGGTCATCACCGCGTCGGAGATGTTCAAATGACCGAGAGCAGGAAACTTCGCATTGGATTCATTCCGCTGGTAGATGCGGCAGCGCTCATTGTCGCCGTGGACAAGGGCTTCACCGCGGAGGAGGGGCTAAACGTCGAACTGGTCCGTGAGGTATCCTGGTCGAATGTTCGCGACAAACTGAATATCGGCTTGTTCGATGCGGCGCATTTGCTCGCGCCGGTGGCCATCGCATCAAGTCTGGGGCTTGGTCATGTCAAGGTGCCGATCATCACCGCTTTCGGACTGGGCCTGAACGGCAACGCGATCACGGTGTCGCCCGAACTTTTCAATGCCCTGAAGGATGCGGCGGATGGCGATCTGGCCGATCCAATGGTGTCGGCACGTGCGCTGGCGCGTGTGGTGATGAATCGGAAGGCGCGGGGCGAGGAGCCGCTCACCTTCGGTATGACCTTCCCGTATTCGACGCACAATTATCAGCTTCGGTTCTGGATGGCGGCCGGCGGCGTCGATCCGGATCAGGACGTGCGGCTGATCGTATTGCCGCCGCCTTACATGGTGGAAAGCCTCGCCAACAAACATGTCGATGCCTTCTGCGTCGGCGCCCCGTGGAATTCGGTGGCCGTTGATCTCGGCATCGGTCGCATCCTGCATTTCGTCTCGGAAATCCTCGAGCGCGCCGCGGAGAAAGTGTTGGCCGTTCGCGCGCGCTGGGCGGAAGACAATCCGGATATGTTCCACAAACTCGTGCGGGCGCACGGGCGAGCGGCGGCCTTCGTCGAGGACGAACACAATCATCATGAAGTCGCACGTCTTCTTTCGGCGCCGGGACGGATTGCCGTCGAACCCGAGGTGATCCGCCGCACGCTCGATGGCCGGCTGAAGATTTCGCCCGATGGCACGTATCGTTCGAGCGACCGGTATCTGATGGTCGGCCGCAAGGGAGCCGCGCGGCCCGATCCCGCCCAGGCCGCCTGGCTTTACGCGCAGATGGTGCGCTGGGGCCAGGCACTGATGTCGGCCGAAGGATTGGCGGAGGCCAAAGCGGCATTCCGGCCGGATTTGTACGATAAAATCATCGGCGGCAGCCCGGATTTGCCACCTTCGGAGCCCGCCGACAGGGTGGGCGCTTTCACCGGACCGGCCTTCGATCCCGACAATATCGTCGCTCATCTCGACGGCTGGAAAATCCGCCGCCGCTAAGCCCGAATGGCATTTCGCACTGCACAATAGTTCGGCATCGGGGATGCCGATTGCAGGAATCTTCAGCAGATTCAGGAGCTGCACGTTTTCTGTGCGAAGCCATATCCTACTGAAACTGCTTTAGAATCCCTCTCAACCGAAACTGGCACGAACCTTGAAAAGGAGAACGCGACGGCACCCGTAGCGACGGGTGCCCATAACGATCCAACGTCGGGTCGATCATAAGCAACGCCGCTGTCTCAAGGAGCCGCCCTCGCGGGCGTCACCGGAAGGACTGCGGCTTTTTTGTTTTTGGCGACCCAAGTGGACCCACGCCGGGGCCAACCAGAGGACGGAAATTCGATGGCCAGAGAACGTGATACCGGACGAAAGACATTTTCGATCACTCGCCGCGCGCTTTTGAAAGGCACGGCCGGCACGGCGGCATTGCTCGGCGCGGTGAAGACGCAATTTCCATTCGGCCTGCCGATGGCGCAGGCGGCAGGTCCAGAAGTGAAGAAGGCCGTCCTCGGCTATATCGCGCTGATGGATGCCTCGCCGCTGGTGATTGCGAAGGAGAAGGGCTTCTTTGCCAAGCACGGCATGCCGGATGTCGAAGTTTCCAAGCAGGCCTCCTGGGGCGCGACCCGCGACAATCTTGTGCTCGGTTCGGAAAGCAACGGCATCGACGGCGCGCATATCCTGACGCCGATGCCGTATCTGATCTCGGCCGGCAAGGTGACGCAGAACAACGTGCCGACGCCGATGTACATCCTCGCGCGGCTCAACCTCGATGCGCAGGGGATTTCCGTTTCCAACGAATACAAGGATCTGAAGGTCACCGCCGATGCCTCGCCGCTGAAAGCCGCGTTCGAGAAGAAAAAAGCCGCCGGCAAGGAAGTGAAGATCGCGATGACCTTCCCCGGCGGCACCCATGACCTGTGGATCCGCTACTGGCTCGCCGCCGGCGGTGTCGATCCCGACAAGGATGTTTCCACCATCGTCGTTCCGCCGCCGCAGATGGTCGCGAACATGAAGGTCGGCAACATGGACGCCTTCTGTGTCGGCGAGCCGTGGAACGAGCAGCTCGTCAACCAGAATATCGGCTACACCGCCTGCACCACGGGCGAACTCTGGTTCAAGCATCCGGAAAAGGCGCTCGGCATGCGCGCCGCCTGGGTCGACAAATATCCGAATGCGGCCAAGGCGCTGCTGGCTGCGGTGATGGAAGCGCAGCAATGGTGCGACAAGCCGGAGAACAAGGACGAGATGTCGGCGATCGTCGGCAAGCGGCAATGGTTCAATGTGCCGGTGGCCGACATTGTCGGCCGTACCAAGGGTGACATCAATTACGGCAATGGCCGCATCGAGAAGGGCACCAAGCACTTCATGAAGTTCTGGCAGGACCACGCGTCCTACCCGTTCAAGAGTCATGACGCCTGGTTCGTCACCGAAGATATCCGCTGGGGCAAGTTCGAACCGACCACCGATATCAAGGCGATGGTCGACAAGGTCAACCGCGAAGATCTGTGGCGCGAAGCCGCCAAGCAGCTTTCGGTGTCCGACCTTCCGGCCTCGACCTCGCGCGGCAAGGAGACTTTCTTCGACGGCAAGGTCTTCGATCCGGACAAGCCGGGCGAGTATCTGAAGAGCCTCTCCATCAAACGCGTTGAAGTGTGATCGCGACTGGGGCCGCCGGCATCGGCGGTCCCTTCTTTCTTCCGCGGAGACATCGAAATGAACATGCCTGTCCTCAAGACCGAGCAAAGCATCAAGGCGGCGATGCCGAGCGCGGAGGTTTTGCGCATCACGCCGTCCAAGCCGAATGTCGTGCAGACCAAACTGATGCCTGCGCTCCGCGATCTCGCCGCGACGATCTTGCCGCCGCTGGTGATGATCGTCCTGCTCCTCACGGTCTGGCAAATCCTGTGCATGAAGCCGGGCGCAACGCTTCCATCGCCGACGAAGATCTGGAGCGAAGCCTACGATCTGATCGTCGATCCGTTCTTTGTGGCCGGCCCGCAGGACATCGGTCTTGGCTGGCGCGTGCTGATATCGCTGCAGCGTGTTGCCATCGGTTACGGCTTTGCCGCCGTGATCGGCATCATGCTCGGCACCATCATCGGACAGTCGGTCTGGGCGATGCGCGGGCTCGATCCGATCTTCCAGGTGCTGCGCACGATCTCGCCGCTGGCCTGGCTGCCGATCTCGCTGGCGGCGTTTCGCGATAGCCAACCGTCGGCGATTTTCGTGATCTTTATCACCTCGGTCTGGCCGATCATCATCAACACCGCGGTCGGCATCCGCAATATTCCGCAAGACTATCGCAATGTCGCGCGGGTGCTGCGGCTGAACCATCTCGAATTCTTCTGGAAGATCATGATCCCGTCGGCGGCGCCCTACATCTTCACGGGCCTGCGCATCGGCATCGGTCTGTCATGGCTTGCCATCGTCGCGGCGGAAATGCTGACCGGCGGCGTGGGCATCGGCTTCTTCATCTGGGATGCCTGGAATTCGTCGCGCCTGTCCGACATCGTCGTCGCACTCATTTACATCGGCGTCGTCGGCTTCGTTCTCGACCGCATCGTTGCCTTTATCGCAACCATCGTCACCCGCGGCACGTCAGCCAACTAAGGAGGAGCACGATGACGAAACCCTATCTCCAGATTCAAGGCGTCGAGAAAACCTTCAAGCGCGGCTCGCAGGAGACAATTGTCCTCAAAGACATCGACCTCACCGTCAACAAGGGCGAGTTCGTCTCGATCATCGGTCATTCCGGCTGCGGCAAGTCCACGCTGCTCAACATCGTGGCGGGCTTGATCGACGCCACCATCGGCGGCGTTCTCCTTGAGGACCGCGAGGTCAATTCGCCGGGGCCGGACCGCGCGGTCGTGTTCCAGAACCACTCATTGCTGCCTTGGCTGACGGTCTACGACAATGTCAGCCTCGCGGTGAACAAGGTGTTCTCTGGCACCAAGTCACGCGCCGAGCGTCATGCCTGGACGCTGCACAATCTCGATCTCGTGCAGATGACGCATGCCAAGGACAAGCGGCCGGGTGAAGTGTCCGGCGGCATGAAGCAGCGGGTCGGTATCGCCCGTGCGCTGGCCATGGAGCCGAAGGTGCTGCTGCTCGATGAGCCGTTCGGTGCGCTCGATGCGCTGACGCGCGCGCATCTGCAGGACTCGGTCATGGCGATCCATCAGAAGCTCGGCAATACGGTGATGATGATCACGCATGACGTGGACGAAGCCGTGTTGCTCTCCGACCGCATCGTGATGATGACCAACGGTCCGGCGGCACGGATCGGTGAAATCCTCGACGTGCCGCTGGCGCGTCCGCGGAAGCGGCTCGAGCTGGCTGGCAATCAGGCCTATCTCAAGTGTCGTCAGCGCGTGCTCGAATTCCTTTACGAGCGGCACCGCTTCGTCGAAGCCGCGTAAGGACGCTCGTTTCCCCAGCCATCAAGCCAAGGGAGAATCTCGTGACACCGCATCAGGTCAAGCTCGTTCAGGACAGTTTTGCAAAGGTGGCGCCGATCGCGCCGCAGGCCGCAACGCTCTTTTACGATCGTTTGTTCGAGATCGCGCCGCAGGTGAAGCCGATGTTCAAGGGCGATCTCGATGAGCAGAAGAGAAAGCTGATGTCGATCCTGGCTGTTGTCGTCAACGGTCTCGACAAGCTCGATACCGTTCTTCCTGCGGCCAGCATGCTGGCCAAGAAGCATGTGAGCTACGGTGTGGAGGCCGCGCATTATCAGCCGGTCGGCGGGGCGTTGCTCTGGACGCTGGAAAGAGGGCTTGGCGAAGGCTGGACAGGCGAGGTGGCCGACGCTTGGACGGAAGCCTACACGACGTTGTCGGGCTTCATGATCAGCGAAGCCTATCCGCAAACTAAAGCGGCGGAATAGGCAACGACATGAGCGAGCCTCTCGTCATCATCGGCAACGGCATGGCCGCGGCGAAGCTGGTGGAAAAGCTCTCCGCCCGTGCGCTCGGCCGATATGCCGTCGCCGTGATCGGCGAGGAGCCGCAGCTTGCCTATAACCGCGTTTTACTGTCCTCCGTTCTCGCCAACGATGTCGCGCAGGGCGATGTCGAGTTGAAGCCGAAGAGGTGGTGGCGGGACCGCGGCGTGACGGTGTTATATGGTCACGCAGCGACATCCGTCGATCGCGGCATCCGGCGCGTGAAGCTCGCCAGCGGTGCGACCATTCCCTATTCGAAGCTCGTCTTCGCCACCGGTTCGCGACCGATTGTCCTGCCGATCCCCGGCCGTGACCTGGCGGGGGTCATGACCTTCCGCGATTTGCGTGACGTCGAGATGCTGAAACAGGCCGGCGCCAAAGCCTGCAACGCTGTGGTGATCGGCGGCGGTTTGCTTGGCCTTGAGGCGGCATACGGCCTTGCAAAGGCTGGCGCCAAAGTCACCGTCATTCATCTGATGGACCGGCTGATGGAGCGTCAGCTCGATGCCGAAGCCGCGGCGATGCTGAAGGCACAGGTCGAGGCCAAGGGCATCGAGGTTCTGCTGAGTGCGGAGACGGCGCAATTCGTCGGCGACAGGCATGTGACGCGTGTCGACCTGAAAGACGGCCGCTCGATCCCGGCCGACATCGTTGTCATGGCTGCAGGTATTGCACCCAACGTCGCGCTGGCGCGCACCGCCGGCGTCTCGATCAATCGCGGTATCGTCGTCGATGCGCAGATGCAGACCGATATTTCCGGAATCTATGCCATCGGCGAATGCGCCGAATACAATGGCCGCTGCGTCGGGCTTGTCGAGCCGGCCTATGAACAGGCCTCTGTTCTCGCAGACAACCTGTCTGGGGCAGACGCCGCTTATGTTGGAAGTATTCCGGCGACCAATCTGAAGGTCACGGGTGTGAATGTCTTTTCCGCCGGTGATTTTCTCGGCGCGCCGGGAACCGAGCAGATCTATCTGCGTGACCGCGGCCTCGGCGTCTACAAGAAGCTCGTCATTGCCAATGACAAACTGGTCGGGGCGGTGTTGTTCGGCGATACGGCCGATGGCCTCTGGTATCTCGACCTGATCCGCTCCGGCGTATCCACCGACCGCTTCCGCAACGAACTCGCGTTTGGCCGTGCGCTGGCCGAACGCAGCAACAACCTGGACATGGCGGCCTGACATGTCCAGCGATTTCACCCCGGATCAGAAGCGGTATCTTGAAGGCTTCGTCTCCGGCCTGACAGCGGCGCGCACATCGCGCGGCGTTGGCGGTAGCGGGAAGGGCGAGCCGACCGGGCCTGACGCCATCCACATCAAGGCGCAGGATCGCATGATCGCAGGCGGCGGCAAGCTCGCAGAGCAGGAAAAGTTCAAGCGCGAACTGCATCCTTTCGACGCTTACGGCAAGCTTCGTGAGCAGTCCGAGCAGAACCAGGCGCCGAAGCCCGCTGACAATTTCCGCTGGCGCTATTTCGGCCTGTTCTATGTGGCGCCAGCGCAGACCTCGTATATGTGCCGATTGCGGATCGCCAACGGCATCCTGTCGCACTGGCAGCTGGCCGGCCTTGCCGATGTGGCCGAGAAATATGCCGCGCCATATTCGCACGTGACGACGCGCGCCAATCTGCAGCTTCGCGAAATCGAGCCGAGGAACGCAACCAATGTCGTCGAGACGATCCAGGATATTGGTCTGTGTTCGCGCGGCTCGGGGGCGGACAATATCCGCAACGTCACCGGCACACCGACCGCCGGCATCGATCCGCAGGAATTGCTTGATACGCGCTCCTATGCGCGTGAGTGGCATTACCACATCCTCAACGACCGCTCGCTTTACGGCCTGCCGCGTAAATTCAATGTTGCCTTCGATGGCGCGGGCAAGATTGCGGCGCTGGAAGACACCAATGACATCGGTTTCCAGGCCGTTGAGGTGGAAGATGGCTTCGGCGTCGAACCCGGAATCTATTTCCGCCTGACGCTGGGCGGCATCACCGGCCACAAGGATTTTGCACGCGATACCGGCGTCATTCTCAAGCCGAACGAGGCGACGCCGATTTCCGATGCTATCGTGCGCGTCTACATCGAGCATGGCGACCGCACCAACCGCAACAAGGCCCGCCTGAAATATGTGCTCGATGCCTGGGGCTTCGACAAGTTTCTGACCGCCGTCGAGGAAAAGCTCGGTCGTCCGCTGATGCGTGTGCCGGCGGAGGCGATTGCCGAGCGTCCGGCCTTCGATCGCATGGCCCATATCGGCGTGCATCCGCAGAAGCAGGATGGTCTGCACTGGGTCGGCGTCGTTTTGCCGGTCGGCAAGATGACGATTGCGCAGATGCGGGGCATCGCCAAAATCTCGCGCGAATGCGGGGACGGCGATATTCGCCTCACAGTCTGGCAGAACCTGCTGATCTCCGGCGTGACGACGGAGAAGGTTGCGCAGGTTGAAGCCGAGATCGCTGCGCTTGGCCTCACGACCAAGGCAACCTCGATCCGCGCCGGCCTTGTGGCTTGCACGGGCGCCACCGGCTGCCGTTTTGCTGCGGCCCATACCAAGGAGAGCGCGGAAGAGATCGCGCATTGGTGTGAGGAGCGTGTGCAGGTCGATACGCCGGTCAACATCCATCTCACCGGTTGCCATCATTCCTGCGCCCAGCATTACATCGGCGATATCGGGCTGATCGGTGCGCGCGTCGTCATCAATGACGACGGCGATACGGTCGATGGTTTCCATATCCATGTCGGCGGCGGCTACGGACCGGATGCTGCGATCGGCCGGGAGATCTATCGCGACGTGAAGTCGGAGAATGCGCCGAAGGTCATTGAGCGCATGCTGAAAGGCTATCTCGCACATCGGGCGTCGGCGGACGAAACCTTCATTGCCTTTTCGCGCAGGCATGATGTCGATGCGCTGAAGGACCTGTTCAATGCGGAGGCGGTGGAATGATGAGTGTTTCTCCGCAGCCGATCGTCAATCTCGTTCCCGAAACCGCGCCATTCTCCGATGAGCAGCGTGCCTGGCTGAACGGATTTTTTGCCGGGCTTGTGTCGCTCGACGGCGCTGGCGTCACGGCGCTCTCGCCGGAACAGAATGCCGCGCTGATGCCGCAGACGCCGGGTGATGGCGATGACGGTGAAGCGCCATGGCACGACCAGACCTTGCCGATGGCCGAGCGCATGACGCTGGCCGAAGGCCGTCCTCTGCGCCGGCGCATGATGGCGGCGATGGCGCAGCAGGATTGCGGCCAGTGCGGATACAACTGCAACGACTATGCCGACAAGATTTTCGACAAGTCGGAAGAGCGGCTCAATCTCTGCGTGCCCGGCGGCAAGGAAACCGCCCGCATGCTGAAACAGCTTTATGAGGAAATCGGCAATGCACCGGCCGCGGCGAAGGTGCCGGCGACGGCGGCTGCTCCGGCGCCCGCAAAACCCGCCGGGGAGGCCGGCCGTTCGCGCGACAATCCGGCTATTGCGACATTCGTCGGCCGCTACCGGCTCAACAAGAGCGGCTCGGAAAAGGAGACCTTCCATCTCGATTTCGATCTGAGCGCAGCGAACCTCGATTACGTGGTCGGTGATGCCTTCGGTCTGTTTCCAACCAACGCCCCGGAATTGGTCGAGGCCATCATCGAGGCGCTTGGTGTGCAGCCGGATTTGCTTGTTGCAGGCCGTCCGCTGCGCAGCATCCTGATCGAAGATGTGTCGTTGTCGCCCGCGCCTGATTCGCTGTTCCAGCTCTTCTCCTACATCACCGGCGGCGAGCGCCGGCAGAAGGCGAAAGCGCTGGCCTCGGGCGACGATCCCGATGGCGATGCGGTAACGCTCGATGTGCTGGCGACGCTGGAAAAGTTTGCCGGTGTACGTCCGGATCCGGAGGCTTTCATCGAGGCTTTGGAGCCGCTGCAGCCGCGCCTTTACTCGATTTCGTCTTCGCCCAAGGTCGAGTCGGGCCGCCTGTCGCTGACGGTCGATACCGTGCGCTACAGGATCGGCCAGCGCCTGCGCAAAGGCGTGGCATCGAATTTTCTGGCCGAGCGCGTGAAGCCGGGCGATCCGGTCAAGGTCTATGTGCAGAAGGCCCATGCCTTCGGTCTGCCGTCCGATCCGTCGGTGCCGGTCATCATGGTCGGGCCAGGCACCGGTGTCGCGCCGTTCCGCGCCTTTCTGCATGAGCGAATGGCGACCCGAGCAACGGGTCCGAACTGGTTGTTCTTCGGCCATCAACGGCGCGAGCATGACTTCTTCTACGAAGATGAACTGACCGCGATGAAAGCGAGCGGCGTGCTCACGCGCCTATCGCTGGCGTGGTCGCGCGACGGCGACCACAAGTTCTATGTGCAGGACCGCATGCGCGAGGTCGGCCGTGATCTCTGGTCCTGGCTCGCCGACGGCGCCCACTTCTACGTCTGCGGCGACGCCAAGCGCATGGCGAAGGACGTCGAGCGCGCGCTGGTTGATATTGTTGCGCAATATGGTGCGCGCACGACCGATGAGGCCGTCGCATTCCTCGCCGAGTTGAAGAAGAACGGCCGCTATCAACAGGACGTGTATTGAGGGAGCTGATGAACGCACTCTCCAACGATCCGCCGGTTGTCCGCACCACATGCCCTTATTGCGGTGTCGGCTGTGGCGTGCTGGCGTCGCCGGACGGGCAGGGCGGTGCAATGATCTCCGGCGATCCCGATCATCCGTCCAATTTCGGACGGCTTTGTTCCAAGGGCTCGGCCCTTGATGAAACGCTGGGACTGGATAAGCGGCTCCTATATCCCATGGTGCGCCAGCCCAATGGAAAGATGGCGCGCACGGATTGGTCGACCGCGCTCGACAAGGTCTCGGATGGATTGCGAACGATCATCGCGCGCGAGGGTCCTGATGCAGTCGCTTTCTATCTCTCCGGGCAATTGCTGACGGAAGATTACTACATCGCCAACAAGCTGATGAAGGGTTTCATCGGCACCGCCAATGTCGACACCAATTCGCGGCTTTGCATGTCCTCGTCAGTCGCAGGCCACAAGCGTGCTTTCGGCGCAGATACCGTGCCGGGGGTTTATGCCGATCTCGATCAGGCCGATCTGATCGTCCTTGTCGGATCGAATGCGGCCTGGTGTCACCCGGTGCTGTTTCAGCGGATCATGGCCAACAAGCGCGAGCGCGGTGCAAAGCTCGTGGTGATCGATCCAAGGCGGACGATGACGGCGCAAGAGGCCGATCTGTTTCTGCCGATTGCGCCGGGTATGGATAGCGTGCTGTTCGCTGGCTTGCTGGCCTATCTCGCCGATACGCACACAATCGATTTCGGCTATATCGCCGCGCATACGGTCGATTTCGAAGCCGCGCTGGAGCGCTGCCGGTCGCTCGCACCGGATATTGCGCAAATCTCGAAGACGACCGGAATCGACGCAGCAGACATTATCCGCTTCTATGAATTGTTTGCAGGAACGCCAAATGCCGTCACCTGTTATTCGCAAGGCGTGAATCAGTCGGCGCAAGGGACCGACAAGGTCAACGCCATCATCAACTGCCATCTTGCAACCGGCCGCATTGGCAAGGCGGGCATGGGGCCGTTTTCGCTCACCGGTCAGCCGAATGCGATGGGCGGACGCGAGGTCGGCGGGCTCGCCAATCAACTGGCAGCGCATATGGGTTTTTCGCCGCTTGACGTCGATCGCGTCCGGCGTTTCTGGAATGCGCCGCGCATGGCCGAGCGCGAAGGCCACAAAGCGGTGCAGATGTTCGACGCGATCAATCGCGGGGAGATCAAGGCGCTGTGGGTGATGGCGACAAATCCCGCCGTGTCACTGCCCAATGCGGGCCTGGTGCGCGACGCGCTGAGGAAGCTCGAATTGCTGATCGTGTCGGAGAATGTGCTGGTCAACGACACGGTCATGACCGGCGCGCACATTCTGCTGCCGGCTGCGGCCTGGGGTGAGAAGAGCGGGACGGTAACAAATTCGGAACGGCGGATTTCGCGCCAGCGGGCTTTCCTGCCATTGCCTGGTGAAGCAAAGCCGGATTGGTGGATCATAGCGCAAGCTGCGAAGCGGCTCGGATATGGCAAGGCATTCAATTATGAAACCGCAGCCGATATCTTCCGCGAGCATGCGGCCTTGTCGGCTTACGAGAATGACGGCAGCCGCGATTTCGATATCGGCGCTTACGCAGATATCGACAGTGCGGACTTTGATACGATGACACCATTCCAATGGCCGCGCGCTGCAGGGCGCGCGCCCGGTGAAACGCGTTTTTTCGCTAGTGGCGATTTTTTCACAGCGGATGGCAAGGCACGCTTCGTTGCACCGGAAACGCCCGCTCTGCATTTTGCAGCCGATGCGGAGTTTTCCTTCACGCTCAATACCGGTCGCGTGCGTGATCAATGGCACACCATGACGCGGACGGGCCTCAGCCCGCGGCTGGCGTCGCATCTGCCTGAGCCATTCGTGGAGGTTCACCCGGACGATGCACGGGAGCATCACCTTGTCGATCACGGTTTTGCCCGCGTCACCACACGCTATGGCTCGTGTGTTCTGAAGGTTCATGTTACGGACAACCAGCGGCGTGGCTCGCTGTTCGCCCCCATCCACTGGCATGGTACCAACGCATCGTCGGCGTGCATTGGCGAGCTCGTCAATCCCGCGACCGATCCATTATCCGGTCAGCCTGAATCCAAGGCCACCCCGGCCAGCATCCAACGGGTGGATTACCGGTTTGCAGGATTTGTCCTGAGCAGGCGTGACCTTACGTTGCCGGAAGGCACGTGGTGGGTGAAAGCGGCCGCCGATGGCGGGGAGGGGATTCTTCTTGCTTCGAACGAAGGCATCCGTTTTTGGGAGGAATGGATGCATTCCATCACGTCTGATGCAACCGTATCGTCTGATTTCTTGGACGAGCCGCGTGGTATCTATCGCGCGGCTATCTTCAAGGATGGCAAGCTCGATTTTTGCTTGTTCGTCGGTCCCGCCTCGCAGCGCCCGGAATGGAATGCGGCCAAGGCCGTGCTCGCGGCCGGTACGCTCGAAGAACAACAGCGGCGCGCATTGTTATCAGGCCAGTCGGCCGATGGCATGGCCGATCACGGACCGATCGTCTGCGCCTGCTTCGGCGTCGGCCTGAAACTCATCCGCAATGCAATTGCAACCGGTGAGGCGACGGACGTCGCGAGTGTCGGCAAAGCCTTGCGCGCCGGAACCAATTGCGGTTCCTGCCAGCCGGAACTGAAAAGGATCATCGCTCATGAGCAGCATGAACGCGCCGCGCACGCCGTCTGAGATCACGCCGGCGCGTATGGCGCCACTGGCACGATTGCCGGTGTTCTTTTCGCTGGCGGAAAAGCGCGTCGTTGTGGCAGGCGGCAGTGCCGCGGCTGCCTGGAAAGTCGAGTTGCTCGCAGCCGCCGGTGCGCGCGTCGATGTTTTTGCGGAAGATGTTTGCGAAGAGTTGCTGACATTGGCCGATCAGCCACCGGCTGGCACAGTCAATATCTACCGCAGCCGGTGGCACGACGCGGCTTTGCATGGCTACACGCTTGCGATCGGCGCTTTCGACGACAACACGGAAGCGACACACTTTCACGACGCGGCACGGCTGGCTGGCGTGCCCTGCAACGTGATTGACAAGCCGGACTTTTGCGACTTCTCTTTCGGCGCCATCGTCAACCGCTCTCCGATGGTGGTCGCGATCTCGACCGATGGTGCAGCCCCGGTATTCGCGCAGGCGATCCGCAGCCGCATCGAGGCGATGTTGCCGGCAGGCTTTGCGCGTTGGGCACAAGCGGCACGAAGCTGGCGCGACGCCGTGAAGCAATCAGGTTTGCCGTTCAACGGACGTCGGCTGTTCTGGCAGAACTTCACGCGCGCGGCTCTGCAAAATCCCAACGGCGTCCCGGCGGACGACAACTTCCGGACGTTGCTGCAAGAGACGAAGCAGGAAGCGCCATCCGCCGAACGGGGCTCGGTGACGCTTGTTGGCGCCGGGCCAGGCGATCCGGAATTGCTGACATTGCGTGCGGTACGCGCGCTGCAATCCGCCGACGTCATCCTATTCGACGATCTCGTGGCGAAAGAGGTGCTGGATTTTGCACGCCGGGAAGCAAGACGGATGCTGGTTGGTAAGAGAGGGCATGGCCCGTCCTGCAAACAGTCAGAGATCAACGCATTGATGGTCGGTCTCGCCAAATCGGGACGCCGCGTTGTGCGTCTGAAGGGCGGCGATCCGATGATCTTCGGGCGTGCGGGCGAAGAGATCGAGGCGTGCCGTGCAGCCGGCATCTCAATCGAAATCGTGCCGGGTATCACTGCGGCGCAGGGTGCGGCGAGCCGGCTTGGCATCTCCCTCACCCATCGCAAGGCAGCGCGGCGTGTTCAATATATCACGGGGCACGGCGAGGATGGCGCTCTGCCGTCGGATATCGATTGGCGTAGTATTGCCGATCCGACAGCGACCACGGTCATCTACATGCCGAAGAAGACGCTGCCGGCGTTGGTTGAAAGCGCAATCGCCGCCGGACTTGATCCTGCGACACCCGCGCTTGCTATCGCGCAGGTGACACGGCCGGATGAAACGATGATATCTGGCACGATCGCTGAGCTTGGCAAGGCACAGCTGCCGGCTGGCCCGACAATGGTGATGATCGGGAAAATGTGCGCGTCTTTCCAAAGCGATTATCGAAGGGACATGAAAACGGCGATGCAGACCAGTGCATCGCCGTAAGTTAAATCAAACGCGGCAGGTGTCTTCGGGGCTATTTCCCCGAACCTGTCGTTGCGCGGTTTTGATCTGAAACCTGGTAGCTGATGCGGCGGTTCTTGAACCGGCCTTCTTCGGTATCGTTGCTTGCAATCGGATCTGCGCTGCCATAGCCCTTGGCAACCAGCATGGCAGGATTTACGCCGGATTGTATCAGCGCATTTTTCACCGCGTCTGCACGATGCTGCGATAACTCCAGGTTCTTTGCCGGGTCACCGGTATTGTCGGTGTAGCCCGAGATCTGGATCACCGTCCCCGCTGGGAGCTGCTTGAACGGTCCTGCCGCCCGCTGCAAAAGGGCGCGCCCGGCCTCCGGAATTTCGGCGCTCGCGGTGGGGAAGTTGATGATCGAGTTGTTGAGGATGTTGAGCAGATCCTTCGTCTGGAACTGCGAGCCCAATCCGGCCAGCGCCGTCGTCACCTTGTTATTGGCATCGGAAATCAGGCCCATCAGCGGGTCGGTGGCCGCAAGGCTCATCCCGAGCGGCCCAAAGAGCGATTTCAGCGAATTCATGATGCGATCGCGCTCGGCATCATTCAGTCCGGCAAGATTGATGGTGCGGTCTTCAAACGAGGCCTGAATGCCGGGTGTTTTCATTTGTGCAAGAGCCGCCGGAAGATTGGCGAGCCACGGCGTCGGCGCCGCATTGGCATTCACTGCAATGTCGCCTTTGATCGCGTTGTCGCCGAATGTTTTCTTCAACGTATCGAGGATCGACTGGCGTGTTGCCTGATCCCGAACGGTGCCGGCGACTGTCACGACGCCGTTGTCGTTACGAAGGGTCAGGCGTGACGGTGTCGCGGCTGATGGGGCGGTGGCTGTCCCGCTGCCAGAGGTCGTTGCGGCAGGTTGAGGTGCCGGCGCGGTCGCGACTTGATCCGGTGCCCGATGGGAGAACAGATACCAGCCGAGGCCGGCGAGTGCGAGCAGACCGAGCAAAGGCGCAACCCATCGTCCGGACGATGCCGGTTGTCTGGCGGCGGCGGTGCCATAGGGCATTGCTTCGTCCAGGTCGTAAGCTGGCATTGACGGCGATGTTCGAATGAAGTCCGATACGGCACTCGGGATTCCGGAGCCGATAACGCCGTTGGGGGTCAGCTTACCGACTACTTTCGGGGTGAGATAGCCAAGAGCGGCAGCCGCTACGCCGCCGGGGATGCCGACTTTCCGTGCGATCATGTCGATGGTACTGCTACCCATGGCCTGTTCGACCTGCGAAGAGGTCAAGGGCGCAGCGTCGGCTTTTCCAAGCCACTTGTTGGCCTCATGCGAGAGGCCGGCGGTTTTAAACTTGTCGATGAAGCCACCGATCCCGCCCGGTGACGTCGTCATATATTTCAACAACTCACGCAGCAAAGTGCTCGCCTTGGCGCCATCGAGCCCAAACCGGCCGGCGACGTCGTCGATGATCGTGTCGAATTGCGACATAACATTCTCCTCTGCAGAACCCGTCGTCAGAATGGGAGTGACCGCGAAGAGGACGACGTGTCCTTCCGGGCCGGGTCTGCCGATCATGTCGCGTGGAGTGTAAAGCCAACTTTGCCCCTTCACTCGCAATCGTAATTTGATAAGCCTCGATATGGAGCGGATATCAGCGGCAATGTTTATGCAGTTGCAGGACAATAACGGTGCAAATGTTGTTAGAGATGATGCCAAAGGTGCCGCCCTTTGCAGATAGGCGGTGAAGCTGACGCGTCAGCGCGCCTGTTTCAGATGACGTGTCACCTTGGTGCGCAACTCTTGCTGCTGTTCCGGCGTCCACTTGCGAAAACCTTCGCCGGACTTGAAGCCGAGTTTTCCTTCGGCAACCAGTTGTTCAAGATAGGGGGAAGGACCGGGCCGGCTCTCGATGGCGGGCAATACTGTTTTGTGGATGGCGAGCGTCAGGTCGGTGCCGACAAGATCGGCATTTTCCAGCGGACCCAGTACTGCGAGCCGGCGGCCGAACGAGGCCTTGATCACAGTATCCACGGTTTCGGCATCGCAGATGCCATGTTCCACGAGGGCGACGGCCTCGCGCCACAGGGCATGCTGAAGCCGGTTGCCGACAAAGCCGGCGACATCCTTCTTCACGTGCACCGGTGTTTTGCCGATCGCCTTATGGAGAGCCATCGTCGTTTCAATGATCTTTGGCGATGTCCATTCCGTGCCGATAACTTCGACCAGCGGCACAAGATAGGGCGGGTTCCACCAGTGTGTGCCAAGTGCGCGCTGGCGATGCTGGAGCCCTTTCATGATCTCGGTGATCGGGATCACCGAGGTATTGCTGGCGAGGATGGTGTCCGGCCGCACATGCTTTTCGATTTCGGCGAACAGCGTCTGCTTCAGCGGCAGATCTTCCAGCACGGCTTCGACAACGTAGTCCGCATCACGCACGGCTTCAGCAAGATCGGCATTCGGGGTGATCCGATCTGTCGCCGCCGGATCGTCACCAAGATCGCGGAGGTTCGCGCTGACACGTTGCTTCACCGTATCCAGATTGGCGGTGAAGGAATCGGTGATCGCCACATCATGACCGGCAAGCGCAAACACCTGCGCGATGCCGTGACCCATCAATCCGGCGCCGATGACGGCAATGCGCGTCTTGTCTGCCATGGTCAGCCCGCCGTATAGCCGCCGTCGGCATAGAGGATATGGCCCGTATAGAAATCCGATGCGGCCGAAGCGAGGAAAAGCAGCGGACCCGCAAGATCGGAAGGCTCGCCCAACCGGCCTTTCGGCACGCGCGAGAGAAAGCCCTTGCGCACGTCTTTAGCCTTGTCGGTGTCCTCATACATCCACGCCGTCAACGCCGAGCGGAACACGGTCGGCGCGATGGCATTGACGGTGATGCCGGTATCACCCCATTCGCAGCCAAGCGCCTTGGTGATGCCATCCACCGCCGATTTCGATGCGCAATAGGCTGTGTACCCGGCCGGATGACCGAGCAAACCACGCGCCGACGACATCAGCACGATCTTGCCGGACGTCTTGCCGTCCTTGCCCTGGGCTAGCATCTGCTTGCCGGCCGCGCGCGCCATCAGCCAGGATTGCGTGACATTGGCGTCCATGACATCGAGAAAGCGCTCGGGTGCCATATCGACGATTTTGGAAACGTCATTTTTGCCGGAACCGACGACGAGAATGTCGAGACGGCCGAATGTGTCGACGGCGGCTTTGACGATCTTTTCGCAGTTGGCTTCCGAACTCGGCCGCAGCGCGATGCTCTCGACCTTTGCGCCCAGCGCTTCGCAGTCGGCAGCCGTCTTTTTTAATTCATCGGCTTTCCCTGCGGCGATCACGACATTGGCGCCGGCACCGGCGAGCACCTGTGCAGCCAAGGCACCGAAAGCGCCGGATGCGCCGGTAACGATTGCGGTCTTGCCGCGGACATCGAACAGGGAGAGGGGATTTTTGAGAAAGGTTTCTGACATGACGATGTTCCTCCATCGTCATGCCCGGCCTTGCGCCGGGCATCCACGTCTTTGTTCATATCAAGGCGTGGATGGCCGGGTCGAGCCCGGCCATGACGGAATATTTAGACGCGCGGCGGCAGCATTGCCACCACGATGGTACAGACCTCGTTGCTGCGATTGATGATCTCGCGGGTCTCGTTCGCGCCGATATAGCAACTGTCGTTCGCCTTCAGCACGTGTTCCTTGCCGTCGACGATCACCGTCAGTTCGCCCGAGATGACGAAATAGACCTTCTCAGGCGGCGATGCATCCGGACCCGCGCCACCGCCGGGCAGGAAATGCGACAGCCCGACGATCATCTCTTTCGATCCGCCGGCTTCGGCGCCGAACAGGCGCAATGACGAATAGCCGCGATGGTTCGGCGCCTCGTAAGGTTTCGCGTCGGAAAATCTGCGGACGATCATGCGAATGTCTCTCCGCTTTCGATGCGGTACGAACCCTTCGGATCAATCATCGCGACAAGACGGATAATGCAGCCGTCGCCGCGATCCCAGTTCCAGGGGAAGAACGCGAAAGTGCATCGGCGGCCGGTGACCTTGTCGAGATCGCCGCCGACATTCTCGATACCGAGAATACCGTTGTTGAAGAGAATGCGGTGCACCGGCTCCCATTCCGGGAAATCGTCCTTCCAGTCGCGACCGCCGGACCATTCCTTGTATTCTTCCGCGAGATGCGGATGCAGCGGGCCGTTGCGCTGCGGACCGATCGCCGTCGCGAGCGGATGGTCGTTAGCCTGGGTGTCGTGGCCGACCACTTTCACCTGCTTTTCGACGAACCATTCGCCGGCCGATTTCACGAAGCCGGGTGCGCGGCAGAAATAGTCTTCCGAGTCCTCGTATTGGTGATGCCAGCCGGTATTGACGATGACAACATCGCGCGGCCGCACGATCTTGCCGGCCGCTTTCTCCATGTCGTCATAGGTGATGGGTTCCCACTTCTTCTTCGGGATCGAGACTACGATGCCGGAGCCGAAGAAGTGCGGCAGCGGCACTTCATCGATGAACGGCGTGCCCTGAACCACATGCGCCGGCGCGTCGATATGCGTGGTGTTGTGCATCGATGTCGTGATGCGCTGCGACAGCACGCCGGACTTGGCCATATAATGAATGCGCTCAATCTTCACGTCTTCGAAGTAAGGCCAGTTCGGGGACTGGTAGCCGAAGCGATGTGACAGGTTGTAGAATTCCAACCCCATCGCGTTGTGCAGGTTTTCTTCGAACTCGATGCCGCGGATCTTCGCCATGCATCATCCTCCCTTTTTACAGTGTTCTATGTGTTGACGGTGGAAAAGCGGTCTTCCAGCACGCGCTTGGTGGCGAGCAGTCGAGCGCAGATATTTGCGCGTTCGCTCTCGAACCGTTGCGTCGGTACCGGCACTGAGATCGCAACATAATTTCCGAGCATGTCGCGCATCGCCACGCCTGCGGCGCAAATGCCAAGGGCGTGCTCCTCGCGATCGATGGCGTAGCCATCCCGGCGAGCGGCTCGAATATCGTCGAGCAATTGCGAAAGCTTGGTCAACGTGCTCGGCGTGCGTGCCTTATAGATTTTGCCGATCAGAGTCTCGATCTGTGCATCGTCCAGCTGGGCGAGATAGGCTTTGCCATTGGCCGTGCAGTAAAGCGGGAATGCTTCGCCAACGGCGGAGACGGTGCGCAGGCGCTGTGACCCGATCACCTGATCGATGAAGACGAGGTGATCACCCTTGATCGAGGCCAGATCGACCGTCTCGTGCAGTTCCTTCGAGAGTTCTACGAGGAATGGTTTGGCAATCGTGGCGAAATCGGTGCGCACCGAACCGGCAAGGCGCAGGATCGTCGGACCAAGCCGCACACGCCCGGCCGGCGAGGCCGCTACGACGAGTTTCTCGGTTTCCAGTGCTGCGACGATCCGCTGAACGGTTGAGCGGGCGAGGCCTACCTTGAGCGCAATCTCACCAAGGCTGAGGCCGGTCGTCGTATCCTCCAACGCCCGCATGATCGCTGCCGCACGCGCAATCACCTGCACCTGACTTTTTTCGATGGTGGCGGTTTGATCGGAGATGGGCTTGGCGGCGACAGTCATGATGTTTTTCCGATCCCGAACAGCCGACTGGCATTGTTATAGGCGATGTCTTCCAGGACCTTGGGATCGAGCGGCAGCTCATTCATGAAGGCGCCGGCCTCGACCGGATTTTCGAACGGATAATCGGCCGAATACATCACGTGCTCATGGCCAAGCGCCTTGATCGCGCAATCGATCGGTTCGAACGAGAACATGCCCGATGTCGTCACGACGATATTCTCGCGAATATAATCGGACGGCCGCCTCTTCAGCTTCACGCCATAGAGCTTCGCACGGCTGTCGAAGCGCCAGAGTTGATAGGGAAGGGTTTCGCCAAGATGGCCGAGCGCGAGTTTGGCCTTTGGAAAGCGATCGAACAATCCGCTGAAAACCAATCGCAGGGCATGCGAGCCGGTCTCGACCGTCCATTCCCACGTTGCACGTTTGAGGCCGCGATAGCCGTCCAGGACCGGCATCGGCGAGACGGGGTCGGCCGGATGCAGATAGATGACGGCACCCAAAGCTTCGGCGCGTTCCCAAAGCGGATAGACCGCCGGATCGTCGAGATACAGGCCATTGGTATGGCCATTGATCATGGCGCCGCAGAACTTGAAATCGCGCACGCAGCGCTCGAGTTCGTCGGCGGCCGCTTTTGCGTCTTGTACGGCGAGATGGGCGAAGCCGCGATAGCGGTCCGGTTGCTTGCTGATTTCTCCGGCGAGGAAGTCGTTGGCTGTGCGGGCCCGTTTTGTTGCGACGGCTACGTCGTGCTCAACCTGAACACCGGGACCGGCGAGCGACAAGATTGCTGTTTCGATGCCCGATGTTTCCATCGCGCCGAGACGCTGCTCGCCGAAATCCTTCAGCCGCGACAGCACCTGGCTATAGAGCGCGGGATCGACATCCTCGACCGTCTTCAGCCAGTAGTCCTCGAAGCCAGGTGCAAGGAAATGCTCTTCAAGCGCGATCTTTTTCATGCCGTTGACACGGATGGCGCCGGGAACGTGCCCGCAACCGCCATCAACCTCCCTCATTCTAACTGTACCGAATTGCGATACATCTGTATTGTTTTATGGTCATCTTATGCAGGAGGCCGCCTTTGTCAAATCGGGCTTTGGCGGCGGCATGGAAGTCGCGGTGGCAGCCAAAATGAAAATGCCCGCGCGAACGCGGGCATCATGGGCGGAAAGCGGAGGTCGAGAGACGTCAGATCACATCAGATCATATAATGGCCGCCATTGACGTGCGTCGCTTGCCCCGAGATGAAGCCGCCACCGGGAGAGGCGAGGAAGGCAACGGCTGCTGCAACCTCGTCAGGATCGCCGAAACGGCCGAGCGGAATTTCGGATTCGATCTTTTGCTTGGCCTGATGCGGATACTGGCTCCAGTCGCGCTCGGTATCGATGGCGCCGGGAACGACGGTGTTTGCGGTGATATTGTCCGGACCGAATTCGCGGCCGATGGCCTTGGCAAGACCGTGCATGCCGGCCTTGCAGGTAATGTTATGGGCGCGGTGCGTCACCTGCCCCCAGAAGCCATCGAAGCCGGAAATGAAGATGACGCGGCCCCATCTATTCTTCTGCATATGCGGGATGGCATTGCGGCTGAGATAGAAGGCAGAGCTGAGATTGGTGCGCAGCACATTGTCCCATTCGTCCGGCGTGATTTCGAGAAACGCCTGATAACGGCGGATACCGACATTCGACACAAGGATGTCGACCGAGCCGAAGGCATCGGCGCAGGCTTGTATGAGTTCTTGCGTTTCCTCAGGCTTTGATACATCGGCCATGACTCCGATCGCCTTGCCGCCGGCCGCGTTGATCTCTGCAACGACATTGTCGACGGCGTCCTTATTTGACGAGCCGTTGACGACAATCGCCGCACCCTTCCTGGCAAGAGCGTGCGCGATGGCGCGGCCAATATTGCGGCCCGATCCGGTGACGACCGCAGCGCGGCCTTTGAGGTCTTGCTCAGACACTTTGCAACTCCAATAGAGACGGCGCCTCACAGTGTGGGGCGCCGCAGTTGAGAAAGTCCTTCTTTCTATTCCGGTTTGAGGCCGATAGAAGGAATGACCTTTGTCCAGTGGGCGTATTCGGCTCTCATGGATTTTTCCAAATCCGCAGGCGAACCGCCGGCCGCCGTTGCGCCTTGAGTCTTCAGCTTGGCGGCGGATTCCGGTGTCTTGATCGCCTCTGCGATGATGCCATTGATCCGATCGACGATCGGCTTCGGCGTTCCGGCCGGTGCGAACACGCCGACCCATGTGTAGGTGACGACGCCCGGCACCGTTTCCGCGATGGTCGGTACACCTGGCAGATCGGGCGAGCGTTTCTCTTCGGCAAGGCCGAGCACGCGAATGGTGCCGCCCTGGACCTGCGGCAGCACCGCTGGCGTCGTTCCGAAGCTGATCGGGATGTGACCGGCGACGAGATCCTGAATGGCTGGACCGCCCCCGCGATAAGGCACGTGCACCATGTTGAGGCCAGTCTTCTGCTTCAGCAGTTCGCCGGCAATGTGATGCGCCGAACCGATGCCGGCGCTGCCGAAGCTCATCTTCTGATCGGGATGTTTCTTCGCGTAATCGATCAGCTCCTGCACGGTCGTGACCGGGAGTTTTGCATTCACTGCCAGCGTCATCACGACATCGGCGACCTTGATCACCGGCGTGAACGCCTTCATCGGATCGTATGGGAAGTTCTTCTGCATGAAGGAGTTCATTGTCACCGGCGCATTGACCGTGACCAGCAGCGTGTAACCATCCGGTGCCGAATGCGCGACCTGCGCGGCGCCCGTCGTGCCGCCGGCGCCGGGGCGGTTTTCAACGACGATCGTCTGGCCGAGTTTCTCGGCCAGCGGATCGCGGATCAGCCGTGCGATGAAGTCGGTCGATGCGCCGGGCGGGTAGGGCACGATGAGGGTGACCGGCCGTGTCGGCCAGTCCGGTGTCTGCGCTAAGGCCGCGCCTGTTGCCAACAGCAAGCCAGTCAACGCCACGCCGTAACGCGCGGCGCGATTGAAAAGCGTCATCGTTATTCCTCCCGATGTCCGCGGCTTTGCGCCACTGGACTTGATGCCGGCGTCTTGTCGCGCCGTTCGTTATTGTTAGAGGCATCTTATCAGTGCATCTTGCAGCATCAATCAAGGTGTTGGCTGATCAAACACCTTGATTGCGTGCCCAATGTCAGCGCCCTTTGAATTGCGGCTTGCGTTTCTCGTTGAAGGCCAGAACGCCTTCATGCCGATCTTCGGTCGAGATCATGCGCTCGTAGCATTGCACCTCGAAGGCAAGGCCGGTCGTGAGATCGGTTTGCGTTGAGACATTGATCGCCTTTTTGATCTGGCGGACTGAAATAGGCGCATTGTCGCAGATGGTGCGCGCGAGTGAGAGCACTTGCGGCATCAGTTCGGCCGCATCGCAGATCTCATTGACCATGCCCCATTCGTAGGCCTGCTCTGCGGTGAAGGGCAGCCCGCTCATGATGATCTGCTTGGCTCTGCGGACACCAACGGCACGCGGGAGATTCTGCGTCGCGCCGGCACCGGGCATGATGCCGCGCGTGACTTCCGGCAAGGCAAAGCGTGCATGCCGCGCGGCGTAGATGAAGTCGCAGCATAAGGCGAGTTCGCAGCCGCCGCCAAAGGCGACGCCGTTGACCGCCGCAATCACCGGCACCGAGCAATTGATGATCGAATAAGCCGCTTCCTCAATGATGGCGTGTTGCGCGCGCCAGGCATCGTCAGTCATGCCCTGACGTTCCTTCAGATCGCCGCCGGCGCTGAAGGCTTTCTCGCCGGATGCCGTGAGGATCACGCAACGCAGATCGCCCCGCGTGAAGGCAAGTTTGCCGAACACTTTCAGCAGGTCTTCCGAGGTCGCGGTGTTCAGCGCGTTATGCACCTCCGGCCGGTTGAACCGAACGACCATCAGGCCGGGTTCAGGCCGCTCGACCAGAAGATGCGCCAGCCCGTCACTGCTCATGCCGCATTCACCGCGCGTTTGTCAGAGGGAAACAATCCGAAATCCGCAACCGAATTCATGCGGTCGAGATTCAGGCATGCGTCGAACAATGTACGCGCGCCGCGCTCGCCAAGCGTCGGCTTGGTGCAGTCCGCGAACTTTTCCCACATTTTCTCGGTCTCGACGCCGCGCTGGAAATGACCGCGGGGCCGGGTGACCGCCTCGGTCGTCAGGACACTGCCATTGCCCAGCACCAGCGAGACGCGATCGAACGGCGAATGCGCGGGTTCGTGCTCGTCCTTTTCGGCGATCGTGCGGACCCGCACCTTGCCGATGAGATCCTGGACGTCGGGCCGGTTCACGAATTCATCGGTCAGTTCGGCATGGCCGCAGGCGCCGGCGACGATGGCGGACGCCATGGCGAATTCGCCGGAGATCTTGGCATCAAGCCCGTTGGTTGGGCGATGAATCCGCAGGATTTCCGCCTGTGTTTCGCCGATTTCCAGATCAATCGTCTCCACATCCTCCGGCTTAACCTGTGTTTTCGCGCGCATGTCGATGACGGCGTCGAGTGCGCGATGAATGGCGTAACAGACCGGATAGAGCTTGATATTGATGCCGCTGCGCAGGATCGCCCAGTCCTTGCCGAGTGCCGATGGGCTCTTGGTATCCACAAATCCCTTTGGCGAGATCGCGCGCATGAAGCCAAGATCGTCTTCAATCGCAGTGTCCGTCGAGGTCAGTCCCGCCTCAGCAAGGCGAGCGGCCAAGAGGCCCGACTGCGCCGCACGGCCGACCTGATAGGGTTTGGTCATCGAACCGAAATTGCCGACGATGCCGCCGGCGAGCGAGGCGGCGATGCCGATGGTGCGCGTCGCCATCTGCGCGTCATGCCCGCGCAGGGACGACACCGCGCCTGCGGCGGCGATGGTTCCGAACATGGCGGTCGGATGCCAGCCCTTGCGGTGATGCTGATCGGGATCGCGCCGCATCATCTCGGCCCAGAGTTCGTAGCCTGCCACATAGGCGGCGATCATCGCGCGGCCGTTGGCTCCCGTTTCAGCGGCCTCCGAAAGGATGGCGGGAACGAGGATCGCGCTGGGATGACCGGCAAGGCCGGTGTCGTCGTAATCGATCGCATGCGCGGCAACGCCGTAGATCAGCGCGCGTTCGGGTGCAGGCGCCTGTAATGCAGAAATCGGCGTGTTATCGCCATCATGCACGATGCCAAGCCCGCGCGCGGTTGTGCGTGTGACGGCCATTGGCCAGCCTGTAACCATCACTGCGATGCAGTCAGTGAAGCCGAGGCGTACCGTTTTCACCGCGTCGGGCGGCAGGGTTTCATAGCGAACCGAGGCGATGAAGCGCCCCATCTCGACCGTCAGTCCCATGCTGGCGCTTTCCGTTTTTCCAAGCTTCAGCGCTCCTAGAGATGAGGGTTTGTCATGTCAACGTTGTGTTTGATATAGGAAACATCGAGTGTGCAGTGATGTTCGGGACTTGAGGGAGACGCGTCCATAATGCCGAGCCGTACAGAACAGACTTCAGACCGCATTGACCTCCGCTACATCGTGCCTGGTCTTTCGCGGGGACTAGCGGTGCTGCAACTGTTCCCGCGCAGTAAGCCGGCCAAGACATTGGCGGAGCTTGCCGCCGGTCTCGGACTTTCACGTTCGGCCGCCTACCGGCTGGTCTACACACTCGAAGCCGATGGTTTCATCGCGCGCGATTCCGAAACGCGCCGCTATCGGCTGACGTCGAAGGTCCTCGATCTCGGCTTCGAATATCTGCATGCGCAGCCGATCACGGAAACGGCCCAGCCTTTCCTGCGCGTTCTCAGCGATCGCAGCAATGCAGCCGCGCATGTGGCAATCCTTGATGATTGGCACGCCGTGTATCTCGCGCGCGCGTTGCCGAATGCCGGTCTCGTCAGCAACCTTCAGCTCGGCGCCCGCTTGCCGGCGCATACGACGTCCAGCGGTCGTATCATGCTGGCCTTTCAGGACGAGGCGCGCCTGAATTCAATCTATGAGAAACTGAAGAGCGAAACGCACGGTGCGCTGGCAGCTCCGCCGCGGGAAGATTTCAATGCGCAGATTGCCGCTGATCGCAAGCGCGGTTATGTCTTCCACCGCTCGACGGTCGATCCCGGTCTTGTCAGCCTTGCCTTTCCGATCCGCGATCATGACTCGCTTGTGATTGCCGCTGTCACGGTGATCGTGCCGGAAAAGATCGCCAATGCGATGGGCGGTGAAAGGGCGCTGCGGCCGATGGTCCAGGAAACGGCAGCCGGGATTTCAAGGAAGATCGGGTATCGGGGATAGACGACACTATCGCATTTTACTCCGCTCATTCCCGCGAAGGCGGGAATCCAGCGAGAGACTCTGGGTCCCCGCCTATGAGCGGTGGAGAGATCGCTGTTACGGCGAAGTCTAGTCCACCTTCACCCGTTGCGCGTCCATGGCGTGCAACTCCGATGCCTTGCCGGACTTCATCACCATGCCGGGCAGGGTGCGGCCGAGCATCTCCTGCGCCATCCGCGCGGCATCGATCAGCGCGTCAAGATCGATGCCAGTATCGATGCCCATTTCATGCGCCATGTGCACGAAATCCTCGGTGCAGATATTGCCGACCGCACGGGGAGCGAAAGGGCAACCGCCAAGCCCGCCGATCGATCCTTCGAAATGGCGAATGCCGCAATCGAGCCCGGCCAGGGCGTTGGCGATGCCAAGGCCCCGCGTGTTGTGCAGATGCAGCCCCAATGTCGCGTCCGGGAAATGCTTGTTCAGGTCCTCGATTGTCCGCCGGATCCGATCCGGATTGGCGACGCCGGTGGTGTCGGCGAGATAGATGATCGGCGCATCATGGCCGAGCAACTGATCCATCATGCGATGCATGCGGTCGCGTGACACTTCGCCCTCATAGGGGCAGCCGAAGGCGGTGGCGATCATACCGACAAGGCGGCTCTGCGTGCCTTTCGTAGCGGCGGCAATCTCGTCGGTCGCCTTCATGCCCTCTTCGGTGGTCATGCGAACGTTGAGGCGGTTGAAGCTGTCGCTCACCGCGACGCCGGCTTTCAGATCGTCGATGCCGGCCTTGATCGCGCGCTCGGCACCGCGGGCATTCGGCACGAAGGCGGCATAGCGTACGCCCGGCTCACGCTTGATCCCCGCAGCAACCGTTTCTGCATCGGCCAGTTGCGGAATCACTTTCGGATGCGCGAAGCCGGTGATCTCGATCTTCTTCAAGCCCGTCTTCGACAATGTGTCGATCAGTGCGATCTTCTGCTCGGCCGGAATCATCGTGCGCTCGATCTGCAGACCGTCGCGCAATCCCACCTCGCTGACGTCGATCGTGCGCGCCGCGCTCATTGCGGCGGCGTCCAGTCCGGCGGCGTCAGGCGGCGCTTGCCGTCCGATGTCCTGCTGACATTCGGATTCTTGAGATCGTCCTTGTCCCAGAGCTGGCAGGTCACTGTCTTGTGCTTCTGGTCGAGGCCTTCGCAGTAATTGGTGAACTCGCACATGCGGATGCTTTGGCCCAGGCCCAGTTTGGTTTTCAGGAACCAGTCCGGATCGGCCAGCGTCTGCCGCGCGGAGCCGACAATGTCGCAGACGTCGTCTGCCAGCATCTTCTCGGCGAATTCGAAATTGTGAACGCCGCCGGTGCAGACGATCGGCGTTTCCAAACCCTCGGCATGAATAGCTTTGCGGATCGCCGATGTCGCATCGACGTTGCGGCCGAAGGGGCCGCGCTCATCTGAGATATATTGCGGCATGCATTCATAGCCGCTCGGCCCCGTATAGGGATAGGCGGCGCCGCCGACGCCAGGCTGCTTGGCATCGTCGAACTTGCCGCCGCGCGAAGTGGAGATGAAATCCATGCCCGCTTTCGCGAATTCAACGCCGAAATAGACGGCATCGGTGACATCGCTGCCGCCTTCGATGCATTCATCGGCGAGGAATCGACAGCCCACGGCGAAGTCGGCATTGGTGCGCTCACGCACGGCCTTGAATACCTCAAGTGGCAATTTCACACGGTTCTCGCGCGGGCCACCGTATCCGTCCTCGCGCGTATTCTTGCGCGAGAGGAAGGATGACATCGTATAGGCATGCGCATAGTGAAGCTCGGCGCCGTCGAAACCGGCCTCCTGCGCGCGCCATGCCGCATCGGCAAACAGGTCCGGCAGCACCTTCGGCAGGTCACGAATATGCGGCAGGTCCATGTCGGTGACACGCTCGCGATAGCCGAATTCCAGCGACTCGAGCTCCCGCTCATTCAGGATCTTGGCGAATTCGTCGCGCTTCATGCCGGCGAGTGTGGCGCGAATATCAGCATCGCTCAGCCCGGGCAGGGCCGCGCGGTGTTCGTCAGTGATGGCAAGAAACCGCTCGAAATATTTCTTCGCATCGGGCCGGCGGCGGATGCTCAGAAAATCGATGAGCTGGATGAACAGCCGGGTTTGGCCGTCGCTCGCCTCGCGCACCGCGTCGGCGAGCCGCTTCAGGCCCGGGATGAACCGATCGTCGCCGATCCGCATCAGTGGCCCGCTCGGAACATCACGAATGCCGGTGGCTTCCACCACAATCGCGCCGGGGCGCCCCTTCGCGAAACGCGCATACCATTCAACAACGGCGTCGGTGACGAAACCATCCTCGGTGGCGCGCCAGGGGACCATGGCGGGAACCCATGTGCGCTGTTCGAGTGTCACAGGGCCGGTCGTAACCGGTGAAAACAGGCGTGAACCCTCCGCCTCGGCCCGGGTCGGGATCCGGCCATGCTTCGGTTCGAATTGGATTCGCTCTGGTGGGCGCCACATTATTCGCTTCACTCACATTCAGGGGGCCAGCCTGTAGTCGATCTATGCGGGTGGAACAGGGGCGTCAATCGTGCTTTCCGTTATCGCGGGTTGTCATGGTGCAGTGCGGGCGGATAGGTTGGTTCCATCGTCCTGCCCGGCAAAGCCCCATGCTCGATCCCAGCGTTTATCCCGACACGTTCGCTCGCGACGGCCTGCCGCCTTTTGCACTTTGGCCGGAATTCGAGGGACTGGAGGCGCTAGGCTATCCGAAGCGGTTCAATGCCGCTGTCGAACTGCTGGACAAGGCCGTTGACGCGGGATTCGGGTCTCGCCTTGCGATCCGTACGTTACCCGCGACCTGGACCTACGACGAATTGCTGGACAAGGCGAACCGCATCGCCGCGGTGCTGGTCAATGACCTCGGTCTCGTGCCGGGAAACCGTGTGCTGCTTCGCTCGTCCAATAACGCGATGAAGGCGGCCTGCTGGCTGGGCGTGCTGAAGGCCGGCGGGATCGCCGTGGCAACCATGCCGCTGCTGCGCGCGCAGGAATTGTCCTACATGCTCCGCAAGGCGAAAGTGCAATTCGCCTTTTGTGATGCGGGGCTTGCTGATGAACTTGAGCAAGCCGCATCGCCCGATCTCAAGACCGTCTATTTCCACACCAATGCCGCCGATGGCCTTGAAGCCCGCATGGCGAGGCAGAGTGGGGCGTTTGAGAATGTCATTCCCTCGCATGACGATGTCGCGCTGATTGCCTTCACATCAGGGACAACCGGTCTGTCCAAGGCAACGGTGCATTTCCACAGGGATATTCTGGCGATCGCCGATAGTCTGCCGCGCCATGTGCTGAAGCCGACACCGGACGATGTCTTCCTGGGCTCAGCGCCATTCGCCTTCACCTTCGGCCTTGGCGCCATGCTGGTGTTTCCGCTGCGCTACGGCGCGTCGGCGGTGATGCTGGAAAAGCCGACAGCTGAAAACATGCTGTCAGCGATCGAACGCGAGGGCGTCTCTCGCCTCTTCACGGTGCCGACGCTTTATCGCGGCATGACGCCGCTTGCCGCTGGCTATGATGTTTCGACGCTGAAGACCTGTATTTCCTCCGGCGAGCATATGCCTGTTGCGGTGTTTGAAGGCTGGTTCCGTGCCACCGGCCTCCGGCTGGTTAACAGCATCGGTTCGACGGAGATGTTGCACGCCTTCGTCGCCAATCTCGAGACCCACCGTATCCCCGGTTCCGTCGGCCAGCCAATTGCCGGCTATCGCGCCATGGTCGTTGACGATGATATGAAGCCGTTGCCGGCCGGGCAGGTGGGACGTCTCGCCGTGCGCGGACCCACCGGCTGCCGCTATTTCGATGATCCCGAACGGCAGGCGAGATATGTGCGCGATGGCTGGAATCTCACCGGTGATGCATTCGAGACAGATGACGAGGGGAACCTCTGGTACCACGCCCGCACCGACGACATGATCATCAGTGCCGGCTACAATATCTCCGGTGCCGAGGTGGAAGGCATTTTGTTGCAGCACCCGCTGATCGCCGAATGTGCGGTGGTCGGACTGCCGAACGAGGAGCGCGGGCAGATCGTCGCTGCTTATGTCGTGATGCGCGACGGTGCGCAGACCGACGATGCGATGAGGCGCGAATTGCAGGATCTCGTGAAGTCGCAGATCGCGCCCTACAAATATCCGCGTTCGATCGATTTCGTTGCCTCATTGCCGAAGACGATCACCGGGAAAATCCAGCGCAGCGCGCTGCGCAATGAGAGGCAGTGATTTTTTCTGCCGCAATTTTCCTCATCCCTTCTGTCATTGACCACGAGAGTAGAGAATCAATTCTACGGGCGGCCTTTTGCGCAGCATGATTGATCTCTCACTCATGGGAGCGAGAGCATAAGCTGGACTGATCCAGGCCTGACTCATTCTGTCATCGACGGAGTGTGTATTTTCGCACACTCGATCATCACTCAAGACACTAGCTCCGTGGCACAGGCAAAAGCCCTCGTAAAACGGAGATACATCATGTCGAAATTATCAACTGCGATTCTTGCAGTGGCGATTGTCGCTGGGACAACGGCTGCGTCATATGCCCAGACGCATGCGACCCGGCACGATCATCATCGGATCAGCGGGCCGGCCGCCAAGTCACGGGCGCAGGCCGCACCGCGCTACACAAATGGCGCGGCTCGATCCAACGAAGTCTACGAGTGGGGAAAGTATCAGGGCCAGGATCCGGACATCAATGTCCGCCTGATGCTGCGGAGAGATGTCCACAATTGATGCAACGTGGCTCGCTGCTTATTGCGTTGTCACACAAGACGGATGGCCGGTTTTCGATACCGGCCATCCATCCTGTTAAACAAACTCCACGTCGAAATCCGTGTCGTCGCCGGTGCAAGCGCGTTTGATCATTCGGCGCAACTGAACTGTATCGTTCAACAGAAGCGCGCCGCGCGTTCGTTCGATCAAGCCGGCCCGCTCCAGTGCCTTCATTTCGCGCGCGACGGCCTCGCGGCGCGTGCTGACGCGTGCGGCGATGGCGGCCTGGGTCGGCGGCGGCGAGATAGAGGCCCGATTCTCTGCACCAGCTTTGGGCTGCGCGAGCCGCAACAGCTCCGCATAGATCCGGTGCCGGACGTCGAGCATTGAGAAGTCGCGGACGCGATCCGTAAGGGCGTGAATGATTTTGGCCGCGCGGAGCAACACCTGATCGCGCACATCGGGATGATGATCGAGAACGGTGCGGAACACGCCTCGCGGCATCCGTGCGATCACCACGTCAGTATATGCTAGAATTCCGGTCGCGCTGGGCTCGCCATCGATAGCGGCGATCTCGCCGATAAACCCGCCCGCGTCGAGGTCCTTGAACAACACCTCGCGCCCGGAGGCTGCAGGGATCTTCAGGCGTACAACACCGCTCAGGACAAAGAAAACGTCGGTTGTGGCTTCATGATATTCCACGACCCATTCATTGCGGGAATATTTGCGCCAGGTGCATTGCGTGTCCAGGATTGCGATCGCCTGGGGACCGAGCGAACGGAATAGATCGATCTTCGCCAAAGTTTCGCTTCGGCGGCTTGGTCTCACGCCGCGTCTGGAGGGCTCGGAACTCGGGACCGGTGAGCCGGTCACAGCGTCTTCGAGGATCATGCAGTCAAGTCATCCCTTTTACCGGCGCTTCAACAGGAAGCCCGGTGAATCGCCGCCGATATGGCGATCGGTCGGCCATCGTGTAAGTGGCGAGTCTGCCGTGCACTGCCGCTATGCAGAAAATGCGGCTGTCCCGATGCTTTTATGTCACGGTGAGTTCCGTCTATTCGGGTACAGGTCTGGCAACGCCATGACCGATCGGGTAGCCGTCCGCGTTTCACCATGTCGCAGCGGCGTTTGGGGCAAATAGAAAAAATTGCCGCAGGCGGTTCGAGCGGTTGTCCGCCGATCGTTTGGTGAATATCCTGTTAACCGATCCGGTTCGCCGCCAGAGCATCCAATGAGGCCGGATCGTGGAAACGCCAGATCGCCATGACCGATGCTGTTCAGGCTGCATCCGTGCGCGAGGCCGCCTCAGCCGGTTCGGCCGAGGCGTGGTGGCGTCCCGTTGCGCGCAACGCATTCCCGTTCATCGTCGTCGGCATCGCCTGGGAAATCGTGGCGCGGTCCGGCATGTTCCCGCGCAAATTGTTCCCGACGCTGGGCGACATCGCCGAAACATTCTGGGCGCTCACCATCTCCGGTATCCTGCCGCATCACGCCGCTGAAACGATCCTGCGTCTGATCGCGGGATTCGCGCTGGCCGCCGCTGTCGGCGTTCTGATCGGCATCATGATGGGACGCTCGCGGCGCGCCGAGGATTACACGCTGCCGCTGGTGGCTATTCTCGCGCCGATTCCCGGCATTGCGTATGCGCCGTTGTTTCTTCTCTGGTTCGGACTCGGAAATTTCTCAACGATCTTGCTCGTCGCCTTCGTCTCCTCCTTTCCCATCGTGTTCAACACCTGGACCGGCGTGAAAGCCGTGAAGGAAATCTGGCTGCGCTCCGCGCAGGCGATGGGCGCAAATGACCGGCGGTTGTTCCGCCATGTCATCCTGCCCGGCGCATTGCCTTACATCCTCACCGGCTTGCGGCTCGGTCTTGCGCAAGCGTGGCGCGTTCTCGTCGGCGTCGAAATGCTCGCCGCCGTGTCGTGGGGGCTTGGCTGGCTGATCTTCGGCGCCCGCGAATTCCTCAATACCGATGTGATGCTGTGCGGTGTCGCGGTGATCGGCCTGATCGGGCTCGCGCTGGAGAAACTCGTCTTCCAGAAACTGGAAGACTACACGCTGGTGCGCTGGGGGATGATGCGATGACGCTGACGTCCGAACGCCTCACATCGTGGCGCAGAGCGGCAACATCGATTATCGGCGTGCTCGTCCTGTACGAGATCGTGGCGCGCAGCGGCTATTTCCCGGCCGTGCTGTTGCCGCCGTTATCGAAGGTTGTCGTCACATTGTACACCTCGCTGATCGACGGCACGATGCTGCATCACGCGGCTGCGACGCTCTATCGTGTGCTGTTCGGCATGGTGCTTGCGACCATCGTCGCCGTGCCACTCGGCGTATTGATGGCGCGCTTCAAGCCGGTCGAGAATTTCTGCCTGCCGCTTGCCAGCGCATTGATGCCGATCCCTTCGCTCGCCTGGGTCCCGGTTTTCATTCTTTGGTTCGGCCTTGGCAACACGGTCGCGATCCTGATCGTCTTCTATGCCTCGACATTCCCGATCCTGCTCAACACCTGGTCCGGCGTGCGCTCGGTCAATCCTTTGTGGCTGCGAGCAGCGGGCGCGATGGGGGCGGGCGGGCAATCGCTGTTCTGGAAGGTGATGATCCCGGCGGCGTCGCCTTTCATCATCACCGGCATCCGTCAGGCGTTCCTGCGTGCCTGGATCGCCGTTATCGGCGCGGAGTTTCTCGCGGCGTCCGACTTCGGTCTTGGCTGGGTGATCTTCGACGCCAAGGAATTCCTCAATGCCGATCTGATGCTCGCCTCGCTCGCAGTCATCGGTTTCATCGGTTTTGTGTTCGAACGCATCGTCTTCGGATCGGTCGAGAAAGCCACTGTCATGCGATGGGGCATGGTGCGCGCCGCCAAAACTTAGCTTCCGATACTGAGCGACTTTATTGGGAGAAGACATGTCCGAGATTGAAATCCGCGAGGTCTCCCTGAGTTACGACACGCCGGCCGGCCGCGTGCAGGGCGTGCAGGAAGTCTCGCTCGATATCGAGCGGTCGGAATTCCTGTGCCTCGTCGGTCCCAGCGGCTGCGGCAAGTCCACATTGCTGAATATCATTGCCGGTTTCATCCCGCCGAGCGGCGGCGAAATCCGCATCGGCGGCAAGGCGGTGAACGGCCACGGCATGGATCGCGGCGTCGTGTTCCAGGATTTTGCGCAACTCTTCCCGTGGCGCACGGCGCTCGGCAATGTCGCCTTCGGTCTTGAGATGAAGGGCGTTGCCAAGGACGAGCGCGAGAAGATCGCGCGTGAGCAATTGCGTCTCGTGAAACTGGAGAAGTTTGTCGCGTCCTATCCGCATCATCTCTCTGGCGGCATGCAGCAGCGTGTCGCGATTGCGCGGGCGCTCGCTTACAATCCGGCCGTTCTTCTGATGGACGAGCCGTTTGCGGCACTCGATGCCCTGACGCGAGATGACATGCAGCGCCTTCTGGCTGATGTCTGGCATGAGACGAAAAAGACGGTGATCTATGTCACCCACAATGTCGCCGAAGCCGTCTATCTCGCCGATCGCGTGATCATCATGACGCCGCATCCCGGCACGGTGAAATCGGAAATCAGGATCGATTTGCCGCGTCCGCGGGATCCGCTGAGCGTCGAATTCCTCGATTACCAGAAGCGTCTTTTGCGTGAACTAGGACAGGACAAGGCCAACAACTGACACGATAAAGGCGAAAACGCCAAAGGGAGGATAACGCATGACGACCGACAAGAACGGGATCACCCGCCGTCACTATCTCGCCGGCACGGGCGCCGGGCTCGTTGCTGCGGGCCTCGGCATCACGCCCTCCGCTGCGGAGGACATGATGGTGCGGCAAGGTTACCAGACCAACATCTGGGGCATGCCGACCTATTATCTCATGCGGTCCGGCCTCCTTGAAAAACGTGGCGTGAAATTCCAGGAATTCGCGGTGCCGTCCGGCAACCTGACGATGCAGCAGATGGTGGCGCGTCAGGTCGACCTTGGCACCTATGCCGCGCAATCGCTGATCCTTGGTCACGACAAGGGCGGCATGATCGGCATCGCCCAGATCGAATATGTCGGCAAGACCGCCGCCGTGCTGGCGCGCAAGGATCTCAACATCACCAAACTCGAGGAATTGCGCGGCAAGAAGATCGGCAATCAGGTCGGATCATCCGTCGGCAATGTCTTCACCGATACCATCGGCCCGTCGGCCGGCCTGAAAAAAGGCGACTGGCAGGAAGTGCGCATGAACGTCAATGACATGGTCGCGGCGCTGGCTGCCAAGACCATCGATGCCGCGGTGCCCGTCGAGCCCTACAACTCCATCGCCGAGGCGGACGGCATCGCCAATATCGTCACCGACTTCTCGCCCTATGACAGAATGCCGGTCTTCATGGCGGCGACGCCGGATTTCGTCGAGAAGAACCCGAAGGCCATGATCGCTTACCTGCAGGCTTGGCTCGACGTGGCGAAGGATTTCAAGGAACAGCCGAAAAAGGTCGCTGAGGTGATCTACAGCTTCTACACCGAGAAGGGCTACAAGATGTCGCCGGAGACCTTTCAGAAGGCCTTGGCGCGGGTGGAGGTCAATCCCGGTTTTCCAAGCGATCTTGCGCCCTACATGCAGCAGCAGGCGGAAGTCCTCCTGCGCGAGAAAAAAATCTCCGCAATTCCCGATTGGAAGAAGGTGCTGCGGCCGGATTTGATGGAAAAGGCAAGGGCGGCATCGTAATAGTCCTGCCATCTAACAAATCCGCTCGTCCCCGTGCAGGCGGGGACCCAGGCCTCCATGCGACACAGGTCGTGTCATGCTGGGTCCCCGCTTTCGCGGGGACGAACGGACCAATGATGCTTGTGTCTGGAGAATGCCATGTCCGAATCCCCCCTGAAGTCCCGCGCCTCCGATTCCATCCTTTGGAATTTCAAGCTGCTGGCTCACCATGAACTGGCCGGCTTCGGCGGCATGGGCGAGGGCATGTCGATCCAGATGACCAAGGATGGCCGGCGCATCATCTATCTCGCGCATGAAAGCGCGCCGAAGAATTTCACCGGCGTTGATGTCACCGATCCGCGCAATCCGAAGATCGTGGTGCAGACCGAATTGCCCGAGGCCTTCATGCGCTCCAATTCGCTCGAGGTCGTCGGCGACATCATGGCGGTCGCTTACCAGACCCAGAAGGTCGGCCAGAAGCCGGCGGGGTTCGAACTGTTCGACATTTCGGTTCCGGAGAATCCGAAGTCCATCGCGCGTGTCGATCGCTCCGGCCCGCATTCGCGCGGCGCGCACCAGTTGTGGTTCGCCGATGGGGAGTATGTGCACATCGCTTCGGGCGCGCCGGACTTCGAGCCGACCCATCCGCTCGACGACCAGTGCTACCAGATTTTCGATGTGCGCAATCCGTCCAAGCCGGTCGAGGCCGGGCGGTGGTGGATGCCCGGCACGCGCAAGGGCGACGATGTGCCGCCGCCGGTCCGCCACAAGGTGTTCGACATGGGCTTTCGCGCCCACAACACCAATGTCTATCCGCAGCGGCCGGACCGTTGCTATCTCGGCTATATCGATGGCGGCATGTACATCATGGACATTTCCGACATGTCGCGGCCGAAGCCGATCGCCCATTGGGACAACTCGCCGCCCTATCACGGCTTCACGCACACGATCCTGCCGCTGTTCGATCGCGGATTGCTCGTCGTCACCGATGAATCGGTGGTGGACGATGCCGCCGACTGGCCGAAGCTGATCTGGATTCTCGACGGCCGCGACGAAACCAATCCGGTGCCGATTGCGACCTGTCCGCTGCCCTACGACGCCTTCAAGAGCCGTGGCGGGCGTTTCGGCGCGCACAACATCCACGAGAACAAGCCGACGCCGTATACTTGGATGTCCGATCAGGTGGTGATCGGCACGTTCTTCAACGGCGGCATCCGCGCCTACGACATCTCCAATCCCTACCAGCCGAAGGAAATCGCCACCTTCGTGCCGGAAGCCCCCGCGCTGGCGCCGCAGGGCACGATCCAGCTCAACGACGTGTTCGTCGACGAACGCGGCATCGTCTACACCGTCGATCGCCATGTTGGCGGGTTGTATATTCTGGAGATGGGGTTCTAGTTTGGCCCGCAACGGGCAAACACTTTCCGTTCGTCCCCGCGAAAGCGGGGACCCAGAATCTGGATTCCCGCTTGCGCGGGAATGAACGGAGGATGGAAATGAACGATCTCTTCCGCTCAACTGACGCCGGATTGTTCGGGCGCAGGTTGCGCCATGAACGCGGCGCGCGAATTCCTGTGATCGTGGTCACGGGCTTTCTCGGCGCCGGCAAGACAACGCTGGTGAAGAACTTCATCGAGAGCGAGGCGGGCCACGGCACCGCCATCGTCGTCAATGAATTCGGCGCGGCTGGGATCGACGATGCCCTGCTGCGGTCGAGTGCCGACGAGACCGTGCTGCTCGGCAACGGCTGTCTGTGCTGCAACGTGCGCTCCGATCTTCAGGTGGCGTTACGGAAACTGGTGACGGATCGTGAGCGCGGGCTCATCCCGCATTTCCAGCGCGTTGTCATCGAAACATCGGGGCTTGCCGATCCCGGTCCGATCCTGCGCACGTTCGCGACCGACCGCGCGCTTGGCGGTGAATATTATGTCGAGGCTGTCGTCACCGCGGCCGATGCCGTCAACGGCGCAGCGACACTCGATGCATTTCCCGAGGCGCGGCGGCAGGCGATCATGGCCGACACGATTGTCGTGACCAAGACGGACATTGCGTCGTCAGGCCAGGATGCGGCGCTTGTCGCGCAATTGCGGTCGCTCAATCCACGCGCGCGGGTCGTGACGTCGGATCATGGCGATGTCGATGACAGCGTCTTCGCGAGCGATGGTGCTTCATCCTTGCATGACGGTGAGATTTTTATCGCCGAGGCCATGCATGCAGACAGGATCGTCAGCTTCACGCTGACATGGGACCGGCCGCTGGCATGGCCTGTGGTGGCACGGACGATGGAAACGCTGATGGCCCTGCGCGGCAGCGACATTCTGCGCGCCAAGGGCATCCTGAATGTGGAAGGCTGCGCCGGGCCTGTGATCGTGCAATTCGTGCAGCATCTGGCGCATCCGCCCGCTGAACTTCAGACCTGGCCGGATGGCGATCGCATCAGCCGGCTTGTCTTCATCACCCGCAATATCGGCGAACAGGATGTCAAATCGCTGTTTGAGGCGGTCGCCCGGTTGAATCCGTCACCTTGAAGGTGGGGGGTGGCGAGCATGAGCGAGAGGGTGGGGGTACATCGGCGTGACGTTGCACGACGAATGCCGCTGTCCGTCAGAGGATGCGCACGTCTACGAGCATGACAAGGCCGGCCAATGCCACGTAAATAGGAATATTTTCACGTGAAACGCGACTGCAAAGGACTGCATTTTCAAGCGTTTTGCGCCTTTCGTCCTGTCCACATCGGTCCGGCGACAACCAAAACAAAAGGGCCCGGCTGATCGCGCCGGGCCCTTTTTTCAATCCTTCAGAACTTATCCCCGCGTCAGAGCGTTTTTGCCTCCAGAACCCCGCGCATATAGCCGATCGCTCGCGCTGCGCAGGTTGCGCCATCCGGGATATAGATAAACGGCTCGATCGAGGCATCGCCGCGATAGCCGCTCTCATGCAATGCCCGCGCGATGGGTGCGAAGGCGAGTTCGCCTTCGCCGGGTCCGCGGCGGTTCGGATCGTTAAAGTGAATATGGGCGATCAGCCCCGTCGGCACCCATTGCCGGATCAGGTCGGGCACCGATTGCTTTTCCGTCAGCGCCGCGGCCGAGCAATCGATCATCGTGCGGACCGCCGGACTGCCGATCTGGTTCACGATAGCGGCGGCCTCCTCGACGGTGTTGACGAAATTGGCTTCCGGCTGATGCAGCGCCTCGATGCAATAGGTCACGCCGGCCTGTTCGGCGTCTTTCGCGATCGCCTGCCAGCAGGCGACACCATGTTTGCGGCCTTCGTCTTCGTGTCCGGTTTCGAGTCGCCGCTGCGCCGGCGAGCCGTGCACGATGATGCCGGTGCCGAGGTCATGGGCGAGTTCGATCAGCCGCCGGATGACATCGACGCTGCGAGCGCGCTGCGCGTCATCTGACGATGTGATCGATAATCCCTCCGGCGCGCGCAGGAGATAATGCAGGCCGGTGATGGCGATCCCCTGATCCGCGGCAATCTTGCGGATTTCGCTCCGTCGCGCCGCCGGCAGAAGATGCGGTTCCGGCGAAAGCGTGAAGGGCGCAATCTCCAGCCCGTCATAGCCAAGATGCCTGGCGAGATCGCATTGCCGCGCGAAATCGAATTCGGCCAGCACTTCGTTGCACAGGGAAATTCTCATATCGGTTCTTATGCGCCGCCGCTGGATTTGCCGCGCAAGCTTCCGGTTGCGCTGGTCCAGATGCGGCTGACGGCGTTTGTCACGGCGGGGACATTCATCAGGATCGTGCCGGCGACAAGGCAGAACAACGCGAGACTGATCGGCCGGGTGAAGAAGGGCGAGAGGTCGCCGTCCGACAATGTCAGCCCGCGCCGCAGATTCTTGTCCAGCAGGTCACCCAGCACAATGCCAAGGACCAGCGGTGCCATCGGGTAATTAAGCTGGCGCAGGAAGAAGCCGATGATGCCGAAAGCCAGCATCACATAGATATCGAAGAAGCGCGATGCGATGGCGAATGAGCCGACGGCACACAGGACGAAGATCACCGGCATGACCAGCGTCTGCGGCACCTGCAGGATCTTCACCATCAGCTTGGTCAGCGTGAGGCCATAGATGAGGATGCAGATGCTGGCGAACAGCATCATCGCCACGACGTCGTAAACAAATTGCGGGTTCTGCACCATGATCAGCGGACCAGGCTGAACGCCGTGGATCAGCATCGCTGCCAGCAACACAGCGGCCGGCGCCGAGCCGGGGACGGCCAGTGTGAGCACCGGGATCACCGCGCCGGGAATGCAGGCATTGTCGCCGGTTTCCGCCGCCATCAGTCCTTCGACCGAGCCCTTGCCGAATTTCTCCTTTTCCTTGCTGGCGCGCCGCGCGGCGGCATAGGAACTCCATGCTGCGACATCTTCGCCGACACCGGGGACGATACCGATGCCGGTGCCGATCAGACCGGAGCGGATGATGGTGCGCCAGTATTTCAGCACGTCCTGGAGGCGCGGGATCACCGTGTCGAAGGTGTTGATGACGAATTTCGGTGGCCGATCCTTGATCACCGTCAGCACCTCGGCGAAACCGAAGGCGCCGACCAGCGCCGGGATCAGCGAAATGCCGCCGGACAGGTCGTGAATTCCAAAGGTGAAGCGGTCATAGGCATACATGCCTTCCTGGCCGATCGCGGCGACAAACAGGCCGAAGAAGCCGGCGATCCATCCCTTCAGCGGATCGTTGCCGGTGAGGTTGCCGGAAATGACAACACCGAACACCGCCAGCCAGAAAAATTCATAGGCGCCGAATTTCAGCGCCATTTCCCCCAACACGGGCGTGAACAGCGCCAGCGCGATCATGCCGATCCATGTGCCGAGGATCGAACCCGAGGTCGCGATACCCATCGCCCGGCCGGCAAGTCCCTGACGGGCCAGCGCGTACCCGTCGAGACAGGATGCGGCGGAGGCGGGGGTGCCGGGAATGTTGAGCAGGATCGCACTGCGGCTGCCGCCATAGATCGCGCCGACATAGGTACAGATCAGGATCAGCAGCGCTGTGGCGGGTGGCAAAGCGATCGTCAGTGTCGTCATCAGCGCGACGCCCATCGTGGCGGTCAGGCCGGGCAGGCCGCCAATGATCAGCCCGACGAGCGAGGCGCCGAGTGCATAGAGAATGGTCGTCGGTGTCGCGAAATTCGCGATTGAATGGCCGAAAAGAAAGAGACCGTCGAGCATCGGATTACGGGAGCCGGACCAGGAATAATTCCTGGAAAATGTAGTGGATGGTGCCACCGCAGATCAGCGCGAATACAATGGCGACCGCCGCGCCGCGCAGGATCGTTCCGGCACGCTTGCGATCTTCGAATTGGAATATGAACACAAAAACGGCGATGAAAATCGCCGCAGCCAGCCAGAATGGCAGGCCGCTGCCGAGCAGGCCGAGCGAAAAGGCAAGGCATAAGGCCAGTGCGGTCAGCAATCTCCAGTGTTCAAGCGGGTTCAAGGCCGGAATTTGCATTTGAGCCAACGCGCCGGCCCGCAGCGAACGCACGATCAGGAGAATGCCCATGATGGCGATCGCAATCCCGAGCAGGCCAGGAACGACACCGGGGGCGGTATAGGTGCTGACTTTCAGGTGCTCGAGCCGGTCCATCGTCCAGCTTCCGATCACGATGCTGATGGCGAGTGCAAGCCAAAGGCACCCTGAAAGCAAATCGGCAAATGGCGTTGGTTTTTGGTCTTCCATGCTGTCCCGTCAGGAAAAAGGCCGCGCTGCGACGCGCGGCCTGTAACGTCTGTCGTCAGGGCTTGGCGATACCGACTGTGTCGGGCGAGACCTTCGCTTTTCCGGCGGCATGAAGCTGCCACGCCGTCGACTGGATGGCAGGCATCGCCGCTTTCGTCCCTTCGTCGCCATAGACCGGCGAGAATTGGGCACCGTTGGTTTGCGCGTATTTCTTGATCGAGTCGGATTTTGCGATCACGTTCTTCCAGACCATATCCATGGTCTCGCGCACATTGGCCGGCACATCCTTATGGATGAAGATGCCGAAGTAATTTGCATCCGGCTTGAAGCCCGACACAGATGACGTCACCGCAGGAATTGTGCCAAACCCCTCCAGTTCAAGCGGCTTGTCTGAGAGAACGGCGAGCGGACGAAGGCGCTTGGCGCGGATCATGGCTGCCTGTTCGACTGCGAGCTGGGTGGTGAGCTCGGTCTCGCCTGCCACCGTTGCATTCACGGCCGGATTGCCGCCGTCGTAACTGACGTGTTTATAGGTGACGTTCAGCGCGCGGGTGAAACCTTCGATTGCCGCATGTCCCGACGAGTTGATGCCGGCCGTGGCGACCGACACACCGTTCGGCTTCGCCTGCATCGCCTTCACAAGATCCTGCGCATCCTTATAGGGTGCGCTCGGATTGGCGCCGAGCACCGACACATTGATCACGCTGAGATAGGGACGCCAGTCGGCGAAACGCGTGTCGAGCAATCCGCTGACCGCATAGGTGCCGATATCCTTCGCTGCTCCAGACGTCCAGGTGTAGCCGTCCTTGGCTGCTTCCAGCGCGCTCTTCGTCCCAATCGAACCGGAGGCGCCGGGTTGATTGATGACGACGATTTTCTGACCGAGCGCCTTCTCGACCTCGGCGGCGGTGACGCGCACCACCTGATCGGTCGAGCCGCCGGCAGCCCAAGGTACGATGATGGTGATCGGGCGTTCTGGCTTCCACGGATAGTTTTGTGCCGATGCCGTGCCGGCCATTGCCAGAACGGCAGACGCAATAAGGGCGCCTGTTCGCAACATCGAAAATCCTCCCAAAATCCTTTTGTCCGGCTTTTGCCAGTTTGGATCAGGTTACCCAGCGGCCGCAGCGATGGGCAATCCCGCCCACTACGACCTTCCGCTAAGTAACCGTCTAGTTAAAAGTGCAACATGCCGGCGGAAAGTGCAAGAGGGAACAGGCTGGCAAAATGCTGTTCGTCCCCGAGAAAGCGAAAAGCCTCTCTGGATTCACGCTTTTGTGGCAGTGAGCGGAGATCGGACGCGTCCGCCTCTAACGCTGGAGGTTAAGGCCGCAAATAACCCAGCACGACGTCTTCGATATGTTTGCCGCGTTCGGCCAGAGCCTCGCGTTCGCTGAGATCTCGCCCGAAAATCGTCGACAGCGTGAAGCGGTTCGACATGTAGAAAAATCCAAGCGATGCGATGCTGACGTAAAGCTGCACCGGATCAACACCGGTCCGGAATACCTTCTCCCGCACCCCACGCTCCAGCAGGGCGGTAATGATTCCGACCAGCGGCGAATGCAATTCGCGGATTTTCTTTGACGTCTTCAAATGGCGTGCACGATGCAGATTTTCGGTATTCAGGAGGCTGAGAAATTCCGGATGTTCGATAAAGTAATTCCAGGTAAAAGCGACCAGTTCGCGCATCGCATCGGCAGGATCGCGATCAGTTAGATGCATGTTAATCTCGGCGTTGCGGATATCGGCATAGCTGCCTTCCAGCACGGCGAGATAAAGCCCGTTCTTGTCGCCGAAATAATAATAGATCATCCGCTTGTTAACGCCGGACCGCCGGGCGATCTCATCCACCCGTGCGCCGTCGAGGCCATGCGCGGTGAATTCTCCGGTCGCGGCGGCAAGGATCGAAGCGCGCGTTCGCTCGGGGTCGCGCTCGCCAGGCGGGCGGCGTGCCGCCTTGGTTTTCGGAATGGCAGCGTCCATCAGTGAACTCTATACGTTAGAGCCAGCGTCGACACCACCCGTCGCGTGCTTGCGCAATTCCATCTTGGCAATTGTCTCGCGATGCACTTCGTCCGGTCCGTCGAGAATGCGGATCGAGCGGGCACGCGCATAAGCGTAGGCCAGATGAAAGTCCTGAGATAGGCCGCCGGCGCCACAAATCTGGATGGCGCGGTCGACGACTTTCTGCGCCATGTTAGGCGCGACCACCTTGATCATCGCAATCTCAGCGCGCGCAGCCTTGGTACCGAACTCATCGATCATGCGTGCTGCATGGAGTGTCAGCAGCCGGGCCTGATCGATCTCCATTCGTGATTCGGCGATCCAGTGCCGCGTCACACCCTGATCCGCCAGCGGCTTGCCGAACGCCTTGCGCGTCAGTGCTCGCCGGCACAGCGTTTCCAATGCGCGCTCCGCCAGCCCGATCGTGCGCATGCAATGGTGGATGCGGCCGGGACCGAGCCGGCCCTGTGCGATTTCGAAACCACGGCCTTCGCCAACCAATATGTTCGAGGCTGGCACGCGCACATTCACGAACGAAACTTCCGCATGGCCGTGTGGCGCGTCGTCATAACCGAACACCGTGAGCGGCCGGATCACCGTCACGCCGGGGGTATCCATCGGTACAAGGATCATCGATTGCTGCTTGTGCGACGGGGCGTCCGGCTCGGTACGTCCCATCATAATCGCGATTTTGCAGCGCTTGTCCGGTGCACCTGTGGTCCACCACTTGCGGCCGTTGATGACGTAAGTGTCGCCGTCGCGCGTGATCTCCGTGCGGATATTGGTGGCGTCGGACGACGCAACGTCCGGCTCGGTCATCGCAAAGCAGGAGCGGATTTCTCCCTCCATCAAGGGCGGCAACCAGCGCTGTTTCTGTTCCTCGCTGCCGTAGAGGATCAGCGTTTCCATGTTGCCGGTATCGGGGGCGGAGCAATTGAATGTCTCCGGCCCGATCGGCGAGCGGCCCATGATTTCACACAAGGGCGCATATTCGAGATTGGTCAGGCCTTCGGCGAAATGTGCCTTTGGCAGCCACAGATTCCAGAGCTTCGCCGTTTTGGCCTTGGCCTTCAGTTCCGTCGTAATCGGCAGTTCAGACCAGTGGTCCGATGCTTCTTTCAACTGGCGTTCGAAAACAGCCTCTGCCGGATAGACATGCTCGTTCATGAACGCTGTCAGCCGCTTCGCCAGATCATCGGCTCGCGGTGACGAAGCGTTCATGATCAATCGTCCTTGCCTAAAGAACCAAAGCCGCGGCCTTCGGTAGCCAGCTTCACCAGCAGCGGTGCGGGTTCGTGCTTCTTGTCGCCGGTCTGCTTGGCGAATTCGGTCAGCCGGTCGCGGATATAAGGCAAGCCAACCTGATCGGCATAATACATCGGACCGCCGCGCCAGATCGGGAAGCCATAGCCATAGACCCAGATGACGTCGATGTCGCCCGGCCGCTGCGCAATGCCCTCTTCAAGGATGCGTGCGCCCTCGTTGATCATCGGGAACAGCAGGCGTTCGAGGATATCATCGCGCGAGAGCGTGCGCCGTTCGATGCCGAGCCGCTTCGATGTTGCGACAATCAAGGCTTCGACTTCAGGATCGGGCTTTGGCGTACGCGAGCCGGCCTCATAGAGATAGAAGCCTTTGCCGGTCTTCTGACCGAAGCGGCCCATTTCGCAAAGCTGGTCGGCGATCTCGGCCTTGGCGCCTTGGGCCTTGCGCATCCGCCAGGAGATGTCGAGGCCGGCGAGATCGGTGACGCCGAAGACGCCGAGCGGGAAACCGAACCATGTCAGCGCGCCGTCGATATCCTGCGGTAGCGCACCTTCCAGCAGCAGCCGTTCCGCCTCGGTCGAACGCACGCGCAGGATGCGGTTGCCGACAAAGCCGTGGCACACGCCGACCACAACCGGCACCTTGCCGATCTTGCGTGCGACGGAGATGGCAGTTGCCAGCAATTCCGGCTTGGTGTCGGCGCCGCGCACGATTTCGAGAAGGCGCATGACATTCGCCGGGCTGAAAAAGTGCATGCCGAGCACGGACTCGGGCCGCTTGGTGAAATGCGCGATCTCGTTGACATCGAGATAGGAGGTATTGGTCGCGAGGATCGCGCCCGGCTTGCTGGTGGCATCCAGCCTGCCCATGACATCGCGCTTGACGCCAATATCCTCGAATACGGCTTCGATCACCATGTCGGCGTCGGCCACGGCGCTCACATCGGTCGTACCGTTCATCAGACCGAGACGGATATCGACGTCTTCCGAGCTCATGCCGCCGCGCTTGGCGGACGCCTGGTAGTTTTTCGCGACCAGATCGAGGCCGCGCTTCAACGCTTCGTCGCTTGTTTCAAGAATCGTCACGGGGATGCCGGCATTGGCAAAGCACATGGCAATGCCGCCGCCCATCGTGCCGGCGCCGATCACCGCGGCGCGTTTGATATCGAGCGGCTTTACGCCCTTTGGCAGATCGGCGATCTTTGCCGCCTCGCGTTCCGCAAAGAAGATGTGGCGCTGCGCCTTGGATTGCTCGCCGGTCTTCAAGTCCTGGAAAACCTCGCGCTCGCGCACGAGTGCCTCATCCACCGGGACATCGAGCGTCCAGCGGAGTGCCTCGATCGCCTTTGCTGGAGCATGCAGTCCGCGCGATCGCTTCAGGTAGGGCGCCGCCAGTTCGTCGAATTTCGAAGGGGTCGCGCGCAGCTGCGTGAGCTTGTCGTCACGGTCGCGCGCGCGAATGAGAGGGCGCTTCTCGGCGACCACACGTTTGGCGAACGCAATCGCAGAGCCGACCAGATCATCGGAGACAATCTCATCGACCAAGCCAGAACTCAGCGCGTCCTCTGCGTCGATCGGGTCGCCAGACAGGATCATGGCCATCGCCTTGTCCATGCCGACGAGGCGCGGCAGACGCTGGGTTCCGCCCGCGCCCGGCATCAGGCCAAGCTTGATTTCCGGCAGGCCCAATTTCGCACCCGGCGCTACGACACGGAAATGGCAACCAAGGGCGATCTCCAGCCCGCCGCCCAAAGGCGTGCCATGCAGCGCCGCCACGACCGGCTTTGGCATCGCGTCAATCGTGTCGATCACATCGCTTGTTGTCGGCACCGTCGGTGGCTTGTTGAATTCGGTGATGTCGGCGCCGGCGATGAAGGTTCGGCCCGCGGCCGTCAGCACCACGGCATCGATGACAGTATCCTCGCGGGCTTTGGCTAGCGCTTCGGCGAGACCTTTGCGCATCGCCGAAGTGAGCGCATTCACAGGCGGATTGTTGACGGTGATAACCGCGACTGAATCTTCGCGGCGAAACTCGACGATTTCAGACACAATTTGATCCCGGACAGAGCGGCCATGTAGCCGCAGCAAGGCCATGGGGCCGGTGGGCCGCATGTTTATGAACGAGGGGCGGCGGTGTCAAACCGGCTCTCAGCCATGCAGGTCCGGTATCTTAGTGTCCTAAGTTTCGTGGCATATAGCAATTGCCGTTCCGGTACAGGCGTGCATGATCCGCGCCGTCGTGAGAATGAAAGGGAAGGCCAGTGGCTTCGATAATAGAACAGACACGGGTGGATGTCGCCCTCGGCAACCGGATCCTCGCCAATGAAGGCATCCTCGATGCCTTCGGACATGTCAGCATCCGCAACCCCACCAATCCAAACCGCTATTTCCTCTCGCGCTCGCGCTCGCCGGAACTGGTGGAGCCGGGCGACGTGCTGGAATACGACCTCGATTCGAACCCCGTGAAGTCGACCAAAGAGCGCCTCTACGCCGAGCGCGTGATTCATGGCGAGATGTACAAGGCGCGGCCCGATGTGATGGCGGTGGTGCATCACCATGCGCCGGCCGTGATGCCCTTCGTCATCGCCGGTGTGGAGTTGCAGCCGGTGATGCATCTTGGCGCGGTAATTGGTCCGAAGGTCCCGTTCTGGGATCAGTATGACGAATTCGGCGATACGAACCTGCTGCTGGTCAAGCCGGAAGAGGGGGCCTCGCTCGCTCGCGCGCTCGGCCAGGCGCCGCTCGTGCTGATGAAGGGGCACGGGGCGACCGTGGTCGGCAGCAACGTGCAGGAACTGGTTTTCCGCACGATTTATTCCTGCCGCAACGCCGAGTATCAGTTCCTTGCCAAAATGCTGGGCAATGTTTCGACCCTGCGCCCGGGTGAGGTGGAGAAATCGGCGCAAATCCATTCCATGCCGACCTCCAGTTTCAGGACCTGGGAATATTGGACGACGCGACTTGAAAAGGCCGGCAACGGTCTGCGGGCCCGCCGCAGCGGCAAAAAGCCGGTTGGCGCCAGCCGCAAGCGTGCTAGCGTCGCGAAAGCGAAAGCAAAAAAAGTAAAAGGGAGGAAACGATGAAGTCCGCCAAGGCGCTGATCGGCGCAGCGATACTCGCTACACTGGCTAATGCTCCAGCATTCGCGCAGGACGCGCTGAAAATCGCCATCGGCCAAATCAATAATTGGGAAAACCAGCCGCCGACCCTCGGTCAGGACGCTGGCATTTTTGCCAAGCAAAATCTCAAGGTTGAGGCGGTCGGTACTGCCGGTGCTGGTGAGACCATCCAGGCGGTGATCTCCGGCAGCGCCGATCTCGGCGCGGGCGTCGGCGTCGCCGGCGCAATGCGTGCGTTTGCGAAGGGCGCTCCGGTGCGAGTCCTGCTGCCTGCGTTCACCGGCACTGGTGACCTTTATTGGTATGTGAAGGCAGATTCGCCGATCAAGTCGGTGAAGGATATCACCGACAAGAATACGATCGCCTATTCGACCAACGGGTCGTCGACCAACAATCTCGTGCTGGCGTTCGGACAGGAACTGGGCGTCAAGGCAAAGCCAACGGCGACCGGCGGCCAGCCTGGTACACTGACATCAGTGATGAGCGGCCAGATCGATATCGGCTGGGCCGCGCCGCCATTCGGCGTCAAGGAGATCAAAGATGGCAAGATCCGCATTGTTCTGCGCGGCAGTGATGTGCCTTCGCTGAAGGGTCAAACAGTGCGCGCCATCATCGTCAACGCCGATGCGCTGAAAAACAAGAAAGACGCGATCATGCGGTTCGTGAAAGCCTATCGCGAGAGCGTGGACTGGATGTATTCCGATCCCAAGGCCGTCTCGATGTATGCACAGAAGATCAAGTCGGATGAAGGCTTGCTGAAGGAATCGATCGCCGAATTCCATCCGAAGGAGACGATGCAGTCCGACAAGATGGCCGATCTCGACGGTGCAGTCGCCGATGCGGTGAAGCTGAAATTCCTTGAGGCTCCGCTGACAAAGGAACAACTAGTTGAGTTCTTGCAAATTCCTCCGCGTTAAACGCTGGGATAGCAGGAGAGCGAACATGATCCGTATGGTGACGGCCGCCGCAGCACTTGCTGTGCAAGTCGTGTGCATGTCGGGGGCGTTCGCCGCCGACACGCTTAAAGTCGCGATCGGCCAGATCGATGCGTGGGCGAATATGGCGCCCACGCTCGGCATGAAAGCCGGCATTTTCCAGAAGCACGGTATCGTGCTGGAAAATTTTGGTACACAGGGCGCTGGAGAAACACTGCAAGCGGTGATCTCCGGCTCTGCCGATATTGGTATTGGTGTCGGCACCTCCGGCGCGATGCGCGCTTTCGTCAAAGGCGCGCCGATTCGCGTCATCTCATCCAGCTATACTGGCGTTCAGGACCAGTTCTGGTATGTGCCGGCCAATTCGCCGATCAAGAGCATGGCGGATGCGACCGACAAGAACACGATGTCGTATTCCACCAACGGCTCGACCTCGCACAACATCGCCCTCGGTTTCGTCAAGCAGCTTGGTGTGAAAGCCAAGCCGACCGCGACCGGCGGGCCACCCGCAACACTGACCATGACGATGAGTGGCCAGATCGATATCGGCTGGGCTGTTGTGCCGTTTGCATTGACGGAAGTGCAGGAAGGCAAGATTCGCATCATCGCCCGCGGCAATGATGTGCCCTCGCTGAAGGATCAGACGGTGCGGGTGCAGATCGTCAACGCCAATGCGCTCAAGGCAAAGAAGGATGTCTTTATTCGTTTCATGCGGGCTTATCGCGAAGCGCTGGACTGGATGTATACCAGCCCCGACGCGGTGAGAATGTATGCAGAGATCATCAAGAAGCCCGAGAGTCTTGTGATCCTGCAGCGTGACCAGTTCAATCCGAAGGAGGCGATGTCGCCAGACCGGCTTTCGGATCTGGACGGCGTCATGAAGGATGCCGTTGACGTGAAGTTCCTCGACGCGCCGCTGACCAAGGAACAACTCAACGAGTTGTTCCAGATCCCGCCGGCGGGGTCATAACCCGGAAAGGTGAGCCGACGAAAACTTACTTGCGGTTCCCAGCCGCTTCGCTGATCGCCGCCAGCATGTCGTCACGGCCTTTGGCAACCGCGTCCTTGACCTGTGGCAGGCGGCCGATCTCGCCGAGTTGCTGCTGGCGTTCGATCGTGCCGTCCGTCATGAGCGGCGCGACGCCGAGCTCGCGCAATGTCTCCGCGACCTCGCGCATCTCCGCGGCCCGCCGAATGCCGTGGCTCGCCATGCGCTCGATGTTGTATTCGGACAGCTGGTTCCAGTCGAGCGTCGGGTAATTGTTTTTCAGTGACGCTGCGACCTGATCGACTACGCCAGCACGTGTTGCAGCAAGGAAGCATTCCAGCGTCAGCGCCTCGATACCCTTGATCATCACGCTGCGCACCATCTTGATCGCCGCCGCAGCACCGACCTCGTCGCCGACGATCTGCGTGCGCATGCCGAGCGGCGTCAGCAGCGGCTCGACGGCTTTGGCATAAGGTCCCGCCAGCATCATCGGCGACTTGTGCCGCGCCGGATAGACCGCCGCAACGATGGCGACGTCGACATAGCGTGCGTCGTCGCCCAGCAGCTTTGCCGTCGCCAGCTTGCGTCCGGGCGAAACCGAATTGACGTCGAGATAGAAAGGCTTTCCCTTCAGATGCGCGGCCACCGACTGCGCCGCGTCATAGCTCGACGCCGCGGTGACGGCGGCAATCACCATCTCGGTATCGCGCACGGCCTCCTCCGCAGAGGTTGCGACCCTCACACCAATGGCTTTGGCGGATTCGACCAATTTTGCGCCGGCGGCTTGCGGAAACAGGATGTCCCAGGCGGCGATGTTCGTCACACCTTCCTCGCGCAGGCCAGCGGCGATCGCCTGACCCGCCTCGCCAAAACCGATGAAGGAAATCCGTGGACTCATACCTCGCCCTTCAGTTTCTTCTGGATGCGCAGATCGAAGCGCTCGACATTGACGACCACGCGGCTATGCGTGCCGTCGCCGACGCGTTCCCGGTCATCGAAGGCTTCGACCCGGAAGGTGACGTTACGGCCATCGACCTTGGTGACTTCAGCCGTAGCCCGTAATGTCATGCCGACCGGGGTCGCCGCGTAATGGCCGACGTCAAGATGCGTGCCGAGACTTTGATGACCGGGCGGTAGCAGGCTCTCGATCGCATCCAGCGCCGCCGCTTCCATCATATTGATCATCACCGGCGTCGCCAGCACCCGTACGCGGCCGGAGCCGACGCGCGGCGCCGTCTGCTCTTCGCCAACCAGAATCTGCGCGTGCCCTGTGAGGCCGGGCTTCAGCTTCGAATAATCTGTCATTCGGAGGTTATGCGCGGTGCCAAGGACCGTCGTCAATACGATCCGGGCAACTTCAGCAATTCGTCGAGCTGCTGCTGGGTGAGCGGCTGGGGGATGAACTTGAGGGCAATCGCATCCTGCATCATCTCCGGGATGCCGTGGATCTTGTCCAGTTGCAGCATCGACTTGGGATAGAATTTGTCGCGCACCAGTTGCGCCATTTGCGGGGTGATCTTGGCATACTCCGCGAACATCGACGGTGCCTTGGGATCGGAATACATCCAGTCGATCGTTTCCTGATAGGCCTTGATGAAGCGCTTATACACATCGGGTCTGCGTGCCAAATCGGTCGCATTGGCGATAGTGACCCTTACGGTCTGCGTGCGCACGCTTTCGAGATCATTGGCCAGTGAGATGATGCGGATTTCACCCTTTTCCTGTGCCTCCAAGCCAAAGGGCGGAGTCGAAAAACCGACATCGACCTGACCTGACATTACCGAAGTAAACGTGGCCGGCACGTTGCCGGTCGCAACCAGCCTGGCCTGTACGTTGTGCTCCTTGAGCAGCCGCTGGGCGGTGAGGAAGGTTCCGGAGCCTGCCGTCGAATAGGCAAGCGTGTTTGCGGCTGTGATATCCTTCGGTGTTTTGATAGGCGACGACGCTTTGACGAAATAATATTCGGCGGTGCCGGTCGCTTCGCCGGCGATGATGCGGATCGGCGCGCCTTTTGCGAAAGCGCCGAAGACGCCGAGGGTGCCGGGAGACACGCCGATATTGGCACTTCCGGATATGATGGCTTGCAATGTCTCGCCACCGCCGGATGTATAGAACAGCTGCAATTCGAGATCGTATTTCTTGAAGATGCCGATCTTCTGGCCGATCTCGCCAAAGGAGCTGTCCCATAAGCCCGGCTGGCCGACCGCCACGGTGAGCCTATCGGTTGCATGTGCGGACATGACCAGCATCGATGAAAGACTGGCAGCCGCAAGACAGGCGTTCATAGTCCTCATGCTGTTCCTCCATCGTTTGTTATGTCGTGGCTTGTTTGCGTCAGCCCGATCAAACGTCGCGCGCCATCCTTCAGAGCATTTCGAGGCCGTATTTCTTGTGTGGAGGCGGGAAGGCGCGGTCGAGCGCGGCGAGGTCGTCGGCCGTCAGTTGCAGGTCGAGCGCTGCGCGGTTCTCGCGCACATGCGCCGGGCTGGTCGCCTTTGGAATGACGATTGTATCAGGTTGCCGCAGCAGCCAGGCGAGCGCGACCTGCGCCGGTGTCGCGCGGCGTTGTTGGGCAATGGCCTTGAGAATGGCCGCATTCAGCAGCCGGCCTTGTTCGATTGGCGAATAGGCCATGATTGGTATTTTGCGCTCGCGGCACCACGGCACCAGATCGTATTCGATGCGACGGCGCTTGAGATTGTAGAGCACCTGATTGGCAGCGCAGGCATCGCCGCCCGGCAGCGCAAACAATTCTTCCATGTCGCCGGTGTCGAAATTGCTGACGCCCCAATGCCGGATCTTGCCCTCGAATTGCAATTGCTGGAAGGCGTCGAGCGTTTCGGTGAGTGGTTCACCGCCACGCCAGTGCAGAAGGTAAAGATCGATACGATCGGTCCGCAGCCGCTTCAGGCTGCGTTCGCACGCGGCAATGGTGCCTTTGCGGGACGCATTGTGCGGCAGCACCTTGCTAACGAGAAATATGCCGTCACGTCGCTTGGCAATGGCTTCACCGGTGATCGTCTCGGCTTCACCATCGCCATACATCTCAGCGGTGTCGATCAGTGTCGCGCCAAGATCAAGCCCGAGCTTTAGCGCTGCGATCTCGTCTGCGCGCTTGCTTTTGCTCTCACCCATCATCCACGTGCCAAGACCATAGACCGGGATTTTTTCGCCCAAAGGCAAGGTCGTGGTCGGGATCGTTGCCATGCGTCTCTAATGGACAGTCGATTGCGAAAGTGTGTTGATGACGATTACACCGACAATGATCAGCGCAAGGCCGATCAAGGCCGGCGTATCGAGGGGCTGGCGAAACCAGAATACGCCGACCAGCGAAATCAGCACGATGCCAAGCCCGCTCCAGATCGCATAGGCGATGCCGACGGGGATGGTCTTGAGCGTCAGCGCCAGGAAATAAAAGGCGATCGCATAGGCAAGGAGCGTCACCAGAGCCGCGAGCGGTTTGGTGAACGATTCCGAAGCCTTTAGCGCGGACGTGCCGACGACCTCTGCAACGATCGCGACTGATAGAAAGACGAAGTTCACGTTCGCGCCCTTTATTCCTAGTGGTTCTTTACCTCGACAGGCGGTGTGCCATGGGTGTGGAACGACTCGATGGTCTTCAGCCCCCAGGCCTGACCCTTGGCGCGCTCGGCCGTGGTCCAGCGGATCGGCTTCCAGTCCGGCGCGAGGATCAGACGGGCGCCGGCATTGGCCACTTCGACGCGGTTACCGCCTGGTTCGTACACATAGAGGAAGAAGGTCTGCTGAATCGCATGCTTGTGCGGGCCGGTTTCGATGAACACGCCGTTCTCCAGAAAGATATCGGCGGCGCGCAGAATTTCCTCACGGCTGTCGAGGGCGTAGGTGACGTGATGGAAACGGCCCTTGGTGCCGGTATGATCCTTGGTATAGGCAAAATCGTAGGATTTATTGGTCGCGGTCATCCACATCGCAGCTTCGGTGCCATCATCGAGCACGATCTGTTCGGTCAGCCGGAAGCCGAGATAGTCCTCATAGAATTCACGGTTCGCCTTGATATCGACTGCGAGCCCATTCCAGTGATCGAGCCTGCGAACATTCACCCCCCGGGCCGGGAACCGCTGGGCCTGGTTTTTCAGCGCCGGCTTTTTGTCGGCAGGAGCTTCGTACCATTCGGTCTCGTAATAAAGTTCGATCGTATGATCGTCTGGATCCTTGCAGACGAAGGTCTTGCCGTGGCCGAGATCGCCATCGGTCCAGCCCACGTCGAAGCCGGAACCCTTCAAGGCGGCGGCGCGGCGTTCCAGCGCCTGCGGCGAGCGGACGCGGTAGGCAACGTGGGCAAGCCCCGACGTCTTGGATGCGGTGAGCTTCAGCGAATAGCGCTCGTAATCATCCCACCCGCGCAGATAGACGCTGTCTCCCTTCTCGCCGCTCTGGGTCATGCCGAGTACGTCGATGAAGAACTTGCGACTCTCCTCGAATTTGGGCGTGAGGATTTCGAGGTGGGCAAGGTGGGCAATATCCAGGATGGGTTCTTTGATCATGGGCCGTGTCGCATGCGTTGAAATGACGACAGCGACCTAACACGCGCGGCGGCGCGCGTCGATGGTCGAGATAACCGATAAACTGCACCCACCGCCCTTATCTTGAGGAGGCTGCGAAGCAGACGTTTCGAAGGAGGAGGGCGGCCCCCTTCGAGACGCATCGCTGTGCGCTGCTCCTTGGGGGGGAGCCCGATTTAAGAGTTTACTTCGCCTTCAAGAAGTCCGTCACCTTAAGCAGCACGAACTCGTTATCATCGACCGTGTTGGGGGCGCGGCTTGAGGAGAAGGGAAGATTGTTGTCGTTGCCGACGACGATGTGCTCGGCATCGACGATGTCCACATTCTCGATGGTGAAGAACGGAAAAGTCAGCACGCCACCGTTTAATGCTTTTCGCGCCTTCTTGTCAGGATCGGCGATCTTCATCAGGTCGATATGTGCGATCTTCCGCACCGGGCTATTGGCATTAGCGTCCGACATCTCGATCTTGTAGATGCGCTTGAACTTGGCGATATCGTCAAAGCAGTCCGTCCGCTTTTCGCCCGCGGGGCAGGCCTTGTCCGCTGTGCCTTCGCCATCGTCACGCTCGATGATCAGACCGGTCGTGCCGTCGATCATGTTGAAATCGCCGATCGCGTTGCCGTTTTGCTCAAGCACGTATTTCCAGTGCCGGCCGGTCCAGCGCTCACCGGTGACATCGAATTCAAGAATCCGGAGATACGGCTTGCCGTCGGCGGTCTTTTCCCAATCCTTTTTCTCCGCATCCCAGGCCGGACCTTCCAGCAACGCGTAAAGAAATTTGCCATCGGGCGAAGCGGCCATGCCTTCGTAGCCTTTGGAACGGCGTACCGTGAAATTCGCCGGGCCACCGGGTACAGCAGGCGTCGTGACAGAGGGATGATCGGGTGATCGTGCGGGTTTTCCATCGATCATAGTTTCGAATACGGCTTCGATCTTGCCGCTCTTGTCGGTGCGAATGAGATAGGGACCGAACTCTTCCGCGATCCAGAACTTGTCGCCGATCGGCTGAAAGCTTTCGAGGTCGAAATCGGAGCCTGTGAGATAGCGCATGTCCGTGCCCTCATTGGCGATGCGGAATGGCACCTTCTTGTCGGGATCGTGCAGGAAAACAGTCGACAGTCGATCGGCGCTGCCGTTGTCCCAATTGAAACGAAACTGACTCAAAAACAGCATTGCATCGGGTGAATTGGCTTTGCTGCCGAAGCCGTTATCGGTAAGCACCCAGAATGTGCCATCGGGCATACGTTTGATGCCGGAATGGCCTTGTGCCGGCTGCCCTTTGAACGGCAGCTTCACGCCGGTCGGGCGTCCTCTGGATTGGCCTTCGATTGTGGCAATCACATCCACGCGTTTGCCGCTGGTGAATTTGCCGGAGACTTTCAGATCTGATGGTGCGTCCGCTGGCGCATCGATGAAGGTCAGCGCCGGAATGATGATATGCCCCGCAAGGGTTGCGTTGTTTGCATCTGCGAAAGCGGGCGGTGCGACGAATACCGACAGAGCCGCAACGAAAGTTGGTGCGCGCATCGAAGGCCTCCAATGAGAATGTGGCCGTTCTGCATCGTCTCTCGTGTAGTGCCGGTGACATTTGCATGACATCCGCGCGACAGCCCACAAACTGAAACAAAGCTGTTCATCGTTTGTGAACAAGACTCACGTATGCGTGACGCGCGTCTCGCTTCTGACACGTTGTCGACATTGAACCGTCTGGCGCGATGCCTAACACCTCGCGCATGCCGCCATAAGATTCGTGCGGTGATCGACGTACAGGTTTTAATTGTTCTCAAATGGACCGAGGGTGTGGCATGAATTACGTCAAGGCAGCAATTGGGGCTCTGGCCATCATGATGGCGTCTGGCATGATCGCGGATTTCGATGTGTCGGAACGCGATAACGATCTTTACATCACAGTCTGGTCTGTGGACGACCAGCCTGCCGGAAAGCTGCGAAAACATGTCGCAGCCATGCTGCCAAGCAACATCGATGAAGCGAGGATTTCTGTGCTTCGCGACAGCGTTGTCGTCTAGCGGCCCGTGGGGCCGAAGCGTTCGGTCTTGATCAGGGCGCGATCATGTCCGAAAGCGAGCAGGGCATTCGCGGCAGCTTCAACAAAGCCGGTCGGGCCGCAAATGAAGATCTTTGGTCTTTGATCGACGGTAAATCCGGTTTCAGCCAACATCGCAACATCGATGCGCCCTGAATGGCCGATCCATCCCGCTGGTTTTTCGCGGGTCAATGTGTGTGTCACCGCAAGACCGTCATTCCTTGACACCAGACGGTCCAGTTCGTCGCGATAGATGATGTCGCTTTGGGTGCGTGAGGAATAAAGGAGCCTCGCTGGTGTGTTGCTCGCATGTGCGGCCCGGTGGCGCAGCATTGCCATCAGTGGCACGATGCCGGAGCCGCCACCGATGAGAAACAGCGGGCCCTCCAATTTTACCGTCCAGACAAAGTATCGCCCGATCGGTCCGCGCATTTCAAACTTGTCGCCGGCGCGGACTTCATCGGTGAAATAGGGCGAGACCTCGCCGTCCTCGATGCGTTCGACAGTCAGCGCAACATGCTTGTCTTCCGGCGCCGAGGCGATCGAGTAGCTTCGCTGCGCCTGATAGCCATCGTCGGCGGTCAGGCGCACATCGACATGCTGGCCGGGCAGATATTTGGTGAAATCCGGAAGTTTCAGCAGCAGCGTTTTGACGCGTGCCGTTTCGCCGATGACGTCCAGAACTTCGGCGGTCTGCCAGCGCAGCGCCGGCCGCGGCGCCGCTGTATCAGTCACCATCATAACGCTGCTCACGCCACGGATCGCCGTAATTGTGATAGCCGAGCTGCTCCCAGAAGCCAGGCTCGTCCTCTTCGCGAAATTCGATGGCGCGCACCCATTTTGCGCTTTTCCAGAAATAGAGATGCGGCACCAGCAGCCGGGCCGGACCGCCATGCTCTGGCGAAAGCGGCTGACCGTCGAAATGCGTCGCAATCATCGCCTTGCCGTCAATCAGATCTTCCGACGGAACATTGGTCGTATAGCCGCCTTCGCAGGTGATGACTGCGAATGGCGCGGGCGGTTCATTCAAGCCAACGGCTTCCAGCAGGGTATCGATACTGACACCGCGCCAGCGCGTATCGAGCTTCGACCAGCTGGTGACGCAATGAATGTCCACGGTGATGTCGGTTTGCGTCAGCGCGCCGAATTGCGCCCAGTCCCATTCGCAGAGCTTTGTGTCGCCGTCGCCGAGCGAAAATTGCCAGTTGACGAGGTCAGGTTCGGGTGTCGGTCCCGCCGATAAAACAGGAAAGTCCGATGTGAGATGCTGGCCGGGAGGAATGCGCTTGGCATCGGCATCAGCGCGCCGGCGGCCGGAAAATCCACGTGAGATCGGTGTGTCATCATTCATCGGCTGGGCTCATGATCTATTTTTCAGTGGCAGATTACCGCATCTGCGGATGCGTGCCCAATAAGACTTGCGTTAAACTGAATCGTCTTGCGCAGATTCGAAGATCAGGATCATGTTATTGGCCGGCATGGGTGCAATATTGGCCAGCACCAGATTATATTTGTGCGCTTCGTCACGGATGTCGTTGATGTCGCGGACACCCCATTGCGGGTCGCGCGCACGGAGCGAGGCGTCGAAAGCTTCGTTGCTGGGCGCAGTATGCTGGCCATCCTGCTTGAATGGGCCGTAAATGAAGAGCCGTCCGCCGGGATGCAGCCGCTGGGCTGCACCCTGCATCAGGCCTTCAGTCGTTTGCCATGGAGAGATATGCAGCACGTTGGCGCAAAAGATCGCGGTAAGATCGCTGAGCGTCGCTGAATCGTCATCACTTAGTCCCCAATCGGGTGCTGATAGATCGATCCGTCGCGCCGCTTCGATATTCTGTACATGCGCAAGCTGCCGCCAGGCTTCGATACTTTCGAGGTTGCGTGGATGAAGATCACTCGGCCACCAGAGCAGATGCGGCGATCGCCGCGCAAATTCCACGACGTGCTGTCCGGTACCGCTGCCGACTTCGAGCACGTTGCCGGGCTTGTTGTGCAGCCATGGGGACAGCACGCTCCAGATCGGTTCGCAATTGCGATGGAAAGCCGCCGAATCGAGGCGAGCATCGCTCGCCCCAATGGGTGTCGAGGGATTCTGCGGTGGGACTTTGGTCATGCGCTCTTTGTAGACATTTCAATAAGGTTGCATCAAATAGGTCAGCAACGACGTCCGGGACGAGGATACCATGATGCTGATTTTTCTGCTTGGTGCGCACATCCTCGCCGCTGTGTTTTGGGTCGGGGGAATGGCCTTCGCCTATACTATTCTGAGGCCGGCTGCAGGCGCGATTGAGCCGCCGGTTCGGTTGATATTGTGGCGTGACGTCTTCAAACGATTCCTGCCCTGGGTTGCGCTTGCGATCGTTGCGCTGCTGGCGAGCGGTTACGGCATGATGTTTCTCACCTTCGGCGGTTTCCACAAAGCGCCGTTATTCGTGCATGTCATGCAGGGGACGGGCGTCGCTATGATGCTGATCTATCTGCATCTTTACTTTGCGCCCTGGCGGCGGATGCAGGTCGCGGTGCAGGATGCACAATGGCCGTTGGCCGGTCGGCAACTGGCCTCGATCCGCAAACTCGTAGCGATCAATCTCGTTCTGGGGATCGTCACCGTTCTGGTGGGCTCGACCGGCCGCTATTGGTGACGCCCCACTCTCGTCATTCCGGGACGTTCGCCGAAGACGGAAGAGCCCGGAATCCAGTTGTAGTGATCAGAAATGGCTTCCGGGCTCACTTGCTTTTGGCAAGTGCCCCGGAATGACCATCAGACATCTTCCGGATTGTCGACGTAAACGAGACCGGCTTTTTCCAGCGCCGGCCGCATGTTGTACATGTCGAGGCCAAGCACGCCGGAGGCGAGCTTCTCGCGCTTGGCCAATTCGTCGGCCTCGCGCTTCTGCGCCTTCTCGGCCACTTCACCGACCAGCTTGCGCGGGATGACGACAACGCCGTCATCGTCGGCGACGACCGCATCTCCCGGGATGACATTGACGCCGGCGCACACCACCGGAATGTTGACCGAGCCGAGCGTCGCCTTCACCGTGCCTTTGGCCGAAATCGCCTTCGACCAGACCGGGAAGCCCATCTCCTTCAGCGTCGCCACATCGCGGCAGCCGGCGTCGATAATCAGGCCCTTCACGCCGCGCGCTTTTAGCGATGTGGCGAGCAGATCGCCGAACATACCGTCGGTGTTGTCGGCGGTGCACCCGACCACCAGCACGTCGCCGGGTTTGCATTGCTCGATGGCGACATGGATCATCCAGTTGTCACCGGGCTGCGCGAGGATCGTCACGGCCGGGCCGCAGATCGACGCGCCCGCCCAGATCGGCCGCATATAGGGCTTCATCAGACCGGAGCGGCCGAGCGCTTCGTGCGCCGTGGAGACGCCAAGGCCTTCGAGCACGCCGCAGGCATTGGCATCGGCGCGTTGAATGTTGCGAACAACAACGGGTTTCATGTCGATGTTTCCTTAAGCTCAGCCGAGCGTATCGGTGACGACGCGCGGGAATAGCGTCTGATAGGCTTCGCCGTAGGTCATCGGGATGCCGGTGTTGCGCGAGCCCTGGATGCCGCGGTTGAGTGCCACGCGCTCGTAATAATGCCAAAGGTGCTTCTGCGCCGCGAGGATCTGGAACGCCTTGTATTTGGTCTCCCAGACGTCGTCGATCTTGAGGATCAGATCCGGCTTGTAGTCGCATTGTTCGGGCTGGTGCGGTTCGAACAGATAAACCGGCGGCGCGGAGTATTGGTACTTCGCCCCGGGCTTATGGCCCATCGCCTGCGCGACCACCCGCGTTTCCTGCGCAAAATGCGCGGCATTTGGATGATCGAAGTTGTAGGGATCCTTCAGCGCGTGCGTGAGCACGAATGACGGGTTAAGTTCGCGATAGATATCGACCATGCGGTCGAAATGTGCCTCGTTGAGTTTGAGCGGATAGTCGCCGCAATCGAAGAATTCGATCTCCGCGCCAAGCAATTCTGCTGCGCGCTCTGCTTCGTCCTTGCGGCCGGCCTTGACCTTTTCCAGCGTTGCGCCCGCTTCCTTCCAGGCGAACTGGCTCTCGCCGCGTTCGCCGAAGCTCATGCAGACGATCTTCATGCGATAGCCCTTCTTCGCGTGATGGGCGATAGCGCCGCCTGCACGCCAGACGAAATCGCCCGGATGGGCTGTGACGACGAGCCCGGTTTTCTGAGACATGTGAACTCCATCTTCCATTGTGAGGTGAGGCAGTGCGTCGGCTCAAAAATGGCCGCGCCTTGTGTCTTCAATCGCCTGCGTCAGCAGTTGTTTGAAATTGAGAAGATGCTGACGCATGGCCGTCTCGGCCGCATCGGCGTCACCGGCACAGATCGCATCGACGATGAGTTGATGTTCGGCAAGCGAGGTGGCGGGCCGGCCCGGCGCCAGGATCACCCGGTATTGCAGCCGCACGAGATGCGACTTGAGCGTTTGTAGGATACGATTGGCAGTTTCGTTGCCGGAGATCCGCTGAATCTCCCGGTGCAACGTCGCATTGCAAACGGAGAAAGCGGGGTAGTCCGCATCTTCGACTGCCCGCACCATCTCCGCTTCGCTCTGGCGCAGCGCGGCGTGGTCTGCCGGTGTGGCCCGTTCGGCCGCACGTCGCGCCACCATGACTTCGATGGCAAGGCGTGTCTCCGCGATCTCGACCGCCTCCGTGTCGGAGACGAGGCGCACACGGGCGCCGCGATTGGGCTCGCGCACGACCAGACCTTCCTGGTCGAGCATCGCCAGCGCCATACGGATATTAGCGCGGTTGACGGCGAAGGATCGCGCCAGGTCGGCCTCGATCAGCCGCTCATTCGGCAGCAGCTGGCCGCGTGCGATCGCCTCGCGCAAGCGCGCAGTCACGTCCGAAGAGGCGCCAGGAACATTCATCTGTAGTCGTGGTATACAATTTCGTTATCTAGATTGTTGACAATTTTGGCGCGTCTGTAAAGTTCTCATCCGGTAAACTGGCAAATACCCGGGAGTGCTCCGCAATGACCGATGGCCCTGTCACCCTGCGCGTCGCCATCGGCGATTATCCGCATACGCTGCCTTTGAAACGCGGGGAGATCACGTCGCCATTGCTGAATGTGGAATATATCGACGTGAAACCGATGCATCTGGCGGCCAAGCCGATGGTGCGGGAGCACGCCTATGACATCGGTGAGATGGCGCTGGTCACCGTGCTGCAGGCCAAGGCCTATAACAAGGGCCTCCGGCTGTTGCCGGCGGCGATGCTCTCGCGCTTTCAGCACCACACATGCCTTTACAACTCTGCTCGCGGTGAATTGCGCCCGGCCGATCTCGCCGGCAAGCGTATTGGTGTACGTTCCTACAGCCAGACGACCGGTGTTTATATTCGGGGCATCATCGAGAACGATTACGGCGTCGATCTCAGCGGCGTGCAATGGGTGACGTTCGAGAATGGTCACGTTGCCGAAGCCAAGGATCCTGACGAGGTGATCCGGGCACCGGCTGGCAAGGACATCACCCAGATGCTGATCGATGGCGAACTCGATGCGGCGATCTATGGTGCCGCTATGCCGAACGACCCGCGGCTCAAAAGCGTGATCCCGGACCCGCACGCAGCCGCGTTGGCCTGGTACGGCAAGCACCATGTCGTGCCGGTCAACCACATGGTAGTCACGACCGACGAAATGATGCAGGCGCAGCCGCAAGCGGTATCCGAGTTCTACCGGCTGCTGGAAGAGGGCAAGAAGGCCACGGGCCTGCCCAAGCCCGGCGAGATCGACACTGTGCTGTTCGGCCGCGAGGAAAACCGGCCCTGCCTTGAGATGCTGATCTCATTTGCCGTCCAGCAGAACCTGCTCCCGCGGCGGCTTTCGGTCGACGAGCTTTGGTGACAGCGGCTGGTTTCGTTAATCGGTCTTAAGGACTTCAATCAGGGACGCGCTTTTCGAGAGCCTAATAATTAGGCGAGTTGATCAAAACGAGTGCTGCCTACCACATTTGCATAATCCGCAGGCAGCGCTTTGCAATGAATCTCCTCTCAAACTCAGAGGCTTAGTAGCGGAAGCGGGGCTTGGCACAACCCTTGCGATCTCTGCTGCAGCGCGAGAATGCCGGGTTCGCTGGCGCGCGTGTCGAGCAGAGGAAACAACAATGATTCACTCTTTGCATGCGGTCGCTGAGCGACCGATTGCCCGCCGATGGCTCGCCGCCACGGCCGGTTTGGCACTATCGATGGCGGCGATTCTGCCCGCCAAGGCGCAGGAAACGATTAAGGTCGGTATTCTCCATTCATTGTCGGGCACCATGGCGATCAGCGAAACCACGCTGAAAGACGTGATGCTCATGCTCATAGAAGAGCAAAATAAGAAGGGTGGTCTGCTCGGGAAGAAGCTTGAGGCCGTTGTTGTCGACCCTGCTTCTAACTGGCCACTCTTCGCGGAAAAGGCGCGCGAGCTGATCACCAAGGAAAAGGTCGCTGCCGTGTTCGGCTGCTGGACCTCGGTCTCCCGCAAATCCGTCCTGCCGGTGTTCAAGGAACTGAACTCGATCCTGTTCTATCCCGTGCAATACGAGGGTGAGGAGAGCGAGCGCAACGTCTTCTATACCGGTGCTGCTCCCAACCAGCAGGCGATCCCGGCTGTCGACTACCTGATGAAGGAAGAGAAGGTGCAGCGCTGGGTGCTGGAAGGCACCGACTACGTCTATCCGCGCACCACCAACAAGATCCTTGAGGCTTATCTGAAGTCCAAGGGCGTCAAGGACGAAGATATCTCGATCAACTACACCCCGTTCGGTCACTCTGACTGGCAGACCCGCGTCGCCGACATCGTGAAGTTCGGTTCGGCCGGCAAGAAGACCGCCGTGGTCTCGACCATCAACGGCGACGCCAACGTCCCCTTCTACAAGGAGCTCGGCAATCGCGGTGTGCAGGCAAAGGACATCCCGGTCGTTGCCTTCTCGGTCGGCGAAGAAGAACTTGCCGGCATCGACACCAAACCGCTGGTCGGCCATCTCGCCGCCTGGAACTACTTCGAGTCGATCGATACGCCGGCGAACAAGGAATTCATCGCCAAGTGGAAGGCCTTCACGAAGAATCCGAAGCGCGTCTCCAACGATCCGATGGAAGCACATGTCGTCGGCTTCGCCATGTGGGTGGAAGCTGTGAAGAAGGCCGGCACCACCGATCCCGACAAGGTGATCGATGCGCTGCCTGGCACCAAGGCGCCGAACCTGACCGGTGGCGTGTCGGAAATGCTGCCGAACCATCACATCACCAAACCGGTGTTCATCGGCGAAGTGAGGGGCGACGGTCAGTTCGATGTGGTTTGGAAGACCGAAGGTCTTGTTCCGGGCGACGCATGGTCAGACGAACTTCCGGGCTCCAAGGATCTCGAAGCTGATTGGGTCAAGCTCAAGTGCGGCAACTACAACAAGGTCACCAAGAAGTGCGGTGGTCAGGGCTCTTGACGCTGACGCTATGAACAAGATCGAGGCGGCCAGGCCGCCTCGATCTTCTTTGGGGCGCGGTGCATTTTCCGTGTCCGTCTCGGTCCAATTCAAGTCCATGTCGGGGCTAGGCGCGATGATGAGATTCTGCGGCCGGTTTGTCGCTTGTGCGCTGACGCTGTTCTTTCTGGTGATCGTCACGGCGTCGTCCGGGATCAGTCAGACACTCGATGACGCGCTGACCAAGTTCTCCGCAGATTCCTTTGGTCAGACCGAAGAGGGCATTAACGCCGTTGCGGCGACAGGGTCGCCACGCGCGATTGCCGTCATCGAAGCATTGCAGGCCGGGCAACTTTTCTTCGAGCCCGCGAGCAAACGTATTTTCATTCGGCAGGGCACCAACACAATCGACGCCGCGACCGGCGCGGCAGCTGATGTTCCGGCCGCCGATCTTAAAACAGTACGCATCAACAATCGCCTGCGTCGTGCCATTGAAGCCGCAATCGGCACGTTGACCCTGATGTCGCCGGATGCTCGCCAGCGCCTGACGGCCGCGCAGGCCGTGTTCAAGTCGCGTGACGCGTCGGCGCTGCCAGCACTCGATGCCGCCATTGCCAAGGAAGCTGACACGCGCGTCAAGCGCGTGCTGAACGAAGCGCGCGCGGCCGTGATTCTCCACAAGGCTGATGCGTCAGAGGCCGACAAGATCAATGCTGTCGGCGTGATCCGCGCGCGCGGCGATCAGGAAGCCGTGGCGCTGCTGTCCAACTTGCCCGAAAACACTCCGGCTTCAGCTCAGAAGCAGGCGAAGGATGCCGTAGCCAGCATTCAGACCCGTCTCGCATTCTGGGAGGTGTTGCAGAATGCCTGGTACGGTCTGTCGCTCGGTTCGGTGCTGCTGCTGGCGGCGATCGGGCTTGCCATCACCTTCGGCGTAATGGGCGTGATCAACATGGCGCATGGCGAGATGGTGATGCTCGGCGCCTATGTCACATTCGTCGTGCAGGAACTGATCCGTGCTCACAATCCGGCGTTGTTCGATTATTCGCTCGCCATAGCCATTCCACTGGCGTTCCTGCTGACGGGGTTGATCGGCATCCTGATCGAGCGGACGGTGATTCAATGGCTCTATGGCCGCGCATTGGAAACCTTGCTGGCGACCTGGGGCATTTCGCTGATCCTGCAGCAGGCGATCCGCACCGCCTTTGGTCCGACCAACCGTGAAGTCGGCAACCCTTCCTGGATGAGCGGTGCATTCGAACTCGGCCAGATCACCATCACCTATAATCGCCTCTGGATCATTGTCTTCACGTTGGTGGTGTTTTTTGGTTTGTTGGGCATTCTTCGCTTCACCCGCATCGGACTTGAGATGCGCGCAGTGACGCAGAACCGCCGCATGGCCGCATCGATGGGGATCAAGACCGCCAATGTCGACATGCTCACCTTTGGTCTTGGTTCCGGAATCGCCGGACTTGCCGGCGTTGCGTTGTCACAGATCGATAATGTGTCGCCCAATCTCGGCCAGAGCTACATCATCGACTCATTCATGGTCGTGGTGTTCGGCGGTGTAGGCAATCTCTGGGGCACGTTGGTCGGCGCCTTCACGCTCGGCATCGCGAATAAGTTTCTGGAGCCCTATGCGGGCGCGGTGGTCGCCAAGATCGCCATCCTCGTCCTCATCATCCTGTTCATTCAGAAGCGCCCGCGCGGCCTGTTCGCGCTGAAGGGCAGGGCGGTGGAGGCGTGATATTGATGCGCGTGCAGCAGGCAAGGTTTCGTGTCCCGGACGCGGCGCAGCGTGGAACGGTGCGCTGCAGAGCCGGGACCCAAAGTCATTGGAAATGGGCCCCGGTTCTGCAGCGCATCATTGCATGCCGCGCTGCGCCCGGGGAGCGCCATCACGAAAGTGCGTTTGCATGACCGGCGGGCCAATCATTCGCACGCTGGATCGCAGCGCGATCGTTTTCCTGACGATTCTGGCGGCCGTCGGGATTCTCATTCCACTATCCAACCTGCTGCTGCCGCCGTCGTCGCCGCTGCATGTGCCGACCTATGCGGTTGCGCTGTTCGGCAAATATATCTGCTACGCGTTGCTTGCGCTCTCGATCGATCTGATCTGGGGCTATTGCGGCATTCTCTCGCTCGGCCATGGCGCTTTCTTCGCGCTTGGCGGTTACGCGATGGGCATGTATCTGATGCGGCAGATCGGCACCCGCGGCGTTTACGCCAATCCGGTTCTGCCGGATTTCATGGTCTTCCTGAACTGGAAGGAGCTGCCGTTCTTCTGGTACGGCTTCCAGTCTTTCCCTTATGCCATGCTGATGGTGCTGCTGGCGCCTGGCGTCCTGGCCTTTGTGTTCGGATGGTTCGCGTTCCGCTCGCGCGTCACCGGCGTGTATCTGTCGATCATCACCCAGGCGATGACCTTTGCGCTGATGCTGGCGTTCTTCCGCAACGATTTCGGTTTCGGCGGCAACAATGGCCTGACCGACTTCAAGGACATCCTCGGCTTCAACGTGCAGGCGCAATCGACGCGCGCCGCTTTGTTCGCGATCTCGTGTCTCGCGCTTGGCATCTGTTTCGTCATCTGCCGTAAGCTGGTGACCTCGAAATTCGGCAAGGTCCTTGTTGCGATCCGCGATGCGGAATCACGGACGCGCTTCCTCGGCTATCGGGTCGAATCCTACAAGCTGTTTGTCTGGACCGTGTCCGCCTGCATGGCTGGCGTTGCCGGCGCGCTCTATGTGCCTCAGGTCGGCATCATCAATCCGGGCGAGTTTGCACCGGCCAATTCCATCGAGGCGGTGATCTGGGTCGCGGTCGGCGGACGCGGCACGCTCACCGGTGCAGTGCTGGGAGCGATCCTTGTCAATTATGCGAAGACGACATTCACCACAGGCTTCCTCGCGCCTTACTGGCTGTTCCTGCTCGGCGGATTGTTTGTCGGCGTCACCCTGTTTCTGCCGCGGGGCATCGTGGGCACCATCTCCCATTGGTGGTCCGAGCGACAGGCGCGACGGGCCGCTGTGAGGGGCAGCGAGCCCGTCGCGGATGCCGTCGTGAAGCCGGCGGAGTGAGCGAATGGAAATGCGAACCACGAACGCCTTGCTGTATCTCAACGGCGTCTCCGTCTCCTTCGATGGCTTCAAGGCGCTGAACAATCTGTCGCTGGCCATCGAGCCCGGCGAGATGCGTGCGATCATCGGGCCAAATGGCGCCGGCAAGACCACGATGATGGATGTCATCACCGGCAAGACGCGGCCGGACGAGGGGGATGCCCTGTTCGAAGGTGAGCGCGATCTCACAAAACTTGACGAAACCGAAATTGCCTTGCTCGGTATCGGGCGCAAGTTCCAGAAGCCGACCGTATTCGAAATGCATTCGGTGGAAGATAATCTGTTGCTGGCGCTGAAGAGTAACAGGACCGCGCGTGCGGCCATCAGTTGGAAGCCCAATGCCGAAGACGCGCGACGCATTGACCGCATCCTCGATACCATTCGCCTGAATCCGGCCCGCGCGCGGCTGGCCGGCTCATTGTCACATGGCCAGAAACAATGGCTCGAGATCGGCATGCTGCTCGGTCAGGAACCTAAGCTGTTGCTGGTGGATGAACCGGTTGCCGGCATGACCGACGCGGAAACGATGCAGACGGCGGAACTGCTGAAGGAAATCAATCACGAGAAGAGCGTGGTCGTGGTCGAGCACGACATGCATTTCGTGCGCGAACTCGGCGTCAAGGTGACGTGCCTGCACGAAGGCTCGGTGCTGGCGGAAGGATCGATCGATCAGGTTTCGACCAACGAGCGGGTCGTCGAGGTCTACTTAGGACGGTAGCACATGGTCTCGAATAGTGGACGCCGGTCTACGGGTCAGGCCATGCGTAGCAAGGCAAAAAGATTATGCTCGACGTAAAGGCCATCGATCTTCATTACGGCGCGGCGCAGGCGCTGCGCGGCGTGTCGCTGGTTGCAAAACCGGGTGAGGTCACCTGTGTGCTGGGGCGTAACGGCGTCGGCAAGACCAGCTTGCTGCGTGCGATTGTCGGCCAGGAGGCCGTCAGCAAGGGTGCCATCGAGTGGGACGGCAAGAGCATCAACGGCCTTAAGCCTTATCAGCGTGCCCGTTCCGGCATTGCCTTCGTGCCGCAGGGCCGCGAGATCTTCCCGTTGTTGACCGTCGAGGAAAACCTCAAAACCGGTTTCGCACCGCTGAAGCGCGATCAACGTGACATACCCGACGATGTCTTCTCGCTGTTTCCGGTGCTGAACAACATGCTCCGCCGCCGCGGCGGCGATCTGTCTGGTGGCCAGCAGCAGCAATTGGCGATCGGTCGGGCTCTGGTGATGCGGCCGAAGCTGCTTCTGCTCGACGAGCCGACCGAAGGCATCCAGCCCTCGATCATCAAGGATATCGGCCGCGCCATTTCCTATTTGCGCGGGCTCGGAACGATGGCGATCGTGCTGGTCGAACAATATTACGATTTCGCGCGCGAACTGGGCGACCGCTTCGTGGCGATGGATCGCGGTTCGGTGGTCTATTCGTCTGGCAAGGATGACCTCGACGAGCCGGCTCTGAAGCGCGCGCTGGCGCTCTGAGCGTGAACTTCGTTCGCAGCTTGTGCTAAAAGGCAGTCATGACGCCAGCAACAGGCAAAGCCGACAGCGCAAGCATCTTTGCCAATAACCGCGCCCGCGGGCATATTGCCGTGTCGGTTACCGTGTCCGATGGCCGAACGCGGCGTCGGCAGGTGGAAGAATCCGGCTCCTATCGCATCCGCTTTCCCAACACGGACGGCATCGAAAGCGAGGCAGTCATCGTCAACACCGCCGGCGGCGTCGCCGGGGGGGATGACTTCAGTGTGTCGATTGCAGCGTCCGACAACGCACGGCTGGCGGTCACGACGGCCGCCGCGGAAAAGATCTATCGCGCCATTGACACGCCGGCGCGGATGAATGTTTCGCTGTCGGTCGCATCGGGCGCGGCTTTGCGCTGGCTGCCGCAGGAAACGATCCTGTTCGACGAGACCCGGCTGCACCGCGACATCAGCGTCGATCTCGACGATACCGCATCGCTGCTGATGGTCGAGGCTGTGATCTTCGGCCGCGCGGCGATGAACGAGACGGTTCGGAGCGGCGAATTGGTCGACCGCTGGCGCATTCGCCGCAATGGCCGGCTGGTTTTTGCCGAAACGCTGAAGCTCGATGGGGACGTCAGCGCCTTGCTGGCACGGCCGGCGACCGGAAAGGGCGCCGTGGCGCTCGCGACCATCATCATGGCGCCGGGCCATGACAGCATCGTCGAATCGCTGCGCGCTCTGATCGAGGATTTATCGTCGGAGGCTGGCGTGTCGGCCTGGAATGACATCGCCGTCATCCGTTTGTGTTCAGTTGATGCTGCGGCCTTGCGGCGCGATCTGGTTTCGGTGCTCAATGTGGTTGGCGGTGCGCTGCCGCGGCTCTGGACGAATTGAGGGAAGGCGATGTTGCTCACACCACGCGAAAAGGACAAATTGCTGATCGCGATGGCAGCTCAGGTGGCGCGGCGGCGGCTGGAGCGTGGCGTGAAGCTCAACCACCCGGAGGCGGTCGCCCTGATCACCGATTTCATTGTCGAAGGCGCGCGAGATGGCCGCAGCGTCTCGGAATTGATGCGCGATGGCGCGCAGGTTCTGACACGCGCACAGGTGATGGACGGCATCCCGGAGATGATCCACGACATTCAGGTTGAGGCGACATTTCCCGACGGCACCAAGCTCGTCACCGTACATGAACCGATCCGCTGAAGGATTTATGCAATGAAAACGCTGGTTTCTGCTGTGGCGATGATTCTGACGACGGCCCCGGCTTTTGCGCATATCTCTGTGTTGGAACACGAGCATCCGCACGGCATCAGCTGGCTACCGGATACCGCCGCCTTGCTCATGGCTGCCGTCATGGTCGGAGCGGGCGCTGTTTTGTTCGCCCTTTCGAGAAGGGCCCGCAAATGATCCCCGGAGAAATGTTTATCGCCGATGGCGAAATCGAGCTGAATGCCGGCCGGAAGACCATCACGCTCAGCGTGTCGAATACCGGCGACCGACCAATCCAGGTCGGCTCGCATTATCATTTCTTCGAAACCAACCCGGCGCTGACATTCGATCGCAAGAAGGCGCGCGGCATGCGGCTTGATATCGCCGCCGGCACCGCGGTTCGCTTCGAACCTGGGCAAACGCGCGAGGTCCAGCTCGTCGCGCTCGCCGGCAAGCGCATGATCTACGGCTTCCGCGGCGATGTGATGGGGAAGCTGTGACATGCCCGTGAAGATCAAACGGTCCGTCTATGCCGACATGTTCGGCCCCACCAAGGACGATCGCGTTCGGCTGGCCGATACCGACATCATCATCGAGGTGGAGAAGGACTTCACCGTCTATGGCGAGGAGGTGAAGTTCGGCGGCGGCAAGGTGATCCGTGACGGGATGGGGCAGTCGCAAATCACCAACAAGCAGGGCGCGGTCGACACCGTCATCACCAATGCGCTGATCCTCGATCACTGGGGCATCGTGAAGGCCGATGTCGGGTTGAAGGACGGCAAGATCCACTCCATCGGCAAGGCCGGCAATCCGGATATCCAGCCGGGCGTGACCATCATCGTCGGACCGGGCACCGAAGTGATCGCGGGCGAGGGCAAGATCCTCACCGCCGGGGGCTTCGATACGCATATCCATTTCATCTGCCCGCAGCAGATCGATGATGCGCTGATGTCCGGCGTGACGTCACTCCTTGGCGGCGGCACGGGACCGGCGCATGGCACCTTCGCCACCACCTGTACGCCAGGCCCGTGGCACATCGCCCGCATGATCCAAGCAGCGGATGCATTCCCGGTCAATCTCGGTTTTGCCGGCAAGGGCAACGCCTCGCGGCCGGCCGCGCTCGAAGAAATGGTGAAGGGCGGCGCCTGTGCGCTCAAGCTGCACGAAGACTGGGGCACGACACCGGCGGCGATCGACAATTGTCTCAGCGTCGCCGACGATCACGACATCCAGGTGATGATCCACACCGACACGCTGAATGAATCCGGCTTCGTCGAGGACACGATCAAGGCCTTCAAGGGCCGCACCATCCACGCCTTTCACACCGAAGGCGCGGGCGGCGGCCATGCGCCCGACATCATGAAGGTGGCCGGCCTGAAGAACGTGCTGCCGTCCTCCACAAATCCGACACGGCCGTTCACGAAGAACACCATCGACGAACATCTCGACATGCTGATGGTGTGCCACCATCTCGACCCGTCGATTGCCGAAGACCTCGCCTTTGCCGAAAGCCGTATCCGCAAGGAGACCATCGCGGCCGAAGACATTCTTCACGATCTCGGCGCGCTGTCGATGATGTCTTCGGACAGCCAGGCGATGGGCCGGATCGGCGAAGTCATCATCCGCACCTGGCAGACCGCCGACAAGATGAAGCGCCAGCGCGGGCGTCTGAAGGACGAAAAAGGTGACAACGACAACGTCCGCGCCAAACGCTACATCGCCAAATATACGATCAACCCGGCAATCGCGCATGGCGTCTCGCATGTCATCGGTTCGATTGAAAAGGGCAAGATGGCCGATCTCGTTCTCTGGTCGCCGGCCTTTTTCGGGGTGAAGCCCGATTGCATCATCAAGGGCGGCTCGATTGTCGCCGCGCAGATGGGCGATCCCAATGCCTCGATCCCGACGCCGCAGCCAGTGCATTACCGGCCGATGTTCGGCGCCTTCGGCCGCGCGCTGACCGCGTCGTCGGTGGTGTTCACGTCAAACGCCGCCGTGCGCGCCGGGCTCGGCAAGAAACTCGGCATCCAGAAGCAGATGGTGGCGGTGAAAAACACCCGCGGCGGCATCTCCAAAAAGAGCATGATCCACAACGGTGCGACGCCAAAGCTCGACATTGACCCGGAAACCTATGAAGTGAGGGCTGATGGCGAATTGCTGACCTGCGAGCCCGCCGACGTGCTGCCGATGGCGCAACGGTATTTCCTGTTCTAATAGAATCACGGAACGCTTTTAAGCATTGCTTTTTGGAGCAGCCTAAGGTCATGCGCGCTTTCAGTTTTGTGGGTTTTTCTTTTCTTGTTTTAACAGCCATGATTGGAGCGTCCCTTCAGGCCAACGCGCAAGCTCAGACTTCGCCAGCCATGGCAGGGTGGAAGAGAGGGGCAACGCATCGCATTGCACAGCACCTGAATCAGTCCAAGCCGCAGCTTGCTCAAGCGATTAACAGTCTCGGTGCCAAGGCCACTTCAGCCAGAACAGTTATTGGCTTGCAAATCAATCGCGATGGCAGCGTGCGTTCGCGGCATGTGCAGAAGTCCTCCGGCCGCGCGGCGCTGGACAAGATTGCTCTCCAGGTCGTGTCGGGTGTGGGGGCATTCCCGCCACTTCCGATGGGCTCAGGCGCGGACACGATGACGTTGTCCGTTCCGATCCATTTCGAAAATCGGGTGGGCCCTGGACAATGGCGACGGGCAATCGTGCTGCATCTTTATCGCCATGCCGCGCCCTTGCTGCGGAATAATATCAGTGGCACTGTTGTTGTAGGATTTTCGCTGAGCCGGTCTGGCCAGGTTCTCTCGCGCGGCATCCGGAAAAGTTCCGGCAATAAATCGTTGGATGATTCAGTTTTGCGAATGGTGGCCGATGCAGGCCCCTTCCCGACGGCTCCTTCTGATATCCCGGGAAATAACTTTAGTTTTTCGGCGCCGATCAATGTGAATGCGTTGCGCCCGTTTTTTTAGATGGGAGTTGAGACAAGGCCAGCTCGTTGACGAAGAGTGAGATGTATCGGGTCACGAACATTAAGCCCGCCGGTTCCTGGGTGATGGCCGAGGCTGTCGACCGTGTCACCCTCGATGCGGATGATCGTACGCGCCGCCGTATCGTGCTGACTGGCGAAAACGGCACACAGTTTCTGCTCGATTTTGTAAGCCCGGTGACTTTGCATCACGGCGACGGGCTGGTGCTGGATGACGGCTCCATCGTTCTGGTGGCCGGCATGCCGGAGCCGCTGGCGGAAATCGCTGCCTCGTCGCCGCGCGAATTCGTGCGTCTCGCCTGGCATCTCGGCAACCGGCACACCGACGTGCAGATCACAGGTTCACGCATTCGCATCCGACGAGATCATGTGCTGGAGGATATGATGCGCGGGCTCGGCGCGACGGTGACTTTGATCGATGCGCCGTTCGAGCCGCATGCGACGGTGCCGCACAGCCATGATCATGAGCACGCGCATCACCATCATCACGGTGATCATCACGGCCACGACCATGAGCGGTAGGAAGAGAAATTTGCCGCTGCGGAAAAAGGGAGAGCGGCAGGAGCGCAAGCAGTCGCGGCATGTTTACCTCACCCCTTGTGGGGGAGGTCGACCGCCGGAGCCAAGCGACGGCGGGCGGGAGGGGAATATCCGTGATCAGGCGCAGCCTCTAGCCACCCCCCTCCCTAACTCACCCCCACAAGGGGGGAGTGAACTGTCCGGTGATCGTGGAGGGAGTGCATTCCTCTATCGCCTGATGGCGTGGCTGTCGCCGTCCTATCCCGTCGGCGCATTCTCCTATTCCAGCGGCATCGAATGGGTGGTGGAAGCCGGGGATATCAAAGATGCAGCGACGCTGATCGACTGGCTTTCGCTGATGATGAGCAACGGCGCAGGATTTTGCGACGCCGTGCTGTTCGTGCATGCGCATCGCGCGACATCGGATGATAATGAAGCCGCGTTGCGCGACGTGGCCGAACTGGCCGCGGCTTTCTCGCCGACCAAGGAGCGTCATCTCGAAACCACGGCGCAGGGGCGGGCCTTCATCGATGCCACCCGCGCGGCCTGGGCGTGCGAGAGCCTGTCGCTGCTGGCAAAGGCGTGGGATGGCCCGGTCGCTTATCCCGTCGCGGTCGGCGTCACTTGCGCGGGCCACGGCATGACGGTGGACGTCGCGTTACCGGCTCTCCTTCACGCGGTCGCGGCCAACTGGATTTCCGCCGGCGTGCGGCTGATCCCGCTCGGGCAGACCGACGGCCAGCGCGTGCTGGCAGCGCTGGAGCCGGTAATCGTTGTCACAGCGGCGAGGGCGCTCACGTCATCGCTGGACGATATCGGCAGCGCCACGTTCCGCGCCGATCTCGCTTCGATGCGACATGAGACACAATATACGAGGTTGTTTAGATCATGACTCTCCACTCGTCGTCGCCGGGCTTGACCCGGCGATCCCGATCAGGGACGCACAACCTTGCCCTCCTAAGCGGGGTGGCAGGGTCAAGCCCGGCCATGACAAACAACAGAGTAGTCGCATGAGCAAGAACCCAAACGGTCCGTTGCGTGTTGGTGTCGGCGGTCCGGTCGGCTCCGGCAAGACTGCGCTGATGGACGCGCTGTGTAAAAAGCTGCGCGATAAATACGAGATCGCTGCGATTACCAACGACATCTACACGAAATGGGACGCCGAATATCTCGTTCGTTCCGGTGCACTGGCGCCCGAACGCATCGCCGGCGTCGAGACGGGCGGTTGTCCGCACACGGCCATTCGCGAAGATGCCTCGATCAATCTGGCTGCGGTCGCCGACATGCGCGTAAAGTTTCCGGAGCTTGATCTCGTGCTGATCGAATCCGGCGGCGATAATCTCGCGGCGACGTTCTCCCCAGAACTCGCCGATCTCACCATTTACGTGATCGACGTCGCCGCCGGCGACAAGATCCCGTCAAAGGGCGGTCCCGGCATCACCCGTTCTGATCTTCTGGTCATCAATAAGATTGATCTCGCGCCTTATGTCGGGGCATCGCTCGAGGTGATGGACCGCGACGCCAAGAAGATGCGCAACACCCGGCCGTTCGTGTTTGCCAATATGCACGAGGGCAAGGGGGTGGACGAAATCGCCAAGTTCATCGAGGAGAAGGGTGGGCTGGGGCACTAACGGTTTCATCCAAGACTTTCGTCATCGCCGGGCTTGACACCGCAAGTCAGGTTTACCTGACTTGCGGCTTCTTATGTGGGCGCAACTCGCGTATACGCGAGTTGCATTGCGATCCCGATAAGGGACGCAAGTGCTCTCCTAAGCGGGATGGCCGGGACAAGCCCGGCCATGACATGATGCATTTTATCCCCCCATCACCTCGCTCCTCAACCAATTCCACGCCCGCAAGCCGGCGCGGATCTGGTCGCTGATCGTCACCCTCTACGGCGACGCCATCGTACCGCGCGGTGGATCGCTATGGATCGGTTCGCTGATAGAGATCATGGCGCTGTTCGGGATCGACGCCGGACATGTGCGCACGGCGGTATCGCGATTGTCGTCGGATGGCTGGCTGTCAAGCACCAAGCGTGGCCGCGCCAGCTATTACCGCCTGTCGCATGTTGGCGAGGACGAATTCCTGCAAGCCACGCAGCGCATCTATTCGTCCATTCCTGTCAGGCACGGCGCATTGCGCGTGGCCTTGATCGGTCCGGCCGTGACCGATGCCGCAGCCTTGCGAACCAGATTGAAAGCAGCCGGTTTTGCGCCGGTGTCGCCGGCCATCCATGTCGGTCTTGGAAGTCCGCCATCGGAATTGCGGGCGGCAGGTCTGTTCGTCCTGACGCCGGAGGAGAAGGACCAGCGCGATCTTGCCGGAGCGGCATGGCGGCTGGACGAGATAGCGCAGGGCTATCGCGACTTCATCGCGCAGTTCTCACCTTTGGCGGTCCTGCTCGACAGGCAGGCGCTGAAGGACGACGAAGCATTGGTTGCGCGCACGCTGCTGATCCACGCCTTCCGTCGTGTCGTGTTGCGCGATCCCGCCTTGCCGGCCGATCTGTTGCCGCAGGACTGGAGCGGCGAGGCCGCGCGGGCGCTTGCCGGTCGCATCTATGCGGCCGTCGTCGCCCCGTCGGAGCGCTTTCTCGACGCGCATGGGCAGAACGAAGAAGGGCCTTTGCCGCCGCCAGACGCCCGTTTTCACAAGAGATTTTCAAGCTGAATCAGTCAGTTAGGATCTTCCCTTAGAAACATTACGGAAAATATTGACGTCAGATAATTTTGTAATATTATAAGTGTTCTCAAATCCGAAGATCGGGCGTTAACCCGGCGGAAGGCGAAGTAAAACAGCGCCAGAGGAACGCTATGTACACGCAATCGCTGAACACGCGCGAAGCGCATGCTGCCGAAGATCCTGTCCGCGAAGCACGCTTTCAGGCCCGTGTCGACGCCGAAGAAAAAATCGAGCCGAACGACTGGATGCCCGAAGGCTATCGCAAGACACTCGTGCGGCAGATTGCGCAACACGCGCATTCCGAAATCGTCGGCATGCATCCGGAAGGAAACTGGATCACCCGTGCGCCGTCATTGAAGCGTAAGGCCGCTCTGCTGGCCAAGGTGCAGGACGAGGGCGGTCATGGCGCGTATCTTTATGCGGCCGCCGAAACGCTTGGCGTTTCGCGCGAAGAACTTGTCGAACAACTCCTCAACGGCAAGCAGAAATATTCCTCGATCTTCAATTATCCGACGCTGAGCTGGGCGGACATGGGCATCATCGGCTGGCTGGTCGATGGCGCGGCGATCATGAACCAGATTCCGTTGTGCCGTTGCTCCTATGGTCCTTATGCGCGGGCGATGATCCGCATCTGCAAGGAAGAGAGTTTCCATCAGCGTCAGGGCTACGAGATCATGGTGACGCTGTGCCGTGACGGCACGCCCGAGCAGAAGGCGATGGCGCAGGAAGCGCTGAACCGCTGGTGGTGGCCGGTGCTGATGATGTTCGGGCCGTCGGACAAGGATTCGCAGCACACCGACAAATCGATGCGTTGGAAGATCAAACGCTTCACTAATGACGAGCTGCGGCAGAAATTCGTCGATGCCACGGTGCCGCAGGGGCACTATCTCGGGTTGACCTTCCCGGACGCCGATTTGAAGCTCAACGAGGAGACCGGGCACTGGGAGTTCGGCGAGATCGACTGGGCCGAATTCAAGCGCGTCATTGCCGGGGATGGCCCCTGCAATCGACAGCGCATGAAACAGCGCAAGGATGCCACCGAAAATGGCGTCTGGGTGCGCGAAGCGGCGCTGGCCTATGCGGAAAAGCGCAAGGCGCGGCGTGATGCAGCGATGCGCATTGCAGCGGAGTGATTCGAATGACCGAAAAGAATATCCCGCTCTGGGAAGTGTTCATCCGCAGCCGTACCGGGCTCGCGCATCGTCATGTCGGCTCCGTGCATGCCGCCGATGCCGAAATGGCCTTGCAGAATGCGCGCGATGTCTACACGCGGCGCGGCGAGGGGCTGTCGATCTGGGTAGTGCCGTCGTCTGCGATCACGGCGTCTGATCCCGTCGACAAGGATACGCTGTTCGAGCCGACCGCGTCGAAAATCTACCGACATCCGACCTTCTACGAAGTGCCGGATGAGGTTGGCCATATGTGATGCGGGCCTTCATGGTTTGAGACGCGATGCTGCGCATCGCTTCTCACCATGAGGGTGAAGAACTCAAATCCTCATCCCGAGAAGCATTGCGAAGCAATGCGTCTCGAAGGATGAGAGCCGAGGTGCAAATGACCGAAACCCCGCTTTTCGCCTACACGCTGCGGCTTGCCGATAATGCGTTGATCCTCGGTCATCGCGTGTCGGAATGGGTGGGTCATGCGCCGGTGCTGGAAGAAGACCTTGCGCTGGGCAATCTGGCGCTCGATCTGATCGGCCAGGCGCGGTCGTTCTACACTTATGCCGGCGAGATCGAGGGGAAAGGTCGCGACGAGGACGCGCTCGCTTATCTCCGCGACGCCGGTGGCTATCGCAACATTCTGCTGGTCGAGCAGCCGAACGGCGACTTCGCGCAGACCATCGTTCGGCATTTGCTCTATTCCGCTTTCGCCCATCCCTATTTCGAGGCGCTTGCGCGCTCGAAGGATGAAACGCTCGCGGCCATTGCCGCCAAGGCGGTCAAGGAAATGGCCTATCATGTCCGCCACACCGCCGAATGGACCATCCGTCTCGGCGATGGCACCGACGAAAGCCACCGGCGCGCGCAATCTGCGCTTGATGAATTGTGGCCCTTCACCGGCGAATTGTTCGAAACTGATCAGGTCGAACGCGCGCTGATCGATGCCGGTATCGCCGTCGATCCTTTGAACATCCGCGCGCGCTGGTCGAAGATGCTGGATGAAGTGTTTGACGAGGCGACGCTGGTGCGTCCAAGCGACGGTTATATGCAGAGTGGCGGCCGCAGCGGCCGGCATAGCGAGCATCTCGGCTATGTCCTGACCGAGCTGCAATTCCTCCAGCGCACCTATCCGGGAGCGAAGTGGTGATTGCGATGGTAAAGGGCACGCCCATAGCCAAGACTCTACCTCCCCCTGAAAAGGGGAGGTCGGATCGCGCAGCGATCCGGGCGGGGGTCATGCCGGCTTCTGAAATGGACCCCCACCCCAACCCTCCCCCTTCCAGGGGGAGGGAGAAGAGAGAGCGTGACGACGCTGACGCGGATGACCTTCGCGCGCTCGCCTGGAAAGCCGCTGCCTCTGTCGTCGATCCGGAAATACCGGTGCTCTCGATCGCCGATCTTGGCGTGTTGCGCGATGTGCAGATCGTTGATGGCACGGCCGAGGTAACGATCACGCCGACCTATTCCGGCTGCCCCGCGATGAATCTGATCGCACTGAATGTCGAGCTGGCTTTGGAAGAAGTTGGCTTCGTCACGCCGCGCATCAAGACGGTGCTATCGCCGGCCTGGACCACGGATTGGATGACCGAGAAGGGTAAAGAGACGCTCCGCAAATACGGCATCGCGCCGCCGGCCGGCAAGGCCTCGCGCCGCGCTCTATTCGGCGAGGATCAAGTTGCTTGCCCGCACTGCGCGTCAACGGACACAGAACGCATTTCTGAATTCGGTTCGACTGCCTGCAAGGCGCTCTGGCGTTGCCGCGCCTGCGCCGAACCGTTCGATTATTTCAAATGCATATGAGACAGCCATGGCCGTCGAATTCCATAAGCTGACCATTGCCGATGTCCGCCGCGAGACGCCGGAGGCCGTGTCGATCGCCTTTGCGGTGCCGCCGGAGCTCATGAACGATTATCGTTTCAGCCCGGGGCAGCATTTAACGCTCCGTCAGGAATGCGACGGACAGGACATCCGGCGCTCCTATTCCATCTGTGCCGGTCTCGACGATGGCGAGTTGCGTGTCGCCGTCAAGAAGGTTGAAGGCGGTGTCTTCTCCACGCTTTGCAACGACGCGATCAAGCCCGGCGATGTGATCGATGTGATGACACCGCAAGGCCGCTTCGGTGTCATGCCGAACCCCGACGCATCGCGGAATTATCTCGCCATTGCCGCAGGTTCCGGCATCACCCCGATCCTGTCGCTGCTGCGCAGCACATTGACGCGCGAGCCGAACAGCCGTTTCGCGCTGATCTATGGCAACCGGACAACCAAGAACATCATCTTCAAGGAAGCGCTGGAGGACCTGAAGGACCAATTCCTTGACCGTCTCGTCGTCCACCACGTGCTGTCGCGCGAGCAGCAGGATATCGATCTGTTCAACGGCCGTATCGATGCCGACAAGATCGAGACGCTACTGAAATCGTTCGCGCCCGCGGACGAGATTGATCATGCATTCCTGTGCGGTCCCGGCGCGATGATCGAGGAGGCGAAGACGACGCTGCTCAGGCTCGGCACGCCTGATACCAAGATTCACATCGAGTATTTTTCGACGGATGGCTTGCCGATTGCGCCTCGCCGCGCGGTCCATGCCGATGCCACGAGCGAGGATAAACCGGTCGCGCAGGCGCGGATCACGCTGCATGGCTCAGCTTACAATGTCCCGATGTTCGATGGCGAAACGGTGATCGAAGCCGGCGAGCGGGTCGGACTGGAAATGCCCTATTCGTGCCGTGGCGGCATGTGCTGCACCTGTCGCGCCAAGCTCGTCTCAGGCGAGGTCGATATGGAGCTGAATTATTCGCTCGAGCCGTGGGAGATGGAAGCTGGCTATGTGCTGACCTGTCAGGCGCGGCCGCTGACCAAGGAAATCGTCGTCGATTACGACGAGGTTTGATGTATCCCTGTCCGCTCATTCCCGCACCCGGGGGCTGTGCGTCGCGCAGCCCGAGTGTAAAACTCCGGCGGAAATCCAGCGCAAAAGATTCTGGGCCCCCGCTTTCGCGAGGACAAGCGGTGCTGTAGCTACGCCCTCCGCTTGGTCTTCGTTTGCGCCGGCACAGTCAGCGCTTGCGCGCCTTCCAGCAAAACAGTCGTTGCCAAGTCGGCATAGGCTTCGCGGCTCATCACGCCCTGTTCGCGAAACCACATGTAATGCCAGTTGAGCATGCCGAACAGCGACATGGTCACGGGCTTCAGCAGCTCCTTGCTGCGCGCAATGGCCGGCAGCGCGTCGGCAATAGCCTCCGCAAAAACCGCAACCAGCTCACGTTCCATGCCGACCAATGCCTCGTGCCGATCCTCCGGCAGCTTCGACATCTCGTTGATCTGGATTTTGTGCTCGTGATCGGCATCGCGGTAAGCTTCGAGCAGTGCGCCAACGAGGCCGCGCAATCGCACACGCGGCTCGAGTGAACGGTCAACCGCATTCACCGCATCGATCAGAGCCTGCAGATGCTCACGAAGGATGTCGAAGAGCAGTGTCTCCTTGCCGACATAATAGTGGTAGAGCAGGGCCTTCGACACGCCGCAGGCCGCCGCGACTTCCGCCATCGAGGTTCGGTCGAAACCGTTCTTCGCAAACAATCCCGCCGATTGCGCGAGGATCGCACGGCGCTTGATGTCGTGATCGGCGGAGCGGGGACGGGCCATTTACTTGCACCACTCTCTGTTCTCCCTCCCCCCTTGCGGGGGAGGGTTGGGGAGGGGGGCAAGCGGCAAACCTTGTGCTTGCGATTTACCCCCCTCCCGACCGTCTTCGCTTTCAGCTTCGGCGGTCGACCTCCCCCGCAAGGGGGGAGGTAAGAAGGAGTTGGCGGCGCGCATTACTTCGGTCTCTTGTCCACGACACGCCGCGCTTTGCCGGCCGAGCGCTCGATTGTCCCCGGATCGCGGACCATGACGCTGATGCCGATGCCGATCGTGTTGCGGATATGCATGGCGAGCGCCGCGGCTTCGGCATTGCGTGTCGTGGCCTCACCGCAATCGGGCCGCGCCTCAACAAAGATCGTCGCGACGTCCAGCCGCTCTTGGCGCGACAATTCGATCAGGTAGTGCGGTGACAACCCCTGGCAGCGCAAAAGCAATTCCTCGATCTGGGTCGGAAACACGTTGACGCCGCGGATGATCATCATGTCGTCGGAGCGGCCGGTGACCTTCTCCATGCGGCGATGCGTTCGCGCGGTGCCCGGCAGGAGGCGCGTGAGGTCGCGCGTGCGATAGCGGATCACCGGCAAACCTTCCTTGGTCAGCGTGGTGAAGACGAGTTCGCCCTTCTCGCCGTCTGGCAGCGGATTGCCGCTCTCCGGATCGATCACTTCGGGATAGAAATGGTCCTCCCAAATATGCAGGCCGTCTTTCGTTTCGACGCATTCGTTGGCGACGCCAGGTCCCATCACTTCGGACAGGCCGAAGATATCCACCGCGTCCATCGCGAAGGCCTCTTCGATCTCGCCGCGCATCTGGTTGGTCCAGGGCTCGGCGCCGAAAATGCCGATCGACAAAGACGACTCGCGCGGATCAAGGCCCTTGGCGCGGAATTCATCGAGGATCGCCAGCATGTAGCTCGGCGTCACCATGATGATGTCGGGCTTGAAATCGCAGATGAGCTGGACCTGCCGCTCGGTCATGCCGCCGGACACCGGAATCACTGCGCAGCCGAGTCTTTCCGCACCGTAGTGCGCGCCAAGCCCGCCGGTGAACAGACCATAGCCATAGGCGATATGCACCTTCATGCCCGGCCGTCCGCCCGATGCTCTGATCGAGCGCGCCATCAGGTTCGCCCAATTGTCGATATCGGCCTGTGTATAGCCGACCACGGTCGGTTTTCCGGTCGTGCCGGATGACGCATGAATGCGGACGATCCTGTCCTGCGGTACCGCGAACATGCCAAACGGATAATTTTCGCGCAGGTCCGCCTTGGTCGTGAACGGAAATTTGGCGATGTCTTCGAGCCGCTTGAAATCCTGCGGCTTCACGCCAGCGGCATCGAATTTCTTCCGGTATGCCTCGACGTTGTCGTAAGCGTGCTTCAGCGACCAGGCGAGCCGCTCCGTCTGCAGCGCCGCGATCTCGTCGCGCGAGGCAGTTTCGATCGGTTCAAGTCCGTAAGGCTTGTAGGATGCATCGACCATAGCGTTTCCTCAATCGCGCATTTTTCCTTTGCCTCATCGCGTGTCGAGAGACCGCCTGCGGCGGCTGCTCGGCATGAGGCCGGAGTTTTCTTGTTTTAATCTCTTCGCTAACGCTCACGACCGCTCTCCGGACAACAATGTGCCTTCGATCGTTCGCGAATGGCCGCGAAATTCGGCAATGACGGCGCCGTCGTCGCGCGTGACCGTGATGTCGTAAATGCCGGAGCGGCCGAAGCGCTGCTGTTCCACCGCATGCGCCGTCAGCCGGTCGCCGAGCTTGCCCGGTGCGATGAATGTCACGGCACAATGCTGGGCGACTGCCCGCTGGTTGTAGGTGTTGCAGGCAAAAGCAAAGGCGGAATCGGCCAGCGTGAAGATGAAACCGCCATGACAGATGTTATGGCCGTTGACCATCTTGTCGGTGATGGTCATGGCCAGCACGGCACGGCCCGGCTCGACCGAGATCAACTGCATGCCAAGACCCTTGCTCGCGGAATCGTCCGCCCACATCTGCTCGGCGCAGGCGCGGGCCAGTTCACCGGCATCCATGATCAGGAGCCTTTCTTGCCGGTGAAATTCGGTGCGCGCTTTTCCATGAAGGCCTTCACGCCTTCGGCATAATCGGGGCTCGATCCGGCCGAGCGCTGCAGATCGCGTTCGAGATCGAGTTGCGTTTTGAGATCGTTGGTTTCGGAGGCGTCGAGCGCGCGCTTGATCAGCGACAGGCCGTAGGTCGGCCCGGCGGCAAGGCGCTCGCACAATTCATTGCCCTGACCGATCAATTCGTCATCGGGATAGCATTCCCAGATCAGGCCCCAGTCTTTCGCCTTCTGGGCCGGTAGCGGTTCGGCCAGCAAGGCTAGACCGCGCGCGCGGGCCGGGCCGACCAGCCGCGGCAAGAACCAGGTGCCGCCGGAATCCGGCACAAGCCCGATTTTGGAAAAGGCCTGCAGGAAGGTTGCCGATTGGGCGGCCACCACGATGTCGCAGGCGAGCGCGATATTGGCGCCGGCACCGGCGGCAACGCCGTTCACCGCGGCAACGACGGGAAAGGGCAGGTCGCGCAGTTTGCGGATCAAGGGGTTGTAGAATTCCTCGAGCGTGCCGCCGAGCACGATCGTTTCGCCGGGCTTGGCCAGCCGGTCGTTCAGGTCCTGACCGGCGCAAAATCCACGCCCTGCGCCTGTGATCATCAGGGCGCGGCAGGTGGAATCGGCCTGCGCATCGTCAAGCGCGGCTTTCAGCGCGTGATGCATACTCTCGGTAAATGAATTCAGCCGCTGCGGCCGGTTCAGCGTGATGACGCGATAACCCTGCCGCTTGTCGACGAGAATGGGACTCTCGTCCATTTGCTGGTCCTCCCTAACCCCGGCGCTTTTGCGCTCCATTCTTTTAATGTCCCTCAAACTGGAATTTGAAGAGGGATGCGACCGACAGGCACTTGACTGACCGGACGGTCGGATAATTAATATGGGTCTCGAATTCGGGTGTCAACGCAGCCGGGCCGCAAGGCGAACAGGATGCGGCCCCGCCGGGAGGAAACAGTATGAGTTTTTTCGAGGCGCATCGCGCGCTGCTCGACGAGGCCGTTAACGCCTGCCGCACACGTGCCTATTGGAGCGCGTTTCCGGAAATCGCCAGCGGCAGGATCTATGGTGAAACCGCCAAGGCCGACGGCGAAGCCGCGTTCAAGGCGATGCTGGGCAAGCCGTTCGATCTTGGTCAGCCCGGCGGGGCGCAGGTTGGCAAGGAAGTCTCGCCTTACGGCATGCCGCTCGGCACGACTTACGCAGCAGCGGATGTGGACGCGATCGTCAATGCATCGCTGAAAGCGGGCGAGGGCTGGGCGCAGGCGTCGATTGAGGATCGCGTCGGTGTGTGCCTTGAAATCGTCGATCGCATCAACAAGCAAAGCTTCCTGATGGCCAACGCGGTGATGCACACCACGGGACAGGCCTTCATGATGGCGTTTCAGGCCGGTGGCCCGCACGCGCAGGACCGTGCACTCGAGGCCATCGCCTATGCCTATGAGGAGATGAATCGTGTCCCACGTTCGGTGAACTGGACCAAGCCGCAGGGCAAGGGCGATCCGATCGTTCTCGACAAGACCTGGCGCATCGTGCCGCGCGGTATCTCGCTGGTGATCGGTTGCGCGACCTTCCCGACCTGGAACGGTTATCCGGCGATCTTCGCCAGCCTCGCCACGGGCAACAGCGTGATCGTCAAGCCGCATCCCGGCGCGATCCTGCCGCTCGCCATCACCGTGAAGATCGGCCGCGACGTGCTGAAAGAGGCGGGTTTCGATCCGAATGTCTTGATGCTGGCACCGGACAATGCCGATGCGCCGATCACGCAGGATCTTGTGACGCATCCCGGTGTTGCGATCGTCGATTTCACCGGCTCGCCGGCCTTCGGCCAGTGGGTGCGGGAGAATGCCGGCACCGATCTCGTCTTCACCGAGGAGGCGGGGATCAACTCCATCGTCATCGATTCGACACACGATTTCCGCGGTATGTGCTCCAATATCGCGTTCTCGCTGTCGCTCTATTCGGGGCAAATGTGCACCGCGCCGCAGAATATTTTCGTGCCGTCGGGCGGCATCGAGACGAATGACGGGCATAAGAGCTTCGACGATGTCGCGGGCGGCGTCGCGACCGCGATCGACAAACTGCTCGGCGATCCCGACCGCGCAGCAGCGATCCTCGGCGCCGTACAAAACGAAGCGACAGCCAAGCGTGTCGACGAGGCGCGCAAGCTTGGCCGCGTTGTCCGCGATTCAGCACCCGCACCCGTCGCCGGCTTTGATCAGGCGCGCACGGCGTCGCCGCTGTTGCTGGCCGTCGATGCCAAGGATGATCGCGCCTGGGGCGAGGAGCGTTTCGGCCCCATCGCCTTTGTGATCCGCACGGAATCGACTGAAGACTCGATCATCCTCGCAGCGCAATCGGCCAAGCGCAAAGGCGCGATCACAGCCTCGGTTTATTCGACGAATGACCGCGTGATCGACAAGGCGGCGGATGCCTTTGCGCGCGCTGGTGTCGCATTGTCCGTTAACTTGACCGGCGGCATCTATGTCAATCAGTCGGCGGCATTCTCGGATTATCATGTCTCCGGCGCCAATCCGGCCGGCAATGCCTGCCTGACCGACTCGGCCTTTGTCGCCAATCGTTTCCGCGTCGCTCCGTTGCGGCGCCAAAAAGCCGCTTAAAGAAAAACCAACGTCAAAAAATATCCATGGGAGGATATAAGATGAGACTTGTAGTCAGACTGCTGGCAACTGCGGCAGCAATGGTGCTGTCGGTGCCCCTTGCACAGGCGCAGCAGGCGCCGATCAAGATCGGATCGGTGTTGTCGGTGACCGGTGGCGCGTCATTCCTCGGCGATCCCGAGAAGAAGACGTTGGAAATGTATGTCGCCGACATTAACGCCAAGGGCGGCATCAACGGTCGCAAGGTCGAGGCCATCATTTATGACGATGCCAGCGACCCCAATCAGGCGCGCACTTTCGCGACCCGCCTGATCGAGCAGGACAAGGTCGATGCGCTGCTCGCAGGTTCCACCACGGCCAGCACGATGGCGATCATTCCGCTGGCGGAAGACGCAGAGATTCCGCTGATCAATTTTGCCGGCGCGGTGCAGGCGGTGACGCCGGTCAAGAAATGGAATTTCAAGACCCCGCATACCGATCTCATGGCCTGCGAGAAGATTTTCGAGGACATGAAGAAGCGCAATCTCACCAAGATCGCGATGATCTCCGGCGCCGATGCCTTCGGAAAATCGATGCGCGACCAATGCATGACCGTGAACAAGAAATATGGCATCGAGGTCCTTCACGAGGAAACCTATCAGCCGCGCGACAACGACATGACCGCGCAGCTCACCAACATCAAGGGCAAAGCCGGCGTGCAGGCGGTGCTCAATCCGGGCTTCAGCCAGGGGCCGGCGATTGTCACCCGCAACTACAAGCAGCTCGGCATTCCCTATCCGCTCTATCAGAGCCATGGCGTCGGCACGAAGCAGTTCATCGAACTTGCCACACCGGCTGCCGCTGAAGGCGTGCGTCTGCCGGCTGCCGCGCTGCTTGTCGCCGACAAGCTGCCGGACAGCGATCCGCAGAAGAAAGTCGTGACCGAATACAAGAAAACCTACGAGGCCAAGACCGGTCAGCCGGTCTCGACCTTCGGCGGACACATGTATGACGGCCTGATGATCCTGGTCGAGGCGATGAAGCGCGCGGGCGGCCCCGACAAGGCCAAGGTGCGCGACGAGATCGAGAAGACCAAGAACTTCATGGGCACCGGCGGCGTCGTCAACATGTCGCCGTCCGATCACCTCGGTCTCGATCTGTCGGCCTTCCGTATGCTGGAGATCAAGAACGGCGACTGGACGGTTGTGAATTAGGGCACAAGAAGCCTAGAGACGCGTCATGGCCGGGCTTGTCCCGGCCATCCATCTTGCTTGAGACGAAGGGAAGACGTGGATGCCCGCAACAAGTGCGGGCATGACAGAGTCAGCACAGCGGCAAGGCAATGCCCGAATTTCTCCAATTCCTCTTTTCCGGCCTGACCATCGGCGCGATCTATGCCCTGGTCGCGCTGGGATTCACGCTGATCTACAACGCCTCCGACGTGATCAATTTTGCGCAGGGCGAATTCGTCATGATCGGCGGCATGGTGACCTTCTTCGCCGTCGCAGCCGGCATCCCGCTGCCGATCGCGGCATTGATCGCGCTCGTGACGGCCATCGTCATCGGCATGCTGCTGCATCTCCTGGCGATCGAACCGGCCAAGGGCGCGTCGCCGGTGACGCTGATCATCATCACCATCGGCGCTTCGATCCTGCTGCGCGGTGTCGCGGCGGTGGTGTTCGACAAGAATTATCATTCCTATCCGCCATTCGCAGGCAGTGATCCGATCCAGATCGGCGGTGCGACGGTGTTGCCGCAGAGCCTGATCGTGCTGCTCGGCACGTTGCTGATCGTCGTCGCGCTGTGGGTGCTGACGACCAGGACCATGATCGGCAAAGCGATGACCGCAACCGCGACCAATAGGCTCGCAGCGCGGCTCGTCGGCATCAACACGGCGCTGATCGTCGGCCTGTCTTTTGGCGTCTCGGCGGCGATCGGCGCGATCGGCGGCATTCTGGTGACGCCGATCACGCTGACGAATTACGATGTCGGTACGCTGCTGGCATTGAAGGGCTTTGCCGCGGCGATGCTCGGCGGCATGGGCCATCCCGTCGGCGCCGTTGTCGGCGGTCTGATTGTCGGACTGCTGGAGACCTTTGGCGCCGGCTATATTTCTTCCGCCTACAAGGATGCGATCGCCTTCCTTGTCATTCTCGCTGTGCTGTTCGTCATGCCGCAAGGTTTGTTCGGCCGCGCCGGCGTCGAGCGTGTGTGACATGACAAGCCTCTGGCGAACATATGGTGCCGTGCTGATTGTGGCTGTCGTGGTCGCAGCGCTGCCGTACATCGTGCCGTCGACATTTTATCTCCGCATCGCCGCGCTGGTTTTCATTTTCAGCATCGCCGTTCTGGGGCTGAACCTGTTGATGGGATTTGCCGGGCAGGTGAGCCTTGGTCATGCTGGCTTCTTCGGCATCGGTGCTTACGCCGTTGCCGTTGCGCCGACGCATTTCGGTATGCCTGGCTGGCTTGCCTTGATTCTCGGCGTTGCTTTGGCCGGGTTGCTCGCGTTTATCATCGGCCGGCCGATCCTGAAGCTAAAAGGTCATTATCTTGCGGTGGCGACGCTCGGCATGGGCATTCTCATTGCGATGGTGTTCACCAATGAAGCGCGCTTCACGGGGGGCCCGGACGGCATGGCGGTGCCGCGACTGGTGCTGTTCGGTTGGGTCGCGCGCGGTTCCGTCACCTGGTACTGGATTTCCGGTTGCACGCTGGTGCTGGCGGTGCTGCTTGCGGTCAATCTGATCGATAGCCCGACTGGCCGCGCCTTGCGCGCCATCCATGACAGCGAGGTCGCCTCGCGCGTGCTTGGGATCGACGTCGCGCGCTACAAGCTGATCGCGTTTGTGTTGTCAGCGATCTATGCCGCACTCGCCGGCGCCTATCTTGCGCTGTTCGATGGTCTGGTGACCCCGGCGACGGCCGGCTTCCTGCGCTCGATCGAATTCGTCACCATGGCGGTCCTCGGTGGTCTCGGCTCGATCCTCGGCAGTGTGGTCGGCGCGGCTTTGCTGACAATCCTGCCGCAGATGCTGACGGTGTTTCACGATTACGAGCATATCGCGCTCGGTCTGATCATGATCGTGTTCATGATCTTCCTGCGGGCCGGTATTGTGCCGAGCGTCGCGAACCTGTTCCGGCGGAGGACGTCATGAGCGTTCTCGCCGCAGACGATCTCGGAGTCCAGTTCGGCGGCCTGAAAGCAGTCGATGGCGTGACCTTTTCCGTCAATCAGGGCGAGATCTTCGCCATCATCGGCCCAAATGGCGCCGGCAAGACCACCTTGTTCAATCTGATCTCCGGTCTCTACGTGCCGTCGCGTGGCAAGGTGATGCTGAACGGGCAGGATGTCACCAATCTGCCGGCGCATCTTCTGGCGCGGCGCGGCCTGTCGCGCACGTTCCAGAATTTGCAGATTTTCTTTCGCATGACGGCCGCGGAAAATGTGATGGTCGGCTGCCATCTGCATGAGAATCGCAATGTGCTGGCGCATTTGTTGCGGCTGCCCTCGGTCATCTCCCAGAACCGGAAGTCGCGACAGCGGGCGGACGAATTGCTGGCGCTGGTTGGCCTGAGCGGGCTTGCCGACCGTCCCGCCGGCGAATTGCCCTATGGCGCGCTGAAGCGTCTTGAGATCGCGCGCGCCCTCGCGGCCGAGCCGCAAGTGTTGCTGCTCGACGAACCCGCAGCAGGCTGCAATGCGGTCGAGACCGCCGAGGTCGATGCGGTGATCCAGAAGATCGCGGCACAGGGGATCACCGTGGTGCTGGTTGAGCATGACATGAAGCTGGTGATGAAAATCTCCAATCGCATCCATGTGCTCGACCAGGGGCGCACCCTGGCGCAGGGAACGGCACAGGAGATCCGCGCCAATCCGGCCGTGATCGCCGCTTACCTTGGCGCGCAGGCGAGCGAGGAAGTTGGTCAGGAGATTGTGCAGGAGGTCAGCGATGCTGATCGTTGACAATCTGTCGAGCCGCTATGGCCGGATCGAAGTGCTGCATGGCCTCTCGCTCGAGGTGAAGCAGGGCGAGATCGTCACGCTGGTCGGCAGCAACGGCGCCGGCAAGACGACGTTGCTGCGCGCGATTTCAGGCGTGCAGCCGATGTCCGGCGGCTCGGTGAAATTCCTTGGCCAGCCGATCGACCGTCTTGCGCCGCATGTTCGCGTGGCGCAGGGTATCGTACAGGTGCCGGAAGGGCGGCAGGTCTTCTCGCCCTTGTCGGTCGAGGACAATCTCAAGCTCGGTGCTTGGTCGCGCAAGGACGGTGAGGTCGCGACCGATATCGAGGGCGTCTACGCGACGTTCCCAGTGCTGGCTGAGAAGCGGCATTTGCCGGCCGGCGCGCTGTCTGGCGGCCAGCAGCAGATGCTGGCGATGGGGCGTGCCTTGATGGCGCGGCCGAAACTGATGCTGCTCGACGAGCCGTCGATGGGTCTCGCGCCCATTCTGGTCGATCAGATTTTCGCGATCATCGGCGGCCTCAAGCGGCAAGGCATTACGGTGCTGCTGGTCGAGCAGAATGCCTATGCGGCGCTGGCCATTGCCGATCGCGGTTATGTCATCGAAACCGGCCGCATCTCGCATACCGGCACCGGCCGCGAATTGCTGAATGATGCGCGCGTGCGGACGGCGTATCTTGGGCTTTAGCCGTCCCGGAATGACGAACTCACCCGATCGGCAATCGCGGGTCGTGCTTTAAGGTCTCGAGTACGATGCTGGACTTCACGCGCTCGACCGACTCGTGCGGCAGCAGCACGTCATTGACCAAAGCCGACAATGCCGGAAGATCTTTCACGGCAACCTTCAGCAAATAGTCGGAATCTCCCGTCAGCGCGTGTGTTTCCTGGATTGCGGGGAGTCTTGCGACGAGATCTCGGAAACGAGCCGCGTTGTTGCGTGAATGGGTGGCGAGCGCGACGAAGATAAAGACGGTGATGCCGAAGCCAAGCTTTACGGGATCGAGATCGGCACGATAGCGCCGGATCACTCCGGCTTGCTCAAGCCGCTGGCGGCGACGTGAACATTGCGACGGCGACAGATGCACCGCTTCTGCCAACTCCTGATTGGTCATGGCTCCATTGTCCTGAAGAGCCGAAAGGAGTTTGAGATCGGCCGAATCGAGAGTGACTGATTCTTGCATAAAAACCGTCATTTTCGCGGAAATCATGTATACAATAAGCAATATTGGCGAATTTTGCACGGGAATTGTGCGGCCGCTGGCTTACGATTGCGGCAACGATAAAGTGTATTTCAGGTGAGGAGACACCATGGGACCATTCCCCCACGATGCGCCGGCTGCCATCATTTCCGACGAGAATCCGATGGGGACGGACGGGATCGAATTCGTCGAATTTGCCCATCCTGATCCTGAACAGCTCGAAGCCGTCTTCCGAAGCATGGGCTTCCTGCCGGTCGCCCGGCATCGCTCGAAGAATGTCACGCTATGGCGGCAGGGCGATGTGAATTTCGTCGTCAACGCCGAACCGGATTCCTTTGCGCAACGCTTCGCTTCTGAACACGGTCCTTGCGCTTGTGCCATGGCGTTTCGCGTGGTCGACGCGCGGTATGCTTATGAGCGCGCGTTGTCGCTGGGCGCTGAGGCCGGCGAAACGCGCGTGCGCGCCATGGAGCTCAATATTCCCGCCATCAAGGGAATTGGCGGTTCGCTTCTGTATTTCGTCGACCGTTATGGCGACAAAGGCTCGATCTGGGATGTGGATTTTATCTGGACCGGCGAGCGCAATCCAAAGCCGGAACAGGCAGGTCTCTATTATCTCGATCACCTGACCCACAATGTGCGGCGCGGACGCATGGATCACTGGGCCGGCTGGTATCAGAAACTGTTCAATTTCCGCGACATCCGCTTTTTCAATATCGAAGGAAAGCTCACCGGCCTCGTGTCCCGCGCGATGACCTCGCCATGCGGCAAGATCCGTATCCCGATCAACGAGTCGCTGGATGACAAGTCGCAGATCGAGGAATATCTGCGCGAATATCGCGGCGAGGGCATTCAGCACGTGGCGATGGGCTGTCGGGACATTTACGACAGCGTCGCGAAACTGACGGCGAATGGCCTGCCCTTCATGCCGTCACCGCCTGTGACCTATTACGAAAAGATCGATCAACGCGTGCCTGGCCACGGCGAGGCAGTGCAGAAGCTGCGTGACAGCGGCGTTTTGATCGACGGCGAAGGCGTCGTCGACGGCGGTTCGACCAAGGTGCTGCTGCAGATCTTCTCCGGCACCGTGCTGGGGCCGATCTTTTTCGAATTCATCCAGCGCAAGGGCGATGACGGCTTCGGGGAAGGCAATTTCCGCGCCTTATTTGAGTCCATTGAAGAGGATCAGATCCGGCGGGGCGTGCTGAAGCCCGAACAAAGTGCGGTTGAGGGATAGTCACTCCGGGACACTTGCCGAAGGCAAAGACGCTTACGTGTCTTCCCTCATTCCTCTCAGGAGCTGCAACATTTGCTCGCGCGCATCGGGCCCAAGTTTTTCGGCGAGCCGTGCCTCGTGCTTGGCGGCCAGCGCCTTGGCGCGCTTCAGCAGTTATTGCCCCTCGCGCGTCAATTGCAGGGCATGCGTGCGCCGGTCGGTCGGCGAGGGCAGGCGTTCGGTCAGGCCACGTTTTTGTAAATGATCCAGCATATGCACCAACCGCGCACGCTCGATGGCCAGCCGCTCCGCCAGCTCCGCCTGCGACAGGCCCGGATTGGCGCCGATCACCACCATCACCGAATATTGCGCCGGCCGCAGGTCGATCGCCGACAGCGTCTTGATGAAATCCTGGAACACCCACACCTGCGCACGGCGCAGGAAATAGCCAAGATGCTGCGTCAGCACATCGAGATCGATCTCGCGCCGGTTGCGCCGCCCCGATTGCGATGCAGCAACGGACGAGCCCGGTAAGGTACCGCCTTTAATGGCGCCCTCGGTCATGATCTGCTTCCTCCCGCCGGGTCTTAAGTATTAAGGCTGAAAAACCCAGCCCGGCATTATTGTTGTTGACGACATTGATTGTAATAAACAACAATTATAGGAAAGCGGAAAGGGGTTAGCTGGCCGGGCGTCGTCATGACGCCGCAGAGCCGGGTCAGCCCATTGCAAGTTGACTGCAACAATAAGAAAAGGGGACCCAACATGGGTCTCTTGTAGGGACCGGAAAGGGAGGAGTTCGAAATGAGCCGCAAATTCCATCAATCGGGCGTTTCACGCCGCACGTTCGCCGCTGGCCTTGGCGCCGCGGGTCTCGTCGCCGGCACCGCGCCGTTCAACATCGTCCGCGGGCAGGGCGCGGCCCTGAAGGTCGGCGTGCTGCTGCCGCGTTCGGGCGTGCTGGCCGGCATCGGTCAGGACTGCCAGCGCGGCGTCGACGTTACGCCGGGTCTTCTGAAGGACATCGGCATGCCGGCCCTTCAGATCATCAACGGCGATACCGAATCGGACGTGCAGATCGCGCGCGCCCAGGCCGAAAAGATGATCAATGAAGGCGTTCAGCTCCTGGTCGGCGCGTTCGATTCCGGTCAGTCGACTGCGATCGCGCAGGTCGCCGAGCAGCGCGGCATTCCCTACATCATCAACATCGCTGCGGCCCCGCCGATCACCGAACAGGGCTACAAGTTCGTCTTCCGCAATTTCCCGGTCGCCAGCCGCATCCTCATCGATGCGTTCGAGAACCAGAAGGAAATCTTCGAGCAGACGGGCAAGACCCCAAAGACCGTCGCGCTGATGCATGTGAACGACACCTTCGGCGTATCGATGCAGAAGGGCATGGCCGCGGTGCTCGAAAAGATCCCCATGCCGTATAAGATCTTGGATACGATCTCCTATGATCCGAAGGCGCGCGACCTGTCGGTCGAAGTCGCCAAGGCAAAGGGCACCGGTGCCGAAGCGCTTCTCGTCGTCAGCCGTCTCAATGACGCGATCCTGGTGACTCGCGAACTGATCAAACAGCGCTGGGACGGCATGGGTGTGCTCAGCATGGGCCCAGGCTGGTACGAGGACCAATATATCAAGACGCTCGGCAAGATGTCGGATGGTCCGATCAGCTTCGTGCCGTGGTACGACCCGACCAAGAAGCTGACCAAGGCGCTGACGGCTGCGCTCGCCAAGGCACATCCGGATGTGAACCTGAATACCAATCAGGTCTACACCTTCGAGGCTCTGCTGACCGCCGCCGACGCTTACAAGCGCGCCGGTTCGACCGATCCGAAGGCTTTGGCCGATGCGATCCGCACCACCAACATCACGGATAACGTCTCTACCGGCCCCGGCATCATGTTCAACGAGAAGGGCCAGAACGACAAGCTGCGCAATTCGGCCATCCAGAACCGCGGCGGCAAACTGGTCACCGTTGCGCCGAAAGGGGCGACCGACGCCACCGTTGCGTGGCCGGCGCCGTCCTACACGAAGCGCTAATCTCTCTTTGTCGATAGCGCCTCGGCCGCAACGCGGCCGGGGCGCCTTCTTCGCGGGACGCTATCTTGCCAACAGACATTTATTTCAACGTCGCCATCAGCGGTTTGCTGACCGGGCTGATCTATGGCCTCAGCGCGCTCGGGTTATCGGTCATTTTCGGCGTCATCCGCATCGTCAATTTCGCGCATGGCGAGCTAATGGTGCTCGGCATGTTCGTCACGCTGGTGCTGTTCCGGCAGCTCGGCATCGATCCGTTGCTGGCGATACCGGTTGTTGCGGTGGCGCTGTTCGGGTTCGGTTATCTCTTGCAGGACTGGGTGGTGCGTCGCGTCGCCCATCTTCATGACTATTTCCAGTTTCTGTTGATGGCGGCGATTGCGGTTATGCTGATCGCGGTGTGTCTGATGGTGTTCGGTCCCGACGCGCAGGGCGTGAATGTCTCTTACGCCTATGATTCATTCGCAGTCGGGCCGCTGATCATCGACAAAGTGAGGGTCTATGCCGGCATCGCTGCCCTGGTCGCGTCGGCGGCAATGTTCGCCTTCTTCAAATACACCGACACCGGCAAGGCGATCCGCGCCTGCGGCGACAATTACACCGGCGCTCTGGTGGTCGGGCTGAACGTGCGGCATCTGTTCGCGCTGACCTTCGCGATCGGTTGCGCCTGCATCGGTGCGGCGGGCGCAATCATGCTTCTGATCGTCGACGTCCATCCCTATCTCGGGCCGCCCTATACGCTGCTGGCCTTCATTGTCGTCATTCTCGGCGGCATGGGCAGTCTGCCGGGCGCGCTCCTGGGTGGCATCCTGATCGGCATGTCGGAGGCGATGGCCGGCATCCTGCTGCAGCCGTCCCTGAAGACCGCCTTCAGCTTCGGGCTGCTTATTCTCGTCCTGTTGTTCCGTCCGCAGGGTCTGCTCGGGAAAGTGCAGCGATGAACCGTTTGTTCGAGGGCGTGCCCGCGCACGGACTTGTACTGCTTGCGGTGTTCGCGGCAGCGCTCATTGCAGCGCCGTTCCTGGTCAGCAATTACATCCTCAGCGTTCTCATCATCGTTCTCTACTTCGCCTATATCGGCCAGGCCTGGAATCTGATGCTGGGCTTTGCGGGATTGCTGTCGCTCGGCCATGCGCTGTTCGTCGGCATCGGCGCTTATGCCAGCGCGGCGCTGTTCATCCATTTCGGCGTTCCGCCGGTGATCGGCGTATTCGCCGCGATTGCCTTGTCGGTGCTGATGGGGTGCCTGATCGGCTATCTCGGCTTTCGTTTTGCGATCCACGGCGTTTATTTCGCGTTGCTGACCATCGCCTTCGCCGAATTCACCGGCATCATGGTCGATCACACCCGCTGGCTCGGCAGCACCGAAGGATTGTTCCTCCCGGTGTCGAACCGTTCCGGCGTCGATCTGATCAATCTGCGCGGCACGCCGGTGATGTTCTATTACGTCATCCTGACGATGACCGGTGTTGCCCTGGCGCTGTGCCGCTGGTTGCTGAATTCCAAGCTTGGCTATTACTGGCAGGCGATCCGCGAGGATCAGCAGGCCGCAGAAGCGAGCGGCATTCATCTCTTCAAATACAAGATGATCGCAGTGGCGATTTCGTCGGGCCTCACGGGCATCGCCGGCGTCTGGTACGCGTTCTATTATAACAACCTGTTTCCCGAGGCGACGTTCGGCACCAACCGCTCGATCGAGATGATCCTGGCTCCCATCGTCGGCGGGGTCGGGACGTTGTTTGGCCCGATCATCGGCGCTTTCATCCTCACGCCGCTTGGCGAAACGCTGACCGGCCTGACCGAAGGCGTCAAGATCGATGGTATCAAGCAGTTCTTCTGGGGCCTGTGCGTTGCGTTGATCGTGCTCTATCGGCCGTCGGGCGTGTGGCCCTGGATTTCCAGCTTGCTCAAGTTGGATCGCAAGCCGGGAGACAAGTCATGAGTTCCGCGGCATCGCTTTCCGTCCGGGGCATTTCAAAAAGCTTCAGCGGCCTGAAGGCCGTTGAAAATGTCACCTTCGACGTCGTGCCCGGTTCGATCCAGGCGCTGATCGGCCCGAACGGAGCCGGCAAGACCACGATCTTCAACATGATTGCCGGCGTATTCCGGCCGGATACCGGCGATGTGTTTCTCGACGGCCAGTCACTGCTTGGCAAGCGGCCGGATCAGATCTGCCGGGCCGGCGTCGGGCGCACCTTCCAGATCGTGCGTCCCTTCAACGACCTGACGGTCGAGGAAAACGCCGCCATTGGTGCGCTGACCTGGACCGACGACGTCAAGGAAGCGCGCGATTACGCGAACGCGATGCTGGATCTTCTCGGCCTCGGCGACAAGCGCCATGCACGCCCGACCGGGATCACGCTGCCCGATCGCAAATGCCTCGAGGTCGCCCGCGCGCTTGCGACCAAGCCGAAGATCCTGCTGCTCGATGAGGTGATGGCGGGGCTTCGCCCGACCGAAACCGACCGCATGGTCAATGTGTTCCGCAAGCTCAACAGCGACACCGGCCTCACCATTCTCTTGATCGAGCATGTGATGCGCGCGGTGATGGCGTTGTCGGCGCATATCGTGGTGGTGAATTACGGCAAGGTCATCGCGGAAGGTGCGCCGGAAGTCGTGACGCGCAATCCGGACGTTCTGGCGTGCTATCTCGGCGCGGAGGCCGTCCACTGATGCTGAAGGTCGACGAGCTCGATGTATTCTATGGCGACGCGCAGGCGCTCGACGATGTGTCGATCGAGATTCCGAAGGGCGCCATCGTCGCGATTGTCGGCGCCAATGGTGCAGGCAAAACTTCGCTGATCCGCACCATCGGCGGCATGGTTAAGCCGGCACGCGGCCGCATCAGTTTCCACGGCAATGATATTGCCGGCATGCCGAGTTACAAGGTCTGCGATCTCGGCATCGGCCAGGTGGCGGAAGGCCGGCAGATTTTCCCGAATTTGTCGGTGTCGGAAAATCTCGACATGGGCGCGATGCTGCCGCGGGCGCGTGCGACGCGCGCGAAAAACCGCGACCGCGTGCTGGAGATGTTTCCGCGTCTCAATGAGCGCTTGCAACAGGCGGCCGGGACATTGTCCGGCGGCGAGCAGCAGATGCTGGCGATCGGCCGCTGTCTGATGGGCGAGCCTGAACTCGTGATGTTCGATGAGCCCTCGCTCGGCCTGTCGCCGGCCTTGGTACAGGACGTGCTGGCGAGCATTCGCGATCTCAATCGCGATGGGCTGACTTGCGTGCTGGTGGAGCAGAACGTGGCGGTGTCGCTGAAACTGGCGAGCCGGGCTTACGTTCTCGAAAATGGCCGCGTCACCTTGAGCGGCACCGGCGATGAATTGCTGGCTGACGATCGCGTGCGTCAGGCTTATTTGGGGATGTAATAGAGAGCGACCGGCTCGCTAGCGCCGCATCAGCGAATTGAGCGCCGCAACGCGAACCGTCAATGGCGCTTCCGGAAACAGCGAGCGCAGATGGCTCAGCGCCTGCGAGGCCGTGGTCGGCGTCGTATCTCCGAGCGCGCGGGCCATGGCCCGGGCGAGTTGGATCTCTGATTGGCCAGTCATCGCGGCAGGGGCGATGGTCACGTCTCCGAACGGATCGGGCTCGGCAACACGGGCGATCTTGCGGGCGGCGAGGGGCGTCATGGCTTTCCCAAACGAAACGTGAACCGGCACGTTCAACCCGCCATATCTGATTTGGTTCCCCCTTGTGAATCCCCCCAACGCCGGTTTCTCGGCATGGCTGATCACCGGGGACGGAGGCTGCACCGTCAAAATAGTGTCATGCGCTGGCGCCGGCTTGCCAACGCCACAGGCGGGCCGCTAAGCCACTGCCCGGACGTGAAATCCTCATTGCGTTACCGCCAGGAAGGAAAGCCATGAAGCTTTATTATTCGCCGGGTGCCTGTTCGCTGTCTCCCCACATCGTCTTCCGCGAGGCCGGTCTGCCGGTCGAGATCGAACGGGTCGACAACAGGGCCAAGAAGACAGCCAGTGGCGACGACTTCCTGTCGGTCAATCCGCTCGGCATGGTGCCGGTGCTCAAACTCGACAATGGCGAGACGCTGACGGAGGGCCCGGCAATCGTGCAGTATCTTGCCGACATGAAGCCCGAGTCAGGCTTGATGCCGAAGCCAGGTTCGATGGAGCGCTATCGCGTGCTCGAGTGGTTGAATTACATCACGTCCGAACTGCACAAGCAGTTCACGCCGCTGTTCAAGCCGGACACGCCGGACGGATACAAGACGATTGCCAAGGAGAATGTGATCAAGGCGTTCGATCGCATCAATGCGCACCTCGCTGGCAAGCCATATCTGATGGGGGACACTTTTACGGTTGCCGACGCTTATCTGTTCGTCGTCAGCAACTGGGCGCGCTTCCACAATATCGATGTCGCGCAATGGCCAAACCTGAAGGCGTTCCAGGACCGCGTGAAGGCGCGTCCGGCCGTGCATGAGGCAATGAAGGCCGAGGGGTTGATCAAGGCCGCGGCTTGATTGCTCGAGAGGGACAATCTGGCCCCATCCTTCGAGATGGCGGCTTCGCCGCGTCCTCCAGGATGAGGCCGATTGGATTGGCACGTCGCTGGGTCTCGAAGAATTGAGAAGGCACGGAACCGGTCGAGGGGACTATTTTCGCGGAACATGGGTTAACCCCGTACAACATGCGACAATTCCCCTTGAAGGATGCGCAAGATGGTTTCGTTCCGCACAATCCTGGTGGCCTCGACCGTCGTGGTCACCGCAACTCTCCCGCTGACCGCCACTTCGCTGCCGACGTGGAAGCCCAATACCGGAACCGTCCGTTCTGACGAAATTTCAGGCCAGCGCTACAATGAGCGCCGCCCTGTGCGCAGTTACAACGCGCCGGCCTATAGCGATGCGCCGCGCTATTATCGTGGCTCAGCGGACCCATCGATCGGACCGGATGGCAGACCTTATCGCGTCCCGGAATATCTTCGAAACCAGTGCTATGTCGATGACGGCTATGGCCGTTTCTCGGCTTGTTCGAACCGCTGAGCTGGCTCCACGGTGAAATGAACGGCGACGCAGCGGCGGTTATGTCGTGAATTCGCCTGCGTCGAGCATGACAATTTCAGCTTCGCTGACACCCGATGCCCGGCGATGGGCGGCGGCGTTCTTGTAGATCTCGGACTCAAAGCAATGGACCCCGTCCTCGAAGGTCGGGAATTCCAGCACCACAAAGCGCTGCCACTTTTGCGGTCCCTCCATCACCTGAGCGCGGCCGCCACGGCCGAGAACCCTGCCGCCGAACTGACTGATGATGTTCGGCACCTGATCCGTGTAGCGCTTGTAGGCAACTGGATCGTGAATGACGGATCGTGCTAACCAGTAAGCAGGCATGTAACAGTCCCAATCAGTCGTTGATCTTGGCAACGGGGTTGACGATGGCATCCATCATCAGATCGTTCGCTGTCTTGTTGCGGTGAGCCGCATTGCGCGCTTCGATGTCCTTCAGCATCGTGCGCGCCGGCCGTCCGGCGGCTTCTTCGTCGGCGATGAACTGCTCAACGAGCGGCTGAACCGCTTCGGCGATGCGTCCATATTCCGCATCCGGCAGGTAGATGAACTCCATGCCGCGTTCCTGGAAACGGTCACGGGCTTTGGCACCGGCGACGCCGTAGAAGATCTGCGTTTCGGCCTGGGCTTCGGCGCGAAGCCAGTTATGCACAACCCGTTTCAAGTCTTGCGGCAACTGGCTCCAGAAATGATGCGACAGGCCGAATTCAAGGCATTGCCGCACACAGCCAAGAGCCGTCCGGTAGCGTGCAATTTTGCCGATGCCGAACACTTCGGATGACCCATCCGCCAGATGCATCGCATCGATCTTGCCGCCGGCGAGCGCCGGATTCATCTCCAGCGACGATAGCGGGACGGGCTCCGCGCCGAGCGCGTGCATGACAGCGGCCTCGATGCCTTCCGTCGTGCCGATCCGCAGCCCCTTGAGGTCGTCGCGTGAGCGGATCGGATGCATGCTGAACAGATGATAGGGGCCGGACATCTTGAGCCGGCCCATCTTGATGCCCTGCCGTTCGACATCCGTGCGCAGATAGTCGGCGTAAATCTCCTCCGATACGAGCGTTCCGATATCGGAGTTGGAAAACAGTCCCGGCAATTGCAGGCCCTGCGCCAGCGGATAGGATTTTGCATCCCAGCCGGAATAGATCGGCGCCAGATCTGACCGGCCATCATTCAATGCGGCGACGCCATCACGGTCTTTGTGGCGCGAGGCGCCCCAATAATCCTCAACCCGGATCTTGTCCCTGCTCATGCGCTCGAGAACACGAATCGCCGGCTTGATGACATCGACGACAGCGGCCGCTGTCTCGGGCGGGTGGCCCGTCACCGTGAAGGTGATGGTGTCTCCCGTATAACGGACGTCTTCGGCGGCTTGATCGGCGTAACGGCCGGCAAGCCAGTCCTGAGCGACCGAAGTCTGGTGCATCGCCTGGGCGACCGTCATGTCGGCCGCCCGCAAGCTGCTCTCGCTGATGTTCATGGTTTAGTTCTTTTGCAGCCCGACCCGCTCGACCAGAGTCTGGACACGCGCCATTTCAGTCTTGAGCCAGGACTGCAGTTCCTCGGGAGTCGAACTGCGTCCCTCGAGCCCGGCCTTTTGCAGTTTGGCGATGGTGTCGGGATCGTTCACCGCGGCCGTAAATTCGCGGCGAAGCAGATCAAGAACATCTTTCGGCGTACCGGCGGGTGCGAACAAGGCCAGCGAAGCCATGTATTCGTAGCCGGGAATGGCGGCTTCATCGACCGTCGGAACATTCGGCAGAGTCTTCGTTCGGGCCTTGTCGCCTACAGCCAGCACTCGCACCGTTCCGGCTTCGATGAAGGGAAGGGCGACAGATGTTGCGATCCAGAAGGCGTTCACTTCACCGGCCGCGATGGCCTGTGTCGCCTGCGCGCCGCCGCGATAGGGCACATGTGTCATGTCAATGCCCGCATCGGCTTTAAGCTGTTCCATCGCCAGGTGCTGCGGGCTGCCCGGCCCGACGGACGCGTAGTTCAGTTTGCCCGGATCTTTCTTGGCCAGCGCGATGAAGTCCTTCAGCGTCTGGACCGGCAATTCCTTGTTGACGATCAGCACGCTGGGAAATCGCGCAAGCTGCGTGATCGGCTCGAAGTCCTTGAAAGGTTCGAATGGCAGTTTGGCAACGATATGCGGAAGAACGGTATGGACGCCGTTATTCAATGCCCCGATCGTATAGCCATCGGGCGCGGCACGCGCCACGCGCATCGAACCGGTGGCGCCACCTGCACCGGGAGCATTTTCGACAACAATGGATTGACCGAGCTTGGCGCCGACCTTTTCCGACAGAATTCTTGCAACGAGGTCGGAAGCCGTTCCCGCCTGAAGCGGTACGACCAGCGTGATCGGCCGTACCGGGAAATTCGTTTGCGCCGAGGAGGGCGCTATCGTCACAACACTCAACAAGGCAAGCAGAAGCATTCGACCGAAAGGCCGCATGATAGATCCTCCCTTGAACCAAGTTTATGAAAGGCTACTTCTGCGGCAGCCTTTGTTTGTACCAGCTAAAATCCTGTCGTCCGGGCGCGAAGATATCGAGATATTCGGCGTCTTCGAGCACCTCGCCACCATGCGCGACGCCGGCGGGCATGAGCAGCACATCGCCCGGCGTGACAATGCGCGGCTCTTCGCCGTCAATGACCCAGCGCATCTTGCCAGCCAGCATGTGGGTGATCTGATCGAAATCGTGACGATGCATGTTGATCGGGCCTTTGGGCGCCTTGATGCGCGCCAGCATGGCGTTCGGCACCTCGACGACCCGGCCGTGGATCAGTGGATTGAGCTCAACCTCTTCCAGATCGTCCCACCGATACATCGGCATGTTATTCCTCCCAATATTTTTATTTGATATTCTAGATGACTAGAATATCTGTCAACAGCCTTATATTGATTGAGGAAATAGGTATTTTGTGTTTCAGTAGATGAAATCTAGTATCTTAGATGGTCGATGACTGATATCTCCGTCTATGCCCAGCTCCGCCGTGAAATCCTGTCCTGCGCCCTGGCGCCAGGATCGAAGGTCTTTGAGCAGGAATTGGCGGAGCGGTTCGGCGTGTCGAAGTCGCCGGTTCGGGAGGCGCTCCTTCGGCTGCAGGAGCAAAACCTCGTCGATGTGCAGCCGCGCAGCGGATATCGCGTCCGACCCATTTCGCTGACGGAAGCCGGCGAGATGTACGAGATGCGATATCTTTACGAGCGCGCCTGCGTGATGCGCGCGATCACGCATGCGAGCGATGCAGCACTCGCCTCGTTACACGATCATCTGCTGACAAAAGCAAGGGTGCCAATCCCGGAATGGATCGAGGCCAATCGGCAGTTTCATTCTTCTCTTGCGCGCGTCTGCGGCAACCAGCGCCTTGCTGATGCCGCGACCAAGCTCAACGATCAGTTCGACCGCTTTACCTTTGTCAGCGTGACGCGGCTCGATCAGCCTCCGGATTTCACACGCTTCAACAACGATCATCTCGCGCTCGTCCAGGCGATGCAAAGGCGGGACAAGCGCCGTGCCGCCGCAATCGTCAAAAACCATATCGATGCGTCACGCGAGCGGACGTTTCAGGCTCTTGCGAGCCCAGCCATCGTTCCATGATAATAACAACGGGAGAAAAGCATGCCGCTCAATCATATGCAGCATTTCCTGGTTCAGTCGGATGATGTCGAGAAGACCAAGAACTGGTATGTCGACGTGCTGGGCCTCAAGGAAGGTTATACGCCGGATTTCAAGTTTCCCGTCTATTGGCTCTATATCGGCGATCAGGATGTTCTGCATCTGACGCAGGGCGGCAAGGACGTGTCCAAGAATCGCATCGCCTATGTGGGGCAGCAATCACAGGAGACTCAAGGCACCGGCGTGATCGATCATATCGCATTTCATGCGTCGGACCTTCACGGCATGATCCGGCATTTCGAACAGCGCAACATTCAGTTCACGGAACGTCAGGTCGATTCACAAGGGCTTTATCAGTTGTTTCTGTTCGATCCGAACGGGATCAAGATCGAGTTGAACTTTGCTAATGCGGAAGCCAAGGGGCGCAAGCCACAGGTGATGGCCAGTGATCTCAAGGATGAAGGGCAGGGGGCTTCGTCACGAAGTCATTAGATCACGATGATTTGGATCGAATCGATCCAAATCATAAACGTGATCGATGCTAATACGTCAGAGCATGATGTCGTCCGAAAACCGCTTCGCACCTTTCGGCATCATGCTCTAGCGCTCCCGGGTGGGAAACGTTTGCCCGGTCCGCTACCGCAAAAGCGCGGTGATGATCCGAACAATGATGATACCGACTCACAAAAGAAAAGCCCTCGCAGCAACGCTGCGAGGGCTTCTTGTTGCTTGAAAGCGATCAGGCCTTCGGCTTGCCGATGGTGACGCTCAGGCTGCTGAGGCCGTCTACGGCGCATTCGATCTTGTCGCCGATATTGACCTGGCCGACGCCGGCCGGGGTGCCGGTCATGATGATGTCGCCGGCGGCGAGCTCCACCATTTCCGACAACTTCCAGATCGTCTCCGGCACGTTCCAGATCATCTGGTCGAGGTCGCCGTCCTGCTTCACGACGCCGTTGACCTTCAGGCTGATGCGGCCCTTGGCCGGATGGCCGATCTCGGAGGCCGGCGTCAGCGGACCACAGGGGGCCGATGCGTCGAACGCCTTACCGATTTCCCACGGGCGCTTCACGTCGCGCGAGGCGATCTGCAGGTCGCGGCGGGTCAGGTCGATGCCGACGCCGTAGCCCCAGATGCAGTCATTGGCCTTGTCCGGGCTGATGTTGATACCGCCGGATTTCAGCGCGACCACGAGTTCAACCTCGTGATGCATGTCCTTCGTCAGCGGCGGGTAAGGGACCACCGACCCGTCCGGAACGATCGCGTCGGCCGGCTTGGCGAAGAAGAACGGGGGCGCGCGTTCGTCCTGCCCCATTTCGCGGATGTGCTCGATGTAGTTGCGCCCGACACACCAGATCCGGCGGACCGGAAACTTCTTGTCGGAGCCTTTGACCGCAAGGACAGCCTGCGGTGGCTGCGGAATGACGTAGGAATCGCTCATCTGTGTTGATGCTTTTTTGTCACATGGAGCCGGAGAACGGCGGGAGATGCGGCCAAAGGTGTCATTTGCCGTTGGCCGCAGACGCGGCTCGCAATAGCATAGCCCTCATCAGCGTCAAAGCGCGCCGGTGATTTGCGGGGGCAGATTACCATTGTGCCGCGCGGGGCGCGGACGGTTTCGCCTATACGTGTTTGGCGGGGGTTGGGCGGTCGAATGCCGGGATCGGGGGATCCCGGCATTCGTGTTTCTGGGGTCTGGACGCGTCCCAATCCGGCGCGTGTCCTCTGGAATGGCGGCATCACTGATTTTGCAAGGCGCTTAAACGCGCGGTGACGGCAGCCTTGACAGAGGTGTGGATCGCTTCCGGGAAATCGCTTGGCAATTGATCTTCTACTTCAGCCAGCGCCGTGTCCGCGGCCGTAGCCATGCTTTCAATTGCGTTGCTGACGAGAGATTTTGCCAGGCCCGCGGTTTTTCCAGTCTGCACAAAATGCCGCCCTACGATGTCGGCAATCCGGTAATGCTTGTTTGTGCCAACCGACATTGCAAGCTTCATTTGTTTGGGTTGGATCTGGCCGTTGTCGAGGCTTGGCTGTGCTGTCAGCACGTCATACAGTGGCGTTAAATGGAAACGTCCGCCTGGATTGAGGAAGATACTGAAGTTTTTCGCATGCCCGTCAGTTGCACCAACCAACCAGAATAGAATCTGTGCTTTGAAAAGAGTCGTTTGATCGACGGCGGGGTTGTCACTGCCCTTGAGCAGATCAAGAAGCCGGACGAGGCCAGGGCCGCCCTCACTTTGGTATTTGCGGGTTGGCGGCACGGACAGGGCTTGGCAGCAGTCTTCTTGGGGAAGCCGTAAAAGTCGTCTATCTTTGGTCCAAAGGCGATCGAAGCGTTCGATCACAAGGGCGCGCGTTTTGCCGAACGTGATAATTTCCGCCTTGTTAACTGGCAGACCGAAAGCCGCTGCAAGTTTCAGGCAGTAATATTCATTCTCGACGCTGTTTGAAAGATCGACGCCGTTTGGCAGTTCGCCGATCTGCGTTTTGAAAAGATGGGTTGTTGGTGTTGTGCCGTGAGGTTTTATCCATTTTCCATTCAGCCTGAGTAGTGCTGTTTTCTCCTGTGCACCCGCAATAGAGATGCGGAAGTCATCATCGCGCGTGAGGCCCAGCGGCGTCTGGGGCAAGTTTTTGAGCAGTTTTTCAATTTGTTCGTCGTCGACGGCATCGCCGGAAAGACCATGATCGCTGGCCTTATGATTGTCTTTGTCGTCCGCCATGAATTGCATGGCGCCAACGCAGTCGTGACCGATGGCGGCGAGAAGACTGTAGGCGTCGGTGCCAGCCGCGCCGACCTTCTCAGCGATCCGGCGTCGCAGCATGTCGGAGTCGGGAAGCAAGTTGTCGAAGACAGCCGTGACCGGTTCTCCGCGATAAGCATCCTCGCGTAAAGGCAGAGACATCGACACGGGGAGTGCATGCTCCCACTCAAGCCAATCGGGGTCATAGCGGAAGTCGATGGCACCGCTTGCGGCCTTGTGCAGATGGCCGACCAGACGGTTATTTAGAAAGACGCGCAACGGCGGATGGCGGGGACGTCGAGGCATTAGAAGATGTCCTCGATGGAGGTGTTCTCCCTAGATCGAGGTGCGATCTGGAACTCAAGATCAAGGGCGGCTAGGACCGCCAAGATCGTTCCTAGCTTTGTTGCTGGATTGCCGGTCTCGATCAGAGAAATCGTCTCCTGGCGTAAACCGCTCACAGCGGCGAGTTGGGCTTGGTTCAGGCCGCGTTTTTTGCGGGTGCGGCGGATCGAGTTGCCGATTTGTTTGGGAGTGCGGGCGAGTTCGGTCATTGGGGACTCACACTCGTGTTATGCGCTAAAGCCGATAAATTCGATATATCGGATTTAGCGCATAAATGTTTTTTATGCGTTAATCAACATAAAACACACTTATCGGATTTGGCGCATAGGATACGCCTATTTACGGCCCAAGCAGCCTCAGGCCGTCGCGGCCACCAGCTCCGGCTCGTCCTGGTTCTGCAATTGCAGCCGGTAGAAGGACGCATAGCGTCCGCCCTTGCGCAGCAGTTCCTCGTGGCGGCCGTCCTCGGCCACGACGCCTTCCTCGATCACAAAGATCCGGTCGGCATGCGCCACCGTATGCAGACGGTGGGCGATCACGATGGTGGTGCGGTCCTGCGTCAGATGGGCGATGGCATCCTGCACTAGCCGTTCGGATTCCGAATCCAGTGCCGCGGTCGCCTCATCCAAGAGGATCAGCTTGGCATCCTTGATCAGCGCGCGCGCGACGGCAATGCGCTGGCGCTGGCCGCCCGACAATTGCAGGCCCTGTTCGCCCGTATGCGTGTCATAGCCATGCGGGAAGGACATGATGAAGTCATGGGCGTTGGCGGCCTTGGCCGCTGCGATGATCTCGTCCTCGGTCGCGCCTTCCTTGCCGAAGCCGATATTGTCGCGGATCGTGCCGTGAAACAGAAATACGTCCTGGCCGACATAAGCGATCTGCTGCCGCAGCGAATGCCGGGAAACAGCCGTGATGGTCTGCCCGTCGATGGTGATCGATCCGGATTGCGGCTCGTAAAGCCGCAGGATGAGGTTGAGGATCGTCGATTTGCCGCCGCCAGAGGGGCCGACCAGAGCCGTCATCTGCCCGGCTTGCGCGACGAGCGAGAGCCCGCGCAACACCGGCTCGTTCTCGCGATAGCCGAACCGCACGTCCTTGAACTCGACGCGGCCCTTGTCCATGACGAGCTTCGGCTTGTCGACATCGGCCGCTTCCGTCGAGGGCGCATCGATAATGTCGAACAATTGCCGCACGCCGACGAGACCGGCATTCAGTTCGATCTGCAGCCGCGCCAGCCGTTTCGCCGGCTCATAGGCCAGAAGGAATGCGGTGATGAAGGAGAAGAACTCGCCCGGCGTCGCATTCATCTCGATGGTGCGATAACCGCCATAGATCACGCCGGCCGCAATGGCGACGCCCGCGAGCGCTTCCATCGTCGGGCTCGAGCGGTTGGACACGCGGGCCATCTTGTTGGCCTCGTATTCCACCGCCGCGACATTCTCGTAATAGCGATGGCGCAGGCGATCTTCGAGCGTGAAGGCCTTGACGGTGCGGATACCCTGGATCGTTTCCTGCAAGGTCTGGAACAGTCGCGTGCCGCCGGTGAATTGCGCCTTGGCGACGGCGCGGATGCGTTTGACCAGCTTGCGGATCATCCACATCGCCGGCGGCGCGATGATCAGCGCCGAAAGCGACATCACCGGATCCTGGATCACCATCACCGTGGCAAGGCCGATCAGCGACAGCGCATCGCGTCCGACCGACGTCACCAGCAGCCTCAGCACCTGCGTCGCCGAATTGGCGCCGGTCGAGAGCCGATGCAGGAATTCCGATGAATGCCGCTCGGCGAAGAAGCCAAGGTTCTGGTTCATCAGACGGTCGAACAATCTGCGCTGGTTCTCGGCGATGATCGCATTGCCGATGCGTGACATGATCACGGCCTGGAAATAGGTCGCAAGGCCTCGCGCGCAGAAGATGACGATGGTAATGAGGCCAATGATGACGATCGCCTGGAAGCTGCGATCGACATAGGCCTTGTTGACGATCGTCCCCATCAGATAGGCGATCAGCGCCGTGGTCCCCGCCGACAGCGCCATCAGCGCGAACGCGACGGCATAGCGCTTCCAGTGCTTGGCGCCGTATTCGGTCACGAGGCGCCGGATCAGTTGATACGAGCTCTCGCTGTCTGCTGGGGCCTTCGGCGCCATATCCCGTCCCTTATGCCCTCAATCGGAAGGCCATACGCATGTTGGAGCATGGCCCGTCCCGAAATGGAACGGACCATGCTCCAGCGAGCCTACCTGCCCGCTCGGGGGGATATTTCAAGTGTTGCGGGACAACGCGGCGTTGCAATTTGAACCCGCCGCCGCTCATTCCCGCGCAAGCGGGAATCCAGAAAGCTTCCGCGAGATCAGTGCTGATGGCTCTGGATCCCCGCTTGCGCGGGGATGAGCGGAAAACAGAAGTCAGGCGTTGCGTTTCCGCAGCTTTTGTTCCCATTCCAGGGCGTTTGCCACAATCGTGTCGAGGTCGTCGTAGCGGGGCTGCCAGTGCAGCGTATCGCGGGCCTTGTCCGAGGCGGCCACGATCTGTGCCGGGTCGCCAGGGCGCCGGGCCGACATCTCGACCCGGAAATCGACGCCCGAGATGCGCTTCACCGTTTCGATCACCTCTAAAACAGAGAAGCCGCGGCCATAGCCGCAATTGAACGTGGCCGAATTTCCGCCATTGCGGAGGTAACGCAGCGCGTCGGAATGCGCCCGCACGAGATCGCTGACATGGATGTAATCGCGGATACACGTGCCGTCGGGTGTCGGATAGTCGGTGCCGAACACGTCCATCTTCTTGCGCATGCCAAGCGCGGTCTGCACTGCGACCTTGATCAGATGCGTCGCCGCCGGCGTCGATTGTCCGGTGCGCATTTGCGGGTCGGCGCCCGCGACATTGAAATAGCGCAGCACGGCATATTTCAGCGGATGCGCGAAGGCGGTGTCGCGCAGGATGATCTCGGTCATCAGCTTCGATGAGCCATAAGGCGACATCGGATCGGGCGTCGCGTTCTCGCTCACCGGCACTGATTTGGGATTGCCGTAAACAGCGGCGGTGGACGAGAAGATGAAATGCTTCACGCCGGAACTGACGGCGGCCTCGATCAGCGTGCGCGAATTGGCGGTGTTGTTGCGATAATAGCCGAGCGGATCGGCGACCGAATCCGGCACCACGATCGAGGCCGCGAAATGGATGATGGCATCGACCTCATGCCGCGCGATGATCGAGCGCGCCAGTTCGAGGTCGCCGGTATCGCCTTCATAGAGCGGCACGCGTTCAGGGATGGCCCAGCGAAAACCGGTCGACAGATTGTCGAGGATCACGACGTCCTCGGCCGCATCCAGCAATTCATAAACCATGTGGCTGCCGATATAGCCGGCGCCGCCGGTGACCAGAACGGTCATGATGGAAAATCTCCTGTATCTCCCCGCTCGTCCCCGCGAAGGCGGGGACCCAGAGCCAAATCTCCTGGATTCCCGCTTTCGCGGGAATGAGCGGAGAATGTAGCGACCGGCGTGAAAAAATGGGTAATAAGGGCGCCAAATCTCAACCGGCCACAACGATCTTGACCGACCTCAACGTCATCATCCCGAATCTGCACTGGAATTACACTGGCGTCACCGCGACCAACCGCATGATCGCGCCGCGTGTGGCGCGTCTGATGACGGCGCGCTGGCTCGGCCCCGATGCACCGGCCGGTGTCGAGACCATGACCTTCGGCGATCTGCTGACACTTCGGTCTTCTGCCCGTCGTCCCATCGTCTGGCATGCGCGCCGCAATAACGAGATGATGGCTGGGCTCGCCTTGAAATGGCTCGGCTGGCCGCTGCGCCTTGTCTTCACCTCGGCGGCGCAGCGCCACCACACCGGAATCACGCGCTGGCTGATCAAACGCATGGATGCGGTGATTGCGACAAGCCCGGCATCGGCCTCCTACCTGAAAGTGCCATGCGAGGTGATCCTGCATGGCGTCGACATCGAACGATACCGGCCGCCGGACAATCGCGAGGCTGAACTGCGGGAAGGCGACATCCGCAGCAAATATGCGATCGGATGCTTCGGCCGCGTGCGGCATCAGAAGGGGACTGACGTCTTCATCGAGGCGATGTGCCGTCTGCTGCCGCGTTATCCCGATTTCAGCGCGGTGGTGATCGGGGCGATCGACGATGCATCCTTTGAAGCGCGTTTGAAGGAACGCGTCGCGCAATCAGGTCTTCAGGACCGCGTGCATATCCTTGGTGAGCTGCCGATCGACGATGTGCCGCCATGGTATCGCCGCGTTCTCATTTACGCATTTACCTCGCGCAATGAAGGCTTTGGACTGACGATCCTTGAAGCGATGGCCTCGGGCGATGCGTTGGTTGCCGCGCGTGCGGGCGCGGCGGAAGCCGTTGTCACCGACGGACAGAACGGCGTGCTGGTGCCGACGGGAGATGCCGATGCATTGGCGGCAGCGCTGGAGTCGCTGATGCGCGATCCCGATGCGGCCGCCGCGATGGGCGAACGCGCTCGCGCGCATGTTGTCGCGCAATTCAGTGTCGAGGCTGAGGCAGAAAAATACGCGGCGGTTTACCGGCGTGTGTTGGCTGGAGTGTGAGGCCGAAAAGCGCGAAGCACTTTTTCGGACGATAATCGATGACGTTTGCGACCGTAGATCGTTTGATCCAAAACCATCGTGGTCTCGTACGCTTTTGTACAATGCGGCTTTTGGCCGGTGTTGGTGCGTTAACGAGGTCCGCTGAGCGCCGCAATTCTTAAGCGCCAGAAGTTCCATTTGGCAATCATCTTTGCGCTGCAAAATCGATATTGCGCTGCTTCAATCATAAATCTGACAATCAAGGGTGGTAACCTTTCGCCATAGGTGCTTTTTAAACGTCTTGCGTTTTGGAAATCGCATTTCCAGAATGCGGGCGCTGCCACTAACAACGCTGCCACAAACAATCAAGAAACCAAGGGAGGAAATACAGTGACCGCGACACTGTCTGCGAATCTCTCCACCTTCGGCAAATTGCCGTGTGCTCAATGCGGAGCCCGTTTGATTGCCCCGGTTTGGTCTGAATACGTGGACGAGCGTCGCGTTCGCCATCTCTGGAGTTGCGACGATTGCCAATACCAGTTCGAGACAGTCGTATTTTTCTGCTCGACTGAAACTCCCGGAATTGTTCCCTCATCACTGGTGGCGTGAGAGGACCTGGCCGACTAAGGTGACCGGGCTGCCGCCTTCGAACGGATGCCTCTGCGGCCAGCATTTTTGGAATTCGACACTGTCTTGGTTGTGCCTTCGGCGCAGCAATCACTTTTTTCGGTAGTTGAAGAAAAGCTGGCCACGGACTTCGGTGCGTCGTCAACGCATGTGCGGCAAAAGAAAGAGTGTTAGGGGCGGCGCAGTGACCCGGGATTTTAGTGAATATGGGTGAGACGCCAGAAGCCCTCATTGCGCCTTGATTTGATCCCTGCTGCTTTTGTAAGCCGTGCGGCCTGCCCGTCCGACAGGGTGCGCGACGTGCCGCGTTTGCCCTCTGCGATTTGACATGCGTTGCTGACGCCGATCATCGTCCAGCAATGATCTCGCTCGCGCATTTCGTTGCATTTGATGGCGCCGTTGATCCTCCAACAGCTGGGCATAGGAGTCCCGCCAGCTTCGCTCAGCCGCCGTTAGTCGCGTGTTGCGGTCTCTGCATATGAGGATTCGTTTTAATCTGGATTGGGCTTCGGCCAGGGATCCGAACTCTCCAAGGACAGTCTGCTCGGCGGTCGTGGTGGCCCTCTGCGCGACAATGCTGCACCTGTTCGTCGTCACGTCCTGGACAATCGAGAATGCCGCTCCACGTTGGGCGCCTGCATGCTGGGATAGGAAGAGCAACACACATAGCAGTAAACATAATGTCCACATTGCTCGCCCGGCTGACATAGGGAACCGCCCGATTCAAAAGCATTTGGACATCGAACGATCTTCCCGTGATTGCGTTCCGGCGCGATGCAGGGAAACGTCCCTGCGAGAGCACGCGATCTTGAGTTTCTTTCCAAGCGCGCCGTGAAAACGCCGAAGACAATCAAAATAAATCCGCGCAAATGCGGCTCTTCACGTTTTGATTTAGTTTTGCAGGCTAAGCCGCCGTTCAAACCTTGGCGTTGCATTTCGGGCAGGCGATGATCAGAGCGTCGCCGTCGCGTCGTGAGATTGCGCGACAATTCCAACGGCTTGGATTGCCGAGGTTCTATCAAAGTATCTGAATAATACAACAACGCTCCAGCGATGGCTCTTATGAGTGAAAAGAGTAAAAAGACAGGCGGGCAAAACAATCCGATTTGAATGTTGCTCGTGTTAATGCAGTATACGAATCTGCCGCCTAAAACCCCAATTGCAATAATGGCGCATCAAATCAACTGCTCATCAATTCTCCCCTGCACTTCATGTGATGACCTGCCGATGTGGAAGCGTCTTCCCGCATCGACAAAGAGAAGCGTTTTCCAACACCGGAGCAATAATGTTTTCTCCAGAATGGCCTCGTTACCTGGCTCTGACAGTTCTTTTGCTTCTGGTAGCGTTTGGCTATTGGGCGGGGCGTAACCGCGCGCCTGCTTGGACGAATATTCCCCTCATCGCACTGGCAGTGCTTTCAATTGGTCCGAGCGCGTGCGCGGTGATCCTTTATTTCTCGTACAAGTTTGGTCTGATTCAGCCTGGTGCGCCTGGATATCGATTTAGGTCGTTCGTCTATTCTCTGCCGGCCGATTTTGCCTTGCTGAACTGGGCGTTCGTGCCGCTGTATGTGGTTGGACGAATTTGGCCGCATGCTGGCTCAGCCCGGCATGCCATGTGGTTTGCCGTCGTGGCGATGTCTTTACCAAATTTCGTTCTGTTCGGCTTGGCGACGGAAATGGTTTCGAACGCTCGCGATGCTGGCCAGGGCATCGGAATCATAGAGGCTGTGTTGCTTTGGTCACCGGTCCAGACCATCTTTCCTGGGTTTGTTGCGATCGTCGACGCTGTTGGCTTTGAGTATTTTTTCATTCTCAGCGCGCTGACCGGGTTCCTCCCGATCCTCGGTTTGGTCGCCTGGTTATTGGGCCAACTTGTCGGACGGCAGGCTCGAACCACCTAGTTGCGGCCGACGCTACGGTGTAATCGGTGGCCTTCGGATCGTATCTAGGTGTTAGCCCGTGTGACAAAAACGAGGTCCTCATCAAACGACTTGTAGTGAATCAGCCCCATATCCGCGAAATCAACGAGCGTTCCGTATTCTAAATATGCCCAATCAGCTTCTTTATAAGCAGCGCTGAACTGCCCGGTGTGGATGACGCAAACGACATGACCTTCAGTGCCATCGACCAATTTGACGGTGTCGCCCAACTCGACGGATTCCCCGGTTGAATAGTTCATCGTATCGATCCAAAGCTTATCTCGCGTCAGCGGACTTTTCTGCTGCAGGAATTTTCGCGATCACGTTCCCCATAGCCAGGCCGCAGCCGCTCCGCAGGCGGCGATGACGGCTGAAAGATAGGCAATCATCGGTCCCAAGCCGGCCATTCCTTGTTTCCAAATCGCTGCGCCGAAGCCAACAAAAATCAGAAGCATGGGGAAGGACGCCACCAGAGCCTGCATCGATGACATGGTGCTGCCCTGTCGCATGTAGGCAAAGCTTCCGATGAAGAATACGGCGCCGAGCGCAATTATGGTTTTGCCGATACGCGCATAGTCTGCTGGCGTGCGCTTCGGGGCTTTTGGCGGTGGAACATAGTTGCGAAAGTTATACATGATGCAGTCTTTTCGCCCATTATCAGGTGTTAATGCTGCTCATCGTCTCTTTGCTTGATTGCCATCGGGGAGCCCGTTCGGATCACTCTCTCGCTTTTGCAAGCACCCCATCGACAAACGTCGCGAGATTGCCGCCTTCGAACAGATAGCCATCGATACCGACGGCCTTCGCCGCCCGCAGGCGCTGTCCTTGTCGCCGATCAGGAAGCTGCCGGATAATTCGACCGGCCAGTGTTCGATCAGGTCGACAGCATGCCGGGCTAATGCGAGATGTTCAATTGTAAGCTGAAGGTCCGGGATCCGCCGAGCAGCGATAACATCATTTGCTCGTTCGTTTATCGTCTTCTCAGCGCCCGCGCAGCCCAACTGCCCAGCGCAAAGCGCAACGAGTGCAGGAGCCTAAATCATATGATTTCTCCCCACGGATTGCCTTTTTACCGTCGGGATCGTGAGGTTGGCAATGCTCAGTTGAGCTTCGCGGTTCAGGCAACGGAACCAACCTCGACCAGCAGTCGCGTGGTCCAGATCACTGACGTTGGCGCCCGATGACTGGGTGTTATCGCGCGCGCTCAAGAGGGAAATTTCCAGCTGAAGATAACATTGGGAGCCGGATCAGCAGAGGATCTTGGTCTCCCAACAATATCAACTGACACGAAATACCGACGGATATTGTCTTCGATTGTTTTTAGCTCCAACGGTGGAAATTGGAGACCAGCTCCAGCAAGGCGTTCTGCTGTTGCACAATTCACAACCATCGTTAGTTGTTTGAAGTTCGTTTTTACATCGACATAGAACCAAAAGAGTCTTTGTTGATCCTCGTAACGATAGAAATCCCCCGCTTCCGGGTGGTACCCACCATGACGGATTTTATATTCTCCCTCAGCGCCAGTTGCCTTGTATCCTTCGTTCATTTGAATCCGCTCGCTATGAGAAGGTTCTAGGACTCGCGCTGCAATAATCTCGTGTGAGCGGACCAGATAGATAGAATCAGCGGCAGACTTCACGAGGGCCGTCTCGTTTCTCGCTCGTCCTCGAGTGCGCCGTACGAAATCCTGCTTACATCGGCAACGGGCCGTGCTTTCTCTTCGTCAATTCGTGCTAAAATCAAAGCGGTCTCGCAACACCTTTCTGACGGGAGGCTCGATGCCTCTTGCGTGGCACTCAATCAAACCAGAGTCTCTCAGCAGCACAGTGGAGAGCTCTTTGAACGTATCGCCCCGCTCAAAGACTCCGGCGTGGACATAGATCAGGTCTCTCAGCCGTTTGCCCCAAATATTTATTTGAGGCGTTTTCGTTACGTAGCAAACGAAGACTTTCCCGTCCGCTTGCGTACCCGCTTTCACCCAAACCACCTGTGAATCGTCAGAGAGTTTTTCCAGTCGCGCAACCTGTTCAGGTGCGAGTGACGCATCCGGAATTTTCTGAGAGTCGATAATCTCTTTCGCTCTGTCGTTTATTGCTTTTTCCACCCCTGCGCAGCCCAAAAGGCCGGCGCAAACAGCAGCGAGCATTCCAATCCGAAACATTTCTTCCCCCACTCGCCCGCCGGTATATGCGAACCTCGTCAAACTCGCAATTTTCTGAAATCACGCGTGGGCTATGTGGATCGGGTTCCGATAGGCGATTGCCCATCAGCGCGAATGTCTGCGATTCTACTTTTCCGGGCTGTCATTGTGCCGGCTCCAAATCCGCGTCTATGTCTCGTTGCAAGCCAGCACAACTGATTTCAAGAATTAAACTGTGTTGCAAAATCGGTTCGTTACTTGCGTGGATTGATCATCCTCGCGTCTTTGCAATCACCCCATCGACAAACCTCGCGAGATTGCCGCCCTCGAACAGATAACCATCGATGCCGACGGCCTTTGCCGCCCGCAGGTCGCTGTCCTTGTCGCCGATCAGAAAGCTGCCGGATAATTCGACCGGCCAGTGTTCGATCAGGTCGAGCAGCATGCCGGGCTTGGGCTTTCGCCAGTCGCTGTCGAGGCGATAGGCCGTCAGCGGCGCATCCGGATGAAACGGGCAAAAGCGGATGTCGTCGATCCGCGCACCCTGCTGCGACAGCTCCGCGCGCATCCAGTCATGCAGCGATTCGACATCGTCCTCGGTGAACATGCCGCGCGCGACACCGGACTGGTTGGATATGATGAAGACGTGATAGCCGGCGTCGTTCAGCCGCCGCACGGCATCCGCGGCGCCGTCGGTCCAGTGAAAGCGGTCGATGGTGCCGATGTAACCGTCGTCGCGATTGAGCACGCCGTCGCGATCGAGGAACGCTGCCGGCTTGCGTGTCGCGGTCATGGCGTACACCTTTTGGCTTGCGCCCTTTTTGGCTTACAGCTTTTTCGGAAACAACTCGTGCTCGACAAGGCCGCAGATCGCATGCGCCGCGGTGATGTGAATCTGCTGAATGATCGCAGTTTCGTCGGACGGCGCGACAAGAAGGAGATCGCAGAGCGGTTGCATTGCCCGTCCGCGCGTGCCGGTGAAGCCGACGGTGACAAGCCCGCTCTCGCGGGCGGCTTCCAGCGCCATCACGACGTTGGGAGAACTCCCTGACGTGGTGATGCCGATGAACACATCGCCAGGACGGCCGAGCCCGCGCACCTGGCGTTCGAACACGTGCTCATAGCCATAGTCGTTGCCGATGGCGGTCAGCACCGACGTGTCGGTGGTCAGCGCGATCGCGGGCAGGGGATTACGGTCGAGTTTAAAGCGCGAGAGGAGTTCGGCGGCGATGTGCTGTGCGTCCGCGGCGCTGCCGCCATTGCCGGCCAGCATCAGCTTGCCGCCGCCCTGAAGGGACGCGGCAATGCGCTGTGCAATCGAGGCGATCGCGTGAACGAGAGCAGTGTCGTCCTCCGCGCGCTGAACAGCTTCTCTCGAGCGTCTAAAATAGCCGAGGATCTCATCTTCTACGATCATGACACGTTGGTACCGGTGGTAAGCTTCTGGGGCAAGGCGGCGCGGACTGCATCGTGGACCCGTCCGACATCGACGCCAGATGTGCTGCGATCCTTGATGTTGGCAAACTGGCCCGGCGGCTCGATGATCGCCGCCAGGGGATTGAGCGGAGCCCAGAGCCGCGGCGAGGTCGGTCCGAAGATCGCGACCGTCGGCGTCCCGATCGCTGCCGCGATGTGCATCAGGCCGGAATCGTTGGTCACCGCGACGTCGGCGGAACGAAGCGCGAGAATCGCATTTCGCAGGTCGTTTCCGGTCAGATTCCGCACCGATTCGCCGCCGATTCCGCAGAGTTTCTCGGCAATCTGTCGCTCTTGCGGGCCTCCCAGGACCCAGATCTCGCATCCATCGGCGGCGAGCCGGCGGGCGAGTTCTGCATAATGTTCCGGCGGCCAGGCCTTGCCAGGCCCGACCGCGCCGGGCGCGAAAGCCACCACCGGCCGGCCTCCGGAAAGGCCATTGCGGGCCCGCCAAGCCTCGATTTCGGCGGCGGGCACGTCGATGTCGGGAAGAGGCCAATCCTTTGGCAGCACTGCATTTTTCGGCAGCGCCAGGGCGCCGAAACAATCGATCATCCGTTCCAGTTTGCGCTCACCCCAGCGCATATCATTGATCAGGAGGAAACGGCCTTCGCCGGCGAAGCCGATCCGCTCTGGGATGCCGGCAAGGAACGGGGCAAGGGCGGATTTCCAGGTGCGCGGCATGACCAGCGCCGTGCCGTATCGTTCTGCTTTAAGCCTTTGTGCCAGCTCAAGATATTGTCCGAACGGCAGGCGCCTTCGGGGCAGGTCGGCGACAATTCCTGTCCGCACGCCGGGCAGATAATCGAGGATCGGGGCGCAAAGCGAACTGGTGATCAGGTCGATCGGCCGGTCCGGCCAGCGAGCCTTCAACAGCCTTACGACCGAATGCACGCGCACGAAATCGCCGATCCACATGTACGGGACAATGAGGATCGGGCTGTCGGCTCCGGCCGCCTTATGATCTGAATTCTGGCTCATTTCTTGTGGAAATGATGATTCACTGTGAGTTCGCGCTGTCGTGGCAAGGGGTTAGCGCGCTTGAGGCTTGATTGTCGACTATGAATTGAGACGGTGGGATTCGCCGCTCTTGGTCATGAAAGTTGCACGTCTGTCCCCGGTCAGGCAAAGGAGCGACGTGCGGGGCAGCGGGGTAGGCGATGCTATTAGTGACCGGCGGGGCCGGTTTTATCGGGTCGAATATCGTCGCCAGCCTCAACGAGGCCGGACGCACCGATATCGCGGTCAATGACACATTGGGCAAGGACGGCCGCTGGCGCAATCTGGCCAAGCGGCAGATCGCCGATTTCGTCCAGCCACATGAGCTAAGTCGTTGGCTGGACGGGAGAAAACTTGACGCCGTCATCCATATGGGGGCGATTTCCGACACCACGGCCGATGACGGTGACCTTGTCATGGACACCAATTTCCGGCTGTCGCTGACGCTTCTGGACTGGTGCACCGTGACCCGCACGCCGTTCATTTATGCCTCGTCGGCGGCCACTTATGGCGGCGGAGAACACGGATTTTCTGACGATGATCGGCCAGAGCATCTGCGTTCATTGGCGCCGATGAACCTATACGGCTGGAGCAAACATCTGTTCGACCAGGCTCTGATCGCCCGCAAGCTGCGCGGGGAAGATTTGCCGCCGCAATGGGCGGGACTGAAGTTTTTCAACGTGTTCGGCCCGAACGAGTATCACAAGGGCAAGATGATGAGTGTTCTTGCCAAGGTGTTCGACGAGGGCAGGGCCGGCGGCACTATCCGCCTGTTCAAGTCGCATAAGCCCGGCATCGCCGACGGCGACCAGCGGCGCGATTTCATCTATGTCGATGATGTTGTTGCGGTTATTCGCTGGCTGCTCGACACGCCGCGGGTGTCCGGCCTGTTCAATGTCGGGACCGGGGAGGCGCGCAGTTTTCGCGAGATGATCGAGGCGATGTTCGCGGCGCTCGGCCGCCCGCCGAAGATCGAATATGTCGATATGCCGGAAAATATCAGGGATCAGTACCAGTACTTCACGCAGAGCGATGTCGGACGGCTGCGCGCGGCGGGTTATAATGCCGGGTTCATGCTCCTAGAAGATGCCGTACGGCGCTATGTACAGCAGTATTTGGACCGCGAGGATCGTTATCGCTGATGTTCGATTTCGATCATAGTCTGTCGCAACTCTCAGGCGTCACCGTGCTCTGCATCGGCGACCTGATGCTGGATGACTTCGTCTATGGCGACGTCGCCCGCATCTCGCCGGAAGCGCCGGCACCGGTCATTGCGGTCAAGCGCAGTGAGATGGTGATCGGCGGCGCTGGCAATGTTGCACGTAATATCGCCAGCCTCGGCGCACAATGTATCTTCATTGGCCTCGTTGGCGAGGACGATGCCGGCCGCACGCTCAAAGCCGCGCTCGCGGCTGAGCCCCGGATCGAGGCATCGCTCGTCGTCGACGGTTCGCGTCCAACCACCCGCAAGGTCCGCTTCGTGTCGGAACATTACGCAACGCACATGTTGCGCGCGGATTGGGAAGAGGCGCGTCCGGCCGATGCGAAGGCGGAGAAGGCGTTGCTGGAGCATGTGCTCGCCGCCTTGCCGCGCGTCGATGCTGTAGTATTGTCGGACTACGCCAAAGGCGTGCTGACCAAAGACCTGATCCGTCAGGTGATCGAGGCAACGAGCGCGGCCGGCAAGCCGGTGATCGTCGATCCGAAGGGAAAAGATTACAGCATCTATCGCGGCGCGACGCTGGTCACACCCAATCGCAAGGAATTGTCCGAGGCGGTCCATCGTGACGTGTGGAGCGATGCCGATGTCGCGGCAGCCGCGATCGACCTGCGCTCGTCGTTGCAATGCGAAGCCGTCCTTGTCACCCGCAGCGACGAGGGCATGACGCTTGTCGAGCGCGATGCCGATCCGGTTCACGTGCCATCCTATGCGGTGAAGATCAGCGACGTGTCCGGCGCTGGCGATACCGTGGTCGCCGTGCTGTCGGCGATGCTGGCCCTGCGGGCCGATTTCGAATCGGCGATGCGTGCGGCCAATGCGGCTGCGGCGGTTGTGGTCGGCAAGCGCGGCACGGCCACCGTTTCTATCAATGAACTGCGGCATCGCATCCTGCCGGCTGCGACGCTCGCCGCAGAAGAGAAAATCCTGTTCGATTGGTCGGAGCTTGACGCTCGGCTTGCTGCCTGGCGCAAACAGGGACTACGGATCGGTTTCACCAATGGGTGTTTCGATATCCTGCATCCGGGGCATGTGCGGATGCTGGCGCAGGCGCGTGCAGCCTGCGATCGGCTTGTACTGGGGCTCAATAGCGACGAGTCGGTGTCGCGTCTGAAAGGGCCGGAGCGCCCGGTACAGAACGTGCAGTCGCGCGCCGAAGTGCTGGCGGCACTGGAAGCGATCGATCTCGTTGTCGTGTTCGAGGAAGATACCCCGCGCGATCTGATCGCGAAGATCCGGCCTCGCGTGTTGATCAAGGGCGCCGATTACACACGCGAGCAGGTGGTCGGGCACGAGATCGTCGAAGCCGATGGCGGTGAGGTGGTCCTGGTTGGGCTGGTGCCCGGCCATTCCACGACCGACATTGTCAAGCGTTCGCGCAGCACGGCGAAAAACTGAACGCCGGATGGATCATTCCGTGGCCGCAATTTTCAAACCCGATCGCGAAGTGGCGCTGGTTCGTGATTTCTTTGCCAACAAGACTGACGGCTTTTTTGTCGAAGTCGGGGCCAACGATCCCAAGAAGGATTCGCAATCCTGGCATCTCGAAGAGAGCGGCTGGAGCGGCATTCTGGTCGAGCCCTTGCCCGATCTTGCCTCGGAGCTCCGCCGCGTCCGCAAGGCGCAGGTGTTCGAAGTGGCCTGTTCGTCTCCTGACCGGGCGGGCGAGGTGCTGAAGCTACATGTCGCGGGACCATTCTCGTCGTTTGATCCGCATCTCGCCGTGACGGGTATGCGTGCCGACAAGGTGATCGACGTCAACGTCCGCACGCTCGACGAGGTATTGATCGAGGGCCGGGCGGCCAGGCCCATCGATCTCCTCTCAGTCGATGTTGAAGGACATGAAATCGATGTGCTGCGTGGCTTCGATTTTGATCGCTGGAAGCCGCGTCTGATCCTGCTGGAGGATCATGTCAGCAGCCTCGACAAGCATCGCTTCATGATCAAGGTTGGCTACACGCTGATGCGCCGCACCGGTCTCAATGGATGGTATGTGCCGCGCGCCGATGCGCCGCCTATGAGCCTTCTTGGGCGCTGGCAGATTGCGCGGAAATATTATCTGGCCCTTCCGTTCCGTATGTTTCGCGATGCCAGGCGGCGGCTACGCGACCGCATCCGGTTTCGTCAGCAGGACCAGGGCGGCGCGGGATAGTGATGGCCATGCCGCGCCTTTCCGCCATCGTGATTACGAAGAACGAAGCGCGCAACATCGAAGCGTGTCTCGAGAGCGTTGCTTTTTGTGACGAGCGCATTGTGGTGGACGGCGGTAGTAATGACAACACCGCTGCATTGGCCGATGCCAAAGGCGCGCGAGTGACGGTCGCGGAGGAGTGGCGCGGTTTCGGTCCGCAGAAGAATCTGGCTTTATCGCTCGCGACCGGCGACTGGGTATTGTCGCTCGATGCTGACGAGCGTGTCAGCGAACGGCTTGCCGACGAAATCAAACGCGCGGTGGCGGCAGGCGGCGCCGATGGATACGAGATGCCGCGCCTTTCGACTTTTTGCGGAAAGCCGATGAGGCACTCTGGCTGGTATCCCGATTATGTGCTTCGCCTGTTCCGTCGCGGACACGCACGCTTCTCCGACGATCTCGTGCATGAGCGGGTGATCTGCGATGGCGCGGTGCGACGTCTTTCGGAACCGCTGACACATCATCCCGTGGAGCGGCTCGAAGATTCGCTCTCGCGCATGGACCGCTACTCGACTGCCCGTGCCGAGATGATCGTAAGTTCCGGTCGCCGCGTGTCGTTTTTCACCGGTATCCTTCGCGGCTGGTGGACATTCATACAGACCTATTTTATCCGCCTTGGCTTTCTGGATGGCCGGGAGGGATTTTTGCTGGCTGTCGCGAATGCTGAAGGCACGTATTATCGCTACATGAAAGCGTGGCTGAAGGAACGCGGGCGTGGCTGACCTGATATCGGTGATCGTCACGACATGGAATCGTGAGGACGCGCTCGATGCCGTTCTGCGGTCCTTGGCCGTACAGACCGATCGCGATTTCGAAGTGATCGTCGCCGACGATGGGTCGGGCGAGGCGACAGCGCGGCTGATCGAGGAGTGGAAGCCGAAACTCCGCCGCCCGCTGAAACATGTGTGGCAAGAGCATCGCGGGTTCCGTGCAGCAGAGATTCGCAATCGCGGCATCCTCGCAAGTGAAGGCGCTTACTGCATCTTTCTTGACGGCGATTGCATCGCCCGGCCGGGCTTTGTCGGGACACATCGTGCGCTCGCCGAAGACGGATGGTTCGTCACGGGCAATCGGATCCTGATGTCTGAGCAACTCACCGCAACGATCTTGCGCGAAAAGCTCGATCCGGAAACCTGGAGCTATCGCGAATGGGTGAAAGAACGTGGCCGCGGCGGCATCAACCGTACTGTGCCGCTGGTGCGCCTGCCGCTTGGACCCTTGCGGAAGTTGCGCTGGCGTGCCTGGCGCGGCGCACGATCCTGCAATCTCGGGATATGGCGGAGTGACCTCGACCGCGTCGATGGATTCGATTGCGCCTACGAGGGTTGGGGGCGTGAGGATTCCGATCTGCTGGTGCGGTTGCTTCATGCCGGCGTGCGGCGGAAGGACGGCGTCTTTGCAACCGGCGTTCTGCATCTGTGGCATCCGACGGCGGACCGGTCATGGTTGTCGGATAACGATCAGAAACTTGAGGATGCGAGACTCGGAGGAAGCATTACCGCTCGCCGGGGATTGTCCGCGATACGCGAAACATCGCAGCCGTTGCGCGGGGCGACCGCATGACGATCGGCATTGATCGCGATCAGGCGCGCAAACTTGCCGATGGTCTTGCCGTGGCGGCTGTTGTGGCTATCCCATGGTCGACGTCAGGTATTTATATTTTCGTCGCGGCGTGGCTGATCGTTTTTCTGCCGACGATCCGCGCTGACGAAGTGCGCGATGTCACGCGGCACCCTGCTGCCTGGCTTCCGGTTCTGCTGGTGGCGTTGGCTGCAGTCGGAATGCTGTGGGCGGAGGTGCCCTGGTCAGAACGCCTTGGAGGCTTCGCTGCTTTTGTCAAACTTCTGACCATTCCGGTGCTGTTCGTCCAGTTCCGGCATTCAGACCGCGTGCATTGGATGCTGCTTGGATTTCTTGCCTCGTGTACGCTCCTGCTGCTTGTATCGTTTGTCGGCATTGGGCTCGGCTATCGCTTCAAATCCTTCGGTGTTCCGGTGCGCGACTATATCGCGCAGAGTGGCGAGTTCATCCTTTGCGCGGCCGGCCTTTTTTATGTGGCGATGACGTATTGGGCGCAGCGCCGGACTGCGCTGATGCTGGGCGTGCTGGCGCTCGCCGGTTTGTTTCTTGTCAGCGTGTTTTACGTATCGGCGAGCCGCACGGCGCTTGTGACAGTACCGCTGCTGTTCATCCTTTACGCGATAACGCAAAGCCGTCCGGTGCAGATGGTTGCATTCCTCACGGCCATCGCGGTGGCTGGCGGGATCGTCTGGGTCTCATCGGCCAATGTGCAACAGCGGATTCTCGGCATCTTCTCCGAGGTGGAAAATCATGGGGTGAATAACAAGGCAACCTCGGCAGGACAGCGCGTGGAATTCTGGCGTCAGTCGCTGAAGATCATGCAGGAGGCACCGGTCGTCGGTCACGGGACGGGATCGGTGAAGGAAAGGTTTGCGGATGTGGCGGCGTCGGAAAAAAGCCGCGAGAAGCCAACGGTGAATCCGCACAATCAGACTTTCATGGTTGCGATACAGCTTGGCTTCGTCGGCGTTTTGGTACTCTACGCAATGTGGATTTCGCATTTCGCGTTGTTTCTGCGCGGCGCGGGGCTGGTTTCCTGGATAGGGCTTGCCGTCGTGGCGCAAAATATCATTGGCGGTCTGTTCAACACGCATCTGTTCGATGTTGTGCAGGGCTGGATCTATTTCTTCGGCGTGGGTGTGGCTGGGGGCTGGATGCTGAAGCACTCGAAAGACATGGCGGAGCCGGCCACTGCAGCCGATAAAATTCCGGCGGCCTGAGACAGTGCTTCAGCCGCTTGCACTACCATCTCGTCCACGCATTCTGGTGATTGCGCTGCGACGATTGGGCGATGTTCTTCTGACGACGCCATTGATCCGGAGCATGCGGAGGGCATGGCCGGACGCACACCTTGAAGCGATGGTGTTCGAGGACACCGCTTCTATTCTCGAGGGCAATCCGGATCTCGATGCCGTCGTGAAAGCGCCATCGCGAGCGAAGCCTTCGCAAGGGCTGCGTCTCGCGGGTGAGCTATGGCGGCGCTACGATCTTGCGATCAGCACGCAGCCGGGCGACCGCCCGACATCCTTCGCGATCCTTTCGGGCCGCAAAAGCGTCGGCATGATCGATGACAATTTCAATGGCCGGGTGAAGGCGATGCTGCTCGGCCGGTATGCGCGGTCGCGGAGCGATCTGCATCGGGTGGACGAGACTCTCCAACTTGCGGATGTGATCGGAATTCCGCGTGTGCCAGAGATCGTGGCGCCGCGCGCTGCTGCGCCGTCGCCCCTGCAGCCGGACGTGCCCTATGCCGTCGTGCATGCGGCGCCGTTCTTTCGCTACAAGCAATGGCACCGCGATGGGTGGCGGCGGCTGGCGGGGCATTTGCTGGGCAAAGGATTGCGGGTCATCGCAACAGGGGGGCCGGGGGCGGCCGAGCGGGCTTATCTTGATGGTATCTGGGAAGGGCTCGACGTGGTGCGCGCCGACGGAGCGCTGACCTGGCCGGAACTGTCTTCGCTCATGGCCGATGCTCGGGTTTTTGCGGGCCCGGATACCTCCGTGACGCATCTGGCGGCCGCCGTCGGTTGTCCGACCGTGGCGCTGTTCGGTCCGACTGATCCGCGGCGCTGGGGGCCATGGCCTGCCAGCGGGCTTGCGGAGCCCTGGGAAGCGGCTGGGACTATCCAGCGGCGGGGAAACGTCTGGCTGGTCCAGAATCCGCTGCCATGCATGCCCTGCCAGCTGGAGGGGTGCCTGCGCCATGTGCAAAGCCACAGCCTTTGTCTGGATGAAATGCCGGCCGAGCCGGTGCTCCGTGCGGTCGACGAGGTTCTGTCCTCGTCCAAGGGTGGCGCCAGGGGTGGCGTCATGGCAAAAACGCCGCTATTCAAACCGTCTCCATCCATTGCCCCCTGACCGATGTTGCATTTGCGCACCATGACCACCCGCAAGGCCTTGATCGTCTTGCACGATCTCCTGGCCACGGCCGCGGCCCTGCTGGTCGCCTTCTACATCCGCTTCGAGGAGCAGCGGCTGTCGGTGCGCGTCGATCTGCTCTGGATGATGCTGCCGGGGATCATGATCTACGCCGGCATCGTCTATCACTTCTTTCATCTCGACGATGCCAAATGGCGCTTCGCCTCGCTGCCCGACCTCTGGAACATCTTTCGGTCGGCAACGGTGCTCGCGATCACCTTGCTCATCCTCGACTACATCATGGTTGCGCCCAACGTTTACGGCGACTTCTTTTTCGGGAAGGCGACGATCCTGATCTATTGGGTGCTGCAGATGTTCTTTCTGGGCGGCCCGCGGGTCGCCTACCGGTATTTCCGTTATTCCCGCGCACGCATCAAAGCGACCAAGAACGAATCCGCGTTCATTCTTATTCTCGGTCGGGCGGCGGATGCCGAAGTGCTGCTGCGCGCTGTCGAAAGCGGCGCGGTGAAGAAGGTCTGGCCGGTCGGGGTGCTGTCGCAGTCGCCGTCGGATCGCGGACAATCGATCCGTGGCATCCAGGTGCTTGGTAATTTCGACGACCTCGAACGGGCGATCTCGGATCTTGCCGCGCGGGGCACCAACGTCCACCGCGTCGTCCTGACGCCATCGGCTTTCGAGCCGGGGGTTCCGACCGATACACTGCTGATGCGTGCACGCAGGCTTGGATTGTCCACGAGCCGCTTGCCCTCGCTCGATGACAGCGTCGAGGCGTTGCGGCTGGCGCCGGTCAATGTCGAAGACCTGCTGCTGCGGCCCAGCGTAAAGATCGATTACCGGCGGCTGGAGAATTTCATCAAGGGCCGCTCCATCGTCGTCACCGGCGGCGGCGGTTCGATCGGCGCGGAGATCTGCGACCGTGTCGTCACCTTTGGTGCGTCGCGCATTCTGGTGATCGAGAATTCCGAACCCGCATTGCATGCGGTGCTGGAAGCACTGAAGAGCAAGCAGGCGGATGCAGAAATCACCGGCCGCCTTGCCGATATCCGCGATCGTGATCGTATCATGCGCCTCATGTCGGACTTCAAGCCCGACATCGTGTTCCATGCGGCCGCATTGAAGCATGTGCCGCTGCTCGAACGGGATTGGGGTGAGGGCGTCAAGACCAATGTCTTCGGCTCGGTCAATGTCGCCGATGCGGCTGCGGCATCGGGTGCGACGGCGATGGTGATGATTTCCACCGACAAGGCCATCGAGCCTGTTTCGGTGCTCGGTGCGACCAAGCGGTTTGCCGAAATGTATTGTCAGGCACTGGACGGACAATTCGCGCGCAAGGCTGGACCAGGTATGACGCCGATGCGGTTGATCGCAGTTCGCTTCGGTAATGTGCTGGCATCGAACGGGTCGGTGGTGCCGAAGTTCAAGGCACAGATCGAAGCCGGCGGGCCGGTGACGGTCACGCATCCGGACATGGTCCGCTACTTCATGACCATTCGCGAGGCCTGCGATCTCGTCGTCACGTCCGCCACTCATGCGCTCGGACCGGAACGCTCGGATGTTGCCGTCTATGTGCTCAATATGGGTCAGCCGGTGAAGATCGTGGAACTTGCCGAGCGGATCATCCGGCTTTCCGGCCTTGAGCCTGGTCGCGATATCGACGTGACCTTCACTGGCATTCGTCCGGGCGAGCGATTGCACGAAATCCTGTTCGCGCGTGAAGAGCCGACCGCCGAAATTGGCGTCGCCGGCGTTGTTGCGGCACGGCCATTGTCGCCGTCTCTCGAGACGATGCGGGCGTGGCTTGCGACGCTGGAGCAGGGATTGGTGCGCGACGACAAGACCGCGATCTATCGCGTGCTGCGCGATGCTGTTCCCGACTTCAAGGGCGAGGCGGCCTGATCATCGCTGCGAGGGCCTCTGGTGTGTCTACAGGCGTTTTCCAGCCAGCGTCCCGGAGCTTGGCGGCATCGGCGACGAGGCTGCCACCAATCCTGTCCCAGATATCGGCCTTGCCAGCGGCGCGGAGTGCTCTGCCGATCCAATCTGGCGGGATGGAAATCATTCCTGGCGATCGGCCATTCGCCTTGCGCATGATGGAGATCATGTCGGCCACCGATACCGGTGTCTGATCGGCGACCACGTAGGTTTCGCCCGCAGTAGCGGGCTGTTCCAGCACAAACTGGATTGCCGATATCATGTTACCGAGCGCCAGCAGCGAGCGCTTGTTGCTGAACGCGCCAAACGGCAGCGGAAACGGCAGGGACGCGATCTTCATGAGCTGTGCCACGTTGGCGCGCGCTTGCGACCCAAAGATCACGACCGGACGCAAGATGGTCGCCGGCACACCATAACCGCCGACAAAGCTTTCAGCGGCGAGCTTGGAGCGGCCATAGGCATCTGTCGGTGCCGGTGTATCGCTCTCGGTTAGGACATGATCGGCCGAGGGGCCGGTCTGTGCGCGGATGGACGAAATAAACACGAGACGCCGGATGTTCGGCGTCATCGATGCCGCCAGGGCCAGCGATTTGGTCGCGAGCCGGTTGACCTTGTCGTATCGCTCCTCAGTGATCGCGTTCGAAACATGCGCAATGCCGGCGAGATGCACCACGGCATCGACGTCCCGAAGCAGGGGACGCCAGTCGACCGGCTGTGAAAGATCAGGAAGCGGAACCGTTTCGATATTCACGTCGAGCTTGATGGAGGACAGGTTGCGCGCAGCCGCGCGCACGGCATAGCCTGCCTTTGACAGCGCCTGTATCAGTTCGCATCCGACAAAGCCGCTCGCGCCTGTGACAAGGACACGCATCATGTGCGCCTTCGTGAGAAGCGAGCCAGTAGCCATCCCACAATCACAACGCCTGCTGCGAGGGCGGCGATTTCGGCAGTCGGGGTGTTGAACTGCACACAGAGCAGGGCGAGAGCCACCAGCAGAACATTCACGCCAAACACATGTGCGACGACCTGCTTCACGGTGAAACCGTTGTCAGTCGCGCGCTGGTAGAAATGGCTGCGATGCGCCTGCCAGACGCGCTCACCTTTTGCCAGGCGCCGCAGCAACGTGACGGTGGCGTCCATCAGATAGTAGAGCGGCAGCAGCAACGCCGCGGCAAGATGTCCTTTGTTGGCCAGCAGGGCCAGCAGCCACCCGACAATCAGGCCGAGCGGCAGGCTGCCGACGTCGCCGAGAAACAGCCGCGCGACCGGCCGGTTGAACGGAGCAAATCCAAGCAGCGCGCCAAGCAGGGCCAGTGCACAGACGACGGCATAAGGAGGCAGAACATCCAGCGCACCCAACAAAACAAGTCCGCCTGCCACCGGCACCATCTCCGCGACTGTCATCCAGTCGAGGCCATCCATGAAATTGACGAGGTTGACGAACCATATGCCCGCCAGGACCAGCAGAGCGCGCTCCAGCCACCAGGGCAGAAAAGGCGTCATCTGAAAATTGGCTGGCAGGACCGCAATGACGCTTGCTACCGCGATGAATTGAAAGAGCAGGCGAGGAACGACGCCCATCGGCTTGATGTCGTCGACAGCGCCAAGCACCGCGATCAGGATCGTCGCCGCAAAAACTGTGACAATGCTGAACGCGATTTGGTTCGACCATGTACCGGTCGCGGTCATGGCCGCACCTGAAACGACAATCCAGGCGGTGACGATGGCGATGCCGCCGCCCTGCGGAGTCGGTGTCGTGTGCGAAGACCGCGCATTCGGCCGCGCCATCGCATAGCGGATCAGCCACGGTCGCAGCCATACGATCAGGATGGACGTGAATGCGGCCGCGCAAATGACGATCGTCAGCGCAGCCAAAGTCCAATGCCGGAATGGCTCGAGCGCCGCACTCATCGTCTGTACGTTCAGGCGGCGCCGATACGCAGCAAATCGTGCAGATGCACGACACCGACCGGACGATTGCCTTCCACCACAAACATTGCTGTGATTTTCGACGCGTTCAGCACTTCGATGATTTCACTGACGAGTTGGTCCGGCCGGCAGCATTTCGGGCTTGGTGTCATGATTTTGTCGACCGTGGATTCGGTAAGGCCAGGACCCATGTGGCGACGGAGATCGCCGTCGGTGATGATTCCGCTGAGCTGGCCATGCGCATCGACGACGCCGATACAGCCGACGCCTTTCGCCGTCATCTCGATCACGGCCTCCGACATGGGCGAGCCTGAGGTCGCGATCGGTAATGCTTCGCCGGTCCGCATCACATCGCGGGCAAATTTCAACAGCGCGCCGAGTTTGCCACCCGGATGCAGCACATGGAATTGCTGCGCGGAGAAGCCGCGCGCTTCGAGCAGGGCGATGGCGAGAGCATCGCCCAGCGCGAGCTGCATCAGCGAGGAGGTCGTCGGAGCCAGATTATGCGGACAGGCTTCGCGGGCCTGCGGCAGCGCCAGCACCACATCGGCCGCGCGGCCAAGAGTCGAGGCTGCTTCCGACGTCATGCCGATCAGGGAGATCCGGTGCCGCCGCGAATAATCGATGAGGTTTTTTAATTCCGCGGTTTCGCCGGACCACGAGAGGGCCATGATCACATCGTCCTTGGTGATCATGCCCAGATCGCCATGGCTCGCCTCGCTCGGATGCACGAAGAAAGCCGGCGTGCCGGTGGACGCGAAGGTTGCGGCTAGCTTGCGGGCGACGTGGCCCGATTTTCCCATGCCGGTAACAATCAGGCGCCCCTGCGAGGCGCCGATGGTCTCCACCGCTGCGACCAGCGTCCGGCCAAGGCCGTCCCGCAGCGCCGCCGACAAGGCCCCGACACCGCCCGCTGCGGCATCCAGGGTCCGCAGGGCGGAATCGATCAGAAGCGCCTCGCGAGCAGGCTCACTGGCTTCCATTTTCTTTTGAGCTCCACCCACGGCGGCCTCCTTCATCAAATCCCCGAAGTGATGCGGGATTTGCGGCAGTTGTGCATGCACGAAAGGCCAGAAACATGCTAGCCTAGTTAGCACAATTCCACCGCTGAGCAGCGGGATTCAAGAAAATATTCTTATTTTACAAGGGGTTGCCCCGTCCCTCCCCAGAGGAATCCACACGGCTCCCCTTGCTAGGATAGGCTCGAAAGGGCTATGCCGACCCCCGGCAAATCCCCAGCTGTGCGGATCGTCGATGCCATGTCCTTACCGGATTTCAGAAGCGATTTTCCTCACCATTCCAGGTTTCTGCTGTGGTGACCGAAGAATGACGACGGCCGCCACCGAATGCCTCTTGCCGCGAAGCTGCGTGACGAATCGTCGATGATTGACCGCACATGACTGAGCGACATTGGCTCATCATCCCGATCGAAACCAAGGCTCGGGAGCTAGATGCAAAAACCTATCTTGCTTGCGCCGCTGCGGAAGCGGGGTTCCGGGTTCTCCTTGGTGATCAGAATTCTTTGTTGAGGCGGCTGGCCTTGCTTCCGCAGGGCTTCTATCTCGACAAGAGCGTGGCGCGGCTGAAGGTAAAAAGCTTCCAGCGCCTCGAGGATTTGGGTTTCAACATCCTCGCATGGTGCGAGGAAGGGCTCGTTTATCGCGACCGCGACGCCTATCTGCATGAGCGGGTTGCGCCGGCTGCCTTTGAGAAGGTCGATGCGTTCTTTGCATGGGGCAGGGTCCAGCATGACGACATGCGCCTGGCCGTGAATGATGGCGTCCGGAAGATATATGAGACGGGCAATCCCCGGTTCGACTTGCTGCGGCCGGAATTGCAGGGATTGTATCGGGCTCCGGCGGAGGCACTGAAGGCACAGCACGGCAATTTCATTCTGATCAACACGAATTTCGGCCGCTACAATCACTTTTACGGAGCGACCGGAGTGATGGACACTCTTCGCAAGCGCGGATCCATCCGTCATGCGGCTGATCAAGCGTTCTTCGCACAGTGGATCGAATATCTCGGCAAGATCTATCATGCCTTCCAGGACATGGTTCCTGAGCTTGCACAGGCATTCCCGGATCGGACGATTGTGGTGCGCCCGCATCCGTCCGAGGACCATGACAATTGGCGCCACCTGGCTGAAGGGCTGCCGAATGTGAAAGTCATCTATGAGGGCGGTGCCATTCCCTGGCTGCTCGCCGCGGCTGTTTCGATCCATAATAGTTGTACGACCGGCCTTGAAGCGGCGTTGCTCAACCGTCCCGTTATTGCCTACCAGCCGCTGAAATCTGAGACATATGACAGCTTCCTGCCGAATCGAGTCAGTGTCGAGGCGACGACTGCGAACGACCTGATTGATCAGGTCAGGCGTGCGTTTGATGGAAGGTTCGATGCCCCGCTCGCAGTCGACGAAGCGGTGCAGGAAGATGTAAAGCGCTATGTCGCTTCAATAGACGGGCCGCAGGCGACTCATCGCGTTGTTCAGCAGCTGCTGGCATTGAAAGCGAGCGGCACTGCCGTGCGTCGCCGTAAGCTGGTTGCAGTCGTCCGCGATCAGAGTGAGCAGTGGGCTCGGTCTGTTGCGCGCACCGCGCTTACGCCATTGCGACCGACGCAAGCTTATAGCCGGCAGAAGTTTCCAGGGCTCGACCGCGAAGAGCTGGAACGATTGGTGGAAAACTTCCGCGCGCTGACCGGGCGATTTGAGAAGGTGCGCATTCTTCCCAGCGCGAAACATTCCTTTATCGTGACGACCTGAACTGTATCGAAGCCTTGTCGGACGAGCGGGTGATTTACACACCTCTGCCGATGGCTGCGAGGATCGCACGACGTGTCCGCTCGCCGGCGCATCCGTCCACGTTCCCAGTCCAATGTTCGAGCGTGGCCGTCTCGTTGGCTCCCAATTGCGCCGGCACCGGGCGTGGCGATCGCGCATATTTGATCAAGAGATCATGCAGTTCGACCGGACTGTGCACCACGTCGCCAAGTGGCCGCAGGTCGATCACGTATGGATTTACGTCCGCGCGTTCAGCTTCCGCGAACCACGGCAAGACAACCGGCTTTCCGGCGGCAACGGCTTCGAGCAATGCCGTGGAATTGAAGCCGCAGACCACAGATGCCTCTGCTATCAGCGGCAGCACGTCGCCGCTGTGAATGACACGAAGGTTGGAGAGAACGGGCTGCTCGTCATTCAGCCCGAACGGACGAATGCTTTCGACGATATCGCGCTGCCGGCCTTTGGTTTTTACTACGACCTCGATATCCGGGTTCTCGCGCGCGAGTTTCAAAATCGTAAGGCACGTCTCCGTGCAAAGCGTGTCCAGCGAGATCGAGTTTTCGCCTTCTTCGATACCGTCATCTTCGAGATAAACCTCGCCCGTCGTTGCACCCTTTCGCACAATGCGCGGCATGCCTGTCAAAGGGGAGAACAAGAAGAAAAGGATTTTTCGCGGTGCCGTGGTCCCGGTATTGCTGCGGCGCCAGCTATGGATTCTATCGAGGCGCGGCATTCCGATGATTTGAATTTGCGTCGTAGCCGCGACGCCTGCGCGGAGCTGCAGGTCTTTCTCGATCTGATTATAGACGAGAATGCTGTGGCCCGTGAAAGCGCCGCGCCTTTCTTTGTAAATATGTTCAAAAAAGGTTACGCGGCCCGGTGTCTTCAAGTTTTCTTTGTGCAAGGCGATGAAAGGAATGCGCAGCTCGGACATTGCGGTCGCAAGCTCGCGTTCGGCGCGATAACCGAAATTGCCAGTTACGACGGCATCGATCTGCCTAAAATGCGAAAGCGCCTTGAACAGTCTTCGAAGGAAATCCCTATAGCGTAACTTGGCGTGATCAAACGTGCTGCCTGCGGACGCATAATTATTGTCATCAATGGAGTTGGGAAGGAAGGTACGAAAGATCTCCCGCAGGATCAGTCGCGGCATGGCGAGCACTTCGACATCGTCTGCACTGTCGAGGGCGCTCATGACGTCTTGGGTGAAGCCATCTTTCGGCAATATCCAAACAGTGTATCGCTTTTTTGATTCAGCGCGCTTCAGCCGTTTGATGAATGGTAAAACCAGGGCTGCGGAAATCCACGCCAAGCCGAGCCTCGCAGTTCCTCGTAGGGCTGCTAAATAGACGGATTTGACCTTAACGGCGATGGAACTCATGGTCACTCAGCACCCGGTCGACCTCATTGGTATTGATGCGGTCGAGAGCAAACGGCGTATGCTCCGGCTGCACCCATTGTCCGGTTAAAGTCACGCCCACCGAGAAGCCGTGGCGCTTGCAGAACTCGGCCGGATCAGCTGGAAGAGCCCAATCACGGCCATAAGGATATGACACCCAGTTCGGCGGCCGGCCAGTTGCTTCCGCGAGTGTAGCGATATTGAGAGCCATATGCCGGTCTTCGTCATCGCCGAGACGGGTGACCGCGCGATGATCATGCGTGTGTGCACCAATGCAATGTCCACGATCCTCAAGGCTGCGAAGGGTGCGTCCATCCATATAAGTTTCAGCGCAGAAGGCGCGCTCATCGATGCCGCGGTTTTCGAGCATTGTGCTGGTCACCTGATCAAGCACGTCTTCCGGCAGAAGGGAGTTGAGCAGATACTTGATCTCGCCATGCTCCGGCCGGTCGTAGATATAAGTCCGCGCCGCTGACGCGCGCTCTTCCGCCGTCAGTTGCCGGATTCGCCATTCCGGCGGCAGCGCGGCCAATAGTTCGTTGCGAAAGCGGCTAGGCTCGGTCATCGCCCGCAGATAGTGAACCTTGTGGACGGCCAACGCACGGTGTTCCGTCAACGGACGGGAGCAGACGAAAAACACCGCCTTGATACCCATCGGGTCGAGGATATCCATTGCGGTCCTCTCGTGATCGACAAGGCCGTCGTCGAATGTGATCAGCGCGCTCGAACGGGGCAACTCTTTTCCGTGAAGCACATAGGCTTCGGCTTCGTCCGGCGTTGCCATGTGAAGGCAGGAAGCCAATTGCTCCATCTGACGACGGAAGGCGTCAGGCGAAATCGGGTGAATACCGGGATGCGCATACAATCCCGGATCGCGCACATAGTGGAAATTGACGAGCAGCAACCCTTGCGTCATGGCGCGATCAAGCGTCACGCGTATCCGCGACCGCCCGAAGATAAACATCGCCGAAGCCGCGGCTCGCGATGGCTTCCTTGATGTCCGAGAGGTCCTTGTCGGCGAGGATGTTGCGCCAGATGCCGACACGCTGATTTGTCAGCGGCTCCTTCAGCCGCTCGAGCGTCGTCGAGGCTTTGCCGGTCGCATCGCGAACTTTGTCAAAGTCGGCCTCACGGCCGCTGAAGGTGCCGACTTGCGGCTCCCATTCCTCATTCAGGAAGCCGATCACCCGCCGCATCGCTGCGTCAGGCCCGCCGATCAGATCTTCATAGCGGATGACGAGATAAGCCTTGTCGTCCGGTTTGATCTTCGCAATCAGCTCGGATCCCGTTCCGATCGTCGAGCACCAACGGTCGGCGAATTCGTCTGCGGTACTCCACTTTCCGGCCTCGCGCAGCGATGCGAAGACGTCACGCGGATCGCGCATGATATGGATCACTTGTGCGTCCGGCCACGCAGACCAGATGCGGTCGACATGAGCGATATTGCCTGGCGTCTTCTCCGCCCAGCGCCGCTTGCCCATGTCGGCGGCGACCTCATTCATCAACGACCGGAGGAAGGCTTCCGCGCTTTGCGCCGATTGAGCCAGAGTGTTTACGCGCTCAGATGGAAGATCGAAATAGTCCGCCAGCCGCTGCAGATTGCCTTGCATCTTTGCACTGTTGCGCTGCGACCAGTCCCAGTCGAACCAGTAAGTCTCGAGGCCTGATGCGATCGCGCTATGCTGGCCCAGCATGGCCCGGAGAAGGGTCGTGCCCGACTTGAACATTCCGCCGATGAAGATGGGAGCGCTTGTCATGCTTTGCGTTCTCGGTTCAGCAGCCACTCGGTCAATTCGAGTTCGAAAGGATCGTCGATATTCACGACATGGCGGTCTATCACGACGGCCTGTGCATCGCGGTCGATGATGCGGCCATGCCCGACGAGATGAGCGCGGGTGACGGCATAGCACAACCCGTTGCGGTGATAGTAGGCCGGAATGCCCTGACGGAGACTGTGCCGAGCACCGTCGGACAGATAGAAGCCGATGGTACCTTGTTCGTCCACCGTGAGCGTCTTGTGCGGCGTGTAATGCGCCGGTGTGCGTGAGACTGTCGCCGCCGCCGGTGCATTGGTCTGCAACAACGTTTTTACCGTCAGTTCCACGTCCTCCGGCCGGCGCATCGGGCTTGTCGGTTCCAGCAACACCGAAATGTCGAACCGGCGGCCATAGTGTTGTTCGGCGGCGAGCCAGGCGTGCCGCCACATGTCGATCGAGCCGGCAGTGTCTCCGGATAATTCGTCGGGCCGCATGAACGGCGCATCGAGGCCATGCCGGACCGCCTCGTCCCTGATGTCGTGATCGTCCGTCGAAATCAGCGCGGCATCGATCCAGGGCAGAGCGCGGGCTACGCCGGCCGCGCGCCCGACAAGCGAAATGCCGCCGATTTCCTTCAGGTTCTTGCGCGGGATCGATTTCGATCCGCCTCGGGCGGGGACGACCGCAAGAACCGAGCGACCCTCAAGCATCCGCTTTTCCCGTCTGTACGGTGCACCCTTCGGCGCTGCTGGTACGGATCGCCTCTATCAGGTCCATGACCTTGATGCCATCGGCGAGCGTACAGGAGGGCTTGCTGCGTCCGGCAACGACGTCGAGAAATTCGCGTGCAACAGCCACGAACATATCGTTGCGCTCGCACGTGAACGTTTCTTCCTCCCAGACCTGACCGCTCTGCTTGCCGATTGTGATGCGATTGGGATCGGCGGACCAAAAGAGGCTGCCACCTTCGCCGATGAAGCGGATGTACTTCTCGTGCGGCCGCCCGTAGAGATCGAGATGCAACGAGACGCGAAGGCCGTCTGGATACATAGCCAGCGCATCAACGTTGTCGTCAGTCTCGATATCGAGATCGGAGATCTTCTCGACGCGTCCCGACAGTTCTGCCGGCGTGCCGAAGAACCAAGTCATTAGATCGATCCAGTGGCTTTCGTCCAGCAATGCGCCGCCGCCCTGTGCGGCGCTGGCCATGAAGAACTCCTGATAGGGTTCCCATGGATGCCAGTCCGCCAGATGCGCCGACATGTGGAACTGAACGTGACGAAGTTTGCCGATCGTGCCTTCGTTCAAGCGTGAGCGAACCTGCAGCAGAGGCGGCCACCAGCGCCATGTGTAGCCGAGAAGCACCGGCACGCCGGTCCGCTTTTGGGCGTCGTATATCGTGCGCGCTTCAGCCGCCGTTTTGGCGACCGGCTTTTCCAGCAGTACGGGCAGGCCAGCATCCAGGGCCGCGATCGTCTGTGCAGGATGAAATGCGGTTGGCGAGCCGATCACAACCCCATCAAGTCCGCCAGCGGCCAAGGCGGCTTCGATGGTAGGGTGAGAGCCGACAACCGGCGTCTCGGCAGCAAGCTCTTCGCGACGTTCCGCACGCGGATCGACGCAGGAGATGCGACAGCCCAGCGACGCGAGGTTGCGCGCGTGGCGTTTGCCGACGCTACCTGATCCGACAATGAGCATATGAGGAGCGGTCACGGTTCGATGCCTCACCGGATGCCGGCGACCATCGCCTCATAGGGCTCAGGCGCAAAGGGAATTTCGAGAAATGCGGGACCGCTCTGCGGCTGCCATGCGGCCAGAGCGGATTCGACCGCCGTGAGATTTTCGGCACGATGGCTCGGCAGACCCAGCGCCTCGAAGGCGGCGGTCCAGCCCTTGCCGTCCATCGTCAGCGGTTTCTGCGTCAGGCCGTCCTTCAAAGCGCGGGTTCGGATCGAACTGAAGCTGTTGTCGGTCATCAGGACGATCAGAAGTGGAAGGCGATGCTGTGCGGCTAGTCTTGCTTCCGCGAGATGCATGGCGACACCGCCATCACCAAAGACCGCGATGGTCGGTGTCATTGGATCATGCAAGGCAGCGCCGAGTGCCATCGGCAATCCAGTGCCCATGTAGCGGCCTTGACCCGACATCAGGCAAAGGTCGGCCTCGCGTGGGCGAAGCGCATGTTCGCCGATCGTGCAGAAGTACCCCGTGTCAAGCACGAGCCGCGCATGACGGTCGAACCTTCGCTCGATCGCATGGAAAACGGCTCCCGGCAAAAAGCCCTCCTGCATGCGCGCTTGTAAGGCGGCAACGATATGGGCGAGGTCTTCCAAGCCCCAGATGCGTTGCTGAAGCGGCGTCAGGATCTCTGCCACATGCTCGATGTGGACGCGTGCCGTCGGTGCGAAAGCCGCCGTTCCCGGTGTTTCCACCGCCTCGATGGCGAGAAACGGTACAGAGAAAGGTTGGGTTGCGAGCGCCTCGCGCGCCGTCAATCCAATGCCGACGATGAGATCGGCCTGACTGAGCAACTGATATTCAGGCGTCAACTTGAGACCGACGCCGGTGAAGACGCCTGCTGCATTCGCGGCGGTTTCGTCGATGATGCCCTTGGATGCTGCGGTCGAGAAAACCGGGAAGGGAAAGGAGGCCAGAACGTCGCGTAAGCCTGCGCGATGGGCGAGGGTGCCGGCAATGACGATAGGGCGTTCGGCGCTGTTGACCAGCTTCAAGGCCGCTTGCAGGTCGCTTTTGACGGTGGGGGCCTGAACGAAGGCGGGAGGATCCGTATCCACCTTGCCGGCCAGCGTCACGACGCTCGGGCCCGGCTCCTCGGCACGAGCGAAAGCTGCGATCTCAGAAAAGCCCGGACCGGCCTGCGTGAGATAACGCACGTCCTTTACGATCGGGCCGACGAGCGCGGCCTGATCGATGCGCTTGTGCGCCTTGGACAGAGACGCCTTGGGCGGGAAGCCTTCCGTGAAATGCACCAGCGGAAAGCCTTCGAACCAGGCCGCAGCAATGCCGGGAATGGCGTTGGTCAGTCCGGGGCCCTTAATGGACAGCGATACGCCGGCTGCATTGGAAAGGCGCCCGACAGTCGCTGCCATCAGCGCGCCCGCGCCTTCGGAATGCGTCAGGTGAAACGGCACGCCGCGTTTCTCGAGCGCATCGATTAGCGACAGTGTTTCGCCGCTGCCCGGGATGCCGAAGACATGTTTGACACCGTGCTCAGCGATGTCCTCCGACAGTCGGTTGAAGTCCGTCATGGCTCCGCGCCCTGAAGCGTCTTGCGGATCTTGCCGGCCGCGTGCGTGCAAACAAGTCTGACCGCATCCGGGCTGAAGCCGCCGCAATGCGGAGTGATGAGAAGATTGGGATGGGTTCGGGAGAGAATGACCAACGGATGATCCGTTGTGTCCGGTTCGCCCTTGAGCACATCGAGGCCGGCGCCGCCGAGATGGCCTGACTCGATCGCATCGTAGAGTGCGGCTTCGTCGACGATGCCGCCACGCGATGTGTTGATCAGGATCGCGCTGGGCTTCATCTTCTCAACCAGTTCGCGCGAAACGAGGCCTTCGGTTTCCGGCGAGAGATGAACGTGGATCGAGACGAAGTCGCTCGTCGTCACCACCTCTTCGAGGGAGCGTGGGCTGATGGTGTCGGGAAAATTCGCAAGGTGTGGGTCGAAGCCGATCACCTCCATGCCGAAGGCATTCGCATAGCGCGACATCCAGCCGCCGATCCGGCCGCAACCAACGAGACCGAGCCGCTTCCCCTTGAGCATCACGCCCGGAAAGTCCTCGCGCGTCCAACCGCCCCCGGTCACGTGGCTCACGGCAGCCGGCAGCTTGCGCGCGCAGGCCATGAGCAGCGCCCATGAATGCTCGGCGGCCGGCGTGATGTTGCGCAGGACGTTCGGGTCTTCCTTGAGCGTGCGCACCGGAATGCCGCGTGCGTCCAGCGCCGCGCGGGCGATGTGGTCCGAGCCGGTGGTCGCACAGGAGATGATTTTGAGATTGGGTGCGGCAGACACCATGTCGTCGGTGATGCGTGTCTTCATCGACGCGTCGAGCAGTCCGTCGGCAGTGCGAAGCGCGGCGGCGACGTCGGGCTGCTCAGCCGCCACGTGCTGGACCTTCGCCACGCCTTCGAGTGCGGCCTTTGTCGCTTCGTAGCCTTCCGTCGCACCAAGATAGATCACCTGTTTCATACGGGTGATCCCCTTAGTCCTTACGAACCAGCACGGCGTATAGATAGTCGCCGCTACCTTCGAGCTCCAATGCGCGGGCCCAGACCGCATCCAGCAACGGAGCATTGATATTCGGCAGCGGCTTATGGCCGCCAGGCTTCTTGTCCCGCAGCCAGATCAGCGCATTCGAGATGCCAAACCGATGCACGCAGCGCATCTGCTCGACCTCCAGGCCAGCGGATTGCGCGCAACGGGTCAGCGATGCCACATCGAAATACCAGCGGTGGACAGCGCGGTAGAAAAAAGCGGGGTAGGTGTCCGGAAGAAGGCTCATCAGCACATCTGCCCGGTTGGGCGTTGAGATGAGAACGCGGCCACCCGGCTTTACGATCGATCGGATGTCGGCGAGGAAGCTTTTTGGATCGCTGACATGCTCGATCACGCTGAACGAGAACGCCCAGTCGACAGTGCCGGCTTCGCCCATATCGGACGGCGACGCATAGACCTCGAACCCCCGATCCGAAAGCGACTGATGATATGGAATGCACGGCTCGACCGCGATCGCGCGGGCCGGCAGGCCTTTCACATGGTCCAGAAAGCTGCCGGCGGCACAGCCGATATCGGCAATGGTCTTGCCACGCAGCGTTTCGGGCCAGAGCTGCTGCAGGTTCTGCAATTGCAGTCTGTCGTGCTCAGCGAAGAAACCGGCAGCGTCAGTAGCTTCATTGAGCGCGGCCCGGTAGTCGGTGCCCTTGTAGAAATTCTCGTCCTTGGTGGTGTCCTCAGCCAAGCGCTCAACGCCGCAGCTTCCGCAACGCGCGACAACCGTTGGCTTGGTGAGCCGCCCGAACGCGCCGTCGCGAACAGGCCCGCGATAGGTCGCGTGCCAGTCCGACGAGCCGCAGATTTCGCATGCCTGAAATTGGTCAACCGACATAGGAGAGTTTTTTCTGAATGCGGAAATCGGCAACGGCGAGGATGTCGGCGATCTGGTTACCGGCGGTTCCGTTGCCAAACAATGTCGACGGTTCATATGCGCCATGCGCAAGCTGACGACCAATGGCGGCTTCAATCTTTCCAGCTTCGTAGGGCACATCGATGACGTTGGCGCCTCGCTCGCGACCTTGCTGCCGTGTGCCAATGTTGACGCACGGAATGCCCATGAACGCGCCTTCGCGAAGGCCGGACGATGAATTGCCGACCAGGCAGGCGCAGTGCTTGATGAGCCGCAAATAATCTTCGGGTGAGAAGTTTCTGTAGAAATGCAGATAGTCCGGATTGTGATGCTCGCGGAACACCCGCAGTCCTTTCGAAACATCGTCCGAGCCAGCATCCACATTGGGCCACAGCCAGGCAACCTGCATTCCGATCTTCGAAATGGCGTTCAAGGTTTCGCTGATCTGAGTGAAGCCTTGCCCGTATTCCGTAGTGACAGGGTGCTGCAACACTACGAGATATGGACGATCTGGATTGATGTCGGCGCCCACACCGGCGTAGCGCTTGAACAGATCGGGCGGCAAAGTCAGATCGGCGTCGGCAACCAGATCCATGGCCGGACATCCTGTCAGATGCACGGTGTCTTCTTCCTCGCCCATGCGCAGCAGAAATTCATGCGCCCGCTCCGTCGCCGGAAAGTGGATATGCGAAAGCTTGGTGACGGCGTGGCGGACGCTTTCGTCTATCGACCCAGTCACTTCACCGCCCTGCGTATGAGCGACCGGAATATTCATATAACTCGCCGCAATTGCCGTTGCGATCGTTTCGAAACGATCAGCGACTGTCAGCACAACGTCCGGTCGAATGTTCTCAAATTGTGAGGCAAGTTCGAGTACGCCGAGGCCGGTGGACTTGGCCATTGTCGTTGGCGTTTCTCCCTCGACGATCGAATGCACAACCGCGGTGGGTTCAAACCCGTCGTTTCGAATAATATCGATCACGCTGCCAAAGCGGTGCAACAGAGCTGAGGCGCCGACGAGAAGCTGCAGCTCCAGCCGTGGATGCTGCTGAATGGCCCGCATGGCGCTTTTGATGCGTCCGTAATTTGCGCGGCTATTGACAACAACACAGATTTTGCGGCGCTCAGGCATCAACGTCTTCCCAGGAAAGCAGATTTCTTGCGTCTACGGCACGTTTGAGCCGCTTTCCCACCAATTGGTCAATGGCGGCCGCTGGAATGCCGCTGCCGGGCTTTTTTAGTGTCAGCATATCGCGGGTCAACGTTGTTCCTACCGATGCATTACCAACCAGCGCGACGCTCTTGCCGAAAATCTGCCGAGTCGGTCGCAGCGAATTCGCCAGCATGTCCTTGTCGACCGGATGGCTCAGCATCTGGTGGAAGGCATCGCGTGCATCGGCAAGAAGAAGGAACTCATCGGGGGTGAGAGAGGCCGCTGTATCCGGGCCGAACATTCGCCGATCGAAAACGATATGTGCTTCGATCATATTGGCGCCATGAGCCATCGCGGCGAGGGCGGGAAACACGGATCCTGAATGGTCGGAGAGGCCCACGGGACAATTGAAACGCCGTCTGAATTCATCAAGGACGTTTAGGCCGACGTCCTTCAATGCAACGGGATACTGCGATGTGCATTGGAAAAGTGCTACGCTGGTGCCACGTTCGCGCAAGGACGCGACGACTTGTTCGACTTCCGCATAACTGCTCATGCCAGTGCTCAGCAGAACTGGACCACCGGCTTTAGCCATCGCGCCAAGGAGGTCGTTTGATCCAATTTCGCCGGATCCAACTTTCCAGGCGACCATGTTGATGCGAGCCAGCATCTCGACCGCTCGAACCGAAAAAGCAGAACTTAAAAATATCAGCCCCCGCGCGGTCGCGTGTTCGGCGAGCCCGGCCCACTGATCAGGCGTGAACTCCATCCGCTTCCAGTAGGCGTAGCGCGTCTCATCCTGCTTGGAAAATTTGATCCGGAATGGTTCGTCGAGGGTGGATTCGGCGTCGGCAATATGCGTCTGGAATTTGATCGCGTCGGCCTTAGCCTCGGCCGCGGCGTCAATATAGGCGTGCGCAGCACCGAGCGAGCCATCGTGGGCCTGGGCAACTTCGGCGATCAAAAAGGCAGGGTGGCCCGGTCCGATCGGACGGCTTCCTATGCTAATAACCTGGTTCACTGGAGATTGGATCTCTTGTCAAGGCAGATGCCGAACTTTATCTGCGTCCCTTTGCTATTTTCCAGCCGGAAGATTATCTGAGGCGATGGCGATAACGTCTGTCGGCCGACTAAGCCAGTTTTAGGGCTGGCTCATCATTAGTTCCCATCGACCATTTTCACAAGTCTGGGATGCCGGGCGGGGATGCCTATCTTCGAAAATCAAGGAAATTCACCGCGGATCACGCCGGCGAAGGTCTTGGCATATTCCTGGCTTATCGTTTCCAAGGCGTAATTGCGAGAAATCCGGTCGCGCGCAGCGGCGCCCAAGGCAGCGCGTTCTTCCTGAGGCAGCATTAAAATCTCAATTATGGCCTTTGCCAGTTCGTCCGGGGAATCCTTTCGGACGACTCGACCAGTATCGCCGACAATAATGGCGGAATCTCCCACGTCCGTAACAACGCAAGGGATCCCAACCGCCATCGCTTCAGCAACGGTATTTGAAAATCCCTCTGTTCGTGATGAGGAAACGCTCAAGTCAAGGGCTGACAATATGGCAGGCATATCGAGGCGCTCTCCGAGCAGGATGATCTTATCGGCTGGCACCCCCTTGGCCGCAATGGCATTACGGAACCCCGCGCTATCCGTCCCGCGCCCAGCCAACAGAAAGCGGGCCGACGGGACAGTGCTGGCTATCTTGGCGGCAGCGGCAAGAAATGTTTCGTGCCCCTTCATCGGGTCCACTCGCGCAATCAGCCCGACGAGAAGGGACTCTGGGGCGACTTTCAGCTCTTCACGCATATTCATTCTAGCGCGACTATCGGGGTGAAACTTCAGCAGATCAAATCCGTTGGGAATGGTTTGCCAGTAACGGGCGCGGTAGCCATAAGCTTCATGTGCGCGGCGCCCGGCATTTGAGTTTGTGACGATGACAGTTGCGCAGCGAGACAGCTTCGCCAAAATGCGCGGCAAAGTTCTCGTCAGTGCGCTATATTTGGAAAGGTCCATGTCTGCGCAGCGAATGTTCCAGATCAGTGGAGCGCGCACGGTAGACAAGTTTGCAAGGGTGCCGAGAAAGTCAGCATGGTAAAGCCATGTCACGATCAAATCGGGGCGTTTGGTCCTGAAAAGGCGTGCAAGTTGTACAAAGGCATTCCCGAAATCTCGTGCTCCGTTCAAACCAATCGTTGTGACAGGGATACCGTTTGCCCGGATCTCGTCCTCAAGCTTGCCGCCGCTTTTCAACGAAATGACTTGGTGTTGCATGGGAAGTGACGATGGGTTTGAAACAAGCCGCATGAGCGCCATTTCCGCTCCGCCGACATCGAGATCGGTAATGATATGAAATATTTTCAGTGCGCGATTGGTCATAATATCGATGCGGTTTCGAGCCATGCTTGACGGATTAGTGGGCCATTCCAGCGCGGCTGAAATCGGCTGGATCCAATTCCTCAGCTTTAGCGTTTTCGATTCGATAAATAGTCTTCGCTCCAAGAATGATGTCCTGTCTGTGCGAAATAACGACCACTGGATGTGTCAGTGAGAGCTGATTAATGAGGTCGTTGATTATCGTCTCGCTGTCTCGATCCAGCGCGCTAGTCGGTTCGTCAAAGATATAAAGGTCCGGATTGCGGAGTAATTCACGGGCAAGCGCAAGTCGTTGCCGTTGCCCACCGGAGAGCAAATGTCCAGCCCGCCCGAGTTCGGTCGAGTAGCCATTTTCCATAGTCGAGACGAAATCGTCGACGTGGGCCAGACGCGCGACATCGAGCATTTCTGCTTCGGTCGCATCAGGTCGTCCCATCATCAAATTCTCCGCAACCGTCCCATCAAAAAGCTGCGGTTCCTGTGACAAGTAGCCGACGCGTGCGCGCAAAGACCGTACGTCAAACTCGTTGACATCCCGTCCACTAACCAGAACACGACCATGATCAGCTTTTCGCAGCCGGACGATAAGATCGACCAACGTCGTTTTACCGCTGCCGGAGGGGCCGATGATCGCGGTTAGTCCGACAGCCGGAATTCGCATGTTAAGATGATCGAAGATGATGTGACGGCCTACCGGTTGAAGCGAGACGTTGTCGAACACAATCTCTCCGCTGAAGCCGGGGAATGGCACCGATCCAGGCAGTTGTTCAGTTGCAATCCCCATCGCTTCATTTACGGCTTGCAGCGGTGCCAAGGAACTTGCGATTTGCAATCGCTTTGAAAACAGCTGTGTGGCGCTGGCTGCAAGGCGCAGGAAAACCAGGCCGAACAGGGCAGTGGTTGGCAGCACGTCTTCGATTTTCATCTTCAGGGCCGCTGTCATAAAGAGAATGACAGCCGCGCCAACTATTACGGCAATGAGATCGATCATGTTGCCCGGCAAGCCGCTCGCGACTTCAAATTTGGTATCGACCGAGCGGTAATGCAGAAGCATCTGACGCAGCCCTTTCGCGCGTCGCGTGGCGAGATCGAGTAGCTTGATCGTACGCAGCCCCGTGATCGTCTCGCTGACAAGTTTGCTCGCGTCGCGCCGAAGTTCCCGTCTCGCCTGTCCTGCCTCAAGTGAAAAACGTTGCGCGCCTTTCCAGGATAGAGCGGACGCCAGCCCCCCCAAGATCAAGACAAAGACAGTTGTCTGCCAATTGGTGAGCAGCAACAAGAGCAAGAGCACGCCGGCCTGAATACATCGGGCGGAAAAATCTACGAGCAAAAGTACCCCACGCGCCGCTAGCTCGGTTTCTCCGATGATTGTCTGTATGACTTCTCCGTGAGGGCGAGACGCTGAGATTGAGTATGGACCCTTAAGGTAAGCCAGCAAACTTCGCGTAGTCCAATCCATCCGCAACGTATTGATAAACCATCGCGTCATCCCGGACGACGCGATGAGGCTGATGCTTTTCACCAAAAAAACGAACGCAAGCATACCGAGTAGGCCCGGAACGCGCCATTCTTGCGGCACTGATTGGCTGATTTGTGAGAATGTCAATTGAAGAAAATTGTCGCTGTTCGCAGGCGGGTTAGATGACAACAAGGTTTGCAGTAACGGGACCACGAGGGAGAAGCCGATACCCTCGACGATCGCTGTAAAGAGGAATGCAAAAAACAGCGCAACGATCTGATGCCAATGCCCTTTGAGCATTGGTGGCAACAGTTGCTTGATCGGGAGTTGCTCAGAGGCGCCGGTTGAAAATTGTTTCACCGAGTCCTCAGCAGAACGCGTATGCTTCTGTTTCTTCATGCCACGGCTGCAGTGTTGCGCGCTTCTGACGCTGAGACCTCTTGTTGGATGATAGCCGAAACTCGTTCACTTGCTTTGCCATCAGCATTGCCAGCCCATCGATCGAGACAGTCGATGGAATGCGGGTCAAGTTCCGGTAAAACGAATGGCGGCGGTCCGTTCGTAATGTCGGATAGCCGAGTCACAAGAGCATCCGGAGTTCTAGCCAGTTCGACAGCCCGTCCAAAGTCCGCTATCCACGGCGACATTGCTGGATCGGCTGCTTCGGCAAAACCGGGCGATAGGACAATCTTGCCCATCGCCAGTGCCTCAAGCAACGCCGTAGAGTTCATCCCAACCACGACCCAGGCTTCCTTGAGTAACTCGAGAGGATCGCCGCCTTCGACGAAACGTATGTTCGCTGGCACCTCACCCTCGGCAATTTGGTGGAAACTGGTCAGGTGTCCTGCGGCGCGCTTTGATTTCAGGATCACAGTCACATGCTGATTTTCTCTTGCGAAGCGCAGCATTGCTTCGATCGTCAACTGTGCGGTTTTTTGCCAGCTAAGCTTATCGAAAGCAGGCAATGCTTCGGTCATCTCTCCATTGCCGAATTTTCTTCGCAACACCGGCAAGCCCGTCTTGGCGCCGAAAGTAAAAAACAGCACCAAGGGTTTATGGGGGAGCGGCTTTCGAGCCTCGCTCCGCCGCCAGGCGTGTGCCCGATCAAGTCGTGGCATGCCGCAGATACTGATCCTGTCCGCAGATGCGATGCCGGCGGCAATCTGCACTTCACGCTCGAAGGAATTGTACACGATTATGCGCCGTCCGCTGAATGGGCCGCGCCGCCGACGGTAGTGATCCTCGTAGTACGACAAGCGAGCGGCGCTTTTGAGGTTCTCTTTGTGCAAAATGATGAAAGGGACATCAATCTCCTCCGACGCGCCATGTAATTCCCGCTCCGCAAAATAAGCGAAATTACCGCTGATGATCACATCAATCCTGGAAAGCATCAGCAAGTGGCGCAATGTCTTGCGTAAGAATTCGCGATAAATGCGTTTTGCTGCCTCTTCTTCGGTGGACAGGTTGGCGTAATTATTGTCGTCGATCGTGCTCGGTAGGAACCCGATCGAGATTGCCTTCATGATGCCGCTTGGAGCCGTCAGAAGATCGATGTCTCGCCCTGTGCTCAGTGCCGCCTGGGCGTCCTCTGTCAGGCCAGGACGCGGTAATATAAGCGCTCGGAGGCGTCGCGAAGGAGCGTTCGGGCGACGTCGCGAGATTTGCTGCAAGGACGCCCACAGGAGCAAGGCCACAACGCGGGGAGACCTGAGATATGAGCGACGGCAGACAAAAGCGAGAGCCGCCCGTATAACCGTTTCCATTTTGTTCGCTCGCCTTCCTTGAGGTGATTTTGATGTCACCGCTAAGACGGGTCTATAAGGAGGGGGGCTATGGCTGGCAATGGATCTTCTAGGGCAGCGTCCGACCATGGCAGGATGTTGACTTGTCGTCGCTGAGGCGGGCAAACGGTTTCGCCGGACCGCTGGCAAGGTCGAATTTGGCGATCTCAATCCGGCCCGAATATCGGGCTGCGTCGGGGCATAATTGTAAACGGAAATGAGATGAAAAGGCTGCTGTTACACGTTGGCTATCCGAAATCCGCAAGCACAAGTTTGCAGAACGGCCTTTTTCTGGGTTTGCATAAGGCGGGCGCTATCAATTTTCTGGGGCGGGCTTTTGAGAGTGACTTCTACGGCGAAAAGCAAAGTAAGGGCCTGTACAAGATTTGGTTTGATCATGTCTTGGCAAGCGGTCCTTACCAGGCCAACCCGATTGGAGAATTATCGAAATGTCTCCCCAATGTGTTGTCGGAGGGCCTCTTCATGATGAACGAGCGACGCCACGAGCGTATTATCGGGCCCGCCGTTCTGCACAAATACTTTACCCCGCACGCCGATAAGGTTGGTGTATTGATCGTTATAAGAAAACAGCAGGATTTGATCCCCTCCTATTATGTCCAGAATTACCGAAGGTTCGAAAATGTTTTCAGCGATTTTCTGACGCGTCACAAAAGCGAAGATTGGAAGGGCGAGACCAAAATTTTTAATTTTCACGAGGTCGCAAAGGCATATGCAGCGGTCTTTGGGAAAGATGACGTCCATATCGTCTTTTTCGAAGACTTCGTTCGGAACAGAAGCAGATTTAGCGAGCAGTTGGGATGTGCGATGGGTGTCGATCCGGCTGTCGTTCAATCGCATCTTGGTGATGGCCATTTGAACGAGGCGCCAAAAAAGGCGAACGCTGTCATGGTTCGCAAGCCGTCCAAATTTTCAGGGCGTCTGACCAAGATTTCCGAGAAACTAGGTCTCGGTCTTGCGGATTTCTTCCAGGTTCCTTTGCCTCCCATTGCCGACAAGGAAAGGGCTTTCATCCAGGAGAGCTTCCGAGATAGCAATCTTCGTTTGGCAGAGGATTTTGCGCTGGATAAGCAGACAATGCAGAGCCACGGGTATTTTTGATACGCTTTGAGACGTCTAAATACGAATAATTCAGCAGCTATTGTTTGGCCCAAAACCATTTCCGCGTGCTGCTTCAGACATGACGATGCTGACGAGCTAACTTGTCATCCTGGTGCCGCTTCTGTCTTCATTCTGCTCGCGATATGCTATCTTTAGACAACAACGGCTTAAGTCGTTCGCCCACGATCTTTTCCCCGCAAACACTAAAGTGATCCCCGTCTCTGTAAGTGAAACAGTTTCCGACTAACAGAAAGCTCGGGTCAATTTTAAGTGCATCAACGAGAGAAAAATATTGGAATCGTATTTTTTGATGTTTCAGGATTTTATGAATTTCCAGATCCAGCGTAACGAAAGTTCTTATGGCGTGCTCGCCAATTTTCAGACCATTAAAAACCAGATCGTCGATATTCCGGAAGTCCACTCTCGCCTCGGGCTGCGGACCGATCCATACGACGTCAATGAGCTGCGATAGGCCATTCAGATAATCTGTTGTTATGCGGATATTGTCTTCCCGAATTGAAAATGCGGTTGTGGGATTCATCAAAGGGCTGCCGGATTGATGAAATAGCACCTTCGAAATATTAAGCCGATTTTCTTTTACGAAAGCAGGCAAGTCATCGTACTGGCAACGTGCGAGGTTGCGATGGGGCCTGCAGCCCGGCTGGACCAGTCCAATCAGAAATTTGGAATATTTAGCCCGATACAGAGCATTATACAGGTTCATTCCATGGGAATCACCAAGAACCAGGACGGCTTTGCCGTGTTGTTCTGCGCACGCTCTGAATCGAGAGTGAGATAGCGAATTGGGGTGTCCTGACCAAAAATTGCATGCTCCGTCATCGCCCATTTCGGAACGGAGATCGCCTTTTGTGTGGGACTTAACCAGCGAATAAATAGCTTTTTGAGGCTCCGACAATCGATTTGCGTAGTAGTAGCTTTCGAAACCATCGGTGTTCCGGCCGGCTAAACCGAAAGCCAACAGAACGACTGCGGCGGAGCCAGAGGCGACAAACGTCGCCCGTGCCGAAAGTCGCGGTCTTCGGAACGGCGTTTCGATGAACCGCCAACTCAGTACAGAGAGGAAAAGAGTCGCTGCGATCACAGACGCCAAGATGTGGCTGGGCAATTCGCTGCCATATCGAATTCTCGTGAATGCGAGTAGTGGCTGATGCCAGAGGTAGAGGCTGTAGCTGATGAGGCCGACCCACACGAGGATGCGGGTGCTGAGAAACCTTCCGACAAGTGTGTCTTGGTTCGCGCACATGATGATGAGAGCGGCCCCGAGTGTTGGCACCAGCGCCCAAAGACCGGGAACTGAAGTCTCCTGATCGAAGCGAGAAACCGCGTACAAAATCATGGCTAGCCCGCAGATGGCGCCAAGATTCATTACAGTCGAGGGGAGGGGAAGACGCTTCTTCCGTGTCAGGAAAAATGCCAGCAGACTGCCCAAGATCAGTTCCCATCCGCGCGTCTGCAGATAGAAGAAAGTCGAAACGGGATGATCGGTGATCCTGACCTGTGCAGCGACGAGGCTGCCGATTCCTAACAACGCGATAGCGGCGATGATCGTGGTGTATCCGCGTTTCCACAACAGCAGAAGGAATGCGGGGAACAAGAGATAAAACTGCTCTTCGACTCCCAGGCTCCAGGTATGCAGTAGTGGCCTCAACTCACCCGATGGGTCGAAGTACCCACTCGTCTTCCTGAAGTAGATGTTCGATACAGAAGCTGTTGCGCTCGCCAAGCTGCTGGAAAAGTCCCGCATCTCGGTTGGACGAAGCAGGACCCACGCGGCCAGCGCCGACGCGCCTAGCACAAAAAACAGAGCCGGCAGGATCCGCCTCATCCTCCGCTCGTAAAAACCGAGCAAAGAGAAGCGGCCGGCTTCCTGATCGGTGATTATGATTGTTGTGATTAGATACCCGCTAATTACGAAAAAGATGTCGACGCCGACATATCCGCCAGAGAATACGCCCAGCCCCAAGTGAAAAAGGATGACGGAGCAAACTGCGATCGCACGAAGTCCATCGATCTCAGGTCTATAAGTCAGGGTGCTCCTCCTGACGTCCTAAGTGAATGTTCGGCAATGGTAATGAGAATGGCGTGCTCGGACTGCGTGTATTTGCAGTCTCTTAGAATTTCAAGGGTGAAAACATGATGCGATTTTCTGGCCGCGCATTTCAGCGCGATATTCGCTCTTTTGCCGTAATATATTCCTACCACGCTAGTCCATTCTGGTGAAAGATGTGGGAGTTCCGAATGGCGAGCGGAGCGAAAACCATCGGCCGGCCACCTTTCTTTTTCTTTGTAGCAGAGAGTTTTCAGCAGGGTGTGTAATTTAGCGAATGACGGCCGCTGCAACGATGCCCACGCCGAAGTTCGTTTTTGTTGGCATGTCATCGGATGAGTAGATCGGTTTGAGATGATATCTACTACATTGATGAATCAGACTACTGGCGTTCAGCGACGCGCTCGCGGCGTCGTGGATCTTGATTCCAGTTCGCCAAGTCCCTGAGGGGGAGCGGCGAGAACCGCACAAGCTCTGGAGGAAATTCAGGGTGCGCCTTCAGGGCGAGTGCGGCTTCGTATTGCTGTGTCAGTTCGATGCCCGTAAAGCGGGTTTCCGGAAACAGGGCGGCGAGCATCATGAGATTTTGTCCCATTCCCGAGCCTATTTCGAGAACGCGATTTGGCATGAGCGCTTCGATGATGCGCATCAAATAAAGTAGTTGAACGCGTTTTGTGCCCTTGCCATGTGCAAAAAACTGGCGGTTGCGCCACACGAGTGGGATTGATTTTCCTTGCGATGGGTCAAGCCGTGCAAGCGCGTCCTGGCTAGACCATCTTTCTCCATAAATATCCTCAACCGCGCTTTCGCTGCGTGGACTGAAGTAGTTTCTCAAGGCCTTAAGGGGTGAGAGCCGCGATTTTTTTTCTGCCGGAGTGTTCGCCTTTACCCAGTCAGGATTGTCGACTGTGACCTCTTGCCGAATGGCGGGTGCGAACGCGCTTTCGAGTTCGGCGTCTGTGATTCGAATGTCCACCGCGACAGCTCCGATTATTTTGCTAACTGGATATATTTAGTCCGATCGAATGCGCCTCTTCAATCCCCAGAAGAAAGACCGATCGGGCCTGGAAAGTCGAGAGAGGGTCATCTGAAAATCAGGGTCACGGTGGGTTCAGAAAAAATATTGGCTCGTTTGGAAGCCGATGATTGGACGAAAGTGGAACGAACGGGCAAAGTTCGCTAGGTCTTAAAGCGTGCTGCGCGCAGCAATTCCGGCTTGGCTTGCCAGCTGTTTGGCTCTACGAATGCGCGAGTTGTTTTGCTATACCTCTACAGCCTCCGAGATCTCCAACGAAAACGGGATAGTGAGATGAAACTCTCTATGCGCAGCCTGGATCTGCGGGTTCTTCAGTTGTCTGAAAGGCTCGGATTGCCGACGGATCCGATTTTTCGGTTGATCCGCGCTCGGCGTGTGATCGGGGGTGTGAAAGACTGGCGCGAACGAAGAAAAAAGGCCGATGCAATTCGACTTTCTTCGCCTTATGCCAAAACGATTGATCGGACAAAAGGCTATTTTGTCTTCAATAAGGATTTTCTTCCTGAGATATCGAAGGCCGTTGAGGAGGCCGCGCGGCTTTACGAGGCCAAACAACATGGGATTTCGGTAAGCGACGCGAAGAAGCGTTTCTTCATGAATATCATGACTGCTGCCGATCTAGATAATTGCGCGAAGATCGCGGCTTTGGCCAATCATCCCACTATGTACGAGGCGGCCGCGGCATATCTTGGAACCTTCCCAAAGTTGCGCTCTGTTGGGGTGTATGTCAGTGAGGCGAATACCTCACAAATTTCCAGTCAGATGTTTCATTACGATACCAATGATCTCACTCAGGTGAAGTGCTTCATCAATGTGAACGATGTTGGTCCAGAGAATGGTCCTTTCACTTTTTTATCGGCAGAGATTAGTAAAGGAATTGGATCGCGCAAAATGGGTGGCCGAGTTGACGACAAGGAAGTATTTTCCCGGATTAATGAGGACGACCTTGTGTCTCTAATTGGTCCCGCTGGAACAGGGGCCTTTGTAGATACGTCGAAATGTTTGCACTATGGCAGTCGGTGCAGATCGGGGCGACGGATCGTTATCATGATCCAATACACACCTCACCCCGATCTTTCGATGAAGATGGAAAAATATTCTCGCAAGGGCACGCCGCTTCTCATTTCCGACGGACATTGAAGGTGCTGCACGGCACCATTGTCATCGGATGCTTTAGATGGCGACTTAGAGATGCTGTCGCGGTCCCCAGCAACGCGACATCGTAATTGCCCAATTCCTTTCGATTGTCTCCTTGGGATGATGGCGAGCTGCCAAGAGCAGGCGTGGCTGCGGCGGCCGATCGGAGTCCAATGCAGCCTCCGTCAGATTATGCCGGACGTTAGTGATCGTCAGATGCAAGAGAACATAACGCTTGAAGGGCGCATTCTGCGAGGGTTGGCTCGTGCTTCATATTGGACACACTCGTAAACTTGTTTGCGCCTAGGGTTATCACGGATGTGCGGCATTGTAGGATCGGTCAATTTCCGTGGCTTTGACTTGGAGCTGGCTCACCGCCGGCTCGATGCTGCCTTAATGAGGCTTTCCATGCGTGGCCCGGATGGCGAAGGCTGTTGGCACGACGATCGATGTTTGTTTGGTCACCGTCGTTTGGCGATTGTTGATCTGTCGGATAGCGGCCGCCAGCCTATGACCCGAAGGTCGTTGGTCATCACCTACAACGGGATGATCTACAATTACCGCGAATTGCGCGCTGAACTTGAGATGCGCGGAGAACGGTTCGCGAGTGATTGCGACACGGAGGTTCTGCTTGCTGGATGGCAGGTTTTCGGACCGGGGCTGCTGCCGCGATTGAACGGTATGTTCGCCTTTGCACTCTGGGATGCAGAAGCGGGACGTCTGTGGCTTGTTCGTGATCGCTTCGGCAAGAAGCCACTCGTTTGGCGTCCGACAACAGATGGTGCTTATTTCGCGTCTGATCTGCGCGCACTTCAACTCATGCAAGGTGAGGCCGGGACGGTCAGTCAGTCTGCGCTCGCAGCTTACCTTTCGCTCAAGTATGTGCCGGAGCCGCTCTCGATACTGGAAGGCTGCTCGAAAGTGGCGCCGGGCCATTTGGTTTGCGTCGATCGCAGCGGCGTAAAGGAGGAGCGCTGGTATTTTCCCGAACCGGATCCGGTTGCAGCGGCTTTGGCTCCCGCCGAACGGAGCCCCTATATTCGTCATCTCGTGGAAAAGGCGACACGCGAACGCCTTGTCGCCGACGTGCCACTTGCGGCTTTCCTCTCCGGCGGCATCGATTCCGCAGTCGTCGTCGCTGCGGCGGGAAGGGATGTGAAGACCTACACAGTAGGGTTCAATTCGCAATCCGAGTATTATGAGGAACGTCCACAAGCTCGGGCGACCGCGCGTCATCTAGGCAATGAGCACCTCGAAGTCGCGCTAGATAGTGATGCTGCTCTAGCATCGCTCGATGCTGTATTCGATGCTCTGGATGAGCCTTTTGGCGATAGTTCTGCCGTACCGTCCTTCGCCGTGGCAAGGGCGGTGCGTCAATACGCGACTGTCGCGTTGTCTGGCGATGGAGGCGACGAGGTGTTCGGCGGCTACCGGCGTCATCAAGGCGAATATGCAGCCAACGCTTACCTATATTTACCGTGGTTTCTGCGACAAGGACTCATCGAACCGTTATCGCGCGCGCTGCCGGAAAGTAAGAACACCTGGTTGTTGGAGCGGTTTCGCCGCGCCCGACGCTTCGTATCAGCGGCGGCGTTTCCGCATGCGGAGCGGCAGGCCGCGTGGATTCGCGCGCTGGATGCGGCCGAGGTCTGCGCGCTGACCGGTGACCAAGGTTTCGACGTCACCGCGTTGGTTGAAGAAGCGCACAGCCAATCAGTTTCCACACACGCAATTGATCGCACGCTTTACGCCGATCTGGCGATTGTGCTTCCGGGTGATATGCTGGTGAAGGTGGACCGCATGAGTATGGCGAATGCGCTGGAGGTCCGTTCCCCCTTGCTGGATCACAAGGTGGTGGAGGCGGCGCTGGCGTTCCCGCCAGGTGCCAAGGTTGCCCCTCGTCGCGGCAAGGCTGTCCTCCGGGATGCCTTTGCCGACCGATTGCCAACGGAAGTACTTGGCCGTCCTAAGAAAGGATTTGAGCTGCCCGTAGCCAATTGGCTGATCGGGCCGTTGCGGGAACTTGCCGAAAATGCGACCTCGAAGCATGTGCTTGGGGAGATGGGATTGGAACCGGTAGATTTACCCGGTCGCTGGCGTGACGAACTGGTCACGAACCGGCGTGATACGGCAGAGCGCATCTGGACGCTCGTCGCACTGAAACAGTGGACAGACCGCCAGCGCGCGGTTGCTAATCGGCTACGACCATAAGGGGCCTTGTCTGGTCTCTGTCTCAAGAGCTCGACCAATGCAACCCGCCCGTCCATTGCTCCTCTATCTCGTCACCGAGGACTGGTATTTCCTGTCGCACCGCCTGCCCATGGCGCTGGCGGCCCAGCAAGCCGGCTATCAGGTGCACGTGGCGACGCGGGTCGCGAAGGGGGCAGCGGACATCGAACGGTATGGTTTCACGCTGCATCCGTTGGCCTGGAGGCGGGGCAGCACAAACCCGTTTGATGTTCTTGCCAATATCCGGCAAGTGCGGACGCTTTACCGGACGTTGAAACCGGACCTCGCACATCACGTCGGGCTGCAGCCATCCATTGTCGGATCGCTTGCCGCTGTTGGTCTGCCGATTGCCCTCCTGAACGCGCTGACCGGGCTTGGCTTTGCTTTCACCTCCCGTAACGTCAAGGCTTCGGTGCTTCGGCCGTTCATGTCACTGTTGTTGCGGTTCCTGATGAAGCGGAACAGCGTCAGCGCGCTGGTGCAAAATCCTGACGATAAGGCCGCGCTCAAACGCTTTGGTGTGCCGGATGAAAAAATCGAGCTCATTCCCGGCTCCGGCGTCGATACGCATGCGCTGAAGCCGCTACCTGAACCGGCGGGTGAGGTCAGTGTCGCTTTTGTCGGTCGTCTGCTTGACGATAAGGGCCTACGCCCGCTCGTCGCGGCGCACGAATTGATGACAAAGGAGGGCCAACGGGTCCGCTTGCTGATCGCCGGCGATCCGGACGCTGCCAATCCGGCATCGATCCCGGCGGCCGAGGTCGAGCGCTGGCGACATCTGCCGTCTGTGGAGGTCCTCGGGCATGTGAACGACATCGAGGGCGTCTGGGCGCGGTCTCACATTGCGGTCCTGCCGTCCCGGCGGGAAGGGCTGCCGAAGAGCCTTCTGGAGGCGGCCGCCTATGGCCGGCCGATCGTGGCCACGGATGTCCCAGGCTGCCGGGAGATCGCCCGGCATGGCGTCAATGCGTTTCTGGTGCCTGCGGACGATCCAGGGCCGCTCGCGGGCGCCCTGACAGTATTGGCGCGCGATCCGGCCTTGCGGCAGCGGCTGGGCTCGGCGGGGCGCCAAATCGTCGAAAACGAGTTTTCCAGCATCCGGATTGGCCAGGAGATTGTGGACCTTTATGGCAGGCTGCTGGCCCGAAAGGCCACGCTATTGCCCGCCGCATAAGCTTCCGGCTATGACCCGCTCTCGAAATTCAAGGAAGCGCCGTGTCCCATAACAGAAAGATCGCCGTTATCGGCCTGGGTTACGTTGGCCTGCCGGTCGCGGTCGCGTTTGCGCGCTCGGGCGTCAAGGTCGTCGGTTTTGATATCGATCAGGGGCGCATCGATGAGCTCCAGTCCGGTGTGGACCGGACACGAGAAATCGAAGGCGCCGATCTACATCTGCCGACGCTGGTTTACACCGCCGATACCGGAAAGCTCGCGGACGTGGATTTTTTCATTGTCACGGTCCCAACTCCGATCGATGGTGCCAATCGGCCGGATCTTCGACCGTTGCTCGGCGCTTCTGACACGGTCGGCCGCGCGATGAAGAAGGGTTCGATCGTCGTTTACGAATCGACGGTCTATCCCGGCTGCATCGAGGAGGACTGTGCTCCGGTGCTGGAACGCGTATCCGGGCTGAAGGCAGGGAAAGATTTCACCGTCGGCTATTCCCCCGAGCGGATCAACCCGGGTGATAAGAAGCATCGGTTCGAGACCATCACCAAAGTTGTTGCTGGTCAGGACGCGGCGACGCTCGATGTCGTCGCCGATGTGTATGGCTCGGTGGTGACCGCCGGTATTCACCGTGCACCGTCGATCAAGGTCGCTGAGGCAGCGAAGGTGATCGAGAATACACAACGCGATCTCAACATCGCGTTCATGAACGAATTGTCGGCGATCTGTCATCGGCTTGGCATCGACACCGGCGACGTGCTTGCGGCCGCCGGCACCAAATGGAATTTTCAGAGATTCTATCCCGGACTTGTCGGCGGACACTGCATTGGCGTCGATCCCTATTATCTAACCTATCGTGCCGAACGCGCGGGATATCATCCGCAGGTGATCCTTGCGGGGCGGCGGATCAACGACAATGTCGGACAGCGCGTTGCGCTGGCCTGCGTGCAGAGCCTGTTCAAACGCCATCGGACGCACGCCGTCGTCACCGTATTGGGCGTGACGTTCAAGGAAAATGTGCCGGATACGCGCAATTCCAAGGTCGCGGATATTGTCAATGAATTGCAATCCTCGGGCGTGACCGTTCAGGTGCACGACCCGATGGCTTTGGCTTCGGAAGCCAAGCACGAATACGGCATTACGCTCGTGGCGCGTGACGCCTTGAAACCCGCCGACGCCGTGGTGCTCGCTGTCGCGCACGATGAATATGTGAGCGAAGGTTGGAGCCTTATTTCGAGTCTGCTGCGCGACCAAAACGGCGCTGTATTCGACGTCAAAGGCATTCTTGATCGGGCCTCGAAGCCCGCAGCGATCGAGTTGTGGCGACTTTGACTAGCGCCCCCATCCTCGTCACCGGCGCTGCCGGCTTCATCGGCTTTCATGTGACGCGCCGTTTGCTGTCGCAAGGCCACCATGTTGTCGGCGTCGACAGCATGACAACCTACTACGATCCGAGGTTGAAGGAAGCGCGTTGCGCCGAACTTTCAACGTCAAATCATTTCGAGTTCATCAAGCTCGATCTTGCGGATCGCGAGCCGACGGCTGCTTTGTTCAGCCAGCGCAAATTCCAGCATGTGGTTCATCTCGCGGCGCAGGCGGGTGTCCGACATTCGATCACGCATCCGCACGCTTATGTCGATGCGAATGTGCAGGGCTTCATCAATGTCCTTGAAGGCTGCCGCCACAACGGCTGTCGACATCTCGTCTTTGCATCGTCGTCGTCCGTGTACGGCGCGAACACGCGCCTGCCGTTTCGCGTCAGCGACAACGTCGATCATCCGATCAGCATGTATGCCGCGAGCAAAAAATCCAACGAATTGATGGCGCATGCCTATGCGCATCTGTTCCGGCTGCCGGTGACGGGTCTGCGCTTCTTTACGGTGTATGGTCCGTGGGGGCGGCCGGACATGGCGATGTGGCTGTTTGCCGAAGCCATTCTCGCGGGCCGTCCCATCAAGCTGTTCAACCATGGCGATATGCGCCGCGACTTCACCTATGTCGATGATGTGGTGGAATCCATCGTGCGGCTGATTGATCGGCCTGCCAGCCCCGATCCGCAATGGTCTGGAAACAATCCGGATCCGGCAACGAGTTCCGCGCCGTACCGCATCTACAATATCGGCAATAACAAGCCGGCTGAATTGCTCCATATCGTCAGCGAACTGGAGAAATGTCTCGGAAAGACGGCGCAACGCGAATTGTTGCCGATGCAACCAGGCGATGTGCCCGAAACCTACGCCGATGTTGACGACCTGATGCGCGATGTCGGGTTCCGTCCATCGACGCCGGTAGAAACTGGCATCCGCAATTTCGTCGATTGGTATCGCAGATACACGGGAACTTAAGGCCTCCGTGCTTTAAGCGGGCTGGGACCTCGTAAACGCATACGATTCAGCTTTCATGAACCAAACAGCCCAATCAGACCGTATTGTTCCGCTCGTCATGTGCGGCGGCGCCGGCACGCGCCTCTGGCCATCATCGCGCGAAGGACGGCCGAAGCAGTTCCTGCCATTGCTTGGCTCGCGCTCCACATTTCAGGAAACGATGCTGCGGGTGGCGGATGCTGCCGTTTTTGCGCGTTCGATCATCATCACCAACACGCAATATCGTTTTATCGTGAAAGATCAGTTGAGCGAGATCGGTGTCGAGGCCGATATCATGCTTGAACCGATGCGCCGCGATTCAGGTCCGGCCATTGCTGCGGGGGCCGTCTTCGCCTCGCGTCGGGACGGCAATCCGGTGATGGTGGCGCTCGCTGCCGATCATGTCGTTACCGATAAGTCGGCGTTCGTCACAGCCTGCCGTGAAGCGTCGGGTGCGGCGCGCGAAGGTCGTATCGTTACGTTCGGTGTAAAGCCGGATCGGTCGGCGACGGAATACGGTTATATCTGCCCTGGTGCGAAGCTGCACGGCGACATTTTTACGGTCGAGCGCTTTGTCGAAAAGCCGGACGCAAAGACAGCTCAGAGCTACATCGAACAAGGGTATCTGTGGAATTCCGGCAATTTTGTTTTTGCTGCCGAAGATCTTCTCGCCGAATACAGCGCCTTTGAAGCGGCAACCGTAACAGCAGCAAAAGCAGCCGTTGATGCTGCGGGCAACGATCTCGGCTTCATCACGATCGATCCTGAAGGATTCGGCCGCGCGAAACCAACGTCCATCGATTATGCTGTGATGGAAAAGACCAAACGCGCCGCAGTGATACCGGTCTCCTATGGCTGGTCGGATGTCGGCTCGTGGCATGCGGTGTGGGAGTTGTCGCAGCGGGATGAGAACGGAAATGCCGCGCAAGGCAACGCGGTGTTTGTCGATACAAAGAATTCTTTCGCGTCATCGGAGAAGCCGCTGATTGCCTTGTTCGGCGTGCAGGATCTCGTGGTGGTCGCGAGTGAGGATGCGGTCCTGATCGCCGACCGCAAAAATACCGCCGAGATGAAGCGGCTAGTGCAGACGCTGAAAGAGGTGGCGCCGGCAGTCACCGAAGACCACATTCGCGTCCATCGGCCGTGGGGCAATTATCAGTCGCTCGACAATGGCGATCGCTATCAGGTCAAGCGCATCGTCGTAAAAAAGGGCGGGCGGCTTTCGTTGCAATATCATAATCACCGTGCCGAGCATTGGGTGGTGGTGCGTGGCACGGCCCGCGTCACGATCGGCGACCAGGTCACGACGCTGCATGAGAACCAGTCGATCTATATTCCTCTGGGCCAGCCGCACCGGCTGGAAAACCCCGGCAAGATCGATCTGGAACTGATCGAGGTCCAGACCGGCAGCTATCTCGGCGAGGACGATATCGTCCGTATCGAGGACGATTACCGGCGCTCTTAAATCCGCCGCCGCTTTTGTGCTACAGTCGATCCGTAAGTGAACCGGCATGTTGGAAGCATGCAGTGCACAAAGGTTGGCGTCATGGCGATCAAACTCGACGATCTGAAGATCAAGCTGTTCACGGACGGGGCTGACAAGACCCAGATCGTAGAGATGGCGAAGAACAGATGGATTGCCGGATTTACGACCAACCCGTCGCTGCTGAAGAAGGCGGGCGTCAGCGATTATGAGGCCTATGCGCGCGATCTGGTCACCGCAGTGCCGGACCGGCACATCTCGTTCGAGGTTTTCTCCGACGATATCCCGGAAATGGTGGCGCAGGGCCGCGTGATCGCCTCTTGGGGCCAGAACGTCTATGTCAAGCTGCCGGTGATGACGACGCGCAAGGAGCCGCTTTACGAAGCGGTCCGCGCCTTGTCTTCCGACGGGGTGAAGATCAATCTCACAGCCATCTTCACGGCCGAGCAGGTGGCCAAGGCCATCGATGCGCTGCGCGGCGGCGCGCCGGCCTGTGTTTCCGTGTTTGCTGGGCGTTTGGCGGATTTCGGCATCGAATACGCCCCGTTGATGCGCGATTCGATCGCGCAGGCCCGTGCTACACCAAATGTCGCGATCATCTGGGCTTCCACACGTGAGGCTTACAATGTCATCGAAGCCGACCAGATGGGCTGCCACATCATCACGGCACCGGCCGACGTGTTGAAAAAAATGCCAGCATTGGGGACCAAAACGGGTGAAGACCTGTCGCTCGATGCCGTGAAGGCTTTCCGGGAGGATGCTTTGTCAGCCGGGTTGCGGCTTGATCTTGGGGGACGGGCTGCGGCTGAGTAAGCTCTGCAATTCTTAGGTGCTTTAATACCTTGTGCGTGACGCATCCCGGCGGCACCGGCCTGGGTCAACCGTAACGCTTTGACTCAAAAGGTGTTTGAATAGGGTAAACGAAATTATGACGCAGCCGCGAACGGCATGCTAGTCAGGTTTCGGTTTTCTGGCCGCTTCGGCGGGGGGTATTTCTAGATGGTTCGTGCAGTTGAGAGCAGCGCCAAGGGGCCGCTGCGTGTCGGCGTCATTGGTGTCGGCATCATGGGGGCTAACCACGCCCGTGTTTTTGCGGGCTTGCCCGATGTGACACTGGTCGGCGTTGCGGACCCGAGCGAGCAGCAGCGGGAGCTGGTGACCCGGATTCTGGGCGTTCCGGCGGTCGAACATGTCGACGATCTGCTTGGGCCCGGTCTCGATGCCGTCACCATCGCCGCACCGACCCATTTGCACCATGAGATGGCATTGAAGTGCATCGAGCGCGGCATTCATGTGCTGGTTGAAAAGCCGATCGCATCGAACGTGGATGAGGGCCGCGAGATCATCGCTGCTGCGAAGCGTCGCGGTGTGAAGCTGATGGTCGGCCATGTCGAGCGCTTCAATCCGGCCGTGCAGGCGATCAAGGATGCGATCAAGGACGAGGATATCCTCTCGATCGGCATCACGCGCGTCGGGCCGTTTCCGCCGCGCATGTCGAATGTCGGCGTGGTGATCGATCTTGCCGTGCACGATATCGATCTCATTCGCTGGTTCACCGATTCTGAAATCGTCGAGGTGCAGCCGCAATTGTCGAGCGCGATTGCCGAGCGTGAGGACATTGCGCTGCTGCAATTCCGCACCGCCTCCGGCGTGCTCGCCCATATCAACACCAATTGGCTAACACCGTTCAAGGCGCGCACCGTGCATGTCGCAACGCGCAAGAAATACCTCATCGGCGATCTTTTGACCCGTCAGGTCAGCGAGTGCTTCGGCTTCCAACCGGATGGCAGCTATTCGATGCGACATCTTTCGGTCGGTCATTCTGAACCACTCCGCGCCGAACTTCAGTCCTTCGTCAGTGCGGTGCGTGACGACAAGACGCCGCCTGTCACTGGCGAAGAAGGCGTCGAAAGCCTTGATGTCGCAATGCGTTGTCTCGAAGATCGCCAGCCGTCCAAGGCGGCGTCGCGTCGTCCTGAGCCGCGCCGCGCCGCTGGCTGAACATTCACCGCATCAGAGCTGCCGAGTACAATGAACCAGCATACCCGTATCGACCAGCGACCGATCCCTTTCATTGACGTTGTGGCGCAGCGTCGGCGGCTCGGTAGTGTGATCGATGAGGCAACGACGCGCGTCCTGAATCACTGCCAGTTTCTGATGGGGCCGGAAGTCACGGCGTTCGAGCAACAGCTCGCGGCCTTTTGTGGCGCCAAGCATGCCTTGTCCTGTTCGAGCGGGACCGATGCATTGGTCATGACGTTGATGGCGAAAAATATCGGTCCTGGTGACGCGGTATTCTGCCCGACCTTTACCTTCTGCGCGACGGCGGAAAGTGCGGCCTTGATCGGCGCCACGCCGGTTTTCGTCGACGTTCATGCCGATACGTTCAATATCGATGTCGAGAGCCTGAAATCGGCGATCAACACAGCCAAGGCGCAGGGGCTGAAGCCAAAGGCGGTTATCCCGGTCGATCTGTTCGGATTGCCGGCGGATCATGATGCAATTGCGGAAATCGCGGATGCCGAAAAGCTTTTCATCCTCGACGACGCTGCGCAGGGTTTCGGCGGAACATACAAGGGGAGGGATATCGGCACTCTTGGCCACGCGACCGCGACCAGCTTTTTCCCGGCCAAGCCGCTCGGCTGCTATGGCGATGGCGGCGCGGTGCTGACCGATGATGACGAATTGCTGAGCATTCTGAAAAGCGTGCGTATTCACGGGCAGGGCGCTGACAAATACGACAATGTGCGCCTTGGATTGACCGGACGGCTGGACACGATTCAGGCCGCGGTGCTGATCGAAAAGCTCAAGATTTTCCGCGACGAGATCGTAACGCGCAATCGGGTCGCGCAGCGCTATTCAAAAGAGCTGAAGGATATCGCAACTGTTCCTGTCGTGCCGGAAGACTATGAGTCGGTCTGGGCGCAATACACGATCCGGCTAGCACCAGGAAAACGTGACATGCTGGCCAAGGCTTTGCAGACTGAAGGCATCCCGACCGCGATCTATTACGCTAGGCCACTGCATCGCCAGACCGCTTATCGCCAATTCCCGGTTGCTGGGAATGGGCTTCCCGTCAGCGAGCAACTGGCCGACGAAGTGATCAGCCTGCCGATGCATGCCTACTTGGACGAGCCGACTCAGGATCGCATCATCGATGCGGTGCGTCGGGCATTGCGTTAGAGAATGCGATGTCTGATTCAACGTTGTTGAATCGGGCGCTGGCCAAGTGAGGAGGCCGCGGCCATCATGCTGCGGCCCGGTGTGCCGGGCCTACGATCGGTTCGGACATCCGTTGTGATCAAACGCATCTTCACAGTTGGCGGCTTCACGCTGCTCTCGCGCATCACCGGCTTCATGCGTGATATCATGCTGGCCGCCATCCTTGGCGCTGGCCCTGTCGCTGACGCATTCTTCGTCGCGCTGCGTCTTCCCAATCATTTCCGGGCGATCTTTGCGGAAGGAGCGTTCAACGCCGCATTCGTGCCCGCCTACGCCCGCATCCGCCAGCAGGATGGACCCGATCCTGCGAAGCTGTTCGCGGATCGCATCTTCACGCTGCTGCTGGGAAGTCAAGTCATTCTGCTTGTCATTGCGCTGGCGTTTACACCCGATGTGATTGCGCTGCTGGCGCCGGGCTTCAACGAAGATCCTGGCCGCTTTGCACTCGCCACCGAGCTGACCCGCATCACCTTTCCCTATCTACTGCTTGTGTCGCTGGTGACGCTGTACGGCGGCATCCTGAATTCGATCCATCATTTTGCGACGCCAGCTGCTGCCCCGATCCTGCTCAATCTCTCGATGATGGTGACGATGGCTCTGGCAGCGTTTTTTCCGACGGCCGGTCATGCCGCGGCGTGGGGCGTGCTGATCGCCGGTATTCTCGAATTGCTGCTGGTGATGGGGGACGCCGGCCGGGCGCAGGTGTTAGCGCGGTTTCGCAGGCCACGGCTCGATCAGGATGTGCGGAAATTCTTCCGGGCGCTTGGTCCAGCAACCGTTGGCTCCGCGGGAGTGCAGCTTGCGATGTTTGCTGACACGATCATTGCAAGCTTTCTCGCGGCCGGCGCGATTTCGGCGCTGTATTACGCAGACCGCATCAACCAGCTTCCCATTGGTGTGATTGGTATTGCCGTCGGTACAGTGCTGCTGCCGGAGATGTCGCGCCGTCTTGCCTCTGGAGATGATGCCGGTGCGCGACACGCGCAAAACCGTGCGATCGAATTAACGCTCCTGCTGACAATCCCGTGTCTGGTCGCGTTCCTTATCGTTCCTGAGCTGATCATGCGGGCGCTGTTTTTGCGCGGGAAATTCACCGGTGGCGATGCATCGGCCGCGGCCGCAACGCTGGCCGCCTACGCGCTCGGTCTCATTCCCTACGTGCTGATCCGCAGCATGACAGCGCCATTCTTTGCGCGAGGCGACACCGCGACACCAGTGAAGGCTTCGTTGACGGCTGTCGCGATCAATATCCTGTTCAAGATCGTGCTGATGGGACCACTGGCGCAGGTCGGTCTTGCCATGGCCACCGCCATCGGAGCCTGGGTGAATGTCGGTCTCATGGTGTGGTTCGCAGCGAGGGCCGGGATCATCACCATGGATGCGCGGCTGCGGCGGTCAATGATCATGCTGGCGGTCAGCGGTTGCGTGCTTGGGGTTGTTATTTTTCTCACCTCAAAAGCAATGCCTTTTTTGCTTACAAATCTGCCAGCCTTCCGCGATGAGGCTGCGCTGGCGATGCTTGCGGTCATCGCAACCGTGACCTACGCAGCCCTTATCGGGCTGTTGCTTGGGCGCAACTGGTTCCGTGGTTTTGCAGCGGATCGGGCCGCGTCCGCTAATGTCGCGAAGTCCGGTGAGCCCCAAAATTTTTGTTAAGCCATTGTGTAGACTGGATAATTTTGTTTTTCGCCGTTAACCGGCGGGAATGTTCGGTATTTGAACTTCCGGCCGAATGGCCTATGTGTCCGCCGGGGATTGTTGAAATTCGGCTACGAGCGCTTTTGAGCCAGTAATGATTAGACAAAAGTATCGGTCGTTTGGCGCCGCGTTGCCGGTGGTCCTTCTCGCATTTCTGCTTGCTGGTTGTGGCCAAGGCCAACAACAGCAAAAGGCCGCGCCGCCGCCTCCGGCGGTGACCGTCGCCGAGCCGATCAAGCGCAACGTTATCGATCAGGACGAATATGTCGGCCGCTTTGTGGCCGTCGATTCGGTGGAAATCCGCGCGCGTGTTTCCGGTTATCTTGAGAAAATCCACTTCAAGGACGGCCAGATGGTAAAGGAGGGGGAGCTTCTTTTTACCATCGACAAACGCCCGTTCCAGAACACGCTTGCGCAGGCTCGCGCCAATCTGGCGCAGGCTCGCGCCAATCTTGCCTATGCCGAGGCCGATTTGTTGCGTGGTCAGCAACTCGTAAAAGACAAGACGATCACCGAGCAGACCTATGAACAGCGTCTGCAAGCCCAGCGCATTGCTGTTGCGACCGTTGCCGCCAATGAGGCGTCGGTCAAACAGGCTGAGCTCGATCTGGAATTCACTGAATTGCGTTCTCCGCTCACCGGACGCATCGGCGACCGCCGTGTCTCGGTTGGGAATCTTGTCACGGGCGGCACGTCGGGCAACACGACGTTGCTTGCGACCATTGTGTCGACCGATCCGATCCGCTTCGAATTCACTTTCGATGAAGCTTCGTATCTTCGCTACGAGCGGCTGGCCCTGAGCGGCGGCAAGAAAGCAAAAAAGGACGACATCGCTGCGCGCGGCGGCTCAACGCTCGTGCGTTTGAAACTGATCGACGAAAAAGACTTCATCCATGTCGGGCGCATGGACTTTCTCGATAACGTCATCGATCGCAGTACCGGCACGATCCGTGGCCGCGCGACCTTCGCAAATGCGGCTGGTGTCTTTACGCCTGGCATGTTCGCACGGTTACAGGTCCCGGCTTCGCCGCCTTATCAGGCGCTGCTGATTCCGGATTCGGCCATCGGGAGCGAACAGGCGCGGAAGTTCGTTTATGTCGTTCGCCCGGATAATTCTATCGCACAGAAATACGTCGTGCTGGGCCAGCTTTCCGACGGCGATCGTGTGATCAAGAGCGGTATTGAAGCCGATGACCGGGTCGTCGTCGATGGTCTGATGCGCGTGCGTCCCGGCGTAAAAGTCGATCCGCAGGTTGGTGCTGCACCTCCGCCGGCCGCTGGCACGGCGCAGAAATAGGGCCGGCCATGAAGATTTCTCATTTCTTCATCGACCGGCCGATTTTCGCCGCGGTCGTCTCGATTGTTTTCATCATTCTCGGCGCGGTGGCGTTCGTGCGCTTGCCGATCGCGCAATATCCGGAAATTGCGCCGCCGGTGATCAACATTACCGGTCAATATCCTGGTGCCAGCTCCGAGACTGTTGCCGATACGGTGGTCGCGCCGATCGAACAACAGGTCAACGGCGTCGAAGGGATGATCTACATCTCGTCGAACTCGACCGCCGATGGTCGTTTTTCGATTTCGGTGACGTTCGATCTCGGCACCAATCTCGATATCGCTCAAGTCCAGGTGCAGAATCGTGTCGCGATAGCACAGCCGCGCTTGCCGCTGCCCGTCCAGCAGATTGGCGTCGTGGTCGCAAAGAGTTCGCCCGACATCCTGATGGTGGTGAATCTATTTTCGCCTGATGGATCACGCGATCCGATTTTTCTGACCAACTACGCTAACCTGCAGATCAAGGACGTATTGACACGCCTTGACGGCGTCGGTTCGATCACGGTGTTCGGTGCGCGCGATTTCGCCATGCAGGTCTGGCTTGATCCCAATCGCCTGCAATCGCTGAACCTTACGGCACAGGATGTGACGAACGCGCTGCAGGGACAGAATGTTCAGGTCGCGGGTGGCGTTCTCAATTCGCCACCGGTGCCGCATCAGCTCTCGTTTCAGGTGGCCGTCCGCACGCTGGGCCGTCTTTCGGACCCAACGGAATTCGGCAACATCATCGTGAAGCAGACCGAAGATGCAGTCGTGCGCATCAAGGACGTCGCTCGCGTGGAGTTGACCGGGCAGGATTATTCGTCGTCGTCCTATCTCGGCCGCAATCCGTCCGTGGCGCTCGCCGTGTTCCAGCGGCCAGGATCCAATGCGCTTGCGACGGGCAATAGCATCCGTAGGACGACGGCCGAGCTCGCCAAGGCTTTCCCCGAGGGGATGCAATACACGATCATCTATGACCCGACGCAGTTCATTCAACAGTCGGTGAATGCGGTGATCGAGACAATCTTCGAGGCCGTCGTTCTCGTCGTGCTGGTGATCATGCTGTTCCTGCAGACCTGGCGGGCGGCAGTGATTCCGATCGTGGCCATTCCGGTGTCGCTGATCGGGACCTTCTTCATGATGAGCGTGTTCGGCTTCACGCTCAACAACCTGTCGCTGTTCGGACTGGTGTTGGCGATCGGTATCGTGGTCGACGACGCCATCGTCGTCGTCGAAAACGTCGAGCGCAATATCGGGCAGGGGCTCAGTCCGCGCGAAGCGGCGATCCGCTCCATGGATGAAGTGGGCGGCGCGCTGGTTGCCATCGCGCTTGTGCTCTCAGCCGTGTTCATTCCGGCTGCGTTCATTACCGGTATTTCCGGTCAGTTCTATCGTCAGTTCGCGTTGACCATTGCCGGCGCGACGGCGATCTCGCTGATCGTATCCCTGACACTATCGCCGGCGATGTGCGCGTTATTGCTCAAGCCGCACAGCCAGAGCCATGAAGACAGATGGTGGGAAAAGCCGATCCACGGCTTTTTCCGATATTTTAATGCCGGGTTTAACTGGCTGTCGTCACGCTATGGTTGGCTGACGGGGCGTCTGATCCGGCGCTCGGCGTTGATGCTGGCTCTTTATGCCGTCATCATTGGCGTCGGATTGAACGAATTCCGTAAAGCCCCACAAGGCTTTATTCCACAGCAGGATCTCGGCTACCTGATCGTTGCCGCGCAATTGCCGCCTGGTGCGTCTCTTGAGCGCACCGATGCGGTGATGAAGCGTGCGACCGAATTGGCGCTTGAAACGCCCGGCGTCATGAATGCGATCAATATCGTCGGCTTCTCGGGTGCAACCTTTACCAATGCTCCGAATGCCGGCGCGATCTTCGTGATCCTCGATCCGTTCGACAAGCGTGCCGGTAATCCGGCACAATCGGCGGCCGGCATCCAGGGCGCGCTGTTCGGCAAATACGCGGCGATCAAGGAAGCTCTTCTGCTCGTCGTTCAGCCGCCACCCGTGCAGGGCATCGGTAACGCCGGTGGTTTCCGCATGATGGTGGAGGACCGTGCTGGCCGTGGACCGGAGGCGTTGCAACAGGCCGTCGGCGCCATGATGGGGCGCGCAGCGCAGACGCCTGGGCTGATGCAGGTCTATTCGTTGTTTGAGGTGTCGACGCCACAGCTTTATCTCGATATCGATCGCACCAAGGCGCAACTACTCGGCATCAATCTGCCAGACGTATTTAACACGCTGCAGACCAATATCGGCTCGTCCTATGTGAACGACTTCAACCTGTTTGGACGTACCTTCCGCGTCCAGGCGCAGGCCGAGGCGCCGTATCGGCTACAGCCGAAGGACATCCTTGATCTGCGGGTGCGCAATTCCAATGGCGATACCGTCCCGATCGGTGCCTTCACCACTGTTCGGGATATCACCGGTCCGTATCGCGTGCCGAGATACAACATCTATCCGGCGGCGGAACTCGACGGTTCGGCAGCGCCTGGCTTTTCGCAGGGACAGGCCATTCAGATCATGGAGAAGCTTGCGGCAGAGACGCTGCCGGACGGTTTCGCCTATGAGTGGACCACGCTCGCCTACCAGCAGATCCGCGCTGGCAGCACGGCGATGTTTGCCTTCATATTAGCGGTGGTGTTCGTGTTCCTCGTGCTGGCCGCGCAATATGAGAGTCTGACATTGCCGCTGGCGGTCATTCTGATCGTGCCGATGTGTTTGATCGCCTCGATCTTCGGTGTGGTCTGGCGTGGGCAGGATAATAACATTCTGACGCAGGTCGGCTTCATCGTGCTCATAGGACTTGCGGCCAAGAACGCGATCCTGATCGTCGAATTTGCCAAGCAACTGGAAGAACAGGGGCGCGACAGGTTCCAGGCGGCAATGGAGGCGGCAGAGCTGCGGTTGCGTCCGATTCTGATGACATCGCTTGCCTTCATTCTGGGCGTGGTGCCGCTCGCAATTGCGATGGGCGCCGGCGCGGAGTTGCGGCAGGCGCTGGGGACCGCGGTTGTATCCGGCATGATTGGCGTGACGGTCTTCGGTCTGATCTTTACCCCGGTCTTTTATGTCGTGGTACGCTGGCTTGAGGATCTGTTCATGCGGCGGAGAGCTGCTCCGCAGCAGGCACAAACCGAACCGAACGCCTGATACAAAGCAGGACCGTATGAAATTTGGCGTCGGACAGGCACTGACGCGAAAGGAAGATGACCCGCTCATTCGCGGGGCGGGTCATTATGTGGCCGATCTCGCACCAGCCGACGTTGGCCATGCGGTGGTCGTGCGCTCGCCGCACGCGCATGCCTGTTTCAGCATTGCGGATGTTCGTCGGGCACGCGACATGCCCGGTATCCGCGCGATCCTGACCTTCGAAGATATCGCGGATCTTGGTCTGATGCCCTGTGTGGTCGGGGTGCCGGGCCAGAAGATGATCGTGCCGCCATGTCCGGTGCTTGCGCATGACGAGGTTTTCCATGTTGGCGATGCCGTCGCCTTCGTGGTCGCCGATACGCTCGACCAGGCGCGCGATGCCGCGGAAGCGATTGCGATCGAATGGGAACCGCGCCCGCACGTGATCGGGGCCGAAGCCGCGTTTGCGGAAGGAGCGCCGCTGGTATGGCCGGATCGGCCAGGCAATCTTGCTTTCGAAGTCACTTTCGGTGAGAGCGACGACACCAAAGCCGCATTTGCGAGCGCTGCGCATGTTACGACGCTGAAGCTCGTCAATCAGCGTCTCGTCACCAATTATCTCGATACACGGGGCGTGATTGCCGAGCACGACGCAGCGCGGGATCATTACACACTGACGCTTGGCAGTCAGGGCAGCCACGCCATTCGCGATATCATCGGCAAGCAGGTGCTCAAAATTGCGCCCGATAAGATGCGCGTGATCACGCCCGATGTTGGCGGTGGATTCGGAACGAAATTGTTTGCCTATCGCGAATATGCGCTCGCCGCTGTCGCGGCGAAGAAGACCGGTAAGCCGGTCAAATGGATCGCTGATCGTACCGAGCATTTTCTGGGTGACACACAGGGCCGCGACAATATTACGACGGCACGCCTTGCGCTGGATTCCGGCGGCCGCTTTCTCGCGCTCGATGTCGATACCATCGCTGATATGGGCGCGTATCTGTCCACCTATGCGCCGTACATTCCCTATATCGGTGCGGCAATGCTGCCGGGGGTCTATGACATTCCGGCCTGCTTCATCCGCGTGCGAGCCGCGTATACCAACACTGTGCCGGTCGATGCCTATCGCGGGGCGGGCCGGCCGGAAGCATCCTATGTGATCGAGCGGCTGGTCGATGCCGCCGCGCGCCAGATCAGTGTTGCGCCGGATGAATTGCGGCGGCGGAATTTCATCCGCCCGGATCAGATGCCGTACCGGACGCCGACCGGAAAAACCTACGACACCGGCGAATTCGCCGAACAGATGCTGCGGGCGCAGGACGTTGCCGGCTGGGGTGGTTTCGAAGGGCGTGCCGCTGCCGCACGCGAGCATGGCCGTCTGCGCGGCATCGGCATTGCGACCTATATCGAAGCCTGCGGCGGTAATGGGCCGGACACCGCAACGATATCTCTCGAAAAGGATGGCCGGATAAAGCTGCATGTCGGCACACAGACGACCGGGCAGGGCCATGACACGGCTTATTCGCAGATCATTGCCGATCACCTCTCTGTCCCGCCGGAGAGCGTGCGTATGCTCCAGGGCGATACTGCGCAGATCGCAACCGGCACGGGAACGGGTGGCTCAAGCTCCATTCCGGCCGGCGGCAACTCCGTCGCGATGGCCGCAACACAGCTTGCGGATCAGTTGAAAGATATCGCAGCCGATGCGCTGGAAGCATCGCCGCGCGATCTTGAATTTGCCGATGGCATGCTTCGCGTCGCCGGAACCGACCGGGCCATCTCGTTTGCCGATCTCGCCGCGCATCCCAAGGCGACGCCTGACAAATTGCGGGCAGCCGACGCCTTCACGCCGACGGCGCCGACCTATCCAAACGGCACACATATTGCCGAGATCGAGGTCGACGAGGGAACCGGCCATACGACACTCGTCAATTATGTTGTGATCGATGACTTCGGTGTTTCGTTAAATCCGCTTTTGATCGAGGGACAGGTGCATGGCGGGGCAGTGCAGGGCATCGGTCAGGCGCTGATGGAAAACACAGTTTATGATTCGGATTCCGGGCAGCTCCTGACTGCGAGCCTCATGGATTATGCCCTGCCAAGAGCCGCAGATATGCCCAGCTTCGTATTCGAGACGCGGAATGTGCCATGCAAGGTCAATCCGCTGGGTGTCAAAGGCGCGGGCGAAGCCGGCGCCATCGGCTCATGCCCCGCGGTCATCAATGCGATTATTGATGCATTATGGCGTGCTTATGGGATCGACCGTATCGATATGCCGGCAACACCGGAACGGGTCTGGTGCGCCATCGATTCAGCAAAACGCGGAAAGATCACGTGTTCGTGATGGTAATTGGGAATGGCGTTCCTGTTACTTTTTAGGAATAACAAAGTGCAGTCCGGGGTTGCCTCGGATACCGCCTGCCATCCGATCGATTTCCAGAAATGGGGTTAGACATATGATATTCCGCACCGCTTGCGTTGTGCTCGCCGTTGCGCTTGGCGCCACCGCCGTTGTCGCTCAATCCAACGCGATCGCCGAACGCAAGCAAATCATGAAAGGTGTGGGTGCCGCTGCCAAGACCGGTGCGGCGCTAGCGAAGGGCGCTGAGCCTTACGACAACGCCAAGGCTGTGGCGGTCTTTGTGACCTATGCCAATGCTGCCGGCAAGATGCCGAGCCTGTTCCCGGACGATTCAAAGACCGGGGGCGAAACCACCGCAGCTCCGAAAATCTGGTCGGACATGGCGGGCTTCAAAGCGGCCATGGCGAAATTCGAAGCCGATTCGAAGGCGGCGCAGACATCGGTGAAGGATCTCGACAGCTTCAAGGTCGCGTTCAGCGCCATGGGCAAGAATTGCGGCGGTTGCCACGAATCCTACCGTATCTCCAAATAACGAATACCCGGCGGGAGCCGGATCGCGGAGGGCGGCCCGTCGATTGACGCGCCGCCCTTTGGCTTTCCAAGGCTTGGCTTTTCCGTGTCGTTTCCATTGCCTAACATGCCGCTCGAAACCGGGGAGAACCGCATGGTTCGGAAGCTTGTCCTGCTGGCGATCGTGGCTACCGTCGTGGGTCTTGCGATCTTCTGGTTCGTGACCATACCAGGGACCGTGCCTGCGAGCGCGCTTGGCGCCTATCAGGCCAATATCGATAACGGTCGGGCGATGTTCTATGCTGGCGGTTGTGCGTCATGCCATGCCACGCCCGGCCAGGACGACAAGCTTCAACTCGGCGGCGGGCTCGCCCTGCATTCTCCGTTCGGCACCTTCCATGCACCGAATATCTCGCCCGATCCGAAGGCCGGTATCGGCTCCTGGACGGAACAGCATTTCGTCAATGCGATGTTGAAAGGTACGTCCCCTGGCGGCTCGCATTATTTCCCAGCCTTTCCTTACACATCCTATCGCATGATGACGCTGGCCGATGTCCGCGATCTTTTCGCATATATGAAAACGCTGCCGGCAGTGCAGACAGCATCCCGCGCCCATGACGTGCCGTTTCCGTTCAACGTTCGCAGATCGCTGGGTGGCTGGAAAATGCTGTTTTTCCACGATGAGCCGTTCAAGCCGGACCCGACCAAGTCCGAGCAATGGAACCGGGGGGCCTATCTGGTGAATGGTCCTGGCCATTGCGTCGAATGTCACTCGCCGCGCAATTTCATCGGCGGCATCAAGGCCGGCCAGCACTTCGCGGGAGGACCAAATCCGGAAGGGAAGGGTTGGGTGCCCAACATTACCCAAGCCCGGCTCAAGGATTGGTCGGAGGCCGACTTCGAAAGTCTCCTTGAAAGCGGGATGACGCCGGAGGGCGACTCGGTTGGCTCCAACATGGCTCCCGTTGTTCGCAACACCTCGCAGCTTTCGCCGGAAGATCGCGCGGCGATGGCGGTTTATCTGAAATCGCTGGCGCCTGTTGAGGGGCCAAAACGCCCCGAGACGAAATAGTCGCCCTGCATCCTTGGCATGCGGCGCAGGGGGGTTGTCCGCGCCGTGCCTTTCAGCGACAGAGAGACGCGCCGCATAAAGCGGTCGATTTCCTGTCGCCAGCGCCTGCCGGGGCGCATTTCTTTCAATGAACCCCTACAAGGCCATTCTGTTCACGCTGATCTCGTCGATGCTGTTTGCATCGATGTCGTCGCTTGTGCGCTTTCTGGGCGAGACATTCCCCGTGGGGCAAATGGTGTTCTTCCGCGCATCATTTGCGGTCATACCGGTGCTGCTGTTGCTTGCTTTCCGGAAGGAAGTCTCGCAGGCTTTGCGGACGCGCCGGCCTTTCGGCCATGTTGGCCGCGGTTTTTTCGCTGTGGGCGGCATGTTCCTCAATTTTGCGTCTTTAGCGCGTTTGCCAATCATCGATGCGACCGCGATCTCGTTCACATCGCCGTTGATCACGGTGGTATTTTCGGCCGTCTTCCTCAAGGAGAAGGTGCGCCTCTATCGCTGGTCCGCGGTGGTCATCGGCTTTGTTGGTGTTGTGGTGATGCTGTGGCAGCAGTTCGATCTGTCACGTTACGCCAACATGGCGACGGTGACTGCGACGGCAACGGCGGTCGGCGCGATCTGCGGGTTGTTGGCGGCTACGTTCAATGCCGGTGCGGTGATCCAGACGCGGCGTCTGACCGACAGTGAGACGACATCGTCGATCGTGTTCTATTTTTCGATTATCTGTGCGCTGGCTGGTCTTGCCACGCTGCCATTTGGCTGGGTAGCACCGACGCCCATCCAACTCACGGCCCTGATCGCGACCGGCCTGATCGGCGGGCTCTCGCACATCTTCCTCACTGAAAGCTACCGCCATGCGCCGCAATCGGTGGTCGCGCCGTTCAATTATTCGACGATGATTTGGGCCGTGATTTTCGGTTACGTCTTTCTCGGCGAGGTGCCGACGACACTGGTGCTGACTGGCGCCGCTATCGTCGCTGCGGCAGGGCTGTTCGTCGTGTATCGCGAGCGCCAGCTCGGCAAGCGGCAGATCGATGTGCCGCCAGCACCGTAATCCTGCGCAATCTCAGAAGGCCTTGAAGGTAATGATGGTCAGCGTGTCCTGGATGCCGGGGATCACCTGAACTTTCTCGTTGACGAAGTGGCCGATATCGACCGACGGGTCGAGATAGAACTTGACGAGCAGATCGTAATGCCCCGCCGTCGAATAGATTTCCGACGCGATTTCGGCGTCCGCAAGGGCATTGGCAACCTGATAGGATTTGCCCATGTGGCATTTGATCTGAACGAAGAAGGGGACCATTTTAAGCCTCCGGAACAGCGCGACATCAATACGATCCGACGGATGACACGCTTATTGAGCGGCCTGCAATCCAGCAAAAACCTCATCAGTTGGCAAGGACATCCGTCGGCTTAAGCGGTCCATCGCAGGGCCAGTACCATAATGGCGCTGGCCGCGATCCATGAACCGAGAATGCGGGTGCCGATGCGCCGCCAGACCTGAGGTCCGGAGGCAGACAGAAAGGTTATGACCACGAGAAGCAATGCTGCTGCGAGAATAGTCCCGACCAGAGACAAGATCGTATCCTGCGACGACAGCACGGCGGGAACGGAATCGAACGTCAAAGCCGCGGCGACGCATATGGCCAACACGATGATCATGGCCAATGGCACCGGCACGGCCGCGGCCAGCAGCAATCCCGCAAAGCCCGCAAGTGACAGGACGATCAATTCGGCATTCACGGCGCTGAAGGCCATCGTCACCAGCACGACGGAAAGGACGGCAACCGCGACGAACATGGCGATTACAACCAGGCGCGCGCGGAAATTCAATGCGCCGGTGAGGCAGCCCAGCGCGACAAGGGCGAGCACATGCGCAGGCACCAGAAGGGGATGCATGACGCCGCCCGAAAACCCGCCGATGCCTTCGACGATCGTGTGGGCTTGCGCAAAACCTGCTGACAGCGACAGCAGAACGGCGGCTCTTGCCGCCGCGCGGGCCTTCATATCAGGCGGCCAAGAAAGACGACGCCGGCCAGCGCAATGACACCACCTGCTGCGCGCACCGCATAGCGTCCGGCCGGCCATTGCGCGAGCAGGCCGAAGGCGATGCCGGCGAGATGGAGAAGGCCGGTGGCGATGACGAAGCCTAGCGAATAGGCCACGGCATCTGCGCCATCCGGCAACTCGGCGCCATGCGCATAGCCGTGGAAGATCGCAAAGGCGCCGACGAGCAAGGCCGCGATGAAAAGATGCGGCTTGGCTGCCAGCGCGACCATCAGGCCCAGCACCACGGCCGAAGCCGCGATACCGAATTCGATGCCCGGCAACGGAATGCCGAGGATACCGAGCGCACCGCCAAATGCCATCACCAGCGGAAAGACGACCGGCAAAATCCAGATCGCCGGCGTGCCCAGAAACGCCCCCCATAATCCGACCGCCAGCATCGCGGCGACATGATCGAGGCCGAGCAGGGGGTGCATGAAGCCGCCCGTAAAGCCGCCGGTCAGGCCTTCGCCGGTATGGGCGAAGGCGGGCGCTGTCATCATCAGGACGGCGGCGACAATTGCGATGCGTTTCATGCGTCTGGATCTTACGGGAGAACCGGCATCCTCACGCTATGCGGCCTTGCGAATAGCAGTAACGCTCGCGCCGCGAATGAGATCGATCAGCGCCATCGGATCGGGGGGCAACGTGTCGCCTCGCCATGCGATGTGCTGATCCGGTCGCACCAGTGCGAGCTTGTGCCGATAGAGGTCACCGGCCAGGTCCTGCGGCACGTCAACAACGGTCAGCGGCACGCCGCGTTTTGCAGCAGCCTCTACCAGCCCTGTCACATCGACAGCTTGATCGAAGCGCAGGACCGAATAATCCGGCCCGAGCGCGTCGTAGAGTGAGCGCCCATCCGGCAGGAACACATGCGGCGCCCGGCAGCCGGGCACAGTCGACGGCGTGAAGTCGTACATGGTGTAAGCTGGATGCTGGCCGTCGTCATAAGCGATGACCGGCGACTGCGAATAGAAATAGCCGAAGTTCAATCCGCCGCAGCAATATTGGTTCACGTTGAGGTCATAGGCTTCTTGGCCGACGCGGGCACGTGCCGCATCGCCTTCCGGCCCTTCCATTTCTACTTCCGGGGGCGTTGATTTGCGCTGACGCATATTCTTCAGCGCCATGTCCATCGCGAATTGCGACACCTGCTCGGTGATCGGCTGGCGCTCGCGCTCATAGGCATCGAGCAAGGATTCAGGAGCCCAGCCGTTCAGCACGGCCGCCAGCATCCATGACAGATCCATCGCATCGGCGATGCCGGCATTCATGCCGTAACCGGCATAGGGAATCCACAGATGCGCAGCGTCGCCAGCGATGAAGGCGCGACGATCGCGGAATTTATCGGCCACGAGGCGCCGCCCGACCCAGTCTTCCTTGGATAGAACTTCGTATTCGAAATCGGGACCGACGCCGAGAATGGTGCGTAACGCCCAGTCGCGATCGATGGAATCGAAATCCGGTTCGCCATCGTAGAGATGATTGTGCAGAAGCCATGTTTCCTTGCCGTCGATGGCGACCAGCGTGCCCGTGCGGCGTGGGTTAAGCGACAGATACATCCATGCGCGTTCGCCAGGCATCATCGACAGAAGCTTGGGAGCGCGAAAATAAGTCGACTGCACGCGCTGGATCACCGGCGTTCCCGACAATTGTGCGCCAATCTTGCGGCGGATGGTCGAACGTCCGCCGTCGCAGCCGACCAGATACGCGCCTGTGATCGTGAAGGTCTCGCCACTGTCAAGGTCTCGCGCGGTCGCGACGACACCCGTCTCGTCCTGCACGAAATCTTCGATCTCGGTCCGGTTCAGAATGCGAATGTTTGGCTGCGCCGCGGCATGTTCGAACAGGACAGGCTCGAGATAGATCTGGTTGATCCGGTGCGGCGGCTCTGCCGTCGGCCACCAGGTATCTGGCCCACCTTTGGCCGTGTAGCGTTCGTTGCGCGCGGGGATGGGAATACGCGCCATCTCGATCCCGGTCGATGTCGTACGATACGATGCATCATTCGGGTAGTCGGCGGGCAGGCCTGCATTGCGCACTTTCTCCACGAGTCCGAGACGGCGGAACACTTCCATGGTCCGCGCTGAGACGTGGTTGCATTTCACGCTTGGTGGTTCGCCCGGGTAACGTGTCTCGGCGACAATGACGTCGATGCCGCGCCAGGCCAGATCCATGGCGAGTGTCATTCCAACGGGGCCGGCGCCGACAATGATGACACGGGCCTGAAGTTTGCTGTGCTGCATGGGCTCTTACGCTATGTTTCCTCGAGCATGATTGTTGTTTTTTACCTGAATATCAGGCTGATTTCATTCTTGCAGATTTAGTTGTGATGCACAACAATAGCGTTCTGCAATCGTAATGCAGGCACATAAGCGAATAACAAGAATGATGGTGGGAGGAAGATGATGGGCAGACTCGCGCAATTGTTTGTCGTGGCTGCGATTGCTCAAATGAGCATAATTGGCGTCGCGCAGTCTCAGGCGAATTATCCCAACCGGCCGATCCGGCTCGTTGTCACTTTCCCGCCGGGCGGCAGCACCGACACCCTTGCCCGCGCCATGCAGCCGCATCTGGAAAAGAGTTTGGGGCAGCCGATCGTCATCGACAACAGGCCCGGGGCGGGCGGTGACATTGGCGTCGATGCCGTCGCCAAGGCGGCACCCGATGGCCACACCATCGGCATCGGTGCGGCGGGCGCGCTCTCGGTGAATATCAGCCTCAAGGACAAGATGCCCTACGATCCGCAAAAGGATCTGGCGCCGATCACGCTGCTGACGGCCATCCCCTTTGTGATGGTGGCTGGCCCGGGCTTTCAGGGCAAGTCGCTGGCCGATGTTGTGAAGATGGCAAAGGCGGGCGAGGGGAAACTTGCGATTGGCCATGGTGGCAACGGCACGGCCATGCATCTGTCGTCCGAACTGTTCAATCATCTGACTGCAGCAAAAATCCCGCTCGTGCCTTACAAGGGCTCTGGTCCGGCAACCCAGGATGTCGTGGCCGGTCACATCCCGCTGGCCATCGTCGATGTGCCGTCCTCCCAGGCGATGATCAAGGAGGGGAAGATCCGGGTGCTCGGCGTGACCAGTCTCAAGCGCGACAGCCATCTGCCGGATGCGCCGACCTTCATCGAAGGCGGTATCAAGGACTATGAATCGATCGGCTGGTTCGGTCTGATCGCGCCGGCCGGCACACCGCCCGACATCATCAAGAAGCTGAATGAGGCGTTCGTTGCCGCCATGAACGATCCCGTGGTGAAGGAGCGCATCTATCAGGGCGGGGCGGAGGCGCGGCCGACGACGCCGCAGGAATTCGGGGCCTTCATCAAGAGCGAAACCGACAAATGGGGCGCCATCATCAAGGCCGCCGGCGTCAAGCTTTCGAACTGATCCAGCCATGATATGCGCAGCTTGCATTGGAGGATTTAGCGGCTAAAGATCGTGCGATCTCATGGGGTGCGCGGCGGATCGGCCGCCGTGCTGAGAGGCCATCCGGCCAACCCATCGAACCTGATCCGGGTCATGCCGGCGGAGGGAGTGAGAGATGCACGCGCCACAGAGCGACCTGCCCGACATTGCTGCCGATACGTTGGAGCGTTTGCGCGCGTGGGCAAAGGTTTCCTCATGACGCCGATTGCCGTCACCATTGCAGGGTCGGATTCCGGGGGCGGCGCCGGCATTCAGGCCGACCTGAAAACCTTCTCGGCGCTCGGCGTCTATGGTGCTTCCGTCATTGCTGCCTTGACGGCGCAGAACACCAGGGGCGTGACGGGCATTCATGACGTGCCACCGGATTTCGTCACGGCGCAGATCGATGCGGTGTTCTCCGATCTCGATGTCGGTGCGGTCAAGATCGGCATGCTGTCCAATCCTGGCGTGATCCATGCCGTTGCTGACGGGCTTGTCCGATTCGCACAGGAGAAGGTGGTACTCGATCCGGTGATGATCGCGGCGTCCGGCGATCGCTTGCTGGCGGGAGAGGCGATCCAGGTGTTGCGCGAGGTGCTGATCCCGAAGGCAATGGTGATCACGCCCAATCTGCCGGAAGCTGCGGCCTTGCTTGAAGCACCGATGGCGCAGAACGAAAGCGAGATGCGCGAGCAGGGCGAAAAGCTGTTGGCCATGGGCGCGCGTGCTGTGCTGATGAAGGGTGGCCACGCCTCGGGGCCGGAGAGCGTCGATCTCTTGATCGAGCCAACTTCTGTCGCGCGTCTTGCCGCCGAGCGGTTCGAGACGCAGAACACACATGGCACCGGCTGCACCTTGTCGTCGGCAATTGCGGCAGGGCTTGCCAAGGGTTTGCCGCTCGCTGACGCCGTGCGCGAGGCCAAGGCCTATATCACCGCCGCGATCAAGGCGTCCGATCAGCTCACCATCGGCCATGGCCACGGACCGGTGCATCATTTTCATGCGTGGTGGTGAAACCTCTCCCCGCTGAAGCGGGGAGAGGCGAAGGAAGCGCGCCGCTTACTTCTTCAATTCCACCAGCTTCTGCTTCTGTTCGCCAAGCCCTTCGATGCCGAGCGTGACGACATCGCCGGCCTGCAGGAATTTCGGCTCCGGCTTCATGCCGAGCGCGACGCCGGGCGGGGTGCCGGTGACGATAATGTCGCCGGGCTCCATGACGAAGAATTGCGAGCAATACCAGACAAGGTGTTCGACACCGAAGATCATCGTTTTGGTGTTGCCGGTCTGGCGGCGTTCGCCATTGACGTCGAGCCACATGTCGAGGTTCTGCGGGTCCTTGATCTCGTCTTTGGTCACGAACCACGGGCCGATCGGGCCGAAGGTCTCACAGCCCTTGCCCTTGTTCCACTGGCCGCCGGAGCGGTCGATCTGGAAAGAGCGCTCCGACACGTCGTTGGACACGAAATAGCCCGCGACAGCGCTCATCGCCTTGCCCTTGTCGAGATAGCGCGCGCGCTTGCCGATGACGATGCCGAGCTCGACCTCGTAATCCATCTTGGTGGATTCTTTCGGGATCACGGTGTTGTCGTTCGGTCCGCAGATCGAGGTCGGCGCCTTGTTGAAGATGATCGGCTCCTTCGGGATCGGCATGCCGGCTTCGGCGGCGTGATCGGAATAGTTCAGGCCGATGGCGATGAAGTTGCGCACATGGCCGATGCAGGCGCCGAGCCGCGGCTTGCCGGGCACAACCTTGAGCCGGTTGATATTCGCCTTCTTGATCTTGGCGAGGCCGCCGTCGGCCAGCATGGCGCCGTCGATGTCAGGCACGATGCGCGACAGGTCGCGGATTTTACCCTCGGCATCGATGATGCCGGGTTTCTCGCGGCCCGCCGGGCCGTAACGCACGAGCTTCATGTTTCCCCCAAAAGGTTTGAATGCGCGGACTATGCGTCGGGAGAGGGGCGAGGAGCAAGACGTTAGACATGCGTCATCGCCCCTGTTGTTTAGCGGCGCGGGGTACGCCGTCGTCCAAACCGCCGCTTGATGCCCTTCAAATGAAGGGCGCGCGGAACGCCGGGCTCTCAGCCTGCCCGCGGCCCCATGCGCAAGTGTGAGTAAAGCGCATGAGATTGGTCGCACCACGAACCGCCGAAAAGCTTCGGCGTTCCGCGCGCGGTGTTTGAGGCTTACTCTGCGACAACCCCGGAGGACAGACACCGTGGACCGGACGACACCGGGCGGCTCTTCTTGTTATCCTCCGCTGGTGACCCACGGCCGGTGAGCCGGATCATCGCAGCTTGGGCCTCCGCTGCATGCGATACGTCCTTCGCACCCAACGGCCACCGCACCGCGTCTCACGACGCTCATGAAACGCCCCTTCAGCGGGACAGGATTTAGGAAAAAAATCATATACTGGGGAGGATGTCAAGTGTTAATCCGGCCCCATCCTTCGAGACGCATTGCTTCGCAATGCTCCTCAGGATGAGGCCGGTAAATAGCTGTCGTCCCCGCGAAAGCGGGGATCCATACGCCGTGACATTTCGATCGTGGTTGCTCTTCGTCACAACCAATAAGCAGAGGTGGTTATAGGTCCCCGCCTGCGCGGCGACGACAGAGCTATTGTGTGGAGCTTGCCGAGCTACGCCGTGTCACGGCTCATCGGTGAGTTCGAGATACTTTTTGTAAAAAGGCATGCCCTTGCTGTCGTCGCGATCTGAATCCCATCTCACAAAGCAGATGTCGCCGTATTCCTTGATCACGGTTCCGGCATCGTTCTTCGACTTTGGAAATGCCGCATTCTTCCGCACGCGCGCCCCGATGCGGATTCGAGGATCATGGAGGGAGGGAGCCGGCTTCGGCTTTGACGGCGGTCGAGCCTCCGCGGCCTTTCGGTCAAGCTCCTTCTGACGCTTGGCAAGAAGTCGTCTTAGTCTTTCATTGATCGTAAAGCACGGCATCGCTCAGGACACATTGCTGATGAGGTTGCTGCAGCACGTGCTTCTACACACCTGAGTTGTTCTTGCTTCTACACAGATGCGTTATTTTTGGTCTTGCTTCTACACAGCTGCGTTATTTTCGGCTCGTGGCGCCGCCGATGAAGCGGCGCAGCCGGGGCGGCTGGATGGCCACCCCGCTCTCAATTCGGCTGATATAAACCCAGCCTAACGGATCACCTCGATGACGCGGCGTTCTGCCGGGTCGACCAGGAAGATGTCGCGATCGCGAACGATGTACCGGTAGCTGCGAATTTCCGGCACCTCGGTATAGACCGTGTCAGGGAAGCTTTCGATCTCGACGGTCTCCGGCAGTTCGTCGCCGACCACGATCTCACGATCCATCGTGGTGACCTGACCGCCGCTGCCGGTCGTGCGCCGCTCGGTCGCGCCGCGGCGGATTACGTCACGCTGCTTGTCCGTCAGGGTCAGCTTGCTGCGCGAGACGGACGCCGCCCGGCCACTGCGACGGCGCTGGTCGATCACCGTCACGATCTTTTTCGTGCGCGGCTCGACAATGACGATCTCGTCCTCCACCAGCACGAAGCTGTAGCCCCGATACTGCGGATAGACTGCGACGATCGCCGGCGTCACCGGATAGAGGCGAACAGAGGCGGGAACGGCTGTGCCCACAGACACCGAGAAATTCACGTTGCGAACAGGTTGGACATTAGCTTGCCGGATCGAGGTTGAAATCCGCGTGCGCTCCTGCTCGGTCGGCTGCGCCGCTTGCCGGTTGCTGTCGCCGGAACGTGCGCTGTCACGGGCGCTCTCGCCTGTTCGATTCTGCGGTGACCGTGCGTCGTCCTGCTGTCTCTGCCGATCGGGGGCAGCGCGCTGCTGTGTGCGATCGGTGTCGCGCGACTGGGTTCGCTGATTGTTTCGCATGCGCTCTGTGTCGCGCGATTGCATCTGCTGTTTACCAGGACCGCGATCCACGTCCTTAGACTGCGACCGCTGTTTCTGCTGCGACTTCGGCTGCGACGGTGATTGCCCCTCACGATCCTGCGCCGCGCCTGGCTTGCTGGTGCCGGCAGGCGTGTCAGTGTCTTGCCGCTCAGTGTCTTGCCGCTCAGTGTTTTGCCGCGGGCTCCCCTGGCCTGTGGTATCGCGCTTTTCCGACCGGTCCTGCATGCGCTGACGACGGTCCTGCTGGGCCGATGGCTGGCTGCTGCCGGGACTCTGTGATTGCGTTGCGGCGGGGCGATCCTGCGATTTCGACGGCATCTGCTCTTGCGCAGCGGCTGGTATCGCAAGAATTGTGGCCGCAGCAGTCGATAACAGGAGCGGTTTGAGCGCGAACGATTCCCCTTTGCGTTTCATCTTGTTGTTCCTCCGGTTGGTGCGTGTCCCGTCTCAACATCCAACAGCCGAAACATTTCAACGTTCCGAAAACATGGAATGCGCACCGGCGCATAACACATGGAGTTCACCCATAAGGAGAGCCCATAAGTTTCATCCATAGGTTCCACCTTGAACTTTCGTTCAGCAATATTCGCGGAACGGCGCATGTGATTCCGCGGTTGATTTGCTGTTCAAGAAACCAAGGAGGACGCCATGAAACGCCGTGTTTTGACAGCCGTTCTCGCGATAGCTTTCTCGACTGCGGCTTTTGCGCAGACCACGGACTATTACGTGGTTCAGGATGTGAAGACGAAAAAGTGCACCATCGTCGATAAGAAGCCCGAGACGACGACCGAGGTTACGGTTGTCAGCAATGGTGTCTACAAAACGCGGACCGAAGCTGAAACCGGCATGAAGTCCGTTAAAGTCTGCAGCTCGAACTAATTCCTCTTCCAGAAGGGATTGAGTATCCGGCGAAGGGCCTGCAGCTTGGACTCACGCTCTCATCGATCGGTCGACACTTGCGGATATTTGGAACGTGCAGAGCGTGGTGGCGTTAGGGGAGGGGCATAACCGGGAGAGAGTTCCATGAAGACCGTGGCTTTATTGACGCTAGGACTCATCGCGTTTTCAGCAACGCCATTGCTTGCGCAGGGGTCGTCCAAATCGGCACCCGGTCAACAGATGCAGCAAACGCCGCAAAAAGAGGACAAGGGCGCCTCAAGCGTCGCTCCGGGTCGGAAAATGCAACAGACCCCAAAGAAAGAACCGCGCGGCGCGTCGTCATTTGCACCCGGCCAGACGACAGGTTCGGGCGGCAAGTCCAAGAAAACAAAGTGAGGTCGATTAAAGCGTTTTCGAGCGAAGTGAGTACCGGTTCGCGTGAAGAAAACGCGTCAAAACAAGAGCGAGAGTTCCGGCTTTGATTCCATCAAAGCCGGAAGGGCTCGAGCTTTCGGCCCGCTTCGGTCACTTGAAATGCCGGTGCGGGCCGACCATTTGCCGCCTCTCGTCATTGCTTGTGTTTATCGCGATGCTGATTGGTCTCTTGTGATCGCGTTGGTGTCTCTTGCGATCGCACGCTGGCGCGCCGCTTTGTTTCCTCAGCGTCGTGTCGGCGAACAAGGCGTCAAATTCCGGATCTTCGTCGCCAAGGCACCAGGCTCTCCAGCGATCCTGGAATGCCATTTCGCAGTGGTGGCAATGCGCTTCAAAATTGCGGCGCTCCGTTGCCGTGAGTGTGGCCCGGCAACCGGGCAATGGCGCCCGCCCCATACATATGAATGTCCGGTTCGGCATGAAGTCCTCGCAGGCTCGGAATCGAATCACCTCCAAGCAGCGTGACATTCTGGCATGCAACCGGCCACTCGAATGTCATAATATAGGACATCGGCTTGGACGAGAACTGAACAAATTCAGAGCGTTTGGAGAACCCCAAATTTATTCCCCGGCACTCCAAAAAATATTGATGGTGGCGAGGGCGGAAATGTTTACGGCTTTGTCGAAGGCTTCGCAGCCATGAGGATTTTCATCGGTATCCTGGTCTCCCTGCTTTTGTTGCTGGCCATGGATTCTTACTGGCTGGGCGGGAAATACTTCAACACGCTGACGATATTCGTCGACACCGTGACGATACTGGGAGGCCGCTGATCTCGAAAACGCTGGGCATGTCACGCGAAATGAGATCATTGCGTTTCGTCGCTCGATCGTCTCAGAGGCCGGTCTCGATCGCACGGCCGCATCCACACGAATGCCGCAATCACCCCGCCCACAAGCGCCATCACCGCCATCGCAGCATATCCGGCAACGCCAATCGTTTCGTAGAGGAGGCCGGCCAGCAGCATGCCAAGGCTGAGGGTGATGCCTTGCATCACCGAGAAATAGCCCTGGGCCGTCGCGCTCTTTCCGTCATGCGTCGTGTGCGTGATGTAGGCGATGGCGCCAAGATGCGAGGCGCCGAAGGACAGGCCATGCAGGCACTGCAGCAACGGCAGGCTCCATCCGGGTGGGTCGAGCGCCATGATGCCCCAGCGAAGGACGCCGCCGGCGGCACCGATCATCAGCATCGGCACGCCGCTGAGCCAGGGCGGCAGCCGGCTGGACAGTGCGAACAGAACGATCTCGGCGATCACGCCGAGCGCCCATAAGGCGCCTATGGCGACGCCATCGAAGCCCGCCGCCTTCCAGGCGATGGTCGAGAAGCCGTAGTAGAAGGCATGGCTCGACTGGACGAGGCTCGCGGCCGCCACCACCGCCACGAAGCGCGGATCGCGCCAGAGCGGGCGGCTGGCGTTCGGATCGTCCTTCACGGCATGTACGGTCGGCAGGGGCAGGAGCCAGAGCGAGGTGACCGCGATGCCGATGGCCGCCGCCGCCAGCAGCCAGATCAACTGGCGCGCGTCGATCAGGTCGAAGGCGATGCCGGCACCGAGATTGGCAAAGATGAACGAGATCGATCCCCAAAGCCGCACCGGGCCGTAAGCCTTGCCCCTCGTGCGCAGGCCGCGCAGCGCATAGGCATCGAGCAGCGCCATGGCCGGTGTATGCGCGAAAGCGGCGAAAACCGTAAAGGCGACGATCAGGAGATGGGTCGGTGCGAGGCCAAGCGCGGTGAATCCGAGCGCGGTTGCACAGGCGCAGATGATGATGACGCTGCGCAGCGGAAATCCGCGTTCGGCCGCCCGCGTCGTCACCGGCACCGAAATGATGCGCAGAAGCGCCGTCGCCGACAGGATGGCGCCGACCTGGCCGGCATCGAACCCCTTGGCCTGCAGCCAGACAGGGAAGAACGGCAGGTGGATCCCGATCAGGATGCAGGACACCGCGTAGAAAAACGACGTCCTGAGCGCGAAGCCGTCGGTGGATAAGTGCCGTTCGTGAGCCATTCGTCAGCTTGGGACCAGTGGCCTTGAATCGGCCTTCACAATCATAGCGTCGATACCACGAATCTGGTCTGCATTGGCGTCATGCGCAGCCCGTCAGATCAGCCCCCGGCCTTGACCAACCGGACGCCGCCTGCGGCGGATTCGGACTATGACAGTATCCACGCCGCAGTGATGGAGACCGTGCGCGGCCGCTGGTTTCTCTCCGAATATGCCCGCCGCAACCGCCAGGCCGATACCGATGTGCTGCTCAGAGCCATCGGGCGGATCGAGTCGTTCGTCGAGGAGCAGGTCCGGCATCACGCTCCGGAGCCGGTCCCGAGCGAGAACAACGATAACCGGCCGGCGTTATCCGACGATGCGCCGGCCACCGAACCGTTTTTCGTGCCGAAGGACAAACTCGAAGGAGCCAATGCTGACCTGGTGCTGGTCCGCGAGCACATCCGCAATATCACGGACAGTCTGATCGAGTGCGGTGCGCCGTCGTTTCTGACCAACGATTTGAAACGCCGCCTGGGCGACATCGCGCGCATCTGCACGGATCTTGGTGAGATCGCCAAGGTGGCGCAGCCGGCACCGGACGAGGTTGTTGTTGCGACGGATGAGAGTGCTTCGGTTCAGGAGCACCTGGTTGAGGAGGCGCCGGAGACCGAGGCTTTCGCCCAGCCCAACGACGCCTCCGACGTGCTCGTATCGAAGCCCGAACCGCAACCGCAGCGCGATCCCTTTGCCGATATCCGCGCTTTGTCGGATGTCGAGAAGATCGCGCTGTTCACCTGATCGCGGACGACGAGCTATCTCCCATCGAAGCCACTTCACACCGGCTTCGGATTGCGTTCCTGGAAGCCGCGCTGATGCCAGTAGGGATAAACCGGCGTCACGTCGCTGGCGGCATCGAGCTTGTCGATCTGTTCTTTTGTCAACGACCAGCCGACCGCGCCGAGATTCTGCTGCAACTGCTCCTCGTTGCGGGCGCCGACGATGACGGTCGACACTGTCGGGCGTTGCAGCAGCCAGTTCAGCGCGATCTGCGGAATGCTCTTGCCGGTTTCCTTCGCCACCTCGTCAAGCGCATCGACGACGCGGTAGAGATACTCGTCATCGACCTGCGGGCCATATTGCGCCGTGTCATGCAGGCGGCTTTGCTTCGGCAGCGGCTGGCCGCGGCGGATCTTGCCGGTGAGGCGGCCCCAGCCGAGCGGCGACCACACCACGGCGCCGATGCCCTGATCGAGGCCGAGCGGCATCAGCTCCCATTCATAGTCGCGGCCGATCAGCGAGTAATAGGTCTGGTTGGCGACATAGCGCGGATAGCCGTAGCGATCTGCGGCGGCAAGCGACTTCATGATGTGCCAGCCGGAGAAGTTCGATACGCCGACATAACGGATCTTGCCGTCGCGCACGAGCGTATCGAGCGTGGAGAGCACTTCCTCCACCGGCGTCATCGCGTCGAAGCCGTGCAACTGGAACAGATCGATATGATCGGTGCCGAGCCGCTTCAGCGATGCATCGATGGTCGAGAGCAGGTGGAAGCGCGAGGAACCGACCGCATTGGGTTCGTCGTTGAAGCGGAAGGTGGCCTTGGTCGAGATCAACACCTTGTCGCGGCGGCCCTTGATCGCTTCGCCCAGCACGCGCTCGGATTCACCCGTCGAATAAACGTCGGCGGTGTCGAACATGGTCACGCCGGCATCGAGGCAGATGTCGATGAGGCGGCGCGCGCCCTTGGCATCGGTGTCGCCCCAGGCGCTGAAGAGTTCGCCCTTGCCGCCGAAGGTGCCGGCGCCGAAGCTCAGGGCCGGTACGGTGAGGCCGGATGCACCCAGTCGTCGGTATTCCATCATTGTCACTCCTGTAAAATCAAATCGTCCGTTAGAGAGGGTCGGCCGGGCAGGACACCGCGACACGTGCGGGGGTAACGCGCGTCTCACGGCGTTGGCTCCACAGCGCCACGGCAAAGGCGGCGAGCGGCACCAGCGCTGCGACCGCTGTGACCGCGCCGAGGCCCGGCCCGTAATCGATCACCACACCGCCAAGCCAGGCGCCGATGGCGTTGCCGAGATTGAACGCACCGATATTGAAACTCGAGGCGATCGCCTGACCCGCGCCCGAAGCGCGCTCCAGCACCCACATCTGCAACGGCGCGACGGTTGCGAAAGCGGCCACACCGAACAAGCCGATGAATGCCACCGCTGCGAAACGATCATGGATCGCGAAGGTCAGCGCAAACAACACAACCGAGAGCGCGATCAGGCTGCCCAGCATGGTTGGCACAAGGCGCCGATCAGCCAGCTTGCCGCCGAGAAGATTACCGACCACGAGACCGGCGCCGAATACCAGAAGGATCGGCGATACAGCTGCTTCCGAGAAGCCGGTGATGCGGGTGAGGATCGGCGCGATATAGGTGAAGCCTGCAAACACACCGACCCAGCTCAGGACTGTCGTCAGCAAGCCAAGGAGCACAGGCGTGCGGCCGAGCACAGCGAGGTCGCTACGCCAGCTGCCGTCTGCTTCCGGCGCATCGTCACGCGGGACCAGCCATACGATGACGGCGAGTGCAAGCAGGCCGATCAGTGTCACCGCCCAGAAGGTCGAACGCCAGCCGAACGCCTGGCCGAGCCAGGTGCCGAACGGTACGCCGAGAATGTTGGCGACGGTCAGGCCGGTGAACATGATGGCAATCGCCGATGCCTTCTTGTCGGGGGCGACAAGGCTGGTCGCGACGACCGATCCGATGCCGAAGAACGAGGCATGCGCGAAGGCGGTGAGAACGCGCGCTGCCATCAGCGACCAGTAATCGGGGGCCAGCGCGCAGGCGGCATTGCCGATCGTGAAGATGACCATCATCGCGATCAGCAGCGTCTTGCGCGGCCAGCGGCCGGTCAGCGCCGTGAGCAGGGGCGCCCCGACGACGACGCCGAGCGCATAGCCGGAGATCAGCAGCCCGGCGGCGGAAATGGACACTTGGAGGTCGGCACTGACCTCCAGCAGCAGGCCCATGATGACGAATTCAGTAACGCCGATTCCGAAGGCGCCGGCGGCAAGCGCATACAAGGCAAGGGGCATTGGGAAGGTCAGTCCTGGCTGTCCGGTAGAGGTGAGGAACTGGCCAAATGGACACGGCATCACCTGTGAACTAGTGTGCGCCAAAGAACATGACATGTGAGATCAATTCACGATAAGGCTGACCCCGCCATGGCCCGTCTGGACGTCAACCGGTCCGGTGAAATCGAGGTTTTCGCCCGGGTCGTGGAACTGGGCGGCTTTTCCGCGGCTGCCCGGGCCTTCCGGATGACCCCGTCGGCCGTCAGCAAGCTGGTGGCCCGTCTCGAGGCGCGGCTCGGCGTCCGCCTCGTCAATCGCTCGACCCGCAAGCTGCAACTGACCGCCGAAGGCGCGGCGTTCTACGAGCGGGGCGTCCGCATCCTGAGCGATATCGATGCCGCCGAACAGGAAGCGTCGGCGGGGGCGGCGCCGCGAGGGCGCCTGCGGATCAACACCAATGTGGCTTTTGGCTATGGCTTCCTGCTGCCCTTGATGCCGGGATTTCTGGACGCTCATCCCGGCATCTCGGTCGACATCGCTCTGACGGATACGGTGGTCGATCTCCTGGAGGAACGGGCGGACGTCGCCATCCGCGTCGGTCCCTTGCGCGATTCAAGCCTGATGACCCGCAAGCTGGGCGAAAGCCGCAATGTGGTGGTGGCGTCACCGGAATATCTTGAGACGCATGGCGTGCCGCGCACGCTCGATGACCTGCTGAAGCATAACCGGCTCGGCTTCAGCTTCACGCGGATCTTCGAGGGCTGGCCATTCCTGGATGTTGCGGGCGACATCGTGCGTGTGCCGCCGGTCGGGAATGCCTTGGTCAGCGATGGTGATGCGATGCGTCATCTTGCGCTCGCCGGTCTTGGTATTGCGCGACTCTCCGCGTTTCACGTCAATCACGACGTCGCTGCAGGGCGGCTCTTGACTTTGCTGGACGATCTCAATCCCGGCGATGTCTCGCCGATCACGGCGATCTTCGCGGGGCAAAGCGGATACGTGCCGGCGCGCGTGCGGGCATTGCTGGATTATCTGGTGGAGAATGTGAGGTTGGATTGATGCGGGATCGGATTAGTTCGACGACTGAAAGCGATAGCCGCGTGGATTGACGCCCATGATATCGCGGAAGCGGCGATTGAACGTCGAGAGATCGTCGAAACCGCAATCGAGTGCGATGGTGGAAATCGGTTCCTTGGTCCGTCTTATACGCACAGCGGCCCGATGCAGTCGCATGCGCAGTACATATTGATGGGGCGTCATGCCGACGATCCGGCGGAATGTGCGCAGGAAGTGATAAGGGCTCATCGCCGCTTCATGCGCAAGCGTCGTCAGCGGAAATCGTTCACCGGCTTTGGCTTCAATGCGTTGGATCGTCTCGGCAATTCTGCGAATGTCGCGCGGGGAGGGAGCGCGTTCTTTTGCGGCGGCGTTGCGCAACATCGTCGCAACACCGCCGGCCAGTCTCACAGCAGCTTCCTCAAGCGCAGATATGTCATTTTCGTCGCGCGCCGTTTCCGCATCGGCAATCACGCGTGCAAACCGAGGCAGGCATGGCAGCCGCGCTATGTCGAATTCGGCTTTGCCGGCTCCTGACACGGCCGAAACGGCAGCCTCGTGAAAGCGCTGCGTGAAGTGGAACGACAGGCAACGATCGCCTGTCGCATGTTCATGGCCGCATTCGAAGCAGGCGCCGGCATTGCCAAGCAGCAGCGTGCCTGGCGTCATCAAGGCCTCACCCTGCCGTGTGCGATAACGAAAAGTGCCGGATGTCACGATGGCAATGCAGACTTCATCGTGCATTTCCTCAAAGGGTTTGTCGGCTGGCCCTGATGTGCAGATAACATCCTGCACCCGCCATTCCGGCCCAGAAGCCACCAAGGTCGAATTCGTGCTCATCGATGAAAAATAGCAACTTTTCCCAAGAGGCGGAGAGGAGATCGTTTTAGAATTTCGAGATGATCAATCCAGTCAGGCTATTCCATGTCGATGCCGAAATTCGAAAATTTTGTTGCTGCCTTGCAAGCTCCCGGACCTGCAGCCGATCGGGCTGCCGGCATGTCTCTGTACGGCTGGCTGATCGGCGACTGGACGATGGATGGCATCGTCTATCTGGATGACGGCACGACGCATCGTGATCGCGGTGAGATCCATTTCAACTGGGTTCTCGAAGGCCGCGCGATTCAGGATGTGTGGATTTTTCCGGGCGTCTTCTTCGGGACGACATTGCGAGTTTACGATCCTGGCCTCGATGCTTGGCACATCCTGTGGAGCGACCCGCTCAAACAATACTACACGCGCCAGATCGGACGCGCGCATGGCGAGGACATCGTCCAGGAGGGCAGGAACGATCAGGGCGAGCCGATCCGCTGGCGTTTCACGAAAATCACGCCGGACTCGTTTCACTGGATCGGCGAGCGCAAATCCGGGGATGTTTCCGATTGGCAAATTCAGGCGGAGTTTTTTGCGCGGAGAAGGGAGCAATGATTCAACAATCGACCTGTCTCCGTTCGTCCCCGCGAAAGCGGACGAAGATTTTCAAGTCTGGGTTCCCGCTTTCGCGGGAATGAACAGAAGATAAGTTCGATCGAAATTGCTGGATCGCGCTATTCGGCTCTCACATTCATCACGCGGGTGAGCTCGCCCCAGCGGGCAAGATCATTCTTGGTTGTGCGGCCGAGTTCCTCCGGCTTGTCGGCAACGACAGGAAGACCGGCTTCCTCAAGTTTGCGCTTCACCTCGGGGTTGTTGAGCGCGAACACCAGTTCGCGATTGAGCGTGTCGATCACCGTCTTTGGTGTCTTCGCGGGTGCATAGAAGGCCAGCCACGATGTCGCTTCGAAACCCGGCACGGTTTCGGAAATCGTCTGCACATGCGGTATGCCTGAAAAACGCTGTTTCTCACCGATGCCGAGGATGCGCAGCGCGCCGTTCTTTTCATGTTCAAGCATGGTGACGATGGTGGCCACGACCGACTGGATATGGCCGCCGAGCAGATCGTTCATGGCCGGGCCGCCGCCCTTATAGGGCACGTGAACCAGTTCGATACCGGTGGCGCGATTGAGCAGCAGGCCGGCCATGTGCTGCGGACTGCCGATGCCGGCCGTGCCGTAATTGACCGTCTTCGGATTCTTTTTCACGTACGCGATGAACTCGGGCACGGACTTCGCCGGCACTGATGGATGCACGGCGAGACCGAGAATGCCGCGAACGGCGGTCGTTATCGGCGCAAAATCCTTGACCGGATCGAACGGCATTTGCTGGATGTGCGGGGTGATCGTCATCAGCGCGTTGGTGGCCAAAACAATGGTGTGACCATCGGGATCGGATCGCGCGACCGCCATCGTGCCAATACTGCCGTTGCCGCCCGGACGGTTCTCGACAATGACTGGCTGTTTCAATCGCTCCTGCAGGATCGGCTGGACGAGCCTTGCCACTTGCTCCGTTGATGCGCCGGGCGGATAGGGAAGGACGATGGTGATCGGCTTGTTGGGAAAGTCCTGTGCCGGTGCTGCGCCGATTGCGCCAAACATTGCAAGACAGGCCAGCAAAGCGGCCCTTTTGAACAACATCATCGTCATTCCCTCCCACGGGATTCATGCGGACCCTTGCGCAGTTCACGCGGTGAACCGAGCGGGCGCTCTTAATTTCGCTATAGCGAATTATTTATCGATGTAACGAATTTAACGGATCGCGCAAAACGCAGCAAGCCGCGCCCCCGGGGAATACCGGAGACGCGGCCTTTATCTGTGCGGTTGTGATGTGCGGCCTTTCGGCAGGCGTCGCGCTAGTGCGCTAGCGCGCCCGCCGCTGCGACGTTGCCGGTACCGTGCCGGTGGTCGCCGGCTTGCCGCCGCCGAAGATGAGGCGTGTCGGGTTTTCGTCGAAGTTTTTCACCGCACGATCGATCGTGTAGAGCGTGCGCCGTCCATCGGCCGCCAGTGCATCGATCTTTTTGTCGAGATTTTCCGCCGTCGCCTTGATCGCACGCACCGCTTCCGGCACGTCGCCTTTGCCGTCGGGGCCGCCGATGAGATTGTCGACGCCGGCCAGGATGTTGTCGATCTTTTCCGAGTTGCGCGACAGCGTCTCCGAGAAGGCTTCCACATTGGTGGCCGTCTTTTCGAAGCTCTGGATTGTCTTCGTAAGCGAATCCGAATTCTTCGAGAGCACATCCGAAAGCACTTCCGTGAAGGTCTCGATGTTGCGCAGCGAGTTCTTGAGCGCTTTCTCATTGTCAGCCAGCACAGAATCGATGCGCCGTGCGACATCGCGCGCCGCCGCCATCATGTCCTGCGACGAACTTGAGCCAGCCGTCAGAACCGGAATGTCGTCGAGTTTCGTGGTGACAGGGCCAGCTGTCGGCGAGCCGCCGCGCAAGGCCAGCACGGCAATGCCGGTCAGGCCCTGCGTATCGAGGCTGACCTGCGTGTCGGCCCGCACCGGTGTGTTGGCATCGACGGAGATGGTGGCGAGCGCCTGTTTCGGATCCCGCGGATCGAGCGTCAATTGGGTGACTTCACCAACGCGAATACCGTTGAACGAGACGGTCGCACCGGAGCGCAATCCACCGATCGGACCCTCGAACACAACACGATACAGCATGCGCTCGCCGGTGCCGCCGACATGATGGAACCAGTAGACGAACCCGAACGCGCCAAAGATGACGGCGAGGGAGAACAATCCGATCAGAATATAATTTGCTCTGGTTTCCATAGTCCCTCACATCGTCGCGCCAACGCGCCCGCGTTTGCCGCGGAAATATGCTTTCAACCAAGGATGCTCCGAAGCGAGCATTGTCGACATCGGCCCTGCGGCAATCACTTTGCCATCGGCAAGCACGGCAATTCGGTCACAGACGGAATGCAGAGAGTCGAGGTCATGGGTTACCATGAAAACCGTCAGCCCCAAAGTGCGCTGCAGGGTGCGGATCAGGTTGTCGAATTCGCCGGCGCTGATCGGATCGAGGCCCGATGTCGGCTCGTCGAGAAACACGATCGCCGGATCGAGCGCCAGGGCGCGGGCGAGGGCGACGCGCTTGATCATGCCGCCGGAGAGTTCCGACGGCATCTTGTTCAGCGCTTCCGGCGGCAGGCCGACCATTTTCAGTTTGGCCGCGGCGATCTCGTCGAGCAGCCGCGGCGACAGTTTGAGATATTCGCGCATCGGGAATTGCACGTTCTGGCGCACCGTCAACGCCGAGAACAGGGCGCCGTGCTGGAACAGGATGCCCCAGTGCCGCTCGATCAGTTGGTCGCGCAGTTCCTTGGCCCTGGAGAATTCCTGGCCGAACACTTCGATGGTGCCTTCGCTCGGCTGAATAAGGCCGATCATGGTGCGCAGGAGCACAGACTTGCCAGCGCCGGATGCGCCGACAAAGCCGAGAATTTCGCCGCGCTTCACGTCGAAATTCACGCCCTTCAAAACTTTCTGACGCTTGAAATTGACCTGCAGGTTGCGCACCCGCAGTGCGATATCCTGCGAAATGTCGAGCGTCGCCGGCGCTTCGTCATCGAAAAGCGAGAGAACATTATCGGTGATGGACATGGTGTCTTTCGCCCGTTTCTTATTTGTCGATCGCCGCGAAGAATACCGCAAAGACGCCGTCAAGCACGATCACGAGGAAGATCGATTGCACCACGGCGTTGGTGGTCTGCAGGCCGAGCGATTCCGCGCTGCCTTTTGTTTCGAGGCCGCGCACGCAGGCGACGATGCCGATCACCAAAGCCATGAACGGCGCCTTGATCATCCCGACCATGAAATGATCGAGGCTGATGACTTCACGCAGCCGCTGCAGGAATACGTCCGGCTGGATATTGCCATAGAGCGAGGCGACAAGGCCGGCGCCGTACAACGCCGCCATCTCGCCGAGGAATGTCAGCATTGGTACGGCGATCACGAGCGCGAGGATGCGCGGCAGCACCAGCACACTGATCGGATCGAAACCCATCGTCTGCAGCGCGTCGATTTCCTCGCGCATCTTCATCGAGCCGAGTTCGGCGGTGTAGGCGCTGCCCGAACGGCCGGCGACCATGACGCAGACGATCAGAACGCCGATCTCGCGCAGCACCAGGATGCCGACCATGTCGACGACGAAGACATCGGCGCCGAACTTGCGGAAATGGAAGATGCCTTGCTGCGCCAGAATGGCGCCGATCAGAAAGGTGATCAAAAGGATGATCGGGACAGCCCGCCAGCCGACGAGGTCGATCTGGTTCACCATCGAGATGAAGCGGAAGCTGCGCGGCCGCCACAGAATGCGCAGCCCTGCGACGGTCACCGCGCCAAGCATCTGCGCGAACAATGCACCCGATCTGACGATCTCGACGATGTTCTCGCCGATCGTCTCGAACCAATCTCCGATATAGTTGCGCCGAACGCGTTCGGGATTGGGAACTTCGGTGGTCTGATGAACCGTCTCGACGATGACGCGAAACTGCTCCGGAAGCCCGACGACATCGGCGCGAATGCCCTTCTCGCTGCTGCCACGCAAGAGACGCTCGAGCAGCCAGGCGCCATAGGTGTCGAGCTTGGCGACCCCTTGCATGTCGATGCGGAGAGTCTTCACCGGCCCCTTCGGGGCCGGCGTTGCGCGGATCACCTGCTGCTCAAGCTCACGGGCCTGATCAGCCGTCCAGTCGCCAGCCGCTACGAGCTCAAGCCGCTCGCCGCTGACCCTCCCGGTGAGCAACGCTTTTACGCTCATATAACTCCCCGCCCCGTATGCCTCTGGACGGCTCCGGGCGACACGCGCCTTGAGAAGATCCGCATTACCATCATGCTTAACAGAGCCTTACCGCCTGTCGAGCTTCCCCTTGCGAAGCGTTAAACCATGGTTAACCAAAAAGCCTTGCAGCTCTCGGTCCGCGTCGAAACCTGGCCCATAGCGGGACATTTCACCATCAGCCGCGGTGCCAAGACCGAGGCGAGGGTGGTGGTCGCCGAACTGTCGGACGGTGAGTTCCAAGATCCGATTATTGGTCGCGGCGAATGTGTCCCCTATGCCCGCTACGGCGAAAGCGTGGCGGCGGTGGCAGCCACGCTGGAAAATTTGGCTCAAAAAGTGGCCGCGGGGCTCTCTCACAAGGAAGTGCAGTCGGCGTTACCGGCGGGCGCGGCCCGCAATGCGCTGGATTGCGCCTTCTGGGACCTTGAGGCCAAGCGCACCGGCACGCCCGTTTACAAGCTGGCCGGGCTTGCGGCGCCGGCCCCCTTGATCACGGCCTTCACCATTTCGCTCGGTTCCCCCGACGCCATGGCGAAAGCAGCGAAAGAGGCGGGTGCGCGGCCGCTGCTCAAAATCAAGCTGGGTGGCGAGGGCGACATCGAGCGCATTGCAGCAATCCGCGACGCGGTTCCGCATACGGAACTCATCATTGACGCCAATGAAGGCTGGACGCCCGACAATCTCGCCGCAAATCTCGATGCCTGCGCCAAGGCCGGCGTGACGCTGGTGGAACAGCCGCTGCATGCCGATGCCGACGCTGCGCTCGCCGAGATTCAAAGACCGGTTCCGGTTTGCGCCGATGAAAGCGCACACGACACCGCCTCGTTAAAGGCGCTGCTTGGAAAATATGACGCGGTGAATATCAAGCTCGACAAGACCGGCGGGCTGACGGAGGCGCTCGCAATGACGCGTGAGGCCCAAAAACTTGGCTTGATGACAATGACCGGATGCATGGTGGCCACGTCGTTGTCGATGGCGCCGGCGATGTTGGTCGCGCAGAGCGCGCGCTTTGTCGATCTCGATGGGCCTTTGTTGCTTGCAAGAGATCGCGACAATGGCCTGCGTTACGAAGGCAGCCGTGTTTATCCGCCGACGAGGGAACTATGGGGATAAAATTCCTCGTCTGAAGATGTCGCAAAACCTTTGTGTGGCGCGGAAAAAGACACGCTTTGATGCCGAAAAAGGCGCAACGTATTTTATTCCGGGTTCCGTCCGGATTCTTCTTGGCAACGTCATGCCATCCCGTTTAATTTTGAAATCGGGACGACCCAAAACAAACGGGGAGGGTCGGAGGAATGTTCTTCCGTACCGCTTTTGCTGGCGCGTTGCTGGCTGTGCTCACTTGTGCCAACGCGAATGCTGCGTTGCGAATTTCAAACGATAAGGGTGGGCAGATTGGCCCTTATCTGGACGCCTACACAAGCCTCCGGAACTCCGGCGAACGCGTCATCATCGACGGGCCGTGTCTGTCTGCCTGTACGATCGTTCTCGGAGTGGTCCCGCGGGATCGCATCTGCGTAACGCGCCGCGCGCGGCTGGGGTTTCATGCAGCGTGGAATCCGGGTTCGGACGGCCGGCCAGTATTGAGCCGGGCAGGCACCAATGCCTTGTGGAGCCTTTATCCTGGTCACGTCAAAAGCTGGCTGAAGCGGCGCGGCGGCCTGAAGCCACGGATGGTCTATTTGTCGGGCGCAGAACTCGCCTCGATGTATAGGCTCTGCGATTAAGCGGACGCGCGGTTCGGCTTAAATAGCCCGATCGTTGATCGGGCTATTTGTGTTTGGATGGATTCAGAAAGCCGCCGGATAAACGCCGCCGTCGATCATGATATTCTGTCCGGTGATGTAGCCGGCATGTGTCGAGCAGAGGAAGGCGCAGGTTGCGCCGAACTCGTCGGCGGTTCCGAAGCGTTTTGCCGGCACGCTGTTGATACGATTCTGACGCGCCTGCTCGACGGAAATATTCTGTCGTTTGGCATTGCCTTCGATATTCGATGTCAGCCGATCGGTATCGAAAGCGCCGGGCAGCATGAAGTTGATCGTCACATTCGAGCCCGCGACCTGGCGCGCGACACCCGCCATGAAGGCGGTGAGGCCGGCGCGAGCGCCCGACGACAGATCGAGTCCGGCGAGCGGCGCTTTGACCGTGCCCGAGGTGATGTTGACGATGCGGCCGAACTTCTTGGCGATCATCGGGTCGATGACTTTCTGCGTGAGTTCGATCGCCACCGCCATATTAGCGATCACACCGTCGAGGATCTGCTCGCGCGACAATTCGCGGAAATCGCGCATCGGCGGGCCGGCATTGTTGTTGACCAGAATGTCCGGCTCCGGGCAGGCTGCGAACAGCGCCTTCTGGCCCTCAGGGCTGGCGACATCGGCGGCGACCGGAATGACCTTGGCGCCGGTGGCGTTGGCGATTTCTTCGGCCGCCGCTGTGAGGCGTTTCTCGTCGCGACCGTTGATGACGACTTCGCAGCCCTCTCGGGCCAGTGCCATGGCGCAGCCATAACCTAGGCCGCGGCTCGACGCGCAGACGATGGCCTTACGGCCGGCGATACCCAAATCCATGCCATTCTCCGTTGTCATCGTCCGCGAAGGCGGGCGATCCAGCCCTGTCAGGCTATTTTGCCGAACTGGATGCCCCGCCTCTGCGGGGCATGACAAGCGGAAAGATCGCGGCCGCCTCTTACGACAGCCGGGCGCCCTCGACCGCGCGCATGTCGTTGCCGCGCCATTCAAAGCCACGGCCAAGCCAGGCATTGACATAGAGTACCGGCAGCATCAGGTCGCGCAGCATGTAAGTCGCAACCGCCCAGCGCGAGTGATGCCAGCCCGCCTTGGCGGCCAGAAGCCATTCGGCGCCATACCAGACGGCGAGGAAAACGATCAGTGACGGCAGAACCGGTATACCGGCGAGGACGGCGGTGGCGGCGAGGGCGATGGTCGGTGGAAATCCGCCGGACACGATTTCCAGCGAGAAATAGAATGGAAAGCTTGCGCGCCGCAGTCGCGCCCAGCGCCGCTGCCGCTTCCACACATCGGCGGCTTTGCGAAAGCCGAGCGGCTGGCGCACCGGCGGCTGCATCAGCCGGACGCGCAGGCCGAGATTGCGGACGATCTTGGTGCAGGCCGCGTCCTCGGCCGATTCGGCGCCAAGCGCCCGAATGCCGCCTGCGCTTTCCAATTGCTCACGCCGCCAGAACAGCGTTTTGCCCTGCGCGAAGCCAAGGCCGATGAAGTCCGCCAGATATTGCCAGCGCGCCTGATAGGTGTTCAGCATCGCGCATTCGGTTTCGGCGAAGAAGCCGTCAGGACGGCAACCAATCGGCGGCGAACAGACAAGGCCGGTCCCTGGATCAAGCTTTTCCAGCAGCCGCTGAATGTAGTCGCGCGGCAGAAGCACGTTGCTGTCGCAGATCGATATCAGAGGATAGGCGGCTTCCCGCCATCCCTTGAAAACATTGTTGAGTTTTGGATTCTCGCTGATGCGCTCGTCGCCGATCAGCAGCCGCGCATCGATCCAGCGATGATCCGACATCAGGCGATGCAACAGCGGCACAACCGGATCGTCGGGACGCGCGGCGCAGAAAATCAATTCGTAACGCGGATAATCGAGCCGGAAGGCTGAACGTAGCGTGTCTTCGATGTAGTTCTCGAGCCCGCAAACCGGCAGCACGATGCTGACCGGCGGCGAGTCGGGTGCGGCGGCGATCGCGCGCTTATCCGGCCGGCATTGCCGAATGGCAACGGCGATGCTGATGAGATGGATCGCAAGCGCGGTCGCCGCGAAAATTGTCAGGGCAACAAGGGCGATGCTCATTCGACAAAACATGACGAAAAGCGATGACATGCTGATGACGAATGTGAGCGATTTGACCTAGGGCGTTGTCATCAAACGGCAATACGGATGTGAGACACCGGCAGCAAACCAGCGCACCGTTTCCGAAGTTCGTGCTGTATCTGCGGCAATCACTTACACGAACTCCGGAAACAAAGGTGCACTGGCAAGTCTATAATTCTAGTGCCGCTTTTGATTTTGAAGTTCCTGGCAGGAGCTTGCTGCAAATGATGCAGGAACTTCAAAATCGCGGCACTAGCAGGAATGGTGATCCCTTGCTGATGAATGCCACGAGGCCGCGCCGGTTTCGCACGCTGTTCATTTCGGATGTGCATCTTGGCGCCCGCGGGTGCCAGGCGGGCAAGCTGCTGGACTTCCTCCGTAACCACGAGGCGGACACGATCTATCTGGTCGGCGACATCGTCGATGGGTGGGCGCTGAAATCGGGCTGGTACTGGCCGCAATTGCATAACGACGTGGTGCAGAAATTCCTGCGCCAGGTTCGCAAGGGTACGCGGATCATCTACATTCCCGGCAATCACGACGAATTCCTGCGCGGTTATTACGGCACCCATTTCGGCGGCATCGAGGTTGTCGAACAGGCGACCCACATCGCCGCTGACGGCCGCAAATACCTCGTCGTCCATGGCGACCATTTCGACCTTGTCGTGACGCAGGCGCGCTGGCTGGCGTTGCTCGGCGACAAGGCCTACGATTTGGCGCTGACCGTCAACCGGATCTTCAATGCGGTTCGCCGCTGGCTTGGTCTTGGCTACTGGTCGTTGTCACAATGGGCCAAGCTCAAGGTCAAGAATGCCGTATCCTATATCGGCGAGTATGAGCGGGCTTTGGCTGCCGATGCCAAAAAGCACGACGCTCAGGGTATTATCTGCGGTCACATCCATCACGCCGCCATCCATGATGATTTCGGCATCCGCTATATGAATTGCGGTGATTGGGTGGAGAGCTGCACCGCGATTGCAGAGCATCAGGACGGCCGGCTCGAAATCATCCAGTGGCTTGCCGAAAACCCGGAAGTCGAAGTTCCGGAGTTTTCCGAAGTTCGGGCAGCCTGAGCCTTGGATTTTTGCGTTTGGCCTTTTAACGTGCCGGCGGGCTAAATTGCGGCCCTTGAGTCGACAAGAGCGTATTTTCAGATGAGCACGCATCCCGCATTGAAACCCGGCCAGCCGGTGGGGGCCGCGTTGCGGGACGTGGCTGCGGCTGTTGTTGCCGAAGCGCAGGCCATTCTGGGCGATGGCAATGGTGACCCGACCAAGACTGTTCACGGTATTCGTCGCACTTTCAAACGATGGCGCGCGTTGTTGCGTATGCTGGCGCCATTTGTTGACGAAAGCGGTCATCAACTGCGGATCGATGCACGCGAACTCGCACGCAAACTCGGGGGTGCGCGCGATGCACAAGCCACGATCGATGCATTTCGGGACGCGGCGGCAGAGCGCTCGGATCACTCGGTTCCTTTTTCTTCGCGATCCATTGCAACCATTGAAGGGCGCCTCGAAGCCCAGCGTACGTCGCATGAAACGGAGTTCTGGAATCCGCAGATCCGGCAGGAGATGTCGGACTATCTCGCCGCCGCCGCTGCGCAAGTTGCGCAGTGGGATTTGAACGAAGTTACGTTTTCCGACCTTGCCGACATGCTGGCGAAGACCTATCGCCGTGCACGCGGCTCGATCCCGAAATCCTGGGACGAGACCGAAGCCGAAGATCTGCACGAATTGCGGCGGCGCGTGGTGGAGCATCGTTATCAGATGGAATTGATCGAGCCGGCCTGGCCGCGTCTTGGCAAGATCTGGGTCGATGAAGCGCAGCGTCTGCGAACCCGGCTTGGGAAATTTCAGGACCTGGCGGTATTGACCGAAAAGACCGGACCGCATCAGACACTGGCGCCATGGCGATCCAAACTCGTGCCGCTGATTGCCCAGAGGCAGGCCGAGCATGCGCAGGCGGCGCGGAAGATGGCGGCGCGGATGTTTGCGGAACCGCCAAAGGCATTCCGCCGCCGTATCGAGGCGCTATGGGACGCACAGGCCGAAGAAGCCGAGACCTAAAGCGGCAAAAGCATTGAATCCGGCGCCGCGAGCGTTACCTTCGGGCTATGGACGCCATTTCGATTGCCGATATCGAACAGGCTGCGGGCCGTATAGCCGGTATTGCCGTCCGCACGCCGCTGATTCAATCGCCGGTGCTTGACGAACGGGTCGGGGCCCGCGTCTTCCTCAAGGCAGAAATCCTGCAGCGCATGGGCTCGTTCAAATTTCGCGGCGCCTATAACCGTTGCGCGTCGCTGCCAGTGGAAAGCCGGCCGGGTGGGGTGGTGGCTTATTCTTCGGGCAATCATGCGCAGGGGGTCGCAGCGGCGGCCAAGCTGCTCGGCATGCCGGCGGTGATCGTCATGCCCGCCGATGCGCCACGGCCCAAGCGCGAACGCACCGCCGCGCTCGGCGCGCAGGTGGTGCTGTATGATCGCGACAAGGAAGATCGTGCGGCGATAGCCCAGCGCATTGCCGATGAGCGCGGCGCGGTGATCGTGCCGCCTTTCGACGATCCGATGGTGATTGCCGGGCAGGGCACGATCGGCCGGGAGATCGTTGAGGATCTGGCCGCGCTCGGGATGCAGCCCGATGTCGTGGTGGTCGGCGCCTCGGGTGGCGGGCTTGCCGCCGGGATTTCAATGGCCGTCAAGGCCCAGGTGCCGGACGCCGATTTCTATACCGCGGAGCCCGACGGCTTCGACGATACGCTGCGCTCCTTTGCCAGCGGGCATCGCGAGCGCAACACCCGCGCCAGCGGCACGATTTGCGATGCACTGATGACGGCAACGCCGGGCGAACTGACCTTTCCCATCACCAGCCGACTGATCGGCAAGGGCGTCACCGCGACCGACCGCGAGGTGGAAGCGGCGGTCGCATTCGCCTGGCGCGAATTGAAGCTTGTGGTCGAACCGGGCGGCGCCATCGGCCTCGCCGCATTGCTGGCGGGACGGCCGAATGTGAAGGGCAAGGTCGTGGTGGCGATCCTGTCCGGCGGCAATGTCGATCCGGAATTGTTTTCCCGCATCATTGCGGCGTAACTTACGACACAAACGAAAAAGGGGCGCGCCGTTGTCGACGCGCCCCTTTTTGCTGTGTTCTTGCGGGATCGTTTAGAGCCCGGCTTTGATGGAATCAAAGCCGGGCTCTAATTTTTTATTTTGACGCGTTTTCTTCACGCGAACCGGTACCCACTTCGCTCGAAAAGCTTTTAATCGAAGCGCCCGGCTGCGTGTGCCAGCATGGTATAGACCTTGCCGGTTTCGGACGTGAGATAGGTCCGCACCATCGCCTGACCACCACGGTCGTCGCGCGACACGTCTTCCAGCAGCCGTTCGAATTCGGCGATATAGCGATCCACCGTCTGACGGAAATTGCGATCGCCGCGATAGCGGTTGCGCATGTCGTCGAACGCGCGCTGGCCATGCATCGTGTAGAGCTGACGCGTGAAGGCGTTGCGCTCGCCGCGATTGTAGCGATCCCACATATCGACCGCGACATCGTGCTCGACCATACGGGCGATATCGACCGACAGGGCATCGAGCGAGTCGATCGCCTGACGCGGTGGCGGCGGGCCCTGGCGGCCGCGCTGCGGCTGCTGCGGTCCCTCATGGGCTTCCTCACCGGCGCGGTGCAGGAGATCGGTCAGCCAACCCTGGTTTCCCGCCGGAGTGCCGCCACGTGGACCGGGCGGCTGCGGCTGGGCCGGGCCGTGCATTTCGGGCCGGCGCGGTGCCGGAGGAGGCGGCGGCGGCGTCATGACGGCCTGGGGAGCCGCCGGTTCAGCTTGGCGCGCCTGCGGGCGTGCGGGCTCGTTGCGTCCACCGACCACGGCCAGCACCGGCTCGCGCCGCTGTTCGGCAACGTCGAGATTGCGGCCATGCCGGCTGACGATGCGATTCAGCTCTGCCAGGGCCTCGATCTGGTCGACGATGACGCGGCGCATCTGCGCGGCATTTTCCGCGGTCTCCTGCGGCAATTCCATGATGCCGCGCTTCAGTTCGGCGCGCGTCTGTTCGAGCTGCGACTTCATCTCCGCAGCCATCTTCTTCATGCCGGCCAGCGTCTCGTTGAAGCGATCGGACGATTGCCGGAACATGGCATCGACCTCACTGGCCGACTGTTCGTAAATCGAGCGCATCGCGTCGCTGGTGCGCTTACGCTCTTCTTCGGTGGTTTCCCGGATGAGGTCGAATTGCTCGGCGATGGTCCGTGTTCCGCTGGTTGCCGTTTCGGCGATCACGCGGCCGATTTCGCGCGCGCGTGCTTCGGCACCATGCAACGATTGATCGAGCAGGGCGGTGAAGCGTTCGAGACGCTGTTCGAGGTCTTCGGACTTGAGGTCGAGTGTGGCGATGAGATTCTCCAGCGTCGTGCGGCGGTCGGAGACCACGTCTTCGGTGCGCTGGTTGCTTTTCTCCACCGCTTCGACCGCAAGCGCCAGCGTGCGGCCATGCTGATCGAATTGCGACACGAGGCCGGACAGATTTTCCACCACATTCGCGGTGTCGGAGCGGAATGAGGCGATATGCGAGCTCATGCGCTCGCCGGCCAGGCCGCTTCGTTCGGTCACGTCGTTGATGACATTCGCGAATTCGCTGATGCGGCTGTTCAACGTGCTTTCGATGGCCCCCATATTGTCGTGGGCACCGGTCAGCACCTCGTGCAGCAGCACGTTGGCTTCGCGCATACGCTCGAACAGGGTCGTCGATTCGTTGCGCAGCTTGGCCTGGTTTTCCAGGATCAGCGACATCGACTCGGTGGTGACACGCTGCGATTGTTCGATCGCCTCGCGGGTATTGTCCTGCAGGCTGCGCAGCGTGTGGTTGACCTTGGTCGTGGCCGTTTCGCCCGCATCGTTGATCAACCGCGCCAGCTCGTTCGAATTGTCGAGCATCGTGCGGGTGAAGTCGAAGCCCTTGGCCTCGATCGCGCTGACGGCGGACTGCGTCGCCTTCTGCACTTCGCCGGTGAATTCCTGGCTCTTGGCCGACAGGGCGGCGAGGAGCGTGCTGGAATTGGTGTCGAGAATGCGCGTCATCTCGGCGGCGCGGCTCGAAACGGCGATGGCGATCTCGTTCGCCTTGCCGGTGAAACCACGCGACACCTCGGCGCTGACGCCAAGCAGCGTGCGTTCGACCTCGGTCGAACTCTGCTTGAGCGTGCTGCCGATGCTCGTCGAGACTGCCGACAACACACGTTCGACTTCGCCGGTCGCCGCGCGCAAGGCTTCCGTCGAGGACGCCGTCAATGCCGTGAGCGACTTTTCGGCGTCGCTGGAATTGGTGCGCACCGATTCCGCCATCTCCGCCATCTTGGCATTGAGCGTATCGGCCGCCGACTTGCTGCGGGTTTCGATCTGGTTGGTCACGGCATCGGACCGCGAGGTCAGGAGGTCGACCACGGCATAGGTCCGCGATTCAATCTGCTGAGCGATCTTTTCGCTGCGTTCGGCCAGTGCTTCGGATGCGGTCCGCGTGCGGCTTTCCACCTGCGAAGCGGCATTCTCGGTCCATTCGAGCAGGAGGTCGCCTGCCGCCTTGGTGCGGGTCTCGACCTGATGTGACAGCGTATGCGCGCGTTCCGCCAGCATATCGGCGGCCGTCTTGGTCCGGCCCTCGACCTGCTCGGCGATCGCATGCGTGCGGTCGGCGAGGAGATCGGTGGTCGCCTTGGTGCGATTTTCGATGTGCTGTGCGGCTGCCTCGGCCCGCTCGCTCAGGAACTCGCCGGCCGCGCGGGCCCGGCCTTCGACTTGCTCGGCGAGGCCGTGCGTGCGCTCGATCAGGACGTCACTCGCGGTCCGAACGCGGCTTTCCACATTCATGGACGCCGTGTCGGCGCGCTCGGTCAGGAATTCGCCGGCGGTCTTTGCTCGCCCTTCGACCTGTTCGGCAAGGCTTTGCGCCCGCTCGATCAGCAGGTCGGTCGCGGAGCGGGTGCGGCCTTCGAATTGCAGAACGGCATTTTCGGTTCGATCCGAGAGGAATTCGCCCGCGGCTTTGGTGTGGCCTTCAACCTGCTCGGCGAGGGTGTTGGTGTGCTCGGTCAGCGCCTCCGCCGCCGCCCTGGTGCGGCCCTCGATCTGCGAGGTCATCTTCTCGGCGCGATCGAGCAGGAAGTCGGCAACGAGCTTGGTCCGCGCTTCCATCATCTGCGCGGCAGTCCCTGAACTCTCGTTGATCAGGCGAGAGGCGGTTTCGGAACGTTCCGACAACAGGTGCGCGGCGGCATTGCTTGTGCCGGTGACGAGTTCGGCAACCTTGCTGACGCGATCGGTGATCATGTCCACCGCCAGCTTGGTGCGCGTTTCCATCGTCTGCGCCGCCGAATCCGAACGGTCGGTGAGAAGCTGCGCCGCTTCGGCGGAACGGCCGGTGAGGAGTTCCGCCACCTCGGCCGAACGATCCGTCAAAAGCTGGGCCATTGCTGTCGAGCGCTCAGTCAGCAGTTGCGCGACAATGTCGGACCGTTCGCTGAGCAACTGAGCGGCTGCACCGCTCTTGGCTTCGACCTGCTCGGTGACCTGATTGATGCGGTTTGCCAACGCATCGGCCGCCGCGCGGCCGCGCGTTTCAAGCTGCTGGGTGACATTTTCGGTGCGGCCGATCAGCAATTCCTCAAATTTGCCGATGCGGGTATCGAGCGTGGTTGCAATTTCCTGCGCGCGATTGCCGAGAACGCCATCGATCTCCTGGCTCTTCGCCGCGATCGTATCGGCAAGGCTTGCGCCGCGCGAATTGATCGTGTTGGTCACGTCGTTGATGCGCGTATCCAGCGCTGCGACAACTTCCTTGCCACCTTCGGCGAGGGTCTTGGCGATCTCGAGAACGCGTCCGCCGAGCGCGTCGTTTAACGTCTGGGTGCGGCTGTCGAGCGCCTCCTGGAAGCGGACGAGACGCAGGTCGAGCGCATCGGTGATTTCGCCGGTCTTGTTGCCGATACGGCTGTCGAAATTGTCGATGCTGGCGCGGATCGTGTCGGAGACGGTCTGGGTGCGATCGCCGAGCCGTTCGACGAGTTCGGCACCATGCAGCTTCACGGTGCGGTCGAATTCGCCGAGATGGCGGGTGATCAGGTTTCCGAGCGACGAGGAGTCGTTGGCGATGCGCTCGGCGAGGGCGGCGCCGTCCTGATTGAAGATTTCCTCGAACGACTGCAGACGGGCGCCGAGCATCTCCCGCAGGGCGTCGCCACGGGTGCCGATGGTGCGGGCAATGGTGTCGGCCGACACGCTGAAAGTTTCCATCGCTTCGTCGCTGCGCGACAGGATAGCATCGGTGATGTTTGCCCCCGCCTGCTCGAATTTCTTGACGACGTCGTCGCCACGCAGGGTGAGATCGAGGATCAGGGAATCGCCCGTTGCTTGCAACGCCGAACTCACCTCATCGCTGCGCAGCGCAATGGCTTCGGCAGCCTGCGATGACGTATCCAGCAATTGCGCGGAGATCTCCTGCGAACGATCGCCCATCAATTCGGTGATGGCCGTCGCGCGCCGGGAGAAATCGTCCGTCACATTGGCGAGCCGAAGCTGCATCATCTCCATGAGATTCTGCGACAGCATGTCGAATTCGTCGGCGACGTTTTCGGTCTTGAAGGCGAGGCTGGCATTGAGCCGTTCGGTCGCGGTATCGATCGCGTTGGTCGTGGCGTTGCCGGAATTTTCGATCGAGCTTGCTGCGGCCAGGCTGATATTTTCGACGGCTTGCACCGTTTCCTGCGCGGTGCGCTCCAGACGCTCCAGAATTTCACCGCCACGCTCGCCGAGATGGGCCAGCATCTCGTCGCTGATGCGGCTGAGAGCGGCAGCGATATGTTCGCTCTTTTCCGTCAGATCGCGGGTGATGCCTTCGGTCGCGGAACTGACCTGCGAGGCGACCTGATCGCTGATGCCGGTGATGTCCTGATTAAGGTCGAGATGGACGCCGGTGATGGCGTTGCGTACCTGCTCGGCCTGACCGATCAGGCTGTCACGCTGTGCGGCCAGATCGTCGAGCAGGCCACGAATACGAACTTCGTTGTCGTTGTAAGCGCGTTCGAGTGCGGCAACTTCGTTCTGCACAAGCGATTCGAGTTCGGCTGCGCGCGCCAAGGCCCGTTCAACGCCATCACCCATCGCCGCCACTTCGCGACGAATGGCTTGACCGACGGTGACGAGGGATTCTCGCGCGACGCCTTCCGGTTCCGACAGGCGTATTGCGACTTCGGACATCGAATGCGTAAGGACGCGCATCTCCTGCGAGCGGGCGACCATATGCGCAATGGCGAAGAAGAAACCGAGCGGCGCGACGAAGGTCACTACAAGCGCAATCAGGGCAGGTGCAAAATTCTGCTGGAGCTGCGGCAGGAAGGACATCGCCAATATGGCGGCAAGCACCACCCAGACCGCGGATGCGATGCTGGCCATCACGTAATATTTTCGGAATGACGGCTGTGCCTGCGCCGCTTGAAGAATATGAGCCGCCGACCGCCAGTCGTCATTGGCAGGACGGCCGGGCTCGACATCGAGTGAATTGTCTTCGATGAAGAGTTCGTCTTCGAACTTGCCGGATGGTTGGGGCGCGGCGGGACGCCGAGGCTCGGCCGCGCTCGGCTGTTCGGCGATAGGGGCGCGCGGTGCAGGCGGTGTCGGAGGCGTCGAACGGGAGGCAGCGACGGCGGCTTTCCTTTCCGCATCCCTGACGTTCAGCGCCTCCTGAATGGCGGACATTGCCGCCTCGGTCGGATCCTGAACTTTTCTGGAATTATTTGACATGTTTTGCCGCCTCACCTGACGCCACTAACAGAAGCGAAGTTCCGCCGCCCGGTCAGGCATTCTCCCCCGAGCAGCATGTCCCGCTTAAAGACTACGCCGCGTCACTATCCTAACGGCTTGCCGGATCGAATAGAATATCGGCTTTTAAGCCCTTTTTAATCATCGTTAATTTGTGTGGCAGCAATCTGTGCAATTTTGGCACAGAAGGTTCCCGGGAACCGTCGTGCCCCTGCGCCGTTCATTAACCACCGTGACGGTTCGCCGGCTGAAATGGCCGCCGCTCAACGAGTTTTTACCTCGCTTTGGCCGATTCCGGGTCAAACTCATCCGATAAGAGCCGAAGAGCTCTGGGAGGCAGTTTTATGGTCGAACGGACCCCCGCGGGCCTGAAAACCGTGCTGGCGCCGCCGATTGTACCGGCTCAGCGCCCGATTGATCTGGTGCATTTGTCCCGCATGACGCTGGACGATCGCGCGCTCGAGCGCGAAGTCCTGGCGCTGTTCGATCGCCAGATGCTGCTGATGATGGAGCGGATCGGCTCGTCGACGCCCGACGTTGCCGCCGCCGCCGCGCACACCCTGAAAGGGTCGGCGACCGGCATCGGCGCCTGGCAGGTTGCCAATGCGGCAGCCGCCGTCGAGACCGCTGCAAAGGATGGGGATAAATTCTCCTGGCAGCAACGGGTGGCCGGTCTTGATCAAGCCGTGCGCGATGCGCGCTGCGGAATATCCGAGCTGCTGCAGGCGGGTTGATAAACCGCGCCAATACGCTCCACGCGCGACTAGACTATGTGGATATCGGGGCTTTTGCCGCGATGCTGGCGCATTTCATGCGATGCGCTATATAGCAGTTCCAATCTCACGGATCCCCTGCTGGCGATGCCAGCGTTCCCCTTCAAGAGGCAGGTTTCAAGCCGCAATGGCCAAGATTACGTTTATCGATCATGGAGGCGAAAGCCGCACCGTCGACGCCGAAAATGGCGCCACCGTCATGGAAACTGCGATCAAGAACGGTATTCCCGGCATCGAAGCGGAATGCGGCGGTGCTTGTGCCTGCGCGACCTGCCATGTTTATGTGGATGAAGCTTGGACCGAGGTCGTTGGCGCACCGTCGCCGATGGAAGAGGACATGCTGGATTTCGGCTTCGACGTGAAACCGAATTCGCGCCTCTCGTGCCAGATCAAGGTCACCGACCAGCTCGACGGGCTGGTGCTGCGGACGCCCGAGCGTCAGGCCTGACTCTTTTCGGTTGCGGCCGGCGATGTCCAAAATCACGTTCATTGAGCATGACGGCACCGTCCATGAGGTGGAGGCCGAGACCGGCGAGACCGTGATGGAAGCCGCGATGCGCGGCGGGGTCTCCGGCATCGTTGCCGAGTGTGGCGGGTCCTGTACCTGTGCCACCTGCCACGTTTATGTCGACGAGGCCTGGCTCGACAAGACCGGCGAACGCTCGCCGGACGAGGAAGATCAACTCGACAATGCCTACGATGTGCGCGCAAATTCGCGGCTATCGTGCCAGATCAAAATAAGCGAAGAACTCGACGGGCTGCTGGTGCGCACTCCGAGTTATCAGGGCAGGTGATTGACCAAGGGCAGGTGACGTTATGCTGGATACGACCAATGCATCCACCATCAAGACCGACGCGCTGATCATTGGCGCCGGCCCTTGCGGATTATTCGCTGTCTTCGAGCTTGGCCTGCTCGACATCAAGGCGCACCTCATCGACATTCTCGACAAGCCGGGCGGCCAATGCGCCGAGCTTTATCCGGAAAAGCCGATCTACGATATTCCCGGCATCCCGATGGTCACCGGCGACGGTCTGACCAAGGGGTTGCTCGAGCAGATCAAGCCGTTCGGTCCGCAATTCCATTTCGGCGAAATGGTGCAGACCATTGAGCGTATCGGCGATCCGCTATTCCGCGTCACCACAGATGCCGGCAAGGTGTTCGAATGCAAGGTGGTGATCGTTGCCGCGGGGGGCGGCTCGTTCCAGCCCAAGCGCCCGCCGATCCCCGGCATCGAAGCGTATGAGGCCAAGTCGGTCTATTATGCCGTGCGGCAGATGGAGCAGTTCCGCGGCAAGAAATTGCTGATCGCGGGTGGTGGCGATTCTGCCCTCGACTGGACGCTCAATCTCGCGCCGATCGCCAGCCATCTGACGCTGTTGCACCGGCGGCAGGAATTTCGTGCGGCGCCGGATAGCGTCAACAAGATGATGGCCCTGGCCGGTGAGGGAAAGATCGATTTCGTGCTCGGCCAGGTGTCATCGCTCGAGGGTGCCGACGGTCAGGTGAGCAAGGCGATCGTCAAGCGCAACGATGGTTCGAATTTCGAGATCGCCTGCGATGCGATCCTGCCGTTCTTCGGGTTGACGATGAAACTTGGACCGGTTGCCGATTGGGGCTTGAAGCTCAACGACGATCTGATCGAGGTCGAGACCGCCAGCTTCGAGAGCTCGGAGAAGGGCATTTTTGCCATCGGCGACATCAACACCTATCCGGGCAAGCTGAAGCTGATCCTGTGCGGCTTCCACGAAGGCGCACTGGCGGCGCAGAAAATCCACCGTTACGTCTATCCCGACAAGAAGCTGACCTTCCAGTACACGACATCGTCGACCAGCCTGCAGAAGAAGCTTGGGGTGGCCTGATGCGTTCAAGGCCATGTCGGTTCGTTGAATAAGCCGCTAAAAACTTTTGACACCTCCGGCGTGTCTGTTGCGGAGCATCGTCTCCGTTATCGACCGGAAATCGACGGCCTGCGAGCGGTGGCCGTCGTTCCGGTTATTTTTTTTCATGCTGGCTTCACTGGGTTTTCTGGCGGATTTGTCGGCGTCGACATTTTCTTTGTGATCAGCGGCTATCTGATCACCTCGATCATTGTCGCCGAACTCGAGGCCGGACATTTCTCTCTTCGCGCTTTCTATGAGCGGCGCGCGCGCAGAATTCTGCCGGCGCTTTTTCTTGTGACTTTGACCTGCATCCCGTTTGCGCTCATGTGGATGCCGCCCGAGCAACTCAAATCATTCGGCAAAAGCGTGGTCGCCGTCGCGCTTTTTGTGTCGAACATATTTTTCTGGTCGGAAGCTGGCTATTTCACCGCAGCCGTCGATGAGAAACCGCTCCTGCACACGTGGAGCCTCGCGATTGAAGAACAATATTATCTCATCTTCCCGCTCTTGATGATTTTGTGCTGGCCTTTGGGATCGCGGCGCATCGTTCTGCTGATTTTTCTGTCGATCATCCCGAGCTTTGCCCTGGCGCAGGTTGGATCGTATCGCTGGCCAGATGCGACCTTCTTCCTGATCTTTTCGCGAAGCTGGGAACTGGCGATCGGCGGCCTGATCGCCTTTTATCTCAAGGCGCCCATGGCGAGTGGCCGGGTCATTCGCGAATTGATGAGTTTCATCGGCATCGGTCTGATCGTGTGGGCGATCATATTTTACAGCGGCAAAACACCGTATCCCGGGATTTATGCTCTGACGCCCACGCTTGGCGCGGCCTTGATCATTGTATTTGCGGCTCCTGGAACGATCCTCGGCACCATCTTATCGATGCGGCCTTTGGTTAGTATCGGCCTAATCAGCTACAGCCTCTATTTGTGGCATCAACCGCTTCTGGCCTTTTCCCGCGTGATTTTTTCCGGGCGGCAATCGACACCACTTCTCCTTGGTTTGATCGCGCTTTGTGTTGTGCTGTCGTATTTGTCGTGGCGCTTTATCGAAAAGCCGGCCCGCAAGGTCGTTTTCCGTCCTTCCATCATGGCCGGGGCTGCTATCGCGTCGGTTCTGGTTGCCGGCCTGGGTCTTCTGGCCGCCTATGGCAATATTGGCCGGAGCTTCACTCCGGTTCAGCTTGCGCAGATGGCACCGCCGAATGCGAACCGGGATCCGCGTCTGTTGACGTGCCCGCCTGCGCCGGGGAGCCGACATGATTTTCGCGCCTGCAGCCAAAATCCCGCCCTGAAACGCAAGGCCGTTCTGTATGGCGATTCCCATGCCGGGGCATTGTATCTCGATTTGGCTGCAGCCTTGTCACAACACGGCATCGACCTCGTATTGCTCAGAAACGGAGAAAGAGGAGCGAGGCGTTTCGAATGCCAGCCGCTTCCTGGAAATTTTCGTTATGGGCAATTCGAGCCCGACATGAAGGCGCGATGTGCCGATCAGGAACGCGAGGTCGCTCGAATAGCGAACGTGCTTGGTGCGGAATATCTGTTCGTTTCATTGCGCTATACTTTCCGTCTTTTTCCCGCAACCGGTGCTGTCGACGAATTGGAATATGACAACGGAGAGGGCGGTGTCGGTGATGAAGGGTTTCGGCAATATTTCGTTCTTGGCACGAAGGGCGAGGTCTCGTTCAGCGCTGAGGATAAATTTACGGCGACTACGAATGCTTTCCGGTCTTTGATCGATTTATTTAGTGGGCGGACCGTGCTGGTCGGACCGGTGCCCGAGGTGGGATGGCGTGTGGAGAACCGCAACCGTTCCAGTATTTTGCTGTTTGGCGCCGCCGAACAGACGATTTCAACAGACTATGTTCGTTTCAAGCAGCGCAACCAGTTCGCCAATAGGATTTTGCAGAACATCGAGGGGCACAAGGGCGCGCTCCTCGTTCAACCGTCCGATGTGTTTTGCGATCGCTTGGTTGCCGGCAGGTGTGTTGCGCAACTCAATGCCGTTCCGCTCTATCGAGACGACGATCATCTCGCCTATGATGGCGCGAAGATGCTGTCGCGCTATATCGTCGAACAGCTCCAGGCCCGAAATGCACTGCGGTAATCTGCCTGCCGCGGAGTGGCTTCTTCGCGTTGAACGCCGATTAGCGCGTTGCCGGCGGCATGAGGAGCGGCAAGAGGGGCTCGACGCGAATCTGTTGCGGCGCAGGCAGCTCGAGCAGAGCCCGCAAGACCGGCAGCGCCGCATCGGCCATCGCAGCATGGCCTTCCGCCGTCGGATGGACCGCGCCGCCATAGACGGCGCTGGTCGCGCCCCAGGTGGCATCATGCAGATCGCTCGGCTGCAGCGTCGGCGACACGCCTTCGGGGAAGGTCATCGCCGTGAAATAGCTGTCATTCGCAGTGCGGACCCAGCGTGCACGGGAAGCATAGGGGCGAAAGTCGCGCGCGCGCAGGTTACAGCGCATCGGGTCCGCGGCGGCGACCGCCGGATTGCTTTCGAAGCTTTCGCCATTCTCAAGGAAGCATTCGCGATCGAAGGCCGGATCGCTCGCGGCACGCGCGCAAAAGCCGTGATTGGCGAAGTCCGCCGTATGCGTATCGACGAAGGTCATACGATCGGTGACAGGATCGCGGCAGGCTCCCGGCGTGTCGCAGGTGGCGAGCGCGCGCAATTTGGGTAGGAATCTGCCTTCAACGAAATCGGAAACGCTTCGCAGCCGTTTTGCATCGACATTGAATGCGGGGTGCACATCAAAGCCGCCGCGGCCGCCCTGGCAGATCTGTCCGCCATTCACCATCGCCGGATTGCCGTAGGTGACATAGATGACGCGCTGCAGGTTGCCGCCGAGATAAGGCTTCAGCGCCGCACGCAGCTTGGCGAAGTCACCTGGCAGATCGCGGTCCAGGGCTTTCTGGGCGTCGGATACGTCGGTAAACAGGCCGCCTTTTTCGAACAGGCCCCGCTCGGTCGAATCTTCCGTGATGATATTCGCGACGAGGCCGGCGAACCCAATGTCGTTCGCCCCGATTGTCAGCATGATGGCGTCGAGCTTGCGGTCCTTGTCGGTTTTGCGGGCAAGATCCAGTGCCTCCTTCAGCCTCGCCATCTGCGCAACGGAAGATGTTGTGCAACTGCCGACAGGCGGGCACTCGCGTGCACGCAACGAACTGAAGAAGCCATCGTCGATGGTCGAACCGGAGCAGGCCAAGGGCAGGAAGGTGACGGCGATATGCGGGTTCTCGATCGCCAAAGCGAGCGCAGCCCGCACCTGGTAGCCATAAAGCGAGCGGTGACAGGTTGCGCTCCACCAGCGGGCATTCAGCCGCGCCCAATCCGACGACGCGTTGCCGGTTCCGCTGGCCAGGGCGGGATCGCAGGCGCGGCTGCCCTTGAAGCCGACACGGCCGGGCCGGAAATATTCGCTCGTGCTGCCGGCAAGGAAACGCCGGAAGCAGAAGCCGCCATCGTCGAGGGCAATCGGACGATCCGGATTGCCTTCACCGGCGGCGATGGAATCGCCCATGCCGGCGATCAGGATATCCTGGATGGCGATATCGGCGGCCACGCGTTGCGCGGTGCCATCGGGCAGTTCGACATCGACCGTTGCAATCGTCGTGCGATCGCGGCGGACCCGGATCCGCACCTCTTCGTCGCAGCGGGTCGTGGCTTGCCGCGGCGCCCCGGCGCCATCGTCAAAGCTCCAGGCGCAGGCCGCATTGGGCGGGACCGCGCCGGCAGCGATGGCGGTGATCGGGTAGTCGGCCGCGCTCAGGTAGTTTTCCTTCTCGCCATCGCGCGTGCAGGTCTCCGGCAGGCGGCCGGATTGATCGACACAGAGATTATCGACCATGTCGCGGGCCCAGCCGCGGCCGTCGCTGGCGCGGGCCAGCCGTTGTTCGGAGGCGAGGACGCCATCGCCCCGGTAGGCGGCGGCGTGGCGGCGGAAGTCTGCCTCGTTGCGGAACAGGCGGAAACGGTTTCGGATCTCCCATTCGATCCGGATCGGGCCGGCGGCTGCGCCCGGCGCCGCGCTGGATGAGGGCAATTGCAGCGGTTGCTGCCCGCCATATTGCGCGTGGGCCGAAAATCCGCCGGTCAACAGGGGCAGGGCGGCGAGAATCGCCAGGGCATGGTGCCGATAAGTGCGAAGCGGTTTTCGGATAACATCATGCTCTAACGTATGAGAATCGATCACGTCATCGTGGTCTAGGGTGAGAGCGGGCATAGCTGGTCCGGGGGATAACGTTTGGACCGAACTAGCATACTGGTTTGGGCGGAAATAAGGGGATCTTAGTGGTCTCGCAGAGATCGTTGGCGTTGCGGAGCGGGTTTGCAGGTCGGCGCTGAACTCACCTTTTTGGACGGTGCGCGCGAGGCCATCAGCAATTCCCGGCAGATCATGATCGTCAGAGCCAGTGCAAACGGCACCATGTAATAGATCACGCGGAAGATCAGCAGCGTCGCCAGCAACTCTTCCTTTGGATACTGCGTCAGCGCGATCAGGATCGCCGCGTCGAACACGCCAAGGCCGCCCGGCGTGTGGCTGAGAAATCCGAGCAGGGTGGCGAGCACGAAGACGACGACGAAATGGGCGAAGTCGATCGGCGGCGCGACCGGGAGCAGCATATACATGCCGATGGCCGATAGACCAAGGTCGAACACGCCGATCAGGATCTGAACGAAAGTCAGCGGTGCATTCGGCAGGACAACAGACACGCCCTTGACGCCGATTTCGCGTTTGCCACCCAGAAGCCAGACGAGATAGCCGCAGATGACCAGCAACCCGCCAATGCCGATGAGCCGGTTGATCCAGGGCGGCAGATGATCGATCGCGCTGGCTGCGTCTGGCGCAAAGGCCATGCCGAGACCGAGCACGAAGGCATTGCCGAGCCAGAAGGTCAGACCGGTGACGAAGGCGATCTTGGCAACATCGAGAAGATTCAGACCCCAGGCCGAATAGATGCGAAAGCGGATCGCGCCACCAGTGAAGACTGTGGCGCCGAGATTATGGCCGATCGCATAGCTGGCGAAAGCACCCAAAGCAGCGATCCGGTAGGGGACGTGCTTGGCACCGATCGTTCGCAGCGAGAAGAAATCGTAGAAGGTCAGCGTAAAATAGGCAGCCGCAACGAACACGGCCGCGGTCGCGATCGTCGATGCCGGCACATTGCCAATCGCCTCGAGCACACGGGCCGGCTCCACATGGCGCAGCATCCGGTACAGGGTGACGCCGGCAAGGCAAAGAACCGCAAAACTGGCAATAAAACCGATCTTGTTCCAGCCGATCCTTTCATGAATCGTGCTAACGAAAATTGTCCAAATCTTCCGCATTCAGGATAGGGTCCGGCGTCGTCTTAATGTCATAGATCGGTGGGCTATGTGGCGTCTTGGCGTCCTTTTGAGGCTAGACTATGCCCGGCAAGCGACTCACGAATTCACCATCTATTGCAATCGCGACAGTTTTCTAACAACTGTTCCATCCTACAAAGCCGCAGCGTCGTAAAACTGAGACACGGTTCGCGCATCGTGCAGCCATGCGAATCGACCAGCGACACAGCGGCGGACCGGGGCGGGAATTTCGCCATCGGGTCCGTACGCTCTTTTTGTCGGATGTTCACCTCGGCACGCGCGCGAGTAAAAGCGATCGGCTGGTCGATTTTTTGCGCCATCATGATGCCGAGACGATCTATCTCGTGGGCGACATTATCGATGGATGGCGGTTGCGGTGCCGCTGGCATTGGCCGCAAGCCTATACCGATCTCATCGATGAATTGTTCAGCGCGGCGCAGAACGGCTCACGCATCGTCTACGTCCCAGGCAATCATGACGCATTCCTGCGCGATTATCCGGGCACCCACTTCGCCGGCATCGAGGTTACCGATTCGACCGTGCATGTCGCAGCGGATGGCCGGCGCTATGTCGTGGTTCACGGCGATCATTTCGACAAGACAGCGCATGTATCGCATTCCGTGGCCGCGATCGGTGCGCGGCTGAATGCGGGTTTCTTTGCACTGAGCGATTCCTGGAACCGGCTGCGCATTGCTCTCGGGTTATCGAATTGGTCTCTGTCGCAATGGGCGCGGCTTCAGGTCAAGCAGAGCATCGACTATCTCGGCGCGTTCGAACGCGACATCGCTGCGCTGGCCGCAGAGCATCGCGCCGACGGTGTCATTTGCGGCCATGTCCATCATGCGGCCATGCACGAGCGCTTAGGTCTTCTCTACATCAATTGCGGCGACTGGCTGGAGAGCTGCACGGCGGTGGTCGAGCGTTTCGACGGCACGTTTGAAATCAAATCCTGGCCGGCTGTTTCGGGAGTTACATGCTCCCGTGCGCCGTTCGGGGAATTGCAGGAAGCATGATGCGCATTCTCGTCGCCACCGATGCCTGGCACCCGCAAGTCAATGGTGTCGTCCGAACACTCCAGACGTTGGCATCGACCGCGCCGCGGTTTGGTGCCGAGATCGAGTTTCTGACGCATCAGGGACTTCGCACCTTTCCGTTGCCGACCTATCCGGCGATCCGTTGCGCGATCACCGCGCCCTGGACAATCGCCAGGAAGATCGATGCCCTCAAGCCGGACGCGATCCATATCGCCACCGAAGGCACGATCGGTCATGCGGTCCGGCGGTATTGCATTCGCCGCGGCATCGCTTTCACCACCAGCTTCCACACACGTCTGCCGGACTATGTGACGGCACGTGTGCCGATCCCGGAAAACTGGGTGTGGCGATGGCTGCAGCGGTTTCATGGCCGGGCCGAACGGGTGATGGTGTCGACGCAATCGCTGATCTCGGAATTGTCGGGGCGAGGCTTTCGCAATCCAGTGTTGTGGCCGCGCGGGGTGGATGGTGATTTGTTCACGCCGCGCAACACGGCGCCGCTGGATCTGCCGCGTCCGATCTTTCTCACGGTCGGGCGCGTCGCGGTTGAAAAGAATATCGAGGCCTTTCTCTCGCTCGATCTGCCGGGAACCAAAGTGGTGGTCGGTGACGGGCCGATGAAAGCCGAGTTGATGCAGCGCTTTCCGGATGTCGTGTTCCTGGGCGAAAAGCATCGCGATGAACTGGCGGCGATCTATTCCGCCGCCGATGTGTTCGTGTTTCCGAGCCGCACCGACACCTTTGGCCTCGTCATGCTGGAAGCGCTGGCCTGCGGGGTGCCGGTCGCGGCATTTCCGGTCGCGGGTCCGAACGATGTCATCGGCGATGCGCCGATTGGCGTGTTGAGCGAGGATCTGCGGGACGCCGCCTTGCGCGCGCTGACGATTGACCGCAAGGCGTGCCGCGACTTTGCCGAGCAGATGACCTGGGAGCGCTGCGCGAGGATGTTCCTCGACAACCTCGCGATTCTGCGGCGTGGCGCGGAAGCGGGGCGGGAAGCCGAGATGACCGCCCGCCGCGCATCCGACATGGCGTGGCCGTCAGGCCGCCGAGCCTAGCGCCGTCTTCACCTTTGCCGGCGTGAACGGCACCGAACGCATGCGTATGCCGGTGGCATCGAAGATCGCATTCGCGATCGCCGACGGCACCACAGCCGCAGCCGGTTCTCCGGCACCCCATGGCCGTTCATTCGGCCGGTCGATCAGATCGTAATGGAGCTCCGGCACATCGGGGAATGTGATGATTGGATAGCTCGCCCAGTCGAGCGTCGTGACCATCGAGCGATCCCACTTCACCTCCTCGATCAGTGTGCGGCTGACGGTCTGGATGATGTTGCCGTCGAGCTGCGCTTTGACGCCGTCCGGATTGATGATCTGGCCGCAGTCCTGAACGAGATAGAAGCGCGACACACGAACTTTACCGGTGGTGCGATCGACTTCGACATCCGCCACCGCACCGACATAGGTCCGCACCAGTTCGTATTTCACATACGATACGCCGCGCCCCTTCAAGACGTTCCCGGAATCGACCTGCTGTGCAGCGGGGCGGGTCTCCCATTTCGATAGCGCGGCCAGCCGGTCGATCAGTTCGAGTCCGCGTTTGTCGTCGAGATATTTCTTCCTGAATGCGATCGGATCGCTCTTCGCGGTCGCGGCGAGTTCATCCATGAAGCTTTCGTTGGCATAGGTGTTCTGCATGCGGCCCGGCGTCCTGATCCAGGATGGCCGGAACACTGTGTTCTCCAGACGCCGGCACACCGTGCGGACATTGGCGAATTTGTAGGGGATCGCCGAATTCTGGAAAACGTTGCCGGGCGCGATGTCATCTTTCTGCGGCAGGCCGGCGAGTGTGGCGCCGGTGAGCGGCACAAGAAAACTGCCGGCGGTCTGTTGCGGAATGAAGAAGTCGGATTCCCAAGCCGACACATTGCCCGATGAATCCATCGCCGCCCTGATATCGATCAAGGTCGGCGGCCCCATCGGCTCCCAGCCATGCTCGTCGGCACGCGACCATTGCACACGAACGGGCTGGCCGACGGCTTTGGAGAGAATGGCGGCATCGCCCGCCGCGTCCTCATGGCCATTGCGGCCGTAGCAGCCTGAGCCTTCCAGATAAATGCAGCGGACATCGTCCGGGGATATCGCAAGCATCTGCGCGAGCTGCTTGCGCAGCGAATGCGTCGACTGCGACGCCGACCATGATGTCAGCTTGCCGTTCTTGAATTCCGAAATGGCGCAGGACGGGCCGATCGAGCCATGCAGGTTCACGGCAAAATCATAAGTGGCGGAGATCTTGTTGCCGTCACCGGCGAGCGCATCCTTTGTGCTGCCGGTGTCGCTCGTCACCTGATCCTGGACCACTTTGGTGCCGCGCACATGCTCCCATAGCTTGGCCTGATCGGGCAGGGTGGCGGCTTTCGACCATTGGGCTTTAAGTTGTTGCGCGGCGCGGATGGCATTCCATTCGCTGCTGGCAACGACGCCAAGGAAGTTCTTGTCGCGCACCACGCGGACACCGGGAATGTTCTTGATCGAACTTTCGTCGACGTTTTCCAGCATAGCGCCATAAGCCGGCGGACGCACCACGCGGCCATGCATCATGCCGGGCACGCGGAAGTCCTGCATATAGGTGAACTTACCGGTCACCTTGTCGGGGATGTCGACGCGTGCGACCGGCTTGCCGACCAGCTTGTAGTCTTTCGGATCTTTGGCCTTCGCCTTTTCGTCAACCTTCAGACTGAAGGATTTGCCGCCGATCAGTTGCGCGTAGGTGACCTTCTTGCCGCCGCCAGACACAACGCCCTCGGCGATGGTGAGGTCTTCCTTTTTAACGTTGAGTTTCTTTGCCGCTTCCTCAAGCAGCGCATTGCGGGCGGTCGCGGAGGCGTTGCGGATCTGGATGCCGGCAGATTGAATCGTCAGGCTGCCCCAGGTGTTGCCCTGGTCCGGCGTGAGTTGGGTATCGCCGGTGACAAGCGAAACGCTGTTGAACGGCACATCCAGCTCTTCGGCGCACATCTGCGCCAGAGCCGTGCGAATGCCGGTGCCGAGATCGACCTTGCCGGTATAGAGCGTGACTTTCCCGGCTTTGTCGATGGCAAGGAATGAATCGACTTCATTCAGTGCGACGGGTTTGGCGGATGCTGCGCCTTGCGCGAGCACGTCGGATACCTTTCCGGCGAATGTAAAGCTGACAACGAGTGCACCGGTGCTTTTCAGAAGCTTGCGGCGTGAAAGCTGCATGGTCATGTTGGGCCCCCTCACGCGTATGTCGAAGCGCGTTTGACAGCTTTGACGATGCGGTCATGCGTGCCGCAGCGGCAAAGGTTTTTGGCCAGCGCCTGCCGGATCTGTGCGTCGGTCGGCTTCTTGTTGGAGGAGAGGAAAGCGGCGGATTCCATGATCATGCCGTTGATGCAATAGCCGCATTGCGCGGCCTGCTCTTCGATAAAGGCGCGCTGCACCGGATGCAGCTTGTTGCCGGCGCCGAGACCTTCCAGTGTCACGACTTTCTGGCTCGCATTCAGCGACGATACCGGTGTCACGCAGGACCGCACCGCCTTGCCGTCGACATGCACGGTGCAGGAGCCGCATTGCGCGAGGCCGCAACCGAAGCGCGGACCATGCAGAGCCAGATTGTCACGAAGGGCGTAGAGGAGCGGCATGTCGGGGTCGTCGATATCGACCGTGACCCGCTTGCCGTTGACGGTCAGCTGCTTTTTGGGCATTGCGAAACCTCCCGGTTTGGAACCCGGCGGCTTCGGCGTGACGGCCGTGCCGCCTTAGCGCTTGTCAGAAGAAGGCTTTCGGATCATCTGTTACCCTGGAGCCGTTCCAGAATAGCTTACGCCGATTTGTTCAGCCGCCAAGTGCGATCACAGGGAAGCGGGACGGCGTCTTGACGCGAAGGGAGGGATCGGGCCTTTCTGCATCGCACTGCAGCAGAACGTGCCGCCAAGAGGCGCCAAGAGATTCGAGATGTTCATCACTTTCTTTACCGAATTGAAGTCGGCCGGAGTGCCTGTGAGCCTGAGGGAATACCTCACGCTGATGGAGGCGATGGATCAGGATCTCGCATCGCGTCGGGTCGAGGACTTTTATTACCTGTCGCGCGCGACGCTAGTGAAGGACGAACGCAATCTCGACAAGTTCGATCGTGTGTTTGGCCATGTCTTCAAGGGCCTCGAATTGATGGAGGAGGCGCTCACCGCCGAAATTCCCGAAGAATGGCTGCGCAAACTCACCGAGAAATATCTGACCGAGGAAGAGAAGAAGCAGATCGAGGCGCTCGGCGGTCTCGACAAGCTGATGGAGACGTTGCGCCAGCGCCTCGCCGAGCAGAAGGGCCGGCATCAGGGCGGGAGTAAATGGATCGGCACCGGCGGCACGTCGCCGTTCGGTGCGTATGGTTATAACCCCGAAGGCATCCGCATCGGCCAGGACGGCAACCGCAATTTCCGGGCGGTCAAGGTATGGGACAAGCGCGAGTTCAAGGATTTCGATGACGATGTCGAGATCGGCACGCGCAACATCAAGGTGGCGTTACGCCGGTTGCGCAAATTCGCCCGCACCGGCACGCCGGAAGAACTCGATCTTGACGGCACGATCAAGGGCACCGCGCATAAAGGCTATCTCGATATCCACATGCGCCCGGAGCGGCACAATGCGGTGAAGGTGCTGCTGTTCTTCGATGTCGGCGGCTCGATGGACTGGCACATCAAGGCGACGGAGGAGTTGTTTTCCGCTGCCCGCACCGAATTCAAGCACATGGAGCATTTCTATTTCCACAATTGCCTTTATGAGCGGGTGTGGAAGGAGAACCGGCGGCGCTATCAGGAGACGACGCCGACCTTCGACGTGATGCATACCTATCCGCATGACTACAAGGTGATCTTTGTCGGCGACGCATCGATGTCGCCTTACGAGATCGCGATGCCGGGCGGCTCGGTCGAGCATATGAACGAGGAGCCGGGGCAGGTGTGGATGGAGCGGCTTACACGCACCTATCCGGCAGCGGTGTGGCTCAACCCGGTGCCCGAAAATGAGTGGGACTACACCCAGTCGATCCGCATGATGCGCCAGCTCATGAGCGGGCGGATGTATCCGCTGACACTGGAGGGATTGGATCGCGCGATGCGGGAACTGGTGCGGTAGACTTGTTGCCCGACGAGCCTGATAACCACATGCTGACCCCGCAGAACCAACCCATTGTCATTCTGGTCGATGCCGATGCCTGCCCGGTCAAGGCCGAGATCTATCGTGTAGCCGAACGGCATGGGCTGAAAGTCTCCGTTGTCTCCAATATGCCCATCGCAGTGCCGCGCGATCCGTTGGTTGAACGCGTGGTGGTGGCGGAGGGTATGGACAAAGCCGATGACTGGATTGCGGAGAGGGCACGGCCCGGTGCCGTCGTGATCACGGCAGACATCCCGCTCGCCAGCCGGGCGGTGAAGGCAGGCGCTTCGGTTCTTGGGCCGACGGGCCGGGCGTTTACGGAGGATTCCATCGGCATGACGCTGGCCACGCGCAATCTGATGGATGACCTGCGATCGGCCGGCGCGGTGACAGGCGGGCCAAAGCCGTTTTCCCCGCGCGATCGCTCTGCCTTCCTCTCCGCGCTTGATCTTGCCATCGTCAGGCTGAAGCGGGCCGGCTTTGCGGCCGTTTGAGTGTCTGCCAAAGTCAGCGAACTTTACGTGTTTTCGCCGCAACATCTGTGAAAAAGCGGGCTTCGGCGTCTCGACTTGAGACCGCAAATATCCTCTAGATACGAATCTGGGCTGGTGGATTCCCTCTGGCCCCGTTCGTCTGACCGGCCTCAACCAAAATGTCCGGCAGCCAAGGGGGTTGTCTCATGAAAAAGATTGCATTTGTCGCTGCGGCCCTGGCTGCGGCGTTGGTCGTGACCGGTGGGACCGCTGAAGCCGCCAAGAAGCGGGCGCGGGTCGTCGTCACGCCGCCGGCTCCGGCCTATACGTGGTGGAATTTCTGGGGCGTCCGCGATCCGCGTCTCGACGCATCGAATACGGTTGTCGGCGCTGGCGCTGCAGGTGCTTATTATGCCATCCGCCACGACAGGGGCCACAAGTTCTGGAGCAGCGGCGGCGGCGGTACTTATGTCGGCACCAGCGCAGCTTGCGCGGCCGTCTCGCCGATCGTTGGCACGATCGTGACCCAGCGCGAACTGACCCAGCGCGAAGTCTTCATCTCGACCGCCAATTGCTTCGTTCCGGTCGTCGGCGGCTGGGCCATGAACTACTGGTTTGACTATTATGGCTGGGACCAGCCGAAGGCCCCGCCGAGGGGACGGCGCGGCTAGAGACTTTCCGGCTTTGATGGAATCGAAGCCGGGCTTAAGGCTTATTGTTTTGACGTGTTTTCTTTACGCGAGCCGGTATCCACTTCGCTCGAAAACGCTCTAATCGCCGACGTCGAAACTAATAAAAAAGCCGGTCCGCGATGCGGGCCGGCTTTTTGTTTGAGCGTGTCGCCTTCAGAACTTTTCCGGCTTTGGGGATCAAAGCCGGAGCTCTAGCTTTTTTGTTCGCATTCTCTTCACCCGAACCGGTCGTCGCCGGACGAATCCGGCTGAGGCCGGTCCTCACTTCGTCGAAAACTAAAAATCGTCGCGACACAATTCCCATCGGCCATAGCCTTGGTCGGCGAGCAGCATCGCTGCCAAGCTCACATGCGCCGGATCGTAAGACCAGAAGATGCCATTGAGAATCCGACGATCATTCACCCTTGGCATGCCGCGCGGCGGCATACTCTGAAAATTCGCGGGATTTCCTGCGCTTCCGGTACACGAGCGCGAGGATGGTCGCGCAGCAGATTGTGTTGGCCAGAAAGATAAGCGACATGGTCGCGTCGGCGACGACGCTGGCGGCGTAGAGCGCCGTCATGCCGTTCGACACAAAGAAGAGGAACCAAGTCGTCGATGACACGGCAGACGTGTCACTCTGCCTTAAAAGCAGCGCGATCTGCGGCAGATAGGCGAACAGGCGGAAGATATTGGCGACCGAGAAGGCAACGATGATGATGGTTTCGGCGCGCATCATGGGGCTTTCCTGTGAAGGCGTGACCGTTGTGGGGTGTCGTCACTCCGCCGAACGGATGCCAAGGCGGGCAATGAGGGCATTCCAGCGTCTTGCTTCCTTTTCCTGCCACGACTGAAGCTCGCTTGGGTCGGTGCCGAGGACTTCGGCACCGGCGCGATCGAGGAGGCCGCGTATTGCGAAATCGGTAGCGAGCGCTGAGCGGACCACGTCAGCAATCCGACGTGCTGTCGCCTCTGGGAAACTTGCCGGGGCGACCATGCCCGACCACCCGAAGAATGGTTTCGACGACGGATCGAGTTCGTGCAACGTTGGCATGCCAGCGAACTGGCTCAGTCGCGTTGCACCGGTCTGCGCCACTGCCGAAAGCCGTCCCGCCCCAATATGCTCTGCGGCGGCACTGGGTATGTTGAACATCAGGTGACAGCGTCCGGCCACCAGATCGAGGCTTGCCTGCGGAAAGCCGCGATAGGGCACATGGACGACATCGAGCCCGAGCTGAGATTTCAGCTCCTCCATCGCGAGGTGCGTGGTTGTCCCCGGGCCGATCGATGCGTATGACAGGCGGCCCGGATGCGCTCGCGCATAGTCGACAATGTCGGCGAAGCGCTGCCCCGGGAAGGTGCCGGGATGAACCGTCAAGACGAACGGTGTACGGTTCAGCAGACTGATGGACCGGAAGTCTCTGGCGGGATCATAGACAAGGTTCGGATTCAGCGCCTTGGCCGTCGTCGTCGGGCCGCCCAGGACGATGCCGAGGGTATGGCCGTCGCTCGCGCGCGCCACTAAAGCCGCAGCCGCTATTCCGCCGGCGCCCAGCACGTTCTCCACGATGAAGGGCTGACCGAAGGCGGCCTGCAGGTGCGAAGCAAGACCGCGCGCCCAAGGGTCGGTACCGGAGCCGGCCGGTTGACCGAGCACAATGCGCACGGCCTGGGCCGGCCAGGCAGCCTGCGCGCGCGCGGCCGTCAGGAGGGCCGGTATCGCGCAAAGCGACGCGACAGCGCGGCGGCGCGACATCGCAACACGGAGCGGCAGGTCTGTCATCTCGCACCGGGAAAGGCTCGGAACCATTTTGAAACCTCCGTGATCTTACCGTCGCTAAGATTTCACGGAAGGATGCTCGCGTCCTGACAGCCCGCTGAAGCTGTGCTGAAATTGCGCCATGGCAGAAGATGCACCGATCCGAGCCAGTCAACCGCCCGTGCCGTCTGCGATCGGGTTCGAGGGTTTCGTGCTGGAGCCTGGACGGGGCCGGCTCCTGGGTCGCGACGGGGCCGAAATTTCCTTACGCCCCAAGGCGTTTGAACTGCTCGTCGCGCTGACTGAAGCCGGCGGGCGCCCACTGAAAAAAACCGAATTGCTGGATCGCGTTTGGGGCAAGACCCACGTCACCGAGGACAGCCTGTTTCAGGCGGTCAAGGACGCCCGGCGCGCGCTCGACGATCGGGAGGGGCGCCTGCTGCGCTACATGCCGCGCCGCGGCTATGTGCTCGATTGTACGCTGAACACCGACCGTCCTGGAAAGGTCGCGCCAGAGCCCGCTCTTTCTATCGACCGACCTTCGGTGGCAGTACTGCCGTTTCGAACACTCGGCGAGGATACATCGACGTATCTTGCAGCGGGGCTGACCGAAGAAATTTCGATTGCGCTTTCGCGGTTCCGCTGGCTGTTCGTGCTCGCCAACGCTTCCGCCATGGCGATTGCAGCACAAACCGGCAGTGCGAATGCGGAGATTCTCGAAGCCGCACGCAATCTCGGTATCCGGTATCTCGTCGAGGGCTCTCTTGCCAGGACGGAACGCCAGATCGTCGTCCGGTGCCGCCTGGTCGAGACAGCCACCGGGCGTCAGGTCTGGCAGGAGCGCTTCACGCGCGACTCCGTCGACGTGCTCGATCTGTACGAGGCGATCACGTCCGCGATTGCGGCAGCGATCGAACCGAGGCTGCTGCGGGCGGAAGTCGAACGTGTGCTGCGGCGAGGCACCAGCAACCTCGATGCTTTCGACAGCTATCTGCGCGCGCTACCCGGTTACTATTCGCGTACGCCCCACGGCAACAGTGAAGCGATCGCGCTCCTGGAAGCTGCGATCGCACGCGATCCGCATTTTGCGCTGGCGACTGCGCTGCTCGCACGCTGCGTCGCCACGAGCGTCTGGCTGGGTACGGAGCCGGACTTTGCCTCCGGGACCGCCCGTGCATTGGCGCTGGCACGTGCCGCGCTCAACATTGATCGGTCGGACTCCCAGGTGCTCGCGCTATGCGGCCACCTCCTCGTCATTGTGGGCGGCGAACATGCCGAGGGCGGGGCACTGGTCGATCTGTCCTTGCGGATGAACCCCAACAGCGCCGAAGCATGGCGCCTTGGCGGCTGGGTTTCCGCGTGGGGCGGCGAGACGGAGCTTGCCTTGCATCGCCTGGCCGAGGCCGAGAGGCTTGACCCGCTCTCGCCCCTCCAGTCGGACGTGCATTCTGCGCGCAGTGTTGCGCTGCTCATGGCACAACGCTTCTCCGAAGCAGTGGAAGCCGCACGTCGCTCCATCGCAACCACGCCGGAGGCGACGACGCCGCGGAGATTTCTCATTGCCGCGTTATGGCACGCGGGTGCACGTGAAGAGGCAAGACAGGAATGTGCGGCAATGTTGCAGCGCCAGCCCAACGCCTCGCTTCGGCGAGGGCGATGGCTTCAGGTCATGCGGCATTCCTGGATGGCAGACCTGGTCACTGAAGGACTGCGCGGAGCGGGAGTGCCGGAATAAGGCTCACCAGCCGGGTTTTGTTTTTCTCTTTTAGTTTTTGTTATCAGAGCCCGGCTTTGATGGAATCAAAGCCGGGGCTCTTGTTTGTGGTTTGACGTATTCTTCTCGCGAACCAGCCCTCGCCGGACGAAGCCGGCTGTGTCCCCGCTTTAGCTAGAAATCGTCGTCACATGATCCCCATCGGCCATAGCCGAGGTCGACAGGGCAAGCGAGGCCCGGTGGCGGCTGGTATGGGCGGCCGTACTGGTCGAAGGATGGATCTGCAGGCCTCCATCCCCAGCCGGACGTGTAAGGCTGATACGTGGGAACGGCCTGCGCGCGGGCCGCTCGCGCCTTCTTGTTTTTCTTCTTTTGAGCCGAGATATCAGTCGGCGCTGTTTGATGAAAGCCCGCCTCACGCAGGTTCTCATTCGCTGTCCCAGGCGACAAAACGGATGCTTGCGATGCATTGGGTATCAGCAGCCCGAATGCGAATGCGGCGGGGATCGCGGCTTTCAGGATTCGTGTCGACATTGTTTGTGTCCTTAGTGTTGTGTCGTCAGCGCGAGCCGCAGGCGGCCCAGCGTCCATAACCGAGATCTTCCACGCATTGGCCGATCGACCGGCGCCATGCAAATTCACCGGCATAGCCGGGCGGTCCGACATAACCGAACGACGGTGCGACGCCCGGTCGTAAATAATATGGCGAGCGCGTCGGGTCACCTCCGTAGGCACGGTAACCGGCATATCCCTGCCACGAACGTCGATGCGAAGTTTTTTTCCTTTTTTGCGCAGACAGTTCTGAATGCAGCGCGGTGTCGTGGGGCGATATCACTTGCGCTTCAGCGGCATGCGCCGGCTGAATGGTCGAGACGGCTGACACCGCGAACAACACGGCACCTGATGCAAGTAAACCCGATGCAGGTATGCGTAATGGAAGGATCAGTCTCATGACGCGGCCTTTCAACGATGAAACGATCAGTGGCGTATGATCGAGAACCCCACTGACCGTCTTAATGTGTGGTGACCTGTCTGCAGGCCACTTCACGTCTTCGTGTGAGATGCCTTGCTGCATCTCCTCGTCAGCACGCACGCCAGCGGCCGTAGCCAAAGTCCATCACGCATTGGCCCGCCGCCCGGCGCATCGCGTATTCACCCGGATAGCCATCCGGTCCACCGACGAAATCGTGCGATGGTGCGATATAACGTGGGCGAAACGGGTTAACGATCTCGCCGGTAATTGCGTCAACATAGGTGGGTTCGGCGAAAACGATGCGCCGCTTTTTTGCCGCTGATATCTCCTCGACGGATTGTGTGCCCGCTTGCGGAGCATTCGATATTTCTGCGGCCGTTGCGGCCGGGGCCGTATTGATAAGGATCGCGGCGGCAACGCCGGCCACGGCAAAGAACGCGAGTTTCATCTGAATATGCCTTCTGATTCAGGCGGGTGCGAAATTGCAAACGCCTACCGAAGACATTGGTCGAAGGAGAATGGGAACGCGTTCAACGCGTGTCGGCGCGCTTGGCAGATTTGCGGCGAGAGGCCGCACGCGTTTTTGTGGCTGTCGTTCGCGAGGCCGCAGTCCTGGCACGCCGGCGGCGAGGCGCTTTCCGCGCCGGCTTGTCATCGAACAAGCCGAATGTCGGAATATGTGAAGCGATCGCTCCGGGTGCGGCTGCCATGGTCTTTTTCAGCCCGGCCAATGCGCCGGTGTTGTTCATGACTTGCCCGAGCAGAACACCCATCTGAAAGGCCGCGGCCGCGCTCAGACGCGAATGACTGGCGATCGTGTCGCTGATGCGCCCAATGAGATCATCGGAATGGGACGATTGGGTAGTGCGGGCGGTGCGGGCCATAACAGTCTCCTGATCGCTGGAACCATGCCCTTCAAGTCGGGCCTCCGGGTTCCAGTTCCGTAAGGCGTGTGTTTGCCCTGACCTAACGTTCGTCGCCGACCCACCAGTTGCGGTAAGGCGGATCGTCATCCGTTGCTGTCGGAAGCCGGCGAAGATCCGAAATATCGAACGGCATCCGCGTATTCCGGTTGGATTCCGCCTCCCTCTGGTCGGTTTGCCGGTGCTTTTCTGGAGTTTCTGGATCGTTCATTGCTCGCTCATGCTCGTCATCATGGATTTTTATTGCGGTGCGGCTGCTCCCAATGAAGTTGCCTCGGTTGGAGAATGCGCCCGGACCGTGACTGGTTCCGGACGGCAGTGTGTCAAATTTCAAAGATTGCCTGATGCCCGACCGGAACGTCACCTCGGCTGTGACGTTGGCTGCCCAAGGGAGCGCCGCCGGCGGTCCCATGGATCTCATCACAAAAAGAAAGGAAGCCGCCTATGGGCCTGTTTTCCGCCGACATCAAAACCATGAACGATCTTTACGTCCACCAGCTTCAGGACATCTATTACGCCGAGAAGCAGATCCTGAAATCGTTGCCGGACATGATTGGCAAGGCCAGCGATCGAGATCTGAAGAACGGTCTGCAGAAGCATCTTCAGGAAACGGAAAACCACGTCGCGCGCCTGGAACAGGTGTTCAAGCTGCAGGATCTGAAGCCGAAGGCCGTGGATTGTCCGGCCATCGACGGCATTATCGATGAGGCCGAGGAAGTATCCGGCGAGGTCGAGGACAAGGAAGTACTCGATGCTGCTATCATCGCTGCGGCGCAGGCGGTCGAGCATTATGAAATCACGAAATACGGGACACTGATCGCATGGGCGCATCAGTTGGGGCGCGATGATGCCGCCGCGATCATGACGAAGACGCTCGAGGAAGAGAAAGCTGCTGACAAGAAACTGACGTCAGTTGCCGAAGCGAAGGTGAACCGGAAGGCAGCGAGCTGATCGCAGCCATCGGTCATTCAACGAAAAGCGCCGGTCGAAAGACCGGCGCTTCCTTTGTTGCGTCTTGATCGCAGGTCAGCAACCCGCAGGGATAGATGAATCAATCCGCGGCGCGCCGGCCACCGAACCACTGGTGCCGGTCGTTGCGCCACTTGCGGCAGAGCCGGTCGCGCAGGGGCGGGCATTAGGCAATGGCGCCGGCTGTGAGACGACAGGCGCGCCGCTGATATTCGGTACACTCGGTCGCGACGCTGCATTCGGATTACTGGGGCTCACCGCACCGGGAATTGGCGATTGAGTTGGACGGCTTGGTCGGCTTGCCGTTCCAGACATTGTGCCCGTTCCCGGCATTTGTCCGGTCATGCCCGGTGTGGTCATTCCAGGACTGACGCGTCCGGGTCCGGGAGTTGCCGGGGCGACGCCGGGCGGTGCCGATCCCGGAGTTAAGGACGGCGCGGTTGCGGTGCCGGTCGGGGTGCCGCTGGAAATCCCGGACGAGACGCCGGACGATCCTGTCCCGGTGCTTTGGGCATACGCCGAAACGCTCATGATCGCGGCAAATCCTGCCGCCAGGATAATTTTTTGTGACATTATTTTGTCTCCCTCATCTTCTCTCCCTCAAGCGCTCTCCCCCTAAGGGCATTCCTCGACATCAGGCCAACGTGCTGGCTATCGGCCAGTTCCGGATAAGTTCCGTGCGAAGGTCAGCCATGTGCTAAGGACGGCAAAAAAGAGGACGGTGATGGATCAGGCTACCGGCGAGACCGCGGACATTGAATATTCGTACAAGCCGTCGCTCATGGGCGGGGGGTGGACTTTCCGGCTCGCACCGGATGGCCTGCAATGGTCGGTCGGCGCGCTGACGGGGCAGGTGGCTTATCGGGACATCCGCCGCATTCGGATGTCGTTTCGGCCGGTGACCATGCAATCCTACCGTTTCCTCACGGAAGTCTGGTCGGATCGAAATCCGAAGCTGTCGATTGTTTCGTCATCGTGGAAGTCGCTAACCGAACAAGAACGGCTTGACGAAGCTTACACCCGCTTTGTCGTCGGGCTGCATGAGAAGATTGCTGCCGAAAAGGGGAACCCGCAATTGCAGGCCGGCGCGGCGGCATTTCTGTATTGGCCGGGTGCTATGATCTTCGTCGCGATTTGTCTGGCGACGATCGGAATATTGGTGCGTGCGTTGCAACAGGGCGAAACGACGGCCACGCTGCTCCTGTTGGCATTTTTTGCGTTTCTCGTTTGGCAGCTTGGCCGCTTCTTCAAGCGCAATCTGCCGCGCCACTATACGCTCGATGCCATTCCCAATGACGTGCTGCCGATCTCGCGCGGCTAATCTCGCAGCACCAGCACCGAGCACGTCGCGTATCGCACAACGTGGCCGGCGTTCGAACCGAGGAAATAGCTGCGCATGTCCGGCCGGTGTGAGGTCATTACGATAAGGTCGGCATTGATGGCTTTGGCCTCCTCGATGACCTCATGATAGATGCCGCCCTGGCGTACAGTCGCCGATATTCTGTCCGGTCCAAGGCCGCTGTCGTCGGCCAGTTTCCTCACGGCTTCATCGGCCGATTGGCGCTGCTGTTCGTCAAAATCCGGCGGCACATATTCGGCCAGCATGACAGGTGTCATCGGCAGCACATTGACGATACGCACCGAACCGGACGACGCACGCGCCATGGCGATGGCGGTATCGATGGCCGGCTTGGCGAGCTCGGGTTCAGCAAGATCGACAGGAACCAGAATCCGTTTGAACATGATCAGGCCCTCCGGGTGGTGCTCTAAAAGTCTAATCGTCCTCGCCGCCGATGGCACGCGGCGTCACAAAGCGTTCAAGACGTCCGCTGCCCGGCCCAATGGCCGACCAGCTTTTGACGTCGAAATCGATCACGGCCAGCGCGGCGGTTGGAAATTTTGCAGACAGCTTTGCGCGCGCGCGTTTGTCGCCAGATCCGACGAGCAACATGGCCGTCTCGTGTAATCCAGGGTTGTGTCCGACAATCAGGAGGGTTTTGGCAGAGGAGGGCGCCTTCGCAATCGCCGCCAGGATAGCCTCGGGTTCGGCTTCATAGATGCGTTCTTCATAGCTCGCCGGCGGCTTCTGCGGAAAAGCCTCGGCAACCAGCCGCAAGGTCTCGCGGGTTCGGACAGCTGTGGATACGATGGCTTGGTCCGGCACGAGGGCCTGACTGGCCATATAACGGCCCATGAGCGGGGCTGCTGTCTCTCCCCGTAAGGCCAATCCGCGTTGGTGATCGGTCTGGCCGGAGACCGACCAGTCTGATTTGGCGTGGCGGAGCAGCATCAGGCGGCGCATGCGTTATGAAGCCGGAGTAGGATTCGCATGGAAAAGGCTAGCATGTCATCGGATACCGCAAGCGGGCAAACCCCTGGTGAGCCACAGGTTGTCGCACCGCAGGATGCCCTGTACGGCGAGACTTATTTCGCCGCCACGGCGGTCGAGATGCCAAAGCGACCGCCGCTCACGCAGGATATCGACGTCGACATCTGCGTGATCGGCGGCGGCCTTGCCGGCTTGACCACCGCGTACGAGATGGCGCGTCGCGGCTGGTCGGTGGCCGTATTGGAAAGCCGGCGTGTCGCCTGGAACGCCTCCGGACGAAATACCGGATTCGTGCTGCCCGGCTTTGGCCAGAGCGTCGACAAGATCGTTGAGCGCGTTGGACCAGATCACGCGCGGGAATTATGGACGTTGTCACAAGGCGGCGTCGACTATGTCCGGCAGACCATCGCCGAAAGCGAGATGCAGGGAATTGCGCCGAGCGAGGGCTGGTTGCACGTCTCCAAAACAGATCGCGCGCGGCAGGTGAGCGATGACGCGGATCTGCTGCGCAGTCTCGGTGCCGATATCGAAGTCTGGCCGGAACGTCTTGTCCGCTCGAAGCTGAAAAGCGATCGCTATTTTCAGGCGATCCATTTTCCGACGGCGTTCAATATTCACCCGCTCAACTATGCGGCCGGGCTTGCGAAGCTTGCAGAAGACGCAGGCGTGCGGATTTTCGAAGAGACACGGGCGTTGTCGATCGACCCGGCGGGCGTGCGCAAACGTATCGAGACCGCGAATGGCCGTGTTCGCGCCGCGCGTATCGTGCTGGCCGGCAATGTCCATCTTGGTGAACTGATGCCGGAGATTGCGCAGACGCTGATGCCGGTGCACACCTTTGTCATCGTGACGAAGCCGCTCGGCGCTACCTTGTCGGAGGCGATCGACTATCCGGGCTCGGTGAGCGACACCGATTGGGCCGACAGTCACTACCGCATCGTGGGTGGTGACCGGCTGATGTGGTGTGGCCGCATGACGGTGTGGGACGCGCATCCGCGCCGGTTCGGCCGCAAGCTGCGCCGCGATCTGCGCAACCGATTTCCGCAATTGGCAGATGCCGAGATCGACTATGCCTGGGCGGGAACGCTCGGCCTCTCGGTCCATCGCATGCCGCAGATCGGCGAGTTGTCTTCAGGGGTGTGGCTCGCGAGCGGGTTCGGCGGTCACGGCATCAACACGACGGCAATGGCGGGCAATCTCATTACGCGCGCGATGACGGAAGGCGATGACCGCTGGCGGTTGTTTCAGCCATTTGAACTGGTCTGGGCCGGCGGCCGTGCAGGCCGCATCGTGCTGCAGACGGCTTATTGGGGGCAGCGCAAATACGAGACATGGGCGTCAGGCCGCTCGCACGGCAGCGAGGTGAGGCGTATCCGCGCCGATGCCAGAGCGAAAAAGGAGGCCGCTGCCGCTGCCGAGCGGCTTCAGGCGGAAACGGATGCTGCGGAGACAGCGCGGATCGCAGCCGGCCAGATCGGGACGCATACGGACCAGCAGGTAGTTTATGCCGAGGACATGGCGACAGCGGGAGTCGATCAGGCCGATGATTCACGCTTCGCGCGACGCCTGCGCAAGTGGAGAGACCGGACCTGATCTTTGCCTAGAGTCTTTCCGGCTTTGATGGAATCAAAGCCGGGCTAGCTTATTGTTTTGACGCATTTTCTTCACGCGAACCGGTACCCACTTCGCTCGAAAATGCTTTAGCGTCACGCCGTTTTCAGCGGCTCTCGCGCCGTGCCATGAACGCCAGCCGCTCGAACAGATGCACATCCTGCTCGTTTTTTAGCAACGCACCATGCAATGGCGGAATGAGTTTCTTCGGATCGCGCTCGCGCAGAGTCTCGGGGCCGATATCCTCGACCATCAGGAGTTTCAGCCAGTCGAGCAGTTCAGACGTTGACGGCTTCTTCTTCAATCCCGGAACGTCGCGGATTTCATAAAACAGCTTCAACGCTTCAGCCACCAGGCGCTGCTTGACGCTTGGAAAATGCACGTCGACGATCGCGCGCATGGTTTCGGCATCGGGGAAGCGGATGTAATGGAAGAAACACCGGCGCAGGAACGCGTCCGGCAATTCCTTTTCGTTGTTGGAGGTGATGACGACGACCGGCCGCTGCTGCGCCTTCACCGTCTCTCCTGTCTCGTAGACAAAGAATTCCATCCGGTCGAGCTCCTGCAGGAGGTCGTTCGGGAATTCGATATCGGCCTTGTCGATTTCGTCGATCAGAAGGACAGGGCGCTTGGGGGCCGAGAAGGCATCCCACAATTTGCCGCGCTTGATGTAGTTGCGGATGTCCTTGACGCGCTCGTCGCCGAGCTGGCTATCGCGCAAACGCGACACTGCGTCATATTCATACAGGCCTTGCTGCGCTTTGGTGGTGGACTTCACGTGCCATTCCAGCAGAGGCGCATCCACGGCCTTGGCGATCTCCTGCGCCAGCACGGTCTTGCCGGTTCCCGGTTCACCCTTCACGAGGAGCGGCCGCTCCAGCGCAATGGCCGCATTGACCGCAACCCGCAGATCGTCGGTGGCGACGTAAGCCTTAGTGCCTTCAAAACGCATGATTATTCCTTGAAACCTGATGTCGCGGCGGACACTAGCCGGCGTCTTGCACTGCGGCAATCGCTCACGGCGCCAGGCGCGACTCATGCCCGTATTTTGCCCGGCAAATTCTGCCGCCACAGTCATTGAAACGGAACTTGTTGCAGCCCGGGGCGACGCGGGAATTTCAGTAAGCTATTGATCTGACTATTTTATTTCTCTGGCATGACGCTTGCGACGTTCTTCCCCGAAGCATGCGGCCTTGGTCGGCCGCTGTCGTTCTGGAGGAAGAAGTAAATGGGTATCTTCGGCGCTCTCAATACCGCGGTCACGGGCATGCGCGCGCAGTCTTATGCGCTGGAAAACGTGTCCGGCAATATCGCCAATTCGCAGACAACCGGCTTCAAGCGGATCGATACGAGCTTTGCCGATCTGATCCCGGACAACCAGCCCAGCAAGCAATTCGCCGGCAGCGTGACCGCGAGCTCACGCATGACCAACAGCGTGCAGGGCGACATCCAGAGCGCGTCGATCGGCACCTTCATGGCAATCAACGGCGACGGCTTCTTCGTGGTTCAAAAGCCCGACAACTTCCAGGACAACCGGCCGGTCTTCGGCGGCGTCGACATGTATACCCGCCGTGGCGACTTCCAGCCTGACAAGAACGGCTATCTGGTCAACGGCGCCGGCTATTATCTGATGGGTATCCCGATCGATCCGTCAACCGGCAACGTCACCGGCAGCGTTCCGCAATTGCTGCAATTCCAGAATGACTTCATGCCGGCGCAGGCAACGACCCGCGTCGACTACCGCGCCAACCTTGCGAAATATCCGCTCACTTACCGTCATGACAAGGATGTTCCGGGCTCCGAACTGATCAATCCGGCGAACTTCTCCACTAACCCGTTGGCAGGCCCGCCGTCGCCGGCCCGCATTCTTGGCTATGGCGCGAGCCTCTCGCCCGATGCTGTCGCCGTTGCGACGGGTACGCTCGATCTGTCAGCCTTGTCTGTCGGTGCCAACGGCACGATCGAGATCAATGGGACCTCGATTGCCATCGCCGCAGGCGATGACGCGACCGCTGTGCTGAACAAGATCAATGCCGAGACCGCGACGACCGGCGTCACGGCAACACTTAACGCCTCAAACCGATTGGTTCTGACCAGCGGCGATGCCGATACCAATATCGCAATCGGTGGCGGTTCGACTCTCTCGCTGCTCAATGAGTTGGGCGTATCCGTCGGTACAACCAATGCCACAAATCTGCTCACGCAGAGTGCGGCTTCTGCCGGTCAGACCCTGGTCTTCCAGGTTGGCGCAAATCCTCCGCTGACGATCACCTTCGGTACGGGCGCTGGTCAGGTTTCCACACTCGCGGAGCTTGCAACGGCGCTCGGCGGGCTGACTGGCGGTACCGGGGCGGTCAATGCCACCAATGGCAATATCACCGTGACGGCCGGCACCATGACAGAGCAGGTCACAGTCTCAGGCTCCGCAACAACGGCCAATTTCGGCATCCGCACGCTCACCGGTCTGCCGTCGAACGGTAACGTCATTGCCAACGATGTGCAGACATTTGTCGAATCGTCCGTCGATGGCGGCGCGATCACCGTCTATGACATTTCCGGTACACCGGTGAATATCCAGTTGCGCTGGGCCAAGGTCGAGAGCGCGCTCTATGGCGGCACCGACACCTGGAATTTGTTCTATCAGACCAGCTCAAGCGCCACCGGAACGCAGACGGCCTGGACCAACGCCGGCGTCAATTACAAATTCGGCGCCGATAACCAGATGAATCCGCCGATTACAACGCTGGCTCTGAACAACGTTGTCATCGACGGCGTTTCGCTCGGCAATATCGAAGTGGCGCATGGCGCAGGCGGCATCACGCAGTTCGACTCCGCGCAGGGCAATGCGCAGGTCAATCTGATCCAGCAGAATGGCTTCGCTGCAGGTTCATTGGAAACAGTGACGGTCAACGACAAGGGCCGGATTGTTGGCTCTTATTCTAACGGCCGTACCATCGATCTGGCGGAAATCACGCTCGCCAGCTTCAGCGGCGCAGACTTCCTGAAGCGAGCTGACGGCGGCGCATTCGAAGTGACCGATCTCTCGGGTACGCCGACCTATGGCGCCTCCGGCAAGATTTCCGGCAACTCGCTGGAAGGCTCGAACGTCGATATCGCCGACGAATTCACCAAGCTGATCGTCACGCAGCAGGCCTATTCGGCCAATACCCGCGTCATCTCCACCGCGAACGATATGACGCAAGATCTGTTGAACATGCTGCGATAAGCGGCCCGATCGTAGCGAGGAGAACATCATGAGTCTGTCTCAGGCTCTCAATACGTCGGTCGCCGGTTTGAAGGTGGCGCAGACCGGACTGTCTGTGATCGCCTCAAACGTGGCGAATGCGGAAACACCGGGCTATGTCCGCAAAACCCTACATCAAAGTGCTGTCAGCATCGGTGCGGCAGGGGTCAGCGTACGGACCGAATCGATCAACCGCGAGCTCGACGCCTACCTGCAGCGGCAATTACGAACCGAAGCGGCGGGAGGCGCCTATGCAAGCCTCCGTGCCGATTTTTATTCGCAGTTGCAGCGCATCTACGGTGATCCCGGCGCCGAAGCGACGTTGGAAACGTCCTACAGCAATTTTACGACGGCGCTACAGGGGCTCAGTACGTCGCCGGATGCGCCGGCTGCACGGAGCGCGGTGATCAGTGCAGCGCAGGTGCTGGCGCAGCAGCTCAACAGCATGTCGACCGCCATTCAGGGGATGCGGAGCGACGCCGAGCTGGGGCTGAGCGATTCGGTTCAACGTGCCAACAACGCGATGCAGCAAATCGCGGCGATCAATCGTCAACTCGCGCTGAATACGCGGCCCGATGCTGCCACGGCATCGCTGCTCGATCAGCGTGACGCCTATATCGACGAGTTGTCTCAGTTGATGGACATCCGGGTCGTTCCCGGCGATCTCAATCAGATCAATGTCTTCACCAATTCTGGCGTCCAGTTGGTTGGAACGGATGCTGCGAAGCTCAAATTCGATCCGCAAGGAACGATGACTGCTGCGGCGCAATGGTCGCCTGACGCAGGCAAACGTACCGTCGGCACGCTGACGCTGGTAACGCCAACCGGCGGCGAAGTCGATCTGCTCATGAACGGCTCGATCCGTTCGGGGGAGATTGCAGCCTATATCGAGATGCGTGACGACATTCTGGTGCAGGCGCAGGCTCAGCTCGATGAACTCGCGGCCATGATGGCATCGGCACTCTCGGATGCCACCATTCCCAGCACAGCAGTCACATCGGGAGCCCAGACGGGCTTTGACATCGACACGGCGGGCCTTCTCAACGGCAACAAGATCAACCTGACCTATACAGACAATACCGGTCAGCAGCGCAACGTCACGATCGTTCGCGTCGATGATACGTCGGCCTTGCCTTTGTCGAACGATGCGACCGCCGATCCCAACGATACGGTGATTGGGGTGAGCTTTACCGGCGGCCTTGCAGATGTTGCACAGGCGCTGAACAGCCATTTCAACGGCAAGGTCAATTTTTCAGCCTCCGGCAACACACTGCGCATCCTCGACGATGGCGCTGCCAATAACACCACAATCAACGCAGTGACCGCGACCGTGACGCGGACGGGTTTAAGCGGGGACGGCGCGGAACTGCCTCTCTTCACCGACGGGTTCAGCGCTTATACCGGCGCCATTACAGGATCCGGTTCGCAAAGCATCGGCCTGGCCGGACGATTGACGGTCAATCCGGATCTTGTCGCCGATCCGAGCAAGCTGGTCGTTTATCAGGCTGGCACGGAGGCGGGCGATGCGACACGGCCGAACTTCATCCTCGACAAGTTGACCAAGGCTTCGGTCACATTCTCCGCCAAAACCGGCATTGGTTCGGTAGCGGCCCCGTTCAAAGGCACCATTTCATCGTTCTTGCGTCAGGTGATCAGCGTGCAGGGCGAGGCCGCCGCGAACGCTGAAAATCTGGCGATCGGTCAGAATGTCGTCGTCAATGCACTCAAGGAACGGGTGGCGGACGACTCCGCCGTTAACATCGATGTCGAGATGGCGAACCTTTTGAACCTGCAGAATGCTTACGGCGCCAATGCCCGGGTCATGTCGGTTGTGAAAGAGATGTTCGACCAACTGATGAATATGGTGTGAGGATAAGATGAGTATCGGTATCGGTACACGCTCGCTGCTGCTGACCCAGTCCCTTGTCGGAATGCGGTCGCAGATGGCCGATCTGCAGCGGCAATTCGCGACCGGAAAGCGGTCCGACGATTATGCCGGCATCGGCCTCAATCGCGGGCTGACGGTCAGCTTGCGTTCCCAACTCGCCGCAACCGCGAGTTATGGCGACACCATCACCAATCTCAATGTGCGGATCGATCTGGCGGAATCGGTCCTCTCGCGCATCGGCGAAATCGGCATGGAGACGAAGAATTCCGTCGCCGAGATGACGTCGGAGGAAGGCCGTATCAATGCGCAGGGCTCCGCCAAGTCGGCGCTCGGCGAAATGCTGGGTCTTCTCAATTCGCGTGCGGGCGACCGTTATATCTTCTCAGGGCTGGCCGCCGATACGCCATCGGTGGAATCGCTCGATATGATCATGGACGGCGATGCCGCTCACGCCGGATTCAGTCAGATCGTGTCGGAACGCCTTCAGGCCGATATGGGCAGTTCGGGCCTTGGGCGCCTGGTGATCTCATCGCCGGCGCCGGGTAGCGTCAGCATTGCCGAAGATGTGGCCGGTTCGGTGTTCGGCTTCAAATTGAATGCAATCAGCTCGACGCTGAGCGGCTCGACGGTGAGTGGCCCTGCGGCAACGCCACCCGCAGCGCCGGAGATGTCAATCGATCTCGGCGGGGTCAATCCTGCCTCCGGCGAGAAGGTCAGTTTCACATTCGATCTGCCGGACGGATCAAAGGAAACGATTACACTGACGGCAACGACAACGGTTCCGCCCGGCGCCGGTGAATTTGCCATCGGCCAGGATTCGGCCACGACGGCCACTAATCTGCAGACGAAATTACAATCGTCGATCGGAACGCTGGCCCGCACAAGCCTGACCGCCGCTTCGGCGCTGGCGGCCGCAGATAATTTCTTCAATACGGACGCAGCCAATCCGCCGCAGCGTGTCGACGGGCCGCCGTTCGATACGGCGACCGGTCTCGTCGCCGGCACCGCGTCCAACACCGTGATGTGGTACACGGGCGAAGCTGGCAGCCAGCCGGCACGCAGCACGGCGGCGGCGAGGATCGATCAGTCGATCACCGTCAACTACGGCTTGCGCGCGAACGAAGAAGGCATTCGCTGGCAGCTGCAGAATGTTGCTGCGCTTGCAGCGATCTCGATGGCTCCCGGCGATGCCGATTCTGAAGCGCGCGCGTCAGCGATGGCCTCTCGCCTGCGGACCGCGCTCGATGTGCCGCAAGGCACGCAGAGCACCGCCGATATCCGCACGGAGCTCGCGGGCGCACAAAAGTCGATCGATTCGGCGAAACAGCGTCATCAATACACCAACGCAACGCTGAGCGATTTTCTTGAGGGTATCGAAGGCATCTCGAATGAAGAAGTCGCGGCGAAAATGCTGGCGCTGCAGACCAGTCTTGAGGCCTCGATGCAGACCACGGCACGGCTGTTTCAGATGAGCATTCTCAACTACATGTAGCCTGTCTTCACGACGCAATAAAAAAGGCCCGCGATGCGGGCCTTTTTTGTCGAATGGATCTGACGTCAGGCGCGGCCGCTGAGGCCTGCTGCCAGCTGACGGTTGATGTTGATCAGGCTGCGCAGCCGCTCCGGTGCCGGATTGCCGCTGACATTCAACGTGTGATTCATCACGAAGATGCCGATATTGGCGATGTTCTGACGCAGTTCTGCCGGCAACGGATTGTCGTTGTTCGTGACCGATGTGAGAAACACCGTCCAGAGTTTGCGGTTGAACAGCAACGCGTGATCGAGCGCGCCGCGCTGGCCTTCCCAATCGTCGTGGATCATTTGCAATCGCGATGCAGCGCGCAGCAGAAGCTGGGCTTCGAGATCACGCGGACTTGCGGTCTGTTGTGCTACCGTTCCGTAGGCTTTGGCCGCATGATGCATGCGTTAACAGCTCCTGTTCGTAGTCAATCAGTTTTTTGGCTGATTTCAATGCCTTATAGAGATCGCCTGTTAAAATATGATTGTTGATCTCGGCGACGTGCGACCATGCGCTGGGTGCCGCGTCAACAATGTCCTTCATCAACGCGAAATAAACTTCGTGCTGATCGGTCGGATTGCCGCCGATATACATGAGCTGCACAGCGAGATAGATGCGCTTGGCCGGCGTATCGGCGCGGTCGGCCGTCATGATGTCTTTCTCGCGCAGGATCGGCACATTGCCGTCCACCAGAAATCGTGTCCGCTGATCGCTGTTGGTGATGACGCAGTCGCCGATCAGGATGCGTTCGTTCGGCTTCAGTTCGACCTTAAGGGCCATAGCGTGCTCCACGGAGACAGAGGGCGGTGACTGGCAAAGGCTTTGCCCGGAATCGTCCGCCCATGGCTGCGATCCTTCGGCGTTTATGGTTAAGGACGTGTAAACAAAAGCGGCGGGGGTTGCCCCCGCCGCTGGGAATTCCACTGAAAATCTGAGTGCCGCCTTATCCGAACAGGCGGAGCACTGCCTGGTCGGCCTGCGCCGAGAGCGACAAGGCGGTGGTTGAGAGGGACTGGCGGGTCTGGAGGGCCAGCATGTTGGCGCCTTCCTCGTTGGTGTCGGCGAGGACCAGATTGTCGGCGCCGGTTTCGAGTGTCTGGATCAGCGACTTGGTGAAGTTCTGGCGCGTTTCGACGGTGCCGAGCTTGGTGCCGAATGTCGCCGCCTGGGTGCGCAGCGTACGCAGCGCGGTATCGATTCTGGCCAGAACCGCATCGGTAGTGATGTTGTTCTGGAAATCGTCGCCGGTCAGCTCGGTGAGGCCGAGACCCGCCGCGGTGAAATCGACACCTTCGATATTCAGCATGCTGCTGCCGTCTTCGTTGAAAATCACCTTCAGACTGTCGCTGAGAAGCAGATTGACGCCGTTATAGGAGGAATCGCGGGCGAGGGCGTCGATCTGGGCGATCGTCTCGTTGAACTCGCGCTGATAATCGGCGCGCTGATCACTCGGACTGGTGACGGTGACGGACGGGGTGTAGACGCCGTTATTGGTTCCGACGAGGCCGAAGGTCGTCGGGGCGTTGCCGGTGCCGGTGATCGTGATGATGTCAGACGTGGTCGAGGTGATTTCGATCTGATTGCTGGCGTTGAAAGCGGCCGTAACGCCCGTGGGCAGTGTGAGCCCGCCCAGCCAGGCTGTGAGATCGGCGCGGTTGGTGGCAGCCGTGATGTTGAATGTCTGGGCTGCGCCCGAACCGATCTGGATGCTGATCGACTGTCCGGCCAGAGCGCTGAGCGTGGTGTTGGTGGCTTCATAGGCGGTTGCCGCAAAGCCGAGGTTGGTGCCGAGCGTTCCGCCGACCGTGAACTGGCCACCAGCCGCAGCGCTGATCTGCAGATTGCCGCCTGCATCGGCAACTGTAATGCCCGTCAAGCTTGAGGCCGCCACCGCGGCGGACAGCTCCGTAAGGTCGGTGAATGTGCCGTCAGCAGCAACGGCTCCAGCGGCGACCTTGCGGAATGTCGCTGTGTTGGTGCCATCGTTGATCGTCAGCGTGTCGCCATCAACATTGGCGGTCGCCGTTCCTTGTGCAGCGGCGGTGCCGCCGACTGTAAAGCTTTGGGTGAAGTTGCCCTTGATCGAGATCGTGCCACCAGCCTCGGTGACGTCTACGGCGGTGCCAAAAGCACTTTGAATCGCCGTTGCAAAATCAGCAGCCGTCGTGAAGCCGATATTGCCAGGAGAGACGCCATCGGTACCCGTGTCGGATTCGAAGCTGACCGTGACACCACCGAAGGTCAGGGAGAAGGTCTGACCGTCGGCCCAGTCGGTCGCCAGGTCGGTTGCGTCGATCACCACTTCCGATTGGACCGAGGCTGTCGCAGCGGCAATGCTGGTCGTAAAGTTCGCCGTGCTGGTCGCTGTAGCCGGCACATCCGGTGCAATGGCAGCCCCGGTGATCGTCTGATTGTAGGTCGCGACCGGCTGGCTGGTCTGTCGCGCCTGTTTGGCGAGCGACTTGGCTGATTCCACCAGCTTGGTGATGGCGGTGATGCCGATATCGGCCTGCTCGATGGTCTTTTGCGACTGACCGATTGCATCGAGCAGCGCGTTCATGTCACCGGCGCGGTTGTTCAGCGCGGCTGCGGTGAAATAGTTGAAAGGATTGTCGAGTGCGGTGTTGACCTTCTTGCCGGTGGCGAGCCGGTTCTGGGTCAAGGCCATAAGGTCTGCAGTATTCTGCAGCGAAAGCAGGTTTTTCCGGACGCCAGCGGACAGAACGATATCGCCCATAATGGGATTCCCTTTTATCGAAATGAATCGGTGCCGCTTATGCGGTTCGCTTCGCCTCGATAATCTTCTGGTAACCCTAATGGCCGGTAAAAAAATCCTTTCGCAGAAGTTAACGCACGCAAGCAAAAAGAAACGGCGGGGTTAACCCCCGCCGTTTCCCAGTCCGGAAAAGCCTTTCTGGCTTAGAACAGACGCAGCACCGCCTGGTCGGCCTGCGCGGAGAGCGACAGAGCCGTGGTGGAGAGCTGTTGACGGGTCTGCAGGGCGAGAAGGTTCGCACCTTCTTCGTTGGTGTCGGCGAGCACGAGTGCGTCGGCGCCGACCTGCAGGTTGTTGACCATGTTCTTGGTGAAGTCCTGACGGGTCTGCACCGTGGTCAGGTTCGAGCCGAACTTGGAGGCCTGGGTCCGCAGGCTGGACAAGGCGGCATCGATTTTCGTCAGAACCTCGTCGATCTGGCCGTTGGTCTGGAACTCGTTTCCATTCAGTGCGGTCAGGCCGAGCGACGTCGAGTCGAAGCTCACCCCTTTGATGGTCAGCGAGCTCGAGCCGTCTTCGTTGAACGCCACCTTGAGCTCGTCGCCGTTCAGCAGGTTGATGCCGTTATACGACGCATCCGAAGCCAGCGTATCGATCTGCTTGAGCAGGTCATTGTACTGGTTCTGATAGGTCGTACGGGTATCGCTGAAGGTTGGAACCGTCGCCGTCGGGGAGTGTACGCCATCCTCGTCGGTCAAGCCGAGCGCGGTGTTCACAGCAGCGTTGCTGCCATTGACGGTGATCTTCTCCTTCGATGTCGAAGTCACCGACAATACGCCAGCGCCCGAGATCGATGCAGTAACACCCGTGCCCAATTCCAGATCGCCAACCCACTCCTCCAGGTCGGCGCGGGTTGTCGTCGCCGTGAAGGTGAAGGTGTTCGCATCTTCATCGCCGACCTGGATGGTGAGCGACTGACCCGCGAGAGCGCCGAGAGTCGTGTTGGTCGCTTCATAGGCAGTCGCCGCAAAGCCAAAGTCTGTGCCGAGCGTGCCACCAACCGTGAATTGGCCGCCAGCAGCAGCACTGATCTGCAGGTTGCTGCCCGAAGCTGCGGCCGTGATGCCGGTCAGATTGGAGGCCGTCACAGCAGCGCTTAGTTCCGCCAGATTGCTGAAGGTGCCGTCAGCCGCAACAGCGCCCGACGCCACCTTACGGAAGGTCGCCGTGTTGGTGCCGTCGTTGATCGTCAGCGTGTCGCCGTCGACAGCAGCAGTGTCTGTGCCTTGGGCGGCAGCCGAGCCACCAACGGTGAAGCTCTGGGTGAAGTTACCGGCGACCGTGATGTTGCCGGCGCCATCGTCGCTGACGCTGACTGCGTCGCCAAAAGCCGACTGAATGGCCGCTGCGAGTTCGTCTGCATCGGTAAAGCCAATGTTACCGGCGCCTACGCCATCAGTGCCGGTATCGGATTCGAAGGTCGCCGTTACGCCACCAAAGGTGAGAGAGAAGGTTTGTCCGTCAGCCCAGTCGGTGGCGAGATCGGTTGCGTCGATTGCGACTGACGACTGGACCGAGGCGGTCGCAGCAGCAATTGTTGCCGTGAAAGTTGACGTGCTAGTGGCGGTCGCGTTGGTATCGGCGGCAATCGCGGTTCCAGCGATGTTCAGAGCATAAGTAGCTGCCGGAGCCGAAGACTGCTGGGCCTGCTTGGCGAGCGACTTGGCCGATTCGACCAGCTTGGTCAGCGAGGTGATGCCGGTGTCCGCGGCCTTCAGGGTCTGCTGAGCCTGGTTGATCGAATCCAGCAGCGTGCTCAGATCGCTGGCGCGATTGTTGAGCGATTGGGAAGTGAAGAAGCTTGCGGGATTGTCGAGTGCCGAGTTGACCTTCTTGCCGGTCGCCAGGCGGTTCTGCGTCATGCTCATGAGCTGAGCGGTCGACTGCAGGGAGAGGAGGTTCTGACGAACCGAAGAGGAGAGAGTGATATCGGAAGCCATTGTAACGCAACCTTTCTGGTTCACTTAGAAACGCCGATCCATCCGTGGATCGCATCGGTTTGATCGCATGGCCCCCTTGAAAACGCCGTTAAGGAACGTGGTTAACCAGTTGACAATGCGTGAACTGAGCCCTTTGTTTCTCAATGGTTATCTTCATGTTTCGGTAACGTGTTGCCGAAGTGATTCGTTAACGCGTTTTCTCGCGTTTGTGTTTTTGCCAGCTTGTATGCAGGAAGCTCAGACCGCGAAATCCGCGCGCGGTGTATTTTCGTCAGTGTCGCTTACAGGCGGAGGCGGCGACTCGACGGCGAGCTGCGTATAAGCCTTCTGACGCAACAGCGCTTCGTCTCTGTTGTCGCGACGCTGCTTGCGTGCTTCACGCTCGCGATTCAGCAACGACTGGCATTGCGCGTCGAGTGCAGGATCGTGCGAACCGGAATTTTGCGCGGCTTGATCCGAGATGGACGATTGCTGTGCGGCATTGACGCTGAGCGACGGCGCCAAGTCCGTGCGGACGGCATTGCGTCCGGCCACTCTGCGCAACGTCGTGTTGCGCGGCTTGATGGTGAAACTCGTGTCCATGACCACCTTCGGCGCTTTCTGCGCCAAGCGGATGAGGTGAGGGACGCTAGTTCGACTCTTTTAATTGGCTTTCCGGGATTTCAGTAAAACTGTATCCATTCCGTATGCCATGACGGCGCGCAGGCCGAAGCTGAACGGTCCCGGAATCCAAAACGCGGAACTGGTCTTGGACTCCCGGCCGTTTCGTTTTTGACGCCCATGAAACCTGAAACGAATTACAGCACCCGGCTCACCGCGAGCGGCTGCGATGCACTTGCGCTCGGTCCGTTGGGCCGGCCGCTTGCGCTATAGGTGGACGGCGATGCTTTGCGCACCAGTTCATCCCAGACGCCACGAACGATCCCTTCGGAAACGGCGTGAGCGGTCGCCAGAACAGTCAGATTCATCTGCAGCGCAGCGTGGAATTCGCTGTGCTTGCGCTGCAGATAGTCGAGCGCATCCGGTTGCACGTCGGAAAGCTGCGAGCGGATCTCGTCGATTTTGGCTGCACTCATATAGTAGCGGTTCGCGAGATCGGTCTTCGCAACTTCGAGCCGCGAGGCTTCCGCGAGTTTGCCGGCGCGGACCAGCGACGTTTCCTGCTCGACGATGTGCACGATCGCATCCATTACGGCCGACAGATTGGCCACGGCACTTTGCGGTTGAGGGGTTGCCGTCATGATTTATTCTCCATTGGCATTGGTTGCGCCGTGTTGTTGACGTCCTGCTGCCACATCAAGGTGCGATACACGTCTGATGCGATGCCGACGCCGCCCTTCTTGGCGAAGGACCTGGCATATTCATCGGTGAGAAAAGAGCGCCAGACACCGGTGGATTGATCGCCGCCGAACGGGCCTTCACCGTCGATCGATGTGAACATCTGGCTGAACATCGAGTTCAGAAACACCGCTTCGAAATCCTGTGCGGCGTTCATCGCCTTCTCGTTGACGCCGCCGAGGTTGTTGGCCGCGCCGCTTTCTTTCTGCGCCGAGAGGAGGGCGTAAGCGGACTTCACGCTCGACGCCGCACTCATGTCGATGCTGGATGCCATCACATCACCTCGATATCGGCCTGGATCGCGCCTGCCGCTTTGATGGCTTGCAGGATGGCGATGAGATCGCGTGGGCTAAGGCCAAGAGCATTCAGGCCATCGACGAGTTGCTGCAGCGAGACACCTTCTTTCACGATCGCGAGCTGCTTGCCGTCTTCCTGCACGCCGACCTTGGTGCGTGGCACGACCACGGTTTCTCCCATCGAGAAGGGTGCGGGCTGACTGACCTGCGGCGCTTCCGCAATCGTGACGGTGAGGTTGCCTTGCGCCACCGCGACTGTGGACACACGCACGTCGCGTCCCATCACGATCACGCCCGAGCGTTCGTCAATGACGATGCGGGCAGAGATGTCCGGCTCAATCCGCAATTGCTCGATTTCGGTGAGCAGGGCGACGATATTGGTGTCGCTCTTGCCGGGGAGGGTGATCTGCACGGTCGATTGATCGAGGGGCTCGGCGGTAGCAGAGCCCATGAAATCGTTGATCGCTGCGGCGATGCGTTTAGCTGTCGTCAGATCGCCGTTGCGCAATGCGAGGCGGATCTTGTCCATGCGGTTGAGCTGGAAGTCGATCTCGCGCTCGATGATCGCGCCGTTGGAAATGCGCCCCACTGTTGGCACACCGCGTACGATCTTGGCGGCCTCGCCTTCGGCCTGGAAGCCGGCAATGGCCAGCGAGCCCTGCGCGACGGCATAGACGTTGCCGTCGGCGCCGAGCAGCGGCGTGACCAGCAGCGTGCCGCCCTGCAGGCTCTTGGAATCGCCGAGAGCCGACACGGTGACGTCGATACGCGTGCCCTGCGTGCCGAATGGCGGCAGGTTTGCGGTGACCATGACTGCGGCGACATTACCCGTGCGCAGTTGCTGGCCGCGGATGTTGACGCCGAGGCGTTCCAGCATCGCTTGCAGCGACTGGCGGGTGAACGGGATATTGTTAAGCGTATCGCCGGTGCCGTTGAGGCCGACCACGAGGCCATAACCGATCAACTGGTTCTGACGCACGCCTTCTATATTGGCGAGATCCTTGATGCGCGAGGCGGCGCTTACCGCTTCACCCATCCCGATCAACGTCAAAGCAAACACTAGAACGCACCGCACGGTGCGGGTAACTGCAAATGTCCTCGACATCATGCTCCCCATGAGAGTCGGACTCTTGCGGTGTGTAATGCCAGCGCCGTGCCAGACGCCGTCGGGCAGTCAACGCATTGATCTCAAATGATTTTCAATAACCCTCGTGGGGTTGCGAGCGAAAGCGACGCGGCAGGGCCTGCCGTGCCCGGCATCTTTTGCCCGGCACATTTACCCGTGATTAACCATAAAGGTCGATGCTGTGCTCATGCGTATCTCAGCAAGCTCAGCGTCAGCCGTTGCCCGGGACACATCCGTCGCCCGCCGCGCGATTGCAGGCTCATTTTCTCTGGCAGATGGAATGGGCGCCCCGCCGCGCATCGGCGTCAGCCAGTTGAAGGGGATCGGGGGGATCGACACCCTGATGGCGCTTCAGGGCCTCGATGATGCGACGGAACGTCGGAAACGGGCGGTTCGCAAGGGACGGGGTGCGCTCGATGCGCTGGAAAGCCTGAAAGTGGGTCTGCTTTCGGGCGACCTCGACCAGAGCACACTCAACCGGCTCCGGGCGATTTCGAAAGATCTGAGCGAGCCGACGGGGGATTCGGGGCTCGACGGCGTTCTCGCCGAAATCGACCTGCGCGTGCAGGTGGAAATTGCCAAGTTATCCCGGCGGTGAAACTTTAGGCATGAACTGACCGCAAAAACACAAGCGATTCCAAGTACATATTATGACAGCCCCGAAAAACCGGTTAATAAATCGATATTGTCGGGAGAGGGCTCTCCGGCTATAAGCTCGCCGCCGCGAGGGGTGACTTCGACTTCGCGTCTGCGGGAGTGATGGAATGCCGGCCAAGCTCAAGGACTACCGGCCCAGCGACAAAGAGCCTTTCATGAACGAGAAGCAGCGCGAATATTTTCGCGCCAAGCTCCTCTCCTGGAAGGAAGATATCTTGAAAGAAGCGCGTGAGACGCTTCAGCATCTGCAAGATGAAAATCAGAATCATCCAGATCTTGCAGATCGCGCGTCGTCGGAAACGGACCGGTCTATTGAATTGCGGGCGAGAGATCGCCAGAGAAAACTGATCGCAAAAATTGATGCCGCCTTGGCGCGGATCGACGACGGCAGCTACGGCTATTGCGAGGAGACCGGGGAACCGATCTCGTTGCGGCGGCTGGAGGCACGGCCGATTGCGACGTTGTCGATCGAGGCACAGGAGCGGCATGAGCGCCGCGAGCGGGTCTATCGCGACGATTAGGCGGAAAGCCGAAAAAGCGCACGGATTCTATCGAAATCGTGCGTTGAACTTTTGAGAATCCGCTGCGAATCAAGCGGAATCCTCCGGAATCTTTCGGAGGCGGGCGCTCCTCCGATGCGCCAAGTTGACAAGCGCTGACACTTGCATGCACGACCGTAATCGCGGTCGTGCGGGCCGTCGGAGAGATCATGGCGGCGGCCGAAAACGGAAATGAGCTGATCCAGGTGGTTGCGCTGCTTGGAGCTGGCGTGGTCGCCGTCCCGATCTTCAAGCGGCTCGGCCTCGGCTCGGTGCTCGGCTATTTGACCGCCGGCCTGATCATCGGCCCGTATGGGCTCGGTCTTTTCACCCATCCACAAGCCATCCTGCATGTCGCCGAACTCGGCGTCGTCATGTTCCTGTTCGTGATCGGGCTGGAGATGCAGCCATCGCGGCTGTGGAGCCTGCGCGGCGAGATTTTCGGGCTGGGCGCCGCGCAGGTCGGCTTCTGCGGCGCCTTGCTGACCGCTATCGGCCTTGCGTTGGGCCTGGCGCCGGTGGTCGCATTTTTCGCAGCGATGGGTTTCGTTCTGACCTCGACCGCCGTGGTGATGCAGGTGCTCAACGAGCGCGGCGACACGTCGACGCCGGAAGGCCAGCGCATGGTGTCGATCCTGCTGCTCGAAGATCTCGCGATCGTGCCGCTGCTGGCCTTGGTCGCGTTGCTGGCGCCGGGGGCCGGCGAGGGCGGCGCGACGTCGGGCTGGATCGCGGTGCTGATCGCGGCTGCCGCTGTGGCGGCGCTGCTGGCGGCCGGCCGCTGGTTGCTCAATCCGATGTTCCGCCTGCTGGCGGATGCACAAGCTCGCGAGGTGATGACAGCGGCGGCGTTGCTGGTGGTGCTGGGTGCAGCGCTCGTCATGCAGATGTCCGGGCTGTCGATGGCCATGGGTGCATTTCTGGCCGGCGTGTTGCTGTCGGAATCGACCTTCCGGCATCAGCTCGAAGCCGACATCGAACCGTTCCGCGGCATTCTGCTGGGTCTGTTCTTCATCAGTGTCGGCATGTCGCTCGATCTGGCGGTGATGGCGACCGCTTGGCACATCATTATCGCCACCGTGTTCGCCTATATGATCGCCAAAGCCATTGGCATCTATCTGACGGCCCGCCTGTTTCGGGCACCACACGCAGAAGCGCTTTATCGCGCAGCCTTGTTCGCCCAGGGCGGTGAGTTTGCTTTCGTGCTCTACGCAGCGGCCACCAATGCCGGGATCTTCACCGGTCTGATCAATGCGACGCTCACCGCGGCGATCATCATCTCGATGGCGCTGACGCCGTTCCTGGTCATCGCATTGCGTTGGCTCCTGCCGGCGCGCGAGCAATCCTTCGACGGTGTGGAAGAGGCGCACGACCTGTCCGGCAGCGTGCTGATCATCGGCTTCGGCCGTTTCGGTCAGGTGGTGAGCCAATCATTCCTCGCACGCGGCTTCGATGTGACGATCATCGATACCGATACCGAGATGATCCGCAGCGCCGCCGATTTCGGTTTCAAGGTCTATTACGGCGACGGCGCGCGGCTTGATCTCCTGGAGGCGTCAGGTGCCCGCACGGCCAAGCTGATCGCGGTCTGTGTCGATCATCGCGAGACAGCAACACGGATCACCGAACTTGTTCTGGCGGAGTTTCCACAGACGATCTTGATGGTACGGTCCTACGATCGCGAGCACGCCCTCGAACTCGTTCACAAGGGGCTCGACATCCAGATCCGCGAGACCTTCGAATCTGCCATGAAATTCGGTGAGGAAGGCCTGCGCCAGCTTGGTGTGCCCGATGAGGAAGCGGCCGAGACCATCGAAGATCTGCGGCGGCGTGATGCCGAGCGCTTCGCGCTTGAACTGGCCGGCGGTTTCGGTGCAGGCATTGATATGCTGCACGGCAACGTGCCGAAGCCGACACCATTCACCAAGCCGAAGCGCGCCGGCCGCGTCATGGCCGAGCCGCCGGTGGATGAGGTATAGCGGTTCTACGCGCCGCGGCGCATCAGATACCAGGCGGCGAGAGCGGGGATTCCGAAGATCGGAATAAGCGCACCGATCTCGTTGATCAGCGGGATACCGGCGCGGAAGTGGCCGTAAAGCCCATTGGCGATCGAAAGAACCAGCCAGACCCAGATGAAGATCTTCGCGCCGTCAAAAGACTGGCCGATCAATGTTGGCCCGAAATGCATGATTGCAAGCAGGACGAGACCTGCGACGGTGACCATCAGAATATGCATCGTGAAAGTATACTCCGGAACCGGCGATACGTTCATAATAGCCAGCTTGCCTTTGCACAAAAATAAGCGCGGCCTCCGGCATGGGGAGCATACCGGAGGCCGCGTCGTGCCGTCGTCCGGTGCGCGCGCCGGACGACGTGGGAGCTTTTCCCACACCCCGCAAACAGGGTGAGGTCACGAGAGTTAGAACGGCAGGATAATATCGAGCACCTGCTGGCCGTAGCGTGGCTGCTGCAGATCGGTGATCTGACCGCGTCCGCCATAGGCGATGCGGGCCTGCGCGATCTTGGTCGAGTCGATGGTGTTGTCGCTTTCAATGTCTTCGGGCCGGACGACACCGGCGACGATCAACTCCCGGACTTCGAAATTGACGCGTATTTCCTGCCGGCCCTCGATCACCATGTTGCCGTTCGGCAGAAGCTGAGTGACAACGCCGGCAATGTTGGTCGAGATTTCGTCCTTTCGGTCGATCGTGCCTTTGCCGTCGCTCGTAGCGGTCGAGTCTGTGTTGACCATGACGCCGGGAACCACGACCTTGTTGAACACCGGCAATTTCTTGTTGCCGAAGAATGCTCCGACATTGACGTCTTCGGCGCCCTTGCGGGTGCGTTGGGTTTCGTTCTCGACCGTCGCCTTGTCGTTGAACTTCACTTTCACCGTCAGGATGTCGCCAACCTGATGCGCACGCTGATCCTTGAAGAAGGCGCGCGAACCGTTTCGCCACAGTGAATTCGGATTATACGATGCCGGTTGCGGCATGGGCATCGGCATCTGAACCGGCCTGTATCCGGCCACCGTTGTCGGATTTTCGATCGGCGACAACGGCGGTTGTTGACCAAGCGTCGCGACCCGGTCGAACGCCGCACATCCGGACAGCAAGGCGGCCATGCCAACAACTGCGCTCAAGGTTCGAAAGGGAGGCGAGAATACGACGGATACCATGGAACTCACTCTGCCTTATCGTCCCGCTGCGAGTGCGGAAACCTGTTGATGGGAGGCTTGGTTGATCGTGGCGCTGACGACGCGCGGTGTAAGCGACGTCACGGTGACCTGACCGTGGCCGCTGACGACGCCTTGCACGGTGCGTTTGGACTGGACGTTCGTAATATTGACCGTGTCACCGAGTGCGCCGCCGTCTTCGGCCTTGCCGCGAACGGTGAGGGTGATACCCGGCACCTGATAGTGAAGCACGACAGGTTCGCCGCGTTTGACCAAGAGCGGCTTGGCGAGATCCCCGCTGCGGATCGGCTGGCCTGGTCGCAATGCTTGCTGGATCGCCATGCCGATGGCGGCTGCCGGGTCGCGGATGGGTTCGCCCTGGGTTTCGGCCTTCGAGCGCTTTTCGATCGTCACGTCTGAGGCGCGCAGGATGTCACCGCGATTCAAAGTCCGCGTTGCGACCAGCGTGTCATAGGCTTCGCCGGCCGTGCCGGTGATGCGAGCCGGCTTTTCATCGTCAGTTTTGAATTCAATGTCGAAGCGTCCGCTGCGTTCAAGGCTGATACGTAGCGGCATCAGCGGTCCGGTCTCGGAAGGGTCGACATGGATCGATTGCAACGGCGTGTCGGCAATGATGGCGACGTTGGTCGGATCGGCAATGCGCATCCGCGCGGAGAGAAGCTCGGCAATGCGGCTGCGGATTTCCGTGGCTTCGATGATGCGGCTCGCGCGCGTGACCGAAATCTGCGACAGGCCGCCGGTATTGACGCCGAGGACATCGTGCGGACGAAGCGCCTCCAGCACGCGTGCGGTCGGCACCGTTCCTGTTTCGCCAAGATCTGGCGCGCGGAAGACTGCAATCTTCGCCTTGAATGGAGAAGCGTTCTCCACCAGATCGCCAATACGGACGAGATCGCTCGAGACCTCGACGCTGGCCCGCAGCACGGGCGTCTGTGCGGCGGCTGCGGTGGCGGTGAACGCGAACAATGCAAGGATGGCCAGGCGCTTCATTGCGGTCGCTCCTTATCGCATCATGCCGGACGTCGACTGCAGCATCTGATCCGCTGCGGTGACGACCTTGGCGTTCATTTCGTAGGCGCGCTGCGCGGCGATCAGATCGGAGATCTCGCTGACCGCTTCCACATTGGCCTGTTCGAGCGCGTTCTGCATCAGATTGCCGAAGCTGAGCGTCCCTGGTGTCCCCAGTTGTGGCGTGCCCGATGACGGTGTCTCGAGATACAGGTTGTCGCCGATGCCTTGCAGGCCCGACTTGTTCATGAACATCGCGATCTGGATCTGGCCGATCTGCGTTGGCGTTGTCGTTCCCGCCGGCGTCACCATCACCTGGCCCTGCGCATTCACCGTAAAGCCGGTTGAGTTCTGCGGAACCGTGATGGCGGGTTCGATCAGGTAGCCTTGTGCGGTGACGAGGCGGCCGGTTGCATCGACAGCAAATGAGCCGTCGCGCGTATAAGCCGTGCGTCCGTCCGGCATCGTGATCGGAAAGAAACCTTCACCGCGGATGGCGATGTCGTGCTCTTTTCCGGTTGTTATCGGCGTGCCTTGCGTCATGAGACGCGGCGTGCCGACGGTTTTCACGCCCGACCCGAGCTCGATGCCGGAAGGCAGAATATTGCCTTGCTCCGACGTCTGTGTGCCGACGCGGCGCACGTGTTCGTAAAGCAGGTCCTGAAATTCCGCGCGCTGGCGCTTGTAGCCAGTGGTGCGCATGTTGGCGATGTTGTTGGAGATGACCTGAACGTTGAGTTCCTGGGCCATCATTCCGGTTGCCGCAGTATGCAAAGCTCGCATGATGTTTCCTCGAAATTAGGCCGGGACTTCGGCAAGACGCTCGATCGACGATTTCCGCATGTCGCCGTGTTGCTGCAGCAACGTAGCTGTTTGCGTATAGGCACGGGTGACCTCGATGAGCCGTGTCATCTCGACGATACCCTTGACGTTGGATTGCTCGATCGAACCCTGGATCACGTGCGGAAGCTGCGATGCCTGCGGGACGACGCCGTTCGGAGCGGAGAATGTTGAGAAGCCGTCCTTCCGCAGACGCTGAGCATCTTCGAATGAGACTAGGCGGAGTTTGCCGCGTGTGCCGTCCGGCACGGCGATTGTTCCGTCGCGATTGATGATGATATCCTTGTCGTCGGTCTGGAACTGGATCGGGCCTGCTTCGCCCATCACGCGATAGCCCTGGCTCGTCACGAGTTCGCCCGTGCTATTGATCTGGAACGAGCCGTTGCGCGTGTAACGTTCTCCCTGCGGCGTCTGGACGACGAAGAAATCCTTGCCGTCGATTGCAACATCGAGTGGATTGCCGGTCTGCCGCAGTGGCCCTTGAGTCAGGTCGTGCCAGGTCGCGCGGTCATGCACGTAGGACAGTTTGCTGTGCTTCCCCGGAAACCCGTCATGCCGGGCCTTCGGCATGACGTATTCTTCAAAGACCGCCGTATCGCCCTTGAAACCCGTCGTGTTGATGTTGGCGACGTTGTTCGAAACCACGTCGAGTTCGCGACGCAATGCCATTTGCCGCGACAACCCGATGAGGGACGCATTTGCCATAGTCCGACTCCCCAAATGACGGCCGGATCGCGCCCTCCCAGGCGTTAACCGGTCGCTTTAACGCCGCAGCTCTCCCAAGCCGCGGATACGCCAAGCAGTGCAGAGCCCGTGCCAATCTTATATTTTCAATAATTTCAGCACCTTAGATGAAATTTGAGGTGGGCAGATGGTAACCCGGCGGCAAATCCGGCCGGGTTCAACCCGGCAAAAAATGCCCGATTGGAAGCCGCTGGAAAGGTTCTGTTAACCATCAAGTCCTAACTTTGCAGAAAGCGTGGCGCTTCCTCGAAAGGGAAGAAATCGCTGTGCGGGAGCAGGGGCTGGTCGATGGCGGACAAGAAGAAGCAGGCCGACGCGGATGTCGCGGCTGATGAAGGCGTGGCTGACGGAAAGCCCGCTCGGAAAAAGAAATTCCCACTCAAGCTGATCTTGATGGCGGTTGGTGGCCTCGTCCTGCTCGGCGCCGGAGGCGGTGCTTTCTTCATGATGAAGAACAAGGCGTCGGCGACCGCTATGGCAGCTCCGGTTGCCAAGCCGCCGGCATTCCTCGATCTTCCCGACACGCTGGTGAACCTTTCCAACACCGGAAACGAGCGCCCGCAATATCTGAAGGTCAAGATCGTACTGGAATTGCCCGATCAGACGATGGTTGCACAGGTGCAGCCGGTATTGCCGCGGGTGATGGATTCCTTCCAGACTTATCTGCGCGAATTGCGCCCGACCGATCTCGATGGTTCTGCCGGCCTTTATCGTCTCAAGGAAGAACTGACCCGCCGCGTCAATAACGCGATTGTGCCCAGTCGCGTGAATGCCGTGCTGTTCAAAGAAATTGTGGTTCAGTGACGGTATCGGCCAATGAGCGATAAGGATCAGGTCGATCAGGAAGCCCTCGCGGCGGAATGGGGGCTCGGCCTTCAATCCGGCAATGACGGTCAGGACGTTACGGTTGCGGTCAAGCCGCTTGGATTAGAGGCCGGGTTGGAGAATGCGCCGGCAGTCAGCGCGTCTGCCGACGGCGGAAGCGCCTGGGCCGCGATGATCGACGAGAGCAAGATCAGCCCGAAAGGCAGCGCCGAGCGTGTCCTCAATCAGGAGGAGATCGACAGCCTGCTCGGCTTCAGTCTCGCCGATGTCAGCCTCAACGACAATTCCGGCATTCGCGCCATTATCGACAGCGCGATGGTGTCCTACGAGCGTCTGCCGATGCTCGAAATCGTCTTCGACCGGCTGGTCCGGTTGCTGACAACATCGCTGCGCAATTTCACCTCGGACAATGTCGAAGTCTCGCTCGATCGCATCACCTCGGTGCGCTTCGGCGACTATATCAACTCGATCCCGCTGCCTACGGTGCTGTCCGTGTTCAAGGCCGAGGAATGGGAGAATTTCGGGCTCGTCACCGTCAATTCCAGCCTGATCTACTCGATGATCGACGTGCTGCTTGGCGGGCGCCGCGGCTCGGGCACGACACGTGTCGAAGGACGGCCCTATACGACGATCGAAACCAATCTCGTCAAGCGGATGGTCGAGTTGATTCTGGCCGACGCCGAATTGGCGTTCAAGCCACTCTCGCCGGTGAAGTTCAACATCGACCGGATCGAAAGCAATCCGCGCTTCGCCGCCATTACCCGGCCGGCCAATGCCGCGATCCTGATCCGGCTGCGCATCGATATGGAAGATCGCGGCGGTACGGCCGAGATCTTGCTGCCATACGCGACCATCGAACCGATCCGCGGTGTTTTGCTGCAGATGTTCATGGGCGAAAAATTCGGCCGCGATCAGATCTGGGAAGAGCATCTGGCAACCGAAATCGGCCAGGCTGCGGTCAGTGTCGATGCGGTGCTCTATGAAGCGAAGCTGCCGCTGCGCCAAATCATGGAATTGAAGGTTGGCGATACGCTGCCGCTGGAAATCCGTCCCGACGCGCACATCACCGTTCGATGCGGCGACGTCTCGCTGACCGAGGGCCGCATGGGCCGCGTCGGCGATCGTATTTCGGTTCGCGTGTCCAAGCCGTTGCGCAAGCCGAAGATGACCTACGCCATGTTCGAAAATGCCGACGATTCAAGAAAGCGCCTGGAGGCACCGTGAGCTACAATATTGGATTGATGATCGAATCCCTTGTCGCGGTTCTATTGGTTCTGACGATTTTGTATTGCGCACGTCTCAACAAGCAGATTGGACAGCTCAAGGCTGACGAAAAACTGATGAAAGCCAGCATCGTCGAGCTGGTCATGGCAACCGAGAAAGCCGAACGCGCGATCGGCGGGCTGAAGCTCACCGCAAGAGAGGCTGAAGATACGCTGGGCGCCCGCTTGCGCGAATCCGAGGCTTATTGCACGGCCATGGCCGGTCATCTGAAGGCTGGCGAGGACGTGCTCAACCGGCTTCGCAAGATCGCCTATGCCAACAAGCTTCTGGCTGGCGAGGCCACGGCGGCGAAAGCAGAGTCTTTCACCCGGAAAGATGACGTCAAAACGCAGGATCCGAAATCGGTTGTCGCCGCAGCGCAAGCTCTTGCCGAGCGGGCCATGGCGCGAGTGAATGGCCGCGCGGCATGAATGATGTCCTGCAGAAAATCCGGCTGATTCCGATTGTGCTGATCGCGGCAGGCGGACTGCTGGCGCTCAAGCTGACCGGCCTCATCCTGGATGGCGGTTATACTCTGGGCGCCGGCCATCAGGCGATGGTCGATCGCGCCGCCAAGGACGCCGCCAAAGAGGCTGCGATGACAGCCTTGGCGACACGTCCCGTACAGGTGGTGCGGCAGGTGGACCCGAGATTCCCGGCGCAAGAGGCGGCCGGCGACGTGACAGGATCAGTCCCCGCGAAGCTCAAGGAAGCGGCCAAGACCAGCACGCCGGAGGAGGCTCCGGCTGAAGGCAAGAAGATTCAGGCCCTGCCGGCGCGGCCGGCGCCCGTCAACGGCACACTGGTCCAGATGGAGGCGAATCCGATGTCGCCGTCCGAGCGCGCTTTGCTGGAACGTCTCTCCGAGAGGCGTCAGGAACTCGAGAAGCGCCAGAGCGAACTCGACATGCGCGACACGCTGTTGAAGGCAGCGGAGAAACGCCTGGAGACGAAGATCAATGATCTGAGGGATGCCGAAGCCCGGATGGTCGCCGCGACACAACAAAAAGAAGATTCCGAAAAAGAGCGGCTCAAGAATCTCGTCATGATGTACGAGAATATGAAGGCCAAGGATGCCGCCAAGATTTTCGACCGGCTCGATATCAAACTGGCGACCGAAGTGGCCAAGATGATCCAGCCGCGTCGCATGTCCGATATCATGGCGCAGATGACACCCGAAAGTGCCCAGCGGTTGACGGTCGAGCTAGCCAACGACCATCGGGACGATGGCAGGCCACAACGGCCGGCATCGGGCCAATTACCGAAGATCGAGGGACGGCCGAGCGGCTCCTGATCAACAGGGTTAACGGTGGTTTAAGCGCTGACCGCTAGGGTCGGCGGCATTCGAACGATTTTTTCTCGCGGTTGACGCAAAGCAGTAAGAGGGTCGGGCAATGGGCCGACTGACGCAGAACGCGTGGCGGTCTGGAATGGCAACGCTCGTTGCAATGGCGATCGGTCTGCTGGCGTTACTCGGCAGCGTGTCGTCCACTTGCGCGCAAGCCGTTCCCGCTGAAGTGCAGATCGATCAGTCGAGTGGCTTCGTCCGCATCCTTCTGCATCTGGTGGAAGAGGTCGAATCCGATGTGAATGTGGCCGGCGGCATCGTTGTCGTCTCCTTCAAGCGGCCGGTCGATATCGATCTCGAAAAACTGCAAAGCGCTTTACCGAACATCGTTGGCGCTGCGCGGCGCGATCCGGACGGCCGCGGTTTTCGCTTTTCGCTGACGCACAAGGCCACGGTGAATTCCATGGCGGCCGGCGAACGGCTTTATATCGATCTCTTGCCGGAGACATGGACAGGGCTTGCCCCCGGCCTGCCGAAAGACGTGATCGAGGAATTGTCGCGGCGTGCGCGGGAAGCGGAACGATCGTTGCGTAGTCAGCGTCAACTGGCGTTGAAGAGCGAAAAGAAAGCCCGGGTGCGGGTGGCAACGCAGCCGACCTTCACGCGCTACGTTTTCGAATTGCCCGATGTCATCGCGGTGACCAGCGACCGCGGTGCGGATGGTGTCACACTGGTCTTTGCCGCCCGGGTGAAGTTCGACTTCGGCGAGATCAAGGCTTCGCTGCCGGCCACCGTGAAGGCGATCGAGAGCTTCGATCAGAACGATTCCGTTTCGGTTCGCTTTGCCCTGAACGGCAAGGCCGATGTGCGAATGTTTCGCGAGGACAGGAATTACGTCGTCGACATCGGTGCGTCGGATGCCAAGGAGGCCGTTGTGGTGCCTCCGCCGCCACCGAGCCGGTCGGACGATGCCTCGCGATTGGGAACGGACTCTGATCCGAAAGCGGGACCACTTGCCGCTGTCGAAGCGCCGCAAACCGTTCCAGCCGCGCCCGCTGCGCAACGGCCAGCGCCCGCGAAGCAAGCCGCCTCGCTACTACCACAGGCCCCGGCCGACACTGCGCAACGGCCCAGCCAGCAGCGGCCGGCGGCCGCCGCTTCACCTGCCGCACCGGGCACCGATCCGGCGCGTGCGAGCGAGCCGCGTACCGCCTCACGAGAGACGGCCGTCCAAGCCGGGCAGACACCCGCACCCGCAATGTCCGCGCCACAACATGCAACGCAGCGTGCGGAGCAGGGCAGCGTCGCCGTCGGTGCCCGCCGTCAAGGCGAAAGTCTTCAGGTGACATTCCCGTTCTCGGCGCCGACCTCTGCCGCGATCTTCCGGCGCGCGGGCACTTTGTGGCTGGTCTTTGACACGCGCAACCCGATCGATGTTTCGGTCCTCGCAGGCGACGCCAGTTCGATCGTGCGTTATGCGCAAGGCACAGCATTGCCCGACGGTTATATCGTCCGCATGATGCTGGATCGTCCGCGGCTCGTCAGTGCCACGGCGGATGGCAATAGCTGGACCGTAACGATCGGCGACAATATCGCCGAACCTACTATTCCGCTCGCGGTGTCGCGCAGCATGTCCGATAGTGCACGCCCGACGATCGTTGTACCGCTCGAAAATGCGCGCGAATTGCATCGCATCGCCGACCCGGATACAGGCGACAGTCTTCTCGTCGTAACGGCATTGGCTCCTGCGCGCGGGTTCATCAAGCCACAGGACTTCGTGGAGTTCCGCGCACTGGCGTCGACGCATGGTGTCGCATTGCAACCTTTGGCCGATGACGTGCAGGTTGAAGTGTCATCCAACAACATTGTTATCGGCCGGCCCAATGGGCTCACCTTGTCCGGTGGAGGAGCGTCGGCTCGCGGCACCGCCGCTTATCGTCCGATGATTTTCGATTCCCAGTTGTGGGGCTTTGACCGTCAGGCCAATCTCACCGAGCGGCAATACAGTCTGATCGCGGCTGCCGCCGATGCCAGCGAAGCCAAACGGACGGCTTCGCGTTTTGATCTGGCGCGCTTCTATCTATCTCGCGACATGTTCGCCGAGGCGAAAGGCGTGCTGGATGTTGCGCTGGCGGATGATCGACCGACGTCGGAGGATCCATCGGGACTGGTTTTGCGCGCGGTTGCTCTGCTGATGATCAATCGTCCCGAAGAGGCGTTGAAGGAACTGACCAATCCAAAGCTCGGCGACCTTCACGATGCGCCGCTTTGGCGTGCTTTGGCGAAAGCGCGCCTCGGCCGGTGGGAGGAGGCGCACAAAGAGTTCAGGAATATCGAAGCGGCGATCGCGGTTCTGCCGGTCGAATTGCAGCGGATCGCGCTGATGGAATCGATGCGGGCGTCAATCGAAACGCGTGATTTCGCGTCTGCCCAGACAACGCTCAGCGAATTTGACACCCTTGGCACGCCACCAGAACTGGAGCCCGCAATAGCGGTATTGCAAGGCCGGCTGGCGCAGGGGCTCGGCAAAAATTCCGACGCGTTGAGAAATTACCGCGCGGCTGCGGATTCCTCGGATCGCAAGTCGGCGGCACAGGGGCAATTGCGCAATCTCGCTTTGCGTTATGAAACAGGCGATCTGCAGCGGCCGGAAATGATCAGCGAACTGGAAACGCTGACGACACTGTGGCGCGGTGACGAGACCGAAATCGAAGCCCTGTATAAGCTTGCGCACCTGTACACCGAAGAGCAGCGGTTCCGCGACACCTTCTATGTGATGCGCTCGGCCCTCAAGGCGCATCCGAATGCCGAAATGACCCGGCGTATTCAGGACGAAGCCGTCGTGACCTTCGACTCGCTGTTCCTGGCGGGTAAGGCCGACACGCTGCCGGCGGTGGAAGCGCTGAGCCTGTTCTACGATTTTCGTGAGTTGACACCGATTGGCCGTCGTGGCGACGAGATGATCCGGCGACTGGCGGACCGGCTTGTTTCGGTCGATCTGTTACCCCAGGCGGCGGAATTGCTGCAGCATCAGATCGACAATCGTCTGCAAGGCGCGGCGCGCGCGCAGGTCGCAACCCGCCTCGCGGTCGTCTATCTGATGGATCGCAAGCCCGATCGTGCGCAGGCGGTTTTGCGCGCGACACGCACGGCTGAATTGCCGACCGAATTGCGGCACCTGAGACTTCTGCTTGAAGCGCGCGCTATATCGGATATCGGCCGCCACGATCTGGCGCTGGAAGTGATTGGCAACATCGACAATCGCGAAGCGATACACTTGCGCGCGGATATTTTGTGGGCTGCCAAGCGCTTCGGCGATGCTGCCGAGCAGATCGAATTGATGCATGGGGAACGCTGGCGAGATTTTAAACCTTTGTCCGATTCCGAGCGGGCGGATATCCTGCGTGCTGCGATCGGCTATGCGTTGGGTGGCGATACGATCGGTTCAAGGCGGCTCCGCGAGAAATACGAGGCGAAGATGACCGAGAGTCCGGACAAACGGGCTTTCGAAGTTTCCACCGCACCCTATGAAGCCAACGGCACCGAGTTTCGCGCTTTATCCAAGACGGTGACTGCCTTCGATTCGCTGGATGCGTTCCTGCGCGAGATGCGGGGTCGCTATCCGGAAATCGGCACGCTGCTGCCTGTTGAAACGGAACCGCAAGCTCAAAAGCAATCCTCGCGCGCGGATGCGGATCAGACACCGACAGCATCAATTTCAAAGCGTGTGGTGCGGTAGTAATTGTTAGTGTTGAGATTTCCGGACGTGGTTGCATCTGCCTGATCGAAGCAATGACGATTGAATCGTAGTTTGAAAAATTAAAAACTGTAACGGCTCTAGTTCGTGGTATTCATGCCATCGTTGATGTGAAATCGAAGCTCAATCCTGAGCATCTCATCAAATCCCCTTTACTCGAAGCACCATCATTTGCTGCATGCGCGCAAGAAACGCGGGCGTAGTTGTGGCCTCGCGTCAGCGATAAGCGGGGCAGTGGCGAATGGTAATGCGGGGAAAGAACGAGAATAAGCTTGGTCTCCATGTTGTGTCCGCATTTGGGTTCGCTTTTCTGACGGTGCTGGCAAACAGCGAGGGACAGGCTCAAACCACCAGCATCACGCTCGATCCCATCGATGTTCAAAGCTCGCGGCGCGGCGCGACCCGGTCAGCGCCAGGTGAGCAGGCTCCGGCACCGGCGCAGCAGGACCAGCAATCGCCTTACGGGCCCGGTGAAGGTTATACGGCGTCGCGCAGCGCGACCGGCACAAAGACAGACACGCCGATCAGCGAGATCCCGCAGTCGATCAGCGTCGTGACGCAGGAGGAAATTCGCGATCAGGGCGCGCAAACAGTGCAGGAAGCGCTGCGTTATGTTCCAGGCACATTCGCCGATGCCTATGGTCCGGATTCGCGCGGCGATTATCCGCGTGTGCGCGGTTCCGATCCGAACATCTATCTCGACGGCATGCGCGCGATTAACACCTGGAAGTTCATGGAATGGCGGCCCGATCCGTACACGCTGTCACGCATCGAGGTTTTGCGCGGGCCAGCCTCCGTCTTGTACGGAGACATGACAACCGCCGGTCTTATCAACATGGTGTCGAAGCTGCCGCAGGCATTCAGCCACAATGAGATCGGCGTGCAATATGGCAGCTTCAACCGTAAGCAGGTCCAGTTCGACTCGACCGGCAAGCTGACAACCGATGGTCAATGGCTGTATCGCCTCATCGGCGTGTTCCGCGACAGTGATTATCAGACCGATTACGTCAAAAATGACCGGATTTTGATCCAGCCCGCGATTACATGGAAACCGACAAACGACACATCATGGACGCTGCTTGGCTTCTATCAGAAGGATCTGACCGGTTCGTCCACTGCATTCCTGCCGCATGTCGGCACAGTCTATCCCGGCGCGTTTGGCTTCATTCCCGTCAACCGCTTCGTTGGTGAGCCGGGTTTCGACCGCTATCAGGTTACGACCGGGGCCGCCAGCAGCATATTCGAGCATATGTTCAGCGAAAATTTCAAAATTCGCCAGAGTACGCGTTACATGCATACGAACGGCATGTATCATACGATGTATCCGGATCTAGCGACCTATGATCCAACGACAGGGAAAACCGGCCGTTCGGTCTGGATGGACAATGTCGTCCGTAATAGCATCACGTCGGATACAAATGCGCAGCTTAAATTCTCGACTGGACCTGTCGAACACAAGGTTCTAGCCGGCTTCGACTATCGATTGCTGACCGATAACGGTGAGAATGGCTTTGCGTCTGATCCCCGGCCGTTCGATCTTTACAATCCGGTTTATCTCGGCGTCACGCCGCCGGACCTCGCCTCGTATGAAGCGACACGTCAGATTCAGGCTGGCATGTATCTGCAAGATCAGATGCGCTTTGGTCAGTGGATCGCTGTTGCCGGCATCCGCTATGACAAGCTGACGAACAAGGCGGAGTTCTCGCCTAATCAGCAGCAGCACGCCACCACTAGCCGTCTCGGTCTGATGTATGAACTGCCGGGCGGTCTCCATCCCTATGTGACGTGGGGCACTTCGTTCAATCCGATTTTCGGCGCCAACATGTGTGTGGGTGGCAATTTCTGTAAACCGAAAGAGGGTGAACTGAAGGAGGTGGGGTTCAAGTACAATCCGCGGCCCGGATTTGCCGTAAACGGCGCGTTGTTCGACATCACCGAGAAAAATCGGGAAGTTTACGACGAAAACTTCCTGATCAGGCAGATCGGTGAGGCCCGGATCAAAGGCGGCGAACTCGAAGTCGTCGGCACGGTCGCGCCTGGTCTCGACATCATCGGTGCCTATTCCTATACCGATGGCCGGGTGACGCAGGGTGACTTCGTTGGCAGTCGGCTAGAGGTGGTGCCGCTGCACCAGGCCTCGCTGTGGGCCAAGCAGAAGTTCTCGATGTTCGGTATCGACGGCTTTTCGATCGGCGCCGGCGTCCGCTATGTGGGCGAGTCATGGTCGACCGGCCCGGATCCTTTCGGCGACATTCAAACGATCACGACGCCCAGTTTCATGCTTTACGACGCCATGTTTGCATGGGAAGACGCGCACTGGCGGTTCCAGATCAATGCGACGAATCTTGGCGATAAGGCCCACGTGACGACCTGTCTTGCGCGTGGTGATTGTTTCTACGGATCGCGTCGCACTATTCTGTCCAGCCTCACCTATAAGTTCTAAAGTTGTGAAGATACAATTGTGAGGGACGGATGTTGAGTTCCCGCGCCATCAGGATCTGGTCCAGCATTCACACCTGGACCAGCTTGATCAGCACCGGCTTTATGCTCCTGCTCTGCATCACGGGGCTGCCGCTGATCTTTTACCACGAGCTGAATCACGCCCTCTACGACGAGGTCGAGCCGGCACAGCTCGCCGCCGACGCACCGCGCGCCAATCTCGACACCGTGGTGGCGAACGGGCTCGCGAAAATCCCGGGCCATGCCGTCCAGTTCATGTTCTGGGATCGCGAAGAGCCCGAAATTGTCATGCTCAGCATCGGCAAGACGGTGAATTCCGATCCGGAGCAGAACCGGATCGTACGGCTTGATTCGCGTACCGGAGAGTTCCTCGATGAAGTGGATTTCCGCTCGCGCCTGATCTTCGTCTTCTACCGGCTGCATGTCGACATGTATGCCGGGCTGCCGGGCAAACTGTTTCTCGGGCTGATGGGCTTGTTGTTCTGTGTCGCCATCATCTCCGGCGTGGTGCTGTATTGGCCATCCACGCGTAAACTCGATTTCGGCGCCGTGCGCAGGGAGCGGCCGCGCATCGTGCGCTGGCTGGATCTGCACAATCTGCTGGGTGTCGTCACCGTGGTCTGGGCGCTGACGGTCGGCTTCACCGGTGTGATCAACACCTGGGCGGACCTGATCTTCAAGTTGTGGCAGAACGATCAGCTTGTCGCGATGACGCAAGCGTACAAGGATCGTTCGCCGCCGCAGGGACCGACCTCGGTGGATGAGGCGGTCGTCGCCGCACGCGAGACGATGCCAGGCATGCAGCCGTCCTTTGTCGCTTTTCCGGGTAATCCCTTCAGCAGCAAGAGCCATTATGCGGTCTTCATGCGTGGCGAGACGCCGCTGACGTCACGGCTGTTGCGCCCGGCGCTGATCGAGGCCGAAACGGGCAAGTTGACCGACAGCCGCAGTCTGCCGCTTTATGCCAAGGCGCTGCTGGTCTCGCAGCCGCTGCATTTTGGCGATTATGGCGGCATGCCGCTCAAGATCATCTGGGCGATCCTCGACATCGTGACGATCGCTGTCCTGATCACCGGCCTGTATCTGTGGGTGGCGCGGCGCCGGCGGGCGCGATTGCCGTCGGGCCGCGTGGCGCGTCAACTCGCTCCCGTGGACGTACAGGCCGCGAGCTTTCAAAGGAAATCCGGATAGATTCCGGCGGCGAGGATCGGCAAAGATCAGATTTGATCTGTTCTAATCTTCTTTGTCTCGAACGATTCTAATTTCGTTGGATCGTGCTCAGTCATTCGCAGCATTGTTCAGCACGCCCCGATGTGGTGCATTGGGAAATGGACTCGCACGACCTGTACAATCTTCTGTTCGACAAAATCAGCATCGTCACAAGAGACGACGGCCAATCGCAGCTACCGCGTTTTGCGAAATTGTTGCGCTGGTCGTCGTCGCTCGGTTGCGTGATTCAGGCCTGCGATGAGGAAATCGCGTCGCCGATCCAGTCGCATTGCGTGACCAAACCGAGCCTGTTCATCACCGCCGTCCTTCGTGCCGACTGGAAAGATGGCGAGCCCTATAGCAACGTCACCGACGTGTCTTACGTGAAGAACACATTGCTTGCAGTGGCGATGCGCGAGCCGGTGACGTGGATTGGCGAAACGCCGCGCTGCGATCGGCTGCGCGTCGTCGGTATTGCCGTGCCTGCCGAGAAACTCTCGGCGATCGGGCTGGGCGATCACTTCGAAGACATGTTCGACGATCCCGGCGCACCCATTGGGATCAAATCCATGTCGATGTCGCCCCAGATCAGGGCGCTGGCGGAGGAGATGCTCGACCCGTCGGAGGAAGGTGGCATCGGCCAGCTTCTTGCCGAGGCGCATGCGACGGAGATGGTTGCCCGTGCCTTGTCGGCTTTCGCCGACAAGGATGAAACAACCAGGCTGAACGAACGCGATCGTATGGCCGTCAGGCGCGTCCGCGATCTTCTCGAATCCGATCTGTCCTGTGACTGGATGTTGGCGGAATTGGCAAAGCAGGCCGGCCTCAGCGCGCGCTCGCTGAACACCAAGTTCCGCATCGCCTTTGGCGCATCGGTGTTTGAATATCTGAAACGCCGTCGCCTGGAATTCGCTCATGAAACGCTGATGCAGCGTCGGATGTCGGTGTCGGAGATTGCGTACCGAGTGGGCTACGAATCGCCGGCGAATTTCGCCACCGCCTTCCGCCGCCATTTCGGCTATGTCCCGACCGCTTTGCTGCGTCCGCGCATCAATTAGAGCGCGGCAGAATCGGTCGTTCGGTGTTTCAGTCTGGAATCGTTGCAAATTGCGCGCCGATTTTGCCCGGTCCCGCAGGCATTTTCCTTCACGCAAACGCCTTTCGCTTTCCGGCAAAGGTCATACCGGTTCCGGCGAGAGGACGGATTTGCATAGTGCCGGAGGATTGGACTGTTTTGGGGGCTCGTTAAGCGTGCGTCGGAATTTGCGTCGGGGTGGCTGCGGTAAGAATTTGACGGCCGCCGGTTGTGATATTCGTGTCGGTGTTTTGGTTGCCGGGGTCGCGGTTTTGTCAGGCGTTGCGCTCGACGCTTCGACACATGCGATTTTCGCACAGGAAGCGATTCAGCTTGATACCATTGAGGTGCGGGGCCGGTCGCGATCGTCAGCCGGACGGCAGGCGGCTCCGGCAGAGCAGGTTCAGTCCACACAGGTGGAGGTGATTGAACGCGGCGATGGACCGGTGCAGGGAATTGTCGCGACACGCAGCGTCACCGGAACCAAAACCGACACGCCGATCACGGAAATTCCGCAATCCATCTCGGTCGTCACGCAGGATCAGATCACCGAGCAGGGCGCGCAAACCATCAGCGAGTCGCTGCGCTACACGCCAGGTGTGTTTGCCGGTATCAATGGCGAAAGCGCGAAGTATGACGAGACGCGCATTCGTGGCTTCCTGCCGTATTATTATCTCGACGGGATGCCGCTGCCGTTGAATCGGTTTTTCGCGACGCCGCGGATCGAACCGTATGGGCTCGAGCGCATCGAAGTGTTGAAGGGCCCGTCGTCCGTTCTCTATGGCCAGAACTCGCCCGGCGGCCTGATCAACATGATCAGCAAGCGGCCGACATTAACGCCGTTCGGCGAAATCGAAGTTTCTGCTGGAAGCCACGATTGGTGGCAGGGCGCATTCGATGTCGGCGGTCCGGGCAACGCCGACAAGTCGTTCCTCTATCGGTTCACCGGCCTGGTCCGCGATTCCGATACGATGGTGAATTTTGCCAAGGACAAAAGGCTGTTTTTGGCGCCGTCCTTTACGTTCCGCAACTTCGACTCCTCGCTGACGTTGCTCATGCAATACGGCAAGGACCAAGGCTCGTATCCTCAGCAATATCTGCCGGCACAAGGGACGCTGTTTCCCAATCCAAACGGAAGGATCCCGCGTAGCTTTTTTGTCGGCGAGCCAAACTGGGATCGCTTCGAGCGCGAGCAATGGGCGGTCGGCTACGCCTTCGAGCATCGCTTCAACGAGACGTGGCAGTTCCGTCAGAACCTGCGATACATGGCTGTTGATACTTATTGGCAAGCCCATCGCAGCGAAGGATTTATTCCGCCGGACCTCGTGAACCTTCAGCGCGGCGCATATTCGCAAGACACGGATGCGCGCACTTTCACGATCGACAACCAGTTGCAGGCAGATTTCGCGACCGGGCCGCTTCAGCACAAGGTGCTTTTCGGTCTGGATTATTTCCAGACCGCCGGAAACAACGATTTCCGTTATGCATTCCCGCCAATGTGGGGCGGTACCGTGCAGCCGATCAACGTTTTCAATCCGGTCTATAACGGATCGGTCCCGCCGCTGGTCCCGCGTTACAACTATCACGACAGGAAGAATCAACTTGGCATCTACGCGCAGGATCAGATCAAGTTTGATCGCTGGATTCTGACCGTCGGAGGCCGCCACGATTGGTCTGACGTCTCGGTGACAGACTCGGTTGCCAACACGTACGATCAGGTGAGGAGTCAGGCTTGGACGGGTCGTGCAGGTCTGGGTTATACATTTGATAATGGCGTCACGCCGTATATTGCGGCTGCCACGTCGTTTGAACAGGAAACAACTGTCGGTTTCCCATCTGGAAAGTTGTTCGAGCCGACCACGGGTGTGCAATATGAAGCTGGCATCAAGTATCAGCCGGTCGGCACCAAGGCGTTATTCACGGCGGCGGTCTACGATCTGACACGCAAGAATGTGATCACCACCAATCCAGCATTCATTGCCATACAGACTGGCGAGGTGAATGTTCGCGGCGTCGAATTGGACGCAAAGGTCAGTGTGACCGATCGGCTCGATGTGATTGCTGCATATACTTATATGGATTCGGAAATCACAGAGAGTTCTAATCCTTTGCAACTCGGCCGTCCGCAGCCGATGACCCCCCACAACATGGCTTCCGGTTGGATCGACTACATGGTGTTGCCGGGATTGAAACTCGGTGGTGGCGTGCGTTACGTCGGCGCTAATTATTCCGAAACGGAAACGGTGGACCAGCTTTTGGTTCCATCCTACGTCGTCTATGACGCGGCGGTTCGATACGATTTCGGCGCGCTGGATCGATCCCTCAAAGGATTGGAGCTAAGGGTCAACGCCACCAATCTGTTCGACAAAAATTATGTGACCTATTGCTACGGGTATGCTTACTGCAGCCTCGCGCCGGGACGCACGGTCCTTGCGACCATGGCCTATCGGTGGTGAGCAATGACAGAATCATTCCAAAGAACAGGGCGAAACTGGAAGCAGGTGTTCGGTATCCCGATCATGCTCGGAGTTCTGAGCGCGATCGGACTGATATCAGCTCTGCTTGGTGACGAAGTCTGGAACGTGTTGTCGTGGATCGCGCTTGGCGTGCCGTGTGCCGTCATCGCCTGGTATTGGTTCGGGCGACGCCTCGCTGTGCAGTGAACCGGAACAAGGCGGGGTGTAGCTAAGTCCCGTAGCTCTGCACCAGGCTGCCGGCGACGAGCGACCAGCCGTCGACCAAGACGAAGAAGATCAGCTTGAAGGGCAGGGAGACCACGACCGGCGGCAGCATCATCATGCCCATCGACATCAGCACCGATGCCACCACGAGGTCGATGATCAGGAACGGCAGGAACAGCAGAAAGCCGATCTCGAAGGCGCGTTTCAGTTCCGAAATCATGAAAGCCGGGATCAGCACGCGCAGCGATACGTCGTCCGGCGTTGCCGGCTTGGCTTCGCGCGACAGGTCCATGAACAGCGCGAGATCCTTCTCGCGGACATTCTTCAGCATGAAAGTCTTGAACGGACCGGAGGAGCGTTGAAAGGCCTGCTCGGCAGTGATCTCGTTATTGGCGAGCGGACGCAGGCCGACCTCATAGGCGTTCTGGAATGCCGGTCCCATGATGAAGGCCGTCAGAAACAGCGCCAGAGCCACCATCACCGAATTCGGCGGCGCCGTGCCGGTGCCAAGCGCGGTGCGCAGCAGCGACAGCACCACGACGATCCGCGTGAACGAGGTCATCATCACGAGGATCGAGGGCGCCAGCGACAGCACCGTGATCAGCGCGATCATCTGGATCGCGCGCTCGGTCAATCCGGCGCCTTGTCCGAAATTGATGCTGATGTCTTGCGAGAGGGCTGTGTCTGGGAGAACAACAAGGATCGCGGCCACCGTCAACAGACGGACGCAGCACGCGATTGTTTGCGTCAAGATGGCTTGCCTGACGGCCGGCCGAGAAGGTTTGCCATTTCTTCCTCAAGGCTACCGAACATGTCGTCCGGCTTGTCCGATTTTTCAGGCGCAGCTTTCGCCGGTGCCGGTGCGGGTTTTGCTGCCGCCGGCGCCGATGCTTCTTTTGGCTTCTCGGGAGCAGCGGCGGCCGGCGAGGTGACCTCCGGCGCCTTTGCAGGCGCGGCCGGCTGAGCCGGCGGCGGTGTGACAGGCGGCGCCGCGCGCGGTGCTTCTGCAGCGGGCTTCAGTCCCGGTTGCATCACGCCTGGACGTGATGCCGGCGTCGCTGGTGCCGCCGGGCGGCGGAGCGCCGCTTCAAGGCGTTGCGCCATGTCGGCGAGATTCTGATCGGCGGATTGCTGTTGCGATGCGGCTTGGGGTGCCGGGGCAGGCATCGGAGCCGGCTTGGGTGCCATGCGCGCTTCCACACGAGGGGCTTCCACCCGGGGCGCTTCCACAGCCGGGGCAGGCGCCGGCCGCGGTGCCGGAGCAATGGGTTCCGCAGGACGAACGGACAATTCAGCCGCGAGGCCGGCCAGCGGGTCGGCTGCGCGCGCGCGCCTTGGCAGGGCCGGTGGTGGGGATTGCTCGGGCTGCAAGGCCCATTGCGAGGAATCCTCAAGCGGTGCCGGCCGCGGCATGGGAGCGGGACGCGGCGTCGGCTCCGGCTGCAGGGATGCCCAGCTCGCATCCTCGCTCGTGGCGCCGGCAAGAACACGGGTGAGGTTATCGGCGACCGAGGAGGCACGCTCGCGGCTGCTCTGACCCCTGAGGATATTGGCTTCTACGAGGATGTCGGTCGGCCCGCCGATCATGATCAGGTGCTCGACATTGTCGCGCCGGATCAGCACCAGCTTGCGCCGGCCATCCACCGCGCCGGCCTCGATCACGGCGAGACGCGGCGCCCGGCCGCGGGCTTTCTGGCCACCGAGGGGCCCCGAACCGAAGCGGCGAATCAGCCAGGCGGTCAGACCGATCAACGCGAAAACGACGACGAACGCGATGAAAAAGCGCACCGGCAGCGACGTTCCTTCCCCAAAAAGGCTATCCATCGGACCTACCGGCCTCCTCACTGAAGGGCTTATCCGTGCCCCGATCGTCTTGGGGTCTCGGCAAGACTTGCCGACCCTAAGACTAACAAAACCCTAACGGACCTGTTGAGTGTTTATCGCGATTCTATCGCATTTCCAGGCCGCAACTTGCTGTTTTGGTAAACCGTTCGGCTAAGGCCAAACGATGGCAAGGCCACCGAATACCGATTTTAACCAGATGTTAACCATACACCGGGCAAGAATTGCCTGTCGCCGCGAGTCCTTGAGTCCAGAATTTGCGGTCCTTCATGCTCGAAGAACAGGCCATGCCCATTTCAGGACTACCGATCCTCACCATGCTCCGCACCAAAATGCAGTGGCATCAAGAGCGGCAGCGTTTGCTTTCCGAGAACATCGCCAATTCGGACACCCCAAAGTTCAAACCGTCCGATCTGACACCCCCGAAATTTGATTCGTCGGTGGCCGGGCCGAGCGTCTCGCTTCAACGGACCAGTTCGGCGCATCTGACCGGCTTTTCCGGGGGGACAGCACCGTGTTCCAGCGGGGCAAGCCCGGCGGCGCGGAGACCCGCCCCGCCGGCAACGCCGTCAGCCTCGAAGACGAGATGCTGAAGGTCGCCGAGAACCAGATGGACTACCAGGCGGCGGCGAGCCTCTACACCAAAAGCCTCGGCCTGATGAAAACCGCACTCGGCAAACGCTAACGGACAGCATTCATGGATTTCATCAAGTCGATTGCCATCGCGGCATCGGGGCTGCGAGCCCAGGCCGGACGTATGCGGGTTATCGCGGAAAACATTGCCAACGCGGACTCGACCGCCAGCAATGCCGGGGCTGATCCCTATCGTCGCAAGATTCCGACCTTCCATTCCGAACTCGACCGCAGCCTCGATGCGCGCGTCGTCAGTCTTGGCACCATCAAAACCGACCAGACGGCTTTCACGACGAAGCATCTGCCGGGGCATCCCGCGGCCGATGCTTCGGGACATGTCAAATATCCGAATGTGAACCCGCTTGTCGAAATGACCGACATGCGGGACGCGCAACGTTCCTACGAGGCCAACATCAATGTCATCGGCGCCACGCGCCGGATGCTCCAGCGTACCATCGACATTCTAAAAGCATAACGGGAGACGATCATGCAGACCGCCGCGACAGCAGCGAAAGCTTATGCCAGCCTAGCCTCCATCAACAGTCCGACCGCAGCCGCGGCCAAATCGGTTCAGGACAGCAGCGGACCGGGCTTCGGTGCGATGCTCAACAATGTCATGAATACAGCCTCGCTCGGCAATCCCGCGGCAGGCGCGGCGCGCTCGGTCCAGGATGTCGGCGGGCAGAATTTCGGTTCGCTGCTGAAGGATGCGATGGGCCAGGTGAACCAGGCCGCCCGCACCGGCGACGCGCAATCGCATGCCATGGTGACAGGCAAGGCCAACGTGGTCGATGTCGTCACCGCAGTTGCGGAATCTGAAGTCGCCGTGGATGCCCTGGTTGCGGTCCGCGACCGGGTGGTTGCGGCCTATGAAGAAATCATGCGCATGCCGATCTGATCGGCACGCGCGATTTTCAGACGACAGCAATCAAGAAGATATCCGATGACAGGCCCCGAAGTCCTCGATGTGGCGCGTGACGCGATCATCACGCTGGTGATTGTGTCGGCGCCGCTGATGCTGGTCGGCCTTGCCGTCGGCGTCGCGATTTCTCTCTTTCAGGCTCTGACCCAGATTCAGGAAATGACGCTGGTCTTCGTACCGAAGATCCTGGCGATGTTCGTCGCCATGCTATTGGTGTTGCCCTTCATGGCGGATTCGCTGCAAGGTCACATGATGCGAATCTCGGCGCGAATCATACACGGCGGATGAGATAAAGCACTTCCCGCGACATTCGGCGGGAGGCGGAAACGACATATGCAGCTCGACGTCTCATTTCTCCCGGCGCTGGCTGCAACCTTCATGCTGGTTTTCGCACGTATTGGCACGATGGTGATGCTGTTGCCGGGGCTCGGCGAAATGAGCATGCCGGTGCGTGTGCGCCTGAGCATCGCCTTGGCCCTGGCTGCGGTGTTCCTGCCTCTGCACCGGACCGCCTATAATATCGATCTGCGCGAGCTTGGACCGGTGCTGCTGATGCTCGGCCACGAAATGATCATCGGCGCCATTCTCGGTTTCACAGCGCGGTTGTCGATCTCGGCTTTGCAGGTTGCCGGCGCGGTGATCGCGCAGCAGATGGGGCTCGGCTTCGTCACAGCTGTCGATCCGTCGATGGGTCAGCAAAATGTCATCGTCGCCAATTTCCTCACCATGCTTGGCGTCACGCTGATTTTCGCAACCGACCTGCATTACCTTGTCATTGCCGCGCTCAACGACAGCTATCGTCTGTTTGCGCCTGGCGCGTCCATTCTGGTTGGCGATGCCGCGTCCCTGATCACCAAGACGGTGGCTGGTGCTTTCAAGGTCGGCATTCAGCTTTCCGCGCCATTCCTTGTTTTCGGTTTGTTGTTCAATCTCGGCCTCGGCGTGCTGTCGCGGCTGATGCCGCAGATGCAGGTCTTCTTCATCGGTCTGCCGCTGTCGATCCTGCTTGGTTTCCTCATCCTGATCGCCGTCGTCGGCGCGATGATGGGAACGTTCATTGACTTCATCGGCGCGATCCTTCGCGAACTCGCTCCTTATTCATGAGGTGAGATCGCGATGGCCGAGCAGAGCGAAGACAACGAGAAAACAGAAGACCCCACCCAAAAACGATTGGACGAAGCCCTCGAGCGCGGCGACGTTGCCAAGAGCCAGGAAGTCTCGACATGGTTCGTCCTGGCCGGCGCGACCTTGATGTTGCTGACCTTCGGCAACCAGATGGCATCAGGTCTGAAGACGACACTCGGTGGCCTGATTTCCAATGCGCATCGTATTCCGACTGACGGAACGGCGCTCATTCTTCTCTCCGGCCGTATCGGCAAGGAGGTCATTGCGGCTGTGGCGATTCCAATTCTTCTGGTCGCGCTGTTCGCAATCGGCGGCAATATGATTCAGCACCGGCTGGTCTGGTCAACGCAAAGCCTGACCCCCAAGCTCTCAAAAATTTCGCCAGCGGCCGGCTTCAAACGATTGTTTTCCAAGATTGCGCTGGTCAATTTTGCCAAGGGCATTGCCAAGATCGCCATTCTCGGCACGGTCATGACCATGCTGCTGTGGCCGGAACGTACGCGCCTCGAGGGGCTGGTGACGCTCGATGTGGCGGCGATCCTGCCGTTCACGGCGGTGTTCGCGCTGAAGATGCTCGGCTTTGTCGTGATCATCATGGCCTTCATCGCCGGCGCGGATTACTTCTTCCAGTATCGGCAGTGGTACGAAAAACAGAAGATGTCGCTGCAGGAGATCAAGGAAGAGTTCAAGCAGACCGACGGCGACCCGCAGATCAAGGCGCGTATCCGCCGCATTCGCGAAAGCCGCATGCGCAAGCGCATGATGGCCGCGGTGCCCGAAGCCTCGGTCGTCGTCATGAACCCGACCCACTACGCGGTCGCGTTGAAATATGAACGCGGCGACAATGCCCCGCTCTGCGTTGCCAAGGGGCTCGACAATATCGCGCTGAAGATCAGGGAGGTGGCCGAGGCGCATGGCGTGCCGGTGGTGGAAAATCCGCCGCTGGCCCGTGCGCTGCACGCGACTGTGGACGTTGATCAGGAAATCCCGGCGGAACATTACCGGGCGGTGGCCGAAGTCATCGGTTACGTGATGCGGCTGCGGCGGAGGCTGAATTGATGGCTCTTTATTTTCGTCATTCCGGGACGGCGCATCACGCCGGACCCGGAATCCAGGGGCGGCGCAGTCGGTGTTTGTGGCTCTGGATTCCGGGTCCGCGCCCTTCAGGCGCGTCCCGGAATGACGAGAGATGCAATGCCCCCTTGCGGATCACCTGCAGCTTGAGGCACTAGCAGTCATGACGACAACCGATATGGGCGAGATGCGGGATCCCGGCAGCCTGGACCGGTCACAGCGCGGCGGCTCCATCGGGCTTGTGATCGTGATCGCCATTGCGCTTGTGGGCGCAGCGGTCGGATTGTTGCAGGTCGGACGCGGCAATACCTCTCTGTATATCCTTATCCTGCTGGCGATTCTCGGCACCGTCGGGGTGTTTTCGCTGTTCGCGCTGGCGGCCGGCATCCTGCGCTTTGCCGGGCAGGACAGCGGCAACCCGATGATCCGCGGGTTGGTGGATGGCGCATTCGACGGCATCCTCGTCACCGATTCCAGCGGTCGCGTCGTTTATGCCAACGCGGCCTATCTGAACCTGATTGGGGCTGCCAGCGCCAAGGATGCCCGGCCGATCGAGCGCGTGTTCATCGGCGACCCGGATGTCTCCGAAGCCGTCTATCGCCTTTTGAAAGCAGCCCGCGAAGGACGGCGTCTGCAGGAAGAAGTCCGTGTCGGCGGCTTGAAGGACGAGCCGGCACGCTGGCTTCGCCTGCGGGTGCGGCCGGGCGACGCGGGACGCAACGCACGGACGACGGTGTGGACCGTTGCCGATGTCACCCGCGATCGCGAAAAGCAGGAAAATGTCTTCCAGGAACTGCAGCACGCGATCGATTATCTCGATCACGCGCCGGCCGGCTTCTTCTCGGCCGATGCTGCCGGCAATATCGTCTATCTGAATGCAACACTCGCAAGCTGGCTCGATCAGGATCTGGCGGAAGTCGGCTCCGGCGGTTTGAAACTGACGGATGTCGTTTCGGGTGAGGGTGCTTCGCTGCTGGCGATCCCGCCGGAGCCAGGCGATGTGAAGACCGAAATTCTCGATCTCGACTTCAAGACGCGGAGCGGGCTTTCCGTTCCGGTCCGTCTTTTCCATAAGGTAGCGTTCGGCGCCGACGGCGTGCCGGGACCGTCGCGCACGCTTGTGCTCAATCGGGCGCGCGGCGAGCAGCAGGATGCACAGCGCGCCGCCGAAGTGCGCTTCATGCGCTTCTTCAACAATACGCCGATGGCGATTGCGACGGTCGATCGATCCGGTCGCATCATGCGATCCAATGCGTTGTTTGCGCGGCTGTTCAAGGGAGCTGCGGCAGAAGGTCCGGCACGCAGTATTCTCTCGACCGTCGCCGAACGCGATCGCAGCACGCTGGAACACGCGATCGCCAAGGCGAGCGAGGGGCAGGGCGACATTGCGCCGGTCGAGGCCGCGCTGTCCGATAGCAGCGACAAATTCGCGACCTTCTTCCTGACTGCGATCGACGATGACGGCGAGCGCGATTCAGAAACAGCCATCATTTACGCGCTTGATACGACCGAGCGTCGCGCGCTGGAAGGCCAGATCAAGCAGCAGCAGAAGATGGATACTGTCGGTCAGCTGGCTGGCGGCATCGCGCACGATTTCAACAACGTTCTCTCCGCCATCATGATGGCGACGGATTTCCTTCTCTCGGCGCACAAGCCGACCGATCCGTCCTTCTCGGACATCATGCAGATCAAGCAGAATGCGAACCGCGCCGCATCGCTGGTCCGCCAATTGCTTGCGTTCTCGCGCCGTCAGACCTTGCGGCCGCAGGTGCTCGACCTTGGCGAAGTCTTGTCCGATCTCGGCATGCTGCTGAAGCGCCTGATCGGCGAGAAGGTGAAGCTCGATGTCGTGCATACGCGCGACCTGTGGCCAGTGAAGGCTGACCTGTCGCAATTCGAACAGGTGGTGGTGAATCTGGTCGTCAATGCGCGCGACGCGATGCCCGATGGCGGCAAGCTGACGATCCGCACCGCGAACATGTCTGCGGCCGATATTCCGTCGGCGGCCTATAAAGGCATGCCGTCCGGCGATTACGTGCTGGTCGAAGTGACCGATTCCGGCACCGGCATGTCGGCCGAAGTGCTGACGCAGATCTTCGAGCCGTTCTTCTCCACCAAAGAAGTCGGCAAGGGTACGGGTCTTGGCCTCTCGACGGTCTATGGCATCGTCAAGCAGACCGGCGGCTTCATCTATCCGGAATCGGAGGTGGGCAAGGGAACAGTCTTCCGTATTTTCCTGCCGCGACATATCCCCGAAAAGGAAGAGATCAAGCCGGCCGATGCACCGGCGATCGCAGCGCTCACATCAGCCGAGAAGCTTGCACAGGCCGCGCAGCCCGATCTCACCGGTCATGGCACGGTGTTGCTGGTCGAGGACGAAGAAGGCTTACGTGCACTCAACGCCCGCGGGCTCGCCTCGCGCGGCTATACGGTGCTGACGGCCTCCAACGGCGTCGAGGCGCTGGAAGAGCTGGAGCGCAATGAGGGCAAAGTCGATCTCGTGGTGTCCGACGTGGTGATGCCGGAGATGGATGGTCCGACGTTGCTGAAGGAAATGCGCAAGACCAATCCGGACCTGAAGATGATTTTTGTATCCGGTTACGCCGAAGAGGCGTTCGAGAAGAATCTTCCGCAGGGGCCGGATCGTCAGTTCAAGTTCCTGGCCAAGCCGTTCACGCTGAAGCAGCTCGTGGAAGTGGTGAAAGAGACGTTGGCGAAGTGAACAGTCGGGCGGGTTAGCCGAAGGCGTAACCCGCCATACAGAATCACCAGCCGTTATAAGCCGGACCCCAGCGGCCGGCACGGCGGCAGACGAAGCCGATGTAATCGCCCGGCCAGGGATGCACACTGGTGATGATCGCGTACTTCTTGTAGCGCATGCAATGCGCGCCGGCGAGGTGCAGCGCATATTCGTCGGCGCCCGGCTGCCAGGGAATCATGCCGCCGGTGTCATTGCCCTTCACGCCCGACCCGAACCAGAGGAAGACGCCGAGCATCGTGGCCGTAAGAGCGCGGATGTGAGGCCGGTTCAGTCGCAGCGGCATGGGCAACCCCTTCAATCCAGCCGGTCGAATCCGGCCGGCACATCATGCACAGTATTATGTCAGGTGTTCCGTCGCGGTCCAGTGGCGGTCAGTCAGCATGCGGCACTGATGCACCTAAACTTCGGTCCCGCCAGCCCCTATATGTCGCGCCGAATAGCCGTCCTGGGAGGACCGAAATGCCGGGTAAAATGCAAATTCGCTTGATCTTGTGCGGCCTTGCGGCTGCAGCCATGCTGGTTCTGGCGGTTGCGGATGCCGATGCCGCGCGCCGCGGTGGCGGCTTTGGCAGCCGTGGCAGCCGCACCTATGCGCCGCCGCCGGTCACGCAGACGGCACCGAATACCGCAGCTCCGATCAACCGATCGATTACCCAGCCGCAGGCACCGAATGCTGCTGCCACCGCAGGTCAAGTTGGCGCGGCGCGGGGCGGCTTCTTCAATCGTCCGGGCTTCATGGGCGGTCTGATGGGCGGCCTTCTCGGTGCGGGCCTGTTCGGCCTGTTGTTCGGCAGTGGCCTTTTCGGCGGCCTGTCGGGTTTCGCCGGTTTTCTGGGGCTTCTGATCCAGATCGTTCTGGTGGTGATCGTCGCGCGCCTGCTTTGGTCCTGGTGGCAGCGCCGCAATGCGCCGGGCTATGCCACGGCGGCCGGTCCGTCGATGCGCAATGCCGGTCCGCAGGACAATAATTCTCATGAGCGTCAATCGATGTCGCAGCCGGCTTACGGCGGTGGCGGCGCGCCGATGATGGGCGGTGGCGACACCATCGAGATCGGCGAAGCCGACTTCAACACGTTCGAGCAAAAGCTGTCCGAAGTGCAGGCGGCTTACAGCGCCGAAGATATCGGCAAGCTGCGTCAGCTCGCGACGCCGGAAGTCGTCAGCTATTTCGCCGAGGAACTGACCGACAATGCCAGCCGCGGCGTGGTCAACACCGTCAGCGACGTGAAGCTGCTGCAGGGCGATCTCGCCGAAGCCTGGCGCGAAGGCGACAAGGAATACGCAACGGTGGCGATGCGCTATTCGTCGATCGACTACACCGCCGAGCGCCAGTCCGGCAATATTGTCGAAGGCGACAAAGAGCCGTTCGAGCGCACCGAAATCTGGACGTTCGTGCGTTCGCGCGGCGGCGAGTGGCTGTTGTCGGCCGTGCAGGAGGCGTAAAGCCAACCGCGTCACGCAAATTTTTGAGAAGCCCGGCGGCAACCCGCCGGGCTTTTTCTGGGCTGGTAGTACGATCCGCGTTGCGGCTTTATTGCGGCGGCGAGCCAAATCCCGCCCGCTCGGCGACATGAAATCGGCGGATGCCAATGCTGCATTCGTTCCGGGGGCTTTCGCGCCTTCGGAGGGGAGATGCGCGCCGCTGCGATCTTGTTGTCTGCTATTATCTTTGTCTCGCACGATGCAGGTTTTGCCGCGACGCCCCGCGTCGCCGACTTCTCTTCATCCGATAACGTGCTGACCTGGATCAACGGCTATCGTCACAGGCCCGAGCCCGATCGTCTGCCGGCGGCGATCCAGGCCATGAGCCGCTATGGCGCGCTGCGCGATCCGGAAGGCTCGGGCGTCTATGTCGGCTTCATCTCCGGCGTGATCGGCGCCAACCCTGATCGCGCGAGCGCGCTGATCGAAGGCGCTTTTCCCATCAACACGGAAGATCATTGGGCCATCGTGCGCGCCATTGCCCATTCCGGTTTGCCGAACTGGAAACAGGTGTTGTCCGAACAGTCACCGCATATGCCGACGCGCGCGGTGATGATCGCGAAATATTTCGATGGCTCATTGCCGACGATCACGGCAACGGTCCCGCAGCCGCCGCTTTCGGCGAGCGACAAGATCAAGCAATTCTTCTCGCGCGAGAAGCCAAAAGGACCTGAAGTCGACTGGGCGCTCGACGCCTCACCGGAAGTGTTGGACATGCTATGGGGCAAGTATTTTGCGACCGGCGATTACGGACCGATCCTGCGTATCGTCGGCATGCTGCCATGGTCAAAGGAGCGCGACAGTGTCGACAAGCTCACGCTGGGCGTGATGGCGAAATTTACCCTCGCCACGAATTCTGCGCGCAATCCGGAATTGCTGGCACTCTTGAAGCGCTCCGCGCGTCATCAGCCGAAGGAGACGGCGGAGATCCTGAAAACGATCATCGATGCAGCCGACACGATGCAATTGACGGCGCTCCGCAAGGAAGCGGTTGGTGCGATCGAGGATCTGAAACGCAAAGGGCCGGGCAGCAAGCGCGATGTCGCGACCGCCGGCAAGATCGGCGAAGGCGCGATTGCGCTGGGCTGTCTCGGTGCGGCCGTGACCGGGCAGGTTGCGCTTGGCTTGCCCTGCGTGGTCGGTGGGGCGGTAACGTCGGCGGTGTTGAAGGGGTGGACGGGGCAGTAAGTGGAAATTGGAAGGCAATATTGAATGCGGGACGTGGAGCGCTTTTTCGTCATCACTGGCGGTCCCGGTTCTGGAAAGACCACACTGGTCGAGGCGCTGGCGGCAGCCGGCTTCGCGCGCACGGCCGAAGCGGGGCGGGCCGTCATTCAGGAGCAGCTTGCGAATGGTGGCGGGGCGCTGCCGTGGAAGGATCGGGCTGCTTTCGCCGAGAAGATGCTGGAGCGGGATATCCAATCCTACAAAGCGACCATAGCGCAGACCGGGCCGGTGTTCTTCGATCGTGGCATTCCCGATGTGGTCGGCTATCTGCGCTTGTGTGGCTTGCCGGTGCCGGTGCATCTGATGAAAGCCGCGACGGACTTTCGTTATCATCGCCGCGTGTTCATCGCGCCGCCCTGGCGCGAGATTTACGCGCAAGATGCCGAAAGGAAGCAGGACTTCGACGAAGCGCAGCGGACGTATGATGCGATGGTAGAGATTTATAGCAAGCTTGATTATGAGCTTGTGATACTGCCGCGTATGAACGTTGAGGAGAGGGTGAGGTTTGTTGTTGATGCCATTGCTCGCCAAGGGCATCGGCAGCATTAATTGTTCGCTCGTCCCCGCGAAAGCGGAAATTCAGTCTTCTTTTTTAAATTCCAGGTCCCCGCTTTCGCGGGGACGAACGGGGGATTAATGAGCGGGCTATCCAAGAGTATGCTGCAAATGGCTGCAAGCGGTCAGCGATCCGTTTTGGTCGTGTCGGTGCTTTGCCGCCGCCCGAAGACAGGCGTGCCTTCATAGCGGTCATCGACCCGCCGCGCCGCGTCGCGGATCTCGGTCCAGGCGCGGGTCGCGAGATCGTCGTCCTGCTTGGATTGTGTGACCGACGCCGGCGTCAACAGCCGTGTTGGCGGGGGCATGACGTCGAGCGGTGCGCGCAAGGGTGCCAGCTGCACAACTTCGGCAACATGCGGTTCAGCGCGTTTTTGCGCAGGGCGCAACGCCGGTGCGATCGCTCCAATCTGCGCCTTGATGGCTGCGATCTCCTGTTCGGCCGCGCTCAGCGCGGCGTTCTTGCCGGCGATCTCACGTTTGGCGTTTCGCAGTTCGGTGCGTGCGGATTGCTCGCGCGTCTCGGTTTCTTTCAACGCAGCGTCGACGGCTCCCAGTTCCTGCTTTAATCGCGCGATGAGCTGCGTCTTTCTGGCCAGATCAGTGGCATGCGCGGCGGTCTTGTCGCGCAATTGCGCAAGGCTCATTTCAAGCTTGGTGGTTGCGGCGGCAAAGCCGGCGCGGATGCTGTCTTTCTCCGCGCGCATCTCCTGAATCGACAGCGGCAGTTCATCATATTTTTTGCGCGTCAGCCGAACGGCGCGGTGATGCACCGCCGGCATCACCATCAAGGCCATCAGCCACGCAGCCAGAAAGCCGACGAGGCCGACCATGACATAATCCAGAGGAATGGAGCCGCCCATCAGTCCACCCGTACGCTACCACCGCCCATTGCGTGACATGACAGCGTGCCTGCTTCAAGAGCGGCTGTCCATTAACCTGAATAGGGGATCGGATTCCGGGGTTGATCTTCAGAGCAACAGCCCTGAATGCGGAGGTCTGACATGCGCAATGGCTTGATATCGATCGCGGCTTTTGCCGCAGCCATCATCTTACCGACACTTCCCGCTGCGGCGCAGCAAACCGACATGACATTCTTCGTCACGAGCAACGGTCTCGGCAAGGGTGGCGACCTGGGCGGTCTTGACGGAGCCGACAAGCATTGCCAATCGCTGGCACAGGCTGCCGGCGCTGGTGGGAAGACTTGGCGGGCTTACCTTTCGACGCAAGGTGCGGGCGCTGTGAATGCGCGTGATCGCATCGGCAAGGGCCCGTGGCAGAATGCCAAAGGCGTTGTGATCGCCAAGGATGTCGCGGAGCTTCACAACAACAATAACATCAACAAGCAGACCGCGCTCACCGAGAAGGGCGAGGTGGTCAATGGCCGCGGCGACCAGCCGAACCGTCATGATATCCTCACCGGCTCGGAGCCTGATGGCGTCGCATTTACCGGCAGCAACGACCGAACCTGCGGCAACTGGACGAAAAGCGGGGACGGCTCGGCGATGGTCGGCCACCACGATCGCATGGGTTTCGACGAACAACCGCCGGCGAAATCCTGGAATTCGTCGCATTCGTCACGTGGCCCGGGAGGAGGGTGTTCGCAGGCCGATTTGCGCAGCACCGGCGGTGACGGTCTGCTCTATTGCTTTGCGGCGAACTGATTGTCCAATTCGCGCTGCGGTGCTTTATAGCACCACAGCCCCGCACCCGACCGACGCGTGCGGCGGCTTATTCGCTGGAACGGGGGCCGTATGCGTTACGAACTCTATTACTGGCCGCAGATCCAGGGGCGCGGCGAATATGTCCGTCTGGCACTGGAGGAAGCGGGCGCCGACTATATTGATGTTGCGCGCAAGCCGCGCGGCGAAGACAAGATGCTGCATCTGATGCAATCGCGGGCGGTGAAGACGCCATCGTTCGCTCCGCCCTTTCTCAAGGCCGGCAAGCTGCTCATCGGCCAGACGCCCAACATCCTTCTGTATCTTGGCAAGCATTGCGGACTGGCGCCGAAGACCGAAGCGGGACGGTTATGGGTGCATCAGTTGCAACTGACGATTGCCGATTTCGTTGTCGAGATTCACGACACGCATCATCCGATCGGTTCGGGCCTTTACTACGAGGAGCAAAAGCCCGAAGCGGAGCGCCGGGCCGACGATTTCCGGGCTCATCGGGCGCCTAAATTTCTCGGCTATTTCGAGCGTGTGATCAAGGCGAGCGGCGGGCCTTATTTGACAGGCCGCCGCGTCACCTATGCGGACTTGTCTTTGTTCCAGATCGTTGCCGGTCTGAACTATTCCTTTCCGCGGATGATGAAGCGGCAAGCGAGGAAATATCCACATATCCGCAGTCTGCATGATCGTGTGGCCGCGCGTCCGCGCATCGCCGCCTACCTCAAGAGCGAACGGCGCATTCCTTTCAACGAGATGGGTATTTTCCGCTTCTATGACGAGCTGGATGGATAGGATCGCATCCCACCCATCCCACATCTCCAAAATTCGTATCGCCGCGTGAACCTGACGCGGGTCCACCGCAACCAATTCTGGCACATTCCTTAAAGGGGACCTTCATGACCAATCTGATCGCGCGGCTCGCCGCAGCCAGTCTCATTTCCGGAGCTCTCATGCTTGCCGCTCAGCCTGCTTTTGCCGACACGCTGTTCAAGATCGTGACCGTCAAGGACGAAATCATCGTCGGTTTGAACGATACCGAACTTTCCGATTTTGGCGGCGACGCCGGCGGTATCGCCAAGGCGATCGCGTCCAAGGGCTCCCTGACACTCTGGCAATATGCGGTGCGCCAGGCAAAGGATGGCGAGCGCCAGATGGCGCCGCTGCAGAAGGTCGGCGTATTGGCCGCGTCCTCGCTGCGGGTTGAGCCCTACAAGCAGCCATTCAAAGTGCTTCCGCACGAGTGAGCGGCGACTGGCGGACTAAACGTCGTTCGCATCCCGTTCGGCAATCGCTTCGATCCGCATCAGGTCGCGGATGGCGACCTTTTGCGATCGAGGGCAAAGGGCACGACGAGTCCGCCTGTCGTTCGAGCTGCGGTCTGCCGCATCATAATCGGCGCGCCGTGACAAAAAACAAATTCGGCCTCCGCATCACGGAGGCCGAATGTCGCGTTCCTCGGTCTCAGATCAGTGCGACAGGGAATTGGCGGATTTCGCCGGGTCGTGATCCTTGAAGACGTCGTGGTTCTCGGGTCCTTCCACCACCAGCACGCCGGCGAGTCCTTTTCGACGCGGCTCAGGGCGTGATCGACCAGCATGTATTTGCCGGGGACTTCGAGCTTGAACTCGACCACTGCGGCGCCGTCGGGAGGAACAGTGGTGGTCTGCACGCGCCGGCTGGGCGCGCAACGGCGTGTTGGCGCGTGCCTCGGCGGGGCCAGCGCGTGGGCAAGGCGCCGTCCTTGACACCCAAGGGGTGCTTCAACATTGTTCCCCCATAAAACAAACAAGACTAAGGGAAACGCCGTGAAGCTGATCAGTTTTCGCTGGAAGGACCGTGACCGTGTCGGGTTCGCCATTAGTGGCGACCGCTTCGCCGATCTTGGCGAGATTGCGCAAGCGATGGGTCGCCCGCCATATGCCGACATGATTGCGCTGATCGAAGCGGGGGACGAAGGGCTTGCCTTTCTGCGCGAGGCACAGACCTTCATGCTCGAGCGGCCGGGTCGTGTGAACGCCATCGATGCAAAAGCCATCGTCTTCCATCCGCCGGTGCGGCGTCCGTCGAAGATCTGCGGTGTCGCGCTGAACAATTCCGCCAGCAACGACCGCAAGATCAGCGCGCCCGATCATCCGCTGTTCTTTCTGAAGCCTGCGTCCTCGCTTGTCGGTCATGGCCAGCCGATCGAGGTCTATGACTATTATGGCTCCGTCCATCCCGAGCCGGAATTGGCCGTCATCATCGGCAAACACTGCCGGCATGTGCAGGCGAAAGACGCGCTTGATGTCGTCTATGGTTATTCGATCATGAACGACATGACCGGCAATTTCATGCGGGCGCAGGACATGGTGCATTACTATGCGCTGTATCCCTCGAAAGACGATCCGAATGTCGTCGAACGGCGCGAACAGCATCTGTCCTACACCGCACGCTACAAGGGCTCGGACACCTTTGGCCCCTTCGGTCCTTATCTCGTGACGAAGGACGACATCCCCGATCCGCATGCGCTCGATGTCCTATGCTGGCACAAGGACGAGCTGATCGCCGAAGATTCGACGCGCTATTACACCTATTCGGTGCCGGACGTGATCGCCTATATCACCCGATATCATTCGCTGTGGCCCGGCGACGTGATCTCCATGGGCACGGCGTTTCGGCCAGGCAAGGCCGGACGGCGCAGCCTTCATACCGCCAACATCACCGCCTTTGGTGGGCCGGTCAGCGTGTCCATCACCGGGCTCGGCACGCTGGTCAATCCGGTGAAGCGGATGGACGACGTGGAGGCCCAGGCTGCCGAATGATTGCCGCCGAGGAACGACATGAGTGTGAACGCGCAAGCCTGGCCTGCCTTGCCTTACACGGACTGGAAGGATAGCTGCGCAACGTTGCACTTGTGGACGCAGGTCGTCGGCAAGATCCGCCTCGTGCAAACCCCTTGGGTCAATCACTCCTGGCATGTGCCGCTCTATGTCACAGCGCGCGGCCTGACCACATCGCCTGTTCCCTACAAGAGCAGCGCCTTCCAGATCGATTTTGACTTTGTCGATCATGTGCTGTGGCTGCGCACGAGCGAAGGTCATTATCGTCAGATCATGCTGATGCCGATGACGGTTGCCGACTTTTACGGCAACGTCCTGGTCGATCTGAAGCTGCTCGGCATCGAAGTGGCGATCGATACCATGCCGAACGAAATTCCCGATGCCATTCCGTTCCCGCAAGACACGGCCCACTATGCCTACGATCCGCAGGCGGCGAATGCCTTCTGGCGCATCCTTCTGTCGACGCATCTTGTGATGTCGCATTTCCGCACATCGTTTCTCGGCAAGGTCAGTCCGGTGCATTTCTTTTGGGGCAGCTTCGATCTCGCAGTGACGCGGTTTTCCGGACGCAAAGCGCCGCCGCATCCGGGCGGGGTGCCGAATTTGCCGGACGCGGTGGCGCGGGAGGCCTATTCGCATGAGGTCTCGAGCGCCGGTTTCTGGCCGGGCGGAGGCGGCATGATCGAAGAGCCGGCTTTTTATTCCTATGCATACCCCGCGCCGGACGGGTTTTCGGAGGCGAAGGTGCGTCCCGCCGCGGCCTATTTCCACAAGACGCTGGGCGAATTCATTCTGCCCTACGAGGCCGTCCGCACGGCGAGTAATCCCGAACAGACGCTGATGGATTTTCTGCAGTCGACCTATGACGCCGCGGCCGATCTCGGAACATGGGACCGTAACGCGCTGGAATGCGCGCCTGGTATGCCGCGTCGTCCACGGCCCGTGTAAGGGCCTTTGCAGACGCCCGCCAATTGCCTAGAACGGCGCACAGGCAATTTGCAAAGTTATATTCAAATCCATGCTGGACTGGCTGCACGACCTTCCGACCTGGCTTGGCGCTTTGGTGATCGCTGCCGCTTTCGTCGTTCCGACAATGGTCGGCTCGTATTTTCTCCAGCCCTCGATTGCCCGCCTGTTTCGCGGCGAACGGGATATCAACACCATACTCGGCTTCCTCCTGAACGCGTTCGCGCTCTATTTCGGCGTCTTGCTGGCGCTGCTGTCGATCGCCGTATTCGAGAACCATAACAGGGCCGAGGACGCCGTCGTGCGCGAGGCGGTCAGCATCATCAAGCTGTATCGCGATCTGAACGGCTATCCCGAGCCGGTGCGCACGCAGCTTTCCAATACCCTGAATGAATATGTGGATGAGGCCATCGGCCCCGGCTGGGTGCTGCAGCAACGCGGCGAACCCAATCCGAAGGAAACAGCCATCATGTTCAAGTTTCATCGCACGGTGGCAGACTTCAAGCCCACGGATACCGGTTCCAGCATCCATCACGCCGAGATGTTGCGGGCGCTGAACGATTTCATCGAGGCGCGGCGGTTGCGGATTTCGGCCGGCGGCGAGTCGATCCCGAAGATCATGTGGTTCATCGTCCTGGTCGGTGCGGTGATGAACGTGTTCGTGATCTGGATGTTTGACCTGCGCCCGTTCACCCATGCCATCGTCGGCGGGACGTTGTCGTTGTTCATCGGTCTTGTGATTTATATGGTTGCAGTGCTGGACGCACCGTTCAAGGGCACCTACGGCCTCAAACCCGAGGCGATTATCGCCATTCACGGTCGCGCCGGGATGGATCACCAACAGTAAATTCCATTCTTGGCCTGCACCTTGTTGGATTGAAATCTTGTTGGCTGAAATCTCTTGGCGCGGCTGGCTGCGACCAGGCCTGGCTCGCAGTTTTGATCGCCTCATGCGCGCTGTTTGAAAGAGCGCGCATGAGCGAGGCCTTCGGCAGCAGCGTCAGTCGCACACCCAGACCTGGCGCCAGCGCAGGCCATAGGGCGTGGCGACGCGCTGCAATTCGTAGCATTCGTCGTCGCCGTAATAGGACGAGTAGTAGGGCGCGCCGTAGGCATACGCACCGATGAATGGGGCGCCATAAAAGGCGTAGCCATAGCCGCGTCCGCGCCGGTGATAGCGACCGCGATGCCAGTTGCGTCCGCCACCGGCCCACCTGTTGCCATCCCAGTTGCGTCCACCATCGGCGATACGCGGGCCGCCGCCGCCACGATTGATCGTCACACGTCCGCCGCGCATGCCATCGCCGCTGCGGAATGCCGGACCACCGCCGCGGAATCCGTCGCCGCCGCCACGGATGGCCATGCCGCCGCCGCGCATACCTCCACCGCCGCCGGCGCGCATGCCACCGCCGAAGCCGCCGCCTCCACCGCCACCCATGCTCATGCCACCACCGCCTCGGCCGCCTCCGCCTCCACCGCCGCCTCGGCCGCCATCGCCTTTCTGCGCGAAGGCGGGCGCTGCCGCGAAGGCCAGTGCGCCAGCAAGGGCGATGGCTGTGATTGTCTGTTTGAACATTGCGCTTCTCCTGACCCAATACGCCCCTATCGCTCTAACGCCGTCACGAGCGTTTCGGCGCAGACGAAAGCAACATTTTCGTACGATCAAAATACGGGCGGGCGCGGGTGACGGTAAGGCGGAACCATGGCCGCGATCCACCATCAGGTGGCCGCGCGGCCATGATCATCATTGCCGTCAGTAGCACACATTCTCACGCTGCCACCGCAGGCCTTGGGGCGTCCGGACGCGGACCAGCCGGTAGCATCCATCGTCGTAATAGCCGTAAGGCACGTCATAAAAGCTGTCGTAGTACGGGTAGCCGTAAAAGGCGAAATTCCGGCGGCCGCGGAAATGGGCATGCCCGCGACGTCCGTTATGGGCATGTCCGGCGTTGCTGCGCTGCGGACTGGCGTGTCCGCCGAGTGCAGCGACATGACCGCCGGTCCCATGGGCTGCACCGAAGGCCGAGCGTGCCGTGTCGGACGGCGCGCCTGTAAAGCCGGCACCACCCAGTCGCATTCCGGTGCCGCCATTGTGGAGGCCACCTAAGCTGGCGCCGCCAAATCCGCTGTGGCCCAGGCCACCGGTATGCAAGCCACCGCCGAGGCCACCACCGTGGAAGCCGCCGCCGAGGTCGCCACCATGGAAGCCGCCGCCGAAATCTCCGCCACCGTGGAAGCCACCGCCAAAGCCGCCACCATGAAAGCCGCCGCCGCCACCGAACCCGCCGCCGCCATGGCCGCCACCACCGCCACGCGCGAGGGCGGGGCCTGCAGCGAGTGCCAGCGCACTGGCAAGGGCAATGACCGTGATCGTTTGCTTGAACATTTGCGCTTCTCCTAATGCGATGCGCCCCCTGCGTTGATGCCGATGTGCCTTTCGCACAGGGCGCCAACCCGACAATTGAGTTATTGAATGCCGCGTGTCATTTCAGCGGCGCGCGGAAACGCAAGCGCAAGAGCGGACAAAGGAAGGCAATCGTCGCGCACAACATCGCCGCGCGGCCCCGTCAGGAGAGCCGTGCAGCGATCGAATTTAATTTCCGTAATAGCAGACATTCACAGGCCGCCACCGCCATCCATGATGCCGTGTCAGAACACGGACGAGCCGGTAACATCCGTCGTCATAGGCGTATGTATTGTAGATCCCGCTATAGAACGGGTCGCCGAAATAGGCGAAGACGGCGCCGCCATAGCCATGGTGATGATGTTTGTGACCGTTGCCATGATGATGGTGATGGCCCTGTCCGCCGTTTCCATGGCCGTGTCCGCCATGACCGCGCGCAAGAACAGGGCCGGTGCCAAGATGCGGTGCGCCGAATGCGGGATGTCCGACGGTCACCGGCGCGCCACGCTTGACGCCAGCGAAAGCCGATCCATGCAGGTCAATCTCCATCATGCGGGATGAGCGAAAAGCGGGCACGCCTGTGCACCCCTGTTCTTTGCGGCGCGGAACGGCATATCGCGGGCGATCGATGTCGCGGCGTCGGCCGGCGCATCATTGTGGTGCGTGTCTTTATCAAGAAGACGCAAAAGACTCCGCAACGCGCAGGACACGAGGCGGTGGGATGGACCGAGCTCATCCCGCGTCCACGGGATTGGTCAGTGATGTTTGCATTCGCTGCGTGAGAGCATGTCAGATCGATCAATTACGTCGAAAAGTTTCAGCGTAACGCGCTTCGCGCATGACCAAAAATTTAGATGCAACAATACGATCACATCTTATCTCAGGGTCGCATCTCAGATTTTGCATTCTCGAGGAGGCAATCGATGAACCACGTATCCGACACAGGCACGATCGCAGCCCATCAGGGCACGTCAAACGCGGCCGCGCACGGGCATATCCATCACGACATCTTCATCACGCTGAAAGACAAGAATCCCGACGCCGTTCAGAAGCAACTCGACCTTGGAAAGAAATATCTGGCCAATCATCCTGGAGAGCTGTCGTTCTTCGCGACGGCGCTGGCGCACGACCTGACGCGTCACAAGCAGGTCGCCTATCTCTTCAATGACGACGGCTTCGACGTGGCCTTTCACATGGTGTTTGCCAATCGGGAGGCGCATGACGCGTATCAGGTGTCCGATGCGCACGTGAAACACTTTATCCCGCAGAGCAATCCCAACTGGGTGAAGATCCGCGTCTTCGATTCGGTCGAGCGCTGAGCGGTCTTGGCGCGTTACGGCCTGTTGTTCGGCCGCTTCTCGTCAAAACGTGACGAGAACGCAATCACCGCGACGATAAACACCAGCAGCAGAAGCGCGACCGACAATTGCACGATGCCGAAATTCGGCGCGTCCTTGGCGACAAGCCAGCCGGCGATGATGCCAGCCGGAATCATGATCAGCCGAATGAGCCAGCCAAACACGGTGTAGTCCTTTCGCGGCTTCGATTTAGTGGCCGCGATCTTAGCGGGGCGATGCGCTTATCGGCAATCGGATCAAGTCCGATATTCCGCAGGGCTTGATTGCAGATTGTAATGAATCCCGGATTTTGCGGAATTATCCGCTCGTCCCCGCGAAGGCGGGGGCCCAGAGCGTTTAACGCGTGCTCGTTTGTGGTTTTCTGGATTTCCGCCTCCGCGGGAATGAGCGGCGAGTGGTGAGGGCGCGACGTCTCGCAGGCAGTTCGTCTGGCTGTTGCGTGCGATGCCGTGTTACCGCGCGGCGATCTTCCGCAGCCAGTCGGCGAGCAGCGCCTTCTCATAAACGAACGGATCGCCGGAAAAGCGCGCCGACGGGTTCATCAGGTAATTCATGTCGGTCAGCGTCTCGCGGCCGGATTGCGGCTTGCCGCCGCCGGTCAATTGATAGCGCAGCGTGATGCGTGGCGGCGTGATGTCTTTCAGGATGCGGACATTGGCGGCGTTGCCGAGCAGCGGGTTGTAGATGCCGGCGCGTTGGAAATCGAGGATCTCGATCCGCAAGCTTGCGCCCGGCTTCAACAACGATTGTGCCGCGCGCACGATATAGCCGGTCAGTTCGCTGACCGCGGCGGCGCGCTCGCGCGGCGTGAAGCGATAGCGGAAATCGTCGTCGTTGAAGCGTTCGGGATGAACGAAGGTGACCTTGACGGCGGCGGGTGCCGCCATTGCGGGCGACGGTGCCGCGATGGCGCATGCAGCGGCGATCACGATCGCGGCAGCGAAGGTCCGGCACAGCATGATCACGCGAGGTCTCCGATGGATGGGGCGGGGAGGGCGGCAAAGAACACAATTGTCCTCCGTCCAGATAGGGGATGTTCGATCTGCGCCAAAGGGTAATCGGCGATGCAGCGGCGTTCTTTGCATTCCTTTGGAAATTCTCTAAAACGCGCGACGAAGCCGTCGAGGCAGCCAAATCGCGAGTGTTTTCAATGAACGCCCCTGTCACCCCGCCGATCCCCGCCTACAAGCACACCCCGCTGTTCCCGCTCGGCAAGGACAAGACGCCGTATCGCAAGCTCGATGTGCCGGGCGTGCGGGTGGAAAAGGTGCTGGGCAAGGACGTGCTGGTGGTGCCGGCGGAGGCGCTGAAAGTGCTGGCCGAGGCGGCGTATTCCGATATCAACCATTATCTGCGGCCAGGCCATCTGCAGCAGCTTCGCAACATCCTCGAAGACTCAGAGGCCAGCGACAACGACAAGTTCGTTGCGTTTGATTTTTTGAAGAATGCCAATATCGCCGCCGGCGGAACGCTGCCGATGTGCCAGGACACCGGCACCTGCATCATCATGGGCAAGCGCGGGCGCAATGTGTGGGTGGAGGGTGACGACGAAGCCGCGCTCGCGGAAGGCGCGCGCGATTCATACCTGAAGAAGAACCTGCGCTATTCGCAGCTCGCGCCGCTCTCGATGTTCGAGGAAAAGAATACCAAGTCGAACATGCCGGCGCAGGTCGAGCTCTATGCGGACGGCGACGACGAATACAAGTTCCTGTTCATCGCCAAGGGCGGCGGCTCGGCCAACAAGACGTTCCTGTTCCAGGCGACGCCCTCGATCCTGACGCGCGACCGCATGCTGGCCTTCCTGAAAGAGAAGGTGCTGACGCTCGGCACCGCGGCGTGCCCGCCGTATCATCTGGCGATCGTGATCGGCGGCACCTCGGCAGAGCTGAACCTGAAGACGGTGAAGCTCGCCTCCTGTCGTTACTATGACACGCTGCCGACGCAAGGGTCGGAGGACGGTCACGCCTTCCGCGACCTCGAGATGGAGCAGGAAGTGCTGAAGATGACGCAGTCGCTCGGCGTCGGCGCGCAGTTCGGCGGCAAGTATTTCTGTCACGACGTGCGGGTGATCCGGCTGCCGCGGCATGGCGCGTCATTGCCGATCGGTCTTGGCGTATCGTGCTCGGCTGATCGTCAGGCGATGGGCAAGATCACCAAGGACGGCGTGTTCCTGGAAGAGCTGGAGCACAATCCGGCGAAATATCTACCGGACATCGATGAATCCACGCTCGGCGGCGAGGTGGTGCAGATCAACCTCAACCAGCCGATGGACGCGATCCGCAAGACGCTGTCGCAATATCCGACCAAGACACGCCTCTCGCTCACCGGCACCATGATCGTGGCGCGCGACCTTGCCCACGGCAAGCTGCGCGAGCGGCTGGAGCAGGGCAAGGGCCTGCCGGATTATTTCAAGAACCATCCGATCTATTATGCCGGTCCCGCCAAGACGCCGGCCGGTTACGCCTCCGGCGCGTTCGGCCCGACCACGGCGGGGCGGATGGACAGCTATATCGACCAGTTCCAGGACGCCGGCGGCTCGCTGGTGATGGTGGCCAAGGGCAATCGCTCGCCGGCGGTGCGCGAAGCCTGCAAGAAATACGGCGGCTTCTATCTCGGTTCGATCGGCGGGGCGGCCGCCAACCTTGCCGAACATTGCATCAAGAAGGTCGAGACCATCGAATACCACGAGCTCGGCATGGAAGCGATCTGGCGCATCGAGGTGGAGAATTTCCCGGCCTTCATCATCATCGACGACAAGGGCAACGACTTTTTCAAGGAGTTGAATTTGGGGTGATGAGCATCCATTGCTCCGCTCATTCCCGCGAAAGCGGGAATCCAGAGCCACACAACGAGAGTTTTCGTTTCGCCCTGGGTCCCCGCCTTCGCGGGGACGAGTGGAGTGGATGTATAAGCCCTGTGGGCTTAACCATCCCGCCAATTGAAATTTTATTGCAATCGGCATAATGCTGAGGCGGAAGGCCCTTCATCCGATTCTGTCATCAGCGGATTTATCGTTCCGGACCATGGCTAAAGCATTCCGTCGCCCCTATCGCGTCGGCCGATCCCGTACCGGGCTTGGCGGCTTCGCAACCCGCGAAATCCAGAAGAACGAACTGATCGATACCTATCGCGGTCAGATGATCGACAGCAAAACCGCTGACGAGCGCGACAATCGTTATATGTTCGAGGTCAATTCGCGCTGGACCATCGACGGCTCCAACCGCCGCAACCTCGCGCGCTATTTCAATCATTCCTGCCGCCCGAATGCCGAAAGCGACGTCAAGGGCCACACGGTCATCATCAAGGCCCGCAAGAAGATTCAACCCGGCGAAGAGATCGTCTACGATTACGGCAAGGATTACTTCGATATCTTCCTGAAGCCGGTCGGCTGCAAGTGCGACAAGTGCCTGGAAAAGCGCGCCGCCGAGCGCGCCGAAAAAAGGGCCGCCGCGGCTGGCAAGAAGCCGACGGTGAAGCGCGGCAAGGTCGCCGGTGCGAAGAAGGCCGCGCCGAAGAAGACGAAGGCCGTCGGCGCGAAGAAAAAGAAGACCACGAAGAAGCGGAAGTAGTTGTCGGTCGTCCCCGTGAAAGCGGGGACCCATACGCCGAGACCTTTCGATGATCGTTCGCTGGGCGTTACAATCATACACCGCTGTGGTTATGGGGCCCCGCTTTCGCGGGGACGACCAATACTCATTCGCGCTCAGCACATCGCCCCGGTATTGGCCTGCGGCGTTCGCGGACATCATTGAACCGGCCGCGGCCGAATGCGCTGGACTCCGCCACAAGCGCAAGGCCCCCCGATAGCCATGCAAGCCCGGTACCTGCCGCCCGCAGATGCGCAGGATTAAAGCTCTGTAGCGCCTGTCCCTGTTCGGTTTATGCTCCCCGGCAGGGCCGGTAAGTGCGCCGGGAATTCCGAAGGAGCCTTTGATGTCCCCTCGACCTGCTTTGGCTGTTCTTGCATTTGCCGCTCTTGCCGCCACACTGGCTGTTTCGCTTGCCACCCCCGCCGCCGCCCAGATGAAATCCGAAATCCCGCCGCTGCCGGATATCCAGTTCGCCGAGATCCCGGCCGCCTCACGCGCCGAATATCAAGGCGACCGCTTCAGCTATATGGAGGCCGGCCGGGCCGATGCGCCGGTGGTGCTGCTGTTGCACGGCGTCGGCGCCAATTCCATGCATTGGCGTTACCAGCTCGCCGGCCTGTCCGACCGCTACCGCGTGATCGCCTGGAACGCGCCAGGCTACATGCTGTCCGACGCTTTCATGAAGGAAACACCGGACTGCAAGGATTACGCGGAAGCCATTGCCGATTTTCTCGCCGCGCTGAAGATCGAGCGCGCCTATGTGGTCGGCAATTCGTTCGGCAGCCGGGTCGCGCAATGCTTTGCGATTTACTATCCGGATCGCGTGCTCCGGCTGGCGATGACCGGCACCGGTGTCGGTCCGAAAGATATGCCGGAGGAGCAGAAGGCGAAGATCATCGCCACGCGCGAGGCGCAGGTCGCCAAGGGCATCTATGGTTTCGGTGCGCGTGTCACCGCCCTGCTGGGTCCCAATCCATCGCCGGAACTGGTGACGGAAGTGCAGCGCGTGCTGCGCGCGACGCAGCCGCGCGGTTTCATGCACGGCGTCAAGCTCGGTATGGCCAACGGCTATAGCCCGGAGGAGGTCGGCGCCAAGGCGACGATGCCGGTGCTGATGATTCAGGGCCGCACCGACAAGGTCAATCCCGGCGACGTGAATGCCGCTGTGCTGATCAAGCATCTGAAGAACGGCAAACTCGAATGGCTGGAGAATTATGGCCATCTGCCGGAAGTCGAAGCGCCGGACACCGTCAACAAGATGCTGCGCGACTTTTTCGGATGAGGATCGTTCGATTGATGTTGGCCCAATGCAGAGCCATTGCCGTCTTCGCAGTCTTGTCGATTGCGGGGCACGCGGCGGCTGCGCAAGACCTTTATCCGTCGCGGCCGATCACCATGATCGTGCCGTTCGCGGCCGGCGGTTCGACCGATGTGATCGCCCGTGTGGTCGCCGAGGCGATGCGCGATGTGCTGGAGCAACCGATCGTCATCGAGAATCGTGGCGGTGCGGGCGGCTCGATCGGCACGGCCGCGATCGCACAGGCCGCGCCCGACGGCTATACCATCGGCATGGGCACGGCATCGACGCTGGCGATCAATCCGGCCGCCTACAAAAGCCTGCCTTATAACATCGTCCGCGATCTCAAACCGGTCGGGCTGATTGCATCGGTGCCGAACGTGATCACGGTCAATCCGTCCGTTCGCGCGAAGTCGGTGGCCGAGCTTGTCGCACTTGCGAAATTGCAACCCGGCAAAATGACGTATGGGTCGGCCGGCAACGGCTCGGTCAGCCATCTGATGGGCGAGCAATTCAAGGTGGCGACCGGCACCGACATTGTGCATGTGCCGTATCGCGGTGTCGGCCCGGCTTTGAACGACGCCGTGGCCGGGCAGATCTTCATCCTGTTCGACAATCTGCCGACCTCGCTGCCGCTCATTCAGGCCGACAAACTGCGGGCGCTGGCGGTGTCGTCTCCGACGCGGCTCGAGGATTTGCCCGACATTCCGACCTTTGCGGAACTGAACCTGGACGGCCTCGACTGGATGGCGTTTTTCGGCATCGTCGCGCCGGCCAGGACACCGCAATCGATCATCGAGCGTCTCAATGCGGCCTTGGCGCAGGCGCTGACCAGCACGCAGGTTGCCGAGATCCTGGCGAAGCAGCATGCCTTTCCGCAGCCGGGGCCACCGGGCGAATTCGCCGCGCTGATCGACCGCGAATTCACGCGCATGAAGCGTGCGGTGACGGCGGCGAAGATCGAGGTGCCGTAGCTTGTCGGGCTTCAACACATTCTCCGCTCATTCCCGCGAATGCGGGAATCCAGCCTTGTGTTCTTGAAGATGAAAGGCTGGGTTCCCGCTTTCGCGGGGACGAACGGTGGATGACTATAGCGCGCTGTTATTGCAGCGCCTTCGCTTCGATCTTCTTGTCGGCGAAATATTTCAGCGCGCCGGGGTGATACGGGATGTCGTATGTCTTGTAGAGGCCGGCGGCCGAGAACTCGCGCAAGGCCGGCTGCACCGAGACGAGATCGGCCTTGTTGGCGTCCATGGCCTCGATCATCTTGTAGACCACGTCATCCTTCACCTTGGCGCTGGTGAACAACATGTTGTCCCAGGTGTAGACGCCCATCGGCTTGTCGACGCCGATGAAGAAGGGCCCGGGCGTGGCCTGGCTGAGATAGCCGGGCGCGAAGATCTTGCGCGCGGCCGGCATCCCTGATTCCGGAATTTCGACGACGCGGATGCCGCCGACCGTCACATCGGTTTCGCGGACCTTCGGCGCGCCGAACGCAAAGAAGAATGTATCGGACGAGCCGGCGGTGAAATCGTCGGCGCCGCGGATCACGTTCGGCACCAGCACGGGATTGATGTCTTTTTCAGTCAGGCCACCGGTGGCGAGCATCGCCCGCGAGATCGGATCGAGCGTGCGCTGCGCCGAAAAGCCCCAGACCACTTTCTTGCCCTTGAGGTCGGCCATCGATTTGACCGGACTGTCCTTGCGCACGAAGAAGGCGGCGCGCAGCGGATGGATCGCGCCGATCAGCCGCAGGTCACCCGGCTTCTTGCCGTCGCCGGTCGCGGCCAGCACCTCGGCGAGATTGGCGATGCCAAGCTCTGCCTCATTGCGGGCCACCAGCGGGATCAGAACCGATTCACCCGCGGTCGGCTGCACCAGCACGTTGAGGCCGGCCTTTTCCTTCAGCACCTTGGCGATGGCAGAGCCGGTCGTGTGGTTGAGTGTGCCGGGCTGCATGGTGGCGAGCCCGAAGGTCTGGGCCGTGGCAGGCGTAATTATGGCAGGCGCCGTCACCAGCGTCGCGGCCAGAAGCGCGGCCGCGACCGTAGAAAGTCGTGTCATTGTCTTCCTCCCTTTTATCGTTACGGAAGACAGAGCAGGACCGGAGCCGCCCGTCAATCACCACTTCATCTTGCACTCACCACTTCATCTTGCATTTGTCGTGATAGCGGTCCTGGTGGTCCTTCAGGGCGAGGGCAGTGGTCTTGAGCGTGAAACCGCCATTGTCATCTTTCACCGCCTCCTGCAGGTAGAAATTCTGGATCGGGAAGTGGTTGTTGCCGTATTTGTAGTCGCCGCGGACCGACTTGTAATTCGCCTTGCGCATGGCCTCGCGCATCACATCCTTCTTGGTGAGATCGCCGCCCGCCGCTTTGACCGCACTGTCGATCAGCATCGCCGCATCATAGGCTTGCGAGGCATAGAAAGCCGGGTTGCGGTGGTACTTCTTCTTGAAATCGGCGACGAACTTCTTGTTGGCGTCGTTCGGCAGATCGATCACCCAATGTTGCGCGCTGGGAATGCCAAGGGCGAGGTCCTTCAGCAGCGGCAGCGAGACCGCATCGATGACGTAACCGGTATAGAGGGGGATCTGTCCACGTAATCCGCTTTGCGCATATTGTGTCAGAAACTGCACGCCAGCCGCACCGGGATAGAACGCAAAGATCGCATCCGGCTTGGCGGATCGCGCCTTGGACAACTCTGTCGAGAAATCAAGTTGATCCGGCCAGCGTGTATAATCTTCGCCGATCACCTGGCCTTTGAAATTGGCTTTGAAGCCGGCGAGCACGTCCTTGCCGGCGGCGTAATTCGGCGCCAGCAGATAGACCGACTTGACGCCCTTCTGGTTCATGTATTCGCCGATCGCCTGCGGCACCTGATCGCCTTGCCATGAGGTGGAGAAAAACCACGGCGAGCACAACTCGCCTGCGATCTGCGAGGGGCCGGCATTGGGACTGATAATAAAGGTTTCGGAATCGACAGCCGACTTCAGCGAGGCGAGGAGAACATTCGATGCGATGTAGCCGGTGAGGATATTGACCTTGTCCGATTGGATCAGCTTCTCGGTTTTCTGCTTGCCGACGTCCGGCTTCAGGCCGTCGTCTTCGTAGATCATTTCGACATTGAGGCCGTTCATCTTGCGGCCGAGATGATCGAGGGCCAGTTCGAAGGCGTCCCGCATGTCGGTGCCGACGGCCGCGAGCGGGCCGGTAAAGCTTGCGACATATCCGATTTTGATGGACTTCTGCTGCGCCGTTGCAGGCCAGGCAGCGCAGACGAAGAGGGCAGTTCCGAGCAGCAATCGCTTGAGCATGTGACTCTCTCCCTAGATGTGTATGCGCCTTTTTGGCTGGCGCTTTATGGTTTGGTATCCTGGGGCTTCTTCTTCACCCTCCCCTGGAGGGGGAGGGTCGGCGAGTATCGAACGTTAGTGAGATACGAGCCGGGGTGGGGTGATTTTGAAAGTAAGTCACCCCACCCCGCTGCTCGCTTCGCTCACAGCGACCCTCCCCCTCCAGGGGAGGGTGAAAGCAGGCCGCAGCACGGAATGAAGTGAAGTGGTGCGCTGCAGAACCGGGATCTTCAGAACGTCGGTGGCCGGAACGGTCCCGGACCAGCGGTGCATCATTTGCGTTTCGCGCTTATGTTGCACGGCGCCCCGGACACGCGCTTAATTCCACAATTTCTTTGTTGCGATATCGGCACCTTCGCGCATCGCCTTGAATTTCTCCCACACGACGCTGTCGTGCACTTCGGTGCGGTAGAGCGCCTGCGAGGAAAAGCCGCAATCGGCGCCGGCCATGACGTTCTCGCGTCCGACCAGCTTTGCGAAGCGCAGGAGGCGTTCGGCAATCAGTTCGGGATGTTCGACGATGTTGCTGGCATGGGTGACGACGCCGGGGCAGAGCACGAGATCTTTCGGCACCTTCACATTCTCGAACAGGTGATATTCGTGCTCATGGCGCGGATTGGCGGCTTCGAACGAGACCGAGCCGGCATTGACCGACAGCACATATCCGATGATTTCCGCCAGCGTCGCCTCATAGAGGCGGGGGCCTTCGTTGATGCCGTAGCATGTATGGAATCGCACTTTCTCGCGCGGAATGCCTTTCAGCGCGGTATTGACCGCCTCGACATAGATCTGCGCCCGGCGCTTCATCTGCGTCTCGTCGAGGCCGGGCTCGACGAAAATGTCCGGCAGGAACGGATCGTCGACCTGAAGAATGATGCCGGCATCGACGATCGCCTTGTATTCCTTGCCGAGTTCGGCCGCGAGCGCGTGGAAATATTCTTCATCCGACTTGTAATACTCGTTGACGCCGACGCCGGACGGCGCGGTGGCCGGCAGGAACACATGATGATCGGGAATGCCGGCGGCCTTGGCCGCGGCTTTCACATTGGCGATGTCGCGCTGCACGGCTTTCTCGCCGCGATATTTCACCGGACCGACACAGACCACCGGCGTGATCGGCACGATGGTGCCGCCCATCATCGCCTGCTTGAAATACTCCTGATAGTATTCCGGAAAGGCTTCGACTTCCTTCTGGAACAGCACCATCTTCTGGCCGGTGCGGGCCTCGAAGCCTTCAAGGCGCTCCTGAATGTAAGTGAAGAAGCCGGGCTTGGAGAACTCGCCGTCGGTGACGATGTCGATGCCGCTGTCCTTCTGTTTCTTCACCGAGTCCTTCACCGACTGGCTGAGGATCTTGTCGAACTCGGCCTCGTCGATTTTTTCGCCGGAATACTTCTTTTTCAGAATGTCGAGCAACTTGTGCGGCCGCGGCAGACTGCCGATATGCGTGGTCTGGATGCGATCGGTGTTCTGCTGGATTGTCATCCGAGGTTTCTCCATTAGTTTTTTGTCGTTGAGGTGTTTGCCAAGCGCGGATCAGCGCACGTCGATGCGCGCGTTTTTGACGCCGCCCGCGCGCACGATCTTCGTCCACTCGCGCAAGAACTTCTTGTAATAGGAGAGATCGCGCTGCCAGATGCTGTTGATGGCCATGCCGCGGACCATGTTGAGCGTCGACATGATCAGGAAGGACGCTTCCTGCCTGCTGTAGCCGGCGCGTATGAAGGCCTCGAGCCAGATCGCATTCATGGTCTTGCGATAGCGCTGCATGAACGCATCGAACGGTGCGTTCATCAGCGGATCGGTGCGCGCCGCGACCATCATTTCCGTGGTCGGGATGAAAGCGGCACCGAGATAGACGTCGACGCAATCGGAGATGAAAGCCGACAATGGATCCTTGCGTGCGGCGGCACTCGCAGCGATGCGGCGGCCATCGGCAATATGCTGGTCGTAGATATGCGCGCCGGCCGCGATCACGAGATCGGCCTTGGTGCTGTAATGATGCATCAGCGCGCCGTTGGAAAATCCGGCGCGCACGGCCACTTCCTTGGTGGTCAGGCCGTTATAGCCGCGCTCGCGCAACACCTCGAGCGTGGCATTCAACAGCTTCTCGCGCGCGGCCTTGCTGCGCGATTCCTGTGTGCGGCGCGCGGGAGGGCGGCGCTTCGGTGTGTCGCCGGTGGCGCGCGATTGCAGCGGCGTGCGGCTCGCTGTCGCGCGTGCGGAAGCGCGTGTGCCTCGCATTCGTTCTCCTCCCGTTCGGTTCTGACGACCGTTTTTGTTTGCGCATGATCGTTTTCGAAAACGGGACAGCCGCTTTTCCGGATCATGCTCCGTCGTGAGGATGCTTGCGCGTCATCGGCGGCAAGTCAAGTTACATTCCGGCTGCTCGGTATGTTTGTCGTGTGGGCAGAGAACCGGAGCAGCCCATTTTCGGAAATGGGCAGAAGGGAAGGAAGCAGACGCGCAAAGGTGGTGGTGCGCGGAAGAGTGCGTTGATGGGGCCAGCCATCTTTGAGCGGCACAACGCACGTCGCGAAGGGGCGCAAGGCCTGGCAAAGGCGCGGTTTGCGGGTGCTTGGCTTGCGGTTGGCGGAACGAGAGGAACGCCGGACGGCTATGCGAGCATTTCCGGAAGCATCGTATCGGGGACGCTCTTCGATCGATGCTCGTGACCTGAGCATCCGATCTTCTTCGAGCATGAACAGTGCGAGAAAAACGATACTATAGGAATTTTTTCATGCGAAACACGTAAAGGCGAAGCCCGGCTTAATTTATGCCTTTGCCGCCGTTTTCTTGAGAATTGGCACGGGTTTAAAGCCCACATCCGAGGTCTGGCGCTGCCTCGGGTGTGGGCGAGCGAGGGTTGCGGCTAATTCTTCTTCGCCTTGTCGTAATAGGAGAGGTCATAATATTTGCCGGGATCGGTGAGCTCTTTTTTCGGCTCGGCATATTGGCTGCGCAGTTGCAGCACGGTCTTCACGCCCTCGGGGTCGAGCACGGCGCCGCGGGTGAAGCCTTTGCTCGGGTGAAGCAGCACGTCATAGGAGCGTGCGGCGAGTGTCTCCGACAGGTTCGGTGCGTTCTTGCGCAGGATGGCGATGGCTTCTGCCTTGTTGGCCGGATCATAGAGCCAGTCGAGCGCCGCGGTGTAGGCGCGGATGTAGCCGATGAGTTCCTTCTCGTTCTCCTTAGCCCATGAGCGGCGGGTGGCGCCGACAAGACCCTGGTAACGGCCAAGCGCTTCATCGGCATTGGCCAGGCGATTGAAGCCTTCGGCTTCGGCATTGACCTCGAACGGCGATATCAGCAGCGTCGCGGCATGCTCCTTTTTCAGGAGTGCTTGATATCGCTGCACGACGCCGCCGGCGCTGACGAACTCAAAGTCGCCCGGCTTCAGCCCACCATTTTCGAGAAGCTTGCGCAGTACGAAGGCGTAACCGGTGGTGAGCGCATCGACGGACACCTGCTTGCCCTTGAGGTCGGAGATCGCCTTGACGTCCGGAACAGCGACCAGCCGCAGAAAACCGTTGTCGCCGCCCATGAAGGCGAAGATGTCAGGTTGCACGTCGGTCTTGGCCGCGCCCTGTCCCTCGCTATAGGCGACGACATTGTCGATCGCCGTCATGGCGATATCGAATTTGCCCTCGATCAGGTTCTTGAGCTGGAATTGCGAATTCGGCGTCGGCGTCACTTTGACGGAAACACCATTCTTTTCAAAATAGCCTTTGTCCTGCGCCACCCAGATCGGCCAGTTGAATCCGCCGGGAAAGACGATGACCTCGATCGGCTTTGCGCTTTGCGCCGAGGCGGCGGTGAGCCCGAAAGCAGCAAGACATGCGATCATCGCCGCATGAATCATTTTTCTCATTCTCTTCTCCCTTGGTTTTTGTTTTCTCCCAATGACATCGTGACACGACACCAGTTGCCGACGCCATGTCCAAATCGCCGCGCATAAAAAAATGCCGCAACCTGAAAGGTTGCGGCATCAAAATCCTTGTCGCTTGGGAGGACAAGGTGAACTGACAAAACGCGGCCAAGCGAAATGGACCCCGGGCCGCGTGAAGAGAACGCGTCGAAACAAAAACTCAGATCCCGGCTTTGATAGTATCAAAGCCGGGGATTTAACGGTCTGCTCAGGCGGCTCGACGCTCCTGATGCTTGCCCTGGAAATTCGGCGCCACTTCGCTCATGAAGCGGTCCATCTCCTCCAGAACCATCTTGTGCGGCTTCATGCCGACATTGAAGTAGAGGATGACTTCGTCGAAGCCGGCGGCCTCGACCTTCTTCAGCGTTTCGGTGATGCGCGCGGAATTGCCGATCAGCACCGAATTCTCGGTCAGGTCTTCCGGCTTCACCTTGTGCAGGCGCTCGACCATGTCGATGAAGTAGCGATAGCTCGGGGGCGCCGTGCGCGGGTCGCCCGGGAAGGAGGGGATCACGCACTCCTTGTAGTAGCGGATCTGGCGGTCGCGCTGGGCCTTCTCGCTCGCCGCGTCATCGGCAAAATGGGTGAAGTAGCTGCACATCAGGCGCTTGGGCGTCGTGCCGTATTTGGCGCAGCTCTCCTTGTAGAGATCGGCGACCTGCTTGAGACCGCCGAAGCTCATGGCGGCGGCGAAGGGCGCAACGATCAGACCGCAATCGAGCCGTGCCGCCAGTTCGATCGAGGGCTTGGAGAACGAGGCCACATAGATCGGCATCGGATTCTGCAGCGGCTGCGGCGTGATCCGCACATCCTCGAACTGGTAATGCTTGCCCTTGTAGTCGATGCGCTCGCCGTTCGAACCCCACAGCTTGCGCAGGATATCGACGCCTTCGTCGAAGATCGACTGGTTGTCGTCGAACGACACGCCGAACGGCAGATATTCGCGACGGTCGTAACCGCGGCCGGCGGCGAAATCGACGCGGCCGCCGGAGAGGAGATCGAGCGTCGACCATTGTTCGGCAACGCGGATCGGGTTGTGCAGCGGCAGCACGGTGACGGCCGGAGCGAGACGGATATGTTCGGTGCGTGCGGCGATATAGGCCAGCACCATTTCCGGAGATGAATTCACGCCGAGCGAATTGAAGTGATGTTCACCGATCCAGGCCGAGTGCATGCCGAGCTTGTCGGCATAGAGCGCTTCGGCGGTGAGGTCCTTCACGAACGTATTGGCGTCGCGCGTGTTGCCCTCATAGTGATTGTCAGACAGTGTGAAGTAACCGAATTCCATTTCAATCTCCCTGGAATGCGTTGTTTTTTGCCGATGTCACTTGCTAACGCCGCATCGCTTCAAGCGATCGGCACGATCCAGTCGACGCCTTCACCGAGGCCGACCGTATATTGTCCATCCTGATACAGCAGCGGCGCGACCTGTCCGCGCACGGCAACCTGACGCACCTTGCCGACGATAATGGAATGGGTGCCATAGCTGGAGATCGCATCCATGTCGCAGAACACGCTGGCCTGCGCCGGAATGAGATAGGGCAGTTCTTCATCGTCGCTCGCCCATTCGCCGCACAGGAAACGGTCGGTGCCCGCCGGCGTGCCGCCACTGAAGGCATTGGCGATCTCGATGTGATGCGCCTGCAGGATATTGACGCAGAACTGGCCGGCGCGGATCATCGGCGTGTGAATGCTGGCGCGCTGATTGATGCAGATCAGCAGCGAGGGCGGGGCCATCGATACCGATGTCACCGAGGTGACGGTGATGCCGTAACGGACGCCGGCATGTGCAGTCGAAATCACGCTGACCGCACTGGTGAGGCGACGCATGGCCTTGCGGAAATCGGTGCCGAGTTCGTCCATCATTTCTCTCCCTGGTCGGCTGGTTTGGGCCTTGTTCTTATCGTTGGAAGAGATCATACTTGCAAATGCAACAGTTGTAAATGCACTATTTGGTCAGAGTCACTGACCTTTTGACAGGACCTGAGGGCCTCTCGTAAGAGCAAATAGAGCGTTTTCGAGCGTAGTGAGTACCGGTTCGCGTGAAGAAAACGCGTCAAAAAAAAGCTAGAGCCCCGGCTTTGATTTCATCAAAGCCGGAAGGGCTTTAATCTGTCGGCAGGAGAGTCTTTCGCCGTGATCGACCGCCCCCATCTCGATCTGTCCGAGTACCTGCCGTACCTGATCAACCGGGTCGGGTCGGCCCTGGTCGAGCGCATGCAGGAAGAATTGTCGCCGCACGGACTGAGCATCGCCATGTGGCGCGTGCTGGCGGTTCTGTCCGATATCGACAAGCAGCGGCAGATCGATATTGCCGAGATGACGGCGATCGATGTTTCGACCATGTCGCGCCTGGTCTCGCGCCTGATCAAGATGGAGCTCGTCAGCCGCGTGCGCTCCGACACCAACAACCGCGAAGTCATTGTCGAACTGACGACCAAAGGCCGCACATTGGTGAACCGGCTGATCCCGACCGCCCGCAAAATGGAGCGAGCGGCGGTGGCTGGCCTGTCTTCGGGCGATCTTGCCATCACCCGCGATTGCCTGCGGCAGATGTATTTCAATATCGCGCCGCAACAGGACAAGGACGCCGAGCCGCAAAAGCCGGTCCCGGCGCAACCGCGCAAGGCTGGCTAAAATTTTAGCCGGAACCCATTTTTCCACCGCGCTTTGATCTACCGCAAGGCGAAAGCCTGTGGCTTGGCCACGCTTTGTTGATGCGAGGAGACTTCATTATGAAAGCGCGCGATGTGATGACCCAGCCTGTCATCTCGGTCGATGCGGATGCGCCGATCAGTCTTGCCATCCGCCTGCTGCTGCAGAAAAGGATCAGCGGTGTGCCGGTGGTCGATGCGACGGGCAATCTGGTCGGTGTGGTGACCGAGGGCGATTTCCTGCGACGGGCCGAGTCCGGGACGCAACACACGCAACCGCGTTGGCTGGAATTTCTGATGGGCCCTGGCCTGCTGGCGGACCAATATGTCAAGGCGCATGGCCGCAAGGTCGGCGAGGTCATGACCCGTGATGTGAAGACGGTCGATGAAGCGACGCAGCTTGAGGACATCGTCGCGCTGATGGAGCGCAACAATATCAAGCGCGTGCCGGTGCTGCGCGGCAAGAAGCTGGTCGGCATCGTGACGCGGGCCAATCTGCTGCGAGCCTTGGCGAGTTACCTGCATCCGGGGGCGCCGGCCTCCACCAGCGATACCGCGATCCGCGAGACAGTGCTCGGCGGGTTGAAGAGCGAGAAATGGGCGCCGTCCGCCACGGTCGATGCGATCGTCCGCAATGGCGTGGTGACGCTGACGGGCTTCGTCCTGGATGAGCGTCAACGCGCAGCGCTGAAGGTGCTCGCGGAGAATGTGCCGGGCGTCAAGCAGGTCCGCGACCATATGGTTTGGGTCGAGCCGATCTCCGGCACAACTCTTGAGCCGGACGATCTGCGCGCGAGCAAAGCATCGCAGCATCATTAACGGCTCCGCGGCCGCCCATGTCGCGGTGCCGGGAGGGCTGCCCCACGGAGGCTGTCGTGGGGCAGCCCGATTTTTATCTGTATTGTCGCGCGATCCAGTGATCGAGCGACAGCTTTCCCGGCCCCTTCGCCATCAGCACGAGGAAGCACGCCGCCCATGTGCCATGCGTCGGCCATGCATCGGGATAGACGAAGATCTCGATCACCAGCGTCATGATCAGCAGTGACAGCGCGGCGAAGCGGGTGGCCAGACCCAGCACCAGCAGGACCGGAAAGAAGTGTTCGGCAAATGTCGCAAGATAGGCGGCGAGTGTCGGATCGATCACCGGCAATCTGTATTCTTCCTTGAACAGTTCGATCGCGCTGCTGGACACTTGCCAGCCCTCGACCTTGGTCTGGCCCGACCGCCAGAAAACCGCGGCAATCGGAATGCGCAGCACGAGGGCAAGGAACCAATAGGGGATTTCGGCCATCAGCGCATTGGCACGCAGGACGAGTGCGGACAGTCCGGACGGCCGTGCAGTCGGAAGCGTCTCGGTCATGATGTGCGATCCTCGGCAAGAGCGAAATGGGTCACGGCGCCGGACGCGATCAGGCCGGCGATATTGGCCGTGAGATCGAAACGATTGTCGCGGTCAGTGGCGTGCGCTGCCGCTTCATCCAGACGCGAGCCGCGCGCCAAGGCGTACAGGAACGCGGCACCACCCGGCGGCAGTGTCCGGACAAGGACATCGAGGCCGGGGCGAATAACCAGCGCATCTTCCGCCTGCATGTCATCGATGGGACCAAGCGGCCATTCGCCCGCATTCATCGACCAGATGGTCACGACGGGATGGTGCGAGCAGACGATCTGCAGCGATGGATGCAAGGTGAAGCGCATCGACCCCACACGGTCCGCGTCGGTGTCCTGAAATGCCGCTGCCGTCAGCGGTTCGGCATCGGCCGCGTGATAGGCCCGCGTGCGCGCAGCCTCGAGACGCGCGACGTCGGCCAGATACGGCAATTCCGCTGCCGGTTCGAAGGCTACGATGAAATCGGCAAAATCGTCGCCGTAGGTGTGCAGGATTTTCGAACGCGGCGGATAGGTCGCAACGAAAATGCGCGCCATCGCCGCGAAGAATTCCTCGCCGACGATGCGTTCGGTCGCCGGGAATTTCGCCTTCAATGTATTGATGAGACCCACCACCACATTGTTGCGGTAGACGGCGAAACGCTTAACCGGCTGTCGCGTGGTGTGAGATGTGACGTTGTCTGGGATTGCGCTTTGCGGATTGAACAGTGCCGTCGCAAATTCGGATTGCTGCGTGATCATGTCAGGCCGCCTTGCTGTGTGCGGCATGCTTCAGAATCGCCGCGGCGGCGCGAGCCTCATCGGCCAGAACTGGCCAGCTTGGGACGTCATTGTCCCATTCGATCAAGGTCGGCAGCGGACCAGCCTTTGCGATGACATCGGCATAGAGTGACCAGACGTCACTGGTGACTGGCGAGCCATGTGCGTCGATCAGAAGCGGCGCGTCCACATCGTCTGTCTGCGCGTCATGACCGCCGAGATGGATTTCCTTCACACGCGCGAGCGGAAAAACCGCGAGATAGTCTTGCGCGTTGGTGCCGTGGTTTTTGGCCTGGACGAAAACGTTGTTGATATCGAGCAGCAATCCGCACCCGGTACGGTGGGCGATTTCGGCGAGGAATTCGGTTTCGGGGATCGTCGTATCCGCGAACTGGATATAGGTCGATGGATTTTCCAGCAGCATTTCTCGATTGAGCGTGTGTTGCACCCGATCGACATGATCGACAATGCGCGCCAGCGTTTCCGGCGTATAGGGCAGGGGCAAGAGATCATTGAGATAGACCTCCCCATGCGACGACCAGGCGAGATGTTCGGAGAAGCTAGCGGGCTCGTAACGGTCGCACAAGATCCTGAGCCGGGACAGGTGTTCGGTATCGAGCGGCGCCATCGAGCCGATCGACAAGCCGACGCCGTGAATGGAGAGCGCATAGGTTTCCTGCAAACGCCTTAGCATGGCGTGCGGTGGTCCACCGGCGCCCATGTAATTCTCGGCATGAACTTCGATGAAGCCGATCGGTTGTTCGGCGGAGACGATGTCGTCGAAATGCTGCGGCTTGAAGCCGATGCCGGGAGCTGCGGGAAGCGATGCGCGGATCATGCTAATTCTCCGAACGGATGAATGAGCGTCGTCCTTATCCCTCTTGGTAGAGGAGGGATAAGGAGAGAGCGATGGGATCAGCTCTTGATCGGCGTGAGCGAGCCCATCCCCTTCGGCGTCTTCATCGTGACGCAGGTGCCCTTATCGACATACTTCCAGGCGTTGCCCTGATAATCGACCTTTGATGTGCCGGCACAGGTCGTCCCGGGGCCTGCGGCGCAGTCATTCTTGCCAGCCAGCGAGATGCCATAGCATTTGTCTTTGCCCGGCTGAGCCGCGACCGGCCCTGCCATGGCGGGAGAAGCGGCGATGGCGAGAGCGGCGGCGAAAGAGCTTGCGAGAGCTGCAGCGGAAAATTTGGTGTTCATCCGGTATCCTCCAAAGGGTAATGACGGCGCACACTCCACCTGGCTAACCATCTGGATTGGCGCAGACCGGGTGTCCCGGCCTTATGCTGAGCTTCGCAAAGGCCGTGGCCAGTGTTACGTGCTCACGGTCTTGTGTTCGCCCCGATCGCGGGGTGGTCAGAAAATCTTGGCGCTGCGTGTAACAACACGGCCCATAAGCCCGAAGACGAAGAAGGATGAGTGCCACTTGAAAGGTGATGCCGAATGGGCCGACCTGATGCGGGCGGCCAAGGCAGGCAATGGGGCGGCTTATGATCGCTGCCTGCGCGAGATGGCGCAGGCGCTGCGGCCGCTTGTGCGTCGCGGCATGTATCGCGCCGGCGCTAATCCGGCCGAAACGGAGGATGTGGTGCAGGACATTCTGATCGCAGTGCATCTCAAGCGTCACACCTGGGACGACACCCGGCCGATCGGCCCGTGGATCGCCGGCATCGCACGCTACAAGATCATCGATTCTCTGCGCAAGCGCGGGTCGCGGATCGAATTGCCGATCGAGGATTTTGTCGAGATCATCCCGGCCGAAACGGAAACCGAGATTGCGAGCGAACGCGATGTCACGCGCTCGTTGGAAGCCTTGCCGGAAGGACAACGCAATGTCGTGCGTGCCATCGCCATCGACGGCATATCGATCGCCAGCACAGCGCAGAAACTGAACATGAGCGAAGGCGCCGTGCGCGTCGCGCTGCATCGAGGATTGGGAGCCTTGGCGAAACGCCATAGTCAGGACACATGAAGACCGACGACCTCATTCGCGCGCTTGCTGCCGACCGTGAGCCGGCCGGTCCGAAGCCGGGTTTCGCGCTGTTCGTCGCAGCCGCATGCGGCTTCGTCGTGTCGGCGGTGTTGTTCATGTGGCAGATCGGGCTGCGTCCGGACCTGCTGTCGGCGATGCTCTCCTTCGATTTCATGCTGAAGCCGGTGGAGATGGGCCTTTTGGCCGTCGCCGCCGCAATTTTGGTGGTGAGGCTGGCGCGGCCCGGCGTGCCGTTCGGCCGCACATGGCTGGTCGTGGCAGCGGTGCCGGCGATCATGGTGGCGGCTTTGGCGGTCGAACTGATGCGCGTGCCGCATGCGGAATGGCTGGTCCGGCTCGCTGGCGCGCATTGGTATCTTTGCGTGATCAACATGGTGCTGCTGGCGATGCCGATACTGGCCGCGGTGCTGTTCGGCCTGCGCTATGGCGCACCGACGCGTCCGGTGCTGGCCGGCGCGATGGCGGGGCTGCTGTCGGGCGCACTATCGGCGACGCTTTATATTTCCCATTGCCCGGATGATTCGCCGATCTTCGTCGCCGCGTGGTTTACGCTGGCCATTGCTATTTCCACAGGCATCGGCGCGCTGGCCGGAGGCCGCTTGCTGCGCTGGTGAGCGATTACCCCGGTTCGTTGGGCAACAACTCTGTCACCGCAGCAGATAGGGCAGGAGCCGAAGAAGCCCGATCGTCATCGCTGCGCCGATGATAGCGAGTACGAAAATCCCAAGCAGCGGTTTCACGTCACGGGTCTTGGAGGCGTGTGAAAGCTTGGGCAATCGTTTGATCGGCTCGTGCACTCTTTGTCTCTGATCCTTGTCCTGATCCTTGGGCTGGCCCTTCACCGATCCACCGGGATCGCGCCTCCATGCCTTAGACCTCTGGCCGCGAGGCGCCGGCCGAACAATCGGAACATGATGCCGCCCCTTCCTGGTCGTTTGAAACCGACTGTATCAAGGCTAAGCCTTTGCACGCAAACGATCTTGTGTGATCATTCGGGGTCGCCGATCGCGACTTGAACGAAAGCCAGGAGATCGTCATGGTGCGCCCGCCACTCTCTTTTGCATTGAGCCGCCGTACCGTCATGACAGGAACTGCCAGCATACTCGCCGCTTCGTCGATCCCCGCTTCCGGCCAGCAGGCCGCGCCGGCCAAAGGGCCGGCCGTATGGCTCGACATGGACCAAGCCCAGCTCGATGACGCCTATAATCAGGCGAAATATGCGCCGAACGTCCGGCAGGTGGTCGGTCGCTATCGTACCAATAGCGATGTCACACGTTCGCGCCTTGGTGCGCCCAAGCGGCTTGCTTATGGCCCGTCACCGGTGGAGGGGATGGATCTTTATCCGACGAAGCAGGCGAATGCGCCGATCCAGGTCTTCCTGCATGGCGGGGCATGGCGGGCGGAGGTTGCCGCCTATTATGGCTTCCCGGCGGACATGTTCGTCGCTGCCGGTGCGCATTACATCTCGGTCGATTTCACCAATGTGGTCGAGACCAAGGGCGATCTGATGCCGATGGCTGAGCAATGCCGTCGGGCGGTGGCCTGGATCTACAAGAACGCAGCCAGCTTTGGCGGCGATGCCAGCCGGATCTATCTGTCCGGTCATTCGTCCGGTGCTCATCTCGGCGGCGTGGTAATGGTGACCGATTGGGAAAAGAATTTCAGCCTGCCCAAGGACACAATCAAAGGCGCGATGCTGGTCTCGGGCATGTATGACCTCAAGCCGGTGCGGCTGTCGTCGCGTTCGTCCTATGTCACCATCACTGACGAGGTGGAGCATGCATTGAGCGCGCAGCGCTATATCGACAAGCTGAATGCGCCGCTCGTGGTCGCTTATGGCTCGCTGGAGACGCCGGAATTCCAGCGGCAAAGCCGTGATTTTGCCGACGCCGTGAAGACAGCGGGCAAGCCCATACAGCTCATGCGCTGCGACGGCTACAACCATTTCGAAGTGATCGAGACATTCGGCAATCCACATGGATTGCTCGGACATGTCGCCTTGCAGCAGATGAAGCTGATCCCGGCCTGATACGCGCCGCTCCTTGCCGCTTTGTGCCGTGCGCCTATGTCTTTTTACATAAAATGTGCGTTGATCTCGCCGTCTTTCGGCAAGATGCGCATTTGTAGAATGTGACTATCGAATCACGGCTGATAATATCTGCCGGGGGGCCCGTCAGATGCTGGCCGAGTGGTGGCGTCGCATTATCGACCGTGCTTTCGCGCCTTACTCGGTGAGCGCGTTTGCATTCGCGATCGGCTGCGTCGCAGTGGCCACCGGCGTGCGCTATGCGCTGGGGTGGATTCACCCCGCCATCGTGCCGCATGCCGCGTATTTCCCGGCGGTGATGCTCGTCGCGCTGGTGGCGGGAACGCCGGCGGCAATTGTTGCAACGCTACTGTCGATCCTCCTTGCCGCGACCCTTTTTGTGCACGAGGGTGGAGAGCTTGGAGTTCTCAATAGCACATTCTTCGCGCTCTCCAGCATCCTGATCATCGTGGTGGCGGAAGCCTACCGGCAATTGCTGCATCGCTATCAGCAACAGGAGCGTCAGAAGAATCTGATGCTGCGGGAGCTGGAGCATCGTGGCAAGAACATGCGTTCGATGGTCGAGGCGATCGTGGCGCAAACATTGCCGGATGACCCGGATGCGGCGCAGACCATCATCGGGCGTATTCGCGCGGTCTCATCGACCAACGACATCATCAGCCATGCGGCCGATCTGCACGCGGATCTGCGCACGCTCATCCGTGCGAAATTCGAGCCGTTCGGCCCTTTTCGGGCCAGCCTCGAGGGTCCGAAAATCACGCTGCCAGCGGACCCCGCCCGCAATCTGTCGCTGGTCTTTCATGAACTGGTGACCAACGCGATCAAGCACGGAGCCTTGTCGCGCGAAGAGGGGCGGGTGGACATTTCTTGGCGGGTGAGTGGCGGCAATCTCATCGTCACGTGGGCCGAGCGCCACGGACCGGAGATATCGCCGCCCGCTGAACGCGGCTTCGGCTCGCGCCTCATTGTCGGCTGCATGAAAAGTCTCGGCGGCAGCGTTGTCGCCGATTTTCCGCCGACGGGTCTTGTCTGTGTGATTTCCATTCCGCTCAAGACAGCCCCAGTCGAGACCGAGGCTGCCCCATAGATCACGGTGATTTTGGATCGTATCGATCCAAAATCATAAACGTGCTCGATTTTATACGTTAGAGCATGATGTCGTCCGAAGACCGCTTCGCACTTTTCGACATCATGCTCTAGTCGCGGGCAAAAAATTTTGCGCCTCAGTCAAGCGGCCATCTGATTAAGCGAACTCTCGGCCAGCCTGGTGAGTGTCAGGTCGGTGTTTTTTTCTTCCTCGAGGGTCTGCTGCAGGAGTTCCGCCGCCTCGGGCATGCCGAGCTGTTCGGCCCAGGCGATCAGCGTGCCGTAGCGCGAAATCTCGTAATGCTCGACCGCCTGCGCGCCGGAGAGAAGGCCGGCGTCATGCGCGTCGGATTTCTTGAAGTCCTTCATGACTTCCTGGCCTTCTTCAACAAGACCGAGAATGGCCGGACAGGTTTTGCCGCGTGCGGGCTTTTCGATCAGTTCGAACACCTGCTCCAGCCGGTCGACGTGTCCTTCGGTTTCCTCGTAGTGCTTCTCGAAGGCAGCGCGCAATTCTTCCGAATGCGCGGCTTTCGCCATCTTCGGCAACGCCACAAGAATTTTCTTCTCGGCGAAATACATGTCTTTCAGCGTTTCGTGGAAGAGGCTCTCAAGATTCTTTTCGTTGGCCATGACGGTTCTCTCCGGGAAGGGGGATTACCGCTCGTGAACGCATGGTGGTGACGAGAGTTCCCAAGCGAGGCGACAAAAGTCATCTGCCACTCCACTGCGCCGAGAGAATTGCGCGGTATCGAACCAGGCCCGTGGCCAATCGTTATTGCATCGGCGATGCCGATGGAGTCCCACCATGCAAATGAACGGTTTACGGCGCTTCGGGTTTCTCTGGGTGACTGGTGGCTTTTTCGTCATCTCGCTACTGGGGCACTGGGTGTTTGGCTAGTTCGCCTATGTGGACGAGCAACTGGCGCTCCGAATGGAAGCAAAGCTCGATGCCATCCTGATCGCGGTCGACAAGGCCGGTGGCGAGCAGGCGGTCAAGGATATCGATGCGACCTATCTGGGCCGCGAAACCGACGAGGGCTATAAGCGGCGGTTGGCGGCAGCGGAAGAAAAGGGGCGGTCGTCAAGCGATCGCGCCTGATACATCCCGCGCAAAATCCTGCCCGGCAGCGCACCGGTAAAGTGGCGGCGTTTGCCGCAGCGTCAGTGCGGTACGAGCGGCCAGAACAATGCAATCAGCGGCACGCCCGCAACCACGACATAGATCGAGAGCGGCAAACCCAGTTTCCAGTAATCTGTGAACTGATAGCCGCCCGCGCCCATGACGAGCGTATTCGATTGATGGCCGATGGGAGTCAGGAAATCGCAGGCCGCGCCGATGGCCACCGCCATCAGAAACGGATCGGGCGACAATCCGAGGGTCTTGGCAAAGGTTGCCGCGATCGGGCCCATCACGAGAACCGTTGCGGCGTTATTGAGGAACGGCGTCACTGCCAGCGCTGCCACCATGATGAGGGTAAGGGTGCCGATCGGCGGCAATTGCGTTGCGACGGCACTGAGCCATCCGGCGATGACATCTGTGCCTCCGGTGGTGCGCAATGCATCCGAAACGGGGATCAGCGTGCCGAGCATGATCAGGATCGGCCATTCCACCGCGTCATAGGCTTCGCGCAACGACAACGATTTCAACAGGATGATGACGGCGGCCGCAGTAAAGAAAGCTACCGCGATCGGCAGCACGCTCACAGCGACCAGCAGCATCGCGACCGCCAGCACCAGCACTGGGATGAGACCGCGTCGTCCGCGTCCGAGCGACAATCTGCGTTCGGCCAGCGGCAGCACGCGCAAGTCGCCAAGCGTTTCCGGCATGGTTTTGATATTCCCCTGCAGCATGATGACGTCGCCCGGCTGGAAGCGAACGGCGCGCAGACGATGGGCGATGCGCCGGCCGGCACGGCTGACGGCGAGGAGATTGATCTGAAAATGATCGTAGAGCCGCACCGTCACCGGCGTGTTGCCGACCAGCGAGGATTCCGGCGTGACGATGCCTTCGATTACGCCGATATCGTCGGATGGCGTATCCTTGTCCTTCGTCACCTCGTTGCGTACAAGCTTCAGCTTTGCAGCGCCGACGATGCGTTCGAGCGCGTCCGGGTCACCCTGCAGGATGATGATATCGCCGGCACGCAATTGCACACCGCCGGTCGGCGAGGAGTTGCGTTGCCGCCGCCGCAGGATCGCAAGGACCTCGACCTCGTTCTCGCTCAGCGTCTCAAGCTCCCTCACGGTCTTGCCGACGAACTCGGAATTTTCCGGCACGCTGACTTCCGTGGTGTAGCCTTCAAGGTTGAAGGCAGCGTCCAGTGAGGCGGCGCCCTTGCGTTCAGGCAACAAACGCCAGCCGAATGCCAGGAACGCGACGCCGCCGATCGCGAGCAGCACGCCGACCGGCGCGAAGTCGAACATCTGGAACGGTTCGCCGAGAATTTCCTGGCGCACACGTGAGACGATGATGTTCGGTGAGGTGCCGACCAGCGTGACAATGCCGCCGAGCAGCGAGCCAAACGCCATCGGCATCAGCATGGCGGAGGCCGGGGTGCCGGTCCGCCGCGCGAGCTGGAAGGCCACCGGCATCATCATCGCCAATGCGCCGATATTCTTCACAAAGCCCGACAAGGCGGCAACGACGGCCGTCAGCACGAAGATCTGGATGGTCGGTGTCGTCAGCCATGGCGCGATCGGCCGCACGGCCGCTTCGATCATGCCTGAACGCGCGACGGCGGCGCTGACGATCAGCGCGCTGGCGACGATGATGACGATGTCGTCGGAAAAGCCGGAGAAGGCCTTGTCATAGGGAACGATGCCGGTGAACAGGCAGGCCAGCAGCGCCAGCACTGCGACTATGTCGTAACGAAGCCGCCCCCAGACGAACAACCCCATCATCGCGGCCAGGATCGCGAAGGCGAAGATTTGCGGTGTCGTCATGAAGCGGTCCGCGCGGCAATGCGCAAGGTAACGCTGGCGGCCAGACGAAGTTCCATCAATGCCGTCATTCCGGGGCGCATGCAAAGCATGCGAGCCCGGAATCCATAATCACAGCTGCGGCGTATGGATTCCAGGCTCGCGACACGCAGGCAAGATAACGCTGGCTGCGTAAACTTGCTAGCGCTGTCGCGCCCCGGAATGACGAATGAACTAATTCATCGTGCTCGGTAGCCAGAGCGAGATCTGCGGGAAGGCGATCAGTAAGGTCATGATCACCACTTCACAGGCCAGGAACCAGTAGCAGCCGCGGAAGATGGTGGTCAGCGGGATCTGATTGTTGAGCGCGCCGGACACCACATAGATGTTGAAGCCGACCGGCGGCGTCAAAAGTCCGATGCCGATATATTTCACCACCAGCACGCCTAGCCAGACGAGATCGAGATCGAGAGCCGCAAACATCGGTACGAAGACCGGGATGGTGAGAAGGATCATGCCCAATGGATCGAGGAACATCCCGAGGATCAGGTAGATGACCGATATGGCGACGACGAGCAGCAACGGATCGAGCGCCCATGTGCCAACCAGTTCGGTAAACAGCGTCGCGCTGCCGGAGAGAGCGAGGAACTTGGTGTAGATCACAGCGCCGATGCCGACGAATAACAATTGCGCAGTGGTGCCGATCGCGTCCTTGAAGCTCTCGATGAGGCCGCGCAGCGACAGCTTGCGTTGCGCGAAACCGATGAGAATCGCGATCAAGGCACCGGCGGCGCCGGACTCGGTCGGCGAGACGACACCCCAATAGAGGCCGCCCATCACCGCAACGATGAGAACGAGTATCGGCCAAATGTCGCGCAACGACGCCCAGCGCTCGCGCCACATGTCATTGCGGTTTGGGAATTCCACTGGCGGCCCAAGCTTCGGATTGAGCCAGCAGCGCACGACGATCATGATCATGTAGACGCCGGCGGTGAGCAAGCCGGGAATGATGCCGGCCAGCAGCAATTTCGAAATCGAGACTTCCGCGAACACGCCGTAGATCACGAACAAGATGCTCGGCGGGATCAGCGCGTCGAGCGTGCCGCCCGATGCGCAGACGCCGGTGGCCAGCGCCTTGTCGTATTTGTTCTTCAGCATTTCCGGCACGGACAGCCGCGCCATGACGGCGGCGGCGGCAATGCTCGAGCCGGACGCGGCGCCAAAGCCCGCGCAGGCCCAGTTGGTCGCGACCGCAAGTCCGCCGGGCAGGCCTCCAAACCACGCATAGGCCGCGCGGAACAGCCCTGCGCCGATGCCGGAATTGGACGCGACCGCGCCCATCAGAAGGAACATCGGAATTGCGGACAGATCCCAATTGGCCGCGAACACGAACGGCGTGTCGCGCAGCACGCTGAGCGCGACGTTGAAATTGCGCAAGTACCACAGACCGAGAAACGCGACACCGCCCATCGCAACGCCGATCGGCACACGCAATCCGATCAGGATCAGCATCATGACGATGCTGGAGCCGGCGACCTGCAGTGTTGTCACGCGATCTCTCCCGCGTTCTGGATCTCGTGCGCGGGGGGCGTCTGTGGGCCCTTGATGATGTCGTCGATGATCTTGAGGACCAGATAGAGCAGCATCAAGCCGCTGGCGACCGGCGGAACCCAGCGGCTCGGCCACACCGGCAGAAACGTGGTGCCAGCCTGCCAGACTTCATGGATGCGGGTTTGTCCGATCGCCTGCGAGCCGGTCTGGTAGACGAACAGAGCGAGATAGGCGACGACGAGGATCTTCACGACGACATCGAGCCAGTGCGCGACCGGTTTCGGCATCAGCCGGGTAAAGATATCGACCGAGATGTGACTGTCGTTCCTGGCGAGATAAGCCCAGGGAAGGTAAGTCACGATCACCATGTAATAGGCCGACACGATTTCGGTGGTCCCTTCGATGGGACGACCGAAAAAGGTGCGGCCAGTCACATCCGCGCTGACCTGCAGCATCATCAGGAAACCGGCGATCAGTGCGATCCAGAGGAAGATCTGGATCGGCCATTCAAGCCATTTGAGCAGGCGGTCCATCACGGTATCGGCCTTGCATTCAAGTGAACGGTCACCCTGAGGAGCCGTGCGGCAGCACGGCGTCTCGAAGGGCGACGGCCCAATTGGTGGCCGTGCATCCTTCGAGGGTCACGCGCTTTGCGCGTTCGCGCCTCAGGATGACAGAGTTAGATCTGGCGGCCCGCTCCACCACGATTTGGGCTTACAACTTGCTCAGATCGACCTTGGAATAAATTTCCTTGTCGAGCAGATCGGCCAGCTTGTCGATGTCGCGGCCAACGGTTCCGGAAAGCTTGCGCCATTTCTCGACGTTCTTCTCATAGGCGTCGATGATCGCGCCGGGGTCTTTCAGCCCGAAATTCTTGCCGACCTCGATATTGCGGGCCCGTTCGCCCTTCTTGTATTCGGATGTCACCTTTTCGAAATCGGCGTCGGGCTTGATCATCTGCACGCCCTTATCCTTGATGACGGTCTGCAGGCCCTGTTCCTCGGAGATGATGAAATTGCCAATCATCATCTTGGCGCTCATCCAGGCGGCCTGTTTCATATGCAGGCGCTTCTGCTCGGGCGTGAACTTGTTCCAGGTGTCGCGGTTCAGGAACATGCCGATAGCGGGGCCGGTGATGCCTAGCGGCGCATCGGTGACATATTTGGCGAAATCGGCATAACCGAAGGTGCGCAGCCAATCCGCGATGCCATGCTGGCAATCGAGACCGCCGCGCTGCAACAGGCTGACCGCTTCAACCAGCGTTGCGCCGACCGGCACCGCGCCTGCGAGCTTGAACATTTCGGCATTGCCGCCGGTTGCGCGCACCCGCTTGCCCTTGAGATCGGCGAGTGACTTCACCGGCTCGCGGCAGGCGAGCACATAGGCGGGTGTGGTCCAGCCGCCGAGCGGCACGGCGTTCAGCTTTCTCACCTCGTCAAGGCAATCCGGACAATTGAAATAGACCGTCTCCATCGCGGCGGCGGAGGTCGCGATCACGTCGTTATGGCCGACGATCACGGTCGAGTAGATTATGAACAAGGCCGGCACCGTATTTGGCACATAGGTCGGTACCGCAAGACCGCCCTGGATCAGCCCATCCTTCACGGCGGTGAAGGTGGTCTTGCCATCGGCCAACTGACCGCCGGGCACCAGCTTCCACTTGATCTGTCCGTTGGTTTCCTTCTCGATCGTCTTGAACAGGTCCGGCATCACTTGCGCGTTCTGGTATTCGCGCGCCGGTGTCCAGCTTCCGAAGATGAGTTCTTGTGCGTTGGCATGCTGCGCTGCCAGAAGGCTGGCAGCCAGAGCCATGCCGCTGAACGATATCGAACGATGTGCGATCATCGTTTTTCTCCTCCCTGTGTGTGCCGACTTTTCGGTTCGGTCTTTTGGTGTCTTGGGGACAAGGCTATCGTTGGATATCCAACAATTCAATCGGCCTTCGCGCATAAAGTGGTGGCAAATCTCACCCGTCATGGCCCGGTTTCGCTCGTCATGGCCGGGCTTGTCCCGGCCATCCACGACTTGGCTTTTGGGAAGAAAGACTTGGATGCCCGGCATAAGGCCGGGCAAGACGGCGGTGGGATTACTGATTTGGAATCCCAATCGGGTTGCCCACCAGCTTGTAGGTCATGGTGAGGGCGGTGCGCTGGAACTGCGTATCATTGTGCAATTGCTGCAGCCGCTCGAAATCGGCCTTTTTCCTGCCGGGATCAGCTTCGGTCATCCGGCGCTTGTTTTCCCTGGCGGTTGGGCCGGTGACCTCGAGGAACACACGGCGCCGCTCGTTCGAATAGCGGTCGAGCAGGTTGTCATCTGCCGTTTCCTTAATGACCGCGGGCAGGGCATCGCCCAACAGGCCGCCATCCAGCAGGCCGGATGTCAGCCCAAGCCCGCCGAACGGATTGCAGACATGGGCGGCGTCGCCTGCCAGCAGCACACGGCCGACGCGAAAGCTCTCCGCACAACGCTCGTGCACGCGGAAGGGCGAGAACGCTTCCAGCTCGTAATGGCCATCATCCGGCAACAGGTGTTTGTAATGTTCGGCGATGCGTGCCGCGATGCTGTCCTCCGGCAGTCCGGCATCCTCGCCATAGGTGACGCGCCACAGGCCATGGCGATCGACCTTCACGATCACCGCCCAATGCACCGGGTCGATGATGAAATTGGCGCGGGCATAGCCGCGCGCCTCGAAATCGTAGACAAGATTGGTCGAGACCAGCCGCTCGGGATGGGTATAGCCATCGAACGATAAGCCGAGCGCGCGGCGCACGGTGCTGCTGCCGCCATCGGCGCCGACCAGCCAGTCGCAGCGAAGCTCATCGCTCCCGCCGTTCGATTCAATGGTGAGGGTCACGCCATCGGCATCCTGCGTCAGGCCGGTGACGCGTGTGTTCCAGCGCACATGCGCGCCAGGGATCGCCAGCAGATTCTTCAGGATGACGCGCGCCAATTCATGCTGCGGCATGTGCAGATTGTATGGATAGGCCGTGTCCTCGGACGTCAGCACCGACATGCTGGGTGCGGCTAGGATTTTTCCGTCAATGGTGCGGAACTGATAATCCTGCTTGAGGATGCCGGCGACCTTCAGCTCATCCAGCAATCCAAGCCGGTCGAGCATCTCCACGGTCGGCGCATGATACACCACCGCGCGCGGCCAGCGGATGATGTCCGGTTCGCTGTCCAGCACCAGAACCGGAATACCGGCCTGGGCGATCTTTAGAGCTGTGACAAGGCCGACGGGCCCGGCACCGGCGACGACAACGCCTCTGAAAGTCTCACTCATGCGTCGCCCCAGACCTCGCGTGCGGTCTCGACGATCAGTTTGAGCTTGGCGAATTGTTCGTCGATTGAGAGAAGGTTACCTTCCGATGTCGAAGCAAAGCCGCATTGCGGCGACAGGCAAAGCTGTTCGAGCGGCGCGAATTTCGCCGCTCTGTCGATGCGGCGCTTGAGATCGTCCTTGCCCTCGATCACGCCCGACTTGGTGGTGACGAGACCGAGCACCACCATCTTGCCTTTCGGCAGGAACCGCAGCGGCTCGAAACCGCCCGAGCGCTCATCATCATATTCGAGGAAGAAGCCGTCGACATTGAGCTGGTTGAACAGCGCGTCGGCGACGTGTTCATAGCTGCCTTCCGCCATCCAGGCGGACTTGTAATTGCCGCGGCACAGATGCGTGCAGATTGCCATGCCGGCAGGTTTTTCAGCGATCGAGTCGTTGAACAGCTTGATGTAGCGCAGATGCTGGCTTTCCGCGCCTTCACCCAGCATGGCGCGGCGGGCCGGATCGTTGAGGAAGGCGAGGCTTGTATCATCGAGTTGCAGATAGGTGCATCCGAGCGCGGCGAGACCGGCAATCTGCTTGCGATAGATTGTCGCCAGATCGTCGAAGAAGACATCCCAGTCCGGATAGACATCGCGGTCGACGCCGCGACCGGCCGGATAATGCATCATGCTGGGCGAGGGGATGGTGAGCTTCGGCGTTGCCTTGGCTACCGACTTCAGGAACTTGAAATCGTCGGCAAAGATGGTGTGATCGAGACGCATGCGCTCGCCGATGCGGTAGGCGACGAATTCGAAATCGATGCCGCCCTTGTCGGAGCGGAACGGGACCTTGACCTTTTCCTTGAGCTGCTCGACGCCGCCAATAGAATATTTGAAATCCATGAACCAGTCGATGCGGCGGAACTCGCCATCGGTCACCGATTGCAAGCCGACATCTTCCTGGCGCCGCACCACCTCGCGAATCGCGTCGTTCTCGATGTCACGCAGTTGTTCGACAGTGATCTTTCCGTTCGCGTGATCGTCACGCGCTTGCAGTAACGATGCGGGCCGTAAAAGGCTGCCGACATGATCGGCACGAAAAGGCGGCGTCGTGCGTGGAGGCATTCCGGTATTTCCTTGTCAGCGTTCCTCGGATTTTTTGTGTTTTCATAGCGCAGCGATGCGAGGGTGCCAATTGGAATGGGGTTCACGCGCTTGCGGCGGGACCGGAATCCTTGCAAAGGTTTGATGGGCAAACACGGAGAAGAGAGAGTGGCAACGATTGTCGTCGCGCACGGTGCGTGGTCATCGGCGTGGGCATGGAAAAAGATGCGTCCGCTGCTTCGGGCGGCGGGACACGATGTCTTTACGCCGAGCTACACGGGCCTTGGCGAACGCGCGCATCTGTCGTCGCCGGATATCGGGCTCGACAACCATATCGCCGATATTCTCGCGGTGTTCGATTACGAGGACCTGCGCGATGTCGTGCTGATCGGCCACAGCTATGGCGGCATGGTCGCAACTGGGGTCGCCGATCGCGCCCAGGGCCGTGTCGCGCAACTGATCTATCTTGATGCCTTCGCCCCGCGCGATGGGCAGAGCCTGTTCGATCTGGTGGGACCGGAAACCGAGGCGAGGATGCGCAAGGGCGCCGAGGAGACCGGCGAGGGCTGGAAGGTGCCGGCCAATCCCATGCCGCCGGACACCGCACCGGAGGATGTGGCCTGGGCGACGCCGAAGCGGCGGCCGCAGCCGGTCAAGACCTTCGAGACCAAGATCCGGCTGTCGTCCCGGTCGATGCCGCCGCGCAGTTACATCTATTGCACGCGCATCGCACCGCAGGATTTTTTCGGACAATTCGCCGCGCGGGCCAAGTCCGAAAGCTGGGGATATGTGGAGATGGACGCCAGCCATAATCCTCATATCACCGTGCCGGAAGAACTTCGGGATGTGCTGCAGGGGATGATCGACGGGAAGGCGTGAGGCTGCTTGTGCATCATGGCGGCATTCCCGCCCTGATGCGCCTGCCCACATGACGAGGCGGCCCGAAGCGGGTAAGACAGGGTTCCTCTTTCGATCCCTTCTCAAGTTCCGGCATGACATACCGCTTCATTGGCAAATCGCTTCCGCGTACCGAAGACCTTCGCCTTGTCCGCGGCCTTGGCCGCTACACTGCTGATCTCGCTCCCGCAAATTCCCTGCGTCTGTTCATGGTGCGATCGCCCCATGCTGCGGCCCGTATCGTCAGCATCGACACGTCGGCCGCCGAGGCGATGCCCGGTGTGCATCTGGTGCTGACCGGCGAGGATCCGGAGGTGGCGGGGCTCGGCAGCATCCAGTCCAAGGTCAAGCGCAAGGCACCGGATGGATCGCCGAATTTCGAACCGCCGTATCTGCCGCTGGCGCGGGACCGGGCCCTGTTCGTCGGCGATGCGGTCGCCGCGGTGTTTGCCGAGACGCTGGATCAGGCCAAGGACGCCGCCGAGCAGATCGCCATCGAATGGGAGCCGCTGCCGGCGATCACCGAGACGCGGACCGCGGCCGATCCCGATGCGCCGCAGCTTTGGCCGCAGGCGCCGAACAACACCTGTTTCCTGTTTGACGCCGGGAATCGCAAGGCGGTGGACGAGGCGCTGGCAAAGGCCAGGCACAAGGTCAGTTTCACCTATGTCATCAACCGCATCACCGCGGTGACGATGGAATCGCGCGCGGCGCTTGCAACCTACGATCCGGCGGCCGAGACCTATACGCTCTATTGCGGCCTGCAGAACCCGCACGGCGTGCGCGAACAGCTTGCGGCCGATATCTTCGACATTTCCGGCAATCGCGTGCGCGTGGTTGCGCCCGATGTCGGCGGTGGCTTTGGCCTCAAGGAAGCGCCATTCCCCGAATATGTGACGGCCATGGTCGGCGCCCGCGTTACCGGCCGGCCCGTGCTGTGGATGGGCGAGCGCGGCGAAAGCTTCCTGTCGGACTTCCATGCGCGCGACAATTATTCGACCACAACGCTCGGCCTCGATGACGGGGGGAATTTCCTGGCGTTGAAAGTCGATACCACGGCCAATATCGGCGCTTACATTTCGCCGATGGGCCTGCATGTTTCGACCAACAATCTCGGCGGGCTCGCCGGCGTCTATCGTACCCCGCACATCCATTCGCGTGTCACTGGCGTTTTCTCCAACACGCCGCCGACCGCGCCCTATCGCGGGGCCGGCCGTCCCGAAGCGATCTACGCGATCGAGCGTGTGATCGATCTGGCCGCGAAGCGCCTCGGCATGGATCATCTGGAATTGCGGCGCAAGAATCTGATCGCGCCCGAGCAGATGCCGTTCGATACGAAATTCGTGTTCACCTACGATTCCGGCGAATTCGAACGCAACATGGACGATGCGCTGGACCTCGCCGATTGGGCCGGCGCCGACAAACGCAAGAAGGACGCCAAGAAGCGCGGGCTGTTGCGCGGCATCGGCATCGCCAATGCGATCGAGATTTCCGGCGGTCCGGCAGCAGCGCCGAACCCCGAAGCCGCGGAAATCAAGTTCGACTCCACCGGCGGCGTGGTCGTGTCGATGGGCACGCATTCGCACGGGCAGGGGCACGAGATCAGCTTCGCGCAGATCGTCGCGGACTTTCTCGGTCTCGAAACCTCCGATGTCAGCGTGCGCTATGGCGACACCGACATGATCGAATTCGGCGTCGGTACTTTCGGCAGCCGCTCGATGATTACCGGCTCGAATTCGCTGCGCATTTCCGCCGACCGCCTGATCGAGCGCGGCAAGAAGATAGCGGCTGCACATTTCGAGGCCGATGCCGGCGATATCGTCTTTGAGGCTGGCCAATTCGCGATTGCGGGCACCGATCGCCGGGTCAGCATCAAGGACGTTGCCAAAATGTCCTATACCTTGCGCGATCCCAGCCTAAACCGCGAATTCGGTTTTTCGGAAAAAGTGATCTCGGCGCCGAAGGCAGCAACCTTTCCCAATGGCTGTCACGTCTGCGAAGTGGAAATCGATCCCGATACCGGCGTTTGCAGGATCGTCAATTACGTGGTGGTCGACGATGTCGGCCGCGTGGTGAATCCGATGCTGGTCAAGGGCCAGGTGCATGGCGGCGTGGCGCAGGGCGTCGGCCAGATCCTGTTCGAGAACATCGCCTATGACGAGGACGGCCAGCTTCTGTCCGGATCGTTCATGGATTACGCGATGCCGCGCGCGGCGCATTTTCCCGAATTCATCTGCAAGGCGAACGAAGTGCTGACGCCGAACAACCCGCTCGGCGTGAAGGGCGCGGGCGAGGCGGGAACAGTCGGCGCGCTGGCGGCGGTCATCAATGCCATCGTTGATGCGCTGTCGCCGTATGGTGTCGAGCATATCGAGATGCCGGCGACGCCGGAGCGGATATGGCGCACGATCCGGGAGGCGGAGGCCGCGCGGCCATGATCGGGCGATGTTACGCGCATGTCATCGCAATACTTGCAGCGATGGTGAGCGCCTGCGCATCGGCGCCGCCGTCGGTAATGAGCGGTGAGCCGAATGTCGCGCCGGTCAATTACAAGACCGAGATTCTCGCTTATCTGCGGACCTATCTGAACAACCCGACTGGCGTGCGCGAGGCTTTCATCACCGAACCGTCATTGATCACGGTCGGCGGTACGCAGCGCTATGTGTCGTGTCTGCGCTTCAATGCCAAGAATTCGATCGGCAAGTATGAAGGCAGCAAGACCAGGGTGGTGGCGTTTCTGTCCGGCCGGTTCGACACGCTCGCGTTGGCGCGTGGTGAGCAATGCAAGGATGCCAACTGGCAGCCATTCCCGGAGCTTGAGAAGCTGCAGCGGTAAACCACTCTCCGTTCATTCCCGCGCAAGCGGGAATCCAGAAAAGACTGGGTCCCCGCTTTCGCGGGAACGAACGGAGACAAACTTATCACGCCCGCATGAAGACCCGTGCGGCGGCAAAGGCGGCGACCGCACCGCCGATGACGAACAGGATCGAATCGAACCATGGCGCCTGCGGGAGTGCTTTGACGCTGTCCGCAAAAGCGGCAAAGCGGTTGGCTGGCGTGGTGCTGTCGCCGTTGTCTCGCCGCGTGGCACGCCCATCCGTGCCTGCGAAGGCGACCGCTTGCGCGCGCGCTTGTCCTTCGGCCGGCTGCAGCGGTGCGGCAGCGCGATCGAGCTCACTCAGCTCGTCGGCCTCAACGATCTCTTCTTCACGACCTGAAGTCGGGAGCAGACGATCGGCTTTCCCGGCGACGCGCATGAAATCATGCGATGGCAATTGCGTCATCGCTTCGGGGACTTCGCTCCTGGCCGTATGGGCCTGGGGCCAGATCTGGATGAAGGGCGTGAGCGGCGCCAGCACCTGTGACGATTGTTCAGGCGATGTTTCGCTTGCGTCCTCTGTCTTCGTTTCTTGCACCCGTGTGCTTTTCGTCCGTTGGCGTTTCCGTGTTGCCGCAGCGGCGGCGCTCGGCTGCAGCCAGCGCGCGAAAGTTTCGGCGGCGCTCGGCGCATTCACAATGAGATTGTCCGGACTGGGCTGCGTCGGAGCGTTGCTTCCAGGCGTCCCGGGCAAGGCGGCAAAGAGGACGGCGAAGACGGCAACGATGCGGGCGATATTCCTGCGGAAGAATGATGCAATGAACAACGGCGAAGTGTCCCCAAATATCCTGTTGAGCCAAACCATCCCGCGTCCCTCCCGGTTGTTGGCCGACGGGAATTGACACTCCGGGAGGTGACCGGAGAGGGGCGGTTTCAAGGAATTTTCGGTTCAAAAGCGGCTGGAGGCGGGCAAGTTATCCACAGGGCCGGTAACGTCATGCTGCTGTTACGTCGCCGCTCTAAACAGACCGCGCGCCGAACCGGAATCTTGGATCGGCCCCGTTCGTCAAGTTCCCTTCACGGTCCTGTTCGCATCGCGGCAGGACCGTTTTTTATGGTGGCGTCTAAAGGATTATTGTCCGGCGCCGCGATAGACCGACAATGCGGCATCGACGCCGGGTTTTGCGCGGAATCCGGCTTGACGCAGGCAGGTTTCGAGTGCGGCAAGGCCGATCAGCACATTTTCCTTCCGGCACACGTAACCCATGGTGCCAATGCGCCATATTTTACCATGCAGCGGCCCAAAGGACGTGCCGATCTCGATGCCGAAATCGTTCAGCATCATGCCGCGCACGGCATCGCCATTGACGCCGTCGGGGATATAGACGCCGGTCACATTCGGCATTTTGTGGCGCTGGTCGCCGAACAGCATCAACCCCATTTCGGTGAGGCCGGTGGTGAGCGCATCGCTGGCGAGACGATGCCGCGCGAAACACGCATCAAGCCCTTCAGCCAGGACAATGCGCACCGCTTCGCGGGCCGCATACAGCATTGACGTCGCTTCCGTGTGATGGTTGAGGCGGCTTTCGCCCCAGTAATCCATCAGCATGCCGAGATCGAAATAGTTCGACGAGATGATTGGGCCATCGCCTTCGATAAAGTCCGGCGGCCTGATGCCTTCCTCGACATGGCGGCGGCGCTTCACCACCTCGACGATGCGATCGTTGATGGTGATCGGCGATGAGCCGGGCGGACCGGACAAACATTTCTGCAAGCCGGACGATGCCGCGTCCACCTTCCAGTCATCGATAGCGACATTCATGCCGCCGAGAGACGCTGTGGCATCGGTATAAAGCAGGACATCATGCTTGCGGCAGAGCGCGCCGATTTCGTCCAGCGGCTGTGCCTGCGTGGTCGACGTGTCGCCATGCACGACCGCAAGGATACGCGGGTGGTGCTGTTTGATCGCGGCTTCGATCTCTTCCGGCGTGAACACCGTGCCCCATTCGCGATCGATGGTGACGACATCGCCACCGCAGCGCCTGCAGATTTCCGCCAGCAGATGGCCGAAGCGGCCGAACACCGGCACCAGAACCTTGTCGCCGGGGGATACGATCGAAACAAGGATCGCTTCCACGCCCGCGCGCGCGGTGCCGTCGACCAGGAACGACCATTTGTTTTTCGTCCGATAAAGCTGCCGCAACAGCTCCATCGTCTCGTTCATATAGGCGGTGAAGGCCGGATCGAATTGTCCGAGCATCGGCATTGCCATCGCCCGCAAGACGCGCGGATCGACGCCGACCGGGCCGGGGCCCATGAGAATGCGCGGCGGCGGATTGAGGTCGGCGAAGAGGGTGGTCATTTAACTTCCTGATCTAGTTCCGCCCTCATCCTGACGAGCCCGCGAAGCGGGCGTCTCGAAGGATGAGGTCGAATAAAGACGTGGCTCGTATCAAAGATTATGCCCCGCCGGGCTTGGCATAGTCCGACTTCGCCCGCGGCACATATTCCCCTGCACCCAGCGTGCCAGCCAGCTCACCGTCGCGCACCACGAACTTACCGCGCACCATGGTCGAGACCGGCCAGCCTTGCACCGCGATGCCTTCATAGGGCGTGTAATCCGAACCGCCATGCATCCGCGACTGCGAGATGGTGACTTCGCGGTTGGGATCCCAGATCGCGAGATCGGCATCGGCACCGACGGCAATGGTGCCCTTCTTCGGATAAAGGCCGTAGGTCTTCGCATGGTTGGTGGAGGTGAGCGCCACAAATTCGTTCAGCGAAATGCGGCCCTTGCCGACGCCCTCCGAGAACAAGATCGGCAGCCGCGTTTCCACACCGGGAATGCCGTTCGGCACCCAGCGGAATGACGTGCGTCCCTTTGGCGTGAGCTTGCCTTTCGGATCGTCGTAGCGGAACGGGCAATGGTCCGACGAGAACAGCGAGAAGACGCCTTGCTGCATGCCTTGCCAGCAGGCCTGCTGGCTCGCCTTGTCGCGTGGCGGCGGCGAGCAGACGTATTTCGTGCCTTCCATATTGAGGCCTTCGAGGTCCTTCTCGGTCAGCACCAGATATTGCGGGCAGGTCTCGCCATAGACTTTCAGGCCGCGCTGTTGTGCTCTGCGAATTTCCTCCATCGCTTCGCCATTTGAGACATGCACGATCATGATCGGCACATCGACGAGTTCGGCGAGCGAGATGGCGCGATGCGTGGCTTCGCGCTCGACCGGGATCGGCCGCGACGTCGCGTGATGATGCGGCTCGGTCTTGCCGGCGCGCTCCAGCCGGTCGGTCAGGAAGCGGATCGCGTCGTAATTCTCGGCATGGATCATGACCAGCGCGCCGGTTTCGCGCGCGACCGACATGACATTCAGCATCTCGATGTCGGAGAGGGCGAGGCCCTCATAGGTCATGAACACCTTGAACGAGGTGTAGCCATCGTGCACGAGCGCCGGCAACTCTTGGCCGAGCACGGCGTCGGTCGCATCGGCGATGATCAGATGGAACGAGACGTCGATATAGCACTGGCCATCGGCCTTCCTGTGATAGTCGGCGACAACCTCACGCAGCGACTGTCCCTTCTGCTGCATGGCAAAGGGCAGCACCATCGTGTTGCCGCCGAAGGCCGCGGAGCGTGTCGCCGAGGCGAAATCGTCGGCCATGACGATGTCGGGGCCGGAAGGCTGCGAAATATGCACGTGGCTGTCGATGCCGCCCGGCAGGACTAGCTTGCCGGATGCATCGACGATCTCGCCGGCCGTGCCGAGATTGTCGCCCAAAGCGGCGATGCGGCCGTTCCTGATTCCGATATCGCAGGCAAATGTATCGGAGGCCGTCGCAATGGTGCCGCCGCGGATGATGGTGTCGAAGGTCATGGCATAATCCTGTTGCCCTGTTTCTACGGGCCGGACAGGATTATGCAACCGCCAGAAACGGCAAAGCGCTCCCCATCGATACGTTTCTTTGGGGAGCGCTTGCCTTAAAACTGGTCTTGCGGGATCAGCGTTTTCTGGCGCTGGTTTCCGCAAGCCTGTAGCCGCGCTTGCCGGACTTGCCAGTGACGCGGTCGGTGATCTTGGAGAGTTTTGCCGTCTTGCCGGACTTGTCACGGACGACGACAACTTTCGTTTTGCCGCCCTTGCCCTTGGCCAGCAATTTCCCGCGCTTCGACCTTTTGGCGGCTAGGGCCGCAGCGAGCCGTTGTTTCGCTTCCTCCGCAGCCTTGGCGGCAGCAATGCGTGCGTTCTCGACCAGTTTTGCAACCGGTGGCTCGAGTTGCGCTGCAACTGTCGTGACACTTGCCTCGCGCGAGAGATCGGCAACACCATCGCAAGGGGCGTTGCGCGGCAGATTGACGGCGAGCGCTACTTCCTTGTTGTCGACCCACTTTTCCGGATCGTGGCCGGTGATGCTCTTCACGTAATTGCGTGTTTCATCCGGCAGTCTGCCGCGACGGGCAAGCCATTCGGTGACGCGGCGCGCCCCGCCATTATAGGCGGCGGCGGCAAGACCGAGGTTTCCGAAATACTCAACATGCTCCTTGAGAAACGCCGCTGATTCCGGCAGCGCCGCAAGCGGATCGAACGGATTGTTCAGACCACGCTCCGCAGCAACGGCGGGCATGAACTGGGCAACACCTTGTGCGCCTGCGGGGCTCACCACACGCTGCTTGAACTTGCTTTCCTGCCAGATCAGGCGCGCAAAGAAGCCGGTCGGCAAACCGTTGGCTTGCGCTGCCGCGGCGAGTGTGTCGCACACGGCTTCAATCGGAACGTCTCCAGGCGGAGGTGGCGGACCCTCGGGCTCGCGCAGATCTGCGAGTTGTTTCTCGATCTCGGCCTCAGGGACAGGGTCGAGTTTGATGCCTAAGGTCTTTGCAGCCCGATCTTCCGCGAGACTCGTGAAGTGAATCTTGGACGGGTTGGAATCCCGACGTTCTACTTTGACAGCCTCGGAACCGAATTGCGTGGACGAGGCAATAAGCAAAACACCAATTGTTGAAACTGCCAGTCTCATGCCGACAACATCTCCCACCGCGCAGGCGGGCGGGGGCCAGCCGGCGGTTGTCAGAGTGATTTTGCGAGGATCTCCCCCTCGGCGATGTTTGGGCTGATGCTGGCGAAACCGGACAACTTTATGAAAAACATGGGACCGCCGGAAGGTATTATCGGGGAGGGTGGAACCAATCCCAAGTTCCGGTTTGGCCGCATTTCATCCGGCGACGACGATACGGGCGTTTTTCCCAGTAGAACGGCCCACAATTGCAGCATATTCCTCGATCGGCTGCGGGCGTCCGATCAGATAGCCTTGGATCTCGTTGCACCCGTCATTTCGCAATATGGTTAACTGCTCAGGGGTTTCGACCCCCTCTGCGACGGTGATCAGGTCGAGATTGTGTCCCAACGCGAGAACCGCGCGGACGATCGCGGCGCTTTGGGCGTTACGGTCGAGGTTGGAGATGAAGGTCTGGTCGATTTTGATTTTGTCGAACGGGAACGATTGCAGATAGGACAGCGACGAGTAACCGGTGCCGAAATCATCCATGGCAATGCGGACGCCGAGCGCCTTGACCCGGCGCAGAATGGAAACGGCGCGAGAGTAATCATCCATCAAGGCGCCTTCGGTGATCTCGAGCACCAACCGGTCCGGTGCCAAGTTGTTTTCAAGCAGCACCGAGTGCACGAGCGACACGAAATCGCCTTGCCGCAACTGGAGCGGCGAAAGATTGATCGCGATCTGTAACGGCTTGCGCCAGGATGCAGCCTCGCGGCAGGCCTCTCGCAACACCCATTCGCCGATCTCGTTGATAAGGCCGGTTTCTTCCGCCAGCGGAATGAACGTATTCGGTGGCACGAAACCACGGCGCAGATGGTCCCACCGCAGCAGCGCTTCGAAGCCGATAATCTCGCCGGAGATCCGCGATTGCGGCTGATAGAAGAGCTGCAATTCGTTGCGCGATACCGAGAGAGCAAGATCGGCCTGCAATGCGCGGCGATCATGCAGCATACGGTCCATCTCGGCTTCGAAGAAGCGGATCTCGCCGCGGCCTTCCGCTTTGGCGCGGTAAAGCGCGGCATCGGCGTTGCGAATGAGCGTCACGCTGTCGGTTCCGTCTGACGGAAACATGGCGATGCCAACGCTCATGCCGATATTGACCTTGCGTCCTTCGCAGTCGATATCGCCGGACACGGCGGCAATGAGAGATTGCGCGAGCGCCGTCGCCGCGGCCGGCATGACGCCATCGACACAGATCGCCATGAACTCGTCACCGCCAAGACGGGCGAGGAACGCGCCGCCACAGGCTTTCTTCATCAACCGCGTGATTTCAAGCAATACGCTGTCGCCGGCGGCATGACCGTAGAGATCGTTGACCTCCTTGAACCGGTCGAGATCGACACAGAGCACCGCAAACTTGTCGCCTGTTTCCAAAGCGCCTTCGAGCGTCTTGGTCAGATGCAACTTCAGTGCCGCGCGGTTCGGCAAGTCGGTGAGGGAATCGTGATGAGCGAGATGCTCAATCCGCGATTCATTGCGCCGCCGCTCCGTGACGTCTTCGACGACGTTCAACAGATATTCCGGTTCGCCGTCGCGACCTCGGATCGCCACTCGTTTTGATATGACCTCGCGAAACTGGTCGGTTGCCGTCTGGAATGACAGGGTGTCGACAGTGAGATGACCTGATTGCAGGGCCGCACGATCACGGGCAATGATGATGTTGGCGCGCTCAGGCGGATGAAGCTCTGCTGTTGTTTTGCCGATGACTTCATCCTTGGGGGCGCCAAGAAACGACTCGCCGGCGCGATTGAGGAAGATGTAGCGGCCGCTCTTCGCGTCCTTGACGATCAGCATCTCCGGGATGTTTTCGACGACAGCGCCCAGCATGTTGCGGGCGCGGACCAATTCCCTCTCGGCTGTTCGCCGCTCGGTGATATCCTCGTGGGTCGCCACCCAGCCGCCATCGCCGCTCGGCCTGTTGGTGATGCAGAATGTTCGGCCGTCGGGAAAATCAACGATCTGCGTGCGCGTCTGGCCCGCCTCCATGCTTTTTCGCACCAGAGCGACATGGGTATCGATGTCGGCCGGCATCGATCCCGTTTTCTTTCGCAACTCCATGACCTGCCGCAGCGTCAAGCCAGGCCTCATGGCGCCCGCGGGAAGGTTATAGAGTTCGATAAAGCGCTTGTTGCAAACGACGAGCTTGCCATCTGCATCGAACATGACCAAGCCCTGAAGCATGTTATCGATCGCGGTGTCGATACGCGTATTGGCCTGTTCCAGCTCATGCGACTTTTCGGCAAGACGCGCTTCGCGTTCCAGCAAGGACGACCGAGACGCTGCCAGTTGCGCGAATTGGTGGTTGAGTGCGTAGAGCAGCAATAGTGAGCACAACAGCGCGAGACCGGTGCCGATTGCGATCAAAATGGCGCGATGCCGCCAGCTCGCCAGGATTGCCCGTTCGGAAACGCTGACATTCACCACCAGGTGATAGCCTTGCAGTGGGCGCACCGCGACGAGAAGAGGTTCGTCGCTAAAAAGACCGGGAGAGCGGAAGCTGCCGCCGCCCTGCGCCACAAGCGCATACCATTCGGATTCTTCCGGAATCTTCTGTCGGGCAAATTCCTCGTCGTCTGGATGGCGGACTAGAACGGTGCCGTCCGTGCGCGAGAATACGAAGGACTGATTGCGGAGCGATGTAATGGAATTGTAGACGTGCTGGAAATAGGAAAGCTTGATGCCGGTCAGAACGAGGCCCAAAAATTCTCCGTTCGGGCCGCTGATCCGCTTGGAGAAAAAGATGTTGCGTTCGTTGGTAATCCGGTTGCGCACCAGATCGCTGATGAAGAGCTGTCGGCCCGTGTTGTCCCTCGCGTGAATGTAATAATCGCGCCGCGACACATCGTTGTAAGGCATCGGCCATGTTCGCGATGAATTGGCGATATGCCCGTCCCGGTCGATCAGGGCGACGAAGTCCGTCTGAGGAAGATGGCCGAGGCGCTCGACCAACTGGTCATGAGTAATGCGGCTGCGCAACAAGGCCAGAAAGGAATCTGGTGCCATGCCGCCGCCGAGATTGCCGAAGCGGTCGACGATATCGGATGTAATGATATCGATCGCCTGGACGGAACGCTCGGTCTGTTCGGCGAGGACCGTCGCGATGTTGGCTGTATCGTTCGTGGCGTCCCGTAATGCATCCTCACGCAACGCCATTATGGTTGCGCCGACCGCAAGTACGGCGAGGCCGATCAGCCCCAAGGTGATGCCGATCAGTCCGCGAAATGAGATTCGATGGAGGAAGGACAGCAAGGCGTGCCTGCTCCCGCTATTTTTCTTGGCTTCTCGATGTTTTCTTGGCTTCTCGATAATGGATCGGGATGTGGGAAACGATAAAAGCGCTGTGGTTTCGATGTTCTGAATGAACAATTGCTTTTTGTTTGTTCCGTATCCTGCAGTGTTGCGCAGCTTTTGGTTAACCACGGCGGGAGGCATTCGACCCTGCCTGGTTCCAAATGACCAGCATTTGAATCATTCGCGCCGCGGTTCCTTAAGGATGACCGCGGCGCATGACAGATCGGCGATGGTGCAGGCCTTCTTTTCAGCCAGCCGCTCTTGATCTCACGGCATTGGAATGTCGCCGACGTCCTTGGGTTGCTTGTAGCCGCGCTGAACCGCCGGACGACTGGCGATCGTCGTATACCAGCGCTTCACGTTCGGAAATTTGGACAGATCGATTTCCTGCCATTCAAAGCGCGAGATCCAGGGCCAGGTCGCGATGTCGGCGATTGAGTATTCGTCGGCCAAAAACTCCCGGCCTTCGAGACGGCGGTCGAGCACGCCGTAAAGCCGTTGCGCCTCTTTCGAGTAGCGCTCCTCGGCGTAGGGTGCTTTGCCCTTGTTGTATTTCACGAAGTGGTGCACCTGACCGAGCATCGGGCCGACACCGCCCATCTGCCACATCAGCCATTCCATGACGCGATAGCGCTTCTCGCCATCCCTCGGCATCAACTTGCCGGTCTTGTCAGCGAGATAGATCAGAATCGCGCCGGATTCGAACAGCGACAGGCCGGTGTCGTTGTCGATGATCGCGGGGATGCGATTGTTCGGGGAGATTTTCAAAAAGGCGGGCGCGAATTGTTCATCCTTTGAAATATCGATGGGGTGCGCCCTGTAAGGAAGACCCAGTTCTTCAAGCGCAATGGAGGCCTTGCGGCCATTTGGCGTGGTCCAGGTGTACAGATCGATCATGCATTTCCTCAGTTCTTCTTTTCGGACTCGAGCTTTTTGGCTTTCAGGCGAGCAATCGCCGCCTTGATCGGACCGAACGGTCCGAATTGATGCTGCCTCTGGCTGAAGCCGTCGGCATAAGGGCCATACGGCGTATCGATTGGTTTTAGCAAGAGATCGGGAAAGTCCTTGTTCAGATCCGCCATTTTGGGGCGCGGCCGCGAAATCACATAGGCGGCGACATCCCATGCGTCTCGTTGCGATAGGCGCGGCTCGTCATAACTCGTGCCGTTCGGCATGTTGAAATGAATGAAGTTCGCCGCATTGGTGAGCCGCCCCATGCCCGCGCCATCGTTGAAACTGTCCGGGCCCCAAAGCGGCGGCGCGAGGTAACCCATGGAGGGCACCCGGCGATTGCGCAGCAGTCCTTGTCCATCCGGCATGTGGCACTTGGCACAGGCACGGGCATAGATCGCGCGTCCACGCACCGGATCGGCCGCGCGTTTCAGTTCGGGCATCTTTCCGGCGCCGAGGCCGGATAGCTTTTCGCCGGGTTGGACGTCCGTGGAGAGGAATTTGATGTAGGCGGCAAAGGCCTGCATTTCCGGTGAATCGACCGGCAACGGCTTGCCGTTCATGCTCCTAGACATGCAGGAATTGATGCGATCCTCGATCGAAATATCGGTGCCAGAACGTTTGGAATATTGCGGAAACTCATCCCACAATCCCCAGAGCGGAATACCGAATTTCTTCGTCCCGGCATTCAGATGGCAATTGGTGCAGGCGAGATTGTTGCCGGCATAGCGCTTGGCCTCATCCGCGACATCGGGGCCGATATGGGCATAAGTCGCGGTAATGAGATCGCGGCCGTGGCGGATCAGGCGGTTCTGCGGGGTATCGGGCAGGGCGCCGATTTCCGGCACCGACCAGGCGGGATCGGCGGGCGCATTCAGATGCTGCGCAAAGACAGGACCCAGTGAGGCAAGCACAATGGCGGCGGCCACCGCAGTCACTGCGGTGACGCGTCGTAGAAGAAAAGACAAGAGCTGGGCGCTGGTCGTCATGGTTGTACTACTCATCCACGTTGTGAGGGGCAGAGCGGGATTGAGGGGCAGGCTCGATTGCGTCGGAATGACACAGGGCATGATTGGAAATCGGTTCGGCTGCTGTTTATCTAAATTGAGTGTGCCGATGGCCTCCAGGGCCTTCGCGACGGCCATCGGTCGATGATGGAGGTCGCAATGGAATGGAAGAATGAACGGATTTGCGACGTTTTGAATCTCCTGCTGGGGGCGTTTCTGCTGATTTCGCCGTGGCTGCTCGGGTTTGCGGCCGGGGCGGAAACCCAGAACGCCGTCATTTGCGGGATCATCATCGTCGCGCTTTCACTGGCGGCGCTTGCCGCGTTCGCCGAGTGGGAGGAATGGCTCAATCTCATTGTCGGTGTTTGGGTGTTCGTAGCCCCTTGGGCTCTCGGCTTTACCGGGTCGAACACATGGGCCATGGGCGTTCATGTCGTGATCGGCCTGTTGGTCGCGGTGATTGCAGCCATCGAGGTTTGGATGCTGCATCGCACGCCGCCTCGTTTGACCGCCGGAGGCTAGTTCGAGGTGCAAGAAGCCTCGCCCGGCTCAACGCTCCGGCGGGGCTTTTTGCGATCACGATCAGCTCCCGCGATAGGTTGAATAGCTCCAGGGCGTGACCAGCAGCGGCACGTGATAATGCCCTTCCGCCTCGGCGACGGAGAAACGGATCGGCACGATCCCAAGAAAGGCCGGGTCGGCCTGCACCGTCTTGTTCGCCGCGAAATAAGCCGCGACCTCGAACTGCAATTCGTAGGTGCCGATCCGCAACGGCTCACCGGCAACGAAGGGCTGATCGGTGCGGCCGTCGGAATTGGTGACGGCCTTCGCTAACAAGCTGCGGGCGCTCGCGCCCACTTCATAAAGCGAGATCGTCACGCCCTGTGCTGGCTGGCCGCTGACATTATCGAGCACATGGGTCGAGATGCGACCAGTCGTTTTCGGCTTGCCGGGGCCATCGACCTTGTCGACAAGCCGCAGCCGCGTGATCAGCGCGATTTCGTCGAGCGCGGCTTTGCGTTCTGCATCGGCATCGTTCGCGAGCCGCCGCTCGAATTGCCGCAGGATCGAATCGCGCGTGTGCCGCCGCACGCAGATGATGAAGGGGAAGCCGAACTTCTCGCGATAGGCCTTGTTCAAGTCTGAGAATTTCGTGAATTCGGCGTCGCTCAGGCGGTCGAGCCCGAGGCTGCCCTGTTCGGACTGCGATTCAGTGGTCCAATCGAGCCGCTTCACCTTGGAGCCGAGCTCCGGATGCGCCCGGATGAAAGCGAGCTGGCGCTCAGCCGGGCTCTCCCGCACCACCGCGACCATGGCGTCATGCAGGGCGGTGACGGTCGGGAAGGGACGCCGCCCGGCCGCGCCTTCGGCGACCCAGGGGGCATGCTCGAAAATGTCTCCGACAGCGCCGACAAAGGCGGTCTCGGAAAGGGAGTTCAGCGAATCTAAAGTGAACGTGGCGGCCATGAATCACGACGATACCTGATAAGCCCTGAAAAACCATTGATAACAATCGCGAAATTGCCCGCTTGGGAATATTCGCCCGTTGCATTAGGAAGGGCTGGGGCGAATTTTCTCTTCCTGACGCCCCGCCGAACTTTCGCTCACATCCATTTGAACCGGACCCGCGTTAACCGCGACCAAACCATGAGCCGGCCGTCACGATGCAGCAGACATCAGACGAAGTCCTGATCCAGCGGATCGCAGGTGGTGACAGGCTCGCCATGCAGGTGCTGTTCGCGCGGCACCATGTACGGGTCTACCGGTTCATCCTTCGCATGGTGCGTAATGAAGCCACTGCGGAGGATTTGATCAGCGAGGTCTTCCTCGATGTCTGGCGTCAAGCCGGGCGCTTCGAGGGACGGAGTGCCGTCTCGACCTGGCTGCTCGCGATCGCGAGGTTCAAGGCTCTTTCGGCCCTTCGGGGACGCAAGGAGGCTGAACTGGACGATGACTTTGCAGAGGCGATCGAGGATATTTCCGACACCCCCGAAGCGTCGATGCAAAAGAAGGATACGAGCGAGATCCTGCGCAAGTGCATTGAAACACTGACGCCGGATCATCGGGAGATTATCGATCTCGTCTACTACCACGAGAAGTCCGTGGAAGAAGTCGCCGAGATCGTCGGTATCCCGGAGAATACCGTCAAAACGCGCATGTTTTATGCGCGGAAAAAATTGGCGGAATCCTTGAAGGCGGCGGGAATCGAGAGAGGTTGGCCATGAACGCAACAGTGAACAAAGCGCCAGAGAATAGCGAAGAGATCGAGTTGCTGCTGCCGTGGTATGCTGCCGGCACGCTGAGCCGTCGCGATGCTGCGCGGGTGGAAAGCGCGCTGGCCAAGGATGCGGAGCTTGCCCGCCGTTTCGAGATGGTGCGCGAGGAACTCGGCGAAACCATTCGCGGCAATGAATCGCTGGGTGCGCCGTCGGCGCGGGCGATGAAGAATCTGTTTGAAAAGATCGATGCCGAACCGGCCCGGCGCGTGGCGCCGTCCGTGAGCTTCATGACCCGGGTTTCGGAATTCATGGCGAGCTTCTCGCCCCGGACCCTCGCTTATGCCGGCGGCATCGCGGCGCTGGCGATCGTGCTGCAGGCCGGCGTCATCGGCAGCCTGATCGGGGAGCGGACCGGAACTTCGCCGCAGCTGGCCTCGACCGAGAAGGTGGCGCCGCTCAGCGGAGGCGTCGAAGCCCTGGTACAGTTTGCACCGCAGGCGAGCGCCGCGGATATCGCAGCCTTCCTGGAGGCCAACAAGGCGACCATCGTCGGCGGCCCGGCGGCTGGCAATTTCCGCATCCGGGTTGCGTCTGCGACCAAGGAGCAGACTGCCGAAATCGTGAAAAAGCTGCAGGGCAGCAAGGTGATAAGCTTCGCCGCGCCTGCCAATTAATGGGCGAACCAGCGCAAGCCGAGCGCGCCTGATTGGGTGCGCTCCAAGGCGGGACCACGATTTCCCTTTAAGGCACACCATCATGCGTTATCGTTCCGGACATCCGATCGGCCTTGCAATCTCGGTTCTTGCCGCCGCCGGCTTGATCGCCTCTGTTGCGCCATCGGCTTTCGCCCAAGGTTACGGATATGGTGGCGGCTATGGCGGTGGAGATTACCGCGGCGGCGGTTACCGGACGCAAAGCGCACCGAGCAATCCGGCACCGGTGCGCAAACCTGTTCGCACGGTGAAGCCGATCGAGGATACGCGTGCGCAACCGGCAAGGCCCGGGCCCGCAACACGCAGCCTTTCCAAATCCACGAAGTCCGATGCGCCGCGGGCGGCGCGGCGTGAAAGCGGCGAGGCGCCGGCCGGCGAACGCCGCTTCACCGACAATGAAGTCGTAATCGAAGTCGCCGGTACACCGACGCCGCAGCAGGTCGATGCGCTGGCGCGCCGCCATGGTCTCAATCGCGAAGAGTCACAGAGTTTCGATCTGAGCGGTACCACGATGTTCCGCTGGACCATCCCGGACGGCCGCAACGTCAATACCGTGATCCGCCGCCTGGAGACCGATTCCAGCATTCTTTCTGTGCAGCCGAACTATCGCTATACGCTGCAGCAATCAAAAACCGGCGATGGCATTCAATATGCGGTCGAGAAATTGCGGCTGCCGCGTGCGCATGAACTGGCGCAAGGCGAGCGTGTTCTGGTCGCGGTGATCGATTCCGGCATCGATGCGAAGCATCCCGAGATCGTCGGCACCGTCGCCGACAGTTTCGACCCTGCCGGCGGCAGCGGCGATGCGCATTCACACGGCACCGGCATTGCCGGAGCGATCGTCGCGCATGCGCGCCTGACCGGCGTTGCGCCGCGCGCGCGCATCCTGGCGGTCCGCGCCTTCGATCCCAACGGGGCGAGCGCGGAAGGCACGACCTTCAACATTCTGAAGGGGCTCGAATGGGCCACGAAGAGAGGCGCCCGCGTCATCAATATGAGCTTTGCCGGTCCGCGCGATCCGGTGATCGGCCGCGCGCTCGCCGCCGCCAACAAGAAGGGCATCGTGCTGATCGCGGCAGCGGGAAATTCAGGTCCGAAATCGCCGCCGCTTTATCCTGCGGCCGACCTTAACGTCATCGCCGTCACAGCGACGGATACGCAGGATCATCTTTTCCCGATGTCGAACCGCGGCAATCATGTTGCTATTGCGGCGCCAGGCGTCGATGTGCTGCTGCCGACGTCCGGCGGCAGCTATCAGATGGCGACCGGTACGTCCTTCGCGTCGGCTTATATCAGCGGTATTGCCGCGCTGCTGCTTGAACGTGAACCGGGATTGTCGCCGGACGCTGTGCGCGGCGTTCTGCTTCGGACCGCACGCGATCTCGGACCAAAGGGCCGCGACAAGGATTTCGGCGCGGGTCTTGCCGATGCTTTCGAGGCCGTAACATCGCTCGGCGGCAAGCCGGCCGATGGATTGTCGGCCAGCTCCAACCGGCAATAACGGGAAGCGCGCGCGACGATGCGTTGGCTGATTTCGCTTTCAATCGTTGGCGGTCTCTTGTTTCCGGTTCAGGTCCACGCCAGCGGCGTCTCTCTCGCCGATGGCGATTCGTTCCGGATCGGTGAGTATCGCTATCGGCTTCACGGCATCGACGCGCCGGAGCTGCATCAGGAATGCAAGGACATTGACGGGCGAGTATGGCCCTGCGGCACACGGGCCCGCACCGAACTGCGGCGCATCATCGCCACCGATCCGCTCGAATGCCGTTCCGTTACAACCGATCGCTTTGGCCGGATCGTCGCAACGTGCCTTGCGGGCAGCCGGGATATCGCCGAAGAGATGGTGCGTGCCGGTTATGCCATTGCGTCAGGGCGTCACGGCGCTCCCAGTCCTTATGAAGACGCACAGAGGCAGGCCCGCGACGCCAAGCGCGGAATATGGGCCGGGACATTCGAGACGCCGCGCGAGTGGCGGCGCGGCAATCCGCGAAGTGATGAGCCAGAACGATCGGTGATCACCCCGCGCGCCTGGCTCGATCGAAAGATCGCCGAGATTCGCAAGACCCTGGCGGAATGGTTTCCTTCGATCTTCGGCCGGTGAACCACTTCAGGATCACGATGACGGCCGAGAGCACGTTGGCCAAGAACATGTTGGCGAGAGCATGATGGCCAAGAACATGCCGGCCAAGTGCATGATGCCGAAAAGCGCCACGCGGGCTTGAACCCGCAGCCGCTATCCCGCGACCAATTCCTGCAGACAGACTTGCGGTGCGCCATTTCGCAACGGCCAGGCCTTCGCAACGGCCAGGCCTTCGCAACGGCCAGGCCATTCGCAATGGCCAAGCCTTCACAAAGGCCTGCCGCCCCGCGTGTGATCGGCGTCGCGCCCCTTCCACCCAGCGCCGGTCTCACTTGGCCCGTCCGGCATGTCCCCGCCGGGCGGGTCTTTTCTTGGGCGGGAGCACGGCTTTAGCCGGTACCCATTTCGCTCGAAAACGCCGTTGCCGGTAACGCGCAATTTCATCGACCTTTCATCGCCGGCAGGATACCGGTCGGACGGGCTTGCCTGGTTTTCGCATTCGAGGGGATAGCGGACGTACGGTATGCTGAGACGAGAGGGGATGCTGACCGGACAACGGCCAGACAATGGGTTTCACCTTGGATTTTACCTTGGGCCTGACCTTGGAATTTGCATTGCGACGATTGAACGCGACCCGCCGGCGCGCACACCAACAAACGACACGGCGCAATGACGCCGCGCGTCGCAACGACTTGTCATGGGAGACCACAATGAACGGTCGTCAACGAGTGAATAGCCCGGTTCAGGGTTTGGCGGTGGCGGCCGTTTTCGGCCTCGCGCTGACTTTGGCAGGCTCCGCCTTCGCGCAATCGAACGAGCCGGCGCCTGCCGACGAGCCGCCCGCAGCGGCTGCCCCCCTCGATCCGCCACCGCCCATTGCACCGCCTCCGGCATTGCCCGTCAAAGCTCCGGCCGGTGCTGTGGACGTGCCGAGCGACCCGGTGGCAAAAGCAGCTTTCGAAGTTCTGGAAAAACATTGCGCGCGCTGCCATCAGGAAGGCGCGCTTTCCGCGCGCGAACGGCCGGCGAAAAATTTCGGCAACGTGCTGAAGCTGGATGAGATCGCGGCCAACCCGCATTACGTCCTGCCGGGCAATCCGTTCGGCTCGAAAGTGTTCAAGCAGATCGTCGACAAGGAGATGCCTTACGACGTCGAGTATGAAGGCGAGACCAAATATCCGAGCGTGACGCCGGACGAACTCAAGGCGCTGGAGACCTGGATCGCCCAGCTCGGCACCCAAACGGCCGCCGCCTGCGACGCGCGCAAATTCGTCAGCAACGAAGACATGCTGAACCTCGTCGTCGGCGATCTCTCCAAGCTGCCGAACGCGCGCAAGAAGGGGACGCGCTATCTGACGCTGACACACTTGAAGAATGCCTGCCTGGATGAACAGGCCATGAAGGTGTTCCGTCAGGGTGCCGTGAAGCTGATCAACAGCCTCAGCCGTTCGTCGGATGTCGTGCGTCTCGAGACCATCGATCCGGATGAATCGATCATCCGCATCAACCTCGACGATATCGGCTGGGAGGCGAAGGATTGGGACGAGGTTCTCGCTGTCTATCCGTATAACCTGCAGCCCGAGAGCGATCTCAAGGCGGTGCTGACCAACGCATCCGGCACGCAATTGCCGTATGTGCGCGCCGACTGGTTCGCCTTCACCGCCTCGCAGCCGCCGCTCTATGACAAGCTGCTGAAGCTGCCGAACACCTTCCAGGAAGTTGCCAAACAGGAAGGCGTCGATGTCGAGGGCAACATCAAGCGGTTCATCGCGCAGCGTTCCGGCTTCCAGCGCTCGGGCGTCAGCCAGAACAACCGCATGATCGAACGTCACCCCTCGCGCGCCGGTTATTTCTGGACCTCGTATGATTTCGCCGGCAATCGCGGCAAGCAGAGCTTCTTCGAGCATCCGCTGGGTCCGAAGGGCGAGAATGGCTTCGAGCATGACGGTGGTGAGACCATCTGGTCGCTGCCGAACGGCTTCCAGGCCTATTACCTGAACACGGCCGACGGCAAGCGGCTCGACAAGGGCCCGACCCAGATCGTGCGCGACCTGTCGCGCAAGGACCTGACGGTGACCAACGGCATCTCCTGCATGGGCTGTCACGATCAGGGTATCCGCAAGGCCAAGGACGAAGTGCGGCAGGTTGTGCTGTCGGGCAGGTCCTTCAACAAGCAGACCCGCGAAGCGGTCGAGGCGCTCTATATTCCGACCGAGAAGATGGATGCGATCCTGGAAAGCGATACCAAGAAATTCCAGGATGCGATGTACCGTGCGGGCCTCGAGCCGAGCCTCAAGCTCAATGGCGTGGAGATGATCAATGCTCTGGCCAAGCGCTATGAGGACGATCTCGATCTGACGCTTGCGGCAGCCGAGTTCGGGTTCAGCAAGAAGGAGTTTGAGGATGCGGCCGACGATGCCGACCGCAAATTCCGGCCGCTGATCCGCCGCCTGCAGCAAGGCTCGATCCCGCGCGACCAGTTCGAGAACAACTACCGCGAACTGGCAATCGCCATCACCGATCAGGAAGCTGTACCGGGAACCGGCGGCAGCGCTCCAGGTGGTGCCCCGGGAGCGGTTGCTGTCGCAACGCCGGTGAGCAACGAGGCGTTGTCGCTGACCTCGGACAAGAATGCCTATAAGGTTGGCGATACGCCGGTGTTCACGGTACTGGCGAAGAAGTCGTGCTTCCTGACCCTGGTGAATCTGGACGACAAGGGCACGGCGACCGTGCTCCTGCCGAACAAATTCCAGCAGGACAACCGGGTGAAGGCGGGCCAGGAAATCCAGTTCCCCGGACAGAAGGCTCCGTTCCAGTTCCGGATGCAGGACAAGGGCTTCGAGCAGGTGATCGCCACCTGCAGCGAAAGCGCCGAAGTCGACGGCATCAAGAACAACTTCGCCAAGAATGCCCTGACCACCGTGCCGAACTTTACCCGGACTGTTGCCGGTGCGGTTCAGGCTGATGCGAAGAAAAAGGGCACACGGGCGATCGCTGTCGAGGGCACCAAGGCTGCCGGCGCCCCGACCACACCACAGAACGCCAAGGCGGTTCCGGCCGACAAGCGTGACGTGGCCCGTGCCGCGATCAAGGTCGAGGTCAAATAAGGCGGGCCGATCGTCGCCCCCCTGCCTAAAGACTCATCTAAGCTCGCCCACGTTTTTGCGTGGGCGGGCTTTATTATTTCCGGCGGTGCGTGCAGACTTTGCCGAAAGATTAAAGAACGGACGTGCGTGAACGCGTGATCCGGTCATTGATACGCTTGGGAGGGCGTGCCGGTTGATGGGTGCCGAGATCATTCTCGAAACGCGGGATCTCACAAAGGAATTTGCCGGCTTTGTTGCGGTCAATGGCGTTAACCTGCAGGTTGAACGTGGAACCATTCACGCACTGATCGGTCCGAACGGGGCTGGCAAGACCACCTGTTTCAATCTCCTCACCAAGTTCCTGAACCCGACGCGGGGGAAAATCTTCTACAAGGGACAGGATATTACAGCGATGCAGCCGGCCGATGTGGCGCGGCTGGGTGTCGTGCGTTCGTTCCAGATATCGGCGGTGTTTCCGCACCTTACGGTTCTGGAAAATGTGCGCGTCGGCCTGCAACGCAAACGCGGCGGCTCGTTCGATTTCTGGCGCTCGCGCGCGGTGCTCGATCAGTTCAATGCCCGCGCAATGTCGCTGATCGAGGATGTCGGTCTGACCGGCTTCGCCAATATACCGGCGGTGGAATTGCCGTATGGCCGCAAGCGCGCTTTGGAAATCGCGACCACGCTCGCACTCGACCCGGACATGCTGCTGCTCGATGAGCCGACCGCCGGCATGGGCCATGAGGACATCGACCGCATCGCGGAGTTGATCAAGACCGTTTCCGCCGACCGCACCGTCCTGATGGTCGAGCATAATCTGTCGGTGGTCTCGAACCTGTCACACAAGATCACGGTGCTGACGCGCGGCCGCGTGCTGGCCGAGGGCGATTACGAGACGGTGTCGAATAATCCGCAGGTGCGCGAAGCCTATATGGGGACCGGCCATGCTTGATCTGCGCAAGGCCTTGCTGGCCGTCGAAGATCTTCAGGCCTGGTATGGTGAATCGCACATTCTCCATGGCGTGAATTTTGAAGTCTATCCGGGCGAGGTGGTGACGCTGCTCGGGCGCAATGGCGCCGGCAAGACGACGACGCTGAAATCGATCATGGGCATTGTCGGCAAGCGCACGGGATCCGTGCGGTTCGAAGGGCAGGAATTGATCAGTCTTGCCTCGAACCAGATCGCGCGGGCCGGTATTGCGTTGTGCCCTGAAGAGCGCGGCATTTTCGCGAGCCTTAGTGTCGAGGAAAACTTGATGTTGCCGCCGGTCATAAAGCCGGGTGGATTGCCGCTCGATCGGATCTTCACCCTGTTTCCGAACCTGAAGGAACGGCTCGGCTCCAGCCAGGGCACGAAATTGTCCGGCGGCGAACAGCAGATGCTGGCGATTGCCCGGATTTTACGCACCGGTGCACGGCTGCTTCTGCTCGATGAACCGACCGAAGGGCTTGCGCCTGTCATCATTCAGCAGATCGGCAACACCATTCGCGCTTTGAAACAGGAGGGCTTCACCATCCTGCTGGTGGAGCAGAACTTCCGTTTCGCGGCGACCGTGGCGGACCGCTATTATGTGATGGAACACGGGCGGGTCGTCGAGAGGCTGCACAGTTCGGAACTCGAGGCGAATCTCGGGAAGCTGCACGATTATCTTGGTGTTTGAGGAATCGAAGAGCCGCAAAGGCTTCGACAAAGGAGGAATGGGAATGAAACGCCTTATGATCACTACGGCGCTTGCGCTTGTCGTCAGCGCCGGTACAGCGGCCGCACAGACGACCGTGAAGATCGGTGTGCTGACGGACATGTCGAGCCTTTATGCCGATCTGGCCGGGCCGGGTTCGGTCACCGCGGCGCGCATGGCTGCCAACGAGTTCATGGCCAATAACAAGGATTTCAAGGTCGAGATCATCAGCGGCGATCATCAGAACAAGCCGGACATCGGCTCCAACATCGCCAACCAATGGTACGATGTCGAAAAGGTCGATCTGATTGTCGACACACCGAATTCCGGCGTTGCGCTTGCGGTGAACGAGATTACCCGCAACAAGAACAAGGTGTTCATCAATTCAGGCGCGGCCTCATCCGATCTCACCGGACCGAAATGCTCACCGAACACCGTGCACTGGACCTACGATACCTGGATGCTGGCGAACGGCACTGGCAAGGCGATCGTCAAGACTGGCGGTGATAGCTGGTTCTTCCTCACGGCCGATTATGCGTTCGGTCATGCGTTGGAGCGCGATACGGCGGCAGTAGTGGAGAAGAATGGCGGCAAGGTAGTCGGCAAGGTGCGTCACCCGCTGAATGTGCAGGACTTCTCGTCATTCCTGCTGCAGGCGCAGAGCTCGAAGGCCAAGGTGATCGGCCTTGCCAATGCCGGCGGTGATACCATCAACTCGGTCAAGCAGGCCGCCGAATTCGGCATTACCAAGGGTGGTCAGAATCTTGCGGGCCTCTTGGTGTTTGCGAGCGACGTGAACTCTCTTGGCCTGAAGAACGCACAGGGCCTGATTCTGACCGAGACCTGGTATTGGGACCTGAACGATGGTTCGCGCGAATGGACCAAGCGCTGGCAGAAGGAACGCAACGCCGCCGGCAAAATCCCGAGCATGGTGCAGGCTGGCGTGTACGCCGGCGTGACGCATTACCTGAAGGCGGTCGCGGCGTTGAAGAGCGCCGCCGATGGCAAGGCCGTGGTCGCGAAGATGAAGGAAATTCCGACCGACGATCCGCTGTTCGGCAAGGGCACCGTGCGGGCCGACGGCCGCAAGATCCACGACGCATATCTGTTTGAGGTGAAGTCGGAGAAGGAATCGAAATATCCGGGCGACTTCTACAAGACCCGCGCCACCATTCCGGCGGCTGAAGCTTTCCGCCCGCTGAAGGATGGCAGTTGCCCGCTGGTGAGTGGGTGATCTTTCTTATCCCTCTCCCTGAAAGGGGGAGGGTGGCGGTGGCGATCCCTCTCCCTGAAAGGGGGAGGGTGGCGAGCGAATGCGAGCCGGGTGCGGGTCATCACGGCATCCGAAAAACTGACCCCCACCCGATTTGCTTCGCGGCGCTTGCAAATCGACCTCCCCCTTTCAGGGGGAGCTAGGACCCACCGCGGGATTGCAAACTTCATGTTCGAAATCTTCGGCATTCCATCGCAAGCCTTGTTCGGTCAGCTCCTGATCGGGCTGATCAACGGTTCGTTCTATGCCGTGCTCAGTCTCGGCCTTGCCGTCATCTTCGGCATGCTCAACATCATCAATTTCTCGCACGGCGCCCAATACATGATGGGTGCGTTCTGCGCGTTCTTCCTGTTGCACTATGCCGGACTGAATTACTGGGCCGCTCTGGTCCTCGCGCCCATTGCAGTTGGCTTTACCGGTATTCTGGTCGAGCGCGCCTTTCTGCAATGGCTCTACAAGCTCGATCATCTCTACGGGCTGCTGCTCACCTTTGGCCTGGCGCTGATCATCGAAGGCGTGTTCCGGAATTATTTCGGCGCTTCGGGCCTGCCTTACGCCGTGCCGGAATCGTTGCAGGGCGGCATCAATCTCGGTTTCATGTTTCTGCCGATCTATCGCGCCTGGGTGATCGGCTTTTCGCTCGTGGTCTGCCTGGCCACCTGGTTCATCATCGAACGCACGCGGCTTGGCGGCTATCTGCGCGCCGCAACCGAAAACCCGACACTGGTTCGCTCTTTCGGCATCAACGTTCCGCGCATGATCACGCTGACCTATGGTTTCGGCGTCGGCCTCGCTGCCTTGGCGGGCGTGATGGCGGCGCCGATCTACAACGTGTCGCCGCAGATGGGCGCGGACCTGATCATCGTGGTCTTCGCCGTCGTTGTGATCGGCGGCATGGGCTCGATCATGGGCGCGATCGTTACCGGGTTCGGTCTCGGCATCATCGAAGGATTGACCAAGGTGTTCTTCCCCGAAGCGTCCAACACGGTGATCTTCGTCATCATGGCGATTGTTCTGTTGATCCGGCCCGCGGGCCTGTTTGGCAGGGCAGCATGAGATTGGGAGCGTGAGATGACGAGCGTGAATATGGACAGCGTCGATCCCAAGCTCGCTGTCGGCGAACAGCCACGCAGTTATGCCGTGCCGATCGCCTTCGTGATCATGCTCGCCTTGCTGCTGCTTGCGCCGTTCGTCACCTATCCGCTGATCGTGATGCAGGCCTTGTGCTTTGCGCTGTTCGCCTGCGCCTTCAATCTGCTGATCGGCTATGTCGGCCTTCTGTCGTTCGGCCACGCGTTGTATTTCGGTTGGGCCAGCTATGTTTGCGCGCATCTCGCCAAGGTCGGCACGATCGCGCTGCCGTATTGGGCGGGAAGCTGGCAATGGCTGACGATTCCGCTGCCGCCGTTGCCGCCTGAATTGGCGATCCTCGGTGGCACGGCGGTCGCTGCGATCTTCGGGCTGATCGCCGGCTCGCTCGCCATCCGCCGGCAGGGCATCTACTTCGCCATGATCACGCTGGCGCTGGCGCAGATGATGTATTTCTTCGCGCTGCAGGCGCCGTTTACCCACGGCGAAGACGGCATCCAGGCGGTGCCGCGCGGCCGGCTGTTCGGGGTGTTCGATCTCTCGAATCCGAGCGTGCTCTATGTCGCGGTGCTCGGTATCTTCCTCCTCGGATTTCTCCTGATCTACCGCATCATCCATTCGCCATTCGGTGAGGTGCTGAAAGCGATCCGCGAGAACGAGGCCCGCGCGATTTCGCTGGGTTACAAGACCGACCGCTACAAGCTCGTCGCCTTCGTGCTGTCGGCGGCGCTGGCCGGGCTCGCTGGATCGACCAAGGCGATCGTGTTCCAGCTGGCCTCGCTGACCGATGTCCATTGGGCAATGTCCGGCGAGGTCATACTGATGACGCTGGTCGGTGGGCTCGGTACGATCTTCGGCCCGGTCGCCGGTGCCTTCGTCATCATCGCCATGCAGAATTATTTCAGCGCGCTCGATCAGTGGGTGACGGTGATCCAGGGCATCATCTTTGTCGCTTGCGTGCTGCTCTTCCGGCGCGGCCTCGTCGGCGAACTCGCGGCTCTGCTGCGGATCAAACTTTAGCGGCGAGGGGTATGTGAACTCTGCGTTATTCGAGCCGATCCGGCTTGCCGGCCTTGATCTGGCAAACCGCATCGTCGTCTCGCCGATGTGCCAGTATTCCGCCGACGATGGCTGCGCCAGCGACTGGCATATGACGCATCTCGGCATGCTGGCCAATTCCGGCGCCGGTCTTGTCGTGGTCGAGGCGACCGGTGTCGAGCGCCATGGCCGCATCACCCATGGTTGCACCGGGCTTTATTCCGATCACAACGAAGCGGCGATGAGTCGTGTGATCGATCATGGCCGCCGCATCGGTACCGCGAAATTCGCCATCCAGATCGCCCATGCCGGCCGCAAAGGATCGGCGCTGCGGCCATGGCAGGGTGGGGGACCGCTGCCGGCAATGGACGATCCCTGGCAGACGCTTGCGCCATCGGCATTGCCATTCGGGCCGAACTGGCATGTGCCGCGCGAGATCGCGATCGATGAGATTGCACGTGTGCGGGATTCATTCGTCAGTGCGGCGGAGCGCGCGGTGCGGGTCGGCTTTGACGCGATCGAGATGCATTTCGCGCACGGTTATCTGCTGCACGAATTCTTTTCGCCGGTATCGAACAAGCGCAACGATGCCTATGGCGGTTCGCTGGAGAACCGCATGCGCTTTCTGCGCGAGACGGCGCAGGCCGTGCGCGCTGCCGTGCCGGGCCACATCGCGCTGGGCGCGCGCATCACCGCCAGCGACTGGCTCGATGGTGGCGTCACGATCGAGGATGCCGTTGTTCTCGCCAAAGCGCTGAAGGCCGACGGCCTCGATTATCTGTGCGTGTCATCCGGCGGCCTGACGGCGGAGGCGCGCAATCCGAATGCACCCGGCTACAACGCCGATCTGGCCGCGCGCATTCGTGCCGAAGCGGATATCCCGGTGCGGGTCGTCGGCCTGATCGTCGATCCAAAACAGGCGAATGAAATCATCGCGCAAGGCAAGGCCGATATGGTCGCATTGGCGCGGGCGATGCTCGACAATCCGCATTGGGGCTGGCTTGCAGCCGATGTGCTGGGCGCTGAGGTCGCCCGCCCGCCGCAATACCAGCGCGCTGGACCCAAGCTCTGGGCGGGCAGGGCGTTACAATTGTAACAACAACATCCGCTTGCGATCATTTCTGCAAAAGTCAGCTACCAGTTGTCACGCCAGCGCCAGAAGTGGCGACTTCCTGGCGCATTCGCATTCAGCTTCGCTTTCTGCTCATCGTTGAGAGAATTGTAGAAGGCATCGAATGCCGGCCGCACCAGCTTCACGGCCTGCAATGACGCTTCCATCCGCTTTTCCATGATCTCCAATCGCGCCGTCGGCGTTGCCGGAAATTCCGTTGGACAGGCATCGCGGATCATCTCTGCCGCCTTTGCCGATGCGGCTTCGAGTTCGCTCAATTTCGTACGCTGCGTATCGTCCGGCTTGAGCGCCTGTTCGATGGCCTTGATCCGCCATGCCGAAAAGCCAAGTCCACCGGGACCTCCACACATGCGACCGTGCATGCCGCGACCGCGCATCATGCCTGGTCCCATCATCATGCCGGGACCAAAGCCGCCATCGAAACCTTGACCGCCGGGCCCACCGGGGCCGCGCATCGGCTGTGCAGCGACGGGCGCCAAGTTCAAAAGTACGGTCGAAACAAAGATTCCAAGACAGATACGAAAGCGATTTGTCATCGGACGCTCTCCTTCAGATGCCGTCTGAAGAATTCTGGCGCGTCGTGGCAGATCCAGCTTTGCGATTTGTCAACGGTTGATCGCGATTGCGGCTCACAGATGCGGGCCGCATGCCAGCCCACGTCGCAACAGCGCTCCGCGTGAGCCAGTCTGTGTTTTGCGCGGCCGGTCCGGGCCATAACACTTCAGGATCTCGGCCGGCTTCATGCTCATGCGATAGCGAAACCGCATCAGCCACATCATCCGCAATGTGGGGATTGGGTGACCCCTAAGTTGTCTATAGTACTAGACAACTTTGGGGCTTTCCGTCATGAAGGGCAGGTTCTGCCGGAAGCCCGCCCGTGGACCTCACCGTCTTCCTTGCTGTCCTGTTTGCCGCCGTCTGTCACGCCGGCTGGAACGCGGCGATCAAGACCGGTCTCGATCCGCTGTCATCGACCGTATTGATCACGAGCGGTGCGGGTATCGTGTCCTTTGCACTGATGCCGTTTGCGGGGCTGCCACCAGCCGCCGCTTGGCCCTGGGTAGCCGCATCAATCGTCATTCATCTGTTCTATTTCGCAGGACTTGCCGAAGCCTATCAGACCGGCGATCTCGGCCAGGTCTATCCGCTGGCGCGCGGTGCAGCGCCGCTGATGACGGCAACGGCAACGACGCTGTTGCTCGGAGAGCATCTGGGACCCGCTGGCTGGCTGGGCATTGTAACACTTGCGTTAGGTGTGCTGCTGCTGTCGCTGCGCGGCGGAAGCGGACTTACCGTCGATCGACGCGCGGTCGGCTTTGCCTTGTTCACGGCGCTGACGATTTGCCTTTATTCCATCGTCGACGGCATCGGTGGTCGCACGGCAATAGACCCGCATCCGTATACATTGGCGTGGTTCGCCGGCAATGGCGTGGTGATGGCGGTCTATTTCCTTATCCGTCGCGGCACGATGCCGATCGTGCCGATGTTGCGCAACTGGCCGGTCGGTCTGTTCGGCGGCAGCCTGCAGCTTCTCTCCTACGGCATCGCCATCTGGGCGATGACGCTGGCGCCGATCGCGCTGGTCGCGGCCTTGCGCGAGACCAGTGTGCTGTTCGGGGCTGCCATCGCGATCGTGTTTCTGAAAGAGCCGTTGCGTCCAGCGCGTATTTTGGCCGCTTTCATGATCGTTTGCGGGCTGGTGCTGATCCGCGTGAGCTAGCCTTTTTCTTGCGTGGCCGATCTGGCCCATAACGCTTCAAGATCTCGGCCGGCTTCATGCCCATGCGATAGCGAAAGCGCATCAGCCACATCATCCGCAATGTGGTCCAGAAGCCTTCGCGATCGAAGCGCCTCGCCGGCACGGTGACGCGCGAGGCAACGCAGATCGGCGGCGAGATTGCCTTCAGCCGTTTCGACATCTCGACATCGTCCATGACCGGCATGTCAGGAAATCCACCGAGGCGGAAGAACGTCTCGCGCTGTATGAAGATGGCTTGTTCGCTCGAGGCGATGCCGGACATGCGCGAACGCCAGTTCAGGATCCGAGCGGCAATTGGCAAAAGTGCATGCTGCCCGGTGAGACGCATGTCGAAACGTCCCCACACGGACGTGTCGCGCGCACGGCCATACATCACCTGCGTGTCGGCATCGGCGGGCAGGGTGATCTCGCTTGGCAGGAACAGGAAGATAAATCCGCTGGCGGCCTTGGCGCCCTCATTCATCTGCGCGGCGCGTCCGCGCGGCCCCCGGATCACGCGATCGGCCAGCGGCTGTGCAAGCTGTGCCGTGTCATCGTCACTGCCACCATCGACCACGATCACTTCCACGCCGCGCTGACGAAACGGCTTCAGCGCCGTCAGCGCATTCGTGATCGTGCGCGCCTCGTTCAGCACCGGCACGATAATGGAGAGAACTGGCGAATTGGTCTGAAGCGAATTGGTCTTGCGCATGCGTCGGTCTGGTCGCTCCCCGGCGTGCGGCCGAAAGAATCAACGCCGATACAATGAACTTTAGCGCTGTGGCGCAAGCGCGGCATTGGCCGTCGACGACGGCAAGCCGATCCGGCCAAAGCCCGGCAGTTTCAGCGCCGGATCGCGGAGATCGAGCCCGGCAACAAGACCGAGGACATTGACCTCGAGTCCTTCGACCCACCCGGCCTTCACACCAAGCAAGCCATAGAGATTGGCTTCGAGGCCGGTGCCACTGTCGGTCCGGCCGAAATAGGGGCCAGGCCGGAAATCGCGGCCGATCGCATTCGGCGGCATCGTCACCTGAATGTCCGGAATGTCGCGCAGCACCGCGGCGACGAAGGAATTGCTGTTGGGACCGGGCCAGAGGCGATAATCACCGGCGTTGGAGTAACGGTAATCTTTCACGGCTTTTTCGATCGCCGGGATGATCGCTTGTGCTTTCGCGCCTTTGATGTCGGCGATGACGGTCGGCGCGGTGCCATACCAGCGGCCGTCCGGCGCCCAGCCATTGAGGCGCACTGGATTACCCCAGCCGACGACATCATAGCGCGTCCAGCTTGTCGCACCCTCGCGCTTGAACACCACCCAGCTATGGACCGCGACCACGCCTTTCCACCCGCCGGTGCGGCCGGACAGGATCAGGACGCGTGCGTCGGGATGTGCGGAAGGAGCGGGCAGCGCGCCGATGCTCGACCAGTCGGCATTCCGCCAGCCGTTCGGCCTGTCCTCGAAAGCGAACAAGGCGGCGCGGGCGGCGACCGGGAGAAGGAACAGGACGAGGAAGGAAATAATCAAGATCTTGCGGCCGGAGCGGCGTTGCGGGGCGGGCGGCTGCGTCATGGGACAAAAAGCTAGTATGGGATTTGCGACCGAACAATGGCGCGGCGAGAAAGCTTTCCGGGATTTAATGTTGGTTGTGGCTGGGCAACGTCTCTCCGCTCATTCCCGCACCCGGGTCTGCGCATCCAAGTCGGTTATAGCCGACTTGGACAACGAACTTGCCGATCTCGGGTAAACCCGAGATCGGAGCGCAGCCCGGGTGTAAACTCCGGCGGGAATCCAGCGCGTGACTCTGGGTCCCCGCTTTCGCGGGGGACGAGCGGATATTCAATCGATCACCGCACGCGATTGCCGCTCAATGTCAGTTGCGTGTATTTGCCGACGCCATCCTTGGTCATGTCACCCGTCACGCGCTTCTCCCATTCCATGCCGACAATGGCGCCGATGCTGGCTTCGGCAATCAGGTTGTCGATGATCATCGCGGTGCCTGCGCCTTGCGCGACACTGACGGCGACGCCGATGCCTGTGCCGCGTACGACATTGTTGCTGACGATCACATCGCGCAGATAAGGCCCGTAACCGATGGCGATGCCGATCTCCGGCGCCTTTTCGATCACATTGCCGGAGACGACGCTGTCAGCGGCAATAGCGATCCCGAGGCCGCCACCTGGCTTGTCAGGCACAAGATTGCGCAGCAGATTGCCGGTCACGGTCGCAAGGCGTCCGCCGACATCGAAATTGGTGACCGAAATGCCGGCCGCCGCACCATCGACGGTGTTGTTGGCGATCACCGCGCCTTCGAACGAGAACTCCGAATAGATCGCGACTTCGCCAAGCCGCGTGCAGGTGTTGCCGGTGATCTGGATGTTGCTCGCCGAATTGCCTCGGATCGCGGAAAAGGCTGCCTTGTCGATGCGATTGCCGCGCACCATCACATTGCCGGCGCGGAACACCGAAATGGCATTGCCATAGGGGCCATCGCCACCGGAATCGGCGCGCGTATCCTCGATACGATTGTCGATCACCTGCGTGCCGTCGTCCCCCGGAGACGAGCGCCAGACCTGAATGCCGTTATTCCCGGAGCGGCGCACCACATTGCCGGATATGATGAGTCCCTGGGAATTGATCGCAAACAAGGCGCCGTCGCCGGCTTCCTGAATCGTGCATCCGCTGACGCTGCCGCCAATGCTTTCGAGCGTAATGCCATTGCGGCCGGCATTGTTGATTTCGCAATCGGTGATGCGGATGCCGGTACCCCGGATGAGATGGACGAGAGCGCGTCCTTCCGGCGGAAGGCGTTTGCCACCGTCCAGGACGAGACTGTTCAGATCGATATTGTCGGCGCGGTTCGATGTGAACAGCGATGCATTGCGCGTCAGTTCGATGCGCGTTGCGCCGCGTGTGCCGTGCAGCTTGGCGTTCGATGGCAGGCGCAATTCGCCACAACGATAAGTGCCGGGCGGCAGGACCAAGGGTGTGCGTTCCCGCGCGGCACGATCGATCGCGCGCTGTAGGAGCATGGTCTGCTCCTCCGGCGCGTCCGGCTTCAGGCCCAGATCGCTGGCATCGATGCCGAATGCCACGCTCTGGGCCGCATTCGCGGGGGCGGCCTGCGCTTGTGCAATGGTCGCGGTCGAGGTTGCGCCAATAGCAGAAGCAGCGATGAAATTGCGGCGGCTGACGCTCATATTGATGCTCCCGGCGGTCCGGCATCAAGATAGTGCCTCGCCGCGCAAGCTGCGCCCGAGCCCAACAAAGTATCGGTCCGTAAGGTTAAGCGGTTAACGGCGGGCTTTGGCCGCCTTGATCATCACAGTCGCAATGGCTTCTGCGGCAGTCACAAAATTGTCAATCGTGCGGGCGGAGCGGGCTGTTTTCGGTGCGTCCAGCGGCGGCACATGGATGAAGGCCGCACGGTGCGGGCCGCCGGTGCGGCCGACCGATTCCAGGGCATGCCAATAGAGATAATTGCAGAGATAATTCCCGGCATTGACCGACAGCCGCGCGGGCAGGTCGCTTGATTTTGCTGCCCGCAGCAGGGCTGCCTTCGGCGCGCGGATGGGGATGGTTCGCGGTCCGCCGTTGGCGATCTTTCGCGCTTCGGGGATGATGCCGGCGGCATCGGGAAAAGGAGCGATGCGGTTGCGCGCTTGCGTTTCTATTCTGAGACCGCGTGATTGCGTCGCAAGTCCGAACATCAACAGCGTGTCCGGCTTCTTGCGTGCGATGAGGCGCGGCAGGTTGCGATCGACGGCGGCATAGGTGGTGCGGAAGACATGTGTGTCGACTTGTACATCGGGATGCGATCGCAGCTTGCGCTTCAGTGCGCGGATGAGTGGACCGGTCGGATTCTTCGGTGCTCCCGGAAAAGGGCCGAAGCCGGTGATCAAGAGTTTGACGCGCGATGCTCTTGTACGCGATGTCGCGCGTTTGAATGTCTTGTGCGTTTTGCTTGCCGATGCCTTTTTCGTCGTCGCCATGGGCAATGTCACAACCCCATCGCGTCGGCGATCTCGTCCACGGCCAGCATCGGCGAGAGCTTGCCGGCGGCGACCGCCTTTTCGAGCTGCGGCAACCGTTTTTTCAGTTCCGGATCGGCGTGAAGCTTTGCGAGCAAACGGTCCTCCAGCATCGACCACATCCAGGTGATCTGCTGCTGCTTGCGTTTGGCGGCGAACTCGCCTGAAGCCGACATCTTGTCCCGATAATCGCAGATGTTCTGCCAGATCGTGGACAGACCGTCGCCGGTCAATGCAGAATAAGTGACCACCGGCGGCGCCCAGCTCTCGCTCGCCGGTTTGAGGATATGCAAAGCGGCGCGATATTCCGCCGCCGCCTGTTTCGCCCGCTTGATGTTGTCACCGTCCGCCTTGTTCACGGCAATCATGTCGGCGAGTTCGACCACGCCTTTCTTGATGCCCTGCAATTCATCGCCGGCGCCTGGCAGCATCAGCACCAGGAAGAAATCCGTCATGCCGGCGACGGTGGTTTCCGACTGGCCGATGCCGACCGTCTCGACGAGGATGACATCGTAGCCGGCCGCCTCACACAGCAGCATGGTTTCGCGCGTTTTCGCCGCGACACCGCCGAGCGTGCCCGATGACGGTGAGGGGCGGATGAAGGCGTTGTCGTCCGCGGACAGCCTGGCCATCCGCGTCTTGTCGCCGAGGATCGAGCCGCCGGTGCGGGTGGACGACGGATCGACGGCCAGCACCGCGACCTTGTGGCCTTTGCCGGTGAGATGGCTGCCCAGCGCATCGATGGTGGTCGATTTGCCGACACCGGGCGAGCCGGTGATGCCGATGCGGATCGCCTTGCCGGTCTGAGGCAATAGATCCTGCACCAGTTGGTGGGCCTGCTTGCGATGGTCTTCGCGCTTGCTTTCGATCAGCGTGATGGCGCGCGCCAGCGTTGCGCGATCGCCGGCGCTGATGCGGGCGGCAAGATCGGCGGATGGTGGCACGCGGGCCGTCATGGAGCGGGCTGTGATGGACAATGACGGGTCATTCCGCCGCTTTGCCATAGCCCAGACGCGTGTTGAGCTTGCCGATCAGGTCCTCGGCGGCGTCGGCGATCACCGTACCGGGCGGAAAGATGGCCTCCGCGCCGGCAGCTTTCACGGCTTCCCAGTCCTGCGGCGGCACGACGCCGCCGACCACGATCATGATGTCGCCGCGGCCCTGCTTCTCAAGTTCGGCCTTCAGCTCCGGCACGGCGGTGAGATGGGCTGCGGCGAGCGACGACACGCCCACAATATGCACGTCGTTCTCGACCGCCTGCCGCGCGGCCTCGGCCGAGGTGGCGAAGAGCGGGCCGATATCGACGTCGAAGCCGAGATCGGCGAAGGCCGAGGCGATCACCTTCTGGCCGCGGTCGTGCCCATCCTGGCCGATCTTGGCGACCAGGATGCGCGGCCTGCGGCCCTCGTCGGCTTCGAATTGCGTGACGAGCTTTTGCACCCGCGCGACGCTGTCGGACATGCCGCCGACCTCCCGTTTATAGACGCCGGAGATCGCCTTGATCTCTGCGCGATGTCGCCCGAATACCGTCTCAAGTGCGGCTGAAATCTCGCCGACCGTGGCTTTGGCGCGCGCGGCCTCGACCGCCAGCGCGAGGAGGTTGCCGCCTTGCGTCGCGCCATTGGTCAACGCGGTGAGGGCGCTTTCGACCTGCTTTGGGTCGCGTTCCTTCTTCAAACGTGACAGCTTGTCGATCTGCAGCGTCCGGACGGCCGAATTATCCACTTTAAGGACATCAATCGGCGCTTCAGAAGTTGGCTTGTACTTGTTGACGCCGATCACGGATTGCATGCCGGCATCGATGCGGGCCTGCGTCTTGGCGGCGGCTTCTTCAATGCGAAGCTTGGGAATCGAGGCTTCGATGGCCTTCGCCATGCCGCCCAGTTCTTCCACTTCCTGGATATGTCCCCAGGCTTTTTCCGCAAGCTCCGCTGTCAGTCTCTCCACATAAAACGAGCCGCCCCACGGGTCGATGATGCGGGTGGTACCGGATTCCTGCTGCAGCACGATCTGGGTGTTGCGGGCAATGCGGGCGGAGAAATCGGTCGGCAGCGCCAGCGCTTCATCGAGCGCATTGGTATGCAGCGACTGGGTATGGCCCTGCGTTGCCGCCATCGCCTCGATCATGGTGCGGGCGACATTGTTGAATACGTCTTGCGCGGCGAGTGACCAACCCGAGGTCTGGCAATGGGTTCGCAGCGACAGCGAACGCGCATCATGCGGGGAAAACTCCTTCATCAGCTTGGCCCAGAGGAGGCGCGCGGCGCGCAGCTTGGCGACTTCCATGAAGAAGTTCATGCCGATCGCCCAGAAGAAGGACAGGCGCGGCGCGAACTTGTCGATCGGGATGCCGGCGGCCATGCCGGCGCGGACATATTCGACGCCGTCGGCGAGCGTGTAGGCGAGTTCGAGATCCTGCGTCGCCCCGGCCTCCTGCATGTGATAGCCGGAGATCGAAATCGAATTGAATTTCGGCATGTTAGCCGAGGTATATGAGAAGATATCCGAAATGATCCGGAGCGACGGCGCGGGCGGATAAATGTAGGTGTTCCGCACCATGAACTCTTTCAGAATGTCGTTCTGGATGGTGCCGGCGAGTTTTTGCGGCGGCACGCCCTGTTCTTCCGCCGCCACAATGTAGAGCGCGAGAACGGGCAGAACGGCGCCGTTCATCGTCATAGAAACCGTCATCTGATCCAGCGGAATACCGGAGAACAGCGTCCTCATGTCGTAGATCGAGTCGATCGCAACGCCGGCCATGCCGACATCGCCGGAGACGCGCGGATGGTCCGAGTCATAGCCGCGATGGGTGGCGAGGTCGAAGGCGACGGAGAGGCCCTTCTGCCCAGCGGCGAGATTGCGCCGGTAGAAGGCGTTGGAATCCTCGGCCGTGGAGAAGCCGGCATATTGCCGGATCGTCCAGGGCTGGTTCACGTACATGGTCGGATAGGGGCCGCGCAGATAGGGCGCGATGCCGGGCCAGGTGTCGAGGAAGTCGAGACCGGCGACATCGCCCGGACCATAGGCGGGCTTTACCGGAATGCTCTCGGGTGTGATCCAGTCACTGGCATCGCCGGTCTGAAGGCCACCCGCTTTCGGGGCCTGCCAGTCAATGCGCGTGAAATCAGGCAGTCGGCTCATCGGGTCCTAAACCTCAGTCCGTAGCCCGCATGGGAGCAAAGCGGAATGCGGGTCCATGTTCCCGGATTTCGTGGAGTTCACCGTCGGGCGCGCCTTTGGCGCGACCCGATGGCTCATCCGGGCTACGAAGGTTCGCAGGCTACCACATTTTGTGCAGGGCATCATGGCCCTTTCGAGCGGAGCAGGGCCTCCCGCTTGGCGATCGCCTGCTCCAGCTTGAGCCGCCGGGCGGTCTTGCGGTCGGGTTTGTCGTCGGTTGGGAAGTCGGGAACATCTTCGAACAGGACGATCAGCAGCGCCATGACGATCAGGCCGGCCAGAGCGAACCACCGCCGCCCGATCAGCCAGATCAGCGCGCCGCAAGCGATCGCCAGCAGGATCGAGACGTGCAGCGCGAAGATTCGAGATGCAGCTTCCAGCCGACGAGAAAGCACAACAACGCCAGCGACGGAATGGAGAGCACTGCGCAGACGATTTCCCATGTCCGAATATGCGACTGCATGGCGTAGAGCGCCCGCAACTCGCGTTCGATGCGCCAGCGGCGCGGGGCAACTTTACCATGTCTTTCTACTTGCAGCCTTGCTGCTTCCGTCATGAAATAAGTTTCGCGATCGGTCGTTCGATTATGTTGCCTACAGGCGGATTTAATAGCGGCAGACGGCGCTTATAGTTGAGCCTTCAATTCAGCGAGACGTTTCTCGCGCTTCGCGATCCTCTTCTCCAGAACGATGGCGTAGCTCTTTTCGGGGTATCCAACCATGCCCGTTTTTCTGCTAAGCGGCGAAGCAATATCCACAAGGCGACCGGTCCATGCCGTGTGAGCGAAGGCCGTGAGAATGAAAAAACACATCAATGCAATTCCAAATGCGAGGAATTCCTCTGTGAAAAGACCATAAGTCCCAATCGCTATAACAACCAAAAACATAGCGATCAGTGATGGCCAGATAACGCGCCTGGCCCACTTCTCGATATTGCCCAGCTTTTCACGAAGCATGGCAATCTCGTGTTCGAGATTGGCGATCTCCATGTAAGCGGGCAATTGAGGTTGGTCTTGGCTCATCAAGTTTCCAAAATATCGTACGCTGCTTTCAATGTTCCCAGCGCATCACAGCCAGCATAAATGAAATCCTGAATGCCGGCTTGGCGGAAGGCGTCGCCCGGCCGGCCTGCGAGATAGATGTGGTTTGCCCCGGCTGCCGCCAAGGCTTGCGCGGAACCCGCCGCCTCTTGCGCATAGACCTCGTCCGACGAGCACAGACAGACGAGGGTGGCGTCAGAGGCTTTGAAGCTTTCGGTCAGATTGTTGCCGGTGAATTCCACCGCCTCGATGCCGCCGGCTTCGAAGAAATTGCGAGCGAAGGTCGCGCGCGCGATGAAGTCGGACGGCTGGCCGAGGGTGGCGAGAAAGACTTTCGGCCGCGCGCCTGTCGCCTTCAAAATCGCGTCAGAGGCATCGCGCAGCTTTTCGAACGGCTCGGCGAGGCGGATCGACGGCAGCGCATTTTCAGGAAACGCTGGAGCGACCTGCGATGCCGGTTGAAGCACCTTCACCGAATTCTCGGAAAGATGCGGGAACTCGCTGGTGCCCGTGAGAGGATCCCTGCGCGTGGCGATCGCTTTTTCGCGCGCGCGTCTTGTCTCCGCGACCTTGTTCTGAATCAATCCGGATTCGAGTGCCGAGGCAATGCCGCCGGCTTTCTCGATGTCCTGAAACAATGTCCAGGCCGCGCGGCAGAGCTGGTCGGTCAGATCCTCGATGCCGCCCGAACCCGCGGCCGGATCGGATACCTTCGCGAGATTGGATTCTTCAAGCAGGATGAGTTGCGTGTTGCGCGCCACGCGGCGCGCGAAGGCGTCGGGCAAACCGAGCGCGGCGGTGAACGGCAACACCGTCACGGCATTGGCGCCGCCGAGGCCGGCAGCGAAAGCGGCGATCGTCACGCGCAGCATGTTCACGTAGGGATCGCGCTGCGTCATCATCCGCCACGCGGTTTCGGCGGCGATGAATATAGGCTGCGGTGTGAGACCCGATGCTTCCTCCACGCGCGCCCATAGTTTCCGCAGCGCGCGGAACTTTGCCATGGTCATGAACTGATCGGCGTCGGCGGAGTGGCGGAAGAAGATCATCCGCCGCGCGTCGTCGAGCGCAACGCCGCCAGCTTCCAATGCGCGCCAATAGGCGACCGCGACACTCAACGCATAAGCCAGCTCCTGAACTTCCGAACCGCCGGCATTATGGATCACGCGCGCATCGGCTGCAGCAAAGGGGCCACGGAAACCGTCGTCCGCGAGCGCACGCGTCATCCGCGCGAACAAGGGTGCGATGTCGCTCCATGGTGCCGGGGCAGACGCGCCGGCGGCCATCAAGCCGATCGGATCGAAACCGATGCGCAGATCGCATGCGGCGGGATCGAGCCCGCGCTGCCTGATGATCGCGGCAACGTGCGCGGGCACGTCCTTGGCTTCGCGCGTGAGCTGGAATTCGATCGGCGCACCGGCATCGAGATAGATGCCATCGAGAATATGGGCGAGGCCGTCGGCCGATGTATCGATGCCGAAACCTTGCGATCCGATGGAGCCGGGACACACGAGAACGAGGCCATTGGCGCCGTTTTCCAGATCCTCCAGCGCCTGTACATTCGCGACCTTCGGATCGGGATTGTCCACCCGCATCATCACCTGCCACGGCGCAGCAGGGGCGCGGCCGGAAAGCGCGCTTGCATCGGCGCGCCTTCCGTAAAGCGGCTCGATCGTCAGGCCGTCATAGGTTTTCGAGACGAGCGTCTTCTCGAAAGATGCGCCTTTCAGCACACCATCGACGAGCTTTCGCCATTGCTCGCGGGTCGCGGGCGGGAATTCGGAGGCGAGGGGGAGGTCGGTCATGCGTTCGCCTTCTTATCTCGCCGGCTTTTGCGATTTTGCTACGGGCCCTAGTTTCTCAACTTCTTTTCGAACGATGTTCGTTGCGGCAAGAAGCTCGTCGAGGAGCCGAAGGTCAGGGTCGAAATATCCCTCGTATTCGGCAAGATTTCTTCTGCTATGCGACTTGTCCAGAATGCGTGCCATTTCGGGAGCAAGGCTAAGAGTGTGCACCAGCGCCTGAAAGACGACAAAGCGCTGCTTATCAGGACGGTATCCGTGCCAGCGCATCGCCGCTAGGGAAAGAGCATGCGCCGCATTGTAGGCAAGATCGAAGCGGCTTTCGAACGACAAAGCCTTGTTGCCGGCATCTGTCAGACGGTGTTGGCCGGACTGAACGAGACTATCGAACTCCCGCTGGTCCGGCGGTTCGGCTTTCAGGACGCCTGTGCGGACCAGGTTGTCGAGCTCAGGCAATGGCATGCGCGTCGCCCATGACGAACAGATGCGGTTGGCTGATTATCCTTGTCACGAATGAATTCTGCTCGTCGTGTCGGCGGCGCCAGTCCTGCAAGGTCATGACGCTGGGATTGATCGGGCGATGCAGGACAGCCTCGGCGTCTTGTAGCGCTTTGAAGATCTCTCCGTAGGTGACGTCATCGGTGATGATCATCAGATCGATATCGCTTGTGGCCGTGTCTGTTGCTTTCGCCACCGAACCATAGACGAAAGCGGCGTCGATGCGATCCGCAAATCGTGTAAGGGCTGCCCGGATCGGTTCAACGAGGCCGACGGTCTTGCGAACCAGGCTCTGCAACTCTTCAAAGACAGGAGACTCCCGATTGACGGAGTAGAGTTTCCGGTTTCCCGACATTTCGACATTCAGGATTTTGACATCTGCCAGCCGCTGCAACTCGCGTTGGACGGCGCCAGAGCCGGATGCAGCGAGTTTGATGATTTCGGACGCATTAAACGAGCGATCGGGGTGGCCAAACAAGATCGCCAGCACGCGGAGTTGCACGCGTGAGAATAAAGCCTTCGCCAGGCCGGAGGGGGTGCCCGATTTCTTACCCATTTTGGGAATGATATTACCCAAAATGGGTATTTTCAAGCCTCTGGCTTTATGCCAGCCGCTCGATCCCGCCCCGGTCCAGTCGCTCCAGCACTTCCCGCAAGGACCGGCCGGCGATCACCGCGTCCGGCGCGATTTCGCTGAGCGGCACCAGCACGAAAGCGCGTTCGAACATGCGCGGATGGGGCAGGGTCAGCTTCGGATCGTCGAGGGTCTCGTCGCCATACGTGATGAGGTCGATGTCCAGGGGGCGCGGACCCCAGCGTTCTTCCTTGTGCCGGTCGCGGCCGAAGGCGCGTTCGACCTCGTGGGCGCGATCGAGCAGGCCGAGCGGTGTCAGTGCCGTGTCGATGGCGATACAGGCATTGATGAACGCGGGTTGGTCGGTCTTGCCCCAGGGCGGCGTTTTGTAATCCGAAGAGCGTGCGATCAGGCGAACGCGATCGCCGTCGCAGAATTGCGCAATGCCGCGCGCAATGGTGTCGCGCGCATCGCCAACATTACCCCCGAAGGCGACGAACGCGCGCGGCATGTCAGCGCCCGCGCGTGATGATCACGCCGACATCGTCGAAGGTTGCGGCAATCGGGGCATGCGGCTTGTGCACCGTGAGCCGGATTTTCATGATCTGCGGGAATTTCTCGAGCAGGGCGTCGATGACCGCGCCGGCTGCCGCTTCGATCAGGCGAAAGCGTTGCGCGCAGAAGGCTTCGCTCGCGATTTCGGTGACCGTGCCATAAGACACCGTATGCGCGAGCCGGTCGGACCGCGAGGCCTGGCCCAGATCGATATCGATCAGGATGTCCAGTGTGAAGGTCTGGCCGACCTTGGCCTCATGCGCCATCACGCCGTGATAGGCATGCAGCGCGAGGCCGGTGATGAAGATGTTGTCGGTGGTCTTGCTCATTGTGCGTCCCTGATCGCTTCCGCCACGCGCAGCGCCTGCATCGTTTCGGCGACATCGTGCGTGCGGACGATTGTTGCGCCGGCCTGCACTGCCAAAAGGTGACCTGCGATCGAACCGCCCAGCCGCTGATCGGGTTCGGACGGCACGATGGACGCAATGAACCGCTTGCGCGACAGGCCGATCAGGATCGGCAGGCCGAAATGCTTGAATTTGTGCAGTTGCGCGACGGCGATGATGCTTTGTTCGGGCACTTTGCCGAAGCCGATGCCAGGATCGAGCACGATCTGCTCGCGGCGAAGGCCGGCCTTCGCAGCGATATCGAGCGAGCGCTCGAAGAAGGCGTTCATGTCGGCGATAATGTCGATGGCCGGATCGGCTGTCTCGCGATTGTGCATGACGATCACCGGCACGCCGTGTCTGGCGACCACAGGCGCCATGTCGGGATCGCGATGCAGGCCCCAGACGTCATTGGCAATCGCCGCGCCCTGACCGATGGCCCAGTCGGCGACCTCGGCTTTCATCGTGTCGATCGAGACCGGCTTGCCGAGCGCAACGACGGCGGAGAGGACGGGTTCCAGCCGTTCACGTTCGATCTGCGCCGTCACCGGCGCCATGCCGCCATAGGGCCGCGTCGATTCCGCGCCCACATCGATAATGTCGGCGCCTTCGGCAATCATTCTCTTGGCGTGGGTAATCGCAAGCAGCGGATCGATGAACCGGCCGCCGTCGGAAAAAGAATCCGGCGTCAGGTTGAGGACACCCATCACCGTCGCACGTTTCGGCGAAAGCAGGCGGTCCAGCAACGGCGATTGTGCGGCGTCGGCGATTGGATTGGTCATGGCCCGGCGCTTCTATCAGATCGATCGCTAAAGTCTGCTTCAGACTCTAGCTTATCTTTTTGTTTGAGCATGATCTTTTCGGAAAGCCGGTGCCCACTTTTCCGGTTCATGCTCTGAAAATCGTGTGCCTTGCAGATCTGTGCAAGGTGAGGGCAGGGCGCCGCCGTGTTTTCAATAGGAAATCTTCTGCGGCAATTTCTTCGCCGCTTCGACCCAGCGGCCCACCGCCTTTTCGGTCGGAACCAGGCGCACCAGTTTGAGCTTGTCATTCTTCTCGCGCATCGCCGCGGCAAGCTTTTCCGGGTTGCGATATTTCAGTTCCCGCACCGTATCGACGCCGACACGGCAGAGCAGTTCGGCATAGCCTTCGCCAAGGCCCTTGACCCGCAGCTTGTCGGCGAGATTGGCAAAGCGAAGGAGGCGGGCCTGATCGATTCCAGTCTTGGCCGATAATTCCTTGCGACCCTTCGGGCTCTTCGCGGCTTCCAGAAGCTTCTCCGATGTGCGGATGCCGGCCGATTTCAGGCTCAGGATCACGTCCGAGCCAAGCCCATCCAGATTCTTCAGCGATTTTGACAAAGCAGGAGACCCCAAAACAGATCAGGCGAATTGCGACAGGCCCGGGATCGCACCGACCAATTCGCCGACCGCGTCTTCACCCACTTTCTCGCGCGCAAACGCAAGGAGTGTGCGGGCAACGCCCTGCACCTCACCCATGCTGAGGCCCAGTCCCATCAATTGGGTGCCGACACCCATGATGCCGCCAAACATGCCACCGGCAGGCGCAGCGGCCGCAGCTTCTGCCGCACCAGGCATGGCATCCATCAACGGCTTGATGGTATCAGCCGGGGCTTCCTTGACGAGGAAAGCGAGAATGATACCGACAGCCTTTTCGGCGACGTCGCGATCGATACCGAGTTCGGCGACAAGTCGCCCGACGAGTTCGTCCATGTTGTTGGCCCCCTCCCGCACTGTCGGCGGGTTTGTAGCGATCATTGATAATGAAATCGGGGCGAAAGGAAATACATCCACTGACAAATATGCAACTGTGTGACACCGTAGCAACGATCCGTGATCGACATTGACAAAGCAGGTTGCAATGCGAAGTAAACGCGGTGCGTTGGCCGGCCTACGCGTTCATTTGAAAAAATGGTATTGATTTCAAGAGGCCAGTACGAGGACTGCGATGGCGAAGTCGACCAAGAAGACGAAATCAGCGGCGGCTGACAAGCCGGCAGCAGAGGCGATCGAGACGCCGACGAAGGCGACGGCAAAGACGACAAGAAAATCAGCAGCAAAGTCCGCAGCACCAGCGCAGCCGGTCAAGGCCGCCGAACCGCTCGAATTGCCGGGAACGATCTTCGTCGGCGAGAGTGTCAAGCCGGAACGGCTGACGCTTGCACTCGCCAATCGGCACGGACTTGCAACCGGTGCGACCGGAACGGGCAAGACCGTGACGTTGCAAGTGCTTGCGGAAGGTTTTTCACGCCATGGTGTGCCGGTCTTTGCCGCCGATATCAAAGGCGACCTGTCTGGTATCTCTGAACCAGGCGAAGCCAAGCCGGCTCTGCTCGAACGTGCGCAGAGCATGGGGCTGGAATACCAGCCCGATCAATTCCCGACCATCTTCTGGGATCTGTTCGGCGAACAGGGGCATCCGATCCGCGCCACCGTCACCGAGATGGGACCTCTGCTGCTGGCGCGGCTGCTCGATCTCAACGAGGTGCAGGAGGGGGTGCTCAATATCGCCTTCAAGATCGCCGACGACGAAGGCTTGCCGCTGCTCGACTTCAAGGATTTGCGCGCGATCCTCGACGCCATTGCGCCGTTCGGCAGCAAGCGCGAAGCCGAAGAGGGGTCGGGAAATGCGATCGTCGATCAGATCAAGCAGACGGTGGGGAAATACGGCAACGTCACCAAGCAGACGGTCGGGACCATTCAGCGCGCGCTGCTGGTGTTGGAGAACCAGGGCGGCGAGAAATTCTTCGGCGAGCCGGCGCTCGACCTGAAGGACTTCATGCGCACCGATCGCGATGGCCGCGGCTATGTCAGCATTCTCGCCGCCGACAAGCTGATGGCCAATCCGCGGCTCTATGCGACCTTCCTGTTATGGCTTCTCTCCGAATTGTTCGAGGAATTGCCGGAAATCGGCGATCCGGACAAGCCGAGGCTCGTGTTCTTCTTCGATGAGGCGCATCTTCTTTTTGATGATGCCCCGAAAGCCTTGCTCGACAAGATCGAACAGGTGGTGCGCCTCGTGCGCTCGAAGGGCGTCGGCGTCTATTTCGTCACCCAGAACCCGCTCGACGTGCCGGACAAGGTGCTGGCGCAGCTCGGCAACCGCGTGCAGCACGCGCTCCGCGCCTTCACGCCGCGCGACCAGAAGGCGGTGCAGACTGCGGCCGATACCTTCCGTCCCAATCCGGATCTCAACACCGCCAAGGTGATCACCGAGCTTGGCAAGGGCGAAGCTTTGGTGTCGTTCCTCGAAGGCAACGGTACGCCGTCGATGGTCGAGCGTACGATGATCCGTCCGCCGTCAGCGCGGATGGGCCCAATCAGCCCGGTCGAGCGCGCAGCCATCATCGCGGCCAGTCCGGTCAAGGGTAAATACGATACAGTGATCGACAGCGACTCCGCTTACGAGAAGCTGAGCGAGCGTGTCGAGAAGGAGGCCGCGCCGGCGGATCAGGGCGGCGGCATCGGCGACTGGATCGGCAGCATCTTCGGCACCAATCGCAAGCGCGGCGAGCGCCTCACGACCAGCCAGACGATTGCCCGCGAAGTGACACGTACGGTCACCGGGCGAGTCGCCGGCGGCATTGCCGCCTCGATTGGCAAGAAGATCGGCGGCTCGGCGGGCTCCTCGATCGGCCGCGCGATCGTGCGTGGTACGCTCGGTGGGATATTGAGGCGGTGATTAGCTCGTCATCCTGAGGTGCGAAGGCGCAACGCGCCTGAGCCTCGAAGGATGATGGGCCGTCGCCCTTCGAGGCCATCGCTATGCGATGGCACCTCAGGGTGACGGTACATAGATGGAGTGGATGATGACCCCGACCGACGCCCTGCCCAAAGTCCTCGACCGCATCGACGCCGATCTCGACAACAGCCTCGCGCGGCTGTTCGATTTTCTGAAAATTCAATCGATCTCGACCGATCCGGCTTATGCAGATCAATGCAAGAGCGCGGCGGCCTTCGTGGCAAGGGATCTTGAAACGCTCGGACTGAAAGCCGAAATGCGACCGACCAGCGGGCATCCGGTGGTGATCGGCAAGCCCGAAAAGCCGAATGGCGGGCCGCGCGTTCTGTTCTATGGACATTACGATGTGCAGCCGGTCGATCCGCTGGATCTGTGGCAGACGCCGCCGTTCGATCCGCGCATCGAAGATCTCGGCAATGGCCGCAAGATCATCGTCGCGCGCGGCGCCTGCGACGACAAGGGCCAGCTCATGACGTTCCTGGAAGCCTGCCGCGCCTATAAGGCGGTGACCGGCACGCTGCCGCTCGACATCACGGTGATGATCGAGGGCGAGGAAGAATGCGGATCGAAAGGTCTGTTCTCGTTCGTGAAAGAGAATGCCGACGAATTCAAGCTCGACATGGCTTTGGTCTGCGACACCGCCATGTGGTCGCCGACAACCCCGATGGTCACGACATCGCTGCGCGGGCTTGTCTATGAAGACGTGACGGTGACGGCGGCGGACCGCGATCTGCATTCCGGTCTGTTCGGCGGCGCGGCGCAAAATCCGATCCGCGTACTCACCAAAGCGCTGGCAGCCATTCACGATGACGATGGCCGCATCACCATTCCCGGCTTCTACGATGGCGTTCCGGAATTGCCGGACGATATCAAGGCCGATCTGAAGGCACTCAATCTCACAGCCGAAGAATTTCTCGGCCAGATCGGGCTCAGTATCCCGGCCGGCGAAAAGGGCCGCCTGCTGATCGAGATGATCTCGACGCGGCCGACCTGCGATATCAACGGCATCATCGGCGGCTATACCGGTGAGGGCGCCAAGACCGTGATCGCTTCGCAGGCGAAAGCGAAAGTCTCGTTCCGGCTTGTCGGCGATCAGGACCCGGTCAAGGTGCAGCAGGCCTTCCGCGACTTTATCCGCGCGCGCATCCCGGCAGACTGCAAGGTGGAGTTCGAGAACCATGGTCTCGCACCGGCACTGCAATTGCCGTTCGACAGCCCGGCGATCGTCAAGACGCGCAAGGCGTTGCAGGACGAGTGGGGTCACAAGGCGGTGACGGTCGGCGCCGGCGGCTCGATCCCGATCGTCGGCGATTTCAAGCGCGTGCTCGGCATGGACTCGCTCATGGTCGGCTTCGCGCTCGACGACGATCGCGTGCATTCGCCGAACGAGAAATACGATCTCACCTCGTTCCACAAAGGCACGCGCAGCTGGGCGCGGATTTTGGCGGCGCTGGCAGGGTAGGTCGCTGGCCCTCGCGCTCAGACGCGACAATGCAGACGGACAAGGATTTGACGGACTATCATCCGAAATGAGTTGGTTCCCGCGTACGGGAACCAACCGCCTTGGCTCGTTCGTGCAATGTCTTCATACGGGGGATGTGAAGACAATCAGCCGCGCGGGTGATCGGCTGATTGCGTTGCACTCACGGCCAGAAGCTGCGCTGGACACGAAGCGCCGCAGACCAAACCCCTTGATCTTCCAGGGCGTAGGAACCGGCAGCGAGCCCGTTATTGGAAGAGGTCAAGGTGGCTGTCGAACCTCCGAACGCGGTATTCACCTCTGTGTAGGCCACTTCGAGGCCCACATCGAAATTGCGGACAGGAGTCCACATGGTGCGGGATGAGACGCGCCATGTCGAGAAATCCGGATCGCAGGCCGCGGGGTTGCTGATCACGACATTGGTGCCGATGCAGCGGGAGCCCAGATTGGCGATCAAGGCCTTGGCCCGGTCGGTGTACTGAACACTCATGTAACCAAAGACCCATGACGTCCTCAGGCTGGGTGTCCAGTAATGCTGGAACGCGACCGAACCGCCCCAGGTCTCAGTCAGTTCGAGCTCGGTCGAACCGCCCTCCGCCGGAGTAACGCCGCCGAACACCGCGTCGTTGAAGGCACCGAGTGCAAGACCGCCGCTTGTGTGCAGCGCGTTGTTCGAGTTCGCGAAAGCGACATAGCTCGAAGCGCCCTTTGCGTAGGCGATCTGGCCGGACAGCGTATCCTTGGAATCCCAGGGCATCTTCAGGGTCAAGCCGGCACCAACCGCCCAACCCCATTTTTCGTCCGGGTGGCCGCACGATGTCGTATTGGTGCCGCCGCCATTGCAGGTCGGCGATGAGTTGGTGAAATTATAACGCGCACCGACCTCGCGCAGCGCACCCATGATCTGGGCGGAGCCCCAGGCCTGGTCGACGCGGATATTGCCGACGAAATCAGGCATCCGCGCGCCCATGCTGTCGCTTGCGTTCGACGAGAATGGTGCAGCACCAAGCACGCCGGCGGTGTTCGCCGCGTTGCCGAGATCGACGACGCCCTTGCTGTGCGCATTGGAGTCTTCAAGCGATAGACTGGCCGAGAGGCCATTGCCGAACTGCCACGTATAGGCGGCGAGGTTCATGCCCGTTGAGCTGGTGCCGCCGTCGAAGGTGCCGGTGAGAAGTCCAAAGGACGATGCGCTGTAATGTGCGAAGAACGTTTCGGAGCGGCCAAAGGTGAAACCCGCGAACTGAATGAAGGCGCGCTCCAGAGCAACCGATGTGCTGGGTGCACCGTTCTCAATGGCGTTGTTTCTGACATTGACGCCGAAATTGAAGTATGACCTCAGCGTGCCGTATTCGGTCTGCGTGCGCGCATCCGCAGAGAGCCGGAAGCGCGACTGCATCGCGAAGGTGTTGGGGAGGCGGGTGAAGACGCCGGTTGCGTTGTTGACCGGATAAGCTCCCTGAGGCGCGTTGTGGTAGGCTTCAAAGCGGACATAGCCGCCGATCTTGATACAGGTGTCTGTGCCGGGGATGTAATAATAGCCGGCACCATACAGACTGCAGATCCTGACATATTCGACCGCTTTGGCCTTCACAGGAAGATCGGCGGATTGCGCAGCGGCTGCTGTCAACACGCTAGCCGCGGAGGCGGCGAGAATTGTCTTCATCAAGTTCATCGTAAGACGCACCCCATTTCAAAGGTCAGTTACATTCGGCATTCGTTGCCTGGGCCTGAATGTCGGTGCTGCATTACAGTCGGATGACACGCGCATAAGCGTTACGCGCATTCGGTGTCGTCGCACGGCGTTTCATTTCGCGTTGTTGTTGCGCTGGCGGATCGATGCGACGGAGCGTGAGATGTCGCTCAGTTGCTCTTTATTGTCTCTTTGAATGACATGTTGTTCCGATCGCGATCGATCGGGAAGACACGCTCGTGCGTCATACGCGATACGATTGTATCGCAAGCTACTTTATGGTGTGTGGCGATATGACCCGCGCATGCGGCTGCAACGGCAGATGTGTGATCCATCAGCAACGCATTTGCGCTGCGCGTCATCATCGAATTCGGTGATGGACATCATCGTGCTGTAGATCAAGCGCTGCTGTGTTGGCGACTTGATCCCGATCATTGATGGTCGGATTCGTGCGCGACGATGACCGCGCGTATTCTCGTCACGAGACAGACAATCTCATGTCATTCCACAAAGGCACACGAAGCTGAGTGCGCATTCTGGCGAACTGATGCGCGCCGCAGCTTGTCGGCTTGTTTTCAAATCCGTTCGCTGCGCTATCTTCGCATGATGAATGATCGCGTTGTGATGTTCGCACGTGTCGCGGTGTTGCGCCGTCTGATCGCTCCGATGATCGGCGAACGCGCTTCAATCGTTGATCGCGGGGTTGCTGATGGGTGCCGGCGTCTGGCTCCACCTGACGGAAGTGCACGACCACGACCGTGACCATGAACCGATGGCGCATGTTCATGGCCACGTGCACGACATTCAGCACCGGCACATGCACGGTTCCGATAGTCCTCCTGGGGAGCCGCATTCCCACCGCCACAAGCATGTCCGGCTGCGGCACAGGCATTCTCACGTGCCCGACATGCATCATACGCACCGGCACTGACGCTTCTGCAGGTGACGCAATGCTGGCGCATCGGCGCCTGGAACTTTGACTGGGCCCATCCGTCCTTGTCGCGCGGGCGGGATGCCCCATCTTCCGCCAACGCATGCCCCTTTTACCGGCACCGTGCTAAGCACCCCGCCAGCCGGGATTACGATAATGACGCCGACCACCATTGCCGCCGCTCCAACGCGTTCGACCGATTTTCGGGCGATCGGCCTCATCGGCGCGGCCCATTTCGTCAGCCACGTCTATATGCTCGTGCTGCCGCCGCTGTTTCCGTATGTGCGGGCCGAGTTCAATGTCAGCTATCTCGAACTCGGCTCGGTCATTGCCGTATTCAACATCATTTCCGCGGTGTTGCAGACGCCGGCCGGCTTTCTGGTGGACCGCACCTCGGCGCGGACGGTGCTGATCGGCGGCCTGCTGATCGGTTCGGCCGCCTTGGCCGCCGCGGGGCTGGTCTCGGGTTTCCTCGCTTTCGGCGTGATGTTCGCGCTGCTGGGGCTCGCCAATACCGTTTATCACCCGGCCGATTATGCCCTGTTGTCGAATCGGATCTCCGGGCCGCGGCTGAGCCAGGCTTTCTCGATCCACATCTTTGCCGGCTTCATCGGTACGGCGCTGACGCCGGCGGCGATGATCATGCTCGCAAGTTCGCTCGGATGGCGCGGGGCGTTCCTTGCGACCGCCATTCTCGGTTTCGTCGTTGCGCTTGCGCTGATGGCGTTCGGCGGGCCGCTGGCGGGGCGTGAAGCGGCGCGGGCCAAAGCCGCCACCGGCGGCACAGCGCCGGGGGCGGGCGACTGGCGCGTGCTGATGACCTGGCCGGTCATGCTCAACCTCTTGTTCTTCGTGCTGATTTCCGGCGTGTCGGTTGGCGTGCAGAATTACAGCATCGTCGCGCTTCAGGCCTTGTGGGGAACGCCAATCTCGTTCGGTACGACCGCCTTAACGGCTTACCTTCTGTGCTCCGCTTTTGCGGTCCTGGCCGGTGGCTGGATCACGACGCGGACGCATCGCCATGACCTTGTGGCGACGACCGGTCTCGCTCTCAGCGGCTTTACCTTGCTGCCGGTTGCCTTCTTCGACCTCGGCGCCGCTTTGCTATTGTTCTTCATGGGCTTGTCGGGCTTCTTCAATGGCGCGCTTCAGCCCTCCCGCGACATGATCGTGCGACAGGTGACGCCGCCCGGCGCGTTCGGGCGGGTGTTCGGCTTCGTCACCACTGGCTTCAATATCGGTGGCATCATCGCCCCGCCGGCCTTCGGCTATATGATGGACAGTGGTTCTCCCCGGGCGATTTTCATCGGCTCCGCCTTGCTGTCGCTCGCCGCTATCCCGACGGTGATGGCCACGGTTGCGAATCGCCCGCGCAAGGCGGCATAAGCCACTGGCAGAATCTTAATGTTCAGTAAGCGTAACAACCGCATGATGTTGCGGGAGATTTCGTCACAACGGCGATGATTGCTGCCATTGCAGCTTCGTCGGTTGTCTCTCGTTCGCTCAAGCGCGCGGCATGTGGTTGCGTACAGACGTTGTGAGCGAAAAGCAGCTCCGGTGCGTTTGCTACCGGCGTTTGTATTGCTGTCGGTGGTGTGCGGGGTGGTGCGTTCGGTGTTTGGAATCTGTCACGTCGTGACTGGGAATGTTGGCATGACCGGCGTCACCTGCGCCGCTGCCAAATCGATTGCAGTTATCGATACTTGGTCGTCGCTTCGCATGGAGCGATCCGTCTGCTGCGCTGCGACAGACAGACAACATCTCGGCAAAACATTTGTGAATAAGGCGGTGGATAACAATTCACCCCTTACGCAACGCGTCGGACCTCGCTTAGGATCGTTGTTGGTGGAGGTTGCGTCGTGTTGAAGTACAGATGCTCGCGAAGCGGCCGAGAAGTTACAACGAGTATCGAGACCGATACCGTCACGTTGCTTGAGATGCGCAACATGAAGTTGTCGGTTTGGTGCCCGCATTGCTCGACGTCGCATCAGATCAAAGTGAGCGAAGCCTATCTGGAGTCATTCGCGCTCGCGGCGGAATGATTGATCGGTAAGGCTGGCGTATGTGCCGGCGGTGTATGGTCGATACGCCGTGGTCAAACTTGCGCGATGTCGAAGCCAATCCGTTGCTGATAAAAATTGATGTGCGATCATTCTCATGCATGATCATGATCGCTATTTACTCCAGCTATTCATTCTACATGTCCGCGGACTGCGAACCGCATACGCAGACGAAGTGATCCCGGAGAGGACAATCGAAGATCGTACCCGACGCGTCGGGCGGTGTCGTTCTTGTCTAGGGCGTAAACCTGATCTGGCCGCCGCGGAGATATCATAGCTGAGAGCGTTTCGAGCGAAGTGGACATCGGTCTTCGCTGGCCATAGCCGGCTTCGTCCGGCGACGGCCGGCTCGTGTGAAGAAAACGCGTCAAAACAAAGAGCCGGCCCCCCGGCTTTGATGCCATCAAAACCGGAAGGCCCTAGCCACACGAGTCATCGGCGTGCTGTTGCAGGTTGGCGTCTTATGCGCTTTCGTGGGCCTCTCCGCCATTTCTTCTGGCGTCGATGATCGCGGGCACGGCCGTGCTTCAGGACGCTTTTGACCCAGGCTAGCTGGGCCTTGCCGTCAACGACACATACTTCTGACCCGGCTGTCTCACACGAAGAACTGGAAGTCCGCCTCGGTCAGGAGGGTCACGCCATACACCGTAATGTTATTCGCGTGGTCGAACTGAATGAGGCTGCTATCCGCAACGTGATCTCCATCGGTATCTATGGTTTTGATGTCGAGATCCGAAAACGATGCAAGACGGCGCCTCGAAAAGCCGCTCAGTTCGATGATGTCCTGACCTTGATGGAAGTCATGGACGTAGTCGCAGCCGTTATGCGGTGAGAACACAAATGTGTCTTCGCCCAGAAGGGAGACACTATCCGTGATTTGTGCATCACCCCACATGTGATCGGTCGTGCGGGCGGCGCTGATCAAGCGGTCGTCTCCAGCGTCCGTTGCGGTGATGGTGTGGCCCTCTCCGTACATGTAGTTGACGCCTCCCATACCGCCGATCAGCGTATCGTCGCCACCAATTCCGTTATTCAACCAGCCGGCGTCGCCGTAGATCAAGTTTGTGCTCTTTGCGCCGCCGATCAACAGATCGTTTCCACCTGTGCAACCGACGTTGAAGCCTCCGGCATCTCCGCTCAAGGTGTTTGTGGAGTTTCTCCCACCTATGATCGTGTCATTGCCGCCTCTGGAAAAAAATATATCCTCGGCGTCACCACATGCGAAGTTCTCGGAATTGTCGCCTCCGATAATGAGGTCATTTCCGCCGGTTGATGAGGATCGTGGCAGAGCATCCATCCGCTCTCCGTCGCCACTCAGATGGTTCTCGGAATTCTTGCCGCCTGTGATGATGTCATTGCCGCCTATCGCATTCGTCATCTGCCCGGCATCCCCCCACACGAAGTTCAGGGAGTTGTTGCCTCCGACAATGATGTCATTTCCACCGGTCGCTTCCTGCAACCCGCCAGCATCGCCAAACAAGTGGTTTTCGGACTTGTTGCCTCCGATGACTGCGTCGTTTCCTGGTGTTTGCTGGAAGAGCTGACCTTCAAAATCGCCAAAGACAAAGTTCGTCTCGCGATTGCTCCCCTTCAAAATCTCATTCGCCAATGTTCCGACAATTATTGCCATGACGCATTCTCCTTTTGGATCGAACGCCAGTCACTCGTGTTAGTTTGATACGGAGCTCGCTTGTTCAATTGATGAGGATCAATTTTGGGAATGCATCGCCGTCGGCAGCATTCACCGTCATGATAATCTCAATATGGATGTATGGTGGGCGGAACTGCATCGACCCGTTGATGGCCGTGGACTTTGCTCGGAAGCCCTGACGTCGCGACAAATTTCAAGGGGTAACATGCGCGAAATTTGCTTGTCTGTCGTGCGAAGACGGCCGATTGAACGCACTCAAGAAGACCGTCCAGAATAATATTTAACGCGCGGACACCTTAATGTGTAATCGGCGGCTCCGTGAACAGGCTGGGAATGTTGCGGCCGCGAATATCGTAAACGCGAGCAAAGACAACGCCGTCGCGTTCGATCTTCACAAGCTCCGGTGCGTTCAGTTCGGCGCAATAGAACTCGCCAAGCATTAGCGCGAAGTCAGCGCCCTTGGTGTTCCAGGTGATGACGAAATCGGAGCCGAGTTCGGCTTCAGCCGGCGGGTGCGGGCCGCACACGGCGATGACCCATCGCCGCCCTTCGGGGGTCGCGATGCCTTTTTCCTCAAGCACAGTCAGCAATTGGTCGGCGGCTTCCTTGAACGACAAGCCCCAGTAATCGAGCATGTAATGGTGGTTGGCACCGCGCATACCGCCACTGACGCGATTGTAGTGGGTGTATTGATAGGGGTGGAGACCGACCATATCGACGGCCGGGACGGCGAAGCCGGCGACCATCACCACAGCGGCGACCGCTGTGGCAAGGCGGGAGCGTTCGGCCAGCCAATGGAGCAGCCAGGCACCGGCAAGACCGCCCAGCACGGTCAGCGGCGGCAGCACGAAGATGAAATGCCGGATGCCGTTATAGAGAGCCGGCCGCGTGATGATGGTGATGCCGATCGGGATTGCGAAGGCCCCCGCCAGCAGCACCATCGTGGCGCGCCGGCGAACGGGAATGTCGTGGCGAACCGAGAGCCCGATGCCGGCGATGAGGCCGGGAATGCCAAGCAGCAGAAGAATTTCCGTGAGCTTCAAGCCGAACAGGGTCGGCAGGTAACTGCGCGGCATGTCCGGGACGGAAATGAGTTGTCCGTCGAACATTTCCTTCCAGGGCTTTTCGAAGAAGTGCGAGAAATAGCCGACGGCGCGGATCGGATTGAGCGGCTCCCGGATGCACCACGGCCAGATTACCGCCATCACGGCATAGGCGAGCAGGAATCCCGGAAGAAGCCGCAGCAGGAAGGCACCAAAATTGACCGCTGCCGGTTTCGCACCATCGGCGCGCATATCGTGGACGATCAGAAGCGCCATCGGCAACACCATGTAAAGTGCGGCCATGCCGCCCATGATGCGTGTGCCGAGCGTCAGGCCAAGACCGAGGGCGAAGATCAAGACGGTCACTGGTCTCGGCTTGGGATAATCCTCGAGGAGGCGCACCAGTCCGAACAACAGCACCGCCATCGCGACGGCGAACGGGGCGTCCTTCGCATTGATGAAGATATGTCCGTAATAGAGCGGCGTCGTTGCAAGCAGCGCCAGTGCGATCAAGCCGGCGACCGGCCCGCCGATGCGGCGAGCGAGTCGCCATATGACGAACAAACCGATGATGCCGACGGCTGCACCCACAAGGCGCCGGGTTTCGAACAGATCGTAGGGGAGGAGCTTGGCGATCAGGGCCGCCAGCATATCGAAGCCGCCGCCATACATGTAGAGATTGACGAAGGACAGCGCGCGGGTGTCGGTCAAGCCGGAAGCATAATAGTCGAGCAGCAATTGCCCGTATTGCGAATGGGTATAGTCGTCCCATCCGAGGCCGTAATCGTCGAAGGTAAGATAGGCGATGAGGACGACCGCGAGGAGGATAGCCCAGGCCGCGGCATCAAGGGCTCGCGTTGCCGAAAAGGACAAGCTTCCGGCCGCACCTTTCGCCGACGGTGCGGACGAAATAGCGGCCGCCGGGACTGGCGGCCGCACATTCGCTTGTTGGATGTTGCTCAAGGTCGCATGGAAGGCTGCTTACTTGGCGGCCTTCTCGTACATTTCGGCAACGTAATCCCAGTTCACCAGATGATCGACAAACGCCTTCAGATAATCCGGACGGCGATTGCGATAATCGATGTAATAGGAATGCTCCCACACGTCGCAGCCGAGGATCGGCGAGGCGCCCTGAACCAGCGGGCTTTCGCCATTGGCAGACTTCATGATGGCGATCTTGCCGTCCTTGACGGCAAGCCAGCACCAGCCTGAACCGAACTGGGTGACACCGGCCTGGGCGAAGTCTTCCTTCATCTTCTCGACCGAGCCGAGGTCCGCGATGATCTTCTTCTCGAGATCACCCGGAATCTTGCTGCCGCCGCCATTCGGCTTCATCCATTTCCAGAAATGGATGTGGTTGTAATGCTGGCCGGCATTGTTGAAGAGGCCGGGATTCTTGCCGAAGGAGCCCTTCACGATCTCTTCCAGCGGCTTGCCTTCCCACTCGGTGCCGGCAAGCAGCTTATTGCCATTGTCGACATAAGCCTTGTGATGCTTGTCGTGATGATATTCGAGCGTTTCGCGCGACATGTAGGGCGCGAGAGCGTCGTAAGAATAGGGGAGGTCGGGCAGCGTAAAGGCCATGATAGCGTGCTCGCTTCTCGGGTGACTTGCGGATGACGATAAGAAGGAAGGCAAACCTTCCTGCCCGGCGATTGTGGCGCCAAGGCAGCATTCAGTTAGGCGCTGGGTCATGATGAAGCAATTAATATTGTAGGTATTTTGCAGCAGAGGCGGCTGCCCTGCAATCCGGCTCGTGCGCAGGACGGCGAGGAACGAACCGGGCGGACGGCGCGTTAAGTGTGGTTAAGCCGGCCGTTCGATTTGGGCGTTAACGAAATTATAAGGTTTCACATGGCCCGGTCGGTCAACGGCTTGCTTGGGGCCGGGAACAACGTCACAATTCATTTAGAAATGTGGCGGCGGGCTTTGAGGACGACGGTATGTCTTTTGTGTTGATGCTGGTCGGAATTCTGGCGACCGCTCTGGGCGCGATTCTGATTGGATTCGGCATTCCGATCAATGAGTTCAGCCTGGGTAACACTCTCATTCTGGCGGGCACCGTCACCGCCGCAGGCGGGGTCATTATCTTCGCGCTGAGCCGCGTGGTCGCCCAGCTCTCCCGCATTGCGGATCAGCTTGCCAGCCGGCCGGTGGCTTCGGCGATAGCCGCCGGAGCAGAGGCGTTTGATCCATCCCGTTCGCCAATGGCTCCTCGGCCGCCGGCCCCGCGCGCGCCGGAACCCCGCTTGCAGGCTCCCGAGTTTGATATGCCGCCCGCCCGTCCGACGGAGGAGCACGAGGAGGCTCCCCTGTCGCCACGGGCTCCCGTTCGCGCGGCGCAATCGACACCTGAAACAGCCGCCCCGGCCGGCTGGCGGCCTCCGCGTCCGTCGGCGGAGCCGGCACAGCCGAAACCCGAACCTCGCCGGGCCGCCGCTGCTCCGCAAGTTGGTGCTGAAAATCCGTTCGAAGCCACATGGCCGGGCGGACGCAAGCCGGCGGCGGCTCTGCGCCGTGAACCGGTGATCGAACCGGCGCCGGAAGCACCGGCTGAGGCTCCCAAGCCGGAGCCCGTCAGCATCCTTAAATCCGGCGTCGTCGACGGCATGGCCTATACGCTTTACACCGACGGCTCGATCGAAGCCGAACTGGCGCAGGGCGTGGTGCGGTTTGGCTCGATCGAAGAGCTGCGCAATCATCTCGAAAAGAGCGCGTAACCGTCACACGGCCGTATTCGCATTCGTTTTCATCGCCCGCGTGACAGCCTCACGCGGGCGTTTTCACGCACCGTACCTCCTGTGGTGGGAGGATCGCTGTGAGCCAAGCGAATGGTGGGTGATCAACGCCAGAGCGGGCTCTTGACAAAATTCCTATAAGATTATATACCTAGTCCGTCTTGCTCAGGTGAGGGGTGCCGTCCGGAGGCGTGCGCTGCAGAGCCGGGACGCGAGATTGTCGCCACTTCTTCGCCAGGGCGGACCGTTGCTGTAAAGGCTGCAATATTGGAATTCGCGAATACTGGCCTATTCTATGGTCTTCGATTCCATGATTGCAGGTGGCCGTTTCAGATGACCAACGACAACAAATTCATCGATCAGACGGCCAGCATCGTTGCCGCTTATGTCAGCCACAACACGATTGCGGCCGATCAGGTGCCGGCGCTCATTGCCAAGGTGCACGCAGCCTTATCGCAGGTCTCGGGCGGACAAGCTGTCGCCGGCGGCGGTGGTGAGCCTTTGACGCCGGCGGTGCCGGTCAAGCGGTCGGTGTTTCCCGATTATCTCATCTGCCTGGAGGACGGGAAGAAGTTCAAATCCCTGAAGCGGCATCTGCGAACGCAGTACAAGATGTCGCCGGAGCAATATCGCGAGCGCTGGAACCTGCCGGCCGATTATCCGATGGTGGCGCCGAACTATGCCAAGACCCGCTCGCAGCTGGCCAAGAAGATGGGCCTCGGTCAGCAGCGCAAGCGCTGAGGCTGTCTGGCAATTCGCTCGTGCAACCAGCCCCGGACCGGGGTGTTCAAGCGACCCTGGCCAGCCCGGCCCCTGCAGCGTGATCGATCGCGTAGCGCCATGTTCCATCGGACTGCCTGCGCACGATTTCCGCCGAACTGCCGGACACGACGACGGTCCCATCGCTGCCGATGAACGTCCAATCTGCGCGCAGCAAAGCAATATCGCCGTGCTCAATGCAGAAGTTATTGTTGGAGATCATGGTTCCTGGCATTTGCATCAGTGCGTTCAGCTCGTCCGCGATCTCGCTTCGACCGCTCAGCGTTTTCTCGCTCGCATCCACTCTCAGCTTGGCGTCATGCTCATAAAGAGCAAGCAGGCTGTCGATGTTGCGGCTGTTGAAGGCACGGGCGAAGGCTTGGTTCATGAATCGGGGATTTGTCACAATCATCGCTTATCTCCTCTCGGCTTTGCGCGAACGCATAGACGAGTGGTTCGGAGCTATCCAAATGGAAAGGAACGAATCCAAGGACCCAAACATGGCACAGCACACAGCTTCGCTTCGTCTCGACGAGCCCTCTGCGCGTCGTCCGCCGGAATGCCCTGTCGAAGACTGGTTAGCTTTCCTCGGACATCGATGGAACGCGCTTGTTTTATGGCATCTCAAGGATGGGCCGAAACGCCATGGCGAACTCGCCTCGCTCCTGCCGGGAATCACGCCAAAGGTTCTGGTGGAGCGCCTGCAGGGGCTGGAAAATCGCGGCCTGGTCCTGCGATCGCCGCGTCTGGCATATCCGCGCAGTGTAACCTACGCGTTGTCGCGCCGCGGCGAGCAATTGACCCGCATCCTCGATCAGATCGAAACATGGTCGGCACTGATGGAGCGGCGGTGACCTCGATTTCGCGACGATTTCCCCACCTATAGTGCCGGATCTGCCGCCGCGGCGCGGTTTTTCAAAGCCGAAGAAAAAAGTTATCCCCGCACGGTCTGACCCATTGCATTCTGTAGGTATTAAGTCCTACAGAGGTGCAAATGGTCCATTCAGCGATCTTGCCGGCAACCCCGGCCGATACCAGCCCCGCCGCGGTCAATCTCATCTGCCCATCCGCGAACCGGCAGCGTGGAGTCATCTCCAGCGTTGTGTCCGCCGCTTTCGACGTTCCAGTAAAAGATCTGCGTTCGCCGAAACGGGGACGTGCCAAGGTGGCGCTCGCCCGCCAGGTGGCGATGTATCTCTCCCATGTCGTTCTGCGCATGACCTTGTGCGATGCCGGCCGCCTGTATGGCCGCGATCGCACGACGGCAGCGCACGCCTGCAGGCTCGTTGAGGATCTGCGTGATGAGCAGCGTTTCGATACCCTGCTGTCACTTTTGGAAAACATGGTGCGGGCGGAGATCATTCATCGCGCGGCCAGAGCGTTTTCAAGCGAAGGGGGCACAGGTTCACCTGAAGAAAACGCGACAACACAAAAGGACGGCGGGCGATGACGGTGCATAGCACCTCGCTCAAGCGTTCTGCGTTGCGCCTCCTGGAGCAGCTTGCCCCCGGTCAGCGCCCGGTAGCGTCAGCGCAGCAGGCTGATGCGGATCTTCTGGTGAAGAACGATCTTGCGACAATGCCGTCGCAGGGTTGCCTTGCGTTGACGGACGCGGGAAGGGCCTTCCTCACCCGAAGAGCTCATGCGCAGCAGGATCGTGGGGCTTCGCAGGTCGACGCGTTCCGTGCGCAGCATCTGTCGATCGTGAGCGCGGATGCATCGGCAAGAAGCGGCCTAGGGCCGAAATTCGATGAATCGGAAAGTCCGCTTGTGTGGCTCGCCCGGCGGAAGGGAACGGACGGCCGGCCGCTGATCGAACCGCATCAATTGCAGGCCGGTGAGCGGCTGCGCGCGGAATTCACTGCCGCGCAGATGATGCCGCGCACCACATCGAACTGGCATGCGCCGATCGCCGGGCGCAGACGCGATGGACATGCAGGCGAGCACATGACCGACCATATGGTGGCGGCGCGCCAGCGCATGCGGCATGCGCTCGATGCGGCGGGGCCGGAATTCTCAGGCCTGTTGCTGGACGTCTGCTGCTTTCTGAAGAAACTGGATGAGGTCGAGCGCGAGCGCCGCTGGCCAGCGCGTTCCGCCAAGGTCGTGCTGCAATTGGCGCTCGAACGGCTGGCCCGGCATTTCGGCTATCAGCGTGATGCGACCGGAAAGGCTGCGGCGGCTGTCCGCACCTGGGCGGCAGACGATTTCCTGTCGGAGATTTGAGGCAGGACTCATGAATTGAGATCACGACCCGCGCGAGCGGAAGCCTCAAGCCGACCCGCACCGAAGTCTCTGCGGCTTTCCTTCAACTGCCGAAGAGACTGAATATCGCAGCGAAGAAAGCAGCGATCGCGCCAAGCACACCAAAAACAACTGCGGCAATGGCATCCAGAACCATTTCGACAAGATCGGACGCCGCGCTTGCCGCAACCACGACAATGCCGAAACCGGCTGCGATCAGCAGAGACGTGAGAACGCTGAGAGCCATGAACCACAGCAGGAGGAAGATCAGCCCGCTCACGATCACCGTCGCCACGAGGCGTCGAGCCATGGCGCTCGCTGACGCAGGCCGCGTGACCGGCTCATGAGGTGCGTTCATAACCGGTTCTCCGGGGATCTGTGCATCGTGTCGCGGGGTCTAGGCGACGGCCATCGCGGCTCGGGCGTCCGACTGAATACGATCGACCATGGCGCGGAAGCCGTTCGAGCGCTGCGGCGTCAAATGCTCGCGCAGGCCGAGCTTTTCGAACAGGGAATGTGCGTCGGTCGACAAAATCTGCGTCGCAGATTTCCCGGAATACAGCGCGAACAGGATCGCGATCAGCCCGCGCACGATATGCGCATCGCTGTCGCCCTGGAACTCCAGAACGGGGCCGGCCGCACCGTTAGGCTGCACGGCGGTTTTCATCCAGACCTGGCTGGCGCAGCCGCGGACCTTGTTGGCCTCGGTCCGGGCCTCGTCCGGCAATTCGGGCAATGCACGGCCCAGCTCGATGATGTACCGGTAGCGGTCGTCCCACTCATCAAGCAGCTCGAAATTGTCAGTGATCTCTTCGATCGTCATCAGTCCGTCCGGTTCTGGGATTTTCCTCAAGATATAAGCAGCCGGACGGGCCAGATCACGATGATTTTGGATCGGAACCGATCCAAAATCATAAACGTGATCGATTCTAATAAGTTAGAGCATGATGTCGTCCGAAAACCGCTTCGCACTTTCGGCATCATGCTCGCGCAAAAGCGTGGATATGGTTCCCGAACGGTCAGGTGGGACGGCGCGGGTCCTTCGGCGGCATCGGACCGCGCCATTCCGGATTGAGATCGGCCGGCGTCAATGTGTTTTGCGACTGCGGCAGCGGGCCGGAACGGCCAATCGAGCCGGTCTGCGCGGGTGCGAGGCTGTCCTGCAGCAGGTCGAACAGATAGCGCGCGCCGGCCTGGGCGCGTTGACCGAAGGCAACGGCCGCTTGGCCTCCCACCTGGCAGGCCTCCGGCTGACGCTCGCAGAAGCCACTCATGTCCGAGACGGCCGCGCTTGCCGCGCTCACCGCATCGGCGGCGCCGATCGCCGGTGCCTGACTCTCAGCTTGATATTTTCCGCTTGGCAGAAGGACGAGCACGATGCTCAGCCAGAATGCCACCCGCAGCAGAAAGAACATGACGCAAACCCCGAAACTCCCCGGCGGCTCGTTTGGCCGCTTGTCCGACAGGTATCAGGCGCGGCTGAAAAGCCAGTTTTGGTTTTTGGGCTTATTCGATGAGAATGATCGGAGATTTTGAATAGAATTTGAATCATTTCTTAGCGCAAGCGACGCCAAAAGGCCTTGTGTTTCCGCGCGATGGCCGGAATCCACTACCGTGACGGACCCGGCCCAATTTCACCATTCGTTCACGATGAAGCGCGGCCACGGATTATTTTTGCCGAGCCAGGAGCGCGGCGACGCCGCAAAGTCCGTTCCCTTAGCGTTCGCTTAAGCCGGGTCTGACACGATCCCGGTCCTAAATGGGGAGTGTGTCAGCCAAGGCTGCTGACGCAGTGGGTTGCTTTGAGTCTGGTTCAGCCGTTTCGCGACTATATCGACGGCCTCGTTCATCCGTCCGTCCAGCATGATGCGCTGGCGGCGCGGCGGCATCGCGCATTCATCGCGCCGCGGCTTTTGGGTTCGCTGATCGCGATCGCGGCTTTTCCGGTTTATCTCGCGACGCGCGGTGTTCCGACGGCGCTCGAGATCGCGATCTTCGCCTGGCTCGTGGTGCCGATCCTTGTCGCCTATTTCCTGTCGCGGACCGGCCAATATGAAAGCGCGCATATTCTCTCGTCGCTGTCGCTGACCGGGCTGGTTTTCGCCGTCGCCTGCGCAACCGGAGGCATTGCATCCTTTGCCGCGATCTGGCTGGTTGTCGTTCCGCTGGAAGCGGCCCTGTCTGTATCACGCCGCGCGGTCGGTATTGCCTCGATCTTCGCGCTGATGGCGGCGGGCGTGCTGCTGGTCCTGACCAACTTTGGCGTGTTGCCGGGCTTCGACGGCCTGAATGGCGCGGCACTGACAGCGCTTGGCATTATATCGGCGTCGCTTTACGCAACCGGTCTTGCCCTCGGCACGGAGTCTCTCGCCCGCACCAGCTCGTCGCTGCTCAATGCCGAAGAAGAGCGCTATCGTTTGCTTGCTCGCAACATGACCGACGCGATCACGCGGCATGCGCGCAACGGTGCGGTGTTGTTCGTCTCGCCCGCGGCCGAGCCGTTATTCGGTGCGCGCATTGAGGATCTGATGGGCCACGGCCTGTTCGATCGCGTGCATGTCGCTGACCGGCCGGCCTATCTTAAGGCGCTATCCGATGCGGCGATGCTCGGCAGCCAGCAATCGGTGGAGTTTCGCGTCAAACGCCCGCAGAGCGATGCGGAACACGCTGTCGAATTTGTCTGGCTGGAAATGCGGTGCCGGCCATTTGATGATCAAAAAGCTGCTATGGACAATTCGCGCGAGGTAGTTGCCGTGATGCGCGACGTGTCCGACCGTAAAAGGCAGGAACACGCGCTTCATCTCGCCCAGGCCGAATCCGATCGCGCGCATGCGGCGAAGACGAAATTTCTCGCGACCATGAGCCACGAACTGCGCACGCCCTTGAACGCCATCATCGGCTTCTCCGATATGCTAGTGAATGAAGAGCAGATGCGGCTTGATGCAGCGCGCCGAAAGGAATATGCGCAATTGATCAACGATTCAGGCAGCCATCTGCTGTCGGTGGTCAACGGCATTCTCGACATGTCGAAAATGGAAACCGGCGATTTCGAGATCACGCCGGAGCCGTTCGCGCCCGCTGCCGTGATCAACAATTGCTGCGATATCCTGGCCCTGAAAGCCCGCGATGCCGATATCGATCTGATCGTCCGCAATGCTGCAGGTTTGCCCGATGTCGTGGCCGACAAGCGCGCGTTCAAGCAGATCATGCTCAACCTTTTGTCCAACGCCATCAAGTTCAGCAACCGCGGCGGCCAGATCACGGTCGTCTCCCGCGTCGACGGTGCGCGGCTCATGGTGTCCGTCGAGGACAACGGCATCGGCATTGCTTCAACCGATCTTCCGCGGATCGGCAATCCGTTCTTCCAGGCGAGGTCCGCTTACGATCGCCGGCATGACGGCACCGGCCTTGGTCTGTCCATTGTCAAAGGGTTGCTGGAGCTTCATGGCGGTGAATTGAAGGTCTCGAGCGAACTCGGGAAGGGGACTTCCATTTCGATCTATCTTCCGCTCGACTGCGAGACGGTTACGGTTCTAAAAAAGCCAGAGGCTGCGCCCCCTCACGTGGAGACGGCGGTCGCGGCGGATGAAATGACGGTTCGTAAAAGTGCGTAAGCCCATAAACAGAAAGACGGTTGCGGCGAAGGCGAAGGCCGCGCCAGCTTCCAGTTCTTTCTTTCAGCGCAAGGACATTATTGCCGGTGCGCTGGCTTTTGCGGCGGCAACGGCAATTGTCGCCAATGCGGCCTTCCTGCAGGCCGGACCGCATCCAGCGCCGATGTTTGCCGGGAGCGTGGGCGCTCCGGGTCCTGCTTTGAAGTCGATCCCAAAATCGATCCGTGTGGTCGGACAGGACATCACCGGTCCGGCGCCTTTGCCAATTGCGGCCCCCAAGGCGCGTCCGGCCGAACCCGAATGGCCGAAGGTTGAGCCTGCGGCTCCTGCGGCAGCGCGGCCGCGCAACGAAATCATGGCCGACATCCAGCGCGAACTGTCGCAGCGTGGCTTCTATGACGGCAGCATCGACGGGGTTCACGGCCCCAAGACCGATGCGGCGATGCGCGATTTCGAACAGGCGGCCGGGCTCAAGCCCGGCTCGGAGCCCAATGATGTGTTCCTGCGGGCCTTGACGCGCTCGCAGGCCAAGGCTTCGGCTCCCGCCGCCGCGCAGCCAACCCGCAACGACCCGATTGCCGAACTGATCGCGCCGTCATCCAAACGTGTTCTGGCGGTTCAGCGCGCGCTCGCTGAGTATGGCTATGGGCAGATCAAGCCCAACGGCACATTCGGTCCCGAGACCAAGGATGCGATCGAGCAATTCGAGCGCGCGCGCAAAATGCCTATCACGGGTCAGATTTCGCCGCGCCTGGTGCGGGAATTGTCCGCTCTCACCGGACGACCATTGGAATAGCCGCGGCCTTGCGTCCAACATCGTTTCGCGGGAAGAGCGATCAGCCAAAACCTGCCGCCGTCACAAGATCTGTCGCGCATGAGATTGAAATCGTCGATCTGGGTTTCTGCCTATATCCGGCGCTGCATGATCGAAGGCGCTTATGCGGTCGTGCGACGGCGGGGTGCGGAAGAGGCCGGCGCCATTTTCGTCAAAGTCGACCGGCTTGACGGGACATCCGACCTGTTCGGTCCCGCGCCGCAAACCGAATTTGACGATGCGCAACCGACGGACCGCGCATTCATGGCCAGCCTGCGCGATCAGCCCAAGCCGAATGATGAGATCGAGACCTATCTCGGCCGTCAGATCAAATTCGACCCCGATATCTGGATCGTCGAGGTCGAAGACCGGAACGGCCGAAATTTTCTCGAGCGGATCGTCGGGTAATCAGGAACCTGATGGCGTGCGACGCTGGGTTACATTCGTGGCCGCCGTTTGATCATCGGCTCGCTGCTGATCGTGCTGCGTCTTGTCCCGCGTTCGCAGGTCGGTTTCCGGCCAATGCAACGGACGATGAGAAGCCTTTCTCGCCTCCAGGCGATCGGCGGCCCGCCAGATCGCAACCATCTGAAGGGCCGCAGGCAACGGCAACGCCTCGAACAGATCCGACAATTCATAGACCCGATCGACCGAGTGGCTGATGGATGGATTGAGGAACATCAGGATGCGCTGGAAGGCGTCCGCCGGCATCGCCATGGCTTTAGCCGACACGGCGAATGGTTCACCCAGTGGATCGGCGATGACCCGCCCGGTGATCGCACGGGACGTTCCCAGCGATTGCTGGAGCAGGGTGGTGAATTCCTGGAAGCGTCCGGCGAGCGCGGCCTGTTCGAGATAGCGTACGACATTCGTGCCCTGCGCCAAAGGCACGTGCTGAATGTCGGTTGAATAGTCGAGCTTGAGCAGGATCATGCGGCGCTCGCGCGAATCGGAAGCGAAGAACGCATCCCGTTGCGCAACATAGTCGTCGGCAAGCTGTGCGGTCGCAGACGCGGCTGGATTTGATGCGGATTGCTTCTTGACGGGTTCGAAGATGCCGAGATCATCTTCAAGCCATGGATCAACGGGTGTTGTTGGGGCCGGCTTTTGCGACAGCGTATTCTCGACCGACACACCAAGCCGACGTAGCACGTCTTCCGGCGCACCGGGATAGCTTTTCAGTTTTTCCGCCACAGTCGCGCAGGTGGCGGCATCGACGACATCGATCAGCCGGAGCGCCAGTTCGGTATAGTGGCGGACTTCTTCCGGCGTGTGCGATGGCTTCTGGATATAGAGATCCGTGAGCACACGCAGCAGGATTGGACGCGTGTCGACACCCGTCCGGTCAGTCAATCCGGCAAGACCGGTCAGACCATCAAGATTTTCGAGACTTAAGGATTTCACGGCACCACCCAACGCATAATGGTGGACTTTATCCGTGAGGCCGTTAGCAGAGCGTTAACCTTGAGGGTTTCTTAATCCACTCAGACAGACCGGCCATCGCATCGGCCGGCGGGGGCTGAGACAATGGGTATTGTCATCGACTTTCCAGTGCGTGAGGCCGCGTCTGTATCGCGTGGCGAGACTTTTCTGAACCATCGCGCCGAGGTTGTCATTCTGCCGGTTGTTCGGATCGAGCGTTACGACGATCATTCGGCCTTCATACCGCCGACGAGAACGGGCGATACAAGCCGCAGACGTCGCCGTCGTGCTGCACGTTCGTGACCTTGCGGTCGGTTCTCGAAACATTTTTTGGAATAGCGGACATGCCGCGGAAAATACGACTGGCGCGGATGCGGGTTCTTCTCTGTGTCCCGATTCTCGGCTGCATCAACGCCGACTTTGGACGTGTCCGGCCGTCCTTACGCACCGACGACATGCATTCGTGGATGGGCCCCGCGATCGCCGAGCGCTATGGTGAGCCCGCATCGCAGTTCCGTTTGACCGATGAAGAACGCAGCTTGCGCGATCTTGCTTATCCCCTGATCGAGCCGCCGTATGAGCGCCAGCGCTGGTACAGCGTCCTCAACGAATATGGAATCTCGCGAATTTTCCAGCGTGACTGGTGGGCCTACGACGAGACCGCCTATACGACCGCGATGTTCGGCAACCCGGCACGTTCGACCCAAACCTATTACAACCGTCTGATCGACGATATCCGGAACGATATCGTCCGCATCGGTCCTTTCGCCGCCAACGCGCGTTATATCAGCGATATGGACCTGAGGCGTGAGAAGAGTTTGCGGTATGTGTCAAACCTGAGCCCCAGCGAAAGCGGTAACACGCTCGCGCGCATCGCCGAGAATTCGCTGATCGCACGCTGGGTGAATCAGTCGCTGATGCAGCGGGCGAATTCCTATCAGTTCGCTTTGGAGCGTCTGGTGATTTCAGCGCCGTCGCCGATGGCGGCGGAAGCCGAGCGTCAATTGCAACTGATGCGGATTGCGATTGCCGAAGCCGCATTGGTGCCGCGCGGCGCGCCACCAATGCCGTTGATCACCAAATAACAATTATGGTGTGAAGGATTCGCAGCGGGCACCGGATAATGCGTTGACCGCCGCCGGCATCATCCCGGGTTCCGACGCAAGAGCGCGCAGCACGATGAGACCTGTCTGCGTGGGCGATTCGACGATCAGTCGGTCCGCTGCGGCGATTTCCTCGTCGTCGGGAAGCTGTGCGCGTTGCGCGCTCGTCATTAGATCGAGCTCGATGGTGCGGCGACCGGCAGCACGATCGTTGATCGCATAATAGGCGATGTCCTTGTTGGTGTAGAACGTCACCGACGTGTAGGCGGGACTGACCGGTGTCGTCAGCTTGAGCGGGCTTTCCCTCAGGTCATAACGGCACACGGCCGCCGCGAAGGCCGGATCCATCAGCGGCACGACTGCCTTGCCGGCGATTGGTGCGGGCAGGGGAACGACCTTGTTGACCGGTGCGATTTCGGAAATTTTTGTGTAGGCATTTTGTGTCGCCGTGTTCGGCAGATAGAGGATCGTCACGAAATGGACGATGCCGCCGAGCAGCAATCCGGCCAAGAGCCACAACACCCACCGGATCATGGCCGGCATCTCATGCGTCGGCGGCTTAGGGACATTTGATCACCTTGATCGACGGCATCGGGGTCTCGCGGCCAGTACGCGAGGCGGCGCTGATCGGCGAATCGTAAAAGCGCATCACCAGGATATAGCGATCGACGCCGCCGGTCGGCAGCCAGTTGCCCGAGCGAGCGCGTGGGGCGACTGACACATTGATGAGCCCTTCGGAATTGCGCACTATCTCTTGACTCGTGAAGCCGTGGCGGGCGAGCGCGTTGCCGACCAGCTTGCCATCCGGTTCGTAGAGCGTGAGGGTCCAGAAGCGCGCCTGCGGTGTAACACCGGTCACGGTGACATCGCAGCGGCCATCAAGCGCTGCACCATTGTCGTCTTTGGTCGCAACAAAGGCGATGCCGTCGCCGGCGCCCATCGGCAATTCGCCGCTGCGCGCGACCAACGCTCGTGCATAGGGATCGATGTCGGATGTGCCGGTGCGCGGCCATGCCGTCCACGTGCCTACAGTGAAGGCGCCGAACGGGGTTCCTTCACGCAGCGCGAACAATGTTGTACCGAGGCCGACGGCTGCAGCGACCGCGAATGCCAACAGCAATCCGATAAGCAATCGCACGAGACGTCCGGGTCAATGGTGATGGAATAGGTGCAAAAGGCAATCGCCGGATTTGCACGCGCTGTCAATTGCGGCGCGGCGTGCGGCCCTCGGATGCTGCGATGATACCGCCGGTGCGGGCGGGGCCATTCGGCTGGTTCTCTGCCGTGCCGGGACCTTTGACACCAAGCTCACGACTGGCCTCTTCAAGCGCCTTCTCGATGCGGACGAGAATGTCCGCTCCGCGCCGCGTCAAGAGGATCGGGCGGGGGATCTCGTCACCGGGACGCGCCCCCGGTTCGGCGGCGACATGAGGTCCGAGCGGCCCCGGGTTCGGCGCCACGCCTGGCATTTGTTTCAACTCGATACCCTGGTGCGCATAGGCCATGATTTTTTTCCAGGTCATGGCCGGGAGCGAACCGCCGGTCATGCGGTTGGTCGGAGCATAGTCATCATTGCCGAACCAGACAGCGGCGACCATGTTGCCCGTATAGCCGGCAAACCAGGCATCGCGATAAGCGTTGGTGGTGCCGGTTTTGCCCGCTGCCTTGACGCCGTCGAGCATGGCTCGTTTGCCCGTACCAGCTTCAACGGCCTGGTTGAGAATCATGTTGATGTCGGCCGCCACTTGCGCCGGCATGACGCGGCGCGGCTTTGGCCCGTCGCGATCGAAACGCCAGATCGGATCGCCAGTCGCGCTACGGACTTCAAGAATTGCGTGCGGTGTCACAGCCATCCCGCCATTCGGGAAGGTTGCGAAGGCGCCGGTATGGTCGAACACGGTTACCTCATCGGCACCGATCGGCAGGGACGGCGTATCCGGGAGGGGGCTGCGGATACCCATGCTCCTGGCGAGCGCAACGATCTTGGCGCGACCGGCCTTTGGATTGCCGTTGCCGATCATGATCGAAAGCCGGACTGGAACGGTGTTGATCGAGCGCACCAAGGCGCTCGTCAAAGTCTGCGTTCCGGAATAACCGCCCGAATAGTTATGGGGGCACCAATTGCCGATGCAGATCGGTCCATCGACGATCGTCGTCGTTGGTTTCAGGCCGTGAATGAAGGCGGCCGAATAGACATAGGGTTTGAACGATGAGCCAGGCTGACGCTGTGCGTCGGTTGCGCGATTGAACTGGCTTTCGCTGTAATCACGGCCGCCGACAATCGCACGGACGGTGCCATCGTTTTCCATGACCGTGGTCGCGGCCTGTCGCGTACCGTATTGCCGGCCATAATCACGCAGCGTTTCCTCGACCGCGTTTTCCGCCTGGCGCTGCAAATTCACATCGAGACCAGTACGCACGATAAAAACGCGCTCGGTCACCGACTTCGGAAGCTTTTCAACCAGCTTCTTGAGCTCGTCATAAGCGTAATCGAGATAGAAACTCGGCTGGCGTTCGTCGCGGCGGTCGATGGCGACGGCAGGATTGCGCCGCGCACCAAAAACTTGACCTTCCGTCATCATTCCGGACTCGATCAGATTGTCGAGCACGGTATTGGCGCGCGCACGGGCGGCAGGCAGATTAATATGCGGCGCATAGCGCGTCGGCGCCTTGAACATGCCGGCCAGCATCGCCGCTTCTGCGAGATTGACCTCGCGCGCGGACTTGCCGAAATAATATTGGGCGGCGGCATCGACGCCGAAGGCGCCGGCACCAAGATAAGCTCTGTCGAGATAAAGCTTGAGTATCTGGTTTTTCGTCAGCCGCGTCTCGAGCCACATCGCAAGGAAGGCTTCCTTGACCTTGCGTTCGATCGTCCGCTCATTACTTAGAAACAGGTTCTTGGCGAGCTGCTGGGTTAGGGAGGAGCCGCCCTGCACGACGCCGCCGGCCCGCGCATTGATGAAAATCGCGCGGATCGTGCCCGGCACGTCGATGCCGAAATGCTCGTAGAACCTGCGGTCCTCGGTCGCCAGCGTCGCCTTGATCAGATGGTCCGGAAACTCTTCCAGCGGGATGGAATCGTTATGCTTGATGCCCCGCGCGCCGACCTCGTTGCCGTAGCGATCAAGGAACTGCACCGCCAGTTCCGACTTCTTCAGCCAGTCCTCGTCGCGCGTCTCGTAGAAGGCCGGGATCGCCAGCGCCAGCATCAGCACGAGGCCGACGGCGCCGAACGTGGCCATCTCCGACAACGGCTCGACGAACACCCAGCGCCGCCAGCCGCCGACATGGAACCGGTCCATGAAGGTGACGAAGCGCTCCCACAATTCCCGCGACCAGCGGCCGGCCTCGAACAGCCCCGAATCGATGCGCGCGTCGAGATCGAGAAAGAAGCGCCGGAGGCGTTCCATGAAGCTGATGGGCCTTGGCTCGGGCAAGCGCCGTCTCCGGAAATGGGCTCTTTACATGGGGTGGCGGCCGCCGCCACCGGGCCGTCTTGTCAATCCTTGGCCGATCTCGCAAGCCGTCCCGTAAGCGTTTGAAGGGCTTTGAGAAATGCCTGCAATCTCGCCTTGTCTAGCCGATCCCTGCGGCCAGGGCCATGCCACCAGAGCCACACAGGATGTCGAAATTGCGAAGAAGCATGCAAAATCACCCCCGATTCCTCAAGGAATCACTAAGACTTGTGCTGTGATCGCGGCAAAACTGTCCGTGATCGCAAACAGTCCGTAACCGGATGAGCCGCCCGCGTGCCGCCCGGAGAACCGCTTAAGAGAGCCGCCCAAAAAAACCGCAGAGGGCGGCCGGAGACTTTTCAGTGACCAAGGCCCTGTCCAGAACCCAGCCCCGGAAGACCGCCACCCCCAAGGCCGGCGCCACCAAGACCGCCGCCACCAAGGCCGCGGTCCGGCCGAAGGCGCGCGCGGCCGACGATCGTCCGTTCTGGAAGCGCAAGACGCTCGACGAGATGACCCCGGCCGAATGGGAAAGCCTGTGCGACGGCTGCGGCCGCTGCTGCCTCAACAAGCTGGAGGAGGAGGACACCGGCAAGCTGTTCTTCACCGATGTCGCCTGCAAGCTGCTCGACCATGAGAGCTGCCGCTGCAAGAACTACAAGACGCGGTTCAAGAAGGTGCCCGATTGCGTGTCGCTGACGCCCAAGGAGGTGCGCAAGATCGACTGGCTGCCGCCGACCTGCGCCTATGATCTGCTCGCCAAGGGCAAGGACCTCTATTGGTGGCACCCGCTGGTCTCCGGCGATCCCGACACGGTGCACAAAGCCGGCGTCTCGGTGCGCGGCCGCGTCGGCGCGAGCGAGAAGGATGTGCCGGACGCCGAGCTGGAAAACTGGATTGTGAAATGGCCGGGGAAGGTTCCGAAGGGGGCGGCGAGGAAGCGGTGATCTGTTAAGTTAAGTATTTTCATTCTCCAGAAATTTCTTTATTTGGATTGGATTAGTTCTTGACGCGCGACGTATCAGCAGAAGACCGAGTTATTGTCTTAGGCAGCGGCTTGGCGCCGATTCCAGAGCGCTTGCTGCTTGCACACGCGCGAGGCGAAGTTCTGTTCATTTGCGGTGCGGGAGTTTCCAAGCCAGCAGGGCTGCCAGATTTTCGTGAGCTAGTGCTCGATGTTTACCGTGCTCTTGATGCCAGTGTTCATACAGTCATTGCTTCCTTGCCACGTGGAGCATGTAACCGGTGGGAAGTGGATTGCTCAACTCTAAATGATAGACAGAAGGCAGAGGTTAAGCGGTTCATCAACGGCGACTATGACGTTGTTCTTGGCATGCTTGAAAGGCGTCTTGATGATCAGACACGTGGCGATAGCCAGGTTAGGTTCGAAGTAGCTAAGCGTTTGCGAGCAGGTCAAAACAAACCCGCTTCGATCCATCGTACGCTTATGCGCTTGGCTGACCGAGGTGGCACAACGACCATTGTGACGACTAACTTTGACCTTCTGCTTCAGAGGGCAGCACTACGGCGTACGTCCTTAATTCAAACCTACTCGCTTGGCTCGATCCCTAGACCAACGCGGAACGCAGAGTTTTCTGGAGTGTTGCATATTCACGGGGCTCTAAGTGCAAATCCAAGCCGGGTCTCGGAGCTTGTCCTTTCAGATCAAGACTTTGGCGAATTCTACCTTCGTCGGCGCGTGGTTCCTGATTTTATCTATGATGCCGCTCGTCTTTTTCACTTAGTTTTGGTTGGCTACAGCGCTTCCGATCCACCAATGCGCTATCTGTTGAATGCAGTCGCGGCCGACGGGACACGCTTTGACGACTTGAAGGAGCGCTTCACTTTTTTCGGAACAAGCGAGCCAGATCCAGTCGCGCTTGAGGACTGGAAAGCGCGCGGCATTACCCCAGTCCATTACAGGGGAGAGAATAATCATTCGGCTCTACGAGAGACACTGGAGCGATGGGCGGAATTTTCTGCAATCAATGGAAGGAAAGATCGCGTCGATGCCAAGATGCGTCGAATCGTAAAAGCGCCCAGAGCGGCAGCGCTCGATGAGGATCGCGATTTGTTTGATCACTTCATTAGGCGAAGCAACATGAGTGAGCGAGTCAGACTATCGGCTTTGGTGTCCGAGGCAAAGGCTGACCTTGGGTGGCTCGATGCGATCGTCAAGATTGGTGCGGAAAGAGAGCGGGAACAGCGACCATGATCCCGGCTTGGGCTTATCTCAACGATGAGGATCGTGCGGCGTTTAGAGCCGCGGTCGCGTTTCTTAATAAGCGCCTTGCGGAACAGGCGACGATAGATTGGGCGCTTAGTTTGAAGCGCACCCAGCGTATAGAACGTCTTGCAATCGAGGATTTGCTGGACAGTCCCAGTGCGATCAATCTTGATGAACCTTGGGCGACTGCGTGGAGATTGATCGAAGAAGGCTGGTCTGCCCCGTTGATGGAAGAAGGTGCGTCGACGGCAATATATGGCATCCAGAAGCGGCTTCGAGCAGGGGATCGTTCAGGCGCAGTCATCTCTAACATTGTTGGTCTTGTTGCGCCCAGCCTTAAGGTTGAGCCGCTTGATGCTTGGCGTTGGCAGCTAGTAAAAAAGCCTCGGCACCCAAAGACTTTTGATCAGCTGCTTCATGCAACGCTGACCAGCGGAGATCTTGTAGATTTAAATGTCTTAAATATAGCAAGCCTGACAGATGTTGCCTTCCTAAGATCGTTAGGAAGTGCGCTTGAGTACGCCGTTAATCACGGACTCGAAATAGCCAAGAGGCTTGGGTGGGATGGACAGCGGTCGCTGTGGCGGCTCGGGTTCTTAAGTCGTGTGTATTATACTCAAGCCGCGAGAAGGTATGGAGAAACAAGTGAGCCTGATGCTTATCACCGTGGCATCGCCCCCTCGGTCAAGCTTCTCTGGACGGTGGTTGCGCGTCTAGCTGAGTTGGAAGCTCAAGATGCGATGCCGTTCATTCACCGTTGGCGGATGGCTGAAACCGTTGTCCATACGCGACTATGGGCAGCGGCGGCCCGAAACTCTAATCTTGTCGGCCCGGAAGAAGCGGGCGCATTCCTGAAGAATCTTGATGATCGTCATTTCTGGGATTTGGATGCATTTCCGGAAATCGCTGAGCTTCGTTCGATACGGTTTTCCGATCTCGCTCCTAATGTTCAGAAGGCGATAGCAAAAAGAGTTCGAAAAGGGCCTCCTCGCAATCATTGGCCACGTAAGGCAGACGAAGCAAAGGTAGGAAATTTTCAGCTTTATTGGACTGTGCGCGAGCTTAAGCGGATAGAGGTTGCCGGTGGTGATTTGCCCGCGGATGAGCGGAGTTGGTTGAATGTTAACATTGGCCAGTTTTCAGATCTGGCCCAGATGAATATTGAAGAAGGATTCTCAAGAGCGTCTGAGGTCTATACTGTTCTTCCAAATCCAGATGAGAAGCTTGACGCTCTTAGCGGGTTAGCACGTTTGCGTGCGTTGGAAGTTGCGTTTTCAACTGCTCGCAATGGTTGGGGTGATGATCCCGCCGAGCGCGCTAGCGAATGGCTTCGGCAGCCGGGAAGAATTCAGCTTTTGATTGGTGAATTGGAAGCAACTGGGAATGGTGGAAATGATTTCCCCCATATTTGGAGCCGTTTCGGCTGGGCGCATTCGCCGAAGGACGAGCAGCATGCGACGGCAAGCTCGCAACGAAATTTGCAAGCAGAAGCTAATCGCGTTCTCGTACTTCTAAACGAACTATCCAAAGCTACCCTGGCAGCCGCAATTGAGGGTATTAGCGCTTGGCTCGATGCATGGGAGAAACAAGTCGTTGCATCCGCCTTGGGGTTGGCGGTGTGGCTGAGGATTTGGCCGATTGCGGTTGAAGCCACGAATGCGAGACCGGAGAAGGAGGGCGACGCAAATCTCAGCGTAACGGCCAGCAATGCTGACGATGATAGCGATTCGATGGATATCGATACGCTGAATACACCCACTGGCAAGCTCGTCGGCGTTTTCCTCGCTGCATGCCCGTCTCTTAACGATGCGCCGAGGCCATTCGAAAGTAGCAGCGCTGTGCACCAAATGCGTGGTGCTATGATTGATGCCGCCGGCCGATCCGGTTTGATCGTGCGGCACCGATTGATTGAGGCTCTGCCGTATTTTCTCCGAGCTGATCGCTCGTGGGCAGAGCAATATCTTATATCGCCTCTATTAAAAGATGATGGGGCGTCGCTAGCTTTGTGGCGCGCAATTGCGCGTCGAACACACTTCACCGAAGTCTTGAAGATTATCGGTAACGCTATGGCCGAAAGGTCGACTGATCGTCGCTTGGGGCGTGAAACTCGGCAGCAGCTGGTGTTTAGCCTTGTTATTGAAAGTTTACATGCGTTTCGCGAGGGTCGCGAGGCGGCAGTATCCAATCCGCGTGTTCAACAAATGCTTCGGACAATCGATGACGAGGTTCGTGCCTATGCGGCGAACGCCATCCAACGGTTCATCTATGATCTTTCCGTGGATAAGTCAGGCACTGGGCAAGCGCCAAGCGCCGCCGATTTGTTCCGGTCCGCTGCTGCGCCTTTTCTCCAGCATGTTTGGCCGCAAGAGCGTTCGTTGGCTACGCCGGGCGTCAGCAGCGCGTTTGCGGACCTCCCTGCGACATCAGGAGAAGCATTTGTAGAGGCTGTCGACGCTATCGAGCGTTTTTTAGTTCCTTTCGAATGCTGGTCGATGCTTCAATACGGCCTTTATGGTGAAGATGGAGGGAAAAAGAAGCTCACTATCATCAACACAGAGGCTAAAGCGGAAGCTTTGCTTCGCTTGTTTGATTTAACAATTGGAAACTCTGAGGGCTCGGTGATACCTTACAATTTGACTGACGCACTGGATCGAATCCGATCCGTTGCGCCGGAACTTGCGAAAGGTTCGATCTACCGACGTCTTTCTACCGCCGCCAGGCGCTAGGGAATCCGGTCCCGGTATTAATCCCTTGGAATCCTTTGAAAAGGAAAATAATCCTTGACAGCGTGACGCTGCCGGGATAGGGTTTCGGCAATCTCCACAATTGCATCGGCAGCGCGCGATGGCGCTGCACCCCCCCTCCCGACGCGCTGCGCACGTCGACCTCCCCCGCAAGGGGGGAGGTGAACCGTGTGCGCGGCCCGCATCCGAGATTCCCATGGCCTTATCCGACCATATCAAGCCCGAGCCCAATCCGCCGCTGACGCGCGAGCGCGTGATCCTGGCGCGCGAGATGTATGCCGAAGGCTTCGCCGTCGCGCGCATTATGGCCCAATGTCTGATGTCGCTCGGCACGCTCTATGCCTGTCTCGACGGTGTGCCGTTCGGCGCCGACGGCGAACAATGGCCGCCCTTGCCGCGGCGGCGGCAGACCCTGCATCAGAAGCGGCGGGCGCTGAAGGCCGATGCCGTGTCGCTGGCCAACCGGCTGACGCGCACCGCCGAGCGGCAGGTGCGCGATATCGAAATGCGGCTGTCGGCGCGGACGATCGCGCCGGTCGATCGCGAGCGCGATGTGCGCATGCTGGCCCAGCTCGCGCGCACGCTGCGCGATTTGCGTTTGCTGGGCGCGGCCGATGCGGCCGGTGCGGCGCGCAAGGCACAGGATGAGCCAAAGCGGGACATCGCGGAATTGCGGGCTTCGGTGGCGCGCAAGCTGGAAGCGATCATCGCCCAGCGCGACAACCGGCAGACCTGATATGTGCTAGTGGTCCGATTCTAACGTTCGCATCCCGTTTCAACAGGCACCGTTGCGAACGTTAGAATCAAAGGACCACTAGCAAACCTATGATTCTAGTGTGGTTTGGTTCGGAAATCCGCTTGACGAGCTCGCCGCAACAATGAAGCGGATTTCCGAACCACCACACTAGTGGAGTTTTGGATTTGACATTCGCTTTGCGAGCCTTTCGGTTAACAGGGTGGCGAATGTCAAATCCACTCCACCGGCGTTGAACGGCTTGCGCGGACCCGCGCTTCGGGCGAAGAGACGGCATGGATAAAAAGACGCCGAAACAGAAGCCTCCGAAAGGCAAGGAGGGCAAAACCGCTGCGCCCGCCGAGGGAAAGCCGCAGCCGCAAAAGCCGCTGCCCCCGAAGCCGCTGACGCATGTGGAGGTCCGCACGGTCGTCATCGGCCTGATGCTGACCATGTTTCTCGGCGCGCTGGACCAGACCATCGTCGCCACCGCCTTGCCGACCATCGGCCGCGCCTTCCACGACGTCGAGAATTTGTCCTGGGTGGTGACGGCGTATCTGCTCACCGCCACCGCCAGCACGCCGCTGTACGGCAAGCTGTCGGACATCTATGGCCGGCGCACGGTGATGCTGACCGGCATCGGCATCTTCATCCTGGGTTCGATCGTCTGCGGCCTGGCGCCGAACATGTGGACGCTGATCCTCGGCCGCGCGGTGCAGGGGCTCGGCGGCGGCGGCCTGATGTCGCTCGCGCAAACGATCATCGCCGACATCGTGACGCCGCGGGAGCGCGGCCGCTATCAGGGCTATATCGGCGCGGTGTTCGCCTCATCCTCGGTCGGCGGGCCGGTGCTGGGCGGGGTGTTGACCGAGCATCTTCACTGGTCGCTGATCTTCTGGATCAACCTGCCGCTCGGCCTGATCGCGCTCGGCATGACCAGCAACGCGCTGCGCCATGTGCCGCTGCACAAGCGCGATCACGCGCTCGATCTGTTCGGCGCGGCGCTGATGATGTCGGCGGCGGTCTCGTTGCTGCTGGCGCTGACCTGGGGCGGCGTGCGCTTTCCGTGGCTGAGCTGGCCCATCTTCGCGCTGCTGCTCGGCTCGGTGTTTTTGTGGTCGTTGTTCTCGTGGCGGCTGGTCTCGGCGCGCGAGCCGTTCCTGCCGATGACGGTTCTCGCCAATCCGATCGTGCGCTGCGCGACGCTCGCCGGCACCTGCTGCATGGGCACGCTGGTCGGCATGACGATTTTCATCCCGCTGTATTTCGAGACGATCCTGCATTTCTCCGCCAGCCAGTCCGGCCTCGCGCTGATCCCGCTGATGGGCGCGACGGTGATCTCATCCACCGTGACGGGGCGGCTGATGGTGGTGGTCGATCACTATAAGCGCATGGCGGTCGCCGGCATTGTCGTGGCGATCCTGGCGCTTGGCGCGTTGTCGATCTGGCCGGTGGGCTTGCCGCTGGTCGTTCTCATTCTGCTGTTGATGGCGGTCGGGCTCGGCATCGGCGCGGTATTTCCGATCACCACGGTCGGCATGCAGAATGCGGTGTCGCGCAGCCATATGGGCATCGCGACGGGTGCGATGAACTTCTTCCGCTCGCTCGGCTCGGCGCTGGTGGTGGCGCTGTTCGGCGCGATCGTGCTCGGCGGCATCGGCGCGGCGGGCGGCGTCTCGGTCGAGTCGCTGGCGCGCACGGCATCGGAGCCGGCGCTCGCTTACGCGTATCGCTTCGTGTTTCTGGCGGCGATGCTGGTGCTGTGTTTCGGGCTCGCCTTCCTGATCGCGATGGAAGAAAAGCCGCTGCGGGGGCCGGCGAAGAAGCCCGACGAACTGCCGGTCGATCACGTCTAAAGCGTTTTCGAGCGAAGTGGGTACCGGTTCGCGTGAAGAAAACGCGTCAAAGCAAAAAACTCTAGCGCCGGCGTGTCGTCGCGCGCACCTTCACCGGCACGGGCACCGGTTTCGGCATCAGCAGGTCGAGCAGGACTTCGATGAGGCCGCGCCCGAAAGCCGGGATCGCCACCGGCCTGCCGGCCGGCGCGCTCCACCATGGCGATCGTGTTGGTGAATTTTCGGTTTGCGGGCCGGCGATGGTGCCGCTCTCCGCGCGTTCTTTGTCTTGGGGCGAAGCGCCGTTGCCTGGCCGCTCCGATGCCGACCATTCCGATGCCAAAGTTTCCGCCGATGCCAAAGTTTCCGCCGATGCCAAAGTTTCCGCCGATGCCATGTGACGGGTCTCCGTCCTGAAAGTGCGGCCTTTGCGGCCATTTGTGCAGTCAACACGACACTGCGACATTCGGTTCCACCGCCAAGGCTAGGCCGCAAAGCTTTCCAAGACGCAAAGGGCTACCAGCAAAAGCAATCGATCCGGCGTTTCATATGGGCCGGAACCATTGAAAAGCGTGGTTCATTGCGACATGGCAGGCTTGAGCGGAGCGCACATGTGGCTGCCACGGCTATGCATCGCGGCCTGAATGCCTAGACTGCCGGGCCATGTTCGGACCGCACCGCCTGCCATGCGAAACGCCGGAGGCGCATCGCGCCTCTGAAGCAAAGACGTTTGCGCCGGATGCAATCGATACGCGCTGGGTGCTGCCGGTCACGATCCTCGGATCGAGTTTGCCATTCATCGACGGCTCGGTGGTGAATGTCGCGCTCCCGGCGATCGGCCGGGATCTCGGCGCCGATCTTCCGACCATGCAATGGGTCATGAACGGCTACATGCTGACGCTGGCCAGCCTGATCCTGATCGGCGGCGCTGCGGGTGACCGGTTCGGACGCAGGCGTGTGTTCATGGTTGGGCTGATCGCATTCGCCGCCGCGTCGGCGATCTGCGGTCTTGCGCCATCGGCGGCGTGGCTGGTGGTGGCGCGGCTGCTGCAGGGAGCGGCGGCCGCATTGCTGGTGCCGTCGAGCCTTGCCATCATCGGCGCGTCGTTCACCGGGGCGGAGCGTGGCCCGGCGATCGGCACATGGGCGGCGGCCGGCGCATTGACCACGGCGCTCGGGCCGGTGCTCGGCGGCTGGCTGGTCGATCATGTCGGCTGGCGCGCGATCTTTTTCATCAATGTGCCGATCGCGGCTGTCGCCGTGCTGCTGGCCTTCCGGCTGCCGAACGACCGGCATGAGACGGGCGATCTGCAGACACGCGATCTGCCGCTCGATCTTCTCGGCGCACTGCTGACGGCGGTGGCGCTGGGATTGTTGAGCTACGGCCTGGTGGCGCTCGGCGAGGGCGCCTGGCGCGCGGGCTTGATCGCGGTGCTGCTATCGTTGCCGGTGGCATTGCTGTTCATCCGCGCGGAGGCAAAGGCCGCCGCGCCGATGATGCCGCTGTCGCTGTTCCGCGATGCGAATTTTTCCGGTGCCAACGCGCTCACGCTGTTTCTTTATGCGGCGCTGACCGCGAGCCTGTTTCTGTTGCCGCTGCTCTTGATCAATGTGCATGGCTACAGCGCCACGGCGGCCGGCGCGGCGTTCCTGCCATTCTCGATCATCATGGGGGTGGGCTCGCGTTACGCCGGCCGGCTGGTCGATCTCGTTGGTGCGCGCTGGCCGCTGATCGCGGGGCCGAGCGTGACCGCTGTGGGCTTTGCGCTTCTCGGCATGACGGGGAATGATCCGAATTTCTGGCGCGGATTTTTTCCGGGACTTGTTGTCGTCGGCATCGGCATGACGATCAGTGTCGCGCCGCTGACGACGGTGGTGCTGAACTCGGCACCAAATGAGCAGAGCGGCATCGTCTCGGGCATCAACAATGCGGTGGCGCGGGCGGCCGGTCTTGTTGCTGTCGCAGCGCTCGGTCTTGCGTTCGGCGGCGCCGCCGCGCCGTCGATCGAAGGGCCGGCGCTGGCGCAGGCCTATCGGCTGGTGATGTTCGTCAGTGCGGCGCTGGCGGTGCTGAGCGCTGTCATTGCGGCGGGGACGATTGGTATCTCGCAGGGGAGTCGGAAAGGATTATAATCTCAAAGCGGCCTCCGGGCGCTACCGCGATATTTTGAGCCGCGCGCAGTGGCGTCTTTTCTTTTGTGTGCCGCGCAACTTGAGGTTGGTAACACGCTGAAAACACTATAAATTCCCTCCGTTTAGGGGGAAATTAATAATGTGCAATTATTGCACAATATTGTTATTGGAACTGTGCAACCTTTGCACTAGCATCTGCGTCTGATTGGTAGCCGAACGATGCCAGAAATCGTCCGGCTGAGTAATTGCAAGATTTGTGTATATGCAGGTGATCATGCTCCACCTCATTTCCACGTACGAGGACCAGGTTGGACAGCGGCTATCTGCATGACGTCGTTCAAGGTGCTCAAAGGCAGCGGCCCGCGTTGTGACCTAGAAGAGGCAATTCGGTGGGCAATTACTCCTGATAATTCCTATCGGTTAGCGTACGAGTGGAGACGGTTGAATGAACGCGAATGAAATTGTCGATACGGGCCAACTTATGGCGCGCATCGGAGAATTGCGCGTCGTTCGCCCCCATTTGATTGAGATTACGTGGGCTGAGGGAGCGCGTGCTGGATACAGAGAGCAAGTGGATCTTTCGCCCGCGATCTACAGCTATAAGATCTATCGTCCTTTACGAGACGACGAAGCTCTATTCGCTACGGCAAAGCTGAGAGACAGTGGCGATATTATCGTTTGGGACGGCGATGACTTAGAAATGACCGCCGAAATGGTCGAGACGCTCGCCGAAGAAACGATGACTCCTGCTGAATTTGCGGCCTTCTTGAAAAGGAATAACCTCACCCAAGAAGAAGCAGCCGCGTTGTTAGGGCGTAGCCGCCGTCAGATTGGATACTACCTGAATCCGGGCCCTATTCCACGCGTCATATCCCTAGCTTGTTTGGGGTATGAAACGTTAGTGAGTCTGCGGAAAGATCGAGCGGCTTAGAGGGCCTCAGTTTGAACGGCTTTTTTTGAAGCCACTTCACTTTCTATGACCGCTCGCGACCCGGAGACCGTGTGATGATGGATGTCAGGCCACTCCACACGCAGCAGGATTATGAATGGGCGCTCGCCGAAGTCGCGCGCTATTTCGATCATCAGCCCGCTCCAGGAACTGATGACGGCGACCGTTTTGAAGTTCTGTCCACGCTCATCAAGGATTACGAGGACAGGCACGTTGAAATTCCGCAAGCCGATCCCATCGAGGTTCTCCGTTTCGCGATCGAGTCGATGGGCAAGTCGCAATCTGAGTTGGCCGATCTTCTCGGCAGCCGAAGCCGCGCTTCGGAAGTGCTCAACAAAAACCGCCGGCTGACGCTGGATATGATGCGTACTATCAGTGCGGCCTGGGGCATTCCCATTGAGGTGCTGACCCCGCATTACGAACTCGCGCGGGACAGCGCTTAGGCGTTTCGATCGGCGGACCATTTATTTCGGCGACAAGGAAAATAATCCTTGACAGCGTGACGCTGCTTCGATAAGGTTTGGTCATTCTCCACAATTGCGATCCGGGCCACGTGCTCCCGCTCATTCCCGCGAATGCGGGAATCCAGAATCCTTCAATGCTTTTCTTTTGCGCTGGGTCCCCGCCTTCGCGGGGACGAGCGGTACTGTGTGTTGGGCTCAAATTCGAATTTACATCCATGACCGATATCCCCGAAGCCGCGCTGCGCGCGCGGCAGATGTATGAAGAAGGCGCGACGACACGCGAGATCGTTGCGCAAACCAAGCTCAGCACCTGGGCGGTGTATTACTGGGTCGCGGGCGGACCGAAGACGATGGGCGTCCGCGCGCTGCCGGCCTTGCCAAAGCGGCGGATGGTGATCCGGCGGAAAATCCTGAAAGAGGATCGCGTCGCGCTGGTCAATCGCATGATGAAGGCCGCCGAGCGGCAGGTCTGCGATATCGAGATGCGTCTTGCGGGAATGCAGCAGGAGGCGGGCGATCGCGAGCGCGACGCCCGCACGCTCGCCGTGCTGGCGAAGACCATGCAATCGCTCACCGCGCTCGACGCGCTGCATGAGAAAGGTGCGCCGAAGCCGAAGGCGCCGAAGAATGAATCCATTCCAAGATCGATCGATGAACTCAGACGATCCGTTGCACAGAAACTCGAAGCAATTATTGCGCGACGAGATTCCGGAAGCGATTGCCAGTCTTGATGCTGAAGAACTCGCTGCACTCAATGCTGCGTGGGACATTCTTGCTCACCCGCACCAGCTTCCGCCCGCTCTCGGCAATAACGGCGAGCCCTGGACCACGTGGCTTTTGATCGGCGGGCGCGGCGCCGGCAAGACGCGCGCCGGCGCCGAATGGATCAAGGGCCTCGCCAATGCGCCCAGGCAGGAAGACGAAACCGAGCGGCGCATTGCGCTGATCGGCGAGACCGAACACGAAACGCGCGAGGTGATGATCGAAGGCGTGTCCGGGCTTCTCGCCGTGCATCCGCATGACGCGCGGCCGCTCTGGTCGCCGGCACGGCGAAGACTGGAATGGAATAACGGGGCGATCGCGCAGGCGTTTTCGGCGGAAGATCCGGAAAGCCTGCGCGGCCCGCAATTCTCCGCCGCATGGGCGGATGAGCTCGCCAAGTGGCGTCATGCCGAAGCCACCTTTGACATGCTGCAGTTCGGACTGCGCCTTGGCGCGCGGCCGCGGCAGGTGATCACCACCACGCCGCGGCCCATTGCATTGTTGAAACGCCTGATCACCGATCCGACCAGCGCGGTGACGCATGCGGCGACGCGAGCGAATGCGTATTACCTGTCGCCGGCTTTCATCGACACGGTGGTGAAGCGCTATGACGGCACGCGGCTTGGCCGCCAGGAACTGGATGGCGAGATCATCGACGAGCGGCCGGATGCGCTGTGGTCGCGCGGCGGCATCGAAAGCTGCCGCGTGGCAGAAGCGCCGGCCTTGCAGCGGATCATCGTTGCGGTCGATCCGCCTGTGTCGGCGAGCAAGGGCGCCGATGCCTGCGGGCTCGTCGCCGCCGGCCGGAATGAGAACGACATTATATATGTGATCGCCGACGAGACGGTGTCCGGTCTTTCGCCTGCCGGCTGGGCGGCGAAAGCGATCGCGCTGTGGCGGCGGCTGGAAGCCGATGCGCTTGTCGTTGAAGTGAACCAGGGCGGCGACATGGTGCGCAGTGTGATCCGCGAGGTTGACGGAAGCGTGCCGGTGATCGCGGTGCGCGCGCATCGCGGCAAGTGGTTGCGCGCCGAGCCGATCGCGGCGTTATACGAACAGGGGCGGGTGAAGCATGCGGGTGTGTTTCCGGCGCTGGAAGACGAGATGTGCGACTTCGGGCTGGATGGTCTGTCCTCCGGCCGCTCGCCCGACCGGCTGGATGCGATGGTGTGGGCGGTGGCGCATCTGACTTTCGGCGGAAGGGGCGGGCCGCGGGTGAGGGGGCTGTGATCGCTCGCGGCGATGCGGTCTGTAGGGCGGATTAGCAAAGCGTAATCCGCCTCCTTTGTTGATTGGTGGGTTACGCCTGCGGCTAACCCACCCTACAATTGAGCAATACTCGCTTCACCGAGACCGCGCATGGCGATTGACGGCGCGGAAACGGCAGACAACAGTCCGGCTTTGCGTTTTGCAGGAGAGGATCATGTCTGAACACTCAAGACGCGACGTGATGGTGGGCGCGGCGCTGGCGAGCGCCGCTTCGCTGACATCGTCGCAAGCGGGCGCGCAGGGGATGGGTTCTTCGATGCACAATGACATGACTTACGATGAGGTTCGCAAGCTTCTCAACCTCGAACCGAATGCGACCTGCGGCTATGTGCGCGTCACCTTCGTTTCGAAGCAACGGATTGCGCCGGGCGGATTGCCGGCGCCGTTCGAGAGCGGCCGGCCGGCCGGATCGGCGCTTTATTTCATGCTGACGCCGGAAGAGCCGGTGAAGCTGCATCGCATCCGCAACGATCAACTCTATCATTACTATCTTGGCGATCCGCTTGAGATCCTGATGATGATGACCGATGGCACGACGCAGCATCATATCGTCGGGCCCGATATTCGCGCGGGGCACAAGGTGCAGCTGTTCATTCCGGGCAACACGTTTCATACGGCGCGGGTGACCGGTTCGCGGCGCTGGTTTCTCGGCGGCTCCACCGAATGGCCCGGCGTCGAGCCGGCCGATGTCGAACTCGGCAAGATGGATGAACTCGCGGCGAAATATCCAAGTGTTGCCGAACAGATCCGAACCTGGCCATTACCGGCGAAGGGATGATTTGCGGAACATTATGGTGTGTCCCGCGTTGTCTCTCCGACTGAGGAAACGAACAAGGAGGGCAACATGCCGATCATCCTGTGGCTGCTTGGCGTGCCGCTGAGCGTGATTATCATTCTGGCATTGCTCGGCGTGTTCTGACGCGCATTATCATTGAAGCTTGAATTTGATGAAGGCCCGCTTCGCAGCGGGCCTTTTGCTTTGCGAATCTCTGGTGCCGATTTTCCTCGCGGAGAAGCCATGCCGTTCAATCTGAAAAATCCATTCCGCTCTGCAAAGTCCGCACCGGAAACCAAAGCGTCGCGCGCCGCACAGCTGATTGCGTTGCAGACGTCCGGCCGGGCGCGCTGGACGCCGCGCGATTATGCGGCGCTGACGCGTGAAGGCTATCTGAAGAATGCAGTGGTGCATCGCGCGGTGCGGCTGGTGGCCGAGAATGCGGCATCGGTGTCGTGGCTGCTTTATGACGGCGCCGCCGAACACGACACGCATCCGCTGCTCGATCTGATCGCGCAGCCCAACCCGCGGCAGGACGGTGCGGCGTTTCTCGAAAGCGTATTCGCGCATCTGCAGCTTGCCGGCAACGCCTATATCGAAGCGGTGACGCTGGACGGTGCGGTCCGCGAACTCCATGCATTGCGGCCGGACCGCATGCGTGTCGTGCCGGGCAGCGACGGCTGGCCGGACGCCTACGATTATCTGGTGGCCGGACGCAGCATGCGCTTCGAGCAGGCGCAGGCGCTGCCGCCGATTTTGCACCTGACGCATTTTCATCCGCTCGACGATCATTACGGCTTGTCGCCGCTGGAGGCGGCTGCGGTGGCGGTCGATACGCATAATGCCGCAGCAAGCTGGAACAAGGCGCTGCTCGACAATGCCGCGCGGCCGTCGGGTGCGCTGGTTTATTCCGGACCGGATGGTTCGATCCTGTCGGAGAACCAGTTCGATCGCTTGAAGCGCGAATTGGAAGACAATTATCAGGGCGCGGTGAATGCCGGCCGGCCGCTGCTCTTGGAAGGCGGGCTCGACTGGAAGGCAATGTCGCTGTCGCCGAAGGACATGGATTTCCTCGACGCCAAGCACAATGCCGCGCGCGAGATCGCGCTCGCTTTCGGCGTGCCGCCGATGCTGCTCGGCATTCCCGGCGACGCGACCTATGCCAATTATCAGGAAGCCAACCGCGCATTGTGGCGCGACACGATCCTGCCGCTGGCGTCGCGCGTCGGCGTGGCCTTGTCGCAATGGCTGGCGCCGGCTTATGGCGGGCAGGTGCGGCTTGCGATTGATAGCGATCGCATCGAGGCGCTGAACAACGACCGCGCCGCGCTGTGGGAGCGCATCACCGCCGCGCCGTTCCTGACGCTGAACGAGAAGCGGATCGCCGTGGGATATGCGCCGGTGGAGGGTGGGGACCAGTTCGGCTGAGCTGCTTCGAAGCGGGTGTTGTCCGGCCTCCTTTCAACTGATTTTCCAGGTCAATCACATGCTTAAAACAAACGATGCCTGGCTGGCGCGTGAAACGTGCCGCTGGATGCGGCCTGATGCGCACCGCTGGATGCGGCCTGATTTCAAACGCTTCCTCGCGCCAGGTGAACGCAAGGCAGGCTTTGATCCCGAACAGCCGCGCGACGAATGGGGGCGATGGACGGAGACCGGAGCGGAGGAAGATGAGGTCGCGGACTCCTTCGAGGAGTCACTCAGTTTTGATCTGCTGGATGAATTTAGTGATGCGCGGCGAAGCCGGGCAGATGGTCACCACTATGTGCCGCGCCAAATCTTCAAAGACGAGGGGCTTTCCGAAGAAGCCCGAAAGGTCTTCAGAGACGCGAAGACAGGACGATTGTATAATCCGCGGTTGAACCTGTTCGACGAAGAACATCGAGCATATAATGATGTTGTGGCTTCTCGGTTTGAGGAATTCCTGGCTCGCCACAGCGTCAAAAAATCGAAGATGACGACGGCTCAGGCGCAATCGTTTCTTGACGAGGTTCTTAGCTCGCGCGACCCGCGAATTCGCGACTTCAATCGGAGAATGAGGTTCAGGGAATTATTTTACAGGGTCCGGTACGGGATACGCGGCAATGAATAGGAAGTCAATTCCAGCGCCTGCCAATGATAACGAAGATGACGATGACGGCTACGTGCTGGATGAGCAGGAGGCTACGTGGGGGGTATTCTTCCGCAAGCTTCACGAGCTGTTGGGTCAGTTCGGGACACACGACTGGCGGGGCCGTGCAGACTTTCTGATCGTCGATGACAATTATGGATACTGGCGCTCGCATGTCGAGGTGCATCAGCTTCGAATGCTTCAGCCTCACATCGTTGCTGAAGTGCAGAAGCTGGTTGTTGGCCATCCTGAATGGACGATTGTTATGGCGGTCAGCGTACCAGGGACCGAGGGCCGCTGGCCGCCAATGGGACTTACGATACGAGCCCATGAAACCATCGATGGTCTCAAGCGTGATTACCTGCCTGAACCATATCGAAGCTATCGGTATGAGAACAGTAGGCCGGGAACCGGGTATGACTGAGGCCGTGTCTGGTTGCTGTTGAGCAGCGACGGCTTTTTTCTATGAGATCCCACCATGTCCGACCTGACCACCGTGTTCGCCGAACGCGGCGATCTTGCTCATCTGGCCCTGTTCCTGTGGGCGATGTCGGCGAGTGCCTTATTGATTTTCACATTGCGTGAGCTCGCGGCGGCGATGCGCCGCTTCGACGATTTCGTGCGCGAGCTCTCCCGTTTCAACAAGAAATTTGGAGGCCGTTGATGGATGAATTGCATTCCGTGCTGCGCTCGTTGCGTCCCGCACCGAAAACTGGACGCAATTCTGGGCGCGATCACCTGACTGTGTTCCGTGAATTTCTCAATCACCTCGACCGCATCGGCAAGGAAAACGCGACGCGCGATGTGAAAGCATTGCGCAAGCGGAATGGTCGCAAGCGTCCGAAGGGCTAACGCTTTTATCCTCCCATCGAACTCGGGTGTTCCCGAGTTCGATCTCTGTTCAGGAGCCAAAGTCGGAAGCATCCGACTTTGGCGAGGTCGGTGAGCATCGAACGTATGTGAGATGCGAGACGGGGTGGGGTGATAGCCCGCTCCGATTTCTACCTTGATCATTCACCCCACCCCGCATGCTGTCGCTTCGCTCCAGCCTGCGACCCTCCCCCTCCAGGGGAGGGTGGAGGACACGTCATGCTCGCACCCAATACCAACAATCCCGACATCGCCTTTCACCCGCGCGCGACCATCTTCCCCGACGGCAGCGTCGAAGGCTACGCCAGTTTGTTCGGCGAGATCGATCAGTCGCGCGACATGGTGATGCCCGGCGCCTTCACGCAATCGCTGAAGCTGCGCGGTGCGCGCCGTGTGCCGATGCTGTTTCAGCACGATCCGGCCGAGCCGATCGGCATCTGGCTCGATCTGCAGGAGGATTGGCGCGGCCTGCGCGTGCGCGGCAAGCTGATCCCCGACGTGGTGCGGGCGCGAGAACTGCTGGCGCTGCTCCGCGAAGGCACATCCGACGGCTTGTCGATCGGCTTCAAGACGGTGCAGGCGCGCGTCGATCCGAAGACGCGCGTGCGCAAGCTGCATCAGATCGATCTCTGGGAAATTTCCATCGTCACGTTTCCGCTCCTCCCCGGGGCGCGCGTCCGTGCGGTGAAGCAGGCGAGACGGACCTCTCTCGCTGCTCCTGCGCGGGCGCGCGAGACCGCGTTGACGCGGGAGGTGCGGGATCTGTTTCGCGGCGGATGGCGGTGACGCGATGCAATCACTGGCAGCAATCAGGTCGGAGCTGGTCCGGCTGAAATGGCATGTCGCGGCGTCACGCTTTCAGGTGGCGCTGCGACGGCATGCCTTGGCGCTGAAAGCCGGCTTCAATCCCGATCAGCCGCGCGTGCCGGCGGACAATGCGAATGGCGGGCAATGGACGAGCGGCGGTGCGGGCGGCGGCGGTGTGTCTGTCCGTTTTCCATTGGCGGTTGGCGATGACGCGGGTCTCGGTATCTTCGGCGAGGAAGGTGCCTTCGAAGATTTCTATGGATATGAGGACTTCATCGACTTTGGTGAGCTCGGCGTTTTTGACGATGATGGTCTTACCGATTTTTCGGATGCCCGTCGCCGGCCGCCGCTTCCGCCGATTGAGAATCCACTCGCCATCCCCAGCATCCCGCCGGAAGCGAGACAGCACATCAATCAGATCGCCCGCGAAGTCGCACGCAGTCCCTATCTGACGATCTATTACTTCACCACGATCACGGAGATTGCCGAGCATTGGCTCAACGAGCTTCATTGGGAAATCAAGGCCAATCAAGATCCGCCGAAGACGCTAGGTGAATTATACGAAGCGATGTCGCAGCCGGACAAAAGAGGTTATGATCGCCACCATATTGTCGAACAGACGGCTGCGCGTAACCAGGGCTTTCCGGACAGCCGGATCAATGGCCAGGACAATCTGGTGCTTATTCCGAGATATCGACACGAACAGATCAATTCGTGGTATCAAAGGCCGAATAAGGAATTTGATGGGCTAACGCCCCGCCAGTATCTGCAAGGAAAAAGCTGGGATGATCACAGGCGCGTCGGCCTCGATGCAATGCGGTTGTTTGGGATTCTCAAACCATGAAGCGCGTCAAACTCCGGAATCTTTCCGTAGAGCAACTCGTACAGCTTTTTGCCGACCTTTCTGTTCAGCAGGACATGGCAATGATGGCCATGCTCCAGGGAGACATCAACAAGCTGTATTGGAAAATCGAGGCTGTTGAGGATGAACTCAAGGCGCGACCTGGCGATCAGCGTTCGGCGCTTCTTCCTCTATATAATCACAAGAATATGCAAGTTCGTCTCAAAGCTGCGCATGCTACTCTTGCGCTTCAGCCCCAAACAGCACGAGCTCAACTCGAAGCCATAGCGGCCTCCGGTTGGCAGCCGCAAGCTGGAGACGCTGGCATGTCGTTGTTGAGCCTCGACCGGGGAATCTACAAGCCGAAATAGAGATGCTGGCAATCTCAGGCCGGTGACACCGGTATGTCGCCGCCGCGGAATCTGGAGCGTGCAGCCCCATAAGCGCAGTAGGCAAAAGGCTTTTAATCGCGAGCGCATCAACCATGACGCGCGTCCGTGCGGTAAGCAGGCGGGACAGGCCGCGCTGCCGCGCGGACGCGCAAGCCAGTGGCGACGGATGCCGCGGAGCCGTGGCGTGTACTCTATCAGCGTGCAGTATAAGCCTCTTGCCGGATGATCCGATCCTGCAAAAGCGCAGACTGGATCAACGGCCCTTCATCAGCAATCGGCGCATGTGTCCAGCGCCTCGCGCGATCCGGAATAGACAGAGGCCGGCGCATTGTACCAATAGTTGGAGTGTCGCGACGGCGCATAGGCGTAGGCTCCGTAATAGCTCGGATACCGTCGATAGCCACCATAGTATTGCACCGGCTGTACCCGCGAGGCTGTGGCTTCCGCCATCGCTCCGGCGCCAAATCGGGCTTGAGCGCTGTTGGGTGCGGAAATGGCGACAGCACCAAGGCTCGTCACAGCTGCGATAATCAGGAAAATTTTACGCATGACACATCCTTCATTGGTTTGACGCTCCACAGCCCCGACGACGAAGATGCGTTGACGACATAAAACGTTCCCAGATGCCCATGCGGTTGCATCACAATAAGGTGCTCGTCACCGCTTCAAGGTTCGGCGAATTTTAATCCAATCAACCGTGTCGCGCGCAGGGCTCCGCCCCGCGCGTTTTTTATGGCCTATTCACAAGGAGAAACCTCAATATGACCCTCGATATTCACGATCATCTCGAAACCAAGGCCGGCTTTTCGCCGGACGCTGCGGTGACGCATGGCGACATGATGCGCACTTTCGAGGCTTTCAAGTCCGCCAATGACGAGCGGCTCGATGCGATCGAACGGCGCTCGGCCGATGTGCTGCAGGAGGAGAAGGTGGCGCGGATCGATGCCGTGCTCGACAGCCAGGCGCGGCGCCTCGACGCGCTGACATTGAAAGCCGCGCGCCCGCAACTCGGCTTCGACCGCGCGATCAGCGCCGCATCGGAGCGCGAACACAAGAGCGCCTTTGAAGCCTATATCCGCGCCGGCGAAAGCGTAGGCTTGCGCACGCTCGAAGTGAAGGCGATGTCGATCGACGCGCCGGCCGATGGCGGCTATCTCGTTCCTGAAGAGCTTGAACGGGAGATCGGCAGGCGGCTCACCGCAATCTCGCCGATCCGCTCGATTGCCGCGGTGCGCGAGATTTCCGGCAACACTTACAAGAAGCCGTTCATGACAGCGGGGCCCGCCACCGGCTGGGTGGGTGAAACGGCGGCGCGGCCGCAGACCAATTCGCCGGTGCTCGATGAGCTCTCGTTTCCCGCCGCCGAACTTTACGCGATGCCGGCGGCCACCGGCGCGCTGCTCGAAGATGCTGCGGTCAATATTGACGAGTGGATCGCCAGCGAAGTGGAGCAGGTTTTCGCGGTGCAGGAGGGCGCCGCCTTCGTCAATGGTGACGGCGCCAACAAGCCGAAGGGCTTCCTGCAATATGACAAGGTGGCCGAAGGCTCATGGGCCTGGACCAAGGTCGGCTTCATCGAGACCGGCGTCGCTGGCGGCTTTCCGGACGAGGGCTCGGCGGATCCGCTGATCGATCTCGTCTATGCGCTGAAGGCGGGCTATCGCCAGAACGCGGCCTTCGTGATGAATCGCAAGACGCAGAGCGCGATCCGCAAGCTGAAGGATGTGGACGGCAATTATCTCTGGCAGCCGCCGGCGCAAGTCGGCGGGCGCGCGGGACTGCTCACATTCCCGGTGGTGGAAGCCGAAGACATGCCGGACATCGCGGCCGACAGCTATGCGATCGCGTTCGGCGATTTCAACCGCGGCTATCTCGTGGTCGATCGCCAGGGCGTGCGCGTCTTGCGCGATCCGTATTCGGCCAAGCCCTATGTCTTGTTCTATACGACCAAGCGTGTCGGCGGCGGCGTGCAGGACTTCGATGCGATCAAGCTGCTGAAGTTCTCGGGGGTGTGATGCGCTGAGCGCACAGCAGACTCCGTTCATTCCCGCGAAAGCGGGAATCCAGTTCTTGACTCTGGGTCCCCGCTTTCGCGGGGACGAACGGAGATGGATGGCTTTAGTGGCGAAGAGAATTCTTCGCATTGCGTCTTTACCAATGGTCTAACACAAGGCCGCCGTCACGGCGGCCTTTTCATTTTCAGACATCAATGAACCAATCTCATTCCGCCTGGCTGGCGCGCGAGCAGCGCCGCTGGCTGCGCAACGATGCGCATCGCTGGCTTCGGCCCGACCACACGCGCTTCGAGAAGCCGCAGCAGATCGAGCGCAAATACAATCCCGATCAGCCGCGCGTGCCTGCGGGGAATTCCGATGGCGGGCAGTGGACGAGTGGGGCGGGCACCGGGCTCACGCTGCCGTTCGATCTTCCAATTGATGCTCAGTTTCTACTTGAAGACTTCCTGGATCCCGACTGGTCTTTTGACTACGCCGAAGAGCTGCAGCTCGCTCAGCTCGAAGGCATTCTGGATGCTGATGGAAATCCGTACTATCGTTCTGGCGGCCATCACGAGATGCCACGAGGTGTCTACGGACAATGGAATTTGAGCGACGAAACACGTCGAGTCTTCGAGCGCTCAACGACCGGAACAATTCCCCGTATGCTTTTGCGCACCACGCCGGATGGTGTACCGCGAGGGCATTTCTGGAGCGGCAGAGATGGTCCCCATGGTCAATATAACGCGGCGATTAAAGAACTTGGAGATGCGTTTCTAAAGCGAAATCAGATTCGGCCGGATCAAATGACACCAGATCATGCACGGGCTATGCTGAGAGAGATAAGAGAATCCTCCGATCCTCGAATTCGTCAGTTTAACGATACTATGAGACTTTTAAGGCGCTTGTTTCCTCTGCGTGGTGGGCGCGGAACAGAATAGAGTGTACCATGAATGATGGCATTGATCCCGTTCAGGACCGGGAATGGCAGATCCTGCACGACCGGATCACGGAAACATTGGACCAGTTCGGCCGCAAGGATGCGTTCGGAAAGGGGGATTATTGGCTGGTGGATGATAATTGGGGATGGCGACGTCATCAGCTCGAAATCCAGAACCTGAATTTGATCAAGCCGCATGTCATCACGGCGTTGCAGAGAAATCTGTCAGGCTATCCGGAATGGTGCATTGCCGCCGGCGTCTATCCCGGATTGCAGGATTGGCCCGAGGCTGGGATGGGCCTGATCATTTATGACGATGAGGTTATCGATGAATTGCAGCGGCGCTATTTGCCGCCCGAGTTTCGCGACCTTCGCTACGAAGGCAGTCGCCGGGTTTTTGATCCCTGAATAGTAAGTGCCGCTGATCGTCTAATTAAGCGGACTGCCCAGCTTCCGCGCCGTCTCCGCGATCCAGGGATAATATAATGACAGCGGTGTCACGCCGGTGAGGCCGCCGCAGCCGGCCTGGTTGCCGGCGGCGGTGGACCAGCTCACGACGCCGATCACCTTTTGCTGGCCGTTGATATCGCGGAGGACTGGCCCGCCGGAATCCCCCGTGCAGGCGCCAAGGCCAGCGCGTTCGTTGCGTGTCGCCGGGTCCATCAAACGGATCTGCAATGTGCCGGGCTGGCCGGTGACCAGAAGCTGCGCGTTGCGCAGCGTGCCGCCGCTCTTGCCATTGCCGATTTGCGTGAGGCCATAACCGAGCACGGTGAAGCGGTCGTTCGGTGTGAACGAGAGCCGTTCGCCGTGAAGAGTGGCCGGCATGCCGGACACGACAGGCGACGCGAACTTGATCAGCGCGACATCGGCCGTCGCACGGTGATTGTCGAATGTCTTCTGGCTGAATTGCGGGTGCCGCGCGATGCTTTGCGTGTCGCGCAGGCGCGGCTGACGCTGCGCATCGAACGCGACCAGCTTGTAATCGGCGCCGGGCGGCACGCAATGCGCGGCCGTGAGCACAAGGTCGCGGGCGATGGCGATGCCGGTGCAGGAATTGCCGCGCGAGCCGACGATCATCACTGCCGCATGCGGGCCGGCAACAGGCTGCGCTCCGCCGACGAGCGCTGCGGCGGGTGTGATGCATGAGACGAGCAGGGCGGGGATGAGAAGGCGGGTGAGCATGGCCGTGGTTTGAAGCCTGATTGGGTGGACGCTGTCAATGCACGGCGGGGCTGGTCATCACAAATGTGACCATCCCGCCGGCGCGTGATAGGCTGCAGACGAACCTTCATTGTCCCAGCGCCGGGATTTTTTCGAGGCGACGGCGAATCGATGCTGGCCAGTTCATTTTCCGTTCTGTTGCCTGTCCTGTTCGTGCTTGTGCTCGGATACTGGGCGGGACGGGCGAAAAAATTCGACAAGGATCAGGTCAAAGGCATCAACGAGCTGGTGCTGGACTTCGCACTGCCGGCCGTCATGTTCGTCGGTATCGCCAAGACAACGACGAGCGAGGCCGTCCAGGAGCTTCCGTTTCTGTTCGCAATCTTTCTCGGCTTTCTGGGGTTTTATCTCGTCGTATTGTCGGTGAGTCTGTTTGTGTTGCGTCATTCGATCGGGGAAGCCGCGCTGCAGGCCAACGCGTTGAGCTTTCCGTCCGTGGCGTTCATGGGGATCCCGATCTTCAAAGGGCTGTTCGGCGATGCCGGCGTGCTTTCGGTCACGACGGCAACCGTCATCGCCAACCTGACCATCGCCCCGCTGACGGTTGTGTTGCTGGAAGTGCATTCGAAACGGTCGGCTGAGGCGCAACTCGCCAGTGCCGAAAGCGAGGCCGCGCGGCTGGCGCGGCAGGTGCGGGCCGCGCTCATGAACAGCCTGGCGCAACCGATGGTGTGGGCGCCCCTGAGCGCCATTGCTCTGCTGCTGTCGGGGCTTCGGGTGCCGGCGACGATCGACGACATGCTGACGTTGATCGGATCGACGACCTCGGGCGTCTCGCTGTTTGCCGCCGGACTCATCATTGCCGCGTACAAGATCAGAGTGACGCCCGAAGTCGCCGGCAATGTGCTGGTGAAGATGATTGCACAGCCGCTGTTTATGGCAGCGCTTGTTCTAATCCTTGCCGTGGACAATCCGCTCGGGCGGGAGGCTATTCTGATGTGCGCAATCCCGTCATCGGCGTTCTCGACGTTGCTCGCGCCGCGTTACGGCATCTACGAAAGCGAATCCGCATCGACCCTGGTTCTGGCAACGCTGGCCATGATCGTCGTCGTGCCGGCCGCGATTATCCTGACGGCTTAGCTGCTCCGGATTGCGAGGCCAGCATGCAAATGCACATCGCGCGGTGCGAAGCTGACTTCTGCCGCCTTTGTCAACCCATGCACGCGTATCCCGGACGCATTGCAGCGTGAAGCGCTGCGATGCTGATCCGAGACCCATTTTGCGATCCTTATAAGTTCCGGCTCTGCACCGCGTCATTGCATAGCGCGTTGAAGACGCGCGCGTGACGCGCTTATGCCGCGGCGCGTCCGGGACACGAGATCTGAGAAAGTTCAAACAATGTCCGCCATTCTCTTGACGCCGCCGGCGATCGAGCCGGTGACGCTTGCCGATGCCAAGCATTTTCTCCGCATTGAGCACGACGACGATGACGACGTGATCGCGGCTCTGATGGCCGCGGCGCGGGTGCATGTCGAAGCCAGGACACGCCGCGCGCTGATCACACAAACCTGGCGGTTGACGCGCGATGTGTGGCCTTCGGCCGGGGTGTTGCCGATCCTGCCGGTGCCGCTGCGTGCGGTCACGGCGATTGGCGTCTATCGCGACGACGGCCTGCTGCAGATGCTGGATGTCGATGGCTTTCATATCGATCCCGTGTCGGCGCCGGCCATGCTGATGGTCGAGCGCGGCGCTGTGCCGGCGCCGGGGAGAGTGTCGGGCGGCATCGAGATCGATATCGACGTGGGTTATGGCGACACGCCCGACGATGTGCCGGCGCCATTGCGCCAGGCGATCCGGCTGCTGGTCGCGCATTGGTATGAGAACCGGCGGCTTGTCGTGGCGAGCGGCGAGGTGGCGTCGATGCCGGTCTCGGTGTCGTCGCTGATCGCACCGTTCCGGGTGTTGTCGCTATGAGCGATCCGGGCAAGCTCAATCGGCGACTGGTGCTCGAAGCGCCGCTGGAAACAGACGACGGCGCAGGTGGCGTCATGCGCAGCTTCGGCGCCATCGCCACTTTGTGGGCGTCGGTCACGCCGGTCTCCGCGCATGAGGAGATCGAGGCTGCACGCCTCGGCGCGCGCGTCACGCATCGCATCGGCCTTCGCTTTTCGAGCGATATCACGACGCGGCATCGCTTTCGCGATGGCAGCGCGGTCTATCGCATCGTGTCGCTGCGCGATCGCGATGGCCGCAAGCGGTTTCTCGACATTGCCGCCGAGGAGAGAGTTGATTGAGTTTCACCCTCCCCTGGAGGGGGAGGGTCGGCGAAGCATCGAGCATGGCGAGATGCAAGCCGGGGTGGGGTGACTTGCTTAGTGTGTGGCGTTTCACCCCACCCCGCCTGCTTCGCTTCGCTCGTCAGGCGACCCTCCCCCTCCAGGGGAGGGTGAAGAATTCGGAGTCATTTATGTCCACAGCCACCGCCGCATTGCGCGCGGCGATTCACGATGCTTTGACGACCGATACCGCGCTGGCTGCCATTCTCGGCGGCGCCAAAGTCTACGACGAGCCGCCGCGCCATGCCGATTTTCCTTATGTGACGCTCGGCGAAGCGCGGGTCAGCGATTATTCCGCCGGCGACGAGACGCTGCAAGAGCATCAGCTCACCTTGCATGCCTGGTCGCGACAGGGCGGGCACAAGGAGGCGCATATGATTACCGGCGCGCTGCTGCAGGCGCTCGACGATGCGCCGCTTTCGCCCGACGGGCATCAGCTTATCAATCTCCGCTTCTCGCTCGCCGACATCCGGCGCGAAGCGGATGGACGAACCTATCACGCGCTGGTGCGCTTTCGCGCGGTCACCGAGCCGGCATAGATCAAGAGGACCATATGGCTGCACAAAAGGGCAAGGACCTGCTCATCAAGATGCATGACGGCACAGGCTTCGTCACGGTGGCGGGCCTGCGATCGCGGCGGATCGCTTTCAACGCCGAAACGGTCGACATCACGCACGCTGAATCCGCCGGGCGCTGGCGCGAATTGCTCGACGGGGCGGGGATCAAGCGCGCTGGCATTTCCGGGCGCGGGCTGTTCAAGGATGCCGCGACCGATGCGCTGATGCGGCAAACGTTTTTCGATGGTGCGGTGAAGAATTGCCAGGTGGTGATCCCTGATTTCGGGACGGTCGAAGGCGCCTTCCAGATCACCAACCTGGAATTTGCCGGTGAGCATAACGGCGAAGTCACTTATGAATTGGCGCTGGAGAGCGCGGGTGCGCTGAGCTTTGCTTCTTCGTAAACCCAAGCCATCACGGAAGTATCACCTCTCCCGCTCATTCCCGCGAAAGCGGGAATCCAGTCTTGTGACTCTGGGTCCCCGCCTTCGCGGGGACGAGCGGATTACAAAGGCATACACTTTTATGGCCCACAAATATCGCGGCGAAATCGATGCCGACATCGGCGAACGCAAGCGCACGTTGGTGCTGACGCTCGGGGCATTGGCGGAACTGGAATCGGCTTTCGGCGCGGAAGACCTTCCGGCTCTGGCCGAGCGTTTTGCGCAAGGGCGGCTGCGCTCGCACGATCTCATTCGCATCATCGGCGCGGGACTGCGCGGGGCAGGTGAGAGCGTGAACGACGACGACGTTGCGGGCATGAGCGTGCCGGGTGGCGCGCAAGGTTATGTCCGCATTGCCTCGGCCTTGATCGAGGCCACGTTCGGATCCGCCGACACATGACAATCAAACCGTTTTCCTGCAAGCCATTTCCCTGGGCCGACGCGATTGGTTTTGGTCTCGGTGTGCTGCGGCTCTCGGCGAAAGATTTCTGGGCGATGACACCGCGTGAACTGGCGCATGCGATCAACGCGGTGACAAGTGCGGTTTCGCCGATGCAGCGCGATGAACTCGACAACCTGATGACGAGATATCCCGATGGCCGAAAACATCACGCCACAGATCGATGAGGTCGGGCTGAGCAACGCGCTGGATCGGATCGATCTGCGCATCCTCGCTGCCCAGCGCAGCGCGGCGACTTTTGGCCGGCTCATGACCGATGCCTTCTCGCAAAGCGTCATCGGCGGCCGCAGCTTCGAAGACGTATTGAAATCGCTGACGCTGCGACTCTCGGATATGGCATTGAAAGCGGCATTCAAGCCGATCGAGACGGGTCTGGTTCGGGGTCTCGGACAGCTCTTCGGCTCGTCCACTCAGATGGCTGCCGCAGGAGGCGCCATCAAGCCGTTCGCCTCGGGAGGCATTATCGGCACGCCATCTTACTTTCCGCTGCGCGAAGGCGGCGTCGGTCTCGCTGGTGAGGCCGGCCCGGAAGCGATCATGCCGCTCACGCGCGGCGCAGATGGCAAGCTTGGGGTGATGGCCGCCGGTGGCGGGCGCGCCAATATCACGGTCAACATCTCGACGCCGGACGCCGATTCATTCCGGCGTTCGGAAATCTATCTCACGGGGCAGATCGCGCGTGCGGTGGCGCGCGGACAGCGCGGACTTTAATAGCCGGTATTAAAGGCGATCGCGCAATCCGGTGACGCCCTTGTGCTCGGCGCAGTGATCGCAGCAGAAATATGTGCCGTCTTTTTCCATGCCGTGGCCGACGATCCGGATGCCGCAATTCGCGCAGGTCGGTGCCAGGGCATGGATCGCGCATTCGAAACTGTCATAGGTGTGGCTGGTGCCATTCTTCGTGACATGGATGGGCTTGTCATAGTCATTGCCGCAGGTTTCGCAGGTGGCCATCGCTCTCTCCTGTGGGGCTCGGACCTATCTAAAATCGCGAAACCGCTCCCGGTTCCCGAACGACCCTGCCGTTATTGCCGAAGGAGCCATCATGGCGCCAGCGTTCCACGACATTCTGTTCCCGCTCGATATCGCGCTGAACAGCGCCGGCGGGCCGGAACGGCGCACGGAAATCGTCGCGCTCGGCTCAGGGCGAGAGGAGCGCAATGCCCGCTGGGCGCATTCGCGGCGGCGTTACGACGCGGGTTACGGCGTCAAGTCTTTCGACGCCTTGAGTGAGGTCATCGCTTTTTTCGAGGAACGTCGCGGCATGCTGCATGGCTTTCGCTGGCGCGACCGGCTCGATCATTCCTCGGCGGCGCCAGGCCTCGCGGTGACGCCGCTCGATCAGGCGATCGGGATTGGTGACGGCGAACGCACCGGCTTTTCGTTGATCAAGACATATGGCGGCACATTCGCGCCCTACGCCCGGCCGATTGTGAAGCCGGTGAGTGGCAGTGTGCGTGTTGCGGTCAATGGTGACGAAGCTGGCGAGGGTGTCGATTTTTCCTGTGACGTGACGACAGGCGTTGTGACGTTTCTCGATGGTCATGTACCCGGTGAGGGCGCGGCGATCAGCGCCGGCTTTTTGTTCGACGTGCCGGTTCGGTTCGACACCGATTATCTGGAGGTCGATCTGTCAGCATTCGCGGCAGGTGCGATTCCGAAAATTCCGCTTGTTGAGATCAGACTTTAGCTTTCACCCTCCCCTGGAGGGGGAGGGTCGTCGCGAGTGAAACGAGCGGCGGGGTGGGGTGACTTCTTTGATCGAAGGGCCTTTCACCCCACCCCGGCTCGCATCTCGCTATCGCTCAATGCTTGCCGACCCTCCCCCTCCAGGGGAGGGGGAAGGACAACAATGCGCAACATCTCTCCCGCCTTTCAGGCAAAACTCGACGCCGGCGCCACCACATTGTGCCGCTGCTGGATTCTCACCCGGCGCGATGGCGTGGTGCAGGGCTTCACCGACCACGATCAGACTGTCATCGTGAATGGCGTGAGCTGCCGCGCTGATACGGGCTTCACGGGGTCAGAGGCGGTGGCTCGGCTCGGCCTCTCGGTTGATGGCGTGGAAGTATCCGGCGCGCTGTCGGATGATTCACTGAACGAGTCAGCGCTGGCGGCCGGCCACTACGATGCGGCGCAGGTCGACATGTATATTGTCGACTGGAGCGAGCCAGCCCTGAATGTGCTGATGACACGCGGCCATATCGGCGAGGTGCGGCGGGAAGGCGCGGCCTTCGCGGCGGAACTGCGCGGGCTTGCAGACACGCTCGCGCATGAGACCGGACGGCTGTACACCGCGGCCTGCAGCGCCGACCTTGGCGACACGCGTTGCAAGATCGATCTCGATGACCCGTTGTATCGCGGTGAGGGAAGCATCGTCGCGCCGCGAGGCGTGTCGGCTTTCACGGTCTCCGGCCTGGATGATTTTGACGTTGGCTGGTTCACCGCCGGGCGGCTGACATTCACGAGCGGCGCGAATGGCGGCAGTGCCATGGAAGTGAAGCGCCATTATATCGCGAGTGACAACGTCGTCATCGAGCTGTGGCAGGCGATGGCGGAGCCGATTGCACCCGAAGATACGTTTATCGTCACCGCGGGATGCGACAAGCGCTTTGCCACCTGCCGCGACCGCTTCAACAATGCGCTGAATTTTCGTGGCTTTCCGCATATTCCGGGCAACGATTTCATCGTGCGCTATGCCATTGACGGCGAGCCGGGGCACGACGGCAAAAGCCTGAGCGGCGACTAATACCATGCACATCACTCCATCGGACATCGTCGCGCAGGCGCGCGCGTGGATTGGCACGCCGTATCAGCATCAGGCTTCGCTGAAAGGCATTGGCTGCGATTGCCTTGGCCTCGTGCGCGGCGTGTGGCGCGCACTGTATGGCGAAGAGCCGGAGCGCGTACCGGCCTATTCGCGCGACTGGGCGGAGGCCTCGCACTTTGAATCGCTGGCGGAGGCGGGGACACGTCATCTCATCGCCGTATCGCTCAAGGCTATGACAGCGGGCGATGTCGTGCTGTTTCGCTGGCGTAGCGGCATGGTTGCCAAGCATGCCGCGATCCTGACCGGCGACGGCACGATGATCCATGCCCATGACGGCGCGGCTGTCGCCGAAGTGGCATTCGCCCCATGGTGGCGCCGCCGCGTCGGCTATGCGTTCCGGTTTCCGGGAGTGCAAGAATCTGGAGTGCAAGAATCTGGAGTGAATGAGTAATGGCATCACTCGTTCTGTCCACCGCAGGCGGTGCCGCCGGCGGCGCATTGTTCGGCACCGTCGGCGCGATGGCGGGGCGGCTCGCTGGCGCTGTGGCCGGCAGCCTGATCGACCAATCGCTGTTCGGTAGCAGCGGCACCCAGCAAACGCGCGAAGGGCCGCGGCTGCGCGATCTCGACGTGATGGTGTCGACTGAAGGCGCGCCGATTCAGCGCGTGTATGGCCGTGCACGCATTGCCGGTCAGGTGATCTGGGCAACGGCGCTGCAGGAAGCGATCGACACCCGCACCGAAACGACAGGCGGCGGAGGCGGAAAGGGCGGCGGCGGAAGCGCGGCGTCTCAGCCGGTGACCACCAAGACGACAACCTATTCCTATTATGCCAACATCGCCGTCGGCCTTTGCGAAGGCCCGATCGGTCATGTCGCGCGCGTGTTTGCCGACGGCAAGCTGCTGGACCTCAAACGCATCAACTATCGTGTGTATCGCGGCGATGATGATCAGCCCGCCGATCCGCTGATCGTTGCGAAGGAAGGCGCGGACAATGCGCCGGCGTATCGCGGCCTCGCTTATATCGTGTTCGAGCGGTTGCCGGTCGCGCAATTCGGCAATCGCATTCCGCAATTGTCGTTCGAGGTCATGCGTCCGGTCGGTGCACTGGAGCAGCAGATCCGCGCGGTGACCTTGATCCCGGGTGCGACGGAGTTTGGCTACGAGCCATCCACTGTCGTTCGTGTCATGGGCAAGGGCAAGTCGGCGCCGGAGAACCGTCATGTGTCCTATGCGGATTCCGATGTCGTTGCGTCGCTCGATGAATTACAGGCGACGTGTCCCAATCTCGAGCGGGTCGCGATCGTCGTGACCTGGTTCGGCAACGATCTGCGCGCCGGCGAGTGCCGCATCAGACCGGGCATCGACAATCGCGAAAAGGAGACGCATGGCGCGACATGGTCCGTTGCCGGGGTGAATCGCAATAATGCCTATCGCGTGTCCGTAGTCGACGATCGTCCGGCCTTTGGCGGCACGCCGTCCGACGCCAGCGTGCGGCATCTCATTGAGGAGCTGAAGAGCCGCGGGCTCAAGGTGACGCTTTATCCCTTCGTGATGATGGATGTGCCGCCGGATAATGCGTTGCCCGATCCGTGGACTGGCGAGGCGCCGCAGCCGGCATTTCCGTGGCGTGGCGAGATCACCTGTTTCCCTGCGCCCGGCGTGGAGGGGTCACCGGACGGCACCAGCGCAGCCGGTGCGCAAGTCGATGCTTTCTTCGATGCGGGGGGCGGGGCCGGCTGGAATCATCGCCGCTTCATCCTGCATTACGCGACGCTGGCGAAAGAGGCCGGCGGCGTCGATGCCTTTCTCATCGGCTCGGAGATGAAGAGCCTGACGCGCGTGCGTGCGGCTTCCGGTGTGTATCCGGCGGTTGGTCAATTCGTCGCGCTGGCGTCCGATGTGAAGGAGATTCTCGGCAACGACACCGTCGTCACCTATGCCGCCGACTGGACCGAATACGGTGCGCATGTGGTCGATGCCGGGGCGAACGAAGTCCGCTTTCCGCTCGACCCGTTATGGGCGTCGCCGGATATCGATGCAATCGGTATCGATTATTATCCGCCGCTGTCGGATTGGCGCGATACCCCCGATCATGCCGACCGCGCCTTGGCCGATACGATCCATGATCGCGAGTATCTCGCGGCCAATGTGAATGGCGGGGAGGCGTTCGATTTCTATTATGCGGATGCCGCCGCGCGAGCCACGCAAACGCGCACGCCGATCACCGACGGGCTCGGCAAGCCCTGGATCTATCGGCAGAAAGACATCTGGAATTTCTGGTCGCAGCCGCATCATGAGCGCGTCGGTGGGGTGGAGCTCGGCAGCGCGACGGCATGGGTGCCGCAATCGAAACCGATCTGGCTGACCGAAACCGGATGCTCGGCGGTGGACAAGGGCTCGAACCAGCCGAGCGTGTTTCCCGATGCGAAGTCATCGGTCGGCGGCTTTCCTCACTTTTCGAACAAACGCCGCGACGATCTGATCCAGCGGCGCTTTCTCGAAGCGGTGCTGGGCGTCTTCGCCGACGAGAGCGACCTCAATCCGGTGTCACCTTTATACGGTGGCCGAATGGTCGATCCGTCCGGTATCCATATCTGGACCTGGGACGCGCGGCCCTATCCGATTTTCCCAGCGGTCACCGACGTGTGGAGCGATGGACCAAACTGGGAAACCGGTCATTGGCTCACCGGCCGGCTGGGGGCGTCCAATATGGAAGGGCTGATGTCGGCCATCCTGTCCGATGCCGGCGTCGTTTCTTGCGATGTCAGTGCGCTCGGCGAAGGACCGGATGGTTACGTCATCGACCGGCCGATGAGCGCCCGCGCCGCGATCGAGCCTTTGGCGCAAGTTTACGCGTTCGATGCGGCCGAGGAGGACGGTCAACTCGTTTTTCGCCCGCGCGGCGGCGTGCCGGTGATCGAACTCGCGGAAAGTGATTGCGTGCTCGGAGACAAGGGGGCGCCGCTGCGCCTTCTGCGCGCGCAGGAAACCGAATTGCCGCGTGCGGTGGCGCTCGGCTTTACCGACTTACAGAACGATTATCGGCGATCGGCGGCCACATCGCGGCGGCTGGTCGGCGGATCGTCGCGATTGACACAGAACGATCTTGCTATCGTCACCAACGGTGTGTCGGCCGAGCGCCGCGCGGACATCTGGCTGCAGGACGTCTGGGCCGGTCGGGAGAGTGCCAACTTCGCCTTGCCGCCAAGTCTGCTGTCGCTTTCGCCGGGTGACGTGATCGCGCTGACGGTCGATGGCCGGCGGCGCTTGCTCGAGGTGAGCGAGATCGTCGATACGCAATCGCGTGCGGTGAAGGCGCGCTCGATCGATCCTGAAATCTTCAACCTGCCATTGGCGCCGGCCAGCGTAACCGCGCCTTCGGTGCCGCCGGCCATCGGCCCGGTGGAAGTTCGATTGCTCGATCTGCCATCGTTCAATGGCGAAGAGCCTGTCGTGCTGACGCGGGCGGCGATCTTTGCCGATCCGTGGCCCGGTCCCGTTGCGATCTGGCGCTCACGCGATGGCGCGTCCTATGAGCAAGTCGCTACCGCTGTGGCGCCGGCGATTGTCGGCGAGATGATCGATCCCTTGCCGCGCGGCCCTCTCGGGTGTTTCGACGATGCAAACCGCGTTCGCGTGCAGCTCTTTGGCGGTGTCCTGGCGTCGGTGTCGGACCAGACGTTGCTGGGCGGTGCGAACCTTGCCGCGTTGCAGGGGCCGACTGGCGCATACGAGATCTTTCAGTTTGCCAATGCCGAACTGGTTGGCAACGGCACTTACGAATTATCGCGGCTATTGCGCGGGCAGGGTGGCAGCGAATGGTCCATGGCCGACCTGCTGGAAGAGGGCGCGACCTTTGTCTTGCTCGATCAGCAACTTGTGCCGGTGGCGCGCGGTCTCGAAATGCTCGGCCGTCCGCTCTCGCTCCGGATTGGCGCGGCCAGCCGCGATCATGGCGATATCGCCGCAGTGACAGCGGAGGCAACGCCACAGGCGATTGCCTTGCGTCCTTATGCCCCTGTGCATCTGCGGGCGACGCGCGGCGCGGACGGCATCACGCTGTCGTGGATCCGGCGGACGCGGGTGAGCGGCGATTCCTGGGAAACGCTCGATGTGCCGCTTGGTGAGGATGGGGAGCGCTACGAGATTGACATTCTTGACGGCGATGTCGTGAAGCGTGTGCTGCAATCGGCGACGACGAGCGTCACGTATTCAAGCGATGACGAGATTGACGATTTCGGCGGCGCTCTCGATACGATCTCGGTACGGATCGCGCAGATGTCTGCGACCGTGGGACGTGGTGTTGCGACAGAGGTGGCTCTTGCGGTGGCGTGACCTCAGGGCCCCACGTGCCAGTCCCCGGCCTTGCTTTCTTCAGCAGCGACATCGGCGGCAATGGTGTCCCAGTCAAGGCTTTCGGCTTGCATGCGCGCCTTGGTCACGATCTCGATAAATGGCCGGATGCCCCACCTGATGAATTCGATATAGGTGCCGTCCCTCATCGTGACCCTGAATTTGCGGACGAGGAGCCACGAGGTATTTCTCACGTCGAGGATCGCAGGTAGAAAAATCGAAAAGACGGGCGTCGGCCGCTCGGTCGGTTTGAACACGAGCCGGTAGTTGGTCAGATGCAGCACGCCCAGTACCCTTTCCGGCGCCGATGACCCCATCACCCAGGGCTTCCCGCCAGTGCTGCCGATGTTCGGATAGCGCGGCAGCAATGCGTTGGCGCCGACACTTCTGATCAGCGTTTCGCCCGGAAAACGATTGTCCGGTGTGAGCGCGACCGCGCTGAATACGTCCATCGTCCTTGCCTCGCCTCCATCATGCGCAGAGCGCGCCAAGCCCTGTTCCATACCGAGAAAAATATGACCAATTCATTGCATCTGGCGTTGCCTTATATCGCAGCCGCGCAGGCACAAAAGCACGTCACGCACAACGAGGCACTGCGCATTCTCGACGCCCTCGTGATGCTGGCGGTTGACGACCGCGACTTGTCGTCGCCTCCCGGCGCGCCGGCGGAAGGTTCGCGATATCTGGTGAAGCCCGCCGGAAGTGGTGGCTTTGCCGGGAAGGACAACCAGATTGCGCATTTTCGCGACGGCGCCTTTGCTTTTTTCGCGCCGCAGCCCGGCTGGATTGCCTATGTGATCGACGAGGGCGTAACGCTTGTTTTTGACGGCAGCAACTGGGTGCCGCTGCTGGGCGCGGCGCCACAATTGCAGAATGTGTCTCGCCTGGGATTAGCCGCGACTGCCGATGCCATCAATCCATTGTCGGCGCGTCTCAACAGCGCGTTGTTTGCGGCGAAAACGGTGGCCGATGGCGGCAACGGCGATCTGCGCTACACGCTCTCCAAGGAAAGCGTCGCCAAAACCCTCTCTCTTTTGTTTCAGAATGATTTCTATAGCCGCGCCGAGATTGGCTTGACCGGCGACGACGATTTTCATGTCAAGGTGTCTGATGACGGTGCGACCTGGCGCGAGGGCATCGTGGTCGCGTCTGACACGGGGAAGGTGAGTTTTCCGCAAGGCGCCGTCGGCATTCGTGAGAAGCTGACAGCGGCTCGCACTTATTATGTGCGAACCGACGGGAGCGATGCCAACGATGGTCTGGTCAACAGCGCAGGAGGCGCTTTTCTCACCATCCAAAAGGCGATCGATATTGTTTTTGGAACGCTCGATCTCGATGCCTTCAATGCTACGATCCAGCTTGGCGACGGCACCTATACCGTCGGCGGCAATGCTACGGCGCCGCGGCTCGGCACCGGCACAGTGACCATTCAGGGCAATGCGACGCATCCTCAGAATGTGATTGTGAATGCGTCTTCGGTCGGCTGTTTTCGCGCGGCATCAGGAGCGTCCCTGATCGTCAAGGATATGGAATTGCGGACGACAGGCGGGACCAATTGTCTGGTCGCCAGCGTCGGCGGGTTCATGCAATTCGGCAATGTCCGGTTTGGGACCAGCGGATCCTCTCATATGCGGGCGGAGATCGGCGGGCTGGTGGAGGCGATCGGGAATTATTCCATCGTCGGCAATGCCGGATCTCATATCAATATGGGTCTTTGCGGAGTTGTTCGGATCTCCGGTCGGACGGTCATGCAGATCGGTAACCCCACCTTCAGCGGCGCCTTTGTGCTGGGAACGACAGCAGGGATGGCGGTGCTGAACGGAAATACCTTCACCGGTGCGGCAAACGGGAAACGCTACGACGTGACCCTGAATGCCGGGGTCAATGTGACGGGCGCCGGAGTCAATTATCTGCCAGGCGACGCCGCCGGAACGACGGCAACGGGCGGGCAATATGGATAATCCATAGCGGCTGCCGACTTATGTATTCCATTGTGCCCTCGTTTCGCGCAGACTTGCTGTCTGTAGCTTGGCTAAAGAGTCGCTGGCGATTTTTGGCGGTTGTTTATTTCGGCGGTGTCTTCGCAGCATGCGGGAGATCCATTTCCGTCTATGACCAAGTCTCTCCGTATTCTCATCGTGTCCGATGTTCACCACAGATATGTCGATGCGCGGCCGAAGCTCTGCTCACAGGGGCTACAGCTTCTCGAACCTGTCGTTTCACAGACGATGGCTGGTGAATACGATCTTCTAGTCGACCTTGGGGACCGGATTGAAGATCTAGGACCTGAAGAAGATATCGGGCTGGCCAAGGATATCGCCGCAGTCTTCATGCAGGCCCGCGTGCCACGCGTCCACCTGATGGGAAACCACGACAGCTATTTCCTGACGGCTCAGCACTGGTCCGACATCCTGCAGACAGAGATCGGATCAAAGATCATGGAGATCGCTGGTTACCGGCTGATCTTCTTCTGTCCCGATGTGGATAACCAGCGTGGACGTCACGATTACAATCTGGCGCCGTCCGAACTGGAATGGCTGTCCGGTGCGTTGCAATCGCCATTACCGAGCATCGTTTTTTCGCATGTGCCGCTGCTGGCCGGACCGTTATTCGGAAATTACTATTTCGAAGGCAAGCGCGGCCGTGCGGAGTTTCTCAATGCCGCCGAAGCCCGGATGATGCTGTCCAACAGCAACGCGATTTTGTCGCTGTCTGGCCATGTGCACTGGAATACCTGGCATAGTCTCGACGGTGTTCACTATGTGACGCTTCAATCGCTGACGGAAAGCTTCACCACTCATCCTTTGCCCGCAGGGGCAAACACCGTGCTGGAGATTGGCGAGGACATTTCAATCGATGTCGGAGGTCTTGACCGCATGCAACTGCGTCAGCGGCTTCGGAGGAGCGGACGTCAGTGGTTGAAGCGCTGACGAGTGCCCATGCCGTCATTCTCGGCTGCGGCCGCAGCGGCACGTCGATTTTCGGCGAGTTGTTCGAGAGCCTGCCGTCATATCGAGGCCGCTATCGTTTCGAGCCGGCTTTCGATGACCTGCGAACGATCGATTTCAAGGCCGGCCCCGTCGCGATCAAAGTGCCCAAGCGGTCGTCCGGGGAGAGGATGACCCCGGGTTTGCCATTCCTCTTGGAGGATTTGCTGGCAATTGTGCCGGAGCCGCGTGTCATCTTTTGGCAGGTCCGCCATCCGCTGGATGCCATCTGCTCGCTTCGGCCAGGCATTACGGCCGACTGGTCGCATAACCCGAAACCGCCGGACTGGATGGAGTGGCAGAAGCGTCCCGTCATTATGCAATGCGCGCGACACTGGCAGCATATCAATGAGACCGGCTATCGTGCAGTCAGGGATATTGCAGCAGTGATGCATTACGAAGATCTGGTCTGCGATCCGCATTATTTCGCAAGGCAGGTTTGCGACAAGGCGGGCATCGATATGATCGATCATGCGGAGGGCATTGAGGCCTGGGCCGCGCGTGTCGGCAATGCCAAGTCGCCGGACAGCTATGAAGCCAAGCGTCAGACGCATTGGTCGCGGCAGGATCATACGACGCGCGTCGAACGCTGGCGGGAAAACATGTCGCCGGAGGATGTCGAGATGGTGCGTCCGGTCGTCGAGACGGCGGCAAGGCTTCACGGCTATGACTTGCCGGAGCGGGTTTCAGCATAGGCAGGAGAGGCTGTTACGATCCAATGACAATATTACATGACGACGCGCCGCTGCGCGTCTTTCTCATTCGAGGGCTGGCCGGTGGCCGGCCCTTTTTCTTTTCCGGGGGCATGGATGGGCTTGCGCGCAAGCTGAAAGCAGCCGGTGTTGCTGCCAGCGTTCACGAGCAGGGCTCGTTCCTCCGGCCTTATGGCGAAGTCGGGGTAATTGCGACAACGGCTGTGGCGGCTGCACGCGATGGCAAGCGACCGATCCTGATCGGGCACTCGATGGGCGCCGATGCGGCGCTGAAAGTTGCGACGAAGTTATCAAGTGAGCGCATCGCCGTGCCGCTGGTCGTGTGTTTCGATCCGACCAGCTTTCGTGTGTTGTTTGGCCCGCCGCCGGTGCCGGCGAATGTCGCGCGAGCGCTCTGCTTTTATCAGAAGATCAGTCCGCTTGGACGCGGCGTCCTCAAAGTAGCGCCCGGCTTCAAGGGCGTCTTGATCCAGGAGCAAGTTGCCACTTTTCATAGCGCAATCGATGACGACCCCGTGTTACAGCAGCGGGTGATGGATGAAATTCAGCAATTGTCATTGTTGCGACAGTCCGTCGCGTGATGGAGATCATTCCGTTATCGGCGTGTCATGAATGAACGCGATGGTGATTGGCTGCGACGGAACAGAGCGCCGCTTTGGGCCGCTCGCACAAGGAACACCGCCATGTCTCTGATGGTCGCCAGTATTCTCGTCACCGGTCGCGCCTCTTCGGGCAGCCGGCCGAAGTAATTCGTTCCGCGTCACGGCCGGAAGGCCGGACCGACAAAAGCCAGCCGTGAGGCTGGCTTTTGTATTTTGGGCTGAAAGCCGCGCCGCAAGCGCGGCTTTTTTCATTTCAAGGAGATCGACATGGAATGGATCGGCTGGGCGATTGTGATCGTCCAAATCGCGGCTCTGTCCGCTTATCGCTATTGGTCCGGCAAATGGCCGCTCAGGCTGGATCTTTAGGGCGCGCACATGGTTGCATCGAATTATGAAGCCTCGCTCGTCCGCGTGCTGAAGCATGAGGGCGGCTATTCCAATCATCCGTCCGATCCGGGCGGCGCCACCAATTATGGCATCACCATCGCCAGTTATGCGCGCTTCAAGGGGCGCGCGGTGACGGCCGCCGAAGTGCGAGCGATGCCGTTATCGGATGCAAAGGCGATCTACAAAACGAGTTACTGGAACGTCTTGCGCTGCGATGAATTGCCGGCGGGTCTCGATTACGCCGTGTTCGACTATGGTGTTAACTCCGGCCCGAGCCGCGCGACCAAGGTGCTGCAACGTCTGCTGGGACTTGCTGCGAGCGGAGCGATGACCGATGAGGTCATTGCCAACGTCCGTACGGCCAACCTGCCCACTCTGGTTGCAAAGTTGTGCGATGAGCGTCTTGCTTTCCTGAAATCGCTGAAGACCTGGCCCGTGTTCGGCGTCGGGTGGGGACGCCGCGTCTCCGATGTGCGGCGTGACGCCTTGGCGATGGCGAAGAGTGAGGCGGTTACGCCGGCTGCATCGTCAGCGGTAAGCGGCAAAGGACATGTTCCAGCACCGACATCCGTACGCACGACGACGACGGCGGCGACGGTCGCCGCCGGAGCAGGCGCCGCACTGGCAACTCACGATGTGGGTGCACCGGCGTCGGTTGTTCTGGCAGTCGTTGCCATGAGTGCCGTGCTTGCTGTTGCCGGCTGGATCGGCTGGACCATCTGGCACAAGCGCAAGCAGGATGCCGCCGCGCCGCCTGTCATCGGCGCCAACGTCATAACCTCGTTCCGTCTTAAGCTAAAAGGATGGCGCACCGTTATCTTCGGTGGCGCGCTCACCGTGGCGGGAGCGTCTCTCGACATTCTCAATGCGCTGCAACTGGTCGACATCACGCCGCTGCTGCCGCCGGAGCACGCGCTGAAAATCATCGCCATCATTGGTGTCGCTACAGTGGCGTTGCGCGTGATGACGACAGGCCGGATCGGGCAGAGGGATTGCTGACATGCTGACATCGATCCTGCTCAGGCTTGTCGGTTGGCTCGGCGGTGGCGTGTTCGACACCCTGATCGGCCGCGTGGCGGATCACCTCCGCCAGAAAGCAAGCGACGATCTCGTCCGGTTTCAGACCGGCGTGCAGGCCGACACGCAGATCGCACTGGCACAGCTCAATGCGCAGATCGAGGCGCGGAAACTGCAGGCGCAGATCATGGAAGCGGATCGCGGCTGGTGGGTGACGTCCTTCATCCGGCCGTTGATCGTCTATCCTTGCGTCCTGCATTTTAGCGCCATCGTGCTGGATTCAACATTCATGTTTGGCTGGGGCATTGCCAAGCTGCCGCCGCCTTATGACGGCTACGAGCAGGCGATCATCTTGTCGTTCTTCATCGCTCGGCCATTCGAGAAGGTGGCGCGGGTGTTTGCGGCAGGGCGGACGTAGTATGCGGCAAATGGGCTTGGCGTGGCGCAGCCAGCTTCGTAAACAGGTCGATCCTCTGGAGTCCAAGATCGATGAATGTCCGCGATGCCGTTGCTTCCCGCTATTCCTGCCGCGCCTTCCTTCCCACACCGATCCCTGAAAGCACGATCCGCGAGATCATCGAACTCGCCGTGCGTGCGCCGTCGGCCGGCAACATGCAGCCATGGCGGATCGATGTGATCGCCGGCAAGAAGGTCGAGGCGCTGAAGGATCTCTTGCGTCCGCGCATGGGCGAATTGCCGCGCGGCGAGGGCACCGAGTACACGATTTACCCGCCGGAAATGAATGCGACCTTCCGCAAACGGCGTTTCGATGTTGGCGAACGTCTATACAAGTCGATCGATGTGCCGCGCGAGGACAAGCCTGCGCGTTACCGGCAGTATGCCCGCAACTTCGAATTCTTCGGCGCGCCGGTCGGCATTTTCTTTTCGATCGATCGGACGCTCGGTGTCGCGCAATATTCCGACATGGGCGGCCTGATCCAGACGGTGATGCTGCTGGCGCGCGATTACGGTCTGCATGCTTGTGCGCAGCAGGCCTGGGCTTCATGGCCGCAGGCCGTGTCGGCCTTCCTCGATTTGCCCGAGCACATGATGCTCTTTTCCGGTATGGCGCTGGGCTACGCGGACGAAACGGCTCCAATCAATTCCTGGCGAGCGCCGCGCGCGCCCGTGGAGGAATATGCGAGCTTTTCGGGGTTTGACGGATAGTGGATCACTGTGGAGCGCCAATATTCATGCGTCATTCAGGCGTCGAGGCCTAGTCGATTCCTATGTCCATCCGCTTCCTTATCCTTGCTGCGGCGATGCTGACCGCCGTCCTTGGCGCATCCGCATCGCAGGCGGCTGAACTGAAGGCCGTCGGCAAGCTGGCCGATGGGCAATGCCTCTCGCCGGCGCAGCGGCGCCACGTCTCCGCGAGCGGCAAGGTGGTTCCCCTGGGCAAGGCCATCCGCGCCGCCAAGGCCCGCCGTAGCGAGGTGGTCGATGCCAAGCTCTGCAAGGGGTCGAAAGGTCTCGTCTACCTGCTGACTCTGCTCGCGCATGATGGCAAAGTCACCCGTGCGACCGTCGATGCCGCGAGTGGAACTCTCGCGGAAGGCGGCTGATCCGGAGGGCCTTGAAATTGCGTCTCCTCGTGATCGAGGACGATCCCGACCTCAACAGACAATTGGCAACCGCGCTGACGGAAGCCGGTTACGTGGTGGACCGCGCGTTTGATGGCGAAGAGGGGCATTATCTCGGTGAAACCGAGCCCTACGACGCCATTATCCTCGATATCGGTCTTCCCAAGATGGATGGTATCTCGGTGCTGGAATCCTGGCGTCGGGCCGGCCGTGCAACGCCGGTGCTGATGCTGACCGCGCGCGACCGCTGGAGCGACAAGGTCCAGGGCTTCGACGCCGGGGCCGACGATTACGTGCCCAAGCCCTTCCATATGGAGGAGGTGCTGGCGCGTGTCCGCGCGCTGCTGCGCCGCTCGGTCGGACACGCCAAGAGCGAATTCAATTGCGGGCCGGTGCGGCTGGATACGCGGACCGGGCGGGTGGCGGTCGATGGCAGCCCCGTGCGGCTGACCAGTCACGAATACCGGCTGCTCTCCTATCTCATGCATCATACCGGGCGTGTCGTGTCGCGGACCGAACTGGTCGAGCATCTTTACGATCAGGACTTCGACCGCGACTCCAACACCATCGAGGTTTTTGTCGGCCGTATTCGCAAGAAGCTCGGCGTCGATGTCATTCAGACCGTTCGCGGGCTCGGTTATCTGCTGACGCCGCCCGATGCGCGCTAGCTATCAGCTGTCATGCCCGCACTTGTTGCGGGCATCCACGTCTTCGCTTGGCGGCAAAGACAGGACGTGGATGGCCGGGGACACCGGGGATACAAGGCGTCAACGACGCCGTCTTGGACGGCTATGCCCGGCCATGACAAGGTCGGTGAGCGATGCGCGCTAACTCGCTGGCGCTGCGGCTCTTTCTCTGGGCCGCCGGCTGGACGCTCGCGATCATCCTGGTCACTGGCATTTTATTGTCGTCGCTTTATCGCGAGGCGGTGGAGCGCGCCTTCGATGGACGGCTGCAGGTTTATCTGCGCACGCTTGTCGCCGATCTGGCCGCGCCCGAAACACCCGATGACAAGCTGGCGCAAGGCGTCAGCGAACCGCTGTTCGAATTGCCGTTGTCGGGCTGGTATTGGCAGGTGACGCAGCTCGACAGTGCGAAGCCCGATATCCGGGCCTCTCGGTCTCTGTGGGATGGCGGTCTGCCTCGCCTGCCTGTGCCGACCGCCGCTGCGGCACTCGGTGTGCGCTCGGGCTATGTCAACGGGCCAGAAGACCAGAAACTGCGGCTGGTCGAACGCACGGTCGATCTCGGCGAAGAGGGCCATTATCTCGTCGCGGTGGCCGGCGACGCAGCGGAAATCGAAGACGATATCAGAAGCTTCAACCGCGCCTTGATCGTCACCTTCTGCGGTCTCGGGCTTGTCCTCCTGCTGACGACAGGCTTTCAGGTTCAATTCGGGCTGTCCCCGCTCAAACGCATTTCGCAACAGCTGGCCGCCATTCGCTCCGGCCAGGCCGAACGGCTCGAAGGCCGCTTCCCCGTCGAAATTGCGCCCTTGGCGCGCGAAGCGAATGCCTTGCTCGATGCCAATCGCGAAATCGTCGAACGCGCGCGCACCCATGTCGGCAATCTCGCGCACGCGCTGAAAACGCCGCTCTCCGTTCTCATGAATGAAGCATCCTCGCGTGCCGACGATCCACTGTCACAAAAAGTCAGCGAGCAAGCCGACATCATGCGCGACCAGATTGCCCGCCATCTTGAGCGCGCGCGCATGGCGGCGCGATTGACGGTGATCGGCACGATCACCGATGTCGCGCCGGTGGTGCTGGCGATTGCACGGACGATGGAGAAGACCAATCGCAACAAGGATCTTCGCCTCAAGGTCGATGTCCCGGAGGATGCGCGCTTTCGTGGCGAGCGTCAGGATCTCGAGGAGATGGTCGGCAATCTGGTCGACAATGCCTGCAAATGGGCGCAGTGGCGGGTCGCCATCGAGGTTCTGAAGGAACGGGCCGAGCCGGATCAGCAAGTCGTGCGGATCATTGTCGACGATGATGGTCCGGGCCTTTCGCCCGCAGAGCGCGAACAGGTGACGCGACGGGGACGCCGGCTGGACGAGACAAAACCCGGCTCGGGGCTCGGGCTTTCGATCGTGGTGGAACTCGCAGCGCTGTATGGCGGGACATTCACGCTCGGGACCGCGCCGATTGGTGGCCTGCGGGCGGAACTGGTCCTGCCGGCCGCCTGACGCGAACCGCTTTCTTTACGATTTGGTGTCTATATCGGTGGCCGGATAAAGGGGCCGCGGCCTGACAATCGCCGCATTCCCTGTAGTTAAGTGAATGCCTGCCGCGAGCCTTGCGGCGTACCGGGGGAATCGGGGAAGGGGCGTTTCATGCGTTTAATTGGTACCATTGTGGTGGCGTCGGCCATCCTTGCCGGCTGTGCTGGTAACCCCGAAACCGGAACTGGACCTCGCGAAAATACCGGAACTTTGGTTGGCGCGCTCGCTGGCGCGGCGATCGGTTCGCAGTTCGGCGGTAGCACTGGCTCGCGCGTGGCGGCCGGTGTTGCCGGTGCCGCGATTGGTGGCTTGCTGGGCAATCGCATTGGCGCGGCCATGGACGATGAGGACAAGCAGCGCGCCTATTACGCGCAGATGCAGGCACTCGAAAGCGGCCCTGCCGGCGCCCCGACGGCGTGGGAGAACCCTGATTCCGGTCGCCGCGGAACGATCGTGCCGGGCCCGCAATATGACCGTCGCGGAATGCAGTGCCGCGACTATACCCACACCATCTATATCGACGGCAGGCCGCAGATCGCGCGCGGTGCCGCATGCCGCAATCCGGATGGAAGTTGGACGCCGGTGGCGTAACCCACCGGAGCACCTAACCCGTTTTTAACGCACCTCGCGTATCACTCACGTCTTGAGTGCAAGCGTAGAGTGATGCGTATGTCCGGCGGCCTCCTTGTCGAGCGGTTACGACAGTTTCTTCGGGATCTCAGTCCCGACGCGCGTAACCTATTGATGACGGAATTGGAGCGCGGGCTGCTGCGGGGCGAAGAGACGCCTGGCGCGGAACTCGTGTTGCAGGAATTGCGGCGCGACGCGCGCGAGCATGCACGGCCGAAACGGCCCGGCAATCTCAGCCGTCTGTTCTTCCAGCCACTTGAACCCTTCCTTGTCGACGACAGCGCGACCCATAATCACCCCGGCCGCATTGCGCGTGTCATCCTCGAACCGGTTTGGGACTGGATCTGCCGCGATCTCATGCCGGGCGAAGCCAAGGCGGTCACGGACCAGGTCGCGCTCGCATTCGACAACGGCGAACCCAAGCGGGCGGAGCAACTGGCGCGGGCTTTTCAGGACCGCACGGCTGTCCGCATGGAAGAAGCGCTTGCCGCCGCGCATGCCGATGAAAGATTGAAGCGGCGACTGACCGGCCAGATCAATACGCCGCGCGCGCTGACCGACATCGCCTCCATCCTCACCATCATCAAGTCGCGTGACGTTCTTGCCACTTTCGGATCAAAGCTGCCTGGACATATCAAGGTCTTCGATGGCGCGCCGGTTGTCGAGGTCAAAGAGCTGATCGATTCGCCGGTCGCAGGAGGGTCGAAGCTTTTTGTCTACACGCTGGTCATGACGATGAGCCGTCTCGCCGCGCCATGGCAATTGATCCGGCTCGCGACCCGCGCTGCGGGCAGTGATCACGCCTCGCGAATTGCCGAAGGGCCTTACTCGGCAGCGGTTGAGATCGTATTCGCCGAAATCGAACGCATGACCGGCGAACTGAAGGCCGAGCTGCGTACCGGCCGCGGGCTTGCAACCGGCGCCTTGCTCAAGGGCATTCACGATGCCGCACGTGGCATGCGGAGCGAAATCAACCTGACGCATGACTCGCCCTGGAGCCGCCGTCTCGCTGCGCTGCGGACGCAGGTTTCCGATCTGCTCAAGAACGAGATCGAAAGCCTCACCGGCCGCGTCCGCCGTCTGCTGCGGCCCCGTCCGATCAAGGAAATCGCGCCGCATTCGACCATCGATATCAACGAGGTTGGCGATACCGAGGCATTGATTGAATTCGTCAAGACCTGCCGCGTTTATGCGAACGAGCTTGCGGTCAACGAACTGACCTCGCGCACCTGGTCGGACCTGCAGCACTATCTCGACACGACGACGCCCAGCCTCGTCGAAAACCTGCGCAATGCCGGCGAATCGGATCGTGCGTTCCGGCAGTCGCAACTCGACGCTGCGGTACGGTTCTGCGCCAAGGTGTTCGGTCAGGAATATGCCTCGCTGCTGCTGAAATCGGGCGAGGTGGCGGTGGCCAGCGAGCAGAAAAAGCTGGCCGCGAAAGCGTGATTGCCGCCTAGTTGCGGGCGCCGTCCGCCCGTGATGTAACGCGGACGCATGACCCTGTTCCTGATCCTGGCCCTGATGACGGCGGCGGCGATTTTCGCCGTGTTGTGGCCGCTTTCGCGCCGGCCTCCGGAGGCGGCGACGGATGGCTATGATGTCGCGGTTTATCGCGACCAGCTCGACGAAGTCGAGCGTGACCGCAAGTCCGGATTGATCGCCGACAGCGAGGCGGAGGCGGCGCGGCTGGAAATTTCAAGGCGATTGCTTGGCGCCGCCGATAGGGAGGTTCAGCCTTCCTCGGAGGTCGCCGGCTCACTTTGGCGGCGGAGGGTTGCGGCACTGACCGCTCTGATCGCGCTGCCTGTGATCGCTGCCGGGCTGTACATCAACTGGGGTTCCCCACATCTTCCCGGCGCTCCGCTGGCGGCCCGGCTCGATTTGCCGCCGGAACAGCGCTCGATCGAAAGCATGGTGGCGCAGGTGGAAGCCCATCTCGAGCGCAATCCGGAGGACGGTCGGGGGTGGGATGTCGTCGCTCCGGTCTATATGCGGATGGGCCGCTACAATGATGCGGTGCGCGCACGGGCCAATGCCTTGCGGCTTCTTGGAGCTTCGGCCGATCGCGAGGCCGACCTCGGCGAGGCGATGGTCGCGGCTGGCAATAGTATCGTGACAGCCGACGCCAAGGCGAGTTTCGAACGTGCTTTAAAAATCGATCCCAATCACCTGAAGGCACAATATTTCATCGGTCTTGCCGCCGAGCAGGATGGCCGGCCGGAAGAGGCTGCACAGATCTGGCGCGCCATGCTGGCCCGCGCGCCGGCCAATGCGCCATTCCGGCCGCTGGTCGTGCAATCGTTGGCACGGGTCGACAAGGGTGAGCCGCCGAAAGGCATCGCGGTCGAACCCAGGGCGCCGCAGCCGGGACCAACACAGGAGGATATGGCGGCCGCCCAGCAACTGACGCCGGAGCAGCGCACCCAGATGGTGCGCGGTATGGTCGATCGGCTGGCGGAGCGGCTGAAGACCGACACCGCCGATTTCGAGGGCTGGTTGCGACTGGTTCGCGCCTATGTCGTGATGGGCGATGCTGACAAAGCGCGCGAAGCCCTGGTCAACGCGCGCAATGCGATTGGAAGTGACGACGACAAGCGCAGGCGTCTTGACGACCTGGCAAAGGGGCTCGGCATTGATGGTTGAGTTTAGGAGCAGGATTTAAATGACGCGCAAGCAGCGGCGTCTGGTGTTGATCGGATCTGGGCTGGTCGTGCTGGCGATTGCGGCCGTGCTGGTGCTGACCGCCTTGCGCGACTCCATCGTGTTCTTCAACTCGCCGACCGACATCGTCGAAAAGAAAGTGGAGGCTGGCTCGCGCATCCGTCTCGGCGGGCTCGTTCAGCCGGGCAGCCTGCAACGCAAGGATATCGATGCCGTCTTTGAGGTCACCGATGGAAAGAATGCCATCCGCGTCACCTATCGCGGGATCCTGCCGGATCTGTTCCGTGAAGGGCAGGGCGTGGTGGCCGAAGGCCGGTTGATCGATAGCACTTCATTTCGCGCCGATAACGTGCTGGCCAAGCATGATGAGAATTACATGCCGAAGGAAGTCGCCGACGCACTGAAGAAGCAGGGCCACTGGAAAGACGATTACGGCAAGGCGCCGGAGGCGCAAGGTGCATCTCAGGTGACGCCAAAATGATTGCCGAAATCGGTCACTACGCCCTCGTCCTCGCGCTGACGCTGGCAATCATTCAGGCAACGCTGCCGATGATTGGCGCGCGGTTGAATGACCGTGTGCTGATGGGCGTTGCCGAGCCGGCCGCGCTTGCGCAGTACGCATTTGTCGGCCTGTCGTTCGCGATGCTGACGGTGCTCTACGTCACCTCCGATTTTTCCGTCGTCAACGTGTTCGAGAACTCGCATTCGGCGAAGCCCCTGATCTATAAAATCAGCGGCGTGTGGGGCAATCACGAAGGCTCCATGCTGCTCTGGGCACTGATCCTTGCCCTGTTCGGTGCGCTGGTTGCGGTGTTCGGGCGCAATCTGCCGCCGTCGCTCCGCGCCAACGTGCTTGGTGTGCAGTCATGGATCGCGGCGGCTTTTCAGCTGTTCATCCTGGGAACGTCAAATCCCTTTGCGCGATTGGCACAAGCACCATTCGAGGGCCGTGACCTCAATCCGGTGCTGCAGGATATCGGCCTCGCGGTGCATCCGCCACTGCTCTATCTCGGTTATGTCGGCTTTTCGATTTCGTTTTCGTTTGCCGTCGCGGCCTTGATCGAAGGGCGCATCGACGCCGCGTGGGCGCGCTGGGTCCGGCCTTGGACGCTGGCGGCCTGGATGTTCCTGACACTCGGCATCGCGATGGGCTCGTATTGGGCCTATTACGAACTCGGCTGGGGCGGCTGGTGGTTCTGGGATCCGGTCGAGAATGCATCGCTGATGCCGTGGATCGCCGGCACCGCGTTGTTACATTCTGCGGTGGTGATGGAGAAGCGCAACGCGCTGAAGGTCTGGACCATCCTGCTGGCGATCCTGACTTTCTCCTTGTCGCTGCTTGGCACCTTCCTTGTGCGTTCGGGCGTCCTGACCTCGGTTCACACCTTCGCCACCGATCCGACGCGCGGCGTTTTCATCCTGGCCATTCTCGTCTTCTTCATTGGCGGATCGCTCGCGCTGTATGCGTGGCGTGCGCCGTCGCTGAAGCAGGGCGGCTTGTTCGCGCCGATCTCGCGTGAAGGCGCACTGGTCCTCAACAACCTGTTCCTCACGACCGCCTGTGCGACGGTCTTCGTCGGCACGCTTTATCCACTGGCGCTTGAAGCGTTGACCGGCGACAAGATTTCGGTCGGCGCACCATTCTTCAATGCCACTTTTGGTCCGTTGTTCTTGCCACTGATGATCGCGATGCCGTTCGGTCCGCTTCTCGCGTGGAAGCGCGGCGATCTTTACGGGGCGGCACAGCGCCTGATGCTGGCCTTCGCCGTCGCGCTGATCGCCATGGCTGTCACCTTTGCCATCGAGTGGGGCGGTCCGGTGCTGGCGCCATTCCTGATCGGCGTCGCCTTCTTTGCAATGACTGGCTCGCTGATTGATCTGGCCGAACGCGTGCAGCTCTTTCGTCAGCCATTCGCAGTATCGTTGCGCCGTTTTGCCGGTTTGCCGCGGTCCTCGATTGGGACGGCCGTTGCGCATTTCGGACTTGGTGTGTGCCTGCTCGGCATTGCCTGCGAAGCCAATTACGGCGCCGAACGCATTCTTTCCATGAAGCCCGGTCAGGCGGTATCCGTTCGGGGCTATGATCTGACATTCGACAATCTCGCCTCGCGGCCGGGACCGAATTATCGCGAGCTTGTTGCAAAATTCACGGTGCGCTCTGGAGGCACCACGATCGGTGTGCTCGAGCCGTCGAAACGGACGTTCCAGGCCCGCAGTTCGTCGACGACCGAAGCGGCCTTGCTGACGCGTGGCTTCAGCCAGATTTATCTGTCGCTCGGCGATGTTGCCGCTGATGGTTCGGTCGCGGTGCGGCTCTATCACAAGCCGCTGGTGCTGCTGATCTGGCTGGGTGCGGTGGTCATGGTGCTGGGCGGCGCCTTGTCGCTGTCGGATCGGCGGTTGCGCGTCGGTGCACCGCGGGCGGCCAAGAAGCCGGCCTTGCAGCCGGCGGAGTAGGGCGATGCAGCTCTTGCGTTTCGTTGCGGTGATCGTTGCCCTGGCCTTGTTGTATGCAGCTCCGTCATCGGCCGTGCAGCCCGACGAGATCCTCCCCGATGCGGCGCTTGAACAACGGGCGCGCCACCTCTCACGCGAATTGCGCTGCATGGTGTGCCAAAATCAATCGATCGACGATTCCGACGCGCCGTTGGCCCGCGACCTGCGGTTGCTGGTTCGCGAGCGGCTAAAGGCGGGCGACTCTGACCAACAGGTGCTGGACTTTCTCACGGCGCGCTATGGCGACTTCGTCCTGCTGAACCCGCCGCTGAATTGGCGCACGGCGCTGCTGTGGGCATTGCCAACCGGATTGCTTGTCTTTGGCGGCTTGGTTTTGTTGATGATGGCGCGGCGTCAGCGCGGCCGCCCCTTGGCGACCGATTCGTCAGGGCACCAGGCGCCTCTGACCCCGGAAGAAGAGGCGCGCATTACCACGCTGCTCAACAAAGACCCGCGAACCAAGGCTTAATTTATTGATTTTATTTGATTTTCTCTGTCTCTCACCATTACCAAAGTTTAATTCCGCCGACAGGTGTCCGTAAGGAGACTTCCCCCATCTTAGGCTTCGAACGGTGCCGGGATCGCTTCTCGCGAAGTGTCAAATACCGGTGGAATTTTAGCTTACGAATGGAGTGGACCCCATGACACCAAGCCAGCCGAGCAAGGGTGGTTTTCTAAAAGGACGCCGGGTGATGTTGCTCGGTACGACCATTTTAAGTCTCGGTGCAGCAGCGCTGTTTGTTGCTCCCGATGCGGCCCGCCATCCCGCGGTCGCACAGAATGTGACGCAGCAGGCGCAAACGGTGCAGCGTCCGGTTGGATTTGCCGACATTGTCGAGAAGGTGAAGCCCGCGGTTATTTCCGTCCGCGTGAAAGTGAATGCGTCACCTGAGAATTCATCTTTCGAGGGTGGCCAGCTTCCGCAAGGTTTTGAGCGCTTCTTCCGCCGCTATGGCATGCCTGAAGACATGTTTCCGGAAGGACCGCGAAACCGTGGCCCGCGTGAGCGCGGCCCGCGTCAGCGGACAACCGGCCAAGGCTCCGGCTTCTTCATTTCGCCGGACGGCTATGCGGTGACCAACAACCATGTCGTCGACAAGGCTGATGAAGTCGACGTGCAGACCGACGACGGCAAGACCTATACCGCGAAGGTCATCGGTACCGATCCGCGCACCGATCTTGCTCTCATAAAAGTCGATGGCAATAACTTCCCGTATGCCAAGCTCGCCGACAAGGCGCCGCGCATCGGTGACTGGGTGCTGGCGGTGGGTAATCCGTTCGGTCTGTCCTCAACCGTGACGGCGGGTATCGTGTCTGCTCGCGGCCGTGACATTGGCGCTGGCCCGTATGACGACTTCCTGCAGATCGACGCGCCGGTGAACAAAGGCAACTCCGGTGGCCCGACCTTCGACATCGATGGAAACGTCGTTGGCGTTAACACGGCGATTTTCTCGCCGTCGGGTGGTTCGGTCGGTATCGCCTTCGCTATTCCTGCCGCGACGGTCGATTCTGTCGTCACCCAGCTCAAGGACAAGGGCTCGGTCACGCGTGGCTGGATCGGCGTTCAGATCCAACCGGTGACGCAAGACATTGCTGACAGCATGGGCCTCAAGAATACGGATGGCGCGCTCGTTGCCGAGCCGCAACCCGGAAGCCCTGCCGTGAAGGCCGGTGTCAAGGCTGGCGATGTCATCACCGCCGTCAATGGTGAGAAGATTGGCAATGCCCGCGAACTCGCACGCCGCATCGGTTCGATGGCGCCGGGTAATTCGGTCAAGCTGACTCTTCAGCAGGGTGGCAGCGAAAAGACGGTCAACGTGACGCTCGGCGAATTGCCGGCTCAGGTGGAAGCGCGTGCTCGCGGTGGCGATGACCGCGGCTCGCTGAACGAGGGTTCTGCTCTCGGTCTGCAGCTTGCGCCGGCCGGCTCCGTTGCCGGTTCGGGCTCCGAAGGTGTGGTCGTGACCGGCGTGTCGCCGGACGGTCCTGCCGCGGAACGCGGCTTCAAGACCGGTGACGTGATCCTGGAGGTGGCCGGCAAGGCGGTGTCGAACCCGGCTGACGTCCGCAAGGCGCTCGCTGACGCCCGCAAGGACAACAAGCGCACCGTGCTGATGCGCGTGAAGTCCGGTGAAGGCACCCGCTTCGTCGCACTGCCGGCAGGCCGTGCCTAAAGCGATCAGCGTGCGGCCTTTGGGCCGCACGCAAAAGTAAGGGACGTGATGCCGGCTACCGTCGCCCCCGCCGGTGCCACGAAACCCGGGGGGCGGGCTTCAAAACCCGTCCCCACTTCTCTACCCCGAAACCGGCTACCGTCGCCCCCGCCGGATCGGGGTTAGGTGAGGGGGTGGCGGAGTAACCTTCAAGAGTCGCCACCCCCTTCATCATGTCTTATCTCTGGTCCAGTTCTCAGCTTGCAAAATCGCCCGCGACGGGCGATGCCCTTTCGGACCACGTGGGACAGTCCGAAACCATGCGCTTGCTGATCATCGAAGATGACCGCGATGCAGCGGATTACCTGGTCCGGGCTTTCCGCGAGACCGGCCATGTTGCCGACCATGCCGCAGATGGCGAGGAAGGCTTCGCCATGGCCCTTGATGGCAATTACGATGTCCTGATCGTCGATCGCATGCTGCCAAAGCGCGACGGCCTGTCGGTCATCGGTGAATTGCGCGACAAGAAAGTCGAAACGCCGGTGCTGATTCTGTCAGCCCTCGGACAGGTCGACGATCGTGTTAAAGGTTTGCGGGCCGGCGGCGACGATTATCTGCCGAAGCCTTATTCATTCTCCGAATTGCTGGCGCGTGTCGAAGTCTTGGCTCGCCGCCGCGGTGGCCGGAACGAAGACACCGTTTATCGCGTCGGCGATCTCGAACTCGATCGCCTGTCACATCGTGTCATGCGCGGCACCGAAGAAATCCTGCTGCAGCCGCGTGAATTCCGCTTGCTCGAATATCTGATGAAGCATGCCGGGCAGGTGGTGACGCGCACCATGCTGCTCGAAAATGTTTGGGACTATCATTTCGATCCGCAAACCAACGTGATCGACGTGCATATCTCGCGGCTGCGTTCGAAAATCGACAAGGGCTTCTCGCAGCCGCTGCTGCATACGATCCGCGGCGCCGGCTATATGGTCCGCGACGGCGCGCGCTGAAGGCCGTGGGGGCGCTCGGCAAGCTGTTCCGGACAACCGCGTTCAAGCTGACGCTGGCCTATCTGACCGTCTTCGCGCTGTTTGCATTTTTTCTTCTCGGCTACTTCGCGTTCAATACCCAGCGCCTGTTCACCGAACAGGTGACGGAAGTGGTGAATGCGGAAGTGGCTGGCCTCACAGAGCAATTCAATTCGGGCGGCATCCGGCGCCTTACTCTTATCATCGAAGCACGTTCGCGGCGTCCCGGCTCGAGCCTCTATCTCGTGACGAGCCCGAGCGGGGATGGTCTTGCCGGAAACGTCGGATCGCTTCCGACCGGCGTCCTCGATAAACCGGGCTGGACCGAGACAGTCTATCGCCGCATCGAGGAAAGCGAGACTTCCGAGCTTCATCGCGCATTGGTCCGCGTCTCACAACTGCCAGGCGGTTTCAAGCTTCTGGTCGGGCGCGATCTCGAGGAGCGCGACCGGCTCTACAACGTTGTCCTTGATGCCGGCAAATGGTCGGCCGCTGCGGTGATTTTCCTCGGCTTGCTCGGAGGCTTCTTTGTCGCACGGCGGGTGTTGCGCCGTGTCGATGCGATGACCGAGACGACGCGGACCATCATGGGCGGCGATCTTTCCGAACGTCTGCCGGTTGGCGGGAGCGGCGATGAGCTCGATCGTCTCGCCCATAATCTGAACGAGATGCTGGACCGGATCGAAGCCCTGATGGGCGGTCTGAAAGAAGTTTCCGACAATATTGCCCACGATCTGAAGACACCGCTGACGCGCATGCGCAATCGCGCGGAGGAAGCGCTGCGCAGCTCGCACAACGAAGCCGACTATCGCGCGGCGCTGGAAACAACGATCGATGAATCGGACTCGCTCATCAAGACCTTCAACGCTCTGTTGATGATTGCACGCGCCGAAGCCGGGCAGGCGCGCGGCAATATGGTGGAATTCGATGCCGCCGAAGCTGCGCGCAGCATTGGCGAACTCTACGAACCGCTGGCGGAAGAGCAGGGGCTGACGCTTGAAGTCTCCGCGCCGGCGGCGGTGACCCTCCATGGCAATCGAGAGCTGATCAGCCAGGCGCTTGCCAACCTTGTGGACAATGCCATCAAATATGCCGCGCCCATGGCCAAGGCCAATGGAAAGCCGTCTGAGGTCTTGGTGACTGCGACGCTGGAGAACGACCGTGTGCTGCTCAGCGTCAGCGATCGTGGTCCCGGTATACCTGAGGCCGACCGATCGCGCGCGGTGGAACGCTTCGTGCGGCTGGAACAGAGCCGTTCCGTGCCGGGTTCCGGCTTGGGATTGAGCCTGACCGCAGCAGTGGCGCATCTGCATGGCGGCGAATTGCGGCTGGAAGACAATGCGCCTGGCCTTCGCGCCACGCTGATCCTGCCGCGGTTTGGCCCGCAAACACAAGGCCTGCCCGAGCGGCGGGACCTGACGCAGTCTCCGGTCGGGAAGCAATAAACCTCCCATTTCCGTGTCGAGTGGTTTAATCCAGGAGCATGATGCCGAAAAGTGCGAAGCGGTTTTCGACGCCATCATGCTCTAACTTATTAGAATCGATCACGTTTTATGCTTTTGGATCGATTCGATCCAAAAGCATCGTGATCGAGGCGTGATGAGCAAAGAACCCGGCGGTAGCGCCCAACAATCCTCTTCCCACACGGCCATTTCCGCCGCGGATTCCCTTGCCGCGCGGATTGCCGAAGCACCTTTTCTCCCGCCATCCATTGCCGTATCAGCCAAAGTCGACGCCTGGCTGGCGGAGCTTGAGGCAACGGCGGAGACGGCTCCGCTGCAGCAAATCCTTTCCGCCCATCCCAAATCACTGCAATTGCTCGCAGGCGTTGCAGAATATTCGCCGTATCTATGGGACCTGGTCCGTGCGGATGCGACGCGGCTTCTTCGCATCTTGCTGGCCGAACCCGATCGTCATTTCCAGGATCTGCTTCAAGCCGGGCGCGCAATCCTGTCGTCCACCGATGATGAAGCGGAGGCGATGCGCGCCTTACGCCATATGAAATCGGAGGCCGCACTCCTGATCGCTTTCGCCGATATTGGCGGCGTCTGGCCGGTGATGCAGGTAACGCACGCGCTCACCGAACTCGCCGATTGCGCGGTGCAGGGTGCGGTTCGTTACCTTCTCAACAATGCCGCGCGCCGCGAACTCCTTGCACCCGCCGATCCTTCGCGCCCGGAAATCGGCTCCGGCTACATCGTGCTGGCCATGGGCAAGATGGGTGCGTTCGAGCTGAACTATTCGAGCGACATCGACCTGATCGTTTTCTTCGATCCCGATGCGCCTGCCATTCCCGCAGATACCGAGCCGCAATCGCTCTATATTCGGATCACGCGCGGGCTCGTGAAATTGCTGCAAGAGCGCACGGCCGACGGCTATGTCTTCCGTGTCGACCTGCGCCTTCGGCCCGATCCTGCTTCGACCCACATTGCGATTTCAGTGCCTGCAGGCCTCGACTATTACGAGCACCGCGGCCAGAACTGGGAACGCTCGGCCATGATCAAGGCGCGCCCTTGCGCCGGCGATATCGAAGCGGGCGAGACATTTCTAAAGGCGTTATCGCCATTCGTTTGGCGCAAATATATGGATTTCGCTGCGCTGGCCGATATCCACGCGATGAAACGGCAAATCCACGCTTATCGCGGGCATGGCGAAATCGCCGTCGCAGGTCACAACATCAAGCTCGGACGGGGCGGCATTCGCGAAATCGAATTCTTCGTCCAGACCCAGCAACTGATCGCCGGTGGCCGCCACCCGGAATTGCGAGACCGGCGGACTCTGACAACATTGACCTCGCTTGCCGACGGCCAGTGGGTCGGCCAGGTTGCGAAACGCGATCTCGAAGATGCGTATCTTTTCCTGCGGCGCGTCGAGCATCGGTTGCAGATGGTCGCGGATGAGCAGACGCATGCGCTGCCATCCGAGAATGAGCAACTTACATCTTTTGTGCATTTTCTCGGGTTCGACAGCGTCGCAGCTTTCTCCGAAACGCTATTGAGGCATTTGCGCGACGTTCAGCAGCAATATTCCAGGCTGTTTGAATCAGCATCACAGCCGCAGGATCAAAGCCTGCAATTCCCCGCAGATGCGGACGATCGTGAAACGCTCGACCGACTTTCGGCGATGGGTTTCCGCAATCCGCTTGAGGTGTCCGCAATTGTCCGCGGCTGGTTTGGCGGAAAATATCTTGCTCTGCGCGGTGATTTCGCACGATCGCAGCTGCGCGCCCTTGTCCACCCGCTGATCGAACAACTGGCCCGCACAGAGAACCGGGAACAGGCGGTGCTGGCGTTCGACCGCTTTCTTGCGGGACTGCATGCCGGCGGCGGCGGCCGGCTGATCACGCTGTTGTTGCAAAATCCCGATCTCCTCGCGCTCGTGGCTTTAATGCTTGGAACGGCGCCCCGGCTGGCCGACATTCTCTCTCATCAGCCACAGGTGATGGATGCGCTGATCGATCCAGCCTTTTTCGGCATGCTGCCCGACGCGGAGACCCTTACCAAGGAGTTGGCGCGGTCGCTCGATCAAGCCGCTTCGTATGAGGATATCCTAGACCGCTTGCGTCTGTTCGGGCAGGAGCACATGTTCCTGATCGGCGTGCGGATTCTTTCCGGGACTGTATCAGCGGAGCAGGCCGGCGAAGCCTTCGCACGGCTTGCCGATGTGATCATCCGTGCGCTCCACCGCGGCATCGAGAAGCTGTTTGCAGAGGCACACGGACGTCTTCGGGGGCAGAAGACTGCGTGGCTCGCGCTCGGCAAGCTCGGCGGGCGGGAAATGACGGCGAGTTCCGATCTCGACCTCATCATGGTCTATGACTTCGATGAAGCCCATCCGGACTCCGATGGCGAGCGGTCGCTTTATGGCGCGCAATATTTCGCGCGGCTCACCAAGCGGTTTATTTCGGCTCTGACTTCGCAGACGAATTATGGTGCGCTCTACAACGTCGATATGCGCCTTCGGCCGTCGGGACGCTCCGGACCTGTGGCAACCAAGATCGATTCATTCCGCGACTACCAAACGGATGAAGCCTGGACCTGGGAACATATGGCGCTGACCCGGGCGCGCGTCGTGTCGGCGACGCCGGGCTTTGCGGAGGAAGTGGAAGGCGTCATCCGCAACGTGCTGGCGCGCGCACGCGACGAACGCGTGATTGCCGGAGATGCTTTCGAGATGCGGATGGCTATTGCATCGGAGAGAGGCGAAAGCAATCGCTGGGATCTGAAATACGCGGCCGGGGGTTTGATCGATATCGAATTCATCGTGCAATACCTTCAGCTTGTTCACGCGGACAAGCATCCGGACATTCTGGATCCCTCGACGTCGAAGGTTCTTGAACGGGCCACGCGGCTTGGTTTGCTATCGCGCGAAGATTCCGAAGTCTTGCGTCCCGCCGTGCAGCTTTATCAGAATCTCAGTCAGATCCTGCGGCTTTGCCTGTCAGGTCCGTTCGACCCGAAGAAAACCGATCCGGGTCTGTTGCGGCTTCTGGCCCGAGCCGGCGACGTTCCCGATTTCGCGACCCTTGATGCGCATGTGACCGAGACGCAAATGCGGGTACGCCGTCGATTCGAACTCTTGCTGGGTCCCGTCGGCGTTGCTCAAGCTGCGATCTGACCTTTGCATGGGCCGTCGGCGGACAGTCGGACCTGAACGATTGTGCCGACGCCCGGGGTTGAGCGGATACGCATGCGTCCCCCATGCAACTCGACCAGTGACTTTGCGATTGCAAGGCCAAGTCCCGAGCCATGATGCGTCTTTGTCAGTTGGCTCTCGACCTGCTCAAAGGGATGGCCAAGCTTCTGCAAGGCCTCCTGGGCAATGCCGATGCCGCTGTCACTGATGCTGACCAGCACGCAACCACCGGCGCGACGCCCCCGCACAGTGACGTGTCCGCCAGCCGGGGTGAACTTCACGGCATTCGATAGCAAGTTGAGGGCGATCTGCTTGATCGCGCGCCGGTCGGCCCGCAACGTGATGTCAGACGAGATACTGGATGACAGCGTCAGGTTCTTCTCCGCGCCATGGGTTGAAACCACACGGATGGCATCGGCCAGGATATCATTGAGGACGAGGTCCTCCGGCTCCAGCTTCATGCGGCCAGCTTCGATCTTCGACATGTCGAGCACGTCGTTGATCACGTCGAGGAGGTATTGGCCGCTCTGATGAATGTCGCGGCAATATTCGTGATACTTGTCGACGCCGAGCTTTCCGAACATTCCCTTTTCCATGATTTCGGAAAAGCCGATGATGGCATTGAGCGGCGTGCGCAGTTCGTGGCTCATGTTGGCGAGGAATTTCGACTTGGCCTGATTGGCTTCCTCGGCGCGCGTTTTCTCGGCGGCGTATTTTTCGGCAAGATCTTCAAGCTGCTGTTTTGACTGACGCAGGTCCTCGATCGTTGCGAGGAGGCGCGTCTCGCTATTCTTTAGCTTGCGTTCCTGCTGCTTGAGGCTGGTGATGTTGGTGCCGACGGAGACATAACCGCCGTCTTTGGTGCGCCGTTCACTGAACAACCAGTTGCGGGTGTCGAGTTGCGCTTCGAAGGTGCGGGCGCCGGGCAGTTCAGGGCCGACATTGGCGACTTTGCCAATATTCAGATGGGTCTGTCCGGCGGCTGCGATGATTTCATAAGGCGTGCCGGCCTGAATGATGTCATCCGGCAGCTTGTGCAGGTCCTGGAAATTTGAATTGCATAGCACCAGGCGGTTGTCGGAATCCCAAAGGACGAAGGCTTCCGGGATCGTCTCGATGGCGTCACGCAGCCGCATATCGGCGGCAGTGGTTTTCTCAACGAGTGTCTTCTGCTCGGTGACATCGACGGCAATGCCGATGAGATGGATGCCCGGCTCGCCATGCTGGCGGACGACCTCGCAGCGCACGCGCAGCCACACCCATCCGCCATTGGCATGCAGCATGCGAAAATCATGATCGATGGCGTTCAGGCGCGCATCCGCCACCTGGGTCGCAAGATCGTAGAGATCGATATCGTCGGGGTGAACGTATTTGTTGATCTCGCCAAAGGTCAGCAATTCGTCGCGTGTTTCGAGGCCGAGAATGGCAAACATCGAATGCGACCAGAAAATCCGTCCGCGTGCGAGATCCCAATCCCACAATCCGCAGCGGCCGCGATTGAGAGCCGTGTCGATGCGACTGCGTACGGTGTCGTAGATCAGGTCGGCTTCGCGGGCGCGTGTCGCCTGCCAGTGGAAGGCAAAGCCGAGGATCAGGAGCACAAAACCGGTGGTGGCAGACAGGGTAACGGTCAGTGCAGTATCCGAGCGCCATGCAGCCAGGGCATCAGTACGGCGCTGGTAGACGGCGAGTTGACCGAGCGGGTCTTCCAGCATGCGGACGGTAGCCAGCGCCCGTTTGCCGTCGGGAAGGGTGATATCCATCACACCGGCTTTTTCGCCGAGAATGGTGAGCGGATGTGCATCGCCAAGGACGTCGATCAGACGGCGTCCGGTGATCCCGGCGACATCAGGAGCCGCGGCAATGATCATGCCGTCCGGGCCCGTGACGACGATCTGGCGTCCGGCCGCCGTCGTGCGCGGCGTGCGTGCCTGATCGAGCTCCTGCTGGGCGCGGCGCCATGCGGTGGTTCGGTCGACGTTGCGGGGGCGTTCGAGACGCTGCGACATCACTTCGGCAATCGTCTCGATGTCCTTTGTCGCATCCGCGAGCGCACTGCGCCGATGATCGAGCACCTGCACGAACGCGCCGACCGCGATGGTCAGCAGGAAGGCTATGATGAGTGCTGGCACCGCGCGCCGCAGAGCGGGCTCGGCGGTGAGAAGACGTCGATAGGCTGGCTTTGCGATCGACTGCGCCAATCCCTTGATGGAATCGCTTTGCGCAGACGCGTGCGCTGCCTCGGCGCGCGCCATGTGTATTGCCCCCGTATAGGATTGTCGTTTGACGCAACCCTTGACCGGGAAGGTGTGCCGCATCTCGTCCCGAATCGAGAATCATAAGAATCGATACGAGGTGATTTGTCGAGAGTCCGGAGAGTCAAGAACCTAAAAAAATTACTAACAGGCTGCCGATTGCAGCATTTTCCACCTCATGTGTCAGCCAGGGCGCGGCTGACGATGTCGTTCACGTCGGCAGAAAGCGTCGATGCGTTTGCGATGCGGCGAAGCGCCGCCTGCGCCTGTTCGCGTCGGCCGCTTTCCAGCGCCCGCCAGGATCGGAAAGACGTGGCGAGCCGTGAGGCGACCTGTGGATTTTTCCTATCGAGCGTCAGCACGGCGTCGGCGATGAACGCATAACCCGCGCCATCGGCCCGATTGAACTGCGTCGCATTGCCATGCGCAAAAGCGCCGATCAGCGAGCGGACGCGATTGGGGTTGTTCATCGAGAATGCTGGATGAGATGTCAGTGACCGCACACGGTCGAGCGTGCCGCTTTCCGGGATCATCGCCTGCAGCGTGAGCCATTTGTCGATGATCAGCGGATCGCCGTGGTAGCGCTCGTAGAAATCCTGCAGTGCCTCGGTCCGTTCCGGAACGTCGTGCAGCGACAGCGTCGATAATGCCGCCATGCGGTCGGTCATGTTGTCAGCGGAACGATACTGCTGGATCGCACGGTCGATGCCGACCTTTCCGCCGGGAGCGGCGAGAAGATCGAGCGCGGTGTTCTTCAGCGCGCGTTGGCCGGCGCTGGCTGCATCCGGGCTGTAGGGCGCGCCGTTTTGCATGCGCCGATAGGTCTCTTCCAGCACCGATTGCAGCTTGGTGCCGATCTCGTTGCGCAGATAGATGCGGGCGCGGAAATTAGCGTCAGGATCGACGTCGTGGCCGATTTCCCGCGCGATGTCGGCTTCGGTTGGCATCGTCAGTGTCAGCGCGACGAAGGCCGGTTCGAGGCGATCGTCGGCCAAGATCGCAGCAAGGGCGGCGATCAGCCCTTCGTCGGGAATGGCGTTTTGGCCGGCCTGTAGAAGGCCGACGTTTTTCACGAGAAGCCGTGTGGCCAAAGTCTGAACGGCCTGCCAGCGATTGAACGGATCGCTGTCATGCGCTGCCAACCGCCGCAAATCCTCAGCCGAGAGGTTTGTGGTGAGTTTCACCGGCGCGGAAAACTCTCGGTTGATCGACAGGACCGGGCGTTCGCTCACGTTTTCGAAAACCAGCGTCGCGGCGGGCTGGTTTAATGTGATCACATCGCCGGCCATCGGACTGCCTGAAACGACCAGGGGCAAATCGGCGCCGTCGGAGCCGACGAGGCCCGTCCGCAACGGAATGACCATCGGCTCTTTCACCGGCTGGTTCGGCGTCGGCGGCACGATCTGCGAGAGTTTCAGCGTGAAAATCTTCTTGGCATCATCGTATTCGCCATCAGCGATGATCTCCGGTGTGCCGGCCTGCGCATACCACAGCATGAATTGGGCCAGGTCACGCTTCGAAATATCGGCAAAGCATTGCACGAATTGCTCGATGGTTGCTGCCTCGCCATCGTGCCGATCGAAGTAAAGATCCATGCCTTTGCGGAATGTCGCATGTCCCAACATCGTACGCAGCATGCGTACAAGTTCAGCGCCCTTTTCGTAGACGGTGGTCGTGTAGAAGTTGTTGATCTCCTGGTAGACCTGAGGCCGCACCGGGTGCGCCAGCGGCCCTGCATCCTCTACGAATTGATGGGCGCGCAGATTGCGGACATCGGCAATGCGCTTCACCGCGCGCGATCGCATATCGGCGGTGAATTCCTGATCGCGAAAAACCGTCAGGCCTTCCTTCAGGCAAAGCTGGAACCAGTCGCGGCAGGTAATGCGGTTGCCGGTCCAGTTATGGAAATATTCGTGGGCGATGATGGCCTCGATCGATGCGAAATCGGCATCGGTCGCGGTCTCGGGCGAGGCCAGCACATAACGGTCGTTGAAGACGTTGAGCCCTTTGTTCTCCATCGCCCCCATGTTGAAGTCGGACACTGCCACGATCATGAAAATGTCGAGGTCGTATTCGCGGCCGAAGGCCTGCTCATCCCAGCGCATCGAACGCTTCAGCGCGTCCATGGCGTAACCGCAGCGGCTTTCCTTGCCGGGCTCGACGTAAATTTTAAGCGCGACCTTGCGGCCAGATACGGTGACGAACGTGTCTTCGACGCAGCCGAGCGTGCCGCCAACCATCGCGAACAGATAGGACGGTTTCGGAAATGGGTCGTGCCACACCGCATAGTGACGCCCCGCGGGCAGGTCGCCGCTTTCGATCAGATTGCCGTTGGCCAGCAGGATCGGGGCTTGGCCTTTGTCGGCTTCGATCCGTGTCGTGTAGACGGCCATCACGTCGGGACGATCGGGAAAATAAGTGATGCGGCGAAAACCCTCCGCCTCGCACTGCGTGCAATAGGTGCCGCTGGAGCGGTAGAGGCCCATCAATTGGGTATTGGCTGAGGGATCGACGACAGTTTCGATCGTCAACGTGAACGGCCGCTGCGGCGGTTGTGCCAGGGTGAAGCGGTCCGGCGAGGCGACATAAGCGTCAGCAGCGAGCGGCTGACCATCCATCGTGACTGACGAAAGGCTAAGACCATCGCCATCGAGTACGAGCGGCGCTGGGCTGGTTCCCGGATTTGGCCGGAGATTTAGTGTGGCGCGGACTTTCGTTGCCGTCGGATGCAGCGAAATGTCGAGATGGACCGTCTCCACCAGCCAGTCCGGCGGACGGTAATCCTGGAGGCGGACGGGACGGGCCTGTTCGGTGCGCATGGGCGAGGGGTCATCCTTTTGATGATGTGAAAGTCAGGTATCCGGCGCCGGTTGGACAAATCGATGACGTCCATATCCGAAATTTGCGTGACCTGATAGAACGGCGCCAGCCGGAAACATATCCGGGATCGCCTAGGGAGATATTTCAATGCCGACATTACGGTGGGCCCTTTTGGGTGCGGCCGCTTTAACCCTCGCAAACTTTGGCGCCTTCGCTCAGGCGCCGTATCCGAATCAAGTGGTGCGTATCGTTGTGCCGTTCTCGGCCGGCAGCGCGACCGACCTTCTTGCCCGGGCCGTCGGTGAGAAGCTCAGCGAGAAATGGAAGCAGCAAGTCGTGATCGAAAACCGGCCGGGTCTTGCCGGCACCACCAGCGCGGCCAAGAGCGCGGCGGATGGCTATACGCTGATGCTGACCTCCAACGGGCATACCGTGGCCGGTGCCGTGAACAAGAATCTGCAATTCGATCCGGTGAAGGATTTTGCTGGCATTACGCCGGTAGCGTCAATACCGCTGGTGCTGATCATCAATCCGGACATCCCGGCCAAGAGCGTGAAGGAATTCATTGACCTGGCCAAGGCCAAGCCGGGATCGATGAATTTTGCGTCGCCGGGCCTCGGAAGCACCACTTTCATCGCCGGGGCACTGTTCCGGGAGAACGCCGGCATCAATCTTGTTCATGTGCCCTACAAAGGCGCGCCGGAATCAAACATGAGCGTGGTCCGCGGCGACTCGCACATGTATTTCACGCCGGCCAATACCGCGCTCGAATTGATGCAGTCCGGCAAGGTGCGTGCGCTTGCGGTTGCAACTGCCAAACGTGTTCCGGAGATGCCCGATGTGCCGACGCTGGCGGAGGCAGGTCTATCGAACTTCTCTTATGACTCCTGGTTCGGTCTGATGGCTCCGGCCGGCACGCCGAAGGCGATCATCGACAAGATCAACAAGGATACGGTTGAGGCGCTGCAGGACCCTGGCTTACAGGACCGTATGGCTAAGCAAGGGGGCGTCGTCGTGATTCATAGCTCGCCGGCCAAGTTCGACGAGATCATCAGAAGCGACACCGATCGTTACGGCAAGATCTTCGCAGCCGCTGGCATCGGCGCGAAATAACGACATAGCAAAGACGCCGGCCGTTACGACGGCCGGCGTCGCAACTCGCATTGCTTATGTGATCTCGGTATGGCTGCGCCCCTGGCCATGCATTCGCGCAACAGTTTTGAATCTCCCTAAATCATTGTGTTTGCAGCGTGTTTTGTTCTTGATTACGTAGCGTAGTCAATGTCCATCCTGACCGCGATTGCGCAAAACACACTGTTTTCAATGAAGCCCAAATTGACGCTCGGCAGCCGGGCTTTCTGGCTGCGGCAGATGCGGCAATGGCATTGGATCAGCGCCGCCGTTTGCCTGATTGGAATGCTTCTATTCGCCGTCACCGGCATCACACTCAATCATGCCGGTCATATCGAAGCGCGCCCCAGCGTCAGCGAGCGCATCGCCACGATGCCCCAAACGCTGCTGGACCAGATCAAGGTCTTACCGGCGAAGGGCAAGGGAGTCATGTCCGATACCGTTGTAAAATGGGTGTCGGACGCTGTGCGCGTCGATATCCGCGGGCGTGAAGCAGAATTTTCCCCGAATGAAATCTATATCGCGCTGCCGCGGCCGGGTGGCGACGCCTGGCTCAGCTTCGACCGTCAGAATGGCGAGGCCCGCTACGAACTGACCGACCGCGGTTGGATTTCCTATCTCAACGATCTGCACAAGGGCCGTAACACCGGATTCGTCTGGTTTCTGTTTCTCGACGCATTCGCGATCGCCTGCATCGTCTTCTGCATAACCGGTCTCGTGCTGTTGCAGTTGCTGTCACATGCGCGGCCTTCGACTTGGCCTCTGGTCGGCCTCGGCCTCGTCATCCCGGCGCTGATTGCCATTTTTCTCATGCATTGAGGATTTTCATGCGCGCGTTTCTCTCGATTACGATGTCTGGCGCATTAACGGTTCCGACGCTCGCCGCCGAGATGAATGTGAGTATCGAAATTCCAAAACTGAATGTTGCTGAATATCACCGGCCCTATGTCGCGATCTGGCTTGAGAAGCCGGACCAGTCCTTCGTCGGCAATCTCGCTGTTTGGTACGACGTCAAGCTCAAGAATAACGAAGGCACCAAATGGCTGAAGGACATGCGGCAATGGTGGCGCAAGTCCGGCCGCGAACTTGACATGCCGGTGGATGGATTGAGCAGTGCAACCCGTGCGCCCGGTGAGCACAAGATCAGCGTCGCGCTCGACAAGCTGCCGGTGAAGGATCTTGCAGCGGGCGAATATCAGCTTGTCGTTGAGGCGGCGCGTGAGGTGGGAGGCCGGGAGTTGCTTCGAGTGCCGTTTCAATGGCCGGCCAAGACTGCACAGAGTTTGAAATTCAAGGGCGAGCACGAGTTGGGTAGCATCGCGCTCGACCTGAAACCTTGAAGATCAGGAGCAACATCATGGTTCTTTCGCGCAAATGGCTTGTTCTTGCGCTGTGTCTCGGTCTGCCGGTCAGTGCCGCACAGGCGCATCGGGCATGGCTGTTGCCGTCGGCGACGGTGTTGTCCGGTGATGATGTCTGGGTGACGGTTGACGCGGCGGTGTCGAACGATCTGTTCTACTTCGAGCATTTCCCGCTGCGGATCGCCAATATCGGCACGCCGGTGGAGACGGCGGGTGGGCGCGGTGGCCGCCCTGCGCAATTGGTGATCACGGCGCCGGACGGCTCGGCGGTTGAAGCACAGAACGGCAGCATCGGCCGCTATCGCTCGACCTTCGACGTGCCGCTGAAGCAGAAAGGGACTTACAAGCTCGCTGTCACCAATGACGGTATCTTCGCGAGCTACAAGGACGGCGGGCAGACCAAACGCTGGCGAGGCAAGGCTGAAGATTTCGCCAAGGAAGTGCCGCAGAATGCTGAAGATCTGCGGGCTTCTTTCATGCAAACTCGCATGGAAGTCTTCGTGACCGCCGGCAAGCCGACCGAGGAGACGTTGAAGATCACCGGCTCCGGCCTCGAGCTTGCGCCGGTGACGCACCCGAACGATCTGAATGTCGGGTCCGACGCGACGTTCCAGATGATGCTCGACGGCAGGCCGGCATCCAATCTCAAGGTCAGCGTGATTCCGGGCGGCAACCGCTATCGCGACAAGCTCGGCGAAATGACGCTGACGACCGATGCCGACGGCAAATTTACGGTCAAATGGCCGGAGCCGGGGATGTATTGGATGGAAGCGAATGTGCGCGATGACAAGGCAGCTGCCAAAGAGGTGAAGCAGCGCCGGGCCGGCTATACCGCGACACTGGAAGTGCTTCCGTAACGCGTTTGGTTTTGTTCTGATGCGGCGCGTTCTCGTTCCGCTGCATGTGCCCGGCATTGCGCCGCTTCTTCCGCGAGCGGCGCAAATCGTTTCGCTTGCGGGGGACACGATGGGCACATCATGGTCGGTGAAGGCCGCGACGGCGATCGACGAAGGCCATGTTTTGAAGATCGTCGAGAACGCTCTCGCTATGGTCATCGCGCAGATGAGCCAATGGGAGCCGAATTCCGATATCAGCCGTTTCAATCGCGCTACTGCCGGTACGTGGCATGCGCTGCCGGACGAATTCTTCTCTGTGCTGAAATGCGCGCTCGATTTTGCGCGAGAGACAGACGGTGCCTACGATCCCACGATCGGTGCCTTGTCGGAACTATGGGGGTTCGGTGCGTCCGGCCGTAGAGACGATGTGCCAGATCAAACCGATATCGATTGGGCGCGCGGACATTGCGGATGGCGCAGTATTCGACTTGATCATGACCGGCGAGCGGCATTCCAGCCGGGCGGTTTGCAACTCGATCTATCGTCGATTGCCAAGGGCTTCGCTGTCGATCTTATATCCGAAACATTGTCAAAGCGCGGTATCGCCGATCATCTTGTCGAGATCGGAGGAGAACTGCGCGGCAGTGGCGTGAAGCCCGATGGGTCGCCTTGGTGGGTGGCGCTGGAAGGCGGCGATGGTGCAGCCGATGACACGATTGTCGCTCTGCATGCGTTGTCGGTTGCGACATCCGGTGACGTCCGGCGTCATATCATGGAGCGCGGTCGGAGGCTATCGCACTCGCTCGACCCGCGAACGGGTCGGTCTGTCCCTGACACTCTGACGTCAGTGACTGTGTTCGATCGCTCCTGCATGATGGCTGATGCCCTGGCAACGGCGTTGACGGTGCTGGGCCCAGAGAAGGGGGGCGATTTCGCGACCGCGCGCGATATTGCGGCGCGCTTCATCATACGAGAACCAACTGGCTTGCTGGAGCGGATGACGCCCTCTTTCGCAGCGATGCTGGATTGATGTCCAAACCCGTCTTCTCATGCTTGTAGGCAGGCTGCGCTTGGGCAGAGAGATGCAAGGGGGCAGCGACCGCAGAGGGGCCGTTCGTGAGTACATATTTTTTGACCGAGGTATTTCATTAGCCAGTGCAATTCGTAAAGATCGTCCGCATCCCAGTTGTTGGGGATGAGGTTTGAGAGCGTGATATAGCCGCGCTTGAAGTTATGTCTGTTGGGTGCGAGACCCAACCGCCAAAAGACTCGCAGGACGTGGGTATCAATGGCGAAGACGGGTCTGCGCAATGTGCTGAAATTGAGTGTGACGCAAGCAACCTTGGGGCCTGTGCCTGGAAGAGAATTGAGCCAGTCGAACGCCACCTGGGTCGGCCAGTCAGCAAGGAAATCCAGCTCGACGGTGCCTCGTCGGCGTTTGATGATCTGGGCCGATTTGGCAAGGTGGATTGCCTTGTTTTGAGCAAAGGTCACGTCGTGAATCATCGGCGTAATCTCTGTGGTCTTCATTTGCGCCAACATATCCCATGATGGAAGGCCCCTTAGTCGCACAAAAGCGCCATCCGATATGGCATCGAGTGTGCGGGAGCTGATCATCGCCTTCACCCATTGCGGCGTTGGCTCATGACGCAGTTCATCACGCTGCTGACCATAGATTTGGACAAGACGATTGCGAATTTGCAGCAGGATCGGCTCGCGTTCGAATGTGAACGTTAGCTGCATGGCTGCCTCTCAATGAAAATCCCGGCTCTTGAGGAGTGACAAGTCCGGCGGCGGAGTATCCGCGGCCGACTCACCAATGAATGGCAATTCCCCGTCACGCAGGTCCCGCAAATGATCGCTGAGATCGCGGAAACTTTCGGCCACGACATGGATAACAAGTCCTGCGCGCTGCAGGCGGCCGCGCACGGCCAGGAATTTCGAATTCATGACAAGGCGACGGTGCTTTTCGAACACCTTGCGCCAGACGATGATGTTGGCGATGCCCGTTTCGTCCTCGATCGTCAGGAAAACGACGCCTTTGGCGGTGCCTGGCATCTGCCGGATCAGGACGAGGCCGGCGACGGTGATGCGCTGGTTCTGGGGCAGGTTATCGCTGCGATGTTCGGCTGTGGTAATGGCGCCAATGCGGCGGAGGCGTTCGCGAAAGAAGCGGATCGGATGCGCCTTCAACGACAGGCCGGTGGCGACGTAATCCTCTGCCACCTGTTCGGATAGTTGCATCAAAGGCAGTGCGATTTGCGGCTCGGGGAATAGCTCTTCGCTCATATGCGGCGCAAGAAGCGGGAGCGGCGATGTCGTATCTTTCCTGCGCGTCTTGTGCACCATCGGCTTGCGAATGCCGATGGTGTCGAGCCGTCGCGCCGCCCAGAGCGCCGCCCGGCGATCGAGCCCAACAGAGCGGAAGGCATCGGCGGCGGCGAGGCGCTCGATGGTGAAGCGCGACACGCCGGCGACGGCGGCGAGCCGCTCCACACTGGCAAAGCCATTGCCGCGCTCCTTCACGAGCTTTTTTAACTCGTCTTCATTCAGTCCCTGGATTTGCCGAAAACCGAGACGGACGGCAAGGCGTTCGCCTCCGTCGGAAGCCGGTTCCAGCGTGCAATCCCAATCGCTGTAATTGACATCAACCGGCTTCACTTCGACGCCATGCTCACGGGCATCGCGGACAAGCTGCGCCGGCTGATAGAAGCCCATCGGCTGGCTGTTGAGAATGGCGGCGCAAAAGACTTCGGGATAATGGCACTTGATCCAGGCTGAAGCATAGACCAGCAGTGCAAAACTGGCGGCATGGCTTTCGGGGAAACCATATTCGCCGAAACCTTCGATCTGGCCGAAGCAGTTTTCGACGAATGTGCGATCATAGCCGCGCTCGGTCATCCGTTTGATGAATTTGTCGCGGAAAAGATGGACGTTGCCGTTGTGGCGGAATGTCGCCATCGCTCGTCGCAAGCCATCGGCTTCGTCGGGCGTGAATTCCGCCGCGGTGATGGCGATCTGCATCGCCTGCTCCTGGAAGAGCGGCACGCCTTTCGTTCGCTTGAGGACTTCTTCCAGTTCGTTGGCGGGGCCGTATTTGGGGCAGGGCGAGGGATAATATTCCGGTTCGATCCCATCGCGCCGGCGCAGATAGGGATGCACCATGTCGCCCTGGATCGGGCCGGGGCGCACGATCGCGACTTCGATGACGAGATCGTAGAATTCTTTTGGTTTGAGGCGCGGCAGCATCGACATCTGCGCTCGGCTTTCGACCTGGAACACGCCGACGGAATCGGCGCGTGACAGCATCTCGTAAACCGGCTTGCTGGTGACGTCGCCGTCTTTCGGCAGCGTGGCGAGCGTATAATCTTTGCCGTAATGCTCCTTCATCAGATCGAGGCCACGCCGCAGGCAGCTCAGCATGCCAAGCGCGAGCACGTCGACCTTCATCAGTCCCAGCGTATCGATATCATCCTTGTCCCATTCGATGAAGGTGCGCTCCTCCATCGCGGCATTGCCGATCGGTACGGTTTCGTCGAGGCGTCCTCGCGTCAGGATGAAGCCGCCGACATGTTGCGACAAATGACGGGGAAATCCGATCAATTCGCGTGCCAGCATCACCGCCTGCATCAGCGCGCGATTGGATGGATCGAGGCCAGCCTGCCGAATGTGCTTGTCGGGCAGACCGTCGGCATGGCTGCCCCAGACGGTTTTCGACAAGGCTGCTGTAATGTCCGGCGTCAGGCCGAGCGCTTTGCCGACTTCGCGAATGGCGCGGCGTGAACGATAATGAATGACGGTGGCGCAGATCGCCGCGCGGTGACGTCCGTAGCGCCGGTAAACATATTGCATGACCTCTTCGCGCCGGTCGTGCTCGAAATCGACATCGATGTCTGGTGGTTCACCGCGATTTTCCGAAATAAAACGTGCAAACAAAAGACCGCTTTGGTCAGGGTTGATTTCGGTGATGCCAAGGCAGTAGCAGACAGCGCTGTTGGCCGCCGACCCGCGGCCCTGGCACAGGATGTTCTTTTCATTACGCGCCCATGCCACGACGTCATGTACCGTCAGAAAATATTTGGCATATTTCAGCGTTGCTATGATCGCGAGTTCTTCTTTCAGTCGCTTGACGACATCAGTCGGTGTGCCATCGGGATAGCGACGTTGCGCGCCGGCCCACGTCAAGTCTTCGAGGTGCTGCTGCGGCGTTTTTCCCGGAGGCACTGGTTCGTCAGGATATTCATTCTTGAGATCCTCAAGCGTGAATTGACAGGCATTAGCGATATCGATTGTGCGTTCGATAGCATCAGGGTGATTGCGAAACAGTCGCGCCATTTCGTGGGGTGATTTCAGGTGCCGCTCCGCATTCGCTTCCAGACGGAAACCGGCTTCGTGAATGGTGCATTTCTCCCGAATGCACGTGACGACATCGGCCAGCGCACGGCGTTCCGGCCCGTGATAATGCACATCGTTGACGGCAACGAGCGGTGCGCCGGTTCGCTGGCCGAGCTCGTTCAGAAGGCCCAGTCGCCGGATGTCGTTGCCGTGATAGCGGTGCATGCCGGCGAGGTAGGTTCGCCCTGATGCGGTCCGCGCCAGCATTTCAAGCCTGTCTGTAAATGCCGATGAAAGGTCTTCGGGTGGGATAACGATGAAGATCTGTCCGCCGCCGACCGAAAGCACGTCTTCGAAATTGATGTGACATTCCGCTTTCTTGCCATCCAGAAGGCGATTGCCCTTGGTGATCAGCTTGCAGAGCTCGCCATAGGCGACGCGGTCTTTGGGATAGGTCAGAACTTCAAAGCCATCGATAGTGACAAGCCGTGTGCCGACGAGCAGCTTGACGATCTTTTCTCCAAGTTGCTTCTCGTTTCTTATTTTCCTCCATTGATCATAGGCCCGCACGACGCCGGCAAAGTTGTTCCGGTCGGCGATGCCGATAGCCGAGAGCTCCAGCGCGTCGGCGGCCAGCACCATTTCCTGCGGATGAGAGGCGCCGCGCAGGAAGGAGAAATTAGTGGTGACGGCGAGCTCGGCATAGGCAACCATCCGCAACGCTCCTCACGCAAATAGCCCGTGCACGAACCAGCGCGCCCTGTTGGTTTCGCGTTCATACAACCCTTCCCGGTAAAGCCAGAAGCGGTGACCGGCTTTGTCTTCGACGACGTAATAATCGCGCGTCGGCTGGAAATGACTGCTTCGCCACCATTCGCCGGCAATGCGTTCGGGCCCCTGCGAAAAGAGAACATCGTGCAGGGCGCCCCGCCAGCGAAAGCGTTGCGGCGGTCCTTCCGGCACCATGGCGATGACATCGCATGCCGGTTCGGCGCGCGGCAGCAGCAGCAAGGGGCGTAGTCGGTCTTGATCCGGATCGGGCCAGGTCTGCGCGATATCGACCGCCGTATAAACTTCTTCGGCTCTTTCAGGGCAATGGCTTTCGATCGGCTTGATTTGTTGCACGCTGCCCGGTCCCAGACGCTGTTGCAAATGGTCGATCAATTGAGCACAGCGTTCAGCTTCATGCGTGCCATGGAGGACAGATGTGAACTCCACCTGCTGCTCATCCATCGATTCGGCAATCGTCACCGCAAGCCCGAGCGTCTCAAAGCCGAAACCGGCATCGATGTCTTTGGTGAATCGCTCAAGCTTCAGGTCGATCAAGCGTGCAATATGGGAAGGATCGCGGGTCGGCATGGTGAGACCGATATCGACAATCGAGACATCGCCATCGACGCGATAGAGCGAGAGCCGCAACGCTCTTGCGCCGACACCATCGCGGACCAGGGGATGGACGAGATCCTTCATCAAACGCGTCGCAACGGCAATCACCGCGTCTTGTGTCCAGATTGGTTCGAGCAGATAGCGTGTGCTGTGATAGAGGGGAGGAGAAACAATAAGGCGGAGCGGCTCCGCTGCATGACCAAGCGCCTGATCAAGGCGCGTCAGCAGTTCCGTCTCGAAGCGTGCGGCGAAAGGCGCGCGCGGCTTGTCAATCAGCGCGCCGACGCGCTTGAAACCGAGCCGCCGCAGCGTCGTGCGTGTATCGGGTGAGAGCCTGAGTGCCTCGATGGGCAAGGACGCGAGTGCTGCCGCTTCTTGTCCACCAGGCATCACGACAGCATGCAAGGGATGATAACGCGACAAAGCCCAGGCCGCGCCGGGCGTGTCCGCGATCGCCAGCCGCGCCTGCAATCCGAAACAGCTCAGCCGGTGAGACAGATCGGCGAGCAGTTTTTCTTCTCCGTCAAATAAATGCGCAGCGCCGGTAATATCGAGAAAGAAACCATCTGCGCCGTTGTCCTCGCTCCATGGCGACACGGATGGTGTGTAACGCGTGGCCCACAAGGTCAGCCGTCGCAAGGCTGCATCGTCAGCCGCGGGATCATGAACAGCGACTTGCAGGCCTTCCGCTTTGGCGCGCGCATCGGCCAGTGGATCGCCAACCGCAAGTCCGTATTTTTCAGCGGCCATATTCAAGGCGGCGATGCGAGGGCCACCGGAGGCGTCGGCTGAGAGAACGAACGGCCGGGCAGGATCAAACGGCTCGCCGGAAGGATCGCGCGTCTGCGTCGTGAAAAAGCGCAGGATCGGCCATCGCGGCAGCCAGACTGAAACGATACGCATGATCGAACTCCACCAACCATTCGCCCGGACGTCCGTTCCGACAGCGTTCGAGCTTAACCCTCCATTGCCAGCGCGTGATCAGGCCGAAGCGGTCGCGCGCGGCTGCGGCTGCGCCGATACGCCAGCGCGTCATCGCAACGCTCGTTCCCACAATTTCTGACGGCCGAAGCACCAGCAAAGGACGCCCGGAATTTTCAGCGGCGAGATGCAGTCTTTGACTCGCGCGAAACCCCAGGAATTCGATTACGCCGGCGACGGCAGCGGGCGAGGCGGAGCGCAAGGCCTCTTCCAGCGCCCACTGCGTCTCCCTGTCGTCCTTGGTTGCGACAAGGAGCACGCGTGCCGGATCGAGCCCCAGTCGCTGGAGACCATGTCCGTACGGGCGGCCATAGGCGGCAACATCGTTTGGTCCTGTGACGATGAGCACAGGTCCGCGTGCGCGATCGGCCTGTGCGATGCGACCGAGGAGGGTGGTCGTAAAACCGAAGGCCGCCGGCATATCGGCTGCAACGATCGGTGCGATTTCGTGCAGCGCGCCGAAGGGCAGGCCCCTTTGCGGCAGATGCTCATCGAGAGCGGCAAGGCCGAAGGGAAGCGTGGTTGCTTCGACCGAAGTCCCGTTTGCCCTCGCCAGCATCCGGCGAAGGTCCCGAACGGTCTCTTCACGGGTTTGATAAGGGGTTTTGGCATCCAACAACGGCATGATGGTAAGGGGTTCTGCATCTCGTTTGGGATGCTAGAACAAAACAAGAACAATGCAAACAGGTTTCTGCTGTCGAAGGAATTTAGAGGAAACTTCGTCCAAACCGTCAGGTCGGGCTGACCTGGCTTTTCGCCCATCTTAACTGCAGCAGCCATCGGGCATAGTTTTCACATCACCCGGCAAAAACTGCCGACTGGCAGAACGCTGCTTTTCTTCTCTCGTTAAAGAGACGTCTCTCTTCGTTGAAAAGACAACGGTTTTCTCCTTGTCCCACGATGGCACACCCCTTGCTCATATTTTCGTAACGACCAGGAGGGGCTCGTGTCGACAGCCATTGGAACCAATCTGACATCGTTATTCAGCTCGGCGGGCCGAGGGTACACTATCCCGGCAGCGCCAAGTCTTGCCCAAATCCTCACCGACGAGGATAAAAAGAAAACCTCGTCATCGCCTTCGACCATCATCAGCCTGTCGGACGAGGCGAAGGCCTATCTGGCGCAAACATCGCAGCCGGCGAACAGCGATGCGATGCCGCTTGAGACGCTCGCCACGAATGCCCGCAACTGGTTCGATCAGCAATACGAGAAACTCGGAATCTCATCCGCCATCCTGGATGGCGCGGTCGCTGTCGATTTCTCCAGTCAAAGCCGCGCAACCCTGTCGGCGATCGTCTCCAACGCGCAAAAGCTGTTCTCGAAAGACGAGGTTAAGGCCGCTCAATCGGCCTTGCAGGGCCGTTTCGACGATGCCATGGCCCATCATGTTGTGATCGCGCGACATAGCGGCGACTATGCCAGTCTCTATGACGCTGCTCTTGCCTATATGGATGAAGCCGGTGCCGACGAGCGTAATACCGCCTCGTGGCAGGCTCAGCGCAAGGCGCTTGTTGATGGTGCCGCAGCGGCACGCAAGACTTTCGGCAAAGCGCCGAACACGGGCAACAGCGACGACCCGGTTCAGGTGTTGCTCGCCAAGACAAGCGAGATGAATTCTCCGTCTTCAGGTGCAAGCAGCGGCAGCATCGCCGCGCGCGCCCGCGCGTTGCTGGACGACCAGATCAACGCAGCGGCGGACAAGGGCAGCGAACTGGTTTTCAATGCCCGCCGGACATTCGGCCAGCAGGTCGACTTTTCGAAATTCGACAACCGGATGCTCGCGACTGTCTCCCTCAATCAGGATGCAACATTTTCCATTGATGAGGCCCGCGCGGCCAAGGCCGAACTGAATCAGCGCAACCGTCTGAGCCTTTTGAACGCCATCAATTCAGGGAATAGCAGCGATCCGAGCGCGGGCAGCCTGGCGATGATCAAGCAATATGCGGCGATGAGTGCGGAAGAAAAATCGGTCCTCGGCGTGACCGAGCAGGTGATGAACCGCCTAGTCCGGGGCTATAACAGCCTTCTCTCCGTGCAGAGCAGCTTCAGCAACAGCGGGACTACGGGGATCAGCGCGTACTTGTAGTGCCATTGCTACATGGTCGGATGAGCCGTGATTCCAGTGCTGCTTCGCGCTTGTCGGGCAGTCGATCAGCCCAGGCAAGCGGGTGACACAGACATCGCGCATTTGGACTTGTGCCCCGATACCCGTATAGAGCGGTGAGCCGTCTCACATTGCGGACCTTATATACGTCATGTCAGCCAAGAAGGTGCGTTCTCAACGCAAACCGTCATCGCGCAAAATTCCCGTGGCGGTGCCCAAGAGCAGTCTTGAACGAATGATTGGACTTCTCGATCTGTTTGATGGCGGCGCTCATTGCTGGACCGTCGAACAGATGCATGAGCGTTTTGGCTATACTCGTTCGACCCTCTATCGTTATCTGAAAGTTCTCTCGGATGCGGAACTTCTGACCTCCCTGCCGGAGGCGGGATATGTCCTTGGTCCCCGCATCGTCGAAATGGATTATGAAATTCGCCGGCATGATCCTTTGATTGTCGCCAGCGCGCCGGTAATGGCGGAACTGGTGTCGGAAATTCCCGGCATTGCTCTTCTATGCCGGCGTTATCGCGACAAGGTCCTTTGCGTGCATCAAGCGGCCAATCCGGAAGTCGTCATTCAAAGCACGTATGAGCGAGGCAAACCGCTTCCTCTATTTTCCGGCGCCGCCTCGCGCATCATTCTGGCTTATTTGCCGCCGCATCACCTGCAGCGTTTGTATGAAAAGCACACCAGGGAATTTGCCGCTGGTAAATTGGGCGCGACACTTTCGGAGGTGCGGGCGACGCTGAAAGACATGAGACAGCGCGGATGGCATTCGACGGCGGGGCAGGTGACACCGGGCATTACCGGCGTCGCAGCCCCGATCTTCGACGGTGCGAAGAACATTCTCGGGAGTTTGAGCCTGAGCATTCCCGACAGGAACATCGACCCATCCCGCCTGTCGATGATTTCCGACCGGGTATCCTTTTGTGCGCGGATCATCTCGCAAGCGATGACCGGCGGCCGGCCGCGCTGACACCTGCGTTCATTGACAAATCCCATATTATAGGATTTGTCTCGCTCTAGACCTTCGAGGCTTCGGCGTCTTTTCCGCGCTGAAATCCCTAAAACCAGTGCGAGAATCCCATGCGCTATATCGACGCCTTCAACCATTTTTTTCCGCAAAAACTCTGGGACGCGATGATGAGCGCCGAAGGCGCCGCACGCGACATTGGCAAGCGGATGCGCGGGGTGCCTGCCATCTATGATCTCGACGAGCGGCTGCGGCTCGTCGATCGGTTTGAGAATTACACTCAGGTTATTTCGCTCGGCATGCCGCCGCTCGAATCCTTGGGGGCACCCGAACAAAGCTGCGAGTTTGCCAAGTTGGGCAATGACGGCTCGGCTGACCTTGTCAAACGCTATCCGGATCAGTTTGTCGGCTTTCTGGCGTCTTTACCGATGAATGCGCCGGAAGAGGCGGCAAAGGAGGCTGAACGCGCCTTCCGCGATCTGAATGCCTGTGGTCTTCAGATTCACACCAACATCAATGGCAAGCCTCTGGATGCGCCCGAGTTCTTCCCGATCTTTGCCGTCGCAGAGAAGTACGGCAAGCCGGTGATGCTGCATCCGTCGCGGACATCGGACATGCCGGATTACAAGAGCGAGTCCAAGTCGCTCTACGAAATCTGGTGGACGTTCGGCTGGCCATACGAAACCAGCGCCGCGATGGCGCGGCTGGTCTTTTCGGGCATGATCGACAAACTGCCGAACCTGAAAGTGCTGGCGCATCATCTCGGCGCCATGGTGCCGTTCTTCGAAGGGCGTGTCGGTCCTGGCTGGGATCAGTTGGGCAAGCGAACGTCCGACGAGGATTACGGTCCGTTGCTCAAGACTCTGAAAAAGCGTCCGTTCGATTATTTCAAGGATTTCTACGCAGACACCGCCGTGTTTGGCTCGCGGCCGGCAACAATCTGCGGACTTGATTTTTATGGTGCCGATCGCGTGCTGTTCGCCTCGGATTGTCCGTTCGATCCGGAAAAGGGACCGGGATATATCCGCGACACGATCAAGGTGCTGGAATCCATCGAGATGCCGCTGGAACAGCGGGAGAAAATCAGCTTCCGCAATGCCGAGACGCTGTTCGGCCTGAAACCAGCAGTGGCCTGATCATGAATGCGACCGAGGTCCTGATCGTCGGTGGCGGCCCGACAGGTTTGACACTGGCGATCGACCTCGGCCAGCGTGGTATTCGTTGCACCTTGATCGAGCAGAAAGAGGAACCAGCCTTTCTGCCGAAGATGGAGCGCATCAATGCGCGCTCTATGGAAATTTTTCGGCGCATGGGCCTGTCGCAGAAGATCCGTGCTGCGGGCTTGCGTCCCGATGTGCCGATGGATGTTTACATCATCTTGGCGATGAACCAGCCGCCACTGTTGCGGCTGCCGTATCCCTCGGTTCAGCAAGCACTTGCGGAAAGCCGCGCAACGAATAATGGAAGCGCACCGCTTGAAGCCTATCAATTGATCTCGCAATACACGCTTGAACCCTTGCTCAAGCAGGTGGCCGAAGCGACCCCAGGCGTGACTGTTTCTTTCGGATGTGAGTTTCTGTCGCTGCAACAGGATGCGGAGGGCGTCACCGCGACCGTCAGGGATGTCGGGCGCGGGACAAGGACGATACGCTCGTCATACCTTGTCGGTTGCGACGGTGGCGCCAGTCCGGTTCGCAAGGAAATCGATATCAAGCTGCGGGGTGAAGGCAACCTGCTGCAACTGCGCCAGGCACTCTATCGCTGCGATGAATTGTTTGAACGCTTGCCATGCGGCGACGGGCCCGGACAAGGCCGTCACTACCATGTGGCTGATGATCAGGCGACATTCCTGATCATGCAGGATTCGACAAAGCACTGGACGCTGCATGCGGTCGTGGACAGCGACGAGGGAATGAAGGCCCAGTTCGAGAAAACGATCGGTTTTCCCGTCAAATACGAGATGCTGTCCTGCAATCCGTGGCGACAGAATCTCCTGCTGGCCGATCGCTACTATGTGAACCGCGTTTTCATCGCGGGAGACGCAGCGCATCTTGTCATCCCGACGGGCGGCCTTGGGATGAATTCGGGTGTCGGCGATGCGGTCGATCTGTCATGGAAACTTGCGGCCACATTGCGCGGATGGGGCGGCCCCAATCTGCTGGCCTCGTATGAGGTGGAGCGTCGTCAGGTCGGCGACCGCAACGTTGGCGCCTCGCGGTATGCATCGATCGGCCGGCGCAAATGGCGATCATTATGGCGTCCCGAAATCGGAGACGACACGCCCGATGGACGGAAGGCGCGTGATGTTCTCGTGCGCATGGCCGATATCGAGCAGCGCAAATCGAACGAGATGATCGGAGCTGAGCTCGGCTATCGCTACATCAATTCGCCGGTGATTTGCGACATCCCGGGAGGCCCGGAGCAGCTTTTCCGTGAGTACCAACCAACCACATGGCCGGGTGCACGCCTTCCGAATGTATGGCTTGATGACGGTCGGCCGGTGCAAGATCTGATCGGCGAAGGATTTACGATCCTGAAGCTGGGCCGCACCAGAGCCGACGCGAACGGTCTTGAAGCTGCATTCAAGGCACTCAATGCACCTGTGTCGGTGCTGAATATTCCCGACCCGGTCGCACGTGAGGTCTACGGATTCGACATTCTGCTTCTGCGCCCGGATATGCATATCGTCTGGCGCGGGCAGCAGGCCCCGAAAGATCCGGCGGCGATTGCTCGTATTGCAACAGGGCATTGACCAGTATTCGCAGCTTGGCTGCGATACCAGGCGGCCGTGACAACTAAAATTGTGCCGGTTTGGATACTCATTTATTCATTTAAATAAATTACGGAAAAGCTTTGTGTCACATTGCCGCGTGGACAATGCTGCTCCAGCTCCAAAACACCATTCTGGAAATGGTGGCGAGAGGTGATCCGCTTCAGGCGACGATCGATCGATTGTGCCGGGAAGTCGAATTGCTTGTGCCCGATATCATCTGTTCGGTATTGACCGTCGACCAGGCGGGATTGCTTCATCCGTTGTCGAGCCCAAGTCTGCCGGATCATTATTCGTCGGCGTTGGATGGTGTGGAGATCGGACCTTCTAGGGGTTCATGTGGAACGGCTGCCTATCGCCGCGAGCCGGTGGCCGTAGTCGATGTCGAGACAGATCCGCTCTGGGCTGACTACAAGAACCTGATCCTGCCTCTTGGCCTTGTGGCCTGCTGGTCAACACCGATTTGCAGCGGTCATGGACGCGTGCTCGGTACGTTCGCCTTTTACTATCGGGAAAGGCGCGGTCCCAGTCCGTTTGAGCAGGAAATCGTGACGACATGCGTGCATCTTTGCGTCATTGCACTCGATCGGCATGAGCGGGTCAGCGAGCGCCATCGCCTGGCCTATACCGATGCGCTGACGGGTCTCGGAAATCGAGCAAACTTCAATTCAACGGCTTTGCAGCTTTCCTCGGATCGTTGCAGCTCGTGGGGCCTTCTCCTGGTTGACATCGATAATCTCAAGGTCGTCAACGACAGCTTCGGACACGAAGCGGGTGACGATCTGATACGGTGTATTGGAGGGCGCATCGGTGCAATCGCTTCGACGGACAGGGCGTTTCGTTTGGGCGGTGATGAGTTTGCCGTCATCGTTCAGGCGCAGCAGGGCACTCCCGACATCGATGGCATGGCCGATGAGATATTGGCAGTTTTGAAAGAGCCCGCTGAATGCGGCGGCTATGCGATCGTTCCCAAGGCAACGATCGGAGGAGCGGTGGTTGCTGCCGACGATTGTGGTATTGAAACCGTTCGTCAGAACGCGGACTTTGCGCTTTATCACGCCAAGGAAACAAATCGCGGAAAATATATCGGTTACGCGCCGCGCTTCCGGACGGCGATGATGCGGCGGGTGCGCGCCGTCCGCGATGTCAGCGCTGCATTAAACGATCATCGTATTGAGGCTTATTATCAGCCTATTGTGCGGCTGGATACGAAAGACATCGTTGGCGTCGAAGCCTTGTGTCGAATGCGGTCCGAGAACGGCGATATTATCCCGGCGGCTGAATTCTACGAGGCAACTTCTGACATTCACGTCGCATCCGAGTTGACACAGCACATGCTCGCTACGGTATCACAGGATGTCCGTCGCTGGCTGGATATGGGGATTCCATTCCAACATGTGGGGGTCAATGTTTCATCTGCGGATTTCTATAGCGGGCACCTGGATGAACAGATTACCAGAGCCTTTCAGCATGCCGATGTTTCTCTGGAACATCTTGTTCTCGAGGTGACGGAAACCGTTTACCTCGGGAAGCGCGATCACGTCGTCGCGAGCGAAATCAAGTCGCTGAGATCGAAGGGCCTGCAGGTCGCGCTCGATGATTTCGGCACGGGATATGCGTCGCTCACGCATCTCCTCACCGTGCCGGCGGATCACATCAAGATTGACAAGTCGTTCGTCGACCAGCTTGTGCGGGGACATGCCAGTGCGGCAATTATCGAAGGCTTGGTCAGTATTACGCGGAAGCTGGGAATTAAGGTCGTCGCTGAGGGGATTGAAACACCGGAGCAGGCTGCCCTTTTGAAGGAATTAGGGTGCGATTTCGGTCAGGGCTACCTCTTCGCAAGGCCGGTTGACCATGCCGTGATGACGGATCTGTTTTTGCGCGAGGTGAGGGCCAGTGCACCGCGATCCCGTCACGATGAAAGCCCACTACAGCCTGCCGCCAATATGTCGTCTTCCGGAGAAGAGAAGCTCGATCCCCCCTATGGAAAGGCTGGGATCCGCCCGGCGCGGCCCTTGGTGGCCCGAGCCGCCAGATCGATATAGATCATCCGGTAGACGATAACGACGGTCAGGCTAAGTCGCCGCTATGGACCACCTCTAATGGGGCTGCGCAGGCCCATAAGTCGCCAAATCCCGGCGAGCGAGGAGGTTCGAATATTTTTTTAATGGCGACGTCGCCCTCTGCGGCGTTCAAATCTGATCCATGAATTCAACGAGGTAGGATTTCCACTGCGAGGCCTGAAGCGCCGTATAATGTCCACGCGATTGCGGTCCCGCCGGGATGACGACCAGCCGTCCGTTGCGAAGTCGTGCCATTGCTTCATCAAGGATGCCAAGCTCGGGCGGATTTAGCTCATCATCCTCGAAATTGATTGCAAGAATAGGAGTCTGCCAAGGCGGGGCGGTGTGATGTGTATTCTCGGAGCCGAAGGGCATCCGTCGCACCATACGATCTTTTCAGCCGCGATTGCGCGCTACAAGAAATACGGCAAGCTCAGCCAGGTCCGCACCTGCACGAAGTCTTCGTGCTCCCGGCCTAAGGGCAGCTTAGGCGCTGGCTTGATCAAGTATATTCACCCCGGCTGTGGTTTTTGGATAATGAAACGCGGCATTGCCGATGGGAAAATTCGGTCTCTCGTTGAGGGGCGGGACCGTTACGAGGGGCGGCAGATGCAGATAGCGGGTACCGGTTCGCGTGAAGAAACGCGTCCGACTCCAAGACTAGCTGGATTTTTACCGCAGCATTGTCAACGCTTTGCGCTTTCGGCGCCGCTTTTGATCGCCTTGAAGGCTGCCGTTGTGCTGAAAGTGCCGCGGCCGATGGCGTAGACCTCGCCATTGTCATCGGTGATTTCGACATCGGCGACGGACATGGTCTTGCCGGAGCGGACGAGACGGCCGGTGGCAATCAGATCAATCTTGGCGGGTGATTTCAGGAAATCGACGCGGAAATTCGCCGTCGGAGTCGGGCGGCCTAGTGGAAGGCCACAGGCAACTGCGCCGGCAACATCGATTAGGGACGCAATCACGCCGCCATGATAGACGCCGGCATCAGGGAAGATGCTGAGCTTGGGGTCATAAGGTTGCCGCAGGACGACGACCCCGGCTGCTGCATCCGCACTTTCCAGCTTCAGTCCGATCAGCCGATGAAAGGCGGCGGATTCGACGATCTTCTTGAACGCCTCGACATCGAGCATCGTAAGAGTCCTTCACTTAAAGAGAGGTGATGTTCGCGCGGAATGAAAAAGCCGAGAGCTTGTTACGGACGGCGTCGACGAACGGATCGGGGACGCGTACGGTGACTTCGAGGCCGTGCAGGGAGTGCGGCTCAACCGTGACGTCGATGATATTGCTATTGCCGACAATTCCGACGACGCAATCTTCCGCAGCGCGTTTTGTGATGTCTAGCTTCAGCGTTTGTTTGTGAACTTTACCGATCGCTGTAATCGGAAGTTTGGGAAGCAGGATAATCTCCTTCGGGATCGCTGCGCGCTCGGCAATATGCGCGCGTGCGTGCACGATCAGATCGTCAATGCTTGCGGTGGCGCCGGGGCGGAGCTGAATGTAAGCAACCGGAACTTCGCCTGCATAGGCGTCAGGCTTTCCGACCGCTGCGACCAATGCGACAGCCGGATGCACCGCCAGGGCGTCCTCGATCATGCCGGGATCGATACCGTGGCCGCCGCGCTTGATCAGTTCCTTTGCGCGGCCTGTTACCCAGACAAATCCATCGGCATCGATGCGACCGAGATCGCCGGTGTCCAGCCAGCCACCGTCGAAGAATGGCTGTTGCTCTGCGCTTCGATTGAGATAACCGCCGAACACCATTGGTCCGCGGATTGCGAGGATGCCAATTTCATCGGTGCGGCAGTCGCGCGTTGAGTACCCGCGATCATCCGTCTGCACGGCCTTGACCTCGCAATAGGGCAGGGGAAGTCCGACAGAGCCTTGAATAGTCTTGCCGTCGCGCGGGCCGCTGGTCACGGCCAGCGTCGCTTCAGTCAATCCCCATGGCTCGACGACAGGGACGCGGGTTGTTTTGCTAAGGCGCGTCCCCAGCACCCGCGGCAAAGCCGCCGCACCGTTGATGAAAAGCCGCAGCCTTTTTGCGTGCGCGCGATCCGGCGCGTTGGCCGCGAGCTGAGCCATGATCGTCGGTGGGCCAACCACAACGCTGACGTCGAGGGTTTCGATTGTCGATGGCAGCGCCGCGACGATTCCTTCGCCGCGATAGCCGAGCGGTCCAAGGATGGCGACTTCGCTGCCGCTGACGAGCGGGAAGAGCGAGCATGCGAACAATCCGCCGACATGAAACATCGGCATGGCGCAGAGCACGCTGTCTTGTTCGGTATAGCCATAAGCGAATTGGGAAATGATGGCACCGGCGGCGAGATTTTGCGCCGTGAGCGGAACGAATTTCGGCAATCCGGTCGTGCCGCCGGTATGAAACAATGTGACGACATCGGACAAGGTCCGGCTTGGGATATCGATATCCTCCGCTTCGGCCAGGTTGATGGTGTCGATGGTGAGAAAGACAGGACCATCGTCGCCGTCATTGTCCTGCAAGGCCGTCAGCATCCCGGCAATGGCAGCCGGGATATCGCGCGGGATCAGCACGACTTTCGCATCGCATTGTTTCAGCAGCGCCCGGATCTGATTGGGTTCAAGATAAATATTGATTGGGGCAAGACGTCCGATCGCCATGGCCGCAAGCGCTGCTGCGACGGTGCCAGGGCCATTGGTCAGGAGCGATGCGATCGTATCGGTCGACGATAGACCACATTCTGAAAGCTGCGTCGCGATCCAGGCCGCGCCAGCGATTACCTGACGGCGCGAATATGTGAAGGCCTCACCGCCGATCCCGTCCGGCAAATAACGAATAGCCACAGCATCGCCATCACAGCCCGTCTGATCGCGCAACATGGCTAGGATATCGCGGCCGCCCAGACGCGTCGCGAGCGGTACGCGTGCGAACGCCACGACGTCGTCGACATCAGAAAATTTCGGACTGCTCGACATGATCCTGGCTGCTACGGTTTGACGATGACTTTGCCGAACACCGCTCGGTCTTCGATCGCGCGCACCGCATCGATGCCATCCGAAAGAGGGCTGACGCGGTCGATCGGCGGATCAAGCCGGCCTTGCGCAGCAAGGTCGAGGCAAGCCTTCTGATCTTCGGCGGTCCAGCCGGTCGAGCCGATGATGGTCATCTCCGACATAAAGAGATAGGGGATATCGGTTGTCGCCGAATAGCCACCGGTTCCGCCGCAGCACAGCAGCCGCCCGAAACGCTTCACGCAACGCATGGATGGCGTCCAGGTATCACCAGCGGTGAAATTCACGACAACATCCACGCCGCCCCCTCGCAGCAGCGAGCCGGTGGTCTCGCGGATGTATTTGTCGATCTTCGTGGTGGCGTAATTGATCGTCTCGTCGGCGCCGATCTCACGCAGCCTCGCGCATTTCTCGTCGCTGCTGGCGGCGGCGATCACCTTGCATCCGGTCAGCTTCGCCAGCAGAACGCAGGCCGTGCCCACACCACCCGATGCGCCGAGAATGAGGATCGTTTCACCGGCCTTGATCTGCCCGCGTGTGTGCAACATGCGATGCGCGGTGCCGTAAGCGCAGGGAAGCGTGGCCGCCTTTTCATCCGACACATTGTCCGGAATTCGCATCAACTGGCTGGCGCGCACGGTGCAATACTCGGCCATCGCGCCATTGCGCGTTTCACCAAGCATCTCGAAATGGCCGGTGTTCCAGTCCACATGATGGGACACTGGCAGCACGCGTTCACCGACCTGCCAGCCTTCGACGCCTTCCCCAAGCTTGTCGATCACACCGGCGCAATCTCCGCCTGTGACGCCGGGCAGTTCGATTTTGATGCCCGGCATGCCGCGCCGGGAAAACACGTCGAGAAAATTGAGGCCACAGGCTTTGACTTTGAGCCGGACCCAACCCGGCGCCGGCTCGGGTAGCGGCAGGTCTCCATACTGCAAAACCGACAGATCTCCGTGTTCTGTGAAGAAAACTGCCTTCATTCCAGCCTCAAAACGCTCGTTATTTTCTCTTGCATATCCTGCATGACATTGCAGAATGTGCAAGTCCTTTATGGATGCACCTTGAGGGAGGGCAAAATGTTGAAGCGTTTCGCATTTGTCATGGCCATGTTGCTGGCTGCGGGTTCGGCGTCTTATGCGCAGCCCAAGCGTGTTGCGATTGCAGGCTGGGGTCCGCATCCGACGCTCGATGAAGCGATTGCCGGTTTTAAGAAGGGGCTTGCCGAAGGCGGCTTTCCCGAAGGCTCTGGTGTCGTATTCGACGAGACTAATGTGAATTTCGATCCGGCCCTCATTCCGCAGATGCTAACGCGACTTTCGGGTGCTCGGCCCGATCTCATGGCGACCATTGCAACGCCGGTGTCAGTCGCTTCGCGCAATCAATTGCGTACACGCGCATTCCCGATCGTGTTTCTGCCGATCGCCGATCCCGTTCACGCCGGGCTCGTATCGACCTGGGACAAGGGCGACAAGCTCATGACCGGCTCATCGGTCGCGCTCGATTATCAAGCCGTGCTGTCATTCTTCGAAACGCTGCTGCCTGAGATGAAGCGTCTTGGCGTTCTTTATGATACGGGCGACGATAGTTCGAAGGCGGCGGTCGATGGCATCGAAGCCGTTGCTGGCAAGAACGGCATGACGATTGTCCGCGTCGGCGTCGACAATCCGAACGAGTTGGCCCAGCGCGTACAATCAGCGGTCGGGCGCGTGGATGCATTGTTCACCGTTGCGTCTGGCCGCATCCAGCAGGGCATGGCGGCGGTGTCCGCGACGGCCGACCGCGCCAAGCTTCCCGTCATTACATCGGTCCCGCAAGCCGTTCAGCAGAATTATGCGCTGGCGGCCTTTGCCGTGTCGTTCGGTCAATCGGGCGAAGCGGCTGGAAAGATCGCCGCGCGCATTCTGAAGGGCGAGGATCCGGCGAGCATTCCGCCCTATCGCGCGACCGCGGCCGAACACAAGCCAATGATCAATGGTGCCAAGTTGAAGGCGCTTGGACTGACGCTTCCGCCGGCCCTTGCAAACTGTAACTGCGTGATCGACTGAGAACCGAATGATTCTCGCATCGCAATTGCGCAAGGCCTTTAACGCTGGCACGGCGTCCGAGAAGGTCGCCATTTCTGGTGTCGATCTTCAGGTCGGATCGGGTGAGTTTGTCGCCGTCATCGGCGGCAACGGCGCCGGCAAGAGCACGCTCCTCAATCTCTTGGCGGGCGCAATCCTGCCCGACGAGGGCAGTATCGAAATTGACACTGTGGCTGTAACGCGCGTTCCGGAATACGCGCGCGCAAAAATGGTCGCGCGCGTCTTTCAGGATCCGATGATCGGGACGGCGCCATCGCTGACCGTTCAGGAAAACATGACTCTCGCCTTGATGCGCGCGGAGGGCCGGGGATTGCGACGGGCGCTGACCATGTCACGCCGCGACACATTCCGGCAGTCGCTGGCGCATCTGCGGCTTGGCCTTGAAGATCGTCTGGACGCTTTGGCCGGCGAGCTTTCCGGCGGCCAGCGTCAAGCTCTTTCGCTGGCTATGGCGACGTTATGTCCTCTCAAGCTGCTGTTGCTCGACGAGCATACGGCGGCCCTTGATCCACGAACCTCCGAACTCGTGATGGAGGCGACAGTGTCGCTGATCTCGCGGAGCGAGCTGACCACGCTGATGGTGACCCACAACATGGAACACGCATTGGCGTATGCCTCGCGCATCATCATGATGAATGCGGGACAGATCGTTGCCGATATCGGTGCGGATGAGAAGAAGGGATTGACGGTTGCTGATCTTGTCGCGCGTTTCCGTATCAAAGACGACAGAATGGTGCTGAGCGCATGATTTCGGTCTTCATCAATCTCATTCCGGTCACGCTCGTCCAGAGCTTGATCTATTCCTTCGTTGCGCTGGCGATCATGATTCCGTTCCGGACCCTATCGCTGCCCGATCTGACGATGGAGGGAAGTTTTCCGCTCGGTGGTTGCCTGGTTGCGGCGGTTTTGACTGTGGGGCTTGATCCGTGGAGTAGCACGGCTTTGGCCATTGTGGCGGGATTTCTCGCCGGCGCCGCGACGGCGCTGGTGCACCTCTACTTCAAGATCCATTCATTGCTGGCCGGCATTCTGGTGGCGACCATGATCTGGAGCGTGGACTTGCGGGTGATGGGGATGCCGAACAAGTCGGTGCGGCCCGAGCTGTCGGTATTCGACGCGATCTCGCCCGAGATCCTGCTTAACATTTGGCTGCAGATCGCAATCTTTGGAGCGCTGGTTGCTCTGATCGTGCTCGTACTGATCGCGTTCTACAAATCCGAAATTGGACTGTCGCTTCGCTGTGTCGGTGCCAATGCAAGGCTGTCTCCGGCACTCGGGATCAATGCTCGCATTTACGTGGTGCTTGGTTTTGGAATCGCTAATGCCCTGGCGGCTTTGGGTGGCGCCATTGTGGTGCAGCAGCAGGGCTATGCTGATGTCACGATGGGCTTCGGCATTCTGGTGAATGGACTTGCCGCGCTGATTATCGGCGAAGCGATCATCGGTCGCGCAACGATCGACCGTCAGATCATCGCTCCGGTCGTCGGCTCGATCATCTACTACCAGCTTGTTTCGCTCGGCCTCGCTACAGGCTTACATCCGTCCGATCTGAAATTCCTCACCGGCGCCTTCGTGCTGATCACGCTTGGTCTGCCGCTCCTAACTGGACGATCGAGATCGGTTGTCGGGGCGTAGCAAATGCCATGACGAAAAAACAGCAGACCCGCCGCATCGGATTGATCGGAGGAATGAGCTGGCGCTCGACCGCTCTTTATTACGAGCGCCTGAACAAGGCGCTCGAAACCGAACTCGGGATGCATCGCAGCTTTTGCGGAGACATCTGCAATCTCGATTATGCGGCGCTGTTGTCCATGGCCGATGCATCCGACTGGAAGGGCGTTGAAGCCATGCTTTCGGATGCGGCAACGCGGCTCGCCCGGTCAGGCTGCGAGGTCATTGCCTTGACTGCTGTCACGGCGCATCGCTGGTATCAACCGGTCTGTTCTGCCACCACGGGCACCGTGCCGCATATTCTGACGGCCGCCGCGGATCGATTGGATTTCCTTGGAATACGGAAAGCGGGTGTTCTCGGCACATCGTTGACGTGTGGTTCGGATTTCGTTGCCGATTATCTTGGGCGCGGTGAACGCAAGCTCATCTTCCTCGACAACAACGAGCAGGATGAGCTGGACCATCAGATTCAAGCCGTCCTGACGGCCAGCGATAGGATCGATGCCGGCCGCGGAACGCTGCGCCGGGCTGTGGCGTCGCTGCAATTTCATGGCGCCGAAGTTGTGGTCCTTGCCTGCACCGAACTGCCGCTTCTTCTGCCGATCGATGCACCCGGCATCACGTTGCTCGACTGTGTCGCGCTGCATATCGACGACATCTGTAATCACATATTGAGTGAATCCCATGCCTAAGCCGATCGGGGCTATCGATCATCTGCTGACCTATGTCCACGAGCTTGAGGGCGCCGCCTCGTTGTTCCGGCGGATGGGCTTCACTTTGTCCCCCGTCAGCCATATCGCGCCGATGGGAATCTCAAATCACCTCGTCCTCATGACACCGGTCGCGAACGGGTTTGCCAATTTCATCGAATTGATGGCCGTGCAGGATCAGACAAAGCTGCCTGCTCCTATGGCAAAGATTCTGTCGGGTCCACAAGCGGTCAAGTCGATGGTGCTCGGCGCAGCCGACATCAACACTGCTCATGCAGCGATTTTGAAGCAGGGCTTCGAGGCATCGCCGCCGGTGCACGTGAAGCGGGAATGGATCATCGGGCCATCTGAATCCGTGTTTCCAGAATTTGATGTCATCCTGCCGTTCCCGGCGCCTCTGCCCTTCAATTGCTGTCGCTATTTCAATGTCGACCTTTACCTCAGACCGGAATGGCTGGTGCATGCCAACACCGCAAAAGGCATTCGGGCCGTTCTCGCTGTTGCAAAAGAACCAGTTGCGTTGCTGAAGACGTTTGCTGCGATGTTTGACGAACCATTGACGGAAGACGGAGATAGAGCGCACGTGGTTTCCGGTGGCATTGAGCTTGTTGTCCTCTCGTCCGATGCAGCTTGGAAGAAATTCGGCGTCGATCGCAAGTCGGCAGGGGAAGTCGGCTATCTCGGTTACGTGATCGAAGTTGAATCGCTCGATGCGCTTCAGTCTTCGCTTTCGGCAGGCGGAATCGCGTATCGTCGCGACGGTGCATCCATTTATATCGATCCGGCCGTTGGGTTGGGCAATCTCATGATTTTCCGCGAGAAATCTGGCTTCTGAAATGGCCAAAGCAAAAAAGTTCTCCGCACGCTCGCGCGGCAAAGCCGAGGATGAAGGCGGAGTGTCCAACCTTCTGGCTGCGTCCGAAAAACTGCAGGGCATTCAGTCGGTCGAAACCGGCATTGAGGTCCTTGACGCATTGGTGGACGGCGGCGGACCATTGACGCTGGGCGAGGTAGCACGAGCGACCGGTTTGTCGCTCAGCCAGGCACGACGCTATCTTGTCAGTCTGGTGCGTTGCGGACTTGCGGTCCAGGATCAGGCAACCGGCCGATATGATCTCGGCTCGCGGTCGCTGCGGCTCGGCCTTGCGGCACTGGCGCGTGTCGAGGCCATCGATCTCGCCACATCGGCGCTGAAGGAACTGGTCGCCAAGATCCGTGAGGGCGGCACGCTGGCTGTATGGGGAGAAGAAGGCCCCACAGTGGTAGGTTGGCTTCGTGGCGGCATTGGTGTGACATCGCTCGGATTGGGAACGATCTTTCCGCTCTTGTCGTCTGCTACTGGCCATGTGTTTCTTGCTTATCTCTCCAGCGATCTGACAGAAGCGAAGCTTCAGCGTGAGCTTGGCAGCGAAAAGATGTCGGCTGATGTTCGCAAGCGCATCGAGGCGATCAAGTGTGACGTCCGAAAAGCTGGCTATGGCTGGTTGAAGGGACATTTCATCGAGAACATCCGTGGCGCCGCGGCACCCATCTTCGATTCCCAAGGCGAACTGGTGGCGGTTCTCGCGATCGCAGGGGCCGATCGAAGGGATGCACATGGGAACGACCCTTCGGTCACGACGCTGGTCGAAACCGCATCGCAGGTTTCGCGGCAACTCTGTTTTCGGCCAATGTAACCCCCCGAGCCAGCGAACGAAGCCTCACTGAGCGATATGTGGCTGGCGCCGCAATTAACGGGCGTTCCGAATTTTAGCCCATAGCTTCGTCCAGCACCGTTACCCATGGGCGTCAGAAAGCCGCAACCGGTTGATCACCGTTGACATCGCCTGTGGTTGGCCATTATCTGTTATGTTATAACATAACATTTTCTGAGAATAAGTCTCAAAGGCTGACGCGGGGGCGTACGAATAAATGAGTGTGAGGTTCAGCAACGCTGCTGTTTGGTATTCGAGCCCTCGAGACTCTCAAGCAAAGAACGGATCGTTGAGGCTGGATTCGCGGGCGGGCCATGGCGGCTCGTTACGAGCGGCGTGGCTTTCCGGCGCGGCCGCGATCCTCGCCGTGACAGGCGCCTATGGACAGGATGCGCCACCCGATACTGGTCCCGACAACACCGTGCTGCTGGAGACCATCACCGTCACATCTCCACGCCAACGGGCTGCGGTGCCGGTCAGACCTGTGGCGGGTAGTGGGTCGCCCATCTCATCCGATTCAACCCCGTCGACCGTGGCCAGCAGCAATCCCCCGTCGTTCGAGGCGCAGCAGCAGCGGTTTGAACGACGGCCGGGCGCGGAGACGGTCGTGTCCGTCACTGAGCGTGAGCCCGGCAAGCTGACCAATCTAGGTGATATCTTTCAGGAAACGCCGGGCGTCTTCATCTCGGAAAGCGGTACGTTCATCTCGATGCGTGGCAGCGATATCGCCAACGAAGGGTCGCGCAACGGTCGCGGCATCCGTGCCTATCTCGATGGCTTTCCCCTTGGTCGAACAGAAGCGGGCTTCACCAACGCGCTGATTGATCCGCTCGCGACCGACTACGTTGAAGTTTATCGCGGCGGCAACAGCCTGCGCTATGGAGCGCTCGCCACGGGCGGCGCCCTCAACTTCGTTTCCAAAACCGGCCGGTCGGCGCCAGGCACCGGCCTCACTGTGTTCGGCGGCAGCTTCGGCACGCTTCAGACACAGATCGAGAATGGCGGGGTTAGAGGACCATTCGATTGGTACCTGCAGGGCAATCTCTTCGAGAAGGATGGCTATCAGATCCACACCAGCCAGCAAGACTACCGCTTCAGCGGTAATGTCGGTTGGAATATCACGCCCAACATTGAGAGCCGTACGTTTTTTGCCGTCGGCAAGACCAACCTGGACATGGGGGATTCAGTCCCGCTTGATCAATTGGAGACACAACGACGCGGCGCCGTCGGCTGGGCGACGCAATATAACGCCCGTCTCGATTTCGAATATCAGCGGCTCGCGAACCGGACGACGATCCACGACGGCAATACGACGTATGAACTCGGCAGCTATTTCCTGAATACGGGACTGGATCATCTGCCAGTGCCGATGGCTGGTATCATCGATTATGGCTGGCGCGATATGGGCCTGTCAGGCCGGGTCGAGCACAAGACTTCGCTTGCCGGCCTTCCGACTGAACTCGTCGCTGGTCTGCGCATCGGCTACACCGAAGGCGATTTCGATCGCTTTCAGCATCTCAATCAGGGCACGGCGAAGGGCCGCCAGATCTATGACTGGGCCTTCTCATCATGGCTCGTCGAAAGCTATGCCGAAAGCGCGATCGAGATTTTGCCGCGCGTTCGCCTGTTCACTGGCTTGCAGGGTGTCTTCACCACCCGCGATCTCGATGACCAATATCGAGGCGGCGCGGTCGCAACGGTGCCGCCGATTCCCGGTAGCATCCCGCAGCCTGGGCGCGTCAATGCCCTTCTGGGTTACGAACGCGATTTTCAGGCGCTGAATCCGAAATTCGGCGTCAACTTGGAACACACCCGCAATCACTTCGTGTTTGCGAATGTGACGCGCAGCTTTGAGGTGCCGAGCGGCGCCGACTTCGCCAATATTTTCGCCGTTGACCGCGGCCTGGGGCGAATCCCGCAACTGGATGCACAGTCGGCCTGGACGTGGGAAACCGGTGTGCGTGGTGGATGGGAGCGCTTCAAATACGACATTACATTCTACCACATGCGCCTGCATAACGAGATCCTTACCCGATGCGCAACGGAAATCGGCGCCGGTTGCACGTCCTCTAATACAGTCGCCTTCAATGCCGATCATACGATTCACAACGGCTTCGAGCTTGGCGTGAAAACTCTGCCGTTCGTCAATGTGTTCAAGGACGGAGATTCGGTCTTTGCCAACGTTGTCTGGAATTATACGGACTTCCGTTTCGATGATGATCCCGTGTTCGGCAACAACCGGCTTCCGGTCATCCCTGAACATCAGCTTTACAGCGAATTGGGTTATCGCCATCCGTCCGGATTTTTTGGTTCGGTCAATCTGCGGTATCTGAGCGATCGTTCCACCACATTCGATGGGTCGGGTGGAGATGCTTTCGTCGTGCCGGGCTATACGCTGCTTGGCGCCAAGGTGGGCTGGCAGGCACCCGACAAGTCCTGGTCGGTGTTTGTCGAGGGGCGAAACCTCTCCGACGTTGTGTATGCCGCGGACTTTGCTCCGAGCCCGACTGTGCCCGTTACACAGAATCCTGGCCGGCCGCCGTTCACCTTCACCCCGACGCGTTCGCCCATGGTGAAGCCTGGTGAGGGACGCGCCGTCTATGCAGGCTTGTCCGTGCGGTTCTGACATGATCGCGTGCGATCTGCGCCGCTCTGGCCGCGAGGCCGCGTCATGTCTCGCCTCGGAGCGATCGGCTTTCCTCCCACCGGTCGTTCCGAGGCCGTGCCTTCCATTGCGGCGTGAGTTTGCTTCAACACCATCAAAGGCAAATATCTGATCATGTTACGACGCGCGCTGCTGGGCTTTGTTATCGGCTTTACTGGATTGATATCGGCTGCAGCGCAGACGTCTGTGCCTCTGCCCGGCGCACATCGCATCCGCATCATCACCGTCGATTTCGTTCTGCCAGGCAAACTCGAGAAACTCGGCCGTTTCGCCGAAGATGCTCGTCTTGGTCTCGATCGATTGTATGTCGAGACAGTAAATGGAGAGCCAGACACGTGGCTTGAAGGTGCTGACCTCATCCTCCTCGATACGCCGCGACCGACGGATCTTACAAAAGTACAGGAACGGCTTGGCTCCGCTCTTGCCAATACTCGCACGCCTTGGGTCCGCATCGGTGGCGGTCCGCCAGCCTTCGGCAATATTCCGCCGCAACACGCGCGGCGTCTCATCGCCTATTATGCCGGCGGTGGTGAAAGAAATATCCGCGCGATGTTTGATTACATCCGGGCATGGCGCAATGGCACGGATACGGCAGCGGCAATGCCACCGTCGGCGCTGCCGGCGATTGGATTCTATCATTCTGCCGCACCCAGACTATTCGATCATCTGGATGGCTATCTGCAATGGGCGCGTGATCGCTGGAAGAGCGACGGCCCACGGGTTGCCTTCGCGATCCACTCCGGTCTGATCTCCGGAATGGAAACACAGGTGATCGATGCGCTAATCGCACAAAGCGAAGCGCGGGGCTTGTTGCCGCTTGTCTTCTGGTTCGACGCCGCTGATCCCGATGCACTACAGAAATTGCTCGGTCCGGCCAAGGCCGATGTCCTCGTCATCGCGACCCACCTTCAGAACGGTCCCGCGCGCAAGGCTGAATTCCTTAAGCTGAATATCCCCGTGTTGCAGACTGTCAGCTATCGCGAGGGCGACCCGGAGGCTTGGGCAAAGGCCGATAGCGGCATGTCACCGCGTCTGGTGGCGCCGTTTCTCGCGTTGCCAGAAAGCTGGGGCGTCAGCGATCCTATGGTCATCGACGCTGTACGCAACGGTGAGCCGGTCCCGATGATGGGCCAGGTCGATGCGTTGCTTGCGAAAGTCGAGCGCCTTGCAACGCTCCGGCATAAGCCGATCGCTGACAAGCGCCTGGCACTGATGTTCTGGAACTATCCGCCGGGTGAAAAGAATATCTCTGCATCGAATCTCAATGTCCCCCGGAGTCTGGAGAAGCTCACGGCAGCGCTCGCGACCGCGGGCTATGATGTTGCGCCGACCACGGAGCTGCGACTGATCGAGGCCATGCAGGCGATGCTCGAGGCTATCTATCACCCGGAACGTTTATCGGCGCTTCTCGCGGATGGACTGGCTGACACGATATCGGTGGCACGTTATCGCGCCTGGTTCGATACATTGCCGTCCGCGCGGCGTGATGAGATCCTCGCCCGTTGGGGTGCTCCGGAAGACCAACAAGGCCTCATTGAGATCGGCGGCGAAAAGCGGTTTGTGATCCCACGTCTCGCAATCGGCAAGCTTCTGATCATGCCGCAGCCACCACGCAGCGGCAGCCCCGGCAGTGATTATCACGATGCCAAGCAGCCTCCCGGACACGCTTATCTTGCGGCCTATCTTTATCTGCGTGAGATGGCGGGTGTGGATGCACTCATCCATTTCGGTACGCATGGCACGCAGGAATGGACGCCTGGTAAGGATCGCGGGCTTTCTGCTGGAGACTATCCGTATCTTGCTGTTGGCGATCTGCCGGTTTTCTATCCTTATATCCAGGACAACATCGCTGAAGCGATCCAGGCCAAGCGGCGAGGCCGTGCCGTTACTGTGAGCCACCAGACGCCACCTTTTGCGCCGGCTGGACTTTATGACGAGTTGCGCGATCTCCATGCCAGGATTCACGAATATATCCAACTCGATGACGGAGCCGTCCGCGATCGTACGGCGGCGGACATTCGTGCACTAGTGATCCGGGCCAATCTTCATCGCGACATGAAGTGGGACGAGACGCGGATGGAGACAGATTTTCCGGCCTTTCTCTCGGCGTTACATGATCATGTGCATGAACTCGCCCGGCATGCCATGCCGCTCGGACTGCATACATTCGGGGAGGCCGCATCGCCCGAGCACCGGCTTGTCACCGTGATGCAGCAACTCGGTGAGCCATTCTATCGTCGCCTCGGGACGGAGCCGGACGAGCTCTTTGCCAGCGACTTCAAGGCACTTCAGGACAGCGCGCCTTACCGCATGTTGCACCGGCATCTTCGCGACGATGTGCCGCTCTCCGATGTTTCTGATCGTGACCTTCGGTCGATGCTGGAGCGTGCAGTTGCTCTCGACCGGCATCTCGCAGAAACGAACGAGATCGAGGCATTGCTCGCAGGTCTCGCGGGTGGTTTTGTCGCGCCGGGGGCAGGCGGCGATCCGATCCGCGATCCGGATGTGCCGAGCGGGCGCAATTTGTTTCCGTTTGAGCCAGACAAAATACCAACCCGCGCGGCCTATGAAGCGGGTGGCAAGGTTTTGCAACAACTGATCGATGCCTATCGCGCTGAGCACAATGGTGAGACGCCGGACAAGCTCGCGTTCAGTCTGTGGTCCGGCGAGACCATGCGTCACCTCGGCGTCGTCGAAGGCCAGATTCTCCAGGCACTTGGCCTTCGGCCAGTCTGGAATGACGGCGGCCGCGTGACGGGCCTTGAGATCGTTCCCGCCACCGAGCTTGGACGTCCGCGAATCGATACCGTGTTGCAAGTCACGAGCGTCTATCGCGACCAATTTGACGGGTTCATGCGACTTCTTGCTGATGCCATTGCGCGGCTCGCCGCACTAGACGAGCCGGACAACACGATTGCCCGCAACGCGCGGGATGTCGCGCGCAAGCTCGTCGGGCAGGGAATAGCAACGTCGCGCGCAACTGAGCTTGCGGCCTTGCGCTTGTTCAGCAACGAGCCAGGCGACTACGGCACGAGCTTGCCAGGCAAGGTGCTGCAATCGACAACCTGGGACAAACAGGAGTCGCTTGCAGACGCGTTTCTTGCGCGTCTGCAATACGCCTATGGCAGCAAGGATTGGGGCGTCCGGATTGAGGGCGGCAACTTGTTTGCCGAGCAACTGAGGGGGACGCAAGCTGCGGTGCTGTCACGCTCTTCGAAACTTCATGGCATCCTCTCCACCGATCATCCGTTCGAATATCTCGGTGGTCTCTCGCTCGCCATTCGTCACCTCGATGGCCGGAGCCCCTCATTGTATATTGCCGACCTTCGCGAGCAGGCTTCGCGCGTCACCTCAGCTGCGCGGTTTCTCGCGGACGAGATGCGCACGCGCACCCTCAATCCACATTGGATCGGTGGCATGCAGCGGGATGGCTATGCCGGAACGCTGGAACTGCTGAACGCGGTCAACAATCTGTGGGGGTGGCAGGTGACAGATCCTGGCACAGTGCGCGCGGATCAATGGCAAGCCATCCATGACACCTTCATCCGCGACATGCGACAGCTCGGTCTCAAAGCTTGGTTTGAGCAACACAATCCGACTGCGCAGGCGCAAATCGTCGAGCGGATGGTCGAGGTGATCCGCAAGGGGTACTGGGATGCAACCGAAACAACGCGCCGTGAACTGGTCGAGCGATGGCGTGAATTGGCTGACCAGCATTCAGTAGATATCGGCGAGGCTGCCACACGCGCCTTTGTCGCGGAAATGGCCGCAGGATTCGGCTTGCAGCCGGCCGTTTCGGCGGGAGCGGCACCAACTCAAGCGACTTCCAACGCCGACGATGCGCAAACAGATGCAGGTGAACAGGTCCGCGGGCAGGTTCTTCAGACAGTTTCATCGTCAAGCAGCGGCAATTCGTCGTTGTGGCGGACATGGATCGGGGTCGCGCTGGTTTTGGTCTGTGTCTTTGCAGGCGCCGCGGTGCAGGTGCGATCCAACGCGCGGCTCAGAGTGACAGGATAATGATATGAATATTTTCGAATCCGGGCTTTTCGAACTATCCAAGCTCTTCCTGATGCCGGTACTCGTCCTAATCGTGTTCGCTCTCGCCTATGCCTTTATTACGGCGGGAGCTTTTGCCATGGAGGCGTGGCAACGCTTTCGGGGAACATATCAGTCTCCACTCGTTGCCTATCAGGCTACGCACACTGTCGGCAGCGAGGATCTCGAACTTTGGATCATGAAGCGGCTGGAAAGGTTGCGGATCGTATCGCGGACCGCGCCAATGCTCGGGCTCGTTGCCACCATGATCCCGATGGGGCCGGCGCTACTCGCGCTCGCCAACAATGATGCCAAGGCGATCGGCGAAAGTCTGGTGGTTGCCTTTTCGGCTGTCATTCTTGCGCTCGTTAGCGCATCGATCACCTTCGTTTTGTTGACGGTGCGTCGCCGCTGGCTGTTGCAGGAGCTGCGTGCCATCGAACGCCAGACGGAGCCAGCGTGATGCGCTTCCTTGCAGAGAACGATTCCGATGACCCGATCCTGTCCGTCGTCAACCTGATCGATATCTTTCTGGTCGTTATTGCGATCCTGATGATCATCATCGTCAAGAATCCGCTCAATCCATTCAGCAGTAAGAATGTCGTCGTAGTCGAGAATCCAGGCGAAGCGGACATGCGCATCATGGTCAAGGAAGGCCAAGAACTGACGCGATACGAAACGAACGGTGATATCGGTGAAGGGAAGGGAGCCCGCGCCGGGGTGACCTATCGGCTTTCGGATGGGCGTTTGGTTTATGTGCCGGAAAAGCAGACGGAAACTCGTCCTGGAAAATGACGTGTGGCGGTTAGTGGAAGCCGGAAGACGATCTGCCATTTGGTTCATAAATCTATTGGGCTACCTGTGCTTCGATTGTTTGTGGTTCAGCAGGCCAGCGCAGAGGCCGCCTTTCGCGATCAGCTCGACATGATGACCGTGCAATGTTGCGAGCTGAGGGCACTTCTATAAGCGACGAAGAATGATTGTGAGCCCCATTTCAATGGCGACCTGCTCAACGAATGGTTCAGGATGAAGTTTCGATGACGAGATCTCCGATCTCGTGAGCAACGAATATGAAATGGAACGATACTTCCGCGATTCTCGAAGCTCCACCGTCGCGGCTGGTACATCCGAGTGATGTCCACTTGCGGACCGACATCAGTCCGATAGTGCTCCTGGCTTGAAACCGTCCTTCCCAGCTGAATTTTATTGACCGGCTCTCCGGCAGTCGTCGGAGTCAATCTTCGCGCCAGCACATTGCCCATGCCTTGGTGATACGCGCAGCCAGTCGCGATACTTTCGATTTCGGCAGGGGCCAATATCTGGGCCCCGCGTGTGCATTCCAATCTTGCCTCGTGTGCATTATGTGTGCACTCAGGGCTCGGGGCGGTCGTTTTCGGCAAGTTTGAGCAACAAATCGGGCGAATGCGGAAGCTACGGCATGTTCAATTTCTCTGGCGGTCCAATACATAGCGGACTTATTGGAGACAAAATTAGCAAATGATATGAATGGCTTAGATCGAAAATTCGCCATTGCGCCGATGATGGATTGGACAGAGAGTTTATTGAAATCAAATAGTTAGACGTGGGTCGTGTGCAATTTCTGTGCACGCATGTTCTACGATTTTTTACTATTCGTTCTCGCAAAGTTGCCCTCTGCTGCTTTCGCTTTTGCGCCCCAGCACACTAAGCAACGTCAGCCATTTCAGATCTTACCGCGAACGCTCGCACGCGCGATGATCTCTTAGGTCGCGTTGAAGGACACTTGGCCACAATGGAGTAGCGGACGATGCTCTTCAAACGTTCCGAGGGGCTGACACCATCCGAGCGGCTTCTGGCCGAGCTTTGTGATCGTTCATTCCTGAAACTCTGGACCTATCCCAATCTTTTCAAGAAGCCGAGCAAGGAGCTCACGGACCTCTTGGTCGTCTTTGGCAACGACGTGCTTGTGTTCTCGGACAAATCCTGTGCCTTTCCCTTGACCGGCGACTCGATGCTTGATTGGTCTCGTTGGTTTCGGCGGTCCGTCGCCCACTCGGCTCATCAGGTCGACCAGGCGGAACGCTGGCTTCGCACCTATCCTGATCAGGTCTTCCTCGACACCAGATGCGCGGAGCCTCTTCCGATCCGTTTGCCGCCACTTACGGAGATGCGTGTTCACCGCATTTGCGTGGCACTGGGCGCGTTGGATCGAGCCAAGGCGGAAACCGGAGTGCGTGCGCTCAGGATCAATCCAAGAATTGTCGACGATGCCGAACCGTTCACGGTCGGCACAATAAGCCAAGCCCGCGGCTGGGTTCATGTATTCGACGAAGACAGTATCAAGGTCGTGCTGACGGAGCTCTCAACGACGTCCGACCTAATCCATTACCTGAACAGCAAGATGGCGCTCTTTGAAAACGGGAAATTTGTATACGCGGAATCTGAACTGGACATCTTGGCCTACTACCTGTGGAACGGCCGCAAGTTTCCGCAACATGACAAGGAATATCGGCTCGAACCGGATTTGTGGGCGAAAGCGCAGGCGTCTCCCGAATTCCAGGCTGGGCGAGAGCGGAACAAGATAGGGCAGTTCTGGGACGGTTTGATCGAATACGTCACCGGCCATTATTTGGCGCAGACGCTTGAGTTCGGGAACGAAATACAGATGTCCGATCACGAGCGACTGGTTAGAGCAATGGCCGGTGAGACACGTTTCTCAAGGCGCATCCTGTCAAAACTCATTCTGGAGCGCGCCGAGATTGCCCGCAATAACGCGGTAAGCACATTGCTTCCCTCCGACCAGGCAGACATCAACTACGTCCTGTTCATCGGTCGCGGCGATCAAGGGAAGGATTACGCGGCGTACCGCGCCGATCGCATGCTTCACCTGAGGTCGCGATGCATCGCTGCAAAAGCGGTAAGACCGGAAAGGCGCTTCATCGTCGGGATTGCACTCGATGCACGTGGGATACGCGGCTCGTCTGAGGATTTCATTTTCTGGGACACAGCGGATTGGACGGAGGAGTCCATCTTAAGAGCGCAAAAGCTGCGTGAGGAACTTGGATACTTCCAGCCCGGCCAGGTCATTGAAAGCCAGATGATTGAGGATGAATATCCGGCCGTGCGGACAACCAAGAATCTCGCGGCACTTGCGGACGAACTCTCCAGTCTTACGCTTGCTGAATCAGCGCAGCTTGCCGAGATGCTGCGGGACAGGTGGGCGCTGGTTTGAATTCCCTGACGTTTGACCTCGATTGAAGGCAATGGTCAGGTAGACACTGCGTGCCAGACACCTTCGTTGACTCGTCCTGCGTCAGAATAAGTAAGGCACGTAAGATTCGGCTTGAGATCCGAACAAAAATTGCTCGATCCGGTGGCCCAGCCTCGGCCAGCGAGCGTGCCATTGCAACTCCGCCCGTGTGCGATGGTAGTCGTCAAGCGTGATCGGTGTCGGACTTCCGCCGGATCGACGCGCAGGACGTCGTCTTTTCCACGAGCAAATAGGCTGACCGAGCGCGTCCAAAGATTATACGGGCATGGCGGTGGCCGCAGTGAATACGTCGCGTATTGCGACGCAGGAACATGAATTAGCCGAAAAGTTCAATGCCGTGTTGCGGAGCACGCCCCGGTTGCACTAGCGTGGCGTTCATGCGCAAGGACGGGGAAACGGTCCATCTTACGGCGAGCGACCTGGTGGGGCATCTCAACTGCCGCTACCTGACAGCGCTCGATCTCTCTACCGCGCGCGGCGAGATCGCGAAGCCGTCCGTTTGGGATCCTGTCCTGGAAGTCCTGGCAGAACGCGGTGCGCAGCATGAAAAGGCTTACATCGATCATCTCAAAGGGAAGGGAGATGAGATACGCCTGATCGGCGGAATCGGCGTCGAAAAGGATGCCGTCAATAAGACCGTCGCCGCCATGAAGGGCGGTGCATCCATCGTTGTCCAGGCCGCCCTTCAGGATGGCGTATGGAGCGGGCGGGCTGACGTGCTTCGCCGCGTCGAGAAGCCAAGCGTCTTTGGCGCCTGGTCTTATGAAGTCGTTGACACCAAGCTTGCCAAGGAGACGAAGGGCGGCACAGTCTTGCAGCTTTCATTGTATTCGGAGCTGCTCGCATCGATGCAGAAGAAACTGCCCGAATTCAGCTACGTCGTTACCCCGGAGACAGGCTTCGAGCCGGAAATCTATCGGACGACAGATTATTCGGCTTATTACCGGCGCGTGCGCCGCAGTCTTGAACAGTCGGTCGACAATGGCACGGCCGACGATCTCTATCCCGAACCGAACCCGCACTGCGACATCTGCCGATGGCGGCGACATTGCGATGAGAAGCGACGAAAGGACGATCACCTCTCGCTCGTCGCCGGAATCTCGAAAAGCCAGATTGGCGAATTGAGACGCCATGATGTCGGCACGACCGCGACGCTGGCGGAAGTTGTTCTGCCCTGGCCGTGGAAGCCGGATCGTGGCGCCGCTCAGAGCTACGAGAAAATTCGCGAGCAGGCGCGACTGCAGGTCAAGGGACGGACGGAAGGCAAGGTCATCCATGAGGCCTTGCCGATTCAGCCCGGGTTCGGGCTTTGTTGTCTGCCCGAACCGTCGCCGGGAGACATCTTCTTCGACCTCGAAGGCGATCCCTTCGTGCGGGGCGGCGGGCTCGAATTCTTGTTCGGCTATGCCTATCAGGACGAAAGCGGACAAGCGCAGCATCGCGCGGAATGGTCGTTCACCCGGGCCGATGAAAAAGCTGCTTTTGAACGCTTCGTCGATTTCGTCTTTGAGAGCCTCAAAACATATCCGGGCCTGCACATCTATCACTTCGCGCCGTACGAACCGGCCGCCTTGAAGCGCCTTATGGGCCGATACGCAGCGCGGGAAGAGGAAATCGATCGCTTGCTGCGCGGCGGCGTGCTTGTCGATCTGTTCGCCGTGATCCGCCACAGCATTCGCGCCAGCGTCGAGAGCTATTCCATCAAGAAGCTGGAGCCGCTTTACGAATACAAGCGCGCGCAAGATTTGTCCGACGCCGGAAAGATACTTGCCAAGGTCCAGGCCTGCCTTGAGCTCGGCGATGTGCAGGGCATAGAAGATGCCGATCGCAAGGTCGTCGACGCTTACAACAAGGATGATTGTTTATCGGCATGGGCATTGCGTGATTGGCTCGAAGGATTGCGCGCCGAGCTCCTCACGGGAGGCGCGACAATAGACCGTCCCGAGCCCAAGAGCGGAGACGCAAGCGAAAAGCTCACCGCATGGCAGCAGCGTATTGCTCCGCTCGTCCAAAGCCTGACGCAAGTGGCTCCGGTCGATGTGACGGACCGGACACCGGATGAACATGCACGCTGGCTTCTGGGCAATGTTCTGGATTTCCACGGCCGCGAGATAAAGGCGACCTGGTGGGAGTATTTCCGCTTGTCGGCTCTGTCCGCAGAGGAGTTGCTCGACGAGCGTGCTGCGATCTCCGGCCTGACGTTCGCCGGCAATGTTGGAGGAACAGCAAAAGCGCCTATTCACCGCTACAGCTTCCCGGCGCAGGAAACGGAGCTGCGCGGCGATGAAGATCTGCGTGCGGTCGGAGGGAAGCCGTTTGGCAAAGTTAACGCGATCTCTCTTGACGACCGTACGGTGGACATCAAGAAGCGGCAGGATTCGGCTTCACTGCACCCGGAGGCAATTTTCTCGCATAAGGTGATTGGAACAGAGGAGCAGGCAGAAGCCCTCGTGCGTATCGCCGAATATGTCATCGCAAATGGAATGAAGGGGCCGGGACGCTATCAGGCGGCGCGCGATCTCCTTCTATTCGATGCGCCGAAGATCGGTGGGCAGCCGATCAGAAACGTGGATGAGACGACGCTCAGTGCAGCGGTTCGCATCTCGCCGGCATTCGAGCCTTGTGTGTTTCCCATTCAAGGACCTCCGGGCGCGGGTAAGACGCACACCGGCGCTCGCATGATTTGCGCCCTTGTTGCAACGGGAAAGAAGGTCGGTATCACCGCGAACAGCCATAAAGTCATCCGCAATCTGCTGGATGAGATTCAGCGCGCGTGCAAGCAGAGCGGCAAGCCAATTCAGAGCATCCAGAAGCTATCGGAAAAGGCGGACGACGTTCCCGGCATCCGGTTTACGACCGACAACGCCAAAATCTTCTCTTCGCTCGGGCCCGATTGTCCGGTGGCCGGTGGAACGTCGTGGCTATGGGCTCGCCCGGAAGCTTTCGAAGCCCTTGATGTATTGTTCGTTGATGAGGCGGCGCAGATGTCGCTCGCGAACGTCCTGGCGGTGTCGCACGCGGCAAAGACGGTCGTTCTGCTCGGCGACCCGCGCCAACTCGAACAGCCATTGCAAGGCAGTCACCCGGAAGGAACGGACGTATCGGCGCTCAAGCACATCCTGGGCGAACATGCCACCGTCACTGCCGACCGCGGGCTGTTCCTGGAAGAAACATGGCGGCTGCATCCGGAGATATGTTCGTTCACTTCTGAGCTGTTCTACGAAGACAGGCTGCGGTCGAAACCCGGCCTGCAGCAACAGGCGATCAAATCACAAAGCGGCGTGAATGGCTCTGGCTTGCGCTACCTAGCGGTCGAACATGAAGGCAATCAAAGCGCTAGCCCTGAGGAAGCGGACGTTATCAAGGCCTTGGTCGAAGAGATCCTTGCATCGAAGGCGACATGGATAGGACCGGACGGAGAAGAGGCTCCTGTTGCACTCGACAACATCCTGATTATTGCGCCGTACAACGCGCAAGTGTTCGAATTGCAAGATCGCTTGCCGGGTGCGCGGATCGGCACCGTCGACAAGTTTCAGGGGCAGGAAGCACCGATCGTCATCTATTCAATGACCACATCAAGCCACGCGGACGCGCCGCGCGGTATGGAGTTTCTTTACAGCGCCAACCGCTTGAACGTCGCCACGTCGCGGGCGCGCTGCGTTTGCATCCTTGTCGGCTCGCCGTCGCTGTTCGAAGCGGAATGCCGTACGCCGCAGCAGATGCAGCTTGCGAATGCCTTCTGCCGTTACTTGGAGATGGCGCAGGCAATATGACGCGCGGGCTAAGAATATCGGCCGTTGCTGCCTGACCATGGTACAATCGGCTATGCGACGTGATTCAATGACCAGGCGGATGTTGACCCATGCGCTTCAAGAATTTGGAGAGTTACAGGATCGGCGGGGTCGGCAGCGACATGCAGCTTGGAATTCCCCTGCCGAAAACGCCGGACGGCCGTGTCTATCGGTACTCACCGAACGAAAATGCGCATCCGCGACTTTTTCTGCTTGGCGACCGGGTGGAAGGCTTCGCTCTCCCGGAAACCATGAGCGCGCGTATGTCCCATATGCCGGGAACGCCCGGCACAATCTGTCCGTATAGCGGCACATTGGATGAAGACGATGCCTTCACACATCCGGACGACGTAGCGGCAGCGCAGGAAGTGGTCGCGCACGCCGCTGCGGCCGACGTCGCTGAGGCCTTTCATGGCATGTTCGCCGATCTTGGGCGCAAATTCGCCGGGAATAAGTTCGTCAAGATCAAGCCGGGTCCGCAGCCGCATCCGAAACCTCGACCCCGTTTCGCGCGCCGCGATTTGCTGCGCGAGTTGGTATGTGACGAATGCGGCCGCGATTACGGGGTCTTTGCGATCTCGCTGTTCTGCCCGGATTGCGGAGCGCCGAACATCCATCTGCATTTCGCCCGCGAGGCGATGCTCGTGCGGGAGCAAGTGGAGATGGCCGGCAAGCTGGGTGCAGAGCAGGGGGAACTGGCTTACCGGCTGCTCGGCAATGCGCATGAGGATGTCCTGACCGCATTCGAGGCAACTCTCAAAACCGTCTATCTCTACAAGCTCACGACGCGGCCCGCAGACGCGCCCGAGGTGAAGCCAGTCGGAAATGCTTTCCAGAACATCGAGCGGGGCCGGAAGCGTTTCGCCGAATTCGGCTTCGATCCATTCGGAAGCCTGAGTGTTGATGCGCTTGCTGTGCTCACGCTGAATATCCAGAAGCGTCATGTCATTGGGCATAATCTCGGGATTGCCGATGCGATGTTCACCGAGCACGCGGCTGATGCGCGCCTTGGCGAAACGGTGCCCTTGGTTGGCGAGGACATTCTTCAGTTCGCGGACATCTGCAAAATGACCGTCGACCACATCGATGCGTGGCTTGCGAGCGGCGCGCTGCCTCCAAGCCGCGATGTGCCGCCTGTAAAGCCGATTATCGCGCCTCCAGCGAAGGAGCCGGCGACATTGAGGGTCGGAAAATTAGGCAAGCTGGCCGTACGCATTGCACTATGGGTTGCGGAACGATCAGAAAAAGGCCTCGGTGATTTCATCGCCGAAGAGGAACTGACGAAGGCCTTTCCGGATTCCAGCATGGACGAGTTGGCGTTCGCCGTGGCCGAGCTTGCGAAGGACGGTTATCTGCGGACGAGCGCCGTAATCTCCAAACGCATTCTACGGATACGCGTCGCCGCCGAGCTGTTCATCACTTTCGATCCGCATGCGATAAAGACTGACCCGGCGTCGGATGTGGTTACGCTCGTGGACTTGGCGCTTGCCAGGAGCAACACGGTAGGCGTCGAAGAATTGCATGCAGCGACGGGATGGCCGCTTAGACGCTTCAATCCGGCCTTTGCTTATATGGTCTCGCAGATCGACGGACGGCGCGTTCTCGCCGGCGGGACCAATGATTATCCGGCTCGCGGCTTTTTTTTGATGGATGAGGATCGGGTTGATCTCAAGCGTTTTGCCGATCGCCTGAGGGGCTGAGACCCGTCCAGAGGAGGGGCGCATTGCGTCGTCCGGAGGGGAACGGCCGCCACGGCTGGCGGCCGTTGGGTTTGCATTTGTTCTCTAATTGTTCCATACTTTGGGTTCCGGGACAAGCCAGAGCTCCTGATTTGGTGCGGGTAGACCCCGCCTCAATCTTGGTGTGTGCTCACCAGGGGAAAAGCGCATCAAAAGTTGCACTCCGTAATGCCTGCAGGGGCGATCCACAGACAAATCGAATGCGTCCATGTCCGACCAGCGTTTCATTTCCGCCGATGCTGCGCCGCGCCTGACCAGCCATCTGCGAGCTCTGTCCTTGATTGCGCCCCTGCAGCGGGCCGAAGACAACAAAGGAATGCTGCACGTCTCCGCCAAGACGGCGGAGCGCGTGGACATGCGCTATCTGGCTCTTGCCGCCATCGAATTGCTGATCGACCGAATGGGCGCCGGCGGAACGGCGGGCCGCGCAGAGCTGATTGAATATCTTGCGGATTTGGCACGGCTTCAGTCGCGAAATCTCTCTGACCCGGATGCGACCGCGCTGGCAGAGCATGTGTTCGACGGCTTGACCAACGCTCGCGACCGCCGCGCGCGCTTCAAGGTCCGTCTGTTCGATCCAGATCAGCCTGAGGGGGTCTTTTTCGAATTCGCATTGCTGCGAGCGGAGCCGCTCCCGGACGGGACGGTGGGTTACCGGCTGACCCAGGAAGCGATTGAAATCCATCTCAGCTTGCTGGCGCACGATCCACTCACAGCGACGCAGGTCAGCGAGATCATCGTTGGAGAGTTTCTCAAGCGGGGACTCTACGATCATGCGGCGTCTGCGGCCGAACGGACGAGAACCAACAGTATTCGTCTTGCCGAAGCGATCCGGCTGCTTATGGCGGAAGCGCGCCGCGCCATCCTCAAGGTCATGTGGCATGAGGAGCTTGGCCCGAAGATGGAGGAGGCGCGCAGTCTGCTGGATGCGTCCATCATGCGCGAGGGCGCCATGCTGGCCCAATTGAGCGATACGGCGGCTGATGTAACGGATGAGACGGACCGCCGCCATCTCTCGCGCATCCGCACGCTGCTGCTCGATGTGCAAACGCGTCACCGCAAGCTCATCGTCGTGGTGCAGAAGACGGCAGATGAATATTTGCACCTCCAGGCTGACACCCTCAAGCTGCGGCCCTTGGCGCGATTGCCCGATCTCGAAAATGAGATTCTCGATCCTTTGTTGCGGGCTCCGGCGAACTTCTTGATTGAGAATGCATCCGGTGTTTTTGGCGCGATTTCCGGAACGCTGCCGCCGCTTGTCCTCGACATCGCAGCCGCGGTTGCCGCATTCGAGCCGGATGTTGAAGAGGCGGGCGTCTTCGATCCGATCATTGAATTCGATGATCCTACCGTGGGGCTGGAATTGCCTTTCGACGAGGCAACCATCACGCGGGCTGAACAATTTGCACGCGCGACCATCCTCGCGACGGGAGCCATCACCCTCGGTGAGCTTTTATCGCGGGCGGCCTCGGATCGACCTGATGACGCAGCCTTTCAACGCTGTCTTTTTCTTATCCTGGAACAGGCGATCGATCCGCGCACGACAGACGTTGCCGGCGGCGCGTCGATTTTGAGCACGCGTTTCGATGCGGGGTTCGTTGAGGGCACCGATGTGAGATTCTCGCGCGCCACGGGCGGAGGAGTTCATGCTTCCCAATGACGTGAAAGACGCCTCGAGACTTGTCGAATGGGGCTTGCATCCGCGTGCGCTGCCCGAAGCACATCCAGAATACCGCGATCTGGTCCGTCGTTGGATGGATGACGGAGGTTTCAAGGCCATTGTCGCTTCCGTCGCCGAAGGTCTGAAGCTGCGGGTGGTTGGTGTGAACGCGCGCACGGGCATTGTGCTGGGTACGGAAATGGAGTCCGTCTTCGCCTATACGATCTCGCGCTTCCGCCGGAACTTTTCAAATGACGACGCTGCGGTTGTGGCGCTCGTGTTGGTGGCTGCGTGCGCGACCTTTTATCCGGTACAAGATGCGCTCGACAGCGATGAGATCATGTCGCCTAGCGCGACATTGTCCGAGATCAGAGATCGTCTGACCAAGCTATGTCAGGCGTTGGAATCGCAGGATCGTACGGGCGATGCGGCAGCTGCACGCTGGCGAAAGGGCTGGCAATATATCCGGGCATTACCCGAGATCGTCGAGGATGCGCGACGGACGGCACGTAGCCACCTGCATGGCCTTGTCGGGCTGGTCCTCAATCATCTTTTTGAAACGGGTTTCGTGGCGGTCGATGAGCGTCAAGACGGAAACCATCTTTACGTTGCCACGCCGCGTTTTCGGATGATGCTCGCAGAGCATGCCTCCGTGCCGCTTCTCGATCTGGCCCGCGGCGCCAGTGAGGCGAGGGAGAATGCTCATGCTTAAGATCAGTCGCGCATATCTGGACGCCTGCGGTTATGTCGATGGCGTGTTTGAGGAGCTTCTGATCAAGCCGACAGACGCGACCGGTTCGGCACTGCATCACGTTATTCACGCGCCCAACGGCGTTGGAAAAACCACGATCCTCGCGCTCCTGTTCAGCATCTTCGAGCCGGATCGTCGCAAGTTTCTGCGCACGGAAATCAACCGCCAGCACAGGATCGAGCATTATTTCATGCCGGGACGCCTTGGCGTGGTCGCGCTTGAGCTGATCAAACCCGGCGTGAACAATAAACCGGTGCGTCATGTCATCGGCCAGGTATTTTGGCTCACGCCTGCTTCGAAGGGAGATGATGGAGAACCGGGACACCGGCGGTTCTTTGCATTCCAGGCCGACGCTGACGCCTCATTGGATACGTTGCCCTTTCGCGGGCTGTCGGGTGACACGCCATTGCGCTCGCTCGATGACTTCACGCGTTGGGCGCGCGATATGCGCAGCAAGCCGACATTCTTTTCCACCGACTCGCTCACTGCATGGCGCAAGCATTTGACCTCCGAACTCGGGGTGGAGCTGAAAGTCATCGAAGTGCAACGCCGGTTCTGCGGCACAGAGGGCGGCATCGGTGCGGCATTTCTCGATTTCAAGTCCGAGCAACAATTTCTCGAAAAGATATTCGCTTTTATGATTCCGCCGGATGCCGCCGACAGTGTCGTGCAGGCGTTGGAGACGGGACTTACGAAAATCCGCGGCCTGCCGCAGCGAAAGGACCAGCTTAAGGTTCTTACGCAGCTTGCAGATGGCTTCACGCCGTTCATTTCCGCCGCCGGAGCTCTGGAAGCCGCCGAAGCCGAGCGTGCCGACGACTTCAAGCGGCTCGGCCGTCTGTTTTCCCGCTTCAAGATCGATCAGACCAAGCTGGAAGTGGAATGGGAGATCGTCGGCGGAGAATTGGCTATCAAGGGGCAGGGTGTCGAAGACGCTCGCGCCCGCGAGCGCAAGCTCCAAGGAGAGGTTCTCTTTCTGGAGAAGGCTGCTGCCGACCGGCGATTTAGCGATGCCAAGGCGGCAGTAGAACGGGCAAAAGACAGCTCAGCAGCCGCAAGTCGCAGACTCCAAGCGGCGCGCGCCACTGATATCGGTCGCAAACTATCGTCGGCGCAAGGACAGCGAGAAGCCTTCGAGGCGGAGTTGGATCGCATCGATCGGGATCTTGCTCCTGACCGTGCACTCCTTGCGCGCGCCGGAGCGAATCTTCATGCCTTATTGGATCAGCTGGCTGCCGAGGCCGAGCGTGATGCCCATATCTACGAACAGCGGGCCCAAGAGGCAAATCAGCTGGCTGAAGCGCACGCCGAGGAGGATCGTGCGGCGAGCATTCGCGCACAGGAGTTGAAGGCCGAAGTCGAACGTCTCGCCGCACGGGTGGCGGAGCATGACCGCGAGCGCAAGGAGCTCGAGCGTCAGGGTGCCCTTCGCGCGGCAGAAAGTCCTGCTGCGGCGTTGGCGCGCATCGATAGCGAATTGAAGGTTCAAGGCGATGCCGTCGCCGATACCGAATTGCAAGACGAGCAGCGAGAAAAGGAAGCGCGCGATCTTGAAGGCCTCCGCACTGCGGCACTTGCGGATTCGCGCCGCTGCGCAGAGGAGGCTGCGCGTCTCGCAAAGCTCGGCGAGGCTGGCCGGACTTTGGAGCAGGCCATTCTTGCCAGCGAGGTACTTGCCGCAATACTGGCTGGCGAATCCAAAGACCCATATCGACCGGATTTGCCGGAGCGCGCGCGCGCCGCGCGGACGTTATCCGAAGAAGTGCACCGCAAGCTTGCGACCGAGCGCGAGGCGATCGCAGGCGAGCTTAGTTTTCTCGACGCTGAAGGCGTATCGTCCGTGCCGGCCGATGTCGCTGTGGTCGCCCAAGCCCTTAAGGAGGCCGGTATTGTCGATGCGCAGCCGGCAGAACACTATCTGGCGCAGTTCAAGCCGGATGCCGACGAAGCATTGGCGCTGTTGCGCGATGATCCGGCACGCTTTGGCGGCGTGTTCGTTGCGCGCCTTGACCGCAAGCGCCTGTCGACGCTCGCAAGTGATGGCCGTCTGAAACTCAAGGGCCCGGTGGTCGTCTCTGAAGCGACGCTGCAGACCACGGCCACGTCTGCCACGGATACGGGAATCGTCTTTGGCCCCTTCAGCGCGGCGCGCGTTAACAAACAGGCGGCTGCGGAAGAAAAGTCCCGGCTTGCGGATGCTTTGTCAGCCAAGGAAGCGGAGCTTGCGTCCTGTGTGGCACAGATCGAGGCGATTGGCACGCTCGTCGATCAACTCCGCGAGCTTCACAAGAACTATCGCGATGACCGCCCTGACGACATATTGCGCCGTTGCGAGCAGTTTAAGTCCGATAAGGAGCGCGCGGATCAGCAGGTCAAGGATGCCATTGCCCGGCAAAAGGCGATTGCGCAAGAGCGCGCGCAATTCCGCGACCGTCTGCATGAGCTTACCGATGGAATCAGCCGGCTGAAAATGGCGACACAGGCTGTCGATCAGTTCTTACGTCGGTATGTTGATATCTCCGAAATGTCCGCGCGCATTCCGGTGGCAACTGCTGAACAGCAGCAACAGCAGGATGCCGCGCTGAAATCTCGCGGCGCTGCCGTGAAAGCGCGCGCGGCGGCGACCGATTCCGGGGGCCGTGCGGTGGCGCTTCGCGCCGATGCAAACGCACGCCGATCCGACAAGGCGCACTATCCGGAGACGGACGGTGCGGCCGCCGATCGAACGGGCACGTTTGACGATCTGCGCAGCCAATACAAAACGGCTGAACATGCCCTCGCCAGCAAGCGGGACGCGCAACAGGCGACAGTTTCGCTCCAGCTCTCGGCAGTGAAAGAGAGCATTTTTAAATTTGAACAGGAATACGCGCAGGCCAGCGACGGATTAGGGCCGGCCGATTTTGGGCCGTTTAGCGCTGTCGCCGATCTTGCGCGTGCAATCAAGGAAGCGGATCAGAATGACTTGGAATGCCGCGCGGCCGTCGTCCAGGCAGACGCGACGCTAACGTCGGCTCAATCGGCGCTTGGTCCCGTCAGTGGGAAGATCGAGCGGGCTGAAAAGAAAAGCGGTCTAAAACCCATTCCGGTTCCGGAATTCGCGCAAGCGCCAGCCGAACTGTGCGCCAATGAAGCTGCGCTGCGTGAGCAACAGGGAGAGGCGCTTGAAATTGAAATTCGCAACATGGAACGCGAGCATTCGGGTTTGCGCACGCGCCATGCTGACATCAAAGGCAAGCTGACCGGCGTCCAAGCGCTTGCCAAGCGGGCTGAAGGGCACCTCCCCGAAGCGAGCCGGGACGAATTGCCAGACCTAAGCCTGAATCATGATGAGCTCGAGCCTGCGCTCGATCAGGTTATCAGCCGGATCGGAGAAACGCGTGCCACAATCAGCCGGCTAGACGACGAGGCCGAAGCATGTTTCGAGCAAATTCGCCAACTGATTGAAAGCGAAAGCTTCCGCCGTCTTGAACCTCAAGTCGCCGATCACCTGCGCCGTTACTCGCACCGCTCGGCGGGAGCGGAGCGCGAGACGCTTCAAGCACGTATCACCGAGCGCATCGGAATTGTCCGCAGCGAGATCGAAAATCAGATGCGGGACCAAAATGCGTGTCTGGAACAGCTTCGGCTCCATGTCATACACGCCGATGATCTCCTGCTGCGCGCTGCTCGCTGTTCGAAGATTCCGGACCACATTGCCTTCTACGGCGGCGAGCGCATTTTGAAGATCAAGCGGCGCCTGCGTGACGTGCCAGTCGAAATGGTACGCAACCAACTCTCGATCTGGTTGGACGAGCAGGTACAGACCGGACGTGTTCCCTCAGATGGTGCCGTCCTGGCTGCCGAATTGCTGAATCGTGTACACGCCGGTCGTGCGCTTGAGATCGAAATTCTCAAGCCCAAGCGAGATGCAATCCAGCCGTATATGCGCGTGGACCGTATGGGTCTGTCAGGCGGTGAGGGCGTAACCGTTGCGATGATGCTCTATACGGTGATCCAGAAGCTGGCGATGGACGAGCGTACAGACGGAAAGAACGCAGCGTCGGGCGGCTTCTTGATGCTCGACAATACGTACGGCATGTCCAACATGATGGAGCACATTGTGTTGCAGAAAACGATGGCGGACCTACTGGACATTCAGCTGTTCGTGACGACGTGTAGCGAGGACAAGCACGTTCTCAACATGTTCCCCGCAATTACGCGTTTGGTGCAGGGCGAGCGCGTGCTGTTGGATGGCCAGCCGAAATACATCCGGGTGCGCTCCGGCGACTATCTCCTGAAGGGGGACGAGCGTGCCGCCTGAGGCCGCGCGTCGCTTTGTACGCGCTCTCAAGAAAACGGGGCGAAGGCGTATCCCGTTAGACATGCTCCGCCGGGAATTCGCCTCGGCATGCCCCGAGCTTGCCGAGCAGCCGGATCGGCGCACCCGCTTGGCTGAGGTGCTCCTCAATGCCGCGGATACGGGAGAGATACTTCTTCCCAAGCAAAGACGAAGCTGGGACCGCGCCGGCGGCGCGGCCCTGCCGGGATTTGTTATGCTCGCCGGGCAACGACAACCACGCCCACCCGTCGTTATCGCCGGCTATGCTTGGCATCCATTGCTTAGTTTTGCAGCAGGGGAGCGCAACCGGTTGCGGTTGGAATCGGCGAAGCGCATCAACGAGTGGCTCAAAAGTGATCCCGATTTGAGCCTCATCGTGCCGATCAAAGAACGCTCACTAGAAATTTTCGGCGACGAGAAGCGGCTCGATCACCTACGCGGCGGCACAACCAATCTCTTCGGGCAAGTCAGTCTCACTTCACTTGGTTGTCGTCTATGCCCCATTCCTTTGCCGTTCGAAGCGGGACCCGCAACTGCGCGCGGCCAGCCGATCCTCATTGTTGAGAACAACGACACATGGGCCTCGTTCTCCGCCTGGAACCGCGGTGCGGGACGCTACGCCGCCGTCGCCTATGCCGGCGGCGGTCACGGCAAGAGTCTGGCCTACGATGAGATGTTTATCGATGAGTTGATTAATCGTTTCCGGGCCGAAGGGCTTTTCTACTTTGGCGATCTCGACCCCGCGGGGCTGCGCATTGCGAGCCGAGCAGCGGAGCGCCGTGCTCAGCGCGGTGGGTTGCCGCTTGAGCCTGCTGCGTCTCTCTATGCGTGGCTTCTAAACCGAGGTGCGCGAACGGCCCTTCGCCCGAATGAAAGGGCTACGCTAGCCGATCTCGCCTGGCTTCCGGAAGATCTGCGGGGCGCGGTCGAATCTCTATTCGCCGACGGACATCGAATCCCGCAAGAATCTCTAGGTACGCGTGTGCTCACCGCTGGCGAGAGTCCATTTCATCCACGTTGAACGCGTCTGCTTGCTTGACCTGCACATGACTTGAGACGGATACCGCCACAATCAGCCGCCTGATCAGACCGATAACAATCAGATCAACGGCAGGAAAGCGTACCGGTTTAGGCTACGCAGCCGTCTCCGCTCATTTTATCGCTCCATCATGCATAAGAGCGTAGAGGCGTGTGGGAGCCTGGATCAGCAACACAGAGGGAGGTGGTCGTTCCGCCGCGAGCTGCCGAGCCGTGGCGCGGTCGAGCGCGGAAGGGCCTTGATCCGCCAGATGCGAGTGCCATGTACCGACGTCGAAAAGCGTCCCGCCGCTGGCTCGATGCCGCACTTTGATGGCAGCTTTCAAGCCGGCGGTCCCCAGCACGAAGCGGGTCGCTGAGCGCTCGCTGTCCGGCGGGGCCTCGATCAAGTCGACCACGATGATCGTTCTCAGGCGTGCGCTGCATGTGCCGATCAGGACTCCCCCGGTCTCCACGGTAGGATAGCGCGCCACCTCTTCTGCGATCTTGGTCATGACACGTGAGGAGGCCCGAACGGTCCATCCCTGCGGACCCTCAATGGTCACGACCTCGAAGGGAGCGACGCGTTCGTGCGTCCAGGTAGTGTTGGACGATCCTTCAGCTCTTGTTCCGACAACGATGCATCCCGGATCCTCATCGGCCTGCATCAGGCCGACAAGCTCTTCAGTGAGTGCCGCCGTCATCGCGGACAGACGCATGTCGGTCATCGGCATGGTGAGCGATCCGCATCCTTGACCGATTTGAATTTCCGTCAGGCCGAATTCAGGGTCAAACAACAGCTTGCGGACCCGGTCGTCCGTCACCGTGGCGTTGAGCTCGTCGGTCAGGTCGCAAAGCGTTGGATTGCGGGCAGCACCCTCAAACAGCAGGAAACCGCCATCGCCGCGCCCGAAGAGTGCCGCTTCAGCAAACCGGGCTTTGGCCTGCTTCGATCCGATCGTTGAGAGAGCTTCACGGACGGCGAGCGATGCCGTGGTATTGACAGCATAGCGCGCGTCCTTCGGCAGAAACATTTTGCGCTGCTCGTTCTTGGGAAGGTCGGCGACCAGATCGCCGTCGTGCACCGCGGGCGATTGTCCGAGCAGCCCGAGCTCACTGGCGAGCTCTTTTGCCTTTGAACCGGCGAACGATGCACGGGCCAGCGCGTGTCGCGCCATGTTGTGCGGTCGAAGCATTCCATTGTCGCTGACCGCGCTAATAGTTACGCCCGACCGCGCGAGATGCATCGCCATCTTTGAACCGACGCTGCCGCAGCCCAGCATCGACACGGGAGCAAGTTCGGGAGCGCCGGAGACGTCGCGCAACAGCGTGGGATTCGTCGCATCGATCTGCATGGCCGGCACAACGGGCTCCGCATCACCTGCCGCGAAGAGTGCGGCGCGTCCCTTCATGGCCTTGATGTCCACCAGATAAGGCAGCAACTCGATATTGGATACCGATCCCACCAGATGCTCGGGCCTCCGCGCGCAGAGGATGATTCCGATTGGAACAGGCGCCTCGAGCACATAGCCCTGCCAACAGCGGTCGAGATTTTCGAGAAAGACGTCCAACCCTCGACCGCATCCAAGTTCGTTGGCGCGCTCTTTCAGACGGGCCAGGGTGTCGACGGTCTCAGGCATGTAGGCCGCAGCGACGAACTCGTCTCCACTCGGCTTCTTATCGGGCCAGACGAGGCAACTCACCGTGTCGCCGAACCAGTATCCATCCCGCGTATTTCGCCCGAATAGCTTCTTGTCATCCCGCTTGAGTGCAGCTTGAGTCTGGCTGACGTCCAGCCACGTGGTGCCTTGCTTGTCGACGAGCGAACCGTCCCCGCCGCTACGGAAGAAGGTGGACTTGAAAACCCGATATTCTCCGTTGCGATCAACGACCGCGCGGCAAGCTTCCGCATTGAGCGCGATCACGTCGTTAAGGTCACGACGTAAGGTCGGCTCCCATCCTCGTCCGTGATGGATCAGCGTGCCTTCGGCTGCGCGCTGGAGCCAGAGAATAAGCTGATGCACGAGGTTGAAGATGCCGAGCTCAACCAGGCCAAACTGGAAGAAATACTCTCGCTGGTTGCCATCGATCAGGCAGGGGCGCGGCGGCTCGGTCACCGGACCTGGCTGAACGTGGGGAAGATCCCTCGGGAAGTCCATCCGCAAGGAGAACGAGGGCGATGACCATGGGTAGCTGGGCCAGAGCCTCACGTTGACCGTCTCGACAACGCGAACGCCGTTCGGGCTCGCGCCGTCGACCTTGAACTGGAGCGGCATCTCGACGTTCAAATCGAGCTCAATACGCGAGCCGCCAGCATCGACAGATACTAGGCGGCCGCCCCGGCACTCCGGATGACGAAGCGCTGCCGCAAGAAAACGTTCGGCGTGGCCGCGAAAGTCATTTCCCGCCATGCCCGGTTCCATGCGGGCGGGCCTGCGAGGCGGTCGCGCTGATGCCGAGAGCCGGTGCGGCGAGAGCCGATGCCTTGCCGATTTTCCGCACGATGCCGTTCGACTTCACCTCGAACTCCAAGGCGACCTTCTTGTCGTTCCAGTATTCGTCGGTGCAGAAGAACCGGTCGGCATCGTCGTCGAGAATGTCGACGTACTCGCGCTTCGCCCGCTCGTGCGGCGGATTGTCGTCGTCCGCCTTGATGGGCTTGCAGCTCGCCACGATGATCGCGCCTTTGCGCGTCTGCGAGAGCGCGCTTCGCGCGTCAGGATCGACCTTGACCGCTTCGCCCATCTCGCTCCAGCGATCAAAGCTCAGACTGCGCCAGGAACAATGATGCGGTGTCTCCATGATGTCGTAGGTGAACCAGTCCGCGCGCTCTGCCTTGTGCAAATTCCACAGCCGATTCCAGATCGCGACTTCGGCGTCGCCGCCGGTCAGGAAGCGGCAACGATCGCTGATGCCGCCACCGCGCAGCGAGAAGCGGATGATGACCGACGATTGATTGTGCCGCAGCGTCTCCTCGTCGTCGTCGTCAATGGGAGGAAGGGGGGCCAGCAACCGCCCCTGGAACGAGCCGTCCTCCACCCGGTTGCAGGCGTCGATCGTCTCATCGCGCTTGATGACGATGTCGAGAATATCGTCGGTCTTCCCGTCGATGTCCTCGCCCATGATCAGAATGCGATCGCCTTCCCCCGTCGAAAACCCGTTCTCGCGGAAGAGCGCGACGCGTCGCCGTGCTTCCTTTTGCCAGGCTTTGGCATCCTCGCAGAGCGACTCGCCGTTGGCGCCGGCGCGGCGGAACACGACAGGTGACGACCACATCTCGCGGATCAGGATCTTGTCGTCGTCTTCGTCCCAGGAGTCTGGTGGCCCAAGATGAAAATGATTGCGCAGGCCCGCGACGTGGTCGCTATGGGGATGGCTGACCAGGAAGGCGTCGACGTAGAGGCGGCCCTGGTTGTCCCGCTCAAGCCTACTTCGCAGATCTTCGGCGACGTCCGGCGTGTCGTCATCGTCGTCGTCCGCCTTGCCGCGGATATTGATGTCGATGAGGATGCGCTGACCGTTGTCGAGGCACATCAGAACCATGTCTCCGTTGGAAACAGGGAAAAAGGTGAGAGAGGCGGTCATGGTCGTTCCCGTACTGGATTTGTTCTATAAACGTGGTGCGTCCCAAAAATGATGGGTCGCCGGCGCTTTGGAACCTGAGATAGGAACTCATCGGAGTTCCGCAATATTTGGTTCAATGTGATTCTTTTTCCACAAGATATTGACTCTGGGAGTGTTTGGAGTCCGCACAATTCCGCGATTCGGTAGGCTTGGTCGCTGCTCGCCTATTCGAGGTGAGTGCTCTTAAGAGCACTGAATGACCTTTTTGGTGCTCTTAAGGGCATAAGATACTTGCCGTTAAGGAGTTGCCTCCTATATGCTCTTAAGAGCACGAAAACCGGGATTTGGAGCCCTTAAGAGCCCATGACTGCCAAGAACAATCTCGTCCAGGCGCCCCCCTTCGAGGTCGATCGAACCTTGAAGAAGCTAGGGGCCGATCTGCGGACCGCCCGCCTGCGCCGCAACCTGACCGTCGACGCCACCGCCGCCAAGATCGGGACCGGCCGTCGTGCCATCCTGGACGCCGAGAAAGGCAAGGTCTCGACGCAGATCGGTGTGTATGCGGGCTTGCTGTGGGCCTACGGCCTGATCGATCGCCTTGGTGATGCAGCCGATCCGCGCTTCGATGAGGAGGGTCAGCGTCTCGCCTTGATTCAGGATCGTGTCCACGCCCGTAGCCCGAAGGGATTGGACAATGACTTCTAAGGTCACGCCGACGGAATGCTTCGTCTACATCACCTTGCCCGGTCAGACCGCGCCGGTCACCGCGGCGCGGTTTGAACTCACCAAGGACAGGCGCGACATTGCGATCGGCAGACTGGTCTACGGCCGTAGCTATCTCGCCCGCGCCGACGCGGTGCCGATCGATCCGATCGAACTCAGGCTTGCCGGCCAGACCTACGAAACTGTCGGCATGAAAGGCCTGTTCGGCGCGCTGCGCGACGCGGGACCGGACTATTGGGGGCGCCGCGTGATCGAGCGACATGTCGGTGCAGCCCAGCTCAACGAGATGGACTACCTGCTGCACTCACCCGACGACCGCGCAGGCGCGCTCGGCTTCGGACTGAATCAGCAGCCTCCAGCGCCCAAGCGCGATTTCAACAAGACGCTGAGCCTCGCTCGGCTGCAGAAGATCGCCGATGCCATCATCGATGAAGAAGATCGCCCAGACGATGCCGAAGCCGCTCAGGTCGAGGAGTTGCTGCTGGTCGGCACGTCGATGGGCGGCGCGCGGCCGAAGGCCGTCGTCGAGGACACCGACGGCCTATGGATCGCCAAGTTCAACAGGAAGGACGACAAATGGAACAGCGCGCGCGCTGAGCATGCGATGCTCGTGCTCGCACGGGCGTGCGGTGTCACAACGGCGGAGAGCAAGGTGATCGTCGTCGGCGGCCGTGACGTCCTCATGGTCAAGCGATTTGATCGCGAGCGGGCAGAAGGCGGCTATCTCCGCGCCCGCATGCTCAGCGGCCTGACACTCCTGCGCGCCGAAGAGGGGCACGACACACGCGACCGGTGGTCCTACGTTCTGCTGGTTGAAGAGCTGCGGCGAATTTCGGCCAACCCGCGTGCCGATGCTGCCGAATTGTTCCGCAGGATGTGCTTCAACGCATTGATCTCCAACACCGATGATCACCCGCGCAATCATGCGGTTATGGCGATGACGCCGGATTGGAAGCTCTCGCCTGCCTACGATCTCACGCCCACGCCGTTGATCAGCGAGGAGCGACGCGACCTCGCCATGGTCTGCGGCGACGCTGGCCGCTATGCCAACGCCGAAAATATCGTCTCGCAAAGCATGCGCTTCCTGCTTGAAAAAGACGAAGCCGAAAAAATCGTGTTGGAGATGGAAGAGCAGGTTCGAAACAAGTGGTACGAGGTCGCGCGGCGAGAGGGACTCTCGGAAGCGGACTGCAACACGATCAGCCGATCGTTTGTTTATCCTGGCTTTCGCCTCCCGATGTCGCCAGCCGCACCACCGGCCTGACCCTTCAATTCCGACTGCCTGACGGAGAACCAAGATGGCGCGCCATCCGCAACGCGATCTTTATGAATCGACGCTCGTCGAGATCGGCCGGATCACCACCACCTGGGCGAAGTTCGAGCACTGGGTCGATGTTGCAATCTGGTACTTGGCCGACGTCGAGGACCGGCGCGGCGCCTGTATCACGACGCAGCTCGGATCGATTCATGCGAAATTCCGCGCGCTCGAAGCGCTGATGGTCGAGGCCGGCCGGCCGGAGCCGATCCTCAAGATCATCCGCGGGATCGCCGGCGAAGCGGCCGAGGTGGTGAAGACGCGAAACAAGTTCGCCCATGGCCCGCTCGACATGGATGTGAACAAGGAGACCCGAGAGTTCGAAGTCTACCTCAAGCACATCAGCGTCAGGGGCAAAGGGGTGCTGACGTTGGAAAGTGAGGTGCTGACCAAGTCAGAGCTTGAGAGCGCGCAAGCGAAAGTGGCCGGCGTCTATCAGAAGCTGATCAAGCATTGGCACGAGATCATCGATATTCCGAGCGCCGAGGAACTTGCGCAGTAAGCGCCCGACACAGCGTCGAGCGTGCGACCGCGCTTTGCAAGAGAGCGCAAGGCAGCGACATACACATAGACCGCCGCTGATCTCTTGATGTGTTCAGGGTGACGGCTGTTGCGGTGCCTTCGAGCGAGATGCTGCCGCCTTCTTTGCTGGCTTTGTTGCGGCTTTTTTCGGCGTGATGAGCGTTTCGCAAGACAAGATCAGCTCTCGCGCATAAGTCCGCGCTGCGGCAATCACGCTCTTCCGGTTCACGGCCAGAAGAAAATACAGGGCATGGGCGGCAGCCACGATCAGGACGACAAGAACGCGTTTCGCGTCAGCGCTCCCGATGTCGAGCGTCCCGTGATAGACGAGCACAGCCGCACAAATAGCAACGACGATTCCGTTCAATGCGAGCGCCGTCCACTTCGCGCCCAGCAAATTCCGGCGGAAGCCATACGCGCAGTTCTCGTTGAACAAGATCGGGAATTTCTTGGCATCCCGGGTGTGCGTGCGAAGCCACGTCCCGGCAAGTTCATAAAATGCATTCGCTGCGGCGGGGTTCTGTTGCTCGTCGTTCGCGCTCGGCTCCGGCTTCTCGATCTTGGCCGCAAGAAAGGCGCGGTATCGATCCTTTGAGGCCTGGTCGATCGTGTTGTCAGAGCGATGCATCATCGTGACCGACGGCTTGCCGCCGATCTCGCTGTACAGGCCCGGCTCGAGCGCCTGTCCCTGTTTCCGTGCCCAGTCGGACAACGCATACAGCAGCGCCAGCATCGCCACCGTGGTCACCGCCACGTAGAGGTCCAGCTCCTTCCACGGCACGAGCAAGAACAGGGCGGCCAGAGCCGGTGCGACCGCGAGGATGGCGGGGATGAACCGAGCCCTCACGGTGTAGGCATCGAAGAAACGAAGCATCGAAGACCCCATTTGCTCGATCATGCCGCAACACCCGGCGCCGCCTTGTCGTCGACCTCGGCCTGGAACGGAACGGGCGTGCTCGACGGCCAACCACGGCTGCTGCCGGAATGGTGCATGATCGTGCTGCCCCGCGTCACATACACGGGATAGCCGCGGCGCAAGAAGGCGTTGCTGATCTGGCCGCGCGGATATTCGGGCTGGCCATCGCCGACCGAGCAGATCGCGCTTCCGCAGGTGACGCCACTGGCGACCTTTCCTCCCAGCCAGCGGTCGAGCACATTCGGCGTGACGTTTCGCCGGCTGCCATGATGAGGCACCTGAACCATGTTGGGGATCTTCAGCTTGCCCAGCAGCGCTGCGTAGTCGGCGGCTTCGTTGAGGCCTTCCGGTCCGACGTCGGCTGTCAGCAAGATGCGCTGCCCGTCGAGTTCGCCCAGTTGCACGACGCTGGTCTCGTTCGACGCCGATGTCGGGTCGGGGGAGTTTGAAAGCGTTTCGATGTCCCATGTCTCCAGCAACTTGTTCCGTGCCTTGCGCAGCGCTTCGAGGAGGAAGTTGCCGGCCGAATCCGCGGTGGTCATGCGCTGCGGCGTCTTCTCAAGATCCGGGACCAACCGCACATAGCGGGCGCGCGACGGCGCAAGCACCGTGAAGTTGCCAATCGTGGCGCCCTGGAACACTTCGTGCACGATGGTGCCTTGTTTGGCCGCAAGATCTTCGAGCTCCACAAGATAGGGATGCAGCTCGCGCATCTTGTTGATCAGACCCTGAAGCGTATAGCGCCCGTGGAAGTGCTGAAGCGTCTCCGCGGCGTACAGCCACGGCCGGTTCATCCAGAGATTCTGAACCTTCATCTTCTTCATCACCTCGACCAGACCGGTCGCGTGATCATCGTCGGCGTGCGAAAGCACCATGTGGTTGATGAAGTAGGAGCTGCCGTAATGTGTCTGAATGTGCGCGACGATCTTGTCGCCAACGTCCTTGTAGGCGCCGTCCACCACATGAACGAGGACGCCGCCCGGCACGCTGTACTGGACGCAAATGGCGTCGCCGTTGCTGTTGCCGACCGGCAGGAAATCAATTTCGAACATGAACTCCCCCGCTTGGGCGCAATTGCCCTAGTTTGTTCATGTAGTGTTCTGACTCCGGCGCCGCAAGGCAATGGTTCACAAGTTCTTAAGGCTGCACGAACGTTCAGAATTATCAATTAGATTCAATGGTTTGCCTGGAAGGCGGTATTAAATCGACCGAACTTCGTCGCCGGATCCGGGACTCGAACCCTGTACAGGCCGAGCCGGAACCTCGGTCTGGAGCTGCCGGGTCTGTTTCGTCGCCTGCAGACAGCGAATCCACGCCGCCAAGAGCTTATCCTCCCCAACCGCGGAGACGACCTCCCGGTTTTGCGGATGGCGCGCCGAGTCGAAGTGGCGCAGCAGGGCCTGCTCCATGCGAAAGGCATCGAACGCCGTCTCCCATATCTCGTGATAGACCGTGCGGTATCGCAACCCGCCAGCCGCAGGCATGGCCGCCTGATTGAATTGCCGCTCGCGCTGCTTCCAGTCAAAGGCCCAGCCGATCTTGAATGCGGACGTCGTCGCACCTTCTAGCCTCATGGCATAAGTAAAGGCCGGTGCGCGCCGGAGGTGCATGATGCCGGTGCGTGTCGTTGATGGGCGAGGCGCGGCTCTCCGCCGGGCGGCGTCAAGCCCTTCCACGCGGACTCTCGCGCGCAGCGGGCTGAGCAGCGGCACAGACTCGCGCGGTAAATTAAGGATCGCGTCCGCTTCGTTCGGCAGCAGCGGGACAATGCCTTGCGCGGAATCCATATGAAATTGCCGTGCCGAGATGTCGCCTAGCGCGGTTCGGGGTTCGGTGAAACGCCAGGCGGCGCGGAGTTCAAGGCCGAAGGGCCAACGATAGTTGCCGTGTTCGTCGCGATCGACCTCGCGCACCGCGTCGAGGTCGAAATAATCGAGCGAACTGACGACCACCGTCGACGGCTCCATCAGGCCGAGGATCATGCCGCGTTCCTGTTCGGGCGTATTGGCGCCGAATGTGCCGACAATGGCCACAAGATCGCCAGGTTGGAGCAAGCCACGAGCGCGGTCCCGAAATCCGCTCAGACTGAATTGCAACGGACCGCAGGGCACGCTGAAACCCCAGGTCTTGGTCATGTACATTGTCATGAGGAGCGCCCGCTCAGGCGTTCGTGTTCTCCGATAAGAAAGGTGATGTAGCTGCGGATCAGGTTGCAGTAGAGGCGGGCTTCGTTGATGTGAAGCGCGAGCCCATCGCGCAGATCGACGCCGTGGCGAACGCCGCCACCGGTCGGCGAGGACAGATAGCCATGCAGCGTCATCATCCATTGCAGGATCTGATCCTGATGGCCGCCACGACCACGTGATTTCAGTTCGCCTATGATCTTGTTGAAATACCGGCCCTGGATGGAGCCGTCGAAAATCTCGTCGCTTCGGAAAGCGGTCGAGACCGTCTCGAGAAGCCATAGAACTTCTTGCACCGCCTGCCGGCCGTTGCCTTCGGCGAGAGCTCTCTCCGTCGCTTGAAGGGCCGTGTCGATCAGGGCGCGAGCTTGAGCATCGAGGGAAGGGGCCTGCTCAGGAACCGTGATCGGAATGTGAGTCCGCGTTGCGATGAGATTCGGAAGATCGATCTGATAGCCGGCCCCATGCTCGGTCAGGATGCGGTTGATGCGCGTTGCGTCGGGCAGCGCCATTTCGGGATTGCGCTGCTGCAACTGCTCACATCCGGAGTAAAAGGCGTCGATAAACAAGGGTGCGTTAGCAGCGGCCTCGTCCATCGCCCGATCGAGATCGCTGGCGGCCCAACTCGCGTCGCTGCTCGAATGATAGGGGATGCCGGCTGCGGCGGCGAAAGCCGATTTGAAGTGTTCGAGGATAGCCTTTCGCGACCCTTGACCGCTGATGCGGTTGATCAGATTGAGAAAATCGCTGACGACGCCGGGCTCGATCGGACCGGGACTGTCAAACCGCCATTGGTTGTTGAATCTCAGCATCGGTGGTCAGCCTTGGTTGTTCAGCGGCTCGGGATCGTCAGATTCCACGAGGCCCTCCGCGATCATGAGCTTCACGGCGTGATTGAGCGCTGCGCGCTCGCGGTCGGTGAAGGCATGATTGGGATGGCGCTCGTCGTAGTCGAGGCTCAATTCCTCGATCAAATGGATCATCAGGGTGATGTGCAGCGCAAAGGATCGACGGGCCAGGCCTGTATCGGTCTCGGGAAAGTAACGGGTCATGGCCGTGGGCCCAGGAAGATCTTCCATAGGACCATCCCAGGCAGTCACGCTTTCAACGACGTCGTGCTTCGACACATGCGCCGCAGCGGTGAGATCGCCATAGAGCCGGCGCAGGGATTTCTCGAGCGCCGTCACATTGGGGGAGCCATTCGGTTTGCGCCGACCTTCGCGGACCGCCTTTAGCTGCGCCAGGATTTCCATCTCCTGTCGCAGCAGCGCGTGCGCTTGCAGATAGCGCGCTTCTTCAATGGCGCTCTCGCAGGCGTTCAGCCCAATGACAAATCCAGCGAAGAGTGCGTTGCGCTCTTCCGACGTGGCAGTGATCGGTGTCACCACGCCATTGGTGCGCAGCAATCCGGCGCCCAGCACGCCGGCGACGAGAAGGTGGGCGTCGATGAGGCGTCCATAAGCCTGCTTGGCCTTCACTCTGGCCTGATCGCCAAACATCTTCTGAACACCGTAAAGCATCGCCGCCGGATGAATCAGCGCCTGCTTATGCTCTTCAATTGACTCATTATCGTCGCCAGACGCCGCCGCCATGTTTCCCGCCCGTGGTCACTGTCCTGGTCGAACCGACAATAGATGCTTTTGGGGGCATTCGGCGGAAAGTGGCAGTCAAAGGCGCTATCCGAGATGGATCGGGCGTCTCCCTGCGGGACCGCGCCGTCGGCTGTCGCTGAAGCCCCGGCTATGCCGGGTCTTCACCCTCCGGGCTTCCGTCCCTGACGCGGCGCTTGCGGATTCGTTCGGTGAAACCGACGCCCGCGTGCGCTGCTGGTGCGCAGGAGGAGAGTGAGAGTGCCGGCCGGGTGGGCCGTGACGGGTTGGAAGCCGCGGGAGAGGCTCGCGGCGCCCGTCGCGGAGACCCGCGATGTCGAGAAATGCTTATCGTGCGCGCGCCGGCGAGGACCGGGCGAGCCTCTATGACGAAATCACCGACAAGATCATCGCCGAATTGGAGGCCGGTCGCGTACCCTGGGTCCAGCCTTGGGGTACGGCTGCCGCAAAGGCGCCCCTCGCAATGCCGCAAAACGCTTCCACTCGGCGGCAATACAGCGGCGTGAACGTCCTGATCCTCTGGGGGTCTATGATCGAGCACGGCTTCACCGGCCAGAGCTGGCTCACGTTCCGCCAGGCACTCTCGCTCGGCGGCCATGTCCGCAAGGGTGAGCGCGGCACGACTGTCGTCTATGCCGACCGCTTCATTCCCAATGATGAGAAGAAGCGCGCGGCAGAATCCGGGGAAGAACCGCAGGCGATTCCGTTCCTAAAGCGCTTTACGGTGTTTAACACCGACCAGTGTGATGCGCTGCCGGACGAGATCGTAACCATCGCGCCGCCGCCACCTCCCGGTGTGATCGAGCCGGAGGTAGAAGCGCTCATCAAGTCGACCGGCATCGACTTTCGTATCGGAGGCAACCGCGCCTTCTACATTCCATCGGAGGACTACGTGCAGGTGCCGCCGCCTGCCGCGTATTTCGAACCCATCAACTGGCACCGCACAGCCCTGCATGAATTGGGCCACGCCAGCGGCCATCGCTCACGCCTCAACCGCGACCTGTCCGGCGCGCACGGCTCGAAGAAATACGCCTTCGAAGAACTGATCGCTGAGCTGTGCGCGGCGTTCTCCTGCGCGTCGCTCGGCATCGTGCCGACCGTGCGCCATGCCGACTATATCGGCTCGTGGCTCGACGTGTTGCGCGAGGACAATCGCGCGATCGTCCGCGCCGCGTCGCAGGCAAGCAAAGCGGCTGATTGGCTGCTCGGCTTCCGTTCAGAGCCGCTTGCCAGCGCCTTCGCTGAGATCGCCGTCGGAGATCAGGAGGCCGCGTGACAGGCGTGGGTTGGGTCGCCAGAGAGGGAGAGGGGAGCGGGTTTTCCCGCGACGGGTTGGAGGTCGAGAGAGAGGCTTTCGGCCGCCCGTCGTGGAGAACTCACATGGCAAAGGCCGTGCAGAAGATCACTCTGTCGCGCTCGCGTGACATCCCATTCAACAAGCTGGTGCTCAGCCAGTCGAACGTACGCCGCGTCAAGGCCGGCGTGTCGGTCGAGCAACTGGCCGAGAGTATCGCGCAGCGCACTTTGCTGCAGAGCCTCAACGTCCGCGCCGTCCTTGATGGTGAGGGCAACGAGACCGGCATGTTCGAGGTGCCGGCCGGCGGTCGCCGCTACCGCGCCCTCGAACTGCTGGTGAAGCAGAAGCGTTTGGCGAAGACGCAGCTCGTTCCCTGCGTCGTCCGCGAAGGGGGTATCGCCGAGGACGACTCGATCGCCGAGAACGATGAGCGCGTCGGCCTGCATCCGCTCGACCAGTTTCGCGCCTTCCAGACCCTGCGCACTCTCGGCATGAGCGAGGAAGACATCGCCGCGCGGCATTTCGTGACCGCGGCGATCGTCAAGCAGCGCCTGCGCCTGGCATCCGTGTCGCCGAAACTGCACGAGGTCTATGCAGAGGACGGCATGACGCTCGAACAACTCATGGCCTTTTCCGTGACCGGCGATCACGCGCGACAGGAGCTGGTCTGGGAAAACGTCAGCAAATCTGGCTATGACGAGCCGTACCAGATCCGGCGCATGCTCACCGAGGATACGGTGCGTGCGTCGGACAAGCGGGCGCAGTTCGTCGGCGTCGCGGCATATGAAGCCGCCGGCGGAGGTGTTTTGCGCGACCTGTTCGAGCGCGACGATGGCGGCTGGTGGCAGGACGTGCCGCTGCTCGAGCGTCTCGTCACCGAAAAGCTGAAGGCGGATGCGGAGACCATTGCCGCCGAGGGTTGGAAATGGATCGAGGTCGCAATCAGCTTTCCCTATGGCCATGACAACGGTTTCCGTCAGCTCGAGGGAACGCCTGCAGACATCACGGCCGAGGAGCAGGCGATGGTGGAAGCGCTGCAAGCCGAGCACGCGAAGCTCGAGGCCGAGTATCAGGACGCCGACGAGATTCCCGACGAGGTCGACGCCCGCCTCGGCGAGATCGAGAAGGCGCTGTCCGCCTTCGACAATCGGCCGCATATCTTCGATGCGGCCGACATCACCCGCGCCGGGGTTTTCGTTAGCATCGACAGCGATGGCAGCCTGCTGATCGATCGCGGTTTCGTGCGTCCGGACGACGAAGCGCCGGTTGAGGGCGCAGACGCAAATGCCGACCCTTCTGACACGGACGCTGTCGATCCCGACGCGTCATCCGTACGGCGGACCGTCATCACGGTTAGCGGCCAGCCTGAGGCCAAGGACGAAGAAGACGACGGCATCAAGCCGTTGCCTGAGCGCCTCGTGATGGAGTTGACGGCCCATCGCTCGCTCGCGCTGCGTGACGCCGTAGCGACCAATCCCCAGGTCGCGATGACGGCGCTGCTACACAAGCTCTGCCTCGATACCTTCCAGCGTGAGATGCCGAACGGCTGTCTGCAGGTAACAGTTCGGCAGGTCCACTTCTCTGCGCAGGCATCCGACCTGAAGGACTCCCCGCCGGCGAAAGCCATCGACGAAAGGAATAAGGCCTGGGCGGCGGAGATGCCGAACGACGAAGTTGCACTGTGGGATTGGCTCGCCGCGCTCGACGACGCCAGCCGTTCGGCGCTGCTGGCGCATTGCGTGTCGTTCGGCGTGAATGCCTTGTTCGAGAAGATTGATCGATACGGCGGCACCGGCGTGTCGGCGCACGGCCTGCGCCATCGGATCGATCAGGCCGATCGCCTGGCACGTGCCGTCAATCTCGACATGGCGGAAGCAGGCTGGCGCCCGACAGTCGACAACTATCTTGGTCGCGTCACCAAGAGCCGCATCCTCGAAGCCGTGCGCGAGGCAAAGGGTGAGGCGTCGGTGCAACTCATCGACCATCTCAAGAAGAACGAGATGGCGAAGGAGGCAGAGCGGCTGCTCGATGGCATGGGCTGGCTTCCCGAGCCGTTGCGCCTTGCCGAGGTGGCTGCGGCATCAGGCGAACCCAACACCACAGGCGAACCGCTTCCCGAATTCCTCGCCGATGACGAGGACGAGGCGGGTGAAACCGGCGAGGACGAACAGCCCCACGCCGTTGCGGCTGAATGACTCCACGAGCGGGGCGGCTCCGGCCGTCCCGCTTCCTTTCAACAGCGACATTTGTTCGTCAGACCGGCCTGCGCGAACCGATGCCCACGATCAACTCGCTGTTTCTTGGAGTTGGCCCGTTCATGCGTTGGCGCAGGAGAGGGAGAGGCGGGCCGGGACGGATTTGAGCCGCCGTGGATCGAGAGAGCGTCCGGGCGGCTGATCCGTCCCCGCTCTCGCGAGGCTCCCTCCATGTCCCGCCGTTCAGTGTCCACGGCCGTCCCCGCGGCCAGCCCTGTCCCTGCCGCCGATCCGGCGTCCGCAGTCTTCGTCGCCGCGCGCCTTCTCCTTCCCCACCTCGAACACGGCCGCCGCATCGACGCGCCGATGTTGAGGACCGCGCTGGAAACCGCATTCGGCGCTTCCGACGCCGATGGCGCATGGGATTGGAAGACGGCTTACGACGCCTGCGAGGCGGCGAGCGTCCTGTTCGTGCGCAGGTTCGGGCCCGCGATGCGGGCGAGGTCCGGCTCGGACGCGGCTATGCTGCCGATGCTTGCCAAGCTCGCAAGACTTCTTCCTACCCACACGCGCCGCTCCGAAGAGAGCGAGGCATTTCAGCAGTTCTCGACACCGATCGCCTTGGGCTTCGCCGCCAGCGTCGCTGCCGCGATCACGCCAGCCGACATTGTGCTGGAGCCGTCGGCCGGCACCGGCCTGCTTGCCATCTTGGCCGAGCTGTCGGGCGCAGCGCTCGTTCTCAACGAGCTCGCAGATACCCGCGCTGGCATTCTCGAGCGGTTGTTCGCCGGCGTCTCCACGACGCGCTTCGACGCTGCGCAGATCGACGATCACCTCGATGCCGGGATCGTGCCGAGCGTCGTGCTGATGAATCCGCCGTTCTCGGCGGTCGCGCATGTCGATCGGCGCATGGCCGATGCGGCCTTGCGGCACATCGCATCCGCGCTTGCGCGACTGCCCGAAGGCGGACGCCTGGTCGCGATCACCGGCGCGAGCTTCGCGTCCGACAACCCCGCGTGGACCGACGCCTTCGTGCACCTGCAGGAGCGCGGCCGCGTCGTGTTCTCCGCCGCCATCGACGGTGCCGTCTATGCGAAGCACGGCACCACAATCGACACGCGCCTGACCGTGATCGACCGTCTGCCGGCTGACGATACGACGGTGTTTCCGCCGTATCGCGATGTCGCGCCCGACGTGACGACGCTGCTCGGCTGGGTCACGGAGCGCGTCCCGCCGCGACTACCGATCGCGGGCAACGTCATCGCTCCGACGGTTCAGCGCGCGGCCATTCCGCGGACCGTTCGCGCGTATGTCTCACGGCCGTCCGCGTCCACGACATCGACGGCCGATCCGGAGGCCGTCGAACTCGCTTATGAGCAGGTCGCGTGGGCACCCACGGAAAGCCGTAAACTCACGGATGCGATTTACGAAGAATACGGATTGCAGTCGATCCGTATTCCCGGATCGACGGCGCATCCGACGAAGCTCGTGCAGTCGGCCGCGATGGCGTCGGTCGCGCCGCCGATTCCGACCTATCGGCCGCATCTGCCGGCGAACCTCGTCCGAGGCGGGTTGCTCTCGGATGCCCAGCTCGAATCCGTCGTCTATGCCGGCGAGGCCCATTCCGACTTCCTCGCCGGGTCCTGGAGCGTCGACGAGACCTTCGATCTCGTCACGGCCGCATCGGATGATGCCGAAGATGCGGTGCGCTTCCGGCGCGGCTGGTTCCTGGGCGACGGCACCGGCGCCGGCAAGGGCCGCCAGGTCGCGGGCGTTCTCATCGACAACTGGCTGAAGGGCCGACGCCGCGCGGTTTGGATCAGCAAGTCTGACAAGCTGATTGAGGATGCCCAGCGCGACTGGTCGGCGCTCGGCATGGAGCGGCTGCTGGTAACACCGCTGTCGCGCTTCCGGCAGGGCACATCGATCCGGCTCGCCGAAGGCATCCTGTTCACGACCTATGCGACGCTGCGGTCCGATGCGCGCGACGAAAAGGCTTCGCGCGTCCGCCAGATCGTCGACTGGCTCGGCGCGGACTTCGACGGCCTGATTGTGTTTGATGAATCACACGCGATGCAGAACGCCGCCGGCGGTAGGGGCGAGCGCGGCGATGTCGCAGCCTCGCAGCAGGGCCGGGCCGGACTGCGCCTGCAACATGCCTTGCCGAACGCGCGCGTTCTCTACGTCTCGGCGACGGGCGCGACCACGGTCCATAATCTCGCCTATGCGCAGCGCCTCGGCCTCTGGGGCGGAGAAGACTTCCCGTTCGCGACGCGCGCGGAGTTCGTCGAGGCGATCGAGGCGGGCGGCGTCGCCGCGATGGAAGTGCTGGCCCGCGATCTCAAGGCGCTCGGCCTCTATGCGGCGCGGTCGCTTTCCTACGAGGGCGTCGAGTACGAACTGGTCGAGCACCGTCTGAGCGATGAGCAGATCCGCATCTACGATGAATATGCGGGTGCCTTCTCGATCATTCATAACAACCTCGATGCCGCGATGCGCGCGGCGAACGTCACCGGCGAGACCGGCACGCTGAACGCGCAGGCCAAGTCCGCCGCGCGCTCCGCTTTCGAGAGCGCCAAGCAGCGCTTCTTCAACCATCTCATCACGGCGATGAAGACGCCGACGCTGATCGCGTCCGTCGAGCGTGACCTGAAGGCGGGTCATGCCGCGGTGATCCAGATCGTCTCGACCGGCGAGGCGCTGATGGAACGCCGGCTTGCCGAAATCCCGACCGAGGAATGGGGCGACGTGCAGGTCGACATCACCCCGCGGGAATACGTGCTCGATTATCTGGCGCACAGTTTCCCGACCCAGCTCTACGAGCCGTTCACGGACAGCGAAGGAAACTTGTCGTCACGGCCAGTCTATCGCGACGGCCAGCCGGTGCAGAGCCGGGACGCAGTCGCACGCCGGGATCGCTTGATCGAGAAGCTCGCGTCATTGTCCCCCGTGCATGGCGCGCTCGACCAGATCGTGCAGCGCTTCGGCACGGACATGGTGGCGGAGGTCACGGGCCGCTCGCGCCGCATTATCCGCAAGACTGGATCGGACCGGATCGACCGCCTCGTCGTCGAGAACCGTGCCGGCTCCGCGAACCTCGCCGAGACGCAGGCGTTCATGGATGACGTCAAGCGTATTCTGGCGTTCTCGGAAGCTGGCGGCACGGGACGCAGCTATCACGCCGAACTGTCGGTCCGGAACCGGCGGCTGCGCATACATTATCTTTTGGAGGCCGGGTGGAAGGCCGACGCGGCGATTCAGGGGCTGGGCCGTACCAATCGCACCAATCAGGCGCAGCCGCCGCTGTTCCGGCCGATCGCCACCAACGTGAAGGCGGAAAAGCGCTTCCTCTCGACCATCGCGCGGCGCCTCGACACGCTCGGGGCCATCACCAAGGGGCAGCGCCAGACCGGCGGGCAGGGCCTGTTCCGCCCCGAGGACAACCTCGAGAGTCACTATGCGCGCGACGCCTTGCGTCAGCTCTATCTCCTTCTGGTCATGGGCAAGGTCGAAAGCTGCTCGCTTCAGACCTTTGAGGATGCCACGGGACTGAAGCTGACCGACGCGAACGGCATCAAGGACGAACTCCCGCCGATCACGACGTTCCTCAACCGTCTGCTGGCGCTGACCATCGACCTGCAAAACATCCTGTTCGTCGCCTTCGAGCAGTTGCTGACCGCACGGGTCGAGGGCGCGATCGCGTCCGGCACCTATGATGTTGGCCTGGAGACGCTGACGGCCGAGAGCTTCACCGTCACGGATCGGCAGACCATCTATACGCATCCCAACACCGCGGCCGAAACGCGATTGCTGACGATCACGCAACGCCAGCGCAACCGGCCGGTTACGCTCGACGAGGCGTTGGAGCATCTCTCCGATCCGCGCGCCTTGCTGCTGGTCAACACGCAATCCGGCCGCGCCGCCGTGCAGGCGCCGGCGCGCAGCGTCATGCTCGATGACGGCCAGGTCGAACGTCGCGTGCGCCTGATCCGGCCCATGGAGCACCCGGTCATCGCGCTTGCGACCATGCCACAGACCCATTGGCGTGAGGCGGATCGTGAGAGCTTCGCGCGCGTCTGGTCGGCCGAACTGGCCGACGTGCCGGCGTTCACCGACAGCGAGATTCACATTGTCGCCGGTCTCCTGCTGCCGATCTGGAAGCGGCTGCCGAATGAATCGACACGCGTCTATCGGCTCCAGACCGATGATGGAGAACGCATCATCGGCCGCAAGGTGTCACCGGCCTGGGTTGCCAGTGCGACCGCGATCGGCGCCTCGACGCTGACGCCCGATGCAGCGCATTCGGCTCTGCTCGACGGCAAGACCATCCTCGATCTCGCTGAAGGCCTTCAGCTTCGCCGTGTCCGCGTCATGGGCGCGAACCGCATCGAACTGACCGGGTTCGCCGGTGCCATGCGCGAGCGGCTCACGGCCTACGGCCTGTTCCACGAGATCATCTCGTGGAAGCTGCGCATGTTCGTGCCGACCGATGCCGCCGGTGTGGATGTCCTGCGCAAAGTGCTCGACCGATATCCGGTTGCGCGCGTTGCCGAGCGCGTGGCCTGATCATGCCGGGACATGCGGCCGAACTGGCACGCCGTCTCGCGCGCGAGGCCGAGGCGGTGTGCCGGCACTATCTCTCCAGTGGTCGCCGCGAAGGCCGCTACTGGATGGTCGGCGACGTCAACAACACGCCCGGGCGCTCGATGTTCGTGCGCCTCAGCGGCCCTGAATCCGGCAAGGGCGCTGCCGGCAAGTGGACCGACGCCGCGACCGGCGAGCATGGCGACCTGCTCGATATCATCGGCGCGACTTGCGCGCTCGACGACTTCCGCGACATCGAGACGGAAGCAAGGCGCTTCCTGAGCTTTCCGCGACCGCAACATGAACTCGCGTTGAAGCGGCGTCTGACACCAGCTCCGGTCGGATCGCCGGAATCCGCCCGGCGCCTGTTTGCCATGTCGCACCCGATTCCGCGCACACTCGTGGAAACGTACTTGCGCAATCGTGGCATCACGGCTTTGCCCGAAACCGGAAATCTCCGTTTCCACCCACGCTGCTATTATCGTCCCGATCGCGACATGCCGACCGAGACCTGGCCGGCGATGATCGCCGCCGTTACCGATCTCGACGGCCGTATCACCGGCGCGCACCGGACCTGGCTCGATCCGAACGGCTTCGACCCCACCACGCTCGGCAAGGCGCCGATCGACTCGCCGCGGCGCGCGATGGGCCATCTGCTCGGCAACGCGGTGCGCTTCGGTGTGGTGCGCGACGTTGCGGCCGCGGGCGAAGGCATCGAAACCATGCTGTCGCTTCGCTGCGTCCTGCCCGACATGCCGATGATGGCCGGGCTCTCGGCCGCTCATCTCGCCGCCATTGTATTTCCGGCGACGCTGCGCCGGCTCTATATCGTGCGCGACAACGATCCGGCAGGCGACGGCGCGATGGCCATTCTCTTCGACCGTGCCCACGCGGCACGAATCGACGCGGTGGTCTTGTCGCCCCACGGTGACGACTTCAACGCCGATCTGCGCCGCTTCGGCACCGATGCGCTACGGATGGCCGTGCGGGTTCAACTCGTGCCGGAGGACGTCGCACGCTTCATGCGTCTGTGAGATGTGGCCGGAACGGGTGACCGGCGCGTTGCCGCTGTGTCGGTGTGTGAAGGCGCTTCCGTCGGAGAGGGCCGGGCCACGGCCTTCTTGCGAGGGCGACCGTGCGGCAAGCGGCCCGGGCCGGCAATGGCTGCGGCCGGCTATTTTCCGCCGGCGCTACGCGCCTTTGCATCGCGAAGCAAAATAGCCGTCCTCCGCCATCCTCCGCTTCGCTCCGGCCGCTGCGCCTCGCGCTGCGGTGCAGGTCCGGTCCGCCCGCCGCCCTGTGTCGCCATGAAGGCCGCGATGGGCGCGGCCGATCCGACAGAAGGAAGCACCTCATGACGACCGACTATGACGACACCGGCTACGAGTCGCACGCCGCATCCGCCACCGACACCATCCTCACCGAACTGCAACTGCATGGCTATCGCCCCTTCCAGGACGAGCCCGATCCCAGACCGCTCCCCGAAGCGCGTAATGTCGCCGGTGCCGTCGCCGACATCTTCGATGCGCTCGTGGCAACCCTGACCGACACTCGCCTCGAACCGGACCTCGAAGACTTTCTGTGGTCGACCGTCAACCTCTTCCATCGCGCCAATGGCCGGATCGAGCGCCAGCTCGACGACAACGAGCAGGCGCAGCGGCGCTGCCAGCGTGAACAGGACGGCTCCGAGATCCGCTCCGTCGAACTGGAGCGCCTCACGGCCGAGGGCATGACGCTGGTCGAACGGCGCAACGTGATGGAGTTCTTCCGCGATCAGGCCGCGGAGCACTTCGCGCGCCACACCGGATCGCATTGGCATCCGCGCAACGGATCGATGGTCAACCATCGCACCTTGACCGCGGCGATGATCGATAGCCGCGACTTCATCGCAGCCAAGCGCCGGGCCGAAACCGAAGTGATGCTACCGGCCGGTCCGAAGATCGCCTTCACGGGCGGGCTCGACTTCAACGATCACCGCCTGATCTGGGATCGTCTCGATCAGGTCCGCGCCAAGCACCCCGACATGGTGCTGCTGCACGGCGGATCGCCGAAGGGCGCCGAACGCATCGCCGCCCGCTGGGCAGATCACCGCAAGGTGCCGCAGATCGCATTCAAGCCCGACTGGACGAAGCACGCCAAGGCTGCGCCGTTCAAGCGCAACGACGCGATGCTCGAAGCGTTGCCGATCGGCGTCCTGGTCGCACCGGGCTCGGGCATCCAGGAAAACCTAGCCGACAAGGCGCGCCGGTTCGGCATTCCGGTCTGGAAACTCGGAAAGAGCGGCGCGTGAGCGCCGCCGCTTCAATCGCAGGGACTCTCGCGCTCGCGAAACGCATGTCGCGACGAAACATGGCGATGGAGCCGATCCATTGCTGTCGTTTCGCGCGAATTCTGCTATTCTGCCGACCGCGCCGTGGAGGTGGTGGAAGGCGCAACCCATGTCATTGTTGTCACGGGAGGATCCACCATGCTCGCACTCGGCATCGTCCTCAACATCATCGGCCTCGGCTTCTTCTGCTGGGTGCTGTTCACGCTCGCGATCTACGCGCTGCCGTTCTTCGTCGGCATGACGGCTGGCCCTTACGCACACGGCGTAGGCGCAGGCCCGTTTGGCGCAATCGTTCTTGGCCTAGTCGCGGCTGCCTTCACACTTGTCATCGGCCAGACGATCTTTTCGATCGTCCGCACGCCCTTTCTGCGGATCGCGGTCGCACTGATGTTCGCGGTGCCGGCTGCGCTTGCCGGCTATTATGCAACGTTTGGGCTCTCCGGCCTCACCATGACGTCCGATCTCTGGCGGCAAGTCTTCGCCGTAATCGGCGCGATCGTGATCGGCGTGACGGCCTGGACGCGGCTTGCGGCATCTCCCCCAGACGGCTCCAGCGGGCATGGAAGACCGGCACTGTCGTAGTCCGGCGACGCCGCTACCTGATGAGTCGAGTGCTGCGCCGTGTCGCTCAGTGAGGGTACTGATCGGAGCAAAGCCGAAGCAGGGTGCTTTCAGGCCTGACGTGACAGTGAGTGTGCGGCCGGCGGATCGCTTGTCGCCGCGGCGCGCCGGGCTCCGGCGGACTGATGTTGCGATGGCCGGGCGTTCTTTGCCGCCGCGTGTCTTGGGGAATGCGAGACGTCGCCTGCAGCAGGGCAGAGCGATTTCAGCATCGGCGCGCGCGTGGTCTCGTGGTGGTGACGTTCGCTGGCTTCTCCTTGCACTATTCCTGTTTCGAGCAGCGCGTCCATTCGGGTCTCTACGATGGCCAGACCTGGCCGGACAACGGCTGCGCCTCGCTCGACTAGCCGCAATGCCGGCATTCAACTTTCTTCCCCTGGGCTTCGCCCATTCCTCGCGAGACAAGAAAGTTGCCTGCCTGGCATCCTCCGCTGCGCTTCGGTCCTTTCGGATGCGGCGTCGATCGTCTCCGGCCTGTCGGTCGCCATCGAGACCGCGATGGTCGCGGCTCGGCAACAGAAAGCAAGGAGAACTATCATGGCGAACATCGGCACCTTCACCAAGACCGAGCAGGGCTTCGTCGGCGAAATCGTCACGCTCAGCTTCCAGGCAAAGAACGTCCGCATGGTCCCGGAGAGCAACGGCACCAACGAGAACGCCCCGAGCCACCGCGTCTATGTCGGCCGCGCCGAGATCGGCGCCGCCTGGGCCAAGCGGTCCACCGAGGGCCGCAACTACCTGTCGGTCAAGCTCGACGACCCGAGCTTCAACGCGCCGATCTACGCGAACCTCTTCGACGACGAAGACGGCGAGAGCTACACGCTCATCTGGTCGCGCGGCCGCAAGGCCAACGCCGACTGAGCCAGCCTTCCGACACCCCGCCCGGACCGCCGGGCGGGGTTCTGGCATGGCGTCGCGACGCCTCGCTCAGGCCGCCGGGCCCCGACATCGGCCCGGGGGGTGGGCGTCGACGCTCAACCAGACGCTCGGATTCCACGTGCATTAAACTCGCCAGCCCGACGAATCCCTAGTATACTGGGTGGCAGTATATTAGTGATCCGGCGACGTCTCCCGCATGCGATTGCGCGAGACCGTGGCCAGAAATTTGCGCCGGCTGCGGCAGGCTAAAGGTCTGTCGCAGGAGGAGCTTGCCGATCGTGCAGACATCAATCGCAACTATGTCGGAATGCTCGAACGCGAACAGCATGCGGCAACGATCGACATGCTGGAAAAACTCGCCGACGTCCTTGAAACGGATCCCGTGGAGTTCTTCCGGCGCGGAGCGTGAGGTCGGGTGCGACCCAGGTCCGCATTATAAAATACGCGGTCTGCTGGGCGAGCATGGCTCGATATCATTCGGCGATAGCGTAATGCCGCCTACGTGATGCCAGCGCGAAATCAATTCCGGTTGGCTAATTTCTGGTAAATAAGGATGAGCGCACGAGTAAACCTGTGACCATTACCCCCTTCGAAGACTGTCCTCCGCAGCTTGATCGCGTCAGTTCCTATGACGAGAAACATCTGGCGAGCTACATCCGGCTGCTGGATGCCGAGGCCGAAGGCGCGGATTGGCGCGAGGCCGTCTCGATCATTTTCGGCCTCGATCCCAACAAGCATCCGGAGCGCGCCAAGCTCGTGCACGATAGTCATCTCGCACGCGCACACTGGATGAGAGATAAAGGCTATCGGAATCTCCTCGAACCGCGCATGCAATAGCCCTCGCGTGCAGCGCACGCCGAGGTCAAACCCGACGCTATCGCGTCATTCAATCTTAATATCTAGCTGACGTTGCAATCCTCTCAATACTCAACGATTGCGATCCGTACCAAGGATCAGTCGATGGGAGGGTAGTAATCATGCCACCTGCGTCCGACTGGCGATCTGCGAGCACCGCCGAAAAACTCATGAGCCTCGATCGCCCGCAATTCGCCGCCGAGTTCCTCCGCCGCAATCACGACTACAGCGAAGATTACCGCGTCACACAGGATCAGATCGCGTCAGGCGTCGTCGAGCATGCCGCCGGAATGGACAGGCTCGCACGACGTTGGGGTTTGAGTTTTCGCGCATGCCCCGGACATCGCTGCCTGGAACTCGCCTTCCATATGGCGACCAGAACGTTCGCCATCCGCTGTTATTATTGCTCCCGCGCCTGAGACCTTCATCGCGGCGCGAACCATCCGTCTCGAAGATCTCTCGCCGATCCTGGCGAGCGTGACGACCGGCGATGGCCGTCATCTTCTCCTCGCTGACGCCGACGGCTATCATCAGGTCTGGTTCGTCGGCGGTCATCATGCGCGCGGCAGCAGTTTCATCATCCCCCGCGATGACGACCGCGCCGCGCGCATGCATGCCATTCAGCGTTTCGAGCGACGCCTGGCCGGCGAGCGGTCCGGTCCCCTGATGCGCAGCTTGCAGCTCTCGGTGCATCAGCGCAGCAGGTTCACGCTCCAACTCCGCGCGCTCGATGGTGTTCGGGATGGCGCGTCGCGTCGTGAGATCGCAGCGGTCCTTCTCGATCCGCAAGCGCGCGATATCCCCGCCATCGAATGGACTAACGCAGCACTGCGCAAGCGCATCAACCGCATCATCGCGCGCGCCACGCTTATGACAAACGGCGGCTATCTCGCGCTACTGCGCGGCGACGCCAAACGTGCGAGGCGCTTCCGCCGGCGCTAGCCGCGACCGCCCCGCCGAGCTCTCGGGCGCCAAACGAAGGGGACACTTCAGGAGGCCTCCTGGGGCGGGTCTCCCCCACGACGCCGATCTTCCGTCACGCTTGCCTCCGATCCGTTGCCTTGTCCGGCAGCGGCCGCCAATGACCCGGAGGCTCATCTTGGACACTTCTCCTCCTCGCGTTACGCCCCGTTTCTTGCGCACGCACGATGCCGCGGCGTTTCTCGGTCTCTCCGGACGCACGCTTGAGAAACATCGTTGCACCGGCACAGGCCCGATCTTCCGAAAGCTTGGCGGCCGCGTCGTCTACGCCATCGATGACCTCGAGACCTGGGCCGCCGAGCGCGCCCGCAACTCCACGTCCGATCCCGGCCCGCAGCCGTCCTCTCGCTCGGCGCGAGCCACGCCGTCGCGTAGCAGCTGACGGGTGTTCGCATGCGACGTTCCATCGACGACGATCATCAACTCGAACTCTTTCGCGCCAGGCCCGGCGATATGCCGCCGCGCGACGCGCAAGACCTCATGTCATGGCCGTTCTTCTCACTCGCCAAGACGCCGCGCGTCCGGCCCATCGACTTCCACATGGGGGACGTCACGATTGTCGTCGAAGCGACGCACGAACACGGCATGGCGACAATCTGGGACGCCGACGTGCTGATCTGGGCCGCGTCCCAAATCGTCGATGCGCGCGACCGCGGATTGCGCACATCACGGCTGATGGCTGCGACGCCATATGAGATTCTGAGCTTCATCGGACGCGGCGACTCCGCACAGAACTACGAGCGGCTCAAGGCCGGCCTCGATCGTCTGCAGTCGACAACCGTCGCCACCTCGATCCGTCAACCGACAGAACGCCGGCGGCATCGTTTTAGCTGGATCAACGAATGGAAGGAGCGTGCCGACAGCGCCGGCCGGCCGCGCGGCATCGAACTGATCCTGCCGGACTGGTTCTACGCCGGCGTCATGATGGAGGCGCTCGTCCTCACCATCGACCGCGAATATTTTGCACTCACCGGCGGACTTGAGCGCTGGCTGTACCGTCTTGTGCGCAAGCATGGCGGACGCCAGCGTCATGGCTGGATCTTCGACTTCCGGCACCTTCATCTAAAGTCCGGCAGCCTCTCGCCTTACAAGCGCTTCGCATTCGAGCTGCGCGACATCGTGCGCCGCCAGCCGCTGCCCGGCTACCAACTCGCCTGCATCGCCGGCGCCGAAAACGCGCCGTGCCTGAGCTTCCAGCCCGTCACCAATCCATTTCCGTCCGCACCACGCCTGCGCACGCCGCGGCCGCAACACGATGGGGATAAGCTGTGAAAAGAACCGTCCTATCAGGAACCCGAACACCCGTCCTATCGGGAACCGCAAACCCGTCCTATCAGGAACCCAAATCGTGCTTAACCCGCGAAGCACGCTTGCGAAATCACCCGCCTAACTTCTCTAACAGAGAATCCTTCGGATTCTTGCTAACGGCGGGCATCCGTTGCGGATTGCTAGGTGCAGCCACTCGCAACGACGTTGCCTCGCTGAGCAATGCAGAGTTCGCGGTGACGCCATGACCCGGCGACCGCGCAAAACCAAACTCAAGTTCTGGCCAGTCGACGTCAAGCGCCGGACCAAACGACGAAAGCCTCCGCGCCAGGCTCGGCGCAAGCGCAATGCCTTCTCGGCAAGACTGACCATCGACATCACGCCTGACCTGCGCGCCCGCATCAAGATCACGGCATTCGAGCGCGGCGTCACCGTCGCCTACATGCTGCGTCTCCTCCTGCTGAAGACCTTTCCTCGCGCCAGGGGAGGCCGGCGATGAAGGGCGTCACGATCACGGATGTCTCGCGCGCGCATGACACAGACGGCAGTCTCACCTTGGTCGAGTTGACCTGGCTTAAACAGCGCATTGAGAACCGCGTCCGCTTCGGGCATCCGGCAGGACAGCAGATCCTGGACCGCCATCGCCGCGTCCTCAGTTTCACTGCTGGAAGCATCTTCTGCTTCGTGCGGTGGGCAGCCAACGATTACGGCACCATCCTCTCGCGTGCCGACATTGTGCGCGCGATCGCTCCCGGCGCGCGTTACCAGACATTGCCGTTTGTGCGCCCCGGCGGCGACATCCTCCTGCGCATGGACGGTTGGCCCAAGGTCGAGCGTGTGCTGCATGCCGTTGACGCCGTCGAGGCGCTCGGCATCGATCCGGCCGATGTTGCGCCGGACTACTGGCAGCACGTCCACAACCGACTGTCCGTCAACGAGACGCCGCGCAATTACACGCGCACACGTCATCAAGCCTGGCTCAAACGGCGCGAGGTCGGCTCATGACCCGCATCGCCACGCTGCTCGCAACAGCGCTGTCTACGGTCACGGTCGGCGCGTCGGCATTCGTCGATCCGCCGATAGACCTGATCTGGAACGCCAGCGCCAGCGCGCCGATCGGCCTCTACACCGTGCAGCCGGCCGACGATCTCGACGTCACCGATCTTGTTGCGGTGGCGGCGCCGCCACTCATCGCCGAGTTCATGGCCGATCGCGGTTATCTGCCGATGGGTGTGCCCATGATGAAGCGCGTCCTGGCGCTTCCAGGCCAGACTGTCTGCCGCCACGGCCTCGACATCGTCGCCTATGGCTCGACCATCGGCCACGCCCGCGAACGCGATAATGCCGGCCGCAAGATGCCGGTCTGGCAAGGCTGCCGCCGCATCGGCGATGACGAACTGTTTCTCATGAACTTCGATGTCCCGGACAGCGTGGACGGCCGCTACTTCGGTCCGTTCCCGCGCGGTTCGGTCATCGGCCGCGTACTGCCCGTCTGGACCGACGAGGCCGGTGACGGCCGTTTCCAATGGCGCGCCGCCAGACGTTGACGCCGTGCCGAAAGACTCAACCTCACCAACAGAAGGGACCATGACATGGCGCAAATCGGCAACTTCATCCGCACCCGAAACGGCTTCTCCGGACGTCTGCGCACGCTCTCGCTAGACATCGAACTGACCATCGTGCCGGCCGATCATTCAGACACCGAGAACGCCCCGAATTACCGCATTCACGCCGGCGACGAGGAGGGACCCGAAGTCGGCGCGGGCTGGACGCGCACCGGCGAGAAGGCCGGTGAGTACGTCGCCGTGCAGATCGACGATCCTGGTTTCCCGCAGCCGGTTCGCGCCAACCTGTTCCAGTCCGGCAGCGATCGCTCCGCCTTCCATCTGCTCTGGACGCGTCCGAGCAAACGCGAGACGCGGAGCTGATCCGTGTCGCCGATGCGTGACCGGGATGTCGGACATCCGCGCACCACGCGTGAAACTGCCGTCATTCCTCTGTTCGCGAAAAGCGCGACTCATTCCTCCGTCCCGCTCAAGGCTCACGCGGCCGTCGCGCACAGCGGCGGTCAAGGGCGGCCGCAGGCCGGCGCTCGCGCCTTGCCCTTGACGGCCGCGAGCACGCTGGCATCGGCCGGTTGCTTAGCGGGCGGAGGAGCTTTGTTCATGGAGCATACGTTATGGACCTTCTTACGCTCGTGACCGCGTGCGCGCTCACTGTCGATCCGAAGTTAATGCATGCGCTGGTCTGGCACCATTCGGGCGGCGAGCCCTGGGCGATCTCAATGCCGGGCGAGGCAAACCCGCGTGTGTATCGAAACATGCGTGACGCGATCCGTGAAACGCGGGAATTGTCTGTCGACAGTATCGTGCGCGTCGGTCTCGCCGGCGTGTCCGTATCTCCATCGCGAGTCTCCGCGTCGGTCCTTTTGCCGTGCCGCAACGTCGCGATGGCGGCATCCCAACTCACCAAGCTCGCCACTCGTTGCAAAGCTCATCCGCGCTTCAAGACCGATCCGAATCTCTGCGCCGTTGCAGCCTATCGTGGCTCGTGGGATCGGCCGGACGTCAAGTTCGCGACCGACGTCGCGGCGACGGCGGCGAAGGGCGATGCACCGAACTTCGACATGCCGCGCGGCACGAGCACTGAGATCTTCGATACGGCTGATGACGCGCCGTCCGACACCGGGACGCCCATCGTCGACATCACGACGACATTCGCCGACCAGGCGCGTAGCTGGTCGAGCGCACTCTTCCCGACGAAATCCAAGCCTCCGACGGAGGGATCGGAGCACATCCCAACGGCGGCGCCATCGGCACCTGAACCGCCATCGTCCGGTTCATCTGCCACGTCTCCATTCAAGAGCAATCCGCAAGATCGCGACTTGTTCGTGCGTCGCATCGGGACCGGGCGTCCATGATGAAGCGTATCGCAGGCCATCGTCAGACAGCGAAGACCGGCGCACGAATGTGTGTAAGCGGGGAGGAGAGCGGCAACACGACCGTTGGAGGGCAAGATAAAAGGCCGCGAGGTGCGGCCCGGTTGGGGGACGGTCGGGGCATTGTTTCTGCACACGTTTCACCCCGCACACTGCGACGTGCGCGAGCATGGCGCGACATCGCGCACGCGAAGATTCCGCAATCTCTTCAACGTATATCGCACATCGCGGAGCATTCGCGATGAGCAACGAGGATGACTTCCGCATCCGCCCCGGCAAAATCCGCTCGCGTCCGAACATGCAAGCCAAGCCTTTCATCGCCCAGGCGCTCGCTGCCGCCGAACGTGCCGGGGGCCATGTTACCAGGTCGAGACGGATCACCGCGCCGCGACGTTCCCGCTTCGGCCGTGGCCGCGCCGCCAGCGTGCGGGCGAACCGACTGGTGACGTCCCGTTCGCGCCTTGCCACGGTTAAGACCCGCATCGTCCGCAACACCCGCCCCCGCGCGACGCTTCGGGCACATCTCAATTACCTGCGCCGCGAGGGCGTGACGCGAGACGGCGAGCGGGCACGTATGTTCGGTGCTGAGACCGACGACGCCGACATGAAGGCGTTCAGCGAGCGATGCGAAGAAGACCGGCACCACTTCAGAATCATCGTGTCGCCGGAGGACGCGGCGAACATGTCGGACCTGAAAGCGTTCGCGCGCGACCTGATGCGACAGGCGGAGAAGGACCTCGGCACGAAACTCGACTGGGTCGGCGTCGATCACTGGAACACCGACAACCCCCATGTCCACATCATCATCCGTGGCCGCGCCAGCGACGGCAAAGACCTCGTCATTGCGCGGGAATACATCAGCGAGGGAATGCGGGCGAGGGCGCAGGATCTCGTCACGCAGGAACTAGGGCCGCGCTCCGACCTCGACATCCGGCGCAGCCTCGAGAGCCAGGTGGAGTCCGAGCGCTGGACACGGCTCGATCGCCAGCTTGTCCGGGATGCAAACCGGCATGGCATCATCGACGTTGCGCCGATTGCGGGCAAACAACCCGACGAGTACCTCCCGCAGAAGGTCGGCCGTCTGTGCAAACTGGAGTCGCTCGGGCTTGCAAACCAGATTGCACCGGGACAGTGGATGATTGCCGACGAGGCTGAGTCCACCTTGCGCGAACTGGCCGAGCGCGGAGACATCATCAAGCGCATGAACAGGGCGCTCACCGAGCGCGGCCTCGAACGCGGCGCGTCGAGCTATGTGCTGGCTGGCGAGAGCCTCGCCGATCCCATCGTCGGGCGTCTGATTGACCGCGGCCTCGATGACGAGTTGAAGGCCTCTGCCTACGCCGTCGTCGATGGTACCGATGGGCGGACCCATCACATCAAGCTTGCCACCCTCGATGCCACGGGCGATGGCCCGACAGGATCAATCGTCGAACTGCGCCGGTTCGAGGATTCCCACGGCCGCGAGCGCGCTGCCCTTGCGGTGCGGTCCGACCTCGATCTCGATGCGCAGGTGAAGGCGTCAGGCGCGACCTGGATCGATCGGCAGCTCATCGCGCGCGATGCAACACCCCTCGGAAACGGCGGGTTCGGCGCCGAGGTGCGCGCCGCGATGGAAAGCCGGGCCGAGCATCTGATCGAGCAAGGTCTCGCTCGCCGGCAGGGGCAGCAGGTCATCTACAGTCGCAACCTCATCAACACGTTGCGGCAGCGTGAACTCGATTCCATGGGCGAGAAGCTCGCGACTGAGATGGGAATGCCGTTCCGGAAGACGGCGAGTGGTGAGTATGTCGCCGGCCTCTATCGTCAGCGATTGATGCTCGCGTCCGGCCGCTTCGCCATGATCGACGACGGTCTCGGCTTCCAGCTCGTGCCTTGGTCGCCGTCGCTGGAACGCAATCTCGGTAGGCATGTCTCAGGCATCGCCCGCGCCGATGGCGGAATAGACTGGAGTTTCGGGCGACAACGCGGATTGGGACTTTGATCCTGCGGCGGCGCGGTCAGTACGGGCAATCGACGCCTGGCCGCAGGACTCCCTCGACCACGACAAGGCCTTTGCCGACCTCATCGCCTTTCGCCGTCAGGCGGATGACAGACAGCATCTCAACCGTTGAGACCTCGATCAGGCCGGGCCGTTCGAGCATCGCGAGGCATTCTCTGACCTGCGCGCGCGGGCACGCGAGGCCCAGCCGGGTAAAGTAGCAGCCTACGATCTCTTCGTTGCTCGCATAGGACGGCTCACGCCCGAGCATCCGCAGGACGGCAAGCGCGCGATGCTCCGATTTCTGTTGTTCAAGCGGACTGGGACAATTGGCTTCGGGGACGGACATTCGGCTAACTCCACTGTCGGCATCACCGGCGAATCACACCTTCAGTATTTTTTCGCATTCCTACGCCTGTTTGCGATACGGGATTGATCGTTGTTGAAGCCCCTCACGGGCTACGCTTTGTTCGCGGTCGCCGCCGATGGCATCGGACAGGACCATGACCGCGACGAAAATCCTCTGGGGCCAGATCCTCACCGTCTTCTCGATCGCGCTTTCGACGATCTGGGGCGCGACGCAGTGGACGGCGTGGCGGCTCGGCTTCCAGCCGCAGCTCGGTTCATCGTGGTTCGACCTCGCCGGGCTACCGGTCTATCCGCCGCCGGCCTTCTTCTGGTGGTGGTACTTCTTCGATGCTTACGCGCCCGGCATCTTCCTTGAAGGCGCCGCCATAGCAGCGTCCGGCGGCTTCACGGCGATCGCCGTCGCCATCGGCATGTCGGTCTGGCGGGCGCGCGAGGCAAAGATCGCCGAGACCTACGGCTCGGCGCGATGGGCGAATGCCGACGAGGTGAGGACCGCAGGACTGCTCGGCCCGGACGGTGTGGTGCTCGGCCGGTTCGAGAGCGAATACCTGCGTCATGACGGACCCGAGCATGTGTTGTGCTTCGCGCCGACACGATCGGGCAAGGGCGTGGGCTTGGTCGTGCCGTCGCTCCTGACCTGGCCGGGCTCGGCCGTCGTCCACGATATCAAGGGCGAGAACTGGCAGCTCACCGCCGGACTGCGTTCGCGCTTCGGCCGCGTGCTTCTCTTCGATCCGACCAACGCCGAGAGCGCAGCTTACAACCCGCTGCTTGAGGTCCGGCCAGGCGAGTGGGAAGTCCGCGACGTGCAGAACGTCGCCGACGTCCTGGTCGACCCGGAAGGCTCGTTGGAACGGAGAAACCACTGGGAAAAGACCAGCCACTCGCTCCTGGTCGGTGCGATCCTTCACGTCCTCTATGCCGAGGACGACAAGACGCTCGCCGGCGTTGCTTCATTCCTCTCCGATCCTCGGCGTCCGATCGAGACCACGCTGGTCGCGATGATGACGACGCCGCATCTCGGCAGAGACGGGCCGCACCCCGTCGTCGCCTCGGCCGCGCGGGAGTTGCTGAACAAATCCGACAATGAACGATCCGGCGTCCTTTCCACCGCCATGTCGTTCCTCGGTCTCTACCGCGATCCCGTCGTAGCCCAGGTCACACGGCGCTGCGACTGGCGCATCGCCGACATCGCCGGAGACGTGAAGCCGTCCACGCTCTACCTCGTGGTGCCGCCGTCCGACATCAGCCGCACCAAGCCGCTCATTCGCCTGATCCTCAACCAGATCGGCCGCCGGCTGACAGAGGACCTGAAGGCAACCGACCGGCGGCATCGCGTGCTGCTCATGCTGGATGAATTCCCGGCGCTCGGCCGGCTCGATTTCTTCGAGTCCGCGCTCGCCTTCATGGCTGGCTACAAACTCAAGTCGTTCCTGATCGCGCAGTCGCTGAACCAGATCGAGAAGGCTTACGGCGCCAATAACTCGATCCTCGACAACTGTCACGTCCGCGTCAGCTTCGCGACCAATGACGAGCGCACCGCCAAACGCGTGTCGGACGCGCTCGGCATCGCGACCGAGATGAGGGCGATGAAGAACTATGCCGGCCACCGGCTCAGCCCGTGGCTCGGTCATCTGATGGTGTCGCGGCAGGAGACAGCCCGTCCGCTCATGACCCCGGGCGAAGTGATGCAGCTCCCACCCGACAATGAGATCGTCATGGTCGCCGGCGTTCCGCCGATCCGCGCGAAGAAGGCTCGATACTTTGAGGATCCGCGCCTGGCCGAGCGCATCCAGCCGCCGCCGAAGCCGGGTGGCTCAAAGCTGCCGCCGAAGCTCGACGACTGGTCGGCACGCGCTCCGCTTCGATCGGTCGCACCCGCAAAGACAGACGGAGCGGCTGAGAAGGAGTCCACTTCATTCGTCAACCGCAAGTCGGCCGGCACGACCGACAGCGATCCGGCCAACGCAGGACTCCGGCGCGAGCCGGGGCTCGAACGGCACAAGGATATCGCGCCGGAGCCGGTCAAGTCCCCGGTGAACGAATTTGAGCCGGATCGCGAAGACGACGACAGCGATGCTATGCGTCTCCGTTTGGTCGGCCGCACCGTGCGGCAGGTCGCGCGGCAAGCGGCAATGGATCCTCGCGACGGCATCGAGCTCTGACATGGAAAAGAAATCCCGTCTCTCCGTCTATCTCGACCCGGACCTGATGCGCTCGCTGGCCGACTACGCCGCGCGGCGCGACCAGTCTCGCTCGCTCATTGCCGAGGCTGCCGTCGCGTCCTTCCTGTCTCCCGATGCCGACGAGCGCCGCGAGGCTGCCACCGCCAAGCGGCTCGACGGTATCGACCGGCGGCTGCAACGACTTGAGCGCGACATCGGCATTTCGGTCGAGATGCTGGCGGTGTTCATCCGCTTCTGGCTTGCCTCGACGCCGCAACTACCCGACGCCGCCCAGGCGGCAACGCGGGCCAAGGCCGGGGAGCGGTATGACAGTTTCCTCGATGCCCTAGGACGCCGCCTCGCCAAGGGGCCAAGACTTAGACAAGAAATCTGCGATGATATTTCAGAAGAGGCATGCAACCTCACACGTCGAGGTTAACCCGACAGCCGAATTAGTTCAGACATATTTGAGAATTCGCTACATCGATTTTGCTGCTAGCGCTTACGCACCTTAGTACGCGCTCTTATTGCTCCCATTGACCCTCGGTTCACCAATTCGGTTTCAACTTGACGTTCGCGATCAGCTTCCTGATGCAGCCATTCTCGAAAGGCTAGAAGTGCTGGATCCTCCCGACGAACAGGCCGATATTCTAGAAACCAGCTGTCTCGTGTGTGTGCGATGATCGGAAATGGCGCGACTAAGCGGCCCGTTGCCAGGGCGTCGCTGACGTAAGGGAATTGAGCTATGGCGACTCCGACGCCATCGAGCGCCGCCTGCATCGCCATGGCGTTGCTCTCGAATGACGCCTCCCCGGCGGGATGGGGCGGAGAGCGCAGGCGCGCCGCCTCGAACCAATGCGGCCATTCGTTGGGCATATTGGACACGACAATCAGAGTCGCGTTGCGCAAGTCGTCGGGCGAACGCAGCGTCGATGCGAGCTCCGGCGTACACACCGGTACGACGATGCTGGGGAACAGGCGCTCAGCAGTATAGCCCGGCAGCGCGTCGGTATCGCGCCGGATGGTGCAGGTCCAGTCGTCACGCACCGGACGGGTCGCGCCGCCGGTCGCCACGCGCACCTCGATGGCGGGGTGGCTGCGATAGAAAGTGGCCAGCCGCGGGATCAGCCAGCTGACCGCCAGGGTTGGTCCTACTCCCACCGTGAGCACGGGGCCGCCGCGCATCGCCTCGACGCTTTCGGTGAGGCGGGCGATTGAATCGAAAGCATCGGTCAGACCGGCCAGCAGCGCTTGCCCTTGAGCGGTTAGTTCGAGCGCACTCGCGTGGCGTCGGAACAGTGCAAAGCCGAGACGGTCCTCCAGCAGGCGAACCAAGCGGCTCACCGCGGTTTGTGTGACGTTCAGTTCTCGCGCGGCAGCGGTGAAACTGCCATGCCGGCCGGCCGCTTCGAACGCCCGCAATCCGTTCAACGAAGGCAAGCGCCGCGTCATGTTGGACCCCAACCTTTTGTTGGGCGAACATTAAGTTAAAGGCGTTTGCGGGACAATCATTTTCGCCCAATATGTCTTCCATCAATGAACATCAGAGCAAGACGCTCTATTGACTTAAGGCTCTGTTTTCAATGGGCTGATTCCAGATGGATCTGACTCGGTCAGAGTGACCGTTCGTCAGACACCCTCGCAGGGTCCGGAGGCAAAACGTGACCAAAGGTTCACTCTTCAGCATCGGCATTTTAACAGCAGGAGTTCTATGCATGCTCTACGCCCAGCCAGTTTCCGCCCAGGAAAAGCGAGGCGTGATCCCGCATGCGCCGCTGCTGAAGACGGCCGTGCCCAATACGGCGAACCAGGAAGTCGCCGTCTATCACGTCGAATACGAGCCGGGTGGCATCAATCCACGACACCTTCATCCGGCAGCGATCACCTTCCACATCCTTTCCGGCACCGCCGTCTTTCAGGAGGAAGGCAAGCCGGCAGTCACCCTACGTGCCGGCGACAGTCTGTTCGTTCCCGCCGGCACCATTCATGCGCACTGGAATCCGAGTTCAACGGAAAGTCTCCGCTTTCTCGAATTCATCGTTGCTGAAAAGGACAAGGGCCGGTCCATTCCCAAACCGTTGAAGGATTGATCGCGCCTCACGCCGGTCCGTTCGAATGAGCGGGTTTCCATCTACCGGCGGATCAAACGGGATCGCGGATATGTCTGCCCGAAACCTGTATCGCAAAGTTCTTGTTCTTGCGGGCGGAGCGATTGCTGTCACCGGATTGCTCTACTGGCAATTTGCGCCGAGTCCGCCGCCGCAGCGCAGCGGCGGATCGCAGACGCGCGCACCGGCGCCTGTGAGCGTTGCCACGGTGAAGCGACAGGATGTGCCGATCTACCTCACGGGACTGGGAACGGTGCAGGCGTCGTTTACCGTCGCTATCCGTTCCGAGGTCGATGGCAAGCTGCAGGAGGTGCTGTTCACTGAAGGGCAGCACGTCCGGAAGGGAGACGTCTTGGCGAAGATCGATGCGCGGCTGTTCCAGGCAGCGCTCGATCAGGCCGCCGCCAGAAAGCGCCAGAATGTTGCTTTGCTGACCGGCGCAGAGAAGGATCTGGCACGTTCCAAGGCCTTGGCGCAGAAGGATATCGGAACCCAGCAGAATGTCGATCAGCAGCAGAGCAAGGTCGATCAGCTGAAAGCCTCCATCGAGGCCGATATGGCGGCGATCGCCACTGCGCAAACACAGCTCGACTATACCACGATCACGGCGCCAAGCGACGGCCGCATGGGGGTTCGTCTGGTCGACCCCGGCAACCTGATACGCGTGTCGGATTCCGGACCGATCGCCACTCTCGTCCTGCCCCAACCGGCGGCAGTCCAATTCACGCTGCCGGCGCGGGCGCTGCCGGACATCCGTGAAGCCATGGCGCATGGGCCGGTCGAGGTGACGGCTTTCGACCAGGACAACAGTCGCGTACTCGGCACCGGAACGATCCTGCTCATCGACAACATCATCAATCAGGCTACCGACATGATTCGGCTGAAGGCTATGTTCGCCAATGCCGACGACCAGCTCTGGCCAGGTCAGTATGTCAATGCGCGCGTGCTGGTCACGATCAAGCGCAATGTGCTGACGATCCCCTCTAGCGCAGTGCAGCGCGGGCCGCGGGGGCTGTTCACCTGGATTGTGACCGACAAGAACACGGCGGAGCCGCGTTCGCTGCAGGTCGGCCCGACGTCGGGCGACCTGACGGTGGTTGCGTCGGGCCTGTCGGGAGAGGAGCGGGTGGTAACGGACGGGCAATACCGGCTGCAACGCGGCGGCACGGTGAGCATCACAAAGCAGCAAACCGCCGATGCACGGAGTGGATCGTGAACCTCTCCGAGCCATCGATCAGGAGACCGGTTGCGACCACGCTGCTGATGGTGGCGTTGGTATTTGTCGGAACGACGTCATTCTTCCTGCTACCTGTCGCACCGCTCCCACAGGTTGATTTCCCGACGATTCAGGTCACGGCTACGCTGGCGGGCGCCAGCCCCGAAACCATGGCTTCGTCGGTTGCAACGCCGCTCGAGCGCCAGATCGGGCAGATCGCCGGCGTCACGCAGATGACGTCCTTCAGCGCGCTCGGCGCGACGTCGATCACCATCCAGTTTGATCTGGACCGCAATATCGACGCGGCCGCGCAGGACGTGCAGGCGGCGATCGCTGCCGCCTCCAGGAACTTGCCAGACTCGATGACATCGCCGCCGACCTACCGCAAACTCAATCCGGCAGAGGCGCCAATCCTGATCCTCTCGGTGAGTTCGGAGACGTTGCCGCTGACGGCCGTCAGCGAATATGCGGACAGTTTCCTCGCGCAGCAGATTTCACAGGTGCAGGGTGTCGCCCAGGTTGCGATTGGCGGCGAGCAGAAGCCCTCCATTCGGGTTCAACTGGACCCGGGAAAACTCTCGGCGCGCGGATTGACACTTGAAGAGGTGCGAGACGCCATCGTCAATATCACCACCAACGCCCCAAAGGGCAGCCTGACCACACCGAAGGCGAGCTTCGCATTTGTCGCAAACGATCAGATCACCGAGGCAGATGAGTTCGAAGACGCGATTATTGCGTATCGCGACGGCGCTCCTGTTCGGGTACGGGACGTGGGGCGCGCGGTTTCGGCGCCATCGGACAGGAATACAGCAGCTCATTACAACAACGTTCCGGGCATCTTGCTTTCGGTCAATAAGCAGCCCGGTGCGAACGTCATCGCAACGGTCGACCAGATCAAGGCTCAACTGCCCAAGCTGACTGCGAACCTGCCGCCCGCGATTACGGTCGAGACCGTGCTCGATCGTACCATCACCATTCGGGCGTCCGTTCACGAGGTCGAATTCACGCTTGTTCTCACGGTCGCGCTGGTGGTGCTGGTGGTTCTGCTGTTCCTGCGCAATCTGTGGGCGACCCTGATCCCGAGCATCACAGTGGCGCTCGCGCTGATCGGGTCGTTCGCCGCGATGTATCTTCTCGGATTCAGTCTCAATAACGTTTCACTGATGGCGCTCATCATCGCGATTGGTTTTGTCGTTGATGACGCGATTGTGGTTGTCGAGAACATCTATCGGCACATGGAAGAGGGACAATCGCCGCTCGATGCGGCGCTGGCCGGGTCCCGCGAAATCGCCTTCACCATTGTGTCGATCAGCGTGTCGCTGGTTGCGGTCTTCATCCCGCTTTTGCTCATGGGCGGCATTGTGGGGCGGATGTTCCGCGAGTTCGCCCTCACGGTCACGGCCTCGATTCTGGTGTCGGCCATCGTCTCGCTTACGCTCGTGCCGATGCTCTGCTCGCGCTTCATGCGGCCGAATACCGACCAGCATGGGCGCCTCTATCGTGCGATCGAAAGCGCGTTTGACGGAATCCTCTCAGGATATCGCCGCACGCTCGACATCGTGCTTCGACACCAGGCAACGACTCTGGCCGTGTTCTTCGCAACCATGGCGCTCACCGTGTATCTGGCCGTTCAGATTCCGAAGGGGTTCTTTCCGATACAGGACACCGGACTGATCGGGGGCGTGGCGGAAACCGCGCAGGGGGCCTCGTCCGAGGAAATGCAGCGCCTGATGAAAGTGTTGGCCGAGGTCGTCCTGCGCGATCCCGACGTTGCGGGTGTCAGTGCAACGACCGCCAGCACGGGCGGCAACGGAAATGCGCAGACCGCCAACACCGCCCGCTTCACCATTGTCCTGAAGCCGCGCGAGGAACGCACTCAGACGGCCTCGCAGATCATCAACCGGCTGCGGCCGCAATTGGCCAAGGTCCAGGGTGCAAACCTGTCCATGCAGCCGATCCAAGACATCACGGTAGGCGGTCGAAGTTCGCGCGGAAGCTTTCAATATACACTGCAAAGCGTCGACGTCGGTGAATTGACGACGTGGTCGCAGCGCATGCTGGAAAAGATGCGCACGCTGCCGCAGATTGCGGATGTCGCAACGGATCTTCTCGCCAATGCGCCGCAAATCCAGGTGCAGATCAATCGCGATCAGGCGGCGCGTTTCGGGATTTCGCCGCAACTAATCAATGACACCCTCAACGATGCCTTCGGTCAAAGACAGGTCACGCAGTACTTTACGCAGCTCAACACCTACCCGATCATTCTGGAACTGCTCCCAGAGTTGCAGACGGATTTCTCCTCGCTTCAGCGCATCTACCTGAAGTCGCCGCTGACCGGAGCCGCTGTGCCACTTTCCGCGCTGGTGACTTTCGATACCACCAGGGTCGGGCCGCTGTCCGTGACCCATCAGGGGCAGTTTCCGTCCGTGACTTTGTCGTTCAACCTCGCGCCGGGGGGCGCTCTCGGCCAAGCTGTCGAGGCCATCAGACAGGCGGCACTTGATATCGGCATGCCCGGTGCGGTCACCGGCACGTTCCAGGGCAACGCACAGGCCTTTCAGGCCTCCCTGTCGAGCATGCCAATACTGATCATCGCCGCGCTCGTGGTGGTCTACATCGTGCTCGGGGTTCTCTATGAGAGCTTCGTCCATCCGCTGACGATCCTCTCCACGCTGCCATCCGCAGGCATCGGCGCACTGCTCGCACTGCAATTCGGCCATATGGATCTGTCGGTGATCGGAATCGTCGCCCTCATTCTGTTGATTGGTATCGTCAAGAAGAACGGCATCATGCTTGTTGACTTTGCCATCGTGGCCGAACGCGACCGACATTTGCCGCCAGTCGTCGCTATTCGCGAAGCCTGCCTCTTGCGATTTCGCCCAATTCTGATGACGACTGCCGCAGCGCTTCTCGCCGGTGTGCCGTTGGCAGTCGGGACCGGTACCGGCTCGGAGCTGCGGCAGCCGCTCGGTTACGCAATGGTCGGCGGGTTGTTGGTCAGCCAGCTGCTAACATTGTACACGACACCGGTCGTCTATCTCTATCTGGTTCGATTGCAGCAGTGGTTCACATCGCGGCAGCAAGACCTGCACTGCACGAAGAGTTCGTACAAAATACATAATGAATTCGCACAACGAAAAGATGGAGTGAAGCTGGTCAGTCGGTCAGGCGCGTGAAACTGAAACTATTATGCAACATCAATGTGGTCAGTTCAAGACAATGAAATCTGGATTGTCTGCTGTATCGGGTTCAGTTGTGAGGATCGACGGCTGTATCGCGAGTATGAAGGTAGCCCACTTCTTCTATTTCTCTATCGCGGCTAGGCACCGCAGTTTCCGTCGTGCAGCCATTGATCTAAACATCACGCAACCAACGCTGAGTAAACGAATTCGTGAACTTGAGGATCAATTCGACGTTCTACTCTTTGAGCGCCGTGCCGGCGGAGCGCGATTGACGCCCCCAGGTGAGAAGTTTGTGCAGTCGGCCGATCGCATCCTCGCCGAGTTGGAGTTTATGAAACAATCCGCGCAGGCTGCGAAGCGCGGAGATTTAGGCCGAATCGATGTCGGCTTTTATACTTCTCTATCGGCAGGAGCTTTGCGCGACACCTTGGTCGCATTCGCCAATCAGCATGCCGAAGCTGAGCTCAATATTATTGAGGAAACTCGTGCGGCACTAATTCCGCTTCTTGATCGCGGCGCGATTGATATCGCTGTGGTTTTGGGCGAGCCCGGCTATCGAGACTACGCGCATATGAGTCTGTGGTCCGAGCGGATCATGGTCGTGCTCCCCGAAACACATCGGCTTGCCGAACGTGATGTTGTGTATTGGACTGACCTGAGGAACGAGCGCTTCGTCATAAGCCACCGTGATCCAGGGCCGGAGATCAATGATGTCTTACTCAACAAGCTAGCGGCTCCTGGCGATCGTCCCCTAATCAAGCACATCAACGCCCACCATAGCGTGACGATCGGTGCCGTTCGCGGCGAGCGCGGCATTACACTGGCCTGTGAATCCTCGTTTGCCCCGTTGCCAGGGGTTGTGTTTCGAGAATTGCGCGACGGCAACGGACCAACTCGGCTTGGATTCGTCGCTTATTGGCGGCGCAATAATGACAATCCGACCCTGAAGCAGTTCTTGGCTCTGCTCCGGGCCCATCCCGCCGTTCCGCACCTCGTTAGCAGTGCATCCATGTCATAAGCGGCACCGCATCTCTCCTGTATTTTTTCGCTCCGCTACGATGACCACCTGACTCTTGTTGCGCTGCTACGTTTCCTGCCTCTTCTATTCGTCCCCGATGTCCGGCCCGACTCGACAGGCCGACGCAGCGCCGGGGGCAAGATGGGAAACGCAACTCCCAAGGCAGAAGCGGTCACGCGCGGTGCCCGCATGCTGCGCACGGCGCTCGGGCCGGACATCGCCACCTTTCTGGAAGACCCCGCCGTCGTCGAGGTGATGCTCAACCCGGACGGCCGCCTCTGGATCGATCGTCTCTCCGAAGGATTGTTCGATACCGGCGCGACGCTTCTTTCCGCCGATGGTGAGCGCATCATTCGCCTCGTCGCGCATCACGTCGGCGCCGAAGTCCATGCCGGCGCCCCGCGCGTCTCCGCCGAGTTGCCCGGAACGGGAGAGAGGTTCGAGGGACTGCTGCCGCCGGTCGTGTCCGCGGCGGCGTTCTCGATCCGCAAGCCGGCCGTTGCGGTCTTCACGCTCGATGACTATGCGGCCGCCGGGATCATGACAGTCGCCCAGGCAGGAGTCCTGCGCAAGGCCGTCACGGAGCGCCGCAATATCCTGGTCGCCGGCGGCACCTCGACGGGCAAGACCACGCTCACCAACGCGCTGCTCGCAGAAGTCGCCAAGTCATCCGATCGCGTGGTGCTGATCGAGGATACCCGCGAACTGCAATGCGCGGCGCAGAATCTTGTCGCACTGCGCACCAAGGACGGCGTGGCCACACTGTCGGATCTCGTGCGCTCCTCGCTGCGGTTGCGTCCCGATCGCATACCGATCGGCGAGGTGCGCGGCGCCGAGGCGCTCGACCTCTTGAAGGCATGGGGCACCGGCCATCCCGGCGGCATCGGCACCATCCATGCCGGCACCGCGCTCGGTGCCCTCCGGCGCCTCGAGCAACTCATCCAGGAAGCCGTCATCACGGTGCCGCGCGCTCTGATCGCGGAGACGATCAACATCGTCGCGGTCCTCGCCGGGCGTGGTGCGCAGCGCCGCCTCGCCGAACTCGCTTTCGTCGCCGGCCTCGATCCCGCAAGCGGCGACTACCTCATCCTCCCGTCTGAAGCGGGCGGAACATCAACATCCCACGGAGACCACCCATGACCGCACTGTCGCGCGGCCTGCGCTCGCAGGTCGCTCTGCTCACCGCCACGATCGCAATTGCTGCGATGTCGGCGTCCACGGCAAATGCCGCGGGCTCCTCGATGCCTTGGGAAGCGCCGCTTCAGAAGATTCTCGACTCCGTCGAAGGACCGGTCGCCAAGATCATCGCCGTGATCATCATCATCGTCACCGGGCTGACGCTGGCCTTTGGCGACACGAGCGGTGGCTTCCGGCGTCTGATCCAGATTGTGTTCGGCCTGTCGATCGCGTTCGCCGCATCGAGCTTCTTCCTGTCGTTCTTCTCGTTCGGCGGCGGAGCGTTGCTCTGATGCAGACGAGCGAGCCCATTGCCGGCTTCCATGCGCCGGTCCATCGCGCGCTGACCGATCCGATCCTGCTCGGCGGCGCGCCGCGCGCGGTCGCGATCGCCAACGGAACGCTCGCGGCCGCTGTCAGCCTCGGCCTGCGGCTGTGGCTCATTGGCCTCGTGCTCTGGGCCGTCGGTCACTTCGCAGCCGTATGGGCAACGAAGCGCGATACGCAGTTCGTCGACGTGGTGCGCCGGCATCTGCGTTATCCCGCGTATTTCCGGTCGTGAGGTTCGGTCCATGATGAACCTCGCCGAGTATCGCAATCGCACCGCAAGCCTTGCCGACTATTTGCCCTGGGCCGCCCTGGTCGCACCGGGCGTCGTCCTCAACAAGGACGGTTCGTTCCAGCGCACGGCGCGCTTCCGCGGCCCGGATCTCGACAGCGCGACGCCGGCTGAACTCATCGGCACCACGGCGCGCCTCAACAGCGCGCTCCGCCGCTTGGGCTCCGGTTGGGCCATTTTCGTCGAGGCGCAGCGCAGTCCGGCGACCGCGTATCCAGACAGCATCTTTCCTGAGGCCGCGTCCGCCCTGGTCGATCTCGAACGCCGTGAGCAGTTCGAAGCCGCTGGCGTTCACTTCGAGAGCCGGTACTACCTCACATTCCTCTGGATGCCGCCCGCCGAGGATGCGTCGCGCGCCGAGAGCTGGCTCTACGAGGGGCGGGATCAGACCGGCGTTGATGCCCGAGAGTTGCTCCGCGGCTTCGTCGACCGCACCGATCGCGTGCTGCAACTCTTCGAAGGCTTCGTACCGGAGGTCGATTGGCTCGATGATCCAGAGACGCTGACCTATCTTCATTCGACCGTCTCGACCAAGCGCCAGCGCGTTCGCGTCCCCGAAACGCCGATGCACCTCGACGCGCTGCTGATTGATCAGCCGCTGGTCGGTGGACTGGAGCCGCGCCTGGGAAACTCCCATCTGCGCACGCTCACGGTCATCGGATTCCCGACCGCGACCCATCCCGGAATCCTCGACGAATTGAACCGGCTTGCCTTCCCGTACCGCTGGTCGACGCGCGCGCTCCTGCTCGACAAGACGCAGGCCGTAAAGCTGCTCACGAAGATTCGGCGGCAATGGTTCGCGAAGCGAAAGGGCATCGCCGCGATCCTCAAGGAAGTGATAACCAACGAGGCGTCGGTCCTGGTCGACAGTGATGCCGCGAACAAGGCGGCCGATGCCGACATGGCGTTGCAGGAACTGGGGGCCGATGACGTCGGCCAGGCCTACGTCACAGCGACGGTGACGGTATGGGATGAAGACCCCAGCATTGCGGCCGAGAAGCTGCGGCTGGTCGAGAAGATCATCCAGGGTCGCGACTTCACCTGCATCGCCGAGGGCGTCAACGCGATAGAGGCGTGGCTCGGCTCTTTGCCAGGCCACGTCTACGCCAATGTCCGACAGCCGCCGGTCTCGACGCTGAACCTCGCCCACATGATCCCGGTCTCCGCGATCTGGGCCGGCGAGGTGCGGGACGAACACTTCGCGGCGCCGCCATTGTTCTTCGGCCGGATCGAAGGCTCGACGCCGTTCCGCTTCTCGCTGCATGTCGGCGACGTCGGACACACGTTGGTGGTCGGTCCGACCGGCGCCGGCAAGTCGGTCCTGTTGGCGTTGATGGCGTTGCAGTTCCGGCGTTATCCGGGCTCGCAGGTGTTTGCCTTCGACTTCGGTGGATCGATCCGCGCCGCCGCACTTGCCATGCAGGGCGACTGGCACGATCTCGGCGGCGGGCTGTCCGACGGCGCGGAGACATCCGTCTCGCTCCAGCCGCTCGCCGGCATCCACCACATGCCGGAACGCGCCTGGGCCGCCGACTGGGTCGTCGACATGCTCGCGCGCGAGCAGGTCGCGCTGACGCCCGAGTTGAAGGAGCATCTTTGGGCCGCGCTCGCTTCGCTCGCCAGCGCTCCACTCGGCGAGCGGACGCTGACCGGCCTTGCCGTCCTGCTACAGTCCGCCAAGCTCAAACAGGCGCTGCGGCCGTTCTGCATCGGCGGCGCCTACGGGCGGTTACTCGACGCCGAGCAGGAGAGACTCGGCGAGGCGTCCGTACAGGCATTCGAGACCGAAGGTCTGATCGGCACCGGCGCCGCCGGCGCGGTGCTCGCCTATCTCTTCCACCGCATCGAGGGCCGGCTCGATGGTCGCCCGACGCTCCTGATCATCGACGAAGGTTGGCTCGCGCTCGACGACGGGGGTTTCGCCGCGCAATTGCGCGAATGGCTGAAGACGTTGCGCAAGAAGAACGCGTCCGTCGTCTTCGCCACGCAGTCGCTATCCGACATCGACGGCAGCCCGATCGCGCCCGCCATCGTCGAGAGTTGCCCGACGCGCATCTTCCTTCCCAACGAGCGCGCGATCGAACCACAGATCACCGCGATCTACCGGCGGTTCGGCCTGAACGATCGGCAGATCGAGATCATCGCGCGCGCGACACCCAAGCGCGATTACTACTGCCAATCCCGCCGTGGCAACCGCCTGTTCGAACTCGGATTGGGTCCGGTTGCGCTCGCTTTCTGCGCCGCCTCGTCCAAGACCGATCACGCGGACATCGAGCGCGTGATCGCTGAGTTTGGCCACGAGGGCTTCGTTCACGGCTGGCTCGCCGCACATGACCTTCTCTGGGCCGCCGATCTCATTCCCAACCTGACCAACCTGGAGTCATCATGAGCATCAAGCAGTCCGGCCGCCGTGCGGCAATTCTTGCGGCAACTGTCGCCGTCATCTTGTCGATCGCGCCGGCATCGGCACAGATCGTGTTCGATCCCAACAACTATGCGCAGAACGTGTTGCAGGCGGCACGCGCGCTGGAGCAGATCAGCCATCAGGTTACATCACTGCAGAACCAGGCGCAGATGCTGATCAACCAGGCGCGCAACCTTGCGAGCCTGCCGCAATCATCGTTGAACCAGATCGTCGGATCGATCCAGCGCACCCAGCAGCTTCTCGGTCAGGCCCAACGCATTACCTATGATGTCGGGCAGATCGACCACGCCTTTTCCACGACTTACGGCGCAGCCTCAACGACCGCCAGCGACCAGGCGCTGATCGATGGCGCGCGCGAGCGGTGGCGCAATTCCGTCGCAGGCCTTCAGGACGCCATGAAGGTTCACGCCGGAGTCGTCGCCAATCTCGAGACCAACCGCACCGAGATGTCGTCGCTCGTGACCGCGAGCCAGTCCGCGACCGGCGCGTTGCAGGCGACCCAGGCCGGTAACCAGCTCATCGCCTTGCAGACACAGCAAGTTGCCGATCTCACCGCGGCCGTCGCGGCGCAAGGCCGCGCACAGAACCTCGAAGCCGCGCAACGCGCCGCTGCGCAGGAGCAGGGCCGTGAGCAACTCCGGCGCTTCCTGACCCCCGGCGCGGGCTACCGTCCCACCACAGTGCGGATGTTCCAGTGATCAAAGTCTGGCTGCGCGACAACGGCAAAGGTGGAAACGGGCGTGATGCGGCCGTCCGCTCCTTTCTGCGCTTCACCGCGATCGCTGTTGTCGTGGCGGCCATCGTCATCGCCATCGGTGAGGCCAGCCGCACCGATGACGCAAGCCACGATGTTGTGCCTCTAACAACGAAAAGCGATCCGATGGCAGCCGATCTCGCGCGCTGCCGCGACGTCACGGCCGAGCAACTTGCGGCCGACGACACTTGCCGCCGCGTCTGGGCCGAGAACCGCCGGCGCTTCTTTGCACCCAACAACAAACCGGCTGAGGCGCGCTGATGGGCGGCACTGGCGTCATCGATCATTTCCTCGAAGTCTTCACCCGCTACATCGATTCCGGGTTCGGCCTGCTGAGCGGCGAGGTCGCGTTCCTGGCTACGACCTTGATCGTGATCGACATAACGCTCGCTGCACTGTTCTGGAGTTGGGGCGCCGACGAAGACATCATCGCGCGCCTGGTAAAGAAGACGCTGTTCGTCGGCGTCTTCGCCTACATCATCGGCAACTGGAACGCGCTCGCGAAGATCGTCTTCGAGAGTTTCGCCGGCCTCGGCCTGAAGGCGTCGGGCACCGGGTTCTCCGCCGCCGACCTTCTGCGTCCGGGCCGCGTCGCTCAGGTCGGCCTCGATGCCGGACGCCCGATCCTGGAATCGATTTCCGGGCTGATGGGCTACATCGCCTTCTTCGAGAACTTCATCCAGATCGTCGTGCTGTTGTTTGCCTGGGTGATGGTGCTACTCGCGTTCTTTATCCTCGCGATCCAGCTCTTCGTGACGTTGATCGAGTTCAAGCTGACCACGCTCGCCGGCTTCGTCCTTATTCCTTTCGGCCTGTTCGGTCAGACCGCCTTCCTTGCCGAGCGCGTGCTTGGCAACGTGGTCTCATCTGGCGTCAAGGTGCTGGTGCTCGCTGTCGTCGTTGGCATCGGCTCGACGCTGTTCTCCGAGTTCACCGCCGGCTTCGGCGGCAATCAGCCGACCGTCGAAGACGCGATGGCGATCGTGCTTGCGGCACTCTCGCTGCTCGGCCTCGGTATCTTCGGACCCGGCATCGCCAATGGCCTGATCTCCGGCGGTCCGCAACTCGGTGCGGGCTCCGCGGTCGGCACCGCCATTGCCGCGGGCGGAGCGGTCATGGCCGGCGGTGCGGCGGCCGGCATGGCCGTGAGGGGAGCAGGGGCGGCGATGGGGGCGACCGCCGCGGCCGCGCGCGGCGGTGCCGCGCTCGCCGGCGGCGCGTCGACATCCTACAGCCTCGCCTCGGCCGGGCAGAGCGGCGCTTCCGGTGTTGCGTCCGGTCTGTCCGGTGTTGCGCGCGCAGGTGTGGCAGCCGCGACGCGCCCGGTCAGCGGTGCGGCGAGCAGGGCTTCCGGCGCGATGGCCGAAAGCTATCGCGGTGGCGCGCGCAGCACCGCGGCAGCCACTGGCGGCTCATCGACGATGGGCACAATCGGCGGCGAAGCGACGAGCGATGCTGCTCAGACTCGCTCATCTCCGCCTGCCTGGGCGCAACGCATGAAGCGCCATCAGACAATGAGTCACGGCGCGACTGCGGCCGCTCACGCTGTCCGTTCCGGCGACAGCCACGGCGGCGGCGCTTCCATCTCCCTCCGACAGGATGAACGCTAATGAATGTCTTCCGCCGCCCCTCCGTGCGCTACGGCGCGACGCCCGAACCCGAAACGCCCTATCAGCGCGCCGCGCAGGTCTGGGATGACCGCATCGGCTCCGCGCGAGTGCAGGCGAAGAACTGGCGGCTGATGGCTTTCGGTTCGTTGTTTCTTTCGGCGGGTCTCGCCTTCGGCCTGGTCTGGCAGTCGGCGCGCGGCTCGATCGTTCCGTGGGTGGTACAGATCGACAGGATCGGCGAGGCGCAGGCTGTCGGTCCTGCGATTGCCGACTACAAGCCGACTGATCCGCAGATCGCCTGGCATCTCGCGCGCTTCATCGAACAGGTCCGCGCCATCCCGGCCGATGCCGTGATCGTGCGGCAGAACTGGCTGCGCGCCTATGAGTTCACGACCGACCGCGGCGCCTCGGCGCTCAACGACTACGCGCGCGTCAACGATCCCTTCGCGAAGGTCGGCAAGCGCCAGATCGCCGTCGAGGTCTCAAGCGTCATCCGCGCCTCGCCAGATTCGTTCCGCGTCGCGTGGTTCGAGCGCGCTTATGAGAACGGCCAACTCGCCGGTATCGAACGCTGGACCGCGATCCTCACCATCGCCCTGCAGCAGCCGCGCGACGCCGACCGTCTCAAGCAGAACCCGCTCGGCATCTATGTCAACGCCATCAACTGGTCGAAGGAGCTCTCGCAATGAAGCCGCCGATCCATAAACAAAAACTGCTCAAGACTCTTCTTCTGATCAGCACCGCGGGGCTCGGGGGGTGCGCGCAAAAACTGTTCCCGCCCGACATAACCTATGATGATTTCGTGCCGGCTGTTCAGGCCGCCGAGCCTCCGTCCGCGGTGCAGGTGGTCGAACTTCCGAAGCCGCTGCCGCTGCCCGGTCAGTTGAAGCCGGTCCCAGGCCCCAAAGCGCCGCCAGAGGCAAAGGATCCGAAGGACCGCATCACGCAGGCGAACAAGGCAGCGCGCGTCCAGCCGGTGCGCAACGGCTTCATCAATGCCGTGCAGGTCTATCCGTTCTCGCCCGGCGCGCTCTATCAGGTCTACGCCGCACCGGGACAGGTGACGGACGTGGCCTTGCAGCCGGGCGAGCAGCTTGTCGGCTCCGGTCCCGTCGCCGCTGGTGACACTGTGCGCTGGATCATCGGTGACACCGAAAGTGGCACGGCCGAGACCAAGCAGATCCATATCCTGGTGAAGCCGACACGCCCGGACCTGCAAACAAACCTCGTCATCAACACCGACCGCCGCACCTATCTGCTCGAGCTGAACTCGACTGAGAAAACCTATATGGCCTCGGTGTCCTGGCAGTACCCGCAGGACCAGCTCATCGCGCTGCGCCGCCAGAATGCGGCGGCGCTCGCGGCCCAGCCGGTCGCGACCGGCGTCGATATCTCGTCGCTGAATTTCCGCTACGAGATCGAGGGCGATACGCCGGCCTGGCGGCCGCTGCGCGCCTTCGACGATGGCATCAAGGTCTATATCGAGTTCCCGTCTGGCATCCGGCAGGGCGAGATGCCGCCTCTCTTTATTATAGGGGCTGGCGGCGACAGCGAACTCGTCAACTATCGCGCCCGCCAGAACTACTACATCGTCGATCGCCTGTTCGGCGCCGCCGAATTGCGCCTCGGCGACAGCAACAGCGAGCGTCGCGTCCGTATCATCCGCACCGATGGAAGGCGCCGGTCATGACCGACGGAACGCAGAATGCGCCGGACGTCACGCCCGACCTGCGTCTGCGCACCGAACGGCCACGCGTTACGCGATTGTCGCGCAAGGTGCTGATCGGTCTTGGCGCCGTATCGGGCATCGCGATCGCCACGGCACTGATCTATGCGCTGCAGACTCGCAAAGCCGATCAGGAGAGCAGGGAACTCTATTCGACCGAGAACCGGTCGACCGCGGACGGCCTGACCGGGCTGCCCCGTGATTACACTGGCATTCCGAAACTTGGACCGCCGTTGCCAGGTGACCTCGGCCGGCCGATCCTCAGCGCGCAGAATCAGGGACAACCCATCCCGCCGGGCGGACCGTTGCCGCAGCCCGGCATCTCGCCCGAGGAACAGCGCCGCCTGCAGGAGATCGAGGCAGCGCGTCTGAGCAAGCTCTTCGCCGCAACCGCGATCCGTACGTCACTGCCGACACCAGTTTCGGCAAGTGCGGCGCTTGGCACGACGCTCGCCGTACCCGCGGAAGCCCCGCCGCTTGATCCCAACGCGATGCAGAACATGCAGGATCGCAAGCTCGCCTTCGTCAACGGTCCGGTCGATCGCCGCACCGTCAGCCAGGATCGCTTGGCGAACCCGGCGTCACCTTATGTCGTGCAGGCCGGTACCGTCATTCCGGCCGCACTCCTCACCGGCATCCAGTCCGATCTTCCAGGCCAGGTCACCGCGCAAGTCACCGAACACGTTTACGATACGCCGACCGGAAAATTCCTACTCATCCCGCAGGGCGCGCGTCTCATAGGCCAGTACGACAGCCAAGTCTCGTTCGGACAGAAGCGCGTGTTGCTCGTATGGAATCGCATCATGTTGCCGGACGGAAAGTCGATCGTGCTTGAGCGCCAGCAGGGCGCCGACGCCCGAGGATTCTCCGGTCTCGAAGACGAGGTCGACTATCACTGGTGGGATCTGATCAAGGCCGCCGCGCTCTCCACCTTGCTTAGCGTCGGTGCTGAGGTTGGATCCGACGGTGACGAGAGCGATCTCGTGCGCGCGCTGCGCCGCGGCTCGCAGGACTCGGTCAACAATACCGGACAACAACTGGTCCGCCGCCAGCTCAACATCCAACCCACGCTCACCATCCGGCAAGGTTTCCCTGTGCGGGTGATCGTCAACCGCGATCTCGTGATGGCGCCCTACGGCCAGCAGGAGGCAAGTCGATGAGCAAGCTCAAGCTCGGCACGATCGAAGATGACAAACCGGTGAAGCTCACCATCGAGTTGCCGGCCGCGGTCCATCGCAATCTGATCGCCTATGCGGAAGCCATCGGACGCGAGAGCGGACAGGTTGCACCTGATCCGGCCAAGATCATCGCCCCGATGATCGAGCGCTTCATGGTGACAGATCGAGCCTTCGCGAGAGCGCGGAAAAGCAAAGCGACGTCATAGACTTGCGGCAGCGCTGCTCTGGATAACAACCCAAGGGTCACTTTAAGGCCAGCGCAGTTTCCTTCCAGCGCGGAGTCGCGCCGCGGTCCGGCATGGGACTCGCCCGAGTGCAGCGCTTCTTCCTTGACCTTCCTATCATGGGAAGGTGTACACTTCATGGCCTTCTATCAATCAGGCCGGGAAGTTGGACGAGATGAATATCGGTCAGGCATCGCGATCGTCGGGGGTCAGCGCCAAGATGATCCGCTATTATGAATCAATCGGTCTTTTGCCCGAAGCGGCGCGCAAGGAGAGCGGCTACCGCGATTACGACACGATGGACGTGCACCGGCTTGCGTTCGTCAGACGGGCCCGTGACCTCGGATTCTCCATCGAAATGATCAGGGAATTGTTGCTGCTGTGGAGCGACCGGGACCGCGGCAACGCGGATGTGCGGGCGGTCGCCAATGTGCATATCGCCGAGTTGCAGGCGCAAGCGCTCAAACTCGAGGAGATGATCGCGACGCTGCGCCATCTCGTCAAAAGCTGCCGCGGGGAGAACCGCGCGGAATGTCCTATCATGGCTGACCTGAGCCGGGGTGCGGCGCCGCCCCCACCTAAGTGGCCGCAGCGCAAATCGGGGCTGGCGGTCCGCGCGCGTGCATGAAGGGGACGCACGGTTCGCTATCGGTCGCAAGCTTCCCGCGACGGAAGGTTCCGGTTTTGTGGTAACGAAAAAAGACAGGTTGGCAAATTTTGCGATGCACTCTATCTTGAATCGCTCGAGAAAAGCTGACCGAAGAACCATGCTGCGGAAACTGACCAGAACCATGCGCCTGAAGGCGGCTGCTTTCGTAGCTGTTCTCTACGCATTGACGGTCTTGGCGCCCCACGCGGCTATCGCCTTCTCCGGCCCGAACGGCATGCCGCATTGCTTCAGCGGCCAGATGAGCGTCTCGGCCCATCAGCACGGAGCATCACAAACCACGCACCCGCATGCTGACGGGAAGGCTCACAGCCACGAGGATCCCTCGCGATCTTCTGACTCATCAGAGGACAAGGGACCGCCAGCGTCCTGCTGCGGGCTTTTTTCCTGTTCGGCGATAATTCAAGAACCCCGCGAGTTTCTGCCTGCGTCCGCTCGTGCCTCGTCGGTCGCCCTAGTGCTGCCCGATCTCGTGCACGGTCAGGGCCCGGACCGCATCAATAGACCTCCCATCGCCTGATTGACGCTTCTTGCATGCTGCGCACGCGCCGGTAGCCGGGAAGGCTGCACGCGGGCGGGCAGCCATCCGTCAATCACATGGTGGGGTATTATGTTCACGCATCGTCCGGTCGTATCAGCCGCAATCACGCGGCGAACGGCGCTATTCAATCAACCGATCACGCGGCTGATCGCATCCATCCTGCTCGCAGGTCTGCTCGCGGGCTGCACGGCCGCGCGGACGGCGCCGGTCGTTGTCGCCGATCCCGCCGATGCGAACGCGCCGGTGCGCGCTGCGCGCTACAACCCCGTGCTCTCCGGCTACACGTCGCAACGCCCCGTGGGGCCGAAGCCATGGCGCGAACAGAATGAACGCGTTGCTCCGAAAGGAGAAGCGCAATGAAGACCATCGCAACGATCATGCGCGCGAGCCTTCTCGCGGCGACGCTTGTCCTCGCAGGCTGCGCCTCTTTCTCGGCCGATAGCGGGATGGGGGCCGTGCAGGGTCTGGCCGGCGCGCCCATCGGCAAGGAGGTCATCGCCATCCGCTCCGAGGAAGACGCCTTGGCGGCGCGATCCCTGATCGACACGCTTCTCGCCAAGCCGCTCACTGCCGATAGCGCGGTGCAGATCGCGCTGCTCAATAACCGGGACTTGCAGGCGGCGTATAACCAGCTCGGGATCTCCGAAGCGCAGATGGTGCAAGCAAGCCTGCCGCCGAATCCGACGTTTTCCATCGAACGCATCGCCGGCGCGGGCAGCGTCGAGATCGAGGCGCGCGCGATCGCCGGCATTCTCTCGCTGCTGACATTGCCTGCGCGGGCGCAGATCGCGGCCGATCGCTTCCGGCAGGCGCAGCTGCAAGCGGCGGATACGACCTTGCGCGTTGCAACGGATGCAAGGCGCGCTTACTTCCGCGCTGTCGCGGCGCGTTCGCTCGCCGGCTTCCTCGTCCAGTCGCAATCAGCCGCCGAAGCCGCGACGCAACTTTCCAGGGAGCTCGGCGAAAGCGGCACGATGACCAAACTCGACCAGGCGCGCAATCAGGTTTTCTTCGCGGAACTGACGGCGCAGCTGGCGCAGGCGCGCCAGCTCGCCTCGACCGAGCGCGAACGCCTGATCCGCACCATGGGGCTATGGGGCCCCGACACGGAATTCAGGCTGCCGGCGAGCCTTCCGCGCCTGCCTGGCAGGCCGAGCGCCCAACCCGATATCGAGCGGGAAGCCGTCGCCCGCAGGCTCGATCTGCAGATTGCCCGCATGGAAGTCCTGGCGCTCGCGCGCTCGGCTGATCTGACCAACGCGACGCGGTTGATCAGCGTGCTGGAGCTGGCCGGCATCAGGAAGAAGGTGACGTCGGACGAAGGGACGGAGAGGGAGCGCGGCTTCGAACTCGAGCTGCAAATCCCGATCTTCGATCTTGGAACGACCAGGGTCCGCCAAGCGGAAGAGACTTACATGCAGGCGGTTAACCGCCTGACCGCGAAGGCCGTCAACATTCGCTCGGAGGCGCGTGAAGCGTACGGCACGTATCGCGCGGCGTATGATATCGCGCGCCACTATCAGCGTGAAGTCTTGCCCTTGCGCAAGATCATCTCGGACGAGACGCTGCTGCGCTACAACGCGATGCAGATCGACGTGTTCACCCTGCTGACCGAAGCGCGCCAGCGCATCGCATCCACCACATCCGCCATCGAAGCCGAACGGGCCTTCTGGCTGGCCGCCGCTAATCTTGGCGCAGCCGTGCTGGGCGGCGGCGCAGCCGCCGCTGAAGGAGCCACGCCGGGCGCAACGATGGCAGCCGCTGAAGCCGGCGGCGGACACTAGGAGACGAAAACCATGGATCATTCACGCAGGGAATTTATGGGCGGCGCAGGCCTCGTGCTGGCAGGCGCAACCCTGGTCGCGGGGCGCGGCATGGCGAGCGAGATACCGGAAGCGGTTATTCAGGAATCGCCTGCGATGCAACCGCCGCTTTATCCGAAGACGGGCCGCGACTATCAGCCCGTCGTGACGCTGAACGGCTGGACGCTGCCCTTCCGCATGAAGGATGGATGGAAAGAATTCCATCTCGTCGCCGAACCCGTCGTGCGTGAGATCGCGCCCGGCATGAAGGCGCATTTCTGGGGCTATAACGGCCAGTCGCCCGGGCCCACCATCGAATGCGTCGAAGGCGACAAGCTGCGCATCTTCGTCACCAACAAACTGCCCGAACATACGACCATCCATTGGCACGGCGTGATGCTGCCGAACGGCATGGACGGCGTCGGCGGGTTGACGCAGCCGCATATCAAACCCGGCAAGACCTTCGTCTATGAATTCGAGGCGCGGCGCAGCGGCACGTTCATGTACCACCCGCACGCCGACGAGATGGTGCAGATGGCGATGGGCATGATGGGCTCGCTCGTCATCCATCCCGCCGATCCCAAGTTCATGCGCGTCGATCGAGACTTCGTGTTCGTGATGGCGAGCTACGACATCGATCCCGGCAGTTACGTTCCCAAGGTCATGACTATGACCGATTTCAATTTGTGGACGTGGAACAGCCGCGTCTTCCCCGGCATCGATCCGTTGGTCTGCGGCCTTGGCGACCGCGTGCGCGTGCGCATCGGCAACCTGACCATGACCAACCATCCGATCCACAAGCACGGCGCGCCGTTCACCGTCACCTGCACGGACGGCGGATGGGTGCCGGAGACCGCACGCATCCCGGAAGTGACGACCGACGTGCCGGTCGGCGCGATGCGCGCTTTCGAGTTCATCGCCGACGAACCCGGAGACTGGGCGTTCCATTGCCACAAATCGCACCACACGATGAACGCGATGGGCCATGAGGTGAAGACCTTCATCGGCGTCAACAAGGACACCGCCCGCAAGGTGATCAGGAGGCTGGTCCCGGACTATATGCCGATGGGCTCTGCGGGTATGGCCGAGATGGGCGAGATGGAAATGCCCATGCCCGACAATACGCTGCCGATGATGACCGGCTTCGGCCAGTTCGGCCCCATGGAAATGGGCGGCATGTTCTCGGTCGTGAAGGTCCGCGAAGGCATCAAACGCGACGATTACAAGGACCCGGGCGACTACAAGCATCCGGCAGGTACCGTCGCCTACGAGTTCAAGGGCATCGTGACCGAACCGGCGCGCAAGGGCCCGCCGCCATCTTCCACGAAAACGAAAATGGAATTCAACGTGATCAAGCCGGGCTCGAACGGTCCAGCCAAGCACCAGCATTAAAACCAAAGGAGACCACCCTGTGAAGCGTATCACCGTACGACCGACGATCCTCTCAAGCCTTGCCGCACTGGCGTTGTCAGCGCAGCTGCCCGCGTTCGCGGGTCCCGGCGACCCCGGTCACAGCCACGGTTCTGAATATTCGGCGGGACAGCCGGGCGATCCCAAGAAACCCGCCCGCATCGTGCTGGTGACCATGCGCGAGACCCAGGAAGGCAAGATGATTTATGAGCCGAGCAAGCTGGACGTCAAACGCGGCGAGCAGATCAGGTTCATCATTACCAATGCGGGAGAAATCCCGCATGAATTCGTGCTGGCGAGCGAGGAAGACAACCTCAAGCACGCCGAGATGATGAAGAAGTTCCCTGAGATGGAGCACGACGATCCGAACAGCAAGACGATTCAGCCGAAGAAGAAAGCCGAGATCGTCTGGCGGTTCAGCAAGGCCGGCACGTTCGAATTCGCATGCCTGATCCCGGGACATCGCGAAGCCGGGATGATCGGCAACATCGGGGTCAAGTAAGCGTTGAAACGAAGAAGGAGAAAACCAATGACCAGAAAAATGATGATGATTGCAGCCGTGATGGCTGTATTCGGCACGCCCTTGATGGCGATCGCGCAAAGCGAACCCGTCCAGGCGCAGGCGTCGATCGATGGCCAGGTGACAAAGGTCGATGAATCCGCCCAGAAAATCACGATCAAGCACGGCCCGATCAAGAAGTTCGAGATGGACGAAGGCATGACCATGGTCTTCCGCGCGCAGGACCCGGCCATGCTCAAGGCCGTCAAGGCGGGCGACAAGGTGAAGTTCGAGGCGGAGCGCGTGAACGGCCAGTTCACCGTCACGAAGATTGAAAAGGCGAAGTGATTGCCTTGGAGGAGGGCGGCCGGGATGCCGCCCTCGTCCTTAACGGTCCCCTCACAAATCCGCGAGAAACCGCCATTTCGCGCCTGAAGTCATTCCTTGCGGTGACAAGCGGCGCGTGGATCGGTTATAATGGGACCTATGGTTCGCCGTATTCTGACCCTGTTCATCGCGCTCTCGATCGCGCTCGCCGGCTACGCGCCGGCGTTCGCCATGCCGGCTGACATGAACGCGGTTGCTGCCGCGCAGCCCGCGCCGCCGACTGCGGACGAGACGGCGGACAGCGATTGCATGAAAGCGATGAAAGCGGCGGCTGACGATTGCTGCGGCAAGCCGGATCAACCAGATAAGTCCAAGTGCCTCTTCGATGACGCGTGCGCCGCGCGGTGTCATGTGAATGCCGCGGTCGAATTCACGCCTTATCCTGCATTCGTGCACCGCGCGGCGTCGTTGCCGTTGCGCCTGGCGCCGCCGCCACCGCCTCATGCGGAGCGTCCAGGCCCCATCTACCGCCCTCCCATCGTCTGATCCTTGAACGCTGCCAATCCGGCTTGAGCCGGAGGTGACGCCTGCTTCGCAGCGCATGCGGCTATCCGCGCGCGGTGAATCCGGCCCGCATAACCGTCAACATTCGAGGATCATCATGAAGATTACACTCGCTTCCCTGCGAAGCGTTGCGCTTGGCGCGCTCGCTTCGCTTATCATAGCGTCTGCTGCGGTGCAGGCGCAGCCAACGCCCGGCTTCGAGCCGGTCGCCGCCGAAGTGCCGGTCGGCAAGAACGTGCGCATTGAACTGCGTCTGACGGGCATCACCCCGCCGCCTGCGCTTGCCGACATCACGATTGAACGGCAACGCATCGACATGGGACCGGACGGCATGGAGATGATGGCCGCGCCGCTCAAGCCAGTGCCCGGCACGCCACCCGGCATTCTCGCCTTCCAGACCGACCTGTCCATGGCGGGACGGTGGGCGCTGACGATTACCGCGCGCGTAAAGGGCCAGAGTGCGCCGATCACGTCCAAGATCATCTTCACGGCTGTCGAGAAAAAATCGGACGCCGCGCCTGCGCCAGGGAGCAAGCGCAAGATCGTTTACTACCGCAACCCGATGGGACTGCCGGACGTCTCGCCGACGCCCAAGAAGGACTCAATGGGGATGGATTACATCCCCGTCTACGAGGACGAGGCCAACGGGCCGCGGGGCAGCGTGCGCCTCGCGTCTGAAAAGGTGCAGCGCGCCGGGGTGCGCCTAGAGCCTGCAACCCTGCAACAGGTGGCCCGCACCGTGCGCGCCCCCGGCACGGTCAGCGCGGACGAAACCCGTCTTGGCGTCGTCACGGCCAAGTTCAATGGCTTCGTCGAGGAGCTCTATGTTCCCGCCGTCGGTGAACGCGTCAGCAAGGGCCAGAAGCTGATGCGGGTCTGGATTGAATCGCCGGAAATCCTGCAAAAGCAGGCTGACCTGACCACGACGCTGATCGGCGCGACGCGGTCTTCCATCAGCTATGAAGGCGCGGAACGCAATCTGCGTTTCTTTGGTTTCACGGACGAAGCCGTTGATGAAATCAGGAAGGCCGGCCGTCCGTTGCGCTCGCTGACCTTCAACGTGCCGCGCGACGGCACCGTGCTGGAAAAGCCTGCCGTGGTCGGCATGCGGTTCTCCTCGGGCGACACGCTGTTTCGGACAGCGGACCTCACGACCTTGTGGGTGATCGCGCAAGTGCCGGAAAGCGACATCGCCGTTATCCGCGAAGGACAGCAGGCGAATGTCAGCTTCAAGGCGTTTCCCAATGAACCGCGCGAGGGCAAAGTCGCCCTGATCTATCCCGAGCTCAATCCCGCGACCCGCACCGTGCCGGTGCGAATCGTGGTCGATAACAAGGATATGCGCCTTCGCCCCGGCCTGTACGCGGAAATCAGTTTCGCAGGCGAGGCGCAGGACAAGGTGGTGACGGTGCCTGATTCCGCCGTCATCGACAGCGGTCAGCGGCGCGTCGCTTTCGTATCGAAGGGCGAAGGCCTGTTCGAACCGCGCGACGTGGAGCTGGGCAGGCGCGGCAACGGGCTTGTCGAGATCCGCAAAGGCATCGAAGCCGGCGAGAACGTCGTCGTTCGCGGCAATTTCCTGATCGATGCGGAAAGCAATCTGAAGGCCGCGCTCGCAAGCTTCGCGCCGCCGGCAGAGGCCGTCCAGTGATCGCCGGTCTCATCCGGTGGTCCGCGCAAAATCTTGTGCTGACATTGCTGGCGACGGTGTTTGCCGTGCTGGCCGGTCTCTACGCGATGACCCGCATCCCGCTCGATGCGCTGCCCGATCTTTCGGACACGCAGGTCATCGTCTACACGGAGTACCAGGGCCAGGCGCCGCAGGTCATTGAAGACCAGGTCACGTATCCGCTTGCCAGTGCGATGCTGAGCGTTCCGCGCTCGCGCGTGGTGCGCGGCTTTTCGTTTTTCGGGGTTTCTTTCGTCTATGTCATTTTCGAGGATGGCACCGACATTTACTGGGCGCGGTCGCGCGTTCTCGAGTATCTGAATGCCGCGTCCGGGCGCCTGCCTGCGCGCGTCACGCCGGCCATCGGGCCCGATGCGAGCGGGGTAGGGTGGGTCTATCAATACGCGCTGACCTCCAACAAGCTCGACCTGGCCGATCTGCGCTCCTTGCAGGACTGGCAGCTGCGCTTTGGCATCGCCAAGGCCGAGGGCGTCGCCGAGGTCGCAAGCGCGGGCGGTTTCGTCAAGCAATATGCCGTCGTTGTCGATCCGCAGCGCATGAAGACGCTTGGCATTACCCTCGATGCCGTCCGGAATGCCGTGCGCGCCAGCAACATGGATGTGGGCGGGCGCACCGTCGAGCTCGCTGAAACCGAATTCATGATCCGCGGCCGCGGGTATCTGCGCACGCCGGCCGATCTGGAACGCGTCGTACTGAAAAGCGATAGCGGCACGCCGGTGACGATCGGCGATATCGCGCGGGTCGAGCTGGCGCCGGCGGAACGCCGGGGCATCACCGAGCTGAACGGTGAAGGCGAGGTTGCAAGCGGCATCGCGCTGCAGCGTTATGGCGCGAACACGCTCGATGTCATCGCCTCCGTGAAGGAGAAGATCGCCGGTCTCAAATCCAGCCTTCCCGAAGGCACAAAGATCGAGGAGGTCTATGACCGCTCGAACCTCATTCACCGCGCGATCAAGACCCTGGCCGGCACGCTCGCGGAAGAAAGCGCGATCGTCGCCTTCGTCTGTTTTATATTCCTGCTGCACGCAAGGAGCGCCCTGGTCGCCATCATCACCCTGCCGGTCGGCATCCTGATCGCGATGATCGCCATGCATCTGCTCGGCGTCGGTTCGAACATCATGAGCCTTGGCGGCATCGCGATTGCGATTGGCGCCATGGTCGATGCGAGCATCGTGATGGTCGAGAATGCGCATAAGCGCCTTGAACATGCGGGGCCGGATGCGGATCGCCGCGAGGTCCTGATCGGCGCCGCCCAGGAGGTGGGTCCCGCGCTTTTCTTCAGCCTGCTTGTGATTACGGTCTCGTTCCTGCCGATCTTCGCGCTCGAGGCGCAGGAGGGCAGGCTTTTCAAGCCGCTTGCCTACACAAAGACGTTTTCGATGGCGGCCGCCGCCTTGCTCTCGGTGACGCTCGTGCCGGCGCTGATGATCCTCTTCATTCGCGGCCGGATCACGCCGGAGGCGAAGAACCCGATCAATCGTTTTCTGATCTGGATTTACCGGCCGGTGATTTCCGGGGTGTTGCGCGCGAAGTTGATGACGATTCTGACGGCCTGCGTCATCCTCGCGCTCTCGGTCATTCCGGCCAAGCGGATCGGCTCCGAATTCATGCCGAACCTGAATGAAGGGACGCTCTTTTACATGCCGACGACGCTGCCCGGCCTCTCGGTGACCAAGGCGGCCGAGCTGTTGCAGACGCAAAACCGCATCATCAAGAGCTTTCCGGAAGTCGAGAATGTCTGGGGGAAGGCGGGGCGCGCGCAGACCGCGACCGATCCTGCGCCCGTCGAGATGTTCGAAACGATCATCAACCTGAAGCCGGAGGATCAATGGCGCCCCGGCATGACGATCGACAAGCTGATTGCCGACATGGACGCATCGCTCCAGTTTCCGGGCGTTAGCAATGCCTGGACCATGCCGATCAAGGCGCGCATCGACATGCTCTCGACCGGCATCCGCACGCCGGTCGGCGTCAAGATTTTCGGCAAGGACCTGGCCACGCTTGAACGCCTGGCCAAGGAGGTCGAGGCAGCCTTGCGCAAGGTGCCGGGCACGTCGAGCGCCTATGCCGAACGCGTCAACAGCGGCTATTTCCTCGAAATCGTTCCGGACCGGCAGAAGATCGCCCGCTACGGCCTCTCCATCGAGGACGTGCAGAAGGTGATTTCGATGGCGATCGGCGCCGAGGCGATCACGACGACGGTGGAAGGGCGGGAGCGTTACGACGTGACCTTGCGTTATCCGCGCGATGTCCGCTCCGACCCCGACGCCATCGGCGCGAGCGTCATGGTCTCGCTGCCGAACGGGGCGGCCGTTCCCTTGCGGGAAGTTGCCGACATTAAACGAACGCAAGGGCCGACCAGCATCCGCACCGAGGACGGCCAGCTCGTCGTTTACGTGTTCGTGGATATCCGCGACCGCGACCTTGGCGGCTATGTCGCCGAGGCCCGCGAGACGGTGGCGCGCGAGGTCGCCATGCCGGCGGGCTCCTACGTGACCTGGAGCGGGCAGTTTGAATATCTCGAGCGCGCGGCCAAGCGGCTGCAAGTTGTCGTGCCGGCCACGCTGCTCGTCATTTTCCTTTTGCTCTATCTGAACTTCCGCAGAATCAGTGAAACCTTGATCGTAATGCTGTCATTGCCGTTTTCGCTCGTGGGCGGTCTTTGGATGATGGACTTGCTTGGCTTCAACTACAGCGTCGCGTCGATTGTCGGCTTTATCGCGCTCGCCGGCGTTGCCGCGGAAACCGGCGTGATCATGTTGATTTATCTCGATCACGCGCTTGCGGAGGCGAAGAGTCGGGCGGCTGCGCAGAGCCGCCCGTTCACGCGGGTGGATCTGCACGCGGCGATCATGGAGGGCGCGGTCGAGCGCGTCCGGCCCAAGATGATGACGGTTGCCGCGATCATGGCCGGGCTTCTGCCGATTCTCTGGAGCCATGGGGTGGGCTCCGAGGTGATGCAGCGCATCGCAGCGCCGATGATCGGCGGCATGGTGTCCTCGACCATTCTCACGCTCGCCGTCATCCCGGCCATTTACGGGCTGCTCAAAGCCAGAGGCATGGCCAGGGGATAATTTCAAAGGAACTCGGTTTCCTCCCGCTCGTTGGGTCTGCAGTTCCGCATCATGCCGGGACGGATGATCTATGGAACCGGGACGCTGCCACCGCCACTTGCTCGCTGCCGTCGTTATCCTGACGGGGCTTTTTGCTGCGCCGCAAGCCCAGGCGCATAGCGGTCCGCATGCGCAGCTGCGGCACCACGGTGTGGTCGGCAAGACGGCGGACGGCGTAGCGCATGCCACCGCGTCGGTTTCCAGCACGGCCGATCCTCAGATGGCGCAATGCGGCGTGATGATGTGCTGCGGCAATGCATGCTCGCCGGGCGGCTGCGTGATTGTCGGCGACGCGCTCGTGCCGCTGCCCTCGTACAGGGGAAGCACCGTGCTTCCGGGAGACGCGCCGCCTTCGAGCGGACGTGACTCGGAGGGCTTGCGACGGCCTCCGCGGGTCTGACCCGGACCAAGTCCAACGCCCAATCAAAGAATTGAAGAACGCCTGCCGCGCTGCGCCGGGTGACCTTTCCAACTTGAAACATCAAAGGAGAATGACCATGCACCACATGTCCAAGGAAATGCAGGCCTGCATCGATCAATGCCTGTCCTGTTACAAGACCTGTCTTGGCACCGCGATGACGCATTGCCTTGAGGCAGGCGGCAAGCATACCGAACCGGCGCATTTCAGGCTGATGATGGCTTGCGCCGAAATCTGCCGTACGTCAGCGCATTTCATGTTGCTGGACTCCCCGCATCACAAGCATACCTGCCGTGAATGTGCGGAAATCTGCGAGGAATGCGCGAAAGACTGCGAACGCGTCGGGGATATGGATGACTGCGTGAAGGCCTGCCGCGCCTGCGCTGAATCCTGCCGGAGGATGGCCGCATGACGCACATGAAAGATCATGCCAGTCACGGCCAGGCGATGGGCAAGATGCACTACATGCATCTGGGCATCATGACGCTCTTGTCCTTCATCGCGATGTTCATCCTGATGTATTCGATGGTCGACCGCTTTGCGAATGTCTATCCCAACCTCAACCAGTTCTACATGGCGGGCACGATGGCGGCACCCATGGTCATCATCGAGTTGCTGATCATGCGCTCCATGTATCCCGACATGAAAATGAACATGATCGTCGGCGGCGTCGCATTCGTTGCGTTGGCGCTCTTCTTCGTAGGCATCCGCGCACAGACGGCTGTTGGCAACGTCCAGTTCGTCAAATCGATGATCCCGCACCATTCGGGCGCGATCCTGATGTGCGAGCGCGCGCCGATCACCGACGCGGAACTCAAAACCCTCTGCGACGGGATCATTAAAAGCCAGCAGCAGGAGATCGACCAGATGAAGCAGATCCTCGCGCGCCTGAACAAATAGGCTCGCGGCTACACGTGGCAAATCCGGGGTTCGATTGATGGCTTGACCTTCCCATGATGGGAAGGTGCAAGCTGTCTCCAATGAGCAACCTGGTCCCGGGGAATTGACAATGAAACACGAACCACACGATCACGCCTGCTGCGCGGGCAAACATGACCAGCACGGCCACGCCCATCATGCGCATGGGAACGGGACGGGAGCGCACGCCGTGCATACGGTCAAGGACCCCGTCTGCGGCATGGATGTCGACCCGCACAAGACGCCGCATCGCGCGACGCATGCGGGCCAGCCGTATTATTTCTGCTCGGCAGGCTGCCGGAGCAAGTTCTTGGCCGAGCCGGATAAGTACCTTGCCGGCAAGCCCATGCCCGAAGCCGTGCCGGAGGGCACGATCTACACATGCCCGATGCATCCCGAAGTTCGCCAGGTTGGTCCGGGCAGTTGTCCGATTTGCGGGATGGCGCTCGAACCCGTGCTGGCGACCGCCGACGCCGGTCCCAATCACGAACTGATCGACATGACGCGCCGCTTCTGGATCGGGCTTGCGCTGACCTCGCCGGTGCTGGTCCTGGAAATGGGATCGCATCTGACCGGTCTCGATCACATGATCCCCAGGGCGACATCAAACTGGTTGCAGCTCGCGCTCGCGACGCCGGTCGTTCTATGGGCAGGCTGGCCATTTTTCGAACGTGGCTGGGCCTCCCTGCGCACGCGCAATCTCAACATGTTCACGTTGATCGCCATGGGAACTGGCGTTGCCTGGGTCTATAGCGTGCTGGCGACGTTAGCGCCGCAAATCTTTCCGGACGCTTTCCGTGGCCATGATGGCTCGGTCGCCGTCTATTTCGAGGCGGCTGCGGTCATCACGGTCCTGGTGCTGCTCGGCCAGGTGCTTGAGCTGCGAGCGCGTGAAGCGACCGGCGGCGCGATCCGGGCTCTGCTCGATCTCGCGCCCAAGACGGCGCGGCGCATCAATGACGATGGCAGCGAGAATGAGATTGCGCTCGACGCCGTGTCGGTGGGCGAGCGCCTGCGCGTGCGTCCCGGCGAGAAAATCCCGGTTGACGGCGAAGTGATCGATGGCCGCAGCGCGGTCGATGAATCGATGGTGACGGGCGAGTCGATGCCGGTCACCAAGCAAAAGGGCGCACGCGTGATTGGCGGAACAATGAACCGCAGCGGCGCGCTCGTGATCGCAGCGCGAAAGATCGGGCGCGACACGATGCTGGCGCAGATTGTCCAGCTCGTGGCGGATGCGCAAAGAAGCCGTGCGCCGATCCAGCGGCTGGCCGACCAGGTGTCGGGATATTTCGTGCCGGTCGTCATCGCGGTCGCGGTCCTGGCCTTCGGGGCGTGGGCGATGTGGGGGCCGGAGCCGCGCTTCTCCTACGGGCTCGTCGCGGCCGTTGCCGTCCTCATCATCGCCTGTCCGTGCGCGCTCGGGCTCGCCACGCCGATGTCCATCATGGTGGGCGTGGGCCGCGGCGCGAGCCTTGGCGTCCTGATCAAGAACGCTGAAGCGCTCGAGCGGTTGGAGAAGGTCGATACGCTCGTAATCGACAAGACCGGTACGCTGACCGAAGGCAAGCCTTCCGTCACCTGGATCGTCGCTGCCGCCAGCGTCGAGGAAACGGAGCTGTTGCGGCTCGCCGCCAGCGTCGAGCGGGCGAGCGAGCATCCCCTGGCCGAAGCCATCGTGCGCGAAGCGGAGAAGCGCGGCGTCGCTCTTGCAGCGGTCGATGCGTTCGACTCGCCGACAGGGAAGGGCGCTCTCGGCACGGTCGAGGGACGCAAGGTTTTGCTCGGCAATGCGCGTTTCCTCCAGGAGCATGGCGTCGATACGCAGTCTTTGGCGAACGAAGCTGAAAAGCTGCGTGCGCTTGGGGCGACTGCGATCTTCGTCAGTGTTGACGGCAAGGCGGCCGGCGTCATCGCGATCGCCGACCCGGTCAAGGAATCGACGCCCCAAGCGCTCGCGGCGCTCAAGGCCGAAGGTTTGCGCATCGTCATGCTGACGGGCGACAACTGGACCACGGCGCGGGCTGTCGCAAGCCAGCTCGGCATTGATAATGTCGAAGCGGAAGTGTTGCCGGATCAGAAAAGCGCAGTCGTCGAGCGCTACAAGGCGCAGGGCCGCGTGGTGGCGATGGCTGGCGACGGCGTCAACGATGCGCCCGCGCTTGCTGCCGCGGATGTCGGCATTGCGATGGGGACGGGGACGGATGTGGCCATTGAAAGCGCGGGCGTGACGCTCCTTAAGGGCGATCTGAACGGCATCGTCCGCGCGCGCAGGCTCTCGCAAGCAGCCATGCGCAATATTCGGCAGAACCTGTTTTTCGCCTTTGTCTATAACGCAGCCGGCGTGCCGATTGCCGCGGGTGTACTCTATCCGGTGTTCGGCATTCTGCTCTCGCCCATCATCGCAGCGGCGGCGATGGCGCTGTCATCGGTGAGCGTGATCGCGAACGCGATCCGGTTGAGGGTGGTGCGACTCTGATGAACGGGAGAGGGAGCAGTCGTGATGACGGATTACATGGGTGGTATGATGACCGGCATGGGGATCATCGGCATCCTCGCCGTTCTTGTGTTGATTCTGGTCGCAGCGGCGCTGATCAAATATCTGTTCTTCCGCTAGATGCTTCAAGCGAGCCTGGCGGGGCGCGGTTGCTGCTCGCGCGGTGCGCGGAAAAATCCGGATTGAAGAAAAAACGGAAGTCATCGCTCGGCCGCCCCATGACGTCATCCGGTGAGCGGTCATGACGGCGCGTCACCGAAGGCCGAGTCAAACGTTCCGCATCTTCGCGGCAAGGGCGGGGTGAAAGCGAAGCCTGAATAGAGCCCATCCGAAGGGCGCGCCCGCATTCACAAGATCAAATGTCGTCGGCGGAAATCGCATGGCCGCTCTACCATGACCAGCCTCAACTGCCGTTCGAGCAGGGCAGACGCTTGGAGCCGTGCCAATTGAAATTGTGGTTGATCCTCTAGTCGCTAGAGGATGTACCGTCAACGAGCAACAAGGAGTGTGAATGGTCGCCGCAAGCACAGCCGATGCAGCCCTGCGACGGGAACAGCAGCGAATCCTGCGAAGCAGCGCGGCGGCGTTCGTCGTGTGTGCAGCCGTCTTTGCCGCGGCCGTCATCATTCTGCCGAGGCTGGTCCAGCTACCTGGACCGGATCTGGGGTCGAGGCTGACGGTATGGGCTGGCGCCAATCTTTTTCTTGTTGCATGGGTCATGACAGGGATCGGCATGGTGTCGACCGGCCGGCGCCGTTCGGCAGACGACATTCGGGGATCGGCTTATGCCCCGCCGAGCCCGAAAATTGCGGTGGCGGCCGCCTTCCTTCAGAACACGCTCGAGCAGGCGTTTGTCGCCGCACTCGCTCAGTTCGCTCTGGTCATGCTGCTTCCGTCGCTCTCAATGCCTTTGATCGCAGCTTCCGTTCTATTGTTCAGTATCGGCCGCATCACTTTCCTCGCCGGATACCCGAGAGGCGCGGGGGCCCGCGCGTTCGGCATGGCGCTGACCGCGCTCCCTAGCCTGCTGGCTTTTGTGCTCGGGCTTGGCGCGCTTGTGTATCAACTGGCGCGATAAGGGCAGGGAGCGGCGGTGCGTTCAATCAGGCATAAGCTGCCGGTCGTCATCGTCAGCGATTCCGTTCGGGTACGAGAGGACTTATTACCACGACGCCATCTAAGGACTCCTTCATACCGGCGGCTGGATTTCATTGGCTGACGCGGTTCTATGATCCGGCAGTCGCGTTGCTCATGCGCGATCGAGTCTGGAAAGGGTTGCTGGTCGAGCAGGTCTCGCCGACGCCCGGTGAGCGCATCCTGGACGTGGGTTGCGGCACGGGAACGCTGACGCTGATGCTGCATCGAGCATGCCCCGAATGTGATCTTCTGGGCTTCGATGCCGATGCGAACGTCCTGGCGATCGCGCGGGCGAAAGCGGCGGCGGCCAATGCTCGCGTTGAGTTCTGGCAAGGCCGGGCTGATGATCCCACGAACGTCCCGATGCTGCGGTCCGGCAGCTTCGACAAGATCGTATCAAGTCTTTTATTTCATCATCTCTCGACCGAGCAAAAGCGGCGCGCATTCTCACACTGTCTTCGCCTGCTTCGCCCCGGCGGCGAGCTGCACGTAGCCGACTGGGGACGTCCCGCCAATGCGCTTTTGCGCTTGCCGTTTTATCTGATTCAAGTGCTGGACGGCTTCCCGAACACAACAGACAACGTGCGAGGCCTGCTCCCCGAGCTCATGAGAGATGCTGGCTTCTGCCATGTGGCTGAAACCCGCCGCGTGGCGACGGCTCTGGGTTCGTTGAGCTTTTATCGCGGGGTGAAGTGATGGGACCGGGATCACGCCATAATTCCGATCAAGTAGGACTGTAGCGGACCGCATGAAAACGAGAGGATCAAAGATATTGAATTGGCGGTTTGGGAAGCGATTGATCTGGAGCGTCGCCCTGATGGCATTTGTCAGTTCCTGCGCGCAAGATGCCTATCGGTCGGCGCGGGCCATGGCGCCGGTTCCTGCCAAGACGCTCGCGCTCATGTCCGACCAGGGCATGGAGCCCGGCGCGCCCATCCTGATGCGCGCCTTCAAGAAGGAATCTGAAATCGAGGTCTGGAAGCAGGGCCGCGATGGCAAATACGCGCTGCTGAAGACTTATCCGATTTGCCGGTGGTCCGGGCAATTGGGTCCGAAAATCCGCGAAGGGGACCGCCAGGCGCCGGAAGGATTCTACGAAGTGACCGCGGCCGCAATGAATCCGAATTCGAGTCTGTTCCTTTCTTTCAATATCGGGTTTCCGAACGCGTTTGACCGCGCGCATAACCGCACCGGCTCGCATCTGATGGTTCACGGCGCGTGTTCGTCGCAAGGGTGCTTCGCGATGACGGACGAGGCGATCAGCGAGGTCTATGCGATTACGCGTGAGGCGTTTGCGGCCGGACAGCTCAGCTTTCAGTTTCAATCCTACCCGTTCCGTATGACGCCGGAGAATTTCGCCAAACACCGGGCCGATCCGCACATCGCCTTCTGGAAGAATCTGAAGGATGGCTCGGACATTTTCGAAGTCAGCCGTCAATCGCCGCAATGGAGCGTCGCCAAGGGGCAATACGCGTTTGAGAGCGACCCGGCCATCGCCGCTGACATCGCGGCGAAGCGCGCGCTCGACCATCGCAAGGAAGCGGAGCTCATCGCCAAGGGAACGCCGGCCATCCGTCTCGTCTATCAGGACGGCGGCGGTCATCCATCCTTGAGAAAACTGGCGCTCGCGACCGCGAACAATCCGTCATCCGCAGAGGTCGACGAACGAACGCGGCGATCCCTTGGCGATATCAGCCGCCCCGAGGCCCTGGCGGAGGAGCCGCGCGAAATCCCGGCTGTGATCCCGCCGCGCGCATCGCCGGATATGGTCAGGCGATAAGATTACGCCATGCCGCGCTTAGCTCGCCGGCAGCTCGCGCACGCCCTGATAGCGCGCGAAAACGCTTTGTCCCAACGGACCGAAGGCGATTACATCGTAGATCTCGGGCGCCGTGCCCGCGACTTCCATGCCGGGAGAACCGACCGGCATGCCGGGTACAGCGAGGCCGTGGATGGTCGGCCGCTGTGACAGCAGTTTGCGGATGGATTCGGCGGGGACATGTCCTTCAATGATGAATCCCTCGATTTCTGCCGTATGGCAGGACGCGAGTTCGTTCGGCACGCCGAGTCGCGCCTTGATTCGGTTGAGTTGCGCGGTCTCCGTAACGTTCGCCTCGAATCCGTTCGCGCGCAGATGGTCCACCCAGCCGCCGCAGCAACCGCAGTTCGGGTCTTTGTGAACGGCAATGCGCAGCGATGCCGCAAAAGCGTTCACGCCGCTGCGCGCAAGAAGGACGGTAGCGGTAAGGCTGACGAGAAATCTGCGCCGTGAAATCATCGAACTCTCCTGTTCTGCACGTAGGCGGTCATTGGCGTCTCGATCATCGTCTGGCGCGGAAAATGGACACGCGCCCGCTGAGTTCAGCCTCATTGTACAGCCGTTTCACGTGCGAAAACCCGGCATGACCGATCTGTCTGGTCCAGGTGCCGTCGCTATGGGACACCGCCGTGTCGTGCCCGTAGCGATCGTAAGTGCCGATCAACGCCATCGTTTCCCGTTTGGAAAGGGCCTTATCAAAGTCAGCCAGATAAAGAGTGCCGCGCAAACGCAAAACGCGCCTCATTTCGTTCAGCAGCGCTAGCTTGGCCGGCGGCGCAAGCGGATGCAGGGCCATGCAGCAAACGACCTTGTCAAAACTGGCGCCGGGGCAACCGATCCGCTCATGTTCGAACGAAAGGCGCTGAACGCCATCGATGGTTGCCGTGGGCTGATTGATCGGGTTGACGGAAGCGAGCCTGACGCCGGGACATTTTGCGAGAAGATCAGCCGATAAGTCTGAGCCTTGAATGTGCACCTGAAGAATGCGCTCGCTGCTCCGGGGCTTAATTTCCTTCAACAAAGCCGCCCGCCAGGACCCATCAGCCAACACGCCCTTATAAAAGAACCGGAACGCGATCCTGAAAATCGGGGACGAGACGGCCTCCCAAAGCCGGCCGATCATACTCTGTAGCTTCACACACAGCCTCGCTGCGGCCCGCGAAGTTCACCCCGTCGCGCCGACCAATCCCTCGATGACCCTGCATTGCGAGACGCGCTGACGGCAGCCGCGGCCGATCATCGCCTGAAGCTCTGCCTGCAAGCTCTGCAGGTGCCGGATTCGCAATTCAATTTCCGCAAGCCGGGCGCGCGCGATCGCGTCGGCCTGGCGGCAGGATTGCGCCGGATTGTCCTGAAGCGCGATGAGCGCCTTGATGTCGCTCATGCTGAAGCCGAGATTCCGCGCGTGGCGGATGAAGGCGATCCGCTTGACCGCCTTGTCATCGTAAATACGCCGATTGTTCTCCGCGCGACGCGCTACGGGAAGCATGCCGGCGCCTTCGTAATAGCGGATGGTCGGAACCTTGACGCCGGTCACGCGGGACACTTCGCCGATCAGTAAATTTGACATGTGAAAACCTCTTGCTCCTCTAGTCACTAGAGGATGTAGCCTCTCTTTGGCAACATAAAAGGAGAGCGTCGAGCGGGATGATGAGTGCGTCGCGCGCCCGAACCATTTTTCTTACTGCGGGTGCGGCCCTGGCGCTTGATCAGACAAGCAAGTCCATGGCGCTTGCGGCCTTGCAGCCGCATGTCCCCGTGGACGTGACGCCTTTTTTTGCCTTGAGTCTTGGTTTTAACACCGGCGTTTCGTTCGGCATGTTGGCATCGGACGCAAACACGTTCCGCATGCCGCTGATCGTGCTGACGCTCGTCATCATCGTCGCCCTTGCCGTGATGGCGATGCGGGCGACTACGCTTGAACGCGTAGCCTTGAGCGCAATCATCGGCGGCGCGGCCGGGAACCTGACGGACAGAATCTGGCGCGGCCGGGTCACCGATTTCATAGATCTGTTTGTGGCGGACTGGCATTGGCCCGCCTTCAACCTAGCTGATACGGCGATCACCTTGGGGGTTGTAACCCTGTTATGGGCCAGCCTGCGGCGGGACACGCAACAACAAGCGGAAAGCGATCGATGAGCGACGCACTGACATTGTCTCGATATCACGTCGGCGGCATGGACTGCTCCGCATGCGGAGCGAAGGTCGATACCGCCGTCCGACGGCTTGCGGGGGTGTCAGACGTCTCCGTCAGCGTCGGCACGGAGATGATGATGCTGACGCACAAGGGTGACGCGGATTTGCAGGCCGTCGAACAAGCGATCCGCAGGCTCGGTTACACAGTGACACCAGCCGGTCGCGCGGGCGATGCGTCCGCACCTATGGCCGCCAAACCGAAGCAGAGCTGGTGGCAAAGCCGCCGTGCGCTCCTCGTTGGGGCGTGCGGATCGGCGCTTCTGGGCGCCTATGGCATCGGCCACTGGATTCCTGCCTATGAGAAGGGCGCGTTCCTTGCCGCTTTAGGCATAGGGTTGGTCCCGATTGCGCGCCGCGCCTTTGCCGCCGCGCGGGGCGGCACGCCGTTCTCGATTGAAATGCTGATGAGCGTTGCTGCTGTCGGCGCGGTTGCGATCGGGGCGACGGAAGAAGCGGCAGCTGTCGTCTTCTTGTTTCTGGTTGGGGAATTGCTTGAAGGCGTTGCCGCAGGCCGCGCCCGCGCCAGCATCCAGGGTTTGGCCGCGCTCGTGCCGAAGACCGCGCTCCTTTGGGAAAATGGCCAGACGCGCGAGGTGCCGGCCGACTCGTTGCAGGTCGGCGCGGTCATTTCGGTGCGGCCGGGAGACCGGATATCTGCTGACGGCGTCATCATCGAGGGCGAAAGCGGCATCAACGAAGCGCCGGTGACGGGCGAAAGCGTACCTAAACAAAAAAAGCCCGGCGACAAGGTGTTCGCAGGCACGGTGAACGGCGAGGCCAATCTGCGCGTGCGCGTGACCGCCGCCGCCCAGGACAACACGATCTCGCGCGTGATCCGGCTCGTCGAAGAAGCGCAGGAAAGCAAAGCGCCGACGCAGCGCTTCATCGACCGGTTCTCAACCTATTACACGCCTGCCGTGGTCGCGTTCGCAGCGCTCGTTGCGACGATGCCGCCGTTGCTTGGCGGCGCTGACTGGAACGAATGGATTTATAAGGGGCTTGCGGTCCTGCTGATCGGCTGCCCGTGTGCGCTTGTCATTTCCACGCCAGCGGCTATCGCCGCGTCGCTGTCGGCTGGCGCGCGCCGCGGCCTGCTCCTGAAGGGCGGAGCGGTTCTCGAGCAGCTGGGGTCGCTCACCACAATCGCGTTCGACAAGACCGGCACGTTGACGGAAGGACGGCCGAAGGTCACCCAGATCATCCCGGCGCAACGCGACGAGCGTCAGGTGCTCTCGCTCGCTGCTGCATTGGAGGCAGGGTCGAACCATCCGCTTGCGCTTGCCATCATCGAACGCGCCAAAGAAGCGAAGGTGCCGCTGCCGCCGGCCGGAGACTCCCGCGCCATTCCGGGCAAAGGCGTCGCCGGCTCCGTCGGCGGCCAGAAGATTTTTCTGGGCTCGCCGCAAGCCGCGGCCGAAATCGCATCCCTGAGCGACGAGCATAAGGCGCTCGTGACCAGGCTGAACGAACAAGGCCAAACCGTCTCGGTCGTGATTGCCGGTGACGTCGTGGCGGGCCTGATCGCCATGCGCGACGAGCCGCGCGTCGATGCGCGGGCAGGTCTCGCATCCTTGCGCGAGGCGGGCGTCAAGACGCTGATGCTCACCGGGGACAACGCCCGGACTGCGGAAGCGATCGGCCGATCTCTTGGCATTGAGGTACGGGCGGAGCTCTTGCCGGAAGACAAACTGAAAATCGTCAATGAGCTTAAAAGCGCCGGAGAAAAAACCGGCAAGGTCGGCGACGGTATCAATGACGCGCCGGCCCTCGCTGCGGCCGATGTCGGCATCGCGATGGGCGGCGGCACGGACGTCGCATTGGAAACTGCGGATGCGGCCGTCTTGCACGGCAGGGTCGGCGATGTCGCCGCCATGGTCGATCTTTCCCGCCGTACCATGCGCAACATCCATCAAAACATTGCCATCGCGCTTGGGCTGAAGGCTGTGTTTCTCGCAACGACGGTAGCAGGGGTGACAGGTCTGTGGCCTGCCATTCTGGCCGATACGGGCGCGACTGTTCTGGTGACGGCGAATGCGTTGCGCCTTTTGCGCACGAAACAGGCGACGCCTCGCCTTGAAGGCCCGGGATAGCGTCATGCGTCTTCCGGACCGATCACGACGATCACTCCTTCAACTCTTCACGCGTTTGTGAAGGAATGAGGCGCGCATGGGGGACTCGAAACTGTCAATCCTGCGCGACGCGCGCCGTGCGACGAAGAGTGGGCCTGGGACGATCGAACGCCTGCAAACGCGACGCCTCCAGGAGATGGTGGCTTATGCGCGCGCGCATTCATCCGTCTACCGCACGCTCTATCGCGACTTGCCGGATCGGGTTGATGATCTCAAGCAACTGCCGGTCACCGACAAGAAGACGCTGATGAGCCAGTTCAACGCGTGGGTGGCGGACCCCGCGATCACGATCGACGCGCTGCGCAGCTTCGTCGACGATCCTAAGCGTGCCGGCGAGCCGTTCTTGGGCCGGTACACGATAGCGACGACGTCCGGAACGACCGGTGCGCGCGGCATTTTCGTACTTGATGAGCGCAGCATGGCTGTGACCAACGTGATGGCGCTGCGCATGCTCTCGACCTGGCTTGGCTTCGGCGATGTGATACGCATTCTCGCCGGCGGCGTTCGCATGGCCATGGTGATGGCGGGCAGCGGGCACTCGGCGTCTGCGGTTGCTGCCGCGAAGCTGCGCAAGGCCGGCGGCTGGCGCGCGAACCGGCTCAAAGTCGTTTCAGCTGACACGCCCATGCCGCAAATCGTTGCCGCGCTCAATGAATTCCAGCCGGTGGTGGTGGCGCCTTATGCGAGTATGGCGGCGATGCTCGCTGATGAGCAGGAAGCCGGACGCCTGCGCATCAAGCCCGTCTTGCTAGCGCTTGCAGCGGAAGGTTTGCCCGAGGCGCAATACGGACGCATCGCCAGGGTTTTTGGCGCCCATGTCGGCAACAGCTATGCCGCGACCGAATGTCCGTACTTAAGCCACACCTGCGAGGAGGGCTGGCTGCATGTCAATTCGGACTGGGTGTGTTTTGAGCCGGTCGATGAAAACTTCGCGCCGGTCCCGCGGGGCCAGGCGTCGCACACGGTCCTGATCAGCAATCTCGCCAACAGGACGCAGCCCGTCCTTCGCTACGACCTAGGCGACAGCGTCGTGGAGCGGCCAGATCGCTGTCCGTGCGGCAGCCCGTTTCCGGCGATCAAGGTGCAGGGCCGTTCGGCGGATGTGATGAGTTTTCCGGGAACGCACGGCGGCAAGCGCGCGATCCCGCCGCTTGCTTTCAGCCTCTTGCTCGACGGTATCCCGGGCATCGAAATGTTCCAGATCGTCCAGAGCGACCCGACGCGTTTGCGGGTGCGGTTCGTGAGCGAGCCCGGTGTTGATTCAAATCGCATCTGGCGAAGCATCGAAGAGGGACTCGCAGGGCTGCTGTCGAGGCACGGCCTCGCGGACGTGAGCGTCGAACGCGGCGCGGAGCCGCCCGAAAAAACGCAGGGCGGCAAATACCGCCGACTTATTCCATTCAGCTACAAGTGAGGCCGACATGCCGGAGATTGACACCATTCGCTACCGAGTCACGGGCATGGATTGCACGTCCTGCGCTGCCAAGATCGAATCCGCCGCGCGCGCTCACAAGGTGGATGATGTGCGCGTATCGATCGCGTCAGGACAAATGACGCTGCGCCTTGATCAGGACGCGACGTCCTTGCCGGAGGTCGAGAAGGCGATCACCGGCCTTGGCTACAAGTTGACCCGCATCGACGAGGACGATGACGACGACGAGATCCCCGATCTGTCCCATGTTACGCCCGCCTATAAGCGTGCGCTGTGGCTCGTCGTTCTCCTGAACTGCGGCTACGGCGTGATTGAAATCATTGGCGGGTTCATCGCCGGATCGCAAGCGCTGAAAGCGGACGCGCTCGACTTCCTGGGCGACGGCCTGATCTCGTTTCTGGGTCTCATCGCAATCGGGTGGGGGTTGGCAGCGCGCGCCAAGGCGGCGCTGTTGCAAGGCATCTTCCTCGGCCTGCTCGGACTTGGCGTCCTGGTCATGACCGCCTACCGCGTGCTCGTGTTGCATCAGCCTGAAGCCGAACTGATGGGCATCCTTGGATTGATCGCGCTTGGCGTAAACGTCGCCGCAGCGGTGATCCTGCTGCCGCATCGCCATGGTGACGCCAATATGAAGGCGGTGTGGCTCTTCAGCCGTAACGACGCGATCGGCAATCTTGCCGTGGTGATCGCTGCCGGCCTCGTCGCGTGGACGCAAACGCCGTGGCCCGATCTGGTCGTTGCCGTCATCATCGCGGGTCTATTCTTGCAATCGTCCTTCGCGATTATCCGCGATGCGCGCGGCGACTTGCGGACGGCCGGAAAGCCCCCTGTGAGTGGCAATTAAACGGAGTTTGGCTTGTGAGTTTGCCTGAGCTGTCCGCGATCGGGCTCGCGACCGCGTTCGCGGCGGGCGCGGTCTCGTTTCTGTCACCCTGTGTGCTGCCGCTCGTGCCCGGGTACGTGTCGTTCGTTGCTGGCCGGACCGTCAACGACGGCGAAAGCGCGAAGCCGCTGCGCACGCTGTGGCTCAGCCTGTGTTTCGTGCTTGGCTTCACGACAATCTTCGTCATCCTGGGCGCGGGTGCCAACGCTCTGAACATGTTGCTCGCGCCGTTTCGCTATCAGGTGACGTTGCTGAGCGGCGCGCTGATCGTCCTGTTCGGCATTTTCACGCTCGATCTGTGGCGCCCGCAATGGTCGCAGCGCGAGTTGCGCGTTCATGCGACGCCGCAAGGGGCGGGATCGGCGCCTGCCTATCTGCTTGGCATGGCGTTCGCCTTCGGTTGGACGCCATGCATCGGGCCGGTGCTTGGCGCGATCCTCTCGCTCGCCGCTTCGTCCTCGTCACGCGGGACCGACGGGATGGTGTTGCTGGCCGTGTATTCCCTGGGCCTTGGCCTGCCGTTCATCCTTGCGGCCCTGTTTCTGGGCGGGTTCGTCTCGCGCATGGGCAAGCTGCGCGTTGCCGGCCGCGTGCTCCGCTATGTCGCCGGTGGCGTGATGATCGCAATGGGCATCGCCATGATGACCGGCCATCTGACCGACATCGCGTTCTGGTTTCTGGAGACGTTTCCCGCGCTCGGCCAGATCGGCTGACGGATCTGCTTCCGGCGGCACGCAGCGAGATCACTTCGTAGGGAGAGGAACTAGCAAGACGCATGCGGTGGAAGGGCCGGTTCAGCCGCCGTTCGCAGTCTTGTTCAGAAGTGCGCAGCCGACACGATTCGAACGTGTGACCTCCACCTTCGGAGAGTGGCGCTCTATCCAGCCGAGCTATGGGTGCATCCCTTGCTTACGCAGTGTTTACGCAAACCTGTTGCAGTGTGAAGCGGCGGTAGACAAAGTCCTTGAACTTCCACCGTATTTCACACTCCGTTTTCGCACACGAGCCTTCGGAGGGGCAATGATCAGCCACGACACTCGACCGATCACGACAAAGATATCTCCCCAAATCGTGGAGATCAAGCACGGTATGTTTAAGCGGCACTTTCCGTTCGATGCGTATGCAATGTCTCCGGCTTCAGATGCGTGTACCGCCGGAGCATCTTCCAATCCTTGTGACCCGTAACGAGTGCGACCTGCTCAATGGAGAATCCAGCTTCAAAAAGCCGGCTGGTGCCTTCGTGGCGAAGATCGTGAAAATGAAGATCGTCGATTTTCAGATCTTTGCATTGACGCCGAAACGCTGTGCCAACGGATCGTCCATTGTAGGGGAAAATCCGGCCCTCCCGAATGTTCGAGTATCGGCCCTGCTCCTCGATAATCTTACAGGCGTCGTAACCCGACACGTCGAGCAGCGGAATCTTTTGGTTGTTGCCAGTCTTTCTCCGTGGATCCTTGCGATCGCGAATGAGGAGCATTCGTGACTCCACATCAAAGTCCTTCCACTCGACACGGACGATTTCGTCTTGTCGCATGGCCGTCGCGACCGCGAATCGAACAATGCGACCAACTGGGATTTGCTGCCGCTCGTTCGCTTCAAGAGACGCAATGATACGATCAAGTTCGTCTTGCGTGGGACGTCGATCTCGCTCATTGCCTTTACCAACCAGACCGAGCCGTCCAAGTGCAATTCGGGCGAGATTGATAGGCTCAACCGGGGCCGAAATGCCGTGAACGGCGGCGGCATGCGAAAAGATTGTTTTGATGTAACCCAAATCCATTCCGACGGTGACAGGGCCGGCCCCTTCGGCTGCTCGCTCTTTGCCAAACTTGATCAGCCGTTCACGATCGAGTTCTCCGATGCGGAGATGACCCAGCCGTTCGTCGAGAAAATTCAGACTGGCATCCTTTGACCGACCGAACTTCTTGCCGACCTCCTCGAGGTCCGCGCGGTGAAGCGCAATGAGGTCACCGACCAGCTTGGCGTCTCGGGACCGGGTGGTGGCAGGTTCCTGGCGGTCGATCCGCCGCTCGATGTCGAGTGCCCACTCCTCGGCGTCCTTTCGGCGCCGGAAGGTCTCGTTGACATATTTCCCCTTGCGCCGAATTTGGGCGCGCCACGAACCCGACTTTAATCTGCTAAAGGTAGCCACGGCGTGTGCGCTCCGTGTGCACTGAGACGTCGAAAACCCGGAAAAAGCGTCGTATGACGTCGCAAAATTGAGTGCACACGACGAGCCCTAACGATCTGAATGTACTGAAAAAATGCAGCCAAATCAACTACATAGATTTGCCGTGGCGCCTATGATGGATTGGACGGACCGGCATTGCCGGTACTTCCACCGTCTGTTGACGCGGCATGCGCTGCTCTACACCGAGATGATCACCACGGGTGCGATCTTGCACGGCGATCGCCAGCGGCTGCTGCGGTTCGATCCGGCGGAACATCCTGTGGCGCTGCAACTCGGCGGCTCGAACCCGGCCGATCTGGCGCAAAGTGCGCGGATTGCGGAAGACTTCGGCTACGACGAGATCAACCTGAATGTCGGCTGTCCCTCCGACCGTGTGCAGGAAGGTCGTTTCGGTGCCTGTCTGATGGCGGAGCCGGTGCTGGTCGGCGAATGCGTGGCAGCGATGAAGGCGGCTGTCAGGATCCCGGTGACCGTGAAATGCCGCATCGGCATCGATGAACAGGACCCGGAAGAAGCGCTCGAGACGCTGACCCGCGCGGTCAAAGTTGCCGGTGTCGATGCCCTGATCGTGCATGCCCGGAAGGCGTGGCTGGCGGGTCTTTCACCGAAGGAAAACCGTGACATTCCTCCCTTGGATTACGAACGCGTTTATCGCCTCAAGAAGACGCACCCCGAACCGCCAATTTCAATCAACGGAGGCGTCAGTTCGGTCGAGGCGGCGCATGCTCACCTTCAATTCGTCGATGGCGTGATGATGGGCAGGGCGGCCTATCAGGAGCCATGGCGGCTCCTGGCCGTCGATCCGGTGTTGTTCGGCACCGATGCGACTTTCCGCAGTCCCAAGCAGGCGCTTGAGGCGTTTTTTCCGTATATCGAGCGTGAGCTGGCGCACGGCACGCGCCTACATGCGATGACACGCCATATCCTCGGCCTGTTTCATGCGGTACCGGGCGCGCGGGCTTTCCGTCGCCATATCGCAATCCATGCAGTGAAACCCGGCGCGGACATAGGTGTCCTGCGCGACGCGATGGGCCTTGTGATGGACTCGCCCGCCCAGATGACGCACACCGCTGCTGCCTGACGCCGCTCTCTTCAGAGCTGGTTTCCCGGAGACAGAGATAATGCTCGGCATTCCCGCCGGCGAGCTGACCTTGCTCGCGATGGCCATTGTGATCGGCGGTGTGTTGACCGGCCTTCTCGCCGGATTGTTCGGTGTTGGCGGCGGCGCCATCATCGTGCCGGTGCTCTATGAGATTTTCCGTGTCATGGGCGTTGCCGATGACATCCGCATGCAGCTTTGTGTGGGCACCTCGCTCGCCATCATTATTCCGACCTCCATACGGTCCTTTGCTGCGCATCGTTCGCGAGGCAACCTGCCGATCGACATCCTGAAAACATGGATCGTGCCGATCATTGTCGGAGTCGTTATCGGTGGCTTTCTGGCTGCGACGGCACCGTCTTCGCTCTTTAAAAGCGCCTTTGTCGTCATGGCTTTTATGTTGAGCGCGAAATTTCTCTTCCCAACGAGTAAGTGGCGGCTGGGCAATGCGCTGCCCGGATTGCCGCTGATGTGGCTTTATGGAATTTTCATTGGGTTTTATTCAGCGCTCATGGGCGTTGGGGGCGGAGCGGTAGCAACCGTGATCATGACACTCTATGGGCAGCCCATTCATGCGGCGGTGGGAATATCAGCCGGTATCGGTGTCATTATCTCGTTGGTTGGAACGGTTGGCTTCATTATTGCGGGTCTGCCGCATCAAGATCTGATGCCGCCGCTGTCTCTTGGCTATGTATCTTTGATCGGCTTTGCTCTGATGAGTCCGGTCAGCGCTTTTGTCGCTCCCTATGGCGCAACCATTGCGCACCGGTTGTCCCGGCGCAAACTGGAAATCGCTTTTGGCGTTTTCCTGCTCCTGGTGGGTATGCGTTTTATCGTGAGCCTGACCTGAGCTGGTCCCGTCCCCCGTCAGGGATAGCCGCGCATGATGAGCTTGTCGCCGCGGACTTCCCAGCTCTCCAGCCGATTCAGGAAGCTCATGCCGAGCAGACTCGTTCGCAATTGTCCAGGCTGTGCGATGAGGGCAGGGACGGAGCGCTCAATCAATCCACCGACACCGATGCGGTCAAGTGTAACCGAGGCCGCCCGTGTGCGGCCATTCGCCGTGTCGACGGTCACATTGTAATTGAGCACTTCGAGCGGCAGTCCCGCCGCCTTGGCTGCTTCCTGCGTCAACACAACAGCACTCGCGCCGGTGTCGAGCACCATCGGAATGGTGCCACCATTCACCTGCGTCAAGACGTTGAACTCACCGACGCGCCCGCGCGCGATCTCCACGATGCGGCCGGCTGTTGCCGCGCGGCCGGGTACAAGCTCGGCCATCAGCCGGTCGTAGACCGTGCGCAATTCGAATCGGTACGTGTAGCCGAGTGCCAGCACCAATCCGAGCACCAGCCAGAACACCATCGCCTGCAACGCTTTGGCGAAACGCTCGCGAAAAATCACCAACACGCTGCCGCCGAGAAATACGAGAAAGGCAATCTTGACCGTCAGTGAGGCGAAATCGTTGGTGGTCAAGCTTCCAATTGTTCCCTGTTCATGACGCACGAACAGGATGACCAGTGACAGTCCAAGTCCGATCAACAGGAGCCAAAGCATTCGGCTACGCAAGTGGCTAATCCTCAGGATGCGCCGCTGCGCGTGGCTCTGTCCGCAGCCGCGATTCGGTCCGGCAACAATGCCATGATGCGGCGGCGTTCGCTGTCGGACATTGTGCCCCAGCTAGAAATTTCCTCGATCGTGCGGCCGCAGCCGCGGCACAGCTTCGAGCCCGGTTCAAGCGCACAGATTTTCCGGCACGGAGTTTCGATGGATGCCATGTTCCAATTGGCTCGTCCTTCGCACGACAGGCGAACAAGGACAATTCTATTCTAGCCGTTGCGGCCCGCAACCGAGGACCTGCGGCGTCCATTACGCTCTTCTACAGGGTGGGCCGGTTCTTTTGGCTGCAACGTTGGCGAGGGTTCCGAGAGTGGCGCCAAGGCCGCCATGACGCGTTCCGGTGGTAATGCGATGATGACTTCAGTACCGACGCGCAGTTTGGATTTCAATGTGAATGTGCCGCCGTGCAGGTCAACGAGGCTCTTGGCGATTGGCAGGCCCAGACCCGCGCCTTGCTCTGCCGATTTGATCGCGTTCGAGCCCTGACCGAACGACGCGAGCACGACCGGGATCTCATCCTCCGGGATGCCGGGGCCGGTATCCTTGACGCTGAAATACTGTCCGCCGGATGCGGTCCACCCGACCTTGACCCAGATCTCGCCGCCTTGCGGCGTGAACTTGATCGCATTCGACAGCAGATTAAGAGCGATTTGACGCAAAGCTCGTTCATCGGCCCACACGCGCGGCAGATCCGGCTCGAAATTCTCGTGAATTGTGATCAGCCGGTTTTTGGCGCGCAGCTTTACAAGGTGATGGCAGTCTTCCACCACGCCGATCAGCGAAACCGCTTCCTCATTGAGTTCGTAGCGGCCAGCCTCGATGCGCGAGAGGTCGAGGATTTCGTTGATCAAGCCGAGCAGATGCTGGCCCGAGTCGTGAATGTCGTTCGAATAGTCCTTGTAGGCCGGTACGGTATGCGCACCGAAAATCTCGTTCTTCATGACCTCGGAAAAGCCGAGAATGGCATTAAGGGGTGTGCGCAGTTCGTGACTCATCTGCGCAAGAAAACGCGATTTGGAAATGTTGGCTGCTTCCGCGCGATGGCGCGCCTCGTCGGAAATGATTTTGGCCTGTTCAAGTTCGCCGATCAGCATGTCCTTTTCAGCACGCGCTTGCAGTGTTTGAAGGGCGGACGAATACAGGCGATGGGCAAGCAAGAGGAAGTAGCCTTCGGCGGTGACGGCCATCGCGGCGAGGATATATTCGTACAAACTGCCCTTGAGCGCGAAATTCAAGGCGACGGCACACGTCACCGGCAGCGTCGCTGCGAAGACGGCGATGGGGACGCTGAACGCGAGCATGCTCGAGACGGCGACCACCAGCAGCATCACGAACAGCATGAACGTGCCGGTATTTTCGACCACGCCGATCGGCTGCACCAGATTGAACATCCAGGCGAGGCCGAAGAGGAGGTCGAGCGTAACGAAGCGCAGGCGCCACGACTTGATGTTGACCTCGACCTCGGGTGTGGCGAGGAACTGGCGGCATTTCGTGACGATGATGGCGTGAATGATCAGGACGCAGACTGTCCAGATCGCTGCCGTCGTAGGGCCTGTCCAAAGACCGGAAAGGAAACCGACAGTGATGACCAGCAGCAACACGACGAGCGAGGCGGACAGCCGGTTCTGTGCGAACATGCGCATCAGTTCATAGTCGAAAGCGGGACGGGTGCCGGTGGTCGAGGTCAGCCGATCGCGGGCATCGCGGACACGCTGCGTCGCAACGCGGCGCCGCTTCGCGGCAGCCTCCTCGCGTTGGTCGCTCGCAGTGCTGGTTGTCATTCGCGTGTCCTGAAAATTCCTGCGTCCCGAAGCCGAAATTCGTCTAACCCCACAGCACGTTGTGCGCGAATTTCGGCTTCAAGGGACAATCGTAAGGTATTGATCCAGTGCGGTTTGGTTCGGAAATTCCCTCGATGGCCTCCCGGAGTGACAATGAAGGGAATTTCTGAACCACCACAGGTCAAATTCGCGCAAAAACCTTAAGGGCAACCTTAATAGAGCCCTTAAAACCACAGGTAAAAGAGGAGTGCCGATGAAGCTCTATGATGGCGGGCGCGCTCCCAATCCGCGTCGAGTCCGGGTTTTCCTGAAGGAAAAGGGCATCGAGATCCCGATCGAGCAGGTCGACCTTGGGGCCATGCAGCATAAATCCGAACGCTACACCGCCCTCAATCCGCTCCAGCGGGTGCCGGCGCTCGAATTGGATGACGGGACGATCATTACTGAATCCATTGCCATCTGCCGGTATTTCGAGGCGCTGCGTCCCGAGCCGGCCCTGTTTGGACGCAGCCCCATCGAATTTGCCACGATCGAGATGTGGCAGCGGCGCATCGAATTACATCTTATGCTCGGGATCGCCCAGATTTTCCGGCACCTCCATCCCGGAATGAAGGAATTCGAAGTCCCTCAGGTGGCGGCCTGGGGCGAAGCCAACAAGCCGCGGGTGCTGGATTTCCTTGCTTTGCTCGATCGCGAACTGGCCGGTAGGCGTTTTGCGGCAGGAGATACCTATTCCGTAGCCGACATCACCGGGCTGGTCGCAGTGGACTTCCTCCGGGCGGCCAAGCTGCCACTGCCAGCGGAATTGAACCATGTCATCCGCTGGCATGGTGAGCTTTCCGCTCGGCCTAGCGCATCGGCCTGAACCGGTTAACCGGTTGAAAGGACTACTTTTCTGATGAAGCCGCTGGCCCATTGGCCGAGGCATGCCCCGGCACGGACATCAAGCTCTCGTTATCTGGGTGAACCGCCGACAGTGGGGCTGCGACGAACCTTCAAGGCAAAGGGCTTTGCCTATGGAGGACATCATGTTTCGGAAGGGGTTTGCTTCATTCGTCGTCGCTGCCGCCGCAACCGCCGTCCTCTGGACCGGTTCCGCCAGCGCCCAAGTCCGCACCGCCGCTCTGGAGAACGGCGTGCCCGCTCTGACTGCCGCCACCAACGAAAACCGCATCGCGCTGGTGATCGGCAATTCCGCTTACAAAAATAACAAGCCGTTGAACAATCCGGCCAATGACGCCCAGGCAGTTTCGCAATTGCTGAACACTGCCGGCTTTGAAGTCGTGATGGCATTCGATCTGAATCGCGACGTGATGAAACAGACGGTCGCGGAATTCGCCGCGCGGATTAATGAGAAGGGGCCGAACACCGTTGCGATGGTCTACTACGCCGGTCACGGCCTGCAGGTCGACGGCGAGAATTATCTTGTCCCGGTCGATGCGAAATTCGAAAGCGAAACCGATCTCGTCGAGAACGGCGTGAAACTCGCCGATGTCATGTCGGCGCTGGAAGCCGTGCCGAGCAAGGCGCGCATCGTCATTCTCGATGCTTGCCGCAACAATCCTTTCACAGCGTCCGGCGATGCCGGCGGCAAAGGCCTTGCTATCGTCGATGCGCCGGCTGGTTCGATCGTTGCTTACTCGACAGCGCCCGGCACGGAGGCATTCGACGGTCTTGGGCGGCACAGCCCGTATGCGGCTGCCTTCATGCGCACGGTGAAGCAGCCGAACATGCCGATCGAGCAAGTCTTCAAAAAGGTCCGCGTGCTCGTTCACGAATCCACCGACAGCAAGCAGACACCGTGGGAAAGCTCCTCGCTGACCAGCGACTTCGTGTTCTTTACGAATGCCGTCAATGGTGGTGGAGCAGCGCCTGTTCCTGCGCAAGCGCCGGTGAAGCTGGCATTGGCCGATCTCGGCTCGCGCCCCGTTAACGTTGCTTATGAGGCTGTGGTCGCCGAAGATTCAATTGAATACTACGAAGAATTCGTTCGGCTCTATCCAACAGATCCGCTCTGCGATCGTATCCGCCGCTTGCTGTCACGTCGTCAACAGATGATCGCCTGGCAGAACGTGACGCATCGCAACTCGCCCGATGCTTATGCGAGCTTTGTGTCCCGGTTTAGCGACAGTGATCTGGTTCGCGCTGCCCGTCGCTTGCAGGAACGTCCGCGCCTCGTGAACATCGCGTTTCCCAAGCGTGATGAAGGCCGCTTCGGTGACGGGCGGTTCGGCAATGGCGGCATCAAGATCGGCAATTTGGGCAACAACCGCCCGATCATCGACTTCCCCCGCGGCAATGGTGGCCGTCCGGTGATCGGCTTTCCGCGGAATAGTAACGGCGGTCGTCCGGTCGTTAATCCGCAGGTCGGCAACGGTGGCAATAATGGTGGTCGACCGGTCATTGGCTTCCCGCAGAACGGCCAGAACGGCAGCCGTCCGTTCCCGAACGGCAACACCGGTATCAACGGCTCTGGCCAGCCCAATGCCAATAACTCCGGCGGTCGTGTGATCCCGTTTCCGAATGGTAATACCGGCATCAATGGTTCGGGCCGGCCCAATGCTAACAACTCTGGCAATCGCGTGATCCCATTCCCGCAGAATGGGAATCGTCCAGGACAGGTTGCGAAGCTGCCGCAGAATGGAAACCTTGGCATCAACCCAAGTGCCGGCCGTCCAATCACTAATCGGCAGCAGATCGGCAACCAGGGTATCAATCCGAATGCCGGTCGCCCGATCTTCAACCGGCCGCAGATCGGTAATCAGAGGATCAGCCCGAATATCGGTCGTGCCACGATCTTGCCGCGTCCGTCCTTCCAGCCGCGCGTTGCCAGCGGTGGCAACTTCGGTGGCAGCAATCGCTTCGTCAGTAATGGTGGAGGAGGTGGCGGTCGCTTTGGTGGCGGGTTCGGCGGCCGTCGTTAACAGCAACGCGCACTCCACCTCGGCTGCTGCTAGCAACCGGTTTCGGTTTTATGGCGCTGAGCGCGTTCGGAAGCCTCAGCACAAACGTTTCAGGAGCAATTGCTTACGGCGTCTCGATCTTGTTCTCGTTCATGAGCGGATTGATCCCGGTCGTCATTTTCGACAATGTCCCTCGATTTGCTCCGCACTCCGATCTGAATGGTGCAACAATTGGTTTTGGAATGCAGGGCAACAATATCGGCCTGCTGGTCGGTCCTGTTGCCGCTGGTGCCATCACTGCAGCACACGGATGGTCTGCCGTTCCGCCACTGATAGCATTGATATGCCTTGGCGCGATCGCGTTGGCCGTCCGCATGTTTTCAGACCACGTCGCCGGCCGAAACTAGCGTTCCAGCAGCGCGATTAGGCTCGATGTGTCCCAACGCTTGCCGCCCATCGATTGCACTTCGGAATAAAACTGATCGACGAGGGCCGTGACCGGTAGATGCGCACCGTTGCGTCTGGCTTCCGACAGGCAGATGCCAAGGTCCTTCCGCATCCAGTCGACCGCGAAACCGAAATCAAATTTGCCTTCGGTCATGGTCTTATAGCGGTTTTCCATCTGCCAGGATTGCGCCGCGCCTTTTGAGATGGTGGCGATCAGCTTTTCGATGTCGAGACCGGCCTTCGTCGCGAAATGCAGACCTTCGGACAAGCCTTGGACGACACCGGCAATGCAGATCTGGTTGACCATCTTCGCGAGCTGACCTGCCCCTGGCGCGCCCAGCAGATTGCAGGCGCGTGCATAGGCGCCGATGACCGCCTCCGCGCGCGCGAAAACATCGGCATCGCCACCGCACATCACTGTCAGCGCACCATTCTCCGCGCCGGCCTGCCCGCCGGACACGGGTGCGTCGATCACGTCAACGCCGCGGTCCTTGCCGGCCTTGTACAGGTCGCGCGCAATCTCGGCGGAAGCGGTGGTGTGATCGACGAAGAGGGCGCCCTTTTTCATGCCGGAAAAGGCGCCGTCGGGACCGAGTGTCACCTGACGTAGGTCGTCGTCATTGCCGACGCAGCACATGACGAAATCCTGCCCGTCGGCCGCCAGTTTGGGTGTTGGCGCACTTTTGCCGCCGAACTGCGCAACCCATTTGTCGGCTTTTGCCGCGGTGCGATTGTAGACAGTGACGTCGTGGCCCCCCTTGGTCCTCAAATGTCCTGCCATCGGGTAACCCATCACGCCCAGGCCCAGAAACGCCACTTTCGCCATCGATTCCCTCCCGTTTCCCGTCTTTCCGGCGGCCATTCCGTTTGAATCGGCGCCAATGTGACGGCTTGTGCGCGCCCGTCAACCCGCCCTATCTATGCTCGTAGAAGATCTCTTGTACGCTCGGAGAAGCGGGAAGGAAGTGCGTGTTGGCCCCGACGAAAGAACAGATCCTCGCGCGTCTGGCCGCCATCGCGGCCCCGGACGGCCGTAAAGTCACCGAAACCGGCGCGGTTTCGGACATCGTGATCACTGATGGCAAGGTGTTCTTTTCCGTCAGTGTCGATGCAGCGGCGGTCAAGGCCTGGGAGCCGGTGCGCAAGCAGGTGGAGGAGGCGGTGCGATCGGTGCCGGGTGTCGTATCGGCGATGATCGCCCTGACCGCGGAGCGCGCCGGGGGCAAAAGCGCGCCAGCGCCAGCGGCTCCCCCGCCGCCGACCCACGGCCATGCCCATGCCCAGCCGCAAGGTCCCGCCGGTGTCCCCGGCGTGAAATCCATTATCGCCGTTGCGTCGGGAAAGGGCGGGGTCGGCAAGTCGACGACCGCGATCAATCTCGCTTTGGCCCTGCGCGATCTCGGTCTGAAAGTCGGCGTGCTCGACGCCGATATCTATGGGCCATCGCTGCCGAAGCTGCTGGCAATCCGCGAGAAGCCGGAGACGATCGGCGGCAAACGCCTGAAACCTATCAGTCGTTACGGCCTCAACGTCATGTCCATCGGCTTTTTAATCGACGAAGAAACCCCGATGATCTGGCGCGGACCGATGGTGATGTCGGCGCTGACGCAGATGCTCCGCGAAGTCGAATGGGGCGATCTCGACGTCATGGTGGTCGACATGCCCCCCGGCACCGGTGACGCGCAACTGACGATGGCGCAACAGGTTCCGCTGGCCGGTTCAATCATTGTCTCAACGCCGCAGGATCTCGCCTTGATCGATGCCCGCCGCGGCGTCGCCATGTTCAAGCGCGTGAACGTGCCGATCCTCGGTGTCATCGAAAACATGAGCTACTTCCTCTGCCCGGAATGCGGCACGCGGTCCGACATCTTCGGTCATGGCGGCGCGCGGCACGAAGCAGAACGGCTGAACGTTCCCTTCCTCGGCGAAGTGCCGCTCGACATGACCATCCGCGAGACGTCGGATGCCGGCCTGCCGGTGGTCGCGACGCAGCCGGACGGACCGCATGCCAAAGTCTATCGCGCGATTGCCGAACGGGTGCGCGATTCGCTGGCCGGCCCCGGCGCCGGACGCGCCGCACCGAAGATCGTCATTGAGGCATAGCGCCGCATGACCGAAATCGCAGCGGCGCCAGACGCATCCAAGCCCGGCGCATCCAAGCTCGCCTTGCGGCCGGCCTATTTCGTCATGGCGGCCGGCGCGTTCGCTGCGATGTTCGCCGCCATCCTCGGCCCCAGCCTCTGGTTTCTGACATGGGTCCACATCATGTTCGGTGTGTTGTGGACCGGCATCGATCTGTTTCTTGGTTTTATCATCGGCCCGATCATCCGGCGGCTGCCATTCGAAATGCGCAAGGCGATGATCGGCGCGCTGATCCCGCGCACCATGGTGCTGATGCCGACGCTCGCGATCATCACCGGCACAGCGGGTTATTATCTCGCGCAGCGCATGGGCTACATGGATCTCGGCTATCCCGAATTCTATTGGGTCGCGGCCGCGCTCGCGATCCTTGCCGTGCTGACAGTGCAGGGGCTCGGCATTCTCACGCCGATCAACATTCTAGTTTTTCTGGAAATGCAAAAGGCGCAGCCTGACGGTGAGAAGATCGGGCGCTGGATAAAGACTTATGTTCGCGTCGTCGCGATCCAGGGCACGATGCAGGTGGTGATGATCGTCATCATGGCGCGCTTCGGCAGCGGCCTGTAGCGTTGCCATTCGCTTCGATGTTCTTCCGATCATCGGACGTTTGCCGACAACGCATCATCTCATCGCAAGCGCATGCTGATGTGCGATCTGCTGTCAGCAATCGAATACCTTGTCTGCGCCGTAGCGATGATCGATGCAACGCATCAAGATTCCACACGCTGCTTCTGTAAAGTAAATTAACTTGCACATCATTTCAATGCCGGCGTGCGCGTGGTGTGGTGACAGGACTATCTCAAGACCATCTCCGGCAGCTTTTTTGTTTTGACGCGTTTTCTCACGCCAACCGGCACCACTTCGCATGAGCACGCCTAATCAGAGAATCCTGAGTTGTTCAATCGAAACGTATCCAGGTCAGCAATCACCGCCGGCGGCAACCGTCCGGACATAAATATTGCCATCGCATCTTTCGCAGCCGCTTCATCGTAATTGTAGACTTTTAGAAAATAGCGATAGACGCCGGCAAAGGTGGGCTCCGAGCGGTCCGGCTCCGATCTGACTTTTTCAACCAAGATCGTGAGGAAGTCTGACATGCCCGCTAGAACGGCGCTGGCTATCTTAAGTTCCCGGCGCTGACGTCATTATCAGCGAGCGATGTCTATCGCTATTGTCGTCATCGAATTAGGGCGGATCCTCCAGCATTGCGGTTCTGGGCCGGAAATGCCACCATAAGAACAGCGTACCAGTTGTAGAGTTGCGCTCATGGTGGATTTGACACAGCCGCTCACGTCGCCTGTGGTTCTCAGCGACGGGACCGTTCTTCACAATCTCTCTGACGCCAGCCTTTGGCTTCTGAATTGCGATGACAGCGAACACCCGGAGGTGCAGGCTGCAGCACGATGTCTTGTTGATGCAGCGGATGGAGGCAGCGTTGTGGTTGCCAGTAACGTGCTGAGATTTGCGGCATTCACAACCGGCAAACTTAAAGTGATGTGACCGGCTTTTTATCTGGCGTTATTCGCGCGGCGCTTCAGCGACGATGAAGCGGTGAAGCATGGCCATGAATAAAGCGGATATTTGCAGACAGCTAGAGTTCTTCCGGCTTTGATGGAATCAAAGCCGGGGCTCTAGCTTTTCTTTTAACGCGTTTTCTTCACGCGAACCGGTGCCCACTTCGCTCGAAAACGCTTTAATAGATTCCGTGCCCCGGGAATCGCTGGGTATCGTTCGTTGAGCCGACCGAAAACCGATGAGCGATTTTCGACTTCAGAGCCTTCAGCCAAAGGGCGGTCTTTTCCAGCGGGCGGGCAATGACGTCGAAAGGCGATATCCCATCGTTATCAGCGCGCTCAAGTGCAACCGGCACGATCATGATCGGCGGCTGGATTGAGGACGCGACCGCCGGGAGAGAAGCGTCGAGCCTGGAGGCATCGGCCCTGGTTTTTGCCTGTCGTTTGACGTCATCGACCTGCGGTGTTGCGCCGCTCGTCCTGGTTTGAGGATTGGGCTGGAACGCCGAAGGAGCAGATGAATGTCCTGTCCCCTTTGGTTGAAGAGTCTGTCCGGTTTCCGGATTTGCCGGATGGGCTGACGCAGCCCTCGTTGCGATCCTTGCCATTTGATCAAGAAGAATAGCACGCTCCTGCTGCAGCGTTCGGATCAGGTCCTCGCGAACCGAAGCTTCTGTGCTCGGGGGCGTTATGACCACGGCCGGCCGAAAATACTGGGCGACGAGGATGCTGCCGGTGAAGCTGAGAAGCGCGGCAGGAAACAATTCGAATGTTATTTTCCTGAGCAATGGGGATTTGAACATGGTTTGCTCGCGACGGCAGAAGCAATGACGTCGAGCAAAAGCATTGCTTCGGGGCTAAAGGTGGGCGGAATTTTTGCTTCGGCGTGTCGGGATCTGTAAAGAGTGCAGAAATTTTCATGCGTGTTATTCGCGCATCTTTTGCGATCGGCCATGCAACAGGTCGAAGGCTATTTGTGGTAACCGCTTGCCGTGATCTCTGGACCTTGCGGGGTGCCCCTCAGTCGTCCACCCACATCCGCATCAGGTTGGCGAGCGATTTCGAAATCAGGTCGAATTCGGCGCTCTTGCCGTCGCGCGAAAACATGATCCGGCGCGCAGTGTCGAGATCGAACAGCAATTCGCGCTGCGCCGGATCGCGTACGAAGCTGCGGGCCCAGCCGGCGACGACATGGCGGTGGCCGCGTGTCACCTGCGCCACCCGATGCAATGTGGTGGCCGGGTAGGCGATCATCGATCCGGCCGGCAGCTTGATTTCGTCGTCGCCCCCTGGCGCCTCGATCACCAATTCGCCGCCGTCGTAGTCGGCTGGGTCATCGAGGAAGAGCGTGAAGGCAACATCGGTACGCATGCCTTGCATCAACGCATCGTCGACATGCACGCCATATTGCATGCCAGGCTCATAGCGTGAGAACAACAGGCCGCTGAGTTGCTTCGGACGAACCGCCATCCCGAACAGCTCGTTGTCCATGATCCGTTTGGCGACCAGCGCGCGCGCCGGATCGAGCGAGCGGTCGGAGGCATCCGCCTGTTGATTGTCCTTCACGCGGCGCGCGGCGAATCCGGCCGTTTCCTTGCCGTCGATGAAACGAACATTGGCCAGCGCCTTGCGCACGGACGCGAGGTCATCTGCTTTAAGGATATCGCCAATCACGATCTGCATGTCTGTCTTGCTTTGACGCGTTTTCTTCACGCGAACCGGTGCCCACTTCGCTTGAAAACGCTCTGGTGCCTGAAAACAGGCTCTTTCGCAATTCCTGCTTATGCTTTGGAACAATTCAAAAACGTTGCTGTTGGCGGAGGCTCCCGACAGGATTATGGGTGACGCTGGACGCATTCCTGATGCGTCGCAGATATTTTTCAGCACGCTTCCGCGTGTCAAACATGGGACTGACCATGAAGAAAAGCCGCAAGATCTGGGTCGGCGTCGGCGCCTTCATTCTGGCCGGGAGCAGCGCGTCTTCGCTGCCCGCTACACCGCTGCCGACGGCGGCGCAGAATGACTCGTCCGTCACCTCTGTGCCGGGTCTGCGGGATTTGTCTGTCGCGGGCGGCTTTTCTTATTGGCAGCATCTTGCGCAAGCTGCGACCACCGGTGCCGGCGGTGAAGCTGGAGAGGGAGGAGAAGGTGGCGGCGAGGGCGGTGAGGCCGGCATCAATGTCGAAAGTGCCGCGAAAGATCCGGTGGAATACGGCGTCGCCCTGCAGGTGATTGCGGCGCATTATCATGCCGGCCTTGCGGCTTATGAAGGCAAGGAGCAGGAAGCCGGCGCGCAGATGTTCGCGCACGGTCTGTCGGAAGTCTATTTTGAGATGGAAGACGTCTTCAAGAAGCTTGGCGTGACAGATCTCGGCCAGAAACTCGAGGCCACCGTGAGTGCGGCGAATGAAAAAAAGCCGGCAGCAGACATCAAGCGGCGGGTGAATGCGGTGCTGGCGGCCCTGGCAGCGGCCGAGAAAGTGGCCCCGAAGTCGTCGGCATCGGCGCAAGCGGTCAAGGCGCATGTGGCGGCGGAATTGATCGACCGCGCCGCCGCGCAATTCTCCGTGGTGCAGAAGGACAGCAACCTCGAGGCCTATCTCGACGGTCTAGGCTTTGCGATGGCGGCACGCGATCAGGCGAGGACCGTGCTGCCATGGCTGCATAAGCTCGATGGCAAGAAGGAAAAAGCGTTCCGGCAGGCGCTGGCGCTCACCGAGCAGGCCTTTCCTGGCATCAAGCGTCCGGGGAAATCCAAGGTGACGGAGGCGGATCTCCTGTCAGCGGCATCAGCGGCCAAATTGGCCGTATCCGGCCTCCAATAGCGCCATCCTAAGCTTTCCGGCGGAGGACTTTTCCGGCATAGGCCGACCGCCGGATTGGCCTAATTTGGCATTGACGGTTCGCTGTTGATTTGTGACAGGGCGGGCCTTGCGCGGGTCCGGTCGCCGGATCATGGTCCGCGCGGATGAGGGGCCGCTGCGCCGGCCGGATCCGGTCAGCCACAAAGAATGGCATGGAGAGGAAAGCATGAAACGCCGACAGTTTATCGCCACCATCGGAACGGGCGCCGCGGCCGCCGCGATTGCCAAGCCGGCGATCGCGCAGTCGAGCCCGGAGATCAAATGGCGGCTGACATCGAGTTTTCCGAAATCGCTCGATACGCTGTGGGGCGGTGCCGAAACCTTCGTCAAGGCCGTGGCCGAAGCCACCGACAACAAATTCCAGATCCAGCCGTTTGCGGCTGGTGAGATCGTGCCGGGTCTTGCGGCCGCGGATGCCGTCACCAATGGCACCGTCGAGATGTGCCAGACTGCTTCATATTATTACGTCGGCAAGGACCCGACTTTCGCCCTCGGCAGCGCCATCCCGTTCGGCCTGAACACCCGCATGCAGAATTCGTGGATGTATCAGCACGGCGGCAGCAAGCTGCTGGATGATTTTTACGCGAAGTTCAAATACATCGCACTGCCGGCCGGCAATACGACCTGTCAGATGGGTGGATGGTTTCGCAAGGAAATCAAGGACGTTGCCGACTTGCAGGGCCTGAAATTCCGCATCGCCGGTCTTGCCGGCCGCGTGCTGCAAAAACTTGGCGTCGTGCCGCAACAGCTCGCCGGCGGAGACATCTATCCTGCGTTGGAGAAGGGCACAATCGACGCGGCCGAGTGGGTGGGTCCTTACGACGACGAGAAGCTCGGCTTCCAGAAAGTTGCGCCTTATTATTATTATCCGGGCTGGTGGGAAGGCGGCACTGTCATCCACAACTTCATCAATATCGATAAGTGGAATGCGCTGCCGAAGGCGTATCAGCAGATCCTTCGCTCGGCGTCCGATACCGCCAACGTGTCGATGACTGCCAAATACGATGCCGATAATCCGGGCGCGGTGAGGCGTCTTGTTGCTGCCGGCGCGCAGTTGCGTCCATTTCCGCAGACGGTCCTCGATGCCTGCTTCAAGGCGTCGAATGAGGTCTATGCGGAAATCTCGGCCAGCAATCCGGAATTCAAGAAAATCTACGACAACATCGTGGCCTTCCGCAGCGACGAATATTTGTGGTGGCAGGTCGCTGAATACGCGTTTGACAGCTACATGATCCGGGCGCGAACGCGGTCCTGATATCGATCCAACAAAACCCCGGCTTCACTGGCCGGGGTTTTTTTATGCATGGATCGCTATTGTATTACTTGAACTGCGGCGGCTTATCGAAATCGAGTGGCGCAGGCAGGTCGAAACCCGGCAGGTTCTTGAACTGCTCCTCGACCTTGGCTGGGTCAACCTTCGGGGCCACGCTCTTGTAGTGCATCACCATGGCCGGAAAGGCGATGACCATGGCAACCATGATGCATTGGATGATCACGAACGGCACCGCGCCCCAGTAGATTTCGCCGGTGGTGACGGGGGGCATACGCTTGCGGGTGATGCGATCGATGTAGAAATCGCGCGGAGCGACCGACCGCAGATAGAACAGCGCGAAGCCGAATGGCGGATGCATGAACGACGTCTGCATGTTCACGGCGAGCATCACGCCGAACCAGATCAGATCGATGCCGACCCGTTCCGCAGCGGGAGCGAGGAGCGGAATGATGATGAAGGCGATCTCAAAGAAATCGAGGAAGAACGCCAGGAAGAAGACAAGGATGTTGACGAAAAACAGGAAACCGATCTGACCGCCGGGCAGGCCGAGCAGTAGTTCTTCGACCCAGCGGTGACCATCGACGCCGTAGAAAGTGAGCGAGAAGACGCGTGCGCCGATCAGGATGAAGACGACGAATGCGGCAAGCTTGGCTGTTGATTGTGCCGCCTGTCGCGTGAGGTCGAGAGTCAGACGGCGCTTCAGCAGGGCCAGCAGCATGGCACCGACTGCGCCCATGGCACCGCCTTCGGTTGGGGTTGCGACGCCGATGAAAATAGTGCCGAGAACCAGGAAGATCAGTGCCAGTGGTGGCACCATCACGAAAATGACCTGTTCGGCCAGAACCGACAGCAAATTCAATCGCGTGAAGCGGTTGATGATCGCTAGCGCGAACGCGATGCCGATCGTGATCGACATCGTGAGGATGACAAAATCGGGGCCGCTGCGGACGTTGGTTGTCCGCATATAAAGATAGGAAGCAGCGGTCGAGATCAGCATCACAACGAGGAGAGACAATACGCCACGGCGGCCATCCGCTTCCTTGTAGGTCAAAGCTTCGACCGGCAGGCCAGGAGCGGCGGCCGGCCTCAGGATGGTGACGAGAAAAATGTATCCGGCATAGATGCCGGAGAGCACGAGACCGGGAATGAAGGCGCCCGCATACATGTCGCCAACCGAACGGCCAAGCTGATCCGCCATGACGATCAAAACCAGCGACGGCGGAATGATCTGTGCGAGCGTTCCGGATGCGGCGATGACACCGGTGGCAACGCGACGGTCATAGCCGTAACGCAACATGATCGGCAGCGCGATCAGTCCCATCGAGATCACCGACGCGGCGACCACACCGGTGGTGGCTGCCAGCAGTGCGCCGACAAAGATCACGGCAAAGGCAAGACCGCCGCGGATCGTCCCAAAGAGCTGGCCGATCGTATCGAGCAGATCCTCCGCCATCCCGGATCGTTCGAGGATCAGTCCCATGAAGGTGAAGAAGGGGATTGCCAGCAGCGTGTCATTGTTCATCACGCCGAAGACACGCTCGGGAAGCGCCTGCAGAAAATCGGGCCGGAACAATCCGAGCTCAATGCCGACAAGGCCGAACAACAGGCCGTTGGCCGCCAGCGAGAACGCGACCGGATATCCGAGTAGAAGAAAGACCACCAATGACGCGAACATGATCGGCGCCATATAGTGGATCAGAAGCTGAGTCATGGTTGCTCCGGCCTGTGCGACGATCGTCAGTTATCGGTCTTGACATCCGCCAGCAGGCGTTCGGCTTCCGTTTCAGCCGAGTTCAACGAAAGATCATAAGGTTCAGGGATCAGGCCGCGCATCACCGCGATCCGTTTGATGAGTTCGGAAATGCCCTGAAAGAACAGCAGCGTGAAGCCGATGACGATCAACGATTTGGCTGGCCATTGCGGCAGGCCGCCGGCATTCATCGATTGCTCGTTGATCGAATATGACGCGATGAAGAAAGGCCAGCCGGTCACGATCATGACGATCGTGAGCGGCAGCAGGAATACGACATGGCCGACCACATCAATCACGTTGCGGGTGGTTTTCGAGAACATGCTGTTGATGATGTCGATCCGGATATGTTCGTTCGACATCAATGTCCAAGGCGAGCAGATCAGGAAGATGATGCTGAACATCACCCATTGCAGCTCGAGCCAGGCATTCGACGATGTATCGAACAGCTTGCGGACGGTGGCATTTCCAGCCGACACGATCACGACAACCACAATGAGCCAGGAGACCCATTTGCCGAGCCGGGAGTTTACGGCATCAATGGCCCGGCTCACTGCCAGCAATGCTTGCACTGTTGAGACTTCCCCCCCTTGGGTCACGATGATTTTGGATCAATCCAAAATCATAAACGTGCTCGATTTTAATACATGAGAGGCGCTGGGCGCGCTCTTGGTGGCCGGCCTGCCCGCCGGTCGGGGCAGCTAATCCGAACAGCGAGGCGGCCGTCAATGGGAAGTTCGGCTCAAGCCGGAGGGATAGAGCGCGCTGAAATCTCGCGATGCCGCACGGCTTCGCGGTGCAACGCGTAGAGGCCGCCCAAGGCGATCAGGCCAGCCCCAACGAAAGACCAGCGGTCCGGAACCTCGCCGAAGACCAGGTAGCCGCTGAGAGCCGTCCAGAAGAGGAGTGTATAGCGGAAAGGTGCAACCGTTGGGATATCGACCTCGCGGAACGCCAGTACTGCAAAATAGGCTCCTATCCCCAGAAAGGCCGCGGCGATGGTGATGCCAAGCCATTGGCTGGCGGTCGGCATCGCCCAGGTCTCGGTCAGGCCGAGCGCGGCGCCTGCCAGTGTGACCGCAACGGCCCCGTAGAAACTAACCGACAGTGTCGAAATGCCAGTGTGGATGCTGCGGGTGGCTAGATCGCGGCCGGCGGAAAAGAATGCCGCGGACAATCCGACGAGCGCCCACACATCAAAGGCCTGTGCGCTGGGCTTTACAATGAACAGCGTGCCGATCAATCCGACGGCGATCGCGCTCCAGCGCCGCCACCCAACGCGAGCGCCGAGCGTCAGGGCCGCGAGGGCGGTCAGGATCAACGGTGAGGTGAGGACCACGGCCGCCAGTTCGGCGAAATTCATGCGCACGAGTGCGGCAATGAAAGCGATCGTGCCGAGCGCATCGAACAGCGAACGCCATAGCACCGGCGTGCTGCAGCTCTTCGACAGGCCGCGAAGTTGCCCGGTAACGCTCAGGGCAATGAGCAGAAACAGCACCGACAAAACCCCGCGCAGGAAGATGACCTCGCCGAACGGCAATTCCCGCGCGACCAGCTTCACGCAAGTGTCGTTGACGGTGTAAAGCGCCATGCTGAACGACAAGGCGAGCATCCCGCGGCGATTGGCGGCGGATGGGGTCACGCGTGAACTTTCATCGGATTGGCGGGATTAACCGCCGGTGACGCTCATGTGGCGGGGCAGGGCCGGCCGCTTGTGGCGGCGGTCGATGATGAAGTCATGCCCTTTCGGCTTGCGGGCAACGGCGCTTTCAATCGCGGCATGGAGAAGATCGTCGGATTCGGACGCGCGCAACGGTCCGCGCAGATCGGCCGCATCTTCCTGGCCAAGGCACATGAACAGCGTGCCGGTGCAGGTGAGGCGCACGCGATTGCAGGATTCGCAGAAATTGTGAGTCATCGGCGTGATGAAGCCGAGCCGTCCGCCGGTTTCAGCGACACGGACATACCGCGCCGGGCCGCCGGTCATGTAGTCGATGTCATCGAGCGTGTAGCGTTCCGCGAGCCGGCTGCGCAGCATCGACAGCGGCAGATATTGATCGAGCCGTGTTTCGCCGACATCGCCGAGCGGCATCACCTCGATCAGCGTGAGATCCATGCCGCGGCCATGCGCCCATTCCATCAGCGGCGCGATCTCGTCCTCGTTCACGCCCTTCAGCGCGACGGCATTGATCTTGATCTTCAGCCCTGCCGCCTGTGCTGCGTCAATGCCGGCCATGACGCGCGACAGATCGCCCCAGCGGGTGATGGCGCGGAACTTGTCCGGGTCGAGCGTGTCGAGAGAAACATTGATCCGCTCGACGCCATGGTCCTTCAACTCTGTCGCGTATTTTGCGAGCTGCGAGCCGTTGGTCGTCAGCGTCAGTTCATCGAGTGCACCCGCGCGCAAATGCCGCGACAAAGAGCCGAACAGGGTCATGATCCCCCGCCGGACCAATGGCTCGCCGCCGGTCAGGCGCAGCTTGCGCACCCCGCGCGAGATGAAGGCCGAGCAGACGCGGTCGAGTTCCTCAAGGCTCAGCAGGTCCGCCTTGGGCAGGAAGGCCATGTCCTCGGACATGCAATAGACGCAGCGAAAATCGCAGCGGTCGGTCACCGAGACCCGCAGATAGGAAATGGTCCGCGCAAACGGGTCCACCAGCGGAGCCCGGTTGGCGTTGGTCAGTTGAATAGGTTGCGGTGCAGCATTCATGGTTGCGCTCACGCCTTCCATATAGGCTTTCCTGGCGGTCCGCAAAAGCTGCGTGCCAAGCTTTGCAAACAGAATGGCGTAGAACCTTCGGTGGGGCTATCAGGGTGTTGCAGGATCAGAGTTGCTGCCCAGACATGAGTTCCGATGCCCCTAAATGACGCGCGGCCTTGGCCCACAGAAATCCGTCTCAGCAAGGACGGCCGGACCCTGACGGTCGCTTTCGACAATGGCGAGCGCTACGAACTGTCGGCGGAATATCTGCGTGTCAAAAGCCCGAGCGCCGAAGTGCAGGGGCACTCACCGGACGAGCGTAAAACCGTACCGGGTAAGCGCGATGTCATGATCATCGAGGTCAGGCCGATGGGCAATTATGCCGTGCGGCTGACATTCGACGATATGCATTCCACCGGCATCTATTCATGGGATTATTTCGCCGAGCTTGGCCGCAAACACGCGCAATACTGGCAGGATTATCTCGATGAACTCGCGGCCAAGGGATGGTCGCGCGATCCGGTCCGCAAGTCGCGCTAGTCCAGAATGGCGCTGGCGGAGGAAGGTGGTTCGCTCTCCGCTTTCTCGAAGATGCGTTCCTCGGAGAGGTAGCGGTTGAGCCTCTCCTGTGGCAGTCGGCACCGGACGGCGATCTGGAACGTGGCGAGGGAAAGGCCAAAAAGAAGGATCATGTCCCAGCCAAAGGGAATGTGGCCCGACCCTCCAAAGGAGCCAAAGGCTGAGACCAGACCGAGGGCGATGAGGTAGGGGGGAAGCCATGCCGCTTCCACAAGGTCAAGGTTTGCGAGCCCGTCCCGTCCCATATGGATGAGGAAGAGCACGAGGCCAGCCAGGAGATAAAGGCCGAGCCGCCACAGCGTATCCCAGCCGCTCCAGTAGAGGACGAGCGTGGCGATGACGAAGGCGACAGGAGCAAGGATTTCCACCGCCGGCAGCCGCAGCGGCCTGTTTCGGTGTGGGAGAAGATGGCGCAGTGCCACGACGCCGATCGGTCCTGCGATGAATGACAGCATGATCGCCGAACTATTGAGCTTCACGATCTCTTCAAACGGCAACAGCAGGAAGATGAGCGAGGAGAAAACAAGATTCAAAATAAGTCCCCTGAGAGGCACGCCGCGCGCCGATAAAGTCGCGAACAGACGTGGAAAGAAGCCGTTCTCGGCAAGCGCGTAGGTGAGACGTGCATTCGAGCCGGTTGTAACCAGCCCGCCGCCGAATGGCCCAAGGACGGCGCCGACATTGAGCAGGCTCACGAGCCAGATGAGACCGATGGCGGACGCAATGACTTCGAGCGGCCCGAAACCGCCAGCCGATGCGAGCTGCTTCCAGCCGCCCGCAAGATCCGCCGGCGAAAGAGCGCCCACAAAGGCCAGCTGCAAGCCAGCATAAAGAACGAAGCAGATGGCAATGGACGACAGGAGGGCGAGCGGAATGATGACACCGGGCCGCTTGACCTCGCCGGCCATGTCGACGGCGTGCCGAAAGCCGATATACGAGAAAATAATGCCGCCGCTCGATACGGCGGCCAGAATGCCCTGCAGTCCGAAGGGCGAGAAGCCGTCCGCGACGAAATTCGATGGCTCGAACCGTGCCACGATGAACGCGAAGATGACGATGAGCGGAATAGCGATCTTCACCCAGGTGATCGTCGAATTGACATAGGTGAAGAACTTCACGCCGATCGCATTGATCACCGTGAATAAAACGAGGAAGCCGGTCGCAGTTGTCGTTCCCGCCCAAGAGAGCTTGTCGGTAAGCGCACCGGCATTATCGGCTTCATAAAGCCATGGCAGGTGCAGGGCGAGATACCTGAGCATGGCCTCGACCTCGACCGGAGCGGTCGCGTTGTAGCCGATCCAGGCGCTCCAACCCATGGCCGTGGAGACGACGTTGCCGTGGCTGAATTGCGGGACACGGGCGATGCCACCGGTGACCGGCAGCATGGCCGAGATTTCTGCGTAGGTGAGCGCAAGCAAGAGTATCGCGAAGCCGCCAATGGCCCAGGCAACGATTGCGGCGGGACCGGCGGCTTGGCTCGCCAGAAGTGGAGCGAACAACCAACCCGATCCGACCATTGCACTGACCGCGACGAAGGTCAGGCCGATAAAGCCAATGTCGCGACGCATGGGCGCTCTCCGGCCCCGCTTTCAATGGCCGGGCTGCGGCGCAACCTTGCAATGAGACTTACGCAATCGAGCTTGCACGATTGCGTAAATTTATCTGGGCCTGCGAAAAGTGCGAAAATGCGGCCGCCAGTCAGGTCGCTGCAGTTATTGCTGGACGATGACCTTCGCTCCGACTGACACGCGGCTATAGAGATCGATCACGTCCGGGTTGGTCATGCGGAAGCAGCCCGACGACACCGCCTGGCCGATTGTTTCCGGTTCGTTGGAGCCGTGGATGCGGTAGAGCGTCGAGCCGAGATACATGGCGCGGGCGCCGAGTGGATTGTCCGGACCGCCGGGCATGAAACGCGGCAAATCGGGGCGGCGCTGCAGCATCTGGGCCGGCGGGGTCCAGCTTGGCCATTCCTTCTTGGCCGAGACTGATTTCACGCCGCTCCAGGTGAAGCCATCGCGGCCAACACCGATCCCGTAGCGGAGGGCGGTACCATTTCCCTGGATCAGATACAGCCGCCGCTCGCGCGTATTGATGATGATCGTGCCGGGCCTCTCGTTGGTCGGATAGCTGACGGTTGCCCGCGGCACGGGGGACGTCCCGTACATCCCAAACAGTTTGCCGATGGGTGCTCCGCCATTGTAGCGGCCTTCCGGATCGAAACCGTTGTTGGCGTGGGCGGCGGAAACCATCGTGACCGCAGCGGCGGCCAGAACTGTCAAACGAAAAGCAATTCGCAGCATTCTCTCAGCCCCTATGCATTCGCGCCGACCTTCATGACCAAAAGGTCGCAAAATAAATCCGGCGCGATAGTTCATATTTTCTTACATGTCGCAACCAGGCCTTTCGTCACGCTTTTGCGAGATCATTTCAGAATATGACGCCGAAAAGCGCGGCGCGTGTTCCGCCTTCGCGCCCATTTCGGTGAGCGCAGAAAAGCCGGACGACGACTTCAGTCTCTCACTGATTAGAATCAATCACGTTGATGATTTTGGAGCGATTCGATCCAAAATCATCCTGATCTAGTGACGTCGGCGAAAGGCTGCATAGCCGCCATCGGCGTCGTAGAGCACATCGAAACCATTCAACAGACGGTAGCTGGTATTGACGAAGACGCGGGTCGGCGACACGCGCAGATGAATTCCGTCCGGTGCCAGCGGGGACGTGCTGCCGACTGTAAATTGATACAGTTCCGAGGAATTTTCCGGTGCACCGATCCTGACCGAGACGTTGGTGCCGTCCGGCAGCGTGCGAGTCACCGCGCCGGCTTGGTCCGGCGGCACCGTCATGAACATCGCCGACACGCCGGTATCCATCAGCATGCTGCCGCAGGCTGGGGGCGTCCGTCCGTTCAGCGCAATACAGGCAGGGATGCCGGCCCAGTCACGGCCGTCCGGTTGCCGATCGAGTTTCACGAACCGGAAGTCGCCGCGCGTATTTGCGCCGGTCAAGCCGACATGCACGCCCTCGCGGGTCAGGACATAGCCTTGGCGACGTCGGCCGTCGCCGGGGGCAACCCGCAGCAGCGGATTCTTGTCCGGGGTGCTCTGGTTCTGCCGGTCACCCTCACGGCCGAAGCCAATGCCGACCATGGCAATGTTGCGAGGCGACGAACGCGGCGTGCAGTTGCGCGCATTTCTCAGGCAATCGACGCGTGTGACAGCGAGCACCGGCATCGGTTCGGTATCGAGCCGCTCCCCATTCTGTCCGACAAGAGTAAGCCGCGTGATCACCCATCGACCGCGCATGATGCGGCCCGAGCTTGTATAGGTCAGCTGGCCGTTGCCGATCGATTGAAGCTGACCGAAATTCGGAACGGAGCGCGCGGCGACGACAACGCCGGTCGACCCGGAATCGATCACCGCGCGTATTGTGCGCTCGCCAAAAGACAGGCCGATGCGGGGGACCGCATCGATGCCATCCTTATGCGCGTTGAGATAACGAAGGAAGCGTCCCTCATTGAAAGCCTCGTAACTCGGTGTCGCCTGCGCGGACGCTGCAGCCGTGAAGGCGAGGGAGGCAAGAAAGGTCAAAGCGAGCGTGGGCAGGTCAGGGCGCATCGGTGTTTGTTCTCGTCTTGCGAGTCGCTAAAACCCTTGAGGCTGCGTGTTGAGTTGCCCTTATGGTGCTTCAATTCGAAGATATCGATCCTAAATTCGCGAGTTCCAATACGGAGCATACGTTGTGCTTTGGAACCGGTCCCAGAACGCGTTACAAAAGCTCATGAAACAGATCGCCCTTGCTGCCGTCGCCGTCGCCTTGCCGGCCATGGGCCTTGCCGCCGAGCCGAACAGCAAGCCGACAAAGAAGCCTGCGGATACGAAAGGGCAGACGAGTCACAAGAGCCAGACCAAACCCTGTTCCGAGTATGGTGAGGGCTTTGTGAGGCTCGAGGGCTCATCGACCTGCGTCAAGGTCAGTGGCTATGTGAGATTCCAGGCCGGCCGAAGCCGGTAACGCGACGCAGATTCGATGCGTGCTTCGCTACAAGCAATCCCATCCAGACCGATTGTGAAAACTGAATGGTGGGCGCGACAGGGATTGAACCTGTGACCCCTCCCGTGTGAAGGGAGTGCTCTCCCGCTGAGCTACGCGCCCGAAGCCGCCGCTTTTAAGTGGCTTCCAAAAAGTGTCAAGCGCGCCGAGGCGTGCTCGTTCAACGTGATGGCATTATCGCGGTGCGGGCCACCCGCCCGACGGAGGCGGCGCCGAACGCTGCGGCGCTGGCTGAGTGAAGCCCCCGTTGCTTGCCGGAGGCGGATTGAAGCCGCTGGTCGAGGGGGCAGGCGCGCCGCCGCCGTCGCCGGGTTCGGGCTGCTCCTGTGCTGCCGCGGCCGCCGGTGCGCGCCGCTTCGCGACAGGTGTTTTCTTGGCCGGACGGCGAGCAGGAGTTGCCTTGACCAGTTCGGCCATGACAGGGCTGGGATCAAAGCGCGGCTCGGTCATGGTCACGCCAGAGTCGTCACTGCCGCGGATGTCTTCCGGCGGAATCAGTTTCACCGCCACGGTCTGGGGCTGGTAGCCGTTCAGGCTGTAGGTTACCTGCATGTCGGCGGCAGGCACGGCGAGGGCGCACGGCGTACGGCAGGTCTGACCGCCGGACGTCTTGACCTCGGCACCTGCAGGTTCGGATTCGAATTGCAGCGGAACAGTCGGCGTTGCTGTCTTCATCAGGTCGCCGGACGCCGTACATCCGGCAAGCGCCACCCCGCAGATCGCAAACACTAAAACTTTACTCATGGGTCTTAATCCATCACTGGGGGGCCCCGTCATGCCCCGACCCTGTTGTCGGAACCTTACGGGCCGGCCGGCCCGCGTGCAACCCGGGCCAATTCCGGTCTCCGCTGCGTGCGGCTAGCATTTCACGGGACCAGGCGGAAGCCCACAATCGTATCAAATCTAAGGCGATTTGCGCGGAATATGGTTAATTTACACTGCTGGTTGCAGGCACGAGTTCCATCACCAGAGCCGGCAATTGCTCGAAATGGCTGACTAACCGGTCCGGCGACAGCTTGGCCATGGGAATATCGGTATAGCCGAAATCCACTCCGATGATTGGAATCCCAGCGGCGCGCGCGGTCCGCACGTCGGTATCGGAATCGCCAACCATGACCGCCCGGCTGATGTCGCCACCGGCGTGCTGGATCGTCCGGATGAGCATTTCCGGATCCGGCTTTTTCATCGGAAATGTGTCCTGCCCGCAGATCGCAGCGAAATGTGCCTTCATGTCGAGCGCATCAAGCAAACGCACCGACAGCGATTCGTATTTGTTGGTGCAGACCGCGAGCGTGAAGCCTTGCGCGCCCAGGACCTCGAGCACATCCTCGCATCCGGGATAGGGGCGTGAGTGATCGGCGATATGTTCCTGATAATGCCGGACATATTGCTCAAAAAGAGCATCGACGGCCGCTTCGCCGAGATGACGCTGTTGTTCGATCAGGGCTTCTTCAATCAATGGCCGTACGCCGCCGCCGATCATCGCGCGTGCCTTTTCGAACGGCACCGGTGGGATGTTTTCCAGCGTCAGAACCAGATTGAGGGTCGCGATCAGGTCGGGTGCGGTATCGACGAGGGTGCCGTCCAGGTCGAACACGATGATGGGATTTGACATTGCGCGGCGGGTCCTGGAGCTGGCCTCATGGAATTGGGCTAAAGCGCGCCGGTCCGGAAGGCAAGGGCGTCGGAAAAGGACACTAGTGTTCTGACCCCAAACGAGGCTAGACAACCTCCAAATTTCCTGCGACCCCACACCCATACCCGCCATGACGCCCGATGATCTGAAACGCCAGGCCGCCGCCCGCGCCCTTGATTGGGTGCGACCCGGCATGCGTCTTGGGCTTGGCACCGGGTCGACGGCGCGCCATTTCGTCGAATTGCTTGGTGAACGTGTGCGCGCCGGTCTCGATGTTATTGGCGTGCCGACATCCGAAACGACGCAGGCGGACGCCGAGCGTTTCGGCGTGCCGGTGACAACGCTGGACGACGAGCCCCGCCTGCAAGTCACTGTCGATGGCGCCGATGAGATCGGGCCGGGCCTCTCTCTCATCAAGGGCGGTGGCGGAGCCTTGCTGCGCGAAAAGATCGTTGCCGCTGCGTCGGACCACATGATCGTCATCGCCGACGAATCGAAATTGCTGCCGGCGCTGGGGGCTTTTCCGCTGCCGATCGAAGTCGTGCCGTTTGGTCTCATGGCGACACGCAACGCGATCGCTGCTGCCCTGGAAAGTCTTGCCCTGCCGCCTGAGCTGAAACTGCGGACCGGCAGCGCCGGCCTTGCTTTCGTCACGGATGGCGGCCACTTCATTCTCGACGCGGCGCTCGGCCGCATTCCCGATCCGAAATCGCTGGCTGGCAAGCTCGCTGCGATCCCGGGGGTTGTGGAACACGGCTTGTTTTTGGGGCTTGCACGGACCGCTATTGTCGCAGGGGCGGCCGGCGTTCGCGTGATTGAACAATCATGATGATCAGATCCACAGGAGTTTTCTCGATGCGTGTTGCAACGCTGTACCGCTTGGCTTGCGCCAGCCTCGCTGCCCTTGCGCTGATCGCGCCGACGAAATTCGCACAGGCGCAACAGCCTTCGCCGGCCGCCATTACGACAGCCGGTGAAATTCTCGACATCAAGAATTCGATGGCGATGTTCGATCCTCTGGTTCCCGGCGTGATCGAGCAGTCCAAGACCACGCTGCTGCAGATGAATCCGAACCTGTTCAAGGACCTGAACGAAGTCGCCGGAAACTTGCGCAAGGAATATGCGCCACGCCTGGCCTCGCTGAAATCCGACATCGTCAAGCTTTACGCGGAGCGTTTCACCGAACAGGAATTGAAGGACACGCTGGCCTTCTACAAGTCGCCGCTCGGCAAGAAGATTCTCACCGAGGAAGTGGGCTTTGTCGATCGCACCATGTCGACGGCGCAGGATTGGGCGGTGAAGCTGAATGAGGAAATCCTTGCCCGCTTTCGCGCCGAGATGAAGAAAAAAGGTCACAACCTCTAGCGCCGCTGATGTCCGATGAGTGATTTCGACGTCGATCTGTTCGTCATCGGTGCCGGTTCCGGAGGTGTGCGCGCATCGCGCATTGCCGCAGGCTATGGCGCCAAGGTCATGGTCGCGGAGGAATATCGCGTCGGCGGTACCTGTGTGATCAGGGGCTGCGTTCCGAAGAAGTTGCTGGTTTACGCCTCGCGTTTCGCCGAGGAATTCGAGGATGCTGCGGGCTATGGCTGGACACTTGGTGAGCCCAAATTCGACTGGGCGACGCTGATTGCCAACAAGGATCGCGAGATCGACCGGCTCGAAGCGGCTTATGTCACCAATCTGGAGCGATCCGGTGTCGAGATTGTGCGAAGCCGGGCCATCATTGAAGACGCGCACCGTGTACGGCTCGTCGCCTCCGGCAAGATCGTGCGGGCCAAGCATATCCTGATCGCGACCGGCGGCTGGCCCGACAACGGCGCCGATATCGCCGGGCTCGAGCATGTCATTTCTTCGAACGAGGCGTTTCATCTGAAGGAATTGCCGAAGCGCGTCCTGATCCAGGGCGGTGGTTATATCGCCGTCGAATTCGCCGGTATTTTCCGCGGCCTCGGTTCCGAGGTGACGCTGATCTATCGCGGCGACAACATCCTGCGCGGTTTCGATGACGATGTGCGCGAGCATCTTCGCATCGAAATGGAGCAGCGCGGGATCAAGATCATTACGAAACAGATCGTCGATGGCGTCGAGAAGGTGGATCACGGTTTGTGCGTGTCGCTGTCCGACCATGAATCTCAGGTTGTCGATCTGGTGATGTTCGCGACTGGCCGGCGGCCGAATGTGACAGGGCTTGGTCTCGACAGGGTCGGCGTGCGCGTCAACGCCAAAGGCGCAATCGAGGTCGACAAGTTCTCGCAGACGTCTGTTCCGCATATCTACGCGGTGGGCGATGTCACGGATCGCGTTGCGCTAACGCCGGTTGCGATCCGCGAAGGACACGCCTTTGCCGACACCGTGTTCGGGGGGAAATCGATTGCCGTCGATCACACCGACATTCCAACGGCGGTTTTTTCCGAACCCGAAGTCGGCGTCATCGGACTGACCGAGGCGCAAGCGCGCCGGGACTTCGCGCGCGTCGACATTTACAAGACCAGCTTCCGGCCGATGAAGGCGACGCTGGCCGCGCGCAATACGCGGTCCTTTTTCAAGCTCATCGTCGATGGCGAGACCGACCGCGTGCTCGGATGCCACATCATTGGCCCCGATGCCGGGGAGATTATCCAGGTCGTTGGCATCGCGATCAAGATGCGCGCCACCAAGGCGGATTTCGATTCCGTGATGGCCGTTCACCCGACCGCTGCCGAAGAACTGGTCACCATGCGAACCAAGGCGGCCACCTACGTGCGGGCGGCTGCGGAATAGAGATTTTGCGTCCGCTCAACTCAGATCAGGCGCGCGAGCAGGGCTCCGACCATATAGGCGACCGCGGCTGCGAGCAGGCCGATCGCCAGCGTTTCAAGACCTGATGCCCACCAGCTTCTGTCTGACCACCGGCTTTTCAACGATCCGATCAGCATGAAAACAATGGCGGTGAGTGCGATCGCAATGAAGGGTCCGTCTGTTATTCCCAGCGCGAAGGGAGCAAGTGGCACAAGGCCAGCGATCGCGAAAGCGAGGAATGTGACACCGGCCGCCCAGGCAGGCGATCGCGATGAGGCGGCGATGCCATACTCTTCTGACAGCATCAGATCAATCCAGACGTCGCGCCGCGATACGACAAGACGCGTCAGTGTTTCGAGCGCTTCGTCTGCGTATCCCTTTTTGCGGAATATCTCGCGAACCTCATCGGTTTCGCCCGGGGCGTCGAGCGCGATATGCCGCTCTTCCTGGGCGCGCAGGCGTGATGCCTGTTCAGCCGCAGCCTTGCTCGCGGTGTAATTGCCTGCCGCCATCGAAAAACCGTCAGCCAGCAGATTGGCTGCTCCGAGAATGAGGACAACGCGAGCCGACAGATTGGCGCCGATCGCTCCAGAGACGACGGCAAAGGTGGTTACGGTTCCATCGATCGCGCCATAGACCGCGTCAGGTAGATAGTTGGCGCGAGGACCGCGCGCGAGACGCGCCGCGATCGCGGAGGGATCGTGCGAATGTTCGAGCTCATCGGGCATGGCGTCTCCGGCGGTGAATGACGAACGCGGATGGTCGATCTCAGTCTGGTATATACATGCCCGCTTCCCGAAACGGGACCTCTGCGGGCCGAATCGTCGCCGGCCCGAAATGATGTTAGAAACCGCCTGCCACCCGTCATCGACAGAGATGTGCGGAGACTTGGTTACGAGCACGGAACGAATGATCGACCTGACATCCGATGGCGGTTTGCAGCGAGCTGCAGTAATCGCTGTTGTATCTGTGCTGGCGCTGATTTTCGCAAGAGAGGTCGCCCAAGCGCAGGACCAATTCCATACGGGCAGCCTGCCACATCGCGAATTCCTGGTCGGAACGAAAGAAGCTCCACCCTTTGCGATGAAATCATCCGACGGACAATGGACTGGAATCAGCATCGACCTGTGGCGCCGCATCGCTCAAGAAAAGAATCTGCGCTACCGCTTCGTCGAAGAAGAAACGGTGCAGGGACTGGTCGATGGCATTGCGGAGAAAAAATTCGATATTGCTGTCGCCGCCTTGACGGTGACGGCAGCGCGCGAGGATATGCTGGATTTTACCGCGCCGTTCTACGCAACCGGGCTCGGCATTGCGGTTGCTGCTGGCGGGATCGCGAGTTGGACGCCGGTGCTGCGCGCTCTGACATCGTTCAGCTTCCTCCAGGCAGTGCTGGCTTTAATCGGCCTCGCATTAGTGGTTGGGCTGGTCGTCTGGTTCCTCGAACGGCGTCACAACGAAGAATTCGGTGGTACGATCGCCAAGGGCCTGAGTTCGAGCGTCTGGTGGACCACGGTTGCGATGACCCAGCGCGGCATCGGCCATGCTGGGCCGCGCACCATGCCCGGGCGCTTTGTCGCCATGCTCTGGATGGTCGGATCGATTATCGCCATCGCCGTCTTCACCGCCGGCATCACCTCGGCACTGACCATCCGCCACTTACAGGGCAACGTGCAGAGCGTCACGGATCTGTCGAAGGTCCGCGTCGGGATGGTCGCAAGCTCGTCGACTGAGGAGGTGCTCGACCGGATTCGTGTGAGCTACAAGGCTTATCCGAACGCGAAAGAAGGGCTGCAGGCGATCCGGCGTGGCGAGATCGACGCATTCGTCTATGACCGCCCGCTATTGGCCTGGATCGTGAACCAGGATTTCCGTTTCACGATCCATTTGCTCGACGTCAGCTTCGATCCGCAACACTATGCTTTGGCGCTGCCGCCGGGCAGTCCGCTCCGCAAACCGCTCAATATCGCGATCCTGAAATCGGTCCAGAGCTCCTGGTGGGACGATGTCCTCTATCGCTATATGGGCAGCCGCTGACAGTGTGGTGGCCCCGGCCAGGGCTTCTCGACCGTGGCCAGACCTCTTAAGTCCGGCTATAACGCCGCCGAGTGGAAGTGGCCCAAAGAGGCTTGGGGGCCGCAGGAGTAGCGACAATGCCTGAACGTTGGACGCCCGATGGCTGGCGCGCAAAGCCGGTCGTGCAGGTGCCAGAATACCCGGACAAGGCGGCCTTGGCCGCGGTTGAAAAGCAGCTTGCCAGCTTTCCGCCGCTGGTTTTTGCAGGTGAAGCCCGCAACCTGAAGAAGCAGCTTGCGCGCGTCTGCGCCGGCGAGGCGTTCCTGCTTCAGGGCGGCGATTGCGCCGAAAGCTTCGCCGAACACGGTCCCAACAATATCCGCGACTTCTTCCGCGTCTTCCTGCAGATGGCGGTGGTGCTGACCTTCGCCGGTGGCTCTCCGGTGGTCAAGGTGGGCCGGATCGCCGGCCAGTTCGCCAAGCCGCGTTCCTCGCCGACCGAAAAGCGCGGCGATGTCGAATTGCCGAGCTATCGCGGCGACATCATCAACGGCAACGAGTTCACACCGGAAGCGCGCATTCCCGATCCGCGCCGCCAGATAGAGGCTTATCGTCAGTCGGCGGCGACGCTGAACCTCCTGCGCGCCTTTGCCCATGGTGGCTACGCCAATCTCGCGACCGTGCATCAATGGATGCTGGGCTTCGTGAAGGATTCGCCGCAGGCCCGCCGCTATCAGGAACTGGCAGATCGTATCTCCGAAGCCCTCGGCTTCATGCGCGCCTGCGGGCTCGATCTCGAAAGTCATCCCGAGCTGCGCACGACCGATCTCTATACGAGCCACGAGGCGTTGCTGCTTGGCTTCGAAGAGGCGATGACGCGCGTCGATTCGACCAGCGGTGACTGGTACTGCACCTCCGGGCATATGGTCTGGATCGGTGACCGCACCCGACAACTCGACCACGCTCATGTGGAATATTGCCGCGGCATCAAGAATCCGATTGGCCTGAAATGCGGTCCGTCATTGAAGGCTGACGATCTCCTGAAGCTGATCGACATTCTCAATCCGGACAACGAGCCTGGCCGGCTGACGCTCATCGGCCGCTTCGGCAACGAGAAAGTTGCCGAGCATTTGCCAGCGCTGGTTCGCGCTGTGAAGCGCGAAGGCCGTGAGGTTGTGTGGTCATGCGATCCCATGCATGGCAACACGATCACCTCGGTGTCAGGCTACAAGACGCGGCCGTTCGATCGCATCCTCAATGAGGTGAAGGACTTCTTTGCCGTGCATACCGCTGAAGGCACTTACGCCGGCGGCGTGCATCTCGAAATGACCGGCCAGAACGTCACCGAGTGCACCGGCGGCGCGCGCGCGATTTCGGATTCCGATCTCAACGATCGCTATCATACCTTCTGCGATCCACGCCTGAATGCCGAACAGTCGATCGATATGGCATTCCTGGTTGCTGAATTGCTGAAGAAGGAGCGTGAGGCGAAGGCCAAGCCGCTGCCGCAGGTGGCAGGGCTTTAAGGGAAACGAAGCATTTTCCCTTTTCTCCGCGTAAGCGAGGATCCAGTCTTCCATTTTGTTACTGGGTCCCAGCTTTCGCGGGGACCAGCGGATGATGGTGCGGTTGTGGATAATCTGGATCAGGTCATCCTCAACAAAATCTTGATCCGCAGAAGCCGTTGTTTTTCGGGCTTTTTGAGCACGTCGCGATATCACCAACCCGGTAAATTGTCGCCCCGTTAACGCTGCATCGAGCGAACCCATTTCGTCGGCCCCGCGTGGCAATAAATCGAAAACAATTTGGTTCAAATCTTACGCACACAAGGCGTGATCATGGATCGCAAGAATCTGGACGCGCCCGGGATTGCCGGGGAGGCAGTCGTGGCCGAGAAAAACAGGTCACACGGCATTTGCGATCGCGGTCATGCCCAGCATGGCCGTGATCGCGAAAGCTGAAAACAAGTGGATTTTCTGATTTAGTCGACCGTCGAATCGACTCAAAATCCATGCCGGACCTCTCTCGTGCAACGCATCCTGCAAGCCACGCTCAATACGCTGAACGGGTTGCGCGCTGCGGCATCGAGCGAGGCGGCATTCCGCCAGGAAATCATAGCCTTTGTGATCGCTGTTCCGCTGGCACTCGTGATTGCAACAGACCTGTGGATGCGGGTGGCGCTCATTGGCGTGGTGTTGGCGCTCCTGATCGTGGAATTGCTCAACACCGCGATCGAAAAACTCGCCGATCGCGTCACGCTCGACCGTGATCCGATGATCGGCCGTGTCAAGGATATGGGCTCGGCCGCCGTCGGTCTGACGCTGCTGCTGGCGGGTCTTGTCTGGCTCGTTGCCCTCTGGGAACGCATTGCAGCCCTGTGGGCTTGACTGCGCATTGCGGCGAGCGGCGGCGCCGCGCTAAAGCATGATCCCGAAAAGTGGGAACCCGGTTTTCGGAAAGATCATGCTAAAGAAATGCCCATGAACGCCCGTCCCGTCGATCGCCTTGCCATAGCCATTGCCCAGCTCAATCCGATCGTCGGAGATGTCGCAGGCAATGCCGCTAAAGTCCGCGCTGCTCGCACGCAGGCCAGCGATGCCGACCTGATCCTGTTTCCGGAATTGTTCATTGCCGGCTATCCGCCCGAGGACCTTGTTCTCAAGCCAGCCTTCCAGGCTGCGTGCCGGGCGGCGATCGAGGACCTCGCGCGCGAGACTGGGCAGGGCGGTCCGGCCATGCTGGTCGGCACGCCATGGGTCGAGAACGGCAAGCTCTATAACGCCGTGGCCTTGCTCGATGGTGGACGCATCGCGGCACTGCGCTTCAAGGTCGATCTGCCGAATTACGGCGTTTTCGATGAGAAGCGGGTGTTCGCCGTTGGGCCGATGCCGGGGCCGGTGAATTTCCGCGGTGTTCGCATCGGCATTCCGATCTGCGAAGACATCTGGGGACCGGAGCCGGCGGAATGCATCGCCGAGACCGGCGGCGAAATCCTTCTTGTGCCGAACGGTTCGCCTTATCGCCGCGGTGTGGTCGATCAGCGTCTCAGCGTGTCGGTTGCGCGTGTGACCGAAACGCGCTTGCCATTGCTCTACACCAATCAGGTCGGCGGTCAGGATGAACTCGTGTTCGAAGGGGCGTCCTTCGTGCTGAACGCCGATGCTTCGATGGCGGTGCAGTTGCCGGCATTCAAGGAATGCGTGGTCACGACGCATTGGGTGCGCGAGCCTGACGGCTGGCGCTGCGAGAGCGGGCCGCTTGCCGCGCTCGATCCGCAAGACAAGACCGACTACGCAGTCTGCGTTCTTGGTCTGCGTGATTACGTCAACAAAAATGGTTTTCCCGGCGTCGTGCTTGGATTGTCCGGTGGGATCGATTCCGCACTTGTCGCCGCGATGGGTGTCGATGCGCTCGGCCGTGATCGGGTCCGTGCGGTGATGTTGCCGTACAAGTACACGTCCGAGGAGTCGTTTGCGGATGCTGCCGCGGTCGCGTCCGCGCTTGGCATCCGTTACGATATCGTGCCAATCGAAAGCGCGGTGAAGGGACTTGAACAGGCGCTTGCGCCGGTGTTCGAAGGATTGAAGCGCGATGTCACCGAGGAAAATCTGCAGGCGCGTGCCCGCGGCACGATCCTGATGGCGTTGTCGAACAAATTCGGCTCGATGGTGATGACGACCGGCAACAAGTCGGAGATGTCCACCGGTTACGCGACGCTGTATGGCGACATGAATGGCGGCTTCAATCCGATCAAGGATCTCTACAAGACCGAGGTCTTTCGTCTGAGCGAACTCCGCAACCGCTGGAAGCCGGACGGCGCGCTGGGACCCGATGGCGTCGTCATTCCGCAAAACATCATCACCAAGCCACCAACGGCTGAGCTGCGTGAAAATCAGAAGGACCAGGATTCGCTGCCGCCTTACGAGATCCTGGATCAGATTCTCGAACGTCTGGTCGAACAGGAGCAGCCGATCGCCGACATTATTGCCGCGGGTTTCGATCCTGGGATCGTTACGCGCGTCGACCGCATGCTCAATCTTGCTGAATACAAGCGGCGGCAAGCGGCGCCCGGCGTCAAGGTGACATTGCGCGGCTTCGGCCGCGACCGGCGCTATCCGATCACCAACAAGTTTCGCGATCCGGGCACGCCGTTGCCAAAGCCCGATACGACATTGGTCAATAACATCGCGGCGCGATCGGAAGCGTTCGATTTTTAGAGTTTGAGCTGCTGCGGAGCTTAACCCGCCTCATCCTTCGAGACGCATTGCTTTGCAATGCTCCTCAGGATGAGGCCGATCGAGGCTTCAGAACGGAGAACAACAGCAGGCGTTAGGTTACTGCGTCTGCAGGAATTTCGGCCCGACCGTGCGGATCGGCTTTTTCTCACCCGAGGACTCAGGAGTAGGTGTTTCCGCAGCTGCGGGTGCCGATGCTGCGTCCGCAGCAGCAGGACCTTTCTGGCCAGGCAGCAGCATCAGTCGGCCCTTGGCGTCGCGCGGGGCGGACATCTGCCGGGCGCGTTCCTCGGTAACGATGATATCTCCGCGAGGCGGCGCATTCGGATCGTCCTTCACCGCATTGGCCCAGCTTTCGCCCGCCTGTTTGCACGAGCACGCTGCGTTCCATTCGGTCTTGTATTTGAAGGCGTTCGGCATCTCGGTGTAGAGACGGCCCCCGGTAGAGACCGCTTGCCGCATATCCTCGCCGGGGTTGCGATGCGAATAGAGCACCACTTCGGCTGCAGGACACATGCGCTGGCATGTCGCTTCGTCGTCCTGGAAACGGTCAGGCGAGGTCGAGAACGAGATCGGGAAGAAATAACCGTCGCAGGTGCGCACGCACACCGTGCGATAACCGCTACCGCCACCGCCGGGCATATTCGGATCCGGCTCGGGAGCCACAATGGAGCCTGGCCCGCCGAAAAGCTGTTCGAAGAAATTGCGGGGCCCTGCATTGGCGGCCGCCGAGCGGTATTGTGGTCCGCAATCGTTCTGCGCAAGGGCCGTCAGAACCGCGCGCCGCTGATTGTCGCGTTCATACCCGCCGCCAGCACCCTGCAGCCGCTGCAAGTCGCCTTGGGTCCGCGCCAGATTGGAGCGCAGCTGCTGGATCTGATTATTCAGCGGTCCGCATTGGTCGGAGCGCCCACCGCCGCCGAAAAGCTGGAAAAAGCCGGACGCGTCGCAACCGAGCCGGCGCGACTGCATCGTGGCCCGGTCGAGTTCCGCCTGCTGCCGGCCGGCCATCTCCTCGAAGCGGCGGACCTGGTCGGCACGGCCAGGATCGCCGCCCGAGCGATCGATCGAGGCGAGCTGGCCCTCAAGCCGCTGACAGACCTGATCGCGGCCCCCGTATTGGGGAAATTGCTGGGCGGAGGCACTGACAAGGCCGCAGGCCATCAAAAGGCAGCCAAGCGACGAGATTTTAAAGCTGGTGGATCGGGCCATGCTTTTCATTGGGTTCCCGCTGAATGTGCCCTCACTGCCCTCCGAATGAGGCGCCGGGATGGTTATCAAACGGTTAAGCACCAGGCAAATTCTCGCAATCAATCACAGATTGAAAGCGTCGGGCGAAGTCATTGTCCGATCTCGCTATTTGCGCGGTTCGGGCAAACCCTCATCCTCCGGCAGGCTGACATTTTGGGCGCCGCCCTTGGCTTCGGCCCTCAGGTTCCACAAAATGCCGGCGAGGATGATGCCGGCGCCAATGAAAACCAACGCATCCACGCTTTCGCCGAAGAACATCCAGCCGACGACGGCGATCAGCGGCACACGCAGGAAATCGAGCGGGACCACGACGCTCGCGTCGCCGTACCGGAAAGCGTTGGCGATGCAGTAATGCGCGAACAAGCCGGCAATGCCGATGCAGGCCAGCGGCAGGAACTGCCATGGCTCAAGCCGCAGGACGAACAGCGGATCACTGCCTGCAAGTCCAAGCGGGAATTGCAACAGGTTCATCCAGAAGACGATGCCGAAAGTCGTCTCCGTTGCCGTCATCTTTTTCGTATAGACATTGAAAACGGCATAGAAAAACGAGCAGGCCAGCACCAGCAGCGCTGCCGGCTGAAAGGCTTGAATGCCTGGCCGCAAGATCACCAGACAGCCAATCAGGCCCATCACGATCACAATGACGCGGCCTTTTGTCAGTTTCTCGCCAAGAACGAAAATCGAAAGAAGCAGCGCCCAGGCTGGCAAGGTGAATTCGAGAGCGAAGACCATCGCAAACGGCAGCAATGTCAGGCTCAAAGCCCAGCAATATTGCCCGGCGAAATGGGTTGCCGAGCGGAAGAAATGCATCGGCAGCCGTTTGGTTTTCATCTGCGGCCACAGGCTCGGCCGGATCGCCAGCAACGCAAACAGGATCACAAGTGCGCCAAAGCTGCGGACGAGCAGAACTTCGAAGACCGTCAGCTTGTTGCTCACGAGACGAATCGAAACCGCCATGGCCGAGAAGGACAGCAGCGTGCCGGTCATCCACAGGACGACGCGGGTTATGTTCTGTGTTTGCACGGGGCTGATCTCGCAATCGTCATGCCGGAAGGCATGCGATCGTTATTCGGCGTCAGGTTGGTTTTCCGGGCGGGCCTTGTCGAATGCTGCGAGCTTTGCGCAGGCAGCCTCGATGGCGAGGATCCTCGGAAACGCATCGAGGGGAGTCTTGAACCGCCGTGCGTTGAAGATCTGCGGCACAAGGCAAATGTCGGCCAGAGTTACGCGGCCGCCGAATGCATAAGGGCCGGGCTTGAGCAGCGGTTCGATCGCTTCGAAGCCCGCCAAAACCCAGGACCTGTACCATTCGTCGACGGCAGCCTGATCGTGGCCGAGCTTTTTCAGATAGTTCAGCGTGACGAGATTGTTCAGCGGGTGAATGTCTGCCGCAATGATCTGCGAGACGGCGCGGACATGCGCGCGGTCGATCGCATCTGCGGGCAATAGCGCCGGCTCCGGGAACACCTCATCGAGATATTCGATGATCGCGAGCGACTGCAGAATCCGGTCGCCGTTCGACAATTCCAGCGTCGGTACGCGCATCTGCGGATTGATGGCCCGGTATTCCGGGGTCTTGTGCTTGCCGCCATCCTTGGTGAGATGGATCGGGATCATCTCGTAAGGCAGGTCCTTCAAGTTCAGCGCGATACGGACGCGATAGGCGGCCGACGAACGGAAATAGCCATAGAGTTTCACGTGTCCTCCGGGTAGCGATGGGCATCATGCGCCACTGATGTGCGGCGAACCAAACGCGGTCGCGCCGCGCTTGTCCAGAGCGGTTCCGTCGATCCTGCAATGCGTTGGCTGGCGTCGTTTTGCTTTGACGCATTTTCTTCACGCGAACCGGTACCCACTTCGCTCGAAAACGCTCTAGCTGTCCGGAATTTCCGCCTCGGCGGCCAGCGGCTTGGATCGCCGAATCAATTGCTGCAGTGCACGGGCAAAGGCATCCCGGTCGGCCGGATCGATGGCCTCGATCAGTTCGCGCGCGAACGCGACGGCGCCGGGCGCAAGTTCGTCATAAATGGCCCGGCCCTCCGGTGTCAGCGACAGGAAGGATTCGCGTAGATCCGAACGATTGACCCGTCGGGCCAGAAGCTTGTTCTTCTCCAATTGTGCGACCGCCCGCGACACCTTGGTCTTGTGCATGTGGGTGTGCTCGCCCACGGCCTTGCCGGTCATGGTCTCGAATTCGCCGAGCGTAACCAGCACACGCCATTCCGGCACACCGATGCCGTATCGTTCCACGTAGAGGCGTGACAGGGCTTGTGAGACGAGGCTGGCCGCGACGTTGAGTTGATAGGGCAGGAAATCATCGAGGCGTAGCGGCGCATGGCGGTTTGATCGCCGTGGCTCGCTCGTCTCGGCAGTGGGTTGTCCTTTGATCTGCGTCGCCATGATCGCGCTTGGTTATTCCTCGTATTGGCGGTCGGGGACCATGGCGTAACTTTCTGGCCCGCGCAACGCCGCGCCGCATCGCGGTAAATAGAATGGTCGGATTGACAATCGATGGCCGCTCGGGCTGCTAATCCGCCAAAAGAGCACGGGAGCCGAAATGCCCAGATTTGCCAACGCGGACGAAGCGGCGCAGGCGGCGCGCTCGTTTGACCTGAAACGCCTGCCGCCGGATTTTATCGACGATCCGTATCCTTGGTATCATGCACTGCGCGAGCACGATCCTGTGCATCGCATGCCGGACGGCAGCTATTTCATCACGCGCTACGACGATTGCGAAGCGCTCTACAAGGACGCGAAGACCTATTCGTCCGACAAGAAGATCGAGTTCAGACCGAAATACGGCGACTCGCTTCTGTTCGAGCATCACACCACCAGTCTCGTCTTCAACGATCCGCCACTGCACACCCACGTGCGCCGGGCTATCTCCGGCGCGCTATCGCCGCGTGCCATCGCCGAGATGGAGGTCGGGTTGATCGAATTGGTGGATCGCCTTCTGGCACGGCTGGAGCAGAAACGGAATGTCGATCTCATCGAGGATTTTGCCTCTGCGATTCCGGTCGAAATCATCGGGAATCTGCTCGGCGTTCCGCATAATGAGCGTGAGCCCTTGCGCGGCTGGTCGCTCGCGATTCTCGGTGCGCTGGAGCCGGTGTTGACCGACGCACAAACCAAAGCCGGGAACGACGCGGTGCGCGATTTCCTCGCTTATCTGAAAATCCTGACCGACGACCGCCGCCGCAATCCGGGCGATCCCGACAAGGATGTGCTGACGCGCCTGATCAACGGCGAGCATGACGGCCACAAGCTGACCGAAACCGAGCTCCTCCAGAATTGTATTTTCATCCTGAATGCCGGTCACGAGACAACGACCAATCTGATCGGCAATGCCCTGCATCTGCTGCAGCAATGGCCCGATCAGAAGCGCCGGCTGATGGACGACCCCGGCCTGATGAAAACGGCGGTGGAAGAGGTGTTGCGTTTTGAAAGCTCGAACCAGCTCGGCAACCGGCGTGTGGTGATCGACACGGTGCTGGGCGGGGTGCCGATGAAGGAGGGCGATCTCATCACCATTGCCATCGGCGCGGCCAATCGCGATCCGAAATATTTTCCCGATCCGGACCGGTTCGATGTCGGCCGCAACCCCAACCGGCATCTGGCCTTTGCCAGCGGCATTCACGTCTGCGCGGGCATGAATGTCGCGCGGCTCGAGGGCCGCATTGCGCTGGAGCGATTTTTGAAACGCTTCCCGAACTATCGGCTGGATGGCGAGCCGTTACGCTCGCCACGGGCGCGGTTCCGCGGGTTCATTACGCTGCCGGCGGTCGTAGGATGAGTGAAGCGCCACATCGCGATGTATCGTATTCGCAGTGCCGTCGCGCGTCGGCTCACGGTCGGACTTATAGTGCTGAAAAGCCGGCGCGAAGCGCACGCTTTTGGAACCTTACCGCTTCCGGACGAAGGTCTGACGCCGGGTCGGCGGTGCGGCCATGGCGTTGCCACGGTGGCGGAAGCTGATGCGGCCACGTGACAAGTCGTAAGGCGACATCTCCACGATCACGCGATCGCCTACGCCCGTGCGGATGCGGAATTTGCGCATCTTGCCCGCGGTGTAGGCGAGGATCTCGTGCTCGTTGTCGAGCTTCACCCGAAAATTGCCGTCCGGCAGCACTTCCGTCACCGTGCCATCGAACTCGAGCATCTCTTCTTTCGACATTCAAACTTCCTTCTACGGCTGGAGCACTTTCCGGCAGAGCTTGCAGCGGCTCGCTGCGGAAGTGACCAAATATAAGACGCTGGAGCATGATCCGATCCCACAGGACGGATCATGCTCCGGTTTATCAACGCGGGGCGGGCGCGTTCTGCCGTTGCCCACGGCGATCAGATCTGCGGCCCCGCATGAAGCCGGCGGACGATATATCACCGCCGCCGGTTCCGCCATTGCGTTGCGGCTTGCCTGTGTATGGCTGGCCGGGGCCACGGCCGCCATTGTTTTGCGGCCTCGCAGTCTGCTGCGGCCCTCGCGGGGCACCGTCTTGTGTCCCTTGCGCTTCGCGTTCCCTCCGGCGGCGGCGCTGGCCGGCCCGGTTGCGCGGCTTGCCGTCGGGGCGGGCGGCGTGATTTTCCGAAGCGACCGAACGCGGTTCGGAAGTCGAACGGGCCTCGGCCGGCCTGCCTTCTGTCGATTTGCCGGCGCGTTTGTCCGTTGACGGCAGCTTCATGCGGATCAGTCTTTCGATGTCACGCAGATAGGCCCGCTCGTCATTGTCGCAGAACGAGATCGCGACACCATCGGCGCCGGCACGGGCGGTCCGGCCGATGCGGTGCACATAGCTGTCCGGCATGTTTGGCAAGTCATAGTTGATGACATGCGTGATGCCGTCGACATCGATGCCGCGTGCGGCGATGTCGGTTGCGATCAGTGTCTTGATGCGGCCGTTGCGGAAGGCGGCGAGGGCGCGCTCGCGCTGGTTCTGCGACTTGTTGCCATGGATCGCTTCGGCGGCCAGGCCCTTCTGCTCGAGCTGACGCACCACCTTGTCGGCACCGTGCTTGGTGCGGGTGAAGACGATAGCGCGGTCGATCGGCTCATTGCGCAAGATATCGGCGAGAAGGCCGGGCTTGCTGGCTTTGTCCACCAGCACGACACTCTGCGTGACACGCTCGGCGGTCGATGCCTGCGGCGTTACCGCGACGCGCGCCGGATCGCGCAGCATGATGCGGCCGAGTTCTTCGATCGGCGGCGGCATGGTGGCCGAAAAGAACAGCGTCTGGCGCTCTTTCGGCAGGCGGCTGACGATTTTGCGGATATCGTTGATGAAGCCCATGTCGAGCATGCGGTCGGCTTCGTCGAGGACGAAGATTTCCACCTGATCGAGCGTGATCGCCTTCGCCTGGACGAGATCCAGCAGCCGGCCAGGCGTGGCGACCAGAACATCGGCGCCATTCGCAGACGCCCTGATTTGGCGACCGATCGGAACGCCACCAATGGCCAGATTAACGGCGCACTTCATGTAGCGGCCATAGGTCTTGAAGCTGTCGACGATCTGACCGGACAATTCGCGGGTCGGGCTCAGCACCAGCACACGACAGGTTTTGCGTTCGGGACGGCGGCGGTTGTTGGCGAGGTGATTGAGGATCGGCAGCGCGAAGGCAGCGGTCTTGCCGGTGCCGGTCTGCGCAATGCCGACGACATCGCGGCCCGCCAGAACCTGAGGAATGGTTTGCGCCTGAATAGGGGTCGGGGTTTCGTAACGTTCGTCAGTCAAGGCACGGGCGATGGGCTCGGCCAATCCAAGGTCAAGGAAAGCAGTCAAAATTTCAATCTTTCATGCGGCACGGTCGCCCGGCCCCATTGGGGGACACGGACGCGACGCGCGGGGTTCAAAGGACATCCCGCGTGGTCAGGGCTGCCGGCTAGATCTGTGGTGAAAAGCGGGCCGAAAACCAGCGTGTTAGATAAATGGTCTTCGTTCACGCGGCCCGCGAGCGGCTGAAGCCGACTCAAGGTGAGGATCATATGGCGGGTTTATTTGTTCGATTCAAGGCGGATATCGGGGGAAGGCGAGCAAATTGACAATGGTTTCAAATGTAACTATCTTCCATCGTGCATAAGCGGTCCCTTGAGAGTCCGTACGTTGAGGAGGATGTGTCATGGCTGATATCGACACCGCGCCGCGGGTCAAGCGGCAGGCTTCTCCCGCAGCTGTTACTGACAAGATCCGCACCGAACCGCTGGTCGATGCCGCCGAATACATGTCCGGTTTCGGCAATTCTTTCGAAACCGAAGCGCTCCCCGGGGCACTGCCGATCGGCCGCAACTCGCCGCAGAAGATCAATTACGGCCTCTATGCCGAGCAATTGAGCGGCTCGCCCTTCACAGCGCCGCAGGCGAGCAATCAGCGTTCGTGGCTGTACCGCATCAGGCCGACCGTGCGGCATACCGGCCGGTTCCAAAAGATCGATCGCGGCTTCATTCGCACTGCGCCAGAACGCGATGACAGTGACTTGCCGCTCGGGCAATTGCGCTGGGGCCCGGTACCGATCCCGAAAAAAAAGCTGACCTTTGTCACCGGCCTGCACACCATCACAGTTGCCGGTGATAGCGAGGCCATGAGTGGCATGGCCGCGCATGTGGTGATTGTCACCGAGTCGATGGTGCATGAGCATTTCTTCAATGCCGATGGCGAATTGCTGATCGTCGCACAGCAGGGCGCATTGCGCTTTCGTACGGAATTCGGACTGATCGAGATTGCGCCCGGCGAAATCTGTGTGATCCCGCGCGGGGTGATCTTCCGCGTCGAACTCGTCGATGGTCCGGCACGCGCTTACGTCTGCGAGAATTATGGTGGCGGCTTCACGCTGCCGGATCGCGGGCCGATTGGCGCCAATTGCCTTGCAAACCCGCGCGATTTCCTGACGCCTGTCGCCGCTTACGAGGATGTCGAAGAGCCATGTACGCTCTATGTCAAATGGGGCGGCGAACTCTTCAAGACCGAGGTGCCGCATTCGCCGCTCGATGTCGTCGCATGGCACGGCAATTACGCACCCTACAAATACAACCTGAAACACTTTTCGCCGGTCGGGGCGGTATTGTTCGATCATCCCGATCCGTCGATCTTCACGGTGCTGACGTCGCCGTCCGAAACGCCAGGGACTGCGAATATCGACTTCGTGATCTTCCCGGAGCGCTGGGGCGTTGCCGAAAACACATTCCGCCCGCCCTGGTATCACCGCAACATCATGTCGGAATTCATGGGATTGGTGGAGGGCGTCTATGACGCCAAGCCCGAGGGCTTCGTGCCGGGTGGTTTCTCGCTGCACAATACCATGCTGCCGCATGGCCCTGATGTCGAAGCTTTCGAACAGGCCAGTAATGTCGAACTGAAGCCGGTGAAGCTCAGCAACACGCTCGCCTTCATGTTCGAGACTCGTTTCCGTCAGCGTGTGACGAAATATGCGGCCGAGCATGAAGCGCGACAAGACGATTACATTGATTGCTGGAAGGGGCTAAAGAAGCATTTCGATCCGAAACGCCGCGAGCCCCGCTGACAATGAAACTTGCCTCCTTGAAGAACGGCCGTGATGGACGGCTGATTGTTGTATCGCGCGATCTGTCGCGCTTTGCCGATGCCTCCGCCGTCGCTCCGACGCTGCAGGCCGCGCTCGATGATTGGGATTCGGCGTTGCCGCGCCTGACTGAAATTGCCGATGGGCTCGAATCCGGCCGGCTGGCGAATCAGCCATTCGATCCGGCGAAATGTGCCTCGCCTTTGCCGCGTGCCTATCAATGGCTCGATGGGTCGGCCTATGTGAATCACGTCGCGCTGGTGCGCCAGGCGCGCGGTGCCGAGGTTCCTGAGACCTTTTGGACCGATCCACTGATGTATCAGGGAATCTCCGACGTCATCATAGGACCACGCGATCCGATCTTGCTCGCCGACGAGGCGTATGGGATCGATCTCGAAGCCGAGGTCGTTGTCGTGCTCGGTGATGTGCCGATGGGCGCAACCCGCGAACAAGCCGTCAAGGCGATCAAGCTGATCATGCTGGTCAATGACGTTTCGCTGCGTAACCTGATTCCCGCCGAACTCGCCAAGACCTTCGGCTTCCTGCAATCGAAACCGTCATCGGCTTTCTCGCCGGTCGCGGTGACGCCGGACGAACTCGGCAAGGCCTGGGACGGAGCCAAAGTGGACTTGCCGCTGCTGAGCTTTATCAACGGCCAGCCGCTCGGCAAGCCGGTCGCTTCGGTCGACATGACATTCGATTTTCCGACCTTGATCATGCACGCGACCAAGACTCGCGCGCTTAGCGCCGGCACCATTCTTGGCGCCGGCACGGTCTCGAACCGCGACGCCAATGGCGGACCCGGCAAGACCATCGCAGATGGGGGCTTGGGCTATTCGTGCCTTGCGGAACAGCGGACGGTCGAAACCATTTTACACGGCAAACCGTCGACGCCGTTCCTGAAATTTGGCGATCGCGTCCGTATCGAAATGAACGACAAGGACGGCAAATCGATCTTTGGCGCGATCGATCATGAGGTGGTGCGCTACACGCCGCCGAAATAACGACGATAAAAGACGCGAGCCTGCGACATGCGCAGGCCATTTCAGGGTTGGAAACGAAAGGTGGCTGATGGCCAAGGGCTTTGCTTCGACCGGCGACACCGCCGACAAGACCATCTCATTCGATGAGATCGGTCGCGATCTCTATGCCTTCACCGCGGAAGGCGACCCGAATTCCGGCATCATCATTGGCGATGACGGCGTCATGGTGGTGGATGCGCAGGCAACACCGGTGATGGCGCTGGAGGTGATCGAGCGGGTGCGCAAGGTCACCGACAAGCCGATCAAGTATGTGCTGCTGAGCCATTATCATGCCGTGCGGGTGCTCGGGGCGTCGGCCTATGATGAGGCGGAGATTCTTGCATCCGACACGACGCGTGACCTGATCGTCGAACGTGGTCAGCAGGACAAGGATTCGGAGATCGGCCGTTTCCCGCGGCTGTTTCGGGCGGTCGAATCCATTCCGGGTCTGACATGGCCGACCATCACCTTCCAGAAGCAGATGTCGGTCTGGCTCGGCAAGCGCGAAGTGCGCATCATGCATATCGGGCGCGGGCACACGGCGGGCGACGTCGTCGCCTGGGTGCCGGACGCCAATGTTGTCTTCTCCGGCGATCTCGTCGAATATCATTCGGCCTGTTACTGTGGCGATGCGCATCTGAAGGACTGGCCAGAGACATTGAAGCGTCTCGGCGAATTCAAGGCCAATGCGTTGGTGCCGGGCCGCGGTGCTGCGCTGGCGACGCCGGACAAAGTGCGTGATGGTATCGAAGGCACGCGCGATTTTCTGTCGGCGCTTTATGATTCCGCGAAAGCAGGCGTCGCCAAGGGCTTGTCGCTGAAAGATACATTCGTTGCGACGAAGCAGGTCATGGACCCGAAATTCGGAAGCTACGCGATCTACGAACATTGCATGCCGTTCAACGTTGCACGGGCATATGACGAGGCCAAGGGCGTCGATCATCCCGTGATCTGGACGGCGGAGCGCGATCGCGAAATGTGGGCGGCATTGCAGGGTTAGCATCGAGACGTAACGGGAGCACGGGCCGTGGGCGTCAATGAAAGAAAGTCGCTGTTTCATTTTGGCTATCGGCGTTCGCCTGATCAGGGCGCGGCAACGCCGGTGCGGCATCAGGTGGTCATTGTCGGGGCCGGGCCTGTAGGGTTGTCGATGGCGATTGATCTTGCCCAGCGCGGAATATCATCCGTGCTGCTCGACGACGCCGATCGGATCGGGGAGGGCTCGCGCGGACTTTGCTACTCGAAGCGCGCGCTGGAGATCTGGGACCGGCTCGGCGTCGGCGAGAAGCTCGTCGGCATGGGGGTCACCTGGAAACTCGGCAAGGTCTATCTTGGCAACGAGATGGTCTATGCGTTCGATCTCCTGCCGGAGGACGGCCATAAGATGCCGGCTTTCATCAATCTGCAGCAATATTATCTGGAAAAGGCACTGGTCGACCGCGTGCTTGAGCTGCCGTCTATCGACCTGCGCTGGCGCAATCGCGTGACCGGCATGGAGAAGCGCAATGACGGGGCGACGCTCACGATCGAAACTCCGGACGGTCCCTATCGGCTCGATGCTGCGTGGGTGATTGCGGCTGACGGCGCCCGCTCGACCATGCGGGATCTTCTTGGGCTGGAATTCAAGGGCCACACCTTCGAGGAAAAGTTCCTGATTGCCGATCTCAGGATGCCGGCCGATGACATCCCGACCGAACGGCGCTTCTGGTTCGATCCGCCATTTCATTCCGGACAGTCGGCATTGATGCACCGGCAGCCGGACGAATCCTGGCGCATCGACCTGCAGCTCGGTCCCGACGCGAATATCGAGGAAGAACTCAAGCCCGAAAGCTACGAGCCGCGCATCCGAAAGATGCTGGGGGATCGCAATTTCCACATCGATTGGGTCTCGATCTATCGCTTCAACTGCCGCAGGATCGATCGCTTCGTTCACGGGCGCGTCGTGTTTGTCGGCGATGCGGCGCACCAGGTTTCTCCGTTCGGAGCGCGCGGTGCCAATTCCGGCGTCGAGGATGCCGAGAACCTGGCCTGGAAACTGGTGGCTGTCCTCCGCGGGGACGCGGGCGAGAACCTCATCGAAAGTTATGATCTCGAGCGCACGCAGGCTGCGGACGAGAATATCGGGCATTCGACCCGCTCGACCGATTTCATCGCCCCGCGCTCGCCTGCCGAGCGAGCGCTGCGCAACGCCGTGTTATCGCTGGCGCCGCACGCGGAATTTGCGCGCCGCATGGTCAATTCCGGGCGGCTTTCGGTCGCGAGCATCTACGATACGCCGCTGTCCACTCCCGATGAGGAAAGCTTCGGTGGTTCGGCATGCCTTGGCGGTCCGGCGCTCGACGCCGCGATGCAGACCGCCGACGGCGCTGCCTGTTATCTCCTGGAGAATCTGTCGGATCGGTTCGAGCTATTGTACGTCGCCAACGGTTCAGCGCCAGTGGTCCCGGACGACATCAAACTCACGGTCATCGGCCACGACCTCATCGACGCGCGCAATGATTTCCAAACACGTTTCGATGCCGAGCCGGGATCGGCTTACTTGCTGCGGCCTGACCAGCACATCTGCGCACGCTGGCGGCATCCGACCTTCGACAAGATCGCCGCGGCGCGAGCCCGCGCTCTTGCGCGATAAGCGTAAGGATCACGCCGGCATGCGCATCGACGACAGCATTTCGCCACAGGCCTTGATGCAGTCGTTACAGACCTTGGCGCAGACCGCGCAGTGCTTGTGCAATTCGGCATGCCGCTCGCATTCGGCGGCACAGGCGCGGCAGAAGGCGATGCAAGTCGTCAATTGTGCTTCGAGCAACTGGCGATGGCCGACCTTGTTGGCGCGCGACATGATGCTTCCGGTCGCCGTACAGACGGCCGCGCAATCATGATTGAGGCGGATGCACGATATCAGACGGTCGACGTCCTTTTCCGCGAGGCAGGCATCGGCACAAGCCGTGCAGGTTTCGACGCAGGCAAAACAGGCGTCGATGCAGCGGCTCATAACCTCAGCGTGGCTTGGATGCTCCGGGTGCGAGCGGAACATGTTTTTGACGACGGCAGCGGACATTTTTCAGGTTCCCTTCCAGCGTTCCTCGACCACCGACTGCAACATTCACGACCGTCGATAGTTCCGGGAGACGGGAAGTTTCATCCATGAACCGCAAAACAGGGGAAACTCTGGCTCGAGCGGCTCCAAAAACGGGTTAGACGCATGCCACTGACTGTTGCTTCGCAGTTCAAGGATCCGGATGTGGCCTTTGTCACGCTGATCGAGGCGCGGCGAGGGCTGTCACAGGAGGAGGCCGCTGCACTCGATGCGAAGCTGGTGCTGATCCTCGCCAATCACATCGGTGACATCGACGTGCTGAAGGAGGCGATCACGCTGGCGAAGCAGGGCCGGCCGCCAGCGGGTTTGAATGCCGCTTAGGTGTCGGAATCGTTTGCCGGCTTGTCCTTGATGCTGTCGATAATGGCGCTCACCCGCGTGATCGGATCTTTTGCATCCAGGTCGAGAATTTGGCGCACTTTCTTCGCCAGCGCTTCGGAGGTGAATGGCTTTGTCAGCAGATCGACATCGGCATCCAGCCGGCCATGATGGATGATGGCGTTACGCGTGTAGCCGGTGGTGAATAGCACCCGCAGGTTCGGCCGCCGGCGAAGGGCTTCATCGGCAAGCTGACGCCCGTTCATGCCACCCGGCAGCACGACATCTGTGAACAACAGCTTGATGTCCGGGTTTGCATCCAGCAGCCGCAATCCGGCCGCGGCATCATGCGTCGAGATAACGTGGTAGCCGTCTTCGCGCAGTACTTCGCTCGAAAAGTGGTTCACCTCTTCATCATCCTCCACCAGCAAAATTTGGTCCGGCCGGTCGTCGGCGCCGTTTTTCCGTTCGGCCGCTGGCTCGGTCGGAACCCACGGTTCGACCTGATTTTCGTCCATCAGCCGCGGCAGATACAGTTTGATCGCAGTGCCTTCGCCGGCTTCGCTGTAAATCTTGATATGCCCGCCGGATTGCTTGACGAAACCATAGACCATGCTCAAGCCAAGGCCGGTTCCTGAACCGCTGGGCTTGGTGGTGAAGAACGGCTCGAACGCGCGCTCGATCACCTCTTTGCTCATGCCGCCGCCGGTATCGCTGATGGCAATGAGAATGTACTGGCCTGATGAGACGTCGCTGGCATTTGCTGTGACATAGGCGTCGTCGAGATAGGTATTGGCGGTCTCGATCGTCAACCGTCCGCCGCCGGGCATGGCGTCGCGCGCATTGACCGCAAGATTGAGCAGTGCATTCTCGAGCTGATTGGGATCGACGGCCGTCTTCCAGAGGCCTCCTGCAAGAACGGATTCGACAGTGATGGTTTCGCCGATGGTCCGGCGCAGCAATTCCGACATGCCCTGAACCAATTTATTCACGTCGACCGCCCGCACTTCGAGCGGATGCTGGCGGGAGAAGGCGAGCAACCGCTGGACGAGGCTCGCTGCGCGCTCCGAGGCTTGCCGGGCGGAATTGAGCGAACGCTTTAGCCGTTCATCACCGTCCCCTAAGCGCCGCAGCGCAAGATCGACATTGCCGAGAATAGCGGTGAGGAGATTGTTGAAATCATGGGCGATGCCGCCGGTCAGGCGGCCGACAGCTTCCATCTTCTGTGATTGCTGAAGCGCAAGCTCGGTTCGCTCGCGGCGCACCACCTCCTGCCGCAGCTTCGTATAGGCAAAGGCCTCGCGGCGGGTTCGCCGCAATGCGATCAGCCCAAGGCCGATCATCGCCACCGTTGCCGGCAAACCGAAGACAAGATGACTGGCCATGCTTTTTAACCAGCCCTGGATGATGACCTCGCCCGGAATACCGGAAACAACATAGATGTTGTAATTCGGCATCTTGCGATAGGCGAGCAACCGCGAATGGTCGTCGAAGCTCGACGCGCCCGATACAAGACCTTCTCCCGGCTGTTCAGCAATGCTGCGCATCACCGCGCTGTCTGGTGCGAGCTTGTCGAGCTGCATCGAGATATCGGGATAACGCGCAAGGATCGCGCCGTCATCACGGATCAGCGCAAACACGCCTGGCGGCGGCAGCTTGGCATAGAATTTAACGAAATATTCCGGCGCGATCGACACGGTCGTCACGCCGGCGAATGAATTCTTCGGCCCCGATCGCCTGCGGCTTAGTGTGAAGAAGGTCGTATCGGCCGCACGCGCTTTCAGCACTTCGCTGACATAAGTGCCGGCATTGGGATTGTCGCGATGAACACGAAAATAATCGCGGTCCGACAGGTCCAGCTTCGGTATCGGTTGGATGGTGGCCGAGGCAAGAGGCGTACCGGCGGCACTAATCACCCACAGATCGCGCAGTTGCGGCAGCTTGTCGGTGATCGATTTCAGGCGGGCGCTGAAATCGGACTCGCTTTTCCGGATTTCCGCGTCACTCTGGTAACCCGCCAATTCGTCAAGGTAGCGGGAGCTCAGTTCGAAGGTTTCGAACACTTTTAGCGCATGTTCGTAAATCGTGTTCAGGTTACGCTGAACGCGGTCCTGCGCCTCGCTCAGGTGTTGCTGGTAGGAAACCCATGACGCGAGCGCAAAGATCGCAATTGGCAGCAGAATCGATGCAGCCAGCAAAAACCGCACCGGCCGCACCGCCGAGGCGAGTTCTTTTTGTGTGGCGAGATCGTCCCGCGCGGCATTTTTGTTCGTCTTGGACGTCGCGTTCATCGGCACGGGAAAGGAGGGTGGCTGCAACTCGCCATCCTATCGACCGCAGTCAGTCTCGCGCAAGCATCGCAACAGCGCGACAGACCCAGCGGAACTTATTGAAAGGCTGCTGTCAGCGCGCGCATTCGATTGCAACAAAATCGCCACAACCGCTGCGCCCGCAACTGGTACTGACCGGCACTACTCCCGTGATTTCGTCGCGCTCGATCCTGCGATAGGAGGCCGCCTTGGCAAATTGCTTTGACTGGCAATAGACCAACGCCGCGGCGGCTCCGCAGGCCGAGCCGTCCGCAAGGCAGCGGTCGACGCCGTAAGCATCGGGGCTGTTGGCGACGATGAAGGTGCGCTTTTCCGCCTGCACCAGGGCCGTCCCGGCAAGCAGGCAGCATGCAGCGAGGAACGCGGCAAAGAGGGATCGCATGGGATCGCTCGCAGGACAGGAGGGTGATACCAGCCGAATTTGCGCCTAAAATACTAAGAGTCTGTTAACCGTGGCCTGTTGTCCGCTATCCACTTGACGGAATGGATAAATTTTCACATTTTGGGGACATGACCGACCGCAACGCAATTTTCGGCATTTGCCGGGAGATTATTCGCTAGCGCCTGACGCTGGCTGCGGCTGTCTTTTGTCCATCGCGATAAAGAGAACGCCCGGGCCAGCGAGGCCGGGGAAAGCCTTTTCGATGGAACTTCGCCTTTACGACACCCTGACGCGCGAGAAGCGGGTCTTCCAGCCAATCGACCCTGCGCGCGTGCGAATGTATGTGTGCGGACCGACGGTCTACGACTTCGCCCATATCGGCAATGCGCGCCCGGTCATCGTTTTCGACCTGCTATATCGGCTGTTGCGCCACCTCTACGGCGCCGACCACGTCACCTATGTCCGTAACATCACCGACGTGGATGACAAGATCAACGCGCGGGCGGCCGAGCAGGGCGTCTCGATCCGCGAATTGACCGAGACGACTTACGCGAATTTCAGGGCCGACGTCGCCGCGCTTGGCTGCCTGCCGCCGGACATCGAACCGCGCGCGACCGAGCATATCGAGGAGATGAGAACCCTGATCGAGCGCCTGGTCGCCTCTGGGCATGCCTATGTCGCCGAGGATCACGTGCTGTTCTCGGTGCCGTCGATGTCCGATTACGGCAAGCTGTCCAAGCGTCCGCTGGACGAGATGATCGCCGGCGCGCGGGTTGATGTCGCACCTTACAAGCGGCACGATCAGGATTTCGTGCTATGGAAGCCGAGCAAGGACAACGAGCCCGGTTGGCCGTCGCCGTCTGGCATCGCCGTGCCGGGCCGCCCCGGCTGGCATATCGAATGCTCGGCGATGTCGTGGAAGCATCTCGGCGAAACTTTCGACATCCATGGCGGCGGCATCGATCTCGTTTTCCCGCATCACGAGAACGAAATTGCGCAATCGCGCTGCGCTTTCCATACGCAGGTGATGGCGAATTTCTGGATGCATAACGGCTTCCTGCAGGTCGAAGGCGAGAAGATGTCGAAGAGCCTCGGCAATTTCATCACCATCCGCGAGGTGCTGAACGACTGGCCGGGTGATGTTGTGCGCCTTGCGATGCTCTCTTCGCAGTATCGCCAGCCGATCAACTGGACCGTGAAAGGCTTGCAAGAGGCCGAGAAGGCGTTGTCCGGTTTCTTTGATGCGGCCTCGGCGGAAGCCGATCCGCGTCCCGCGCCAGGCGTGCTGGAGGCCTTGGCTGACGACCTCAATACGCCCAAGGCGATTGCCGAAATGCACGCCTTGAAGAATGCCGCCGGCCGCAAGGCTTTGGCCGGTACGCTGGCATTTTTCGGCTTCCGTGAAGACGAGCTGAAAGCGTGGCAGCAATCGCATGCACCGGCGCCGGCGCTGGCCGAGAGCGAAATCGAAAGCCGCATCTCGGCCCGCAATGCTGCGCGTGCGGCGAAGAACTGGGCCGAGTCGGATCGCATCCGCGAGGAGCTTGCCGGCATGGGCATCGTGCTGAAGGATTCCAAGGATGGCACCACCTGGGAGGTCGCGCGATGACGTCCCGAGTTAATCCCAGCCTGTCCATGCGGCCGATGCTGCCGGACGATGTTCCTCTGCTGGCCGAGATTTTCCGCGCCAGCATCGAGGAGATTTGCGCCGAGGATTATTCCGATGCGCAGATCGAAGCCTGGATCGAAAGCGCTGACGACGAAGCGGCATTCGGCAAGAAGCTCGGCGAACAACTCACCCTGATCGCGACGATGGATGGTGCGCCGGTCGGCTTTGCGTCGCTGAAGGGTAACGAAAATCTCGACATGCTCTATGTGCATCCGGCCGCGATCGGGCAGGGTGCGGCGTCGATGCTGGTCGACGCCCTGGAGCGGCTTGCGCAATCGCGCGGCGCGACGAAAATCAAGGTCGACGCCAGCGACACCGCGCATGATTTCTTCAAGAAGCGTGGCTATGCGCCGCAAAGCCGGAACACGGTGACGCGCGGCGATGAATGGCTCGCCAATACCACGATGGAAAAGCCGCTTGGTGACGGAAAACCTGGCGAAAGGGAAACACTCCAATGAATCTGCAGCGGCACCACATCATCGTCGGCACTGTTGCCATCATCGTCGCTGTCGCACTCGCCGCCAATTTTTATCTCTGGTGATTTAATGGCGCGCGAACGGCTCTATCTGTTTGACACAACGCTGCGCGATGGCGCGCAGACCAACGGCGTCGATTTCACCCTGGACGACAAGCTGGTCGTGGCGAAGATGCTGGACGACCTCGGCATCGATTATGTCGAAGGCGGTTATCCCGGCGCCAACCCGACCGACACAGACCTGTTCGCGCAAGACCGCGATCTGAACACGACCTTCACCGCGTTCGGCATGACACGGCGTCCAGGGCGTTCGGTCTCCAACGATCCGGGGGTGGCAGCATTGCTCGATGCCAAGGCGGACGCGATCTGCTTTGTCGCGAAGTCGTGGGACTATCACGTGCGCGTTGCGCTCGAAACCACGCCTGAGGAAAATCTTGCCTCGATCCGCGACAGCGTCACGGCGGCGAAGACGAAAGGCCGCGAGGTACTGGTCGATTGCGAGCATTTCTTCGACGGCTACAAGGCCAACCCGGACTACGCGCTGTCCTGTGCCAAGGCAGCCTATGAATCCGGCGCCCGCTGGGTCGTGCTGTGTGACACCAACGGCGGCACGCTGCCGCACGAGATCGAGGAGATCGTCGGCGCGGTGACGACAGTCATTCCTGGCGATCACGTCGGCATTCATGCGCATAACGACACCGAGCAGGCGGTGGCCAATTCGCTCGCGGCCGTACGGGCCGGGGCCCGGCAAATCCAAGGCACGCTGAACGGTCTTGGCGAACGCTGCGGCAACGCCAATCTCGTCTCGATCATCCCGACGCTGAAATTGAAGGGCGAATTCAACAGCCGCTTCGAGATCAGTGTTTCTGACGATCAATTGAAGGCGCTGGCGGCGGCTTCACGCAAGCTCGACGACATGCTGAACCGCGCGCCGAACCGTCACGCGCCTTATGTCGGTGACAGTGCGTTCGCGACCAAGGCCGGCATTCATGCCTCTGCGATCCTGAAGGATCCTGTGACCTATGAGCACGTTGCGCCCGAGGCGGTGGGCAATCGTCGGCGCGTTCTGGTGTCGGATCAAGGCGGCCGTTCGAATGTGATGTCCGAACTCGAACGCATCGGCATGAGCGTGGACAAGAACGATCCACGTATCGCCCGGCTGCTGGAAGAGGTGAAGGAGCGCGAAGCGCTCGGCTACGCCTATGAAGGCGCCGATGCGTCGTTCGAACTGCTGGCGCGGCGTATCCTCGGCAAGGTGCCGGATTATTTCGATGTCGAGCAGTTCGATGTGAATGTCGAGCAGCGCTACAACGCCCTTGGCAAGCGGGTCACCGTTGCGATGGCTGTGGTGAAAGTGAAGGTTGATGGGCAGACGCTGATTTCGGCCGGCGAGGGTAACGGCCCTGTCAACGCGCTCGACGTCGCCTTGCGCAAGGATCTCGGCAAATATCAGAAATTCATCGATGGCCTGAAGCTGACCGATTACCGCGTGCGCATCCTCAATGCCGGTACGGAAGCGGTCACGCGCGTGCTGATCGAAAGTGAGGATGAGGAGGGTGAGCGCTGGACGACGGTCGGCGTGTCGCCCAACGTCATCGAATCCTCGTTCCAGGCACTGATGGATTCCGTCGTGTTCAAGCTGGTGAAATCCGGCGCGACGGCATGAACTGATATGATCGATCACGTGTCCATCGCGGTTCGCGATCTGCAACGTGCGGCCACGTTTTACGAAGCGGTCCTTGGCGCGCTCGGTTACACAAAGCTTGAAACCCGCCCAGCCACGATTGCCTTCGGCAAGAAATATTCAGAGTTCTGGATCAATCATCGCCCCAACATGCCTGTGGTGTCACACGACAGCGGGGCGCATATCGCTTTGCGAGCGGTGAGTCCGGTTATGGTCGATGCCTTCCACGCCGCTGCGCTCGCGCAAGGTGGCGCATCGGACGGTGAGCCGGGTCTACGGCCGCAGCACGGTGATGGGTATTACGCCGCGTTCATCCGCGATCCGGACGGCAATCGCATCGAGGCAGTAACATTTATGAAGTGATGCGGCTCGCTGTTCATTCCGGCGCAAGTGGGATCCAGCCCTTACGATGTGGTTCCGAAGTCACAACCGCTCCGCCGTGCCCGATTCCATCAGCTTCTCGGCTTCCGCTACCGGAGCCGCAGCCTCCAGCAGCTTCGGCAGGATATCGTCGACCTTTTCGGCCACCAGCAGGCTGACCGATTGGCCAGTCCGGATGAAAGCCAGGTTCTGCATGTGCTCGAGCAGCGCGCAAAGCGGATCCCAGAAGCCGCCGATATTGGCGGCCAGAATCGGCTTCTTGTGCCGGCCAAGCTGAGCCCAGGTGAGCTGCTCGACCAGTTCCTCCAGCGTACCGACGCCGCCTGGCAGGGCGACGAACGCATCCGAGCGCTCGAACATAATGCGTTTGCGCTCATGCATGTCGCGGGTAACGATCAATTCCTGCGCGTCGGAAAACGGCCGTTCGCGGTCGGTCAGGAATTCCGGGATGATGCCGGTTACCCGGCCGCCACCCGCCATGGTCGCCGCCGCCACCGCACCCATCAGCCCGACCGAGCCACCGCCATAGACGAGACCGATGCTGTTCTCAGCCAGGATGCTGCCAAAGGCATGCGCGGCCTTGATAAAACCTGGGTCGGTCCCGGGTCCGGAACCGCAATAGACGCAGATATTACGAATCGTGCTCATTCATTCACTGTCGCATTGGCGGGGAAAGGCCGTAAAGGCGGGTTGCTGGATTGATGTATGCCCCTGATCCGCCTATTCCAAGGCGGCCGCAAGTCCCACAACGGGGCAGGAACCTGTCAGTCTGGCTCGAACTGCCGTCATAACCGGTACCAATCGATCCGAAGCGACCCTATATCAGCCCGTAACCCCTTAACTCCACAGGCCCATTCCGAGCTCATGAGCGACCCATCCGTCACGACCCGCGAGCTTTCCAGAGCACGGGTCTCCGCGCAGAAGGGCGCACTCATGCGGACCCTGATCGCCCTCTGGCCCTATATCTGGCCGGGCGACCGGGCCGACCTGAAATGGCGGGTGGCGTGGGCCATGGTGCTGCTGCTGGTGGCCAAGGTGGCCACCATCATTGTGCCCTTTACCTTCAAATGGGCGACGGATGCGCTGTCCGGCCATCCGAGTGCTCCGGTCTTTGCGGCATCCTGGCTGGGATGGGTCGTCGCTGCGCCGGTGATGCTGACCATCGCCTATGGCGGCATGCGCATCCTGATGGCGGTGCTGACGCAGGTGCGCGACGGCATCTTTGCCAAGGTGGCGATGCACGCGGTGCGGCGCCTCGCGATCCTCACTTTCAAGCACATGCACGAATTGTCCTTACGCTTTCATCTGGAGCGCAAGACCGGCGGCTTGACACGTGTCCTGGAGCGCGGGCGCAACGGCATCGAAACCATCGTGCGGATGGTGATCCTGCAACTCATGCCGACCATCATCGAACTGGCGCTCATCGTCGGCGTGCTGTTTTGGCAATTTGACTGGCGCTATGTCGTCGTGATCCTCGGCACCGTCGCCGCCTACATGCTCTACACTTATTATGCGACCGAATGGCGGATCTCGATCCGGCGCAAGATGAACGAGAGCGATACCGAGGCGAACACCAAGGCCATCGATTCGCTTCTCAACTACGAAACCGTCAAATACTTCGTCGCCGAGGAGCGCGAAGCCAAGCGCTACGACCGCTCGATGGAGCGTTACGAGGACGCCAGCGTCAAAACCTATACCTCGCTCTCCGTGCTCAATGCCGGACAGGCCGCGATCTTCACGGCAGGTCTTGGCATCGCCATGGTGATGTGTGCGATCGGCGTGCGCAACGGCACCAACACGGTCGGCGATTTCGTTATGATCAATGCGATGATGATTCAGCTTTATCAGCCGCTGAATTTCATGGGCATGGTCTATCGCGAGATCAAGCAGGCGGTGATCGATATCGAGATGATGTTCTCGATCCTGCAGCGCGATGCCGAGATCAAGGACAAGCCGAATGCGCCGGCCTTGCAGGCGGGCAAAGGGGCCGTCCGTTTTGAGAACGTCGTTTTCTCCTATGAGCCTGCGCGGCCGATTCTGAAAGGCGTCAGCTTCGATGTGCCGGCAGGCCACACGGTCGCCATTGTCGGTCCCTCCGGCGCCGGCAAGTCCACGATCTCGCGGCTGCTGTTCCGTTTCTACGACGTCTCCAGCGGCCGTATCCTGATCGACAATCAGGATATCCGCGATGTGACGCAGGTCTCGTTGCGCTCGGCGATCGGCATGGTCCCGCAGGACACCGTGCTTTTCAACGATACGCTGCGTTACAACATCCGCTACGGCCGCTGGGATGCGACCGACGCCGAAGTCGAGGAGGCGGCCCGCCTCGCACAGATCGATGCGTTCATCCGTCTCAGCCCCAAAGGTTACGAAACGGAAGTCGGCGAGCGCGGACTGAAATTGTCCGGCGGCGAAAAGCAGCGCGTGGCCATCGCTCGCACGATCCTGAAAGCGCCGCCGATCCTTGTGCTCGACGAAGCGACTTCGGCCCTCGACAGCCACACTGAGAAGGAGATCCAGGATGCGCTTGACCGCGTGTCCAGAGGCCGCACCACACTGGTGATCGCGCACCGGCTCTCGACCATCGTGCATGCCGACGAGATTATCGTGTTGGAATCCGGCCGCATTGCCGAGCGCGGCACGCATCATCAATTGCTGGCGCGCAATGGCCTTTATGCCAGCATGTGGAATCGCCAGCGCGAAGCGCAAGAAGCGCGTGAGAAGCTCGCGCAGGCTGGTGAGGATGATCTCGCTCCGAACCGCAATCCGCCGAAGGTGAAGGAGGATGATATTTCGGACGAAGAGGATATCGCGCCGCGCACACCCGCGGACGCTCTGGGGGGATAAACATGTCTGTCGTTAAATCGATCCAGTCGCAGCTCGTACCGATTCATCCGCAAGGCTTGCCGTTCATCGGCGCCTTCGCGCTGGCCAGCCTGATCCTGTTCTGGATCTGGTCGCCGCTCGGCTGGATCGGCACCATTCTGACCGTCTGGTGCACTTATTTCTTCCGCGATCCGCCGCGCGTCACGCCGGTGCGTGACGGCATCGTCGTCTCACCAGCCGATGGCCGTGTCAGTCTTGTCGCCAATGTGGTGCCGCCTAAAGAACTCGATCTCGGCGATCGTCCGATCCCACGCATCTCGGTATTCATGAGCGTATTCGATTGCCATGTGAATCGCAGCCCGGTCACAGGGCGCGTCGAGCGCGTCGTCTATCGTGCGGGCACCTTCCTGAACGCTGATCTGGACAAGGCGAGTGAGGACAATGAGCGCAACGCGCTGGTGATCGCAACGACAAGCGGACGCATCGGCGTGGTGCAGATCGCCGGTCTCGTCGCGCGTCGTATTCTCTGCTTCGTGCGGGAGGGGGAAGCGCTCGGTGCCGGCGACCGTTTTGGCATGATCCGGTTTGGATCGCGGCTCGATGTCTATCTTCCGGAAGGGGCGCGGCCTATGGTCGCCGAAGGACAGACGGCGATTGCCGGCGAGACCATTTTGGCCGATCTGAAGGACGGGGAAGGCCCCCGCAACTTCAAGGTAGGTTAACTGTTCACGCCGGCGTGTGATGGCGGCGCGCTGGCGACTTTGATAAGGTGCAGGCATGATATTCACACCCGTCGATCCCGAAGGCTCCGAGCCGCGCCGCCGGCGCTTCCGCACCATTCCGGTCCGCCTTTTGCTGCCGAACATGATTACGCTGCTGTCGCTCTGCGCAGGGCTGACGGCGATCCGGCTCGCCATCGAAGGCCGGATCGAATGGGCTTTGGGTGCGATCGTTTTCGCCGCGGCGCTCGACGGCATCGATGGCCGTGTGGCGCGCATGCTGAAGGGCCAATCACGCTTCGGCGCTGAACTCGACAGCTTGGCCGACTTCGTGAATTTCGGCGTGGTGCCCGGTCTTATTCTCTATTTCTGGGGCCTGAACGAACTCGGTGCCATCGGCTGGATCGCCGCGCTTGTGTTCGCGATCTGCATGAGCCTGCGTCTTGCGCGCTTCAACGTTATGGCCGACGATCCCAATCGACCGGCCTGGATGGCGAATTTCTTCACTGGCGTCCCGGCGCCCGCCGGCGCGATCATTGTGCTGCTGCCGATCTATATCAATCTGCTCGGCCTGCCGCGCTTGACCGCGTTGGCCTGTGTCTACACGCTGATCATTGCCTTTCTGTTGGTTTCGACGTTGCCGGTCTTCTCCGGCAAGAAACTCGGCAATCGCGTGCGGCCGGATCTGGTGCTGCCGATCTTTGTCGTTGTGGTGCTGTTCGTGGCTTTGCTTGTCAGCTATCCATGGCCCGTGCTGACGATCGGCACGCTGGCCTATCTCGCATCGCTACCGCTCGGCTGGATGTCGGCGCGCGATTACAGACGCAAGGATGCCGAAGCCGTCGCTGCTGCGGCTGAGCCGATCACCGCCTCGCATCAATCGGATGGGCCCAGCACCCATGTCGAGCTGTCGCATTCCGACGATGAGGAGCGGCCGAGCCGGCTGAACTGATTGCAGTCTGCGGCGAGCAAGGCAATGGCGCGGGCGGTTTCGGTGTTTCCGGCGGAGCGCGCGGAAGGGCTGACGGCCACCGACACCATTCTTCTCGACCAGGAGCAGCGGCGGATGCCGCGTGGCACCTTCAAGGCGTTGCGCGGGACGATGGTGGAGGTCGCCTTGCCTCAGGGCGACCGGCTCCGCAGCGGCGATGTCCTACGCCTCGATGACGGCAGCCTGATCGAGATCGTCGCAAAGCCCGAAGACCTGCTCGAAGTCCGCGCCACCGATCGGTCGGCATTGGCGCGGCTGGCCTGGCTGCTTGGCGACCACCACATCCCTGTCGAAATCCATGAACGGCGTTTGCGGTTGCATCGCTCGGACATGGCGCGCGCCTTGTTGCAGCCTTTCGGGCCGAAGCTGCTCGACATCGAAGCGCCGTTCGAGCCTGAGGGCGGGGCGTATGAAGCCCATACCCATCCCTGAGCAGCTGACTCGATAACGCGCTTGTGTCTCGATGTCCGCCCGTGCGGCAATAAGCGTGCTGGTCTGACAAATGAACGCCGCAAATAGCCGCAAATACCAGCGAGAAGGCAGCGCATGAGGGACAGTCTTATGACGATCGGCCGCCGCCGTTTACTCAATCTCGTCGGTGCCGCGGTGGCGTCGCCCGCGATTATCCGTGATGCCTTGGCGCAGATGCCGCAGGTCACGCTCAAGCTGCATCACTTCCTATCGCCGGTTGCCAATGCCCATACAAGGCTGCTGGTGCCGTGGGCGCGCAAGGTGGAGAAGGAGTCCGACAACCGCATCCGGATCGAGATCTTTCCATCGATGCAGCTCGGCGGCTCGCCGGCGCAGCTTTATGATCAGGCGCGAGATGGGACCGCCGATATCGTCTGGACACTGCCAGGCGCAACACCCGGCCGTTTTCCAAAAATTGAAGTATTCGAATTGCCGTTCGTCGCCAACAGGCGCGCAGTCGCAAATGCGCAGGCCGTTCAGGCGCTTTACGAGGCGCAGCTACGAGACGAGTTCAAGGAGGTGCGGCCGATCTGCCTGTGGGCGCATGATCACGGCGTCATTCATGCGAACAAGCAGGTGAAATCGTTCGAGGACATGAAAGGCCTCAAACTGCGGTCGCCGACACGCCTTGCCGGCGAAGCGCTGAAGGCGCTGGGTGCGAACGGCATTCAGATGCCGATCACGCTGGTGGCCGATGCGCTGAGCCAGCGGGCCATCGATGGCTGCATCGCGCCGTGGGAAGTCGTGCCGGCGATCAAGGTGCAGGAAGCGGTCAAATTCCACACCGATTTTGCCGCCTCGCCAACGTTCTATACGGCGACATTCATCCTGGCGATGAACAAGCGCAGATACGATTCCCTGCCTGCCGACCTGAAGAAGGTCATCGATCAGAATTCAGGTCAGGCCGCAGCGCTGCTGGCCGGCAGGATGTGGGACGAACAGGCCCTCGTCGTTGAGGACATGGTGACGAAGCGCGGCAACACCGTCACGCAGATCGAAAGCGCAGAAGCCGCTCGATGGCAGAAAGCAACGCAGCCGGTCATCGATGCCTGGCTGAAATCGTCGAAAGCCATCAACGGCGAGAAGCTGCTTGCGGATGCGAAGGCGCTGCTGACGAAATACGACAAGGCCTAGCGCGCGATCGCTGGCTTTGCTTTCGATCGCGCGCCAAATAAGGGCTGCGATGCTCAAGCCTTGATCGGATGTCCCGGCATCAGGTCGTAGGGATGCGCCCAGCCGGGCAGGGCCTTCATGCGCTCAAGCCAGGCACCGATATGCTTGTGCGTGCCGGGGATGTCAAAGCCGAATTCCTCGGCCGGGTAATAGAGATAACCCGTCAATGAAATGTCAGCGATGGTCGGATGATCGCCGACCACGAACGGCATGCGCGCCAGCCGCTTCTCCAGAATGCCGAGGGAATTGTCGATCCGGCCTTTCAGGAACGCCATGACCGCCGGATCGCCGGCGGGTTTGGCGAAATTGCGCAGGAAACGATACGGTCCGAGATAGCCGTTGAGCTTCTGGTTGTCGAAGATGATCCAGCGCAGCACTTCCAGCCGCTCGTCTTCGGTGAGCGGATGGAATTTGCCGCTATGCTCCGCGAGGTAGGTGAGGATCACGCCCGATTGCGCGAGCCGCTTGTCGCCGTGATCCAGCACCGGCACTTCGCCCATCTCGTTCACGCCTTCACGCCATTCCGGCGTGCGCGGCAGTCCCTTGCCAAAGAAATCGACGAATTCCGGCTGCCAATCGGCGCCGATCAGATTCAGCATCAGGGCAACGCGATAGGCGTTGCCGGACTGCGCGAAGCAATGAAGCGTATATTCGGCCATGACCCCGTCCCGTTATTTCCGGGCGGGATCATACTCATTTCGGAGCCTGGTGTTATCCAAAAATAGCTCCGCGTTTTCCGCGTCAAGCGCTACCGCATCGTTGGAATGCTGAACTCGGCGCCTTCCTTGGTCCCGGATGGCCAGCGCGCGGTCACCGTCTTGGTCTTGGTATAGAAGCGGATCGAATCCGGACCATGCTGGTTGAGATCGCCAAAGCCCGAACGCTTCCAGCCGCCGAAGGTGTGATAGGCGAGCGGTACTGGAATGGCAAAGTTTACGCCGACCATGCCGACATTCACCTTGCTGGTGAAGTCGCGCGCGGTGTCGCCGTCGCGGGTGAAGATCGAAACACCGTTGCCGTATTCGTGTTCGGACGGCAGCCGCAGCGCCTCGGCATAGTCCTTCGCGCGCACGACCGACAGCACCGGGCCGAAGATCTCTTCCTTGTAGATCGTCATGTCCTTGGTCACGTTGTCGAACAGGCAGCCGCCGAGAAAGTTGCCGTTCTCGTAGCCCTGCAGTTTGAAGTTACGGCCATCGACCAGGAGCTTGGCGCCTTCCTTCACGCCGGTATCGACATAGCCGCGCACCTTGTTGAGATGCGCCTTGGTCACCAGCGGACCGTAATCGGCCTGTGGATCGGTGGAGGGGCCGACCTTCAGGCTTTCCACGCGCGGGATCAGCTTTTGCACCAAGGCGTCCGCGGTCTTTTCACCGACCGGAACGGCGACCGATATCGCCATGCAGCGTTCACCGGCCGCGCCATAGCCCGCGCCCACCAGCGCATCGACCGCCTGATCCATGTCGGCGTCGGGCATGATGATCATGTGGTTCTTGGCGCCGCCGAAGCATTGTACGCGTTTTCCGTGCGCACAGCCGGTGGCATAGATGTATTCAGCAATCGGCGTTGAGCCGACAAAGCCGATCGCCTTGATGCGGGGATCGACCAGCAGCGCGTCCACCGCTTCCTTATCGCCGTTGACGACATTGAACACGCCCGCAGGCAGGCCGGCCTCGAGAAACAGCTCGGCAAGCCGCATCGGCACGGAAGGATCGCGCTCGGACGGTTTCAGCACGAATGCATTGCCGCAAGCGATCGCGGGAGCGGCTTTCCATAGCGGGATCATGGCCGGGAAATTGAATGGGGTAATGCCGGCAACGACACCAAGCGGCTGGCGCATCGAATAGAGGTCAATGCCGGGACCTGCGGAATCGTTGAACTCGCCCTTGAGGAGGTGCGGCACGCCGCAGGCGAACTCGACCACCTCAACGCCGCGCTGGATATCGCCCTTGGCATCGGAGATGACCTTGCCGTGCTCGGAGGCGAGCAGGGCGGCAAGCGAATCCATCTCCTTCTGGATCAGTTCGAGAAACTTGAACATCACCCGTGCGCGCCGCTGCGGGTTGGTCGCCGCCCAGGCCGGCTGCGCGGCTTCGGCATTGGCGATGGCGGCTTCGACCTCGGCTTTGCTGGCCAACGCAACCTTGGCCTGCACGTCGCCGGTTGAGGGATTGAAGACATCGCCGAACCGACCGGACGTCCCGCTGACCGTTTTCCCGCCAATAAAATGGCCAACCTCACGCATACTCGTCTCCATTGAAAATTTTGAGCTTTTCGCTCCGGCCGCGGCCGAACCCGTCTCTGGCGGTTCAGATAGCGCAGGCAATAGGCAAGCGCAAAGCTTTGCAGCTAGTGCCGTGCATATCAATGAATATGGCCGGCCAATAAATATGAGGTCATACGTCGAGCGCCGATTGGCCTCGCGCGTGAGCGGATAGCTTCATGTCTCTTGGTCGATTTGGCGCGAACCATTTTTCCAGAATGGTTCAATTCGCTTCCTCTCTTTTCCTTTCGCAGGTGCGGAAAGATCCAGGCAGGAAGCGTTAGCCTTTACCTGCCCTTAATGGCGCTCCGCCTAATCTACGGCATCGGGGTGTGGCCTCGCGTGTTCGTGGCATTGGCGTTTGGGGTGGCGTTTTATGGATATTGCAACCGGCTTGGGGCTGATTGCCGGCGTTATTGTTCTCTGCACATTGATCCTGATGGGCGGCGAACTGAGCATGTTCGTCGACGTCCATGCCTTCATCGTGATTTTCGGCGGCGCTTTCGCGGCGACCCTGATCCGCTTTCCGCTCAGTTCGATTTTCCACGGGCTTCCGCTCGGGATGAAATTCGCGTTCACGGTTCGCCGCATCACCCAGCGCGATCTCGTCGATGAAATCGCCGCTCTTGCCGAGATCGCCCGCAAGCAGGGGCCGATCGGACTGGAAAAGGCCGAGATTTCCGATCCCTTCCTCGCCAAGGGCGTGCGCTATGTCGCCGACGGTTATGACGCCGACTTCATCCGCGATAACCTCGAACGCGACCGCGACAACTTTCTCATGCATCTGAATGAAGGCTCGAAAGTGTATCGCGCGATCGGCGATTGCACGCCGGCCTTCGGCATGGTCGGCACGCTGATTGGCATGGTGCAGATGTTCGCCAACATGACCGATCCGTCAAAGCTTGGTCCCTACATGGCGGTGGCGCTGCTTGCGACCTTCTACGGCGCGACGGTCGCCAACCTGTTCTGTCTGCCGATCGCCGACAAGCTGCATGTGAAGCTGGTCGATGAGGAGATCAACCGGACGCTGATCATCGACGGCATTCTGATGATGCGCGAATCCAAGAGCCCGGCCTTGGTACGCGAAATGCTGCTCGCCTATCTGCCCGAGAAGCATCGCCACGAAGCCGAAGAACTGGCCGCGGCGTAACGCCGTGCGGGATTGATCCAATGGCCAAGAAAAAACGCGATGAGGCGCATGGCGGTCACGGCTGGTTCGTGACCTTCGCCGACCTGATGGCGCTGCTGGTCGCCTTCTTTGTGATGCTTGTGGCATTCTCTTCACCCGACAACAACAAGATGCAGGTTGTTGCCGGATCGATGCGCGATGCTTTCGGTGTACAAAACAACGCGCGTTATTCCGGCGTGATCGAGGTCGATGGCATTCCTACCCGTCCCAAGGTGAAGAACGTTGCCAAGATCAATCCGAGCGACGCTTCGGCGACGCCATCGCCGAACGACAGCGATTTTACCAAGGAATACGGCGTGCGGCTGAAGCGGGACAGCGCTTTCGCGCTGGCGTCTGCATCCCTGCGACAGGCATTGCAGGAAATGCCGGAGATCACCGAGATATCAAAGAACATCATGATGATCGAGACCGATGAGGGACTTAATATCGAGATCGTCGATCAGGATGGTCGCTCGATGTTTCCCGAAGGCTCGAAAATGCCCTTCGAGCGCACGCGCCGCCTGATTCAGAAGCTCTCGACGCAATTACGGGCGATGCCGTACCGCCTGTCGATCGCCGGCCACACGGCAGTATCCCGGACACCCGCCAAGCCGGGCTACGGCCCATGGGATTTGTCGGCCGAGCGCGCCAACGTGGTCCGCCAGATTCTGGACGAGAGCGGCGTACCGACGGGGCATTTCTACATGGTGGCCGGCCGCGCCGACACCCAGCCGCTGTTTCCGGATGACCCCTATATGGCGGCCAATCGCCGCGTGACCATTACCCTGATGCGGGAAGCGCCGCCGGTTCCGGCGAATCTGAAACCTTAGCGAGGTCAGGATGTTGCGGCGGAGATGCGCTGATATTGCGACAACGCCGCGCGGCATACTTGCGGCATTATTGGCTCTGCGATAAGCGGGCTTTTCTTTGCGGCAACCTCCAAGGGTAAGTATGACCCAAAGTACCGATGCCTCGCCGGCCGATGCCGGCGTGCAATCCGCCGACCGAGGCGCCGCCGACGGTCAGGCGAGCAGTTCTTCTCATGGCAGAGCCCATTTTTGGAAGCTGACGCTCGGGAGTATCGGTGTCGTCTATGGCGATATCGGCACCAGCCCCCTCTATGCATTTCGCGAGGCCGTGAATGCTGCGAGTGGCGAGGCCATCGCCACGCCGACTGTTGTACTCGGGGTCCTGTCGATGATCGTGTGGTCGCTGATCATCGTCGTCACGTTAAAATACATTACGATTCTGCTGCGCGCGGACAATAACGGTGAGGGCGGTACGCTTTCGCTCACGGCGCTCGCTTTTCGTGCGCTCGGCAAACGCACGTTCCTGGTATTGATTCTGGGGATCGTCGGAGCAGCCATGTTTTACGGCTCATCCTTGATCACGCCGGCCCTGTCCGTCATGTCCGCGATTGAGGGGCTGAAGACCCGTACGCCGGCCTTCGAGCCGTTTGTGTTGCCGCTGACGGTTCTTATCCTTGTGTGTTTGTTCGCTGTGCAGTCACACGGAACGGGACGCGTGGCGGCGCTGTTCGGTCCGATTACGGCAGTCTGGTTTGTTGTGATCGCGTTCCTCGGGGCGCTGCATATAGCAGATTATCCCGGTGTCCTTCACGCGCTGAATCCTCTGTATGCGGCGACTTTCCTCGCAACGAACGGGTGGATCGGCCTGACCACGCTTGGCGCGGTCTTTCTCGTGGTGACCGGTAGCGAAGCGCTCTACGCGGATTTGGGTCATTTCGGTCGCAAGCCGATCCAGACGGCTTGGATTTTCCTCGTACTGCCGGCCTTGCTGATCAATTATTTCGGTCAGGGAGCGCTTGTGCTCTCTCAGCCGACAGCCATCGAAGATCCATTCTATCGCCTCGTGCCGGATTCAATGCTGGTGCCGATGGTCATTTTGGCTACGGCTGCGACGGTGATTGCCAGTCAGGCGGTGATTACCGGTGCCTATTCGATCACGCAGCAAGCGATCCAACTCGGGCTGCTGCCACGTTTTGCGATCCGGCACACCTCCGCGCTGCACTACGGCCAGATCTATATGCCACGCGTCAATACAGCGCTTCTGGTCGGTGTGCTGCTGCTGGTGTTCATGTTCCGCACGTCGAGCGCGCTCGCCCACGCTTATGTGCTTGCGGTTGCGGCGACAGGCCTTTCAGCGACGCTGCTCGGCGTCATCGTGATATGGAGGCTGTGGGGCTGGCGGCTGTGGGCCGTCATTCTGCTAATGGCTCCGTTCATCCTGGTCGACAGCGCCTTCCTCTTCGCGACACTGCTGAAACTGGTCGAAGGTGCGTGGGTTCCGGTTCTCTTCGGCGGCGTCATCATTCTCGTCATGTTCACGTGGCGGCGAGGGACACGCATTCTCGCCAACAAGACCCACCGCACCGAGGTGCCGCTTGAGTCTCTGCTGCGTAATCTTGAGAGGAAGCCGCCGCATCGCGTGCCCGGTACCGCTGTGTTCCTGACCAGCGATCCGGGATCGGCGCCGACGGCGCTGATGCACAATCTCAAGCACAACAAGATCCTGCACGAACACAACGTCATTTTGACCATTGTCACTGCCGACACCCCACGCGTACCGGAAGAAGACCGGGTTGTCATGACGCCGGTGAGCCCGCATTTCAGTACGGTGACGTTGAAATTCGGCTTCATGGAACAGCCGAATGTGCCGAAAGCGTTGGCGATTGCGCGCAAGCAGGGCTGGAGCTTCGACATCATGTCGACGTCATTCTTCCTGTCTCGGCGCGCGCTCAAACCATCCCCGCAATCGGGGATGCCGCTGTGGCAGGATCGGTTGTTCATCGGCCTTGCCAAGAGCGCCAACGACGCAACGGACTTCTTCCAGATCCCCACTGGCCGCGTGGTGGAAGTCGGCACGCAGGTGACGCTCTAACCCGTCAATCCGCGACGGGTTCTGCTCGCCGTCCATTACTTGTGCCTTTGTCGCCCCAGCCCCGCTGTGGAAGCCGCGGTATGCGGGTGATGTCAAGATTGCCGCGCGGCGCTGCTTTTGCGATCCGGCAATTTGTATAAGATCGGGCCAACCGGTCTGAAGATCGCAGGCATGGAGGAACGGCAAATGCGGTTTCGGCATTGTCTTGTTTCAAGCATCGCTCTCGGTGCTGTTACGTTCGCCTTATCGTTTCCGGATACGCTGCATGCGCAGCAGTCGTCGGTCTCCGTCGATGCCGACGACATTGGCGGCGTTGTGACCGGCCCGAACGGACCGGAGCCGGGCGTCTGGGTGATTGCCGAAACCACAGATCTTCCGACACGGTTCACAAAGAGCGTCGTAACCGACGATCAAGGCCGTTACGTCGTTCCCGATCTGCCGACCGCCAATTACCAGGTCTGGGCGCGCGGCTACGGCCTGGTCGATTCGCCGAGGATGCGGGCGAAGCCGGGTGAGATGCTCAATCATACGGCAGTGCCGGCGCCGGATGAACGCAGCGCCGCGCACTATTATCCCGCGATCTACTGGTACACGATGATGAAGATGCCGCCGGCCAAGGATTTCGGCGGCGCATCCGATATCCCGAAAGATATCACGCAGGATGTCTGGCGGATGCGGATGAACAATGTCGATTGCGTCGGTTGCCATCAACTCGGACAGGAATCCACACGCACGATCCCGGCCCAGTTCGGGCAATTCGAATCCGGAGAAGAGGCGTGGATGCGCCGCATCGCCGCCGGCCAGTCCGGTGAGATGATGACCAATCGCATCGCCGGGCAGCTTGGCGGCGTACCTTACAAATATTTCGGTGACTGGACCGACCGCGTCGCCAAGGGCGAATTGCCAAAGAACAAACCGACACGGCCGCAGGGGCTCGAGCGCAATATCGTCGTCACCACGTGGGACTGGTCGACGCCGGACAAATATCTCCACGATCTGATTTCGTCGGACCGGCGCAAGCCGACCGTGAATGCCCATGGAAAGCTTTTCGGCTCGCCGGAATATTCCACCGACATGATGCCGATCCTCGATCCGAAAACGCACACGGTGTCGTATTTCAAATTGCCGGTGCGGGATCCGGACATGCCAGTTTCGCTGGGTCCGGGACATGCCGGCGCCATCAAGCCGACGACGCCGTCGGCCTATTGGGGTGATGCGGTCCTGTGGGATACACGCGCCAACAACCACAATGCGATGTTCGACGACAAAGGTCGGCTATGGCTCGCGGCCAGTGTCCGCGGAATGGCCAATCCCGCCTTCTGCAAGGCTGGATCGGATCATCCGTCGGCTAAGGTCTTTCCACTCGAGACCAGCGCCCGGCAGGTGGCGATGCTTGATCCGGCGACCATGAAGTACTCCTTCATCGATACCTGCTTCGGCACGCATCATCCGCAATTCGGCTACGATGCCGACAACACGCTGTGGCTCAGCGGTTCTGGGCCGGTGGCGGGCTGGGTCAATACCCGCATTTTTGACGAGACTGGCGACGCCGCCAAAGCGCAGGGCTGGGCACCATTCGTGCTCGACACCAGCGGCAACGGCATCCTCGATACCTGGACCGAGCCCGGCAAGCCGGCGGAAACTGGAAAGGATATGCGGATCACCGGCGGCTCGGGTCCTTATGCGGTGATGCCGCATCCGACCGACGGTTCGATCTGGTACACGGTCGGTACATTCGGCGGGCAGCCCGGTTTTCTGCGCTTCGATCCGAAAACCAAGCTCAGCGAGTTCTATGCCGTCCCCAAACCGGGTTTCGGGATCCGTGGCGGTGATATCGACAAGGAGGGCGTGCTCTGGGGGTCGGCCTCGAGCGGTCATCTGGTGAGCTTTGATCGCCGCAAATGTAAAGGTCCACTCAATGGGCCGGCTGCGACCGGCGGTCACTGCAGGGAAGGTTTCGCGTTCCATCGCTATCCCGGGCCGGGTTTTGAAGGCTTTGAGGAATCCAGCGCCGAGGCGAGCTATTACACCTGGGTAGACCAGCACAATGCGGTCGGGCTCGGCGAGAACGTGCCGATCTCGACGGCCAATCTCCAGGATGGCTTTGTCGCGTTGAAGGACGGTCAGATGGTCCTGATGCGCGTTCCATACCCGATGGGCTTTTATGCCAAGGGCCTGGACGCGCGGATCGACGATCCGGCCGCCGGCTGGAAGGGCAGGGGCCTGTGGAGTGCGAGCGGCGATCGCACGCCCTGGCTCAACGAGCTCGGCAAGGGCGCGCGTCCGATGGCAGTGCAGATTCAGGTTCGGCCCGATCCGCTGGCCAAATAGATTTTGGAAACGATAGAAGTTGTACGCGGCAAAAGAGGACGAACAGCGCGCGATCTGAAAGTGCGCTTTCGCAGCAGGTTTCTTCATGACGGCCTGATGGCAACTATCGCAGCTCAGTCGTGGTGATGGTGCTTGCGCCTTTCCGTCGCGCCTGCAACAGGAATCATGACCAGCCGTCCGTAGCGGACGCCGCGTTCGGCGATGATGTGGTCGGAAAAGTTTCTGACCTCACGGGTATGGCCTTTCAGGGTGGTGACCTCAAGGCAGCTTTCGTCATTCAGATGCACATGCAACGTCGCAAGCGACAGGTCATGATGGCCGTGGAAATTCTGGACCAGCCGCTGCGCCAGATCGCGAGCCGCATGGTCATAGACATAGACAAGCGCTGCGACGCAATCGCCGTTGCCGCCCTCGTCCTCCTTCGCTTGCGCTAGACCCGCGCGAGCAAGATCGCGGATCGCTTCCGAGCGGTTCTGATAACCGCGCTTTTCCATTAGCGCATCGAGATCGGCGAGCAGATCTTCATCCAACGTGACAGTGACACGCTGCATTTTGAGCTCCGGGGGTAAGTATGATCTTTTGTTGACAACATCATACTGAGAAAGAGATGATCCGCCCGGCCCGTTTGCCGGAACGGGTCAGGGGGCGTCGTTTGAAGTTCAATAAATGCGTTGCGTCGCGCCGCAAAGGGCGCGCGGCGACGGTCGTTTTTGAAATCTCCTCGATCACGACCATTGGTCTGGCGATCTTGCATTCTCCCGCCGCGGCCCAGCGGGCGGTCGTGCTGCCGGAAATAGCAGTTTCGTCGGGAACGCAGGGCACACCGTCCGGCAGTTCGTCGTCTTCGACAACGGGCGAACCGCAGCCGGACAATGCGGCCAGCGAAGAGCGCGTCTCCGGCGACCAGATCAATTCGATGCCGATTGCGCGTCCCGGCGAAGCGCTGGAAATCACGCCCGGCCTCGTGGTGACCCAGCATAGCGGTGAGGGCAAGGCGAACCAGTATTTTCTGCGCGGCTTCAATCTCGATCATGGTACGGATCTCGCCATTACCGTGGATGGCATGCCGGTCAATATGCGCACCCATGGGCACGGCCAGGGATACGCCGATATCAACTTTCTCATCCCTGAACTGATTTCGTCCATGCTGATCCGCAAAGGTCCATATTTTGCTGACCTTGGTGATTTCTCCTCCGCCGGTGCCCTCGACATCGATTACGCACGCCGCTTTCAGAAAAACTTTGTCGGTGCGACCTATGGCAGTTTCGGATACCAGCGAGGCCTCGCCATCGGCTCGACGCCGCTCGGCGACGGCACACTCCTGTCCGCGCTCGAGGTCCACGGTTATGATGGCCCATGGGACGTGCCGGACAAGGTCCACAAGATCAATGGTGTCGTGCGCTACAGCCAGGGCACGATCAGCGACGGCTTCACGCTGACGGGCATGGCCTATTCCAATCGCTGGACCGCGACCGATCAGGTGGCACAGCGCGCGATCGACAACGGGGTGATCGGACGCTTCGGCTCGCTCGATCCGACCGATGGCGGACGATCCAGCCGCTACAGTCTTTCAACCCGCTGGTCGCGATCGACAGCCGCGACGCAGTCGAAGGTTGAGGCTTACGCGATCAACTCGTCGATGACGCTGTTCAACAACTTCACGTATTTCCTCGACGATCCGGTCAATGGCGATCAGTTCAGCCAGACCGACCGGCGCACGCTGATGGGGCTCAACGCAAGCCATCTGATGAAAGGAAGAATTGGCGATGTCGAGACGGAGAATCTGATCGGCATCCAGACGCGCTATGACGACATTCATCTCGGTCTGTTCAAAACCGCGCAACGCATGACGTTGTCCACGGTTCGCGACGACGCCGTTCGCGAGGGCAGTGTCGGCATCTATGGTCAGAACACCACCCGCTGGACCGACTGGTTCCGCACCATTGTCGGCCTGCGCGGTGACTTCTACGGGGCCAGGGTCAACAGCGATATCCCGGAAAATTCCGGTAGCGCCAGTGCCGGCATCGGCAGTCCGAAAGTGGGCGTCGTGTTTGGTCCTTTTGCCAAGACCGAGATCTTTCTGAATGCCGGCATGGGCCTGCACAGCAACGATGCACGCGGCTCGACCATTACCGTCGATCCGAATGATCCTGCATTACCGCTGCAGAAATCGCCCTTGCTGGTACGCTCGCGCGGCGCCGAGGTCGGCATCAAGAGCAATGCGATCCAGGGACTGGAAAGTTCGGTCGCGCTGTTCATGCTGAATTTCGATTCCGAGCTGCTGTTCGTCGGCGATGCCGGCACGACGGAAGCCAGCCGTCCGAGCCGCCGTGTCGGTATCGAATGGACCAACCGTTATGCGGTCACGCCCTGGCTCAGCCTCGATCTCGATCTCGCCTTCACGCGAGCCCGTTTTACGAATGACGATCCCGCCGGCAATTTTATTCCTGGCGCCCCGGATGCTGTCGTCAGCGCAGGTCTCGTCTTTGGCAAGGATACGGGATGGTACGGTTCCGCCAAGCTGCGCTACTTTGGGCCGCGCCCTCTCAACGAGGATGACAGCGTCCGGTCCTTGGCCAGCACGGTTATCAATGCTCGGCTCGGCTACAAGTTCGAGAACGGCCTGCGCGTTCAGCTCGACGCTTTTAACCTGTTCAATGCGAAAACGAACCAGATCGAATATTTTTATACATCGCGGCTTCCGGGCGAGCCGCTCGCCGGCGTCGACGACCGGCATGTTCATCCCATCGAACCGACCGCGGTCCGGCTGACACTGGCTGGCCAGTTCTGAGGGCGTGCGGTCAGGCAATCCAAAACTGCCGCTATTTTAGCCTGTTGACGGGCGGGACGAGTGGTGCTTCCACTCACGCAACAAGCGGGAGAAAGCCGATGGGCTGGTTCAAGCAAAAGCAGCCGGTGGTGCACGATCTGAAGCCGGCGGATGTGGCGCGCGGGATCGCCGAAGGCCGCGTGCTGCTGGTTGATGTGCGCGAGCCGAACGAAGTAGCGATCGAAGCCTATCCGGATGCCGTCGTCGTACCGCTGTCGTCGTTCGAGCCGACGGAGATACCAGATCCCCGTGGCCGACAGGTGGTGTTCGCCTGCCGCTCGGGACGCCGCTCCGTCACCGCTGCACTCGCTGCGCAGGAAGCCGGCCTGCCGTACGACTCTCATCTTGAAGGCGGCATCTTGGCCTGGAAAGAGGCTGGACTGCCGACCAAAACCGGATAGGCCGAAGAGACCATGCGATCGACGCCGAAACTCGCGTCCGCTGTTGCGACAGCCGGGCTTGCGCTTGCCGCTTTTGTATGGCCCGCCGCCGCGCAAAAGGAGCGAATCCTCAACGTCTATAACTGGTCCGACTATATCGACCCGGCGGTGCTGCAGGACTTCACCAAGGAGACCGGCATCAAGGTCCGCTATGACACCTTCGATTCCAACGACACGCTGGAAGTGAAGCTGCTCACTGGCAGATCCGGCTACGATATCGTCGTGCCGACCGCGTATTTTCTCGAGCGCCAGATCAAGGCCGGGCTGTTCCAGAAGCTCGACAAGAGCAAGCTGCCGAACCTGCAGAATGTCTGGCCGGCCATTGCCGAACGGTTGGCGACATACGATCCGAATAACAATTTCGCGGTCAACTATATGTGGGGCACCACCGGCATCGGCTACAACGTCAAGAAGGCGAAGGAGATCCTGGGCGGCGGCGTGCCGGATTCATGGGACATCGTGTTCAAGCCGGAAAATCTTGCGAAGTTCAAGGATTGCGGCGTGATGATGCTCGATTCCGCCGACGACATCATGCCGGCTGCGTTGCAGTATCTCGGTCTCAATCCCAACAGCACCAGTCAGGCCGATCTCGAAAAGGCGGCCGATTTGTTGAGTAAGGTACGGCCTTCCGTCCGCAAATTTCACTCGTCCGAATACCTCACCGCACTCGCGACCGGCGAGATTTGTCTTGTCGTCGGCTGGTCTGGCGACATCAAGCAATCGCAGAAGCGCGCCGCCGAAGCCAAGGGCGGCGTCGAAGTCGGTTATGCGATCCCGAAGGGCGGCGCGCAGATGTGGTTCGACAATTTTGCGATCCCGAAGGATGCGAAAAACGTTACCGAAGCACATGCTTTCATCGATTACATGATGCGTCCCGACATTGCGGCGAAGAACTCGAACTTTGTCGCCTATCCCAACGGCAATCTTGCCAGCCAGACGCTGATCGATCCGGTGGTGTTCAAGGACACGACGATCTATCCGGACGATGCGACGATGAAAAGTCTCTACACCGTCACCGCGCGCGATGCGAAGACGCAGCGGATCATGAACCGGCTGTGGACGCGCGTGAAGACGGGGAAATAATGCCGAAGACCCTCTCTGGAAGGAGAGGGTGAAGATTCACCGCCACCTGCGATGCAGCCATAGCCACTGGTCCGGATTCTCCCGGATCCAGCCTTCGACCACGTCGGTGATCTTCTGCATCGTGCCCTGTACGTCGATCTTGCCGTCGGCGTCGCGCACGGGCGGGACTTCCGGTGTCAGCTCGACGAAAAAACGGTGGTTGGGCTTGCGAACCACGCGCACGCCATGGATCGGGCATTCCACCTGCCGTGCCAGTCGCGCAATGAGCGGGTTGGCGTTGGTCTGCCGCCCGAAAAACGTCACCGGCACGCCGCGCACGTAATATTGGTCGACCAGCATGCCGACATGCAGGCCTTCCTGCAGCGCTTCGCCGGCTTTCAGCGCGCCATCAAGACCGGTCTTGATCAGCCGGCCCATATTCACGCCGCGGGTCGCCATCACCATGTCGGCGATCGCGCCGATATTTGGTGCGCGGTAAACCGCAGCGCTCGGCAGGTTATGAGCCGGGCCGGGCAGGGCCGGCATCTCCCAATTGGCCAGATGCGCCGCAAACACGAGCGCCGGCTTGCCATCATCGCGCAACTGGATGAAGCGCTCCTCGGAAGCCGGATCGAAATCGATGTGGCTGCTGCCGCGATTGTCCGGATCGTGATCCCAGATGCGATCGAGATGTGCGAACTCGATGCCCAGACGTCCGAGATTGTCCCATACGCCGAGAAGGATGTCCTCGATCTCGGCGTCCGATTTCTCCGGGAAAGCCATCCGCAGGTTGTTGCGGCCGATCTTGTGCTCACGCAGCTTCGGTCCGACCTTGCGCATGACCTTGGCCGCAAAGTCCGACATGCGATGCGGATCGGTCCAGCGCAGCATCTTGATCAGGCCGACCGCGGCATTGCCGACGACCACATCGCGAACGGCGTTCGGAACGCGGATGCGCATCAATCAATCCGGCGGATCACAGCGTCACAATCACTTTGCCGAACACCTGCCGCGTTTCGAGGCGTTCGAGACCGCGCTCGAATTGCTCCAGCGGCACTTCCATGTCGATGACAGGCGTCAATCCCGCTGCCATCTTGTCGAGCCCTTCGGAGATGTTGCGCATGGTCGCGCCGAACGAGCCGAAGATCTTGTATTGCTGCTGGAACAGCTGCATCAGATTCATCTGCACCGTCGGCCCCGCGGTCGAGCCGCAGGTGACCAGCCGGCCGCCGCGCTTCAACACCAGCAGCGAACCGTTGAAGCCTTCGCCGCCGACATGTTCGAACACGACGTCGACGCCTTTCTTCGCCGTGAGCTTGCGCGTCACGCTCTCGAACCGGTCCTTGCGGTAATTGATGACGTGATCGGCCCCCAGCGCCTTGGCTTTCTCGATCTTGTTGTCGTCGCCGACGGTGGTGATGACCGTGCAGCCGATCGCCTTTGCCATCAAGATGGCGGCGGTGCCGATGCCTGAACCCGCGGCATGGACCAAAATCGTTTCGCCCGGCTGCAGCTTGGCATTATCGAACAGCATGTGCTGGACGGTCGAATAGGCGACCGGCGTGCAGGCGGCGTCGCGCATCGATACGCCCTTCGGCACCGGGATGACCAGCCGCTCTTGCATGTTGACGATTTCGCGCGCGAAGCCGTCGACATGGAAGCCCATCACGCCGTTGACGTTTTCGCAGAGATTGTCGCGGCCTTCCTTGCAGGCCTTGCAGACGCCGCAGGTCAGCGCGCCATACATCACGACAGGGTCGCCGGCCGAAAAGCGCGTGACGCCATCGCCGACCGACATCACTTCGCCGGCCGCCTCGACGCCGACAACCACGGGGAAAGCGCGCTTGGCGAAAGCCATGCCGCGATAGCCCCAGAGGTCGAGATGGTTGAGCCCCACCGCCTTGATGCGAATCTGTACCTCGCCGGCGCCAGGCGGAGGCGGCGGGGGGAGATCGACCAGGTCGAGCTTGCGGTCAGCAATCAGGGCGAGCGCACGCATCAGCGCTGGTCTCCGGTCATGGGCGGGAAGGGTTTCGGGCGCTTTGCCTATCGCCCGTATGCGGGCGGCGTCAACCCGCTTCTAGTCCTGCACTTCGGGCGCGGCCGCCGCTTCGTGGGCCAGCGGCGCGGCCTGCGGGGCCAGGATATCGAAGGTCCGCTCCTGGCGTTCCGGCGGTGCCGTCGTCCGGGTCCGGTAGACCGCGACGATGGCCAGCACCAAGCCGGCACAGGCCATCATGTACAAAATGCCGTCGATGCTGTGACGCTGGATCAGGACCGAGCCGAGGAGGGGGCCGAGCACGGAACCGATGCCGCTCGCCAGCAGGAGGCGGCCGCTGACGGCGACGATGCTGTCGGCCGGCATCCGGTCATGCGCATGGGCGACGCTCACCGGGTAGATGGTCGACATCAGACCACCGAACAATGCTGCGACCGGCAGGATCACGCCCAGGATAGGGGGGAGCCGTAGCATGATGACGGCCGTGATCATCAGGCCGGCGCCAAGGACCGCTACGACGATCCGGCGGTCGAAACGATCGGAGATCCGGCCGATCGGAACCTGGAAGGCGAGGCCGCCGAGGACAGCCGCCAGCATGAACAGCCCAATGGTCCCACGATCGACATTCTCGTCCTGCATCCAGGCTGGGACGAGGGTATAGAACGCGCCGCTGATGAAGCCGCTTAACAACGCGCCTGCGACCGCAACCGGCGCTTCACGCGACAATTGTCCATAGGGGAGAAATGCGGTCGCAATGATCTGGGGCTGTTCGGCACGCGTCATGCTGACCAGCACCAGGGCAATGGCGAACAGCACAATGACGATATTGAACGGTCCCGCGGTTTCGATCTCGACCCGGCTGATCAGCAATTGCCCAAGCGCGAGCGCTGCGAAACAACCGACCATGTAGATGGAAAAAACACGGCCACGCTCTGTTGGATCTGCCTTGGCGTTCAGCCAGCTTTCCGTTGTGACAAAGAGGCCGGCGCAACCAAAGCCAATGATCGCCCGTAGAATGGCCCAGGGCGCTGGTTGTTCCATGAGGGCCATGGCCGCTGTCGCAGCGATGACGATGCCGCCGAAGGCCGCATAGACGCGGATATGTCCGAATCTTTCGATGATGTTTTTGCAAAACAGCGCGCCGAGGGTGAAACCGGCGAAGTAACTGCTCAGGACCACACCCGCGACGAGTCCGTCGAAATCGGCAAGTGCGACGCGGAGCGCGAAAAAAGTTCCAAAAAATCCGATCGCGAGTTGTACGGTGCTGGTCGCGACGATGAGTGTACCAATTTGCGCTTTGGCTTTGACGGACTGGCCAGATTGCATTGCACCACCTGACCAGTGTCGTGGTTCAGAAATTCGCTTTATTAGTCGCGGCGAGTCTTTCAAGCGAATTTCTGAACCAAACGACACTGGAATGTTGAATTTGCCAGTATCCCATCGAATCCGATGTTCGCTCCCGAGGGCGCTGCAAAATCAAGCGAACCTCGGATTCGGGACACTAGGCAGCCAATGCATTGTCGCTCACGTCCGGCTGCGCGCGTCAGTATCGCCGCAACTGTATCAATATCGTGGTGAGAGCCGCAAAAATTCCAGAAAAGTCACATCGTGCCGTCCTCAGAGAGGACGGCACGGCAACAGGTCAGAACGGTGCAGTGATGTGACGCGTTACGCCGGCTCACCGGTGACGACGACGCAGGTATTCTGCCCGCCGAAGCCAAAGGAGTTGGAAATCACCCGCCGCACCTTGGCGTCGCGTGCGACATTTGGCACGACGTCCAGCGGGATGGCCGGATCAGGGACTGCATAATTGATGGTCGGCGGGATGCGCTGATTGATGATGGTCAGCGCCGAGACCACAGCCTCGATCGCGCCGGCCGCCGTCAGCGTGTGGCCGATCATCGACTTGTTAGACGAAATCGGAATGCCCTTCAGCCGCTCGCCGAACACGGTCGAGACGCCGAGATATTCCATCTTGTCATTCTCGGGTGTCGAGGTGCCATGCGCGTTGATGTAGTCGACGTCTTCCGGCGTCACACCGGCATCGTCGAGCGCCCTGCGCATGCAGGAGATCACCGGCTTGCCGTCGGGGCTCGATCGCGTGCGGTGGAAATTGTCGGCCTTCTCGCCGACGCCCTCGACGACGGCGAGAATTTTCGCCCCGCGCGCCACCGCATGATCGTAGCTTTCCAGCACGACAGCGCCCGCGCCTTCCGCCAGCACAAAGCCGTCGCGGTTCTTGGAGAAGGGGCGCGACGCGCCTTGCGGCGCCGTATTGTTGGTCGAAAGAGCCGAGAGCAATGAGAAGCGCACGACGGACTCAGCGGTGATCGATCCGTCCGCGCCGATCGCAAGCGCCGCCTCGCATTCGCCCCGTTGAATGGCTTCGACGCCGAGCTGGATCGCCGTTGCGCCCGAGGCGCAGGCTGTGGTCAGCGAGATCGGCGAGCCCTTGGTGCCGAAATGCTCGGCGAGCCGTTCCGGTACGACACCGTATTTCGATGCTTCGTAGAAGGAGCTGAATTCAGGTTTGGTCGCGACACGGACAAGATCGGCATATTCGATCTTCTCGTTGGTGCCGGAGGCGGCGGCGAGCGCATAGCGCTGCGACCATTCGATTTCGAGCGGCGGGAAGGCCAGGAAGAACGGGCCGGGGAAATCGCCCTTGCCGATGCCGGATTCCTCGATCGCTTCAGTGCCGGCAAGACGCGCGAGCTTTTCCGAAAGCTCGGACGACACCATGCCGTCCTCATAGACGTGATCGACGGCACCAGCGATGGTGGTACGCAGGCCTTCGGTTGCAAATCGTGTGATGGACCGGATGCCGGATTCGCCCGCGGTGAGACGCTGCCAGTTATCTTCCTTGCCGGTGCCAAGCGGGGAGACGATGCCCATCCCGGTGATGACGACGACCGGACGGCCTTTCTTGTCGCGCAATGCCATGCTTCACCCCACACGTTCGATCAGCGCCAATCCCTCGCCGCGCCAGTGACCGACCGAGGTCACAACGGCCTGGGAAATACCGCCTGCTGGCGCATCGCCCGTGTCGCCACTGCCGGACGCCGGAAACAGCGTGCCCTTGCGCACAGCCTGGCAGCCGATGGCGATATTGGCAAGAAACTGCGCCTCCATCCCGTTGCCGATATAGGTGGTCGTGGCGCGGACCGGGAGACCGATCTCGGACAAAACCTTGCGCTCTTCGGAAGTTGCCGGCTCGGCCCCGGAGGCGCCGGAAATGACCACGGCGCTATCGCGGTTCACCGCGTTTTCGAGGCTCGACCATTCGGCCTGCAGCGTGGCTGCGGTATCGCCGGGCTTGCGGGGGTTGCGGTTGGACAACACGCGCGAGAGCTTGGCGATCGGTTTGGCGCCGCGTTTCTCTGCGTGCTCGCGGCTCTCCAGCACGACAAAGGCGCCCATCGCGGCAAGCGCCAGCGCGCCATTGGGGCCACGATCCCAGACGGGACGGAATGGCGCTTCCAGCAGCGGCGTTCCGAGCCGGAACAGCAGCACCAGATCCCAGCGTGTGCCGTTATAGGCGCCGCCGACAAGGCTGATGTCGCTTTGCCCGGCCGCGATACGCGCATGGGCGATGTTCAGTGCATCGGCGCCGGACGCTTCCTCGCCCATGAAGGTGCGCGAGGAGCCGACCACGCCATGCACCAGCGAAATATTCCCGGCGAGAAGATTGGGAAGCTGAGCCAGAAAGAGGGTGGGGCGCAGGTCGCTCATCAGCCGTTCGTTGACGAACGCGTCGCGCTTCTCAGCGTTGCGCACATCCGTGAGGATCGCGGTATCGACTGTCACGTCGCGCTCGCCGCCGCCGGCGGCGACGATCATGTCGGTCCTGTCGAGGATCTCGGTATTCTTGGCGACGCCGGCATCGGTCAGCGCGAGGCCTGCGGCATAAACGCCGATGCGCTGCCATGCTTCCATCTGCCGCTGATCCCTTTTGGGAATCTGCGTATCGTATTCAATCGGACCAACGGGGAAGGTGATGTAAGGCGCAAACGTCTTGTCGTCGTACGCGGGCGTTCCGCCGGCCATCAGCTTGTCCCAATGCTGATCGAGCCCTTCGCCAAGCGCAGAGACAAGACCAATACCGGTAATCCAGACGTCGTGACGATCGCTCACTGAAACACGCTAATCCTTGAACGCACTCCGATGCCGTCCGGCATCATGATTTGCTGTCGACCTTGCGGAAATCGTCGAGCGGAAAATCGAGCTGCCTGGCCCAGGTGACCATGGTGTTCTGGAATTCCGGGCTTGGGTAGGGGATGATCCGGTAGGTCAGGCGGGCATCGGCAATCGCCGTCGTGCCGGATTTGATTTTTCCGTCAGCAATGGCGAAACCTGATCCGTCGTGAATGATCTTGCCCTCGGTCGAAAGCTCCATGCCGGGAAACACGGCGCCGCGGACTTTCGCTTCCTTCACGCCGGCGAGAACCGGCAAGCCGGTAAAGCCGGTGATGGCGCTGACGAGCCAGCCGCAGGTCTGTGCCATATTCTCGATCAAGAGGACGCCCGGCATCAGCGGATAGCCGGGGAAATGCCCTTCAAAGACCGGGCTTTCCATCGGCACCTTGCTCTCGGTGCGAATCCAGCGCTCGTCGGCTTTCACCTCGACGAAGCGGTCCAGCATCTGGAAATATTCAAGCCGCATGGACGCCTGCCCCGTGTTGGAAGGACAATGAGGCGCAACTGGTCTTCGTCATCCGCCCGTCTCAGGCAGAGTTTTTCGCCGCGATCAATTCGTCGATGCGGGCGCACAGATTTTTCAGGACGAAATACTGATCCGTCGTCGCCTGACCGTCATTGATCTGCTGGGTCCATTGCTCCAGAGGCAGCTTGATCCCAAAGGCTTTGTCGATCGCAAAGGCGATATCCAGAAAATCGAGGCTGTCGATTTTCAGATCGTCGATGGCATGGCTTTCCGGCGTGATCGTATCGCGGGGAATATCGCACGTCTCGGCAATGATATCGGCGACTTTATCGAAAGTGGTGGACATCTGTGCTCTCAAGGATCACGGGCAGGCGGCTGTCAGCCCAGGGAAGGGGACGGCTAGAGTCTGCCGTTTTTGGGATTTGAAGCCCTATAGCGAAGGCGGGGCGCAAGTTCAACGGCGCCGCGTCATCCGCGGCTTTCTGTGCCCCTCCCTTGTGCAAAGGGGCCCAATTTCCTAACCAGCAGGTCGCCTTCCGGCGGCGGTGGACGATGAGCGAGCCAAAAAACAGCGAACCCACGGTCAAAAAGCGCTGCGTCTTCTTTCTGGGCGGCTATGAGCCGATCCCGCCGCAGCGCCAGCACGAACGGTTTATCCGGGAACTGGCCAGGTCCGAAAAGGCCTGGTCGGCCAAGGCCGAGGTCGGCCCACTGGAGGTGTCTCCGGACGGGCGGGTCGGCCTGTGGAGAATCGCGACGGGCGGCCCGAACTGGTCGACAAAGGCCGAATACCGGTCGCTCCTGTGGCACGACATCGTCATGACCGATTTCGGCCGCCCGGCGTGGCGCCGGGTGCTGCAGAGCATCGTGGCTTTCGGCGATTTCATCCTGACCGGCACCGCCTTCCGCTATCTCGCGGTCAATTGGCGCTATGGGCTGTTCTTTCTCTATCCGGTCATTCTGCTGGTCGGTTTTGCAGCATTGGCGGCCTATGGGGCGGCCTATCTCACCGGCCTCGGATTGCCCTTGCCGTATCTCCTTGGGCCGCTGATCGCATTGGCGATTTTCTCGATCCTGATTGTCTGGCCGGGCCGCTTCCTGCTGCTCGACTACATGATGGATGACTGGATCTTTGCGCACGAATTTGTCCACAGGTCTCGCGCGGGCCTCGACGCGCGGCTCGATGACTTTGCGAAGAAGCTCGCCGATGTCCTGCGCGAGGGGGGCTACGACGAGGTGGTCTTTGCCGCGCACAGCCTTGGTTGCGCGTTGAAAGTGGCGGTGGTCGATCGCGCGCTGCAGATGGTGCCGGGTTTCGGCAAGAATGGAGAGCGCCTTGTTTTGCTCTCGACCGGCTCGTCGGTTTTGAAGATTGCCTTTCACCCGAAGGGATTATGGATGAAAGAGGCCGTCGCCCGGGTCTCCGCGAATCCGGCGATCTTCTGGGTCGAGTATCAATCGATGGCCGACCCGATCAGTTTCTATAAAGTCGACCCGATCGCGGCGCTGAAATTACCGGCGACCGGTCGGCCGATCATCCGGCGGGTGCATATCCGCGACATGCTGCAGACGGCGACCTATAGACGATTCAGGGCGAACTTCTTTCGTCTGCATCGTCAGTTGGTCATGGGGAACGAGAAACGGTACTTCTACGACTATTACATGATCTGTTGCGGCCCGTTGCGCCTTGAGACGCGCGTCACGAAGCCGGAAACAATCGTCGCCAGTTTTGCCCCGGACGGCGCTCTGATAGAGCCAAAAGATCAATCTTTTCAACCACAAAGGACCAATGCTTCATGACGCCCGCCATCGCCAAAGCCATTCTCGTGATTGGCGCGGTCTCCTGGTTCGTGATTCGGCTGCCGCATCAAAAGCGGTCGTGGAAAACCGCCACCCGCATCAACCAGCGCACCTCCCGCGAGAAGTTGCTTTTAACCTGTTCTTTCATGGGGTTAGGCGTCATTCCTTGCATTTATGTTTTCGCCGGCGTGCCGCGATTTGCCAATTATCCGTTCCAGCCGATCCTCGCCTGGCTCGGCACGGCCGTGTTTGCGGCTTCGCTCTGGCTGTTTTTTCGGGTGCACAAGGAGCTCGGCCGCAACTGGTCCGATTCGCTGGAAGTGCGCGAAAAGCACGTGCTCGTCACCGAAGGTCTCTACCACTACGTAAGGCACCCCATGTACACGGCATTTTTCATGTGGGCGGTGGCGCAATTGCTGCTGTTGCCGAACTGGATTGCCGGCCCTGCGGGCCTCGTCGGTTTCGGTATTCTTTTCTTCTTCCGCGTCGGTCGCGAGGAGCAAATGATGCTGGAAACCTTTGGTGAAGACTATCGGGCTTATATGCAACGGACAGCCCGTCTAATCCCCGGAATCTACTAGAGATTGACGTGGCAACACGGCAACACAGTTAAAGCTTCACGTTGAAAACGTTCCAGCAATGTGGCGTTTCGCGGGTATGGCGTTGTACACCGGAATGTGTCGGCGGGCGGTTCTCAATGACGCGGACCGAGCCATGAACAGAATGCGGAGCATCGGGTCCGATGAGGGGGAGCTTGCGGAACTGGGCATTTTTGCCCGTTGTGGCGCTGATTTTGGCCGTTATCGCGAACGGGCCGGTATCGGCGCAGAATACAGCCTCGATTGAACGGTCCACCAAATCGCCTTCCAAGCGAATCGCGCAGAGCGCGGGACACGTTTATCTGCTCCGCGGACTTTTGAACGTCTTTTCGCTCGGCATGGATGACCTTGCCGCCAAGATCCAGGCACGCGGTATCAGCGCCAGCGTCCATAATCACTCCGAATGGCAGACGCTGGCGGACGATATCATCGCAAAATACAAGGCCGGTAACCGCGCGCCGATCATTCTCGTCGGGCATTCGCTCGGTGCCGATGCTGTGATGTTCATGGGCGAATATCTTGGGAAGAATCGCGTGCCGGTTGCGCTGATCGTGCCGTTTGACGGCACCGGGTCTTTCGCGGCGTCGAGCAATGTCGCGCGCGTGATGAATCTGACCCAGCGCGATTATGCGCATATGCGGCGCGGTGCTGGTTTCCGTGGCGAATTATCGAATATCGACATGAGCGGCCAGCCCGGCATCGATCATGTCAATATCGACAAGTCGGCGCGTCTGCACACGATGGTTCTGAACAAGATCCAGGCGGTGCTCCGACGTGGTGGCAGCCGCACGGCCGCACCAAAAGCTCAACCGGCGCCGGAAGCAGCTGCCCCTGCTGCCCCGCAGTCGCCCCCTGCCGCCACTGCAAGCACGTCGGGTGCTTCGACGGCGCCGACCGATGCGAGCTCCACGCGGTAATTCAGAACTCTAAGCCCAAATCAGCGTTAGCGCGCGTCGCCTCGGAGGCGCGCTCTCTGCCTGCGATCAATCGGGACGGAACGCCGACTGATCGCAAACTTTCCACGTTTACGCCTGGCTTTGGAACGAATCGGTTTTTACCGCGACCCTCACAAGTCAACGAGATGTGAGGTGTCACGGATGCTGGCTCGGGGGATCAGCCGTATTCTTTTTGCTTCTTTCGCATTCACAACAACGGCTCTTGCCGACAACCGTCCTTCGATGAGCGGTATTGCTTCCGTCTACGGATATCGGGGAGAAAAGACAGCCAGTGGGGAAATGGCCCGGCCGCGCGGCCTGACCGCGGCGCATCGGAGCCTTCCGTTCGGAACGAAAGTTCGCGTCACCCACAAAAGAACCGGAAAGTCGGTGGTTGTTCGCATCAATGATCGCGGCCCCTTCATCAAAGGCCGTGTCATCGACCTGACCCCGCGCGCGGCATCAGCGATCGGTTTTTCGGGCCTCGCTCCCGTCGATCTTAAGGTTGAAAATTGAAAAACAGTCTCGGCCAAGCGCGCGGCCGCTGCTTCGCTGTCAGCGTGTCTTGATCGGCGTTTCGACCGGTGTGCAGCCGCGCATGCCGGACAGAACGCAGTCCTGGTCCTTCCGCATCGTCGCGATTGAATTCGCGAGCCACAAAGCTGAGACCACCAGAAGCGTCACAAAGCCGAACGCGATCAAGTTCACCAGCATCCGATGCCTGAAATCATCGGGCTCGTCGTTATGCGCAAATTTTTCCAGCTCTCCGGCCGGAGGCTCTGCAAGACTGGGCGCCGGCCGGAACGGACGCCGGGTGCGAATATTGACCACTTTATCGCTGGTCGATGTCGGATGCTCCGGCATCGTATTCACTCACTTTGATAAGTCTGGTCTTGTATCATACTTGGCGAGACATTGGGTATTCCAACGCCATCAGCTCGCAGCTAACGCCGCGATTGCGGCAGCGCAAGATGCGCAGGCTAAGCGAACAAAATTGATGGGACCGATTTTCTGAGACGAAAGCGCAGACGCCGGATTTCTTATCCGGCGTCTGTCATGTCTGCTCTTAGGACTTTCAGGCCTTGTCTGCTTCCAGCAGCCCCGACCCGAAAAACAGCCCGGCAACGCCGGCGCCAATCAGCGGAGCGACGATAAACAGCCAGAGCTGTGCGACTGCGTGTGGTGCAGTGCCGTAGCCGATCAATGCCGGGCCAATCGAGCGAGCCGGATTGACCGAGACACCGGTGACGTTGATGCCGACGATATGGATGGCCGTCAGCGTCAGGCCGATAGCCAGGCCCGCAAATTGCGATGGGGCGCCACGCTGCGTCACACCGAGAATGCAGACGAGGAAAATAAATGTTGCTACGGCTTCGAAAACGAAGGCTGAGGTGAGATTGTATTGGCCCAGATAGCCTTCGCCCCAGCCGTTCTGGCCAAGACCGCCATTCCAGCCCTCGGCCTTGCCCGACAGGATGAGATACAGCACCGCGGCTCCGGCGATGGCGCCAAGAATTTGCGCGATCGCGTACGTGATGAAATCACCGACCGACATGCGGCCGGCGAGCAGCACGCCGAAGCTCACAGCCGGGTTGACGTGGCAACCCGACACCGGACCAATGCCATAGGCCATTGCAACGATCGCAAGGCCGAACGCAAATGCGATGCCGAGGATATCGATTGAAGTCGGGCCAGTGCCCATGCCGGCAATCACTGCGGCACCGCAACCAAACAAGACGAGTGTGAAAGTCCCTATGAATTCTGCAACTGCTTTCTTCATGCATGCCTCTGGCCGTTTGCTTAATACGCAATCATCAACAATGTGCGCGATGATACAAAGCGCATATTGATCATCGCAGATTCGCGCAAACGGCGGGGGAGAGCTTGCTTGCATATCAGCGCTGTGGATGAGCGCCAGGATAGGCCGCCGATGCAAGCGTCGTGGACTTTTGTGATTGATGAAAACGGATCAGCGCTTTGCCCGTTTGGACTTGGTCTTGGACTGAGACTTCGTCTTTGATTTTGATGCTGTTTTGGCTTTGGCCACACGCTTTGCGGCCATTCCGGGTTCGCGGAAGGGATACGTTTCGCCATCCGGCAACGGCACGCGAAACACATTCAACGTCATTGCAACGAGCGTGTAGTATCCGAGTATTCCAACGAACTCGACCATGCCCGCGTCACCGAACATGGCATGCACGCGGCTGTAAGTCTTGTCTGAGACCCGCTTTGTGCGGTGCAGTTCGGCAATGAAGTCATAAATCGCGCGCTGCTCCTTGCTCAGCTTCGGCGCGCGCCCGGTGCGCAGAGCATCGATCGTTGCCGCCTTGACGCCGGACCTTTGCGCGATCGGCGCGTGAACCCAGAATTCGTATTGCGATCGCCAGATGCGTCCCAGCACCAAGATGATGAATTCCGACAGATGCGGCGGGATGCTGGTGTTGTACCTGCAGAAGGCGCCGAGCTTCTGGGCGAGATCGCCGTAATCCGGCGCTTCCAGGAAAACTGCGAAAGGCCCGCCGAGCGCACCCTTGCCGCGCGACATCTCTATGTCGGCCAACAGCGCAAGCTGCTTGTCGCTCATCTTAGACTTATTCGGGATTTGCAGGCGAGGCGCAGGGATAGGGGCCGGCATTGAACGGTCCTCGATGCTTTTGCTCGGTCGGGAATGGATGCTCAGGCTTCGCCAAACACGCGCTTGAAGATCGTGTCGACGTGCTTGAAGTGATAACCCAGATCGAAATTCTCCTCGATCTCGGCATCGCTCATTTTCGCGGTGACACGCGGGTCGGCTTTCAGGAAGGCGAGGAAGTCACCTTCGCCGCGCCAGACCTTCATCGCGTTGTCCTGGACGATCCTGTAGGCATCCTCGCGCGCGACACCCTTGTTTGTCAGAGCGATCAAGACGCGCTGCGAATGCACCAGTCCGCCGAGCCGGTCGAGATTCTTCTGCATGTTCTCGGGATAGACGATGAGTTTATCGATGATGCCGGCGAGCCGGTTCAGCGCAAAGTCGAGCGTTACCGTCGCATCTGGTCCGATCATGCGTTCGACCGACGAATGCGAGATATCGCGTTCATGCCACAGCGCCACATTCTCCATCGCCGGGATCGCATAGGAGCGGACCATGCGGGCGAGGCCGGTGATGTTTTCCGACAGCACCGGATTGCGCTTGTGCGGCATCGCCGACGAGCCCTTCTGGCCCTGCGAGAAGAACTCCTCGGCTTCAAGCACTTCGGTGCGCTGCAGATGGCGGATTTCCGTCGCCAGCCGCTCGACCGATGAGGCGACAACACCAAGCGTTGCAAAATACATCGCGTGCCGGTCGCGCGGGATCACCTGCGTCGAGATCGGCTCGGGTGTTAGGCCCATGGCTTTGGCGACATGCGCTTCCACGCGCGGGTCGATTTGCGCGAAAGTGCCGACAGCACCGGAAATGGCGCAGGTCGCGATCTCCTTGCGGGCGGCGATCAGCCTTGCCTTGGCGCGATCGAATTCGGCGTAGGCCTGCGCCAGTTTCAGGCCAAACGTGACCGGTTCGGCATGGATACCATGCGAGCGGCCGATGGTCGGGGTCAGCTTGTGTTCGAATGCGCGCCGCTTCAGCGCCGCGAGCAGCCTGTCGACATCGGCAATCAGGATATCGGTCGCGAGTGCAAGCTGGATGCTGAGACAGGTGTCGAGCACGTCCGAAGAGGTCATGCCCTGATGGACGAAGCGCGCATCAGGGCCGACGATTTCGGCAAGGTGGGTCAAAAACGCGATGACGTCATGCTTGACCTCGGCTTCGATGGCGTCGATGCGTGCGACATTGAACGTCGCCGCTTCGCCTTTCTCGCGAATCGTTTTCGCGGCTTCCTTCGGGATCTGTCCCAGCTCCGCCATGGCCTCGGCGGCATGCGATTCGATCTCGAACCAGATGCGGAATCTCTGCTCGGGCGACCAGATGGCCGCCATTTCCGGCCGGGTGTAACGGGGAATCATGGGCTGCTCACGATAAGCACGAAAAGGATATCGGCCGTCGCGTAACACGCCGCCGCCGCCCGGCAAACCCCTGTCAGGCCCTCAGAAAGTGCTTTTGCAGCCGTTTTCCGCCTGCGTCAGCGGTAGAGCCCGTAGGTCTCCCACTTCTCTTCCGGGATAGGTTTGCCGACCTTGTAGGTGAAGGTGGACACCTTCATGCGGTCGGGCGTCGCCTTGCAGGTGAAGGAATATTGGTACCACTTGCCCTTGCTGCGGAAGGCGCCGCCATCGCCAGTCACTGTGTCGCCGCGGAGCTTCGGCTTCGACAGGGCATAGATCACCGCCCGATCCGGCCGGTATGGATTGGCGTCCTTGTTGACCCTGGCCATCGTCTCCACGGCGCAGACCTGCTCTAGCCGGGTGGTCGGATCAAGGTGGGCCAGGCTGCGGTCGAAGCGGGTATTTCCGGCATGCGAGGGGGCCGCGAATAGCAACATGGCGCAGGCGGTCAGGACAATCTGCTTCATTTCAGCTTCCGGGAATCAAAGGCTATTGGGATGGGCAGACGAGGGCATTTTCCTTATTGGCGCTTTCTGGCGGCCTCCAATTGTGCGGCGGCGGTTTGAACATCGGCCAGATCGCGGAATGCGAGTTTGCCGGTGTAATCGACATCCCGCATTTTTGTCGACATGTTTGATGCGAAATACAGATGCCCGCTTTCGCCACCTGCGCTCATGATTTCGAGTTTTTCGTCCATGCGATTGAACGGGCAGGAGACCGTGCTCGGCCGCAGGCCGGTCCGGACGATCAGCGCTCGCCGGTCGGTGATCGCGTAAATTGTGTATTGGGTCTCGATGGCGAGGATGATGGGCGCTGCAAGCATTGCGAGCCCTATCATGGCAAGGGGGATGAAAATCCCCCACGTCGTGCGTCCGGCCAGGAACAGTCCGAAAATCGCGATGCACCAGGGCACCCCGATCCACAACAGAAAGATCTTGTTGCGGATGGTGGTCCAGATGTCGGGGCGCACCGCGTAGATCACCCGTTCGCCGGGTTCAAGGTCGTTGGCGAGCAGCGTCAGCGCATGGGCCGGCGCGATCACGCCGCTTCGCCGCGTGTCAGGGCGGCAGCATGGCGAATGGCCGAGATGTTGTCGCCATAGGCGGACGGACCGCCTTTGAACACCGCCGAGCCGGCCACCAGAACATTGGCGCCCGCGGCCACGACTTTCGGAGCGGTGTCGGCGGTGATGCCGCCATCGACTTCGAGATCGATCGGCCGCCCGGCAATCATTGAACGGACTCGTGCAATTTTTTCGCTCGCGGACGGAATGAAAGCCTGGCCGCCGAAACCCGGATTGACCGACATGATGAGGACGAGATCGACCAGATCGAGCACATATTCGATGCTGCTTTCCGGCGTTGCCGGATTGATCGACACGCCAGCCTTTTTCCCGAGGGCGCGGATCGCCTGCAATGACCGGTGCAGGTTGGGCCCGGCCTCCGCATGAACGGTAATGATATCGCAGCCGGCTTTGGCAAAGGCTTCGAGATGCGGGTCGGCCGGCGCGATCATCAGATGCACGTCAAAGATTTTCTTCGAATGCGGCCGGATCGATTTGATCACGTCCGGCCCGAAGGTAATGTTGGGCACGAAATGCCCGTCCATCACGTCGAGATGGATCCAGTCGGCGCCGGCGGCATCGGCGGCACGCACTTCCTCTCCGAGTTTGGAGAAGTCCGAGGCCAGGATCGATGGCGCGATCAAAAGGGGGCGGGGCATGCTGTCCTCATCAAACCTTGCCGCGTCAAACGTCGCTTACTGAATCGTGAGCGGCCCGTCTAACACCCCCGCCTTGGGCGGGCAAACCGTGGATTTTGAGAGCGTGGCGACGGCTTTTCCCGCATAACTGGCCGCTGCGGCAAATGTGGGCAGAGTCACGACACCTGCACGAATCCTGCATTGCGCCTATATGGATGTCAGATTTCTGCGCCACCATCCCCCGGCAGCCGGCCAGCCGCGGTCTCTTAGGCTATTCTCGAGGAATTCATGGCTCGTACTGATGTGATTGTTCTCGGCGCCGGCGTCGTCGGCGTGTCCGCCGCCCTTCACCTTGCCAAACGCGGTCTGTCCGTCTCGCTGATCGATCGAAAGCCCGTGGGTGAGGAGACCTCATACGGCAATGCCGGGATTATCGAGGGCAATACGTATTTCCCGTATCCGTTTCCGCTGAAGATTTCCGCGTTGTTGAAGATCGCTTTCAAACAGGCGCCAGAAGCGAATTATCACTTATCTTATCTGCCAAAGATTGCGCCGTGGCTGTTTGCCTATCTTCGGCATTCGCGCGGCGCGGCGATGTTCGAATTTGCCGCAAAGATGCGGCCGCTCTTTGCCAATTCGATTGCCGAGCATGAAAAGCTGATGCGGGAAGCCGGCGCGGAGCGCTATCTGCGTACCAATGGTTGGCTGAAAATCTATCGCACGACGCAAGCCTTCAATGACGCCAAGCCCGATCTCGATGCCATTGCCGCTGCCGGCCTCGCATTCGAGGCGCTGGATACGGCGGGGTCGATGGTGCTGGAGCCAGGACTTTCGCCGATTTTCGAGCGTGGGATCTATTGGCCGCAGGCCGCGAGTGTCAACAATCCGCTTGCGGTGACGCGCGCCTATGCCGAGCGTTTCAAGGCGCTGGGCGGGGTGATCGTGACCGGCGATGCGCGGTCACTGCACCGAGCCGATGGCCGCTGGCGTGTCGATACGACCGAAGGACCGGTGGATGGCGCGCAGGCGGTGGTCGCGCTTGGCCCATGGGCGCAGGATGTTCTCGATCCGCTCGGCATCAGGCTGCCGCTCGAAGTGAAGCGCGGTTATCATCGACACTTCAAGCCCAAGGGCAACAAGGGCCTGAACCGTCCGGTGCTGGATGCCGAAGTCGGATACGCGATGGTGCCGATGGAGCAGGGGCTGCGCCTGACCACGGGCGCGGAATTCGCCGCGCGCGATGCGCCGCCGACGCCGGTGCAGTTCGATCGCCTGATGCCGCAGGCGCGCGCGCTGTTTCCCATTGGCGAGCCGGTGGAAGACGAGCCGTGGATGGGCCGGCGTCCGTGTTTTCCGGATTCCATGCCGGTGATCGGGGCTGCGCCGGGGCAAAGCAATCTTTGGCTCGATTACGGCCATGCGCATTGGGGGCTAACACTGGGGCCCGTCAGCGGCCGCTTGCTCACGGAACTGATGATGGGCGAAACGCCCTTCACCGATCCTGCGCCTTATCGTGCGGAACGGTTCATGAAGTAATGGTTTTGCGAAAAATGATGTTCGAAATCTAATGAGCCGTGCGTTCGCTGAACGGCAGGATTTCGTGGAAGTGATAGCGGCCGCGAATGGCGATGTTGAAGAACGCGCCTTTCGACGACGACGCCAGAAAGGCTTCGTAGATAGATTGCGGGACATTCGCGTAGGCATATTGGCGGCCGGACACGAACGTGATGCGCAGCTCACGCTTGTCGGCGGCATAGACCGTCTCACGAATGACGGAGGATTCAACGGCTCTCGCCTGGGGCGGAATATATTGCGAACGCATAACCACACGCTTTCCTTGTTGGTATTTATTTCATGAACAACGCCGATGAAAGCGGGCAGTTCATGTTTACCGTCAGGATCGTCGCGGATGGTTTATCCGTGGGGTTTTAGGCAAATTTGCCGCGCTCGAATGTGTCGCGCCATGATGGGAGTGCATTGTCGAAGGGCAGGGCTTTTGCTTCGTAGACGCCACGGGCGATAGCACGTGCCAGCACATTGGCTGCGAGAGCGCCGAGCGTCGTCAGCGACATCAGCGGGTCTGCGAGAGGCTTTCGACCCGTTGCGGCCGCAAAGACGACATCGCCGTCAAGCGGCGTGTGCACGGGATAGATCGCGCGGGCGCAACCGGTTTGCGCCATAACGGCAAGGCGGTTGGCCTGCGCGCTGGTGAGAACGGCATCGGTCGCAACCAGCGCAATGGTGGTCGCCTGGCGTGGTGCGCCGCCTTTGGTGCGAATGACGAGATCGTCCGGCGTGAATTGCTTTGGCCAGCCGCGTCCGCCGAATTCATTGTCACGTTCAAACGGCGCCGCCCAGAAATACGGGCCGTCGCCGATGGTGACGCTGCCGACCGCATTGACGATGACGAGCGCGCCGACGGTGTGACCTTCATCCGTGGTCGCCGATGCCGAGCCGACACCGCCTTTCAGGTTGACCACAGTCGCGCCCATGCCGGCGCCGGCGCTGCCCAATGCGAAGGTATCCGAGGCCGCCGAGGCCGCCCGATAGCCAAGCTCCCGGTAGGGTGAGAATCGGCCCCAGTCCTTGTTCCCGCCTGCCAGCAGATCGAAAACGATGGCCCCGGGCACAATCGGCACGCGTGCCGGTCCGATGGCAAAGCCACGGCCTTGCTCACGCAGCCAGGCCTGTGCGCCTGAGGCGGCATCAAGCCCGAAAGCGGAGCCGCCTGAGAGTGTAATCGCATCGACCTGCTCGACGGTTGTTTCCGCGGCCAGAAGCTCGGTTTCGCGTGTGCCCGGTCCGCCGCCGCGCAAATCGACGGAGGCGATTGTGGGCTCGTCAAAAATAATGACGGTCGAACCCGAGCCGAGCACTGCGTCATCGGCATGGCCGACCTTCAATCCCGCGACGTCGGTGATCAGATTGCGCAATGGCCTGCTCCACGTTGTCTCCCGCGGGCTCGACCCGCGGGTCCATCTTTTTCGAATGATGATTGCATCAGACGCGGGCCTGCCCGCGTCTGACCCTATCAATTCCACAAGTCGGGTAAACCCGACTTGCGGGTCAAGCCCGGCAAATGACGAGCAGTAACATGACAGCCCTGCGGTCACATCACAGAGAGGCGACGGGCGATCCGCTTGCGTCGTGCCCCGCAGCCATGCATGACAACATCCATGCCGGACGTGTCTTTCCTTGCCGCGTTATTCGCGGGCCTGATCAGCTTCCTGTCTCCTTGCGTGTTGCCGCTGGTGCCGCCTTATCTCGTCTATCTGGCGGGAACCTCGCTTGAGCGGCTGGCCGACAAGGAGCCAGAACCGCGTGTGCGGCTGGAAACGGTGTTTGCGGCCTGTCTGTTCGTGGCGGGATTTTCGACCGTCTTCATCGCGCTGGGAGCGAGCGCCACCCTGATCGGCGGGCTGCTGCGCGCCTATTCGGATGTTCTGGCGACGGTTGCCGGCATCGCCATCATCATCATGGGCCTGCATTTCCTTGGGCTGACGCGCATCTCGTTTCTGCTGCGCGAAAAACGCGTCGGTATGGCCAAGCCGATCGGGCTGTGGGGCGCCTATGTGATGGGACTGGCCTTCGCCTTTGGCTGGACGCCATGCATCGGACCGATCCTGGCCGCGATCCTTGCGGTTGCTGCGTCCGAAGCCACCGTGGCCAAAGGCGCCTCGCTGCTGGCCGTTTATTCGCTCGGTCTTGGTATCCCGTTCGTGCTGGCCGCCTTCGCGGCCGAGCCTTTCGCGGCGTTCCTGTCGCGTTTCCGCGCGCATCTGCAGAAGGTTGAGATGGCGATGGGCGCGCTTTTGGTTCTGACGGGGATCATGTTTCTCACCGGAACGATCACGACCATGAGTTTCTGGCTGCTGGAGACATTCCCGGCTTTGGGCCGGATCGGGTGACGCGCGAAAACAGCAGGAAAACAAGGGCCTTTGCCCGGCCTGTTTCACGTGAAAATATTCCTATGGCCCGCTATTCGTCCGTTTTCATGCTCGTAGAAGATGCTTTGCTCGGTCGCGGAAGAGACCGCAACATGCGTGTTCGCCCGTGTCGTCGTCTGTCATCGAACGCAGAGCAGCACCTGTAACGCGCTTTGACGCCGTGGCGTGATCCAATCCGGCACAGGTTCCGCATTGGCGGTGCGACACGTTGCATTGTCGAACGGGAGATGATCGCCATCTAAACTCGATGCGTGCGGGCGTTCGCCCGATCAGCAGGGAGGCAAGTCCCGATGGCCATCAGACGGAAAGAGGAAGAGCGTGCGCTCGACGCCGACGAGCGCGACCTCGTGGAGAAGACGCATCACCCGGCGCTTCAGGAGCTATCCGACCGCGAATTGTCTGATCTGGTGAAACTCGTGCGCGAACGTCGTGACAGGGCGAAGACGCAGGCCAATCAGCGGCGGCGCGAGATGCGTGGCAAGGCCGCGCCCAAGGGGGCGACGCCATCGAAATCCGATGAGGGATCAAAAGCCAAGCTGGCCGTGCTTGCGATGGCCGTCCGCCGTCTCAATAGCGAAAGCGAACGCCGCCGCCGCATGATGGCCGCCGTCACTCATGTCGAGAATGCAAGGAAGGCACTCGCGATGAAGCAAGCGAGCGAGGCCGGTAACGAAACCGGCTTCAACACCCGGCAAGCCCATAACGGCATGCGCAACATCGCCACGGAGCGACGGAAATCACTGATCCGTCCGATGGAGCGCGGGCGTCTGCGCAAGGCCGCCGCGGTGGCTCAGGCCAAGCGCGATGCGCGCTGATTGACGGCAAGAGAGCCTTTCCGGCTTTGATGGCTTCGCGGATGAGGCCGGTAATAGGACCGGCCTGTGCGGCGGTTTTCCATTGTTGTTTTCCGTATGGATGTGCTCTTGCTTTGCCGCCAGATCACGATGATTTTGGATCGGATCGATCCAAAATCATAAACGTGATCGATTCTCATAAGTTAGAGCATGATGTTGTCCGAAAACCGCTTCGCACTTTTCGGCATCATGCTCTAGGCGAAGCGAAATAGCATTGCCCCGGTGTGAAACACGATGTTGAAGCGTTTTTTTCAACGGCAGCCTTCTCCCCACGGCGCCGATCGCTCCCGTTTCGAGACGCGGGCGCCGAGCCATCAGAATGCGCTTGATATTTTTTCCGGTGGCTGGGCGTCCGATCTGTCGCCGGTGTTGCCGGGCGCAATCAGTGGCGATGTCCCGCTCTTTGCCGATACGAGACCCAAGGCCGCGGCAACAGGACTTGGCCGCAACGGGCGCCTCGACGGCATGCGCATTCTCGAACTTGGGCCACTCGAAGGCGGGCACAGCTATGCGCTGGAACAACTCGGCGCCGATGTGCTGGCGATCGAGAGCAACGCCGACGCCTATCTGAAATGCCTCATCGCCAAGGAAATCACCGGGATCAAAGCCAAATTCATGCTGGGCGATGTGACTGAATTTCTCAAGTCAACACGCGAGCGCTTCGACCTGATTTTTGCCTGTGGCGTCCTCTATCACATGCGCGATCCGATCACCGTGATCGAGGATATCAGCCGCGTCACCGACCGCTGCTATGTCTGGTCGCACGTGTTCGATGAAAAGCATTATCATGGTCCGCCGCGCCGCAAGCTGTTCGATCCGCGTCATGCGGACATGGAATTGTGGGAGACGAATTACGGACGTTCGTCGAAGGATCCGAAATTCTGGGGCGGCAACGGTGCTTATGCGCGATGGATGCGGGCGAACGATATGCTGGCGCTGTTCGATCGCCACGGACTGAAGGCGTTCGGCCTTGCATACGACATGGCCAGTCCCATTGCGACGGCGATCAGCTTCTGCGCGCAGCGGGGCTAGAGTCTCTCCGCTCGTCGCCGCGGAGGCGGGGACCCAGAAAACAAACAGAGCTGGATTCCCGCCTTCGCGGGAATGAGCGGCGAGAGACCGAGACCTTCTGCCAAACGAAGAGCGGCTATGACACCACGTGTCCAGCCACGGCGCGCAGTTGTCGTTTCAGCCTCTTTCGATCAGCCCTTCTGCTCGCGCCAGAATCTTGTTCATGATCCGCTCCAGCATGAGACGTTCGTCCGCGTCGAGGGCGCCAAGGAGATAGTCTTCTCGGGCACGGACGAGCGGGACAATCTTCTGAAACAAGCTGCGACCGGCCGGAGTCAGTTCGAGAATCTTGGCTCTCCGGTCGGTGGCATCCTCCCGGCGCTCGATGAAACCTTCCTCTTCGAGTCGCGCGACGGCCCGGCTCACCTGCATCTTATCGAGCGCCGAATAAGGCGCGATGTCTTTGGCTGCCATTCCGCTGTGGGTGCCGAGCGCCGCCAGGACGCGCCACTCGACGCGGCTGATATCGAAGCGACCCGCATAAAGCTGTGAGATCGCAAGCGAAACGCGCTCAGCCAGGGCCGCAAGTTGGTAGGGGAAAAAGCGCCCCAGTTCGAAGCGGTCACGGGACATGGTCATCACCTGTTCGCCCATTGGCCAGACGCCTGCATCGGCGGCACCCAAAATTGTATCGTATGTTAGTGATTTTAATACGTTTTGTCCAATTGCCGCTGGCGCGTTCCCCCTTATTACATCGAAAATCCTGCTTGGTCGTCTTCTTGGCCTTGCGCAAATTAGTAACATTTGTTACTTTATGGATCAGGAAACCAAGGAGGGCATCATGCTCATCGAAAAGATTCATCACGTCGCCTACCGCTGTAAGGATGCCAAGGAGACAGTCGACTTCTACAAACGCGTGATGGGGATGGAGCTTGTTGGCGCCATTGCCGAAGACAAGGTTCCCTCAACCAAGGAGCCCGACCCCTACATGCATATTTTTCTCGATGCCGGCTCGGGCAACATTCTCGCTTTTTTTGAGCTGCCAAAATCGCCGCCCATGAGCCGCGATCCGAATACGCCGGATTGGACGCAGCACATCGCCTTTCAGGTCGCCGACGTCGCCGCTCTCGAAACCATCAAGGCCAAAGCCAAGGCTGAAGGCCTGGAGGTCGTTGGCCCGACCGACCATGACATCTTCAAGTCGATCTATTTCTTCGATCCGTCCGGTCATCGTCTCGAACTTGCAGCATGGACGACCACGCCCGAGACCATGGCGAAACTCAAAGCTGTGGCGCCGGCCATGGTTGAGGAATGGGCGGCGACCAAGAAGCCGCCGCGTCACGCCGCCTGGCTTCATGAAAAGGAGTTCGCCGCGCATTGAGTGCCCTTTGCGCCTATAGCGTTTTGGTCGTCCCCGCCGGAGCCTGTCATCGGGCGCGCGACCGATCTCGGGCCTGCCCGAGATCGGCAAATGAATATGACCTAAGTCGGCAACAGCCGACTTAGGTGCGCGGCCCGTTGGCGGGACGACAGCGACTTATTTTGAGGTTTCCATCAAAACACGAAACGCTTTTAGGGCAGGGGAGCGTGGATGCCCGGCAACGCAGACAAGTTTACGCAGTCTGCGCACGTTTGACTGCAGGGCCGGGAAGGATAGTGACGACCTCAAGCTCGAACAAAGCCCCTAGGGCTTCACACCATAGGTGATGATCATCGGCCCAAGCTCGGCCTGATTGATGCGCTTGAAGCCGGCGCGCTGGAAGTAGATCGCGATCTCCTGCGGCGTCGACATCTTGCTGATGCTGGGCGGGCGCTGCGCCGGCGGGATCCTGGTGTGCTCGATGAAGATGTTCCAGCCCTGGTCGCTGGCGAGGCTGATATTGTCGACGATCATCCGGCCGCCTGGCTTCAGAATACGGAAGCCTTCGACGATGTAGTTGTAGCGCTCCCACTCGTCGAGATGCATGAACACCGTCGTGCAGTAGACCATATCGGCCGATGCGGTTGCGATCGGCGACAGGTCGAAGCCGTTGGTCGCGATCGCCTCGACATTCTTGTGATCCGCGAGCCGCTGTTTGATCACGGCGATCATGTTCTCGGAGACGTCGGTGCCGATCCAGCGCTTGCAGAGCGGCGCGACGAGTTCTCCGACGCGGCCGAAGCCGGCGCCGATATCGACGATCACATCGTCGGGGTGAATACCGACATGGCGCTGCAGCCATTCCAGGGTCTGCTCTGCCGAGCGCTGGTGCTCGACCTTATCCAGCGTGCCGCTGACCGCGAGCTTTGCCTTGTCCTCGGTCGGCGCGACGGCGTTCCAGACCGACTTGTATTCGAACCTGGCATAGCTATCCCAAGGCCGCGGCTTCAGGCCGGTAGCCCTCAAAACACGCTGAAGCATTGTGATGTCCTCCTGTCGGAAAGCATGAGCGATCGCCACAGCCGGGTCAATCACGCTTCAAGACACCACGATGCTGAGCCGCTTCGCCGCGCGGGTGATACCGGTATAGAGCCAGCGTTCGCGACTGTCAGGGAAGGCGAAGCTTTCGTCGAACAAAACGACATCGTCCCATTGTGAGCCTTGCGACTTGTGCACGGTGAGCACATAGCCGTAATCGAATTCGTCGTATTTCTTGCGCTGGGGCCAGTCGAAATCTTCGATGCCGCCCAAGAAACACTCGCGGCGCACGGAGACTTTCACCGCTTTCACGCCAAGCGCGGCGCCTGACACGTCGGCTTCGGGTGTTATACGCATGGTGATGACGCTGCCGGATTTGCCGGCGGCGCGTTCCTTCACCACCCACAATCCGCCATTGAACAGCGCCTTGCGGCGGTTGTTGCGCAGACACACGAGCTTGTCGCCCGCCACCGGCAGACCTTCCTCGCGGCCAAGCCGTTCACGCAGCCGCGTGTTGTAAGCTCTGCGCGTGTTGTTGCGGCCGACCAGGATCTGGTCGGTCTCAAGCACGCGGTCGGGATCGAAATCGCTGCGCAACACGACTTCGGTGTCGCCATAGCGGCCGGGTTCGAGCCGTCTGCCTTCGCGCACCATCATGGAGAGGCGAACGATCGGATCATCCTGCGCCTGGCGATGCACTTCGGTCAGCATCGCGTCGGGCTCTGCCTCGGTGAAGAAGCCGCCGCCCTGGATCGGCGGAAGCTGCGCAGGATCGCCCAGCACCAGCACCGGAATGCCGAACGACATCAGGTCGCGGCCGAGTTCGGCATCGACCATCGAGCATTCGTCGATGACGATCAGCGCCGCCTTGGAGGCGGGGGCGTCGTCCCAGAGTTCGAAGCTCGGCGTTTCCGCGCTGCTTTCCCGGGTCTTGTAGATCAGCGAATGAATGGTCGAGGCGCCGTAGCAGCCCTTGGAGCGCATCACCAGCGCCGCCTTGCCGGTGAAGGCCGCGAACGAGACCTTGCCATCGACGCTTTCGGCGAGATGCCGGGCGAGGGTGGTCTTGCCGGTGCCGGCAAAGCCGAACAGCCGGAAAATCTGCGGGGTGTTGCCGGTGCCGGGCTTGGCTTTCAGCCAGGCCGACACGGCGCGGAGGGCATCGTCCTGTTGCGGGGAGAATTCGGGCATGGGGCGGTGTGTAGAGCGATTTGGGGCGCGATGTAACCCTGACTCGTGTCAGTCCCAAACTCCGCTCATTCCCGCGAAGGCGGGAATCCAGTCTTGTGACTCTGGGGTCCCCGCCGGAGCCGTCATCGAGCGCGCGACGGTCTCGGGCTTGCCCGAGATCGGCAAATGAATATGACCTAAGTCAGCAACAGCCGACTTAGGTGCGCGACCCGTTGGCGGGGACGAGCGGAAACAAAAAAGCCCGCTCGGAAACCAAGCGGGCTTTTTTGCGCGAGGGCGAAAATCAATCCTCGAAATAGCTGAGCTTGCCGTCCGGGCCCTTCTTCCAGGTGTAGAGCACGTAGCGGTCTTTCTTCTTGCCATCGACGATGTAGCCGTCATTCGACACGTCGCCGTTCTTGTCGAAGGCGATGTCGCCGAGCACGGTCTTGAACGGCTTTCCGGCCCGCAGAACGTCGGCCACCTTCTTCGGATCAAGCGACTTGGCCTGTTCGGCCGCGGCCTTGATGAGCTGCAGCGCCGCATAGCTGTAGAGCGTGTAGGCGTGCGGCTCGAAGCCCTTCTTGCGGAACACCTCGACGATTTCCTTGTTGGCCGGATTGGTACGCGGATCGGGCGAGAAGGTCATCAGCGTACCTTCGGCGCCGGGGCCGGCAATGGAGGCGAACTCGTCATCGGTGATGCCGTCGCCGCCCATCAGCGGTGCCTTCACGCCCTGGTCGCGCATCTGGCGCACGATCAGGCCGCCGGTATCGTGCAGGCCGCCCCAATAGAGCAGGTCGATATTGGCGGCCTTCAGTTTGGAGACGAGCGCGGTGAAGTCCTTGTCGTCGCGGTTGACGCCTTCATAGAGGACTTCCTTCACGCCGCCCTTGTTCATGGCCTTGCGCGTTTCGTCGGCGAGGCCCTGACCATAGGTGGTCTTGTCATGCACGACGGCGACGCGCTTGCCCTTGAACTTCTCCGCGATGAGGTTGCCGGCAACGCCGCCCTGCTGATCGTCGCGGCCGCAGACGCGAAATACGTTCCACATCTTGCGATCGGTGATCCGCGGATTGGTCGCGGCCGGCGTGATCGAAAGGATGCCGTTTTCCTGATAGACCTCGGAGGCCGGCATGGTGACGCCGGAATTGAAGTGGCCGACCACGAACTTCACGCCATCCGCTGCGAATTTGTTGGCGACCGAGACGCCTTCCTTCGGGTCGCCGCGATCGTCGCCGACGAAGAGCTGAATCTTCTGGCCGTTGATGCCGCCGGCGGCATTGATGTCGGCCACCGCCTGTTCGACGCCGTTTTTCAGTTGCAGGCCGAAGGCGGCGCTGCCGCCGGTGATCGGGCCGGCGACGCCGATCTTGATTTGCGCCGTCGCAGAACTCGTCGCGGCTACGGCAAAGCCGAGCGCAAGGCCGAGTACGATTGTCCGTTTCATTCAAAACTCCCCTCGAATGCGTGGCGGGCTGGTTCCGCCGCAAGGATGCTGGTTGGACGGTATTCGCCTTACGTCGATTCTAGCGCCAAACCGGGAAAAAGGTCAGCCGGATTTGGATGCTGCGGCGTTTCGCGCAACTCTTTTTGCCGCCCAATTCAGGAGGCCGGCCCGCCGGTAGATCCAGCCATATTGTTCCGCCATCTGACCGGCTCTGGTCATGCGGTAACCCCACAGACCAAACAACAGGCAGAACAGGGTATCGACCGCGTAATAATACGGTGCCAGCAGCGTGCCGCCGAACAGGGCGAAGTGGAAGAAGCGGACCGCGCCGCCAAGCGCGAGAGCCGCCAGAAACACCTGCCATGACGGCCGCCAGGTGCCGGCAATGGCCCGGCCGGACAGAAAGGCGGCGCCGCCCCCGAGAAAGATCGTGACCAGCAGGAAGACGAAGAAGGAATCCTCTTCATAAAAGAGCGAGGCGATGACGCGCAGAAAAATAAAGACGGGGACCAATACCAGATCCATCTAGCTGGCCTCCCGCCGTCCGCCTTCCAGATAGGCGGCTTTGATCTCGGGTCTGTCGAGCAGTTCGCGGCCGGTTCCGGACATGGTGATTTCGCCATTGACCATCACGTAGCCGCGATGGGCGAGGCGGAGCGCATGAAAGGCATTCTGTTCGACCAACAGCACGGTCAGACCCGTGCGCCTGTTGAGATCGGCGACGGCATCGAAAATGTGCCGGGCCACCAGCGGCGCGAGGCCAAGCGAGGGTTCGTCGAGCAGAAGCAGGCGCGGCCGCGACATCAAGGCGCGGGCGATCGCCAGCATCTGCTGCTCGCCGCCGGAGAGCGTGCCGCCGCGTTGGGCGATGCGCTCCTTGATGCGCGGAAACAGCATGAAGATGCGTTCGAGGTCTTCCTCGAAATGCGCGTTGCCAATGACAGCCGCGCCCATCTGCAGATTTTCAAGCACCGTCATGCGCGAGAAAATCCGCCGGCCTTCCGGCGATTGCGCGATGGACAGACGCGCGATCTCGTGCGTCGGTCTATGGGTGATGTCATGGCCGTCGAAGACGATCTGGCCTTCGGCCGCGCGCGGATTGCCGAAGATCGTCATCATCAGCGTCGACTTGCCGGCGCCATTGGCTCCGATCAGCGTGACGATCTCGCCCGGATCGACATGCAGGTCGACGGAGCGCAGCGCGGTGATATTGCCATACATCGTGGTGACGCCACGAATGGCGAGGAGGGGTGAGAATGGGCTGGCGGGCGTGCTCATGATGCACTCCGCAAGTCAAATATAACCCGCTCGTCCCCGCGAAAGCGGGGACCCAGAGCCGCACCGCAAAATGTATCTGCCGAAGACTGGGTCCCCGCTTTCGCGGGGGCGAACGGAGTGTGGAGCGAGGCCCGGTGATTCACAGCCCGACCTCCGATGCGACGGCTTCCACCTCTTCCTGTTCGACGCCGAGATAGGCGGCGATGACGTTCGGATCGTTCTTGACCTGATCGCGGGTGCCGTCGGAGATCTTCTCGCCGTAATCCAGCACGACGACGTGATCGGAAATCTGCATGACCACTGACATGTCGTGCTCGATCAGGAGGATCGAGGTCCGGTGCCGGTCGCGGATCTGGATCAGCAACTCGGACAGTTCTGCGCTTTCGCGTGGATTGAGACCCGCCGCCGGTTCGTCAAGGCACAGCAGCACCGGATCGGTGCACATGGCGCGCGCGATTTCGAGCCGGCGCTGATCGCCATAGGGAAGATCGCCCGCCGGATCGTCGGCGCGATCGATAAGATTGATGGTCTCGAGCCATTGCACGGCCTTGTCGATGGCGATGGCCTCGGCATTGCGGAATGGCGCCAACCCGAAGATGCCGAAGATGGAAAAGCCCGAGGCCCGCATCAGCGGCTTGTGCTGGGCGACCAGAAGATTTTCCAGCACCGTCATGCCGCGGAACAGACGGATATTCTGAAACGTGCGTGCGACCCGCGCATATTTGGCGACGTCGTGGTCGGCCATGCGTTCCAGCAGAAACAACGAACCGTTGCGGCCGGTGTCGCTTTGCTTCGGGCTGGCCGTCAATTCTTCGAGACGATCCCAAGCGGCAGGCTCGCCGCATTGCAGCGCGATGCGGCCTTCGGTCGGCTTGTAGAAACCGGTGATGCAGTTGAACACGGTGGTCTTGCCGGCGCCGTTCGGGCCGATCAGCGCGGTGATGTCGCCGTGCTTGGCCGTGAAGGACAGGTCGTGCACCGCGATGAGCCCACCGAACCGCATGGTGAGATGCTCGACGCGGAGGATATCGTCGGAAGCGCTCATCCACGGCCTTCCTTGACGAACTTGGCGGCGATGGTCTTGCGCTCATGCAGGAAGGCGGTGGGATCACGCGTCGAGATCAGGCCGCGCGGCTTCCAGATCATGATCAGCACCATCGCCGCGCCGAACAGCAGCATGCGGTATTGCGTCGGATCGAACTGACTGCCGAAAATGGTTTTCAGGAAGTCGAGCTCGCGCAGATATTCGGTGCCGCCAATCATCAGGATCGCGGCGATGGCGACGCCGAAGGCGCTGCCCATGCCGCCGAGCACGACGATGGCGACGATCATCGCCGATTCCATGAAGGTGAAGGATTCCGGCGAGATGAAGCCCTGGCGCGCGGCGAAAAAGGAGCCGGCAAAGCCGCCGAACATCGCGCCGATGGCAAAGGCCGAGAGCTTGGTGTTGGTGGTGTTGATGCCGAGCGCGCGGCAGGCGATCTCGTCTTCGCGCAAGGCCTCCCAGGCGCGGCCGATCGGCAGACGGCGCAGCCGCATGGTGACGAAGGCCGTCAGCAGCGCGAGGCACAGGATCAGGTAATAGAGAAAGATGGTGCGATAGAGCGGCGAGAATTCAAGGCCGAACACCGCGGCGAAGCCATCGTCATCGGCGTTGAACGGAATGCCGAAAAAGCTCGGCCGCGGAATGCCGCTGATGCCGGCATAGCCGTTGGTGAGATCGACCCAGTTGATCAGCACAAGGCGGATGATCTCGCCGAAGGCCAGGGTAACGATGGCGAGATAGTCGCCGCGCAGGCGCAGCACCGGAAAGCCGAGCAGGATGCCCCAGAAGGCGGCGAGAATGCCGGCGAGCGGCAGCAGAATCCAGAACGAAAAACCGAAATTCTGCGACAGCAGCGCATAGGAATAGGCGCCGACCGCATAGAAGGCGACGTAGCCGAGATCGAGCAGGCCAGCGAGGCCGACGACAATGTTCAGGCCCCATCCCAGCATGATGTAGATCAGGATCTGGATGCCGAAATTGTCGATCCACTTCACCGAACCCTGCCAGCCGGCAAGCTGAATCGCGACGACCGGATAAAGAAACGCAAAGCCAAGCGCGAATGGCATAGCGAATTTTGCGATCGCTGCGCGCCGGTGAGCGGCCTTGAGGCTTGTGCTCTCCGGTTTTGCGGCGGCTCGCCTTTGCGCCAGCGGCCGGATGACGAACGAGACGATCAGGCTGATGACGACAACGCCCAGCACCATCGCCGCCAGCAGGTAAGGCCGTTCCTGCAGGATCAATTCGTTGCGGATGTTGACGGTGGTCTGCAGGCCGATCAGCGGCAGCAGCAGGCCGAAGGTCACAAGACCTGCCAGGAGGGCGTCTCTCAATCCGCGCAGCACATCGATGCGCGGCTGTACCTTCTCCACCATGTCAGACCTTTTCGACCTCGGGGCGGCCGAGCAGGCCTTGCGGCAGGAAGATCAGCACGACCGCCAGGATCGAGAATGCGGCAACATCCTTGTAATCGGTCGAAAAATAAGCCGACCAGAATGTCTCGATCAATCCGATCAACAGACCGCCGATCACCGCACCGGGCAGCGAGCCGATGCCGCCGAGCACGGCGGCAGTGAACGCCTTGATGCCGGGCACGAAACCATCGGCGAAACTGATCACGCCGTAATACATCAGGTACATCGTGCCGGCGACGCCGGCGAGGGCCGCACCGATGATGAAGGTGATGGAAATGGTGCGATCGACATTGACGCCGAGCAGCGACGCCATTTTCGGATCCTGTTCGCAGGCGCGTTGCGCCCGGCCGAGCGAAGTTTTGGTCACGACATACCAGAAGATCGCCAGCACGAGCGCGGTGACGATCCAGATAATCAACTGCCGATATGACAGTGTGACCTGATAATTGCCGCGATCAATCAGCACGATGCCGTCCTGCACGATCGGCGGTATCGATTTATGCCGCGGACCCTGCGCGACCTGAACGAAATTCGACAGGAAGATCGACATGCCGATGGCCGAGATCAGCGGCGCCAGACGAAACGAGCCGCGCAGCGGCCGATAAGCGACACGTTCGATGCCCCAGCTCAATAGCGACGTCACCAGCATGGCGACCAGGAGCACGATCAGCAGTACGAGAAAGATCGACGACATGCCGAGCCAGCTCGTCAGCACCAGTACCGTGATCAGCGCAACGAAGGTCGAGACCATGAAGACATCGCCATGGGCGAAATTCACCATGCCGATAATGCCGAACACCATCGTGTAGCCGATGGCGATCAGGCCATAGATCGAGCCCAGCGTGATGCCATTGACGAGTTGCTGGACGAAACCTTCCAACATTCGACGTGCCTTTCCCCAAAGTCCCGTAGCCCGGCTCGTCGAACGGACGCCGAAACGACATCCGATGACCCATGTTTCATAGCAGCGGCACCCCGGCGCAGCAACGCAGCGCTGGCTGAAACGATATTCCGATCAAATACCTGTGGACGTCGAATGCCCCCTGCGGGATCCCGCCGCTCAACCAACCGGACGCTGAAATTTTGCGCAGTCTTTAGGCGAAGGCGAGTGGTCTTCTGCTGAAAAAAGGCCAAGACCGCCGATGACCCTCCAGGAACGCCGAGGCTGCGCCGCGCGTTGTGAGTGCTGGGCAGGGGCCCTTCAAGGAGCCTAAACATGGGTAAGCAACAGCAGCAGAATAACCCAAACCAGGGTGGCCAGCACGGAGGCCAGCAGCAGAAACCTGGTCAGCAGACCCAGCAGCCCGGCCAAGGCGGCCAGCATGGCGGTCAACATGGTGGACAACAGAAGCCAGGGCAGCATGGCGGCCAGAGCCGTTAGGACGGCATCGCGGCAAGCTTCTGCTGAATAAGGCTGAGCTTGGACCATGGAAGCCCCGCCATTTCGCCGGCGGGGTTTTCATTTTGGGCGCGATCGTGGTTCCAGTATCCTAGCCGTGTCGGCGAACGCGTTATTTCTGATCCTTCAAAGGCAATGATGTTTCCGAAACCGCTTCACACGTTTCGGCATCCTGTTCTAGTCTGCCCGAATGACGGCCGGACTTCCCTTATTCCATCTCTATGGCGATCCGCCCGACGAACAGGCGTTCGACTTCATCCATGTCGAAACCATCGCCTCGCGTTCATCGATCAACGATTGGCTGATCCGCGTGCATCGGCATCGCAACCTGTTCCAGATTCTGGTCATCGAACGCGGCGGCGGCGAGATGACCTGCGAAGCGTCGATCAAGCCTTTTACCGCGCCGTGTATCATCGTCGTCGCGCCGAGCATGGCGCATGGCTTTCGCTTCCATGCCGACGTGACCGACGGCTGGGTGATGAGCTTCAGCGACGATGTTGCGCTGATCCTAGGAGAGCGGTCCGGCGAAGCGATCGCGCAATTGAATGCGATGGCGGCGGAGCCGGTCATGGCATTCGACCCGGCGCGGGATGGCGGAAGGCTGGTGCAGCTCTGCAAGGATCTGCATCAGGAAACGTTCCTGGCGCGCGACGGCTACAAGCTGGCGATGCGCGCTTTGCTGGCGCTGATTGCGATCGAAATTGCGCGGCAATCGGCGAGCCGGGCACGGAGCGGCGCCATGACCCTGATGCCCGCCGATGCGACGGTGGAAGCGCTGAAGCGGCTGGTGGACAAGAATTTCCTGACAGAGCGGCAGATCGGATTTTACGCCTCGGCCCTGGCGATGACGTCCGATCGGTTGAATGACCATGTGAAGCGTGCCACCGGCGTCACCGCCGGCCATTTGATCCGCCAGCGCGTGCTGACGGAGGCAAAGCGGGACCTGGTTTTCACCGGCCGGCCGATCCACGACATCGCCTATGCCCTGGGATTCACCGATCCGTCCCATTTCGCGCGTTTTTTCCGCAAGCAGACCGGCACCACGCCGCAGGAATTCCGCGCCGCGCAGTTGCGGTGATCGGGCCGCGGCGGCCGCGATTAAGGTAAACAAAAGCTTACCATTGAAGGCGCAATTGGAGACGCGCAGACTCCAGCCCTACGTCCGAAGTAAGGACGGCGGCAGGAGCGAAGCGATGCGGTGGACGCCGAAAGTCATTCCTATTCTGATTGCGGTGATTGCGCTCGATTTCGCCCTGGTCTTTGGATTCGAGGCCTGGCGCATTCTGTCTTCGCCGACGCTCGGACTTGAGCGGCTGGGCTTTGCCAACACCGTTTACGCGATCGGCAAATGGGCCGGCTTGCAGACGACGCAGCATCTGCCGCTGGCGGCATTCTTCGGTGTCATGAGTCTTGCGATCGCGATCATGTGCAGCTGCCATCTGGCAACGCGGATCGGTACATTGCGCGGTCATCGCATCTCGCACGACATGCTCGATGCCGGGTTGATCCTCATTGTTGTTTCAACACTGGTCGCGGCAACGCCTGCGATGCTGAGCGGAGCAACCGAAATACTGATCCATGAGCGTCTGCCGCTCTGGCTGGTCGGTCTTGCCGCGACGCTGTCGATGATCGAACGGCTGTACGAGCCCGAATATCAGCACAAGCCCGGCTTCCTCGATCGATGGGTGTCGCGCATTGCGGCTCGCCGAAATATCAAGCCGGAGGATTTCGTGTCTCCTGCTATGCGCGAGGGGATATCGGCCCGCTGGGATCGCCTGCGTGACGAGGCTGGTTATGTCGTCAAGCCCGCACCGGTGAAGGCATGCGGCCCCGCTTACAGCATTTACGGAAGGTAGGGTTATTTCGGCCGGACGTCGCGCAGCTTGCGGTCGGGCTCTTTCAACTCGCCGTTGTGCATCTGCCGCACGCCCTGCATGAGCGCCCGCGCGCAATTGCGCACCTCATCCTGAAACGACGTGTCGCGGTCGAGATCCTCGTGGCTCGTCGCATAAGGCTTGTAGTAACCGACATAGCGATCGATCGCGGCAAGATGGCCCGCGGAGATCAATCCGATGTCCTCCAGCCAGTCGCACAGGATGCGCCGCAGATTTTCCGCGCCGCTGGCATCGCCATGGACAACGACGGAAAACACGCGGCCGGCCAGATGGCGCGGATAATCCCAACCCTTGAGTTCGATCTCTTTTGCCAGCGCCGGGTCCTTGCCTTGTGTCGTGGTCGGATCGGGATTGCCACCGTCGGCGCAGACCAGCCGGTCGATCATCAGCTTGAGGCTGGACGGCGCCTGATACCAGTTCACCGGACACAGGATCATGATGCCGTGCGCGGCCACCCATTTGGGATAGATCTCCGCCATCCAGTCGCCGGTCTGCCCCATCGCGTGATTGGGATAACAGGAGCACGGCCAGTGGCAGAGCGGCATCGCCGTCGAGACGCAGGATTTGCACGGATAGATGACGCGCCCGTATTCCGAGGCGAGGCGCGACAGATCGAGCAACTCGGTTTCATATCCGCCCCCATCGTCGATGACGGATTTAGCAATCTCCGCCAGGCGATATGTCTTTGACATCTCGCCGGGACAGGTCTGATTGCTGCGCGAGGAGCCGTTGACGATCAGGATGCGCGAGGGAGACGCCTTGTCTTTCTGCCATGCTTCGGCAGCCTCCACGGCGCGGCTCGCATCGCGCCATTCGTCGGACAATTGATAGGCGGGATCGGCATAGCCTTCGCCGGCGGGATGCGTGCGCGGCGCCTTGTGATAGTCGTCATAGCTGACCCAGGCAGCGTCGGCGATCTTCGCAAGCTCGGGCGCCAGCGGCTCGAAGATCGGATCGTAAAATCTTGCCTTGAACCGCCGGTCGAACTCCTCGCGCGTCAACTGGACGCTCGGCATTCCTTTTCGGACATCGATCTTGTGGATATCGGGTTTGGGCATGACGCGCTCACTGAAAACACAGCGCGCAAAAAGAGCGCGCGCCAGCTGAGCTAACGCGCGTCATGCTTTTCGGTTCAGGGCAGGGTGCTCAACCCTTCTTGTCCAGCTCGGCGATGATCTCGCCCGCTTCCTTGAAGGCGTGATTGGCGGCCGGAACGCCGCAATAGATCGCCTGTTGGATGATGATCTCCTTGATGTCGTCGGGCGTAAAGCCGCCTTCGACCAAAGCCGCCCGCACATGCATGCGGAATTCAGCCCATTTATCGAGCGCCAGCATGGTGCCGATCACCAGGACGCGGCGGGTGCGCTCGTCGTAATGCGGGCGGGTCCACACTTCGCCCCAGGCATAGCGGGTGATGAAGTCCTGGAATTCGCTGTTGAACGGTGTCTTGCCGGCATTGGCCTTGTCGACCCAGGCATTGCCGAGCACCTTGCGGCGCCGCGCCATGCCGGTGTCGTAGCGTTCTTTCTCGTCCATCATTTTCTCCAGATCAGCCAAGGAAGCCGATGACTTCCTTCGCGTAAGCCTCAGACTGCTCGACATTGGCGATATGCGCAGCATCGACGATGGCGAGCTTCGATCCCTTGATGCGGTCGCGGATGAATTCGGCGGCCTCGACATTGGTCGCCATGTCCTTCGATCCGGCGATGATCAGTGTCGGCGCGGTGATAGCTTTGATGATCTCGCGATGATCCATGTCGCGCACGGCGGCGCAGCAGCCGAGATAGCCCTCGACCGGTGTTGCGATCATCATCTCCTTCATCCGCGCGGTGACGTCGGGATTACTCTTCTGGAAATTCTGCGTCAGCCACGCATTGATGACCGTGTCGGCGATGGCCGCAACGCTGCCGCCTTTGGTGACGGTGTCGATGCGCGTATGCCACGGTGTCTTGTCGGGATAATAAGTGCTGGTGTTGGACAGGATGAGTTTCTCGATCCGCTCCGGCGCATGGGCGCCAAGCCACATGCCTTCCATGCCGCCCATCGACAGGCCGAGCCAGTTGACCTTTTTCAAGCCGAGGCCATCCATCACCGCAATGGCGTCGCGGGCCAGCAATTCCATCGTGTAAGGACCTTTGGGCACGCCGGACCGGCCATGGCCGCGGCGATCGTAACGCACGACGCGATAACGGCCGGCAAACGCCTCCATCTGCGGATCCCACATGTGCTTTGTGGTGCCGAGCGAACTCGACAGCATCAGCACCGGTGCATCGGCCGGCCCTGTAACCTCGACATCGATGGGACAGCCGTGGGAATCGATAACGGGCATTCAGTTTCCTCCAGTGACTTTTGTGAAATGCAATATCTCTCCGCTCATTCCCGCGAAAGCGGGAATCCAGACAGTATCTTTAACGAGGTCTGGGTCCCCGCTTTCGCGGGGACGAACGGAGCAGGATCAAGCGCGGACATTCATCGTCCCGTCTTCGCGGTCGCGATCAGCCGGTCGATGAATTGCTGCGCGACGCCCTGATAGCTCATGGGTTCGAACAGCTTCGACAATTCATTGGCGGGGATCACCGCGGTGACCTTGGGATTGTCGGCCAGCGCCTGCTTCAGCGGAATTCCATCCGCATGGGCTTTCTTGCTGGCCTCCTCGACCAGCTTGTGTGCGTCCGACTTGCCGATCCTGTCGGCGAGCCGGAAGGCGACAGCTTCAGCCATGATTTGTCCGCCGGTGATGTCGAGATTGGCGCGCATGCGCTCGGCGTCGACGTCGAGCCCTTCGGCAATGTCGACGACCGACGTGAGCGCGCCGGACGTCACCAGCGCGAGGGCCGGGAAGGTCGGCCATTCCGCCGCCCAGGCGCCCGCCGCGCGCTCATGCTCCTGCACTTCGGCGGCCAGGATCGTCGCGCAAAGCTGCGGCGCAATCGCCGCGCAGGCAAGGCCGGCCGCCGCGGCCACGGGATTTCGCTTGTGCGGCATGGTCGAGGAGCCGCCGCGGCCTTCACCCGCCGGCTCGAAGGCTTCGCCGACTTCCGTCTGCATCAACAGCGCGACATCGCGCGCGATCTTGCCGCAGGTGCCGGCCAGCATCGTCAGCGCCGTTGCGACTTCGCCGAGCCGGTCGCGATGGGTGTGCCACGGGCCGTCCGGCAAAAGCAGATCGAGTTCTTTGGCAAAGGCGATCGAGACATCGATGCCGCGGTCGCCGAGTGCGGCGAGCGTCCCGGTGGCGCCGCCGAATTGCAGCGCCAGCGATTCCTGGCGCACCCGTTTCAACCGCGCGCGCGCGCGGGACAGCGCCGATGCATAACCCGCGACCTTGAGGCCGAACGGCATCGGCAAAGCCTGCTGCAGCCAGGTGCGCCCGACCGTTGCCGTGTGCCGATGCTTTTCCGCCAGCGTTGCGAAAGCCGGGATGGCACGATCGAGATCGGTGATCAGCGCATCGATCACTGCGCGTAATTCGAGAACAAGCGCAGTGTCGATGATGTCCTGGCTGGTCGCGCCCCAATGCACATAGCGCGAGGCGTCGCGATCGCTCTTGGCGACTTCCGCCGTCAGCGCTTTGACCAGCGGGATGGCGAGATTGCCTGCGGCGACGGCGGCAAGGCTCAGCGCATGCATGTCGTAGAGCTTGGCCTGGCAAGCCTGTGCGATCGGCATGGCCGCGCCGGACGGAATCACACCGACCGATGCCTCGGCGGCCGAGAGCGCGGCCTCGGCCCGCAGCATGCGCTGCAGGCGCGCGGTGTCGGACACGATTTCGCGCATCGCCGCGCTCGAGAAGAGCGGGCCCATAAGCGAAGACGGCATGAGTGGGCTGGACATGCGATGGCCCCTTTGGATTTGCGCGCGCACCCTAGAGCATGGCCCGTACGAATTGAATCCGGGTCCGCACAGGTTTTTGTCGCGGGGGCACATTTTCTGTGCCGAACCGGTGCTCCGTCACCGGAAACAGGGGTACATGCAGGGAATGCAGACCCGCCACCTCGGCTGCATCGCACCGCACACTTGCGTCGAAGGCCTGAAATCGGCGATACCGCCGCATGTTTGACCTGACCCTCTCTTTTGATAACGGCCCCGAGCCGGACGTGACGCCGCTGGTGCTCGACATCCTGAACCGGCGTTCGATCAAAACCACGTTCTTTGTCATCGGCCAGAAAGTGAGTAAGCCGGAATGCCGCAAGCTCGCCGAGCGCGCGCATGCCGAGGGTCACTGGATCGGCAATCATTCCTGGACGCATTCAATCCCGCTCGGCGAACGCCGTGAGGCCGATATCGCCGAATTCGAGATCGGACAGACGCAGGCCGCGCTTCAAGGCCTTGTTCATCCACACCGGTTTTTTCGTCCCTTCGGCGGCGGCGGCAATCTGGACCGGCGTCTGATGTCCGGCCCGGTGGTCGAGTATCTGAAGCGCGGCGGCTACACATGCGTGTTGTGGAATGCGATCCCGCGCGACTGGGCCGATCCCGATGGCTGGGTCGATCGCGCGATGGAGCAATGCCGCTCGCAGCCCTGGACCCTGATGGTGCTGCATGACTTGCCCACAGGAGCGATGGCGCATCTCGAACAGTTTCTTGATAGGGTGGGCGACGCGGGCGGGCGCATCCGTCAGGACTTTCCACCCGACTGCACCCCGATCATCGACGGACAGATTGTGCGGCCGATCGATCACTACGTGGCTGCAGCCTGATTATTTTTAATGGAGTGACCCGCTATGGCGATGACGATGACCGGTGAAGTCCCGCTTGCTGCAAAGCGCGAGGATGTGTGGGCAAAGTTGAACGATCCGGCGGTGCTGAAGGCCTGCATTCCCGGTTGCGAAGAGTTGAACATGCTCTCGGATACCGAATTCGAGGCCGTGGCGGTCAACAAGATCGGCCCGGTCAAGGCGAAGTTCAAAGGCAAGGTGCAACTGACCGATCTCGATCCGCCGAATGGCTACAAAATCTCCGGGCAGGGCGACGGCGGCATTGCCGGCTTTGCCAAGGGCGGCGCCGTCGTCCAGCTTTCCGATCACGAAGGTGGCACGCTGTTGAAGTACGATGTCGAAGCCCAGATCGGTGGCAAGCTGGCCCAGCTCGGTCAGCGCCTGATCAACGGCGCCGCCAAGAAGATGGCCGACGATTTCTTCGCAAGATTTGCCGAGGCCGTGAAGGCGGGCTGATCGGATATTTCGGCGCCGCCGACTGCATTCTCCCGGCACGCCGCAAGGCGTGCCGGTCGCGTATCGGCATGAGCGTAAGGGGGCGGATACCATGACGGAGCGTGTCGCAATCATCACCGCCGGTGGCTCCGGCATGGGCGCGTCGGCCGCGCGGCGGTTGGCCAAGGACGGCTATCGGATCGCCGTGCTGTCGTCATCCGGCAAGGGCGAGGTGCTCGCCAAAGAGTTCGGTGGGATCGGCGTCACCGGCTCCAACCAATCAAACGACGATCTCAAACGGCTGGTTGACCAGACGATGGAGCGATGGGGACGCGTCGATGCGCTGGTGAACAGTGCGGGCCACGGTCCGCGCGGTTCGCTTCTGGAGATCACCGACGAGCAGTGGCACACGGGGCTCGACGTCTATTTGATGAATGTGATCCGTCCCACGCGCTTGGTGGCACCGATCATGGCCAAACAGAATACGGGTGCGATCGTCAACATCTCAACGGCCTGGGCCTTCGAGCCGAGCGCCATGTTCCCAACGTCGGCCGTGTTTCGCGCCGGGCTCGCGTCCTACACCAAGATTTTTGCCGACACTTATGCCGCCAGCAACGTGCGCATGAACAACGTGCTGCCCGGCTGGATTGATAGCCTGCCTGCGGCAGAAGAGCGGCGGCAGAGTGTACCGATGCAGCGTTATGGAACGGCCGAGGAGATCGCCGCGACAATCGCGTTTCTGGTCTCCGAGGGCGCGGGCTACATCACCGGCCAGAATATCCGCGTCGACGGCGGATTGACCCGGTCTGTGTGATCGCTAGCAGCGGCGGCGCCGAGCGGCGGCGCTCGATCTAGCTCGGCTCAGGAAAGCCGAAGAGGTCGCGCGCGTTGCGGCCAAGGATGCGATTGCGGACCGTCTCATCCGGGACCCATTCCAGCATCAGATCCAAAAGATCGCCGTCGTTCGGCATGATGCGCCCTTGCATATTCACATGCGGCCAATCCGAGCCCCAGAAGAGACGCTCCGGTGCTGCTTTCACCAGCGCCTTCGCGATCGGCGTCACTGCGGCATAGGGGAAGTCCTGCCTGGTGCAGCGCATCGGCCCTGACAGCCGCACCCAGATTTTTCCTGAGTCCAGCATGCGCAGAATGGTTCTGAAGGCGGGCTGATCCACGCCGCCTTCGGCTGGTATCGCACCGAAATGGTCCAGCACCACTCTTCCAGGCAACGCGGTGAGCCGGTCGGCATAGTCATCCAGATCGCGCGGGGAAGGATAGAATTGCACAACCCATCCCAAATCCGCCGCCATCGCGGCGATGCGCTCGGAGAGGTGCGGCAGATGCGCGCCGTGATGCGGGCTGACGAAGCGGCAGCCGCGGACGCCGAGATCGTGCAGCTGCTTCATCCTCTCGGCTGTCGTGTCCAGGGGCAGCAACGCCACGCCGCGGAAGCGATCGGGCCAACGGCGCAACGTATCCTCCAGATGGCGGGTATCCATGCCATAACCGCCGCCGCTGACGATCACGGCATAGCTCAAGCCGAGGATGTCCTGCATCGCGAGATTCGTTTCCGGAAGCGCATCCTCGGAAATGTATTTGCTGCCGGGATCGAAGGGATATTTCTCCGCCGGGCCGAACAGATGGATTTGTCCATCGACCGCGCCGGGCGGGCAAATCAGGCGCGGCTTTTTCGGGTGACGATCGGGCGGCGGAGTCAGCGGCGGCACAGTGAACTTCACTCCGGACGGATATTGGCGGCGCGGATGACCTCACGCCATTGGGGAATCTCACGCTCAATCTGCGCACGGAAGACGTCAGGCGTGCTGCCGATCAGCTCAACACCTTGCGGCATGAGCCGCTGCGCCACCTGTGGGTCTTTTGCCGCGGCAGCAAGTGCCTTCGACAGCGTTGCGCAAGCTTCCGAAGGCGTGCCCTTGGGAACCAAGACGCCCATCCATAAAATTCCTTCGAAACCTGGGACGCCAAGTTCGTCGATCGTCGGCACGTCTGGCGCTACCGCCGCACGCTGTGCACTGGCAAAGGCCAATGCGCGAATGGTGCCAGCCTTGATGTGTGGCGATGCGGTGGCCCATGCATCGAGCTTCAGTGCGACGCGGCCGGCAACCAGATCCGTCAATGCCGGAGCGGCGCCGCGATAAGGAATGTGACGCACCTGCAGCTTGAGTTGTCGCAGCAGAAGCTCCATCGCGACATGCGGGTGCGATCCAATGCCGGCGGAGGAATAGGCCAATTCGTTCGGGTGCGACCGCGCATAGTCAACGAATTCCTGGAAGGTCTTGAAGGGCGCGTCACGCGCCGAGACCAGCACCTCTGGCACCTGCGCGACCAGGGAAAGAGGGATGAAGTCGCGCACGACATCCAAGCTGGGATCAGCTGTCAGGCTGGGATTGATGGTGTGGCTGGGGGTCGTGAAGAGCAAAGTGTACCCGTCGGGATCGGCGCGCGCGACGCGCTGGGTTGCGACATTGCCGCCAGCACCGGGGACATTTTCGATGACGATCGGTGTATTGCCCAGTTCTACGCCGAAGCGAGCAAAGACGACGCGAGCTGTGACGTCGACAGCTCCGCCCGGCGGAAAGGGCACGATGACGCGGATGGCTCTGTCGGGATAGGCGGCATGTGCCATCGCCGGTGCAACGGCGAGCCCAGCGAGTAATGTTCGTCGCGTGATAGCCATGAGACGCCTCCCCGAGAGAGGAGCTTTAAGGGAAGAAAAACATCTCCCTCGCATCCCCCCGCAATTTTTTGACTTTTGCTGCTGGCCACAGTCTCACGGTTCAAAGCAAAGGTGTAGGTCGTGCTCGCTCATGCAGCTTTGCAATAAGTGAGGATCGGGGGGCACTCACCTGATCAATGTCAAACAAGCACGTTCTACTCGCCGCGCGGCTGGCTGATGTTTCGGCGCCAGAGGTCGGCGACCGACCGGCCCTTGGTGGGCGGCTCCGGGCTATAGGCGGAGACGATTGTGGCGAGCTCCGAGGGGCCGTTCAGAAGCTCGGCGCTCTGGCGAAGGATCGCTTTACGGACATCCGAATTGAACGGGATCGAGACGTGCGTGACGATCGAGTTGGTCACCTTGCGCGAGGCGAGATTATAGGAGCCGGGGATCTTCGGATAAGTCGGGCTGTGGATGTTGATGCAGTTCTCGACCGGGCATCGATACACATCGCCCCAGACCGTGGCGGCATCGAGCGTGATGATCGTCGGATGGAATTTCGCTTCATCGGCCATGCGCTTGCCGAACATGTAGGCGCGGGCACCGCCGGCCGAATGGCCGATGATCAGCACCGGCTCTTCATCGCGGGTCGACAGGCCAAGATGCGTGTCGATCAGAACGCGCCAGCCCTGGCGGCGTAGATCGTTGGCCAGCGGCGCGAGCGGCGTCAAAGCGCCGGGCTGATATTGGGCGAGCCCGTTGAAGAGCAGGGCGGTAGGTTTGACGGGAGATTGCGCGGCTGCAGGCGAGACGGTCAGCGCCGCTGCAAGGCCCGCGGCTGCGAGTCCCAAGGCGAGTTTCATGGTACGCTTTACTCGTTACGCAATACGGTAAGTTTTAGGCGATGTCGTAAACGGAAAATTACCTACGACGCTTTGGCTAATTTCCTCCTAACGGCCGGCCTGCCCAACGCGCCGCTGCCCACCCTAGGCTCCGGCCATAACCCGGATTGTGACAGGCGAGGTGGGGCGCCAATCCGCCGCTTGACCGGCGCACGCGCGCGGTTCAGAGTTGTTCCTGTTCTAATTTGCGGAAAACGGCGAGATTTCAGCTCCGGAGGGAGCCATCCGGCCGGTTTCGTGCCAAAAACACTTCGAATCTGTCTTTGAGGAGGGACCTCATGGCATCCGTCACGATGACCGTGAATGGTAAAGCGACCAGCGCCGATGTCGATGAGCGCACGCTACTGGTGCAATTCCTGCGTGAAAACCTGCGTCTGACCGGCACCCATGTCGGCTGCGACACCTCGCAATGCGGGGCCTGCGTCGTGCATGTGGACGGCGTGGCGCGAAAGTCATGCACCACATTCGCCTGGCAGGTGGATGGGGCGAAAATAACCACGATCGAAGGCGTGGCCAACGGCGCGCAGCTTCATCCAATGCAGGAAGCCTTCCGCGAAAACCACGGTCTGCAATGCGGATTTTGTACGCCGGGCATGATCATGGCCGCAATCGACATGGTCAATCGCAAGGGCCACGACCTCGACGACAAGACTATTCGACACGAGCTCGATGGCAATCTCTGCCGCTGCACCGGCTACCACAACATCGTCAAAGCGATCGCGGCCGGCGCGAAGGCGATGAAGGCATAACGCGAGAAGACATCGGAAACTGTCCGTAACGGGCAAGAATCTGCCCGTTACGTGCAGAGAAACTGGCCGCAACGGGAAGGAATCCGTCAGGGAGAGCGCCATGAACGCGACCGGAATCGGCGCGGCGGTGCGCCGCAAGGAAGACCAGCGTTTCATCACCGGCAAGGGCCACTACACCGACGACCATGCCCGGCCGGGTCAGACCTTTGCCTCTTTCGTTCGCTCGCCGCATGCGCATGCGAGGCTGGCGAAGATCGATGTCGCGGCGGCATCGCAGATGCCCGGCGTGATCGCCGTTTACACCGGCGACGATTTCGCGGCCGACAAGCTCGGCAATCTGATCTGCGGCTGGATGATCCATTCCAAGGATGGGTCGCCCATGCTCATGGCGCCGCATCCGGCGCTGGCGCGCGGCAAGGTCAACCATGTCGGCGATGCTTATGCCGTCGTCATCGCGGAAACGCTGGCGCAGGCGAAGGATGCGGCCGAAAAGATAGCCACCGATTTCGAGGTGCTGCCGGCGATCACCGATCCGGCGCAGGCGCAGAAGCAGGGCGCGCAGCAGATCCACGATGTCGCGCCCGACAACACGATCTACCGGTGGCATATCGGCGATGCTGATGCGAACGCCGGCGCGATGAAATCGGCCAAGCACATCACCAGGCTCGATTTCATCAATAATCGTCTCGTGCCGAATGCGATCGAGCCGCGTGCGGCGATTGCCGAATACGATGCCGGGGCTGAGCATTTCACGCTCTGGACCACGAGCCAGAACCCGCATGTGGCGCGGCTGGTGATTTCCGCCTTCGTCGGCGTTGCGCCCGAGCACAAGCTGCGGGTGATCGCGCCGGATGTCGGCGGCGGTTTCGGCTCGAAGATCTTCATCTATCCCGAAGAGGTGGTGTGCCTCTGGGCGTCGAAGAAGACCGGACGTCCGGTGAAATGGACCGCCGATCGCAGCGAAGCCTTCGTCACCGATGCGCATGGGCGCGACCATGTCACCCATGCCGAACTCGGCTTCGACGAGAACAACAAGATCGTCGGCATGCGAGTGAAAACCATCGCCAATCTCGGCGCCTATATGTCGACCTTCTCCTCGGCGGTGCCGACCTATCTCTATGCGACATTGCTGTCGGGCCAGTACGCGATCCCGTCGATCTATTGCGAGGTGGATTCGGTCTATACCAACACGGTGCCGGTCGATGCCTATCGCGGCGCGGGGCGGCCGGAGGCGACATTCGTTGTCGAGCGGCTGATCGAAGTGTCGGCGCGCGAGCTCGGCGTCGATCCGGCGGAGCTGCGCAAGAAGAACTTCGTCAAGACCTTCCCGTATCAGACGGTGGTCGCCTCGCTCTATGACGCCGGCGATTACGACGCATCGCTCTCGAGAGCAATGGAGATCCATGACGCGAAGGGCTTTGCCAAGCGCAAACGCGAAAGCGCGAAGAAAGGCAAGCTGCGCGGCATCGGCTATTCCAACTACATCGAGGCCTGCGGCATCGCGCCGTCGGCGGTGGTAGGGTCGCTCGGTGCCGGCGTTGGCTTATGGGAATCAGCAGAGGTGCGAGTCAATCCGACCGGCACCGTCGAAATTCTCACCGGCTGCCACGCTCACGGGCAGGGGCATGAGACCACCTTCGCCCAGCTTGTGTCGGATCGTCTTGGCATTCCGATCGATCAGGTGTCGATCGTGCATGGCGACACCGACAAGGTGCAGTTCGGCATGGGCACGTACGGCTCGCGCTCCGGCGCGGTCGGCATGTCGGCGATCGTGAAGGCACTCGACAAGGTCGAGGCCAAGGCCAAGAAGATCGCTGCGCATCTGCTTGAGGCCGCCGAAGGTGATATCGAATTCAAGGACGGCAAGTTCACCGTCGCCGGCACCGACAAGGCGATCGGTTTCGGCGATCTGGCATTACAGGCCTATATTGGTCACAAATTCCCGACCCAGGAGATCGAGCCGGGACTGAAGGAAAGCGCCTTCTACGACCCGACCAATTTCACCTTCCCCGCCGGCTGCCACATCTGCGAAGTCGAGGTCGATCCGGATACGGGTGCGACCACCATCGCCAAATGGACCGCCGTCGATGACTTCGGCACTGTGATCAATCCGATGATCGTCGAAGGTCAGGTGCATGGCGGCATCGCCCAGGGCGTCGGCCAGGCGCTGCTGGAGCACGCGGTCTATGACAAGGACGGCCAGCTCGTGTCCGGCTCGTTCATGGATTACGCGATGCCGCGCGCGGAGAATTTTCCGACCTTCGAGGTCGGCATGACGACAACGGTTTGTCCGTCCAACCCGCTCGGGATCAAGGGCTGCGGCGAGGCCGGCGCGATTGCCGCGCCCGCCGCGGTCATGAACGCCATCACTAACGCTATCGGAACAGAAGAGATCGACATGCCGGCGACACCGTCGGCGGTCTGGCGTGCGCTCCGCAAATCCATGCCGGCGCACGCCGCTTAAAATTCGAGAGGACGGAAACCATGTACGCTTTCAAATTCGAACGCCCGACGACAGTGAAGCAGGCGGCGGCATTGCTTGCGGCCAATCAAGAAGCGAAATTGCTGGCCGGCGGTCACTCGCTGATCCCGGTGATGAAGCAGCGGCTGGCAAGCCCCGACCTGATCGTCGATCTGTCGAAGATCGAAGGGCTGAGTGGCATCGAGGTGACGCCGCGCACGGTGACGATCAAGGCGATGACCAAGCATCGTGATGTGGCGAATTCGAAGGAATTGCTGGAGGTGATGCCGGCGCTCGCGAGCGTGCCGGATTCGATCGGCGATCCGCATGTGCGCGGCACCGGCACGATCGGCGGCTCGGTCGCCAATAACGATCCGAACGCGGATTATCCGGCGGCGTGCCTCGGCCTCGGCGCAACGATCGTGACCAACAAGCGCAAGATCCCCGCCGACGAATATTTTCAAGGCATGTTCGCAACGGCGCTCGAGCCGGACGAGATCATCACCGAGATCACATTCCCGATCGTCAAGAAGGCGGCGTATCAGAAGTTCAAGCATCCGGCGTCAGGCTTTGCGCTGGTCGGCGTGTTCGTGTCGAAGCGTTCGTCGGAAATTCGCGTGGCGGCGACCGGTGCCGGCTCGAACGGCGTGTTCCGGATTCCCGAATTCGAAGAAGCTCTGAAGAAGCGTTTTTCGCCGAAGTCGCTCGAAGGCATCACGCTGTCAGCAGACGGCATGAACAGCGACATCCACGGCAGCGCCGAATACAGAGCGCATCTCGTCGGTGTCATGGCGCGGCGTGCCGTCGCTGCGGCGAACGAGCGGGGCGGGGAGGATGAGGAGTAACGGTTCTTTCTTCACCTGCCCCTGAAAAGGGGAGGTCGACCGCCTGAGTGAAGCGAAGGCGGGCAGGTGGGGGTCATCTTTTCGGGCCGATATTTTGATCGACCCCCTCCCTGACCCTCCCCCTTTCAGGGGGAGGGAACGCAAGAGCCGCACGCGTTGAAGTCTACGCCACCTCTGTCTCCAGTTCCGCCAGCAGATCCCGCAAGTTCAGCGGCTCAGTCTTCATCTTGATGCCGCCGCTCTCATCCCGCGGCCATTCTTCACGCGGCCGGTCCCAGTACAGCTCGACACCGTTGTCGTCGAAATCGCGCAAATACAGTGCCTCGCTGACGCCATGGTCACTCGCACCATCGAGCGGGATGCCGGCATCGATCAGCCGCCGGAGCGCGTCGGCCAAGAGCCGGCGCGTCGGGTAGAGGATGGCGATGTGATAAAGGCCGGTGGTGCCCGGCGCCGGTGGCTGGCCGCCGCGGCTTTCCCAGGTGTTGAGGGCGATGTGGTGGTGATAGCCGCCCGCCGACATGAATACCGCACCCGGCCGGCGATAGGTTTCCTCGAAGCCCAGGATATCCCGATAAAATGGCACAGCCCGCTCGAGATCGGCGACCTTCAGGTGCACATGGCCGATCCGGACGCCCGGATCGATTGTTGAGGCGGGCTTTTCGGACATGGCTGATCCCTCGGTGATGCGTTCAAAAGACGCTATATTGCCCCTATGTAAGCTGGACGCTCCCGGCGGCAAGCTGGCATAGCTTGCTGACCTGAATCCACGATCCGTCATGGCCGGGCCTGACCCGGCCATCCCGATAAGGCGGGGCATAGTGCCTCCCTAAGCGGGATGCGCGGGTCAAGCCCGCGCATGACGAACGCTTAGAGGTCTTCGCTTGAACAAATCAACGTCGCGCTCCGTTCCGTCCTCCATCGACGATACGCTGAAGCTTCTGACTGCCGGGCAATATGTCGGCGATCGCTCGCTGGCGACCGTCCTGTTTCTGGCGCTGAAGATGGGGCGGCCGCTCTTTCTTGAAGGTGAGGCGGGCGTCGGCAAGACCGAGATCGCCAAGGTGCTGGCTGAGACGCTCGGCCGCCGGTTGATCCGGCTGCAATGCTATGAAGGCCTCGACGTTTCTGCTGCCGTCTATGAATGGAATTACGCCGCGCAGATGATCGCGATCCGGCTGGGTGAGGCCGAGGGCAACACCGATCGCGAGCGCCTGGAGCACGACGTGTTCTCCGACCGCTTCCTGATCAAGCGGCCGCTGCTGCAGGCGCTGGAGCCGGACACGGCCGGCGCGCCGGTGCTGCTGATCGACGAACTCGATCGCACCGACGAAGCCTTCGAAGCGTTCCTGCTCGAAGTGCTGGCCGATTATCAGGTGACGATCCCGGAAATGGGAACGGTGAAGGCGCAGCATCCGCCGATCGTCATCATCACCTCGAACCGCACGCGCGAGATCCATGACGCGCTGAAGCGGCGCTGTCTTTATCACTGGGTTGGCTATCCGGATGCTGAACGCGAACTTTCGATCGTGCGCACCAAGGTGCCGGGCATCGCGCAGGCTTTGTCAGCCGAAATCGTTCATTTTGTGCAGCGGCTGCGCAAGCAGGAATTGTTCAAGGCGCCGGGCGTTGCCGAGACGCTCGACTGGGCGACGGCCTTGTCCGAACTCGATGTCGTTGCGCTCGATCCGGTGACGGTGTCCGACACGCTCGGCGTGCTGTTGAAATACCAGGACGATATCGCGCGTCTCGACGGCACCAAGGTGAAGGAAATTCTCGACGATGTGCGCTCGCAGTTGAGAGCGGCGGAGTGATTTGTGTTTCGTCATTCCGGGGCGCGAGCGTAGCTCGCGAACCCGGAATCCAGGGCCGCGAATACCGTGCGTGTTGCCCTGGATTCCGGGTCCGCGCCTTCGGCGCGTCCCGGAATGACGGTTGAGAGAGTAAGGATGGAACAACAAGGCCGTCTTGCCGAAAACATCGTTTACTTCGCGCGCGCGCTGCGCGCCGCGGGCATTCCTGTCGGCCCCGGTTCGGTGATGGACGCGCTCGAAGCGCTGCGCGTTGCCGGCATCAATACGCGCGAGGACTTTTACTGGATGCTGCATTCAGTGTTCGTGAAGCGGCATGAACACTCGATCCTGTTCGAGCAGGCGTTCCAGATCTTCTTCCGCAAGCGCGCTTATTTCGATCAGCTGATGGCAATGATGCTGCCGCAGACCATGCCGCAGCCTGACAATGCGCCGCCGCCTCCCGCCGCCAAGCGCGTGCTCGATGCGATGTTCAAGAACGAGAAGAAACAGCAGCCGCAGGACAAGAAAGAGGTCGAGGTCGATGCGCGGCTGACGGTCTCCGATCGCGAGGTGCTGGAGAAAAAAGATTTCGCGCAGATGTCGGCGGCCGAGATTGCCGAGGCCAAGCAGGCGATCAAGCAGCTGGTGCTGCCGCTCGACGAAGTGAAGACGCGCCGTCTCAAGGTTTCGCGTCACGGCCATATGATCGATCTGCGCCGCACCTTGCGCTCCAGCATGAAGGCGGGTGGAGCGGTGATCGATCTCAAATATCTCGGGCCGAAGACCAAACAGCCGCCGATCGTCGCCTTGCTCGATATCTCCGGTTCGATGAGCCAGTACACGCGGCTGTTTCTGCATTTCCTTCATGCGGTGACGGATAATCGCAAACGCGTGTCCACTTTCCTGTTCGGCACGCGGCTGACCAACGTGACGCGCGCGCTGAAGGCGAAGGACCCCGATGAAGCCCTGGCTGCTTGTTCGGGCGGCGTGCTCGACTGGTCCGGCGGCACGCGCATCGCGCCCTCGCTTGCCGCCTTCAATCGGCAATGGGGACGGCGGGTGCTCGGGCAGGGCGCGGTGGTGCTGCTGATCACCGATGGACTCGAACGCGAGCCGGGTGGTCAACTGGCCTTCGAGATGGATCGTCTGCATCGCTCGTGCCGGCGGCTGATCTGGCTCAATCCCCTGTTAAGGTTTGAGGGCTTCGAGGCGAAGGCGAGCGGCATCCGGATGATGCTGCCATACGTTGACGAATTGCGCCCCATTCACAATCTCAATGCGATGAAGGATCTGTGCCGGGCGCTCTCGGCCGATGGCGACGGCAAGGCCGAGGCGAAGTATTGGTTGAACAAGGTCGCGTAACGCATGAACGTGCGCGCAAAGTGATTCAAGGAACAGGCGGAGATGACTCAAATGACTCAGAATTCGCTGGCCACCGACGAAGACATCCTCCACGCCGCTGAGGAGTGGCGAAAGGCAGGGCGCGGTGTGGCGCTGGCCACGGTGGTGGAAACATGGGGCTCGGCACCGCGGCCGGTCGGCTCCAATCTTGTTATCGATGAGGAAGGCAATTTCCTCGGCTCTGTGTCGGGCGGTTGCGTGGAAGGTGCGGTGGTGACCGAAGCCATCGATGTGATCGAAAGCGGCAAGCCCAAGACGTTGGAATTCGGGGTGGCCGACGAGACCGCCTGGAAAGTCGGGCTGTCCTGCGGCGGCACCATCCGCGTGTATGTGGAGAAGGTGGATTGAAACTCTCGATCCTCAAAGCCCTCAACGAAGAGCGCGGGGCGCGGCGCGGGGCGATCGTCGTCACCGATGTCGCGACTGGCGAGCAGCGGCTTGTGAAAGGCGCCGATATCGCCGCCGATCCGCTGCATGAGTTGCTCGACAAGCATATCCGCAGCGGCAAGAGCGGTATGGAAGAGACGCCGGCCGGAAAGTTTTTCCTGACCGTGCATGTGCCGTCGCCGCGGCTTGTCATCACCGGCGCGGTCCATATCAGCCAGGCACTGGCACCGATGGCGAAGCTGCTTGGCTATGACGTGACCATCGTCGATCCGCGCACCGCCTTCGCGACGCCCGAGCGATTTCCCGATGTGAAAGTGCTGGCGCAATGGCCTGATGAGGTCCTGCCGCCGATGAAGATCGATCGCTACACCGCCTTCGTGGCGCTGACGCACGATCCGAAGATCGACGACCCGGCGCTGACGCACGCGTTGTCGAAAGACTGTTTCTATATCGGCGCACTGGGTTCGCGAAAGACGCATGCGCGCCGGGTCGAGCGGCTGAAGGCACAGGGCTTTGGCGACAACGAGATCGCGCGCATTCACGCGCCGATCGGGCTCGATATCGGTGCTGTGTCGCCGCCGGAGATTGCGGTGTCGATCATCGGCCAGATCACCGAAAAGCTGCGGCAACCACTGTCCGTTCCCCGCGAAAGCGGGGACCCGGAACTTCGCGGGAATGAACGGGGTTTGCGGGCCGGCAAGGAAACAGCATGAAATTCGGTCCCGTATCACCTGAGGACGCACTGGGCGGAACGGCCGTGCACACCATCCGCAAAGGCGAACTCGTGCTCAAGAAGGGCACGGTGATCGACGCCTCACATGTCGCAGCGCTGAAGGCGGCCGGTATTGCGGATATCGTGGTGGCGCACCTCGATGCCGGTGACGTCTCGGAAGACGAGGCCGCCGCTGCGATTGCCGAAGCGTCGGCGGGCGAGGGCGTTCGCACGGATGCAGCGTTTACCGGCCGCTGCAATCTCTTTGCCGAGAAGGCGGGCGTCCTTGTTGTCGACCGTGCGCAGATCGATGCGATGAACCGCATCGATGAATCCGTCACCGTCGCAACATTGCCGGCCTACAAGCCAGTGGTCGAAGGCGAGATGCTGGCGACGGTGAAGATCATTCCTTTCGCGGTGGCCGGCGATATCTTCCTGTCGGCGATGAAGACCGCGCATCAAGGAACGCCTCTGGTGCGTGTGGCGCCTTACAAGATTAAGAAGGTCGGCGTTGTTTCGACATTGCTGCCCGGACTGTCGCCGAAAGTGATCGACAAGACGCTGAAGATCACCGACGACCGGCTCGAGCCGGCCGGCGCGCGCATCATCGCCGAGCGGCGTGTGCCGCACGATCAGGCGGCGCTCGCCAAAGCCATCCGCGAAGTCGAGAACGAAGGCGCCGAACTCGTGATCGTATTCGGCGCATCGGCGATCGCGGACCGGCGCGACGTTATTCCGGCGGCGATCGAAGCGGTCGGCGGCACGATTGAACATTTCGGCATGCCGGTCGATCCCGGCAATCTGATGCTGATCGGCTCGGCGCATGGCCGGCCGGTCCTGGGGGCACCGGGCTGCGCCCGCTCGCCGAAGGAAAACGGGTTCGACTGGGTGTTGATGCGCCTGCTCGCCGGACTTCCGGTGACCCGCGAAGACATCACCGGCATGGGTGTCGGCGGGCTCTTGATGGAAATCGTCACCCGGCCGCAGCCGCGCGAGGAGCCAGTCGTCGACAAGACCGGACGCTTCGCCGCGGTGATCCTTGCGGCGGGACGCTCGACCCGGATGGGTGGCCCCAACAAGCTGATGGCGGAAATCACCGGCAAGCCGCTGGCGCGGATCGTGGCGGAGGCCGCCCTGAAGTCGCAGGCGCAGTCGGTTGTCGTCGTGACCGGCCATCAAAGCGAGACCATCACCGATGCGCTGAAAGATCTGCCCGTCAGGTTCGCGCATAATCCCGATTTCGCCGATGGCCTGTCGACATCCCTGCGCACCGGCCTTGCGGCCTTGCCGGCGGATATCGACGGTGCGGTGGTGATGCTGGCGGACATGCCGCAGGTGGACAGCGTTCTGATCGACAAGCTGATGTCAGCTTACGATCCGGACAAGAGCGCGCTGATCGCGGTGCCGGTGATCGACGGCAAGCGCGGCAATCCGGTGCTGTGGTCGCGCCGGTTCTTCCCGGAATTGATGGCACTGCAAGGCGACATGGGTGCCCGCTTTCTGATCGGCAAATATCCCGAAGCGGTTATCGAGGTGCCGATGACCGGGCAGGGCGCGCTGATCGATGTCGATACGCCGGACGCTCTTGCGGCGGTGAAGGCCGAGCTGGAGCGCCATTGATCGTCTGACGTCAGCGGGTGCTGTTCGGGGCCGAGCTTCTCCGTTGATCTAACTTTTGAGGATTTGTTCTGGCGGCCGTGCCCTGCGCGGCCGCTTTTTCTGTGGCCACGGCCTTGCGTCCCCGTCTCATCATTGTTATGACTGACTGGTCAGTCATTTTAGAGAAGCCGAGAGACACGTCGAGGCGGAACGGCTTCACGGTCGAAGGGGTGCGGAGGCGCAGGATGCCGGAAAAGCCATCGCGTTTAACGTCGCGTCTGGAAAGTTTGCGGCCGGAAACGCCGGTTGCGGCGTCGCAAGGCGCAAAGCCAAAGGCAGCAAAGGCGCGAGGCACAAGAACACAAAGCGCGCGCGAGGTGCGCAGCGCCGCGCGGAAGGAGGCGATCCTCACCGCCGCGCTGGAAGAGTTTTCCGCATCCGGCTTTGCCGCCGCGCGTCTGGAAGACGTGGCCAAGCGCGCCGGTGTCGCCAAGGGCACGATCTATCTCTACTTCGACGATAAGGAAGCTTTGTTCCAGGAACTGGCGCGCTCGATGTTGAGCCCGGTTGTCGGCCATATCGAGACTTTCGCTACGACCGATGTGCCGTTCCGCATGCTCGCCGATAACATCGTCGATGTGATGGTGCGAGAAGTGCTCACCACACGGCGCAAGGATATCATCCGTCTCATCATTTCCGAAGGCACGCGCTTTCCCGCACTCGCTGAATTTTATCATCGCGAAGTGTTGAGCAGGGTGATCGCGGCATTGCGCGTGGTGCTGCAGCGTGCGGTGGATCGCGGCGAATTGCGCCACAAGGCCCTGATCGAATTTCCCCAGTTGCTCGGAGCGCCTTTGCTCGTCGCCGTCATCTGGAACAGCGTCTTTGGCACGTTCTCGCCACTCGACGCGCGGGCGATGCTGAAAGCGCATATCGACATTCTTCTCGATCGCGGGGGCGCGTGATGCTGCGGCAATGGATGAAGGCTGTGGCCGTCCTGCTGGGCCTCGTGCTGTGCCTTGCTGCTGCGGGATGCGCCAAGGAAGATGACGGCAAGCTGCAGGGATGGATCGAGGGCGATTTCATCTTCGTCAGTCCTGACGAACAGGGCCGTATCGAGCAATTGCTGGTGCGCGAGGGTGATACCGTCAAGAAAGATCAGCTCATTGTCGTGCTCGATTCCGACCTGCAGAAGTCCGATCTCGGTGTCGCGCAGGCGACCTTGAGCAATGCCAAACAGGCGTTCGATCGCGCGCAGCAACTGGCGAAATCCGGCTCCGGCACACAGAAAGATTTCGATGTCGCGCAGGCCCTTTATCGCGAGGCACTGGCAAGGCTCGATGCCGCGCAGACGCGCCTTGCCCGCCGCAAGTTGCTCAGTCCGGTCGAAGGGCTGGTGCAGCAGGTTTATTACCGGCCGGGCGAAACGGTACCGGTCGGGCGCTCCATTGTCTCGATCCTGCCACCCGGCAATGTGAAGGTGCGCTTCTACGTCGCCGAGCCGCTGCTGGCCCGCATTGCCATCGACGATCCGATCCGTTTCGGTTGCGACGGCTGCCCGCCGGATATGGAGGGCAAAATCACCTTCATCTCGCGCTATGCCGAATACACGCCACCGGTGATCTATTCGATGGAGGAGCGACACAAGCTTGTCTATCTCGTCGAGGCCAAGCCGAAAGATCCGAACGCCCTGCGCGTCGGTCAGCCGGTCGACGTGACGCTCATACCGCGGGCGGCGCCAATGCCGACAGCCTCGACAACACCGACACCCAGGCCCAAGCCGGTTTCGAAGTGACGGCCGTAACGACATGACCGATGACGCGAACATCGCGATCGACGTGCATGGACTGACCAAGTCCTTCGGCGAGCGCGTCGTGGTACGTGACCTGTCGATGCAGGTGAGAAAGGGGACGATCTACGGCTTCCTCGGGCCGAACGGGTCGGGCAAGACGACGACGATCCGCATGCTTACCGGCCTTCTGACGCCTGACAAAGGCGATGGCACCTGCCTTGGCTACGACATCCGCACGCAGGCGAACCAGATCAAGCTGCATGTGGGCTATATGACGCAGAAATTCAGCCTCTATCAGGATCTGTCGGTGCGCGAGAATCTCGAATTCGTCGCGCGTCTGCATCTGATGAGAAATCCCGCAAAGGCCGCGCGCGACATGATCGAGCGGCTCGGTTTGAAGGGCCGCGAAGAACAGCTTGCCGGCGAATTGTCCGGCGGCTGGAAACAGCGGCTGGCGCTTGGCGCCTGCACGCTGCCAAATCCGCGATTGCTTCTGCTCGATGAGCCGACCGCTGGCGTCGACCCAAAGGCGCGCCGGGAATTCTGGGACGAGATCCATGCGTTGGCCGCGGAGGGGCTCACCGTGCTGGTGTCGACGCATTACATGGACGAAGCCGAACGCTGCCATGAGATCGCATATATCGCTTATGGCGAATTGCTCACGCATGGCACCGTCGATGAGGTGATCAGGCAGGCGGGTCTTGTCACCTACGATGTCAGCGGCAGGGATATGAACGGCCTGCTGCATGACTTGCAGGAGAAGGCCGGTGTCGACATGGTCGCGGCCTTCGGCAACAGCCTACATGTGTCCGGGCGCGACGGCGCGGCGCTGGAGGAGGCGATCAGGCCCTATCGCGACAGGCCCGGGCTCGTCTGGAAGAAATCCGATCCGACGCTGGAAGACGTGTTCATCGACCTGATGGGCCGCGCCAAGGACAACTTCCAATGAGCGTTCAAGCGCCATCCAACGCGGCTGCTACACGCCGCGTCTCCGCGTGGACTGCGTTCTGGTGGCGCACGTGGGCCATGCTGATCAAGGAATTCATCCAGCTTCGCCGCGACCGCGTGTCGTTTGCGATGATCGTGATGATCCCGCTGATCCAGCTCGTCTTGTTCGGCTATGCGATCAACACTACGCCGCGCGATCTGCCGACGGCGGTGCTGCTGCAGGAACACAGCGATATAGGCCGGTCGGTGCTGAAGGCGTTGCAGAACACGCGCTACTTCAAGGTGACGCACCAGGTCGAGGATGAAGCGGAATTCGATCAATTGCTCGCTTCAGGCAAGGTGCTGTTCGGCGTGGAGATTCCGCGTGGTTTCGAACGCGCGGTGCGGCGGGGCGAAAAGCCATCATTGCTGGTGGCGGCAGACGCCACGGATCCGGTGGCATCCGGTTCGGCGCTCAGCGCGCTGGGGCAACTGGTGCGGACGGCATTGCAGAACGATCGCGGCATTCCCGATGCCGGCCAGCCGGTGTTCGAATTCCGCACCCATGCGCGCTACAATCCGGCGGCCGAAACCTCGCTCAACATCGTGCCGGGCCTTGTCGGCACCATCCTGACGATGACGATGCTGATCTTTACAGCGTTGTCGGTGACGCGCGAGATCGAGCGTGGCACGATGGAAGCCTTGCTGGCGATGCCGATTACGCCAATCGAGATCATGCTCGGCAAGATCATTCCCTATGTGCTGGTCGGTTTCATCCAGGCGGCTCTGATCATCGGCGTCGGCGTCCTCTTGTTTGGCGTGCCGATCCTCGGCAGCCTCGGCCTGCTGGCGGCGTTGTCGACGCTGTTCATCGCCGCCAATCTGTCGATCGGCTACACCTTCTCGACCATTGCACAGAACCAGCTTCAGGCGATGCAGATGTCGTTGATGTTCTTTCTGCCGAACATCCTGCTTTCGGGCTTCATGTTCCCGTTCGCCGGCATGCCGGTCTGGGCGCAATGGATCGGCGAGGCTTTGCCGCTGACGCATTACATCCGCATCGTCCGCGCGATCATGCTGAAAGGCTCGACGCTGGAGAATTTGCAGTACGATGCGATTGCGCTTTTCGTGCTGATGCTGGTGGCGATGACAGTGGCGGTGACGCGGTTCAGAAGGACGCTGGATTGAACAGCCGTCATTCCGGGTTCGCCGCTGCGCAGCGCCCCGGAATGACAAAAAACTAACGCCGCGCGAAAAAACCGATCCGGCCATAAAGCCCGTTGCGGTCGTCGCTGTCGGTCGCCCAACCCAATCCGGCCGACCATTCGAGAAAGTGGAATTTTAGTCCGGTGATGTGCAGGCCGGCGCGGAATTGTCTGTAATTGTCGTCGCTGAAGCCTGCGACTTCGGGGCCGGCATAAAATGCATCGAAGAGGCGCCAGCCATAGGCGATACGTGCCGAATAGGTTGGACCAACGGACGACACGGATGCATCGGCCGTCCACATCGTATGCACGGTCGGCTCATACCAGAACTCGATCGCGCCGCGGATGCCGACATGCGTGCCGGCGAGTTTGTTGCCGGGATCGTATGGCAACAGATAGTGATACTGCGCATCGAGCCCGGCAAACACGCTGACGACGGTCTTGTCGCGCATGAAGCGCCAGCCCGGCATGGCAAAGCCGACCGCCTGCGAACCAATCACATCGATATTGCCGAGCCCGCCGGACCGATAGCGATAGGTGCCGCTGCCGATCATCGTCTTGAAGGTGAAGCCCTCGCGATCGAGCAGGCCCGGCGACCACAACAGCCCGCCATAAGAAAACGATCCGTGACGCCAGAGATCGGTGCCCGAAAAGATCAGATAGGTGTCATCGTAACGCCGATAGACATCGGCGCGGGCGTTTCGGTCGCACAAACAGAACGACGCCGCGGCCGCGAGAAGCGCCGCGAACAGCACCCGAACGCAACACATGAACGCAACTCGCAACGAAGGCGAGCTGATGACGCATCTCAGCCCATCGGTATGATGATGCTATGGTTGTTGGTTGCTTAATACCAGCGCTTTGTTACATCATGGCCGGCGTATCTAACCCCGCATCATTTTCCGCGGCGCTTCGCCGAAATTGCGCCGGACCATTGCCGAGAAGGCGCTGGCGCTGGCATAGCCGACTGACGCTGCAGCGGAGCCGACCGGCTCGCCATTCGACAAGCGAGCAAGCCCATCGATGGCGCGCAGGCGCGAACGCCATTCGTTGAAGCTGAAGCCGGTCTCGACGCGAAACAGCCGCGCCAGCGTGCGGCGGCTGGCGCCTGCTTTCTCGGCCCAGTCATCGAGCCCGCCTATTGCGTCCGGTTGCGCCAGCAAGGCGCGGGCGACACGGGCCGCACGCGTATCGCGCGGCATCGGCACATGCATCTTGCGCTCCTCCATGCGTTCGAGTTCGGCGAGGATCAGCTTTGCGATCAGCCCGCCGCGCCCGGCTTCATCGTAGTCGAGCGGCTCGTCCAGAACGGCGAGGATCAATTCGCGCAACAAGCCGCCGATCTCGACGAGGATCGGCTGTTGCGGCAGGGTCAAGCAGGCCGCTGGATCGATGTAGATTGTGCGCATGGCCAGATCGCCGCGCATGACCATGCTGTGCGGGTAGGCCGGCGGCATCCATAGTGCGAGGGCGGGCGGCACGATCCAGGCGGCATCGTCGGTCTCGACCTTCATCGTGCCCGCGATGGCGTGGATGAGCTGGCCACGCCTGTGCAGATGCGGCGGGATGTGTTCGCCATCGGCGAACGATTTGGCGAGGGCGCCGACGACGCGGGGCGCATCGTCGCGGTTGTTCCGGTATTCGGGCTGCATGAGGGACTCCCGGCGCTTGGCCCATTTGCGACGATAATCGGCCTAACATCGCCATTGGGCAAGCGTAATCTCCGAGGATCGAATCCTGCTGGGTGCTTTGATGACTGCCGCAACTGCCACGACCGATGAGACGTCTCGCCAAACCCGCATTTCCATCGGATTTCTCAACTGGGCGCATGCCGCCGACCATTACGTGCTGCTGATCTATCCAACGGTCGTGATCGGGCTCGAGGCGGTTTATGCGAAAACCTATGGCGAACTGATCGCACTCTCGACCGCGGCATTTCTGGCATTCGGCATCTTCTCGCTGCCGGCCGGCTGGCTCGGCGATCACTGGAGCCGGCGCAACATGATGGCGCTGTTCTGGTTCGGCTGTGGCGGGTCGCTGTTCGCGGCCGGGCTGGCGCCGGGACTGATTTCGCTCGGCATCGCGCTTGGCGCGCTCGGCATGTTCGCGGCGATCTATCATCCGGTCGGCATGGCGATGCTGATCGAAGCGTCGAAGGCGCGGGGCCGCACGCTGGCGTTCAACGGCGTATGCGGCAATATGGGTGTCGCGCTGGCGGCAGGCATCACTGCGCTGATTGCCTATTATCTTGGATGGCGTGCCGCGTTCTTCGTGCCCGGCGCGATCTGCATTCTCAGCGGCATTGCCTATCTCTGGCTCGTGGAGAATGACAGCCACGGCAAGGCCGCGCGCAAGTCGAGTCCTGATGTGCGCTTGAGCCGGACCTCGACTTTCATCCTGTTCGGCCTGTTCATCATCATCGCGCTCGGCGCTGGCATGGCATTTAACGTCATCACGGTGGCGCTGCCGAAACTGATCGACGAGCGCGCAGGGCAGGGGATCTCACTCGTCGCCGTCGGCAGCATCGCCACCGCGGTGTTCGTGGTTGGCGGCATTGCGCAGCTTGCGGTCGGGCGGCTGGTGGAATGGTTCGCGCCGCACGTGCTGTTTGTCGCTGTGACGTTGATGCTGTTTATCGGTGCGGCCTGGGCGGTGGTGGCCACGGGACCAATGCTGCTGGTCGCGCTCGCGCTGGCGATGGCCGGTGTCTACGGGCAGGTGACCGTCAACGATATCGTGCTGGCGCGCTACACCGCTGACGCGTGGCGCGGGCGGGTCTATGCGGTGCGCTATTTCCTCGTGTTCGTCACGGCGGGGGCCGCGGTTGCGACCATCGCCTTCCTGCATGAGCGCGGCGGCTTCGACCTCGTTCTCATGGTGACGGCGGGGATCTGCCTGGTGTTCTTCCTTGCGACGCTCGGCCTTGCCTTCATGGTCTCGGGCGCCGAAGCGCAAAAGCCTGTGGCCGTGCCAGCGGAGTGATTGTCAAACAGATTCCGGCATCAGGTCGGTAACCTTGGCGCCGGTTCGCTCGTGGACGATCTGCGCGATACGGCTGCGGTGGCAATGACCGGGATCGCGCTCGAAGCAGAGGAGGCACACCCGGCGACCCGAGCGGACGATCGACAACAGTTCGTCCATCGCTTCGATCGCGTCATGCGTCTTGAGGTGCTTGTCGTAGATGCGCCAGAGCTTGTCGATCTGGCCGGAGCGCGCGGCCTGCCGCCCCTCGGCCGGCGTGCCGAGCTTCTGCAGATGCAAATAGGCGATGCTGTTTTCGCCGAGCGTTGCCGCAAGCTGTCGCTTGGAGAAGCCCGGCTTGCGCGAGGCGGCGACAGCCCGAGTATCCACCAGCAATTGCACCCTGGCCTTCTTCAGCGCCGCCATCACGGCATCGGGCCGGGTCTGCTCATAGCCGATCGTGAAGAGTGCAGGGGCGGCCATTGGGCTTTCCGAAGGGCAACTGAACGCGCCTTACAGGTTCCTGAGACGTCTGCGTGGCTTTGCGGCCACAGTTGCGATGATTTTGCCCCGGGATTCGCCGAAAACCATATGATTCGGCATCGGGGGAATTACGCTTTTCCAACGAAAATATAAGGGCATAGGGGAGTTGGCAATGAACGCGCTTTTGACAGCAGCAACTGCGGCCGCTTTGGCCATGATCGCTTCGGGGGCATTGGCCGCCGATATAGCGCGTCCCGTCTACAAGACGGCACCTGTTGAACTGGCCCCCTCCTGGACTGGTTTTTATGTCGGCGGCCATGTCGGTTACGGATGGTCTCGCGACGGGTCGGCTTCACTTTCACAAACTGCGGTTGCTCCGCCCGACTTCTTCTTTTTTCCGGTCACGACGACCCTTAATTCAGAAGGCGCCATCGTTGGCGGCCAAATCGGTTATAATTGGCAAGCGAGCAACTGGGTGTTCGGCGTCGAGGCGGATATCTCCGGCTCATTCCTGAAAAAGTCGGCCAGCGTCACGACTTTTTCGTCCATAGCGCCAGGATCTCCGGGTGGCACTATGGGGATCACTCAGGAAATTGATTGGCTCGCAAGTGCTCGTGGACGAATCGGCTTTGCTTTCGATCGCAGCTTAATTTACGCGACCGGCGGCTTTGCATGGGCCAGCGTGAGCACAAACGCCGTATTCAATGGCAGTTTTCCGTTTTCTTCGGCGGCAAACCTGACCTCAGACGACACTCGCACCGGGTATGTCGTGGGTGGCGGTTTTGAACACCTGCTCGGATCAAACTGGACCATTCGCGCTGAATATTTGTATTACGCGCTCGACGGTGGAGACAGCGTATCCGGTCCTATTCCGAATCCGGCTTTGATCGACGCAACGGCCACTCTGTCGACAAGCGATCTCAACATTCATGTCGCTCGGCTTGGACTGAACTACAAGTTTTGAAATACAGTGCCTGTGCTAGTGTTCTGAATCCGAAGTTCGCTCTCGAGGGTGCTGCAAAATCGAGCGAACTTCGGCTTCGGGACACGGGGCCCTGTCTCGGGGCCTTTTCTTTTCCACACCTCAGCGTCTGTACGTTGTGTCCCACGCTGGCGGGGTGTTGCCAATTGGCCGCGTTTTGGACATTTGGTGCAGGGCGGGTATCGCCAAATACCTTGGCCGCTCTTAAAATTTGAGCTGCTCTTAAATTGGCTTCAATTGGCTGGTTGCCGTACTGCCTGCGCTATTCCGAGTGATTTATGGTCCGAAAATTACCCCTCCTTGCCATCCTTCTGCTGACCTGCACCGGCTGCTACCCTCAAACGGCAACGTTGCCTGGGGTCGGTATACCGGCACGGTCGCCAGACGGCGAGCTGCGCCGGCTCAGCGACGAGGAAAAGGCCATCATCCGGCGCAGCGTTCTGGTCGAAACACCCGATCCCGCCTTTGCTGAATTCCGCTGGACCAGGTTTTCGAAATCGCCGGCACAGACCGAGTATTATTGCGGACAATTGAATGCACAGACCGCCCCCGGCCGCTGGGTGGGATTTCGGCCGTTTGTCGTGACGGTAGAGACCGCAAATGGGGATATCCGCAGCGCCAGGCTGGTGGAGCTGTCACAAGACCGTCTGGACGTCGCTGGCGTTGTCTCCAAATGTCGCGAGAACGGCCTCGATGCTTTTGCTACGATCGAAGGCGACGGGAAGAGCGTTCAGAACGTGAAGTGAGACGAGGTGCAGCATTAGTTGTATTCTGAGAAACGGTGCTCTGCGCCTACGCGCACCCTCCTCATTTCGTGGTCTTTTTATTTTTGTCATCGGAGCGATAGGCACGCCATAGTTGTTGCCATATCGCTGCGGGGTTACGCGCTGACGTCATCAGCCAACCGGGACACATCGATCATCAGAGATGAAAATAGAGCTTGCGATCACACAGGCGGACTTCCTTCAGGCCCGTGCTCTTTTCGAGGAATATGCCTCGTCTCTGAACGTCGATCTGGGATTTCAGGGGATCGAGAGCGAGTTCGCGACGTTGCCGGGGAAATATGCCCTGCCATCAGGGGCGATTTTCCTGGCCCTGGACGACGAAGGGCCGACGGTCGGGACGGTGGCCATTCGTCCCTTTGAAAGGCCCGGCGCGTGCGAAATGAAGCGTCTCTATGTCCGGCCAAAGGGCCGCGGTATGGGTGCCGGCAAAGCGTTGGCCAAAGCGGCGATCGCATTTGCTGAAACGGCGGGATATGCCGAGATCCTGCTGGATAGTTTGCCATCCATGACGGCCGCCGCTCGTCTCTACGAACGTCTCGGGTTTCGTGAAACAGAGCCTTATTGGGACAACATCTTGCCAGGTGTTCGCTATTTCTCTCTGACGCTGTCCGCACATGCGCCGCGATGAGAGTGAACGTCTATCGAAATTGCGCCACGCAGAAAGTTGGCCGGCATTGGCGCCGGCCGCGCAGACTTGTCGCCGACTGTTACCGGCGCGTGCCGGATCCCGTTGTCAGTCTGGGATTCAGTTCGCATTGTCCATCGCGACCGGCATTGGATGCCGCCAAGCATTCCGCCATCGTCGCGAAACCGCAACTGACGGCGCCTGAGGTTTTTTCCGTCAGGCAGAAACGCTCTTCTGCAGATACTTTTGGCTGAGGCTGCGGTTGAGTTTGAGCAATCGCTGCAGAGCCGATTGCGATCAGAAAAGCAAATGACATCGCGATACGCATTGCATTCTCCTGCTAGGCCTCCCCGCGCAACTTTATCGCAAGGGGCTCTGATCGGTACATGTTCGGGTCGATGATGGGTTAACTTTTTAAAGCGCGGCTGCGAACGTTTTGTTGTGATTTAGCACCGCTATCGATTTTCATCTTCACCGCCGGTGCCCAACCCTTCTCCTCGAGGCGTGCAACATGCATGAACAAATGCGAATGCTTGCAACGCGCCGGATGCGCGGCGCATCGATGCGTCTTATTGCTCTTGTGACTGGGACGCAAAACTCCAGTTCGTTCAGTCGAACTGATCGTCTGCGAAGGCAAATTGCCTGGACGAGTATTTGATAACGCTCAACTCTGCACGATAATTTTCTATTAAATTTTTCTTCGGCGCGGCGATGTGGCTGCTGCGGGCCCGATCGCCGCTGATGGGCTCAATTGGCGTTGGACGCAAGAGCCAAAAAACAGAGTTAGCTTTACCGTGGATCAGAGAACGGCGGCCATCATTAGCGGCTATACGGAGGTTTTAACCGAGCTGGTCCGTTTGCTCGTGGACAAGGGCATTCTCTCGAAAGATGAAATTCGCGATACGATCACTCAGGTGGTCGTGCGCGGGATAGAGCAGGGCGCGCAACCCGGTTTTGACGAGGTGCCGATAATTTTACTGCGAAGCGTCGACAGTTGGAAACCGACGCCACACTGATTGACGTTCCGGAAAAAAGCAGCACCAGCGTGAAATCGCCGCACGCAGACATGCGTCTGTTTGGAAAAGGCGGCTACCAATTGTCTTGATCAAATCCAATCGTCTTCATCAATCTCGTGAGACCGCTCTGTTCGCATTAGCAACCGGCGGTTCTGCGATCAGAAATTGACATGCTGAATTTGATATCCGTCAAATTTTGCGGAATCTCAGGACGGATGATGTTACCGAACGCGGCTTGTATTGCGGAAAAGTTTCAACCGCCGCGGAGCGTAAGTACGGCATAAAAATTTGAGAATGGGAGCATTCAAAATGTTGTCGCCCGAATTCGATCGCAATCTCGTTTCTCCCACATCGGATCATTTTGCAGCTTCTGACGAACTGCGCCCGCTGGCCCATCGGCTGATCCCTGGCGGGGCCCATACTTACGCAAAGGGCGACGACCAATATCCGGTATTGGCTCCCGGTTTCATTGCCAGCGGCACTGGTTGTCACGTCTGGGATGTCGATGGCAATGCGTTTATCGAGTATGGCATGGGATTGCGTGCCGTTGCGCTTGGCCATGCCTTTCCGCCAGTCGTTGCGGCTGCCGTCAAACAGATACAGCGGGGCATCAACTTCACCCGGCCCTCGCCGCTGGAAGCAGAGTGCGCGGAAAATCTTCTTGAAGTCGTGCCCGGCGCGGAGATGGTCAAGTTTACGAAGGACGGCTCTACGGCGACCACCGCCGCTATTCGTCTCGCGCGCGCTTATACCGGCAGGGACGCCGTCGCGCTCTGTGCAGACCATCCGTTTTACTCCTACGACGATTGGGCGATCGGAACGACGCCCATGAATGCCGGCATCCCGCAGGACGTGAAGCGCCTGACGCTGACGTTTCGCTATAACGATCTGGCCGGCGTGGAAGCGCTGTTCTCTGCCCATCCCGGACGCATTGCTGCTGTGATCATGGAGGCAGAGAAGGATGTTGAACCCGCACGCGGCTTTCTGATCGGGCTGCGGGATCTCTGCCATCGCCATGGTGCACTTCTGATCATCGACGAAATGATTACCGGGTTTCGCTGGCCCCAACGTTCAGCCCAGCGTCACCACGGCATCGAAGCGGACCTGTCGACCTTCGGTAAAGCGCTCGGCAATGGCTTTGCTATTTCAGCGCTGGTCGGCAAGCGCGACATCATGCAGCTTGGCGGGCTCGATCACGATCGCGACCGTGTCTTCCTGCTCTCGACGACACATGGCGCGGAGACGCATGCTCTGGCGGCCGCTCTTGCGGTCATGAAGTTTTACCGTGAGGAGCCGGTGATCGAGACGCTCGAGCGGCAAGGACTGCGTTTGAGAGTAGGGGTTGAGGCTGTTGCTGCCCATCACGGTTTGCAGAAGCATTTCCAACTTGTCGGCCGGCCGGCCAATCTCGTCTACCGTTGCTGCGATCGCGACGGTATTCCCTCGCAGACGTTCCGCACGTTGTTTCTTCAGGAAACGATTCGTCGCGGCATCCTGGCTCCGTCATTTGTTGTCAGCTATTCGCATTCGGACGACGATATCGATCAAACGATCGAGGCCATCGACCGCGCGCTTTCCGTCTATCGCAAGGCGCTGGAGACTGGAGTCGATGCTTATCTTGTCGGGCGGTCGGTACAGCCTGCATTCACCAAGCGCGCGATGCCGCCAAAACTCGCCGCTGTGTAAACGTCGGACTCTGAGGGCCGGTTGAGCACGAGAAATAGCAACTTGATCAGTGAAGGCTGAAGCTGCGATCCTTTGGGTCGCTTTCTAGTGCTTCGTCAATGATGGCGGCATGACGCGCGGGGGGCGTGTCGCAAGTTCCGCCTCCAGCCGCGCGATATTCTCGAACAGCCGTTTGCTGGTGAGCTTGAGGAAGCCAAGGCCGAATTCCGGGTTCTGGTAATAAAGCTCTTCGAATTTCTCGTAGGAGAGCGAGAGCAATTCGCCGTTTTCCTGCGAGATCAATGTCGCTGTCCGCAAGCCTTCAGGCGAGAGCAGGCCGAGTTCGCCGACCACGGCGCCCGGCTCGAGGTTGACGTTGATTTCCTCCAGGATGAAACGGCCGGACACGACGAGATACATCGCCTCGGCGATATCACCCTTGCGGAAGATCACCTGTCCCACCTTGGTCTTGCGCCGGCTCATGAACGGCTGCAGCCAGGTCATGTCGAGATCGGCGCGCGCGGCGCGCTGCGTGCGGCGGATCAACTGGCGCATCTCATGCACGCGATAGAGGTTGAGTGGCAGCACGATACAGTTCAGGACAAAGGTCGGCCAGATGCCGGATACGCCCGCATAAAACAGGAACAGGACATTGGTGCCGATGCCGACGATGCGCAGCGGGATCATCGTCTTCATCCAATATTGCACCACGGTCAGGGCAATGCCGACGCTGGCTGCAATCTGTGCTAGGAGCGGGATATCCATCAAGTCTCTCCGGGTCGCGCGTCTGCGTCGCAGCAATGCTTCGTGTAAGCGTCCAGCAAGCAACCGCTGAAATTCGTGATTACTTCAGCCGCTCGATCAGCGCCATGGCCGCAGCCGGCGCGCGCACCTTGGCCTCGTGAATGAAATACACGAACACGTCGCGGCTTTGTTTTTTCGGCTTGGTGGCGGGATCGACAAGTGGCAGGTCGTCGGGCATGCCGCCGCGCGCCCAGGTCATAACCCGCGCGGTCCAGGCATCCAGGGCCTTGGGTGAGTATCCGGTCTTCAGTCTTTCCTCGCCTTTTTGCAGTCGGGCATAGACGAAGTCGGCTGTGACATCGGCGATCGCCGGATAGGTCTCGTGTTCGGAAAAGACGACGGGAATTTGAAACTGGCGCAAAAGCCTGGTGAATTCCGGTGTGCAGAAGCTGTCATGCCGCACCTCGACGACATGACGCAGAGCGCGGCCGTCGAATTCGGCCGGCAGCAATTCGAGAAACTTCCCGAAATCGGCCTCGTCATATTTCTTGGTTGGTGCAAATTGCCACAGCAGGGGACCGAGCCGGTCGCCGAGCTCGGTGACGCCGGAATGCAGGAATTTCTTGATCGAGTCGCCGGCCTCTGCCAGCACCCGCCGGTTCACCGCAAAACGCGGACCCTTGAGTGAAAACACGAAGCCGTCCGGCACTTCGGATGCCCATTTGCGATAGGTCGCGGGGCTTTGCGTGCGATAGAAGGTGCCGTTGACCTCGATCGAGGTGAGGTGCTGGGCGGCATAGGTCAGCTCCTGCGCATGTGGCAACCCCGTTGGATAAAATACGCCGCGCCACGGCTCGTAGGTCCAGCCGCCGATGCCGGTATAAATACGGCCCTGTTTGCCCGCCACGCCATTCTCCTCAACGCTGCTGCAACCATATCGCAAGAACCGACTTATGTAGAAACCCGGTTTTCGATCGGGCGACGATGGTATTCCCGGGGGGCTTTGTTTGATTTGGGTCATGCCAACGGCCGGATGTCCGGCATACCGTGCAAAGTCAGTCGCCTCAATCTCGACGCTGAAAGGATTCCCCATGCGTTCATTCCTGCTGGCAGCCACCGCGGCTGCAACCCTCGCTGCGTTCATGTCATCGGCGGATGCCCAGTCCCGCACCCGTGTCGGTGGCCTGACCTGTAATCTCGCGCCGAGTGTCGGCATGGTGATCGGGTCCCAGCAGCCGGCCGCCTGCGTCTTCCGCCCGACGCGTGGCCGGCCCGAGCGCTATAACGCCATGATTTCCCGGCTCGGCGTCGATCTTGGCGTGAAGGAGGGCGGCCGGCTGTATTGGGCAGTGCTGGCGGATTCCGCCAGGAGGCCGCCGCGCTCGCTGGTCGGTGATTATGTCGGTGCCAGCGGTCAGGCCGCGTTCGGTGTCGGCGCCGGCGCCAATGTGCTGGTCGGTGGATCGGATCGCTCGATCTCGCTGCAGCCGGTCTCGGTCTCGGCCCAGCGCGGCGTGAACGTTGCGGCCGGCGTCGCGAACCTGTCGCTGCGCTGATTGCACGCGAAGAACAAAATGCAAAAGGCCCGGCATTGAGCCGGGCCTTTTGTTATGCCTCATGCGCCCGGCACGCTGCCGGGCGGCAGGAAGTCCACTTCATGCGCGGCCGAGCGGCGGACGACTTCCTCAGGGTCTGTGAGGTTATGCAACTGGTCGAACAATTCCTTGAGACTGCGTGACGGCGAGACCCAGAAGAGGGCGCGGGTCGGTTGATCGGTCCTGTTGTAATAGCCGTGCGCCAGGCCCATCGGCATCTTCACGAGGTCGCCGGCACTCGCCTTCACCCATTTGCCGTCGAGATAGAGATCGAACGTGCCTTCCAGCATGTAGATGAATTCATCCTGCGTCGGATGAATATGCGGCGGCACGAACGTGCCGGGCGGATCGAAGGTCTCGAATGAGAACGACGACGCGCAATTCGATTTCTCGTAATAGGTGTGACCGAGAATATTCCACACCGTCGGCGTCTGGCTCTGGCCGGCTGGTGTAATGCCCGGCGTCAGCTTGATATCTGTCATCGCGGAAATTCCTTGGCTGTTGAAGTGAAATCACGCCGCAGCGGCAAGAGCCGGATCGGCAAAGAGCGGCACGATGGTGCCCGGTTCGTCGAAACCCTGCGCAACCTTGTCGGCCAGATCCTGTTTGCCGGAGGCGCGGGCGAGCAATTCGACGACATGCGGCGGCGGCGGCATCAGGATCATGTTGCTCCACATCGTCGAGGCTTCGACGCGCTGGAATGCTAATTCGAAGGTCGCATTCATCCAGGCCGCATCGTAGGGGGCGCTGCCATGCTGCACAATCGCATCGAGCGTGACCGCCGCAGCTTTGATCGCATTGTTGGAGCCTTGCCCGACGATCGGGTCGTTGAGGATCACAGCGTCGGCAAGTCCCAGAACGTGTTTGCCGGATGGTAGGGTGCCGACACCTTTGCGAACGGTTGGCACGACGCGGCCAGCGAGATAACCATTCGCATCAGTGAGTGTGGCGTCAGCGATGCGCTCATATTCCCACGACACGAATTGCTTGATCAGCGATTTGGTCTTGGCCAGTTGCGTTTCGATATCCATCGCCGCGCCGAATGCATCGAGCGGGCCACCTGGTACGGCTTCGATGAACAGGATCTCGCAGGGTCCCGAAGACGTGAGGCATGGAATCATGAACATTTCGCCGGCCCCTGGGATCAGCGTCGCCGTGACACATGTCTTTTCATAAGGCGTGGTGCCGTTGGTATAAACGACCGACAAGGCGCGCATTGGCTTGTCGTAAGGCGAGCGTGCATCGTCGCGGGGAAAGAGTTGCGAGACTGGCCCCTTGCCGGCGGCGACGATGACGAGATCGCTGTCTGTGGCATAGCGCTCGAGTTCGGGAATGCCGGCATCGACGATCTCCAGCGTGCCCCCTTGTGCGACGAACGCGTCCATGAAACGCGGAAACTTCACCCGCTGATCGACTGACTGCGCGGGTGCAGCGAGATTGCCGACGAAACCGAAGGCCTTGTTACCGGAGCCATCCGGCGCCGCAACGGCAATGCGCATGCCGGTGATCGCGGGGGCGGTTTCGTTCCAGAAATCGAGGCCCAGCCGCCGCTCTTCGGCGCGTGCAGTGCCGAACACGCATTGGGTCGACATGACCTTGCCGTTGGCAATGTCCGTTCCCGAGCGGTTTTGCGCAACCCTTACGGAATATCCCGATTGCAAAAGTCCAATGGCGAGAACGAGGCCCGCCTGACCGCCACCGACAATGGTGATATGGCGCATGATCCAAACCCCGCAAAAGTGAAGAACCTTCATTGCAGGCTGAATTTGACGCCGTCGCCGCCGGCTCGTCTATCCATTGTGCGCAGGGTTTGTCCGCCGGATGCGGATTTCGGTTCCGAAAAGCACCAAACGCCAAAATTTGATGCTGGTCTTTGACGAAGGGGCGTCACAGAATGATCGCCCGAAGTCCTGTTTGGGAGGGCAGGATGATCCAGACGGGTCATGTTGCTACGCCGCCGCTGGCCTATTTCAATGCGGTTAATACATTCGATCCCGGCGAGGCCGAGGATGGCGTCGCCCGCATTTTCTGTCCGCATCGCTTGACGCCACTGAAGAGCGGCGCACCAGGCTTTCATGCGATGCACAATTCGGCGCGCTTCGACGGTTATTCGGTCAATTATGTCCAGTATGGCGCCGAAGTCGAAATCGATCCCGGCAAACTCGACGGCTTTTTCCTGTTGCAGGTGCCGCTCTCCGGATCGTCCGATGTGCGCTGCGGCGCCGCGCGCGTTGCGTCCACACCAAGGGTCGCGACGCTGCTCTCACCGACCTTGCCGACGGTGATGACGTGGCATGCCGGATGCCGCAAGCTGATCGTGCTGATTGAACGCAAGGTGGTGGAGGGGCATCTGGCGGCATTGCTCGACCGGCGTATCGATGCGGTCGAGTTCGAGACGCAGGTGCCGCTGATGGATGCTGTCGGTCAGGCGATCCGGGCGCATGTGATGCTCATGCAGGAGGCCGCGACACAATCCGTCGTTCTTCCGGCCGGGAGCGGCCGGCTGGTCCAGCGCGAATTGCGCAATGGTCTGGTTGGCTTGCTGCTCACCGGGCTTGTGCATGATCGCAGCACATTGCTGGCGCATGGCGCGGCGATGCCGGCGCCGGGGCATGTGAAGCGGGTCGAGGATTTTCTCAACGCGCATCCCGATCGTGAGGTCAGTGTGAGTGAACTGGCAGAGATTGCCGGTGTCAGCCTGCGGTCGCTGCAGGATGGCTTTCGCCGGTTCCGCAACATGACCCTGACGGACGCCATTCGCGATGCGCGTCTTGCTTACTGGCGGCGGCTGTTGGAAGCGCCGCCCGCTGGTGCGGGTGTCGGTGCGTTGGCGATCGCGGCGGGCTTGACGCATCTTGGCCGTGCCGCCGCGCTTTATGCCAAGCGCTATGGCGAGACGCCGTCGGATACTCTGCGGCGGCATCGGCGCTCAAGGCAATGACAGCATTCTAGAGCCTTTCCGGCTTTGATGGAATCAAAGCCGGGGCTCTAACTTTTTGTTTTGACGCGTTTTCCTCACCCGAACCGGTGCCCACTTCGCTCGAAAACGCTCTATTGAAATGCGACTTCCGCGAAGCTGCGCAGCTTGCGGGAATGCAGCCGCTCCCATTCCTGGCTTTTCAGTTTCTCGATTGCGCGAAGACCAATGGTGAGGTGCTGGCTGACGCGCTGCCGATAGAATTCGGCGGCCATGCCGGCGAGCTTGATCTCGCCGTGCAGCGGCTTGTCGGAGACGCAGAGCAGGGTGCCGTAGGGGACGCGGAAGCGAAACCCGTTGGCCGCGATGGCCGCCGATTCCATGTCGAGCCCGACTGCACGCGAGAGCGACAGCCGCCGGATCACGGCGGCATGATTGCCGAGCTCCCAGTTGCGATTGTCAACGCTTGCGACGGTGCCGGTTCGCATCACGCGCTTTCGCTCGTAGCCGGCAAGACCGGCGACTTCGCCGACGGCCTGTTCGAGCGCAATCTGTATTTCGGCCAGCGCGGGAATCGGCACCCACAGCGGCAGCTCCTCATCCAGCACATGATCCTCGCGCACGTAACCATGCGCCAGCACGTAGTCGCCGAGCTTCTGGGTATTGCGCAAACCGGCGCAATGGCCGAGCATCAGCCAGGCATGCGGACGCAGCACCGCCACGTGGTCGGTGATGTTGCGCGCATTCGACGGTCCGGTTCCGATATTGATCATGGTGATCCCGCGGCTGCGCGGAGCGGCCAGATGGTAGGCCGGCATCTGTGGCATGCGCTGCAGCGGCGCTGCGGTGGCAGCAGCCATGCCGAGCCTTGCATTGTGCGTGATCACATGGCCCGGTTCGACAAAGGCGTCATAGTCCGGATCACCCGCCGCCATGCGCTCGCGGCAGAGGCGCACGAACGCGTCGACGTAAAACTGATAGTTGGTGAAGATCACGAAATTCTGGAAATGCTCGGGATCGGTGCCGGTGTAATGGAATAGCCGGTGCAGCGAATAATCGACGCGGGCGGCGCGAAACATGGCGAGCGGGGCTGGCGCACCGGGCGGCAATTGCAATGTGCCGTCGGCGATTGCATCGTCCATAGTCGCGAGATCGGGGGTGTCGAACAGGTCGCGCAAGGGTGGCGCGGCGGTCTGAGGACCGCCGGAGACCTGACTGGCGGCGATGCCGATATCCGACGAATAGGCGAAGTGGACGGGGATCGGTTCGCTCGATTCGCCAATCTCCACCGGCACGCGATGGTTGTTGAGCAGGAGCTCGATCTGTTCGGTGAAATAATCGCGGAACAGGTCGGGCCGGGTGACGGTGGTCTCATGTGTTCCGGGACCGGAGACGAAGCCATAAGAGAGACGGGAATCGACGCGCGCGTAAGTGTCGGTGGTGATACGCACGAACGGATAGGTCGCGCGCACGCGCGCGGCGAGCGGCCGGCCTGCGACAAAGGCTTCGAAATGCTCGCGGAGAAATGCCGTGTTGCGCGAATAGATCTCTTCCAGACGCGCCACCGCAGCCTTTGCATCGGTGAGGGCCTCGGTCGGGATCCGCTCCGGAGACAGAAGTTTCAGATAGTCCGGCATGAGTCAGAGCTTGTACGCCGTCGGCGCCAAGTCAAGCGGGGGCCCTCAATGAAATGGTATCGACCGGGACAGAATGTGGACTAAGGAGGCGTGGGTGCTTCGAGGCCGGGAATAATAAATAATGAAGGCCCGGGTTTGGTCCCCGGGGCCTCGGCCAATAAGCAAAGTCTTGGGTCAGCGAATTCTGATCGCGCTGAAACGGTACATGGGATACGTCCGTTTCCGCCCGTGGTTAGAACCTGTAATTGAGACCAGCGCGAACGATGTGCATTGAAAGGTTCGCATCATGGTTGATGATTTGTGTCGGGCTTGCGGTGCGGCTGTACAACGTTGTTGTGCTGACCGTGCCAAAATCGGCGAACAGGTATTCTGCCTTGACTGACCAATTGCTAACCAAAGCCCATTCAATGCCGCCGCCAATGGTCCAGCCAACCCTGATGCTATCGAGGGAAGATCCTCCGCAGTAAAAGATTGCACAGTCGATGCCTGTCGGGAACGGAACCAGTGCATTCACCGTGTTGGAGGCCTTTACTTGTGTGAATGCGGCGCCGCCGGTCGCATATAGCAGCGCTTTTCCACCCGAAAATGTCGTTACTCCCAAGCGTCCGCGGACCGTCGCCAACCAGTCTGTTTCGACGGAGTTATCGAAACGGTTTCCGTTGAAAGGTGCAGTCACGAAGGGAAGGAGGAGGGTGTGGGTCGACTTCGTCTTCAACGCACCGAAGTCGCCCTCGATGCCGGCGACCCAGATTCCGTTTTGCCAATTATAGCCGATCTGGCCGCCTCCGATGAACGCCTCATCCGAACTGCCATAACCACCAGTTGCGTTGATGCTCGCGGCATTAGGGGGCAAGAAGACGGTGCATGCCGTGGAGCAGGGCAGGCTGTTCCGCCCATCCACGTCTGCTCGTCCCCAGCCTGCATTGAGACCTACATAGAGACCTGTCCAGTTGTGGGAGGCAGCGACCGGCGTGGCCTTGTAGACCGGCCGGGCAATATCGGCGGCCATCACCGACGCTGAAGCGATCTGCAAGGCTATGATGCCGGCAGCAACAGAACGTCCAATGCTCACTTTAATCCCCTCGCGTAACCAGTCTTGGGCCTGATCTCACGTAGGACTTGCCGGGACTCGCATTGCGGCGTCTTGCACTCGGGGGCGCCACAGTGGGACGCTATGGCAGCAACCAAGGAAATCCCGCCGCTGTGGTCGCGATGCAACGATGCACTCAGGCCAACCTTCTGAAGATTGACCTGTAAGGCATTGCAATTGCTCTGACGGGCATTCTTGGCGGGCCGCCCGCGACAATCGATAGCAACTGACACTGTGCGAATTTCACAAGCATGCTATGAGATTGGGCCGGCTGCCAATTTCTCCACTGATTCCACGGACGCATGTGAAGAAGATCGTTTTTTCCTCGGACCAGCTTCCCGACCATCTCGACAATCAGGCTCGTTTTTCCTTGTGGTACGACATGTGGACGGGGCTCGTGGGCGCCGCCGAGATGGCGCATAGCGATGACCGGCTATTTTACTCGTCGGTGGAGGCAGTGCCGCTTGGCGAGACCAGTGTCAGCCGGTTTGAGACGACAACGGACTTGTGGGCGCGACGGCGGCATCACCTGTCATCGAATGAGCGCGAAGACTTCACCATCTGCTTCAGCCGCGGCCAATTTCCGCAATCGTTCGAACAGCGGGATCAGCAGCCGATTTTGACTCCCGGCTGTGTGCTGGTGACCACCAACGCGTTGCCGGCAAAGAGCATGACAAGCGGCAAGGTGTCGTGGAACATGGCGTTCGTGCCGCGATCTCGAGTTCTGGAACGCGCGCCCGGCGCAGATGCTCAACTGGCGACGCTGCTCGATCCGTTCAATCCGCTGGTGCGGCATTTAGGGCGCTACGTCGATTTTTTACTGCAATCACCGGAGGTGGATGGGAATCCGGCGCTGATCACGCGTGCGAACGACATGCTCGTCGATCTTGTTGTGCTCGCGCTTGGCGCACGTGGAGAAGCTGCGGAAATGGCATCCGCCCGCGGTCTGCGCGCGGCGCGCTTGCGGGAGATCGTCGCGGCGATCCAGACACGGTTTATGGATCCGGCTTTCTCGACCGACCGGGTTGCAAATAGCCTCGGTTTGTCACGGCGCTATGTGAACGATCTTCTGTCCGATACCGGCGAAAGTTTCAGTGAGCGCGTGCTCGAATTGCGGCTGCAGAAGGCGAGGACGATGCTATCGGATGCGCGCTATGACGCGATGAGAGTCAGTGACATTGCATTCGCTTGCGGCTTCAACGAAGTGTCTTATTTCAACCGCCGCTTCCGCGCCCGTTTCGGATGTTCACCGACGCAGTATCGCGGCAGTAGTTCATAGCTCAGACAACGACGGCGCTTGCGAGCCCCGTCACGCTACATGCAAGGGTGGCGCGAGCCTTGAACTGATGCCGACGCGGTTCATGGCATTCATCAGCGAAATGACGAGGGTCAGGTCGCCAATTTCCTTTTCGCTGAACCGAGCTTTGACGACGTCATAATCCGCGTCCGGCACATGCGTGGCCGACACGTTGGTGAGGCTTTCCGTCCAGGCAAGGGCGGCGCGCTCGCGTTCACTGAAAAAGGGCGATTCATGCCACGTCACAAGGCTGTTGATCTTACGCGGGTCCTCGCCTTCTTTCAGTAGGTCACGCCAGTGCAGGTCGACGCAATAGGCGCAGCCATTGATCTGCGAGACACGCAGGAACACGAGATCGATCAGCGTTTTCTCAAGGCCCGATGAGGCGATGTATTGATAGAGCGGTCCGAAGGCCTTGTAGCCATCGGGAGAGACCTTGCTCACGTCGAAACGCTGCGCCATGGCTCGAACTCCATTGCAAAAGCTGGTAAATTTAATTACGGATATTTTTTATCTGCAATAGAGCGAGCGGTCAAGATGCGGCTGTCCGAAGGTGTGGAATGGGCTGTGCATTGCTGCACCATGCTGGCAGCGTTACCCGAGGGAAGGACGCTTGGCCCGGGAGATCTGGCGGCATTCTTCGAAGTGCCGAGGGCCTATCTCGCCAAGCATCTTCAAGCTTTGTCGAAGGCAGGAATTCTCAGCGCATCGCCCGGTCGTTCCGGCGGTTACCGCCTGGCGCGTGCGGCCGACGCGATCACGCTACGCGACATCGTTGTCGCGATTGAAGGAACAGCGCCGTGCTTCAGGTGTCAGGAAATCCGCCGGCGCGGGCCCACCGGTCAGCCACAGCGTTGCTACACCAGGCCGTGCGGCATCGCGCGTGCCATGTGGGCAGCGGAGAAGGTGTTTCTCGCCGAGCTTGGCAAGACCACATTGGCGATGCTGATTGCCGAAGCCGCACATGAGGTCTCGAAAGAACAGCAAGCGGCAACACAACGCTGGCTGAAACGGATCGCGTGATCGCCGTGTGAAGACGGACCGACTATCCGCCGCAATTGTAGATGAAGCCGATCGGCGTCGAGGTCCAGCACGGGCCGATGCTGCCGCCATTATACTGGCCGCGATAGAAGCCAGGCTGTCCAAAGCCGTAATACACCTGGCCATCCCAGCCGATGAAGCGCCTGTCCGTCATGTCTCTTTCGCGCCGTCGCTCGTGCTCGGTGCGCGGGTAGCCGGGCAGGAAGCCGTAGCCCTTCCAGGCCTGTTTCCGCACCGTGATCTTCGCCGGTTTCTTTTTGCCGGCCGCAAGCGCGTCGTGGGTCGCGACGGGCAGGACGAGCGAAAATGCGATGGCCAGCGGCAGGAGTTTGAGGGTCATTTCCAGCGATCTCAGGTTTCTGTCGTTCTGTAATGGTCGTATGGTCAAAACGAGGCGGTTTCTGTGAGCTCGAATATGTCGTTGTCATAGCACCATCCCGATCCTTCTCGTCGATGGCGACTTGAAGGGATCGTTTCCTTCGCGATTTGGTTATCGATGCGAACCAGTCATAGGAACTCCGATGCCCGTTTGCGTACAACATCGTCGTGTGACGATTGACGGTATCGATATTTTCTATCGCGAAGCTGGACCAGCGGATGCGCCGGTTGTGCTGCTGCCGCACGGGTATCCATGTTCATCCTACGAATTCAGGAATTATATGCGTGAACTGGGAGATCATTGGCGGCTGCTGGCGCCTGACTTTCCCGGCAGCGGTTACAGTGCCACACCGGAGAGCTTCGCCTACGATTTCGATGGCTTCGCCACCTTTCTGAACGACTTCACTGGCGCGCTGGGCGTCCACCGATTCGCTCTTTATCTGCATGACTTCGGTTCCTGGATCGGCCTGCGACTGGCCATGCGAGATCCTGGCCGCATCACCGCATTAATCGTTCAAAACGGTGATATCTATGAGGATGTGCTTGGTCCGAAATATGCCGGGCTTAAGGAAATGTGGAAATTGGAGAGCGGGGAGGGGATCGCTCGCTTGCGAGAATTTGTCTCTTTCGATCACTTTCGGGACGAGTTTGTGAACGATGTTCGGCCCGAACTCGCCGCGCGAATTCCTCCCGATCTTTGGACGCTGCACTGGGCACTCATGACGGAACAGCGCCGCAACAATGCAGCGCGTATCATCTATGATTTGAAAGACAATATCGCATGGTTCCCGCGTTATCAGGCATTTTTGCGCGAGCATCAGCCGCCGACCCTGATCCTTTGGGGACCGCAGGATGGATACATGCCAGAGGAATCGGCGCGCGCCTATTTGCGCGATCTACCGAAGGCCGAGTTGCACTTGCTCGACGGTGGTCACTGGCTGCTTGAGACAAATCTCGACGAGGCTGTCAGCCTCTCGCATGATTTCTTGCAGCGGCGCACGGCGGCGGGTTGATCGCAAAGAACTCACCAACAAAAAAGGGGCCGCTTTCGCGGCCCCTTCGCATTTCTCTTCGAGAGTATGGACTTCTTAGAAATCCATGCCGCCCATGCCGCCCATTCCGCCGCCAGCCGGCATCGCCGGAGCGTTCTTCTTCGGCAGTTCGGCGACCATGGCTTCGGTGGTGATCAGCAGACCGGCAACCGAGGCCGCATTCTGGATCGCGGCGCGCACCACCTTGGTCGGGTCGATGATGCCCTTGGTGAGCATGTTGCCATACTCGGCATTCTGCGCATCGAAGCCGTAAGAATACTGATCCTTCTCCAGCACCTTGCCGACGATCACCGAGCCGTCTTCGCCTGCATTGGTGGCGATCTGACGGGCCGGAGCCTGCAGGGCCTTGCGCACGATTTCGACGCCGGTCTTCTGGTCGTCGTTGTGGGTGCGGATCTTCTTCAGGGCTTCGGTGGCGCGGAGCAGGGCGACGCCGCCGCCCGGCAGGATGCCTTCTTCAACCGCAGCGCGGGTAGCGTGCATCGCATCGTCGACGCGATCCTTCCGCTCCTTCACCTCGACTTCGGTCGCACCGCCGACGCGGATCACCGCGACGCCGCCTGCGAGCTTGGCCAGACGCTCCTGCAGCTTCTCACGGTCGTAGTCCGAGGTGGTCTCCTCGATCTGCGCCTTGATCTGTTGCACGCGCGCGTCGATATCGGCTTTCTTGCCGGCGCCGTTGACGATCGTGGTGTTTTCCTTCTCGATCAGCACCTTCTTGGCGCGGCCCAGCATGTTGAGGGTCACGTTTTCGAGCTTGATGCCGAGGTCTTCCGAGATCGCCTGGCCGCCGGTCAGGATCGCGATGTCCTGCAGCATGGCCTTGCGGCGATCGCCGAAGCCAGGAGCCTTCACCGCAGCAACCTTCAGGCCGCCGCGCAGCTTGTTGACCACGAGGGTCGCAAGCGCTTCGCCTTCAACTTCTTCGGCGATGATGACGAGAGGCTTGGAGGTCTGGACCACGGCTTCGAGCAGCGGCAGGAGCTCCTGCAGGCCCGACAGCTTCTTCTCGTAGACAAGGATATACGCATCGTCGAATTCGGTGCGCATCTTGTCGGCGTTGGTGATGAAGTAGGGGGAAATGTAGCCGCGATCGAACTGCATGCCTTCGACGATGTCGAGTTCGGTCTCGAGCGACTTGGCTTCTTCGACCGTGATCACGCCTTCATTGCCGACCTTGGCCATCGCCTTGGCCAGGAAGTCGCCGATTTCCTTGTCACCGTTGGCGGAGATGGTGCCAACCTGCGAGATTTCGTCGTTCGAGGTGACCTTCTTGGAGTTCGACTTCAGGTGCTCGACGACCGCTTCGACCGCGAGGTCGATGCCGCGCTTCAGATCCATCGGGTTCATGCCGGCGGCAACCGACTTGGCGCCCTCCTTCACGATCGCCTGGGCGAGAACGGTGGCGGTGGTGGTGCCGTCACCGGCGAAGTCGGACGACTTCGAGGCAACTTCGCGCACCATCTGCGCGCCCATGTTTTCGAACTTGTCTTCAAGTTCGATTTCCTTGGCGACCGTCACACCGTCCTTGGTGATGCGGGGAGCGCCGAACGACTTGTCGAGGACGACGTTGCGGCCCTTCGGACCGAGCGTGACCTTCACGGCATTGGCGAGAACGTCCACGCCGCGCAACATCTTGTCGCGCGCGTCGACGGAGAATTTTACGTCTTTAGCTGCCATTGTTGTGTGTCCTTGAAATGGTTTTGGCTGATCTGATGAGGCGGCCTGTTAGGCGGCCTTCTTCTTGGCGGCGGCGCCTTCCAGCACGCCCATGATGTCGCTCTCTTTCATGATCAGGTATTCGACGCCGTCGATCTTGACCTCGGTGCCGGACCACTTGCCGAACAGAACGGCGTCACCAGCCTTCACGTCGAGGGGAGTGAGCTTGCCGGTCTCGTCACGGCCGCCCGGGCCGACGGCGACAACTTCGCCCTGCTGCGGCTTTTCCTTGGCGGTATCCGGGATAATGATGCCGCCGGCGGTTTTTTCATCGGATTCGGTGCGCTTGACGACGACACGGTCGTGAAGCGGGCGGAACTTCATGGGTATCCTCCATAGATGATTGCGAACGCAAAATTTGAGACGGAAGAACCGGGTTGGTGCCCCGGTTGGCTGCGATCTAAGGCCAGCCGATCCGCGCGCAAGGGGTTTGACCGAAATTTTTAGCACTCGTCAAGCGTGACTGCTATCAGTGTTAGGAAGGGTTAACGCTGGGGATCGTTTTGAACTGTCAGCAGTCTGTCGTATATGCTGCTAACGCCTTGATTTTAGGAACGAAATTCAAATTTTGGGCTTGTCTTATTCAAGAGCCCGGTTGGACAATGTCCGAGCTGGGAATCACTTGAGGACGCACATGCTCTCAGAAGATTTCAAAAAGCAGGTGAAGGGATACGGACTGACGACGGCGGAAATTCTTTATCGGCGGCCCGACCACCCCTGGCTTCTGCAAACCTACGTCTGGCAAAATTACGATCTCTGTCCCGATTTTCCGGAGCTGAACCAATTTCTCCGTTTCTGGCAAAAGTCGATCGAAGGCGCACTGCACACCGTCACGGTGGCACATTCGCGTCTGATCAAGCCGTCGGAGATCAAGCCGGTCGACGGAATATTCCGGCTGAACTGAGGTCCGGCCCATTCCAAATGGGACAAGCGCGCAGTCGCGCCCGGCTGGCCGGTTTTGCCCTGATGGTAGCGGCCCTGTTGCTACAACAGACAGTTGACGCTGCATCGGCGCCGAAGCGTCTCAAAGCATTGCCGCCGTCGATCCTCGGACTGTGGGCGTATGAGCCGGCGGATTGCGGTAACCCGGACAGCGATGGCCACTTGACGATCGAAGCGAAGACAGTGCTGTTTTTCGCGTCCGGCTATGACATCAAACGCATCGTGCAGCGGCCGGATGGTTCGTGGCGCGCATCAGGTTCTCGCTCGGACGAAGGCGAGGCGGGCCGCACGCGCGACTCTCTCACGCTGAAGCTGGTCGCACCGGATCAGCTTCATGTCATAACTGGAGGTCCGGAAGGGCACGTCTATCATCGCTGCAAGGCGCCACCGCCCGGGCAGAAATAAGTGCGCCGCGAGCGACCTTATTTCTCCGCGACGATCTTGGTCCGCAGAGACATGATGCCTTCGAACGAAATCACCATGTCGTCGCCGGCCTTAAGATAAAGCTCGCTGGCATTTGGCTGGCCGACGGCAACGCCGCTCGGTGCCCCCATGGCGATCAGGTCGCCAGGCTGGAACACGACATAACGCGAGAAATGCTCGAGCACGTCGCCGATCTTGTAGAGATAATCACTGGTATGCGAGCGCAGACGGCGCTGACCATTCACATCGCAGGTCACCCAAAGAGCGTCGGTGTCGGGGACTTCGTCCATTGTCAGGATGTAAGGGCCGGTCGGCGCAAAGCCTGGCATGTTCTTGGCCGTCCAGAAGCGGGTGCCTGATACGACTTCGCGCTTCTGGATCTCGCGGGCGCTGATATCGTTTGTGAGCGTAAATCCCGCGATATAATCCATCGCCTCGGCTTTCTTCACGCGATGCGCGCGTTTGCCGATGACGTAGCAAAGCTCCGGCTCGTAATCGAGTGTGGTGATATCGTTGGGCTTCACCACGTCGTCGTCATCACCTGACATCGTATCGACCAGCTTGATGAAGCCGGTCGGTTCGTTCGGAATCTCGGTCAGCATCTTGTTGGCGAGCAATTCCTCGCGATGCTTTTTCGTGTTTTTGCCGACACAGAAGAATTTCGATGGATCAGGAATCGGCGGCAGGAATTTCACATTGGCGAGGGGCACATAGAGGCCTTTGGCGTCGGCTGCATCGGCGAGTTCATTCAACACCGGCAGCGTTTGTGGTCCCGTGGTCAGCGCCATCTTGACGCTGGATGCAGGCACGGGGCGGCGTAGCGTATTCGCCGCAGCCAGCACATCAATCACGCGGTCATGACGAACGATGCCAAACCGCGGCCCGCTGTTGCGCGAACGGTCGATGAAAGTTGCAAGACGCATGGATCACTTCGCTCCGGGAAGCTGGATATTGTTGTCCTTGACCAGTTTGGTCCACTTGGCAACGTCCATATTAATGTAGCGGCCAAACTCGTCCGGCGTTTGCGGCATGGGTTCAGCGCCGAGAATGGCGAGCTGATCGCGGAACTCCTTTGCGTCCATGATAGAGACGACCGCTTCGTTGATCTGCTTGACGATCTCCGGCGGTGTCTTGGCCGGTGCGAGCAAGCCGAACCAGCCGACAGACTGGTAGCCTGGCAGTCCGCTCTCGGAGATGGTCGGAATGTTGGGATAGAATTGCGAGCGTCGGCTGTCGGTCGATCCGATCGCCTTCAGCTTTCCCGACGCGATGAAGGGTTGCACAACGGGTGCGGGCGCGAACATCATGTCGATACGTCCGCCGAGCAAATCCGTAACGCCCGGTCCCGTACCCTTGTAGGGCACGTGCAGCATCTTGATGCCGGCTTCGCTCTCGAACAGGACCGCGGAGAGATGCGACGCGGCACCGACGCCGGACGAGCCGTAAGTCAGGCTGTCGGGCTTTTCCTTGCTGATGCGGATAATGTCTGCAGCCGATCTTGCGGGCACGCCGGGACCGACCACAAGAAGATAGGGCGGGGCGGCAGCCACGGTGATCGGCGCGAGATATTTGTTGACGTCGAATGGTCCGTCGCCGCCCAGCGCGGAGGCCGCTGCCATCAGCGCCCCAGTCGAAGCCATCAGCAACGTGTATCCATCAGCGGTCGCATTGACCACGGCGCGGGTGCCGATGCCGCCGGACGCACCAGGCTGATTTTCGACGACAATCGCTTGGCCCCATTTCTCATTCAGCTTCTGGGCGATGACGCGGGCCAGCACGTCTGTTCCGCCCCCAGGAGGGAAAGGCACGATCAGCTTGATGGGGCGGTCGGGAAAATTGGCGGCCTGCACGGGTAGAGCCGCGCAGCCGAATGTGAAAGCAAGAAGAATAGCGCGGAACGATATGGTGCGAAACAACATGGCGCGAAATGACATCGCGTGGAACAGCATGGCACGAAACGACATAGGCGTTGTCCCTCAAATGTTCTTGTGATTGCCGGTGCTGATTGGAAGCGAATTGCCGTTAAACAAGGCGCTATCGCCCGGTCCGTTTTTTGTTAAATGGCTGGAAATGCGCGATGAAGGAAGCGTCTGGTCCGCATGACTGTCCGCCGTGGCTGTCATAGCCAAGGCCTTCGCATTGGTTTAAGCAGCGCTTTCGCTTGTCCCTCCGGTCCATCCCATGAGCCATCTGCTGTCCCGCTTCGCTCTGATGAGCGGGAATTTTATCACTGGCCTCTCCGTGCTTGCGCCGGCGGGTATGCTGCATGAATTGTCGAGCGGTCTTGGCGTGACCATCCGCGATGCGGGCTTGCTGGTTACGTATGGCGCGGTCATCCTGTGTTTCGGATCGCCTGTCCTGTCATGGCTGACGACACGCATGGGGCGGCGCCTGCTGCTGACGGGAACACTCGCCATCGTTGCCGCCGGACATGTGGCGTCTGCATTCGCCGACAGTTATGCCGCGATCCTTCTCTTTCGCATTGCGATGCTGGTCGTCGTCGCGCTTTATACGCCGCAGGCAGCCAGTACGATTGCGCTGATTGTTCCTGAAAAGGACCGGGCAAGCGCGCTGGCTTTTGTCTTTCTTGGCTGGTCGATAGCAATCGCAGTCGGCTTGCCGCTGATCACGTGGTTGGCGACGCAGTTTGGCTGGCGCGAGACCTACCTGGTGATTGGAGTGACGGCGGCCGCGGTCGCTTTGCTCAATGTCGTGGTGCTTCCCCGCGGTTTGAAGGGGTATCCGCTCTCATTGCAGAGTTTCACGGAGATTGCGCGCAGCAAGACGCTGCTGCTGATATTGCTGATCACGCTTTTTCAGATGTCTGGGCAATTCTCGATCACGATCTATATGGCGCCGGTGTTGCAACGCCTCGCTGACGCCGGGCCGGCAGCCGCGGGGATTTTCTTTGCGATACTCGGTGTGGCGAGTTTGATCGGTAACGTCATTGCGACGAGTGTCGTTGGCCGCCTCGGCGTGCCGCGCACATTGGCAATCTTCATGCTGTCGATGATCTGCGGTTCCCTGATCTGGGCCATTGGCGGAGGCATTCTTGCCGCAATGGCTGCTGGCATGCTGATGCTCGGTCTCGGCGTCACTGCAGCCAATTCGATGCAGCAGGCCAGGTTGATCGAAGCAGCCCCAGCGTTGGCCAGTGCAACGGTCGCGTTAAATACATCGTTTCTTTATTTCGGACAGGCGCTGGGTTCAGCGAGCGCCAGCATCCTGTTCGATCATGGATATTACCGCGCCATCGGCTTTGTTGCGGTGGCATTTTTTCTCATTGCCTTCACAACATTCCAACTCACGGAATTGTGGCGCAAGCGATCTCAATAACTGAGCATTCCCACGATCGCTCCGATGACGCAGGTCGCAAGCGTGCCGGAGACGATGGTCTTCGGACCGAGCGAGATAATTTCCTCGCGACGTTCCGGCGCCATCGTCGTCAGGCCGGCAATCATGATACCGAGCGAGCCGAAATTGGCGAAGCCACATAAGGCATAGAGCATGATCAGACGCGAGCGTTCGCTGAAAGCGTCCGGCCCAAGCTTCGACATTTCCACATAAGCAATCAGTTCGTTGAGCACGGTCTTGATGCCCATCAATTCGCCGCCACGCAGGGCTTCGTTCCAGGGAAGCCCCATCAGCCAGCAGACCGGTGCCATGATGTAGCCGAGCATGCGCTGCAGCGTCACTTTGGCGCCGCCGATGTCGGGAACGAGTCCGAGAATGGCGTTGGCCAGGTGCACGAGCGCCACCAGCACGATCAGCATGGCGACGATATTGAGCAGGAGCGCGAGCCCTTCGCTTGTACCCTTGACGATCGCGTCCATCGTCGAGGCTGCGACCGGCGGCGGGTTCGAATATTCGGCCATTGTCGCAGCCTCGTTCGTTTCCGGCACCATCAATTCGCTGATCAGGATCGCGGCCGGTGCGCCCAGCACCGATGCGATGAGCAGATGCCCCGCCACATCGGGGATGACGGTGCTCAGGATCGTGGCATAGAGCACGAGCACGGTGCCGGCGATTCCGGCCATGCCACCCGTCATCACGATGAATAATTCGGCACGCGTCAGCCTCACGAGATAGGGGCGGATGAACAGCGGCGCCTCGACCATGCCGACGAAGATATTGGCCGCAGTCGACAGACCGACCGCTCCGCCGACACCGAGCAAGCGTTCGAGGACGAAAGAAAAACCGCGAACGATCGGCGGCAGGATCCGCCAATAAAAGAGCAGGGTGGTCAGCACGCTCATGATCAGCACCAGCGGCAGTGCCTGGAAGGCCAGAACAAAATCCGAGCCGGGGATTTTCGGATCGAAAGGCAACGTGCCGCCGCCGATATAGCCAAAGACAAACGCCGTGCCGGCGCGGGTGGCGGCGGCGATCGCATCCACTGCAGCGTTGGCTCCGGCGAAGGCCGCCCGCAACGCTGGAATTTTCAGGAGTGCGACCGCGAGAAATATCGTCAGTGACAGGCTGATACTGACGCGGCGCCACGAAACGGCAAACCGGCTTTCACTGAAAAGCCACGCGAGGGCGATGAGCGCCACGACGCCCAGCGCAGATTGCAATGCCAGCATGATTGTCCCGAGGTCCCCGATCCGGCGAGTATAGTCTAGCCGGCCGCGGCGGCCATCGTCACGATTCCAGTGCCTGTGACACCATCGTCAGCGACGGTCGGCCGGGTTCGATGCGGTTGCGACCTTTCTGTTTGGCGCGATAGAGGGCGGCATCGGCCACGGCATAAAGCGTATCGAAGTCGTAGCCCGCCTGTGTTGCAGAGGCGGTGCCGATACTGACGGTTGCTGAAACGCGGTGACCGTCAACCTCGCGGGCGGCGGCAGCGAACGAGTCGCGAATCCGTTCGGCGATATCCATCGTGATGTCCGGTGTGACGCCAGGCAGCAGAGCCACGAATTCCTCACCGCCGAGCCGCCCGACGAGGTCGAGCGGACGCAAGGTTTGCTGGATCGTTTTGGCAAAGACGACCAGAACGCGGTCGCCGGCGCGATGGCCGAATCGATCATTGATGCCTTTGAAATTGTCGAGGTCGAAGAGGAGGAGCGCAAGCGGCGCCTTATCGGTGTTCGAACGCGCGATGACACGGAGGGCCAGTTCGGTGAAGCCGCGGCGATTGGCAACACCGGTCAGCGAATCGATATTGGCGGCGCGACGTTGATACAGTTCGGCGCGCTCCTTGGTCAGTGCCATCAGCAGGAATACCAGCGCAAAGGCGTAGAATAGCGGACCGAAGACCATGATCAGGGCCGCGGGAGAGGCAGGCGAATTCGCTCCGATAGGGAATGGCAGCGAGGTGACGGAAGGAATACGCACCAGAAAGAACAGACCGTGCAATCCGACCATGGCCATCACCGGCCAGCGTGACATCAACCCTTCTTTTCGTCCTTGCCAAAGCTCCCAAACGAACAGCAGGCAGTAAGTCAGGACGATCGTCGATGCGAGCACGATGCGCAGCGGCAATGATTGCATAAAGAAACTGAACTGGCTTGCCAGCAGCCAGACGATGGATCCCGCAGTCATTCCGAGAAATACCGGCCTGCGGCCCTCGAACACCCGTGCCCCGGTCCACAACAACCCATAGGCGAGCGAATAGATCGTGTTGCAGACCACGATTGACCAGAATTCCGGCAGGTTGTCCCGAAGCCCGAACAAAGCTGTCGCCGGCGCAAAGAAAAGGAACGCAGCTCCCCACCACGCCAACGCCGTGGTGCTGCGATTCTGCAACCAAGCAAAAAGCAAGAGGACACCGCCCAGCCCCAGCATGAAGACGGTGACGAAGAACAGCGTGGCAAGGTCGAGCGTCACGCTATGCCCCTATGCGCGCCCCGAGCGGAGCGCCTGCATAGCTTGACCGGCAATAGTACCGCAAGCCTGACCGCGATGAGCTTAGATCGGCGATAAAATAGAGAAAATGGTCAGCAATGGCGGACGGAGCGGCTGGGGGCCGCTCCATTGCCGGGAGCTGATTCTCAGCCGCGACCTTCGAATGGCATCTTCGTGGCCTTCACTGTCATGAACAGCACGTTCGATTCCAGCGACAGGCTGGCCATGTAGCTGATGGCGCGGCCGACATCTTCGACGGCCATCCGATCTTCGGCACGGACAGAACCGTCCGGTTGCATCATCCCTTGCGTCATACGCTCTGTCAGCGGCGACACGGCATTGCCGATATCGATCTGGCCACAGGCGATGTCATAGGCGCGGCCGTCAAGCGCGGTGGATTTGGTCAGGCCGGTAATGGCATGCTTGGTCGCGGTATAGGCGACCGTGAACGGGCGCGGCGTATGCGCCGAGATCGAACCGTTGTTGATGATGCGGCCGCCACGCGGGTTCTGCGCCTTCATAATCTTGAACGCTTCCTGCGTGCACAGGAACGGCCCCGTGAGATTGGTGGCGAGGACGGCCTGCCACTTGTCGAAGGGCAGGTCTTCCAGTGGCATGGCGGGCGCCCCGATGCCGGCATTGTTGAAAAGAAGATCAAGTCGGCCGAAGGCTTCCATCGCCTTGGCAAATAGCGCCTTGATCTGTGCGGGGTCGGAAAGGTCGGTCGGCACGGCAAGTGTCTTGCGCCCAAACGCCGCGCCTTCCTTCGCCACCTCCTCAAGCGGCTCTTTGCGGCGGCCGGCCAGCACCATGTCAAAGCCGTCTTTCATCAGCGCCAGTGCGGACGCGCGTCCGATACCCGAACCAGCACCTGTCACCAGCGCAACCTTCGCCGCCATTCTTATCTCCCGTGTTCTGATTATTCGTCCGTATTAGCCATCCTAGCGCATGATCCGGCGAAGTGAAATTACTTAGCCGACGAGATTATGCGCCATGTCAATAAGTTAGCGCGCGATCGGACGCAAAACCGGTCGCCACTTGTGCTGATCGCGCGCTATGGATTAGCCAATGCTCGGCAATGCCCCCTGACGAATACCCGGTAGCGGCTGTTATCAGCCCGCCAAGGCCGCCGCGTCCTTGGCGATGCTGCGGTGACTGCCTGGCATTGCAAGGCGGGCGGAGATGAGATTAGGCGAGCCGGGCCTGCCGAACCGGTAGCCCTGCATCGAATGGACGCCTGCCGCCCGCAGGAAGAGCTGCTGCTCGGCGGTCTCGACACCTTCGGCTGTCACCCTCATGCCAAGACCCCGGCCGAGACCAACAATGGCGTGCACGATGGCGGCTGCATCTGCCGAACGCTCGATCGAGCGGACGAAGCTTTTGTCGATTTTCAGCTTGTCGAAGGGAAAGCGCCGTAAATAGGCAAGCGACGAATAGCCTGTGCCGAAGTCGTCGAGTGCCAGCCGCAGGCCAATGCTCTTGAGGCGATGCATCGCGGTCTCGGCATTGTCCACATTGCCGATCAGCGTGCTTTCGGTGATCTCGAGTTCGAGGCAGGAGGCATCGAAGCCGGTCTCGCGCAGAATGCGCTCGACCGTGTCGACGAAATCGGGCCGCCTGAATTGCAGCGCCGAGACGTTGACCGACATGGACAGGCCGGGCCATTGCTTGCCTTCGGTGCAAGCACGCCGTAACACCCATTCGCCAAGCTTGATGATCAGGCCGGAATGTTCCGCGATGGGAATGAATTGCGACGGCTCGATATCGCCACGCGTCGGATGGGTCCAGCGTGATAATGCTTCGACGCCGAGGATGGTGTCGCCGCTGCCATTGACGATCGGCTGGTAGACGAGACGCAATTGGTCATTGGCGATGGCTTCGCGCAAATCGTGCTCGAGTTGCTTGCGTTCGGACAGGTCTGCGTCCATCGCAGCGTCATAGATACAGGCGCGGTTCCGGCCTTCATTCTTGGCGCGATACAGCGCCATGTCGGCGTAGCGCATGACGTCGGCGGTGCCGCCGTGGAAGCGCTGGTTGATGGTGGCGATGCCGATGCTGGCGCCGATCAGGATGTTGTGGCCGTTGATCGAATACGGTGCACAGATCGCCGCGATGATGCGGTCAGCCATACGCTGCAACGTCGCCGGATCGACAGCCCCTGTGACAAGGACAGCAAATTCGTCACCACCCAACCGGCTGACAAGGTCTTCTGGCCGCAATATGCCAGAGAGGCGCCCGGTGACATTGCGGATCAGCTCGTCACCAACCGGATGTCCAAGCGTGTCGTTCACATCCTTGAAGTGATCGAGGTCGACATAGAGAACGGCTGCGGCTGGACCGCCCTGGTGCACATTGCCGATGACTTGTTCGAGGCGTTCACCGAAATAGTTGCGGTTTGGCAAGCCACAGAGCGGATCGTGCAAGGCGAGATAGCGCAGCCGCTGCTCCCCCTGCGCGATCGTTGCGGCGGTGCGGCGCATATAACCGTGAATCAGTGCGGCCAATAATCCGAAGCCTGCAAAGGCAACGGCGATGAACGGAATGACGCTGGTGACAATCTCGGCACCCGGCTTTTTGGGAGTCCAGGCCAGCCGCATAACTGGCGTTCCCGAATCGTCTTTCAGATCGAAGACGTATTCGTCCGCCGCCGGCTCTTCCTTGTCGAGCAGATGCAGATTCTCCAACTGCAATCGTCCGGCGATATCGGATAGCATATCGTCATCGATAAATTTGACGGACATCACGATTGGAGCTGAATTGCGCTCTGCTCCAGCAATCTGTTCGGTCGGAGCAATGCGCACCGCCGCGACGGCCGCTGGGCGGCCGAGGAAACGCTGGATCAGCGTTGCGCGGTTGGCTTGCTGGTCGTCTGCAGCCTCGCGTGGCTCCGAAATGCGGACAGCACCGTTCAACTGTCCGTCTGTCGGTGTACCCCGGATGTAGTCGAGGGTTGGGGCCAGTTCTGGCAGGATCGAGTTGAACCATTTCGGTTCGACGCTGTTGCGGCCCAGCAGGGCGTAGACGAGCTTGTCGCTGGAATCGGCGACAAACACAAAGTCATGATCGAAGGAATTGCGAAGCCAGAGGCCGACGCGATTATGCATCCAGTCGTGGTCGAAGTGGTCGCGGATGCGGCGCACGGCTTCTTCGTTCGAGGCGACGCTCTCCAGTTCGCGCAGAATCCGGTTGCCGTAGTTGGTGATAGCCCGTGAGAACAGCCGCTTTTCGTGCTCCAGCGCAACTTCGTCGGCGCGCTTGGCTGAGGTCATGACGGCGAAAACGATGCAAACGATCGCAACCGCAACGATCACGCTGATCGGAACGACAACGCTAAGCCGGGCGCGATCCCAACTGATCTGCGCGCTTTTCTCGGCCAAACGCGCATTCGTTTCGGCCACCACAAATTTGCCCCTAAGTGTCGGATCTGGAGGGCAAAAATTATGGGACAAAACTTGCCATTCACTTGCCAGTGATGTGTAGGTACGCCGCTAAGCGTCTGCGGGACCCGTTTCACCATTTATGGTTAATGAAGCGTAAATGACCTAGCTCGCGCCGGCGTAAGGCGGGCGCGGGATCGCATTATGCGCAGCGCGGAGCGCGGCTGACCATCGTTCCCGCAAATCGTGAAAATAAGGTTCGCCCGGTTCGATCCGGTAGGACAATTCGGCATCGCAGACATCACGCCGTGCAACAAGAATATCGATCGGCATGCCGACGCCCAGATTGGAGCGCATGGTTGAGTCCATGGAAATGAGGCCGATCTTCAGTGCGTCATACAGGTCGACGCCGTAGGTGACGGCGCGGTCGAGGACCGGCTTGCCGTATTTATGCTCGCCGATCTGCAGGTAGGGCGTGTCGGTGGTGCATTCGATGAAATTGCCGGCGGAATAGACCATGAACAGGCGCATTCTTTCGCCCTTGATCTGACCGCCAAACAGGAAGGACACGTCGAATTTCACCTCGGACGCTTCAAGTGCGCTGCCCTCAAGCTCGTGAAGTTGGCGCACGACCCGGCCGATACGCTGCGCTGCCTGAAACATCGTCGGGGCGTTCATCAAGGTCTCGCGTTCGCCGGTGTCCTTGTTTTCGATTCCCTCGATCATGGTGGAAACGACAGACTGACTGAGCGATAGATTGCCGGAGGAGGCGATCGCCATGATGCGCTCGCCCGGCTGCTTGAACACATGTAACTTGCGAAAGGTCGAAACATTGTCGAGCCCGGCATTGGTCCGGGTATCGGCGATCATCACGAGGCCCTCGCGGACCAGAATTCCACAGCAATAAGTCATGTCAGCAAGCATCCGGCCAGTATGGCGGTTTGGGACAGCCCCGTGCCGCGACGCATTTATCCTCATTCGGTGGGATTGAAAAAGGGTTGTAGCGGCCGAAGGCTAGGCCATTGGGCTAGTTCTATGTGTCACTGGGCTAGTTTTGTGATTGACGCATGGCTTGATCGACCCGGACCTCGACGGTGAGATTTTCGCCGCTGCCGCCATAACGTGTGCCGCGGACCGGGGCCGCGCTCAGATAGTCCAGTCCAACGGCGACCCGCAGATGCGCATCGGTGGCACTGATACCGTTGGTCGGATCGAACGCAACCCAGCCGAGGTCTGGAACGAAGATTTCGGCCCATGCGTGTCCGGCCTCCTGTTCGACGACACCATCGGCACGATGGAAATAGCCTGAGACGTAGCGGGCCGGCATCCCGAGACTGCGGGCGGCGGCGATGAAAATATGGCTGATATCCTGGCAGACGCCACGTTTGAGCGCGAAAGCTTCTGCGGCCGTGGTGGCGGTGTGAGTCGGATCGGGATCAAAGATGATCTCGCGATGAAGGGCGTTCAGCATATTGTGCAGAAGCGCCAGATGGCCATCGCTGTTCGAGAAATCAGCTGCAAATCTGCGGATGGCGTCATCGGCCTCGGTGAGATTTGTTTCGCGCAGAAACAGTGATGGCGGAAAACGTTCAATCGTCCCCTTCACGACGCCGTTGGTGTCCTCGACTTCGGCTACGCCTTCGACATGGACGACAAGCTCTTCCAGCGGGCCATCGGCCGTGAAAGTGTGGGTCTTGTTGCCGAAAGCATCGATGTGACAGGATAGCGGACAATCGGCGGAAATATCCACCCGCCAGCTCGTGATGTATTGACCGTCGTGATTGCGCGGCGTCAGGCGGAGCGTCTGGATGACACCCGAAACAGGCCGGTCATAACGGTAGATTGTGTCGTGCAGGATTCGAATACGCATGTTCGGCCCGATGCTGGCGTCATCGCGCCGCAAAGGCAAGTGCCTGATGATCCGGGGGCTTCGGCCATCTCGGCCGCCAGGCTAGGCCAGATATTGCTGGGAAATCGTTCCGCCGATGCGATTGTTGTCGGCGATGAATTCCTGAATGAATTCATGCAGACCATTCTGGAAAATGTCTTCCATTTTGGCGTTTTGCAGCCGTGTCCGGATGCCGCGGGCAAGTCGTTGCGAGGGACCCTGCCGCCCATAGGCCACGGCAATGTCGTCAAGATAACGGACGACATTTTCGTAACAACTGGCCAGTGAGCGCGGCATTTCGTCCTTCAGGATCAGAAGGTCGGCCACGTGCCACGGCTTCAGGCTCTCGCGATAGACCCAGTGATAGGAGGTCAGGGCAGAGACCGAACGCAGGATTGCAGCCCATTGGAAATAGTCGAGTGGGCCGCCGATCTGCTCCTGCGCCGGTAGCAGCAGGTGGTATTTGACGTCGAGAATGCGCGCGGTGTTGTCGGCCCGTTCGAGATAGACGCCGAGACGCGTGAACCAGTAAGCATCGTTGCGCAGCATGGTCCGATAGGCCGAGCCATCGAAGCGCAGCGACGATTCCTGAACCCAGCGCAAGAAGCGCGACAATTCCTCGCGCGAGGTTGGGCCGTTGCCGTAGCGTTTGAGTTCGAGCCAGGTGCCGTTGATGGCATCCCACATCTCGACCGTCAGCGCGGTGCGTACCGCCCGCGCATTGGTGCGCGCGACTTCGAAACAGGAGCGGATCGAGGATGGGTTGGCGGTCGAGAAAGCCAAAAAGTCGGTGACGTTTTCCTCGTTGGCTTCGTCATAGATTTCGAAAAAAGCATGCGCACAGCCAGCAGTCGCAACGGCAGATTCCCATTCGTTGCTTTCGCGAATATAGGCGATCGGCAAGGAGGTCAGACGTTGCGTCGCCTCAAGGATACGCGCCAAATATTCGGCGCGTTCGACATAGCGCGCGAGCCAGTAAAGATTGTCTGCGGTGCGCGAGAGCATCAGCCGTCCAGTACCCAGGTGTCCTTGGTGCCGCCGCCCTGACTCGAATTCACCACCAGTGAGCCGGCCTTCATCGCCACGCGCGTCAGTCCGCCCGGCACGATACGAATTTTATCGCGGCCGGTCAGAACGAAAGGCCGCAGATCGACATGGCGGGGTGCGACGCCGGCATCGACATAGGTCGGGCAGGTGGACAGAGCCAGCGTCGGCTGCGCAATGAAATTCTTCGGCGTTGCTTTCAGCTTGGATCGGAAGACATTGATGGTCGCCTTGTCGGAGGTCGGTCCGATCAGCATGCCGTAACCGCCGGAACCGTGAACTTCCTTCACCACAAGCTGCTCGATGTTATCGAGCACATAGGTGAGGTGTTCTTCCTCCCGGCAGCGCCATGTCGGCACATTCTTCAGGATCGGTTCTTCGCCGAGGAAGAATTTCACGATGTCGGGCATGTAGCTGTAGACGGCTTTATCGTCGGCAACGCCGGTGCCGACCGCATTGGCCAACGTGACATTGCCGGCCTGATACGCAGCCATCAGCCCAGGAACGCCGAGTGCGGAATCGGGGCGGAAGGCGAGGGGATCGAGGAAGTCGTCGTCGATGCGGCGATAGATGACGTCGACGCGCTTTGGTCCCTGTGTCGTGCGCATATAGACCATTTCGCCCTTGACGAAGAGATCACGGCCTTCGACCAGTTCGATGCCGATCTTGTCGGCAAGGAACGAGTGTTCGTAATAGGCCGAGTTGAAGACGCCGGGCGTCAGCAGCACCGCGTTGGGTTCGGTGGGAGCGCCATTGGGTGCAACCGATTGCAGGGTGGCGAGCAGTTCGTCGGGGTAATTCTCGACCGGCGCCACGCGATGGCGTGAAAACAATTCGGGAAAAAGCCGCAGCATGATCTCCCGGTTTTCCAGCATGTAGGACACGCCCGATGGTGTCCGCGCATTATCCTCCAGCACATAAAAAGTATCGGCATCGACCCGCACGACATCGATTCCGGCGATATGGACATAAATGTCGTGCGGCACTTTTTGCCCGTTCATCTCGGGCCGGAATGCCGGGTTTTGAAAAACCAGATCCTCCGGCACGACGCCGGCTCGCATGCATTCGCGTTTGCCGTAGATGTCTTTGATGTAGGCGTTGATCGCCTTGACGCGCTGTTCGAGACCGCGCTGCAGCGTGCGCCATTCGGGTCCCGATAGAATACGGGGGATGACGTCGAAGGGAATCAGGCGTTCCTGCGCATCAGCTTCGCCGTAGACCGCAAAAGTGATGCCGATGCGCCGGAAGAGGAGTTCGGCCTCGCGGCGCCTGTAATCGAGGACGTCCGGCCGCACCTCGGAAAGCCAGGCCGACAATTGCTGGTAAGCCGGCCGGATCTGGCCGTCCACACCACTCATCTCATCGAACGCGACCGGCATGTCCCCCAAGCGTCCTTCCCAGCAGTCCTGTCAACGCTGCAAGCTTCGCGCCAGTTCCGTCCGGAGGGAAGAGCGGATTTTCGTCCTGCCGAAGACTCCGATGCCTAGCGTTTGTGCGAGGGTGGGGGCGGCTGGCTGCTTTTCGGTCATCGGCTTGAGCCGGAACGGCGCGCGGGGTACCAAGTCAGGACCGACACATGCGACGACCGACATGAGCCCAGATCAGACCGTTACCGCTGCAATCCTTGTCATTGGCGACGAAATCCTGTCCGGCCGGACCAAGGACAAGAATATCGGCTACATCGCCGAATACCTGACGGCGATCGGTGTGGACCTGCGCGAGGTCCGCGTGGTGCCGGATGTGGAAGAGGAGATCGTCGACGCACTGAACGCGCTGCGGCATCGCTACAGCTATGTGTTCACCACCGGCGGGATCGGCCCGACCCACGATGACATCACCGCCGACAGCGTTGCCAAGGCCTTTGGCGTGGCGATCGACTATGATCCACGCGCGGTTGCACTGCTCAGGCAGCGTTTCCATGGTGCCGAGCTGAACGAAGCCCGCATGCGCATGACCCGTATTCCGGACGGGGCGGACCTTGTCTCCAACAAGATATCGCTCGCACCGGGCTTCTGGATCGGCAATGTCATCGTCATGGCCGGTGTCCCCACCATCATGCAATCCATGCTCGACGAAGTCGGGCCAAAGCTGAAGACCGGCAAAAAAATGCTGGCGGAATCGGTGCGGGCCGACACCAAGGAAGGTGATATCGGCACCGAACTCGGCGAAATCGCCAGGGCGCATCCTGATGTGTCGATCGGCAGCTATCCGTTTTTCGACGACAAGCTTGGCCCGAACACCAATGTTGTCATCCGCTCACGCGATGCCGACAAGCTTGCAACAGCCAAGGCCGCGGTCGAAGCCATGCTGGCCTCCGTCAAGGCCAGGCTCAAAGCCGGGTAGCGACACCTCCACATCTGTTTCGATCTGACAGGTTTGTGACTCCAGACAACCTCGACGCCGCGAAATCGCCGTGAATGGCACGCGTTGTCCGAAGGGCGGTGGCTCAATTCCATCGAGGATGCCATGGGAAACGATCGTACTCCCTTGAGGCGTGATGTTCTGGTTATGGGTGCCGGTGCCCTGGCGGGCTTCGCGTTGCCAGGGTTGGCTGCAGGGCAGGAACTGACGCCGACACCACAATGCGATGCTGGCGGCGCCCCCACAGTCGCACAGACGGAGGGGCCGTTCTTTAAACCGAAATCGCCACGCATGTCCGATCTGCGCACTTCCGGTCTGTCCGGTGTGACGGTGACGCTAACCGGTTTCGTACTGACGCGCGCGTGCCGTCCCGTTCCGAATGCCCTTGTCGATCTCTGGCATGCTGATGCCAACGGCGATTACGACAACAAAGGATTTCGCGGGCGCGGGCATCAATTCACGGATGAGCAGGGCCGTTACCGCTTCGTCACCATCATTCCGGCACGGTATCCCGGACGCACGCGGCATTACCATGTGAAGGTACAGGCCGCGAACGGCCCGATCCTGACGACGCAGCTCTATTTCCCTGGTGAGCCCGGCAATTCCCGCGATCCGATATTCCGCCGTGAACTTCTCATGAGGATCGCCGAAAATGCGGCCGGGCGCGACGCCCGCTTTGATTTCGTGCTCGCGCAGAGCTAACGAAGCACCTGATTTTTCTGTGGATCGTGGCCTCCGGGCGGTTGGCACTATGCCGGCAGCCCGAAATGGTGCGCCACCTGCAAAAAAGCGCCCGCCGAGGAAGACAAAATGATGGCCGAAGCCCCGTCCCAGAAGCATTTTCCGGTCTCCTGGGATCAGTTTCATCGCGACGCACGGGCTCTGGCCTGGCGGCTGGCGGCGGCCGGCCCGTTCGATTCGGTCGTCTGCGTGACCCGCGGCGGCCTTGTTCCGGCGGCGATTGTGGCGCGTGAACTGAATGTGCGGATGATCGAGACGGTCTGCGTCGAGAGCTATACCGGCATCGGCCGGCAGGGCGAGTTGCGCGTGCTGAAAGGGATATCGGAGGCGATCACCAGCGGCAGCAATGCCGGCGGGCAGGGCGTGCTGATCGTCGACGATCTTGTCGACACCGGAAAGACCGCGCGGGTCGTGCGCGAACTCATTCCGAAGGCGCATTTTGCGACGGTTTATGCCAAGCCGATGGGGCGGCCGCTGGTCGATACCTTCATCACCGAGGTGTCGCAGGATACCTGGATCTTCTTCCCGTGGGACACCGGCCTTGCCTTCGTGCCCCCGATCCATGGCGGTGCGTAAGCCTTTGCGCTTGCTTGGCGATCCCCATGGCCGAGGTTATAAGGGCCGGTCACGCGGGCGTGGCGAAATGGTAGACGCAAGGGACTTAAATGCTTGAGTGCCCGCGGGGAAACCTGCGGTGCAGAACTGCTCAAACTCGGGGAAACCGGTCATAGGCAATCCCGAGCCAAGCGCATCAGCCGGACCGCTGAGGCGAAGGTGTAGAGACTAGACGGGCAGCGCCTAAAACGAACGCCACTCGGTGCGCGTCATGGCGAAGGTATAGTCCAGACCCCAAACCGAACCTTGCGTGTGATCATGCAAGGTGAGGGCGGCGAAAGCCGTAGCAGGTACGAAAATCCCTCGGGGGTTTCCCCGTGCCGGTTCGAGTCCGGCCGCCCGCACCACTTTTTAAATACTCGATCCAGCAGCGAGATTTATTCATTCGCGGGTGAGTTACGCCAGAGCCTTCTTTCAACCGCGCTCGCGTAAATGATCCGAGGCCACACAGCAGATGAGGTTTTTCATCGGCTTGTGCAAAGGTCCGGCGAAACGCCAGTGCGAACCCAAGCAATTCTCGAATTATCAGCAGACCTTTCAGCAGCACCACCTGTTCTCGTTGCAACTCAAATGACGATCCACAGAAGCAGCCTGTGATTGGTATCTGGTTGCCATCCCCGGACCGTTATGTGAAGGTATGAAGATAAGAAGCGTGGGGGCAATGTGCGTACTATTTTGATCGTGGGCTTTTTGGCCCTGAATTGTGCCGGGTGTGCGTCTGCAACGCGGGGGTGGACAGAACAAATAACAATCACCTCTACGCCGGCCGGCGCTGAAGCGACTGTGACCGGGCCCGAGGTTCCGACAACGTGCGTGACGCCATGCGTTGTTCAAGTGAAGCGAAACGATGATGTCTCGGTGGCCTTCAGCAAAGAAGGTTATGAACCGCAGGTCATCACACTCACCAAAGAAGTCGCCTCCGGGGGCGCCGCCGGCTTTGCAGGCAATATCCTTGTCGGCGGCCTGGTCGGCATGGCGGTCGATGGGGCGAGCGGCGCTGCCTACGATCACAAGCCTAACCCGGTTATCGTGACCTTGAAGCCAGTTGCGCCTCCGCCCGCGCCGCCGTCGATCATGCGAAGGCGCACACCAAAGCCGCCGACAAGCTGAGGCTTGAGACGGTTGGAGTGTTTCGGAGCTTTGGCGGCGTAGCCAATTGCAGTTGTGTTGCAGTTCAAGCTCGTCCGGCACGCATTTTTAACCGCCTCCTGTCACCCTTCCTGGATTGGTCCGTATCGTTTTGAATACGTGCAGGATTGCGTGCGATGCAGGGGCAGGCTGTTCCCGGGAATCAGAGCGTTTCGGCGACTTTCTGGTCCAGGAATCGTGGCCACCGTCTGCTGGTCGCCATTTTTCTGATCCTGCTGACATTTTGCATTCTGGATCTTGCGTACCTGCATCATGACTGGCTATCGCGGGTGGTTGCCGGCATTTCTATCACTCTTCTCAGCATTGCCGCTTATGGCGTCTGGGTCGAACGCAAACATTACGCCGCCAGACAATTTGAACTTCAGCATGAGGCCGACCAGAACCGGCGCATCTTCGAAACCTGTCTCGATCTCATTTTGGTTTCGGATCGCAAGGGCGTGTTCACGCGCGTCAGCCCGAGTTCGCTGCGAATTCTCGGCTATCGTCCCGAAGAAATGATCGGCCGCAATGCGCTGGAGTTTCTCAATCCCGACGATGTGGAGGGAACGCGCAACGAGATCAGGCTGGCGCGTCGCGGCCGCACCAGACGCAATTTCGAATCCCGTTTCAGGCACAAGGACGGCCACTTCGTCAGCATGAACTGGACCGGCGTTTGGTCCGACCCGGACGCGGAGTATTTTTCCATCGGTCGCGACATGACCGCACGCAAAGCGCTCGAACGGCGAGAGCGAGAGTCGAAAGAAACGCTCGCCGCCGTCATCAACGCGTCTCCCGTCGGCATTCTGTGTCTTGCGCCGGATCGTACGGTGCTGGTCTGGAGCCGCGCGGCCGAGCAGATCTTCGGTTACACAGCCGACGAAGTGGTGGGCCGGCCTTACGCACTGGTGCCCGAGGGACATGAGGCCGAGTTCAATACGCTAATCGCGCGATCGATGGGTGGCGAGACTTTGCGGGATATCCGCGTGCGGCGTCAGCGCAAGGATGGCTCTCTGGTCGATATCAGTTTCGAAGCGGCGCCAATGTATGACGACATGGGCGGGGTGACGTCGGTTGCCTTCGCTCTGACCGACATCACTGACCGCAACAAGCTCGAGCAACGTCTGCGTCAATCCGAGAAGATGGATGTGATCGGGCAGCTCACCGGCGGCGTGGCGCACGATTTCAACAACATGCTCACGGTCATCACCGGCACGATCGACCTTCTGGCCGAAGGCGTAGCCGACCGGCCGGAACTCGCAGTGATCGCCAAACTGATCAGCGAAGCGGCCGATCGCGGTGCCGAGTTGACCAGGCATCTTCTCGCCTTCGCGCGCAAGCAGCCGCTACGGCCGCGTCTGACCAATGTCACGCACGTGGCGCAGGAGGCCGCAAACCTGCTACGGCAGACGCTCGGCGAACAAATCAATATCGATTGGAAGCTTAGTGACCGTGCATGGTCGGCGATGGTCGATCCCGGACAGCTCGTCACAGCCATCGTCAATCTGGCGGTGAATGCGCGCGATGTCATGCCCGATGGCGGAAAACTGACGATCGAAACCAAGAACGTCTTCCTCGATGAGGCTTACGCCGACGAGCACAGCGAGGTTGTCTCGGGTGCCTATGTCATGATCGCTGTCAGCGACACCGGACCGGGTATTCCGATGGCGATCCGTGACAAGGTCTTCGAACCATTCTTCACGACAAAGGACGTGGGAAAGGGGACCGGCCTTGGCCTCAGTATGGTGTATGGATTCGTCAAACAATCGGGTGGACATATCAAGCTCTATAGCGAAGAGGGTTACGGCACGACTTTCAAGATCTATCTGCCGCGGGCGGGTTGTTCGCTCATCGATGCAGCGGACATGTCAGCAATGCCTCTTGTCGGCGGCAATGAAACGATCCTGGTCGTCGAGGACGATCCGATCGTGCGTGTGTCAGTGACCACGCAACTTAAGAGCATGGGCTATCAGGTGATGACGGCCGAGAATGGCCTCGATGCCCTTGCCGTCATTAACGAAGGGGCTGCATTTGATCTCTTGTTCACCGACGTCGTTATGCCAGGATCGATGAATGGTCGGGCGCTCGTCGAGGAGGTTCGAAAAAAGCGTCCATCCATTAAAGTGTTGTTCACCTCCGGCTACACGCAGGATGCCATCGTGCATCATGGCCGGCTCGATCCTGATGTTCTTTTGCTTGCCAAGCCTTACCGCAAGACAGACCTGGCGCAGATGATCCGCAAGGCGATCGCGGCGTAAGCCGACGTCGATTATGTATTTTTACGCGCAGCCGTTGTGTTAAAGAAGCATTCAATTTTTTCGACTTAGCTTCTCGATCGTGCAGCTGGCATATTGGCGGCATGTGTAATTTAGCCTGAGATCATATGTTGGCGACATGTCATTTCAGTCGAGAACGAGCTGCGGCCGACTGGCCTGCATCGTCGTCATGACATTGGGAGCGCGTCATGCCGAATATTCTGATCATTGATGACGACAAGCTCGTGTGCGAAGCGACCTCGATCCTGCTTCGCAGCAAGGGATATCAGGTGACAACGGCCAATGACGGTCAATCGGGTATCGATGCCGTACGCGGGGGCGGGATCGATTTGGCAATCGTCGATCTCTTCATGCCGGACATGGATGGCACAGTCGTGATGAGCATCCTGCGGGACGTCGATCCGACGATCACGATGATTGCGGCGTCCGGGTTTATGTTTGGCGGGCGCTGTCCCGAAATGCCGGGCTTTGAAGCCATGGCCAACGAGGCCGGCGCGGTTGCGACACTGTATAAACCTTTCCGCCCGGGGGACGTCGTCCAGGCGGTTGAGCAGGCCCTGAACGTCAGCGCCTGAAAGATCATGCGTCAGTCCGCTGCGGCGGATTGCGCGTGACCTTTTCTTCGGATGGGCTCGGACTGGCTTTTGCCAACATTGCCTTTTATTAAAGCGCGATGAACACTTTTTCCCGATTTGTCTCAGCAATCCTGTGCCTGGTTGCTCTCACGGGCCTAGCCGCTTGTGCCGGTTCAGAAGGCCTGAGCTTGAGCCGGCCCGGCAAGTATAACCTCTATAATTGCGCTCTCCTCAACGAGCAGGGGGCCAACCTGGTCAAGCGCGAACGACAGTTGCAAGATCTGATGCAGAAGGCGGCGCAAGGGCCAGGTGGAGAAATCGCCAGCACCCTTGCATACAAGAGCGAATACAACATCACGCAAGGCGACTTGCGTGAAATCGAGCGGGTCGGCGCCGAAAAAAAATGTGTGCTGAAGCACCGATCAGTCAGCGATCAAGTGGTCCGCTAGCGTTTGAACCAACGGTCGATCCGCCGCTCCTGGAACAAATCCCCCCGAACGCGATTATGATTCCGTAGATCACGCGGCTTTGGATCTCAGTCGATCCAAAGCCGTAAACGTGATCATGTCTGATACTGAAATCACGATGTCGTTCGAAGGCTGATTCGTGCTTTCCGACATCATGGGCCTGAAATCGGTCTGGTTTGAGCGGTTTTCAAAAGGGACACGCCATGTCAGCATTGATTGGTATTCTAATTACGTTTCTTGTCATTATTCTTGTTCTCTATCTCGTCAACATGTTGCCGATCGATGGGCGGGCCAAGCAGATCGTCCGCATCATCGTCATCATCATCGGTGTGCTGTCGTTGCTGAAATACCTCGCGGTCTTCTGATCAACGACCGGTGAGGGGCGTCACAACCTGACGCCCCGCAGCCGCAGCGCATTCCCGACGACGCTGACGGACGATAGCGCCATTGCTGCGGCCGCGACGATGGGCGACAGCAAGATTCCGAGGAAGGGATAGAGCAGCCCGGCGGCGATCGGCACGCCGGCTGCGTTGTAGATGAAAGCGAAGAACAGGTTCTGGCGGATATTGCGCATCACCGCTTCGGACAGGTGCCGCGCCCGCACGATGCCGGTGAGATCGCCTTTCAGCAGCGTCACGCCGGCGCTTTCAATCGCGACATCGGTGCCGGTGCCCATGGCAATGCCGACATCGGCAGCAGCAAGAGCGGGCGCATCGTTTACGCCATCGCCTGCCATCGCCACGATGCGGCCCTGAGCGCGCAGCTTTTCGACGACGGCACTCTTGCCATCCGGTAGTACGTCAGCCTCGACCTCATTGATGCCGAGACGGCGCGCGACGGCGAGCGCAGTGGTGCGGTTGTCACCGGTCAACATGACGATCCGGACTTTGTCGGCGCGCAAGGCGTCGAGCGCGGCGCGCGTCTCCGTCTTGACCGGATCGGCGATGGCCAGCGCTCCGGCGAGCGTACCCTCGATCGCGACGAAAACAACCGTTGCGCCATCGCCGCGCAGCCGGTCGGCATCCGTCGACAATGCATCAGTTGCAACGTTCAACTCGCCAAGGAAATTAGTATTACCGATGGCGATGCGCCTGCCATCGATCACACCGACGGCACCTTTGCCGGTCGGCGAATCGAAGTCCTGCACCGGAGCGAGATCGAGTTTGCGGTTCTTGGCCGCCGTCACGATGGCGAGCGCCAGCGGGTGTTCGCTCGCGGCTTCGACGCTTGCGGCGAGACGGAGCACATCGTTCTCCGTAAAGCCGTTTACGACCGCGACCGCCGTCAACGCGGGCTTTCCTTCCGTCAACGTACCGGTCTTGTCGACAATCAGCGTGTCGACCTTTTCCATGCGCTCCAGTGCTTCGGCATTGCGGATCAAGACGCCCGATTGCGCGCCGCGGCCGACGCCGACCATGATCGACATTGGCGTCGCGAGACCGAGCGCGCAGGGACAAGCGATAATCAGCACCGAAACCGCCGCTACAAGTCCATAAGCGAAGCGCGGTTCCGGGCCGAAATAGGCCCAGGCTGCGAATGCAATCAGCGCCACGGCGATGACCGCAGGGACGAACCAGCCAGAGACCTGATCCGCCAGCCGCTGGATCGGCGCGCGCGACCGCTGGGCTGCGGCAACCATCTGTACGATCTGGGAGAGCAGGGTATCGCGACCGACTTTCTCGGCACGCATAACGAAGGCGCCACTCTGGTTGATCGTACCAGCAATAACCTTGGCGCCGGCTTCTTTTGTCACCGGCATGGATTCGCCTGTCACCAGCGACTCGTCGAGGGCCGATCGGCCCTCGATCACCTCGCCATCCACCGGCACTTTGTCGCCAGGACGCACGCGCAACTTGTCGCCAACGATCACATCATCGAGCGGGATTTCCTCGTCGCTACCGTCAGGATTGATGCGCCGGGTTGTCTTGGGCGCAAGATCCAGAAGGGCTTTGATCGCGCCGGACGTCGCTTCACGGGCACGCAGTTCAAGCACTTGCCCGAGCAGCACCAACACGGTGATCACCGCCGCGGCTTCGAAGTAAACCGCAACCGAGCCGTCGGCAGCCCGGAAGGCCGCGGGAAAAATCTCCGGGGCAAATGTCGCAATGACGCTGTAGACCCAGGCTACGCCGGTTCCCATGGCAATCAGCGTAAACATGTTGAGATTGCGCGTGACGAGCGACTGCCATCCGCGCACAAAGAATGGCCAGCCCGCCCAGAGCACGACCGGAGTCGCCAGTGCAAACTGGATCAGGTTCGATTTCGCCTGACCAAGAATCATGTGCAGGCCGGTCAGATGTCCGCCCATTTCCAGCGCGAAAACCGGCAGGGTCAGCACAAGGCCGATCCAGAACCGGCGCGTCATGTCCGCGAGCTCAGGATTGGGACCGCTGTCGGCCGACACCAGTTCAGGCTCAAGCGCCATGCCGCAGATCGGGCAGGAGCCCGGGCCCACCTGCCGGATCTGCGGATGCATAGGGCAGGTGTAGATCGTGCCTTCCGGGACCTCTTCGGCCTTGCGCTGCTGTGGGGAGAGATATTTCTGCGGGTCGGCGATGAATTTCGTCTGGCAGCCGGCAGAGCAAAAGAAATAATCATGCCCCTGATGCGTATGACGGTACTTGGCCGTCGCTGGATCGACGCTCATGCCGCAGACGGGATCAATCACAGCCTGTGTGGCCGGGTTCTTATGGCCCCCGCAGCATCCCGCCTCATGGCCGGAATGATCGTGTGCGTCGTGTGCCATACTGTCCGCCTTCTTGTCTTGAAACATATACCCTGGGGGGGTATATAGACCTCATGCAGAAAGATGCCAAGGCTCAGGTTACAAAAAGATTGCAGCGCATTGAGGGGCAGGTGCGCGGTCTCTCGCGCATGGTCGAAGAGGACCGTTATTGCATCGACATCGTGACGCAGATTTCCGCGGTGCGTGCTGCTTTGCGGAAAGTCGAGGAAGAGGTGCTGCGCGATCACGTCGCCCATTGCGTGGAAGGCGCCATTGCCTCCGGCAACAGGGCCGATCAGCGCAAGAAGATTGCGGAGCTGATGGAGGTGTTCGGACGCGCGGAGCGATGACCGCTCGATCCTACCCGAAGCGCGTTCTCGCCAGCGCTGCGCCGTCGCCCAAAGCCTTCAGCTTCGCTTCGGCGATCTCGCGCTTCATCGGCGCCATGCCGCAATTGGTGCAGGCGATGATGCGTTCCTTCGGCACATATTGCATCACGTCCGCGATTGTTGCCGCCACATCTTCGGGCGTTTCGATCGCGTCGGTCGCGACATCGATCACGCCGACCAGAACATCCTTGTCTTTGAGGAGTGACAGGAGCGAGAGCGGTACGTGCGAATTGCGGCACTCCACCGACACCTGATCGATGCGGCTGTTCGCAAGGGCGGGGAAAATCTCCTCATATTGCCGCCACTCGTCGCCCAGGCTGTTCTTCCAGTCCACATTGGCCTTGATACCGTAGCCGTAGCAGATATGCACGGCGGTCTTGCAGGAGAGGCCGGCACTGGCGCGGTGCAGGGCTTCAATGCCCCATTCGGTCACCTCGCGCATGAACACGTTGAAAGCCGGTTCGTCGAACTGGATGACATCGACACCATCCTGTTCGAGTGCACGCGCTTCGGCATTCAGGCAATCGGCAAAGGCAAACGCCATTTTGACTTTGTCGCCGTAATATCGATCGGCCACCGTGTCGACGATGGTCATTGGCCCGGGCAGGGTGATTTTGAGCTTGTGCTTCGTGTGAGCGCGAGCAGCTTTCGCTTCCATCGCATGCACGCGGCCATTCAGGCGAAGCGGCGCGACCACCTGCGGCACCATCGCTTTGTAGCGGTCGTTGCGGATGCCCATCTCGACCTTGTTGGCGAAGTCGATGCCCTCGATGCGCTCCAGAAATCCGTGTACGAAATGCTGACGCGCCTGCTCGCCGTCGCAGACGATATCGATGCCGGAATCTTCCTGCAGCTTCACCGCAAGGATGGTGGCATCCCACTTGGCGGCTGTAAGCTCGTCGCCTTGCAGGCGCCATGGAGCCCACAGCTTTTCCGGTTCGGCAAGCCATGACGGTTTCGGCAGACTTCCGGCGATCGTCGTCTCGAACATGGCATCCTCGCTGCGCTGCTCAATCCGGGCGCCAATCATAGAGCCAGTCGTAGCGGGCGCGAAGCCGTTCTCCGCCGAGCCAGCGCATGGCCAGATTGCGCGCGACGACCGACGCACCGGACAGATGATAGGTGCGGCTGTTGGCGCGCGCGGCGTGCTGCACCCGGCGCACGCGGTTCTTGCGTGTGGTTTCGTACCGTCGCATCTCCGACGCAGGATCACCGTCCGGCGAGCCGAGGCATCGGGCGAGAACAGCAGCATCCTCGATCGCCATGGCCGCGCCTTGCGCAAGGAACGGCAGCATCGGATGTGCGGCATCGCCAAGCAGGGTCACCGGCCCCTGCCCGGGAAAGCCGGCGGTGTCACGGTCGAATAAGGCCCATTTCAACCAGTCTTCCGGCATGGCGAGCAGATCGCGGGCATCTTGCGCCCATTCGTCTTTGGTGAAGCGACGGAATAATTCATCGCGTGCGCCGGGTGCGGACCAGCCCGGTTCATTCCAGCGGTCGCGGACAATGGCGACGATGTTGATCAGCGTGCCGCAGCGGACCGGATAATGCACGAGATGAGCATTCTGTCCGAGCCAAAGATAAGTGACCGGCCGTCGGAATTGGTCCGGTACCATCGACGATGGCACCACCGCACGCCACGCCGTGCGATTGCGGAAACCGGGCCTGGTCTTGTCTCCCAAACGCGCGCGTGTCGCCGACCACAAACCATCGGCGCCGACGATGCCGAGGACACGCTCTTCGCTAACGCTCTGCTTGCTGCTGAGTTGCGCCGTCACGCCATGCGTATGAACGGCGAAATCGTCGAGCCTCGTTCCGAGTTTGATTGCGATGTCGGGTTGCTCCGCCACAGCTTCGAGCAGTCCGGCCTGCAGGTCGCCACGATGAAGCATCCAGTAGGGTGCGCCATAGCGAAACTGTGCGCCGTGACCCAACGTCATGAAGACGATTTCCGACCCCGAACGCGCGTGCCGCACTGACACGCCGTCCGGGACGACCGCTGTTGTTTTGAGCCGCGGGCCGACATCAAGCGCATTCAGAATGCGCGTTGCGTTGGGTGACAGCTGGATGCCGGCGCCGACATCGCCAAGGCTGTCGGCCTGTTCAGCGATAATGATCCGGTAGCCGACGCGGACGAGCGCCAGCGCCGCCGTCAATCCACCAATACCGGCGCCTGCAATAAGGATGGTTCGCGATGAGCCCACCTAAACCAATAACGGATCAGGCGGCCTTGGGCTCCGTCCACGCGCATTCCGGTGGCCGCGCTTCGTGCGGATCGAGCTTCGGGTCGTAGCGGAACAGGGTGGAGCAATATTCGCAGATGATCTCGGTGTCGTCGCCCATGTCGCAGAACACATGCGGGTGGTCGAACGGCGGCCGAGCGCCGATGCACATGAATTCCTTGGCGCCGACCTCGATCACCGGAACACCGGCATCGTTCTGGAAATGCGGGATGATGTGGTCGGCCATGGGCGGCGCCTCGAATTTGTCTGGAATGGTGCCTATATCGGCTGCACCATAGCGGCGGTTTTGGGTGAATCAATGCCGGTTTTCGGAATTAACCAGCCGGCGTGAATTGCCTAAATCCGCCAGTCTTGGTCGCGTTGAGGTTCTTGAAAAGTCCAGTTGCGGCAACAGGTTGAACAGCGACACACGGCGCGATCGAGATCTCACCATGTCCATCCCAGAACCACCCGCCGGGCGAAGACGCGCCTCGCTGCTGCGTGTGAAGCTGCTTGCCTTGGCCGCCGCCGCCTGCGGGGTTGCCGCCGTTGCACTGCTGCCGCACGCGATCGAAGCCGGTTGGCTCCTGGCCGTACAGGACGATCCGGCAGCCTTGGCCGATCGCAAGCTCGCCCGCAGCTTCAATGCCGATATCGCCGCAAAGGAAATCGAGGCGGCGCTGGCGGCGAACGACGCCGAACTCGCCAAAAGCTTCGTTGATCTCGCGCATGACCGGAACGTGACGGTTGCGCCGGAGCTGGCCTCCAAAGTCGATGCCGCCGTCGAGAAGGCGAATAGCGCCCTTTCAACCGCCGGCAATTTTACCCGTGGCCTGATCGTCGGCGAGCCTGACGATCTCGTCAGCCTTGCCGGAACAGCGGTCGGCGACCTGTTCGTGTTCGGTGATATCCGCGACATGATCCGGGAAGGCTCGCATCTGGCCGCAGGCCAGGAGGCCGATCATCTCATCCTCGGATTATCGGCGGTCGGCATCGCCGTCACGGCCGGCACCTACGCTTCGCTCGGTACCGGTGCACCGGCCCGCATGGGACTTTCGCTGGTGAAGGCGGCACGCAAGACCGGACGCATCAGTTCGCGGATGGCGGGCGCGGTGACGCGATCGCTTCGGTCGGTGGTGGACTGGAGCGCCATGCGCAAGGCCTTTGCCGGCGCCTCGCTGACCGAGCCGGCTGTTGCCGTACGCGCCGCGCGCGAAGCCGTGAAGCTCAACAAAGCCGACGATCTGTTTCGTCTGAGCAGCAATATCGGCAGCGTTCAGGGCAAGGCCGGTACGCGGGCAGCGCTGGACGGCCTGCGCATCTCCGACTCTCCGCGCGAAATGGCGCGTGTTGCCAAGCTGGCGGAGAAAGAAGGGGGCAAGACCCGCGCCATCCTGAAGTTGCTCGGACGCGGTGCCATCGCGCTGACCGTCGCCGCGTTCGATCTTTCCTTGTGGGTCTTGTGGGCGGCGCTCACGATCTTCGGATTCATTGCGTCCACCAAGGCCGCGGTGGAGCGGGTCACGTGGCGAGCCCTGCAACGGGGGAAGGTCCGCCGCGCAAAACGCGAACTCGCGCGGCAGCGGCGCTTGGCAATGGCGCCGTCGCAGGTTTAGTGTCCGGCCTCATTCCTCTATTCAGGCTGAACTCTCATCACATGCCGATTTTCAAACATGGCGACGTCGAGATCGCTTACCTCGACGAAGGCCAGGGCGACCCCATTGTTCTGATCCACGGCTTTGCGTCCAATCGCGAGGTCAACTGGGCTTTTCCGAGTTGGGTTACGACGCTGACTGGGGCCGGATTTCGTGTGATTGCGCACGATAATCGCGGCCACGGCCAGTCGTCCAAGCTCTACAATCCGGCGGATTATCATACTGACAAGATGGCCGAGGACGTTCGTGCGTTGCTTGATCATCTCGATATCGAACGCGCCGATATCATGGGCTATTCGATGGGCGCGCGGATCACGTCGTTCCTTTGTGCCGCGCATCCGCAGCGCGTGCGTTCGGCGATCCTCGGCGGGCTTGGCTACAAGCTCATCGATGGGGCAGGGCTGCCCGAAGACATTGCCGATGCGCTCGAAGCACCATCGCTCGATGATGTCACCGATCCGATGGGCCGCACATTCCGCGCTTTTGCCGATCAGACGAAATCAGATCGGCGCGCGCTTGCGGCCTGCATTCGCGGCTCCCGGCAGACCATGACGCCGGATGAAGTCGCAGCGATCGAGACGCCGACATTGGTCGCAGTTGGCACCACCGACGAAGTGGCGGGACCGGCGGACAAGCTGGCTGCGCTCATGCCACATGCGACAGTGCTCGATATTCCGGGACGCGATCACATGCGCGCTGTCGGCGACCGTGTGTTCAAGAATGGCGTGCTGCAATTCCTGAGCGAGAGAGCGTGACAGCAACCTCATGACCAAGCATGTGACACCGGACAAGACGACTTTCACCGGCGCGAGTGGCAACACACTTGTCAGCGATGTGTTCGGCGATCGAGGTGTTCCCGTTATCCTGTTGCATGGTGGCGGGCAGACGCGGCATGCTTGGCGTGCAACGGCTGCGCAACTCGCGCAGCGTGGCTGGACCGCTTATGCGATCGATCAGCGCGGCCATGGCGAGTCGGCGTGGGTGGATAATGGCGCTTACACCTTCGAGGACTTCGCGCAGGATGTGAAAGCCGTTGCCGCCGAGCTGGCGAGGCGGGCGGGACACAAGCCAGCTGCGATCGGCGCATCGCTTGGCGGCATTTCGTCAATGCTCGCCGAAGGCGAGACCATGCGCGACACTGGCAAGAATCTCCTGTCGTCCATCGTGCTGGTCGATATCACCCCGCGCGTCGACTATGAGGGCGTCGCCAAGGTGCAGGGCTTCATGCGCGCCCATGCCAAGGAAGGCTTCGCGACGGTCGAGGAGGCGGCCGATGCTGTGGCCGAATATCTGCCGCACCGGCCACGCCCGAAGAGCAACGAAGGTCTGAAGAAGAACCTGCGATTGTCGCCTGATGGCCGATGGCGCTGGCATTGGGACCCGCGGTTCATGGACTCGCGCAAGGGGTTCGATCCCGACCGCGAACGCATGGAACAGATGCTGCTCGGGGCTGCGCGCAACCTGAAAATCCCGACGCTGCTAGTGCGCGGCGGCTCATCCGAGCTGGTGCAGGAAGCGCATGTACAGGAATTTCGCGAACTCGTGCCGCACGCAAAGTATGTCGATGTCGGCGGTGCCCGGCACATGGTGGCAGGGGATCAGAACGATGATTTTGCCAGCGCCGTGCTGGATTTTCTCGGCGGATTGCATCAGTCCATTGCTACCAAAAGCTGAGACGGCAGAGATAGATAGCGCGTTTTCGTAGAATAATATTCTATAGCCATGCGGAAACCATAGCCCCCACAGCCTGAAAAGCGGGGTGGCGGAGATCAATTTCAACCTCTATGTGTTAGCCCACGTAAAGCAACAGTGGGCAGCCGAGGCGTATCCATCATGGCGCAGCATCTGACGAAGCCGGCAAGTACAGTCAGCAAAGTCGACCCGGTCTGGGCGAAGGTCCGTGAGGAGGCCGAGGAGATCGTGCGCGCCGAACCGGCGCTGGCCACCTTCATCTATTCCACGATCCTGCATCACGACCGTCTGGAAGACGCCGTCGTGCATCGTGCTTCGGAGCGGCTGGATCATCCGGATATGTCCGGTGAAGTGATCCGGCAGGCCTACGCCGACGCATTGCAGGACGAGCCCTCGATCGGCGATGCCTTCCGTGCCGACATCGTCGCGACGATCGACCGCGACCCGGCCACCAATCGTTTCATCGAGCCGGTCCTGTACTTCAAGGGTTTTCATGCCATCGTCACACATCGGCTGGCGAATTGGCTCTATCGCAAGCAGCGCACGGATTTTGCCTATTATCTACAGAGCCGCTCGTCCGCGGTTTTCCAGTGCGACATTCACCCCAACGCCCAGATCGGCCGCGGCATCTTCCTCGATCACGCCACTGGCCTGGTGGTCGGTGAAACCGCGGTGATCGATGACGACGTGTCGATGCTGCATGGCGTGACGCTCGGCGGCACCGGCAAGGAAGACGGCGATCGTCATCCGAAAATCCGCCATGGTGTGCTGATCGGGGCAGGGGCCAAGATCCTCGGTAATATCGAAGTCGGCCATTGCGCGCGCATCGCCTCCGGCTCGGTCGTCATCAAGCCGGTTCCCAACAATGTCACCGTCGCCGGCGTCCCCGCCCGTGTCGTCGGCACCGCAGGTTGCGCAGAACCGTCGCGGCGTATGGACATGCTCTTCGATATCGGGAATTGATAGCCGCCTGATTCACGGTTCGATGGCCTGCGTCGCGACGCGGGGTAGAGGGAGCGCGATAGTGGACGTCCAGGAAATCAAAAAGCTCGATTCCTATTTGAAGCGGCTGTTCGACAATCCGAAGATCCGGGTTGTACCGCGTCCAAAGAAGGACGATTCCGCCGAAGTCTATATCGGCGATGAGTTCATCGGTGTGCTGTTCGTCGATGACGAGGACGACGACAAGTCCTATAATTTCCAGATGGCGATTTTGGAAACGGATCTGGAGCCGTAAGACTTACGGCCGCTGCGCGGCACGCAGCCGCTTGATCAGCTTTTCAAGACCATCGGCGACAGCGGTCCAGTCCGACAACCATTCGCGCGGAAAGCGCGCGGTGATGTCGGCTTGGCCCGCGCGCTGCTCGTAGAGGCACATGCCGACTGTGCCTCGCGCATCGTCGCGCGTGCAGCGGACGATGAAGCGCTCCCGATTGCTGTTGTCGTAGAGGATGTCCTCGCCCTGATAGGGCGTGCTATCGCGAAAGGGACGGACGGTCAGGCCGCCCGGTTCCATGGCGATGCTGACATCCAGATAGCGCGGATAGATTGTCTTGAGACGATCGATCACCGGAAGCGTGTTGCCGTAAGACGCCACGGTCAGAAATACGCGGTCGACGGATATGGCCGAGGCGGCCGGATCGGCCCTCACAGCCGGGTCCGGCGGCATGAGCGAGGGCCACATGAAGACCAGGTCGATCCGTTCCTGAGTCCCGGCCTTTCTTTGTACCTTGTTGCGGATCGCAGCGGGCGGGATGTTGAAATTGACCCCGTTCACCGTGATCGGCAGGGTCGGGGCGTCGAGCGCTACATCCGCCGGCCAGCGCGGCCAAAGGAGATAGGTCACCCATATTCCGGCGGCGACCACGCCGGCGATGAAGATGGCAACCGGCAACCACAGGAAGCTGCGCTTACGCAGCTTTGGCATTGCATAAGATCGGTGATGAATGTGGCTCATCGCCATAGAGAAAGCCTGCCTGACAAAACGCGAATCAGCGGCGGAGTATAGGCGGGCTTCCTTAAGTGACCGTTCGAATTGAATTTTTGACCATTAACCCTTTCTTAACGAAGCGCTGGCCGTAGGCCGCAGCGTTTGCAACATCATGCGGGGAAAAGCGTTTTTGAAAGAGGCTGGGAGTACCGACGGTGTCGGCCGACGCATTGCATTCGATCTACGTTCTGTTGCTGGGATTTTCCGTCGCAGGTGCGCTTGCGACCGGCTACCAAGTATTCACCGCCCGTCCGGCAAGCTTCAATATTTTCGGTGACGGCACAGGGGTGGCCGCCGTCGCGCATGTGCCGTTCCTGGTTTTTGCAGCGCCGTTCATCATCATGCGGAATGCGATCTTCGTCCGCCGGTCGGGCCTTGATAATTTCGTTACCGCCATGGTCGCAACCGTGACAGCCGGGCTCTGGAGCGTGCTGTCCGGCAAATTCGTTGTCGCCGCTGTTGCCATGTTGGGATTGGCCTGAGCGGCATTCAAGGTTGCGTTCCCGCGTCATCATCCGCAAAACCGGAATTCATTTTTGCCGACGGCGTTGAGGGGAACAGCACAGGATGCCGATCTACGAGCTTGACGGGCAAGGGCCCGAATTTCCGGCCGATGGACGCTACTGGGTGGCCGAGACCGCCGTGCTTGTCGGCCGCGTCCGCATGAAGAGCGATACAAGCATCTGGTTCGGCGCCGTGCTGCGTGGCGACAACGAATGGATCGAACTCGGCCATCGCTCGCAGATCCAGGACAACGCGACCCTTCATACCGATCCCGGTTTTCCGATGATCATCGGTGAGGATTGCGTCATTGGCCACAAGGTGATGCTGCATGGCTGCACCATCGGCAACAACAGCCTGATCGGCATGGGCGCGATCGTGCTGAACGGCGCGCGGATCGGTAACAATTCGCTGGTGGGAGCGGGTGCCCTGGTGACCGAAGGCAAGTCGTTTCCGGACAATTCATTGATCGTAGGATCGCCGGCGCGTGTCATTCGTCCACTGACCGACGACGCCATTGCAGGCATACGACGCGGCGCCGATCATTACGTCCGCCGTTCACGCGAATATGCCGAACATCTAAAGCGCATCGGTTGAAAAAATTGCATCACCAAAAAAGGTGCGGCCGACCTTGGGGGGAAGGTCGGCCGCCGCGAGCCCGGTCTGGGACGGGGAGGGGTGGGGACGTGACCGGGACCGCGTTTCCTTCTCAACTCAGCGTGATGTTGCGGTTGCCATAAGCGGCCGCGGGTCGCCGAGTGAAACCCATACGTTCTGATCGAACTGTGTCTGCCGCTTTACGAAGCGATAATCCGTATCCGACCACAGACGAATGTCCGGATGCTGGTTATCGAGGATGAACTCCCCTTTGTCGGTTTTCACAGTCAGTACAGCATGACCGTCGCCGTTACGTTCGCGAACGACAGTGATCAGCAGCGCCTCGCGAGGCCATCCCGCCTGAATCAGCATGCGGCGCTTTAAAAGGACATAGTCCTCGCAATCGCCTTTGCCATCCTCCGGATAGGACCATTTTTCGACCACGCCCCAATGGTCCATATCCGTGACCGGCTTGATCGTATCATTGACCCATTTGTTGATCCGGGCCAGATCTTTCCAGGCCTTGTTCGTCAAAACCACGTCACGTGGTTCGCCCCGCGGCGCAGAGCATTCGCGCGGATTATCCGCGCAAAATTCGATCCATCCGATCGGCGGGCGCGATGCATCGCCGAGCGAGACGAAAAGCGGACGCGGACTTGTTTGCGCCTGCGCACCACCCGCACACAACACAATAAAACAGCCCGCCGCAGCAATTTTCAAACTGTCCCGCAGCTTGTGAGCAACCCGTCGCACGCCTGACCCCTTCCCTTTATTGTTGGGGCCACATTCCCACAAAGCCTTTGTATTGCCGCTAAGTCGGCGCAGTACTTTTGACGCGAAAGCAAGTCAAAACTGGCGCGAATACTTATCTCTATTGAAACGAAATTGAATAAAATGCGATCAATACGCATTTGATTAAAATGCGAATGATCGGCGCGGAAGTGCTTGATGAAATTGCAATAAAAGGTGCGCGCAGGCGCTTCCGATGCCGGCGCGTCAGCACGAAATTCGGTGTGAAACAAGAGAGCTTGAATGAAAAAAGATGCGCGTTTCCAGAAACTTGCGCGCGCAGCGTTTACCCGCCGGTGATGCTCTCTTCCAGAAAGTCTGGATGCTGTAAACGAAGGAATTCAACGGCAAAGCCGTCGTCCAGATGCCGGACCACCCGTCCTTGCACCTTTCCGATGGTGACAAGCGCGCCCATCGGCGGCCTTTGATCGGTTGCAACGGCAGCGCCGGACAGTGAGACGTCGATCAGACGGCAGCCGATATTCACACCGTTCGGCATGATCAGCATCGTCATCGGATTGCGTGGCACATAGCGGCCGTGGCGGCGATCTTCCGGCGAGGCCAGCAGGTGACGATTGGCGAGCCACGTCAATTGCGCTGCGAGCTTGTCGCGCTTGCGCATCGTTGCGCCGATGGTGGAGGCAAAGCCATTCTCGAAATGGCGCGTCGTTACACCTTCCAGCCGGCCGACATGATCGATATAGGCGATGACGCGTTCACCGATCTGCGGTGAGACCGGCGCAACCACCGCCATGCCGCCGGGGGACATATTGACAACCTGGCATGGAAATTCACGGCGGTCCGGCAGCATGTAGCGGCCGAGCAAATTGACTTTCACGCGCTGAAAGCGGCGCCGTTCTTCACTGTACGGAAGAATGCGTGCGCCGCCTTGAGGAACACCGGTATTCAAAATTGCCATGACGTTACGTCAATCACGCTACGCAATAAGCGATCCCCGCGGGCGATTGCACGCGGCGGTTAAAAGCTATTGAAAGCGCGTTAACGGCTGGTTAGCCCTGACAATTGGCTTAAATTGCCTGACGATTTTGGGCCGGATAGATGACCAATCCTGCGCGCGGCAGCGGATTGTTCCGTCCCGATATGAGCCCCCGCGTCGTATCGAGTGCGGGCCCGACGTAACGCAGATCCTCCAGATCGATAGCCTCGACCGCCCGCGAGCCGATCCAATAGGGCGCTCCGACCGGTGCGAATCCTCCCAGCAGGCGTGACACGCTGCCGCTCCCATCGAGCAACGGCAGCAGGATCATTTCGAGATCCAGGATCTCATTCTCGAGATTGCGGCCGATGACATGGGCAACCGCGCCGACCTTGTCCTCGGCAATGCTATGCAGCAATGCACCGATCCGAGGTTGGCTGATCGGGGACCACAGATCGTGGAAAACGCCGCCTTTGAGTTCCTTGCCAAAAAGCGCGCAGACCGAACTGCCGGCCAGCCGGAAGGCATGACCATGTTCCATGTTCAAGGCGAGCAAGAAGATATCCGCAAGGCGAGCGCGGATCGCACCGGGGTCGATATCGTCGCGCATAGGTGCGATCCGTGACCCCCGGAGCGCATTCCAATACTCGAACAATTCGCGGGTGACCGCCTGCTTCATCATTTTCTGTCCCAGCCGTCTCACTGGCGCCGCTGAATTTGTCCCGATGCGGGACAAAAAGGCGGTGCAACAGAGAGTGCGAGACCAGAGGAGCAGGTCGCGTGCCCGGCGTCAGAGGGGACCTTGCGATATCCTCTGCGGGCGGCCGTTATGGTTAACAACAGCTTGCGCTTGGAGTGAGAGCAGGACGCCGCTACGGTTGTCATCGAACCAGACGGCAAGCGAAACATCGCTTTGAAATGACAAGACCAATTAAGGGGACGTGACCTCGGTCACGTCGGGACAGCGGACGGGGAGAGCGAAAAGCTCTCCCCGTTGCATTTTTGACGGTCTGTTCTGGTAATCAGCAACCAATTCTTCGATTTCCCTTGAATATATGACCATCACGGGCGACCTATCGCCTTGGACAACCGCCCGAATGCTTTCTCCGACACCCCGCCGCGAGCCGATGCTGAATGTGCCTGCCGTTCTGGTCGGCACACTTTTGGTTTTATTGATTGTTCATGTCGTTCGCCTGTTCCTGTCGGAATCCGCCGAAGTCGAATTTCTGCTTCTGTTTGCGTTCATCCCGGCGCGCTACGACGCCAATATCATTGCCAATGCCGTGTGGCCGGGCGGTCTCGGCGCGGACGTTTGGACTTTCGTCACCTACGCGCTGATCCATGCGGATTGGATGCATCTTGGTTTCAACGCGATCTGGTTCTTGGCATTCGGGACGCCGGTGGCGCGCCGATTCGGACCGCTGCGCTTTCTCGCATTTTGTGTGGTAACGGCTGCGGCCGGTGCGCTGGCGCATCTCGTGACGCATTTCGGTCAGCTGGTGCCGATGGTGGGCGCGTCCGGCACGGTTTCGGGCATGATGTCCGGTGCAATGCGTTTTGCATTCCAACGCGGCGGACCGCTTCGGTTCGGCGGCACGGATGAATCGTATCGCGTACCGGCTCTGCCGCTGTCGGAGGCGTTGCGCGACATGCGGATTCTCGCATTCATCGCGGTATGGTTCGGGTTGAATTTGTTGTTCGGTCTCGGTTCGATAGCTCTAACCGGTGACGAACAGCCGATAGCATGGCAAGCGCATGTCGGTGGTTTTCTTGCCGGCTTGTTGTTGTTCAGTCTGTTCGACCCGGTAAAAACACCGTCGTACCGCAACGATCCGCCATCGCACGCAGCTTGATTGCAGTGCAGCACATCCGGCGCTAGCCAATGTGGCCATCTCGTGGAACACTCCAAGCTTCTTGCGATTGTCGTTCAGGCGCGGGTCCAGCCCGTTTCTGGCTCGCACCTCTGACGGATAAAGGTTGATCACGTTGATTTTGGATCGTTTCGACCCGAAATCATCGTGATCTAGAGGGAGGCGAACCCAAATGACCGTGAAGACGATCCTCTCGCAGAAGGGCAGCGACGTTGCGACGATCGCGCCGACTGCGAATGTCGCGGATGCCATTAAAATACTGTGTGAGCGCAAGATCGGCGCACTCGTGATCACCGGCGCTGGCGGACGGATCATCGGGATTGTATCGGAGCGCGACATCGTGCGGATGTTCGGAGCGCATGGCGCCGCCGCATTGGATATGCCGTTGACCGAAGTCATGACGCGAAAAGTCGTGACATGCGAACCGGCCGACAAAATGCCGGAGATCATGGAATTGATGACGACCGGGAAATTCCGTCATCTGCCTGTGCTGGAAGAGGATCGTCTTGTAGGCATCATCTCCATTGGCGACGTCGTGAAGATGCGGCTTGCCCAGCTCGAACACGAGCAGGATGCACTGAGGGATTATATCCAGACGGCGTGATCATGCGTCGCAGATATTGGGTCGCCGCTCAGGTGAGGGCGGCGATCGCCTCTGCAACATCGTCGATCGATCGTTCGGCTGCATGTGCCCCGATCTCGATCGCTTCTTTTGCACGATGAAATTCGAACAAGCCGAGCTTCCCGAGCCGCGGTGAGATCATCACGTCCGGTGGATCGCCGGCAAGGCGCGATCGCGTGACGCGATCCTGCATGATGTTGAATGCATCGCCCATGACGCTGGTGATGTTGGGGCTGCGCCTGCTGCCGACGAGTTGCCGCTTCAGCAGGAATTCGGGGCTGAGAATGCGCCGCAGTCCTTCGGGGCGCGAGCGCATCTCGTGCAACAGGCGTTCATCCTCTTCGTTCGGCCCGTGACTGGCGATAGTACCGCCGCGCCCCAAGAGATCGCTGTTGAGGTTGACGGCGATGACGAGGCGAGCGCCCAGCGCCCGCGCAGCCGAAACCGGAACAGGGTTCACCAGCGCGCCATCGACGAGCCAGCGTCCACCGAGCCGCACTGGTGTGAAAATGCCTGGCAATGCGTAGGAAGCGCGAGCGGCGTCAACCGCACGTCCATGTGTCAGCCAAATCTCGTGACCCGTGCCGAGTTCCGTGGCGATACAAGCGTACCGCTTCGGTAAGTCCTCGATCTGCGTGTCGCCGAGCGTTTCTTCCAACCGGGAGGCCAGCCGTTGGCCTCCGATCAGGCCGGAACCGCCGAGGCTGACATCGAGATAGCTCAGCACACCACGCGCCGTAAGACCACGGGCCCAGGTTTCGAATTCGGGCAGCTTTCCGTGTGCATAACACGCACCGACGACGGCGCCGATGGATGTGCCGACCACGATATCCGGTTCGATCCCATGTTTGGCCAGCACGCGCAAAACGCCGATATGGGCGAATCCACGCGCTGCCCCACCACCCAATGCAAGCCCGACGCTTGGCTTGGGTGGTGGGGCTTTTTTCTCGATCGTCGCTTCAACCGCGCGATCGCCATTGGTTGCGCGGCGGATCAGAGCCTGGAGCACGATTCATCCTCTATCGAGATGATTGGGGCGTCGGCGGAGGGAAACAAGGGGATTTGACGAAAACTCGCAAAAATGGTGAAGGAAAAGGCAGGCTCAGAGCATGACGCCAAAAAGTGTAAAGCGGGTGTCGAACGACATTATGCTCTCACGGATCAGAATCGATCACCTTTTATGAATTTGAATCACTCGAGCCGACGTCATGGTGATCTGGTAGGACGGACCAGCCGGAATTCGCTCTCGACCACGGCGTAATTATGGTACCCGCACCGTGCGATCGGTTTCATGGCCGCGGTGTCGAGCAGACCATTCTTGATGAATTTATCATCGATGTGGACGCCGACGACCTGCCCGAACACCACATGGCAATCGAGCGGCCGGCCTTCGATGTCGTTGATCGGCACGATTTGCAGAAGCTGACATTCCAGCGCGCAGGGCGATGCGGCCACACGCGGCGGCTTCACCAGTCGCGACGGCGCCGCAGCGAGCCCGGCTTGCTCCATCTCGTTGACACCGCGCGCCATCGGCGCGGACGTCTTGTTCATCGCGTCCCGTAGGTCCCAGGTCGCAAGGTTGCAGACGAATTCCTTCGTTTCGATGATGAATGCCAGCGAGTCTTTTCGTCCCTCGCTTGAGAACATGACCACAGAGGGCCGGCTCGAGACGCCGTTGAAGAAGGAATAAGGCGCGAGATTGATCTCGCCCTTGGCGCTCATCGAGGTGATCCAGCCGATCGGGCGCGGTGCGATGATGGCCTTGACCGGATCGTGCGGAAGGCCGTGATCGTTTTTGCGCGCGTCATAGAACATGACGCCGGCCTATGCGCCGTATCGGGTGACGATCTCCGACAAAACCGGACGCGGCCGATCTTCCGGTGGCCGTGCCGGGCGTCCGACATGAACGAAGCCGGCGATGCGTTCATTGTCGCCGAGACCCAACGCTTTCAGGATGCGCGGATCGTAGGCGTACCATTCGGTGATCCAGCTTCCGGCAAAGCCCATGGCGTGCGCAGCAGTCAACAGATTCATGGCGGCAGCGCCGGCCGAGAGAACCTGCTCCCATTCCGGAATCTTGGCATGCGGCGCGGCGCGGCTGACGACGCCGATCACCAGTGGCGCACGTGTAAAACGATTGCGCTCGAATTCGATCTGATCGGCTGTCGCATCCGGCCGGTCAGCCGTGAACGCTGCGGCGAGTGTCTCGCCGATCTGCTTGCGCGCATCGCCCTCGAACAAAATGAAACGCCACGGCGCCAGTTTTCCGTGATCGGGAACACGTGATGCAATGGTTAGAAGCGTTTCAATCTCGGCTTCGGTGGGGGCAGGGCCAATCAGCTCGATCGGCTTGACCGAGCGGCGGGTGGTCAGAAGGGGGAGAGCATCTGTCATGGCGATTGAGCGGCTATCACAGCCGCTTTCCACTGACAAACGGCAGCTCGACAGGGAAGGCTTGAATTCGCCGCGATTTCCGCCGAAAACGCGCGCATGAGGGTTCGCGGAGCGACGGCCGGGTGGGCAGCGGCGCGGATGGCATTTGCCATCGCGGTGCTTTTAGCCGTGCCGGCTTTGGCGCAGCCCTTCACCAGCGGCACCGGTTCGGGCGGCCCGATGCCGATTGCGCCCGGCGCAGCACCTCCGGCCGCCAGTCTGGCTGCTCCAGGCCCTTCCGATGTGTTGCGGCCGCCGGGGAATATTCCGATTCCCGTCGCGCCATTGCCGCCGCCGGCGCAGGTGGAGCGAACGCCGGCCGGGCCTGCTTTGACTGCACCTTCGGTCCCGGCTGGGCAGGTCGCTCTCTATCTCACCGCGCGATTCGGCAAGGATCTGCCGCAAATCCCCAGCGGGATCGTCTGGCGCGTGTATCCGGAGCGTCCGGACCATACAGGCGCCATGCGCCTGATCCGCGAGGACAAGACGGCAGCACCGACCATGCTGCTGCCGCCCGGCAGCTACATCATTCATGCCAGTATCGGCAACGCGCAGGCCCTGAAGAAAGTGCAATTGCGCGCCGAGACCGTGCGCGAGACGTTCGATATTCCAGCCGGCGGCATCCGCATCGAGGGCAAGGTTGGTGACGCCCGTATTCCGGCCGGACAGATTCACTTCGACATCTACAAAGGCAGCCAGTTCGAGCCCGGCGACAAGCACCCGCTGATGCAGAATGCGATGACCGGCGAAGTGATGCTGGTGCCCGAGGGCACCTATCACATCGTCTCGCATTATGGCGACGGCAACGCGGTGGTGCGTTCCGACATCCGTGTGCAGGCGGCAAAGGTGACGGATGTCTCCGTGACGCATCGCGCCGCCATTATCACGCTGAAGCTTGTCACCACCGCCGGCGGTGAAGCGCTTGCCAATACGCAATGGTCGGTGCTGACGCCGGGCGGCGACGTGATCAAGGAATCGATCGGCGCCTTCCCGCGGGTGATCCTCGCCGAGGGCGAGTATCGCGTGATCGCCCGCAATGAGGGCCGTTCCTTCCAGCACGACTTCAATGTCGTGACCGGCGTCGACAGCGAAATCGCTGTCGTCGCCCAGTAAAAACATTCAAGCCGCGTTCCGCGCTCGCTTCACGTCCGGCGGCGTCGCCTCTTCAGCCAGCAGCTTCAGCGCCTCGTCGAGCGGCATCACCTTCTGGCCTTCGCTGCCGAGGCGGCGGATCGACACGGTGCGCTCGGCCGCCTCCTTTTTGCCGACGACGAGAAGAGCAGGGACCTTGGCGAGCGAATGCTCGCGCACCTTGTAATTGATCTTCTCGTTGCGAAGATCAGTGGTGACGCGCAGACCCATGCGGGTCGCAAGCCGCGCGACTTCGGCCGCGTAATCGTCGGCATCCGACACGATGGTGCAGACCACGGCCTCCTTCGGCGCCAGCCAGAGCGGCAGGTGCCCGGCATAATGTTCGAGCACGACGCCGAGGAAGCGCTCCATCGATCCGCAGATGGCGCGGTGGATCATCACCGGCGTCGTCTTGGCTCCGTCGGCGCCAATGTAGAAAGCGTCGAACCGCTCCGGCAGGTTGAAGTCCACCTGCGTCGTGCCGCATTGCCAGTCGCGGCCGATGGCATCGCGCAGCACGTATTCGAATTTCGGACCGTAGAACGCGCCTTCGCCGGGATTGATCGCGGTCTTGATCTTCTGGTTATGATTGCGCGTCTCGATCTGCTTCAGCACATCCTGCATGATGCCTTCGGCATGATCCCACGCCTCATCCGAGCCGACCCGCTTTTCCGGCCGGGTCGAGAGCTTCACCGTCATCTCGCCCTCGAAACCGAAATCGGCATAGGTCGACAGGATCAGATCGTTGATCTTCAGGCATTCCTCGGCCATCTGGTCCTGCGTGCAGAACACATGCGCATCGTCCTGGGTGAAGCCGCGCACGCGCATCAGGCCGTGCAAAGCGCCCGACGGCTCATAGCGATGCACGATGCCGAACTCGGCCATGCGGAGCGGCAATTCACGATACGAGCGCAGGCCATGCTTGAAGATCTGGATATGGCCCGGGCAGTTCATCGGCTTGATCGCGTAGACGCGCTCGTCCTCGGTGTCGTCACCGGCAGACGTCGCTTGGAACATGTTCTCGCGGAACCAGCCCCAGTGGCCGGACGTCTCCCACAGCGACTTGTCGAGCAGCTGCGGCGCGTTCACTTCCTGATAGTCGCCCTTCAGGCGGCGCCGCATATAGGCGACGATCTCCTGAAACATGGTCCATCCGTTGGGATGCCAGAACACCGTGCCCGGACCTTCCTCCTGGAAGTGGAAGAGATCCATCTCGCGGCCGAGCTTGCGGTGGTCGCGCTTCTCGGCTTCCTCCATGCGGTGCAGGTAATCGTCGAGTTCATCCTGCTTGGCGAAGGCGGTACCGTAGATGCGCGACAGCATCTCGCGGTTTGAATCACCGCGCCAATAGGCGCCCGCGACCTTCATCAGCTTGAAGGCATTGCCGACCTTGCCGGTCGAGGTCATGTGCGGACCGCGGCACAGATCGAACCATTCGCCCTGTTTGTAGATCTTCAGGTCCTGGTCGGCCGGGATCGCGTCGATCAGTTCGACCTTGAAGTTCTCGCCCTTGTCGGCGAACACCTTTTTGGCCTGGTCGCGGGTCCAGACCTCCTTGGTGAAAGGCTGATCCCTGGCGATGATCTCGCGCATCTTCTTTTCGATGGCGCTGAGGTCTTCCGGCGTGAACGGCTGATTGCGGGCGAAATCGTAATAGAAGCCGTTCTCGATCACCGGGCCGATGGTGACCTGGGTGCCCGGCCACAGCGCCTGCACGGCCTCGGCGAGAACATGGGCGGCATCATGCCGGATCAGTTCCAGCGCGCGCGGATCCTCGCGGTTGAGGAACTCGATTTTGGCGTCTTTCTCGATCGGATCGGAAAGGTCGACCACCACGCCGTCCAGCGCCATGGCGACAGTGCGCTTGGCCAGCGAGGGCGAGATGCCCTTGGCGATATCGAGGCCGGAAATGCCATTGGGGAATTCACGGCGTGCGCCGTCGGGGAAGGTCAGCGAGACCATCATTCACTCCTGTTGCTCACTCCCGCGAACGAGCGCGGGTAAGCCAATTTCAGATGAGGCGGATATAGCAGGAGATTCGCAGACGGCAATGAGTTGTCTTTTTCATCGATGCGACGCCGCGCTCTTTTTACCCCCCCTTGTGGGGAGGGGCGATCATTCGAACGAAGTGAGGATGATCGGGGTGGGGGCGCAGCGCGATCGATGGCTATTACCCACACCCCGTCCGCTTTCGCTTCGCTTCAGCGGCCGATCCTTCCCACAAGGGGGAGGGAAAATCAGCCTCGTGTCCCGGGCGCAGCGGAGTGCGAAGCAAAGCGCAGTATCGCGCTGCTGACCCGGGACCCATGCCGTTTGATGGCCCAAAGGGGTCCCGGCTCCGCGGAGCACCGCTCCGTGTTGCTACGCGCTGCACCGCGTTCGGGACACGCGCGCTAACAATGCCAAACGATCATTCTTTGGGCGTGTCAGTGCGCACCGGTCGCGGCGACAATGAGGCTGGATTTAGCTGGAACCTTTCCCGCTCTCCGGCGTTCCCGGTTCTGGCTTTGTGTATATCGGCTGGAGAGGGTGCGGCCGGCCTTGCGTTGATTCAAGAGCTTTTTCGGACTGCCGGACGATTAATGGACAATTCGCAATTCTCGGCGATCCGGCTGCTGCGCCTTGCCATGCTGGCGGCTCTGGTGCTGCCGGTGATCCTGTTCTTGTTCCTTGCCGTTACCAATTACCGGCACACGCAGTATGTCGCAGACCAGCGCATTGAGCGCACGGCCAATGTCCTGCATGAGCACGGCCTCAAGGTCTTCGAGACGGTCGAGCGCGCTATTGCCGAAACCAACGAAATCGTTCGCGGCATGTCGGACGACGACATCCGGGCCAACGAAAAGCAACTGCATGAGCGGCTGCGCGCCATGGTGGAGTCGCTGCCGCAACTGAAGTCGCTCTGGATCTTCGGTTCGGACGGCCGGGCCCTGGTGAGTTCGCTTGCCTATCCCAACCCGAATGTCGATTTTTCCGACCGCGATTATTTCCGCGCCCATATCGACAAGGATGCCGGTCTGTTCTTCGGACGCGTGCTGCGGCCGCGCGAGCCTTATCCCGGCGGTGACTTCTTCAGTGTCAGCCGGCGCCGGCCAAGCGATGACGGCTCCTTCAGGGGAGTGGTCCAGATTTCGCTGCGACCGGAATATTTCGAACAGTTTTACGCCAAGCTGCAATCGGCCTATCCCGGAGGATATGCGGCGATGGTGCGTGAGGACGGAGCCGTGCTCGCACGCTTTCCCGTTCTGAACCAGGATGTCACCATTCGGAGCGCAAGCCCGCTTGGCGATTCCATGCGAGCCCATCCCAGCGGTGGCTTCGTCGAACAACAATCGGTCGTCGATCAGATCGACAGACGTCTGTCGTGGCAGAAGCTGTCAGACCTGCCGGTCTTCGTACTCGCGGGCACGGAAACCAAAGCGATCCGTTCGGAATGGCTCTCATCGATGGCAGGTTATGTGCTGTTCGGCATTCCGGCGACCGCCGTGTTGCTTGGCGTGATGGGCATGGCGCTCGAGCGGACACGGCGTCTGTATGTGGAGCAGGGCCGCCGTGTTGCGGCAGAAGGCGCATTGCGTCAGGCGCAGCGTATGGAGGCGATCGGCCAATTGACCGGTGGCGTCGCGCACGACTTCAACAACATCCTGATGATCGTGAAAGGCAATGTCCACCGGCTGCGACGCGACCTCGACGACGCCAAGCTGATCCGCAAGCTGGACATGATCGATACCGCGGCGCAGCGCGGCGAGACCCTGACCCGGCAATTGCTCGCCTTTTCACGCCGGCAGAATCTGACGCCGAGCGTGATCGATCTGGCCCAGCGCGTACGCGAATTCCGCTCGCTCTTGGCGCCGTCCCTGCGCGGCGATATCGAAATCCGCATCGATGTGCCATCGACCATCACCGCCGTGCGCGTGGATGTGAGCGAACTTGAACTCGCCGTGCTCAATCTCGCCGTCAATGCGCGCGATGCGATGCCCAATGGCGGCACGATCGAAATCGGCGTGCGGCCGGTGACGCTGCGCGGCGAGGTGGCCTATGACAAGCTGCAGGGCGAGTTCGTTGCACTCTCCGTCGCCGATACCGGCTCCGGCATCGCACCGGACGTCATTGCAAGGATCTTCGAGCCGTTCTTCACCACCAAGGAGGTCGGCAAGGGGACGGGCCTTGGGCTCAGTCAGGTCTATGGCTTTGCCAAGCAATCCGGTGGCACCGTCACCGTGTGGAGCCGGATCGGTGTCGGCACCACATTCACGCTGTATCTGCCGCGCTCGCGCGAAGTGCCGCAGCGGTCGGCGCCGGTGCGGGCCGACGATGCGGCGACGGAGGAGGCGGGTTCGGTTCTCGTGGTCGAGGACAATACCGAAGTCGCCGATATCGCAACGGCGCTCCTGAACGAACTCGGCTATCGCGTGACACGGGTCGGCAGCGCTCTCGCCGCACTGGACCTGCTGCGCGACGGCGAACGTTTCGATCTGGTCTTCTCCGACGTGGTGATGCCGGGCGGCATGAACGGCGTCGAACTCGCGCATGCGATCCGCAAGGACTATCCGGACCTGCCGGTGGTGCTGACGACCGGCTATTTCAATGCGCTCGACAAGCCGTTGCCGCGCGGTCTGCCGGTACTACGCAAGCCTTATGATATCGCCGAGCTGAAAAAGACATTGCAAACCGCCATGAGCCGCACCGGAAGCGCCGCCGCCACGGGCTAAACGGTCACATCCGCGTCAAACGCGATGACGATGCTTCGTTCATTCGTACCGATGTGATAGGCGGGCGATTATGGCACAGACGGTTCAGGTTCACGGCTATCAGCTTTGGCGCGACCGGCGCGGGCGGATTTCGGCTCTGCGCATCGCAGCGCTTGCCCTGCTGCTGGTTCCGGTGGCGCTGGCGCTGCAGGCCTGGTGGTCGGGCCAATTGGCGCCGCGGCTGCTCAACGATCTCGTGCATCGCACCGGCTATTGGGCGCTGCTGTTCATGCTCATTGCGCTGGCGATCACGCCGCTGCGGCGGAGCGGGCGCTTCAGCGGGCTGATCGATGTGCGCCGTCTGATCGGCGTCGGCGCATTCGTCTATGCGAGCCTGCATATCGGCCTCTATATCGCCGATGAGAAGTTTGATCTGGTCAAGGTTGCACTGGAAATCGTCAAACGGCTCTATCTCACTATCGGCTTCATCGCCTGGCTCGGATTGCTGGCGCTGGCGATCACCTCGAACGACACCATGGTGAAGCGGCTCGGGGCGTTGCGATGGCGGCAATTGCATCAACTGACTTATGTCATCGCGTTCCTGTCGCTGATCCATTTCTTCCAGCAGACCAAGGCCGATTTCACCTTGCCGGCGACGATCTGCGGCCTGTTCGGCTGGCTGATGGTGTATCGCCTGGTTGCGTGGCGCGTCCGGGAGCCGTCGATGTTGGTGCTGTTCGCGATGACGATTGGAGTCGCGCTGCTGACATTCTTCGGCGAAGCGATCGGCATCGCACTCTGGTACAAGGTCTCGCCGATGACGGTGCTGTCCACCGTGTTCGATTTCGACCTTGCCATTCGCCCCGGCTGGTATGTGCTCGGTGCGGGATTGGCGGTGTGCCTTATCGATCTTGTTCGAAGTTTCATGCAGCCGGAACGCAAGCAGCGATCGCCCGGCGCCGGTCAACCGGCGGGCGGGGTCTCGTTGGTGCCGCGCCAGCGCGCATAACGCCAGGGCAGATACCAACGCGCAACGTCGGGTTTCTTGTCCGGAACGAAATCGAGACCCGAGGTTCCATAAGGGTGGCAACGGCACAGCCGGCCGAGCGTCATCCAGCCACCCGCCCAAAGACCATGACGCGCAAGCGCTTCGTCGCCGTATTCGGAACAGGTCGGCAGGTGCCGGCAATGGAACCCGATCAGCGGGGAGAGTGTGTAGCGATAGGCCTTGATCAACGCGCGCCCGATGGTCCGTGGTGCGTCGCGGACACACCCTCTGCAATTCGTTTGAGCAGGTTCCTTCGGTTCCATGACGGCTTCTTCTAAAGCACTACTAAAAAATGCGGAAAAATGCCTTAAATGCAGTGCAGCAAGCGAGTTCCACGCCACCTAAGTGTGCAGCCTTAGGGTTAAAACCACTAAAGTCTGTGCTGGACGGGAATCTCGGGCGCATATTAAAAATTGAAACAAGTGGGTGACGTGTCCCGCAGACCGGCGCGAACAAGCCGGGTGCCGAAACGGCGCGGGCCAGAGCACGGGGAGTTGCATGAGACGGCGCCTGTTCGGTGCGATCGCACTGGGGTGTTTGTTCGTGTCTTTCGCGGCGCCGGTCGCGGAGAGCGACCCTTCGCGTTCGGCGCCGATGCAGTTCGTGCTGCGTCAGGACGCGGGCGCCTGCGGCGCCAAGTGCAGAACCTGGATTTCCGCCACCGGCATGATCCGGGCAGAAACGGCGCGCGATTTCGAGGAGTTCGCCCGCAAGAACAATATCCGTGGTGGAACCATTGCGCTGAATTCCGAGGGCGGCTCGGTGCATGGCGCGATCGCGCTCGGCCGCGCCATCCGCAAGCTCGGTCTGACCACGACGGTCGGTCGCACCGTCGACCTGCCGGGCTATTCCGGCGCTGGCGGCAAGATCATTCCCGCCAATCTCGTCGCCCGCGCCGATTGTGAATCGATGTGCGCCTTCGTGCTGCTGGCGGGTTCCCGGCGTGTTGTGCCGAATGAGGCGCGCGTCCGCGTCCACCAGATCTGGCTGGGCGACCGGCGCGACGATGCGGCTGCTGCGACCTATTCGGCGGAGGACCTCGTGCTGGTCCAGCGCGATATCGGCAAGCTGGCGCAATACACGGTCGAAATGGGTGGCAGCGTCGAGCTGCTCGAAATCTCGCTCCGCATTCCGCCCTGGGAGCCGATGCGCTCGCTGACCCGCGACGAATTGCGGCGCATGAGTCTCGATACGTCAGATGCGACCGACGCGCGCTCCGCGCCGGCTGACACCACCTCGACCATCACCCCCTCGCCATCATCGGGCGGGCCGCTGAAGCGCATTGCGCTGAGGCCGGCGAAGGAGAGCGATCGAGCGCGTGGATGGACGATGATCGAGCGTTCCGGCTCGTCGACGCTGACGCGCCGGCACCCGCTGACGATCGAGGGCGAGGACCTCGGGTCGCTGGATATCACCTTTGCCTGTGGCACCACCGCGGGCGATGTCATGGTGCTGTACACCGAGAACCGTCGTGGCAGCGCCGATGCGCAAGCCAAGCCGCTCAAGAGCGTCGAGTTGAGGCTGTCCGGCAAGATCGTTCCGATGGCGCTTGGCCTGTCGCGCGAGACTGAGACCGCCGGCGAGCGTATGTCGGCGGCGAGTGCGGTGATCCCTGTGAGTGTGCTGCGTAGTTTCGCGTCCGGTTCGGCCCGCTCAATCACGGTCGAGACCGCGAGCGAGACCGACGAGGCATCCGTGATCCGGATCGGCAATACCGGCGCGGCGCAGAATGTGCCCCAGTTCCTGACCGCCTGCGCCAAGACCGACCGCAGCGAGCACGCCCGGTTGCAGCCGGCAGCGCAGTGATCGACGGCTGTCGATAATTCGCCTGTCTCTCAGGACGTCTTGCGGCGATACATCGCCCAACAGGGCGTCAGCGGCTGTTCGGTGAATTGCTGTTTCAATGTCGCGCCGAACCACAATGCCGCCGGTTCGGTTGCAGACGTTTTGTTCAGCGCGCAGGCTGGCACGAAGACCGTATCGACATTGCTCAGATAGGCCTTCGCTTCATCGTCCGTCATCGGTGAGACCGTACGAATCGGATCCAGCACGATCTTCGTCCCTTTGGGTGGTGGCGCTTTCAACGCCACGCCGAACATATCGGCGAAGGCGACGGTCATGACGCGGCCAAGATCGGTGATCCCGCGGTCTTTCAGAATCTTGATGGCGTCATCGACCGTCTTCCATTGCGCCAGATAAAGCTCCGCGTCTGCTGGGTTGAGGTAGGAGTGGCCTTTGTCTTCCAGCGCACGCATCGTCGCCGCGCTCTCGGTCCAGAGCGCAACGCGGGATAACGCAGTCTCCACCATCGGCTCCGGCACGACGAGATGGGGCATGAAGGGATCAGTCCACGCGACATGCTGAGGTGCACCTAGCCGGTTCACAAGGTTGCACATGCCTTTCTCGAAGGCGCCGATCGCAAGGTTGCCGCCGATCAACGTCGCCGCTGTGACCAGCAAAACCAGCCGCGTCGTGTTGAATGGCTTGCCAAAAAGCCCCGGCGCAAACAGCAACCCGAGCGCTCCAACCATTTCGTGGCCATTGGTCGACTGGCTTTCCGCAACGATGATCGCGCCGATTGCCGCCGCCATGGCGACCGGCTGGCGGATGATCGACAGACGCGCGAACCAGTTGCCCGTGGCACGCGTGGCCAATGTCCAGCGCTCGAGCAAGAGGGCAAGGATGAGGCCGCCGAGCAGCAGCAATTCGAAGAATGATTTGTAGACGAAGGAAGCCAGGAAATAGAGTACGCGTCCCCGGTTCACCGCCGCCATGGCCCGAATATCGGCCAGGTAACCACCGAGGATACCGGTGGAGAGCTGAACCACGATCAATATCAGCGCCGTGATCGCGATGCTGATCAGGGCCGCCTTGCGCCAGCGGGCATCGAACAGGCTGTAGACGATCAGCGGTCCGAGGATGACACCGAGATAAACGAATTTACTGAAGATCGCGATCAGCAGCAGGGCGGCAATGATGACTGTATTGAGCCAGACCCTTGTCGAGGAAGCGCGGAAAAACCACGCAAGAGAGACGAGCGTGAACGCTGCTCCGAAACGGTTGTAGCTTGCATAAAAGGCATTGCCGCACATTTCGTTTACGTTCGTGTTGAACGGCAGCAGGGTGGCGATGGCCACAGCAGCAACGAGCGCTGCGCCTGCGATCCGGTTTGGAATCTGTGCGCAGGCGGCGGCGAGGAGCGGTGAAAGCAGAAGAAAGCCGAAAAGATGAGAGCCGATATAGGCCGGAATTTGTGGAAAAAGCTTTTCAGACAGGAAATACGAGAAATAGGGCAGTGCGCCGGTCGGAAGAGAGAAATCGATATGAGGAAGCTGACCCGCAGCGATGCGTCGGGCACCATCAGCGAGAAAGAGAGCGTCATTGCCGCCGGCGCCGGCGGTCAGGTGCGGAAACATGAACCAGACACCAGCATAGACGGCGGCAATGAAAAGAATAAGCAGGAAGGCCGCCAAGATGCGCGATCCAGTGTGATCCATCCTCGCTGTACTCATTGCTTCACTTTCGAACTGCAAATGGTGGCTGGACAAGCCTCGTTGATCGAGCGGATCAGCTAGCGCGCTACAGCCTCGTAAATCGCATAGTAGGTCCCCTTCGGTCGCAATAACCGCGCGAAGACCGATTGATCATAGTTGTTCTCAACCAGCTTGAAGCCGGGGATTTCTGCCGGCGGAGCTCCAAACTCTCTCTGTGAACGATACAGCACGTCAACATTCGGAGGATTGTCATTCTCCTTGTGCGGCTGGCCAAAGAACAGAATGGTGATGTCTTTCAGTTTTCTGACGTCATCGACGCCAGCCATGAGCGGCGGATCCATTGCGATCCGGCGGTTGGCAGCCATGTACCGATCCACCGATTGGGTGATGCCTTGTGCAAGCCTGTGTTGATCGCGAATGAACGTGACTGTCTGCATGGCCCAAACAGCCTGGCCAAGACAACAAGCGGCAGCGAATAGCGCAAGCGGCGCTATCAATGCGATCTTGGCATAACGTGTATGGGCTCCGGTTGCGCTGACGATCATGACCGCGATGAGTGCGATTGCCGGAACCAGAACCGTGAGATTGTAGGCGGTCAGCGGAATACGGATTGCGGTATAATACAGTAAATACGCCGCGGCGAAGCAGATCAGGATGAACAGCGCAGAGAAAATCCGGCTTCCGGCGCGCCATATCTGCATTAGCGCATAACCGGCAATGCCGGCCAGAACCATAAACATCACGGCCTGGAACGGGATCAGTCTTGCCGCCACATAGGCCTTCAGAAATCCGGAGGTGTCTTCGCGCGCCGCTGTTTTGGCGCTGTGCATGCGAATTCCCTCCAGCCAGTCTTGCGCCGCGTACGGATAGACGGCGGTCAGCATCACAGCGATCGTCACGAGCGCCGATACCAGACACACAAGGCCCTCCAGAGCGAAGCCGGTATAACCCGTGTCGCTCCGCCGGACATAAATCGTTGCGGCGGAGACGCCGATGCCGGTGAGGACACCGGCGACCGGGCTCGTCACTGTGACAAGTCCAACAAGCACGCCGGCGGCAAGGCCGCGTAAGGCGGCCCGCTCGTTGGGCAGAAAGTAAAAGAGTGCGGTGATCGCAACCAATCCCATCGCGGCCAGCAATTCGGGGCGTGCCGAGTACTGAAGAATACAGGCAACGGCAATCACATAGAGCATCCAGCGCAATACGCGGCTGGACGTCACGGTGTTCACGAGCGGATACCATGCGGCAAGGAAGACGCCGCCGATGGCGATCACCGCGATATTCAGACAATCCAGCGTTCCGCATGGCGAAAGCCAGCCGACCAGCATGGGCTGCAGGAAGCCGTGCCAGTTGAAAATGGCCGAGGAGATCGGATTGACCCAGACATTGTCGAAGCCAAGTCCGTTAAGCCACGAATAGCTCACCAGCAGGAAATAGGCGTCGTCGAAAAGGATTGGTGGCCCTTCAAGCCATCGAAAGGCGAGAGCCAAGCCACCGGCATAAAGGACGTACAACAGCAATCCACCAACTGCGCGGGAAGAGAGTCCAAGCTTTTTAGGGGAAGTAGAATGGATCGTTGATCCGAGATCGGATGCAGTCATGACGCAAACTCATGCTGTGGCGAATATCGAGTTGTATATGCAGCGATCATCACGCCCTGTGCGTTCGCGCGACGCTGAAAGTCAGCAGCTTGTGGCCGAAGAAATTCACGACGGCACCGATGCCGATGGCGACGCCATGCGCGAGGCCTTCCTTGATCGTGTCCGGCAGCGGCATCCCGCCTTGCAGATTGAGAAGCGCGAGCGTCAAGGCCAGCACCACGACCGCGCCGACAAGGTTGACCAGCAGAAACACAATGATCTGCTGTGCCATCGGGCGGTTGGAGCCGGGGAACACATAAGTCCGATAAAGGCAGAAACCCGCCGACATGCCGATCGCATAGGCCACGAGCACGGCAGCGCTGAGCGGCATGATCAGCGACAGCGGAAAGCGCACCAGCCAGTTGATGGCGGCGGCAAGGCCCCCGAGCAACAGGAAGCGGACGACCTGGTTCTGAAGCAGGGCCTGCATCGGTGCGTCCGGTGTCAGACCAGCCAGCCGGCAAGGAATGCCGCGCCCATGATGCCGCCGAGCGCAATACTGATTTTGTCGCGGACCGCGAAGGCGACGGGATCGTCATTCAGTTCGCCGCGATGGCAAAGCAGCCAGATGCGCGAGATCCACATGAACAAGGCCGCCGGCAGGACCCAGAGCAATTGCGGCATGTGGTAGAAGCCAGCCGGATAAACGTCGTTCATGATGTAAAGCACCATGATGACGATCGCCGACATGCCGGTGGCCATGCCCATCGCCAGCACAAGGCCGGAATCGGCACCGAGATAACCGCGGCCGCTGATCGTGGTCTGGCCCTTCGCAACGCTGCGCTGAATTTCGGTCTGCCGCTTGGCAAAGGACAGCGACGTGAACAGGAACATCGAGAAGACGAGCAGCCATGGCGAGGGTGGGGCCGCGACGGCGGTGATGCCGATGCCGAGCCGCAGCGTGAACAGGAAGGCCAGCGTGAACGCATCCACGATCGGCTGGCGCTTCAGATAGAAGGAATAGGCGAGCGTCGTCGCCATGTAGAGCGTCAGCACCGCCAGCGATGCGAGGCCGAGCCATGCTGCCGCCACGAAACTCGTGGCAATGAGGGCAGCCGCGATGGGAATGCCGTGCTTGATGCGCAACGCGCCGGAGGCCAGCGGCCGGTTGCGCTTGGTCCAGTGCTTGCGGTCGTCGGCCAGATCAAACAGGTCGTTGAGGAGGTAGGTGCCCGACGCCATCAGCGACATCGCCGCGAAGGCAACCACGCCCTGCAGCAAAGCCATCGGCTGGTCCGCCATGCCGGACAGGATGAGCGGCACGAACACCAGCGCATTCTTGGCCCATTGGTGAATGCGCAGCGCCTTGGCGAAACCCTTCAGGCCGAGTGAGGGACGTGGGAATTCCGCTTCGACCGGCTTGCCAAGGTTGCGGGCGGCTTGTGCAACGGATGGTGAGGCACCGGCCAGCACGATCGAACGCGATTGCCGCCACACTTTCAGATCGGCTTGGCTGTCGCCGGCATAGGCAAAGCCGCTCGGGAAACGGGCCGCGAGTTGCCGGGCTTTGTGTCCGCCCTTCAGATTGGTGACACCATCGCTGGCGATCACGAAACTGATGAAATCGAAGCGCCGGGCCAGGCGATGCGCGAGCAAGAGGTCGGCCGCTGTGGCGAGGCCGACCTTGCGTCCCTTGGCATGCTCTGCGGCCGCGAATGCGACGAGGTCTTCGTTGACCGGAAGATGATCGACGTCGAGGGGAACGCGCTCGCTCAGTTTGCGCTTGAGGACGGCCTTGCCCTGCAGCAGCCAAAGCCCAAGCTGAACAACACGAAGCGGATTGGCCTTCACGTAAGCGACTGCCGTCTCGTGCAAGAGGTCGGTGCGCAGCAGCGCATCATCGACATCGAGCACAAGAGGGGGCAGATCGGCCTGAAGAGCTTTCTGCTCCGCGGTCGCAAAATTAAGGGCACGCATTTGCAATATTCCCGTCGGCTGCATTCCGACGGGCTATCTAATGCGCAAAATTTGCTGGGTGTTTTGTTCCCTTTGTTAACCTGAATAGGCCCGGATTTCTTCGATCCTGGTAAGGTCCCGGTAAGGTCGGCGGACCTGCGACGATTATTCCGCGGGCTCTGTTTCCTTGGCCGCCTTGCGTTTCTGCTCGATCTGGTCGATCGCCGAGACGACCGCATCGAAGGTGAGAAGGGTCGAGGCGTGTCGGGCCTTGTAGTCGCGCACCGGCTCCAGCACCGCGATGTCGGCCCACTTGCCGGAGGGCGGGGCGCCGTTCTCCTTCAGCATCTGGCGCACCGTCTCGCGCAGCGACCGCAATTCCTCGGCCTGCGAGCCGATGACATGCCGCGCCATGATCGAGGACGAGGCCTGGCCGAGGGCGCAGGCTTTGACGTCATGGGAGAAGTCGGTGACGGTATCGCCGTCCATCTTCAGGTCCACGGTGACCGTGGAACCGCACAGTTTTGAATGCGCCGTAGCGCTGCCATGCGCGTCGGACATACGGCCGATCCGGGGGATGGAGCCGGCCAATTCGAGGATTTTGGTGTTGTAGACGTCGTTGATCATGAAAAAAGCTGACTGGTTCGTTCAGGAACCGTTATTGGAGTTGCAGCGCCAACCGATTATATAGGCGCTTGGGAATGCGGCGTCCAAGCCCGGAGGGGTGACGCGGCCGACCCGGTGACACCCCCGGTGGCCCAATCCGTTTCTGAATTGAGAGCCCCGGTCGAACGGAGAGACCTCGTATGGACGCCATTATCAAGCCCTGGCCCAAGACCGGCCAGCAGACTGCCGACACTTCCGATATTGCCCGCCCGACCCGCGAACAGGCGGAAGAGGCGGTGCGGACCCTGATCGCCTTTGCCGGCGACAACCCGGCGCGCGACGGCGTGCTGGATACGCCGGGCCGCGTGGTCGAGGCTTATGAGGAAATGTTCCGCGGCTATCGCGAAAATCCGAAGGAGGTGCTCGACCGGACCTTCTCGGAGAGCGAAGCCTATGACGATTTCGTGCTGGTGCGCGACATCACCTTCAACTCCCATTGCGAACACCACATGATGCCGTTTTACGGCCGGGCGCATGTGGCTTATCGGCCGGTCGATCGCGTGGTCGGCCTGTCGAAGCTGGCGCGCCTTGTCGATATCTACGCGCATCGCCTGCAGACGCAGGAGCACATGACCGCGCAGATCGTCACCGCGATCGACGAGATCCTGAAGCCGAAGGGCGTCGCCGTGATGATCGAGGCGGAGCATATGTGCATGTCGATCCGCGGCGTCACCAAGCCGGGCGCGCTGACGGTGACCACGCAATTCCGCGGCACCTTCCGCGAGGATCCGAACGAGCAGGTGCGTTTTTTGACCTCGATCCGCGCCGGACAGCGCTGATTGTCTGATCCGAGCGGGCGAAGCTTTTCGTCCGCTCATTCCCGCGCATTCGGGAATCCAGATAGACTGAATTTGTATGCCGACTCGATGCCGGGGCCCTGCCTGCGCGGGGACGAGCGGCATTGTCGCTGGCTTTTTTCTGGAGCGCCGTCATGGTCGCCACATCCGAAATCGAAGAAGGCCTGACGCTTCTTCCCAAATTCGACGCCGACGGTCTCGTCACCGCGGTGGCGACCGACGCTGCGACCGGCGAATTGCTGATGGTCGCGCATATGAACGAAGAGGCGCTGGCGAAGACCATCGCATCTGGCGAGGCGCATTATTTCAGCCGCTCGCGCAGGAAGCTGTGGCGAAAGGGCGAGGAATCCGGCCACACCCAGCGGGTGATCGAGATGCGCGTCGATTGCGATCAGGATGCCGTGTGGCTGCGGGTAGAGCAGAAGGGGCCGGGCGCCTGCCATACCGGTCGCAAAAGCTGCTTCTACCGCGCGGTGCCGCTCGGACAGACCGGCGAGGCGGCGCTGGAATTTCGCGAGGCGGACAAGGCCTTCGATCCGGCGAGTGCTTATCGGAAAGACTGAACGTAGAAAATCCGGCTCTCGCGTCATGCACCGTGACGGCACATTCAGCGCATTATCTTTTCTTTCTCCGCGATCAGCGTCTTAATCCTATCGGCATCCGCAGGCGTTGCCGGATTATAGACCACCATCCCAAGATCCGGCCGGCCATCGACGGCAAAGGCTGAATATTCCATCGCAAGCGGTCCAACGACCGGATGGTGCAGCGTCTTAGCGCCATCGCTATAGGCGCGCACGTCATTGTCGCGCCACATCGCCGCAAATTCAGGGCTCGACTGACAAAGGTCATCGACCAGCGCCTGGATCGAATGCACGGCGCCGGCGCGTGCGACATCGGCCCGGAACGCAGCGACCACAAAGCGCGCCACGCTTTCCCAATCGACCTGCGCCGCCCGCACGCGAGAGTCGCGAAAGACGAGCCGCAGGATGTTGCGTTGCTCGGGTGGGAGTGCACCATAGTCGGTCAGCACCGCTGCGGCGGCTTTGTTCCACGCGACGACATCCCAGGTCGGCGTCTTCACAAAAGCGGGGCTGATCTCCAGGGCGTCGAGCACGCGTTGCAATCGCGGCGTTACGCCGGTGACGGCCCGATAACGAATCTCGGGCGGGCGGCCGAGGCCGAGCAGGAACAGATGCTCGCGCTCGATGTCCGTCAGCATCATGGCGCGGGCAATGCGATCGAGCACATCGGACGACGGCGCGCCACCGCGTCCTTGCTCCAGCCATGTGTACCAGGTGGCGCTGACGTTGGCGCGCTGGGCGACTTCCTCGCGCCGCAGGCCCGGCGTGCGTCTGCGTTTCAGCGGCAAGCCGAACGCCGCGGGATCGAGCTTGGCGCGGCGATCTTTCAGGTAAGCGCCAAGGAGATTGCTGTCCGCCATCGCGTCGTCCAGTTAGTTTTTATAACAGTATAACACCACTACTTTACCAGAATATATTGGGCGACGACAGTACCCTCATCACATAAAGAGGGTTTTGAAGATGCGTGTGTTCGTCACCGGAGCGACGGGCTTCGTCGGCTCGGCTGTTGTTCGCGACTTGATGGTTGCCGGGCATGAGGTGCTTGGACTTGCCCGCTCTGAAGCGGCGGCCGCATCGCTGGCTGCGGCCGGAGTCGGGGTGCATCGTGGCTCGCTCGAGGATCTCGACAGCCTGCGGAAGGGAGCTGCGGCTGCAGATGGTGTGATCCACACCGCTTTCGACCACGACTTCTCGAAGTTCAAGGAGAATTGCGAAGCGGACCGGCACGTCATCAAGGCGCTTGGCTCTGCGCTTGTCGGTTCCAACCGGCCGCTGATCATCACATCGGGAATAGGACTTTTGCCGCAGGGCCGTCTTGTGACCGAAGGCGACGTGCCGGCGTCGTCCATCCCCCGCGTTGCGTCGGAGGAGGCGGCGAATTCGGTGGCGGCAGGCGGTGTGCGAGTCTCTATCGTTCGCCTATCGCCATCGGTGCATGGCGTCGGCGATCATGGCTTCGTGCCGATGCTGATCAACCTTGCACGCGAGAAAGGCGTTTCGGCCTATGTCGGTGACGGGCTGAACCGCTGGCCGGCGGTGCATCGGCTCGATGCCGCGCGCCTTTACAGGCTGGCGCTTGAGAAGAATGCTGCGGGCGCGCGCTATCACGGTGTCGCCGAGGAGGGCGTGCCGTTTCGCGCGATTGCCGAGGTGATCGGCCGCCGTCTGAATGTGCCGGTGGTCAGCAAGACCGCCGAGGAAGCCGCAGAACATTTCGGCTGGTTCGCCCATTTCGCCAGCATGAATGTGCCGGCCTCGAGTGCGAAAACGCGCGAATTGCTGGGATGGCAGCCACGACAGCGCGGGCTTATCGAGGATATCGATCAGCCCGGCTATTTCGGAAGCTAGAAACTAACTGCGCTCAGGGCGCGCAGCGCTCCTGCCATGGCGTCGGCCGCTTGAGCGAAAGCACCACGCCGTTGCGCACGCTGAACCGGCCTTTGCTGTCGTGATTGGCCATCGCGCGAATGCGCCCCGCCGCATCCTTGGCGAGGATATTGGTGCGCGTACCGGCTTTGCCGAAATCGATCACGATCGAGATCGTTCCGTCGGGCAAAGCCGACGCATCGACGATGGCGAGCGAGTCCTGGTTGCTGCCGACATCGCGATCCAGGAACACGGCTGCCTCGCGCTGCACATAACGCGCATAGGCGTTATCGGGCGACGGCGGCCTGGCGCAATTCACCGCGAAGGTGCCCAGCAGGTCCCAGCCGCGGACAACGTCGAGAACGTCGGCGGATGACGGCCCTGTCGTTGCGATGAAAGCAAACAGCATGGCGACGCCTCGATGGAGAATTGCCGCCACTTCAAACCTCGCCGCCGCCCTGACTAGCGGTTATCTGTAGTCGATCGCGCCGCGCGCAAGCGTCATTGTCCACGCGCTGATACAGTATTTTGGTTCAATCCGGTTGGGTTGCAGCTGTTCAGAAAAAGGTTCAACGCGTTAAACGGATTTCGCAGCCGCAGCGCGCGCCAACAGTTGCTGCGCGCGGACAAGATGAGGACGATCATACATCTTGCCGCCGATTCCCACGACGCCCGCGCCCGGCTGCGTCTCGAACGCGGCGATGATGCTTTCCGCCTGCGCGATCGCTTCGGCATTCGGCGTGAAGACGTCGTTGATAATCGCGACCTGCGCCGGGTGGATCGCCATCTTGGCCGTGAACCCGTCGCGGCGGGCCTCTTCCGCCTCGCGGCAAAGGCCGGCTTCATTGCGAAAATCGACATAGACGGTGTCGATGGCCGTGACGCCCGCGGCCGAAGCGCCGGCAAGGCACAGGACCCGCGCCAGACGATAGGGATCCAGGAAGTCGCCGCGTTCGTCGCGATTGGCTTCGGCGCCGAGATCTGCGGAGAGGTCCTCGGCGCCCCAGGTGAGGCCGGTGAGGCGAGGCGAGGAGCCGCCATAGGTGTCGGTCGTGAACAATGATGCCGCCGTTTCCGTCGCGATGGCGATGATGCCGATGGCGGCGTCCGGCAAACCGGCAATCGCTTCCCGGGCCGACAGCTTGGCATGCAGATGCGTGACCGATACACCGCCCGCGGCCTTCGGCAGCATGATCGCATCCGGCTTGCCGGCGACGACGGCATCGAGGTCTTCATCGGTCAGGCCGGTATCAAGAGCATTGACGCGGACGAAGAGGCGCGGGCGGTGCGCTTTCTTTGCAGCACCCTGCAGAAAGGCCAATGCGGTCGCGCGGGCCTCCGCCTTGCGGTCGGCGGCAACCGAATCCTCAAGATCGACGATCAGCGCATCGGCGCCGCTCGATAGACCCTTGTCGAGCTTCTTTGGACTGTCACCGGGAACGAAGAGCAGGGAGCGCATATCGGATGTCTCGATGGCTGTGAACCTATCCTCCGTTCATTCCCGCGAAAGCGGGAATCCAGCGCGACTGTTCTGGGTCCCCGCTTTCGCGGGGACGAACGGAGCCTCAGTTGCTTGCCGCAACTACACCACCGGCCGCTTCTTGATGAACGCCGACCGCCGGCATTCGGCCACCAGCTTGTTGTCCTGGTTGAAGGCGCGGTGGAGCAGTTCGACGATACCGGCATCGGATCGCGATTTCGATTCGCGTTTGCCGACGATCTCGGTCGAGGAATGCAGGGTGTCGTTCTCGAAGACCGGATGCGGGAAGCGCGTCTCCTGCATGCCGAGATTGGCGATGGTCGTGCCGGTGGAGATGTCACTCACCGACATGCCGATCATCAGCCCGAGGGTGAACAGCGAATTCATCAGCGGCTGGCCCCATTCGGTCTCGGTGGCGCAGAAATGCCGGTCGATATGCAGCGGCTGCGGGTTCAGCGTCATGTTGGAGAACAGCATGTTGTCCATCTGCGTGACCGTGCGGTAATAGCGATGCTCGTAGGTCCGGCCGACCTCGAAATCCTCGAAATACATGCCGCCGCGCGGGTGCCGCTTTGCTGTGTCCGTCATTCGCTTCCTCGATTTCTTTGAAGTTGGAGCATGATGTCACCCGAAAACCGCTTCACACTTTTCGGCATCATGCTCCTGCGGCAAAAAGTGCCGCTTGTCACACTCATTAAGGTCTCGTTTACCATAGTTCGACAAGGTCGCTTCGTCAGGGGGAGAATCGGCACACCGATTGCCTGACGACAGGGGCAGGAGATCATGGCCGTAGAAGCCACGCAGCCGATCGGTACCAGAGCAACCCACTCGGCGACAGCAGCGATACGGCAGGCCTCGCAGGTCACGGGCGCAAGGTTCAGCTATCTCCTCGCCACCGCCAAAGTCGAATCCAACCTCAATCCCAATGCCGCGGCGAAGACCTCGTCCGCCGGTGGCCTGTTCCAGTTCATCGATCGCACCTGGCTCGGCACCTTGAAAGAGGCGGGGCCTTATCTCGGCTACGACCGATATGCCGACGCGATCACCCGCACCGACGACGGCCGTTACATCGTCAACGATCCGTCGATGCGCCGCGAGATTATGGCGCTGCGGCAGGATCCCACCGCCAATGCGCTGATGGCCGGCGTCTTCACCAACAGCAACGCCAAGCAGCTCACCAACAATCTCGGCCGCGCACCGACCGACGGCGAATTGTATGTCGCGCATTTCATGGGTGCGACGGGAGCATCGCGCCTGATCGGCATGTCGGAGTCCAATCCCTCCGGCAAGGCGGCCGATGCATTTCCCGTTGCCGCGCGCGCCAACCGTTCGATCTTCTTCGATCAGAGCGGCCGGGCCCGCAGTTTTGCCGAAGTCGCCCGCAACCTGACCAACCGCTATGACGTCGCCCAGGCGCGCATGCGCGGGATCGATGCGGCCGATGCGACGACGGCGGCAACGCCATCGACCGCCTTCGTGCCGGAATCGCCGAATGTCGCGCGCGCCTATCAGGTGGCGGAAACCGCATCGCGCATTCCCGCCTTGCGCAACAATCCGCAGGCGATGGCGCACTATGTCACGCAGGCTGCCGCCGTGCAGAACCCGTTGCCCGGCGAGTCGATGTTCCACAATCCATACCGCTCCGCCCAGCCACGGCAGGCGGTGTCGAGCACGGTCGCCAATCTGTGGACCAACCAGAACCGCACCAGCCAGCAGGAAATGGCGCGGCAGATGGCGCTCGAGCTTGAGGGCAAGACACGGCCGCAAGCGCAGAGGCAGGCTAACTATTCGGTTCAAGCGCCACGCTATCAGACGCATCCGCAATATCCGGTTCAGCAGCCACAGACCGTCGCGCAGGCCGACACCCATGGCGCACCGAACAACGGGGCGCTCGGCCTGTTCCAGGATTCAGCGCCTGATGTCCGCTCGCTGTTCACGCACGGCGTGCGCGGTTAAGACTTCGGCAACAATCGCAAAGATTTATGGTGAACCCTTTATTAAGGGGGTATCTGCTAGCCTCACTGCAAGCCGGCGGGTGTGTCGTCGTCTTGTAGCGTTGAGCCAGACATGATTGTTCGACAGTTCCTTTTTTGGTTGCGTAGCGCGCCCGCCGGCGAGCGAGCCGAAGCGACTGCCGCTCTGGCCCGTGCTTATCTTTATTCCGACTTGTCGAATGACGACCTCGCCGCCGCCGAAGGCGCGATGACCATGCTGCTCGACGATCCGTCGCCGCTGGTCCGTGCGGCCATGGCGGAAGTGCTGGCGGCCAGCGAATACGCGCCGGCATCGGTGATCTACGCTTTGGCGGCTGACCAGCCCGAGATTTCCATCGTCATCCTTGAACGTTCGCCGCTGTTGCTCGATGCCGAACTCGTCGATGCCGTGGCGGCGTATGGCACGATGGCGCAGAGCGCGGTTGCACGCAGAGCCAAACTGCCGCGCTCCGTCGCCGCGGCGATCGCCGAAGTCGGGACCGCGGAGGCCTGTCTCGAGCTTGTGGAAAATCCCGGTGCCGATATCGCGCCATTCTCGATGGAACGTCTTGTCGAACGGTTCGGGCATCTCGCGGCGATCCGCGAGGCCTTGCTGGCGCGAAGCGATCTTCCGGCCTCGATGCGTCAGGCTTTGGTCGCGACATTGTCGCGGACACTCGCCGAATTTGTCATCGCTCGCGACTGGCTGAACGCGGATCGCGCTCACCGTATCGCCAAGGAAGCCTGCGAAAAGGCCACCGTCGCGCTTGCCGCATCGTCGTCAAAGGATGGAGTGCGGCCGCTGATCCGCCATCTGCGCGAAAGTGGGCAGCTGACCGCGGGGCTGATCCTGCGGGCGCTGCTGTCGGGCAACATGGCGATGTTCGAGGAGGCGCTGGCCGAACTGTCCGGCACGACAAGGACTCGCGTTTCGGCGTTGATCCAGGACCGGGGCGGGGCCGGCCTGCGCGCGCTCTACCACAAGGCGGGTCTGCCGGCTTTAGCCTATCCGGCTTTCCGCGAAGCGGTCGCGACCTTGAATGAGGACGGCTTCCTCGGTGATCCGTCCGGCGCGGCGCGTCTCAAGCGCCGGATGATCGAGCGTGTGCTGACGCGTTGCGCGGGCCTCGACAGCGACGATATCGAGCCGTTGATGATGCTGCTGCGCCGCTTCGCCACCGAGGCCGCGCGGGAAGAGGCGCGGATGTTCTGCGACGATCTCGTGGACGGCATGATGTCTGGCGGTGACCAGTGGCAGGATGTCGGTGCGCCTCACGACAACGCCGATCATCACGACGCCGCCGGCAATGCTGTCCAGGACAATGCCGGCTATGATTATGCTGACTACGGCAGTGCTGAATATGCCGGCGCTGATCACGGAAACTGGAACGATCTCAGTCCCGATGCCGGCTTGCTCGCTGAAGTGAGTGCGAACGACAGCTATGCGAATGATAGCGACGCTTATTACGATGATCCGTTGACTGGTGGAGTTGCGGACTACGAGAGTTTCGATGAGCTTGCGTCGCACTATTCCAACTATAACGACGAGCGCTTTGCGGCCTGACAGGGGCTAGCGCCGGCTGCGCTTTCGTCTCTCGGCAGGGCGGGGCTTGGCCGCGGCTTTTTCGTCATCGCGGCTGCTGTGGGTCAATGCGGCGCGCAGATCGGTAAACTTGCCATGCTTGCGCAGCACATCGCGCACTGCTTCATCGACCAGTTCCTGTAACGTCGAGGAGCGATCCTCCGCTAGCTCCTGCAGCGCGCGCAGATCTTCGGTGTGGAAGTCGATCAGCTTGCGGGGCATGCGGCGTCGCTATTGCTGCTCCGTGCGTGGATGCCGGTCATGCAGGAAAACGGCGAGCTGTTCGCGCAGGGATTCGTCGCGCTCGGTGTGATGCCCGGCCACGACGGCATCCTCGAACAATCGCTGCTGTATATCCTGCGGCAGCTTGCCCCAGGCCTTGATCACGGCTTTGCCGAGCGCCACGGCGTAGCGTGTATCTGTTTCCGCGTAGCGTGTGTCTGTGTCGATCGTCATGGCTCACCCCGCTATTCGCCCGGTAACGCAAAAAGGGCGAGAGGAGTTCCGTAACGGTCAATCGCCGACGGCAGCGCGAGGCGCGTCGAACAGGCCATCGAGATAGCCGGGGCGGTGGCGGTTTTCCCGGATCAGGAAATCCTGCGCCACTTCGGTCAGCCGCATGGTCAGCGCCCCTGCGACCTGTTCGATATCCGGCCGGCCATATTCGCGAACGATCGCACGGACCGCATCGACGTGCTGATCGATCAGCAGCAGCGGAATGCGATCGTGTTTTGGCGAATGCTCCAGAAGCATGCAAAGGCTGTTGGCCACCGGCGTGGTGAGCGGATAGCCGAATGTCGCGGCGTCGCCTTTCAGGTCATGGGCGGAATGAAACAATTCGGCGGTGGTCGCTTTGTTGAAGCCGTGCTGCCTGATGCTGGCGCGGGCCGCATCGAGACGGTCGCATTCCTTGACCATCCAATCGGCGAACTCGCTCGATAATTGCTCCATTGCCGCTTCAGCACGGGCGACGGGATCGTCATCGGGCAGCGAAACCCGCGCAATCGCCTTCGCCAGCGTGTTGACCGGCTTGATGATCTCGTGATCGGCAAAGGTGAGAACGCCAGGACGGTCATTGTAATGACGATCATTGTTATCGTTTGTCATGACGGCCCCATCAGCTCGATATATTCGCTTTGTCGTAAAGCGAATGCTGCTCGATGATGTCTGCCTTTTCTCCCTTGCGGCGTTCCGGTCCGGTATAGTTCGAGACGACACCACGCCGGCGATCGGGGCCGAAATAGGTCTTGGTCCGCACGAATGGCCGCGGGTTGATCACCACATTGAGAATGCGCTCATAGAGCGCCTTGGCCGATAGCGGCTTGGCCAGGAATTCGGTGACGCCGGCGTCGCGCGCCGCCATCACATGTTTCTTTTCCGAATGTCCCGTCACCATGATGATCGGCACGAACGGGTTGGCGTTTGCACCCGGCTGGCGGATCATCCGTGTCAGTTCCAGCCCGTCGAAGATCGGCATGGCCCAGTCGGTGATGACGATATCGGGGACGTGCTGCATGAAGGCTTCGAGGCCTGCGGCGCCGTCTTCCGCTTCAATGACCTCGCGCGCGCCGAAACTGTGCAACAGGGTGCGCAAAATGCGCCGCATATGTGCATTGTCGTCGATGATGACGAAACGCAGGCGATTGAAGTCGATGCGGGCAGCCATAGCGAAGCGAGGACGAAAGTCGCGGGAAAGCCAAGCTACGGTTGCCGCATTAACGAAGCCCTAACCATACCAGGGCGCGACGGCCAGTGCGCTAATAACCAAATTGCTCGCGCAGAATCCGCTCGTCGAGGCTGTGGCCCGGATCGAACAGCATGTGCATCGAGATGGCATGATCCATGGAGATTTCGACCCGCACGACATCGCGCATTTCGGCATGGTCGGCCACCGCGGCCACCGGACGTTTGACCGGATCCAGCACGTCGACCGCGACGCGTGCCGTATCCGGAAGCAGCGCGCCATGCCAGCGGCGCGGGCGGAACGGGCTGATCGGGGTGAGGGCGAGGAGCGGGGCCTTGATCGGGATGATCGGCCCTTGCACCGACAGGTTATAGGCGGTGGAGCCGGCCGGAGTGGCGACCATGACGCCGTCGGCGACTAGCTCCGGCAGCCGCTCCTTGCCGTCGATCAGGATCCGCAGCCGCGCCGCCTGGTAGGTCTGCCGGAAGATCGAGACTTCGTTGATGGCATAATGCTCGACGCTTGCGCCGTCGTTGTCGCGTGCGAGCATGACGAGCGGGTGAATGACCGTCGGCTCGGCCGCGGCGAGGCGTTCGGGCAGGCCGTCCAGCTGGAATTCGTTCATCAGGAAGCCGACGGTGCCGCGATGCATGCCATAGATCGGCTTGCCGCTGCGCATCAGGCTGCGTAGCGTCTGCAGCATGAGGCCGTCGCCGCCCAGTGCGACGATGACATCGGCTTGCGCCGGCTCGCAATTGCCGTAGCGATTGACGAGATGCGCGTGCGCCTCGACCGCCTCCGGGCTCTGGCTCGCCACGAAGGCGATCTTGTCGTACCGGCGGGCCGGGCTCATCGGTCGCCCCTCGCACTTCCTGTCGCAATTGCTATAACGCGGTCCGCTGAAAGTTAAGGCAAGAGGTGTCAGATGGAACGCGTGGTGCTCGTCTATACGACTTATCCGTCGCTTGTCGAGGCGGAGAAAGCCGGGCGGGATGTGGTCGAGCAGCGGCTGGCGGCTTGCGTCAATATCCTGCCGGGCATGGTGTCGCATTACTGGTGGGAGGGGAAAATCGAGCGGGGGCAGGAGGCGGTGATGATCGTCAAGACGAGAGCTTCGTTTTCCGACCGTGTCCGCAGGGCGCTGAAGGCCTCGCACCCCAACAAGACGCCGGCCATCATGGTGATCCCGACCGAAATGGTCGAGGACACGTATCTGCGCTGGATCATGCAGGAGACCGATCGCGCCGCGCTGGCGTGAGTTAGCCGATGCCTGGTTTAACCACGCGGTGACAGCGAGCAGTCTGCACCCTCTCCCGTGTGGGGAGAGGGTTGGGTGAGCGGGATCAGCTATTCATCAGGACCCAAACCCCTCACCCGACCGAGCTGAGCTCGGCCGAACCTCTCCAAAACGGAGAGGCGGGGCATCAACGCTGCTTACCCATGATGCAACCGTCGATGAACATCATGACGGCCATGTCCTGACCGTCATCGTCGCTGCTGGTGCCGCTCAGGCGGAAGCCTCGTGATGTCGCAAGATTCAGGCAGTCATTGAAGGTTTGACCGTGCTTTGCTTTCATTTCACTCATCATCTCACTCACGCTGCGTCTCTGGGATTGCGCGAGAGCGCTGGTGGCGAAGCTAACCGTGGCGAGCGCGGTGATGGCAACAATCAAAGTTCGCATGAGTTGCTCCTTCTGCAAAAGCGGCCGTAGCGTGCTAGGGCGCGAGTGGGGAGATCGACGCAAGTCTTGATTTGAAAACAGGCTTGGTTTTTTTAAGTTTTTTGATCAGCGAAGTTCATCAACGGCGCTTCGGCTGATGCCGGTCACTTCCGCTGAGAATTTGGATGCAATCACGACGGACGTCGATGTCATCACGGCGATGTGCGCAGACGACGTCGGATGGTTTATTCGCGATTACTGTTTCAAGGCGATTTTATCTTTCAATGGATCAAGATCGTTCTCGCCGACGTGAGTGATCGAAAAACACTTTTGTCGCACCAGCCCATTCCGCCCCATCCTTCGAGACGTTGCTTGGCAACGCTCCTCAGGATGAGGCCGATTGCAATCAGCAAGGTTGCAATCTCAATACACATGCAGCGGCAATAATCCGCCGGGCCCGATGATGAGGCCCCAGGCCTCGTCGGCGCCGACCGTGATCGTTTCGCGTTCCGACCTGCCGCCGATCTTGAGCGAAACCTGATACTGGCCGGGCGCGAGATCGAGCATCGGCCCGTCCGGATTCTTCGCGCCAGCGCCGGGCTTCACCCGGAAGGTCTGCTTGTTGATCGTGACGACCGCTTCGCTGTCGCCCGGATTGCCGATCAGCACCTTGGCCTGGCCCGGCTTCGGCAACACGCCCGCCTTCTGCGCAACCTCCGGCTTGCGCAAGGCGAGCCGTACTTGCGTATCGTTGCCCTTGCGTTCGAGCGTGAGCACGGCCGGTCCCTCCGGCGCCGTGAAAGCGGCTTGCGAACGCACTTCGCTGACCGACGCGCCCTGAGCTTCGCTCCAGCCGCGCGCGGTCAGTTCGCGCCGATAGAAGGCAAGCATGGTCGCGACATCCATTGGCACGGTGGCGTTGAGCACGACACGGTATTGCGTACGCTCGCTGCCGCTCGCTGTGCGGCGTTTCGGGACGGGATGGCCGGCGACATCCTCGGCCGTCAGATCGTCGTCGTTGAATTGTTGCGTTACTTTCGCTGCGGCGGCTGTTTTGCCCGGTGGCTGTGCCGCCGCGGTGACGAGGCCCGAGCCCGAGGCGCGCACCCGCACGCCCTGACCGAACTGCATGATGGTGAAGGAGAGCTTCTGGCCGCCCTTGGTGAAGTCTAACACCACCATATTGTCGCGGTCGATGGTCGGCTTGCGCGTGCTCCAGCCCGCGTTCGTCATCTCGGCTTTGTAGAAGGCGGCGAGCGAACGCACGTTCGGGCCGCCCATGAATTCCAGTTCGCCCTTGTCGCCATTGAATGCGACGTCATCGGCGCTCTCCGGTACCGGCACCGGTGCGGCATTGTCGCTCTTTGCCCGCAAGACTGTGACCGGCGCGTCGCTCTTGGCGGCGGGCGCTGCGGGGGCGCGCAGCGACTGCTGCACGTCGCGCAGCACATTGTCGATCTGCGCGTTGATCTGTGCATCGATGGCCGCGCTTGCGCGTTCATGTTGTTCGCGCGCGGCGGCCTTCGCCCGTGCTTGCTCCGGAGTTTCGGCCGGCGGCGTCTGCCGCTGTTCGGCGGTGAGCACGCGAGCGGTGGTCGGCGTGATGTCGATGCGTGTGCGGCCTTCGTCGTTGCGTGTCAGCGAGAGCACGAGGATCTTCTGGTTGTCGCGGGTAAAGAAGGTGAGCGCGCCTTTCTCCGACACCTGTTCGGGCTTTCCCGCCCAGGGCTGATAACCGAGTGCGGCCATGTCCTTGCGGAAGAAATCGAGCAGCGCCGCGACCGTCTCCCCCGACACGGCGCGCAGATGCGGGCGCTCGGGCGCGAAGCCGATCTCGGTCGCGTCCTTCGGGAAGGGCAGGTCGTTGGCGAGCGCATTGGCGCTGTAGCTCACACTCGTCGCGTTGCCCTGCGCAGGGGCCGCAGTGACGAAGGCGACGATCGCCTGCGCTCCCTTCTTGAAGGTCATGATCCGTTGCGGCGCGTCCGGCGCGCTCTGCGAGAACGGATCGCCATAGGTCTGCCAGCCTGCGGCGGCGAGCGCCCTGACAACGGCTTCGGCCGCCTGCGCGACACTGCCCGAGGTCGTGTAGATGGTCGAGGCCGGGCCGGCATAGGTCAGCTTGGCTCCGGCGACGCGCGGCAGCGTCGCGGTGTCGAGACCTTGCGCCAAAGCGGGAGTCAGGCCTGCAAGGCTGCCGAGAACGATGACGGAAAAGAAGGTGCGGCGCGCCGCGCGGATCATGAGTTTGCCCCTGATGGAAATTTTTGGTGCGTTGGAAAAGCTTTGGAATACGTTCGTCGCGTGAGGGCGGGAAAGGTTCAATAGATGCAGGGAGGGTGGGACTGAAGCGTTTCAGCGCAAGACATAGCGGCCTTCATCGAATTGATGCAAATTCGATGGAGTCACAAAACGGTGAGATCGCTCAGCGTTGTAAGGCGGGTTAGCGCAGCGTAACCCGCCGTCGTTGCGTTTGCGATGGTGGGTTACGCGATCGGGCCACGCGTCGCGTGCCGTCGATGGCGAAGGCATTGGTCAGTAAGTCTGATTCCCATCCAGCGCCGCCAGCAGCGATTTATAATCCTCGCAAGTCTCGCCGCAGATCGCCTTGATCGTGTCGAGATGATCTTCCGCCTTCAGGCGGTTGCCCTGTTCGAGATGCCACATCCCGTAATATTGCCAGGTGCGGGTGTGTTTCGGATCGGCGGCGAGCGCCTTCTCGTACCAGGTCCTGGCGTCGTCGGTACGGCCAAGCTTGCGGCTGGAGAAGCCGATCAGATTGGCGACATCGGGATGGTTGTCATGGTCGAGGGCACGCAACGCTGTGATCGCTGCCGCGTAATCCTGCTTCTTGTAGATGAGATCATGGGCGTGATGATAACGCTCGATGAAATCCCGCTCGGATTTCTTCGCCGGTGCTTTTTTCTTTTTCGGTGCGCTCTTCTTCGCCGGTTTGGCGGTGCTGCCGCCCGGCTTGGCCGATTGCAATTGCGGGCCGGTCATCACCGGATCGCGGGTATCGACAGCGAAGGTCGGTGTTGCAGTGATTGCGACGGCACTGATCAGCGCCGTCGCCAGAACAGTGATTCCAGGTGACTGCATGACAGCCTCCTTGGGTTGACGTTAGTAGGTCGAATTGCCCTCCAGCGCACTCTTCAGCGAGGTGTAGTCGTCGCAGCCCTGGCCGCAGATCAGACGGATCTGTTCGAGATGATCTTCTGCTTTCAGGCGGTTCCCCTGTTCGAGATGCCACATCCCATAATATTGCCAGGTGCGGGTGTGTTTCGGATCGGCGGCAAGAGCCTTCTCGTACCAGGTCTTGGCGTCCTCGACGCGGCCGAGCTTGCGGCTGGAGAAGCCGACGAGGTTGGCGACATCGGGATGGTCGTCGTGGCCGAGCGTCTTCAATACGGTGATGCCGCCGGCATAATCCTTCTGTTTGTAGATCAGGTCATAGGCCTGCTTGTAGCCGTCACGAAATTCGCGGTCCGATTTCTTCTCCGGGGCGGGCTTGGTTTCGGCTGGCTTTGAGGTCCCGGCCTTGCTGTCGGACGGTTTGGCATCCGGCTTGGTCTCGGATTTGGCGTCCGGTTTCTTGTCGGACGGTGCGGTTGCGGGGGTGGCCGGCTCGTCGATCGCCGCGGCATAAGCCTGGCCGGAGACGACAAGACCGATAATGGCGGCCGCGGCGAGAAGGTGAAGGCGTGGAATAAAGCGGGTCATGGTCTGATGCTCGCTGTGGATAAGGGAAAGATGGCGTGCAGCTTCGTCCCCGCTGATCTGTCGCTCCGAGCCGGCGCAACGTTCAGCCTCACCAACATACATGATCCCTGTGTCATTCGGCGGTCACATGCTCAAAACGGCGTGATCTTGACTCTGGGCGCGCCGGATCGGACATTGCCGCAACGCACTGGTTCTCCGGTACGCACCGGAGAGGCAAGAGGGAACACGGAACGGCTTTCGGGCCGAAGCCGTGGCTGCCCCCGCAACTGTGAGCGGCGAGTTTGCTGTCCAATCTTGGCCACTGGGCAACCGGGAAGGCCGGACGGTAAATCAGGACCCGCAAGCCAGGAGACCTGCCAGCGCAGTCACCCAACCGGTGGGCGGGGCGTCCATACGGAGCGGCTGTTCGCAGCGGTGACGCTTGAGAGCCGATGCGAAGGCCGTACGAGAAATTTTTCTCCTGCGACTTTCCGTAAGGCGTGAGCGGTGCTGGCCGGCGCGATGGCGGATTGCCATTGCTGATGGTGTTCTCTGTTCGCGTGTTCTTCGCATCGGGTTTTGTTCACCGAACGCTCCGGCCAAGGCCGGGGCAGCGAAGGGCTAAAAGGGCGATGGGGGCGATACTTCAAAGATTTTGTGCAGGCGCGATGGCATCGGCTGCATTCGTGGCCGTGACGGCCGGCAACGAGGCGGCAGCGCAGGTCACGCTGCCAGAGATCAATGTTACGGATACGCGGTTGAGCGGTGTCGGCAATGTGGACGGTGTCGTCCCGTTAGGGGCCGGTATCGTCGGCGCGTCAACGTCGGTCATTACCGCCGAGGATATCGCGCGATCGCCGGAACAAACGCTGCCGGGTATCCTGTCGCGCGAACCCGGTGTTCAGGTCACCAACCCTTTTGGTGCCGTCAACGGCGCGCGTAGCGTCGTCGATATGCGCGGCTTCGGCGCGTCGGCTGGATCCAATACGCTGATCCTTATCAACGGGCGGCGCGTCAACGATGTTGACATCGCTTCTTTCGATCTTGCTTCCATTCCGCGCGAGAGCATCGAACGAATCAAAATCACCCGCGGTAATAGCGGTGCCGTCCTGTATGGCGATGGGGCAATGGGTGGTGTCATCAATATCGTGACAAAGACCGGTGTGGCGTTGCCGCCGAAGTTGCGTCTCGATGGTGCATTCGGTTCGTTCAATTACAAAGAAGGCAATCTCTCGGTGAGCGGCTCGAACGGTCCGTGGTCAGCAAGCGTTTACTCAAATGCGATTGGATCGGATGGTTATCGTCAGAACAATCATTACACGCAATATAACGGCGTCGCGGACATTCGTTATACTGTGCAAGAGGGCAGCTTCTATCTGAACCTGTCCGCCGACGATCAATCGCTCGGGCTGCCCGGCGGCCGGCGCGTTCAGCCCGATATCGGCATGAACCAGCTGATCACCAATCGCCGGGGCGCGACGACGCCGTACGATTTCGGTGACAAGCAGGGATATAGCGGAACGATCGGCTTCACGCGGATGCTTGCGCCTGGCGCTGAACTGATCGTGGATGGCGGTATCCGTCAAAGACTGCAGCAAGCGGCATTTTTCAACGCAACGCCGACAATGGCGACAACGGACCCATTAAGAGCGGTCGATACCACGCTGACCACCAGCTCCTTCACGCCTCGCATTAAGCTCGATTCAGTCTTTGCGGGTATGAAGTGGAATGCGCTCGGCGGCATTGATTATTACAATGCCGACTACAATTCGGATCGGTCGCTGCAGCTGGGGTCTGCTCCGATCAACAAATACGATCTCAACCAGAGTTCGCTCGCGGCCTACTGGATGCAGACGATCTCGGTGTTGCCGACCACGGACATTTCCGGCGGCGGCCGTATTCAGCGCACCTCGATCGGTGCGCGCGACAAGTTCGACGCGAATGCGCCGGGTGGCTCGTCATGCTTTCCCCCATTTGGCTGTTTTCCGAACGGCGTGCAGGGCATTCCGCTGGACGAAAGCCAGACCAACCATGCCTTCCATCTCGGCATTGAGCACCGCTTTACGCCGGACTTCGCTTTGTTCGGGCGCTGGGCCCAGAGCTTCCGCGTGCCGAATGTCGATGAGCGCGTCGGCATGGTAACATCGGGAGGAATAGATCCCACCACTTTCAGATTGCGGACGCAGAAGTCGCACGATGTGGAAGGTGGCGTGCGCTTCAGCAACGGTCCGCTGAAGGTACAGTGGAGCATCTACAACATGAATCTAACGGATGAAATCCACTTCCGTTACGCACCGAACTTCATCGCCGACAATACCAACCTCGATCCGACGCGGCGCTACGGCAACGAAACCATCGTCACTTACGCGTTCAACGATGCGGTGCGTTTCAAAGGCGGCCTTGCTTACACGCGATCGGTGTTCCGTGAAGGCATCTTTGCCGGCAATGACGTGCCGCTGATTTCGAAATGGACCGGCAGTGGCGGCGTGTCATGGGATATCTGGCAGAAATATCTCACGCTCGACACGGTCGTTCGCTATGTCGGCGATCGCCGTATGGACAACGACCAGCGCAATCTTCAACCGCTGATCCCGGCGGCAACGACGGTCGATATGCGTCTCGGCGGCCAGTATGAACAGTTCTTCTGGTCGGTCGCGGTGGTGAATCTCTTCAACAAGCAATATTTCGATTACGCGATTGCCAGCCCGTTTCCGGACGGGCCGGGGAGCTCGCTCGGCACCTACAATGCCTATCCGTTGCCCGGCCGAACCTTCATGGTGAAGGCGGGCATGACGTGGTGAGCGCGCCTATTTGATGGAAACAGAAAGGGCCGCGTCGCGGCGGCCCTTTCTCTCATTCTGAAATACGCCCCGCTCAAAGCTGCGGCGACCACATTGCCGGCACGAGCTCGTAGCCCTTGGCGGTTTTGGCGATGTAGCCCGAGGCGGGGAAGGGCCAGTGATAGCCGTGTGCCCGCATCTTGTCGGCGGAGGCGCGGTCGAGCAGCGCCTTGCGCGTGGCGACGGCCTGATTGCCATCCATGTCGAAGGCGACCTGCCATTCCGGATTGCGCACGAACAGCCATGGATTGTTGGTGACATCGGCGAGATACAGCATCGACTGGTTGCCGGACGCGATCGAAAAGGCCGTGTGCCCCGGTGTGTGACCGGGCGCGGCAATGGCGGTGATGCCGCTTTCGACGTCCTTGCCGGGTTCGAAGCGCTGCACCTTGGCGGCGATATCGCCGAACACGCGCCGCGCGTTCTTGAACGAGCCTTGCGCCGCTTCCGGCGCCTTGCTCATGTTGCTGTCGTCCATCCAGAACGCCCATTCGGCTGCCGGCACGTTGATCGCGGCATTCGGGAAGAACAGCGCATTGTCCTTGGTCTTGATGCCGTTGATATGGTCGGGATGGAAATGCGAGATGTAGATCGCATCCACCGCTTTCGGATCGATGCCGGCCGCGGCGAGGTTGGCGGCAAAGGTGCCCGATTGCGGTGCCATCGAACCGAGTTGGCCGCCGGTGCCTGTGTCGAGCGCAATCAGCTTCGAGCCGGTATTGACGAGCAGCGTCGTGAACGGAATGGGCACGACGTCGGTGGGCAGGAACGCATCGGCCAAGGCCTTCTGCACATCGGCATTTTCCGCGTTGCGGACCCAGTTGGGCGCGAGTTTGAGGAACCAGGTGCCATCGTTGATGGCGGTCACTTCATAATCGCCGACCTTGAAACGGTAAAAACCCGGACCCTGCTGGCCGCTTTGCGGCGCGGCGGCAGGGACCGCTTTCGGCAACGCCATGCTGGCCGCCGCCAGAGCGGTACCGGCGAACAGGTGACGGCGAGACAATTCGATCATGACGATTTCTCCCCTTGCTGAGACTGGTTGCATTCGGGACTTGTTCTGATGCAGTGGGCCGATCGCGCCAACACCGCCTGCCTATGTCTATTCCATGAAGCTTCGATGGCGATGTGCCGCACAAACGTTATGGTGGGCAAGATATTTCCGCATCCATGCTTGCGGCCGGCCTTGTCGCCTGTCATCGCCACCTCTAGTCTTCCCGCACAAAAAATGACTGCCGCCTGACGGCAGCTATGGGGAGGTCAGCAATGGTGTTTCCGGTTCACGTCCGTACTGCGTGTCTTGCTCTATCGTTTGCCCTTTTTGCCGTGACGGGTTTTTCGACCGGGACTCTGGCGCAATCCTATCCATCGCGGCCGGTCACCCTGATGGTGCCGTTTCCGGCCGGTAGCACCACCGATCTGGTTGGACGGATTCTGGCCGACGAATTGTCCAAAGCTGTTGGGCAGAGCGTGGTGATCGACAATCGCGGCGGCGCAGGTGGCAGTGTCGGCTCCGAAGCGGTCGCGCGTTCCACGCCGGACGGTTACACGCTGCTGATGGGAACGATCGGCACGCACTCGATCAATCCGGCCGTCTATGCAAAGATCAACTACGATCCGATCAACGATTTCTCGCCGATCATCCAGTTCGGCACCGCGCCGAATGTGCTGGTCGTCAATCCCGATCTGCCGGTCAAGAATGTCAAGGATCTGATCGCCTATGTCGCCGCCAATCCGGGCAAGGTGAATTACGGATCGTCCGGCAACGGCACATCCAACCATCTGTCGGGCGCGATGTTCGTTGCCCGCAATGGGTTGAAGGCGACGCATGTGCCGTATCGCGGCGGCTCGCAGGCGATCACCGATCTTTTGCGGGGCGAAGTGCAGTTCATGTTCTATCACTATCTGCCGCTGCTCGGTCACATCAAGGACGGCAAGCTGCGTGCGATCGCCATCACCAGCGCCAACCGCATCGATGCCTTGCCGGGCGTGCCGGTGATGAAAGAGGCCGGCATGGACGATTTCGAAGTGTCGGCCTGGTTCGGCGTCTGGGCGCCGGCCAAGACACCGAAGGACGTCGTGGCCAAACTCAACCAGACGATCCTGAAAATCATCAAATCGCCCGAGGTACAGAAGAGCCTGCAGGCGCAGGGCATCGATCCGGTCGCCGGTTCGCCGGAAGACTTGCTCAATCTCAATAAGGCCGAACTGGCGCGATGGTCCAAGGCGGTGGAGCAGGCGGGCGCGAAATTGTCGAATTGAACGTGGGTGCCATCCCGCCGCGGTGTCCGACCGAGTGTTTGAGGAACCAAAAGCTGAGGGAGATCGGCCGACCTCCCTCTCATCACAAAATGATCGCTAGGGAGAAAGTCGAATGCTGAATGTTCGCACGGCTGCTGCTGTCCTCCTTGCTACACTGGCCGGTCTGGCGTCAGGTTCTGTGTCTGCCGCCGCACAGCAATGGCCGACCAAACCTGTCACCGTCATCGTGCCCTTCGCGGCGGGCGGCAATGTCGATGCGGCGGCGCGTCTGTTTTCCGAGCGCCTGTCGCAGCGGCTTGGCCAGCAATTCGTGATCGAGAACAAGAGCGGTGCCGGCGGCAGCATCGGCATTGCCGCGATGGCGAATGCCAAGCCGGATGGTTATACGCTCGCGGTGGTGTCCGCCGGCACGCTGTTCATCCTGCCGCACATCTACAAGGAGAAGCTCGGTTACAACAGCCAGAAGGACATTCTTCCGATCGCGATGGTCGCCTATCAGCCGAATATGGTGATCGTCGATCCGAAGGTGCCGGCCAAGACCGTTCCGGAATTCCTGGCCTATCTGAAGAACAATCCCGACAAGCTCAGCTATGGCTCGTCCGGCATCGGCACCTCGCAGCATCTGTGCATGGAGCTGATTGTGCAGCACACGGGGGCGAAGATCGCGCACGTGCCGTATCGTGCATCCAACCAGATCATTCAGGACCTGATCGGCGGCCAGATCCAGATGACCTGCGATCAATTCTCCACGGCCTATCCGCAGGTGCAGGGCGGCAAGGCGCGGGCGATCGCGGTGTCGTCGCTGGAGCGCTATTCCGTCGACCCGTCGATCCCGGCTCTGGCCGAGACGGTGCCCGGGCTGGAGGTGACATGGACCGCGGTCTTCGTTGCGCCCAGCAAGGTGCCGCCGGAGATCGCCGGAAAGTTGGCCGCAGAGTTGCGCGAGATCGCCAAGGATCCGGCGATGATCGAGAAGCTCAAGGGGCTTGGCGTGACGCCGATGAGTGTCACCGGCCCCGAACTGCAGAAGATGATCGCGAGCGATTACGACAAGTGGAAGCCGATTGTCGAGCGTGCGAAGATTCCGCAGCCTTAAATCTCCGTTTAGCAAGACTGCATGATTCGCGCGGACTGGCCGCGCGATCCGCAAAAAAGTTTGTCGCGCTGTGTTAAAAAACAGCGCGGCAATCTGGGTGCGTATGGCGCAAGAGCGCAACAGCGCTTCACGCTAGAGACGGATAGTACCGGCCTATCGCGGCGCGACCTGATGGGAGCGGCCGCAGCGACAGGGAGCCTGATCGTGGCTGCGAGCGGTTCGAACACATATGGCGACGGCGGACAGCCGCCATTCGGTCCGGGGCCCTCCGTCCTGCAAGGCAAGGAACTGCCGTCCTTCCGCTTTGACTTCAGCGCGCAGAAGCCAAGGACAAGCGATGGCGGCTGGGCGAAAGAAGCGACCGTCCTGAAATTTCCGGTTTCGGAAAAGCTCGCCGCTGTGCTGATGCAGCTGGTGCCGGGGGGCTTGCGTGAATTGCACTGGCACGCCAATGCGGCGGAGTGGGCCTACGTGATCAAGGGACGCTGCCGCGTCACGACGATCGATCCGGACGGACGTTCGGAGATCGTCGATTTTAATCCGGGCGATGTCTGGTATTTCCCGCGCGGTCACGGTCATTCCATTCAGGGGCTCGGGCCTGACGATTGCGAATTCCTTCTCGTGTTCGACAACGGCTATTTCTCCGAGTTCGGCACCTTCAGCATCACCGACTGGATCGGCCATGCACCGGCTGAGGTGTTGTCGAAGAATTTCGGCGTTCCGCCTTCGACCTTCGCATCCTTCCCGAAGGATGAGGTGTATCTGGTGAAAGGCGAAGTGCCGGCGCCATTGCCGCCTGAACCGGTGCCCGGTTCACTCGATATCCCGGCGCTATCTCACCGCTACCCATTCCTCGCACAACGTCCGCAGATTTTCGAGGGCGGCACGTTGCGGCTAGTATCAGAGCGCGAATTCCCGATTTCGACGACGATGACCGGCGGCCTGTTGCAGATCAAACCGGGCGGGATGCGCGAGCTGCATTGGCATCCGAATGCCGACGAGTGGCAATATTATCTCAAAGGCAAGGCGCGGATGACCGTGTTCGGCTCCGGCGGCCGCGCGCGCACCGAGGAATTTGCCGCCGGCGATGTCGGCTATGTGCCGCAGGGCTTTGGCCATTACATCGAGAATATCGGGCCCGACGATCTCGAGGTGGTGCTGGCGTTCAATAGCGGTATCTATCAGTCCATCTCGATCACCGCCTGGATGGCCGCCAATCCGGCGTTGTTGCTGTCTACCAATTTCGGCGTACCGCAATCGGTCTTTGCGAGTTTCCCGAAGGGCGAGACAACGATGCCGGATTGAATCCGGCTTTGTGCGCCGTCCGTTGTGCTGGGGCGGGATCGGTCAGTTGGCCAGAATCTGCTGCCCGCTGTTGTCGCCATAGGCTTCTTCGCGATAGAGCCCTAAGGCTTCCATCACCGGAAGATCGTTGAAGCTGAACAGGCACGCGTCTTCGCTTTCAGAGGCGTTGGCATGCTCATGCCACATCCATGACGGTACGCAGAAGATATCACGTTCGCGCCAGTCGAAACGTTTGCCGCCGATGATCGAGTAGCCGCGGCCCTTGGCGACCTGATAGATGAAACTGCCGGTGTGGCGGTGGGCCCGTGTTTTCTCACCGGGCCGGAGCATCTGCATGCTGGCGCCGATCGTCTGCATCACATGCCCGCCGGTGATCGGATTGACATACTTCATCATGACGCCGTCGAACGGCGAGCCGTCGGTGGCCTTGCCATAGTCCTGCAGGGCTTCGTAGGTCGGTGCCCATTCATACTTGAACAGCGGCGAATATCCTTTTGACCAGGTGGTGTTGACCGGTGTCAGCCCAGGATGTCCCCAGGTCTTGCTCGTATCGTTTACCGGATAAGTCACCTCCTGCTGGAGGTTTGGGTGGACGGCATAGAAATTGGCTTCAAGCGCGTTCACCAACGGGATATCCAGCCCGTCCTGCCAGATGCAGGGTGTACCGTCCGGCTCGACGCCGTGTTCATGCCAGGTGCCGTTGGGTGTCAGTACGAAGTCGTTGGCACCGAGCGTCATCTTGTGTCCGTCGACGATCGTATAAGCGCCGCTGCCTTCCATGATGAAGCGCAGCGCCGAGGCGGAATGCGCATGAGCGGATGCGACTTCGCCCGGATTCATCACCTGCAGACCGGAATACAGCCAGCCGACCGCCGCTGATACGTCGCGGCGGCCCGGATTGTTGAGATAGACGACCCGCCGTCCGGCCTTTTCAGGTGTCACCAGTTGCACAGAGCGCAGCACATGGTCGCGCAGGTCGGCGTAGCGCCACAGCACCGGCACGGAGGATGATTGCGGCGCCCATGGTTCGATCGTGTTGGCGACAGTCCATAACGCGCCGGTTTCGTACTGTTCGAGCTCGCGGTAGTAAGCCTCAAGCTCGGGCGTGTCTTCGACATTGGCGCGGCCGATGATGTTTTCTCTCATTGCGCTCTCCCTGGCTTGCCCGCGCCGCGACCTGCAAAAGCACTGGCCGCTTCGGGGCGTTCGAGCGGCAAATCCATGCGGTCCCAGTCGGTCTCGGCGGATATGTCCGGCTCGTTTGCACGAGCCGCAGCATCTCCCGAGCCGAGCGGGGAGTGCGCGCGGCGGTTGACGCGAAGATCGAAGATGTCGAAGCGGTTATAATGGCCGATGATGTCGTGCATCTGCTTGGGCTGAATGCACCGGGCGAGGTCGATCTCGGCATAGACGATGCCTTCGTCGTCGATCAGCGGCGAACCCACAGTGCGTCCGTCAGGGCCGATGATGCCGGTAAAGGCGCTCGACTTGCGTTCAAGCTTGGCTCGCGCATCGGGGACAAGGCTTTCCATCGCTTCGATGATCTCTTCAGAAACGGTCGAACACGACACGATGGTGAACAGCTTGCCTTCGAAGGAATGCGCGATCGCGCGCAGCTTGATGGCTTCCGCCATATCGTAATCGGGAGGCGCGACGGGGAGGGAGATGTAGCTTGCAACATGCACAAGCTCGCCCTGGGCCAGCAGCGAAAACCGCGCCAGCGTGTTGGTATTCTCGCCGCAGGCCAGTCCGCCCAGCGGGCCGATGGCGGTGTCGTAGACGCGAAGACTGGAGCCGTCGCCGTTTGTCCATGTCAGCTTTTCAGCCCAGGTCGGCACAAGTTTGCGATGCTTGCCGAGAAGCTTGCCGTCGGGGCCGATGAAGACCAGCGTGTTGTAGACCGCGCCAAGCGAGACCGGGCTGCGTTCATTCACGCCGATCACCACGTATATTTCCGCCTCGCGCGCAACACGCCGGAGTGCATCGATTTCGGCGCCGGGAACAAGGATCGATGCGCGCACCAACTTTTCGAACCACGCGCCGCCGCTCACCGGATCGGTGATCCAGTTCCAGTACGGATATCCCGGAACGAACACCTCCGGAAAGGCGACGATCTGCGCGCCGTTTCTCGCTGCCTCGCGGATCAGCGAACAGGCTTTTTCGATCGTCGCGGGCGTGTCGAGGAAGACAGGTGCCGCTTGCACAGCCGCCGCCTTAAAGCGTGGGAGCTTCAGCATGATTGTCACCTCGCGGTCAGCGGTCAGCGTCTGATTTTCGAAAATAAATATAATTTTGGAATATGAGTCAATGCGGTTTGCGGTTGTCCTCTTGATGAGAGGGGCTTAGGCCGCACGATGAAAATTGCGTTCGATGGCTTCGCCGGTTTTCCGATAGTGGGCCTTGAGGAGTTCCACGGCCCGCGCGGCATCGCGTTTGAGCGCCGCTTTCATGATCGCTTCGTGCTCGGCGTGGATATTGCGGCCTGACGGTTTGCCTTGCGTGCCGGCGATCAGGATCGGTCGACGGTAACGCTCGGTCTGTGCGTAAAGTTGCGCGGACATGTCGAGCAGGCAGCGTGAATCCGCTGCCCCGATCAGAGCGGCGTGAAAATCGCGATGTCGGCGTTCCAGTTCTTCATTTTCATCCTCGGTTCTCGGGCGAAGAAGCGCCGACAGGCGCTTGGCGCAACCCGACAGCGCCTGAAACGTGCCCATGACCGATCCCTCCCAATCGTCGTCGCCATGTTGCACCGAGCGCCGTAACGCCTCACCCTCGATCAGAATGCGAGTCTCAATGCAGTCCCACATTTCGCTCAGCGATAATTCGGCCACGCGAAAGCCGCGCAAGGCTGATGCCACCACAAGGCGCTCGCTTTGCAGCCGGCTCAAAGCCTCCCGCAGGGGCGAGAAGCTCAAGCCGTATCGCTCTTTCAGGACCTCCAGGCGCAGCGGCCTGCCGGCGCCGAAGAACCCGTTGAGAATGTCGGCATGCAGACGCTTGTAGGCCTGTTCGCCAAGCGTCGGTCCGGCTTCCTGGGCGACTGCTGGAGCGTTGCCGTTCCGGCTCGACGCGACGGCGAGGGGCTTGCCCGTGCGCCTGGTGGAATTGCCCTGATCTTTCATCAGCCGAACCCTTCGACCTGTTGCCTGTTGAATGCCGCCGCTCAGCGCCTTGTTCGCCCCTGAGCGCCAGTTCCCCTATCACATATTATCGTGAATATCACATATTTTCGTAAATCCTTGACTCGGGCCCTTGGTCGCGACTAAGTCGCCGACGATGCCGTGCGTCGAAAAGGACTGCGATCCATGAAGCTGGTCACTTATGAGCGAGAAGGGCAGCGTCGTCTGGGCGTGATCGTCGCTGACTCCGTTGTCGATTTGCCGGACCTCGCCGCCGCAGCGGGAAAAACCTGTCCGCAGGACATGCTGTCATTCATTCAGCAGAGCCCCGGCGCGCTGGAATTGGCCAAGGCTCTGCTCACCAAGGCCGATTTGATGGCGAGATCGTCCATCCCTCTTAGTCAGACGAAGTTGCTCGCGCCGCTGCCGCAAACGCCAAAGGGTGTGATCGGTGTCGGACTGAACTATGTCGCGCACGTTGCGGAATCGAGCCGCACCATGGAAACGCAGAAGGATGTGCCGTCGCATCCGGTCATCTTCATCAAGCCATCGACATCGATCGTCGGGCCGGAAGAGGCGATCGTGCATGACGCACAGCTGACAAAGATGCTGGACTGGGAGGCCGAGCTCGGCGCCGTGATCGGCCGGCGATGCAGGAATGTGTCTGAAACCGAGGCCATGGATTACGTCTTTGGCTACACCTGCGTGAATGACGTATCGGCAAGGGACTTGCGGCATGGCGGGCAATGGTGCTTCGCCAAGGGGCAGGACACCTATGCGCCGATGGGCCCCTGGATCGTGACCGCGGACGAGATTGCCGATGCGCACGATCTGGACATCAGTCTGGTCCTGAATGGTGTCGAAAAGCAAAAGAGCAACACGCGGCATATGATTTTCAATATTCCGAAGCTGATCGCTCATTTGTCGTCGGGCATCACGCTGGAGCCGGGCGATGTCATCGCCACGGGAACGCCGGAGGGTGTGGGCATCAGCCGGACGCCGCCGGAATTCATGAAGGCAGGCGATGTGGTGGAGGTGGTGATCGAAAGCGTCGGCACCTTGCGCAATCACGTCATCGCCGCATGATCGCGGGCTCGCGCGAGAACGACATGCTCCCGTGACTGAGGCTGCTGTGTCGTTGCGGCGAGCGCAATACGCTGGGCTATCCTCCCGGCGCGCGATGGGTTAGGACGCCTCCGCCTTGGAGGTTCCATGAAATTCCCGTTTGCGGCATTGTGCGTCCTGCTCGTGGTCGATGCGGCGCAAGCCCAGCAGCTTGAGCCAGGGCGTTGGCGGGTGATGACCACGCAACTTAATCAAGGGCCGGTATCCGAACCGCCGCAGATCAAGATGCGCTGTCTGACGCCGGCGGAGGTGGCGGATCCGGCCAAGACTTTCACACCGGAAGTGTCGACCGTGAACGCCATTTGCGAGCGGACGGAATACAGCCTCGAAGGGAACTTCCTGAAATGGAGGCTGCAATGCCGCGGCCAGATCGACATGGATGTGGCCGGGCAATTCATCTTCGAAAGTCCGACGCGCTACACCGCCATGATCGCGACCAAGGCAACCGCCATGGAGCGGATCGTGCATTCGACATTGTCGACCATCGACGGCCAGCGGGTCGGAGATTGCTCCAAGACCGGCGAATGATATGCGTCAGTCCGGCAGCATGTTCTTCTGGCGCGGATAAAGGTGGTCGCTGGCGACCGTCGCCATGATCAGGATCGGGGTGGCGAGAAAGGCGCCGATCGGCCCCCACAGCCACGCCCAGAAGGCAAGCGACAGAAACACCGCCAGAGGATGCATGAGCAGCTGTTTTCCGATGATGCTCGGCACGAGGAAGTGACCTTCTATGAAGGTGAAGGTCATGAAGATCGCAGGCGCAATCAGCGCCGGCCACAAGGTGTCGAAAGTCAGCAAGCCGATGAAAAACAAGATGGCGTGCATGATCCCGGGGCCGACATACGGGATGTAGTTGAGGATGAAGGCGAGGGCGCCCCATAACAGCGGCGCCGGAAATCCAAGTACCCATGTCACGGCGACTGCAAACAATCCGACACCAGCATTGATGATCGTCACGGTGATGAGATAGCCGCTCAAGCTGCGCTCGATATCGTTGACGATTTTCAGCGCCCGCAATCGGCCGTCACGCGTGCTGAAGATGTTGACGACATAGCGGCGCATCGCGGCGCGGCCGAACACGAAAAAGAACAGCGTCGCAAAAAATAGAACGAACTGAAGGACGGCTGGTGTCACGGCGCCGAGCACGTTGCCGATAACTTCGGCCGGTTGATTGACATCCACCGAAAGGCCGCTGGCGCCCATGATCTCGGCACGCAATTCCTGGATGGCGGCGAGCGGCCGATCCATGAAACGGAATTTTTCCTTGATCGCGGTGCCGATTTCGGATGAGCGCGCGATGAGATCCGATGCCGGTTCGGATACCAGGACGATTGCGACATAGAGCGCGGCCGCGATCAGTATGACGATCGCCAGCGCCGGGACCCAGGCGGGCAAACCGTGCCGTGTTGCAGAACCGGCGAGGGGCCCGAGCGTCAGGCTCACGATCAGCGCGCCAAGGATCGGCATCAGCAACGGCCGTGCAACGTAGAGAAACGCACCGAACATGATCACGGCCATCAGGATGGTCGCGACTTGCGCCATGGTGCGCCAGAACGCGGCTGTATCTTCGAATGGAAACGGATCATGAGCACCGACGCGGATATTGCGTCCGGCGAAGGTCCAGTTCGAAACGGGCGTGGATGCAGACCCAGAGTTTGCCGCGATCGGCGTTTCGCTTTCGGCTTCGCGTGCCATTCGAGTATCCGGCCGGACCTCCGGCAATGGGCGCTGCAGACGCAAACTCCGCACGAGGGCCGGTCCGTCGGCATCGTCGGGATCGCGCTTCGTTTCGAGACAATCCGTTAGCCATACCGAAGTTCCATTTGGGTCTGAGGGCCTGGAACCTGTGCCGGATTGGCACGTTTTCGATGGCACTGCGCTTGCTAACCTTTCCTTAACCATAAACTGTCCGCTCGGACGGAGGCAGGAATGATCGGCAAGCTGGCGATTGCGTATGTCTTGGCTGTATTGGGTCTGCCGGCGGCGATGACCGGATCGGCGTTCGCCCAGCCGGTCACTGACAGGGCTGTTGGAAGCTGCGTGTTTTCCGGCGGGCTCCGCCATTGTGTGCGCCAGTATCGCTACGACGCCGGCGCGACTGGTATCAAGACAGTGCGTGAGTCAGGACCGGAGGATGTGGCCGAGAACCGCGAGCGCGAACGCAAGTGGGTCGAGCATTGCAAACCGATCGTGCGTCAGGATGCGTATGGTGTTGGCCGCTACGCCTATGCCGCGCGCGGTTGCGAATACGGCCGGATCGGGGATTGAGCTTCGCCACGTGCAGCGGCAGCGCAGGTCAATAATATTGGCTCCGGCGTGACGTCATGAGCGGCACGACCAACAGCACGAGAAAAACCAGTCCCACGGTCATCAATGCGGCCATCGGCACCTCCCAGGGCGCCGCGATCGTGCGCGTGGACTGCTAATGCGCGCTGAAGAAAGACGGTTAATGGTGTGATTGTCGGCCTACGTGCCACCGATGATGCGCACCGGAATCGTCGGTGGCCGCTATCCATCGTGCGCTTCGTTGATCACGAGCGTATGCGGCCGCGACTTCACGTCCGCCAATTCCCATGTCGCCTGTCGAGGCCGTGGCGGCTTGACGTTTCCCTGTGTGGTCATAACCGCGACAAAGGCGGCGGCGAGGATAGCAATCATTCGCATGGCAGAACTCCCGGCACTGGGTCGTTGCTGCACTGCGGTAGGTTCAAGCCGGGCCGGGAAAATGCGACGGGTGAGGGGCGGAGGCGGCCTCCGTGGGGATGGCGCTTAAAATGAACGGCAATTTTTATTACATCTTTGTAACGTTGCTTGCCGGTGGGCTGACGGCCACTATCTGACCGTCAGACGGATGGGCTTTGACGCCCCTGAGCCTGTCTGTTCAAGCCCGGCCTTCGTGCCGGGCTTTTTTATGTGCCGGGCTTTTTTATTTTTCGAGCCGCCCGCGAACGGGATGGAGCTTCGTCTGCGCTGTTGGCAGCGGCATCTCGGTGCTTGCGAACATGTATCGGCGCTGTTAGCTCTGCCCGCCGTGCCGGCATAGCTCAGCGGTAGAGCAGCGGTTTTGTAAACCGAAGGTCGGGAGTTCAATCCTCTCTGCCGGCACCACTGCGGCCCCGACGAAAGCCTCAGCATTACCGGCCGGAATCCCGCCTGGGGCCATTTCACAGCGACCGGAACGGTATGGACGGAGGGTTATGGCCCATTCCGGCCACGCTATCGCCCCGTTCCCCCGGCACAGATCGCACTCCCCGGGGCAGTCCTCTTCCACTTCGACAACATTGCAGGTCCAGACCTCTTGATGGCGTTCGCAGCAATCCAGACAACCGTCCTTGCGCGCTGTTGTGCGCTGCTGTTCGGGCTTGCCGGATTGTCCGCCGGTGTCAGCGGCTGTTCGACCTCGCCCGAAGGGCCGGCGGCCTTTGCCGCGACGACCACGCAGGCGCCCGCTCAGGCGGGCATCGCCAACAATCCGACTTTGGTGGCGGTGACCACACGCAACGCCGTGAAAGGCGCCCGGTCGAAGCCGTGGTTCGGCACGCAGCGGGCCAACCAGCCGAGCAATGTGCGCATTCACTTGTCGTCTCCCGCCGATGGTCCGCTCTCCGCGGTCGGCATCGGCGACTGGAGCATCAAGACGGTCGAGACGGTGCCGTTCGGAGAAAGTTTCTCCGCCAGCTACGGCCGCCGCGACGTGCTGGTCTATGTTCACGGCTTCAATCAGACCTTCGAGACGGCAGCTCTCGACGCGGCACGGTTGTCCGATGGTCTGAAATTCCGCGGCGACACGATGCTGTTCTCTTGGCCGTCCAAGAACAGCCTCTTGAATTACATCTACGACCGCGAGAGCGCGCTGTGGTCGCGCGACGCGCTGGAGGAGATGCTCGATCAGTTGATGGCAGACCCATCTGTCGGCACCATCCACATTGTCGCGCATTCCATGGGCACGATGGTGACGGTCGAAGCGCTGCGGCAGCTTTACGACCGTCGTGCTGCGGCCATGGCGAGCCGCCTTGGCGCCGTCGTTCTGGCGTCTCCCGATATCGACATGGATGGTTTCAAATCGTCGATCACGCGGCTTGGCGGCTTTTCGCGCAAGATCACCGTGCTGACGGTGGCGAACGATCGCGCGCTCAGCGCGATGCGCAACATGGCGGGCGGCGTCACCCGCGTCGGCATCGCGGAAAAAGCTCAGCTCGAAGCGTTGGGCCTGCGCGTCATTGATGCGTCCGATTATGCCGGTGGCGGCCTCAACCACGATCTGTTCCTGACCAACGGGCAGGTGCGGGAGGTGATCCGCCGCGTCATGGACGATGGCCGGCCGCCCGCTTTCGCGAGCGGCGGCGCAATCCAATAGGCTGTCGACGCAGCTAAATGATCAGGAAGTCGTTCTGCGTCAGCAACGGAGCGCCGGTCAGCGTCGCGAAATACACCGCCGCTTCACCGCCCGATCCATCCGCGTCCCAGCTCAGATTGCCGCTGCGGGAATCGTAGATCATGGTCGGCATGTCGGTCAGTGGGTCCGAGGTCCGCGCGAAGACGAAATCGTCGACACTTTCCAGTCCGAATCCCTCGGCCGACAGTGCGATGTGATCGCTAAAAAAGTCGGTAATCGTATCGCCGGCCTCGGCCGCGGAGGCGAAGTAAAACGTATCTGGGGCGTCGCCGATGCCAGCACCGCCGGTCAGCACATCCCGGTTGGCGCCGCCGTCGATGAAATCGCTGCCGGCGCCGCCGCGGACGGTGTCGCCGCCTTCGCGGCCAAACAGCCGGTCATTGCCGTCGCCGCCTTCAAGCATGTTGCGGCTCTGCCCGCCGGACAGCGTATCGTTGAAGGCGGAGCCGATCAGGTTCTCGATCGAGAACAGATACTCGCCGGTGGCGCTGCCGCCATTGTTATACGGCCGGGTGAGATCGATGATCACCGCGGACTCGGCATCCGCGAACACGCCGGTGTCGTTGCCGCCGCTGCCGCTCAGCATGTCGACGCCGCGGCCGCCATAGAGCATGTCGTCGCCGAGGCCGCCATACAGGAAATCGTCGCCCTCGCCACCATAGAGAATGTCATTGCCAGCATAGGGCGCATTGAGGTCGTCGCCATAGATGCGGTCGGTGCCGCCCATGCCATAGACGATGTCATCGCCGCCGTATGCCAGGATCAGGTTTTCGCTCTCGGAGCCGATGATGAAGTTGTCCTGCGTGTTGCCTTCGCCCATCTGCCAGCCGGAGCCGGTCATGATCATCTGTTCGACATTGAGAGCCATCCGGTGGCTGTTGCCGTAGATGCCGTCCGGATTCGTGAACATGATATCGTAGCCGCCATCGGCCTCTTCGATGATGACGTCTTGGAAGTGATCGACATAGTAGATGTCGTTGCCTGCACCGCCTTCCAGCCGGTCCGCTTCGGTTCCGCCGTCGAGGATGTCGTTGCCGTCCTGGCCGAACAGCTGGTCATTGTGCGCGCCGCCATACAATCTGTTATCTCTTTCGTCGCCGGTGAGCCGGTCGGCGCCAGTGAGACCGGCAAGATGCGGATATTGCGGAGTTGTGAACAGCACGTCATCGCGGTTGGTGCCGTAGAGGATACCATTCTCCAATGTTGCCGCGCTTGGCTGTACGATAGTGCTGCTTGTGCGCAATGTTGCAGCGGTATTGACCGACTCGAACCGAGCATTCTGCATTACAGTTTTCTCCCCAGGGGTGATGCACAGCGGGCATAGGCAATCACAGAAACGGCTGACATCGAGTCCAACTGCGCCGGATTTCTCCTGATGTTACACTCGGCCTGAAGTGTGAACGACATTGCACTGTTTGCTTCAAAATGCATGTCACGAAAGAAAGACAAAATGATCTGATGCGACACATCGCGTGCTGGTGTGATGTGAGATGTTATGCGTGATGATGTTGTGAGTGGTATGATGCGCACGCGTTAGCAGATACCAGGTACGAGCCAACCGCTGCTCCTAGATTCGCGTTTCAATCGCGGTATTTTCAGCGCGAAATTTTTTGCAAGCTAATCGCGATCTGGTGGACATCGCGCGTACGTTCAGCCCGCATGTAATTCGTCGATCATCGGAAGTGCGTCGGTATTTTTGCACGTGCCTGATGTCCGGTGCGCGCAAGCGTTGCCGGCATGGATTGTTGCGCGGCTTTCGTTCTGATGTCGTGCTGAGGGACAAAAAGAAAACGGCCCACGCCGATGCGCGAGCCGTCTCATATTTCAGATGTCCATTGTAATCAGATAATGCGGTCTTTCGTCTGCTGCACCGAATAATACATTTTCGGTTCGACGATCTTGAGTCCGCTCGGCGTTCCGACCGCCAGGACCAGCACCTCGATCACGTTCACGACCGAACCATTCTTCTCAAGCTCGGCAACCTTCTGTCCCGGAAAAAAGCCCACAGTCGCGACAACGCAGGCATCGCTCTGGCCGGCTTCGTTATTCACGGTCGTCAAGGTGTTCTGGATATCTGCCGAGGCATCGTCGCCCATCAGGCTGACAAATCGTTCGGCTTGCTGCTTGGTGTCGCAAATGAGACCCGATCCGACCATGATCTCATTGGCTGTCGTCGTCTGAGTCCTTGCCTTGTCTTTGGCATTCGCCACGACAGTACAGGACAAAACGGTGGCCAGCACCAAACCCGCACATAATTTCATTGCTGCCTCCTAAGGCGTCACCGGAGCGGTGAGGACGCATTTCCTGCGTCCTGCACCAACGTCCCCATGTAGTCAGCAGTTCCTCTTTAGCCACGCGCTGATGGCATGGCGTGACCGCAATGGCGCGGGAACTGTGACCTTGTTCTTGTCTGACGGGCCTTATTCGCCGCCGATGGGCCGCAATGAAAACGCGTTCGCACAATCGTGAAGACGAAGGTTTAAAGGGGGCGTCCAGAAACCCTTAGACTTTAGTCGCTTCCAGCGGATTCAGGCGATGTCCCAATGGACCGTGCTGAAGCCTCCGCTCGGGGAGACGCGTCGGCACAATGGCGGCGCATGCGGCCATATCCGCCCGGCGCTCCGGTCACTTTGAATTAATCGTAAGCGGAGAAAGCCGTGTGGTATTAACGGCCTGACCAGTTCGCATTGTCATAACTCACCCGCAGCGGCCGGCGCAGGACGCCGCCGTCGGGAGTGTGTTGTGTACATGCGTGGGCTTTTGGTGGCGCTCTGCGTCACATCTTTTTGCACGGGTGATCTTGCGCGGGCCGATCATCAGCCGGCTTTCGTCGTCCCCGGACGATCGAACGTGCCTGTGCCGATCAACGGCATGAATGCGGCATGGGGTATCGTCAACGGCGATATCGGTCTGTACCGGCCGGGCGCCGTGCCGGTGACCGTCCTTCCATCGCCATACGTGCCGCCGCTGCAGCCGGATCCGCCGGTGCATTACCGGCCGGCGCGCCCCTATTATCCGACGATGGGCCGGCAGCCCTATGTCGGCCGCCTCGAAGTCGAGCCGTCCCCCAATCAGCCGCCGCCGAAACCGGCAAAGAGCTTCAGCCGCTCGTGGTCTGCGGAATCGCCCGACGTGCCTCCGACGCAATACCCGCCATCACCGCCGATGATGGTGAGTCCGGAAGTGAATTTCGGCGAACCCTGGGGAGGAAATGTGCCTCCTCGTCCTCCGCGTCCGCCTCATCGCCGCTGAACCAATTGTAGAGAAGGACATCCTATGTCTCGCGTTGCATTTTCCATTCTTGCCGCCGCTGCTATTTCGGTCTCCGCAGTCGGCTCCGCTCAGGCCGGATGCGGCTGCAATACCGATTACGCGGTTGCGTCGGTGGTCGTTCAACCGGCGCCGGTCCTCGTGCAGCCCGCGCCGGTCATGGTCGCCGTTCAGCCACCGCCGGTCCTCGTACAGCCTGCGCCGATCGTGCAGCAATATGTCGTCAATCAAGGACCGCTTTATGCCGGCCCCATGCTGACCGACTACAATCCAGCGATTTATTATGCGCCGCGCGCTGTCGGTGGTTTCCCGTATGTGTCGGGTTATCGCGCCGCTTACGGGCCGCGGCCATATCGTCCGTATCGCGGCTATCCGCCGCTCCGCCGTTATTACTGAGCGCAAACCCGGCTGACGCTCAGCGCTTCAGCCGCGTGGTTGCGACGTAGAGCGCCAGAGCTGCAGCGTTCGAGACGTTGAGGCTCTTGATCTCGCCCGGAAGATCGAGACGCGCGGTCCTGTCACAGGTCTCGCGCGTCAATTGGCGCAGGCCCTTGCCTTCGGCGCCGAGCACCAGAGCCAGCGGAGCGGTGAGGGCGGTCTCGGCGAGGTCGGCGTGGCCCTCGCTGTCGAGTCCGACGACCAGGAAGCCGCGGTCCTTCAGCGCCCCGAGCGCACGCGCCAAATTCTGCACCAGCACCAGCGGCACATAATCCAGCGCACCGGAGGCGGACTTGGCCAGCACGCCGGTGGCTTCCGGCGAATGCCGCGCGGTGGTGATGAGCGCCTTCACACCGAAGGCGGCGGCGCTGCGCATGATGGCGCCGACGTTATGCGGGTCGGTGATCTGATCGAGCACCAACACCACGCCATCGTCCGGCACCTCGGCAATGTCGGGATTGTCGAGCGGGTCGGCCTCCGCAAGGAGGCCGTTATGGACCGCATCTGGCCCGAGCTTGCGCGCGATTTCATCCGGCCGGACGATCTGCGCCGTGACCTTCAGGGGAACACCTTCCTCGGCCAGCCGCTTGGCGGCGTTTTCGGTGGCGAACAGGGTGCGGATGCGCCGCTTGGGGTTTGCCAACGCCGCCTGGACCGTGTGCCAGCCATAGAGAATGGCGACCGACACGTCGGTCTGCGGACGAGCACGACCGCGAGCAGCGAAGGTGGAGGGGCCACCTTTCTTTCGCGTAAATGGCTTTTTCCGTATCCCGTCTCGGGCCATCCGAAATCGCGTCCTGACAGTTCGATCAAACGTAGATGGCATGGTCTTTGCTGATTCACGAGTCTGCGGTTTGTGCCGTGAAAAGGGGAGGACAAGGCATGTCGTTTGGCGGATTCGGCCGGCGGAATTTCTTAAAGGGGATGTTGGGCGCGGGCGCCGCCCTGCCATTCGGTGTGAACCCTGCTTTTTCGCAGTCGCGGGCAGAGACCCTGCTGGTGGTCCAGGAGCTGGGGCCCAACAGCCTCGACATGCACGGCGTGGGCTCCAACCAGACAGTCAATGGCCTGTCGTGGAATTGCTATGACCGTCTTCTGAGCTATGCGGCAAAAACACTGCCGGACGGGACGCCATCCTACGACCGAGGCACCCTCGCGCCCGAACTGGCAGAGAGCTGGCAGGTCGCGTCGGACGGCATGTCCTGCACATTCAATCTGCGCAAGGATGCGACCTTTCATAACGGCGCGCCGGTCACCGCACGCGATGTGAAATGGTCGTTCGATCGAGCTGTGAAAGTCGGCGGCTTTCCGACGTTCCAGATGTCGGCCGGCTCGCTTCTCGATCCCGAGCAATTCGTCGTTGTCGACGATCACACCTTTCGCATTGATTACGTGCGCAAGGACAAGATGCTGTTGTTCAACGTCGCGGTGGTGGTGCCGTTCGTGATCAATTCCGAACTGGCCAAGAAGCACGCGACCGAGGCGGACCCCTGGGCGATGAACTGGCTGCGCAACAACGAAGCCGGGGGCGGAGCCTATCGGATCGAAAGCTGGAAGCCGGGGACTGAGACAGTCCTTGCGCGCTTCGACGGCTGGAAGAGCGGGCCGTTACCGAAAATCCGGCGGATCATCGCGCGTGATGTGCCATCGGCGGGCACGCGCCGTGCGCTGCTGGAGAAGGGCGATGTGGATTTCTCCACTGGCTTCGCGCCGAAAGATTTCGATCAGCTGATCAAGGACGGCAAGGTGCAGGTCTCCGGCGTTCCGATCCCCAATTGTCTCTGGTATGTCGCGCTCAACACGGCGAAGCCGCCGTTCGACAACGTCAAGCTGCGGCAGGCCATCGCCTATGCGATGCCTTATGAGCAGATCCAGAATGCCGCATTCTTCGGCCGCGCCGTGCCGATGTATGGTGGTTCGGCTACCGTCGAAAAAGTGACCTGGCCGCAAGCCTTTCCGTATGTCACCGATCTCGACAAGGCGAAGGCGTTGGTGGCTGAGGCTGGCTTTGCGCAAGGCCTGGAAACGACGCTCGGTTTTGACACCGGAACAGCCACGGTGGGTGAGCCGACGGCGACGCTGATCGCAGAAAATCTCGGGCAGATCGGTATCAAGGTGACGCTCGACAAGATCCCCGGCGCCAACTGGCGCTCGACGCTGAACAAGAAGGAGCTGCCGATGGCGCTCAACCGGTTCAGCGGATGGCTCGACTATCCCGAATATTACTTTTACTGGAATTTCCACGGCAACAATTCGATCTTCAACATCTCGGCCTACAGGAACCCGCAGATGGATGCCCTGATTGACAAGGCGCGATTCACCGAGGACCCGGCCGAATATGACGCTGCTGTCAGGGCGTTCGTGACCCTGTCCGTGCAGGAGGTCCCGGTCGTGCCGCTCAACCAGCCGATCCACGACGTGGCCTTGAAAAAAGGCGTGGGCGGGTACCAATTCTGGTTCCACCGGGAGCCAGATTACCGGCAATTCGCCAAGGGTTGAGCCTGTCTGGGGATATCTCGCCGGCGCCTGAATTCGCAGGATGTGCCTGATTTCCCATTGACTTAACGGGACTGTGCCTCGATAAAGCGCGCCGCTGGCCGCTGTGGCGGGAACGCCCTGCGGCTTTGCGTTTTACATGGCGCCGATCCGGGTTAAACCTTTTATCGGCGTCGTGCGTCTAAGGATCAGACGCGCGAGCATGATGCCGGGAAAACGAACGGTTTCACGCTCTGACGTCGATCTTGCGATGGCCCCGGAGGGGTGCCCGAGTGGCTAAAGGGGACGGACTGTAAATCCGTTGGCTATGCCTACGTTGGTTCGAATCCAACCCCCTCCACCAGCCGTCGCATGACGTTACGACCGGTACGCAGAGCCTTCGCGCAGGCGGCGGCAATTTATTTATGTCATTCTGCCGAGCGGATAGCAGCGCCAGGAGAGGCCTGCAGGAATCGAGTCTGCAGGAATCGGGTTTGGTTGTCGCGGTTGCCATGTAAAGTCGGCACGGACAAACAAATCGGGGACCGTCATGGCCGCAGACCGCACTCGCCGTACGATTCTGAAATCGTTTCTGGGCGCAGCCACAGGGCCGGCCATAACCTCTTTCGCCTATGTCGCCCCGGCGATGGCTCAAGGCGCATCCTCGCCGATGACAGCCGCCGATATCGTCGGCGCGATCCGCGCGAAGAAAATGTCCGCCGTTGACGCTGTACAGGCCGCGCTCGCCCGCGCCGAGCAGGTGAAGCATCTGAACGCGCTGATCACGCTGAACCGGGATGGCGCGCTCGCAGCGGCACGGAAAGTGGACGCGGCGGTTGCGGCTGGAGAAAAGTTGCCTGTCCTTGCCGGCCTGCCGATCGTGGTGAAGGACAATATCAATACGGCCGACATGCCGACCAGCGGCGGCACACCCGCGTTGCAGAATGCGCGGCCGAAAGGAAATGCGCCGTCGCTGCAGAAGCTGCTCGATGCCGGCGCCATCGTCATCGGCAAGACCAACATGCATGAGCTGGCGTTCGGCATCACCAGCACGAATCTGGCGTCCTTTGCGGGCCCCGTGAAGAATCCTCATGACGAAAGCCGCATTCCCGGCGGTTCCTCGGGCGGAACAGCGGCGGCGATCGCCGCCGGGATCGTGACCTGCGGGCTCGGCAGCGATACCGGCGGTTCGACGCGTATTCCTGCCGCCTTGACAGGAACAGTCGGCTTGCGCCCGTCGGTCGGCAATGGCGGCGCGCAGCGGCGCTATCACGACGATGGCGCGGTCATCCCGATCAGCCACACCCGTGACACGGTCGGACCGATGGGACGCACGGTCGCAGATGTCGCCTTGCTCGACAGTGTTATCACAGGAGCGCCGATGCCTACCGCTGTGTCCTTGCGCGGCAAGCGCGTCGGCATTCCTGCATCTTTCTGGGCCGGACTCGACAGCGAGTTGGAAGCGGTGGCGAAGGCTGCGCGCGAAAAGCTTGCCGGCGCGGGCGTTGAATTCGTCGAAGCCGATCTTCCGGGCTGGTCGGAACTGAACGCGAAAATGTCGTTCCCGATCGCGCTGCACGAGCCGATCGCCGACATTCCGGCTTATTTGAAGGCATCAGGCATCGAAGGTGTGACGCTCGCCGACATCGCCGGCAAGATTTCAAGCCCTGATGTGAAAGGCGCTTTCGGCGCGATCATGAACGATGCATTTGGTAGCGCTTATCCGGACGCGATCAATGTGCAGCGGCCGCTGTTGCAGAAGCTCTATGCAACCTATTTCAGCGACAACAAGCTCGACGCCATGCTGTTTCCGACCACAATCGCACCGGCCATTCCGATCGACGCCGAGAAAGGATCGGGCGAGATGACCATTAATGGCGGCAAGCCGGTTCCGGCTTTCGCCACCATGATCCGCAATACCGATCCGGGCAGCAATGCCGGCATTCCCGGCTTGTCGTTGTTCGGCGGCATGACGCGCGGCGGCCTGCCGGTCGGCCTCGAAATCGACGGCCCGCTTGGCAGCGACCAGATGCTGCTGGCTCTTGGGCTTGCGATCGAGGCCGTGCTCGGCACGGCGCCGCTGCCGGGAAGGGCCCGTTAGGGGTTTGCGAGGCTTTTAGGGCTAAGTGGGACTTTTCGCGGCAGGCCCTTGTTTCGGGCGGCAAAATATGAAACCAAGCGGGCCGGCCGCCTGACCGGTTGGTACTTTGCGGGTGTAGCTCAATGGTAGAGCAGCAGCCTTCCAAGCTGAATACGAGGGTTCGATTCCCTTCACCCGCTCCACTTTATTAGCCCCTGAAGATCCATAAGCGATTGAAAAACAAGCGGACTTTCTAAGTCCGGTGTTACCGTTTGCCTGTCTGTGCGATATTGCATGATACAAATTGGGATACACGCTGGGACACTTGACAGGCGTCGATATTCTCCAGAAGTCCGACCAGGATCGTTTCCTGCTTTCGCGGTATGGAGTGCTGTATTATTGGCGCCGCGTGCCCAAGGCGCTCGCTGAGATTGACGGCCGCGCACCGATCATTCGCCATTCCCTCAAGACCGACGACCTAGCAAAGGCGCGAGCGCAGCGCGACGTTCTTGAGAAAGCGGACAATCAACTCTAGGCGGCGATGTTGCTGGAGGGAAGGAGTCCCCCCTCGAGCCGCCGAGAGGTACCAGGCCGCAAGACTGCTCTGCGAAGTAATGGGCTTCAACTGCCAGCCCGTTGATGAATTGGCGGAGTACCCTATCCAGCACATCCTCCAGCGCATGAACGCGGTCATGCCGGCGCACACGCCCGCGGTTGTCGTCGAGGCGGTCCTGGGAGCCGAGCCACGCCCCAAGGTCAAGGTCAGCGGAGCGTTCAAAATTTATTGTGAGGAAATTGTTGCAGGCGAGCTTGCGGGAAAGAGTCCGGCACAGCGCGAGCGCTGGAAGAACGTCAAGAAACGAGCAATCAACTCGTTCATCAACGTCGTTGGTGACAAGCCAATTGTCAACATCACGCGCGATGACGGAAGGGCCTTCTACAAATTTTGGCTCGCCAAACTCGTGAACAAAAGCGCCAAGGACCCAGATCCGCATCCATGTGCAATCGTATGGTCGGAAATCTGCGGGTGCTTTATGACGCGTACTTCCTTGATCGTCAAAACCCGTTTGCCAGCTCGCTGACAAGTTTAAAAAGACGCGTCCGCCCTTCGCGGTTGATTGGATCAAGGAAAAAGTTGAGCCGTGCGCTGTCATGAGGCAGTTAAATTTTTGTTAAAATCACCTGCTTTGGTCCCGCCCAAGTCGGAACGGCAGACGCTGTTTTCGGTAGCTAGTTTGTTTTTGTCCAATCCATCGCCCACGGAAAGATCAACTCGCACCATCCCTCTCTTTAGCTAGCCCGCCCGCTCGTCCACCCCCTTTGGTCTCACCCACGTGGAAACATCGGTTTCTGCGAGCAAGCTTTTGCATCTTTATTTCAGGAGAATTCCATGCGCCCCGAGTCTGTCACTCTTGCTGGTTACAAGGCTGATGGCAAAAAGAGTGTCGCCTTTGTCCTGCCTGAGAAAGTTGCCCCTGGCACGGTCGTCAATTTTACGGATGGCACATGGCAGAAAAGCGATTCCAGCGAATGGAAACTGTCTCACGTAAAAAACCACTGGAGCTGGACCGCAACGGATAACGTGGATGCCGGTACGGCGATCAACATCGACGATCTGTTGACAACAGGCTCGGCCACACCAGGTTCGGGTGACGTCGCGACGAGCAATAATGCGGATGGCAGCAAACATGCTGTTTCGGCTTACATTGGCAGCTCGACCAACCCGACATTCCTTGCGCCCGTTGATACAAACACATCCTCGAATGAATCCGGATTGACGGCGGGCCTGTACAGGGTTGCTGCGCCGACCATCGTTCTTGACAGGGCGAAGGTTTACGAAAGCACCGGTTTTCAGACACCTCAGTTGATTGGGACTTACTCGGCCGCCTCCATTGAGCAGAATGCAGAAGACAGCATGGATGGCGACGACACCGTCGAAGTCCGCGCCGGCGCCCCAGTCAATGGGCCACTTGATGGCGGTACGGGTGAAGACACACTCAAGCTGATCGGTCCGGGCGTCGGCACACTCGGTGCCAATGCCAATTTCGAAAATCTCGATGTGCAGAGCGGCATGTGGACGCTGCAAAGCGATGCCTATGACACTGTGAATGTCGCGACTGGCGCGATAGTGACGTCGCAGCTCAAGCTTGCCGATCAGGGTAAGATGAAGGTTGCTCTCGGCGGCTCGGTGCTCGTCACCAATGGCGATGATGCCGTCGTGGCCGAAGGCGCAGCCAGCATCGAGAATGCCGGCTTGGTCCAGGCGCTCGGTATGCAAGGCACCACGCCCGCGCGGGCGGTCAACCTCGCCGGCGGTTCTGTCTACAACAAACTCGGCGGCATCATTCTGGCGCAGGGCGCAGCCATCGTCTCGACCGCGGCTCCTGCCCCCGGCGTCGAAATCGTCAACGATGGCATGATTCAGAGCCTGTCGGGTCAGGCTATCGTCCTCAACGGCAACGAGGGCGATCTTCTGGTCAATACCCGGTCGGGTTCGATCGTCGGTACGGTGTCCACCGGCGGCGGCAATGATCTGGTAACGAACCAAGGTTCGGTCTCCGCGGCCAACGGCACGGCATTCGACCTCGGCGATGGAAACGATACCCTCAATCTCCACGATGGTTCGACGGTCGTCGGCAAGATCCTGCTCGGCGCAGGCAATGATGTGCTGTCGTCGCAATCGGCGAGCGATCTGGTAATCGATGCGGGTGCTGGTCAGGATTCGATCGCCACGGGCGATGGTAACGACCACATCATCGGCGGCGCCGGTATCGATCTGATCCACGCGGGAGGCGGCAATGATTTCGTCGATGGTGGTGCAGACAATGACCAAATCCGCGGCGGTGACGGCAACGATGAACTGAGCGGCGGTGCTGGCAACGACTATCTCGAAGGCGGCAATGGCAATGACATCATCCGCGGCGATGATGGCAACGACGAGATCCACGGCAACGACGGTGACGACAACCTGCAGGGTGCGGCCGGGTCCGACACCATCTGGGGTGGCGCCGGAAATGACAAGATCAACGGCGGCGGGTCTGCCGACTTGCTCTACGGCGACGCCGGGCAGGACACGATCTATGGCAGCGATGGCAATGATGAAATCCATGGTGGCGCCGACAACGATCAGCTTCATGGCGAAGGCGGCGATGACACGATCTATGGCGATGCCGGCAACGACACGCTGTACGGCGGCATTGGGCGGGACACGCTGACCGGCGGCGACGGCAACGACCAGATCTATGGTCAGGACGGCGACGATACGCTGATCGGCGGCGCCGGGTTCGATAAGCTGCATGGCGGCACGGGGATCGACACCGCGGATTATTCGCAGGACGGCGAAGCTATCTATGCTCGGCTCGATCAAGGTTGGGCCATGGCTCAGGCCGGCCGGCTGCCGAACTGGACGGATCTCGTTGCCGGTATCAATCGCAACACGATCGAGCACGACGATCTGATCGAAATCGAGAACATTACCGGGACGGCCTTCAACGACGAAATCGTGGGTAATTCCGGTGACAACGTCATCAAGGGCGGCGCCGGGAATGACCTTCTTGCCGGCCTCGGCGGCAACGACACGATCTATGGCGGCGAAGGCGACGACACCATCGTGGCGGGGGGCGGCGATCAGATCTATGGCGATCAGGGCAATGACACGATCGAAATTTCGGTCGCGGACGGCACCCCAGCCTCGATTGATGGCGGCGAAGGCAACGACACCGTGAAGCTGCTTGGCACCGGTACGGGTTCTCTTGGCGCGACAAGCAGCATCGAGAACTTGCTTGTCCAGTCCGGCATCTGGTCAGTTGCGGCCAGCGACTATTCGTCGGTCACCATCGAGAATGGCGCGACCGTCACCAGCACGCTCACGCTCAACAATCACGATGCGCTGACGGTCGAAAATGGCGGCACGCTGAGAGCCGCCACCGCGATGAACTGGGCCGGCGGCGGCAATGCGGTGGTGGACAATGCAGGGCTGATCGAAGCGGTAACCCGTGTTCTCAACACCACCACGGGCGCCACTGGCTCCCTGACCTTGAACAACGCTGCCGGCGGCGTAGTCCGCGGCGCGTTGAGCCCGCAGCAGGCTGCTCATGCCGATGCGACCATCACGATCAACAATGCCGGTGTGATGGAGGCCAACGGTCGCGTTATGGACTTCCGCAATTTCGATGGAAACGGCGCCTCGGTGGTGATCAACAATCTCGCTGGCGGCGTCATCCGGCAATATGGCAGCAACACCGACGTGATCCGCCCGGGCAATGACGGTGTTGTCAACAACTGGGGAACAATCACGACAGATCCCGGCTTTGTCGGTGGTGGCGACCTGATTGATTTCCAGAGCGACACCGGCGGTAAGGTCAACAACTATGCCGGCGGCTGGATGGAAGGCGCGCGTCATGCTGTGACCGGCGACAATGCCGTCACCGTTGTCAACGATGGCACGATGATCGGCCGCAACGGCTCGGCGGTGAACATCGACAATGATGGCACGGAAGCCGACAAAGTGTTCATCACCAACCGCGGCACCATGGAAGGCCGCTCGGCAGAGCTGTCCGACAGCGATGGCGATGCGATCGATGTTGATGGTCTGGCTTATATCCTCAACTATGGCCGCATCGCCGGCCTGGGCCATCAAGGCTATCACGACGGCGAGCCAAACGTGTCGGAAGGCATCGCCATCGGCGGCGGTACCATCCTGAACTATGGTGCGAATGCCGTGATCTACGGCTATGGCCGCGCCATCCAGGTCGACAATTCCAGCAACAGCAATGCGCTGGGCAGGACCTTCATCAACAATGACGGCCTGATCCAGGGTGACGGCCATGGTCCGGAAGGCGTGTCAGCCGAAGATGCCGCGCGCTTTGACCTGCGTGGCAACGAGGCGGTCAATCTCGTTGGTGATTACAACGACGAGCTCATCAATGGCAGCTCCGGTCGGATCGTCGGCGGTGTCTCGATGGGCGGCGGCAACGATCACCTGCAAAGTCTAGGTTCGTTCACGGCGACTGGTGGCTCGGCGATCGACATGGGCGCCGGCAATGACACGGTGTATTTCTACACCGGTACGACGGTGCAGGGCACGGTCCTGCTCGGCACCGGCGATGATTTGCTGCTCTCGACCGCAAGCGGCGGCTTTGTAATCGATGCTGGCGACGGTAACGATCAGATCTATCTGGACTCGAACTACAGCGGCAATGACGTGCTTGCCGGTGGTGCTGGTAACGACACGATTTATAGCGGTGCCGGCAACGACCAGATTGAAGGCGGTGAAGGCGACGATACGTTGAACGGCGAGAACGGGGACGATCTGATCATCGGTGGTGCTGGCAACGACACCATCAGGGGTGGTAACGGCAATGACACCATCGTAGCGGGGGCCGGCGACACTGTTGAAGGCGGTGCCGGTGACGACGTGATTGAGCTTGCAACCGATGCCGGTACGCCTGCGTCAATTGACGGTGGCCAGGGTGATGACATGATTAAGCTTCTCGGCGCCGGCATGGGGTCGCTGGGGACGGCGACGGGCATCGAAAATCTGCTGGTCCAGTGCGGCACCTGGTCGGTTGCGGCCAGCGACTACTCCTCGATCACTATCAAGGACGGCGCCACGGTTACGAGCACACTCACGCTCAACAACGATGACATGCTGACGATCGAAGCTGGCGGCAAGCTCGCGGCTGGCACGGCCATCAACTGGACTGGCGGTGGCAACGTGGTGGTTGAGAACGCGGGACGGATCGAAGCCTCGAGCCGTGTGCTGAATACGACGAGCGGCGTGACCGGATCCCTGACCTTCAACAACGAAGGCACGGTTATTGGTGCTCTTACTCCGCAAGGTGCGGGGCATGCCGATGCGGTCATCACGATCAACAACTCGGGCATCATCGAGTCGGCGGTGAATGGCCGCGTGCTCGACTTCCGTAGCTTCGACGCCAATGGCGCCAGCGCCATCATCAACAATCTTGAGGGTGGCATCATCCGCAAGATCGGCGGCGACGATGCCGACGTGATCCGGCCCGGCGTCGATGGCGTCGTCAACAACTGGGGCACCATCACGGTCGATGTGGCTGGAGTCGACGCGATCGACTTCCAGAGCGATGCCGGCGGCAAAGTCAACAATTATGCCGGCGGCCTCATCCAAGGCACCAAGCATGCGGTGACCGGCGATAGGGCTGTCACGGTCGTCAACAGTGGCACGATGGTGGGCCTCAACGGCTCGGCGGTGAACATCGACAACGACGGCACCGAAGCGGAGAAGGTGTTCATCACCAACAACGCCACCGGCGTCATGGAAGGCCGTTCGGCCGAGCTGTCCGACTCGGATGGCGACGCCATCGATGTCGATGGTCTGGCTTATATCCTGAACTATGGCCGTATCGCCGGTCTCGGTCATCAGGGCTACCATGATGGCGAGCCGAACGTCTCCGAAGGCATCGCCATCGGTGGCGGCACGATCCTGAACTATGGTGCCAATGCTGTGATCTACGGCTATGGCCGCGCCATCCAGGTCGACAATTCCAGCAACAGCAATGCGCTGGGTAAGACGTTCATCAACAACGACGGCCTGATCCAGGGTGATGGCCATGGTCCGGAAGGCGTGTCGGCCGAAGATGCCGCGCGCTTTGACCTGCGTGGCAACGAGGCGATCAATCTCGTTGGCGATTATGACGACGAGATCCTCAACCAGAGCACGGGGCGCATCGTCGGCGGCGTATCGATGGGTGGTGGCAATGATCGGCTGAACAACTCGGGTTCGATCATGGCAACCGGTGGTTCGGCGATCGATATGGGTGCCGGCGACGACTGGCTGTATCTGTATGCCGGTCCAAACTCGAAGGTTGAGGGCACGATCCTGCTCGGCACCGGCAACGATCTGGTGTTCTCAACGGCTGACAGCAGCTTTGTGATCGATGGCGGCGATGGTGACGACGAGATGTATATCTCGGGTTACACCGGCGGCGACGACACGCTCTCTGGCGGTGCCGGCAAGGATCGCATCTATGCTGGACTGGGGGAGGACCGCATTGACGGCGGTACTGGTGACGACAGTCTATATGGCGAAGCCGGCGATGACCTGATCTTCGGCGGTTCCGGTGACGACTTTATCGATGGCGGCGCCGATGATGACGTCATCTTTGGCGATAACGGTAACGACACCATTATTGGCGGCCTCGGCAATGATACCATCAAGGGCAATGCCGGAAACGATACCTTTGTCGTCACCTCGACCGGCGATGGCCGCGACAGCTATGATGGCGGCGATGGTATCGATACGCTCGATTATAGTGCCTTGAACACCGCAGTGAACCTGACCCTGAAAGACGGTGTTACCACCTACCAGACCGACACTATCGAGAATATCGAGAATATCATCGGCGGCTCGGCTGGCGATAAGCTGACAGGCAATTCGCTCGACAACGTGCTCACCGGCAATGCCGGCGACGACACGCTGAACGGCGGTGCTGGCAATGATACGCTTTACGGTGGTGAAGGCCTTGACACCCTCAACGGCGGCGAAGGCAATGACCAGCTCTTCGGCGGCGCTGGGGATGACGTGCTGAAAGGTGCAGCCGGCGATGACCATCTCGATGGCGGTGACGGCGACGACGAACTCGATGGTGGAGCCGACAACGACACGCTGCTTGGCGGAGCCGGCGACGATATCATCAAGGGCGGTGCCGGAAACGACATCATCATTGGCGGTGCTGGCAGCGACACGCTGACGGGTGGTGCAGGAAACGATCTCTTTGTCTTCAACAGCCTGACTGATGGCATCGACACGATCACCGACTTCAAGGTCTCCGGTGCGTCCGAAGACAGGATCTCTCTGGCTGCCTCGATGTTCCAGAATTTCTCTGGCGACGATGCCTTTGATCTGATCGGCTCAGGCTTCCTGCGGGCCATATCGAGCAATGGCACGACGCAGATTCAGATCGACGTCGACGGCGGTGGTGATGCATTCGTCACCTTGGCGACGCTGACGGGCAACATCAGCAATGGTGTGCTTGCCGATCACGTCATTGTTCATCAGGATCCCATCGCGTAAAGATAGACCTCGCCTACGAGGTCATCGGTTTATGAGACATCGAGCCGGCCGGGCCGAAAAGCGCGGCCGGCTTTTTGTCGGCTGTTGAACGAAATGCCAACGCAGGATCCGGCTTCGACCCGCTCCGCTTTTGTCATCACTGTGTCACGGTATCGTCGTTGATCGTCAATCGCAGATCGTCACGTGTGCACAATCAAAAAATGCTTTTTCCCAATCTCATTAATCGCTCGGTCTCATTTGGCCTCATCATTGTCGGGGCACTGACCTTCGTTTTGAATCTGCTGGCGCTGGTGCTGCCGGTTTACATGCTGCAGGTGTATGATCGCGTGCTGCCATCCTCCAGCCTGCCAACGCTGATTTATCTCACGCTGATTGCGGTTATGATCCTTGGTGTTCTCGGCGTAATCGAGGGAATTCGGCAGATCGCTGTTCAACGGGTTGGAGCCGGGCTTGAAGTCAATGTCGGTCAGCGGCTTCTGGCAGCGTCTTTCTCAGGCCGCTCTCCTGGACAGGATGCCGCCAGTTTGTTGCGTGACCTTGCGCAAGCTCGTTCATTTTTTTCAAGCCCCGTCTTTTCGGCGTTACTTGATGCACCCTTTGTGCCGCTATTTCTGTTTATCGTCTTTATGATTCATTCGGTGCTCGGTAGCTTGGTTCTGCTCGGCATCTGCATTTTGTTGATCGTTACCCTGTTGAACCAATGGTCGCTGAACCGGCCGCAACGGCAAAGCAGCGAAGCTGCGGCGGTTGCCGGCAATCTGGTGATGGCATTCACGCGCAGCGGCGAAGCGATGCGCTCCATGGGCATGTCGAATCATGCCATCAGCATCTGGGGGCACGTCACTGCGAATGCGTTGAATGCGCAGGACAAGGCGACAAGGTCGAACGCGTTCTTTTCAGGCTTTTCCCGCTTTATTCGCCTCGTGGTACAGATGGGCATCCTCGGCCTCGGCGCGTACCTCGTGCTGAAGCAGGAAATGACCGCTGGCATGATTTTCGCAACATCGCTAGTGGCGGCCCGTGCGCTCGGGCCGGTCGATAACCTGATCGCCGGATGGAAGGGCTTGCTGCAGACGCTGATGAGCCTGCGCAAGATCGACAACGCGCTTCACAGCGTGAAGGACGAAGCGGAAAAGCTGCAATTGCCGGTACCGGAGGGCAACGTCACCTTCGAGAAGGTCGTGTATGCGCCGGCAGGCGCCGCCGAACCGACGATCAAGGGTGTTTCTTTGCCAGTGGAAGCGGGCGAGGCGATCTGTATTGTCGGTCCGTCGGGCGCAGGCAAGTCGACATTTGCGAAGCTTGCAGCAGGTGCGCTGAAGCCCTCCCATGGTGTGATCCGGCTGGACAATTCGGATTTCCAGAACTGGGACCCCGTCGATCGCGGCCGCCACACCGGCTATCTGCCGCAGGATGTCGAATTGCTGCCAGGCACGATCGCACAGAATATTGCTCGGCTCGATCCGACAGCGACATCGGAAGAGATTGTAGCTGCGGCGCAACTTGCCGGTGTCATGGATCTCGTCAAGAAACTGCCAAATGGCTTTGACACGGGCGTCGGGCCGGGTGGCCTGCCGCTTTCTGGCGGTCAGCGGCAACGCATCGCACTGGCGCGCGCCGTGTTCAGGTTGCCGCGCCTTGTTGTGCTGGATGAGCCGAATTCGCATCTCGATTCCGAAGGCGAGATGGCCCTCAACCACACGATCGGCCAGCTGAAAAAGGCAGGGGCGACCGTGATCGTCGTGTCGCAACGCTCTGGCGTGCTGCAATGTGTCGACCGCATTCTCTTCATGCGGGATGGACAGATCGCAGCCTCGCAAAGTCGCGAGGAGGCTCTCGCGCGCCTGACGCCGGCGCAACGGGCGGGCGACATGATGCCACGCGCCGCAACGGGTGCGTGACGGGATCAAATCAATGACCAGTGCTTCGAGCAAGACGCCCGGCAACGATGATTGGAGCGCGACGGTGAAGACGTCGTTGCGTGGCCCTGCCGTTGCCGCATTGACGATCATTGGCATCGGGCTTGGCGGATTTCTCGTTTGGGCGTCGACGGCGGAGCTGACCGGCGCGGTAATGGCCAGTGGTAGCATTGCCGCCAATGGCGAAAACCAGACAATCCAGCATCTCGAAGGCGGGATCGTGAAAGACATCTTTGTCAAGGACGGCGATGCGGTAGTGGCCGGTCAGCCGCTCATCGCGCTCGATCCGACATTGGTGGAAGCCAATCTCAATCGCGCACGCAAGACGCTGGTGACGTTGCGTGCGGACGAGGCACGATTGTTGGCGGAGCTGGGAGACCATGAAACGATCGAATTTTCTGCCGATCTGATGTCGGCAGCACTTGATCCTGCGATCAACGACTTCATCCAGTCAAAAAAATCGGAGTTCGAGCTCCGCTCGCTGCGCTATCGCAACGAGGTCAGCATTCTGCGACAGCGTCTCGCCGGATTGCACGAGGAGATGGCCGGAACCGAAGCCCAGCGTGTTGCCAACAAGAAGCAAATGGGCCTGATGCGCGACGAGCTGAAGGACCTCGATTATCTCTATCAAAAGGGGCTCGCGCGCCAGGACCGCATGTTTGCGATGCAGCGCTCCGAGGCCGATCTGGAAGGCAAGGACGGCGCGCTACAGGCCGCGATCGGCAAGGCCAAGCAGACCATCGCCGAAATTCAACAGCAGATCGAGAAGCTGGGGCATGATCGACGCACCGAAGCAGGAGCCAAGCTGTCGGAAACGCGAACCCGCATCGCCGATACGCTGGAACAGATCATTGCCTACAAGAGCGTTTTATCGCGGATCATCGTACGTGCGCCCACGGATGGAACGGTCGTGCGGCTGAACGTCAATACAGTCGGCGCGGTGATTTCGCCCGGCCAGGCGCTGATGGAATTGCTGCCCAAGAATGCAGATCTGGTTGTCGAGGCCAAGCTGCAAGTGACCGATATCGACGCGGTTCACGTTGGCCAGGAAGCGAATATACGTCTCGCTGCGCTCAATCAGCGCACGACGCCGGTCGTTCCGTCTCATGTCCTGTTTGTCTCGGCGGACAAGCTGATCGACAAACAGAATCCGAACCAGCCGCCGTATTATCGTGTGCGGCTCGCCCTCAATCTCGAACAGCTCAGTCCGCGCGAGCGATCACTGCTTGCGCCCGGCATGCCGGCGGAAGCATTCATCGCGACGTCGGAGCGCACCATGATGCGCTATCTGTTCCGTCCGATTGAAGACAGCTTCGCCAGGGCGTTGCGCGAAGAATAGTCAATTTTCTCACATCAGAACGGCCGCTGGTCACGTTGATCAAAGCGCGCAGCGTGCAGTATCGCTCGCGTAGATGAAAGGTCTTTGCGGTATCATTCGCCGCCGGAGCATTTGCTGCACAGATTTTTTGATCTGTCTCAAGCACGTCACGCGTCTGTAAAAGAGTCTTTCTAGCTTCCGCGACATGGTTAACGGCAGCTTAACGTGATCCCGACCGGGATTTTGTTTCGCGGCTATCCGGCGTTCTTGCGTGTTTTCTTGCGTGACTGAAGACGATTGATCGCATTGCGCCCGCCAGGCGCAGTCGCGTTGACGATAATCTTTGGAAAAGCCCTCATGAGCCGTGCGTCGATGTTCATTGCGCCTGTTGCAATCATATCGCTCGCGCTGATGTGGCCATCTTCCAGCGATTGTCGCTCACGCGTTCAGTTCGCGGCACGCCTCGCATCATAGATCAGCATTTCATCAACTGTCGGTACGAAGCAGGGAGCGGCATTATGTCGACTGTTTATCATCAGCTCAGCGCAGGGTTATTGCAGCAGGACTGGAGCAACACCGGCCTGATCACCGGTAACGATAGCTGGGCTAATGTCCCCAGCATTCAGGGATTTCTCGGCGATATCGGTGGGGCCATTGGCGCCGATCCGCGGACAGTGACGGGAGCGGCCGTTGGTGCTGTCGATGTGATTGCCAATCAGACCGATCCGAGCACATTGACCAATGGTGGTGTAGCGGAATTCCACATTTCCAATCCAACCGTGGCGCTAAATGGATCGGGCACCGCAAATGCGCCATGCCTTGTTCTGTATCTGAATGCATCGGGCTGCGAGAATGTTCGCGTGCAGTTCAACGTGCGCGATCTTGACGGATCCTCAGACAACGCCGTTCAGCAGATTGCCGTTCAGTACCGTATCGGTGAGTCCGGCACCTGGAGCAACCTTCCCAACGGGTATATTGCCGACGCGACCCAAGGGGGACAGGCCGGGCTCACGACTGCCGTCGATGTGACGCTGCCAAGCGCGGCCAATAACCAGGCTCAGCTTCAGGTCCGCATTCTAACCACCAACGCATCGGGCAATGACGAGTGGGTCGGCATCGATGATATCAACGTGTCGAGCAATGGCGAAGACCCGTCCGTGATCACGATCATGGCGATCCAGGGCAGCGGGCATGTGTCGGAGATGGACGGCGACATCGTCACAACGACAGGCGTCGTGACGGCGGTTGATACCAATGGCAGCCGCGGGTTCTGGATCCAGGACCCGAATGGTGACGGCAACGCGGCGACATCGGATGCGATCTTCGTATTCCGTCCGTCGGGCGATCTGCCGGCGGTCGGCCAGATGGTCAGCGTGACCGGCACTGTTGACGAATACACGCCGAACGGTGCCGCGCCCGGCAGCTTCTCGACCACGGAAATCATCGCGACGGGTGCCGGCGCCGTCACCGTGATTGGAACCGGGCCGGCCATCGAGGCTGTTGTGATTGGCGGCGAAGGCGGTCTTCTGCCGCCGTCGAGCAGCTTTGCCGATGCGGCGGCCTTCTATGAAAGCATGGAAGGCATGTTGGTCACGGTGAAGGAAGCCGTGGTCGTCGGCCCCACTAACGACTTTGGTGAAATCTATGCCGTGGTGGACAACGACTCCGATCGCGCGAACGGCGTCAATGGCTCGGAACTGAACGACCGTGGTGCGTTGCCGATCGAAGGTGGTGCGTCCGACTTCGGCAACACCAATGTCAGCGGCGGTGATTTCAATCCGGAACGCATCCAGATCGATGACGACAGCGGTGTCTTCAATATGCCGACGCCGAGCGTCTCGAACGGTGCGGAGCTGGGTGATGTCACCGGCATCCTGCGTTACGATTTCGGCAATTACGAAGTTGTGGCGACCCAAGCCTACACCGTCGACAAGCAGAGCGATCTCGTCAAGGAGACCACGACGCTGGTCGGCGATGCCTACCGGCTGACGGTCGCCAGCTACAACGCCGAAAATCTAGATCCGAACGACGGCGCTGCGCGCTTCAACACGATCGCGCAGGAAATTGTCACCAACCTGAAGACGCCGGACATCATTTCCCTGCAGGAAGTGCAGGACAATGACGGCCCCGGCAATGCGAATGGCTCGTCCGTCACCAGCGCCAGCCAGACGCTGCAGATGCTGATCGATGCGATCAACGCGGCGGCGCCGGACGGCGTGGAATATGCCTTCCTCGACAACCCGTTCATCGGCGATGACACCAATGGCGGCGAGGGCGGCGGTAACATCCGCACGGCCTTTATCTATCGTGTCGACCGCGTCGACTTCGTCGAAGGTTCGCTGAAGACCATTGCTGCCGACGGCACGGCGATCACCGATCCGGCCGGCAATGTCGACCAGCAGACGAACCCGGACAACCCGTTCTACGACTCGCGGCCGCCGCTGGTCGCCACCTTCGAGTTCAATGGCGAGGAAGTCACGATCGTCAACAACCACTTCACCTCGAAGGGTGGCAGCGGCGCTCTCTATGGCTCCGACGAATCGCCGCGCAATGGCGGTGAAGTGCAGCGCGCAGCGCAAGCCCAGGCCGTCAACAATTTCGTTGACAGCCTGCTGTCCAACGATCCGGACGCCAAGATCGTGGTCGCCGGCGATCTCAACGACTTCGAGTTCGAAGAGCCGATGTCCGTTGTGAAAGGCACCGGATCGATCTCGAACTACGACGTTCCGGGCGAAGATCCGATTGCCGCGACGGCTGATTATACGGCTGGTGGAGAGCAGGTGCTGCACGATCTGCTGGAGACGCTGCCGGCCGACGAACGCTATGACTATGTGTATGAAGGCAATGCCCAGTCGCTCGATCATGTGCTGGTCACCGACGGCTTGAAGGACGGTGCGCAATTCGACGTTGTGCGCATCAACGCGGAATTCGGAGACCAGACCAGCGATCACGATCCGCTCGTGGCCAGCTTCGAAATTCCGGCGCAACCGGCGCAGAACTTCACGCTGCAGCTTCTGCATCTGGCCGATGGTGAGGCTGGTCTGCTGGCCGGCGACACGGCTCCGATGCTGGCGGCTTTGGTGGATGCCTTCGACGACGATTACGCCAACACGCTGATCCTTTCGGGCGGCGACAACTACATCCCCGGCCCGTTCATCAATGCGGGGAGCGATCCGTCTCTGAATGCCGTCATCGGCGCGACGGCACCGGGCCGGCCGGACGTGGCGATCCACAATGCTCTTGGCGTCGAGGTGTCGGCGATCGGTAACCATGAATGGGATCTCGGATCGAATATCTTTGCCGACTCGATCCGCGGCTCAGGTGCATGGACCGGCGCTGACTACGCGCTAGTGTCGGCCAATCTCGACTTCAGCACAGATTCGGCGATGCGCGGCCTCGCCGATCAGTCGCTCGGCGGTACGGCCGGCGACATTGCCGGCTCGGAAGCCTCGAGCATCAAGGGCAAGGTCGCTCCCTGGGTGACGGTGACGGAAGGCGGCGAGAGGATCGGCATCCTCGGCGCCACGACGCAGATCCTCGAGCGCATCTCTTCGCCGACCGGGACCGAAGTGGACGGCTTCCCGAAGAACGGGGAACCGGGTGATAACACGACCGAAGTCGATGACATGGATCTGCTCGCTGCGCAGCTTCAACCGATCATCGACGAGATGATTGCCAGCGGCATCAACAAGATCATTCTGCAATCGCATTTGCAGAGCATCGAAAACGAGAAGCTGCTGGCGACCAAGCTGCACGGCGTCGATATTATCCTCGCGGCGGGCTCGAACACCCGTCTCGGCGATAGCGATGACGAAGCCGTGGAATTCCCCGGCCACGGCGCTGACTTTGCCGATACCTATCCGCTCGTGACACAGGGTACTGACGGCAAGACCACGCTGATCGTCAACACCGACAACGAATACACCTATCTCGGCCGCCTTGTGGTCGAGTTCGATCAGAATGGCGATATCGTCCTCGATAGCCTCGCTGAGAATGTCGGCATCAACGGTGCTTACGCCTCCACCGCCGAGAACGTGGCTGAAGCCTGGGGTGTTGATGTCGAGGATCTCGATGAGACGGCCTTTGCCGAGGGCACCAAGGGCGACTTGGTGCGCGATATCACGGAGGCGGTCGATGCGGTTATCGCCGCCAAGGACGGCAATGTCTTCGGCTACACCGATGTTTATCTGGAGGGTGAGCGCTCCTTCGTTCGCAATCAGGAAACCAATTTCGGCAACCTGAGTGCGGATGCCAACGGCCATGCCGCGCGCGAGGCGGTTGGTGATGAGCCCTTCATCGTTTCGCTGAAGAACGGCGGCGGCATCCGGGCGCAGATCGGCGCCGTCGACGTGGTCACCGGCGAAAAAATCCCGCCCATCGCCAATCCGGATGCGGACAAGCCGACTGGCGCTGTCTCGGAGCTCGATGTCGAAAACGCGCTGCGCTTCGACAACAAGCTGATGATGTTCGACACCACGCCGGAAGGCTTGCTGGCGCTGCTGAATTGGGGCGCCGGACTCTCGGCGAACAACGGCGGCTTTCCGCAGATCGGTGGCGTCCGCTTCTCGTTCGATCCGGATCTGCCTGGCAATTCCGGCTCGACCCCTGGCTCGCGCGTGCGCGACGTGGCGTTGATCGACGAGGAGGGCAACTTCCTGCGGCTGATCGTCGATGACGGTGTTGTCGTCGAGGGCGCGCCAGGGACCATTAGTGTCGTGACGCTGAATTTCACCGCCAATGGCGGCGACGGCTATCCGGCCAAACAGGTGGGCGAAAACTTCCGCTATCTCCTGCAGGATGGCACGCTGTCGGCTCCGATCGATGAGTCGCTTGACTTCACCGCGGCGGCCAACGTTCCGGCCAATGCGCTGGGTGAACAGCAGGCGTTCGAAGAGTATATGCAGGAGTTCCACGGCACGCCGGAAACCGCCTATGACGTGGCCGATACGTCAATCGAACTCGACGAGCGCATCCAGAACCTCAACTTCCGCGAGGACACGGTTGCCGAAGGTGCCCTGATCACGGGCGACAACGGCGACAACGTCCTCGACGGTACGGCCAATGCCGACACGATCGACGGCAAGGGTGGTGAGGACCGCATCGATGGTCTGGCAGGTGACGACAGGCTGTTCGGCGGCGCTGGCGATGATCTGATCGAAGGCGGCGAAGGCAACGACTACATCGACGGCGGTGATGATGACGATGTGATCTTCGGCGATGCCGGCGACGACATCCTCATTTGCGGTCTTGGCAACGACGTGATCAAGGGCAATGCGGGTGACGACACCTTTGTCGTTACCAGCCTGGCCGATGGTCGCGACAGCTACGACGGCGGCGATGGCATCGATACGCTGGACCTCAGCGCGCTCAGCCAGTCGATCACGCTAACGCTGAAGGATGGCGTGACGACCTTCGCCACTGACACGATCGAGAATATCGAGAATGTCATCGGTGGTTCGGCAGACGACAAGCTCACCGGCAATTCCTTCGACAACGTGCTCTCCGGCAATGCCGGCGATGACACGCTGAAAGGTGGTGCGGGTAACGACACGCTCGATGGCGGTGACGGGAACGACACGCTCGATGGCGGCACCGGCAACGATACGCTGCTGGGCGGCGCAGGCGACGATATCCTCAAGGGCGGTGCAGGCGACGATGTGATCAAGGGTGGTGCCGGCAACGACACCCTGACCGGCGGTGCCGGCCTCGACCGCTTTGTCTTCGACAGCGTCAGCGACGGCATCGACACCATCACCGACTTCAAGCTGTCGGGTGCCTCGGAAGACCGGATCGTGCTGTCGGCCTCGATGTTCGAGGGATTCACCGGCGACGACGCGTTCGACCTGATCGGCTCGGGCTTCCTGCGGGCTGTCGTCAACGGCAACACCACCGAGATGCAGATCGACGTCGATGGCGGTGGTGACGACTTCGCCACCTTGGCGATCCTGAACGGAAAGCTCAGCAACGGAGTGCTGGCTGACCACACGATTGTCGAACTGGATCCGGTTGCGTAAGGTACAAATCTCATTACAGAAGCAAATCTACGGTCGCGCAGCAATGCGCGACCGTATTCTTTTGCCGCAGGGACTGTCGGAACGTGGCCACCACGTAAACTGGCGGCCGGGGCGGCTTCGATGCGGTCAAGCGTATCAAGCGACGCAAAATGCTGCATCGCCACTGATACGCAGCGCTCACCAAATTGTCGGCGTTGGCGCGCTCACCGAGGATGAGAAGCTGCAATTGGCCGATTCCGAACGTTGCAATTTCGCGGGCGGACGCTGACGGAAGGCAGGTGTTTCTTGGCCGGCAACGGGTGATCCGACCTCTTTCAAACGACCTGCCTGCGCGCGTGGTGCGGTGGTCGCGGGCGGCGAGAGCTGTCGGGTCGATAGCATCGTGGTTCGGGGTTTCGGCATCTTCGGTGGTGAAGTGGCCGCACACGCCGAGCGGCGCAGCTAAGGAACAACACCAAGCATTTTCCGTAATAAGGAGCGTCGGGCGGTCTCGTCTTCGCTTCGCTTGTGCAGGCCGATTGATCCCCCCTAGGATGTGAGCGCTTGGCGAGCGGATTCTGCGTGTAAAGAGCAACGGTGTGCTGGCAATCAAGTTTGTAGAAGCATAGTACGGTCGTGAGGCTTGTCGCGCCGACAATTCCCGAGTCGTGGCCGGCTGGTGAAAGTCGTAGCAAAAAGCGAGGCAGAAATCTGGGCTACAAGGTGAGATACAACTGGGATACATGGCCTTTGGATGGGATCAAAAACGATAGTACTATCAAGGCGGTGTGAGGTAGTTTGTGGCGCTTCACCCGCTCCAGCCGCCTTTCTGTTTCCATTTCGTCCGTTCTCGGCGTGAGATGCGTGTCGCCGCGCGGTTGCGCCGCCGTTCCGTCATGGATTTGCCGTCATGGACATAAAAGCGGTCGTCTTCGATGCCTATGGCACGCTTTACGACATTCAGTCGGTGGCGTCCGTCACGGAAGAAGCGTTTCCCGGCCATGGCAATGCCATCACGCAGATCTGGCGAATGAAGCAGCTGGAATATACTTGGCTGCGATCGCTGATGGAGCGGTACGAGGATTTCTCGGTCGTCACGCATGAATCGCTCATCTACGCGCTTAACGTTCTCGGCCTGACATACGACACTGATGTGCTCGCGCGCATCATGGACAAGTATGCCCATCTCGATCTTTACAATGATGCACGCGATGCGCTGCTTGCGCTCAAGGGGCGGAAGCTGGCAATCCTGTCGAACGGAAGCCGGGCCATGCTTGATGCGCTGGTACGCAATAGCGGCCTCGATCGGATCCTCGATGCGACGATCAGCGTCGATGCGGTGAAGATATTCAAGCCAAGCCCCAGGACCTATGCGCTGGTCGAAACGACGATCGGCGTAAAGCCGAACGAGGTGATGTTCGTGTCGTCAAACCCGTTCGATGTCTGCGGTGCGCGCGCTTTTGGCTTCAACGTCGCATGGATCGAACGCGTCACGCCCGATGCCGTTGCCCTGGAATTTGCCAATCGCGATCTGGTCTCGCCATTGTCGATGTTCAAGGCTGTCAGGACCCAGATGGACGAACTGGGGCTGCAGCCAACCTGCCGCATCCGGACGCTTGCGGAGCTGCCCGCGGCCGTCGCGCAGATCGATCGCAGATAGAGACCAAAGTTTTTCTTTTTTGGAGCGCCCATGATCCGCTACATGCTCCAGATGCTGTTCTGGACCATCTTCATGGGCGTCCTGCTGTTTTGGCCGGCCGGGACTTTGGCTTATCCGGGCGCGTGGGCATTGCTCGTTCTCTTTACAGCCGGTGGCATCGCCATGGTGCTGTGGCTGTCGAAGTACAGCCCGAGCCTCCTTCGCGAGCGCATGGCCTCGCCGTTGCAACGCGAGCAGAAGCTATGGGATCGCGTCTGGCTGATGACGTTCATTCTCGGCTTTTGCGCCTGGTTGGCCATTATGGGCTTCGATGCCGCGCGGACGGGCTTCACCGCGGTGCCGGTCTGGCTGCAGGTGCTGGGCGGGGTGCTGATCATCGCCAACGGTGCCGGCACCTATTGGACATTTCGCGAGAACGCTTTCGCAGCGCCGGTGGTCAAGATTCAGCAAGGGCAGAAGGCGATCGACACAGGTCCTTACGCCTTCGTGCGTCACCCGATGTATACGAGCGCGGTGTTGCTGCTGATCGGCATGCCGCTGCTGCTCGGGTCCTGGATCGGACTTGCGCTATCTCTCGTGTTCATGCTGGGCATCGCTTGGCGTGCCGTGCATGAGGAGGGCGCCTTGCGAGACGAGCTTCAAGGCTACAGCGATTATGCTGCGCGTGTGCGCTATCGCCTGATCCCTTATGTCTGGTAGCGCTTAGGGCGGCGTTCGCGGCGAGCGCGCTACAGCCTGCGCAGGATATCGGCGGCCTGCCATGGCTTGGGAATAAAGGTCATCTCCGAGGGCAGATCCCTCGGCCGGCGCTGGCTCGACGTCACCACAATGGTGATGTTCGGATAACGCTGCTTCGCGCGCACCGCCAGCGAAGCGCCATCCATCAAGCCCGCCAGTTCGACACCCGTGAACAGGAATGAGATGCCGATTCCCATCTTGCTCAGCACCACGCAAGCCGCTTCCGCGCTTTCGCATTGAATGACCTGCATCTGATGTTTTTCGAGAAGTGTCGCGAGTGTGTCGCGCTGGTCCTTGTCCTCTTCGACAACCAGCGCCAACGGCCGTGGGGGATTGATCTGCGCCATCTTCCACCTCCGCATGGTGAAAAACGGGTTCAGCGTATCGCGCGCCCCTTAGATCGCGATGACGAAATTTTCGGCAATTCGCTGCTTTTTTGATGCGGATCGTCAGCAACCGATGACGTTGCTCCGGTATCTAAAGGCAGATCGGAATCATGTCGTCCGGCTGGTTTGTTGGGAAAGCGCGCCTTTCTAGACGCGCCTGATCGTGAAGCTGTCGACATATTCATTCGGCTTCGATGGATCGAAGGTCTTGCCCATCACCGAGAAAGTCTTTGTGGACGAGGCTGGTGGCGTCATACCGGCATCCTTCATTGCCTTGCCGGCTTCGGTGGTCAGGAACACCTTCTTGGCAATGCCGGCATAATCGACATCGCCCTTGATCTGACCCCAGCGCTTCATCTGCGTCATGATCCAGATCGCGAAGCTGTCGTAGGGGAACGGATCGAAGGTGACGCGGTTCGGATCCTTCTTCACGCCGCCAAGACCGTCAGCATAGGTGCCGGTCAGCACCTGCTCGAGCACCGTCACGGGCGCATTGATGTAGTTGGCGGGTGCGATCGCTTCGGCGATCTCCTTGCGATGATCGGGCTTGGCCGAATAGGCGCTGGCTTCCATGATCGCCCGCAGGAGTGCCGCATAGGTGTTCGGCATCTCGGTCGCGAAATCGGCACGCGCGGAAAAGCTGCAGCAGGGATGTCCGTCCCAGATGTCCTTCGACAGAATGTGGATGAAACCGATGCCGTCGAACACTGCGCGCTGCACGATGTTGTCCGGAGCGAGAAAGCCATCGACATTGCCGGCGCGCAGATTGGCGACCATTTCCGGTGGCGGCACGACGCGCAATTGCACGTCTTGATCCGGATCGATGCCATGCTCGGCGAGATAATAGCGCAGCAGGTAATTGTGATTGGAATAGTCGAAGGGGATGGCGAATTTCATGCCCTTCCAGGTCTTCGGATCGCGTTGGTCCTTGAACTTGGTCGCCAGACAAATGGCCTGGCCGTTGACGTTCTCGATGGCGGGGACGGTGAACGGCGTTGCCGTCGAGCCAAGACCCATCGAGATCGCGATCGGCATCGGCGCCAGCATATGGGCGGCGTCGTATTCCCTGTTGATGGTCTTGTCGCGGACGACGGCCCAGCCGGCGGTCTTGACCACGTCGACGTCGAGCTTCTGCTTGGCATAGAAGCCGAGCGGATGCGCCATGATGATCGGCGTCGCGCAAGTGATCGGAATGAAGCCGACGGCGAGTTTGGTTTTCTCGAGAGGACCAGACTGCGCGAAGGCGTCCGTTGCCGTCGCGATCGGGAAAATCTGCGACAAAGCCGTTGTCAGTGTGGCGCTGCCGACAGCCGCCAGCATCGACCGCCGCGTCATCGCGTTCGGGAATGCGGCGCGCAATACGGCGGTTTCGACGCGCCGTTGCAGGCCGGCGTCACTCGTGCCTTCGCAAACAATGCTGGTGTCGTGATCGGCGCCACAGGAACAGCCCTGCATGCGTCCGGAAATCAGATCGGTCATTTGAAATTCCCCTGAAGTCGATACGTGCCGGAATGCGCAACGCCTCACGCCGCGCATTCCGCAAAGGTGCAAGAACTAAGCCGCCTGCATGGCCTGCGACTTGGGCGCGGCGGGATGGCCTTCCTCGATCGGCAAGGACGGATCGCGCGACCATTCGTTCCAGGAGCCGAAATACATCCGCACATCCTTTACGCCGGCATTCTTGAGCGCGAGCAGCGTGTTGGATGCACGCGCGCCCTTGAAGCAATAAAGATAAACCGGCGTGTCGGCGGTGATGCCGACGGTCGCGCATTCGGCGAGGATTTCTTCGGATGACTTGAAGCGCGGGCCTTCGGCAGTCGGCTTCATCATGCGATACCATTCGAGCCAAACCGCGCCGGGAATGCGTCCCTTGCGCGGGCAGAAATCCTTTCCGTAGGGCGAGGAGCTTTCGCCGATCCATTCATCGACATCGCGCACATCGAGCAGGGCAATGCTTGGATTGCCAACCGCGGCGAGCATGGTCTTATAGTCGATCAGGATTTCGCCGGCTTCCGGGATAATATCGAAAGAGGCGGGTGTGGGCGTTGCGGCGTCCGTTGTTATCGGCAGTCCCTTCATGGTCCAGGCGTCGTAACCGCCATGCAGCACCTTCACTTTGGGATAGCCGAGCATGGTCAGGAGAAAATAGCCGCGGCAGGACTGCCCGAAGCCGGAATTCATCGATTGTTCGTAAATGACCGCCGTTTCCTTACCGGAGAGGCCGGCTGCGCCGAATGCATCGGCGAATTTGGTTTTCAGTTCGGCAATGCCTTCCGGCGTCGAGGTCGCAAGATAGGTGAAGATGTCATGGACATTGACGGCGCCGGGAATATGTCCGGCGGCATAGGCTTCGGGGCTTCTGGTATCGATGATGACGATGGGCTCGGCTGTCATCATTGTGTTGAGGTCTTCCGCAGTAATCAACGCCGCAGTCATGTCGAACCTCCGTTGCTGTTATCCTCTGTCGCTGCCGTCCTTGGTGTGCCTCATCCCTATTGCGCGCCGTCGGCGAGCATTTTTTTGAGTTGCTTGGTCGCCGGCGTGACGATGGCGACGAAGTAGGCTTCGCGCAGGCGGCGTTGCGCCCGGTGCGATTTCAGATAGCCGCGCGCACCACAATGCAGCATCGCGGCGTGAGCGGCGGCGACACTGGCTTCGCCGGCGCGCAAGCGGATCTTGATGACGCGCTCCCAATAGGCGGTGCTGGTGTCGTAAGGCGTGGCGGCGAGCGCCATGACTTCACGCTCGCAATCGGCCAGCATCTGTTCGAAATCCTCGGGCTGGTGATCGAGGAAGCAATTGACGTGTCCAAGCGGCCCGCGCAGCGAGGTCATGATGTCGATGCAATCACGGATCAGGCCAAGGCCCATGCCGGTCTGCAGCAGGATGAAGCCGGCGCGGATCTTCTTCACGAACGGCATCGCATTGTCGGCGAGTACGAGAGCGTCCGGCACGAACAGATCGCGGATATGCACCGCGTATGTGCCGGTGCCGTCCATGGCGAGGAAGGGTGGGCAGGGCTGCAGCGTGACGGCCGGATCGCCGCAATCGACGATGAACATCACCCGTTCACCGGGCGCATCCTCACGCTCGAAGATGGTGCCGAACATGTGGTCGGGGCCGAGATTGGAGACCCAGGGCAGGGCGCCGCGCACCACATAACCGCCCTCGACCTTGCGGCCTTTCAGCTTGATCTTCTCGATCCCGAAGATGGTCTTCATCGGGTTCGACAGACCGGTGCCGCCCAGCATCGATGCACTGGAAACGGGATCGAGCAGCTTTGCTTTCAGTGCAGTATTGGTTGAGTTGGCGACATACCAGGCGAGTGTGTCCTGGCACCACGCCATGAAGGCGGTGGCGCCGCAATATTCCGACAAGACCGACATCGCCGCGATCGCCGGTCGAAGATCCGCCACACCATCCTTTGGCATATGCGAGGCGAAAGCGCCCTCGGCGCCGAAAGCCCGCATGATCTCAGCCGGGTACAGTTCCCCGGTATCGATCGCATCCACCACCGGCAGAAGCTTTGCCTTTGCGATGGAGCGGACCCGCTCGCACAGGTCGGTCGCAGACGTTGTGTCGAACGGTTGCGTGTCCAATGCGAGCGCGGCCTGCGTCATGGGCAAAGACCTTTCGGTACCAGCAGTGTCAGCGGGAAATTAGCGTCCAACCTCGAGATTGACCGGACGCGTGAAGGTGTTGGCGACCGGCGACCATTTCTTCACATGGTCGATCAGCGCATCGACTTCGGATTGCGCGATGCCGTCGCACTCCATGTCGACCTTCACACGCACATCGGTGAAGCCGACCGGCTTGTCGCTGACATCGCCGGTGCCCCAGACGGCGGTGATGTTGAGATCGCCTTCGAGTTCGAGCTCAAGCTTGCGCACGGTCCAGCCGCGATGCACCGCATTGGCATGCAGGCCGACGGCGAGGCACGAGCCGAGCGCAGCGAGCGAAGCTTCCGACGGATTGGGCGCGGTATCGTCACCGAGCAATGCCGGCGGTTCGTCGACGATGTAAGGCGGCAGATTGCGGATGTAATTGGCGTGCCGGAATTTACCCTCGGCGACGGTCTTGCATTTCAGGGTCTTGATAACTTTGGGATTGGCTTTTCCGTTCTCGATCAGCTGGTCCAGCCCGCCCTTGTCGATTGGAGCGAGACATCCAGTGAGCACGACTTTTTCCGCGGCAACGGCCATGCGTTCCTCCAGTTTTCGGTTTCGCGAAGCTACTAACCGTTCTGTTTCTTGCAGGAGCCGTGCCAGCCCCGCCGGGCCGAAAAAGGTGAGGAAATTCAATTGGGGGGATTGTTGGACGGTGGGTGGAGCTGCCGCAGCTTGCCTATTGCGGGGGCATTCGGTGTCCAAATGAGCGGGGTGCGCCGAATTTGTGCTCAGCCGATCACAGGCGCGCATAGACACGTGCTTGCTGCGGTCCATGCGCGATGATGCAAGCGAGCAATTCCGTTTCCGCCGATCCTGCGCTAAGGATGCGGCATGACTGGTAAGACCGCCGCTGCTGTCGATTCGGCTTCGCGTACGGCCAATGAGGCCGAGAGCGCGCGCCAGCGGCTCCTTGATGCTGCGACTGAATTGTTTTGTCGTTACGGCATCAATGCCACCGGCGTCGATGCCGTCATTGACGAGGCCAAGACCGCCAAGACGACGCTCTATCGCATCTTCGGATCGAAGGAGGGATTGATCGAAGCGGTGCTGGACAACGAAGGCCAGCGCTGGCGCGACTGGTTCATCAATGGCGTCGATGCCGGGCAGGCGAGTTCGCGGACCAAATTGCTGCGCATCTTCCCGCTGCTGAAAGAATGGTTTTCGCAGGAGCGATTTTACGGTTGTCCTTTCATCAACGCCGTCGGCGAACATGACAAGGCCGACGAGCGGATGCGCACAATTGCCATTCGCCACAAGACGGTGGTGCTTAAAAAGATCGAGACGTTGGCGGCCGATGCCGGTTTTGCCAATGCTTCATCGATGGCGCACCAGATCGGCCTTCTGATCGATGGTGCGATCATCGCCGCGATGGTGACTCGCAACCCGGGCGTTGCGGACGATGCCGATGCGGTGTTGCGTGTGTTGATCGATAACCTCGCCAACGGGAAGCCGGCCACGCGCAAACAGAGCGCCGCGAAACCGCGGGCCGAGAATCCCGTGCCCGCCTGAGTTCTTGTGCCGCCCGGCGACGAGTTATCGTGCGATCGCTGTGGTCGGAGCAGATAGCGATGTCGATGCGCGCGGGGCGGGCGCCGAAGCAGGTGCAACCGCGCGCTGATCGAGATTGAGCATCGGCACCGCGCCGCCCGGCAGCATGGTGACCGGCAAACGGCCGTCCCATTTCTCCGCCTGAACGAGCGTGACGAGGTTCGGGTTGTCGCCAAGTGCCGCACCACGTGCGCGGATGGCGGAGGCTTCCGCTTCGCCGCGCAGCCGGATTGCTTCGGACTCGGCCTGGGCGCGCTGGCGCACTGCGTTGGCTTCCGCCGTCGCCTTGGTGACCACGATCTCGGCCTGCACCTTTTCGCGCTCGGCATTCTGGCGCAGCCGTTGCACCTCGACCTCAGCCAGCATGCGCTGCTCAATCGATTTTTCGTATTCCTTGCTGAAATCGAGATTCTCGATCTGCACTGACTCGATTACCACTGGTCCGCCAGCAGATTTCAGCACGGCGGCCATGACTTCGGCATTCAGCCGCCCGCGTTCCTGGATCGCCGTGACAGCGTTGAACTGACCAAACACGATCTTCGATTCAGACTGGACCTTCGGCAGAAGGACGCGGTCGGCGTAGCCGCGAATGCCCCCGAATTGGGCATAAAGCTCGTCCACCTTGTCCTCGGTCGCGCGGTAATTGACGGAAATCAGCAGGTCGGCCGGCTGCTGATCGCGGCTATAGGAATTGACCTTGTCGAATTGAACGCGCTGCGTCTCGAGCGAGATCTTCACGATGGAATCGAAGAAGGGCAGCTTAAAGCCGAGTCCCGGTGTCGCCGTGCCGATTAGCTTGCCGTTGCGCAGGATGACGCCGCGCTCGCGCTGATCGATCGTGTACCAGCTTCCCGATACGATCGACGCGCCCAACAGGGCGATTGCAGCGATACCGACAATGAGCATGATGCGGCTGCCGCTGCCGGTACTGCTCGCGCTGCCGGATGCGCTGGCTACCGCTTTCGACAGAATATTGCTCACGATTGTCTCCCCTCAGAATGATGCCTGATGCTGTGCTGCAGCTGTTCAGCGCGACGACGCGGCCGCGGGCGACTTGCACATCGCCAACGACCCTCATGTCCTTCGTCGCAATACGAAGGACTGCCGTTCAATGGAAAACAAGATTTGTTGACGTTAGGGCAGGCTGGCGGCTCTGGCTCAGCGCGCGCGGTCGGTCTGGAGCGATCGGAGATAGGTCACGAGAGCCCGCGCCTCGCGTTCTCTCAACACGAAGACCGGCATTTCCGGATGACCGGCAATGAGTCCCTCTTGCAGACGCTTGCCAAGCTCATCCAGATCGACACGGGGCTCGATGTGACGAAAGGCCGGCGCAGCGGCATTGGGGCTGCGCTCGGCCGACCCGATGGCGTGACAGGTTGCGCAGAGGCGAAGCGCCAGGTCCTGACCTTCCTGCACAGGTCCGTATTGCGCGAATGCTGTTCCGGCCGCGCAAAGGATCATCGACACGGTCAGCGATACCCAACGCATCGGATATCCCTCGCGTGTGATTGATACGCGGCCGCTCGTGCGCATCAGACGTCGAAGAAGACGGTTTCGTTGTCGCCCTGCAAAACGATGTCGAACAGATAGACAGGCTTTCCGTCGCGCATCGTGCGCCTGGCGATCAGCGTGTCGCGGCGTGCTTCCTGCTCAATCAGGTTGAGCACCGGATCGGCGGCATTGGCCTCGGTTTCATCGGAGAAATACAGGCGCGTATGCAGTCCGATATTGATGCCGCGCGATACGATCCAGACGTTGATATGCGGCGCCATCGTCCGCGTATTCCGGCCGGGCACCGGGCCGGGCTTGATCGTGTCGAAAGTGTAGAGCCCGGTCTGGAAATGCGCGCCGGTCCGCCCCCAGCCACGGAAATCGGGGTCGAGCGCCTTCTTTTGCGTATCGGCGGGACTATTGTAGCGGCCATCGGCATTGGCCTGCCAGATCTCAAGCAGCGCGTCGCGAACCGGCGTGCCGATGCCGTCGAGTACGCGACCTTCGATGGTGATGCGCTCACCCTTGGTCGAGGCACCGGCCAGCACGTTATCGAAATTGTTCTGGAAGATATCGAAGCCCGCCATATGCGGAATAAGCCCGATATGCACATACGGGCCCGCCGTTTGCGATGCGGTTTCTTTCAGGTAGCCGAGAGCTTGCGGCATGATCAGTTTCCTTCCAGGCGATTTTCAAACAGGGTCGAACGCCGGCCGCGCAATACGATATTGAAGCGATAGGCCAGCGTATCCATCGGTACGGCGGCGTTCATGTCGAGCGGAGCGACCAGGCGGTCGATGGCAGTCTCGTCAGGAACGGTGTGGACGATTGGGCAGACTTTGATCAGCGGATCGCCTTCGAAATACATCTGCGTGATCAGGCGTTGCGCAAAGCCCGTGCCGAACACCGAAAAATGGATATGCGCCGGGCGCCAGCTATTGACGTAGTTGCGCCAAGGATAGGGGCCGGGTTTCACCGTGCGGAAATAGTAATAGCCATTCTCATCGGTGAGCGTGCGTCCGCAGCCGCCGAAATTCGGATCGATCGGCGCGAGATAGGTGTCATTTTTGTGCCGATAGCGGCCGGCGGCGTTCGCTTGCCAGAACTCGACCAATGTATTCGGCACCGCCTTGCCGTTCTCGTCGAGTACCTGGCCGTGCACAATGATGCGTTCGCCGATCGGCTCTCCGGTCTTGGCGTAGTTGCGGATCAGGTCGTTGTCGAGCAGGCCGATATGGTTGTGGCCGAATACCGGCCCGGTCACTTCCGACAGCGAATTTTGCAAGGACAGCAGTGCCTTGCGTGGCGATCGTGTGATGCTCGTCTTGTAGCCCGGAGCATAGGCAGGAGGATGGATGTCGCGGTCGCGCTGGAAGAACTCCACCGGATGCACCGACGGCAAAAACAGATTGGGAATGGGTTCTGCGTCGCGGTCGGAAATCTGTGGCCGGACATTCATGAGGCATCCTCCTGATCATCATTTTATGAAAACGATGGAGGAAAATGCCCTGGTGCGGCTTGATGCAGGTCAAAGGTGGCCGCGATTGTTTGTAATCTTTGAAAGGTCGCGCGGGGTGGGCTGATGGGCCTGAGGGCGCGACGTCAGCGAGTAGCGGATCGAGGCGCTCGACCTATCTGAATTGCAATATCTTCCGGTTCGCCGCGTTTGCGACGCGCGAGAGCCGAGCTTCCTCGGCCTCGATCAGATTCATCCAGCCTTCGAAGATACGCAGATATTGCTGCCGGACGGCTTCGCTCTTGGCCACCTGGATACGCAATGCACACTCTTCAGCACGATCTTGAAAGTGCGAGAGCATCGGACTTCCCCACGAATCCCTTTCGATGTCCGCTTCTTCTCCCATGGCCCGGAATGGCTGGTGAGTCGTAGCGAAATACCTGAATGGAACTTTTGTGCAGGGGCATGGTTAATCGATAGTAAATGCCCGCATTCTTTCAGTGTCTCCTGCTCAATCGTCAGTCCTGCGCTTCCGTCGTCGGGAGAATCTCGTCCAGTAGACAAAGATGGCGCCGCCCGCGATCAAGAATATGACCCCGGAACTGATCCGGCCTGTGAACCAGGCCGTCCCGGCAGCGATCGCGATGACACAAAGCCAATATTTGATGGTGTCCGACAGCATTTATGTAATGTAGGTCGCCCCGCCTGTGCTGGCCATAGCGATAAAGAGCAAACAGGTTGTCGTGGTGTGTCAGTGAACCGAGCCGACGAAGTTCTGCAATTCCGGTGTCTTCGGATTTGCGAACAGGTCTTTCGGCGGACCTTCTTCATGCACTTTGCCCATATGCATGAAGACGAGCTTGGTGCCGACATCGCGAGCGAATCGCATCTCATGCGTCACCAGAATCAGCGTGATGCCTTCTCTGGCGAGGCTTTCGACCACGCGCAGCACTTCATTGACGAGTTCGGGATCGAGCGCCGAGGTGATCTCATCGCAGAGAAGGACGTTCGGCCGCATCGCCAGTGCCCGCGCGATGGCTACGCGCTGCTGCTGTCCGCCCGATAGCTGCGAGGGATAGTTGCCGGCCTTGTCCGACAGGCCGACCTTGGCCAGCATTTCGGCGGCGAGGTCTTTGGCTTCCAGCGGCTGCACCTTGTTGACGATCTTCGGTGCCAGCATGACATTCTCCGCGGCGGTGAGGTGCGGAAACAGATTGAATTGTTGAAACACCATGCCGACGTTGCGGCGCAGGTCGCGCAGCTTTCCTTCTTTTGCCGACAGCCCGACATCGATGCCGTCGACAACGATGGCGCCAGAGTCATAAGTCTCGAGCCCGTTGATGCAGCGGAGCAGGGTGCTCTTGCCGGAGCCCGAGCGGCCGATGATCGCGACCACGTCGCCGCGTTCGACGTCGATCGATACCCCCTTCAGGACTTCGGTCGGGCCGAAACTCTTGCGCACATCTACGATATCAACGAGCGGCGCTTTAGCGAGCGGCATGGAGCTGCCTTTCCAGACGATGGGCATACCAGGAGAGCGGGAAACAGAGCGCGAAATAGATCAGAGCCACCAGCGAATAGACGAGGAAGGGCCGGAAAGTCGCGTTGTTGAGCATCGTCCCGGCCTTGGTCAGATCGACAAAGCCGATGATCGAGGCGAGCGCGGTGCCCTTGATGACCTGCACCGAGAAGCCGACGGTTGGCGCGATAGCGATGCGTGCGGCCTGCGGCAGGATCACGTAGCGCATCTGCTCGACATAGGAGAGGGCCAAGGTGTCGGACGCCTCCCATTGTCCTTTCGGAATGGCTTCGACGCAGCCACGCCAGATGTCGGTGAGGAAGGCCGAAGTCCAGAAGGTGAGCGCCAGCCAGGCCGCGATCCAGGGATCGACATCGACGCCGAACAGGGCGACGCCGAAGAAGAACAGAAAGAGCTGCATCAAGAGCGGCGTGCCCTGGAAGAATTCGATGTACCAGCGCGTCAGACGCTCCAGCCATGGTCTTCCGGATACCCGAGCGAAAAGAAGGATCAGCGCAACGATGCCGCCGGAGACGAAGGCGATCAGCGACAGCAGGATCGTCCAGCGCGTCGCCAGCAGGAGGTTGGAGAGGATCACCCAGAAAGAGAAATCGCTCATGCGCTATGCTTTCGGGAAGGCCCAGCGGCCGATGCCGCGCAGGATCGCGCGGGCAGCGATAGCGAGGAGGAGATAGAGCAGGGTGACGACGAGATAGACTTCGAAAGCGCGGAAGTTGCGCGACTGGATATAATTGGCCGCATAGGTCAGATCTTCGGCGGAGATCTGTGAGACCACCGCAGAGCCCAGCATCACGATGACGATCTGCGATGACAGGGCCGGATAGATTTTCTGGAACGCCTGCTTGAGCACCACATAGCGCAGCACCTGCATCCGCGACATCGCCAGGCTCTCGCCGGCTTCGATATGCCCTTTCGGGACGGCCTGGATGCCGGCGCGGATGATCTCGGTCGAATAGGCGCCGAGATTGATGGTCATCGCCAGAAAGGCGGCGACCGTTTCCGACAGCTTGATTCCCGCTGCCGGCAGCCCGAAGAAGATGAAGAAGAGCTGGACGATGAAAGGCGTGTTGCGGATGATCTCGACATAAGCGCCGACCAATAAATCCAACCATTTCGGACCGAAGGCGCGGGCCGACGCGCCAGCGGTGCCAAGCGCGATGCCGGCGATTGTCGAGACGATGGTCAGGACAATGGTGAAGATCAGGCCGTGCAGCAACACGTCCCAGTAGGGAAGAAGATCGGAGAAGACGAGCGTGTAACCCATGACGGGAGTCTTGCTCGGCCGATCAGAAGCCAGCCGGCAACGACGCCTTCAGCCATTTCTCCGAAATCTTGTTGAGTTCACCGGATTTCTTTGCCTTGGCGATGATTTCATTGACCTTGGCCATCAGCTTCGGCTCGTCCTTGTTCATGCCGATATAGCAGGGGCTGTCCTTGATCACGAATTTCAGCACCGGCGGCCGCGCCTTTGATTTGTCCGCGATCGATGCCGCCACGGTATTGCCGGTGGCGATCAGGTCGACCTGTCCGGAAATAAAGGCCGAGATGGTGGCATTGTTATCTTCGTAACGCTTGACCGTCGTCCCCGCAGGAGCGGTCTTGGAGATTTCCTGTTCCTCGATCGCGCCGCGCGTCGCGCCGATGGTCTTGCCGGCGAGGTCCTCGACCTTGGTTGCCGCAATTTCTTTGGTGCCGTAGACGCCGGAGAAGAATGGCGCATAGGCCTCGGAGAAATCGATCACCTTCTCGCGCTCGGGATTCTTGCCGAGGCTGGAAATGACGATGTGGGCTTTCTTGGTTTGCAGATAGGGGATCCGGTTGGCGCTGGTGACGGCGATGATCTCGGTTTTGACCCCAAGTTCCTTGCCGATCAGATTGGCCATGTCGATGTCATAGCCGACCGGCTTGAGGTCCGGCCCCGCCGAGCCGAACGGGGCGAAATCCTGGGGGACGGCCACCTTGATCACTTTGGCCTTCATGATGTCGTCCAGCGCATCGGCGCGAGCAATCGAGGCGCTGCCCAGGGCGAGAATGCTCAAAAAAGCGGCACGAAATGCGATGGTTGCGAGTGTCAAGGCGGCCTCCACAGGTCCCGGTGTGCTATTTTGGCCAATAGAGCAAAGACCGTGCCGAAGGTGTGGAATTTTTCAACGTCTCCGATCCGTCTGGCCCCGTTAAATCGTGGCTATGATTGAGCTTCTCCTTGGAGTTGTGGCATGGAGGACGGTAGGGTTGTGGGGATTTTACAGTATGTTTCTGCGATTTATTGCGGTGATGAGCCTTGCCTGGGCTGTCAGTGGATGCGTGACCACGAACCAGCATTCGCTGTCAGGGTCGGATCTGCAGAGTTTCAAGCTTGCTGAGGTTCGCGTTGTTGTGCCGCCGGAAGCTAGCATCGTCGGATATGACGGGATTAACGAGTATCTCGCCGGCCGAAATGTTCCGAACTACGAGCTAAATGCCGCCACCGAAACGGAGGAGGCGAAACAATGGACGCGTGATCATTTGGCGGCACGTATCAAAGGCGCGATGCAGCAAAACCTCGCTGGCACCTTCAATGGAAATCGGCCGGTCCGTGCCGAAGTCACCGTGCACGGCTTCATGTTATCCAGCGCCGTCCAGCGGATCGTTGTCGGCGGTAACTACCATATGGTTGCTGACGTCACGTTGGTTGATGCGAAAACGGGTGCGGTCATCGTCGCTTATCCGAAAATGGTCCACGTCGTTCAGGCCCTGAATGGATGGGCTGGGGCGATCGTTCAGGCGGCTTACGATGCCGCCAACTCACCCGGCGAGAGGGTGGTGAAGGGCTTTGCCGAGCAATATCGGGGTTGGCTGCTGAAGACGTAAGGGAGGGGCTTTTCGCCGTTTCCCGCTCTTGCAAACCGCCCATCCATAAGGCATATCGGTCTGGCGGCGGGCCGAATGGTCCGCCGCAGCCGTTTGGAGGAGTGTAGCTCAACTGGCTAGAGCACCGGTCTCCAAAACCGGGGGTTGGGGGTTCGAGTCCCTCCACTCCTGCCAGTTGCGACGGCTGGCAGGACAACCTTGATTTCCGACGGCTTTCGCAGTACTTACACGGCTTCGCTTCAGCGGCCCGGTGACGGACATCCGCGGCGAAGGGCATCCCAAAACAAGGGCCGGATGTGGCTCGTTCCTTAAGAACAAGGATCGGGCGACAAGACGGCTCGTTTGAGCACCGGCAAGATCGATGGCGAAGTTCAGTCCGTTCAAGTTTCTGCAGCAGGTACGCGCCGAGACCGAGAAGGTCACCTGGCCGTCGCGCCGCGAGACCGCCATCACCACCGCGATGGTGTTTGTCATGGTTGCGGTGTCGTCGATTTTCTTCCTGCTGGCCGATCAGGCGATCCGGCTACTCATTACGACGATTTTGAACATGGTGCGCTGACTGTCGCCGTTGAATAGAGACGTCACAAGACCCCGGACCGAAAAGACTTTGGAAGAATAAGAGACATGGCCAAGCGCTGGTACATCGTTCACGCCTATTCGAATTTCGAGAACAAGGTCGCCGAATCCATTCGCGAGCAGGCCAAGCAGCGCGGCCTGACCGAGCATTTCGAGGAAGTGCTGGTCCCGAAGGAAAAGGTCACCGAGGTGCGCCGCGGCCGCAAGGTCGATACCGAGCGCAAGTTCTTTCCGGGTTATGTGCTGGTGAAGGTCGACCTGACCGACGAGGCTTATCACCTGATCAAGAATACGCCGAAGGTCACGGGCTTTCTCGGCGCCGACAACAAGCCGATGCCGATCTCCGAGGCCGAAGCCGGCCGTCTGCTGCAGCAGGTGCAGGAAGGCATTGACCGTCCGAAGCCGTCGGTTTCGTTCGAAGTGGGCGAGCAGGTGCGTGTCTCCGATGGTCCGTTCGCGTCATTCAACGGCACCGTCGAAGAAGTGGACGAGGATCGTGCGCGCGTGAAAGTCGCGGTGTCGATCTTCGGTCGCGCAACGCCTGTCGAACTCGAATTCGGGCAGGTGGAGAAGGTTTAAGATTTCTGCGTTGGCGCCGGCCTCAGTCCGGCCCTGACGAAGAAGAAGAGCCGTGGGAGGTGAGGACGGCCGCCAACCGTCCAAGAGCTGCACCACGGCACCTGAACCGGGCCGGCAACGGCTCACATCACAGGAGTAGTACATGGCAAAGAAAATTACCGGCTATGTAAAATTGCAAGTGCCGGCCGGCGCCGCCAATCCGTCGCCGCCGATCGGTCCCGCGCTTGGCCAGCGCGGTCTGAACATCATGGAATTCTGCAAGGCATTCAACGCGCAGACTGCCAAGCTCGAAAAGAACATGCCGATCCCGGTCACCATCACGGTGTATCAGGACCGGTCCTTCACCTTCGAAATGAAGCAGGCGCCCGTGTCCTACTTCATCAAGAAGGCGGCGAAGATCGACAAGGGGTCGAAGGCCCCGGGTCGTGACAAGGCCGGCAAGATCACGCAGGCCCAGATCAACGAAATCGCCGAGCAGAAGATGAAGGACCTGAACTGCGACACCGTCGAGGCTGCGGCCAAGATGATCGCAGGCTCCGCCCGTTCGATGGGCATCGACGTGGTGGGAGGCTGATCATGGCTTTTGAAGGCAAGCGCGCCAAGAAGATCCGCGAAGGCATCGATCGCGACAAGCTCTATGCGCTCGACGAAGCGGTGAAGATGATCAAGGACCGCGCCAAGGCGAAGTTCGACGAGACCATCGAAGTGGCGATGAATCTCGGCGTCGATCCGCGTCACGCCGATCAGATGGTGCGTGGCGTCGTCACGCTGCCGAGCGGCTCGGGCCGTACGCAACGCGTCGGTGTGTTCGCACGCGGTGCCAAGGCGGACGAGGCCAAGGCGGCCGGTGCCGATGTCGTCGGTGCCGAAGACCTGTTCGAGAAGGTCAACAACGGCGAGATCGATTTCGATCGTTGTATTGCGACCCCCGACATGATGCCGCTGGTCGGCCGTCTCGGTAAGGTGCTCGGCCCGCGCGGCATGATGCCGAATCCGAAGGTCGGCACCGTGACCATGGACATCGCCAATGCGGTGAAGGGTGCCAAGGGCGGCTCGGTCGAATTCCGCGTCGAGAAGGCCGGCATCGTTCAGGCCGGCGTCGGCAAGGCCTCTTTCACAGCCGACGCACTGGTTGCGAACATCAAGGCGTTCGCCGATGCGGTGCAGAAGGCCAAGCCGGCAGGCGCCAAGGGCACCTTCGTGCAGAAGGTGTCGCTGTCCTCGACGATGGGGCCGGGCCTGAAGATCGAGCCGAATTCGATTTTCGCGCAGAGCTGATCTTCGTTTCAAAGACACGATGAGAAAAAAAGCCCGGCAGCGATGCCGGGCTTTTTGTTTGGGACATATTTTATTTTGCTGATGTGAATTTTATTCCAGCGTGCAGGGACAGTTTTCGCGACGACCAAAGTCTAATTCGCAAACGCTTCAGAATTTTTGCCGGCGCTCTGGCGATTTTGGAACCGCTGTCTACATCCGTTCCAATCAGTCCTGGTTCTGGAGAGAACGTATGGCGGCCTACTCGTTGCGCATCAACGGGCAAACTAAAAACGTTGAAGTATTACCCGACACACCTTTGTTGTGGGTCATCAGGGACACTGTTGGACTCACGGGAACGAAGTTTGGGTGCGGGATCGCGCAATGCGGTGCTTGCACAGTGTTTGTGGATGGTAACCCGACACGCTCCTGTCAGTTGCAGGTCTCCGATGTCGGCAACAGTGAAATCACAACCATCGAAGGAATCGGCGGGCGCGAAGCGCAGGCCGTGCAGAAGGCTTGGGTCGCGCGCGATGTGCCGCAGTGCGGCTATTGCCAGTCCGGTCAGGTGATGAGCGCGGTGGCGCTCCTGAAAGATAACAAGAAGCCAAGTAATGAGGATATCGACAATGCGATGAGCGGCAATCTCTGCCGCTGCGCGACCTATGTCCGCATTCGCGCCGCGATCCACGACGCAGCCAAGTCGCTGGAGGGCTGAACGCATGACGATTCATCAGCGCAATCTGTCGCGCCGGTCGATGCTGCAAGGCATGGCCGGGCTTGTCATCGCGTTCCATCTGCCGCGGCAAGCATCGGCGCAATCGGGCGCCGCGTCGATCTTCCGTCCCGACGGAAAGGCCGCCGTGTTCGCGCCCAATGCCTTCATCCGCGTCGGCACCGACAACACCGTCACCATTCTGTCGAAACATATCGAATTCGGGCAGGGGCCGTTCACCGGCCTTGCGACGATCGTTGCCGAAGAGCTCGATGCCGACTGGTCGCAGATGCGTGCCGAGCACGCGCCGGCGGATGCCAAGCTCTACAACAACACCGCCTTCGGTCCGATTCAGGGAACGGGCGGATCGACGGCGATCGCCAATTCGTATGATCAGCTGCGCATGGCCGGCGCCACTGCGCGGGCGATGCTGGTGCAGGCCGCAAGTGCGGCGTGGACGGTACCGGTGTCCGAGATCACCGTGGAGCGTGGCGTGCTGCGGCACGCGGCCACCAAACGCGAAGCGACCTTCGGCCAGATGGCCGATGCCGCAGCGAAACTGCCGGCGCCGGACAATGTGAAGCTGAAAGACCCGAAAAATTTCAGGTTCATCGGCCGCGAAGGCTCGGTTCACAAGCTCGATGTGCCGAGCAAGGTCAACGGCACGGCGCAATTCACCATCGACATTCGCGAGCCCGATATGCTCACGGTGGTGGTCGCGCATCCGGATCGTTTCGGTGCGACGGTCGCACGCGTTGACGATGGCGAAGCCCGCAAGGTGCCAGGCGTTGTGGACGTGAAGGTGCTGCCGAGCGGCGTCGCCGTTTATGCCAACGGTATGTGGCCGGCGCTGAAAGCCCGCGATCTGCTCAAGATCACGTGGGACGACAGCAAGGCTGAAAAGCGCAGCACGCAGCAATTGCTGGACGAATACCGCGCATTGTCGCGCAAGCCCGGCACCGTCGCCGGCAAGCATGGCGATGCGGATGCGGCGCTGTCGAAAGCCGGCAAGGTGATCGAGGCGGAATATATCTTCCCGTATCTCGCCCATGCCGCGATGGAGCCGCTCGACGGCTATCTGCAGTTTGGCAACGATCGTGCTGTCGCGCGGTTCGGCAGCCAGATCCAGACGCTGGATCAAGCGACGATCGCGACCATTCTCGGATTGAAGCCGGAGCAGGTGGATATCCAGACGATGCTCGCTGGCGGCAGCTTCGGCCGCAGGGCGCAGCCGGCATCGCAATTTGCCGCCGAACTCGCCATGGCGGCCAAGGCGATCGGCCCCGAACGGCCAGTGAAGCTGGTCTGGACGCGCGAGGATGACATGCGTGGCGGCTTCTACCGGCCGCTGTTCGTGCATCGCCTGCGCGGCGCGGTGCAGGATGGCAAGATCGTGGCGTGGTCCAACACCGTTGTTGGCCAGTCGTTCCTGAAAGGCTCGCCCTTTGAGGGTCTGATCAAGGACGGCGTCGACGGCACATCGGTCGAAGGCTCGCGGAACATTCCGTACGACGTGGCCAATTTCCAGTGCGACCTGCACACAACCGATGCCGGCGTGCCGACCTTATGGTGGCGCTCGGTCGGTCACACCCACACCGGCTACGCCGTCGAATGCTTTGTCGATGAATTGCTGCAGGCGGCGGGCAAGGACCCGGTGGCCGGGCGTCTCGAACTGATGACCAAACATCCGCGCGCGGCTGGTGTTCTGCGTGCCGTGGCGGAGCTTGCGAAATGGAACGGGCCGGGTCCGGTCAACGGGCGCGCCCGCGGCGTTGCGGTGGTTGAAAGCTTCAACACCTTCGTCGCACAGATCGCGGAGATCTCGGATGGCGGTAATGAAGGACCGCGCGTGCACAAGGTCTGGTGCGCGGTCGACTGCGGCATTGCCGTCAATCCCGATGTCATCCGTGCGCAGATCGAAGGCGGTATCGGCTATGGTCTCGGTCACGTGCTGTTCGCAGAAGTGACGCTCGATCAGGGACGCCCGATGCAGAGCAATTTCGACACCTACCGGTCGCTGCGCATCAACGAGATGCCGGAGGTCGAAGTCGCGATTGTGCCATCGTCCGAAAAGCCGACGGGCGTCGGTGAACCGGGCGTGCCGCCGATCGGTCCGGCCGTTGCGAATGCCATGGCGCGGCTCGGTCATGAGCGGCCGCGGCAATTGCCGGTCGTGAAAGGCGTTGCGTGACGAGGACGTTGTCGCTCGTCGCTGCCGCGAGACATGGCAAGTGCTGATCGGGAATCCGCATCCGCGAATTCCCGATTACGCCGGACAAGATTTTACCGAACGGCCTCTAATTCCGAGGCGCCAGCCAGGATCAGGCGGCCAGTTGAACGGCGATGTCCGTTGGCACGGGTTCGTGCGGCGCTAATTGCGTGCGGGTCGAGTCCGCCCAATTCGCAAGATTGATGACGACGCCTGTTTTCTGCTTGGTGTCGCCATCGGACTGTGTCGACTCCACGATGCTCAGTCCCTGACCATCGAGAAAGAAGGTGTGATCACCGAACAGTCTGGTGAGTTCCGACATGACCGGATGACTTTCGGGTATCGCTTGTGCGGGGAACTGGTCGAGGGTCTGTTCCACCTGAGTTGGTGTCAGTTTCATGACATCTCCTCTCGCGGGTTTCGTGTGCGAAAGCGTGACGCGCAGCTTTCACGACCTCATCGCTAACTCGCCCAAGTGGCGAGTATACGGCGACTTAGGACACGACATCTGTTGTTCAAGACAATAAAGCCGCGCTTCCATGAATAAGGCAGCGGAACACACGTGTTTTGCACAGTCTGTGCATTTTTTGTGCGGAACATTCGGCGCCGCCGCGTCTTGACCCATGTTGCCGCGTTGGGGGTGCGAGCACGGCGTGGTCTTGCGTCGAGCGAACGCTGGCGGGGCTGTCCAATCAATGTTCGGAGAAAGACATGCGCGTATTCACATTGACTTCTGTCGCCATCCTGGGGCTGGCCGGTTCGCTGATCGTTGGTCCTGCGAATGCGCAATCCGCGCCGGCTGCGAAGCCGCAAACAACGTCGCCCAGTGCGATAGCACCGTCGGATCTGTCCGATCAGAAAATCGATGCGGTCGCCACGGCGCTCGAGAATGTCACGAAGGTCGATCAGGAATATTCGCAACAGATTGCCAAGGCGCCAGAAGCCGACAAGCAGCGCATTGTCGAAGAGGCGAACAATGTGATGGTCAAGGCCGTGACCGATCAGGGATTGTCGGTGGAGGAATACAGCAAGATCATCGAAGTGGCCTCAAACGATGCCGGCCTCCGTCAGAAAATCCTGCAGCGCATCCCGTCCGCGCGACAATAGCGCGTAACGGTCCGTCACTGCGGTGACGCAGCGCGGCTCAAGCCGCGCTGCGCTTGCCCCAGAGGTTTTGGGATGCGATGCGGGCGCCTTCGGCCAGCGAGCGCAGCTTCGCCCACATGATGCTTTCGTGCACGCGTTTGGCGAACGGGCTCTGCGCAAAGCCGCAATCCGTGCCGGCCATCACGTTCTCACGGCCGACGAGCTTGGCAAGACGCGTCAGCCGCTGCGCCACGAGTTCGGGATGCTCGACGATATTGGTTGCATGACTGACGCAGCCGGGGATCAGCATCTTGCCCGCAGGCAGTTTCACAGTCTCCCACACCACCCATTCGTGTTCGTGGCGCGGATTGGCGGCCTCATACTGATACGCGCCGCATTTCACCTGCAGCATCATGTCGACGATGTCCTTCATCGGCACGTCATGCGCATGCGGGCCATTCCAGCTTCCCCAGCACAGATGATAGCGTGACTTTTCTTCGGGGATGCCGCGCAGTGCGTGATTGAGCACGTCGACGCGGAGCTGGGCCCATTTGCGATAATCGCCGAGCGTCATCGGCGGCACCATCTTCTCGTACATATAGGGCAGGAAGGCATCGTCGATCTGCACGTAGAGACCGGCATCGACAATGGCCTTGTATTCGGCGTTCAGCGCATCGGCGAGCGCGAACAGACAGGTTTCCTCGTCCTTGTAGAATTCGTTCTTGCTGCCGGGCAGGGCGCTGGCCGGTGCCACCACGGGAAGAAACGCGCCCGGCGCTTTCGCCTTGCTGGCCGCGTGTTTGAGATTGTCGATGTCGCGCGAAACCTGCTTCTGGCCGATATACGAAAGGGCGCCATTGACGACAAAGCGATTGCCGAGCCGTTTGCCGAGCCCGGTCGCGGCATCGTATTCGGCGTAGAACTCGGGGAAGGCTTTACGATCGTTGCCGCCGCCGGCCTGCGTCAGCGGATCCTTCGCTTCTTCGGGCGTGAGCGGACGCGTGGTGAGGCCACTCAATCGTTCGTGGACGTAAAAAGCCCAGTTGCGGCCTTTGGAGAATTCGCCGTCGCTGACAATGTCGACGCCGACATCGACCTGCTGCTGCACGACCTCGTCGATCGAATCCCTCAGGCAGGCTTGGTAGGCGGCTTCGTCATACGGCTCGCCTGCTTCGATCTTGCGCAGATGGTGGACCAGTTTCGGCGGCCGGACCAGACTGCCGACATGGGTGACGAGAATGCGATCGGGTGTCGCCATGATGCTCTTCCTCCAGGGCTCTTCTTTGTGTGAGCTTTACGCATTCTACGAGCATGACACTGCCGATCCACCCTTGCCGTGGGGGAGGGGATAAGTCAGGGCTTGGCAAGCGTGACAGAAGGGAATAGAAGACGACCATTGGCGTGCTGGCTATGTCGGCACGCCTTTGCGCGTTCCTGATGGAACACGCGGCAGTCCGGCTCAGCCGGGCCGCCTCCTGTCCAAGACTGCCGGTGCGGGGTTACCCGCCTAATTGCCAAATTCGAAAGAAGGCGGCTGCCAGCATAGACGGGTGAGAGACGTGTTTCTGGCCGGCTATGCCGCGCCGTTGACCGGTTCGAACCTTTCAAATCCCACGTGGCCAAGGGCGCGAGCTCGGCTGCGGTGGAGGGCAGGGCTTAACGGAAGCGCCGTTCTGCCCCTTAAGCATTCCGGGCAGAATGGTTGTCGCAACGGGTGGGTTCCGGAAAGGGGTCCACCAACCGGAGAGAGCTTGTGAACCGAACGGAAAAAACTGAGTCCGTCGAGTCGCTGAAGGAGGTCTTCAAGTCCTCCAAAGTGGTCGTTGTGGCTCATTATTCCGGCCTTTCGGTCGCCCAGATGCAGACCCTGCGCAAGCAGATGAAGCAGGCGGGCGCCCAGGTGAAGGTCGCGAAAAACCGTCTCGCCAAGATTGCTCTTGATGGCTCCGATGCTGCCTCGATCGCGCCTTTGCTGAAAGGGCCGACCCTGATCGCCTATTCTCTGGCCGATCCGGTAGCAGCACCGAAGGTCGCCACCGACTTTGCCAAGGCGAACGAGCAGTTCGTCATTCTTGGCGGAGCGATGGGCAAGACCGCCCTGGACGTGAATGGCGTGAAGCAGCTGGCTTCTCTGCCTTCGCTCGACGAATTGCGTGGGAAGATCGTCGGCCTGCTTGTGGCCCCGGCGACCAAGATCGCGCAGCTCACGACCGCACCGGCCTCCAAGGTCGCGCGCGTCGTCCAGGCCTATGCCAGCAAGACTGCGGCGTGACACCGACATCAATCATCAAGGTTCGAATAGGATAATAATACCATGGCTGACTTGCAGAAAATCGTCGACGATCTGTCGTCCCTGACCGTCCTCGAGGCGGCTGACCTCGCCAAGATGCTCGAAGAAAAGTGGGGCGTTTCCGCCGCTGCTGCGGTGGCTGTCGCCGCTGCTCCGGGTGCTGGCGGCGGTGCCGCTCCGGCTGAAGAGAAGACCGACTTCACCGTCGTCCTGGCCGCGGCCGGCGACAAGAAGATTGAAGTCATTAAGGAAGTTCGCGCTCTGACCGGCCTCGGTCTGAAAGAGGCGAAGGACCTCGTTGAAGGCGCTCCGAAGACCCTCAAGGAAGGCGCCAACAAGGAAGAAGCCGACAAGATCAAGGCGACCCTTGAAAAGGTCGGTGCCAAGGTCGAGCTTAAGTAATCTCTTGATTGTGCCGTACGGCCGGGTTCCGCCCGGCTGTACGCTCTCCGGAGAAAGGCCGGGATTGCCCCGGTCTTGACGTCAAAGTGAGTGGACCCGCCCAAAAATCGCCCTTTCCGGGCAATTTTTGGCAGCGGGCACTGGACATTGTGGCTATTGGGCCTATATGGGTTCGATATCCCCTTATAGCGCCGCTTCGCGGCGGCAGATGCGGCGGTTCGAGCCCGGCTCGAATCATCTTAAACGCAGGCACCCGACGCCTGTCCTGATGGTCGCGATGATGGCGGCCTTTCGGAGAGTCGTCCCGGCTGTCTCAGAACGACAGACGAGAGAAGGACGGTTTATGGCGCAGACGTTTATCGGTCGGAAGCGCGTTAGAAAATTTTTCGGAAAAATCCAGGAAGTGGCGGAGATGCCGAACCTCATCGAGGTTCAGAAGGCGTCCTATGACCAATTCCTTCTGGTGACGCCCCCCGAGGGCGGCCGGCCCGACGAGGGCCTGCAGGCGGTCTTTAAGTCCGTCTTCCCGATCAAGGATTTTTCCAACACCTCGCAGCTCGACTTTGTCGGCTACGAGTTCGATCCCCCGAAATACGACGTCGATGAATGCCGCCAGCGCGGCATGACCTATGCTGCGCCGCTCAAGGTGACGCTGCGCCTCATCGTGTTCGATGTCGATGAAGAGACCGGCGCCCGCTCCGTGAAGGACATCAAGGAGCAGGATGTCTACATGGGCGACATCCCGCTGATGACCAACAACGGTACGTTCGTCGTGAACGGCACCGAGCGCGTTATCGTTTCGCAGATGCATCGTTCGCCCGGCGTGTTCTTCGATCACGACAAGGGCAAGACCCATTCATCCGGCAAGCTGTTGTTTGCGGCCCGCATCATTCCCTATCGCGGTTCGTGGCTCGACATCGAGTTCGATGCCAAGGACATCGTACATGCGCGTATCGACCGTCGCCGCAAGATCCCGGTGACGTCGCTGCTCTATGCGCTCGGCATGGACGGCGAGGAAATCCTCAAGACCTTCTACAACATCGTTTCTTACAAGCGCGCGAAGGAAGGCTGGCGCGTGCCCTTCGATGCCGACCGCATGAAGGGTTACAAGGCCATCAACGATCTCGTCGATGCCGATAGCGGCAAGGTCGTTGTCGAAGCCGGTCGCAAGATCACCGTGCGTCAGGCGCGTCAGCTCGCGGAAAAGGGCCTTAAGGCTCTCCGCATGACCGATGAGGAGCTGCTTGGCAATTACATTGCCGAAGATCTCGTCAACATGAAAACCGGTGAGATCTACGCCGAAGCCGGCGAAGAGATCACCGAGAAGCTGCTTGAAACGATCAACGAGCTCGGCATCAAGGAATTGCCAATCCTCGACATCGATCACATCAATGTCGGCGCCTACATCCGCAACACGCTCGCGGTTGACAAGAACATGACGCGTGAAGACGCGCTGTTCGACATCTACCGCGTGATGCGTCCGGGTGAGCCGCCCACGATCGATACCGCATCGGCGATGTTCCAGTCGCTGTTCTTCGATGCCGACCGCTACGACCTTTCGGCCGTTGGTCGCGTGAAGATGAACATGCGCCTCGACCTCGATGCGCCGGACACGATGCGCGTGCTGCGCAAGGATGACATCCTTGCCGTGGTGAAGACGCTCGTCGATCTGCGCGACGGCAAGGGCGAAATCGACGACATCGACAATCTCGGCAATCGCCGTGTGCGTTCGGTCGGCGAGTTGATGGAGAACCAGTATCGCGTCGGCCTCCTGCGTATGGAGCGCGCGATCAAGGAGCGCATGTCGTCGGTCGATATCGACACCGTCATGCCGCAGGACCTGATCAACGCCAAGCCGGCGGCTGCCGCGGTGCGCGAGTTCTTCGGCTCCTCGCAGCTCTCGCAGTTCATGGATCAGACCAACCCGCTGTCCGAGATCACGCACAAGCGTCGTCTCTCGGCGCTTGGACCAGGCGGTCTGACTCGCGAACGCGCTGGCTTTGAAGTGCGCGACGTGCATCCGACCCACTATGGCCGTATCTGCCCGATCGAGACTCCGGAAGGTCCGAATATCGGTCTGATCAACTCACTTGCGACCTATGCGCGGGTGAACAAATACGGTTTCGTGGAAACGCCTTATCGCAAGGTGAAGGACGGCCGCGTCACCGACGAGGTCATCTATCTCTCGGCGATGGAGGAGGCTCGTTACACGGTCGCGCAGGCGAATGCGCCGATCGATGCCAAGGGCCGTTTCACCGAAGACATGATCGTCTGCCGTCATGCCGGCGATGTTGCGCCTTATCCGCGCGACAAGGTCGACTTCATGGACGTGTCGCCGAAGCAGCTCGTCTCGGTCGCCGCGGCGTTGATCCCGTTCCTTGAGAACGACGACGCCAACCGCGCGCTGATGGGCTCGAACATGCAGCGTCAGGCGGTGCCGCTGGTTCGTGCCGAGGCGCCGTTCGTTGGTACCGGCATGGAAGGCGTGGTGGCGCGTGACTCCGGTGCGGCCATCGGTGCTCGCCGTGCGGGCGTGATCGATCAGGTGGATGCCACCCGTATCGTTATCCGCGCGACGGAAGAGACCGACCCGACCAAGCCGGGCGTCGACATCTATCGTCTGATGAAGTTCCAGCGCTCCAACCAGAACACCTGCATCAACCAGCGACCGCTGGTGCGTGTCGGTGACGTGGTGAAGAAGGGCGACATCATCGCCGACGGCCCGTCGACCGAACTCGGCGAGCTCGCGCTTGGCCGCAACGTGCTGGTCGCGTTCATGCCGTGGAACGGCTACAACTTCGAGGACTCGATCCTTCTGTCAGAGCGCATTGTGCGCGACGACGTCTTCACTTCGATCCATATCGAGGAATTCGAAGTGATGGCCCGTGACACCAAGCTCGGACCGGAAGAAATCACGCGCGACATTCCGAACGTGTCGGAAGAGGCGCTGAAGAACCTCGACGAAGCCGGCATCGTCTATATCGGTGCTGAAGTCCGCGCCGGCGACATCCTCTGCGGCAAGATCACGCCGAAGGGCGAAAGCCCGATGACGCCGGAAGAAAAACTTCTGCGCGCCATCTTCGGTGAGAAGGCCTCGGACGTTCGCGATACCTCGCTCCGCGTGCCGCCAGGCGTGCAGGGCACGGTCGTGGAAGTGCGCGTGTTTAACCGTCACGGTGTCGACAAGGACGAGCGTGCGCTCGCGATCGAACGCGAGGAAATCGAACGCCTCGCCAAGGACCGCGACGACGAACAGGCGATCCTCGACCGCAACGTGTTCGGGCGTCTGGCCGAGTTGCTGGATGGCCGTCAGGGCGTTGCGGGGCCGAAAGGCTTCAAGAAGGACACCAAGATCACCCGCGCGACCCTGGATGAATATCCGCGTTCGCAATGGTGGCAGTTCGCGACCTCGAACGACAAGCTGATGGCCGAGATCGAGGCCATGCGGAAGCAATACGACGAGTCGAAGAAGCTGCTCGAGCAGCGCTTCCTCGACAAGGTCGAGAAGCTGCAGCGTGGCGACGAACTCCCGCCCGGCGTGATGAAGATGGTCAAGGTCTTCGTCGCGGTGAAGCGCAAGATCCAGCCCGGCGACAAGATGGCCGGACGTCACGGCAACAAGGGTGTCGTGTCCAAGATCGTTCCGGTCGAGGACATGCCGTTCCTTGAGGACGGGACGCATGCGGACATCGTGCTTAATCCGCTCGGCGTGCCGAGCCGCATGAATGTCGGTCAGATTCTTGAGACGCATCTTGGCTGGGCGTGCGCCGGTCTTGGCAAGCGCATCGGCCAGGCGGTCGATGCGTATTATGCCAAGCAGGATACGCGTCCGCTGAAGGATACGCTGAAGAAGGTGTATGGCGAGGACGAGACCATCAAGTCGCTGGACGACAAGGGGATCATCGAACTCGGCAGCAACCTCCGTCATGGCGTGCCGATTGCGACGCCGGTCTTCGACGGCGCCAAGGAAACCGACATCGAGCAGATGCTCGACATGGCGGGTCTCGATCACTCGGGGCAGATGACGCTGTTCGATGGCCGCACCGGCGATCAGTTCGATCGTAAGGTGACTGTCGGCTACATCTACATGCTGAAGCTGCATCACCTTGTCGACGACAAGATCCATGCCCGTTCGATCGGTCCTTACTCGCTCGTCACCCAGCAGCCGCTGGGCGGCAAGGCGCAGTTCGGCGGACAGCGTTTCGGCGAAATGGAGGTCTGGGCGCTCGAAGCTTACGGCGCCGCCTACACGCTGCAGGAAATGCTGACCGTGAAGTCCGATGACGTGGCCGGCCGTACCAAGGTCTACGAAGCGATCGTGCGTGGTGACGACACGTTCGAAGCCGGTATCCCGGAAAGCTTCAACGTCCTGGTCAAGGAAATGCGCTCGCTCGGCCTCAACGTCGACCTGCACAATTCGAAGGTCCAGCGGCCCGGCGAACTGCCGGAAGCCGCCGAGTAATTCGCGAAGAGAGACGGGACGGCGAGGGCGCCGTCCCGACCGACGACAGCGAAACCCTTTACGGCCAATGGCTCTTCAGAGCCGGCCGAGGAGAAGACGATGAACCAAGAAATTATGAATCTGTTCAGCCCGCAGGTGCCGGCTCAGGTCTTCGACCAGATCCGCATCTCGATCGCGTCACCTGAGAAGATTCAGTCCTGGTCGTACGGCGAGATCAAGAAGCCGGAAACCATCAACTACCGGACCTTCAAGCCGGAGCGTGATGGCTTGTTCTGTGCGCGCATCTTCGGCCCGATCAAGGACTACGAGTGCTTGTGCGGCAAGTACAAGCGCATGAAGTACAAGGGCATCATCTGCGAGAAGTGCTCGGTCGAAGTCACGCTCTCGCGCGTGCGTCGTGAGCGCATGGGCCATATCGAGCTCGCGGCTCCGGTCGCCCATATCTGGTTCCTGAAGTCGCTGCCGAGCCGCATCGGCCTTCTGCTCGATATGACGCTGAAGGATCTCGAGCGGATTCTGTACTTCGAGTACTACGTCGTTCTGGAGCCGGGCCTCACCCCACTGCAGGACCGTCAGCTCTTGTCCGAAGAGGAATATCTCAAGGCGCAGGACGAATACGGTCAGGACAGCTTCACCGCCATGATCGGCGCGGAAGCGATCCGTGAGATGCTGAAGGCGCTCGACCTGCACAAGATGCAGGCCGATCTGCGCGCCGAAATCGGCGAGACCGATTCTGACATCAAGAAAAAGAAGTTCGCCAAGCGCGTGAAGCTGATCGAAGCGTTCATCGAGTCCGGCAACAAGCCGGAATGGATGATCCTGACGCATGTGCCGGTGATTCCGCCGGACCTGCGCCCGCTCGTTCCGCTCGATGGCGGACGCTTTGCGACCTCGGACCTCAACGACCTGTATCGCCGCGTCATCAACCGCAACAATCGTCTGAAGCGGTTGATCGAACTGCGTGCGCCGGACATCATCATCCGCAACGAGAAGCGCATGCTTCAGGAAGCGGTCGATGCGCTGTTCGACAACGGCCGTCGTGGCCGCGTCATCACCGGCGCCAACAAGCGTCCGCTGAAGTCGCTCGCCGACATGCTGAAAGGCAAACAGGGCCGGTTCCGCCAGAACCTGCTCGGCAAGCGCGTCGACTATTCCGGCCGTTCGGTGATCGTGGTCGGTCCCGAGCTGAAGCTGCATCAGTGTGGCCTGCCGAAGAAGATGGCGCTCGAGCTGTTCAAGCCGTTCATCTATTCGCGGCTTGACGCGAAGGGCCTGTCCACCACCGTGAAGCAGGCGAAGAAGTTGGTCGAGAAGGAGAAGCCCGAGGTTTGGGATATTCTCGACGAGGTCATTCGCGAACATCCGGTGATGCTGAACCGCGCGCCGACGCTGCATCGTCTCGGCATTCAGGCGTTCGAGCCGGTGCTGATCGAAGGCAAGGCGATCCAGCTTCATCCGCTGGTTTGCGCCGCGTTCAACGCCGACTTCGACGGCGACCAGATGGCTGTGCACGTTCCGCTGTCGCTTGAAGCGCAGTTGGAAGCGCGCGTCCTGATGATGTCGACCAACAACATCCTGCATCCGGCGAACGGCCAGCCGATCATCGTGCCGTCGCAGGATATCGTGCTCGGTCTCTATTATCTCTCGCTGATGCGTGACGGTGAGCCGGGTGAAGGCAAGGTGTTCGGCACCATCTCCGACATCGAGCATGCGCTGTCGCAGAAGGTCATTACGCTTCACACCAAGATCAAGTATCGCTGGGTCGGTACCGGTCCGGACGGCAAGCCGTTCAACAAGCTCTACGACACGACACCGGGCCGCGTACTACTCGGCCAGGTGCTGCCGAAGAGCTCGGTTGTCACGTTCGATGTCGTCAACAAGCTGATGACCAAGCGTGAAATCTCGAACATGATCGACACCGTCTACCGTCACTGCGGTCAGAAGGACACGGTCATCTTCTGCGATCGCATCATGGCGCTGGGCTTCCATCACGCTTTCAAGGCCGGCATCTCGTTCGGCAAGGACGACATGGTCGTACCTGAGGCGAAGTGGAAGATCGTCGACAAGACCCGCGAAGAGGCTAAGGACTTTGAGCAGCAATACAATGACGGCCTGATCACGCAGGGTGAGAAGTACAACAAGGTGGTCGACGCCTGGTCGAAATGCACCGAGGCGATTGCCGCCGAGATGATGACCGAGATCTCGACCACCAAGAAGGATCCGAAGACCGGCCGTGAAAAGCAGATCAACTCGATCTACATGATGGCCCATTCCGGAGCGCGCGGCTCGCCCGCCCAGATGCGGCAGCTCGCCGGTATGCGCGGTCTCATGGCCAAGCCGGACGGCTCCATCATCGAGACACCGATCGTCTCGAACTTCAAGGAAGGCCTGACGGTGATGGAGTACTTCAACTCCACCCACGGTGCCCGTAAGGGTCTCGCGGATACGGCGTTGAAGACGGCGAACTCCGGTTACCTGACACGCCGTCTCGTCGACGTGGCGCAGGACTGCATCATCACGTCGTTCGACTGCGGTACGGATGCAGGCATCAAGGTGCGTGCGATCATCGACGCGGGCACCGTGGTGGCATCGCTCGGCATCCGTATCCTGGGTCGCACCACGGCCGAGGATGTGAAGGATCCGGCGACCGGCGAAGTGATCGTGCCGAATGGCACGCTGCTCGGCGAGGCCGAGGTCGACAAGATCACACAGGCGAATGTGCAGGAAGTGCGCATCCGTTCGGTGCTGACCTGTGCCTCGACTGCCGGTGTCTGCGCGGCTTGCTACGGACGCGATCTGGCCCGTGGTACGCCCGTCAACATGGGCGAAGCGGTTGGCGTCATCGCGGCGCAGTCGATCGGTGAGCCCGGCACCCAGCTCACGATGCGTACGTTCCATATCGGTGGCGCGGCGCAGATCAACGAGCAGTCGTTCATCGAGTCGAATTTCGAAGGCACGATCAGGCTGAAGGCGAAGGACAAGCAAGCCAACGCCGTGATCAAGAATTCGGAAGGCGCTCTCATCGTGATGAGCCGCAACGTCACGCTTGCGGTCGTCGATCCTGACGGCACCGAGCGGGCGACCCATCGTCTGCCTTATGGCGCGCGTCTGCGCGTCAATGAGGGCGATGTGGTGAAGCGCGGACAGCGTATGGCGGAATGGGATCCTTATACCCGTCCGATCATCACCGAAGTGGACGGTTTCGCCGAACTGGAAGATCTGGTCGAAGGTCAGTCGGTTGCGGAAACGCAGGACGAATCCACCGGCATCACCAAGCGCGTGGTGACCGATTGGCGTACGTCCCAGCGTGCGGCGGATCTGCGCCCGGCGATCGCGATCAAGGACAAGGACGGCAAGGTCCTCAAGCTGGCCCGCGGTGGCGACGCTCGCTATCCGCTGGCGATCGACGCGATTCTTTCGGTTGACCAAGGCGCGGCCGTGTATGCAGGCGACGTCATCGCCCGTATCCCGACCGAGAGTGCCAAGACCCGCGACATCACCGGCGGTCTGCCGCGGGTGGCGGAGCTGTTCGAGGCGCGTCGTCCGAAGGAAGCGGCGGTCATCGCCGAAATCTCCGGTACGATCCGCTTTGGCCGCGACTATAAGAACAAGCGTCGCATTTCGATTGAGCCTGCGGAGCAGGATGTCGAGCCGGTCGAGTATCTGATCCCGAAAGGCAAGCACATCCATCTTCAGGATGGCGACCTGATCGAGAAAGGTGACTCCATCGTCGAAGGCAATCCGGCGCCGCACGACATTCTGGCGATCAAGGGCGTCGAGGAACTCGCCGCCTATCTGGTCAACGAAATCCAGGAGGTCTATCGGTTGCAGGGCGTGGGCATCAACGACAAGCACATCGAGGTGATTGTCCGTCAGATGCTGCAGAAGGTGGAGATCGACGACTCGGGCGAGACCGACCTGATCCAGGGCGAGCAGCTCGACCGTGTCGAGATGGACCAGATCAACGCCAAGGCGGTGGAGCAGGGCAAGAAGCCGGCGACCGGCACACCGGTTCTGCTCGGCATCACCAAGGCTTCGCTGCAGACGCGATCCTTCATCTCGGCGGCGTCGTTCCAGGAGACCACGCGCGTGCTGACGGAGGCTGCCGTTAACGGCAAGGCCGACACGCTCGACGGCCTCAAGGAAAACGTCATCGTTGGCCGCCTGATCCCGGCGGGCACCGGAGCTATGATGAGCACGCTGCGCGAAATCGCCACCAAGCGCGACTCGCTCATTCTGGACGAGCGCGAGAAGGAAGCGGTGAAGCCGGTCGAAACGCCGGCGCTGCCGGCGGCGGAATAACACTTCGCATTCGCGACACGAATGGAAAAGGCCGCTCTTCGGAGCGGCCTTTTTCGTGGGTAATGGCCTCTAGAGCATGAGGCCGAAAAGTGCGAAGCGGCTTTCGGACGACATCATGCTCCAACTTATTAGAATCGATCACGTTTATGATTTTGGATCGATTCGATCCAAAATCATCGTGATCTAGGGGCGGCGTGACGGTGGGTCTGCGATTATCGTCTACATGGGAGCAGTTTTTCGTTTTGCTTTTATTTTTTCTGTAATTTGATACCGTTCGCGGCTTTTCAAATTAACGGCCCGCGCAAGCCATGCCGAGTTTTTCAACCGACGATCTGCCGCAACACGAGCGCTTCACGCATTGGCGTGAAGTGCGCGCCAAGAACATCTTCGGCGTCAGCATCGATCTCGACAAGGATCAGCACGCGCAGTTTCATGGCCGCTGCTCCGCGATGTCCATCGGCGGCGCGGCGCTCGTTGAAATGCATGCGTCATCCTATCATGTGACGCGTACCGAACGGGATATCGCACGCTCGCCGAGCGACTCCCTTTGCATCTATCAGCAGCTTGATGGCGGTGGCTGGTTCGAAGCAGGCGGTAGCGAATTTATTGTTTCGGCCGGCTCGCTCGCGACAAGTCATTCCGATCTGCCGTACAAGACGACGCCGACAACGGATGCCGGTTTCCATCTGCGGCTGGTGAAAATTCCGTTCGCGCGCTGCAAGGCGCTGATCGAGCGTGAGCAGGATCTGCCGGCGCGGCCGCTGCATGTTGAGCCCGGCCTCACAACGTTGTTCGCGGATTATTTCTCATCCTTTGTCGAGCAGGCGCCGCATCTGTATGGCGCAGGGGCGGAAGCTGCTGTGCAGACGCTGGCGCAACTCGCGATCGTCGCACGCGGCATGGCCGCGCCGCAGGAGCAACGCAGCCGCAATGCCATTCGCGCCGGTCTTTTGCAGAAAGCGCGACAAACCATCGAGAACAACATCGACCGATCCCATCTGTCGCCGGCGACGATCGCCGGCCTGCTCGGCATTTCAGTTCGTCAGCTTCACCTGTTGTTTGAACCGACGGGAACGACTTACGCGCGTTATGTTCTGTCGCGCCGCCTCGAACATGCGCGCCTGTTATTGAGCCAGCTGCCACCACGTCCTGTTGCCGATATCGCTTATGCCTGCGGCTTCGACAGTCTTTCGACTTTCTATCGCAGCTTCCGGACCGCCTTCGGCCTGTCGCCGGCGGATTTTCGCGATCTGCAAAAGTAGATCGTTGTCCTCAACGACAATTCGTCTGCATCCCGGGTGAGGCGCTTTCTCCAGACGCCATTCGTCGTTCGATCGTTATCTCAACCTGAAATCATTCCGGGCCAAGCCGGAAAGAGCGTGATTTGCACGCAATGGGATACGCTTTTGCACGCAACGAGACGACAATTCGCAATGGATTTGGCAGATAGCGTCCGCGTTTTAAGTGTCCCTGCCACAGATTATTTCGAAGGAACAAATTTATGAAATCGGTTCTCACTCTGGCCGCTGTAGCAGCCACGTTTGTCACCATCTCGTCATCCCATCCGGCGCTGGCGCAGCAGAACGCCGACGACGTCAAATGGATCAAGGAATGCGTCGAGGATAACAAGGACGAGGGGCAGACGGCTCCTGTCATTCTCGGCTACTGCACCTGCATGAACAACAAGATGTCGTCGAACGAAACGCGTTCGATCACGCAATGGGAAAAGTCCAATCCGCGCGCTGTGGAAGCCTGTGCTCGTCAGGCGGGTTGGAGAGGCCGGTAATCGTCGCAGCGATGCAGCGCAGCAATATGGTCGGATGCACGAACGTAAATCGTTTTCGATTGCGTCCGAGTCCGTCCATCACGCGGCCTTCACACGATTGTGGTTGTCGGATGCGCTGCGATGTGAGGATGTCGCTGGAAATCAGACGTCAGTTGCTCTTTGATGTCTCTGCCACTTGCTCAAGTTCTTTGCGGACTTGCACGAAATGGGCGTCGCCTTGCGCGCAAGTGAGACGACACACGTGCGGTGATCTGCAAAAAAAGCCGCGAGTTCTTCGACTTTTCATCACCAAACAATTTTCAAGTTCGATAGCGCTCGGACCTCGGCCGCGCGGCGTCTGGTTTTCGCCGCGGTCACGGAAATTCCGATCTGGCATGACGCGCCGTTTTTGCGCGTTCGAACGGGCGAGGGTGTCCCATAGCGGCACAGCCGCGCCGAGCGCTGCGATCCGGAAAACCGGTGGCGGCTGGGGCGAGGCCGCCGCCTGAGGCCGGCGCATCCCGGCCAACCGCCGTTGCTGGCGCGCACCACAGGTCACGCCGGAGATTGCACCGGCGGGCCGAGGCGGCAATTATGCTGTTCTTAGGTGCTATATTGCTTCCGCATGGGCGCTGGCCAAGCGATGATGCGCCGGGCGGTCACGATGACGTGCCAGAAAGCCCCGATAATTCAGGCTTCTTTGCTTGACTTGGCCGATTCTCGCTTATACAACCCGCCCACCTTACGGCAGGCGGTGAGTTTCGCCTCGTCGGCACGGCCACCCAAAAACGACACCTAAGCCATTGAGTTTTAAGCTCTTCTGGCTGTCGTGGACGGCGACCAAAAGCCTCGACGAATGAACCTCAGACGCTGTCGTTGATGGCAAGAAAGTTAGTTCGAGACTCATGATCGCACAGCATTCGCCGTGCGGTCCTCTGAAACGCGAAGCGCCATTCCGCAAAACCGGGGCGGATGGCGTGAATTTCTTTTGCGCGTGTGAACGCGTGTCCCGGCGAGGGGCTTTGGTGCCCCGCACGGTGAGGATGAAGGCTTAAATCGTATGCCGACGATCAACCAGTTGATCCGCAAGGGTCGCGTAAAACCGACCTACCGCAACACGGTGCCGGCCCTGCAGGCTGCTCCGCAAAAGCGTGGCGTGTGCACGCGCGTCTATACGACCACTCCGAAGAAGCCGAACTCGGCGCTTCGCAAGGTCGCAAAGGTGCGTCTGACCAATGGTTTCGAGGTAATCGGTTACATTCCGGGTGAAGGCCATAACCTTCAGGAGCACTCGGTGGTCATGATCCGCGGCGGCCGCGTGAAGGACCTTCCGGGCGTTCGTTATCACATCCTCCGCGGCGTCCTCGACACCCAGGGCGTCAAGAACCGCAAGCAACGCCGTTCGAAATACGGCGCGAAACGGCCGAAGTGAGGTAGCGCGTCATGTCCCGTCGTCACTCCGCCGAGAAGCGCGAAATCAATCCGGACCCGAAGTTCGGTAATCTCGTCGTTTCGAAGTTCATGAATTCGCTGATGTATGACGGCAAGAAGTCTGCCGCCGAGCGCATCGTCTATGGCGCTTTCGACATCATCGAAGGCAAGACCAAAGGCAATCCGCTGCAGGTCTTCCAGCAGGCTCTGGACAATGTGATGCCGTCGATCGAAGTGCGCTCGCGCCGCGTCGGTGGTGCGACCTATCAGGTGCCGGTTGAAGTGCGCTCGACCCGCCGTCAGGCGCTCGGCATCCGCTGGCTGATTTCGGCGGCGCGCGATCGTAACGAAAAGACCATGATGGATCGGCTCTCGGCTGAGTTGCTCGATGCATCGAACAACCGTGGAAACGCCGTGAAGAAGCGGGAAGACGTGCACCGGATGGCGGAAGCCAACCGCGCGTTCTCGCATTATCGCTGGTAATCGGCTTTCAGGACACTCGACATGCCCCGTCTCCACGCCATTGAGGACTACCGCAACTTCGGCATCATGGCCCACATCGATGCTGGAAAAACCACGACCACGGAGCGGATCCTCTATTACACCGGCAAGAGCCACAAGATCGGCGAGGTGCATGAAGGCGCCGCGACGATGGACTGGATGGAGCAGGAGCAAGAGCGCGGCATCACCATTACGTCAGCCGCGACCACCGCATTCTGGAACGGCAAGCGCCTCAACATCATCGACACCCCGGGTCACGTGGACTTCACCATTGAAGTCGAGCGTTCGCTGCGCGTGCTCGATGGCGCCGTCGTCGTGCTGGACGGCAACCAGGGTGTCGAGCCGCAGACCGAAACCGTGTGGCGTCAGGGCGACAAGTATCGCGTTCCGCGTATCGTCTTCGCCAACAAGATGGACAAGATCGGCGCCGACTTCTTCAAGTGTCTCGATGACATCGTGAAGCGTCTGGGCGCTCGTCCGATCGCGATCCAGCTTCCGATCGGTTCTGAGAATAACTTTAAGGGTCTCGTCGATCTCGTCCGCATGAAGGCGGTGGTGTGGGAAGACGAAGCCCTCGGTGCGAAGTACAACGACATCGACATTCCGGCCGATCTGCTCGATCAGGCCAAGGAATATCGCGAGAAGATGATCGAAGCCGCCGTCGAACTCGACGACGATGCGATGACCGCCTATCTCGAAGGTAACGAACCTTCCGAAGAAACGCTGAAAAAGCTGCTCCGCAAGGCGGTGCTGACTGGCGCCTTCTATCCGGTGCTCTGCGGTTCGGCCTTCAAGAACAAGGGCGTGCAGCCGCTGCTCGACGCAGTCGTCGATTATCTGCCGTCGCCGATCGACGTTCCGGCTATCAAGGGTACAGACGACCACGGCAACGAGATCGTCCGCAAGGCCGATGACAAGGAGCCGATGTCGCTCCTGGCATTCAAGATCATGGACGATCCGTTCGTCGGCACGATCACGTTCTGCCGTATCTATTCGGGTATTCTGCAGAGCGGCACCGGCGTCATCAATTCGACGCGCGAGCGCAAGGAGCGGGTGGGGCGCATGCTGCTGATGCATGCGAATAACCGCGAAGACATCAAGGAAGCTTACGCCGGCGACATCGTCGCGTTGGCCGGCCTCAAGGAAACCCGCACGGGCGACACGTTGTGCGATCCCGACAAGCCGGTGATCCTCGAGAAGATGGAATTCCCCGAGCCAGTGATCGAGATCGCGATCGAGCCGAAGTCGAAGGCCGACCAGGAAAAGCTCGGCGTTGCCCTGGCGAAGCTCGCTGCGGAGGATCCGTCCTTCCGCGTGTCGACCGATCAGGAAAGCGGCCAGACCATTCTGAAGGGAATGGGCGAACTGCATCTGGACATTAAGGTCGATATCCTGAAGCGGACCTACAAGGTGGATGCGAATATCGGTGCGCCGCAGGTGGCGTTCCGCGAGCGCATCACCAGGCCGGCCGAAGTTGATTACACCCACAAGAAGCAGACCGGCGGTACCGGCCAGTTCGCACGGGTGAAGTTCATCGTCGAGCCGAACGAGCCGGGCAAGGGCTTCGAATTCGAGTCGAAGATCGTTGGCGGCGCGGTGCCGAAGGAATACATCCCCGGTGTCGAAAAAGGCCTCAACAGCGTTCTTGGTGCGGGCGTGGTCGCCGGCTTCCCGGTCGTCGACGTGAAGGTGCAGCTGGTCGACGGCGCGTACCACGAAGTCGACTCGTCGGCGCTGGCCTTCGAAATCGCCTCGCGCGCTGCCTTCCGTGACGCACTGCAGAAGGGCAAGTCGGTCCTGCTCGAGCCGATCATGAAGGTCGAGGTCGTGACGCCGGAAGACTACACCGGTTCGGTGATCGGCGATCTCAACTCGCGGCGCGGCCAGATCCAGGGTCAGGACATGCGCGGCAACGCCAATGTCATCGACGCCATGGTGCCGCTGATGAACATGTTCGGCTACGTCAACACGCTTCGCTCGATGAGCCAGGGGCGGGCGACGTTCACGATGCAATTCGATCATTACGCAGAGGCGCCGGCGAACGTCTCGGCTGATGTTCAGAAGAAATACGCTTAATCGACTACCTGTTTAGACCAACCGTCAGAAAGACCCGGAAGGGAGAGTTCTATGGCTAAAGAGAAATTCAACCGCAGCAAGCCGCACTGCAATATCGGCACCATCGGTCACGTCGACCATGGCAAGACGTCGTTGACGGCTGCGATCACGAAGGTTCTGGCGGAGTCGGGCGGTGCGTCCTTCACGGCCTATGACCAGATCGACAAGGCGCCGGAAGAGAAGGCGCGCGGCATCACCATCTCGACCGCTCACGTCGAGTATGAGACGCCGAACCGTCACTATGCGCACGTCGACTGCCCTGGCCACGCCGACTACGTGAAGAACATGATCACCGGTGCGGCGCAGATGGACGGCGCGATCCTCGTCGTGTCGGCTGCTGACGGCCCGATGCCGCAGACCCGCGAGCACATCCTGCTCGCCCGCCAGGTCGGCGTGCCGGCGCTCGTCGTGTTCCTGAACAAGGTCGACATGGTCGACGATCCGGAGCTGCTCGAGCTCGTCGAACTCGAAGTGCGCGAGCTTCTCTCCAAGTACAATTTCCCGGGCGACACGATCCCGATCATCAAGGGCTCGGCTCTCTGCGCTCTCGAAGACAAGGATCCGAAGCTCGGCCATGACGCTGTGCTTGAGCTGATGAAGGCGGTGGACGATTACATTCCGCAGCCGGAGCGTCCGATCGATCAGCCGTTCCTGATGCCGGTTGAAGACGTGTTCTCGATCTCGGGCCGCGGCACTGTGTGCACCGGTCGCGTCGAGCGCGGCATCGTGAAGGTCGGTGAGGAAGTCGAGATCGTCGGTCTGAAGCCGACGCTGAAGACGACTGTTACCGGCGTTGAAATGTTCCGCAAGCTGCTCGATCAGGGCCAGGCGGGCGACAACATCGGCGCGCTGCTGCGCGGCACCAAGCGCGAGGAAGTCGAGCGCGGCCAGGTGCTCTGCAAGCCGGGCTCGGTGAAGCCGCACACGAAGTTCAAGGCCGAAGCCTACATCCTCACCAAGGAAGAGGGTGGCCGCCACACGCCGTTCTTCACCAACTACCGTCCGCAATTCTATTTCCGCACGACCGACGTGACCGGCATCGTGCATCTGCCGGAAGGCACGGAAATGGTGATGCCGGGCGACAACATCGCGATGGAAGTGCACCTGATCGTGCCGATCGCGATGGAAGAGAAGCTCCGCTTCGCTATCCGCGAAGGTGGCCGCACCGTCGGCGCCGGCGTGGTTGCAAGCATCATCGAGTAACTGAAGTGTCGCCCTCCGCGAAAGCGGAGGGCCCAGTATCCCGCGAGGTCGCGGGTGAACTGAGACGTTAGCGATTACTGGGTCGGCCGCCGTCGCGGACGATGACAGTTCAGAGAGAAACGACAATGAACGGCCAGAATATCCGGATCCGGCTCAAGGCGTTCGATCACCGCATCCTCGATGCGTCGACGCGCGAGATCGTCAACACTGCCAAGCGCACAGGCGCGCAGGTGCGTGGGCCGATTCCGCTGCCGACCAAGATCGAGAAGTTCACGGTGAACCGCTCGCCTCACATCGACAAGAAGAGCCGTGAACAGTTCGAAATGCGCACGCATAAGCGTCTTTTGGACATCGTCGATCCGACGCCCCAGACGGTGGACGCGCTGATGAAGCTCGACCTCGCCGCAGGCGTCGACGTCGAGATCAAACTCTGAGCCGGCATAAGGAAACGAAGCCATGCGCACCGGAGTGGTCGCAAAGAAGGTCGGAATGACGCGGGTCTTCACTGAGGCCGGCGAGCATGTGCCGGTAACGGTGCTGGAGCTCGCAGGCTGCCAGGTTGTCGGCCATCGCACGAAAGACAAGAACGGTTATGTCGCGCTGCAGCTTGGCGCCGGCACCCGCAAGGTCAAGAACGTGTCGAAAGCCGAACGCGGCAATTTCGCCATCGCCAAAGTCGAGCCCAAGAGCAAGATCGTGGAATTCCGCGTCAGCGATGACGGCGTAATCCCGGTCGGCGCGGAGATCACCGCCGATCACTTCGTGGTTGGTCAGTATGTCGACGTCACCGGCACCTCGATCGGCAAGGGTTTTGCCGGCGGCATGAAGCGCTGGAATTTCGGCGGTCTGCGGGCCTCGCATGGTGTGTCGATCTCGCACCGTTCGATCGGTTCGACCGGTGGCCGTCAGGATCCCGGAAAGACCTTTAAAAACAAGAAGATGCCCGGCCATATGGGTGTTGAGCGCGTGACCACGCTCAACCTCAAGGTGGTGCAGACCGACATCGAGCGCGGTTTAATCCTCGTAGAAGGGGCGGTGCCCGGCTCGAAAGGTGGCTGGATCACCGTCAGAGATGCGGTGAAGAAGGCTCTTCCGAAGGACGCAGCCAAGCCTGGCAAATTCCGCGAGACCGGTGCGTCGAATGGCGTCGCCGAGACCCCGGCTGCTGCCGAGCCAGCGGCTGAAGCCGAGACGAAAGAGGGCGCGTGATGGAACTCAAGATGCTCTCGCTCGACGGCAACGAGGCCGGCGCCGTCACGCTGAACAAGGACATTTTCGGGCTCGAACCGCGCCCGGATCTGATCCACCGTTGCGTCGTGTGGCAGCTCGCCAAGCGCCGCGCCGGCACGCACAAGGTCAAGACCCGCGGCGAAATCGCCCGCACCGGCAAGAAGCTGGCGGCGCAGAAGGGCACCGGCGGCGCGCGTCACGGCTCGCACCGCGTGAACTTGTTCCGCGGCGGTGGCCGTTCGTTTGGTCCGGTTGTGCGCAGCCACGAAATCGGTCTGCCGAAGAAGGTGCGGGCGCTCGCGCTCAAGCACGCTCTGTCGGCGAAGGCCAAGGATGGCGGCCTGATCGTGCTCGACAAGGCCGCCATGACCGAAGCCAAGACCAAGGCTTTGTCGGAACACTTCTCGAAGCTCGACATCGTCAATGCGCTGATCATTGACGGCACCGAGATCGATACGAATTTCCGCAACGCCGCCCGCAACATTCCGCACGTCGATGTGCTGCCGATCCAGGGCATCAACGTCTACGACATTCTTCGTCATGGAAAGCTGGTGCTGACCAAGGCGGCCCTTGATGCGCTGGAGGCGCGCTTCAAATGAGCACGAAAGATCCGCGCCATTACGACGTGATCCTTTCGCCAGTGATCACCGAAAAGTCGACCGCCGCCTCCGAGTACAACAAGGTTGTGTTCAAGGTCCGCGGCACAGCGACCAAGCCGCAGATCAAGGATGCGGTCGAGAAGCTGTTCGATGTGAAGGTGAAAGCCGTCAATACGCTGGTCCGCAAGGGCAAGCTGAAGGTGTTCAAAGGCAATCTCGGCGTCCAGTCGCCGAGCAAGCGCGCGATCGTGACCCTTGAAGAAGGTCATCGCATCGACGTGACGACAGGCCTGTGACGAGCGCGGCAAGGAACGAGTCATGGCACTAAAAAAATACAAGCCGACCACGCCGAGCCAGCGCCAATTGGTGCTGGTGGATCGCTCGGGTCTGTACAAGGGCGCGCCGGTCAAGACGCTGACCGAAGGCAAGCACTCGACCGGTGGCCGCAACAATAACGGCCGCATCACCACGCGTTTCCGCGGCGGCGGTCACAAGCAGGCCTATCGCATCATCGACTTCAAGCGTCGCAAGGCCGACGTTGCGGCGAAGGTGGAGCGGCTCGAATACGATCCGAACCGCACCGCGTTCATCGCGCTGGTGAAGTACGATGACGGTGAGCTCGCCTATATCCTGGCGGTGCAGCGCATGGCCGTCGGCGACACGATCGTCTCCGGCGAGAACGTCGACGTGAAGCCGGGCAACGCGATGCCGGCCGGCAACATTCCGGTTGGCACCATCGTGCACAATGTCGAGCTGAAGATCGGCAAGGGTGGGCAGATCGCCCGTTCGGCCGGTTCTTACGCCCAGATCGTTGGCCGCGATGGCGAATACGTGATCCTGCGCCTCAACTCGGGCGAGCAACGCCTCGTGCATGGCCGCTGCATGGCGACCATCGGCGCGGTGTCGAACCCCGACCACATGAATACCTCGATCGGCAAGGCGGGGCGTACCCGCTGGCTTGGCCGCCGTCCGCACAATCGCGGCGTCACCATGAACCCGGTCGACCATCCGCATGGTGGTGGTGAAGGTCGTACGTCCGGTGGCCGTCATCCGGTCACGCCGTGGGGCTTCCCCACGAAGGGCAAGAAGACCCGCACCAACAAGTCCACCACCAAATTCATCGTTTCGAGCCGCCACGCTCGGAAAAAGAAGAAGTAAGGAACGACCGTCATGGCGCGCTCGGTCTGGAAGGGTCCATTTGTCGACGGCTATCTGCTGAAGAAGGCAGACAAGACGCGTTCGTCGGGACGGCACGAGGTCATCAAGATCTGGAGCCGGCGCTCGACGATCCTGCCGCAATTCGTGGGCCTGACTTTCGGTGTCTACAACGGCCAGAAGCACGTACCGGTGCAGGTGTCCGAAGAAATGGTCGGTCACAAGTTCGGCGAGTTTTCGCCGACGCGTACGTTTCATGGCCATGCGTCGGACCGCAAGGCCAAGCGCGGTCCGGGCGCTTAAGAGTTTGAGAGGATAGGGTCATGGGCAAGACAGCGCGCGAACGCACGCTTCCCGACAACGAGGCCAAGGCCGTCACCCGCAACATCCGGGTGTCGCCTCAGAAGCTCAATCTCGTCGCGCAATTGATCCGCGGCAAGAAGGTTGCGACTGCGCTGAACGATCTGCAGTTCTCGCGCAAGCGCATCGCGGTCGACGTGAAGAAGTGCCTGGAATCGGCGATCGCCAATGCCGAGAACAATCACGACCTCGACGTCGACGATCTGATCGTTGCCCAGGCCCATGTCGGCAAGGCGATGGTGATGAAGCGCTGGTCGCCGCGCGGCCGCGGCCGTTCGGGCAAGATTTTGAAGCCATTCTCGCATCTGACGATCGTCGTTCGTCAGGTCGAGGCCAAGGCTGCTTAAGGAGAATTAGGATGGGTCAGAAGATCAATCCGATCGGGCTTCGCCTCGGCATCAACCGGACCTGGGACTCGCGCTGGTACGCTGGCAAGACCGAGTACGGTACGCTGCTGCACGAGGACATGGCGATCCGCAAGGAACTGATGAAGCAGCTCAAGCAGGCCGCCGTTTCGAAGATCGTGATCGAGCGCCCGCACAAGAAGTGCCGGGTGACGATCTACTCGGCTCGTCCGGGTGTTGTGATCGGCAAGAAGGGCTCCGATATCGAGAAGCTGCGCAAGTCGGTTGCGAAGCTGACCTCGAGCGATGTGGTCATCAACATCGTCGAAATCCGTAAGCCGGAACTCGATGCGCAGCTCGTCGCTGAATCGATCGCCCAGCAGCTCGAGCGCCGCGTGGCTTTCCGCCGTGCGATGAAACGTGCGGTGCAGACCGCGATGCGTCTCGGTGCCGAGGGTATCCGCATCAACTGCTCGGGCCGTCTCGGCGGTGCCGAAATCGCGCGTCTTGAATGGTATCGTGAAGGCCGGGTGCCGCTGCATACGCTGCGCGCCGATGTCGATTACGGCGTTGCGACGGCTTTCACCACCTACGGCACCTGCGGCGTGAAGGTCTGGATCTTCAAGGGCGAGATCCTCGAACACGACTCGATGGCGCAGGACAAGAAGATGAACGAAGGCGGTAGCGATGCGGGGCGTCCGCGCCGCGAAATGACCGCCGGATAACGAGTTAAAGTCATGCTGCAACCAAAGCGCACCAAGTTTCGCAAGGCCTTCAAGGGACGCATCCACGGCGTCGCGACGTCGGGCACTGCGCTCGACTTCGGCCAGTTCGGCCTGAAGGCGATGGAGCCTGAGCGCGTCACCGCGCGCCAGATCGAGGCCGCTCGTCGTGCTCTGACGCGTCATATGAAGCGCGCCGGCCGCGTGTGGATCCGCATCTTCCCGGACGTGCCGGTGTCGAAGAAGCCGATCGAAGTCCGCATGGGCAAGGGCAAGGGTACCCCGGAATTGTGGGTGGCCCGTGTGAAGCCCGGCCGCGTGATTTTCGAGATCGACGGCGTGCCGATCGAACTCGCCAAGGAAGCGCTGACGCTGGCCGCCGCCAAGCTTCCGATCAAGACGCGCTTCGTTGCGCGTATCGCGGAGTAACGAGCATGAAGATCGCAGACGTCCGCGTGATGAGCGTCGACCAGCTCGACGACGAAGTGCTGAAGCTGAAGAAAGAGCAGTTCAACCTGCGCTTCCAGCGTGCCACCGGCCAGCTTGAGAACACCTCGCGCGTTCGCCAGGTGCGCCGCGATATCGCGCGTCTGAAGACGGTCGCGCGTCAGAAGAATACGAAGAAGGATTGAGGGGTCAAAGATGCCAAAGCGTCAGTTGCATGGCCTCGTCGTGAGCGACAAGCAGGACAAGACGGTCATCGTGAGCGTCGAGCGCCGTTTTACGCACCCGGTTTTGAAAAAGACCATCCGGCGTACGACCAAGTACCACGCTCATGACGAGACCAACGAATACTCGGTCGGCGACATGGTCTGGATCGAAGAGCACAAGCCGATTTCAAAGCTCAAGCGCTGGTCTGTGACCCAGGGCGAAAAGAAAAAGAAGGTGCTGTGAGCTTTTCTCGCAGCGAATGAAGGATTGGGTGTCCCATGATTCAGATGCAAACTAACCTGGACGTTGCCGATAATTCCGGCGCGCGCCGCGTCATGTGCATCAAAGTTCTGGGCGGCTCGAAGCGGAAATATGCCACCATCGGCGACATCATCGTGGTGTCGGTGAAGGAGGCGATCCCGCGCGGCCGCGTGAAGAAGGGCGACGTCATGAAGGCGGTCGTCGTGCGGATTTCGAAGGACATCAAGCGGTCCGACGGTTCCGTGATCCGTTTTGATCGCAATGCGGCCGTGCTGATCAACAATCAGTCGGAGCCGGTCGGCACCCGTATCTTCGGACCGGTGCCTCGCGAATTGCGTGCCAAGAACCATATGAAGATCATTTCGCTCGCCCCGGAGGTGCTGTGATGGCGGCCAAGATCCGTAAAGGCGACAAGGTCATTGTCCTGACCGGCCGCGACAAGGGTCGCTCCGGTGAGGTGATCGAGGTGCGTCCGACCGAAGGTCGTGCGCTGGTTCGCGGCGTCAACATGGTGAAGCGTCACCAGAAGCAGACGGCGCAGCAGGAAGGCGGCATCATCTCGAAAGAGGCGAGCATCCACCTGTCGAATATCGCGCTGGCGGACCCGAAGGACGGCAAGCCGACCCGCGTTGGATTCAAAATCATGAATGACGGACGCAAGGTGCGTGTCGCACGGCGTTCGGGAGCTGAGATCGATGGCTGATACGCAGAAGTCATACGTTCCGCGTCTGAAGACGCAGTTCGACGAGGTCATCCGCGGCAAGCTGACCAAGGATTTCGGTTATACGAATCCGATGCAGGTGCCGGTGCTCACCAAGGTTGTGCTCAATATGGGCATCGGCGAGGGCGTCAACGACCGCAAGAAGGTCGAGAATGCCGCGAACGATCTGGCCCTGATCGCCGGTCAAAAGACGATCATCACGCGTTCGCGCAAGTCGATCGCGAGCTTCAAGCTGCGCGACGGCCAGGCGATCGGCACCAAGGTCACGCTGCGCAAGACGCGGATGTATGACTTCATCGACCGCCTCGTGAATATCGCGCTGCCTCGCGTGCGAGACTTCCGCGGCCTGAACCCGAAAAGCTTCGATGGCATGGGCAATTATTCGCTCGGCCTCAAGGAACACATTATTTTCCCGGAAATCGACTACGACAAGGTGTCGGATGTCTGGGGAATGGACATCACAATCTGCACGACGGCGCGCACCGATGACGAGGCGCGTGCGCTGCTCGTGGCGTTAAACTTCCCCTTCCGGCAGTGAGAGCTGAAACCTCTCAGACGCGGATAGTCAGGAGACTTTGATGGCGAAGAAGAGTTCGATCGAGAAGAACAAGCGGCGTCGCAAGATGACGAAGTCGTTTGCCGGCCGCCGTTCGCGGCTGAAAGAGATCGCCATGGACAAGACCAAGCCGATGGAAGAGCGCTTCGCGGCCTCTCTCAAGCTTGCCGAATTGCCGCGCAATTCGTCAGCCACGCGTATTCGCAACCGCTGCGAGGTGACGGGCCGTCCGCGCGCCTATTACCGCAAGCACAAGCTGTCGCGTATCGCGCTCCGTGAGCTCGGCAACAAGGGCCTGATTCCAGGCCTTGTGAAGTCGAGCTGGTAAGGGAGGTCGGACATGGCTGTGAACGATCCGATCGGCGATTTGATCACCCGCATTCGCAATGCGCAGGAGCGGCACAAGCAGAAGGTGTCGTCGCCTGGTTCCAAGCTGCGCGAGCGCGTTCTCGAGGTGTTGAAGTCCGAAGGCTATATCCGCGGGTTTTCGACCGTGGAGCACAAGGACGGACGCAACGAGCTGGAGATCGAGCTGAAATATTTCGACGGCACGCCGGTGATCCGCGATATCTCGCGTGTGTCGAAGCCCGGCCGCCGCGTCTATGTGGCGGTGAAGAACCTGCCGCGGGTCAATAACGGCCTCGGCATTTCCATCCTGTCGACCCCGAAGGGTGTCATGGCGGATCACTCCGCGCGTGACGCCAATGTCGGCGGCGAACTGCTCTGCACGGTGTTCTGATGTCCCGCGTCGGCAAGAAACCGGTCACTGTCCCGTCAGGCGTTACCGCCAATGTGCAGGGCAAGACCATCAGCGTGAAGGGGCCGAAAGGCACCTTGTCGCTCGTCGTCGACGACCGCGTGAAGGTCGCGATGGACAAGGGTGAGATCAGCGTCGATCCGGCTGACGAGAGCAAGGAGGCGCGCGCGCTGTGGGGCACCACGCGAGCGAACCTGAACAATATCGTCACCGGCGTCACGCAGGGCTTCGAGCGCAAGCTCGAAATCACCGGCGTCGGTTATCGTGCGGCCGTGCAGGGCAAGAACCTGCAGCTCGCGCTCGGTTACAGCCACGACGTCGTCTATCCGATCCCGGAAGGCATCGCGGTTGCGACGCCGAAGCCGACCGAAATCGTCGTGACCGGCATCGACCGCAGAAAGGTCGGCCAGGTGGCGGCCGAGATCCGCGCTTACCGTCCGCCGGAGCCCTACAAGGGCAAGGGCGTGAAGTATTCCGACGAATTCATCTTCCGCAAGGAAGGCAAGAAGAAGTAACGCCTGAGGGCACGTTTATGGCACACAAAACCAAGACAGAGCGCCGTCAGGCGCGTGTTCGCCGCGCCGTCAAGGCGGCGGCCAACGGCCGCATGCGGCTTTCCGTGCATCGCTCCTCCAAGCATATCTATGCTCAGGTGATCGATGACGTGAACGGCGTCACGCTCGTTGCCGCATCGACGCTGGAAAAGACCCAGCGCGAGACCGGCAAGACCGGCGCCGATATCGAAGCGGCGAAGGTGGTCGGCAAGCTCGTTGCCGAACGCGCAAGCGAGAAGGGGATCAAGAATGTGGTCTTCGATCGCGGGCGCTTCATGTTCCATGGCCGCATCAAGGCTTTGGCCGACGCTGCGCGCGAAGGTGGACTGAGTTTCTAACCGGGCAAAAGGCAGAGGGCCTTCAGCGCCCGAGGGATAGACGATATGGCACGTGAACCCAGACGCGAACACCGCGGTGAACGGGAAGAGTCGGAATTCATCGACAAACTCGTTCACATCAATCGCGTCGCGAAGGTGGTGAAGGGCGGCCGGCGTTTCGGCTTTGCCGCGCTGGTGGTGGTCGGCGATCAGAAGGGCCGGGTCGGTTTCGGCCACGGCAAGGCACGCGAAGTGCCGGAAGCGATCCGCAAGGCGACCGATGCGGCGAAGCGCAACCTGACGCGCGTTCCGCTGCGCGAGGGCCGCACGTTGCATCACGACGTGTATGGCCGTCATGGCGCCGGCAAGGTTCAGTTGCGTGCGGCTCCGGCCGGTACCGGCATCATCGCCGGTGGCCCGATGCGCGCGGTGTTCGAGTCGCTCGGCATGCAGGACATCGTCGCCAAGTCGCTCGGCTCGTCGAACCCCTATAACATGGTGCGCGCGACCTTCGACGCATTGAAGAACCAGGATTCGCCGCGTTCGGTTGCGGCGCGTCGTTCGATCAAGGTCTCGACCCTGCAGGCACGTCGCCGCGAAGAGGGTGTCGAGGCAACCGCCGAATAATACGATCGAGCAATCGGTCCGGTCACTGGAAAGCTGGTTAGTCATGGCAGCGAACAAAACCATTAAGGTCGAGCAGGTCGGTAGCCCGATCCGCAGAGACAGCGCGCAGCGCAAGACGCTGATCGGTCTCGGCTTGAACAAGATTGGCCGCGTGAAGGAATTGCAGGACAATCCTTCGACCCGCGGCATGATCGACAAGGTCGGGCATCTGGTCCGCATCGTCGAAGGAAAATAGTTTTTCGTCATGCCCGCACGCGTTGCGGGCATCCACGTCTTACTCGTTTGAGACTGAGACGCGGGCGGTCGGGTCAAACCGGCCATGACAAGAGAGAGAACGAGGACTGGGTTATGAAGCTCAATCAGATCGCAGCCCGTCCGGGCTCCACGAAGGCGCGGACCCGCGTTGGTCGCGGTATTGGCTCGGGCAAGGGCAAGACCGGCGGCCGCGGCGGCAAGGGCCAGACCGCGCGTTCCGGCGTTCGCATCAAGGGGTTCGAAGGCGGCCAGATGCCCTTGCATCGCCGTCTGCCGAAGCGCGGCTTCCGCAACACGATGTTCGCGCTGGCGCTGAACGAGATCAACCTCGATCGCATTCAGACGGCGATCGACGCCGGCACGCTCGACGCCAAGAACCCGATCGACATCGATACGCTGGTGAAATCCGGCGTGCTGAGCCGCGCCCGCGACGGCGTGAAGCTGCTCGGCGGCGGTGAAATCAAGGTGAAGGCTGATTTCGTGGTTTGGCGTGCCTCGAAGTCCGCCATTGCCGCGGTCGAGAAGGCCGGCGGTACGGTGAAGGTGCTTGCGCCTTCCAAGGAAGAGCCGAAGGAGCCGCGCGGCAAGAATGCCCGTTTCGCGGCCGGTATCGACAAGCCGAAGATCATCGAATCCGCCCCGGCTCCAAAGGGTGGCAAGAAAAAGGCTGACGCCAAGGCCGACACCAAGGCAGAAAAGCCAGCCAAGGGTGCAGGCAAAGCCTCGACGTGAGCCCCATATGACGCCTGCAGGGCGACGGGGTTAGACGGGGTCAGGAGCGAGCATGGTCTCTGCAGCGGAACAATTGGCAGCCAACATCAACTTCTCGGCGCTTGGAAAAGCCGAGGAGTTGAAGAAGCGTATCTGGTTCACGCTTGGCGCTCTGCTGGTCTACCGGCTCGGCACGTATATTCCGCTGCCGGGTATTGATCCGTCCGCGTGGGAACAGATTTTCCGCACCCAGGCCGGCGGCATTCTGGGCATGTTCAACATGTTCGCCGGCGGCGGCATCCAGCGCATGGCGATTTTCGCGCTGAACATCATGCCGTATATCTCGGCCTCGATCATCATTCAGCTGATGACGACGGTGTCGCCGACGCTGGAAGCGCTGAAGAAAGAGGGCGAGGCGGGCCGCAAGACGATCAATCAATACACCCGCTACCTGACCGTGGTGCTGGCCGTGTTCCAGGCCTATGCCATTGCCATCGGCCTTGAAGGCGCCGGCAATGTGATCAGCGATCCGGGCTGGATGTTCCGCATCTCGACCGTGATCACTCTGACGGGCGGCACCATGTTCCTGATGTGGCTCGGCGAGCAGATCACCTCGCGCGGTATCGGCAACGGCATTTCGCTGATCATCATGGCCGGCATCGTCGCCGAGCTGCCGTCGGCCATCGCCGGAACTCTTGAACTCGGCCGCCAGGGCGCGCTGTCCACCGGACTGATCCTGGTCGTGATCGTGATGGCGATCGTCGTCACCGCTTTCATCGTGTTCATGGAGCGCGCCCAGCGCCGCCTGTTGATCCAGTATCCGAAGCGCCAGGTCGGCAACCGCATGTTCGAGGGCCAGTCCTCGCATCTGCCGCTGAAGCTCAACACGTCGGGCGTGATCCCGCCGATCTTCGCGTCATCCCTGCTGCTGTTGCCCACCACGATGGCGAACTTCGCCGCCGGGCAGGGATCGGGCTGGTTGACCACGATCACGACGCAGCTCAGCCACGGACGGCCGCTGTTCCTCGTGCTGTATATCTCGCTGATCGTATTCTTCTGCTTCTTCTACACCGCGATCGTGTTCAACCCGACCGAGACCGCGGACAATCTGAAGAAGCATGGTGGCTTCATTCCGGGCATCCGTCCGGGCGAGCGCACCGCCGAATATATCGATTACGTGCTGACGCGCATCACGGTGATTGGCGCAATCTACATTTCGATCGTGTGCCTTATCCCGGAAATCCTGATCTCGTATGCGGCTGTGCCGTTCTATTTCGGCGGCACATCGCTGTTGATTGTGGTGACGGTGACTATGGACACGGTCGCACAAGTTCAGGGACACTTGCTGGCACACCAATACGAAGGCCTGATCAAGAAATCGAAGTTGCGGGGGCGACGTAGATGAGGTTGATCCTGCTCGGACCGCCGGGGGCGGGTAAGGGCACTCAAGCGCAGAGGCTGGTTGAGAAGCACGGCATCGTGCAGCTTTCCACTGGCGATATGCTCCGCGCCGCGGTTGCGGCCGGCACGCCAGTAGGACAGCGCGCCAAGGATATCATGGCGCGCGGCGAGCTTGTTCCGGACGATGTGGTGGTCGATATCATCGCTGACCGGATCGAGCAGCCCGACGCGAAGAATGGTTTCATTCTCGATGGGTTTCCGCGCACGGTCGGCCAGGCCGAAGCGCTGGAAAAGCTGCTGGCGAGGAAGGGCCTGAAGCTCGACGGCGTGATCGAGCTGATGGTCGATGACAGCATCCTGCTGCAGCGGATCGAGAAGCGAATCGCGGACATGCAGGCGCGTGGCGAACCCGTCCGGGCCGATGACAATGCCGAATCGCTCGGCAAGCGCCTGACTGCCTACCACCTCCAGACGGCGCCGCTGTCGCATTACTACCGCCAGAAAGGCCTGCACAAGGCCACCGATGGCATGGCGCCGATCGATGAGGTGACCGAAGCGATCGGGCAGCTTCTGGCGTCGAAACCGCGCCGGAAGGCCGCTGCTACGGGCAAACGCCGGGCCCGGGTGACGACTGGTCGCCGCCCGGCAGGCCGCAAGCCGGCTGCGCGGACCGCGCCAAGAAGTGCTTCAGGAGGCGCGTCAGGGCGCGCGACTGGCAAGTCGACCGCCAAAAAGGCGAAAAAGGTATCTAAGGGTGTCGTCCGCAAGGCCGCCGCCAAGAAGAAGCCGGCCAGAAAGGCGGCTAAACGCACCAAAGCCGCGAAAGCGGCCAAAAGTGCAACCACCCGCCGCAAGGCGGTCAAGACGAGGAACTCGACCCGGAATCGGGCTTCAAAAGCCCGTTCCGGCCGCGGCCGGAGGTTGACGAAGCGTCGTTGAATCCGTACATACCGCGTCATTCAGTGGGAGAACGTACGCGCGATACCGGGCCCCGAAAGAGGCGGGGGCAGGGTGTCGTGCTAAATTATTGCGGTCCCCTCCGGAGACACGGACAGAACAGAAAGGTTGATCGGCAGTCCTGACCGACTGTCGGCACATGGAGCGAGATCGTGGCCCGTATCGCAGGTGTCAATATTCCGACCAACAAGCGCGTCGTCATCGCGCTTCAATACATTCATGGCATCGGCGAGAAAGCAGCCGACGACATCATGCAGCAGCTACACATTCCGTATGAACGGCGTGTGTCGCAACTCACCGACGCCGAGGTGCTGCAGATCCGCGAGATGATCGATCGCGATTATACGGTCGAGGGCGATCTGCGCCGCGAAACGGCAATGAACATCAAGCGTCTCATGGATCTCGGTTGCTACCGCGGTCTGCGTCACCGCAGGGGCCTGCCGGTGCGCGGTCAGCGCACGCACACCAACGCCCGTACCCGCAAGGGGCCGGCGAAGGCGATTGCAGGCAAGAAGAAGTAATTTCGGATTGGTCGCTCCGGGTCGCGAACCGGAGCCGCGAAAGGAACGAGAATGGCAAAGGAAGTGACGCGCGTCCGTCGCCGCGAGCGCAAAAATATCGTCTCCGGCATCGCGCATGTGAATGCCAGCTTCAACAACACCATGATCACCATAACCGACGCACAAGGCAATACGATTGCTTGGTCGACGGCTGGTACGATGGGGTTCAAAGGCTCGCGCAAATCGACCCCTTACGCCGCGCAGATTGCGAGCGAAGACGCCGCCAAGAAGGCGCAGGAACACGGCATGCGCACGCTTGAAGTCGAAGTGTCGGGCCCGGGCTCGGGACGCGAATCAGCCCTTCGCGCGCTGCAGTCGGCGGGCTTCACGATCACCTCGATCCGCGACGTGACGCCGATCCCGCATAACGGCTGCCGTCCGCGCAAGAGGCGCCGCGTATAAGCGATACGACAACCCGGCGGCTGGGCGTATTCGTCTGCCGCCGCCGACACCTCTCACGGGGCGGGCGTGGGTTTCGCAGAACAAGACCGAGCCGTTTAAGGCGATGGGTGCAAACGTGACGATCCAGAAAAATTGGCAGGAACTGATCAGGCCGAACAAGCTGCAGGTGTCGGCGGGTGCCGATCCGCGTCGTGAGGCGACGCTGATCGCAGAACCGCTTGAGCGCGGCTTTGGTCTCACACTTGGTAATGCGCTGCGGCGCATTTTGTTGTCTTCGCTGCAGGGCGCCGCTGTGCAGTCAGTCCATATCGACGGTGTGCTGCACGAATTCTCGTCGATTGCCGGCGTCCGCGAGGACGTGACCGACATCGTCCTCAATATCAAGGACATCGCCATCAAGATGCAGGGCGAAGGCCCCAAGCGCATGGTGGTGAAGAAGTCCGGCCCCGGCATCGTGACCGCCGGCGACATCTCGACCGTCGGCGATATCGTCATCCTCAATCCGGAACTCGTGCTCTGCACCCTGGACGAGGGGGCCGAGATCCGCATGGAATTCACCGTCAATACCGGCAAGGGCTATGTCGCCTCCGAGCGCAATCGTCCCGAGGATGCGCCGATCGGCCTGATCCCGGTCGACAGCCTGTATTCGCCGGTGAAGAAGGTCTCCTACAAGGTCGAGAACACCCGCGAAGGTCAGATCCTCGATTACGACAAGCTGACGCTGCAGATCGAAACCAATGGCGCGGTGTCGCCTGAGGACGCGCTCGCCTATGCTGCACGCATCCTGCAGGACCAGCTCAACGTGTTCGTGAATTTCGAGGAGCCGCGCAAGGAAGTCGTCGCCGAGTCGATCCCCGATCTCGCCTTCAACCCGGCCTTCCTCAAGAAGGTGGACGAACTGGAATTGTCGGTGCGTTCGGCCAACTGCCTGAAGAACGACAACATTGTCTATATCGGCGATCTCGTTCAGAAGACCAAAGCCGAGATGCTGCGGACCCCGAATTTCGGCCGCAAGTCGCTGAACGAAATCAAGGAAGTGCTGGCGCAGATGGGCCTGCACCTCGGTATGGAAGTGCCTGGCTGGCCGCCGGAGAATATCGACGACCTCGCCAAGCGTTTCGAGGACCATTACTGAGTTTGAGTTGACCCGTCATGGCTGGATTTCGTCCGGCCATGACGTTGTAAAGGGCGAACGCAGGAAGCCCACCTGAGCAGAGAGTCCGGCGGATTGTCGCGACACAGAGAAGAGAAGGAATAGTTCAATGCGTCACGGCAAGGCTCACCGGAAACTCAACAGGACCGCCGAGCATCGCAAGGCGATGTTTGGCAACATGTGCGCAGCCCTGATCAAGCACGAGCAGATCATCACCACGCTGCCGAAGGCGAAAGAGCTTCGCCCGGTTGTTGAGAAGCTGATTACGCTGGGCAAGCGCGGCGACCTGCATGCGCGCCGGCAGGCTGTTGCGCAGATGCGCGACGTCGGCATGGTCAAGAAGCTCTTCGAGGTGCTTGGCCCCCGCTACAAGGAGCGCAACGGCGGCTATACCCGCATCATCAAGGCTGGTTTCCGCTACGGCGATTCCGCTCCGGTTGCGGTGATCGAATTCGTCGATCGCGACGAGGATGCAAAGGGCCAGGATTCAGGTCCGGTGCAGGCCAAAGCTGAGGACGCGGCCGCAGCGTAACGCTGCCTGCCGAACCGATTTGAAAAAGCGGCGCACACAAGCGCCGCTTTTTTTGTTTGTGCCAATCGTCGAAATCCGGAGCCCGGCGTTACTTCCATCAAAGCTGGAAAGGACTCTGAGGAGAAATCGATGGCGGCCTATGTGATATCGGAAGTGGAGTTCCGCGATCCGGCGCTGGTGGCACAATATCGGGCGATTGCGCAGGACACGATCGAACGCTATGGCGGCCGTTATCTCGTTCGCGGCGGGGCCGCCGAACTGGTCGAAGGCAGCGGTGAGCTGCGCACGATGATCATCGTCGAATTTCCGTCGATGGAGGCCGCGCGCCAGTGGTACCGCTCTCCCGAATATGCCGAGGCGCTAAAGGTGCGCCGCGATGCGCTGGAGCGCCGGCTGATCTTCGTCGAGGGTGTCCCCGGTTGATTGCCGCCACAACTTTTCGAATCCGGCAGGTCATGTCACCGGCATAAGCGTTCTCAATCCCATCCCGCCAGCACGATCTTGCCCTTGGCGCGCCCGCTTTCCAGCATGGCATGCGCGCGCTTCAGATTGGCGGCATTGATCGCGCCATACTCCTCGCCAAGCGTCGACCTGACAACGCCGTCGTCGATCAGCGCCGCGACATCGTTGAGCAGATTATGCTGCGCGATCATGTCAGCGGTCTGGAACAGGCTGCGCGTGTACATGAATTCCCAATGCAGCGCGACGCTTTTGCGCTTCAACAGCGACACCGCGAGCGTTGCCGGATCGTCAATCAGTCCGAAATGACCCTGTGGTGCGATCAGATCGACAATCGCTTCGAAATGCTGGTCGGTGTTGGTCAGGCTGGCGACGAGGCTGACCGGCGGGATTTTCAGCTTGTCGATCTGCTCACGCAGCGGCTTGCTGTGATCGATCACCGCATGCGCGCCGAGATCGAGACACCACTGCGTGGTTTCCGGGCGCGAGGCCGTGGCGACAATCGTCAACCCGGTGAGGCGCCGCGCCAGTTGAATGAGGATCGATCCGACGCCGCCGGCGCCGCCGATGATCAGCAGGGTTCGATCATCGGGTGACTTGCCCGGGCGAACGGCAAGTCGGTCGAACAGCAACTCCCAGGCGGTGATCGTCGTCAGCGGCAGGGCCGCGGCCTGCGTGAACGAGAGTGATGCCGGCTTACGTCCGACGATGCGCTCGTCCACGAGATGCAGTTGCGCGTTTGCGCCCGGCCGGTCGATCGCACCCGCATACCAGACTTCGTCGCCTGGCCTGAACATCGTCACGTCCGGGTCGATGGCATCGACCACGCCTGCGACGTCCCAGCCAAGGACCGCCGTTTCACCGTCGGACGGCGCTGACCGCACCCGCATCTTGGTATCGACCGGATTGACCGAAATCGCTTTCACCGCAACGCGCAGGTCGCGTCCCGCCGGCGTCGGGACGGGGAGATCGACATCGATCAGCGATTGCGCATCCGCAATGGGAAGGGACTTGTGATAGCCGACGGCTTTCATGATTGGCATCCGCGCGATGAGACCGGAATTGAGAATGAAGGTTGTGGTGACTTGCGTGTTTTCTGCTAGGAATACAAGTACTGCCCTGAAGTGTAGATAGGGACCATTTGGATACTAATAGCCGTTTTCGCGGGGAAATGACGCGTCATGAAAACGAAACGATATGATTGCGCACCCGGCTGTCCGGTGGAGGCGACCCTCGATCTGATCGACGGCAAATGGAAGGGCGTGATTCTGTATCACCTGCAGGACGGCACACTCCGGTTTGGCGAGTTACGCAAAAAACTGAATGCCATCACCCAGCGCATGCTGACCAAGCAATTGCGTTCGCTGGAAACGTCCGGCCTGATCACCCGCACGGTCTATGCTGAGGTGCCGCCTCGCGTGGAGTATGGCTTGTCGGCCGAGGGAAGGCGTCTGCAGCCGGTGATCGAAGCGTTGCGGCTCTGGGGTGAAGCCTATCTCGCCCGGCAGTCCAGGGAGACTGCAGAGCCGCGCAAGCGGCGTGCCCGCGCGGCATGACTTGATACGTCTTCGCTGGTGGGTTGCCTTTTGCCTTATCGGCGCGGAAAGATCCGTGTTTGCTTGTTGTCAGCTTACGTTGCCTCGATCGCCTTGGCCGGCCGGCGGCGCAATGCACCGAACGCCGCCCATGCCAGCAGAGCAGCCGTAATGGCCATGACGGTGGCACTGATCGGGCGTTCCAGGAACACCATGAAGTCACCGCGCGAGATTAATAACGTGCGGCGCAGGTTTTCCTCCATCAGCGGCCCCAGTACGAAGCCGAGGAGCAGCGGAGCGGGCTGAAAGTCGACCAGACGCATGGCATAGCCGAGCCCTCCAAACACCATGACCATTACGACGTCGGAGGGGCTGTTATTGATGCTGTAAACGCCGATGCAGACGAACATCAGGATGGCGGGATACAAAAGGTGATAGGGGATCACCAAAAGCCTGATCCATAGGCCGATGAGCGGTACGTTCAGGATCACGAGCAGAACATTGCCGATCCAGAAGCTCATGACCAGGCCCCAGAACATGTCCGGATGTTTGGCCATCAGTTGCGGGCCCGGCACGATGCCGTGGATGGTGAGCGCGCCGAGCATCAGCGCCATGACGACATTGCCTGGAATGCCCAACGTCATGGTCGGAATGAACGCGGTCTGGTCGGCCGCGTTATTTGCGGCTTCCGGTGCCGTAATGCCTTCGATCGCGCCTTTTCCGAATCGGGAGGGATCGCGTGCGATTTTCTTTTCGATCGCATAGGCCATGAAAGAGGCGATCACACCCCCGGTCCCGGGCAGCGCGCCGAAGAATGAGCCGAGGCCCGTACCGCGCAATATCGGCATCCAGGAGCGGCGGACTTCGTCGCGGGTGGGAATCATCGAACGAAAGGTGATGCTCTTGCGGTCAATCTCCCCGCGCCGGATCGTACGAATGCTTGCGATAACCTCGGAAACGCCAAAAAGACCCATGGCGACGACGACAAGGCTCACGCCATCGTATAATTCAGGGATATCGAAAGTGAAGCGCCCAGCTCCCGTCTCAAGATCGGAGCCGGCGGTGCCGAGCAAAATGCCGAGCACGACCATGGCGATGCCCTTGAGAGCGGAGCCGCTCGAGATGGTCGAAGCCGCGACCAATCCCAACACCATCATTGAGAAATATTCGGCCGGCCCGAATTTCAGCGCAGCGCTCACGATCAGCGGGGACAGCAGCATCATGACGACGATACCGATGCTGCCGCCGATAAAGGATGCGACCGTGGTCATCAAGAGCGCGACGCCAGCGCGGCCCTGCTTGGCCATGGGATAGCCATCGAGACAGGCGACTGCGGCCGAAGGCGTGCCGGGCAGATTGAGCAGGATCGACGCGGTAGAGCCGCCATAACTCGCCCCATAGAACACGCCGGCCAGCATGACGATCGCGGACGTTGCGTCGAGATGAAACGTGATCGGCAGCAACAGCGAGATCGCCGCGAGTGCGCCGATGCCCGGCAATACGCCGACCAGCGTCCCGAGGAGAACGCCGACGAAACAATAAAACAGGTTGGACAGGGAGAAAGCGACCGTCAGCCCGATCGTCAGATTGTCGATGAAGCTCGCAAACATGAATGTCCTCGCGGCCGTTCGTCAGAATGACGGAATGAAAGACGGCCATATGAATGGCTGTATCGGCATGCCGAGACCGACACGGAAGATAAGCACCGCCAGTAATGACAGCGCCGCGCTGAGAAGCGCTGCTTCGACAAATCGAAGCTTATTGTCAGCGAGAACGGCCGCTAAGGTTAGCAGCACGATCGCTGGCACGAGGCCTGCGGTCCTGATGGTGAGCGCAAACAGCAGTGTGCTGACGAGGACGGCGGCCAACGAGCGATAATCAGGCTGAGGCAGACGACCTGGCCTGAACAATGCAGGGACGGCGACGAGCACGCCGAGGCCGGCAAGGATGTAGCCGAGTGCCATCGGAAACATGCCTGGGCCCATATGAGTGACAGTGCCGAGCGGTAAATTCTGCGCTGCATGAACAGCACAAAATACGCCCAGCGCGATCAAAGCGGCACCGCCAATGATGTCGCGATAATCACGGGTCTGCATGAATGATCAGCCTCGTCGTGGCGTTGGATGTCTATTTGGGGAAGCAAGCAGGGGACTTTGTCCAGCACGATTTATGCGGGACGCGCCTCCTGTTTACGGCCAACCTGCCACACGTATTCCCTGCCGATACCCTGTGTACATTGACAGGTAGCTCAGACACTTGGGGCCGAAGACGCGCGCTAGGGCGTGTCGAAATTCATTCGCGAGGCTTGTTTCTTCAAGGTGTGGCAACAGGCGAAGTGCTCACGGCAGTGATATCGACTGCTTGTTCGTGCGAGCGCGACAATTCAGCGCACACAGACAGCGGAAGCAAATGGAGCGTCTATTTTATTTCTTCTTCTCTGGCCCGCCGATCGCGCCATAGAGATCGACGGGGGCGAAGTCGTCGGTGATGATTTCGCCGCGCTTGGTTTGCGATTTCACATCGGCAATGCGCTTGCCGATCATCTTCGGCAGCGAATAGCGGAACTTGTATTGTTCCTGCATCGCCTCGGCGCGCTGTGAAAGAGTCTCCGGCGAAATCTCGGCGTCGGTGACCACCGTAATCACTTCGCCTTCGCCGGACGGATAGAGATCGACCCGCTTGAAGACGTCGCCGAGTGTCAACACCGTCGAGGCATAAAGCTTCGTGCCGTCATGCACGTTAAACGCCGCTGCGCCGCCGGGATTCAGCCGATTCTTGAGAAGCTGGTAGAACTCCTTCGTCAAAAGATGGAACGGCACGAAACCGCCGTGGAACGCATCGACCAGGATCAGGTCGTATGTCTTCTTGTTGCGATTGAGATAGACGCGGCCGTCGGCGTCGAAATATTTGACGCGGTCGGAATCCGTGATGCCGAAATAGTTGCGCGCAGCGGTGATGACGCCGGGATCGATCTCGACTGTGTCGATCTGTACGCTCGGCATCGCGCGGCCGAGATAGGTCGAGATCGAGCCGCCGCCGAGGCCGATCATCAGGATGCTTTTCGGCTCGGCCGGATAGATCACCGGGACCGTCATGAATTGGGTATAGGCGACAGGAAGGTCATCGGGATCGCGCAGGTTGGTCACCGACTCGGTGTAGTTCCAGCCCTTGAGCTGAAACGACATGGTGATTTCGTTGCGGCGCTTATGAATAAAGATGTCGTTGTATTCGGTCTCGATCCGCGTGAGCTGACCGTCCGGCTTTTTCAGAAGTTCGCTGCGCAGCTTTTCGTTGACCAGCGTATCGGCTTGCGCCTCGTTGCCAGCGAACGCGGCAAGGAGGGCCAGCAGCGATAATGCGACGGCGTTGCGGTTCTGCCGGGTGAGCGCGGGGAGCATGATCAGCAATAATGCGGCAACGATCCCGGCCGTTCCGAGCGAGAGCGTGATCGCACGCGAGCCCATGGTCGGAATGAGGTAGAAGGTGGTGCCCAGCGTGCCGATAATCGAGCCTGCGGTGGAGACGCCATAGACCGTGCCCGACACCATGCCGCTCGACGCCGGCGATTTCAGGAGCAGCCGGATTGCGAATGGCGAATACATGCCAAGGAATGTCACCGGGAAGAACAGGATGGTGATCGCGGAGACGAGGCTGCCGATCTTGATATCATCGATCGCATTCAGCACGACTTCCAGCATCGGCTGGGAGAAGGCCGGCAGCACGAGGATGTAGAGGGAGCCGATCAGGACGGTAATGCCGAGGACGCGCGGGGAGGGCGTGCGGTCTGCCAGCCAGCCGCCGATGAAATAGCCGACGGTCAGTGACAGCAGCACGGTCGAGATCAGCGAGGCCCAAGTATAGATGCCGCTTCCGAAATAGGGGTTGAGGTAGCGCGAGCCGAGCATTTCGAAGCTCATGACGATGGCCCCCACCACGAAGGCGACGACATAGATGATCACCGCCGCGGCCGCGGTTCTGCCCGGAATTTCGCTCACGAAGGTCTCCTCGACACTGAATCCTGCCGTTGAACCGGATTATCGGCGACTTTCACTGCCCGGTACAAGCAGTTGCTCTCGTTGAATTATTCGCTCCAGCCGATGAACATCATGTGTACGCGCCGGCCCTTCTATTGACGCAAGCTCCGGCCTATATCTGACCGCAGATTCGCTACGGGATTTCCTATGACAGATCGTCGCTCCCTCCGGACCGTTCTCGGCATTTTGGCTCTGACCGCGCTGACACTGGCTCCTGCCGCCCACGCCCAAGATCGCGTTCAGGATCGCGTGGTGCCGCGCAGCGGCGCGGAACTGAAACTGTCGTTCGCCCCGGTGGTGAAACGGGCAACGCCTTCGGTCGTCAACGTCTATGCTGCGCGTGCGGTCGAAGTTCGCAATCCGCTGTTCGACGATCCATTGTTCCGCCGCTTCTTCGGCGCGCCGGGCAACATCCCGCGCGAGCAGATGCAACGCTCGCTCGGTTCCGGTGTGATCGTCGATCCGAGCGGTCTGATGATCACCAACAATCACGTGGTCGAAGGCGCGACCGAAGTGAAGGTCTCGCTCGCCGACAAGCGCGAATTCGAGGCCGAGATCGTTTTGAAGGATTCCCGCACCGACCTTGCCGTGCTGCGGATCAAGGACGCGGGCAAGGAGCGTTTTCCTGCCGTCGAGTTCGGCAATTCGGACGAGTTGCAGGTCGGCGACGTGGTGCTGGCGATCGGCAATCCGTTCGGTGTCGGCCAGACCGTGACCCATGGCATCGTCTCGGCGCTGGCGCGCACGCAGGTCGGCATCACCGATTACCAGTTTTTCATCCAGACCGATGCGGCGATCAATCCCGGCAATTCCGGCGGCGCGCTGGTCGATCTGTCGGGCAAGCTGGTCGGCATCAATACAGCGATCTTTTCGCGCTCGGGCGGCTCACAAGGCATCGGCTTCGCCATTCCGGCCAACATGGTGCAGGTGGTCGCAGCGTCCGCGAAAGGCGGCGGCAATGCGGTGAAGCGGCCGTGGCTCGGCGCGAAACTGCAGAACGTGACACCGGAAATCGCCGAGGGGCTGGGCCTCAAGCGCGCCTCCGGCGCACTGGTCGCAAGCGTCTCGTCCAACTCGCCGGCGGCGAAGGCCGGGCTGAAATCCGGTGACGTGATCGTGTCGATCGATGGCCAATCGGTGGAGGACCAGAACGGGTTCGATTATCGCTTCGGACTGCGGCCGCTGGGTGGCAACGCGCAGGTCGGCGTATTGCGCGGCGCCAATGAAACGACGCTCGCCGTTGCCTTGGTGACGGCACCGGAGCGGCCGCGGGAGGAGATCGTCATCAAGGCGCGCTCGCCCTTGACGGGGGCCAAGGTCGGCAATCTGTCGCCGGCATTAGCGGACGAGTTGCGGCTCGATCCGTCGACCGAAGGCGTTGTGGTGCTCGAGATCGCCGGCGGCTCGCCGGCACAGCGTCTCGGCTTTCAGCGTGGCGACGTTGTGCTGGCGATCAACGAACAAAAGGTAGAAACGAGCAAACAACTCGAAAGGGTCACGCGTGATACCAATCGCCTGTGGCAGATCACCATCCTGCGCAACGGCCGTCAGGTGACGGCGCAGTTCGGGGGATGAGTACCGGTTGCACCACTGGGGTGTCCCGGATGCAGTGCAGCGCCGCAAGCGCGTTTACGCGCGTCTTCGACGCGCTATGGCGGTGCACTGCTAAGCCGGGACCCATCCTTCAGTTTTGCAATATCTGGGTCCCGGTTCTGCACGGCAGCGTTTCACGTTGCTGTGCGCCCGGGACACGAGACCGCTCATGACGCCGCGCGCCAAGCAAAGCGGCCCCAACCTGTTCACCGCGGCAGGGCTGGACAAGAATGCGCCGCGCCCGCTGGCCGATCGGTTGCGTCCGCAGAAACTGTTGGAGGTCGTGGGGCAGGACCACCTGCTTGGGCACGACGGCACGCTGACGCGGATGCTGGAGACGCGCTCGCTCGGCTCACTGGTGTTCTGGGGGCCGCCCGGCACCGGCAAGACCACGGTGGCGCGATTGCTGGCGCAGGAAACCGACCTGCATTTCGAGCAGATTTCCGCGATCTTCACTGGCGTTGCCGATCTGAAGAAAGTGTTCGAGCAGGCGCGCGCGCGGCGCGAGAGCGGGCAAGGCACGCTGCTGTTTGTCGACGAGATTCACCGGTTCAATCGCGCGCAGCAGGATTCATTCCTGCCGGTGATGGAAGACGGCACCATCGTGCTTGTCGGAGCCACCACGGAAAACCCATCGTTTGAACTGAATGCGCCGCTGCTCTCGCGTGCGCGCGTGCTGGTGTTTCGTTCGCTGGACGAAGCGGCGATCGAAAAGCTGCTGGCGCGCGCCGAAGAGATCGAGGGCAAGCCGTTGCCGCTCGATGCGGATGCGCGGGCCTCGCTGATCCGCATGGCCGATGGTGATGGCAGAGCCTCTCTGACGCTGGTCGAAGAAGTGTGGCGCGCCGCGCGCGCCGGTGAAATCTTCGATGAAGCCGGGCTGCAGAATATCGTGCAGCGCAGAGCGCCGATCTACGACAAGGGCCAGGACGGGCATTACAATCTGATTTCGGCCCTGCATAAATCCGTGCGCGGATCCGATCCCGATGCGGCGCTCTATTATCTCGCGCGCATGTTCGATGCCGGCGAAGACCCGCTCTATATCGCGCGGCGCGTCGTGCGGATGGCGGTGGAGGATATCGGGCTCGCCGATCCGCAGGCGCTGGTGATCTGCAATGCCGCCAAGGATGCTTACGATTTCCTCGGCTCTCCCGAAGGCGAGCTCGCCATCGCACAGGCGGTGATCTATGTCGCCACCGCGCCCAAATCGAATGCCGGCTATACGGCCTATGGCGCGGCGATGCGCACCGCCAAGGAGCACGGCTCGCTGCTGCCGCCCAAGCACATCCTCAATGCGCCGACGCGCTTGATGAAGGATGAGGGCTATGGCCGCGGCTATGCCTATGACCACGACACGCAGGAAGCGTTTTCTGGCCAGAATTATTTCCCCGACGCCTTGCCGCGCCAGACATTCTACGATCCGCCCGAGCGCGGCTTCGAACGCGAGATCCGCAAGCGGCTGGATTACTGGGCCAAGCTGCGCAAAGAGCGCAATTCGTCGTAGCGTGCCAGCGCTTTCCGGAAGAGCGGGCCTTGCGTCCATCGCTTCGGCAAGGCGGCTCACGAAACAGTGACACATCGGAGGATCGGCGCAGGCTAGACGACGTGTCTTTACCGGTTGGACTGCGGCGGGCGGCAGCCCGGCGCTGACGACGCCCGGTGAAGATCGGCTGGACTTGGGGGGTAACGCAGAAATTGGACGAATCCATTTCGAGAACCACGATGGCCCTGATCGGGCCGGGGATCCTCAGCGTCTTCGGGCTTGCCTTCCTGTGGGCCTGGATCATCGAAAAGAAGCGTCACTACCTGCTTCTCCTTGCGGCCGCCCCGGTCCTGTTCGCCTTGGGCGTGATCGTCCAGGTGTTTTCCTGGCCCCCCGGCGTCGGTCCGAATGCGTTGCTGTCCGGCCTTTTCTACACACTAGCGGTGCTGCTTACGGCGGAGGCGATTGTCCGCAGGTCCGGCAAGCGGTTCGGTCTTCCGCTTGATCTCGTCTTCCTCACGGCCATCATGGGTGGCCTGTGGTATTTTGCCTATATCGCGCCGAACGTGCTCGTGCGCGTCTATATCCAGAACTTCGGATACGGGCTCATCTTCCTCGTCGCCGCTCTGTTCTTGACGCATCTGATGCGCGGCAGGCGTGTCGATCGCGTGCTGTTTTGGGTGCTGCTTGCCTTCAGCGTTCACTTTTTCGTCCGTACGGTGCTGACAATCGGCTTCAGCGCGCCAGTCGGCGTCAAAGCGTTTGGTGCATCGCTGTTCTGGCATGCGCTGCATTTGTCACTGGCGGTGCTGGGCGCAGGCCTTGCGCTGACTGTGCTTGCGGCGGCGCTGTCCGACGTGATCGACGACTTGCGCCGGGAGGGCGAGGTCGATGGGTTGACCGGTGTGCTCAACCGTCGCGCTTTCGAAAACCGTGCTTCATCTCTGATGGCTAAGGCGGAATATACACCCTGTAGCCTGGTGGCCTGCGATCTCGATCGCTTCAAAGAGATTAACGATCGTTACGGACATGCGGCCGGCGACGAGGTTTTAAGGGTTTTTGGTGATTTCCTCAGGGTGGCCATTCGTGCATCCGACCTTGCGGGACGGATTGGCGGCGAGGAGTTTGCCATTCTGCTGCCGGGCTCAACCCGGGATGACGCGTATCGGCTTGCGGAGCGCCTGCGCGTTGATTGGTCGGAGGTCGAATTTGCATGTCTTCCCGCCGGCAAACGCGTGACGTCGAGTTTCGGTATTGCCGAGGTGAGGCCAGGCGATGACCTTTTCGAACTGCTCGAGCGTGCTGACACGCAGCTGTATCAAGCCAAGGCGACGGGACGAAACCGCACGGTCTTCGACGATGCCGCCTTGTACCGGATGGCAGAACCGCTCGATCGTGAGCGCGTCGCTATTTCAAGCTCTTGATGAATTCGAGGATCGGCCCCGTTAGCGCCGTATCGTCCGTACCAATCGAATAGCCGAGCGACAGGTGGCTGTGCTGATCGAGGAGCAGCGTGCGTGGCTTGCCGCCCGGCGCATTCGCCATTGCGGCAGCCAGCTTTTCGAATTGCGAGACGAAAGGTCCCGGATCGCGTTCGGCATAAACGAGCATGGAAGGAATGCCCAGTTTGTCGAGGCCGTTGATCGGCGAGCGCTCGGCATAGAGCGAAGCATCGTCGCCGATATAGGAGCGGTAATTGTCGGTCAGCGGGAAGGTCGTCATGTCGTAGATGCCGGAGGTCAGGATCAGCCCGGTGAGGCTGATGCCCCTCGGACCGTGGAACTGCGGCATGGCCGCGTAGGTGCCGGCATGGGTAGCTCCGGCCGAATGTCCGAACAGGATGATTTTCGACGGATCGCCGCCAAAGGTCGCAATATTGTCGATCACCCAACGCACGGCGGCGCCAACATCTTGCGCGCCCGCCGGCCACGGGCCTTCGGGCGCCAGCCGATAGGTGATGTTGACGCCGACCAAGCCGTTGCGTGCGGCCCAGAGCGGGACATTGTCGTAATAGGGCGTGCCGGGCGTATGCTTGTTGCCGCCGGTAAAGCCGCCGCCATGAACGAAAACCAGCACCGGCCGGGTGCCGGTCGCACCTTGCGCGGTGAAGACATCGAGGATGTTGCGCTCTGCCGGTCCGTATTGGATGTTGCGGACGACGGTCACACCCGGATAGGGCTCCTTGTCGTGCATGGCGGCATAGATCGCGCCGGTCTTGGCGGGATCGATGACGCGGCCGATGGCGGCGATCTGTGCGGCGATGTCTGGGGACATGGGACGTGACCTTGGGCTTGTTTTTATGAGCCGCAGGCGACAGCGCAGGGCGCCGGAACCGCCGCAGCAGGCGAAGAGCGCTTCATAGGCATCGAAGTTTCGCTTTCGGCAAGCCATTTTGTGCTAAGGCGCCGCCATGACATCGCGCCGGAACCGCCCGCCCTCGAAACAGCATCGCCGCCCGGAAGGGGGACGGCCGCATAAGCCATCGCGCCCGCTCAAAGGGCGGTCGGAACCGCGTGACGTGCGGACCGAAGAGCGCGGCCGCCAAGACGACCGTAAACTTTCCGACCGTAAACCTTCCGGCCGGACATTCTCCGAACGAAGCGAGGCGACATTTCGGGAGCGTAAGTTTTCCGATCGCAAGTTTTCGGAACGCCGACCGGAGCGCAGGCCTGCAGACGACAGGTCTTCAGAGTATCAGTCGTCTGAACGGAAGCCGTCCGGGCACAAGCGTCCGGCGCGCAAATATGGCGAAGAAAAATCCTTCGAGCATGGATCCGAGCGCCTATCGCGCGGGCGCAAGCCTGATGATCGCAAGTCCGATGGCCGCAAGCCTACGGATCGCGACCGCAAGTCAACAGATCGCCAGCGCACCGAACGCAAATTCACCGACCGCAAACAGATGGCGGATCGTCGGCCGGAACATCGCAAACCCTTCGAGCGCAGATCGCCAGAACGCCGGCAACCTGAACGCAACATCGATCAGCCGGAGATCGCGGCCGAAACACCGGCTGTACAACTCAGCGCGGCCGTACAAACCGTCGAAGTGACGCCCGACGAGAACGGCATGCGCGTCGACCGTTTTCTCGAAGCGCGCTTTGCCGGCCTGTCCTTCAGTCATATCCAGCGCATCATTCGCAAAGGCCAGCTGCGCGTCGATGGCAAGCGCGTCGAGCCGAAGGATCGTCTTGAAGCTGGGCAATCGGTGCGCATTCCGCCGTTGCGGCTCGATCCGGAAAAGCCGCGTCCCGAAGGCGGCAAGGACGAAGAGACACGCCAATTCCTGAAATCCATCACCCTGTTTGAAGACGACGACGTGATGGTGCTGAACAAGCCGGCCGGGCTCGCGGTGCAGGGCGGTTCCGGCACTACACGCCATATCGATGGCATGCTTGGCGTTATCCGCACCAAGGACGGACAGCGTCCGCGCCTCGTGCATCGGCTCGACAAGGATACGGCCGGGTGTCTGCTGATCGCGAAATCGCGGTTTGCCGCCGCGGCGTTGGCCAAGACCTTCCGCTCGCGCTCGGCGCGCAAGATCTACTGGGCGCTGGTGCCCGGCGTCCCGAAGCCGAAACAGGGCCGCATCTCCACTTATCTGGCGAAGGAAGAACGCGAGGACGATTCCGTCATGCGCGTTGCCCAGCATGGCGAAGAGGGTGCAAGCCACGCCATCACCTACTATGCGGTGGTGGAAACGGCGGCGGCGCGGCTGGCCTGGCTGTCGCTGAAGCCGGTCACCGGACGCACGCATCAATTGCGCGTGCAGCTCGCGCATATCGGCCATCCGATCGTCGGCGATCCGAAATACTTCAACATCGAAAATTGGGAATTGCCGGGCGGTATCCAGAACCGCCTGCATCTTCTGGCGCGGCGGATCGCGGTGCCGCATCCACGCGGTGGCGTGATCGATGCCACGGCGCCATTGCCACCGCATATGCAGCAGACCTGGAATCTGCTCGGGCTGGATGCCAGCCGGTACGATCCGATTGAAGACGCGCCGGAAGGATAGTTGATCGCAATCAGGGACCTGAAACAGCCTTCGCGCGTTCCTATATGGAACCGTGCTTCAAGCATTGCTGCTGAAGCACAATCTGAGGCTCTGGATGATCGACGTGCGAAAACACCTCAAAGCTCCTGTTTTGCTTGCGATTTGCTTCTGTGTTGCTGGTTCTGCAGCGCAGGCGCAAGATCGCACCGGCCTGGATGAGTATCCTTATTCGATCATGAAGCCGGAGCCCGGCGCACGGCGCGCTCGCCCGCCTGTGCAGCAAGTGACGCCGCCGGAAGCGGAACCGCAATCGCGTCCTGTGCAAGAGGCCAGGAAGACAACCCGCCGCGTGCGCGGTTCGTCCACGTTCTCGACGATCCCTACCTACCAGTCGCCGCTGACGCCGCTCGGTACGGCACCAACCATCGGCACGGCTCCCACACAGGCTTATCCGGCGTCGCGAGCTGCGCCGGTGCCTGGCGTGAGAGGAACCGGCGGAGCGATTGCCGTTACGCCGCCGCGCCCGGCCGGCCAGAGTTTCCAGGGTCGCGCGGCGAGCTGTGTGCATGCCGGCAGCGCCGCGGGAGTACGGCCAGGGCAGCTCGGCACCTTCACGCGCAGCTGCGTCAATCGCTGAGGCAACGGCTGGAGCTGTCCGCGGCGGAACTTTTTACCGTCTCTCCGGTTGGACAGCGATGGCGCGTCAGCTTTCACAACGGACTCTGCCGCAAGCGGCGCTCTCGCCGTCTTTGACTGCGCGCACGGCCGCCGCGGGCGCCTTGGCTGTCGGCGCGCTGGCGCTCGGCGCTGCGGCCATCGGCGCGTTTGCCATCGGCCGTTTGATCGTCGGCAAGGCGCGCGTCCGGTCGCTGGAGATCGACGATCTCACCGTCAATCGCCTGCATGTCGTGAACGCCAATCGCAGACATTCCTCTCGCAAAACCAGGTGATTAGCAGCGAACCAATCCGCGCATTTTGGCGTTGCCTTGACATGCAACCAAATAGTTGCATATTGTGGCCATGAAGAATCTCGACCCGGTGTTCAAGGCACTGGCTGACGAAAGCCGGAGAGGGCTGCTGGACCGCTTGCGCGCACGCAACGGTCTGACGCTCGGCGAACTCTGCGAACGTCAGGACATGACGCGGCAGGCGGTGAGCAAGCATCTGGCCATTCTGGAGGAGGCCAATCTCGTCGTCACGGTGAAGCGCGGGCGCGAGAAGCTGCACTATCTCAACCCAGTGCCGATCCATGCGATCGCGGAACGCTGGATCGGCAAATACGAAAGTCATCGCCTGCAGGCGCTGAGCGACCTGAAGGCCAGTTTGGAGAAGCGTAATGGGTAAGCCGAGTTTCGTTTATGTGACCTACATCCAGACGACGCCGGAGACATTGTGGAATGCGCTGCTCGATCCGGAGATGACCAAGGATTATTGGGGCCGGCATCGCAATGTATCGGACTGGAAGACGGGCTCGGCGTGGCGTCACGAAGATTACGACGATGCGAATAATGTCCGCGTTGTCGGGACGGTGCTTGAAAGCAATCCGCCGCACCGTCTGGTTTTGAGCTGGGCATCGCCTGAAAAAGGTGACGATCCGGCGAAACAATCGCGCGTCACTTTCGACATCGAGCCGTATATGGGCGAGGTGCGTTTGACCGTGACGCATGAGGATCTCGATAACGAGATGCTGCGTCGCGTGTCGGGCGGCTGGCCGGCCATTCTCTCCAGCCTGAAGACCTTGCTCGAAACCGGCAAGGCTATGCCGATGACGCAGAAGCGCTGGTCCGGCAAAAGCTGAACATCATGGACCGAAATCGTTGTACGCAGGGAGTGGGACATGACTGCTGACAAGCCGAAATTCGTCTATGTCACCTACATCGCCTCGACGGCCGAAAAGGTCTTCGAGGCGCTGACGGACGCATCCATTTCGAAACAATTCTGGTTCGGCTTTCACGTCGATTCGAACTGGAAGAAAGGTTCGGCCTTCGCGCTGAAAAAGGACGGCGTCACCATGGACTCGGGCGTCGTCCTGTTGTGCGAACCGCCGCATCGGCTCTCCTACACATGGCATCCCGAATACGAAAGCCATCGGCATGAGCGGCCATCGCGCGTGCTGTTCGAACTCGAACAGTTGAAGGGCCAGGTGAAGCTCACCGTCACGCACGATGATTTCGACGAAGACAGCAAGGTGTTCGAAAGCATCAGCGGCGGATGGCCGCTCGTTCTCTCGAGCCTCAAGAGCATGCTGGAGACCGGCAAGTCACTGGAGCCGACCTTCAGCGAAGACGACATCAAGAAGCTCGAGGCGGCATGCGCGCAATGAAAGATCGAGCATTCGATATTGCGCGGTATGTCGCTGTGAAAGGGTGAGGGCATGACCGACATCAGCCAGTTCAAGCCGAAGACCGTCTACGTCACCTATATTGCCTCGACACCGGAGAGGGTGTGGCAGGCTCTGACCGATCCGGAATTCAGCCGGCAATATTTCTTCGGTTTCGCTATCGACGTCGAACCGAAGCCGGGCGGTGCGTTCCACTACCGCTATCCGGATGGCCGCGTTCACATCAGCGGTAAAGTGCTGGATTGGTCGCCGCCGCGCCGTTTCGTCTGCACCTGGATCGTGGAAGGCATGGAAGGCTTCGGCGAGTTGCCGGAATGCATCGTGGCCTATGACATCGAGCCGGCGGGCGACGCGGTCAAACTGACGATGACCGAGTCGCATAGCTGGGACGTGCCCGAGGCGATCATGGCTGGCGGCCGGTCCGGCTGGCCGGCGATCCTGTCCAATCTCAAGAGCGTCTTGGAGACCGGCAGGCCGATGACCATCCAGATGGCGCCGCCGGAGGGGTTTATGGAAGCGGTAAAACGCGCGGTTGCGGAGAGGCCTTGGAAACGATGACGCCTTAACAAGGACGCCTTCGAGACGATAACGGACTACAATGCCGGCCTCGCATCCGAATCGGGGTCGATATGGCCGTCAAACGTCCGCCCGCGCTCGATCGCATCGACATCAAGATTCTCGCTGCGCTTCAGCAGGACGGGCGGCTGACCATCCAGAAACTGGCGGGGATCGTCGGCCTCACCGCGCGGCCATGCCTTGAGCGGGTGCGCCGCCTGGAAGCCGCCGGCATCATTGCCGGCTATCGGGCGGTGCTGGCGCTGGAGCGTTTGTCGAAGCCGGTCACGATCTTCGCGGAGATCGCTCTCGAAAAGCAGGGCCATCAGGATCGTCTGGAAAAGCGCCTTGTGGCGATCGAAGAGGTCGTGGAGTGCTGGGAGGTCAGCGGCAATGTCGACTATGTCGCGCGTTTCGTCTGTGCCGATCTCGGACGCTACGAAACGCTGACGGCCGATCTAATCGATGACAAGACGCTGGGCGTGTCCCGCATCGTCAGCCACATCGCGCTGCGTCCGGTGCGGCGCTTTGGCGGTTATCCAATGTCATTGTTGAGCCCGCCATACGGTTAATGCACCGCGACAGCAAGTTCTGTCGCCGCCAGCGCGCCTTGCAGCCGTTTTTGTCGCCAGCGTGTCTGCATTCAGCAACATAAGCATCTGCACGCACCTATTCTTTATTGATGGAGGTGCGCCCAATGACACGCCCAGGGAAACGCTTTGAGATCCGGTCGGAAACGCCGCTTGCTTTGGAGCAGCGTTATTCCGCGCATAACTACGATCCGCTTCCGGTGGTGCTGACACGCGGGAAGGGCGCGTTCCTGTGGGACGATGCCGACCGCCGTTACATCGACATGATGAGCGCTTATTCCGCAGCGAGCCATGGTCATGGCCATCCGCGGATTCTGGCGGCGCTGGAAGCGCAGGCGTCCCAATTGGCGGTGCCATCACGCGCTTATTTCAATGACAAGCTTGGACCGTTCCTTGCGGCTTTGTGCAAACGCACCGGCCTCGACGAAGCCTTGCCGATGAACACCGGCGCCGAGGCGGTCGAAACCGCGATCAAGGCCGCGCGCCGCTGGGGCTATTACGTCAAGGGCATTCCGCATAACAAGGCCGAAATCATCGTTGCGGACGGCAACTTCCACGGCCGCACCACGACGATTGTCGGGTTCTCGTCGGAGCCCGATTATCGCGATGGCTTCGGACCCTTCGCGCCCGGTTTCGTCTCGGTGCCGTTCGGCGATCTGTTGGCGATGAAAAGGGCGATTACGCCGCGGACGGCGGCCATTCTGATCGAGCCCATTCAGGGCGAGGGCGGAATCATCGTGCCGCCGCAAGGCTATCTCGCCGGTCTGCGCCAACTCTGCGACGAACACCGCGTGCTGCTGATCCTCGATGAAGTGCAATCCGGTCTTGGCCGTGCGGGCGACTGGTTCGCCTTCCAGCACGAAGGCGTGATGCCCGATGGCATTGTGCTCGGCAAGGCGCTGGGCGGCGGCATGCTGCCGGTCTCGGCCTTCGTCGCGCGCCGGGAGGTGATGGCTGTGTTCACGCCGGGGTCGCATGGTTCGACCTTTGGCGGTAACCCTCTGGCGGCGGCGGTCGGCTTCGAGGCGTTGCGCGTGATCGAGGAGGAAGGCCTCGTCGAGCGAAGCCGCATGCTGGGCGAACACATGTTCGATCGTCTGCGCGCGATCCGCAATCCGGCTTTGAGGGCGGTGCGGGGACGCGGACTTTGGGCGGGCGTGGAGATCGATCCCAGGCAAGCCAGCGCCCGCGATGTCTGTTTGCGGATGCTGGATAAAGGCGTGCTGTCAAAGGACACCCACGGCACCGTCGTCCGCCTCGCGCCACCGCTCGTGATCCGCAAATACGATCTCGATATCGCGCTTGATATCTTTGCCGAGGCGCTGAACGAAGCGGTGCCATCGGGGCAGCCGGTCGCCGCGTAACCAATCGATCCATCGAGGGGAAGCTATGAAAGTCCAGTCGAACCCACGCATCCTGATGTGCCGGCCCGAACATTTCGGAGTCGTCTATGCCATCAATCCGTGGATGGACCCGTCTGAATGGGAACGCGATGTGCGCAAGCTGGCCGCGGCCTCGCACAGCCAGTGGATGGCGCTGCGCAAGACGCTGCGCGATCTCGGTGCGCGGATCGAGCTGGTGCCGCCTGTGGCCGGTGTGCCCGATCTCGTCTTCACCGCCAATGCGGCGGTGGTGATGGACCGCAAGGCGCTGCTGGCGCGCTTTCGTCATCCGCAACGGCGCGCGGAAGAAAACCATCTTGCCGCGGCCTTCCAGAGCCTGCGCGCGCGTGGGATCATCGACGAGATCGTGACGCTTCCCGATGATGTGACGCTGGAAGGGGCAGGCGATTGCGTGTTCGACCGCGCCCGCAATCTGTTCTGGCTTGGCTATGGCCCGCGTTCCGACGCCGCCGCGGCAAACACCGTCAAGGATGTGTTCGGCCTCGATGTCGTGCCGCTCGAACTGGTCGATCCGCGCTTCTATCACATGGATACGGCGCTGAGCGCCTTGCCGCGTGGCGAGATCATGTATGTTCCGCAGGCCTTTTCAGCGGAAGGCAGGGCAGCGATCGCTGCGCATGTGCCGGCCTCGCAGCGCATCGGCATCGCCGAGGATGACGCCGTGCAGCTTTGCGCCAATGCGGTCTCAATCGGTGACACGCTGGTGATGTCGGCCTGCAGCGATTATCTGAGCGCGCAGCTTGCGGAGCGTGGCTATCGCGTGGTGACGACGCCGCTGACCTCGTTCCTGCGCAGCGGCGGTTCGGCCTTCTGCCTGACGCTGCGGCTCGACCTGACATCGGCACAGTCGGCCAGCCAGTCCGCTCCCAAAATGCGGGACGCTATCGCAGGCCGGCGTTGATCCGGTCGAGCGCCGCCGAACCGGGACACAGCTCTTTCTCGCCGAGCGCATTCAGCGGCATCTGCACGGTCTTCAATGACGTGTGCAGATCCTGCGGCTCGTCGGCGATGTAGAGCACGCCGGTGACGATCTGTCCTTCCGACGCATGCTTCTGCAGGAAATTCATCGCCGCATAGCGGTCATGGATTTCGTAGTCGGCACCGAGCTTGCGCAACGCCAGTTTCGAGCCGTCGTGCTGCTCGACGATCTGCACCGTGCCTTCGGGATAATCCACCGCAATCGGTGCGCGGGCCGAAATCACGTCGAGCCGGTTCACCGCTTCGTTATGCTCGCGCACATAATCGAAGCTTTTGGTCGAGCCGGCATGATTGTTGAAGGCGACGCACGGCGAGATCACGTCGAGGAAGGCCGCGCCCTGATGTTCGATGGCGGCCTTGATGATCGGCACGAGCTGTTTCTTGTCGCCGGAGAAAGAGCGGGCGACGAAGGTGGCGCCAAGCTGCAGCGCCATGGCGGCGAGGTCGATGGAATTGTCGGTATTGATCACGCCGCGCTTTGACTTAGAACCGCGATCGGCGGTCGCCGAGAACTGTCCCTTGGTCAGGCCGTACACGCCGTTATTCTCGACGATATAGGTCATGTTGACGCCGCGCCGCATCACATGCGCGAACTGGCCAAAGCCGATCGAGGCCGAGTCGCCATCGCCGGAAACGCCCAGATAGATCAGGTCGCGATTGGCGAGATTGGCGCCCGTCAGCACCGACGGCATGCGGCCATGCACGGAATTGAAGCCGTGCGAATTGCCGAGGAAGTAAGTCGGCGTCTTCGATGAGCAGCCGATGCCGGAAATCTTCGCCACCCGGTGCGGCTCGATCGAGAGTTCGAAACACGCCTCGATGATCGAGGCGGTGATCGAGTCATGACCGCAGCCGGCGCACAGCGTCGAGATCGTGCCTTCATAGTCCCGGTGCGTGTAACCGAGGTCGTTCTTCGGCAGCGCCGGGTGGTGGAATTTCGGTTTGGCGATGTAGGTCATGACGCGTCCTTTACCCTCCCCTGGAGGGGGAGGGTCGGCGTGCGAAGCACGCCGGGGTGGGGTGATGGAATGACCGTGTCACCCCATCCCGGCGCACTATGTGCGCCGACCTCCCCCCTCCAGGGGGAGGTGAAGAGTGACGGCTGCGGCAGAACATTTTCATGACGCCGCCTGCTTTCGCTTGACCTTCAACTGGTCGAGATGATCGCCGATCGCCTTGGCGATAAAGCGCGCGGTGATCGGCGTGCCGTCGAAATGCAGGATCGGCACCAGCCGCACCGGATCGATGCCGCATTCGTTGACGATCAGCGAGCGAAGTTGTCCGTCGCGGTTCTGCTCCACCACATAGACGAAGTCGTGATCGGCGACGAAGCTGTTGACGCTGGAATGGAACGGGAAGGAGCGAATGCGCATGCGGTCGAGCCGGTGGCCTTTGGCCTCGATCAGTTCGATCGCCTCATCCATCGCCGGTGATGTCGAGCCATAATAGATCACGCCGTATTTCGTTTGCTGTTCCGCATTGGCGATCAGGGGACGCGGCACGATGTCTTTGGCGCTCTCGAATTTGCGGAGAAGCCGCATGACGTTGTCGACATAAGGTCCGCCTTCTTCGGTGTAGCGGGCATAGCGGTCGCGGGTCGAACCGCGGGTGAAGAAGGAGCCGCGGGTCGGATGCGTGCCTGGATAGGTGCGATAGGGAATGCCGTCACCATGGACGTCGAGATAGCGGCCGAAATCGGTGCCGGCCTCCAGCTCCTCGTAGGTCATCACCTTGCCGCGGTCATATTGGCGCGTGTCGTCCCATGTCAGCGGCGCGCACAGCCGGTGGTTCATGCCGATATCGAGGTCGAGCATGACGAAGATCGGCGTTTGCAACCGGTCGGCGAGATCGAACGAGAGGGCGCCGAATTCGAACGCCTCGTGCGGGTCTTCCGGAAACAGCAAGATGTGCTTGGTGTCACCATGCGAGGCATAGGCGCAGATCAAGAGATCGGATTGCTGCGTGCGAGTCGGCATGCCGGTCGATGGCCCGCCGCGCTGCACGTCGAAGATGACGGCCGGCACTTCAGCGAAATAGGCCAGGCCGCAGAATTCCTGCATCAGCGAAATGCCGGGACCGGACGTGGCGGTGAAGGCGCGGGCGCCATTCCACGATGCGCCGATCACCATGCCGATGGAGGCGAGTTCGTCCTCGGCCTGGATGATGGCGTATTTGGCTTCGCCGGTGTCCTTGTCGACGCGCAGCTTGGCGCAATAGCGGGTGAAGGCGTCAGCGAGTGACGAGGACGGTGTGATCGGATACCAGGCGCAGACGGTGGCGCCGCCATAGACGGCGCCGAGCGCCGCCGCGGAATTGCCCTCGATGAAGATGCGGTCGCCGACCTTGTCCGATGCGCGCACCCGCAAGCCGATCGGGCATTTCAGATTTTCCAGAGCCCAGTCGCGGCCGAGATGCAGCGCATGCACGTTCGGGCCGATCAGCTTGTCCTTGCCCTTGTACTGCTCGCCGATCAGCGTCTCGATCACTTTCGCATCCATATCGAGCAATGCCGACAGGACGCCGAGATAGATGATGTTCTTGAACAGCTGACGCTGGCGCGGGTCGGTATATTCCTTGTTGCAGATCGCGGTCAGCGGCACGCCGATGACATTGATGTCGTCGCGGAATTTCGATTGGGGCAGGGGCTTGGTCGAGTCGTAAAGCAGATAGCCGCCCGGTTCGATCCCGGCGATGTCCTTGTCGAAGGTCTGCGGGTTCATCGCTACCATGAAGTCGACGCCGCCGCGCGCGCCAAGATGGCCCGCTTCCGTGACCCGCACTTCATACCAGGTCGGCAATCCCTGAATGTTGGAGGGAAAGATGTTGCGGGGAGAAACCGGTACGCCCATCCGCATCACCGCGCGGGCGAACATCTCGTTGGCACTCGCCGAACCTGACCCGTTCACATTGGCGAAGCGGATGACGAAGTCGTTTACGCTGCTGATCGTGCCGCCTGGCATTTCGTCTCACCCGCATATGCCATTTCGATAAGATATTTTTGCATGTCCCAGGCGCCGGTCGGGCATCGTTCGGCGCACAGGCCGCAATGCAGACAGACGTCCTCGTCTTTCACCATGACACGGCCGGTCTTCAGATTGTCCGCGACATAGAGATCTTGCGTCAGATTGTTGGCCGGCGCGCTGAGGCGCTGGCGCAGGTCCGCTTCCTCGCCATTCTGTGTGAAGGTGATGCAATCCATCGGGCAGATATCGACGCAGGCATCGCATTCGATGCAGAGTTGCCCGGTGAACACCGTCTGCACGTCGCAATTCAGGCAGCGATGCGCTTCGCCAAGCGCGAGCTTAACGTCGAAGCCCAGTTCGACCTCGGCCTTGATGTCGCGCAACGCCACCGTCTTTTCCCTTAAGGGGACGCGGAAACGCTGATCCAGCGTGATGTCGTTGTCATACGACCATTCGTGGATGCCCATCTTCTGGCTTTCGATCTCCACATGCGGCAATGGCCGCTCGGTGATCTCTTCGCCGGAGAGCAATTTGTGGATCGACAGAGCGGCGTCATGTCCGTGCGCCACCGCCCAGATGATGTTCTTGGGTCCGAAAGCGGCATCGCCGCCGAAGAACACTTTCGGGTTTGTCGACACGAAGGTTTTCGGATCGACGACCGGCATGTTCCATTTATCGAACTCAATGCCGATATCGCGTTCGATCCAGGGATAGGCATTCTCCTGGCCGACCGCGACGAGCACGTCATCGCAGGGGAAATGCTGATCGGGTTCGCCCGAAGGCACGAGATTGCGCCGGCCCTTGGCGTCGTATTCGGCTTTCACCTTCTCGAAGGTGATGCCGGTCAATCTGCCATTCTCGTGCGTGAAGGCTTTGGGCACGAGATAATTGTGGATCGGGATATCCTCGTGCATCGCGTCTTCCTTTTCCCAGGGAGACGCCTTCATCTCATCGAAACCGGAACGCACGACGACCTGCACATCCTCGCCGCCGAGCCGTCGGGCGGAACGGCAGCAATCCATCGCGGTATTGCCGCCACCAAGCACGATCACGCGCTTGCCGATCTTGTCGATATGGCCGAACGCGATCGAGGACAGCCAGTCGATGCCGATATGGATGTTCCTGGCCGCTTCCTTGCGGCCGGGGATGTCGAGATCGCGGCCGCGCGGCGCACCGGAGCCGACGAACACCGCATCGTAATTTTCAGCCAGCAACGATTTCAGGCTATCGATACGCTGGCCGCCGCGAAATTCGACGCCGAGATCGAGGATGTAGCCGGTTTCTTCATCGATGACGGAATCGGGCAGGCGGAATTTCGGGATCTGCGTGCGCATCATGCCGCCGGCGCGCGGATCGCCGTCAAACACGATGCATTCATAGCCAAGGGGCGCGAGATCGCGGGCAACGGTGAGCGAAGCGGGTCCGCCGCCGACCAGCGCGACGCGCTTGCCGTTTTTGCGCTGCGCCTTGCGCGGCATCCGCGCCGACACGTCATTCTTGTAGTCGGCGGCGACGCGCTTCAAGCGGCAGATCGCCACCGGTTCCTCTTCGACACGGCCGCGCCGGCAGGCCGGTTCACAAGGGCGGTCGCAGGTGCGTCCGAGAATTCCCGGAAACACGTTGGATTGCCAGTTGACCATGTAGGCGTCGGAATAGCGCCCCTGTGCGATCAGCCGGATGTATTCGGGAACGGGCGTATGCGCCGGACAGGCCCATTGGCAGTCGACGACTTTATGAAAATAGTCCGGCGCCGAAATATCGGTCAGCTTCATTCGGTCCTCGGACGCGCCTATGCAGCACGCGTGGCGCGCAAACGACGGTTTTCCCCCGATGGTCCGGCTTGTGCCGCCGAATCCACTTCCTAAACCTAATTAGTCTAGTTCTTGAATTCTAGTCGCCAAAAGACGCATAGCGGAAGTCACTATCGAGTTAAGTTTGTCGCGCGCATGCGAATGACCCGCCTTGCGGAACACGCGATTGACCGATATTGCGATGCAACAGCGCGTAGGCACCACCTCAGCGCGTGTTGTTTCAGATCTGTGAAAAAAATCAGCCTTGCGGGGCGGTCTTTTGCGGGGCAGGGCTGTTGCCGACGCGGGTTAACCCGGCTTTTTCAGTTTGGCTGTTCCATTCACTTTTCTTTGCTCTCGCGCACCAATCATCACAGCGCGGTGAGTGTCAGGCGAGATGTTTAACGGAATGAAACTTGTCATCTTCGATTGCGACGGCACGCTGGTGGACAGCCAGCACATGATCTGCGCGGCGATGCAGCGCGCTTATGACGCCCATGCCATTGTCTGCCCGCCCCGTGAGACTGTGTTGTCGATCGTCGGGCTGTCGCTGCGCGAAGCATTCGAAGTGCTGGGGCGCGGACACGACGATTTCCCGTTCGATGGCATGATCGAACACTACAAGCAGGCCTTTTTCGATCTTCGTCATTCGGTCGATCATCAGGAGCCGCTTTATACCGGTGTCCGCGAAACGATCCTGACTTTGGCCAGCCGCGGCGATTGCCTGCTCGGTGTTGCCACCGGCAAATCGCAACGCGGGGTCCGTGCCATTCTGACCCATCACGGCCTGCTGTCGCATTTCGCCACCATCAAGACAGCGGACGATGCACCGTCCAAGCCGCATCCCGGCATGATCCTGGAGGCGATGCGCGAGGCGGGCGCGGAGCCCGGCGACACGCTCATGGTCGGCGATACCTCCTACGATATCGAGATGGCCCGCGCCGCCGGTGTGACGTCCATCGGCGTGACCTGGGGTTATCACACCGAGGCGGTGCTGAAAGCCAGCGGCGCTGACCATGTCGTCAGCGATCACATGGAACTGGCCGCTTCCATCGACGGTTTACTCTTTGCGCCGCAGGCGGCCTGAGGCCGAGCGCGGTCGAGATAACTCATGCGCGATATTTTCGAAGACATTTTCAAGAATGATCCGCTCGATCCGATGGAGGCGGCACGGCGCCATGTTCGCCCGACCTTGCGCAAGCGCTTTTACGATACGGCCGGCGTCACCCAGAACGGTGATCTGTTTGAGGTGACACTCGACGGCAAGCCGGTGCGCACGCCTGCGCGCCATGCGCTGGCAACCCCGTCGCGGGCGTTGTCGCAGGCCATCGCCGACGAATGGCAGGCCCAGACCGATATGATTGATCCGGCTCATATGCCGCTGACACGTCTTGCAAACTCGATCATCGATGGCGTCGCCGCATCGCCCGAGCTGGTGCATGATGAGATCGTCAAATATCTCGGCTCCGATCTTTTATTCTATCGCGCCGACGGCCCGGAGCGATTGATCGAACGGCAGGCCGCGGCCTGGGATCCGGTGGTGGCCTGGGCGGCGAATGCGCTCGACGCTCATTTCATCATGGTCGAAGGGGTTGTCTTTGCCGCACAGCCGCCGGAAGCGGTGGCCGCGGCCGGCAAGGCGATCCCGACTAATCTCTGGCGGCTCGGCGCGGCCCATTCGGCGATGACACTGACCGGTTCGGCCTTGCTGGCGCTTGCGCTCGCCCATGATGCGATCTCGCTGGACGAGGCCTGGAAGGCTGCTCATGTCGACGAGGACTGGCAGATGGAACAATGGGGCCGCGACACGCTGGCGATGCAGCGCCGCGAGCATCGGCTGGCCGAGATGAAAGCCGCCGCCGCGATTCTGAAATTCATTCGATAAGCCCGTAGCCTCTCTCCGGATAAGACAATTGGATAAACCAGTCACTGGCCACGATTGCGCCATAACCTTTGGCTTTCTGCGGCGCATGAGCAAGATCGATCGTCGTACCTTCGTCACGACTTTGGCCGGTGCCGCTGTCTGCCCCTTCGTTGCCGGCGCTTCTCCGAATTTCGAACTGAAAGCGGACATGGCCGCCAGATTCAGCGAAGCCGGCACCGAGGGCGTGTTTGCCGTGCTGCGCGTGCGTGACAACAAGCTGCTGTCGACAGATGAAGGACGCATGCGGCAGCCCTTCATCCCGGCTTCGACCTTCAAGGTGCCGCATGCGCTGATCGCGCTGGAGACCGGCGTCGTGGCCGATGCCGATAAGGAAATCATCCATTGGGACGGGCAGGTGCGGTCGATCGAGGCCTGGAACAAGGATCACACCTTGCGCAGCGCCATGGCCGTGTCGGCGGTGCCGGTCTATCAGCAGATTGCGCGCCGCATCGGCACCGAACGCATGCAGAAATATCTCGATGCGTTTCAGTACGGCAATCGCGAGATCGGGCCTGTGATCGACCGCTTCTGGCTGGATGGGCCATTGCGCATTTCGGCGCTGGAGCAGATCGCGTTTTTCGACAAGCTGCGCCGCGGCGATTTGCCGGTGTCAAAGCGCAGTCTCGATATCGCCCGCGAGATCATTCCATCCGAAGCGGTTTCCGGCGGACACCTCCGCTCAAAAACCGGTGCGCTCGGTATCGATGGGACGCCGGGCGAGAAGGCGACGCTCGGCTGGCTGGCCGGTTATGTCGACCGTGGCGAGGATTCGTCGGTCTTTGCGATGAACATCGATATCCGCAGCCCGGCCGATCTCGCGCGCCGCATGGAGATCACGAAATCGATCCTCGGCGAGATCGGGGCGATCTGAAGGAATGCCATCATACCAGAATCACGTGCTGGCGCACGTGACCCGGAATGACAAAATTGGGATTACTGCCCCGTCGCGGTCGCCGCACGGCCGCTCTCATACAGGAACCACACCCGCTTTTCGGCTTCATCGATGAAGTTTTCGAGCAGGCTCGCGGTCGCGACATCGCCGTGTTCGTCGCATACGTCGTGGACCTGCCGCATCGACGCGATGAAGCGCTGGTTGTCCTCGCGCAGTTCGGCCAGCATGTCCTGCGTGTCGACATAGGGAGCGTCGTTGTCGGCGAGCCGCTGCTGGCGCGAAATGTCGCCGATCGAGCGCAGCGTCGTACCGCCGATCTTGCGGACACGTTCGGCGATGACGTCGGTCATCGCGAAGATCTGATCGCCTTGCTCGTCGAACATCAGATGATAGTCGCGGAAATTCGGGCCTGAGACATGCCAGTGAAAATTCTTGGTCTTCAGGTACAGCGCAAAGGTATCGGCAAGCAGCGCATTCAGCGCGCCGGAAATATCCTTGGTGGCATTGGCGCCGAGGTCGGTCGGGGTGGCGAGGCGGGCTTTGGTTTTTTCAGCGCTCATGGCGATAGGTCCAGTGACAAGGGAGGGGGAGGGTTTGAATAGTCTAGATCGATGAAATGAGGCTTTTGTTCCGGGACAACAGACGGCGCACGGTAAACAGCCCGTTAACGCCCGTTTCACCCTTGAACATTAGCATGCTTGCATGACGAGGATTAGTGCGGGCTTGCCTCAAAACATTGTTTTCAGCCCTTCCGCGGTTGATCTGTCGACCATGCATGCCGGTAAGGCTGTGCTGCCCCGCGCTGCGAGCATCGCACCATCGATGCCGGACAACGCGGCGCTTGCAGCGAACACGGTGATCAAGGATGCGGCGGCCCGGCTGGTCTCGCAGCAAAGCGGACTGGCACAGCTTTATGGGGATCTGGACGCGGCGATCACACGCACGGATCTGCCGCAAGCCGTGCGGGCGGCGGCACAGTCCGTCCTGTCATTGCGCATGGACGCTGGCCATGCCGATGCGCTGAAGACCGCCGTGCTGAAATCGGGCTTGTTCACCGAAGCGATGCTCGCTGCCGGCCTTGCGCCCGCGGGTGACATGAAAACCGCTTTGCTGTCGCTCCGGCAGACATTGCAAAGCTGGCTCGGTGTATCGGTGCCGGAGACGCGTGCCGATCCGCAATTGCCGCCGCCGTTTCGTGGCGCAGCACCGGTCGCGCAACAGCCTGCCGTGTCACCGCTTGCGATGCTCGATGCTCGTGCCGCCGGTTTTCAGCTTCTTGCCGAAACCGACGGCGCGCTGGCGCGTCAGACATTGCTGCAGATTGCGTCGCTGCCGGATGCCGTCGCCCCGCAGCAAACCGACGCTTCGCCCAAGCTGACGATGGATATTCCGCTGGCGACACCGCTCGGCACCGCGATCATCCAGCTTCAGATCGAACATGACGAAGAACGGCAGGATGGCGAAGCCAGCCGCGAGAAGACCTGGCGCATCAATCTGGCGATCGATCTCGAGCCGCTGGGGCCGGTGCGGGCCAGCGTGTCGCAGATTGGCGGTCTCACGCATGTCGCGCTGATGGCCGAACGCAAGGACAGCGCGAAGGCCCTGCGCGATGATTTGCCGATGCTTGAAGCATCGCTCGCCGAAGCTGCGCTCGATGTCGGCGATTTGCAATGCCGCACCGGCAAACCGCAAATCTCATCGGCGCCGGCCGGACTGTTCGTGGATCGCGCGTCATGAGCGGGCAAAAGGTTGCGGTCGCGCTGAAATACGATGCGCCGACCGCGCCGCGCGTCACCGCCATCGGGCGTGGCGAACTGGCGGAGCGCATCGTCGAAGCGGCGAAGGCCAATGGCGTGCCGTTGTCGGACAATCCGGTTTTGGCCGAGGCGTTGTCGAAAATCCCGCTGGATCAGAACATTCCGGAGAGCCTGTACCGCGCCGTCGCGGAGGTGCTGAGCTACATTCTGCGCACGTCCGGCCGCATGGGGAATCGTTAGACTTTACTGCGCAGGTTGAAAGCGGCTCGTTCGGTCGCCGCTCTCCGTCTGGCGATGAAGGGGGCGATCTTCTCGCGCATCGCCTCGACCACGGCTTCCGGGGCTGAGCGGGGTGATCCGGCTCGAAACGGCGGCTCAGGATCGTATTCCATCTGTAACTGTATCTCTTGGGCGGTTTGCTCTCCGAAGAGATCGGCAACAACGGTCAGCGCGAAATCGATTCCAGAGGTGACACCTGCGCCGGTCACACGATTTCGGTCTTTGACGACACGCTCAGCGGTTGGGATGGCACCCAGCAAACGAAGCTGATCAATCGAAGACCAATGGCAGGTCGCCCGGTATCCGTTCAACAGACCCGCTGCGGCGAGGACCAGTGAGCCGGTGCAAACGGATGTTACCAATTGGCAGCTCGGCGCGATGCGGGATAAAAAATTCAAAGTCTCTTTGTCGTCCATCAGGTCGATCTGGCCCGGTCCTCCCGGAACACAAATGAGATCGAGAGCGGTGCAATCAGCAAATCTCATCGTGGGAAGGATCGACATGCCACGATCGGACGAGACGGGCTCAATCGTCTTCCAGAGCAGATGAACGCTGGCCCCCGGCACCCGGTAGAACACCTCCGCCGGACCTGTCAGATCGAGTTGCGTCAACTTCGGAAAGAGAACGAAGCCAATCTGCATTCTTCCAAGCCCCGCTGATGATCCGATCCACTGTAATTCAGTACGGTGCGACCGTTAAGGGGCTGCGAGCTGACCGTCCCGCCAAGTCTTTAGCCAAGTCTCCAGCCAAGTCTCTCTCTTTCTCTTCTCTCCGAAGTCACTGCGCGGACAATGCGGATCCGATATCGCTTGCGTCGGCCGCGCTGATGATGAACGTATCCGCCAGATCAAAGCCTTCACATCGCGGCGTTGAACCCTTTTTCGATTCCGGGCGACATTGTCCTCATGAAAATCACACTCGATCTGTCGAAGTTGCTCGAACAGGGCAAGATCACAGCCGCCGACGCTGAGCGCCTGAAGGCGCTGGCCGCGACCGAAACCGGCAATCTCGGCCTCAATATCCTGACCGGCTTCGGCGTCATCGCCGCAAGTGCCGGCGCCGTCGCGGTGATGCTGACGGCGTTCGATTTCACCGCGCAATCGGCGGCGATCATCGGCGGCTGCGTGTTCGGTCTAGGCCTTCTTCTTCTGCTGGCCCGCGGCGAGATGGTAAGCCTGCTCTCGCAGACGCTGATCCTGATCGGCGCGCTGACCGGCGGTGCGGGTTTACTGATCCTTGAAGATGGTTCGCTGCGCGCTGCGGCTTTCGTCACCGCCGTGCTGGCGGTGACGGCGGTGCTGGCGCGATCCAGTCTGATGGCGGCCTTGGCGGTGGTGTCGCTCGCCGGCTGTCTCGGTGCGCGGACCGGCTATATCCACGCGATGTATTCGCTGTCGATCCAGGAGCCGCTCGTCACGGTGGTGCTGTTTTCAGGTCTCGCGTTCGCGCTGTATCTGATCTCGCAGCAGGTGAGGGCCGATTACGAGCGCATCAGCCTCGCGGCAGCGCGCATGTCATTGGTGCTGGTGAATTTCGGTTTCTGGATCGGCTCGCTCTGGGGCGACCGTCTGCGGCTCTACCGTTACATCGTCTATAACGATCCGAAGGGCGGCCCGGATTTCACCGCCCATGGCGCGGTTATCCCGCCTTATGTCTTCTCGATCGGCTGGGCGGTGGCGCTGATCGCCGCCGGCGTCTGGGGCGTCAAGTCGGGACGGCGCTGGGTGGTCAATCTCGCCGCGGTATTCGGCGGCATCCACTTCTATACGCAGTGGTTCGAGCATCTCGGCGCCAATGCCTTCAGCGTGCTGGCGGGCGGCATCCTGCTGATCGTGATTGCCTTCGCGTTGCGAACGCTGAATCGCAAGCCTTCGCCGGCGTCCTGATCGCTCTCTTAAGAAATTCGTCGCCGGGGCTCGGTGGGGCGTCGAACGAGCCCCGGCGACAACGGCCTGGGCTACAGACAGGCCGCCTTGACAACTGCCGGCGTGGGCTCTGGTGACGGCAGCCGTACGAGCAGGCTCTTCAGCCGGTCCTTCATCCCGGTGAGGCCAAAGAGTGAATTTTCAGGGTTTTGGCGCGTGGCATCGCCGGCCCGGTAGAGCACCTGGCCGGCCTCGTTCGTCACCACATCGACGCGCGCGCCACCGGTCAGTTCGCCATAGGCAAAGACCGCGGCCGCGCAGGCACGGATGCTCGCGCAGTCTGTTGTATCCAGGTAATGCAAAATCGCGCCGTCACGCTCGAGATCGGCCATCTCGTCCAGCCGCCGCGCGGCGGCATGCACGACATAGCCGTCAGCCAGGAAGCGACGCACAGTCTCTTTGCCGGTGCTGGAAGCCGCACCGGTAACGACTGCCACCTTGGAGGGAATCGTGGAAGACTTGGTATTCATGGTGGCTCCTGATCGGCCCCCCGGCCCATCGGATCGCGTTACAGATTGACAGAATAGCGAAAAATGTTACATTGTCAACCATGTCAGACATAACTGTCGCTACATCACGGGATCGTGAAGACGAGCGCCGCGACGCCATCATGGCCGGCGCCCACGCCTGTTTTCTGCAATACGGCTTTGCCAAGACCTCGCTGGATGACATCGCCCAGCGCGCTGGTATCTCGCGGCCGCTGATCTACCGGAAGTTCAAGAACAAGGAGGCCATCCTCGCCGCCCTCTACGACTTCAAGCTCAACGCTCTTTACCCGCAGGTGGAGGCGGTGCTGGCAAAGCGGGGCAGTGACAAGCGCGAGACGCTGCTGCGGATGTGGGAGGTGCTGCTGCTCGATGCCTGGGCGGAGCTGATCCAGATCCCGATGGTGTCGGAGCTGTTCGATGCCTGTTCGCGCCACGTGCCTGAACTTGAAAAGAAGCATGAGTTGCGGCGGATCGAATATGCGCAGGCCGTGCTCGGCTCGCATGACCTCGCCGAGGTGTTCGTGCTGGCCACCAAAGGGCTGACCAAGGATCTGCCGAGCGAAGCGGTGCTGCGCCGCCGGCTGATGATCCTGATCGACCGGTTCGTCTGATCTGCAAACACTCTTTGCCGTCATTCCGGGGCGCGGGCCTTCAGCCCGCGAACCCGGAATCCAGTCAGACACTCCTGGATTCCGGGCTCGCTTGCCGCGCAAGCGCCCCGGAATGACACCCAATGGGAGAGGTGAACAAGAGCGCCGCTCGTGACGCCGAATCCTGCCTCGTGCTATGGCCAAAGGAAGCCGAATTCGAGCGCGCAGGGCAAAGGGCGGCAAGGGCATGAAAGACATCATCGAAAAACTCGATCTCCGCCGGGACAACGCCAAGCTCGGCGGCGGCAAGGCCCGCATCGAAGCGCAGCACAAGCGCGGCAAACTCACGGCCAGAGAGCGCATCGAACTCCTCCTCGACAAGGGCTCGTTCGAGGAATTCGACATGTTCGTCGAACACCGCTCGAACGAATTCGGCATGGAGAAGCAGAAGATCCCCGGCGACGGCGTCGTTACCGGCTGGGGCACGGTCAATGGCCGCACCGTCTTCCTGTTCTCCAAGGACTTCACCGTGTTCGGCGGTTCGCTCTCCGAAGCGCACGCCCAGAAAATCATCAAGGTGCAGGATATGGCGCTGAAGGCGCGGGCGCCGATCATCGGCCTGTTCGATGCCGGCGGCGCGCGCATCCAGGAAGGCGTCGCAGCTCTCGGCGGCTATGGCGAAGTGTTCAAGCGCAACGTGATCTCGTCCGGCGTCATCCCGCAGATCAGCGTCATCATGGGACCGTGCGCGGGCGGCGATGTCTATTCGCCGGCGATGACCGATTTCATCTTCATGGTGCGCGACACGAGCTACATGTTCGTCACCGGCCCCGACGTGGTGAAGACCGTCACCAATGAAGTGGTGACAGCGGAAGAACTCGGCGGCGCCTCGGTGCATACGACCAAAAGTTCGGTGGCCGACGGTGCGTTCGAGAACGATGTCGAGTGCCTTCTTCAGATGCGCCGGCTGATCGACTTTCTCCCCGCGAGTTTCGATGCCGGCGTGCCGCAATGGCCGACGCTCGACGATCCCGACCGCATTGACAATTCACTCGATACGCTGATCCCCGACAATCCGAACAAGCCCTACGACATGAAGGAGCTGATCCTGAAGGTCGTGGACGAGGGCGACTTTTTCGAAATCTCGCCGAGCTTCGCCAAGAACATCGTCACCGGCTTCGGCCGCGTGGCCGGCCGCAGCGTCGGCTTTGTCGCCAACCAGCCGATGGTGCTGGCCGGCGTGCTCGACTCAGATGCCTCGCGCAAGGCCGCGCGCTTCGTGCGCTTCTGCGATGCCTTCAACATCCCGATCGTCACCTTCGTCGATGTGCCGGGTTTCCTGCCGGGCACGGCGCAGGAATATGGCGGGCTGATCAAGCATGGCGCCAAGCTGCTCTTCGCCTATTCGCAGGCGACGGTGCCGCTGGTCACCGTCATCACGCGAAAAGCCTTCGGCGGCGCCTATGACGTGATGGCGTCTAAGCATGTCGGCGGCGATCTCAACTATGCCTGGCCGACCGCGCAGATCGCGGTGATGGGCGCAAAGGGCGCGGTGGAGATCATCTTCCGCGGCGGCGATGCCGACACCATCGCCGCGCGCACCAAGGAATATGAAGAGCGTTTCCTGTCACCCTTCGTCGCCGCCGAGCGCGGCTATATCGACGACGTGATCATGCCCCACTCGACACGCAAGCGCATCGCGAGAGCGCTGGCGATGTTGCGGACGAAGAAGGTCGAGATGCCGCCGAAGAAGCACGATAACTTGCCGTTGTAGCAAGATTGCGGATGTGATCCGCGGGGGGAGACATGGATTGGCTTGTCGTAGCAGGCGTAGTTAGTCTTGGATTTTTAGTTGGACTTCTTGTCGGCTGGTACGTGAACGAGGATCAGCCATTTACGGCAACAGGGCTTGTTGCGTCGATAACGATCTTATCCGGAGCAGGGGTATTGGGGGTATTTCATATGATTGCTCCGACCGGGCCAACGCGAGAGTTTTGGCTTTATCCCATTGCGGTATTGTTGGGGGTTCTGATCGCGCCTCCATTGAGTAAGCTTTACGATCGATTGTATGTCGAAGACAGCAAGATCAAGCGATAAGAGATTTTCACCTTCGTCGCCGATACGGCCTGCTCAACGAGCCTGATTTTGTCTGCACTCGACGAGGAAGCGCATCGTCCGTGCTCTGGCCATGCAGCGGACCAAGCAGGTCGAGATGCCGCCGAAGAAGCGCGTGAATTTTGCCGTTGTGAGGGGAAGGTGCTCTTGTGCCCATCGATTTGCATCATCGATTGTCGGAGTTTTCTTACGGATACGGAGTAACGCGTGAGATTGAGCGTTATTTGGCCGCAGTCGGGATTGAGGCGACACCGTTTCTACCCAGCCTGTTGCACGAGGCAAAACTTGGATTTGACGTGGCATTCGATAGGCCTGGCAAACCGCTGCTGTTGCAATTTAAGCTTGGAGAGGTGGTGAAGCGCTTCAAGAGCAAAAGCGGCAAAGCGGCACCAACTCTTCAAAGACCATTTTGGCGCTTTCGGGTAGATACCGCTGAGCCGGACGGACAGTACGACGTATTGTTGAAGGCTGAAAAGGCCGGTGCGGAGGTATATTACGCCGCACCGCGTTTCACAGATTGGGACGCATATGCCAGCCATTTCCAAAAGGGGAAGGTTCTTGATCGATCTTTGCTGATGAGGCCTTCAGAAATTGAACAAAAGCTAATTAGGCAGGGCGAGCCCGATGGATCACATCTTGTGGTCTACGATCGTTCCTCAGTCCACGTATATTCGGACGGCGATGAGGTTGAGGAAGTCGATCCAGAGGAATTGGCAGAGAAGATACGAGCCGATCTGCTTCAGCAAAGGGAGAGGGCGGACTTGCTACTTCAGCGAGTATACTTGGGTTTAGGGGAATTTAGAAGGGTTAGGCTTGTGGACGGACATATCGAACAGGCCGCACAAACTTCGCCCGATTTGGCTCGCTCACCGAAGCGGCGCGCGCAGGAGCGTGAACGTCGCCTTGAGTCGTTTAAAGGGCGCGCCGATCGAGAAGGAGATGCGATTTTCGCGGCTCTGGGTGCGGAAACTTGGTCTATGGGCACGCAGCTGATTTTTGCAGCGTTGAAAACGTGACCAGTGTAGCCCGGATGCAGCGAAGCGAAATCCGGGGCATAACAATCCCGCATTTCCGTTGCGCTCCCATGCAGGGTACGTTTCCGTCAAAGCCGCTACAGCCCCTTAGCCTTGATCTTCGTTTTCTTCGTCGCTGCGAGCAGTCGCTCGTCAGCGGTAATGAGCGTTGCGGCTTCGCGCTCGGCCAGCGCCAGATAGAAGCAATCGTAGATCGGATGCCGCAGGTCCGTCGCAAAGGCCAGCGCGGGCGTCATCAAATCCTCGACGGGTAAAAGCCGATGATAGTGCGCAACGACGATTTTGAGCGCGTGCTGTGCGTCGGCCGCGTTCATGTCGCCCCGCATCGCGCTTTTCCAGATGGCATTGCCAATCTCGGCGATCACAAGCGAAGGCGCGATGATGTCGGTGTCGCTGGTGCGAAGCAGTGCGGCCTTGTTTGAATCGGCTTCAGGCAAAACCCATTTTACTGCCACGCTGGCATCGACAATCAGCGTCATCGATACCGTTCGTCATTGTCGCGCCACTCCCTGATATCGGCCGTGGAGTCGCCTGTGACCTTCCCGATCTTTTGACGCAAGCGATCGGCCTCAGCCCAGGCTTCTTCCTTGCTGGGCTTCGCGGCTGCAGTCAGCGCCTCGCGGGCAATCTCGCTCACCGACTTGCCCTCGGCCTTCGCCTTTTGCTTCAGGCGGTCGGCGGTCGCCTGATCGACGTTGCGGACCAGAATGTCCACCATCTCCGCCTCCTGCGGATGATATCAGTCTGATATCAAGATGGGGCGGCGCGATCTTTTTGTCAAACGCTCTTGACAATATTCCTATAAGCAAATAATCCTATATCCGCTCGCCCCAAGCGAGGGACGTTCTGCAGGACGTTGCTGGATGGGGGTGAGTGCGGCGCCCGCGGGTGAGGCTCGTCACCTCACACTCGGGCGGTGCCGGGGCTCCGCCCGGGACCACTAAGAGTCCCTGCCAGGAGCTGGCTGACACGGGCCTCGTTTCGATACGAGGTCCGCGCGAAGCGCGGCCCGGCACTGGTTAAACGTCGCGGTGGAGCGCTGGAAGGCGGGGTGTCCCGATCGCAAGGGACGCCGACGCCAAGGCGCATTGGACGCCGCGCAAGCGGTGGAGGATGCGTCGCGGCGTAGTGAAAAGGAACAGCGCCTTCCGGCGCTCCACTCCCTCGCACATCACACGCACCGGGTGTTTCCGGTGCGTGCCAAGACGCATGCCGGGTGTTCCCGGCATGCGACGCACAAGCACGCGCAAAAGAGGCAAGCGCAGGATGTTGAGCGACGTGAGCCCTGATGGGTCAGTTAATCGCCGCCATCTTGCCGGTGGCGATGTCCGTCACCGATCCATCCTCGAGGCTGATGCGATAGATCTCGCGCAGCACATTGCCGGCAAATCCGAGCTCGACGATGGAGACGGTCTTGAACGTGGCGGGAATGCCGTCCGGCAGGATCTGGTTGAATTCCTTCGCGGTCTGATCGAAGGTGGCCTTGATCTCGGGTGTGAATTTCGCCATCGAATAGACCAGCGTGTTGTGCGGATTATGCGCGGCCAGGGTCTTGCCGTCCTTGACGACATTCAGGCCGCTGACGCCGACCGTCCGCACCAGCTCCTTTCCGGCCTCGCTCATCACGGCATAAACCGGGCCGGTCACCCGCGGCAGCGGGCCGTCGCGCAACGGCGTCAGCGCCACGGTGGCGGCGGTGTTGAAGGCCATCATCGCGTCAAAGCCCTCGCCGGATTTGACGATGCCAAGATCGAGCCACCACGGATGGCCGGCGCCTTTGGCGGCTTCGGTGGTATAGAAGTTCTTCAACGTGACATTCAGCACACCCGGCAGCTTCGGCAGCGCCTTCAGCATCTTTTGCGGCGTTTCGGGATCGGCATTGTGGATGTGCAGCACGGTGACATGCGGAATGTTGAAACGCTGCGCCTCGTCTTCGAGCTTGGCATTCAGCAGTTTCTCGCGCAGCAGGCCGCCGGTGGCGACCGCCAGCCGATCGTTGACGTCCTTGGGCAGCGTATAGACGAGACCGAACGTACGCTTGTGCTCACGGAAGGCCGGCGAGGCGAGGGCGCTGTTGTCGACCGGGGTCTCCGTCTGGGCCTGCGCGATCGGAGTGGTCAGGGCAAAGGCGCTGACCATGACGAGCGCGGCCATGCTGCTTGTCAATGTGTCGGTGGTCTTGAACATACGGTGGCCCCTTTCGTGAGCAACGTGCAATAAAATGCCGGATTCCGGTGAAGGACGCAGAGCGGCGACGCATCGACCCGCCGCCACGATGGTTCTCGGATACGCCGGCAATCTGGCGCGATCGTATGACAGTGATGTTACGGCAGCGTCGTCATCCACCGGGGCGTATGCTAAGTCCGGCCCTTGCGCTCCCTTTCCTGCGGGCTACAAGGGGCCGGAAGCATTCAGGGAGAAAACGACCAATGCGAACCTTCCCAGGCCTGACTTTCCCAGGCCAGAACCTGAAGGCTGTGGTCGCCGCCTTCGCAATGATGAGCATCGCAATTATGACCTCCGACGACGCCAACGCCCAATCGAAACCCGTCACCACATCCTCGGGCCTGCAGATGACCGACACCAAGGTCGGCACTGGCGCTTCGCCGAAGCAGGGCCAGACCGCGGTCGTGCATTACACCGGCTATCTCAATGACAACGGCGCCAAGGGCAAGAAATTCGATTCATCGGTTGATCGCGGCCAGCCGTTCGAGTTTCCGGTCGGCGCCGGCCGTGTGATCAAGGGCTGGGACGAGGGCGTTGCGACGATGAAGGTCGGCGGCAAGCGCACCTTGGTGATCCCGCCGCAGCTCGGCTATGGCGCGTCGGGCGCCGGCGGCGTCATCCCGCCAAATGCGACGCTGATCTTCGATGTCGAATTGCTCGGGGTGAAATGAGTTGTAGGGTGGGTTACGCGCCTTCGGCGCCAACCCACCCTGCACGCTTCACCGCTGCAAATTCTGCAGCGTCGTCGCATTCGGGCAGTAATCCTTGAAGCTCTGCACCGCACGGCCGTGACCGATCTCGTCGGCGCAATGAAGTTTTGCAGTGCAGCCGGCGCAGGTGCGCTCAAGTTCGCGCATGGTCTTCGGCGGCACTTTATCTTCGTCGATGCCGGTCACGTCCAGCATATGGCAAAGAAGTTCGGTCGAGCCGGGTTCGCGGCCGACCAGCCAGCGCAGATCCTCGGGCCGGCCGCGCACATGCGCGCGCAACCGCTCCATCTCCTCGCCGCGGGCCTTTTCGAGGAAGGCGAGGTCGCGCTCATAATCATTGGGCTTCAGCCAGTCGATGAGCTTGCCGATCATGGGCCATTGTGCGCGAACGGACATGGATCATCCTCCCGATTACATCGGCAGACAGCCTGACACGATCTTCGGGAACGGCGTTGATCCGGATCAACCGCGCAAGCGCGACGGCAAAAAAGTGTAGGATTGACGAAGGCGCATGCGGATCGGCGGCTTCGCAACGTTTATCATCGGGCCGCGCTTCGCGTAGAGCCGTTGGCTCAATCGACCCAACGTGCATAGGGATCAACCATGCCGCATTACACCGCGATCGTCACCATCCTCGCCGTGCTGTTCTACTTCTTTATCGCGACGCGCGTCGCTGCGGCTCATATCAAGTTTGGCGTCAAGCTGCCGGCGATGTCCGGCCATCCCGATTTCGAGCGCATCTATCGTGTGCAGATGAACATGCTGGAATGGATGCCGATCTTTTTGCCGCTGCTCTGGCTGTCCGCGATCTATTTCAGCGATGCCGCCTCGGCCGCCGTCGGTCTTTTGTGGATCTTCGGCCGCATCCTGTATTTTCGCGGCTATCGCCAGGCGGTGGACAAGCGGGTGCCCGGCTTTCTGATCCAGGCAACGGCGTGCATTTTGCTGTTCATCGGCGCTGTGACCGGGTTGGTGATGGAGTTGCTGTAGGGAGGCGTGCCAGCAATGCGCAGGATGGGTTGAGCGTCAGCAAAACCCATCAGCGAAGCGCCCTTCTGACTATATCGGCGGGCGGGGAGGCATCTCGGGAAATGACGGCAGACTGGCGTCCGGTCGGTCCCAGGACGGGGCCCGGTCGGTATAGACGACCAGTTGCGGCTGGAAAATTTCCGGATCGTCGAGACTCGATGCGCGGATGAAGGCGAGGCCGGGCATCCCGGAATTGGTGGAATAGATCGGCGTCCCACATGTCGGGCAGAACCCACGGCTGACCACATTCCCGCTGTCCGCCGGAGCATCGTAGAAAGTCAGATCGCCGATAACACGAAAGCCTGCCTGCGGCACCCCCATATGCGAGCAGTGTCCGGTGCCGCTCGATTTCCGGCAATCCAGACAATGGCAATGACCGCTTGCGACCGGCTCGCTATCGCCCTCGTAGCGGACGCGCCCGCACAGGCACCCGCCGGAAAATGTCGCCGACATCAATCCCCCCTCTAACTTGTAAAAGACAAGTGACATGCTTTCATAGTGAGTTGCAAATTGCAAGTGATAGGCTACGCAGATGAACACAATCGATTCGCAAAGATCCGGGTGCCCGATCGCCACGACACTCGATTTGGCCGGCGACAAATGGACGTTCGTCATCGTTCGGGACATGCTGACCGGGAAGTCGCGTTTTGGAGAGTTCTTGGCTTCGCCCGAGACAATCCCGACGAACATCCTGACCGAGCGCCTCAAGCGCATGGAGAAAGCGGGCTTGTTGCTGAAGCGCGCCTATCAATTGAACCCGCCGCGATTTGAATATCTCCTGTCGAAGAAAGGCATGGCGCTGCTGCCGATCCTTCAGGAGATGTGCCGGTGGGCCAATACATTCATTCCCGGAACGTGGACGCCGCCGAAGAGCTTTATGTCCCGAAAAACGGACACCCGATAAAGGCCTACAGGTTCGACATCATTGAACTGAACTGTCTTTTGACAATATTCCTATAAGGATATAGTCCTAACGCCGCTCGCCCCAAGCGAGGGCCGTTCTGCACGACGGAACCGGACGGGGGAGTGCCGCGCCCGCGGGCCTGGCTTCGTCAGCCGGGCACTCGGACGGTGCCGGGGTACGCGCAAACAAGTTTACGCAGTTTGCGCAAGCGCAACTGCTATGCCGGAGTTACTAGGGACCCCTGCCAGGAGCTGGCTGACACGTGCTTCGACCCAAAGCCGAGGTGCGGGGTAAAGCGCGGCCCGGCACCTGATAAATCGGCGCTGTGGAACGCTGGAAAGGCGGGACGCCCGATCGCAATGGGCGTCGATGCTGAAGCATGCGGGCGGCGTTAGCTTTCGTCGACTGTCTGTGAAAGCGTCTGTGAGAACGGTGCCTTCCGGCGCTCCATGCCCTCGCACGTTTAACAACGCCGCCGGTGGTCGGGCGAGCGGGAGATCGCGCATGCGCGTTGTTTTTTTACGACATCAAGCGGCGCGGAGCCGCCTTCCGTATCGTTTACGTGCCCCAGTACAGCGGCGGCGCGTAGGGCGGGGCGCGGTTGCCCCAGTCGAACGCATCGCCATCGAGTTCAGACGCGCCGGCCTGCATTTCGGCCAGCGTCAGGTCGGCTTCATAGACGCGGCGTTGCGAGTTGTATTTCAGCGAGTTCCACAGCACCGGATAGTGATGCGTATTGCTGAACATAAAGCCGCTATGCCGCACCACAGCATAGGCAACGGCGCCGGTGGTCTTTTCCAACATCAGCCGCTCGATGGTGCCGAGCTTCTCGCCGTCGCGCCCATAGACGGCGGTGCCCTCCACGAGATCGCTGGGAACGAGAGTGTGAGTCATGACGTCCTCCTTGCCGGGCGGGCGCGTTCGGCAGCAGAGCCACTCGCGCGCCGATGGCGCCAGTTGCGCCCGGCTCTGGTCCGCAACCATCGCGGGCCATGTTTTTGTCAGCGTATCAAAGGCGCAGGCCGGTGGAGGGTTCCCTACCTGCGGCCAAACATCACGATCGCGCGATCCGCAGGGCCGGGTCGGATGCGTGTGCAGACAAAAAACCTCCGGCTTTTCACCGGAGGTTTTCGTAAGACCGAGAACGATGCTGTTTTTCAGGCCGGCGCGAACAGGGCCGTGGAAACGCGGATGCGCCTGGCGAGAATGTCCTTCCACGCGTGCACCGCGAGCGCCAGCGACGCAACGCCCCAGAACACGATGTATTCGACGCCGCCGAAATTCCACATCCAGTGCACACCTTTGGTGGCGAAAGTACCATAAGCCGCGAGCGCCATCGTGCCGGCAGAGGCAAGGCCGACATAGCGGGTGTAGAGATTGAGTGTCAGTCCGACGGCGCAGACAAGTTCGGTGGCGATCGCCAGCAGCACCCAGAAGGCGGCCGGCTCAAATCCCATCTTGGCGAAAGCCGCGACCGATCCCTCGAAGCCGTTAATCTTGAAAAATGCATGTGGAAGATAGAACAGCCCGCACATCAATCGGACGACAACGGTGGGATTGGTGAGGTCAAAGTCTTTGGACAGCGTCATGGTCGCACCTTTCAATTGATCGAATTGGATCGCTGGCATTCTGGCGCGAGCTGCTTGCGTTGTGTTTTGATCTGCCTCAACGTTCCGGCATTTGAGTGGCTTGCGATAGTGCCTAGAAATGCATCAAAATGCTGCGTGGTTTGTCGACACTGAAATATGAAAACATGTTGGGGAGGGCTTGATGTTGAAAATGCTTTGGGCCGCTTTGCTGGCCGGATCGCTTTCCTTCAGTGCGTATGCGCAACAGCCGCCGGTGCAGCCGTCGCCAATCAAACGTACGCCGATCGGCAAGAGCGATGTGCCCAATTCGAATTACGAAGTCATCACCGCGATGGTCGAGCTTGCGCCTGGCTTCAAGGCGGGGCGTCATTCGCGTCCCGGCATCGTGCAGGCGCAGGTGGTGGATGGCGAGTTTTTATTGGCGCTCGACGGGCAGCCGGAAAAGACTTTCAGGGCTGGCGAAGCTCTGGAGGTGCCGCATGGCGCGGTCCACAACGAAGGCGCGGTCGGCGACAAGCCGGCGAAGCTGATCGCGGTCTATGTCGTGGAGAAGGGCAAGCCGTTGGTCGTACCGGCGCAATAGCCCCAGCACGCCACATCCGCTTAGCGTTTTGAATCGTCCGGAGTCGCCGGCTTTGTCTGCTCCGGTGCTGGCTGCTGTGCGGGCTGGTTCGGCTGTTGCGCTGCCGGTGGCGTCTGGTCGACATTCTTGCCCCCGGCGGTATTGCCGCCGGTCTGTTCCTGCTGTGGCGCGGCGCCCGTCGTTTCCGTGCCTGGGGTGGAGGCGACGTCGCGTTCCGGCTGGTTCAGACCATAGATCGTCAGGCCCAGAATGAGTGCGCAGGCTGCAGCGACCAGCGTCATCTGCACCCAATTGGCGCGCCCGCTCGACAGTTTCAGTTGCGGGTCGGGCTGCAGCTCTTCGCGGGTCGGTCTCTTGTCCTTGTCGGTCATGACGAAGCTCCGTGCATCTCGCATATGCAACCGCCCGGGAGGCATCTGGTTCCTCGGTCCCGGCAGCGGGCAGGGCTTGCGTGACATCGATTGCTTAGTGCTACGACGAATGATTAGCTTCGCAAATCAATGCAGCCGCGTGCTGAGCGGGAGAGATCATGATGGTTCGTTTCGCTCTGATCTTACTTGCATCGTGTCTTGCCATCGCGCTCGATCTGCCGCGCAGTCAGGCGCAGGAAACAACGCTCACCTTCAGTCATTTCCTCGGGCCGTCGAGCTTCTTTCAGCTCGACGTGGCCGAGCCATTCGCCAAGGAGCTCGAAGCCAAGACGGGCGGACGGGTGAAGGTGAAAATCTTCAACGGTACAGATCCGCAAGGCAAGGTCACCGAACAGGCGACACAGGTGAAGAACGGCACGGTCGACATCGCGCTCGGCTTGCGCGGCGCCGAGGGGGACCGGTTTCCTGGCTCTTCGGTGATCGAACTGCCTTTCCTCGTACCGGATGCTTTGCGCGGATCGAAGGCGCTGTGGTCACTCTATCAGGACGGAACGCTGGCCGACGAATACAAGGATTTCAAAGTCCTTGCGCTGTTCGTGCACAACCCAGGGCTCATCCACACCAGCAACAAGAAAGTTCTGGAGCTGTCGGATCTGAAGGGCTTGCGTCTGCGCTCGCCGAACAAGACGGTGTCAACGGCGCTGGAATATGTCGGCGCCGTGCCTGTGCTTTTGCAGGTCAACGACGTGATGCCCGCGGTGAAGGAGGGAAAGATCGACGGCATCGTCACCAACTGGGGCAACCCGCTGCAGGGCTTCAACGATTACATGAAGCATCATACCGACACGCAGTTCTACACGTCGGCCTTCTTCATCGTGATGAACCGCGCCAAATTCGACTCGCTGCCAAAGGACGTACAAGCGGTAATCGATTCCATGTCGGGCGAGGTCTGGTCTGCGAAATTCGGCCCGCTCTGGGATAAATGGGACAAGCCGGTGCGCGACGGCGCGGCAGGTCCGGGGCATGAGGTGATCGTTCCGGACGAGGCAGTCATGGCGCAATGGCGTGAGGGCTTGCGTCCCGTCACGGAGAGTTATCTCGAGACCTTGAGCAAAAGTTTTCCGGGAGCGCGCCAGGCTTACGAAAAGCTGAGCGCGCAGTTGCGTCGCAATTGATCAGGCAGGGGGAAGCAAGGTGTTCAGAACCGCAATCGTCATCACGCTCGTTGTGAGCACGACCGCTTTTTCAGCATCGACCGACGTGTCGGCGCAAAGCCGCTGGCCGGCCGGCGACCAGATCGGCATGGCCAACAATCTCGGCACCGCGACATGGCAGCGCTGTGCGCCGCTGCTGGCCAATCCGAAAGCGAAATCCTACGAGATCTCGCATGTCCGCTCGAACACCATGCCGCAATCGCCGTTCGGCACACCATTGGTCGAGAAATATCGTCCGACGGTCGGCATTCCCGGTACGCGCCATGCCTTCAACGGCGAGGACACGATAAGCGGCGAGCCGGGCGCGCAGGGCACGCAGATGGATGCGCTGGGGCATTTCGCCGTGTTGCCGGAGCCCTGGGACGGCAAGAGCGAATTTCCGTCTAGCCGCGCAACGTACTATGGCGGGTATACGCAACAGCAGGTGAAACCCGCGCCTGACGTGCCGCTGCAAAAACTCGGCATTGAGAACGTGCCGCCCATTGTCACGACCGCCGTGCTGCTTGATGCCAAGACGCATCTCGGCAAGGGGCAGGCGATGCAGCCGGGCGCTGTGGTGACCGCCGCCGACATCGAAGCGATGCTGAAGGCGCAAGGGCTTGGGGAGCGGGGACTGATGCCAGGGGACGTGCTCTACATCTACACGGGATGGGGCGACGGCTGGATCGATCCCGACACCGCAAAAGATTATTACACCAAAGGTCCGGGGCTGGCCTATGACGCGGCGAAATATATAGAAGATAGGCAGGTCGTGCTGGTTGCGCTCGACAATCCGTTCACCGATCCGGTACCCGACGGACTGCTGATGGGAAAAGCTGGGCCGGCGCCGGGGACGCCGCCCGCGCTGCCATTCGCGATCCATCATCACAATCTGGTTCAGGCCGGCATTCACCAAATCCAGAACGCCAATCTCGGCGAACTAGCAAAGGACAAGGTGTGGCTGTCCTGCACGATCATCCTGCCGCTGCGATCCAAAGGCGGATCAGGATCGCCCGTGCGGCCGGTTTCGATCGGGGTGCCAGCGCAGTAGCTTGCCTTGCTACCGCCGCGCGACCGTGACCTTCTTTGGCGGCTGCTTCTTGGCCGCGGCGAGCGCGCGTTTCGCCTTCGCGACCTTTTTCTTCTTGAGCGCTTCCTGCCGTTTGCATTCGGCATGCTCGGCTTTCGCAAGCTCGATGCGCTCGGCAGTGCTGGCTTCGCGGAAGAATTCGTGGCGACCGGCCTGCACGACAGGGACGAACTCCTTCCTGAAGCGGCAGGCATTGCGTGGCGACGTCAGCGCGGCGTTCATGTAATAGCGGATGGATTGCTCTTCGACATTGCTGCGGCCTTCCAGTTCGTCCTTGGCAATGGCCATCGAATAGGTCCAGGCCGCTCCGCCGCGGGGCGTTCGTCGTGCGCTGGGCAGACAGGCAAAGGAAAACTGGCAGGTCTTGCTGCGTTGATAGAAGACGACGTCGCAAATGTTCGAGCCGCCCCAGATCGCCCTGTTGGCATTGGCCCGTGCAACGACGACACGCGCGACATGACGCTGTCCAATCTCCGGCTCGTCCGTGGAGCCGCCCTCGAAATAGACCGCGAGGGCGAGACAATAGAGCTGTGTTTCGGCAACGATGTTGCGGCTGATATCGATATTATCGTCGCGGATGACGCGCGGCTCTTCAAATAAAACGGCCCGCGCTTGTGCGTGACCGATATTCAGACATGCAATGGTTGTTGCGAACGCAAGATGAAATAATGCAGTCTTCGGCTGCATTGCCTCCCTCCCACTTCCGTCCTGTCCCTTCGCGATCCTATAAACAGGGCACGCCATTTGGCCAGACCCCTGAAAGGGAAAGTCCCAGCTCAATTGTGGCGAGGGAACCGGGCAGGGCAATCGAGTTCTTAAGAAAGGGTTAACGTCATGGCCGCCGCGACTATGATCGAATATGATGAGGCATCACCGGCGGTTCGTGCGGTGTTCGACGACATCAAGGCGTCTCGCAACGTGCTGGACGTCAACAATTTCTGGAAGTATCTCGCGCGCGATCCGGCGCTGCTGCAGCGCACCTGGGAGAGCGTAAAACAGGTGATGGCGCCCGGTGCGCTCGATCCCTTGACCAAGGAAATGATCTATCTCGCGGTCAGCGTCACCAACGGCTGCGCCTATTGCATCGCCAGTCACACCGCAGCCGCACGCAAGGCCGGCATGACCGAAGAGATGTTCGGCGAGGTGATGGCCGTGACCGGCATGGCCAACGAAACCAATCGGTTGGCGAATGGCTATCGCGTGCCGATCGATCCGATGTTTGATTGAAGCCTTAGAGCGTTTTCGAGTGAAGTGGGTACCTGTTCGCGTAAAGAAAACGCGTCAAAACAAAAAGCGAGAGCCCTGGCTTTGATTCCATCAAAGCCAGGGCTCTATTAACACAGGCTCGTATGGGTGAGGGCTGCTACCACTCTTCTGGGCAGGGCAGTAGCATCGCCCACAGATCGGGGCCGTTTTTCACGATCTTCATTTTCGGCGTGAGTCCGCCCTTGCGCTCGATCCAATCCAGCACGGGTTCGGGATAATAAGACATCAGATCCCGCGTGCCGGATGCGCTGGCAAGCTTTCCCTTGAATGGCCAGTTTTGCACCGTATAGGCTTCATGAAAGCCAAGGCTTGCACGCGGTGTCACACAAATTTTGTTGTGGGGCACGATGCCCAATACCAGGGTGCAGGCTGAATTGCAGATGCCATCGATGATAACGCGCTCGCCGCTATCGCGAACGCGCTTGTACTTGACCTTGTATTTTTCGACTTCGCCGCCGTGATCGCGCGTAATGCGCAGGTCGGCAAAGGCCGGCACGGACGTCAGGCAGAGCAAGCCGACGACAACCCCCACAAACCGCATCCCCGCCCCGAACTGATTTCTGACGCACACTCACTGCGCATCCCAAAAGGCCGCAGCTGGGCAACAAATTGGCGAAATCGCGTTTTCAAATGGTTAACGTTAAACATCCGTTGCCGGGATTGGGTGTTCAACGACAGGGCTGGCGCCCCCCAACGTTAAGCCCTCAATAGACCACGACGCTCCGGATGCTCTTGCCTTCATGCATCAGGTCAAAGCCCTTGTTGATGTCCTCCAGGGGCAGGAGATGCGTGATCATCGGGTCGATCTCGATCTTCTTGTCCATGTACCAGTCGACGATCTTCGGCACATCGGTGCGGCCTCTCGCGCCGCCAAAAGCCGAGCCTTTCCACACGCGGCCGGTGACAAGCTGGAATGGCCGGGTCGAAATCTCCGCACCCGCCGGCGCGACGCCGATGATCACCGAGACGCCCCAGCCGCGATGACAGGCTTCCAGTGCCTGACGCATGACCGTGACGTTGCCGGTACAGTCGAATGTGTAGTCGGCGCCGCCGATCTGGTCGGCCGGCGTTTTGGTCATATCGACGAGATAGGGGACGAGGTCCTTGCCAATTTCTTTCGGATTGACGAAATGCGTCATACCGAAGCGCTCGCCCCAGGCCTTGCGATCGTTGTTGAGGTCGACGCCGATGATCATGTCGGCGCCTGCAAGTCTTAATCCCTGGATCACGTTGAGCCCGATGCCGCCGAGGCCGAACACGATCGTCTTCGAACCGATCTCGACCTTGGCCGTGTTGAACACTGCGCCGATGCCGGTGGTGACGCCGCAGCCGATATAGCAGATCTTGTCGAAGGGCGCGTCCTCGCGCACCTTCGCGACGGCGATTTCCGGCAGCACGGTGAAGTTCGCAAAGGTCGAACAGCCCATATAGTGATGCAACGGCTTGCCATTGAGCGAGAAACGCGAGGTGCCGTCCGGCATCAGGCCTTGACCCTGCGTCGAACGGATCGCAGTGCAGAGATTAGTCTTGCGCGAGAGACACGACGGGCATTGCCGGCATTCGGGTGTGTAAAGCGGAATGACGTGATCGCCTTTCTTCACGCTGGTCACGCCGGGACCGACGTCCACGACGACGCCGGCACCTTCATGCCCCAGAATGGCAGGAAAAAGGCCTTCCGGATCGGCGCCGGATAGCGTGAATTCGTCGGTATGGCAGATGCCGGTCGCCTTGATTTCGACCATGACTTCGCCGGCCTTTGGGCCTTCGAGCTGGACCGTCATAATTTCCAGCGGCTTGCCCGCCGCTGTCGCCACCGCCGCGCGCACATCCATGGCAATCTCCATTCCAGCGCCGCGAATTGATCGCGGCCATTCCATTCTTGCCTGTCATGCACCGATTGCAACGCCTAGCGCAATGACATTGCGGCGAGCGTCCGCTAAAGACGTCCGCTGCTGGGAACTGCCTTTGTGAAGCCGTCTTTTTCCGACCTCGCCATCCGCGCAGCGCCGCTCACTTTCGTGTTCCTGTGGAGCACGGGGTTTATCGGCGCAAAATTCGGTATGCCTTACGCGGAGCCGATGACCTTCCTGACGCTGCGAATGGCTTTCGTCGTCGCCATTCTTGCATTGATCGTTGCGGTGGTTCGGCCGCGCTGGCCGGTGGGTCTCGAGGCGGCGCATAGTGCGGCCGCGGGACTTCTGGTCCACGGTCTTTATCTCGGCGGCGTCTTCGTTGCCATCGGCCAGGGCGTGCCCGCCGGAATTGCGGCTTTGATTCCGGGGCTTCAACCCATCCTGACATCCACGATCGCCAGCCGCTTTCTGGGTGAGCGGGTGACACCGTTGCAATGGTTTGGCCTTGCTATGGGTCTCATTGGCGTGCTGCTGGTGCTGCACGATCTCACCATCATCGGCTCAGGCTCGATACTTGGCTGGATTGCGTCATTCATGTCGTTGATCGGAATCACACTTGGGACGCTCTATCAGAAGCATTTCTGCGGGCCGATTGATTGGCGCAGCGGTAATTTGATCCAGTTTGGTGCCTGCACGATCCTGTTCGGTGCCGCCGCATGGATATTCGAGACGGGTCACGTCATCTGGAGCGGCGAGTTCATCTTCGCGATGTTCTGGCTGGTCGTCGTGATGTCGATTTTAACAATCGCGCTGATGTACTGGCTGATCAAGCGCATCCCCGCAACCCGGGTCGCGAGCCTGTTCTATCTGGTGCCGGCAACCACGGCGGTCCTGGCCTGGCTCTTGTTCAACGAACGGCTGGATGCGCTGTCTATCAGCGGTATTGTGCTGTGTGCCGCGGCTGTCTTCATCGTCAATTACCGCAAGGCGTAAATGTCGGCCTTCACGTCCCAAACTTGCCCGGGATCACGAGCTGCGTCTGCGTAACGATCGCCGCGAGCTTTCCATCGCCTCGGGAAATCTTTGTCTGCCAGACCATCGTGGTGCGTCCGCGATGAAGTGGCGTGCATTCCGCCCTGACGGTGTCGCCGATATTGATGGCGGCAAAGAAATTGGTCTTGCTTTCGATCGTCGCCGTCGTCGTGTTTTCAGGAAGATTGATGATCGTCGCCGCGCCGCCAAGGTCGTCGGCCAGCGCCATCACCGCGCCGCCATGCATGTTGCCGTTGCGATTGCCGAGCTCCGGCCGCACGTGCAGTTCGGCTTCGACGCGTTCGGGAGAATAGTGGATGACCTTGATGCCCAGCGTGGAGGCGAAGGGCGGCGGCTGATCCTGACGCATGAGCTTCCAATATAGATTACGCCTGAGCGGGAAAATATCGCTCAAGCCAGTTGAACGCGAAGATGAGATCCTGCTGCGTCAGAGTGTGTCCAGCCGGAACCATTTCCAGCGTCACGTCGGCACCGGCTTCACCGAGCAATGCAGCAAAGTAGGATGGTTGATCAGAGGGCACGAGCGGGTCGTCCTTACCGGACAGGAGCAACACCGGAAAACCGGTCAGGTCGGGGAGGGGCCGCGGATCGAATGGCAGCATCGCCCTCATCAACAATGCGCCGGCAAGCTGATCCGGATCGCGCCGCATTAACGACCAACCGATATTGGCGCCGTTGGAAAAGCCGAGCACGACGGGCGGAGCCAGGTGATAGACAGCCCGCGCCCGCGCCAGAAACCCCGCCAGCTCATTCGTGCGTGTTTCGAAATCGGGAAGGTCCCAGACGCCTTCTTCGTGACGGCGGAAGAAGCGGTTGAGACCTTCTTCAGACACTCTCCCGCGCGGAGACAGAATTGCGGCGCCTGGAGCCAGCATTTCGCCAAGCGGAATCAGGTCGTTCTCGTCGGCGCCTGTGCCATGCAACAACAGAAGTGGTGGCCGCGACGGATCTGCCGCCGGAATGTATCGATGAACGAATCCAAGATCGGGTGCCTGTGTCACGGCCCATCATACATGCCGTTGGGGTGTGGCATGCAAGTGCCGGGACGCAGATCAAGCCCGCGCCCCGGCACAGACTACTTCGGCTGTGGGACGATGCGGATATACGGCTTCGGCGCCTTCCAGCCCTGAGGATAGGTCTTCTTGGCGTCCTCGTCTGTCACAGAGCCGGCAATGATCACGTCTTCGCCTTGCTTCCATTGTGCAGGCGTCGCCACTTTGTGCTTGGCTGTGAGCTGCAGCGAATCGATCACGCGCAGCACTTCATCGAAGTTGCGGCCGGTTGTCATCGGATAGACCAAGACCAGCTTGATCTTCTTGTCCGGTCCGATGACGAAGACATTACGGACAGTCTGATTGTCCGCGGGTGTACGCTTCGTCGGGTCGCCGGATACGGCGGCCGGCAGCATGCCGTAGGCCTTCGACACGTTGAAGTCGGAATCGGCGATCATCGGATAGTTCGGGGCAAAACCTTGTGTTTCCTCGATGTCCTTCGACCAGTCGGCATGGCGGTCGACGGGGTCGACGGATAGGCCGATGATCTTCACGCCGCGTTTGTCGAATTCTGGTTTGATGCGCGCCATATAGCCGAGTTCGGTCGTGCAGACCGGTGTGAAATCCTTGGGGTGCGAGAACAGCACGCCCCATGAATCGCCCAGCCAGTCATGGAAGCGGATTTTTCCCTGCGTTGTTTCGGCCTCGAAGTCGGGCGCTGTGTCGTTGATCTGAAGTGTCATGATAATCCTCCTGAAGGCTCTTTCAGCGATCGCGCTCTTCCGAGCGAGGCAAAATTAAACTAATGGCAAAAGAGCAGACGCCGGTCGGTGTTGGCGACACTATATAAAGGGGAATGGGAACAAATATAAGACGGTAATGTCCCAGTTTGAGGCCGATGCAGAGTGACTTTTTCTTGAATTGCAAATGGCATCGCAACAATTTTTTCCAAGCCGGATCATGGCGACTTCCGGTAGCTTGAGCCAGCATGGATATTGAGAGTCTCCTGTCCCATTTTGCCGTAGCGCTTGGCATCGGTCTCCTGATCGGCATCGAGCGGGGCTGGCGTACGCGTGATCATGCGGAGGGCAGCCGGACGGCCGGGGTTCGCACTTTTACAATCATAGGCCTGCTTGGCGGCACCATCGGTATGATTGCGGACGCCACAGGGGCACCGCTCAGTCTTGCGGGCGGTGTCATTCTGGGGCTCGGCTTCATCGCCTTTGCCGTCCCCTTCACAATCATGTGCCGCGACGAAAATCTTGCCGACAAAAGCTATTCGGCGACCACGGCAATCGCCGGCATGCTCACTTTTGCGTTGGCCGCTTATGCGATGATCGGCGATATGCGCGCCGCCGCCGCTGCGGCCGTCGCGACCGTTTGCATTCTGGCCCTGCGTGCGCCGCTGCATGAATGGCTGACGAAGATCAACGAGAACGAAATCCGAAGTGCGCTGATCCTGCTGGCGATGACGTTCATCGCCTTGCCGATTATACCGAACGACCCGATCGGTCCGTTCGGCGGTGTCAAGCCGCGTGAGATATGGCTGATTGCCATCATCCTCGCGGGGGTGTCGTTCGCCGGCTATGTTGCGGTTAAAGTGCTGGGTGCCCGGCATGGCACGTTGCTGGCTGCCGCCGCGGGCGGCCTCGTTTCCTCGACGGCCGTCGCCGCATCGAATGCGAAGCGCGCCGCCGCCGGCGAGGGAACACCGCGTTTGCTGGCAGCCGGCGTTGCGCTGGCAACCGCCGTGTCATTCGCCCGCGTGATCGCGATCGTGGCTGTCCTGAAGCCGGACCTTTTGCGGCTGATTGCGCCGCCGCTCGTCGTGGCTGTCATCATCGCGACGGCCTATGCCTTGATCACGACTTACTGGCGGAAAGGAGAAAAGGACGAGGACCAGACGGTGAAGTTCCGTAATCCGTTCGGCTTCTGGTCGGTGATCGGATTTGCGGTGTTACTGGCCGCGATCGTTCTGGCCGGACGTGTGCTCGGGGAGAGCCTTGGTGCTGCGGGCGCCATCATCGGCGCGCTGGCGTTAGGCCTCGCCGACGTCGATGCTGTGACTGTGTCAATGGCAAACCTGACGCCGCAGCCCTTGTCTCTTCAAAACGCGGCGGTTGCCATTCTCGCTGCCGTGGTCAGCAATAACCTTAGCAAGATTGCCATTGGTGCCGCGGTCGGCCGCGGCGCCTTCGCCATCGAGATCGCCGCGATGGCCTTCCTCTGTTTTGCCGGCGGAGCGGTCGCCTTTTGGCTGGCGGCTCTGATGCTGTCGGCGTAATCCGAATTGACATTTCTGCTGCAGCGCCGAAAAGTTAGGCGAGTAGGGGCTATCGCCGTATGTTCAAGCGAATTCTGATCGCCAATCGCGGCGAAATCGCCTGCCGGATTATCAAGACCGCCCGCCGCATGGGCATCGAGACGGTGGCCGTTTATTCGGATGCCGACCGTGATGCCTTGCATGTTGAGATGGCGGATGAAGCCATTCACATCGGACCTCCGCCGGCGGCCGAAAGCTACCTCCTGATCGATAAAATCGTGGCGGCATGCCGGGCGACCGGCGCCGAGGCCGTGCACCCCGGCTACGGCTTCCTGTCTGAACGGGAGGCCTTTCCCAGGGCGCTTGAGGCGGCCGGCATCGTCTTCATCGGGCCGAATGCCAAGGCCATCGCTGCCATGGGCGACAAGATAGAGTCCAAGAAGGCGGCGGCCGCAGCCAAGGTCTCGACCGTTCCTGGCTACCTCGGTGAAATCGCCGATGCCGAACAGGCCGCAAAAATTGCCGACGAGATCGGCTATCCGGTGATGATCAAGGCGTCAGCCGGTGGAGGCGGCAAGGGGATGCGCATTGCCTATTCGCACGCCGAAGTGGCCGAAGGGTTTGCCCGTGCGCGCTCGGAGGCGAAATCGTCCTTCGGCGACGACCGCGTGTTTGTGGAGAAATTCATCGTCGATCCGCGCCACATCGAAATCCAGGTGCTGGGCGACAAGCATGGCAATGTCATCTCTCTCGGCGAGCGCGAATGTTCGATCCAGCGTCGCAACCAGAAGGTGATCGAGGAAGCGCCATCGCCACTGCTCGACGAGGCGACACGCAAGACCATGGGCGAGCAGGCGGTCGCGCTGGCAAAGGCCGTCGGCTACGACAGCGCCGGTACGGTCGAATTCGTCGCCGGGCAGGATCGCTCATTTTATTTTCTGGAGATGAATACGCGCCTGCAGGTCGAGCATCCGGTGACCGAACTTGTCACCGGTATTGACCTTGTCGAGCAGATGATCCGCGTCGCGGCCGGCGAGGAACTGGCGATCAAGCAATCTGATGTGAAGCTGGTCGGCTGGGCTGTGGAAAGCCGCGTCTATGCGGAAGACCCTTATCGTGGTTTCCTGCCATCGACCGGTCGTCTCGTCCGCTACCGGCCCCCCGTTGAGTCGCAGATTAACGGCGTTACGGTGCGCAATGACACCGGCGTGTATGAAGGCGGCGAAATCTCGCTCTACTACGATCCGATGATCGCCAAGCTCGTCACGCATGCGCCGACACGCGAGCAGGCCATCGACGCGCAATCCGATGCGCTCGACGCATTCTATGTCGGCGGTATTCGGCACAATATTCCGTTCCTGTCGGCGCTGATGGCGCATCCGCGCTGGCGATCGGGCAAGCTCTCGACCGGCTTTATCTCCGAAGAATTCCCGGACGGCTTTCATGGTGTCGCGCCCGAAGGCGAGACGGCGCATGTGCTGGCGGCCGTCGCAACGGCGATTGATCACGTGCTGGGCGAGCGCAAGCGGCAGATTTCCGGCCAGATGCCGCATCGCCTCGTCACGCGCGAGCGGCAGCGCGCAGTGTGGCTCAACGACGACGAATACAAACTCGACGTCACACGCGCCAACGGTACCATCGAGGTTGCATTCCGTAACGGCGCCACCCACACGCATCGGATCGAGTCGGACTGGCGGCCGGGCGATCCGGTATGGATCGGTCGCGTCGATGGCAAGCCGGTCACGGTGCAGGTCAATCCGATCCCGAACGGTTTCGACCTCAGCCTTCGTGGCGTGCAGGCGCGGGCCTATGTGTTCACGGAAAGCGAGGCGGCTTACGCCCGTCTCATGCCGATCAAGAAGGCCGCCGATACCGGCAAGTTTTTGCTCTGTCCGATGCCGGGGCTTGTTGTCTCTATTGCCGTGGCTGAAGGGCAGGAGGTGAAGGTCGGAGAGACGCTGGCAGTCGTTGAAGCCATGAAGATGGAAAACGTCCTGCGCGCCGAGCGCGACGGGACGGTGAAAAAGATCCACGCCAAGAAAGGGGATAGTCTTGCTGTGGATGCCGTGATCATGGAATTTGCCTGAGTCTCAGAAACAGTGGCGTTGGCGTCTGCGTGGTCGCATGCGATCCTGATCCGATGAGCATTCTCGAATCGTTTTCTCCGTCGGGCGAATTGGAACAGGGGCCCTATGTGCGCTCCATGCTGGCCCTGCTGATTGGCGCGGTCTTGTCGCATCTGTTGACCGCGCCCGCTGTGCTGACGCAACTCGGCATCCTGCCGTTCCTGATCGTGCAGATTGTCATTGTCTGGTGGTGGTTCGCGCTGATCGTCAAGCGTCTCCACAACGCCGAGCGCAGTATTCTCGGTGTGACTGCGGTGGCGCTGATCTCATTCACCGCCGTCATTTTCCTGGCGGTAATGCTGGTCCTGCAGGTCAGTGATACGAGCGCAAACGCCGTCGGATCATGGTTGCCGGCATCGATCGGACTGCTGCTCTATCCCTTTGTGTTCTTCTTCAATCTTGTGACCGGCCCCGCAACCAGTGCGCAGGATCTGCACATCGCGTTGCTGGCGCTAATGATCGTTGCTCCACCCTTGCTGACGATCTGGTGGTCGGTCTGGGCGGCGCTGCAGCCGTCCGAACTTCATACGACTGAATGATGCTGTTGCATTTCGCTTATGGCTCGAACATGAGCCGTGTGCCGATGCGACAAAGATGTCCAGGCGCGGCTGAGGCTGGTCTCGCCATTTTGCGTCACCATCGCTTTGTCGTTATGACGAATGGCTACGCTTCGGTGGTGCCCGCACCGGGCGAAACGGTTCATGGCGTGCTGTGGCGGATCACGCCGCGCGATTTGGCCGCACTCAACGCCTATGAAAATGTGGCCGGCGGTCTTTATCGTCAGGCGATGCTTCCCGTCATTCAGGGTGCAAAAACGATGGCGGCCTTGATCTATCTCGGAAACGACATGGGCGAGGGGCGTCCTCGTCCTGGATATATCGAGCTCGTTGTCGAGGCAGCACGCGAATGGAATCTGCCTTCTGATTATATTGAAGGTTTGGCGCGCTGGTCGCCTGGTGGTTGGCGTGGTGCGTCCGCGCCGGACACAGGAGCGATCGGATGAGTGAGCGCGTCATTCGCCAGGTTGTCATTCGCGGCCGTGTGCAAGGTGTCGGATATCGCGACTGGACACGCCACGTCGCGCGGGACCGGGGCATCGAAGGCTGGGTGCGCAACAGACAAGATGGGAGTGTGGAGGCTGTGTTTGCCGGCACGCCGCAAGCGGTGTCCGGCATGATCGCGGCTTGCCGTAAAGGGCCCTCGAATTCAGCCGTTCAGGCAATTCAGGAGCGTGACGGAACGGCGGAAGAGTTCGAATTGCGCGGCGACAGGGCGTTCGCGGTTCTGCCGACAGCCTGATTTCAGTCTGTCCCCCTGCGAGCTTCCGCCTCCGCGGGAACAGCCAATTCGGATGACCCGAACAATCCTTCAAACTCAACCTTCAGCGCCATATCGAGATCGCCCATCGTGACCGGCAAGCCGAGGTCGACAAGGCTGGTCACGCCGAATTTCTGCTCGCGCACCCCGCAGGGGACGATGCCGGCAAAATGCGACAGGTCGGGCTCCACATTGACGGCAATCCCGTGCAGCGATACCCAGCTTTTCAGCCGGATGCCTATCGCTGCGATCTTGTCCTCATAACCGTCGCCCTTGACCGGCCGCCGCACCCAGACGCCGACGCGATCGTCACGCCGCTCGCCCTGCACGTTGAAATGGGCCAGCGCCCGGATGATCCATTCTTCCAGCGTCGCGACGAAAGCCCGGACATCCGGCCGGCGGCGCTTCAGGTCCAGCATTAGATAGACCACACGTTGGCCAGGCCCGTGATAGGTCATCTGACCGCCACGGCCGGCCTGGTAGACGGGGAAACGGGCCTCCAGCAATTCGGTCTCACCGGCGCTGGTGCCCGCGGTATAGAGCGGAGGGTGTTCCACCAGCCAGATCAGCTCCGGCGCCTGGCCAGCCGCCACGTCGGCGACGCGAGCCTCCATGCCGGCCAGCGCCACGTCATAGGGCGTCAAGCCGCTGTCCACCCGCCATTCGGGGGCAGGACTGCCGGGACGGGCAGGAAAGCCCAGAGAGAGCTGATTTCGGGAATTAACCACCGATTAACCATAGCATGGTGACCTGCCTGCACATCACTCCGGTACCCGAATCCGGGTGCCGACAGGCCGCAAGGACATAACCACGTGCCCACACTCGACAAGGTCTCTCTCGATATTTCGGTTGTTCTCGGTACCTGCGTGATGCCGGTCCATCAGGTCCTGCGGCTCGGCCGAGGCGCGATCATCGAGCTGGACGCCAGCGAGGAGGATAACGTGAAGATCCTTGCCAATAATATGCCGGTCGCGGAAGGCACTGTTGCCGTCCACGGCAACCGGATCGCGGTCGAGGTTCAGCGCCTTTTGCCGAAATCGCCTGATATCCGCTAGCAGCGGCAAAATTTTCTGGAGGTTTATTCGGCAGACGGGGCGGCTCTTCGGATTGCGCTCTTGTCCGTCCGGATTCCTTTTGTTACATGCTGCCGACCTCACGCCGGAATACCGGCGCTTACCCAAACGCGGCCGTGGCGGAATTGGTAGACGCACTGCCTTGAGGTGGCAGCGGGTAACACCGTGGAGGTTCGAGTCCTCTCGGCCGCACCAAATTTTCCAAAACCTGATCGCGCAAGACCCTGATCGGGATTGAAGCGTCGAACGAACGCGCAATGCTCGTGTCCACACGAACATTGCGCGTTTGTTTGCGGGCCGCCATACCAGCGCGTACAAGCCGCGACACGTCACCAGCACCGATCAGGGCCTTCCGCTTCCATGCTCGAGCCAAACGACCAGAGCGAGACGAGGGCATCCGAGGACGAGTTCCGCGACGAGGATGGCGCGATTCGTCACGACTTTCTCGAACGGGTCCGCGACGCCGTGACCCATCATGACAGCGCCGTCCTGCGTAGACTGGTCGGCGCCCTGCACGAGGCCGATACCGGCGACCTGATCGAAGCGCTCGAACCCGATTTGCGACCGCAGCTCATCGAGCTGATGGGCAAGGACTTCGATTTCTCCGCCCTTACGGAAGTCGATGACGCCGTCCGCGAGGAAATCCTTGAGGAACTGCCGCCCGAAACCGTCGCCGAAGGTGTCCGCGAACTCGACTCGGACGATGCAGTCTACATTCTCGAGGATCTCGACCGGCAGGACCAAGTCGAAATCCTGCAACAATTGCCTGCGACGGAGCGCATCGTCCTTGAGCGTAGCCTGCTGTATCCGGAGGAATCTGCCGGCCGGCGGATGCAGACCGAATTCATCGCCGTGCCGCCGTCATGGAATGTCGGGCAGGCGATCGACTACATGCGCGAGACTGCCGATCTGCCCGACCGCTTCTACGAACTCTATGTCGTCGATCCTGACCAGAAGCTGCGCGGCGCTGTCGCTCTCGACCGATTGCTGCGGACAAAACGTCCGGAGTCGGTCCTCGATCTCATGGACGAGGATCGCCGCCGTGTGAAGGCGACCGACGATCAGGAGGAGGTGGCGCGCATGTTCGAGCGCTATAACCTCGTCGCAGCGCCGGTTGTCGATGAAAATGACCGCCTCGTGGGTGTCCTGACCTTCGACGACATCGTCGACGTGATCGAACAGGAGGCGGAAGAGGATATCATGGCCCTCGGCGGCGTCGGTCCGGAAGAAGAGCTCTCCGATCCAGTCTGGGTCACCGCCAAAGGCCGATTCACATGGCTGTTTGCCAATTTGCTGACGGCGCTGATGTCCGCCTGGGTGATCAAGCAGTTCGAACATTCGATCGAGAAAATGGTGTCGCTCGCCGTGCTGATGCCGATCGTGGCCTCGATGGGCGGCAATGCCGGGACGCAGACCATGACCGTCGCCGTGCGGTCGCTGGCGACGCGCGATTTGAGCGATGCCAACGCGGCCCGTTTTGCGCGGCGCGAATTGCTGGTCGGGCTTTTGAACGGCATCGCCTTCGCGGTCATCATGGGTGTCATCGCTGTGGTGTGGTTCAATGTTGCTGATCTTGGCCTTGTCATTGCGCTGGCGATGGTCTGCGTTTTGACGGCCGCGGCGCTCGGTGGTTTTGTCATTCCATTGGCGCTGACCAAACTTGGCGTCGATCCGGCGGTATCGTCGGGACCTTTCGTGACGACCATTACGGACGTCGTCGGCTTTTTCTCGTTTCTGGGGATTGCAACACTCTGGTTTGGACTGCGTTGAGGATCTTTGCCGATGACTATTTTCAAGCCACGCAATGCGGACTGGGAAACCTGCGTGCGCGACAGCTTTGCCCGCCAGCCATTCATGACCTTGGTCGGTGGTGAGATCACGTCCTTGTCGCCCGGTTTTTGCGATGTCGCGCTGAAAGCGCGGCCCGACCTCTGCCAGCAACGCGGCTTTTTGCACGGCGGCGTGACCACAGCGCTGGCCGATACCGCGGCCGGCTTTGCGGCTTATTCGCTAATGCCGCCGAATTCGGCTCCGCTGACCGTCGAACTCAAAATTAACCTCATGTCGCCGGCGCTGGGTGAGCGCTTCGTTGCCTGCGCTCGCGTCTTGCGGCCAGGGCGGACACTCACCATTGTGGAAGTGGATGTGAATGCGTACGGCCAGGGCGGATCGAAGTTGATTGCCCGGATGCTGGCAACCATGATCTGCATGGAAAATACACCCGATGCACCGCAAGAGTTGCACGGGTAAGTCCGCAGGAGGAATGTGATGATCCCGAATGCCTGGTCCGGCTTTGATTTCGGCCTCGGCGAAGAGGCTGACATGCTGCGGCACTCGGTATCTTCTTTCGCGCAGGACAAGATCGCGCCGCGCGCCGACGAGATCGACCGCAGCAATACCTTTCCGCGCGAGCTCTGGCCGCAAATGGGCGCGCTCGGTTTGCTCGGCATCACCGTCGAGGAAAAGTGGGGTGGATCGGGCCTCGGCTATCTGGATCATTGCGTTGCGATGGAGGAAATTTCGCGTGCCTCCGGCTCGATCGGCCTGTCTTATGGCGCCCATTCCAACCTCTGCGTCAACCAGATCCGCCGCAACGGCAGCAACGACCAGAAGAAGCGCTATCTGCCCAAGCTGATCTCCGGCGAACATGTCGGTGCGCTGGCGATGTCCGAGCCGAACTCAGGCTCCGACGTGGTATCGATGCGCACCCGTGCCGACAAGAAAGGCAGCCGCTACATCCTCAACGGCTCGAAGATGTGGATCACCAACGGTCCCATCGCTGAAACCCTCGTCATTTACGCCAAGACGGATGCGACCGCCGGCGCGCGCGGCATGACGGCTTTTATCGTCGAGAAATCGTTCAAGGGATTTTCGACCGCGCAGAAGCTCGACAAGCTTGGCATGCGCGGATCCGACACCGGCGAGATCGTTTTGCAGGATTGCGAAGTGCCGGAAGAGAATGTGCTGGGCGCCGTCGGCAACGGCGTCAATGTATTGATGTCCGGTCTCGACTATGAGCGTGTGGTGCTGGCAGCCGGTCCTCTCGGACTGATGCAGGCCTGTCTTGATCTTGTCGTGCCCTATGTCCACGATCGCAAGCAGTTTGGTCAATCGATCGGCCGTTTCCAGCTCATGCAGGCCAAGCTCGCCGATATGTATGTGAACATGAATGCGGCCAAGGCTTATGTGTATGCCGTCGCCAAGGCGTGCGACGAGGGCCGCACCACGCGCGAGGATGCCGCGGGAGCGATCCTGTTTGCGTCAGAGAAGTCGACACAGATGGCGCTCGACGCGATCCAATGCCTCGGCGGCAACGGCTATATCAACGAGTTTCCCGCCGGACGCCTGCTCCGCGATGCCAAGCTGTACGAGATCGGCGCGGGAACGAGCGAAATCCGCCGCATGCTGATCGGCCGGGAGATTTTCGAGAAGACGAAGTGATGGCATCCCTTTGCCGCTCGTCCCCCGCCGAAAACGGGGAACCAAAACTTTATGCGCTGGATTCCCGCATTCGCGGGAGTGAGCGGAGATTAGTTCACGCGTCTTTCAAATAATCATGCAGCACGCGGCCATAGGGCAGCGTCAGATCCGCAACGAAATGATGCGCGCCGACAACCTTGCGAACCGGCAGGTCGGCAACCGGTGCATTTACATGCGGGATCAAGTGCAGCCGGCCCGGTCCGAGCCATGAGCCCTTCACGGTGATGTCGGTGAGGTTATAGGCGACGAGCTGACAAATCTGCGGTTCGCCGTCGACGCCCGGAACGATTTTGAGATTGACGGCGGTCTTGGACAGTGTCGCCGTCGTGCGCTCGCCGTTGCCAGCCATCTTCTCGTGCTTGTAGCCCATGGTGCCCATAGCGACGAGCTGGTTGGAATAGGCGAGGGTACCGGTCAGCGTGTCCTTGACAATTTCAAGCTTGGGATGCGCGTATTTTTTCGGGAAGCCCCAGATCTCGCGGCCGGCTGCAATCGGTGGATCATCGTCGAGATACATCTGCGAGACGAAGTTGACCTCGTCATCGCCAAATTTACACGGAATGACAATACCGGATTCCGTATAGCTGCCGAAGCCGGATGAATCCGGCATCTTGATCCATTCGTAATGCACGAGCGGCTGCGCGACTGGTTCCAGCGGCTCCGGCAATTGCTCGCGGATCACCTCCGGGTCGGTCTCGTAGGTGATGATCATGTACTCTCGGTTGACGAAACGGTACGGGCCGGCCGGGTAGCTAGGGCCGGCCGCGGGCATCGACGGCAGGTCGAGGATCTGCTGCTTGCGCATTGTTGTTGCTGCGTCAGATCACGATGATTTTGGATCGAAGCGATCCAAAATCATGGCGTGACCGATTCTAATACGTTGGAGCATGATGTTGTCCGAAAGCCGCTTCGCACGTTTCGGCATCATGCTCTAGTGTGCGGTCCAGCCGCCATCGACCGGCATGATCGCGCCAGTGATTGAGCGTGCGCCATCAGAGCACAGGAACACAGCCAGCGCGGCGAGTTCGTCGACTTCGACAAAGCGCTTGGTCGATTGCGCTGCCAGCAGCACGTCACGAACGACGGCTTCTTCGGAAATCCCGCGCGCCTTTGCTGTATCCGGGATCTGCTTTTTTACCAGCGGCGTCATCACATAGCCCGGGCAGATGGCGTTGGCGGTGATGTTGTGCTCGGCCAATTCCAGCGCGATGGTCTTGGTGAAGCCGGCGATGCCGTGCTTGGCGGCCACGTAGGCCGACTTGTAGGGCGAGGCCACGAGCGCATGTGCAGAGGCGATGTTGATGATGCGGCCCCAGCCCTTCTTTTTCATGCCGGGCACGACGAGGCGCGAGGTATGGAATGCGCCGCTCAGATTGATGGCGATGATCGCATCCCATTTCTCGACGGGGAATTCCTCAACGGGCGCGACATGCTGAATGCCGGCATTGTTGACCAGGATATCAACGCCGCCGAATTCCTCTTCGGCGAGGGTGATCATCTGTGCAATCTGGTCTGGCTTGCTGATATCGGCGTTGCTGTAGATGACATCGACATTATGGTTGCGTGCGAGATTGTCGCGCTCATCGGCAATGTCTTTCGGATCGCCCATGCCATTGAGGACGATATCGGCGCCGGCCCGCGCGAAGGCGGTGGCGATGCCAAGTCCGATGCCGCTGGTTGATCCAGTCACGATCGCGGTCTTGCCGGCAAGGAAACGAGCGCTTTCGGTCAGGCTGAGGGGTTCATGCATGGAGTGATCCTTGCGCGTTTGCTGTCCCAAGCCTTGCGCCCGTGCTGTGACAGCGATGTGAAGCAGGCCACCGTAAGCCGTAAACCACACACCATTTTAATGCCGAGTGTTTCGGCAAAGTGTCATCCCGGCGTCACGTCTCCATCGTCACATTTCGGCGGCCATGAAGGAGACAGTCAGGTGGATGCCAGAGTCACAAACACGCGCCGTCCGTCCGGTGTGACGCGGCCTGAGCGCTGCGATCGGATTGCCTTGGTGCTTCAGGGCGGCGGCGCACTCGGAGCCTATCAGGCCGGTGTCTATCAGGCTTTGCACGAAGTCGGGCTCGAGCCGGAATGGGTATCCGGGGTGTCGATCGGCGCAATCAACTCGGCTATCATTGCCGGCAATCCGCCGCGCCGCCGGCTTGAACGCCTGCGTCAGTTCTGGGAGCGGATCACCGAGCGAAAGATCTGGAATTACACGCCGGATGGCGACGTGTTCCGACGCATGCGCAATACCCAAAGCTCATGGATGACCATGATGCAGGGGCAGCCCGGCTTCTTCACGCCGCGTAAATCCGGCCCGTGGCTCAGTGTTGCGGGGGCGGAGGATGCGACGAGCTACTACGACAACGCGCCTTTGCGCGAGACCTTGCTCGAACTGGTCGACTTCAACCTCATCAATGAGCAGCAGGTTCGCTTTTCGGTCGGCGCGGTGAATGTGCTGAACGGCAATTTCCTCTATTTCGACAATGCCAAGGAGGACATCGAACCAGAGCATATCATGGCCAGCGGGGCGCTTCCGCCGGCCTTGCCGATGACCAAGATCGGGACCGATTATTTCTGGGACGGCGGCATCGTCTCCAATACGCCGCTGCAGCATCTGCTGGACCAGGACGACGACCTCAACACACTTGTGTTTCAGGTCGATCTGTTCAGCGCGCGGGGGACACTGCCCCGTGACATCCAGGACGTCATGGCCCGGCAAAAGGACATCATGTATTCCTCGCGCACGCGCTACACGACCGACGTGTTCCGCCGGATGTATAATCTGAAGACCAAACTCCATCAGGTGCTGAGCAAGGTGCCGGAAGATCAGCTTTCGGATGACGAGCGCAAGCTCAAGGAAGAATTGAGGGATCTGCCGGAGATTGCCATCCTGCATCTGATCTATCAGCAGAAGGCCTATGAGAGTCACGCCAAGGATTACGAATTCTCCGGCACATCGATGCGTGAGCACTGGCAGAGCGGTTACGAAGATACCAAGCGCACGTTGCGCCGGCACGACTGGCTCGAGATTCCGCCGGAAGGCGAAGGCATCGTCGTGCATGACGTGCATCGCGAAGAACGTGGATGAGATAAAAAAGCGCACGGCTCGGTCGTTGACCGAGCCGTCATGTTAAGGGTTCATTGAACGATTGCGCGGATGATTGGGCGCATGAATCACAAACCCGATTTGCGATTGCGTCTGAAAGCCGACGGCCGGATTGTCGAGATCCTCGCCGATGGCAGCGAACGCGTTGTTTCCGAAACAACTCATTTTCCGCAATTCGCGGCGCCCGCTGCCCCAGCATCGGCCGGTCGCGATGCCGTTTATGCTCGGGCAATCCGCTCCGCCGCGCGCATGACCCAGGCCGAGTTTGCAGCCCGGATCGGCGTACCGGTCGAGACGGTGCGTAACTGGGAGCAGGGCAAGCGCTCGCCCCGTGGTCCGGCCCGCGCATTACTCCGCATGATCGAGGGCGCGCCGGACGTCGCCTTTTCGGTTCTGTCGAAAAAACACTAGCAGCCCGATTTACCCGCCGCATGGCTTGGCAGGCGTCCGCCCGCGCGGCATTCTCGTGCCCAATACCGTCCTGGATTTCCCCCAACTGTGAGGATTGAATGATTCCCGTCGTCGAGGCCAAAGGTACAAAAATTCCCTCCATTGGGCTTGGCACGATGACCCTGAAGGACGATGTCTGCATCGAGGCTGTCAGCGCGGCCTTGAAAATGGGATATCGACATGTCGATACAGCCACCTTCTATGCCAACGAAGCTGAAGTGGGTGAGGGTATCCGCACGTCCGGCATTCCGCGGGACGAGATTTTTCTCACCACCAAGGTCCGGCATGGCGATCTGGCGCCCGATGATTTCGAAGCTGCGGTCGACGCAAGCTTGAAGCGGCTTGGCGTGCCCTATGTCGATCTTCTGCTGATCCACTGGCCCAATCCGGCCATTCCGCCGGCAGCCTATATTCCTAATCTATGTAAGGCGAAGCGCACCGGGCAGGCCAAGAATATTGGCGTTGCCAATTTCACGATCGCTTTGCTCGACGAAGCCGAGAGACTGGCCGACGAGCCACTGATCAACAACCAGATCGAAGTCCATCCGTTTCTGGACCAAAATACCATTCTCGCGGATTGCGAGCGGCGCGGCATTTCAGTAACCGCCTATTGTCCGCTCGGCCGCGGGCGTATTCCCGGCCATGCCGCGCTCGACCGCATCGCCACGGCCTACAACAAAACCGAAGCCCAGATCGCGTTACGTTGGTTGGTCCAGCAGGGTCTCAGTGCTATTCCGCGAACGGCCACTCCGGAAAAGATGAAGCTCAATATCGACATATTCGATTTCAAACTATCGGAAGCGGAAATGACCGAGATCGGAACGCTCGCCGAGCCGAATGGGCGCCTGATCAACCCACCTCAAGCGCCGAAATGGGATATCTGAAAGGACCATGCTGTTTCTCGATACCAAGGGCGCGCATATTCCGATCCTCGGCCTCGGTACCTGGGAGCTGAGGGGACGTGAATGCGCGCGGCTGGTCGAGCAGGCGGTTCGGCTCGGGTATCGGCATTTTGACACGGCGCAGATGTATGGCAATGAGCGCGACGTCGGTGACGGCATCCGCGCCTCAGGCATCAAGCGAAGCGAAGTCTTCGTTGTCACCAAGGTAGCGCCCGATCATCTTGCTCCGGGTTTGCTTGAGCGCTCGGTGAAGGAATCCATTGGGTACTTGCGGCTCGGCGAGATCGATCTGCTGCTCTTGCACTGGCCCAACAAGGGTATCCCGCTAAGTGAAACAATCGATGCATTGGTCCGGGTCAAGCGCGAGGGGCTGGTTAGAAATATCGGTGTATCGAATTATACCGTGGCATTGATCGAGGAAGCGGCGAAGCTTTCGGACGAACGGCTGGTCTGCAATCAGATCGAGTGTCATCCCTATCTCGATCAGTCCAAGGTCATCGCCGCTTGCCGGGCTCATGATATGGCCGTGGTCGCCTATTCGCCGATCGCGCGAGGCCATACCATCGACGACGCCGTGATGTCCCGCATTGGCAAGGTGCATGGCAAGACGCCGGCACAAGTCTCGCTTCGTTATCTCATTCAGCAGGGCATCGGTGCCATTCCACGTACCAGCCGGGTCGAACGCCTTGCGGAAAACATCGCTATTTTCGATTTCGAACTGACCGATGCCGAGATGGTCGAGATCGCAGCGCTCGCGCATCCGGACGGACGCATCGTCGACTGGTCGTGGTCGCCGCAATGGGATTGAGTGTGGCGGCATCGGAACGGGCGATCGTTCTGTTTTCGGGCGGGCAGGATTCGACCGTTTGTCTGGCCTGGGCGCTTGAGCGGTTTGCGGAAGTCGAAACCATCGGCTTCGACTATGGCCAACGCCATGCGGTTGAGCTGGCGGTCCGTCCGGTCATCCGCGAGAAAATGCGCAGCCTCAAGCCGGAATGGGGGGGGCGGCTCCGCGACGATCACGTGATCGACCTGTCAGTCCTCGGCGAAATCTCCGAAACGGCGCTGACCCGCGATGTCGCCATCGATATGGCCGATAGCGGTTTGCCGACCACCTTTGTTCCCGGCCGCAACCTCATGTTCCTCACCTTCGCCGGGGCTTTGGCGTATCGGCGCGGGGCCAAAAACCTCGTCGCCGGGATGTGCGAGACCGATTATTCAGGCTACCCGGATTGCCGGGATGACACCGTCAAGGCGATGCAGGTGGCTTTGACCCTTGGCATGGACCGCCGTTTTGTGGTGCATACGCCTCTCATGTGGATCGACAAGGCCGCCACATTCGCTCTCGCCTATGAGATCGGCGGGCAGGCGCTGTTGGAATTGGTCGTCGAGGATACGCATAGCTGCTATCTCGGCGACCGCTCGCAGCGCCATGATTGGGGCTATGGCTGCGGCGAATGTCCGGCCTGCCAGTTGCGGGCGGCCGGGTTTGCGAAATGGAACGACGAATGCAGAAAGAGCTAACAAATAACGAGACGCGACGCTGGGTGGAAGGTGCGCTGTTTTTTGCCTTGTTTTGTTTGACCATCCCGGCGGCCAATTGGCTGATTCAGCATGTCGGCACCGTCTGCACCCGCAATGGCCCCTGTCTCATTCCGGTCGCTCCCGGCCTGATGGCGCCGTCGGGTGTGTTGATGGTCGGCGCAGCCTTGGTGCTGCGCGACCTGGTGCAGCGGCGGCTTGGTTTCCTCGCGGCTGTCGCTGCGATCCTGATCGGCGCTGCCATTTCGGGGCTTGTGGCGCCGCTCGCGCTCGTGACCGCATCGGCGGCGGCCTATCTGCTGTCGGAATTTTCCGATCTCGCTGTCTATACACCGCTGCAGGAGCGTCGCTTCGTGACTGCCGTGATCGCATCGAGTGTGGTTGGGCTGATCGTCGATTCCATCGTGTTTCTGTGGCTTGCCTTCGGTTCGCTGGAATTCCTGGCGGGGCAAGTCGTCGGCAAAGGCTGGATGGTGCTGTTGTCGGTCCCGCTGATCATGTATTTGCGACGCCGCGATCGGGAAATCGGACTTGGCCCGGCGTAACGCGACAGGAAAAAGATGAGCGCCCTCGAAGACCTTCGGCATATCACCACCGGCACGATCACCACCTTGTTGCTCAAGCGAGGCATCCGGCATAGCTGGATGACCGGACCGATGCCGCTGACGCCCGGCGGCAAACGCGTCGTTGGTCCGGCCTTCACGCTGCGCTTCGTGCCTGTCCGTGAAGATCTTGCGACACCGGAAAGCTGGGGCAAGCCGATCTCGACCCGTGCCGCCATCGAGGACATGCCGGAAGGCTGTGTCGCCATCGCCGATGCGATGGGCGTGAAGAATGCCGGCATCTTCGGTGATATCCTGTGTATGCGCATGGTGAAGCGTGGCGTGCAGGCGCTGGTGACCGATGGCGTCATGCGCGACAAGACCGGCATCCTCAAAACCGCTCTGCCGCTCTGGTGTTCGGGCATCGCAGCGCCGGCCTCGGTCAACGGACTGACCTTCGTCGGCTGGAACGAACCGATCGCTTGCGGCGGCTGCGCGATTTTTCCCGGCGATATCATCGTTGCGGATGACGATGGTGCGGTGGTCATTCCTCAGGCGCTGGTCGAAGCCATTGCCAAGGAAGGCCTTGAACACGAAGAATACGAGGAATGGGTCGTTAAGGAAGTGGAGAAGGGTGTGAAACTGCCCGGCCTCTATCCGATGAATGACGAAACGCGGAAGCGCTACGAAGCAGAACGGAAGAGAAAATAGCGCCGATCGCGCTTCGATCACGACCAAACGAGGGCTTGCATGTTTGGATTATCCAAGCTTCTCGGCTTTTTTCTCCTCCCATCCAATCTTCTGATCCTGTTGGCGCTGATCGGCATCCTCTTGATGGGGACCCGCTACAAGCGCCTTGGACAGATTCTGACGATCGGGGCCGTGCTGTTGCTGACGATCATCGGCATCGGGCCCGTGGGCAACGCACTGATGGTGCCGCTCGAGGATCGGTTTCCGAAATGGGATCCGCGGTCCGGTTCGCCTCAGGGCATCATCGTTCTGGGCGGAGCGGTTTCGCCGGATGTTTCGGCGGTCCGTGGCGAGATTGCTTTGAATGAGGCCGCTGAGCGCATGACGGCCGTCGCCAAGCTTGCGCGCGAATATCCCGACGCGAAGATCGTTTTCACCGGTGGCAGCGGGCGGTTATTTGGCGGCGCCAGCGAGGCCGACTTTGTCGCTAGTCTGTTCGAGAGCTTTGGCGTCGCGCGTCATCGGATCGTCTTGGAGAACAAGGCGCGCAATACCATCGAGAACGCGGTTTTGACCAAAGCTCTAGTCAATCCGAAGCCACAGGAGCGCTGGCTGCTGGTCACATCGGCCCATCACATGCCGCGTTCGGTCGGCATCTTCCGCAAGGCGGGATTCCCGGTCGAGGCGCATCCGGTCGACTTCCGGACGAGAGGTGCTGACGATCTCACCACGACCTTCGGATCGATCGCCAGCGGCTTGGCGCGGACGGACACCGCCATCCACGAATGGGCCGGATTGCTGGTCTATTGGCTGTCGGGAGACAGCAGCGAGCTATTTCCAGGCCCGCGAGCCGCTACGACCATCCGAGCGGAGAGCCGCCGCCGCTAGGCGTCGGTTTTTTCAAGCCGGGAATCGTCATGGTTACCAAATTGAAAACATTTCAGCCCACACTCCCGACCCATGGGTTGAGGGGGATCGTGTTGTGTCAGCCAATATACGTGTCATTCCGGTCGACGGTGTCACGGCGCTTCCGGACATTGACGAACTACCCAATGAAATGGACATTCGCCGCGACAAGCGCGAATTGCTGCTTCTGAATATTGCAGCCGGGCTTGCTGTTTCGCTTGTGTCCTTCGCCTGGATTCTACTCGCGCTCGAATAAGCTATTCTGCCTTGATCGAAGCGCTGGCGTCGGACACGAATTGCCGCGCCCACATCACGGCGAAGATCGCGAGGGTCGAGAAGAACAGCAACCATGGAGAAATGAACCAGCCGAGATAGCCAAGCGCGAAAAAAAATGCGCGCTGGCCGCGATTGAAGTGGCGGCCCGCCGCCTCGCACAGTTTTCCCGTGCGGAGCGCGTGACGTTTGGCCTCCACCGTATCTTTCTCTGTCGACGGCGGCATCGCACCGATCATGATCGCAACGTAATTGTAGAGCCGGTACGACCAGGCGAATTTAAAAAATGCATAGACAAAGATCGTCGCGAGTCCGATGGTCTTGATCTCCCACTGCATCCGCGTAGTCGGAAAGCCGAATGGCAGCGTCGACACGATCGTGATGAGATCTTCCGTCGACCGCAGCACGGTCAGTGTGCCACCGATCGCGATCAGCGAGGTGGAAGCAAAGAATGCCGTGCCGTTCTGCAGGGAGGCCATGATCTGCCCGTCGACCATGCGCATTTCGCGGTTGAGCATCTGCTGCATCCACGCATCGCGATAGTCGTGCATACGCGCATTCAGGCCGCCACGGCCGTGTGGGGTCAATTCAAGCAGAGCCGCATAGCCCGCCCAGGTCACGATAAAAAAGGCCAGGGCGAATAGATCGAGGGGACTAAACAGCGTCATGGCAGGCTCTGGAAGGGATGAGCAGGACTTATTTTTGTGGATCGAGGGGAGCGCCGAAAATGCAACCTGTGATTGTGTTTGGTTTGCCTCAAGTGTATTATACTAAAGTAGTGGTGCGTGGGGCGTCCGGTGCGAATCCCATGTGCAGACCGGCCCTCCACAATCTTTCAGGAGATGGCCTATGCCACAACAACAGACCCAGCAACCCCAGGAATCGACCCTGGCCACAATGCTGTGGACCGGCGGTGCGCTTCTCGTCGTTGCGTTGATTGCGATTTACGTCGCCATGTGATTCAGCGGCGGAGCGGCGCGACCTCTCTGGCCGCGCCGCTGACTGAGGCTTGACCTACGCATCGATGCCCGTGGATGCTGCATCGGTGCAGGAGCTTTGAAGATGCCTCAGACCATCACGACAAGCGTGCGCTCGCTGGTCGACGCTGCCGAGAAGGAAATCGAAAATCTCTCGGTGAAAGAGGCGATCGGCCTACATGGCCGTGACGATGTGATCCTTGTTGATATCCGGGACATTCGTGAATTGCAGCGCGACGGCCGCATCCCTGGCGCGTTCCATTGTCCGCGCGGTATGCTGGAATTCTGGATCGACCCGGAAAGCCCGTATCACAAGGACATCTTCGCGCAGGACAAGACTTACGTTTTCTTCTGCGCCGGCGGCATGCGATCGGCATTAGCGGCCCAGACGGCGAAGCACATGGGTTTGAATCCGGTTGCGCATATTCGAGGCGGCTTCGGTGCCTGGAAGAAAACCGGCGGGCCGATCGAAGTGCCTGCACCCAAGACCTAGTATTCATTCGCGCGCCTGATTGCCGCGATCAGTTCTTTTCGCTTGCGAAGCAAGGCACCCCGCATCAGAAATGCGGCGGGGAAATTTCACATGTCACTCAAGCTTATTCTCGGCAACAAGAACTATTCGTCCTGGTCGCTGCGGCCATGGATTGCCATGCGCAATGCCGGCATTCCTTTTGAAGAAGAGGTGATCCCGCTTTATGAGCCTGGCAGTGTCGAGCGTATGGCAACCTATTCGCCAACGGGTAAGGTGCCGGTGCTGCTCGATGGCGACATGGTGATCTGGGAATCGCTTGCGATCCTCGATCATATTGCGGAACGTTTTCCGAAAGCCCAGCTTTGGCCGGACGATCAGAAGGCACGGGCGCATGCACGTGCCATCTCCGCCGAAATGCATGCTGGCTTTCTCCCGCTGCGTCGTCATTGCCCGATGAATATGCGGCGCGAAAGCAGGAAGCGGGAATTGACCGGTGATGTAGCGGCCGACGTTCGGCGGATCGAGCGGATCTGGACGGAATGCCGCGAATGCTTTGGTGATGGCGGACCGTTCCTGTTCGGGGCATTCGGTGCCGCGGATGCGATGTATGCACCGATCGTGTCACGTTTCGCCAGTTATGCGATCGGTGTCGGCGCAGCGGCAGAAGCCTATATGGCCGCTGTGATGGCGCTCCCGGCCTGGGTGGAGTGGCGCAATGCCGGGATTGCGGAACCATGGGTTATGCCCGGTAACGAGGTGTAGAAATAGTTCCGCATAAGTCCCCTGTGGAACCGGCTTTGGACCGAGGACGTTTCCGGTTGGCATTGGATAGCCAACATGACGAGCCTCGATGCCTGCCTCTCTTTTTCGCGAAACTGAAAATGTCTGGCGCATCGCGCATGCAAACCGGGCCTCGATGCTTGTCGATGGTGCTGCTTGTTTCGGCGCCGTGCGCGAAAGCCTGCTCAAGGCGCAGCATTCGATCTATATCGTGGGCTGGGATATCGACAGCCGGATGCGTCTCGTTGGAGCCAGCGGCCGTGCTGATGATGGACTTCCCGAGACATTGGCAGAGTTCCTGTCGGCCTTGGTGGAGCGCCGGCCCGAACTGACAATTCGTCTTTTACTGTGGGATTTTTCCGTTTTGTATGCGCTTGAGCGGGAAATTTTCCCGTCTCTGGCGCTCAATTGGAAGACGCCGGATCAGATTCAATTTTGCCTCGATAACGACGTGCCGCTCGGGTGCTCTCAGCATCAGAAGATTGTGGTCGTCGATGACACAGTGGCCTTTTCCGGTGGTCTCGATCTGACCATCCGACGCTGGGACACATCCGACCATGCGCTTGAAAATGACCGGCGTGTCGATCCGTTCGGCCGCAGCTATCGTCCATTTCATGACGTCCAAGCCGTCGTTGACGGGGAGGCGGCTCGCGTGCTCGCCGATCTTGTGCGCGATCGTTGGCTGCGGGCCCAGTGCGCTGAACTGCCGGAGGCTTTATTACAAGGTGATTGCTGGCCCGACAGCGTGAAGCCGGACTTCACCGAAGCTCACGTCGGCATCGCGCGCACGCAACCGGCCTGCAACGGCATGAAGGAGGTGCGGGAAGTCGAGCGTCTGTTCATGGACATGATCGATGCCGCCGAGCGCAGGATCTATATCGAAAACCAGTTCATGACCTCGCACGCGATTGCCGAGCGGTTGGCGCAGCGGCTGCGGCGCAAGACGAAGCTCGAAGCCGTTCTGGTCGCCCCCAACACTCCGGAATCCTGGATCGAAACGCATACGATGCGGAACGGCCGCATTCGCTTTCAGGAGATTCTGCAGAAAGCCGGCGTCAGCGCTCGTGTCCGGATCGTCTATCCGGAGGTTGCGAGCGACGATAGGACCGTCGACACCATGGTCCATTCCAAGATCATGGTGGTGGATGACCGATTGCTTCGAATCGGCTCTGCCAATCTCAACAATCGTTCGATGGGCGCCGACACTGAATGCGATCTCGTGATTGAGGCGAAAAGCCATCGGCAACGCAAGGTCATCGAACGCTTGCGTAACCGGCTTCTCGGTGAGCATTGCGGGGGCTCGGCGGAAGACGTCGCGGAACTGCTGGACGATACCGGTTCGCTGGTGGCGGTCGCCGATATCCTTTCGCGCAACGGCCACAGCCTGCGGCCGATTGAAGACGGCGCACCCGATCCTGACGAAGTGACCGCCTATCTCGAAAGCCTGGCTGACCCGCCACGGCCGGTCACATGGCGGTCGATCTTCGGGTCCACATGGCACTCGGTCCGTAAAGTGATGTCGGCTGGTCTCTTCAAATTCACGATGATCGCCTTGCTTCTGCTGGGGCTCACTCTTGCATGGCGTCTGACGCCACTGGCAGAGATGGCCAGTGCCGAGGCGGCAGGAGCCTTTCTTACAACGATGGCCCAGTCCTATTGGGGGCCGCTTGCCGTGCTCGGTGCATTTCTGGCCGGGGGGCTCGTCGCCTTTCCCGTCACCATCCTGATTGCGGCAACGGCTGCAAGCTTTGGCCCCTGGCTCGGGTTCACCTATGCGCTGATCGGCGCGATGGCCAGCGCATTGCTCACCTATGCTATCGGCGCGATGATGGGACGCGCCGCATTGCAAAATATTCTTGGGCATCGGCTGACGGATATTCGCAACAAAATCGCGCGGCAGGGGGTGCTGGCAGTTGCCGCCATCAGGCTCGTGCCGGTCGCGCCTTTTACGCTGGTCAATCTTGTAGCCGGCGCCAGCGGCATCGGCCTGACGCATTACCTCGTCGGCACCGTGCTCGGGCTTCTTCCGGGGCTCGTGCTGATGTCGCTACTCGGCAACCAGATCATGCGGATCGTGGCGTCGCCGAGCCCTGTTGATATTGTTATCTTCGTCGCGCTTATCGCGGCCTGGATTGTCACTGCCCTCGCGATCCAGTCGGCATTCTCGAAATACGGACAGACCTCTTGAGCGCTGAGCGAAGGCGCGCCATCCGGGTCATGACCTGGAACATCCATGGAGCGATCGGCCGCAATCCGCGTTTCGATCTTGAGAAAGTTGTCGCGCTGATCCTGCGCGCCGATCCGGATATCGTTGCCCTGCAGGAGGTGGATTCGCGCCGCGCGATGGATGGCGATCCGTTTCTGGTGCTGCAGGAAATGCTCGGCCATTATGGTGTCGGCGCCAAATCGATCGTTACCAGTGACGGCGATTACGGACAGATCCTGATGAGTCGCTGGCCGCTCAGCGATACCGAAATTCACGATATTTCCTACGGCGAACTCGAGCCGCGCCGTGCTATCTGCACGCGGATCGCGACGCCGGATGGAAGACTATATGTGGTGGCAACCCATCTCGGTCTCAGCATCCGCGAGCGCAGGCGACAGGCGCGCGAACTGCTGAAAATCATCGGCGAGGCCACACCTTTCGTTCTGATGGGAGATTTCAACGATTGGTTCTGGCCAGGCTCGATCCGTCGGATGCTCGCGCGCATCCTTCCGGATCACTCGGACTACCGGACATTCCCGTCTTTCAGTCCGCTATTCCGACTGGATCGGATCTATTGTCGTCCACATGGGATCTTGCTGCAAAGCTGGACAGACGGGGAAGCGCGGCATCTGTCCGATCATCTGCCGGTAATTGGGGATGTCGTGCTTGACCGTACACCAGACATCGATGCAGCCGTTTCCATCGCTGCGGCAACAACGAATGGGTAGAGACCGTGCGGCAGGCCTGAAAACAGAAAACCCGGCCACTGGCCGGGCTTCCCTTCGATGAACGCTACACGGGGAGTACATCCGTCCCCAACGCGCATCGAACTTCTGAAACTATCTCAATCAGGTGTTAACGTTTTATGACATTTCGCAAGTTTAACGGCGAAGTCGGCGCTTAGTTCCACCGGTAAGCTGAAAAAAGCGGAGGGGATTGGCAAATCTCCTCCGCTGGCAGGTGACGGTCTTCCTACGCCTCGATCACCGCGACGATGCGGTAGGTGTCCGGCTCGATGATGACGATCTCATCGCCCACAAGGATGAAGCGGTAAGAACGCCATTCCGGATAGACTTCAACAACGGTCGCGGGCAGGGCATGCAGCGTCACGCTTCGCGGCACAACTGTACCGACCGACACGTTGAAGTTCACGTTCGTGACCGGCCGCACATTGGTCTGCTTGATCGTCGTCGAGATCTTGGTGCGCTGCTCGGTCGTCAATGATGCGCCACCCGCGGAGCCGGCTGCACCCTGACCGGTGGTTCTGTCAGGACGCGACTTGGTGTCGGTAGCACCTTTCTTGTCGGATTTCTCCTGTGCGCGGTTTTCCCGCTGGTTCTGCTGATCCTGCGCACCCTTCCGGTCATTCTGACGCTGCTCCTGACTGCGCTGCGGACGATCGCCTTTCTGATCCATCTGCTGTTCGGTCCGGCCACTCTCGGCTCCGCCGCGCGGCTCGCCCTGGCCGGTCGTGCCACCACGCATCTCACCTCCGCCACGCATTTCGCCACCACCCGGCTGAGCCGACGGGGCCGATTGTTGGGCGGGAGATGTACTCTGTGGCGGCTGCGCAGCGCCTCCGCCGCCCATTCCCCCCTTATCCTGCGCTACGACGACGCCGGCACTGGCTATCAGCGCGATGGCGGAAACGGACATCAACACATTTTTCCTCATAGAAGGCTCCTCTGGTTTCTTTTCCTGATGTCCCCGTGCTCAGGCTATTTGCCCAGTCCTGCAATGAACGCGTGGTGCATAGTGACGTTCCGGAATCGGCGAGAAATCTTCTTAACGCACGTTCAGTTCCTTCGCGTTTGCTTGAGGGATCAGGTGCTTGCGGCATTGCAGCGCCAAAGCCCCAATTTTCTTTCCTGGCCAGGCGCGGCATAGTTCCGCCGAATGGAATCGGGAGATTGATGTGGCGCGCATTGAATCGAACCTTGAAACGCAATCGCGGGATTTTCGCGCCAACGCCGCGCAATGGCGCGACCTCATCGATGAGTTGAAAGAAGCGCGTTTTACAGCCTCGCTCGGCGGCAACGAAAAATCGCGTGAGCGCCACGTCGCGCGGGGCAAGCTGCTGCCGCGCGATCGTGTGATGCGGTTGATCGATCCGGGCTCCCCCTTTCTTGAACTATCGCCGCTGGCCGCTTTCGGCCTCTACGAGGACGCGATCCATGCCGCCGGCATTATTACCGGCATTGGTCGCGTATCTGGCCGCGAATGCATGATCGTGTGCAATGACGCCACCATCAAGGGCGGTACCTATTACCCGCTGACGGTGAAGAAGCACATCCGCGCGCAGGAGATCGCACGCGAGAACCGGCTGCCGTGCATCTATCTCGTCGATTCCGGCGGCGCCAATCTGCCGAACCAGACCGATGTATTTCCTGACCGCGAGCATTTTGGTCGCATCTTCTATAATCAGGCGCAGATGTCGGCGGCCGGCATTCCGCAGATCGCGGTGGTGATGGGCTCTTGCACTGCTGGCGGCGCCTATGTGCCGGCGATGTCGGATGAGACTATCATCGTCAAAAATCAGGGCACGATCTTCCTCGGCGGGCCGCCGTTGGTGAAGGCCGCAACAGGCGAGGTGGTGTCGGCCGAGGACCTGGGCGGCGCCGACGTGCATACGCGAAAGTCCGGCGTGGCCGATCATCTGGCATCGAACGACGAACATGCGCTGGCGATCGCACGCCGCATCGTCGCCAATCTCAACACGACAAAGCAGGTGAATATTCCGCTGCTGGCTTCGCGCGAGCCGTTGTATGATGCCGCCGAGCTCGAGGGACTTGTGCCGACCGATCTCAAGAAGCAATATGATGTGCGGGAAATCATCGCACGCATCGTCGATGCATCGGAATTCGACGAGTTCAAGAAGCTCTATGGCACAACGCTTGTCACCGGCTTCGCGCATCTGCATGGCATGCCCGTCGGCATCATCGGCAATAACGGCATTCTTTATTCCGAGAGCGCGCTGAAGGCGGCGCATTTCGTCGAGTTGTGCTGCCAGCGCCGCATTCCACTGCTGTTCTTGCAGAACATCGTCGGCTTCATGGTTGGCCGGGATTACGAGGCCGGTGGTATCGCCAAGGACGGCGCCAAGATGGTGATGGCTGTGGCTAACGCGCGCGTACCGAAGCTCACGCTGATCGTTGGCGGCTCGTTTGGCGCCGGCAATTATGGCATGTGCGGTCGTGCCTATGGTCCGCGATTCCTGTTCACCTGGCCGAATGCCCGCATCTCGGTGATGGGAGGCGAGCAAGCAGCTTCGGTTCTTGCGACTGTCAAGCGCGACAATATCGAAGCCGGTGGCGGCAAGTGGTCGGAAATCGAGGAAGAGGAATTCAAGGCGCCGATCCGCGATCAATATGAGCGCGAGGGAAATCCCTATTATGCGACTGCGCGGCTATGGGATGACGGCATCATCCTGCCGAGCGAAACGCGCCGCGTGCTGGGATTGGCGTTGTCAGCGTCCTTGAATGCGCCAGTGGAAGAGACGAAATTTGGCGTGTTCAGGATGTAGCCATGAAGACTCTATCGCCCCCAACATTTCCAATTGTTGTCATCGAGGATCGATATGGAGGGGCCTACAGTCGAGGCATTTGGTTTGCCGTTGCGCGAGCGGACGTCATCATAGAGGGACAAAGCCGCGGTGCTTGGTGCCTCGATCATGGCCCAAATGGCGGTGATATCGAGGCAAATATCTTTTGGCATGAGCCGCCGATGTGGGTCGCCAGTGGCGCAAGCCCGGATGCCGCTTTGCTCGCTCTGGAATGCAAAATCCAACGCCCCCTCGGTATGGCTCTTCCAAATCTGGAATAGCGCGCAGCCGTTTCGCCGCGTTTCGAACGGAACGTGAATAGTGAGGGCATCGACGACTGCGTTGATGCCCTCAAATCAAAACCTACTTCGCAGCCACTGCCGCAACAACATCCACCTCGAACATCATGCCGGGCCGCGCGAGCTGTACCACGTTGAGGAAGGTGTGCGGCGGCAAGGGGAGGTCCTTGAAAGTCTCTTCGCGGCATTTGCGCATCTCCTCACGATAGCGCACATCGGTGACGTAGGATGTCGCCTTCACGATATCCGCGAGCGTTGCGCCATTGGCCTCCAGTGCCTTTTTGACCTTGGCCCACGACATGCGGCATTGCTCGAGGAAATTGTCCTTGTGGTGGATCGAGCCATTGTCCGGGTCTTCCGAGCCGATGCCGGCGAGATAGATCGTCTTGGCCGGGCCAGTCACGACCACTGCTTCCGAAAAGGCGCCGGTCGCGAACTTGCTGTAATTGTAATTCTTCTTCTCGAATTGCTGAGAAAAGGCAGGGCTCACACTCATACTGATGAGGGTGAGCAAAGCGGTTGCGGCTCGTATGAGCATGACAGCTCCTTGTGCTGGCAGAAATTGCGGGTTTGCGCGGCGCGTGCAGCAAAGATCGTGCCATCGCCCCAAAAAATGCGGAACCTTCAAGGCCTCGCCGCCATTGAAAGAATCCAACCCACGAGAAAGGGAGAGGCGCATGTACAGGGTTTACTCAGGACCTCCGGGATCCGAACCGATCAGCCCGCTCAACAAGGGCAAGCACCTGTTCAAGGAATTTACAGCGCTCGATGAGGCGATGGGGTTTGCACACCACCTAAAAGCCACGGGACGCGTCGCATTGCTCATCGAGGGCGACGACGGCACGCATCTCGACCGTAAGGATCTGGCCAAGGCTCTGCATCACCGCGGCAATGAACAGACGCACGGAGCCTGGTAACCACGTCTGAAGGTGTCATGAGAGAATAGCGGATAAGCCATTCAGGCCGTTCGCTTGTGCTTCTGCCGGCATAGACATTATCTTCTGCCGCATTTCAGCAGGAGATCTGTTCATGCCGGCTTCCTCTCATAAAACGGTGCTGATTGTTGGTGTGGGGTCAGGTCTCAGCGCATCTCTCGCACGACTTTTCTCCAAGTCTGGGCTGAAAATCGTGCTGGCGTCGCGCTCGACCGACGGTCTTGCCGGGCTGGCGAGTGAAACCGGTGCCAAGGTTTTTGCTTGTGATGCCTCTCAGGAAAATCAGGTCGAGCAGCTTTTCAGCGACATCGACGCGACGCTCGGTTCGCCCGATGTTGTGATCTACAATGCGAGCTTCCGGACGCGTGGTGAGTTCATCGAACTCGTTCCCAAGGATGTTCAGAAAGCGATTGCGATATCCGCCTTCGGCGCTTTCCTGGTGGCGCAACAGGCGGCGCGCCGCATGCTGCGGAACAAGCATGGCGCGATCTTCTTCACGGGCGCGTCTGCCGGCGTGAAGGGCTATCCTCGATCGGCGCCATTCGCGATGGGAAAGTTTGCCTTGCGCGGGCTGTCACAAAGCCTCGCGCGCGAATTGCAGCCGCAGGGCATCCACATCGCCCATTTCGTGATCGACGGCGGCATCCGTTCGGCGCGGCGAACAGAACCAAGTGAAAAGCCGGACTCGCTTCTGGATCCCGATGCGATTGCGCAGACTTATCTCGACGTGTTGCGGCAGCCGCGCAGTGCCTGGTCATCGGAGATCGAAATGCGGCCTTGGGTCGAAACGTTCTGAGGCCCTCAAAGCTCAATCACCATTCCATCGGCCGCGCAATCGTAATCAACATCGGCAACGCGGGCGAGCATATCCTTGCTCATGTGCGTCAGGACCACGCGCTTCGCATTGATGCGCGGCAAATGCTGGCGAAGGACCATATGCGACAAGTGCGCTTTGGTGGTTCTCTCGAACGTATAGCATTCGCAGATGAAGAGATCAGCGTCACGGGCGGCATCGACCAAGGTCTCGGTCCATTCGGTATCACCTGAGAAGCAGAGCGTCTGGCCGTCGGCCTCGATCCGATAGGCGAGGCAGGGGCCGGCGCGTTCGTCGTGGACGACAGGGAAGGCGGTCACGGTCATGCCAAGGAAGGGTGTTGGCTTGCCGATTTCGATTTCATGGACCAGCAACACGAAGGGCAGGGTACGTTCTCCGGGAAAAGCCAGCGCGACAGCACGATCAAGCCAGGATTGCAATCCCGGCGGTCCGACCAGCAGCAACGGTCGCTCCCGTTTCGCGTTGAATTGCGCGTCCAGCAGGAAAAACGGAATACCGCCGAAATGATCGGCATGGAAATGCGTGAAAAAGATCGCATCGATGGCGTTGTTGTCGATGCCCAGACGCTTCATTCCGACAACGGACGTCGCGCCGCAATCGAGCAGGAACGATCGATCGCCAGCCGTGACATGGATGCAGGTGTTGAACCGGCCGCCCGATCCGAATGCATCGCCGCAGCCTATGAATTGCACCTTCATGTTGTTGCTGTCGCATGGCGCCGCGCCCAGCCAGCGGCGAGTGTCAGCAGCCCAAATCCTGCAACGCTCCAGCAGACGACCGGCGCCCATTTGAGGACGGCTGCAAACTCCTCGTGGTGATGCCAGCCTGCCCAGATCACTCCCATGCGTAAGAAGGTCGCAAATGCCAGAGCGGAGAAAAGCAGGCCTACCATCCTGCCTTCGTTCCCATTGTGGCCGGTGGCAAATGCAGCGGTAAATGCGCTCATCAGGATGCAGCCCCATGCGGCACCGGCGGCGAATTGCGCAATCACGAGCAAGTTCAGTGCCGTTGCGAACTCCGCCGCCGAAATGGCGAAAGCGCCGATTACCCCAAACACCCCCATGACGCCAAATGCGCCCCAGCGCTTGACCAGCAGAGTGGCTGGGAACATCGCTATGTTGAAGCCGATCCAGAAAATCGGCATCAGCCAGTCCAGCTCACTGGTGAATTTGCGAAACAGCGGTGCCGTGTTGACGGTGAAGTGCATCTGATAACCCACCGCAAGAATCAGCATTGTGACGGCAAAGACGATGCGCGCAGTTGTCGGGCGTGCCGTCACGGACGCGGCGGTCACATTGGGCCGCTGACCCGCCATGATCCGTTCGACATGGGCAAGGCCGAAGGTTGCCAGCACCAGCGCGACGCTCGACAGCGCGAAGGGAATGCGCGGATCGAGCCCGCGCAGGGTGATGGCAAGATACGGGGCGAGGGCGCCAGCGACGCCATAACCCAGCATGACAATGGCAGAGAGAAGCGGCATCGCCGGCTTCGCGGCATATTTTCCGAGCAGCATGACCGGCGGTGCGCGCAACGCCGACGACGTCGCGGTCCACACGATGGTGGCGGCGAAGAATATCCACTGGCCAGCGGTCCCGGCGTCAGCGATGAAGGGCAACGCGAGGAAGGCGGCGCAGGATATCACAGTCACGATGGCCACCCAGCGCCCGATCTGTCCGACGATGCGCGACATCCGGTCAGCGGCAATGCCGGTTGCGACGTCGAAGATCGTGAAGATCGCCTGATCCATCATCAGGATCAGGATGACTGTGCCGGCGGCAATGCCGACGCCGGCGGCGAGCGTCGGCAGATAGATCGCGTAAACGGTCCAGCACAGTGTGAACAGTAACTGCAGAAGAGCAATATAGAGCGCGATTATGTTTGAGACCTTAGGCCCTGCTTTAACCGCTTCGCTCATGATCTTTCCCGCCGCGCAAGATCGGCGCTGACATCGGCAATATACAGGTCTTTGCGGCAGGCAACACGCATCTCGATGCTGAAGAAGGCGCGCATAGTCAGCAACGCAATGAAGATGCCGAGGATCAGCGCGGCATAAGCCGGCAGAGCATGTGGCGACAGGCTCGGAATTCCGTACAGTACCAGGGCATCATTGCCGCCGGGCAACAAGGCCGTTCCAAGTCCCATCAGCGTGCCGCCGATGATGTTGCGCAACCATGACCAGCGTGGCCGCCAATCCATACGGAAACTTCCGCGTTGCCAGGTTGAAACCAGCATTCCAAACAGCACCGCGCCCATGACGACCCAGCGTCCGTAAAGCGGTGGCGGGCGCGTGCCGAAATAGCCTTCGATTACCTGCTGCAAGGTCGTGGTGTATCCAGGCGATCCGAACAGCAGGAAGATCGTGCCGCTCGCGAGCCCGATCAGCAGGGCCGCGGTCGACAGGCGATATTGCGGCGCGAGCACCAGACTGCGCAGCGTTGCCCCGTCGGGGCGTGAGCGCCACAGGCGGATCAATTCGTATGCGACCCAGATGAACAATACCGCGCCGATATAAGGCGCATAGACAAGCATATCCGGCACCTTTCCGGGGACTGCGACCGGTCGTGCCACCACATTTATCCCGACCAGGCCGACAAAGATCAGCACGCCGAGCGCGAAACCGACGACGGTGATGATCATTCCTACTTCGCCGTCCACCATGCGCGCCATCGTTGCGTAAGCACAAGCGCCGTTGATTCCCGAACCGATACCAAAAAGAAGGCCGCCAAACACGGCGGTGAATGTCAGTTGCCAGCCGCCGATGCCCGTTGCTGTTTGCGGAACCAGAAGGAAAACCGGAATCGTGATTGCGAAAACCCACACCGCCGATTTCACGATGCTTGCAAGCATGTAGCCGGTTTTTGAGTGCGTCAGTTCGGCAACCGCGCGCACAGTGCAGACGCTTGCACGATGAGCTGCAAAGCCAAGAATGCCGGCCAAAAAGCAGGAGACAATAAGCGCAAACATTGATCTTGAAATTCCAGCGCCAACGGTCGGAACTTAACGGCGAAGCATTGCACAGGCAAAGCGGGGAAAGCCGCATCATCGCAGTGATTTGAGCGGAGTTTTTCCAAGATTCCGTGATTTTAGCGGAGAATTCGCCACCGTGTCGTGGCTCGTCCGCGATGAACCTGCAGGCGTTGAGGGCAGGTTTGAGGGCGCCTCATTTCACGCCACGGTTCCAATCGGGGTGGACGCTAACTATATGATTAGAAGGGTAAAATAGCGTCCTTTGGGGTGCTGAATTTTCCCCATTAAACGGAAGATGGTGATATAATGGCCAGTGAGAATGAAAATTCAGGGCCAGAAAGTCGGCATTGGCCTTGGCGCAGGTAGGGGCGAACCTGTCGCGCAGGATGGAGTGGAGCGTGTTGAAATCTCACAAATATACCGTGGGGCAGACGGTCCGTTACATGGCGGGGCCGCTCAACCGAGCGACCGCAGATGGAAGCTACAAGATCATCAAGTTGCTTCCGCCCGATGGTGACGAGCATCAATACCGGATCAGAAATACCGAAGAGGCGTTCGAGCGTGTGGCCAAGGAAAGCCAGCTCGATCGTCATCGCTGATTGTCGCTGTCCAGCTAGGCGCGGTTGATCCGCGCACGCAGATCGGCCCAGCCTTCCTGGACGCGAACTTTCAAGCTGTTCCAGTTGGTTTCGACGACGTCCCAATTGACCATGGGGCGGTTTTCCGCTGCGCCCGGACCCGTGGCGACAGTCGATGTCGTCATGCTGTCATGGTAATATGTGCCGGCAGCCAGAAGAATTGCGCCGAGAAGCATTCCGATGATCAATCGCATAGGCCCTCTCCTGTGCGGAGTCGCCGGATCGAACGCGCGGCGCCAAAATTTGTTCCGGCAGAGGATGGGCAGTTTTGGAGGCTGACATGCCAATATTCATCACTCAGGGCCGGTTTACCCGTGAGGCTATCAAAGGCATGGTGGTGAGCCCTGAGGACCGCGCCGATGCTGTTGGACGGCTGTTGTCGAAGGCCGGTGGCCGGTTGATCGGGTATTACGTGACCTTTGGCGAGTACGATTTTCTTGTTATCGCGGAAGCTCCCGGCGAAACGCAGATGGCGGCCGTCTTGCTTGCGGCTGCAAGCGGTGGTGGCGTTACCGATCTCAAGACAACGCTGGCAATGACCTCGATCGAAGCTAAAGGTGCGTTTGCCGCTGCGGGCGATCTGACACCCGGGTTCCGTTCGGCTGGCGGCGTTTAGCGTCTTGCTAAGTTTGCCTGAAAGGGTCTTGCTTTGGCCTGTTTTCAGAGCTCCAATTTGGGGCTTCGGCAGATGGGGCGGAGATGCCGGGTATACAGAGCATGGCTGATATGATTGCGCTTCCAGTTTGGGCGATAGGTGCTGCTTTACTTGCGGTCGTTGCGCTGGCCGCGGTGGCGATCGCGCGGGTCGGGTCGCAGCAGACCTTCGGCTTTTTTGCCCAGGTCGCGGCATCCCTGCTGCTTGTCGGCGTTGCGTGGCTTTATCTGGAGCGGCTGGACTATCAGGACCATGCCGAGCAGCGCCGCAATGTCGAAGCGCGTTTGTCGTCTTTGACGGTGCAGGCTTTGTCGCCCAATTCGAGCCTCGCCTGTTTGGACAGCGAGGCCGGGGAGGCCGTCACCGAGTCCTGCGAAAAGGCGGTGTATGCCAGTCCCGAACAGGTCGCCGCCGCGCTGGCCTATGTGGGTCTTCGTCTCGATATTCTCCGGGACATCGCGGCGATTTCCGATCCCAGGGACGAACGCTTTGCCCAGCTCCGCGCTCCGCTTGCCCGTAGCATCGAGGCCGATCGTTACGGCCTTGTCGCGCAGGTATTGCAAGGCCGCGATAGCTGCACACCCCAATCCTGCTATGCCTTTGCACTGGTGCAGCGCCGCGACCAGCTTGTCGCGAACATGACCGAGCGCGCCTATGATGCCAAGGTCGTGCGCTATGCTTCCGGCTGGGGCGAGAGGCAGCCATCTGGCCCCGCACTTGCGTCGCAATCTCCGCAGCCGACCGGCAAGCCGGTCGACATGAATTTCCCGACCGCGGCATCCATTCCACCGGTCAGCATCATGTCGAACGAGCCAGGCATGCCTGGCCAGAACGGCATGGATTCGACGACTGTCAAACCTGAATCGAAAGCGGCTGAAGCCAAGGCCGAATCACGCGAGCGGGCACCGGCCGCCCAACCGCAGCAAAAGCGCACTTCAGCGCAAAAGGCCGCTCCAAAGCAGCAACAGCCCGCGCCACAAGCGGCTGGGTCCGCGGCGGATCCATTCCCGCAGCCGATCTCGTCGGCCCAGACGACGGGTGGTTCGCCAACGCCAATCTCCCCGCAATAGAGTACGCTCTTTTATTGCCGTCCATGCGCAGGCATTCTGCGCGTCCACGCGGGGTCGGTGATTCATGTTGAACTCAGTTTTGATTGCCAATCGCGGCGAGATCGCCTGCCGGATCGCACGCACGGCAAAGCGCCTCGGGATGCGGACGGTTGCCGTTTATTCGGAAGCCGACGCTGCGGCGCTGCATGTTCGTTTATGCGATGAAGCCTACCTCATCGGTCCGGCACCTGCGCGTGAGAGCTATCTGTCGATCGGCAAGCTGCTGAAGGTCGCGCAGGAGAGCCGCGCAGCCTGTATTCACCCGGGTTACGGCTTTCTCTCCGAGAACCCTGACTTTGCCGAAGCTTGCGCCGAGGCGGGCATCGTCTTTGTCGGACCGCCGCCAGCAGCGATCCGTGCGATGGGGCTGAAGGATCGTGCCAAGGCGCTGATGCAGCAGGCCGGCGTGCCGGTAGTGCCCGGCTATCATGGAGATCAGCAGGACGCGAATTTCCTCAAACGCAAAGCGTATGAGCTTGGCTATCCCATACTGATCAAGGCGATCGCCGGCGGTGGCGGCAAGGGCATGCGCCTTGTCGAGCGCCATGCAGATTTCGAAACGGCGATAGAAGCTGCGAAACGCGAAGCGGCATCTGCGTTCGGCGACGATCGCGTGTTGATTGAGAAGTATATTTCGGCGCCGCGCCATATCGAGATCCAGATATTCGCCGACAAGCACGGTAGCGCCATTCATCTCAACGAACGTGACTGCTCGCTGCAGCGGCGTCATCAAAAGGTGATCGAGGAAGCGCCGGCGCCCGGAATGACGCCGCAACTGCGTGCGCGCATGGGAGAAGCCGCCGTCGCCGCCGCCAAGGCTGTCGGCTATGCTGGTGCCGGCACCGTCGAGTTCATTGCCGATGGCTCCAATGGTCTGAAAGCCGATGGCTTCTGGTTCATGGAAATGAACACCCGTTTGCAGGTCGAGCATCCGGTGACGGAAGCCGTCACCGGCTTCGATCTGGTCGAATGGCAATTCCGTGTGGCCGATGGCAAGCGATTGCCGATCGTGCAGGCCGACGTACCGTTGCAGGGGCATGCGATCGAAGCGCGGCTTTACGCCGAAGATCCCGAACGCGGCTTTCTGCCGTCGACCGGCAAGCTCGTCGCTCTGTCGTTTCCGCAAGGTGATGGCATTCGTATCGATAGCGGCGTTGAGCAGGGCGGCGAGATTACCCCTTACTATGATCCAATGATCGCGAAGGTCATCGCCCATGCCGACACGCGAACCGAAGCGCTTAACAATCTCGCACGCGCGCTCGGCGAAACGATAGTCGCCGGTCCGCGCACCAATCTCGCATTCCTCGGCGCCTTGTGTCGATCGGCCGATTTCCGCGATGGCAAATTCGATACCGGCTATATTGCGCAGCATCACGACGAACTCGGTCTCGATGTTCACGGTATCGATGCTGGCGCGGCTGCGCGTGGGGCTTTGCATTTGCTGTCGCGTACGGATCGCAAAAGCCAGGACGAAACCGAGGTTGCGCCATCACCGTGGGATATCGCCGACGGTTTCCAACTCTCGGGTCCGCGCAAGACAATCTTGCCGATCCTCATCAACGGCGAGCCGGATGTTGCCGTCCTGGATTATGGTGGAAGGCAGAGCGTCTTCGTGCATGGTGCAGAACCCGATATGGCGGTGCAATTGGTCGAGACACCGGGCGCTGTCTACGTGCTGCGCGCGGGACGACAGACACTCGTTGCGCTGAGAGACTTCGAGGCAGCGGAGGCCGACCATGCCGACAGCGACGGGGTCATCCGCGCTCCGATGCATGGTAAATTGCTGGCTGTCCTCGTCACGCCGGGTGAGGCGGTGACCAAGGGCCATCGGCTGGCCGTGATCGAAGCCATGAAGATGGAACATGCCTTGGTTGCACCGCGCGACGGCGTGATCGGCGATGTCGCGGCGGAAATCGGTGCTCAATTGGCAGAGGGCGCCCGCATCCTGTCGATTGAACCTGCGGGAACCGGTGCGGCCTGACCTGTGGATCGGCTGCCGGCGCCCTTTACCCGGACGGTCAGCGCTTTATTGAAGAGGCGGGGGGCGTGGAGTGAAATACAAGAGAGATGATGCCACTTCATCTGATCAAGCTTGCCGTGGGTTGCGACTCCATCGATGACCTGAAGGAGTGGGTTTCTGCCCGCCTCAAGGAAAAGAAGAAGCGTGGGCAGAAGCCCGAGCATATCCACACCACCCGCATGGTGCCCAAGCGCGCGGACGAGTTGACCGACCGCGGCTCGCTTTATTGGGTGATCAAGGGGCAAGTGATGTGCCGCGAGCGCATCCTTGCCATTCGTCCATTCGTGGACAAGGAGGGTATTGGGCGCTGTCACATCGTGCTCGACGGCAAGATCAAGCCGGTGATGCCGCGGCCCTACCGGGCCTTCCAGGGCTGGCGTTATCTCGCCGACAAAGACGTGCCAGAAGACATCAGCAAGGCCGCCCCTGGCGTGGCCATCATGCCAGAGCATCTGCGCCGCGAACTGCGTGAACTCGGATTGCTTTGAGCTTTTCCAGAAAGAGGGTGCTATAAACCCCGGCAGGAAACGTCCGCAAGAAAAGCCAAGCGAGAACTGCCATGATCATTTCCGACCAGAACGAAGTTACCGTCGCCGTCCTTGAGGCGATGGAGAAAACGCCGGACCCGCGTCTGCGAGAGATCGTGACGCTGATGATCAAGCACCTGCACGGGTTCATCCGCGAAGCGCGGCTGAGCGAGGAGGAGTTCCAGCAGGCTTGCAACTTCATCGTCCGGATTGGCCAGAAGTCCAACGCGTCGCACAACGAAGCGGTGCTGATGGCCGGTTCGCTCGGCGTGTCGTCGCTGGTCTGTCTGCTCAACAACGGCAATAAGGGCCAGACCGAAACCTCAGCCTCGATGCTTGGACCATTCTGGCGGCTGGAATCGCCGCATACCGAAAACGGTGGTTCGATCGTCCGTTCGGCGACTCCCGGACCTGTGCTCTTCGTCAACGGCTCTATTGTTGACAGCAAAGGTGCGCCGATCGCCGATGCGATCATCGATGTGTGGCAGTCATCGCCGGAAGGGCTTTACGAAAATCAGGATCCCAGCCAGGCCGATATGAATCTGCGTGGTCAGTTCCGCAGCGATGCCAATGGCAAGTTCCGGTTTCGCAGTGTGATGCCCGCTGGCTATCCCATTCCGGTCGATGGTCCGGTGGGTGATTTCATCCGCGCGGTGAAGCGGCCGCACAATTACCGGCCGGCGCATGTGCACTTCCTGATTTACAAGCCGGGCTTCAAGACGCTGATTTCGCAGATCTACGTGAATGATGATCCGCTGCTTGAGACCGACGTGCAGTTCGGCGTCACCAAGGCGCTGATCGGCAATTACGTGCGGCATGAGAACGAGCCCGCGCCGGAAGCCGATGTGAAGGGCCCGTGGTATTCGCTCGACTACACCTTCGCCATGGAGAATGGCGAGGCAAAGCTTCCGCGTGCGCCGATCACCGGCAAGCAGGTCGCGGATGTGCCGTCGCCGGCGATGGCGAAGTAAGCGGTCCGTCAAGCGGAACCGCCGCTACAATTCAGGTCGATCTTGCAGGTCTTGCTTCATCTGCCGGTATCTCACCCGGGATGTAGTTCGGCAGCCGTCCGGCAGGGATGATCGAGAGTAATGCCAGGCCAGCCATGATCAGCAGGCCAATCTTCAGGGCCCGCAGGCGCGCTTCCGTATTGATACGGACCGCCTCCGCGACCTGAGCATGATTGGCCGTCGTTCCGGAAAGAATGGTTTCCAGCCGATCGTTACTGATGAAATTAATATTGTCGAGATCGACTTGCGCCTGAAGCTCGGGCGTTAATTTTGGTGTGGCGGCAACGCTGCCGAGAACGAGCCCGCTCAGCAATCCGACAAGGAGCGCCCCGGCGACCGCGGTTCCAACCGCGGCGGCAAGGTTTTGCGTTGTCCCGCGCAGCGAGCCGACATCGCCGGCGAGATCCTTCGGCGATGCCGTAACCAGAACATTGAACAGCAGCGTCACCAGCGAGCCTTGTCCGATGCCGAACAGCACGAGGCCGACCAGCACGGGCACGGCGCTCCAATCGTTGCGCACGACATAAGCAAGCCATACAAGCGCGATCGTGCACAGCACGAAGCCATAGCGGCCGATTTGCCGTGGTGTCAGCCGGTCATAGAATCTGACGATCAGCATGGCGGTGAAAAACACCGTGAGATTGAAGGGCATCATGGCAACGGCAGTCGCCAGAGGCGAGCGGCCTTGCACGATCTGGATATAGAGCGGAACCGTGAAGTTCAGCGCTGCTTCCAGTGCGACGACAGCAAACAACGCATAAACTGCGGCGCGCTCCTCCGGTGAATCGATCACTGCGAGTGCCAGAAGCGGTGTTTTGCCGGCCGCCTGGCGGCGATGGGTCCACATCAGGAAGGCTTGGCCGAGCACGATGCCAAGCACGATAAAAATGGGGGCGGGGGATAGCCCGAACAGGCTCATCGGCGCGTTCTGGGTCGCCAGCATCACGCCCCAGTTATTCAGATTGTTGAAGCCGAAGCTGATCAGGATGATGGCCGCAGCCGCTAATACGACCCCCACCATGTCGATCTGCACATCCGCCCGGCCGGTATCCGGCTTAAGCCGGAAGCTCAGGACAAACACGAGAGCCGAAACGGCGATCAGAATTCCAAATGCCGGACGCCACCCGATATAGGTGCCGAGAATACCACCGATTACGAAAGCCAGGACGCCTGCGCCAGCACGCGCGGAGCCTAGTGCGCCGACTGCGGTCGCTTGTTGCCGCCCTTTGTAATTCTCTGCGATGAGAGCGACAAGCGATGGCACGATGACGGCAGCCGCCGCACCGCACAGCGCCTGCGCCGTGATCATTAGCGTTGCGTTCGGGCTGAACGTCATCAGGAGTTGTGCCAAGCCGAACACGACCACGGCTGCACGAAAAACCTGTAACGCCCCGTAACGCTGCGCCAGCTTGGCACCGAGCATCACAAATCCAGCCACCAGCATGGAATAGGCGACAATGCCGGTTGCGATCGTGGTTGGCGGAACACCGAAGCTTTTGACCATGCCCCCAAGCGCGACGGGCAAAGAGGCGACGTTGAAGGACATGATCATCTGGCCGAGCGCGATGGCGATCATCGGCACCCATGAATCACGCGCTTCGGTATGGGCGTGGTCGATATAAGCGGTATCTGTGCTCATGACCTTCTCCAGCGCTGCTATCTTGTGGATGTCGATGCCCTATTGTGTTCAGACTTCCGGTTGCGATACGAACAAATCCATTCCCAGCCGTTGCGAAAGAAATTTCGCGGCAAGTTGTCCCTTGATGCTGTTTCCGGCCGCATCGAGCGGCGGCGCAAATGTGCCTAATCCGCCTTTGCCGGGGGACACCGTGACAATTCCGCCTCCGATGCCGCTCTTTCCTGGTAGACCGATTTCGTAGAGCCAATCGCCAGACGTTTCGTAAAGGCCTGCCGTGGCCATCACTGCGAGGGTGTGGTGGCAAACGGAAGCGCTGACCACGCGGTCCTTTGTGATGGGATTGACGCCGCCATCGGCAAGGGTCGCGCCCATTACTGCAAGGTCTTTGGCGCTGACATTCAGCGAACATTGCCGCGTATACAAGTCTGTCGCTTCCGCCGGATCAGAGTAGATTCGATCGAGGCTCTGGAGCAGACGCGCGATCGAACGGTTCCGGAAATTTGTATCGGATGCTGATGTGTAGACTTCCTCATTCAACGGCAAAGTTCGACCTGCAAATCGCGAAAGGCCATCGTGGATGAAGATCCATTTGTCTGCCTTGGTCTTGCCCGGCACAAGGCTCGTTGTTGCGATCGCGCCGGCATTCACCATCGGATTTGTGAGGCCGTCGGGACTGCGTTCGATGGCCGTAAGCGAATTGAAGGGCAGGCCGGTGCTATTTGCGCCAAGTTTTTCTCGTGCTGCCTCGGGGCCGATCAGTTCGCAGATCAATGCGAACAGGAATGGTTTCGACACACTCATGATCGAGAAGTCGTAGTCCGTATCTCCGACAGCGTAGAGACTACCATTCGTTCCCGCGACGCAGATGCCAAACAGGTCGTCCGGGACCCGCGCGAGTGCCGGGTAAATTTGTGAATTCTCACCGTCCAGATTGGACTGAAAGCGGACATACGCTTCGTCCACCAGCCTTTTGACTTCGTCTGGTGTAGGCAGGTGACCTGTCGATATGTAAGACAATTCACTCGAGTGACCGCCCGGGGGCTTCGCTTCCATGCCAAAAACGCTCCCATGCCAGCTTCGATTTTGGTTATGACACGGCTTACCTTCCTAAGATTCAGCCTTGCTGGAGCGTAAAGTTTTCGGCGAATAAGATCGCGGCGTATGCAACGGCAAACGATGATCCCTTAGTTTACCGCTAATCACGCGCGAGTGACATCCCCGTGAGATCGTCGAATCCGGCTTGCGGCAAATTTTCCTGTCCGTTAGTCAGCAGCGCCCTCCTTAAGCGACTCTCTCTTGACAATCAGGACTGACATGGCCGGGTTTCGACGTCTTGCGACGCTTGCGTTGTGCGCTGGTCTCGCATTTGCACCGTTGAATGCGGTCGCACAGGACATGCGATTCGTGCAGGACGCGCAAATTACAGGGGACATTCAGGCGGAGCAGAAGATGCAAATCGCGCAGGCCAACCCGTTTCCGCAGCCGGTCGGCAAGCCGCCGGCGGGGCCGAAGAGCACCCAGCAACAGGCAAGCGGCAGCAATCCCGGTGCGGCGACCGCCTCAAGCGCTGTCGGCAATGTCGCAAGCGTCACGCAGCCCGCCAGTGTGGCCCGTGGTGGCGCCGGCTCTGCGGCGCTGAAGAAGGGTGACGAGATCAGGAAAGGAGACCGGCTGCAGACAGGTGCGGGCGGAACACTCGGCGTGACTTTTGACGACGAAACATCGTTCAGTCTCAGCTCGAACGCGGCCATTACGGTCGACGATTATCTCTATAAGAAAGGTTCGAAAAGCCGGGCGCTTGTCAGCGTCACGCGCGGGACCGTGGGTTTTGTTGCGGCGCAGGTGGCCAAGACTGGTGACATGAAGATCAATACGCCGACAGCGGTGCTTGGCATTCGCGGCACTACCGGCGTTATCGATGTGCCGGCCGGTCAGCCGACCAATGTCAAGCTTTATCCCGACGCCAATGGCACGGTTGGACGTATCGAGGTGTTTGGCCGTGACGGACGATTGCTCGGCCAACTGACACAGGCGGCCACTGGTCTTGCGCTGCAGTTCGTCGCGCAGCAACTGAATGCTGTGCCTCTGACGATTTCACCGGAGCAATTGCTGCGCGACCGCAATCTCGTGCAGAACCTGTTCAACCTGCAGAATATCGGCCGTCAGTTGATCAACCGGCGCCTCAACCTGCGCAATATAGACCCGCGCAACATCCCGGGTGCGCCGCAAATCCCGTCAATTCCGGGCCTGCCGTCGATCCCAGGGCTGCCGAGGCTGCCGTAACGGTCTCTGTAAAAGCCAATGGCGGGCTTGAGAGCCCGCCATTGGTATCGGTGTTGCAATGCGTTTAAACACCCAGATTGTCGATCAGCCGCGTCTTGCCAAGTTTCGCTGCGACCAGCAGACGGATCGGTCCGTCTGCGGCCGGGGCAATTGGCGCCAATGAATCCGCGTGTCGCGCTTCCAGATAGTCGACCTTAAAGCCGGCGCGCTCGATCGTTGTCCGGCCTGTCGCCATGACATCGGCAATCGGCTTGCCGGCTCTGATTTTGGCGGCGCTGTCCTTCAGCACACGATGCAAGGTCGGCGCGACCGTGCGCTCTTCTACCGACAGGTAGACGTTGCGGGACGACATCGCCAGTCCGTCCTTGTCCCGCATCGTCGGAACGCCGACGATGGTCACGGGGATGTCGAGGTCTTTCGCCATCCGCGTGACGACCTTCAATTGCTGATAGTCCTTCTGGCCGAACAGCGCGATGTTCGGAGCCACCTGGAGGAACAGCTTCGAGACCACGGTCGTCACGCCGCCGAAGAAATGCGGCCGGAAGGTATCTTCAAGTCCCGCCTTGGCCGGACCGCCTGGCGTCACCGCTGTGGAAAACCCGTCCGGATACATGACCTTTTCGGTCGGCGCCCAGACGAGGTCGACACCAAGATCGGTCAAGGCAGCGAGGTCGCGCTGGATGTCGCGCGGATAGGACGCGAGGTCTTCGGTCGGCGCGAATTGGGCGGGATTGACGAAGATCGAAACCACCACGACGTCCGCGCGGCGGCGCGCCTGTTTGATCAGTGCAAAGTGGCCGTCATGGAGGGCGCCCATCGTAGGAACCAGTGCAACTTTCCGGTGCTTTCCGCGCAGCCCGGCGACCGCCTTCCGCAATGGCGCGATCGACCTGACGACGATTGGTTTCTTGATGGCCATGAAAACTCCGTGGATGGCGGGCCGATAGATCGCATCGATCCAAGTCGTAAACGTGATCGATTCTAATACGTTAGAGCATGATGTCGTCCAAAAAACGCTTCGCCCTTCTCGGCATCATGCTCTAGGAGTCCGTGACATTAGCAAAGCGCAAGTAAAAGCATCTGACGGTGGCGTAGTGCCAACACCTGGCCTGCGTGGGTTAAGGATGAACCGGTTAATCCCAAGCTTAGTCATGATAGGGCTCTTGACCCGACGCCACACAAAAATGAGGATGCCGGAAGCAGGGATTTTTGAGTCATGTTGGTTCAGGCGAATCCCCATAAGTCAGCGCACGTCATTGTCGTTGGAAATGAAAAGGGCGGGTCGGGGAAATCCACGACAGCCATTCATGTCGCGATCGCGCTCTTAAGGGCAGGGCAGAAAGTTGCGACCGTCGACCTCGACTCGCGCCAGAAGAGCCTGACCCGTTACGTCGAAAACCGCAGGCTCTGGGCACGACGTGAAAAGCTGCCGCTCGATATCCCGCTGCATTTCTGCGTCGCGCGCAGCGAAGGCGTTCGCAACGACGAGAACGAGCACGCCGAATTCACAGTTTTCGCCGAAACCGTTGCCGCGGTTGAGCACAGCCATGATTTTGTGGTGATCGATACGCCGGGTTCGGACAGCTATCTGATGCGTCTTGCGCATGCGATGGCCGATACCCTAATCACTCCGTTGAATGACAGTTTTGTCGATTTCGATGTGCTGGGCACCGTCGATCCGCAAACCTATGCGCTGACCGGAACCAGCCATTATTCGGAGATGGTCCGCGAAGCTCGCCGCCAGCGTCGCAAGGTCGATCAGGACGCGGCTGACTGGATCGTGGTGCGTAATCGTCTGTCGACGCTCGGGTCCCGCAACAAGCGGCTGCTGTCGGAGGGCCTGCGCCAGCTCGGATTGCAGCTCGGCTTCCGTGCCGCTGACGGCTTTTCGGAGCGGGTGGTCTACCGCGAGTTTTTTCCGCGCGGGCTGACAGCCCTCGACGATATCAACGAGTCGACGCTTGGAACCCGGCCAAACATGTCCCATGTCACCGCCCGGCAGGAAGTGCAGGGTCTTCTGGCCGCGCTCAAGCTGCCGATCGACGAAAAGGGCCGCCGCCGGGCCGCCGCCCGGGCAGAGTGGTTCAATTCGGCCAACAAGCCGCTCGAGGTTCAAGACATCCTCGACTGAGGCCTAAGTGTCGCGCCGAAGTTGCGCGCGGCAGGGGCGATAACGACCTATATAAATCCGGAGGAGTCGAACGGATTCCAACAAAGGACCGCATGGGCAACGATCGTTCTGACGCCAAGGTCACGAAAACGGGTGCGGGCAAGCCGGTTGCCTCGCGCGCCGAAATTGATTCCTTCCTCGCCAAGGTCGCGACGATGACCCCGACGGTTGCTGCGGGCCAGCGCGGGCGGCTGGTTTTCGCGCTCGACGCCACCATGAGCCGCCAACCGACCTGGGACGCCGCCTGCAGCCTGCAGGCCGATATGTTTCAGGAGGCGGCATCCATCGGTGGCCTCGATGTGCAACTTGTCTATTTCCGTGGGTTGGACGAATGCCGAGCTTCGGGTTGGGTCGCCCATCCGGAACGACTTGGCACGCTGATGGAAAAGATCGACTGCCGGGGTGGACATACCCAGATCGGCAAGGTGCTGGGCCATGTCCGCCGTGAATCCGAAAAGCGCAAGGTTCAGGCGTTGGTCTATGTCGGCGATGCGATGGAAGAATCTGTCGACGACCTTTGCGCGGCCGCTGGTGAGCTGGGGCTGCTTGGTGTACCCGCTTTCATGTTTCAGGAAGGCCACGACAGCATCGCCGAGAATGCCTATCGCGAAATTGCCCGTCTCAGCCGAGGAGCCTACAGCCGCTTTGCACCGGGTGCGGCACGGGAGCTTGCGGAATTGCTGCGCGCGGCCGCTGCCTATGCGGCGGGTGGTATGAAGGCGCTGGCCGATCTCTCGCGCAAGCAGGGCGGCGCACAAAAATTGCTGCGCCAGATGAGCTGAGTGTCGATGGCTCCGCTTCTTCTCGGCATTGCGGTTCTGCTCGTCCTGATCTGGGCGATGTATGGATTTGCGCGCATCGATGTGAAGGTGCTCGCTCCCGTGCTGCGCAAGGCCGGTGGCTATGCCGCACTGGCAGGGGCGGTGTTTCTGACGGCGCGCGGCCAATTCGGACTGGCGCTGCCATTGGGTTTCGCAGCGTTGACGATGCTGGGCTGGCTGCCGGGTACTGCGAGCCTCGGCAAGCGCACAAACAAGAGCGCCGGTCAGATTTCTCGTGTGCGTTCGGCCTTTCTGGAAATGGAACTCGATCACGATACCGGTGCAATGCGCGGCCGTATTCTCGCCGGCCGCATGGAAGGCGTTACACTTGACGCACTCGACGTACCGGCGATGGTATCGCTGCTGCCGGAAATCGATGAGGAAAGCCGCGCCTTACTGATGGCGTATCTTGACCGCCGCGATCCCGCTTGGCGTGAGAACGCGGATGCGGGTGCGGCAGCGGGGCCTGCTCACGTCGACCGTGGAAAAATGACGGAAGAGGAGGCTTATCAGGTCCTTGGCGTTAAGCCGGGGGCGAGCGCTGCGGATATCGGCCGCGCGCATCGGGCGCTGATGAAGAAACTGCATCCCGACCAGGGAGGGTCGACTTACCTCGCGGCGCGAGTCAACGAGGCCAAAGACCTTCTTTTGCGACGACATCGCTAACACCCCACACGCAACGACGCTACAAATGCTACAGAGACTTTAGTTTTTGGACGTCAGTTCTTGACCGCGAAACACGCGATCTGATTTTTCTTCAACTGACGGCACGCCTGTTCGGCAGCGCTTTCACGCAATCCGGCAAACCGTGCCCGGTAGTAACGCTTATCGCCTTTTTCAAAAATTTCGGTAAACGGCTCGGCGTCCTTCAGCAGGCTTGTCTTGTTTTTCGCGTCAGCGAGTTTTTCCTTCGCTTCGCTTGCATCTTCAAAAGCGCCGACCTGAATGATCCAGCCGCTCCGCTTTTTGGTTTCGCTGACTGTTGGTGTCTCAGCTTTGGCGGTTTGAACCGGAGCTGCGGCTTCAACGCGTGCAGCAGGAACCGGCATTGGCGTCACTGAAGCCGTGACGGTGCGGGGCATCTCATCGCGAGACGCGAGATCTCTTGATGACAAAACTCCTAGGACGCCGGGCCGCGCACCAGGCGGTGCTGGCGGCAGGGCATCGGAAATGGTTTCAGTCCGTGCCGGTTCACCATTCGATGTTCGCGTTGCGATCGGTTCCGGCGCAAGTAGCGACATCGGTGCTGATGCGGTCCTGACCGGGCCTGCTTTGACCGACAATGTCTTAACCAGCCGCGGCCTGATCGGTTCGGTCGAGCCCGGTGTCGGCTGTTCAGATTGGGAAGCGGATTTTGTCGGCACGTTCGCCGCAGCCGATGCGACGCGAACTGGACGTTCCACAGGGCGTTCAGCTTGCGCGGGAGCCGCTGCAGGCTGGGGCGCAGGAACTGGCTGCGCGGCTGGACCTGGGGAACCAATCGGTGTTGGGAAGGCCACGCTGGCGTCGGCAACTTCAACGATCTTCGGCGCTGTGCGCTTCACCGCGGCGAGCGAGATTTTCTGCTCGATCAGGCTGCGCATCTTCGCATCGCGCGCACCGCCCGAAGCGCCGCCGAGGACGACTGCAACAAGCCGGCGATCGCCACGCTGCACCGCACTGACGAGATTGAATCCTGACGCATTGGTGTAGCCGGTCTTGATCCCGGTCACGCCCTGAACGCGTCCGAGCAGCCGGTTGTGGTTGGCCATGCGGACGCCGCGATAGGCAAAGGACTCGGTCGCGAAGTAACGATAATAACGCGGAAAACGATCCTGGATGGCGAGACCGAGTAAGGCTTGGTCGCGGGCTGTCGTCACCTGATCCGAATTCGGCAGGCCGGAGGCATTCTTGTAGACCGTGCGCGTCATCCGCAGTGCGCGCGCCTTGCGGGTCATGAGGACGGCAAACTGATCTTCCGAGCCGGCTAGCGCTTCGGCAACCACAACAGCGGCGTCATTGGCCGATTTCGTCACCAGCGCCTTGATGGCGTCTTCGACCATCAGCGTTTGTCCAGGACGCAAGCCGAGTTTGGTCGGCGCCTGAGCGCTGGCATGGGCCGACACTTCCATCTGGCTATCGAGCCTGATCTTGCCAGCTTCAAGCCGCTCGAAAAGGAGATAGAGCGTCATGATTTTGGTGAGCGACGCTGGATGACGCTGCGCGTCGGGATTGGTCGAATGAAGGACGTCGCCGGTGTTGGCGTCGACGACGATGTCGGCATAGCGAGGGCTGTAGGATTGGCTGACTGCAGCGCGCTTTGAAAAAGATTTGCGTTTGCTGCGCGCGTCGGCAGATGCCGTCAGCGAAACAAATGCAAAAGCCGATACAAAAACGACAACGCTACAACGTAGGCCAAACGAGGCCTTGGTCGATACGCGAAACATGGTCAACCTGCGTCCCCGTTCGCTAGGTCATGATGACTTTGGATCGGTTCGATCCAAAGTCATCATGATCGCTTCATTACGTTGGAGCATGATGCGGGCCGAAACCCGCTTCGCACTTTCGGCATCATGCTCCAGGCGCCCTCACGCCCGATGGCCTTCCCCAAAGGCGGATCTCCAGCCGCCAATCCGGAGGACCCGAACCGGCTCCTAAACCACAGTCAATCAAGGTATGAGCGTGGCATTGCTAAAAAGTTAATAAAAACTGAGGCTTAGATTTTGTACGCAGGCGCAATAAAACATCTTGCAAATTTGTGCAATGCAACATATTTATGACACGCGGCGGTCGCGGGACGGCCGAAAGACGGACATTTCAGTCGCGGCTTTGCGGCCGGAGCAAAGGGCAGAGACATGATCAATACGTTTGACGTGAAGTCCTTCGAAGAATTCCAGAAATTCGGCAAGGACAGTGTGGACGCTTCGATGAAGGCATTCGGTGCCGTGTCCAAGAGCGCGCAGGCGATCGCTGTTGAGAGCGTCGATTACTCGAAGCGCGCTTTCGAAGACGGCACTGCGGCGATGGAAAAGCTGTTCGGCGCCAAGTCGCTCGAATCGGCAATCGAGATTCAGCAGAGCTATCTGAAGAGCGCCTATGAAGGCTTTGTCGCTCAGGCGACCAAGATGAGCGAACTTTACAATGATTTCGCGAAGGAAGCCTACAAGCCTTACGAAGGCTATGTCGCGAAGATGACGCCAGCGAAGTAATCGCTGCAGTTGTCACGAGACGACAAAGCCCGGCATTTCAGCCGGGCTTTTTTGTTTTCCTTGGGATAGTCACTTCGCGATTCTGAGTTGCGACAGTTCTGTCCCGATCTGTTTGAAAACATCATTCAGCGCCGTACCGCTCGTCACCATCCAGAACTTGTCGGGCGAGCTCGCGCAGTTCTGCAGTAATGTCGACGTCGGGCCATTTTCCGTGTTGACGTGCACGGTATAGATCGTCATTCCGGCGGCCTTCACATTGGCGCACGTGCCCACCGTGGCGGACTCGTACATGCGCTTGTCCACCGACGTACTGGTGCTGGAGCCGTTGCCGTACCAGCGGTCGAGGGTGTTCAAGCCATCCGACATCAGCACGATCACCTCATTGTAGGTGAAGTTCTGATCCTTGGCCGGAGGGGTCGGGAAGGGACCGCCGCCGACCAGCGACTGCCAGCCATGGACCAATCCGATCGGCTGATTGGTGGCGCCGTCTGGATAGAGTCCGTCGATCGTGGACTTCATCGCAGTCCAATTGTAGCTCAGTGCCATCACCTGCGGTGAGCAATAGGCGTTCTGTTCTGCCGGGAACAGCGAGGCGGGAGTGCCGGTGCTGGGTGCCGTTACCTTGCGGTCATAATCATTGCTCGGCCCACTGGAGGTGCCGCGATCGGTGACGCAACCATTCCAGGTGCTGTGTGCCGGCGTTGCATATGGAACCCCACTATTGAGGGTGAGCGCGGGCGTGTAGGTCGCATTCGTATTTGTTGGGCGCCAGGTATGCTCGTAATAGTTGGGCTTCGTCTGGCAGGTCTTGCTGGAGCCGTTGCCTGAACACGTGCAGATATTGGTGTTAGTGGTGGAGCAGGCGCAGTTACTTCCCACGCATTTCGTCCAGGTATTGTAGCAGCCGTTGTAGATGATACCTATTTTTCTAGATATCTTGTTTCCACCGTCGCGACCGGGACATATCAGCCCGCTGGAATTTCCGCTCGAGGGAATGTTCGACACGTTCGTGGTGCCCTGAGCCGCCGAGACACAGCCAAAACCTTGAGCGTAAGAAGTGAACGGGCATCCGGATCCGGCGCTTGTCGTATACCAAGTGTTCTGGTCCGGCTTCGCGCCCCCCGCCGTCGGATTCAAGATGTCGGGTTCGGCTTCCCAATCGGTCCAGCCAACCCAGTTTGCATTGTAATTGCTCGCGCCGACATTGACGTTCTTGCTGAACGGGACGATCGAAACATAGACGTCGCCGTTGTTCGAGGCGGCCGATTGTAATTGCGTCAGCAGGTTTTTCGCCGCCGTCTTCAACGCGGGCATCTTGCCGGCACTGTTCATCGAGCCGGTGGTATCGAGAACCAGCGCGACTCTCAGTTTGGTGTTACCCCATTTGATCGTCGACTCGTCCGCGATGTTCATCTGCGTGACGCCGAGAATGCTGGCGATTGTCGTGTCGATGCTCGCATCCCCATGCAGGCTGAGCTCGCCGCCCGATGCATTATTGTAGGTCGATGTCACCGTCAGACCTTTCAAATCGGTCTGCTTCAAATTCGCCTGAACATAAGCGAGCGCCTTTTGGTCAAGTTCGCTCTGCGAGAGCGAGGACACTTCGCGCGAGAGCATGAGTGCGGCCGCATCAAGGGCACCCTGAAGCGATGTCTTCGCCGAATTGTAGCGGCTGTAATCGATTGCCACGCCGACCAGGCCGACGATCGGGATAATGGCCAGCCCGAATATCATGGCGACATTGCCGCGCTGGCACTGTTTGAGCTCCGTCAGCTTGCGCGAAAACCATGTGGCAATCCGAAGGGTCGTCATGACGGGGTCAGGCCTGTTTGTTTATCGTTTGCCTGACCGGTAAACGGTTCCTCTGAAAGGGCTGTAAAATGCTGCGAAGAAAAATAGTTACAAATCGTAAACGAATTCGCTCAAGTGTTATTTGCGGCCGGACGAGAAATTGCCGGCTTATGGGCAATCGCGACAAATACCGATATGGGCCGAGAGCTGATCCGCATTCTCGTGCGTTCAGGATGATATGCCGTCGCCGGCTACCGCAAACTGCATCGCGCTTGATGTTCGCATCCTTAACGTTTGGTACGCCTTTCGACTTCGTGGCGCTTTAGGGCAGTCTGCCATTGCCTCCGCGGCGCCCATGACCCCGATGAGCGGCATGAGCACACGCGCAAAGAAGATTGCGACACGCCTTCGCTTGGCCGGCGAAAAATCCGCAACGCCGCGCCGCCCGCAGGGTGGTCTCGTAAAAAGCCGTTGTCCCGCTCATTTGCATATTCACGGAAATCCGGGGTGCGAAACTGGATGACAAGTGTCAAGCCACGGGTCGCTTACCTTCGAGCGGTTCCAACCGAGGGAAATTCGTTGCAACGCGATGAAGGAGGCGTCGGCAAGGCGCGTTTCATTCAAAGGATCGGGTTTACGGCACGTTAGCTAGGCCCAGTCAGCCTTGTCCTTTGCCGGGGAGAAATTCCGGATTTCGATTCGCGGAGCGGGCTCCGCCTCTCGAAAATCCGCCCAAGGTGCCTCTGTGGTGAGGAATTCGGGACCCGCCGCCGTGAATTGTCCGCATTTTCGCGGATCATTGACATTCGCGGCTGTGAGCGTCGTCCGGCGCTGTATGCGTCAAGCCATTTGCCGGCCTTGCCTTTTTGCCCACGACGCATATGTGGCCCGGTCTGGCACAGCGCTTGCTCCGCGATTATGATGTGGCCAACCTGTTCCTATATATCGCGAACACCGCTCACGACCTTCGAATGCCCGAAAGTGCCATGCTTCTAGTTCGATCGACGGCCCTCCCTGCATCCTCGCGTTTCGCGCCACGGATGGCGGATGACGACCGCAAGAAGCGCCAGGATCCGGGCGGACCAGGCACTTCGGTCATTACCAAGACCAAGCCGCAGACCAAGCGGCCGAGCATGTACCGGGTGTTGCTGCTGAATGACGACTACACGCCGATGGAATTCGTGGTTCACGTTTTGGAACGGTTCTTCAACAAGGACCGGGAGGCGGCGACCCAGATCATGCTGCATGTCCATCATCACGGAATTGGCGAGTGCGGCATCTACACCTACGAGGTCGCCGAAACAAAAGTGACACAGGTCATGGACTTTGCCCGCAAACATCACCATCCTTTGCAATGTGTGATGGAGAAAAAGTAGCCTTGGAGAGAGCGTCGTCGGGGAGAGAACGGACTGAAGGGCCGGGGGCGGCCATCAACGAGACCTGTTAGGGATATCGAATGCCAAGTTTCTCGCGCAGCCTTGAACAATCGCTTCACCGGGCACTCGCGCTCGCCAATGAGCGGCATCACGAATACGCGACATTGGAACACCTGCTGCTGGCGCTGCTGGATGACTCCGATGCCGCGGCCGTGATGCGCGCCTGCAATGTCGATCTCGACAAGCTGCGCCGCTCGCTGACGGCCTATCTGGAAGCGGAACTCGAGAACCTGATTACCGACGGCGGTGAGGATTCAAAGCCGACCGCCGGGTTCCAGCGCGTCATCCAGCGCGCCGTCATCCATGTCCAGTCCTCCGGCCGCGAGGAGGTGACCGGTGCCAATGTGCTGGTTGCGATCTTCGCCGAGCGTGAGAGCCATGCAGCGTATTTCCTGCAGGAACAGGATATGACGCGCTACGACGCCGTGAATTACATCAGCCACGGCATTGCCAAGCGCCCGGGTCTGACCGAGTCGCGCCCGGTCCGGGGTGCTGACGAGGATACCGACGCCAAGGGCGGCGACGAGTCGAAGAAGAAGGGCGACGCCCTAGAGGCTTACTGCGTCAACCTCAACAAGAAGGCGAAAGAGGGCAAGATCGATCCGCTGATTGGCCGCGATGCCGAGATCAGCCGCACGATCCAGGTCTTGTGCCGCCGCCAAAAGAACAATCCGCTCTTCGTTGGCGATGCCGGCGTCGGCAAGACCGCGATTGCGGAAGGCCTGGCGCGTCGTATCGTCCACGGCGAAGTCCCTGACGTGCTGAAGAATTCGACGGTCTTCTCGCTTGACATGGGCACCTTGCTGGCCGGAACCCGCTATCGCGGCGACTTTGAAGAGCGCCTGAAACAGGTGATCAAGGAGATCGAGGCCACCCCCGGCGCGATCATGTTCATCGACGAGATCCACACGGTCATCGGCGCCGGTGCAACTTCCGGTGGCGCAATGGATGCGTCTAACCTGTTGAAGCCCGCTTTGGCCTCCGGGTCGCTGCGTTGCATCGGCTCGACCACCTACAAGGAATATCGCCAGTATTTCGAGAAGGACCGGGCGCTGGTTCGCCGGTTCCAGAAGATCGACGTCAACGAGCCGTCGGTGCCGGATGCGATCGAAATCCTCAAAGGTCTGAAGCCGTATTTCGAAGAATACCACAAGCTGAAATACACCAACGATGCCATCAAGGCAGCGGTGGAACTGTCGGCCCGCTACATCCACGACCGCAAGCTGCCGGACAAGGCGATCGACGTGATCGACGAGTCCGGTGCGGCGCAGATGTTGCTGCCGGATTCCAAGCGCAAGAAGACCATCGGCATCAAGGAAGTGGAGACCACCATCGCGACGATGGCACGGATCCCGCCAAAGACCGTGTCGAAGGATGATGCCGCAGTGCTGCAGCATCTCGAGCACACGCTGAAGACGGTGGTCTATGGTCAGGACAAGGCCGTGGAATCGCTGTCGGCTTCGATCAAGTTGGCGCGTGCTGGCCTGCGCGAACCGGAAAAGCCGATTGGCTGCTATCTGTTCTCAGGCCCGACCGGCGTCGGCAAGACCGAAGTCGCAAAGCAGCTTGCGGCCTCTCTCGGGGTCGAACTGATCCGCTTCGACATGTCGGAATATATGGAACGCCACACCGTCTCACGGTTGATCGGCGCGCCTCCCGGCTATGTCGGCTTCGATCAGGGAGGCCTGCTCACCGATGGCGTCGACCAGCATCCGCATTGCGTGTTGCTGCTTGATGAGATCGAGAAGGCGCATCCGGATCTGTTCAACGTGCTGTTGCAGATCATGGATCACGGCAAGCTTACCGACCACAATGGCAAGCAGGTCAGCTTCCGCAACGTGATCCTGATCATGACCACGAATGCTGGCGCAGCCGATCTCGCCAAGGGCACCTATGGCTTCACCCGCAACAAACGGGAGGGCGATGATGTCGAGGCGATCAACCGGCTCTTTGCACCGGAATTCCGCAATCGTCTCGATGCCACCATCACCTTCGCGCATCTGTCGCAGGACGTCATCTCGAAGGTTGTCGAGAAATTCGTGCTGCAGCTTGAGGCTCAGCTCGCCGACCGCAATGTTACGATCGAATTGTCGGACGAGGCGTCGCGCTGGCTGATCGCAAACGGTTACGATGAACTCATGGGTGCGCGGCCGATGGCCCGCGTGATCCAGGAAAACATCAAGAAACCGCTTGCCGACGAGGTGCTGTTCGGCAAGCTCAAGGACGGCGGCCATGTCAAGGTGGTCGTGGTGAAGAACGAAGCGGGCCGGGATGCGCTCGGTTTCGAGTATGTCGAAGGCCCGGTTACGCCGAAGCCGGAGAAGCTGCCGGCCGCCGGCGCAAAGCCGAAGCGCAAACCGCCGCAGCGTAAGCCCAAGCCGCCGTCAGGCTCGGGCGGCAAAGGCGGCCCCGGTGGCACCGATCCATCTGGCCGCGGCTCGGTGCCGAAGGTCCCCTTGGTGAAGGTGTGATCGCTTCAATCCAATCTTTTCAGAAGGCCGGGCCAACACCCGGCCTTCTTTTTTTGCCCCGGCTTGCGATAGGTCAATGTTGTGGGCAGGCGCGGTCTGCAGCCTGATTAAGTGGAAGCGGGCGCCATTCGCCGCTCAGATCAGGCAGGAAGCCACGTCATGGCCAGAATTGTTGGTGCGATCGCGACATCGCACACCCCGACCATCGGCTTTGCCTATGATCGCAACAAGCAGGACGATCCGGTTTGGGCACCGATCTTCGAGGCTTACAAGCCGATCCAGCGCTGGATTGCCGAAAAGAAGCCGGACGTGCTGTTCATCATCTACAACGACCACGTAACGTCATTTTTCTTCGATCACTATTCGGCGTTTACGCTCGGGATCGACGACAGCTATGCGGTTGCCGATGAGGGCGGCGGCGCCCGCGCCCTGCCACCCGTGAAGGGTCACGCGCCGCTGTCGCACCATATCGGCATGGCGCTGATGGCTGACGAATTCGATATGTCATTCTTTCAGGATCGGGCACTCGATCACGGTTGTTTCTCGCCATTGTCGATGATGTGCCCGCACACGCCGCAATGGCCGGTCTCGATTGTGCCGCTGCAGGTCGGTGTATTGCAATTTCCGATTCCGTCGGCGTTGCGGTGCTGGAAGCTCGGCCAGTCGCTGCGCCGTGCCATCGAGAGCTACCCGGAGGATATTTCGGTTGCGATCGTTGCGACGGGTGGGCTTTCGCATCAGGTGCATGGCGAGCGCTGCGGTTTCAACAATACCGCTTGGGACGCGCAGTTTCTCGATCTGATCGAGCGCGACCCGGTCAAGCTCACCGAGCTGACCCACGCTGATTACGCGCGTCTCGGCGGCATCGAGGGCGCGGAGGTCATCATGTGGCTTGTCATGCGCGGTGCGCTATCCGCCAATATCCGCAAGATCCATCAGACTTATTACCTGCCCTCGGTCACCGGCATTGCGACGGCCATTTACGAAAACGAAGCCATCGAATCGATGGCGGACACCGACGCAAGATATCTCGACCATATCGGTCGCCAGCTTCAGGGTGTGGAGCAACTGCCCGGAACCTATCCGTTCACGCATGCCCGCTCGCTGAAGGGCTATCGGCTTAACAAGTTTCTGCATCGTCTGGTCGAGCCGGCGCATCGCGCCCATTTCCTCGCCGAGCCGGAAGCAGCTTTCAGTGAGGCGAAGCTCAGCGAGGAAGAGCGCGGCATGGTGCGGCGGCGCGACTGGCGGGCGATGATCCAGTATGGCGTGAGCTTCTTCATGCTGGAAAAGCTGGCCGCGGTCACCGGCTCTTCCAATCTCCATATCTATGCGGGGATGCGCGGGCAGACGCTGGAGGATTTCATGAAGACCCGCAATGCACCCGGCGCGCTCTATTCGGTCGCCGGCAAGGATGCGAAACAATTCGCCTGGGACAAGGAGAAGGCGCCCGCCTGATCCTTGTCGGCGCGGCCATTGGCATCAGGCCTTGGCCGGCATCGCTGCATCGTCGAGTTCGGTTGCCCGGATATGCGCCGGACGATGTTCGAGTTTCTTCCAATAGGCTTCGAAAGCCGGCCGCTTCTCGATCGTGCCGAATTGCATGCCCCAGGCGATATGTGAGCCTACATAGACGTCGGCGGCGCTGAAGGTATTGCCGGCGATGAAGGGGTTCGCTGAAACGGCATATTCCAGCGTGTCGAGGGTCATGTTGTAATTGCCGTATCCCATCATCGCCTGCCTTTCGGCGGGTGGCTCGAAGCCGAGCGCGCGATTGCTGGCCGCATATTCCAGCGGGCCGGAGGCAAAGAACAGCCAACGGTAATAATCGCCACGCTCAGGCAGCGGCGGGGCGAGCTTGGCATGCGGGAAAACGTCGGCGAGATAAGCGCAGACCGCCGCGCATTCGGTGACGATCGTACCGTTGTGCTTGATCGCCGGAACCTTGCCCATGGGGTTGATCGCCAGATAGTCCGGCGACTTCATCACGCCGAAATCCAGCATCTCGGTGCGATAGGGAATACCCACTTCTTCCAGCATCCAGCGGGCAATACGCCCCCGCGACATGGGATTGGAATACAAAACCAGTTCGTCAGCCACGCGACACCTCCCTGAAGACAATTAAGAACATAACAAGAACATTTATATTCTGTCATCAGGAAAGTGTTAGCGGCTTTCTGTGGCGAACCGGAGAAGCCACAAGCGGAATGAGAGCGTTTTCGAGCGAAGTGGGCACCGGTTCGCGTAAAGAAAACGCGCCAAAACAAAAAACTAGAGCCCGGCTTTGATTCCATCAAAGCCGGAGCGACCTTACGCAGCCTGCCGTTTCCACAGCGGGAAGGGGTCGGGGAGGCTCTTCCACTGTTCAATCGCCATGGCCTTGTCGGATGACGGCACGAGGCATTCATCCAGTCGCCGGATCAGGTCCGCCTCATCCATACCGGTGCCGATGAAGACCAGCTCCTGGCGGCGATCGCCGTAATCGTCAGCCCAATAACTTTTCAGCATCTCGCGCCACTGCGCATCTTTCGGCCAATGCTGCAGCGGGATCGCGCTCCACCAGAAGCCGCTTCCGCCTGTCCGCGTGATCGTGCCGGCCTGACTGAGTTCGCCGACCCAGTCCGGCCGCGTCGCCAGCCAGAAATGACCTTTGCTGCGAATGACGCCGGGCCATTCCGACTGGATGAACTGGTGAAACCGTTGGGGATGGAAAGGGCGTCGTGCGCGATAGACGAAGCTCCGGATACCGTATTCCTCCGTCTCTGGCTTATGATCGGCAAATTCGTACAATTCCTTGAACCAGATCGGGTGCCGCTGCGCTTTTTCGAAATCGAAGCGGCCGGTATTCAGCACACGGTCGAGCGGCACCTGGGCGAAATTCGCCTCAACGATATCGGCATCGGGGTTGAGCGCACGGACGATCTTGTGCGCGGCGTCGCGTTTCTGCGGCGTTGCATCGGCGAGCTTGTTCAGCACCACGACATCGGCAAATTCGATCTGCTCGACCAGGAGATCGACAATCGTGCGATTGTCGTCGTCGCCAAGTGACTCGCCACGCAGACGCAGAAAATCCTTTGACGAATAATCGTTGAGGAGATTGGCGGCGTCGACCATCGTGACCATAGTATCGAGGCGTGCGACATCCGAAAGGCTTTCGCCGTCTTCATCGCGAAAATCGAATGTCGCAGCCACCGGCAACGGTTCGGAAATGCCGGTGGATTCGATGACGAGATAATCGAAACGCCCGGCTTGTGCGAGCGAGCGCACTTCCTTCAGCAAATCGTCACGCAGCGTGCAGCAGATGCAGCCATTGGTCATCTCGACCAGCTGCTCATCCGTCCTCGACAGGTTCGCACCGCCATCGCGGATCAGGTCCGCGTCGATGTTCACTTCGCTCATGTCGTTCACAATCACCGCAACCCGCATTCCCTGCCGGTTGTTGAGAATGTGATTCATCAGGGTCGTTTTGCCCGCGCCCAGAAAGCCGGAAAGAACGGTGACGGGAAGTTTTTGCATGTCTGATGCCGAACAGGTTGGGAAAGGGAAGGGATGTCATCGGATGTGATGCGCGCCGTTGCTACTGACGCGTGGTGTTAGGCGCCGTGCCGGTGCGGATCTCGTGCGCGATCCGGGCGAGGATCAGTGCGGCATTGGCCGGTCCGTAGACATTCACCAGCCGCGGCAGGGTTTCGCTCATGAGGATCGCCAGCAGCGTCGATCCGATCAGCCCTGTAGTCTCCGCCTGCGCGATCCCGATCCGAATGGCATCGCGGCCTCTGCAATGCTGGGAGGATGGATCGGTCAGGTTGATCCCGTCCGGCTCGAGAAGCGCCCGGTCGCCTGTAACGCTCATGCCATGTCTCCATTGAATATGTTATGTTATAACATAACATATTTTGGAGGCAACCCTCGCGTATGAGATCGGGAGCAGCGACACCATCGTCGGGACGCTTTGGCCCACAACCTTTGGCCGGGCGCATAAGAGGCATGAAGTGCGCCACCGTTGCATGACTCAAGGGCGCGCCGCATGGTGCGCGCGATGCCGGCCCCCTACGCAATCGACTTCCCGAGCAGCACTGCGGCTTATCTCGGCGGCCTGCGCGCGGCCGCCTTTTCCGTTTTCGCCTATGTGTTGTTCGGGACCTATATCGGCATCGGCGCGCTTGCCTACGATTTCAATTTCAGCCTGCTGTGGGTCACGACGTCCACATTGCTCGTCTGGGCGGGGCCTGCTCAGGTCATCCTCATCTCGACGCTGGGAGGCGGCGCACAGATCGTCGAAGCTGCGATCGCTGTCGGACTGAGCGGTGTGCGCCTGCTGCCGATGGTTGTCTCGCTGATGCCGCTCCTGCGCGGCCCCAAGACAAAGACCCATCAGCTACTGGCGCCGGCGCATTTCACGGCCGTCAGCATGTGGGTGGAGACGATGCGGCTGGCGCCGCAGATGCCGGCCGAGCGGCGCATTCCGTTCGCGAACGGTATTGCCACAGGCTACATGGCTTCGGCGATGCTGGCGACCGTGCTGGGCTATTATCTTGCGGCTGGCCTGCCATCGCTTTTGACCGCTGCGCTACTCTTCCTGACGCCGATGTCATTTTTGGTGTCGATCGCCCGCAACTCCAGTTTCCTCGTTGATCGACTGGCGCTGCTGCTGGGTTTGGTCCTCGGGCCCATCCTTGCGTATCGTAATGTCGAGCTCGACGTGATGTGGGCCGGCGTCGGCGGTGGCACACTGGCCTATCTCGCACATCGTCTGCGGGACAGCCTGCGATGAGCCTGACCACCTCTGAATTGTGGCCTTATCTCGTGCTGGTCCTTGCCGGGTTTCTTCCGAATGAGATCTGGCGCTGGCTGGGTTTTATGCTTGCGCGCGGCGTCGATCAGGAATCGGAAATCCTGGTCTGGGTGAGGGCAGTCGCAACGGCGGTCCTTGCCGCCGTCATTGCCAAGCTGATCTTCTTTGCGCCCGGCGCGCTGGCGTCGGTACCGCTGGCGGTGCGGCTTGTCGCGATTGCCGCGGGCTTTGTAGGGTTCGTCCTATTCCGGCGCTCGGTCTTCGCCGGCGTTGCCACCGGCGAAGCGGTTCTCATTCTGGGCGCGCTCGCGTTGCGACCTTGAAGTGTCAGGCTGCTTGCATCGTCGCGGCCAGCTTCTTGGCCTGAGCGGCCAGGATTTCCGGCTTTTCCTTCTCGCTGGCCGGCGGCTTCATCATCACGCCTTCCTTGCGCGGGATCACATGCACATGCAGGTGGAAGACGACCTGGCCGCCAGCGCTCTCATTGAATTGCTGGATCGTGACGCCGTCGGCTTCGAATACCTGCATGCCGGCTTTCGCAACTTTTTGCGCGATTTTCATCACATGTGCGAAGTCGTCCGGTGCAACATCCAGCACATTACGGGCGGGGCTTTTGGGGAGCACGAGGGCATGGCCGGGCGCGCGCGGCATGATGTCGAGGAACACAAGCGCGCGGTCGTCCTCATAAACCTTGTTACACGGCAATTCGCCACGCAGGATTTTTGCAAAGATATTATTGGGGTCGTAAGCCGGCATTGTTCTCACTCCAAAGCGTCAGTCTTTCGGAACGGCGTCAGGGCTTCAAGCTCGCGGCCTGCGGCATCCACATAAGCGCGTTCATGTTTGAGGTAGTCCGCGATCGCCTGTCTTAGCCCGGGGTCGGCGATGTAATGCGAGGAGTAGGTTGTCACCGGCACATAGCCGCGCGTCAGCTTATGCTCGCCCTGTGCTCCGGCTTCAACGCTCTTGAGCTTGTTCGCAATCGCGTAGTCGATGGCTTGATAATAGCAAAGCTCGAAATGCAGAAAGGGATGGTGTTCGATCGCGCCCCAGTGCCTTCCGAACAACGTATCCGACCCGATGAAATTGATCGCGCCGGCAATATAGCGGCCATTGCGCTTTGCCATCACCAGCAGGATCTTGTCGGCCATCGTTTCGCCGATCATCGAATAGAAGGAGCGGGTGAGATAGGGCCGGCCCCATTTGCGGGAGCCGGTATCCATGTAGAAGGCGAAGAAATCGTCCCACACGGCTTCCGTCAGGTCGCTGCCAGTCAGATGGTGGATGGTAATGCCGGATTCGGACGCGTCCCGGCGTTCCCGCTTGATCACCTTGCGCTTGCGCGATGCCAACGCGCCAAGGAACTCATCGAACGAACTATATCCCTCGTTCTGCCAGTGGAATTGCTGGTCAGTGCGCTTCAGGAACCCCTTGGTCCCGAGGAAGTCCCAGTCCTCCTGCGGCAGAAAGGTGAGGTGCACGGACGAGGCGTGCCGCTTCTGACAGAGCGCCACCAGGCCGGCGGCCAGCGTCTCCCGGACCGTCTTAGCGTGCGGCGACGGCGGTACCAGCAGCCGCGGGCCGCTGGCAGGTGTGAATGGCACCGCAACCTGCAGCTTGGGATAGTAGGAACCACCCGCGCGTTCATAGGCGTCGGCCCAGCCGTGATCGAAGACATACTCGCCGCGCGAATGCGATTTCAGATAGCAAGGCGCCGCCCCGAGCAAGCGGCCATCCGTCGTTTCGATCAGAAGGTGCTGCGGCGCCCAGCCAGTCCGCGAGGTGGCCGAACCGGACCGCTCAAGTGCGGACAGAAAGGCATGGGAAACAAAGGGATTACCGAGGGTTTCTGATCTGTTTCTTTGTGTTTCGCACCTGGATTCATCCAAAATGTGAAGCGTCTTTTGCGCGGCCAGGAGATCCCAATCGGCCGGCGCGATCTCCTCAAGGCTGGAGATGATCCGGACTTGCAGGTCGAGACGGGCGGTGGTCGGGCTTGCGGATTCAGATGACATCGCCGCACGTCTTACCCGACTTTTATGGCCGAAATCCCTCAAAAATCATCTGATCAGCCCAGCGGCTGGCGCGGGCACGGTCGGCGTCGGTTCGCACCGTCCAGGTTAGCAAGGGAAGGCCGAAGGCGTAGCGGGCCAGCAGCGGCAGGGAGGCTGGCAGGTCTTGTACCGACCAGGCTACGAAGTGCGGGCGAGCCTGGAACACCGCGCCCAAATAGGTGGCGGTGCCAACACCAATTCCGCTCAGTAACTTTCGCTCCGCCACCAGCCCGCGCGGCAGTCCCGGCGCGGTCATGGCGATGGCGGAAATCATCGCCGGATCGAACGACATGACGGCGACCGGCCCGGCATAGCTTTGCAGGACCTGCGCTGCCCGTATGGCAAGTCGCGCATCGCCGTTAAAGTGGCTTTTAAGCTCGATCACGAGCGGGACGCGGCCCTCAACCAAAGTGCAAAGATCGTCGAGCATCATCATGCGATCGGCGGTTGCTTTGAAGCTGATGGTCTTCAGCTCATGCGAGGAGAGAGCAGCGATCGGGCCTCGCCGCTCCGTCAATCGATCCAGCGTTTCGTCGTGGAAAACCATCGCTTCGCCGTCGCCCGCAAGCTGCAGGTCGCACTCGATGGCGTAATTCCCGACAATCGCGGCGGAGAAGGCCGATGCGGTATTTTCGACGATGCCGCGTGCCGTCTCATGTAATCCGCGATGTGCCACTGGCCGCGCGGTCAGCCAGTCCAATCCGGGCATGGTGCAATCCGGGTTGGTGATCGTGCGTCAGGAGACCTCGAACATCCCCTCGACTTCAACGGCCGCATCCATCGGCAGCACCGAAACGCCGATCGTGCTGCGCGCATGCCGGCCCTTGTCGGCGAAAGCGGTGACCATGAGGTCGGAGGCCCCGTTCATAACCTTCGGGGAATCGAGGAAGGTTGGATCTGCATTGATGAAACCGCCAAGGCGGACGACGCGCACGACCTTGTCGAGGTCGCCCAAGGCGGCCTTGATCTGTGCCAGTACATTGACTGCGCAGGCGCGGGCAGCCTTCTGTCCGTCCTCGATCGAGACATCGGCACCGAGCTTGCCTTTGGCCACCAACTTGCCATCGGCATCAAGGCAGAGCTGACCGGACACCACCAGCAGATTGCCGGTGCGAACGAAGCCGACATAATTGGCGACTGGAGCCGCAGGCGTCGGCAACACGATTCCGAGATCGACCAGCTTTTTCTCGACGGCTCCGGCCATTCGTTCCTCCTGCGCCGCATGCGCCTCACAATGGACGTATTCTCTTCGCCGATTGGGACCCTATCCGCAAGTGTCCAAGGCAAGTATCCAAGACAGTTGCAGCAACCCGGTGGCAATTCTATCTTCGGTGCCGCGAGGATTCCTCATGACTGATACGCGTTTGGATTGGTGCACGGCCGTTGCTGTGGTGGCGTTGTCGGCCGGTCTTGCCGGAGCGGCTCCCGCACAAAAGACGGACGTGCCGAAGCCGGACGTGGTGGAATTCGTCCCGCATCGTGCGGTCTATGACCTCAAACTGTCGTCGGCGCGTGGCAACCGCCCGGTCGAGTCGGTTCGCGGCCGCATCCTCTATGATTTTTCTGGCAATTCCTGCGAAGGCTATGCGCTGCAATTCCGTCAGGTATCGGAAATCGATGCCGGCGAGGGCAGCTTGATGACGACGGATATGCGCGCCACCACGTGGGAAGATGCTGCCGCCAAGACCTTCCGTTTCAACTCGCAAAACTACATCGATCAGAAGCTGAAAAGCGCAGTCGATGGCCGTGCCGAACGCAATGGCGCGAAGGTCGGCGTCAATCTGAGCAAGCCGGCCTCAAAGAAATTCGGTATCGATTCGGGCGGTATCCTTTTCCCCACCGATCACATGCGCCGCATCATCGTCGCCGCGCGGGCCGGGCAATCCTTATTGCAGGGCCCGGTCTTCGACGGCTCGGAAACCGGCGACAAGGTCTATGAGACGCTGAGTGTGATCGGCCCGGTGATCGAGCCTGAGACGCGTAAGCCTGAGGACGCGGCCGCGAAAGACCAAACGCTTTCGAAGATGCGGCGCTGGCCGGTCACCATCAGCTATTTCGATCGGTCGAAGGCGGGCGGCGAGCAGACGCCGGTTTATTCGATCCGGTTTGAATTATACGAGAACGGCATTTCGCGCGCGTTGTCGCTCGACTACAACGATTTCGTTGTGGCCGGCGAAATGACCTCGCTGGAAGTGCGTCCCGCCAAGCCCTGCAAGTAACAAGCCTGCAAGTAACAAGCCTGCAAGTAAGATTGCGCCATTGCGCTAGCGCTCGCCATCCTCGTCGAAGCCGATCCCGCGTATGATCGAGCCGCGCCCGAATTTGGCGCGCAGCACGTCGAGCGTGCGCTCGCTGGCGGCGGCCTTGCGCCCCTTCGGATCAAGCAGGTCATCGGGATCGGCCACGTCCGATGGCTGCAGGTGTGAGACGCCAATGCCGATCAGGCGGAATTTTGTGCCATCGATCTCGCGGGCCAGGAGATCACGCCCGCAGTCGAAGATCCGTTTGGCAAGTTGCGTCGGATCGCTCAGCGATCGGGCCCGGGTTCGGATCTGGAAGTCGGTACTTTTAAGTTTCAGGGTCACGGTCGAGCCACTCAGCGCCTTGGCCTTCAAACGCGCGGACACGCGGTCGCTCAAATCCCACAGGATCTTCTCCAGCGGCCGCATCGCGCCGATGTCGTGATTGAACGTGGTTTCGGCGGAAATGCTCTTGGCGTCCCGGTCCGGCACCACCTTGCGGTGGTCGATACCGCGGGACAGGCGGCTCAGACGCTGGCCTTCCGAGCCCAGCTGCCGCATCAATTCCGTCTCATCGTATTTCTGCAGGTCGGCGATGGTGCGAAAACCATCGCGGGCCAGGCGCTCCTGCGCCACCTTGCCGATACCGAAGATGACCGAAATCGGCTTTTGCGCAAGGAAACTCGCGGCTTCCGCACGCCCAAGCACAGCAAACCCACGTGGTTTGTCGAGCTCGGACGCGATCTTCGCCAGGAACTTGTTGTAGGACAGGCCGATCGAAACCGTAATCCCGATCCGCCGCTCCACCTCCATCGCAAACTGCGCCAGCGACTTTGCCGCACTCCGGCCATGCAGCCGCTGGGTGCCGGACAGATCGAGAAACGCCTCGTCGATCGAAAGCGGCTCCACCAGCGGCGTGAGATCGCGCATGATGGTGCGGACCTCCCGTGCGACCTCGACATATTTCGCCATGTTCGGCTTGACGATTGTGGCGTCTGGGCAGAGCTGCCGGGCCTTGAACATCGGCATTGCCGAATGCACCCCATAGGTCCGCGCGATATAGCAGGCCGTCGACACCACCCCGCGCGTGCCGCCGCCAATGATCAGCGGCTTGTCGGCCAATGACGGATCATCCCGCTTCTCGATCGTGGCATAGAAGGCATCGCAATCGATATGCGCGACCGAGAGTTCCGCAATCTCGGGGTGCCGGAGCAGGCGAGGCGAGCCGCAAGCCTTGCAGCGGCCGGCGGGACCAGCCTCCACAATGCAGTCACGGCAAAAGCCAGGAGTCATGGACAGCCTTGGGTCATGGACAACCTTGGGTCATGGCGTATCGCGTTCCCAATCGCGGCCGGCGAGCGCTTCGCGAGCGGCGAGAATGCTCGCTGGCTCGTGAGCCGTTTCCGCCGCAAATGCCAGCATGACGGATTCATTATTGGCGAGGTGATCGAGCACGCCGGCAAGGAACAGCGGTTCGCGCGCGGCGGCCCTAATGTCGCCCGGACCGATTCCAGTTGAAGCAAGGAATAAACCCAGTCGCTCGGGGTCTGAAGCAATGAAGCTAAGTGCTTGGACTGCCACAGTTTCGGCGGCTCTGTGTGTCAGCTTTACCTTGTTCGCCATCTGGTTGTGTTTGCCTTTCCGTAACACATCAGCATTACCGTGATTCATAGCCCGAACCCGCATTTTGGCGAGGGGCACAATGCCTCGGATCACTGGGCGAGGTAAGAATAGCCCGGGAGGGGCGGTGAATGGCCAAGACTGTCCTGATCGTGGAGGACAATGAGCTCAACATGAAGCTCTTCCACGACCTCCTGGAAGCGCACGGTTATCAGACCATCGGCACCCGGAACGGGATCGATGCGATGGACCTTGCGCGGCAGCATCGGCCCGATTTGATTCTCATGGATATTCAGCTGCCGGAAGTGTCTGGCCTCGAAGTCACCAAATGGCTGAAGGACGATGCCGAACTGAAAGCCATTCCGGTGGTCGCGGTCACCGCTTTCGCCATGAAGGGCGATGAGGAGCGCATCCGGGCTGGTGGTTGCGAAGCCTATCTCTCGAAGCCGATTTCGGTCGGCAAGTTTATTGAAACGATCCGTCACTTTCTCGGGAATGCATAGGGAATTCGCCGCATGACCGCGCGCGTCCTCGTTGTTGATGATGTACCGGCTAATGTGAAACTGCTTGAGGCACGGCTGTCGGCTGAATACTTCGACGTGACGACGGCCCATAGCGGTGCCGAGGCGCTCGCCGCCTGTGAGCGCGCCGAATGCGATATCGTCCTGCTCGATGTGATGATGCCGGACATGGATGGCTTTGAGGTATGCCGCCGGCTGAAGAGCAATCCGGCGACGCATCATATCCCGGTGGTGATGGTGACGGCGCTCGATCAGCCGTCGGATCGGGTGGCGGGTCTTCAGGCTGGCGCCGACGATTTCCTGACCAAGCCGGTGTCGGACATCGCTTTGATTGCCCGCGTAAGGTCGCTGACCCGCCTGAAAATGATGACCGACGAATTGCGCATGCGCGCGGTCACGTCGCGCGAGATCGGCATCGAAAGCGCCGAACGCGAATCGATCATGGAGCCGGGGCAGGGCGGCCGCATTCTGATCGTCGACGATCGTCGCTCCTCCTATGAGCGGCTCGCTTCGATGCTCGAAAAGGATCATGTGGTCGACATCGAGCCAGATCCGAGCGCGGCCTTGTTCCGGTCGGCCGAAGGCAATTACGAGTTGATGATCGTGTCGCTGAGCCTTGAGAATTTCGATGGCCTGCGGCTGTGCAGCCAGTTGCGCTCGCTCGATCGCACGCGCAGCCTGCCGATTCTCGCCTTGTGCGAGCCCGATGACAACGCCAAGCTCATGCGCGGCCTGGAAATCGGCATCAACGATTATCTGTTGCGTCCGATTGATCGTAACGAATTGCATGCTCGCGTGCGCACGCAAGTCCGCCGCAAGCGCTATACCGAACGCTTGCGCGACAACGTGCAGATGTCGATCGAAGCGGCGATTACCGACGGACTGACCGGCCTGCATAATCGCCGCTACATGGAAAGCCATCTTGGCAAGCTGGTCGAGCAGGCAACATCGCGCGGCAAGGAACTTGCGGTTCTGGTGCTCGACATCGATTATTTCAAATCGATCAATGACAATTACGGGCACGATTGCGGCGACGATGTCCTGCGCGAATTCGCAATCCGCGTGCGCAAGTCGATCCGCGGCATCGATCTGGCTTGCCGGATGGGCGGTGAGGAATTCGTCGTTGTCATGCCGGAAACGGACATGGCGGTTGCTGCGACTGTTGCCGAGCGTCTTCGCCGCCGCATCGCGGCGGAGCCTTTCCCGATCGAGCAGGGCAACCGGATGGTCGATGTCACCATCTCAATCGGGATCGCGACGCTGGAATCACAGCACGACAATGCCACGCAGATTCTGAAGCGGGCCGACCAGGCGCTGTATCGCGCGAAGCGCGACGGACGAAACCGCGTCGTGGCGGACGCCGCTTAGTGCATGATGGCGAAAAGTGCGGAGCGGCTTTCCGATGGCATCTGTTCTTACGACGTCATGCTCTAATGGATGCGGGGTCGATCACTTTTACGATTTTGGATCGCTTCACTCCAATCATCGTGAACTATCGAGTGCGACGCGATAAGCGTTCCTGATCTTATCCCAAGGGACGCCAGGGGGATGGCACATAGTGGTAGCTTGTTGTGTCTCTCACGACGTGTCCGACTCCTGGAAAGGCGAGATGCATGCCTGCAATCCGCATTCGATCCGATGCAACCTGAGCAAAGATGCGTCTCCGGGTCGCGGAAGCTGCCGCCTGATCCACATCGAAAGACAAACCCCATTCGGGCTGCGCGAACTGAAACGGGGCGACATGAACAACGTCGCCCCAGATGAACACGGCGTCATCGCCGCTCCCGATGATAAATCCGGTGTGTCCAGGCGTGTGCCCAAATATCGGCACTGAGCGGATTCCCGAAATGGGCTCGGCGCCGGGACCAAAGCTCGTCACGCGGTTGCCATAGGCGCGTAGCACCGCGTTCGCGATGCGGATCATCGGCTGCATAGCCTCAGGTGCGCGAGACGGCAGTCCTCCATCGGTCCAGAAACGCAGCTCGGGTTCGGAGACAAAGACCTCCGCATTTGGAAAGGCGCGCTCGCCCGTGGCGTCGAGTAGGCCACCGCAGTGATCAGTATGGAGGTGTGTCAGAAGCACCGCTGAAACGCGGGCGGGGTCAAGACTCGCCAACTGCATTTCCTGCCTCAGCCGTCCGGTTGACTCACCCCGCAGAGGCCCAACACCGGCGTCGATCAGCACAAGACGATCACCACTCTCGAGCGCGAAGGCGTTTACAGCCGTGGGTATTGGGCCAGGCCTCAAAAAGGCTTTGCGAGCCAGTTCGCCCGCGCGTTCATCCGTCGCGGCCGGGAATAGGGCATGCGGGAGATCGAGATAACCATCGCAAAGTGCTGTGATCATCGTCTCCCCCACCGGAATACGATAGTGGGCCGGAGCCTGCTGCATCGGCCCGGTGGAGGGCTGCTCCCGCGCCCGTAGACCGGACGCGGAAATTAGTGAAGCGGCTGATCCAGCAGCGATGAAATGACGACGTATGATCACGTCCTGCCTCCGTCGAACAACTCGTGAATTGTCGGCATCATTGATTCAGGCGTTGATCTCAGCAATTCCAGATATGAAATCCCGGTTTCCGCTTTTGTGAGATGCGCCGATGAGCTGGCCTGATATTCAAGCTTTCTTGGCAGTGGCGCAGGAGGGACAGCTCTCGCGCGCCGCGGAACGTCTCGGCACCTCCGTGCCCACCCTTCACCGCCGTCTCGCCGCTCTTGAAGCGGCCGTTGGCGCCACCCTTTTCGTGCGGGGGAATGCGGGCCATCGGCTAACGGAAGCTGGCGAGCGTCTCATTGGATCGGCGACCGCGATTGAGACTGCAGTCTCGGCGTTTCATAGGAATGCCGCGTCTATACGCACTGCGCCGGAGGGCAGACTCCGTATCGCTGCTCCTGAGATGATTGTGCGCCACCTTCTTGCACCCCGCGTGGATTCGCTGCGCCGAACTTCGCCCCGCCTTGTGCCCGAGTTCATCTCAGCTCCTGGCCGCACGCGCCTTGTGGAGCGCGACGCAGATTTGGCGGTGCGCCTAGCGGATCCCGGCGAGCCATCACTCATTGCGCGGCGCATTGGCAAGGTTCGTTTCGAGCTTTATGCGCCCGATTCAGTGAGAGCCGTTCATCGTGCCGTCCGTACCGCCGATCATTGGCTCCCCCTTCCGTGGATCGGCTGGACCAGTGAGTTCGCAAGCCTGCCTATCGCCCGTTGCGTGGCAAACCTTCTTCCTATCGAGAGCCAAGTTGGGGCGGCAAACGCTTTGCTCCAACAACTCGTTCTGGCACGCACGCTCGGGGCAGCGCTCGTGCTGCCAAGTTTCCTCGCGCAGTATGAACCGGGGTTGCGCCGGGTTGAAGCCGCGCCGTCGCCTCTGCTGGAGGAGCCGATCTGGCTTGTTGTCAATCAGGAGTTCCGCGGCACGCCGGCTGCCAAGGCGGCAATCGCCTGGATTAAAGCCAACCTGATCGACTTGCGCTGAGCGGCGCAACCTTCTTCGCGAGTCTGATGGGACGCAAAACCAACGGCCCAACCCGTGAAGCGCGTCGCAGCGCTCAAGTCTCCAAATCTTGGCAAACAAAAAAAGGCGGCCGCGCGGTCGCCTTTCCGCATTTCGGCCATTTACTACACCCTACTGTCGTAGAAACCATGTTCCTTTAGGTTGACAGAAGGTTACCCGGCCGGGTGGGGACTTCGGCTTTGATTTCCAAAGTGCAGGGGGATAGCTTTCCAATCGGGACGGGATCGGATTTGACCGGTCCGGAAGGGACCCCGGCGCGGCGCCGGTAGCTAAGTCCCAAGGATTTGGTCCAAGTCTTTGAAAACCCTACGGAATGCTCAGGTCCGCCGCATCTCCTGGGTCCGTGGGGTTCGGCCGGTCCGGGGGCGGTGACGAGTGGCCTCCTCATGACACCGCTTCCGGCCGGCCACCTCTCCACGCAAACGAAAAAAGCGCCCGAAAGGGCGCCCTTTCGCACATGTCCCAGGTGTCAGACTACTTGATCTTGGATTCGCGGAATTCGACGTGCTTCTTCGCGATCGGATCGTATTTCTTCTTCGACAACTTGTCGGTCATCGTGCGCGAATTCTTCTTTGTAACGTAATAAAAGCCGGTATCCGCACTGGATACGAGCTTGACCTTAATGGTGACGGCTTTCGCCATGGCAGACCTCGATTGACGGGATTTGGCCGGGAAACTAGCGGCAACGCCGCCAAAGTCAAGGAAGCGAGAGCGTTTTCGAGCGAAGCGGGCACCGGTTCGCGTGAAGAAAACGCGTCAAAACAATAAGCTATAGCCTTCCGGCTTTGATGCCTATCAGAAGCGGAAGGTTCTAAGGTCACGAAATCAGTTTGCGCAGGAACCGCGTCCGGGGCATTCGGTAATAGGGAACAGGCAGTTCGTGCCCAAATCCGGCCGACACACGGGCCTGCAGCTCCTCGAGGACAACGCCGGTAATGGTCGGCATATCGAGGGTCCTGGCCTCGGTGAGCGGCATCCAGACCAGTTCCACCAGTTCGGCATCGCCGTGTACGACGTTCTCGACCCGGTGCGCGATCGCCGAGGCATCGACGGCAAAAAAGCGAGTGTCGAAGCGCTTGGGACGCCGTGTTGGCGTCACCGCCCGGGCAATGTAATGCAAGGCCGACAGGTCCGGATAAAACCCGGTGGCGGCAAACTCAGCCCAGGGCCCTGCAGGCGTTTTCGGCGTGTCCGAGCGCTTTGCACCGAACAGGAGGCCCGTTTCCTCAAAGGTCTCGCGAATCGCAGCCAGCGCCAGCGCACGGGCTTTAGCGGCACTGGGGCGCTGGGTTTCCTGCATCAGGTATTTTTCGGTGAAGGGATTGAGTTCCGCCGCAACCGGCATCAGTCGGTCATTTGTCTCCATCCGCCCACCGGGAAAGACAAATTTCCCCGGCATGAATTTGTGGCCGTGGTGGCGCTTTCCGAGCAGCACTTTTGGGGTGGCTTCGGAGCGGTCGACGATGATCAGCGTGGATGCATCACGCGGACGGACATTGTCGAATGAGCGGTCCCGTTCTGCTTTGGTTAGTCGGTCCGAAAAGTCGTTCATTGCTTGCCGCTGGTCACCACAGGTCGCTGCAGCAGGATGTCATCCGAGGGCGCGTTTTTGTCAAAGCCATGCATGCGTGTTGCCCATTGCCAGGCAATCACAGCGCCCTTGATCGGATGCATCAGAGCGAAAGCGAGAATGAGCGTCAGCGGAATCCACAAGGCGGCATGCAGCCAATAGGGCGGCGCATATGCCATCTCGACCGCGAGCACGAGCGGCACGACGATGTGGCCGACAATGACGATGTTGATATAGGCCGGAAAGTCGTCGGCCCGGTGATGATGCAATTCCTCGCCGCAGGCTGGACAATTGTCATTCGTCTTGAGAAGGGCGCGGAATATGCGGCCCTGGCCGCAGGCCGGGCAAAGCCCGCGCAGGCCGCGCTTGAAAGCGGTCCAGCCGTCGCGAGGCGCTTCCGACACATCGACATCTGCCATCATCATCCGCGCCGCTTGCGGGGCGTCCTCTTTTTCTGGCCAGAGCGTTTTCGTTCGCTGCGCTCCGGCTTGCCGCCGATCTTCCGGCGCTGCGGCTTCTCGATGCGCCCATCCGAAAGGAGTTCGAACCGCAGCGCGCCCGCAACAGGAATGGCCTCGACCAGACGCACCGTCACGTGGTCGCCCAGCCGATAAGTCTCACCGGTCGAGCGGCCGATCATCGCGTGCCGGTCCTCGTGGTACTGGTAATAGTCATCGCCGATCGTCCGGGCGGGAATGAAGCCATCCGCTCCGGTTTCGTCAAGCTTCACGAACAGGCCGGCGCGGGTCACGCCGCCGATCCGGCCTTCGAAGGTCGCGCCGATCCGATCGGCGAGGTGGTGAGCGATCAGACGATCGACTGTTTCGCGCTCGGCCTTCATCGCCCGGCGTTCGGCCGCGGAAATACGGGCGGAAATCTCGTTCAGCGACAAGAGGTCGGCGCTTTCAGGAAGTGCACCATCGCCGAGCTTGAGCGCGCGGATCAGCGCGCGGTGGACGATCAGGTCCGCATAGCGGCGGATCGGGGATGTGAAATGAGCATAGCGCCTGAGCGCCAGACCGAAATGCCCGTAATTCTCGGCGGAGTATTCGGCCTGCGCCTGGCTTCGCAACACCACCTCGTTGATCAGGATTTCGGTGTCCTTGCCCTTCACGCGTGCCAGCACATCATTGAATAGCGACGGTCGCAGCACGCTGCCTTTCGGAAACGACATGTCCATCGTGCGCAGCAATTCGCGCAGCGCTTCGACTTTTTCCAGCGAGGGCTCGTCATGCACGCGATAGACCAATGGCGTACTCGCGCGCTCCAGCGATTCCGCCGCTGCCACGTTGGCGAGGATCATGAATTCCTCGATCAGCTTATGCGCGTCGAGGCGTTCAGGGATGATCACGCGATCGAGTGTGCCGTCCGGCTTCAGCAGGATCTTCCGCTCGGGCAGATCGAGATCGAGCGGGCCGCGCTGGTCGCGTGCTCTTTTGACGGTGCGATACGCAGCATAAAGTGGATCGAGAACCGGCTTCTTGATTGGGCCGGTCAGATCATCGGTTCGGTCATCGAAGGCATCCTGCGCCTGAGTGTAGCTGAGCTTGGCGGCCGATCGCATCAGCACACGATGGAATGTGTGTGACTTCTTGCGACCGTCCGATGCGATCACCATACGGACCGCAAGTGCGGCTCGATCGACATTTGGCTTGAGCGAGCAAAGATCGTTGGAGATGCGCTCGGGCAGCATCGGCACGACGCGGTCCGGGAAATAGACCGAGTTGCCGCGATCCAGCGCCTCGCGATCGAGCGCTGAGCCGGGCAGAACGTAATGGGCGACATCGGCGATTGCGACAGTGACGATATGGCCGCCGCGATTGTCGGGATGGTCATCCGGCTCCGCAAAGACGGCATCGTCGTGGTCTTTCGCATCCACCGGGTCGATGGTGACGAGCGGGATTTTGCGCCAGTCCTCGCGGCCCTTGAGATCGGCAGGCTTGGCGGCTTCCGCTTCGGCCAAGGCTTCGGTTGAGAAGACATTCGGAATGCTGTGCGCGTGGATGGCGATCAGACTGACGGCACGCTCACTCTTCAGCGAGCCCAGCCGCTCCTTGATGCGACCGGTCGGCAGGCCGAAGCGGCCTTCCTTGGTGATGTCGGCGGCGACAAGTTCGCCATCCTGCGCATCCATGGTCGCGCTGGGGGCGATCGAAAGTTCGCGGCCGAGCGATTTCTTGTCGACCGGAACAAGGCGGCCGCCGCCGGTGGGCAGCGCCCGGAAGATGCCGAGAATGCGCTTCTTCGCATGCGTGAGGATCTTGATGACGCGGCCTGAATAGCGCGCTTCCTGGTCGGGCTCGCGCAGTTCTTCGAGCCTTAACAACACCCGATCGCCGACGCCGGCGGCTTCGCCGGGTTTCGGCCGGCGCACCGTTCCGATCCGGATTTTCGGTGCCTCACCGTGCGCTTCTTCGTCCCACTCCGTTGGAATCGCTAGCAAATCGCCGTCGCGATCGCGGCCGGTCACGTCGGCCAAAGTGACCGAGGGCAGGGTGCCCGGCTTGTGCAGCTTGTGGCGGCGCTTCTCGACCGCGCCCTCATCGGCCAGACTACGCAGAGCACGCTTGAGTTCTGCACGATCCGCATTCTTCAGGCCGAACGCGCGTGCAATCTCGCGCGTGCCGGCTTTGCCGGGATTGTCCTTGATGAAGGCGAGCAATTGCTCCCGGCTTGGAAAGCCAAATGTCTGTTTTGGTTTCGTGCGGGCCAAGATTGCCTTTCAGATCAGCCGTGCAGGAGGATGCACGGCTTAATTCGCGACCTTGCGTTTGGGTTCGGGTTTGGCAACAGGAGGACGCGATACTGACTTCGATTTGGCTGCGCTGCCGCTGGCCTTCGATTTGGTTTTACGGGCCGCCGGTTTCGGCTTTGCGATCGCCTCACCTTTTTCCGCAGAGGCTGTCTTCGCCGCCTTCTTGGCTTTCGCCGCCGGCCTGTCTGCCATCTCGCCTTTGGCTGCTTTAGGAGCCGCCTTCTTCTTTTTGCTACCGCCACCAGCCGCAATGCGTGCGTCGATCAGTCCGACCGCTTCCTCAAGCGTGATGTTATCCGGTGTCTTGTCGGCAGGGAGCGTGGCGTTCACGCCATCATGGCTGACATAGGCACCATAGCGCCCGTTCTTGACGATGATCGGTCCACCTTTGTCCGGATGGTCGCCGAGCGAGCGGCCAGGATCGGCGCCGAAGCGGCGACTCTTGCCGGGATTGAGCTTCTTGTCGGCAATCAGCGCCACCGCACGATTGAGCCCGATATTCAGGACATCGTCGCCCGGCTCAAGATTGGCGTAGGTCTTGCCGAGCTTCACATACGAACCGAACCGGCCAATACCGGCCGTGATCATCTCGCCGCTTTCGGGATCCTTGCCGACATCGCGTGGCAGCGACAAGAGACCGAGCGCCTTTTCAAGATCGATATCATCTGGCGTCATGCCTTTCGGCAGACCGGCGCGCTTCGGTTTCTCTTCCTTGCTGCCTTCACCGAGTTGCACATAAGGGCCAAATCGGCCACCACGTACCGAGACGTCAAGGCCTGTCTCCGGATCCTGACCCAGGACACGCGTCGCGCTGTCTCCGCCATTCGAACTTGGCGCAAGTTGCCGCGTGTAGCGGCACTCTGGATAGCGCGAGCAGCCGACAAAGGCACCGAAGCGGCCGACCTTCAGCGACAATTGTCCTTCACCGCAATTCGGGCATTGGCGTGGTTCGCCGCCATCCTCGCGTTTCGGGAAAACGTGCGGGCCAAGCAGCTCATTGAGCGCGTCGAGCACCTGCGTGATGCGCAGGTCCTTGATATCGCCAACAGCGGCAATGAAGTCATCCCAGAAATCACGCAGAAACTTGTGCCATTCCAACTCGTTGGCCGAAATACGGTCGAGCTGTTCTTCCAGCGACGCGGTGAAGTCGTATTCGACATATTTCTGGAAGAAGCTTTCCAGGAACGCGACGACGAGACGTCCTTTGTCTTCCGGCACAAGACGTTTCTTGTCGAGGCGCGTGTAACCGCGATCCTTCAGCACTGCGAGGATCGATGCATAAGTCGAAGGGCGGCCGATTCCGAGCTCTTCCATGCGCTTGACGAGCGAGGCTTCCGTGAAACGCGGCGGCGGTTCGGTGAAATGCTGGGTCGCGCTGATCGATTCTTTCTTTAGCGGCTCGCCCTGCGACATCGCCGGCAAACGCTTTCCGTCTTCATCGTCGGTGTCGTCGTCCTGACCTTCCTGGTATAGCGTCAGGAAGCCGTCGAACTTGATCACCTGGCCGGTCGCGCGCAGTTCGAGCAGACGGCTCGCCACCTTGGCTTCGATATCGACGGTGGTGCGTTCGAGTTCGGCCGATTGCATCTGGCTGGCAACGGCACGGTTCCAGATCAGTTCGTAAAGTCTGGCCTGGTCTGAATCGAGCGAACCCTTGACGTCGCGCGGCGTGCGGGAAGCCTCGGTGGGACGGATTGCCTCGTGCGCCTCCTGAGCGTTCTTCGATTTGTTTTGATAGCGGCGCGGTGCATCCGGCACATAATCCTTGCCATAATTTTTGCCGATCATCGAACGGATGCCGGTGATGGCTTCCGGCGCCATGTCGATGCCGTCGGTACGCATATAAGTAATGAGACCGACAGTCTCACCGCCGATGTCGATACCTTCATATAAACGCTGCGCGATCCGCATGGTGTGCGCGGGCGCGAAGCCCAGTTTGCGGCTCGCTTCTTGTTGCAGCGTCGATGTGGTGAAGGGCGGCGGCGGATTGCGCCGTGCCGGCTTGGCCTCAACAGAGGCAACCTTGAACGCAGCGGTTTCGAGCGCCTTCTTGAAATCCTCGGCTTCCTGACCGGTGCCGATATCGAGGCGCTGGATCTTCTTGCCGTCTGCACCGACAAGGCGCGCTTCGAAGGTTTCGTTGCGTGGTGTCGCGAGCGTTGCGACGAGCGACCAATATTCTCGCGTGATGAACTTTTCGATCTCAAGTTCGCGGTCGCAGACAAGGCGCAGCGCCACCGATTGCACACGGCCAGCCGAGCGGGCGCCCGGCAGCTTGCGCCACAGCACCGGCGAGAGCGTGAAGCCGACGAGATAGTCGAGGGCGCGGCGCGCGAGATAAGCATCGACCAGGGCATGGTCGATCTTGCGCGGGTTCTTCATCGCCTCGCTGACAGCCTGCTTGGTGATGGCGTTGAACACCACCCGCTCGATTTCCTGGTCCTTGAGGGCTTTCTTCTCCTTCAGCACCTCGAGAACATGCCAGGAGATGGCTTCGCCTTCGCGATCCGGATCGGTGGCAAGGATCAGTTTGTCGGCGGATTTGACGGCTCGGGCGATATCGTTGATGCGCTTCTGGGCGCGTTCGTCGACTTCCCAGATCATCCTGAAATTGGCATCGGGGTCCACCGAGCCATCCTTGGCTGGAAGATCCCGAATATGGCCGAACGAAGCCAGAACCTCGTAGCCCGGGCCGAGGTATTTATTGATGGTCTTGGCCTTGGCTGGGGACTCGACGACAACGATATTCATGAATTTCCAATGGCTTAAGTCTGATTTTCAGACTACGCGAGCGATTCCGCCGCTTAAGTGGGGCCGGACCATGGGTAAATCGACCCCCTCTGTCAAATGACGGCTCTGCGAAACGCGCCATTGAAAGGTTGCAAGTCTGACAGTTGTTGCAACCTAAGATAGTTAATATATTATGATGCAACCTAAATCGAATCGTATGAGGCGCTTTTAAATGATCTGGAATGCGCCTCGTCGCGGGAGCGACCAAAGCGAGGCCGCGGCTTATATTGCCGATATGGCCGCCAGCCTGGCGACAATGGCGCGCAGGCATGGTCTGGGCACCCTTGGCTATCTGCTCGATATGGCAAGGATGGAAGCGGAGAATGCCGCCGAGGCGGATAAGGGGGAGAGCTCCTAGAGAAGCGCGACGCGTCCGCCCGCTTGCCACTCCAGTTTGCCGGCGATTTCGAGTTCCAGCAAAACCGTGCGGACCACGGCCGGCCGGGCGCCTGAGAGGCGAATGAGATCGTCGATATCGACGGGTGTCGGTCCCAACAGGCTGATGATGCGGCGCCGTTCGTCCGGAGCGGCGTCTCCTGTGTCGCCTAGTTCGTGCTCCGGTTCTTCCATCGGCAGTTCGATCGTCCGTCCGAGGATTGGCGAAATCACGCCGATAATGTCGTTTGCTTCGGTGACAAGCGCTGCGCCCTGTTTCAACAGGCCATTTGTACCTTCGCAACGTGGATCCAGCGGCGAGCCGGGCACGGCGAAAACTTCGCGTCCCTGTTCCAGCGCCATGCGCGCGGTGATCAACGATCCGGAGCGCCGCGCGGCCTCGACAACAAGGACACCAAGTGACAGGCCAGAGATCAGCCGGTTACGGCGTGGAAAGTCGCGGGCGCGCGGCTCCCAGCCGAACGGCATTTCCGAGATCGCAGCGCCTTTCTCCAAAATTTGATCGAGTAATTCCTTATGTTCAGGCGGATAAATGCGATCCTGACCGCCCGCGAGAACTGCAACAGTTCCGCTCTCGATCGTCGCGCGATGAGCGGCGGCATCGATGCCACGCGCGAGACCGGATGAGATGACGAAGCCTTCCCGGCCAAGTTCACGCGCAATTTGCGCGGCAAATTTCGCCCCGGCCGCCGAGGCGTTACGGGAGCCCACGATTCCGACAATGGGCATCTTAAGAGCATCGATGTCGCCGCGGGCCGCAATGAGCGGTGGCGCATCGTCGATCATCCGCAAGCGTGCTGGGTAACCGGGCTCGCCCAATGCAAGAAAGACGGCATGCTGGCGCTTCGCTGTTTCGATCTCGCGTTCGGCTTCTTCAACGGAGTAAATACGGCCCGGCGCCTGAGCGCCGCCGCGGCGGGCAAGACCGGGCAATGCTTCAAGCGCAGCGCGCGCACCACCATAACGGTTCACCAACACACGAAAGGTGCGGGGTCCGACATTTTCGCTACGGATCAGGCGGAGCCAATCGAGGCGCTGTCCGTCGGTGAGTTTCACTCCGTCGGCGGGCTCCGCCCGTGTCACGACTTCACCGTCGACTGACCGATCTTGTTTTCGGTGCCAGATATCAGCCTAGCAATATTGGCGCGGTGCATGACGAAGACCAGCACGGCCAGAACGAAGAACAATTTCGCCGGCGTCGGGAGCTCGAGAGTCCAAAGGATGGCCGGCGTTGCGGCGCAGGCGATCAGCCCGGACAGCGACGAATACCGTGTAATAAAAGCGATCGCGACCCAAATTCCGGCGTAGATGAGCACAGCCTGCCAGGAGAACCCGAGCAGCACACCGATAAAGGTTGCAACGCCTTTGCCTCCCTTGAAGCCGAGCCATACGGGAAAAAGATGCCCAAGAAATGCTCCAAGGCCCGCCGCGATGGCTGCCGGTTCGCCAAGAAGATGATGTGCGATGAGAACCGCAACGGTCCCCTTCAGCATATCCAATAGCAATGTTGCGGCGGCGAGGCCCTTGCGGCCGGTGCGCAGCACATTGGTGGCGCCGATATTTCCCGAACCGATCGAGCGGATATCGGGGCCGCCGAATATCCGGGTCAAAACCAGCCCGAATGGGATCGATCCCAGCACATAGCCGAACACAAATGCGCCGAGCAGAGCAGGCCACATGGCTAGAAAGATCGACCAGTCCGTCATGTTCGCTGCGCCCCGCTCGCGCGATCATCGCGTCAGGTGGAAGCGTACTCGTAGGCAGTGCGTCCGGCAACGATCGTGCGTACCACGCGGCCTTCCAGCCGCGCCTCGTCGAATGGCGTATTCTTGCATTTCGACTTCAGGTCGGACGGATCGAGCACCCAGGAGATGTCCGGATCGATCACGATCACATCCGCTGGGGCGCCATTGCGGAGCGTGCCGCCGGGCAGGCCGAGCAATTCAGCCGGTTTCGACGACATGGCGCCAAGCAAGGTCGTCAGTCGCACCCCGTGATTGTTAACAAGCCGGAGGCCGGCGGCGAGCATCGTTTCGAGCCCGATAGCACCTGGAGCCGCTTCGGCAAATGGCAGCCGCTTGGTCTCCACGTCCTGCGGATTGTGGTCCGACATAATGACGTCGATCAGCCCGGAGGACACAGCATCGACCAGTGCGAAGCGGTCTTCCTCCGCTCGCAGCGGCGGCGTGACCTTAAAGAAGGTTCGATAGGAGCCGATATCGATCTGATTCAGCGTCAGATGATTGATCGACGCCGATGCCGTGACCGGCAAGCCATTCTCTTTGGCCCGCTGCAATATTTCGAGTGACTGCCGGCACGTGATCGATGCCGCGTGATAGCGACAGCCCGTTAGTGCGACGAGGCGCATGTCACGTTCCAGCATGATCGCTTCGGCAGCCGTCGGGATGCCGTGCAAGCCGAGACGCGTGGCGAACTCGCCTTCATTCATCACGCCTTCGCCAACGAGGTCCGGATCTTCCGTGTGATGCACGACAAGGGCGTCGAAATCGTGCGCATAGGTGAGGGTGCGGCGCATCACCTGCGCATTGGTGACGCTGCGTGCGCCATCAGTGAAGGCGACTGCACCGGCGGCCTTGAGCAGGCCGATCTCGGTCATCTCCTGACCTTCAAAATTCTTGGTCAGTGCCGCCATCGTCTGCACATGGACGATAGCGGTGTCACGCGCGCGTCGAAGGATAAAATCGACGATGGCCGGGTCGTCGATCGCCGGCGTGGTGTCGGGCTGGCAGATGATCGTGGTCACGCCGCCGGCCGCCGCCGCCTGGCTCGCAGTCGCCAATGTCTCGCGATATTCCGCGCCCGGCTCGCCAACGAAGGCGCGTATGTCGATCAGACCCGGCGCCACGATGTGGCCTTTGCAGTCGACAATTTCGGTGCCGGCCGGCACGCCGGCAGCGCTGATGCCACGCTTGGCTTCGCGGATGACGCCATCGGCCATCAACACATCGCCGGGAAAATCCAGATCGCGCGACGGATCGACGATGCGGGCGTTGGCGAGGAGGATGGGGCGGCGATCGGACAACATCAGCGTCACGCGTTCGGCAAGTTGCGGGCGAGGGCTTCGAGCACGGCCATGCGGACGGCAACGCCCATTTCGACTTGCTCGCGGATCAGCGATTGCGCACCATCGGCGACGCTGGAATCGATTTCGACGCCGCGGTTCATTGGCCCCGGATGCATCACAAGGGCATCCTTTTTGGCATAAGCCAGCTTACGCTGATCAAGGCCGAAATAGGCGAAGTATTCCTGCGACGATGGCACGAAGGAGCCGTTCATGCGCTCGCGTTGCAGCCGTAGCATCATGACGATATCGGCGTCCTGAAGACCTTCGCGCATGTCGCGCATGACCTTGACGCCAAGCCGCTCAACGTTGGACGGTAATAGTGTCGATGGTCCAACGACGCGCACATTCGCGCCCAATGCATTGAGCAGGATGATGTTGGATCGCGCAACGCGCGAGTGCAGAACATCGCCGCAGATAGCAACGATCAGGCCTTCGATGCGCCCCTTGTTGCGACGGATCGTCAGCGCGTCGAGCAGGGCTTGGGTCGGATGCTCATGCGCACCATCGCCCGCGTTGATGACGGAACCATCTACCTTCTGCGCCAGCAATTCGACGGCGCCGGATGCATGATGGCGCACGACCAGAATATCCGGATGCATGGCATTCAGCGTCATGGCCGTATCGATCAGCGTCTCGCCCTTTTTCATGGCGGACGAATTCACCGCCATGTTCATGACGTCGGCGCCGAGACGTTTGCCGGCGAGTTCGAACGAGGATTGGGTCCGCGTCGATGACTCAAAGAACAGATTGATCTGTGTGCGTCCGCGCAGCGACGTGCGCTTTTTCTCAATCTGGCGGTTGAGTTCGACGAATTCTTCAGCGAGGTCGAGGAGGCCCAAAATCTCCTCGCGCGAAAGCCCTTCGATCCCCAACAAATGGCGCCGGTTGAGGACGAAGGATGATGTGGCCGCAATGTTCATTAAAGCCGGCTCTATAGGCCCATCTCGATCTCGCCGCAAGGCGGCATCGCAGCCATCCCCAACACTTGATGAATCGATGGGATCAGGCCGCCAGACGCATGGTACGATACGCGGCCATCGGGAGGCCCCGCATGTCCAATGACGCGAGAACCGATTCGGAACTCAACCAACCGCCGTCCTTCGTGGATGTCAATCTGTTCAGCGCCGATCGGGCGTTGTGCGAGGCCGTTGCAGCCAACGGAGGGGGCACTGACGATACGCTGATGGATTTCGGCCGCCGCTGGGGCCGGGCGGAAATGTTCGATCTGGCCCGTTCGGCGGACGCCAATAGTCCCCGCCTCGGTGGCGATATCGTTACCTTCGATCCAGCCTATCATCGCTTTATGGCCGAGAGCATGGCCGAGGGCCTGCATTGTTCAACCTGGAATATTGATGGCCAGCCAGCCAGTGCGCCGTCAGAGGTGTTGCGCGCGTCGCGCTTTTACATGGTGGCGCAGGTCGAGAACGGGCACATGTGCCCGATCACCATGACGCGCGCCTCGGTGGCCGCACTCGCCGCGGCGCCGAAGTTGTTGGCGCAAGTGATGCCGAAGATTGCCTCGCGGACATACGATCCGGAATTTCGATCGTGGCACACCAAAAGCGCGATGACGCTCGGCATGAGCATGACCGAAAAACAGGGCGGCACCGATGTCCGTACCAACACCACACAGGCCGTGCGTGATGGCGATGCCTATCGCCTCAACGGACAAAAATGGTTCATGTCGGCTCCGATGTCGGATGCGTTCCTCGTGCTCGCGCAAGCATCCGACGGGCTGACTTGCTTCTTCATGCCGCGTTTTCGGCCCGACGCGAGTGAGAACGGTCTGCATTTCGTCAAGCTCAAGGACAAGCTCGGTAACCGCTCCAACGCATCCTCAGAAGTTGAGTTTCACAATGCCTACGCCTTACGTGTTGGCGACGAGGGGCGAGGCATTCGCACTATCCTGCAAATGGTGCAGCTGACACGACTCGATTGCGCCATTTCATCTGCCGGCATCATGCGGGCGGCGCTCGCGCGTGCGGTCCATCATGCGCGCTTTCGCATCGTCTTTCAAAGAAATCTCGTCGATCAGCCGATGATGCGAGCGGTGCTGGCCGATCTCGCGCTCGATTCTGAAGCGGCCGTCGCCGTGGTCATGCGCCTATGTCGCTCTTTCGATCTTGCGAAAAGCAATGCATCAGAAGCGGCGCGCGCACGCGTTCTGACGCCGTTGATAAAGTATTGGATCTGCAAGACGGCGCCAGCCTTTGTCTACGAAGCCATGGAATGCCTTGGCGGCAACGGCTACGTCGAGGATTATGTGTTGGCGCGCCTTTATCGCGAAGCGCCCGTCAATGCGATTTGGGAGGGCTCCGGCAATGTCATGGCGCTTGATGTGCTGCGGGCGCTGAGAAGCGACGAGGCCCGGTCGGTCATGGACTCGCTTGGTGGAGAAGTGAGCGATTTTCCTGTTGCGAGAGAAACGATCGACAAGATTGTTCGTGTATTGAATTTGATCGACGTTGAATCACATGCACGGTTCATTGTCGAACATCTTGCACTGATCGCAGCAGTTGCATCGTTGCAGAAAAGCGCGCCGGAAATTGCCGAAATTTTTTCGCAAACGAGATTGAATGGTGGCAGTGGTCGAACATATGGTGCAGCCAATTTCGCAAGCATGCACTCACGATTGCTTGAGCGTGTTCTTCCAACGGCCAAATGAGGAACCACCTTCGCTGCATTGCGTTGCCCCGCCTGGGACAGGGAGCCAGTTGGGGGAAGGCTATAACATGGAGGTTCAAAATGGCATTTTCGAAAAAGTCGCTCGCTCTCGGTTTGGCGGGAATCCTGACTGTCGCTGCAACGACTCCGTCCTTTGCTCAACGCTGGGAGCCATGGGCTGCTGGCGCTGCCGGATTTGCGGCCGGCACTGTGATTGGTAGTGCAGCGGCTACCGCGCGTGCTTATGGCCCCGGCGGTTATGCTTATGGATATGCGCCAGGATATGACGCCTATGCTTATCAGCCGGGCGCTTCCTACCCCGACAATTATTATGGCACCGGCCAATACGGCCACTACGACTCAGGCTTCTTGGATTGCGCGACGGACGGTCAGTATAATCGGACCGACTATAGCGCCTGCTGATCAAGCGTGATGACGTTGGAGAAAGGCGGGGCTCATAGCCCCGCCTTTTCCTTGGCAAGGCGGAGATAATCGAGTGCACCTTGCAGAATGAAGGCGGCGGCGTGCTGGTCGATGACTGCAGCACGTTTCGCACGGCTTGCGTCGACTGCAATTAATTCCCGCTCGACCGCAGCGGTTGAAAGTCGTTCATCCCAGAGCGCGATCGGCAACTCCGTCAGTTTTGCGAGATTTCGTGCAAAGGCCCGTGTTGATTGGGCGCGAGGTCCTTCAGAGCCATCCATGTTCAATGGCAGGCCGAGCACAAGGCCTGTCGCTTTACGCTCTGCGGCAAGCGATAACAGCCGTGCGGCATCGACACTGAATGTTTTGCGTGAAATCGTCTCCACGCCAGCGGACAAGCGACGATCGGGATCGGACGCGGCAATGCCGATTGTTTTCGTTCCAAGGTCGAGACCGAGCAATGCCCCGCGCGGAGGCAAATGCGCAACGACTTTGGAAAAAGGCAGGATCAATGCGGGCATGCTACACTCATAGCATGCAAGGATGCAGATGTGTTGCCGCGTGCTAACGAAGCTGAGGTTTTTTTTGCTATTTGATGAGATTTGAACCTTTTGCCGGGAAGCTGCGACCTTCCGATAAGGCGAGATTTTCTGCATCATGACCGACGTGACTTTGCCCAAGCCGGGCGCTGATCTGACGAGCAATCCCTGCCGGACATGGGGCTTTTGGTCTACGACAATATTTGGCGTAATCTCCATCTTCGTTTGGGTGCTAGCTCAGACGCTGGCAGGCCTCGCTGTTCTGAAATGGCTCGGCACAGGCCTGGATGCATCTGACCTCGAGCTGCACATCGTCACGACGCATGCCCTGACGATCTCGATCGCTACCATTGCTTCGATGCCGCCGGCCACCGCCGTCCTCTTTCTTGCTGCCTGGCGCGCACGTTGCTCCATCACCGAATATTTTGCGCTGAGATGGCCGGCGCGCAAGGATCTGCTGATTGGCGTCGCCATCATCGTCGTCCTGCTGCCGCTTGGCGATCTTACGTCCTATCTCACGGGGCACGATATCGTTCCTGCGGCCGTCGTCGATGCTTATAAAACGGCGCGGGCGTCCGGCCATGTCCTCACGCTTGGCTTTGCCCTCGTTGTGATTGCACCGCTGATGGAAGAGATATTGTTCCGCGGCTTTTTGTTTCGCGGCTACGCAGCCTCACGCCTTGGTGTTACCGGTGCGATCCTGCTGACATCCGTAATCTGGGCGTCGATGCATATCCAGTATGATGTCTTTTATATTGTTCAGATCATTGTGCTCGGCTGTGTGTTTGGCTGGATCCGCTGGCGAAGCGGAACGACCTTGTTGACGATCATTCTGCATGCGCTGGTGAACCTGACCGCGCTTCTGCAGGTCGCCTATATCGTCGAACGGGCGGCTTGATATGAAATGCGTTATTCTACTTTCTCGGGAAGAAGCTGTCGCGGATGGCATCGATGCGAGCCGGCATTGGGTTGCGGTCTGGCTGCTGCAGCGAGAGGGAGCCGGTCTGATCACAAAGCACTGTGCCACCGTTGCGGATGCGCCACGTGCTATTATCGATCTCCCGATATTCGCACATCCGGCTGTCGGGAGAGGCGATGTAGATAGAGCCTTTGGCCAGGATGCTGGCTTGCGATTCAATCGGCAGAGCGCTGCTGCTGGAGGCGTCTGCCATCAGGAAGGCGGGAAAAATTCGCCCATCCGACAAGCTGAGAGCAAATACGAAGACCAGCATGATGAAAGCCAGGATGGCGCGGGTCCAATCGCGCACGGCCTGTTGGTGGAGCTTCGCCGACCGGTTTGTTTTCGGCATCACGCTGTCCTGAAAGCGCCCGAATGTTAAGAGAGCACAATTGAAAGTTGGTTTACGCCGGAAAGTGGTGGCCATTCAGCGGCTTAGTGCCGGTTAATTTTGGGTCAACGATTGGCGGTCTCCTGATAGAGTTTGCCGGAACGAAAGAAAGTTCAGACGATGACTCTTTCCTCCTTACCGGAAATCCCGGTTGTCGATGTCCGTATTGGCGGTCCATTGCGTCAGGCACAGGAAGGGGCGGCGCGGGCCCGTGCGCTGCGCGACGACTGCCTCACATTCTTTCCGTCGGCGACGTCGCTCGCATTGCCGGCGCTGGACCGTCTGGCGCGCCGTTGGTTGTCACGCTCCCAGTCGCCCTATGTCCCTGAAATTGAAGGCATTGCCGCGTTTCTTGGTTTCAGCGGTGTCTGGTTTCTCAATGGCTCCTACCAATGGGGCTGTACCGCAATGGCGCGGGACGAAGAGGGGGAGCCCTGGCTGGCGCGAACGCTGGACTGGCCTTTTCCGGGGCTCGGCCGCCATGTCGAAATCGCCCATAAGTGGGGAGCGGCCGGTGATTTCTATAACGTCACCTGGCCGGGTTACGTTGGCACATTGACGGGGATGGCACCTGGCCGGTTCGCCGCTTCGATCAATCAGGCGCCACTTTGGCGGCGCACGCGTCATCCATGGCTGCGGCCGGTTGACATTGCCGCCAACGCTGTGTCGACATGGCGCATCCGTCACATCCCGCCCGATCAGCTGTTACGTCAGGTGTTTGAAACCTGTTCGGATTTCGAAACCGCGCGGGTCACACTCGAACGCACGCCTGTGGCGCGCCCGGTCATCTTCACGCTGGTCGGCGTCAAAGCCGGCGAACGATGCGTCATCGAACGAACCGAAGAGGATTTCGAGACACGCAACACCATGACCGTTGCGGCCAACGACTGGCACGTTCGCCGCGATCCCTGGGAAGCCCGCATCGGCGGCGATCTTCTCCTGACCTGTGGTTACGACGAAGCGTCGGACAACAGCCGTAGTCGAAGCGAGGCGATCAACGGTTTCGACGGATCCATAATGCAAGGGCCGTTCGGATGGCTGGTCGAGCCGGTGCACAACCGCTACACCCGGCTGGCTGCGGAAATGTGCCCGGCACGCGGGATCATGCGGGTGATGGGCCTCGACGAAACACCGGAGAAAGGTCTTGCCGTACCTGTGACGCAGATACGAGAAGTGATTGCGCCTGCCGTGATCGCAGCCTGACTGGGCTGCGTCATTCCGCCGCCATAGTCCGCACCTACCGCTTGAAAATGGCTGCAACGTCCGGATTCGGTCCGGTCGTGCGTCCATTTTCAGGAGGAAAGGATGAAGGCTCTTATCTTGGCTGCGGCACTGACCATCATGGCCAGCGGCGCTCACGCTGCAGCCTGCAAACTCGAGGCTTCCAATAAAAAGCTGCACGGTGCTGCGCTGAACAGCTTCATGACCAAATGCGAGAAGGATGCTCAGGCGGCGTGCGACAAGTCCGCGGCTGACAAGAAGCTCTCCGGTGCCGCAAAGACCAGCCACGTCAAAAAATGCGTCTCTGACGCAGTGGGCGGCTGATCCTAAGACGTATCAAGGCGAGCCCGCGATGACCGGGTTCGCCTTCCTCGTATCAGAGTCTGGTCCAACGAATATCGCCGAAGTCTTCGCGGAAGGCGAAGCGCTTCAGGTGATCGACCACGACATTCTGCGTGCGTTCCAGCGTGGCTTCGTCACCGGCCCGAATGCGCATGGTCAGTGCGTCATCCGTCGCTGAGAAATCACACAGCCGATCGTCCGAAAAAGGTTCACGCCCGCTCTCCGGCGTGAATTCGACCGCGAATTTGTGACTCCAGTGTTTGCAAATTTGCAAATGCTCTAATCCGCGGGTTTGGCGCCGACGTGGAAGCCGCCGCGAAGGGCACTCATCCGTTGAGCGACGGATTGGTCCATCGGCTTCGTGTTGACAGTCCAACTCGCCGCTTCGTCGCAGATGACATCCTCGCCATCCCGAATTGTCCAGGTCGCATTGTCAATCCAGCGCTGGCGACAGATGTTGCCATAGACCGGGACGAACAGGAGGGCGCCCTTCTTCAGTTCTTCTTTTGTCGCCAATGCAATTTGCTCGGCTCGGAGCGCCGTCCGTGCAGCTTCACCGGCAATTTGGGCTTGTACGCCATATCCGAGCAGCAACGCGCCCAGCATCAGAGTCACCGCAACGGCGATCATGACACCGCGTTGTTGCTCCTTGCGCCAGGACCGGGCGGTGGGGACCGCCGGCTGTACCGGCAAACCACGCGGTGCAGGATTTCCGCGCACTCCAGAATTTCGCGAGGATGAAGAGTTGTACCGGACCGGCGGACGCGGCGGCTGCCATTTTTTATTGGTCATAAAGGCTGCATTCCCATCACAGCAGCTAAGTAGCCATAAAGCATTCCCCGCCGATGAAAGGTGAAGTTCGTTTTTGTTTCAAATTGTATCGAAGCCGAAGGCGGCGGAGATAAAACATTTGTCGTTTTATTGTGCCGGCGCCTTCGTATCGGCGCGCTTTGGCCAAACGTGCATTCACGGATATCGTCGAGCTTCCACTGATTGCCTTCACGCACCGAGGCATAACGGACGACCAGGGGCAGCTCTTTTGCGCTGACGCAGCCACCCGTCGCGGCGGTGTCATCCGGCTTTTCCGATTTAATCCCATTCCCACGCATTGACCCTGCGGCTCGAAGCGCCGACATAGTCGGCCGCCATGTTTTGCGGTATCTGAAATATCGCGGCCAAATCAGAACTGCTTTGCCACACGTCAGCGCCATGAAGAGAAGATCCATTGCCGTTTTCGCTGGACTGGCCCTGCTGGCGATTGCCGGGGCCTTCGCGGTGCCTGTCATGATGACGGCTGCCATTGTCGATCCAGGCCAGACGACGCCGACAGATCAGGCGATGATTGCGCATTGGGAAAAGCATCGGAAGACGCTGGATCAGATTACCGAAATGCTGCGGAGCGATCCGGCGCTGAACCGGCTCGGCATGAACTGGAGCGATCCGGACGATCCAACGCGCGCCCATGTGCCGCCGGAACGCATCGCCGATTACCGCGATCTGATGCGCGAAGCGTCCATTATCAGCGTCAGCCGCGGCCACCGCTCGGTGCAATTCCTGTTCCATTCCAGTGGTCTTTCCGTCGGCGGTTTCGGCAAGAGCTTCGTGCGCGGTGAAGCATCGCGCCATGCCGAAGTGATCGATGGCGATCTCGATGCGGCCGCGGCGGATCGGCCGAAGGTTCTTCTGCAACGTCCCATCGACGATGGCTGGTGGCTGCAGCGCGACGGAAGTTGATCCTCCATTCTCAGCCTAAGCAGTTGCCAACATGCGCAACCGCTTAGGCATCAGACCGGCACGGCCGATCACGCCGTCGAGCGAGAACGGACCTGCGCCGCGCGGCATGAAGGTCAGAAACAGAACCATCATCAGCAGCGGGTATTCCCAGCCGCCGCCGGCATTGGCCCAGATGAAGCCATTGTGGAAATGCCCGCCGATGACCGTGGCAATGAAGAAGTATAACGCAGCGCAAGGCGCGGCGAGGCGTGTGAGCAAACCGAGCCCCATACCGATGACGATGCCGAATTCGCAAAGCCCCCCAAGGACAACGAAGAATTCCGGATAGGGCAATCCCATGCCGGCGAAAGCTTTCACATCGTCGAGACGCGGGCCGGGACCGGCAAACAGCTTCTCTGTACAATGTGGCACGAGGTCAAAGCCGATATAGATACGGATGATTGTCAGGTGCCAGTCGGGCGCGCTCATGAATGCCGCTGCGCCGCGGGCAGGATCCTTGCGCAGACAATCGAAGAACTGGAGCACGAAGGCGATGAAGGCTGCGAGCAGCGGCCATGTCACGATGGCAACGCCATGCAGGCCGGCAATGCGCCAACCGATCAGCATGGCCATCAGACCGCCCAGAAATCCGGCGACCGGGGAACGAGGCATGACCAGAATTGTGATCGCGACCGACAAGGCGAGCCAAGTCAACATGAACACTTTGGCTTGCAGTGGCAGCGTTGCGGCAGGAAGAGTTGCTGCGGCGTAGATCGCTGCGATCAGACCGATCGCAGTGAGACTGCCCGTGACCAGCGGAGAAATATGCGCCGGCCGAGGCTCGGCGGTATCGTTCGCATCCATGTGTGTTTTCTCGCTGGTTCAAAGCAGCTATTCGCGCTCGACATCATGCGGGATTTTCCGTGACATCCACCAATCGACCACGCGGTCGCTGGCAAGATAGCGTCCGACCGGACCGAAATGGGCCCAGAAGCCGACATTGTATCGTGTACGGGGGCGGGGGGTGGTGCCGGCCTTGAAGACCACGCGCGCGACCTTGTCGAGCGGCATGGTGCCGAACGTCTTTGGGTCGAGGAAATGCAGCATGTAGGCGCCGACATTGCGGCTATAGATGCGGTAGGGTGAATCCGGCCCCATATCGGGGATGTTGCCGATCACCTTGTCGCGGTAGGGCGATACGAAAGGGCCCGGCAATACATTCACCAGGTCGACGCCGAATGGTTTGACTTCCGCTCGCATAGCGTCGGCCAGCGCCTCTACGGCATATTTTGTCATATGATAGACGCCACCGCCCTGGGCTGTGACGCGGCCTGCGAGCGATGAAATATTGACGATGCGTCCACGACCGGCCCGTCGCATGCCTGGCATGACGAGCTGCGACATGCGCAGAAGTCCAAACACATTCGTTTCGAACGCACGACGGACGAGCTCCGGAGACACTTCCTCCAGCGGCCCGTATTGGCCATAGCCTGCATTGTTGATCAGCACACCGACCGGGCCATGCCGCTGCGTCACATCCCGGACGACGGCCTGCTGCGAAATCTCGTCGGTGACATCCAGTGGCAAAGTTTCGCAGCCGGCGGCGGCCAGTCTTTTCAGTTTCAATGGATCGCGGGCGGTGGCGATGGTGAGGAAACCTGCTTCGCGAAAGAGCAGGGCGGTGGCTTCGCCGAGACCGCTGGAGCAGCCGGTGATCAGGACAGGGGCGGATTTGGATGGAGCGGACATTGCGCCTCTTTACGATAACGACGACACGGCACAGCTCCATGTTAGGCGAAAGTCGTTGCGCGAGGATTATTTTTCTTGCCCACAAGCGTGATCGTAATGTCATCAACGGTGCTGAAAATCTCATCCGGGTTCAGTGACCGCAGAATATCGGGATCGGCATAGCCCCAAGTCACCGCGCCAAAGGCAATGCCGGCCGCGCGTGCCGCCTCACAGTCCCGTGCTTCATCGCCAATGGCAATCGTCTGTTGTGGCGGAACACCCGCCCGCTTCATCACCCGCGAGAATTTTGCAGCCTTGCCGAATAGTGAGGCACCACAATCGAAATGGTTGAACAGCAGCGCATGATCCGGCCCAAGCTGCAGCCGGGCGTTGGCTTCGTTGTCCGACGAGACCAGCGCCAATAGGGTACCTGCCTCTTTCAGGGCTTTCAGCATCGCCGGCACGCCAGCAAAGAGCGGTATGTTTTGCAGATGCGAGCGCTTCAAACCGCGCATGCGCGAGGCGATCATCGGCAGTTTCCAGAGCGGAACATCGAGAGATTTCAGAATCTCGCGTGAACCCTTGCGTCTTAATGCATCGATCTCGCCCGCGTCGATTGGCTTGAAGTCAAACTCGCGTGCGACATCGTTCACCACCCGCAGAAACCACGGGAAGCTGTCGGCCAAAGTGCCGTCGAGATCGAAAATGGCGAGCTTGTATTTCGGCAATGTGACTTAAGCCACGAGATCGGCGAATTCGGCATGCTTGGCGATGAAGGCCGAGATGAACGGGCATTTCGGGATGACCTTCAGGCCGCGCGCACGCACCTGTTCCAGCGCACCGTGGGCGAGCCTTGAGCCGATGCCCTGGCCGGATAATTCGTGCGGCACTTCGGTATGCGTGAAGGTGATGATGCCGGGCGCCAGCGTGTAATAGGCGAGCGCGAGATGATCGCCCGCCTTCAATTCGAAACGATGTTCGGCGGGATTGTCGGTAACGGCGTCTGTCATTTATCGGCCCTTAAGCAATCAGCCCTGAAATTCAGGATGATTCGATAGCACAAAACCGCATGAACGAGCATAAAGGCCGACCTTTCAGTCCCTGAGCGCGGACGGATCATATGCTTTATGCGGACCTCGTCTTGTCGCGCGCACGGCGGAACGGCACGACGAACAAAGCCGCGACGGGAATATGCAGCACGACGCCTAGGACGAGCACAAGGACGACCTGCAACCCGGACAGGGTGCCCGCGGAAACTTCACGCGTCAGCACCCAAATCGTAAATGGCAGGAACAGTACGATCGAGGTGATAAGGCCGGGATTGTAAATGCGAAAGCGGATCGAGGTGACAATGTGGATGACAGCATTGATCAGCGTCACGCCAACCCAGCCAAGGCCAATCCACCGCAGCGGCCCAGGGAACAAAGCGGCAAGAGCGACCGGCAGCCAGACATAACCGATGTTGATCAGCGCGACGCCGCCTTCGTCCACTGGCCAGTCGTCATTGCCGCTTTTGAAGACATGGGCATTGGCGAATTGGCGGAAGCCCCCCGGCCACAGATGCTCCTCGGTCTGGTGTACCATGTAGATGACGAGCAGGGCGGCGAACAGCGCCCGTTCGCTGGTGGGATCGCTGCGGAACAGGATGAGCCATAAGACGGCGCCGATCGCAGCCAGTGCCGGAAGCCACTTCTGCCAGTTCGCCGATGTGTAAGAGAGCGGATGCATGCAGGGTGATCCTTTAAGGATGGGACGCACGCGACTCTATTTCTAGTAATATTGTAGCACTAATCCTGATCCTCATTCGGAATCTTCAGCATCTTGCCGCAAGCCTTGCAATGAACTGCGTCCGGGTCGTGCATCAGCAATCCGCAATCGGGGCATTCGAACCGTACCTTGCGCGGCCGCAGGAGAGCGCGGGCGAGATTGAAGAATAAGGTCACGCCGAAGATCATGATCGCGACTGAGATCAGCCGGCCGGTGGTGCCCTGCAGCGTGATGTCGCCGAAACCGGTGGTCGTCAGCGCGGTGACAGTGAAATAGAGCGCATCGGCGTAATTGGTGATGCCTGGATTGATGAGGTGCTGCGTCTCGTAGACGAAGCCGGTCGTCACGAACAGGAACACCGCGAAATTGGCGACCGCGAGAAAGACCTCCTCGTTCCGGCGGAAGTAGGGGAAGTCGGCGCGAAGCCGCGCCAGCAATTGATAGCTGTGCAAGAGGCGCAAGGTGCGCAGCACCCGCAAGAAGCCCACCGGTTCGCCAGCCAGTGGAGCCAGAAACGATACGATCGACGCTGCATCGGCCCAGGTGACAGGATGCAGAAGGTCGCGCAACGGCCGGTTGCTGATGAACAATCGCGCGCAGAAATCGGCGAGGATCAGAACGCCGAAGATGACATCAAGCACCTCGACCCAGTTCTCGCGTGCGCCGAACGAGGTGGCGACAATGAAGATCAGCGTGACGATGTCGAAGACGAGGAGACCATAGCGGAAGCGATGCGCCTCGGCGGAATGACCTTCATAGAGCGTTTTCAGCCGATTGCGGAAGCCGGCGACGGGGGATGCGGGGGCTGCACTCATCTTGTACGGGGGCTCGAAACCACTGCTACGACGCTGCGACCCTTAATGGTGTTCCGTACAACGGCCGCGATCCGATATCCGGATCATAAGCGCAGATCAGCCGAGGGGGATTAGTTTCTTTACCCTCACCCCGTGTGGTTCCATCGCCGTTAACCAGCCGCCCGCGCCTCGTGGAACGAGACCAGTTGCCGGCGATCCTCATCCCACAATGTCAGCCGCACGCAGCCAAGACTCTGCAGCAAGGTCAGGCGGCCGATCTTGCCGAGCTCGGGGTGATCGCGGAGCACACGCGGCAGCCGGTAATAGGGAATGCGGCTGCACAGATGATGAATGTGATGGATGCCGATATTGGCGGTGAACCAGCGCAGCACAGGCGGCAGATCGTAATGTGACGAACCATGCAGGGCTGCGTTATGCAGATCCCAGTTCGCATTGCGGTTCCACGACGTCTGCTCGAACTGATGCTGGACATAGAACAGCCAGACGCCGAGCGAGGCCGCGATCAGCATGATCGGCACATGCACCAGCAGAAAGGCCTTAAGGCCGATGAACCAGATCAGCGTGCCGGCAATCAGCGCCATCGCCGCATTGGTGGCCATGGTGCTGACCCAGGGCAGCCAGCCGCCACGCATCATGCCGACCGGCAGGCGGTGTTGCAGGAGGAACAGATAAGCCGGCCCGATACCGAACATCACCAACGGGTGCCGGTAGAGACGGTATTGCAGACGGCCGAACCGCGAGCGGCCGAGATATTCGCGCACGGTGAGGGTGTCGATGTCGCCGATGCCGCGGCGGTCGAGATTGCCGGACGTGGCGTGATGGAGGGAGTGGCTGCGGCGCCAGAAGTCATAAGGCGTCATGGTGAGAACGCCGATGACGCGGCCGATCCAGTCATTCGCCTGCTTGTGCGGAAAGAAGGCGCCATGGCCGCAATCGTGCTGGATCATGAACAGCCGCACCAGAAAGCCGGCGGCCGGCACGGCGATCAGCAGTGCGAGCCAATAGCCGACGAATGTCACTGCTGCCCACATCACGAACCACAAGGCCACGAGCGGCAGAAAGGTGATCGCAAGTTCGATCACGCTGCGGATACGGCTTGGCTCGCGATAGCGATTGAGGATGCGGGTCCAGTTGCGGGCATCGGTCACGTCGGGGGTGGCGGGATCTTCGGTCACACAGTTGCGGGCAATCGCGTCTGCGGTGGCGACCGGCGTACCGGTCGTCTTCGGTCCGTTGAGATGAATCAAGGCAATTCCGTTTCGGCCGGTGCCTGGCACCGGCATTGCGCCGCCCGCGCTTGGTGTCGGTCTTTCGAGGTTCGATTAGCACGAAGCCGAACCAAAAGGCATAAATATGTTCTCCCTGAATGGGTGCGGAACCGGGATGTCTTTTGCCGGTTGTCATGCGGGCATTGACATGGCGGGCACTCACACGGCGCATCTACGTGCGCTCTCAACGTCCAAAGGGGACACGCATCATGGCAAAGGCAAAGAAGGCTGCCAAAAGGACAACGGCCAGAGCAACGACGAAGAAAACCGCGAAACGCAGGACGACGCGCAGGGCCTCTGCCGGACGCGCCGGCGCCAAGCGCGCGACCTCGCGGCGCGCCAGCAGCAAGGCCGGCCCGATGGGCATAAGCGGGATGTTCGATTTCACGCCGCCCGGCTGGGTCAGGGACGTGATGAATTCGCAGACCAGCCGCGTGATCATGGCCGAGGCGCTGGTGGCTGCGGCCGGTGCCGCCGCAGCCGTGCTGGCCGCGTCGCGGACCGAGAGCGGCCAGAAAGCCGGGCAGGCACTGGCCGATGGCGGCACGCTGATGAAGGAAGCCGCGATCAGCGCCGCCGCGGCCGCGCGCGACGTGATCAGCAGGGGTGCATCCGATGCGCTCGGCTCCGCCGCCCGCACGCTGATGGGGGCGGCCGAGGAAACGCAGCGGGAGGTGGCTGAGCGGGCTTTTCGCATGACGCGCGACAAGGACCAGTCGCATGATATGGCCGAGGAGGCCCGGCGTTATCGCGAGCGCGAAAAGCCGCACTGACCGCACCGCAAAGACAGAAGGGGCGATGGTGATAGGCCGGGCTGCGTCAAAGCGCGCCCGTTGTTGATTTGCGATATCTCAAGCGGCCCCGTCGTCCGCCATGCTAGGATTATGCATGGCAAAGATCGCGATCATTGTCGGACATCCGCAGGAGCAGACCTTTTGCGAGGCGCTGGCGGAAGCCTATGAACGCGGTGCCAGGGCTGCGGGGCATGAGGCCAAGCTGTTCGCGCTGGCGCACATGAGCTTCGACCCGATCCTGCGCGGGGGCTATCGCTTTGAGCAGCCGCTCGAGCCCGACCTGCGCACAGCCTATGATTGGCTCGCCGCCAGCAGTCATTGGGTGATCGTCTTTCCGCTCTGGCTCGGCGACATGCCGGCGATCCTGAAGGCTTTTCTCGAGCGTATCCTGCAGCCCGATCTGATCCTGCGGCGCGACACCGAGAGCGCGATGAACTGGCGGATCTTCGAGAACAAATCCGCCCGCCTGATCATGACCATGGGCATGCCGGTGATGGTGTATCGCCTCTGGTACTGGCCGCATGCGCTGAAGCTGTTCCGCAACAACATCCTGCATTTCATCGGCGTGAAGCCGGTGCGCGAGACGCTGTTCGGCATGGTCGCCGACGTCTCGCACGAAAAGCGGGAGCGGTGGCTGAAAGAGGTCGAGGCGCTGGGCAAGGCCGGCGCGTGAGCGCAGCGGCATCGCCGCGTCCCCGTCATGGCGCATCCGGCCCGATGTCGCTCTCCGTCGCCTTTGACATCACACGCTTGTGCCATGCTTCCAGCGCCGCCCATTCGTCTTCGTTGCGCGCCATCATCTCGTCGAAGGTGAGGCCCTCGGCCTGGCCTTCGTCGAAGCCCTCCAGGAAGGCCAGCGCCTCCGGCGGCACCAGCGACAAGGCGGGCATGCAGGTGCGCGGATCGCCTTTGCAGGCCTTTCGGCGACGGCAGGCCCGCGTTCCGCAAAAGCGCCAGAGACAATAGAGGTCGGAAAGCCGTCGCGCGGCGGTGTGCAGTGTGAGGCGGCGTTTGGTCCGCGGGGTGGATCGTTTTGAACGTGACATTGAAGTCTCCCTGATTGTCCGCTCGTCCCCGCGGAGGCGGGGACCCAGGGGTTTGAGCAACTTGATCGCTTGTGGCTTTCTGGATTCCCGCCCTCGCGGGAATGAGCGGAGCAAGATGTGAAAGCCGGGATCAGCAAGGCGTGCGTCATCGCCCCTGTTGTTTGAGGCGCGGGGGCGCCTTGCACGCATCCCTTCGCGTGGCACGCAAAGGGCGAGGGGACGGAGCACCGGGCGGCGCACCTGTCCTTCAGTTGAGCCGCGCTGCCTTGCGACAACGCGGGCGCCTCCCGGCGCTCCGTCGTGACGTTTATGCGGCGCCGGGCCGCGCTTCGCGCGCGGTTCGTATCGAAACGAACCGCGTGTCAGCCGGCTCCCGGCAGAGGCTCTTAGTGGCCTCGGGCGGAGCCCCGGCGCCGCCCGGGGCCGGCTTGCGAGGCCGGACGCGGGCGCCACACCTGACGTCGCGTTTGCGACATCAGCCGAAACAGGATCGGCTCGCGCGAGCGCGCCAGCCCCGTCTCGGCGATCCCACGCAAGCCGGAGCAACCGGTTTTTGCGTCCCTCACGCGGGATCGGCGGCTAGGACTATAATCCAGATCCGGCAGGGCGGGGATAAGTTTTTTTTGTGCGATCGCCGGCCCGATTGGCAGCGCCGATCCGCCGGCCTGAATCCACCGTCGAACGGAATGAGCCCTTTGTTTTAACCTTTGGAGGCTTCAATCCCGCGGTCAGAATAAAAACCAAGGGAAGCGCCATGACCCAATGCCAGTGCGGTCACTCAACATGCGATCACGTGCCGAGCCACTTGCCGGATGCCGGACGGCGCGCGTTCTTCGGCGCGGCGGCGGCCGCCGCCGTCACCGTGGCCACGACATCGGCGCTGCAGGCGCAGACATCCGGCGTCGGCGTCACCGCGGACAAGCTGCCGGCCGGCAAGCGCGCCTTCATGGAGGAGGCGACGCGGCTCGCCATCGAGTCGGTTGAGAAAGGCTGGGGCGGACCATTCGGCGCGGTGATCGTGAAGGACGGCGAGATCATCGGCCGCGGCCAGAACCGCGTGCTGCTCACCGGCATTCCGGTCTATCACGCCGAGATCACCGCGATCATGGATGCGTCGGCGCGGCTCAACCCGAAGGCGCTGCTCGGCAGCGACTACGGCGCCGGCACCATCCTGGAGATGATCCCGCGTCCTGCCGGCTCGCCCGACCCGGTGCCGGAGCGCGCGAAAATGCTGAGCGGCTGCGAGATCTATATCAACGGCGCGCCGTGCCCGATGTGCATGAGCGCGATCTACTGGTCGCGCATCGACCATGTCTATTTCGCCGCCAGCCTGAAGGACACCAGCGCCATCGGCTTCGACGACGCCTTCCAGTACGAGGATTTCGCCAAGCCGTGGGCGGACCGGCGTATCGCGGTGACCGAAAATTTCGAACGCGACACCGGCCTGAAAGCGTATGCGGCGTGGATGAACAAGACGGACCGGCATCCGTATTGATGGCGCCGTATTAATCGCCTGCATCAGCCCCGGCGGGCTTGCGAAGCCGGACGCGGGCGCCACACCTGACATCGCTTTCGCGACATCAGCCGAAACAGGATCGGCTCGCGTGAGTGCGCCAGCCCTGTCCCGGCGATCCCACGCAAGCCGGAGCAACCGGTTTTGCGTCCCTCACGCGGGATCGGCGAGGGCAAGATTACGGCCGTGCGAGACGAGGGGGACAAGATTTTTTGAAAGGGCGCGCGTGGACGGAAGCCGCTGTCATCGCGGGACCTGACCCGGCCGAGCACGTCACTGTCATGGCGGGCTTGTCCCGACGATGCTTGTCACTGTCATGGCCGGGCTTGACCCGGCCATCCACGTCTTTTGCCAATGCGATACGGGGATAACTGGGAAGCAGCAACACATCGGAGTTGCCGAATCAGCTGCGGCTTCCCAAAGTGGGAGAAGTGATTCGGATCGACCACGGCAATGGCGATCTGGAATCAGCAAACAAGGCTTATGTTCGCTAGAATCTTCTCAGTTGACGAGTCGGTTTGTATCAAGAGCCGGAGAAAAGTCTAGCGCACATACGTCGCAAATCACAGGAGTGATACGATGACGACGGAGTGTGACGATTGTTCCAACTGGTCGGGCCTTTCGCCCGTCTGCAAGTGATCGGAGGCGAGGATGCCAACGATTGCTCTGCCGACCTTCCTCAAAATCTTGGGAAAGAGTTCGCCACAGAAAGTCACAGAATATAGCCGTTACTTAAAACCTGGCGGCTACAATTTCTACCACTCGCTGCATGACGCTGCGTATGCGCATACGATCGGCGGCGAGAGCTTCGAGGAATGTTTGGACAGTATTAAAGCCATTCCTCGGGTGTCGGAGCAGAAGTATAACGTCAATGCCTTCAAGCAGCTTGGCAAGTGGATCACGAAGAGCGGCGGCGCCAGCTTTTTCGCCGCCCCGGCAACGACGGTCGCATCGCCGAAGGGACACATCACCGTGAAGCTGCAGCCCGCGTTTGGTTGCGTCATCAGCGGCGAGCGCTGGCTCCTGCAGCTCTTCTATGCGAAGGACGCTACGCTCTCGAGGAGCGCGGTCTCGCTCGGCAAGCGCATGATGGAAAAGCACCTGGCGGTCGGCGACTTCGCTGATTGCAAGGTCGGCATCCTCGACCTTCGTAAACGCGAGGTTCTGAGTCCGCAGTTGGACGAACTCGCCATGGATCTTCTTCTCGACTCGGAATTCGGCTGGATCGACAGCTTCTTCGAGGCGCGGAAGGAACAGGTCAAGAAAGCCGCAGCGTAGTCGCCCGCATGCAACGAAAGTCTCCGGGCGTTACGCCAGGCGACTGTGCGCAGTCTGGTTTTAATTTCAGTTCATCTGAGCTGCGCTTGCTAGCGAATTTATTTCAGCCGCGGGCTTCTTGCAGCCTTACGAAAAAGCTAAACTATGGCCGAATTCAAATTGCACTCATGGTCGGCGAGAAACCCGCTGGCGATAATTGCGCTATTTATCTCGCTTATATACGGAATGAGTGCGCTATTGCTCGGAACATCAGTAGAAAACTTGACAACGCAAAATCAAACCGTGCTTGTCATCTTCATAGTTGGATTTCCCGTTGTCGTTTTGACGGTGTTCACTTGGTTAGTCTCGCAACATCACACGAAGCTCTATGGCCCATCAGACTTCCGGAGCGACAAAAGCTTTTTGGATGCCGGTCGTAACGCTCCGTCTGAGGAAGTGGGTAAGCGGCTAGAAGCGGAATTGGCGAGTGATTCTCCTATTGAGAAGTCAGATTCATCGCCGGAGCAGGCAGCAACATCATTAGAAATCAGGAAGACGCCGGAGGAAAAAGTCGAAGGGATAATCTTCGCAAAGGGCGTCGCGCGCTCGCAGCAGTTAAGTAAGGCTTTTCTCGCTGAAAGTCTCGTCTTTCAGGCGCTGCAATCAGAGTTTGGAGGATCGATCAGACGAGAAGTGGTTGTGTCAGGTGTGCACATCGACGGGCTTATATACACTCCGGACGGGAGCGTAGTAATTGTCGAGGTTAAGATATTCTCTGATCGATACGCAGAAGTATTTCGTCGTATTCGAGACGCGAGAAGCTTTCTTCAATCAGCGGAAGTCGCATTGCAGAGAGAGGGGATCGTGGGTGCAAAATCTCTGCTGGCAATTGTGATAGACGGAAATACAGGGCGACTATCCGAGCTGCGTTCGAAATTACAAAATTATTCTCGAGAAGAAGACCCGATCCAAATACGAATGTTCGGTTTGCAGGAGCTAATTTCGCAATTCGGTCTTGCGGAAAAATCGTGAAATACCGATGGGGTCGCATGAGGGGAAATAAGTTTTTCCAGTTCGGTATCAGCCATGCGACCAAAAGCGCTCACTCCGCCGCCTCAACTTTCCTTCTCTTCGGGCCACCCTTGGCCAGCACCGGCTTGAGATACTGCCCGGTATAGCTGCGCTTTTCCTTCACCACGTCTTCGGGCGTGCCGGCCGCCACGATCTCGCCGCCGCCGTCGCCACCTTCGGGGCCGAGATCGATGATCCAGTCCGCGGTCTTGATGACTTCGAGATTGTGCTCGATCACCACGACCGAATTGCCGGTCTCGACCAGCTCGTGCAGCACGTCGAGCAGCTTCGCCACGTCATGGAAATGCAGGCCGGTGGTCGGCTCGTCGAGAATATAGAGCGTGCGGCCGGTGGCGCGCTTACTCAATTCCTTGGCGAGCTTGATGCGCTGCGCCTCGCCGCCGGACAGCGTGGTCGCCTGCTGGCCGATGTGGATATAGCCGAGGCCGACGCGCTGCAGCGTGGTCAGGATATCGCGGATCTTCGGCACCGCCTTGAAGAAGTCGGCGCCTTCATCGACCGTCATGTCGAGAATGTCGGCAATCGACTTGTTCTTGAAGGTGACGTCGAGCGTCTCGCGATTGTAGCGCTTGCCCTTGCAGGTCTCGCAGGTGACGTAGACGTCGGGCAGGAAGTGCATCTCGATCTTGATGACGCCGTCGCCCTGGCAGGCCTCGCAGCGGCCGCCCTTGACGTTGAAGGAGAAGCGGCCGGGCTCGTAGCCGCGCGCTTTGGCTTCGGGGAGGCCGGCGAACCATTCGCGGATCGGCGTGAAGGCGCCGGTATAGGTCGCCGGGTTCGAGCGCGGCGTGCGGCCGATCGGCGACTGGTCGATGTCGATGATCTTGTCGATGTGTTCGAGGCCCTCGATCTTGTCGTGCGGGGCGGGGGCATCGCTCGCGCCGTTCAGCTTGCGGGCGATCGACTTGTAGAGCGTGTCGACCAGGAAGGTCGACTTGCCGCCGCCCGAGACGCCGGTGACGGCGGTGAACAGGCCGAGCGGGATTTCGGCGGTGACGTTTTTCAGGTTGTTGCCGCGCGCATTGACGACCTTGAGCGCGCGATGCTTCGTCGGCGCGCGGCGCTCTGGAACGGGAATGCCGTATTCGCCGATCAGATATTTGCCGGTGATCGAGTGCTTGTCGCTCATGATCTGATCCGGCGTGCCCTGCGCGACGATGCGGCCGCCATGCCGGCCGGCGCCGGGGCCGATATCGAGCACATAATCGGCGAGGCGGATCGCGTCCTCGTCATGCTCGACCACGATCACGGTGTTGCCGAGATCGCGCAGGCGTTTCAGCGTTTCAAGGAGGCGCGCATTGTCGCGCTGATGCAGGCCGATACTCGGCTCGTCCAGCACATAAAGAACGCCGGTGAGGCCCGAGCCGATCTGCGAAGCCAGACGAATGCGCTGGCTTTCGCCGCCGGAGAGCGTGCCGGAGGCTCTGGCGAGCGTCAGATATTCGAGGCCGACATCGACCAGGAAGCGCAGGCGGTCGCGGATCTCCTTCAGGATGCGGACGGCGATTTCGGTCTGCTGCTTGTTCAGTTGCTTGGGAATGTCGTTGAACCATTCCGCCGCGCGCTTGATGCTCATCTCGGAGACCTGGCCGATATGCAAGCCGCCGATCTTCACGCACAACGCTTCCGGCTTCAGGCGATAGCCGTTGCAGGCATCGCACGGCACGTCGGTGAAATACTTGCCGAGCTCCTCACGCGCCCATTCGCTTTCGGTTTCGCGGAAGCGCCGTTCCAGATTGGTGATGACGCCCTCGAACGGCTTTTTGGTGTTGTAGGACCGCATGCCGTCGTCATAGGTGAACTTGATCTCGTCGTCGCCCGAGCCATAGAGGATCGCGTCTTGAGTCTTCTTGGCCAGCGCCTTCCACTTGGTGTCGAGCGTGAACTTGTAATGCTTGCCGAGCGCTTCCAGTGTCTGCACGTAATAGGGTGACGATGATTTCGCCCATGGCGCGATCGCGCCCTTGCGGAGCGTTGCGTCCTTGTCGGGGATGACGAGGTCGGCATCGATATGCTGCTCGACGCCGAGGCCGCCGCATTTCGGGCAGGCGCCGAACGGATTGTTGAACGAAAACAAACGTGGCTCGATTTCGGCAATGGTGAAGCCGGAGACCGGGCAGGCGAATTTCTCCGAGAACAGCATACGCTCTTCGGCATGCGCGCCCTTCAGCCGCTTGCCTTCGACGGCGGCGCCATCGGCGAATTCCGCCACCGCCATGCCTTCGGCGAGATGCAACGCGGTCTCGAAGCTTTCGGCGAGCCGCTGCTTGATGTCGGATCGCACCACGATGCGGTCCACCACCACGTCGATATTGTGCTTGAACTTCTTGTCGAGCACCGGCGCGTTGGCGATCTCGTAATATTGGCCGTCGATCTTCAGCCGCTGGAAGCCGCGCTTCATCCAGTCAGCGATCTCTTTCTTGTATTCGCCCTTCCGGTCGCGCACGACCGGCGCCAGGATGTAGAGGCGGGTGCCCTCTGGCAGCGCCAACACGCGATCGACCATCTGCGACACCGTCTGGCTTTCGATCGGCAGGCCGGTGGCGGGCGAGTAGGGCACGCCGACCCGCGCCCAGAGGAGGCGCATGTAGTCGTAGATCTCGGTGACGGTGCCGACGGTCGAACGCGGGTTCTTCGAGGTGGTCTTCTGCTCGATCGAGATGGCCGGCGAGAGGCCGTCGATCTGGTCGACATCCGGCTTCTGCATCATCTCCAGGAACTGCCGGGCATAGGCCGACAGCGACTCGACGTAGCGGCGCTGCCCTTCCGCATAGATCGTGTCGAATGCGAGCGAGGATTTGCCGGAGCCGGACAGGCCGGTGAACACCACCAGCGAATCGCGCGGCAGGTCGACATCGACATTCTTGAGATTGTGCTCGCGCGCCCCGCGGATCGAAATGAACCGGCGGTCGGCGGCCAAAGAGGATTTGGATTTGGCGCTCTTGTCGAAAAGGTCGTTCATGCAGCCGGATCTTCGGGCCTGGAGGTCATTAATTCAGGGCGGCGGAGGTCCGGCGCGCGGAAGGCAGGCGGGCGGACAGATGCGAACATAGTAAGAACGGCGGCAATGCGCTAGTGCCCGCCGACGCACTGCTGCCATCTGGGGACAAGTGGGCGGCGCCGGCTGGCCGGGATCATGTCAAAAACAAAAGGGCCGGCGTGAAGCCGGCCCTTTGGCAATGTCGTGCCGCTGCGAGGCGGATCAGTATCGTGCGACAACCGGCGAGACCGGCGTCTTGCCCCAGTCGAACTTGTAATTCAGTCCAGCTTTGAGCGTGTGGACCGAGTCGAGTTCATGGCGCCAGCAGAAGGTGGCACCGCCTGACGTGCCGCAAACATCGGCGTCTTTCAGGTCGATAAACAGATACTCGATTTTTACGCTCCAGTTGTTGAGCCAAGCCCATTCAATGCCGCCGCCGACGGCCCAGGTCGTGAGCGTCTCGTTGTTCGTTGCGTTGATGAGACCGCCGCCGCAGCCGCCAGTCGAGCAGTTGTCGAACGTTGCCCGATTGAGATTGACGAATGCCGCGCCGCCCTTGGCATAGAGCATGACGCGATCCCAAGCATAGCCAAGCCGGCCACCGGCGAAGCCGTACCATTCGCCCACCCTGGCGCTCGAAAGCGTATCCAGGGCCGGGCTCAAGGGATCGGCCGCCAGGCCATCCAGCTTGATGTAGCCAAATTCGCCCTCGATGCCCCAAACCCATGGCGAACCGACAGCCTGCCAATTCCAGCCGATCGTGCCGCCGCCAATGAAGCTGGAATCCAGCCCATGCGACCAGGACGAACCGGCAACATTGTAACCATCCAGGTCGGTACTGTTTGCGTCACCGCCCCAAGCGCCACCTGCGAAGCCGCCGATATAGAAACCGGTCCAGTTGTAAATAACGGGCGCGGGTGGAGGAGCCTTATAGGCGGGACGCAAGTCCGCCGCGCTGACCGGCATACAGAGTGCGTAACCAATGAGTGCTGTGATTCCCAATCGAGTTTGCCACATGGTGTCCCCCGTCGGCATAAAACTCTTGGTGCAGCCAATATACATGTATTCCGTGGGAGTAGCGTGATGTTTCAGCAACGCTCATTAAAAAACGTAACCTCTGTTTGCTCGAGCAAATTTTGTTGCTTGACAGTGTAGGTGTTTTTTTGCCGCCGACTCACTGCCAAAACAAAAGGGCCGGCGTGAAGCCGGCCCTTTGATCGTTGGATGAACGCTCGGGGGATCAGTATTTCGCCATCACCGGGGCCGGGGTCTTGCCCCAATTGAAGGTGTAGTTCAGGCGGCCCATGATGGTGTGGATCTGCGTATCGAAGTCGATGTAGCTGGCGGGGGAGCCATTGGTTTGAGTGGTGAGCTTATCGCCCATCGTCAGGTCGTAGTAATTGTATTCGACCGCGAAGCTCCAGTTCGGCGCGAAGGCATATTCAACGCCGCCGCCAACCGTCCAGCCGCTGGCATTGCCAGAGACGGAGGAGGTGACGCCGTTCGTCGCATTCAGCGTGGAGAGTTCGACACTGGCGCCGGCCCAGCCACCCTTGGCGTAAGCGAGCCAGCGATCCCAGGCATAACCGATCTGACCGGTTACTGAATACAGCTGGTCGATGTCGGTGGTGCGGAAGCGATCCGGGAAGCCGAGATTGGCAAGCGCGACCGACGCTTCGGTGATCTGCAGGTCCGTACCGGACCACATGCCTTCGACACCGAGAACCCAGTTGCCCCATTGCCCGCGCCAGCCAACCTGACCACCGGCGATCCAGTTATCTTTGCTGTGGGTGTTGTTGATGAAGAGGCCGTTGATCGTCGCATCGGTTGCCCAATCGGCATCCATGAATGCGCCGCCGACCTGACCGCCGATATAGAGACCCGACCAGTTGTAAATCGTTACCGGCGGCGGAGCCGGCGGTGCCTTGTACACCGGCCGAGCCATGTCGGCAGCTTGTGCCGCGCCGAAGCTGAGCGCCGCCGCGACGACGGTTGTTGAAACGAGAAGCCGCATATTCAAACCCCCCAATGTTGCGAGCGCAACGTCAGAAAACGAACGCGGCATCAACGACAACATTTCGATTTAGTTTCAGCTCAAAAGAGCGAAATTCGACTGTGTTGCAATTGAGCGACGTTCAGCCAATCGCCTAGGTTGTTACAATAACAATCACGCGTTTTCTCGCTAGGACTTTTCTGCAACATTCTCATCAAATTGCAAAGATGGTGCGTTGATAGGGGTTGACAACAACTGAGCGGTACTACGTTCCAGAAATTTCGAAGCAAAATTTATGGCGAAGTTATTTCTTCTATGAGCGCTGTGCGGAACTTTGTTTGTTCCGAGTCGTTCAAGACAGTTGGCGGGGTAGATTCGGAAAAGGGTTCTCCATGGCCACGCGTGCGTATTGGTCCGGCCGTATTCGATTGGCGTTGGTTTCAATCCCTGTGGAAGTGGTGTCGGCCACCAAGACGTCAAGCCGAATTTCCTTTCATCAGATCCACGAGCCGAGCGGAAAACGCATCCGCTACGAGAAGGTCGTGCCCGGCATCGGTCCGGTCGATACTGATGAAATCGTCAAAGGTTATGAGGTCGAGAAGGGCAAATATGTGCTGCTCTCCGACGAAGAAATCGCCGATGTGAAACTGGAAGCGAAGAAGTCGATCGATCTCGTGCAATTCGTCGATGCCGACGCGATCGAACAGATCTATTTCGAGAAGCCGTTCTATATCCTGCCATCCGAGGAAGACGAAGATGCCGAAGAGGCCTATATCGTCCTGCGCGATGCGCTGAAGAAAACAAACAAGATCGGGCTTGGCCAGATCGTCGTGCGCGGGCAGGGCTCGATCGTTGCGATCAAGCCATTCGGCAAGGGCCTGTTGATGGAGACACTGCGCTACGCCGACGAAGTGAAGAAGGCGGACACGGTGTTCGAGGATGTGCCGGCGAAGAAAGTCGACGCCGATCTGATCGATCTTGCGGAAGAATTGATCGACAAGAAGTCCGGTGAATTCCATCCGGAGAAATTCAAGGACACCTACACGGTTGCGCTGCGCGAACTGATCAAGGCGAAGCAGGAAAACCGTCCGCCGCGCGAGATCGAGGAAGCGCCGCCGGCATCCAATGTCATCAATCTCATGGATGCCTTGAAACGCAGTGTCAGAGGTGGCAGCGCCGAGACAACCAAGGCGGAGAAGTCTGAATCTGGCGGCACACGCAAGGCTGCGCGCAAGACCAAATCCACAGGCAAGCCGGCCAAGAAATCCGCGCGCAAGACCTCAGGCCGGCGCAGGGCGGCATAACAGGACCACATCATGCCGCGCGGCAGCCTTCGCGACTATCACGCCAAGCGGGACTTCAAGCTAACGGCCGAGCCGAAGGGCGTCGTCGGCAAACGCAAGTCGACCGGTTTGCGCTACCTGATCCAGAAGCATGACGCATCACGCCTGCATTACGATTTCCGGCTGGAATGGAACGGCACGCTGCTGAGCTGGGCGGTGCCGAAAGGACCGAGCGAGAATCCCGACGACAAGCGTCTTGCGGTGCATGTCGAGGATCATCCGATCGAATATGGCGATTTCGAAGGCACGATTCCCGAAGGACAATATGGCGGCGGCACGGTGATGCTGTGGGACACCGGCACCTGGGAGCCGCATGAAGACGATGTCGATGCCTCGCTGAAGAAGGGCAAGCTTGGCTTCACATTGTATGGCAAACGGCTGAAGGGAAACTGGGCGCTGGTGAAACTTCGCCGGCGCAGCCCCAAAGACAAGGACAATTGGCTGCTGATCAAGGAGCATGACGAATACGAGCGCAAGACCGGCAAGCTGACGGTCGAGCGCGAGACGTCGAGCGTGAAATCCGGCCGGGCAATGGATGAGATCGCCGCCGGCAAGACGGTCTGGCAATCGAACCGGGGAAACGGGCGCGGGTCTTCACGTGGGTCTTCGGAAGTCGAAGAGATCATTGCGGGACCGGCGAGAACGAAAAGCGCCAGCGGCTCAAAAAAAAAGTCCTTAAGTCAGTCAAGCGAAAAGCCGCCAAGCAAAACATCAAGCGTAGGCAAAACGTCAATCGCAAGACTGCCGGCCTTCATAGCGCCGCAGCTCGCAACACTGGTCGAGGCCCCGCCAAGCGGAAATAACTGGCTGCACGAAATCAAATATGACGGCTATCGCGCGGTCGCGGCGGTTGCCGGCGACAAGGTCGCGATCTGGACGCGCAACGCGCTGAATTGGACCGACAAATTCCGGTCGCTGGTCCCGGCCTTGCTGAAGCTTCCCTGCGAGAGCGCATTGCTGGACGGCGAGATCGCCGTTGCTGATGCGGAGGGCCGTACCGATTTCGGGGCGCTGCAGAATGCGCTGAGCGAAGGGGCGGGCCGCATGGCCTATTATCTCTTCGATCTGTTGCTTCTCGATGGGAAGGATTTGCGCCAGCGTCCGTTGATCGAGCGCAAGGACATACTGCGCGATCTTTTGTCATCCTCGGCCGGCAAGGGACCGCTGATCTATTCCGACCACGTGGTCGGTCATGGCGAAGAAACCTTTGCGCAAGCGAGCAAGCTCAAGCTGGAAGGCCTGATCTCGAAAGAGGCCGGTGCGCCGTATCGTTCGGGCCGCACGCGGAGCTGGCTGAAAAGCAAATGCGGTTTCGAGCAGGAATTCGTCATCATCGGCTGGCGGCCATCGACCAAGGCAGGACGGCCATTCTCATCCTTGCTGCTGGCGGTGCGCGAGGGCGATCATTATCGGTATGCCGGGCGCGTCGGCAGCGGCTATTCGGGGGCAGGACTCGAAAGCCTGTCGAAGCAGTTCAAGGCGCTGGCGCGCAAGACGCCGCCGGTGAAGGATGTGCCGCCGGACATCGCGCGGCGCGCGAAGTTCATCGAACCGCAGCTCGTCGCCGAAATCGCCTTTCGCGGCTGGACGCGCGATGGCCTCGTCCGGCAGGCGTCGTTCAAGGGATTGCGCAGCGACAAGCCCGCAAAAGAGATCGTGAAGGAGACGCCGATGCCGACACGCAAGGTGGCCAAGGCTGCTGCGACATCCGCAAAGAAGGCGGCAAGCAAGTCTGCGCCGAAAGCGAGCAGCGCGCGGCGGAAGGCGGCGGCCCCGCGCAAGCCTGTCCGTTCGTCCGCCAGCGACGGTGCAGAGCAAATCGAAGGCGTCCGCGTCACCCATCCCGATAAGGTGCTGTTCGCGGCCCAGGACGTCACCAAGCGCGAGTTGATCGATCATTATCTGTCGATTGCCGATGCGATGCTGCCGCATATTGTTGACCGGCCGATCAGCCTCGTGCGCTGTCCGAGTGGCAGCGGCGGATCGTGCTTCTATCAGAAGCATGCCTCGGATGGCTTTCCCGGCGAGTTCAAGTCGATCAGCATTCGCGAGAAATCGGGCACCGACAAATATCTCTATATCGAGGACGAGCGCGGGCTCATCGCCGCGGTGCAGGTGGGCGTGCTGGAACTGCATCTGTGGTGCTGCCATGTCGACGATGTCGAGAAGCCGGACCGGCTGATCTTCGATTTCGATCCCGACGAGGGGCTCGACTTCATACATGTCAGGGAAGCGGCGAAGGAGATGCGCGCCCGGCTGAAGGATCTCGGTCTTGAATCCTTCCCGATGGTGACGGGCGGGAAGGGCGTGCATGTGGTCGCACCGCTCAAGCCCGGCCATAGCTGGGACGAGCATCGCGAATTCGCCGAAGCGCTGGCGCGGGTGATGGCGGAGGAGCATCCCGACCGTTTCGTCGCCAACATGTCGAAGGCCAAGCGCAAGGGAAAGATCTTCGTCGATTATCTGCGCAACCAGCGCGGCGCGACGGCGATCTGCCCGTTCTCGACGCGGGCGCGGCCAGGTGCCTATGTCGCGATGCCGGTGTCGTGGCAGAAGCTGGCCCGGCTCGACAATGCGCATCCGGTGGCGGTGGGCGAGGCGGCAAAGTTTTTGGGCCGCAGCGATCCCTGGCCGGGCTACTTCAAGCTCAGGCAGCCGCTGCCGAGGATGTAGGGCCGAGCGCGCGATGCCGGAGGCCTTTGAGTTGCGCAGCGGTATTTTTGCTGCTAGAACAAAAAGAGAACTTTGTTGACGGTATGGTGTTGAACCGGCCTTGTGCGCGACCACTTGTGGAAAAGGCTTGCTGCGGCAAGCGGCGGCGGACGCGACGCACTAGGGTGCGGGATTGCGCCGGTTTGAACGGGAGAGTGTTATGGCGGGTTCGGTGAACAAAGTGATCCTGGTAGGAAATCTCGGGAAGGACCCCGAAATCCGCCGGACGCAGGACGGGCGGCCGATTGCCAACCTCTCGATCGCGACGTCCGACACCTGGCGCGACAAGGCGACCGGCGAGCGCAAGGAAAAGACCGAGTGGCATCGCGTGGTGATCTTCAATGAGGGCCTGTGCAAGGTCGCCGAGCAATATCTGAAGAAGGGCGCCAAGGTTTACATCGAGGGTGCGCTGCAGACCCGCAAATGGACCGACAAGGACGGCGTCGAGAAATACTCGACCGAAGTGGTGCTGCAGGGCTTCAACTCGACGCTGACCATGCTGGATGGCCGCAGCGGTGGCGGCGGTGGTGACCGCGTGTCCGATTATTCTGGGGCTGACGATTTCGGCTCGCCCGGACCGACCGCCTCGCGCCGGCCGGCGATGGCTGGCGGCGGCGGTCGCGGCGACATGGACGACGAAATTCCGTTCTAGCCCGGGCCGCGTTAAGCCCACGCCGCGCGCACGCCGTCGATCACGAATTGCACGGCGAGCGCGGCGAGGATGACGCCGAGCAGGCGCTCCAGCACGATGTTGCCGGTGACGCCGAGCAGTTTCGCCAGTCGCGCGCCGATCATGAAGGCGAGCAGGCACGAAATCAGCACGATGGCGATGACCGCAATCAGACTGCCCAGGCGGACGATGTCCTGGCCGGCGCGTCCAGCCAGGAGAATGGCGGCGGTGATCGCGCCGGGGCCGGCCATCAGCGGGATCGCCAGCGGGAAGGCGGCGATATTGCGCACCTGATCGTCGATCGCCGCTTCCGCCTCATGCGATTTCCGCACGATGCGCACGCCGAACACCATTTCTGAGGCGATCGAGAACAGCAGCAGGCCGCCGGCGATGCGGAACGCCGGCAGGCCGATGCCCAGCTTGTTCAGGAGCCAACTGCCAATCAGCGTTGCCCCGCACAGGATGGCAAAGGCAATCAGGCTGGCGCGCAGCGCGACCTGACGGCGCGCCTTGGCCGGCAGCCCCTTCGTCAACGAGACGAAGATCGGCACGAGCCCGAGCGGATCGACCACAACCAGCAGAGTGACGAGGGCCGAGATGAAGAAGTCGAACGGCATGCAACGAGCCTCGCCCGAAGCGTGAAAAAAGGCAATGCTGGGGCAGGTTCGTAGGTGACTAAAAAGGGTCGCCTAACAATTTGAAATATAAGAGAAATTTACGAGGTTTCCGTCATAAAAGTGTTGGCTTTGGCGACGTGAATCGGCTATGGGAGCGCCAGCCGAATTCTGCTGGAAAAATTCCTTGTCTGAACCTGAAAATCCCGCGTCCGGAGGCTCCCTGCCGCCGGATATTCGCCCCGTGTCGATCACGGAGGAAATGAAGCGCTCGTATCTCGATTACGCCATGAGCGTGATCGTCTCGCGTGCGCTGCCGGACGCGCGTGACGGCCTCAAGCCCGTGCATCGGCGCATCCTCTATTCGATGAACGAGCAGGGGCATACGCCCGACAAGAAATACGTGAAATCGGCGCGTATCGTCGGTGACGTGATGGGTAAATATCACCCGCACGGCGACCAGGCGATCTATGACTCGCTGGTGCGTATGGCGCAGGATTTCTCCATGCGCCTGATGCTGATCGACGGGCAGGGCAATTTCGGCTCGGTCGACGGCGATCCACCCGCGGCGATGCGTTATACAGAATCGCGCCTGGCGCGTCCGGCGATGTCGCTTCTGGCCGACATCGACAGCGACACCGTCGATTTCAATCCGAACTATGACGGCAACGAAAGAGAGCCGGCGGTTCTGCCGGCGCGTTTCCCCAATCTTCTGGCCAATGGCGCCGGCGGCATCGCCGTCGGCATGGCGACCAATATTCCGCCGCATAATCTCGGCGAACTGATCGACGCTTGCGTCGCGATGATCGACGATCCGGCGATCTCGATCGACGACCTCAACGCGATCATTCCGGGACCCGATTTCCCGACCGGCGGCGTGATCCTTGGCCGCGGCGGCATCCGCAACGCTTATCACACCGGCCGCGGCTCGATCATGATGCGCGGCAAGGTCGAGATGGAGACGGTCCGCAAGGAGCGGGAAGCCATCGTCGTCACCGAAATCCCGTATCAGGTGAACAAAGCCACAATGGTTGAGCGCATCGCCGAACTGGTGCGCGAGAAGAAGATCGAGGGTGTCGCCGACCTGCGCGACGAGTCCAACCGCGAAGGCTATCGCGTCGTCATCGAACTGAAGCGCGATGCCATTCCCGATGTCGTGCTGAACCAGCTTTATCGCTACACGCCGCTGCAGACCTCGTTCGGCGCCAATATGGTGGCGCTGGATGGTGGCCGCCCGCTGCTGATGAACCTGAAGGACCTGTTGTCGTCCTTCCTGGCGTTCCGCGAAGAGGTGGTGTCGCGGCGCACCAAATTCCTGCTCAACAAGGCGCGCGACCGCGCGCATGTGTTGGTCGGTCTGGCCATCGCCGTCGCCAATATCGACGAGATCATCCGGCTGATCCGGGCATCGAAAGACGCCAACGCGGCGCGCGAGGCGTTGATCGCGCGCGACTGGCCGGCCCGGGATGTCGAGGCGATGATCACGCTGATCGACGATCCGCGTCACCGCATCAACGAAGACGGCACCTACAAGCTCTCCGAGACCCAGGCACGCGCCATTCTCGACCTGCGGCTGCAGCGCCTGACCGCGCTCGGCGTCGAGGAAATCCAGGCCGAACTGGACAAGCTGGCGGCCGAGATCAGCAATTATCTCGATATCCTGCGCTCGCGCGCGCGGATCCAGCAGATCGTCAAGGACGAACTGGCGGAAGTGAGGGACGCCTTCGCGACGCCGCGCCGCACCGAGATCGTCGAACAGATGGACGAGGTGGAGGAGGAAGATCTCATCCACCGCGAGGACATGGTCGTCACCGTCTCGCATCAGGGTTACATCAAGCGCGTGCCGCTCTCGACCTATCGGGCGCAGCGCCGCGGCGGCAAAGGCCGTGCCGGCATGCAGACACGGGACGAGGATTTCGTCGCGCGGCTGTTCGTGGCCTCGACCCACGCGCCGATGCTGTATTTCTCCTCGCTCGGCCGCGTCTACAAGCTGAAGGTCTGGAAGCTGCCGGTGGCAGCACCACAGGCGCGCGGCAAGGCGCTGATCAATATCCTGCCGCTGGCGCAGGGCGAGCGCATCACCACCATCATGCCGTTGCCGGAAGACGAGACGACGTGGTCCGAACTCGATGTGATGTTCGCGACCACCAGCGGCACCGTGCGACGTAACAAGCTGTCCGATTTCGCCGACGTGCGTCCGTCCGGCATCATCGCCATGAAGCTTGAAGATGGCGAGGCGATCGTCGACGTGCAGATCTGCACCGAGAAGGACGACGTGCTGCTGACGGCCGCCGGCGGCCAATGCATCCGCTTTGCTGTGCCGGAAGTACGTGTCTTCACCGGCCGTACATCGCGCGGCGTGCGCGGCATTGCGCTGGCCGAAGGCGATACGCTCATCTCGATGACGATCCTGCGTCATGTGGAGGCCTCGTCCGAAGAACGCGTCGCTTATCTGCGCCGGGCCAATGCCGTGCGTCGCGGTGGCGAAGCCGACGAGACCGCGCCGGCCGACGCAGAGGAGACCAATGGCAACGGCATCGAACTGGGCGAGGCGCGCTATGTCGAGATGTCGGCAGCCGAGCAATTCGTGCTGACACTCTCCGAACGCGGCTATGGCAAGCGCACATCGTCGTACGAGTACCGGATCACCGGCCGCGGCGGCAAAGGCATCACCGCCATGGCGATCACGCAGAAGAACGGCAAGATCGTCGCCTCCTTCCCGGTGGAAGAGTCGGATCAGATCATGCTGGTCACCGATGCGGGCAAGCTGATCCGCACCGGTGTCAGCGGCATCCGCATCGCCGGCCGGTCGACGCAGGGTGTGATCGTGTTCGACACGGCGGAAGACGAGCGGGTGGTGTCGGTCGAGCGGCTGTCCGACGACGGCGAAGACGTCTCCAACGGATCGTAAATCGGGCGCGCAAGCCCGCTTTTATCATAATCCAGCAAACGAACTGTAATTCGCGGCATTCAATGACGCGAACAGGATGAGGGGTGTGTCATGCAGGCGGAAGACGCAAGCGAGCTGATGGATCAGGAAAAGATCCACGACAGGTTCAAGCAAAGAGCTGCGATCGCGATCGCTTTCTTCGCCATGCTGCTGGCGATCACCGGGCTTGGCGGTCAGAATGCGACCAAGGAAGCGCTTAACAGCAATATCCAGGCCTCGAACTACTGGAGTTTTTTCCAGGCCAAGAATGTGCGCCAGACCGTCTATCAACTGGCCGCCGACGAATTCGAGCTGGCGTGGCTGAACGACACGACATTATCGCCGGAGGCGAGGGCGGCTTTGAAGACAAAGGCCGAAGCCTACCGCAAGACCGTCGCGCGCTATGAAAGCGAGCCGGAGACCAACGAAGGCAAGAAAGAGCTCATCTCGCGCGCCAAGGAAGAAGAAGGCAAGCGCGAGCACGCGCTGAAACAGGATCCTTATTTCGATTACGCCGAAGCGCTGCTGCAGATTGCGATCGTGCTGATTTCGGTCGCGATCGTTGCCGATCTGGTCTGGCTCAGCTTTTTCGGCGGCGCGATCGGTGCGATCGGCGGGCTTTTGATGGTCAACGGCTATCTGCTGCTGGTGAACGTGCCGTTCCTCAGTTGAATGGCGCTAACGATCCGGAGTGACCGCCGATGTCGGGAGCACAGCCACCTTCGCGCCGGACGATGATTTTCAGTAAACGAAAATAAACGTTCGCCGGTTAAGGCCATGCGTCATGAGCCTCGATACCCTTGCGGGTCGCACGGTGGCGGGCTAGACGGAACTGTATGCCGCGCATCGCCCTTTATGCCGGGTCGTTCGACCCTGTCACCAATGGCCATCTGGACGTGGTCCGGCAGGCCGCAAGGCTGGCCGACCGGCTCGTTCTTGCCATCGGCGTCCATCCCGGAAAAACCCCGATTTTTACCGCCCAAGAGCGCATGGACATGCTGGCCGAATGCTGCAAACCGATCGCGCGCGAGATCGGCTGCGAGATCGGCTATCTGACCTTCGACGACCTCGTGGTGCGGGCGGCGCAGCGTGAAAGCGCGACCATCCTGATCCGCGGCCTCCGCGACGGCTCGGACTTCGATTATGAAATGCAGATGGCCGGTATGAATGGGGCCATGGTGCCGGAGGTGCAGACCATCTTCCTGCCGGCATCCCCCGATGTACGCCCGATCACCGCCACACTCGTGCGGCAGATCGCCAAAATGGGCGGCGAGATTTCGCATTTCGTGCCGGCCAGTGTCGCCGCGCGCCTGAAGGCGAAATTTTCCTCTTAAGGTCCACGTCAAGGTCCAAGACTTCATTCAGGAGCTTTCATGATCCGTATCTTCGCCTTGCTGGCTGCGCTTGTGCTCGCTGCCCCGGCCCAGATCCAACCGGCGCTCGCCCAATCCGATCCGCAGAACACGCTGGTGCTGGAAACCACCAAGGGCCCGGTGGTGATCCGCCTGCGCGCCGATATCGCGCCGAACCACGCCGCACGCCTGAAACAGCTGGCGCGCGACGGTTTCTATAACAACGCGCCGTTCCACCGCGTCATTCCGGGCTTCATGGCGCAGACCGGCGACGGCGATCGCGGCGATGGCCGCGGCAAGTCGAAATATCCGAACATCAATCAGGAATTCTCACAGGTGCCGTTCCGTCGGGGCATCGTCGGCATGGCGAGAGCCAGCGATCCGAACTCGGCCAACAGCCAGTTCTTCATCACCTTCGGCGAGGCGCCGCACCTGAACGGGCAATACACCGTCGTCGGTGAAGTGGTGTCCGGCATGGATAATGTCGACAAGATCAAGAAGGGCGAGCCGGTGCAGGATCCCGATCGCATCACCCGCGCCTTCGTCCAGGCCGACGGCAAGAAATAGCCGGCAGCAACACTGAGGCCGGTGGACGAAAACCGCTGCCGGCCGTCATAACAAGGAGAAGAGAACAATGGCGACCGATCCCGAAAACACGCTGAAGCTCGAAACCACCCAGGGCGATGTCGTCATTGCCATGCGGCCGGACCTCGCGCCGAACCATGTGGCGCGCATCAAGGAACTGGTGCGAGAAGGCTTCTATGACGGCATCGTCTTTCACCGCGTGATCGACGGCTTCATGGCGCAGACCGGCTGCCCGCACGGTACCGGTACCGGCGGCTCGGGCAAGAAGCTGAAGGCCGAGTTCAATGCCGAACCGCATGTGCGCGGCACCGCCTCGATGGCACGGGCGCAGAACCCCGATTCCGGCGACAGCCAGTTCTTCATCTGCTTCGACGACGCGCCGTTCTTGAACAAGCAATACACGGTCTGGGGCAAGGTCGTTGAAGGCATGGAGAATGTCGACAAGATCAAGCGCGGCGAGCCGGTACAGAATCCCGACAAGATCATCAAGGCGACGATGCTGGCGGACGCTTGATTGGTCATTCCGGGACGGCCCAATGGGCCGGGCCCGGTATCCAGTCTTCCTTTCGTGGTTCTGGATTCCGGGCTCGCTTGCTTTGCAAGCGCCCCGGAATGACAAACGACCATGCAAACCTCACTCTTCGATTTCGATTTGCCCGCCGAGAACATCGCGCTGCGGCCCGCTTCGCCGCGCGATGCCGCGCGCCTGATGGTGGTGTGGCCGGGGCAATCGCCCGAGACCGAAGACAAGATCGTGCGCGATCTGCCGGACCTGCTGCAGGCTGGCGACGCGCTGGTGGTCAACGACACCAAGGTCATTCCGGCGCGGCTGTTCGGCCGGCGCATCGGTCGCGGCGAGGAGCCGAAGATCGAAGCGACCTTGCACAAGCGCATCGATGGCTCGCGCTGGCGCGCCTTCGTCAAGCCGGCCAAGCGCTTGCAGGCCGGGGACATCGTGCGCTTTGGCGACGAAGGCAAGGTGTGTTTCCTCGGCCAGCTCGATGCGACGGTGGAAGACAAAGGCGAGGGCGGCGAGGTGACATTGTCCTTCGCCTTTCACGGCGCGATACTGGATCAGGCCATCGCCGAGCGCGGCGCGATGCCGTTGCCGCCGTATATCGCGTCGAAGCGTCCCGCCGACGAACGCGATCTCACTGATTACCAGACCATGTTTGCCGACGAGGAAGGCTCGGTCGCAGCACCGACAGCGGCGTTGCATTTCACGCCGTCGCTGATCGAGCGATTGATTGCGAATGGCATTCAGTTGCATCGCCTGACCTTGCATGTCGGAGCAGGGACGTTCCTGCCGGTCAAGGGCGAGGATACCGCCGAACACAAGATGCATTCCGAATGGGGCGAGATCGACGAGACGACCGCGAACGCGCTCAACGCGGTGCGCGCCAAGGGCGGGCGGATCGTGCCGGTCGGCACCACGGCGCTAAGGCTTCTCGAAAGTGCCGCAGACGAGAGCGGCACCGTTCGCCCCTTCTGCGGCGAAACCGATATCTTCATCACGCCGGGCTATCGCTTCCGCGCGGCCGATCTGATGATGACCAATTTCCACCTACCGCGATCGACGCTGTTCATGCTGGTCTCGGCCTTTGCCGGGCTCGACACGATGCAGCGCGCCTATGCGCATGCGATTGCGACGGGATACCGGTTCTATTCGTACGGGGATGCGTGTTTGCTGCATCCGGCTGAGCAACGATGAGCAATCCCTTCTCCTTCCACCTCATTGCCTCCGATGGCACCGCGCGCGCCGGCGAGATCGAGACCGCGCATGGCCGTATCGCGACGCCGGCGTTCATGCCGGTCGGCACGCAGGCGACCGTGAAAGCGATGATGCCGGATGACGTGGCGCGCACCGGCGCCGATATCCTCCTTGGCAACACCTATCACCTGATGCTGCGGCCGGGACCCGAGCGCATTGCGGCACTTGGCGGCCTGCATCAGTTCATGAACTGGCACAAGCCGATCCTGACGGACTCGGGCGGCTTCCAGGTCATGTCGCTTTCGCAATTGCGCAAGATCGACGAGAAGGCGGTGACCTTCCGCTCGCATCTCGACGGCGCGATGTACGAACTCTCGCCGGAGCGTGCGGTCGAGATCCAGCGTCTGCTCGGCGCCGATATCTCGATGCAACTCGACGAGTGCATTCGCCTGCCGGCGAAGCGCGACGAGATCGATCGGGCGATGCAGCTCTCGCTGCGCTGGGCAGAGCGCTGCAAACGCGCCTTTGAAGGCGCAAAACCCGGCCATGCGTTATTCGGCATCGTGCAGGGCGGCGACGATCCGGCGCTGCGCATTGCGAGCGCGAAGGCGCTCGTTGACATGGATTTTCAGGGCTACGCGATCGGCGGTCTTGCGGTCGGCGAGCCGCAGGCGGTGATGCTGTCGATGATCGATATCGTCGCGCCAGTACTGCCGGCAGACCGGCCGCGTTACCTGATGGGCGTCGGCACACCGGACGATCTGATCGAAGCGATCTGGCGGGGCATCGACATGTTCGATTGCGTGATGCCGACCCGCAACGGACGCCACGGCGTCGCCTTCACCCGCTATGGCCAGATCAACCTGAAGAACGCGCGCCACGCCGACGATCCGCGGCCGCTCGACGAGCGCAGTCCTTACGCCCCGACGCGCACCTATTCGCGCGCCTATCTGCATCACCTCGTCAAGGCGAACGAGACGCTGGGCGCCATGCTGCTGTCGCAGGTTAACCTCGCCTATTACCAGGCGCTGATGCTGGGCGCTCGCGAAGCCATTGCCGCCGGCACGTTCAACGACTATCGCGTGTCCGTGAAAGCCGGCTGGGAAGAGGGCGACATTCCACCACGCTAAGCACTCACCAACCGGCATCTACTTCGCGCGACAACGCATTTTTATTGACGCGTTTTCTTCACGCGAACCGGTTCCCACTTCGCTCGAAAACGCTTTGGCGCATCAAATCTCGCGATAAATGTCCCTGATCTGACGCCGGAACCACGCGTGTTTGGCATCGTGCTTATTGCGCACGTGCCAGACCATGCTGGTGGTGATGGCGGCGACATCCAGCGGTACCGGCCGTTTGACCAGGCCGAACGACTTTTCGAAAACGCCCGAGGCCAGTTCGGTAAAAACGCCGATCATGTCGCTGCGCGAAAGCAAATAAGGGACCGCCGTGAAGTTGGAGACAGAGACAAGCGGATCGCGTCGCAGATTGTGACGGGACAGCAGCTCGTCGAAGATCGCCGTACGTGCGCCGGTCGCGCTGACGACGATATGCGGAAACGAAAGCACCGCTTCAATGTCGAACCGCTTCCGGGCTTTGGCGAGAGGATGCTCGCGCCGGAACACGCAGAACAGTTTTTCATCGCGCAGCCGCTCGATGTTGAGATGCGGTGGTCTCTCGTCACACCAGGCCAGCGCCACATCGGTCTGGTCGGCATCCAGGAGATCCATCGCACGGGTTCGATCCGCAGTTACGATGTGGAGCGACATATTCGGCGCAAACTGTCGCAAGCGATCGAACAACGGCGGGACAATGGCCAAGCTGAGCCGATCAGGCGCGCTCAGCCGCAATGTTCCCGATGCCCGCGCCGGATCGAATTCCGTATCGCTGCCAAGACATTTTTCAATCTTGTCGATCGCTTCCCGCAGCGGCCGCCGGATCGCTTCGGCGCGCGGCGTCAGGACCAGCCCTCCTTTGGAGCCGCGAACCAACAGATCATCGCCGAGCAAGGTACGCAGTCTGCGCAGCGCATTGCTTACCGCGGGCTGCGACCGGTGCAGCACTTCGGCTGACCGCGTGACATTGCGCTCTGTGATCAGGGTGTCGAGGACCCGCAGAAGATTGAAATCGAGATGGCTGAGATTCACGAGGCACCATTCACGTGATGAATTATGCCAATTGGTATTATAAATTATGAAAATGGGGAAGTGTGCCTATTCTGCGGGCAACGGGCCCCCGGCGATGCAGTCCGTCGGCAAACAACATTGGCCCGACCCCAAGGGAGGGAAATCCGATGTTGTCACGACGCACGTTTCTGAACGGTACTTTGGGGGCCGGCTTATTGGCCTCGCAGGGCGCTCAACCCATCTCGGCTCAACCCATGCAGACCCAGCCGGCAAAAAAGCGAACGATCGTCGATGCCCAGGTCCATCTCTGGCAGGCCAATTCGCCCGAACGCCCATGGGTCGCCGGCATGAAGCCGCAACTGCCCGAACCTTTCACCATTGAAAAATTGCTCCCGCTGATGGATGAGGCCGGAGTCGACCGCGCCATCATCGTGCCGCCGAGCTGGGAAGGGGACCGGATCGATTACGCGCTCGAGGCGGCACAAAGATATCCCAGCAGATTTGGCGTGATGGGCCGTCTGCCGCTGAAGACGCAAATGACCGCCGACGATCTCGTGCGGTGGAAGGCGAGGCCGGGACTGCTTGGCATCCGGCTAACCTTCCTTGGTGCAACGGCCGCGGCCCTGACGGACGGCACGGCGGACTGGCTCTGGCCCGCCGCAGAAAAGGCCGGCGTCCCGATCATGTTTCTCACCGCCGGCACGCTTCCGCTCTTCGCCAAGATCGCCGAACGCCATCCAAACCTGACATTGATCATCGATCACATGGGCGTGTCGTCGCAGGTTGTCACTGAAAAGAAGATTCCAGTGGCGATCGACGATGCTGTTGCCCTTGCCAAGCATCAGAACATTTCAGTCAAGCTCTCGGCAGCGCCGGCCTATTCGTCGGAGACGTATCCGTTCGGCGACATGACGAATTACATTCAGCGGCTGTTCGATGCCTATGGACCACAGCGCTGTTATTGGGGCACCGACGTCACCAACGGATTTGCAAAGGCCACATATCGCGAACGGCTTGCGCATTTCATGCAGGAGCTGAAATTCCTCTCCGAAGAAGACAGGGATTGGATCATGGGGCGTGCGATCATCGCACGGTTGAAATGGAGCGAGGACCGATCGTGAGAATTCGAACGCTTGTTGGACTTGAACTCGTGGCGCAAAGCTGTTTTTTGGCGCCGTGATTGAAGGAGTATGATGATGTCTCATAAACACGCCGCAGCCAGCCGGCTGCTCGGGAAGTGTCTCGCCTTGGCCGGATTGGCCGCAATCGCACTGGCGCCGTTGCCGGTTCAGGCGCAAAGCAAATATCCGGATCGCCCGGTGAGGGTGATCCTGCCATTCGGCGCCGGTGGCGTCGCCGATATCACCACGCGCCTCGTGGCCGAGAAGCTGGGCGACAAGCTCGGTCAGCGCTTCGTGGTCGAGAATAACCCGGGTGCTGGCGGTGTGGCCGCGGCTCGCGCGGTGATGCAGTCACCCGCCGATGGTTATACGCTCGCGGTGTTCTCCAACGGCACCGCGATCAGCGTCAATCTGTTCAAGTCGCTTCCGTTCGATCCGGTGAAGGACTTCGTGCCGGTTTCGGCGATGGGCTATTTCGACCTGATCTTCGTGACCAACGCCAACGGTCCTTACAAGACGCTGGGCGATTTCATGAAGGCCGCGAAGGAAAAGCCGGGCGCGCTCAATGTCGGCACCATCGCCGCGGGTTCGACCCAAAATCTCGGTGCGGAATTGTTCAAGTCGGTGACCGGCCTCGATTTCGTGATCGTGCCGTTCAAGACCTCGGGCGACGTGCTGGTCGGTCTCGAGCGCGACGACGTACAGATGGGCACGGAATTCTACGCCGCCTTGCGTGGCGGTCTCGACGCCAAGAAGTTCATTCCGGTCGCTGTCTCCGGTCTGAAGCGCGGCGAATATCTGCCGGATGCGCCGACGGTGAAGGAGGCTGGCAACGTCGATTTCGAGGCGACCTCATGGAACGCCATCTTCGCCAAGGCCGGCACGCCGCCGGAGATTGTCGCGACCCTCAACAAGGCCCTCAACGAGGTCCTGGCCGACCCGGAAGTGCGCAAGAAGGCGCTTGAGATGGGCATCGAAGCGCGTGGCTCAACGCCGCAGGAACTCGAAGCCCGACTGAAGTCCGACATCGCGAAGTGGGGCAAGGTGATCGACACCGCGAAGATCGAGAAGCGTTAATTGAATGTCGGCTGTTTTTGACCTTTCAACCCGCCGGAAGCCTGCGTTCAAGCTTCCGGCGGGTTCAACCGACGCGCACTGCCATGTCTTCGGACCGGGCGATGTATTTCCCTATGCATCGAACCGGCGCTACACGCCGGACGATGCGCCGAAGGAAATGCTGAAGTCGTTACATGACTTTCTCGGTATCGATCGCGCGGTCATCGTGCAGGCGAGCTGCCACGGCAATGACAACCGGGCGATGCTCGATGCGCTGGCCTGGCGGCCGGACCATTATCGCGGTGTTGCAATCCTCGACGAGAATTCGTCCGGCAACGACATCGCGGCGATGGCGCGGGCCGGCGTGCGCGGGGCGCGCTTCAACTTCGTGAAGCATCTCGGCGGCTCGCCGGACATGGATGTGTTCAACAACATCCTGCGCCGCATCAAGCCGCTCGGCTGGCATGTGGTGCTGCATGTCGATGCGCCGGATATTATTCCGCTGTCGGACATGATCCGCAATCTGCCGCTGCCTTTCATCATCGATCACATGGGCCGCGTGCCGGCGAAGGACGGGCTCGACCAGAAGCCGTTATTGGCCTTGCTCGATCTCGCCAAGCTCGATCGCTGCTGGATCAAGGTCTGCGGCGCGGAGCGGATCGACTTCCCGCCTTATGACAAGGCGGTGCCGATCGCCAGGAAGATCGTCGACACGATTCCCGATCGCGTGTTGTGGGGGACGGATTTTCCGCACCCGAATTCGACGCACGAGGCCGATGAAGCCGATCTCGTCGATCTCATCCCGAAGATCGCGCCCGATCCCATGGTGCAGAAGAAGCTCCTGGTCGACAATCCGGCGAAGCTTTACGGGTTTTAGCATCGCAGCCAACACTTCTCTCCGCTCATTCCCGCACCCGGGTCTGCGCATCCAAGTCGCATAGAGCCGACTTGGACAACGAACTTGCCGATCTCGGGTAAACCCGAGATCGGAGCAGCCCAAGTGTAAACTCCAGCGGGAATCCAGGACACTGGGTCCCGCCTGCGCGGGGACGAGCGGGCAAGGGAGCTCTGTCTCACATCGATCCGTACAGCCATGCGATGCCGTCGAAGGACTGCGACGGCGTGCGGGCTGACAGCATCATGTCGCGCAGTTCGGCTGCGGGGCCGCGGGCGTGATAGAATTCGCCATAGATGCGGGCCATGATCTGCACCCGCGCCGTGCGCAGATAGCGCTGCTGCTGATAGGCCTGGAACGCGGCCGGCAGATCGTCGGGCTGCTCGGCCACTTTCTCCGCGAGCCACACCGCGTCTTCGGTCGCCTGGCAGGCGCCCTGGGCGAGATATTGCAGCATCGGATGGGCGGCATCGCCAAGGAGGGTCACGCGTCCCTTCGACCAGTTCTTGATCGGCTCGCGATCGCACAGCACCCAATAGCGCCAGGTCTCGATCCGCTCCAGCATCCGCAGCACTTCGGGCCGCTGGCCCTTGAAGTGGTCGAACAGGAGCTGCTTGTCGCCCTCGCTGTCCCAGCCCTCGGAATAATGGTCGGAATGGAAGACGGCGACGAGGTTGTAGAGTTCGCCCCGCCGCAGCGGATAATGCACGAAGTGGGTGCGGGGGCCGGCCCACAGGATCACGCCGGGCTGCCACAGGTCCGCCGGCACATCCTCTTTCTTCAGCACGGCCCGATAGGCGATGTGACCCGAGACGCGCGGCTTGCCGTCACCCACGACCCTGCCGCGGATTTTCGACCACAGGCCATCGCAGCCGATCAGGGCACGGCCCTTTATCCGCCCGCCGTTCTTGAGAACGGCCGTGGCGGTCTTTCCATCGTCCTCGAAATCGGCCACCTCGCGGCTGGTTTCCAGGGTGATCAGGCCTGAGCCCTGACAGGCTTTCAGGAAGGTGGCGTGAATGTCATGGCGGTGGGTGACCGCATAGGGCTGCTTGAACCGCCTGATGAATTCCTCATTGAGTGGGACTTCCGTGATCAGCTTGCCGGTCAGGGCATCGCGCATCTCCTGATGCGGCGGGACCCAGGCGTCGGCAAGGATCGCGTCCTTCAGGCCGATCTTGTCGAGGGCCATGAAGATGTTCGGGCCAAGCTGGATGCCGGCGCCGATTTCGCGGAAGTCATCCGATTGTTCGAGCACGCGGACCGGGAAGCCTTTCAGCGCCAAGGCATAGGCCGTTACCAGCCCGCCGATGCCGCCACCCACAATCAGAAACGGCAGATCCTGATCGTTCAACCCCGCCATGGGCGTAGTCTCCGTCGGAAAAACTCCTTTAAGCCCTAAGCTTTTTTGTCGGTTCTTCTTAATCGGATGGAGCGGCTCTGAAAACCGGCTCGGCATCATGCTCGAAGAAAAACCCGCCGTGGATGCACGGCGGGTCTTTTAATGCGATATGGCTACTTCGGTCTGGACGGCTTTGTTTCGATACGACAATCAGAAATCGTCCGGCAGCGCCACGGCGGTCCAGAATTCATGGTCGCAGGTGTCGCAGGACCACGTATGCCGGATGTGGCCTTGGCCTAGAAATTCGGTGGCTCTGGCGGCGAAGAGCATGTCGCCGCAACGCGGGCAAGCCGGCCTTTGAAACGCAGGATAGGGGGGGCAAGCCGGATCGCACGACGAGAGTCTCATGTCGGTCCTCCTCTTGTTATCCCCCGATGAGCATTGGCCGAGAGCAAGTCCCCCAATGAGTTTTGAAGGTGTACTGGCTGTTCATGGCAACATAGCGACTCATTTTCGAGCGTGACGTGTTCCTTCAGTGAATTTTCCGTACTCAACTGGTCTGTTTCCTTGCGGTCGAGATTTGCTAGTCAAATCAAAGACTAAGATGTGTTCTTCTCTGTCCGAAAGGGGAAAGAATGCAGATGAAAGCAAGGAATGATCTGGGTGAGACACCAGGCAAACGCCGTAGGAAACGATTTTATCCGCTGGGATAAATCGTCGCATGGCGCAGATCTGGGTCAGTGGCGGATCAGCCAGTGGCCTAGGGATAGCGTAGGTAGGACGCCAGATGGCCACCTTCGCCCTCTCAGGAGTGGCGGCAGCACTTCCATTGGACGCCCATTTCCGGGCGACAGCTGTTTCACCCATCGTCAAGAGCATCATTTTACCGGATGGTGGCTGCGCCAAATCAGCGCGGGTAGGGGCCACGCGCAGCCATATTTAGAGCCCACGCGATCGGAGCTTTGGCAGCTCAACGCTGCCGGTTATGCGAAAATTGCCAGTGGGGGAAGGGCGGCTCAACGGCCGCAGGGGTTATCGGGCCGCGACCGCCTGGCCCTGTGTGTCAGCCATAGTCGCAAACTAGATCACAGCCGATTCCAGTTTGGCTCCCGAGCCACCGATCACCTGTGCCACGATCTCAGCGGCGTTGTTGAGGGTGTTCTGAGCCAGATGGGCGTAGCGCTGTGTCGTGCGCGGCTGGGTATGGCCAAGCAGCCCTTGTACGACATAGAGCGAAACGCCCTCATTGACGAGGAAGCTGGCAAAGGAATGCCGCAGGTCGTGCAGGCGCACGCCTTCGAGGCCGGCGCGCTCCTTGATGCGTGTCCATGGAAAATGCAGCGACGGACACGGCCGGCCTGTAATCGGCGACGGAAAAATGTAGGGATTGTCGTCCAGCCTGGGGATGGAGCGCAGCAAAGCCATCGCCCGTCCGTTCAAGGCGATCACGCGCGGCCGTCCAGTTTTGGATATCGGCACCAGCAGCGTCCGCCGCTCCCAGTCGATATAGTCCCATTTGGCGTGCGAAACTTCGTTGCGCCGGGCTCCGGTCAGCAACAGCATCATGATTGTCTGCGCGGCAGATCGGTTTTCGTCGATATTGATCGACTCGATCAGCCGCTGTGTTTCTTCGGGAGAGAGAAAGCGGTCGCGCTGGACATCGGGCGCCGTATTCAATCCGAAGGTTGGATTCTCCTTCACCCCGGCAATTTTCCACTTGCGGGCGAGATTGAAGATGAAGCGGATCAAAATCAGCACGCGGTTGATGGTGCCGCTCGCATAGCCCCGGTCACGCATCCGCTGCATCAAGTCCGCGATGGCATCTCCTGTGATTTCGTCGAGAGGTTTGGTGCCAAGGACCGGCAGGATGTGAACGCGGAAAACGGTTTCGTCCGTTCTCCAGCTCCGTTTGTAAGCCTTGACGTGCGGCAGATAGCGGTCCCGGACCAGTTCGGCGAGGGTCGGGATCGCGCGCAACTCGCGCCGGCGAGCCTGCGGATCGTCACCCAAAAGGGCCTGCGCAAGAATAATGCGAGCCTTTTTGCGGGCCTGATCGAGCGTAATCGCATCGGCCGGGCCGATTTTGTATTGCCGCTCGCGGCCACGCTCATCCGTGTAGCGCTGGTAGAACGTCTTTCCTCCGGAACGGCGCACTTCGAGCATGAAGCCGCGCTGTTCGGAATCGAAGTAGTCGACCTTGGCCTTGCCGGGGCCGCATGTCGCACAATCCACGAATGGTCGGGTGAGAACGGCCTTGGGCATGAAACTCAACAACGCTTTTTTGACGAAGTTAATGTCACACCAAAGGACATTTACTCGTCAAGTCATTGTTTTAACAAGTATATTTTTAACGACAACTATGTCGTGTGTGACGAATTGCACGTCGCGCAAGATGACGAATATGTCGTAAATACGGACATCGTAGGCGAGGCGAGATGATCGGCGACAACCGACAAGCCAAATTTTCGGTTGTCCCGAACACGCGCTCGGTCAACCAGGAACGACGTGATTTCGCGGCCAAGGTGCGGGCGGCGAGGGCGTTGCTGGGCTGGAGTCAGGCTGAACTGGGACAGCGTGTTGGCGTGACGCAGCGCTCTATCAACCGGCTTGAACAGGCCAATGTCGACATTCGCCGGTCGACGGCAGTCGCCATAGAACAAGTTCTGCGCGACGAGGGCGTATCATTCGAAATCATTCAATCCGGCGGATTCAGGATTGTCGTTTTGCCGCGCTCTCACAAACGCTCTTAGATTGATGACGACGATGCTTGGGCTGGCGCGGGTCGCATTGTTGAAAACAGCGCCTTGCGATTGATCGTTACGCCGAGCGCCGCTGATCCTCGTTCAGAAAGTCCCGGACGGCGGCGAAGACGGCGCGAAACATTTGCGGCGTCAGCACGCCGGTATTCGTGTTGTAGCGCGAGCAATGATAGCTATCGAACAGCACGATATGGCCGAGACTGTTCTGCGCACCGTGGCCGAACTTGACGGCCGATTTGCGCGCCCCGAACGCCGTCACCACGGCATCGTGCGCGATGCGGCCGAGTGCGACGATCGCCTGCAAATCCGTCATCTCGCCAATGGTGGCTTCAAGGAATGAGCGGCAGGTCGCGATCTCGACCGGCGTTGGTTTGTTTTCTGGCGGTACGCAGCGCACCGCATTGGTGATCCGCGCATCGATCAGGTCGAGGCTGTCATCGACTCGCGCTTCGAAATGACCGTGCGCAAAGCCGTATTCGACCAGCGTCTGGTAAAGAAGGTCGCCAGCATAATCGCCCGTGAAGGGACGGCCAGTGCGATTAGCGCCCTGCAATCCGGGCGCGAGACCGACGATCAGAAGCCGCGCCGTCTTCGGTCCGAATGAACCAACCGGCGCGTTGAACCAGCCCGGCTCTTCCTCACGCCATCGCATCCTGAATTCGGCCAGGCGGGGGCAGAGCGGGCAGTCGCGTCCGGGCTTTCCGCTGTCGCGAATGAATGCTGGATTCTCAGTCCTCGAAGTCGTCGCCATCGGGACCAATGGGCGCGCGCTGCGAAGCAGGCCGCTGCAGGAATTGCGGGGTATGCGACCGGGTTTCGCGTCCTTCGCGTGGCTCCCGGTGGGTGGCCGGACGCTCCGCCGGATCGCGGCCAACCTTGCTCTGCAAATGAATGATGTCGATAAATTCGTCGGCTTGCCGTCGCAATTCATCCGCCACCATGGGCGGCTGTGACGACATGGTGGAGACGACTGTGACGCGAACCCCGCGCCGCTGCATCGCCTCGATCAGGGATCGGAAGTCGCCGTCGCCGGAAAACAGCACCATGTGATCGATCGAGCCGGCCAGTTCCATGGCGTCGACGGCGAGCTCGATGTCCATATTGCCCTTCACCTTGCGGCGCCCGGTCTGGTCGACAAATTCTTTCGTGGCCTTGGTCACCACGGTGTAGCCATTGTAGTCGAGCCAATCGATCAGTGGGCGGATCGACGAGTATTCCTGATCCTCGATCACCGCCGTGTAGTAAAAAGCGCGCAAGAGATAGCCACGGGACTGGAATTCGCGCAGCAAACGCTTGTAATCGATATCAAAACCCAGAGATTTTGCTGTCGCGTAAAGATTTGCACCGTCAATGAACAGGGCTGTCTTTTCCAGATTCGATGCCATCGCTCAATTTTGTCCTTATCTCGTTCAGCAACCAGCCGCGGCGACGGTAATGTTCAATCCGTCGCGCCAGCGGACGACGCGGGACAACACAAGATGAAGCCTTGAAAAAACCCCAGATGCGCCGCGAAATCTGCCGCCCCTACGCACTAGTCCGCAGTGGGCCAATTTGTTCCCAAACAGTTGTTAATACTTTGCTCGTTAACAGGGTCAGATCGGCCCTCCAAGTTAAAAAGCCAAGTCCTTGAGCGTAAATTACTTCTTGCGGATTCGGGGGCATGCGGGTACCAACGACGCTAATTTCCAGGTGAATAACCCGCAATACAAGGAGTGACGAGCCCATGGCCCGTGTCACCGTAGAAGATTGCATTGACAAGGTTGAAAACCGCTTCGAACTCGTGCTGCTCGCCAGCCATCGCGCGCGCATGGTTTCGTCCGGTGCTCAGATCACTGTCGACCGCGACAATGACAAGAACCCGGTCGTCGCTCTTCGTGAGATCGCCGAAACGACGATCTCTCCGGGCGACCTGAAGGAAGACCTGATCCACTCGCTGCAGAAGTATGTCGAGGTCGACGAGCCTGAAGCAGAAGCGCCGCTGATCGGCACGTCTGGTTCGGCCGATGCCGACGACACCGATGTTGCGATGGAGCACATGAGCGAGGAAGAGCTGCTGCGCGGGCTGGAAGGTCTGACGCCGCCGGAAGCTCAGCCGGAGGAAGAGGAATAAGCGCTGTCGCGCTTCTTTCAGAAGGCCCGGCTTGCTCGCCGGGCCTTTTTGTTTCTTAACCCTCGTGATCGGTCTTGCCGCCACGTTCAAACGCCGTGATATCATTTCTTTAGGAGGTTGGACAAAAGGGTGTCCGGCCGGAGCGGATCATGGCGCGGTCTAACCCACAACTGCCCCGCATGCAGAACCAGTCCCGTGCTCGTGCACCGCTGGAACTCGCGGCGGCACGTCCATCGTCCGACACCGAAAAGCCAAAGCGGCCGGCCAAGCCGCAAATGATGCGGCAATACGAACTGGTTGACCGGGTCCGTCGCTACAATCCGGATACGGATGAAGCGCTTCTGAATCGCGCCTATGTCTACGCGATGAAAGCTCATGGCGAGCAAAAGCGCGCATCGGGCGATCCATATTTCTCGCATCCGCTCGAGGTCGCGGCGATCCTGACCGACCTGCAGCTCGATGATGCCACTGTTACGGCTGCGCTGCTGCACGACACGATCGAGGATACGCCGGCGACACGGGCGGAAATCGACGAACTGTTCGGGCCCGAGATCGGTGCACTGGTCGAAGGTCTCACCAAGCTGAAGAAGCTCGACCTCGTCACCAAGGAAGCCAAGCAGGCCGAAAATCTCCGCAAGCTGCTGCTTGCGATCGCTGACGATGTGCGCGTGCTGCTAGTGAAGCTCGCCGATCGTCTGCACAACATGCGCACTCTGCATCACGTTCGGCCGGATACGCGGCGCCGGATGGCTGAAGAGACCCTGGATATCTATGCGCCGCTTGCCGGCCGTATGGGTATGCAGGAGATGCGGGAAGAGCTTGAAGACCTTTCATTCCGCGAACTCTATCCGGACGCCTATAATGTCGTAACCGAGCGGCTGCTGACACTGGGTTTGCGTAACAAGGATCTCACCATCGACATCGAGCAGCAGCTCACGCGCAAACTTGCCGATCGCGGCATCGCTGCCACTGTCAAAGGCCGCCAGAAGCGTGCCTATTCGATCTGGCGCAAGATGGAACGCAAGTCGGTCGGCTTCGAACAACTGTCGGACATCTTTGCGTTCCGCGTCATCGTGAACACGGTGGCGGAGTGCTACCAAGCGGTTGGTGTTGTTCACACAACCTGGCCGGTGGTGCCGGGGCGTTTCAAGGATTACATCTCGACACCCAAGCAGAACGATTATCGCTCCATCCATACGACCGTGGTCGGTCCTGGCAAGCAGCGCGTCGAATTGCAGGTCCGCACCAAGGAGATGGACGATATTGCCGAATACGGAATCGCCGCGCACGCCCTGTACAAGGATGCAAACGTTTCACCGTCCGAGATGCTGTCGCGCGAATCCAACGCTTATGCGTGGCTGCGTCGAACGATCGAGCTTCTTTCCGAAGGTTCAAGCTCGGAGGAGTTTCTCGAACATACCAAGCTCGAGTTATTCCACGATCAGGTGTTCTGCTTTACGCCGAAGGGAAAGCTGATTGCGCTGCCGCGTCATGCAACGCCGATTGACTTTGCCTATGCGGTCCATACCGACGTCGGCAACATGGCCGTCGGCGCCAAGATCAACGGCAAGATCGCGCCGCTGGCGTCGGAACTGCAGAATGGCGACGAAGTCGAGATCATTACCTCGAAAGCGCAGAAAGCGCCGCCGGCAGCGTGGGAGTCCATCGTCGTCACCGGCAAGGCCCGCGCCTCAATCCGCCGCGCCACACGGGTCGCCGTGCGAAGCCAGTATGCCGGCCTGGGCCGACGAATTGTCGATCGATTGTTTCATCGCGCCAAGAAGGAATATTCCGACGAGAAGCTGCAGGGCGCCTTGCCGCGTCTTGCCCGCGCTTCAATCGAAGAGGTCATGGCAGCCGTTGGTCGTGGCGAAATGAAAGCGTCCGACGTGGCCCGCGCCATGTATCCCGATTACCTGGAAGAGCGTGCGGCGCTGGCCGCGCCGAAGGGCGATAGCTCCTGGTTCGGTCTACGAGGTGCCAAGGCGGTCAAAGCCAAGCTGCCGGCGGGTGATCTTCCCGGCGCCATTCCGGTCCGCGGCATCAATAGCGATCTGCCAGTGCGGTTCGCACCCAATGGAGGCGCAGTGCCGGGCGACCGTATTGTCGGAATCCTGACGCCGGGCGAGGGCATTACCATTTATCCAATCCAGTCGCCGACGCTGAAAGAGTTCGAGGATCGGCCGGAAGCCTGGCTCGATTTGCGATGGGACATGGACGAGCGCGAACCGCAGCGTTTTCCAGCCCAGATCGTGGTGCAGTCTGTGAACGAGCCTGGTTCGCTGGCACAAGTGGCGCAGGTGATCGCCGAAAACGATGGCAATATCGATAACATCCATATGACGCGGCAATCACCGGATTTCACGACTTTGACGATTGACCTCGAAGTGTATGACCTTAAGCATCTGACGGCGATCATCGCGCAATTGCGTGCCAAACCTGTCGTGGCAAGTGCCGCACGTGTGAATGGATGACGAGAAACGGATCGTGTCGCAAGCACCTTACCTTCGCCTCGGCGTGAATATCGATCACGTCGCAACCATCCGCAACGCCCGTGGCGGGCGGCATCCCGATCCGGTGCGTGCGGCAAAGCTTGCGGTGGCGGCCGGAGCCGATGGCATCACGGCGCATCTGCGCGAAGACCGCAGGCATATCCGCGATGAGGATATCGCGCGGCTGAAAGCCGAAATCGACAAGCCGCTGAATTTCGAAATGGCCGCGACCGAGGACATGATCGCTATTGCCGTGCGCACACGACCGCACGCAGCCTGCCTTGTGCCGGAACGCCGCGCCGAACGCACGACCGAAGGCGGACTGGATGCCGCCGGCCAGAAGAACGTCATTGGCAGTGCAGTAAAAACGCTGTCCGATGCCGGCATCCGCGTGTCGTTGTTCATCGCCGCGGACCAACGCCAGATCGAAGCCGCTCATGCCGCCGGCGCGCCGGTCATCGAACTGCATACCGGTTCCTGGTGTGAAGCGTTGCTGGAAGGCGATGCAGATGTGGCGACAAAGGAATTCGAACGGCTGGCGAAGTCAGCCGCGTTCGCCAAAAGTCTTGGCCTCGAAGTGCATGCTGGCCACGGGCTCGATTATGCGAGCGCCGAAACCATCGCGGCTCTACCCGAAATCGTCGAACTCAACATTGGGCATTTCCTGATCGGCGAGGCTGTTTTTGTCGGTCTGGACAATGCGATCGGAACCATGCGTGGTGCGATGGACCGCGGACGCGGAGCATGATGCCGAAAAAGCCTGTCCCGGACTTGATCGGGATGTGAAACGGTTTTCGGACAACATCATGCTCCATTATAAAGGAATCGATCACGTTCATGGTTTTGGATCGTTTCGATCCAAAATCATCGTGATCTAAGGCGAAGGCAGCATGATCCTCGGTCTCGGCTCAGATCTCGTCAATATCCGCCGCATCGAGAAGGTGCTGGAGCGGCACGGCGACCGGTTCATTCAGCGCATCTTCACCCCGATCGAGCAGGCTAAGGCCGAACGGCGTGCGACAAGGATCGATACCTATGCCAAGCGGTTTGCCGCAAAGGAGGCATGCTCAAAGGCGCTGGGGACCGGTTTTCGAAAAGGGGTCTTCTTTCGCGACATGGGCGTCGTGAATTTGCCGTCAGGGCGCCCCACCATGTCGCTGACAGGTGGTGCGCTGGCGCGGCTGAAGGACATCACCCCGGACGGCTTCGAAGCCCGGATCGATATCAGTCTGACGGACGAATATCCGCTGGCGCAGGCCATCGTGATCATCTCGGCGGTCCCGCTCAAACCGAACTGACCGGTCAGTCACTGGCTTTTGATGAACAGCATCAGCCGCTTAAAGGAAATATGTCGTTTCGTTGCGTGGCCCGCGGCCAGCCGCTACAAGGACGCGCCTGCCACTATCTCCCGGACAAGAGGCTAAATGAGCGTGACCAGCACCAAGCGGAAGGAAGGCGGATTCGGTGAAACCGTCCGCGTCATTGTCCATGCGCTCATCATCGCCCTGGTGATCCGCACATTCCTGTTCCAGCCCTTCAACATCCCCTCCGGGTCAATGAAGGAGACATTGCTGGTCGGCGATTACCTGTTCGTGTCGAAATATTCCTACGGCTACAGCCAATATTCATTCCCGCTATCGCCGCCGCTGTTCAACGGCCGCATTTTCGGATCGCCCCCGGACCGGGGTGATGTGGTCGTTTTTCGTCTGCCGAAGGACGACTCGACCGACTACATTAAGCGCGTGATCGGTCTGCCGGGCGACCGCATCCAGATGATCAACGGTCTTCTGCATATCAATGGCGAGCCGGTGAAGCGCGAGCGGATCGACGATTTCATCGAGACCGAGGAATCGGATCGTGCGATTCGTGTGAAGCGCTGGCGCGAGACCTTGCCGAACGGGGTCAGCTACACGACGCTCGATCTGCAGGACAACGGCTTCTACGACAACACGCAGGAATATGTCGTACCTGCCGACCATTATTTTATGATGGGCGACAATCGCGATAACTCGACCGATAGCCGCGTGCTCAGTCAGGTCGGTTACGTGCCGTTCAGCCACCTGATCGGCCGCGCACAGATCATCTTTTTCTCGGTCCGTGAAGGCGATCGGGCATGGCAAGTCTGGCTGTGGCCGTGGAGCGTGCGCTGGGACCGCATTTTCAAGATCGTCCGATGAGCCGCGCGGCGGATGATACTCCGCCCAAGTTACCGGCGCGCGCACGCCGTGCCGCCGGTGCGGTCAAGCAGAAAGCGGCTGTCTCAGTCGATGCCGGGGACGCGCCGCGCAAGGTCAAACGCAAGGCAAAGCCCAAAGCGTCCGCGCTCGAAACCACGATCGGTTATCGGTTCGGCGATCAGGCATTGCTTGAGAGCGCGCTGACGCACATCTCGGCCTTGAAAGGTCAGGGGCGTATCGGCAGCTACCAACGACTTGAATTTCTCGGCGACCATGTTCTGGGTCTTGCGGTATCGGAAATGCTTTTCGAAGCGTTTCCGAAGGCGGAGGAAGGCGAGCTCTCGCGCCGTCTGGCCGATCTGGTGCGCAGGGAAAGCTGCGCCGAGGTCGCCCGCAGCATCGATCTTGGCGCCTCGCTGCGGCTCGGCGCCTCGGAAATCCGTGCTGGCGGCCGCACCCGGATTGCAATCCTGGCCGATGTCTGCGAGTCGCTGATCGGGGCGGTGTTCCTCGATGGCGGCTACAAGGCTGCAAAAGCGCTTGTCGTGCGTTACTGGTCAGACCGGATGCTGAAACCGGCGCGGCCGCTGCGCGATCCAAAAACCGTGTTGCAGGAATGGGCGCAGGCGCGGGGGCTGCCGACCCCGACCTATCGCGAAGTGGAGCGCACCGGCCCGCACCACGATCCAGTCTTCAAGGTGGCCGTGCAGTTGCCGCAGCGCGAGCCGGCGGAGGGCAAGGGCCGCTCCAAACGCGCAGCCGAACAGGCTGCGGCCGAGGCGATGCTGAAACGCGAAGGTGTGCGGACTGATGTCTGAGTCCAACGAACATTCAACCCCGGAAACGCAAACGCGCTGCGGCTTCGTCGCGCTGATCGGGGCCCCCAATGCCGGCAAGTCGACGCTGATCAACGCGCTGGTCGAAAGCAAGGTCTCGATCGTCAGCCACAAGGTGCAGACGACGCGCATGCCGGTGCGCGGAATCGCCATCGAAGGCGCATCGCAACTGATCTTCATCGATACGCCGGGCATTTTCGCGCCGAAGCGCCGGCTCGATCGCGCGATGGTCACCAGCGCCTGGTCGGGTGCGCATGACGCTGATCTGACCGGGTTGCTGATTGACGCGCGCAAGGGACTCGATGCTGAAAACGAAGCGATCGTGTCCAAGCTGCCGGATGTGTCTGGCAAGAAATTTTTGCTGTTGAACAAGGTCGATGTGGTCGACAAACCGGCGTTGCTGGCGCTCGCAACTGCGCTGAACGAACGCGCAAAATTTGAGACCACTTTCATGATCTCGGCGTTGACCGGCGACGGCGTCGCTGATGTGCGGACCTGGCTTGCCGGGCAAGTGCCGCTCGGGCCATGGCATTATCCGGAAGACCAGATCTCGGATGCGCCGATGCGCCAGCTTGCGGCGGAAATCACCCGTGAGAAGCTGTTCCATCGCCTGCACCAGGAGCTGCCGTATCAATCGACGGTCGAAACCGAACTCTGGAAAGAGATGAAGGACGGCTCGGTACGCATCGAGCAGACGATCTATGTCGAGCGCGACAGCCAGAAGAAGATCGTCATCGGCAAGGGCGGGCAGACACTGAAATCGATCGGCGCCGATGCCCGCAAGGAAATATCAAGCATTATCGAAGGCCCGGTGCACCTGTTCCTGTTCGTCAAAGTCCGCGAAGGCTGGGGGGATGATCCCGAGCGATATCGCGAAATGGGCCTGGAGTTCCCGAGAGGGGACACCTGACAACCGGGTCTCGTTGCCCGGTTTGTATTTCGTGCGAAGCAGTCTATCTCCGTCAGTGGACGACGACGCAAAGCGCGGCCATCGATGGCAAAACGAACCGGCAGTGCCGATCTTCCCCTGCATGGCGGGCGCGTGCCGCCATGGCTGGCGGAGCGTATGGCGAGCCTGGGCGCCGTCATTTGCCAGGCCATCGTGCACCACTATGGCCGCGATGAATTTCTGCAGCGTCTGTCGCATCCCTTCTGGTTCCAGTCTTTCGGCGCCGTCATGGGCATGGACTGGCATTCATCCGGCATCACGACGAGCGTGATCGGGGCACTGAAACGCGGCCTTGGGCCGTTGCAGGGAGAGTTGGGCATCCATGTCTGCGGCGGACGCGGCAAGCATTCGCGCCGCACACCGGAAGAGCTGACATCACTTGGCGAGCGTATCGGTTTCGACGGACAGGCTTTGACGCGTGCGAGCCGGCTGGTCGCGAAAGTTGATAGCGCCGCCGTGCAGGACGGTTTCGATCTTTATCTGCACGGCTTCTTCGTGACCGATGACGGGAAATGGACGGTCGTGCAGCAGGGCATGAACGGCGACAAACGCCAGGCGCGCCGCTACCATTGGCATTCGGAGAATCTGACGAGCTTTGTCGACGAGCCGCACAGCGCCATCGATGGCCCAAGCCAGGGCGAGATTGTCAATCTCACCGACAAGCGCGCCGAACGATCGCGCTCGGCGCAGCTCGATCTTCTCGACGCCCTCGGGCCCGATGGCATCGTCCGCGAATATGCCGGCCTCATCGAAGAGCCGCAGGCGCAGCCGTTGCTGCCGCATCTGATCATGCCGGCGCACCATGACGTGCGGTCAAGCGATGTATTCACGCGCCGTCTGCATGGAACGCTGGCGGCTGCCGCCGAACGGGGGCCGGTCGATTTTCCGGACCTGCTGCTAACGCCGGGCGTCGGCGCGCGCACTGTGCAGTCGCTGGCGATGGTTGCCGAAGTGGTTCACGGCACGCCCTATCGCTTTCGCGATCCGGCGCGGTTCTCGCTCGCCCATGGCGGCAAGGACCGTCATCCTTATCCGGTGCCGATCAAGGTCTATGACGAGACGATCCGCGTTCTGAAATCCGCTGTCCGGAAAGCAAAACTCGGGCGCGAGGAGGAGATGCAAGCGGTCAGGCGCCTCGACGATCAGGCGCGTCAGCTTGAAAGCACGGCAACAGGCCCATCGTTTGAAGCCTTTATCGCCGGCGAGCGACATGTGTCGGCGTCGTTGGGCGGACGGTCGGTCTTTGGCTGGGAAGAAGACCTGGTCAAAACCGGAAAGGTGCGGCGGGGCTGATGCTGAAAGACAACGCGGCTCGACAAAGCCACCCGGATCGGATCATGTCATCGCATGCACTGGACTGACGACGGATTTGTCCTTGGCATCAAGCGGCATGGCGAGGCGAGCGCCATCCTCGAATTGATGACGCGCGCGCATGGGCGCCATCTCGGCCTTGTACGAGGTGGGGCAGGGACACGCATGCGGCCGGTTCTGCAGCCGGGCAATCTGGTGCGCGCCGACTGGCGCGCTCGGCTTGATGATCATCTTGGCAGCTACACGGTCGAAGGGCTGGCGCTGCGGGCCGGAGGCTTGTTCTCCGATCCGCATGCTGTGTTCGCCGTCACGCATCTTGCCGCATTGGCACGGCTGTTGCCGGAACGCGATCCGCACGAGATTGTTTTCGATAGCCTTGAAGTCATCGTCGAGCATCTAGCCGATGCGGCACTCGCTGCAGCGCTTATCGTGCGATTTGAAGTGCTGATGTTGTCCGAGTTGGGCTTCGGTCTTGATCTGGACTCGTGCGCGGCGACCGGCACATCATCGGATCTGATTTATGTTTCTCCGAAATCGGGGCGGGCGGTGTCGCGCGGGGCTGGCGAGCCGTGGCGTGACCGCATGCTGGTACTGCCGGCCTACATCAACAGCGACTACGAGGGGCCGGTCAGTGCCAAGGATATCGATGATGGTTTCAAGCTGACCGGGTTCTTCCTGGCCCGTCACGTCCTTGAACCGCGTGGTGTGACGCTGCCGGACGCGCGGGCGCATTTCATCCAGGCCGTACGCCGTACACTTCCAGATGCCGCGTAAAAGCAAAAGGCCGGTCCCTGAAGACCGGCCTTCCGAATTTGGGCGATCAAACGGATGCGATCAGTGGCAGATGCGTTCCCGCCAACAACGCTGATAGGGATAATACCCTGAGCAGCGGCGGACATAATAGCAGCGGGGGCGATAACGGTAGCCATAACCGCCGTAATATTGCGCGGGCGTGAAAAGCCCCTGAACATCGAGCGATGTGCCTGTACTCGGCGTACTGGCCGGCGCGGCAACGGCCGCAGAGCCAATTGCCCCGATGCCGACTGCGACAGCGAGCGCGATAAGAACCTTTCTCATAACTTTGATCTCCATATGCACCTTTGAAGACGCAACGGACGCTGCGTCTTTTCAGTCGATGGAAAATCTCGTGCCGGATCTTGTTCGGAAACGAGTTCAGTCAAAGCCACCCAGCCGCCGACGGTCCCTATGCGGCCACGTTACAAAGCTACCACGAAAAACAGCAGGTTCCTGTGACTTTGGAACCTCTGCCGATAAATCATGCGTGACGATGCGCGCGGCCGGACAAAATTGAGATGGCCGCTGCCAGACCGGAAGAGCGATCTGGTCTGGTCTGTCCTGGCGACGAGAGCCGGTTTGCGGCGAATTGCCGTGACCGCGGGCGTTCATGGCTTGTTCATTGGCTTTCTGCGGAGTACCCAACGCCATGGCTACACGAGTGATTCCCCCGTCGGACAAGGACATTCAGGAGATCGGGCTGCGGGATGCGCTGGAAGAGCGCTATCTCGCCTATGCCCTCTCGACCATCATGCATCGGGCATTGCCGGATGCGCGGGACGGGCTGAAGCCCGTTCACCGCCGCATTCTCTACGGCATGAACCTGCTGCGGCTCGATCCGGGCTCGACGCCAAAGAAGTCGGCGAAGATCGTCGGCGACGTGATGGGTAATTTCCATCCGCATGGCGACCAAGCCATTTACGACGCGCTGGTGCGCTTGGCGCAGGATTTCTCCTCACGTTATCCGCTGATCGACGGGCAGGGGAATTTCGGCAATATCGACGGCGATAATGCCGCCGCCTATCGTTACACCGAAGCGCGCATGACCGAGGTCGCGCGACTCCTGCTCGAGGGGATCAACGAGAACGCCGTCGACTTCCGTCCGAACTATGACGGCTTGTCGGAAGAGCCCGTGGTGCTGCCGGGCGCGTTTCCAAACCTCCTGGCCAATGGTTCACAGGGCATCGCGGTCGGCATGGCGACGTCGATCCCGCCGCATAACGCGGCCGAACTTTGTGACGCAGCCCTGTTCCTGATCGACAATCCCAATGCGCGTTCCAAGACGCTGCTGAAATACGTGCCGGGTCCGGATTTCCCGACCGGCGGCATCGTGGTCGACAGCAGGGAGGCGATTGCCGAGGCCTATACGACGGGTCGTGGCGGTTTCCGTATCCGCGCGCGCTGGGCCAAGGAGGATGGCGGCCGTGGTTCCTATCAGATCGTGGTCACCGAAATCCCGTGGTTGGTCCAGAAGTCCCGGCTGATCGAACGCATCGCCGAATTGCTGAACGAGCGCAAACTGCCGCTGGTCGGCGACATCCGCGATGAATCGACATCGGACGTGCGCATCGTCATCGAGCCGAAAACGCGAACGGTCGACCCGGTATTGTTGATGGAGTCGCTGTTCAAGGTGAGCGAGCTGGAAAGCCGCATTCCCTTGAACATGAACGTGCTCGTCAAGGGCCGCATCCCGCGCGTCATCGGCCTCGCCGAAGCCTTGCGTGAATGGCTGGATCATCGCCGCGATGTACTGGTGCGCCGGTCGCAGTTCCGGCTGGATGCGATCGAGCATCGGCTGGAAGTGCTTGGCGGCTATCTGATCGCCTATTTGAATCTCGACAAGGTGATCAAGATCATCCGGACCGAGGACGAGCCCAAGCCCGTCCTGATCAAGACCTTTACACTGACCGAGGTTCAGGCCGACGCCATTCTCAACATGCGTTTGCGCAACTTGCGCAAGCTCGAGGAGATGGAAATCCGCGGCGAGGACAAGGCTCTGCGCGACGAGCGCAAGAAGCTGAAATCGCTGCTCGCCTCCGAGCCGGAGCAATGGAAGACTGTTGCCGGCGAGATCAGGAACGTGCGCGAGACTTTCGGTCCGAAAACCGCGCTCGGCAAGCGCCGCACGAGCTTCGGTCAGGTGCAGGATGTCGAACAGGAACTGGCAGAAATTCTGGTCGAACGCGAACCGGTCACCGTCGTCGTGTCGGAAAAAGGCTGGGTGCGCGCACTGCGCGGCCACGTCACCGATCTGTCCGGCGTTGCTTTCAAGTCGGACGATTCACTGCAATTCGCTTTCCCGGCGGAAACGACTTCGAAATGCGTGTTCTTTGCCAGCAACGGCAAGTTCTACACCATCGATGCATCCAAACTTCCCGGCGGTCGAGGGCATGGCGAGCCGGTGCGGTTGTTCATCGATCTCGAAGGTGAGGCGTCGATCGTCGCGGCCTTCAAGTTCCAGGGCGGCCGCAAATTCCTCGTTGCTTCGGCGGAGGGCAAAGGCTTCATCGTTCCGGAGGACGAGTGTCTCGCCAACACGCGCAAGGGCAAGCAGGTGATGAATATCAAGGCGCCCGACGCTGCGGTAGCGATCACGCTGATCGAGGGCGATCAGGTTGCGGTGATTGGCGAAAATCGCAAGCTGCTGATTTTCCCGCTCGACCAGGTGCCGGAGATGACACGCGGTGCCGGCGTTCGTCTGCAGCGCTACAAGGACGGCAAGCTGTCGGACATCATGACCTTCCCGGCCAAGGACGGGATGACCTGGTTTGATTCCGCGGGCCGCACCAATGTGACGACCACGAAGGAATTGGCCGATTGGCGCGGCAATCGGTCCGATGCCGGCCGCCTGCCGCCGAAAGGCTTCCCGCGCAGCAACAAGTTCGGAAAGAGCATCGGATAGAGCGCGTTTTCGAGCGAAGTGGATACCGGTTCGCGTGAAGAAAACGCGTCAACTAAGCTAAAGCGTGCGCGCTACAGCTCGGCGCGCACCCACCCTTGCGACATCAGCCGCTCCTGCGGCAGGTAACGGCTCTTGTAATCCATCTTGCGCGAGCCGCGCACCCAATAGCCGAGATAGACGTAAGGCAGCTTCATCTCTTTGGCGCGCGCGATGTGATCGAGGATCATCAATGTGCCAAGCGAGCGCGCCTCTTCCTCCGGCTCGAAGAACGAATAGACCATTGACAGGCCGTCGCTCAGGATATCGGTCAGGGCGACGGCGATCAGCGGCCCGTTGCGGCTGGTCGATGACGGGTTCTTGAGCCGGTATTCCACCATGCGGGTCTCGACATGGCTGTCTTCGACCATCATCGCGTAGTCGAGCACGGTCATGTCGGCCATGCCGCCGTCGCGATGACGGGAATCGAGATAGGCGCGGAAAACCGAATACTGCTCTGAGCTCGGCACCGCCGAGCGCATTTCGCCGACGATATCGGCGTTGCGCTGCTCGACCCGGCGCATCGAGCGGGTCGGCACGAAATCGTCCGCCACGACACGGACCGAGACGCAGGCGCGGCAGGTCTCGCAGGCTGGGCGATAGGCGATCGACTGGCTGCGGCGGAACCCGCCATGGGTGAGGAGGTCGTTCAGACCGGGGGCACGGTCACCCACAAGGTGCGTAAACACCTTTCGCTCCTCCTTGCCGGCCAGATAGGGGCAGGGTGAGGGGGCCGTCAGGTAGAATTGCGGCGTATCGCGCGAATGCTGGGTCACTGTCCACCCAACCGAGTCATCGAACCCGAATCTTCTCCCGTCCGGGCTCTGTCGTCAAATGTTGCCCTGCGGCAGCCGTCCACAAGCGTCACCGGGTTGGGCGCAGGGCGCCAGCTCTTGCCGGATTGTTGATCACGACCGTCCCGACCAGGAAATCATGCAGCAGGCGGCCGCGAGCGTTGAAGAAGCACACCAGCAGGATCAGGGGAGTCAGGACGCTGACCGTCACCCAGAAGACGATGGCGTGGACAGCGCCCAGCACGAAATAGGCCGGCGAGCCGTACCAGGTGCGCATTTCGATATCCATCGTGCGCATGCCGAGCGTGGCCGAACGCGGACCGCCGAGCGTCGCGCCATAGTAAAACAGCGCCCAGACCACGGCGATGGCCGGCATCAGACCGAACAGGACGAAGCCGAAGCCAAGGGTCACGATTCCGACCGCGAAAAAGAACAAGGCGAGGACGACGAGCGGGATCGCGAGAATGATGAGATCGATCAGGAAAGCGATCACCCGCCGCGCGGGCACGCCGTCGAATAATTCCGGGTTGGTTTCCGGATCGTAAGCGTGCGGCTTCAGATCGTTGGAGACTCCAAGGCGCTGCTGGTCATCCGTCATGATATCATTGCCGGTTCGGCGCTCCAGCCATCTACCATTTCATTATAGCACATGACGAAGCCGATGTCGTTGTGCGAGCGATCACTAAGTACAAGTGATCGCTAACGGGAAGTGACCTATATTCACTTCCGTTTCACGAGGATGCGAACGCGCAAAAATGGTCACGCTGCACGAGATCCAGGATGCCCAGACGATACTGGCCGGCCGCGTGCTTCGCACGCCGATGCTGCCGGCACCGAAACTGTCCGAAATCACGGGCGCCGAGATTTTCGTAAAATACGAAAACCTTCAGGTGACCAATTCGTTCAAGGAGCGCGGCGCCCTCAACAAGCTTGCGACATTGAATGCGGTCGAGCGGGCGCGTGGGGTCATCGCCATGTCGGCCGGCAATCATGCGCAGGCCGTGGCTTATCATGCGGCTCGGCTTGGCATTGCGGCGACCATCGTCATGCCGGTGACGACGCCGGCGGTGAAAGTTGCGGCCACGAAGGCCCATGGCGCAACCGTCGTGCTGTTCGGCGAGACGGTCGCCGAGGCGCAGGCCCGCGCCGAAGAATTGCAGGCCGAGTACAATCTCCTGTTCATTCACCCTTATGACGATCCGCGCATCATCGCCGGGCAGGGGACCATTGCGATCGAAATGCTCGATGATCGCTCTGATCTCGACTGCCTGGTGATCCCGATTGGCGGTGGCGGGCTGATCTCCGGCAACGCCATTGCTGCCAAGGCGATCAATCCGAATATCGATATCGTCGGTGTCGAGGCGGAGCTTTATCCTTCGGTCTGGAATGCCTTGCACAAACAGGACCGGCCGATCGGCGGCTCGACATTGGCGGAAGGCATTGCGGTGAAGAACGTCGGCAGGCTGACATTGCCGATTATCCGCGAGCTTGTGTCCGATGTCATTCTGGTCAGCGAGTCGCAGCTCGAACGCGCGGTGAATGCTTATCTGACGCTGCAAAAGACAATGGCCGAAGGGGCCGGCGCTGCCGGCCTTGCGGCGATGCTAAAGGATCCGGAACGCTTCCGCGGCAAGCGGGTTGGGCTTGTTCTCTGCGGCGGCAATATCGACCCGCGCATCCTTGCGTCAATTATGGTCCGCGAGCTGGAGCGCGGCGAACAGATCGTCTCATTCCGCCTCACGATTCCAGACCGGCCCGGCATCCTTGGCCTGATCGCAAGCCGTCTCGGTCATCTCGGCGCCAATATCCTCGAAGTTGATCACAAGCGGCTGTTCCTCGACGTGCCGGCCAAGGGCGCGCGGCTTGACGTAACGGTCGAAACACGGGATCGCGCCCATGCCGAAGAGATTCTTACGGCCATGGCCGAGGATGGTTATCACCCGGTGCGCTTGCAGGGTGGGGATGTGAAGGAGTGATAAGATACAATCGATGTGATCAAGGCTCGCTCTCCCCGCTCATTCCCGCGAAAGTGGGAATCCAGAGTCTTTTTGCTGGGTCCCCGCCTTCGCGGGAACGAGCGAGCAACAAAGCCGGTTCAGTCGAATAGCGATGCATCAGGAAGATCGCAATATCTCCGCGACCTTCGGCGCGAAATAGGTCAGGATGCCATCGGCGCCGGCACGCTTGAATGCATACAGGCTTTCAAGCACCGTCTTGTCGCCGTCGAGCCAGCCATTCTGAACGGCGGCTGAGATCATCGAATATTCGCCAGAGACCTGATAGGCGAACGTCGGCACGCCGAATTCCTCTTTCACGCGCCGGACGATGTCGAGATAGGGCAAGCCGGGCTTGACCATCACCATGTCGGCGCCTTCCTCGAGATCGAGGCCGACCTCACGCAAGGCCTCGTCGGAATTGGCGTAATCCATCTGATAGGTGCGCTTGTCGCCGGTCAACGTCTTGGACGACCCCACAGCATCGCGGAACGGACCATAGAATGCCGATGCATATTTTGCGGCATAGGCCATGATGGCGACGTTCTGATGGCCGGCATCGTCAAGCGCGAGCCGGATGGCACCGACGCGCCCGTCCATCATGTCGGACGGTGCGATGATGTCGCAGCCAGCTTCCGCCTGCACCAGCGCCTGCTGAGTCAGCACATCGACCGTTTCGTCGTTGAGGATTACATCGTCCCGCAACAGACCGTCGTGACCATGACTGGTAAAGGGATCGAGCGCGACATCGCAGAGGACACCGACTTCGGGGACAGCCGCCTTGATAGCGCGGACGGCACGGCAGACAAGGTTGTCCGGATTGGTGGCTTCGCTTCCGGTTTCGTCGCGGAGGCCAGGATCGGTGTAGGGAAAAATAGCCACGCACGGGATCGTCAGTTTCGCCGCGCGTTCAACCTCGCGAACCGCTTCATCGATCGACAGGCGATCGACGCCTGGCATGGACGAGACGGGCGTTCGCGCGGCTTTGCCGTCCACCACGAACATCGGCCAGATCAGGTCTGCGGGCGTCAGCACGTTCTCGCGCACCATGCGGCGCAGCCATTCGGTGCGGCGCAACCGCCGGGGCCGGTGCGACAAGTCGAGCGGAAAGTCCCCCGGGGGCGGGGCATCGACCGGTACGACACGGGTTTTGCTTTCAAGCGGACGGCCGTACTTGATCGCCATGGTGAGAGACTCCGTTATCTAGCCTATGTAGCGGTTCCCACACCCGGCCGCTACCGACCGGCGCCGCAGATTGACGCGGACCCATGCTGAATTTATCGGTTCAACATGGATTTCGATCTGTCCGAGGACCAGCGCGCCTTTCAGGCCACCGCCCGGCAATTCGCGCGCGAGCAGATGATGCCGTTCGCCCGCGAATGGGACGAAAACGAGATTTTTCCGGTCGATACGCTGCGTGACGCCGCCGCTCTTGGGTTTGGCGGCATTTACGTTCGCGACGATGTCGGGGGCTCCTCGTTGTCGCGATTGGATGCGGCAATCATCTTCGAGGAACTCGCGCAGGGCTGTACGTCGACCGCCGCGTATATTTCCATCCACAACATGGCGGCGTGGATGATCGATACCTTCGGCAACGAGGATCAGCGCCAGCGCGTACTGCCGAAGCTTTGCAGCATGGAGCATTTCGCGAGCTATTGCCTGACCGAACCCGGCGCCGGCTCGGATGCGGCAAGCCTCGTAACCCGAGCTCGCCGCGATGGCGACACTTACGTCATTGACGGAGCCAAGGCTTTCATTTCCGGCGGCGGCACGTCGGACGTGTATCTTTGCATGGTGCGGACAGGCGGCGCGGGAGCGAAGGGAATTTCCTGCATCATCGTCGAGAAGGATACCCCTGGCCTGTCGTTCGGTGCGCCGGAGAAGAAGCTCGGCTGGAAATCGCAGCCGACGGCGATGGTAATCCTTGAGAATTGCCGCGTGCCAGTCGCCAATCTGATTGGCCGGGAGGGCGACGGCTTTAAGATCGCAATGATGGGGCTCGATGGCGGCCGGCTCAACATCGCGGCTTGTTCGATCGGCGGTGCGCAATTCTGTCTCGATCGCACGATCGAGTATATGCGCGACCGCAAGCAATTCGGGACGCGCTTGTCGGAATTTCAGGCGTTGCGCTTTCGCATCGCCGATTATGCGACCGAGATCGAGGCCGCGCGGCTGATGTTGTGGCGCGCGGCGCATGCCGTCAGCCAGGGCGAACCAGGCGCGACGCGGCTAGCGGCAATGGCAAAGCGGTTCGCGACCGATGCCGGATTCGAAGCCGTCAATGGCTGCCTGCAACTGCATGGTGGCTATGGTTATCTGCGCGATCATCCGATTGAGCGTGTGATGCGCGATGTGCGCGTACACCAGATCCTCGAAGGCACCAACGAAATCATGCGCCTGATTGTCAGCCGCGACCTGATTGGGAATTAACGTGACTGGCACACAGGACATCCTGTTCGAGCGGCGCGGCGCCGCCGGCATCGTGACGCTGAATCGTCCCAAGGCATTGAACGCCATTACGCACGAGATGGTGCGCGCATTGGCGGCAAAGCTCGATGAATGGGCGAGGGATGCTGCGGTGACACGTGTTGTCGTCACCTCGAACAGCGAACGCGCCTTCAGCGCCGGCGGCGACATCCGTGCGCTGTATGAGTTGACGAAGGCCGGGCGCCAACAGGAAGCGCTGACATTCTTCAAGGAGGAATATCGGCTTAATACGGCGATCAAGCGCTATCCGAAGCCTTATCTTTCGCTGATCGACGGCATCGTCATGGGCGGCGGTGTCGGCATTTCCATCCACGGCTCGCATCGCGTGGCGGGCGACAGATATGCCTTTGCCATGCCTGAGGTCAGCATCGGCTTCTTTCCGGATGTCGGTGGCACCTATGCATTACCGCGGCTCGCCGGCGAGATCGGGACTTACTGTGCGCTCACGGGCGAGCGGTTGAAGGCGGCCGATGCCGTACTGTCGGGGGCGGCAACCCATTATGTGAAATCCCATCGGTTTGCGGATTTGCAGACGGCCTTGTGCGGAGGCGATCCGGTCAACGCTGTGCTTTCCGATTTCATGGAACGGCCAGGTGAGGGCGACGTGACGCCGCGCCGCCGGACCATCGACCGGATCTTCTCGCAGATCAGTGTCGAGGCGATTTTGTCCGCCCTCGATCAGGAAGCCGGAACAGGATCAGACCAGGCCGGATGGTCTGCAGACCTCGCGCAGACCATCCGGAGCAAATCGCCGACAAGCCTGAAGCTGTCGCTGGCCCAGATGCGATATGGCCGCCACCATTCGTTTGAGGATTGCCTGCGGACCGAATTTCGCATCGTCTCGCGGATCGTCTATGGTCACGACATGGCCGAAGGCGTCCGGGCCGTGATCGTGGACAAGGACAACAATCCGCGCTGGAATCCCAAGGACTTGGACGCGGTGTCTGACACGATGATCGAACGTTATTTTGCCCCTCTTCCTGACGCCGAACTGGAACTGTCATGAGCGAACCTGTGTCCATCGAACAGGCGCTCGAGCCGGTTCAATCCTCGAAGAAAGACGATCAGGGCCGCTGGACCCGCTGGTTGCTGTGGTTCCTGCGCGCCATGGCTGTCATTTCGATGCTGAAGGGCCTCTATCATTGGTCTGTGGTGCTCGGCATCGGCGAAGGGCCGGATTCCGCCTTCACCTTGCAGCCGATCCCCTGGCAAACCGCGACGGTTTATTTCGCGATCATCGATCTCGTCGCAGCCGTCGGCCTTTGGCTTGCCGCTGTCTGGGGCGCTGTGGTGTGGCTGACCGCGGGTGTCTCGATGGCGGCGGTGCAGGTGTTTTTCCCGCAGATCTATGGCGGGTCATGGCTTGTCGTCGCGATCGAACTGACGCTGTTTTGTTGCTACCTTGTATTGGCCTTGCAGTCGGCGCGCGAGCATCCGCATTGATGTTCGAGCAGAATAACAACGAAGAACGGCCTGTTCAGGCGGGAGATTAACATGGCGCGGATCGCTTTCATTGGTCTGGGCAATATGGGTTTTCCCATGGCGCAGCATCTCATCAAGGCTGGCCACGTGGTGATTGGCGTTGACGTGAACAATGAAGCGATGGAGCGGCTGATCGCTTCCGGCGGCAATGCTGCAGACAATGTCGGTGCAGCCGCAACGGGCGCCAACATCATCGTGACGATGCTGCCGTCGGGCAACGAAGTGCGCCAAGCTTATCTTGGGGCTGACGGAATCGTCGAACGTGCAGCTACCGGAACCTTATTAATCGATTCATCAACGATCGATGTCGCGACCGCGCGCGAGGTTGCTGCTGCCGCCGAAGCCAAGGGCCTGTTGATGGTCGATGCACCGGTCTCCGGGGGTGTCACTGGCGCGCAGAACGGTACGCTGACATTCATGGTCGGCGGAGAAGAGGCTGCTTTCAACAACGCCAAGCCTATTCTGGACCTCATGGGCAAGACCATCGTGCATGCCGGCGGTCCCGGTAACGGACAGGCCGCCAAGATCTGCAACAACATGGTGCTCGGCATTTCGATGATCGCGGTATCTGAAGCATTCGTGCTGGCAGAAAAACTTGGATTGGATGCCCAGAAACTGTTCGACATCTCATCGAAGTCGTCCGGCCAGTGCTGGGCCATGACGAGCTATTGTCCGGTGCCTGGACCTGTACCGACATCGCCCGCCAATCGGGACTATCAAGCCGGATTCACAGCCAACATGATGTTGAAGGACCTCAAGCTCGCACAGGATGCCGCCAAGAGCGCAAAGGCCACCACGCCGCTCGGCGCGGGCGCCGCGGCGATCTACGATCAGTATGTCGATAGCGGTGAGGGGACGCGAGATTTTTCCGGCATCATCCGATTTCTTCGCGGGGAATGAGGTCACCGCGAGCGGCGGTTTAAGGCGTCACTCCGGCGCAGTTCTTTTGTCGCGGTCCGGACTGCGGCGGTAAACCGCGCATTATCAAGTCTGCTCAAATTGTACATTTCATGTGGCGCGCTGGTGCGAACAGCGAGAACGCCGGCCCTTTCGCCGAGGGAAAAATCTCCAAGGCTACAAATCGGGACCGCACGAAAACGATTAAAGTTTCCAAGTAATTGAAGTTAAACCATTACCGGGACTTAGCCAAAGTAACCTTCTCTTTATTTTGTTGTTTAAGCCGATTTTAGATCATCGGTCGTAGATTTCGGCGTCAACGGGGAAACAGGGCCCCGGTTAAAACATATAAAGAATTCAGGAAGGCGTCACATGAAAGCCGTTGCAAAACCGGTCGAACAACCCATTCAGAACACGCAACGCTTCGAGCATGTTCGTCCGCTCTATCTCGAAGCTTTGACGTTGGTCGAGCGTCTGCATCGTCGTCTGCTCGACGTGATCAAGGACGAATTCGATCGCCGCGGCCGCGCGGATATCAATTCGGTACAAGCGCTGCTGCTCTACAATATCGGCGACAAGGAATTGACTGCTGGCGAGCTTCGCACGCGTGGTTACTATCTCGGCTCGAACGTTTCTTATAATCTGAAGAAGCTTGTCGAGATGGGATTCCTCGATCATCAGCGTTCGCGTGTCGATCGCCGTTCGGTGCGGATCAAACTGACCGACAAGGGCGCCGAGGTTCGCGACATCGTCGAGGCGCTTTATCAGAAGCATGTTCGCACGGTCGAACAGGTTGGCGGCATTACCGCGGAAGAATTCGGCACGTTGAATAAATCGCTGCATCGTCTCGAGCGTTTCTGGACCGACCAGATCCTGTATCGTCTCTGATCGTTTCAGAGGCGACGAAAATACGAACTTGGCGCGTGAGTGCACGTCACGTGCACTGCGATCTGCAGGACGCATATCGCTGCGCACCAGTCCGTTTGTCTTGTGACCAGCCTGCCTGATGCCGTGTTGGCCTCCTGTGCGGAATTCATTTCCGCAACAGGGGGCCCTTTTGTGCATTGAAAGGCGGGGATGCGGTCTTGATCTTCGGAAATTGCAACACGACCATCTGCATTGTCGGGTGGTTTTCGACCGGGCCGTTTACGGCTAAGACCTTCCCAGTCAGAATTGAGGACGAATACGTCGTGATGGAAGCTTGAATGGCCGGCGCAAAGAAGCAGCGCGAGACCTTGTTTGAGTTCACAGTCGTTGGCGCGGTGATGAAAGTGGCTGCGATCGACGCCGTGACCGGGATCGAGGTGACGGTCATGGGGCCGACGCATGCTTCCCGTGCGGATCTGCAGAAGCTGGCTTTGGCCAAGCTGAAGAAGCGTCTGTTCGCATCCGAAAACCGCTAGATGTTGCGGCCTATCGATCGATAGAACCCATCGCTTGGCGCTTCGGCTCACGATGTGGTAGTCGGCGCGTTCCAGGCACAGGAGAAGAAGCTATGTCGGCACCGTCCGCCGCAAGCGCCGAGCGCGCAAACCTGTTTTCCGCCACGCTCGCGGAGAGCGATCCCGAAATCGCGGCGGTGATCCGGAGCGAACTCGGCCGTCAGCGCGACGAGATCGAGCTGATCGCCTCGGAAAACATCGTCAGCCGCGCCGTGCTGGAGGCCCAGGGCTCGGTCCTGACCAACAAATATGCCGAAGGCTATCCCGGTAAACGCTATTATGGTGGGTGCCAATTTGTTGATATCGCTGAACAATTGGCGATTGACCGGATTACGAGGCTGTTCGGTTGTCAGTTCGCGAATGTGCAGCCGCATTCCGGCGCCTCGGCCAATGCGGCGGTCTTTTTTGCGCTGATGAACCCTGGCGACACCTTCCTCGGCCTCAATCTGGCGGCAGGCGGGCACCTGACCCATGGCATGAAAATCAACCTGTCGGGCAAGTGGTTTAACGCGGTGGCCTACAATGTCCGGCCGGACGACCACCGGATCGACCTCGTAGAAGTGCGAAAGCTCGCGCAAGAGCACAAGCCGAAGATCATCATCGCCGGCGGTTCGGCCTATCCTCGGACCTTCGACTTCAAGGGATTCCGCGAGATCGCCGATGAGGTGGGCGCATACCTCTTTGTCGACATGGCGCACTTCGCCGGCCTGGTCGCCGGCGGCGTTCATCCGTCGCCATTCCCACATGCGCATGTGGTCACGACCACCACCCACAAGACGCTGCGCGGACCGCGGGGCGGCGTGGTGCTGACCAACGATCCGGAGATCGCCAAGAAGATCAACTCGGCCGTTTTCCCTGGTCTGCAAGGCGGGCCGTTGATGCATGTGATCGCGGCCAAGGCCGTGGCGTTCGGCGAAGCCCTGCGTCCAGACTTCAAGGTCTACGCGAAGAACATCGTCGACAATGCGAAGGTGCTTTCGGAGACGTTGAAGTCAGCCGGCTATGACATTACCTCCGGCGGCACCGACACGCATCTGATGCTGGTTGACTTGAGGCCCAAGCGGCTGACCGGGAAGGTGTCGGAGACTGCGCTGGGCCGCGCTCATATCACCTGCAATAAAAATGGCATTCCCTACGATCCGGAAAAGCCGACCATCACGTCCGGCATCCGCCTTGGCACACCGGCCGGTACGACGCGCGGCTTTGGTATCGCGGAGTTCAAGCAGATCGGTGAGATGATCGCCGAAGTGCTTGATGTATTATCGCAGAAGCAGACGGATGAGGATTCGCTTGTGGAAGGCGCGGTGCGTGCGAAGGTAAAAGCACTGGTTGGGCGATTCCCGATCTATCAGTAAGCGTCGGCGGGACCGGCGGAGATAAGCGACTATGCGCTGTCCGAGTTGCGGCAGTCTCGATACCCAGGTGAAGGATTCGCGCCCGACGGAGGATTCGAGCGCGATCCGCCGCCGTCGCGTCTGTCTGACCTGCCAGTTTCGCTTCACGACATTCGAGCGTGTGCAGTTGCGCGAACTCATTGTGATCAAGCGCAACGGCCGCCGCGTGCCGTTCGATCGCGACAAGCTGTTGCGGTCGCTGCAGATCGCGCTGCGCAAGCGCAATGTCGAGCCCGAACGCCTTGAGCAGATGGTCTCGAAAATCGTGCGCGATCTCGAAAGCCTTGGCGAAAGCGAAATCACCACCGACACGATCGGCGAGAATGTGATGACGCATTTGCGCGAACTCGACGATATCGCCTATGTGCGTTTCGCCTCGGTTTACAAGAATTTCCGCGAGGCGAAGGACTTCGAGGACGCCCTTAAAGCGCTATCCAGCGAGGACGAGGATCCGAAGGCGGCGGTGCCGCAGCGCAAGTGAACTCTGCGACGGCCAGCGATCCGCCCGTGTCTGCGGCCGATGACCTCCGCTTCATGCGGCTGGCGCTGGCGCTGGGGCGCCGCGGGCTTGGCAACACCTGGCCCAATCCGGCCGTTGGCGCGGTGATCGTCAAGGATGGGATCGTCATTGGCCGGGGCTGGACCATGCCCGGAGGACGGCCGCATGCGGAAACCGAAGCGTTGCGCCATGCCGGCGAAGCGGCGCGCGGCGCAACGCTCTACGTCACGCTCGAACCGTGCTCGCATCACGGCAAGACGCCGCCCTGCGCCGACGCGATCGTTGCCGCTGGCGTCGCACGCGTGGTGTCTGCGCTGGAAGACCCCAATCCGCAAGTCGCAGGGCAGGGCTACGCCCGGCTGCGCGCGGCGGGGATCGAGGTCGTGTCCGGGCTTTGCGCCGAGGAGGCGCGTGGAGCGCATGCGGGCCATATCCGCCGCATTCTCGATGGTCGTCCGCACATCACGCTGAAGCTCGCCGTGTCTGCCGACGGCAAGGCCGCGCTCGCCGGCCGCAAACCGGTTCAAATTACCGGGGAGGAGACGCGGGCTCGTGTACATCTGATGCGGGCGATGAACGATGCCATTCTCGTCGGCATCGGCACTGTGCTGGCCGACGATCCGGAACTGACCTGCCGTTTGCCTGGAATGGGATCGCAATCGCCCGTCCGTGTCATTCTCGACCGGGACCTGCGCCTGCCTCTGACATCGAAACTCGTGCAAGGTGCGCGCGATGTCCCGGTCTGGGTCTATTGCGGCCCGGATGCGTCTGCCGATCGCGAGAATGCGCTGAATGAACAGGGTATGCAGGTGCAACGGGTCCGGCGGGAAGGCGAGACGCTGGCATTGCCGGATGTCGTTCAATCGCTTGCGAACAAGGGCATCACGCGGCTGATGGTGGAAGGCGGGCCGAATGTGGCTGCGTCATTCATTGAAGCCGATCTGGTGGACGAGGCCGCATTGTTCCGGGGGCCCGTCGTCATCGGCATGGATGGTATCGATGCGCTGGACGGGCTTTCGCTTGACGCGCTCACGTCTTCGGCCCATCTGCGTCTCATCGGCAGCGAGACCGTCGGTGCGGACACAATAAGTCATTTCGAGCGGAGCTAATGTTTACGGGCATTGTCACTGATATCGGCGAGATCTCCGACGTGCAGGATCTGGCCGGCGATCTGCGTCGCTTCTTCATCGCCTGCAGCTACGATCGCAATACGATCGCACTGGGCGCATCGATCGCTTGTTCCGGTGTGTGCTTGACGGTTGTTGAAACGGGGCTGGCAGCAGGCCGCACATGGTTTGCCGTCGAAGCAGCGGCAGAAACCATTAGATTAACCACCGTGCGCTCTTGGCAGAAGGATACGAAACTCAATCTTGAGCGTTCGCTAAAGATGGGCGATGAACTGGGCGGCCATCTTGTCAGCGGTCATGTCGATGGTCTCGCCACTGTGCTCGACCGAACGGACTTGACCGATCAGGCCCGGTTTCTCCTGGCGGCTCCCAAAGAGCTGTCACGTTTCATCGCCAAGAAGGGCTCGGTGGCGCTGGACGGCGTATCGCTGACGGTGAATGAGGCCGATGGCAGCCAATTTTCGGTGCTGGTGATCCCCCATACGCTGCAGGTGACAACCATCGGCGGCTGGCGCAAGGACACGCAAATCAATCTCGAAATCGACGTGATGGCGCGCTATGCCGCGCGGTTGATGGAAGCCCGCTGATATCGGTCTTGCGGCGGATTGCGGCGTGTAGTTAGTGGCGCGCGAACAGATAAGATGTGGCGCGGTTGGTTGCGCCTGGAGATTGCGATGGCGGGACCGCGGCAAGGCAAATCGGAAGCGACGAGCGCGAGCCTCAAGGAGGCGCGAATTCTCATCGTCGAGGCGCGCTATTATGAAGACCTTGCCGACGAATTGCTGGCCGGCACGGTCGGTGCTTTGGACGATGCCGGCGCGAGCCACGATTGCATCACCGTTCCCGGTGCGCTCGAGATTCCGACCGCGCTTGCGATCGGGCTTGATGCCGCCGCGGAGCGGAAGGAACCCTATGACGGAGCTGTCGCGCTCGGCTGCGTGATCCGCGGCGACACCATCCATTTCGAGATCGTGTCGGAGCAATCCGCGCGCGGACTGATGGATGTGTCGATCGCCCGCAAGATTCCGATCGGCAATGCTATCCTGACCGTGGACACCGAAGAGCAAGCCTGGGCGCGAGCCCGCACCAGCGAAGGCAACAAGGGCGGCGAGGCGGCGCGTGCGGCATTGACGCTCATCGATATCAAACGCAGCCTGTCGAAAGCAAAAAAATGAACAGCGCACCAAAAGGCGGGCAGCCGACCGAGCGCCAGAAAGCGCAAACCGACGATCGCAAGGCCAACCGGCGCGGGGCGGCGCGGCTCGCGGCCGTGCAGGCGCTGTATCAGATGGACATCGCCGGTACGGATCTGAACGATATTCTTGCCGAGTTCGAGAGCCATTGGCTTGGTGGCGAGGTGGAAGGCGACAAGTATCTGCCGGCCGAAGCCGCGTTCTTCCGCGATATCGTTCGCGGTGTGGTGGCCGATCAGCGCAACCTGGATCCGGCCATCGATCAAGCCCTGAGCAAGGGGTGGCCGTTGAAGCGTGTCGAGGCGCTGGTACGCGCGGTGTTGCGCGCTGGCGCCTTCGAACTGACCAATCGCAAGGATATTCCGGTCCGCGTCATCGTGTCGGAATATGTCGATGTCGCCAATGCGTTCGTCGACCGCGACGAAACCGGCATGGTCAATGCGGTGCTCGATATGCTCGCGCGGAACATGCGGGCGGAGGATTTCGATCCGGCAAGAAAGTGATTGCGGCATACACAGATGCAGTCAGGCGAAGACAAGCTGATCGCCCGATATTTCAAACCGCTCGCGACCGCGGACGGTGCGCTCGGTCTTCGCGACGATGCAGCCTTCTACTCACCGCCTGAAGGGCACGAACTGGTTTTGACCGCGGACGCCATCGTCTCGGGCGTTCATTTCCTGCCCGCCGATCCCGCCAATTGCGTTGCGAAAAAAGCGCTGCGTGTGAACCTCTCCGATCTTGCGGCCAAAGGCGCGGCACCTGCCGGCTGTCTGATGACACTGGCATTGCCGGCCGGATCGAACGACTCTTCGTCAAATGAAACTTGGCTGGATGCTTTCGCGTCGGGGCTCAAGGCAGACTGCGAACACTTTTCATGTCCGGTCTTCGGCGGCGACACCGTCAAAACCGATGGGCCTTTATCGGTCTCGATCTTCGCCTTCGGCGTGCTGCCGCGCGGCACCATGGTTCAGCGCAGCGGCGCGAATCCTGGCGATCGGGTCTTCGTCACCGGCACCATTGGCGATGGCGCGCTCGGGTTGAAATTGCTGCGCGAGCCGGCGCGCAAGGCCGCATGGTCGTTGAGCGACGGCGATGCCAAACATCTCATCGATCGCTATCGTGTGCCGCAACCGCGCCTGGCCATGGCTGCGGCGGTGAGGGCGCTTGCCTCAGCAGCCATGGACGTATCCGATGGGCTGGTCGGCGATCTTGCCAAGCTGTGCGATGTGTCCGGTGTATCGGCGCGGATTGAGGCCAAGGCTATCCCGCTTTCGAGCGGCGCAAGGCATGCGCTGTCATCGGAACCGGCCTTGATCGAAACCATCGCAACCGGTGGTGACGATTACGAAATCCTCTGCACCGTTGCGCCGGATCGTATTGAGAGATTTCGCGAACTCGCGACCGCGGCCGATATTGGGGTGACCGATATCGGTGAAATCCTTGAAGGCCATGATCCGCCACGCATAGTCGGTGCCGACGGTGCGGCGTTGACATTCGCCCGCACCTCGTTCAGCCATTTCTGACAAGAAACAATAAAAGATAATGGTCTGGGGAGAGATGAGATGCATGATCGCACCGCGATGAAACCCGCGCCGATGGGCTGGGGCGTCTCCGGCTCGTCGCGCGAAGCGCAGTTGCGGCGGCGATTTCCCACGATTGAGGATTTGCGGAAAGCTGCCGAGAGGCGCGTGCCCTCGCTTGGCTATGAGACAGTCGCCGGCGGTGCGGGCCAAAACCTTGCGGTGAAGCGCAATGCCGATGCGCTCGATGCGATCACGATGGTGCCGCGCATCGGCGAGGATCGTGGTCCGGTTTCGACCGATGTGGAATTGTTCGGCCGTCATTATGCGGCGCCGATCGGTGTTGCGCCGATGGGTTTGCAGAGTGTGTTCTGGCCGGGCGCGGAACGGTTGCTGGCGCGTGCCGCGCAACGCGCGCGCATTCCCTATACGGCCGGCACCGTCAGCGGCGTGGCGCTGGAAGAGCTTGCAGCGATTGCACCGGACGTGACCTGGTTCCAGCTCTACCGGCTGGCCAAGGACGATCACAAGGTCGGCTTCGACCTGGTGCGCCGGGCGCAGGACGCCGGCATTCATGTGCTGGTCGTCACCGTCGATACGCCGGGACGCGCCAAACGGCCGGGCGAATTGCGCAACGGCCTGACGCTGCCGTTCCGTCCGACCTTCCGCACCATCCGGCAGGCTGCGGTGTCGCCGGGCTGGCTGTCGGCTTTGATGCGCACAGGACAGCCGAGCTTTCCCTGTCTTGCACCCTATTGCGGGCCGAATGCCAGCAAGGCTGATGTCGCCTGGTATGCGCAGCGCGAAGTCAGCGGTGCGATCACCTTCGAGGAGATGAAGCGCTATCGCGATCTCTGGAAGGGCCCAATGGTGATCAAGGGGGTCATGCATCCCGCCGATGCGGAGAAGGCGGTGGCGATCGGGCTGGACGGCATCCAGGTGTCGAACCATGGCGGCCGGCAACTGGAGGCGGCGCCTGCTGTGATCGACGTGCTGCCGGCCATTGCAGAGGCGGTGGGAAACAAGGCGACCATTCTCATTGATGGTGGCATCCGGTCCGGCCTCGATGTGGTGCGGACGATCGCGCTTGGCGCCAAGGCGGCGCTGGCGGGCAGGGCGTTTCTTTACGGCGTCGGGGCTATCGGTTCCGATGGAGCCGACTATGTGACCGACATGCTGGTCGAGGAGATCGGTGTTGCGATGCGGCAGCTCGGCGCCCCGAATTTTGCGGCCTTGCGCGATTTCACCATTCCCCACCCGGGCGCCGTGCAGTTCTGACCTGCCCGGACGGCACTGGCTTATATTCAGCCAGGCCGATATGTAGGGCGTCCTTTGCCGGGAATCTTGCATGTCGGTCGTTGCCGAAGACGCGAAACATCTGATTGACGATACGCTGGCGCGTCGCAATGCGATGGTGCTGGCGGTGACGCAGGCGCTGGCTGGCGGCAACAACACGATCCTGTTGGCGACCGGCTCGATTGCCGGTGCGATACTGGCGCCCGACAAGACACTCGCGACGGTTCCGATTACGGTCTATGTCATTGGCCTGTGGCTTGGCACCTTGCCGGTCGGTGCATTGGCGCGGCGCTATGGCCGGCGGACGGCGTTCCAGATCGGCACGCTGTGCGGGATTTTGACCGGCATCATCTGCTGCATTGCGGTGCTGCAGGGATCGTTCGTGCTGTTCAACGTCGGTGCGATCTTCTCCGGCTTCTACGCTGCCGCGCATCAGGCCTATCGCTTTGCCGCAGCCGATACCGCGAGCGAGGCCTTCCGGCCCAAAGCCATATCCTATGTGCTGATTGGCGGAATCTTCGCCGCCATTATCGGGGCACAGATCGTCATCCAGACCAAGGACATGTGGCCGCCCTATCTGTTCGCCGCGACCTATCTCGCGCAGGCCGTTGTGGCGGCGATTGCCGGCCTGACTTTGATGCTTCTGAAAATCCCGATGCCGCCGGCATTGGCCGAAGGCCGGTCGGGTCGGCCGATATCGGTGATCGCACGGCAGCCGAAATTCATCGTCGCGGTGGCTTGCGGCATTGCCAGCTACGCGATGATGAACATGGTGATGACGGCCGCGCCGCTCGCCATGATCGAGTGCAGCCACAGCGTCACCGATGCCACGCTCGGCCTGCAATGGCACGTGCTTGGCATGTACGTGCCGAGTTTCTTCACCGGCACGCTGATCGGACGCTACGGCGTCGAACGCGTGATCGGCGCCGGCTTCGTGCTGTTGATCGCGAGCGCGGCGATCAGCATTGCCGGAATCACCCTCTGGCATTTCTGGGTTGGCCTCGTGCTGCTCGGCATGGGATGGAATTTCGGCTTCATCGGCGCAACCGCGCTGGTGACGCAGACGCATCGGCCCGAAGAGCGCACCCGCGTTCAGAGCGTCAACGATTTCCTCGTTTTTGGCGCGATGGCGATCGGATCGTTTGGCTCCGGCAAGATCCTGGCCACGTTCGGCTGGGCGGCGGTCAACCAGATTGTATTCCCCGTCGTGTTCATTGCCGGTGCGATGCTGCTGTGGCTGGTGCTGCGCGGAGGAGCGAAAGCGCAGGCCTGATGATGCGGCCTGCGCTTTTGGATAGGCGGGCGCTAAGCCGTCACCCCGGCAAAGATGTCTTTGCGGATCACCGCATGGACGCCCCAGTTGCCGTCGACGACCTGAGTGATGCCGAAATCGCAACCGACTGTGATGAGCGAGATCGCTTCGTCCTCGGTGAGCTTTTTTGTGGTCATCAGGAAGTGGCGCATTTTCCGGAACGCGTCGCGCAACGCGAGATCGACGGACGACTTGCTGTAGATTTCCGACTGTGCCTTGGGGCCAAGCTCGGTGAGATAGTTGGCAAAGCTAAAGCCGTGCACGAGCCACTCGTTCTGAGTTTCAAGCATGGGATAGTCGAGTTGTTCGAGGGGCGTGCCGGCAAGATCGGCTTTCTTGTGCAGGATCAGCTGGAATGTGCCGGTGAGCGAGCATTCGATGGCGGTGCCGCACATCTCTGAATCGCCCTGCGAGGCATGCGGATCGCCAGCAGAGAGCAGGGCGCCTTCGACGGCAACGGGATAATACATGGTTGCGCCCTTGCCGATCCGCCAGTTGTCGATGTTGCCGCCGGTGTAGCTCGGCGGAATCGAGTCGACGATGTCGGCCTCCTTGGGCGCAAGCCCGATCACCCCGAAATGCGGACGGATCGGAATGCGCACGCCCTTGAGGATGCCGTGGTTTTCTTTCACCGTCGCGTGATCGACCGGCACGCCTGGATAGTCGATGGTTTTGTGGACCACGCCGAACGGATCGGTCTGTGGGGTCCACTGAAAATTGTAGACGGCCTGCGCCCAGTTGCGCGTGCCGGTGGCGTCCACCTCGTAGATGGTGATGACCTCGCGCGGTTTTGGTTCGGTGATCAGGTCCTTGTAGTGAAAGCCCCACCAGGCAGCGGCGTTGCTGCCGAAAGCCTTGCCGGAAAATTTCGGGTTTGCGCAGGGGCGCGGCGCGACATCGACAATGCGCACCTCGAGCACGTCGCCGGGCTCCGCGCCGCGCACAAAGACGGGACCCGTGCAGATATGTACGCCGAGCCCTTCGCCTGCGCCGCGACCGAACAAGGACGCGTCTTCAGGCCCGGCGCCACGCCGGTTCACACCTTTCTTGTCCTTGGTCCAGAGATAGACACTCTCGGCGCCGGGATCGCCTTTCACCATCCGCTCCAGATCGTCGGCCGCATGATGGGTGAGGGTCTCGATGGTGATGAAGTCTCCGGAGTCGATTTCGACTTGCGGCTTCAGCTTCTTGCTGAAATAGCCCCAATGCACCGTGTCGGCTGTGGCTGGCAAATGATGATAGCTGCGCTTCGCCGGCATCTGTGCGGCGGCCGCCCTGGCCATGCCCGGTGTCACCAATGAGACGCCACCGCCCCAGGCCGCGGCGCCACCCGCCGCTGCGAAGGCCGACTTCATGAAGGAGCGGCGCTCCTGATCAAGTGCTTCCTTGAACTGACGATAATGCAACTCGTAGTGTGGACATGTCGTATCGTCGCCCGCGCACATGGGTGCTCTCCTGCTTTTTCCTGAGCCCGGCGCGTTCAGTGTAGCGGTCCGGACTTCGGCGGCAATGACGGGCCGCGCCCAAAGTCTTGACGGTACGCCGAGAATAGCGGCAGTGGACCGCGGTCGAGCCAGGCAAGGCGGCGTGATGCTGCGGCGGCCGGTCTTGCGCGAACGCAAACGGCGTATGCGGTATGCAACTTGCAGGCAGCATTGCGAAGCTGGTGACTGCCGCGCATGATGCGTGCTGGCCACTGGCCAGGATCAAGAGAGTATTGTCATGCGCTTATTCGCTGCCCGTTTTGCCGCCATTTTTGCATTTGCCGCGGCTGTTTTGCCGGCTCAGGCCCAAACTCCGAGCTATCCGAGCCGCCCGATCACGTTGATCGTGCCGTATGGGGCCGGCGGCAGCGTCGATGCCATTGCGCGCATCGTTTCCGACCGGCTGGGGGCAAAACTCGGGGTCTCCGTCGTGGTTGAAAACATCGTCGGCGCAGGCGGTGCCATCGGCACGACGCGCGCGGCGCGTGCAGAGCCGGATGGCTATACGCTGTTATTCTCGGTCGAGAGCTCGATCGTGATCCAGAAGCTGGTATCGCCTTCGCTCGTGACCATCGACCCGCTCAAGGATTTCCAGCCGATCTCGATGGTCGGTTCCTCGCCGCTGATCCTGCTCGGCCGCAAGGATTTCCCGGCCAATAACCTTGCCGAACTGATGAAACTCCTGAAAGACAATCCCGGCAAATACAACTACGCGAGCTCTGGCGTTGGCACATCGCTGCATCTGGCCGGCGAGATGATCAACAGCATCGGCAAGGTCAACATGGTGCATGTGCCGTACAAGACCGGCGCACAGATTCCGACCGACCTGATGGGTAACCAGATTGATCTTGCGGTTTTGCCGCTGGTGATGGCGATGGGGAATGTGAAGGCGGGCAACATCAAGGCCTTTGGCATTACCGAGCCGGAGCGATCGGCGATGGCCAAGGACATTCCGAGCCTGGCCGAGTTTCCCGACCTCCGGGGTGTTTCGGTCACGGTCTGGTATGGACTGTTCGCGCCGATCAAGACCGACCCGGCGATCGTCGAAAAGCTGCATCAGGCGCTCGCCGCAGTCGTTAAGGAGCCCGCGGTCGACGAAAAGCTGCGCGCGTCCAATACGCTTCCGTCAGGCAATTCGCCGAAGGAGTTTGCGGCATTCCTCGCCGCCGAGCATGAGAAATTCTCGGCGCTGGTGAAGGCCACCGGTATCAAGGCGGAATAACTTTGTTCGATCCTGTCCCATTCGAAATCCGCAAACGGGCGATCGACGCGGCGCAGAGCCGTGCACCGTTTGATCTCCTGCTGCGCGGCGCGCGTATTGCCAATGTCGCAACCATGGAAATCTACGAGGCCGATATCGGCATCGTTGGTCCGATGATCGCGAGCGTGCATGCGCCAGGTGCTTTTACCGAGGCGAAGGAGACGCACGATCTGGCCGGCCTGATCGTGACACCCGGTTTTATCGACGGTCACGTGCATGTCGAATCCTCGCATATGCTGCCGCATCACTATGCGTCCGTGGTCGTGCCGCAGGGCACGACCACGATCTTCTGGGACCCGCATGAACTCGCCAATGTGATCGGGCTCGATGGCATTCGCTACGCCATTGCGGCGACGCGCAATCTGCCGCTGCGGTTCATCGTCCAGGCGTCTTCATGTGTTCCGGCTGCACCGGGGCTGGAGATATCGGGCGCCGATTTCAAGGCTGATGACATCCGCGAATTGATGTCATGGCCTGACGTCGCCGGCCTTGCCGAAGTCATGGACATGCGCGCGGTGCTGGAGGCGCAGCCGCGGATGATGGGGATCCTCGAGGCCGCAAACGCCTCGGGAAAGATCATCGAGGGACATGCGCGCGAACTGACCGGGCCAGGGCTCATGGCCTATTTGTCCGCCGGCATTTCCGCGGATCACGAAATCGGGTCCGGCGACGATGCGCTGGAAAAGTTACGCGCCGGGTTCACGGTCGAGATCCGCGGCTCCCACGACAATGTGCTACCCGGCGTGGTTGAGGCGCTCAATTCCCTGCCGGTCATTCCGACCAATTTGACCATCTGCACCGACGATGTGTTTCCGGACTATCTCGTCGCGCATGGCGGTATCAACGACGTGCTGCGCCGGCTCATTCGCTACGGCCTCGATCCGCTGCAGGCGATCCGCTGCGCGACCATCAACAACGCGATCCGTTTGCGCCGGGATGATCTTGGCCTCGTCGCGGCCGGACGCAAAGCCGACCTTGTCGCGTTGTCCGATCTGCGTGAGGTGAAAATCGAATCTGTCTATTCGAATGGACGCCACGTCGCCAAAGGCGGACGCATGATCGAGCCTGTACCGGCATACGAGCCGCCGCTCGATAATACGATGAAAGTCGCAACGCTATCGGCCGACGATTTCCGTGTCCGCGTGCTGGGCATGACTAACGGCCGGGCCGTGTTGCAGACGATCAAGGGCGCACGCTTCAATTCCTGGAGCGAAGTGGAGGTCGAGGTGCGCGACGGCTTTGCGGTCGTGCCGCCGGAACTCAGCGTGATGGCGATCGTGCATCGTCACGGCCGCAACGATCCGAAGCCGCAGGTCGCCATCATCGAAGGGTGGGAGAGGTGGCGCGGTGCTTTCGCGACGTCCTATTCGCACGATTCCCATAACCTGATCGTCTATGGCCATGACGCTGCGGAGATGGCGCTGGCCGCGAACACCGTGATCGGCATGAAGGGCGGTACCGCCGTCGTGAAGGACGGCGAGGTGGCTGCCTCGTTAGCGTATCCGGTTGCCGGTATGTTGTCGCTCGATGGACCGGAAGAGGTCGGCCGCGCGCACAAGCGCATTGTCGAGGTCGCCGGCGAAATCTGTGCGTGGCAGCCGCCATACCGGACCTTCAAGGCGTTGAGCGGCCAGTCGCTCGCCTGCAATCCCGGCCCACATCTCACCGACCTTGGGCTGACCGATGGGACGACGAAGGACATTCGGCCGACCCTGATCCGAGCGCTATAAACATCTCTGGCATCCGTTTTATGGGAACTCTTCAAGAAGCGTGGATGCCGGAGAAACCCAATAAAACCAGCGATTGCTTTGCCACAACGTTTTTGGCAATGTCCGCGCGCTTTTGTGGCCGGGCGGAGGCGATTCCGCGCGTCCGGCGGCAATGAAAGCATAGCCTGGCAGGGGGAAATGCCGGCTCGATCCAAACTAAAGAAAACTGGGGTCTACAATGACAGCTTTGTGGGTGATCATCGCCTGCGGTTTGCTCGCTATTCTATATGGCATCTGGGCCACGATGTCGGTGATGAAGTCCGACGCTGGTTCAGCGAAAATGCAGGAGATCGCCGCCGCCGTCCGTGAGGGCGCGCAGGCCTATCTGAAACGCCAATACACAACCATCGGCCTTGTCGGCATCGTCATCTTCGTCATCGTGGGCTATCTGCTCGGCTGGCTCGTCGGGATCGGTTTTCTCGTCGGTGCGGTCCTGTCGGGTGTTGCGGGCTTCATTGGTATGAACGTATCGGTTCGCGCCAACGTCCGTACCGCGCAGGCAGCGATCAGCTCGCTGGCCGGCGGTCTCGATATTGCCTTCAAAGCGGGCGCCATCACCGGCATGCTTGTTGCCGGTCTCGCGCTTCTCGGCGTCGCCGTCTACTATGCGGTGCTGACCGGTCCGCTCGGCCTTGCCCCCAATAGCCGTATCGTGGTCGACGCGCTGGTGGCGCTCGGCTTCGGCGCATCGCTGATTTCGATCTTCGCTCGTCTCGGCGGCGGTATCTTCACCAAGGGCGCTGACGTCGGCGGCGATCTCGTGGGCAAGGTGGAAGCCGGCATCCCGGAAGACGATCCGCGCAACCCGGCCACCATTGCAGACAACGTCGGCGATAACGTCGGTGACTGCGCCGGCATGGCGGCCGACCTGTTCGAGACCTATGCGGTGACCGCGGTCGCCACCATGGTTCTGGCAGCAATCTTTTTCGCCGGTCAGCCAATCCTGTCATCGATGATGATTTATCCACTCGCCATCGGCGCGGTGTGCATCATCACCTCGATCATCGGCACCTTCTTCGTGAAGCTCGGCGCCAACCAGTCGATCATGGGCGCACTTTACAAAGGCCTGATCGCGACCGGCGTCCTGTCGCTTGTCGGCATTGCCATCGTGACCCATCTGATGCTCGGCTTTGGCACGGAGCTGAAGACCGGCGGTGGCGTGACCTTTACGTCGACGGCGCTGTTCATTTGCGGCATCGTCGGCCTTGCGGTGACCGGCCTGATCATCTGGATCACCGAATACTATACCGGTACCAACTTCCGTCCGGTGAAGTCGATCGCGGAAGCCTCGGTCACCGGTCACGGCACCAACGTGATCCAGGGTCTTGCCATCTCGATGGAGTCAACGGCTCTTCCGGCCCTTGTCATCATCGCCGGCATCCTGCTCACCTACGGCATGGCCGGCCTGTTCGGCATCGCCATCGCAACAACCACGATGCTGGCCTTGGCCGGCATGATCGTTGCGCTCGACGCCTTCGGACCGGTCACTGACAATGCCGGCGGCATCGCCGAAATGGCCGGCTTGCCGAAGGAAGTCCGCAAATCCACCGACGCGCTCGACGCGGTTGGCAACACCACCAAGGCGGTGACCAAGGGCTATGCCATTGGCTCGGCCGGTCTTGGCGCGCTGGTGTTGTTCGCGGCCTATAATGAAGATCTGAAATACTTCATTGCGTCGAAAACACCTTACTTCATCGGCGTTGCTCCGGACTTCTCGCTGACCAACCCTTACGTCGTGGTCGGCCTGTTGTTCGGCGGTTTGCTGCCGTATCTGTTCGGCGCCATGGGCATGACCGCGGTCGGCCGTGCGGCATCCTCGATCGTCGAGGAAGTGCGCCGGCAATTCCGTGAGAAGCCCGGCATCATGAAGGGCACCGACAAGCCGGATTACGGCAAAGCGGTTGACCTTCTGACCAAGGCGGCGATCAAGGAAATGATCATTCCGTCGCTGCTGCCGGTGCTGTCGCCGATCGTCGTCTACTTCGCGATCTACTTCATCGCCGGTGGCGGCGCGGCCGGTAAGTCGGCGGGCTTCTCGGCCGTCGGCGCGATGCTGCTCGGCGTGATCGTGACTGGTCTGTTCGTCGCGATCTCGATGACTTCGGGCGGCGGTGCGTGGGACAACGCCAAGAAATACATCGAAGACGGCCATTTCGGCGGCAAGGGCTCGGAAGCCCACAAGGCTGCGGTGACCGGCGATACGGTTGGCGATCCCTACAAGGACACGGCAGGACCTGCCGTGAACCCGATGATCAAGATTACCAACATCGTGGCGCTACTGCTGCTGGCGATCCTCGCGCACTGATCGCGACAGCATGGACTGAAATGAAAAGCCCCGCTGAAAGGCGGGGCTTTTTGCATTTAAGGAGTTGAAGATTGTCTGTGCCCAGGGCTCGCCGATACGAACCGACGCTTACTGGGTACCGATGATCTTGAACAGATAGGTCAGGTAGGACAGTTCGCTGCCGCCGCTTGGCGTCGTGCGGCTGACGAAGTCGAAAATCTTGCCGTCCTGCAGCCGGTAGTCGGCGAGGCGGGCGACCCGGCGGTCCTTGTCGAAATAGACCGCGATCACGCGCTGCTCCACCACTTTCTGCGGCATGAAGGCGGCGGCCTTCTCGGCGCGCTGCGAGATGTAATAAAAAGCTTCGCCGCTGACCGTCGCGACGGTGGACGGCGTGCCAAGCACGATCAGCACCTGTTCCTGGCTGGAGCCGAGCGGGATCTGTTCGAGGGCGCCTTCCGGTACCACATAGCCCCTCTGGAAGGACTGCTCGAGGCTGCCACAGCCCGCGACTAGGAGCGTGAGGGCAAGTGCGGCTGCGCCATGGCGAAGGCGTGCCATCCGTGTTGAAGGCCGTGTCAAAAGCTGCATGACCGTTCGAGTACCCATCGACGCCAAGATTTGCAATGAGGCCATCTGGCGACAAAGGTCGTCTGGCCCTAAAAGGACCCGATGCTGAACGTTTTCCGCCGGAACCCCCGAGCCGCCACCATCGAGGCGCTCTATGGCGCCATCGTGGCGCAAGCGCGCTCGCCTGTCTTCTATCTCGCCTATGGTATTCCGGACACGGTTAATGGCCGGCTTGATGCGCTCATGCTGCATCTGGCGATGGCGTTCGAGCGGCTGTCGCAAGGCGACGAGGACGCCAAGGCGGTCGGGCAGGAGGTCTTCGACCGATTCTGCCTCGATATGGACGACCATCTGCGTGAAGACGGCATCAGCGATATGAAGGTTCCAAAACAGGTGCGCGGCGTGGCTGCGGCCTTCTTCGGCCGGCACGGCGCCTATATATCAGCGTTGCGGGCTGGCGATGAGGCTGCCCTGAAGACCGCAATCAGCCGGAATGTGTTCGAGGGCGTCGATGCGCCATCGGTTCCGAGGCTGGCGGGCTATATGCAGGCAACAATGGCGATGCTGGACCGGCAGGATCCGGCGGTCATCGCGACCGGCAAGATCGTCTGGCCGGATCCCGGACCTTTTGGCCAGACTTGACGTCAAAGAGCTTGGACAATGACTGACACGATTTGGAGCAGCCGGCTTGCGCGCGAGGATGTGCCCGAGGATGGAATACACGTGGAGATCAGTGCCGACGCTGCGGTGCGCGCGGCGCTTGCGCAGAGCGCGGAACTGCGCGATCTGTCACGCTTGGAGGCACAGTTCGACGTGACCCGTAGCGGCCGTGATGGACTTCATGTCGTCGGTGAAGTCTCTGCTTTGGTAGGTCAAAATTGCGTGGTAACCCTTGAGCCTATCGAGACAAATCTCGTTGAGCCGATCGATCTTTTCTTCACGTCGGATCAACAAGCCTCGCTTGGCGATAGCGACGGCGAGGCCTCTTTCGGTTTGACCGAGGCTGAACCGCCGGAGCCGCTGGTCGGTGGAGCGGTTGATCTCGGCGCCATCGCCACCGAGTATTTCCTCCTTGGTCTCGATCCCTATCCGCGCAAAAAGGGCGTGACCTTCGAATCGCCAGCCGCCGGCGATGCCGTCGCCAAGCCATTCGCGGCTCTGGCGGCGCTGAAGAGGCCACCCAAGGGAAGTTCGGAGTGACTGTTGTGTTGAGGCTCCGAAACGCTATTGTCCGCGCCCGCGTCTGCCCCTCCCGACAAGGTCCAATGTTCACCGTTCTGATGATTCAAGGCCTCGGCTAAGGTCGGCTATGCCAGACAAAGTCCGCATTGCGCTCGATGCCATGGGAGGCGACCATGGACCGGAGGTGATTGTCCCCGGCGCTGCGCTCGCGCATGGCCGGCATCGTGATACCGAGTTCATCTTCTTCGGCGATTCCGCGCGGATCGAGCCCGCACTGTCGGCGGAACCGGTGCTCAAGGCCGTGTCGCGGGTTGTCCACACCGATGTTGCGATCAAGATGGATGACAAGCCGAGCCAGGCGCTGCGCCAGGGCCGGCTGAAATCCTCGATGTGGCAGGCGATCGATGCGGTGAAGCAGGGCCAGGCCGACGTCGCCGTATCCGCCGGCAATACCGGCGCGCTGATGGCCATGGCGAAAATTCATCTGCGCACCATGGCTGGGATCGAAAGACCGGCGATTGCGGCGATCTGGCCGACCCTGCGGGGGGAATCGGTTGTGCTCGATCTCGGCGCCAGCATTGGCGCCGATACCCAGCATCTCATCGATATGGCGCTGATGGGCAGCGCGATGGCGCGCATTCTGCTTCACATCGATCGCCCGACCGTGGGCCTTTTAAATATCGGGGTTGAAGAAGTTAAAGGACTCGATGAAGTCCGCGAAGCTGGCCAGATCCTGCGCGAGCGCAATCTGCCGCACATCAATTATGCCGGTTTCGTCGAAGGCGACGATATCGGCAAGGGTACCGTCGACGTTGTGGTCACGGAGGGCTTTGCCGGCAATATCGCGCTGAAAAGCGCCGAAGGCACCGCACGTCAGATCGCGGGATTTCTTCGCGCCGAAATGAAGCGCACGATCTGGACCAGGATCGGCTATTTGTTTGCGCGCGGCGCCTTCCGGGCCCTGCGTGAGAAACTCGATCCGGATCGCTCCAATGGCGGGGTCTTTCTCGGCTTGAACGGAATTGTCATCAAGAGCCATGGCGGCGCGAGCGCGAGCGGTTTCTCTGCGGCGGTCGAAATTGGCTATGAAATGGTGCGTGACGAACTCATGGCGAAGATCGGTCAGGCGCTCGTTCCTGAGGCGCGCGTTGTGGCGGAAGTCCAGGACCAATCTCCCGTGGCCGGAGCGGCATCGTGACCTTACGTTCAGTGATTATAGGCGCCGGCTGTTACTTGCCGGAGCGCGTCGTGACCAATGCCGACCTGGCCAAGATGGTCGATACGTCCGACGAATGGATTGTGCAACGCACAGGCATTCGGGAGCGACATATCGCCGCCGACGGCGAGGTGACATCGGATCTCGGCATCAAGGCGGCCCAGGCGGCACTGGCCAATGCCGGGGTCGATGCGCAATCGATTGACCTGATCGTGGTTGCGACCTCTACGCCGGACAATACGTTTCCGGCTTCGGCCGTTACGGTGCAGGCTGGGCTCGGCATCACCGGCGGGGCGGCGTTCGATTTGCAGGCGGTCTGCTCCGGCTTTGTGTTCGGGCTTGCAACGGTGGATGGAATGTTGCGCACGGGTATGTTCAAACGCGCATTGTTGATTGGCGCCGAGACTTTTTCGCGCATTCTCGACTGGAATGACCGCACCACTTGCGTGCTGTTTGGCGATGGCGCCGGGGCCGTCGTGATCGAGGCTCAGGAACAGCCCGGCACGATGAACGACCGTGGCATCCTGACAAACCATTTGCGATCGGATGGACGGCACAAGAACAAACTCTATGTCGATGGCGGGCCGTCATCGACGCAGACTGTTGGCCACCTCCGTATGGAAGGCAAGGAAGTCTTTAAACACGCCGTTTCGATGATCACCGACGTGATCAAGGATGCCTTTAAAGCCACGGGTTACACTGCACGCGACCTCGACTGGTTTGTGCCACACCAGGCAAACCGCCGCATCATCGACGGCTCGGTCATGAAGCTCGGGCTCGATCCGGCCAAGGTTATCATCACCGTCGACAAGCACGGCAACACGTCGGCAGCGTCGATCCCGCTGGCGCTGTGTGTCGGCATTGCCGATGGCCGGATCAAGAAGGGCGATCTTGTGATGTTCGAGGCCATGGGTGGCGGCTTTACCTGGGGCGCCTCGCTCGTCCGAATGTAGCCTTTTACCGTATTGATGTGCATCGCCTCTTCATGGCTCGCATGAAGTTGACCAGTCGGTCGGCGAATAGCAGGCTTACCGAACTTTCTTCGGTTGACCGTGCAAAAGTAAGTCCATATCGTCTTGTAAAATAAGAAGGATCGCCAGTAGGGGCTGACAGGCGATGACGGTAAAGACAGTTACGCGAGCGGATCTCTGTGAGGCGGTCTACCAGAAGGTAGGCCTGTCGCGGACGGAGTCCGCGACGCTGGTCGAACAAGTGCTGAAGGAAATCACCGACTGCCTGGAGCGGGGTGAGACCGTAAAGCTGTCTTCGTTCGGCTCATTCGTGGTGCGTAAAAAGGGCGAGCGCATCGGTCGCAATCCGAAGACCGGCAAGGAAGTGCCAATCTCGCCCCGGCGCGTGATGGTGTTTAAGCCGTCCGCTATTCTGAAGCAGCGGATCAACGGCGAGTCGGAAAACGGCGTCGTCGACGACACAGACTCGCATTAGCACATGATCCCGAAAAGTGGGGACCGGTTTTCGGCAAGATCATACGCCAACCAAAAGAATCATGATGCGGAGGCCTGATTGGACAAGGCGCCCGACGCATTCCGGACGATCAGCGAGGTGGCCGACGACCTGAAGGTGCCGCAGCACGTGCTGCGGTTCTGGGAAAGTCGCTTTAGCCAGATCAAGCCGATGAAGCGCGCCGGCGGGCGCCGATATTACCGGCCAGATGATGTCGACCTGCTGCGCGGTATCCATCATCTGCTTTACGGCGAAGGCTATACCATTCGCGGCGTGCAGCGAATTTTGCGCGACCAGGGGCTGAAATTCGTTCAGACGGTCTGGCAGCCAGGCGCTGAACAACCGACCCACGGGCCGGTCGAAGAGGATGCTGAAGAACAGGGCGCATCTGGCGAAAGCGACGAAACCGAGGGGGCCTACGATACACCGGATGCCTATGCGCCGCCCTCGCAGCGGCCGGCGCCCATGCCAAGACCACAAGCGACGCCGTCTGCCATTCGTGCTCAGATGTCGCGTGAGGACCTTCGGCGGCTGCAATCGGCATTGTTCGAACTCAGCGAGTGCCGGCGATTGCTCGATGGTGCGCTTCCAGGTGCTGCCCCCGAGCCCGAAATCGACCCTTAGAGCCTTCGAAACCCGCTTCGCGATCTACGCTGGCTGACGAAGTTTTACCGGCTTCAAGGCAAGAATGATGAAGCCTGCGGCCAGCAGCATCGCGGGGGTGCTTGCTACAATCCAGGCCATCCATGTTCTCGGCGCAAAGTCGGAATAGCCGAGGATGAATGCCAGCAGCACGACAAATCCCATCGTGCAAAATCCGACCGCCGGAATGGCGGCCATTCGCCAGTCGCGGGTTCGCGACAGGAGGATGAGTCCAAGGCCGAGCCCCATGAGCGGCGACGAGAACAGCCGCGCCGTTAGCGGTGTGATCCCTTTTGCATCGAACCAGATGATCGCGGCTTCGGAAGCGTCAAAGAAGAACACCAAACCGAGCGCCATAAAAAGAATGCCGACCAAGGCAAGTGACGCGCGAAGCGGGGCGGGCATCGGCCAAACCATCGGTTCTGAAATGTCTGCGTCTCCCGTGAGGTGACGACGCCAACCCGTCCAAAGGCCGTAGCTCAACACCATCAGCATCAGCGCGCCGCCGCCGAAGTAATTGATGGTCATCGGTATATTTGTGCCGAAGCGATCAAGGTGCATCGCGCCGGCCGCAAGCTGCAGTAAACGATAGGTCGCCATCATCACGAACGGAATGGCGGCATAGGAAAAGCGGTTAATGCCGACAGACAGCAACGCCAGTGGAACAGAGACCAAGGTGCTGGCGCCCAGGATGCGTGTGGTGAGCGGCGGCATGGACCACGGCCAGATCGTGCCGATCTGCGCAGGATCGATCATCAGTGTGAGGCCGAATCCCAATTGCATCACCGCCGAAACGGCGACGATCAGGCGCAGCCAGGTCGGAAATGCGCTGTCCATTGACGGGCCCAGTTGCGCGGCGTGAATCGCCGCACTTCAGGCTTGGTCGCTTTGGCAGCGACAAAGGTTCAGGACGCTTTTGCGTCGGGCGCCTTCTTTGCTCCGTCGCGATAATAGTAATTGGCGTTGCGGCCGAAGGCGAGGCGGCGGATGACGCGGCGCATGCCTTCGCTGCGGCGGAGCGGCTCGACCGCGCCGGCAGCCGTGCGGAATACCGCCAGCTTGGCGGTGTCGAGCGCCGGGTTCACGCCGGGCGGGTTCTGCGGAATGCCGATGCTCCGCAGCATCGAGTTCATGGTGGAGATGTCGTTGCGTCGGCGCACGTCTTCCGACTTCCAGGTCAGCGACAATGATATCGAATAGCTGCCGGCGGTGCGCACCCAATGCGGCCATTGATAGGGCACGAAGACACCGTCGCCCGGCTTCAGATTGTAGGTCGTGCATTTGGCATCGAACCTCGCCTCGTAGGGGATGTTGCGATGCTTGACGACGACCTCTTCCAACGCCTCTTCCGATGCGATCGAACGGTCGCGGTTGTCATAGACATGGAAGAACTTGTCGCCATGGATCTGGAAGAAGAAATTCTCGTCGCTGTCGGCGTGGAACGGCGTGGTGGATTCGGCTGAGGACACAAAAATGAAGCCGCGGATATCTTCAAAGCCAGCGTCCTTCAGACTGTCGTAGCCGCGGGTGTGCGCAACTTCGAGCAGCGCATCCTCGATCAGCTTGCCATAGGCTGGATGCTGTTCGACATGTTTCAGCACCATCCAGGCACCGGCGGTTTCGATCTTGCGAACGATGTCCTCGGGGTCGAGATCGACGGTCGGCGTCGTGTCCGGATTCTGGCTGATCGATGCCTTGCCGGAATTGTATTCGATGCGGTCGCGCGGCAATTCGCGCACCAGCTCGGCAAGCTTCGGCAGCGTCAGCAGCGGGTTGCCGGTGAAACGATGATGCAGCGAGAAAGGCAGGTTCGGGAATGCCTCCGTCAATGCGGTCGTGTCCGTCGGCTCGAAATATTTCATGACAGTTTCTCCTTGAAGCGTCTCATTGTTCGAACGCACTCGATCGCCGCATAGCGCGCGCGAAGGAGGGTCTTGATTGCAGCGGCCATCGGGTCGCTGGGGTAAAGCGGGATGAAAACGTCGGCAATTTCGATGCGCTCGCGCCAGACATGGTCGATCATCGGATGTTCGCCGTCTGCCGATGAATCGGCGAAGCTGATCGCGGCGTCAGCGCAGAGATGGCGGGTCAGATCAAGCGTCAGTTGCACGCCGGGTGAGGTGCGGGCTTCGCTTTCATCCATCGCGATCTTGAAGAAATAGGCGCGATCCTGATCGCGCAGCACAAGACCTGAGGCGATCGTCATGCCGTTGCGTGTGAGGCTGATAATTTCAAAACGACCCTCCGCCGCGAGTGCGGCCGAAGCCTCGCGGATGAAAGCCGTGTCGCCGTCATGCTGGCCGAGCCCGGTGCCGCGCAGACCCTTCCAGCCTTTCTGCTCGAGGACGAGGAAACGGTCGAGTGCGGCCGCGACGTCGGCGGGAGTGGTTGCAATCTCGATCGAAATCGGACCTGCATCCTCCAGACGATGACGCTGGCGACGCAGCTCTTTCGATTTCTTGGCACCAAGTGCAGACCGCAGGGTCGCATCACCGTCCTTTGTGGCGTCGAGTGCGGCGCGGCGGAAGCTGCGCATCACATCGAAGCTCAGATCGCGCTCCGACAACGCCATTTTCATCGCCGCGAAGGCCATCCCTTCCGTCGCTGTGCCGGGCAGAAACAGGGCACGTGCGCCGGCGCTGCAGGCCGCGTCGAGCAAGGCATGCGCGGCGTCGACAGCGTGGTCACGATCAAGCGTCGGCACGGCGAGCGAGGCATAACCGTTCCAGCCGACCAGCATCGGGACGGGAAGCGACAAGGCCCGCTTCGCCCATCGAACCGGCATGAGGCCGATCAGACGATCATGCTCGGTGCGGTCCCAGGCGAGCAGGGCAAGCGCGCCAGCACGGCCGCGGGCGAAACGCGCGACCGGCAGCGCCCAGAGCGGGTGGAAATAGGCATTCGGCTCGGTCGCGCGCGCCTGCAACGCGCGCCAGGGCACAATGGGGACGGCGGTTAAGTCACTCAGAGTTTCATGCGCTTTTGGACTGGCCGAAGCGGTGACCACGGACAGCTTCGGGGGCATGCGGTCAGCCTGCCGGGACGGTCCCGATGGAACGGAAACGCGGAGTGGGTCGGCGGGAGCCGGAGCATTCATGGGCCGTAACGCACGCTGATTGAGGTGACCGTCCGATGCGCCCTAGATAGGACCAATCCGTGACCGGGGGCTTTAATCCGGGCCCTCGATGCAGCGCTTTGCGAAGGCAGGGTTAACGAAGGTGAGAGACGATCGCAGAAAACCGGCTCTAGGCGGCCTATGCCGACGACCAAGGCGAGGAAGGCCCGGCGACGAACGCTCGGTGCAGCAAGTCCGGGGCGCGGATGCGGATCGTGCGGCCGGGGATTCCAGGCGAAACGGCAACAGCAAAAACTGAGGAAGCCCGGCGGCTCGCCGTGCTAGCCTTTCCGAGAATCATCGATCAAGGGGGCTTCCATGATCAATCAGTTCGGTTCTGCGTTCCGCCGGGTTTCCATGGCGTTTGCTGTTGCCGGTGTGACGGCTGTTTTCAGCACCGCGCCGGCCGCTGCGCAGGGGACTGTCGCACAGCGCCAGGGCTGTGAAGGCGACGCTTTCAAATTCTGCAGCAACTACATTCCGTTCGTCCACCAGATCGAAAATTGCCTGTACCGCAATATGCGCAATCTCACGCCTGCATGCCGCATCCAGATGCAGGGCGGCACGCCGCAACCACGGCGTCGACGTTAGTCGCCCTTCGCTTGTCGCTATCTGTATTGCTGCAAATGCACTGAGCGATCCTCGACAGCTCAGTGCTGCTGTTCTGGCGCGGGTTACATCGCGATCGCCTTGGCGGTCGCTGATGAGCGCTCATCAAATGCGCTTCGTCACGATGTCACTAAGCCCCATTTACGCACCGCCAACCTTTGATTGGTACGTTGCTGCCGCAAATGATGGGAGAGCACAATGCTCAGAGTCTTTCTTGCCTTGCCGCTCGCAGCGGCTTTCATCGGAACGGCGAGTGCAGCACCGATTGTTCAGACGATCGATATCCAATCCGGCGTTGAACGCGTTGCCGATGGCTGCGGCGCAGGCAAATATCGTGGTCCGGGCGGTGCCTGCCACTGGTACGGTCGCGGACCATTTCCGGGGGGCTATTACGGACCATACATGTGGGGCGCCAGGAGTTGCCCTCCCGGCTATTGGCGCGGCCCGTGGGGGCATTGCCGCGACACGCCATACCATGGCCGGCTGCCCGGCGGCGGCTGGAAGCCCTGAGACCTACGTTGATTTGAGCGTCACACGACCAGACCAGCCCGGCCCCATCTTGCGGGCCGGGTTTTTTTTATTTTCGATTGCGGCCTCGTGGATTTGTATGGGGCTGCCGCTCAGCACAGAAGTCGCGGCTGTTGACGGCCACAATCGCTCGCCTATAACGGCACCGTCGGAGCGTGGCGCAGCCCGGTTAGCGCACTAGTCTGGGGGACTAGGGGTCGTGGGTTCGAATCCCGCCGCTCCGACCATTTCATCTCAACAGCAGAGATCGCGGCTTTGACCATCGGTCAGGTGCGTCGTGCCCCGACCTGACGGCAAAGATCGAGCAGGATGCGCGCCGTCTTGTCCCAGGTGTAGAGCTGCGCGTGTTTGAGGCCGTCGGCCTTGAGCTTCTCGCGCAAGACCGGATCGGAATAAACTGCCTTCATCGCCGCCGCGAGGCTATCAACGTCATTGACGCCGCAGCGAAGCGTCGCGTCGCCGCCGATCTCGACCAGCACGTCATGGTCCGACACGATCGCCGGACAGCCGCACTGCATCGCTTCCAGCGGCGGCAGGCCGAAGCCCTCGTAAGTGGAGGGATAAACGGTGGCGAGCGCATTGTCGTACAGTGCGCGCAATTCGTTGTCGGTGATGTGGCCAGTATCGACGAGATTTTCGTCGTTAACGGTGGCAAGCTTGTTGTGCACGTCGAGCCGTCGCTTGCCGGTGGCCACCAGCGGCACGCCCTTCAGGCCGCTCTTTTTCAGGGCGGCGAGGGTACCGTTGAGATTCTTGTTCAGCGCGTAGATGCCGACACCTAGGAAATATTGACCGGGTTTCAGATTCAGCTTGTCGAGGATCGTATTGTCCGGTGTGTGTCGAAGAATGTGGTCCGAACCTTCGTAGCAGATCGGAATTTTCTTCGGATCGAGGCCGTAATATTTCTGCATTTCCCGGCGCGAGAAATCCGAAACCGAGACGACGAGATCAGCCATCCGCGCCGCGTTGGGAATGATGAAATCGTAAGCGGCAACAAAAGCCTTTGAGAAGGCTTCTGGCATGGCTTTGGTTGACGTGTCGTGGATCACAAGCACCTGGCGGCGTTTCAGCACCGGCCCAAGCATGCAGAGGTTTAATTGCAGCTTGCCGATCGTCCGCAGCGGGAACTCGATCTGCTCCCAGAGATAGCCGCTGGTGAGGCCGGATCGGTTCAGGCGGATATTCTTGAGCGGGAAATCCCGGGCCGATTTGGGCGCCTGCAGTTCCACATGCCCTTTCAGTGCCGCGTAAGCTGGCTCATCCAGCACCTTGTCCATGGCCCGAACGGTCTCGATCGCGAAGCGCTGAACGCCCGCGGTCAATTGCGTCAAAAAACGGCCATTGATGACGATATCAGGTGTCGCGGCAGGCATCCGGCGGTCCATTTCAGGTGCGGCCGTTCCATTCTGCGAGGCGCGCGTAAGACTATCTTAAAAAGGACGAGCTTAAAGAAGTCTCAAGCGCGGCAACTGCGACTGGCCCGGTGCACGTCCAAAAAACTCCCAAAAGCGAGGCGCGTCATGCTCGACAAGACCCCCGGCGACATTCTGGATAATCTCGGTGGCGATGCCGCTCTGGCAAGGGCGTTCCGCGAACTCGGTGTCGAGAACGATCGCCACTGGGCCTGGGATAACTATGAAAATGTGGTGCGCGGTCTTGCCCGTATCCTGAATGCGAAACGTCTGATCGAGATCGGCGGTGGGCGCGATCCGCTGTTCAAGGCCAACGAATTGGCTGCGCTTGGCATCGAAATGACTATCAATGACATTTCGCAAGTCGAGCTCGACGTACTGCCGGACACATACCGGAAGGCCTGTTTCGACGTCGCTGGCGACATTTCCGCAGTGGCGGATCTGCGCGGCCATTTCGACCTCGCGTTCTCGCGCATGGTGTTCGAACACGTCGCGGACGGCCAGCGCGCCTGGAAGAACCTGTATGAGTTGTTGGCGCCCGGCGGTGTCGCGCTGGCCTTCATTCCGACGCTCTATTCATTTCCGTTCGTCGTGAACTGGTTGTTGCCGGACGATGTCGCAGCGAAGATTGTCAAGATGCTCTATCGCAATCGAACCGACGAGGAAGATCCAGTCTTCCCCGCGCGTTATAGCTGGACCTTTGCGAGCGAACGCAAAATGAAACCAATGCTCGAGGGGATCGGTTATAGCGAAGTGCAGATTTTGCCGTTCTATGGACATGGCTATTTCGAGCGCCTTCCGCTGATCCGCGACATCCACGACCGATTCACCGCGATGGCAAGGGCCAATGACTGGCGCACAATTGCCAGCTACGCCTATATCGCTGCGCGCAAATGATTGGCGCAACGCTGGCTTAGACCACGCAGGTCAAGCGAAAAGCCCGCTATTCTGCAGCGTGAGTTTGCTTCCGCGCAGCGTACGGAACATTGTGTTGCGCGATATGGATTGGCCCCCGCCATGCCAGCCAGACATAAATCAGCGCTCCACAGCTATAAATGATCGCGTAGATCCACATGTAATCGACGATGCTCAGCTTAGCGACAAAAGCGAACAGGGCACCAAGCGTCATGGCCACCACGACGACGAGCGCCGCTTGGGCGATCTCCTTGAAGAAGCCGGTGTGAACGAGGAGGGAGAGTGCGACCATCTGGATCATGTTCGCAACCAGCAGCACGATCAGAATCGGCACGACATCCGGCATGACTGCCGCGGGTCCAAGGAGAAACGCAAAGAGCTGCTTGCCGGCGATCAGAAGGATCAGTGAAGCTCCGATTGTCGGGATTGCACACAGACCAAGGGCGATGAGTGTCGAACGGATCAGCGCCGGGAGATCCCGCTCCTTGAAGGCCTGCGTCTGCCGCGGCAACGCGATGTCGCAGGCGGCCGAATAGGCGACGCTGCCGCCGCGGAACACCTTGAATGCGGTGTCGAGAATGATGGTTGGCGCGCCAAGGCCGTAGAAGGCCGGTACGAAGAAATACGGAAAATTGTAGATATAGATTTCCGACACTGAGAAGATCGAACTGCGCAGCAGCATCCGGCCGTTTTCGTGCCAGAAATGCCGAAGGTGCTGCACCTGACCGCGGAGCCTCGTCGTCAATGCCCCATACGCCGTCAGCCGCCGGATGCACATCGTCAGCACCACGATCCACATAAGATTGATGAGGATCAGGAATGCCGTGACCGGCAAGAATAGCAGCATGGCCGCGGTGGCAAAGATCGTGAGAAAGCGCCGCGTGACTTCGAGCGTTTCGAAGTACACATACTGGTCCACCGCGACGGCGATGTTGCGCAGGGCGAACCATGCCAGATTGAGCGCGGTGAAAACAAAAAACAACGCGAATTGCAGCGATTGCAGCCAGCTCTCCGGCCGCAACCAGGACATCGCAAAGAAACAGAGCACGGCGCCGACCAGCGCAAGTGCGATGTAAAGCGTCACGATGGCGCTCGTCTGCGCTGCGACAGAATCCTCCTGCGACTGGTCCAGATGCCGCTGGCGCAGCCGGACAAACAGGATCTTGGTGGCACCGAGATCGCAAAGCAGCAGCGTGAAACCGATTGCGCCGACGAGCACAAATAACGAGAATTGCTCGGGGCTCAACACTCGTGCGAACACGAAGGTTTGCAACAGGCCGGTCAACACCGAGCTCACGGCCGTGGACGACCGCAGGAATAGAAAACGCAATGAGAGAAAGCTTCTCATTGGCGCTCGCCGGCGGCCAGAAGCCCACTGACCGTCTTCGCAAAATGCGTGGGCGACAGATATGCGGCGATATCCTTCGCCGCTTTCGTCCCCATGCGCTGACGCAGGTCCGGATCATCAGCAAGTTGCGTCAGCCAGCGCGCCGCTGCATCAACGTCCGGATCGGCCCATTGCTGGCTCTCGCTATCGAATGCGTTGTCGCGATCCGCAACCGGAATGAGCTTGTAAGGCAGAAGGGCCGAATTCTCCTCATTCATGAAGTCGAGATTGCCGGACCACCCGGTCGCAATGACCGGCTTACCGAGGCGCATAGCTTCAGCACAAATCAAGCCGAAGCCCTCCGAACGGTGCGTTGAAATCACAATGTCGGCCAGTGCCATTAGGCCGGTCATTTCCTTCGACGACAGCGTGCGTTCGATGACGCGGATATTCGGTGCGCCGGCAATCGCCGCGTTCAATTCCTGCCGGGCCCAGGGGACGTTGCCCGGATCGCTCAGCTTGATGACCAGGATGCGGTCGCTGCGATCGCCGAAGGCGCGCCGGAAGGCGTTGATCGCCGCGATCGGATTCTTGCGGGCGAAGTTTGATCCGATATGAAATGAGTTGAGGACGATGAGCGCGTTGTCAGGCAGGCCGAAATCCTGCCGGCGCGAGCTCGGCATTTCGATCTCGGACAGCGGATGCGGCACGACATGCACAGGCAAGTCAGTTGCGTCGGCAATGGCGGACTGCGTGAAGCGGCTCGGCACCCAGATTTCATGAACAAATGACAAAGCGGGCCGCCATGCATCCGACAGCCGCGGCAGTTCCCACGCCCAATATCCGATGATGCGCCGTCCAGCGATCTGACGCCGTCCGAGCATGCACATGGCATAAGGCAGGTATGGCCCGTTGATATGCGCGATGAGACTTCCGCCGGTGCCCGGCTCCAGCGGACGGGTCATGATGGCGCCGGGCAGATCGTTCTGCGCAAAGGCCGCGCTCAGATCGTATGCGGTTGGCTGCAGGCCGGATGTCTCGAGCGCGCGATAGCCGAGCCTTGCGCCTTCGCCGAGGCCGCTGGCTGAACTGAACCATCCGGCAATGCCGATCGGCATGCCGCCTTTTGGATGGAGAGAGGGACGTGGCGCAACGACCGGCGTAACCTCATCGAAAAAACGCTGACGCCATGAATGCGGGATTTTGCGCCACGCGCGATGAACGAAAGATTTGGTCATGCGAGCCGCCGTTTGAAATCGCGCGACGCCGCGACCAGCCCCCAGATAACCCCTAGCAGCAGGAAGAAATGTCGCCAATGGTCGGTATCGATAACAATGCCTTCGCCGACTTCGCCGACGAAAGTTGCGTACACCGCAATCAGATACGGCTGCCACGGCGTCCGCTTCAGGGCGGCACCGAGACCGGCAATGAGTGTCAGTACGATGAGCGCGATATAAGCAAGGCCGCCGATCCAGCCGTAAACGAGGAACGCCTGCAGATACACGTTGTGCTGCTGGATACCGTAAGCCTCGCTAAACGCGAATGGCCCCATCCCGAACGGGTAGTTCAAAACCTCGGTCAGGGCCAAAATCTGCATCGTGAACCGTCCGCCGCTGCCGACATCGTAGGACTGGACCGCCTGCGCTCGCTCTTTGAACATGTTAGCGATTGCATCAAACGACAGCGCCGCCGCCATCGCCGCCGCCAGCAGGCCAACGCAGACGGCGCCGAGCAAGATCAACCGAAGGCGGGTCCGATGGTTTTCCGCCGTCACGATCATTAGTCCCAGCATGATGACGCCCGAAAGGACGAAGTGAATCCAGGCGCCACGCGAAAAGCTCAGGAAGAATCCAAAAAGGATGACAAGGAGTATCGCGGTGGGGAGGATGCGCAAGCCGCGTGATAGCAGAGATTGCAGCAGGAACAGGATCGGCAGGATCAGGAAGGGCCCATAGACATTCGGATCTTTGAACGGTCCGCGCGCGCGACCGCCTGGCGCGAAGAGTTCGCCAAGGCCAGCGGTCAGGTTGAAATATCCGATGATGCCGGCCGTCGCGGCAACCAGTGCAGCGATGATGTAGGCTATGCGCATGATGCGCAGGCGCCGCACGCTATCCGTGGAAAACAGGCTCGCAAAAATGATGGCCGACATCGCCATGAACAAGGTGATGATAACGAACCTGTCCGTAAGGTCTATATCTGATACCCTGAAATAGGCAATTGCGCCGCCGATATTCCATAGCAGAAGTAGCCAGATCATCGGCAGCAATTCGCGCCGGATCGTTACGCCGGCGATCAGGCAGCCGAAGGCGAGCGGACCCATGGCGAACTCATAGGGCGACGGCTCGATGAACACAAAGCAGCTGACGAGGATGGTGAGAAAGAGGAAGAATTCGAGGATTTGCGTCGCGCCACGCGATACCGGCCGTGACGGCGTTATGTCCGTTGCGGGACGTCTCGCGCGGCTCGCGGATTTGACTGATTGCTCATCCGTGAGCCGGCGCGCCTGGTCGAGCGTGATCAATACGCGTTCTCGCTCTTCAACAGCGCGAACGGCGTCATCGCGACGATGTAGAGATCGAACAGCACCGACCAGTTTTCGATATAATAGAGGTCGAATTCGACGCGCTTCTGGATTTTTTCCTGCGTGTCCGTTTCCCCGCGCCAGCCATTGATCTGCGCCCAGCCGGTTACGCCAGGTTTCACGCGATGGCGGGCGAAGTAGCCATCGACGGCTTCGTCATAGAGACGCGCGGCAGCCTTGGCGTTGACGGCATGGGGACGGGGACCGACCAGTGACAGGTTGCCCTTGAAGACGACATTGAACAGTTGCGGCAGCTCATCGATGCTGGCCTTGCGGATGAAACGGCCGACGCGCGTGACGCGCGGATCACCCTTGGTCACGAGCTTCGAAGCCGTCGCATCGCATTGGTCCACATACATCGAGCGGAATTTGTAGACTTCGATGAGATCGTTGTTGAAGCCATAGCGCTTCTGCTTGAACAGCACTGGACCGCGACTGTCGATTTTGATTGCCAGCGCAACCACCGCCATGACCGGTAAAAGGGCGAGCAGCAACAGGCCGCCGACGATCTTGTCGAACAGCCATTTCATCACCACGTCCCAATCGGCGATCGGCCGGTCGAACACATCGAGGACCGGGACTTCGCCGATATAGGAATAGGAGCGGGGCCGGAAGCGCAGGCGGTTGGAATGTGCCGACAAACGAATATCAACCGGCAACACCCAGAGCTTCTTCAGCATCTGCAGCAAACGGTTCTCGGCGCTGATCGGCAACGAGAAGATGACGAGATCGACCCGCGTGCGCCGGGCGAATTCGACAAAGTCATCGACAGTGCCAAGCTTTGGCAGGCCGCCGCACGCTGTGGGCGAACGATCGTCATTGCGATCGTCAAACACGCCGATGATACGAACGTCGCTGTCGACTTGCTCCTTCAGCGCATTGATCAAACTTTCGCCTGCTTCTCCGCCACCGACAATCACAGCGCGGCGGGTGAGCCGCCCATCCCGCATCCAACGGCGCACAAGAACATAGACGACAGATCGTGATGCCATGAGCACCACTGCGCCGACGCCCCAGAAAGCCAGCAGCCAGACGCGCGAAAACATCTGATCAAACTTGAAGAAGAACGACAGGGTGGTGGCGAACAGGAAAACGACCGACCAAGCCGTGAGCATTCGCGCCATCTGATGCAAGGGCTGGCGGAAGGCGTGAATATGATAGATATCGACAGCCTCGAACGCGACGATCGAGAGGCCGGAAATGACCGCGATCGCGGCGAGGTAGGGCCAGCTAAAACCTTCGGCCGGCATGACATAAAGGGCGTAGATTACCGCACCGACAAGCGCGATCAGCGTGCTTTCGATGGTCCGCACGATACCGGCGACAACGATCGGTGAATACGCCGCGCGTGTTTCGACCGATGCGGCCGCGAGAGCAGCAGGAGATAATTGTCTGGGCGCACGCCGACGCGAATCCTGACTGCCGATGGCAGAGCTCGCAGCAGCGGACGCGCTCAACATTTTGCGAGCGTCCAACTCAAACATTTACGCCGTCCCTCGGATCGTCGCGCCATGACGGCACGCGACCCTTATTTTGATGGCGTCGGTCTTATCGGAAAAGATTCAACAAAAGCTTATTCGTATTTTAGCTTTTGCGATGCGAGAGCCGCCCGGTACGCGTCGATTCCGCCACTGACCATGTCATCAAGAGAAAAGGTGGCCCGTACACGCTCTTGTAACAAGCGGGCGGCGCTATTTGTCGTTTCCGGATGGTTAATCGCCAAAGCTAAAGCGCTCTCCAGCGCCTCGCGATCGTCTGCGGGAATAAGCCGGTCTGCATAAGGTCCGAACATATCCGGGATCCCGCCCACATGGGTCGCGATTAGCGGTTTTCCCGCGGCAGCGGCTTCAAGGACGATGTAGGGGAATGACTCCATCCGCGACGGCACGACCATCACGCGGCCAAGCGAAAAGGCTTCACGCGCTGGCTTTGGCAATTGGAACCGGACAGAGTCGCCTAAACCAGCCGTTTGCGCTTGCCGCTGCAGATCGAGACGCGCCTTGCCATCGCCAACGATGGTGGCAGACAAAGCAATGCCCTTGGCTCGCAGACCGGCGAGTGCGGCCAGGAGCACGTCGACGCCCTTCAGATGCCGCAGTTCACCGATGAAAAGAATATCGGTTGCGTCCGCACGCAGAGGAACCTCGGCGAACTCTGCCTCGGCAACGCCGTTCGGCACAATCCGCGTCATCGCGCGGGGATCGCCGACCTTCGCATGATACAGACGTTCGATGAAGGCGCTCTCGAACAGAAACAGATCGGTGCGACGCTGCAGGATTTTCTCCAGCGTCAGGTAGAAGCGGCCCAGCATCGCATCCGGTTTAAACAGCAGGCTGCCGCCATGCGGCGTATAGGCACGGACGGGGCCATCGGCGCCGACCGCCAGCCGCGCATAGGCGCCGCCCTTGGCGCCGTGCCCATGAACGATATCCGGGGCATTCCGCTCCACACTTGCCGCGATCTGGCGGATCGCAGAATAATCGCTCACCGCCAGATGGCGGCCCATTGGCAGGCGAACAACGCCAAGCGCCAGCTCCGGCGCAACGGCATCGAGAAGGCGCGACGCGCGTTCACCGCCCGTCAAGGCGTCGCATACGATGCCGACCTGGTGACCGCGCGCTGTCTGTCCGCGCACCAAGTCGATGACATGACGAAACAGCCCACCAACAGGCGAGCGGAAAACATGCAAAATCCGTAGAGGCTTTTCTGGCCGGCTCATTGTCTAGAATTTGCCCGAGATTGGTTAATTCCCGTTAACGCTGGCTATGGTTAAGAAACATCACCACGACAAGACTTTGCGCCATTCGCCGCACCGCTCGCCGAAATTAACGCGGCAGCAACCATAATGGGACGAAATGGCCCTATGAGTTGCGGTGGAGTCGGTGATGCAGTCAGTTCAGACCTTCAATGGTGGTGTCGGCATTCAGCTTTCCGAACCCGGTGGCGAGCTTGATCTTCGAGCCCTTGGTCTTTCGCTCTGGCGCAAGAAATGGCTGATCCTGTTTCCGGCTCTCATCGTCGGTGCCCTCACGGTCTTTGCTGTCAACGCCATCACACCCGTCTATCGTTCCGAAGCTAAGATTTCCGTCGAAGGTCGAGAAAACGTATTTCTGCGGCCGGAGGCTGAGAAGTCGGTCGAGCGTGCCGCGGCTGACCAGGAAACCATTGCAACTCAGGTCCAGGTTCTTCAGTCTCGCGACATTGCGCATCAGGTCATTCGTGAGTTGAAACTCGCCGAGCGGCCGGAATTCGACCCTGTCCGCTCAGGTCCCTCTCGATTAGGCGCCATCCTGTCGGCATTCGGTATCGGCCGCGATCAACTCAAGATGTCGCCCGAAGAGCGGGCGATGGATGCTTATTTTGCGCGCCTGAGCGTGGTGGCCGTGGATAAATCGCGAGTCATCACTGTGGCATTTCAGTCCAGCGATCCCGAGCTGGCCGCGAAGGTCGTCAATGCCATCGTCGACGCCTATTTGCGGCAGACGCAAATTGCCAAACAGGAACAGATCAAGAATGCCGCCGCCTATCTTGCAAGCGAGATCGAGCAACTGCGCAAGACAGTGCAGGACGCGGAATCCAAAGTTGAAAACTTTCGGGCAAAATCCAATCTATTTTTGGGCTCGAACAGCACGAGCCTCGGCACGCAACAACTCGGCGAATTGACGACGCAGCTTGCCGCGGCACGCGCGCAAAAAGCCGATCTCGATGCGAAGTCGCGATTGATCCGCGATATGCTGAAGAGCGGCAGGGAGGTCGAGTCAGCCGACATCGTCAATTCAGATCTCCTCAAGCGGCTGGTCGAACAGCGTGTGCTGCTGCGCGCGCAATTAGCCGAACAATCGTCGACGCTGCTGGAACGGCACCCGCGCATTCAGGAATTGAATGCGCAGATCAACGCGCTGGATGCGCAGATGCGTGGCGAATTGCAGCGCCTTGTGCTGTCGCTGGAAAACGACGCCCGCATTGCCAATGCGCGTATCCAAGCGACCAACGAAGCAATCGACCGTCTCAAGAATCAGATCAGCGGCTCCTCTTCCCAGGATGTGCAGCTGCGAGCCCTTGAGCGCGAAGCCAAGGCGCAGCGCGATCTGCTCGAAGCCTATCTCGCTCGTTATCGTGAGGCGACGGCCCGCGAGAATATCGATGCGACGCCGGCTGAAGCACGTGTGATCTCACGTGGAACAGTCTCCAATGTGCCGGCTGCTCCAAAAAAGCTGCCGATCATCATGATCGCGACGCTGGCGACGGCTTTCATGGCCGCGGCCTTCGTGCTGGCAAGCGAAATCCTGAAACAGGCTCCGGCGCAATCACCAGCTCCGGCTTTTTCGGAATCGGAGAATGCAGTTTCTGCAACGCCACGTCGTTCCATTTTCTCTGTCTTGAAGCGCAGAAAGCCTGTGCCGCCTGCAGGAATTGAGCCCGTGCTGGAGCCGGACTCCGGCAAGACGGTCGCTGGCCGGCCCATTGAGCATCTGGTCAAGGCCGTCAGCGAGCGCGGGGAGGCTGGCCGGCGTGTCACTGTCATCGGCGCAGGCCGCAATGTCGGCACCACCTATACGGCAATTTCTCTGGCGCGTGCGCTGGCAGCGGAAGGGGAGCGTGTCATACTTGCCGACCTTGCGCTGCATGCTCCCAATCTGTCGATCCTTTCGACCGACCCCGTTGCACCGGGCTTCGCCGAGCTTGTGCGCGGCACGGCATCCTTTGGAGACATCATCACCCGCGACAAGTTTTCCAAGGTCCATCTGATCGCGGCCGGCAACGTCGCGGGAGAGGCGCCAACGATCCTGACATCGCCGCGCTTGCTCGTCACGCTGGAGGCCCTGGCACGCAATTACGATCACGTCATCGTTGATGGGGGAGCGTTGGCCGAAGCGGTCCCGGAGTTTTTCGCCCGCATGGCGCCTTGTGCCGTTCTGGTCGCGACCGACATCGACAATGCCGCGACCAAAAACGCACGCGATCAGCTTGTGGCGGCCGGCTTTGCCGATGTACTGCTGTGGCTCGGAACGCCTGGCCCCGATGCCTCGTCGCAACCGGTCGCTGCTTAATCGGCGTCAGACGCTTGCTTGGATTTATGTCCGCCGAGCAGGGCACGGACATTGTGCGCGACTTGCCAGAGTTTGGGATTGCGCTTGATCGCGCTTTTGGCAAGCCGGATGGCCCGAAGTGCCGGAGCCGCGGCCTGTCCGCGCAGCGAGAGTGGCAACACACTGTCGTAGATCAGTTCGAGATCCTTGCAGAAGAAGGTCTTGTAGCGTGCTTCGCCCGGACCGATGTCGAAGGAGCGGAAACCGCGTTTCGCGCAATCGACGATCAGATGCTGCAACAGGATCAGGCCGGGACTGAAGCGTGAATTGTCCGACGCTGTGTGCGAGTTGAACATCGAGGTGAAGCGCTGCTGGTCATGGATGCCCGAAAACAGCGCCAGCATATCCCCGTCGCATTCCAGCGCATGTAATTCGATCACGGGCTCACCGCGATCGAGGCCTGCAAGACATGCAGCGCGAATGAAACTCTCGACGCCCGGTTGCGCAAATGCATTCTCGATACCGAGTGCGCGCAGCTTTCCTTCCTTCTGCTGAAAGAAGAAACCAAGCTGGCGATAGACATCGTCCGGCGTCGCCGCGCGGATATAACGATAGCCATTTAGCTTGGCGAGCTTGCGCTCCTTGTTGCGCAGGCGGCTGCGCATTGTGCCGGAAATCTGTTGCTCGATGATGGCGGGGCCACTGGTGCCGATATTCAGCACGAAGTTGTCTTCATTCGAGCGTTGATGTGCAAGCGTCATGAAAGGATTGCGTGCACCGCTCCAGAACGCCGGCTGGCTGTGCAGCATCAACAGGTCAAGGTCGGGCCGCTGACGTGCAATCTGCGACAGCGCATCATGCATGTCGTCGCTCGTGAATGTATCGGCGATGTCGCGGCGCCATAGCGGCATGTTGAGTGTGGCGTGCTTGCCGCCAAAGAAACAGGCGAGGCGAAGCGGACCGAGCCGTTGCGCCACCAGGGGCCAGATGAATAGCGGTGCGCCCGAGCGGTCGCTGCCGACGATAATGACCGGTTCTTCGCCGAGCGGGCCACTGACATACTCATGCCAGAGCCTGATCCATTCGAGCCCCTGATAGGGCGAGGCGACCGAATCCTGTCCGGCCAGCGCGTGCCAGAGCGGTTCCACCATTTCGAGGTCGCGATAGACTGTGACCGCGAAAGCAGTGCGCGTCGACGAAGATTGTCGGGCGGGGAGCTGCGCGCTGCCCGCTTCTCGAAAGGCGATGGTCATGGCCCGGTTCCGTTGGAGCATGATGCCGAAAAGTGGGAAGCGGTTTTCGGACGACATCATGCTCCAATGTATTAGAATCGATCACGTTTATGAGTTTTGGATCATTCGATCCAAAACTCATCGCGATCTCGCGCGCAGGCTGTCAGGGATTTGTCAATAAAGCGTTGGCAGGATCACCGCTTCTTTCGGGAATCGGCCAGATTCCGGCCGAAATAGCAGGGTGTATTGCCTGTCGTGAGTGGCCTCAAGAAAACCATCATCCGGGCGGGCCTCGAAACACTCTATTTCAGTGGCGCCCATATAGCTTTGCGGCCTTTGTTCCAGGGCGTCGGGGTGATCCTGACCCTGCATCACGTCAAGCCCTCGCGTCCCGGCACGTTCCAGCCGAACCGCCTGCTGGAGGTGGCTCCGGGATTTTTCGCCGCGGTCGTTCGGCGCCTGCGGCGATCGGGTCTCGATATCGTATCGCTCGACGAGATGCATCGGCGGCTGGTCGAGCGTGATTTCAAACGGCGGTTCGTCTGTCTGACCTTCGACGATGGCTACCGCGATCTTTTACAATGGGCCTATCCGGTCCTGAAGAAGAACGACGTGCCGTTCGCGCTCTATGTCCCAACTGGATTTGCGGACCGTATTGGCGAAATCTGGTGGGTGGCTTTGGAGCGCATCGTCGCCAGGAACGATCGTATCGGCCTTTACATCGACGGCGACGAGCGCCGGTTCGATTGCACAACTGACTCCGACAAGAAGAACATTTACGAGCAGCTGTACTGGTGGCTGCGCAGCATGAAGACAGAGGATGAACTTCGTGGCGTGGTCCGGGATCTCTGCGGGCGTTACGGCGTCGACATGAAAGCGCTCTGCGAAGAGCTTTGCATGAGCTGGGAAGATATCGCAGAGCTGTCACGCGATCCTTTGGTCACCATCGGTGCGCATACTGTCAATCACCCGATCCTGAAGAAAACCAGCGATCGCGTGGCCCGTTCGGAAATGGAGATGAGCCGCGCGGTGATCGAATCCGCCATCGGCATTCGTCCCGAACATTTCGCCTATCCGGTTGGCGATCCGACTTCGGCCGGTTCGCGTGAATTCGCGATCGCTGCCGAACTCGGCTTCAAGACGGCGGTCACGACGCAGCCCGGCGTGCTTTTCCCCGGACATCGGGATCACTTGATGGCGCTGCCGCGTATTTCGCTTAACGGCGAATACCAGCAACTCCGCTATCTGCGGGTTCTGATGTCCGGCACGGCAACGGCGATGTGGAATGGCTTCCGCCGCCCGAAGGCCGCGGCCTAGGCTTTTCGCCCGCCTTCCATCCATCTGATCAGCGGCATGGCGGGGAAGATCCAACCCATCCCGGCGACCACGTAGAAAATCCAGGCCACATAGGCGTTGGGATTGGAAAAGGCGAATTGCGCAAATGCCATCGCCAAAAGCGCCCAGGCGGTGACAAGGACCAAAAGTCCAATGGCGCCGATCAGTTTGCGGGTGCGAATAGACATGCAGATGGACTGGTTGTGGCAGCTGGGCTGCTGCCTATATGGTCCCCGCGCAATCGGCAAGATATCAAAACAAGATCGAAAGAATCGCATCGGAAACTCTGGTGCAGGACAGAAAACGATGTCGCAAAGTTCCGAAAACTCACGCCTGTCCATCATCAGGATCTGGCTTCTGATTGTCGCAGCCCTTGTGGTGGGAACCTTGATCGTCGGCGGCGCGACGCGGCTGACCGAATCTGGCCTCTCGATCGTCGAGTGGAAGCCGGTAACCGGTGTTCTGCCGCCTTTGACCGAGGCGCAATGGACGGTCGAGTTCGACAAGTACAAGCAGATCCCGCAATACCGTGAGGTCAACCGCGGGATGTCCCTGTCCGAGTTCAAGACCATCTTCTGGTGGGAATGGGCGCACCGGTTGCTGGGCCGGACCATTGGCGTCGTCTTTGCGTTGCCGTTTCTGTTCTTCCTGTGGCGTGGCTGGGTCGGCCCCGGCTTGCGCGGCCGATTGTGGCTGCTGTTCTTTCTTGGCGGCGCGCAGGGCGCGGTCGGATGGTGGATGGTGTCGTCGGGCCTCGCCGAGCGAGTCAGCGTGTCGCAATATCGTCTGGCCTTTCACATGACGCTCGCCTGCGTGATTTATGCGGCCATCATCTGGACAGTGACGCGCTTGAAGCCGATCACACCCGTGACCGCGCCCGCACGCCTGCGCACAAGCGCCGGCTTCCTCGTCGTTCTGACACTGATCCAGATTTATCTTGGTGCGCTGGTCGCCGGTCTTGATGCCGGCATGACCTACAACACATGGCCGCTGATTGACGGCGCGTTTGTTCCCGCGGCAGATCGGCTGTGGTTCGAGACACCGCTCTGGCGCAATCTGTTCGAAAACACGCTGACGGTGCAGTTCAATCATCGCATGATGGCATACCTGCTGCTGGCCTTCGGCATCTGGCATGCGATTGACGTCACGCGGGGAACGAAGGATCGCGCTGCGAAGGGGCTTGCTCATGCCTTTGCGTTTCTGCTCGTCGTACAGGCCGGGATCGGCATCATGACGTTGCTGCTGCTCGTGCCGATGTCGCTGGCTCTTTTGCATCAGGCGATGGCTATTGTGCTGCTGACCATCGCCACCATTCATGCATCGCGATTGCTTGCGCATACACAAGCCGCTGTGCCGCTTGTCTCCGTGAAAGCGGGGACGCAGGGTTAGGGTCAGGACTCATTGATTGATCCAGAAATTACGGATTCTACGATGCAGATTGCTGACATGTAGGTGTGGGCGCAACGGTCATATCCGGTTGCGATAGGTCGCGAGCCTTTCAACTTTGCGAACATGGTCTCGATTTTGTGACGTTGTTTATACAAGGCTTTGGAGTAACGCTTCAGTGCGTTCTCTTCTGCGGCCCATAAACTTCCGGCGCCCCAGTCGTTGCCGTTGGACATGCTAAAAGTCATACTGTCAGCATGACGAAGAAGGATAACCATGACGCCTATATAGCCGCCGCACCGGAGCAGTTTCGCGCCATGTTGGGCCGACTGCGCGCACAGCTATCGCGGGCACTCCCAGACGCCGAAGAAGTCATGAAGTATGATATGCCCGGATTTCAGATCGAAGAAACGATCATCGCGGGCTATGCTGCCTTTAGTAAACAATGTGGTCTCTATGTTGACCCGGGTGCGATTGCTGCCCATGCCGACGAGATCGCTTCTTTGAAACTTAAGGCAACCAAGACCGGAGTTACATTCTCGGTGAGTAAGCCGATCACTGATGAACTGGTTGAGAAATTGGCAGTTAGTTCGCGCAGCAAAAAGGGGTTTTAGCGACTGTCTTCGGCAATCCAAAGTTCGGGTTACAAACCGGTGCGAACTCGAAGCGTTCGTCCAAAGCGGACATTAGCTAATCACATTTCGGATGCAGTTTGCGCTCATTGCGTCATTCGATGCTATCGGAATTCATGGGTCCTGACCCGGCGCTGGGTGATCGTGCAATTCGTGCAGCATCTTGCACATCCGCCGGCCAAATTGCAGGCATGGCCGAGTGCCGATCGCGTCGGCTGGCTTGTCTTCATCGCCCGCAACATCGGCGAACAACGCTTTAACACCCTGTCGCTCCCAAAAAGGGGAGGTGGCGATAGAGGATGGGATATATCAGCGTGATACTGCAGTGAGAACTCCGCTCCGCGCCAGAGGATGCGCACTTCTACGAGCATGACAGCGTCGATCCAGGGCACGTATTAGGAATATTTTCACGTGAAACGCGAAGGCAAAGGACTGCATTTTCAATCGTTTTTTGCGCCCTTCGCCCACCCGCAACGACCAAAGCAAAAAGGCCCGGCGGATCGCGCGGGCCTTTTTTCAATCTTTCAGGGCTTTATCCCCACGTCAGAGCGTTTTTGAGCGACGTGAGTGCGGTATGCGGAAAGACAAACGCGTCAAAAAACGAGAGCCCCGGCCTTGATTTCATCGAGGCCGGAAAAGCTTTAGTTATTCAGCGCCTGTTCCAGATCAGCGATGATGTCTTCCTTGTCCTCGAGGCCGATCGAGAGCCGCACCACGTCCGGCCCCGCGCCGGCCTGAACCTTCTGCGCATCGCTCAATTGCCGGTGCGTCGTCGACGCGGGATGGATGATCAAGGAGCGCGTATCGCCGATATTGGCGAGGTGCGAGAACAATTGCACATTCGACACCAGCTTCACGCCGGCTTCGTAACCGCCCTTGAGCCCGAAGGTGAACACCGCGCCGGCGCCTTTCGGGCAATATTTCTGCGCCAGCGAATAATACTTGTCGCTGGCAAGACCCGGATAGCTGACCCAGGCGACTCCTGGTTGCTTTGACAGCCATTCCGCCACTGCCTTCGCATTGTCGCTGTGACGCTGCATGCGCAGCGGCAGGGTTTCAACGCCGGTCAGGATCAAAAACGCATTGAACGGCGACAGGGCAGGGCCGAGATCGCGCAAGCCGAGCACGCGGCAGGCAATCGCAAAAGCGAAATTGCCGAATGTCTCGTGCAGCACGATGCCCTGATATTCCGGTCGCGGTTCCGACAGCATCGGATAACGGCCTTCGCGCGACCAGTTGAACGTGCCGCCATCGACGATCATGCCGCCGACCGAATTGCCGTGACCGCCAAGAAACTTGGTCAGCGAATGCACGATGACGTCGGCACCGTAGTCAAACGGCTTGCAGAGATAGGGCGTTGCCAGCGTGTTATCGACGATCAGCGGTACGCCCGCTTTCTTGGCGATCTTCGACACTGCTTCGATATCGGTGATGACGCCGCCGGGGTTGGCGATCGATTCGATGAAAATCGCCTTGGTCTTCGGCGTGATCGCGCGTTCGAACGAGGGAATATCGTCCGGATCGGCCCACACCACGTTCCAGCCAAAGCTCTTGAAGGAGTGATTGAACTGGTTGATCGAGCCGCCGTAAAGCTTTTTCGAGGCGACGAATTCATCGCCTGGCATCATCAGCGCCTGCATCACCAGCACCTGCGCGGCATGGCCCGAGGCCGTGGCAAGCCCGGCCGTGCCGCCTTCCAGCGCGGCGATACGCTCCTCCAGCACTGCACAGGTCGGATTGCCGATGCGGGTGTAGATGTTGCCGAAGGTCTGCAGACCGAACAGCGAGGCGGCATGATCGACGTCTTCGAACACATAGGATGTGGTCTGGTAAATCGGCGTCGCGCGCGCGCCCGTGGTCGGGTCCGGCTGCGCACCGGCATGGATGGCCAGGGTGTTGAAGCCGGGACTGCGTTCGGTCATCGCAATATCCTTGAGGGTTGGCAGAACGACAGATTGCAGCGCAAAATTCGCGCCTGATTCAAAACTGCCGCTGGTTTATCGAAGGAGCGGGCAGGGTCAAGAAGCGCCGAACGGCGGCTGCTAATGAAGATGGTTTTCCTGCAAAACGTCAATCAGGCAGTCATTCATTCCAAACCAGCCCGGAACTACGCAGGTATTGTTCTTATTGAGAATCGCTGCGCTCGGCCTTTTGTGTTGCGTCGGTCGATCCGCCTGACATCGTCCGGCGCTGCAACGACATGCGCTGGATACCCTTGCCGAGCGGCGCACGTCTGGACGACAGGGTGCGCGAATTCACGCCCATCCACGAAATTTCGGACGACAGCCGGCCATATTCGATCTTCGGGCAGCGGTTCATCACCACCTTCATGCCGCTGGCTTCGGCCAAAGCTGCGGCCTCGTCATTGCGGACGCCAAGCTGCATCCAGATGACCTGCGGCCTTGGCGACAGCGCGACCGCCTCCTGCACGACGCCGAGCGCATGCTCCGAATTGCGGAAGATATCGACCATGTCCACGGGCTCGGGGATGTCCGAAAGCTTCGCGTAAACGAGCTGGCCCAACAGTTCCTTGCCGGCCTGGCCGGGATTGACCGGGATCATGCGATAGCCGCGTTCCAGCAGATATTTGAACGCGAAATAGCTCGGCCGGTTGGTTTTTGGCGACACCCCGACCATCGCAATGGTCTTCACGGTATTGAGGATGCCGCGAATATAGGTGTCGTTGTAAGTGTCGTGGTTCATTGAAAGGACTTTCCTGAAATCCCTATTTAGGAATTTCGCGTCGGACTGCAAAGCTCAAAGGACGGGAATGGCGGCGCGATGGCGGGTCAGCGATCTTCCCACTTGGGTTCGCGCTTTTCGATGAAGGCACAGATGCCCTCGCTGGCGTCGCGGGTCATCATGTTCTGCGTCATGACTTCGGCGGCGTAAGCGTAGGCCTCGGCGAGGCCGAGCTCGGCCTGCCGGTAGAAAGCGCTCTTGCCGATCTTCACTGTGGCTTTCGATTTTGTGGCGAGCTTTCTTGCCAGGGCAAAGGCTTCATCGCGCTCTGTGCCAGCCGGGACGACGCGATTGACGAGACCGATGCGCGCGGCTTCGTCGGCCGAGACCGGATCGCCCGTCAGCAACATATGCATCGCATTCTTTCGCGGTACATTGCGGGTGAGGGCAACCATCGGGGTCGAACAGAACAGCCCGATATCGACGCCGGGAGTCGCAAATCGTGCGTCGGCCGACGCGATGGCGAGATCGCAGGTCGCGACCAGCTGGCACCCCGCGGCCGTCGCTACGCCGGAAACGACAGCGATCACCGGCTGCGGCAATGCAACGATCTTCTGCATCATCGCGCTGCAGATTGTCATGATGTGCTTGAAGTAAGCCTTGCCACCATCGGCATCCGCCCGGCGCGCCGTCAGCTCCTTGAGATCGTGTCCCGCACTGAAAGCAGGTCCATTCGCCGCGATGACCACCACGCGAATGGCGCCGTCCTGCGCGATGGAATCGAAAGCGTCGCTCAGCGCCTTGATCAGATTCTCGGAAAGACTGTTGCGTGCCGCCGGCCGGTTGAGGGTCAGCACGGCGATGTTGTCCCGATCCTCGCGCAGCAGGATGTCAGCCGCTGATGGCGTGTCGGGTTTGGCGTGAACATTCATCACGAATGCGCCTTTGCACCTTTGCATCATTTCATCCGCATTGTATCCGTCCATCGCCGGCATGCGAAGGGCGGGGGGCAGGTAACACCCATGACAAAACCCATCACGGTACTGCAAATGACCAAGGAGGATCTGGAAGGATTCCTTGCAAAAGAGTTTCCGCAAGCCTTCCATGCTGGCAGCGGGCTCTCTATCGAGCGCGTCGATTACGGCGATTGTCGTGTGCGGCTCGCCTATAGCGACAGGTATATAAGGCCTGGTGGCACCATTTCCGGCCCGACGATGATGATGCTCGCCGATTTCGCGCTTTACGTAGCAATCCTGTCGGCGATCGGTCCGGTGGCACTGGCTGTTACTACCAATTTCAACATCAACTTTCTCCGCCGGCCGGAACAGCGAGACATTCTGGCTGACGCGCGGATCATGAAACTCGGCAAACGGCTGGCGGTGATGGAGGTGACACTCTATTCGGACGGGGTGGATGAGCCCATCGCCCATGTCACCTCGACTTACTCAATTCCCCCGATTTCCGCCACTTAAATGAAGGTAATATAAAACCTATTTTATAAGATGCTGTTTCTATTGGGCTATTTCTCCTTCAAGTGCATTGACCAAAAATAGGTGCTCCTTTAGAAGCGCGCCAACGCAACTCTCCGGACAATTCGTCATGAGCACCTTCTCGGCGACACCCGCCGACATCGAAAAGAAATGGATCGTCATTGACGCCACCGGCCTCGTGGTCGGGCGTCTGGCCACGATCGTCGCGATGCGCCTGCGCGGCAAGCACAAGCCGACCTTCACCCCGCACATGGACGACGGCGACAACGTCATCGTCATCAATGCGGCGAAGGTCGTGTTCACCGGCCGCAAGCGCGATCAGAAAATGTATTACCACCACACCGGTTTCATCGGCGGCATCAAGGAACGCTCGGCGAAGTCGATTTTCGAAGGCCGCTTTCCGGAGCGCATCGTCGAGAAGGCGGTTGAGCGCATGATCCCGCGTGGCCCGCTTGGCCGCCAGCAGATGAGCAATCTGCGCGTCTATCCGGGTGCGGAACATCCGCATGAAGCCCAGAAGCCCGAGGCGCTCGATGTCGGCGCTATGAACCGCAAGAACAAGGCAGCCTGATCATGGCCGAATCCGTTCAATCCCTCGAAGGCTTGTCCTCGCTCAAGGCGCAGGCGGTTGCCGAACAGCCCAAGCACGTTCAGAAGCTCGATGCCCAGGGCCGTGCTTATGCCACTGGCAAGCGCAAGAACGCCGTGGCGCGCGTATGGATCAAGCCGGGCTCCGGCAAGATCGTCGTCAACACGCGTCCGGTGGAAGTATTCTTCGCTCGTCCGGTTCTGCGCATGCTGATCCAGCAGCCAATCGTCGCCGCCAATCGCAGCGGACAATATGACGTCATCTGCACTGTTTCCGGCGGCGGTCTGTCGGGGCAGGCGGGTGCCGTTCGTCACGGTATCTCGAAGGCACTGACCTATTTCGAACCGGATCTGCGTTCGCCGCTGAAGCGCGGCGGCTTCCTTACACGCGATCCGCGCGTCGTCGAGCGTAAGAAATACGGCCGCGCAAAAGCCCGTCGTTCGTTCCAGTTCTCGAAGCGCTAATCGCTCACATCGAGACGCTTTTCATTCAAAAGCGAACAAAAGTTGTTTTGAAAAAGGGGCCAAATGGCCCCTTTTTTATTGGCGTTTTTCGAGAAAATGCCGGCGCCTCCAGAAACCATTCCACAACAGGCGCCGATCTATCCTTATGACCGTTCGGTAACACCCCCCGACAACATGGAATAACACATTCTTGTACCGCCGCTTTCGCGGCGGCGGGTTTCTGCGCGCCTGTTGAGGAGCTCTATGTCGATCGACATCCCGACCCTTTTTCTTGTTTCGACGTTTGTCACGAGCCTGCTTGGCATTTTCCTCCTCGTTTTGTGGCTTCAGGATCGCTCTGCGCGTGCGCTCGGTTATTGGGCGGCCGCATATCTGCTCGGCGCTGTCGCCGTGGCTTTGTGGCTCGTGATGCCGAAACAATTGCCGGAACACCGCTTCGATATTGCGAGCGCCTTGCTGTTTCTATGCTGCGGTCTGATCTGGAGTGGCGCACGCACATTCCACGGTCAGACGATAATTCCGATCGCCGCAAGCGCGGGCGCTTTTATATGGCTGATGGTGAGCCAGATACCCGAGATCGTTGAATCAGACAGTGCCCGTGTAATTGTGGCGTCAATCATTATTGCGACTTACGCCGTCTTGACCGCAGGCGAACTTCAACGTGAACGCCGCAAACCAAAGTCGAATATTCGTGCGTTTGTCATTCCGGTTCTGCATGGCGTGATCTTCCTGTCGCCAATCCTCACGACCTCACTTTTTGTCGGCGATTCGTTGGCTCATGCCGGATGGTTTCCGTTGTTCACCCTTCTGATGCTGCTCTATGTCGTCGGCACTGCCTTTATGGTCATGGTGATGACAAAGGAGCACACCGTGCAGCTCCACAAGACGGCAGCCATGACCGATCCCATGACCGGCCTGTTCAACCGCCGCGGATTCTCTGAGGCTGCGGAAACGCTGATCGCGGCACAAAGGAAATCCAGCCAACCGGTCACCGTGATGATGTTCGATCTCGATCATTTCAAATCAATCAATGATCGCTTCGGTCATGATGTGGGCGACGACGCATTGAAAGTCTTTGCCGAAACAGCAAGCAGCAGCATGCGAACGAACGACGTGATCGGCCGACTGGGCGGCGAGGAGTTCGCTGCCATACTCGCAGGCGGTGGCGAGACAGCGCTGATCGTCGGCGAACGCGTGCGCGCAGCGTTCCAGGCGAGGGGCATCGAAATTTCCGGTCATATTTTGAATGCGACGGTCAGCATCGGGGCGATTGAAGCGCCAGCTGAAAATGCCGATGTCTCGGCCATGCTGACGAGGGCCGATGAAGCGCTCTATGCAGCAAAGAAACTGGGACGCAATCGCGTTTGCACCGAAAAGGATATCGTCGAACAAGCGCCACAGGCACGGAAATTATTGCCGATCGCGTTGTTTAGACCGGCGCTGAAAATTCCGAATGCACCGATCCCCGCCATGCCTTGATCGGGCAAAGCAGGGCAAACGAACGTTAACCGTCGGTCGCTATGGTTGCTGCATGGTGCAGGAACGGACTCACCCAGGTTTGGATCATCTATCGCTCCAGGCTGAAATGGCCGGTGCCGCGCTTGGTTGCCATTTTTCATCCTCTGCTGAATACGAAGCCGCACTGATTGCGGAGCGTCGCAAAGCCGGCGCTTACAGGCTGCCCGTATGGCGTCGGGGGGAATTGTGGGTGTTGGTTGCTGTAGCGATCGTTTCCCTTGCGGCGGTTTGGTAGCGAATTCAAAACCGAGGCATCTTCGCCCGAACAGGCATCATTCCGCCCTCGCATTTCCACATCGAACCGTCGAAACAGAAAGCCTGAGGCGCTATCGGCGATGGCCGAGGCCGTCACAACTCAGGTCAGCAAATACCCACCTCTAAGCCGTTTCGTTCGCTTGCGTTGGTGGGGCGCTTCGTATCACTTTGCGCCATTGCGCCGCTGTTGCGGCCCAACTGGAGCAAAGGCTATGTTGAGAATCGCTGTCGCCTGTCTGATGTCCATCGCATTCGCTGCCGGCGCGCAGGCGCAGGACTGGCCGTCCCGTCCGGTCACGATGGTGGTGTCGGCTGCGGCTGGCGGTCCGATCGATGTCTTTGGCCGGGTCATGGCCGAGCGGATGGGGAAAGCGCTCGGGCAGCCGGTCGTGATCGAGAATGTGCCGGGCGCTGGCGGCATGATGGGAGGCCAGCGCGTCGCTAAGGCAGCGCCCGATGGTTACACCGCCATCCTCGGGACGATCGCGACGCATGCACATTCGCAACTGCTGTACAAAAATCCGCTCTACAATGCGGCGACGGATTTCACCCCGGTCAATCTGATCGCCGAAATCCCGCTCGTTCTGATCGTGCGCAAGGACCTGCCGGTAAACTCGCTGGAGGAATTCATCGCCTATGCCAAAGCCAACCAGGGCAAGATGAATTACGGCTCGGCCGGCGCCGGTTCTGCGACCCATCTCGGCTGCATCCTGCTGACCCAAGCCATCGGCACTAACATCCAGCATGTGCCTTACAAGGGCACCGGCCCGGCGATGCAGGATCTGCAGGCCGGGCGCATCGACTTTCTGTGCGAGATCGTCGTGACGGCACTGCCGCAGATCAAGGGCGGTACGGTGAAGGCGCTGGCAACCCTGTCGCGCGATCGCTCGCCGGTGCTTCCCGATCTGCCGACGGCCTACGAGAAGGGCTTCAAGGATATCCAGGCCTACACCTGGACGGCGCTGCTGTTTCCGAAGGACACGCCTGCAACGATCGTGACGAAAATGCACGATGCGGCTTTGCAGAGCATGGCCGATCCAGACATCCGCCGGCAATTGCAGACGCTCGGCGCGACCATCGTGTCGTCTGACAGAACAAGTCCGGATTATCTGCGCCAATTCGTCAAGGACGAGATCACTAAATGGACTGATCCGATCCGCAAGAGCGGAGCCGTGGTCGATTAGTCGAAAGGCTCTTACGGCACGGCATAAGATAGCAAACAAAAGGGCGCCCTTGCGGGGCGCCCTGATAGTTCGCATCGCTTGCGCGATGCCTGCGAGGAACACGTCTTATGCGGAATAGTACATCTCGAATTCCACCGGATGCGGTGTGTGTTCGAAGCGGATGACTTCCGTCATCTTCAGTTCGATATAGGCGTCGATGAAGTCGTCATCGAACACGCCGCCGGCCTTCAGGAACGCGCGATCCTTGTCAAGGCATTCGAGTGCTTCCCGCAGCGAGCCGCACACCGTCGGGATTTCCTTCAACTCCGCCGGAGGCAGATCGTAGAGGTCCTTGTCCATCGCCGGACCGGGGTCCATCTTGTTCTTGATGCCATCGAGACCCGCCATCAGCAGCGCAGCGAAGCCGAGATACGGATTGGCGAGCGGGTCGGGGAAGCGAACCTCGACGCGCTTTGCCTTCGGGTTGGTCGTGTAGGGGATGCGGCACGAGGCCGATCGGTTACGCGCCGAATAGGCGAGCAGTACCGGCGCTTCGTAACCCGGCACCAGACGCTTGTAGGAGTTCGTCGTCGGGTTAGTGAAAGCGTTGATCGCCTTCGCATGTTTGATGACGCCAGCGATGTATTGCAGGCAGGTTTCCGATAGATCGGAATACTTGTTGCCGGCGAAGACAGGCTTGCCGTCTTTCCAGATCGACTGGTGACAATGCATGCCCGAACCGTTGTCGCCATAGACCGGCTTCGGCATGAAGGTCGCGGTCTTGCCGTAGATGTTGGCGACCTGATGGATGCAGTACTTATAGATCTGCAACTGATCGGCCATGTAGGTCATCGGCGAGAATTTGAGGCCGAGCTCGTGCTGGGCCGATGCCACTTCGTGGTGATGCTTTTCAATCTTGGCACCCATCTTTGCCATCGAAGCGAGCATCTCGCCGCGCATGTCCTGTGCGGAGTCCTGCGGCGGAACCGGGAAGTAGCCTTTCTTGGTACCAATGCGATGGCCGAGATTGCCGGCCTCATAATCGGCGTCCGAATTGGTCGGCAATTCAATCGAGTCGAGTTTGAATCCAGTATTGTAGGGGTCGGCGCGGAATTTGACGTCATCGAACACGAAGAACTCGGCTTCCGGTCCGAAATAGACCGTGTCGCCGAGGCCCATCGACTTCACCATGGCCTCGGCCTTCTTGGCGATGCCGCGCGGATCGCGATTATACGGCTCGCCGGTTGTCGGCTCGAGCACGTCGCAGACGAGGACGAGAGTCGTTTCCGCGAAGAAGGGATCGATGCAGGCCGTTGCCGGATCCGGCATCAGGCACATGTCGGATTCGTTGATCGCCTTCCAGCCGGCGATCGATGATCCATCGAACATGACGCCTTCCGCAAAGGTGTCCTCTTCGATCATCGTAATATCGAAGGTTACGTGCTGCCATTTGCCGCGCGGATCTGTGAACCGGAAATCGACGTACTTCACGTCGTTTTCCTTGATCATCTTCATTACGTCTTTAGCGGTCGTCATAAACGCGTTCCCCTTATTTGTACGGGTCGTGAAAACGATAGCGATATCAGATCGCGTCCAATCCGGATTCCCCGGTCCTGATCCGGATGGCTTCTTCGATGGTCGAGACGAAAATCTTACCGTCGCCGATCCGGCCGGTTTGCGCGGCACGGCGGATGGCGTCGACAGCTTTCTCGACCATATCGTCGCCGAGAACGATTTCGATCTTCACTTTCGGAAGAAAATCCACAACGTATTCGGCACCACGATAAAGCTCGGTATGGCCCTTTTGGCGGCCGAAACCCTTGGCTTCGGTGACGGTGATGCCCTGGAGTCCGACTTCCTGAAGCGCCTCCTTCACCTCATCGAGTTTGAACGGCTTGATGATCGCCTCGATCTTTTTCATGCGAATCCTCTCCCGGTCCGCCGGTCAGAATCTGATCGGCGGAGCCCGCCCTTCGTTAGCAGGTCTTATGCCAATCCGTATGAAAACAAAAAGCAGTTCCGCAGCAGCCGTTTGCCCGATTTCGCTTAATTAAGCGGCGAGTGCCAGAGTCATCTCAGATTATAAATTGTGCAATCTGCGCATTTCTTGTTCAGTTTAGGATTGTTCATTGTCCGCAAACGAGGTGCTGCCATAGCTGAAGGTCATGCACGAACTCCTGACCACAAAAGAAATGGCCGAGGCCGATCGGCTGGCAGTCTTGCGCGGCACTCCGTCGATCGAGCTGATGGAGAATGCCGGCCGCGCCGTTGCAGACGCGGTCGGCGCGAATTTTGGCACGATCAGACCGGTTATCGTTATTGCCGGGCCCGGCAATAACGGCGGCGACGGCTTCGTCGCAGCACGATTGCTGGGCGAGCGCGGCTATTCAGTCGATCTCAGGTTGCTGGGCGACATCAGCAAGTTGCGGGGGGGCGCAGCCACAGCAGCCAAACGCTACAGCGGGCCAGTCGGCCCCATGATCGCCGAAATACCGCCTGGAGCTATCGTCGTCGATGCGCTGTTCGGTGCCGGCCTCACACGCAATGTGGACGGGGAGGCCGCCGTAGCGGTTAGCGCGATCAATAATTCCGGTGCCCATGTCGTCGCGGTCGACCTGCCGAGCGGCATCAACGGCGATACCGGAGCGGTTCAGGGCACAGCGATCCGGGCCGCCGAAACGGTGACCTTTTTTCGTAAGAAGCCAGGCCATGTGCTTCTACCCGGGCGGATTTTTTGCGGCATGACGACCATTGCCGATATCGGCATTCCGTCATCGGTTCTGCAGGACATCCGACCGCGGTTAGCACTAAACCAGCCGAGCCGGTGGGCTCATCTTTTCCCGGTGCCTCGGGTGGAAGGTCACAAATATTCGCGCGGGCATACGCTGGTCGTCTCCGGCGGCCTGAGCAGTACCGGTGCAGCCCGGCTGTCCGCGCGCGGCGCATTGCGGGCCGGGGCAGGGCTGGTCACAATCGCAAGCCCGAGAGACGCCTTGGCGGTCAATGCGGCCAGCAATCTGGCGGTCATGGTGCGGGAGGCGGAAGGCGCGGAAGGGCTCTTATCGCTGCTGTCAGATCGGCGGATCAATACCGTTATCCTCGGCCCTGGAGGTGGCATAGGACCGCAAATGCGGGCCACGGTTATGGCTGCCGTCCGCCAGGACCGCACCATGATACTAGATGCTGACGCGCTGACCAGCTTTGGGGAAAAGCCGAATGAACTCTTTACAGAGCTGAAGAATCACCCGGAATCCACAGCGATTCTTACGCCGCATGAGGGGGAATTTTCTAGAATATTCAGTAGAATGTCGAAGATTCCTTCAGTTAAACAAAAACTTGAGGCGACTCAGGCTGCTTCACATGAAACAGGTTCTGTCATCCTCTTAAAAGGCGCTGACAGCATTATTTTTTCGCCTGATGGAAGAGGCGTGATCAGCGAAAACGCGCCACCGTACCTTGCTACCGCCGGCGCGGGTGATGTTCTGGCCGGTATCATCGCTGGTCTCTGTGCACAGGGGATGCCGGCCTTCGAGGCAACTGCCGCCGGTGTCTGGCTGCACGGCGAGGCCGCCAGCGAGGTGGGGCCGGGCTTGATTGCAGAAGACCTTCCCGAGGCACTCCGGCCGGTCTACCGGCGGCTGTATGCGGAACTCGGGGCGGTTCTCAGCTAGGATACCTCGAACCAGGTCAGTGATTCACGGGATGGTTCCGATAAGGACCGGCGTTCGATAGCCCATTTACCGGTGAGGTCGGCGACGAACGCGATCCGCGCCGTCTGCTGCGGACCCACCAAAAGTGTGTCGAGCCAGAACGGTTTCCAGCCGTCGTCCAGATTATCGAGCAATCGGAACGTGTGCCCGTGCACGTGGATCACGTAGGCTTGGTCACCTGGATTGGCGAAGGTCAGTACCACGGGTTGATCTTTCCTGACCGAAAATAGAGGTGCTCCAAGAGAGCTGGAGAGCTGATCCATCGGCATCCAGGAAACGTTGGTTCCTTGGTTGTTCGTCTTTGGGTTTGAGATTTTTTTCCTCTCCACGGAGGGCTTCGCTGGCAGCGGAGCCGCACCGAGCGCAAGCTGGACGCGAAGTGCATTTCGAAGATCGATGCGCGAGGGAAGCGGGTTCTGTGGCAAGGACTTAGGGGCGCCGCGTGATCCATTGCGAGAGGCGCCGCCCTCGATCGCGAACCGTGCAATCTGAACGCTTTGTCCGCCGCCGCTGTCGATCACGATCGGCACGGTGTCGCCTACGTCCTCAGCGATATCAACAAACAGGTCGATCCGATTGCCTGGTGCAATCACGACCTGGCTGTCGCGCGCGATGAAGGGCTCGGCCGGCTGGCCGTCGATTGCCACCACCCAGGCCGTCTGGTTCGACAAACTGACCGGGAGGAGACGGTTCACGGTAGCGTTGATCAGACGAAGGCGTATTCGCTCACCTCGCCGCGCCGGAATGGCAAGGTCACGCAGACCATTGGCGGTGAAGAGGAAGTGCTGTCCTGAGGCTGCAGAACCGCCGATATCACGCAACGATCCATTGTCATCAAGATTCCAGTCGTCGAGCACCAGCAGCACGTCATGGTCGACATCGACCGGTTCGCTCTCATCGACGATCACCGGCCCGTACAAGCCGCGCGCAAGCTGGCCTGCCAGCGCCGCATGATACCAGAAGGTTCCGGCATCCTTCGCGACGAAGCGATAGTCGAAGGATTGAACGGGTGCGACGGGCAGTTGGGTCAGATAGGGCGTCCCATCCATGGCATTCGGCACGCGCAGGCCGTGCCAATGGATCGTGGTCGGTTCAGCTCCATCGTTGATCAGCCGCGCCGTGAACTCCTGGCCGCGTCTGAGGCGTACCGTCGGCCCCGGGACAGTGCCACCATAGCCCATGATATTGGTCGCAGGCTGCTGCGGTCCACGGAGTCTGACTGATCCTGCTTTCGCCCGCAATTCGGCGATAGCCTCGGCTTGGGCCATGGCCTGACTCACGGCGCGTGATCCGCCGAGGATCGTCACCGTGGCCGATAGACTGGCGGCGGACACGAACGCACGGCGGGTGAGAGATTTCTGAAAAAAGGGGACTTTCATCGCCGCTCCTGGATCAACATTGCGAGGGCGGGCATGACCACCCATTTTTCTAGTGCTTGTTTCGACGCACATGTTATAAGCCGCGCCGCTCGGCCCAAACATGACCTGCAGTGCCGCGCGATGCCCTGCGCGCGGGCGTGGCGGAATTGGTAGACGCGCTGGATTTAGGTTCCAGTGACGCAAGTCGTGGGGGTTCAAGTCCCTCCGCCCGCACCAAAGCTGGGAACGGCCGAATTCAACAACATATGCCGCTCCTGCGGCAACGAGGAACGAAGGCGATTACCATGCAAGTGACCGAAACATTGTCCGACGGCTTGCGCCGCGAATTCAGCGTGGTGATTCCCGCCGGCGAGCTCGATAGCAAGGTCAGTGAGCGCCTGGATGCGATGAAGGACAAGGTCCGTATCAACGGCTTTCGTCCGGGCAAAGTGCCGACGGCACATCTGCGCCGCATGTACGGCCGCTCCGCAATGGCGGAGGCGATCGACGCAGCGATGCGCGATGTGAATTCGAAGATTGTTGCCGACAACAATTTCCGTCTGGCGATGCAGCCGAAGGTGAACCTGCCCGAAGACGAGAAGGCGGTCGAGGACGTCATCAACGGCAAATCCGATCTCGCCTACACGGTCGAGATGGAAATTCTCGCGCCGATCGAATTGACGGATTTCAAGTCAATCGATGTTACGCGCCTCGTCACCGCAGTGAACGACGAGGAAGTCGACGAAGGCCTGAAGCGAATCGCAGATCAGAATCGTCCGTTTGCCGCGAAGGCTGAGGGTGCGAAGGCCGAGAAGGATGATCGCGTTACGATCTCGTTCGTGGGATCAATCGATGGCGTGCCGTTCGACGGCGGTTCGGCCGACGATGTTGCCGTGAATATCGGATCGAATACCTTCATCCCAGGCTTCGAAGATCAGCTCGTCGGCATCACGGTTGGCGAGAATCGCAAGATCAACGTGACGTTCCCCGAAAACTATCCAGCCGCTCAATTGGCCGGAAAGGCGGCAGAGTTCGACGTCACTGCAAAGACGCTCGAGGCGCCGAGTGAGGTCAAGATCGACGACGAATTCGCCAAATCCTTAGGGATGGAGTCGCTCGACAAGCTGAAGGATGCCGTGCGCGAACGGATTCAGCGCGAGCACGATTCCGTGTCGAAGCAGCGCGTGAAGCGGGTGTTGTTCGACGCGCTCGACGAGCGTCACAAATTCCCGCTGCCGCCGGCTTTGGTCGAGCAGGAATTCAACAATCTGTGGACAACGGCGACCGAAGAGCTGAAGCAGCAGGGCAGGACCTTCGAAGACGAGAACACGACCGAAGAGAAGGAGCGCGCCGAATATCAGCGCATTGCCGACCGTCGCGTTCGTCTCGGACTGCTCCTTGACGAAATCGCCCGCAGGAACAACATCAACGTGACGGACGAAGAGACGACACGCGCCATCGTGGAGCATGTGCGGCAATATCCGGGGCGCGAGAAAGAACTTTGGGACATGTTCCGCAATAACCCGGAAGCAGTCGCCAGCATTCGTGCGCCGCTGATCGAGAACAAGGTGACGGACTTTATCCTCGCTCTTGCCAAGGTGAGCGACAAGACAGTGTCGCGCGAGGAATTGTACCGCAACGACGAAGAAGCGGCTGCTTGAGTTACGATTGATTAAGTGGGGACGTGCCCTACCTGTTGGGCGAACGTGATCGGAAGATGCGCCGCGATTCGCGGCGCTGGAGATGAAGATGAGAGATCCAGTCAACACTTACATGAACTATCTCGTGCCCATGGTGGTCGAGCAGACCAACCGTGGTGAGCGCTCGTACGACATTTATTCGCGGCTGCTGAAGGAACGCATCATCTTCGTGACCGGTCCGGTTGAAGACGGGATGGCGACGGTGATCGTCGCGCAATTGCTGTTCCTCGAAGCCGAGAATCCGAAGAAGGAAATCTCGATGTACATCAACTCGCCCGGCGGCGTAGTGACATCGGGCATGGCGATCTACGATACGATGCAATTCATCCGCCCGGCTGTCTCGACGCTTTGCATCGGGCAGGCGGCATCGATGGGTTCGCTGTTGCTGGCGGCAGGTGAGAAGGACCTGCGCTTCGCTCTGCCGAATGCACGCATCATGGTTCACCAGCCGTCCGGCGGCTTCCAGGGCCAGGCGACCGACATCATGCTGCACGCTCAGGAGATTCTGAATCTCAAGAAGCGGCTGAACGAGATCTATATGAAGCATACCGGCCAGCCGCTGAAGAAGATCGAGGATGCGCTGGAGCGCGATTACTTCCTGACGGCCGAGGCCTCCAAGGACTTCGGTCTGGTCGACAAGGTCATCGACAAGCGCATCGAGGACCCGCTGGCTGCCCCGGCTCCTAAAAGCTGAGCCGCTGATTTTCCAGGGTTGATCGTTCAGGGTTGAATGACCCGATTAAGCGAATATTTGAGACAGCAGTCCTAGCTTTCAAGCTAAGGCTGGCTTTTGGGACAGTTTCAACACGACAATGGGTTCGGGAGGCGGATCGCGGCTTCCCGAATCGGACCGAAGAGGCCCATCATTTGGCCTCGGAACCGGTTCAAGGGCTCATTATCGTTAATGAATTCTTGATTATCGTGTCGCTAGCATGCTTCGCTAGACTGTCACAGAGGTTCAGGCCGGGGAGGAAGTTTGGGGCGGACTGTGCCCAGGGTGCCACGCTTTGGCCGCCTGACAGGTGTTAGGAAATGTGGGCGCCCGGTCGGTCGTTCACGCGGATGATACGGAGATTGGAATGAGCAAGGTCGGCGGCAGCGATTCCAAGAACACGCTTTACTGTTCGTTCTGCGGGAAGAGCCAGCACGAAGTCCGCAAGTTGATCGCGGGACCGACCGTTTTCATCTGCGACGAGTGCGTTGAACTCTGCATGGATATCATCCGTGAAGAGAACAAATCCTCGCTGGTGAAATCGCGGGACGGCATCCCGACGCCAAAAGAAATCCGCAAGGTTTTGGACGATTACGTGATCGGCCAGGATCACGCGAAAAAGGTGCTCTCGGTCGCAGTCCATAATCACTACAAGCGGCTGAACCATCAGACCAAGCACAACGATGTTGAGCTGGCGAAATCGAACATCCTGCTGATCGGCCCGACTGGTTCGGGCAAGACACTGCTGGCGCAGACGCTGGCGCGCATCCTGGATGTGCCGTTCACAATGGCCGATGCGACGACGCTGACCGAAGCCGGTTATGTCGGCGAGGATGTCGAGAACATCATCCTGAAGCTGTTGCAAGCGGCCGACTACAATGTCGAGCGCGCGCAGCGCGGCATCGTCTATATCGACGAAATCGACAAGATCTCGCGCAAGTCCGACAATCCTTCCATCACGCGCGATGTGTCGGGTGAGGGCGTGCAGCAGGCCTTGCTCAAGATCATGGAAGGCACCGTGGCATCGGTGCCGCCGCAGGGCGGTCGCAAGCATCCGCAGCAGGAATTCCTGCAGGTCGACACCACCAACATCCTGTTCGTGTGCGGCGGCGCCTTTGCCGGCCTCGACAAGATCATCTCGGCGCGCGGCCGTTCGACCTCGATCGGCTTCGGTGCGACCGTGCGCGCTCCGGAAGACCGCCGGGCCGGTGAGATCTTCCGCGAGGTCGAGCCGGAAGACTTGCTGAAATACGGTCTTATCCCCGAGTTCGTCGGCCGCCTGCCGGTTGTGGCGACGCTGGAAGATCTCGACGAAGCGTCATTGAAGAAGATCCTGGTCGAGCCGAAGAATGCGCTGGTGAAACAATACCAGCGTCTGTTCGAGATGGAGAACATCGATCTGACCTTCGCGGAGGAGGCGCTGGGCGCCATCTCCCGCAAGGCGATCGAGCGAAAAACCGGGGCACGCGGCCTGCGGTCGATCATGGAAGGTATCCTGCTGGATACCATGTTCGATCTACCCAGCCTCGAAGGTGTGGAAGAGGTCGTCATTTCCCGCGAAGTGGTGGAGGGCACAGCGCGCCCACTCTACATCTACGCTGACCGCTCCGATCGAGCGGTGGATACGCCAGCGACGGCCTGATTGTTCCAGCCTCGCTGTTGCGATATCCCTTTCAGAATCGCTTAGGCTTGCCGCACGATTGCGACAAGCTGGCGTCTTTCTTGCAAAGTCCGGTGGACGGAGCCGGAACAGCCGCTTCACTTGACACTCCCGCACCGCAGCGCCACCTAATGGAGGCGAACGGATAGCGTACGAAGAGTTCAGACTTTCATTCCGGGCGGGGTTCGTACCCACCCTCGTGTATGGCCAACGTGCCTTGACGGCCATGCTACCCTCCCGGCTCCTCGGCACTCTGGATGGTTGCGCCATGGCGGGCCGTTTGGAGGGGCACAAGAACAAGGAATGACGGGCCATGACGACATCCAACAACAAGCCGCGCCCACCCCTGATCGCCGGAGAGACACGGGCTTATCCCGTGCTGCCTCTGCGTGATATCGTCGTATTTCCGCACATGATCGTTCCGCTCTTCGTCGGCCGTGAAAAGTCGATCAAGGCGCTGGAAGAGGTCATGCGCTCCGACACGTTTATTCTTCTGGCGACGCAGAAGAATGCATCCGATGACGAGCCGGCAACCGACTCGATTTACGAGATCGGGACGCTCGCAAGCGTGCTGCAATTGCTGAAGCTGCCCGACGGCACCGTGAAGGTCCTGGTCGAAGGCGCACAGCGTGCGAAGGTTCTCAAATACACCGACCGCAGCGAATATTTCGAGGCGGACGCGGTCGTGCTCGATGACAACCTCGGCGAGCGCGTGGAAGCCGAAGCGATGGCGCGCTCGGTCGTCACCGAGTTTGAGAATTACGTGAAGCTGAACAAAAAGGTGTCGCCGGAAGTGGTTGGCGTCGTTCAGCAGATCGAGGATCACGCCAAGCTCGCCGATACAATCGCGTCGCATCTGCAGGTGAAGATCGCCGACAAGCAGACGGTCCTCGAAATCATGAGCGTGCCTGAGCGGCTCGAAAAGGTTCTGGGCCTGATGGAGAGCGAAATCTCCGTGCTGCAGGTCGAGAAGCGGATTCGTACGCGCGTGAAGCGTCAAATGGAGAAGACGCAGCGCGAGTATTATCTGAACGAGCAGATGAAGGCGATCCAGAAGGAGCTGGGCGACGAGGACGGCAAGGACGAACTCGCCGAACTCGAAGACAAGATCAAGAAGACCAAGCTCTCGAAGGAAGCCCGAGAGAAGGCACAGCACGAATTGAAGAAGCTGCGGCAGATGTCTCCGATGTCAGCCGAAGCAACGGTCGTGCGCAACTATCTCGACTGGATGCTGTCGATCCCGTGGCAGAAGAAGACCAAGGTCAAGAAGGACCTCAAGGCCGCGCAGGAGATCCTCGATGCCGATCACTATGGCCTGGAGAAGGTCAAGGATCGCATCGTCGAGTATCTTGCCGTGCAGCAGCGGGCCAACAAGCTGACCGGTCCGATCCTGTGCCTCGTCGGGCCTCCCGGTGTCGGCAAGACCTCGCTCGGCAAGTCGATCGCGAAAGCGACGGGTCGCGAATTCGTGCGCGTCTCGCTCGGTGGCGTGCGCGACGAAGCGGAGATCCGCGGTCACCGTCGCACGTATATCGGCTCGATGCCTGGCAAGATCATTCAGTCGATGCGCAAGGCCAAGTCGTCAAATCCGCTGTTCCTCTTGGACGAGATCGACAAGATGGGCGCCGATTTCCGCGGCGATCCGTCATCGGCTTTGCTCGAGGTGCTGGATCCTGAGCAGAACACGACCTTCAACGACCATTACCTCGAGGTCGATTACGATCTCTCGGGTGTGATGTTCGTGACGACGGCCAATACGCTGAATATCCCTGCGCCTCTGATGGACCGCATGGAGCTGATCCGTATTGCCGGCTACACGGAGGAAGAGAAGCTCGAGATCTCGCGCAAGCACTTGATCCCGGCCGCGATTGCCAAGCATGGTCTGACCGCCAAGGAGTGGACGATCGACGATGAAGCTTTGCTTACCGTCATCCGCCGCTACACGCGGGAAGCCGGCGTGCGTAATCTCGAACGCGAGATTTCGACCCTGATCCGCAAGGCTGTGAAGGAACTGACTCTTTCGAAGAAGAAGTCGGTCGCCGTCACCGCCAAGGAGCTGGACGAATATCTCGGCGTGCCGAAGTATCGCTATGGCGAAGTCGAGGACGTGGACCAGATCGGTGTCGTCACCGGCTTGGCCTGGACCGACGTCGGCGGCGAGCTCTTGACCATCGAAGGCGCGATGATGCCCGGCAAGGGCAAGATGACCGTCACCGGCAACCTGCGCGATGTGATGAAGGAATCGATCTCGGCTGCCGCGTCCTACGTGCGGTCGCGGTCCATTGCCTTCGGCATCGAGCCGCCGCTGTTCGACAGGCGTGACATCCACGTGCACGTGCCGGAAGGTGCGACGCCCAAGGATGGCCCCTCAGCGGGCGTCGCAATGGTCACGGCGATCGTTTCGGTGATGACCGGTATCCCGGTTCGCAAGGATGTCGCCATGACCGGCGAGATCACGCTGCGCGGTCGTGTACTGCCGATCGGCGGCCTCAAGGAGAAGCTGTTGGCCGCCTTGCGTGGCGGCATCAAGACGGTGCTGATCCCGGAGGAAAACGCTAAGGACCTCGCGGATATCTCGCAGAACGTGAAGAGCGGACTCGAGATCGTTCCGGTGTCCCGTATGGACGAAGTTCTGGCCCGCGCCCTGGTGCGCAAGCCCGAACCCATCCAGTGGGAAGAGCCCGTGACCAAGCCGGCCGACAAGGTCTCCGAAGACGAAGCTGCGGCCCTCCGAGCTCACTAACTTCGGTTAGCAGGATTTGAGCTACAAACGGCGGCGCCCAAAGCGCCGCCGTTTGATTTTTCTGATCATGCAGCGTATTCAGCCGCTGCGCTGCGCCGGCGAGCCGCCGGACGATAGCTGCCAGGGCGGTTAGCTCAGCTGGCAGAGCATCTCGTTTACACCGAGAGGGTCGGCGGTTCGATCCCGTCACCGCCCACCATTTCCGTTTCACCTCAAAATCTGAACGGCGCTTTTGAGCGGCCTTCCGTCCGAAGGGAATGGCACGCCTGCAACGTAGGGGCCATGCATCTCATATTTGCAACTTTAAATATATGGTGTTAAGGTTTTAACACGCAACAGTTGTGGAGGGATCAAATGACAATTGGCGTTCGTCCAGACCTCGTTACGTCGCTCAGCGTTATCAGGGGCGATGTTGTCCATCACTTAGTGGGAATCAGCCGCTATCGCGCCCTGCGAAGCATTGAACAAACGATGGCGGATATCGCCGAATTTCAGGATCTGGTGACGCCGCTTCGCGACGTCCGGGAAGAGATCGAGCGGCAATTGCAGGAGACCAGGGAATATCGCGCGCTCTGTGCCATCGACAATATCGTCCCCCAACTGGCCGATGTGCTGGCTTTTCTCGATGAAAACTCAAATGTCGACATGCCATCACCCGGCACCGAACAGGTTGTGGCGGAGCCAGATCCCGTAACGTCTTCCGATATACAAATCGTTGCTGCAGACGCGCGCGCTGATGAGTTGGCAGTGGCGGAAGAGATTGTGGAGCTTGTCGATAGCGGACACGTGGTTTCAGAGCCTCAAGGCGTCACCATTAATCCTGTGAGTCGCAATACAGAGCCGTCGGCTGTTCCGCCTGAGGACGTTTCTGAACTGCTGGATGCTCCGTTCCCAATCGCGCGCGACGACATGTCTGAGGATGTCGTGTCTGGGCCGCAGCATGTTCCGGCAACGGCAGACGCCAGCCCGCCAGCTTCGGATCACTCTGCCGAAGAAACGGCATCACCGCCGGTCGCAACGCTCGCCTACAACCTTGCCAATATGCTGGTTCAATCGCTGCCGCCCGCCACAAGCGATGCGAAAACCGCACCGGTTGATACGCAAGCCGGTTTGGCAGCGACAACACATGCCGATCACGCGGTGCAGGAAGGCAGGGCGGCATAAGCCGCCCTGCAGCGCTCGATTGCGTCCGAGTTCACGGATATCAAGAATCGAATTCATGACCTGAAAGCACCGCCAGCGCAGCATGAGTTCAACGAGCCGGCTCCGGCCCCCGACAACGATCGGAATCTGGAGCCGAAATGGCTTGGCGGAATTTTCGGAAACGGGAAGGCTTGATCCTAAGCGATCAAGCAATTGTTGAATGCATCCCGCCGATAGTCGTGGCCTCGCGTATCAATTGAAGCGAATGGCCTGCATGAAGGCGAGGCGTGACTGCGTCACCGCAGCGGGGAAAGCCGGCATGGGCGCTGCACGTGCGATGGTGGCCATCGCTTCGGCATCCACCGCCGAATTGCCGGACGATCGCGCGAGGCTGCGGGAGACCACGCGGCCACTGCGATCGACAACAAAACTGACGACAGCCGTTCCTGAACCAGAAGCAGGGCGCTTGAAGCGGTTGATATGCGCGCTGATCATGCTCTTGTAGGACGGCAAGGCGTTAACCGAGCCGGCATTTCCGGAATTGGGAGCGACAATCTTGCGGGATCGCCGTTGCGTCTTGGGAGCCGCTTGTTGTTTTTTGACTGACTTCTCACTTCGTTCAACCGGCTTCTTCTCGACCGGTTTCGGCTGTGGGGGCGTCGGCTCTTCCTGTTTCTCGACAACTTCTTCTTTCTTCGGCGGGATTACGATCTCCGGCTCGGGCGTTTCCGTCTGTGGAACCTCAATGACCGGCTCCTCTTCGACCTGCTGTTTGACTTCCGGAACCGGTTGCTCCTCGGATTCTCTCGCGTCTTCGCCGGGCGGGAGTTCGTCTTCGGATTCAGGAGCGGCCGCTTCCGGCGCGAAATCGACCAGGATCGGCGGCGTTGTGGCACCGGCCAGTTCGTCCTGCGGCACCACATACAGATAGGCGGCGACAAGGCCGGCATGGGCCGCCACAACGATAGCGCCGGCTGCGATCCAGCGGCGAAGATGCCAATCCTCATCGTGGTCCACGATGCCGGTCCAGGCCGTCACGCTCATTTTTTCTCTTCTCGGGCTTCGAGGCCGACGAGACCAAGCTTGAGATATCCGGCCGAACGAAGGCTATTCATCACTTCCATCACGTCGCCATAGCTGACGGCACGATCGGCCCGCACGAAGATCCGCTCGTCCTTGTTATGGTTTGTTGCGATGTCCAATTTAGAGGCAAAGCCGTCGCGTGACACCATGTCCTCGCCAATTGCAACCTGCATGTCGGCTTTTACGGTCACAAACACGGGCTTGTCGGGCCTGCGCGTTTGCTGGGCGGTTGAAGTCGGCAGATCGACGGGAATATCCACCGTCGCAAGCGGCGCCGCGACCATGAAGATGATCAGCAGAACCAGAATGACGTCGATGAATGGGGTGACATTGATGTCATGGTTCTCGACATCCTCATCGTCTTTGCCGAAGTGGACAGCCATGATCTCACTCCGCTGCTTGCCGCGCGGTATGCTGCAACTTCATGTCGCCACGATCGAGATCGCGCGAGGCCAGCCGCAGAACATTGGCTGATGCGTTGCCGAGAATAAGACGGTACCCACCGATCGAACGCGTAAACATGTTGTAGATGACGACGGCCGGTATCGCGGCCACAAGACCGATGGCCGTTGCAAGCAGCGCTTCGGCGATGCCAGGGGCCACGACAGCAAGACTCGTCGTATGCGCCTTCGAAATTCCGATGAAGCTGTTCATGATACCCCACACGGTGCCGAACAGACCGACGAACGGTGACGTCGCGCCGATGGTTGCCAGGATACCCATGCCGTTGCTGATGCGGCGGCTGGCGCTCGCTTCGACCCGCTCCAATTGCAGAATGATACGCTCTTTCACGCCTTCCGCGGGGAGCGCCTGGGAGAGCTCGACTTCATGCGCGGCGGCGCGCACGAGACGCGCAACCGGGTCCTTCTCCTTGGCGAATGCACGCTCTGCTTCGTCCAATGATTTGGCTGTTTCAAGCCAACGATTTTTCTTCCGGGCGCGGCTCTTTTCAAATCGAATTTCGAAGCTCTTTGCGAGCCAAACCGTCCATGTGACGAGTGACGCAAAAGCAAGTCCAACCATCACCGCCTTCACGACGATGTCCGCCTGCATGAACATGCCCCACGGCGTCAGATCGTGCGGCAGCATGCTTGCGGGGATCGAGCCCGCTTGCTGCGCGACGTCGGGCATGGCTGTCGATGAAGCAGGATCCGGCAGCACGCCGGATGATGGAACCACATCGGAGGGGGTGGCTGCCGGCGCTGCGGAGTCTGCTGACGCCGCGGGTGCGGCGGATTCTGCCGGCGCAGTGCTTGGCGCTTGCTCGGTTGCTGTTTGCGCAAATGCCGTCTGCGTGGACACGAAAACCGATAACGTCAGCGTGGAGAATAGGCCGGATATCGCAGCGAGCGATTTTGAAAGCGAGATCATGGTTCGATCCTTCGCGCGATGCTGCTTCGAAACGCGCGCTTGATGTGAGGCGGCGACAGGCCATCGCCGCAAGAAGAGTCGTGATCGCTTTCAATCGCAAACCACACAGATAAATCAACCGCCATACTTTGGAAATTGTCCAAAGCTTAGCCCGGACTCATTCCAATTCGTGAATTGGCAGCCATGCGGTGACGTAATTGCTCATCGCGCAAGTATTCGAGTAGCTAAGGCACTGAAACACAACAAGTTTTTACTTGTTCTAAGGAATGGGACTTCGGGGGCTGAAATGGTGATTGGTGCAACGGGTGACGTGCGTCTGCGTGAGACTTGTGACGATTTAATCGAGCAAAAATCAGGCGGCCGTATCGGCGTTCGCTCAAGCGCGCGCAAACCGTTGGTGCATGCTGCGATCGGTCTTGCTTCTGTCGCCATGGCAGGCGGTACAGCGGCTCAGGAGGCACTTCCGACCATCGACGTTTCGGGACAGGGGGGGCAGGCCGAAGATACTGGTTATCGCGCGACGTCCACAGGTGTTTCGCGCATTCCTACTCCGTTGCGCGATACGCCACAGACGATCAACGTGGTGACACAGGAAGTCATCCGCGATCAGGGCGCACGCACGATGGAAGATGCGTTGCGCAACGTCCCCGGCATTACATTCTCCGCCGGCGAAGGTGGCACGCAGGGCGATGCGCCGCTTATCCGCGGCTTCAGCGCACGGACCGATATCTTCCGCGACGGCATCCGCGATCCTGGCTGGTATACGCGCGATGTATTCGCCACGGATTCTGTGGAGGTGTTCAAAGGGCCGTCGGCTTTCGCTTTCGGCCGCGGCTCGACCGGCGGCGCCATCAACCTGACCTCCAAGCAGGCCACGGGCGCCAAGTATTTCGAAGGCACTTTGACGGGCTCCACGCCAAAAGGCGTTCGGGCTGAAATCGATGCCAGCGGTCAGATCAATCCCAACATCGATGCCCGTATTGCCGCGCTCTGGCAGGATGTCGATACCCCTGATCGCGACAATATCTGGACCAAGCGCTGGGGTGTCGCGCCGTCGCTGAATGTCCGACTGAACGAACAGGCTCGGGTCAAGCTTGGTTATATCTACCAGGGTGAAGAGGGCGTGCCTGATTATGGACACCCATATTTGCCGCAACCGGCACGTTCCAATGTCACCGGTAATTTGACCAACCCAGGCTATTACGGAAACGGTCAACCGGTTGGACCGGTGCCCGTCAATCGCAGCAATTTTTACGGCGTGACCGGAGGCCCGCTGGCCGATCGCACGACGACGGAAACCCATATTCTGACCGGGCGGTTCGAGTACGATATCACCAATCAGCTGAAGTTCGCGAATACCACGCGCTATTTCGCTGTAGATCGTTCGTCGCGGCCAACCGCGCCGCGTAGTCTGGGGCGAGCTGACAACACGCCCTTTGCGGCTCCAACGCCGTTTGATCAACCCGACTACAACTATCCCGTCGGCGACATGACGGTCGGGCGGCAGCATTTCTGGACCGAGACCAACAACAACCTGCTGGTCAATCAGAGTGAGATCACAGGCAAGATCGACACCGGTCCGCTCCAGCATACAGTCGTGGTGGGCACGGAATACGACAAGGAAAACCGTTGGCAGCATCGCGCGATTGGCATGGGTAATTCCAGTAATCTCTGCAACCCGGCGCTTCCGGAATGTCGTACCGATCTAAACAACCCTCAACAAACGGGCTTTGGTGGAGAATTCCTCGGCTGGAACAAACCCCAGACAACGGTGGCCGACACCTACGCCGTGTACGCATCGGATTCGATCAAGCTCAATCGATACTGGGATATCTTGGGCGCGATCAGGTATGACATGTTCAAAACGAGCTACACCGATTTAACGCAAACCAACCCGGCGAACCGTTTCAGTCAGCGCACAGATAACATGTTGAGCTATCGCTTTGGTGCAGTGTTCCATCCGACGACGAATTCGAGCATCTACGGTGCTTATGGTGTTTCCTATAACCCGTCGGCCGAGGCCGGAACACTGTCATCGAATCCCAACGCAACCAATGGTGTGTTGCTCGCACCGGAGAAGAACACTGTCTGGGAGGTCGGCGCAAAGGTTGACGTGCTCGACAACCGGGTGACGCTGAGTGCCGCCTACTTCAATATTGAGAAGACGAATTTGCGAATTCCGACCGATCCAAACGACTCAACATTGCCACTTATCCTTGATGGCTTGGCTGTATCGAAGGGCGTGGAGTTTGGCCTCGTCGGTCGTATCACCGACAAGTGGCAGATGACGGCAGGTTATTCGTACAACGAGACCGAAATCGTCGAGACGACAAATTTAGGCGAACTCGGTCGGCGTCTGCCCAATACGCCGCTCAACAGCTTTACCTTGTGGACGACCTACGACATCACACCGCAATTGACTGTCGGCGGTGGCGCCCTCTGGCAGTCGGAAGCTTACGTCAACACGGCCAACACCGCATTCGTGCCCGACTTCTGGAAGTTCGACGCGATGATGGCCTACAAGGTCGACAAGAACTGGACGCTGCAGCTCAACGTCTACAACCTGACCAACGAACTTTATTATTCGCAGTATTACGGGGGACATGCCGTGCCGGCGGCCGGCCGCTACGCATCGCTCTCCGTTCGCGCCCGCTGGTAATGCTTCGCGCCAAGCAAACAGATCCCGCCGCAGCGATGCGGCGGGATATTCTTTTGGAGTGCTGCCAATGATGGTTCACATCCCGGGCATCCTTTCGGCAAAGGAAGTCGCCGAATGCCGCCAGATCCTGGAATCATCTGAGTGGGTCGACGGGAAGGATACAGCCGGCGACCAAGCGGCAAAGGCAAAGTACAATCTGCAAATTCCAGAAGGATCGCCGACCGCTATTGAAGCCGGGAGCATCATTCTTCACGCGTTAGGCCGCAGCCCTCTTTTCAGTTCTGCTGCGCTTCCACATCTGGTGTTGCCGCCGTTATTCAATCGCTATGACGCCGGCATGCAGTTCAGTGCCCATGTCGACGGGGCGATCCGCATGGTGCCTGGTTCTGGAGGCGTGCGGATGCGTGCGGACGTTTCGTCGACGTTATTTTTGACCGATCCGGCGGACTATGATGGCGGTGAACTCGTCGTCGAGGACACGTATGGGTCCCATCATGTCAAGCTGCCGGCCGGCGACATGATTCTCTATCCGGCGACCAGCTTGCATCACGTGACACCGATCACTCGCGGCAGTCGCTGGTCGTCGTTCTTCTGGACTCAATCGATGATCAGGGACGATGGCCGGCGAACCATGCTCTACGATCTCGACATGGCGATCATGGAGGTTCGTCGTAGGCTGGGTGATGACGAACGCGCGTCAGTGGCTTTGGTCAGCCACTATCACAATCTTCTGCGTCACTGGGCTGAGCTATGAGGCATGGCCGGATTTCCGATGTGAGGACAGAGCCGGTCTATTACACGTCGCTCCTGAAGCTCTCTGCGGAGGATATCGGCGACAGGCTCGCGGCAGGCGCGGAAGAGGCGGCACGCATTGCCTATGCTGCAGCTGTCGGGGGAAGCAAGGTCGCCCAGGTCGTGTACGGACAAATGCTGCTCGACGGGCATGGTGTCGCACGTGATCTGCAGGCCGCGTGTCGCTGGTTTGGCATCGCCGCCAAGGCGGGCGATATTGATGGGATCAATATGCTGGGCCGCTGCCATGAACTCGGCTGGGGCACGGTGATCGACCTCGATGCAGCAAGAACGTGTTATCAGCGTGCCGCTGCGAAAAACCATCACTGGGCGCAGTTCAATCTCGCGACGCTAATGCTGCGGGACGAGGGGACGCCCGGCGCTGTTGCCACGGCGCTGACATTACTGGTTCGGTCCGCCCGGCAAGGCAACGCCAAGGCCATGAACATGATCGGCCGTTACCGGGAGTTTGGTTGGAGCGGGCCCGTCAATATTCCATCGGCCATTCGCTGGTATCGCCGCGCCGCCGAGCGAGGATGCTTCCGTGGCGCCGCTCATTTTGCGCGCTTCATGCTGGAGCAGAATCGAATCGACGACGCTGTTTCCTGGTATCGCCGGTCAGCTGAATGCGCTCCCGTCGATTTTTGCCGCGACCTCGCGGCTCACTTGTTCAAAAATCGGCGCTCCGACCTGCACGCTGTTGCGCGCCTTGCGCTCAGGCGTGCGGCGGAAGGCGATGCGGCCGAGGATCTGTTCGCTTATGGCCATGCGCTCGCCTGCGGGCGGGGAGGGCCTGCAAACGTCAGCGAAGCTGCGATCTGGCTAGCCCGCGCACAGGCCAAGGGATTTCCGGGTGCGCTCGCGTTGCTTGATGATATCAGCCGACAACATGCCCTATTGTAATCGCTTATCAAAAAGAACAGGTGATCCAAACGAAAAACGCGCCGGTCATGGCCGGCGCGCTTTTCTTACGCAAGAACAGGGCTGATCGCGCCAAAGCGCGATCAGATCGCGTCCTTCAATTCCTTGGCCGGACGAAAGGCGACCTTCTTCGATGCCTTGATCTGAATCTCTTCGCCGGTCGCGGGATTGCGGCCGGTACGGGCCGCGCGCGAGCGGACCTGCAGGATACCGAGACCGCCGATGCGGATCCGATCGCCTTTCTTGAGGTGATCCGTGATCTTGGTCACGAGGTCCCCGAGCATCGCTTCGCTCTGTTTCTTCGACAACTGATGATCCTCGGCCAAACCAGCCGCGAGATGCTTCAGGGTAATGGTGGGAGCTGTCGCCGGCTTTGCATCAGCCATAAGGGGGGCCCTCCTTTTCATCAGGCGCCGTAACGGAACCACAGACTGTGGCGTTTAGACGATTCGGCCCAGGCCGAAAACGCATTGAATATGAGGCTCAAGAGCATTTTTGCGGGCATGACGCAACGGGAAAGGCGGACCGCGCTTGACTTGCCTCCGGCTGAGATTTAAGTCCGCGTCATTCCCTGCATGGGGGCGTAGCTCAGTTGGTTAGAGCGCCGGCCTGTCACGCCGGAGGCCGCGGGTTCGAGTCCCGTCGCTCCCGCCACGCAAGTGGTTGATTTTACTTTGAAAATCCGCAGGTTTGGTGTTTTTGCGCCGCATTCTCACAGCTTTGATCGTCTCTCGAAATTTCAAATCGTCCGATTCCGAAGTCGTTAAGCTTTGCGAGGGCTATTCGCCGCACGGCCATGTCGCGCGTGTGCAGCGGTGGGCAAAAAGCCGCCGGGTGGGCGGCTGATCAACTCCCATTGACCTAATCGATTTTGGCTGCAAGCGCATCACGCTCCTTCTTCAGCCGCTCAAGTTCCTCGGTCTGCTGCGCAATCCGGTCGGACGCCAGCGCTTCGTCTGCCGCCCCTGATTGAGCGGCTGCCTGCTCCATCAGTTGCGTCAGATTGGCTCGGACGATGGCAATACGCCGATCGAGTTCCGCAATTGAATTTGATCCAGCCATTGACCGTCTCCAAATTTTGTCGGCGCGCACGATACTCTGCCGCTAATATAGAAATCATCATAACTCCGGTAATCGGCAAGATCGATCCGTCTGATCTTTTGAAAATACGCAACAGAACAGAATGGTGCGCTTAATCAATTCGGAGCCTCCACCCACATAATTTCTGCATTTCTGCGCAAAATTTCAGATGCGGGTCGAACACCTGCCCACGTTGGACCGAGGCAAGAATGGATGACGTCCAAACCATTCATTACAAGGGGCGTAACCTTCGCCTCGTTTACGACGATGGCTTTCGAGTCGTGGTTTTCCACAACGATAAGGAAATCTACTCGACCTCCGCCAAGTTCGAACATCGCGACGATGCCATTCGCTCGGCGAAAGACCTTGTGGACGTCGAGTTGGACGGTCGAATGGTTACGCCACCCACCGGCGACCGGCTGGGATAGGTAAGAAGGCGCGCTCGGGCAGGTGGCCTTTTGTCGTTCTCAGGTTAGATCGCCGACAACCGATAGGCACTGCCATAGCGCCCGAAATCATGGCTCGTCACGCCGTTTCTGACGCAGCCTTGATATTCCGGCAGGGGTGCCACGGTCGTCACTTTCAGCACGGCCGTTTGTCCGACTTTCAGCAAGCCAGCATGCACGGCAGCGGCTGAAAGTGTCGAATCCCCCGTGTAGATATCGGTACCCCAGAGCGGGCCCTCGGATTCGCCACGCACACGGAAATAATAGGTCGCGCCCACAGTACCGGCCAGTTCGAGCATGTTTGCCGGCGCGTCGGACGCGAGATAACCCTTGTCAAGCAATTGCCGCACCTGCCGCTTCGACAATTGTCCGCGCCGGTCGAAATAGGCAACCAGTTCCTGCACGACTTTCATGGCCGGCTCCCATCCATCGCAATGACACGCCCGTAAGGCGGGTTGAAACGACCGGCTTGGCGCACGGGCAGAACCCACAGCACGCCATAGGGCATTGGATCGGACGGAAACGCGATCTCTCCGTCGGTCACGATCACGGCGGCGGTGACTTGCGGGTCTTCGGCAAGCGCGGCCATCGCAGGCGAAAGATCGCTGCCGCCGAATCCGCTCACGGAAAATACTGCCAGCTCTTCGGGAGAAACGGTCTCGTCAGACGTCACGGCCGTATCGCATTGGATGATGCGGATCTGATCGACACCGGCCGCGTCGCAAAAATCGGCGATTGCGCCAAGGGCCAAAGGTATTTCGTCTGTCATCGAGCCACTGGTATCGAGCACGACATTCAGCATCCATGATTCCCGCTTGCGTCCCGGCAACACGATCTCGCTGCATTCAGCGCCGCGCCGCGATAGCCGCGTGAATGTGCGTTCGCCCGGCGACGATGACTCGATCCATTTCTGCAAGGCGCTTTGCCACGCTGGGCGGAGTTCGCCGCGCAACGCAGTGATCGTGGCATTCATCGTGCCGCCATTGTCACCGCGACCTCTGAACGCTTTCATTGCCTCTGCGAGAGATAGGCCCCGTGCGGTGACCTCATCGATCTTTGCTTTTTGCTGGGCCTGATCTTGCGCGTCTGCGGGAAACATGTCGCGTTCTTTTTTGTCCGCGAGCACGTCGCCGGCATCGTCATCCGGCTGTCTGCTTTCATTACCAGGTTGACCGCCGCCAAAAATCTGGCGAATGGATGCCTGCGCACCTTCGAACACTTGCGTGCGCGATGGCATCAGATCGGCATTGCGCCGCATCTCGATGACGATGTCTTCTGCCGACCGTTCGCGCGCGCCGGGCATGTCGAGACCGCCAGCCGGGATCGACGCAAAGCCCAGTTCGGCCCGCAAGATGTCGTTGATGATGTAATCGTGCGCGTAATTGAACTCGAGGCGGCTGCTGCCCCGCGCGCGATCATGCGTCCGCAAAGCCAGATGCAACAATTCATGGGCCAACACGAAGACGAGTTCGTTGTCTTTCAGACGAGCAGCAAAGCCGGGATTCACCAACAGCCGCCCCGACGCAAAAATGCCCATCGTTGGCACGCGCCAGTCGAGATTGGTCCGCACGGCCGCAGCGAGTCCGGCAAGATGCGGCAATGGCACCGTCACCATGCGCAGACCGTTTTCGATGCGCTTCAATGTCGCGCGGTCGCTGTTCGCCTCATTGGCAACGGCAACGCTCATGATTTCGTCACCGTCTTGAGCAGTTCGAGCATCGCCTTGTCGGCGCCGAGTGCACCCCATTGCTCGACAAGATCGGTTAAGAGTGTGAGTGCGCTTTCCGGCGGCAGGCTGCGCAGGAAGCGATTGACGGCGTGTGGCTTCACGGTCGTCAATCGGCCGGCCTGCACTCTCTGCCGGATGCAGTTGAGGATGAACCAGCGTGCCGTTTCGCCCTTCGGCAAGGTACCCGGTTTTTCGACATAGCTTTCGATCGGCGCCATTGCGCCAAGGGATTCCTCGGCCAGCGCGCAGAACACAGCCGCGTCTTCCGCCGACAACCGGCCAAAGGCGAGGGCACGGCGTGTTTCGCGGCTCAGGATGCCGGCGCTTTCCGCCATGTCGAGCGATTGGGAGAACAATGACCAGGCCCGCGGCGTCGAGAACGGGGTCGGTTCGTTCGGCACATCGCGCATCAGCGCGTCCGGCATGAAGGAGATGTAGCTGCGGATGTCAGCGCGAATGCCGTTGCGGCGAGCCCAGTCCTGCCATTCGTCGGCATCGACCCGCAGATTGAGGATGGTGACACGATTGACGAGAGCCGAACTCATCGCCCGCACAAGCGCACGGTCCTGCTGGCGATTGCCGGCGGCGACGACCCAGGTGCCGGCGGGCAGGGCGTGCTCACCCAGACGGCGCTCCAGCAGTAAGGAGTAAAAGGCTTTCTGCACGTCGGGTGCGCAGGCCGGCAGTTCATCCAGAAACAGACAGAACGTCTGCGCAATTTCGGGCAGAAGAATCCGGGGCGGGCAGAACACCGACCGCTCACCAACGATTTTAGGCACGCCGCTGACGTCTTCCGGGGCGATCTGCGTGCCGAGCAGCGAGCGGCAGGGCAAACCGGCCTCAGCCGCCGCCTGCATTACCATCTCGGATTTGCCGACGCCGGGCGGCGACAATAACAGGAAGCTCTGTTCGTGCGCCATGCACTGAACCAGCTTCTTGGCCTGTTTGAGGGTGATGGTTGGCTGAAGAGCGCTTTGCGCTGCGGCGTCCATGGACGGCTCCTGGGTGAAGAACGCTGCGTTCCCTCACCAGGAACAAGCTCAATGTAGGCCCGTCGCGGGCGCTATTCCACCGGCGCCACAAAGAAAATTTTCATGGGCGCCCGCAACGGGGTCCCGCCCTGCGGCAACGACCGCTCTTGCAGTGACGCTTTTATTACAGAATGATGACAACTTGAGGGACGCCGGGTTCCGGCGTGAAAAAGCGGCCTAACCGGCTATGTTGATTACAGATTTTCTACGTTCGTCCCGCCGGTTTTCGGGCCTGCATGCAGCATCCGGAGGGTTCTGGCCGACTGCCATTCTGACGGCGACCTTCCACCTCATCGCCCTTGCCCGCATAGCCCAGACCGAAACCAACCTTTTCGCGATCAGCCTCTCACTGCTGACCTGGATTTTCCTGAATTGTCTCTGGCTGTTGATCCTGCGCCGGCCGGCGGTCGCAGCGGCTCTGTCGCTGGGAATGGTCGAGCTTTTGATCCTTGTTTCTCAATTCAAGTTCAAGATCACCTGGATGACGGCGACCTTTCTCGACATCATGGTGATCGATCCCGACAGCGTCGCTTTTCTGTTGTCGGTGATGCCAGGTCTGCGTCTTGCGGTCGGTGCCTCTGTGTTGGCCGGCCTTGTTCTGCTGGTTCTGCTCTGGAAATTTGACCGGTTCCGGATCAACCGCCTCGTGTCGGCGATCGCCGGCATTGTGGTCCTCGGCGGTATTGTCGGCCTGTCGAATGCCGTGCCCGAACAGCCGTGGGAGCCGTTCCAGGGCGTCAATCATGTGTCCAGTTTCACGCGCTCGACTGTCGTATCGCTCGCCGAATTCACCAATGGCGGATGGCTGGAGATTGATCGCGCCGTCGCCAGCAAGCTGAAAGCCGTGCCGGCGGACGACACCTGCACACCAGCAGGACGACGACCTCACATCATCATGGTGCTGGACGAATCGAGTTTCGATATCCGCAAGGCGCCCGGCATCAACGTGCCTGACAATTACGGCCGTCATTTCGAATCCATTGACGGCAAGTCTCGCACGCTGATCACGGAAGCGGCGGGCGGACCGACCTGGTACACCGAGTACAATGTGCTGACCGGCCTATCGGCGCGATCCTATGGCCGCATGATGTTCCATGTCACGCGGCTCGCCGCCGGACGTGTAGAGCGCGGCCTGCCGCAGGCCTTGCGGCGCTGCGGCTACAAGACCTTCACGCTTTATCCGGCCTATGGCGCTTTCCTCAGTGCCCGCCGCTTCCAGAAAACCGCCGGCATCGATCGCATGATCGACTCACACGAGATGAAGGCGGGCGATGTCGAGCCGGACAGCTTCTATTATGGCAAAGCCGTAAAGCTGATCGAGAAGGAGCGCGGCAGGGATCCGCTATTCCTGTTCGTCTATACCGCCGCCAATCACTTTCCCTGGGACAAACGCTACCGGCCCGATCTCACGCCGCGATGGAAGCCGCTCAACGTCAATGCCGAAGTGGATGAATATATCCGCCGGCAAAGTATGAGCGCACGCGATTATGAGGCCTTTGTCGCGCGCCTGAAACGCAATTATCCGGACGATGCTTTTCTGATCGTGCGGTTCGGCGATCATCCGCCAGCGATTGCACCGCGCCTGCTCGAACCGAAATGGACCGATGAACAGATCGCCGAGCGGATCATGAACCAGGATCCGCGCTTCTTCTCTGCGTATTACGCGATCGACAGCATCAACTTCAAACCGGTCGATCTGTCGTCGGCCCGCAATAGGCTCGATGCGCCGTATCTGCCGCTCGTGGTGCAGGAGGCGGCGGGCCTGCCGCTCGATTCATCCTTTATCGAACAGAAGAACATCCTGCAGCGGTGCGATGGCATGTTCTATCGCTGCAAGGATGGCGCCGAAGCGCGCCGCTTCAACCGGCTGCTTGTGGATTCCGGCGCGATCAAGGGTTTCTGACGCCACTCACTCTTTCAGGATTGGCTTCAGTATCCGGTCAAATGACCAGATGACAATGCCGGCGAAAGTGGCGATGGCCGCGATCATCATGAAGAAGAGGCTCTTGTCCATCGCGCTCCAGAAGCTGCCGAGCCATCCGCTGATGAAATTGCCGACGAAGCTGGTTGCGAGCCATATCCCCATCAGCATCGAGACCAGCCGCCCTGGCGCGATCTTGGTGACAAGCGACAATCCTATGGGCGAAATGTAAAGCTCGCCAATCGTGATGACCGCAAAGAAGGCGAGCAACCACAACCAACTCGCCTTGTCGGCGCCGGAGTGCCACGCGGCCAGCACCAGGATAAGATTAGCCAGCGCAACACCGAAACAGCCGAGCGCCATCTTCACGATCGTCGACGGCTCGCTGTTGCGTTTCGCCTGCCACGACCACAACGCCACGATGAGCGGCGTGAAAGCAAAGATCATGAAGGGATTGAACGCCTGAAACCATGTGGTCGGGATCTCGCCGCGCCAGACCAGCAGATTGATCGAGCGATCGGTATTGACGTTGGCCCACAGCGCGATCGTGTTGCCCTGCTGCTCATAGGTGGCCCAGAACAGCGTGACCGGCAGGAACAGCATCGCCAGCGCCATGATCGCGCGCCATTCGTCGCGATCGAGCGGCTTTCTTGGCTCATCGCAGCGTAACCGCACGCGGTCATGTGGCAAATTCGGCAAACCAATGAGATAGATGGCGAGTCCGAGCATCATGCCGACGCCAGCGGCGGTGAAGCCGTAATGCCAGCCATAGTTTTCGCCGAGCGTGCCGCAGACGAGCGGTGCCAGGAACGCGCCGAGATTGATGCCGACATAGAAGATCGAAAAGGCGCGGTCGCGCCGGCGATCGCCCGGCGCATAAAGCCCGCCAACTTGCGTCGAGATGTTCGGCTTGAATGCGCCGCTGCCTAGAATGAGAACGACAAGCGCCAGCAGGAACAGCGTTTCGAACGCCATCATGAAATGGCCGATGGCCATCAAGGCAGCACCAAGGATCACGGTCCGCCTTTGGCCGAGCCAGCGATCGGCAATCAGCCCGCCGAGGATTGGCGTCAGATAAACGAAGGCGGAATAGAGCCCGTAAATATGCGAGGAAAACGGCTGCACGCCGAGCGGGCCGAATAATCCTTCCAAAACGCTTTTCAGCGTGGTGTAGCCGACGACGTTCTGCGACCGGTCTTCCAACAAAAGGTAATGGACCATGTAGAGGACGAGCAGCGAGCGCATTCCGTAATAGGAAAAGCGCTCCCACATCTCGGTCGCGAACAGGAATGCAAGTCCCTTGGGATGACCAAGGACGGCTTGTTGTTGGGTAGGGGCCGTTGCACCGGCCGGCGCTGATCTCATGTCGAAATCTCGCGAGATGCGAGAAGTCTAGAACATGATCGGGCAAAGAGGAGACCGGTTTTCCGGCAAGTGCACGGTCCACCGGCGCGCAGATAGGCAGCCGGACTTATGCCTTGTTCTTTTCGGCCTGTTCGGCGCTGCGGATGATGCCGCCAGCAACTTCCGTCAAGGTCGGCCGCGGAAGCGCTGCAAAGGGCAGGGGCCGGGTCACCTCGATCGCGGCGATGCCAAGCCGGGCCGTCAGCAAGCCGTTCAAAACACCTTCGCCCAGCCGCGCCGACAGCTTGGCCGCAAGACCATGGCCGATCACCTGCTGGATCAGGCTGTCGCCCGCCGCCATGCCGCCGGTAATGGTGAGATGCGCAATCACGTGGCGCATCAGCCGGAACAGGCCAAGCGTTCCCGGCCGGCCGCCATACAGCAGTGCAAGCTGCCGGCAGAGCCCCAAGGCGGTGATCAAAACGAAGAAGATATCGATCGCCGCACGCGGCGATACCGCCGTGACGATCGAAACCCGCTTGGCCGCATTGCTGACGAGCTGACGCGCCTCGCGATCGAGCGGTGTCATCAATTCACGTTCGGCAAGGCGGATCAGATCGGCGCCGTCGATGATCTCGCCGAGATGGGCCTGGAGTTTCGTGCGGCTTCGCGCCAGATGCGGCGCCTTGCTCTCGATGGCCAAAAGGTCGCGCATGATCGCCTGACCTTCGGTGCGATTGTCGTTGAGCAGCGTTTGCGTCGCGCGCTCGCGCAGTTTCTCGATGGTCGCGAGGCGCGACAGGCCGGCGAGTTCGCGGATGATGATGGCGAGCAAGGCCAATAATCCAAGCCCGGCCAGCACCAGCGCGACCCAACCCAGCAGTTCGAAACGTGCAAATAGGTCTTCGATCAGCCGGGTGACGGCCAGTCCTATCCCAAGCGAGATCAGGCCGCCGACCGCACCGAACAGGATCTTGCGCCATGGCACCCGACGTTTCGACTTCGTCGCAGATGCCAGCGCCGGCAGTTGCTGATCTGCCTCGGTCCCCGACGCGATATCCAGCAACGGATCGTCCTTCGGCGCTGTCATCACCACATTGGGATCGTCCGGCGAGAAGATGGCTGGCTTGCGCGGGCGTGGTGAACTCATCGCAGACGATCTCCGATCAGGAATTCCAGCGCGCGATCGAGACGGATATGCGGCAGGGCCGGAATGCCAGCTTCGGTGCGTTCCAAGAGCGGCGGGCGAAAGCGCAGGAAACGATAATCGGCATCGTCGGACGAGGCGGATGCAAGGCCGCGGAAGCCGCCATCGCCGCCGTTGAAGATCCTCTCGGGATCGTCCGGCAGGTCGCCCGGATGGATCACAATCTCCGACTGCCCGTCAAACACACGCCCGCCCGCCTGTTCGCCGGCGAGAGGCGTGCCGACAATCGCCTGCAAAGACCCGCCGACATTGGCTTCGCGGGTTGCGCGCACCGAAGCCATGGCGATGGCATCGATCTTTGCGCCGGTAAAATCAGCTCGCTTTGCAGCATCGCTCACCAGCCGCTCCAGAATACGCTCGAGTTTGTCATGCGAGGTGTGATGGAGGAGGTCCGCTTTGGTTGCAGCAAACAGGATCCTGTCAATGCGCGGCGAGAACAGGGCGGACAGGATGCTGTTGCGGCCGATATTGAAGCTGTCGAGAATGGCAATCAATGCGCGTTCGAGATCGTGCACGGCATCCGGCCCGGCATTGAGCGCGGTCAGCGCGTCGACCAGCACCACCTGGCGATCGAGGCGGGCGATGTGATCGCGATAGAATGGACGCACGACGGCGTCCTTGTAGGATTCATAGCGCCGCCGCATCATCGCCCAGAGCGAGCCGGACGGCGCGCTGCCGTCCAGCCGGTCGAGCGGCGCGAAGGTGAGGGCCGGCGAATCCGCCAGCTCACCCGGCATCAGGAAGCGGCCTGGCGGCAGCAAGCTCAATGCGAACCGCTCGTCGCGACAAGATCTAAGATACTGGGTGAAATGCTGCGCCGCAACTTGTGCAGCCAGCTCGTTTTCGGGCGCCAACGGGTCGAGGATGGCGAGATCGCGATGCCAGTCGGCGGCAAGGTGCGCGCGATCCTTTTGCTGCGACAGGTGGATCGTCTGCCGCGACCAGTCCTCGTAGCTCAAATTCAACAGCGGCAGATCGAGCAGCCATTCACCGGGATAGTCGACAATGTCGAGCGTTAGTTCGCGCATCGATCCGCTTTGCGACTGATAATCGATCACAAGGCGCAGTTCGCTGATTTGCTTGGTCGATTCCGGCCACTCACGGCCCTTCAGGAGCGCATCGAGATGCGCCTCATAGGCAAAGCGGGGAATGGTATCATCCGGCTGTGGCGACAATCGCGCGCCGGCGATCCGTCCGGATGCCAGAGCCTCGAAAACGGGAAACCGTCCGCCGCGCAGCAATCCATGCACAAGGGCGGTTATGAAAACCGTCTTGCCCGCGCGGGACAGGCCGGTGACGCCGAGCCGCACCGTCGGCTCGAACAGGTTGTTGCCGTATTCAAGCAAGGCCTGCGAGGTCAGGCGAGCCTGTTCGAGAAAATTGGAAAAAACGTTTGCCATCTGAAGCGCGCCGGCCGCATCCGCAAAGGCCACGCGGCAAAAGCCGCGCGGGCATAACCGGTTACAGATAAGCCGGATTGGCGTCTATGCCAGCATTGCGCTGAGAATCTAGTTTAACTGAAAAACCTTAGATGCCGTCCCTAAGCTGCTGTTCTGCATAGAATCCAGACCATCGGCATGGATTTCGTTGCTAACTAGCTGCCGCGACGCTCCGCCTGCCATATGCCTGAGCATTCGCCCTTGGAGGACTTCCAGCGTCCGGCGCCGACATTGCGGTTGATCCGGCCGCTGCCATTGGCGCTCTGATCGCCCCGCGCGACACTGACCCGCGTGGCGCCGTTGCCGCTGACGCGGCCGTTGATGCGAAAACTGGAATTGGCTGGATCCGCGTGCGTGACTTTGCCGCCCTTGATGCGTATGGCGTATCGATAGCCACGGTCACAGGTGCCTTGTTCGGTAATGATCAACACGCTCCACAGTCCGTCATAGGCGGCTTGTGCTTTCACAGGGGTTGCGATGCCGCTCGACAGAGCGGCGGCCAGCAAAACGCCGGCAAGCCCAGTCTTCACCTTCGTCATAATACCACATTCCCTTCCGGGCCCGGTTCACCGGGCTGCCTTCCTTGGTTGATCCGAGAAGTCCGGCGGTTCACGTAAAAATGGATCGGGGCCGCTGCCTTTGGCAAAACCGGCCTCATAAAGGGTTTTCATATAATCGGTATCGAATGGCCCCCGCGCAGGAGCCGAAAAGCTCTGATCGACGAAGGCGAGATAAAATCCAATGTTGTTGCGCTTCGCTGTCTCGTAGACGCGATCGATGGCGTTGCGGATAACAATCCTGATCGCCGTAGCGACGGTGCGGCCAAGAATGCCGAGTGTGTTGCGCTCGGTGATCTCGAAATCGGAGCCCAGCTTCATGTTGGCAATGACATAGATGTCGCTCGCGCGCAGGCTGGCCGTGCTGGTGCTGACGAGCATGGAATCAGGCGCGACATAGAACTGGGCGCCCAGACCACCATCGACATGCATTTCCTGAAATTTGCGTCCATTCGCCTCGACATCGATGAGCACGGGCGGGAAGGCACCGGGAATGCTGATCGAGGCGAGCATGACCTTGCGGACAAGCGCCACAGCCCGATCGCCACCGTCAGCCGCGATGGCACCGATATCCCAGACCACCGGCCGTCCGGCATCGAGATTGGTGGTCGTGATGAAGAGCTTGCGCCCGCGCGCATGCTCGGCGGCAATGGCCTGGATCAGGTCGGGAGTGACGCGCTTGGCGATCAGGTCTCGCAGCGGCCAGGTATCGAGGAAGCTTTCCCCCTTGCCGCCCACCTCGAAAATGTCGATGGCGCCGATGGTGGTGTAGGCGTCGTGCAACGCGTCGTCATACTTTGGGCCAAGGAAGGCAAATGGTGCAATCAGGGCGCCGGTGCTCGTTCCAGTCACCAATGTAAACTCAGGACGTGTGCCGGCCTTGGTCCAGCCGTTCAGCAGGCCAGCGCCGAAAGCCCCGTCGGACCCGCCGGTGGAGAGAATGAGCCACGGACCACGCGCCTGCGGCAGAGCGCGCAGATATTCCTTTTCGGAATCGGCCCAGAACCGCGCGTCGGGAATGTTCGGGATCGCCGCGGCGTCCTGATCGGTGGCTGTGAAGGGAATGCGGGCTGGCAATCCTTCCGGTTTGGCGGATTTGGCCGGCCTCGCTTTCTTCTTGGCGGCCTTTTTTTTCTTCGACTGGCTGGAGACCGACACGGAATGATCGGCCGCCGCTGGCAACCGTGCCGCTTCGATGATGCCGGAGGATAAAAAAAAGAGAGCCAGCGCAATCGCGCCGGCGAATCGAATCCGGTTTTTTGCGTTTGGATTCATCGCTGTCATTTTGTCGTAGGCCCGGGGTGGTGGCAATTCACAGGCCGGCCGCGATCAATTTGATTCACATAGGAAATTTATGTGACGCGGGTTTCACGCCGATACTGTGCTCAATTCGTGCGCATCCAATCATCGCGTGGGACTCCGGGTTTATGGCTCATGCCCTCCAAATGCGTGTTTGGCACGGCTCACGCGCGAAATTGCGGCAATCGTCCTTATCTGTTCCGTGTCGCGCGGGCGTCGCACAAACCCCAGATATCTCCTTGAGACCGCGATCCCGGGGAGAGTAGAAGGTCTTGTGTTTTCCGACGCTTGCGGGCGCGGAATCCCTGCGCTAAGGCTCCCCGAACTTCTTTCTTGGAACGAATCCGAGCTAGTTTGGGGGCTTGCGGAGGGCATCGGGTGGCGATCACGCCATCAGATGGTCGGGGGACAGGGTTTGACCGGTTCCAACCGGTTCCTTGCCCCGCATGAGGATATGATGAGCGATCTGCTGCAGGACTATCTTCCGCTCGCCGTGTTCATTGCCGTGGCCCTCGGCCTGAGCGCGGTGCTGCTGATCGTGCCCTTCATCGTTGCCTACCAGCAGCCGGATCCGGAGAAGATGTCGGCCTATGAATGCGGCTTCAATGCGTTCGACGATGCGCGCATGAAATTCGACGTCCGCTTTTATCTGGTAGCCATCCTTTTCATTATCTTCGATCTCGAAGTGGCCTTTCTGTTCCCTTGGGCCGTGGCATTCGGCCAGCTCGGCGTCTTCGGCTTCTGGTCGATGATGGTTTTCCTTGCTGTTCTGACCATCGGCTTTATCTACGAGTGGAAGAAGGGGGCGCTCGAATGGGATTAGCGAGCGAACCATGACCGCTGTTACATCACCAGCCGCCACCGGCATTCTCGATCCGCGCACCGGCAAGCCGATCGGTTCGGACGATGCGTTCTATACCGGCCTGAATGCCGAGCTCGCTGACAAGGGCTTCCTCGTCACGACGGCGGACGATCTCATTACCTGGGCGCGCACCGGCTCGCTGATGTGGATGACCTTTGGTCTCGCCTGTTGTGCGGTCGAGATGATGCAGATGTCGATGCCGCGATATGACGCGGAGCGGTTCGGCTTTGCGCCGCGCGCGTCTCCGCGCCAGTCGGATGTGATGATCGTCGCCGGCACGCTGACGAACAAGATGGCGCCCGCGCTCCGCAAGGTCTACGACCAGATGCCGGAGCCGCGTTACGTGATCTCGATGGGTAGCTGCGCCAATGGCGGCGGCTATTATCATTATTCGTATTCTGTGGTGCGCGGCTGCGACCGCATCGTGCCGGTCGACATCTACGTGCCGGGCTGCCCGCCGACAGCGGAAGCGCTGCTCTATGGCGTGATGCTGCTGCAGAAAAAGATCCGCCGCGTTGGAACGATCGAGCGCTGAGCATGAGTGAGAAGCTTCAGGCGATCGGTGAGGCGATCTTGGGCGGGCTGCCGGGCAGCGTCACCGGCTTCGACATCGCTTATGGCGAGTTGAATGTCGCGGGACAGGCCGCAGACATCGTCAAGATCGCGCGTTTCCTGCGTGACGATCCGCGCTGCCAGTTCTGGAATTTCATCGATGTCACCGCGGTCGACTGGCCGCAGCGCGAACAGCGCTTCGACGTCGTTTATCACTTCCTGTCGCCCAAACAGAATGCACGCGTGCGGGTGAAGGTTATGACCGACGAGGCGACGCCGGTGCCCTCGATCATTTCCGAATTTCCAGGCGCCGACTGGTTCGAGCGCGAGACCTATGATCTCTACGGCGTGCTGTTTACGGGCCATCCGGACATGCGCCGTCTGCTGACCGATTACGGTTTCGAGGGCCATCCGCTGCGCAAGGATTTCCCGCTCACCGGTTTTGTCGAAGTGCGCTGGGACGATCAGCAGAAGCGCGTGGTCTATGAACCGGTGCGGCTCAATCAGGAATTCCGCAACTTCGATTTTCTGTCGCCGTGGGAAGGCACCGACTACACGCTGCCCGGCGACGAGAAAGCGAAAGGGTGAGGAGCCGCGTATGGGCCAAGCATCCTCGACCGGCATTGCGGGCGGCTGTCTCTGTGGCGCCGTGCGTTTTACAGCTGCCCCACGCGACAAGAACTTCGGTGTCTGTCACTGCAGCATGTGCCGCCGCTGGACGGCCGGCCCATTCCTTGCGTTGGAGTGCGGCGCGACCGTTGAGATCGACAACACCTCGAACCTTGGCATCTACCGGTCGTCGGAATGGGCGGAGCGCGGCTTCTGCAAGGCTTGCGGCACGCCGCTGTTCTATCGGCTGATCGACAGGGATTTTTACGCCGTTTCGGTGGAAGCCTTTGACGATCGCGGCGGCTTCTCGATGAACAGTCAGATCTTCATCGACGAGCAGCCAAATTATTACGAGTTCGCCAACGATACCAAGATGATGACGGGCGCAGAGGTGTTTGCAGCCTTTGCTCCGCCCGATGCCGGCCAGGCAAAAGAGTGATCATGTCTGACACCGCCGAACGTAATTTTACGATCAATTTTGGGCCGCAGCACCCGGCGGCGCATGGCGTGCTGCGCCTCGTGCTCGAGCTGGATGGCGAAATCGTCGAGCGCGTCGATCCGCATATCGGCTTGCTCCATCGCGGCACCGAAAAGCTGATCGAGCAGAAGACCTATCTGCAGGCGATCCCGTATTTCGATCGGCTCGACTATGTCGCGCCGATGAATCAGGAGCACGCTTTCTGTCTTGCCGCGGAAAAGCTGCTCGGCCTCGAAGTGCCGCGGCGCGCGCAACTCATTCGCGTGCTGTATTCCGAGATCGGCCGCATCCTGTCGCATCTCTTGAACGTGACGACGCAGGCAATGGACGTCGGCGCGCTGACTCCGCCGCTCTGGGGATTCGAGCCGCGCGAACAGCTCATGGTGTTCTATGAGCGCGCGTCCGGCTCGCGCATGCATGCGGCGTATTTCCGCGTCGGCGGCGTGCATCAGGATCTGCCGCAGAAGCTGATCGACGATATCGACAATTGGTGCGACCCGTTCCTGAAGACCGTCGACGACATCGACAAGCTGCTCACCGGCAACCGCATCTTCAAGCAGCGCAACGTCGATATCGGCGTCGTTTCGCTGGAAGATGCCTGGAAATGGGGTTTTTCCGGCGTGATGGTGCGCGGCTCCGGCGCTGTCTGGGATTTGCGCAAGAGCCAGCCCTACGAATGCTATGCCGAGATGGATTTCGACATTCCGATCGGCAAGAACGGCGATTGCTACGACCGTTATCTGATCCGCATGGAAGAGATGCGCCAGTCGGTGCGGATCATGAAGCAATGCATCGACAAGTTGAATGCGCCGGACGGCAAGGGCCGTGTCAGCGTCGACGACCAGAAGATCGTGCCGCCCAAGCGCGGCGAGATGAAGCGTTCGATGGAGGCACTGATCCATCACTTCAAGCTCTACACCGAAGGTTTCCACGTGCCGGCGGGTGAAGTCTATGCCGCCGTCGAAGCGCCGAAGGGCGAGTTCGGTGTCTATCTCGTCGCCGACGGCAGCAACAAACCCTACAAATGCAAAATTCGCGCACCCGGTTTCGCGCACCTTCAGGCCATGGATTTCCTCTGCAAGGGCCACATGCTGGCTGACGTCTCCGCCGTGCTCGGCTCGCTCGATATCGTATTCGGGGAGGTCGATCGCTAATGGCCGTCCGTCGTCTTGCTCCGAAAGAGCTGCAGCCGAAGGAATTCTCCTTCACGCCCGAGAACCTCGCATGGGCGAGGGGGCAGCTCGAAAAATACCCCGACGGCCGTCAGGCCTCGGCGGTGATCCCGCTGCTGTGGAAGGCGCAGGAACAGGCTGGCGGCTGGGTGCCGGAAGCGGCGATCCGTTATGTCGCCGAATTCCTGAGCATGGCGAATATCCGCGTGATGGAGATCGCCACCTTCTACACCATGTTTAATCTCGCGCCGGTCGGCCGCCATCACGTGCAGCTCTGCGGCACGACGCCGTGCCGGCTGCGCGGCGCGGGCGACCTGATCGATGTCTGCGAAAAACGCATCGGCCATCAGTTCGATGTGACGCCCGACGGCGCACTGTCATGGGTGGAAGTCGAATGCCTCGGCGCCTGCGTGAATGCGCCGATGGCGCAGATCAATTACGATTATTATGAGGACCTGACGCCTGAGAGCTTCGCGCGCATTCTTGATGACCTTGCCGCCGGCAAGGAGGTCAAACCGGGCCCGCAGGTGGAGCGTCCATTCTCAGGCCCGGAAGGCGGCTTGACGGCGCTGCGCGAACCGCCGGTGCGCGGGACCCGCGCGCCGAAGGCCGCAGGTCCGGCGCTGACCGACAGCGACGCCAAAAAGCCCGGCGCGGCGGCGAATGTCCGCGAAGCGGCGGTGCCGAAGGCTCCGATTGCCGATTCCTCAGACAAGAGGACAAAGTGATGCTGGCTGACAAGGACCGCATCTTTCAAAACCTCTACGGCCAGCACGACTGGGGCCTGAAAGGCGCGATGGCCCGTGGTGCATGGGATGGCACCAAAGCGATACTGGAACGCGGCCGCGACGGTATCATCAATGAGATGAAGTCATCGGGCCTGCGGGGCCGTGGCGGCGCCGGCTTTCCGACCGGTATGAAATGGTCGTTCATGCCGAAGGAGAGCAAGGACGGACGGCCGAGCTATCTTGTCGTCAATGCCGACGAGTCAGAGCCCGGCACCTGCAAGGACCGCGAGATCATGCGGCACGATCCGCATCTGCTTGTGGAGGGCTGCCTGATCGCCGGTTTCGCGATGGGCGCGGTCGCAGCCTACATCTATGTGCGCGGCGAATTCATCCGTGAGCGCGAACGTCTGCAGGCCGCCGTCGATCAGGCTTACGAAGCCCGGCTGATCGGCAAGAACAACGTCAATGGCTACGACTTCGACATTTACGTGCATCACGGCGCTGGCGCTTACATCTGCGGTGAAGAAACCGCTTTGCTCGAAAGCCTTGAAGGCAAGAAGGGCATGCCGCGGCTGAAGCCGCCATTCCCGGCCAATGTCGGTCTCTATGGTTGCCCGACAACCGTGAACAACGTGGAATCGATTGCGGTTGCACCCGACATCATGCGGCGCGGCGCAGCCTGGTTCTCGTCCTTCGGTGCGCCGAACAATGCCGGCACCAAGCTGTTCTGCATTTCCGGGCACGTGAACCGGCCCTGCAATGTCGAAGAGGCGATGAGCATCCCGTTCCGGGAGCTGATCGAAAAACACGCCGGCGGCATTCGCGGCGGCTGGGACAATCTGAAGGCGGTGATCCCGGGCGGCTCGTCCGTGCGTATGGTGCCGGCCGAGCAGATCATGGACTGCCCGATGGATTTTGACTCTCTATCGAAGTTGCGCTCCGGTCTCGGCACCGCGGCGGTGATCGTGATGGACAAGTCCACCGATCTGATCCGCGCGATCGCGCGTCTGTCCTATTTCTATAAGCACGAAAGCTGCGGCCAGTGCACGCCGTGCCGCGAAGGGACCGGGTGGATGTGGCGGGTCATGACCCGCATGGCTGAAGGGAGAGCGCAGAAGCGCGAGATCGACCAGCTGCTTGAAGTCACCAAGCAGGTCGAAGGTCACACCATCTGCGCGCTTGGCGATGCAGCAGCCTGGCCGATCCAGGGCCTGATCGCGCATTTCCGCCACGAGATCGAAGAGCGGATCGATCAATACGCGGCCAATCCGCATCCCGATCCTGTGCTGGTGGCGGCGGAGTGATGATGACAGGACAAACGATTTTGCAGGAGTGCGCGCGGTGAGCAAAATCATCGTCGACGGCATCGAGGTCGACGTCCCCGCAGAATACACGCTGCTGCAGGCCTGCGAGGCCGCGGGCGCCGAGATTCCGCGTTTCTGTTTCCACGAGCGGCTGTCGATTGCCGGCAATTGCCGCATGTGTCTTGTCGAGTTGAAAGGCTCGCCCAAGCCAGTCGCATCTTGTGCCTGGGCTGTGCGCGACTGCCGTCCGGGCCCCAATGGTGAACCGCCGGTCGTCAATACGCGCACGCCGATGGTGCGCAAGGCGCGCGAAGGCGTGATGGAATTCCTTCTGGTCAACCACCCGCTCGATTGCCCGATCTGCGATCAGGGCGGCGAATGCGACCTGCAGGATCAGGCGATGGCCTATGGCGCCGACACGTCGCGCTATATCGAGAACAAGCGTGCGGTCGAGGACAAGTATATCGGCGCGCTGGTCAAGACCTCGATGAACCGCTGCATTCATTGCACGCGCTGCGTTCGCTTTTCGACCGAAGTGGCCGGCGTGCCGGAGCTTGGCGCGATCGGCCGCGGCGAGGATATGGAGATCACCACCTATCTCGAACAGGCGATGACGTCTGAGCTGCAAAGCAATGTCGTCGATCTCTGTCCGGTCGGCGCGCTCACATCAAAGCCGTATGCATTTGCCGCCCGGCCATGGGAATTGAACAAGACCGAATCCATCGATGTGATGGATGCTGTCGGCTCGGCCATCCGCATCGATACGCGCGGCCGCGAAGTCATGCGCATCCTGCCGCGCACCAATGAAGACGTGAACGAGGAATGGATTTCCGACAAGACGCGCCATGTCGTCGACGGCTTGCGCGCGCAGCGGCTTGATACGCCCTATATCCGCGAAGGTGGACGTCTGCGTCCGGCGAGCTGGAATGAGGCTTTCGCCTTGGTCGCGCAGAAGGTGAAGACGACGTCGCCTGATCGCATCGGCGCCATTGCCGGTGATCTTTGTGCTGTCGAGGACATGTATGCGCTGAAGGACCTGCTGACGCGACTGGGTTCTAAGAACGTCGATGCACGTCAGCGCGGTTCGATGATCGATCCGCGCTGGGGACGGGCGGCCTATCTGTTCAACGCGACCATCCCCGGTATCGAGCAAGCCGATGCGCTGCTGATCATCGGCGCCAACCCGCGCAAGGAAGCTGCGATCATCAATGCGCGCATTCGCAAGCGCTGGCGCGCCGGGCATTTCCCGATCGCGCTGATCGGCGACCACGTCGATCTGACCTATCCGTATCATTATCTCGGCGCCGGCCCGGAGTCGCTGGCTGAACTCGCGGCCGGAAAGGGCGACTATGCCGAGATCCTGCGCAAGGCCGAGCGTCCGCTGGTCTTGGTTGGCGCATCGATCTTTACGCGCAACGACGGCGCACGTGTCGCGGCGCTGGCGGCGCGTGTGGCGATGGAAATCGGCGCTGTGAAAGACGGCTGGAACGGCTTTTCGGTTTTGCATTATGCGGCCTCGCGCGTTGGGGCGCTCGATATCGGCTTCGTGCCGGGCGAGGGCGGGCGCACCGCGCTGCAGATGGCCGCTGGCGATATCGACGTGCTGTTCTCGCTTGGTGCCGACGAGATCGATGTCGAACGCGGGCCTTTCGTCGTTTACATCGGCACGCATGGTGATGCCGGCGCGCACCGTGCCGACGTGATCCTACCGGGCGCGGCCTATCCGGAAAAATCCGGCATCTACGTCAACACCGAAGGCCGCGTGCAGATGGCGGCCCGTGCGTCCTTCCCGCCCGGCGATGCCCGCGAAGACTGGGCGATCATGCGTGCATTGTCGGACGTCTTGGGTGCGCGTCTGCCTTACGACTCTCTGGCGCAATTGCGGCAGGCGTTGTTCGCGGCCTATCCGCATCTGCAGCGGATCGGCGAAATCACGCCAGCCGATCCGTCAGATTTGAGGCGGCTCGCGCAATTGTCCGGCACGCCGGACAAAGCGCCGTTCACATCGGTGATCGATGACTTCTATCTGACAAACCCGATCGCGCGCGCCAGCGCGGTGATGGCGGAATGTTCGGCACTGGCCGAGCAGCGTGCCATCATGACAGCGGCGGAGTAAGGCGTAATGGTCGAGTTTTTCTGGAGCTGGATTTGGCCGTTGATCATCATGGTGGCGCAGAGCCTCCTGCTGATGGTGATCCTGCTCGTTGCTATCGCCTATGTGCTCTATGCCGACCGCAAGATCTGGGCGGCGGTGCAAATCCGGCGTGGTCCAAACGTCGTTGGTCCTTACGGCCTCCTTCAATCCTTCGCGGACCTGCTCAAATTTGCATTGAAAGAGCCGGTGATCCCGGCCGGCTCGAACAAGGGGATCTTCCTGCTGGCGCCGCTGGTGACTTGCGTGCTCTCGCTCGCAGCCTGGGCGGTGATCCCGGTCAATGCCGGATGGGTGATCGCCGACATCAATGTCGGCATCCTCTATATCTTCGCGATCTCCTCGCTCAGCGTCTATGGCATCATCATGGGCGGCTGGGCCTCGAACTCGAAATATCCGTTCCTTGCTGCGCTTCGCTCCGCCGCGCAGATGGTGTCCTACGAAGTCTCGATCGGCTTCGTGATCATCACCGTGCTGCTTTGCGTCGGTTCGCTGAATCTGACCGACATCGTCGATGCGCAGAATGGCAAATACGGCTTCCTCAACTGGTTCTGGTTGCCGCTCTTGCCGATGTTCGTTGTGTTCTTCGTGTCGGCGCTGGCGGAAACCAACCGCCCGCCGTTCGATCTGGTCGAAGCGGAATCGGAACTCGTCGCCGGCTTCATGGTGGAATACGGTTCAACGCCGTACATGATGTTCATGCTGGGCGAATATGTCGCCATCGCCACCATGTGTGCGATGGGCACGATCCTGTTCCTCGGCGGTTGGCTGCCGCCGGTGAATGTCGCGCCCTTTACCTGGGTGCCGGGCGTGATCTGGTTCACGCTCAAGTGCCTGTTCATGTTCTTCCTGTTCGCAATGGTCAAGGCGATCGTCCCGCGCTATCGCTACGACCAACTGATGCGGCTCGGCTGGAAAGTGTTCCTGCCGATCTCGCTGGCGATGGTCGTGATCGTCGCCGCCGTTCTCCAATTCGGGGGGCTGGCGCCACAATGAGATATGTGAGGCCGCTATGAGACTCGATCAGGCCGCACGGTCGGTTTTCCTCGCCGAATTCGTTCAGGCGTTCTTCCTTGGCATGCGCTATTTCTTCAAGCCCAAGCCGACCATCAACTATCCTTTCGAGAAGAATCCGATCTCGCCGCGCTTCCGTGGCGAGCACGCGCTACGCCGCTATCCCAATGGGGAAGAGCGCTGCATCGCCTGCAAGCTCTGCGAGGCCATCTGCCCGGCCCAGGCGATCACCATCGAGGCCGGCCCGCGCCGCAACGATGGTACACGCCGCACCACGCGTTATGACATCGACATGGTGAAGTGCATCTATTGCGGCCTGTGCCAGGAAGCCTGTCCGGTGGATGCGATCGTCGAGGGACCGAATTTCGAATTCGCCACCGAGACCCGCGAAGAATTGTATTACGACAAGGAGCGGCTGCTCGCGAACGGCGATCGCTGGGAGCGGGAAATCGCCCAGAACATCCGGCTGGACGCCCCTTACCGGTAACACCCATGATCCTGCCTGCGCTCTTCTTCTATCTCTTTGCGGCGGTGTGTATCGCCTCGGCGCTGATGGTGATTGCGTCGCGCAATCCCGTGCATTCGGTGCTGTACCTGATCCTGGCCTTCGTCAATGCGGCCGGCCTGTTCCTTTTGCTCGGCGCCGAGTTCCTGGCGATGATCCTCGTCGTCGTCTATGTCGGCGCGGTCGCGGTCCTGTTCCTGTTCGTGGTCATGATGCTGGACGTCGACTTCGCCGAATTGCGCGAGGGCTTTCTGCAATATCTTCCGGTCGGCGCGCTGATCGGGGTGATCCTGCTGGCGGAAATCCTGATGGTGGTCGGCGCCTGGACCATCGGCGGCGGCACGCCGCGCGTCATCGCCGCGCCGACACCGACCGACATCTCGAACACCGAAGCCATCGGCCTCGTGCTCTATACGAAGTATCTCTACTTCTTCCAGGCGGCGGGGCTCGTGCTGCTGGTGGCGATGATCGGCGCGATCGTCCTGACGCTGCGGCACAAGGAAGGCGTCAAGCGCCAGAACATTTCCGATCAGGTTGCGCGCACGCCGGCGACCGCCATCGAAATCCGCAAAGTGAAATCGGGGCAGGGGCTCGAAGTATGATCATTGGGCTGGGCCATTACCTCTCGGTCGCTGCGATCCTGTTCACGCTCGGGATCTTCGGCATCTTCCTCAACAGGAAGAACGTCATCATCATCCTGATGTCGATCGAACTCATTCTGCTGGCGGTCAACATCAACCTGGTCGCATTTTCCAGCTTCCTCGGCGACATTTCTGGGCAAATCTTCGCGCTGTTCGTGTTGACTGTGGCCGCAGCGGAAGCCGCCATCGGCCTTGCCATCCTCGTTGTCTATTTCCGCAACCGTGGCTCGATCGCGGTCGAAGACGTCAATCTGATGAAGGGCTGACGCATGATTCCGAAAAGTGGCATCCGGTTTTCGGATCAGATCATGCGTTGGAAGAGATAACCAATGTATCAGGCCATCGTCTTCCTTCCGCTCATTGGCTGTCTGATCGCCGGCCTGTTCGGCCGCATCATCGGCGCGCGCCCGGCCGAGCTCGTCACCACGCTGCTGCTGTTCGCGTCGGCGGCGTTGTCCTGGTACGCCTTCGCCCGCGTCGGCTTCGGCCATATCGACGAACGCATCGTGCTGTTCCCCTGGATCCAGTCCGGTGACTTCAAGGTCGACTGGGTGATCCGGGTCGACACGCTGACCGCCGTGATGCTGGTCGTGGTGACGACGGTGTCGTCGCTCGTGCATCTCTATTCGATCGGTTACATGCACGAGGATCCGCACCGCCAGCGGTTCTTCGCCTATCTGTCGCTGTTCACCTTCGCGATGCTGGCGCTGGTCACCGCCGACAATCTCGCTCAGCTCTTCTTCGGCTGGGAGGGCGTCGGTCTCGCCAGTTATCTCCTGATCGGCTTCTGGTACCAGAAGCCGGAAGCCAATGCTGCCGCCATCAAGGCCTTCGTCGTCAACCGCGTTGGCGATTTCGGCTTCGCGCTCGGCATCTTCGCGCTATTCATGATGACCGGCGCGATCGATTTCGACACCATCTTCGCGCAGGCGCCCGCCCTGACCGGCAAGACCATCGATTTCTTCGGCTGGCATGCCGATGCGCTGACGCTGATCTGCCTGATGCTGTTCATGGGCGCGATGGGCAAGTCGGCGCAATTCCTGCTGCACACCTGGCTGCCCGATGCGATGGAGGGCCCGACCCCGGTCTCCGCGCTGATCCATGCCGCGACCATGGTGACCGCCGGCGTGTTCATGGTGGCGCGCCTGTCGCCGCTGTTCGAATTGGCGCCGGTGGCGCTGATGGTGGTGACGCTGATCGGCGCGACGACGGCGATGTTCGCCGCCACCGTAGGTCTCGTCCAGAACGACATCAAACGCATCATTGCTTACTCGACCTGCTCGCAGCTCGGCTACATGTTCGTCGCCATGGGTGTCGGCGCCTGGTCGGTCGGCATGTACCACCTGTTCACGCATGCCTTCTTCAAGGCGCTGCTATTCCTTGGCTCAGGCTCGGTGATCCATGCCATGCACCATGAGCAGGACATCCGGCATATGGGCGGGCTGAAAAACAAGATTCCGCTGACCTATTGGCTGATGATCATCGGCACCCTGGCCTTGACCGGCTTTCCGTTTACCGCCGGCTATTTCTCCAAGGACGCCATCATCGAGGCCGCCTATGCCGGGAAAAATCCATTCGCCGTCTATGGCTTTGCCTGCACCGTGCTCGCGGCCGCGCTGACGTCCTTCTATTCATGGCGCCTGATCTTCAAGACCTTCCATGGCGAGCCGCACGACCGCCATCATTACGAAGAGGCGCATGAAAGCCCCATGGTGATGCTGGTGCCGCTGATGGTGCTTGCGGCGGGCTCGATCCTCGCTGGCTATCCGTTCTATGAGTATTTTGCCGGCCATCACGTCGAGGAATTTTTCCGCAATTCGCTGGCTTTCTCCAAGACCAACACCATCCTCGAAGACATGCATCACGTGCCGGCGCTGGTCGTCTGGACCCCGACCGTCATGATGGTGCTCGGCTTTGCGATTGCCTACCTGTTCTATATTCGCGATCCGCGCATTCCGGTCGAGATGGCGCGCAACCATCAGCTCCTGTACCGCTTCCTGCTCAACAAGTGGTATTTCGACGAGCTGTATGACCTGATCTTCGTGCGTCCGGCCAAGTGGCTCGGCACGACGCTGTGGAAGCGCGGCGACGGCTGGCTGATCGACGGCTTCGGGCCTGACGGGGTCTCAGCCCGCGTGCTCGATGTGACGCGCAATGTCGTCCGCTTGCAGACCGGTTATCTCTATCACTATGCGTTCGCCATGCTGATCGGCGCCGCCGCGCTCATCACCTGGTTCATGTTCGCAGGGGCGCACTGAACATGACCACCTGGCCCATCCTGTCCGTCACGACGTTCCTGCCGCTGGTCGGCGCGCTGTTCATCATGCTGCTGCGCGGCGACAACGATGCCGTGAAGCGCAATGCCCGCTGGGTGGCGCTGTGGACCACGCTCGTCACCTTTGCGGTGTCTCTGGTCCTCGTCTGGCGCTTCGATGCCTCGACGGCGGATTTCCAGTTCGTCGAGAAGATGCGCTGGCTGTCAGGCTATGCCTCCTATTCAATGGGTGTCGACGGCATTTCGCTGCCGCTGGTGATCCTGACGACCGCGATCATGCCGATCTGCATCATCGCGAGCTGGGATTCGATCCAGAACCGCGTGAAGGAATACATGATCGCCTTCCTCGTCCTCGAGACGATGATGGTCGGCACCTTCTGCGCGCTCGATCTCGTGGTGTTCTATCTGTTCTTCGAGGCCGGCCTGATCCCGATGTTCCTGATCATCGGCATCTGGGGAGGCCCGCGCCGGGTCTATGCCAGCTTCAAGTTCTTCCTCTACACGCTGCTCGGCTCGGTGCTGATGCTGCTGGCCATCATGGCGATGTACTGGAGCGCCGGCACAACCGACATCCCGACGCTGCTCAAGCATTCTTTCCCGCGCGAATTGCAGACCTGGGCCTGGTTGGCCTTCTTCGCATCCTTCGCCGTGAAGATGCCGATGTGGCCGGTCCATACCTGGCTGCCCGACGCGCACGTGGAAGCGCCGACGGCCGGCTCCGTCGTGCTGGCGGCGATCCTTCTGAAGATGGGCGGCTACGGGTTCCTGCGGTTCTCCATCCCGATGTTCCCGCTGGCTTCGGCCGATTTTGCGCCGCTCATCTTCGCGCTGTCGGTCATCGCGATCGTCTATACGTCGCTGGTCGCGATGATGCAGGAGGACGTGAAGAAACTGATCGCCTATTCGTCGGTCGCCCATATGGGCTTCGTGACCATGGGCATCTTCGCCATGACCGCGCAGGGTGTCGGCGGCGCCGTGTTCCAGATGATCTCGCACGGCATCGTCTCCGGCGCGCTGTTCCTTTGCGTCGGCGTCGTCTACGACCGCATTCATACCCGCGAGATCAAGGCGTATGGCGGCTTGGTCGAGCGAATGCCGCTCTATGCAGCGATCTTCATGCTGTTCACGATGGCCAATGTCGGCTTGCCCGGCACGTCCGGATTCGTGGGTGAATTCCTGACGCTGCTCGGCACCTTCAAGGTCAATGTGGCGGTGGCGACGCTGGCGACGCTCGGCGTCATCCTGTCGGCCTGTTATGCGCTGTGGCTCTACCGGAAAATGATCTTCGGCAAGTTGGACAAGCCGAAGCTGCAATCGATTCAGGACGTCAACTATCGCGAAATCCTGATTTTCACGCCGCTGGTGATCCTGACGCTGTTGTTCGGCTTCTATCCAAAGCCCGTGCTCGATATGTCGTCGACATCGGTCAACGCGCTGGTGTCGCAGTATCAGCAGGCTGTGAACGATAAAAATCCCGGCGCGAAAAAGGCTGCCTCGATCGATCAGCGCATGACGGGCGAAAGCAAATGACAATTCCGATGCCCGATCTCATTCCGGCGATCCCTGAACTCATCCTTGCCACGGGCGCGCTGGCGCTGCTGATGGTCGGCGCCTATGGCGGCGAGCGCTCGAATTTCATCGTCAGCGTGCTGTCGATCATCCTGCTGGTCGCGGCCAGCGCTGCGGTCGTGTTGTTGCCGGCCGGCAGGCTGTCGACTTTTAACGGCAGTTTCGTCGTCGACGATTTCGCGCGCTTTGTGAAAGTGCTGGCGTTTGGCGGCACGGCAGCCGCGATCCTGATGTCGTTCGACTATGTCAAACGCGCCGGGATGCGGAAATTCGAATATCCGGTGCTGATGCTGCTGTCGGCCGTCGGCATGGGCATGCTGATCTCGGCGACAGATCTGATCGCGCTGTATCTCGGCCTCGAACTGATGAGCCTGTCGCTCTACGTGATCGCGGCGATCGACCGCGATTCCGCGAAGTCGACGGAAGCGGGCCTGAAATATTTCGTCCTCGGTGCGCTGTCGTCCGGCATGCTGCTCTACGGCGCCTCGCTGATCTATGGCGCGACCGGGCAGATCAGCTTCGCCGGCATCGCCCAGGCGGCGCCGCAGGGCGGCCTGCCGCTGACCTTCGGTCTCGTCTTCCTGCTCGCAGGCCTTTGCTTCAAGGTTTCGGCGGTGCCGTTCCACATGTGGACGCCGGACGTCTATGAAGGATCGCCGACGCCGGTGACAGCGTTCTTTGCCGGTGCCGCGAAGGTTGCCGCGATGGCCATCTTTGTGCGCGCGACCATGACGGCGTTCCCGACCATCGTGCTGCAATGGCAGCAGATCCTCGTCTTCGTCGCCATCGCCTCGATGGCGCTCGGCTCCTTCGCGGCGATCGGCCAGACCAACATCAAGCGCCTGTTGGCCTATTCGTCGATCGGTCACATGGGTTTTGCGCTGGTCGGTCTCGCCGCTGGAACGGAAGAGGGCGTGCAGGGCGTCCTCATCTATGTCGCCATCTATATCGCGATGACACTCGGCACCTTCGCTTGCGTCCTGTCGATGAAGCGCGACGGCCGCTTTGTGGAGTCGATCTCCGACCTCGCCGGGCTGGCGCGGACCTCGCCGATGATGGCCTTCCTGTTCGCGATGCTGCTGTTCTCGCTTGCCGGCATTCCGCCGCTCGCCGGGTTCTTTGCGAAGTTCTATGTGTTCCTGGCGGCCATCAAGGCCGGGCTCTATGCGCTGGCGGTGATCGGCGTTCTCACCAGCGTGATCGGCGCCTATTACTATCTCGCCATCGTCAAGACGATGTATTTCGACGAACCGCACAAGAGCTTCGAGCCGATGTCCGGTGAGCAGGTCCTGGTGCTGGGCCTTGCGGGCTTGTTCAACCTGTTGTTCTTCGTCTATCCCGCGCCGCTGCTCGATGCTGCGACGGTCGCGGCCAAGTCGCTGTTCTGATGGTGTTTGCGGTCGGGCCGCGGGCGAAAGAGGCTGGCTATCGCGTTCGCAGCTTCGACCGGCTCGATTCCACCAATAGCGAAGCCATGCGCCTGGCCCAGAACGGCGAGCGCGGCCCGTTGTGGGTCGTTACGGAAGAACAAACTGCGGGGCGAGGTCGGCAGGGCCGCGAATGGCAATCGTTTATCGGCAACCTTGCGGCCAGCCTGCTGATTACCAACGATCTCAAGCTGTCCGATGCCGCCACGCTCGGCTTCGTCGCGGGCCTTGCCGCGCATGAGGCCTGCGCCGTCGCGGCGCCGGGCCTGTCGCTCTCGTTGAAATGGCCAAACGATCTTCTCGCCAATGGAGCGTTTTCAAGCGACGTGGATTCCGGTTCGCGTGAGGAAAACGCGCCAAGGCGAAAAAAGACCGGCAAGCTCGCCGGATTGCTTCTGGAGTCGCAGAACCTCGGCGATCGGCTCGCATTGGTGGTTGGGATTGGCGTCAATGTCGCTGCAGCGCCAGAGGGGATGGGCTATCCGGCGGTATCGCTGGCGGGTCTTGGCTACCCGGTACAGGCGTCCAACTTGTTCGCCAGCTTGACCGAGGCCTTCGTCAAATACGATAGCCTATGGAACAGGGGGCGCGGATTCGCCGATATCCGGCGGCTCTGGCTCGAACGGGCGCATGGCGTCGGAAAGTCTGTCTCGGTTCATATGGGCGATCGCATCGAACACGGAATTTTTGAAACCCTGGACGAGCACGGGTGCCTCATCCTGCGCAAGCCGGACGGCACAGCGTGCACGATCGCAGCCGGCGATGTCTATTTCGGCGATGCCCGGACGGTGCAGGCAGGAGTTTCGAAATAGTGGCTTTGCAAGAACAATCGGCGCCAGGGCAACTCGTATTCGGACCACTCGGCGGCATCGGCGAGATCGGCATGAACCTGTCGATTTATGGCCTCGGTGATCAGCGCCGCCGGCAATGGCTGATCGTCGATGTCGGCGTGTCGTTCGCGGCGGAAGAGCATCTGCCTGGCGTCGATCTGATTTTCCCGGACATCCGCTATCTGGTCGAAGAACGAAAGAACCTCGTCGGCATCGTCTTGACGCACGCACACGAAGATCATTTCGGTGCGCTGTTCGACCTGTGGCCGAAACTGAAAGTGCCGGTCTATGCGACGCCGTTCACGGCGGCGCTGATCGAAGCCAAGCGGGCCAGCGAGCCGGGCGCGCCTGAGATCGACGTCAAGATCATCCCGCTTGGCAGCCGCTTCAATGTCGGCCCATTCGACATCGAGCTGGTGTCGATGGCGCATTCGATCCCGGAATCGAATGCGCTGATCCTGCGCACGCCGCACGGCAATGTTGTGCATACCGGCGATTGGAAAATCGATCCAACGCCAGTTGTTGGTTTGCCAACCGATGAAGCCAAGCTCCGCCGGCTGGGCGAGGAGGGCGTTCTCGCCGTCATCGGCGATTCCACCAATGCGGTGCGCGATGGCCGCTCGCCATCGGAAACCGACGTGGCGCGCACGCTTGCGCAATTGATCGCCGCCGCACCGGCGCGCGTTGCGGTGACGACCTTCGCCTCCAACGTGGCGCGCATTCGCGCCGTGGCGGATGCCGCGAGGGCCGTAGGACGCGAGGTCGTGGTGGTTGGGCGCGCCATGGACCGGATGGTCCAGGTGGCGCGCGAGACCGGTTATCTCGACGGGGTGCAGGATTTTCGCGGGCCGGACATGTATGGCTATCTGCCGCCCGACAAGGTGGTGGCGCTTTGTACCGGCAGCCAGGGCGAGCCGCGGGCCGCGCTGTCGCGCATCGCCAATGACGATCATCCCGACATTACTCTTAGTCCGGGAGATCAGGTGATCTTCTCCTCGCGGACTATTCCCGGCAATGAGAAGGCGGTTTCTACGATCATTAACGGGCTGATTGATCAGGGCATCGAGGTCATTACCGACCGCCATCACCTCGTTCATGTGTCCGGCCATCCGCGCGTCGCCGAAGTCGAAGAACTGCTGAATTGGCTGAAACCTCAGATACTTGTGCCGGCCCATGGCGAAGCTATGCACCTGCATGACCACGCTGCGATCGGCCGGCGGCTCGGCATCAAGACCATCGTCAGATGCCGCGATGGCGATCTCGTCCAGCTTGCCCCCGGAGCCCCTGGAATCATTGACGAATTGCCCCACGGCCGCGTCTACAAGGACGGTATTGTCATGGTCGGCGCCGACAGCCGCACCATTGCTGATCGCCGCCGCCTGAGCTTTGTCGGGATGGTGACGGTGGCGCTGGCGGTGACTGAGAAGGGTGCGCTGGCCGCCGATCCCGAGGTCGAATTGTTGGGCATTCCGGAGCTCGGCCGGGACGGAAAATCCCTTGCGGACCACGCCGAGGACGCAGTCCTTGACACGTTCGAAAACCTGCCGCGTCCGAAGCGGCGTGATCCTGACAGCATCGCGGAGTCGGTGAGGCGAGCGGTGCGCAGCGCAATTGCCGCGCAATGGGGCAAGAAACCCATCTGTTACGTCCACGTTCTCACGGTATAGTCGCTCCATGATCGGACGATTGAACCATGTGGCGATCGCCGTTCGCGATATCGCGAAGGCATCGGAAACCTATCGTGCAACGCTTGGCGCGGAAGTATCGGACGCCGTTCCGCAACACGCGCATGGCGTCACGACGGTGTTCATCACGCTGCCCAATACCAAGATCGAATTGCTCGAACCGCTCGGCGCGGATTCTCCGATCGAGAAATTTCTTCAGAAGAATCCCGACGGTGGCATCCATCACATCTGCTATGAGGTGGATGACATCATTGCCGCACGCGATGCTTTGAAAGGGAAGGGCGCCCGCATTCTTGGTGACGGTGAGCCGAAGATCGGCGCCCATGGAAAGCCGGTGCTTTTTCTGCATCCCAAGGACTTCAACGGCACGCTGGTCGAGCTCGAGCAGGCGTGAGGTGAGTTTGTGACTCTCACGACCGCGCTTGCGATCTATTTCCTCGTCTGGTGGCTGACACTGTTTGCTGTGTTGCCTTTCGGTATCCGGTCACAGCACGAGGAAGAAACAACCCCCGGAACTGATCCCGGTGCCCCGGTTCTGCCGCGAATTGCCTCCAAGCTGATTTGGACGACGCTCGTTTCCGCCGCAATCTTCGCGGTCATGTATGTCGCATACGTGTATCGGCTGGTCGATCTGGACACCATTCCAGGCCTGCCGAAGCCCACCTGAGAGCGGTTGTTGGTGTGCCTCTGACCTAGCGTATCTGGCGTATCTTTTTACCTGAAACTGGGGAACTTTGGTGGCGGGTCACCGTTAGTCCGCCGCCTATCGGGAACTTAGGCAAAGACTGGGGAACATAACATGCCGAATTCACGCTATTTCATCGTTCAAAAAGACGACGGCTGGGTGATCCAGTTTGGCGGCGATGATTTCGGACCTTACCAGACGCGCCGAGAGGCCATGCTTTTCGCGGTGGATGCCGCCCAGAAGCTCGGTGAAAAGGGTGAAAACGCGGAAGTTTGTCTGCTTGGTGAAAATGGCCACTTCCTGCCGCAATGGACTTTTGGGCGTGATGCTTACCCACCCCGGCTTTAGGTCAGCAACAAAGCTAAACCCGGATGGCCGCGAATTCTGGGCCGCCCCTGGTGGGGTGGATCGGAAGTCCGCTTCATTGTTGCGGCACTCTCGTCAAGCGGATTTCCGATCCAAACCACAGTAGAATCAATACGTTGCTAGTGTCCCTTGAATCCGAAATTCGCAAAAGAGGTGCGGCATAATCGTGCGAATTTCGGATTCAGGTTAATCGCTTGTACACCTCGTTTTATGCGGTGCTAGCGCCGGACAACTTACGGGCGTCAACAGATGGTCCACAGACGTGGCGTTTACGCTTGCGGAAATAAAAAAGAGCAGGGTAACTGACCCTGCTCAATATTGATGCAAAACGCTTCCGGCGTGCGTTGATCTTGCTTGTATGAAGCGTCGGCGACACCCTTCGGTGTTCGCCCAGTCCTCCCAAGACTTGGACCTGTCAGGCTCCTGCCCAACGTTGAGGCGGAGGCTATATCATCTCGCTGTCACACGGCAAGAGGTTGCGGAAAAAAGGTGACACACCTGCCCACACTTTGGGCTCCTTCTTGACCTCTCCTTGAAATTTCCTCGCCGATCCGGTTTCTCTCATGGTTGAGGCCTTTGCGCCCGATTCTCCTCAAAGAGCGATTACCCAATGCGACTGTCGCGTTATTTCCTGCCGATCCTTCGCGAAACACCGAAGGAAGCGGAGATCATTTCTCACAGATTGATGTTGCGCGCCGGCATGATGCGGCAGGAGGCGGCCGGCATTTATGCCTTTCTGCCGCTTGGCCTGCGCGTGCTCAACAAGATCAATACGATCGTGCGTGAAGAGCAGAATCGCGCCGGCGCTATCGAACTGCTCATGCCGACCGTTCAGTCCGCCGAGCTATGGCGGGAAAGCGGACGCTACGATGCCTATGGCAAGGAAATGCTGCGGATCAAGGACCGTCATGCTCGTGAAATGCTGTATGGTCCGACCAACGAGGAGATGATCACCGATATTTTCCGCGCTTATGTGCGCTCCTATCGCGATCTGCCGCTCAACCTCTATCATATCCAGTGGAAATTCCGCGACGAGGTACGGCCGCGTTTCGGCCTGATGCGCGGGCGCGAATTTCTGATGAAGGATGCCTATTCCTTCGACCTCGACCAGGCCGGCGCGCGGCATTCCTACAACAAGATGTTCGTCGCTTATCTGCGGACTTTCGCGCGCATGGGCCTGAAGGCGATCCCGATGGTCGCCGAGACGGGGCCGATCGGCGGCAATCTCTCGCATGAATTCATTATTCTCGCGTCGACCGGCGAAAGCGAGGTGTTCTGCCATCGCGATTACCTCGAATTCGACGTGCCGGGCGAGGATATCGATTTCGACAACGTCGATGCACTGCAGAGCACAGTCGACAAATGGACATCGCTCTATGCGGCAACGTCCGAGATGCATGACGCAGCCGCCTTCGAAAAATTACCGCAAGGCTCACAGATGTCGGCGCGCGGCATCGAGGTCGGTCACATCTTCTATTTCGGCACCAAATATTCGGAGCCGATGAAGGCTGTCGTGACCGGACCCGACGGCACCGAGAAGCCGGTCCACATGGGCTCGTACGGAATCGGCCCCTCGCGCCTTGTGGCTGCCATTATCGAGGCCTCGCATGACGATGCTGGCATCAAGTGGCCGGAGGCTGTGGCACCGTTCAAGGTCGCGATCCTCAACCTCAAGCAAGGTGATGGCGCAACCGACGCAGCCTCCGAAAAACTGTACGCTGCGCTGCAGGCAAAGGGGGTGGATGTGCTCTACCACGATCTCGACGAGCGGCCGGGCTCCAAATTCGCCACCGCGGATCTGATTGGCATTCCCTGGCAGGTCCTGATCGGTCCGAAAGGACTGGCGGCCGGGCAATTTGAGTTGAAGAAACGGGCCGATGGGAGCCGGGAGATGCTCAGTCCGGATGACGTTTTGGCCCGACTAGTGCCGCGATTTTGAAGGTCCTGAACTATTTGCAGCAACCTCTGTCAGGAACTTCAAAATCAAAAGCGGCACTAGAATCATAGACTTACCCGTGCACTTGGTTTCCGAAGTTCGTGTATGAGATTGCCGCAGATACCGCACGAACTTCGGAAACGGTGCACGAGCGTAGCTTTATGCACCGGTTTTTGCGGAAAGCCGGTGCCATTTCCTCGAAATCCTGCTCAAAACGAAATTATGTGTGTCGTCACCCGCACGGTAATCCGGGATGGCTTGAAATGGCCAGAATCGGGTGAAATCCGGGGCCCGGGAGATTAAATGAGCGAATCAACCGCGACCCGCCCCTTTGCGCCGTTCGAATGGCTGCTTTCGCTGCGCTATCTGCGTGCGCGGCGGAAGGAAGGCTTCATCTCGATCATCGCCGGCTTCTCGTTCCTCGGCATCATGCTGGGCGTGGCAACGCTCATCATTGTCATGGCGGTGATGAATGGGTTCCGCAAAGAATTGCTCGACAAGATCCTCGGCTTGAACGGACACCTGTTGGTGCAGCCGCTGGAGTCCCCGCTCACGGACTGGGATGCGGTGACGCAGCGGATCAGCGGCATTCCCGGCATCCGTCTTGCGACACCGATTGTCGAAGGTCAGGCGCTGGCGTCGTCGCCGTTCCATTCGACCGGCGTCCTCGTGCGTGGCATTCGCGCCGCCGACCTCGAGAAACTGACGTCGATTTCACAGAACCTGAAGCAGGGCAATCTCGACGGCTTCGACGAGGGGCAGGGCATCGTCATCGGCCGCCGGCTTGCGGACGCTTTGTCGGTCAGGGCCGGCGACAACATCACACTCGTTGCGCCACGCGGCGCTGTGACACCGATGGGAACGACGCCGCGGATCAAGGCTTACAAAGTCGCGGCTGTGTTCGAGATCGGCATGTCCGAATATGACAGCGCGTTCGTCTTCATGCCGCTTGTCGAGGCGCAGGCCTATTTCAACCGTTCCGGGGACGTGACGGCGATCGAGGTCTACCTCAACTCCGCCGATAAATATCGCGAGTTCCGCAAGCTGGTCACCGATGCCGCGCAACGGCCGATCTTCATGGTCGACTGGACTCAGCGCAATGCGACCTTCTTCAATGCGCTGCAGGTCGAGCGCAACGTGATGTTCCTGATCCTGACGATGATCGTATTGGTCGCAGCCCTGAATATCGTGTCAGGCCTGATCATGCTGGTGAAAGACAAGGGCAGGGACATCGCGATTTTGCGCACCATGGGCGCGACGCAAGGCGCGATCATGCGCGTGTTCCTGATCACGGGCGCATCGATCGGCGTTGTTGGGACGCTGCTTGGCTTTCTGGTCGGGCTGGTGGTCTGCGCAAATATCGAATCGATACGCCAGTTCGTTTCGTGGATCACCGCGACTGAATTGTTTTCACCCGAATTGTATTTTCTGTCCCGCCTACCGGCCGAGATCGATCCCGGCGAGACCACAGCCGTCGTGGTGATGGCTCTGGCTCTGTCGCTGCTGGCAACACTCTATCCGTCATGGCGCGCTGCCCGTCTCGATCCGGTCGAGGCGCTTCGTTATGAGTGAGCCCGCCATGAACGAGCATGTCAGGACGGACGATCAGATGGCCGCAGCGCAACCCGCGCCCGGACCTGCGCTCTATCTGAATGCGGTCGAGCGACGCTATCGGCAGGGTGACAATACGCTCGAAATCTTGCGCGGGGCCGAGCTTGGCTGCTGGCTTGGCCAGTCGATCGCCCTGATCGCGCCGTCAGGCGCCGGCAAATCGACCTTCCTGCATATTGCCGGATTGCTCGAACATCCCGATGGCGGGGAGGTTTATGTCGACGGCCAGCCGACATCCTCATTGTCGGACGCAGCGCGCACGCAGATCCGCCGCACCGAAATGGGGTTTGTCTACCAGGCGCATCATCTGCTGCCGGAATTCTCGGCGGTCGAGAATGTCATGCTGCCGCAGATGATACGCGGATTGTCGCGTTCGGAATCGCATAGACGCTCGGCGGAATTGCTGACTTATCTTGGTCTGAAGGCGCGGCTCGATCATCGGCCGTCGGAATTATCGGGCGGCGAACAGCAGCGTGTTGCGATTGCCCGGGCGGTCGCCAATGCGCCGCGCATCCTTCTGGCTGACGAGCCCACTGGCAACCTCGATCCGCACACCGCAGACCACGTATTCGACACGCTCAACCAGCTCGTACGTGCGTCGGGACTGGCAGCGATCATTGCCACTCACAATCTTGATCTTGCACGCCGCATGGACCGCCGCGTCACCATTCGCGAGGGTGTGGTCGTCGAACTCGATTGATCTATTACTTTCGTACGCGGTGCCGTGTCGCAGGGCGCAATAAACTTGGTCGCAAAACTGCCATCGAATGCGGCTGAAAGCACGCCTGACTGCACGCGCGATCCTCAAGCCCCTTCCATTCCAACAGCAACATCTGAAATCATCCCATGACCGAGCCCACACCGTCTGTCGATATTGTCGGCAGAGAACTGCGTCCGCTTCCGGCACTGATCTTCGGGTCCCGCTGGCTGCAATTGCCACTTTATCTTGGGCTGATCGTCGCCCAGGGCGTTTATGTTGTCCTGTTTCTGAAAGAGCTATGGCACCTGATTTCTCACGCCACGGATTTTTCCGAGCAGCAGATCATGCTGGTGGTGCTGGGTCTGATCGACGTGGTGATGATTTCAAACCTGCTGGTGATGGTCATTGTCGGCGGCTACGAAACCTTTGTGTCGCGCCTGAAGCTGCAGGGCCATCCCGATCAGCCGGAATGGCTCAGCCACGTCAATGCCAGCGTGCTGAAGATCAAGCTGGCGATGGCGATTATCGGCATTTCCTCCATCCATCTGCTGCGCACATTTATCGAGGCGGGCAATCTCGGCAGCGACAAGGCAAATTACACCGAGGCCGGCGTCATGTGGCAGACGATCATCCACGTCGTTTTTATTCTGTCAGCGATCGGCATCGCCGCGGTCGACAAGATGGGCCAGAATCCGAGCGGACATTCCAAACAACATTAGTCAGGTCCGCCCGGATGGTTACTCGGCGGCTTCAGCGAGCGCAGGATAATCGGTGTAGCCTTCCTGATCCGGCCCATAAAAAGTCGCGCTGTTCCACGCATTGAGCGGCGCGCGTAGTGCAAACCGGCGGGGAAGATCGGGATTGGCGATGAACAGCTTGCCAAAGGCCACCGCATCGGCTTCTCCGGTGGCAAGTATCTTCTCGGCGCTTTCAAACGTGAAGCCTTCATTGGCGATATAGACACCGCCGAACGCCGCTTTCAGTTTCGGGCCCAAACGCGGCTCGGCCAAGGATTCGCGTGCGCAGATAAAAGCGATCTTCCGCTTGCCGAGCTCGCGCGCGACATAGCCGAACGTCGCCGGCAGATCGCTGTCGCTCATGTCATGGGTGTCGGCCCGCGGGGCGAGATGCGCGCCAACGCGTCCCGGACCCCAGACCGAAACTGCAGCATCGATCACTTCAAGCAGAAGCCGCGCACGATTCTCGATCGAGCCGCCATAGCGATCGGTGCGCTTGTTGCTGCCATCCTGCAGGAACTGGTCGAGCAGATAGCCGTTGGCGCCATGCACTTCGACACCGTCGAAGCCTGCCGCCTTCGCATTCTCCGCTCCCTTGCGGAAGGCCGCGACGACGCCGGCGATCTCTTCGGTCTCCAGTGCGCGCGGGGTCACATAGGGGCGCTCGGGACGCAGCAGACTCACGCGGCCCTTCGGTGCGATCGCGCTTGGTGCCTCGGGGAGGGCACCATTCAGAAAACTCGGATCGGAAATGCGGCCGACATGCCAGAGCTGCGACAGTATCCGGCCGCCAGCCTTGTGTACGGCATCGGTGATCATGCGCCAGCCGTCGATCTGTTCCTGCGACCAGATCCCGGGCGTGTGCGGATAGCCGACGCCCATCGAGGTCACCGATGTAGCTTCGCTAATGATCATGCCGGCCGATGAGCGCTGGACGTAGTAATCGCGCATCATCTCGTTCGGGACGCGGCCAGACCCGCTGGAGCGATTGCGAGTTAGCGGCGCCATGAGGATGCGATTGGGCAGCTTCAGATCGCCGATCGCGATCGGATCGAAGAGGGTGACCATAAAGCGAAGTCCGACTGTGATGATAACGAGAACAGTGATTTAGGCGCTGGGTGCAGCGCAGCAAGCGCAGCCGCTGCATTGCTGGCACACGGCTTTAACCCTTTTTATCGCTCCCGCGCGTGCCCATGTTCCGCCGCTTGACATAGAACGAATGCAGAACTATGTTCTCTGTACGTTCTCCACTAGAGAAGACCAAGGGGGTCCGCCATGCTACGCGCTGTTGTTGAAGAGGCCGCCGCCTTGGCTTCGTTATCGCTGTTTCTGGGAATGATCGCCATCTGGGCCCAGGTTCTGGGCGGTTTGTAAGTTGCGTCGGTTGCGTTAGCACGATGTCCATATCGTGTCCCAGTGAGTGTGCGTTTGTAGCGTCCGCGGGACGCAGTTTCGGCCGGGCCGCCGGAAAGTGTGAATGCGTTTCCTGCGCCCGGCTGCTTCTCTCTTGTTACAGAACCCAGCGGCGTGCGGTTGCTGGGGAAAACCGGTGCACATTGTAGGCTTGCCGGCTTAGGGGTAGACATCGGCAAGGGCGGTCCCCACCATCGCGTCTGACCAACAGATTTGCCGACAGATTCGCGAGGCCCTCGGTGTCGGATGCACCCTTTGTGCACCTGCATGTGCATTCTTCCTATTCGCTGCTTGAAGGCGCGCTGAAGATCGGGCGACTGGCCGATCTCGCCAAGGCCGACAAGCAGCCGGCGCTCGCCCTGACCGACACTGACAACATGTTCGGGGCGCTGGAGTTTTCCGAAAAAATGGCGTCGTCCGGCGTGCAGCCGATTGTCGGCACCTGTTTATCGATCGATTTTGGCGACCAACCCCGCGATCCCCGTAATCCCCTGCAAAACAAGACATTGCCGCGCATCGTGCTGCTTGCCGCCCGCCAGGACGGCTACCGCCGGCTGATGCGCCTGTCATCGCGAGCCTTTCTTGAGACACCGTCGAATGAGGCGCCGCATATCCATGTCTCATGGCTGGACCAGGAAACCGACGGCATCATTGCACTCACCGGAGGCGGCCTTGGCGTTCTCGACCAGGCGATTGTTGCGGGGCGTCTCGATCTGGCGCAGCAGCGCAGCGAGCAATTGCGCGTGCTGTTCGGCAACCGGCTTTATGTCGAAATCCAGCGTCACGGCCTGCCTGAGCAACGTCTGACCGAAGGCCATCTTCTGGACATTGCCTATGGACAATCGCTGCCGCTGGTCGCGACCAACGAGCCGTTCTTTGCGACACCCGACGATTACGAATCCCATGACGCGCTGATTTGCATCGCCGAAGGCCGCATCATCGCCGAGAACGAGCGGCGCAAGCTGACGCCCGAGCACTATTTCAAAAGCCGCAAGGAGATGGCGAAGCTGTTCTCCGATCTGCCGGAGGCGATCGCCAATACCGCCGAGATCGCGCAGCGTTGCTCGTACCGTCCGCGCAAGATGAATCCGATCCTGCCGCGCTTTTCGACTGCCGAAGCCGTCGTTGCCGATGAAGCGACCGAACTGCGGCAACAGGCCGAACAGGGGCTGGAGCGGCGCATCGCCGCGCACGGGATGGCGCGCGGTTTTTCACGCGAGGATTACGCCCGCCGGCTCGACATCGAACTCGGCGTCATCGAGCGGATGAAATTCCCCGGCTACTTCCTAATCGTGTCGGACTTCATCAAATGGGCGAAGTCGCAGGACATTCCGGTTGGGCCGGGCCGCGGTTCAGGCGCTGGCTCGCTCGTTGCGTATTCGCTGACCATCACCGATCTCGATCCGATGCGGTTCGGCCTGCTGTTCGAGCGTTTCCTCAACGAGGAACGCATCTCGATGCCGGACTTCGATATCGACTTCTGCCAGGACCGCCGCGACGAGGTGATCCGCTATGTGCAGGAGCGTTACGGTCGCGATCAGGTCGCGCAGATCATCACCTTCGGTACGCTGCAGGCGCGCGGCGTGCTGCGCGACGTCGGCCGTGTGCTGGAAATGCCGTATGGCCAGGTCGACAAGCTGTGCAAGCTGGTGCCGCAGAATCCCGCCAATCCGGTCACGCTGGCGCGCGCGATCGATGACGAGCCAAAACTGCAGGCCGAACGCGACGCCAATCCTACCGTGCGTCGCGCCTTCGACATCGCCCGCAAGCTGGAAGGATTGACGCGCCACGCCTCGACCCACGCCGCCGGCATCGTCATCGGCGACCGGCCGCTGGCCGAACTGGTGCCGCTTTATCGCGATCCGAAATCGGATATGCCGGTTACGCAGTTCAATATGAAATGGGTCGAACCGGCCGGTCTCGTGAAGTTCGACTTCCTCGGCCTGAAGACATTGACGGTGCTGAAGACTGCCGTCGATCTGCTGAAGCGGCGCGGTGTCGAACTCGATCTGGCGGCGATCGCGCTCGACGATAAGAAGACCTATGACTTGCTGGCCAGGGCGGAGGCGGTCGGCATCTTCCAGCTGGAAAGTCAGGGCATGCGCCGGGCGCTGCTCGACATGAAGCCCGACCGGTTCGAGGACATCATTGCGCTTGTGGCGCTCTACCGGCCGGGTCCGATGGCGAATATCCCGACCTATTGCGCGCGCAAACACGGCGACGAGGAGCCGGATTATATCCATCCCAAGCTCGAGGAGGTGCTGAAAGAAACTTTCGGCGTCATCGTCTACCAGGAACAGGTGATGCAGGCCGCCCAGCTTCTGGCCGGCTATACGCTCGGCGAGGCGGACAATCTGCGCCGCGCCATGGGCAAGAAGATCCGCTCGGAAATGCAGGCGCAGCGCGAGCGCTTCGTCACCGGTTGCGTCGCGCGCGACATCGCAAAGTCGCAGGCCGATGCCATCTTCGACCTGCTCGAACGCTTTGCCGAATACGGCTTCAACAAGAGCCACGCGGCCGCTTATGCGCTGGTCGCGTATCAAACGGCCTATATGAAAGCGAATTACCCGGTTGAGTTCCTCGCAGCTTCAATGACGCTTGATATGGGCAATACCGACAAGCTGTCGGAATTCCGCGGCGAGGCCGAGCGGCTCGGCCTCAAACTCGAACCGCCATCGATCAATCGCTCACGCGAATATTTCGATGTTGAGGGCAGCACGATTTTCTATTCGCTTGCGGCCCTGAAGGGCGTCGGCAAGCAGGCTGTGGAATCGATCGTCGCATCGCGTGGCGACAAGCCGTTCCGCGATCTGTCCGACTTCGCCTCTCGCCTCAACCCACGAGCGGTGAACAAGCGCGTTTTGGAAAGCCTTGCGGCGGCCGGCGCCTTCGACAAGCTGGACAGCAATCGCGCCGGCGTGCATGCAGCGGTCGAGACGATGCTGTCGACCGCGACCCGCACGCATGATGCAGCGGTTGTCGGTCAGAACGAATTGTTCGGCGGCCCATCGCATCGCGAAACGCTGCGCATTCCTGCGGTCGAACCGTGGATGCCGTCTGAACGGCTGCAGCGCGAATACGAAGCGATCGGTTTCTTCCTGACGGGACACCCGCTCGACGATTACGCCAACGCGCTCAAGCGCATGAAGGTGCTGAACTGGTCAGAATTCTCAAAGTCTGTACTGGCGGGCGCCAATGCGGGGCGAACGGCCGCGACCGTCGTGTCGCGCATGGAACGCCGCACCAAGACCGGCAACAAAATGGGAATCATCGGCCTGTCGGATCCGACCGGACAATATGAGGCGATCCTGTTCCAGGAAGGGCTGCAGCAATATCGCGACTTGCTGGAGCCGGGCAGTGCGGTGTTGTTGTTCCTGACCGGCGAAGCGCAGGGCGAAGAGGTGCGGGCCCGCATCCAGTCGGTGGAACGGCTCGATCAGGCTGCCGAGAAGGTCCAGAAGAGCCTGCAGATCTTCCTGCGCGATCCGGCACCGCTCGACCACATCACCAACCGGCTGGAGCCAAAGGGCGACGGCGAGGTGCGGTTCGTACTGATGCTGTCCGATGGCGGCGAGGTCGAGATCAAGCTGCCGGGCCGCTACAAGGTCTCACCACAGATCGCTGGCGCCATCAAGGCGGTACCCGGCGTCGTCACGGTAGAGGCGGCCTGAGCGGGTTCTCAGGCTTTCCTTGCCTTTTTGGCGCAACGCGGCTATATGCCGCCCATCTCACACGCGGATATTGGTTTCCGGCCCCGACAATGGGCCATTGAGGCCGTCCGGTAGCGGCAGGCACTTAGGCTTGCCGTTCACGCATCCGCGGAGGACAAACCGGAGAAGTTTACTATGGCGCTGCCCGATTACAGCATGCGTCAGCTCTTGGAAGCTGGCGTTCACTTTGGCCACCAGGCCCACCGCTGGAATCCGAAGATGGGGAATTACATCTTTGGCGTCCGCAACAACATCCACATCATAGATCTCGCCCAGACCGTGCCGATGCTGCATCAGGCGCTGCAGGCGGTGTCCGACACGGTTGCCAAGGGCGGCCGCATTCTCTTCGTCGGCACCAAGCGTCAGGCCCAGGACGGGATCGCCGAAGCCGCCAAGAAGTCGGCTCAGTATTACGTCAATTCCCGCTGGCTCGGCGGCACGCTGACCAACTGGAAGACCATCTCCGGATCGATCCAGCGCCTGCGCAAGCTTGAGGAAATGCTCTCCTCGAATGAAGCGCAGGGCTACACCAAGAAAGAGCGCCTTGACCTGCAGCGCGAGCGCGACAAGCTCGACCGCTCGCTCGGCGGCATCAAGGACATGGGTGGCATCCCGGACATGTTGTTCGTGATCGACACCAACAAGGAAGACATCGCGATCAAGGAAGCGCAGCGTCTGAACATCCCGGTCGCCGCGATCGTCGATACCAATTGCGATCCGAACGGTATTACCTTTGCCGTACCAGGCAACGACGATGCCAGCCGCGCGATTTCGCTGTATTGCGACCTGATCGCCAAGGCCGCCATTGATGGTATCTCGCGGTCGCAAGGCGAACGCGGCGTCGATATCGGCGCTGCCGCCGAGCCTGTCATCGAAGAGCTGCCGGCCAAGACCGACGGCCCTGGCTACGAAGTGCTGCCTGGGCCGCGCGGTGTGGCCGACGACCTGAAGAAGCTGCCGGGCGTATCGCCTGCGATCGAGAAGCAACTCAACGATCTCGGCGTATTCCACTACTGGCAGATCGCAGATCTGTCACATGATGCAGCGCATAAGCTCGGTGAAAGCGTCGGGCTTCCGGGCCGCGCCGATCAATGGGTCGCCAAGGCTAAGAGCTTCACCGCCGAGGCGGAATAATCTCTACGGCGCGGGACAATCCCGCGCCGCCCACACACAGCACGTTCGGAATATTGACATGGCAGAAATCACCGCTTCACTCGTGAAGGACCTGCGCGAGCAGACCGGCGCGGGCATGATGGATTGCAAAGCGGCGTTGACCGAAACCAAGGGCGACGTTGAAGCGGCGATCGATTGGCTGCGCAAGAAGGGCCTCGCCAAAGCCGCGAAGAAGGCCGGCCGCGTCGCGGCAGAAGGCCTCGTTGGGATCAGCACCGCACCGCAGAAAGGCGCCATCGTCGAGGTCAATGCCGAAACCGATTTCGTGGCCCGCAACGATCATTTCCAGGGTTTGGTGAAGTTGATTGCCGACGCCGCGCTGTCTACCGGCGGCGATATCGAAAAGCTGAAGGCGGCCAAAGTCGGCACCATGACGGTGGACGAAGCCATCGCGCATGCCATTGCCACGATTGGCGAGAACATGTCGCTGCGCCGCACTGCCGCGCTGTCGGTCGGGCAGGGCGTGATCGGCACCTACATGCATAATTCGGTATCTGAAGGCCTCGGCAAGATCGGCGTGATGGTTGCGCTGGAATCACCGGGCGATGTTCAGGAGTTGTCGGCATTCGGCCGTCTTGTCGCGATGCATGTCGCAGCAGCGAACCCGATCGCTGTCGATCCTGCCGGCGTTCCGGCCGATGTGATCGAGCGCGAAAAAGCCGTGCTCGCCGACAAAGCCAAGGCGCAGGGCAAGCCGGCCAATGTGGTCGAGAAAATCGTCGAATCCGGGCTGAAGACCTACTTCAAGGAAGTCTGTCTGCTCGATCAGCCGTTCATCCACGAGACCGACAAGACCGTTGCTCAGGCCGTCAAAGCGGCTGAAAGTAAGGCCGGCGGTCCAATCAAGGTTGTTGGCTTCGTGCGCTATGCGCTCGGCGAAGGTATCGAGAAGCAGGAATCTGATTTCGCGGCGGAAGTCGCGGCGGCTGCAGGAACGAACTGAACCGAACGCGTGAACAAGGACGATCGCAGCATGACCGAAGCGGTCTATGGACGTGTGATCGTCAAGCTGTCGGGCGAGGCTTTGGCTGGTTCGGCCGGCTTCGGCGTCGATCAGTCGATTGTCGAAGCGATCGCTGCTGACATCGTTGCCGCGCACCGCATGGGTGTCGAGCTCGGCATCGTTGTCGGTGGCGGCAACATCTTCCGTGGTGTCGAAGTCTCGGGCCGGGGCGTCTCGCGCCCGACCGGCGACACGATGGGCATGCTGGCCACGGTGATGAACAGCCTCGTTCTCGAGGCCGCCATCACCCGCAACGGCGCTCCCGCCAGCACCTTGTCGGCGGTCCCGCTGCCAACCGTCTGTGATCATTTCTCCCGGCAACGAGCGCTCGACCTGATCGCCGGGGGCAGGGTGGTCATCCTCGCCGGAGGCACCGGCAACCCGTATTTCACCACTGACACGACGGCGGTGCTGCGGGCGGCCGAACTCGATTGCCAGGCAGTCCTCAAGGCGACCAACGTCGATGGCGTCTATAGCGCTGACCCAAAGCAGGACAAATCGGCGGTCCGGTACGACCGGTTGAGCCCGCGCGAGGCGATGGAGCGCAACCTGAAGGTGATGGATACCACAGCGTTCGCGCTTGCCCGCGAAAATGCTATGCCTATCATCGTCTTTTCGATCCGCGAACCGGGCGCGATCGAGGCCGTCTTGCGCGGAAAGGGCCGCGCGACCATCGTTGCCGAATGATGCGCCTCGCGGATTCGGCGAGGGTATAACGACAACAAGCGGTTTTGAAATTCCGGCGCATTCAAGAGAGCAGCGAGATGGCAGCAACGACGCATGATATCAATGACCTGAAGCGCCGCATGCAGGGCGCGCTCGGCGTCCTGAAGCACGAATTGTCGGGTCTGCGGACCGGCCGTGCGAGTGCGAATCTCCTCGAGCCGGTTCAGGTCGAAGCCTACGGCACCCATATGCCGCTGTCGCAGGTCGCCACCGTCAGCGTTCCAGAGCCGCGTCTTCTCAGCGTCCAGGTCTGGGACCGGTCGATGGTGCATGCGGTGGAGAAGGCGATCACCGCTTCCAATCTCGGCCTTAATCCTCAGACAGAAGGCCAGGTCATCCGGCTGCGCATTCCGGAGTTGAACGAGGAGCGCCGCAAGGAACTGGTCAAGGTTGCCCATAAATACGCGGAAGCGGCGAAGGTTGCCGTGCGGCACGTACGGCGCGACGGCATCGACGTTATCAAGAAGCTCGAAAAGGACCACGAGATCAGCAAGGACGACCACGAGCGCTATTCGGCCGACATCCAGAAGGCAACCGATCAGATGATCCAGGAAGTCGACCAGATGCTGGCGCATAAGGAAAAAGAAATCTTAACGGTCTAGAATTTGTCCGCCTCAGGCGCGAACGGATCCTTTCGATGTCGATGCCAAAGGTTTCATTGGACGGGACTTCGGGTTTCGAAATCCCCCGCCATGTCGCTATCATCATGGATGGTAACGGCCGATGGGCAGCGGCGCGCAGCTTGCCGCGTGCTGAAGGGCACCGCCGTGGCGTTGAGGCCTTGCGGCGCACCGTGCGCATTGCCGGCGAACTCGGCATCGGCATTCTGACCATATTCGCATTCAGTTCCGAAAACTGGTCGCGTCCGCAATCGGAAATACGCGATCTTTTGGGGCTGTTACGCCTGTTCATCCGCCACGACCTCGCCGATCTGCATCGCAACAACGTCAAGGTCCGCATCATCGGCGACCGCAACGGTCTCGAAGGCGATGTCAGTAGTCTTCTCAATGAAGCCGAGGAGAAGACACGCGACAACGACGGGCTCACCCTTGTCGTCGCATTCAACTACGGTGCACGTCAGGAAATCGCGCGCGCCGCACGGCGTCTTGCCGATGAAGTCGTGGCAGGCCGTCTCGCGGCTACGGACATCACCGCGGAGCGTCTGTCCAATTTTATGGATGCACCCGATCTTCCAGATCCCGATCTGATCATCCGCACCAGCGGCGAACAGCGGCTGTCGAATTTCTTGCTCTGGCAGTCCGCTTACAGCGAGCTCGTTTTCGTTCCGACCTTCTGGCCCGATTTCGATCGCGCGGCTTTTGAACAGGCAATCTCCGAATATTCACGGCGCGAACGCCGGTTTGGCGGTTTGGCTGCGGCAGGGTCATGATCATGCCGAGCCACGATCCCGCCATGCCCGTGTCGGAGACAACGAGCACGCCCTCGGCGCGCAATCTGTGGCTGCGCATCGCGTCGGCGGCGATCCTTGCGCCGCTTGCGGTCGGCGCGGCCTATCTTGGCAGTTGGCCTTTCAGCATTTTCTGGCTGGTCGCTGCTATTGCCGTCTGGTGGGAGTGGGTCGGCCTCGTCGACCCCGCTGGCCGTCACGTCGTGCTGGCAACCGGCGCCTGCGCGCTGATCTTGCAGGCGATCCTGATCGAGACGGGCCACGCTGCCATTGCAATCATGGTGATCGCACTGGGTGTACTCGCTGCCGTTGTTACCGCAGGCCGTCAATCGCCGCTGGTCGCCGGCGGTATCGTCTACGCCAGCGCACTGCTGGTTGCCCCCGTGATCCTGCGCGCGGATGAAGCCTTTGGCTTTGCGGCCATCCTGATGCTCTTCGCCGTTGTCTGGGGAACCGATATTGGTGGTTATTTCTCCGGCCGGACATTTGGCGGACCAAAGCTCGCCGCAGCGATCAGCCCCAAGAAAACATGGTCCGGCGCAATCGGCGGCACGATAGTCGGCATCGCGGCCGCCATCGCGATCTGCCAGCTTTTCGGCATCAAAAACGTCGTGTCGATCGGGCTGATCGCACTGGCCCTGTCGATCGTGTCGCAGGCGGGCGATCTGTTCGAATCCTGGCTAAAGCGCCGCGTTGATGCCAAGGATGCCAGTGGACTGATACCCGGCCATGGCGGTGTCATGGATCGGCTGGATGGTTTCATTTTTGCCGCAACTGTCGCGGCGCTTCTCGGTGTCGTTCGCGGCGGCCTTGAAACGCCGGCAAACGCGCTTCTTATCTGGTAGATCATATTGACCACCACAGCATCACTCAAGCAACGCAAGGCAAAGGCGCCAGCGCCCCGCAGCGTCAGCATTCTCGGCGCGACCGGCTCGATCGGCACAAGCACGATCGATTTGTTGCTGCGTCAGCCTGATCGATACAAGGTTGAAGCGATCACCGCTCAACGCAACGTCGAAGCACTTGCGAAAGCGGCCATCGCGCTCAACGCGAAATTCGCCGCCGTGGCGGAGCCCGACAAACTTTCCGCCCTCAAGGATGCATTGGCCGGCACTGGAATTTCGGCAGGGGCGGGTGAAAGTGCCGTGATCGAGGCCGCCGCACGCCCGGCCGACTGGATCATGGCTTCGATCAGTGGCGCCGCCGGTCTTGCACCAACGATGGCTGCGGTTGAGCGGGGCGCCTCCGTCGCCATCGCCAACAAGGAATGCCTTGTCTGTGCTGGCGGCTTGTTCATGCGCCGCGCCGCGGCCCGCAACACGACAATCCTGCCGGTAGATTCGGAGCACAACGCGCTGTTTCAGGCGATGGCGGCCGGCTTACGCGGCGACGTGCGGCGGCTGATCCTGACGGCCTCCGGCGGACCTTTCCGAACCTGGACCGCCGATGCCATCAACGCGGCTTCACCCGAACAGGCCTTGAAGCACCCGAACTGGTCGATGGGCGCCAAGGTCACGATCGATTCCGCCACGCTCATGAACAAGGGCCTGGAACTGATTGAGGCCCATCACCTGTTCCAGATGCCGGCCGCCAGCATCGATGCCTATGTCCATCCGCAATCTATCGTTCATGGCATCGTCGAATTCCGCGATGGCTCGTTCATCGCCCAGCTCGGGGCGCCTGACATGCGGATTCCGATCTCGCATTGCCTCGGCTGGCCCGACCGGATCGATGAGCCGGCACGCCGCCTGACGCTCGAGGAGATGTCCAGCCTGACCTTCGAGGCGCCCGATCTTGTTCGCTTTCCGGCCCTGCGCCTCGCACGCGAGGTGATTGAGGCGGGCGGAGCCGCGCCCACTATCCTCAATGCCGCCAATGAGGTGGCCGTGGCCGAATTCCTCGATCGCCGCCTCGGATTTGCCGCCATTCCGGCGCTCGTAGAAGCGACACTGAATGAGGCTGCTCGGACCGGCATGGTCAACGAGCCGGCAAGCGTCGAGGAGGCTCTTGCCATCGACAAAACCGCACGATCGATGGCCAGCGCATTGCTGCCGGTCGTTTCAAAAGGTTAGAATCCAGCTCTAACGGGATAGAATTCAATGGGTTTTCTGGAGCATTTCAGCTTGTGGGGCGGCGGTTTTACCGGCGCGCTGCTTCCGTTCCTGTTCGTGCTGACCATTGTGGTATTCTTCCACGAACTGGGGCATTTCCTGGTTGCGCGCCTCTGCGGCGTCCGCGTTCTGACATTCTCGGTGGGCTTCGGGCCGGAAATTGTCGGCTTTAACGATCGGCACGGCACGCGCTGGAAGATTTCAGCCATCCCGCTCGGCGGCTACGTCAAATTCTTCGGCGATGAGGATGCCGCCAGCACACCGGACCAGTCCTCGATTTCAGCCATGACCCCCGCCGAGAAGCGGGAAAGCTTCCATCATCAACCGGTTGGAAAGCGGGCGGCGATCGTCGCGGCGGGCCCGATTGCCAATTTCATCCTGGCGATCCTGATTTTCGCGGCGATCTTCACCTTCTACGGACGGCCATCGACCTCGGCCCGGATCGACGCGATCCAGCCGGAAAGCGCGGCCGCGCAGGCCGGTTTTGCGGCCGGCGACGTCGTCGTGGCCATCAATGGACGGCCGATCGAGACCTTCGCCGAGATGCAGCGCGTGGTCAGCACCAATGCCGGGCAGCAGCTTTCGGTCACCATCGATCGCGGCGGCGCGCAGATGGATCTCAAGGCGACCCCGGCCTTGCGCGAGGTGAAGGACAATTTCGGCAATGTCCACCGCATCGGCGTGCTCGGCATCACCCGTTCGATGGGGGCCGCCGATTCACAGCTTGAGACAGTTTCAGCACCTCGGGCTCTCTGGATGGGCGTCGAGGAGACCTGGTTCGTTATCGATCGGACGCTGTCTTATATCGGCGGCATCGTTGTCGGGCGCGAATCCGCCGATCAGCTCGGCGGCCCCATCCGGATCGCTCAAGTCTCGGGGCAGGTGGCGACCGTCGGCTTTATCGCCATCATGAATCTGGCCGCGATCCTGTCCGTCTCAATCGGGCTTTTGAATCTGTTTCCGGTTCCTCTGCTCGATGGCGGGCACCTTTTGTTCTATGCAATCGAGGCGATCAGAGGACGACCGCTATCCGAGCGGGCGCAGGAAATGGGCTTCCGGATCGGTCTCGCGCTTGTCGTCATGTTGATGATTTTTGCAACTTTTAACGACATCATTCACCTTACGGCCTCATAGCACCGCCTGCCGCGCAAAAAACGTGTGGCGATGAGGCAACGTGCGGGGGTTCGGTTAACGAACGACCATAGTTTCGTTTGCACCCTTGGCTTGAGCCTGTAAAAGCTAATGGTGTTAGACACTTGTTTACGATTCTGACCGCCAAAGGGGCAGGATAAAGGGCGTGGTAGTGGGAATGGCTGGCCGGGTATTGCGGGGAGCAGGACTAGCGGTTCTTCTCCTTGGGGGAATCGTTTCGGGCATCGCCGCTGTTGCGGTGCCGACTGGTTATGCGTTTGCTCAATCTGCGAGTGTCGTCGTCGAGGGTAACCGGCGTGTCGAAGCCGACACCGTCCGTTCCTATTTCAAGGGTACGAGTGCCGCTGCGATCGACGAGGGGCTGAAGGGCCTTTACGCCACCGGCCTGTTCCAGGACGTCAGGATTCGTCAGGCCGGCGGGCGGCTAATCGTGACTGTGGTGGAAAACCCGGTCATCAACCGCATCGCCTTCGAAGGAAATATCAAGGCTAAGGACGAACAGCTTACCGCCGAAATCCAATCGAAGCCGCGCGGGACGCTGTCGCGGCCGATCGTGCAATCGGACACGCAGCGCATCATCGAAACCTATCGCCGCAACGGACGCTATAATGTTCGAGTGGTGCCAAAGATCATCGAGCTCCCCAACAATCGCGTCGATCTGGTTTTTGAGATCACCGAAGGCAAGAAGACCGGCGTCAAACAGATCCGCTTTATCGGTAACCGTTATTACAGCGATTACCGGCTGAAGGACGTCATCAAGACGTCAGAGTCCAACTTCCTGAGCTTTTTGAAGACCTCGGACGTCTACGATCCGGACCGGATTGAAGCGGACCGCGATCTTCTCCGTCGTTTCTATTTGAAGCACGGCTTTGCCGATGTGCGCATTGTGTCGGCGATCAGCGAATTCGATCCGACGCAGGACGCCTTCATCGTCACCTTCACGATCGAAGAGGGCGATCAGTACACATTTGGCCAGGTCGATGTTCAGTCGAATGTCCGCGCCGTCGATGCTGTCACCGTCGCCGACAAGCTGAAAGCCAAACCCGGCGCGACCTATAACGCCGAAGCTGTCGAGAAATCGGTCGAAGCGCTGTCGGTTGAGGTGGCGCGGCGCGGTTATCCGTTTGCCGTGGTTCGCCCGCGAGGCGACCGCGATTTCCAAACGCGCAAGATCAATCTCGTTTTCACGGTCGACGAAGGCCCGCGGGCTTACATTGAGCGCATCCAGATCCGCGGCAATACGCGGACACGTGATTACGTCATCCGCCGTGAGTTCGATCTCGCCGAGGGCGACGCTTACAATCGTGCGCTGATCGACCGCGCCGAACGTCGGCTGAAGAACCTGAACTACTTCAAGAGCGTGAAAATCACCAACGAGCCGGGCTCGTCGCCAGACCGCGTGGTGGTGAATGTCGAAGTTGAAGAAATGTCGACCGGCGAATTCTCGATTTCCGGCGGCTATTCGACCCAGGACGGATGGCTTGGCGAAGTTTCGGTCGGCGAGCGCAATCTGCTCGGCCGCGGCCAGGCTGCTCGCGCGTCGGTTCAGTATGGCCAGCGCGCACGGGGCTTCGAATTGTCTTTCGTCGAGCCCTATTTCCTCGATTACCGCTTGGCTCTCGGTCTCGACTTCTTTGCCAAGGAGACCAACGGTCAGGAATATACGTCATACGACACGCAGACCATCGGTGGCGCCGTGCGCCTCGGCTTCGAGCTGCGCGAGGATTTGACCCTGCAGCTCCGCTATTCGCTCTACCAGCAGGAACTGTCGTTGCAGGACGGCTACTCGAACTGCTTCGCGACCGTGCCGTGGATTCCAAGCGCCAAGCCAAAAGATTGTAATGACATTAACATCGTGCCGTCGCTTCCGGTTCGTCTGAGCCTCGATCAAGGCGCCGTGCTGACATCGCTCGCCGGCTACAGCCTGATCTACAACACGCTCGACAACAACCGTAACCCCACTCAGGGCATCCGCGCCGAGTTGAAGCAGGAGCTGGCCGGTCTCGGCGGTGACGTCAACTTCATCCGCAGCACGGGCGACGTCCGCTTCTACCACGAGGTTGTGCCTGACTATATCGCCCTGCTGCGCTTGCAGGCCGGCAATATCACAGGCTGGGGCGGTAAGGATCTGCGCTTTATCGACATGTTCCAGGGCGGTCCGAACCTCGTTCGCGGCTTCCGCCAGAACGGTTTCGGTCCGCGCGATCTGACGGATTGGACGACGCACGACGCACTCGGCGGCACCAATTACTGGGCGGCAAGCCTTGAGCTGCAGATCCCGCTCTATTTCGTTCCGAAGGATGTCGGCATTCGTGCAGCGATCTTCGCCGATGCCGGTTCGGTCTGGAATTACAAGGGACCGACCGCCGTCCCTGGCGAAACCATGACATTCTCAGATACCAATGCGGTCCGTTCGTCGGTCGGCGCGGGTCTGGTGTGGGATTCACCGTTCGGTCCGCTACGGTTCGACTATGCGATCCCGCTGACCAAGCAGAGCTACGACATCGTTCAGGAATTCCGCTTCGGCGGCGGGACACGGTTCTGATCCGCGCTGCCGATTTCACCAAGTTGTTCACCGCAGTGTCGGCGGGATGACCGATCCGGTATTTTTCAAGCGAGATGGCGATCTCTCCGTTGGCGAGATCGCTGCATTGACCGGTGCGACGCTATCCGACCCGTCGCGGGCCGATCTGCGCATCAACAATGTTGCGCCGATTGATCGGGCCGGTCCGCATGATCTGACCTTTCTTGAAAACCTGCGCTATTCCAGCGGCCTCGCCTCAACCAGAGCCGGCACCTGTCTGATTGCCGAACGCTATGTGAAAGATGCTCCCGCCGGTCTTCTTCTGCTGATCACGCGCGATCCCTATCGCGGCTTCGTCGCGGTCACGCGCAAATTGTTTGCCGATGCGCTGCGTCCATCGTCGCTGTTCGAAGCCGAGGGCATCACCCACGGCGCATCGGTTCATCCCAAGGCCCGCATCGAGGACGATGTCACCATTGAGCCCGGCGCCGTCGTCGGTCCGCGGGCCGAAATCGGCTCCGGCACGTTGATCGGGGCCGGCGCTGTGATCGGGGCCGAAGTCCGCATCGGTCGCAATTGCAATGTCGGGCCACACAGTTCGATCATGCATGCCTTGATCGGCGACCGCGTGATCCTGCATCCGGGCTGCCGGATCGGTCAGGACGGTTTTGGCTTTGTCATGAGCCCGCGCGGCCACACCAAGGTCCCGCAGGTCGGACGGGTTATTATCCAGGACGACGTCGAGATTGGCGCCAACACTGCAATTGACCGTGGCGCCATCCGCGACACGGTGATCGGCGAGGGGACCAAAATCGACAATCTTGTCCAGATTGGCCACAATGTCTTGATTGGCCGGCATTGCATCATTGTCGCTCATTGCGCGATCGCCGGCAGTGTGACGCTCGAAGATTTTGTGGCGCTCGGCGGCCGCGTGACCATCAACAATCACGTCACCATCGGAGAGGGCGCGCAGGTGGCGGGTATGAGCGGGGTGAATAACGATATTCCGCCCGGAGGACGCTACGCAGGTCTTCCGGCCAAGCCGGCCAAGCTCTGGATGCGCGAGGTTGCCTGGCTTGAGCGCGCCGCAAAGAACTATAGCGGTGAAAAGAACAAAGCTGGGACCGAGGGCTAAATCCCATGAACGACATGCCGACCAGACTGGAAACGGCGGATATTGCGAAAATCCTGAAAGCGTTGCCGCACCGTTATCCGTTCCTGATGATCGACCGTGTCGTCGACATGCGGGCGGATGAATTCGCCATCGGCATCAAAAACGTAACCGCCAACGAGCCGCAATTCATGGGGCATTTTCCGGAGAACCCGGTTTTCCCCGGCGTGCTGATGATTGAAGGCATGGCCCAGACCGCAGGCACCTTGTGCATCTGCTCGGGTGCGACAGGTGGTGAAACGAAAAGTGTCTTCTTTCTGACCATCGACAAGGCCAAGTTCCGCAAGCAAGTGCAGCCTGGTGACACGATCGAGTATCACGTCACCAAAATCGCGCGGAAGAAGATGATGTGGTGGTATCGCGGCGAGGCCAAGGTCAACGGCATATTGGTCGCCGAGGCCGAAGTCGGAGCGATGATTGTCAATGCCTGAAATGCCTGAGCCGTCTATCGATCCGACTGCGCGCATTGCTTCCGGCGCGATCATCGGCAAGGGCGTTGCGATCGGTCCGTATTGCGTTGTCGGTCCCCATGTCGTGCTGGGCGATTACTGCCGGCTCATCAGCCATGTCTCTTTGACAGGCCATACGACGGTGGGCGATCGCACGGTGATTTATCCTTTCGCCTCACTCGGTACGCCGCCGCAATCGGTCAAGTATCGTGGCGGCCCGACGCGATTGACGATCGGTGCGGATTGCGAGATCCGCGAACACGTCACCATGAATACCGGTACGGAGGATGACGGAGGTCTCACCGCAGTCGGCAGCAAATGCATGTTCATGGTCGGCTCGCATGTCGGCCACGACTGCAAGGTCGGCAACAACGTCACGATGGCCAACAACGCGGTGCTCGGCGGTCATGTCGTCGTTGAGGATCATGTCTTCATGGGCGGACATTCGGCTGCGCATCAGTTCGTCCGCATCGGCGAAAGCGCGATGATCGCCGGCGTGACGGGTCTTGGCGCCGACGTCATTCCATTCGGCTTTGCCATCGGTCAGCGCGGTGAACTCGACGGCCTTAATGTCATCGGCATGCGCCGTCGCGGTTATTCACGCGCCGATATCCATGGACTTCGTCAAGCCTATCGTGCGCTGTTTCTTGTCCGCGGCCATTTCAAGGAGCGGGTCGATGCGGTCGAGCGCAGCTTTGCCGATGATCCGGTTGTTGCGAAAGTCATTGCCTTCATCCGGGCCGGCGGCTCGCGTCCCCTGATGAAAGCGAGCAAGACCGGACTGGCCGGAGAAGGAAGTCCGGCAACAGAGTCATGACGACGACGGATCTGGCGGCAGGCGAGGGCCCGGTCGCCATCATCTGCGGCGGCGGCACCTTTCCGTTCACGGTTGCGGACGCCTTGCTGCGAAACAACCGTCAGGTCGTTCTGTTCGCCTTGACCGGCTGGGCTGACCCCGAACGCGTCAAGAATTATCGGCATCACTGGGCACATGTCGTGCAGCTTGGCCGCTTCCTGCGGCTGGCACGCCGCGAAGGCTGCCGCGATGTCATTTTCATCGGCACGCTCGTGCGGCCGAGTTTGCGGCAACTGATCAATTTCGATCTTGCGACATTGCGCGTATTGCCCCGTGCGGTCCGCCATTTCTACGGCGGCGACGATCATCTCCTCAGCGGCATGGCCCGCATGCTGGAGGACTATGGCTTCCGCCTGCTCGGCGCACACGAAGTCGCGCCTGAAATTCTGGTGCAGGAAGGCGCGCTCGGGCAATTCGGCCCTTCCGAGAATGATTTAACCGACATCCGCCATGGTTTCGAAGTTCTGCGGGCGATGGGGCCCTTGGACATCGGCCAAGGCGTTGTCGTCGCCAATCGGCACGTCATCGCGGTAGAAGCTGCAGAAGGTACCGATCAGATGCTGGCCCGCGTGGCAGAGCTTCGGCGGAGCAAACGCTTCCGTGCGCCGCTTGGCACCGGCGTCCTCGTCAAGGCGCCCAAGCCCGGACAAGATCGCCGGTTCGACCTGCCGTCCATTGGTCCGCGCACGATCGAGGAAGTGGCTGAGGCTGGGCTCGCGGGCCTCGCCGTGATCGCAGGCGGCACCATCGTTGCCGAACCGCAAATTGTGGTTCAGAAAGCCGACCGGGCGAAGGTGTTCGTGGCCGGGTTTGGCGAAACCGCATGAAGGTCTTTCTGGTTGCGACGGAGGAATCCGGCGACAGGCTTGGCGCCGCATTGATACGGGCCCTGAAAGCAAAGCTTGGCGCGTCGGTCGAATTCCGCGGCGTTGGCGGCTACGAGATGGCTGCCGAAGGGTTGCCGTCGCTCTTTCGCATCGACGATCTCGCCATTGTCGGCATCTCTGGCATCGCCCAGGCGCTGCCGATGATCCTCAGCCGCATTCGCGAGACGGTCCGTGCGGCGCTGCAGGAGCGCCCCGACGTCTTGGTCATCATCGACTCGCCGGACTTCACCCATCGCGTCGCCCGCCGTGTCAGAAAGGCCAACCCCGCCATTCCGATCGTCAATTATGTCTCGCCCTCGGTCTGGGCGTGGCGGCCGGGCCGGGCACGCGCCATGCGCCGTTATGTCGATCATGTGCTGGCGCTGCTGCCGTTCGAACCCAAGGTGCACAAGGAACTGGGTGGTCCGCCTTGCACCTATGTTGGCCATCCGCTGGTTGAACAAATTGACGAACTGCGCCCCAACGCGGCCGAGGCGGAGCAGCGGAATACCGGAACGCCGTTGCTGCTGGTTCTTCCGGGCAGCCGCAAGAACGAGATCAAGCGCCTGATCGAACCGTTCGGACGCGCCGTGGAGCGGCTTGCCAAGACCGTATGGCCGCTGGATATCGTCATTCCGACCACGCCCCATCTCCAGGACACCGTCGTGCGGGAAACCGCCCACTGGCCCTTGCGGCCAAGGATCGTCGTCAAACGCGAGGATCGCCGGGCGGCGTTCCGCCGGGCGCGTGCCGCCCTGGCCAAATCCGGCACGGTGACGCTGGAGCTTGGTATATCGGGCGTCCCCATGATCACGGCCTACAAGGTGTCCAGTCTTGAGGCCGTGATCGCGCGGCGGCTGATCCGCGTGCCGTCCGTGATCCTGACCAATCTGGTGCTGGGCGAGAATGCAGTCCCTGAATTCATACAGACCGACTGCACCCCGGAGAAGCTGTCGGCGGCGCTCGCACCGCTCCTGCGCAATTCCCCCGAACGGCAAAAGCAACTGATCGCCTTGGCCCGCCTCGATGGGCTGATGGAAATAGGCACGGCCCAGCCGGCACGCCGGGCAGCCGATATCGTGGAGCAAGTTGCGAGCAAATCCAGGCTTCCGGCCTGACAAATGTCTCGAAGGCTGGTATCAGCCCCTGAACTGCCTCATTTGCGGCTTCCCCTTGCCGTCCCATCCCACCGGCGAATTTTCATGCGCAACGGCCATCTGAAAACACCAGCAATAACAGGCGTTTGCGGTTACCTTCCCGATTACGTTCTCAGCAATAGCGAACTGGCCCAGATGGTCGATACATCCGACGCCTGGATCATGGAACGCACGGGAATTCGGGAGCGGCGGATCCTCAAGGGCGAGGGCCTCGGCACATCGCATATGGGTGCAGAGGCGGTGCGGGGGCTGCTCAAGCGGACCGGCAACAGGCCGGAAGACATCGATCTTTTGATCTGCGCGACCACGACGCCGGATTTCGTCTTTCCGTCCACGGCCAACCTGATATGCGACATGGTGGGCGTCGGCCCGATCGGGTCGTTCGATGTGCAGGCGGCTTGTTCGGGCTTCATCTATGCGATCACCATCGCCTCGCAATTCGTAGCCAATGGTCAGTGCAAGAAGGTAGTCGTCGTCGGTGCCGACAAGATGTCGGCGATCATCGACTATACCGACCGCGCGACCTGTGTGTTGTTCGGCGACGGTGCAGGCGCCGTGCTCATCGAGCCGAGTCCGAACGGCGAGGGCATTCTTGACACGTTGATCCGGTCGGATGGTTCAGGCATGATCCATCTGCATCAGAAAGCCGGTGGCAGCCGCATGCCGCCCAGCGCAGAAACGGTGGCAAAGCGTTTGCACTATGTGCATCAGGAAGGCGCTGCGGTTTACAAATTTGCCATCGCGAAAATGGCCGAAGTCGCCGGCGAGATCATGACGCGCAACAATCTTCGCGGCGACATGATCCACTGGCTGGTGCCGCATCAGGCCAATCGCCGCATCATCGAATCCACGGCCGAGCGCATGGGCTTGCCGATGGAACGCGTCATGATGACGATCCAGAAATATGGCAACACCACTGCCGCAACTATTCCGCTCTGCTTGTGGGATTATGAGAGCAAGCTGAAGGCCGGCGACCGGCTTGTGCTTGCGGCATTCGGCGGCGGTTTCACCTGGGGCGCAGCTTATGTGACCTGGGCCTATGACGGAGCAAAGCAGGCGGCAGCTTAGCTGTCGCACTGCGCTCCGTATTCAGCGCGATCTAGTGGTCCGATTCTAACGCTCGCATCCTGTTCAGCGGGCACCGTTGCGAACGTCAGAATCAAGGGACCACTAGCAAGTATACTTGCTAGTGGAGTTTTGGATTTGACATTCGCTTTGCGAGTCTGCGGTTAACGGGGTAGCGAATGTCAAATCCACTCCACCAGAGTCATCTCAGTGTGGTTTGCTAAAGGTCTGCCACAGCCACAACGCGATTAGCACGATCAGCGATCCAACCAGCGCGGCAACGATGTCGCGTAGTGAAATTGCGATCTTGTCGAGATCGGGGAACAGCCCAAAAATTCGGAAAAGGAAGCCGCCGACCAGCGCGCCGACAAGGCCAAGACCGATATTGCGCCAGAGTCCGAAGCCCTGGCGATGCCAGGTGATGATCAGACCGGCAAGGCTTCCGCCGATCAGTCCAACAACGATCCATACAACGAATTGAGCGAATGTCGGCATGGCCGTCTTCCATCTCTTTGTTTGAGCTCAAACCTTCGGCTGTGATTCGATCAGGATCATCTCATAGCATATCCAGATACGATATCCCGGCAACATTTCACCAACTGATTGCAGTGCATTGCGGCATCCACAAAAATTGCAAGATGCAAACGCGACGTTCAGCGATGTTGCGCCGCCGCGCAGGCCTTTCTCTTTTTGTCTGTCGTCGTGCTGTCGCACGCTTTCCTTCCTGATTTTTGAGGAATACGATTGTTGAAAATGGCGGCTCGTTCTGTGATTGACCGCTCAATGTGCCTGCGATGCACGTAAACTTTTCAACGCATCGGCCGCCATTTTCGTTACGCCATCGAATTAAAAGAGCACAGTCGGCTTAATCGAAAGCGGAGAGGTCACAGAACACAATCAGTGTGAGATGAGGGAGAGCTGTCATGACGCACAGATGCCTCACAATTCGACTGAGCGTGTTGAGCCTCGCAGACGGGGCCTGTGGTAGGTTTGCTGCCGCGACAATTGTCATCATGATCTATTCGGCATAGCTCGAATCAAGCGAAACCAGTCAGGGGGAAAACACTTCAATGTAATTGCGTTGCGGAGCGCGAGGAAGATTCCTTGATACTCCGTCTGTGCTCACGGAGGGCACCATGACAATTTTGTATTTGCGTATCGCCTTCGTTTCAGTTCTCTTTCTGACGTCGTATCACCCGGCAACAGCCTGCGAATATCGCGCCGAAAACAAAGTAAGTGCCTCGCTCCAACGCTCGGCCGATGTCATATCGGCCCTCCGCGAGGCAACGATCGCAGGCATTCTCCCGACCAATGCTGCTGATCCGAAAAACGGCGACACTGACGACCACAAATCCACAATCGGACGGATGCAGCGTTTCGGTAACGCACTGGCTTCGTCCGGCGCTGAAGCGGCGTCCGGTCTGTCGATGCTCTTGGTCGAAGAGGGGCTCTGGAGCCGCTATCGCGCGATGCAGGACGGCGTCGCCTTCCAGATTCAGACCAGTGGGGCTCAAGCCGATGACACCGTCGTCATCACCGGCGAAGCTGTCCTCGCCGCGATGGAAGAGGGAACTCTCTCGTCCGACGAGGCCATCGCGCGCGGGTTGATTGTGATCGTGCCGGGCGACTCGATTGATGATGGAAAAGTTTTGTCCGCTTTCGCGTCATTCGCAAAAGCGGACAATTTCACTCAACCGATAGCGTTCAAGAAACAACGCGTATTGCGCTGGCGAGAATAATTCCGGCCAGACTGATTTCTGGCCTTAAGCCTTGCGGGTCGAGAGCGGCACGTAATCACGGCGTGTCGCGCCGGTGTAAAGCTGACGTGGACGGCCGATCTTCTGCTGCGGGTCTTCGATCATTTCCTTCCACTGTGCGATCCAGCCGACTGTACGGGCGACGGCGAACAACACTGTGAACATCGAGGTCGGGAAGCCCATCGCCTTCAGGGTGATGCCCGAATAGAAGTCGATATTCGGATACAATTTCTTTTCGATGAAATACTCGTCGCTCAGCGCGATACGCTCGAGCTCAATCGCCACCTGCAGCAGCGGATCGTCGCCATGGCCGACTTCCGCCAGCACTTCATGGCAGGTCTTCTGCATGATCTTCGCGCGTGGATCGTAGTTCTTGTACACGCGATGACCAAAGCCCATCAGGCGGAACGGATCGTTCTTGTCCTTCGCCCGCTTCACATATTCCGGGATGCGGTCAACGGAGCCGATCTCGGCCAGCATCTTCAGCGCCGCTTCGTTGGCGCCGCCATGCGCCGGCCCCCACAGGCAGGCGATGCCGGCAGCAATACAGGCAAACGGATTGGCGCCGGACGAACCGGCGAGGCGCACAGTCGAGGTAGACGCGTTCTGCTCGTGATCGGCATGCAGGATGAAGATGCGGTCCATCGCCCGCGCCATCACCGGATTGGCCTTGTATTCCTCGCAAGGCACCGCGAAGCACATCTTCATGAAGTTCGACGAATAGTCGAGCGCATTGGTCGGATACACGAAGGGCTGGCCGACCGTGTATTTGTAGGCCATGGCGGCCAGCGTCGGCATCTTCGCGATCATGCGGATCGATGCAACGAGCCGCTGATATGGGTCAGAGATATCGGTCGAGTCATGATAGAAGGCGGAGAGTGCGCCGACCGATCCAACCATGACGGCCATCGGATGCGCGTCACGGCGGAAGCCCTGAAAGAAGCGGCTCATCTGCTCGTGAATCATGGTGTGATTGGTCACACGCCGGTCGAAATCGGCCTTCTGCGAAGCGGTCGGCAATTCACCGAATAGCAGCAGATAGCAGGTCTCGAGGAAGTCGCCGTGCTCGGCGAGCTGTTCGATCGGATAGCCGCGGTAAAGCAGGATACCCTCGTCACCATCGATATAGGTGATCTTCGATTCGCAGCTCGCAGTCGACGTGAAGCCGGGATCGTAAGTGAACATCCCGGTTTGTGCGTACAGCTTAGCGATGTCGATCACGCTGGGACCGATGGTCCCGTCTTGTATAGGGAGGTTCCAGCTTTCGTCGCCGATGGAGACCTTTGCGGTCTTGGCATCCGTCTTCGCGTCCATAATCGTTCCTTTGCGCGGGGACGGCCGCCGAGTCCATACCGGTCATTGACCGGCCAACGGTGTTCGGCGACCGACGAATTGGTCCTGTGATTGTGGCGTAACCCATCCCTTTCGGCATCGCAAGATGGGCCGCCTCAGGGGATGAGACCCATGCGAAAGGATAAGAACGTCACCGTAAAATTCGCAAAAAAAGCGACTGGACGGCGAGACTTACGGCGCAACTGGAGCGGACGTTTTGGCCTGGTCGCGCATGCGAGAGAGGGATTCAGACTTCCCGAGCACGGCCAGGACATCGAAAATGCCGGGTGAGGTGACACGCCCGGTCAGCGCCGCACGCAACGGTTGGGCAATCGTGCCGAGTTTTACATTGGCGGTGTCGGCATAGGTCCGGACGGCCGCCTCGGTCGTTTCCGCCGACCAATCTGAGATCGCATCGAAGGCGGGAAGCAGCGCGGCGAGCACCGCTCGCGCCTCCGCGGTCAGGATCGTTTTCGCTCGATCCTCAAGCCGCAGCGGCCGGTCCGCCCAGATGAAACGCGAATGTTCGAGTAACTCCACCAGCGTCTTTGCACGCTCCTTCAAGCCCGGCATCGCTTTCAGCAATTTGCCACGCAGCGTGTCGTCGAGTTTTGATGCAAGTTCACTGCCATGGGCAATAAAGGGCAGGGCCTTTTCCAGTTCGGCCAGCAGCGCGGCGTCATCGGTCTGCCGGATATAATGGCCGTTCAGGCTTTCGAGTTTGACGAAATCAAACCGCGCCGCCGAGCGGCCGATCTGCGGCAAGTCGAATAGCTTGAACATTTCCTCGGTTGAAAAGATTTCCTGATCGCCATGACTCCAGCCGAGCCGCACCAGATAATTGCGCAACGCTTGCGGCAGATAACCGAGCGCGCGATAGGCATCGACGCCGAGCGCACCATGACGCTTCGACAACTTTGATCCGTCCGGACCGTGGATTAGCGGAATATGCGCCATCGTTGGCACCGGCCAGCCGAGCGCATCATAGATCTGTTTCTGCCGGGCAGCGTTGGTCAGATGATCGTCGCCACGAATGATATGCGTCACGCCCATGTCATGATCGTCGACCACAACGGCGAGCATATAGGTGGGATTGCCGTCTGACCGCAGCAGCACGAGATCGTCGAGATCCTCGTTCTGCCAGACCACGCGACCTTGAACCTGATCCTCAATCACCGTCTCGCCGGTGGAGGGCGCTTTCAGCCGGATGACCGGTTTGGCGCCCGCCGGCGCCTCGGACGGATCGCGGTCACGCCAGCGGCCGTCATACATGCGAGCCCGGCCCGCCTTGCGGGCAGCCTCGCGCATCGCGGTGAGTTCCTCCGGCGTCGCATAGCAGCGATAGGCGTTGCCGGAAGCCAGCAATTGCTCGGCCACCTCGCGATGGCGGGCGGCGCGCGCGAATTGATGAACGGCGTCCCCGTCCCAGGTGATGCCGAGCCAGGTTAACCCGTCGAGAATGGCGCTGATTGCAGCCTCGGTCGAGCGCTCGCGGTCGGTGTCCTCGATCCGCAGCAGCATCTTGCCGCCGCGCCCGCGGGCATAGAGCCAGTTGAACAGCGCTGTGCGCGCTCCGCCGATATGGAGGAAGCCGGTCGGGGAAGGCGCAAAGCGGGTGACGACGGGGTCGGACATCCTAGGCTCGGTCAGCGTCAGCGGTTGTTTCGGTCGGAATCAGCCCATCTATCATGTGATAATGCGGGCGGAAACAGCGCATTGCGCGGCAATAAGGCAAGGGCGCGGCAAGGTTTACAGTGTCTGGACCTTGGCGCTCGGGAACGAATTTGGCAGATAGGCGCGTCGCGGACGGCTGCGGCACAGCAGAGGCTAAACGAATGGCGGTTGACGAGACTTCAACGACGGAAGCAGGGCGCGACTTCATTCGCGACATCGTGCAGGCGGACCTTGATTCCGGCCGCCATAAATCGGTCGTCACCCGCTTCCCGCCGGAACCGAACGGCTATCTGCATATCGGCCACGCCAAGTCGATCGGCCTGAATTTCGGGATCGCACAGGAATTCGGCGGCCGCTGCCACCTGCGGTTCGACGACACCAACCCCGCCAAGGAAGAGCAGGAATATATCGACGCCATCAAGACCGACGTGCATTGGCTCGGTTACGATTGGGGCGACAATCTGTTTCACGCGTCGGATTATTTCGAGCAACTCTACGAATGGGCCGAGCTGCTGATCCGCGACGGCAAGGCCTATGTCGACGACCAGACGCCCACACAAATGCGCGAGACCCGCGGCACGTTGACCGAGCCCGGTGTGAACTCACCTTTCCGCGACCGGTCTGTCGAGGAGAATCTGGATCTGTTCCGCCGCATGCGCGCCGGTGAATTCCCGAACGGCGCCCGCGTGCTGCGGGCCAAGATCGACATGGCGTCCGGCAATATCAATCTGCGCGACCCGGTGCTTTACCGTATCCTACACGCGCATCATCCGCGCACCGGCGACGCCTGGAAGATCTATCCGAGCTACGACTTCGCGCATGGGCAGTCGGATGCGATCGAACACATCACGCATTCGATCTGCACGCTGGAATTCGAGGACCATCGTCCACTCTACGACTGGTTCATCGAAAACCTGCCGGTCCCGTCAAAGCCGCACCAATATGAATTCGCACGGCTGAATCTCAGCTACACGATCCTGTCAAAGCGTGTGCTGACGCAGCTGGTGCGCGATGGCCATGTGTCGGGCTGGGACGATCCGCGCATGCCGACGCTGGCCGGTCTGCGCCGGCGCGGCGTGCCGGCGGCGGCTTTGCGCGATTTCATCAAGCGCATCGGCGTCGCCAAGGCCAACAGCGTCGTCGATGTCGCGATGTTCGACTTTGCGATCCGCGAGACGTTGAACAAGACCGCCTTGCGGCGCATGGCCGTGCTGCGCCCGCTGAAAATCGTGATCGAGAATTATCCGGAAGGGCAGAGCGAGGAGCTGGAGGCGGTCAATCATCCGGATGACGAGAATGCCGGCACCCGCCGCATCCGCTTCGGCCGCGAAATCTATATCGAGCAGGAAGACTTCATGGAGAACCCGCCGAAGAAATTCTTTCGGCTATCTCCGGGGTCGGAAGTGCGGCTGCGCTACGCCTATTTCGTCACCTGCCGTGAGGTGGTGAAGAACGATGCCGGCGAGATCATCGAGCTTCGCTGCACCTATGATCCGGCCACCAAAGGCGGCAATGCGCCGGACGGCCGCAAGGTGAAGGCGACCATCCACTGGGTGTCGGCCGCCGACGCCGTGAATGCCGAGGTTCGCATCTACAATCCGCTTTTCACCAAGCCGGATCCGGACGCGTCGAATTTCGCGGCGGAACTCAATCCGCAATCGCTGGAAGTGCTGCCGGACGCCAAGCTGGAGCCGGTCCTGGCCGGCGACAATTCCGACGAGCCGGTGCAGTTCGAGCGCCAGGGCTATTTCGTCCGCGACCGGGACTCCAAGCCTGGCCATTTGGTGTTCAGCCGTACCATCGGCTTGCGCGACACCTGGGCCAAGGTGTCCGCGGGCGGGTAATGGCTTCGTCATTCCAGGACGCTGCGGGGAGCAGCGGACCCGGAATCCAGAGCCCATCCATTGAACTGGATTCCGGGCTCGCTCGCACGCAGCCAAGTTTACGCTGGCTGCGTGCACTTGCCAGCGATGCGAGCGCCCGGAATGACGTGGAGGCGGGCTTTGATGTAACCTGCTACCGCGGTAATGGCCGGGGCGGGGGCTCATGGCGGAGCAGGGCAAGGCGAGGAGCCGGGCGCGGGCGCGCACGTGGCCATTGGGCCACCGCGCGGCTGGCCAAAACCTTTCGCCCGGCTGGCTCGACGATCTCTCGCGTCTATCGCAAACAGCCGGCGCCCGCATCGGCGACTGGATTGCGTCCGACGTCGCACCCGGTCGCCTTGTTCCATGGCTGCCGGTGGCATTCGGGCTTGGGGTCGCGCTTTATTTTTCGGCCGATTACGAGCCGTCTCTTTGGGCTGGAGTCATCGCAACAGCGATTGCCTTGGCCATCTGTATTGCCACGCGAGCAAGACCGGTCGCTTGGCCGTTGATGATCGGCTTCACCGCAATCGCGGCGGGCTTCACGTTCGCGACATGGAAAAGCGTTCGCATCGCGCATCCTGTCCTTACCACGCCAGCTTACAACGTCACACTCACGGGCTTCGTCGAACGTCGTGAAGAACGCGAACGTAACGATCGGATCGTCATCCGCGTTCATAACATGAGTGGTGCGCGCGCGAATGAAAAACTCGAACGTGTCCGCGTCACGGTCCGCAAGGGCCTCGCTCCCGCTGTCGCCTCATTTGTCGAATTGCGCGCGCGGCTCAATCCGCCGCTCACACCGTTGCGTCCAGGCGGTTATGACTTCGCGCGCGATTATTATTTTCAGCAACTCGGCGCAACCGGATTCGTGCTTGGTCAAATCAAGCATGTCAGTGCGCCTGAATCGCCGAGCGTCTGGCTTCGTTATACGGCCGCAATCAGCGGTTTACGCGATGCCATCGACGCGCGCATTCGCGCGGCCGTGCCAGGAGACAAGGGCGCCATCGCATCGGCGCTGATCACCGGAAAACGCGATGCGATTTCCGCTCCCGTCAACGACGCCATGTATATCTCGAGCCTTGCGCATGTGTTGTCGATTTCCGGGTATCACATGGCCGTCGTCGCCGGCGTCGTGTTCTTCGTCGTCCGTGCCGGCCTCGCCTTGTTTCCAATCGTCGCCAGCCGCTATCCTATCAAGAAATGGGCGGCGGGCGCGGCGCTGATCATCGCGGCGTTCTATCTCTTGTTGTCGGGCGCAGAGATCGCGACGCAACGCGCCTTCATTATGACGGCCATTGTGCTGATCGGAGTCATGTTCGATCGGCCGGCGCTCACGTTGCGAACGATCGCGGTTGCCGCGCTGGTGCTGCTGGCGATTGCGCCAGAATCGATCGTCCATCCGAGTTTTCAGATGTCGTTTGCGGCAACACTGGCGCTGATCGCCGTCTATGAGCGCGGGCTGCCGTGGCTGTCCAATGTGCCCGACAAATCCTTGAGCGCACGCACTGCGTTATGGGGAGGCCGGGAGATCGTCGCACTCATTCTCGCATCGCTGGTCGCGGGGCTCGCGACCACCTTGTTCGCCGCTTATCACTTCCATCGCCTCGCACCCTATGGCGTTCTCGCCAATCTCTTGGCCATGCCGGCGGTCTCGATCTGGGTGATGCCCGTGGGTCTTCTGGCACTCGTCGCTTTGCCGTTCGGATTCGACCGGCCGTTCTGGTGGCTGATGGGCGAGGGGATTGAATGGATCATCGTGGCGGCAACCTGGGTCGCCAGCTTGCCTGGCGCTGTTGGCCGCATTCCCGCTTTTGGCATCGGCCCATTGCTGATCGGCACGGCAGGCCTCGTCGTTGTATGCCTCTTGCGTTCCCCGCTGCGCTGGACAGGTGCCGGCTTGGGCGCAGCTTGCATCGGCTTCATTCTAATCACGCCGCGTCCCGACATGTTCGTCTCCGCGGATGCGGGCATGGCAGCGGTGCGTGACGCGGGCGGCGTCTTGCGGATCATTGCGAGCCGACGGGACGAATTCGTGCTTGGCGAATGGCTCGCCGCCGATGGGGATTCACGATCTGCCAAGGATTCGTCGCTTGCGGAAAGCACACGCTGCGATGAAAACGGTTGCGTTGCCCGCCTGGCCGATGGGCGGCCCGTAGCATTGTCGCTTACGGCGGAAGCCGCAGCCGAAGATTGCGAAATCGCAGCCTTCGTCGTGACGAACAGAACGATTCCGCCGCATTGTGCCGCGCCGGCTATTGATCGCAACGTCGCACGGGCCAATGGCGCGAGCAGAGCACGATGGAACGGCTCTTCGTTCGCGATCGATTCAGCGCGACCGACAAACTATCAGCGCCCGTGGACGGCGAAGCCGGTGCAAACGGCAACGTCCGCGCAGCCGCAAGCACCACCGCGTGATGCGACGCCGCGTCTACAGGATCTGGATGTCGAAGATGCCGTGTCAGTACCGGCGGATTAGGCCGATCAGCTTGCCTTGGATGCGCACGCGTGTTGGCGGCAGGATGCGCACTTCGTAGGCCGTATTCGCCGGCTCGAGTGCGATCGACGCGCCTCTACGGCGGAAACGCTTCAGCGTGGCTTCCTCTTCGTCGATCAGTGCAACAACGATGTCGCCGGTATCGGCGCCGTCGGACTTGCGGATCAACGCAACGTCGCCGTCGAGGATGCCGGCTTCGATCATCGAATCGCCGCGGACTTCCAGCGCGAAATGTTCGCCCGATGCCGAGAGCATGTCCGGCGGAATATTGATGGTTTGAGTCTTGGTCTGGATCGCCTCGATCGGCGTACCGGCGGCGATCCGGCCCATCATCGGCACGGCCACGGGGCGATTGCCGCTGCTGCCATTGCCGTCGTCCTCCGAAGAGACGGTCCGGACACGGCCGAGATTGCCTTCGATGACGCTGGGCGTGAAGCCGCGGCGGGCGCCTGGTCCCTGGACGACGGAATCGGGCAGCTTGATCACCTCAATCGCCCGGGCGCGGTTGGGCAGGCGGCGAATGAAGCCGCGCTCCTCCAGAGCCGTGATCAGCCGGTGAATGCCGGACTTGGAGCGCAGGTCGAGCGCGTCCTTCATCTCGTCGAAGGAGGGTGGCACGCCGGCTTCTTTCAGCCGCTCGTTGATGAAGCGCAAAAGCTCGAACTGTTTCCGCGTCAACATCGATCGTCTCCCCCGGCAACCGGCACCTCAAGGGGTGCGAAACAAATCATGAACGGACACTATATGTTCGATATGTGTTCTGCAAGCCCTTAATTTGGAGTGAAGAAAGCGAAGGGATTTCAAAGGGGAAGTTTCAGGATCGTGCAGATCGAGCCAACCGCGCCCCGCGGTGCCAGCGGCTCGCGGAGGACGAGGCAATCGGCATGGGCCAGCACCCGGCCCATCGACGAATCCTGCAGCGGAAACGGCGTCGCCACCAGGGCTCCGCGGACCGACCGCGATATCCGGGCACGCAGATAATCGGCCCGCTCGTCATTCTCCGGCAGGTCGGAGCCCAGCAAAGCCTGCTCGGTCGGGTTCTCGACATCATGCCGCCCGGTCATCTTCCGCAGCAGCGGTCCCAGGAACAGGAAGGCGCAGACATAAGCCGACACGGGATTGCCCGGCAGGCCGAGCACCTGCATTTCGCCCAATTGTCCATGCATCAGCGGGCGGCCCGGTCGCATCGCAATCTTCCAGAACGACAGATCGATGTTTTCGGCCGAGAGCGCCTTCTGCACGAGATCGTAGTCGCCGACCGAGGCGCCGCCCATCGTCACCAGGACATCTACATTTGCATCGCGCGCGCGGCGGATGGCGGAGACTGTGTCTTCAAGACGATCCGCTACAATGCCGAGATCGATGACCTCAGCGCCCAGCCGCCGCGCAAAGGCCATGATCGAAAAGCCGTTCGAATAGATGATCTGGCCGGGCCCCGGCGTCTGCCCCGGCAACACGAGTTCATCGCCGGTCGCCAGCATGGCAACGCGCGGCTTGCGATGGACCGGCACCAGCGGATGGTTCATCGCCGCGGCGAGCGAAAGATCCCGGTCGGTCAGCACGCGGCTACGGACCAGCAGGATATCGTTGTCGAAAAAATCGAGCCCTGCTTTTCGGATATGACGCCCGGCTTGCGGCAATGTCGCGAAGATAATTTTGTCGCCCTCGCGGCGAGTATGTTCCTGCACGACGATGGTGTCGGCGCCGGCAGGCAATTCTCCGCCGGTGAAAATGCGCGCGGTCTGCCCAGCCTCGATCGCGCCGGTGAAGGGACGCCCGGCCGCAACCTCGCCAATCAGCGTCAGTTCGGTCGGCACCGTTGTGATATCTTCCGCGCGCACGGCGTAACCGTCCATCGCCGACACATCGACGGGCGGCTGTGTCCGCAGCGCGCGAAGATCCTCGGCCAGCACACGGCCATACGCTTCGTTCAATGCCACGTGCTCCGCCGGCAAAGGCCTAGCCTTCGCCAGCACGCGTTCGAGGGCGTCAGCAACCGGAAGCAATGACACAACACCTAATCCTTTGCGCGGAATAGACCGGACTTGCCGCCCGATTTCTCGATCAACCGAATGCCTTCGATGCGCATCTCGCGTTCGGCCGCCTTCACCATGTCATAGACGGTGAGACAGGCGACGGAAACAGCCGTCAGCGCTTCCATCTCGACGCCGGTCTGTCCCTGCACCTTGACGGTGGCGCGGACTGCGATGCCAGGCAATTGCGCATCAGGCGCAAGATCGACGGTCACCTGCGAAATCGCCAGCGGATGACAGAGCGGGATCAGGTCATGCGTCCGTTTCGCCGCCATGATGCCGGCAATGCGGGCCGTACTGAGCACGTCGCCCTTCTTGGCATTGCCGGAGACGACCAGATCGAGCGTCGCTTTCGACATGACGACCCGGCCTTCGGCAACGGCGACGCGTTCGGTCGATGCCTTCTCGGACACATCGACCATCCGTGCTTCGCCGGACGCACCAAGATGGGTGAGTTTGCCTGCCATGCGCCGTCAGCTCGCAGCGTCCTGCGGCCGTGCCAGCAGCGTGCGGGTTGCAGCAGCGACGTCATTCGCGCGCATCAGGCTTTCACCGATCAGGAAAGTGGAAATACCGACGTCCGATAATACAGCGAGATCCTCGGGGGTGAAGATACCGCTTTCACCGACGATAATCCTGTCGCGCGGCACTTTCGGGGCAAGTTTGCGGCTGACCTCGATCGAGGTTTCGAAAGTGCGCAGGTTTCGATTGTTGATTCCGATCAGCGACGAACGCAGTCGCAATGCGCGCGCCAGCTCGGCTTCGTCATGGATTTCGATCAGCACATCCATGCCGAGCGCAATAGCCGCGTCTTCAAGATCGCGCGCCAGCGCATCGTCGATCGCCGCCATGATCAGGAGGATACAATCGGCCCCGACACTGCGTGCTTCAGCCACCTGATACACATCGAACATGAAGTCCTTGCGCAAAGCGGGCAGGGTGGTCGCCGCACGGGCCTCGGTCAGATAGGACAGTTGGCCCTGGAAGGACGGCGCGTCGGTCAGGACCGACAGGCAGGTTGCGCCGCCGGCTTCATAAGCTTTGGCGATCGCCACAGGATCGAAATCGGCGCGGATCAATCCCTTCGACGGACTGGCCTTCTTCACTTCGGCGATCAGTGCATATTGCCCCGCCGCAAGCTTGCGTCTGATGGCGTTAGCAAAACCGCGCGTCGGCGCAGCTGCCCGCGCTTCACGTTCAAGCGTCGCAAAAGGCACGCGGCTTTTCGCAGCCGCGATTTCCTCGCGTTTATAGGCCTCGATCGTCTTGAGAATATCGGCCATCATCATTCACGCGTTGGACACGGTGATCAGGCGATCGAGCCTGGCGCGCGCCGCGCCTGACGACAACGCCTTGCCCGCCAGTTCAGCACCGTCCTGCAGCGTTTTTGCGGCGCCGGCGACCACGAGCGCAGCGGCGGCGTTGATCAGGGCTACATCGCGATAGGCGCTCGGTTTGTCATTCAGCACATCCTGCAAGGCGGCGGCATTGTGATCGGCGTCGCCGCCGCGCAGGGCTTCCGGCTTGGCCAGCGCAATGCCGATATCGGCCGGCGAAATCTCGAAGGTGCGCACCTTGCCGTTTTCCAAAGCCGCGACGGCGGTCGGACCGGAGGTTGTGATTTCATCGAGACCGTCAGAACCGTGGACCACCCAGGCGCACTCGGACCCGAGATTTTTCAGCACCAAAGCCAACGGCTCGATCCATTGCCGCGAGAACACGCCGACAAGCTGCCGCTTCACATTGGCCGGATTGGAGAGCGGTCCCAGAAGATTGAAGATCGTGCGCGTGCCAAGCTCGACGCGCGTCGGTCCGACATTCTTCATCGCCGGATGATGCGCGGGAGCGAACATGAAACCGATCCCGGCATCTGAAATGCATCGGCCGACATCGGCTGGCGTGAGGTCAATGTTCACGCCAAGCGACATCAACACATCGGCTGCGCCCGACTTCGACGACAGCGCCCGGTTGCCATGCTTGGCAACGGGAACGCCGGCGCCGGCGACAATGAACGCCGCGCAGGTCGAGATATTGTAGGAGCCGGATGCATCGCCGCCGGTGCCGACAACATCCACCGCATTCGCTGGTGCGTCGACCTTCAGCATCTTTGCGCGCATCGCCGCCACCGCACCCGTGATCTCGTCAACCGTCTCGCCGCGGACACGCAGCGCCATCAGGAGGCCACCCATCTGCGAGGGCGTCGCTTCGCCCGACATCATGCGGTCGAAGGCATGCGCAGCTTCGTCACGTGACAATACGGCACCTGTTGCGGCCTTGCCGATCAACGCCCTTAAATCGTCCGTCATGCCGCCCTCAATGAATGCGTTGTCGCGCCGCACCTTGATTCCAGGCGGCGGCAAGATCGAGAAAATTCTTCAGGATCAGATGCCCGTGTTCGGATGCGATGCTTTCGGGATGAAACTGCACGCCATGGACAGGCAACGTTTTGTGAGACAAACCCATAACGATCTGATCGTCGGTCTCGGCGGTGACCTGAAGCGCATCGGGCATCGTCTCGCGTTTGACCACAAGCGAATGATAGCGCGTCGCCTTGAATGATCCATTGATGCCGCGGAATACGCTGCCGCCGTCATGCCGGATATCACAGGTCTTGCCGTGAACCTGCGAGGGCGCGCGCACGACCTCGCCGCCAAAGGCCTGTCCGATCGCCTGATGACCAAGGCACACGCCGAGGATTGGAATCCGGTTAGACGCCCTGGCGATCAGATCGAGACAGATGCCGGCGTCATCGGGGGTGCGGGGCCCCGGCGAGAGCACGATTGCCTCGGGCTTGGCCGCGATGACATCGTCCACCGAGACCGCATCATTGCGGTGTACGACGATGTCGGCACCCAACCCGCCCAAGTAATGCACGAGGTTGAATGTGAAGCTGTCATAGTTGTCGATCAGAACGATCATGGCGCCCGGCAATCCATGCGCTCCCGGGCGAACGCAAATCCGAATACGCAATCTGCGCAAGCTTTGATTGCGTCGCAAAACCGGTACCGCGCTTGCTGACTGCGCGGCAGCCGCCGCGGGTTTAGACGGGGGTTCCAGGAGGGTCAAGCCGAGCGGCATTGGCCACAGGCGACGAGCCCGGCACGGCTGCGGTCATCGCCGTCGCCGCAGCGACGATGGTGCTCCGCAACCAGATGTGCCGGGGGTCGTGCTGGTGGCGCGCATGCCAGAGAAGGCTCATCGTGAAGCTGCCGAGATCGATAGGCGGGGCCAGCGCCACCAAACGTCCCATGCCAGCCGTCGTCTTGGCCAGGCTGGACGGCAGGGTCATGACGAGGTCCGAGCGTGCCGCAATCTCTACCGCGGCGAAGAAGCTTGGCACACGTACGTTCACCCGTCGTCGGCGGCCGATGGCATTCAGCGCGATGTCCACGGGCGCAGGTCCAATGCCGGTGACGCTCACCACGATATGGCCAAGCCGAAGATAGTCATCGAGCGTCAGTTTTTTGCCGGCATCAGGGTGTTCAGCACGCATCAGCGTGACGAACCCGTCGTCAAAGAGGCGGCGTCGATGAATACCCGCCGGCGCGTCATCGAACACACCGACCACAGCGTCCACGACATCATTCTCCAGCATTTCGATCGCCGTCGCGCTGGGTGGCAGGATGTCGAGGTCGAGCCCGGGCGCCTCATTGGCAAAGCGCTCCAGCAGTAAAGGGACCAGCGAGGCGGCCTCAAGGTCGAGCATCGCCAGCCGCATCTGGCCCGTTGCCGCAGCCGGGTTGAACGGCGTTGCCAACAGCATGTCGCCGACGCCGGCCAGCGTTCTGCGCAGCGCCGGTCGGATCTCCTCGGCGCGGGTGTTGAGAATGTAACCGGCCCGGCTGTCGACCAGCAGCGGGTCTGAAAACAAGGCGCGCAGGCGCGACAAGGCGCGGCTGACGGCGGGCTGGCTCATGTTGAGACGGCGGGCGGCGCGGGTGACGCTTTTTTCCTCCAGCAGCGCGTCGAGCACCACCAGCAGGTTTAAATCGACGCCCCTCAAATCCACTTCACGCATACTGAAAATATAAACCATGCATTGGATGCATGGAAGGGCTCCCTGTATTCCGCTCGACATCGACAGCAGCCAACAATGGAGACAGGTCATGCATGTGGTTTTTGGAGCGAATGGCAGGGCCGGCGGTGAAACCGCGCATGCCCTGATCGAACGCGGCGAAGCGGTGCGTGTCGCCGTACGCCGCCCTGAACAGGGTGAAGCATGGAAGGCGCGCGGCGCAGACGTCGCCGTCGCCAGCATCGACGATGCGAACGCGGTCTCGGCCGCTTTGGAAGGGGCGACAGCCGCGTTCCTGTTCAATCCGCCTCCGGTGGCGGGCGACCCGTTCGCGCAGGCCACACAAGTCGGTTCGGCGTTGGCAGAGGCCGTGCGGCGTACGCACCTACCCAGGGCGGTCGTGCTGTCGTCGGTCGGCGCCCAACACGAAACAGGTACCGGCATTATTGCCACGCTGCACCAGATGGAAGGCGCGCTGGCTGGCGCGGCGTCGGCGACAGTCTTTCTGCGGCCGGGCTATTTTGTCGAAACCTGGTCCGAGGTTGCCGAAGCTGCTGTCGCAGGCGGCACTCTTCCGACGTTTCTGGAGCCTGACCAGAAGATACCCATGGTCAGCACGATCGATGTCGGGCGGACGGCCGCCCAACTGATGTGCGAGAACTGGTCAGGACCGCGCGTGGTGGAATTGGGCGGCCCCGAAGACTGGAGCGCCCGGGATGTGGCGATGGCCTTTGCCGACGTCCTCGGCCGCCCGGTCGCACCGGCATTCGTTCCGCCTGAGCAACGCGCGGCCGTTCTCGCCGAAGTCGGACTTCCGGCAACCGTGGCAACGGCCCTTCTCGGCATGTACGAGGGGATCGCAAGTGGCCGCGTTGCGCGTGCGGACGGCACCGAACACCGGCGCGGGACGACATCGCTCGCCACAGCAGTCGCGCGCATCATCACGAAAATTCAGGCGGCTACCTGATCGCCAAGTCTGGCATTTGATGAGGCCGTGGCCTTACGAAAGGGCTACGGCCGCCCCGGCGGGTTTGCATGTCACTGACCGCGCCGTGAGCCGCTGGCAAAGCGCCGCGCTTCCTCCGCCGCGCGGAACAAAGCCTTGGCTTTGTTGATGCATTCCTGCTGTTCGAACACAGGGTCGCTGTCAGCCACGACACCTGCGCCAGCCTGCACATACATGGTGCCGTCCTTGATCACTGCCGTCCGCAGCACGATGCAGGTATCCATTTCCCCCGCAGCGGAGAAATAGCCGACGCAACCGGCATAGATGCCGCGTTTTTCTTTCTCGAGCTCGTCGATGATCTGCATCGCCCGAACCTTAGGCGCGCCGGACACCGTGCCGGCTGGAAAGCCGGCAATCAGCGCATCGAGAGCATCGCGTCCCGCCGCCAATTCGCCTTCGACATTCGAGACGATATGCATCACCTGACTGTAGCGCTCGATGAAGAATTTGTCGGTGACATCGACACTGCCGATGGTCGAAACTCGCCCAACGTCGTTGCGCCCAAGATCGAGCAGCATCAGATGCTCGGCGCATTCCTTCGGATCAGCGAGCAATTCACGTTCCAGCGCGGCATCTTCGTGCGGCGTTGCGCCGCGCGGCCGCGTGCCGGCAAGCGGACGGATGGTGACACGCCCGTCGCGCACGCGAACAAGAACTTCCGGGCTCGATCCGGCGATCGAGAAGCCGTCGAAATCGAGGAAGTAAAGAAACGGCGCCGGATTGACACGGCGAAGCGCGCGATAGAGCGAGAACGGCGACAAGTCGAATGGTGAAGAAAATCGCTGTGACAGCACCACCTGGAAGATATCGCCGGCGGCGATATATTCCTTGGCGCTGCGGACCATCGACGCATATTCATCTGGCGTCGTGTTCGAGACCTGCGGTGTCGCAATGGCGTCTGGCGCGTCGTGCATCGACTTTGGCAGCGGCGCATCGAGCGCATCGACAATCGCCGTCAGGCGTTCAGTGGCGCGCGCCAACGCCGTCTTTGCCGATACACTTCGTTCGGGGCGGACCGGCGTGATGATGGTGATCGAATCCTTCACCGCATCGAAGACGATCACAATGGTTGGACGGATGAGGATCGCATCCGGCGTGCCGAGCACATCCGGATTGATATCCGGCAACCGCTCCATTTGCCGCACCATGTCATAGCCGAGATAGCCAAACAGACCGGCCGAGGGTGGCGGCAATTCCGGCGGCAGTTCAATCCGGCATTCAGCGATCAGCTCGCGCAAGGCATCGAGCGGAGGGAGCGGGCAGGGTGAAAACTGCTCCGGCGCCCGGATCGCGTTGCGATTGGTCTCGGCATGATTGTCACGCACGCGCCAGACGAGATCGGGCAATAGTCCGATGATGGAATACCGGCCGCGGACGGCACCGCCTTCAACCGACTCGAACAGGAAGCTCATCGGCTTCCCGCTCGCAATCTTCAGAAAAGCGGAAACCGGCGTTTCCAGATCGGCAACGAGCGTCGTCCAGACGACTTGCGCAGCGCCACGGTCATAGCGTTCGGCAAAGGCATCGGCAGTCGGTTCGATGAGCATGGGACATTCACAACAACAAAGTGGCCAAGTCAGTTGAAGCGGATGTCCTATTTCCGTTCGTCCCCGCGAAAGCGGGGACCCAGAGGCTGGATTCCGCGTTCGCGGGACGTGAGCGGAAAGAGTGCTCTCGCGCTAATTCGTGGTGCCGCCGATCACCTGGTTCAGCGCAGCCTCATTGATGGTCGCACCGAGATCGTTCTGAATGCTGGTGATGTATTGCGCGATCAGGTCTTCCGAATAGGCATTCGTGAGATTGCCTTCCAGTCGGCGCGCTTCGGGCGAACCGGGAGCGACAGGCGGCACGGTGACACCGGTCACACGAAATACGATCCACTGTGTCGGCTCATCGCCCTCCGACGATCCGGCCGAATCCTTCGGAGTCTGGAACACGGCTTCGAGCGCGTTCGCGGGGAAATTGCCCTGCGTGCGATCGCGGCGCAGCGACGCGATGAATTGCGGCTTGGTGTTGAAGGCCGCGGCCGTCTCGCTGATGCTCGAGACCTTTAACTTTTCGACCGCTTCCTTGGCCTTTTCCTTCAGCTTCTCGACGACCTGATCATTGCGCCAGCGTTCGACAACACGGTCGCGCACTTCATCGAGCGGACGTTCGCGCGAGGGCGTCACCGACAGCACTTCGAACCAGACATATCCGGCGCCATTTGGAAGCTGGATCGGATCGTTTTCCACGCCGGGCTCGGAGGCAAAGATCGCGGAGGGCAGGTTGGCGCCAGCCGGCAGATCGGCGACAGGATTACCGTCGGGACCACGACCTGCGCGGTCGATCGCATCGATGGTACGAACCGGCAGATTGAGCTTCTTGGCAAGATCGGCAATGGAGCCGCCCGAAATCCGTTCGTCTTCCATCTTGTCGAAGAGCGTACGCACTTCGCGGCGTGCGCGTTCGTTTGCCAGGTCACGTTTGATCTCAGCCATGACCTCGGACATGTCGCGTTTGACCTCGGCTTCGACCTTGCCGACGCGGACCAGCGCCGTGCCGAAGCGACCCTTGACCGGCTCGCTGACTTGGCCCGATTTCAACGAGAAGGCCGCATCGGCAATGGCCGGGTCGAGGATCTGTGACTTGCTGACAAGGCCAAGATTGAAATCGCCATCCTTGAGACCGCGTTCTGAGGCAAGTTGCTCGAAAGTCGTGCCCTGGGTCAGCTTCTGCGCAGCCGCCCGTGCATCGTCCTCATTCGGAAAAACGATCTGCTGCACCTCGCGCCGCTCCGGCGTGGTGTAACGCGTGGGGTCGGCGTCATAAACCTTCTTGGCATCGGCGTCGCTGACCTCGATCGTCTTTGTAACCTCATCGGGGGACAGGACGATCAGATCGGCTTTCCGGAATTCAGGTGCACGGAACAGCGTCTTGCGCTCGTCGAAATACTTGGTGAGCTGCTCTGGCGTAGGCTCAGGGATATCGCCAGCCTGTTCCGGCCCCAGCACGATATAGTCAAGCGAACGCAACTCATTAAGATAGCGGTTCTGCGCATCGACGGTGACGGCGGGCGGTGCGAGATCGCTTACCAGCGCGCGGACGATTTGCTGGCGTAGGAGCTGCTTGCGCTGCTCGGCAACATAACGGCCTTCGGTATAACCGGCCTGGCGAATGATCGCCTCGAACCGTGCGCGATCGAACTGGCCGGTGATGCCGCGGAATGACGGATCGTTGCGGATGCGGTCCGCGATCACCTCATTCGGCAGATTGAGACGGAGCGTGCGGACATTTTCATCGACTGCAGCTTCGGCCAGCATCTGGCCAAGCATCTGCCGGGGCAGGCCGAGTGCGCGTGCCTGGTCGGGCGGAATCGGACGGCCGACCTGGCGGATGAGCTGCTGCAGCCGGTCATTGTAGTTTTGCCGGAATTGCTCGACGCCAATTTCGGTGCTGCCGATTTTCGCAACAGTCGATTGTCCGAAGCCGCGGAAGATATCGCCGACGCCCCAGACCGCGAAACTGACCGCGATCAGGCCGAGGAGTAGGCCGGTAACGAGCCGGCCGAGCCAGTTACGGGTGGCTGTGTGCATTCCTCGAAGCATGGGCGGACAGAATCTCTTTTATGGGGAAGGGGTGTTAAAAGGCCGCGCATCATAGTGATGGCGCCTTTACGCTGCAACTCACTGACGAGTAACGGGAAAGCGTTGGCACGCGGTGGATCGGTTTGGTAACCGCAGAATCACGACGTTTAAAGCAAGAGGAAACCTGATTGATGGCAAACGATCCGCGTCCGCTGGTCGCAGGCAACTGGAAGATGAATGGTCTGCGCGGGTCGATTTCAGAACTCGAAGCGATCATCGCCGATGCTCAGGCCAGACCATGGCCGGTTGACCTGATGATCTGTCCGCCGGCGACGTTGGTCTGTGCTTTCGCCAAGGCTGCCGCAGGAGCGAAGATCGCCATTGGCGCCCAGGACTGCCACGCCGAGGTCTCCGGCGCCTTTACCGGGGATATCTCGGCGGAGATGCTGAAGGATGCGGGCGCAAGCGCTGTTATCGTCGGACATTCCGAGCGGCGGACCTATCACGGCGAAACCGACGACATGGTGAAAGCCAAGGCGAAAGCAGCGAACCGGGCCGGCCTGACCGCCATCGTCTGCATCGGTGAGACCTATGAGGAGCGTGAGGCTGGAGCCACAATTTCAAGGATTGAGAGGCAGTTAGCGGGATCTCTTCCGGAAACGATCGATGCCGTTAAACTGGTTATTGCATATGAGCCGGTCTGGGCGATCGGCACCGGGCTGACACCGACGCCGAAGGATGTCGAACAGGTTCACCAGACGATCCGGAAGCACCTGGTTTCGCTTGATAAATCGTCCGGACCGACGGTGCGGATCCTGTACGGCGGCTCCGTTAAACCGTCGAATGCCAAGGAGCTGATGGCGGTCCCGAACGTCAATGGCGCATTGGTCGGCGGCGCCAGCCTGACCGCCAAGGATTTCCTCGGCATCGCAGCGGCTTATGCCTGACCGCAAAGGGTAGAATTTTCCAACCCGGTCGTGTACAGACGCGGCCGCATTCCCTATATGGCGGCGTGACGCACCGGCCCGGCCCGGCGAACATCAGGTTTTTGACGCATGCATACGGTCCTTATCGTCGTTCATCTGCTCATCGTTCTGGCGTTGATCGGGCTTGTTCTGCTGCAGCGTTCCGAAGGCGGCGGACTTGGCATGGGCGGCGGCGGCGGCGGCTTCATGACCACCCGCGGCACCACCAATATTCTTTCCCGGACAACCGGATTCCTGGCAGCGGCCTTCTTCGCGACCAGCCTCCTGTTGTCGATCATTGCCGGCATGGACCGCGCACCGTCGTCGATCCTGAATACCGGCGCACCGGTGGCCCCGGGCGCGCCGACTGCGCCGCTTGGCACGGGCTCCGGCGGCGTCCTCGACGCGCTGAAGCAGCAGGGGGGCGGGCAGCCGCCCGCGGCGCCGCAGCCATCCGGGCCGCAGGTGCCGCAATCGCAGTAACCCTTAGGGAGGGCCGGGAAACCGGCCCTTCGAATTTGTGGGGGCAGTTATCCAACGCCGAGGGGGCCATAGCCCTCGTCGAATCGAAACCGGGTGTCTAAAGGTTAAGTCCCATGGCGCGGTACATATTCATCACCGGCGGCGTGGTTTCCTCGCTCGGCAAAGGTCTCGCTTCGGCGGCGCTCGGCGCGTTGTTGCAGGCGCGTGGCTACAAGGTCCGGCTGCGCAAGCTTGACCCGTATCTCAATGTCGATCCCGGTACCATGTCGCCCTATCAGCATGGCGAAGTCTTCGTCACCGACGACGGCGCTGAAACCGATCTCGATCTCGGCCACTACGAGCGCTTCACCGGCCGGCCGGCGACCAAGCGCGACAGCATCACCACCGGCAAGATTTACCAGGACATCATCACCAAGGAACGGCGCGGCGACTATCTTGGCGCGACCATCCAGGTCGTCCCGCATGTGACCAACGCGATCAAGGACTTCATCCGCGACGGCAACGAAGACTATGACTTCGTCCTATGCGAGATCGGCGGCACCGTCGGCGATATCGAAGGCCTGCCATTCTTCGAAGCGATCCGCCAGTTCGGCAATGAAGTGCCGCGCGGCCACGCCGTCTATATCCACCTGACGCTGCTGCCGTTCATTCCCAGCGCCGGCGAACTCAAGACCAAGCCCACCCAGCACTCGGTCAAGGAATTGCGCTCGATCGGTATCCAGCCGGATATCCTGTTGTGCCGCACCGACCGCGAGATCCCAGCAGAGGAACGCCGCAAACTCGCCTTGTTCTGTAACGTGCGCGAAAGCGCTGTGATCGAGGCGCGCGACGTCGACAACATTTACGCCGTGCCCGAGGCCTATCATGCCGCCGGTCTTGACCGGGAGTTGCTGGCAGCGTTCGGCATCGACAATGCGCCGGCACCGGATCTTTCGGTGTGGCGCAACATCAACGAGCGCATCCGCAATCCGGAAGGGCAGGTGACAATCGCCATTGTCGGAAAATATACCGGCATGAAGGACGCCTATAAGTCGCTGATCGAGGCGCTCTCGCATGGCGGCATCGCCAACAAGGTGAAGGTCAATCTCGACTGGATCGAAAGCGAAGTGTTCGAGCGCGAGGATCCGGCGCCGTTCCTCGAACACGTCAATGGCATCCTCGTGCCCGGCGGCTTCGGTCAGCGCGGCGCCGAAGGCAAAATCCGTGCGGCACGATTCGCGCGCGAACGGGCCGTCCCTTACTTCGGTATCTGCTTCGGCATGCAGATGGCCGTGGTGGAGGCAGCCCGCAATCTCTGCGGCATCGAAGAGGCGAATTCGACCGAGTTTGGCGAAACAAAAGAGCCGGTTGTCGGTCTGATGACCGAATGGATGCGCGGCAACGAACTGGAACAACGCAAGGCCGGCGGCGATCTTGGCGGCACGATGCGGCTTGGCGCCTACAAGGCGGCGCTCAAGCGCGGCAGCAAGATTTCAGGCATCTATGACGGCGAGACGGAAATCTCCGAACGCCATCGTCATCGCTACGAAGTGAATGCGCGCTACAAGGATCGTCTCGAACAGCACGGCATGCGCTTTGCCGGCATGTCGCCGGACGGCCTGCTGCCGGAGACGATCGAATACGAAAACCATCCCTGGTTCGTCGGCGTGCAATTCCATCCCGAACTGAAGTCGCGCCCCTTCGATCCGCATCCGTTGTTTGCGTCATTCATCGAAGCGGCGGTGGAGCGCAGCCGGCTGGTGTAATGAACCCGCTCGTTCCCGCGAAAGCGGGATCCAAGTCTTCGCGCAGGGGGCCAACCTTGCGTGGATGGGTGGACAATTGGACCTTAAAGCATGTCTCGCGGCCTCGACCATATCGTTCACGCCGTCCGCGATCTTGATGCGGCCGCCGATTTCTATCGGCGGCTCGGCTTCACCATCGGTGCCCGCAACCGCCATCCGTGGGGCACGCACAATCACATCGTTCAGCTACCGGGCGTCTATATCGAGCTCCTGACGGTTGCCGAGCCGGAAAAAATCGAACCACATAATGGGCGCTTTTTTTCTTTCGGCGCCTTTCATCGTGATGTTCTGTTGCACGAACAAGGGCTCGATATGATTCTTCTCGATGGACGAAATGCGGAAGCCGATGCGGCTGCTTTTCGGACGGCAGGAATCGGTGATTTCGAGATTTTCAATTTTGAGCGCGAGGGCAAACAACCCGACGGGAGAATCGTGAAGCTTGCCTTTTCGCTCGTCTATGCGCGCGACCCCAAAGCGCCCGATGTCGGTTTTGTCACCTGCCAGCATCATTTTCCGGAAAATTTCTGGAATCCCGCCTTCCAGCAGCATGCAAACGGCGTGACCGATATTGCCGGTGCCGTCATGATCGCGGACAATCCAAGCGATCATCATATCTTTCTGTCGGCGTTCACCGGCGAGCGCGATCTGCAATCGACATCGACCGGCATTACCGTGACCACACCGCGCGGCGACATTCAGGTCATGACGCCGGCGTCCTATACGGATCATTTCGATCTCGCCGCGCCCGATGTTGCTCGTGGCGCGCGCCTGGGCGCGCTGCGCCTGACCTGTCCGGATCTGTCGGTCGTTGAAGCCTGCCTTTCGGCTGGCAGGGTCGAAGCGAAACACCACATGGGCCGCCTGATCGTGCCGCCCAGTCTTGCGCATGGCGCCGCCATGATCTTTGAAGCGGCAACGGCACGATGACCACGGCAGATGCAGTGACAGCCATTCGTGGGCCGCTGGTTTACTGCCGCGACGATCCGTTTCTCACCGATCCGGCCACCGCCTTCGTGCATGAGCCGGATGGTCTCTTGATCTGCCGTGGCGGCAAGTTTGAAGCGGTCGGGGATTTCCAGACGCTGCGAGATCAAATCCCGGCCGGCAGCACCGTCGCGCATTATCCCGATGGCCTGATCGCACCGGGCTTTGTCGATACGCATGTACATTACGTGCAGACCGGCATCATTGGCTCCTATGGCCAGGGCCTGCTCGGTTGGCTCGATGACTATACGTTTCCGGCAGAGCAGGAACTTGCCGACGAGAGCAGGGCGCGGGCGATGGCCTCGGTCTTCTGCGACGAGCTTCTGCGCAACGGCACGACCACCGCGATGGTGTTCTGCGCCGTCTATCCGCAATCGGTCGATGCGCTGTTTGCTGAAGCGCAGAGGCGCAACATGCGGATCATCGCCGGCAAGGTGCTGATGGACACCAATGCGCCCGACGCTTTGCGTGATACGCCGCAGACCGGCTACGACCAGTCGAAATCATTGATCGACAAGTGGCACAAAAGGGGGCGCAATCTCTACGCCATCACGCCGCGCTTCGCCGGCACATCGAGCCGCGAGCAGCTCGCCATGGCTGGCGCGCTCTGGCGTGAGCACAAGGATGTCTTCGTTCAGACCCATATCGCCGAGAACAGGGATGAAGTCGCCTGGATGCAGAAGCTGTTTCCCGAGCGGCGCGACTATCTCGATATCTACGATCACGCCGGGCTGACCGGTCGGCGTGCGGTGATGGCGCATGGCATCTATCTCGACGAGGATGCGCTCTGCCGCTGCCATGAGAGCGGAACCGCGCTGGCCCATTGTCCGACATCGAACCTGTTCCTCGGCAGCGGGCTGTTCCGCACGCGCGATGCCAAGGACCCGCGCCGGCCGGTGCATGTCGGCATGGGAACCGACATTGGCGCAGGCACCAGCTTCTCGATGCTGGCGACGCTGGGTGAGGGCTACAAGGTCTCCCAGCTTGGCGGCGCGCCGGTCTCGGCGATCGAGGGTTTTTTCCTGGCGACCCTGGGCGGGGCGAGGGCGCTCGATCTCGATGACAGGATTGGAACGTTCCGGGCCGGCAACGAGGCCGATTTTGTGGTGCTCAATCCCAGGGCAACACCGATCCTCAAATTCCGGGAACAGCGTTCCCGCTCGATCGAAGAAACGCTCTTTGTGCTGATGACAATGGGCGACGACCGGGCTGTGACGGCGACCTATGTCGCAGGACGGCCGGCGCATGCGCTCTCATCCGTTGATTCCTGAGACCGCCCGGCGCATGGTCCGGCCGCGAGGAGAATTGTGGATAAACGCTTGATTCCAAACCCAGTCGTGGATCTCGGCGGGGCGCGCTTCGGCAACGATTTACCGTTGGCGCTGATTGCCGGCCCATGCCAGCTTGAGAGCCGCGACCATGCCGTCGAGATGGCCTCCGCGCTGAAAGAGATCGCGGCCCGGCTCGGCATCGGCCTCGTCTATAAAACCTCGTTCGACAAGGCGAACCGCACCAGCGCCCGGGGCGCGCGCGGCCTTGGCCTTGAAGCCTCGCTGCCGATCTTTGCGGATATCCGCTCGTCGCTCGGCCTGCCGGTGCTCACCGACATTCACGACATCTCGCAATGCGCCCCGGTCGCGCAAGCGGTCGATATCCTGCAGATCCCCGCGTTCCTGTGCCGCCAGACCGACCTTCTCATTGCCGCGGCAGAGACCGGCCGCGTCGTGAATGTGAAGAAGGGGCAATTCCTCGCACCCTGGGACATGAAGAACGTGGTCGAAAAGATCACCGGCGCCGGCAATGCCAAAGTGCTGGTGACGGAACGCGGTGCCTCGTTCGGCTACAACACGCTCGTCTCCGACATGCGCGCCTTGCCCGAACTCGCCAAGACCGGCGCGCCGGTGATTTTCGATGCCACCCATTCGGTGCAGCAGCCCGGCGGACAGGGCACGTCATCCGGCGGTCAACGCGAATTCGTGCCGGTGCTGGCACGCGCGGCTGTCGCGGTCGGCATTGCCGGTGTGTTTATCGAAACGCACCAGGACCCCGACCACGCGCCATCGGACGGGCCCAACATGATTGCCCTCAAAGACCTTGAACCCCTCCTGACAAAATTGATGGCGTTCGACCGCCTCGCAAAAAGCTGACGCGGATGGCGTGCAAAACGCACGCTGGTTCGACAACTTGATTCTCCGACATGAATAACCGCGAACTCGCCGTCATCGCTCTGCTCGTCTTTGTGACGTCGCTGTTCACGCGTTCGGTCGACCCCGTCATTCCGCAAATCGCCGATGGACTGCTGGTCAATGTCGGCACGGCGGCGTTGCTGTCGACGGCGTTCGCGCTGCCTTATGCGATCGTACAACCAGTCCTCGGTGCGCTCGCCGACATGATGAGCAAGACGCGGCTGATGAGTATCTGTCTCGTGTTGCTGGTCTTGTCCGCCGTGGTGAGCGCTCTCGCACCGAACTTTACGGTGCTGGCGATCTCCAGAGTCGCGGCAGGCATCGCCTCGGGCGGTATTTTTCCAACCTCGCTGGCCCTGGCAGGCGATCGCATTCCGGTGGCGCAGCGGCAGGTTGCGATTGGCCGGCTTTTGGCCGCGACCATGACCGGCAATCTTCTGGGTGCGTCGCTGGCCGGCGTCGTCGGCGATCTGGCCGGCTGGCGTGCGGTGTTCGTCGTGGTCGGCTCGATGGGCGCACTTTGCATCGTCGCGATTGTGATCGGATTTCGCAGCAGCCCGCCGGAAACAACGAAGGGCTTCGATTTGTCGACGCTTGGTCCAAACTACCGGGCCATTTTCGGCAATCCACTCGCCAAATATTGCTTCGGCGCAGTGTTCATCGAAGCCCTGGTGGTGTTCGGCATCTTCCCGCACATGGCCGCGCTGCTGCATGAGGCCGGCGAAAGCCGCGCCTCGATCGCTGGTATCGTGCTTGCGGGGTTTGGTATCGGCGCCGTCATTTACACTTTCTGTGTGGGCTGGCTGTTGTCGTTATTGGGCGAACGGAAGATGATGATCGGGGGCGGGCTGATCATGGCGGCCTTCTGCCTGATCCTGACCTGGCGTCTGCCCTGGCCGCTGGAATTTGCCAATTTTGCGATGCTCGGCTTTGGCTTTTACTGGCTGCATGGCTGCATCCAGGTTTATGCCACCGAACTGGCGCCAACAGCGCGCGGCTCGACCATGGCGCTGCATTCGGCGGCCTTCTTTTTAGGGCAGGCGGTCGGACCGGTCGTTTACGGTCTCGGCTTTTCCCGCGTGGGCACGACGCCGATGCTGGTGGGCGGAGCGATCATCATTGCTGCGGTCGGATATATCTGCGCGCGGCGTCTGTACCACCCGAAACCGAAAACCTAACCGCGGCCTCGATAGGGCGCGACGCCCTGATCCGGCACCCAGACGCCATTCGGTAATTTTCCGGCCTGCCAGAACACGTCGATCGGCATGCCACCACGCGGATACCAGTAACCGCCGATGCGGAGCCAACGCGGTTTCAGCAGCGAGACCAGTCGCTTGCCGATAGAAACGGTGCAGTCTTCGTGGAACGAGCCGTGATTTCTGAATGAGTTCAAGTAGAGCTTTAAGGACTTCGACTCGACCAGAAACTTGTTCGGCACATAGTCGATGACAAAGTGCGCGAAATCCGGCTGGCCGGTAATCGGGCACAGCGCGGTGAATTCCGGCATCGTGAAGCGCGCGACGTAATTCGTATCCGGATGCGGGTTGTCCACCCGGTCGAGCACCGCCTCATCCGGCGATGCCGGCAGCGCGGTCGCACGGCCGAGTTGCAGGGCGGGGTTGGGCAGAACCTGTGATGTCTTCTTTCGGGCCATAGGGGCTCTTAGCGCGCTCCTTCCGGCCGCGCCAGCACCTCCCTTCTTGGTGCTCGCAACATCGATCTTGGCCTGTTTCACGGTATGCAGGCACTCTTGCGTGAGCGCTTTGATGCTGTACAAGCGGCGCGAATTCCTTCCATCCCCGCAACGCCGGAATCCTGAATGACTGCGATCGTCAACATCGTCGGCCGTGAAATCCTCGACAGCCGTGGCAATCCCACCGTCGAAGTGGATGTGTTGCTGGAAGACGGCTCGCTCGGCCGCGCGGCGGTACCGTCCGGTGCCTCTACAGGCGCGCATGAGGCGGTCGAATTGCGGGACGGGGACAAGGCCCGCTATCTCGGCAAGGGCGTCCGCAAGGCGGTGGATGCGGTTGATGGTGAAATCTTCGACGCCATCGGCGGTATGGATGCGGAAGATCAGGTCCAGATCGACGAGACGATGATCGCGCTCGACGGCACGCCCAACAAGGCGCGGCTCGGCGCCAACGCCTTGCTCGGCGTTTCGCTGGCGACGGCCAAGGCGGCGGCAATCTCCAGCGGTCTGCCGCTCTATCGTTACGTGGGCGGCGCTGCGGCGCGCGTTCTGCCGGTGCCGATGATGAACATCGTCAATGGCGGCGCGCATGCCGACAACCCGATCGACTTCCAGGAATTCATGGTGATGCCGGTCGGCGCGAATTCATTCGCCGAAGCTTTGCGGATGGGTGCCGAGATTTTCCACACGCTCAAGGCGGCGCTGAAGCAGGCTGGTCACAATACCAATGTCGGCGACGAGGGCGGCTTCGCCCCGAACCTGCCAAGCGCGGAAGCGGCGCTCGATTTCGTCATGCAGGCGATCACCAAGGCTGGCTTCAAGGCCGGCGACGATGTGTTGCTAGCGCTCGATTGCGCTTCAACCGAATTCTTCAAGGATGGCGCCTATCACTACGGCGGCGAAGGCAAAGTGCGCAGCATCCAGCAGCAGGTCGATTACCTGGCCCAGCTTGTCTCGAAATATCCGATCGCCTCGATCGAGGACGGCATGGCCGAAGACGATTTCGACGGCTGGAAGCTGTTGACCAAGACCATCGGCGCGAAATGCCAGCTCGTCGGCGATGACCTCTTTGTCACCAACGTCACACGGCTGGCCGACGGCATCGCCCAAGGCATGGCCAACTCGATCCTGGTGAAGGTCAACCAGATCGGCACGCTGACCGAAACGCTCGCCGCCGTCGAAATGGCGCACAAGGCCGGTTACACAGCGGTGATGTCGCATCGTTCGGGCGAAACAGAAGATTCGACCATCGCCGATCTCGCCGTCGCCACCAATTGCGGACAGATCAAGACCGGTTCGCTCGCGCGCTCCGATCGTACAGCGAAGTATAATCAATTGCTGCGCATCGAGCAGGAACTTGGCCCGCAAGCAAAATATCCTGGCCGCGCGGCGCTGAGGGCGCGTGCTTAACGTACTATCTTAATAGCGCCTTAAGAGCCTGCGGGCATGTTGCTGCAATGGTCTCACGCAGACGCGCACGGGGAATTCTGACCGCGCTCGGCCTTTATGTCTTGGCCGCGGCGATGATCGGCTATTTCTGGATGCACGCCTATAGCGGCCAGCGCGGCTTGCATGCCAAGCACGAGATCGAACAGCAGATGTCGGAGCTGACCGCCGAGCTGGACCGCCTGAAGGTTGAGCATGGCCAGTGGGAGCGGAAAGTGGCGCTGCTGCGGCCCAGCGGTATCGATCCGGACCTGCTGGACGAGCGCGCCCGTACACTTTTGAACCTCTCGCATCCGAACGACTTGATCATGATGGTCAAGGGCAAATAAAGGCGAGTCACTGGCAAAGTGGACCGGTTCTGTGCTCGAACGGGCGCAGATGAGAAAAAAGATATTCCTGCCACCTCAGGCATTTGGCCGCATATTCAGCATTGCGGACAGCGCATGGCGCGTGCTTTTAACCGCCATGAAATTCGGCTAAGGGTCTGCGTCGAACCGCTGTGCGGAACATTTTAGGGAGCGTCATGGCCGTAGCCAAAAAGTCGCCGGCGGTATCTGCCGATACACCCACGAAACCCGTCGAATTCAGCAAGGAGCAGGAGCTCTCTGCCTACCGCGACATGCTGCTGATTCGCCGCTTTGAGGAAAAGGCCGGCCAGATGTATGGCATGGGCCTGATCGGCGGCTTCTGCCACCTCTATATCGGCCAGGAAGCCGTCGTGGTGGGCATGCAGATGGCCCTGAAGGACGGCGACCAGGTCATCACCGGTTACCGCGATCACGGCCACATGCTGGCCTGTGGAATGGACTCAAAGGGCGTGATGGCCGAACTGACCGGCCGCCGCGGGGGCTATTCCAAGGGCAAGGGCGGCTCGATGCACATGTTCTCGGTCGAGAAGTCCTTCTATGGCGGCCACGGCATCGTTGGTGCGCAGGTCTCGCTGGGAACGGGTCTGGCCTTTTCCAACCGCTATCGCGGCAACGATCATGTCTGCCTGACCTATTTCGGCGATGGCGCGGCCAATCAGGGGCAGGTCTATGAGAGCTTCAATATGGCGGAGCTCTGGAAGCTGCCGGTAATCTACATCATCGAGAACAACCGTTACGCCATGGGCACCTCGGTGCAGCGCTCGTCAGCCCAGCAGGATTTCTCCAAGCGCGGCGCTTCTTTCAACATTCCCGGCGAACAGGTCGATGGCATGGATGTGCGCGCGGTCAAGGCCGCAGGCGACAAGGCTGTCGCGTGGTGCCGCGAAGGCAACGGTCCATACATCCTCGAGATGCAGACCTATCGCTATCGCGGTCATTCGATGTCGGACCCGGCAAAATATCGCACCCGTGACGAAGTCGAGAAGGTGCGGTCGGAACAGGATCCGATCGAACAGGTCCGTCAGCGTCTTTTGAAGAACAAATGGGCAAGCGAAGACGACCTGAAGCAGATCGATGCCAAGGTGCGCGCCACCGTCAATGAAGCGGCAGAATTCGCAACGCACGATCCCGAACCCGATCCGTCCGAGCTTTACACCGATGTCCTTCGTCAAGCGTCCTAACATTGCCGTTGGTTGAATAGAGAGCGTCCATGCCGATAGAAGTCCTGATGCCCGCGCTCTCGCCCACGATGGAGAAGGGCAACCTTGCCAAGTGGCTGAAGAAGGAAGGCGACACGGTAAAGTCCGGCGATGTCATCGCCGAGATCGAAACCGACAAGGCGACGATGGAAGTCGAAGCCGTCGACGAGGGTAAACTCGGAAAGATCCTTGTCGCCGAAGGCACGCCCGATGTTGCCGTGAATACGCCGATCGCCGTTCTCCTTGGCGAAGGGGAAGACGCTTCCGCGATCAAGATCGATGCTGTCCCGGTGGCGAAAGCCGACCGTGCGAACGATCAGCAGCGGTTCGATGAATCCGACGCACCCGATGCGCCGAAATCGGAACAGCTAAAAGACAAGGACGAACCGGTTTCCGCCGTCGCTTCCCCGCCGAAGGTCGAGGTTTTGCCCGAACCCGACGTGCCCGAAGGCACGGAGATGGTGACGCAGACGGTGCGCGAAGCCTTGCGCGACGCCATGGCCGAAGAGATGCGGCGCGACGAAAAGGTCTTCGTCATGGGCGAAGAGGTCGCCGAATATCAGGGCGCCTACAAGGTGACGCAGGGTCTATTGCAGGAATTCGGCGCACGGCGCGTCGTCGATACGCCGATCACCGAGCATGGCTTTGCCGGTCTCGGCGTCGGTGCTGCACTCGCGGGCCTGAAGCCGATTGTCGAATTTATGACCTTCAACTTCGCCATGCAGGCGATCGACCAGATCATCAATTCGGCGGCGAAGACGCTTTACATGTCCGGCGGCCAGATGGGCGCCTCGATCGTGTTCCGCGGACCAAATGGTGCCGCCGCACGCGTTGCCGCGCAACACAGTCAGGATTACTCGTCCTGGTATTCACACATTCCGGGCTTGATCGTGATCGCGCCTTATACGGCGGCGGATGCGAAGGGTCTTTTGAAGGCCGCGATCCGCAATCCGAACCCGGTCATCTTCCTGGAAAACGAAATCCTCTACGGTCATTCGTTCCCGGTTCCCAAGCTCGACGATTATGTGCTGCCGATCGGCAAAGCCAAGGTCGTGCGTCCAGGCAACCATGTCACCATCGTTTCTTTCTCCATGGGCATGACCTACGCACTCAAGGCCGCCGAAGAACTCGCCAAGAAGCACATCATGGCGGAGGTGATCGATCTGCGCACGCTGCGTCCGCTCGACGATGCAACGATCATCGAGTCGGTGAAGAAAACCGGACGCCTGATCACGGTGGAAGAAGGTTGGCCGCAATCGGGCATCGGCGCGGAGATTTCCGCCCGCGTGATGGAAAAGGCGTTCGATTATCTCGATGCGCCGGTGATCCGTATTTCCGGCAAAGACGTGCCGATGCCTTATGCCGCCAATCTCGAGAAGCTGGCGCTGCCGTCGGTCGATGAGATCATCGAGGCGGCCAAGGCCGTCACGTATCGCTGATCGGAGCTAAGCCAACATGCCGATCGACATTCTCATGCCCGCTCTGTCGCCGACGATGGAAAAGGGCAATCTGGCCAAGTGGCTGAAGAAAGAGGGCGACGCGGTCAAATCCGGCGACGTCATTGCGGAGATCGAGACCGACAAGGCGACAATGGAAGTCGAAGCGGTCGACGAGGGGACCTTGGCGAAAATCGTCGTGCCCGAAGGCACGGCCGATGTGCCGGTCAATCAGGTGATCGCGGTCCTCGCCGGTGAGGGCGAAGATGTGAAGGCGACAGCATCGGGCGCGAAAGCGGCTCCGGCTGCTGCTCCAAAGCCGCAAGCGAAGACCGACGAGACGCCGAAGGCCGCGCCTGCACCACAAGCCGCGCCTGTCGCAGCTCCCGCTGCATCGGCCAAGCCGGCTGCTGCACCTCAGCCTGCCGAACCTTCCGGTAGCAATGGCCGCGTTTTCTCGTCGCCTCTGGCGCGCCGACTGGCCAAGGAAGCCGGGATCGACATCGCCGCCGTCCAAGGATCGGGGCCGCATGGCCGCGTCATCGCCCGCGATATCGATTCCGCAAAATCCGGCAAAGGCCTGAAGGCCCCGGCACAACCCGGTGCCGCGCCTGCGCCGCAGATCGCACCCGCCATGGGCGACGACAAGATCCGCGCGCTCTATGCCGACGGCACCTACGAAGTCATCCCGCACGATAATATGCGCAAGGTGATCGCGCAGCGGCTGACGGCCTCGACGCAGACCATTCCGCATTTCTACCTGACGATCGACTGCAATATCGGCAAGCTCACCGCCGCGCGCGAAGAGATCAACGCGCAGGCGCCAAAGGACAAGGAAGGCAAGCCGGCCTACAAGCTCTCGGTCAACGACTTCGTCATCAAGGCGCTGGCGCTGGCCTTGCAACGCATTCCGGATGCCAATGTGAGCTGGACCGAGTCCGGCATGCTCAAACACAAGCATTCCGATATCGGCGTCGCGGTCGCGCTGCCGGGCGGCCTGATCACGCCGATCGTGCGCAATGCCGAAACGAAATCGCTGTCGACCATTTCGAACCAGATGAAGGACATGGCGGCGCGGGCTCGCAATCGCAAACTCAAGCCGGAAGAATACCAGGGCGGCACCAGCTCTGTATCCAACCTCGGCATGTACGGCATCAAGGACTTCACCGCGGTGATCAACCCGCCGCACGCGACGATCCTCGCCGTCGGCACGGGCGAGGAGCGCGCGATCGTCAAGAACGGCAAGATCGAAGCGGCGATGATGATGAGCGTCACGCTGTCCTGCGACCACCGCGCCGTCGATGGTGCGCTCGGCGCGGAATTGCTGGTCGCGTTCAAGACGCTGATCGAAAATCCAGTGATGATGGTTGTCTAGTTCAAAAATGAAAATCCGGACACAAGATCCGAGCTAAACGGGAGAAAACGCTTCAACGAGGGAGGGCCTTAAAGTGAGCAACGAAGGCGTTAAAGTCGTTCGTGAGCCGCACAAGAAAAAGACTACACTGCAAAAACTGAAGTCCCTGACCCGCCGCGCGATCCTGCACCGCGGGGCTCTGGCCGGCCTTTTGGCACTGACGCCAGTGCCGTTGCTGGCACAGGCCGAATATCCCAACAAACCCATCCGCGTCGTCGTGCCATTCCCGGCCGGCGGCACAACCGACATGCTGGCGCGGCTCCTGACACAGAAGATGGGAGAGTCGCTTGGCCAGTCATTCGTGGTCGAGAATGTTGGCGGAGCCGGTGGTTCGCTCGGTGCCGAGCAGATCGCGAGAGCTGCGCCCGACGGCTATTCGCTGCTGTTCCACAATCTGACCTTCTCCACAACGACGTCGTCGCTGCAATATGCGGGGCGCTCACGCCACGACATCGAGAAGGATTTCGTGCCGATCTCGGTCGGCGCCTATGTGCCGATGCTGCTGCTCGCGCATCCTTCGGTGCCGGCCAAGGACCTGAAGGAGTTCGTCGCCATTGCCAAGACATCGAAAGACCCGATGTTCTACGGCTCGACCGGGCCGGGCAGTGTGATGAACTTCTCCGGTGAACTCTTGAAGCGGGACGCCGGCATCAAGCTCGACCACGTCCCGTTCAAGGGCGCCGCCCCCCTGGTGCAGGAGCTTTTGTCCGGCCGTATCCAGTTCGGTGGCGATCAGCTGTCGACCTCGTTGCAACATGCCAAGGCTGGCGCGTTGCGACCGCTTGCTGTTCAAAGTGCAACGCGTTCGTCGGCCTTACCGGATGTGCCGACGGTGCGCGAACAGGGCTTTGCATTCCTAGAGCTGCAAGGCTGGAATGGCTTCTTCGCGCCGGCCGGTACACCCGATGCGATCGTCGCCCGCCTTCACAAGGCGATCGTCGCGGCATCACAGGCGCCCGACGTCCGTGCGAAGATGGCGATGGTCGGCGCTGAGCCTGGTGGCTCATCGCAGGAAGAGATGCGGCAAATGCTGCGCGAACAGGTTTCGAAGGTGAAGCCTGTGATAGAGGATTTGAAACTTATCGTGCAGTGATCTTTCGGAGTTGATGCCGGGCAACCCTCAGCCCGGCGTTAACCCTTTGGACTTGATGACGGTTTGCGCTTCGGGCGATTGCAGATAGGTCAGCATCGCCTTGACGAGGTCCGGCGCGCTGTTGCGAGCCACCGCACCCATGGAGAATTGCGTCACCTGATCGAGTTCTGCCGGCAGCGGGCCGACCAGCTCGGCGCCTTCGACTGCGATCAATTCGGGGATCTGCTGGACCGCGATATCGGCTTCACCGCGCACGACAAAACCAGCCGCGGGAGAGCCATTCCTCGCCTTGGCCTTGATCTCGTCGGTGATGCCGAGTTTCGTCAAAACATTCTCAAAAGCATTTCCGCTCAAGCCACCGGCCGAATAGGCAACCGCCTTGGCATCCAGCAAGGCCCGCTTGACGGCGTCCGGGGTGGAAATGTCCGGCTTGGGCGTTCCCGCCTTGATCGAGAGGCCGACCTGTGCCCGCGCGATGTTGACCCTGGGGCCCGAGACCTTGTCGGCCTTGATCAGCGCATCGATGTTATCGGCATTGGCAATGATCAGGTCGGCGGGCTCCCCATTGGCAAGCCGCTTCACGAGCTGGCCGGATGGCGCAACGGCAATGACGACGGTATGACCCGTGGCCTTCTCGAAGCGCGGGCCAAGCTCCTGCAACGAGGTCCGCAGCGCCTGCGTGCAAAAGACCCGGATCTCGCCGGCCGTGGCCGGCTGAGGCGACAGTCCAGCCATCAAAGATATTCCCAGTAAAAGGGCCACAGGTGCCCGGTGCATTGAAACCTCCCGGAATGTTTTCTTTGCAGCCTAGACCTGCTATCCGGCGGCCTCAATAACTCTCGTCGAAAGCCGGCCAGCGACTAGATCTTTGGTCGCCCGCACCGCCGGACCAGCAAGGAGCCCGATCGCCGCATGACCGAAAGCAATTTCGATATCATCATCATCGGCTCTGGCCCGGGCGGTTACGTCACCGCCATTCGCGCTGCACAACTTGGCTTCAAGACGGCGATCGTCGAGCGCGACTTCCTGGGCGGTATTTGCTCGAACTGGGGCTGCATCCCGACCAAGGCGCTGCTGCGCTCTGCTGAAATTTACCACTACATGCAGCATGCCAAGGATTACGGGCTGTCGGCCGACAATGTCTCGTTCGATGCCGCCGCCGTCATCAAGCGCTCGCGCGGCGTCGCCGGCCGGATGAATTCTGGCGTTGGCTTTCTGATGAAGAAAAACAAGGTCAGCATCATCTGGGGCGAAGCCACGATCGATGCGCCGGGCAAGATTACCGTCAAGGCCAGCAAGACCGAGGCGCCGAAAGGCGCGCTCGGCCCCGGCACCTATCAGGCCAAGCATATCATCATCGCTACCGGCGCGCGGCCGCGCGTGCTGCCGGGCCTCGAGCCGGACAAGAAGCTGGTCTGGACCTATTTCGAGGCGATGAACCCGGACAAGATGCCGAAGTCGCTGCTGGTCGTCGGCTCGGGCGCGATCGGCATCGAGTTCGCGAGCTTCTATCGCACCATGGGCGCCGAGGTGACGGTCGTCGAGGTGCTGCCGCAGATCCTGCCGGTCGAAGATGCCGAGATCGCGGCCTTCGCACGCAAGCAATTCGAAAAGCAGGGCATGAAGATCATGTCCGGCGCCAAGGTGACCAAGCTCGACAAGAAGGCCGACAGCGTCACCGCGACCATCGATGACGGGAAGGGCGGAACGCAGACGCTAACCGTCGATCGCGTGATCGCCGCCGTCGGCGTCGTCGGCAATATCGAAAATATCGGCCTGGAAAAACTCGGTGTGAAAACCGACCGCGGCGCCATCGTCATCGACGGAATGTGCCGCACCAATGTGCCGGGCATCTACGCCATCGGTGACGTGGCCGGTCCGCCCATGCTTGCACACAAGGCCGAGCATGAAGGCGTGATCTGCGTTGAGGCGATCAAGGGCCTGCATCCGCATCCGATGGACAAGCATCTCATTCCCGGCTGCACCTATTGCTCGCCGCAGACCGCCTCGGTCGGTCTGACTGAACAGGCTGCCAAGGACAAGAAGCTCGATATCCGTGTCGGCCGTTTTCCCTTCATCGGCAATGGCAAGGCGATCGCACTCGGCGAGGATCAGGGCCTCGTGAAAGTCATCTTCGACAAGAAGACCGGCCAGCTTCTCGGCGCGCATCTCGTCGGCGCCGAGGTGACCGAATTGATTCAGGGCTTTGTCGTCGCGATGAACCTGGAGACGACTGAAGAAGAATTGATGCATACTATCTTCCCGCACCCGACCTTGTCGGAAACGATGAAGGAAGCGGTGCTCGACGCCTATGGGCGTGTGTTGAACATGTAACACCGGTGCGCCATTGGCGCGATCATTACCGGAGAGAATAAAGGGGAGGGCGGATCGAAAGATTCGCCCTTTCTCGTCAGTGATCCTTTCTCGTCAGTGAGGTACCAATCTCCGAACTTCTCTTCAGCACGATGATGACCAAGGCCGCCGATTCTCTTCGTTAGCGCAGATCGATCCTGAGCGGTGCGGACGAAGGAGACTCCGACCACACCCGTTCAAACGACACGCCTCGAAGGCCGCTGTGGCGGATGTCCTCAATCAAGTCCCGCGTGAGAAAGACAGGAGAGCTGCGGCCCGGAAGCTTAAAGATTGCGTGTCCGGCCAGCACATCGCGCTTAAATTCATAGACTTCGACAGCCAGGATCGCTCCGTCGTCGAAACGCACGATCTTCGACTTCTGCTCGTCCAACGCATCGAGCACGCACGTGACATTGAGCAGCCAGTGGTGTTCACCGCGAAGCGGCAATAATTGTCCATAGGGCGCCAGTGTCTTCTTCAGCGCTTCGGCGGCCGTCGTCGTGAGCATGGGGGCGTAAGCGCCCAGCCACGGAAAGTCCGAATAAGATCGCTCATGGCCATCTTCGTCCTCTCGAAGCAGTTGCATCACCGGCTCAGGCCAATTCGTTTGAGGTGAGCCGTCGAGAGCGGAAAAGAGCTCGAAGTCATTTGGGTCTGAAGGCAAAATCCATTCTTGTCCTTCCAGCACAGTCAGACAATAGACGTCCATTCGCCGCGCCACTCACTGCTGATTCAGTCAGTCGTCATGATATACAGCGGGCGAGAAATGGGCATCGCGGGCATCTGCAAATTGGCTGTCCGCAAAAAAGCGACCGCCATCGCCACTCAGGCGGGGAATCACCGCTTGCTTGAACGGAGCCAGCGCATGAAGGCTTGGCCAAGCGTGCGGATGACGATCGCCAGAACGGCGGCGATGAGGCTTTGCAGGGCGCTCGGCGCATTGCCGGTCGGCGCTGTTGGACTGCTGGCAACCGGTCCGGGCGCGGCGGGTGTTACATCGCTGTCCGCATTGCCAGCATGTCTGGCATAGGCAGCAGCCAGCTTCTGGTCGTAGGCGTTTCTGGCATAGGCGGGACCGTTATAGCCCCGGGCGAAGGCCGCCCAATTCTGGGTTTGCAGATAGACGTTCAAACCCTTGGCGCAGATGAAGCGGGCCATGGCGGCAATTTGCTCATCCTCTCCGTCGCAGAATGCGGCGACCATGGTCTGCGGCGTGGTGTAGCCGGCAGGCATGTGGTTCTCGCCAAGGATCTGCGGCAGCCCCCAGGAGCAGGAATTCAGCGCCGCGTCTTCATTGATCTGGAGCGCCTTGTACAAGCGAGGATAGCTGTCAGGCGGATAGTCGGGCTTCCACGCGGGGTAGGCCAGGTCCTCCTGTGCCGCGGCATCCCGTTCGGCACCCGACAGGTTCTGCCAGAAGATATGTGGCTCGAACAGCATCTTCGGCCGGCCGGCATGGTCGAAGCCGAAGCCCGCGGCCTCGACGTCGATCACAGCTTCGATCGCAGCGATGTCGCAACCCAATTGCTCGGCCGCAGCGCGAAGGGCGCCGGCCGAGCGTGGACGCGCTGCGCCCGTGAACGCAAGCATGATTGTGCTCCTCGATCATGCGGCTCCGCAGCCGATGCCGGACGATCGCGAACGCTAGGTGGAGCAGGGAAACAAAATCCAAAGCCGAATGGCATAATTCGAATCGACAATGCGCTATAGCTTTGGCTTGGGCATCCGCAATACAACGCGACAGCCGGGCTGTGCGTCCTCATATACAAGCGCACCGTTCAGCTGTTGAGCCAACAGCTCGACAACCTTCGACCCAACGCCCTTCCTCACGTGCTCCGATCCAGGCATTCCGACGCCGTTATCGGAGACCGACAGCACCAATTCATGATCAGCGTGCAGCGTTATGAGAATCTGACCTGGTTGATCGTCGGGAAAGCCGTACTTGATGCTATTTGTCACCAACTCGTTGATGATAATGGCGATGGGTACGGCGACCTCACTATGCGCATAGGCTTCATCTAACTCGCAGCGCACCGCCACTGACTTATCGCCACCGAACACCATCAGCCGGCGCACGATATCGCCAATATACTCCTTCAGATCGACGGTCTTTGTTTGTTCGCGCAACATCAGATGATCGTACACCTCGGCCATCGTCTGAATGCGTTGCGATGTCTTTTCCATTGCATTCGATGTTTCCGGTCCGAGGGAGCGCGCTTGCAAGCGCACCATTGCGCTGAGCATCGCCAGGTTGTTCTTGGTGCGATGCGCGACCTCCTGCAGCAAAAGTGTCTTGGATTGCTCTGAGGCGACAACCTTTTCCATTTCCTTGCGAAGCACCTCGGCAAGCGTGCCGAAGGCGAGCGCTACGAAAGTGAAGAGAATGAGCGGAAGCGCCAACGTCGAAGTCCACTGCGGGTGCAACAGCCACAGAACGCCCGCCACCGCCAATCCTGTCGCAAAAAATGCGCTGCCGCGATCGAACATCAAGCCCGCCAGAAAAATCGCCGGCAGCAGAATAAACAGGCCGATGAAGTTGCTTTGCGTCTGCATTGCGGCAAAAAGGCCAAGACCAATCGCCACGAGGACTGCCGAAACGCCGTAGCGGACGCCGAGCGGCTGTGCCTTTGAAGGCAAAAGATAAAGGAGACTTTCCATCAAAAAGAACCATTGAGGGGCAACAAAGTTCCACTGCATGAGCAAGGTTGATGCGCAATCCTGCCCATCGCTGAGCGCCAGCGTTCTGCCTTTCTCACGAGACTGCGGGCGCTCAATCAGTTGTCGTGAATTGCGTTTCGTTTCTTCCGCAAATCATGATTTCCCTTAATTTTGATTTGGCCTTGGCCAAGGATTCAAATTCTCCAAGAACGGTTTGCTCGTGCGTCGTGGTGGCCCTGTGGGTAACGATTCTGCACCTGCTCGTCTTCACATCTTGAACGATCGAGAACGCCGTCCCGTTTTGCGCGCCGGCATGATGAGATAGGAAGAGAGCCAGACTTAAGGCGCACAAAACTCTCCCGACTGACATAGGTTTTACCTGAGGGGTAAAAAGGGGATTGGACGACGAACGATTGTCCCACACATGCTTTCCACTCGGCCGGGAATGCAGATGCCTTGCCAAGCGGATTTCACAGAACCTCGTTGTTTTGTACCACCCTTCAATGACCCCGGACCATCCGTCCCATTGTCCAACCTTCTTCAAAATTTTTGTCAATTTCCTCTAGCTCGGATTGCGGGCCGAGAGGAGAAGCGGCCATTCTTAGGGATTGACGCAGGGAGGCGTTCGCCGATCCGACGCTATGCTTGTGTGACGGTTCACATCATGCCTGTCCTGAAACCATGGCTCGCGGTCCTGATGCTGCTCGGTGCCGCCGTCCAAGGTCATGCGCAAAGTTTCGATTGCCGCAAGGCCGAAAGCGACACCGAATGGGCCATCTGTGCAACGCCCGAACTCGGGCAGTTCGACAACGAAGTGTCGGCAACCTATCGCAGGTATACCGATCCCTCTGTCACATCGTCGGCCGTGAGGGCAAAAGCCGAGCGGATGCAGGCCGCCTGGATTCATGGCCGGCGCGATTTATGCCGCGGCGACGTTGCCTGTCTGACCAAGGCCTACGGCGAGATCTTGGGCGCGCTGCGGGCGCTGCCCTATACCGAGCCAACCGCTCAGACAGGCGCACTGACGAAGCTCGCTCCGCATTGCGCCGCGCCGACCGAGATAACGGCCAACGCCCCGCCGTCCCGGCAATTCGCGAAAGCACTTTGCGACGACAAGAACCTGCTCGAGAAAGCGCGCCAGATCGATTCCATCGCAAGCGAATTGCAGGATCGTTTGTCTCCGGCCTGGCGTGCGGCCTTCGACATGCAGCAAGCCGCCATTCCGCTGACACCGAACAATTGCCCGCCTGCGAAAGTCTCCGACTGCGTGGCGCGGGTGATCGATCAGCGGCTGCAGGACGTGCGTGACTTGTCCGCCAATCTCGACAAGCCGCTCCCTGATTGCAATCCTGCCGACATCGCGATCAGAGACAGCAGCGTGGGCGATGCCGGCATGTCGCACACAATCTCTGCCTATCTGATCGACTATAGCGGCACGGCGCCGTGTCGCCTCCGCGGCTACCCGACGGCTCTCGTCTATGACGCAATGAACAAACCGCAGCCGGACGATGTCGTCTATTCGAATGGAACCTATTTCGCACGATCGACCGGTGTGCCGTTGCCGGTGACGCTTTCGCCACAGAACAGAACCGCCTGGTTTGCCATCGAAACAGCATCCGCCTGCGACGGGCCGGGCGAACGCAGCGTCAAAGTCGCTCTGCCGCTTCAACGCGCATGGCTTCGCACCATCAAGCCGCCCAACGCTAATTGTCGGCAAGTCACGGTCACGCCGGTTGCCATGATCTCGACCTTGTTGTCGTCGATCTATTAGACCAGTGGCGCAGAGCGTTGGGGCCGTCATCGCTGATCGGGCCTGCAAGCTCCATGGCAGCACTTGCCAGTGGTGACCGAACCGGCAGATTAGCTGTCACGGCGCAGCCGAGGGTGGAAGCCGAAATGTATTCCGTTTAACCGGGCCGGCATTCGCGCGGCGCCAGTGCTTTGACTAGATGTCACGCAAGTCCCTCTCGGGGCTAACCGTCGCGTTTCCGGGAGCATCGGACAACTGCGACACGTCACTACGCGTGCGATCAGGAAAATTCACATCAGCTAAGAAGTCTCAGTGCTCGTTGACAGCAACGCCGAGCATGATCAGGCTCAGCGTGCGGTTCGCGGTCTCCCGCAGGCGGCAGTAGCTCGCACCAGCAGGGTATATACCGGGCTCGATTTTGTCGAATACCGCACAGAAGCGATCGCGCGACGCGGCGAAAGTTTTCTGCGACGCTTCGATGATGTCTTTGAAGCCGCCGGACTGCACATTCTTCAACGCCTCGCGCATCTTCACGGTCCAGATGGCGAGTTCGCGCTCCGCACAGGCATTCTTCCGGGCTACGTCGTCGTTCTTCCCAGCCGCCTCCTTTATGCAAGGGTGGGCGACAAGCCCCACGCACTCAGCGCCAAACCCGCCCGATTTCTCAGCGGCCGTGAGGCACGTGTTGATCGCGGCGACATCGGCGGGCGCAGTACTCTGTGGCTTGCCGCCTTTATTTTGCGAAGCAGCGTTTGCGCTCGCGCTCAGCGCGATAGCAAGGCTGGTAGCCAATAGAAATCTTGTCACAGTGTATCTACCCAATTGCAGGTCGGTATGTAGTGCGATCACAAGTATCTCATTCAATGATTCTTGGTGCAAATTGCTATCTAGGTGTTAGCGAACTAGCGCTATCTGCTCCGGCGAATAGATGTGAAGTGCGCAACTATAGATTTCCCCTAACTGCTCATTATCGGATGCCGCCGCGGCGCAAACTCCACCCAAACTTATCCCCGCACGCCAAAACTGGATTATATCTCCTCTCATAAAGCGCAGCCGTCTCATGAACGTTTGCGCCGATGGAGCGCCGGGAGGCGCAGCCCCTTCGCGCCAGAAGGGGCGCGCGCCTCGCGGGCGGGTCTCGCAACCCCGCCCGGGTGAGGTTTGCTGACGAGAGCAGACTTGCGGCGCGCGGACGGACCCTCGCAAGGTCCGTTAAAGGGCCTCGCAAGCCCTTGGCGCCTCCCGGCGCTCCATTCCTGCTTCGGCAGGGAAGGAAAATGGGAAAAGACGTGGCCCGCGTCTTAAAACAACAGGGCCGGCGCAGCGTTGACTGAAAGCGATTGCCCAGGCGGAATGCCAAGACGCGGAGGAACATCATGCAGGATCATATCTACAAGGTGGTCGAACTGGTGGGCTCGTCGGACAGCAGCATCGAGGATGCCATCAATGCCGCAATCGCACGCGCTCACGGCACGCTCCGTCATCTGCGCTGGTTCGAGGTGGTGGAGACACGGGGCCATATCGAGAACGGCAAGGTGGCTCACTATCAGGTCAGGCTGAAAGTGGGTTTCACCATGGAAGATGCCGGATAGAACGCGGCAAGCCTCCGGCTACGCCCCGTCGCGATGTGATATTTCGATCACGCGCGCTGCGGCGAAGGATTCCAATCTGGCGTGTTTTCGCCGCCTTGCGGTTGCCCTGCAGAATCCGTAAGTAACGACCTTAAGTGCTTGATGCAGCATCCCGTTTGGGGCACCCGTGACCGTCATCATCGATACCATTTCCCGGCCAAGGCCGCGGCACCCGGAAAAGGCCGGCCGGCCCGACAGCCCGCTGCTGCGCAAGCCGGACTGGATCCGGGTCAAGGCCCCGGTGTCGCGGGGCTATAACGCCACGCAGGCGATCGTGCGGGAAAACAAACTGGTCACGGTCTGCGAGGAGGCCGGCTGCCCGAATATCGGCGAGTGCTGGGAGAAGAAGCACGCCACCTTCATGATCATGGGCGACACCTGCACGCGCGCCTGTGCCTTCTGCAACGTCAAGACGGGACTGCCCGGCGCACTCGATGCGGACGAGCCGGAGCATGTCGCCAGCGCCGTCGCGAAGCTCGGCCTGTCGCATGTGGTGATCACCTCGGTCGATCGCGATGATCTCGCTGATGGCGGCGCCGACCATTTCGCCCGCACCATCCGCGCCACCCGCGCGCAATGCCCAACGACCACCATCGAGATCCTGACGCCGGATTTCCTGCGCAAGCCCGGCGCACTGGAACATGTGGTCGCGGCAAAGCCCGACGTGTTCAACCACAATCTCGAAACCGTGCCGTCGAAATATCTCACCGTGCGACCGGGCGCGCGCTACTTCCATTCAATCCGGCTGTTGCAGCAGGTGAAGGAGCTCGATCCGACCATGTTCACCAAATCCGGCATCATGGTCGGCCTCGGCGAGGAGCGGAACGAGGTGCTGCAATTGATGGACGATCTGCGCACTGCGGAGGTCGATTTCATCACCATCGGGCAATATCTGCAGCCGTCGCGCAAGCATCATCCGGTCGCGCGTTTCGTCACGCCGGATGAGTTCAAGTCCTACGAAGCGGTCGCCTATGCGAAAGGCTTCCTCATGGTGTCGTCATCACCGCTGACGCGCTCGTCGCACCATGCGGGAGAGGATTTCGCGCGCATGAAGGCGGCGCGCGACGCGCAATCAAGCACCTGAGTGCGGGCGAGCGATGCCCGAATTCTCCACCACCCGGCGTGTGCGCCACAATGCCTCCGACATGTTCGATCTGGTCGCGGATGTCGAAAGCTATCCGCAATTCGTGCCGCTCTGTAACGCGCTGAAGGTCAGAAGCCGAAAGGAAACACCGGAAGGTGTCATCACCATCGTCGCCGACATGACGGTAGCGTACAAACTGATCCGCGAAACGTTCCGCAGCCGCGTCACGCTCGACCGTGCGAATCTTCAGATCCTCGTCGAATATCTCGATGGTCCGTTCAGCCGCATGGAAAACCGCTGGGAGTTTCACCCGGTGCAGGACTGGCTGTGCGACGTGAAGTTCTTCATCTCGTATGAGTTTCGCAGCCGCATGCTCGGCATGCTGATGGGGACGATGTTCGATACAGCTTTCCGCCGTTTCTCGGCCGCGTTCGAGAAGCGGGCCGATGTGGTTTACGGCCGAAAGACCGCCTGACGCTTACGCGCCCCGCGGCGGCTGCGCCGCTTCGCCTTCCGCGAGATCATGCAGCATCCGGAACGCCTGTAAAACCGATTGTTTGCGGATCTCGGGCCGGCCGATATTGCCGAACCGTTTCTCGGCATGCACGAGTCGTCCCGACCGCGACGCTACGGCAAAATGGACGAGGCCGACCGGCTTTTCTTCCGAACCACCGTCCGGCCCGGCAACACCCGTCACCGATACAGCAAGATCGACCGGTGCATGGGCGAGGGCGCCGCACGCCATTTCTTCTGCGGTCTCACGGCTGACGGCTCCATGCTTGTCCAGGGTCGTCGCCGACACGCCGAGCATGTCCTGCTTGGCTTGGTTGGAATAGGTGATGAAGCCGCGGTCCAGCATGCTGGAGATGCCGGGCACATCGGCGAGCGTCCCAGCGACGAGACCGGCCGTGCATGACTCTGCCGTCGCCAGAATGAGATTCTTGCGCTTGCAGATATCGAGCAGGCGCTTGGCGGCTTCAACGATGTCGTCATCCAGCATGGGCGCTTAACTCGCCGGCAGGCGGATGGTTGCCATCGCGTAGGCGACGATGCCCTCGCGACGTCCGATAAAGCCCATGCCTTCGTTGGTGGTGGCTTTCACGCCGACGCGGTCCGGCGTGATCCCGGCGATCTCGGCAATGCGCGCGCGCATCGCGTCGCGATTGGGTCCGATCTTCGGTGCCTCGCTGACCACGGTGATGTCGAGATTGGCGATGATGCCGCCACGCGCCTTGAGACGCTCGACAGCGAATTTGAGGAAGCGGTCGGATGAGGCGCCGCGCCATTGCGGATCGCTCGGCGGAAAATGCGCACCGATATCGCCATCGGCCAGCGCGCCGAGAATGGCATCGACCAAAGCATGCAGGACGACGTCCGCATCGGAATGGCCCGTCAGACCCTGATCGTGCGGAATACGCACGCCACCCAGCGTCACATGATCGCCGGGGCCGAATGCATGCACGTCAAAGCCCATGCCGGTTCGAATGTCAGAAAGATTGTCACGCAGCATGGCTTCCGCTCGTTTAAAATCGTCAGGGGTGGTGAGTTTGATATTCGTCGCTTCACCGGGGAACGTCGAAACCGTCAATCCGGCCCATTCCGCCAGTGCGCCATCGTCGGAGAAGTCGTTCCGGCCATCGCGCTGCGCGCGCCGATGCACGTCGAGCAATGTCTTGAATGCGAAGGCCTGCGGCGTCTGCACCGCCCGCAGCTCGTTGCGATCGACTGTCCGAACAATCGCGCCCGCAGTGTCGACCGCTTTGATGGTGTCGACCACCGGCAGGGCAGGGAGGGCCGCTCCGGTGTCTCTGCCCGCTTCTATGGCACGGCGGATCAGTGCTGGCGTCGCAAAAGCACGCGCTGCATCATGGATCAGCACGTAATCCGGGTCTGCCGCTTCCAGCGCCATCAGCCCGGCCAGCACGGATTCCTGGCGGGTGGCGCCACCGAATACCGGCGCCGGGAGGTCAAAACCGGCTGCGGCATCCCGATAGAACTCCAGGTCGTCTGGGTGGATCACGACCTGAATGGCCTTCAGCTCAGGAATGCCGGATAGCAGTTCGAGGCTCCGCCGGAGCGCCGATTGCCCGGCTAACAGCCTGTATTGCTTCGGGATTCCTTCTCCGCTGCGGCTTCCACGACCGGCCGCGACCACCAAGGCCACACAATTCAGAGACATCGCCGCACCGCGTTTCGAAACCATGCTCGGGATCTATGCATAGAAAGTAGTTCTTTTTGCACTGCAACACTTGTGTAAAGGTCGGATTTGGCTAAACTCTATGCACCACATGATTGGCCTATTTTTTATGCAGAACGTGCCATTATGAGTAACATTGCGAACGGCACGACGATCAGTGTCGGCAGTAAGGTCCTTCCGAACGGAGTGGTCCTGGCTCCGATGTCGGGAGTCACCGATGCTCCTTTCAGGCGGCTGGCGGAAACGCTGGGCGCGGGACTTGTCGTATCCGAGATGGTGGCAACGTCAAAGCTTGCCGAGGGCCGGCGGGATGCCGTTTTGCGCGCCGATGGCAAAGGCGTCGCCATCCACGCACTCCAGTTGGCCGGCTGCGAAGCGCACTGGATGGCCGAGGGGGCACGGATGGCTGAAGCGTCGGGAGCAGACATCATCGACATCAACATGGGTTGCCCGGCCAAGCACGTGATCAACGGACAATCGGGCTCCGCGCTGATGCGCGATCTCGATCACGCCTTGACCTTGATCGAAGCCACGGTCGGAGCCGTGTCGGTGCCGGTGACCTTGAAGATGCGGCTTGGCTGGGATCGCGATTGCATCAATGCGCCCGAACTGGCGCGCCGCGCCGAGCAAGCCGGAATCAAACTCGTCACCGTCCATGGCCGCACGCGCAATCAATTCTACAAAGGCCATGCCGACTGGGCTGCGGTGAACGCGGTCAAACAAGCGGTGTCGATCCCGGTCGTCATCAATGGCGACATCACAAGCGTCGACGACGCACGCGTCGCGCTCGCTCAATCGGGCGCCGATCTTGTGATGGTGGGGCGCGCGGCGCTCGGCCGCCCTTGGCTTCCCGGCGCGATCGCACGGCAGCTTGCCGGCAGCGCCAGGGAAGGCGATCCGCCACTGCAACAGCAGCGGGACATCGCCGCAAAACTCTACCAAGACATGGTCGAACATCACGGCACCGAAATCGGCCGCCGTCACGCCCGCAAACATCTCGCCGCAGCCATCGATGTCGGCGGCGATAATGCCGGCGCAACTGCCGAGCAGATCAAGGCGGGGCGCACGCGGGTGCTGACAGCCGAGACACCGAAAGAAACGCTGCGGCTCTTGCAAGATGTTTTCGACGTCTTTGAAACAATGGCGGGGCGGCCCACAGATTCATGGAGGGATGCGGCATGAAACTCGAATCCGCCATCCGGAATACATCGGGATCGCCGGATGCCGTCGTCAACGCACTGCCTCTTCCGGTCGTGGTGGTGGCGTCTGATGGCAAGATCGTCGATGCCAATGTCGCCGCCGAAGCGTTCTTCGAGGTCTCTGTGCCGGTGCTGAAACGGCATTCGCTGCGTGAGTTGATTCCGTTCGGCAGCCCGCTGCTGTCGCTGGTCGATCAGGTGCGCGAGCATGGCGGCGCTGTGAACGAATATCGCGTCGACCTTTCGACACCGCGCAATCCCGGTGAACACATTGTGGACCTCTATGTGGCGCCGCTGAATGAACGCGCCGGCCATGTGGTCGTGATGCTTCAGGAGCGGACGATCGCCGACAAGATGGACCGTCAGTTGACCCATCGGGGTGCGGCCCGCTCGGTCAGCGCGCTTGCGGCGATGCTGGCCCATGAGATCAAAAACCCGCTGTCCGGTATCCGCGGCGCAGCCCAGCTCCTCGAACAATCGGCCTCAGATGACGATCGCAGCCTGACGCGCCTGATCTGCGACGAAGCTGACCGGATCGTGAAACTGGTTGACCGGATGGAAGTCTTCGCCGACGAGCGGCCGATCGAGCGGGAACCGGTCAACATTCACGCCGTGCTCGAACACGTGAAGCGTCTGGCCCAATCGGGCTTCGCCCGGCATATCCGGTTCCTCGAGGAATACGATCCATCCTTGCCGCCGGTGCTCGCCAACCGCGATCAGCTTGTGCAGGTGTTTCTCAATCTTGTGAAAAATGCCGCAGAGGCGATCGGAGAAAATGCCATCGACGGCGAGATCCAGATGACCACGGCCTTCCGGCCCGGTGTCCGCCTGACCCTGCCGGGCAGCCGCTCACGCGTATCGCTGCCGATGGAATTCTGCATCAAGGATAACGGCCCAGGCGTTCCGACCGATCTGCTGCCGCATTTGTTCGATCCATTTGTCACGACCAAGGCCTCCGGATCTGGCCTCGGACTTGCATTGGTTGCCAAGATCATTGGCGACCACGGTGGCATTATCGAATGCGAATCCCAGACCCGGCATACCGTTTTTCGGATTCTCTTGCCGATGTATGCGGGAAACGGTGCTCAGGCCCGGACAGGGGCAAGGGAAACCGCGATGGAAGCCCAAACAATATGAGCGAAAGCCAACGGTATAAAGGCTGACGATGCCCATGCCCGCCGGAAACATTCTCGTCGCTGACGACGACGCCGCGATTCGAACCGTGCTCAACCAGGCGCTGTCGCGCGCCGGCTACGAAGTGCGCTCGACAAGCAATGCCGCAACACTTTGGCGCTGGGTCAGTCAGGGCGAGGGTGATCTTGTGATCACCGACGTCGTGATGCCCGACGAAAACGCATTCGAACTCATCCCACGGATGAAAAAGCTGCGGCCGGAGCTGCCCATTATCGTCATGAGCGCGCAGAATACGTTCATGACAGCGATCCGGGCGTCGGAACGCGGGGCCTACGAATATCTGCCGAAACCGTTCGATCTGAAGGAATTGATCGGCATCGTCGGCCGGGCGCTGTCGGAACCCAAGGACAAGCCGCGGAACGCGGCGCGCCCGGAGGAAGTGGATCAGATTCCGCTTGTTGGCCGATCGGCGGCGATGCAGGAAATCTATCGGCTGCTCGCGCGGCTGATGCAGACCGATCTAACGGTCATGATCACCGGCGAGTCCGGCACGGGCAAGGAGCTCGTCGCCCGCGCATTGCACGATTACGGCAAGCGCCGCGGCGGTCCATTCGTCGCCATCAACATGGCGGCGATTCCACGCGACCTGATCGAGTCCGAATTGTTCGGGCATGAGAAGGGCGCTTTCACGGGCGCCAATACACGCAGCACCGGCCGTTTCGAGCAGGCCGAGGGCGGCACGTTATTCCTGGATGAAATCGGCGACATGCCGATGGAGGCGCAGACGCGGCTTCTGCGCGTGTTGCAGCAGGGCGAATATACGACCGTCGGCGGCCGCACGCCGATCAAGACGGATGTTCGCATCGTCGCAGCCACCAACAAGGATTTGCGGATCCTCATCCAGCAGGGCCTGTTCCGCGAGGATCTGTTCTTCCGCCTCAATGTCGTGCCGCTGCGGCTGCCGCCGCTGCGCGAACGCGCCGAAGACGTGCCCGATCTGATCCGGCATTTCTTCATGCTGGCGGAGCGCGAAGGTCTGCCGCGCAAACAGATCGATCCGGCTGCGCTGGAGCGTCTGAAAAAGTATCCTTGGCCGGGCAACGTACGTGAGATCGAAAACCTCGCCCGCCGTCTTGCCGCGCTGTATCCGCACGAGGTGATCACGCTTCCGGTCATTGAAGCCGAGCTAACCCAGCCGGCTGTCACGCCGGAGATCGACACCACCGCACCCGACAACCTGTCGGCTGCGGTCGAGCGCAACCTGGCCCGGTATTTCGCTGGCTTCCCGGATGGCCTGCCACCGCCAGGCCTTTATCACCGCATCTTGCGGGAAGTGGAGCATCCGCTGCTGACTGCGGCACTGACCGCCACGCGTGGTAATCAGATCCGCGCTGCCGACCTTCTCGGCGTCAACCGCAACACGCTCCGCAAGAAGATCCGGGATCTCGATATTCAAGTCATCCGCACCACGACCTGATCCTCTCGGTTATTTCCCCGTCGGCTGCCGCGGAATTGTCGCAATTTCGCAACAATGTTGTATAAATACATCAACGAATCCGGTCAGCCGACCGATCGCCAGTTCGCACCGGGGGGCCGATGGCCAGCGCTGACCAATCGTTGCCGCTCGACAGGTCGGCAGGTATGCCGATGGGCCGCCGCTTGTCCTTCCGGTGGATCAGTTCGACCGCCGTTGGCGCAGCGCTGTTGTCCGCATTGGCAACATTCCTGGTCCTGTCCGGACTTACGCCGCTTCCACCGACGCATAACGTCGTCGTCAGCCTGCTTGGCATCAATGCCATTGCGGCGCTCATTCTGATCGCCGTTATCGCGCAGGAAGCCTATCAAATCGTACAGGCCCGGCGGAGAGGGCGGGCGGCCGCCCGGCTGCATGTCCGCATCGTCGGCCTGTTCGCCATCATCGCTGCGGTCCCGACCATCCTCGTTGCTGTTGTCGCGACGATCACGCTCGACCGCGGCCTCGACCGTTTCTTCTCGGTCCGAACGAAAGCAATCATCGAAAATTCACTGCTGGTCTCCGAAGCGTATCTGCGCGAGCACGCGCAGATGATTCAGGGCGACATTCTCGCCATGGCGCAGGACGTTGCACGCGCCAAGCCATTGTTTGATTCCGACCGCGAGCGCTTTCAGCAATTCCTGACGGCTCAGGCAACAATCCGCGGCCTGCCGATCGCTGTTATTCTGAACGGCGAACTCGAAGTGATCGAGCGCACCAATCTGCGGGTGACGCAGGACTTTGCGATTCCGAACAAGGAAGCTCTGAAAACGCTCAGCGAGACCGAGCCGCAGATCGCGTTGCTTCCCGACACGAACTACGTTGCCAGCGTGATCAAGCTGCGCGGCTACGACTCGATGTATCTCTATGTCGCTCGGCTGCTCGATCCGCGGGTGGTATCGCAACTGCGGGAAACACGCGCCAGCGTCAGTGACTATGCCCTGATGGAGGCACGCCGGCTCGGCGTCACCGTGGCCTTCGGACTGATGTACACCGTTATCGCGCTGATCGTGATGCTGTCTGCCGTGCTGATCGGACTGAATTTCGCCAACCGGCTGGTCGCGCCGATCCGCCGCCTGATTGGTGCGGCCAATGTGGTCGCGACAGGTAATCTGCATGTGCAGGTGCCAGTGCATCGGTCCGAGGGCGACCTCGGCCAGCTTGGCGAAACTTTCAACCGGATGACGCACGATCTGCGCACGCAACGCGACGACCTCGTCAATGCCCGCGATCTGATCGACAGCCGCCGCCGCTTCAGCGAAGCGGTGCTGGCCGGCGCCAGTGCCGGTATCATCGGCGTTGATCACGACGGCCGGATCAGCATCCTCAACCGTTCGGCTGAACAATTGATCGCCTCACCCGGCAGTGACGTCATGGGCAAACCATTGCTGGCGGTTGCTCCCGAACTTGCCGAACTCGTTCGGCAGGCCATCGACAACGGCCAGAGGCTGACGCAAGGGCAGGTGACGCTGAGCCGCAAGGGTCGCGAACGCAATCTGTCGGTGCGGGTAGCGAGCGAGCAAACGGCTGAAGCCGAACACGGCTATGTGGTGACGCTCGACGACATCACCGAACTGGTTTCCGCACAACGCACCTCGGCTTGGGCCGATGTCGCGCGCCGCATCGCGCATGAGATCAAAAATCCGCTGACACCGATCCAGCTTTCGGCCGAGCGCCTGCGCCGTAAATACGGAAAAGTGATCACCGAAGATCGCGCTATCTTCGAGCAATGCACAGATACGATCGTGCGGCAGGTGGACGACATCCGCCGCATGGTCGATGAGTTCTCGCGCTTCGCACGAATGCCGAAGCCGGTCATGGAGCGCGAGGATGTTGCCGATACAGTCCGGCAGGCTGTGTTTCTGATGCGTGTCGGGCACCCCGATATCGATATCGAATTGTCGATGGTCGAAGATCCGATGCCGGCGCGCTTCGATCGCCGGCTGGTGTCGCAGGCGCTCACCAACATCATCAAAAACGGGACCGAGGCGATCGGCGTGTTGCCGGAAGGATCGCCGAAAGGCCGCATCGAGGTAACGGCCACGCGTGTCGGCGATCTCGTCAATATCGACGTCATCGACAATGGCATTGGCCTGCCCAAGGAGCATCGCTCGCGTCTGCTCGAACCCTACGTGACGACGCGCGAGAAGGGCACGGGGCTTGGCCTTGCGATCGTCGGCAAGATTCTCGAAGACCATGGCGGTGGCATCGAATTGCACGATGCAGCCGAGAAAGAGCCGGGACGACATGGCGCGTGGATACGTCTGCGTTTTGCCGTCAATCCGCCGCAAGCAAGCGGCACCAGTTCGAATGAAGACAGCAAAACAAAGCGTACAAGCAGTGTGGCGACATGACGGCTGAGATTCTTATTGTCGATGATGAACCTGATATTTGCGAGCTCGTTGCCGGCATCCTGCAGGATGAAGGATACACGACGCGCACGGCACGCGACGCCGATGGCGCGCTCAACGCGATCAAGGCGCGGCGGCCGAATCTTGTCTTTCTGGATATCTGGCTGCAGGGCTCCAAGCTTGACGGGCTGCAATTGCTCGATGCCGCCAAGCAGGAATTTCCCGATCTCCCGGTTGTCATGATTTCGGGCCACGGTAACATCGAAACCGCCGTAGCGGCGATCAAGCAGGGCGCCTACGATTTCATCGAGAAGCCATTCAAAGCCGACCGGCTCATCCTTGTTGCTGACCGCGCGCTGGAAAACTCGCGGCTCAAGCGTGAGGTCAAGGAACTGAAGGCGATTTCGCCTCAGCCATCGGCGCTGGTCGGTAAATCGCCGGCGATCAATCAGCTCCGGCAAACGATCGAGAAGGTGGCGCCCACCAACAGCCGCATCATGATCATCGGCACCTCCGGTTCCGGCAAGGAATTATGCGCGCGCACGCTGCATAATCTCTCTGCACGTGCCAATGGGCCTTTCGTGGTCATCAACGCCGCCGCGATCACACCGGAATCGATGGAGATCGAGCTGTTTGGCATCGAGCAGAGTAACGGCAGCCAAAGCCGCAAAGCCGGCGCGCTCGAGGAGGCGCATGGCGGCACGCTGTTCATCGACGAAATCGCTGACATGCCCAGAGAAACCCAGAACAAGATTCTGCGTGTCTTGGTGGATCAGACCTTCCACCGGGTCGGCGGCACCTCCAAAGTCACCGTGGATGTCCGCGTTATCTCTTCGACCGCTCGCAATCTCGAAGCGGAGATCGCGGCGGGCAATTTCCGCGAGGATCTCTACCATCGGCTGTCGGTCGTGCCGATCCGCGTGCCGCCGCTGGCCGAACGGCGCGAGGATATCCCGCTGCTGGTCGATTATTTCATGGAGCAGATTTCGCTCGCCACCGGCTTGCCCAAACGCACGATGGGCGATGACGCGATGGCGGTATTACAATCGCATGACTGGCCCGGCAACGTGCGCCAGCTCCGCAACAACGTCGAACGCCTGATGATTCTCGCCGGCGGCGATCCGAACGCGGTGATCAATTCCAGCATGCTGCCGCAGGATGTCGGCTCGATGGTACCGTCGATGCCGAACGGCAATGGCGGCGAGCAGTTGATGAGCTTGCCGCTGCGTGAGGCGCGCGAGATGTTCGAGCGAGAATACCTCGTTGCGCAAATCAGCCGCTTCGGCGGCAACATTTCACGGACCGCCGAATTCGTGGGCATGGAGCGCTCGGCACTGCATCGCAAGCTGAAGGCGCTGGGGATTGGCTGATCGCAGCACGGAAAACAACTCAAGAGAAACGCCCGTGTCACGCATCGCCTATGTCAACGGTCGCTACCTGCCGCGGAGCGAAGCTGCGGTTCATATCGAGGATCGCGGCTATCAGTTCGCCGACGGCGTCTACGAAGTCTGCGAGGTGAGGGGTGGCCACCTCATCGATGAACGCCGCCACATGGAACGGCTGTTGCGTTCTTTAAGTGAATTGCGAATTCCGCTGCCGATGCCACTGTCGGCGCTCAGCATCGTGCTGCACGAGGTGGTCCGGCGAAACGGTGTCCGCGACGGTATCGTCTATCTGCAAATCACACGCGGTGTCGCCAAACGAGACCATGCTTTCCCGCCGGCCGGGACGAAACCCGCCTTGGTGGTCACAGCAAACCGTATCGACCCGGAGAAGACCGAGCGGCTCGCCGCAGACGGCATCGCGGTCATCACACTGCCGGACAATCGCTGGGACCGGGTCGACATCAAATCAATCGCACTGCTGCCGAACGTCATGGCGAAACAGCAGGCGCGAGAGCAGGGCGCTCGCGAAGCGTGGTTTGTCGCTGCCGACGGTACGGTGACCGAAGGCTCGTCCTCGAACGCCTGGATCGTGACGGGGGACAACGAGGTGGTGACCCGGAAGGCCGACCGGACGATCCTGAAGGGCATCACCCGCACGGTCCTGCTCGAGGTTCTGAAATCGGAGGGCCTGACACTGACGGAGAGGGCCTTCACGGTCGAGGAAGCTCAGGGCGCCCGGGAGGCGTTCATCACCTCGGCGAGCCAGGCCGTGATGCCGGTGGTCAGGATCGACGGCCGGCCGATCGGTAATGGTGCACCCGGCCTGCTGGCGACCGCCCTGCGCCGCGATTTCCACCGCTTTGCGGAGGAATCCTGACAATTCGCCGCGCTAAGGCTTTGACCAGCGTGCAAGTTGGGCTTGCGCGGAATCCCGCCGTGCCATCTAATGCATCGCCCCAAGTCCTCGTTGGGTAAGAAGAACGAGGGACAATGATACTTGGCAATCACTCTAAACTGATCATCTAGCAGAAACGTCTCGCGGCATCGGGAGCTGCGGGCAAGAAAATGGAAAGCACGGCCATGGCAGCCGAACGAACTCAAAATCTCCAGGACACCTTCCTCAACCACGTCCGCAAGGCCAAAATTCCGCTCACGATATTTTTGGTGAACGGCGTGAAGCTGCAGGGCGTTGTCACATGGTTCGACAACTTTTGTGTGTTGCTGCGACGGGATGGGCATTCGCAGCTTGTCTACAAACACGCCATCTCCACCATCATGCCGGGCCATCCGGTCCAGCTTTTCGAGGGTGCGGAAGAGGGCGCAGGAGAAAAAGGCTAGTTGCAGCCGCGTAAACGCGATTCAGCTTCCGACCGCCTGAGCCCGGATCGTTCGGGCACCACTGGGCGTGCGCTGGTGGTCGGCCCCTATCTGCGCAGTCATTCGTCACGTGCGCTTCGCGCCGAGCGATCGCCCCAGGCGCGGATCGAGGAGGCTGCCGGCCTTGCGCTCGCCATCGACCTCGATGTGGTTGAGACCGGGATCGTCTCGCTGAGCGAGATCCGGCCTGCGACCTATATCGGCAAGGGCAAGGTCGACGAGCTTGCGGGCCTGATCAAGGCGCGCGAGGTCGATCTCGTCATCATGGATTGCGCATTGTCGCCGGTACAGCAGCGTAACCTTGAGAAAGCGTGGTCGGCCAAGGTGCTGGATCGCACCGGCCTGATCCTGGAAATCTTCGGCAAGCGCGCCCAGACGAAGGAGGGCGTGCTGCAGGTCGAGCTTGCGCATCTGACCTATCAGAAGAGCCGGCTGGTGCGCTCATGGACGCATCTTGAACGGCAACGCGGCGGTTTCGGCTTCCTCGGCGGCCCAGGCGAAACGCAGATCGAAGCCGACCGGCGCATGATCGAGGAGCGCATTGCGCGCATCGAAGCCGAATTGGAAAAGGTCAAGAAACGGCGCAAGCTGCATCGGGAGAGCCGGCGGCGCGTGCCATATCCCATCGTCGCGTTGGTGGGCTACACCAACGCCGGCAAATCGACGCTGTTCAACCGCATGACGCGCGCGCAAGTGCTCGAAGCCGACATGCTGTTTGCGACGCTCGATCCGACATTGCGCGCGATCGAACTTCCGCATGGCGCCAAGGTGATTTTGTCCGATACCGTCGGCTTCATTTCCGAGCTGCCGACCATGCTGGTGGCTGCGTTCCGTGCGACGCTCGAAGAAGTCGTCGAGGCCGACGTGATCCTGCATGTGCGCGACGTTTCGCATGAAGACAGCGACGCCCAGATGCAGGATGTGCAAGACGTCTTGAAAGCGCTCGGCATCGACGATGAGCGGCGCGATCGCGTGATTGAAGTCTGGAACAAGATCGACCAGCTTGCCCCCGATGATCGCGCTGGCCTGGAGAATGCCGCGGCGCGTATCGCGCCGGATCATCATCCGGTGCTGGTGTCGGCCTTGACCGGCGAGGGCATCGATACGCTGTTGGCGGCGATCGAAGAACGGTTATCCGAAACGCGCATCGTCCTCGAACTCCTGCTCGACGGGTCGGATGGCGCCGGCCTGTCATGGCTCCATCGCAATACGGAAGTGATCCGGAAATCCGTTTTGGACGAGGGCAAGATTGCGATCAGCGTGCGGGCCGATCCGGCCAAGGCCGGTCAGGTGCGGGCACGTTTCAGCGAGGTTGCATCCGCCTCCTGATGACGGTTTTCACTGGCCGGTCTTTCGTCGTTTTTGGCCTCGTCCCAGAGCGCGTCCATTTCGGCCAAAGTCGCTTCTGACGGCGTCCTGCCGATCCGCGCCAGCGCGGCCTCGATCGCGGCGAAGCGGCGTTCAAACTTCGCATTAGTGCCACGCAAGGACGTATCGGCATCGATGTCGAGATGGCGTGCCAGATTGACCAGCGCGAACATCAGATCGCCGATTTCATCAGCCGCCGCCGCATTGTCGGCTGCATCCAATGCGCGTTCGATTTCCGCGGTCTCTTCCTTGATCTTGTCGAGCACGGCACGCGGATCATTCCAGTCGAAGCCGACTTTCGATGCCTTCTGCTGCAGCTTCAATGCACGCGTCAGCGCCGGTAAACCGGACGGAATGCCGGCGAGGGCGCCCGCGTCCTCATCAGCACCACCACGCCGCTGCCGTCGCGCAGCCTTTTCCTCGGCCTTGATCTTGTCCCACAGACCTTTGACTTCATCGGGCGTCAGATGCCGCGTATCGCCGAAAACATGCGGATGCCGCCGGATCAGCTTTTCGGTGATCGACTGCACGACATCGCCAAATTCGAATACGCCTTGTTCCTGCGCCATGCGCGCGTGAAAGACGACCTGAAGGAGCAGGTCGCCCAGTTCGTCTTTCAGATCGTCGAGATCGTTGCGTGTGATCGCGTCAGCGACCTCGTGCGCTTCCTCGATGGTGTAGGGCGCGATGGTCGCGAAAGTCTGTTTCAGGTCCCAGGGGCAGCCGGTTACAGGCGTACGAAGCGCGGCCATAATCTCGATAAGACGGTGAATGTCGCGTGAAGGTTTCAACGGCTCTTTACTGCAATTTGAATGATTGAGTTTGTCCATACACGGCAATCATCCCGGCCAAAAGGATTATGGCCCAAAACCTTGCCGTTTCGTCCGTGCCTAGCTGTGGATAGTCACAAGGCATCCTTACCACAATTGCGCCACCGAATTCGCAATTTCGCCATCGAAAATGATCTGTTTTTGCAGCAATAGCACACGCTTATACACCCGTTTTCTTGGCAATTCCTGATCCATCTACATGCTTCAAGCAGCAATTGGAGGAAGGAACATGGCTACCAATCTCATCTCTTCAGTTATGCAATTCGTAACGCCGGACCTGATCGCAAAGATTGCTGCGGCAATCGGTCTTGACCGCAACACCGCACAAAAGGCGACCAGCGCGGGAATTCCAGCCATTCTTGCAAGCTTGGCAGGCCTTGCGTCCAAGCCAGGCGGTGCACAGCAATTATCCAGCGCGCTGGAACAAGTGACGCCGGGCGGACTGAACAATTTCCTCGGCGCCATCGGCAGCCCGACGCAAGCAGCGCGGTCTGAAGAGGGCACCAATTTGCTGTCTTCACTGCTGGGAAGCGGGCCCCTGAATGCACTCACATCCGCCATCGGCAGCCATGCTGGAATCAATGCCAGCAAAAGTGAATCGCTGCTGGGATTGCTTGGTCCCATCGCAATCGGGGCGCTCGGCCAGCAACAGGCTAAGACAGGTCTTGATCCGAAAGGCGTTGTGAATCTTCTCGCATCCCAAAAAGATCAGATCGCTGCGGCATTGCCATCCGGTCTTTCCAGCTATCTGCGCGACAGCGGGTTGGCGGGCGCGCTCGATGGGACGATCCGGCAAGGCGCTGCAGCGGCTTCCGCCGCCGGACGACGCACCGCCGACATCGGCGAGAGCGCCATGCTTGCGTCAAGACAAGCGGCAGCCGCGACATCACAACAGATGGCAACCTGGCCGTTCTGGCTGGCCGGCTTGGCTATTTTGACGGGCCTCGGCTGGATGTACATGGCCAACCGGGACAACACCCAGGTGGCAGAGCAAACCAGCCGGCCGGCCGCGACAAAAACCGAGACAATGGGCGCTGGAACGCCAAGCCAGACGGCAGCCGAACTGACGGGCCAACTAACCCGCTCCGTCGACGGCATGCGGACCACGCTGCAGGGCATCACCGATCCGGCCTCCGCGCAGGCGGCTATGCCAAAACTGCAGCAGATGACCACCGACCTCGACAAACTCAGCGCAGCGACAAACCAGCTTTCGCCTCAGACACGATCGCTGGTCGCAGCCGAACTCTCGAGTGCGATGCCGGCGTTGAATCAGCTCTTCGACCGTGTGCTTGCCATCCCGGGCGTCGCCAGCATTGCGCAGCCGCTCATCGAGACCATGCGAACGAAACTCAACGCGATGTCACGTGCCTGAACGCGACACAAGCAACGCATAGCGAGGAGTGTCAGGAATGGTCGACAAGACGAATTTCACGTCTGACGAATGGACGCTGCTGCTGGAAAGCGTGATGATGGCGGGCATGGCCGTCACAGCCGCCGAGCCCAGCGGCCTCTGGGGCTTGCTGAAGGAAAGCTTTGCCAGCGCCGAGGCGCTGGCAAAGGTCAAGCTCGATAACAACAGCGATCCACTGGTCAAGGCCGTGGTCGACGATTTCGGTACATCCACAGGACGCAGCGCCGCCCGCGACGGTCTCAAAGCCAAGCTGGCCGGTGCCAGCCCGAGCGAAATCAAGGCGCGCTGCATCGAGACCTTGAGTCAGGTCTCGACATTGCTGGACACCAAGGCGCCGGCCGATGCTCCGGCCTTCAAAGCCTGGCTCCGGCAGATCAGCCAAGGCGTGGCAGAAGCTGCGTCCGAAGGCGGTTTCTTCAGCAGCGGCGTTCAGGTCAGCGACGCCGAGAAGGCGACGCTCACCGAGATCTCCAGTGCCTTGAAGCTGGCGGCCTGATCGAGATGACAGAGGACAGGCTGCGGGTGTCGAAAACCGACATCTGCAGCCGGAGTACTGCAGCCCGGCCGGAACGGGCATATCCGATTCGCATAAGACATATTATGGAACATATTTAGATGGGCATTTTGGCTGGGATTATTGCTAGCTGACGCTTCGACCCAAGCCTTCACCCGAGCCGCATGCCGGCCTTATTCAGCAAAATCAAAATGATGCCAGAACTTTCAGACACGCCATCTGATCAACCTCACACCGTAATCCGCATGCCATCGAAGGCCGGCTCGACATGCGGCGGCAAGCTCGCGCGCAGCACGGCGTAATCCAGATCGACATGCATGTTGGTCAGCACAGCCCGTTTCGGCCTCAGCCGCTCGATCCAAGCTAGGGCCTCCGCCAGCGAAAAATGGCTCGGATGCGGATGATGCCGGAGTGCATCGACGATCCACAGATCGAGCCCGGTCAGCGCCGCGGCGGCTTCGTCGGACATATTGTTGAGGTCCGCCGAATACGCGATGTTGCCGAACCGGAAGCCCAGCGCCGGGATATCGCCATGCTCGAGCAGCACCGGCAGCGCCGTGACCGGACCGCCATCGCCGTCGACGGTCACAGGCTTGCCGGGAACGATCCGATGCTCATTGACGATCGGCGGATAAGCGCTGCCGGGCGGCGTCATGAAGCAATAACCGAAGCGGCCATGCATCGCGCGCGAGGTCGGCTCATCCAGATAGACGTCGATCTTGCGGCGATGAAAGATAAACAGCGGCCGCAGGTCGTCGATACCATGCGTATGGTCGGCATGCTCGTGCGTGAACAAAACACCGTCGAGCTTCGTGACGTTGGCATCCAGCAATTGCTCGCGCAGGTCCGGCGACGTATCGACCAGCACCATTGTCTTGCCGCTCGGGCCTTCGCGCTCGACCAGGATCGAACAACGGCGCCGGCGGTTCTTCGGATTGTCGGGGTCGCAGGCGCCCCAGCCAAGCGCCGGGCGCGGCACGCCGCCGGACGATCCGCAGCCCAGGATCGTGACCGTCAGTACCGTCATGCCGCCGCCGAAAGCTGGCGTGGCACCTTGCTGAACAGCCGGAAGAAGTTCTCGGTCGTCTGGTTCGCGATCTCGTCGAACGATACGCCGCGCGTCTCGGCCAGCACCTTGGCGGTTTCGACGACATAAGACGGTTCGTTGCGCTTGCCGCGGAATTTGCCCGGCGCCAGATACGGCGAATCGGTTTCGACCAGAATGCGGTCGGCTGGCAATTCCGCTGCGATCGCGCGCAAGGCATTCGAAGTTTTGAACGTCAGGATACCGGTGAAGGAAATCGAGAGCCCAAGCGCAATCGCGCGCATCGCGAGATCGCGGCCGCCGGTAAAGCAATGCAGCACGGCAGGGAAGGCCCCCTTCCCCGTTTCCTCCTCCAGGATCCGCGCCATATCGTCATCGGCATTGCGCGCATGGATCACCAGCGGCAGACCGGTTTCGCGGGCAGCGGCGATATGCGCACGGAAGCCTTGCTCCTGTGCATCGCGCGGGCTCGTATCATAGAAATAGTCGAGGCCGGCTTCGCCGATGGCGACGACCTTCGGATGCGCCGTCTTCGCAACGAGATCAACGGTGCCGATATCCAGTTCCTCATGGGCGTTGTGCGGATGCGTGCCGACCGAGCAGAACACGGCATCGAAGCGCTCGGCGATCGCCAGCAGCTTCGGCAATTCGCGAGCACGGGTCGAGATCGTGACTATGCGGCCAACGCCTTGCGCACGCGCACGATCGACAATGCCGTCGAGATCGTTCGCAAAGTCGGGAAAATCGAGGTGGCAGTGGCTGTCGACGATCATGTTCTGCAATGTCATTGTCCAGGCGCTAATTTTCAAGCCGCCAAAGCCGTGATGGCGGCCATGTCGGCCCGCTCGGCCTGCAGATCGGCAACGAATGGCAGCCGTCGGCCGGCAACGCGCAGGGTGATCCAGACCGGTTTGCCGGCGCCCGTATTGTTTCTGTCATCGGTTTGCGTCTTGGTCGCAACAATGGCCGATTGCGGGACCTGATAGACGCGCGGTGAAAACACGCCAAGCGTCGTCAGCGTCACGACATCCTGCGCACGCTCGATGCGGATCAGATAGATGCGGCTATAGAAGAGCAAACCGACGAACGGGGCGATGCCAACAAGAAACATCAGCGCAGCCAGACCGGGCCGTGAGCCGGACGCGCCGACAGCCTCACTCCCCGGAAGCGCGCCGAAGACATGCGCCATCACCATCGCCCAATAGAACCAGCCCACAGCCCAGACAACCGCTGCCACAACGGCTTTGCGCGTCTTTCCGGCCTGCCGCTCGTTTTCAAACAGCACGGTCATGAGAAGCGCTCCGTCACCTCTGTCAGGCCTTATCCGCTTCCGGCTCGACATAACGCGGAAACACTGGCGTCGGCGCCGGCAGCATCGTGCCGCCCGCGAGACGATGTGCGCCACCGAGCCGAGAGAAGTCGCGTTCGTCTGGCGGCACGCCAAGCAGGTCGAGAAACTTGCCGGACGAAACCGGCATGAAGGGCTGCGCCAGAATTGCAATCTGGCGGATCACTTCGGCGGTGACATACAGCACGGTCGCCTGCCGTGCCGGGTCAGTCTTCGCCAGCGCCCACGGCGCCTCGCCCGCGAAATAGCGATTGGCGTCGGCAACCACGGCCCAGACCTGAGTCAGCACCTGATGCAGCTGTTGCGTCTTCATCGCCTCGCGTGCGCCGTCGATCATCGCATCGGCGGATGCAAGGATTGCCTTGTCGTTATCCGAAAAAGCACCGGGGTTAGGCAGCACGCCGCCGAGCTGTTTGCCGATCATGCTCAGCGAGCGCTGCGCGAGATTGCCGAGATCGTTGGCAAGCTCCGCATTGATGCGGTTGACGATCGCCTCATGGCTGTAATTGCCATCCTGGCCGAACGGAATCTCGCGCAGGAAAAAATAACGGAACTGATCGACGCCATATTCGTCGGCCATCGCGAAGGGATCGACGACATTGCCGACCGACTTCGACATCTTCTCACCGCGGTTGAACAGGAAGCCGTGGCTGAAGATGCGATGCGGCACGGCAAGTCCCGCCGACATCAGGAAAGCCGGCCAATAGACCGCATGAAAACGCACGATGTCCTTGCCGATCACGTGCAGATTCGCCGGCCAGTATCGGTTGAACATCTCATTGTCGTCAGGAAAGCCGATGGCGGTGATATAATTCGTCAGCGCATCGACCCACACATACATGATGTGCTTGTCGTTGCCCGGGACGCGGATGCCCCAGTCGAAGGTCGTGCGCGAGATCGATAAGTCCTGCAGGCCACCGCGCACGAAGCTTGCCACTTCGTTGAGGCGTTCCTTCGGCAAAACGAAGTCCGGGTGTTGGGCGTAAAGGTCGAGCAGCTTGTCCTGATAGGCGGACAACTTGAAGAAATAGCTCTCCTCCTCGACCCATTCGACCGGTGTGCCAGATTTGGTCGCGAGCCGCACCTTGTGCTCGTTCACATGGGTTTCGTTCTCGGCGTAATAGGCCTCGTCACGAACCGAATACCAGCCGGCATATTTCGACAGATAGATGTCGCCCGCCTTCTCCATCCGCTCCCAGATCGCCATCGAAGCCTTGTGGTGGCGATCCTCCGTGGTCCGGATGAAGTCATCGTTCGAGCAATTCATGCGCTCGACCATTTCGCGGAAGCGCTGCGCATTGCGATCGACAAGATCCTGCGCACTCATCCCCTCTTTCGTGGCCGTCTGCTGGATCTTCTGGCCGTGCTCGTCGGTGCCGGTCAGGAAATAGACGTCGTAGCCGTCGAGTCGCATGAAGCGGGCGATCGCGTCGGTCGCAATCGCCTCATAGGCGTGGCCGATATGCGGTACGCCATTGGGGTAGGAAATCGCAGTGGTCAGGTAATAGCTGGGCTTGGCCGGCATCGGATGCGTTCAATCTGGTCTATGGGGTTGGCAAGATTCAAGATTTAAGTCCGCTTGCCCGGATCGGAAACCCGGCGCAACCGGAACCGAGTAGCGCGGGCAGGATCGGCCGACAGGGCTATCAGTCGCGAGCGGCCTCGGCAAGACGGGCGAAGGCCCGGAAAATCAAGGGCTTGCGGTCAAGATTGTAGATATCGGTGGTGCGCGCAACGCTATTGATCTCCTGCCAGACATCGGCGAGGCGCGCAGCCTTTGCCTTGTCATGCTGAACGATGTTCAAACGCGCCGTCATCCAGTCGTTGATGGCATCGAGCGCCACTTCGAAAGCGCGCAGGTCGCTGATCGCCAGCGCGTCGGCCAAGGCGTGCAGCTCGCGCGGGTCGGTGACCGGCAACCGCTCCAGCAGTGCCGCAGTCTGCCGACGCAACTTGAAAGCCGGGCCATCCAGCAGTGACAAGGCGCGGCCGACACTGCCCTCGGCCGCCTCGATCACATCAGGCTCGACACTCTCTCCCGTCGTCTGCGCCAGCGCCTGACGCAGATCGCTGGTCGCGAGCGAACGCAGCATCAGCCGATGACAGCGCGAGCGGATGGTCGGCAGGACGGAGCCAGGCGCGTGACTGACAAGAAGAAACAGCGACCGTGACGGCGGTTCCTCAAGGCCCTTAAGCAGCGCATTGGCACTTTCGGCATTGAGATCGTCGACCGCATCGACAATCACAACACGCCAGCCGCCAAAGCCTGCAGTCGAGCCGAGAAACATCGCGACCTTGCGCGCATCCTCGACGCGGATGATGCTGCGCAGTTTACCGGTGTCGCCGACCGTACGCTCCAAAACCAGCAGATCGGGATGCGACTGCGCCGTGATTAATCCTGCCGTTGGATTGTCTGGTGAGACAGCAAGCGATCTTGCCTCTTGAACCACAGGTGCCGCCGGATCGGGATGCGCTAGCACGAAACGGGCCATGCGAAAGGCCAGTGTCGCCTTGCCGATCCCCTGCAGGCCGCCGATCAGCCAGGCGTGCGGAATGCGCCCGGATCGATAGGCATCGAGCAGCGTCTGCTCTGCTTCGCTATGCCCGAACAGAACCGAGGTCTCGCGCGGATGGCTGATACCATCCTCATCCGCTGCACCGGCAACGCTTTTCACTGGCCGAGATCCTCGATCGAAAGCGGCGTTGTGGCCGGATCGAGCTTGCGCGACACCGCAGCCCAGATGTCATCGGCGACCGTGTCCTGCGGGCGGCCGGCATCAACCAGGACGCAGCGATCCGGTTCGCTGCTCGCGAGCTGTCGAAAGGCTTCACGCAGACGCTCGTGGAATGCGAGATCCTCGCTTTCGAAGCGATCGCTCTCCGCATTGCCACGCCGCGATTTGGCACGAGCCAGACCGATTGTGGCCGGCACATCAAGAACGAATGTCAGATCGGGCTTTGTGTCGCCAACCGTGATCTTCTCCAGCCGCTTGATCAGTCGGGAATCAACCTGCCCCAGCACGCCTTGGTAAACACGCGTCGAATCCGAAAAGCGGTCGCAGACGACCCACTCGCCGCGTTCAAGCGCCGGACGAATCGTTTGCGTCAAATGATCGTCGCGGGCGGCGGCGAACAGCATCGTTTCGGCCTCGGCACCGAGCGGCTTTGCGGCACCCGACAATAGGACATGGCGAATGATCTCGGCGACGGTCGAACCGCCGGGTTCGCGGGTCAGGATCGAGGCGATGCCGAGCGTCTTCAGGCGCTCGGCCAGGCGCTTTGCCTGTGTCGATTTGCCGGTGCCCTCGCCACCTTCAAAGGTGATGAACCTGCCGCGCATGAAGCTCTCGTTTGTTGCAGGCGGCGTTATAGCTTTTTCAGGCCGGCCCGAAACCAGCCGCCGAAGATTTCAGTGACCGAATCCACCGCACGACGATGGATCGGGCCCTGCATCACGCTTTCAGCGGTCTGCAGCGGAACCTCCAGCGCAACATTGTCGCCGCGCCAGACCTTGAGCGTTCCAACCTTGGCCCCCTGCTCGACCGGCACCCGCAGCGGCCCCTGATAGACGACGCGCGCAATGATCCGCTCGGTACTGTTCTTCGGCACCAATATCCGAACCGGTATTTTGCCTGCGGCTTCGAGCGGAACGTAACGCTGTTCGCCGCCGAACACACGCGCGTCGCCGATCTTCTGGCCTTCGGCGAACAAGAGACGCGACTCAAATCCATTGAAACCAAAATTCAAAAGCTTGCGTGCTTCGTCCGCGCGCTCGTTCGCGGTCTTGAGGCCGTTCACGGCGACGATCAGGCGCATGTTGTTCTGCACGGCCGAACCAACAAGACCGTAACCGGATTCTTTTGTGAAACCGGTCTTCAGACCATCGGCGCCGATATTCATCGCCAGCAGCGGATTGCGGTTCGACTGCCGGATCTTGTTCCAGGTGAAATCCCTCTCGCTGTACCACTTATAAAATTCGGGATAGGTCGCAACGATGTGGCGGGCGAGCCTCGCCAGTTCTCGCACGGTGACGCGCTGGTCTGGATCGGGCAGCCCGGTCGGATTGGTAAAGTTCGATTGCGTCAGCCCAAGCTCGCGCGCCCGCGCATTCATCATCCGCGCGAAGTTTTCCTCGTTACCGGCGATCCCTTCGGCGAGTGCAATGCAGGCGTCATTGCCGGACTGGATGATAGCTCCCTGCAAGAGGTCCGAGACCTTGATGCGGCTATGGATCGGCGCAAACATCGTCGAGCCGCCGGAGGGCGCCCCGCCTTTGCGCCATGCGTGCTCGCTGACGACATATTCCTCGTCGAGCTTGACGTTGCCTTCCCTGATCTCGTTGAACACCGTCTCGGCGGTCATCAGCTTGGCAAGGCTGGCTGGCGCGACCAGCGTGTCCGCGCTCTTCTCGAACAGGACGGTGCCGCTTTCCGCCTCGATCAGGATCGCGTACGGCGCCGCGGTCTGGAAACCGCCCTCATCCTTGGTCTTGCCGCCGGCCATCGAGGCGGGCGCCGCCTGCAAAGGACTGAGCGCGCTGCCGACGAGCGACACGGCAACCAACGTCGCGAGAGCACGATACCGAAAAATGCGAAACGGTTTTCGGACGACATCGCGCTCCAATTGATCGAGCGCGCCTTGAACGAGCGATTTCAGATTCATCGGACCGACAACATTCCCGGCGCGGACCCCGCGCAAACGACGCCCCCAAGCGACGATCGGATTGTCAGGCGGGATTGCTAGTAAAGGCCGCGGCCGCTCACGTATCCGACAGGGCTATCATAGCGCAGCGATGCGGAACCGGAAACCGCCCCACGCGGCCTATCCGCAACCGCTTGATACGTCTGGCGGCGCTCTGCGGCTGTCACATCGGTCAGGGATGCGGAGGACGCATCCCCCAGATTGTAGGGTCGGCCAGCCGGAACCGGGACCGGACCGCTAATACCGCCACGCGCTTCCGGCAGGTTGAGCCCGGTTCGTCCGGCTGATGCCACAAGAATCGGCGTTGGCGCCGGCTCGCCCTGACGCAGGGTCGCCATCAGGCGCGAATCATCGGAGCCTTCAAGCGCCGCGCGGCCGATATACTCGACCTTCACCCGCGCCACGCCGGCTCCTTTGAAGCCGAGAAGTTGCGCGCTCTTGTGTGAGACATCGAGCACGCGATTACCATGGAACGGCCCGCGATCGTTCACGCGTACGACCAGCGATTTCTTGTTCGCCAGATTTGTGACGCGAACATAGGACGGCAGCGGCAGCGTCGGATGCGCGGCGGTGATCGATTCCATATCGAAAACTTCGCCATTGGCGGTGAGTCGGCCGTGGAAATCCGTGCCGTACCAGGATGCAAGACCCTCGGCCTTGTAGTTGGTATTTTCTTCCGGATTATAGGTGCGTCCGGCCACGACATAAGGCTTGCCGACGCGATAGACGCCGCCGCCCTTCGGCGCGCGCTCGCCGAGCTGCACAACGCGCGGGCTGGCGGAAACTCCATATTTCGGGTCGACTTTGCGGGCGAATTTGTCCGAGGCGGCGCAGTTGGCCAGCAACAGACAGGCTGCGACAGCAGCGACCGCGCGAACCGCGCTCTTCCCCCGAATTGACGGCATTCCGTCCCCAAATCACGTCCCAGGCATCCCCTGCCCGCGATTCACCATAGCGTGACCCGCGCGACACGCAAATGGTCCGCATGATCAGTTGGTTAATATGGTATTGTTATCAGGTTGGGATGACCTCTGCCGTGACGCTTGCAATGGTCGCGAGCATCCCCCATTGAAGCCGCAACGGAAGGGTGGCCGAGTGGTTTAAGGCACCGGTCTTGAAAACCGGCGTGCCCGCAAGGGTACCGTGGGTTCGAATCCCACCCCTTCCGCCAGAAATTTGTTGCAACTATTTGATATATATAAATATTTATAATTTCAATCTGAACCGGCCCCAGGCTCGGCCCTAGGCTCCCAATCTCTAAATTCGTGAGAGAAATGTGCCGGAAAATCGGGGTCGCTAACGGCGGGATTTAGCCGGAGGTTCTTGTACGTCGAGAACACAATGAACACGCTCGCATGACGTGTCATCGTGAGTAGGTACTGACCGCGGGGCCCACCCGCTCCCTTGGTTATTCGGAGATTGTTGAGCCAATCTTTGATCTGCTGGTCTTCAAAAGTGAGCGGGTCTATTGAGTGCGCGAACTTGTTTCTAACCTTGCGGATTATGTGAAGGTCATGGTGCGCGTCAAACGGCATCAACCCAACGGCTAAGGCCAAATCAATCTTCGACGCAAAAGTCTCGCAGAACCCCCCTGTTCCAAAAACTCGCTTCTGCACGACTGGATCCAAAATTAATCTGTGAGCCAATGCGACAGTGAGTAGTTCTTCTAGAATCGCGCCTCCAATGATGGCAGCGCCCCGATCACTTTGCGATGTGACCTCTGAAAGTATCTCCTCCATAGTGAACTTCGTTTTTATGGCGGACAGCGGGTCGCTCATTTGTCCTCCGAAAAAGCTTCAAGACTGCGATTTAGTACTTGCGAGGCGAGAATGGTGTCATATGCTTCCACACTCAATAGTTGAGGGGAAACATGGCCAAGAAACCGTCCAAAGGTGAAACCACCAGCAACAAAGTCGCGACAATCGCCTCAAAGGGACTCAAAACTCCTAGCAAGCTAACAAACAAAGAAATTAAGACGATTGCCGCCAGTGCGCTAACGCAGGCTCCCAACAAGAAATAAAAAGAGCCAGCCACCCTGCGGATGACTGGTCCCACATGCGACGGCTCCTGAGAGAACGACCGACGCAATCTCTATTCTTTGTCAGCCCAATCGAGCAGCGCCAACGCCGGCTTCGGATCAACGCCGGCTTCCTTGGCCATGGCCAGGCCTTGAATCAGCGTTGCGAATGCACGAGCCGATCCGCCAGCATCGAACGCCTGCAGCGGCGTCATGAGATCAATCGTGACGGTACCGCCGAGTTTGTCCGATGCTTCCTCGGCGAGTAGCGCGCCGATCGGCTGCAGTGTCCATTGAGCAAGGTGGCGTTGACCTTCCCGAATAAGCGGACCGGTCGTCGCACTGGAAAACATCGCAGGCAGCACACCGAACGCCATGGCCACGGTGTCGCGTGCCGCGTCGAGCGTTTCCTTGGTCATCGACTTTTCGAGGTCCGGCGACAGGCTCGCGGGCTTCCAATCCGATACCGGAGCGGGTCCGCCCGCGGCCGACACCTGTACGCTCTCGCGCAGCAGCACCCTGCCCCGTTGACCACGGAATGAACGGCTTAATTTCGAATTGTCCGTATCCGGGGATTCCGGCATCGGCACGACTTGCGAACCGATCGGCGCATTCTCGAACACCTCAGCGAGCGCGGACTCGACCGCGTTTAACATGCCGGCCGTCAGATTGGCGCGCTTCAATGGCGCTGTTCCGTAATAAGGCGCGGCGGGATCCGCACCGGTCCGAAGGTGCAGCACCTCGCCAGCAAGCGCCGTTTCGGTCGTGCCGCCGCCGGCTTCCGGAATGGAAACGCGATAGGCGGTCGGCCTCCCATAGCGGGTCCGCAAATCCCAATCGCTGCACGGCACCAGCATGTCGTCGCGGATCAGGAAGACCGACTCCCCGCGAAGCGCCAGCGACCGGCCGAGCAGTGCCAGCGCCCGCCGATCGAGCATGTCGGTGCCGTCGACATCGGCCAGCGTGAAGCCATTTTCCCATAGCGAGACGCACGATTGTGCGGTCGCTGTCAGTTCGGCGATACCGCGCCGGCCGGATATGTAAGCTTCGCGCGCCTGGATAATTTCAGCCGTGAAGCCGCTGCCGGCACTACGCTTTTCGATTTTTTGAAAACGCTTTAGCCACTTAAACTCAAACATGACGATAAGCCCTCAACAGGTCGGCAGCGCCCGAATTGGCGATTGCACCGGCCAACCAGGATTCGGAGCGCCGCGAGGCAATGGAAATTGATCCGGCCGTGACAGATTCGGACGTGGCGCCGGGCTTGCCGGGTTTCGCGGCCATGTATTCGGCCAGCCGGCGATAGGCTTCGGCTACCGTAGCAGGCACGTCAGCAGCACCGACCGTTGCTGTGAATTGGTAAGGGCCGCTGCAAGGCAAGCAGTAGCCGCCGAGCGGCGATGCCGTGAGCGTGACGGTCTCCCATTCCCCGGCCCGCGACCACACTTGGACGGTGCTAATAGTTGCCGGCGTGAGCGGCGGCACCCACTCCCCCGGCCCTTCCACGACCCAGGTCACTGGCCGCTCCGCCCACCGATGCGCGCACCAGGATTCAAGCCGGTCCCAAACGATCGCCGACGCAAGTGCCTCGGCGGCAGCGGAAAGGCCCGAAGGTGCGTCCGGGTACTCCGCAGGCTCGCTTTCGATTTGCTGAATTGTTGTGGCCATTTCACAGCCTCCATCGGTGCAATGGGTGCGCAGGCACGACCAGACCGGATCCGGTCTGTTCCCAATTGCGCTTGTCCGCCTCGATTGGGCTGCCAAAGTCATCAAAAGAGACATTTGCATCATCAGAGGAGACATTCGCCTCTTCGTAAGCAGGCCGGGTCACGATCGAAAGTTCGAACAAGATCGCTGCAAAAATCGTCCGGATAAGTGCGCGGCCTATCCGTGGATCTTCTTCCTCGATCTTTTCAGCCTGGTCCGACGGCACCGCGGACGGCGGCGGAATACGAAAGCCGGGTGACAATCCGACAGACAGCCCGGCGGAAATCATTTTCAGAATGTCCGAGCCGTAAGACGTGTCCGCGATCTCTGGCAAAACAGTAGCGTCGAACGTCAACACTTCGCTGGTATCATTGAATACCAGCGTGCCGGTTTTCTTGCTGGCAAGCGGACGATCGAACGAATGGCCGACCAGCAGCGCGATATCTTGCTCGACGCTATCAAGCGAATGCGAGAACGCACCCGGCATGAACTGCTCTTTCTTCGGGCGTCCGCGTTTTCCGCCGTCTGAAAGCACAGCCTTCTTTCGGTATGGAAATCGGCCTCGAATTACGCGCCGCCCCTTGGCAGCGCGCAACTCAATTTCGCCGATCAAATTGTCGGCGGTCTCCATCACTGAATCCCGGTCAGGATTTCGAGCTGTACAGCTCGGCTTACTGTGACGTCGGCTGTCGCCAGTGCAGTAAGGCGGAGACCGCCCGACGCCGCGTCGCTGTAAACGTCGCGGATCAAATCGATCGCTCCCCATGTGCCAACAAAGATCGGAGCCACGCCGCCTACACTCGTCGTCAGCAACGCCTTGGTTGCGAGCGGCGAACCAGCCGCGGCAGCGAGTGCGTTCGACGACATGACGATGTTTCCGGCCGGAATGTTCTTGACCAGTCGGTCCCATTCGGAAACAGCGGTGCCCTCGATCAAGGTGTCATCCATGTCGGACCACACCTCCGGACGAATAAGCAGTTTCACCGCAGCAGGACCATTGGCTGCATTGGCCGTAAGGAAGCGCGTCACAGCGGCACGGAATGCGGACCACGATGCGGCCGCGGTCACAGCCGTACTGGTGATGCCATATGAGCCGACAAGCACGCCGCTCGGCTGACCGTTTGCGCCGGTGCCGAGGAAAACCGCCTTGTCCAGCGCAACGGAAATCGCGCCGTTCATGTCACGGCGCACCGCCTGCTCCAGACCATCGCCCGACTGCTTCAAGGTCTTGCGGGTGATTTTCATCTGGATCCCGAGCGTCGAATTCGGAGCGAGCATGCGCTCGCTGGTCGAATAAACGGTCGGCCCCGGTACGTTGGCAGTCTCGCCATCGGCCCATCCGGCAGTCACGCTGCCCGATGCAATCGGGTATTCGTTGCTGCCTTGGCCAATGTTGACCATGCTTGCGCCCATACGCACCGCAGCGGAGTCTGCGAAAATTCGATCGATAATCGGTGCGGTAGTCACCGGCGACGGCGTGCCCGAAGCGATGGTTTCACCAGCGCGCTTTTCGAGCGCCTGCCACGGCACCGGAACTCCGCGATAGCCACCCTGTGAGCGAAGTTCCTCGACGATCTCCGCAGTGGCACCGTCGATCTTGCGGCCTTCGTCCAGGTGCAAGGCAACCTGCCGAAGCTCGAATTTGCCGATCAGTTCGGCGTATTCCCGGTCTGATCGCGTTTCCAGGTCGGCGCCTGCCTCGCGACGCTCCGTATCTTCGACGATAAGCGAAGCGCGATAGCGCGTCTCATTGCCGCGATATTCGGTGTCGAGCGTTTCCATCGAACGGGTTTCGTCTTCGGTTGGCTGCGACTTGCCAACTAGGCCCGCGAGCGCCTGCCGAATTTCCGACTGACGACGCGAGATTTTTACAGACTCAAGCATAGTGACTCCTTGGGTTGAGGTTTCGCCATCGTGGCGAGCAAATCGCGCCACGCGGCGCGAGCGGGTGAGACTTCGTTTCCGAAGCCGCATTCGATTTTCGTTTTCGCGGAATGACACGGCACGCAAAGCGTCTGCAGATTGGTCAATTCGAACGCGAGTTCGGGATCGGTGCGCACAGGCTTGATGTGATCGACTTCAAGGCGACCGACCGCGCTGCACTTCACACATTTGAATCCGTCGCGGCGCTTTGCAGCCAGGCGCAAGGCTGGCCAGCGCTTGTCACGAATGACTGCAGCGGAGTGTCGAAAATACTCGTTCAAAGCCATACCGCCTCGCGTGTTTTCTTCTGACCGCGACCGGAAATCCGAGCGCCTTCGGCAACAGCGAGCACCGTCGCCGATGCCGCATCAATGCGACCGGTCGAACGGGCCTTTGCCATTTTCATATTGTTGGCGGGATCGCGGAGCGTCACCGCGTCGGCAAATGCGCTGCGTAACAGTAGCGACGGTTTCGACTTCACCTGACCATCAAAACACGCACGTTTAAAGCGGTCGCAATCCTCGTTGCCGTCCTTAAATCCGAAACCGCGCCATACGATCGGAACGCGAATGCCCGCGCGATCGATAGCCTCCCCCAATTCGGACTGCTTGTAGCGATCCATAATCAGGCCGGCGATCGGCTCCCCTTGCACATGCCGCATGACTTCGCCAAGCCACGGTGCAACCGGCACCGTCGCATCGCCGAGTACCGACAGTTCGCCGCGGCGCTGCATTTCGTTGTAACGATCGCCAACACCGTCAGCCGCGCCGCGGTCGGTGAGGTTCGGGCGTGACGGGAATGTTCCAAGGCATTCGAGCCGTCCGGTCGCCGGCCAGTAAAAAGCCGCGGCCGTCATGCTGGCGCTGCCGCCGAGATCGATGCCGATGACCACGCTGCCCTCACGGGGAGGCAGATCGGCAGTCTCACAATTCAGCCACTCGTCGACCGTCAGCAATACGTCTCGCGTTTCAGCGCTGACTCGTTCATTGCGGTTGTAGAGTCGGAATGTCGTGAGGCTCGATCCGCCTCGTGCAATTGCTCGACGCGCCTGCGCTTGCAGCCATTCGACCGACGATCCGATACCGTGCATCGCGCCAGGATTGGCGAGTAGCAGCGACTCCAGATCGTCGACGGGCAGACCCGGCGGCGGCCGATGCTCCTGCCGATAGACGCCCTCTTGTTCCTCATCAAGCCACTTGCTGAAAGGGTGCGCGTCATCAGGGGCGGACGTCGAAATAATCAACGCGCGACCGTCGCGTTTTCCAAGGCCGGACAGCAGAGCGTGTTCGAGCGCATCCCCGCTGTCACGCTCCCAATGTCCGCGCTCGTCCAAGATCGCCAGTGTCGGCGCACCGCCCAAGGATGACTTGGCGTCGGACGACAGACAGCGAATGAGATGGCCGCCACCATCGCCAGCGAATTCAATCTCCAAGCGTGGCGCCCGGCGGAACGTGATTTGCTTTTGGATTTTCTCAGGGAGGAACTGCGCAAATCCCTGCACGAAATTGAAACAGATACGGGCTTGGTCGCGCGTGCGCGCAGCAATCGGAATTTCGCGTTTCGGCTGTGCGTCCCATGCGCCAAGCAGCGCACCGAGTCCTACTCCGGCCGAAAGCGCCGTCTTGGCATTACCCCGTCCGATCGATAGGCACGCAACACTGACGTCCTTTGCCAGCGCGCCCATCACAAATTGCTTTTGGAAAGGCGCCAGCCGCATCGGCTTTCCAGCCATGGGGCCTTCTGGAATCTTGAGGGTCTGAAGGAATTTGACGGCTTTTTCGGTCATGCGGGACCGGAGCGCGAGACAGCGAAACCCCACCCCTCCGTACAGGTTCCCCGCCCGAAAGCCGGGCATTGGGACCGCAATCGCGCAGCGCGCGCGGCTGATGCGCAGAATGCAAACGGACGAAGGGAGATAGCGGTCATCATGTGCGCGCTTGCAGGACGAAGCATGCGCCAGCGGGATCACGCTCTACATTGATGACCGTGTACGTGCTGCCGTTGATTGTGATGGTGTTGCCAGCAACAGGCGTAACGCTCAGTGACGAGGCAACGACATAGACCTTGCGATCATTGCGTAGAATGCTCGTGCCATCGACCTGGCTTGCCTCGTAGTCATCCACCCAAGCAGCGCAGATGTGCGGCGTGTCGATGACAGTCGGTTCAAGCGCCGTGCCACCAATGGTCTGCACAGTAAGAACAGCAGCGCCGGGAATGCCTGCTGCATACAGAGCATCGACGAGTTCGGGTGCGAGGTCGAATACTGACAAGGGTTGCCGGCCCAATAAAAAACCCGCGCCGGCGGGTGAGCCAGACGCGGGTTGATGTTTATGTAACCAGGTAAGATAGAGCGTAAAGCTTAATATGTGGTTTCTGATCGAGAAGGTCCGGAAACTGAGAGCAAGCGCTCGCCCGCGAGCAAGCGTCGGATCTGATCAGCAGGGACACCAAGCTCGAATAGCTTTTCCCTCAAAGATACTACGTCCAGTTTGCCCGCGAAGAACGCATCGATCGCAGAGGTGAAACGATCGAGATCATCTTCATGATCGAAGATGACGAAATCAGAGCCGTAGCTCTCTCGAATAATTTCGCCAAGTCTGGATGCCATAAACACACTCTATATGATTATCTATTGACATGCTCGATGCATCTGGCCAGCGCACGACAATGATACGTTAGCTCTACCATAAGTCAAAATAAGCCTTTGATTTTATTAGCAATTGTTGATTGTACGATATTAAATTCAAGGGTGTCACACCGTCACGTCATCGTCACACCGCGTCACATGTGACACGCCCTTTGCCGTCACGTCACGTCACACAACCCTATAGGGGTGTGACGGTGTGACAGGGTCAACCTGGTAATTGACCAATAAGAGGTGAAGGTCCGAGCGTCGGCATTCCAATCCTCACCATGCCATCGCTTTCCGCAATTCGCTGTGATCTTGCCAGCGCATCCCGCAGTCGCCTAAACGGCTCTCGTGGATTCTTCGCCTCGATATCGAGTACCCCTATTCGGAATAATTCGTCGCGCCACCGATCGACCGCAACCGCACCAGCCTGACCATGTTCTTTGATGGCTGTTTTCAATGCGTCCAGTGCGAGCACCTGCCGGTCACTGAGGCGTGACGTAGCTTTCGGCGCTGCAACAGCCGCCATCGACAGGATGAACGCCGTAACCGCGTCGCCGTCCTCATCGACACCCAGATTCACAACTTCGCCAGCAAAGCTCGTAAGCGCTCCCTCGGGCTGATCGTTCGCCTTGATGACTGTCGCCGTTTTCACAGCGTCGCCGGTGATGTGGATTTGCAGGTCAACGTCACCCTGCCGGGCATTGCTGCCACGCTCGCCCCGCGTCTCGTCCTTGCCGCTGTGACCGACGCCGGCAATGTGGACGTCCAGCAATTCATGGATCCGACGAAGATTCGCCGCTACAATGTTCTGATCGCGCGCCTTGTCCTCGTCACCGCCACCGGCCGCGATACCTTTTGACCATGTGTCAATCACGATCACGCCGACCGGCATGCCGAACCGCGCCTCGGCCGCGCGGACAGTCTGCACGATGATATCGACGCAACTCGGATTGAGCATGTCAACGATTTGCCCTGTCACCGCCATCGGCAAGCCAGACATGCCGTCTCGCTTCGCGTAGGCCGACAGTCGGCGTCGCACCTGATCGGCACGTTCAAAGGCGAAATAGACAACGCCAGCGCGCTCCTTGTGCTTGAAACCGCGCCAGTCCTTTCCCGCTGCCGTGTGGACCGCAATATCAGTCAGCATCGCGGATTTAAGCGAACCAGGCGCGCCGAACACGCTGGAGTTTTCGCCTTTCGCAACGACACCCTTCACCAGCCATTTCTTTGGCGTCGGGGTGCTGCATTCATCGAAGAACGTCAGCGGAAGCGCTTGTTCGGCCGATTGCGTTGCCGGAACGGGAAAAGGGATGACGGACAACGGAATTTCCTTTCTCGAATATTTGAACTGCCATGCATCTTGTTCGGACACGCTGATCCAATGATGCGGCCAAGCGCAATCAATCTCGTACAGCGAGGGGAAGTGATGGCCGTACTTCGATCGCCACTCCGCTTTTTTGGCGGCGTATTGAGCGAAAGTTACGTCACTTTCGCGATCTGGCTGCGCGTCGAACCAAGCCTCAATCGCCTCTGCCTCAAGCCTGATCGCCTGGCGAATTTTGTGGCGTTCTCTCTTCTGCTGATGCGCTTCGTAATCGATAATCTCTGCAAGTGCAGTCATTCATGGACTCCAATGTCGATGGAGCCCGACGAGATTTTTCTTGAAAGATTCAGCGAGTGTGCTATTCCGATGGCACCACCCAATCGAAATAGAACCGCTCGGCTGAGTTCACCTCGCCGGGCGGTTTTTCGTTACTCGTCGCGTTTGCTTGTCGGCTGGATTTGAGCCAACGCCTCGTCGATTTCGTGCAGTCGATGGCGCAACGTCGCGTTGGCGTCGTCCGCTTTTTTGCGAGCAACCTTTGCGTCGTTAAGAATGGCCATAAGGTTGTCCAAATCGGCTTTCGTCATGCCGCCACCTCCTGCCCGCCCATGGCCAGAAATTTCGAATAAGCCGCCACCGCCAATTGCTTGGGAATGTCCCCATCGAGAAAATGGACCAGCCGTCTGCCATCGCCGAATGTGTCGATCTTCGGTGCCGAGACGACCAAATCGCCCTTCGCCTTTCGGATCAGCAAACACTCGTCAATTCCCACGAGTCCGATTTCGCAGTCGAAGTGACAAAGAAGCTTATCGCCGTTTTGCCATTCCCTGACCTTGCGGGATCGGATGCCGACAACCCGAATACTGGTCATGCTGCGACTCCTTCGCGAGCACGTACCCATTCCTCATTTGCCTGGGCGCTGATGCGAACACAGCGTCCAACTTTGAACGCCCGCGGTGCTTCACCACGTGCCTGCAATGCGTAAAAGAACGAACGCGAGAGGCCGTGGGCTTTGCACCATTCCTCAATGCTTTGGGACTTCATGTCGTAACCTCCAACAAAAAACCCCGCTGCGACCAGTCAAGGTCGAAGCAGGGTGCGGGTACAAAAAAAGGCGCCGCCGCGGATCACCGCAGAAGCACCTCAAACAAAAACTCCGTTTCCGGAATCCTTCAGATTTCCCTTTGTAGCATGTTCGCTGTCCCCGCGCAAGCTGACGTGCGCTAGTGGACGTTAACGGAATCTTTCTCGCAGTAATTTGTCCAAGCGGTCATTAACTCGCGTCGCTTTTCCAATGCGTCGCCGCGTCGATAAGCGGCTTCGACTTCATTCTTGTTCGTGTGAGCCAATGCTGCTTCCGCAATCTCGCGTGGAAAATTTGTCGCCTCACCGCACCAATCGCGAAAACTCGAACGGAATCCATGCGCAGTGATGGCGCACTTCATGCGCTTTAACACGGCCGTCAACGTCATATCGGACATTGGTGTCTTGCCGTTGCGACCAGGAAAGACGAATTCGCTCGTTTTAGCCTCTTGAAGCTTCTGAACAATTGCCACCGCACGACGCGATAATGGCACCCGATGCACAATGCCCGCTTTCATTCTCTCAGGCGGCACCGTCCAAATCGCTTTGTCAAAATCGAATTCGTCCCAACGCGCTCCGCGCACCTCGCCCGAACGGGCGGCGGTCAGGATCGCGAATTCCAGCGCCAGCGCCGCCACGCCTTCCCTGCTCCGAAGGTCGGCCATGAATGTCGGTATGTCAGCGAACGGCAGCGCCGCGTGATGACCGCGGGTCAGTTTCTGGCGCTTGGGTAGCAGGTGGTCTAGGTGACCACGCCAGCGAGCCGGATTTTCGCCGGAGCGCAGCCCTTTCGCCTTTGCGGCGTCAAGGATTGCCTCGATCCGGCCGCGCAGACGAACGGCGGTTTCGTTTTTGCTGGTCCAGATCGGCTTGAGCACGCCGAGCACATCGTCCGTGTCGATGGCGTCGATCGGCCTGCCCCGCATCGGCTTGGCGTATTCCCGCAGCGTCATCCGCCACTGATCCAGATGCTTCGCATTCCGCAGGCTCGGCGCCACCTTGTGTTCGATATGGTCGTCGGCGAATTCACCAAATGTCACCGGTGAAGCTACCCGCCGAACCGATCGCGGATCCTTGCCATCGCGCAGCGCGGCCCGCATTGCGGCGGCAATTTCGCGGGCCTTAGCCAGGGTCACGTCTCGCGCGCCGCCGAGGCCGATTTCGCTCTGCTTCGTTCCGCGCGCAAACATGAACACCCACCGGCGCCGACCATAGCTGGAAATCGAAAGATACAGCCCGCCCCCGTCAGCGTGGCGGCCGGGCTTAGTTTGGGTCCGAACGGCGTTCGGGCTTAATCTATGAAGAGTTCGAGTCCCCACCGTCCGCCTAACTCCCGGCCCTAGTTACGGCCCTAGTTTGTAGCGTGGATACGGGCGCTCACGCAAGCACGGTGGTGGACGGAGCGATGTATTATTATCTGTTGAATCAATCAGATAGGTTTCATTGATGGACGCCGGAAGACATCAAAAGACACCGGTTATGATGACACCCCTTCCGCCAGCCCCGCCGATTTGTGCGATACTCAATCGGCAGCGTAGACAGCGTCGTATGCCCACTCTTGCCTGCTCTCAACCTTCGAGGGTGAGACCGCTTTCAGAGAGAGCGCCAGGCAGCTTTCGCTCGTCTACCGCCCACAGGAATAGGCCGCAGGGACCACACATCGGCGCTTGACTCACGTCAACGCCCCCTACCCGGTCCCGCGATATGCAGACATTATAAGTCACTCTGCGAAGAAATCGCCGCCATGCGGAATATCAAGCGCGCCTTTTGGGGCATGTTGTTCGTGTTGACCATCTTATGGCTGATCGCAGAGCCACAGGTGTTCCAGCCAGCGAACTTCTTCGCCCTTCGGTCAAGCATGGTCCAATACAGCGGGCTCATCGCCATGGCTGCCATGAGTGTCGCGATGGTTCTGGCGCTGCGGCCGCGCTGGCCAGAGCAGTGGTTCGGCGGGCTGGACAAGATGTATCGCCTGCACAAGTGGCTCGGCATCGCGGCTCTCGTCGTCGCAGTGATCCACTGGCTGTGGTCCCAGGGACCGAAATGGGCGGTGGGATGGGGCCTGCTTGAGCGGCCGGCACGGGGGACAAGGCCGCCTCTGGAAAACCCGATCGAGCAATTCTTCATGACCCTGCGCGGTTCGGCGGAGGGGCTGGGCGAATGGGCGTTCTATGTTACGGTCTTGCTGATCGCGCTGGCACTCATCAAGTATTTGCCGTATCGCCTGTTTTACAGAACGCATCTCCTGCTGGCGATCGCTTATCTGGTGCTCGTATTCCACACGGTGGTGCTGACCAATTTCGGCTATTGGGTATCACCGATCGGATGGGCAATGGCCTTGCTTCTGGCCGCCGGGACATACGCAGCGGTCGTCGTCCTGCTTGGCCGTGTAGGTGCCGGACGGCAAGTTCAAGGCAGGATTACTTCGCTTCACTATTATCCCGGCGTGAGAGCCCTAGAGACTGAGATTGAAGTGCCGCACGGCTGGCCCGGCCACAGGCCTGGCCAATTCGCCTTCGCGACTTCGGATCGCTCCGAAGGGGCGCATCCGTACACGATCGCGTCTGCATGGAACGACAAGGATCGGCGCATTACCTTCGTCACCAAGGAACTGGGCGATCATACCAATCACCTGCACGGAAAGCTGCAGATCGGGCAGAACGTGAAGATCGAAGGGCCGTATGGCTGCTTCGACTTCGACAATGGCCAACCGCGGCAGATTTGGATCGGCGGCGGCATCGGCATCACGCCGTTCATCGCGGGCATGAAGCATCTCGCGCAGGAACGGCATACACATCCGGATCAGCCGCGCCCGATCATCGACCTGTTCCACACTACCGCCGACTACGACGAGAACGCCCTCGCTAAACTGAAGGCGGATGCGGAAGCCTCGCACATCCGCTTGCATCTGCTGATCGACTCGCGAGACGGTCTCCTGACAGGAGATCGCATTCGAGCCGCTGTGCCGAAGTGGCGCGAGGCCAGCATCTGGTTCTGCGGTCCGGCGGGTTTCGGTGAGGCCCTGCGGCACGACTTCGATGCACAGGGACTGCCCGTGGCGGAGCGTTTCCATCAGGAACTGTTCGCAATGAGATAAAAAGCGCTTTTAGGACGAACGACATGTCCGGGAGCTTCTTCAAAAGAACGCCATCCAAGCTGCAGTACACTGTATGATGCACCATCACAGGTGACCGCGAGCGCTCCCATGACCTTCTTCTCCCTTCTCCTCAACATCCTCTGGATCGTCTTTGGCGGTCTCTGGATGGCGGCCGGCTGGCTGATCGCGTCGGTGCTCATGGCCATCACCATCATCGGCATTCCCTGGGCGCGCGCGGCGTTCAACATCGCCTTTTACACGTTGCTGCCGTTCGGGCAGACGGTCGTGTCGCGCGATGCTTATTTCGGCAGGGAAGATATCGGTACCGGCCCACTTGGAATGCTGGGCAACATCATCTGGTTTGTGCTGGCCGGCTGGTGGCTGGCTTTGGCGCACGTCATCACCGCGATCGGACTTGCAATCACGATCATCGGCATTCCGTTCGCATGGGCGCATCTCAAGCTGGCGGGCCTGGCGCTCTGGCCGATCGGCAAGATGATTGTTCTGAAAGAATAACGATGGCGGACAGCGCCTCACCGGCAGACACCGTCCGCCGGCTTCGCCTGACAAAAGATGTCTCGTCCGCGTAGCGCGCTTACGCAGCCGCCTTGTTCTTGATCGCACCGATAATCGCCGTCAGGATCGCGCCACCGGCACCGCCCGCGATGATATGCGAGATGATGCTGCCGATGCTCAGATTGCCCGACTGCGCCGCAGCCGTCACAGCCGGTAACGCCAGGGTCACGATCTGCCCCAGCACACCGCCTCCGACAAGTCCTGCGATGATATTACCGACCGTACCGAGGTCGAACGTGGGTGAAGACTTGCCGGCACCAGCGCCGCCCAGCGCACCCGCGATCAGATTAATAAGGATCTGCTCCATGTCAGTCTCCCGTTGCCAATCACGATTCCAAAAGCCTATGCCCGGAATGGGATGTGGGTCGAGATCGCGGTAACGACGTTGCACAGCTTTGAAGCAACGAAGCAGCAAACAATATTGCACCGCGTCGTCATCATCGATCTCAACCGTCTCCCTTCAGGGCGACTCAAAGATCGCGGGTGCGGATTAACAACGCCACAAAAGCATCGGTCGATTTAATGTCGCACGATCACGTATAAAAAGCGGCAAATTTGTACGCGATTTGAACCGTTTGCTCACGGCTCCGTGCAACTGACGCGGCCCGTGAGGACCTTGCCGGCGGTGACTCCCACAGCATTGGCCAGCACCGGATTGGGTACGCCGCGTCCACGTTCGACGATCCAGTAAAGACCGATCCGTCCGCCAAGGACGATTGACACCAGCGCAATAACCGAACCGACCGACAGCGTCGAAACGCCGGTCACGCCCTGCCCGATGGTGCAGCCCAGAGCGGTGATGCCCCCAAATCCCATCATAAAAGCGCCAAGCAGCCGGCGCTTGAGCTCTGCCGCATTCGCCGGGATCTGCCAGCGGAAGGTGCCATCGGTCACGGCTGCAGCAAATGCACCGGCAACGAAGCCGATGACGGCCCCGATCGGGAAGTCGATCTGCAATGCCGTGGACAGCATGAAGTACAGCACGGTCTCGCCGAGCGGACCGACAAAGGTGAACGATTCAATCCGGCGGGTATCGAACGAGTCATAGCCGACAATGCCGGTCGCCCACCAGCCGAGCACCACGATCAAGCCGATCAAGGCGCCGGTAATGGCGAAGCGTGGCGTCGCACGAAAGCCGCGATGCATGAACGCGAAAGCTGCAATGGCAAGGCCGATCGCGACAGCCGCAATCGTCGTGGCATGGCCGCTCAATCCGGCCAGTTCCGGCAAACGCTGCGTGCCGGACGCGCCGAGATTGACTGCCAGCGGGTCAGTCACCGCAACGCGCACGACACCAGTCAGACCGCGCATGGTCATCATCGCGGTCACGCCCATGACCAGGAAGGTGATGACCGCCCGCAAATCGCCACCGCCGATCTGACGCAGCGTACCCATGCCACAAGTGCCGTTCAGCGCCATGCCAAAGCCGAAAACCAGTCCGCCGATGATCAGCCCGCCAAGTTCAAGACGCGAACCGGTGTAGATCGACTTTGTCAGATCGAGTTCGCCGAACACTTCGAGCGCATGCACGCCGATGATCGCGACGCCGATCGCCAGCAGCCAGGTGCGCAGACGCCGCGTGTCATTGGCGTAAACCGAATCCTCAATCGCGCCCAGCGTGCAGAAGCGTCCGCGGCGCGCCACAAAGCCGAACGCAAAGCCCAGGCCGAGCCCCAGCAACAGGCGCAGCACGTTCAGCGGAAGATCGTCAAACATCTTAAAGCCCCGTCAGCGCGCCAAATTCATCAACGTACAGCCGGCGCGCAGAATGCCGCATGAAGTGCCTGGATCACCTGCTTCACCTCAGGGCGCGCAAGCGAGTAGTAGATGTTCTTGCCGTCGCGGCGCGTTTCGACCAGATCGTCGGCACGCAACCGTGCAAGTTGTTGCGACACCGCTGGCTGCCGGAGCTTCAGCAATTGCTCGATCTCGGTGACCGATTTTTCTCCTTCGGTCAGAAGGCATAGGATCACCAGCCGCGCCTCGTGCGACAGCGCTTTCAGAAATTCGCTCGCCGTCCTGGCGTTCTGCAGCAGCTCGTCGATGTCGAGATCGGGCTTCTTGGGCTTACGGGCCAAAGTCGCAGTGACCATTACGATCGCTCCAAGTTATCGAGGCGAATACATGCGCCATCTTGCAAGTATTTGAAAGGGATGGAACTTTCAAAGTCGGCGGGCGCTAGAGCATAAGCTTTTCCAGAACGCCCCAAAAAAAGAATTCTCCCGGATAGCCCTCGATCCGGGCCTTCTCCTTACCGTTTTCGACGACGACGAATGTCGGCGTGAACCGCACCGGGCTTTTCAGCTCGACCGAGGTATCCTTGCCGCGGTCGAGATGCACCTGCCGCAGCGGCAGCTGTTTGCCAATGTCGGTCTTTGGATAGATCGGGCCAATCTCCCGGTCCCAGGCCTCGCAGTATGGACAGCCGGCCCGCCGGTACATCACGAGTTCGGCCGATAGCGCCGGCGGCACCGATGCCATCAATGCGAAAACAACAAGCAAGCCCTTCAGGATGCGCACGTGAGCCCCTTTGCAGCACAAGTTTGCTGACCATATAATTGCAAGATATCGAATGTCATGGATTCTCAAGAGTTGGCGGCAACACTGATGATCTCACGTAGGACCATGCTGGCAGGATCGGCGGCTTTGCTCGCCCCCTTCCCTCGCCTCGCGGCGGCATCCGAACTGAAGCTGAACGACGACGGGCTCTACACCAAGCCGTGGTTTCTGGAGAGCTTCCTCGAACTGCCCGACGACCTGAAGGAAGCGGCCGCCAAGAACAAACGCTTCGTCATCATGTGGGAGCTGAAGGGCTGCCCTTATTGCAAGAAGATTCACGAGATCAACCTGGCCGATCCGACGATCGAAAATTTCATCAAGGACAGGTTCCAAGTCCTGCAGCTCAATATCATCGGTTCACGGGAAGTGACGGATTTCGACGGACAGAAACTGCCGGAAAAGCAGTTCGCGCAAAAGTATGGCGTCCGCTACACACCGACCTTCCAGTTCTTCCCGGACAGCATCGATGGGCTTGCGCAAAAGACACCGACTGCACGCGAAGTCGCGCGCTGGCAGGGCTATATGGAGCCGAAGCCGTTTCTGTCGATGTTTCGCTTCGTGGCCGACAAAGCCTACGAGAAGATGAGCCTAAACGATTTTCTGAAGGCGAATGGTTGATTGTCATTCCGGGCGCGGAATCCACACTGCCTATCGCGGTTATGGATTCCGGATAGCTGCCTCGTAGCCTCCCGGATGACGACGTTTTACCCCACCTTCAAATACGCAAACCCCTTCGACTGAAGCTCGGCCACCGTCGCAACACCGGACGGCACGAATTTCAGGAAAGCATCGTTGCGCGTCTTGTTCAGGTCGATGTTGCTGCGCTTGTAGGTGATCTCGCAAAGATAGGCCTCGACTTCGAATTTCGCCAAGCCCGCGAGACGCTTGTAGATATCCTCGTCGATCTGGTCCTTCTCCCACGGCGTACCGCTGCGATCGGCGAGAAAGAACTTGATGCCCGCACCATGCGCGACGATCACGAGCTTGATCCGCATCGGATCGAACTCATACGCCGACAGATGATTGTTCATGTTGGTCAACATTTGCGAAAAACGCTGCGGATCGCCGAAATCGCAGTGATAGAGACAGGCGAGATCGGTGTCCTTCTTGATGTCGCCCATCGTGAGTTTGGCCGGAGCCGCGTTCACACCTGATGCACCGAGCGCCGCACCGGACAAGGCGAGCGCACCAATGAAGCCGCGTCGGCTGGTCGTGCTGGTGGATTTGGTCATATTCCGTCTCCTCGATACGATAGAACGTGATGTCGTCCGAAAACCACTTCGTACTTTTCGGCATCATGCTCTGGTCGTCTTGCGCGACGGCCGGCGCGCATACGCACCGGCCTCAAAATTCAAGGATGACCCGGAGCAATCAGTCCTTATTGGCGGGACTGTCCGGGCTCATCAGCAGCGCCACCGCATCCTTGATCTGGTCGATCGTCAATACTTTATTCGCACCGAACCGTGGCATATTCGAACACGGAAGCGCCGAATGAGAGTTATATATTTTCTCATACGTCGCTTTCACGTCGGCCTCAGCAAAATTGCGAAGCTTGCCGTATTGGTAAAGGCTCGGCCCGAGGGTGCCGTAGCTGACCTCCTGTTTCGATATCTGATGACAGGCATAGCAATTGCCACCATTCGGTCGGCGCGCCGGATAGTCGGTGAAGCGTAGCCCATAGCCGCTCTGCGCCAGCGCCTCGCCCTTCTTCCAGTCACCCAAAAACTTCCCATCGGCCGGATATTCGATGGTCGCCTTCTCGCGTTTCTGGATCTCGTCGGCGATCGCCTTGGTCGGATTGTTGTGGCTGGCCGAGCATTGCTTCATCGTCTCGTCCTGCGAGAGGCGCGGGATGAATTCCTCGGGCGCCCCGGGGAAGGCCGCCTTGATCACCGCATCGGCCTTGCCAGCCGGCACGGTTGATTTTTGCTGCGCGAACACAGCGGTGGATGCCAGGAGCGCGGCAACGACAATGAAAGGACGCATGTTCATGAGTTGGTCCTTCCGTTCAGCGCTTCAGGCCGGGAGCAGCGATCTCACCGCCCTGCGCCGTTTTCACAAGATAAGCGATCAGCGCGATGCTGGCGTCCGATCCGAGTTGCAATTGCGGCATTCGCATCTGCCAGTAACAATCATACATGCGGTGCTGCAGCGTCATCACATGTGTCGTTGAAACGCGATAGGCCGGCCACTCGCCGACGACTTTGCGCGCCTCTTTCGGCTCGGACAGATACGGCAATCCCTGCAGACGAATGCGCAGCCCTTCCGCCGCATGGCAGGTGGCGCAGGAGAAATCCATCGGGCCAGAACGGCGGTTGAACAGATCCTCACCGAGCGCAACGACTTCCCTTTCCTGTGGCAGATCCAGCTTGGCCGCAAATTTCTCGCCCGAAGACTGGTTGGCGACATAGGTCGCGATGGCACCCAGTTCTTTCACCGGCTGGCCGCCGCCCGGATGCGGACGTTTCACGAGATCAGCGGTGTTAAAGCCTTGTAGCTGCTCCATGCACCAGAGGATTCGGGTTTCTGCGTCCATGACACGGTCGGCGTCCTTGAAGTAGCGCGGCAATTCTGCAAACGCGCCTTCGACCTTGCCGGGCCCTTTTCCGAGATCGCACTGCTCAAGACTGACGTTTTTCGGGCCGCGCGGCGTCTTCCATAACGCTTCGCCGCGATCGGAATCGAGAAGACCCGGATTGCTCCATGGATCTTCCTTCAGCATCTGCCGGTAGCGTTCGATGGCTTTTTCGGTTTCAGCGTCCTGCGCGGCAACGCCAAACGCGAACAACGTACCGAAACCAACGACGATCAAAAATAAGTTGCGAACTCTCACTCGGCATCCTCCCGCGCTGGCGTTTCTTCGCCTCATATCGCTGTACGAAGCATCGGCCTTAAAGATCAAGTGGCCGTTGCCTTAAACAATACATGCATTTCTTCGCATGAGAAGACTTTGCTGTTTGTGCGCTGCAACGGAGAATATTCATTGCTTCATGCCCACGAATTCGGTAATCACTTTCAACAGAATGAATATGTTCCGTGCTATAAGCGGACGCGAGCGAGGAAGCGCGAGGTCGCTGGAGGTGGACGCAAAGCGGCTTGCAGCCGTGTCCCCGCCATGTCATCGAAGCCTTCTTCGGATTGCATTTGAAGATCGACCGCGCGTCGCCAAATATGCGCGACCGATTGAAGAGAGGAACGATATGAGCGCTTTTATCACCCGCAGGCAGGCATTCATGGCCGGCGCCGCTGCCGTTGCTGCCGCCACGCTGGGACAGTCGATTACGCCCGCCTTTGCAGCCAACAACATCGATGAGATGACAAAGGCATTCACCGGTGGCGCCAAGCCCGTCGCGGGCAAGGTCAAGCTTGATCTTCCGGAAATCGCCGAGAACGGCAACACAGTTCCGATCACCGTATCGGTCGACAGCCCGATGACCGACAAAGACTATGTCAGCGACGTCATCATCCTGGCGGATGGCAATCCTAATGCCGGTGTTGCGACGTTCCACTTCTCCCCGGCGAGCGGCGTTGCCGAAGCGAACACGCGCATCCGGCTGGCCAATACGCAGAACATCGTCGCCATCGCAAAAACGAATGACGGCAAGTTCTACACCGCATCGAAGGAAGTCAAAGTCACGATCGGCGGTTGCGGCGGCTGATTGCCCGCGCACACATCGTTGACGAGAGCGTTTTCGAGCGAAGTGGATACCGGTTCGCGTGAAGAAAACGCGTCAAAACAAAAAGGAACCAGGAGTTCATCAATGGCCACATCGTCCGTTAAGCCGCGCATCAAGCTCGACAAGAAGGAAGCCAAGCAGGGCGACATCGTCGAGGTGAAAGCGCTGGTCTCGCACGTCATGGAAACCGGTCAGCGCAAAAGTGCCGACGGCAACGTGATCCCGCGCAAGATCCTCAACAAGTTCACCTGCACCGTGAACGGCAAGGAAGTTTTCTCAGCTGATTTCGAGCCGGCGGTGTCCGCCAATCCGTATATCCAGTTCAAGTTCAAGGCGACCGAATCCGGTCCTGTTGTCCTGACTTGGATCGACGACGACGGCTCCAAGATCGTCGGCGAGGATTCAATCAAAGTCATCTGACCTTTATCGCCATTGCTCTGAGCCTGTTCGACCAGACGTTCTGCATTGGCCGGGGTTGTTCGGTCCACTTTGCTTGTGCTGAGGAGCGCAGATGATTTCACGGCGCGATTTCATCCAGTTGGCGGCCGCGACAGCCGCCATTCTCCCGGCCGGCTGGAGCCGCGCCCTCGCCCAGCAGAAGCTGACGCAAGCGGACCTTCTGCGTTTCGAGCAGCTTGGCAACGTAACGCTGGTGCACGTCACCGACATCCACGGCCAACTGCGCCCGGTCTATTTCCGCGAGCCCTCGATTAATCTCGGCACCGGCGATGTGAAGGGCCTTGTGCCACACATCACCGGCAAGGCGTTGCTCGATCACTACAAGATCCCGCAAGGCTCTGCTGAAGCCTATGCCCTCGCCTATCCGGACTTTGCAGCATTGGCCAAAAGCTATGGCCGGCTCGGCGGGCTCGATCGCATTGCCACTATCGTCAAAGCCATCCGCGCCGAGCGCGGCGACCGCACCGTCTTCCTCGACGGCGGTGACACCTGGCAAAACAGCTTCACCTCGCTGACCACCAAGGGGCAGGACATGGTCGATTGCATGGCGCTCTTGAAGCCCGATGCCATGACCGGTCACTGGGAATTCACGCTCGGCACCGATCGCGTGAAAGAACTCATCGGCCAGCTTGAGTTTCCGTTCCTCGCCCAGAACGTGCGCGATACGGAGTGGGACGAACCGGCATTCGAGGCGATGCGGATGATCGAACGCGGCGGCGTCAAGATCGCCGTGATCGGTCAGGCTCTGCCCTACACCGCAGTGGCCAATCCGCGCTGGATGATCCCGAACTGGTCGTTCGGCATTCGCGAAAACGACCTGAGGGCCAATGTTGAAAAGGCGCGCAAAGACGGTGCCCAGCTCGTCGTGCTGCTCTCGCATAACGGCTTCGATGTCGACCGAAAGCTGGCGTCGCGAGTCTCCGGCATCGATGTGATCCTCACCGGCCACACGCATGATGCGCTGCCGGCCGTCGTGAAGGTCGGCAAGACCCTGCTGGTCGCCTCCGGTAGTCACGGCAAGTTCGTTTCGCGCCTCGATCTCGATGTCCGCGATGGCGAAGTAAAGGGCCATCGTTTTCGGTTGATTCCGGTCTTCTCCGATGTGATCGCACCTGACGCCGAAATGGCGACAAAGATCGATACGATCCGCAAGCCGCACGAAAAGATGCTCGGTGAAACGATCGGCCGCACTGAGACGACCTTGTATCGCCGCGGCAATTTCAACGGCACGCTGGATGACGTGATCTGCGACGCGCTTCTGTCCGAACGCGATGCGGAGATCGCGCTGTCACCGGGCTTCCGCTGGGGCGCTTCGCTGCTGCCAGGCCAGGATATTACCCGCGAGGATATCTATAACGCCACCGCTATCACCTATCCGAATGCTTACCGGATGACGATGAATGGAGCGCGTTTGAAGGACATTCTGGAGGATGTCGCCGACAACCTGTTCCACCCCGATCCTTATTATCAGCAAGGCGGCGATATGGTGCGCGTCGGCGGCCTCTCCTACACGATCGATGTCGGCAAGCCCGGCGGCCAGCGCATTTCCGACATGACGCTGCTCCGAACCGGCAAGCCGCTCGAGCCCGCGCGCGATTACACCATCACCGGCTGGGCGAGCGTCAACGAGGGCACCGAAGGGCCGCCGATCTGGGATGTTGTGACCAACTACATCACCAAAAAGAAAGTCGTCGCGCCGAAGGAGCTTCAGAATGTGCGCGTGATGGGCGTGTAATTTTTTTGCCCAAACACATGCAAATATAAGAATGAATGAAGTTGAGGAATGGGAGCCTCACGATGAAAGAAGAAACGCCAAAGCCGAAAGGCATCATGTCACGCCGCGCCTTTCTGCGCACCGGCCTCGCCGCCGGCGGCGCCGTCGCAGCCGGCGGCGCGAATGCGATGCCGCCGCAAGGCAATCCCGCCAATCAGCCGCCCAACGTCCCGGATTGGACGCGTTCGCTTGGTGAGGGCGTTGTGGCCCGCCCCTATGGCAAACCATCGTCTTATGAATCCGTCGTCATCCGTAGAGACGTCGAGTGGCTGACAGCCTCGCGCGAAAGCTCTGTCAGCTTCACGCCGTTGCATGCACTCGACGGCATGATCACGCCGAACGGCCTGTGCTTCGAGCGTCACCACGCCGGCATCGCCGAAGTCGATCCGGCCGATTATCGGCTGATCCTGCATGGCCTTGTCGACAAGCCGCTGATCTTCACACTCGATGACATCAAGCGCATGCCACGTGTCAGCCGCGCCTATTTCTGCGAATGCGCCGCCAATTCAGGGATGGAGTGGCGCGGCGCGCAGCTCAATGGCTGCCAATACACGCACGGCATGGTCCATTGCGTGATGTATACCGGCGTGCCGCTGAAGACCCTGCTCGACGAAGCGGGCGTCAAGCCGAATGCAAAATGGCTGTTGCTCGAGGGCGGCGATTCAGCGGCGATGACGCGCTCGCTGCCAATGCAGAAGGCGCTGGACGACGTCCTGATCGCCTATCGCATGAATGGCGAGATGCTTTATCCGGAGAACGGCTATCCGGTGCGCGCGGTCATTCCTGGCTGGGAAGCCAATATGTGGGTGAAGTGGCTGCGCCGCATCGAACTTGGCGATCAGCCGTGGCATCATCGCGAGGAGACGTCGAAATATACCGACCTTCTGGAGAACGGAAAGGCACGGCGTTTCACCTATGTGATGGATGCGAAGTCGGTTATCACCAATCCCAGTCCGCAAGCACCGATCAATCATAAATCTGGCTTCACCGTGCTATCGGGTCTCGCCTGGTCCGGCCGCGGCAAGATCGCGCGAGTCGACGTCTCGCTCGATGGCGGCCGTAACTGGCAAACGGCCAAGCTTGACGGGCCGATCTTCGACAAGGCCCTGACCCGCTTCTACTACGAATTCGATTGGGACGGCCGCGAGTTGCTGCTGCAGTCACGCGCCATGGACGAGACCGGTTACGTGCAGCCAAGCAAGAGCGAATTGCGCAAGGTTCGCGGTGTCAATTCCATCTATCACAATAACGGCATCCAGACCTGGCAGCTGCACAAAAATGGCGAGGTGGAAAATGTCGAGATTTCTTAAACGCCACGCCGCTGATGTGTCCGCTCGTCCCCGCCAACGGGTCCGCGCATCGCGCGGCCCGATGACAGGCTCCGGCGGAGACCCAGCAAAAGTAGAAAGACAGGGCTCCCGCCGTCGCGAGAATGAGCGGAGATTGGGACTTCTTGCCGCGCTTCTCGCGGCATCACTTGCCGCGTTGCCTTCTGGCGATATCCAAGCTGCGCCGAAGAAAGCCGAGGCAGCGCAGACTGCACCCATCGCTCAGGCCAAGCTCAACATCGGCCGTTCAGCCACGCCTGAAGAAATCTCCGGTTGGGACATCGATATCCGCCCCGACGGCCACGGCCTCCCCATCGGTAAAGGTACGGTGAAGGAAGGAGAACCGCTTTACGTCGAACGATGCGCGGCATGTCATGGCGAATTCGGTGAAAGCGCCGGACGATGGCCAATCCTCAGCGGCGGCAACGATTCGCTCGCCAGTCACGATCCGATCAAGTCGGTCGGCTCATACTGGCCCTATGCATCGACATTGATCGACTATATCCGGCGGGCGATGCCGTTTGGTGCGGCGCAAACGCTGACGAACGACGAGCTCTACGCCATCACGGCCTACGTTCTTTTTCTCAATGACGTCATCAAAACGGAAGATTTTGAACTCAGCGACAAGAATTTTGGAACGATCAAACTTCCCAACGAAAGCAATTTCTTCGATGATGACCGCGAGACTTCAGAGAAGGCGTTTTGGCGGAAAGATCCTTGCATGAGCAATTGTGCCGCAGGCCACGCGACGGTCACCGGGCGCGCCCGTGTGATCGATGTGACACCTGAGCAGAGCAAAGGACCAAAGGTGGAGTGATGGGTGCGGCAACGCGACCTTTCGTTTGGAATCCAGACGCCCTCCTGACCTTTGCTGCCCTTTTCCTTCTGCCTGCGACAAATGTGCATGCATCAGGCGACCGCGCTCTCGGCCAATATCTGTCCTCGGAATGTGTGACGTGCCATCAACTGTCCGGCCGCTTCGACGGGATACCGCCGATCATTGGCTGGCCGGATGACGCCTTCGTGCAGATCATGAATGAGTATCGCAACAAGGAGCGGCAAAACCCGGTGATGCAGACAATCGCAGGACGATTGTCACCGGACGAGATCGCAGCTTTGGCGGCCTATTTCGGCAGCCTGAAAGCCGCAGAGCCGCCGAAGCGCAAGGGAGGAAAATCGTGAGATCCAATCGCAGACAATTCTTGGGTGGCGCAGGTGCGCTCGCAGCGTCCGGCATGCTGGCGATGCCGGCGATTGCACAGGCGAAGCCGAAAGTCGTTGTTGTCGGTGGCGGCCCAGGTGGCGCCACTGTCGCCAAATATGTCGCGCAGGATTCCAAAGGCGCGATCGAGGTCATCCTCGTGGAGCCGGCCAAGCAATTCGTCACTTGCTTTCACTCCAATCTTTATCTCGGTGGCTTCCGCGATCTGAAATCGATCACGCACGGTTACGGCGACCTCGCGAAGAAACACGGCGTGAAACTCGCCAATACCAGTGCCGCCTCGATCGACCGCGACAAGAAAGTCGTCAAGCTCGCCAATGGCGCCGGCGTCAATTACGACCGGCTGGTCATTGCACCGGGCATCGATCTGAAATTCGATTCCGTGCCAGGCTATTCGGAAGCCGCGAGCCAGCAGATGCCGCATGCCTGGAAGGCCGGACCGCAGACGCAGCTTCTCAAGACGCAACTCGATTCCCTGAAAGACGGTGCGCTGATCGTGATGGTGGCGCCGCCCAACCCTTATCGCTGCCCGCCTGGCCCCTATGAGCGCGCATCGATGATGGCGCATGTACTGAAAGCCAAGGGCCACAAGAAATCAAAAATCGTCATTCTCGACACGAAGCCGAGTTTCTCGAAGCAGGCGCTGTTCGTGCAAGGCTGGGAACGGCACTATCCCGGCATGATCGAGTGGCAGGACCCGAAGATGCATGGCGGCATCAAGAACGTCGATCCGAAGACGCTGACGGTCAAGACCGACCTCGGCGAATACAAGGCGCAGCTCGTCAACGTCATTCCGGCCCAGATGGCCGGCAGGATTGTGCGCGACGCCGGTCTCGCCAACGACACCGGCTTCTGTCCGATCAAGCCGGAGAGCATGCAATCGGCGATGGATGTCAACATCTACATCGTCGGCGATGCCTGCATCCCGGGCGACATGCCGAAATCGGCCTTCTCGGCCAACAGCCAGGCCAAGGTCGCGGCGATGATGATCCGCGGCGAATTGATCAAGTCACCAACCTTCCCGGCCCGCTACACCAATACCTGCTGGAGCCTGATCGAGACCGACGACACGGTGAAGATCGGCGGCCGCTATGAACCCAAGGACGGCAAGATCGCGGCCGTGGAGACGTTCCTTTCCAAGACCGATGAGCCCGCCGCCCTGCGCAAGCAGACGCAGGAAGAAAATATGGGCTGGTACAAAGGCATCAGCGCGGACATCTTCGGGTAATGGACGAACAACATCATCTGTCTTCTCAACCGGCGATGCGGCTCACCCCGCATCGCCGTGCTGTTTTGGGGGCCTTGCTGCCGCGGCGGTCGCCAGGATGATTAGACCGGACCGCGCATGGGCGGCCATCGCCCCCGTCGCGCACAAGGTCGGCAATATCGAAGTGATGATCGTCAGCGACGGCGTCCTCAATGTGCCGCTGTCCTTCTCACTGCCGGAGACGCCGCTGTCCGAAGCCGCGGCCTTGTTCAAGGCGCATGGCATGCCCGAGGGCGGCGAGCCTGTGCAAACCAATGTTGTGCTGGTGAAGACCGGCAACGACACGGTGCTGATCGATGTCGGCTCCGGTGCGAACTTCCAGCCGACCGCCGGCAAGCTGCAGGAGAATCTGGAGGCCGCCGGCATTGCGCCGGACACGATTACCAAGGTGGTCTTCACACACGCACACGCCGATCACCTCTGGGGCGTGCTTGACGATTTCGACGACGCCGAACGCTTCCCCAATGCGAGCTATGTGATCTCGGCCCCCGAATGGGATTTCTGGAGTAATCCGGCGACAGTCGAAACCGTGCCCGACTGGTTGAAGGGCATGGCGCTCGGCACTGCCCGTATTCTGAAGAAAATCGAAGACAAGGTGGAAAGGCGAAAAGCGGGTGATACCGTAGCGCCCGGCCTGACCTATGCCGCGACGCCTGGCCACACCCCGGGACACATGTCTGTCATGATCGAAAATGGCGGGCAGCGGTTGATGATCGGCGGCGACGTGCTCGCCAACAATGCCATTTCATTCGCCCGGCCGGACTGGCGGATCGGCAGCGATTTCGACCGTGATCGCGCAGCGGCGACCCGCAAATCCCTGCTCGATCAACTGGCAGCTGGTAAAATACCGCTGGTCGGATTTCATCTTGCATGGCCGGGGCTCGGTATGGTGGAACGCGCCGGTAACGCTTATCGTTTAGTGCCGCTCTAAGTTTCGTCCTGCCGTCGAGGGTCCCATGAAATCATTCGTTGTTGCCGCCGCACTGTCGCTTGCTGCTCTTACCTCTCAGGCGCAGGCCCAAGATGCCGCCGCCGGAGAGAAGGTCTTCGTGCAATGCCGTGCCTGCCATCAGGTCGGCGAGACGGCAAAAAATGGCGTTGGCCCGGTGCTGAACGGCTTGTTCGGCCGCAAGTCCGGGACGATCGAAGGATATAATTACAGCGACGCCAACAAGAATTCGGGCATCACCTGGGACGAAGCGGTGTTCGCTGAATATATCCAGAACCCACGTGCCAAAATCCCCGGCACCAAGATGATCTATGCCGGCCTGAAAGACGAGAAGCGGATCGCCGACCTCACAGCTTACCTTAAGCAGTTCGGCAAGGACGGAAAGAAAGCGCAGTAAGAGGCGAAGAATCCAGCACGCGCGGTCAGCGATGACCGCGCGTTTTCGTTGTTACAATTGCGCTCTATACTGCGGCGCCAGGTGCGTTGGCAGCCTTGCCATGATCCGCTCCCTTTGGCGCGCAAGCGCTTTCGACCGACCTCAGATAACGCTGCGAAACAGGCGCTTTGATGCCGCCGTTCAAGTGAATCTGGCCGGTGCGACCGATCCGCTCGAAACGGTCAATAGCATCGTCAGCGACCCACCAGGACCGATGCACTTGGCGCCCCGACGTGGCGGCTTGCGCCTCCGCGATCGCGTCGCTCAGTCGCAGCAGCACCAGCGCCGAACCGCGGTCGGTGTGCACCCGGACATAATGGTCTTCCATCTCGAGGCATAGAATTCGGCCGCGCACCTGCAAAGGAAGGCGACTCAACAGCCGATTATTGACCGCGGACAATGTATCTTGAGGACGAATGACAGGGGATGAAGATTCCTCGCTGATCCAATCGCGCATGATCGGCGAGAACGCCATGGCATTTCCGGACGTCGCCGGCTCAAATCGCCGAACGAACGTCGCGACAGCAATAAGAGCGACGCCGGAGCCGATCAGGATGATCTGCAGATAGAGTTCGATGATCTCATAGGGCGTGATTCTCCAGCCCTTCAGAGCGTGGATCCCTGCCCCCGCAATCAGAATCATCGGAAGTGCGGCAACGGCAATCACCGTTGCCCGGCGCCACACGGGAGATATCCGGCGAAAGAAATCAAACGCACTCAACAGGCGTTCGACGATCGCCATCGTCACAAACCAGCACGCCAGCACCGCGCCCCAAAAGCCGACGAGCGCCAGAAAGGGCTGCTTGCTCGAAAAAAAAGGATTCATCCAGGCAAATGCCGGGGCTAATGCCAGTGCGAGCAAAACCTCCGCAGCGCGCGCCCTTAGCCACTGATCAGTCCGCAAGCTTGCGAAATCACGCATCGCGAATGGTCCATTTCATACCGGCGATGCAAATTAACGGAGAATTTGGCGCAATTGCGAAGACGCGCTCAAGCTGCGAGGACAATGCCCTCTAAGCCCCTGCTCATCCAATTCCGAGCAAGGGTTAACCATGCTGAAGGCTCCGCTGAGAGTTTCCTCTTCCCGTCCCAAGCCTTTGGAAGAGGTCGGGAGAGGAGCATTCGAGACCAAGCCCCAAGTCGAGAATGCTCCTCACCCCGCACGTTTACAAACAAAGACCGCCTCTGCCGGTCGGCCGCATCTTCCCCTTTTGATTATGATTGCGGCGTTTCCGCCGCTTTCCACCTTCGCTCACGCCGCCGATGTCGTTCCGCCGGGCAGCCAATCCGCGCCTGTTGCGCAGTTTCCAACGACACCGAGCCTGAACCAGTTTGCCTTCGTCACCGAAAAGCTGAGCCAATGGAATGTCGTCCTCGGCGGCGGGGCAATGATTGCGCCCAAGTATGAAGGTTCTGACGAGTTTGAAATAAAGCCGGTGCCATTCGTCACCGCGTCATATGGCGACTGGCTGAGAGTCGACCCGCGCGGCGCTACGGTCAGCCTCTACAGCTTCGGCGATCTGCATCTCAGCGCGAAGCTGGGTTACGATCTTGGCCGGAAAGAAGACAAATCCGTCCATCTAAGGGGATTGGGCGATATCGATCCCGGGGCCGTCGTCGGGGCAGAACTCGCTTATAAATTCGGCGCGCTCAAAGTCTTTGGCGAGCTCAACCGCACGATCGGCGGAAGTGACGGCCTGCAGGCCAGATTTGGAGCCGAGCTGGGATACAAATATGAGCGCTGGCTGTTGACCGCCGGGGCATCCGCCACATGGGCGGATGCCAAATACATGAGCACGTATTTCGGTGTGACGCCGACGCAGTCCGCCAATTCCGGCCTTCCCGTGTTCGACATCGGGGCCGGCCTGAAGCGTGTCGACGTCAGTGCTTCGGTCACTTACGCCATGACCGAAAACTGGCTGATCCGGGCGCAAGCCGGATACGGCTTTCTGGTGGGCGACGTCGCCAACAGCCCAATCGTGCAACGGGAAGCACAGCCCTTTGGCATGCTTGCCATTGGCTACAAATTCTAGCCTCGCAAAATGTGCAAAAAGGATAACGCATACCGCCGTTCGATCGGAGGGCATGCAAGTGTTTATTACGACCAGCGATGGCGTCTTTACGCATTGCGATTGTTCGGGTTGGCGACCTTCATCCTCATTCTGATTGCCGATCCGGTCTGGCAAGATCATCCGATCATCCAGAAAAGCATTCAGTTCATCGGGGCGACGCTGATTGTCGGCGCTGTGCTGGGACGCCTTTGGTCAACTCTCTACATCGGCGGCCGGAAAAACATCACGCTGATGACCAAGGGCCCCTATTCGATCACACGCAACCCGCTGTATTTCTTCTCGACGATCGGCAGCGTTGGAGCTGGACTCGTCTTCGGCAGCGTCGCACTGGGAGCGCTTGCGGGCGTTGCCGTCGGCGTCATCCTATATGCGACGTCACGCGGAGAGGCTGCCTTGCTCAGTTCACACTTCGGAAGCAGCTATCGGCACTACGCCGCACGGGTGCCCCTGTTCTGGCCACAGCCCGGGATTTACGAGGAAGCGAGCGACACGACCTTTGATCCGCGTGCCTTGAAGTGGGCGCTGGGTGATACGATCCTATTCCTGCTCGTCATTCCCTTTGCAGGTGCCGTTGACCTGTTGAGGCATTCCGGCCTGTTGCCACGCCTGATCATGCTCTTTTGACGAAGACTTGTGAACGAGGCGCCGCTTACACCCCAACCTAATGCCGCTGCGGTGCGTAACTGATCAGCGGCCCCGCGATCATCGGTGCCGTCTCCAGATAGCGCGGCACGACCAGACGCTTGCCTGGCTGCAACGATGTATTCGCACCGACATTGTTGAGCTGCGCTACCACCCAGACCGGCACGCTATAACGTTGCGCAACGGTGCGTGCCGTGTCGCCAGGCTCGGTCTGGATCGCGATCCCGGAATCCCACAACTCGATCTTCTCGCCGCGCGGCATCACATAGCGGATCGGCACCGTCGGACCTTCGAGCACTGGCGGCATGGTCGCGATCTGCACCACCTTGGCGATGATCTGATCCTGTAGGCCGCGGATCTTGACCATGTTGACGTGCAGCACTTCCCAGTAACTGCGCAGATCGACGGTCGCAAAATGACCACGGAAATCTGCAGACGCGCGAACATAGCCACCGCCGAAGAAGTTCATCGACTGATACATGTTGATGAAGCGGTCGACATTGTTGGGCACATTGGCCGCCTTGCGGGTCGGATCGAAAGCGACGATCAGGCTGACTGGCACACCCGCCTGTTTCAGCTTCCAGGCGAAACTGATCGCGGCGTCGCCGCCGGCGGAGTGGCCCATTGCCATGATCGGCTGCGGATTTTTCTTGTAGCGGGCGATCGCCTCCTCGGCCGGCCCGTACCAGTTCATGTGATTGTAGGTCTCAGATTCAACGACGCCACTCTCTCTGATCTTCTCGGAAAGGTGGTCCATCTCCATGGAGGCAAAGCGTCCTCCCATGCCGCGGAAGACGTAGGCCTTGCCCATGGCCATCCCGGTTTTCTGCGCGGCGAGTTCACCGGTTGGCGAAAGGAACCCCTCGAACACGGAGAGTGACCCGCAGCCGGACAGGCTGGCAGCGACCACGGCCATGGTCGCAAGGCGCGGCAGGTTGAACATGCGCTTTCAAAGCCCCTTGCTCATCTCGCCGCTTGCACTGCTGAAGGGCGAAGACGCACGCCACCGGCGTTGCTCGGGATGAAATGCGGATTTCCTTAAAATTTTCCGAAGATTGCAGATATTACCGGCCAACCCTTTGATCTATGACACTTTTCTGACCGCCTACGCGGAGCGAAATTGTCATTACCTCCGCCTTGGGCCATGAAGAATCACGCAAATGTTAGGTCTGCTGACGGCGCGCCTTAATTAGCGGTTGACCCTTAGGGCCGCCTGCCCTAACGCCCCGCTTTCAGCCCCCTTTCGAGACCGTCGATGACCGCCGCGCCGCGCATTTCCTTTGTTTCCCTCGGCTGCCCAAAGGCGCTGGTCGATTCCGAGCGCATCATCACGCGCCTGCGCGCCGAGGGCTATGAGCTGGCTCGTGGCCATGCCGGATCGGACGTGACCATCGTCAACACCTGCGGCTTCCTCGACTCCGCCCAGGCGGAATCTTTGGCCGCCATCGGCGAAGCGATGAAAGAGAACGGCAAAGTCATCGTCACCGGCTGCATGGGTGCCGAACCCGAGAAGATCACCTCGCAATTTCCGAAGGTGCTCGCGGTCACCGGCCCGCAGCAATATGAAAGCGTGATGGACGCGGTGCATCGCGCTCTGCCGCCGATGCATGAGCCTTTCGTCGATCTCGTGCCACCGCAGGGGCTGAAGCTCACGCCGCGCCACTATGCGTATCTGAAGATTTCCGAAGGCTGTAACAACCGCTGTTCCTTCTGCATCATCCCGAAGCTGCGCGGCGATCTCGTTTCGCGTCCCGCCGCCGATGTGCTGCGCGAAGCTGAGAAACTGGTCGCGGCGGGCGTGAAGGAGTTGCTGGTGATCTCGCAGGACACGTCGGCCTACGGCGTCGACGTGAAATATGCGGCGAGCCAGTGGAAGGATCGCGAGGTCCAGACCAAGTTCATTTCGCTCGCGCGCGAACTCGGCGAATTCGGCGTCTGGGTGCGCCTGCATTATGTCTACCCCTACCCGCATGTTGATGACGTCATCCCGCTGATGGCGGAAGGCCAAAAGACTGGTGGAGTACTGCCCTATCTCGACATTCCATTCCAGCATGCGAGCCCGGATGTGCTCAAGCGCATGAAACGGCCCGGCGCGCAGCAGAAGACACTCGACCGCATCAAACAATGGCGCGAGATCTGCCCGAGCCTCACCTTGCGATCGACCTTCATTGTCGGCTTCCCCGGCGAAACGGATGCCGATTTCGAGTTCCTGCTCGACTGGCTGGATGAAGCCGAACTCGATCGCGTCGGCTGTTTCAAATTCGAGCCGGTGGAAGGCGCACCGGCCAACGATCTCGACGGCGCCGTCCCGCAAGAGGTGAAAGAAGACCGCTGGAACCGCTTCATGCAGAAGCAGCAGAAAATCTCGGCCCGGCGACAGAAGAAGAAGGTCGGCACGCGCCAACAGGTGCTGATCGACGAGTTGACGCCAACAGGTGGCAAAGGCCGCAGCAAGGCCGACGCGCCGGAGATTGACGGCACCGTGCATGTCGTCAGCCGCCGCCCGCTGCGCGTCGGCGAATTCGCCAATGTAAAGATCGAGCGTGCCGACGAGTATGATTTATTTGGAACTGTGATTGGATTTTAAGCTTTTCAGAAGCTGTTGAGTTCGCACTTCTTAGCATCCCCATTCTACACCGCGCCCATCCAAGCTTTCTTGACTCTTGCGCGGCATCGCGCGTGTTGGATGGATGTTAAGGATGCAGCTATTCCGCACCCTCTTTCAAAGACTCTTTCCGGGCAAGGAGTCGGACAATGTGATGTCCAGACCGGAGCCAGATTTCCGCACGATTGCCGAAAACAGCTCCGATATCATCATTGATTTAGGCCCGGACAAACGAGCTGCATATGTTTCGCCGTCCTGCACCCGCCTTCTGGGGTGGTTGCCCGAGGAATTGATTGGGCGCGGTCCGGAAGTCTTTATTCTGCCCCAATATATCGCCGCGATCGAAGAGGACATGGCCGCGTTTGCTGACGGCAAACAGGACGAGGGAAAACTCGTCATGCAGGTCCGCGCCAAAGACGACCGGCTGCTCTGGGTCGAAGCGAGAGCACGGGTCGTCCGGGACAGGAAAACCGGCCAGATGAACCGACTGATCGTCACCATGCGTGACATCGATGACCGCAAGCAGTTCGAAGATCAAATGGCCGCCCTGGCCATGACCGATGGACTGACGGGTGTCTTGAATCGTCGTGCCTTTGACGAATCTCTCGCGCGGGAATGGGAGCACACTGTCCGAACGAGCGGGCAGATGTCGCTCCTGTTGCTCGATATCGACCATTTCAAGGACTTCAACGACACTTACGGACATCAGGCTGGGGACGATTGCCTGCGAGTCGTGGCGGCTGCGATACGCAGTGGTCTTAAACGTCCAACCGACATTCTTGCGCGATATGGTGGTGAGGAATTTGCTGTCATCCTTCCCGATGTCGACGCATCAGGCGCGGTGGAGATTGCCGGGCGCATTCGTCAGGCGGTCGCGAACATGAAAATTCCGCACCTCAAAAGCCAAACGGGACGCGGCAAAGTAACAGCGAGCATCGGAGTCGCGACGGCGCTTGCACGGAATGGTGGCACGATCCGAATGCCGGAGGGTTTGTTGCTTGCGGCTGATACCGCGCTTTACAAGGCGAAACGAAATGGCCGTAACCGCGTGGACACCGCGCTTTTGTTGGCGCCGGGAGGGTCAACGAACGTGGCCTGACCGAAGTTCAGGATCTTTCCGTTGACGCGTAGGCCTCCACAAAATCCGTCAGCGCAATAACCGCAAGCCCCATATCGCTCTCGCTCGCGAACTCCGCCGGATTGTGACTGATGCCGCCGCGGCAACGCACGAACATCATGGCGGTTGGGCAAAAGCCTGCCATCACCTGCGCATCATGACCCGCACCGGACGGAATGCGCATCGGCTTGTGGCCAAAGGTCGTGATCACGTTCTCCAGCATGTCCTGCATGACCGGCGTGCAAGCGGTGGTCTCCGTCTCATAAAACGACTCGAACGCGACTTCCAACTTGCGACGCAGCGCCATGCGTTGTGCATCGGCCTTCACCTGCTCGATCGCAGCCTTGCGTTTCGCATCGTTGACGGAGCGAAATTCGAGCGAGAAACCAACACGGCCTGGAATAACATTGGTTGCGCCGGGCGATGCTTCGATGCGACCGACTGTTGCCACCATGCCGTCGGCTTCGTTGTCCAATGCGGTCCGCTCGATCGCAAGCATGAGTTCGGATGCACCCGTCAGTGCGTCATGGCGCATGCGCATCGGCACCGTCCCGGCGTGGCCTGCAGCGCCCAGAACGACCACACGCATACGGGTCTGCCCGATGATGCCGGTCACGACACCCAGCGGCAGATTCTCCGCCTCCAGCACAGGTCCCTGCTCGATATGCACCTCAAGAAATCCTGCGACGTTGGCCGGATCGTAAGCGGCGGCCGTTATCTCATCGATACGCTTGCCATAGGCAACAATCGCATCCGCAAGCGTCACCCCATTGCGATCATGGTCGGACAAGGTCGCGCGATCGAACTTGCCGACACAGGCCAGCGACGACGACAGCGTCGAGCGAAAACGCGAACCCTCCTCGTCGCCGAAGGCCAGCACATCGATCCCGAATGGCAGGTCGAGGCCGCGCGCTGCGATTTCCTCGATCGCCAGAATGCCGGCAACGACACCAAGCGGCCCATCGTATTTGCCGGCATCGATGACCGTGTCGATGTGCGAGCCGGTCAGGAATCGCTTCTTCAGTTCGGGTCGCCAGTGACCGCGTACCGTGCCGAGCGCATCCTCGGTCACCGTCATGCCAGCGTCGCGCATCCATGACGCAACGAGATCGGCAGCGCGGCGATGTTCGGGCGTCAGGAACAGACGGACGAGGCGATTGGGATCGGACGAGATCGCGCCGAGTTCCGACAACATCGCCTCGGCTCGCCGGCCGAGCCGCACAACATCAGCACCAATGTCGGCTGCTTTCGTCATCGTCAATGCGCACGCAGCCAGCGGCCAAGCTGTTCGCGCTCCTCATCGGTCATGTGCGTCTGGTTACCGAGCGGCATGGCCTTATTGCGAACGGTCTGGATCATAATGAGCTGAGAGTAACGCTTGAGATCGGCCAGCGTTTCCAGCGTCACGTTCTTCGGCGGCTCCTTGAAGCTTTCATGTGTCGGCCGCCGCGCATGGCACATGGTGCAGTGCTTGGCCGTCATCGCCAGCACCTCGGAATCGGAAATCACAGGACCGGTATCCGCCATCTGGCGCGGTGCGGTAACGAAGATGGCGCAGATCAATGCGAATGCAGCCATTGGCGCCGCCCAGCCGTATTTCTCCCATGGCTCGCCGATGTCGATGCGGTTCAGGATGTGCCGGAATAATCCGCCGACGATCAGGATCAGCGCCACCACCATCCAGGCATGCGGATGCGCCGACAGGAACGGATAATGCGGCGACACCATCATCAGCAGCACAGGCAGCGTCAGATAGTTGTTGTGCAGCGAGCGCTGCTTGGCAACCTTGCCGTATTTCGCCTCAGGTTCTTCGCCGCGCAGCAACTGCCCGACCATGATGCGCTGGCCAGGAATGATCGTCACAAACACGTTGAAAGCCATGATGGTGCCGATGAAGGCGCCGACATGGATGAAAGAACCGCGTCCGGAAAACACCTTGGTGTAAAGCACCGCCGCCAGCAGGATCAAAAGAAACACAGAGGCCGCAAGCGGCACAGTACGGTCGCCGAAGAAGCGGCACAGACCATCATAGATGAACCAGCCGACTAGCAGCGACGCGATCGAGATCGCGATCGCCTGCCATGGCTCAAGCGGCATCACTGCTGGATCGATCAGATAGGCGCTGGCATGAAAATAATACTGGATGATGAGGAGGCCGAAACCGGTGACCCAGGTGAGATAGGCCTCCCACTTGAACCAGTGCAGATGTGGCGGCAGGTTCGGTGGCGCGACGGTGAACTTCTCGACGTGATAGAAGCCACCGCCATGCACTTGCCAGGCCGTGCCGAACACGCCGGGGCTTTTGCGCTCCTGCTGGTTCAGCGAATAATCGAGGGCGATGAAATAGAAGGACGTGCCGATCCAGCCGATCCCCACGATCATGTGGGCCCAGCGTAAGAGGAGATTGCCCCATTCTCCGATGAAAACGTCCATAAGTCGCTCTATCGTACAATTCCGACTATTTATCCGGCCTCATCCTGAGGAGCACCCTGCAAGGGCGCGTCTCGAAGGACAAGGCCGGGCCCACCCTTCCAGACGGCTGCTTCGCAGCCTCCTCAGGATGAGGCCGAATAGACATTTCGGAATACTAGCAAGCCATGTGCCGTAAAGCTTACGGAACCAGGATCGACGATCCCGTGGTCTCGCGGCTTTCGAGATCCCGGTGCGCCTGCTGCGCATCCTTCAGGGCGTATTTCTGGTTGATCGGGATTTTCACCGCGCCGCTGGCAATGACATTGAACAGGTCGTTGGCGGTGGCAAGCAGATCCTCGCGCTTGGCAACATAATTGTTCAGCGTCGGCCGGGTCGCAAAGAGCGAGCCCTTGGTCTGCAGGATATTGATGTTGAAGGCGTCGATCTGACCGGAGGCCGAGCCGAAGCTCGCGAACATGCCGAGCGGGCGAATGCAGTCCAGCGATGCCGGGAAGGTGGTCTTGCCAATGCCGTCATAGACGACGTCGCACAGCTTGCCGTCGGTGATCTCCTTCACCCGCGTCGGGAAATCCTCATCGCGATAATAGATCACGTGGCGACAACCATTGGCCTTGGCGATCTCGCCTTTCTCTTTCGATCCGACGGTGCCGATCACGGTGGCACCAAGGTGGTTCGCCCACTGGCACAGGATCTGGCCGACGCCGCCGGCTGCGGCATGCATCAGCACCGTCGAGCCCTTGGTGACCTTGTAGGTGCGATTGACGAGATATTGCGCGGTCATGCCTTTCAGCATCATGCCGGCAGCCTGTTCGTAGGAAATGTTGTCTGGGATTTTCACCGCACGATCGGCCGGCAGCAGCCGCTCCTCGGCGTAACCACCCAGAGCGGTGACATAAGCCACCCGATCGCCGACCTTGATATCGGTGACGCCAGGACCGACCGCAACGACTTCGCCCGCGCCCTCATTGCCCGACACGAACGGCAGGCCGACCGGTGACGGATACATGCCGATGCGGAAATAGGTGTCGATGAAGTTCACCCCGCAGGCATATTGCTTGATCCGGATCTGTCCCTGCCCGGGCGCCGCGACTTCGATATCCTCGAATGTCAGCACCTCGGGACCGCCATGTTTATGTACCCGGACCGCTGCAACCATCATCGTTCTCCCATCAGCGCGTGCGCTCCCGGCACGCTCAAATCGGGGCGGATCATAGGGGCCGAAAAGGCCGACGCAAGCGGAGACGCGACATATCCATCAAGCGTCATTCCGGAAGCCGCGGAGCGGCTATCCGGAATCCAGTCCGTGGCTGGATTCCGGGCCCACAGGCTTACGCCTGCCGGAATGACAACAAAATCGTTCTACCGCGCGCCCGATACGGTCAGGATCGTACCGCTGGTGTAGCTGGCCTTGTCCGAGATCAGGAACAATATCGCCTCCGCCACCTCCTGTGGCGTGCCGAACCGTCCGGTCGGAAGCATCGGGGAGACACGCTCCTTCCGGCCAGGTTCATGGATCTCCGTATCGATCGGACCGGGTGAGACCGCATTGACACGGATGCCCTCGCCCGCCAGTTCGCGCGACAGCCCAATGGTCAGCGAATCCACTGCCCCCTTGGTCGCCGCATACCAGGCATACTCTCCGGCCGCACCGAGCCGCGATTGCACCGATGACAAAAACACGATCGAACCGCCGCGGCCACCATGCTTTGTGGAGATCCGCGGGATCGCCGCACGGGCCGTAAAGAATGCACCCATGACATTGACATCGACATTCTCGCGCAGCGTCTGCGTCGACACCGCTTCGAAACGCGAATTCTTGCCGGTGACACCGCTGTTATAAACGAGATGGCGCAGCGGCCCGAACGCATCGACCTCCTTGAACAGGCGCTCGACATCGGCCTCCTGCGCCATGTCGCCCTGGACCGCGATCGCGCGGCCACCGCTGCCTTCGACATCCTTGACGACGTTTGCCGCCGCATCCGCATTGCTCTTGTAGTTGATGGCGACATCGTAGCCGCATTGCGCGGCAAGCCGTGCGGTTGCGGCGCCGATGCCCCGGCCACCGCCGGTGATGAGAACAATCTGTCTGTCGGTCATTTGTTACTTCCGGGTCAGTGTTTTTGGTCGTTTACGCCGGTTGCGAAGCGCGAGCACGTTAAACACCTCGACCGCACCCGCAAAGGCCATTGCGAAGTAAATATAGCCGCGCGGAATGTGGAAACCGAGACCGTCGGCCACCAGCGCGACGCCGATCAGCAAGAGGAACGACAGCGCCAGCATCTTGGTGGTCGGATATTTCTGGATGAAGGCCGAGACCGGCACGGCGGCGAAATACATCACCAGCATCGCGATCATCACCGCTGCGATCATGATTTCGACATCCTGCGCAAGGCCGATCGCGGTGATGATGGAGTCGAGCGAGAAGACGAGGTCGATCGCAACCAGTTGCGCTATGACCCAGCCAAAACCATTGCTACCACCGCTGGATTGCTCCTCTTCGTATTCGGCCTCGACCTCTGCGTGGATTTCGCTTGTGCCCTTGGCGAGCAGGAACAAGCCGCCGGCGATCAGGATCAGGTCGCGCCAGGAAAACTCGTTGCCGAGGATCGCAAAGACCGGCGCGGTGAGCCGCATGATCCAGGTCAATGTCAGCAGCAGCGCGACGCGAAAGATGAAGGCAAGGCCGAGCCCGATCTGTCGCGCGAGCTTGGCCTGCCGCTTCGGCAACCGCGAAATCAAAACGGAGATAAAGACGATGTTGTCGATGCCGAGCACGATCTCGAGCACCGAGAGGGTCACCAGCGCAAGCCAGGCATGTGGATCGGTCAACAAGTGAAGCATCTTTGTCCAGTATTCCGTTCAGTCATCCGCCGTCGCCAACCCGATCGTCAGGAAATACACCGCCAGCGCGGCCAAAGACCATGCGATAATCGTTCCGGGATCGAGCGCGGCCACAAGAGCATAGGCGCCAAGTACACACCACAAGGCCATCACCGCGAGATTGACCACGCGAAGCTGAGTAACGCGAAAAGGATGAAGAACCCGCAGCGGCATGAAGGTGAGACAGACGAGAGTTGCCACAATGGCGGCTGCCACCCAATCCGGCAGCTTCAAGATAAACAGATGAAAGGCGGCAGCGTTCCACAGGGCGGGAAAGCCGCGGAAGTAATTGTCGGCCGTCTTCATCTGCTGATCGGCGAAATAAAGCGCGCTGGTCACGACGATGGCGATGGCCAGCGGAACGGCGACAGGCGATGGCAGCAATCCGCCGGTCGCGAACGCAAAGGCCGGCACGAACACATAAGTGGTGAAATCGACCACGAGGTCGAGCGCATTGCCGGACCAGCGCGGCAGCCTTTCCGCAACCCGAAAGTGCCGTGCCAAGGTCCCATCGACGCCATCGATCAACAGCGCGATCGCCAGCCACACGAACATCGTCACCCAGTCGGCGCGCGCCGCGGCCAGCAGCGCCAGCAGGGCGCAGCCGGCGCCACAGGCGGTAAAGATGTGAACGAGAAAAGGACGCATCGGCGCTACCCGATCGATCGGCCGGTTCGCGCTGTCGTTGGCATCATGCATGGAATGGAGGGTCCCGGATCGGCCCAGCATAAACGAGCCGGACTGATCATGAAATTCCACCTCTCGCCAGAGAGGTATCACGGCGCTAAGTAGTCGCTGGAAAGGCGCATGAAGGATGAATGCAGGATCATTAACGGCAGATGTCGCGGTCGTCGGCGGCGGGCCGTCGGGGCTCACGGCGGCCTTGGCTCTCGCGTCGGCGGGCCTCGATACGGTGCTGGTGGCCCCTCCTGCACCATCCGACAATCGCACCACGGCCCTGCTCGCCAGTTCCATCGCAGCGCTTGAAACACTCGTCGTCTGGGAGGCCTGCCGCGACAAGGCCGCGCCGCTTCGCACCCTGCGCATCGTCGACGATACCGGGCGGCTGTGGCGTGCGCCGGAGGCGCGGTTTGAGGCGGACGAAATCGGTCTTGAGGCCTTCGCCTATAACATCGAGAACCGGCATCTGATCGCGGCGCTCGAAACCGCCGCCGCGCATCGGCTGAATTTGCGCGTGATCGAAGATGAAGCCGCCATGGTCAGCGCCAGCGATGATCTTGCGCATATCCGCACCGCTCGCGGAACCGAAATCGACGCCCGGCTGGTCGTTGGCGCCGATGGCCGCCATTCGATCTGCCGGGCCACAGCCGGCATCGAGATGCATGCTCAGCGCTATCCGCAAATTGCGCTAACCTTCAACATTGCGCATAGCCGTCCGCACCACGACATCTCGACCGAATTCCACACCGAAGCCGGGCCCTTCACCACCGTGCCGTTGCCGGGCAACCGCTCCAGCATTGTCTGCGTGGTGACGGAGAAAGATGCGCACCACCTGCAGACATTGTCTGGCGAGACGCTCGATTGCGAGCTTGAACGCCGCTCGCATTCGATCCTCGGCAAGGTGAAGACGGAGCCCGGCTACGGCATTTTCCCGCTCGCCATTGAGTCCGCCAGCCTCGCTGCCGCGCACCGGATCGCGTTGATCGGCGAAGCTGCGCACCGCATTCCCCCGATCGGCGCGCAGGGGCTCAATCTCGGCCTGCGCGATGCCGCGGCCATTGCCGAAGTCGCCGCCGACCATCGCGACGATCCCGGCGCGCCGGACGCGCTCAGCCGCTATGAGAACATGCGCCGCGCCGACGTGATGAGCCGGACGCTGGCGGTCGATCTTCTCAACCGTTCGCTGCTCTCCGGTTTCCTGCCGATCCAGGGGCTGCGCGGGCTCGGCATGCACGTGTTGAACACCGTTGGCCCGTTGCGCCGTGCCGTGATGCGCGAGGGCGTGATGCCGCGCGGTTCGCAGCCCCGGCTGATGCGCGGTGAAGCGTTGCGCTGATCAGAACAGTTTTTATCGACGGAAATCGAGACGCCCCCCAGCAAAGCGCCCGTCTATTCTCTTTTCGCTGACGATCAATCCGATCCAGGGCCGTGTTATTTTCGGGTCGGTCAGATTGATATATTTGCCGATCAGCTTTTCTTCACCTTCGCGCCGAGCTTCAATGAGGCCTCTGCGACGGCCGTGATCCCAATCGAACAAAACAAACAAACGCTCGCCCGCGACCCTGACCTCGGCTTGCCCCTGTTTCCACTTGTTTGCGGCGTCGCCCGGAATGGTCGGGTCCGCGCCGCCATTCCATCGGCTGGACCAGTGTCCTTCAATCCCGTCCGGATCGCGCTCGGCATCGGCGCACCAGACCTTGGCATTGTCATCGTCATCCGATCCCGACAGTTTCGCGCCGCGCGCAAACTCCATGACCTCTTGATCGTTCGGGCCTGGAACATCCAGGACGCCAAATGGATTTCGAATTTCGCTGCGCAGGTCGAACGCGCGATGTGTCTGGTTTTCCGTCTTCATCTTGCTGCCTCCACTTAGCCTCCGTATCCGGTTCTTGCCGGCTGGAGTCCGCATCACCACCCGGTTTCTGCCTGGGAAAGCGGCGGCACCGGCTTTTCATCGTCCGCCGGACCGCGGAATTGCGGAGCGATGGGCAGCGGAAGGGCCGGCATCGTACCGCCGTCGAGGCCACGGAGACGCCGGCTGAACAATCCTCGTTGGATGAAGTGCGGATCGCTCAACGCATCGTCGAGCGAGCGCACGATGGTCAGGCAGCAATCGGCCTTGGCGAAAACAGGCTCCCACTCGGCGGCGCTCCGCGTGGCGATCAATGCGGCCACCGCCGCCATTGTTGCAGCGGGATCGCGGCGGTCATCGGTGAGTGTTGGATCGAGACCGATGACGGAAGCAAAACGCCTCCAGAAATGATCCTCCAGGGCGGCGCAGGCAATGAGGCCACCGTCCTTTGCCGGATAAAGCTGATAGCGCGGCGAGCCGCCGCACAATTCGCTTTCACCCGGCGCCGGACACCGCTCCGTAGCAAAGCGGCGCGCCAACGCATGCCAGGCGAAGGTGAACATCGCATCCGTCATCGCGATATCGAGATGGCACCCCTGCCCCGTCAGGTCGCGCTGTCGGAGCGCCAGCAGGATGTTGATCACCGCCGGAAAGGTGCCGCCACCGATATCGGCGATCAGTGCCGGCGGCACCACTGGGCGGTCCGTGGGGCCAGGTTGCAGCGCCAGCAGCCCGGTATGGCCGATATAATTGAGATCGTGCCCGGCCTCCTGCGCACGGTGGCCGGATTGGCCGTATCCGGTAATCGAGCAATAAATCAGGTGCGGATTCACTTCGCGCACGGCGGCATATCCGAAGCCGAGCTTGTCCATAATGCCTGGGCGGAATTGCTCAACCAATACGTCAACATCCTGAAGCAGCAAGCGAAGACGATCCGCACCCTTCTCCGACTTCAGATCGAGGATGAATGACTTCTTGCCCCGGTTAAGAAGGCCAAAGGCCGCTCCGGTGCCATTCCATTCCGGCTGATAGCCGCGCATGTCGTCGCCACCGGGCCGTTCGATCTTCAACACCTCCGCTCCAGCTTCCGCGAGCATGAGGGTCGCGAGCGGTCCCGGCAGCAGGTTCGTGAGGTCGAGCACCTTGATGCCGGACAAGGGTTGCATAATGGCGCCTTTTCGTCCCGACAGGCCGAACGTGAGCGAGGTTAGAACGGGGTCGCCGGAAGCACACCGGCCTTGATCATCCACATCATGCCGGTGAGCGTCACCACCGATACCAGCGTGCCGATCAGCACCGAACCCGACGCCTCCTCGACCCAAACATCATACTGCCGCGCCAGAATGAAGACGTTGAGCGCCGGCGGCAATGCCGCCATCAGCACAGCGGCATAGGTCCACGACGCGCTGAAAGGTCCGAACCAGCCGAGCACAAAAAACACGATCAACGGATGCAGGATCAGTTTGATCGGGACGATGGCCGGAACATCCCAGTGCAGCTTCGGGAACGGCCGCAGCGCCACGGTGACACCGAGCACAAACAAAGCACAGGGCGCGGACGCATTTTGCAGAAACTGCATCAACCGGTCGAGCGCCACCGGCGGCTCGAAATGCACGGCAGCCGAGGCCACGCCGAGCACCGTCGCGATGATGAAGGGATGCAGCACGATGCTGCGGATGATATGCAGGGCCGATCGCCAGAAGCCACGCCGGTCGCTGCCGCCGATCGCCATCAAGAGCGGCACCAGCGAAAATAACAGGATGCTGTCGAAGCAGAAGATCAGCGCCACAGGCGCGGCCGATTCAGTGCCGAGCGTCGATAGCGCCAGCCCCGGACCCATGTAACCGATATTGCCATAGCCGCCGGCAAGGCCCGCGATGGTCGCCTGCGGCATGGTCCGCCGGCCGATCAAGGCGATGGCAAGGGCCAGCGTGAAGGCGATGAGCGTGGACAAGGTCGTGCCTAGCACGAACGAGACATTGGCCAATTGTTCCAGCGGAGTCTTGGCCACGATCCGGTAAAACAGGCAGGGCAGCGCGACATAGACGATGAAGAAATTCATCCAGGCTAGCCCGGTATCCGGGATCTGCTTGATCCGCCCGCAGGCATAGCCAAGCAGGATCAAGCCGAAATACGGCAGCGCCAGGTTGAGGACTTCGATCATCGAAGAATAGGTTTGAGACGGGAAAGGCTGCTCGAAAGAGCGGCTTGGCGGGTCGCGGTGTTCTAGATCATATTGGGGCCACCTGTTCTACGGCGAACCGCGCATACCATCCGCGACGTTCCGGAGCCCAAATCGGAGCCTGTCTGTCCATGAAGCTGCCTCGCAATTTCTTCAAGCCACTCGCAGCCGGCGCCCCTGCTCCCACGCGCGAATTGCCGGTGCGGCTTGAGCGCATGATCCATTTCGTGCCACCGCATATCGAGAAAGTCACCGCCAAGGTGCCGCAGCTCGCCCGCGAGGTCGATGTCGTGCTCGGCAATCTCGAGGACGCGATTCCGGCCGACGCCAAGAAGGCGGCGCGCGACGGCTTCATCGCCATGGCCAAGGCAACAGATTTCGGCACGACCGGATTGTGGACGCGCATCAATGCGCTCAATTCGCCCTGGGTGCTGGACGACATCACCGAACTCGTCGCCGCCATCGGCAACAAGCTCGATGTGATCATGCTGCCCAAGGTCGATGGCGTCTGGGACATCCACTATCTCGATCAGCTCCTGGCACAGCTCGAAGCGAAGCATCAGGTGAAGAAGCCGATCCTCATTCACGCGATCCTTGAAACGGCGGAAGGGGTGATGAATGTCGAGCAGATTGCCGCATCGTCACCGCGCATGCAGGGCATCAGCCTCGGACCGGCCGACCTCGCCGCATCGCGTGCGATGAAGACGACCCGTGTCGGCGGCGGACATCCGGAATACAAGGTGCTGGCCGATGCGAAAGCCGATGGCGGCGCGCGCGCGGCCTACCAGCAGGATCTGTGGCATTACACGCTCGGCAAAATGGTCGACGCCTGTGCGGCTGCCGGCATCAAGCCGTTCTATGGCCCGTTCGGGGATTTCTCCGATCCCGAAGGTTGCGAGGTGCAATTCCGCAATGCGTTCCTGATGGGATGCGCCGGCGCCTGGTCGCTGCATCCGACACAGGTTGCCATCGCCAAGCGGGTTTATTCGCCCGATCCCGACGAGGTCGCATTCGCAAAGAAAATTCTCGATGCCATGCCGGACGGCACCGGCGCTGTGATGATCGACGGCAAGATGCAGGACGACGCCACCTGGAAACAGGCCAAGGTCGTGGTCGACCTCGCCCGGCTGGTCGCCGGCAAAGACCCCGACCTCGCCACACGCTATGGTTTCTAGGGGGAACGGCTGCAGCCGCTATCATTCAGCCATGCTGGCCAGTCCAGGGCCGGGCTCGCTCATCAATTGACAAGGCTTTTCTGTAAGAATAGCGGCGTTGCGGGCACAATGGTATTTGCGACTGCGTCGGTTCCGTTATCTGAAGGCATTGAGTAATGCGTCGATCATTGTACGATTCCATCGGGGGCTTCGGCACCATTTCCAAAATCGTCCTGAGTTTCTATGGGAAGGTGCTCGAATCCGAAGACGCCGCGCCGTATTTCGCCGACGTCGATATGCAGCAACTGATCGATCACCAGACCAAGTTCATCTGTTCGCTGCTGGGTGGCCCGGCCAGTTTCACCGACGATCAGATCCGCCTCGCCCATCGCTCCATCAATGTAACGGACGATGCGTTCAACCATATCGCCGCGCTATTCGTAGAAGCGCTCAACGATGCCAAACTGCCGGCGGCGGATATCGATGCCATAGCAAAAGCTTTTGAAGCCAAGCGCCCGCTGATCGTGCCGCGATGACAATTACCCGGTCCTCTTCCGCCTTCGATTGTCTGCGCGATCTGACAATCGGCATCATGATTTGCGAGCCGCAATCAGCCAACATCGTGTACGCCAATGAGCAAGCCGAGAAGTGGTTCGGTCGTGGCCTTGTCGGGCAGTCCCTTCCTTCGGCCGTTGCCGCTGTCTCGCTCGACGATCTGAAAGCGCGCGTTGCGTCCAGCAAACGCTATTCGGTCGCAGGAGAAATCGCGCCCGCGACCGGCCGCCGGATCGCCTACCGGCTGTCAGCCAATGAGCGCAGCTTCGAGAACGGGACATTCATCGTCAGTGAAATCGAGAATATCTCGACACAGAAGGAGCAGGAATATCTGCTGCAATCCTATTCCGGCCTGATCGAACGCAAGAACCGCGAGATCGCGAAAGAGCAGGAACGGACCGAACGGCTGCTGATGAATGTCTTTCCGTTCAAGGTGCTTCAGGAATTCAAGGAATTCGGCACGACCACTCCGTCATTCTATGACGAAGTGTCGGTCATGTTTCTGGACTTTGTCGGCTTTACACGTATGCCGGTCTCCAAAGACCCCAAACGGCTCATTTCCGAGTTGAACGAAATCTTCTCGACATTCGACCAGATCATCGAACATCACGCCTGCGAGCGCATCAAGACCATCGGCGATGCCTATCTCGCTGTCGCCAATATGCCGAGCGCCAATCCCGACCATGCGACCGATATCGCCACCGCGGCGATCAAGATCCTGCGCTATCTGGAGCGCCGCAATGCGCAGCACGATATCCAATGGACCTGCCGTGTCGGCATCCATACGGGAAGCGTGGTCGGCTCTGTCGTGGGGGTCAGGAAATACATCTACGATGTATTCGGCGACGGCGTAAACACGGCGAGCCGGATGCAGAGCCTTTCGGAACCCATGAAAATCACTGTTTCGGAGCCAACCTGCAAACTGATCTGCAGCACGATTCCCTGCATGCCGAGAGGAGAGTTCGAGATCAAGGGCACCGACAAGATGAACGTCTATTTCATCGACACCGGCCTATCTGACTGAGCACAGTTGCGGGCACGACAACCACTGGCACAAAGCCGATTTTGCATTATGTTCCCCTTGTTATGATCAAATCAGCATTGGACGCCCGCGTCGCAAAATTTCGTATCGGCCAAGTGGTGAAGCACCGGATTTTCCCATTCCGGGGTGTGGTTTTCGACATCGACCCGACATTCAGCAACACCGAGGAATGGTGGGAAGCGATCCCGGCCGAGGTCAGGCCCGATAAGGATCAACCCTTCTATCACCTGTTCGCCGAGAACGAGGAGACGGAATACGTGGCCTATGTTTCCGAACAGAACCTGCTGGCCGACGATTCGGCGGAACCGATCCGTCATCCGCAGGTCGCCGAAACTTTCGTGAAGGACAAGAAAGGCGCCTATCGCCCGCGCGATCTTGTCGTCAACTGACCAGGCATTCTTTCGAACTGGATCAAATAAAAAAAGCGCGCTGTACAGCGCGCCTTTTTGGCATTCATTTGCTGAGAGCTATTGCGTCTTGCCCTGCTGCTGCTCAAGCTTCTGGCGCGCTTCCAGCGCCCGCTTCTGCAATTCGTCCTGCAGCTTCTTGTTCTTTTCTTCCAGTTCCTTCGGATCGGTCGGTGGACCGTCATAGGCCTTGGCGAAATCGCCGAGCGGCAGCGCCAGCGTCATGACGTTCTGCGCCATGTTGTAGGCCTGCACATAGAGATTCTGCCCCTTCTTCAGCTTGGCAATGATGTCGGCATTGGCTTCGAGCTGGGCGATGCAGCCGCCATTGGCGCAGACAAGGAACGATCCCACAACAGCCGAGGGCTCGTCCTGGTCGACGACCACGCGCGTGCCGCGCGGCAACAGGACGCCTGGCGGCAACGTAACCTGAAGGACCTTCTTGGCTTCGCCATCCATCTCGATGATGACGGCAGCGACCACAGGCTGGCCCGATTCGAGACGGCCGTCCTTGCCGGTCTGGCACACCTGCTTGGCGCCCGCTTCCGGACCCTTGCCGCAGATCTTGGTCCAGTTGGAGTAAATCAGCGGCGGAATCGCCTGCTCGCCGCCCGCCTGGGGCGCTGCGGCCGGGGCGGGAGCGCCACCCTTCTGGGCCGGAGCCGATTTCTGGGCCGGAGCCTTCGGGGCGGCCTTCGGTGCTGCAGGCTGCTGCGCGAAGGCGCCAACAACACCGGCAGCCGATAGCGCGGCGACCGCGACAAACGTTGCGAGCGTCCGGGCCACCGGCCGGGCCGGCGCGGTCGCGAACCGATAAGTCATATCTCTACATATCCTCGTTAGCGCCGCTGAACGGCGGTGAGCCCACAGGCCGCCTGCCGCTGTCTCAATGCCAAAAGAGGCGACAGCGTGACGCCGGGTGCCGCCTGATACCCGAAATCGCCAGCACAATAAAGCACGATGCCCAAAAATGCTGGCATGCGACCGGCCGCCGCCGCGCCGGAACCTTATTTGGACCTCATGTGAACGGCTGGCGGCGGGCCGGACTATGTGAGAATTTTTGTAATCTGCGAATCGGACCGCATCGTGATCGCGTTGGACGTCCTCCGCCGGAATCTTGAACGCAGCCGCCTGCGCCGATGGCGCGCGCTCGCTGTCTGGATGATTGCCTTTGGATCCGCAATCGGATGCCAAGCTGCGAATGCCGAACCGCAGCACGCCATCGCCATGCATGGCGCTCCGGCGATGCCGCGCGATTTTTCCGCGATGCCGTATGTGAATCCCGACGCGCCGAAAGGCGGACGTATTGTCCACGGTGTACTCGGCACTTTCGACAGCCTTAACCCGATGATCGTGAAGGGCCTTTCGATCCCGCAAATCCGCGGCTATGTGATCGAGGGCCTCATGGCGCGTGGCTACAACGAACCGTTCACGCTTTACGGTCTGGTCGCCGAAACCATCGAGACCGACGACAAGCGCAGTTTCATCACCTTCAACCTCAATCCGAAGGCCCGCTTCTCCGACGGTCACCCCGTGACGCCAGACGATGTTGTGTTTTCGTGGCAATTGCTGCGCGACAAGGGCCGTCCCAATTACCGCACCTATTATTCGAAAGTGTCGCGCGTCGATATCACTGGCCCGCATTCGGTTCGTTTCGATCTGTCCGGCAGCGAAGACCGCGAATTGCCGCTCATTCTCGGGCTGATGCCGGTGCTACCGAAACATGCGATCGACGTCGACCGGTTTGAAGACACGACATTCACGCCGCCGATCGGCAGCGGTCCCTATATCGTCAAGACTGTCGATCCCGGCCGCAGCGTCACGCTGGTCCGCAATCCCGATTACTGGGGCGCGAAGCTGCCGATCAATCGCGGCCTGTGGAATGTCGACGAGATCAAGGCCGATTTCTATCGCGACGACAATTCATATTTCGAGGCGTTCAAAAAAGGTCTCTACGATATGCGTGCGGAGACCGATCCGACCCGCTGGCAAACCGGATATGACACGCCCGCCTACCGCGCCGGCCGTTACGTCAAGGAGGCGTTCCACGATGGCCTTCCGAAGGGCATGAATGCCCTTGTCTTCAACACGCGGCGCCCGGTCTTTGCCGATATTCGCGTGCGCGAAGCAATCGCGATGCTGTTCGACTTCGAGTGGATTAACAAGAACTTCTTTTTCAACCTTCAGAAACGTACCGGAAGTTATTTCGAAGGCTCGGAATTGTCGTCCCTGGGCCGCCCGGCCGATGAGCGCGAACGGGACTGGCTGAAGAGCTATCCCGGTGCCGTCCGTGACGATGTCCTTGAGGGCCGCTACATGCCGCCCAAGACCAACGGGTCCGGCCGCGACCGCGAAGTGCTCAAAAATGCACTGACGCTGTTTGAAGAGGCCGGTTACGAACTTGACGGGACTGTTCTGCGCAAGCGCGATACCGGCCAGGCGCTGACATTCGAAATCCTCGTCACCAGCCGCGATCATGAGCGGTTGGCTCTCGCTTTCGCGCGCGATCTCAAGCGCGCCGGCATCACCGTGCAGATCCGCACTGTCGATGCCGTGCAGTTCGACCGGCGCCGCCTGACCTACGATTTCGACATGATCCCCTATCGCTGGGATGAATCGCTGTCGCCCGGCAATGAACAAAGCTTCTACTGGGGCTCCGCCGCCGCCGATATCGACGGCACACGCAATTACATGGGTGTGAAGAGTCCCGCCATCGATGCGATGATCGCGCATCTGCTGCAGGCCCGCGAAAGAGACCATTTCGTTTCCGCGGTCCGGGCCCTCGACCGAATCCTGATTTCGGGCTTCTATGTCGTCCCCCTGTTCCACCTGCCCGATCAATGGGTGGCCCGATGGACCAGGATCGAACATCCAAAGACAACGCCGCTCTTCGGCTATCTGCCGGAGGCGTGGTGGCACAACCCGGGAGCTCGATGATGCACGCTCCGATTTCGATGGCGGGGCGCAGTGTACGAAGCGCTGCAACAACCATCGATTCCCTCTTCCGTGCCAATGCGGCCCGCAGGCCTGACGCGGATGCCGTCATCGATTCACCTGACCGGGAACGCGTCATCGGACAACCGCCGCGCCATTTGACTTATGCGCAAGCCGATCGCGCGGTTGAGGCGATTGCCACAAGGTTGCGCCAGATCGGCTTGCCGGCCGGAACGGTTGTTGGCCTGCAGATGCCGAACATCGTTGAAAGCGTCCTCACGCTTCTGGCGATCACCCGTGCCGGCATGGTGCCGGCCCCACTGCCGCTGTTGTGGCGGCGGGCAGATTGCGTCGCGGCATTGTCGCGCGCCGGTGCGCGAGCCATCATCACCTATGGGCATGTCGATGACATGGATCACGCGCAACTCGCGCTGGGTATCGCAGCCGAGCTGTTCCCCATCCGGGTGGTCTGCGGCTTTGGCTGCGGCCGTGTTGATGGCATCGTGCCATTCGACGATTGCCTGAGCGCCGATATCGAATCCACGCATGAGCTGGATGTGTCGCTCAGCGAGTCTTCGCCCGCCGCCGCCATCACTTTCGACATGACGGCGGACGGTCCCGTTGCGGTGCTGCGCGATCATGCGCAATTGCTGGCAGGCGGCGTGCTGGTGCAGCATCGCGCCACGATCCAACCTCGCGCCGCCATCGTCTCGACGATCCCGGCAACATCATTCGCGGGCTTGGCGACATCTTTCGTGCCGTGGCTCCTCTGCACCGGCACATTGATCCTGCATCATCCGTTCGATCCCGATGCGCTCGCAAGGCAGATCGCAGAGCATGACGGCAACATCCTGGTGGTTCCCGACGCGCTTCTGTTGCCACTGACGCAATCTGAAACGCTCGACACAACGCGCTCGCTCAAAAGCATTATCGCGCTCTGGCGTTCGCCGGATCGTGTTGCCGCGTCATCACAATGGCCGGCCGATGCGCCAAATCTCGTCGATGTAGCTGCGTTTGGAGAAGCAGGGCTTTTGGCGTCAGTGCGGGCGGCGAATGGACGCGCTGCACCGTGGCCGACTGGCAATATCGTTGTCGCCGAGAATGGACACGACATAACACTCGGCAGGGTTGCACAAACGGTGACAGGAACGCTCGGCCTCGGTGGCCTCCTCGCGGCATCCCCGCTTCGCCTTTATGATCCAGAACCAACGGAAGCACCCGACACCGGGGCTGATCTCGTCGATACCGGTTATTCCTGCCGTCTGACGCCAAACGACGAAACGCTCGTCATCACAGCCTCACCGGTCGGCCTCGTTAATGTCGGCGGTTACCGCTTTGCGATGCACGACCTCCAGTTGCACGTGCGTGATATCGACGACAATGGCGTCATCGCCGCCTTTCCTCATGCACTAACGGGCTATCGGCTCGCAGGACATGCAACAAATTCTGAGGTCGTGCGCGCAAAACTTGAAGAGAGCGGATCGAACCCGCTGATCAGCCACGCATTTCACGATCGTTTACCGTCCTGACGTTAAGGGAGTTTCCGAAGTCGCGTTGACGGCGTGTTAAATCGCGAAGCGCTATCCATTCCGTGTGATTGAAATACGGGATGAGCGTTGATGTCGCTGCAGGGACCAATCGTTGTCGTGGCGGAGAAAAGGTCCTCCAAGCTGCTCGAGGCGATATCGATCGCTGGCGCCTTCCCTGTCATTGAAGCGTCCTGTGAAGATGCAGCCGCGGCGATTGCTGCAGCCGATCCAACCGCCATCATTCTCGCCGATAGCCGCGCCGCCACCGATCCCGCGCTCGCCGAATGCCTGTCGCGCGACATCACCCGCAAGAGCCCGATTGTTCCCGTTGTCGCCTGTGCGGGTCCCGAAGATACACTTTCATATCGTGAAGCCCTGATGATCGGACGGGAAGCGACACCCGCGGCTGTGACCGCGCGCGTTGCCTCGGTGCTGCGCGTTCGCACGCTGCATGCAAGCGTGTTGCGCCGGGCCGAAGCGGCTCAGGCCGCTGGAAAGACCGTACCGACGACGTCGACCAGCGATCCCATTGAAGATGCCACGGTTATCCTTGCCGGGCGCGGGCGCACCTATCCGGAGCTTTCGGTCGGCATCGGTGAACATACCGGTCTGATCGGCGTCCTCACCATCGAAGCCGCAGCCCGCTTTCTGAAGACGCGCGATGCCGACGGCCTCGTGATCGGCGATGGCTTCCGCCCGCAAAGCGTCGAAGCCATTCTGACCATCGTGGCCGAAGACTCGCGCTTTCGCGATCTGCCAATCGGCGTCATCGGCCATCAATTGTCGATCGACGAACGTGAATTGCCGCATCTGGTTTTCGCCGACGATCCACGGAGCCTCGTCACCAAGATCTTGCCGCTCGTCCGTCTGCATGCCTTCGAACGGAGACTGCGCCGGACGCTGCAAAATTTCGATCAGGACGGCGTTGTCGATCCGGCGACAGGCCTCCTTCATCAGGCGGCCTTCATCGCCGAACTCGATCGCGTCATACGCGATGCAGACCAGCACTCATCAGGACTGTCGCTTGCCCGCTTCACCTTCGACGCCAGTTTCGACAATCGCGCGATCAATGATGCCGCGCGCATGATCGGCAAGCTCAAGCGGACCGCCGATTTTGGCTGCCGCGACGATGACGGAACAATTCTCCTGGCCTTTGCCGAGACCGACATGCGCCGCGCCCAGGCGGTGACGCGCCGGTTCACCAACGTGCTCAAGCACACAATGCTGCTGCCGGAAAACCCGCGCGCACCGGCGACACCGCGCGTCATCCTCACCCGCCGCAAGCCGGCCGATACGGTGGCGAGCCTACTCTCCCGCGTGACGATCCCGGCAGTTGCGGCGGAATAGCGGCAGGCCTACATGGTGCGGACAGGAGATGTCCGCATGACCAGCACCAAGACCCCCGTTCGTATCGACGTCGTTTCCGATGTCGTCTGCCCATGGTGCTTTATTGGCAAGCGCCGGCTTGAACAGGCCATCGCCCTCAATCCCGACATTCCGGTCGAGGTGCACTACCACCCCTTCTTCCTGAATGACTGGATTCCGGCGGAAGGCATTTCCCGCGAGCAATATCTGACGACGAAATTCGGCTCGCCTGAGCGCTACAAGGACATTGCCCAGCGTGTCTCAGCCGCTGCCGCCGAGGACGGCCTCGTCTACGCCATCGACAAGGTGAGCCGCCAGCCCAACACGACCGATAGCCACCGCCTGATCCACTGGGCTGCACTCGAAGGCAAAGCCCCCGAGATGAAGCAGCGGCTGATGGAGCTTTATTTCTCCGAAGGCGCCGACCTCTCCGACAAGGCGGTGCTGGTGAAGGCGGCGGCCGATATCGGGCTCGATGCCGATGCCGTCGCAAAGAAGCTGGACGGTAACGAGGACCTCGATGCCGTGTCGCAGCGTGTCGAGGCGGCCAAGTCCGCGGGCATTCAGGGCGTGCCGTTCTTCATCGTCGATAACGCCTTTGCCCTGTCGGGCGCACAGGCCCCCGATCAACTCGCCGCCGTGATCCAGCGCGCAGCGAACGAGAGGGCGCAGAAGGCGGCGGGTTAAATCGCGGCCGCTCCACAAACTCCGTTCATTCCCGCGCAAGCGGGAATCCAGACCTTCAAGCGCTGGGTCCCCGCTTTCGCGGGGACGAACGGATGAATAATCGAGTCGCCTCACGCCGCCTTCTGGTTCTCCGCGATCTTCACCAGGTTGCGCAGGATTTTGGTCGTCCCGAGCAGACGCTGCACCGGCTTTGGCCAGTCATCCAGGAACACGACCTTCTGGTCCGGCCGCACCTTGGCGATCGGCGCCTGGCTCGCGATGTAACGCATCAAGCCTTCCGGATTGGCGAAGCTGTTGTCGCGGAATTGCAGAACCGCACCCTTCTGGCCGGTGTCGATGCGCTCGACATTGGCGCGCTTCGACAAGAGCTTGATCACCACGATCTGCATGAGATGCTTGACCTCGTCCGGCAGCGGACCGAAGCGATCGACCATCTCGGCCGCGAAGCTTTCGATCTCCTGCTCGTTCTCAACGGTCGCGATACGACGATAGAGACCAAGCCGCACCGACAGATCGGCGACATAGTCGTCGGGGATGAGCACCGGTGTACCGACGGTGATCTGCGGCGACCACTGATCGGCCACCGGCTCGGTGATGCCGGCTTTGAGGCTCGTGACCGCCTCCTCCAGCATCTGCTGATACAGCTCGAAACCGACTTCCTTGATGTGACCCGATTGCTCCTCGCCGAGCAGATTGCCGGCACCACGGATGTCGAGATCGTGCGAGGCGAGCTGAAAGCCCGCACCCAGCGTGTCGAGCGATTGCAGCACCTTCAGCCGCCGCTCCGCCTGCGCGGTGATGCGCTTCTCGGCCGGCAGCGTGAACAATGCATAAGCGCGGATCTTCGAGCGTCCGACACGGCCGCGCAACTGATACATCTGCGCAAGACCAAACCGGTCGGCCCGATGCACGATCAGCGTATTGGCGGTCGGAATGTCGAGACCGGATTCGACAATGGTGGTCGAGATCAGCACGTCGAACTTGCCGTCATAGAAAGCCGACATGATGTCTTCCAGCATGGTCGGCGGCATCTGGCCATGCGCGACCGCGACCTTCACCTCAGGCACCGCCTTGTCGAAGAATTCCTTCGCACCGGCCAGATCCTCGATGCGTGGGCAGACGTAGAAGGACTGGCCGCCGCGATAGCGTTCGCGCAGGATCGCCTCGCGCACCCCGAGTGGATCGAATGGCGAAACGAAGGTACGAACCGCAAGACGATCGACCGGAGGCGATGCGATCAGCGACAGATCGCGCACGCCGGTCAGCGCAAGTTGCAAGGTACGTGGGATCGGCGTCGCGGTCAGCGTCAGCATGTGCACTTCAGCGCGCAGCGTCTTCAGCTTCTCCTTGTGCGCAACGCCGAAATGCTGCTCCTCGTCGACGATGACCAGCGCCAGGTCCTTGAATTTCACGTTCTTGCCCAGCAGCGCATGGGTGCCGACCACAATGTCGAGCGTGCCATCGGCGAGCGCCTTGCGGGTCTGCGTCATATCCGCGGCGCTCACCAGGCGGGAGGCCTGACCGATCTTGATCGGGAAGCCGCGGAAGCGTTCAGTGAACGTCTTGAAGTGCTGGCGCGCCAGCAATGTCGTCGGCACGACGACCGCAACCTGCTTGCCGTTCATCGCCGCGACAAAGGCCGCGCGCAGCGCCACTTCGGTCTTGCCGAAGCCGACATCGCCGCAAACCAGCCGGTCCATCGGCCGACCCGAAGCGAGGTCCTCGATCGCCGCATCGATCGCATTCTGCTGATCCTCGGTTTCCTCATAAGGGAAGCCGGCGCAGAATTCGTCATAGGCGCCTTCGGGTACGGTGAGCCTCGAAGCCTCACGCAGCTTGCGCTCGGCCGCCACTTTCATCAGTTCATGGGCGATCTCGCGGATGCGGTTCTTCATCCGCGCCTTGCGCGTCTGCCATCCGGTGCCGCCGAGGCGGTCGAGTTCGACTTCCAAGTCTTCCGAGCCGTAGCGCGACAACAGGTCGATATTCTCGACCGGCAGGTACAGCTTGGTGTCGCCGGCATAATGCAGCTCGAGGCAATCATGCGGCGCACCCGCCGCCTCGATGGTCGAGAGGCCGATGAAGCGGCCGATGCCGTGATCGACATGGACGACGAGATCGCCGGCCGACAGGCTGGTCGCCTCGGCGATGAAGTTCTCCGCGCGTTTCGAGACCCGGCGCGGCCGCACCAGACGATCGCCGAGGATATCCTGCTCGCCAATGATCGCGACCCGGTCAGTCTCGAAACCGGTTTCGAGGCCGAACACGGCCAGCGACACATCCGTCCTCGGCCGCGCCAAAGCCTCCTGCCAGGTGGCCACATTGGTCAGGTTGGCAATGCCGTGGTCGCGCAGCACGTGCCCCATGCGATCGCGTGCGCCCTCGCTCCACAGCGCGATGACCACATTCTTGTTGTCGCGCTGCAGCCCTGCGACATGCCTCGTCACGGCGTCGAACACATTGGCATTCTGCTCGGCGCGCTCGGCCGCGAAGTTATGCCCCTGCCGCGTACCGATATCGACAACAGAATCCTGTTCGGGCACAGCGAACGGCGTCAGCCTTGCGACCTTCGATCGCTCCAGCCTGTCGCGCCATTCCTCTTCGGTGAGATAGAGCCGCTGCGGCGGCAGCGGCTTGTATGGCACGCCGCCGGCATCGGCCGGCACATTGTGGCGCGCATCGTAATAGTCGTTGATCAGGCTGATCCGCTCATGCGCGACATCGTCGGCGAGCGGTTCCAGCGCGATCGGGGTGCCATCGAGATAATCGAGCAGCGTATCGAGGTGGTCGTGGAACAGCGGCAACCAATGCTCCATGCCGGGATAGCGGCGGCCTTCGCTGACCGATTCATAGAGCAGGTCGTCCCGGGTCGCGGCGCCGAAGGCTTCGACATAGCCCAGCCGGAAGCGGCGGATGGTTTCAGTCGTGAGCTGGAATTCCGACACCGGCACGAGATCAAGCGCGCGCAGATCGTATTGCGTGCGCTGCGTTTCGGGATCGAAGGAGCGGATCGTTTCGAGCTGATCGCCGAAGAAGTCGAGCCGCACCGGCATGTCCATGCCCGGCGCAAAGAGATCGAGAATGCCGCCGCGTAGCGCATAATCGCCCGGCTCGCGCACCGTCGAGGCCCGGGTATAGCCGTTCAGTTCAAGCCAGCTCGCCACGCGTTCCATGGGAAGCACATTGCCCGGCGCCGCCGACAGCGATTTCCCGGCGACGAAGTCGCGCGCCGGCACACGCTGCAGGATTGCGTTGACCGTGGTCAGCACCACCGATGGCTTGTCGCGGGCCTCGACATTGGCGAGTCGCGATAGCGTCGTCATGCGCTGCGCCAGCACGGCCGCATACGGCGACACACGGTCATACGGCAGACAGTCCCAGGCGGGGAATTCAAGCCGCTCGATATCGGGGGCGAAGAATGACAGGCCGCGGGCCAGCGCAGCCAGACGCGTCGCGTCGCGGCACACCACCAGAAGACTGACCGACGGCGCATGCGGCCGCGCCGCGATGGCGCGCGCGAGATCGGCAACAACCAGCCCTTCGGCGCCGTCAGCGACATTCGACAGCGTGATCGGCTTGCGTGGCCGCAGCAGCTCGGCCGGGCCCTTGATCATCAGTGTGTCCGCCATCAGCGAATCTCTCCGCTCGTGGCGTGGAAGGTCCGGATGCGATCGAGAAGACCGGTGTGATGCGAAGTCGGAATGGCAATTTCGCCGGTCACCCAGCCATAAATATCGTGATCCGGCACGTCCAATAGCCTCTCATATTCGTCCAGGTCGCCATCGGTCATGTCGCCGATATGCGCATCGGCAAAACGGCCGAGCAAAAGGTCGGTTTCGCGGATGCCGCGATGCCAGGACCGGAACAGCAGCCGCCGCCGCCGCTCACTCAAGTCCGCGCTCGATCGTGTGGTCCCGGTCATCTTCGCTCCAACGCCAAAAGCCCGGACGGGCCGGGCGCGGCTGATATAGGCCGCGGACGCGCGTCTGTCAGCCCGTTCGTGTTATGCGTATCTGCATGAGGCCCAATCTGCTCGACCCGTTCTTTGCATCGATCACGTCGCTGGCCGGGATCGGCCCGAAGGTGGAGAAACTGTATCGTCGGCTGCTTGGCCGCGATGACGTGCCGCGTCTGGTCGATCTCTTGTTCCACATGCCGACCGGCGCCATCGACCGCCGAGCCCGGCCGAAACTGCGCGACGTCCAGCCGGGCAGCGTGGTGACGGTGAAGGTCACGGTGGATCGTCATCGCCCGGCCCCGCCGGGCCGCGATCGCGTGCCGCATCTGATCTATGCCAGCGACGACACCGCGGATCTTGTGCTGACCTACTTTCGCCCCCGCAAGGATTACCTCGAAAAGCTCTTTCCGGTTGGCGAGACGCGTTACGTCTCCGGCACCACGGCCTTCTATGACGGCATGCTGCAGATGGTGCATCCCGACCGCGTGGTCGACGAGAAGGGTCTCGCCGCCCTGCCCGCCATCGAGCCCGTTTATCCGCTGACCGAAGGGCTCTCCGAGAACATGATCACCAAGGCGATGGAGGCCGCCTTGTCGAAGGTACCGCAGCTTCCCGAATGGCAGGACGAGGCCTGGCTCAAACGTAACGGCTTTCCCGCCTTCAGCAATGCGCTGATCGCGGTGCATCGTCCCTCTGACATCGCCGGCATTGAGCCGGACAGCCCCGCCCGTTCGCGCCTGGCCTATGACGAATTACTCGCCAGCCAGCTTGCGCTCGGCCTCGTTCGCGCCAGCAACAAGCGCAGCAAGGGCCGCGCTCATGCTGGCGACGGGCATTTGCGCCGGGCAATCATTGCCGCTCTGCCCTACTCGCTGACGCTATCCCAGCATCGGGCGCTCGATGCCATCGTCGCCGATCTCTCAAAACCCGAGCGCATGGTGCGTCTGCTGCAAGGCGATGTCGGTTCGGGCAAAACCGTGGTCGCGTTGCTCGCCTCCGCCGCTGTGATCGAGACGAGGCGCCAGGCCGCGCTGATGGCGCCGACCGAAATCCTCGCGCGGCAGCATTTCAAGACCATTGCGCCGCTGGCCGAAGCCGCCGGCGTCCGCGCCGAAATCCTGACCGGCCGCGAGCGGGGCAAGGAACGCGACGAGAGACTGGCGCGGCTCGCCAAGGGCGAGATCGACATTCTCGTCGGCACCCATGCGCTGTTTCAGGACGAGGTTGTCTTTCGCGATCTCGCCCTCGCCGTCATCGACGAACAGCATCGCTTCGGCGTGCACCAACGCCTTGCCCTCGCCAACAAGGGCGAGGCCGTCGACATGCTGGTGACAACCGCGACGCCGATCCCGCGCACGCTAGTGCTGACCTATTTCGGCGACATGGACATTTCCGAACTCCGCGAAAAGCCCGCCGGGCGCCAGCCGATCGATACCCGCACCATCCCGCTCGACCGCATCAACGACGTCGTCGAGGCGGTCGGCCGCGCGCTGGATGACGGGCAGCGCGTCTACTGGGTCTGCCCTCTCGTGGAAGAGTCGGAGAATGTCGACCTCGCCGCCGCCGAGGACCGCTTCAAGACGCTGCGCAAGCGCTTTGGCGGCATCACCGATCTCGTCCATGGCAAGATGCGCGGCGCCGACAAGGACGAAGCGATGCGCCGGTTCGCTGCCGGCGAAACGCGACTGCTCGTCTCGACAACGGTGATCGAAGTCGGCGTCGATGTGCCGGAAGCGACCGTCATGGTGATCGAACATGCCGAGCGCTTCGGCCTTGCCCAGCTTCACCAGTTGCGCGGGCGGATCGGCCGCGGCAGCGGCAAGTCGACCTGCCTCCTGCTCTATCGCACGCCGCTTGGCGAGATCGCCAAGGCACGGCTCACGGTGATGCGCGAGACCGAAGACGGATTTCGCATTGCCGAGGAGGACCTGAAGCTGCGCGGCGAAGGCGACGTGCTCGGCACGCGGCAGAGCGGCATGCCGTCTTTCCGCATCGCGTCACCGGAGGCGCACGGGCATCTGCTGCCCGCCGCCCGCGACGACGCGCAGCTAATTCTCGCGCGCGATCCCGTGCTCGCAAGCGAGCGCGGGAAGGCTCTTCTGTGTCTGCTCTATCTGTTCGAGCGCGACGACGCCATTCGCCTGATCAAGGCGGGATGAGTTACGCGCCGAGAGGATTGGGGCCGTATGTGTTGGTGCCCGCTTCGCCCTGCTGGATGAACCAGATCAAGAGGATGATGAAGCCGATGATCGGCAGAAACCACAGGAGCTGCCACCAGCCGGAACGGCCGGTATCGTGCAGGCGGCGCGCGCCGACCGCAAGGTTCGGCAGGATCGTTCCCAACGTGAAGATCGAACTCAGCGGGTAGATCGAGTCAGATCCGAAAACGGCCATGTCCAGTATGCTGGCCGCAATTCCTGCGAGCCACACGAACAGAATCCAGTACCAAAAGGCCGACCGTTGCGCGCGGCCGTTGAAGTTCACGTAGTTATTGAAGCCCGATTGGATCGCCTCGGAAAAGTTCATCGCCCCGTCTCCTGATTGCAAAATCAAAAAAACGCATAGGTTACAAACAACACTGGACTAAAACACGCGACGTGTGACGGCTATTTGATCCGTTCTTTCGTCGTCTCGCTTGCGTTCGTCGTCTCGCTTGCAGCCTGAGCCGCACGCGCGGCGGCGGCAATCGCGGCAAAACCGCCTTGTCCGTTACCATTGGATGCACCGGGCTGAATCATGCCGGCCGACATAATCAAAGTGGCCGCGGCTTCGACGGGAATGTCGAGTTCGATAATCTTCTTGCGCGGCAAATAGAAAAAGAAGCCCGTTGTCGGGTTGGGCGTACAGGGCAGAAAAACTGAAATCTGGTCGTCGTCGCCCGGCAACCGGCTCGCGACATGGTCGCTCGGCGGCTGCGACAGAAACACCAGCGACCACATCCCCGGCCCCGGGAATTCAACCAGACCGACTTTGCGGAAGCTCGTTCCCGATTTCGAGAACAGCATCTGGAAGACCTGCTTCACCGTCCTGTAGATCGGACGCACGATCGGCATGCGATCGATCAGGTGATCGCCGAGCTGGATCAGCGAGCGGCCGACGAGATTGGCGGTCAGGAAACCAAGCAGCGTCAGTGCGACCAGCGCGATAATCAGGCCGGAGCCCGGAATGTTCCACGGCAGATAGGTTTCCGGCCGATACGCATCGGGGATCAGCGGCCGCACCCAGTCGTCGACCCAAGTGACAAAGGCCGTGATCAGCCAGGCGGTAATCGCCAGCGGCCCCGCCACCACAAGGCCGGTCAGGAAATAATTGCGCAGTTTGGCGCCCAGACCTGATGGCGGCAGGTCTGTTTCGATGAGATCCGGAGGTGGCGACTGTTCGTTCATACGTGTTTTCGGGCGATTCAGATCGTCCATTATAGACGCATTCCGCTATAAACGCATTCCTTGCCGGTTACAGCGGAATGTCTTGGTTTAAAAGTTCCGCATTAAAAGTATTGGATGAAGAATATGGACTTATTCCACGGTCACTGACTTGGCGAGGTTCCGCGGCTGGTCGATATCGGTGCCCAGCGCCACTGCCGTGTAATAGGCCAGGAGCTGCACCGGCAAGGCATAGACCAGCGGCGTCACCGAGGATGGCATGTCCGGCAAGGTAATGATGGTCACACCCGGCATGGTCGCCTCGGCGGCGCCCTTGGAGTCGGTCAGGAGGATGATCCGGCCGCCCCGGGCCGCCACCTCCTGCATGTTCGAGACCGTCTTCTCGAACACCGAGTCATAAGGCGCCGTCACGATCACCGGCATGGTCTCATCGATCAGGGCGATCGGACCGTGCTTCAGTTCGCCGGCGGCATAGCCCTCGGCGTGGATATAGGAGATTTCCTTCAGCTTCAGCGCCCCTTCCAGCGCCAGCGGGTAGCTGGTGCCGCGGCCGAGATAGAGCACGTCGCTGCTTTTGCCGAGATCGCGCGCCAGCGCCTCGATGTCACCTTCGAGCGTCAGCGTTTCGTTCATGTGGCGCGGCACTTCGATCAAGGCCCTGACCAGCTTGCGCTCCTCAGCGTCGCTGATCGCTCCGCGCGCGCGGCCGGCGGCGATGGCGAGACAGGCGAGCACCGACAACTGACAGGTAAAGGCTTTGGTCGAGGCGACGCCGATTTCCGGGCCGGCCAGTGTCGGCATGATGACATCGCTCTCGCGGGCGATGGTCGATGTCTGCACATTCACCACCGACAGCACATGCAGGCCCTGCTCTTTCGCGTAACGGAGCGAGGCCAGCGTGTCGGCAGTTTCGCCCGATTGCGAAACGAACAAGGCCAGATCGCCCTTGCGCAAAGGCGCCTCGCGATAGCGGAATTCAGATGCGACATCGATTTCGACCGGCAGCCGCGCGTAGCGCTCGAACCAGTATTTGGCGACAAGCCCCGCATAATAGGCGGTACCGCAGGCCGAGATTGAAACGCGCTCGATCTTGTTCCACTCGAACGGCAGCTCGCCCGGCAGGACCACGCTTTCCTTCGCCATGTCGATGTAATGCGACAGCGTATGGGCGACCACTTCCGGCTGTTCGTGAATCTCCTTCGCCATGAAGTGACGATGGTTGCCCTTGTCGAGCAGAAAGGCCGAACTGCTGGTCTTGATGACGGGACGCTTCACCGCGTTGCCGGCAACGTCGAAGATCTGGACGCCGTCACGGGACATGACCGCCCAATCCCCTTCATCGAGATAGGAAATGGCATCGGTGAAGGGCGCGAGCGCAATCGCATCGGAACCGAGATACATCTCGCCGCTGCCATGACCGATCGCCAATGGCGATCCCTTGCGCGCGCCGATCATCATATCGTCTTCGCCGGCGAAGATGAAGGCGAGCGCGAAAGCACCGCGCAAACGCGGCAGCGCCGCGCGCACCGCATCGACCGGCGAACGGCCCTTCTTCATTTCCTCGGTCACGAGATGGGCGACGACTTCGGTATCGGTTTCGGTGCCGAAGGTTGCGCCCTCTTTTTCAAGCTCCTCGCGCAACTCGCGGAAATTCTCGATGATGCCGTTATGCACGACGGCGAGCCGCTCGGTCGCATGCGGATGCGCGTTGTTCTCGGTCGGCTTGCCGTGTGTCGCCCAGCGGGTATGGCCGATACCGGCGAGGCCCGACAAAGGCTCGCGATTGAGGCGCTCCTGCAAATTCTTCAGTTTACCTTCGGCCCTTCGGCGTTCGAGGTGACCGTTCTCGACGGTGGCAATACCCGCTGAATCATAGCCGCGGTATTCGAGACGCTTCAGCGCATCGACTAGCTGGCCGGCGACCGGCTCACGTCCCAGAATTCCAACAATCCCGCACATTCGTGCTCATCCCCCGCCGACGACCCTAGAGCATGATGCCGAAAAGTGTGAAGCGGTTTTCGGACGACATCATGCTCTAACTTATTAGAATCGATCACGTTTATGACTTTGGATCGATTCGATCCAAAGTCATCGTGATCTATGGGTCGTTAGACCGGCATCTTATGGTTAGCGGAAATCAAAAAGCGTTTCCGCGTGTGACAGATAGGGTGCGCGACGGTACGCTCAACTGTGTTCTTTTTTGCTTACCGTCTTCAGGCTGCGCAGGCGGGATACCCAGCCTTCCTTAACGACTTGTCGCACGCGGCCCAATGCCAGCGAATCCGGCGGCACGTCCTCGGTGATCACCGAGCCTGAGCCGACATAGGCGCCGTCGCCGATTGTCACCGGTGCGACCAACGCTGAATTGGAGCCGACGAAAGCTCCCTTGCCGACATCCGTGCGCTGTTTTGACGTTCCGTCATAATTACAGAAAATCGTACCGGCACCGATATTGGCGCCCTCGCCGACGCGCCCGTCACCGATATAGGCGAGATGATTGGCCTTGGCGCCATCTTCCATTGTGGCTTCCTTCACCTCGACGAAATTGCCGACGCGCGCCGCCTTGCCGATTTTCGCGCCGGGCCGCAGCCGCGCATAGGGACCGATCGATGCACTCTCGCCGACATGCGCGCCGCTGAGATTCGAGAAGGCATGAATGACGGCTTTCGATTCCACCGTCACGCCAGGGCCGAACACGACATAAGGTTCGACCGTCACATCACTTCCGAATGTGGTGTCGGCGGACAGAAACACCGTCTCCGGCGCGATCATGGTCACGCCGGCATCGAGCGCCGCCTTGCGCAGACGCTGCTGCAAGACCGCTTCCGCTTCGGCAAGTTGCGTCTTGGTGTTGATGCCGCGCACATCATCCTCGTCGACTTCGACCGCAACCGCGCGCAACCCGGACTTGGTGGCGAGCGCCACGGCATCCGTCAGGTAGAATTCCTTCTTCGCATTGTTGTCGTCGATACCATCGAGCAATGCGAGTGCGTGCCGGCCATCGAGCGCCATCAAGCCGCCGTTGCAAAGCCGGATCGCACGTTCGGCTTCGCTCGCATCATTCTGCTCGCGGATGGCAACGAGTTGACCATCTTTCACAATGAGGCGGCCATAGCCGGTCGGATCGGCCGGCGTGAATCCGGCAACCGCGACCGCGGCGCCGCCCTTCAATGCATCGCGCAGCTTTTGCAGCGTTTCGGTCCGCACCAACGGCGTATCGGCAAAGACAATCAGAATGTCGTCGAAGCCGCGCTCGAGAACCGGACGCGCGGCCAGCACCGCATGCGCTGTCCCAAGCCGCTGCATCTGCCGCGCCATCTCCGCATTGGGGATAATGCGCTTGGCTTCCTTGGCCACGGCATCATGATCCGGGCCGACGACAACCGCGCACGCTTTTGCGCCCGCTTGCCCAACGGCGCGCAAAACATGACTGAGAAGCGTCTCGCCGCCGATCGCATGCAGCACTTTTGGGAGCGAGGAACGCATCCGCGTCCCCTCACCGGCCGCAAGCACAACTGCAAGGCATGTCCGTTCCGCCATCTCGTCTTTCCCGATTAAATCAGCACTCGTGTCCTGTCTTCAACGCTTCGTATCCCTTGCCGCGATTTCTTGAACGAAGCGTTGGAGACAAAAGGACACTAGCAACTTTTGATTCTCGTGCGGTTTGTTTCTGACGTTCCGATGGAAGAGATGACCGCGAGGGCGATCGGAACGTCAGAAACACCGCGCCAGGTCTTAGCCGAGCATCATGGCGCGGAAAAGCCGCAAGCGCCCGACTTGAAACCAAGTCTTAACGACGGCTTCCTGCTAGCATTTGCGGAACATGATTCGTGGCGGGAAGATGCCGAAGCAAGCTATAAGACGCGCCAATCCCGTGGTTTCCCATCTGCGCCTCGATTTGCGCGGATTGGCGCGCCCCGCCCTCTGGGGGAGTGCGGCTGTCGCATCCCTGCTTGTGGTGGCCTTTGCGACACAGACCGCGACCGGCAAAAATCGCCTCGCCACGGCTTACAGCACGATCACGGGGGCGTCCGAGGTCGCCGCCCTGGAGCGGGAACAAAAGTCGGCTCAACGGGAACACGTCCTGCAGGTCGAGACACGGAATCTGACCGAGACGATGCGCAACCTTTCGGCAGATCGCGATCAATTGCTGGCGCGCATGGCTGTGCTCGAACGTAATTATGAAGACGTCGTCACCGGTTCGATCGGCCGGCTGACCCATCCGCCGCAATCATCCACTGAACAGTTGTTTCCGATTGCGCCGTCGACCGAACTCGCGCCGGTGATCCCGCCGCCACAACCGATCGCAACGATCCCGGTGGACCGCGACGGCGCGGCCGCACCCCAGACGGAATTGGCCGATACGACATCGGCCCGTACCGATTTCGGCGTCGATCTCGGCGGCGCTCCGACGCTCGCGTCCATCCGCACGGCCTGGAACCAGATTCGCCGCAATCACGCCTCGCTGCTTGACGGCTTGCGGCCGGTCATTGGTGTCCGCGACGGCAAAGGCGGACAGGTGGATCTGCGCCTCATCGCCGGTCCCATCGCCAATGCCGCGACCGCTGCCAAACTCTGCGCTTCGCTCGCCGCGTCCAATCAGCCGTGTCAGCCGGCGACGTTCGACGGACAACGGCTCGCTCTGCGCTGAGCAACAGCATATCTACGAGCATTGCCCAGCCCGTTTCTCCGCGCCATATTGGCGATATGACAGCGCGCCCCCTCTTCCGCCCGACCGCCCAGCAAACCTCCTGGCTGATCACGCTTGGCTTTCTCGCGCTCGGATACGCGCTTTATATGCGGTACATGGCGATCGAGCTGACCAGCGTGGGTCTCGCCTGTCAGGCCGGCGCGCAAACCTGGCTGTGCTCCACCCGTCAACTCGTGATGGTGCTGTTCAATAATTCGGTGTTCGGCTGGGTGGCGCTGGCAGCGGCCCTACTTAATCTGATCCGGCCATCGCTGTTTCTGTTCGGCATCGCATTGGCGGCCGGCGCCGCCGGCGTCGTGCTTTATAACGCCGGCTTGGCCGGCCTCGCCCTCGCCTTGCTGGTTATCAGCTTTGCGCGCCCGGCACCGATCGGCGCAGAAGAAGACTGAGCGCCAGAGCCGCGAGCAAGGCGCAGAACCAGAGCGATTGCCAATTGGCGAAGCTCTCGTTGAAGACGATGTAAATCGCCGACAGCACCAGCACAGAAGCCGCGGTGCGTTCAGCCAATCCAGGCTTGCTCCAGCGGCTGAACAGCGCCAGCACCACGACTGGCACGATCGCCGCCGTCAGCGGCGCGTAGGTGAAGTCGCGATAGCGCGGATCGAAGACGAGGCCGAGCGCGATTTGGATCGCAAGGACCGTCACCGCGACAACCAATAGGCCGGTGACAATATCCGGCCGCGCGGGCATTGCCGCCTCCCCGCGTGCAAGGCTGCCCGCGAATGATGGAACGGTCGCCCGCCGCATGACTGTACTGGCCGTGGCGATCGGCACGAAAGCCGCGAGCGCGACCAGCGCACCCGACCGCAGCCATGCGCCGAGACCGAGGCTTTCATAGACGGTCTTTTCAACCGCCAGGCCGAGCATCGTGCCGCCGGCCAGCGCGATGATGGCGACAGCCAGCCATGACATCACCGAAGAGTCAGCTTTGGCATCGGACCGCCGGGTCCATCCCGCAGCGGCAAAAATGATCGCGACGAAAGCAATACCGGCGCCCGCCTGCGACAACCAGTGTGGGTGGTTGGAGACGGGCGCACCCCACTGAAATTTTGGCTGGCGCGTGGCGTCGTCGAACAATCCCCAATAGCCGCCGACCGTGCCTTCCAGCCGCCGCTTCCAGGGCTGGTCGAAAGCCTCGATGACGTTGACGCGATAGCCGCGCTGATTGGCCAGCGCCAGGATCTCCTGAAGGATCAGCGCCTCATTGACCAGTGACGGCAAGGCGCCCTCGCGCATCCGCCCCTGGCTCGGCCAGCCGGTCTCGCCGATCAGGATATCCTTGTTCGGAAAGGCCGCCGCCATCTTCTCACGGATGGCGCCGACATGCGCCGCCGCGTCCTTCGCCGGGATCGGATAATCCTCCCAGTACGGCAGGATATGAATGGTAACGAAATCGACGGCGTCATAGACCTCGCGATGGCGCAGCCAGAATTCCCAGACGTCGGCATATGTCACCGGCATCGAGACCTGCTTCTTCACCTGGCGGATGAAGTTGGCGACATCGGCTCCCGATAATTCGCCGCGCAGAAGTACTTCGTTGCCAACCACCACTGACTGGATCACGTCCGGAAAGCGCTTGGCCAAAGCCACCACGCTCTCGACCTGCTGTCGGTTCTTCTCAGGATGGCTGGACAGCCAGAGCCCCTGGATCACCTTCAGACCGACGCGCTGGGCGATGGCCGGCACCTGATCGAGCCCATGCTCGGTGGAATAGGTGCGGATACAGTCGGTCAGTTGCTTGAGACGGGTGAGATCGTCCTCGATCTGCGCCGCCTGGATAAAAGTCCCGGCGCTCAATGGCGACTGCTCGCCCCGGAACGGGGCGTAGGATACGCATTGCAGCTTGTCGCCCGCGGCGGCCGCGGCCGGCATCGGCACAGGCTTGCCGAGCCACCACCACGTGAGGGCAACGAGAGCCGAAACGGCAACAAAAAATAAGGCCGGGACCCCGGCGCGGCTTAACGATTGTTCATGCATGATCTGCGGACGCTGTACCATCATCTACCGCAATGGCACGAACTACCGCTCCGCGACAAATGCGCTCTCTTTTGTTTCGAAACGGCGGCACTAACTTACCGGATGTGCTGGACAAATCCCGCGAAAGGCGGAAATCTTGGAGCATTGGAAACCGGGCCGCATTGCTGACCGGATTCCCATGCAGATAGGTCTTTCAACAGCCGCTCGAAAACTTTGGATTAGCCGCCATCATGTCGTTCCGCCTTGCTCAAGCTCTACCAGCTCTCTGCCTCGCCCTCTCGTTCGCGGCAGGGCCCGCCTTGGCGCAAAGCGATCCGAATCAGGGCGACAAGGCCAAGCAGCAGCAAGGCGAGCAGAAGAAGGACGCGCCACGCGTCAACGAACTGCTCGAAGTCTCGAAGCAATTGACCGGACCTGCCGGCAATCCGGAATGTGTTTGGGTGGGCCGAAATATCGTCGGCCGCCTCTATGCGAATGATCTCGACACCGCTTTTCGCCATCTCGATCTTTACGACCGTTTCGGTTGCCCGGGCGGCCATGTCCAGGCAGCGTTTCGCTGCGTTTTGAAACAGACGCCAGCCGAACCGCAGAAGCAGGATAACGTTAACGCGCGCGTTCATTCATGCTGGGTTAATCCAGCGGCGCCGCCTACCGCTGCGGCGGTGGTAACGACACCTGCGACGACGCCGACCGGAACAACAACGCAGTGACGGAAATTATGATTTCGCTAAACGACGTCATCAATTCGCCACGGCTGACTGCAATTAAAAATTAGCCTCTTCGGAGGTAGTTGATCGTCGTAGCAGGCGTTGCTCCAGGGGACGGGGCGATGTCCTTCACCTCGCCCCGCTCGGTTACGCGTTTCATGCGCCTCGTCGCAATTGTCGTCGCGCTCGTTGCCTGTGTGCATACAGGTCTGTGGGCCCTCTCCGAAAAAAAGGTCTCTGCGCCTGACATCATTGGTCCGGTGGCGAGCATGTCGTATGCACCGTTCCAGGGCGCGACACACGCCGACAAGGCAAGAACCAGCATTGCACAGATCAGGTCCGACCTGCGGACGCTCTCGCCGCAGACGCGGGCGGTCCGTACTTACTCGGCGACGGGCGGTGTCGAACTCGTGCCGCAAGTCGCCGCCGAGTTCGGTCTGAAAGTCACAGCCGGCGCCTGGCTCGATAACGATCCGGAGCGTAACGAGCGCGAACTTCGCTCGATCATCGACCTCGCCCGCAAGAATTCGAATATCTCCGGCATCGTCGTCGCCAACGAGTCCGTTTACCGCGGCGAAACCATCCTGGTCGGCAAAGACGACAAGCTGACCAAGGAAGAGCTCGACCTGATCAGTTCGGCCCGCAATGCGGACGAGCAGACCAAGATCAAGGAAAAGGTCAACGTTGCGCGTCTGATCAAAACGATCCAGCGGGTGAAGCGCGAAGTTTCGATCCCGGTTACCACCGGCGAAATCTGGAGCGTCTGGCGCGACCACCCTGAACTCGTCGCTGCCGTCGACTACATCGCCGTCCATATCCTGCCCTACTGGGAAGGCGTACCAAACCAAGCGGCGGTCGACGCAGCCATGGGCGGCTACCACCAGCTGCGCGAGATGTATCCCGGCAAGCGCATCGTCATCGCGGAATTCGGCTGGCCGAGCGCGGGTTATAACTTCAAGCTGGCCAAGCCCGGCTTGTTCGAACAGGCGGTCGTGCTGCGCGATTTTATCTCGCGCGCTGAGGCGATGGGCATCGACTACAACATCGTCGAAGCCATCGATCAGCCATGGAAGATCTTTGAAGGTAGCGTTGGTCCCTACTGGGGCATGTTCAACGACGCCCGCGAGCAGAAATTTGCGTGGAGCGGCCCCGTTACCGATCCCGAACATTGGAAGCTGGCCATTCTGTCGGTGCTGCTCGGCCTCCTGCTGTCACTGCCGCTCCTTGGTATGACGGTGACGATGACGCAGGGTATGGTGCTGGCCACCGCGGCCAATGTTGTCGGTGCCTGGTTCACCGCGGTCTTTGCGTTCTGGAAGGGCCATTACTTCGTGCCCGGCGCGGCCGCTGCATTGGCTGTCGGCGTCGTGCTGCTGGTGCCGCTGGTGCTGATCGCGCTCGCCCGCATCGAGGAAATCGCCGCCATCGCCTTTGGCCGCAAACCGCGCCGCCTCTTGCAGGTGGCGTCGCCGTCGATTGCGCCGGACGCCCTGGCGTCAGGCTATGCACCGAAAGTGTCGATCCATATCCCGGCCTACAAGGAACAGCCGGATATGCTGAAAGCCACGCTCGATGCGGTGGCCGGTCTGACCTACCCGAACTTCGAATGCATCGTTATCATCAACAACACGCCCGATCCGGTCTATTGGCAGCCGATTGAAGAGCATTGCCACACGCTCGGCGAGCGCTTCAAGTTCCTGCGTGAAGACAAGGTTGAAGGTTTCAAGGCTGGCGCGCTGCGCATCGCGCTTGAGAAGACCGCGCCCGACGCCGAGATCATCGGCATTCTCGATGCCGACTATATTGTCGCGCCGGGCTGGCTGACCGACCTCGTCCCGACCTTTGCCGATCCGAAGGTCGGCCTCGTCCAGGCACCGCAGGAGCATCGCGATGGCGACCGCAGCGTGATGCATTATGCGATGGCGGGTGAATATTCCGGCTTCTTCGACATCGGCATGGTGGAGCGCAACGAGAAGAACGCCATCATCGTCCATGGCACGATGTGCCTGATGCGCCGCACCGCCCTCGCCGCCGCCGGCAACTGGTCGAGCGACACCATCTGCGAGGATACCGACCTCGGCCTGACCATGATCGAGCTCGGCTGGAAGACGCATTATACCAACCGCCGCTATGGCTTCGGCCTCTTGCCGGATACATTCGGCGCGTTCAAGAAACAGCGCCATCGCTGGGCCTATGGCGGCGTGCAGATCGTCAAAAAGCACTGGCGCCGTTTCCTGCCCGGTGTCTCAAGCCTGACCCGCGACCAGAAGCGCCAATTCATGCTCGGCTGGTTGAACTGGCTTGGCGCCGAAGCGCTTGGCGTCGTGGTGGCGATTTTCAACCTGCTCTGGGTGCCGGTCGTGGCCTTCGTTGGCATCGCCATTCCGGACACGATCCTGACCATTCCGATCCTCGCCGCCTTCGTCGTATCGCTTGCGCATTTCGTCGTGCTGTATCGGTTGCGCGTTGCGATCCCGAAGAAGCAGACCTTCGGCGCGATGTTCGCGGCCATGTCCCTTCAGCTCACCGTTGCGCGCGCTGTCGCCGACGGCCTGATCAAGGAGCACCTGCCTTTCGCCCGCACAGCGAAAGGCAACCGTGCCCGCAAGCCGATGCAATTCGACGGTTTCTGGGAGCTGATCCTGGGCAGCCTGTTGATCATCGGCGCGATCACACTGGTGGCAACCAACACCCTGCAGATCACGGAGATCTACATCTTCGCGGCCGTGCTGGTGGTCCAGAGCCTGCCGTTCCTCTCGGCTGCCGGCCTTGCCGCCCTCGAAGGGCGCCAGATCAACGACTTTGCCTTCTGGGCCGAGCTGCAGCCGCGTCTCGTCTCAGCCTGGCGGCGCGCTCCGGCACTCACCGCCGCGAAAGCGCCGGGGCTCGCCAATGCCATCGTCGAGGTGCCGGCCGCGACGACTGGCGAAAAGCAGCCCGAGATCGTCCAGTAAACTGATCCCTATTTCGAAAAGAAAAAGGACCGCGATCTGCGGTCCTTTTTTATTGGCCATTCGGCCGTGTCCGAGGTTATGCCGGCAGCGCCTTCTCGACCAGCTTCACCCAATAGGACGATCCGATCGGGATGACGTCGTCGTTGAAATCGTAAGCGGGGTGATGCAGGCCGGCGCTGTCGCCATTGCCCACGAAGATGAAGGCACCCGGCCGCGCATTGAGCATATAGGAGAAATCCTCCGCGCCCATCATCGGCGGCAGTTCGTCATTGACGCGATCCTTACCTGCGACTTCCGAAGCGACGGACGCCGCGAATGCGGTCTGGTCGGCGTGATTGCGGGTGACCGGATAACCGCGGTGATAGCTCACGCGCGCCGTCGCGCCGTGAAGTCTCGCGACACCCTCGACCACTTCGCGCACGCGCTTCTCCAGAAGGTCGCGCACCTCATCGGTCAGGCTGCGGATCGTGCCGGCGAGCTTTGCGGTCTGCGGAATGACATTGTTGGTCGTGCCGGCCTGAAACACGCAGATCGATACCACACCTGACTCCAGCGGATCGACATTGCGTGAGACGATCGACTGCAACTGGTTGACCATCTGCGCGCCGACCAGAATGGGATCGATGCCCAGATGCGGCCGCGCCGCATGCGCGCCTTTGCCCTCGATCTCGATCGAGACATAGTCGGCCGCCGCCATCATCGGACCGGCCCGCATGCCGAACTGCCCGACCGGCATGCCGGGATAATTGTGCATCCCGTACACCTCCTCGATGCCGAACCGGTCCATCATGCCGTCGGCCACCATCTCCTTGCCGCCGCCACCGCCCTCCTCGGCGGGCTGGAAGATCACAACGGCGGTGCCGCCAAAATTGCGGGTCTCGGCAAGGTATTTGGCAGCACCCAGCAGCATGGCGGTGTGACCGTCATGGCCGCAGGCGTGCATCTTGCCCTTGATGGTGGATTTGTAGGCCAGCCCGGTCGCCTCCTCGATCGGCAGCGCGTCCATATCGGCGCGCAGGCCGATGACCGACGCCCGGCCGCCGGAAGCCGGTTTATTGCCTTTGATGACGCCGACAACGCCAGTGCGGCCGATCCCCGGAACCACCTCATCGCAGCCGAAGGCCTTCAGCTTCTCGGCTACCGACGCCGCCGTGCGGTGAACATCGAACAGGAGTTCCGGATTGGCATGGATATCGCGCCGCCAGGCCGTGATTTCCGGGTGAAATTCGGCAATGCGGTTCACGATCGGCATATTTCTGGCTCCGGAGGCGGGTGTTTCAGCTTGATTCACATAGTAAATCGCGGCGACGACATCAGGGCAACAGCAGGTTCTCGCGACGATTTTGCCCTTGTTAGCCGCATTCGGCTGCTTCGCCCACAGGGATAGGAATTTTTCGTTGTCCTGCCGTCAATCTCGGCTTATGTGTCCGCCCTGCCGTTCGCGGCATGGCTGCGCGGCCGATCTCTATCGTCCCTGCCAGCCTATTCCGGATCGCTCCGGGAGCCTGTAGCTCAGTCGGTAGAGCAACTGACTTTTAATCAGTAGGTCATGGGTTCGAATCCCATCGGGCTCACCAATACAAATCGCGGATCTTGGGACGGGAAATGACGCGCCACCGAGGCGCTTTTTCCGTTCCTGGCAACAAGCTGGCAACACGACGCGGCGGGCTTCGCGCAAATTGCAGCGCGCCGTGTCAGCCTCCCCCATGGATGCTCACTGACAAGCCGGCAACCTGGCCGCAGCAGGGTGTGCCGAAAAGAAAAGGCCCGGCGCGTGATCTCACGGCCGGGCCTCGAAGTCAGTCTTGGGACGAAGTTCGTCTTGGGACTAAGACGTCAGTAGAAACGATAGTTGATGCCGAACTTAACGGTCGAGATCTGAGCGTCGACATCTGCGGTGAGCGGAACTCCGCCGACGTTACCGAACTCCTTGCTCTTCTGACCGAAGTCCATGTAGGTGCCTTCGATCTTCGCTGACCAGTTGCGTGCAAATGCCCATTCCACACCGCCACCAACGAGCCAGCCGGTGTCTGTGTCCGAGCCCGTAAACGAAGCAGCGCCGGGGATACCGAGATTCAGAGTGTAGTCGTTGTTCGCCCAGGCAACGCCCGCCTTGCTGTAAATAAGCACGGTGTCGAAGGCGACGCCCAAACGGGTCGAAAGCGTTCCGGTCCAGTTGTTTGAATATGATGCGATAAACGGAACCAACAGATTGTTGCTTTTACTGCCATCGAGGTCGGACCAGTAAAACTCGCCTTCGGTACCGAGCACGAGATTGCCCTGCTGATAATTGTAACCGATGGTGCCACCAGCAAGCCATCCGTCGGGCTTGGTCTTCACTGAAGGAAATCCTGTAAGAGCGCCGGTGGGGTTGATATTGGCCTCTCCCCAAGCGTAGCCAGCAACGGCACCGATGTAAAAACCGGTCCAGCTGAACGCGGGAGCGACCATCGGAGCCTTGTAGACCGGCTGCGCGATGTCAGCCGCACTTGCAGAGCCTGCCGAAAAGCTGATCGCGGTGGCAGCGACCAATGCAGCGAAGCCAATCTTCAAACCCATGATCAATACTCCCCAGCAATATCCATCCACGCCTTATGCGTGTATCCATGAGCCAGTCATAGACCGCATTCGGACTTTGTCCAGCGAGCGGGAATGATGTTTTTGGAACGTGTTAGAAATGCACCAGATCAGGTGTGCACCATTAAGGGAGCAAATAAGCCATTACTTCGAGCTCGGCTCGGGAGGTGTTATCCAACCGCGAGCTCCGAAATTTGATGTTCGGCGCGCTTTATGGTTGTACGGTTTTCGATCCCACGGAGCGTCTCTTGTCGGACTTCGACAGGGCGAGTCGCTTCAGCGCTACGGGCCCGCCCCCTCCATCGCCCGCGCCACAAATCGTGCCGCTGGAGCCGCCGACGGCAGATAAAGCGGCGTGATAATCTTCAGCTCCTTGGCAAGATCAATGGCCTTGAGCGGCAAGGCAACGAGCTGACCTGCGGCAACTTCATCCACGACCGTTGCCGCCATCACGATCGATAGACCGCGTCCCGCCCGCACCGCCCGCTTCACCGCTTCGGTGCTGCCGAAACCGCCAACGGCTTTGAATTGACCCGACACCCGTCCGAGTTTCGCTTTCAGCAAGGTCATCGTGCCGGTGCCGGTCTCCCCGCCCAGCAATGACTGCGTCGCGAGTTCGGCCGCCTCGATCTCCGCGCGCTTCGCGAAAGGGTGCTCCGGCGCAACGATCACCACCAGCTTCTCCTTGCGCCATGTCTGCGCCGAGAATCCCGGGCGCTCGTCCCACCATTCCATCAACGCGACATCGGCATTGCCGGTGGCAAGCCGCTCAGCCACGGCCGCGTTGGCGCCGATCCACAGATCGGTCGGACAGGGATCGTTGGCCTGAAACGATGCGAGTTGCGGCTGCAGAAGATAAGTGCCGATATTGCTCGATGCGGCGATGCGCAGCGGCGCATTCGCGATCAATGTCCGGCTGCGTGCCGCCGTCTCCAGCATCGCCCGCGCCAGCGGCACGAAAGCGGCGCCATGCGGGGTGGTCTCGACCGCACCGCGCCGGCGAACGATCAAGATCGCGGCGAGATCCTCTTCCAGCTGGTTGATATGCTCGATAATCGTCGATGGCGAAACTTTAAGTTCGCGCGCGGCGGCGCGAAAGCCGCCCTCGCCGATCACTGTCAGAAAAGTCTTAGTATGCAGCAGGTTGAGCATAGCGAGACGGTTCGGCCGAGGTGCGGCGCTGGCCAAGCGAGGGATTGTTGAGCGCGCCATCGGGAACGCGGCTGGACAACGCATCGATGATGCTGCGCGCAGCCGAGAGCTCGATTTCGCGGCGGACCTGCGTAACCCCGGAGCCGATATGCGGCGTGAGAACAGTTGGCGCCGATGGCGAGATCAGGCGCGCATCGATATGCGCTGGCCGATCGTCCCGCGCCCAGTCTTCGCATTCGAACACATCGGCCGCATAACCGGCCAGATGCCCGCGCTCGATCGCATCGGCCACCGCCGCTTCATCAACCAGCGAACCGCGCGCGGGATTTACCAGCCGCGCACCTGGCTTCATGGCGGCGATGGCCCTGACGTCGATGATGTGCTGTGTCTCGGCGGTCAGTGGCAGCGCCAGCACCACATAATCGGACGTCGCGATCAGATCGTCGAAGCCGGTGGCGGTGACATACGGCACAGGCTCCGGGAGCTTTTGCGTCGGTGTCTGATCATAGGCCAGCAAACGGCAACCGAAGCCGGTCAGCCGGCCGGCAATGGCACGACCGACCAGTCCGAAGCCAACGATACCCACCGTCGCACCAGAAAGACCCTCGCCGTAAAGCTGCGCGCGCCAGCCACGAAATCCCCGCGCCTTGATGCTGCGATCGCCGGCGACGATGTTACGGCCGAGCGACAGCATCAGCCCGATCGCGAGCTCTGCTGTCGGAATGGTCAGAAGGTCGGGAACGATGGTCAGCCACACGCCGGCGTCGGTCGCCGCACTCACATCGATATTGTCGGCGCCCTTCAGTGCCGCACCGATGACGCGCAGCTTCGGGCAATCGGCGATGAAAGCCGCATCGATCCGGTCGGTCATGAAAGCCATGACACCGGCCGCATCCGCACAGATGGCGCGGACTTCATCATAGGGCCACGGTTCCAGCGACGTGTTGACGAGCACAGTTGCATGCTGGTCCAGCAGCGCCTTCGTCTCGGCAAAGATGGGATTGGTGACGACGACCTTGGGCTTTCCGGTCACTGCGTGATTCTTTCTGTTTGTTGCCCAACCTTTTTATTTTTGGCACTTGTCACTTTGACGACGCCGCGCATCATCAGCGTGTCACTTCAGCGATTTGCGCAGCAGCGCGCCGACACCGTCGACCAGCGTCACGCACAGGAAGATGCAGATCAGGATGGCCGAAACCTGCGCGTATTCCAGGACGCGCAAGGCTGCGATCAGCTCGAAACCGATACCGCCGGCGCCGACCGCACCAAGCACCGTTGACGCGCGGAAATTGTATTCCCAGCGGTAGATCGTGGTATCGGCGAGTTGCGGCATCACCTGCGGTAGCACCGCATGCCAGATCACCTGGAATGGCGAGGCGCCGGCTGCGCGGGCCGCTTCGATCGGCTTCGGATCGACATGCTCGATGCTCTCGGCGAAGAACTTGCCGACCATGCCGATCGAGTGAATGCCGAGCGCCAGCACGCCGGGCAGCGCCCCGAAGCCGACCATGGCGACGAAGATGATGCCCATGATCAGTTCGGGAATCGAGCGCAGGAGGTTGAGGATCAGCCGCGCCAGCCGATAGGCAATGCGATTGGGTGTCGTGTTCGGCGCCGCCAGCAATCCAAGCGGCAGTGAGAAAAAGACCGCCAGGGCGGTTCCGGCAATCGACATCGCCAGCGTATCGGCGAGCGGCTTCAGCCATGCCTGGTAACGGCTGAAGTCGGGCGGAAACATCTCGGCGGAAAGCTGCCGGATCGCCGGCCACGCATCCGCAAGCCGCACCGGATCGAGCAGGCCTGTCAGCCACATGGCGCCGGCGACAAGGCACAGGATGATCGCGATCTCGGCACCGCGCCTCAGATGCGCGGTGCCGTCCTTTTCAAGGATCGCGTTATATCGGGCGATCTCGCTCATCCCTTGAACTTCGACAGATCGAGCGCGAGTATCTTCGCCGTGTCCCGCAGGATGTCATAGGCCTTATCGTCGGTGGCGACGAAGCCTTCGGCGCGGAACGTTTTCAGGATTGCCGGATCCTTCAGGCCGATGAAGGCGGAGGTGATCTGCGTTTTCAGTTCGGGGGCGAGATTGCCCTGCATCACCATCGGATAATTCGGGATCGGATCGCTCTCGGCAAGGACGACGAGTTTCTTGCCGTCGATCGTCCCCTTGGCGACGAGCGCATTGAAGATTTCCTGACTGAGGCCACCCGCCTGCACCTGGCCGGATTGCACGGCACGCGCCACGGCGTCATGCGCGCCGAGATTGGCGAACTTGTAGTCCTTGTCACCGACGAGGCCGTTGCGGGCGAGATAGGCGCGCGGAATCAGATGGCTCGAGGTCGAGGCGAAATCGCCATAGCCCATGATCTTGCCCTTGATATCGGCGATCGACTTCACCGGCCCATCGGCCAACGCGATGATGACGCTCTTATAGGTCGGGGACCCTTTGGACACGCCGACGGCGAAGGGCTCAATTCCCGGCGCCTTCGACTTGGCCAGCACATAGGAGAGCGGGCCGAAATACGCGACCTCGATGCGGCCGAACCGCATCGCCTCGATCATCGAGGAATAATCGGTCGTGACAACGAGTTCGATCTCCTTCTTCAGCGTGTCTTCGAGGTATTTCTTCAGCGGCTGGGCATTCTGGATCAGCGTCGAGGCGTTCTCATCGGGCAGCAATGCCACCCGCAGCTTGGCTGGATTCTGCGTTTGCGCCTGTGCAAAGCCGATACTGAGACCAGCGGCCGCGCAGCCGAGCAAAAAAGTGCGACGCTTCATGATGCAGTTCCTTTTCGTGATGCGGGTTTGTCAGGCAGCGGCCCTGCGTGGCGAAGCCGCGACATAGATCTCATCGATCATCGAGGCGCCGAGCTGCGCCGGCGAACCGTCGAAAATGATCCGGCCGCTCGACAGGCCGATGATCCGGTCGGCAAAGCGCCGCGCGAGATCCACCTGATGCAAGCTGACGATGGCTGTGATGCCGTCCTCCCGGCAGATGCGGTGCAGATCGGCGAGAACCCTCTCGCCGGCAACCGGATCGAGGCTTGCAACCGGCTCGTCCGCCAGAATGATTTCAGGCCGTTGCGCCATCGCCCGGGCGATACCGACGCGCTGTTGCTGTCCGCCGGACAATTGATCGGCGCGATGGAGCGCACGATCCAGCAGACCCACACGCTCCAGCGCTTGCAGCGCGATCAATCTGTCGGTGCGCGGCAATGGCAGCATTGACCGCAAGGCATTGTGCTCGGCGATGCGTCCCATCAGCACATTCTGCAAGGCCGACAGGCGGCCGATGAGATGATGCTGCTGAAAGATCATGCCCGTGCGGCGACGGTGCTCACGCAGGGTCTTGTGGCTCCTGAAGATCGAGCCCCTGCCCCCGGCGATCACCTCGCCCTGAACCGGCCTGACGAGACCATTCATGCAGCGGAGCAGCGTCGACTTTCCGGCGCCCGACGGGCCGAGCAGAACCAGAAAGCGCCCCTTCGGGATGGACAGGCTGGTCGGCGCCAGCGCCGCGACACCATTGGCGTAGGTCACCGCGACATCCTGCAATGTCAGCACTGGTCGCGCGTCCTTCACGAAATCGGCCCGCCCCCGGTTGATTGCATTTTCCGAACAAACCGGACGTTCGTTCGACAATCGCTACCTATCGCTTGCCGATGACACCTCCATGACAAACGATCGCCGTTGTGGATTTGAGGTGCTGTGTCAGTTGGGCGCAGGCGACTCGACAAACCCCGGACGCATCATGTGATCCGCACGGCAGCGCCATATCATTGCGCCGGCGCGATCAGTTTAGGTGAGGATTGTTGCACGCTGACGATCCATGCCGCCTGGGTCACGCAGGCAATGGCATCGCCGATGCGAGACGCCGCCGCTATTTCAGCCAGTACAGGTTCGCAGCGAGATCGAAACTGTCGGTGTTCACCAGGCCGTCCTTCAGATCCTTCTCCGCCTTGGCGATGGCAAAGACGAGAACGGACGAAGCAACGCAACCATGCTGCTTCAGCTCCTGGGTTCTTCCGTCGATGGACCGGATTTGCAACACCCAATGCGGACGCCCCGCCGTATCCGGACGCTCCAGCTTGTGGATTTCGAACATCACAAGTGGCGCATCGACGACGCTCGGATCGATCTGCGAGATGGTGACGATTCCCTCGTCGTACCGATCGAGATTGAAATTGGCTTCGAGCCCCGTCATCCGATAGCGCGTCAGGGCGCGCTCGACACTTTCCAGATCGCTACTGCTCCATGGCAGATGACTCAGCAATTCGCCCCCTCAACACCTCAATCGTCTCGAAATACGAGACGCAGTGCGCTGCACAATCTCCGTCCGGTGCCTCGCTCGCGTGCCCGAGTCTTTCGCTATCGGTAGATGACAAGATTCCAATTCAAACTGGAACAATCATTTTCGAGTACGTGAAGATCTGTAGCCTTTATGGCGTCGGCTACTACTACATTCCGGGTACAGACACCTGCATCAAGATCGGTGGCTATGTCCGTTACGAGGCCTATCATAACGACGTCAGCGGCCATTACGCCGACCGCAATCCGTCAGGCCATTTCACCCGTAATAGCCAGACCTTCGGTCAGCAGGCTCGTTTCCGCCTGACCGGCGACGTGCGCACGCAGACCGAATACGGCACCCTGCGCTCGTACTTCAGCTTCGGCTTCAACTTCCTGAACGGCTCGGCTGATGCCGACAACGGTGGCATTCAGAACGCCATCGCTCTCGAGCGCGCCTTCATCCAGTTCGCCGGCTTCACCTTCGGCCGTTCGGACACCTTCTTCGGCTTCTATAACGGTGCCGCTTACGGCCTCGTGCCGCTCGGTCTTGACGGTTCGTCCGGTCCGTCCGGCCACAACGTTGCGGCCTATACCTGGCAGTTCGGCAACGGCCTATCGGCCACGATCTCGATCGAAGACTCCAATGCCCGCAGCAAGGGCGTAAATGACCTTGTCAACGTCAACTTGGGCGGTGCGTCGGACCTAAAAGGCCAGAGCGTACCCGACATCGTCGGTAACATCCGCGTCGACCAGGCCTGGGGTTCGGCCCAGATCATGGGTGGCCTGCACAAGGTTGGTGCTCGTTACTACGCGGGTGCGACACCGGGCTTCTCCTGCCAGAATGCGAACACCACCGTCTGCGATCATCCTGGCGACGAATGGGGCTGGGGCGTCGGCGGCGGTCTGACCCTGAAGATGCCGTGGGATGCCAAGGACACACTGTCCGGCGTCATCGCGTACTCGAAGGGTGCAGTCGGCTTCGTGGCCTACGGCAACTCGACCACCAACTTCATCCATAAGCAGGGCATTGCCTTCGGTGCGGATCCTGATGCGATCTTCGTGACTGGCTCAGGTCTCGAACTGACCGAAGCCTGGGGCGGCACGCTGGCCTTTGAGCACTACTGGACCCCGAGCCTGCGGACCTCGATCGTCGGTGCCTACTTGAACGTAAGCTACAGCGATCAGGCCAAGGCGATGATCGCGGCAACTGGCGGCGGCACCTGCGCGGCCTCCGGCTTCGTGGCTGTCACGAACTGCGACCCGGATTACTCCCTGTGGCGCGTGTCTTCGCGCACCATGTGGAACCCGGTGCGGAACCTCGATATCGGTGTTGAAGTGGCTTACTCGCAGATCGACACCGCTTTCGCTGGCGCCGCTATCCGCGGTTCCAACGGCAATGGTCTGTCGGCTGGCGTCTACAACGTCGAAGACCAGGGCTACTGGTCGGCTGCCTTCCGCGTGCAGCGCAACTTCTGGCCGTGATCGTCTGATCCCGACCTAACGTTACAAGCCTAAGCGAACCCCCGGTCGAAAGACCGGGGGTTTTGCTTTGAAGAACGATCCAGAGCGTTTCGAGCGAAGTGGGTACCGGTTCGCGTGAAGAAAACGCGTCAAAACAAAAACTTAGTAACAACTCTTGCAACCTGTGAAGCAACACTCGCAAAACACGGGCTGACGGAGCTTTCTGGCTGCTGCTCTAAGATTTTTCTGTGTCGTCGCACCGTCGGCAAAAATCACCGATTTGAATGAGCAGGCGCGCCTCCGACAACAACGGAGCATGCCCCTGATCGGGTACCTCGATGATTTCGATATCGGGTTTGTGCTGACGCATGGTCTCGACGGTTTCGGCCGACAACAAATCCGACAACGCGCCGCGGATCACCATCACCGGTGTCGCCGCCAGCGCGTCGAACTGCGCCCATAAATCTGGAATCGGTTGATCGGGATCGAAATCGCTCAGCGTGTTGCCAAGGCTGGTATCGTAACGCGCGATCATGCCGTCAGGTGTTTGGACCCAGCTTCGCTTTGACCAACTCAGCCAATCCTCGTCCGACAGCGCCGGAAATTGCGCACCGAACAGGCTTCGCAGGACATTTGCTCCTTCCGCAAAATCCTTTGGCGCCGGCATCCGGCCGATATAGCTCTTGATCCGTAATAGGCCCTTGGGCTCGAGCACCGGGCCGATATCATTGAGGATCGCGCCGCCAATGCATGCTGGCTGTGTCGCCGCCAGCAGCATCGTCAATAAACCGCCGCGTGAGGTGCCGACAAAGACCGCGCGCTGGATTCTAAGTGCCGACAACACCGTCACCACATCGGCGAGTTCGACCGCGAGATTGTAGTTTCGCCAGTCGGAATCATAACCCGATTGGCCGCGTCCGCGATAATCGAGAGCGAAGGCACAACGCGGATGGCTGGTGTTCGAGGCGAGGTGAAGGGCCAGAGGTTCGAAATCGGCTTCGGTTCGCGCCAGCCCCGGAAGACAGACAACCGGCAAGCCTTTTGCCGCCGCTGGTTGATACGCTCTGACATGCAGACGAAGACCGTCCGATGCGGGTATGAAGACGCTCTCCGCCGTCACATTTGAAGCGCCGGCGAAGGGTTTGGCATCAGTCATCCGGCGGCTGAAACATCGATTAATTGACCGTACCGCGCCGCAGATCAGCCTCGATCAGCAGCCTGCGCGAGGCACCAAACCGCACGCGGTAGACCTGCATATTCTCCATCACTCGCTGCACGTAATTGCGGGTCTCAGAGAATGGGATCCGCTCGACCCAGTCGATCGGATCGACCTTGGGATCACGCGGATCGCCAAAGCGCGCAATCCAGTCGCGCACACGACCGCGGCCGGCGTTGTAGGCGACGAAAGCCAGGATGTACGAGCCCCGATAGGTCTCGATGACGTCGCCGAGTTCAGCTGCGCCAATCTGCACGTTGTAAACAGGGTCGTTCAACAACCGCGCCGCGTCGAAAGCGACGCCGTTCTTCTTGGCGACGAGCTTGGCCGTGCCCGGCAGCACCTGCATCAGCCCCTGCGCGTTGGCGCCTGAGCGCGCACGCGGATTGAACCCGCTTTCCTGCCGCGCAATGGCATAAGCAACATGGGGCTCGATCTGCGGACCGATCGGCTTGAAGCGCGGAAGGCCGGCAATCGGGTAGGCATAATACTCGAACGGCAGCCCGCGCCCGACGGCGGTGCGCCCAAGCAGCGCCAATGCTCGCGCATCTTCCCGCCGCTCGACAAGCGCCGCGACCGCGGCCAAAGCCGCCGCATCCGGCGCGCGATCGGCAAGATCTGCGACAGCGGATGCGACGAGGTCACGCTCGTCGATCGCATAGAGCATGTCCATCGCCCGCACGATCTCGAGCCGGCTGGCCTGCGGATGTGACGGCGGCGGCCCTGGAATGCGAAGCTCCGAACCGCCGAGACGGGCATGTGCGATCTGCCCGTAATAGGTCGTGGTGAAGCGCGCGGCGCGCTCGTAATAAGCCTTCGCTTCGGCATTCTGTCCGAGCGCTTCGGCTGTTCGCGCATACCAGTAATAGCCACGCGATTGCGACGCCGGATGTTCCGCCACCTGCACGGTACGAGCGAATAGCGGTTTTGCCGTCGCCGGATCGTTCAAGAAGCGAAACGCGATCCAGCCGGCGGTAAACAAATGCTCGACGCGAGCCCCTTCTTTCTCCGGCATCGCCGCATTGCGTGCGATCCGGAAGGCTGTATGCGCATCGCCTTCATCGAGGAGCTTGCGCGCGAGCAGGCGCCGCTCCGCCCACCATTCGTCGGGATCTTCGACATTGGCCGGAGCCGCCATCATCGCCTGTGCAGCCTCGGCGGTCTTGTCGTTTCGCCGTAGCCACTGTGCCCGTGTAAACAGATAAATCGCGTCGCTCCGCGCATCAGCCGGCACGGCATCCAGCAAGGCTTTCGCGCGTGAGGATTTACCGATCACCGCAGCTCGGGCCTTGACCAGCGCGACCTGCGACGCACCGAGCCTTTGCGCCGCGCGCAATGCCTGATCGGTGTCGTCAGAATAGAGCCGTTGGTTGAGCCGCGCCTTGTGATCGCCGCTGTTCAGTAATGGACCGAACGCGTCGAGCACCTGGCGCTCCATGTCAGCCGTCAGCGCATCGTTGCGCCATGCATCGCGGACATATTGCTGTGCCATCGCGCGATCGCCCTGCGCCAGGAGCGCACGCGCATAAGCGAGCTTGCCTTTGGCTGTCAGCGGCTTGTTGGACGCGAAATAGCGGCGGATGACGGCGTCGTTCACGCCATTCTGCCACAACGCGGCCTCCGCCTTGCGCCGGAACTGTGTGATATTCGGCCAGCCCGGATTGGCCGTAGCAAAACCGGCATAGCGCTGGAAATCGAAATCATCGTTCTCTGCGCGGAGCACCACCCATTCGATCAGCTTGGCCGCGAGCGGGTCGGTCACGCTGTTGCCAACCGCCGCCGCTTCCGAGGTCTTGCCACGGCGGGCCAGCTCGATCGCTTTCTTCACGCCGGCGAGGCTTTCAGAGGATGGCGGTGTGCCCGGTGCCAACACGGCGGGCGGAACGGGACTGGCAGCATCAGGAACGGCGGTTGCGGGAGCAGATGCGAGAGGCGCACCGATCGGAGTTGGAAACGCCGGCGAGGTCGTTTCAGGGGCACCATATCCAGGGCGGGACTTCGGCAACGGAAGAGCGGCGGATTTCGGCTCGCTTGTCTTCGCCGCAGCCTTGGCGGTTGGCTTCTTGCTGCTGGCTTTGGCTTTCTTGTTATCGGCCTTTTTCGGCTCGACCTTCTTGCCTGCGGCCTTTGTTGCCTTGGTGTCGGATGGTTTGCCTTTGGCATTCGCCGCAGGTTTTTCTTCGGCGCCGGGCTTGGGGGCTGCATGCACGGCGGCAACGGAAATGGCCGCTGCGGCTGCCAGCGCGGCTAGGAAAAAGCCTTTGCGTGTCAAAACAACGTCCTCCGCCCCCGAATCGGATTGCACGGACTCGCCAATGAACTGATAATGCTAAGAAACCCATTAACGGCACGCAAACTATCCGTGCCACTGGAAAACGGCGGGATTGCGGGCATCAAATACCGCAATGGAACCGGTCAATAACATTCGCTTTAATCCCCTCCGCCGAACCGCTATTGATCGGCCTTTACCGATGCGCCGATGGTGGCGCCGCAATTGGTCGTAGGATCGGCGTCATGGCTGCAAATGGAAAGTTCCGGGGGTCTTTCACGGCGCTGGTGACACCGTTCCGTGACGGCAAACTCGACGAACAGGCTTTCCGCGATTTCGTGGAATGGCAGATTGCCGAAGGCACCGATGGCCTGGTGCCGGTTGGCACGACCGGCGAAAGCCCGACCCTGTCGCATGACGAGCACAACCAGGTCGTCGAATGGTCCATCGCGCAGGCGAAGGGCCGCGTACCCGTCATCGCCGGTGCCGGATCGAATTCGACGACCGAAGCGGTGGCTCTGGCGCGGCATGCCGAGAAGGCTGGCGCCGATGCCGTGCTGGTGGTGACTCCCTATTACAACAAGCCGACCCAGGAGGGCCTGTATCAGCACTTCAAGGCGGTGAATGATGCGATCGGAATTCCGATCATCATCTACAACATCCCGCCGCGATCGGTTGTCGACATGTCGGTCGATACGATGAAGCGGCTGTTCGAACTGAAGAACATCGCCGGCGTGAAGGACGCCACCGGCAATCTCGCGCGGGTCTCGCTGCAGCGCCAGGCGATGGGGCCGGACTTCATCCAGCTTTCGGGTGAAGACATGACCGCCCTCGCATTCAATGCCGCGGGCGGGCATGGCTGCATCTCGGTCGTCTCGAATGTCGCGCCGGCCTTGTGCAAGCAATTGCAGGACGCAACTCTGTCGGGCGACTATAAGCAAGGCATGGTCATCCAGGATCGTCTCGTGCCGTTGCACAACGCGATCTTCCTCGAGCCTGGTCTTGCCGGTGCGAAATACGGGCTCAGCCTGCTCGCGCGCGGCAATGAAGATGTCCGCCTTCCGTTGCTGCCAGTGACCGCGCCGACCAAGGCAGCGATCCGCAGCGCCATGGTGCATGCGGGCCTGATCAACTAGTGGCTGCTGCGGACGATCCGCCATCGCCTGTCCGCTGGTAATCCAGCTTGCCGATCCGATATAGGGAGCCGGCCATGTCGCCGTTGGGCGGAGTGGTCGACAGTCTTGAGTGATTTGAGAGATGGCAGAGGCGAAAGAGCGTGCGCTGAAGGTTGTCGCCGATAACCGCAAGGCACGCTTCAACTACGAAATCGGCGAGACGTTTGAAGCGGGCGTCGCCCTGACCGGCAGCGAGGTCAAGTCGCTGCGCGCCGGCAATGCGACGATTGCCGAATCCTATGCCGATGCCCGCAACGGCGAGGTCTGGCTGATCAACTGCAACATCCCGGAATACCTACAGGCCGGCCGTGACAACCATGCGCCGAAGCGGCCCCGCAAGCTGCTGTTGCACAAGCGCCAGATCAACAAGCTGATCGGCGCGGTCGAACGCCAAGGCTTCACCGTCGTGCCGCTGAAGTTTTACTTTAACGGCAAGGGACGTGCGAAACTCGAAATCGCGCTGGCGCGCGGCAAGAAACTTCACGACAAGCGCGAGACGCTCAAACAGCGAAGCTGGGACCGTGAACGCAGCCGTCTGTTGCGTGCGAAAGGCTGATACTGCGGCTTGCCCTTCAAGTTTCTGTTGAAGAGACTGCACTGATTGCCGATCTGAGACGGCATCGTTAAGAGATCACGCGAGGATAACGCACAAGACCTGATCTTCAGATGAGACAAGGATTGAACCCCGAATGAGATACGGGTCGGTCTTAATCCTGAGTGATCCAATGGACATAGCTCCGCCGCCCCTGTTTTTTGCGGCGCGGGGTACGCCGTCGTCCAAACCGCCGCTTCATGCCCTTCGAAGAGAAGGGCGCGCGGAACGCCGGGCTCTCAGCCTGCCCGCGGCCCCATGCGCAAGTGTGAGTAAAGCGCATGAGATTGGTCGCACCACGAACCGCCGAAAAGCTTCGGCGTTCCGCGCGCGGTGTTTGAGGCTTGCTCTGCGACAACCCCGGAGGACAGACACCGTGGACCGGACGACACCGGGCGGCTCTTCTTGTTATCCTCCGCTGGTGACCCACGGCCGGTGAGCCGGATCATCGCAGCTTGGGCCTCCGCTGCGGATGCTACGTCCTGCATCCTCAACGGCCACCGCATCCCGCCCCGCGTCTCACGACGCTCATGAAACGCCCCTTCAGCGGGGCGGGATGGAAGGAAATAAATCCTATATCTGCAAGAATGTCAAGCGGCGATTTCTCAGCCCATCGCTTTCTTGAAGTTGTCGTCCGCCTTGGTCCAGTTCACCGTATTCCACCACGCCTTCAGGTAGTCAGGACGACGGTTCTGATATTTGAGATAGTAGGCGTGCTCCCAGACATCGACGCCAACAACGGGCCTGGCTCCCAATTCCAGCGGCGTGTCCTGATTCGCCGTGCTGATGACGTCGAGCTTCTTGTCCTTATTAACGACCAGCCACGCCCAGCCTGAGCCGAAGCGGCCGGCGCCGGCGGCATTGACCTTTTCGATGAGACCGCTGGTGCCGCCGAAGTCCTTGTCGATCGCTGTTTTCAGACCGCCGGTCGGCTCTTTCGCGCCGCCGGGCTCCATCAGCACCCAGAAGAAGGAGTGGTTCCAGTGGCCACCAAGATTGTTGCGAACGCCGGCGCGCACAGCTTCAGGCACTTTGCTCAAGTCCGACAACGTGGTCTCGATCGGGGTCGTGCCGAGTTCGGCCCAGCGCGACACCAGCTGGTTGGCCGCATTCACATAGGCGGCGTGGTGACGATCGTGGTGGATCATCATCGTCTGCGCATCGATATGCGGTTCGAGCGCATCGAACGCGTAACCCAGCGGCGGCAGTTTGAACGGGCCGGACGGCTGGGCCGGAGCCGTCTGAGCGAGAGCCACCCTGCCGGCGAGGCTTGAGGTTGCGATCAGACCCGCCGCGCCGGCGAGCAGTTTCAGACCTTGGCGCCTGTTCATGTGCTTTCTCCTTCGCCGCTTCGGCGACTGATGATATCGACATCGTCAAACGGAAAACCGCCAGCCGGCGGAACGCTCTGCAATGACGGCTGACAGCCTACAAAGTTTCAGCGATCAAAATGGCGACGCTCACAGGGATGTGAGGAGAACGGCATTGGGATCGGGGGCCAGAGCCAAGGCAAATTCCCCCACGAGGCAGCCGTATTGTTCTCTGCACAAAGCAAAACCCCCGGTCTTTCGACCGGGGGTTCGCTTAGGCTCGTAACGTTAGGTCGGGATCAGACGATCACGGCCAGAAGTTACGCTGCACGCGGAAGGCAGCCGACCAGTAGCCCTGGTCTTCGACGGCGTAGGTGCCACCGGCCAGGCCGAACGTGGTGCCAACAGCATTGGTTCCAGCGAAAGCGGTGTTGAGCTTGGTATAGGCCACTTCAACACCGACATCGAGGTTCTGCACCGGATTCCACATGGTGCGCGAAGCCACGCGCCACAGGGAGTAGTCCGGATCGCAGGCAGCGCCGGCAGGCACGATCACGCCACCGCCACCGCAGACAGTCGCAGCGATCAGGTTCTTGGCATTGTCACTGTAGCTAACGTTCAAGTAGCCGAACGTCGCAGAGGTGCGCAGGCTCGGGGTCCAGTAATGCTCGAACGCCACCGAGCCGCCCCAGGCCTCGGTCAGCTCAAGACTGCTGCCGACACCGCCAATCACACCAAAGACCGCGTCAGAGCTCGCACCGACGGCAACACCATCCTTATGGATGAAGTTGGTCGGCGAGTTGCCATAGGCCACAAAGCCAACGGCACCCTCGGAGTACGCGATCACCCCGGACAGGGTGTCCTTGGCGTCCCACGGCATCTTCAGGGTCAGGCCGCCGCCGACGGCCCAGCCCCATTCATCGCCAGGGTGATCGCAGACAGTGGTGCTGGCGTTGCCACCAACGCAGCTAGCAAAGCCGGCGGTTGCAGCATTGTAATAACGAGCCTGGACCTGATGCAGGGCACCCATGATCTGCGCCGAACCCCAGGCCTGGTCGACGCGAATGTTGCCGACGATGTCGGGAACCTTCTGACCGCCAGCATCGCTAGCCGTGCCGATAAAGGCGGCGTTGAGATCGGTGATCGGCTTCACGCGATGGGCTGCGTCTTCGACCGAGATCGTGGCCGACAAGCCGTTGCCGAACTGCCAGGTATAGGCCGCAACGTTGTGACCGAGCGGACCCGAGGAGCCGTCGAGCGCGGGCGGCACGAGGCCATAAGCCGCGCTGTTATAGAAACCGAAGAAGGTATCCGACCGGCCGAAGGTGAAGCCGGCGAACTGGATGAAGGCACGCTCGAGAGCGAAGGCGAAGTTGCCCACGCCAGACGGAGTGGCGGTATCATCGACGCTGTTCAGGAAGTTCAGGCCGAAGCTGAAATACGAGCGCAGGGTGCCGTATTCGGTCTGCGTGCGTACGTCGCCGGTCAGACGGAAGCGGGCCTGCTGAGCGAAGGTCGTGGAATTACGCGTAAAGCGACCGGTCAGATTGCGGTCGGCGTAATTGCCCGTCGTTTCGTTGTGGTAGGCTTCATAACGGACATAGCCACCGATCTTGATGCAGGTGTCAGTGCCCGGAATGTAGTAGTAGCCGACGCCATAAAGGCTACAAATCTTCACGTACTCGACCGCTTTGGCCTTTACGGGAAGATCGGCCGCCTGCGCCCCGGCAACTGCAATCAAACCAGCAGCGGAACCGAGGAGAAGGCTTTTCACCATCTTCATGTTGAACCTCCAAGTTTGCTTTAGGGAGGGTTCAAACTCCGCTGGGTGACATTACCCAAAGAGGTTCCCCTATTCCCCGCGAACTACTCAGCTCTCCTTCGAATCCCCCGAGAGACAGCCGAGCAGTGCGACTTGGGGACGCCCCCTCCGTCGCAAGTTGGAGATTACCCAACCCCCCCTGTTCCGCAATCCAGAAACGCCCCATTCACAGGCAGTTTCGAATGTTTTCAAACCCGTGTTGCACAAAAGGCACTCAGACATGCGGCGCCTTTTAGGCATGTTCCAAAGTAGCAGAATATAGACATAAATATTTGAATTTAAACAATTTTCTTGAGAGAAAAGTTTGAGCGCGAGCTCCGGTTTCAGGCCCGCCGGCACTTTTGCCCCAACCAAGACAATTCCAAGGCGACCGGCTCTGCAAGAGCCGGTTCCATCACTTTTGGTCGAATTTCGAAGAATCATCGCGAGCTTCGCGATTGGCGGAGACGGAGGGATTCGAACCCTCGATACGCCTTGACGGCGTATAACGGTTTAGCAAACCGCCGCCTTCAGCCACTCGGCCACGTCTCCAGCATGCACGGATATGCCCAAGACCCGCGGCCCAAGCAACCTGAAAGGCGACCTCCAGTCACCTATGCGCCGATTATTTTACACGCCAATTTTCAGCTAGTGTTTTGTCAGCCAGTCGCGGGCGGCGCGCTGGGCGGCGGCGATATCGGCGGGCGACATATTCGCGGCAATCTCCTGCCGCAATTGCACCGCTTCCTTGCTGCCTTTCATCGCCGCGAGGTTGAACCACTTATGCGCGGCGATCAGATCGGTTTCGACCATATTGCCGACCGAATAGCGAATCCCGAGTTCATAATAGGTGTCGGCTGCGGACGGCCCCTGCCCCGCATTGCTCATATCGATATGAGTCATTTCAAAACGCGCCATTACTATCCCCTGTCATCATCTCCGCTTGATCGGCGGATGTTTGAAGTCCGACGACCCCCGTCAGACAGGCGGATCATGACCTGCAAAATTTGAATGGCAGTTTAAGCGTCTCAGTGAATCGATTCTGAACAAAATCGAGCACTGCAACGCCTGTAATGCTCGAAGAACATCGAAAATACGGGCGTTTTCGAACGTCGAGGAATGATGTTCGGACCAATCTTTACGCTCTGAACACCGTCAATGTTCTGATGTCGCTAACCTTCACAAAAAGGGCGGCTCACGATCATCGCGAGCCGCCCTCTCATCAATAACAATGCAGAGGCGATCGATCATCCGGCGCGGGCGCGCTGCTTGAACAACAGCTCGTAGACTTTCGGATCCTTCATATCGACCTTCGAGGCTTCTTCCACGCGCAGCTTCATGCCGCGCTGGACGGCCGGCCGTGCCAACAGCGTATCGAGCCAGCGCTTGAAGTGCGGAAACTCGGCGATGTCCTGTCCCTGGCGCTCCCATCGCGAAGCCCACCCGACGCAGGCCATGTCGGCGATCGAATAGCGGCCGGCGAGAAACGGCCGATCCTTGAGACGGGTGTTCATCACACCATAGAGACGGTTGACCTCGTTGGTATAGCGATCGATCGCATACGGCAATTGCTCGGGTGCGTAGTGCCGGAAGTGATGCGCCTGCCCGGCCATGGGACCGAGGCCTCCCATCTGCCACATCAGCCATTGCTCGACTTCGACGCGCTCGCGCTCGTTGGCGGGATAGAACTTGCCGGTCTTGCGTCCGAGATATTGCAGGATCGCCCCTGACTCGAAGACCGAGATCGGTTTGCCGCCCGGACCGTCCGGATCGACGATGGCCGGCATGCGGTTATTGGGGGAGATGGCCAGGAATTCAGGCTTGAACTGATCGCCGGTCGAGATGTTGACCGGCTTCATAATGTAAGGAAGCCCGCACTCCTCGAGCATGATCGAAATCTTCCAGCCATTCGGCGTCGGCCAGTAATGAAGCTCGATCGGGCGCTGTTTGCTGCCTGCTCCGGGCTTCGCTCTCGCTTTCTTCTTGGTGGCTTTGGATGCGCTGGTCTTGCGCGCACCTCCAGCTGCGGTGCGAGCCGTCTTCTTTGACGAGGATTTCAATTTTCGTGACGATTTGGATTTGGCCTTCGCCTGCGATCTCACTGCTTTTCGCGCCATGACTGTCTCCGGACATTCCCTTCGGTGACGGTCACCTAAAACCGCTCATGCGCACGCGCAACCCCATGCTTGCGTATGGACCGCTTCCCGTCCACCGCATACTGTTCCAAAAAAACATCGGTTCTTATTGTGATGATTGGGAGATCGAACATGAGCAAGTCTACTTTCATTTTTTCATCGGCTTTGATTTTCGCCGGCGCTGTCCTCGCCTTCACCGCCCTGCCCATGCGTTCGACACTCGCTCAGACACCGCCCGCGGCAACGACGGAGGCACCGAAGGCCGCAGATACCGACGCAGCCAAGGCCGATGCGAAGAGCCAAAGGGAGGAGCGCAAGGCGAAAAGAGCGCAAGCGCGCAAGGCCAAAGCCGAGAAGAGAGCCGCGGCATCAGCGGGGCGGCGTGCCGCCCATGAACGTCAGAAGCAATGCGGAGCTGAGTGGAGGGAAGCGCGCGCTGCGGGCAAGGTCGAAAAGACAATGACCTGGCCGAAATACTGGAGCGCCTGCAACACCCGGCTCAAGGCAAAGGCTACGTGAGACGAAGCCGGCGGCAAAAGCTTCGGGTCGGTGCAAGCAGGACCCGACACGCGCAACCCGCAAAATTTCAGAGTTAACAAATTCGATCAATCGGTGATGCGGGCTTATTGTCAAAGCCCCAACCGGATCCCAGAAAGACCGAGGGCGTCGGAGAGACTTGATGATGTCTCGCCGACGCCCTCCGTCATTACATTGAAGCCGGCGATGTCTCGCACGAGGGTATCGCGCTGAAAACGTCGCCGGCCCTGTAACGTGGCCGAAAACGGCGCAACTACTTCCGCTTCTTCGCGGCTTTGCGCTTCGTCTTCTTCGCGGTCTTCTTCGCCGCGGCCTTAGCCTTCTTACGCTTCGCCATTGTGCCCTCCAAGTTAGAGATGGCGCTATCGAAAGTGCACTCGCGAATCGACGTGCACTGGACTTCGATTACTACAGAATGCACAAAACAGCGACTCCACTTAACGAAACGTGTACTCGAACGGGCGATTTGGAGCATCCAACGTCGCTGCGCACGTCACGTCGTTGCAAGTGAAGTCAACATCACACGCTCGACACGATGCAATCATCGACAACAATCGCGATGTTGAATTTGTATCGATGGAATCAGCATTATCTGCGTGTCGCTCGAAATCGTTTTTTGTGTATTTGCGCAAGCATATGCGTCTCAACGACCGCATTTTCGACACTTGCAATGTCAAGTCCGGGCGCCCCGGACCGGCCAAAAATTTTTTTTGGATAAGTGCCGATTTTCGTTCGCCGGACACCCGAGACGAACCTGAATCGCACGAATCGTCGTCCGGTCGATTCGCTGCACGGCGTTCGCGACCGCATCGACGGACGACTTTGAGAGCGCTCGCAACCTTCATTCGGGATCGCTCGAACAAGAAACAGAGTGCGCCTCACCCGTCATTGCGACCAAGACGCACCATCGAAACGCGATCGAACGCGCGCGGCGCAATGTCGGAACGATTATAAGAGATGCTGCTGACCCAAAACGGGACGATGTTGGCGATCCAGAACTGGATTTTCCGGTTCTGGACACGCGAAACAACACGCGCGTCGCGCAACTGCGTCGCCGATCGCGAACATTTCGCATCGCTGGCGACAAAATTTCAGCGTCAGCGAGCATGAGGAGACGATCGAAAGCCGGTCGGGTGCCGCAAAATCGTTCGCGCCAACTTCGTCATGCGATTCAACGGGATAAAAGACCGGATTTGACCAGACCTTCCGCCGTGGCGAGGGGCGCGTCTCGATTGAAAGCAAGAAACCGTCGTGCGTTGGCACGCGGGAGCCACTCCGCTCGAACACTCTAAGGTTCGAGATAAGGCGCGCCATCCTTGCGCACAAACCGACCGTCGGCGTTTGAACTCATCATGTCGATGTCGGAGCAGATCGTGACGTCAGCGGGCGAACGCGAGCCGACTTCGAGATAGACCGCCACCGCGTCCGACTTGTTGATCAGGTGATGGCCATTGCCGGTCCCTTTCGGGAAGGCCGCGCAATCGCCGGCACGCAGCACCGTCTCGCCGGCATCTTCAACCAGCGTCAGTTCGCCCTCGAGCACGTAGACGAATTCGTCTTCGTGCGAATGCCAGTGGCGCTGGCTCGACCAGTTGCCGGGCGGCAAGCGCATCAGATTGACGCCGAAATCCGTCAGTCCGCCGGCATTGCCCAGCCGCTGCCGTATGCGCTCCGCGCACGGTGCGTCGAATGGCGGCGGATAGCCCGAGCCTTTGCGTTGCGGCACGGCAGCGATGTCGATCTTGGGCATCGGAATCCTCCCTCGCGATGGCGGCCACAAGACAAGACGCTTCCACGGGAGGCGAACGACGCCAGCCTTTCAACCAGCTCAGGCGAGGCCGAGCTTCTTGCTCAACAGCTCGTTCACCGCCTGCGGATTGGCCTTGCCGCCCGATGACTTCATCACCTGACCGACGAACCAGCCGATGGCCTTGGGATTGGTCTTGGCATCGGCCACCTTGTCGGGATTGGCGGCTACGATTTCATCGACGACCTTCTCGATCGCGCCGAGATCGGTGACCTGCTTCATGCCGCGCTGTTCGACAATGGCGCGCGGGTCGCCGCCTTCGGTCCAGACGATCTCGAACAAATCCTTGGCGATCTTGCCGGAGATGGTCTTGTCGCCGATCAGATCGAGGATGGTGCCAAGTTGCGCAGACGAGACGGGCGACGCGCCGATATCCTTGCCCTCTTTATTCAACCGGCCAGCCAGTTCGTTGATCACCCAGTTGGCAGCAAGCTTCGGATCGCGCCCTTTGGCGATGTCCTCGAAGAATTCGGCGGTCTCGCGTTCGGCAATCAGTACGCCGGCGTCGTAAGCCTGCAGTCCGTAGCCATCGATGAAGCGCGCCTTCTTCTCGTCCGGCAGCTCCGGCAGGTTCGCCTTCAGCGCATCGACATAGGCGTCGTCGAATTCCAGCGGCAGCAGGTCGGGATCGGGGAAATAGCGATAGTCGTGCGCCTCTTCCTTGGAGCGCATCGACCGCGTTTCGCCCTTGCCCGGATCAAACAGCCGCGTCTCCTGGGTGATGCTGCCGCCCTCCTCCAGGATGTCGATCTGACGGCGCGCTTCGAACTCGATCGCCTGACCGATGAAGCGGATCGAATTGACGTTCTTGATCTCGCAACGGGTGCCGAGATCGTCGCCCGGCCGGCGCACCGACACGTTGACGTCGGCGCGCAGGCTGCCCTTCTCCATGTCGCCGTCGCAGGTACCGAGATAGCGCAGGATGGAGCGCAGCTTCGAGACATAGGCCTTGGCCTGTTCGGACGAGCGGATGTCGGGCTTCGACACGATCTCCATCAGCGCAACGCCGGAGCGGTTGAGATCGACCAGCGACAGCGTTGGATGCTGGTCGTGAATGCTCTTGCCGGCGTCCTGTTCGAGATGCACCCGCTCGATGCCGACATCGATGCTGCTGCCATCCGGCAGATCGACGCTGACCACCCCCTCGCCGACGATCGGCGACTTGTACTGGCTGATCTGATAGCCCTGCGGCAGATCGGGATAGAAGTAGTTCTTCCGGTCAAACACCGACTTGTTGTTGATCTGCGCTTTCAGGCCGAGGCCGGTGCGGATCGCCTGCTTGACGCATTCCTCGTTGATGACCGGCAGCATGCCCGGCATCGCCGCATCGACCAGCGACACATGCGAATTGGGCTCGCCGCCGAAGGCGGTCGAGGCGCCGGAAAAGAGTTTCGATTCCGAGGTGACCTGGGCATGGACTTCCATGCCGATCACGACTTCCCAGTCGCCATCGCCGCCGCGGATGAGGTTCTTATTTAAGACTTTTGCCATTGCACTCTGAACGTTGTGGTGGACCACTTAGCACCCGAGAGCCTGAACATGTCCATTCGCTGCATATTGCAGGATTGGATTGTCTCGCGTCACGATCCGGTAGCCATATTCCCGTGCCGTCGCGACGATGATGCGATCGGCGGGATCCCGGAGCGTGGATTCCGGAAGATCTGATGAAGCAATCAAAACGTCCGGCGGCATATCCGCGAGCAGGAAGTTCAGATCGTCTCGAAGCCGTCGAAACCAGACTTGTGGAGCGATCTGCAATCTCAAACGTCCCCGAGCAACAAGCAGACCGATTTCCCAAGCCGAAATCGGCGAAATCCAAACCGGCACGGCATCATCGAAGGCCATCTCCAGTGCTTGTCGGGCTGGCTTTGATAACGTCTCGCCTTCCGCGATAAAAATGGCGGCACAGGTATCGAGCAAAAGGGGCGATGACATTTAATCGTACGCTTTGCCCCAATCGGGATCGGCTGGCTCCGTCAGATCGACGCCCGGCGCAAGTGTCACCAATCCCTTCATTGACCCGTACAAAGGATGACGCGGAGAGATAGCCGGCCTTTTCATGATATCGGCGTCCTTGAGCATGCGGTCATGCGCGCGCGTGGCCTTCCGAAAAACCAACTTCCGACTGACCATATCGACGTCTTCCGTGCGATAGCCTGCGTCCAACCACGCCCGCGTGATGACGCTGTTTGACGGATTGTTGCTCCACCACGCGCGATGCTCGGTCGCGCTGGCTGGCAATTTTCCTCCGATCAGACGTTCGATCTGATCGAAGGTCATCCGTACTTCGGCCATGCCCTGCTTTTTCAGGAAGGCGGCTAAAGGCTCGTACTTTCCCATTGCCGGTCTCCGGCCAACTCAATAGTTACAAAGTAACTATTGTTACTATGCTCGTCAAGACAGGTGGGGTTACCACCACGCCTCCGCCGAATAGGATCCGGCCGCCTGCTCGATCACTTCGCCAAGCGAGAACAAGGTCTCTTCGTCGAACGGCCGTCCGATCAATTGCAGACCGAGCGGCAAGCCATCCTCCGACAGACCGGCCGGCACCGCGATGCCCGGCAGCCCCGCCATGTTCACCGTCACGGTGAATACGTCGTTCAGATACATCTCGATCGGATCGGCACCGCTTTTCTCGCCGACGCCGAAAGCCGCCGATGGCGTTGCCGGCGTCAGGATCGCATCAACGCCCGCTGAGAACACATCCTCGAAGTCCCTCTTGATCAGCGTGCGGACCTTCTGCGCCCGCAGATAATAGGCGTCGTAATAGCCGGCCGAGAGAACGTAAGTGCCGATCATCACGCGGCGGCGCACTTCGTCACCGAACCCGGCGGCGCGGGTGGCTTCATACATGCCGGTCACGTCGCGGCCATTCTCGCGCAAGCCGTAGCGCACGCCGTCATAGCGGGCGAGATTGGACGAAGCTTCCGCCGGCGCGACAATATAATAAGCCGGCAGCGCGTATTTCGTATGCGGCAGCGAAATGTCGACCATTTCGGCGCCGGCCTTCTTCAGCCACTCGGCGCCCTGGTGCCACAGCTTTTCGATTTCCGGCGGCATGCCGTCGATCCGGTACTCCTTCGGAATGCCGATCTTCATGCCCTTCACCGATTTGCCGATCGCCTTTTCGTAGTCGGGCACCGGCCGATCGACACTCGTTGTGTCCTTGGGATCGTGACCGGCCATCGAGCGGAGAAGGATCGCGTTATCGCGCACCGTGCGCGTGAACGGTCCGGCCTGATCGAGCGAGGATGCGAACGCCACAACGCCCCAGCGCGAGCAGCGGCCATAAGTCGGCTTGATGCCGACGATGCCAGTGAAGGCGGCCGGCTGGCGGATCGAACCACCGGTATCGGTGCCGGTCGCCCCGAGACACAGCCGCGCCGCGACCGCAGCCGCCGAACCGCCGGAGGAGCCACCCGGCACCAGCGGCGTGTTCGAACCGTTCCGCCGCCAGGGCGAGACCACCGCGCCGAAGGCCGAGGTTTCGTTCGACGAGCCCATCGCGAATTCGTCGTTGTTGGTCTTGCCGAGCATCACCGCGCCATCGCGCCAGAGCTGCGACGTCACCGTCGATTCATAAGGCGGAACGAAATTGCCGAGGATCTTCGAGCAGGCGGTGGTCCGCAGGTCGCGGGTGCAGAACAGATCCTTCACGCCGATCGGAATGCCTTCGAGCGGACCCGCATCGCCCGATGCGATCTTGGCGTCTGAGGCTTTGGCGCGCTCGCGTGCATGCTCCGGCGTTTCCAGCACATAGGCATTCAACGCGCGCGCCTTCTCGACCGCTTCGATATGCGCATTCGTCAGTTCGGTGGCGCTGAAGTCTTTCCTGGCAAGTCCGTCACGGGCCGCAGCGATCGTCAGTTTGGTGAGTTCGGTCATTCGGTTGGACTATCGCAGGCAAAGTCGGCAGTGGATTTTTTGGCAGGCGGCGCTTTCTGGCGGACGACCTTGGTGCCGTCGGGCTCTTCCACCACCTCGATCTCGCCGGGGAGCGGCAGGCCGAGCGCGCGCAGATCGTCCTCCGAATGGCCGTCCGGCATTTCGCCCCTGGCGATCTGCTGGATCAGCTGCCACTTGTAGTACATATCGGCTTCTTCACAGGCGAGGCACATGATGTTTCGCCCTCACTCGACCACTTTGGGCACGACGAAATAGGAGCCTTCCGAGGCCGGCGCATTGCGCAAGATGTCTGCGACGATGCCGCCGTCGGTCACCTTGTCCTCGCGCTTCTTCATCACCATCGGCGTCACCGACGTCATCGGCTCGACACCCTCCACATCGACCTCGGAAAGCTGCTCTACGAAGGCGAGGATCGCGTTCAGTTCGCCGCGCAGATGCTCGACCTCGCTGTCGGCGACAGCGATCCGGGACAGATGGGCAATTCGGCGGACGGTCGCCGCATCGACGGACATGCTGGCTCCAATATATGTGTACGGCGTCGCTATAGCAGAGGCCGGTTTGCGCAAGCAACGGACCGGCTGCGCAGTTTCAGGTTACCAGGCCCGGACGCTCCGGTCCGGCCCAACGGGAACATGATGGCCACCGCCATCCCAAGAGCCGGACGGGCCGCCCTATACCATGCCGGATCGTTTCCGGCCCGAAATCCCGCGGGCGACGAGCAACCCCGCGAGCCGTCTGCCCACGCGATCATGCATTTCAGGCCATGAATTTGGGCAATGCAGCCGCCAGCGCATCGACGGCAAGACGGACCTTCAGCGGCAAGTGTGGTGTCTGCAACCACAGCGCATAGGCATCGTAAGGAAATTCCGGCTGCTCCGGCATGAGCTGTACAAGCGTGCCGGCCTGAATGCGCTCACGAACCAGCCAGCTTGGAAGCCACGCAAGCCCCATGCCGATGGTCGCGGCGTCGGCGATGGCATCGAGGTCGTCGAGTCGCAACCGGCTGGCTGGCGTGACCTCCACCGGAGGCTGGTCATCGCGCGGAAACAGCCACGGGCGAATACGGCCCGACCGGCGGTAGATGATCGCGGTGTGATTGCCGATCTCCTTTATCTGTCGTGGCGCCCCGTGCCTCTCGATATAGGACGGCGATGCGCAGACGATCATGCGCTGGCGCGCGACGCGCCGCGCGATGATTCCGGCTTTACCCTCAAGCTCGCCGGTCCGGATGGCAAGGTCGTAGTCATCGTCCATCAAGTCGGCAAAGCGATCGTTCAGCGACAGATCAAGTTCCAGCTTGGGATATTGCTGCACGAGCGCCAGCAAGACGGGAGCGACACAGCGCCGGCCGAAGTGCACCGGCGCGGTGACGCGCAACCTTCCGCATGGTTCCGACAATTGATCGGCTGCAAGTGCATCCGCAGCGTCGGCTTCGGCGAGCACCAACCGGCAGCGTTCGTAATAGGCGCGACCGAAATCCGTCAGGCTCTGGCGTCGCGTGGTGCGGTTGATGAGGCGCATGCCCAGACGCTCCTCCAGAAACCGGACATGCTTGCCGACCATCGGTCCGGACAGATCAAGCGCGGCTCCAGCAGCGGCGAACGAGCCCAGGTCGATGGCTTTAACGAATACCGCCATGCTCGTCAGACGATCCATATTCAAAACATCTGGTTTCTGCTGTTCTTCCTATGGCGCTATTTATCTACAAAATCCCCGATGCCACAGGTCATTCAATTCAATTATTTTGGAGTTATGGCCAGATGGTGCGGGTAGTTCGCTTTCATGAGCATGGCGGTCCCGAGGTTCTGCGCATCGAGACTATCGACGTTCCGAGGCCCGGTCGGGGTGATGTTCAGATCCGCGTCAAGGCGTTAGGCCTCAACAGGGCCGAAGCGTCGCTCCGGTCGGGCACTTATATCGAGACGCCGCCATTGCCCTCCGGTCTTGGCCTCGAGGCAGCGGGTATCGTCGAGACCGTCGGCGAAGGCGTGGACGGTTTCGTGCCCGGTGACGCCGTCAGCATCGTGCCGCCGCTATCGATGGTGCGCTGGCCCGCCTATGGTGAGCTTGCAACATTTCCTGCCGCGCTTGTCGTCAAGCATCCGCCATCGCTCAGCTTCGAAACGGCCGCAGCAGTTTGGATGCAATACCTCACCGCCTATGGCGCATTGATCGACATTGCCAAACTCCGCCGCAAAGACTTCGTCGTTATCACTGCCGTATCAAGCAGCGTCGGACTCGCCGCAATCCAGATTGCCAATATCGTCGGCGCAACCACGATTGCCGTGACGCGGACCTCTGCCAAGACGAAAGCGTTGCGTGAGGCCGGCGCCACCCATGTCATCGCTTCAGCGGAAGACAATCTGGAAGCCCGCCTGAAGAATATTGCTGGTCAGGACGGCATACGCGTTGTGTTCGATCCGATTGGCGGCCCGATCTTCGAACCGCTCACGACCGCAATGTCACGCGGCGGCATTCTCCTCGAATATGGCGGCTTGAGCCCGGAGCCGACGCCCTTCCCGCTATTCACCGTGCTGAGCAAAAGCCTGACGCTGCGCGGTTATCTCGTCCACGAGATCATCGCCGATCCAACACGGCTGGAGATTGCCAAGGCATTCATCCTCGACGGGCTGACGTCGGGTTCGCTTCAGCCGGTCATCTGCAAAATCTTTCCCTTCAACGAGATCGTCGAAGCGCATCGCTTTCTGGAATCGAACGAACAATTCGGGAAGATTGTCGTGACGATCTGACGGGACTGCGAGCTCAGCTCCGAAGCGTACCGAACACCACCTAAACAATCTGTCTTGCCAGATCGACGAGATCCGCGGCGGCGAAATCGACCGGGACGCTGGGACCAGACTCGCCCTTCCCCGGCCCGTATTCATTGGGCCGCGCGATATGGGCGGTTCGCAATCCGAGCGCGGCAGCTGCGGCAAGATCCGAACTATGCGCTGCCACCATCATGCATTGCTCCGGCGGCAGATCGAAGGCGGCGCAGGCGGCGTTATAAACCTCGGGCTTGGGTTTATAATCGCCAGCGACTTCGGCGCCGAGGATCGCGTCCCATGCGAAGTCGTTGCGGCGCGCGAGATCGACCATCAGCGAGATATTGCCATTCGAGACCGGCGCAAGCCAAAACCTGGTGCGAAGCCGGCGCAATCCTTCTGCGGAATCCGTCCAGCCGTCGAGGCGATGCCAGGCGAGATTGAGTCTGCGGCAATTCTCCTCGCTCAAACCCTGCAAGCCAAAGCGCGGGCGAATGCGATCGAGATTGTGCCAGTGCAGCACGTCAAGCTTGCTGAAAGGGATACGCCCCGCCCGCACCTCCTCCATTCCCGGCTGGTATTCGCTGCGCCAGGCATCGGCAAAGGCAAACCAGTCGAGGTCGTAACCCAGCGGAGCCAGCAGAGCTTTCGCCTCCCGGGCAATCCCGCCGCGCCAATCGACGACCGTGCCGAAGACATCAAAGAACAGTGACCGGATCTCCATCATTGGCGCTATCGTCCTCATTTCACATAAAGGTTTTGCATTTTGTCATACTCGATGCTTCAATTTTCGAGCGTTTCTAATCTGCTGTCATGAAGCCACAATTTTGTGTTGCATGCAGGTGTTGCCAGCAATTTTTGATGTGCTAGAGTAGCTGGACCGGAAATTTTTCTATGGCAATTCCCCTCACGATGGAGGGTCAGATGCTGCTTTTCGAAGGAGAATCCGGCGCGGAAACACTCCGTTTTCTCGAAGAAAAGGCGTGTGCCGGAATTTGGAGCCTGGACTTTACCACCCGCAAAATGGCGTGGTCGGATGGCTTTTATGAGTTGCTGGGCGTGAAGCCTGGAAGTGTCGAGCCTTCCTATGCAGCGATCGCCGGATTGATGCACCCTGACGACCGCCGCTCTGCCGGCGAATTCGACCGCATCGTCAGCGAGGGACTGCCGCTCGATCGAGAGCTGCGCATCATCCAGCCGAACGGAAAGCTGCGTTGGCTTGCCAACCGCTCTGAAGTGCATCTCGACAAGACCGGCACGCCGGTGCGCGCATTCGGTATTCTGATCGACGTCACGCAACAGCGCGAGATCGCCCTTGCCAAGGACGCCGCCGATTCCCGCTTTCGCGCCCTTGTCGTCGCCACCAACGCCTTTGTCTGGACTGCCGATGCCGATGGCAATCTGCTGGACATCCGCAACTGGCGTGAGCTGCGCGGAGAAAACCCCGCGCCGTTCCTTGGTACAAACTGGATCAATCTCATTCATCCAGACGATCGCGAGCGCACATTACAAGCCTGGACCGAAGCGGTCGAAAGCAAACGCGACTATTCCATCGAACACCAGTTCGTCCAGCCGGACGGCTCCTATCGCTGGATGCTGTCGCGCGCGGCGCCGATCATGCTGGAGACAGGCGCTGTCCGTGAATGGGTTGGCCTCTCGTCGGATATCCATGACAGCAAAGTGTGGTCTGCCACCACGACAGACGTCGAACAATCGGTGCTAACGGGCGCGCAGATCCGCGCGGCGCGCGGTATCGTCAATTGGTCGGTGCGTGAATTGTCGGAGGCCGCGCGTGTCTCGAGTTCGACGATCCGGCGCCTTGAAGAATCGAACGAGGCTCCGACCTCAACCGAAGAGTCGCTGGGGCCCATCCGCACGGCCCTCGAAGGCGCAGGCGTGGAATTCCTGTTTCCGCCGACCGGAAAGCCCGGCGTAAGGCCGAAGTAAAACTAATGGAAATTCCCTCGTTGCGCCGCTTCTCTGTCGCGCGCCGCTGGTGATCGAGGCTGGTATCATCGGATGGCCGGAAGGACAGGTCGTACACGTCGATCAAGAACGTCGTCCCTCAATGTCCGCAGACTGTGAGAAATCAGCCCGAATAAGGGGCCGATCATCTTTCGGGATTCTCGACAGGCCAGCGAGGGCGCGGCATTTGCAGCGCAGCGCGGCCTGACGCCCTCCCAGCCACATCTATGCATATTCGTGGTGCCGTCGGCGTGCGATTTGGTGGCATCATGCCTTTATTTGGTTCAATTTGCTTCAAAGTTTAACGGATTATGACCTTCCACATGCAGGAACTGCATAGCTGCACCGCAACATAGAAACTTTTGCAGCGCACCATGAATCCCTATTTTGGATATCAGAATCAGATCTTCGAAAGGGACGACCACTATGCTTATCGCTCACTTCTTCCGGTTCCTGCGCCAGTGGCGCGCCTACGGTTCCAGCCTTCAGGAACTGTCCCGCCTTGGTGACCGCGAACTCGCCGATATCGGCATCAGCCGCTCGGACATTCCGCGTATCGCTTGGGAAAATGCCGAACGCTCTGCCTGATTGAAATCGGGTACAGCCAATAAATCTCGCAAGCGCCCAGTCCGTCGGACTGGGCGCTGTGTTTTTTGGCGGGGGCCTGCAAGCCAAACCGCAAGGGTTAGGGGCGGTTTATACAAGCTGCGGCTTCAGGCCGCTCTCGCCGATTGCTCCCGGCCGCCGCTTCGCCTAGCTATCCGGGATGAACTCCAAAAGTCCGGTCCATATTGTCGGCGGCGGCCTCGCCGGCTCCGAAGCGGCTTGGCAGATTGCCGCGCGCGGCGTGCCGGTCATTCTCCATGAGATGCGGCCGACGCAATCGACGGCCGCACATCACACCGACGCCCTGGCGGAGCTCGTCTGCTCCAATTCCTTCCGGTCCGACGACCGCGAAACCAATGCGGTCGGCCTGCTGCATGAGGAGATGCGCCGGCTCGGCTCGCTGATCATGCGCGCGGCCGATGCCAATCAGGTCCCGGCCGGCGGCGCTCTGGCGGTGGATCGGGTTGAGTTTTCAGCCGCCGTGACCCGCGCCCTTGCGGATCATCCGCTGGTCACGATCGACCGCGGCGAAGTCGGCGGCCTGCCGCCCGAGGCATGGGACAATGTCATCATCGCCACCGGTCCGCTCACCTCGCCGGCCCTGTCCGACGCGATCCGGACCGTCAGCGGCGAATCCGCACTCGCCTTCTTCGACGCTATCGCGCCGATCGTGCACCGGGAATCGATCGATATGTCGGCGGCCTGGCTCCAGTCGCGCTACGATAAGGTCGGCCCTGGCGGCTCGGGCGCCGACTACATCAATTGCCCTCTCGACCGGGCGCAGTATGACACCTTCGTCGATGCGCTGCTCGCCGCCGACACGGTGTCGTTCCATGAATGGGAAGCATCGACGCCCTATTTCGACGGCTGTCTCCCGATCGAAGTGATGGCCAAGCGCGGCCGGGAGACCTTGCGGCACGGCCCGATGAAGCCGGTAGGCCTCACCAATGCTCACAAGCCGCATGAAAAGCCTTATGCGATCATTCAGCTTCGGCAGGATAACCGCTTGGGAACGCTTTATAATATCGTCGGCTTTCAGACCAAGCTGAAGCATGCGGAACAGATCCGGATCTTCCGGACTATTCCAGGTCTTGAGAACGCCGAATTTGCGCGGCTCGGCGGACTGCATCGCAATACCTACCTGAACTCGCCTCAGCTTCTCGATGACAGCCTGCGGCTGCGCGCCTTGCCGCGATTACGCTTCGCCGGACAGATCACCGGCTGCGAGGGTTATGTCGAATCCGCCGCGATCGGCCTGCTCGCCGGGCGCTTTGCGGCCGCTGAACGCCTCGGTACGTCGCCATCGTTTCCTCCGGCGACGACGGCGCTTGGATCGCTGCTGGGTCATATTACCGGCGGCCATATCGAAACCATCGATGCCGGTCCGCGCTCGTTCCAGCCCATGAACATCAATTTCGGGCTGTTCCCGCCGCTGACCCAGGTTCCGACGAAGGATGAAAACGGCCAGCGTCTGCGAGGACCGGCCAAAACCGTCGCCAAGAAGCGAGCTCTGTCCGCCCGCGCCCTTGCCGATCTCGATGGCTGGATCGGCGCCTCAAGTCTTATTGCAGCCGAATGACATTTTCCGCGGCGCAAGCTAGAAGCGCGGCACCAATCACCATGAATGACCGCGACACCATACCCGCCGAGCTCGCCGGACGCTTCCGCAGCCGCCTGATCCTGAAGCAGGACGTGTTTTCGACCGTCGAGCGCGGCACCTTCACGACGCCGGACGGCGAGATCGAAGCCGTCATGCGCCGGATCGATCTCGTTCCGTGGTGGAGTGCGGTCATCGCCCGCCATTTCCTCAAACGCGAGGCGCGCGCGCTGGCCGTTGCCGGCAGTCTCGGCATCGCACCGCCGCTGTTGTTCCTCGGCAGACGGACGCTTGTGCGCGGCTGGATCGACGGCCTGCCGATGCATATCGCCAAGCCGGAGGGCGATGCGAATTACTTCCGATCGGCCCGGCGGGCCTTGCGCGCGCTGCACCGCGAATGCGTGACGCACAACGACCTCGCCAAGGAACAGAACTGGCTGCGCACGCCGACCGGTTATGCCTCCCTCACCGACTTCCAGCTCGCCACACGGTTCGCGCGGCGGACCGCTCTATTCCGCCTCGCCGCCTACGAAGACCTGCGGCACATGCTCAAGCACAAGCGCCGCTATGCGCCAGAGGCGCTGACCGCGATCGAGAAGCGGATCCTGTCGCGCAAGACATTGCCGACCCGCATCTGGATGGCGACGGGCAAGAAGGTCTACTACTGGATCACGCGCGGCATGCTGAATTTCACCGACCGCGAAGGTTCGGGGCCGCGCTTCGTCAACGATGCGCCGAAGCTGGTGGCGCGGCTGAAGCAGCATCCGGGTGTGCGCGATGCGGTGATCGTGGCCTTCCCCGATCGCCGCACCGGCACCGGTCTCTATGCCTATGTCGAAGGCGAGAAGATCGCCGAAAGCGAGCTGTTGAGTTTCCTGGGCGAGAGCACCGACAGCGCGGCCGCACCGGAACGGCTGCAGGTGGTCGATCATCTGCCGCGAAACCGCAATGGCGATGTCCGCACCGACATCCTGCAGCTTGTGGCGATGAACCAGATCGATCTGATCGATCCGTTACTCGCCAGCGAAACCGAAAAGGAAGTGGTGGCGCGGATCGTCGCCGGCCGCCAGAACCTGCGCGACCGGTTCGCGTTTTAATCCCGAAGCAGCATTATCTCCGCTCGTCGCTGCGAAGGCGGGGACCCAGGTGTCACGCGATTCCCGCTTTCGCGGGAATGAGCAGATGGCGGGGCACTGAGTAACGAAGCTCACAGCCAGGCACTCAAATTCCTCGACGCGCGCCATAGGACCCATTGCTTGCGCCATTGCGGAAGCTGCGCACGGTCATGCGCGATGAGCGCGAGCGGCAGGAAGGCGGGCAGAACCGCGTCCGGCAACGATGTGATCAAGGCCTTGACCGCATCGAGATGATGTCTTGCCACCAGCATGAGGTCGAATGGTATTTCGCTCGATGACATTTGCGCTGCCGTTGTAGCGACGCCCGCATGATGACAGGCCAGTTTGGTGGCCTCCGTCGGCGCGCCGGCAAGGATATGCGCAGCAGCCTGATAGATCGCACCCAGCGTCTCCGACGCCAGCAATTCGAATTCCGCTTCGCCCGGATTCCAGTCCGGATACAAGGCGCGCTGCCGCCCCTCGATCACGCCGAGCGCAAGCGCGACGGGAATGACATGGCGCGTCACCATCGCAAGGAAGGCCTCAGCGACCGGATGGCCTGCCGAATCGGCCTTGCCCGTGATCGCGTCTGACCACCATTGCAGCCTGATCTCGCCGGCAAGCGGTTCGCGCACACGATGGGCGACAGCCGCGGTCTCGATATCGAAGGCATAGAGCGCGAACAGGTCCGGCCTTGTTGCAGCGGGCGCAAAAAGCGTCGCAAGAAACCGATCCTTGTCGGCTTCCCGGACCAGGGCTTCGCAATGTTGGGCGGCGTCCGACATGCGCGCACAATACGCAGCGTGTGACGTCAGTCCACCGCGATCAACGCTGCGGCAACTCTTCGGCCTTCTTCGAGCAGAATATTATAGGTGTTGGCGGCCTGACCGGTCTGGCTGGTCTCTGCGGAAATCCTGTGCGTGGCGAAGAGCTGCATTAGTTCGACCGGCAAGGACCAGCGCGTGCGCCCGGTGCCGATCAACAGAATACCGATGGCATCGGCCTCGGCAATGACGGGCGCAAGTGTTTCGGCCGTAATGCCCTCGGCTTCCGTCACCGGCCAGGCCCAGATGCCGCTCGGCAGAAACAGCAGTGAGCCGCGATGCGACATGCCGGCGAAGCGGAAACCGCCCTTGCCGTAGGACTCGACCGGCGCCGGACGCGGAAAGTGCGGTGCTGGTGACGGCGATACCAGGATCTAGCGCTTGGCTGCTGCCGGCTTTGCCGCGCCGGACGCCTTGGCGGGTGTCTTGGGCGCAGCCTTGCTCGCAACCTCGGGCACGAACTTTGCCGGTGCCGGCTCGTCGGCTTCCTGACGGCCAAGACCGACGCCGAGATAGATCAGGATCGGAGCGGCAATGAAGATCGACGTATAGGTGCCGACCAGCACCACGCCGAACAGCATCGTCGCGGTGAAGGAATGGATCGCATTGCCGCCGAAGAAGAACAGCGCCAGCAAGGCCAGCGTGACGGTGACGTGGGTGATGACCGAGCGTGACAGTGTCGAGTTGACCGAGATGTTGAGAAGGTCCGCGATCGGCATCTTCTTATAGCGGCGCAGCATCTCGCGGATGCGGTCATAGATGACGACGGTGTCGTTGAGCGAATAGCCGAGAATCGTCAGCAAAGCCGCAATGCTGGTCAGATCGAAATCAATCTGGGTCAGCGACATGAAGCCGATGGTCAGCACGAGATCGTGCACGTTGGCGATCATCGCGCCGAGGGCGAACTGCCATTCGAACCGGAACCAGAGATAGACAAAGATGGCGCAGACCGCGAGCAGCAGTCCGATCATGCCATAAGCCAGGAGTTCGGTCGAAACGCGGGGGCCGACCACTTCCGTCCGGCGGATCTCGAAGCCATCGCCGAGCGCATTCCGCACCTTTTGAGCCGCCTGCTGCTGCGCAACTTCGCCGCCGGGCTGTTGTGGAATGCGGATGAGGACGTCGGTCGGACTACCGAATTGCTGCAACTGGACTTCGCCGAGATTGAGCGCGCCCATGTTCGAGCGAAGGCGCGCGAGGTCGGCCGGTCCGGACTTCGACTGGATCTCCATCAACGTACCGCCGACAAAGTCGACGCCGAAATTCAGCCCGTTGAAGAAGAACAGCAGCATCGCCGCGATCGACAGCAGTGCCGACACAGGAAAGCTGATGCGCCGGAAGCGCATGAAATCGAACTTGGTGTCGTCCGGGACTATGCGGAGAAGCGGTATATGCACGGAGGACCTACTCGATCAGATCGGGACAGTGCGCGGCCGGAACCAGCGCACCCACAGCGCCACGAGGAGGCGCGTGAAGGTGAAAGCAGTGAAGACCGTCGTGAGAATGCCAATGCCGAGTGTCACGGCAAAGCCGCGCACCGGGCCGGTGCCGATATAGAACAGCACGGCGGCCGCGATGAAGGTCGTGATATTGGAGTCCAGAATGGTCGCCAAAGCGCGCTGGAACCCGGCATCGATGGCATTGAGCGCCGAGCGCCCCGCCCGCACCTCTTCGCGGATGCGCTCGTAAATCAGCACGTTCGAATCCACCGCGATGCCGACGGTCAGCACGATACCGGCAATGCCCGGCAGCGTCAGCGTGGCGTTCAGCAGCGACAGGATGCCGAAGATCATCGCCACGTTGATCGCCACGGCGATATTCGCGAACAACCCGAATAATCCGTAAGTCGCGAACATGAAGATGATGACCGCCAGCGAGCCTATCCAGGCGGCGCGGATACCCTTGTCGATCGAATCCTGACCAAGACCAGCTCCCACGGTCCGCTCTTCGATGATGGTCAGCGGCGCCGGCAGCGCGCCCGCCCGCAGAAGAATCGCCAAGTCGTTGGCCGACTGCACCGTGAAGTTGCCGGAAATCTGACCGGAGCCGCCGATGATCGGCTCGCGGATCACGGGTGCGGAAATCACCTCGTTATCGAGCACAATGGCGAATGGGCGGCCGACATTTTCCTGAGTGGCTTGCGCGAAGCGGCGCGCACCATTGCTGTTGAAGCGGAACGAAACGATCGGCTCGCTGGTGCGCTGATCAAAACCAGGCTGAGCGTCAACCAGGTCTTCGCCGGAAACGACCACCTGCTTTTCAATGACATAGGGCTGCTTGTTTTCAGAGGCGGAGCCGTACAGCAATTCCGAATCCGGCGGCACCCGGCCCTGCAGCGCCTGCTCTGGCGTCGTGGTCATATCGACCATGCGGAATGTCAGCTTGGCTGTCTTTCCGAGCAATTCTTTCAGACGCTGCGGGTCCTGCAGACCCGGCACCTGAACCAGAATGCGGTCCACACCCTGGCGCTGGATCGATGGCTCCACCGTGCCGAGTTCGTTGACCCGGCGCTCGATGATCTGAATCGACTGGTCGACCGATTGCCGGATGCGTTCGAGCAGCGCCGGCTCGGTCACGGTCAGACGGAAAACCCCATTGCCGACATCGACGACATCGACGCTGCGCTGACCGGTTGCCTGCAACAGGCCGCCGAGCGGTTGCGACAATTCCTGCAGCTTTTGATAAGCCAACTTGGTGTCGGCGCCCTCGCGAATGCGGACCTCGACCGAGTTGCCCTTCACCGTCACGTTGGCCGGCGACAACTTATTCTCGCGAATGACACGGCGGACGTCGTCGCGGAGCGCGTTGACCTTCTCCTGACGAACCGCGTTCGAATCGACTTCGAGCAGGATGTGCGAACCGCCCTGCAGATCGAGACCCAGCACGATGTGGCGCTGGGCCCATTTCGGCCAGCTATCGACAACGCTCTGCGGGAAGAAATTCGGAATCGCGAACGAGCAAATGATCAGCGTCGTCGCGAGAATCGCCAGCATCTTCCAGCGGGAAATATAAAGCATGGGTTTAACCCGTTATCGCGAATAGTCCGGAGCTTCGACAACTCGATAATTTAGTATCGCATTGTCAACAATTCAGCCCGGCGCGCCCCGCTGAGATTAGCTTTCGGTCTTGGCCGGCTCGCCCTTCACCGGCTCGCCCTTGGCGCGAACGTCGCTGACCATCTGGCGCACCTGCCGCACTTTCACGCCGTCCGCCAGCTCGATTTCGAGCTGGTCATCGTCGATCACCTTGGTCACCTTGCCGATCAGACCGCCCGATGTGACAACCGTATCGCCACGGCGAACATTCTTCACCATCTCCTGGTGCTGCTTCACGCGCTTCTGCTGCGGACGCAGGATCAGGAAGTACATGATGACGAAGATCAGGACGAACGGAAGCAGCGATACCAGCATGGAGCTGTCGCCACCGGCGGCCTGCGCATAGGCGGGCGTAATGAGCATCGAACGGGCCTCTTTGAGGGGTCCGGCGCGAACACCGCGCCCGAAAACGGCGCGGACTATAGCGGCGCCCGCCCCAATTGCAATGTCGCGGGCGGACGCAGCCAGGACGCCGCCGGCGCAGGACAAATCACTGGCCTTGCAGGCCTTTTTTGTCGGGGCTATGGGGTGCACCGCCGCTCATCAAGAGGACGCGCCGCCGCATGCGCAAACCCAGAAAGACCGCCAAACGCTCCGCCAAGCGCCCGGCCCGCCAGACCTCCGGTTCCCAAAAGCCACTGCCCCAAACCACCCTCAACCCGCAAACGCTCGATCGCATCGCCGAAGCGCTCGAGCGGCTATCGCCCCAATCGACGGCGCGCGTGGATTTCAAGGCCGCCGATGCCTTCGTCTGGCAGGCCGACGGCACCCTTACCCCGGTGCCGCGTGTCAATCGCGTCGAGATGGCCCTGCTCAAGGGCATCGACCGGGTCCGCGACACGCTGATCGAGAACACCGAGCGATTCGCCGATGGCCTGCCGGCCAACAACGCGCTGCTCTGGGGCGCGCGCGGCATGGGCAAGTCGTCGCTGGTCAAGGCCGCCCATGCCAATGTGAATGCGGCATCGAAAAAGACCGGCATCCTGAAGCTGATCGAAATCCATCGCGAGGACATCGAGAGCCTGCCTGCCTTGATGACATTGCTGCGACCGGCGCCCTATCGCTTCATCGTCTTCTGCGACGACCTGTCATTCGATGGCGAAGACACGTCCTACAAGTCGCTGAAGGCGGTACTCGAAGGCGGCATCGAAGGCCGGCCGGACAATGTGATCCTCTATGCCACCTCGAACCGCCGCCACCTCATGGCACGCGACATGATCGACAACGAACGCTCGACTGCGATCAACCCGGGCGAAGCGGTGGAAGAGAAGGTGTCGCTGTCAGACCGCTTCGGCCTGTGGCTTGGCTTCCACAAATGCAGCCAGGACGAATTCCTGGCGATGATCGACGGCTATGTGAAGCACTTCAAGATTCCGGTCGATGCCGAAGACTTGCGCCGCGATGCGCTGGAATGGGCGACCACACGCGGCTCACGCTCCGGCCGCGTGGCCTGGCAGTTCATTCAGGATCTGGCGGGTCGGCAGGGTATCCGGCTCGCGTGATAGCTGTCTCCGTTCATTCCCGCGAAAGCGGGAATCCAGCGCATAAAGTTCTGGGTCCCCGCTTTCGCGGGGACGAAGGGAACTGAATTCAATAAATTGCAAATCAGAGATCAGTTCGACGCCAGATGCTGCATTGGATCGACGGGTGTGGCACCCTTGCGGATCTCGAAATGCAGTTGCGGCGATGTGACGTTGCCGGTCTGACCTGACTTGCCGATCACCTGCCCGCGCTTCACCGTCTCGCCGCGCTTCACATTAAGCTCGCTTGCATGCGCGTAAGCGGTGACATAGCCGTTCGAATGGCGCACCAGCACGAGATTGCCGTAACCCTTCAGTTCGTTGCCGGCATAAGCAACCACACCGTCTTCCGACGCCTTGATCGGCGTGCCTTCCGGCACAGCGAGATTGATGCCGTCATTCTGCTGGCCGGTCGGCTTCGGACCGAAGCCGGCAATGACGCGGCCACGCGCCGGCCAGCGGAAACCGCCGGAGGCTGAGGTCGAGCCAGTCTCGGTCGCGTCCGCCTTGCTGTCGTCAACCGGATTGTCTTTCGCCGGCGTGATGACGCGCGCCGTATTCGTGACCGGCTGGGTCTCGGCAACGCGCGGCTGCGGAGCGGATGCCACGCGCTGCGGCGCCGCTGCGACCGGCTGCGTGGTTCGGGGCGCCGCAGCGGCAACAGGCGCAGGCTGCGCCATCGCTGTCGCCGTGCGCGAACCACCTACGCCCGGAATCGTCAGGCGCTCACCCATCTTGACCATGTGATGCGGCGGCAAACTGTTCGCTTTGGCGATCGCGACCGGGCTCACCTTGTAGCGGCGGCCAATGCTGTACATCGTTTCGCCGGGGCCGACCGTATGCACTTTCCCCTGCCCGGCCGGCGCCGATGGCGTGCGTACGCTGCCGGTCACAAGCGGAGCGGACGCAGCCGGTTGCGGCTGAGCCGCCGGATGCGGCGCAGCGGCTGCGACCTGTGAGTTGCCATTGCCGTATTTCGGAATGACCAGGCGCTGGCCGGGATAGATCGGCGTTCCGGTTGACATGCCGTTGGCTTCGGCGATCGCCAATGCCGGCACTCCGTAGCGGCGCGAAAACGTCTGGATGGTCTCGCCCTTGCGGACCGTCACCGGCGTGCCGCCATTCCAGTCCCAGTTCTTCGACGTCTGCGGCTGCGCCACAACGGGGCGCGGCGCCGGACGCGACACCGAGCCGGTCACGTCCTGACGTGCGGCAGGCGGCGGCGGAGCCGGTTGCTGATAATGGGATTGCTGATACGGCGGCTGGTATTGCGGCGCCGGCTGCTGATATTGAGGCTGCTGATATTGAGGCTGAGGCTGGTACTGCGGCTGCGCCTGATATTGCGGCTGACCGAGCGGCTGGCGCTCGACATAGTTCGGTGCGGGCCGCTGGTATTGCGGCACAGATCCAGTGCTCTCCGGTCCGCGCGACGACGAGAACGGATTGGAGAAAGACTGTTGATCGAAACGATTGGCATCGCCGCTGCAGCCGGCGGTCGCCAAGGCGAGCGCACAAACAACCACACGGGATACGGAAGGCGAGCGAAGGGGCTCAGCAAAACGCATCGGTTACAACTCACTCACACACGCCACAAGACCAAAAGTGAGTTAACACCTGCGGAGTAAATAGCGCCTTAATCGTGGGCGGCTCGTAAACCTTAATGACCGCGGCCAGAGCAGGATGCCGAAAAGTGCGAAGCGGTTTTCGGACGGCCTCCTGCTCTAAGGTATTAGAATCGATCACGTATATGAGTTGGATCGCTTCGATCCAAAGTCATCGTGATCTAGGTGCGACACGCAATCGAGGTTTACAATTCCTTTTCAAAGCTCTTTCGCCTGCCCCGGCAGCAACGGCACGAAGCGCACCGCGATCAGGTCCTCGCGCTTGATGCCCTCCGCAGTCTTGCGCAGCCGCACGATGTCCTGCGGACCGTTGCGCGGGCCGAGCGGCAGAACCAGGATACCGTCTTCCCCAAGCTGATCGACGAGATTGTCGGGGATCGTCTCGGCCGCAGCGGTGACGATGATGCGGTCGAACGGCGCACGCTGCGGGGCGCCTTCAAAGCCATCGCCGGTGATCACTTCAATATTGGTGTAGCCGATCATGTCGAAGATCTTGCGGGCGCGTTCGGCCAGCGTGCGATAACGTTCGATCGACACCACCATTGCCGCGATCCGCGAAATCACCGCGGCCTGATAGCCCGAGCCGGTACCGATCTCGAGCACGCGATGGCGCGTCTGCAGCTCCAGCAATTCGGTCATGTAGGCAACGACATAAGGCTGGCTGATCGTCTGTCCGCAGTCGATCGGCAGCGCATGGTCTTCATAAGCCTGCGGCTTGAGATTGTCGGGCACGAACATCTCGCGCGGCACCTCTTCCATGGCGCGCAAGACCGCCGGATCGGTGATGCCGCGACGCCGCAGCGTCAGCATGAATTCCATCCGGTCGAGATGTTTGTTCGGAGCCATCGGTCGTCACGGGTTGAGCGAGCAAGATCCATCCCCGTTCATTCCAGCGCAAGCGGGAATCCAGATCTTTCAGAACAGGGTCCCCCGCTTTCCGACCTCGCGCTCTGCGCTGCGGCGGACTCGAACCCGCCGAAGCGAGCAAAGGCGGGGCGCGGGGGCGAACGGAAAAGCTATCGTGCTTTAATCGCGGCGCTTTTAATCAAATGCCTCGGCCAGCTTGGTCATATACGCCTGATCGGTGAGATCGAGGCGCAGCGGCGTCACCGAAATCCGGTTGGCCGCGAGCGCCGACAGGTCGGTGCCGTCCACCGGTGTCGGCTTGCCTTTGCGCGCGAAGGCGATCCAGTAATACGGGTTGCTGCGGCCATCAAAACGCGGCTCGATGCGCAATAGTTCCTGATCGCGTTTGCCCTGCGCGGTCACCGAGACGCCCTGCACCGCCTCGACATGGCAATCGGGAAAATTCACGTTGACCAGCGAGCCCTTCGGGATGCCGGCGGACAGGATCTGCTTCACCAGATCGGGACCAAAATGCCGGCCTGTCTCCCATGGCGGATTATCGCGATTGCCGGGACCATAGGCCTGCGACAGCGCGATCGACGGGATATTCAGCACCGTGCCTTCCATCGCGCCGGCGACCGTGCCGGAATATCCGACGTCTTCGGCAACATTCGAGCCGCGATTGACGCCTGACAGAATGAGGTCCGGCCTATGCTCACTGATGATGTGACGCACCGCCATGATCACGCAATCGGTCGGCGTGCCCTTCACCGCGAAATGCCGCTCGCTGATCTCGCGCAGACGCAGCGGATCGTTCAGCGACAGCGAATGCGAGACGCCGGAATTGTCGGTTTCCGGCGCCACCACCCAGACATCCTCGGACAGTTTGCTGGCGATGTCCTCGCAGACTTTCAAGCCCGGCGCGTGGATGCCGTCGTCGTTGGTGACAAGGATTCTCACGTTACATTTTCTCCGTCGTCATGGCCGGGCTTGACCTGGCCATCCCGATTAGGCGGGCAACCTGCGTCCCTAAGCGGGACGCCCGGCACAAGGCCGGGCATGACGAAATACCGGACGCCCTGCTCATTGCTTCTTCTCGATCACTTTCAACCCGCCCATATAGGGCTGCAACGCGTCGGGCACTGCGATCGAACCATCGGCCTGCTGATAGGTTTCCATCACCGCAATCAGAGCGCGGCCGACGGCGACGCCCGAGCCGTTCAGCGTATGCACAAAGCGCGGGTTACCGCCCTTCGGCCGATAGCGCGCATTCATGCGGCGCGCCTGGAAATCGCCGCAGACCGAGCAGCTTGAGATTTCGCGATACATGTTCTGACCCGGCAGCCAGACCTCGATGTCGTAGGTCTTCTGCGAGGCAAAGCCCATGTCGCCGGTGCAGAGCGTGACGACACGATAATGCAAACCAAGCCGGCGCAGCACTTCCTCGGCCGAGGCCAGCATGCGCTCATGCTCGTCCATCGCCTGTTCGGGCGTGGTGATCGAGACCAGTTCGACCTTGGTGAATTGATGCTGACGGATCATGCCGCGCGTGTCCTTGCCGGCGGCGCCCGCCTCGGCACGGAAGCATGGCGTGCAGGCCGTGAGCCGCATCGGCAGTTGCGCTTCGTCGGTGATGGCTTCGCGCACGAGATTGGTCAGCGGCACTTCGGCGGTCGGGATGAGCCAGAAATCCTCGCCGGCGCGAAACTGATCCTCACGAAACTTCGGCAATTGCGCCGTGCCGAACATCGCATCGTCTCGGACCAGGATCGGCGGATTGACTTCGATATAGCCGTGATCGGTCGTGTGCGTGTCGAGCATGAACTGGCCGAGCGCGCGCTCCATCCGCGCCAGTGCGCCCTTCAGAACCACGAAGCGGGCGCCGGACAATTTGGCCGCGAGTTCAAAGTCCATCATGCCGAGCGCTTCGCCGAGTTCGAAATGCTGCTTCGGCGTGAAGTCGTAGTCGCGTTTGGCTCCGAATTTATGATGCTCGACATTGCCGTGCTCGTCGGCGCCGTCCGGCACTTCGTCGAGCGGGAGATTGGGGATGGTCGCGAGACTATCCTGAAGCATCACATCAGCGTCTTTCGACGCCTGTTCAAGCTCCGCCAGTTTTGTCTTGAGATCGTTGACTTCGGCCATCAGCGCATTGGCGCGCGCCTCGTCCTTGGCCTTCTTGGCCTCGCCAATATCTTTCGATGCGGCATTGCGGCGCGCCTGCGCCTGCTCGAAGGCGGTGATGGCGGCACGGCGCTTTTCGTCGAGGTCAATCAGCCGCTGCGCTTCGCCGGCCAGCCCGCGGCGCTTCAGCGCGCGATCGAAGGCCTCGGGGTTGTCGCGGATCCATTTGATGTCGTGCATGGCAGATCGATACCTTGATTCGTCACTCCCCGGCCTGGCCCGGCCATCCACGTCTTGTTTCCCTCAAAGAAGGAAGACGTGGATGCCCGGCACAAGGCCGGGCATGACGGTGGAAAAGAGAAAGCGGCGTAACACCGATTCATGACGTTAGCCAACGCTCCGCAGGCCCTGTTATTTGAATGGCGGGGGTCCGCCAGCCCTGTTTTCCTCTCCCTGCCGCAGCAGGAATGGAGCGCCGCTGATCTCGGGCTTACCGAGATCAGCCATGAATCGTGCGCAAGTCGGGTAAACCCGACTTGCGATGGCGCCCGGGTGTTTGCGAGACACCCTTGGCGGGCCAATGACGCTGGGCCCAGCGCCTTCCGGCGCTCCACCATCCCGGCCGCCTCATGAAAGCCGCCGGGATCGATGGGGAGGATTTTAAGTGCGCTCAGAGCCGCGGGGATAGTTATTCGGCCACGTCCGTCGCTGGCGTCGCGACCGGCGGCGCTTTCGGCTCGACCATCTTGGCCGACCAGATCGCGCCCTCGTAGAGCAGCATCAGCGGGATCGCGAGCGAGAGCTGACTGATCACGTCCGGCGGCGTCAGCACCGCGGCCAGAACGAAGGCGCCGACGATGAAATAGCGGCGCTTGGTGCGGAGCTGCTCGGAGGTGACGATGCCGATCCGTGCCAGCAGCGTCAGGATCACCGGCAACTGAAAGGCGGCGCCGAACGCGAAGACCAGCGCCATCATCAGCGACAGATATTCGCCGACCTTGGGCAACAGCGCGATATCGGCCTGCCCCTCCACCCCGGTCTGCTGCATGCCGAGCGAGAAGCGCACCAGGAGCGGCATGACGACGAAGTAAACGACCAGCGAGCCCAGCACGAAGAAGATCGGGGTCGCAACGAGATACGGAACGAAGGCTTTGCGCTCGTTGCGATAAAGGCCCGGCGCGACGAACATATAGATCTGCGCCGCGATCACCGGAAACGCCAGGAAGGCGGCGCCGAACATGGCGAGCTTCAGTTGCGTCAGGAAGTATTCCAGCAGCGCCGTGTAGATGAATTTGGAATTCTCGACACCCGCGACCCAGACGAACGGCCAGACCAGGATATTGTAGATCTGCTTGGCGAAGGCGAAGCAGAGGACGAAGCAGATTGCGAAGGCGATCAGCGCCTTGATCAGGCGCGAACGCAATTCAATCAGATGATCGAGCAACGGCGCTTTGCTCTGCTCGATCTCGTCTTCATCTTCCGGCGGGCGGTTGCTCATGCGGCCCCGCTCCCGCCCGGCTTGATCTCGTTCGAGGCGACGTCCGCCGGCTTGATGTCCATCGGCGCGCCGGCTGTTTCCGGCTCTGGCACGACCGACGGCGGCGGTTCGGCGATCGGTGCGCTGGCCGACGGCTCGATCGCGCCGGGATCGGTCGTTGTAACAGTGGATTCAGGTGTTGCGACGGTGGATGAAGAAGGATCGCTCGCAGACGGCTCGGTTCCGAACGCCTTCTCAACTTCTTTCTGAGCGCTTTCAAGCGGATTGGTAAACCCAGCGGTCGCCTTGGCGCTGGCTTCGTCGAATTGCCGCTTCAGGTCGGCGACTTCCGCCTCGCGCATCGCCTCGCGGAACTGGTCCTGAAAATCGCCGGCCATACGCCGGATCTTGCCCATCCAATGACCAAGCGCGCGCAGAACACCAGGCAATTCCTTCGGCCCGATGGCGATCAGTGCGACGACGCCGATCAGGATCAACTCGCTCCAGCTAAGATCGAACATGGACCTTCAAACTCCAAGGGGCGCCCCACCCCAAGGTCGGCGCCCCTCCATCACCGCGAGCGTCAAGCGGCGCAATTTCCGTTAAACGCTGCCTTCGACTTTCTTTTCCGTCTCGGCCCGCGTTTTCATGCCACCGGCATTGTCGATGGTTTTCATCTGATCGGGCTTGGTCTCGGCCTTCACGTCGTCCTCGGACATGCCTTTCTTGAAGGCTTTGATGCCCTGCGCCATGTCGCCCATCAGCTCGGAAATCTTGCCACGCCCGAACAGGAGAAGCACCACGACGACAACGACGAGCCAGTGCCAGATGCTGAGTGAACCCATAACGCCAATCCTTTAGAGGGCGCGCCCGGCCTGAATGCGGCGAGCTGCACCGGACCCTCGGTACTTCGGTGAGAAACTAGGCTTCGGTGGCGGCAAAAACAAGGACTTCGGCAGGATCGAATTCGACCCTGAGATCATCGTTAATCCGCGGGATGGCGTCACGCAGGACACGTCCAGCCAGTGGAACATCGAGGCCGTCGACAACCACCTCGATCGCATCGACATGGCCCAGAAACTTGCGTTGTTTGATATGGCCGCGCACGCCTTCGCCGCCATTTTTGAGACGCAAGGCCTGCGGCCGGATCGCGACAATGGCGGCACTGCCCTCCGGCAAGCCCGGTGCGGCAAAACGGCCGACCGCCGTCTCGGCATAGCCGCCCCGGACGGTACCGGGAACTTCGTTCAGGTCACAGAAGAAACGCGCGACAAACAGATTCTTCGGCTGCAAATAGATCGCCTGCGGCGTATCGACCTGGACGAGCTGCCCGCCGCTCATCAGCGCGATGCGGTCGCCCATCCGCAATGCCTCTTCCGGATCGTGGGTGACGATCACGGAGGTGACGCGGCTGTCGCGCAGCACATTCAGGGTGTCCTCGCGCACCTCGTCCCGCAGCCTGCGGTCGAGCCCGGAAAACGGCTCGTCCATCAAGAGCACGCTCGGCCGCGGCGCCACCGCGCGCGCCAGAGCGACGCGCTGCTGCTCGCCGCCGGACAGCATATGCGGATAAGCCTCGGCATATTTTTCAAGGCCGACGCGGGCGAGCGCACGCCTCGCTTCGCCTTCGGCCTCCGCCTTCGGCAGGAATTTCAATCCGAACATGACATTGGCGAGATTGGTCAGATGCGGAAACAGCGCGAAGTCCTGAAACATCAGGCCGACGCCGCGCCGTTCCGGCGGCAGGAAGGTCGCGCCACCCGACACATCCTGATCGTTGATAAGAACGCGCCCTTCGCTCGGCTCTTCCACACCGGCGGCAAGGCGCAGCAGCGTGGTCTTGCCGCAACCGGAGCGGCCGAGCAGGCAGATGATCTCGCCCGGCTCGATCACCAGCGAAAAGTCGCGCACCGCAACCACATCGCCGTAACGATGGGTGATGTGGTCATACGACAGCTTCGCGGCGATCGATGCCGGCGTTCGTCCAGCCTCGATCCGCGCAATCGCGGCGCCCGATGCGGCACGCGCAGCCATTTATTCCTCGGTGTTCTCCGCGCGCGGCGCGAGACCGAAATCGAGGTCGCCCGGCTCGAGCGGATCTTCGTCGTCACGTAACGCCGGATCGTCGGACGGCATCGGCACCGAGAAATTCGGCGGCAGATGGCCCTCCAGCATGCCCGAACCCTTCAATTCGTCGAGACCCGGCAGGTCGCCCAGTTGCTCCAAGCCGAAATGCGAGATGAAGGCCTCGGTCGTGCCATAAGTGATCGGACGGCCCGGCACCTTGCGGCGACCACGCGGCTTGATCCAGCCGGTTTCGAGCAACACGTCGAGCGTGCCTTTCGAGATGCTGACGCCACGGATGTCCTCGATCTCGGCGCGCGTGACCGGCTGATGATAGGCGATGACGGCCAGCGTCTCGACCGCGGCACGCGACAGCTTGCGCGGCTGTATCGCTTCGCGCGTCATCAACCAGGCGAGATCGCTGGCGGTGCGGAAGGTCCATTTGCCGTTGACGCGCACGAGATTGACGCCGCGATGGGCATATTCCTCTTTCAGCAGCGCGAGCACCGGTTCCAATTTGACGCCGTTCGGCAGCCGCTGCGCCAGCGTCTTCTCGTCGATCGGCTCCTTGGACGCGAACAGCAGCGCCTCGAGGATGCGCATTTCGTCGGGACGTCCCTGCGGCAACTGATGCCCGTCGGAAACGGCCTCCGCGTTTTCGTCTTCGTCTAAACGCCCCTGCTCGTCAGCCGCCTGCAACGTCTCGGACTCGGATTGTTCCGAAGACGCTTCTTCCTCGTCATCATCTTCGTCCTCGTCGAGGTCATCCTCCTCGTCGTCGTCTTCGTCCTCGTCGTCATCTTCGTCTTCCGGACCCTCGTCATCAGAGTCCTGACTTTCAGTGTCATGGTCTTCCGCGGCAACGTTCAGCTCTTCCGAAACAGCCTCCGGCTCTTCGGTCACCTCCGGCTGCTCTTCAGATGCTGCTTCAGCCTCGGACACCTGCGCGCCATCCGGATGAGGTTGCGCGTTCTTCACCGGTCGCAGCTCGGTCACCGGCTGCGAGTCCACAATGTCCTGCTCGTCCTCTATCCGTTTGCGGGCCAAGCTTGGCATCCTTTCAGCCTCCTCAAAGGTCACGATGCTGTTCCGATCCAGCGATCCGGCATCGCATCGCAATCAACTCTCAAACCACCACGCATCACACCATCCGACAACGCACGTTTCGCCCTCAGCCGCAGCTATTGCGCTGCCGGTGAAGCGGCGTGCGGCATCGGCGGCCCCTGACGCTTGCGCAAATAAAGCGGCGCGAAGGCCGCATGCTGCTGCACCTCGATCTTGCCTTCGCGCACCATCTCCAACGCCGATGCGAAGCTCGATGCGGTCACCGTCGCGATCATCGACGGCTCAACCAGATAGGAGATGAGATATTGATCGAGCCGGTTCCAGTCGTCGGTCGCGCCGATCAGCTTTTCGATTTGCTGACGCGCTTCGGCGAGCGACCAGACCTGGCGCTGCTTGAAGCGCACATGGCTCATCGCACTCTTCTGACGCTGCACCGCATAGGCCGAGAGCAGGTCGTACAGCGTCGCAGTCCATTGCGGATGCTTGATGTCGTTGATCGGCTCGGGATTGCCGCGGCTGAACACGTCGCGCTCAAGCTGCGGCATCTCCATCAGCTTCTGGGCAACTTCGCGGAACGCTTCCAAGCGCTTCAGGCGGAAGGCCAACGCGCTCGCCATGTCCTCGGCGCTCTGGCCTTCCGGCTCGTTCTGATCGGGCAGCAACAGACGCGATTTCAGATAGGCGAGCCAAGCTGCCATGACGAGATAATCGGCGGCGAGTTCCAACCGCAACGAACGCGCCGCCTCGATATAGGCAAGATACTGATCGGCCAGCGCCAGGATCGAAATCTTCGACAGATCGACCTTCTGCTGACGCGACAATGTCAGCAGCAAATCGAGCGGCCCCTCGAAGCCTTCGACATCGACAACCAGCGCCGGCTCGTCGCTGGCGCGTTCGGCTGTCTCTGCATCGAAGGGAATGATTTCAGCCGTCATCAGGCCAAAGCTCCTGCGCCTGAGCCACTCAACAGGTTTGCGAATTGCGTGCGCGCGGATGCGACATCGAAGCCACCCTGCCCGCGCCGCAACGCCAGCGCGCGATCGGCACGGACCAGCGCCTCGCCGGCGAGCACCGGAACCGCACCGGCAACCTCCCGCATCTCGGCGAGATCGCCGTTGCAATGGAGCACGAGATCGCAGCCGGCCGCGATCGCAGCTTTGCTGCGCTCGGCAATCGTGCCGGACAAGGCTCCCATCGAAACGTCATCACTCATCAGCAAACCCGAAAATCCGATCAATCCGCGAATCACCTCGCGGATCATTATCGCCGATGTGGTGGCCGGCGCGGTGGCGTCGATCGCGCTAAACACAACATGTGCGGTCATGCCGAGCGGCAGATTTGACAGCGGCCGGAAGGCCGCAAAGTCGGTCGCCTCCAGCGTCGCGCGATCCGTATCGACAACCGGAAGCTTCAGATGGCTATCCGCTGTGGCACGACCATGGCCGGGCAGATGCTTAAGCACAGGTAATACGCCCGCAGCCATCAAACCGTCGGCCACGGCCCCGGCGAGGGCCGCCACCTGCTCCGGCGTGATGCCGAAGGCCCGGTCGCCGATGACGGCATCAGCGCCAACGACCGGCACGTCCGCGACCGGGATACAGTCCACATCGATCCCAACGGCCCGCAAATCTTCGCCTATCAGCCTGCCGCCGAGGCGCGCCGCGGCGAGACCGCGGGCGGAATCAGCCTCATAGGCGGCAGCATAGGCATTGCCGGGCGGGTAAGCCGGCCAATGGGGTGGCCCCAGCCGTTGCACCCGCCCCCCCTCCTGATCCACCAGAACGGGTGCCTCCCAGCCAACGGTGTTCCGGAATTCCCTCGTTAGCGCAGCCACTTGTGTCGGATTGCCGACGTTGCGCTTGAATAGGATCAGGCCCCATGGAGCCGCCTCGCGCAGAAAAGCCGCCTCATCGGCGGTGAGGGTCTGGCCGGAAAGTCCGCAGATGAATGCGCGCACCGTCATCGGCGCGGCTTAGCCCCTCGCCGAGTCGGGGGTCAAGCCACGGGCGCTTAATTCCTCTGGACGACGCACTGGCCGCCGGCAGCTTTCAGGCTGCCGCAGAACTGGCTGGCCTCCGCCTGGGTGCCGAACGGGATCTGGGCACGATAATAAGTTCCCTTAACCCCGAGATCGGCGCGACGGATCACCGGCTGGTGGTTCCCCAGCACCGAGGGGAATTGCTGCTGCAAGGCCCGGTACGATGCCTGGGCGTCGGATTGCGTCCGCTGCGAGGTCACCTGGACGGCATAGGCTCCCGCCGCAGCACCGCCACTGGTTCCAGTTGTGAGCGGCGCCGGGAACGGCGAGCCCGCTGCGGGCGTGCGGGCCGCCTGGCGCTGAGGCTGGGCAGTGGGCAGCGGCGGGGCCGCCTGCGGCTGGTCGGTTGGCGACAAGGCCAATGGTGCATTCGCTGAGGGGTTATTGAGGATGTCGTCCACGCTCGTTGGCGCCGCCGACGCGGTCCTGGCCTGCGCCGGACGGGCGGTTGGCGCCGGCGCATCGCTGCCCTGATCCGGTTTGATCGTGACTGTGCGGATCCGCTTCGGCTCAGTCTGAGCGGGAACGCCGGCGACGCCTCCCGGCGCAATATTGGCAGCAGGCTGTCCCTGTCCTGCCAGACCAGGAAAGACCATGCGAGGTGTGCCCGCCTGCGCCGGATCGCGCATTTCAAGCGGCTTTTCCTCACGCGGCACGAGCTTCTCGCCTGCAGCACCAACACGATCCTGGATCGGTTTGGCATTCGGATCGGCGGCTGGAACGATCTTCGAGGGATTGTTGTCAGCCTCGATCACCGGCGGCGGAACGGCCGCGCCGGAATTGCCGAACATCGCGCGATAGCCAAAAGCCGTCGCGGTGCCGACAACGGCAAGGGCCAGGACCGCGAGCACGGTGACAAGACCGCCCCGCCGCCCCGCCGGCTCCTCGCCGATCGGCCGCGTCACGGCCTGCGGCATCTGGCCGTAAGGCGATTGTCCGTAAGCCTGTTGCCCGTAGCCGGGCTGCGCATATCCGGCCTGATTGTAATATTGATCGGAATAGCCCTGCTGGCCGTCGGCATATTGCGAACCGTCGGCATATTGCGAATAGCCGGCCTGATCGGCGTATTGGCCCTGATCATATTGGCCCGGATTTTGGGCGTAGCCGTATGGCGCGGCATGCGAGTCTGCATAGCCCTGCCCGGCATAGCCTGCATTGGGATCATAGCCCGCGTAGCGCGGATCGTCGTAACGCGGGTCCTGATAACGCGGATCTTGATAATGGCTGTCGCCGTACGGCGAGTCGCCCTGCGGCTGCACGTAATGACCGTAATTCGGGTCGTTGTAGCTCGGATCGCTGTATTGCGCGTGGGCGTCATAGCGCGGATCGTATTGCGGTTCGCCGTAGGCGTTCTGGCCGTATGAGCTCTGCGCGTTGTCGTATGGATCCGAATGACCGGCTGGCGATCCATATGGATCGGAGCCGTAACTGTCCTGCGGCGGTGCTTGAACCTCAGGCGCAGCCTTCTGCGCCGGAGCGCGCGGCGCGCTGTGGGGAATACGGACACTGCTCTGACTTGGACTTTTGCTTGGGCTCTGGCTTGGACGCTGGGGCGGCATCGCCTCGTTCTGCTGCCCGATCAGGCGGGCAAGTTCGGCGAGGGGATCGCCCGCCGGCTGAGCTGCCGCCGGCCGGGCACGACCATACGGATCGTTGGGGCGAAGGCCCCGGTTACGATTATCGTCCGCCATTCTGACTGCGACCTTCTTCGATCTGGGTCGGTTCGCGCGGCCACCGGCCGCTCCCATACACATGACGCAAAGGCATGCCGGAACCCCTCGTGGCAAAACCCGCGAACCGCCGCGTTCAACGCGCAATCACCGCATTTCCTCAGGCGCCCCCACTCCAAGCAGTCCCAAGCCTGAGGCGAATACTGTGACGACGGCTTGGACCAATGCCAAGCGCGCCACGGTTAGTAGTTCATCATTCTGGATAATGAAGCGTAAATGAGGCGCACCTTTTCCCTGCGTCCAATGGGCATGGAACTCGCTGGCCAGATCGTACAGGTAAAAGGCGATTCGATGGGGCTCGTGCGCCAAAGCCGCGGTTTCGAGGAGGCGCGGATAGAGCGCGACCTTGCGGATGATGGCTTTTTCGGCCGGGTCGGTCAGCCGGTCCAGCGCCGCTTCGGACAGAAGCGCGACCCGCGTCTGGTCGGTCTCGGGCAGGTTTGGAAAAGCCTCCCGCGCCATGCGAAAGATCGAATAGCCGCGGGCATGACCATATTGCACGTAGAAGACCGCATTGTCGCGTGACTGCTCGATCACCTTGGCGAGGTCGAAGTCCAGGACCGCGTCGTTCTTGCGGTAGAGCATCATGAAGCGGACGGCGTCTGACCCGACCTCGTCCACCACCTCGCGCAGGGTCACGAAGTCGCCGGAGCGCTTCGACATCTTTACCGGCTCGCCGGCGCGCAACAGCTTCACGAGCTGCACGATCTTCACATCGAGCGCGGCCTCGTTCTTGCTGACGGCCTTCACCGCCGCCTGCATGCGCTTGATATAGCCGCCGTGATCGGCGCCCCACACGTCGATCATGTCGTGGAAGCCGCGATCGAATTTCGATTTGTGATAGGCGATGTCGGAGGCGAAATAGGTGTAGCTGCCATCCGACTTCTTCAGCGGGCGATCGACGTCGTCGCCGAAATCGGTGGAGCGGAACAGCGTCTGCTCGCGGTCTTCGTAATCATCGACCGGCGCGCCCTTCGGCGGCGGCAGGCGGCCTTCATAGACTTCGCCCTCCTTGCGCAATGTGTCGATGGTCTCGCCGACCTGATCCTTGCCCTCGATCAGCGAGCGCTCGGAAAAGAACACGTCGTGCTTCACATTGAGGGCTGCGAGATCGTCGCGGATCATCGCCATCATCATGTCGATGGCGGTCTTGCGTACGACCGGCAGCCAATCGCTTTCCGGCTTTGCAAGTAGATCGCGGCCATACTTGTCGGCCAGTGCAACGCCGACCGGCTTCAGATAGTCGCCCGGATAGAGGCCCTCCGGAATCTCACCGATGGTTTCGCCGAGCGCTTCGCGATAGCGCAGGAACGCCGAGCGCGCGAGCACATCGACCTGCGCGCCGGCATCGTTGATGTAATATTCGCGCGTCACATCGTATCCGGCAAACGCCAACAGGCTCGCCAGCGCGTCGCCGAACACGGCGCCACGGCAATGGCCGACATGCATCGGACCGGTCGGATTGGCCGACACGTATTCCACGTTGACCTTGGCGCCTTCTCCGATCGGGCTGCGGCCGTAATCTGCACCGGCGACGATGGCGGCGCGCAACGCGCCGAGCCAGGCGGACGCCTTCAGCGTCATATTGATGAAGCCGGGGCCAGCGATGTCGACACCCTCGATCAGCGGATCGGCGCGTAGTTTCTCCGCCAGCGCTTCAGCGAGCTCGCGCGGCTTCTTGCCGGCATCCTTGGCCAGCACCATCGCCGCATTGGTCGCCATATCGCCATGGCTCGCATCCTTGGGCGGCTCGACGGTGATGCGCGACAGGTTCAGCCCGGCCGGCAGAAATCCCGATGCGATGAGCGCTTCGTTCGCCGCGATGACGCGGCGGAGCATCTCGGCAAACAGATTGTCGTATTGAGTTTCGGTCGCCATAAGCGGCTGTCTTTGCTGCTATTTTCGCAATATTGGTACGGTCGGGGCAGACGCGCGGCCTAACGCAATTCGGGTGTCGAGTCAAAGAAACGCGCATGCTCGGCCAGCGCGAAGCGGTCGGTCATGCCGGCAATGAAATCGCCAACCCGAAGAGTTAGTGTCTCGGCATCGCCGGACGGCAGATCCTCGTGCCACTCGTCGGGCATGTCCTGTGGATGCGCGATGTAATGACCGAACAGATCGCGGACCACGCCGGCTGCGTCATTCATGACATGCATGACGCGGTCGTGGCGATACATGTGCGGAAAGAGGAAACCCTTGATACCCTTCTCGGCTTCCGCCATCGCAGCCGAAAAGGCAATGACAGGCCCCGATGCCAGCCGGATGTCATCGGCGCTCGTCGGCGCCAATGCCTGCAAACGCCGCTGCGATTCGGCGGCGACATCCTCGATCATCCAGGTGATCAGCCGGCGCATCAGTTCATGCGCCACACGGACCGGATCGAGCGCCGGATAGCGGCGGCCGATGTCGCGCACGATACCGCCGGCGAACGGAACGTCCTCGAGATCCGAAATGGCAAACAAGCCGGCGCGCAAGCCGTCGTCGATGTCGTGTGCATCATAGGCGATGTCATCGGCAATGGCGGCGACCTGGGCTTCGGCGCTGGCAAAACTCCACAGCTGCAGATCCTGCTCCTGCTGATAGTCGCGGATCGCACGCGGCACACCGCTATCGCGGTACCGGTCGATGGCATGGCCGGCGCGGTCGGTCAGCGGCCCGTTATGCTTCACCAGCCCTTCCAGCATCTCCCAGGTCAGATTGAGACCGTCGAAATCGGCATAGCGGCGCTCCAGCGAGGTCACGATTCGCAACGCCTGCGCGTTGTGATCGAAACCGCCCCAGGCCTTCATGGCATCGTTGAGGGCGGTCTCGCCGATATGACCGAAGGGTGGATGGCCAAGATCATGCGCCAGGGCCAGCCCTTCGGCGAGGTCCTCATCGAGGCCGAGCACCCGCGCCAGCGAACGGGCAATCTGTTGCACTTCCAAAGTGTGCGTCAGCCGGGTGCGGTAATGATCGCCCTCATGGAAGACGAAAACCTGGGTTTTATGCTTCAGGCGCCGGAAGGCGGTCGAATGAATGATGCGGTCGCAATCGCGGCGAAAGTCGTTGCGGCTGGGACTGGCCGGTTCGCGGATCAGCCGCCCCCGGCTCAAGGCCGGGTCGGATGCGTAAACAGCGCGGGGGGCGGACTGGATGGCCATCGATTTTCGAGGTTTGTGTAGAATTGACGGAACCGGGCGGCGCACCTAACTAATAGGCATGACCATTGGCAACGTCACCGTTTCCGATCGTGCGGCGAAAAAGATTGCCGCCATCCTGCAGAACGAGCCTGCCGGCGCGATGCTGCGCGTCAGCGTCGAGGGCGGCGGCTGTTCCGGTTTTCAGTACAAGTTCGACGTCGAGCGCGACCGCGCAGAGGACGATCTGGTGCTGGAACGCGGCAATGCGACCGTGCTGATTGATCCGATTTCCGTCGGCTTCCTCGCCGGCTCAGAGATCGACTTCGTCGATGATCTGATCGGCTCGGCGTTCAAGATCAACAACCCGAACGCCAAGTCCTCCTGCGGCTGCGGGACGAGCTTTTCGCTTTAATCTACTATTTGAAGGGCCCTCATTCGGCCTCATCCTGAGGAGCGTTGCAAAGCAACGCGTCATCGCAAGTCAGGCTTGGCTGACTGCGCATATTTGAATCCAATCTCGGGTAAACCCGAGATTGGCGGATGGGGCCGCCCTCGTCCTTCGAGACGGCGACTTCGTCGCCTCCTCAGGATGAGGGCGGAAAGCTCAATTCGTCTTCAGCCCGGTCTTCTTTACGAAATCGCCGTAGGTCTTGAACTCGGCCTTGATCAAGCCGCCGAACTCCTCGGCCGACATCGGCATCGCCTGCACGCCGATCTTGTCGAGCTTCTCTTTCAAGGCTGGCGTTTCGAACGCCTTCTTCATTTCAACATTCAGCTTCTCGATCACCGGCTTGGGCGTGCCGACCGGCCCGAGAATGCCGACCCAAAGCGTGTAATCGGAATCGGGAAAGCCCGCTTCGAGTGTCGTCGGAACGTTGGGGAGTTGCGCCGCCCGTGTCTTCGAACTGACAGCCAGCGCCAGCAATCTGCCGGCCTGGATATGCGGCAGGGCCGTCGCAATCGGGCAGAAATAATAATCGACGCGACCGGCGATGACCTCGCTCAACGCTTCGGCGCCGCCCTTGAACGGGATATGCACGGCATCATAGCCGGCAGCGACGCGGAAACGCTCGGCGCTCATATGCACCGCCGAGCCGACGCCGAGCGAAGCGAAGTTGAGTTTTCCCGGATTGGCTTTGCCGAATGCGACGAATTCCTGAATCGTCTTGATGCCCTTCTCCGGCGAGATGATCAGCACGTTCGGCACGCTGCCGATCATCGCCATCGGCACGAGATCGCTTTCGGCCTTGAATTGCAGATTGGGATAAAGAGCGGGCGCCACCGTATGCGCCGACGAATGCACGAGCCAAGTATAGGCGTCGGGATCGGATTTCACCACCTGCAGCGCGCCGATGGTGCCCCCTGCTCCGCCGCGGTTTTCGACCACGATCGGTTGCCCAAGCTGGGTCTGAAGCTGCTCAAAAACCATGCGCGGAATAATGTCGGTCGCCGATCCCGCTCCGAACGGCACGACCGCTCTGATCGGCTTGGCCGGCCAGGTATCGGCGAACGCGCAAGGCGTTAGTGCCAAAAGAGCAAACAGGGCGATGAATGAATGGCGGCGCATGGCATTACTCCGAAAAGATCGGAGAAATGCCAGCAAGAACCGTGCCGCAGCTTCAGGTAATCAGGAAGTCATTCAGCGTGAGTTCGGGCGCATGATCCAGCATGGCCAATGCCACAGGCCTGCCGCTGCCAGCGCCATCAGCGTCCCAGGTCAGCCAGCCCGTGGTCGCATTATAAAGGAGGGCTGGCGCCTGTCCCGTTGGCGTTCCGTCGATGAGAAACTCAATATCCTCCAGATCCGCGACACCGAACCCCGCCCCCGAAAGCGCAATGACGTCATCGGCGGCGAAATCGATGATTGTGTCGCCGGCTTCCGCGAGTGAAGCAAAAAAGAAGTTGTCGGCGCCAGCACCGCCCGTGAGTATGTCGTTGCCGGCACCGCCATCGATGAAGTCGTTGCCGTCTCCGCCGCGGATCGTGTCGTTGCCGGCCATTCCGAGCAATTGATCATTACCGGCACCGCCCTCCAGCACATTGTGGAAACTGCTGCCCCGTAAAACATCATCGAAGGCGCTACCGGTCAGATTCTCGATTGAACTAAAGCGATCGCCCGCGGCGCCACCAGCATTGTTCGTGTGGTCGATGAGGTCTGCAATCACGGCTTCCGTGGCAGTGGTATAGATGACGGTGTCATAGCCGCTGCTGCCGCTCAGCACATCGGCGCCCGCACCGCCATCCAGAACGTCGTTACCATCGCCGCCATAGAGACTGTCATCGCCATCCCCGCCAATGAGCCAGTCGTGTCCGCCAAGGCCGTAGATGCGATCGTTCCCTGCCCCGCCATCGATGACATTGTCGCTGTCGTCGCCATTCAGCAGATCGTTTCCGGGGGTGCCCACAATCACGTTGTCGGGACCGCCTTGCGTCGTGGTGATGACATTCGCCGAACTGAGCGACGACGCGTTGACACCCGTGAGCGTCGCCAGCGTCGCGAAATCACTTCCGGTACCGTCCGCATTGATCTGGACCAGAACATCGCTGCCGGACTGCACCCAGCGTAGATATCCGTTCGCAATCGGATCGCCCGCCTCCCAGTTCAGCCGTGCCCGCATCACCGACAGATCGATCTGATCACCCGTCAGTCCCGCCTGGAAATCGCCAATGACATCGCCGGCTTCGCTCGGGTCATGAAATGCAAAGCGATCGCGTCCGAGGCCGCCGAACAGCGTGTCTGTTCCGGCTCCGCCCCAGATATAATCGTCGCCATCATTGCCGGAGATCAGATCGTCGCCCTTGCCGCCGAGCAAAAGATCGCTGCCTGTGGAGCCGGTGATGACATCATTCTCGTTGGCGGGATCAATCCGGATATAGGTCGTGCCCGTCGTCGTCGCATAAGCCGGATCTAGCGGCGTCGGGTAGCCATAGGATTCAAACCAGGAATCGATGATGCGGTTATCACGAGGCTGGTTAATGGCGGCGGTCGAATAATAAAGCGTTTCCTTCAGCGTCACGGTATCGATGGTGATCTCGCGCGCGTCGCCTTCGCCCCATTCGTACAGAATGATGCCACGCTGGTTATTGACGCCGCCGCTATTGGTGATCTCGTTACCGATACCGCGCGCATTGAGAAAGCCGTAGCTGTCCATCGCCAGTACATTGTCGTAGCTGGCATTCACCACTTCCGAATGCCAGGTCCAGGCGAAATCCCGCGTCGCATAGGCGACGGAATCGTGGACATTCAGGCCGATGTCGCCGCCATAATAGACCGCCGACGGGGAGTTCGCCGCATTGCCGATCGCATTCGCATCGGTCGCATGGATGACATTCTCGGCGTAAAGCCCAGCCACTGTCGTCCCGGTGGAACTGAGCGAGTGGACAGCGATGCCAAGCGAGCCGGCACCGTTGTTCATATTCTTGACGGTAACGTCTGTGACCGACGCGTTGGCGCTGTCGACAACGCTGATGCCCTTGCCGACGCCATCACGGAGGGAAACATCTTCGACGCTCGGATCGATCAGGCCGCGCAATTGAACGAGCGGAAAAGCGCCGTTCGCAACGCTCTGGTTGCCAACGATTTCGCCGTTTTTGACGACAAGCTCACCGCTGACATATTCGGTGGCGCGGACATTGGTGCGATAATTCGATTGATCGATCAGCGTGCCAGCCAGCGTCACCGTGTCGCCATTGACGGCCGCGACCTGCAGCGCTTGCCCCATGCGCGTCGCCCCGCTGTCGATACGATCGCCGGGCAGGATGTCGTCGGCCACAACCTTCAACCAGGTTCCGGGCACAACGCTGGCCGGCAAACTGGAATAGGTGACGGTCGTGTGACCCGCCGCGTTCTGCGACAGCCCCACCTGTTCCATCGGCGTATGCACGGCGCGTCCGGTGATCACCGATACATTGGCCGCCTGCTGCAGCGTTCCACCGTTCAGATCGAGCGTGATGTCGCGACGCGCCACATCGATATTCAAGCCGGAACTGATCGCGATTGTCTCGCCCGGCGGCAGAATGACTGTTCCACCGCCGGTGAGTGTGCCAAGCGCGTTGACGATATCCGCCTCGGTCGCACCAGAGCTGAGTTGAATGACGGGTAGCATGAGGCCTCCTATCAACGGAACGCCACAGGCCGGAGATCACGCAAAGGACCGCCGCGCTCCAAGATCGAGCCCGGGAATGCAGGCGGTTGCGATGAGAAAGGGGATTAAGCCAGAATCCGCTCGCGCAGGAAACCGATTACCGTTCGATCAGCATAGGCCCGGTCGAACGCATTACACGGCTATCTATACACGATTTCATTATCGATCGCTTGCAACGATCGATAAAAAATATCCGCAACCGCGTATTTCTGTCAGGCAGCGAAGTTTCGCATTACTCTGCGGCCACGACATGCGGGCGTTCCGTTTCGGAAACTTCTTCGAGCTGCGGCTCGAGACGACGCTTCAGCATCCGGTCGAAACGATCGAGATAGATGTAAATCACCGGCGTGATGTAGAGCGTCAGCAATTGCGACACGCATAATCCGCCGACCACGGCGATGCCGAGCGGCTGGCGCAGTTCTGCACCGGCGCCAGCGCCGAGCGCAATCGGCAGCGCCCCGAAGATCGCCGCGAAGGTCGTCATCATGATCGGACGGAACCGCAGCATCGCTGCTTCGCGGATTGCAGCTTCCGCCGACAGGCCGACTCTGCGGCGATCGATCGCAAAGTCGATCATCATGATCGCGTTCTTCTTCACGATGCCGACCAACATGACGATACCGATGATGGCGATCACCGACAGGTCCATGCCGAACAGCATGAGCGTCAGGATCGCACCAATACCGGCCGAGGGCAGACCGGAAATGATCGTGATCGGATGGATGAAGCTTTCATACAGGATGCCAAGCACGACATAGGCAGCGAAGATCGCGGCCAGGATCAGCAACAATTGCCCCCGCTGCGCGTCCTGGAACACCTGCGCGGTGCCCTGGAATCCGGTGACGATCGTTGCCGGAAGATTGAACTCGCGCTCGACCCGCTCGATCGCCTCGGTTGCCTGACCAACCGAATAACCGGGCGCGGTGTTGAAGGTGATCGTCACCGATGGCTGCTGCCCCTGGTGATTGACCTGGAGCGGCCCGACGGTCGGGACCAGTTTGGCCACCGCGTCCAGCGGCACGACCTGCCCGCTCGCGGTCTTCAGGCGAAGCTTCGACAGATAGGCCGGATCTTCCTGGAACTTCGGCAGCGTTTCGAGAATGACCTGATAGTCGTTCGAGGGCGTGTAGATCGTCGCGACCTGGCGCGAACCATAGGCGTTGTACAATTCCTGACGCACCTGATCGACGGTGACGCCGTAGACGGCGGCCTTTTCGCGATCGACGTCGACCAGCATCTGCGGATTGCGGATATAGAGATCGCTGTCCACATCGCGCAGTTGCGGCAATGTGGAGAGCTTATCCCGCAATTCCGGCGCAACCTTGTAGAGCGTGTCGGTATCGCCGCTTTGGAGTGTGTATTGGTATTCGGCCTTGGAGACGCGGCCGCCGATATTGATATTCTGGATCGGGACGAAGAAGGTCTTCATGCCCGGCACGCTGGCCGTGGCCCGGCGCAGACGGGCGATCACCGCGCCCACCGGCTCGCGCTTGTCCTTCGGCGTCAGCACCAGGAACATGCGGGCGTAATTGGTGGTGGTGTTCGGACCGCCCGAGCCAACGGTCGAATTGATGTATTCCACCGCCTTGTCCTGCCGGATGATATTGGCAACCTGCGCCTGACGCGCGACCATCGCGTCGAACGACGTGTCAGTCGCAGCTTCGGTCGTGACGCTGATGAACCCGGTATCCTCCGTCGGAAAAAAGCCTTTCGGTATAATGAGAAAGAGCCATATCGTCCCGCCCACCGTCGCGATCGTGATCAGCAGCGTGATCGGTTTGTACTTGATGACCTTGTCCAGCGACCATTCATAGGCACGAAGCCAGCCATTGAACATGGCTTCGAACCAGCGAAGGATGAAAATCTGCCTCTTCTCGGGCTCGTGCGGATCGTGCCCCTTGAGCATGCGCGCGCACAGCATCGGCGTCAGTGTCAGCGATACGAACCCGGATATGACGATGGCGATCGAGATCGTCACCGCAAATTCGCGGAACACCCGGCCGACGATACCGCCCATCAGCAGCACCGGAATGAACACCGCGATCAGCGACAACGTGATCGAGATGATGGTGAAGCCGATTTCACGCGAGCCTTTCAGCGCCGCTTCGAACGGCCGCATGCCGCCCTCGATGTGACGGACGATGTTTTCCAGCATGACGATGGCGTCATCGACCACGAAGCCGATACACAGCGTCAAGGCCAGCAGCGTCATGTTGTTGATCGAGAAATCGAGCGCGTACATCACGGCAAAAGTGCCGATGATCGAGATCGGCACGGCAAGCCCCGGAATGATGGTCGCCGACAGCTTGCGCAGGAACAGGAAGATCACCAGCAGCACCAGCACCAGCGCGATCATCATGTGATGCTGGACGTCGCTCACCGCCTGCCGGACCGAGATCGAGCGGTCCATCAGCACTTGCAGCTCGACCGAGGCCGGGATACCGGCCTGGAGCGCCGGCAGCTTGGCCTTGATCGCGTCGACCACAGCCACAGTATTGGCATCGGGCTGACGCTGAATAGCGAGAAGGACCGAGCGGCTATCGTTGAACCAGCTTGCGATCTTGTTGTTCTCGACGCTGTCTGAAACGGTCGCCACTTCGTTGAGCTTGACCGGGACGCCATTGCGCCAGGCCACGACAACGTCCTTGTAGTCCACCGCCTTGTTCAACTGGCTCGGCGCCTGCAGGGTGATGTTCTGCGAAGGGCCTGCCAGAGTGCCGACCGGCACGGACGAGTTCACCTTGGCGACCGACTGGCGGATATCGTCGAGCGACAGGCCGCGTGCGGCGGCCGCCTCGGGATCGACCTGCACGCGCACGGCGAATTTCTGCGCGCCATAGACCAGAACCTGGGCGACCCCCTGAATCTGCGAGATCGATTGCGCAAGGAGCGTGTCGGCGTATTCATGCACGGTCGAGAGCGGCAGCGTTCCGGACCGAACGGAGATGAACAGGATTGGAAAGTCGGACGGATTGACCTTGCGGAAGCTCGGCGGTGTGGTCATCTCGACCGGCAGACGCCGCTGGGCGATGGTCAAAGCGGTCTGAACGTCGAGCGCAGCCGCATCGATATTACGGTTCAGATCGAACTGGATGGTGATCTGGGTGCTGCCGAGCGAGGAGGACGACGACATCGACGAGATGCCGGCAATGGTCGATAGCTGCCGTTCGATCGGCGAGGCGATCGAGGCCGCCATGGTCTCCGGGCTGGCCCCCGGCAAAGTCGCGGTGATGGCGATGGTCGGGAAGTCGACGCGCGGCAGCGCCGATACCGACAGCAGCTTGTAAGCGAACGCGCCAAAAACGATGAACGACGCTGTGATCAGCGTCGTCATCACCGGCCGACGAATACAGGCTTCGGAAATTCCCATCTCAGACCCCGGGCTTGGTCTGGCGCGGAGTGACCCGGGTGCCATCGACGAGCAGCAGTTGCCCGTCGCGCACGACCGTCTCTCCCCCTTCAAGACCGCTGGAAATCACGCTTTGCATATCGATTGTACGATCGACGGTCACCTTGCGCACTTTCGCGACGCCATTCTCGACGACAAAAACGTATGATCCGGCCTGTCCGACCTGCACCACCTGCGAGGGCACCGTCACGGCCTTTTCATTGCGAAGGATCACCTGGGTATTCACTAGCGTGCCCGGCCACAGAAGTTCATCCTTGTTACCCATGGTCGCACGCACCAGCACCATACCGGTCGCCGGATCGACCGTGTTTTCGATCATGGTGACCTGGCCTTGGGCCGCACGCGTCTCGCCTGGCGCAATCGCCTCGACCGTCGCCGTTTCAGCGCCAAGCGCTTTGCGCAGATCGGGCAGCGAACGCTGCGCCACGCCAAACGTCACATAGACGGGCACCATCTGATTGATCGTCGCGAGCGGCGTCGTATCGGCCGGGCGTACGAAATTGCCGACCTTCACATTGGCTGCACTGATCCGGCCGGTAATCGGCGAGCGGATCTTCGTGTAATCCAGCTGAACCTTTAGATTTTCCAGCGTCGCCCGGTTCGATTCCGCCGTGGCGTGCGCGATATTCACCGCGGTCTGCGCATTATTGAGCGTGACCAGTGTGGTGGCGTTCTTTGCGACCAGTTCCTTGTATCGCTGCACGTCGCGCTCGGCCTGCTCCTGCTGGGCAACGGCGCCCGCGATCACGGCCTCGACGCGTTTGATCTCCGCTTCGATCTGACGGCCATCGAGGGTGAAGAGAAGATCCCCCTTTTTCACCTGTGCACCGTCGCGGAAATGCACGTCGGTAATCATCGATTCAAGACGGGCCTTGATGGCGACGCTGGCGATCGGCGTCACGGTGCCAAGAGCTTCAAGGCGAACCGGGACATTCCCCATTTGCGCCGTGACGACGTCAACGGGGACAACCCGCGGACCGGCTGTCTGCGCGACCGCTTTTTCCGGATTCCAAACCGACCGCGAATAATACCCACCCGCCCCGACGGCAGCGAGCGCAGCCAACGCGACAAACCATTTCCCTTTATTCATCTGCAGCTTTCGACCACACCGGCATCACCGGCGGGCTTCCTTCCATTGATCCCGCGTCTCGCCGCCGTTCGGCCCCGGCGATCTGTCGGTGATGGTGAATATCGTACCATATTCATGCAAAAACCGCACCCTTTCCCCTGATATCCGGTAAACACCGGACAACCATGTAACCATCCCGCCCCGATTGAGACGCCAGAGCTGAAATCCGATGCGCATTGCCACCTGGAACATCAATTCGATCCGTCAGCGCATGGACAATCTGTGCGCCTGGCTGAAGGAACGGCAGCCGGACGTGGTCTGCCTGCAGGAAACCAAGATCACCGATGACGCCTTCCCGCGGGCCCCGCTGGAGGAGCTTGGCTACAACCTCGCCATTCACGGCCAAAAGACGTTCAATGGCGTCGCTCTCCTCTCCAGGCATCCGCTTGAGGACGTGACGCCCGGCCTCCCCGGCGATCCCGAGGACGACCACGCCCGGTTTCTTGAAGCCTTGGTGTCTCATCCCGGCGGCACGGTGCGGGTGGCCTCGATCTATCTGCCCAACGGAAATCCAGTCGCCAGCGAGAAATACCCTTACAAAATGAAATGGTTGGATCGTTTACATGACTATGTAGGCGAGCGGCTTAAACTCGAAGAAGAGCTGGTATTGGCCGGGGACTACAACGTCATCCCGGCAGCCGAAGACGTTCATAACCCCGCCGCCTGGATCGAGGACGCGCTGTTCCGTCCGCCGACGCGGGAGAAATTCCGTGCCCTCACCCATCTTGGACTAACCGACGCAATCCGCGCGTCGAGCGACGCCGCCGGGCTTTATACCTTCTGGGATTACCAGGCCGGCGCCTGGCAGAAGAATAACGGCATCCGCATCGACCACCTGCTGCTGTCCCCTCGCGCGGCCGACCGCCTCACTGCCTCGGGCATCGACAAGCATGTGCGCAACTGGGAAAAACCGTCCGACCACGTCCCGGTCTGGATCGACCTCGACGTGTAGCGCAGACGCCACAGAAAATTTTGGCTCAAAAAAGTTTTGGGCGATGTCGATTCCGCCGGCTCTCGTTCGTCGTGTGGGCAGGAAGGCCGGAGCGGCCTTCGTGATCAGAGGAGACAGACATGCGCGTAATGGTTCTGGTGAAGGCGACGAAGGACAGCGAAGCGGGCCTCATGCCCTCGACCGAACTCCTGACGGCCATGGGCAAGTTCAACGAGGAGCTGGTTAATGCCGGCATCATGCTGGCGGGTGACGGGTTGAAGCCGTCGTCACAGGGAAAGCGCATCGCTTTTAACGGTGCGAACCGCACCGTGATCGATGGCCCATTCGCCGAGACCAAGGAACTGGTCTGCGGTTTCTGGATCTGGCAGGTCAAGGACATGGCCGAGGCCATCGAATGGGTGAAGCGCTGCCCCAATCCGATGCCCGGTCCCAGCGAAATCGAAATTCGGCCCGTGTTCGAGGCCGCCGATTTCGGCGCGGAGTTCACGCCAGAGCTTGCCGAACAGGAAGAGCGGCTGCGCGACAAGATCGCCAGCCAGCAAAGCTCTTCATAACGCAACGATCGAACCGGCCAGCCATCAGATCACGATGACTTTGGATCGAATCGATCCAAAGTCATAAACGTGATCGATTCTAATACGTTAGAGCATGATGTCGTCCGAAAACCGCTTCGCACTTTTCGGCACCATGCTCTAGGGCTGGCCGGTCTATTCAAAAACCACCCAGGCTTTCGCGCACCGACAGCAGATGATCGCGGATCTCGGCCCGCGCCCGTTCGCCATCACGCTCGCGCAAGGCGCTAACGATGCGGCGATGCTGTTGCTGATAAATCGTTCGTCGCTCCGCGGTCAGGCTCCGCTCTTTCAGCTTTCCCCATTGCGCTGTCCGACGGACGCCATTGATGGCGTCATAGATGTCAGCGAGGAGCTGATTGCGCGCCGCGGCGACAATGCGCTGATGCAGGCGCCCATCCCATGTCTCGAATGCGGCGACGCCTTTTGCGATCTCGCATTCGTGCAAGCACCGCTCCATGTCCGCAAGATCGGTCGCGGTCGCACGGGCGGCAGCGATTTCGCAGCTTTGCGGCTCCAGCATCAGACGGATGTCCATCACTTCCGCAGGACTGGCGCGATGAATCTTCCTCACCAGTTCGTCGGAAGACTGCTGATCGGCTGCCGGCTCCGCAACGAATGTGCCGCGACCGACATGACGCGTGATCGCGCCTTTCGCTTCGAGCTGATCGAGAATTTTGCGCAAGGTGTTGCGCGCGAGTCCAAAGCGTTCGACCAGCTCGCGCTCGGCCGGCAACCTTTCGCCTGGCTTCCACACACCCGTGCTGATTTCACCTTCGATGAAGGCAAGGGCCGCCGACATGGTCTGGCGCGCTTTCGCTCGGTTGTTGAGGCTTGTCATGCCACTCGCTGCTTCGTGAACCAATCTTGATCCATTTATCGTCATCTGTCTTTCGAGGCAAGTTGTTGCGTTTACGAGTTGACAGAACGGCATCTCTGATGTCCTGATCTGCCCAACCAATAAAATTGGTTTACAATTGGATCACGAAAGGGAGAGGTTTCAAGATGGATCGCAGAGATTTTCTGATGCGCGCAGCGGCATTACCGCTGGCGGCGCAAGGATCGCTTGCAGCACTTGTCAGCGGAGCGCATGCGCAAGGCACCTGGCCGGAGCGAAACATCACCTTCGTCGTGCCATTCCCGGCGGGCGGACAGGCCGATCTCGCTGCGCGTCCGGTTGCTGCGGCACTGGAGAAAATTCTCGGCCGACCCGTTGTTGTTGAGAATCGCGCTGGCGGCGCCGGTGGCGCTGTCGGCAATGCGGCCGTCGCGCGCGCGGCTCCGGACGGTTACACGCAGCTCGTGACATTGTCGTCGCTGGCCGTGCTGCCGGAAGCCGACCGCCTGTTCGGACGGACGCCGGCCTACGAAGTGTCGCAATTCACGCCGGTCGCCCGCATCCTTGCCGACCCGACGCTGCTGGCGGTGCCGGCATCCGCGCCCTGGAAGACGCTGAAGGATTTCGTCGAGGATGCAAAGGCGCGGCCCGGCCAAATTCCCTACGGATCGTCGGGACCGTACGGCACACTGCATATCGCGATGGAAATGTTTGCCGCAGCCGCAGGCATCAAGCTGCTGCACGTGCCGTTCCGCGGTGCGGCGCCGGCGCTGACCGCGCTGTTGTCGGGCACGGTTCAGGCGCTCGCGTCGGCGCCCGGCGTTCTCAAGGCGCAGGTCGACGATGGCAAGCTTCGCGTTCTTGCGAATTGGGGCGCAGAGCGCATTCCGAGCTTCCCCGATCTGCCGACATTCAAGGAGCTCGGCTATCCGGATGTCGAATTCTACATCTGGGCCGGTCTGTTCACGCCGAAGGGCGTCCCCGATGCCGTGATGACCAAGCTGCGCGACGGCATGCGCCAGGCGATGAAGTCACCGGAAGTGATCAAGACCTTCGAAGCTGCCGGCAGCCCGCCCGCTTATCAGGATCAAGCCGAGTTCACGCGCTTCTTTGAAGCGGACAGCGCGCGGCTGATCGCGGCGGTCAAGAAAATTGGCAAAGTCGAATAATCAAACAAACTAGAGCACGATGCCGAAAAGTGTGAAGCTTTCGGACAACATCATGCTCTAACTTTTCTAACGGAATCGGAGCGCGACAGCGTCATGAAGTTTGCGACTTTTTTACTGGACGGAAAAACCAAAGTCGGCGTCGTCGACGAAAGCACGGCGACGCTGCGCGCGGTGGAAGATGTATCTTCTGTGCTCGACATCATCTCGGGCAAGGCCACAGTCAAGCCATCCGGGCCGGCCATCGCACTGTCGCAAGTGAAACTGCTCGCTCCGATTCCGTCACCGGAACGCAATATCTTCTGCGTCGGCAAGAATTACCGCGAACATGCGAAGGAGTTTTCCAACAGCGGCTTTGAGGCCGGCGCGGTCAAAGGCGCGGAGATCGACGAATATCCGGCGGTGTTTACGAAGCCGGCGAGCTCGGTGATCGGCCCGGACGCCGATGTCGATCTGCATCCACAGGCAACTAACAGCGTCGATTACGAAGCCGAACTCGCCATTGTCATCGGCAAAGCCGGGCGCGATATCCCGAAGGATCAGGCTTACAACCACATCTTCGGCTACACGATCATCAACGACGTGACGTCGCGCGACCGCCAGCGCAACCATAAGCAATGGTTCCTCGGCAAGGCGCTGGACACGTTCTGCCCGATGGGTCCGTGGCTCGTCACCGGCGACGAACTTGAGCCGGAAAACCTCGACGTCAAATGCTGGGTGAACAATGAATTGCGTCAGAACGCCAATACACGCGACCTGATCTTCGATATCCCGACCCTCGTCTCGTCGATTTCAGCCGGTCTGACGCTCGTGCCGGGTGACATCATCTCGACCGGCACGCCGGCCGGCGTCGGCATCGGCTTCAATCCACCGAAATTCCTGCGCGCCGGCGATGTCGTGACGATTTCGATTACAGGACTTGGCAGCCTGACCAACACCTTCCGCTGATCGGGCGCGATGCCGTCCGCCACTCAAGCGACTCGGCGGACGGTGTCACCTGATTCACGAGCCTCCTCGCCACCGGCTTGGTTGCGGTCATCGTCTTGAGCTTGCGAAGAACCGTCCCGATTGTAGGACACGTCGATCCCCTCGACGCTTCGCAGCAGCGGAATCATGAAGTCCGTGAAAGCTCTGACAACGGGACGCATGAAGCGCACGGACGGATAAGCGAGAAATGCTTCGGTCGGCCTGATCTCATAATCGGGAAGGATACGGACCAGCCGTCCCTCCGCCAGTTCTTTGATTACCAGCAGATGCTGGATCGGACCGGCGGCCTGTCCGCTGAGAAGCGTATCGACGATGACCTGCGCGTTGTCCGTCCGCAGGATCGGCCGAACGGCGACATCGGCCGTTTCTCCCTTGCCCTGCAGCGCCAGGGTATCGCGCGCCGAAATAACCATATGCGTTGTGACGATCTTCGCGGCGGATAGTTGCTCAAAGGAATTGATCGGACCGTTGCGCGACAGATAATCGGGCGATGCGACCAGAAAGCGCCGGATCAATCCAAGGCGGCGGATGATCAGTTCCTGCCCGTCCGGACGACCGTATTTGATGGCGAGATCAAAACTCTCGTAGACCAGATCGACATTGCGGTTTTCAAGCACCAGATCGACGGCCACCGCCGGATATTCGGCCTGAAAGGCCATGACGATCCGGTGCAGATGTTTCGCGCCGAGACAAGACGGCGCGTGGACACGCAAAGGACCTTCGACCGCTCCCATGTCGCGCCGCACCCCTTCCAGCGCTGCATCGATCGTCGCCAGCGCCGAATGGCTCGCCTCATAGAGGGTGCGTCCATGCGCCGTCGGACGCACAACCCGCGACGACCGTTCAAGCAATCGCGCGCCGACATGGCGTTCGAGATTTCTCAGATGCTTTGTGACCGCAGGCTGCGAGACGGCCAGATCGCGCGCGGCGGCGGTCACGGAGCCGCGTTCAACGGTGCGCACGAATGCGCGCAAAGCGAGAGCCAGATCCATCCATACCTCACGGTTATGATCTCAATTACCTCATAACATATGGACACGATACCCGTCATGTCGTCCCAGTGCAGGACATCACTTCACCATCATCCAAGGCGACGAGACCTAATGCGACGAGGACACATGAGAATCACACGACGAACTTTGGTTTTGGGCGCGCCGCTCTTGGGTGTGGCCGGCTGCACGACGGTCCGGCCGGATATCGCCGCGCTTGGACCGTACATATCTCCGCAATATGCCGCGATGTATGCCGCCATCGATACCGAACCCTTTCCGGTGCCGGCGGTGGATTTGTCGCGTGTCGATCCTGTCTTTTTACGACAGGAGGTCGCCTATGCGACACAAGAGCATCCAGGCACCATCGTGGTCGATCCGAACCAGCGCTACGCTTATCTTGTGCTGCCGCGCGGACGCGCCCTTCGCTACGGCGTTGGCGTTGGACGGGAGGAAGGCTTCAACTTTCAGGGCGAAGCGATCATCGCGCGCAAGGCCGAATGGCCGCGCTGGACGCCGACGCCGAACATGATCCGGCGTGAGCCGGAGCGATACGGGCCCTATGCCGGCGGTCTGGAAGGCGGCGCGGACAACCCGCTCGGTGCGCGTGCGCTCTATCTCTACAGGGACGGTCGCGACACGCTGTATCGTCTGCACGGTACGAATGAACCATGGACGATCGGCACGACGGTTTCATCGGGTTGTGTCCGCTTGCTCAACCAGGACATCATCGACCTCTACCGACGTGTTCCGGTCAACACGAAAGTCGTCGTGCGGCCGACAAGCAGTGCTGCGACAAGTTAACCCGGCAAAGTTAAAGCTGAAAGTGAAGATCGGTCCGCGAGAGCCCACCGAAAGGAGCATCAATTGCTGCAACTTCAAATACGGCTCCGGGTCGCCGTCAGCGCGACGATTGCGGTCCTCGTGGCCGCGCCATCGACGGTAAGGGCCGATACGACACCTGGCACCGCGCAAATCGAGCCACTGACGCAGGCAACGATTGGCAAGACGATCAACGGCATCGTCGTTGAATTACGCGAAGGGTATGTGTTCCCTGACAAGGGAGCGCATGCCGCAGATGCGCTGGAGAAGTCGTTGAAGGAAAGCGCCTATGCCGGCGTGACCGACCCAGTTCAGTTCGCGCGGCAGGTGACCGACCAGCTTCGGGCCATCACCAAAGACAGTCATATGCGGGTGATTTTCGGCTCCCCGTTTGCCAATCAGCCTCCGCCGGCCGTGCCGCAGGGCGCGGGCTTTGAGGTCAAGCGGGCTGATGGCAATATCGGGCTGATCCGCTTGGTACGGTTCGTTTCTCCGGACGTCTTCAAGCCGGCAGCTGACGAAGCCATGCACAGTTTGTCAGATACCGAGGCGCTGATCATCGATATGCAGGCGAACGGCGGCGGGCATCCGGCCTCTGTCGCGTATCTGGTAAGTTACTTCCTTGATCCAGGTAAGCCGGTTCACATCAACAGCCTCGTGTGGCGCAATCGCGGGACCGACACGTACAGGACTGAGACGTTTTGGAGTTCACAGACCCCCCTGCGCTATCTTGGCAAACCCGTCTATGTGCTGGTCGGACCCAAGACGTACTCGGCCGGTGAAGAGTTCGCCTATGATTTGCAGGCGCTGAAGCGCGCGACGGTCGTCGGAGCCAAGACGCGTGGCGGAGCGAATCCAGGCGGATTGACCGATTTGGGCTCCAATTTCTTCGTTGTCGTCCCGACGGGACGGGCCGAGAATCCAATCACGCACACCAACTGGGAGGGCGTCGGTGTTCTACCTGATGTCCAGGCTGCACCAGACGTTGCGGAATCGACCGCGCTGGCGCTGGCGAAAGGCTGATCAAGACCAGCTCTAGTCGCGCCGGTCTCGCATGTAACGCTCGAGATACAGCACCGCGAGCTGGCGCTCATCGTCGGTCGCCTGTTTAAAGGCGGCCTCGTGCATCTCGACCACCCACTTCTCGCCACCGGAGCCTTCGCGCGCGAGCGTGAGCCACATCAATCCACGTGCGCCCTGACGCGGAACGAGTTCGCCTTTGAAAATGAGATGGCCAAGCAGCGCCTGCGCGCGCGCCTGCCCCTTGTTCGCGGCGAGACCGAGCCAGCGCAAGGCCTGGCGCGGATCTTTCATCCCGCCGACGCCCTCAAGGAAGAGCTTGGCGAGACTGTATTGCGCATCGGCATCGCCGAAATAGGATGCCGCATAACCATACATCTCGCGCGCACGATCCGGATCCGGCTTCACCTGCGTATTGGGAATGCCTTCGAGATAATAGTGACCAAGCTGCACGAAGGCATTGGCGACGAAGCGCGCCTGCGGAAGCTGCGGCGAATCCTCCGCATGCGCGTTGGCGATGCGGCTGAAATACTGGAAGGCGCGCAGCTGATCGCGCGGCACGCCCTCACCGACCGCATACATGCGGCCGAGCTTCCACTGCGCGAGCGCGTGGCCTTGATCGGCAGCATATTGCAGCGACGACAACGCCTTGTCGTTTTGGCCGGCCTTCAGCGCATTGGTGCCGGAGCGGAAAGCTTCGATTGGCGTAACAGGAGGCTTGGAATCGGCCGGCGTGCGTGTGCCGTCAAAGGCAAACGCTGGCGCCAGCGAGAGCGCACAGGTCAGAAAGCTCAGACGTGCGACGCTACTCGTCCGCATAAGTGATGGTCTCGGCCTTCGCGCCCGGATGGGTGACGGCGCCAGTCACTGCCGGTCCCACCTGCTGCGCGTATTTCCAAAGATAACCCGAGCCGTGATCGTTGCTGCGCGGCTTCCATTCGGTCTTGCGCTTGGCGAGCTCCTCGTCGGACAGCTTCACATTGAGGATGCCGTTCTCGGCATCGAGTTCGATGATGTCGCCGTCCCGCAGTAGTCCGATCGGCCCACCGACCGCCGCTTCAGGGCCAACATGGCCAACGCAGAAGCCGCGCGTTGCGCCGGAGAAACGCCCATCGGTAATAAGCGCGACCTTGTCGCCCATTCCCTGACCGTAAAGCGCGGCCGTGGTGGACAGCATCTCGCGCATGCCCGGACCGCCACGCGGTCCCTCGTAACGAATGACGAGAACTTCGCCTTCCTTGTATTTACGATTCTTGACCGCGTCGAAGCAGGCTTCTTCACCATCGAAGCAACGTGCCGGACCGGTAAACTTCAAATTAGCCATACCGGCGACTTTCACGATCGCACCTTCCGGCGCGACGTTGCCCTTCAGACCCACGACGCCACCTGTTGCCAAAATCGGCTTGGAGGCGGGACGCACGACGTCCTGATCAGGATTCCATTTCACGGATTTCAGGTTCTCAGCGATGGTACGCCCGGTAACGGTCATGCAGTCACCGTGGAGATAACCGCCATCGAGCAGCGCTTTCATCACCAACGGTATGCCACCTGCTTCAAACAAATCCTTGGCGACATAACGGCCGCCCGGTTTCAAATCCGCGATATATGGTGTCCTTTTGAAGACCTCGGCGACATCGAACAGGGTAAATTCAATACCGGCTTCGTTCGCAATTGCGGGAAGGTGCAGCGCAGCATTGGTCGAACCGCCTGATGCAGCGACAGTTGCTGCCGCATTTTCCAATGCCTTACGCGTGACGATGTCGCGTGGTCGCAGACCGGAAAGCACGAGCTGCATAACCTGCTCGCCTGCAGTCATACAGAATTGATCGCGCATTTCGTAAGGTGCCGGTGCACCGGCCGAATACGGTAATGCAAGACCGATCGCTTCCGATACCATCGCCATCGTGTTGGCGGTGAATTGCGCGCCGCATGCACCGGCCGACGGACAAGCGACCTGCTCAAGACCGAGAAGGTCTTCATCCGACATCGCACCAACCGAATGTTTACCAACCGCTTCGAACACGTCCTGAACGGTCACCGGCCGGCCCTTGAAGGTGCCCGGCAGGATCGAGCCGCCATAGATGAAGATCGACGGCACGTTCAGCCGCACCATCGCCATCATCATCCCCGGCAGCGACTTGTCACAACCGGCAAGCCCGACCAGTGCATCATAGGCATGACCGCGCATGGTCAACTCGACCGAGTCGGCGATGACTTCACGCGACGGCAGCGATGCGCGCATGCCGCCGTGCCCCATGGCGATGCCGTCGGTCACGGTGATGGTGCAGAACTCGCGTGGGGTCCCGCCCGCTGCAGCGACGCCCTTCTTGACCGCCTGGGCCTGACGCATCAGCGAGATATTGCACGGCGCAGCTTCATTCCAGCAGGAGGCGACGCCGACAAACGGCTGGTGGATCTGGTCGGCCGTCAGACCCATCGCATAATAATATGACCGGTGCGGCGCCCGCTCGGGGCCTTCGGTGACGTGGCGGCTGGGCAGCTTTGCTTTGAGATTAGTCTTGGCGTCCATATTAACTCGACTGGGTCCCCTGCCCTTCACCGCGCAAACGCATAATGACATTGCGTTTATTTCTTACGCTTCGTGTCGGCGAGGCCTATGGCCAAATCGCGGCATCAGGGGGTTCAGGCTGAAATGTCCCTAATGTGTGGCGGGGAAGCCACAAAACAAGCGGCACCGCAACACTCGGCCGGCGATTGCTGTGCCAAATGGCGACATTTAGACGGAACGGCGGCACATCCCGGGGCATTAGCAATAATACGCTTCAGACGACGGAGGCACTCGTGCATCAAGCAGGCTCAAGATCGGCCTCTTCGGGGCAAACCAAAGGCAACCCGGTCGCGCTGGTTGTTGAAGACGATAACGATCAACGCGAATTGATCGGCGCGATCCTCGAAGAATCCGACGTGCAGGTCATCGCATGCGAAAGCGGCGAAGCCGCCATGCAGGTGATGGAGGTTGTGGGCGACCGAACGGTTTTCCTGTTGGCCGATGTCGGACTGGCGGGCGTGATGGACGGCGTTGATCTGGCCTGTGAAGTGGACGACCGTTGGCCGCATACACGGCTGGTCACAACGTCGGGCTACTGCGAACCTTCACGGCTCCGGGCCTTGCCGCGCGGGACGAAGCATCTGCCCAAGCCCTGGCGTGCGCTCGACCTTATCATCGAACTTGAACACGCTATCGCCTCACGTCAGCCTGCTTAATCCAGACTCTCAAGTTGCTTCGGTCAGACTTCATATCCCGGCATCAAGCTTTTGCCGTGCGGCGCTTTGGCTTTGCGGCCTTGCGAGCAAGCTTGCCGGGTGCAAACCGGGCGATCGCATCCGCGATCCGCAGACGGACGATCTGATCCTGCAACGGACTTTCGCCTGGGGCTGCCAGAAGCCAGTGCTTGAGCGCGCGGATCGATGCCCGCTCCGCTGCGCTGGCTGGGAAGGCCTTTCGGACAGTGCTCCGATTTTTCATGGCCGTCTCCTCGACGAGCAGCCAACTGGCGAATCAGCAATCCGGTTCCAAACCGCAAAATGGCTCTCGCCACTGGCACTTCGCACCGACCAGAGCTCTTCCGGATTGATGGAATCAAAGCCGAGGCACTGACTTTTTGTTTTGACGCGTTTTCCTGACGCGAACCGATACCCACTTCGCTCGAAAACGCTCTAAAAGCGGCTATGCCCCGCCGCCTGCCCCGCTCCTTCTTCGGTCGCTCCGTCCACGAGGTCGCCCCCGACCTGATCGGCGCGACGTTCCTGTTCAACGACGTCGGCGGCCTGATCGTTGAGGTCGAGGCCTATCACCACACCGACCCGGCCGCGCATTCCTTCAATGGCCAGACGCCGCGCAACGCAGTGATGTTCGGCCCGCCGGGCTTTGCCTATGTCTACCGCTCCTACGGCATTCACTGGTGCGTGAATTTCGTCTGCGAGGAAACAGGCTCGGCCAGCGCGATCCTGATCCGGGCAATCCAACCGACCCAGGGCATCACCACCATGAAGCGCCGTCGCAAGCTTGATGACGAGCGGCTCCTGTGCTCGGGGCCGGGCCGGCTGTGCGAGGCCCTTGGCATCACCCGCGATCACGATGGCCTGCCGCTCGACAAGCCGCCTTTCGAACTGCGTGCCCGACCGGAGGATTACGAGGTCGCTGTCGGCATCCGCATCGGCATCACGAAGGCTGCGGAGCTGCCATGGCGCTATGGGATGAAGGGCTCGCGCTACTTGAGCAAGCCGTTCCGGTAATAACCCGTCAGTCGCCGGGCCCCCCCTGTGGAATGGATGTCGTTCCGGCGAAGCGGGTCTGCCAGCCCGACGCATGCTGATAGTAAGTGATGGCATCAAACAGCAGCGCCTTGTCGAGGCCAGCATCACGAACCGGTGCGCCGCCAACGAAACCTTTCACATCGCGACGCGGCCCGAGCAGCGCGATCTCATCGCTGCGCACCAGCGCCACCTTCTGATAGTTGGAAATGAACGCGCGGGCCGGCCCGTCCGCACCGAACTGATCCTGACCGATAAACCGGCTGCGATAGCTCAGACGCAAAGCGCCCAGGATGGTCGGCGCGATATCGATCTGACTCACCAGCCGATCGATCTGGCGCGGAGCGACAAAACCCGGCGCATAGAAGATCGCAGGGATATGATAGGCGCTCGGATCGACCTCGATGCGTCCGGCCGACGATGCCGTGTGATCGGCGAGGAAAACGAACAGCGTATCCTGGAACCAGGGCTTGGCACGCGCCTGTTCGAGAAACTTGCCGATCGCATAATCGGTGTAACGGACCCCACCTTCGCGTGTTTGTTCGACATATTTCGCCAGCGTCCGGTCTCCAAGACCGGCCGGACCTCCCCCATGCGGCGGTGCAATGCGCCCGGCCGGATAGGTGAATGGTCTGTGGTTGGACACCGTCATGACGTGCTGGAAAAATTTCCGGCCCGACGCGAAGGATGCATCGGCCTCCTTCAACGCGCGCGCGAACAGATCCTCGTCGCACACACCCCAGGCGTTGGAGAAGGTGACCTCAGATGGCGCAAACCGCTTCTGATCGATGACCTTGTAGCCGTTGCTGCCGAAGAAGGCGTTCATGTTGTCGAAATAGCCATCGCCTCCGTAAAGGAAGGTCGTGTCGTAACCGTGGTCGCGCAGCACCGAACCGATTGAAAACAGTTTCTCGTTTCCTGGTCGCCGCAGGATTGACTGTCCCGGCGTTGGCGGCACCGATAGCGTGACAGCTTCAAGTCCGCGCACCGTACGTGTCCCGGTCGCCAGCATGTTGGTGAAGAACACTGATTGATCGGCCAGAGCATCCAGGTTCGGCGTCAGACTGCTACGATTGCCGAAATGCGCCATGAAGTCGGCGCTGAGGCTTTCGATGGTGACGAGCACCACATTTTTCCGCATCGGCGGCGCGGAATGAATGATGTCACGGGTGACGTCGCCCGGATTTGCCGTCGTGAATCTCGCATTCGGCGAAGCGACGAGCTCGCGAATGTGCGCATTCACCTTCTGTTCGTCCTCAACGATATAGAATCGCCGATAGTCGATCTCGTTGCGGAAGAAGGCGCGAACCAGAGAATAATAACCGTTTTCGGATAGCTCGTTGGCATAGGCATTGCTGCTGATCTCGGACCAGTTTGTCTTCGGCGTATCGTTGACAAGGAAGGCTGCCAACGCGAGTCCGACAATGACCAGCGCGCGACCACGGTAGGACACGTTGTCAGGTTGCGCCCGCAACGGATTGCGCAAGAGCCACGCGAGAAGAACAGCGGCGGCGATCAGCGCCGCCAGCAGCTTGCCGACCGGATAGGATTCCCAGATATTTCCAGCGACTTCGCGGGTATAGACCAGATAATCGACGGCGATAAAATTAAACCGTGATGTGAATTCGTTCCAGAACAACACCTCGCCGATCATCGTGAAGCCGATCGCGAAGGCGACGAACACGAAACCGGAATATGTCGCCAACCGATCGGCACGACCGCCGCGCCATGACGCCGGCAGCAAGGCCCAATAAATCGTTCCCGGAATGAGCGCGAGCAACAGCACGGCCAGATCGAACCAGAGGCCGATCACGAAGGGCCGGACGATGTCCCAAGGCGTATCGATGAAGGCGCCACCCGATTTGATGGCGAGAATGGCGCGAATGAGGGCCTGCGCGATGAGGAAGACGGCGATGACCGGCCAGAAACGCCGCAGCCAGGCCTGCAGCGCCAATTTTACCACCGACATGCTCAATCCCGTCCCTTTGAACGGGATATGCCAGCGGCTCCGATTGCGGTGCGATTATGACGAAGCGATAAAAACGGCCCCGCCCGCCGTCTGCCCCTGTCAGAGTTGACAGGGTCCCTCACCTGCCAAGGCTCAACCAGCCGCCTTCTTCACGTCCTTGATGTCGGCAAAGGCGATACCCGGCGCGCGCTCGCGGGTGTAATCCAGATTGAACTGGTTGCGCGCGAGAAAGACCGGATCGCCGTCGAGATCGTCGGCGACGCTAGACGAGTTGGACCGCACGAAGGTGTCGAACGTTTTCGGGTCATCCGAGGAAATCCAGCGCGCCAGCGTGAATTCGCTGACATCCCAGCTCACTTCAAGACCATATTCGTCCATCAGCCGCACGCGCAGCACGTCGAGCTGCAGCGGACCGACGACGCCGACCAAAGCGGGCGAGCCGTCATGCGGCCGGAACACTTGCACCACGCCCTCTTCCGCAAGCTGCTGCAGCGCCTCTTTCAGCTTCTTGGCCTTCATCGCATCCGGCAGCCGGACGCGGCGGAGGATTTCCGGCGCAAAGCTCGGCACGCCGACAAAGTTCAGATCCTCGCCTTCGGTCAGCGTGTCGCCGATGCGCACCGAACCATGGTTGGGGATGCCCACCACGTCACCGGCATAAGCCTCGTCCGCGACCGAGCGGTCTTTCGCGAAGAAGAATTGCGGTGCGTTCAGCGCAATCGATTTGCCGGTGCGGATCTGCTTGACCTTCATGCCGCGCGTCAGCTTGCCGGAGCAGAGCCGCGCGAAGGCGATGCGGTCCCTGTGGTTCGGATCCATGTTGGCCTGGATCTTGAATACGAAGGCCGACATCCGCGGCTCCTCGGCGTGCACGACGCGCTTGTCCGCCTTCTGGTCGCGCGGCGGCGGTGCAAAACGGCCGAGTGCATCGAGCAGATCGCCAACGCCGAAATTCTTCAACGCGCTGCCGAAGAAGACCGGCGACAGATGCCCCTCACGGAACGCCTGCAGATCGAACGGCTTGCAGGCCTCGCGCACCAGCTCGAATTCCCCTTCGATCGCCGATGCGTCGAGACTGGGGTTGAGCGCAGCGACTTCCAGGATGCTCATTTCGCGCAGCGTACCGGCCTTGCCGGCATCACCTTCGAGCAACCGCACGCCACCGCTCTGCACCTCGATGGTGCCGGTGAAATCGCGTCCGCGCCCGACCGGCCAGTTCACCGGCGTTGTGTCGAGCGCCAGCGTCTTCTCGATCTCGTCGAGAAGGTCGAAGGGATCGCGGGTCTCGCGGTCCATCTTGTTGATGAAGGTGAGAATCGGGATGTCGCGCATGCGGCAGACTTCGAACAGTTTGCGCGTGCGTGCCTCAATGCCCTTGGCGGCGTCGATCACCATGACCGCGGAATCGACCGCGGTCAGCGTACGATAGGTGTCTTCCGAAAAGTCTTCGTGGCCCGGCGTATCGAGCAGGTTGAAGACATGGTCGCCGTATTCGAAGGTCATGACCGAGGTAACGACCGAGATACCCCGCTCCTTCTCGATCGCCATCCAGTCAGATTGGGTCGTTTTGCGATTGCGCTTCGCCTTGACCTGACCGGCGAGCTGGATCGCGCCCCCGAACAGCAGCAGCTTCTCCGTCAGCGTGGTCTTGCCAGCGTCAGGATGGGAGATGATGGCGAAGGTCCGGCGCCGCTCGATCTCGGCCGCAAGCGGTGACCGGACCTCGGCGCCCGCCTCAGTGCGGACGGGCATGCTCATGATGGGGTCCTTGTACAGGTCCGTATTGGGGATTCAACCCCACAGATAGGCCCCGGCGCGACCGCATGCCACTAGTGTGGCGGTTCAGAAGTCCGCATCATTCCGCGGCGTGTCCGAATTGCGGACTTCTGAACCAAAGCCACACTAGATTCAATGAGTTGCCAGTGTCCTTCGAATCCGAAGTTCGCTCTCGAGAGCGCTGCGAAATCAAGCGAACTTCGGATTCAGGACACTGGACCTGTAGTGGGAAATAAAGGTAAGCCCCAACCAACAAGCCAAGAACAATCCAGAGGGAGGATCTCCTATGTCCGTACGTCTTTTAACCATGGCCACCGGCGCTGCCATCCTGGCAGCCGCGCTGACGACGCAGCCGGCCCAGGCGCAAACATATCCGGACCGGCCGGTGAAGATCATCGTGCCGATCGGCCCGGGCGGCAGCTACGACATCGTCGGCCGGACGGTGGCCGACGCACTCTCGAAGCGTCTTGGCCAGCCGGTCGTCGCCGAAAACAAGCCGGGCGCCGGCACCGTGGTCGGCACGCAATTCGTCGCCTCCTCGCCGGCCGACGGCTATACCCTCCTTGTCGGCGGCCTCAGCAACATCGTGTTCAACCCGTCGCTTTATTCCAAGCTGCAGCACGACCCGATGAAGGAATTTACGCCGGTCGCGATCGTGTTCGGCTTCCCCTACATCCTGGTCGGCCGCAAGGACCTGCCCTATTCGACGCTCGCCGAAGTCATCGAAGCGGCGAAGAAGGAACCCAACAAGCTGAGCATGGCGAATGCCGGCGTCGGCACCGGTCAGCATCTCGTCGCCGCGGCGCTGATGCAGGCGACCGGTACGAAATTCCTCGATGTACCCTACAAGGGCGCGCAGGCGGCCTATCCCGATATTCTCGCCGGCCGCGTCGATTTCTTCATCGACTCGTTCTCTGCCGCCTTGCCGCATGTGCAGAACGGAGCGGTTAAGGGCATTGCGCTGGCAGGCCCCAAGCGCAATCCACGGCTGCCGAATGTGCCGACGATGGCGGAAGCCGGCGTCAAAGGCTTCGACATCGATTCCTGGATCGGCATCTTTGCGCCGGCCAAGACGCCGCCGGAAGCGCTCGCCAAGTTGCGCAAGGAAGTGCGGGCGATCATCCCGGAGCTGAAAGACGCCTATGCGAAGATTGGCGGCACGACGATCGAAATGAGCGAGGCCGAGACCGGTCCCTTCATCCAGAAGGAATATGACTCCTGGACCAAGGTGATCAAAGACACCGGCATCAAGCTGGATTGATCGCAGTCTCGCGTCCCGGACGCGACGCGGCATGAGCATAGCGACTGGTGCGTCGCTGATCCGGGACCCCGGTTGTATGGGTCCCGGTTCTGCAGCGCACCGTTTCACGTTGCGCCGCGCCCGGGACAGGAGCTTTACTGTTAGCCGGTCCCTATCCTGAACGCGGCGTCGAAGCCAAGTTCGCGCTTGGCCTTCTCGCTCGATACCGTACCATCGTCCTCGGCGAGGTTAAAGATGCCGGGCTTGCCCTGCGCGAGCGCCAGCAACGCCGCCTGCGCCGCCGCATCCACATGCAACGGCCCCGGCCCCTTGGCGATGTCCGTCCATGTGCCGGGACCGTAAAGTCGGCCATAACGCAGCACGATGCCATCGATGCCCTGCGTCTGCGTCACCGCTTGTTCGAGCGCGATGACGCCGGTCTGCGATAGATCGAGCGGTTGATCTTCGGTCAGCGGCCCCTGCCCCGGCGTGTACGCAAAGGCGATGCTCTGCGCGATGACGCGGCGCACGCCCGACGCCAGCGCGGCATCGACCAGGTTGCGCGTGCCTTCGATCCGCAGACGCGCATTGGCTGCGCGACCTACTTCGAGTTTTACGGGATCGGGGTCCTGCGGCAGATCGGTCAGTTGATGAATGACGACGTCAGGCTGCGCGGCATAGACGGCGAGTTTCAGCTTCTGCGCATCGTAAGCATCGACCACCGCCGCGGTCGCGCCAAGCGCCTGCAAGGCCGCCGCCTTTGTTTCGGAGCGTGTCGTTCCGACGACCTCGTGCCCAGTCTTGCGCAGCAGCACCACGAGACGGCGGCCGATGACACCAGTGGCCCCGGCCAGAAAGATTTTCATCAGCGCTTCGCCTCCTGCAACTTGATCATCTTTTCAATCAGAGCGGAACGGCTTTGGCATCCGCTCGCCATTTCAAATCGAACATCAAACCGGCCGGCAGAGTTGCAAGCGCCGGTGCGATCGGCAATCCGGCAACAGACAACAGCTTCGCAACCCAGTGATTGCAGACATTGAAAATATGAAATGACCCGTTCGCCCGATAGAACAGGCTCGGTCCGTAAAGGCCATGCCGGAGCACCTCCGGCTGCGGTGGCTCTCCGGTCCGCGCAAAGCTTGCATCGAGCGCACGCATCATGCGACTGAAACCTGCCTCGCTCACAACCACGCGAACAATATCGGCGGATGCGAAACTGCGGCGCGGCGCATCAGTCAGCCCAACAACGTGCATAACCGAGGTATTGCCGGGCAGAAACAAGGCCCGCAAGGCAAGACCTGGCGTCAGCGATGAGACCTCGCGAACCGATGAATAGAAGCCCTCATCGCCCCAGCCCATCTCGATGAACGGATAGCCCGCAAAGCGTTGCGCCACCGCGATCAACGCGGCATCGCCTTGACGGCCGGCAACCTCCGCGACCCGTGCGGTCGGTAATACGAGGCCGGCATGATAGCCGTGGCTAACGACGAAAACCTCAATCGCGCCGCTACCGGCGGGTGGCGGCCACAACGCAGGATTTCCCGGCCGTGCCGTCGCAACTGTCAGAGCCGCGACGGCGATCACGAGCGCAGCAAGGCCGAACCCGAGATAACGAGCGGCCCGGCGCATCCCTCAGGCTGCACCCTTCAGCCGCTCCAGCGCGTCAACGATCTTGGCCTTGCGGCCTTCGGCTTGCTCGCGCTTTTCTTTTTCCTCTTCGACTACCTCTTCCGGCGCATTGGCGACGAATTTCTCGTTGCCCAGCTTGGCATCGACGCGCTTGATATCGGCATCGGCCTTGGCCAGTTCCTTTTCCAACCGCGCTCGTTCAGCGGCGAGATCGATCACGCCCTTCAACGGCAGCGCTGCAATGTCCCCGCGGATCAGGAGTTGGACCGAACCTTCAGGCGCCTTGTCGGCAAACATAACCTCCGACACGCGCGCGAGACGCTTCACGAATTCCAGCCAGCGGCTGGCGCGAGCTTGCGTCTCCTTCGCGGCGTCGACCAGCACCAGCGGCATCAATGTCGCCGGCGCAATATTCATCTCCGAGCGCAGCGAGCGAACCGATGTGATGAGATCGATCACCCAGCCGATTTCGGCTTCCGCGGCCGGATCGTCGAGGCCTTCATGCACGGGCCATTGGGTCAATGCCAGCATATTGGGGCGCTGCTGATCGGCCTCTCTCAGTTGAGCCTTTGTTTCGTCCATGCGCTCCGGCTCGACCGCGAACGGTCCCGTCACCCACCACAATTCCTCGGTGATAAACGGCATGAACGGATGCAGCAGCTTGACTATGTCGTCGCGCGCCCAGGCCACCATGGCGCGCGTTTCGTCCTTGGCCTCGCCGTCGGGTCCAATCAGGACCGGCTTCACCAGTTCGAGATACCAGTCGCAATAGATGTTCCAGACAAAGCGGTAGGCCGCGCCGGCGGCTTCGTTGAACCGATAGGCTTCGATCGCCGCCGTCACCTCGCGCGTCGCCTTTGCCGTTTCATGCGCGATCCAGCGATTGAGCGTCAGCTTGGCACTGGCGGGATTGAAATCCGGCACGGTGATGCACTGGTTCATCTCGGCAAAGCGCGCCGCATTCCAGAGCTTGGTCGCAAAGTTGCGGTAGCCTTCGACGCGCTGCGTCGACAGCTTGATATCGCGGCCCTGCGCCGCCATCGCCGCCAGCGTGAAACGCAACGCGTCAGCGCCGTATTTGTCGATCAGGTCGAGCGGGTCCATCACATTGCCCTTCGACTTCGACATCTTGGCGCCCTTCTCGTCGCGGACGAGGGCGTGGATGTAGACGGTGTGGAACGGCACTTGTTCCATGAAGTGCAATCCCATCATCATCATGCGTGCGACCCAGAAGAAGATGATGTCGAAGCCAGTGACCAGCACATTGGTCGGATAGTAGCGTTTGACCTCCGGCGTATCGTCCGGCCAACCGAGCGTCGAGAATGGCCACAAGGCCGACGAGAACCAGGTGTCGAGCACGTCTTCGTCGCGCGTAAGGTAAGCAGCCCGGCGTGCCGCATCCTGCGCGATCGCCTCGCCCTCTTCCTCGCTGATAGCGCCGTTGGCAGTGTCATAAGCCAGCGCTTCGGCCACCGCCTCATCTTCGGTTTCGGCGACATAGACCTTGCCGTCGGCGCCATACCAGGCCGGGATCTGATGGCCCCACCAGAGCTGACGCGACACGCACCAGGGCTGGATGTTTTCCATCCACTCAAAATAGGTCTTTTCCCAGTTCTTCGGCACGAATTTGGTTCGGTCGCTGCGCACCGCGGCGATAGCATCCTGCGCCAGCGTCTTGGCGTCGACATACCATTGATCGGTGAGGAACGGTTCGATCACCACATTCGAGCGGTCGCCATGCGGGACCATGTGCGTGTTCGGTTCGATCTTCTCCAGCAGTCCCTTTTCTTCCATCCGGGCGATGATCGTCTTGCGCGCGACCTCGCGGCTCGTGCCATGCATGGCGAGCGTCTCGGTCAGGTCGGCGGACGTCTCGACGCCATCGAGAAACGCGTCATTGTCCTTCAGGTTCAGCCTTGCCTCGGTATCGAAGATGTTGATCTGCGGCAGATCGTGCCGTTTGCCGACCTCGAAGTCGTTGAAGTCATGCGCAGGCGTGATCTTCACCGCGCCCGATCCCTTCTCGGGATCGGCATAGTCATCGCCGACGATCGGAATGCGCCGGCCGACCAGCGGCAGGATCGCGTATTGGCCGATCAGATGCCCGATCTTCTCGTTGTCGGGATGTACCGCGACTGCGGTATCGCCAAGCATGGTCTCGGGACGGGTCGTGGCAACGGTAATGAACTCACCGGGGCTGCCTTCGATCGGATACTTGAAATGCCAGAGATGGCCCTTCACCTCGACCTGCACGACTTCGAGATCGGAGATCGCGGTCAGGAGCTTCGGGTCCCAATTGACCAGCCGCTTGTCCTTATAGATGAGGCCCGAACGATAGAGTTCGACGAAGACCTTCAGAACGGCCTTCGACAGTCCCTCATCCATCGTGAAACGTTCGCGCGACCAGTCGCATGAAGCGCCCAGACGCTTGAGCTGATTGATGATGGTGCCGCCGGATTCGGCCTTCCATTCCCACACGCGCTCGAGAAATTTTTCGCGGCCCAGATCGCGGCGCCCGGGAAGCTGGCGCTCCATCAATTGCCGCTCGACCACCATCTGCGTGGCGATGCCGGCATGGTCGGTTCCGACCTGCCAGAGCACATCCTTGCCGCGCATTCGCTCGAACCGGCACAGGATATCCTGCAGCGTATTGTTCAGCGCATGCCCCATATGCAGCGAACCAGTCACATTCGGCGGAGGAATGACGATACAGTATGGGTCCGCATCGGCGCGGTCCGGCCGTCCGGCACGGAATGCCAGCGCCTGTTCCCACGCTTCTGAAATGCGTGGCTCCACGTCCGAAGGCTGATAAGTCTTGTCAATCATTTGGAAATCCGCTTTCGGCGCCTCGCGCCAGCGCGCTACAAAGCCCGCCTGCTTGCGTACTGTCAACGCCAATGCGGGCCATACGCATTAATCGAACCGGTCCTTAAAATTGTGTCGACTCCTGCTCCCCTCGCAACCCCCAATCGCGCGATTTTCCTGTTGTCGCTGTCGGCCTTTGCCAGCCAGGCCATGGTGCGGGTGTCGGACTCGCTCTTGCCGCAGATTGCCACCGACCTCGCCGTCACGGTCGGCGCCGCCTCGGTTGTGGTGACCGCTTACAGCATCGCCCACGGGACCGTGCAGCTTTTCGGCGGCGAGATCGGCAATCGATTCGGCAAGTATCACGCGGTTGCCGGCCTGACCATCTTTTCGACCGTGGTCGTGTTCTTGTGCGGCCTTGCGGCATCGCTGCCGCAACTGGTGGCGTTTCGTCTGCTCAGCGGCCTGGCCTGCGGCTGCGTCATCCCGCTGGCCATGGCCTATGTCGGCGACGTCGTGCCTTACGAGCACCGCCAGCAGGTGCTCGGGCGCTTCCTGACGGGACAATTATCGGGCCTGCTGTTCGGTCAGGTCGCCGGCGGCGTGCTCGGCGACTGGTTCGGCTGGCGCAATGTGTTCTTCATCCTCGCCGGGCTGTTCGCCATTGCGGCTGCGCTCCTGATTGCCGAACTGACATTCAATCCAGCCACACGAGCTTCAAGTTCACGGTCCACGCGGCAAAGCGGTCTCGTTGGCGAATACAAACTCGTGCTCCGCTCTGCCTTTGCGCGGCTGATGATCACCAGTGTCTTCGTCGAGGCCGCTCTGCTCTACGCAGTCCTGGCCTATGTCGGTGCCGATTTGCATTTGCGCTTCGGCTTGGGCTTCACGCTGATCGGCCTCGTCGTCGGATGCTTTGCGCTTGGCGGTCTGCTCTACACGTTTCTGGTCAGGGTGCTGGTCAACAGGCTCGGCCAGATTGGCCTCGTCATCGTCGGCGGCGGCTTCGTCTCGCTGGGATTTTTCACCCTGGTCCTGCAACCGGTCTGGTGGCTGGCTCCCATCGCCATGGTCGCCGTCGGCCTTGGCTTCTACATGGTGCACAATACGCTGCAGACCAATGCGACGCAGATGGTGCCGCAGGCGCGCGGCACCTCGCTCGCGATCTTCTCATCATCGCTTTATATGGGATTGACCGCAGGTGTCGCCGCAGCAGCACCGTTTGTCGACCGCTTCACCGCAGTGCCTGTCTTTCTCATCGCAGCGATCGCCTTTCCGGTCTTGTGTGCGGTGATTGCCCGCGGCCTCATCCGCAAGCGTCGCGCCGAACTGAAAATGCCGACTGCGATCTGATGGTCTTCATGCAAAGACCCCGGATCTGCTCGATCCGAGGTCTTTCATCTCAAACGAGATTGACAGTTTTAACGGCCGCGCGAAACCCGCTCGATTTCCGCACGCACCAACCGCTCGACCAAGCTCGGAAGATTATCATCGAGCCAGGACTTCAGCATCGGCCGCAGCATCTCCTTGACCAGATCGTCCAGCGTACGGGCATTTTGCGTCAGCACCGTATGCGCGAGCGATGAGAACGCCGAATCCACGGCGGCGCTTGCCGTGTTCGACATCAATGGATTTTCCACGCTGGCCGTCGGTGTCGGGCGCACTTCCGGGAATGGGTCGGCAACATAAGCCTGCACGGGCTCTTCCTTCATTGCAGGAGCCGGCTTGGGTTCCGGCGCAGGTTCAGCGAAGATCACATCGGGTTGCGCCTCGATGGTCCGGAACGGTGCCGGCTGTTCCGGCACACGCATCGCTTCGGTCAGATCGAGAATATCCGCAGCGGGCTCCTCGACGATCGGAGACGGCACGACGGACACAGGCGGGGCCGCTACCGGCCGCGAATGTGCCGGCGGGATATCCTGAAGTAACTCGACTGGCATTGCCGGCTTCGGAGCAGGTGCCACGGCAACCGGTTTCAGCACAGGCGGTGCGGGCGGCGGCGGCGCAACCGGCTCGGGCTGGAAGGCAGCCGGCGTCGTGGACAGCCCTGCAGGCTTTTCCACCTCATCGTCTGCAATGATGCGACGGATGGAGGCGAGAATTTCCTCCATCGATGGTTCTTGCGATTTTGCCGGCTGAGTCATGGGCCGTTGCGCTTTCTACGAGGTCGGGCCGTCCGAAACGGACCGGTGTCGAATCAAGCTTAACTATCGCCGTTTTTGGCGAAGTTGGGGAGTATCTCACGCTAATTGCGAATAACAAACAGCGTCATGTGACTAGTTCATAGCACAGCGGAGCCGAAACTGCCGCGCATGAAGACACGGAACTTAGCGGCCGTCCGGTGTACGAATGCCGATCCAGCTATCCCGCACCTGCTGATAATGAATCATCGGATCGTAGAGCGGCACCTGCAGACCAAGCGTTGGAATATTCAGGCGGCCAACCGCCGACAACAGCGTATATGACGCGACGACGCGATCGCGCTGTGCCGTCACCAGGGCCACGCGCGCATTCACAAGTTCCTGCTGCGCGTTAAGCACATCGAGCGTGGTGCGCTGACCGACGCGCGCTTCCTCGCGCACGCCATTCAGGGCAATCTCGGCCGCCGTCACCTGCGACTTGGTGGCTTCGATCTGCGCCTTGGCGGCATCGAGTTGCCCCCACGACTGGACCACATTGGCACGGGCTTGATCGCGGTTCAGCGCAAGCTCGAGCCGACGCTGTCCGACCGTCTCTTTGGCCTGACGGATCAGCGAATATTCCCCGCCGCCCTGGTAGATCGGCACCACGACCTGCCCGATCACCGATGCATTGAAGCCACGCCGCGCCGTCTCTGTCGCATTGTGATTCTGCTGGGCATTGGCCACCAGAGAGACCTGCGGATAGAGGGAACCTTCGTTGACCTTGACCTGCAGTTGCGCGACGTCAACACCGTGTTCGGCTGCGGTCACGGATGGGTTCTCGGCTTGTCCTTGTGCCACCGCGATATCCAGCTTGCGCGGCGACAACCGATCGACAGGCGTACCGGCAGTTAGACGGCCGGGATCGAGGCCGATGACACGGCGATAGGCGGCCCGCGCGGTCGTGAGATTGGCCTGCGCGGTCAGCATCTGCGACTGCGCCGCAGCCACACGTGATTCGGCCTGCGCAACGTCCGTCCGTGTCACTTCACCAACGTTGAAACGGTCGCGTGTCTGGCGCAACTGTTCCTGTATGACTTCGACGTTACGTTTTTGCAGATCAAGGATCGCGCTGGCCTGCAGCACATTCATGTAAACGGTCGCAGCGTCGAGCAGGACCGTTTGTTCGATCACACGCAGGGTCTCACGTGCGGCAAAGACCTGGCTCTCGGCCTGGCGCGTCGTGTTGGCCGTGGTGAAGCCGTTGAAGATATTCTGTGTCAGCGTTGCGCCGTAGCCGGCCGGATAGGTCCGAGACGACTCGCGCCGTTGCTGGGTGGTCGTGCCTCCAAGCACGTTCGGCACACTCTGTATATTGGTGTTGTCGGTCCACTGCACACCGTAATTGGCGGTCGCGCTGATCTGCGGCCGATAACCGGACAATGCCTGCGGGACGGCCTCGTCAGTAGCCCGCACGAGCGCGCGCTGGGCATTCACTTGCGGATTGTTCTGATAAGCCTGAATGAGTGCCATTTCGAGGGTATCGGCGAACGCCCCCTCCGACGCCATCACGCATGCGGCGGCCAGTAAGTAACGTCCCGCACGCAAGACGGACATCCTCAACGCTCCCCCCAAAAACCAAACGCCCGCGTCTGGCGCCCCCGCGACAGACTCAACGAGCCACAAGCATTTGGGAACTATATCCGCGATATGTCAGGGGTTTAAAGCCCCTGCCGTTCCAAATGCACCGAAAGACGCCGCACTGAGTATTTCGGGTGACAGGTGTGCCCGGCCGGGTCAGAATACGAAGGCGGCCGGCTTAGCAAATCCGGGCAACGACGCCCCCGACGCATCAAAAATGGCCTGACTGGTCATGTCGTCGAGGTCTCGCTGGTATAGGGTGGCTTTGGTCGCGGGACCTGTTCCGGAGATACAGACGAGGCGGCCGCCGTCAGCAAGCTGCTGGCAGAGCTTTTCGGGTTCCACCCCGATGCAGCCTTCGACCAGAATCACATCATAAGGCGCGGCCTTCGGGTATCCATCTACCAGAATCCCCTGAACGATCTCAATATTGCCTGTCTGCGCCAAAGTCGTTTTGGCCGCGTGGAAAAGTGCCTCATCCTGCTCCAGCGCGACCACCGAAGCCGCCAGTTGTGACAGCAGCGCCGCCGCATATCCCGTGGCGCAACCCACATCCAATGCTCGATCTTCCGGCGCGATGTTGAGGGCCTGAAGCATTTTTGCCAGAACCATCGGCTTCAGCATACGGCGGCCCTCCCCGCCCACCGGCAAATCGAGATCGAGATAAGCCAGGCCGGACGACGATTTTGGTACGAACAGCTCGCGCGGTGTTTCCAGCATCGCGTGAATCAAAGGACGATCGGTGACATCGGCGGTGCGGACCTGTGTGTCCACCATCGTACGGCGCAAGGCTGCGAAATCGGCCATCGGGGCATCCGGAAGTATTGCAGAAGGCATTGATTGTGCCGCTTCTGCGGCAGGCCACACCAAAACGCAAGATATGACGGGAACAAGACGGCATCTCGCATCCGATGTGTTGCCGCAGCGCAGTGCCTCCTATATGACGACCGCCTGGGGCCACGTGGCGGAGTGGTTACGCAGAGGACTGCAAATCCTTGCACCCCGGTTCGATTCCGGGCGTGGCCTCCAGATTCACACCATCGATGTCCTGAGGCCTATGATTTTGGCGCAAAACGCCAAAACCACAGCCGATTTCAACATCGAAGCTTTGCAATCCGCGGCAGCTTTGTTATAGCCGCGCGGCGTTCCCCGGTAGCTCAGTGGTAGAGCAACCGGCTGTTAACCGGTTGGTCGCTGGTTCGAATCCGGCCCGGGGAGCCAGTTTTTTTCACACACTACCGTTTGCGAGTTGCGTACCACCGTCCTGCAGCAGTAATTGCTGACTGCCGCACGCTCGCCCCGCCGGCGCCGGATCGCATCACACTTGGTGCGATTAAAACTCCTCCCACTCTTGTTTAACGGCAAGCGCACCTTGCACATTGCGGCGTCCTTGCGACGCAGCGGCCTTGCGCGCCGGGGCGATCGGTGACGGCTTGCGAACCACCGCAGCTCTGGGCGGAGCTACAACCGCCGCCACGGACGGGCCTGCCCCGTCGAGCTGAAACACAGCAACGCGGCCGTCGAGCGCGTTCGACTGGTCTTCCAGCGTCTTCGCCGTTGCCGCATTCTCCTCGACCAAAGCCGAGTTCTGCTGCGTCACCTCGTCCATCTGTGCCAGTGCCTTATTGATCTGGTCGACTCCGGCGGCCTGTTCGGAGCTCGCATCGGCGATGTCCGCCACGATGTCGGCGACCGCGCGGATAGACTGCAGAATCTCCTTCAGCGAGTCGCCGGCGCGGTTGACGAGTTGTACGCCCTGCTCGACCTGACCCGACGAGTTCACGATCAGGTCTTTGATGTCTTTCGCCGCTTGCGACGAGCGCTGCGCCAGACTCCGCACCTCGGACGCGACCACCGCGAACCCCCGGCCCGCTTCGCCCGCGCGCGCGGCTTCCACCGCGGCATTGAGCGCCAGCAGGTTGGTCTGACGCGCAATCTCGTCGATCACCGAGATGATGTCGGAGATCCTGCGGGAGGATTCCTCTATCCGCGCCATCGCGGTCACCGCTTCGGCGACCACTGCCTCGCCGTGGCCTGCCACGTCGCGCGTCTCACGCGTGAGCTCGTTGGCGCGCTGCGCGTTCTCCGCATTCTGCTTCACCGTCGCGGCGATCTCCTCCATCGAGGCCGAGGTCTCTTCCAGGCTCGCGGCCTGCTCCTCGGTGCGCTGCGACAGGTCGGTGGTCGCGGTCGCGATTTCGGCCGCGGCGTTGGAGATTTCCATCGAGGACGACGCGATCCGCTGCACCGTATCCTGCAGCTGCTCGATGGCGCCGTTGAAGTCGTTCTGGACCTTCTTGTACTCGGCGGTGAACTCCTTCGACACGCGATAGGTCAGGTTGCCGCGAGCGAGGTTCTCCAGGCCCTGTCCGAGTTCGGCCACCACTTCGGCAACGATGCGCGCTTGCTCGGTCTCACGCCGTGTACGCTCATCGCGCTCTGCCTGTTCGCGTCGCGTGATCTCGGCTTCTTTTTCAGCCTCAAGCCGCATCTTCTCGGCCAGCCGCTTCTTGAACTCATCGACAGCACCGGCAATGTCGCCGATCTCATCCTTGCGGCCGACGCCAGGCAAGACAATATCGAAATTGCCCGCTGCAAGCTGCCGCATGCCGCCAGTCAGCTTCTGGATCGGCGTCGCAATCAAACGCGTAGAGATGAAGGCGATCAGTCCTGCGAGCAACAGCCCGACGAACAGCAGCGTCCATTGCGACTGCTGAAGGAACGACATGTCTCTCAGCACGGCGTCCCGCTCTTCCACCAGCATCAACTTCTGATTGGTCTTGATGCCGCCGGAGCGCGTGCCGTCCGCCTGCTTCGGACCGTCGATTAGGTCGAGAATCTTCAGGGCTCGCGGAGCCGCTTCAGTCGCCAACAGGTGAACCGGCACGTTCCATTGCGCAGATTCTCGAATCTCGAACATCTTGGCCGGCAACGGCGAGAATACGTTATAGGCGTTGGTAAGATTGTCGAACGACGTCTTCTGACTCGGCGTCAACAGCGCACGCTGATTGTTCAGGCTCGAATAAGCGCGCTGATAGGTTTCCGCCAGACGCGCATATTCGTCCTTGTTGGCTTTGTCGCCAGACAGAAGGAACATACGCAACTGGGCGGCCGCAGCAGCGAAATTGCCGCGTAGATCGGCCATGGTCTTCAAAAGGCGCTTGCGATCCACCGTCGCCTCGAGCCCCTCCTCGATGTCAATCATCTTGGTGATCGCGCCGAATATGATGGCCGCCTGCGGCGCAGCCTCGTTCAGCAGCAATCTCGTGGCCGGGAATGCGTCCGGCGTGAACGCGACCGACTCCGCCTTGTCCTGCGCGGCCCGGAACTCCTGCAGCAGCGACTTGGCTTCCGCCCACATCTTCTTGTTGGCCGGATTGGTGAAGCGTTCCGCCTTCGCATCGAAGGAAGCGCTGGTCGCGTCCAGTTCCTTCCACATCGCCGCCCGATCATTCTTGCCCTGCGGATTTCCGGTCAGCAGATAACCTCGCAAAGTGGAAAGCGTGGAATAGAGATTGCCGACGAGTTCGGTGCTGTCGAGCGCAACCGGCACGCGCAGATTGGCCATACGTTCAACCGTCGTCGACGCGCTGTTCACAACACCAAGTGTGAATCCGACGGCGATCGCCAGGATTGCGCTGACAGCGGTAAATCCCGCCAGCAATTTGGTACTGATCCGGCGATCGGCGAGAAAGCCGGCCCCAGGTGTAGTTACGATCTGCTGAGAAGGCATCATGGGCACGGTCCTCGCCGTTTCATTTCCACGCGGCTGGCCAGCGCGCAGCGTCGGTCCATGCCGCCCCCTATCGGCCCGAGCTCTCGTGCATTAGTTCGATAGGAAGCCGCACGTAAACCGCAGGACCGCGAACGTTAGTAGTTCATCAACATTGATTTTCTGTAAATTGGTAATCTCGGCCATCCGTGCCGACATCCTTCGTCGATGTTCGCGCCTCCGGTTCCCTTTCCAAGGGAGCTCGCATATTGCCCTCACAGTGGAGGGGCGACTTTCTGCGGCGACGGGCGCGTCAACGGCTCTATCTGCCTTTCGGCTCGATCATGAGTGCGGCGCGACGGCATCACTGAATTCGGATCAGGAACGCGGCGCTCAGCCATTCACCGCGTTAGGATTAACTGGTTAGGTTAAGCCGGCAATTTGGTTGCGAATTTAATTAAGACTTTTACGGATCACATATTGCTTGGCATGCCGCCCCACACCCCCGGGGTACAGCAATACGGACCGCCGGCTTAAGCCCCCTAGACGCCGGCGGTCCACTTACGAGAAACGTAATTTAAGAAGCCTCAACCACACGCAACCGTGACGAGCTTGTGATCGCATTCGGTGCGAATGCTCACACCAGAACGTCAAAAAAAATCGTGGTGGAAACAGTCGTGGCGAAGTTCGAGACACCGTATCGTGTGTGCGAAATAGAAAAAGCAATCCGGCGCCGCCTTCGGAATAGCGGAGATACGCGGTCGACCATGGTCCAAGTCATGTGCGCATTTCCCGATCTCAGCATCGCGGAATATCTTTCGATCCAGCGGGCCGTTCTGAACAACCGCGCGTTCAGGGGGCCGACGAAAAAGATGCGGCTGGCGTAAGATCGTTCGGTCGCCGGGACTGATCTGCGACGAGGCGGTTATTGCCGCAGGAATTCCGGATTATGGCCGTGCGCTTTGGCCCAGGATTGCAGCGCTTCACGCGTGATCTCAGTGTGCCAGGTGGGATTGGCGCGCTCCCGGTCGATCAATTCCTTGCTCATGTTCGGTTTGGCGGCAATTGGCAACGCACCGGTCTTGATGGCGTCCAGCATCGCTGTCGCCCACGCCATTGAATCGCGCGAATAAGGATGGCCTGGCTCGATGTCGCACCATAACCGCGAGGCATTGGCGATGTTCATCTGGCTCACCAGCTTCCAGGCAGAATAATTCGGTTGCTGTGACACGGCCGCCACCGTTGGCGCAACGCGCGCTGGCGGATTCTTGAGGACGTGAAATGCAATGACGAGCGCGATGGTTGCAGCGAGCGAACAATACCCCGCCATCAACGCCATCGGCACGCCGGCCCCTTGTGCGATGGCCAGCCCGGTGCAGGAGATTGTCAGCAGCAGGCCGCCGCAGAAAACAGCCACCTCCGGCAATCCCATCGCCGACAGCAGACGCGTCAAGCTTGCGGTTGAGACTTGCAGTTGATCCTGGGTCTCTGAATCGCCCTGGCTTTGCGCGACCGAAACTGTTGACGTCTGATTGCCGATCATGCGCTCGCTTCGTTCTCTGCTATTCCACAGGTCCAACTTCGAACGCCGCGCTGACTCCAAATTCGAATCATCCGACGTGCGTCTGCAATTAATCGTGCGCTTGCGCCTTCTGCAATTCTTGACAGTGGCGCCCGATACGAACAGGACGAACTCACAGATCTGATTCCGGCCCGCCGCTTTCCTTTATCTCAGTGCACGGGACCAGCAATTTGACCTTAACCCATTTACCCAAGGACAAGAATCAAGCGCCATGCTGCCCGGCGCTACGCGCTTGTCGGCCGAACCCTGACGACAAGACCTCACGGAGAAACCGCCATGAAGCTGTTTACAACGTCTGTGGTGCTCGCGTCGTTGATCGCCGGCCAAGCCCTGGCAGCCGAGAAGGTGTCTCTCGTCGGGACCTGGACCGGCCAGCGCGAACGGATCGCGAAAGTCGAAGGCCTGAGAGAAGGTGTGGCGACGTTGGTCATCACCGAACAAAAAGGACGCACGTTCAAGGGCTATCTCAACCGTTCCAACAAGGACGGTGATGTCAAAGAAGACCTGTGGGGCGCGTTCACACCGGGCGGTCGCCTGATGGTCGGGTCGGACGACGAAGGCATTTATTCGTTCGACCTCGTCAACAGAAACACGCTCGACTATTGCTATGTCGAAGCCGGCAATTCTCCGCGCTCGGTCTGCGCGCGGCTTTCCCGGAAGCGATAAGGCCCGTCGCTTCAACAAAAAGCCCGGCGTTTCCGCCGGGCGACAACGTCATCGATCGAACTGACCTTCAGTCCTCGTAATCGTCTTCCAACGGCGCGGGAGTCCACAAGGGCCCCCTGGACAAGGAAATCTTGCGGCGGCCGGATTCGCTTGCTGCAATCGTCGGCTTTTCCGCCTTGCGGGATAGTTCGAACAGCACAGCGCCGGCCCGTCCGCCCGCATCCAGGAGGTCGTTCTCGTCGCAAGTCGATGCAATGGCGAGACTCAAGGCTTGCAGATGCGCCCGCCGGTAGCAGAACAAGGCCAGCATGGCTCGCGTCTGGGAGGGTATCGTTTCTACCAGCTCCGGTAACCCCTGCGCGTGCGTGCGATACAATTGCCCGAACAGACTTTCCGGTACCGGGCACACGTCGTCTGAAGCATTCAGACCGTAGGACGTCATTGCCAAATCCCCTGCGAATCTATCGTTTTAGGAAAATGGAGCCGAAGTTCTTAAGAGGACGTTAATCTTCGTAACAGCGCCCGGGAACGGCGATCTTTGATCTCGCTCAATGCGCAGGTGATGCACCGGCGCCACGTTTTGCTCCACAATTGAAGGAGCAAAAGAGCCATGACCGCCGGCACCGCACTTGTCGTCGCCCTGATCACCCTCGCCTTCTTGGCATTCGCCCTAGGCTTGGCTTTCGTCGATTTCTGGTCGCGCAATCATCGCCGGCCGTTACAGACCCCGGCCTCCGAACAGGCGGCCAGGGCAGCTATGAAGACTGCGGCCAAAGGCAAGAGCGCCGATCTCAAGGCCGCTTAGCGTCAGCTCTTAGGGTCAGCCTTTGGCACGACCTTGTGACAATGGCAGCTTGGCGATTTCGGCAATGGCATCGCGATTGGGTTCGAAGCCGAGGCCCGGTTTGTCAGGCAAGGTCAGCCAGCTATCCTTCGGGGCAATGAGCCCAGTATAGAGCATCTTGTAGAGCTCGACCGCAAGATAATGGTGCTCGACCAGCGAACCATTGGCGACGCCAGCCTGCAGATGCATGTTGTGATAGGACCAGGCGCCGCCATTGGCGACCAAGACATTGTGTGAGGCGGCCAGCCCGGCGATCTTGACGCATTGGGTGAAGCCGCCGGTGATGCAGACATTCGGCTGCGCATAGTCGATCGCTTCGGCGCTCAGGAGATCGCGGAAACGATACAGCAGCCCCTCATTCTGACCGCAAGCCAAAGCCATGCCGGTATTGCGGCGGAGCTGCGCCATGCCGGGCACGTCGTTCTGGGTCAGCGGCTCTTCGAAGAATGAGATGTTATAGGGCTTGATCATCTCAACTAGCTTAGTCGCATGGTAGAGATCGAGATTGCAATTGGCGTCAATGAAGATCTCGATATCCGACCCCACTGCCTCGCGCACGGCCTGCACGCGCTTGGCGTCCTCCCGGATCGCATCCATGATCGGACGGTCATTCTTGTGTTTGATCGCCTCGCTCGCGACAGTCATCTTCAGCCGTCGGAAGCCATCGGCCACCCATTTCTTTGCCGCCGCAGCCAGCTGCTCGCGATCGAAAAAGCCGAAGCCGAAGGTCGCATAGACCGGCACCCGCTCGCGCGCCCCGCCCAGCAACTTCCAGACCGGCATATCCAATGCCTTGCCCTTGATGTCCCAGAGCGCGAGGTCGACGGCGGCAAGCGCGTGCGCGGCGTAACCGGTCTGCCCACGCGGCATTGTCGTCCAATAGATCTTCTCCCAGATCCGCTCATGCAAAAGCGGATCGTCGCCAATCAGATTGGGCGCGATCACGCCATTGACCACCTGTGCGACGACATCCTCCTCGGTGATCGAGGTGAACCCATGACCGACAATACCGGTGTCGGTTTCCACCTCGACATAGCAGGTCGCGAGCGATGTCTTCTTGTCCACCCCCATCAGGTCGATGTGCAGCGGTACGTTGAGCGGCGTGGCGGTGACGCGGGAGATTTTCATTCGGGCATTCCGGATTTCGATGGATCTGGCAGCGATGAAATGGATTGCCCATCGCTCCCAACGTCAACGGACTGCCGGTGGGCAGCCCGCAAACTTTTGAAATTTGCCTATAGCGCGACGGAGCTTCTCCCGGCAATTTATCGCCGCGCATGGCAGAATGAATTCGTGCGCCGCAAACGCAGTGCTTCCGTTGACCAGTCAAACACGACAGGGTCGCGGCCAGAAACGTCAAGGAGGACAGCAGTTCAAATGGCGAAATCCGCAAAGGCAAAGAAGGCAAAAACCTTGCGCGGCAAGACCTTACGCGGCAAGGCCGCAAAGAAAGGACCGACCCGCGCCCAGCGTGAAATGAAGGATCCGGTCTTTGCCGGCGGCATGAAGGTTCGCCGCGCCATGTGGGGCCGCGACGGCGCCGAAGGACAAATCAACGCAGCCGGCGATTTTATCTGGCCGCTCCAGGAAATCGTCACCAAATATTGCTTCGGGGAAACATGGACGCGGCCGAAGCTCTCGCGAAAAATCCGTTCGATGATCACGCTGGCGATGCTGGTCGCCATGGCGCGGCCGCACGAACTCAGCGTGCACGTGCGCGGCGCCATCGCCAACGGCGTGACCAAAGACGAGATACAGGAAATCCTCATTCACGCGATGGTCTATTCCGGCATTCCGCGTGGCGTCGAAGCTTTCCGGGCCGCGGAAGCAACGCTGAAGGACATGGGTCTCGAATAGCATGGGTACTCGAATAGATATGGGCCTCGAATAAAGAACAAAATTGAAAACGGAAACGCACAATGACAGACATCAAGACAGTCGGCTTCATCGGGCTCGGCAATATGGGTGTACCGATGGCCGCCAATATCCGGCGCGGCGGCTACGAGGTGGTCGGCTTCGATCTCGATCCCGCACGCGCAAAGGCCTTCGCACAGGAACACAACGCCCGCGCGACCGATCAACTGGCCGAACTCGGCAGGGCCTGCGACGCCATCGTCACCATGCTGCCGACCGGCCGCGAAGTGCGCGACGCGCTGTTCAACATGCAGGGCGGCGCGCTCGCGGCCAATCTCAGGCCCGGCGCTTTCATCATCGACATGAGCTCGGCCGATCCGGTCGGTACGCGAGAGCTGGGCAAGGACGTTGCCGCCCGCAAACTCGTCCTTGTGGACGCGCCCGTCTCCGGCGGCGTGCCACGCGCCAAGGATGGTTCGCTCGCGATCATGATCGGCGGCGATGCGGACGCTGTTGCCGCGGTGAAGCCGGTCCTGGCCTGCATGGGCAACAAGTTGTTCGAAGTCGGCAGCCTCGGCTGCGGGCATGCGATGAAATGCCTCAACAATTTTCTCGCCGCCGCGAGCTTTGCCGCGGCATCCGAGGCCATGACCGTCGGTCGCAAATTCGGTCTCGACCCTGCTGTGCTGGCCGATGTGGTCAATGTCTCGACCGGCCGCAGCTTCGTGTCCGAGAACCTGCTCAAGCAGCATGTGCTGAGCGGCGTGTTCGGCACCGGCTTCGCCCTCGGCCTGCTGGCGAAGGACGTGAGGATCGCGGCTGATCTTGCCGACCAAATCGGTGTCGATGCGCCCGTCGGCCGCCTCATCTCCGGGATGTGGGCGGATGCGCGCGACGCACTCGGCGGCGAGCAGGACCATACCCGCGCGGTGATCCACTGGGAAAAGCGGGCACTCCCCTCCGCAGCCGAATAAGCGGCGATGGGCAGGAAATAGGCATCACGAAATGGCTGGCGTCACCTTATCGCGCTGGAGAATTGATGGGAGTGACGCTAGCCTTGCAACATGATCGCCGGAACAAGGCGACTTTGGGAGGGTATCCATGAAACGCATTGCCATTGCTGCGGCGGCCTGTGCGCTCGCTGCGACTTTTGCCGGCCCTGTTGCGGCGCAGGACAAACCGGTCGAGCTTCGCTTCGGCCACTGGGTGCCGCCGAGCCATCCGATGCATCCGGCGGTGGAAGCCTGGGCCGAGTCGATCAAAAAGGCGTCGAACGGCACCATCACGATCAAGATCTATCCGGCACAACAGCTCGGCAAGGCGTTCGACCATTACAATATGGCGCGCGACGGCATTGCCGACATCGCCCACACCAATCCCGGTTATGAACCGGGACGCTTCCCGATCATGGGACTGTCGGAGCTGCCCTTCATCTTCGCCAATTCCAAGGAAGGCAGTGCCGCGCTCGACGCGTGGTATCGCAAATACGCCGACCGTGAGATGAAGGACGTCAAATACTGTCTCACCTTCGCGCATGATCCCGCCACCTTCCACACCACCAACAAGAAAATCACGGTGCCAGGCGACGTGAAGGGCATGAAAATCCGTCCGGCCAACGCAACCATCGCGCGTTACATTTCGCTGCTCGGCGGCGCCAACGTGCAAGCCTCGGCACCGGAATCGCGTGACGTTCTCGAGAAGGGCATTGCCGAAGGCATCACCTTCCCATGGGGTTCGGTTATCCTGTTCGGCATCGACAAGGTCACCAAACATCACCTCGACTCGCAGCTTTACGTCACCGAACAGGTTTTCGTGCTGAACAAGCCGAGATACGAATCGCTCTCCCCGGCGCAGCGCAAAGTCATCGACGACCATTGCACGTCGGAATGGGCGCAGAAGATTGCAACCCCATGGGCTGACATGGAGTCGAGCGGCCGCGACAAGATCAAGGCGCAGCCGGGTCAGGACGTTTACCCGCTCACACCCGCACAGCTTGCCGAATGGCGTAAGGCGGCAGAGCCGCTCAAAAAGGAATGGGAAACGCAAGTGAAGAAAGCGGGCTACGACCCGGCCGTGATCTACAAAGAACTGCAGGATGAGTTGAAGAAGCGCAACGCCGCTTATTGATCCTGATTGTCGTAAGGAAAGGCCGGTGCAGCAAGGCACCGGCCTTTTGCATTGCAGAGCTTTCCCAATACCACCCGACGTTGCCATGAGACCGCTTGCGGGCCGATAAGCTGCGGCTAGACTAAAGCTTGCATCCCGCCACGAGGCGCAATCGCGCGGCGATGCCACGGACCGGCATTACGACCGGCCGTGCATAAAAATCCGACGCGCCTCAATGGGGAGAAAAGCTCATGGCGATGCGACCGCGGTCACAATACTATATTCCCGGGTTGGCTCGGGTTTACGCCAACCTTGATGAATGGGCGCATGTTCTGATCCGCGTTGCACTCGGCGCGATTCTGATCCCGCATGGGATGCAGAAACTGTTCGGTGCGTTCAGCGGGCCGGGCATGACGAACTTCATCGGCCTGTTGCAGAAGGTTGGATATTCGCCTGCCGTCGCTTCGATGTTTGGCTGGATCATCGCGCTTCTGGAGTTCGGCGGCGGCATCCTTTTGATCATTGGCCTGTTCACACGGCCAATTGCCTTCGCCGTGCTGATCTTCATGCTGGAGGCGGTTCGCTTCCATTACGGCCGTGCTGGCACGATGTTCTGGACCGCACCGGGAAGCGGTTTTGAATATCCGCTGATCCTCGCGGCGATAGCGCTCTATCTCCTCATCCGCGGGTCCGGCCCCCACTCGGTCGATGCCAGGATGGGCAAGGAGTTCTGACAGACCTGTCATTCCGGGACGCGCGAATGCGCGCCCGGAATGACGAAAGAGGGTTATGCCGCCGGTGCCGGTGCCGGCAGCGGCTCGTTGCGGCGCACGACCTGCACGGTCATCTCGCCGATCTGCTCGATCTTCGCATGCATCACATCGCCGGCCTGCACAGGACCGACACCTTCGGGCGTACCGGTCATAATGATGTCGCCGGGATAGAGCCGGTAGAAATTCGAGCAATAGGAAACAAGCTTAGCGACGCCGAAGATCAGCTGGCTGGTATTCGCCTTCTGCTTGACTATGCCATTGACGGTGATCTCCATGTCCAGATTATCCGGATCGGCAATCTCGTCGGCGGTGACAACATAAGGTCCGACAACCGAGAAGCGGTCGAGCGACTTGCGCAACGAACGCTCTTCCGGACCGCGGATGGTCATATCGAGACCGATCGCATAGCCGGCGATATATTTCAGCGCGCCCTCTTCCGGAACATCGAAACATTCCTCGCCGATGATCGCCGACAGTTCGACCTCGTGATCGGTACGGCGATCTTTTTCGACCACGGCCACCGGCTCGGACGCACCCGACAGCGAGGAATTGGATTTCAGAAACACACCGTAATGATCGATGGTCTTGATGATCTTGCCGAAATTGATCTGCGCATCCTTGTTGGCTTCATCGATATGCGCATGATAATTGACCGGTGCGCCGATGACCTTTGATGGGTTCGGCACCGGATTGAGCAGCTTCACCGAGCTGATCGGCACGCCCTGCACACGATCGGCGGCGGCTTCCATGTCGCCCCGCAGCTTGGGCAACGCTGCAATCAACGGATCATAGACCGGCAGCGGCCAGCGGACTGCCGGCAATTTCTCCAGAACCGAGGTCACGTCATGGACGCGATCGTCCCGGACCACGCCGAGACGATCGTTATCGTATCTGCAAAAGCGCATTCACACTCTCCGCTGGTCGCACAGGACCGCGGCGAGCAAGGATGCCGCGATCAGTTCACTTTTTGGCGCCCGTCTTTTTCACCACATCGGCCCATTTGTCGATATCCTTGCGCAAATAGGCGTCGAATTCGTTGGGCGACATCACCATGGGCACCGCCCCCTGCTTGGCCCATGCTTCCTTCACGTCCGGCCGGTTCACGATCTTGCCAATCTCCGCATTCAGCTTGTCGATGATCGGCTGCGGTGTCTTGGCCGGCGCCATCACGCCGAGCCAGATGGTTGCCTCATAGCCCGGCACGCCAGCCTCACCGACCGTGGGGATGTCAGGCGTCAGTTCCGAACGTTTTACGCCGGTCGTGGCAAGCGCTTTGACGGTACCTGCCTTGGCATTCGTGGACATCGTCGTCACCGCATCGAACATCATCTGCACATGACCGCCGATAACGCTGTTGCGTGCCTCGCCCGAAGCCTTGTGCGGCACATGCACGACGTCGGTGCCGCTCATCGCTTTGAACAATTCGCCCGCCATGTGATACGGCGTTCCCGGCCCCGACGAGGCGTAGTTCAGAGCGCCGGGCTTCGACTTGGCCAATGCAACAAATTCTTTGACATCCTTCACCGGGACCGAGGGATGAACCACCATCATCAGATCGGAATAATTGATCGGTGCGACTGCAACGAAGTCGGTCATCAGTTTGAACGGCTTGTTCGGTGTCAGCGTCTCGTTGACCGTATGCGTATTCGACATCAAGAGCAGCGTATAGCCATCGGGATCGGACTTGGCGACAGCGTCCGTACCGATGATCGATCCGGCGCCGGGGCGGTTCTCGACGACGAAGGGCTGCTTCAAGGTCTCACCGAGATGCTGCGCGAGAACGCGCGCATAGACGTCCGCCGGACCGCCGGCACCGAATGGCACAATGATCTTCACCGGCCGCGATGGATAATCCTGCGCGTGCAATGCGGATGCTGAAACACTCAGCAGAAGGCTCGCCAGTGCAAGCGCGAATTTCGACCGGATGGTCATGTTGGCTTTCTCCCTAAAGCGTTTTGTCTCCTCGCCGGTGATAGAACACCTGACCGGCGGCGGCAATTCCGCAGATTGCGCCGCGTCGCCGCGCCACGTTTTCACATGGCGGGAATGGCCGAAGATTATTCGATCACCACAATATCGGGATGTGGCTCCGCCCCGAACAGACGTTCGACTTCAGCGTTGCGATTTTCAAGAGCAACACGCTGGTTGATATAACCCTTGTCGGTGATCTCATTGGCATCGATCGACGGTGCATCGGATAGCAGCAGAAGACGCGTGACGCGCATCGTCGCGCCGGTATTAACCTTATTCCATGCGGCGAAGGCGTTGCGCAGATGCGCGTGTACCTTCGGATGCCGCGTATAAGTTGCGAGATCTCCCTCCTCGCCCGTCACCTGCTTGCAGCCCGCCGCATTCAACCAAGCAACGAGCCCGACGCGATCCCTGCCCTCGCCAGCGACGATGGCATCCAACATCACCGGCGACGCTGTCGCCTGCGCACCAACGCGCAAAGCGCCGACAGCGACCCATGTGCCATTGAGCAGCTTGAAATCTTCGGCCGTACGGCCATCGAACACGAGACCCTTTGCAGGATCGCTGTCGTCGGCGAAACGCACCGCATCGCCCGGTTTATAGAAGCCCTCTTCGTCGAACATCGCTTCTGTCAGATCGGGACGGCGCCAGTAACCCGGCGTGATATTCGGACCGCGCACACGCAATTCGAGTTTGTTGCCGGCCGGAACGAGCTTCACATCGACGCCGGGCACCGGCACACCGATCACGCCGGCGCGCTCGATCAGCATATGCGCCGAGGTTGCAAGCGGCGATGTCTCGGTCGTGCCCCAGGCGGATGTCATCGGGATACGATAGCCGGTGATACGCAGCGACAAGGCTTCAAGCCGGTCCCACATATCCTGCGGCAACGCAGCGCCGGCGTAGAACAGCAAACGCAACCGCGAGAAGAAATGGCGCGCCAAAGCGTCATCTTTTTCCAGATGCGGCAACAACGCTCCGTAGCCAGCCGGTACGTTGAAATACAAGGTTGGCGCAATGTCGCGCAGATTCTCCACCGTCTGCCCAACCAGGGCCGGCACCGGCTTTCCAGCATCGATGTAGAGCGTTCCGGCCTGCTGCAGGATCAGATTGAAATTGTAATTGCTCCCGAACGTGTGGTTCCACGGCAGCCAGTCCAGCAGCAACATCGGATCGTCTTCGATGAATGGCCAGCATTGCACCGATTGCTGCTGGTTGGCCGTTAGCATGCCATGCGTGTTGACGACGCCTTTCGGCAGGCTGGTCGACCCGGAGGTGAATAGAAATTTCGCAATGGTTTCGGGGCGAATATTCTCGACGGCCTGTTCGACCGCTGCACCCGGCACGGTTTTTTCGAGGTCGGAAAACAGCGTGACATTGGGCAGGTTCGCACCATTGCGGCCGGCCACGATCGGCGCCGTGACATGCGCGAGCGCCTTGGCGAAGGGCGCGGTATCCGACACATAGACGAGGCCCGGTGTCAGCAGCTCGTTGATGTATTTGAGTTTGGAATGGTCCTGACTCTGCAGCGCGTAAGCGACCGAGATCGGCGAGACGGGAATGCCCGCAGTGTAACATGCGACCGTCAGCAACCCATGCTCGACGGCATTGCCTGACAGCACCATCACTGGTCGTTCAGCCGACAGATCGCGATCGATCAAAGCCTGCGCAACCGCATCGACCTTCTTTCGTGCTTGCGCATACGTGAAACCCGCCCAGGCGCCTGTGGCATCGCGTTCTGCGATAAAGAGCCGGTCCGGCTGCCGCTCAACGGCGCGACGAAACAGCTTTGCAAGGTTGGGGGTGTAAGAACCAAGCGGTTGCGTCGCACGCAATATGATGCAGCCGTCGGACCGGTTATCGCGCGTCACCGACGGTGTGGCGTAATTGATCGGACGAAATGGTGCTTTCCCGGCCGTTTGTGCCGGTTTTGACATTGTTGAATTCACGGCGCGTCCTCCCAGACGACATGCACTATAATGCATGCCGCCTATCGTCCGTCAAACCCAAACCAACACCCTTATGACGCCTTTACCACGGCCCTGTTTGCTGCACTGCGGCGAACATATTCCAGCGCGATGAAGGCAATGCCTGCAGCCACTGCGACGTAGTTCACATATGGCGCAGCCGCGAAGGCTGCCGGCGGCAACACGATCGCTGCGGCCAATACCCCAAAGAGGACGCGGATCGGCTTGGTCAAAGGCGTCAGCGAGAAACCGAGAATGCCCGCCGTACCGACATAGAGCCCCAACAGCACGCGCAACAGGTTCCAGACAATTTCGGTCGCGGAACCATCCATCAACAGGCTCGGCGTCAATACGAACAGAAATGGCAAGACGAACGTACTCCAGCCGACGACGCAAGCCACCCAACCTGTCTTCCAGCCATCGACCCGGGCGATATTGGCCGCAGCATAGGCGGCGAAGGCGACCGGCGGCGTGATCATCGAGAGCATGCCGTTGTACATGACGAACATATGCGCAGCCATCGGCGTCACGCCGAGCTTGACCAGGGCGGGCGCCAGCAGCGTCGCGGTGAGAATGTAAACACTGACCGTCGGCAGGCCGATGCCGAGCACGAAGGCCAGCACGGCAATGATGAGCAGCAGCAGAAAGACATTGTCGCCCGACAAGCCGATGAGCTGCAGCGTCATGCCGAACGCGAGCCCGGAGATGCTCATGATGCCGACCATGATGCCGGCGGCGGCTCCGATCAGAATGATGTCGAGCGTGAAGCGACCGGTATTGGCAATCGCCTTCAGGGTTTCCATCACCGTCGGCTTCTTGCCGCGATAACCGAAGATGTAGGTACACACCATGATGATCAGGGTGCAGACGATCGCAGTCTTTTCCGGCGTCAGTCGCGTGTATTCAGGATACATCAACGAAAAGGCGAGAAACGCAATCGGCAGGAAGAAATGCCAGCCGGACCGCAGCACTTCACCGACTGTCGGCGCGCCTTCCACCTCCGCCGCCCCGATCTTTTCCTTCGCCGCCTCAAGATCGACGTGGATGAACAGACAGGCGTAGTAGAGAAACGCTGGAATAGCAGCCGCAAGACAGACCGCGCCGTAAGACACCTGCAGGAATTCCGCCATGATGAAGGCGGCAGCGCCCATCACCGGCGGCATGAGCTGCCCCCCGGTCGAGCCGACGGATTCGATCGCTGCGGACTTGTAGCGGCTGAAGCCGGATTTGATCATCATCGGGATCGTGACGATTCCGACGGCCAGCACATTGCTCACCGCGCTGCCCGAAATGATGCCGAACAGACCGGAGCCGACCACGGCGATCTTCGCCGAACCGCCACGGAAACGCCCCATCGCGGAACTGGCAAGATCGGCGAAGAAATCGGCGCCGCCAGTGCGAGCGAGCACTTGCCCCATGATCGTGAACGGGATCACCACCAGCACCGCAACGCCAACGATTGTGCCGATGATGCCGTTCACATCGAGGCCGAGATACACGACGAGGCGCTCGGGCGAGACATTGCGCGTGGCAAAATCCCCGGGCAGATGCGGGCTGATGAAGATGTAGACCGCCATTGCGAGGATGATCGAGACAAAGCCCCAGCCCGAGGTGCGGCGGCTGCCATCGAGAACAAGGAAGATCAGGATCGCGCTGCCGACGATGCCTTCGACCGGCAGCATGGCGATTTCATAGGTCAGCGGTTCGTAACGGACGGCGATATAGGCGCAGATGATCAGTGATGCGATGACGCTGATCCAGTCGAAGATGTAAGCCGTGCGGGCTCTCGCGCCGAGAAATGTCCACAGCAGAAGAACCGCCAGCGCGCCGATGAAGGGCAGCGGGTCGGCCGCGACGGTCTCGAAGCGATAGGCGATGTAAATCAGCAGAATGAATGTCGCGACCGCCGCGCCGAGATGGATCGGCGAAAATTTCGTGTTGGTCTCGACGACGAAAGCGAGCGCCAGCGTCAAGCCGATGCAAACCGTCAGCATCTGCTCGGTGTAGAATGCGAGACCGAAAAGCTGACGCGGCAGATCCAGTGTCCAGACAATAACCACGGACACGAGCAGCGCCTGAAAGACATTGGTCCAGAATCGTTTGGCTGGTGACACGGTGGCACGAAACTCTTCCGCGCCGGGAACGATGCGTTCTTCACTCACTGGAGCGCCTTTATAGTCTTATCCTTGAATCACTCGATCGAGCGGGCCTGGATGGCCTTGTCCTTGAAGTATTTCAAGGCGCCCGGATGGTAGGGAATGTCGTATGTCTTGAAGAGACTGGCGGCCGAGAATTCCCGAAGCACCGGCTGCACAGATACAAGCTCAGATTTGTTCTGATCGAGGACATCGATCATCTTGTAGATGACATCGTCCGGCACCTTTGCATGCGTGATCAGCACATTGTCGAAGGTATAGACCTTCATCGGCTTGCTGACGCCTATGAACACGGGACCTGGCGTCACATCAGTCAGATAGCCGTAAGGTGTGACCTTGCGCGCCGCAGCCATTCCGGCCTCGTTGATTTCGAGGACACGGATGCCGCCAACCATCGCATCGGCTTCGCGCACCTTCGGCCCGCCAAACGCGAAGAAAAACATATCGGACGCACCCGACATGAAATCGTCGGCGCTGCGCACGACATTTGGCACCATGACCGGCGATATGTCCTTGTCGGTTAATCCGCTGGTCGCCAGTATTGCGCGCGATATCGTGTCGATCGTTCGCATGGCGGAATAGCCGAAGGTGACCTTCTTGCCTTTCAGATCGCCGATGCGCTGCATCGGCGCATCCTTGCGGACCCAGAAGGCCGTGCGCAGCGGATGGGCTGTACCGATGAGCCGCAAATCGGGATTCTTGCCGCCTTCATAATAACTGGCGAGTTCGAGGATATTAGTGATGCCGACTTCCACTTCGCCGCGCGCGACCATCGGCACGATGATCTGATCGCCGGCGGTCGGCTGGACCAGCATGTTGATGCCGGCCTTCTCCTTCAGCACCTTTGCCACGGCAGAAGCGGTCGTGTGGTTCAACGTGCCAGGCGGCAATGTCGCAAAGCCGTAAGTCTGCGCCAACGCCGCACTGCCCATTCCCACCAGCATTATGGCCGTCAGGATCGCCTTGCGCAGGACATCGGCGCAATCGGATAACGCTTCTTTGAGCCTGGTCACGTCAACCTCCCCTACCGTTTTGCGTCGTTGCGCCTTTTGAGTCGCGGCGCCTTGTGCCGGCGCTTTTCGTATGGATGTGCTTCAACCGACCCTTGCTGTTATGCCTTTCATCAAGCCCTTCAATATGTTGGCAACGATGATGGTCTGTCGTGCCGAGAAAGGCAATCGCAAAGGGCGCAAATCCTCAAGGCATGTCGCGGCCTGCGATGCGAAATTTGCTGATCTGCAAACAGGGGGTTGTTCAGGCCGCAGACTTGGCTGCGATATTGGCCTTGGTATCGTCGATGCGTAGAGAAGGTGTGGAACTGTCGAGCCGCAATACGATTTCGCGCGGCGCCAATTCGCAACAGTTACGCCCACGCTCCTTGGCCGTGTAAAGGGCCTGATCCGCCTCTCCCAGCATCACCGACATGTCGAAGAGGCCATCCTCGCTCACAGACACACCAATGCTGCATGTGGCATCGACGCCATGGCCATCGACCTCGGCGGCCTTGGCGGCAAAGGTGGTACGGATCGTCTCGGCGATCTGCATCGCCTTCTCGCCATCAGCATCGTATAGCGCAATCGCAAATTCCTCGCCGCCCAACCGGCCGATCAGGTCGTCTTTGCAGATCTTGGTTCGTGCCATGGTCGCGAAAACCTGCAGGACGCGATCGCCAATGGCATGCCCGAACGAATCGTTGATCGATTTGAAATGATCGAGATCGATGAGAAGGATGGCAACAGGCCGCGGATTGGCCTCGAGACGTCGCGCCATTGTCACGCCGCCTTCGAGGAAAGCCCGGCGGTTCGCAATGCCGGTCAGTGAATCAACCAGTGCGGCTCGCTTGTGCAAAAGCTCGACACGCTCCTTCGCCATCGCCAGCAAGATAAAGGCGATGGCAATCGTGAACAGCAGGGCTTCGAAGGACAGAACCGTCAGCCACACATTGTCGACGTCAGGCTTCGTCCGGATCCAGGGCAACGCCGATCCCAACGGTGTACGCAGCAGAAACAATGCGCCATACGTAAAGAACATGAATACAGCAGGCCAGCGCGACACAAGTGGTTCGTTCCGGCCACGCCAGAATTCATATGCGGTCGCCCACGTATAGCCGGTGACGATGAACGAGGAGATCAGGAGCCGGATTTCCATCGATTGCGCGACGACCGGTATCCGGCAAACCAGAAGCCAAAGGACTGCTCCGCCGAACAATCCGACATAGGAGATCGGGCGGCCGTCGAAGACGCGCGCACCATTCCACGTTGTGGCAAATGCGGTGAACAGAATGGCGTTGGACAACTCGATGGCGATCAGGTCGGGCATCGCCCCAAGGGCGCCAAACAGGACGATCGACAGGGGCAGGAGCAGATGGGCAGCCCCCCACCAAGCTACAGCTGCGATCGCCGGGTTCTGAACCCAGGCGAACAGCAGCAATAGCCCCAACATCGCCTCGATATAGATCGTGACGAGGAACAGGGTGTTGATGTCCAAACTCATTTCGCGGCCACCGGCAGAACGTGCGCCCAGCGCCGTTCATGAGCAATTCCCTAGCAAAACAAGCCGAAAATTGAGTGAATACCATGGCGGACATTCTGCCTTGCGGCCATGTAGTTTCCGCGCTTCGTCCAAAACGCTTAAAATTGTAAGCGATGGTCATTGGGCCCTTGCTTTGAGCAGATGGGAAGGCACGTCTGCATACAGGCAGCTTGTGGGCCGGTTCCTGCCCCGTTAGGGTCCGGCCAAAGTCAAGACCGGGTCGAATCTCGCATGAACGTGAAAGACGGCATTGTCGACGCGATCGGCAATACCCCCCTGATCAAGCTCGAGCGGGCCTCCGCCGCCACCGGCTGCACCATTCTCGGCAAGGCCGAATTCATGAATCCCGGCCAGTCCGTCAAGGATCGTGCCGGCCGGCAGATGATTCTTGAGGCCGAGAAACGCGGCGAGCTCCAGCCCGGCGGTCTCGTAGTCGAGAGCACGGCCGGCAACACCGGCATCGGGCTCGCGCTGGTCGCCAATGCGCGGGGCTATCGGACGGTGATCGTGATCCCCGAGACGCAGAGCCAGGAAAAGAAGGACATGCTGCGGCTGTGCGGCGCCGAACTTGTCGAGGTGCCGGCCCTGCCCTATGCCAACCCGAACAATTACCAGCATGTCGGCCGAAGGCTGGCCGACGAGTTGCGCAAGACCGAGAAGAATGGTGTCCTCTTCGCCGACCAGTGGAACAACCTCGACAATCGGAAAGCGCACTATACGTCGACCGGCCCGGAAATCTGGCGCGACACCGGCGGCAAGATCGACGGCTTCATCTGCTCAGTCGGCACAGGGGGTACGCTCGCAGGCACCTCAACTTATCTGCTCGAGCAGAACACGAATATTGCAATCGGCTGCGCCGACCCGCGTGGTGCTGCCATGTACCACCTCTTCAAGGACGGCAAGCCGACGGTGACGGAAGGTGGGTCGATCACCGAAGGCATTGGCCTTGCCCGTGTCACACCGATCATCGAGGACATCAGGGTCGATCATTCCTACCTTATCCCGGATGAGGAAGCCGTGCCGATCATCTTCGATCTTCTCGAACATGAGGGCCTGTGCCTCGGCGGTTCATCCGGCATCAACGTCGCCGGCGCCATCAGGCTGGCCAAGGATCTCGGCAAGGGCGCAACCATCGTCACCGTGCTCGCCGACTACGGCAACCGCTATCAATCGAAGCTGTTCAATCCGGAATTCCTGCGCTCGAAGAATTTGCCTGTCCCCGATTGGCTGACGCGCAAGACCGATATCAAGCCGCCATTCGCAAAAGTCTGAGGGACCATGAATTCGCAAGCAAAGCCCGCCAGTCACTGGCTGGTCACAACCCAGTGGCTGCAGGATCATCTCGACGCGCCCGATATCGTCGTGGTGGACGGTTCCTATTTTCTCTCAACGATGAAGCGCAACGCGCGCGAGGAATATCTGACAGCGCATATCCCCGGCGCGGTGTTTCTCGATATCGACGAGGTGAAGGACCGCACCAGCGACTTGCCACACATGATGCCGACACCTGAAGGTTTTTCGTCGGCCATGCGGCAGCTCGGCATTGGCGATGGGCAGACGATCGTCGTCTATGACGGTATTGGCCTGTTTTCGGCGCCGCGTGTGTGGTGGATGTTTCGCGTCTTCGGGGCACGCGATGTGTTCATTCTCGATGGCGGCATGCCGAAATGGAAAGCGGAAGGCCGTCCGATCGATTTCGGCGAAGTACGGCGCACGCCGCGTCATTTCACGCCGCGCGTCAATCACGGCGCCATCGCCGACGTCGCCGACGTCCGGAAGGCCCTCGCCGGCTCGGCGCAGGTCGTTGACGCCCGCTCGGCCGGACGGTTTGCAGGGACGGCCCCTGAACCGCGCCCCGGATTGCCATCGGGACACATGCCCGGCGCGCTAAACCTGCCATGGGAATCCATCGTTGAGGACGGCCGCCTCGTCTCCCAGGATCGTATCAGCCAAGCATTCAGTGATGCCGGTGTCGACATCAACAAACCCGTCGTCACGACCTGTGGCTCCGGCGTCAGCGCCGCAATCCTCTGGCTTGCACTCGATGCCATCGGCAAGGAGCCCAAGGCCCTCTATGACGGCTCATGGACCGAATGGGCGTCACGCGGTGATCTGCCGATCGAAACCGAGGGCTGACGGCCGCATTGAGGGCGGCGACTATTAGGTGCGAGGACTCTCGCTCGCATCGCACAACGCGAAACGGAATTTGTCGCGGTACCGTTTGCTGGCTCCGGGCCTCGCAATCTGATATGATATTTCGATGTTTGAATGTGATGTCCGATGATTTTCCGGCAGCTCTTCGACAGCGTATCTGGAACCTATAGCTACCTGCTCGCGAGCCGGGCGGGCGGCGAAGCGCTGATCATCGATCCTGTGCTCGACAAGGTCGATCACTATCTGCGGCTCGTCCGCGAGCTCGATCTTCGTCTGGTCAAAGCCGTCGACACGCATCTGCATGCCGACCACATCACTGGGCTGGGTGCGCTGCGCGACCGCACCCGCTGTATCACCGTGATGGGAGAACAGACAAAAGCTGACGTAGTCTCCATGCGGCTTGCCGAGGGCGACAAGCTCAGCATCGAAGGTCTCGCACTCGATGTACTCTACACCCCCGGCCATACTGACGATTCCTATTCGTTCGTGATGGGCGATCGCGTCTTCACCGGCGATACGCTGCTGATCCGGGGAACCGGCCGGACCGATTTCCAGAACGGCGACCCGCGCATGCAGTACGAATCCCTGTTCGGGAAGTTGCTGCGACTGCCGGACGAGACGCTCGTTTATCCCGCGCACGACTACAAGGGCGAAACGGTATCCACAATCGGCGAGGAGAAGCGCTTCAATCCGCGCCTGCAGGTGCATTCGGTCAATGAATATGTCGCGCTGATGAACAACCTCAAGCTGCCGAATCCGAAGATGATGGATGTCGCCGTTCCGGCCAATCTGCAGGTGGGGTTGCATCAGGATGAAATCGCAAGGCGCGGCTGGTCGATTGATGCGACCACCGCGATTGCACTGGCCGGGCGGTCGGACGTGGCGCTGATCGATCTGCGCGAGAAGCGCGAACGCGAAAAGCACGGGATCATCCCGGGCTCCCTCCACGCACCCTATGCGGAATTGCAGGAGAATATTTCGCCTGGCGGCCTCGTGCATGAACTGGCCGCAGCCACCGGAAAGCGCATTGTTTTCTATTGTGCTTTCGGCGAGCGGTCAGCCATGGCGGTGCAGGCCGCGCAGGATGCCGGAATTGCGGCGGCGCGCCACATCGAAGGCGGCATCGCCGCCTGGAAGAAGGCCGGCGGTCCCTTGGCATCGTAGCCTAGTGGAGCGGATTTGACATTCGCTCCCCACCTAGCCGCGGGCTCGCCAAGCGAATGTCAAATCCAAAGCTCCACTAGAATCCAATACTTGCTAGTGGTCCTTTGATTCTAACGTTCGCAAAAGAGCCTGCCAAGAAGGGATCCGAATGTTAGAATCGGACCACGAGCGCCGCGTTCGGCGGACATTCAATTCAAGATCTGGCTCAGAAACAGCTTCGTGCGCTCATGCCGCGGATGGGCGAAAAATTCCGCCGGCGGCGCGACCTCGACGATCTGGCCGTCATCCATGAATACCATGCGGTCGGCAACCTGACGCGCGAAGCCCATTTCGTGCGTCACGACCAGCATGGTCATGCCGCTCTGCGCCAGTTCCACCATCGTATCCAGAACCTCCTTCACCATTTCCGGATCAAGCGCTGAGGTCGGCTCATCGAACAGCATGATTTTCGGGCTCATGCACAGGGCGCGCGCGATGGCGACACGCTGCTGCTGTCCGCCGGACAATTGCGCCGGATATTTCTCTGCCTGTTCGGGAATGCGCACGCGCGCAAGATAATGTCGCGCGATCTCCTCGGCCTCCTTCTTCGGCATCTTGCGCACCCAGATCGGCGCCAGCGTCAGATTTTCCAGCACGGTCAGATGCGGAAACAGGTTGAAGTGCTGGAACACCATGCCGACCTCGCGGCGCACGGTATCGATTCGCTTGAGATCATTGGTCAGCAATACCCCATCCACCACCACCCGGCCCCGCTGATAATCCTCCAGCCGGTTGATGCAGCGGATCATCGTGGACTTGCCCGAGCCGGACGGCCCGCAGATCACGATCCGCTCGCCACGCTCGACCTTCAGGTTGATGTCACGCAGCACATGGAAATCGCCAAACCACTTGTGCATACCGGCGATCTCGACCGCCGGCGGCTTTATGAAGCCGCCACTGATCCCGTTCTTGTCGTCGGTCCGGCCGTTCATTTGCGACGCCTGTTTCGGGTGACCAGCCGCGTCTCGACGCCGCGGGCATAGCGCGACATCATCCAGCAGCACAGAAAATAGAAGATCGCGGCAAAGGCATAGCCGGTCGTGCTGGTGATCGGCGTTGCCCATTTCGGATCGATGCGCGCAACTTCGATGGTCCGCAGGAAATCGAAGATGCCGACGATGAACACCAATGTCGTGTCCTTGAACAAGGCGATATTGCTGTTGACGATATTCGGAATGGTGATGCGCAGGGCCTGCGGCAAGATGATCAGCCCCATCATCTTCCAGTATCCCAGACCCAGCGCTTCGGCTCCTTCATATTGCCCGCGCGGAATGCCCTGCAAGCCGGCGCGCACCACCTCGGCCATATAGGCGGCGGCGAACAGCGCCACGCCGATCAAGGCCCGCAACAGTTTGTCCGGCGACCAGCTTTCCGGCACAAACAGCGGCAGCATCACGCTGGCCATGAACAGGACGGTGATCAGCGGCACGCCGCGCACGAATTCGATGAAGATCACCGAAAACAGCCGCACAACGGGCATTGTCGAGCGGCGTCCGAGCGCGAGAATGATCCCGAGCGGTAGCGAAAACACGATGCCCACGGCCGAGACGACCACAGTAACCATGATGCCGCCCCACAGCGACGTTGCGACATACGATAGCCCGAGCGGCGGAAAGCCGAGCAGCAGCATGATCGAGACGATCGGGAGCAGGATAAAGAAATAGATCGCCCCGAACTTCTTGTAGGGCATACGTCGCTTCAGCAGCCAGACGATGCCAACGACCAGCAGGACGAAGAAGATATTCACCCGCCAACGCTCGTTGGCCGGATAGAAACCGTAGGTGAAGAAGTTGATGCGCTCCCACACAAATGGCCAGCAGGCGCCGACATGGGGGCGCTCCGGCGTCATCAGGCAAGCGGTCCGGTCATGGCCGGTCCAGGTCGCGTCAAGGACCAAAAAATTGAGAAGTGACGGGATGATCAGATAGAGCAGCCACAGCGATGCCAGCGTCAGTGCGATATTGATCGGGCTTGAGAGCAAATTGTCCCGCAGCCAGCCGACCATTCCGCGCTCGCGCTCCGGCGGCGCCATGGCCGGCACCGGCGTTGTCCGCACAAAGGAAGAATTCGCCGAAGCCATCTCAGCGCTCCTTCAGGGCGAAGCGCCGATTGTAGAGGTTCATCAGCCCTGACGTGATCAGACTGATGGTGAGATACACCGCCATGGTGATCGCCACCACCTCGACCGCCTGCCCGGTCTGGTTCAGCACCGTGCCGGTAAATACCTGCACCAGATCGGGGTAGCCGATCGCGACGGCGAGCGACGAATTCTTGGTCAGGTTCAGGTATTGGTTGGTGAGCGGCGGCACGATCACACGCATCGCCTGCGGTATGACGATCAAACGCAGCGTCGGTCCCGGCCGCAGCCCAAGCGAAAAGGCCGCCTCCGTCTGGCCTTGCGACACGGCCTGGATGCCGGCCCGCACCACTTCGGCAATGAAGGCCGCGGTGTAGATCGACAATCCGAACAGCAGCGCGGCGAATTCCGGCAGGATCTCGATGCCACCGCTGATGTTGAAGCGGCCCATCTCAGGCTGTTCGAACGTCACCGGAATGCCCGCCGCCACAAATACCACAAGCGGCAGCACGACAATCAGCGACAGAGCCACGATGAAGACCGGCGACTGCTCTCCGGTCAAAGCCTGACGACGGCGTGCCCAGTGTCGAAAGGCGATGGCACCGATCACGCCAAGACCGAATGCCGCCAGAACGAAATCCATCGCGCCGCCGAAAATCGGTCGTGGCAGAAACAGCCCGCGATTGTTGAGCACTGCACCGCCCGGAATCGTGATGCTCTCGCGCAGATTGGGCAGCGCCTTGAGAACGGCATTGTACCAGAACAGCAATTGCAGCAGCAGCGGCAGATTGCGGATGATCTCGACATAGGCCGCCGCAAGGCGTGACACGAGCACGTTCTTCGACAATTGCAGAATGCCGATCGCAAAGCCGATGATCGTTGCGAATACGATACCGAGCGACGCCACCAGCAAGGTGTTCAGAAGGCCAACCCAGAAGGCGCGGCCATAGGTCGATTGCGTCGTATAAGGAATGAGCGTCTGGCTGATGTCGAAGCCGGCCGTCGAGTTCCAGAAGTCGAAGCCCGACGCGATACGCGCACGGGCCAGATTATCGGCGGCGTTGGTGATGGCTCCGTAGGCGAGCCACGCAATCACCAGGCACAACAGCACCTGGACGATGGCGCTTCGCCAGCGCGGATCATTGATCGGCGAAACCTGCGGGCGCGCTGTTCCGCGCGCATCAGCCATCAGGGGCGCTGCCCGTCAGCGGACGGGCGGCGCGTATTGCAGACCACCCTTGGTCCAGAGCGCATTGAGGCCGCGGGAGATCTTCAGCGGCGATCCCTGACCGAGATTCCTCTCGAACACCTCGCCGTAATTGCCGACGGCCTTGATCATGCGCACGGCAAAGTCATTGGTCAGGCCAAAGGCCTCGCCTTGTTTGCCTTCGACGCCGAGCAGACGGCGGATTTCCGGATTGTCCGACTTCATCTGCGCATCGACATTGGCCTTGCTGACGCCGAGCTCCTCGGCATTGATCAGCATGAAATTGACCCAGCGCACGATATCGAACCATTGATCGTCGCCATGGCGCACGGACGGCCCGAGCGGCTCTTTTGAGATGATATCCGGCAGCACGACATGATCGTCCGGGCTCGCGGTCCGCAGCCGCTCGCCATAGAGCGCCGAGGCGTCCGTGGTATAGGCGTCGCAGCGGCCAGCATCATAGGCCTTCACCGCCTCGTCCGAGGTGGCAAAGGTGACCGTCTTCAGCTTCATGTTGTTGGTGCGGAAGAAGTCGGCGAGATTGAGTTCGGTCGTCGTACCCTGCTGCACGCAGACAGCGGCGTCGCTGAGTTCAAGCGCCGAATTGACTTTCAGGGCTTTGCGAACCAGGAAGCCTTGCCCGTCATAATAATTGACGCCGGTAAAGTTCATGCCGCTGGTGGTATCGCGCGACGACGTCCAGGTGGTGTTGCGGATCAGAACATCGATCTCACCGGACTGAAGTGCGGTGAAACGATCTTTGGCGGTCAGCGGTACGAATTTGACTTTGGTCGGATCGTTGAAGATCGCCGCGGCGATGGCGCGACAATAATCCACATCGAAACCGGTCCAATTGCCCTGCGCATCCGGCAAGCCGAAGCCGGCCAGATTGCCGTTGGCGCCGCAATTCAGAACGCCACGCTGCTGAACCGATTTCAGGGTCTGCGCTTCTGCGGCAGAACCGGCGAGCCCGATGGTGGTGGCAAGGGCAAGCGAAAGGATGGCGCGCTTCATGATCTGTTGTGTCCCCAAACTGGTCAGCCGGTGTCGCTCGTCGTCTTCTTCGTTTCAAGACGCCCCCAAAGACGTCCTGGCATAGGGCGACCGTGTCGCAAGCCTGCCCGCCTGCGCAAAACCGGAACATCCTATGCACCCACTACTATCCTGCAATTCGGCGGCCTGCAATTGACGGCGTCCAAGATCGATTGCACAGATCGTTCAAAGGCTTGCCGCACTTGGCTGTGACTTGGGGATATCCATGAGCAAATCGCATGAACCGGATGGTCTGAAACCGGAAACCCGCCTTGTGACAGCTGGTCGCAGCGCCGCCGAATTTCACGGCTTTGTGAATCCGCCCGTCTATCATGCCTCGACCGTGCTTTATCCGAATGCGGCCGATCTCGTCGCCCACCGGTCCCGCTACCAATATGGCCGCCGTGGCACGCCGACCTCCGAGGCATTGGAAAATGCCCTGCGCGAAATCGAGGGACCTGGATGTGCCGGTGTCTCGCTACTGCCGTCGGGTGCGGCGGCGGTGTCGACCGCCCTGCTCTCGGTGCTGTCGGCCGGCGACCATCTCCTGATCACCGACAGCGTCTATCGCCCGACCCGCAATTTTGCCGACACGATTCTCAAACGCTACGGCGTCGAGACGACCTATTACGATCCACTGATCGGCGACGGCATCGCGTCCCTGTTCCGGCCCAATACCCGCGCCGTCTTCGTCGAGGCGCCGGGTTCGCAATCCTTCGAGATGCAGGATATTCCGGCCATCGCACGCGCGGCGCACGACCGGGGCGCGCTGGTGCTGATGGACAATACCTGGGCGACGCCGCTGTTCTTTCGCGCGTTCGAACATGGCGTTGATCTGTCGATCCAGGCCGGCACCAAATATATCGGCGGTCATTCCGACATCATGTTCGGTACGATATCGGCGAATGAAAAAGCCCTGCCGAAACTGAAAGACACCGTCACGACCTTCGGCCTGTGTGTCGGCCCGGACGACATCTATCTCGCCCTCCGGGGACTTCGCACGCTCAGCGTACGACTCGAACGGCACCAGAAGTCCGCACTCGAGATTGCTCAGTGGTTCGAACAGCGCCCGGAGGTCTTGCGGGTGCTGCATCCGGCGCTGCCGTCACATCCCGGCCATGCGATCTGGAAACGGGATTTCACCGGCGCGTCCGGTTTGTTCAGTATCGTCCTGAAACCGACCGCCGAAAAGGCTGTCCATGCCTTCTGCGATGCACTCAGCCTGTTCGGCATGGGCTTTTCCTGGGGCGGCTATGAAAGCCTCGTCATCCTGTTCGACTGCGCCGGGTATCGCACGGCGACGAAATGGGCACCGGGTGGACCGTGCCTGCGCTTTCATATCGGGCTTGAAGACACCGGCGATCTGATTGCCGATCTTGAGCGCGGTTTTGCCGCCATGAAAGCTTAAGACGGCTGGCTGTCGAACTGCACAGTGCGTTGGCGTGCCGGCGTTCGGCTTCGCGCACCCAGCCGACGCGCGAGCACGCCATAGATCGGGGAGACGATCCGCGCACGCAATCGCGCGGCGAAGACATCAATCCGCCTACTCGCTTCCTGCTCATCGACCCGCGTCGGCCAGCGATAGATCAGTCCATGGGCCGCCCATACCACGAGCGCGGTGAAGACACCGGCGAAGATGACATCCGATGTGAAATGGCCACCGACCATCACGCGAATGGCGCCGACCAGTATGCCATAAGCCAACGCAGCACCGATCGCCCTGAAACGCCACCCGATCGGTGCGATCGCCGCAAGCGCCAGGACTGCGAAAGCAGACGACGCCTCCCCCGACACGAACGAGCAATTTTGTGAGCAGTTGCCGCGCGGATCCCACCACGGCTTAAACGCGTGCTTGCCGCCGAATTCAACCACGTGGCCGGGCCGCGGCCGCGACCAATGCTCCTTGAAGATCGCATTGGCCATAAGGGCCGGGCCGGCGAAATAGACGAGAACCAGGAGACACGCCGCGCGCGCGGGCACAAGCATCGGCGCCGTACTGGATGACATCCGGATGATCAGCGCAGAACCGGCCAATCCCAAGATGATGATGACCAGCGCAAGATTGAAAATGCGCAACGCGTTGACGGCGATGCTTTCCAAGCCGCTCAAAGCTTGAGCATCAGGGCCATAGAACGCCGCCGAAATCCGCAGATCGAGTGAGGGATCAACTGCAAAAACAAGTCCGGCAATCACACCAACAATTAATGTAAGCCACAACCCAGCCCCCGCCATTCACCGCCCCCCAAACTTTCGTTGGGACGCTAGGAATAGCGCGTGAAACGGACATGACGCTTATGCTGCAGGAACGCGAAAATAGAAAAAAATTTCCATGTTGTGGAAAGTCATTGTGCGACAATCACAGGACATGCCTCAGATCGCGCTCGCCGGCTCGCGTTTTGTCTCGCGCAGGATCAGATAGAGATTGCGCAAATACACGAACAGCCCGAGCGCCTGACCGGCGATGAAGACCGGATCCTTTCTGTACAATGCATAGATCAGCAGCAGCGCGCCGCCGCCGATTGAAAAGAACCAGAATGCAACGGGTATGACGCTGCGCCCTGCCCGTTCCGAGGCGATCCATTGCACCACGAAACGCGCAGTGAAGAAAAACTGCGCCATGAATCCGAGCAGCACCCACCAGTCAAGATTATTGACGAACACGTCCTGCAGGTAGGTCCCGATCGCACGCGACAGATCGACCAGCATCGCCTTTCAGCTCCCGTATTGTTGGAATCGCCTTGCGCCGGCGGATCAGCCACCAGACGCCGGCAAGATCGAGAAGCCCGACCCACAGGCGATTCCACATCCCATATTTCGACACGCCATGACGGCGATCGCGATCGATGACGTCGACATGGGCGATCTCGTAGCCTTCGCGGCGCACCAGCGCCGGCAGGAAGCGATGCAGGCTGTCGAACACCGGCAACATCAGGAACAGCGCGCGCGGGAAAGCCTTCAGCCCGCATCCCGTATCCGTCGTACCATCGCGAAGGATTGCCGCGCGCACACCATTGGCGATCCGTGACTGTATCTTCTTGAACAGCGTCGCCTTGCGGCCGAGCCGCCGTCCGGCGACAAGACCAAGCCGCGGCATGCCATCTGCGAGAGCCTGCGCCATCTCAAGGATAAAGCGCGGATCGTTCTGCCCATCACCGTCGAGCGTCACGATGATCGTGCCGCGCGCCGCGCGAACGCCGCTCACCACCGCGATCGATTGGCCGCTTTTGATGTCGTGCGCGATTGGCCGCAATTCCGGATAGAGATTGCCAAGCCGGTCGAGCTCAGCCTGCGTCGCATCTGTCGAAGCATCATCGACATAGACGATTTCGAATGCGCTTTTCCCGCGCAGAGCCGACACGATTTCGGCAGTCAGTTCGGCAAGATTATCGGCCTCGTTGTGTACCGGCACGACCACTGAAATATCGAGGTCGTTCTCAACCGTTGCCAGACGAAGCCGGGTCACGATCGTGCCCTCGCGTCTGCTTCGGGAAAGCCGGAAACGGTTGACTTGGTCGCGGGCCGCCTCCAGAGGCGCATCAAAACACCGGCGAAATCGCGCAACTGCGGACCGGGTTTTGCGTAAACATGCCCTGTCGCATCGACAGCAAAGACCCACCGGCGGGCGGCGAAATAATTGCGGATCGCGAGCGCTCCGAGCGTGCCGATGGCAGCGCCGACCAGGACGTCGGTCGGATGATGCACGACGATGATCAGGCGCGTTGTCGCAATGGCCACGGCAAAGGTCCAGAGCAGCGGCCGCAGCCGTGGCCACAATGCACCGAATGCAATCGCGATCGCAAAGGCATTGGTCGCATGCCCGGACGGCATGCTGCCATAGACATATTCGGGATACGCCATCGTGCCGAACAGCAATTCGCGGAAGTAGGCAAACGGCACATAGAGAAAAACGTCGTCCTGTCCCAGCGCAAAGGGTCGCGCACGACCGATCAGCGGCTTGAGAATAGCGGCCAGCAGGCCTGGCAACGCGACCGCAACCAACAAAAATGTCAGTCGCATTGAGACTGCAGACAGCGTGAGCCGGTCGAAACGGCTCACCGTCCGCGCGCCTGCGAGGAGGCAAACAAGCAGAAGCCCGGCAATCGGCCACAGCAGCCAGCCGGATTTCCCGTACCAACTGATCTGTCCGGAAAGATTCACCAGCCAGCGCGGCAAGTGGCGCGCCTCGCTGACGCTCCAGGCATCAAAGGAGAATTTCACCGCGACGATGCAAACGATGAAAGCTATCAGCGAGGTCAGCAACGTCGTCCGTGTCGGCCAAACGCAGCCATATTCGAATGCGCGCCGTGGCTTCTGCAGGGCCGCTGCAAGCAACGAAGTCAGAATGGCCTTGCCCTGATACACGCTGTGCTCCAATCAGAATAACTGGAACAGCATTGTTGAGTGACAGGGACGTGACGGTCTCCACCGCCCTAAAGCATGGCGCCGAAACGTCTGACGCGTTTTTCGAAATGCGTCATCTGGACGTCACAAATTCCCCAACGACTTGTAGATCGTCAGAGTGATGCGGCCGCCACTACCGAGATTATAGCCTTTGAATTGCGACACCTTGGTATAGCGAAGTCCGATCGCCTCGGCCCGTCGTGCGAAGGTGCGATCCAGCGAGGATTCAATCACGGCAAAGCGGCATTTGTGATCTTGCAGGAAATCGGCGGCCCCAGCAGCGCCGGTCAGCAGAGTATCCGTGCCGGCAAGGAAGACGAGACTAGGCTCCCGATAGCCTGCGGCGGCAACCTTGGGATCGGAACATTCCGCCGTGCGCACGGCTTGTGCGATTGCGACACTGGGGAACAACATGGCCAGCGACGGCAGCACCGACCAATAGACCGCGATCGCAAGCAGCACGGAGGTCACGGCCGCGCGCAGCATCGAGCGCTCCGGCCCGTCGACGAAATAAAGCCACCACGCACGAAAGCCGAACACCATTGCTGCGCCAAGGAACGGCCAGGCCGGCCAACCGGGATAGCCCTCATAGCGCAGCAGCAGCACCAGCGACCCAACAAAGAAAAGGACCGGAATCGCGAACCACCAGAAGGTGCCGTATTCCATCCATTTCTGACGTGACAGGGCCTGCTGATCGATCGCCATGGCAAGCAGGATCGCGATCGCTGGATAAAGCGGCAACACGTAATGCGGCAGCTTGGTGATGACGAGTTCAAACACAATCCAGGCCGGTACCAGCCAGGCCAGCAAGAACTTGACCGGCGTCTCCCACTTCTCGCGCCACACCCACGGCGTTGCCATGCCGGCCAGGATCGACGCCGGCCAGAAGGTGATGAAGAACAGAACGACGTAATAGCCGGGCGGCGCGCCATGCGATTCCTGACCGCTGACCACTTTGGCCAACAAATCGCGCCCTACAGAATCCGACAAGAATGTCCCGCCGGATCGGCCAATGATGGCGATGAACCAAGGCAGCACCAGAAGAAGGAAGATCGGAAGGCCGATCAACGGCCGCAGCCTCGTCAACCACCCAGCCGAACGATCGATAATCGCCAGCGTTACGACCGGCAAACCGATGAAGAGCAGGATCAGCGGTCCCTTCAACAGCACGCCGGCAGCCAACGCTGCCCAGAACACGATCGGCCATATTAGACCGGCGCTCTTCTCCCGCTCGGCCGGCGGCTCCAGATAGGTGTGCGCCAGCACGCCGATACACAGCAGCACCGTCAGCAGCAGCATCGCATCAGTCTTGGCGAGACGAGCTTCGACCCCGAGCAGGATCGATGACGCCATCATCACGGCGGCGAGGATAGCGACGCGCCGGTTGGCGAAAGCCAGCGCAATCCAGAATGTCGCGATGACCGCCCCAACCGCTCCAATGAGCGAGGGAATGCGATAGACATAAATGCGGGTCTGCATATCGCGGGTGGTGACTGCATCCGCAATCTTCAGAGCGGCCGCCTGCAGCCAGTAGATGCCGACCGGCTTTTGGTAGCGCACCTCGTTCTGGAAACGGATATCGACATATTCACCGGAGGCGACCATCTGCTTGGTCGCCTGCGCGAAACGGGCTTCGTCGCGATCGATCGGCGGGACTTTCGAATAGCCCGGCAAGAAGGCGATCAGCGCGAACGCAAGCAGAATCCAGATCGCACGCCGGTTGCTCTCGGCCGCGTAATCCAGAATCCCCGAAAGTCCCCGCCGCCAGGCTTCGCCTGGTCTACCGCTTACGAAGTCGCTCATGCCCCAACCGCTTTCAAATCGCGCGGGACCATAGAGCATGAGGCCGAAAAGTGCGAAGCGGTTTTCGGCAGACATCATGCTCTAACGTATTAGAATCGATCACGTTTTATGATCTTGGATCGCGTCGATCCAGAATCATCGTGATCTAGGGAAAAACCGGACGTGCGCAAAGGAAAGGGCTACTGCAACCGCACCAACACGCTGTCGGCTGCGCCTTTTCCGTCAACAACCGTCAGCCGGACGAAACCCGGCCCGTCCGGATGGAAGAAGACGGTCCGGCCGCCCGAAATCCGCTGCTGCGGGACGCCATTAACAAGGATCGTCAACGGTTCGGCGCCACCCGAGATTTTCAGGGCGACCGGCTCAGGTCTGCTGCCATTCGAGGCGAGTTCAAGCCGGGCGCCGTGAGGCGGAAACATGATGCGGACCTGCTCGCGTTTGCGTCCCATCGTCCCGTCGGGGCTGAAGCGCTGCAGCGGTAACGGCAGTTTGCCATTGGCCGCGAAGATCGCGCCCTTTGGCGCCGGCGGCAGCAGCGCTGGCAGGTCGCCGAGACGCGCAAAGGCATCGAACAGGATCGGGGCGGCAGCCGTACGGCCGAGAATGCCAGGCACTGGCACGCCATCCGGCCGGCCAACCCACACGCCGATGGTGCGCCGTCCATCGAAACCCACCGCCCAGGCATCGCGATAGCCATAGGAGGTGCCGGTCTTGAAGGCGATGCGATTGCGGGCGGCATTCTCCGGCGGCGGCGTGCCGAGGAGGACATTGCTGACATACCAGGCTGCGACCGGATCGAGCAGGCGCCGCGGCGGCCGCGCCAGCGCAACGTCCGCCTTACGCTCGACCAGAGGGATGGTCGACCCCTGCCGCGCGAGGCCGGTATAGAGCATGGTGAGATCGGAGAGCGTCACGCCAACACCACCAAGGCCCATGGCGAGACCCGGCACCTCGCCCTTCGGCAAGGTCAATTGGCCACCAGCCTGTGTCAGCCGCGCCGTGAGCCGCGAGGCTCCGACACGATCGAGCAAGGCCACCGCCGGGACATTGAGCGACAATTGCAGCGCCTTGCGAACCGGCAACGTGCCCTGAAAAGTCAGATCGAAATTCTCCGGCGCGTAATTGCCATAGCGCACCGGCTTGTCGTCGATCAGCGTATCGGGATGGACGACACCGTCTTCAAACGCGAGACCGTAGATGAACGGCTTCAACGCAGAACCCGGCGAGCGCAAGCCTTGCGTCATGTCCACCTGCCCGGCCCGATGCAAATCGAAGTAATCCGCCGATGCCACCCGCGCGAGGATTTCACCGCTCGCGTGATCGACCACCAGAATGGCGATCGATACGTCGGCACCGAATGTCGGCGCACGCTCGCGCGCCAATATTTCAAGCGCCTGTTGCATGCGTGCGTCGATAGTCAGTTCGTGCCGCTTCTGCTGCGGCAAAGAGAGGACGACCTGATCGGCCGCATGTGGCGCCAGCGCGGGCATCGACTTGCGAGAGGTCGGTACGGGGTCCTTTTTTGCCTGAGCGATTTCGTCTGCCGGAATGCCGACGTCATCGGCGATGCGATCCAGCACCCGGTCGCGCGCATGTTGTGCCCGCTCCGGCGAGCGATCCGGCCGCCGCGCTTCCGGCGATTGCGGCAAGGCGACGAGCAACGCCGCTTCGGCACGCGACAAGCGTTTCGGCTCCTTGTCGAAATAAGCCAGCGAGGCGGAGCGAATGCCTTCGAGATTGCCGCCATAGGGCGCAAGTGACAGATATAGCGAAAGAATTTCGTCCTTGCTGAACTTGCGCTCGAGCTCGATGGCGCGGACCATCTGCTTCAGCTTGGCCAGCAGCGTGCGCTCTTTGCGCGGCTCGAGCAGACGCGCGACCTGCATCGATAAAGTCGAGGCGCCGGAGACGATTTCCCCATGCACAACAAGCTGCCAGGCCGCGCGCGCCATCGCCAGCGGATCGACGCCGTAATGCTCGTAGAAACGCTTATCCTCGTACGCGATCAGCATGGCGAGGAAGCGCGGATCGACATCCTCGGCGCGTGCTTTCAGCCGCCATCGTCCATCCTCGGTCGCATAGGCGCGCAGCAGCCGCCCCTCGCGGTCGAGCACCTCAGTCGAATAATCGATGGACGCCGTGTTCACGAGCGGCGGCAGCGTCGCCGCCCATATCGCGAAGGCCAGCATGGCGCAGGTCAGCGCCGTGCTGGCGATCGCCAATATGAGCCGGCCATATCTCATTTCGCGGCCGACACCGTGAGCGTACCGGTACCCGTGCGCCCGAAGCGGTCAGGACGATACATGTCCTCGACATAGGCCTGCGGATGCACATAGGTGCCGGGCGATACCGCGCGCACCACGTAAGCCACCGTGAAGATCCCCGGATCCTCCTTCTTTCGGTTGAAGGCCGCGGTGAAGCGATCATCGCGGAATTCGGCATGGGCCGGTTGCTGCGCCAGCTGGATCCAGTTCAACGTCCCGGTCTCGCCGGACGAGACGAGACGCGGATTGTCGATCTCGAACCCGGCCGGCAGATAATCGGCAATGATGATCCGCCCGAATTGCGGCTGCTGCTCGGTGATCTTCAGCACCACGGCGTAGCGGTCATTCTGCTTCGCCTTGCTGATATCGGCCGCCTCGCCATCAAGCGTGAAGTAATTGCGCTCGATCTTGAAGCCGCGTTCGGCCGCAGGGTCCGGCACCAGCGGCGAACCGCTCACCGAGACGACGGCCTGCAACGGTTCCTCGCCGGTATTGGCAACCTGTAGAGGCGTCGTCTGCAGCGCCGCCGCATTGACGCTGCGATAGAGTGCGCCTTTGCGGGCCTCGCCATTCACTGTCATCGATACGCCGGCTGTATCCTTGGCAATGGCGCGCGCGGCCAGCACCAGCCAGGCATTTTCCTGCGTCGAGGTGTAAGGCGAGAGCGCCCTCGCCGCCTCGACGCGGGAGACCGCACCGGTCACGGTCGGACGCGGCGCATTGCCTTCCGACGCGAGCGTCACCAGTGCCGCGGCATCACGCAACGCCGAACCGTAATCGACGCGGCCGAATTCAAGCTTCGGCTGCGGCGAAATGCTGTCGAGCGCCGCCTGGTAGACGCGGTCGGCCCGTGTCTTGTCACCCAGCAAGCCGAGCGCCGCGGCGATCTGTGCCTTGGCAATCGGGGTCGCGACATCCTTCAGCTTGGTATCGGCGATGTAGCGAAGGTCGCCGAGCGGCGCCGTGCCATTGCGCGCGAGAACATACAACGCATAGGCCAATTCGCGGCCGCCATCTTTGGATGGCTCAGGTGCGATCGCGATGTTGTTGCGCAGACGATCGAGTGCCAGTTTGAACGCCGTGTCCGGCACCGCGAAACCGCGCTCGCGCGCTCTGGTCAAAAAGTCGGTGACATAGGCGTCGAGCCAGGGATCGTCACCGCCGACCGACCACAAACCGAATGCACCGTTGCTGCCCTGGCGGCCAAGCAACCGCTCGATCGAGTCACGGATGCGCTGGTCGGCATCGGTATCGAGCGCCAGCCGCGATGAAGCGGCCAGATCGTTGACATAAAGCAGCGGCAGCGCCCGGCTGGTGATCTGCTCGGAACAGCCGAACGGATAACGGTCAAGCGCTTGCAAGATTGCGGCCGCGTCGAGCGCGGTCGACGCACCGACCGACAGCGCGACGCTGCCGGTCCCCGGCACAAGGTCGGCGAACAGATCATCGGACAGCGTGATGCTCTCGCCCCTGGCGATCTGACGCACCGTGCGGCGCGTCGCCACCTGCGTCGCCGGACGCACATTGAGCAGATAGTCGCGCGCCAAGGTGAAACCGTTCGGCCCGGCGACACTGACATTGACCGTCGCGACACCTGCGCCACCGGCGACAAGTGGCAGGGTGACGGACTGGCGCTGTTTGGCGCGCAAGGCCAGCGTCTGCGTGGCATGCTCGCTGACATTGGCCGGACCGTCGGTCTTCACAGACAGCACATAATCGCCCGCCTGCCCTTCGACATTGTCGAGATCAATATTGAGCGTCGACTTGTCGCCGGTATTGAGGAAGCGCGGCAGCGTCGCCGTCACCACCACCGGATCGCGGATGATGACGTCGCCGGTCGCCTTGCCGACGCGGTCACGGCTCCACGCCACGCCCATGACGCGGGCGGTGCCGGCAAAGGCCGGAACGTCGAACTCCACCTCCGCTGTTCCGTTCGGTGCCACCTGAACGATACCGGAATAAAGCGCGAGTGGCTTCTGCACCGGAGGCGAGCCTTCGAGCGCACCGCCGCCATCGTCACCGCCGGTGCGGATCGCACCGCGCGTCCCCTGCATGCCGTCGATCAGCTGACCGTAAAGGTCGCGCATCTCCGCGCTCAGGCGGCGCTGGCCCAGGAAGTATTCATCGGGTGCCGGCGGCTTGTAGTTGGTGAGATTGAGAATGCCGACATCGACCGCGGCGACGACAATACGCGCCTCCTCACCCGGATTGAGCCCCGACAGTTTCACCGGCACCCGCAATATCGAATTCGGCCGGATCACCTGCGGCAGCGACATGTCCATGCCGAGCGTGCGCGCGGCCTTGTCGATGCCGAACCATTGCACGCCGATGGCACGGCCGGGCATGCGCTTGGCCGTCGCGTCGAGCGGACGCCGCAGCGTCGCAACCATGTAGGCGCCATTGCCCCAGTCGCGGCCGACCGGCACCTTCAACTGGTTGAGGCCGGCTTTCACATCGGCATTGACGGTCGCCAGCATGCGATCGCCAACGACGTTCAACGTCACACGGCCATCGCTGCGCGCGGTGACGGCGACATTCATCGTCTCGCCGGCACGGTATTCCAGCTTGTCGAGCGCGATCTCCAGAAGATCCGGTGTGTCGGCGCCGGCTTCGGCATAGAAGCCTGCATCGAACGATACTGTCGTCACCGGGACGTTCTTGTCGTCGGTCGAGACTTCGAGGCGATAGCGGCCCCACGTCACAGGCAGCGAGAGGCGCGCAGGCTGGCCATCGGCCACGTCGATCCGGCCATCAGAGATGCGGCGGGTCGATTTCACTGCCTCGTAATTCCAGTAGCCGTTCTGCCGATACCATTGATAACGGCTGTCGACTTTCAGCAGTTCGTAACGCAGACCGGTCTTGGCGAGGCGCTTGCCTTCCGGGTCCACCAGCACGACATCGAAATTCGCGTTATCGCGCTCGCCCAGCGAGCGGCCGGAGAACAGCGGCTTGACGCCGATCATGTCGCTCGCCGGTGTCACCGGCAGCGTCAGCTTGCGTTCGACAGCGCGGCCCCCGGATTCAGCCAGGCGGACATTGATCTGCGCTTGCAGGAGGCGTTCGGTCGTCGGCAGCTCGTCAATGGTCGCTTCGAAGGTGGCTTTGCCGTTGTCGTCGGTCTGCGGCAACCCGCCCAGAGGCTCCTGCTGCGTGTTCACCTCTTCGCGCGTGTCACCGAACTGATAGCCCGGAAAGCCCGGACGCTCCTTCGCGGCACTGACGATGATTTCGCCTTCAAGACCGAGATGGGCCGCCGGTGCCCCATAGAGGAAACGGCCATTGAGCGTGATCTCAGCCGGTGCGTCCGGCGAAATCTTGCCGGCGGGTGCAGCCAGATCGAACTCAAGGCGATCCGGCACATAGTCTTCGACCATGAACGCCGCTTCACCGACAGCCGGGCGTTTCGGATCGGTAAAGGCCTTCACGCGCCAGGTGCCGGTCGACGCCGTTGTGGCGATCGGCAGATCGAGCGAGCGTCCGCCGATACCCTGATCGGGCAATGTCACGCGGCGATATTCGACACCATCCGGCCGCTCGACCACGAGCGTGACCGGCACGCCGCCTGCCGCGGCGGCGCGGGCATCGCGCAGCAATGCGGTAATATGCACGGTCTCGCCGGTGCGATAGACGCCGCGCTCGGTATAGACAAAGGCATCGAGCCCTTCGGGCGCCTTGCGGCCAGCGACACCACGATCCGACAGATCGAAGGCTGGCGATTTCAGACTGAGAAAGGCGTAATCCGCCTTGTCGCTGGCGACGATCAAAGCCGGCGACAGACCGCCCTCGCCGCGCGTCAGATTGGCTTCGAAATACGCCTGACCATTGGCATCGGTGCGCTTCACCGCCAGCACTTCGTTGCTGCGCGACATCAGCCGCACTTCGATCTGGCCGATCGGTGCGGTCGAGGCAAGCGAGTTCAGCGAGACATGAATGCCGTCATTGCCCGAGAACGCCGACAGGCCGAGATCGGAGACGATGAACCATTGCGTGGCGAGCGACGAGAAGTCCTCGCCCGGCGCGGCATCCGTCGGTTCCGCCACCATCACATAGACGCCCGGTTTCAGTTCGCCGAGCGCCTGATCGATCGGGAATGCTGTCGTCACTTCGGCGTTCAGCGGCGATTCAAGCGCAAGCTCGCCGGTCCAGACCTGCATGCCCTTCTCATCGCGCAATTGCTCGGCGTCGTAGCGTGACAAGGAGCGCTGGAAGTCGCTGCCAAGCACCGTATCGATCAGGTTGCGGTCGCCGACCCGGTAGATGTCGACCTTCGCCGCCTTGCTGTTGACGCTGACCAGGGGAATGCCCTGCTGGCCGGTACGCGGCAGCACATAGGATTTGCCGGTGAAGCGCACGAGCGGCTTGCGGTCGCGGACATAGACGGTGAAGTCGGCGGCGCGTGCGAGCGGCTCATCGACGCTCGACGGCAGGCCGGCGCGCAGTGTTACGGTATAGCGTTCGCCGTGCTTCAGCCCTTCGACGCAAAGCTGCTTCTCGTCGGCGGTGAGCGCCGGCTTGTCGATACCCGGCACGGACACGAATGGCGCAAAATCGGTGCGCTTGCCCGGCAGCGTTTCGGAGAACTGGAAGCACGCGCGCGGGGACGCGGCGTCGGCGTCAACCGTGTAATCGAGCAGCCGGAAGCCATGCTCCTCACGCAGCTTCTCGTACTGGGCGCGAATATCCGCCACCTCGCGCAGATCGAGCGAGAATTTCAGCGCATCGAGCGCCGGCCGCCACACGCGGCGATCGGCAAAGGACCGGCCGATGATCTGCAACGCTTCGGCCTGCACGGCCTGATCATCCGAGCGCTCATAGGCGATGTAGCCGGCGGTCGCCGCGCGTTCGAGCAGCAGCACACGCTCGCGATCATTGACGGGACGGATCTGCGCGACGCTGCGGGCAAGACGCAGCCAGCTTGTGGCATCGTCCGAATCGACAGACACGATCTGACCCAGCAATTGCAGGCCGGTCCGGAAATCGTTCTTCTTGAAGGCGTCTTCCATCTCACGGCGAAGCTCGGCCGCGGGCTTGGTCACCTGCCCTGCATCATTCCTGATTTGCACCTCAAGCCGGTTGGCCGCCAGTTCGAGGTCGTCGCGTTTGAAGGCCCTTTCGCCATCCTGCGCCACGGCTGAGGTCATAACGGACGGGATGCAGACGAAAGCGAACAGCGCGGCAAAAAGGCCGGCGCGGGCGAGCACAAACATGGGCGAATTCCTCCTTCCCGGACGGCGAGTATAAGCCGGCGGGTGTCGTTCAGTCGGTGATAAAGGTGTCGGACTCGTGACGCAAAAGCTGGACTTTCCCGCACCCGCCGATCACATCCGCGGCATTCCGACCTGGAGCCTTTCCCGGCTTTGATGAAATCAAAGCCGGGGCTCTAACTTTTTGTTTTGGCGCGTTTTCTCCACGCGAACCGGTGCCCACGTCGCTCGAAAACGCTCTAAGCTCGCCTGGGAGGGGGATATTGGTCGCACCAAGCCCGGCCAGGGTTCAAAAACCTCTATTCAAAAAACCGCCGTCCTGCATTATCCCCTTGTCTCGGCTGGTTAATCGGTCTGTGCCAATCTCGAACTGGCGTGCCGGACCAAGCACCGCTATGTGTCTGCATCCAAGGTCTTGTTGCCACCAAGGCCCCGTAGCTCAGTTGGATAGAGCAGCCGCCTTCTAAGCGGCAGGTCGCTGGTTCGAATCCAGCCGGGGTCGCCATGCCTCCGATTCGGACTATCTTTAAGGCTGGGTGGCAAGCCAAAGGATCGTTGTCATGAACATTCGCACCGCCTGCCTGTCCGTTGTCGCGGCGGCCACGGTCGGCCTACTCTCTGCCGGCCCTTCGGCGGCCGGATCGCACACCGGCATTCAGATTCATGAGATGTCGGCGGCCCAGCAGCAACAGCACAAGCGACAGGTCAGACGCTACGCCAAGCCGCCCGCCGCGTCATCCTACGCCTATCGTCCGCCTGTTTATCCTGCGCCGCGCTATGGCCGCACGGCCGATCCGTCGATTGCGCCGAACGGGCTGCCCTATCAGCGGCCGAACTACTGGGGCGACTGCGTGATCGATGACGGCTATGGACGCTGGTCGGCCTGCTCGAGCCGCTGAGGCAGCGCGCATGGCGGCGCGTTACGGCGTGTCATTCATGTCATTGATGGTGACGATCTCGTAGCGGAGATTGTCCCCCTCACCGCTTTGCCGCAGCCACATATTGTGGCTGCCATCGCCCACCATCACGCCCTGCCAATTCTCGAAGACCTTGTCAGGCTCCTGCGCAAGAATCGCCGCGCGGAGTTTGTCGCTGACGATGGTCGCGTAGTTCCGCACGAAATCGGATCTGTTGCGAATGATCGTCGCGATGCGTCCGTGATGCCGCAGCGGATACTGGATGTGATCTGCGAGCCATGTGCGGTTGTCCGCGCGGACAGCCTTCTGCAATTCGCGCACGAACGCAAATTTCGGCGCGCCCTCCGATTGCGCCTGCGCGCTGCTCGCAAACAAGCAAAGCAGCAACGAAAGAGTTGCGGCATTCCGGACAATTTTATGCATCAAGGCATCTTTCGGCGGCTGGACGGTGTCGCAAAGGCTCATCCTTTCAGGAGACCATATTTGCAGGGCTTTGGCGTAAAAACGCGCAACTGAAGATTAATGCCTTCGCCATTAGATGCAGCTTACATCGCGGTAATCTAGAATCAGAATTCATGTCGGCTTCGTCTTCCACACAAGTCTCGCAAGGTTCGGAAAGTGTGGTGGATGTACGCACGGCCCTGTGCCTCATCTGCGATGAAGAATCGAGTATCCGTCATTACCTGTCGCTGATCATGCAGGGCGCCGGCGTCGATGCACAGGAATTCGCAGATGGCTCTGCGATGCGGCACGTCATCAGCGAGAAAACCGTCGATCTCGTTGTCCTCGATATTCCGATGGATGTCTCGGATCCCGTGGCAACCATCAATGCGCTGGCCCAGAACGGCTTCAAAGGCGCAGTCCAATTGATCAGCGCCCGCGGCACGGCGATGATGGAACAAGTCCGGCAAGTCGGCGAACGGGCCGGCCTTCGCCTGTTACCGCCACTGAAAAAGCCGCTGGCGATCGCGACGGTCCAGAAAATCGTGAAGGACCTGAAAATCGGTCTGCCACCAGCCGTTGCGGCCCGCATCCGCCTTGACGAAGCCCTGGCGAATCACTGGATCGAGTTCTGGCACCAGCCGAAAATCGACCTGCGACGCAAGCGGCTTGCCGGCGTCGAGGCGTTTCCGCGCGTGCGTCATCCGCAATACGGCGTGTTGATGCCCGAAACATTCATGCCCGGCGCACAATCACCCGAAATCGCCAAACTCGCCGAATTCGCGATCGTCAGCGCCATCAGCACGCAGCAGCAATTCTCGACGCTCGGACTGCACTTGCCGGTCTCGATCAATGTCGATGCCGCGATATTGTCGGCGCTTCCCGTGGTCGATATCGTTCGCAGTGTTTGTACCGATATCGACGCTTGGCCGGGTTTGGTCATCGACATTCCCGAAGTTCAGATCGCCTCGGACATCGGGCTGGCCGTCGCGCTCGCGCAAAAGTTTTCGGCGATCAAGATCAAACTGGCGATCGACGATGTCGGACGCGCGCACGCCAAGCTTGCAAAAGCGGAAGCCGCGCCATTCGCCGAATACAAGCTGGATGCCATGTTCGTCGCCAATTGCGCCGACGACAAGATCAACACGCCGATCTGCAAAAACGTGATCGGACTTGCAAAGCGCTTCGGCGGCAGCGTTGTCGGCAACGGCTTGGCCAAAGCGGCCGACAGCCTTGCCCTGCAAAGCATGGGCGGCCAATTCGGCCAGGGACCTTTGCTCGGTCAGCCCATGTCAAAAGAGCGATTCGCGTCGCTGCTGCGCCAACGCGGCGCGACCGAGGAGCGCAGCCAAAGCGCCGCCTGAGCTGGAGCGTTTTCGAGCGGAGTGGATACCGTTCGATGAAGACTGGATGCGCAAACCGGCGAGAGGTCGGCAGGCCCGGTATTATGGCGCAAACGCCACAAGCCTTACTTGCCGCTGCAGAATCGCGGCGTAGCTCATTGGTAGAGTTGGCGGTCGGTAACCGTCAGTTAGTTGGTTCGATTCCAATCGTCCCCGGTTCTGTTCTTACCGGCTATCCATATTGTAGACGTTGTCGGGAATGCTAACGTCACGGGCCTTTATCCGCCAGCGGCGCCTGTATTCGTGGAGTGTCCACGGCGTCTTGGTCGACTCGCAGAATATAATTGGCTTCTCTTCGGGAAACTTGCTTCGGCATGAAGTTGGTTGAGAGTGTGAAGGGCCTGCTTTGAGGCGATTTCGGCTCTGGGCATGCCACATAGGATGATGCCACATAGGATGACAAAGTGTGTGACTCACACACGCTTGTGGCGTTTGCGCCATAATACCGGGCAGGCCTCTATTCTCTCATTCCGTGAAAGGCGGCTTCTCTCAAGCGAGGAATTCTCACCTCCGATGTCGATCACTATCATTCCGCAGTGAGAACATCGATCGTTTCGAGAACGGAAAAGAATTTCATGCAGCTCTACCATCTCCCGCTGTCGGGGCATTCGCATCGCGTCCGACTGTTTCTTTCGATCATCGGCGCCGACCATAAGTTGATCGAGGTCGCACCCGAGGCGATCCGCGAGCCGGAATTTCTCAAGATAAATCGGTTCGCACAGGTTCCGGTCCTTGTCGACGGCGATGTCATTATCGCTGATTCCAACGCGATCCTGATCTATCTTGCGAAGAAGTTCGGCAAGACCGACTGGCTGCCGGAGGACGCGGCCGGCGCGGCAGCGGTCCAGAAATGGCTTTCGGTGGCTGCGAATGAGATTGCGAACGGGCCCTGCGCGGCCCGCTTGATCACCGTCTTCAAAGCACCGTTGAATGCCGAACAGGTCATACTGACCGCGCATAAGGTGCTGAAGAATGTCGACGACGCGCTTATCGGACGGGACTGGATCGCGCTCGATCGCCCAACGATCGCCGACGTCGCGCTCTACAGTTACATCGCGCGTGCGCCAGAAGGCAATGTCGATACGGCTCGCTACGAGCAGATCCGGTCATGGCTGTCCCGCGTCGAAGCGCTGCCAGGCTTCTTCCCGTTCGTCGAGACCGCGGCCGGCCTGAACGCGAAGTAGTGGGCTAGTGAGTCCACTGCCCGCGGCGCTGAAACGCGAAATTATCCGCATAAGCCATCGTGCGCCTTACCGGCTCCTGCGGTTCGGATACCTGATAAGGGATGCCATGGCGCTCGCAATAGGCGACCGCCTCTTCCCGCGTCGCAAAGCGCAGGCGCACCTGGCTCTTCATATCGGTCGATGAGGTCCAGCCCATCAGCGGCTCGACCACACGCGGCGCCTCGGGCTCGAAATCGAGCACCCACAGCTTGGTCTTGGCCGTACCCGATTGCATGGCGGTTCGCGCCGGCTTGTAGATGCGTGCGGTCATGGCGGTCTCATGGTCCTCGATACGGGACTGGTACCCGATTTTGGCAAAGCGCTGCAAGGCGGGCTTTGGTATGGTGCGGAACGTTGGCTCCATCAAAGTTTTTGACATTTTCCGGACGTTTCGGCGCACATTCCGGCGAGAATCTTTCTGCATTCCACGTGTTGGGCGGGCACTCCGCCGGGCTGTTAAAACAGGAGGATTGAGGTGCTACGCGATCCGTTCAAGTTCTCGGTCCTGATCGGACTGGTTTTCGCGGCCATCGTTGCGGGCGGCCTGTCGGTCGTTCACTGGTATGAGCCGGACTCGATCGCCGAGAGAACCAGGCAATAGGGCCTCACGCGGCGGCACGGTGAGACGGTTCGGCCAACCGCCGGGTGTAATCGCGCAGATCACGCGGCCAATGTTCCGTCAGCTCGATGAAACGGCCTTTGTCTCCCGCATACAGGGCGCGTGATGCCTCCTCATAGCCAGGCTGGTTGCCGAGCATGGCTGACATGAAGCGGTCGGCGGCCTCCTGTGCGTGGCGCACCGATCCTTGCGAACCACCCGACTGCCGTGCGGCATCGACGAGCTTTCGCAGCGTGACCGAGGCCCCGCCGGGCTGTTCCGCCAGCCATTCCCAGTGCCGCGGCAGCAACGTCACCTCTCGCGCCACGACACCGAGCTTCGGCCGGCCTCGCCTGGTTTCCTCACGGGCTTCCGGCTGAGGGGCAAGACGGGCCGCAATCTCTTCGTCGGACCCACGCAAGTCGAAATCGACCTGCCGTCCTGTCCGGTCGTCAAAAGCCAGGATCGTTTCCGGCTCGCCGCGCCTGAGAGCCACCTTGATCGATAAGGCGGCTTCGTGTTGCGGACCTGAAACCAGCAGGCGTTCGCCGGCAAAGACTGTAAAGGTTGGGGCGTTGTCCATGGAAATCTCCGAGTACTCCATGGAGTTTTACCCGGGTATTTATATCGCAGTCAATATACCCGGGTAAAATCAAATCAGGAAACAACCTGTGCGGCTGTTCGCGTTCGGAATCTCATCGTCACTTCAGCCGAAAATCGCCTGAAATTTCTTCAGCAAGGCAAGCGCAGCTTGCGGCGCGGGTTCGAAATCCCTATGCATTCGCGATCCATCGGTTCGGGGCATAGCGCAGCCTGGTAGCGCATCTGCTTTGGGAGCAGAGGGTCGCAAGTTCGAATCTTGCTGCCCCGACCAACAACCCCTTTGAAAATATAGGGTTTTTCCTTGCAGGCGACGCCGATGGCGCGGCCGCTAGATACCTGCAAGTGCATCGAAATGCATCTTGCGGGACACAAAGTCCCGCAAAAGTCCCACCAGATGTTCGCGCGGTGTTCCTGCCTGCGCTCATCCCGCCTTTAGTCGCCCTCTTCTTTTTAACAGTGTGGAGTTGCGTAATGTCGAAGCCGGCAAATGCGGACGTGCGTTCTCTTTGGGCATCCTGGTACGAGCCGGTCGCAGCCGCGCCGGGGTTACCGGTTCCCGTCAACCAGAACACTCCACCGGCGATCGCTGACAACGACAATCGTCCAGCCCTCGCGGGCTCCTATGACGGCACCCTTGCTGCCCTGGTCGACTGCTACCTCACAGACCCGGTATCGCCATTCCATATCACGCGCCACTTCACCAAGATCTCCTACCGGAACCTGTGCCGCCGGCTGGTGGCCGAACACGGCGACGTCCGGATTGCCGAACTGAAGTACCGCAGCCTTCTGGAGTGGCAGCGGTCTTGGGCGGCCACCGGCCAGGTGGCGATGACGCATGCGCTGTTCGCGATGCTCCGGATCACAATCCGATTCGGCTCGACTATTCTTGAGCAGCAGGATTGCGAGCGCGCCTCCGCCATTCTCCATAGCCTCCGGGTGCCCGTGGCAAAACCGCGCCGGGAGCGCATCACGCTCGAGCAGGTGCTTGCGGTCTGCGACCGGGCCTACGAGGCCGGCCGCCCCTCGATCGCCATGGCCCAGAAGCTGCAGTTTGCTGCCACCCTTCGGCAGAAGGACGTGATCGGTGAATGGGTGCCGATGAGCGAGCCCGGCACCACGGATATCTTCGACGGGCAAAAGAAGTGGCTTCGCGGTATTCGCTGGGAAGAGATCGATGACAATCTGATCCTGCGCCACGTCACCAGCAAGCGGCAGAAGGAAATCGTTGTCGACCTGACCGTTGATCCGCTCGTCTTCAACGAGATCCAGCGCATCGGCCACAAGCCGACCAGCGGTCCTGTGATCGTGTCGGAGACAACACGCCGCCCCTACACAGCGCACGAATTCCGGCGGCACTGGCGCAACATCGCCACAGCCGCCGGCGTGCCGGCAAACGTGCGCAACATGGACTCCCGCGCCGGTGCGATCACGGAGGCAGCGGAAGCCGGTGTCCCGCTCAGCGTCATTCAACACGCGGCCGCGCACAGCAGCACCGATCAGACCGCCGACTACGCGCGCGTCGACGCGGCACGACAAATCCGAACATCAATGGAGGCGCGCGTCGCAGCGCGTAAGCAGGTAGGGAGCTAGCGATGCAGATTGGTCGGGTCAAAAACGCCACACGAGTGCTGGGCAAGTCCCAGGGCTACATGGGCCTGCCTCTGCGAGACGAGATGATCAATTGCTCGGTAGGCGGCGAAGGTACGCCCTGCATGACTACGGCCTGGCATCCCACTCCGAAAGAACTTGAGGCGCTGCACGCAGGTGCGCCAGTCCACGTGCGGATCATTGGCACGGCACACCCACCCATCATGGTCGAAGTCGGGGAGATTCCAGGTGAGTGAATATCACGGTCACATGACGATGGAGGACGGCAGCCATGTGCCGCTCTCTGCGGAGACGGCAAAGGAGTTGTTGGATGCCGCAAAGGCAGCGCAAGCCGATCGCGCGAAGCGGATGCCAGACGATCATTCCGCCCTGAAGGCGATGTTCGATGCCTGGCAGCGCCTCAAAGAACTCGGCTGGCGTGATGGCGACCACGCGCCCAAAGACGGCACGACGTTTGAGAGCATCGAGATCGGCAGCACCGGCATATTCGATTGCTCCTATTCCCTCTGCGGATTCTGGGTCGCAGACGGCGGCGATATGTGGCCCTCGCACCCCATCCTATTTCGCCTCAAGCCCGAAGACGAAGCGAAGCGCAAAGCCAAGATGGCAGAAGCGGCCGCCCGTTTTCGCGATGAAGCAACAATGATCGGGCGTTACTGATGGCCGTGCGCATCCTGAATGGCGACTGCCGCACTGTACTTTCATCACTGCCCGATGAGAGCGTGCACTGCGTCGTGACCTCGCCGCCCTACTTCGGGCTGCGAGATTACGGGGCTGAGGGGCAGATAGGTCTTGAACCCACGCCTGAGGCCTTCGTCTGCGAAATGACCTCCCTCTTCCGGGAGGCGCGGCGAGTGCTCCGGGATGACGGCACGCTTTGGCTCAACCTGGGCGACAGCTACGCCGGCAGCGGGCGCGGCGGGAATCCGGCCGACAGCCCCCATCAGAAACAACGGACCAACGCCGGATCGCTCACGGTCATCGGCGGAACTGCTCGAGAAGCCGCCGCCTCGATATCCGCTGGCGATGACAGGCACTACGGCTTCAAGCCCAAAGACCTGATCGGTGTCCCGTGGCGCGTGGCCTTCGCACTTCAAGCGGATGGCTGGTATCTTAGAGACGCGATCGTCTGGGCAAAGCCCAATGGAATGCCTGGCAGTCAGGATGATCGCTGCACGTCGTCTTATGAAATGGTGTTCCAAATGTCCAAGTCACGGACGTATTGGAGCGACTTCGACGCGATCAAAACCCCTCCTCGCGAATCCACCCTGATCCGAACTGCGCAGGATGTGCAGGCACAGGCGGGCAGCCACAGAGCAAACGGCGGCGGGAAGACGAACGGAGCCATGAAAGCGGTGGGCGGACTCACCGGCGCGGCGCAGGGGCGCCACTCGCTTGGCGAGAACGTGCCGCCGAAAGAACGACGGTCAGATAAGCAGCGTGGTCATAGCCGCAGGCACAATGGCTTCAATGATCGCTGGGACGCAATGTCGGTGGCGGAGCAGCAATCCCGCCCGGCCATGATGCGCAATGTCTGGTTCGTCGCGCCGGCGCAATACAAGGAAGCGCACTACGCGGTGATGCCGGACGAGATCGCGCGCCGCTGCATTCTCGCGGGGTGCCCAGAGGGCGGAACGGTTCTTGATCCTTTCGGCGGCGCCGGAACAACCGGCTTAGTTGCCGACCGTCTAGGACGCGACGCAATCCTAATCGAACTCAATCCGAAAAACGTGGCGATGGCACGCCGGCGCATTGAGCGCGAGGCCGGTCTCTTCGCTGCAGTCAGTTAATTACGAGACTGTTAGGCACAAATTTGGGGAGATTTCGGTGAGACCAAGAGACGCAAAGAGCGACAACGACCTTATGAAGCTGAAGCGAGACAACCTCAGTGTCGGCGATTACTGGATCTTGCATTCCGGCGATCACGTCACGATCACCCACCAGGCGGTTGGTGAAGCTCCGGTTGCGCAGATCAGGGTGCCGCGCACGACCTTGAACAAGTTAGTGGACTGGTACACGCGCGAGCAGACCACCCGTACCGAGTGACAAAGGGAGGAATCGAATGGCTTCTTGTTGGGTTATCGGCCGCAAAACCACCCTCGCCGGCAACGGACATGAGGTGCTGTCGCAGCCATTTATCGTGTTCGAGACGGAAGACGAGGCTGACGCCGCCTGCGACATGGTTGAGCGGGTTTCAGGCGAGCGACCAATGAAGGCCGAGGCCGCGCTCTATCGCTGCTTCGTCAATCCAGTCCCGTGACGAGAGGTCAACATGGCAGAACCACAACTTAAAGCTCTCTGGCGTGGCCATGAGGTCGACGGTCTACCGCGCGAGACATTACTTGAAATAATAGATCACCTTGGTCGCGAATTGGAGAGTTCGCGAGCCCGCGCAAAATCCGATCGTGATTTTCTACTCTTGCTGGAACGGAGCCACTTCGGGAGGCACGCGAGGTTCGGCGACTGCAAGCCAAACGAAGTCTATATCGGCTCTGGCGTATTCGCCGCGTTTGACGCGGATGGGATACCGAACAACATTCGTCTTCGAGACGGCAACGGAGGATCGATGCGTTTTGATGGCGGTGGCGTGTCAATTCTTCATGGCGCTGCGGCGGAATGGCAATCACGGCAGCGGCGATAACCAGAGGGAAATACAGCGCATGACAGAGCCTAAAACCAAAGGCAAGGGAGCCACGGTAGCCTATCTGCTGGCGAACAAAGATTTTGCCGGCGATGTCTGCTTGCCGTGGCCCTTTTCAAAGAACGAATACGGCTATGGTCACTTCGGCCATCTCGGCAAACAACACAAGGCGCACCGTTTCATGTGCGAGTTGGTGCATGGGCCGGCACCCTCGCCCGCGCACCAGGCCGCCCACTCTTGCGGCAACGGCTATCTCGGCTGTGTGAACCCTCGCCATCTGTCATGGAAAACGGCCACGGAGAACCAGCTCGACCGGGCGGTGCACGGGACAACGAAGCGGAAGGGGCCGCGGGCGACGCTGACAGACCAACAAGTTGCCGAGATCCGCGACCTAGAAGGCAAGATGACCAACACGGCTATCGCCGCTCGATACGGCGTCCACCGCGAAACGGTCGGCAATATCCTTCGCGGCATTAGCTGGAAGGGCGAGATGATCAATCCGAACCGGAACTTTGATCCTCAGATCCGCCAGCAGATGGTCAGGCGCGCGAAAGAAATGCGCGACAGCGGAAAGACGTTGAAGTCGATCGGAGAGACCTTGGGCATCTCACGGACTGGCGCCGGCTGGTTCGTTCAAGAAGCCGAAGGCAAGCGCTGAATTTCAGTTAACACGGACCAGGAGATGCGAGAATGAGCCCGGAAGACCAAAACTATTGCCACCGACTCATGGAGGCGGCTGATGAGTTTCTTTCGAGCCTCAACCCCCACGATATGAAAGGCGCCATTAACTGGGGCGATCTCGGCTGCTCTCTGGTCGAACGAGTGGAGATGTTTGACGGTTCAGGCCAGATCGAAACTGCCTTTCGCGTGATCGTCGAAGAAGCAGACCCGGGATCGTTTGAATTGGCTGCCGCGGTCCATAACGCACTGTCTGGCGCGGGCTTCAAGAACATAGAAGTTCAATGCGAATGGTAACGTGTCGGTAACAACGGAGAGATCATGACCACGAAAGAGCTTGCGAGATCAATCCTCGCGCTGAACTACGGCGAACTGAAATCGGTCGGCAAAGACTTCGCCGAAGCCATCAAGGACAAGGATGCCAGGCCCAAACTTGATACGGCCGAGGAGTTCGCCGACCTTCTTTTCGATTGGGCTGAGGCTCAAACGTGAGCAGCGCAGACAGGCCGTATACGCAGGAGAGACAAATGGATGTCGAGTTCAAGTTAGGTGACCGCGTAAAGATGGCCCCGACCTGCCCCCATTACAGCGACGAATGGAGGCAATGGGAGGGATTCGTGACCGGTATGGGCGTGATCGCTCGTACCGGCGCTGTCACGCTTATCGTTTCGGACTTTTGGCCCCCTCGCGATCACGGTGATTTTGTCGATGGATTTTCGCCGGACGAATTGGTCGCGGTTACTCAGTAGTCTGCCATGCAGAAACAGCAAACATCAGCGGTCCCGATCTACTGCGCATCGTGCAGACAAGAAATTGTGATGCCGTGCACTTACGTCGTCAGAACATGGCCTAGCGGCCCCTACCACTTGGGTTGCGAGCCGACGCTTGGCTATTATCGCAATGCTGGGGACCGCGCTGTCATCACATCACCAACGGAGCCGAAATGAGAATCGATTTCGCGTCACCACAGAGCGTCATAGCCGGCATCAACGCGAGGGACGCCGAGATCGATCGGCTGCGGGCGGCGCTGCGCTTAGGGTGCGGCGCGGCAATCAACAGCCTCCCTCCTGGACAGCGAGAGTGGTCTCCGGAAAGCGGCATCGGCGCTATGCTCAAAGCACTGGGGTGCGAAGCAACGGTCTATGGTGACGACGTTCGCGCGGCCTTGGGCAGTAATGAGCAGACAACCACGGAGAAATGAGATGGCGAAAACGCCAAAACCTCTTGCTGAATTGTCCTACTCTTGGGTCGGTGCCGGCATCAACACGTTGGATGCATCACGGTGGACAGTCTGGATGGCGAAGCTGTTCGGCCGCCGCTTTACCGGCGAGGACATGAACAAGACCATTGTCGGCTATGAGTGGCGCGGGAAGCTCTATCTAACCGACTATCACTGATAAGCGAGTAGCCATGAACAAGATCATTGATGGGCTTAACGAGGCTTTGGTGGTCGCGAAATGTGACCACGCTCTCGTTATGACCCCAAAGCAGCCATCCGATAAGCGATACGTACGGCAGTTCTGCCCGCGCTGCGAAGGCACCTTTCTTTCGCCCTTTGCTGACCCGGAGCAGGTGCTCCGCGTTGTTGGGCAATCTGCCGACCGCAACTAGTGCCAATCTGGCACGGGTTCGATCATATCGGTGACGTCAACGATATGGTCTGCAAACAGCTAATCATCATGCCGTGTTGACAGCGTGACGATCCGCGGCGGCTCCGCCTGGCCGCAGCATCGCTCGCAGCGCAGCTTCTCGGCAATCCCGGTCAAGGCCGCCGTCATCGGCCGAGGCACCACGCGCAGATCGATCGCCTTAACGGTGTTGCACCCTGGGCAATGCACGTGCATCCAGTGGTGGTGCGACAGCAGCGCCGCCAGCAGTAGCGGCGACCACAACGGTTCCTTGTCGCCGCCGGCGATCCCGGCATTCCAGAGCCGGATCGTCTTTTCGGCCTCAGCCTTTCCGCTCTCCGCAAGCTGCGCCAAGCGCAACTCGTCCGCCATTCGGCGCGAGATGCGTTCGCGTTCAATCTTGCCTTTGGACCAGCGGAGCGACATGACGCATGATTCCGCCGATCGGCGCCGGCGGCAATCGGGCGAGATATGGTATGCTGGTGGGCAGGAACGTCACAAGGGATCGCGATGGCCGCAAATCGCCGTTCAGCGGACCACGAAAACGAAAAAGGCCTGACTGCGGGGGTGCAGCCGGGCCGGACTTGGGGGTCCAAGGGAGCGGGAGGTTCAGTCGCGCGCCCCCACTCTATTGCGCTGCAAGCCAGCCTCGATCAGTCGGTCCAAACGCTTGTTCAACCCGTCCAGCGCATCAACCAGGCGCTGCTCGGTCTTGGCCTGACTTTCGACGAGCCGCTTCTCGACCTCAGTGATGGCATTGTGTGTCACAAACTTCTCCACCGCCTGTTCCCGATAGAGCGAGAAATTGGCTGATAATGTCGTGACGCGGCCATTGCATTCCTTCATGGCCTCCTCCGCCTCAGCCGCCACCTGAAGCGCCGATTCCGCCGAGGCGTTTGCCTTGGTGATCCGATCAGACAGATTCATCCAGAAGACAAGGAATGCAATCGACGCGCTGATCGCGCCGGAGATTGCGCCGATAACCGCAGGCTCCATCACCCCTCCTACTTCGCTTGCGCGCAGCGAGGGGCTGAGACTTCCACACCCATCATCCGGTCGCGTGTTAAGGTCCACTCTTCACGCGCACAGACAATGATGCCGTTGGCTTGCCGCAGCGATCCGACGAGCCGCCGAGCGTCTACGACGGGGCTTTCTCCGGCACGCGTTGGCGGAATCGGAACGGGCTGCAGATACGGCGGAGGCGCTCCTATGTCGCGCGACAGCGGCTCCCGCTTTGGCGCGTCACTCGCGCACCCGCCGAGCCCCGCGATCGGTGTAATTGCAGCGATCATCAACAAAAGCATTCGCATCGATTTTGGCTCCGGGAGCGGTGGACTGCAGTTTTGCTTCCGCGACCTCGCTCTGAAGCGTCGAAATCGCAGCATCATTTTCCACGCGCTGGCGCAGGAGGCCGGCAATAGCTCGGTCAGCCGCACTGGCGCGAAGTTCGGCGAGATCGAGATCGGCCTGAAGCGCGTCAATTTGCGCCTGCTTTGCAGCCGAATCGCATTTCGCTTCAGCGATGGACTTGCCATGCTCGATGAGACCGAACACGGCGCCGACGGCGAGCACGGCGATTACGCCATAGAGGATCAGCGCCACCTTGCGAGCCGCGAACCATGCGCCGACAGAGGCGATAAGTGTGACCATCAACCCAACCGCTCCCGCGCAATCGCCTTGAGCTCCTCACGGAAGATGATGATGCAGAGCACCAAGATCACCGTCAGGCAGATCAGCGCGACGCTTCCAGTGTTGTTCCAGATGGCTGCGCCTGCGCCGGCGGCCGCAGTACCGATGCCGCCGAGCGACCAGTTGATCTTGCTCTTGGTGGCGGTGCGCGGCGTGCCGACCTGGTAAGGAAAATCATCCGGGATCGGCTCATCCTGATATCGCGGCTCGGCATCCAGGAGGCCATATCCCATCGACTTGCCGGGATATTTCGACCACGGCAGTTGCCAGTGCGGGCCATCCTTGAATTGCTTCCAGTCGCCGCCCCATTCGATGGCGACACCTTCCTGCTCGGCGGCATCCTTCACGATCGGGCAGAGCTTGTGATACAGCGGCCAATCCCAGGACACCTGACCGTTGATCAGCGGCGCAAGATCCACCGCGTGACCGAAGCCGTTGGCGGCCTTGATATGGCGCGAGTTCATGGTCTGCGATGCGCCCTTGGCCACAAGCTGCTTTTGCCGCTCTGTCGTGCGCACGCCTTCAAGAACGGTGAATTCGACATCGCTCGTCTCTGCCGCGCGATCGACCACACGGACGAGATCAGGATGCACGCCGTTCAGCCGCGCGCGATCGCGCGGGCTCAATTCGAAACCCATCGATAGCTCCTGTGGATTGTCAGTGGCTCAAGCCGGCTGTCCGTTGGCCCGGCATTCGTATGCGACCTGAACCGGGATGCTCCAATCCAGATGCAGCATCCCGCGCGTAAAGTCTGCGGTGCGGCTACGCATCTTGTCGCCGAAGGCCGCGCATTCGGCCTCGGTGCCGAATGTGGTGACCTCCGGAATCGGCACCACGATCGGCCCCTGCGCCGACAGCGTCGCAACAATCCAGATGAGCGCGATCATCGCCGCCTCCCCCGCTTTCGTGCTGATGCATTGAGACCGCGCTGGCCGCAGAAAGACGCGCCGCGCTGGCCGGTGTTGAAATGGACGTGACCCATGCGGCAGTAGGTCATGACGAAGACGCCCTGAGATCGCAGGAAGGCGATGGCCTCAGCCTTGCGTCGCGTCTTGAAATCCACCGCCATGCCGTAGCGGTGAAAGGACGGGCGCCGCGTGCCTGCGATCACCGCCCCGGGCCGACAGGTCGAGATGATCGACACCGCGCCGATACGGGCTTCCAGCCGGTCCAGGATCGCCCTCGTCTGCCCTGTCAGGCACGCGCGGCCAGTCGAGGCCTTGGCATACCCCTTGATCGCGCCGGGCTGGGCATGGACATTCCATGGGCCTTGAAAGGCCATGACTGGAGAGGCCACGCACAAGAGCGCGGCCGCGAAAAGGCATCGCAGCATCAATTCACCTGTGAATTGTGTGATTAGCCGGTCAGGTCAAAGCGGCCGGCAGTCCGCTAACGTGGTGTACGCGAGCGCGCTTTCTCGGCCAGAAACCGCGTTGCCGTATTCAACTTGTAGTCTCTGTATATCGTGAGTGGTGGAAGCCACACATTCGCGGCCTAGGCGCACCCTCCCCAGTATGCTACCGGTTTCCGGGGTGGGGGATTAAAAATCGTGACTTGCTATCTCGCTTTTCATTGTCGAACGCCTGAAATTTCATCTCTCATCGAACAGGCTGATTTGCTGGACTTCTTGCCGCCAAAACCTGTGCATTCGCATAGGTGGCTGAGAGAAAAGGCAGGCATCCTGTCGTGGTCGTGGGACGCGCCGCTCGATCGGCCGTTGGAGCAATCCGCTCACCATGCAATCCAGATTTGCGGTCGACCACGATCGGGGGATAAGCAAGCGGACGAGACCGCTCTTCATTCGCATTTTTCATCCAAGAAAACAGCCGCCGCCTTCGACGGAGGTTTCAGCTTTGTCTCTGTTAATTCGGACAACGTCTGGTTTGCACGCGGACTGAGCGGCCAGTTCCCGGTCTATTGGAGAGAGATCGAAAGCGGCATCCTGATTTCGAACAGGATATCACTGCTGTTCTCTATCGGCCCCGATCCCAAGATCGATCAGCGCGCAGTGGCGTGGCTGGCTGGCCGAGGATATTTGCCTGCCGAGTTCACGACCTACCAAGACGTCAACCGTCTCATGCCAGGTCAATCAGTACACGTCAGCAAGGGCGGCTTCCACGTCACGCGCCCCGCTATATCGGACATGGTCAATCCAGTTACGACTGACCAAGTCCTCGATCTTTTGATGACCGCGCGCTCCAATCACATCAGAGACTTCGAAACGTTGCCAGATGCGGCACTCGAATTCTCCCTCAGCGGCGGAAAGGACAGCCGCGCAATATTCGAGATGGCAAGAAAATCTGGCCGGCTTGATGATCGCGCCACCGCATATACGAGCGGCGAGCTTTATTCTCCAGAAGTGCTTTCAGCTCAAGATATCTGCCAATCCGCCAAGTTCGCTGGACATCAATTGCGGCGACCAACCCTCGCTCATCAAACCCTCAATCTCCCATCGCTGATCGCCAACACAATCGAGGCGAGCGAAGGAATGCTCTCTCTGTTCGACACCATGCGCATTGTGGTCAACAAACGCGTCGCGATCGGAGGGCACCAGAACGGCTTAAGAGGCACATTCTTCAATGGGCTAAAGGTTGGCAGCGCCGGCGTCGCGGCAGCCATGGTCGAGCACTACACCCCTGATCCATCAAACGTTCTGACCCACAATGCTTTGGACGAAGCGAGGGTCTGCTTTAGCAGATCAATGCGACATCTGCAGTCGTTAGGTGTTTCCGAAGACAAGCTGCCGTTGGCGTTCATGTGGTTCGTGAGAACTCATGGATGGGTGAGTGTCACATCGAATACAAACACATGCGTTTCGAACGAGATGCACCCGCTATTAGACTTCGATCTCATTTCGTTGGCACTCAGGATGCCCCATCATCTGGTCGATGCGGAAGTGATCCACTTCGCTCTCACCGCTTCCGACGACGCGAAACTCCAGACGATACCATTTGCTCAACAATCATGGACCGAGCGGCTCCCCGATGCCTTGAGGCAAATAGGATGGCGCGGGCCAAAGGCCGAACGGATCGCGCCTTACGAATATCTTCCTGTTTTTCCGAATGGCGGGCACCCCTTTGTCACCAACGCCAAGCTCCAACTTCTAGACCTTCTCGAGCCGTGGATGCGCATCGCCGTCGAAGCGTTTCCAGACGTTGTAAAAACAGACGACGCTATGTCGAGAATCTCGCAGAGAAAATCGACGACTTCGCTAAAGATGATTGGCCTGCTGGGTCTTGCAACGATCGGTCTCATTTCTCAGTTCGGGCGAGATATTTTCCGGGCCTCTGGGCGAAAAAAGATCGTCGAAACTCTTCGGCCCGCCGCCCCAGCGACAACGATCAAAACACGCACGATTGAGGACGACGATAAAATAATCGATGCCTACGAAACCTCGATCGGATCCCTGGTGAGGGAGCTTCAAAAGCGCCACTCTACCTTCGTCAGTGCGGCGCCAGCGAAGCCATGGAGACACATCGAAATTTCAAACCGTAGCGGCAGAAAAGTCCTCTGGTCCGTGGAAATCGACGACACAAAAACATCTCCGCGCGAACTTGAAGCGTCTGGTACTTTTACGCTCGGCGTCAGAACTTACGGCAAGGCTCAATTGTTTGCCAAGGACACAAACCAAGAGATCACCGTGCCATTCGAGTTGAGGGAATCGGACAGCACCATAAGCCTGATCATCCCACCCTATAGCGCCTCCAAGCCGCTCAGCAGCGCGCTCAAGCGACTGTTGCGGCTGCCAACTTCGGTTGATGGCGGACCGAGTGCAAAATGAAGCCAGATGATTTTTATCGACCGAATAGACCGATTTGGTTAGGATCCATAGAAGACCTCAACACGATAAGCTCTTACTGAAGCGTTGTCTGCACCGTCAGACAGTTGGACCGTAAACACAATCTCTGACGCCAAATTAGTATTAACGGTTCCAGAGCCAAAGGCCCCGGCCCCCGGGCCCCAGCCGCCAGTGGTTTGATTGATTGAGACGTCTTGGACATTGACGGCGTTTTTATTGAATACATCAGCCATCGCCTTGAACGAAAGGCTCGTAGTGTTTGACACTTGGGTCATCACGACCCCGGACGCTCCGGCACCAGCAGCGCCCCATCGTATTCGATGCGTCTTTGAACCGGCGCTATTGTTGTTCGCGAACATCCCCATGATTCGGATGCCGCCATTTGGGCCAAGCGCCCCCGCCGGAATTGGGACTGTGATCAGGACCGTTTCAGAGGTCGTGCCTGTATGAGTTACTGTGACGCCAGACTGAATGACGGATTGCGCTGATTCAGATGTGGGGCCAACGCGCCGCTTGCGAACGCCGGTCGCAAAATCAGTATATTCGATAATTGACGATGCATTCTGCGAGCTTGAGCAGATCGAAGTAACATCCCTCATTACGCAACCGAGATAGAGCGATGGATCAGGCTTGACGCCTAGATTTTCTTCTTCCAACACAGCTCGGAAAACATTGCGAAATACGTTGTCGTTTGCAGAGTGATTACCGCCGGTATATAGCGTCGCGTCCTGCGTTTCATTGCGACTGTGGATTGCGATTTGATCGACGTTGGCACGATCTCGCATTTCAAACGTGTTGCCGTTAACTGTCGCTCCGCGAGCGCCTACAAAAGAGAGTGCCTTTACGGATGTGAGCTTGAGACCGGTTGTGGGATGGTAGCCCCAATCAAGGAACAAATTGTCATTTACGACGGGTCGCGTAATGCCACGCAAATCAACACATTGAAGATTGTTGCGGAAACTATTGCCTATTATCTCTGCCCGCCGCGCTGGAGCCATCTGCGGCGCAGCGTTCGTCCATCCAGTGTGAACTCCCGAGATGCAATCCTCAATGTTGCATCCTATGACTTGTAAAAGCTCCATTTCGCGATGACCACCAACCCCGTACTGGCAATTGATGGCCTTCAGGCCGCGCACAATGGCGCTGCCACGGAGGCCATACACGGGGTTGCCCGATAAATAGCAGGCCTTATCGCCAAACCCCCTAATAATTCCGCCGGACACCTCTAATAAGTTAAACCCAATTGCTGCAACACCACTGTCAGAGTTTGCGTTGTCGGCGGTCGCCCCTCCATACATATCAGGCTCGTTGACTATCAGGTGGTCAAGATACCAAGCCGCAATAGCAGACGCGCCGCTGTCACCCGAAGCCGTGACGCCGTACTGGCAATCTATCTTTGGAGCGTTGAAAGTCACCTTTCCTTGAGGGTCTCCAGTCGGGCCGCGGATATCGAAGACAGCATCTCCAACGTCCTCGCCCTGCTTTAAAACCAGCTCGGCGCCAGGGCGCCATTCCAGCACGAACTCATTCGTAATGTTGCCTTTGGCCAATCCGGCACCAAGCTGATACGGGCCATTGTCATCAAATATCAAACATCCGCCGACAGCATGGGCCCAATCGAGGGCAGCCTGCAATTGCGCGTGACTAACCTCGGTATCACTTGAAAAGGCGCCGAACTGTGAAGCCTTCGCCGTCAGCTTGGTAATCGCAAAATATTGCGAGCCATTGAGAACGTAACCGTCGTGATCAGGCTGTGTGGCAACCAGATCGTACTCCGCGCCGCCCCCGTCCCCCGGCGAGTTGTATCCAAGCGTCGTGATGCGTTTTGCGGGTCCAATGTTGGCGGTGGCGGCGGCGGCTTTTGTGTCTGCGATACCTGCCCCGCTCACCGTCAGATATGCGGGATCCGACCAGACGCCAGGATCCGCAGTCATTGTAAAGAGGGCAGCCCGGCCATCGCCGGTATCGGAAACTAAAACAACGAAGCCCTCCTCTTCCTCATCATAAGCAGCCCGATCAGAAATCGTGTCGACTTGAACATTGTAAAATACCGTTTCTGTTAGATAGAGATCGCCAGAAAGATCATCGATGTCGAAGGCCGCCGCCGTGCCGAGCGGCACTTGACGCCACTCTTGCGAAAAACCATCTGCTGTTGCAACGATGCGATACCGCCCAGCCGGCGCATGGAAAAATGCGTAGCCGCTGCTGTCCGCAGTGAACGGATTGCTTTTGTTGGCCAGACCGTCGTAATCAGCCTTCAACGCCTGGCGCGCGCCACCCTGCTCACGATAAACATTGATTTGCGCATTCGGCACGACATCGCCATTCGCGCGCACGATCGTGGCCTGCCAACGAGAGTATGGCATTCGTTCAACCCATCTATTTCAGGAAAATTGGGAAAACTCGTTACCGAACACGCGATGACGGCATGTCAGCCCGCTCTCGCGTCGGTTAGTTTACTCTTGGCCCTCGAACGTCGAGGGATCCGGTTTCCGTGATAAAGGAGTCCCCATCAATGGCGCGGCCCGCCGCACCACCAACACGCCATGATCCAGATGCGCCCGGGGCGGCATCTCCGGATCCATTCTGTCCGGCCTGCCCCGCCGCGCCGCCATTGCCGCCCTTACCTGGCGAGGCGTTGTTTCCGTCGTTGCCGCCAGCACCAGCGGATTCGCTGCCGCCGGCTGCGCCGTCCCTTCCATCGTTACCGGGGGCGTCGCCACCCTTGCCGCCGGCGCCACCGTTGCGGCCCTGACCGCCGCCGCCGCCGCCGGCTGCCGTTCCGGATGTCATACCGCCGCCGCCGCCACCGCCGCCACCACCCCAAACCTGGCCCGCTCCGCTCAAGTTGATGGCATAGCGACTGTAAAGTGCCGCGCCACCAGCCTGACCATCCGTGCCGGGGATGATCGTGAACCCCCCCGTGAAGTTGAACCCGGCACCACGGCCACCATTACCGGCGCGGCCTTGTATCCGGCCATCGACACGAAGATTGATCGTGACGCCTGACGGCCAAGAACCGACTTCAAATGCGGGAGTAGAAATGGAGGAGGAGCCGACGATCACCCCGGACTGAACGATGCATTTGACCTCTTCGCCCGATTCAGGTGTGCCATAGATGTTCTGGTAGACGGTCCGCAGATTGATATTCAGCGTATCGGCGTCGATGATGATGGTGCGGTCATCAATGTCGTCCGGAACGACGAAGATCATCTCCTCGCCTTCGACCTTGAACCGATCCGACATCGGATTGATGCGCGTGATCTGGATTGGCACATCGGCAGGAGCACCGGTGTCATCCTGGATAAACCAATCGACGACGCGCGCGCCCTGCCCGAGTGCTGGCAGAGCGATGCCGTCGCGAAACACATCGAAGTTCAGACGCCGCGGCGGATTCTTGTAGCGTCCAAGAATGATCTGGCCATTGCGTGTAGCAACCGTCCTGCCGAACGGCGGCATCCATCTGGAGAAGATTTTCTTGATCGCTGGCGAGCCATAATCCGCTGCGGACTGATCATCCTTGACCGTTTCGATGGAGCGAAAGTTGTCAGCGTCATCGACAGGTCGCAACGGATTATTCTGGCCGAAATAGGTGATGACCTCTGAGACGCGCTTGTCTGGCTGCTCTTTCGACTGAATCGAATCCTTGAGCGTGTTGACCTCAGAGAACCTGGACGCATCCGTTGCGATGCTGCGCAACACCTGAAGCCTGATCTTTTGCTGACGGTCATCCCACCAGACGGCCAATGCTGCCTGCTCGATGATTTCCGAAAGCAACTTGCTGACGTCCGTTGGCTCCGGAATGACCGCAGTGAACAGCCGGTTAAAGAAATTCCCGGTCTCATCCAGCCAGTCAGCAATCGGAATATAGCCCGACGGGACATCCGCATAGTTCTGAAGAAGATCCTTGACGATGTTCGCAGGATCGACTGCGTCATATCGCAGGACCAACTGAAAACGATCCTGCGCATCATGCGCAACAGCCGTCGTCCCGAATTGTGCCCGGCCCGTGATCGTGACGCTGTTGCCGGACCGCGTGAAGGCAACGATTTCCTTTCCGCCGATCGCTCCATATCCCGAGGAAGGATATTCAGCATTACCTATACCAGCCGGCGATAGCGTGAAGGCAAGATCGCTATTGCTGATAGCCGCCGTGAGAAAGCCATTCGACACCCGCGGCGCCTGGGCGCGATCGCCGTCGGCAAGCTTCAGGACATCCTTGGCAATGATCGAAAACGTCCCGTCCGGCAGCGGCCCATCGAATGAATCGATGATGAAGTGCCGCGTTTCCATGTCTCCAAGCGCCTGCCCCACCTCACCGCGGATCAGCCGCAGATTGCGGCCACGCAGGTAGGGATGGCGGGCGCGGAACTTGCCGAAATAGGTCCCCTGCTTGAACGGGTTGTAGGGGCGCTCTGAGAGATACTTGTCCCCGGCCGGACCAGTGTCCGAGTCCGGATGATCGAGCATCCTGATTTTGAGCGAGGCACGTTGGCCAAGGTCGACGCCGAGCGAGACGATGCACGGCGTAAACTCGATATCGCTCTCCGATTTGATGCAGGGGATGCATTCAATGTCGGCCGGAAGGTAGCCCGCATTGATCGCAAACCGAATGGTAACGCCTTCATCATCGAAATTGGCTCGATCCTGACAGGACCCGATGCTGTTGAAACACTTGCGGTCGCCTGTCTCAGGGATCGATGCAACGCACGGCGCGACCCCGTATGAAAGGGCGCAACGGTCGATATCGATCTCGACATAGGTGAGCTTGCCAGCCACCTACACGACCCCTTCAATCTGCATATCGAATTCGGTCAGGCCGTGGCCGGTCGCGTTCTTTGGCTGCGCATCGTTTGTTGCCCAGCAATAGCCAATTTCGTCCGGATACATTTCCGGCCGCCAACCGAAAAAGAACGCCACCCTTCCGTAAACGGCGGCCGCCATGAACGCGTCGACATCCTCGCGATAAACATCCGGATCGATCAGCGTTTCCTTGATGCGCCCCTCATTCCATGCGCCGAGAAGGATTGAGCCAAGAAACTCGCCAGACGTGCTTCGGCCATTGACAACCGTCTGGCGGCGCCCGAATGGGATCGGCGTATGGTCCTGCCATATCTTGCTCGGCAGGACCAAAAGCTTGCCAACATGCAATACCGAAGCGCGCGGAACGGCCGCGCCGGCAGCGAGCTTGATCCGGACACTGACGAAGGACCCGGCGGTGAAGCGAAACAACAACGGGCTATCATCGCCTGGGATGACGGGTGGGATCACCTCGACATAACCGCTTCCGTCATCAACTTCGATCGAGACCGCGATTTCACCGCTACCGAAGTTGTGGCGCGCGATCCCGACATAATCGATGGGATCGGCGGAGTCCGTGGTGATGGTGATATACTGCAGGACCGCCGCAGCGGCCTGCCAGCGCAGATGCGTCGGCGGATTCGCGAGGTTCGTAACCGGATACAGCGGGTTCTCGCTGTCAGCGACGGTGTTATCGACCGTCACGATATTCCGATAGCCGACGATCGGGTGATCGGGCGTGAGATCGCTTTCGCTGAGAACCAGCGAGGATGAAATGACGATCATGCGCGGGCGCTATGCGACCTTGAGCCGATATCCGTCGGCCGACATTTCGTTGAGACCGTCGATCATCTTGCGATAGGTCTCTTTGTTGAACACCTCGCCGACGAGATTGACCGTGACCTCCATAACGCCGCCGTTGGAGCCACCGCGCGGATCCCGGCCGCCCTCGCCGGGCCGCCAGATGTCGACTTGCTCACCAGGCGTAAGATCGAGAGCCACACGCTTGCTGTCCTGACCTCCAGAGCCCGGCACCGTGAATGATCCACCAGTTTTGAAACCCGTCGTCTTTGTCGATTTGATCGAAGCTACGATGCCGGCACCGGTTGCGAGCACTTGTGCCATAGCCGCGAGGTTTGCGGGAAATGGCAATTCCAAAGCTTTGGCCGCGCCAGTGAACATCGAGATCGTCGACTGAATGACACCGGCGACTTTTGCTACCATCGCCATCGACTTGCTTTCCTTCGCGAAGGAATTTCCAATTTGCTGAAAACTGCCAGAAATCGATTGGCCAGCAGCGGCCCAATCTGCGTTGGCGTCTTCCGCCACCTTCTTATTGGCGCGAGCGTAAGTCTCTGCACTGATCGCGCCAGCTTCGAAAAGCTGCCTATTTCGATCGAGTTTCTGATTGAACGATTCCCACGGCATCAGCATTTCCTCGGTCAGATTTGCGCCCTGAAGTCGCAGCGCAGCGGCAGCAGCGGCTTCGCCAGTTGCGGCAATCTTGGCATTCAGCGCGTCTGTCAGAGTGATGTTATTCTGCTTGGCGATGAGCTCGGCCTGCTGCTGGACCTTGAGCTTTTCCATTTCCCCGGCCGCCAAGCCAACGGCAGCGGCCTCGGCATTGCGAGATGCAATCGCCTTCTGCTGGCCATCAAGGAACGATTGCAGCGCATCTTTCGAACCTGTGCCGATCGCAGGCGCGTCTTTTTTCTGCCCTTCCAAGAAGGCCATCGTCACGGCATGAGCTTCTTTAGCCTTGCCGATGTAGGCGTCGAAACCGGCAACGATTCCGGTCGTGTCCGGAGGCGACCAAAGCGCCCGGAATGAATCAACCGTCTCCACCGCCGTGGTCCTGACGGCGTCGATGCCTGTCTTGATGGTCTCCAGCGCACCGCTGAAATCTGAATTTCCGATCTTCAGGGCAGCCTCGACGGCCGTGCCAATAACGGTCGCGAATTGCTTGTAGGCATATACCGCGACGAGCACCGTCGACGCCAATGCCTTGGTTCCGATCTCCAGTCCGACCGAAGCCTGGTTCAGGAACTGCGCATCCTTGGCGACCTTCACCATCTCGGTAGAGACTTGCGCGAGCGAGGGAGCAAGATGCGCCGCGAATTGCGTGGTTACGCCGGCCCCAACCTTACCAAGTCGCGTCAGATTATCGTTGAACTCTTCAGCAGCTTTTGAGGTCTTGCTGTCAATGACGAGGCCAAGTTCTTCAGCCTCTCGCTTTGCCTCCTCGAGCGCGGCCGAGCCCCCGTTGAGCATTGGGATCATTGCCGCACCGGCGCGCCCAAAAAGCGCGACCGCTAGAGCCGTCTTGTTTGCCCCGTCGCTATACCCAGCGAACTTGTCTGCCACCTCGCTCATGATCTGACTGGACGTTTTCATCGTCCCGTCAGTATTGCGAACCGATATTCCAAGCGCCCGAAAGGCTTCTGACGCCGGCCCTTTTGCCCCGCCAGCAACCTCCGACATACTCTTGGAAAGCCGCACCATCGAGGTGCTGAGACTTTCGAGAGATATGTCCGACAGATCAGCGGCGTATTTAAGCTTCGATAATTCCTTGACTGGAACGCCAACTGATTGTGCAATTTTGCCGAGCTTGTCGGCCTCATTCAGAGAGGACTTAACGGCAGCGGCGACCCCACCAGCAACGCCAGCAAAGGCGCCAGCCATCACGAGACCGACACTCTTCATCGAGCCCGCGAAGCGCGACAGACTGCCTTGGGCGTCCTTCAAGCCCTTGTCGAGCGCGGCCGTATCCGCACCCAACACGACTCGCAATGCACCGATTACTGCGTTTCCGGCCATCTAACCGTACCGTCAGTGCTGCGTCATGCTGGACATGATTGCCCACATGTCATCAGGGGTTTGCTCGCGACGCCTCTGTCGAACGTCGCGCTGCATCAGCTTTTCCATTTTCGGAAATTTCTTCGGGGGAAACAGCGACAGGTACGCGGAATGCCACGCGAGCCAGGCCCGGTCGTTGTGCTCACGCCGAAACTGCATCGACTTGCCCTCGAAACCCAACGCGATCTGCCGCGGAGTCTTGCGCCAGAAATCGTCTTCATTGAATCCGGCGGCGATCCAATCCGTCAGGACGCCGGGCCAGTCCGTTTCTGACCCGGCTTCGGAGGGCGGCCGCCGGATCGCCCCTCCGGAAAGGCACGCTCCAGCGCCAACCCAACGAGCGCAAGCGCGCTCGTCATGCCGCCGGCCGGAACAATCAGTTCACCCGCACGCTTCACATCCAAATCGGGATGCCGGTCTTGCAGCGCTGCCCAGAAGATCAGCCGTAAAAGCGACATACTCACTTTCAGCGGATCAGACATTTCGGCGGCAAGCACGGGGAACGTGCGACCGGTTTTTTCCTCGAGCTGCACGATCGCATCGACGGTGAAGCGGATGGTGTACGTCACCCCCTCCGCCTCAAACTGAACTTCACCCTTCACAGCATTCGCCATTGGACACCCGTCAGGACGCGATCACGACAGCAGCGCTGGTTGCGGTCGCGCTACCAGCGGAATTCGTGCCGGTAACCGCAACTGTGATGGAATCGCCTGCATCGCCGGCAACAACCGTGTAGGTCTTTGAGGTGGCACCGCCGATGTTCACACCGGCGTTCTTCCACTGATAAGTGAAAGCGGTCGGCTCATTGGCCCAAACGCCAGGATACGCGGTGAGGACCGCATCAACTTCCAAGGTACCGGAGATCGCTGGCAGAACGCTGTTTGTCGGTGCAGAAGCCGCATTGGTTGTCGCCGGACCGCTGCGCTTGATAGAAAGAGTCGCGATCTGCTTTTCCTCGGTCGGCGCCTCGGTTTCGAAATCCTCGATATAACCGACCCACTGGATGTAGCGGCCATCAGGCCAGACCGACCGGAACGTCTTCTTCACCCGCTTGGCAGCTTGAATGAGCTGCACCGCGGCATTGTTCGGCTTGTACTCGATTTCGAGGGTGATGCTCTTCGTCCGAACAATGCCGGGGATGACCTCTTCCTCGACATCGGGACTTTCATTGTGGGTCGCGTCGACAATGTCGACAGAGAACCCATCGGGCGGCGTGACGTCTCGCTGACGACCGAGCGTTGTATAGACATCCGGACCGGTGCCTGTGAGCATCTTGAGCAATACGCCATAGCCAATTTCGGCTTCAGTTTGAGCCATCGCGACTCTCCTTCAGATTGTCGATTGAATGAAAGCCCGCGAAGCACCCCTGCGGGACCGGGGGAAGCGATCAACCCTGCTTGAGCTTTGCCGCCTCGCGGGCAGCCTTGCGGGCAAGCCGTGCCCGCGCTTTTTCAATCTGTTCGGCCAGCGCTTTCTTGATGCCATCAAACACGCGGCCCACGTTCGAGTCCCAGGCCGGCCGCAAATGCGGTTCAGGCGCCTGATGCGCGTTGCCAAATTCCGTCTGCACCGATTTCGGGTGAGGCGTCGGGCCGATATAGACTTCGACCATCGATTCCTTTTTGGATGCCTTTTTCTGCCGGCGAGTCAGCTTCGTCCCGACGGCATAAGATTGCGCGAGTTCACCAGTCAGCTTCGGCGCATTTGCTTCGCCGGCATCCGCAATTGGCCGCCCCTCTTCCTTCAAAGTCCGCAGCAGCACGTTTCGTGCGGTCGCCTTCGACAATTCGGAGAGCGCCCGATCAAGGTCCTTCAATCCTTCCAGCCCGAGCATTTGCCGGGATCTGGCCACTACCGCTCCTCGTAAAAGATGAAATAGTCCTGCTGCCGGCCGAACAGCTTCGCTGCGTCATCCCGCACTGTCCGCGAATTATCGAGGAATACGCCCTGCACGGTGACGGCCGCGGCACCGGCGCCCATAACGCCGCGATAGCCGTCGAGCCGCCCCTGCAAGAGAAGGCTGAGGGCGTAAGCCCCATCTTTCGTCTTCGACCAGCAGGAGAACTGGTATCGCGGCTGCGCAAGGCCGGACGGCCCCTCATTATGGTGATCGCCGATGGCGCTGATCTCGCTGTAGACCACGCTGTCGCCGGTGACGCCTTGCGGCAATTCGTCGGGATAGATCCGGCCAGCGCCAACGGCGGCGGACAAGCCGGCATCGCCAAGCAGAAAGGCGCGTAACGCGGGCCGGATGTCTTTCAGCGCCATTATACGTCCGTCCGGCGCGAACAGCGGATGCGAAGATCGACCTGACGGCCAACCTCTTCTGATCCCAGGACATCGTAGACCCGGCCGGCAGCCGGATTCTGCGTATTCGCGCCGACATCCTCAGCCGGATAAATCACGCGGTCCTTTGGTGTCAGCGGCCGATATTCATCGGGGATCGAAAGAAACCGCACCGTAAAAGTCACTTCCTGCTCGGCAACTTCCTGTGCGTTGGTAAATCGCTCGGCACCGGGCGTCGGCGCCTGGCCGGCCGGGATCTGAAAGGCGATATCCGCCCAGGCCTGAATCTCTTCTCCCGAAGGCGACTGCGTGATGGTGGCGCGCTGCACCGTCACGATCCGATCGTACCTGCGCTGCATCAGAACCGGATCCTGCGATGTGGCGCCAAAAGCGCGTCGACAGCATGAGGCACCGATTGTGCGGTGACGCCAACGACCACGGCCGTAGGATTATCGAACCAGTGCCTGACCAGCAGCGCGATGGCGTGCTTGATGTCGTCCGGCACGGTCGATGTGACATCCGGCTCCGAACCGGTGTTCGGATATCCGGCCAAGTAAGTGACCCTCACCGCCGGCCGCTCATCATGGACCTGCGGGAAAGAGTATGCATCCTTGAAGCGGACGTACGGACCGAGATCGTCATTGAGTAATTCATAGTCACCGGATGACACGGTCTGCTCGACGCCATCAGCGTCATCGTATTTCACGCTGGTGATCGAAATCACCGGAGCGAGCGGAAGACGCAGGCAGCGGTTAAGCCGGTCGAAATCTTGCCGCCAGGTCTGCTCGCAAAGACACCGTCCAAGTATCCCAGTCCATCCATCGAGATGCGCTGTTGCAGCAGCGATAAGACCAGTGATCACCGCGTCCTTGTTGGTGTACGGGATGTCCAGCCACGCCTTCGCCTCAGCAAGGGTGATCGGCTTGAGCGCTGGCGGAGTTACCAGGACGGGGCGATACATGCGTGGCCTCGGCATAATGGCGGCCCCGAGATAGGGCCGCCGGTGTCAATCAGACGAGGCTTACGCCGGTGGATTGGCGGTCGGCCAGATATCCGGATTGCCGAGGATCGCGACGCCGGCGAGGAAGATATTGCCAGAATCATTCCCGCTGGGCGTCACCGTAACCCGGACGTAACGCTTGTTGCCGACATAACCGATCTTCCGGCACTTGTTGTCATCATCGGCGGCAGTAAAGCCAGCCAACGCTTCCGTGCCATTGAGTTCGGAATCCGGCACGGCCGCGTTGTCCGAAAGGTTTGATGCGTTGCCATCTTCAACCAGCACCGAGAACGTAGCGTTCGCATCGGTGTTCGTTCCAGTAACAATCACAAGAGCCAAGGACTCGTAGCCCTTGCGATCAATGATCGCAGAGACAATTGCGGTGTTATCGGTGCGCGCCGCGACCGGAACGATCAACGGGACGCAATGAATGCTATTCATCAGGTCTTTCATGAGACTTCTCCAGCGCCATCGGGCGCATTGTGAAATGAGAGGAGGCGCGCAGCGTGGCCGCGCGCCATGGTTGCGCGCTAGCTCGTCGCGACCTTCAGAAGCTTGATGGCCTCGAAGTTCTGCACGCCGCCACCGACGCGCTTCGTGGTGTAGAAATGCACCCATGGCTTGTTCGTGTACGGATCACGCAGAACGCGGATGCCAAAACGATCGACAATCAGATAGCCACGCGCGAAGTTGCCGAAAGCGATGGGGTAATTGCCCGCACCTACAGCCTGCATGTTGTCGTCATTGTAGACCGGCTTGCCGAGCACTGTGGCCATTTCGGCCGCAGAGGTCGGAGGAGCCCAGATGTAGTTGTCGTCACCATCCTTGAACTTGCGGACAGTACCCATCACAGCGTCGGACATGAGCCAGGACGCGCCGTTGCGATAGGTCGACTTCAGAGAATAATACAGATCGATCAGCGCATCGGTTCCGTTGTTGGAAGCGTCGGAGAGTGCTGCCGCAACACCGGTCGGCACATAACCGAGCTTGCCCCACGCATAGGATCCGTTGGCGACAATGTCATAGCCAAGAATCCCGCGCGGCTTGAGCACGCCGTCACCGGCGACAAAGGCAGCCCCTTCCTGATCAGCGAAGGTCTGCGCGACCTCATTGCCGAGCCAGGCCGCGATGTCGACACGCGCATCATCGAGCAACGTCTGGGTCGCCGCCGGGTTGGCATAGATTTCCATAACGTTGAAAGCGAGTTCAGCGAGCGTCGGCGTTGACGTTTCGGGACGCGCCTGCGTCTCGCCGACCCAACCATAGCCGGCGCCACCCAAGTTCACGAGTTTCTTGTAGGTGCCCGTCGAGATCGTAATGACCGACGCGAGTTGCCGCATAACCGACGCGGTTCGCGCAAGCTCCTCGATCGTGGTTGCCTGCTCTTCAGGAACAAGAGCACCGCCGTCCGGATCGGACGTCGAACGCAGACCAGCCTTCACTTCCAGGTCAACGAGACCGTTGTCGACACCCTTGCGGAAGAACTGATTGAAGGCATCCTTGTGTGCCTTCTGCTCCGTGGTGAGGCCAGAACCGCCGCCGCCGCCGACGCGGAGAGCTGCCAGAACCGAATTCACCTCGTCGAGAGATGTCTGAAGTTTGGTGATCTCGGCATTGATGCGGTCAACCTTTTCGGTCTGCACCACATCGCCCAGCCCCTTCTTCAGGTCAGCGATTTCCTTGTCACGCTCCGCCTTGAAGGCCTCAAAGGTACTTTTGAGCTCGTTGAGGATCTTGGTGGCATCGGAGGCGTCTGCGCGCGCGCCGAAACCAACGAGACCACGGGCGCGGGTAGACGAAGGCGCGGCCAATGCCGCCGCTCCGGGCACGAGGCCCGTCGGGATGATATTCTGCATGACTGAATCCTATGATTTGATGAGGTTGATCAGCTCCCGGGCGGAAGCTGCAAAAGCGCCTGCATCACGCGCGGCGGTGGACTGGCCTGCATCACGCGCGGCCGAATTGGTGATCTGCGCAAGCATTTCACTGCGCATGGAACGGGGATAGCCGGCCTTGGCGAGCGCGGCTTCGGTCTGCCGGCGAGCCATCAGGCGCTGGTCAAGGTTCTTGGCATCGCCTTCGGACGCCGTGAGCCCCTCATTGACAGAGTCGGCGAAACCCTTCTCGACAGCTTCGGACGGCCCCATGAAGGTCTCGGCATCCATCAGTTTTTGGATTGCCTTGCGATCCAGACCGGTGCGGGCTTGGTAGATATCGGCGATAGCGCTATCGAAGCCTTCGAACAGGGTGGATGCCTCTGCCATGTCGTGGCGGTTTCCAACGACCATGCCCCAAGCATTGTGCACCATCATGAAGGTGCCGAGGCCCATGCGGATATCGTCGCCAGCCATCGCGATAATGGATGCAGCGGATGCAGCCCATCCCATAACATCAATGGTTACCTTGGCTGGATGCTCGCGCAGCAGATTGTAGATCGCGATGCCTTCGAACATATCGCCGCCAGGCGAATTAACCTTCACTGTGACATCGTGCTTGCCGATCGAACGCAGCGCTGCAGACATGCGCTTCGCTGTGAAACCCCCGCCGGTCCAGAAATCTTCGCCGATCACGTCATAGATCGAGATCGTGTTGGCATCGTCCGACTCTGCAGCCAACGGCTTTTCCGACCACTTCGCGAGAACATCGGAAGGCGAATCCCACTGAAAGTTCTGCGGGCGCGCGAACGTCTTTGCCTCAGGCAGTTTTCGGATCGTCATTGCCCGCTTCCCCTGTCTCGCTGTCCGGATTGCTGCCACCAGCAGTGTTCGGCGGCGGGTAATAGATGTCCCCGCCTTTGCGCGGGTTCTGATCTTCCAGAGCACGCACTTCATTCGGCGAGTACACGCCCCACTGAAGCCCCTTCACATAGGCATCCCAGCGAGCTTTGATGTCGCCCTTGACGAGAGCGGCACGGTTGTACTTGGCGTAGATAGCCGGGTCGGAGTTGAGATCGATGGTGATCCCCTCCTCGAACATCGTCAGATAGTCTTCCAGCGTGAAGGTGACAAACCCGTTGGCCTTCTGCTCAAGCCCAGTGCCCCAGTTTGAGTCAGAGCCGGAATTATCACCGATCATCGACGGCGGCACGCCGAAGAACATCGCTATGTCTCGTACCGACAGCTTGCGGCTTTCGACCCACTGCGTGTCCTGCGCAGTCATCTTAAGCTGGCTTTGCGTCATCCCCTCTTCGAGAAGAAGGAATTTCCCTTCGCTCTCACCGCCAGCTCGGTACTCGTCGAGCGATGCTTTGATGTTCTTGCGTGACTCCTCGCCGAGCTTCTGTGGATGAGTCAGCACTCCACTGGCGCGCATCCCGTTCTTGAATTGACTTGCGCCGTAGTTCTCTTGGGCAAGCGCCAGGCCGATCGTCTCGCGCGCATATGTAATCGGAGTCACGCCAGAATACCCGTTCAGCGTCAGGCCGTAGAGATGGAAGATCTCATCTTGGGTGAAAAACGATTTTCCGCCATTCTTGCGCGTGTATTCGAAGCTCAGCGACAGATCGTCTTTTTGCTTGATCTCGACCCGATCGGGATGCAACGGAATCAGCTCCTTCAGCGCACCGCGAGAAACGACCTTCAGACACACCGCATTGCCTCGTAGCAGCACATGCGCCATCAGCATTCGCTTGAACTGATGTGGCTTCTGCCACCGGTTCGGACGTCGATTCCAGAGCTTCCAGAGGTCAGTGTCGGATGCATCCTCCCGTGTTCGCGCATCGAGCCGCCGCTTGATGCTCAACGGAAGCGTAGCCGGTGGACCCGACAGAATTCGTACACAGGCATAAACCGGACCCTCCCGCATCGCGGTCTCAGCGGTAACAACCGGACCAGCTTTTGTCGTCTGCCCGTCTTTCAGAAACTGCTCAAGCTCTGCAGATGTCGTGATCAGCACTCCGCCGCCGGAATCCTGAACCGCATTGCGCGGCACATCTGCAGACTTCTGAGACCAAGGCCAGCGCAGTGCCATTGCACCCCCTTACAGGACCAGCGCGCCGCGGGTCTCGTAGACTGATCTTTCTTCGACCGGAGATGCGATCGCGATACCGATCGCATTGACGAGACCCGCTATCAGGTCGATCCGACCGCTTGACTTCGCCTTTGTCGGCTTAATGTTTTCGACATCGTCGGTGACGACGGCGACAGCTTGCGCGTGCCGACGGAATACAGGATGGCCACCATGATGAAATCCGTTTCCCATCACGAGTCGCTCAAGTTCTTTCGACGGAGCCGAAAGCGAAATGAATCCCTGACCGAAGAGGACGACTGGAATGCCTTCCGCCTCAAGTCGCACTGCAGTGCCGGTCGCGTTAAAACGGTCAATCGCTAAACCGCCTTCATGCGCCTCACGCTTGGCCTGCCCGTAGTACGCAACCCGAAACTTCGTTGCGTCATTCAAAACCTGCCGTTCAATGAAACTGTAATCGACAACATTGCCGGGTGTGGTGAACAGCGCCCCTTCTTTCACCCAACGCTCGTAAGGCTGGCGGTCACGCTTCGCGTGCTCTTTGACCAGATCTGCCGGCTTGAACGCGCGCGCGAGAGCAACGGGAACTTCAAGCCCATCCTGAATCGGAAACCACCAGATCAGAGCCGACAAATCCTGCGTTGATGACAGATCCAGGCCGCCGAAACATCGCTTACCGATCAGACGTTGTTCGAATTGGGACTCAAACGGTTGCTTTCCCTTATCGCACCACGGGATCGGACCGATACAATGATCCCAACCGAAGCGCCGCCCCTCATCATCGACCGAGTCCATCGGCAGCCAACGAACCGCCTGATCGGTCCAGATGTTCAGCCGGTAGCGCTTGAAATCGTTTTCAAGCCGCGGAAGCTGCCTTGCCCGTTTGAAGTCGGCCATGAAAGGCTCGACCTTGACGGACTTGCCGAAGTTCGGATTGGCCTTGCGCCAAGTCTCTTCCTTCGTCCAGTCGTCATCCTCGCCAGGGGCGTAGATCACGACCATCGTCTCAGCATCTTCGATGTCACCGGCGAGGATCGCCTGACATTCCCGGTAAACCTCTTCGCCGTGCGTCCCCTTCTGGCCGGCGGTCGATATCAGAAACTCCAGTGGCTGCCGGCGTGCGGCGGCCGAATCATGGACGAATGTGTAGAGATCACCGTTCGGCCATTCGTGGATCTCGTCACCGACAAGACCCGACATGTTCAAACCGTGCTTGCCCTTCGGCTTGCCGGACAGAAACCGGAACGATGCATTCAGTTCCGGGCAGTAGATAACTTTGCCAAGGCATTCGAGCTTCTGCGCAAGCACAGGCGTTCGCACCGCCATATTGCTCGCCTTGGTGAAGACGATCTTCGCTTGCGCCTCTTCCGAGGCGATTGAGAAGACCTGCCCACCCATCTCGGCATCGCCGACCAGGATCAGCAGCGCGATGCCGGCGGCTAATTCCGTCTTGCCATTCTTGCGCGCGATCCAGACGAAACACCGGCGAAAGCGGCGCGTGCCGTCCTTCCGCTTCCAGCCGAACAGCGGCCGGACGATGTCGTGCTCTTCCCAGTTCTCAAGATAGAAAGGGCGGCCGGCCCACTCACCTTCGGTGAAGACTAGATGGTTTGGGAAGAACGACGCCGCCTTGTCCGCCGTGCGCTCGTCGTACCAGAACTCACCGTCACGCCAGAACTCGCCGTCCCAATGTGCGTTCGGAAACGCCTTCAGCGCGGCCGGCCGCGGCGGCTCCTCAACCTTCCGTTTCGCTGACATGCAGCATCAGTTCAGGAGGCCGATCGGCCCTTCGATCGGTTCGGCAGCCTCAGCTGCTGGTGTCGCCGGATCGTCGGAGCGGCGCTCCGGATCCTTTGCCTGACCAGCATTGAACAGATCGCCAGTTGCGCCAGTAGTGGCGCGCGCCGCCATGATCCGCTGGCGCTCGGCCGGGTTCAACCCGAACCGATCTTCGAACGCGAGCATCATGCGGTCGAGGCGATCGGCCATCGTGAAAGCTGGATCGGCCCGACGAACCTTGCCGCTCGCGGTTTCGATCTCATAGATGTCGCCTTCCTTGTCGAGCCGCTTCTGCAATGACAGCCAGCGTGCATAGTGCTTGCAATAGCGAGCGAAGGCCGGAACGTCGGCTTCGGTCAGCAGCTTCATGCTCCGCAGCAGCGGCGCCATGCGCTGGAAAATCTTCAGCCCCTCATCCTTCAGCCACTTCGGCGCATCGCCTGAAGCCACCGGCGCGCCAGGCAGTGTCGCAGCGACCGTCTTGCGCTGCCGACTGCGAACCGGAGCCTTCTGCTCCTTCACCGCGCCAGGCTCTGGCTTTGGCCCACGTCGACCCATAAGAAAAAAAATCCTCCGGAAACTCGCGAAAAAGTTTTTGTTGTGGGGCCGCCGGTCCCGGCTTGAGACCCCACAGACTTTTAGACCCCCCCGGGGTCCATGATCGAAGGCTCAACTCGATTGCCTTTTTACTGTTGAGCCACAGGTCATTGACCGAGGCCTTGCCATGCCCAAAGAGGGCTTCGAGCTGCTGCTTCACCACGTCATGGTGCCATCGGCACGACGGCTGCCACATGTCCCTATTCCAGAACTTGGTCATGTCACCCCTATGGGGCTCAACGTGGTCGACCACCTCAGTCGCAGTCACGCGACCGATCGCCCGACATCCCAAGCACAATGGATGGGAGCGTTTGAAGGACAGCGCCTCGGCATCCCATTGCCTGTCATAGCCACGGTCACGAGCAGAGCCACGCCTTGCATCGTATTCGGCATTGGCCTGCTTCCTTGTCCGCAGTCCTCTTGGCCTGAATGTCGGTGGACGAACTGGCATCTGACTCTAGAAACGAAAAAGGGCCGCTCGATGAGGAGCGGCCCAAGCCTAGGGAGGAAACGCCCAAGGAGGGCGGCGGGAATGTCCGAATAACATTGCCGCGCTAACCTATGATCAGAACGCAAAAGCCCGGCGCTGGCCGGGCTTTCGGGAGTCCGATGATGGTGCCGGGGTTAGCCGGGCGGGATCATGGTGCAACTCCATGCGTCATCAGGTTCATGCCTACACTAGGCTCGCACCTTATAAGCAAAAGCCCCGCACGACGGCGGGGCTCTGTTTAAGGCGTGCGCTGCACTCCGCGTGACCCATGGGTGGCTGCGGGGTGGCTGATAGGGTGGCTAGTGTTTGGCGACTTGCCAGACTTCCAACTCAGCAGGGGTGGCACGTCCGAAGATGCTAATCGCTACGCTGATTCTGTCTTCCGGGTCTAGGTCCTCGATCGCCACGTCAAGGCCTCTTTCCACAACTGCGGGGAAGGAAGCAAAGGGTCCGCTGGTCACAGTGACCATATCGCCGACGTTAAAGACGACCCTTGTAGCCACCGTGCCGGGCACAAGGCCGTTATTCTCCCTCCCCTTGATGCTGGAGATCAGCGTGTCAGGCACCCAGACTGGAAGATCACCATGACAGACCATGCCACCGACGCCTGCATGCCGGAATAGGTCGCGCCATCCACCGCGCTCCATATCGAAGTGGACAAAGATATATTTCGGGAACATCGGCGAAGGCTGCGGCCTCTTGATTTCGACGTTGGACCGACGCTGCGACGCTGAAAGTTGGCGCCTTGGCACTTTCCGCATTTCCAGCACCTGCGGATAGTAGAACTCGATATGCAGATCGTGAAGCCGCTCCTGCACCTGAAGGTCCGACTTCCCCACAGCGCGAACGATATGCCATGCCTTATTTCCGGCATCGCCAGACCCATACCGAACACCGCGGCGAGCATCTTCCCTTGCCGCCTCTTCCAGAGCCGCCTTCGCAATTTCTTCCCAGGTCGGCTTCGTCGACATCAGCATCGTTCCCTCTCGGCTTGTTTAGGCAGCGGTATCGTTGGCATCAGACCCGAACGTTCCATCCTTGCGAGGGGGCCACCTTGAAGGCACCCGCAAACCAGACGTGCGCTTTTGCGCCCTCATCGTGTGGCCAGGCCTGATCTCGATTTCAGTGAAGCCATCGAGCATGACGACCTGTGCTTCGGTGCGGGCGCCAGTCCACTCTGAGATCCGTCGAGCCCATGCGTAGAATTCATCCGTCTTGTCTTCGACGACATGCCAATCGGCATCGGGAACATGGGCAAATTCGGCAAGCGCGAGAAGATCTGCTGGCACTTTTGCGTGCCGCCAATAGCCGCGCCTTTGCTGACGCTCATCGTAGCGAACCATCGGCGGCTGCTTGCCTCCAATCCGACAAAGCGACGACACCGCAGCGTACTCGCGACTATCCTCCGGCACGAACACCAATGCGACTGGGTCTGTCGGAGCAAGCTTGATCCAGCCCGGCCAAGCATCCCTTTCGCGAATGAATGTTTGCGCCGACGGCTTTCCAGAAGGCCGACGCTCACGAGACCGATGCGCGATCAGTCCGCGAGCAGCCTGTGTGACGAGCTTGCGATCTTCGCGCTTGAGCGCATCGAATTCCTTGGCTGCGATCGATGGTCGCGCAATCGGAACCTTGTCCGCCTCGAAGGCAGATTTGAAATCTTGCCAGCCTTCGATTTCCTTTTCAGCGTCAGCCACGGCTTGCCCCCCATGGGGGGCATGGGGGGAATCTTCAGGTTCAGAAAGAGGTTCTATAGGCTCCCGCACCAGTGCGGTAGCGTCGACCGCAGGTTGCGGTAGCGTGAGCGTTTCAGCGCTCCCGCAGGCTGCGGTGGCGTTGATTTCAGAATCCCTTTGCGGCACCGCGTTTTCATCACCCGCAGCGCTACCGCAATTTGCGGCAGCGTCGCCTTCATCCATGATGTCGCAACCGCGCGGTATGAATTGCTCGATAACCTCGAGGGGCGCATCGAAATACGGCGAGGGCTTCAGGATCAGGAAGTCGTGCGTGCGTCGGCCGTGACGCTTCAGCTTGACCCGCCGCACCATTCCGCCGTTGACGAATTCCTGTATGCGCCGGCCGACGCTGTCCACCGACTGCTCGCTTTCATCAGCGAGCGTCTGGTGCTTGGCCCAGCAGAACCAATTGTCATTGGCATGGTTGGCAATCGCATAGATCGCGGAACGGTGCGAGCAACCGCCCCACGTCTGATCTGACGCCCAAGCCATAGCTTGGAAGCTCATCGGTCACGTCTCATCGTAATTAGAGTTTCGGATTAACGCGTTGACGCAACCAACTTACTGAACACCAAAATTACGCTTCGTCCTGCGCTTCATTCAGGGCATCGACCACACGACTGACCCGCGCATTATCCACACTGGCTCGAACAAACGGGTCGCCCTTGAGGCGTGCCAACACGGCATCAAGCTCGTCGGCAAGCTCACCCATGAAATCAGCATCATCAGGCACCTGGTGCCGGCCACGCTCGTCTGCCCGGTCCGCAATCAGCATCAGGATGACGCGCGACTCCATGTCGATGCGCGGATCCTTTTTACGAGCCGCTTGTCGTAACGCTTTCTCACTCATGAGGAATGCTCACTTCGGCTTGAATTTCATGGGGAAGCTCAGGCATTGCATCACGCAACCGAACGGGTCGCGCCAAATTTCTCGACCGGTGAACCGGAGGATTGGAATGCCAGCCTGCTGGATTGCTCTATCCTTCGAGCGATCCCGCTCAGCTTGAGCCGGCGTACGCTCGTGGAAATTGTGACCGTCGCACTCGACAAAAAATTGCAATTCACCGCGCGCAAACCACGCGAAGTCGATTCGATACCCCTGCCATGGGTACTGCGGAGCTAACTCTATCCCAGCCTTTCCAGGTGATTGCTCTGGCGCTAAAACAGCCAGCCTTACTTGCTCACCGCTGATGAAGCGGCCCCATGCATCGGCAAAGACAAAGGACGCCAGAAAAAGCGTTTCGATCGGACTCTCGCAAAGAGACGATAGCCGCTCTACCCCGTCCCTGACAGTCATCCTGATTTCTTCATCGATCGCCTGCTTGAGACGATCAACAGCATCATCAACTGAACTCATGAACACTCTTCCTTTTCTCTGGACCGTAGTGACGACAGAAGATCGGACCACATGTCGCGAGCGTGGATTGTGCTCACGAGGCGGAACAGAAACTCGCTTCGGGTGACGCCAAGTGACTTGGCGCGAGAGTGCACCGCGGCGGCAATCTCTGGCGATGTTGAGAAGGTGAGTTGATCGTACCGAGCGCGGCGAGGTCCGGATCGCGCAGCCGTTTCTTCCTTGATGCTGGCCGGCCGAAGCTTTTGCGTGGGCGCTGCAGTGGCGCGCGTCGCAAGCGGTCGAACCGGTGGAGGCGGCGCGACGACAATGTCCGACGGAATCCACGAGAACTCGATCTCGTGGCGCCTGCAGACGCGTTTCAGAAACTCTTGGTCCCAGCCAAGCTTTTTGAGCACCTCTGCGGTTGAGGCCCCTTGCCCCACCATTGCGCGGATGTCGCGCACCGTTTCGCGTGTGTAAGGCGCTGCTGTCATGCTGGTACGCGCTCCAGATCGGCTGGCGCGGGCACGTCGAAGAAACCGACCTGACCGCGGCATGGGATGAATGGAAGGGATTGGACGCCCTGCAGGACGAAGCCATGCGGGCCGAAGAACCAGGGCGAGGCCGACGCCTGGACGCAGTCACGAACGACCGCAGAGCCGACAATTCCGCCGCGCTCGAACTCGGTGGCGCGCGGCACGACCACTCTTTTCTCTGCCGCCATACGCAAAACGAAGTCGTATCCGTCGACGTCGAAGTTCTTGCTGGCATGAATCAGGAAGCGCCCTCGGAAGGCCGTCACCCAACTACGGTTTTCGATGTCTTTACCGAGACTTAGGATTGCCCATGCCCACGGCTGTTTAAGAGAAAGCGCCTTCATGACGCCTCCCCGTGTTGATCCGCTATCTGCGGACGACGTCGATCGAGGCATGCCGGGATTTCCAGATCATCGTATGAGCCCGCGCCTGTAACACCGGGCTCGGTGGCGCCAGGCGCGGGCTCCACGACGGGTTCCGGGCCGTCGTGTTCGATGATTTCGCCGGTCTCCGGGTCGAAAGACTCATCGCAGATAGACGCGAATTGCTCGCGCGAAATTTCATTGCCCCATGTCACCCAACCCTCGCGCGGCCGGCGCGCATAGATTTCGAGATAGGGGCCGTCGACCAAACGCATGATCCGTTCGTGGATCTCGTCGGGCTTGCGACTGTGCTCCATCACGGGATGAACAATAAGTTGGCGCACATCAGCATGAATGCGCTGCGGATGCCCGCGCGTGGCAAGCCAGCAATCCTCAGGGTTCGATCGGGTCCAGTAGCCCTGCCCCATATGCCAGCCTTGACCGGACTCGTTTTCCTTCGCCCAGGTGAAGGCCGTCGTCTTATGTTCGAAGCCCCAATGCTCGATCAGTTCGAATGCCCATTTCGGGCACCAATCGACCATCCACATGAACATTGCGCAGTCAGCATCGGCCAGTTCCGCAAGCGGCAACGCCTTGATCGGATCGAGCCCGGTCGTGGTGTAATGCTCGCCGGCCGAACGTCCTTCGCCTTTTTCGCTGCGCGCCACAAACTTCCATGGCGGATCAATCAGGATGGCCTTGAACTTGCGGCCGGCAGCGATGAGCGCGTGCAGGTCTTCAACATCGCAGCCATGGTGCACGCGCGCGGCATGATCCGCCTTCGCTTTCTCTTTCTTGTCCCTGCCAACCAAATCAAGAGAGACACGAACACGACTGGCGCTCATGTCGTGACGCATACGGGCAATCATGGCCTCGAACGCTCGATCGGCTATGCCGCCGACTTTTTGCGCGCGGCTTGAGAGCTTTTTGTCGACACCAAGGTCAGCCAGCTTCACAACGGAAACCGGTTCCTCATCGGTACCGGTTTTTCGAGGTCGGCCGCCGCGGTGAAGGTCGAGTTCCCTGATCAGGATTCCCATGCGGCGTTCGGCGCGCACGCGAATTTCGGCGGCATCGACCTCGAGCTGCACGTCATCCGCCATGCGCGCGTAGATGCGCACCGCCTCAGCTTTGTCATGGATGCCCTTAACCTCGTCGATCGTCCGGCATTCAGCTAGGGCCGCCTTTGCAGTCTCGTATCGGATGAGTGCTGTCATGCGTCACGCTCGGCATGGCATGATGACGGAGACGAAATCGGCATCATCCGGGCTTGTGATCCGCGCAGGGTCGCCGGGGCCGTCGAAATGCAGCCGCGCTATCTTGCCGCCTGATGCCTCGATCAGCCTGCGCACGTAACCGGATTGGAACGCAATCTCTCCGGCATCACGGCCCGTGCAATCGCAAGCGATTTCCTCATTGCCTTCACCAAATTCGGTGCGGCGGCTGATGAGGATTCGGTCCGAATCCCTTTCCCAAGAGATCCGGATTGTGGCGGCTCGCTCAGCTTCGCCAGCGGCCGCAAGACGCGTGATGGCCTCATCAATGTCCGAAACCTCAACTGTGAACGGCACCGGTGCTGACTGCGGAATGACGGGCAGATAGTCCGGGAACGTCGCATCCACAATTTTGCTGACAAAGCGTCTCTTGCCGGATTCTGCCTCAATGAGGGTCGAAGACACGCGGAGCGTCACGTCGCCATCGCCGGCTAACCGGACAATCTCGGAGCAGGCCTCATCAGGAATAATAATGCCATCGAAACGCGGGATATCGACTTCGACGCTGGTGCGTATTAGCGTATGGCCATCCGTCGCGCAGGCCAGGATGCGGCCCTTTTCGTGATGGAGGAATAGCCCGCAAATATGCGGGCGGGATTGCTCCTGAGAAATTGCCGGTGCGGGTATCTTAAGCAGGCGCTGTAATTGCTTCCCGGTGAGCGTGATTTCCTGCGCATCTCTCAATTCGAAAGCGGGCGGGAAGTCAGCAGCGGGAAGGCCTGCGAAGGTATAGATGGAGCGGCCGGCGCGCACCTTCGCGCTCTTGTCGTCGGCTTCGATTTTGATCTGACCACCCGTAGGCAGACCCGATACAAGTTTGTTAAGACGGTCGCCGGGAATCGTGAACGCGCCGGGCTCGCTGACCTCGCACGGCATCTCGACAATGCTGCAGGCCTGCAGATCGTTGCCTGTCAGGCGAAGCTTCTGCCCTTCTGCGTTGAGAAGTATGTGAGCAAGGATCGGAACGCTCTTGCCGTGCTTGGTTCGGCCGATGACGGCCGCCAAAGATTCCTTCAGCGCATCACGCTCGCACAGAATTTTCATGCGGCGACCCCGTGCTTCTCCGCCATAGCTGCGGCGTATCGCTGCTGGCAGACTTCAACCGAGGAAAACTTCGGCGCCGCGGCGCAACGCAATCGGAATTGCGCTTCATCGGCATCACCCAAGCGCGCGTAGTAATCGGCCTCGGCAATCAGGTCAGAAACGACATTCTTCTTGCGCAGCGAATGACTTGCTAAAATCTCTTGGGCCATTTCCATCTCCCCATCTTCGATTGCTTCCAGTGCTGCAGTTGCGTCGCGCGCAGCTGTGCACTCGATGCAAAGACCTTCTTCATCGTCCTCTTCGGAAAAACCCTGAAGCTCCGCGCCGCAATCGCTGCACAGAGGCTCATCGTCGCAATCTTCGTCGAGCAAAAATCCGCAGTGCGGGCATTTGTCAGTCATGCGTCGCACTCCGCATCCACGTATGCGCCAACGATGGCGCGTGCGGCTTCCAGCTCATTGCAACGCCATTCCTTGGCGAGCTCGCAAACACGGTTAAAATCTCGCGGCTCAAGAATGCTCTTGAGCAACCCAAGGGCTGCCGGCGTAGCGGGGCGTGGCGCCTGAAAAAGGATGACCTGCGCCATCAGTCGCACCCTCGCCCGATGTCGCCCGGGTTCTTCGGATCGGTAAATTCCTTCCAGTGCCGCCAACCGTGCGGACAATGGAAACCCCACGCGCGAAGGCGCGGACCGGTGATGAACAGCGTCCAACATGGGCCGGCATGCAGCTCAACGCGATGCGCCGACGACGCTCCGCGGAACTTGATGTTTCCCGCCTTGTAGACCTTGCGGACATTCACGCCGCCGGCTGGGATCGTGTGTTCGGTATACTCGCCCTTGAGCAGGATCGAGAGGTTCCACCACGGATGGTCGTGCAGCGCGCGATCGTCATCGGAGCGCAGGAAGTGGTGCAGGTAGATGTTGAACACCGGGTTGCGCGGGATCACGAACCAGCGGCGCATGTAAACGTCATCAAGCTTGCCGATGTTCACATCAGGCGGCCTCCGCGCGGCGACGCGCTGACTGAGGCGGTAAACCCAAGGCGCAATCAAGGAAACAATCATGCCGCAGCCTCCAACAGCCGCGTGCTGAGGCCGACCTTCTCCGACGTCGCGTTGAACTTTCGGACGATCGCCCCATCAAGATCGATGCCGTAAATATCGGCCAGCGCATAAGCGGTCCGGACAACAAGCAGGCACCGCGTTTCCAGAACATCAAATTCACTATCTAGGACGGCATCGCACAGCCATCCCACTTGCTTGGCCAATTCGGCGCCGGCATGGGCGGCCGAGCCAAACCCGACCGGATAGCCGGTGTTGAGCGGAACGACAGCGCTCCGCCCCATCGCGATCAAGTCGACACAGATCACCACATCGGCGAGTTCTTCCGCCAATTGACCGACAGTTGCACGCGACCCCCGAATGCCGAGACGCTCGCGCTCCAGCTTCTTGATCACGTTGCAGGCCTCGCCCATCTCACCGGCGAGTTCGTTGCAGCGGTACTCGATCGAGATGCCGCCGTTCTTGTCCCATTCATGCTGACGGGCACGGTTTGCCGCCCGAAGCGTGGTAAAGTCGCTCACCGCGCCGCCTCCGCCATTCGATAACCGGTCTTTTGCGAGGCTTTCTCCAGTCCGCTGATGCAAAGACAGAAGAGCAAGCCGCCGATTCCGGCGATGATGATGTCGCGGATGCTGAACATCACGACACCTCGCGACCGGCCAAGTATTCAATCGCGAAGATGACGGCGCCGATGGCCAGCGCCAGCGCGACGGAGCACGCAAGCGGAATGACAATCATGATGATCGCCCTCCGGTCACCGCGGCATTGCCGGCGTCGACAAGCTGCTGCTCGGTAAAGATACCGTCGACGATCTGCAGCTTCTCGTTCAGCCACGACACTTTGTATGCGTTCGGCGCGTCGACGAAATCGGATCGGCCCGATATGCGGCCCTGGACCCCGCCCGTGGCAGGCACAGTGACGCACTGCGATTTCTTAAATTTGTAAGCGCTCATGCGCTTTCCCCCGATGAACGGATGAATTCTCAAACGCGGGACGCAACAGAACGCTACAAACACAAGAAATTCGCTGGCCCCGGCTGTTAACCGGGGCCAGATTCGCTCAACATCTCCGGTGCCAACTCGGAAGATGAGGAACAAAGATGCTGAATGGCCTGCTCGACAAGTGCGAGATCGTGATTGTCTGCCCGCAGTGCAGCGAGCAACTCGTCAAGTCCATCGGATGGCTTCGCAACCAGGGTCAGTTCGCCTGCGATTGCGGCGCCGCGTTCGATACGAATCAGCTTGCGGCCGATATCAGGAAGGTTGAGAAGTCGGTCGAGGATTTCGGGACGAAGGTCGGCAAGCTTCGGCATTAAGCTCAAAAGCTCAGCACACGCCGCGCTGATCTGTTCACTATTCAAGCGAATGTGGGTGACAAGCGTCGCCATTATAGGATCTCCTCGAGCTGGAGACCGTCGTCGCAGGCCTCGCTCACACCGAGCGCTTCGACCGGCCTGAACCGTGATGACCGGAAGAAACCGGACTGCGATGGCGCTTTGGCGCCGATCACGCGAACACCATAGGCGCCGAACTCATCGACGAAATCGTTCAGCGCGGTGATGATGTATTCGCGACCGAGCACGAGCCCGGTCGGATCGTCACCATGCATTGGCGCCGCATCGATACACTCGGCAGGAAATCCGATGCGGAGCGTCATGCGAGGCTCCTCCGGAAACCTGCCGGCGGCGTCAGTCCGCTATCCAGGGAGCGATCTTTAAGGCCATCGCCTCGCAGGCCCGCGCGCCGCTGACTCCGCATGAGATCAATAGTCGGGCGATGGAAGTCCGGATCGGTTTGAACCAGGAGGCTTTCGAGCCGTTCGATCCTGATCCTGAGTTCCGATAGTTCATTGCGCGCTGCCTCTCGTCGTTTTTTCTCTAACGCAGACGCAACACACTCGACTTCCTCATCCGAAACTGTTCGGGCCTTGCCATACCAAAGGTCAAAGGTCCGCCAATAAGCGAGGCCGGCCCGGCGCGCAGCACGCTGAATAACGACTGCGATCTTTTCACCGCGGTCGACAGGCTCGGAAAGTTCACGGAGAGCTGTAGCAATATCGGTCATTTGCGACCTCCCATCATTTTTGGGAGGCCCCACCGATATTGGGAGAGCGCTCCCAATGCGTTCGATGCATGGTTTTCACATGAACGCACGGACACAACAAAACGCCTTGGTGAATTCTGATCTGCGGACGGCCGCCTCCAAGGTCCGCGGAGCGCGCGGGCAATCATCGAGTCCCGTGTGGATTGCCCGCGCGCAGCAATTGAAGAGCCGGTCAGATGGCCGGTAAAATGGAAGTGAGCCACTGTCGGCCCCCATTCAACGCGTTGTGCAACGCGACCTGTGGGCTCGCCACAGGTTGGACGGCCAGGGTTAAGCCTGGCTGCGTTGAACTGCGGAGGCACGAGCCATGCGCAAGCGTGGCCCGGGACCAAAGCACCAGCATGTTCGCAAGTATGCGCGCTGGGTCGATGGAAAGCGCAAGCGAGTGGGCGACCACAAGCGCGGCGCAGATCCTGAACCGGTTCGCAAGAAGAGCGAAGATCAACTGGACTTTGGTTTCTGAAGGGTCTCACACACCCGACAGACCGACAGTGGCTCACCAACTCAACGCAACCAAACACTGACAACGCCAGCGCATCCGCGCATGACGAAGGAGAACGATTGAATGGCGAAGAAAGCGAAGTCGAAGAACACGAACGGAGCGCATGTCTGCCGTTTGCGCGTGCTGCGCGGACGCAAAGCACCGCACGGTCCGAACGGTTCGCGAATAAAGATTGAATTGGATTTGGATCAGCGATCTTCGCTTGGCGTCGCTGCACAAATCCTTCGGCTGTCGCGCTGATCTCCGCTACAACCTTTGCGATTTTGTTGCGGAACGTTGATGCACCGCAATTACAACCGCGCTGTTCGTGGATCACCAAATGATTGAAAAACGCCACCGGTAAATGGGTTAATGAAAATCTTTTTGTCGCCTTATTGCGTATTGCCAGTTGTGATCGGTAGCATTCTCCCTTCGAGGACCACTCAAATTTGGGGGAAATGCTGGAATGGGAATGGTTGTGAAGTTTCCGCGTCATACCCGCACCTCTGCGGGCTCAGGACGCAAGAAAGCGTCCATCGGGACAACGCCGCCCGAGAACTCACTCAAGCGTTTGGCCAAACCAAGAGAGGCTTCCTTACGACCAGCAAAAATATTGCGAAGATGCGATTCCGAGCAGCCACCAGCGGTCGCCATATCGGCAACCGTTTTGCCGTTTTCATCCGCCCAGCGAAGCATGGGATGCGATTCAGTCATGCCGCAAACTATTTCCACTAGAAATGATTTGCGTCAACCTGAAATATTTCTGTTGGAAATAGTTCGTCAGAACAGAGGCTTAGTACCATGCCTCATGGGGAAAACGACAGACGACGAGAACCGTGAAATCTTTTTGGGTGGATGGCTAAAGCTGTTCGGCCTGAAAACCGTGCGGGCAGCCGAGATCGCTGGATGCTCCCAATCGTACATTTCGAATATTTCCGGCGGCCGCCGCAGCGACGTTAATGCTTTGTATTTGCTGCGGCTTTCTGATCGGCTTGGCGTAACCGTAAATGACTTCTTTGTCCCCCCTCCGTCGGAATCCGACCCGACATCGTTCATCGATATCTCTGCGAAGGCGCGAGAATCAGTCATCAAACGGTGGCAGCAAATAAGAGAACACGAGTCGGAGAAGCCAGCTAAAAAACGTGCTGGCGCAAGACGATAGTTTCTGACAGAAATAATTTGTTGACCTAATATAATTTCTGTGAGAAATAGTCTCGGACAGTTTTCCGAGGCTATTTCGAAAATGCTTTCAACCGCCGCTATTTACGCCCGCGTTTCCCGTGAAAGCAGCGCCCCGGCGGCAGAGCCGCTCTTCGTCAGTGGCGCGATCCGGATTCCGGACTCGTTGGTGTTACACCCAGGGCCTGAGACAGAGCTGTCACCAGACTTCGTAAGTTTGGGATCGTGGCCTGCAACGGAAGAAGAGCGCCGCCTGGCAGCTCAAACGTCAATCGCGCCAGCCCTCGATCTGGAAATAGGTCCATCGAGCACTTGTCGAACGATATTGAGCTGGTCAGCGCCAGAGGCTTCCCCGTCTTCTCTACGGCCAAGCTTTGCGCGGCGATGGCTGCAAGCAATAGTCGCAAGACTTCGACTGTGGGGAGCGTGATATGCACGTCCTCACCGCCCCGCTTCAGGACAATGACAATTCGTTTTCCGTCGGCGCTTGTGTCGCCGGCATAGACCTCGTCGAAATTCAGTACATCCGCCATGGGATCACGCTAGCGCCTGGTCTTGGGCGCTGCGGTCGCCGACGCAGCTGCGATGGCGGCCACGGCAATAAGCTCCTTCATTCCACACTCCCCGCTCGTGCAATCTCGACACTATACCGCCTTTCAGAGGAGCGCGTGAATCCCATGTTCACGTCAGCAATGGTCCGCAGACTACATGTCTGCTCGTGGGGGCGCCGATGAGCGCCCAAGCCCTCATCCTGGTGTCCGCAGGCGCCCTTGCCGCCGCCTTCCTCAAGATTGCCTTCGACGGCTGGCGCCAGCAGCGCCAAGCGCGGGCCGATCTGGCCTGGTTCTTTGACGGCGGAAGCTTCGACGTCCCGCCGAGCGTGCGAGGCCGGCCATGACCCAGCATCTCCTCTATTCGGTTTATCTCAGCGCGATCTTCTTTTTGGGCCTTCGTGCGGGGATGATCTATCGCGCCGAACGCGCACAGTTTCTGGCGACCTCAGTATTGCGTACCGGGTCGCCCCATCAGCGGCAGGCATGGGAGCGAACCTCCCAGGCGGACCTGCCTGCCGCTGCAATCTTTTCATCAGCAGCGGAGGGACCTCATGACCCAGTAAGTCGGAACGGAACCAACCGGGAGCCGGCAGCCTGTTTCACACCAACCCAATTTGAAGAACTGCACGACTTGGCCGCGCGCAAATGCGCGGCCGCTTCCCGCGAGGACTGACGTTATGAGCGAGACGGTGACACTTGAACGCCCCAGGCCAATCACGCTCACGCATGCGATGAAAATCGCTGCCGCGGAGAAGATGGCCGATCAGTTGATCAAGGGCCATTTGCTAGAGGAAATCGAACGCGCCGACGCCGTGCGGAGCATCGCGAACCACGGCACCCTCTATGGGGACGGTTACCGGCTGATGAAGAACCTTGAAGATTATGATGGCTGGGAAGGCGACTTCCGCATGGCCGAAGAATTCGAAGCCTTCTCGCTCTTCGCGCAAGACGAAATGAAGGCCGCAGAGAAGGCATGGTTTGAAGAAACCCAGCCGCAGCCGAAGCTGAAAAAAGGTGACCGCATTCAGCTGCGGCGGGGCGAGACCGGCGTCATTGACGGCATTTATGAGTATGGCGTTGCGCAATACACCGTCGCGATTGATGGCGACCCGCAAGCGCTGCCACCGACCAATTCAAGACGCATTGTCCGCTTCGAAGACGCGGTTCTTTGCCTTGCTGATGGGGAGAATGCGTGATGGACGACATTACATTGGCCGACGACGCCAAGGCGGAAAATCAGAAGCAACAGCTTGTCGCCCGCATCAAGCGATCGAGCAAGTATTACGGTCAGACAGCGCCGGGTGAATGGTTCGATGTCAAGGTCGTCGGCTGGGATCGCGCCTATCCACTGCGCGGCAACCACAACAACTATCGCATGTCCGACGTCGCCTTCGGCATCCGCGACAATGACGGCCTCATCGTCGAGCTTAAATCATGACCAGCAAGAAACCCGAACGCCTCGGCGACGCTCCAATTGAAGAGCGATTCCGCGAGCTCATGGTGGGCGCCGCGAAAGGTCTTGATGATGTATTCAATGGAGAAGACCGCAGCCAGGACCACAAGGTCGGCTTCGTGCTGCTGGTCTTTCCTTTCGACAGCACGGACGGCCGCTGCAACTACATCTCGAATGGCGCCGATCGCAAAGACATCGTCGTGATGATGAAGGAGCAGATCAAGCGGTTCGAAGGTCAGCCCGAGATGAAGGGGACCGCATGATGGGCACTGAAAAGAGAGCGTTCTTTGACGTCATCCAGACCGCGTTGGATTTTCAGGATAGTCGTGAGACGAAATATCGCGCACCTGAATTCGAAACAGCCAGGCCATTGCTTCCGCGAGACTGGCCGACTTATGGCGAACTGCGGGAGATCGGTAGCCTTGTCGCCGCGCTTCAGCGCATTGCCAAGCTTCGCTACGCCGAGCACACAAACGAGCCCTTCGATGAGGCGCTCGATATCGCCGATCAGACCTTGGCGAAGATCGGAAAGCCGATCGTTCGGCCGTACGACGCTCAATTCAATATCAGTGACGATGGCATCGTCACCGCCACCGCCGCATGGAAGCGGGACAACGAAGCCACGATCTGCCGATTGCTGCTGACCAGCGTCCGCGTCTCGGATCAGGACGTCTTCAAGTGGCGTGACGATCAGGTCCGCGAGGCCGATTGTTGGGCGCTTGCCGTGCATTTCAGCGCCTCCGACAACGACGACATCAAGGTCCCGCCGAAACCGACGTTTCTACCGGACTACGAGCCCTTCACGGCGATCATTCCGGAGGGAGCGTGATGACGCATTCAGGAGGCAAGCACCATACGAATGTTGGTGATCGCGGGCAGCGATACGAGGTGCGCGCGACGGGCTATCCGACGGACGGAAAAAACGTCGTCGGCTGGGCAGAGAATTACGATGATGCCGACAAGCTTGCGGGAGGCATCCGGAAGGCGCCAGGCTGCACCGCAACAGAGATTTGGGACAGGCAGGAGAACAGGCGGGCCATTCGGCCTTTACGTGCAACATACAATCCGGACGCCCCTTACGTTGTCGACCGTCACGATGAAGAGGATGGCGGAATCCACTATGAGATTTTCGACAAGCGTCCGGACACCTATCGCCGCCTGTGCACGATCTCCGACGAATTCAGTCTCTCGCGCGGTCAAGCGAAGAAAGATGCCGAGATGATCGTGCGCGCGCTCAACGGCATGCATGCATCGGTCGACGCCGCGATTGATTTGATCCGTGAAGATTATTGCTGGCTGATCGGGAAAGGAAGGCTTCGGAGCGAGGAGCCGTTGTACGGCATCCAGATCCTGCAGCCTGGCACCAACAAGGTGCTCGCTGAAGCGGAGCATGAAGAAATTGTTGAGTGTATTCGCGCTGCGGTTGCCAAGGCTGATGCGGCGCAATCCGCTAATGGGGAGTGAGCACATGTTTCACACCTATGGTGAAATCGCCGCCGCGCATCCCACAGGCAAGACACGGGTCCGAGTCGGGTGGTTTGGCCGGCTCATCCTGCAGGTGCAAATCAAGCATCCAAACCCGAATTATCCGAAGCCGCCGCGGCCTGGCCCATACGACCCGTGGGCGAACGGCGCCTATTACTTTTGGCGTGATGCCACGCTTGCCGACCTGCAGTGCGTGGGCTTCGAGGGCCATCCGAGGGCTGTAGCATGACTATCATCCACCTTTGCTGCATCTGCGGCGATGACGCCGAGGATAAGCCGAACGATGCCGGCGACTTCCTGTGTATGGACCACATGGAGGACTGGCGGCAAAGCCTCAAGGAAATGTGCGAATTCAACGAGACGAAGCCGATCGAGACTGACGAGCACGGCCGCAACGTTGCCGCCATGCGCCGCGCGAGGGCGCTGTGATGGGCGCCCTGCTCAAGCCCAAGGAAGCAGCCAAAGAACTGGGGGTGTGCCTCCAGGTGCTGCTTCACCACGTCCAGCATGACGGTCTACCCTACATCCTTGTCGGCTCGGGCCGACAGCGCAAGGCCCGGCGGTTCGATCCGGCCGACCTTGCGGCCTTCAAGGAGGAACGGAAAAGGATAGCGGCATGTCCGTCTACAAACGAAAATCAGATGGGAAGTGGGTCTACGACTTCTGGCGCAAGGGTGTTCGATTTTGCAAGCCGATTGAAAATTGTGGGTCGAAGCGCGCCGCCGAAGTCGTCGAGCGAGAAAAGAAAGCTGAGACGGCCCAGCAACTCGCGGCCACCCGTGAAAGCCGCCCCGGCGCCATGACCCTCTCCGTCGCCTTCGACCGGTTTTGGTCCGAGGTCGGCGACCATTACACCGGCACCTATCGCAAAACGGTCTGGACGTCGCTGGCCTGGCTGCTGGAAGAGCTTGGCTCCAGCACCATGATCCGCAACGTCGGCCCCTCCAAGATATCCGACGCGATCGCGCGGCGGCGCGGCCAGGACGTGAAGCCGGCAACGGTGAACCGCACCGTCACCGAGATCCTGCGGCGCATTTTCATCCGCGCCAAGAAGCGGTGGCAGCAGGATGTGCAGGACATCGACTGGGCCGACATGATGCTCGACGAGCCGAAAGAGCGCGTCCGCGAGCTTCGGGACCACGAAGAGGCGGCCGTCTTCAAGAACATGCGGAAGGACTACCTGCCGATCTTTGCCTTCTATCTGGCTTACGGCGTCCGCCTGAGTGAGGCCGTCGGCCTGCGCTGGCGCGACATCGACTGGACAGCCAAGACGATTTCCATCCTTGGCAAAGGCGACAAGGTACGGGTCATTCCCCTCACCTCCGAAGGCATCGCCATCCTTGCGCCGCTGCAAGGCCACCATGCCGAATTCGTCTTCACCTATGTCGGCGACCGCACCCGAAAGAACCCACGATCCGGCAAGACGATTGCCAAAGGGCAGCGATACCCGATGACCGTATCCGGGGTGAAATCCACGTGGCGGCGCTACGGCGGCTCAGAGGCGGGCCTGGTGGATTTCAGGCTGCATGACATCCGCCACACCACGGCAACGCGCCTGCTGCGTGAAACAGGCAATCTGCGGCTGGTGCAAAAACTGCTCGGGCATGAGGAGATCAGCACCACCACCAAGTATGCTCACGCGAGCGATGAAGACCTGCGCGCCGGACTGGAATCCGTCAAAAAGTCCCGCTCCAATTCCCAGAAGCGGAAATTTAAGGTCGCAAAATGATCGGCGCGCCAACATCTTACGACAAAGCCGCCAAGGTGCTTTGGGAGCAGAGGGTCGCAGGTTCGAATCCTGCTGCCCCGACCAACACCTCTTCTAAAAATTGCAGAATGCCCCTCCCCAGCCTCAGCGCTGAGAGGATTGTTGCGAGCGCTTGAGGTTATCAATGGCGGCCTTGACCAAAGTTGCGCTGGTGTCATTCAGCACGGCGATGTCGTCGACCGCATATTGAAGATAGGCAATAAGCATCTTCCGATTGGGTGAGGGTCGAGACGCAGTCTTCTTTTTCGAGTTCTTCTGGCGTCTCATACTGCTTCCTGCCAATTTTCAACGATACTGAGGGCCGACTTGGAGAGCCCTTTCCAGGTGAGTGAAGAGTAGGTGACCGACCGTTGCCGGCAGGTCTCCCGCCAAGCCGCGTCAGTGACGTCGATCGAAACGCCGATGCAACTCATTCCGTTGATGTCGACTGGCACACCGAGCGGTCTCGGATTCCAACCCATGGCCATGAACCGCGGAAGCCACCAGGTCTCCATGACAATCGTGAACTTCCTCAGCCCCACAATCAGCGCAAATTCCATCGTGCCGGCCATGATGATGGATTCGACTTTCGGCTCTACATGGCTTCCGCGACGATCACGCACAACAAAGACACGAGAGAGTTCGCAAGTATCCGGCTGACGAATGATGGGGCGGAGCGACAGTTGCGGGAAGAGATCGCTCATTAAGGTCGGCCCGGTTGTGGACACCAAACGATGTGAACCGACGACCCTGCTGCCTTCAAGCGCCATGAGATAAATGGTGTCCCGCCGATCGAACTGATCAATTTCGCGGCCGTCCGGGCGCGCGAGCTCAGTCCATCCCCGTTCCTCGACATAAATCTCGTGACGAATACGAAAATAATCCTCCAGCACATCCGTGTAGATATGCCGGTTTGCGGCACAAATGACATGCAATTCGACCATCGGTGTCCCCTTGACCGCGCTCCAGGCGGCGTAAGGGGACGATGCCGCTTCGTCGGCACCTGCCGTATTGTCAGAACTGACAATTGATCGATTCTAGGACGTTTTCGAGCGCAGTGAGGACAGGTTCGCGTGAAGAAAACGCGTCAAAAAAAGCTCACGTCAAACAACGACTAGAGAGTGATTTCGCCGGCGCGCAGCGCATTGACGATCGTTGAGGTGCGGTTCACCGCATTCAGCTTGCGCGCAGCGCTCTGCATATGCGCATGAGCCGTGCGTTCGCTGATATTGAGGATCATGCCGATCTCCCAATCGGTTTTTCCGGCTTTGGCCCACAACAAGACCTCTCGTTCACGCACGGTTAACACGCGATTTTCCGGCAGAAGCGGTGGGCGAAGCAGACTGCGTACGCGATGATGCGTATAAAGCGCCATCAGATGTAAGGCGGGGCGCGTACCACGATCGAGGTCGGGGCGCTCGCCCGCAAAGCTGACTGCGGCACCCGATCCATCGCCATAGTGGATCGGCACGCAAAACCCCTTCACCATTCCGAAATCGCAGGCCCGCTCCATAACGTCTTTCGCCGGTTTATCGTCGTTGGCAAAAGGTGCGTCGCACCAGTCGAATGGCTCTACGGTGCGCAGACAGTGGCGCTCGACCGGATCGTGTTTTGCGAGATTTTCCTTCAGATACAGTTCGGACCAGCCGCGGGGCCAACCGTCAGCAATCATGCGGTTGGAAAAAGTGGTTTGCGCGTCGGGAAGTCCGCACATGACATACGCACGGAATCCCGCCTGTCCGACGGCTTGGGAAAAGAGCCTCAGCGCTTCAGAACTGGTTTGCGCGAATTCGACCGCCTCGACGAATTCAAGCGCACGAATACCCCAATGGTTGCTGCCACGCATGCGTCACCAGTCCGTCCCGGCAACATGTTATAGAATATTTTACTGTAGGATGTAAAACAGAAGTCTTACAACCGGATTGCGCGCTGGCCTCTGAATGCCTAATCCCTAATGCGCGTCAAAATACCGGAGATTCCCTGGTCGGTTTTGCAAGCTGTGGGGTTTGGCGAGAACATCAGCAATATTTGGCGGACAATCCGCATCCAAAAACGCACATAGCTCAGCAATTTGGCCACCGCTTTCGGCAAGCTGCGCGTGATCGGTTTGAAACAGTTTCATGACTGGCGCCGCTCTTACGGCACGATCAAAATTCTCCATTTGTTGTCGGGCAACAGTGGGATCTCTTTCAGGCCACCCTCCGGATTGAAGAATAAGGTCGATGTCACGCGTCAGCAGAATAATCGCGTATCATCAAATACCTGCTCGATAAATTGCAGGCATCCATAGAGATTGGTCTCGCGCAACCATCGAATTTCCTTGAATCCGATCGCTGAATACTTTTCCGGATTTTCTCGAGCAAGAATCTGCTTGGTGGCAATAGAAGGAACGTCTTCCAAAAAACATCTGCCTCAAACCCCTGCGCCAAACCAGCGATGCTGCGGCGTCTCCGAGCCCCTTCCTGCCATTTTCTTAGCTTCGCACAATGCGTCATACGCACGATACAGACTGGATAAGAACGCCATATTCTCACCCCGCACCAAGACACCGGATGTGGCGTTCAAAACACCCTGAAGTAGCGTCGAACCAGAACGCCCAACGGCCAACACCACAAGAACATCCTGGTCCAACGGATCATGGATTCATTGCCTCGAAGCTTATTCTCCCCACGAATTTCTTTTGAATATCGGAACCACCGCCACGATGCAGTCAAGCTGCGACGACCATGTTTTTCGGCTGACCAGTATTCAAACTGGCTCAGATGCGCCTCACGTCAGCACGCTTCGGACGCTTACGACGCAATTGATCGGGGCTGCATGGAGCAAGATTGCGGTCCGTGCCCGCCAATCTCCCAGACGACCAGACCACGCACTCGAAGAACTGGGCATGGTTATGCGGCCGCTATCGCCCTCTTCCTTTTTGCCTTGCGCAGTCTACGCTTTTCCTCATCGTCCCGAAAAGATCGGATGGGCAACGCGATCACCCGGCGCAATGCCGAGCTTCTTGGCGGTGCCACCAATCACTTCAAGCACACCGCGCACGGGCCCCCCTGACGGGATCGTGCGCTCCGACAGCGGCGTGGTGTTTTCGGCGATCCGCCGAATGCGGCCATCGGCGTTGATGAACAACATATCGAGCGGGATATACGTGTTGCGCATCCACATCGACACGTCCTGGTCCTGCTTGAAGTCGAACAACATGCCCTGCCCTTCGGGCAGCTCCTTGCGGAACATCAGACCCTTCTGACGATCGGCATCGTTGGCGGCAAGTTCGACGCTGAAGACATGCACGCCATTCTTGGTCACGATTTCGAGCGTGCCTTTTTCAGCCGCCGATGCAGAAAAACTGCCCAAAGCAAACGCAAGAAAGGCGGCCACCGCTACCAGGTGCCACCTCGTCACATCCAACTTCAAAAAGACATTACGCAGCACCGTACGCCTCTCGCTGACACTGAGCATCATTGTCCCGAAAGCCGGTATCCCACTTTTCGGGATCAGACTCTAGTGCGACGCGGGCCCGTGCGGTCCACCATCCGGCTGCACTTCGGCAGCCATCAACCCCTTCGGGCCCGGCCCAAAACGCACCAGCACGGTCTGGCCGGGGCGGAGCTCGGTCATGCCATAGCGGCGAAGCGTTTCCATGTGGACGAAGATGTCCGGCGTGCCTTCACCACGGCTGAGAAAACCAAACCCGCGGAGCCGATTGAACCACTTGACCATGGCACGCTCAAGGCCGGAGGTCGGCGTCACGGTCACATGGGTGCGCGGCGGCGGCATCTGCGCGGGGTGGATCGCGGTTGACTCATCCATCGAGAGAATGCGGAACACCTGCATTCCCTTTGAACGATGTGTCGCCTCGCAGACCACACGGGCACCTTCGTAAGCGGTCTGATACCCGTCACGGCGCAAGCATGTGACGTGGATCAGCACATCCGCTGAACCGTCATCCGGTACGATGAAGCCGAAGCCCTTCGACACATCGAACCATTTGATTGTACCGGAAATTTCAATCAGGTCGGTGGCGGTTTCGTCCGCGACCCCTGCACTACGATCTTGCCGCAGATCGTATCCCATACCGGACACTTTTGGCCCCATTTCGTTCGACGCCATGATCCGCGCCGCCGTTCCCTTGTAACCACCCGGTTTGGACGGTTGAACGAATCTCTCCCCATCAAGACTAACACTGGCCCGCATTTGGCAAAGAGGAAAATTCGCACACGTCAACGAATCCGAAACGTCCTGTGCAAAAGTTTTCTTGACGAATCAGTGCGAGATGAGCGGCGACAATGCATCGCCGATATCCTGACGGATCACGAGATCAGCGATGGAATCGAATTCGGTCGCCTCGCGATTGACGATGACAAGTCGGGCGCCGCTCTTCTTGGCCTGTAACGGAAAGCCGGCCGCAGGCCACACCACGAGCGACGAACCAATGGCGATAAACAGATCGCAATCGCCAGTCCATTCCTGCGCCTTTTGCATCGCGTTTTCGGGCATCGACTGACCGAACGATACGGTCGCGGTCTTAATATAGCCGCCACAGTCGCAATCGGGCGCACGCCCTTTCAGTTCGTCGAATTGTGATCTGACGAATGCGAGCTCGTAGCGCCGGTTGCAGTCCAGGCAGGTGGCAAATGTGGTGTTGCCGTGCAATTCGACGACATCATCCGGCGCGATGCCGGAGACTTGATGCAGATTGTCAATGTTCTGGGTGATCACCCCGGGTGATTTGCCACGGCGATAGAGCGCTGCAAGTGCGAGATGACCACGCGTCGGTTTCGCCTGTGCAAAATAGTCCTCCATGGCGAAACGCCGCCGCCATGCTTCGTCGCGCATCTCGCGGCTCGCCATGAACTGATCGAACGGGATCGGCTGCGTCTTGGTCCACAGTCCGCCGGGCGAACGAAAATCAGGAATGCCGCTTTCGGTCGAAATGCCGGCTCCCGTGAACGGCACGACCCGTTCCGACTCCTCGATCAATTCAACCAACCGCGCGGTCGCGGTTGTCAGATCGGGCGCAATCATCCGCATCTCCACTCAACCGATACGCCAGCGGATCGACAACGATCAGGGAAGAATGGCAACCAATGGCAGAAAAGCAACCGGGGCCATTGCGGCCCCGTGCGTTATCTTTGATCAGGCGGCCTTCGCGGCGGTGTCCTTGAGATCCTTCAAGGGCTGCTTGAGCAGCTTCGGGGCCGGCGCTGCCTTGCGGGGCTTGCCATAGATCGCGAGTCGCGCAAGCTCCGCTTCAAGTTCCTGCTGGCGGGCTTCCACTTTCTCGGCGAGCTTGGCGGCGGCATCGTCACGCAGCTTCGCGAGTTCCTCGATCGACATTGCGTCCAGATCAACTTTCTGCATGGACCTCTCCCGTGTTGCCTGTTCCGGGGTATCGCCAGTGCTATCGCTGTGCAAGCCGCGGCGGTCCGCTATCCACATGCAGCGCGCAGCGAGAGAGATCTGATTGAAAGAAAAAGGCCCGGGATCGCCCCGGGCCTTTTGCATCGCATATCCGATACATCGATATCGTCAATTGCAAACCCACACCTTGCGAATGACCGCGCGTCCATATTGGTCGATGACGCGCTGACGTTGTTTAAAACATCCCGCGCCGTAAGCATAAGGAGCATAACCATAGGCTCCATAGGCCCCCGCTCCGAGAGCCAAGCCGCCGAGTGCCGCTGCGCCCCAGCCCCAGCCGGGACCCCAACCGTGACGTCCCCAACCGCCATGATGCCAACCGCCGCCGCGCCAGGCTGGGCCAGGACCGCCATGCCAACCGCCATGGCCGCCACCGTGCCAGCCGCCACCGCCGCGACCGCCTCGGGCCTCTGCGCTGCCGGCCAAGACGAGAATGGAGAGTGCTGCGATCGCAGCTATTTTCAACTTCATGACGCTACCTCCTGTTGCCTGGAAGATTATTCCGTCAGAAAGTGCGTATATTTCCTTGGCGGATTGCCAGCACATTGAATGAAAAGCCGAATGCAACCGCGGGATTTCGATCCAAAGACTTTGATTTTCCGCCGCAACCCACACATAAGGGGCGATGGCAAAACCCAGAGTCACATTCAAAATGCAGCGTATCGCCGAGAATGATTGGCAGATCATCGCCGAATATCCCGGTGCCGAACCCCGTTTCATCAAAGGGCTGACCAGCAAGGCCGACGTTGATGACTGGCTCAACGGCGAACGGCGCATTGCCTGGCTGCGCTCACAGGGCTACGCCAAGTAATTACATAAGTGATCATCATGAGCCGGCGGGACTGCAATCCACTCTTTGGTGCTGCGCTCGGCGCAACTCGCTGCTCGCCAGCGCCAACGGCTTAAGCCGCCGAATCGGTTCTCTGATGTTCTCAGCGGAGTACGGACTATGCGTTACCTTCACACCATGTTGCGCGTGCGCGATATCGACGTCGCCCTCGACTTCTATTGCAATAAGCTCGGCCTGAAAGAAGCATTCCGGCGCGACGATGAGAAAGGCCGCTTCACACTGGTCTTTCTGATGGCGCCGGGTGATGAAAAGCTGGTCGAGGAATCGCGCAAGCTCGGCCGCCCCGGCAGTCTCGTCGAACTCACCCACAACTGGGATGGTGAGGATTACGGCGAGGCCCGGCATTTCGGTCATCTCGCCTACGAGGTGGACGACATCTACGCAACCTGCGCGGCGTTGATGAAGGCCGGTGTCACCATCAATCGCCCTCCGCGCGATGGCCAGATGGCCTTCATCCGCTCGCCAGACAAGCATTCGATCGAACTGCTGCAGAAAGGGGCTGCCCTGCCCCCACAGGAACCCTGGGTCTCGATGCCCAATACCGGCCACTGGTAGGCCGCAAACCTGTTGCCTCCCGGCCAAACCGTCTCTATACAACGCCCGGTCTTGCACGGCCGGTCAGCGCCCATCGTCTAGCGGTCTAGGACGTCGCCCTTTCACGGCGAAAACAGGGGTTCGATTCCCCTTGGGCGCGCCACTGGCGCATACCCGGCTCCGAGGCTTGTCCGGTTCAAGGATTGGCCGATTTGAAGGCGGAAGGCCCGCCATTCGGCGGGCCTTGCCATTTCAAGGTTAACATTTCCGGCCGGCGAGAGGCTCTGACGCGATAGGGTCAGGCCGCTGAATTGAGGCGAACCTTGGCCCCCGGCCGGGCGTTATTTTTGATGATATTCGATTTACCAGGCGTGCTTCTCTGGGCGGCTGCCGCAATCGTTCTGATCGGAGCAATGATCGTGCTCATTCCGATTCTGACGAGCCGCAGCAATGAGCCGAGAAATCCGGCCGATATCGAGAGCTGATTTCTCCTCAGCCGTTACAGCACTCAACATCCACATCCCGCCCCGGCTGGCTCACCGATCCGGTGGATGCCGCATTCGGTGCGGCTGCTGTTGCGCCAGCGGCCTGCGCGTGTGTCTTCGCCGGCAACGGTCCGGCTGGTGCAAGGCATGCAGCCGACCGATGAGAAGCCCATCTTCTCCAGGGGATGGCGTGGCGCGCCGGACGAGGCAAAGACCTCATCCAACGCGGCTTTGGTCAGCGCCGCCAGCGGATTGAACTTCAGCAGACGCCCATCCGTTTCCACGTAAGTAATGTTGGCACGCGCACCGCCATGAAAGCGCTTGCGGCCGTTGATCCATCCGTCGAACGCTCCCAGCGCATCCGACAACGGGCGCACCTTGCGAATATGACAGCAGCTATCGGTATCGTTCAGCCAAAGATCGCGCGCCGGATCGCGGCGCTCGATCAATTCGATCTGCGGCTTCAGCGAACGGACATCCTTCAAGCCGAAATACCGGACAAGTTCGTCGCGATAGGTGAGCGTCTCGTCGAACAGCCAACCAGTATCGAGGAACAACACGGGCAGCGAACGGTCGACATCCGCCACATATTTCAACAGCACCGCGGATTCCGTCCCGAACGACGACACCACCGCCAGCCGGCCGCTGGCGATGGATCGGGCCGCAGTCGCGATCACATCGGCCGGCGATGCCGATGAAAGTGTCCGGTTCAGCCGGGCGGCGCTGGCTGGCAGTGTCTCGGGTTCGGTCACGGCATATCTTCGTTGTGAGGGGGACGTCTCTTTAGGAGGTGAATTCGTTAACCGCGTTATGTCGCGCGGGAGCAGGTTTGATCCGCCGCCACAGCGTACCGCGCTCGCCGTCGGCGGCCGGCTGGTAGAACACGCTGTAACGGTGAATCGCATCGATGAAGGCTTGGGCGTCTCCGGGCTTTTTCACCTCAAAGGCATCGAAGCCGGAGCGGTGCAAAAACAGGAATTGATCGCGCAGAACATCGCCGGTCGCGCGCAACTCACCGCGAAAGCGGTAACGCTCTCGCAACAGGCGAGCCTGGGTGTAAGCGCGGCCGTCGCGGAAGGTTGGAAACACCAAAGCCACCAGCGACAGCTTGTCCAGCCAGGGCGCCAGTTCGCCGATGTCGCGATCGTTCCGCCAGATCACGCCGGTCTGCCCTGAGCGCCCGGCGAGGTCCTGCGCGTCGGCGAGAAAACGCGCTGCCGGCAACAGCACTGCGCCCTGCTCTGGCACCGGCGCATCGTCGAGAGCGCGCAAGTAAGGATCGTCGATCTCGGCGGCGTTCTTAATGAGTGGCATAGACCCGCTCCTTGAAAGGCTCAATGCCGACCCGCTTGACGGTGTCGATGAATAATTCGTCCGGACGTACGCGCAATTCGATATAGGCAGCAACGACGTCCTCGATCACATCGGCCACCTGCTCGTAAGGTACGGCGGGTCCGAGCAAGCTACCCAGTTCGGCGTGCTCGTCGGCGCGCCCGCCCAGCGTGATCTGGTAGAATTCCTGACCGTTCTTCTCGACGCCGAGAATGCCGATATGCCCGACATGGTGGTGTCCGCAGGCATTGATGCAGCCAGAGATATTGATGTGCAGCCGGCCGATATTGTGCGCGGACTCGAGACTGCGAAACCGCCGCGTCAGTTCCTGCGCCACCGGAATGGATCGCGTATTAGCGAGGCTGCAATAATCGAGACCGGGACATGCGATGATGTCGGACACCAGGCCGACATTCGGCGTGGCAACGCCAATAGCGTCGAGCACCGTCCATAAGGCGGGCAGATCGCGCTGCGCGACATGCGGCAGCACCAGATTCTGCTCATGGCCGACACGGATTTCGCCAAACGAATAGCGTTCCGCGAGATCGGCGATCCGATCCATCTGATCGGCGGTGGCGTCTCCGGGCGGTGCCCCTTCTGGCTTGAGCGACAGGGTTACGATTGCATAGCCCGGCACCTTGTGCGGAGCGACACTGTTGCGGAACCAGGTGTCGAAACGCCGATCGGACGCCCTCGCCGTCTGTAAGGACGCAGGCTCATCCGTCAGGGTCTCATAATCGGGATAGGTGAACCGCGATGCGATATCGGCAACCACAGCTTCATCCAGCGCCAGAGCGCCGTCCTTGATCGCCCGCCATTCCTCCTCGACTTCGGCGGCGAACTTTTCCGCGCCGAGTTCGTGCACAAGGATCTTGATGCGCGCCTTGTAAATATTGTCACGGCGTCCGTACTGATTGTAGACGCGCAGAACGGCCTCGATGTAACTCAACAGATCGCGCTTGTGCAGGAACGGCTTGATCGTCTTCCCGACGAAAGGCGTGCGCCCGAGTCCGCCACCGACGACCACCTCAAAGCCCGTCTCGCCCGCTCCGTTCCGGTGCATCCGCAAGCCGATATCATGCACACGGATGGCGGCACGGTCATGATCGGCCGCCGTCACCGCGATCTTGAACTTGCGCGGCAGGAACGAGAATTCCGGATGCATGGTCGAATGCTGCCGGAGAATTTCGGCATAGATGCGCGGATCCTCGATCTCGTCGCGGGCAACGCCCGCCCATTGGTCGCTGGTGATATTGCGGATGCAATTGCCGCTCGTCTGCATCGCATGCAGGCCGGTTTCGGCCAGCGCCGCCAGCGTCTCCGGCATCTCTTCGAGCTTGATCCAGTTGAACTGAATGTTCTGGCGCGTGGTGAAATGGCCGTAGCCGCGGTCATAGCGGCGGGCGATATGCGCCAGCGTGCGCAATTGCGGCGACGACAACGTGCCGTACGGAACGGCAATCCGCAGCATGTAAGCATGCAACTGCAAATAGACGCCGTTCATCAGCCGCAGCGGCTTGAACTCCTCCTCTGTCAATTGACCTGACAATCGCCGCGCCACCTGATCGCGGAATTCCGCGACCCGTTCGGCCACCAGCGTGCGATCGAAATCGTCGTAATGGTACATGGCTAGCGCGCCTCTGAACCAGGCAATGCGAAGGTCGGACCCGCCACGCGGATGCGTTCACGCAAGTTGCCGGGTTTGATGCTGCCCGCTTCCACGATCACCGGCGCCACATAGGCACTGACCGCATCGATGTCGCTGGCATTGGCCTCGCTGAGCAGTTGCGTGGCGCGGTCGGCCAGCGTCGTCACCTCGGCGTCGTTCAGTTGCGTCGACCAGCCGCCATCCATCGTCAGATAGACCACGGCACCGTCGCCAAGCCGGTTGCCGGTGATGACAACCGGTCCCTTGATTTTGAGCTTTTGCTGTTGTGGCGCAGTCATTCAGCGGCCTCCAGCAATTCGACCGCCTCTTTCCACACCTGCGAATGTGCAACCACGTCGCCGACAACAATCAGCGCCGGTCCATCGCCGACCGAGGCCGCGAGCATCGGCAATTGCGACAGCGTGCCGGTGATGCTGCGGGAATCAGGCCGGGTGCCGCGCGCCAGTACCGCAACCGGCGTGTTAGGATCGCGACCCGCCGCGATCAGGCCACTTTTGACAGCCGATGCAGCGGTGAGGCCCATATAGATCGCCACCGTCGTTGTTCGATCGGCCAAGCCTGACCAGTCGATGTTGTCAGCCCCCTCCGCCGTATTGGCTGTCACGATCGACAAGCGCGTCGCCTCCTTGCGGAGCGTCAGCGGCAGACCGGCTTCGGCGGCGCAGCCGAGCGCCGCCGTGATGCCGGGCACGATCGTCACCGCGATGCCGGCGGCTTCGAGCACTTCACGCTCTTCGCCACCGCGTCCGAAGATAAAGGGATCGCCGCCCTTCAGCCGCACCACATTCAAACCGGCTTTCGCCGCTTCGATCAGGCGGCGGTTGATCTCGGATTGGCCAATGCCAGGATGGCCTTTGCGCTTGCCGACGAAGACCTGCTCGGCATCGCGACGAATGCGGCCGAGAATCGCAGGCGACACCAGATCGTCGTAGAAGACGATGTCAGATGACTGCAGCGCATGAAGCGCTTTCAGGGTCAGCAAGTCCGGATCGCCCGGCCCGGCGCCGACGATAGAGACGTGCCCCTGTGCGGGCCGGTCCGTTCCTGCTCTGTCAATCTCGATGATCAGCGCGGCCTCGGCCTTGGCTGTCCTTCCTGCAAGGAATTGTGCGCCAATCGGCCCGTCAATGACGCGCTCCCAAAACCGCCGCGTGGAGAAGCCGCGATGGCGAAGCGCCGCAAGTCTCTCCCGATAACGCCCCATCATGGAGGCGAACTCACCGATCCGCTCCGGCAAGATCTCTTCGATCTTCTCGCGCAGGCGGCGCGCCAGAACCGGCGATGCGCCGCCCGTGCCAACGGCAACAACGACATCGCCGCGATCGACAATGGCGGGAAAGATGAAGGTGGACAGATCCGGCCGATCGACAATGTTGACCGGAAGATTCATCGATCGTGCCCGCGATGCGAGTCGCTCGTCGATCTCTTTTCCAGCGGATGCGACGAGGGCGACAGCACCGAGGAAATCTTCATCGGCAGGCAAACCGATTTTCGTCTCGGCGCCATCTGCGCCTTCGATGTCATCGCCCGACAGCACATGCCAGCGAATGTCCGCACCTGCGGCTTGCAGAATCCGCAGCTTGGCGAGGGCCTGCGGTCCTGAGCCGACCAGGATCACGGGGCCTGTTGTGAGATCGAAAAACAGCGGCAGGAAACGCATGTTCGCTTGGCCTTAAACGCTTGTCATCATTCCGCAATATGGCATTTGCGCTGTAAAATGTTCTGCCGAATGCATGCATGACCGTGGAAGATGCTCATCGCCTTCGCGCAAAATACAAATGTTCTATTCTGATTGAGGACTGTTGCAGGACGCAGCGGCAATTCGGGATCTCTGTTCAGAGGTCCGGGCATTCCTCATGGTGAATACCGCTCAAGTGAAAAGCCCCGGAGGAACCGGGGCGTTTCACATTCATGAAGACCGAAATTTATTGGTTGGGGCTCGATGGCCGTGTCGTTGTTGGGGGCGGCGTTGTCGTCCCCTGCCCCGTCGTCGTGGCTGGCGGGTTCTGGGCCGTCTGATCGCCACTGCGGTCGATAAAGCTGAGTGCAACAAGCAGCACCACGATGGCGGCGATGCCGCCGATGATCCAGTTCCAGTTGAAATCGCGGGCTGAGTTGTATCTCGCATCGCTCGGGTCGGGCCGGTTAGGGTCCATGCGGTTGGGATTGTAGTCGGACATGATGGTCTCCTTGGTGGATCTCCTTAATGGATATCCCTGGCTCAGGAGCGGGCTGGCCGGACGCGCCCACTGGGAGACAACCGTGCAATTCTGTCTTTGTTCCGGTGCATTCCGCGGAGATTTCAGCTTCAACTTCTGTTCGAAGCCGTTTAGATCACGCAGGAAATCGGTGGAGCGCGGCTTGCGAATTCTGGTGGCCGGATTGTTCTTGGCGTTCGCCGTTGGCACGGCCGCTGCAGAGACTTGGCCGGCGCCTCAAACCACGATGTTCAAGCCGGATTGGGAAGCTGCTCGTGCGGCTGTTCCTGCACTGCCGCGGAAGGCGGAATCCACTGACCGTTTGGCCGAGCTAACCCAAATCGTCTCGGGCGTTTTTCCCGCGCTGGCCAATAGTCCTGTTCCCGTGCTGCTGCCCTTCCCCGTCGCCGACTATGCACGCGATCATGCAGCCGGCAGCTCCACTGATGGTGACTATTCGGAATTCAAACCGACCAAATTCTTTCTTGCCGGGCCGACCGGCTATGACGCGGCGTTTTCCGTTCGCACGCGTGACGTTGCGGACTTCGCCGACATCAACTTCAGGGATCCCGTCGTCGTGCAGATTTCCGGCTTCAACATGCTGTACGATTTGCCACCCGCCAAGGGCGTAATCGTGCAGAAACCCGGCGAAATCGAAAGGGATTCTCCCGGAATCAGGCGGCAAATCCTCGAAAGCACGCTGCGTTACAGCTTTGAGCGGTTCGGTGTGCCGTATGTCATCTCGATCCAGTGCTTCGATGGTCCACAGCGGCGCAACCGGCTGTCCTGCCGCAACGCCGATCGCATCGCCGGCCGTTTCCTTCGCGCATTACAACTCGTCGGCGGGAATCCCGACGCAGAGACGGACGCGCCCGCACCTGCCGTGATCCGCCCCGAGCAAAGTTCCAGCGTCTTCACCTATCATCGCGTCGGCGCATTGTTGCCTGGCACCGCGATGCGATCCAATACCGGTGATGCCGACAAGACGGTCTATGCGAGGATTCGCTTTCCGACGGCAGCTACCCCTGCCTATGTGAATTCGCAATCCTTCATGCATGGCGGCGACTGCAACCAGACCGGCCGGCGCCGCGTCTCACCGGGCTATCGCTGCCGCATTAATTCCAAGCCGCTGTTTCGCGATGAAAGCGCGCCGGAGAACTATTCCTATCCGTGGCGCGATAATTTTTGTGAAAACCGGCACTTCTTTGTCGGGCAATGCGCGGCGGGGCTTGGTCATCAGGGACAAGATATCCGCCCGGCATCCTGTGCGACAAAAGACACAAACAAGACCCGCTGCCAGCCGTATCGGCATGGCGTCGTGGCGGCGCGCGACGGCATGATCCTGCGCGAAGCCTGGAATGACTCCTTCTTCCTTGTGGTCAATGCGCCGGGCGAGCGCATTCGCTTTCGTCATCTGCACATGCATCCGCGCAAGCTCGACGACGACGGCATTGTCAGCGGCCATTTGGTCAAGGAAGGCGAGCCGCTCGGCATGATCGGCAATTACAATCGCCGCCCCGGATGGACGACAACACATCTGCATTTCGAGGTGCTGGTGCCGACACGCGACGGCTGGGTGCGTGTGAATCCCTATATGACACTGGTGGCTGCCTACGAGCAACTTATTCGCGCACGCGGCACCGAAATCAACGAGCCTCCATCGGACACGCCGGCAGACACGTCGATTGAAGGCGCGAGCGAAGCGATCGCCGCATCTGCCGCAGCACCCATAACTGCCAAGGACACGAACACCGCCAGATCAAAAACCAAAGCTGCACCGCGCACGAAGGTGAAGACAAAAAGCCACAAGGTTCGCAGCAAGGCACCACGCCGGATCGCGCATCCCGGCAAGATGCGGACCAAAAAGCGCCGTTAACCATCGGCGCAGCCCGATTGCAGCCAAGGTTGTCGTCGATAGGATACGCGCATGATTGACGCCTTCGATTCGCCCCTCACACGGCGCCGCATTCTGGAAACCGCAATTCTGTCGGCGGCCGCAGCCGGTTTGCCTGCGTCGTCGTTTGCGCAAACATCGTCGCAACGCTTTGAACAATGGGTTGTCGATTTTCGTCCACGCGCTCTTGCTCGCGGCATTTCCGGCGCGACCTATGACAGTGTCATGAATGGCCTGAAGCCGGACATGGGCGTGTTCGCGCTGCAGAGCGCACAACCGGAATTCAAGGAACAGCTCTGGCAGTATCTCAACCGTCGCGTTTCCGAATGGCGCATCGTTACCGGACGCGAACGCGCCAGAGAGTATGCGCCACTCTTCAACAAGCTCGAACAGGATTTCGGTGTTTCGCGCGGCATCCTGCTTGGCCTGTGGGGCATGGAGACGGCCTATGGCGATCCGGTCGTGCATCAGAACCACATGCGTCCGGTATTTCCATGTCTTGCTGCACTGGCCTGGGGCGAACCGCGCCGCCGCAAATATTGGGAAACCGAACTGATCAACGCGTTGAAGATCGTCGAACGCGGCTGGAGCAATCCGCGCGAGATGCGCGGCTCCTGGGCCGGTGCGATGGGACATACGCAATGGATGCCGGAAGTCTGGCTTAATATCGGCGCCGACTATGACGGCGATGGCCGCGCCAACCCGTTCGGCAAGCCGAACGATGCGCTGGCCGGGACCTGTCGTTATCTCCTGCAGCGCGGAGGCTATCAGCGCGGCGAGCCTTGGGGCTGCGAAGTGCGCGGCCAACCTTCGGGAAGCTCCCGCACCTACGCAGCCTGGCAGAAGGCCGGCGTCGTGCGCGCCGATGGCAAGCCCTACACCCTGCCGCACGCAAAGGCCAAAGGCTGGGTGCCGGTGCCGGGCGGCCCCTCCTTCCTGATCGGTGCCAATTTCAATGCGGTGAAGAGCTACAATCCCTCCATGAATTACGCTCTGGCGATCTGCCATCTCGGCGATCGCGTCACCGGCGGCGAGCCTTTTGTGCAGAGCTTTCCCGGCAGCGAACGCGCGCCAACCCTCGCCGAGGTGCAGGAAATCCAGAAGCGTCTGACGGCTCTTGGCTTCGATACCGCCGGCACAGACGGCCGTGTCGGTCTTGAGACCATGCGTGCCGTTCGCAACTTCCAGCGCAAGGCACAGATGGAGCCGGCAGACGGCTATGCCGGCGTCAAGCTGCTGGCGCGCTTGCGGCAGGCTTCCTGATTTTCAAGAGCCATCCTTCTACAGCGCATTATAACGCACGCAGCGACGACGGCAGTCGCGGCGAGATCAGATCGGCCTGACGCGACGTGATCCATTCGGTCAGGAAATCGACGAATAGTTTCACCTTGTGCGGCACTTCCGGCGCGCGCGGAAAAACAGCGACCAGCGGACGCGCGGCCACCTTGTAGCGCGGCAAGATCAGCACGAGGCGCCCGGCGGCAAGATCGTCCTGCACCACATAGCGCGGCAGCAATGCTATCCCGAGGCCTGCCAAGGCGGCCTTGCGCAGCGCCAGCGCGCTGTTGGACGTGAATGTGCCGCCAATTTTTGCGAACACGCGTCCGCGTGGACCTTCGAAAGGCCATTGGCGATCATTCGGCAAGGCCGTTTCGTGCAGCAGGCAGGACCGTGTGGAGAGATCGGACGGCGTCGATGGCTTGCCTTCACGCACAAGCAGCGCTGGCGCAGCGCACACAACCCAATCCATCGCCGCGATCGGCTGCTCGATCAAGGAGGCGTGCCGCGCCGGGGAGAATTGCAGCACAAGATCAAAGCCGCGCTTGCCGAAATCAGTGATCTTGAATGCGACATTTTCCAATACGAGTTGCACATGCAGCCGCGGATTCTCGCGTGCAAACGCGATGATCGCGTCGGAAAGATGCAATGCACCAAAGGATTTGGGCGCAGCAATGCGCAGCGTACCAGTCGGCTCGCTCGGAGCCTGCAGGATCGCCCGTTCCTGCCCTTCGATTTCCCGGAACAGCCGCTCGCAGAAATCGAGATACGAGCGTCCCTCGTCGGTCAGGCTCAGCGACCGTGTGGTGCGATTCAACAGCCTCACGCCGAGCCGCGCCTCGAGGCTGCCGACATGACGCGAGACCAATGCGCGCGACAGACCGAGTTGCTCCGCCGCAACGGTAAAGCTGCCGGACCGCGCGACGCGGACGAAAGTCTCCATACTGCGGAAACGGTCCATCGCAATTGTTCACTCATATGCAACAATGACGTTCGCATTTAGCGGCTTCTCATAGCGAATGTCAAAATGCTAGGCTGGCTGCCAATAACACCAGCCGGCTTGAAGCCAGCGACAAATAAAATAGCGGGATGGACGCCTTGAACGGATACGCGCGACACGCGCATTGGACATTTACATGAATAAACAGACGACACCGCAGTCGATGGCTGCTCAGGTGGAAACGCCTATTCCCGCGGGCGTGAATGCACCTGGCTTCGGCAGCGACGTTGTGGCGGAGACGTTGCGCGAACTCGACATCCCCTACGTCGCCCTCAATCCGGGCGCCAGCTATCGCGGACTGCACGATTCCCTCGTCAATTATCTCGGCAATGAAAAGCCGCAGATGCTGCTGTGTCTGCACGAGGAAAGCGCCGTCGCCATTGCACAGGGCTATGCGAAAGTGACTGGTCGCGCCATGGGCGCGATTGTGCATTCCAATGTCGGTCTGATGCACGCGACCATGGCGATCTTCAATGCGTGGTGCGATCGCATGCCGATCGTCATTCTCGGTGCGACCGGTCCGGTGGATGCTGCCAAGCGCCGCCCCTGGATCGACTGGATCCACACGGCGCGCGATCAGGGTGCGCTGGTGCGCGGCTATGTCAAATGGGACGACCAGCCTGCGTCCCCTGCTGCCGCGCGTGAGGCGCTGATCCGCGCATCGGTGCTGGCGAATGCTGCGCCGCAGGGCCCTGTCTATATCAATCTCGATGCCGAGATGCAGGAAGCCAGGCTGCCCGAGCCGCTGCCGCCGATCGATATCGCCCGCTACCAGCCGCGCATTTCGAGCGCACCTGACCCGGATATGGTGAAGGAAGCGGCGGCGCGTCTGCGCGATGCCAAGAGTCCCGTCATCATGGCTGGCCGTGCATCCCGCAGCATTGATGCGTGGAATGCCCGCGTCGCGCTGGCTGAAGCGCTGAACGCCAAGGTGCTGACCGACATCAAGATCGGCGCGTCCTTCCCCACCGATCATCCTTTGCATGTCGGAGCGCCCGGCAATCTTTTGCCGGATAACGACGGTCTTGCGGCATTGAGCGAAGCCGACGTCGTGCTCAGCTTCGACTGGATCGACCTCGGCGGTGCATTGAAGGCGGCGAAGTCGGATGCGTTCGTGATCTCCGCAACGCTCGATCACCATCTCCACAATGGCTGGAGCATGGATCATCAATCGCTGCCGCCGACGGACATGCTGATCTCGGCCGATCCCGATGCTGTGGCGATCGCGCTGTCGAAGGACATCGGCGCGCCCGCAAAGCCGGTCACGCTGCCGGCTGCGCCGCGCGCCATGACCCGGCCTGCTGCGAGTGAAAAGCTTACCGTCGAACACCTCGCCTATGCAGTACGCGAAGCTGTTGGCGCCAGAGACGTGGCGCTCACGCATCTGCCATTGTCGTGGAATGGTGCCTGGTGGCCTTTCCGCCATCCGCTCGATTATCTCGGTTCGGATGCCGGCGGCGGCATCGGCGGCGGACCCGGCATTTCGGTTGGCGCCGCACTGGCGTTGAAGGGATCTGGCCGGCTTCCTGTCGCGATCTGTGGCGATGGTGACTATCTCATGGGTGTCACCGCGCTCTGGACAGCGGCGCATTACCGCATTCCCCTGCTGATGGTGGTGGCCAACAATCGCTCCTTCTTCAATGACGAGTTGCATCAGGAGCGGGTCGCGCGGATGCGCAACCGCCCCGTCGAAAATCGCTGGATCGGCCAGCGCATTTCCGACCCCGATATCGATCTCGCATCGATGGCGCGTGCACAGGGCGCTCAAGGCTTCGGACCGGTGCATGGTGAAAAGGACCTGGCAGCAGCACTGCAATCGGCCATCGCTGCTGTCGAAGATGGTCATGTCGCGGTCGTCGATGTCCGGGTCGAACCGGGCTATGCTCCGGCCATGACAGCCATAATGACAAGAAAAGCCGACTGAGAGGGAACGATGTCCGTTACACCGATGACCGCTGCACGTCCCGCGGCTGCGACAAATGCCGATGGCATTCTTGTGGTCAAGGAGGTGACCAAGCGTTTCCCGACGCCGGACGGCACCGTTCTTGCCGTCGATGACGTATCGCTGTCGGTCCGTCAGGGCGAATTCCTGTCGGTGATCGGCCCATCTGGTTGCGGTAAGTCGACGTTGTTCAACGTCGTTGGCGGCCTGCTCACCGAATACGAAGGTAATGTCACGGTCAGCGGCGAACGCATCAAGGGACCGCATGCGTCCGTCGGTATGGTGTTTCAGGAAGAATCCACATTCCCCTGGCGCACGGTGATCGAGAATGTGGCCTTTCCGCTCGAGATCGAAGGCATGAGCAAGACGCAGCGCCACGAGAAGGCGCGGCATTTCATCAACATGGTCGGACTTGGCGGCTTCGAGAACCGCTATCCGAATGAATTGTCGGGCGGCATGCGTCAACGCGTCTCGCTCGCCCGTACCCTCGCATCCGAGCCAAAAATTCTTTTGATGGATGAGCCGTTCGCGGCGCTCGATGAACAAACGCGCCTTCTGCTCGGCGACAAGGTGCTGCAGATTCAGCAGGAGCTGAAGCAGACCACGATGCTCATCACCCACAACATCACCGAAGCGGTGCAGCTGTCCGATCGCATCATGGTGATGACCTACCGGCCCGGAAAGATTAAGCGCGTGGTCGATATCGATCTGCCGCGCCCTCGCACGTCCGAAGTCGTCGGCAGCGACGCCTTCGGCCATTACGTCGCGCAGATCTGGGCGGACCTGCGCGAAGAGGCGAGCCGTGGCATGAGCGATGATGAATCGCGGGCCCGCGCCACCGGAACGCGCCGCAAATGAGCACAGCGGCTTTCACACGCTCGCGCTTTGCGCCGGCACTGCTCGGTTTCGGCACGCTGGTCGCCTTCGTCGTATTGATGCAGGCGTTGATCTATTTTGGCGTGCTGAACCAGTTCATTGTGCCCTATCCGACCGACATCGCGCGCGCCTTCGAACGCGTGATCGTCGAAGAGCATGTCTTCGAACGCTTCCTGCTGACGCTGCAGGAATGCGTGTCCGCTGCCTTGCTGCTGGCCGTGTTCGGTATTTCCATCGGCACGATCCTGTACAAGGTCGATATCCTGCGCCGTGCCACGGAAACATGGGTCGCCGCTGCGGCGGCCGCACCGACCGTGCTGATGTATCCGCTGTTCCTCGTGATCTTCGGCCGCTCGGCCTGGACCATCATCATGATGGGCTTTGTCGCTGGTTTGCCGGCGGTGATCCTGAAGACGATCGAAGGCCTGTCGGGCACCAAGACCGTGCTGATGAATGTCGGCCGCAGCTTCAAGCTGACACCCTGGCAACTGTTCTGGAAGATCCAGTTTCCCTCGGCGCTGCCGACGATCTTCACCGGCTTCAAGCTTGGGTTGATCTTCGCGCTCATTAACGTGGTGGGCGTCGAATTCCTGATCAACTTCGGTGGGCTGGGCCAGCTCATCAACGACCTCGCCGAACGCTACGACCTCGCCGGCACCTATGCCGCGATCTGCTTCGTGATCCTGGTCAGCGTTCTTTTCTTCATTGTTGTGGAACGGATTGAGCGATGGCTGACGCGGGCCGCCTGAGACAAGCAGTGATCACGTCGCCGGTGCTGAGCCCGGTGACACTGGTCCGTATCGCGATCATCGCCGCCATTCTTGTTGGCTGGGAGGTGCTGGCGCAATCGGGCCTCCTTTATCGCGACGTCGTTCCGTCGCTGCTGGCCATCGGCAAAGCCATTTATGAGTTGCTGTCCGATCCGCAATATTACTGGAATCTCGGTGTGACCGCGGCCGAAGTCGGTGGCGCGCTCGCCATCGGCGGTATCAGCGCCGTTGTCGTCGGTCTCGTTCTTGGCGGCAACAAATTCCTGAGCCGCGCCTACGAGCCCTATCTCTATTATCTCGGCCCGACGCCCAAGATCATCTTCTTCCCGATCATGATCATGTGGTTCGGGGTCGGCCCGGCCTCCAAGGTGGCGCTCGGCACCCTCTCCTGCTTCTTCCCGATCGCGCTATCGGTTGCGGCCGGTATGCGGCAGATCGATCCGGTGCTGATCCGGGTCGGCCAAAGCTTCCGCGCCAATGCCTGGCAAATGGCAACGAAGGTGTATCTGCCGGCGATGCGTCACCCGATCATCAACGGCATCCGGCTGGGGCTCGGCGTCGCGCTGATCGGCACATTGCTGGCCGAGACCAAGCTGTCGAACAAGGGCATCGGCTTCCTGATCATCCAGGCTTACAGCTTGTTCGACATGCCGCGCATGTACGCGATGCTGATCGTTCTGTTTGTTATCGCGATCGGCGCCAACGCCATTATCGGACGCCTGGGCGGTCTCGACTCAATCAAACGATTTTAAAGAAACAAAACGGAGGATTTCGCGATGCGGACAATGACAGCGCTGCTTTATGCAGCGGCGTTCGCCGCGGCTGCGCTCGCGCAAACGGCGAGTGCAATGGCGCAAGACAAGTTGAAGCTTGCGATCGGTCAGCGCGGCAACTGGGACACCGCTATTTCGCACATCGGCGAGAAGGCCGGCATTTTCAAGAAGCACGGCATCGAACTCGAGATGACCTACACCTCCGGCAGCGGCGAGACGCTGCAGCCGGTGATTTCCAATAGCGTTGATATCGGATTAGCCATCGGCACCATGGGCGCGATCAGCGCGTATGGCAAAGGCGCGCCGGTTCGCGTCATCGGTGCGGAAGCGACGGGTGCTGCAGACTATTGGTACGCCAAGACGGATTCGGGCATCAAGACGCTGAAGGATACTAACGGCAAGACGATCGCCTTCTCCTCGCGCGGCTCTTCCACCAATTCGATCGTTCTCGCCTTCATCAACGAATTCAAACTGACAGCAAAGCCGCAGGCGACCGGCTCGCCGCCCTCGACGCTGACGGCTGTGATGACGGGCCAGGTCGATGTCGGCTGGGCCGCTCCTCCGTTCGGCCTGAAGGAGATGGACGAGGGAAAGATCAATCTCGTCGCCAAGGCAACGGATGCCAAAATCGTTGCCGGCCAGACCATCCGCGTCATCGCGGTCAATGCCGACACGCTGGCGAAAAAGCGCGATGCGCTGATCCGTTACCTGCAGGCCTATCGCGAAACGATCGATTACATGTATTCGAACGACCAGGCGATTAAGGATTATGCCGAATTCGCCAAGATCGACGAAAAGATGGCGCGACGCGTCCGCGACGATTTCTTCCCGCGCAGCATTGTCGAACCTGACCAGATCAAGGGCCTGGACACGCTATTGCCGGAAGCGGTGACGCTGAAATTCATCGACAAGGAATTGACGAAGGAACAGCTCACTGAATTGTTCCAGGTACCGCTGAAGAAGTAGCCGCTTCGTGATTCCGGGGCGCGACCGCAGGTCGCGAACCCGCAATCCAGTTTTTAAAAAGAGCCGGGAATGTCCAAGCTGAATCTTTCTATCGCGATTGGCGATTATGACCGCAACCGCCCGTTGATCGACGGCGCCGTGCAAATGGATGGTGTCGATCCCGTCTTCATGACCTTGTCGCCGGAGGAGATTTTCTTCCGCGCATTCCGCAATGCCGATTTCGACATCTGCGAATTGTCGCTGTCGAGTTCGACGGTGAAGATTGCGGACGGCAATTTCCCCTATGTCGGTATTCCAGCTTTTCTGTCGCGTTGCTTTCGCCACACCTCGCTTTATGTGCGCACCGACCGCATCAAGAAGCCGGAAGACCTGAAGGGCAAGCGCATCGGCCTGCCGGAATATCAGTTGACCGCTGTCGTCTGGGCGCGTGCATTGCTGGAAGATGAATTTGGCGTCAAACCGTCGGACGTGACGTGGGTACGTGGCGGTATTGCCGAGCCAGGACGGCCCGAGAAGATCAAGCTGAATCTACCGAAGAACGTGACGCTGGAAAACGCGCCGGACGGCAAAACGATTTCCGGCATGCTGGCGTCGGGCGAAATCGATGCTTTCATGGCGCCGCGCGCGCCGGCCCTGCCGCCGGATACACCGAATGTCGGCTGGCTGTTTCCCGATCCGGTTGAGGCGGCGAAGGATTATTACCGGCGCACCAAGATCTTCCCGATCATGCACATCGTCGGCGTGCGGCGCGAACTCGCGGAGAAGCATCCGTGGCTGCCGGCAGCGGCGCTGAAGGCGTTCGAGCAGTCGAAGGCCAAGGCAGTTGCGCATCTCAGCGAACCGTCGGCAACCAAGGTGACTCTGCCATTCGCCGAAGAGCGGGTAATGGAAGCCAAGGAGCTGATGGGCGAGGATTACTGGTCCTATGGTGTGCCGGCCAACCGGCATGTGCTGGAGACGTTCTTCCGCCACCACCATTCGCAGGGACTGTCGTCGAAGCTGGTGACGGTGGAGGACCTATTCCATCCGTCGACGCTGGAGAGCGTGAAGATCTGATCGGTCATTCCCGGGCGCTCGCAGCGCGGGCAAGTTTTCGCCCAGCGTCAACCGTGCGGTGAACCTGGTATCCATCGTCACCAAGCCAATTTATAGCACCGGCGTCTTAGCCAATACGGTCTGCCGGCGCTACATCGATTAGGCGCATCTGCACGCGCTCGTTGCCCTGCCAACGGTCGACCGACAATTGTCCGGCGGCATGAATTGCCTGTCCCCGTCCCTCGATCAGCGCGCGGCCAAGATCGGTATTCGCCGCGCGGAACGCGATGCCGTTCATGAAGGCCCCATCGGGCGCACGCAACCGCGCACGAATGTGGTGCTGGCCAACGACATCGGCGAAAGCAATAGTATGTGCCGGCAGCACAAAGACCGGATCGGGATTGCCGGCGCCGAAAGGCCCTGCTCGCATCACCGATGCGCAGAATTCAAGATTGGCTGCAGCGGCACTCAACGCGCCATCGATCAGCAGCGCGTCGTCGCGCCGCGCCTGTTCCACGGCTCCGGCGAGCGAGGATTCAAGATAGGCGCGAAACTCGGCCAGCCGTTCTTTGCGGAGCGTGACGCCTGCGGCCATCGCATGGCCTCCCCCCTTCACCAGCAAGCCGTCGGCGACCGCCTGACGGACTGCGCGACCGAGATCGACACCGGCAATCGAGCGGCCCGAACCCGTCCCGGTCCCGCCGGGCTCGAGCGCGATCGCAAAAGCCGGCCGCCCGAATTTCTCTTTCAGCCGCGCAGCCACAAGACCAACAATGCCCGGATGCCACCCTGTGGACGCTGTGACGACAACAGCGCCTTTCTCCTCAAGGCCAAGCGCAGCCAGCGCTTCGGCTTCGGCTTCCACGAGCATGTGCTGCTCCATCGCCTGCCGTTCGCGATTGAGACGATCGAGTTCGGCGGCGATGCGGCCTGCTTCGGTCGGATCTTCTTCCAGCAGAAGATTGGCGCCGAGATCGGCGCGGCCAATGCGGCCACCTGCGTTGATGCGCGGTCCAAGCAGGAATCCGAGGTGATACGGCTCCGGCGGCCCATCAAGTCTCGCCGCGTCCATCAGTGCTGTCAGACCGACATTTTCCCGCCGGCGCAGCGACACCAACCCTTTTGAGACGAACGCACGATTCAGCCCCTTCAGCGGCACGACATCAGCGATGGTGCCGAGCGCCACGAGATCGAGTGCCGACAACAGATCGGGTTCGCGCCGCGCGTCATTGAAGAAGCTGCGGCGTCGCAATTCGCGGTTCACGGCCACAAGCGTCATGAATACGAGGCCGACAGCCGCAAGATGGCCAAGTCCCGACAGATCGTCGAGCCGGTTCGGGTTCACCAGCGCTAAAGCTTGCGGCAATATTTCATCGCATTGATGATGGTCGATGACCACGACATCGAGGCCAAGCTTGTTCGCTTCGGCCAAAGGCTCGATTGACGTGGTGCCGCAATCGACGGTGATCAGCAACGTCGCACCGCGATGGGCGAGCGAACGGATCGCATCGACATTCGGGCCGTAGCCTTCGAACAAACGATCCGGAATATGAATGACAGGCGACAAACCACAATGCCGAAGGTAGCGCGCCATCAACGCCGACGAAGTCGCACCATCGACATCGTAATCGCCGAAGATCGCAACATTTTCGCCGCGCTGGATAGCATCAGCGATCCGCGCCGCCGCCTGAGGCATTGCCGTCAATGTATCGGGATCCGGCATCAGGCGTTTCACCGCCGGATCGAGATAGCTCTCTGCATCGGCGGCTTCGATGTCGCGCCCAGCGAGAATACGTGACAGCATCTCCGGCACACCGTGACGCTGCGCGATCGCCAGTGCCCGCGCACTGCCCCGCGCGTCGAGCCGGTCCCGCCATGCGCGGCCCCGCGCCGATGTCTCGACGCCGAGAAAGAAGCGCTGCTGCGCCTCCGGCACGGCCAAGGCTGTGGTTGGAACGGACATCGGCAATAATTCGTTGCTTACAGCTTATTCTGCCAAGTTGAAACACAAACCGCTCGTCCCCGCGAAGGCGGGGCCCAGAGGTGCTGGGTTCCCGCTTTCGCGGGAATGAGCGGAGAGAGTGTCAGATTCTAGAAGAGCTTGCGATATTGGATGAAACCGGAGCGAGCCGCCAGTTTATCATAGAGTGCGCGGGCGGTGTGATTGTCTTCCTTGGTCAGCCAGTAGACGCGGCTTGCGCCTTTCTGCCGTGCGGCCTGTTCCACGGCTTCGATCAGCGCACGCCCGGCGCCGAGGCCCCGCGCTTCCTCGGACACATACAAGTCCTGGAGATAGCAGTAATCGGCGATGGTCCAGCTGGAACGATGGAACAGGTAATGCACGATGCCGATCAGCCGCTCCTTATGGAACGCGCCCTGCACGAACATCGGCTCGTTGTCGTCATGCAGCCGCATCCACAGCACATCGGTCGTGTCGGGCGAGACCGATGACTCATAGAATGTGAGATAGGCCTGCCAGAACGGCTCCCAAGCCTCCCGCTCGTTCAGCCGCAGTGGTCGGATCACAAGATCACGCGGTGCGTCAGGCGGCGGCTTGCGCATGGATGCGAAGGAGTTCGGGAATTGTCGCCGGGTCTCTTCGGCCGAAGCCGCATTCGGTGCCGATGGCAAAATCGCGGGCGAATTTCTCGGCCGCAGCAAGACGCTTGCGCGTGCCTTCGATGCCATCGGTGTAGTGCACGAGTCCAAGGCACAATTGCGTTTCCGGTCGCAGTTTCAATTTCCTCAGCGGCTCGAAATAAGCGTCGTCGGAGCGATCGCGCGGCACCGGCATGTGAATCAATTCAACGGTACGGGTTGCGCCCGCCGACAAGCGGTTTGCCAGTTCGACCATATCGCCCATATCGGTGGGTTCGACGACATGGCGATGGCCTGCATCGCCGTAGCAGAAGTGATACAATAGATCGATATCCCTCGGCACATGGTTGCCAAGGTCGAGCAGAATGCGGCTGAACGTATCCTGCATCTCCTCTTTGGTGCGGCCATAGGTCGATACATCCCCACGCTCCAGCCGCGCAAACACCGCCGACGCAACGTCGAGCTGGATCGCAAGCTGATCGTGCGGGATCGCCGCCGCGAGCTTGTCGATCTCGCGTTTCACTGCGGCGTTGTAGAGAGGATCGATCGCGGCATGCAGATCCTCCTCGACAAACAGCCAGATCACCGAATGCGCCGGAACGAGATCGACCTGGAATTTCGTGTCCGCCGCAATCTTCCCCTGCTCTTTCAGCGCCGCAAAAGTGCGATACGATTCAATCGCGACATCGGCATAGAACAAATTGTTGAATTGGGCATCGTGCAGCGACACATCCGGTTTCAGCCGATAACGCCGTGACAGACCGCTGGTGGCGTGAAGCCGGAAATCCTTGTCCGAGCGCTCGAATGCCGGATGTTCTGCAAACAATTTTTCCTGCCAGAAGACCCAGTTGATCCGATCGCCGGTCTCGCCGTCCGGAATGCGTTTCACCCGCGGGCCGAGAGCGGCGCTGACCGTTTCGAAGACCTCGCGCGCATTGGCAAGAGGGACACTGCCGACGAGATAGACGTCACGAGACATCGTTTTCCTCCTGCGGTCGATCAGCGTTATTATCGGAGGCGATTATCGCGCGGAGTTTTCAATCTGCAAGGTGGCGCAGGCACCAACCCGCCATGCGATACGAAATTTAACGATTGCCTTGAGTGTGGCGCTGTCGGCACCGCGTGGGATCTGCCCACGATGCACCAACAGCGTATCCCATCGCCGCGATGGGAAGAACGTCCGCGCTCAATCCAGATGGAATTTATCGAGCTGGCGATGCTCGGCGCGAATGTAACGCACAGTGCCGGTCACCGAACGCATCACCACCGTCTCGGTTTCGATGATGTTCTTGCCGAATTTCACACCGGTCAGCATCGCGCCCGTTGTGACGCCGGTGGCGGCGAACAAGCAGTCGCCCTTCACCATGTCCTCGATCTCGTATTTCTTCTTCGGGTCCTTGATCCCCATCTTCAGCGTGCGTTCGCGCAGCGCTTCGGAATCGATCACGAGACGGCATTGCATCTGGCCGCCGATGCAGCGGAGCGCGGCCGCGGCAAGAACTCCTTCCGGCGCACCGCCGATGCCGAGATAGATATCGATGCCGGTCTTCGGTTCGGCGCAGTGAATGACACCCGCAACGTCACCGTCGGAAATCAGACTGACCGCCGCGCCGGTCTTGCGCACAGCGCTGATGATGTCAGCATGCCGCGGCCGGTCAAGCAGGATTGCGGTGATCTCGGATGGCTTCACGCCCTTGGCCTTGGCGAGATTGATGATGTTCTCATCGGCCGGCGCATCGAGATCGATGGTCCCTTTCGGGTAGCCAGGACCGATGGCGATCTTGTCCATGTAGCAGTCCGGCGCATGCAGCAGCGTGCCGGCATCGGCCATCGCCAGCGTTGCTATCGCGCCCGGCATGTTTTTGGCGCAAAGCGTGGTCCCTTCCAGCGGATCGACAGCGATATCGACCTTGAATCCGCCGCTCTTGGTACCAACCTGCTCGCCGATGAACAGCATCGGCGCTTCATCGAGCTCGCCCTCGCCGATAACCACCGTTCCATCAATCGGCAGCTTGTTCAGTTCGCGGCGCATCGCGTCGACGGCAGCCTGATCCGACGCCTTGTCCTTACCGTGACCGCGCAATCGCGCGGCCGATACCGCAGCGCGCTCGGTGACGCGCACGATTTCGAGCGAGAGCACCCGCTCGAGCATCTGATGCGGTTGCACGGTAATCGTCGACGCCATCTTGGTTCCCTTCCCGGCCGGGCCTCCGGCCGTCATTCCGGCAAAAGGTTCTATCGGTTTTTTTCGATCCGGATCAATTGCGGTTCGCCTGAAATCACCTGATCCGCCTTCACGGCCGCGAGAGCGCGCCGCACGGCATCTTCCGTTGTCGCATAAGTAATAAGAATGACAGGAACAGGACCGCTCACGGCCCTGGCGTCTTTACCGCCTTCTGTCCCAAGGTGGCGCTGCACAATGGATTCGAGCGAAATCTGCTGTTCCGCCAAACGCGTGGCAATGGCGGCCGCCGTTCCCGGCTTATCCACAGCCAGGAGGCGAATGTAATAGCCGCCCTCGTGCATCTGCATCGGCGCCTTGCCGGCGACGGTCAGGCTGTCAGTAGCGCACCCAAACGGCGAAACATGGGCACCGCGGGCAATGTCGCCGATATCGGCAACCACCGCTGAAGCGGTCGCAAGCCCGCCAGCCCCCGGCCCGACCAGGGTGATCGGTGCAATGCCATCGGCGTCGAGAGTCACAGCATTGGTGACTCCCATCACCTGCGCGATGGCGGAATCCTTCGGCACCATGGTCGGGTGCACGCGCTGCTCGATGCCGGTGTCGGTCTTCACCGCAACACCAAGCAGTTTGATGCGATAGCCGAGTTCGTCCGCCGCCATCAGATCGGCCGAGTCGATCGACGAGATGCCTTCGACATAGATCGAGTCGGCGTCGACTTTGGTTCCGAATGCAATCGAAGCCAAAATCGAAAGCTTCTGCGCCGTATCGAAGCCTTCAATATCGAAGGTCGGATCGGCCTCGGCGTAACCGAGACGCTGCGCATCTTTCAGACATTCGGCAAAAGACAGCTTCTCCTGCTCCATCCGCGTCAAGATGTAATTGCAGGTGCCATTCAGGATACCGTAGACGCGGGCGAATGAATTGCCAGCGAAGCCTTCCCGCAGCGCCTTGATGATGGGGATACCGCCGGCAACCGCGGCTTCGAAATTCAGGCCAACATTGTTGGCTTCGGCCAGTTGCGCGAGCGCAAAGCCGTGTCGCGCGAGCAGCGCCTTGTTAGCGGTCACCACCGGCTTCTTCGCCGACAACGCCGCTTCAACTGCAGCCTTTGCCGGATCGCCATCGCCTCCCATCAACTCGACAAAGACATCGATGCCCGGATCACGCGCCAGCATGACCGGATCGTCGACCCAGCGGATGCCGGACAGATCGACACCGCGATCCTTCCCCTTCGTACGCGCCGTCACGGCGACGATTTCAATCGGGCGACCGCAACGCGCGGCCAATTGATCCTTGCCTTCGGCAACCAGCCGAATGACCGAAGCGCCGACTGTGCCTAAGCCGGCAAGACCCACCTTGAGGGGCGCGACCATGTTCAAACTCAAAAAGGAAAGTGCGGCTAGTGGAGTGGATTTGACATTCGCTACCCTGTTAACCGCAGACTTGCAAAGCGAATGCCAAAAACAGGAGGCGAACGTTAAAATCGGACCACTAGCGCCGGGTGGCGAGAGGAACGACGTTGTGGAGTTTGTCGATCCCTGACTCCAGGAAACGACGAATGTTGCGCGCGGCCTGCCGGATGCGCTGCTCGTTCTCGACCAGCGCGATACGAACATACTCGTCGCCATGCTCACCAAAGCCGATGCCGGGCGCGACAGCTACGTCAGCCTTCTCGACAAGAAGCTTGGAGAACTCGATCGAGCCCATGCCGCGGAACGCCTCCGGCAATTTGGCCCAGGCGAACATCGACGCTGATGGCGACGGTATCTGCCAGCCAGCGCGGCCAAAGCTGTCCACCAGCACGTCGCGGCGCTTGCGATAGATTTCGCGCATCTCACGAATGCAATCGTCGGGCCCATTCAAAGCGGCGGTCGCCGCGACCTGCACCGGTGTGAAAGCACCGTAATCGAGATAGGACTTCACGCGGCCAAGCGCTGCGATAATGCGGTCGTTGCCGACGGCAAACCCCATGCGCCAGCCGGGCATCGAGAAGGTCTTCGACATTGAGGTGAATTCGACTGTCACATCCATGGCGCCTGGCACCTGCAATACCGACGGCGGCGGATTGTTATCGAAATACACCTCGGCATAAGCGAGATCCGACAGGATGAAGATCTCGTGCTTCTTCGCGAAGGCAACGAGGTCCCGGTAGAAGTCCAGGCTCGCGACGCACGCCGTTGGGTTTGCCGGATAGCAGGCAATGACGGCGATCGGCTTCGGGATCGAATGGACCAGCGCCCGCTCAAGTGCGTGGAAAAATTCCGGATTGGGTTCGGCCGGAACGGAGCGAATCACTCCGCCCGCCATCAGGAAGCCGAAGGCATGGATCGGGTAGCTCGGATTGGGAACCAGCACGACATCGCCCGGCGCGGTAATCGCCTGCGCCACATTGGCGAAGCCTTCCTTCGAGCCCAGTGTGGCGACGACCTGCGTATCCGGGTTGAGCTTCACGCCGAAGCGGCGTTCGTAATAGGCGGCTTGGGCGCGGCGCAGTCCGGCGATGCCCTTGGAGGCGGAATAACGATCCGTGCGCGGCTTGCCGAGAGTTTCCTTCAGCTTTTCGATCACATGGGCGGGCGCCGGCAAGTCCGGATTGCCCATGCCGAGATCGACGATGTCGGCCCCGGCGTTCCGGGCGACGGCCTTGGCCCGATTCACCTGCTCGAAAACGTAAGGTGGCAGACGACGAACCCGATAAAATTCTTCCATGGCGCTAAGCTTTCTTCAGGCCCGCGGGGCTCCGTGTCCCGGCATCAGGACTGTCATCGGCCGGCCCGGCGAACAGGATGCTTTTATCATGGGTTCCGGCTCGCGCCAGCAGTCTCCGGAGCCGGCGGCAAATTACCTCTGCTGAAGAGACCGGTCGGCTGGCTGGGGGATCTCCGGCCCTTCTTTTTATCCTTGGGCTTGTTTTTGGCCTCTTCCATTTTCTTGGCCTCCTCCTGAGCCCGCTTTTTGTCCCTGGCGATGTTCTTTTCCTGATTGGGCTGCCGATTCCGGGTCGCGATCAAGTCATCGTGGAGTCGCTTTTGCTGCTCTGCATCAAGAAGAGCGCCGCGATCTGGCGGCATGTCATGCACGGCCGGGTAAGCAGGCGCTTCGGCGGGGCGCGGTGGCGCGCCTTCCGGCAATCCGCCAACGGCGTGAGGGATGCTGTCAATCTGGGCAGTCGAGCAGCCCTGCAGCAACACCAAGGCTGCGAGCGCCGCCAACGTTTTTGGACGGCCCAGCCGGGACAATCTGCTCGATGGGCGTTGCAGCATGTTTGTGATTGAGTGAGTCAGGTATTTTGCGCGCGTAACGGGCTAATATGACCAAAGCAAGGATGTGAAAACGGCTGGTTAACGGCGGAAGGCTCCCCGACGTCGAATGGCCGTCACCTTGCAGGGCAAGTATCTGGCAGAAGGAAACTGCCGACGCCATGTGGCGTTGGGGATTGAATGGGCGGAAGATGAACAAGCTGCCGGACAAGCCGGTCGTATCTGACACGGGAAGCGTCGATATCGAACGCTTTGCGCACAATATCGCGCGCTTTGTCGAACAGGGCGGCAAGGCGTTGGCCGCATATCTGAAGCCGCGCGAGGGCGGAACCGCCAAAATCGAGGTCCCCGATCAACTCGGTGACGCCATCAGGACGCTCAGCCAGGTGGTGGAATATTGGGTGTCAGATCCCGAGCGTACCGTCGAAGTTCAAACCAAACTCGGCACGGCCTATCTCGAACTTTGGGAGAATACCGCAAGGCGCATGGCCGGTGAGGACGTACCACCGACGACCGTTGCTGATCCCAAAGACAAGCGGTTCAGTGATCCGGAATGGACCACAAACCAGTTCTTCCTGTTCCTGCAACAGCTCTATCTGCTCACGGTGCGCTGGAGCGAGCGGCTGGTCACCGATGCCAAATCGCTTGATCCGCATACACGGCAGAAGGCGGAATTCTATGTCCGGCAGATTGCCAACGCGCTGTCGCCATCGAACTTCATCCTGACCAATCCTGAACTGCTGCGCGAGACGCTGTCATCGAACGCGGACAATCTTGTCCGCGGCATGGCGATGCTGGCCGAGGACATCGATCCCTTTGGCAATTTCAAGATCCGGCAATCGGACCCGACGATGTTCGAGGTCGGCCGTAATCTGGCGCTCACGCCCGGCAAGGTGATTTTCCAAAACGAGCTGATGCAGCTCATTCAGTATTCGCCCTCGACCGAAACGGTGCTGAAGACGCCGCTTCTGATCGTGCCGCCCTGGATCAACAAGTTCTATGTGCTCGATCTGACGCCGGACAAATCCTACATCAAGTGGTGTGTCGATCAGGGCCTCACAGTCTTTGTCATCTCCTGGGTCAATCCGGATGAGCGGCTCGCGGAGAAAGGCTTCGCCGAATACATGCGCGAGGGCCCGCTGACAGCGCTGGATATTATTGAACAAGTTACCGGCGAGACGGACGTCCACACGGCCGGCTATTGCGTTGGCGGTACGCTGCTTGCGGTGACCCTCGCCTATATGGCCGCAACCAGCGACAAGCGGATCAAGTCGGCAACCTTCTTTGCGGCACAGGTCGATTTCACCCATGCCGGCGACCTGAAAGTGTTCGTCGACGAAGAGCAGTTGAATGCGCTGGAAAAACGCATGCAGGATCTGGGCTATCTCGAAGGCCAACAGATGGCGACGGCGTTCAATCTCTTACGCTCGAACGACCTGATCTGGCCTTATGTCGTGAACAATTACCTGCGCGGCAAGGCGCCCTTCCCGTTCGACCTGCTGTACTGGAATTCGGACGCTACGCGCATGCCGGCGGCCAATCATTCCTTCTACCTGCGCAATTGTTATCTCAACAATGCACTGACTGCAGGCCGGATGACGGTGGCAAATGTGTTGCTTGATCTGAAGAAGGTGAAAGTGCCGGTCTACAATCTCGCAACCCGCGAGGATCATATCGCCCCGGCGAAATCGGTTCTGCTCGGATCGAAATATTTTGGTGGACCGGTCCGTTTCGTGCTTTCCGGTTCAGGACACATCGCCGGCGTGGTCAATCCGGTCGCCAAGGGCAAGTATCAATACTGGACCGGGCCCAAGCCTTCCGGCAGCAATGTCGATACATGGCTCAAGAAGGCCACCGAGCATCCCGGATCCTGGTGGCCGGACTGGCTCGACTGGATCAAGAAACAGGGCGACGAACGGGTCTGGGCGCGCCAACCAGGCGGCGGCAAACTCACGCCGATCGAAGATGCACCAGGAAGCTACGTGAAAGTGCGCTCGTAACGTAACGGTCCTCGTCGGTACTCCCGAAGACTGCCTCCGAGCGGCTCCGCCGGTCTGGGATAGGGCTTTCGTCCCGTTACACTGGCGCGATATGATGTGATCCGCTGAGGGAATCGCAACGGGAGGCGACTGTGTCCAAGGAATTGTTCTGGCTGACGATGACCTGCATCCTGACCGGGCTCTTGTGGGTTCCCTACATGCTGGATCGCATGAAGGTCCGCGGCTTCATGGGCACGATGGCCAATCCGTCTCCGAAGGACACGCCGCAATCGCCCTGGGCGCAGCGGCTGTATTTCGCCCACACCAACGCGGTCGACAATCTTGTGGTGTTCGCGCCCTTGGTCTTGATCCTCGACACACTTGGCCGCTCCACCAGTGCGACCGTGATTGCCTGTGCGGTCTATTTCTGGGCGCGGCTGGCGCATGCGATCGTCTATGCGTTCGGTCTGCCGATCTTCCGCACCCTCGCCTTCCTTGTCGGATTCGCGGCGCAGGCCGTGCTTGTGGTCGCGATCTTCCGGGCCGGCTGACGACACGCCACTGTCGCTAAAAATAACGGCCGTCGCCATTGCGACGGCCGTTTGTCTTTATTGAGCCGCCATTTACGACGTAATCTTGACCGGTATCTTCAGATAATGAACGCCGTTCGACTCGGCGGGTGGAAATTTGCCGGCGCGGATGTTCACCTGGATCGATGGCAACAGCAGCAACGGCGCCGCCAGCGTCGCATCGCGACGTTCGCGCATGGCGACGAATTCATCCTCGGTGATGTTTTCGCTCGCATGGACGTTGCGAGCCCGTTCTTCGCCGACCGTGGTTTCCCAAGCGTAATTGTCGCGGCCCGGCGCCTTGTAGTCATGGCACATGAACAGTCGGGTCTGCGGCGGTAATGACAGCAGCCGGCGGATCGACCGATACAGCGTGCGGGCATCTCCTCCCGGAAAATCCGCCCGTGCGGTGCCGTAATCGGGCATGAACAGCGTATCGCCAACGAACACCGCATCGCCGATCTTGTAAGATACGCAAGCGGGTGTGTGGCCTGGCGTATGGATAGCCTCGACGGTGAGATTCCCGATCGCCAGCGTCTCACCATCTGCCAAAAGCCGATCGAATTCGCTGCCATCGCCGGAAACATCCGTCGCATTGAAAACAGGGCGGAAGATGCGCTGCACATCACGGATATGTTCGCCGATCGCCACTTTGGCACCGGTCTTGGTCTTGATATAGGGCGCGCCCGATAAGTGATCGGCATGCGCGTGCGTTTCGAGAACCCACGCGATCGTGACTCCGGCATCCGCAGCATATTTTAAAATGGCGTCCGCCGAGCGGATATCGGCCTTGCCGCTGCGGTGTTCAAAATCGAGCACCGGATCAATGACTGCGCCTAGGCGCGTCGCCGGATCGGACACCAGATAACTGACCGTGTTGGTTGGTTCGTCGAAGAACGCCTTGATGGCGGGTTGGACGGACATCGTGGCTCTCCCATTCATTTGGGGCCGGTTCTGACCCCTTGACTATTATATTATCACATTCTAATTTAGCAATATATGAAATATGGATGATGCGAATGGCCCTACCGGCAGCGATGGAAAAGTTGGAACAGCGAGCGGGCGATGCTGCGCAATTGCTGAAATTGCTGGCCAACGAGACACGGTTACTCATCCTTTGCCACCTTGTCTCGGAACGAGAGATGTCGGCTGGCGCCATTGTTTCCGCCATCGGTCTCGGCCAATCCGCCATATCGCAGCATCTGGCCAAGTTGCGTGACGACAATCTGGTTGCGACACGGCGCGACGCGCAGACCATCTATTACCGGGTCGCCGACAAAAACGTGGCCCGGATCATCGCCCTGCTCAAGGACATCTATTGCCGCGACGCGTGAAGACTTAACGCCGCTTGTAAATGTCAAAGAGGATCAAACGATGACCAGCCAAAAAACACCGATGTCGCCTATCTCACCCGAACGCGCAGCCGCGTTGATGCGCGCCGGTGCCGTTCTCGTCGACATCCGCGAACGCGATGAGCATGCACGCGAAAAGATCGGCGGTGCCCGTCACCATGCCGTTTCGATGCTCGACCGGGAACACCCCGCGCGCCCCGGTGACTCGGTATTGATTTTCCACTGCAGGTCCGGTGCCCGCACCCGTCAGCATGCTGGGCACATTGCCACTGCCTGTCCCGCCGGCATTGAAACTTACATTCTCGATGGCGGGATCGATGCATGGAAAAAAGCAGGTCTGCCGGTCGTGCTGGATCGCAGCCAACCGATCTCGATCATGCGACAGGTCCAGATCGTCGCCGGTAGCCTTGTCCTACTGGGAGTCATCCTGGGTGTTGCGGTGTCGCCCGGCTTTTATGCGCTCTCCGGTTTTGTCGGCGCCGGCCTGGCTTTCGCAGGCATCTCGGGATTTTGCGGCATGGCGCGGGTCTTGGAGCTGATGCCGTGGAACCGTACCTCGCAAGCATGAGGCATCTGTGATGCTGCTGACGCTCCAGAATGTGGCGGCCATCGCGTCCGGCGGCGTTGTCGGCTTGTCGCTCGGCCTGATCGGCGGCGGCGGTTCTATCCTCGCCGTCCCGCTGCTACTCTATGTCGTCGGCGTGCCATCCGTGCATGTCGCGATCGGAACCAGCGCCGTTGCGGTCGCCGCGAGCGCAGCTATCAGCCTGTTCGGTCACGCCCGCACGGGCCATGTGCGCTGGCCCTGCGCCATCACATTCGCGCTTTCGGGGATTGTCGGCGCCGCTGCGGGCGCGCAGCTCGGCAAAATGATGGACGGTGCGAAATTGCTGATCTTGTTCGGGTTGCTGATGATCGTCATCGGCGGTCTGATGGTGCGGCCCAGAAAAGCCGCGAACGATCTCGGCCTGCGCCTCAACCGTTCGACCGTGCCGCAACTGCTGCCGCTCTTGATCGCGGCGGGATTTGGCGTCGGTCTGTTGTCGGGGTTTTTCGGCATCGGCGGCGGGTTCCTGATCGTCCCCGGCCTGATTGGCACGACCGCGATGCCGCTGATCGATGCCATCGGCTCCTCACTAGTGTCCGTGACCGCCTTCGGCCTCACCACGGCCGGCAGCTATGCCGCATCCGGCCTCGTCGACTGGCGACTGGCCGGTCTGTTTATCCTCGGCGGCGCGATCGGAGGCTTTGCCGGCCTGATCGCCGCGCACCGCCTCGCCGCGCAAAAGCGGACGCTGACCTACATCTTCGCCGCGGTCGTGATCGTCACCGGCGTCTATGTCACTGCAACGGCTTTGATGCGCTAACCTTACATATCAGGGAAACAGCGCAACCTGATCGATGCCCATGGTCTCAGGATACCCCAGCATCAGGTTCATGTTCTGGATCGCCTGCCCGGATGCCCCCTTCACAAGATTGTCGAGCGCCGAGATCACGATGGCGCGGCCGGGCACCCGGTCCTTGGCGACACCGATGAAGGTCCAGTTCGAGCCGCGCACGTGCCGTGTCTGCGGCGTTTCGCCGAACGGCAGAACGTGAACGAAGTCGGCCTTGTCGTAGAAGTTTAAAAGTATCTCATGAAGTTCTTCAGGTGTTTTCCCGCGCCGGCCTTGCACGTAGATGGTCGACAGGATGCCCCGGTTCATCGGCACGAGGTGCGGGGTGAAGCTGACGATCACCTCCTTGCCGGCGGCGGCCGAGAATTCCTGGTCGAGCTCGGCCATGTGCCGGTGGCCGCCAACGCCATAGGCGTGGAAGCCTTCGGAGACTTCGGAGAACAGCATCGCCTCCTTCGCCGACCGCCCCGCGCCGGTCATGCCGGACTTGGCATCGACGACGATGCCGTCGGTTTCGATCGCCTTGTTCTTCAAAAGCGGGATCAAGGGCAGTTGCGCGCAGGTGGTATAACAGCCGGGATTGGCGACCAGCTGCGCCTTCTTGATCTCGCGCTTGTGAATCTCGGCGAGGCCGTACACGGCTTCCTTCTGCAATTCCGGCGCGTGATGCTCATGGCCGTACCAGCGCGCATATGCGGATGTGTCGCTCAGCCGGAAATCGGCGGAGAGGTCGACCACCTTGGTGTCCGGTGCCTTGGCGAGGAGATCCTTCAGCACCTTCTGCGTTGTCGCATGCGGCAGCGCGCAGAAGACGAGATCGAGCCCGGCTGTGCTCCAGTCTTGTCCCTCAATGGATACGAGTGTCGGCAAGTCGAACGGCGAGAATTGCGGAAACACGCTGCGCATCGCCTGCCCCGCCCGGCGGTCGGCGGTCAGCATGGCAATCTCCGCGCGCGGGTGCCGCAGCAGCATCCGCACCAGCTCCGAGCCGGTATAGCCCGAGGCGCCCAATACGCCGATCTTCGCTTTCGTCGCCATGTCATAAACTCCGCGCGCAACAGCCTGACGGCTGCGGTATCTATTGTTCTGCAGCGAGTTTGGGAAGCGCGGAGAAAGAAAACGCCGCGGCTCCGAAGGCTCGCGGCGGGGATAACCGGACTTTTTTAAGACAAGCCCGTACCTGCCGCGAGGATGCGGCAACGGCGGCGGGAGATGGTGATCCGGTTGGTCATGTGGCGGTCATATAGGACCGCAGCGGGACAGGTCAAGCAAGTGACGTTACCTCATTGCTTGAGGAGCCTATTTTACGCCGGCGTGAAGCGATAACCACTGCCGCTCCTTTCGATATGCCCAACAGCCGGAAACGGAAGATGATAAGCGGTCGTCGGCATGCGTTCAGCGGCCAGCATGTCGTAGAGCTTGCGGCGCGTTGCGACGGCCATCGGCCCGTCCATATCGCCGCCGGCGAACCAGTTGGGATTGCGCACGAAGACGAGGCCGATGCCCGATGTCACATCGGCCTGCACCAGCAGCTTGCTGTCGCCCGACGCGATCACGAAGGATGTGTGACCCGGCGTATGTCCCGGCGTGCCGATCGCGGTAATTCCGGGCGCGATCTCTTTGCCCCATTCGTATTTCGCGAGGTTCTTGCCGACGATGGCGTTGAACACGCGACGCACATTGGCGTGCGCATTCTGCAGGTTCGAGCCATCCGCCGCCTTGTTCATATTGACGTCATCGAGCCAGTAATCCCATTCGTTCAGGGGCACCTTGATCGCGGCGTTGGGAAATGCCGACGCACCGTCCGCCAACACCAGGCCGCCGATGTGATCGCCATGGAAATGCGAGATGATCACCGTATCGATCTGCTTTGGGTCGACACCGGCCGCGACCAGATTGGCAGCCGTCCGTCCGGTCCCTGCTTCCAGCGTGCGCGGTCCGTTGCCGGTATCGATCAGTATCGTCCTGCTGCCATTCTTCACAAGAACGGGCTGGAACGACGTTGCGATTTCATCGCGAGGCAGCGACTCCGCCGCCAGCGCATCCTGAAATTGTTCGAGGCTGGCGCTGCGGCTGGGACTCGCGGTGAGCTTGCTACGGCGCGTGCCATCGGACAACACAATCACTTCAATATCGCCGACTTTGAGGGCGCGAAATCCCGGCTGCTCTTGCGTTTGCGCAAACGCCTTGTGACCCGAAAGGGCGATGGCCGCCGTGCCACCCAACACATGCCGGCGGGTCAACGATGTCATGCGTCCCTCCATTTGTCGCCGCTAAAACAACAAGGCCGCCCTGTGGGGGGCGGCCTTGCAATCTTTGATCTAAAGTGTCGGGCTCCACTGGATCATGTGTTCACGATACCCGGTCGGCGTCTTTTCGATATAGGCCGCCGACGGGAACGGATAGTGGAAGGCCTGCACCATCATCTTGTCCGCTGCCAGCATGTCATAGACCTTGCGGCGCGTGGCTTCCGCCATTTGCGGATCCTGATCGAACATCAGATGCCAGCCCGGATTGCGCGCGAACAGATACGGCACGTGCGTCACGTCGCCCTGCACGAAGATGCTCTTGTCGCCGGATGACACGATGTGCGAGTGATGACCGACTGAATGCCCGTTGGTGGCAACGCCAGTGATGCCAGAAACGATGTCCTTACCGGCTTCATAGGGCTCGACACGCTTGGCAACCTCAGGATTGGTGAAGATGCGGCGATTGTTCTTGAACAGACCGGTCATGCGCTCCGAGGTCTGCTTGTTCATCTCGCCATCGTCCATCCAGTATTTATACTCCTGACCGGGGACGCGGATGGCGGCATTCGGGAAGGCGAGCGTATTATCAGCCTTGAGGATGCCGTTCACGTGATCGCCATGGAAGTGCGAGATGATGACGGTGTCGACCTGTTTCGGATCGATGCCGGCAGCTGCCATGTTGGTCAGGAATTGACCGTTGGAGCCCTTGCTCTGGTTAAACCCGGCCTCGCCTGTTCCGGTGTCGATCACCACCAGGTTCTTGCCGGTATTCACGACAATCGGCGTATAGTTGTTGTTGAAAATCTCGGTGTCGTAGAAATTCGCCGCCAACGCCTTCTTCACTTCCGCGGTGTCGACATTGGCGACGAAGGTCGGCGGCAGCTTGAAGCGGGTCACGCCGTCGGCCACGACCGTTACTTCAAAGTCGCCGACCTTGTAGCGGTAGTAGCTTGCGGCCTGCTTGCCGGCCATCGGCGCCTGCGCGTGCGCCCGTGTCGACCAGGAAAACTCCCCCATCATAGCCGCCGCGGCTGCGGTCGCAGCTCCGGCCATCACGCTGCGGCGTGTTACGTCACTCATCTAAAAATCCTCCCTGAAAACTGGCAGTCCCCTCATACACCGGGTCGTCCACTGACCTCATTTTACCGAACGAAAAAGCACGGTGGAATGACAGGGGCCGCCCTCGGATGCGGGCAAAACACCGTGATGATCGATTTATTCCTTGGACCAAGCCGACAGCGCACTGAGCCAAACAAAATGTCACAGCTCAAGTGTGTTGTGCATCGCGACAGAGCTTCAGGACACGCCCGGCATGTTCGTGAAATAGTGGTCGATGTAATTGGTCTTGAGATAGCGATAGCCGAGCCGCGCAAACAGCGCCTTTAGTTCCTCAAAGCGGTCCGAATACAGCTCGATCTGCAGATAGCATTGGTTGTCGCGCAGCGTTCGCTCCATGCCGGCCAGCGCGTGAAATTCGGAGCCTTCGACATCCATCTTCACGAGAATGGTCTTGCCGCTGATGGCAAACTCATCGTCGAAACGGATCTGCTTCACCACATGGGTCGCAACGCCCGGCGCTTCTTCCGGCGGCTTGTCCGGATGGACGATCCAGGACTCGCCGCGATTGTGGACGCCCGCCTCCATCAGCGTCACCTCGCCGGCCTTGTCGCCGACGGCATCCGGCACGACCTGGATTCGATAATCCAGTCCATTAGCGGCGATGTTTGCTTTCAGGCGCGCGCGATTGCCGGGATCGGGCTCGAAGGCGATGATCTCGGCGCCAATACCGGCGACCGCCAGCATGATCGAATAGACGCCAGCATTCGCCCCGATATCGAGAAAATAATCGACGTCACGTGTCCGACAGATTGCCGCGAAGTCCTCAAGCTGGTCCGCCTCCCAGATGCCGTTGATCGCCAGCTCGCGATCGATCAGATCGGTCGTATCGACAAGAAAGCGCGCACCTTGCGCATTCACCGTATAGGGCACGCGCCCGAAGGTGCGCATCGCCCGATCATACCAGCCACGCAGCGTCCGCTCGAAAGAGCTGTTCGGATGGCGAAAGGTCTGCCCGCTGCGCATCGTCCGCCCTAGAACAGTTTCTTGAGATATTCGAACCCGATGTCACCAAACGCGAGCAGCACATAAGCCCACAGCATCGCCGACAGCACATTGGCAAGCTGGAATTTCCAGTAATCCATTTCCAGGATGCCGGCGATCAGTGGCACCGCAGCCCGAAGCGGGCCGAAAAAGCGGCCAACGAAGACGCCGGGAATGCCCCATCGCTCGATGAAAGCATGCCCCCGCGGCAGCAGGTCTGGGTATTTCGGCAGCGGCCAGATATGGGCGATGCGATCCTTGAAATGGAACCCGAACCAATACGATACCCAGTCTCCGCAGGCCGCGCCGGCAGCGGCGGCGAGCCAGATCGGCCAGAAAACGAGGCCGGACATGTTAATCAGGGCCCCGATGGCGACCAGAATTCCCCAAGCCGGGACCAACATCGAGATGAAGGCCAGGGACTCGGCAAACGCCAGCACGAAAACGATCGGTAAGGCCCACCAATGGTTCTGACGTACAAAATCGATAATGACCTGGGAGTGCTCTTGAATCATTTTGTGACAGTCGCGGCGGGAACTGTGGTCTAGCCGGGTCCTGCCTAATCTTCCAGCGCAAGCTAAAGGTAAAATAAAGCTCCTGCCGCGGACCTCCTCTCAAGGATTTGCCATCTCCATGGCATATTGCCCCCGCACCCCTGATTCGTTCTGAGTTCCAAAAAAGTCCGAAGATCCAAATGGCTAAGAAGACCGCAGCGGCCCGCACCGTGACCAAGGGCGCCAAAACCGACAAAAAGACCGCAGATATGTTCGGCGGCGCCTCCAAGGCGGCGGCCAAGGGCACTGCTTCAAAAACGTCCGCCTCGCGCGGCGGCAATGCCGAGAGCAACTATACCGCCCACCATATCGAGGTGCTGGAGGGGCTTGAGCCGGTCCGTCGCCGGCCCGGCATGTATATTGGTGGCACCGACGAGAAGGCGCTGCACCACCTGTTCGCGGAAGTCATCGACAACGCGATGGACGAAGCCGTCGCCGGCCACGCCACCTTCATCGAAGTACACCTCGGCGCCGACGGCTACATCACCGTCACCGATAACGGCCGCGGCATCCCGGTCGACCCGCATCCGAAATTCCCGAAGAAATCCGCGCTTGAAATCATCATGTGCACGCTGCACGCGGGCGGAAAATTCGACTCGCAGGTCTACGAGACCTCGGGCGGTCTGCACGGCGTCGGCGTGTCGGTTGTGAATGCGCTGTCCGTCGACATGGTTATCGAGGTCGCGCGCAGCCAGCAGCTCTATCGCATGACATTCTCGCGCGGCAAACCGAAGGGCGGGCTGGAAAAGCTCGGCCGCATCGCCAACAAGCGCGGCACCACTGTGCGCTTCAAGCCCGATCCGCAGATCTTCGGCGAAAAGGCAAAATTCGATCCCGCGCGCCTGTTCAAAATGACGCGTGCCAAGGCGTATCTGTTTGGCGGCGTCGAAATCCGCTGGTCGTGCGATGCCGCGCTGATCAAGGACGACACGCCGGCCGAAGCCGTGCTGCACTTCCCCGGCGGCCTGCAGGATTACCTCGCGGCCTCGATCGAGGGCGCGACCCGCGTGCATCCGGACATCTTCGCCGGCGGTTCGGAAAAAAAGAACGGCCACGGCTCGGCGGAATGGGCGATCGCTTTCGTCGCCGATGCCGATCCGTTCGTCTCGTCCTACTGTAACACGATCCCGACGCATGATGGCGGCACGCATGAAAGCGGCCTGCGCACTGCCCTGTTCAAAGGTTTGCGCGACCACGCCGCCCGTACCGGTCAGGAAAAGCGCGCGGCAGCGATTACCAGCGATGACGTGATGGCGGGTGCCTGCGCCATGGTATCGGTGTTCATCCGCGAGCCGGAATTCCAGGGCCAGACCAAGGATCGCCTTGCGACGCCTGAAGCGTCCCGCGTGGTCGAACAGGCGATACGCGATCCGTTCGATCACTGGCTGGCCGGCAATCCGTTACAGGCCAACAAGCTGCTCGACTTCGTGGTCGAGCGCGCAGAAGAGCGCCTTCGCCGCCGGCAGGAAAAGGAAGTCTCGCGCAAGAGCGCAGTGCGCAAACTGCGGCTTCCCGGAAAGCTGGCTGACTGCACCAACACCGCGGCTCAAGGCTCGGAGATCTTCATCGTCGAAGGAGACAGCGCCGGCGGCTCGGCCAAGCAGGCGCGCGACCGCGCATCACAAGCGGTGCTGCCCCTGCGCGGCAAGATCCTCAATGTTGCTTCAGCCGGCAAGGACAAGCTCGCGCAGAACCAGCAACTCGCCGATCTCATCCAGGCGCTCGGCTGCGGCTATGGCTCGCATTACCGTGAGCAGGAATTGCGCTACGACAAGGTGATCGTGATGACCGACGCTGACGTCGACGGCGCGCATATCGCATCACTGCTCATCACTTTCTTCTACCGGCAGATGCCGAAGCTGATCGACGACGGACATCTCTATCTCGCGGTCCCCCCGCTCTACCGCCTCTCGCATAGCGGCAAGACATTCTATGCCCGTGACGATAAGCACAAGGAAGAGCTGCTGAAGAAGGAGTTTCACGCCAATGCCAAGGTCGAGGTCGGCCGCTTCAAGGGCCTTGGCGAGATGATGGCGAACCAGCTCAAGGAAACGACCATGGACCCGAAGAAGCGTACGCTTCTGAAGGTGACGCTGGCCGAGGCAGAACGCGTGGACACGGCGAAATCGGTCGATCAGCTCATGGGCACGAAGCCGGAAGCCCGCTTCGCCTTCATTCAGGAAAAGGCCGAATTCGCCAGCGAAGAATTGCTGGACGTATAGGCTTGATTCACAATTGAAGCGCCTTGCTCCGCTCATTCCCGCATATGCGGGAATTCAGTGAGCTTGGCTCTGGGTCCTCGCTTTCGCGGGGACGAGCGGAAGAAAATCGATTCAGCGCGACGAGTCAGCTTCCCGTGTGTCGATGACGCGCTACTTCAGCCCGAACATGTGCGGCACGAACAGCGTGATCTGCGGGAACGCGATCAGGATCAGCAGCACGATCGAGAGCGGCACGCAGAATTGCCAGATCTCGCGATTGATCTCGCGCATCGGCACCTTTGTCAACGATGACATAATGAACAGGATCAAGCCGTAAGGCGGCGAGATAATCGCGATCATGAAATTGACGATCACCACAACGCCGAAGTGAACGAGATCGATGCCGAGCGCCTTCACCGTCGGTAACAGCACCGGCACGAACACCAGCAGCATCACCGCGCTATCGAGCACCGTACCGAGCACAAGGAACATCACGTTGACGAGCAAAAGGAATGCCAGCGGCGACAGGTTCAGCCCGGCAATCCATCGCGAGAGACTATCGCCAATGCCTTCATTGGTGATAGCGAAGTTGACGATGAACGAGCTGATCAGCAGCAACATCACGATCGCCGACTGCCGCGACGATTCCTGAAACGCTTCAACCAGCGTCTTGATAGAAAGGCTTCGATACCATAATCCGCCGATGATCATCGCCCAGAGCGCGGCGACGGCGGCAGCTTCCGTCGGCGTGAACACGCCCCCCCAGATGCCGCCCAGCAACACCGCCGGCAATGTGAGCGGCACAAACGCCTGCCCAAATGCCGTTGGCCATTGCCGCAGCGGTACCGGCTCCCCGCGCGGCAGCTTGCGACGCCTGGCAATCAACAGGATCAGGATCGAGATCGACACCGCCATCAGCAGGCCTGGTACGATGCCTGCCAGAAACAACGCGCCGATCGAAGCGCCTGAAATGAGTGCGTAAAGCACCATCGGGATCGACGGAGGGATCAGTGGCCCCAGCAGCGCCGCCGCCGATGCGACCGCAACGGCAAGACCGCCCGGATAGCCACCCTGCTTTCGCATCATGCGAATTGCCACCATGCCAGCCCCGGCGGCATCCGATGCCGCGCTGCCCGTCATCGACGACATGATCAGGTTGGTCACTACCGTCACGTGACCGTGGCCGCCCGGCAGCCGTCCGACGATCGTATTGGCAAACGTCCAGAGTCGCTCGGAAATGGTCGACGCGTTCATGATGTTCGCCGTGAGAATGAACAGCGGCACCGCGAGCAGCACGTTGAGCGTCAGCGTCGTATTCAGCGTCTGGTCGACAAGCAGGCCGATATCCTGCTTGCTGACCCACAGATAGACGATGCCGGCTGCAAACATCGATAGCACGATCGACAGCCGCAAAGCGGCCGCGACCACAAAAACGACCAGCAAGGCAATAAAGGACGTCGACATGTCAGCCAACCACATTCGGTGCCGCGGGTTCGGCATCGTCGGCGACATGTGCGCGCCAATTCGGTCCGGCAAAGCTCACGAATTTCGCAGCAAGCCTGACGATGACCATCGCAAAATAGATGATGAAACAGGCATAGACGATGTCCAGGCGCCATTCGAGCGCCGACGTCTGCTCACGCCACAGAAACATCACGTAATCGACGATGATTGGGAAAGCGACTGCGAACAGCAGCCCGAACAGAGCAGTTTGGAGAAGGCCCACCACACGCCGTCCGCCGGGCGGCAACTTCGCCCACAGAATGTCGAAGGCGACATGATCGCTGTCGCGGCTGACGAAAGCGTCCGTGAGAAACATGCACCAGAGAAACACGATCATCGCCAGCTCATCGGACCAGGCGATGGGGGCAGAGAATACATATCGCGCGGCGACACCGGCGATGTAGATGGCAAAGATCGCAAAGAACATCGCCGTCGTCACCCACTCCGCAACGATGCGGAAGCGGGTGACGACGTGTGTAAAAGCCGCGCGCAAAGCGATGCCTATTTCGTGTCGGCGATGCGCTTCAGGAGATCGGCATTCCATTTCTGCGACAGGCCGGAGTCCTGATATTGCTTGTCGACGGAGGCCTTGAATGCCGCGAGATCGGGCTCGGTAATGGTGATCCCGGACTTGCGGAAGGTATCGACCAGTTCCTTTTCGTCTTGCAGGCGGCTCTTGTCGTTGAACTCAGCTGCTGCGCGCGCGTGCTTGAGGATCACGACCTTTTGTGCCGGCGAAAACTTGTCCCACACCGGTTTGGCCACGGCGAAAGCCACTGGCTGCACGACGTGATTGGTCAGCACGAATTGCTGCGACACTTCGTTGAGGTTATTAAAGCGCGCAATGGCGAGCGGATTTTCCTGTCCATCAATCGCACCGCTCTTCATCGCGAGATAGACTTCCGGCATCGCCATCGGCGTCGGCGTGACCCCGAGCCCGCGGCCCAGCGCATTCCATCCCGGCCCCGGCGGCATTCGCAGCTTGACACCGGCCAGATCGGCCGGTGTTTTCACGTTGCGTGCCTGACGCAGATTCACCTGCCGCGTGCCAAGATAAATGAAATCGATGATCTCGATCCCCATCTTCGATGCCACGGCCGCCGCATACTCCTTGCCGATCGGCCCGCCCATCACCTTGCGCATGTGATCGTAGTCGCGGAACACGTAACCGGCAGAGAACAGACCGAATTCGGGGATCTGCTGTTCGATCTCGAAGGTGGTCATCGTGCTCATTTCGAGATTGCCGCGCTGGATGGCCGGCAATTCGGTGCCCTGACGAAACAGCGAGGAACCAGGATGCACCGATATCGCGACCTGCCCTGGCAGATCGCGCTCGACATTCTCCTTGAACTGCTGAAGCGCGCGCGTGAGCCAATCCTGCTCCGCCGCGGCCGTCGAAATGCGAAACTGAATCGGCGCGCCTTGCGCCAAAGCAACGCCCGGCAAGCAGCTTGCAAGCGCGAACGCGCCAGCAATAACGGTCCGTCTGGTGATCATATCGACACTTCCTTATGTTGCGCCGTTCACCCGGTCAGCGGCTCGCGAATGGTGACTGAAAGCGTTCCGATACCTTCGATGGTGGCGTCGACATGATCGCCGACCGACAGGAATGTCTGCTTCGGCGCGCCGACACCGGCAGGCGTCCCGGTCAGCACGACATCGCCCGGATCGAGCGTCATGATGCGCGACAGGATTTCGATCTGCTCGGCGATCGAGAAGATCATGTCGGTCGTGCGTCCGTCCTGCTTGACCTCGCCGTTCACCGAAAGCTTCAGCGCAATATTCTGCGGATCGGGAATAGCCGATGCTGGAACGATCCGCGGGCCAAGCGGACAGCAGGTATCGTGCGCTTTGCCCGCCACCCAATCGAGCTTATAAAAGGTGTCCGGTGCGCGGTTGTGATCGCGCGCCGAGAAATCGATGCCGATGGTGTAGGCCGCGACATACGACAGCGCGTCTTGCGCCTTCACCGCCCGTGCGCGCTTGCCGATCACGGCGGCCAATTCGATTTCCCAATCGAACGCTTTGGTATCGATCGGCATGTGGACGGTCGGCCCCTCGCCCACCACCGCGTTGTGCGCCGGCTTGAAGAAGAAAAACAGCCGCTGCGCTTCCTTGCGCGTATCGGGAACGCCCATCTCCTTCAGATGATCGTAATAATTCGCACCAGCGCAGAGGACCTTTCCGGGATAAAGCAGCGGCGCCAGGCGCTCCGACGCAGCCGGCACCTTGTCCTCCGCGCTTACCGTGGCGGCGGCTTTGTTGAGCGCCGCGTACGAGCGGTCCCAATCGGAAAACAGGCTCGCGACATCGCTCGCGCCGCTCCAGCCGGCACGCGCCAGTGTGGGTTCCAAGCGATAGAGATTGCCGTCCACTTCAAGACAGGCAGTCGGCCCGTCCAACTTCACGGTTGCAAGTGCCCAATTGGCAACTGTCATTCGCCCCGTCCCCCTAGAGCATGATGCCGAAAAGTGCGAAGCGGTTTTCGGACGAACATCATGCTCTAACGTATTAGAATCGATCACGTTTTATGGTTTTGGATCAATTTGATCCAAAACCATCGTGATCTATTGTCATGAATTGCACCAGAATTTATAAATTCTGTCAAACGTGAGATTCCAACTTTCATGAACGATCCACTGGCGCCTTTCGATCTTGAGCCGCGTTCGGAAGCCGAGCGGGCCTATCAAGTGCTTCGCCGCGAATTGCTGAGCGGGGAATGGTTGCCGCTCGAACGTTTGCGCCCCTCCGTCTTGCAGCAGCGGTTCGAATTGGGTCTCACACCGATCCGAGAAGCGTTGATGCGGCTGGCCGCCGATGGTCTGGTGCAAGGCGAAGCGCAGCGCGGCTATCGCGCCTGCGGCGTATCGGCATCGGAATGGAAAGATCTGATGTCGACCCGGCGCGAGCTCGAGCAGTCATGCCTTACCCAAGCCATGCAACTGGGCGATGCGACCTGGGAAGCCAGGATCGTTGCGACCATGCATCTGTTGGCCCGCACGCCGCTGCCGAAATCGGCCAGCGACCGCAAGTCCGCGGAATTATGGGAAGTGCGCCACCGCAATTTCCACTTTGCACTTGTGTCGGCCTGCGGATCGGACTGGCGTCTGCGTTTCTGGAGCACGCTGACCGATCATTCCGAACGCTACCGCAAGCTGCGTCTTCTGCGCCGCAAGGAAACCGCCGCGCATGTGCGCAATGCAGTGGGCGATCACCAGACCATCATGGAAGCGGTGCTTGCGCGCGACGTCCCGCGCGCGACGCAACTGATGGACGATCATCTAGCGACAACGGAACGTGCGATTTCCGAATTGCTGCGCCACGCCGACGACGGAAACGGCAAACATAAACAGCAAACATAAACAGCAAACATAAACAGCAAACATAAACAGCAAACATAAACAGCAAACATAAAAAAAACGGGGCGATCGCTCGCCCCGCATCCAGTTCTCAGCGGTGACTGTTTTTTGTTATCCCGGCACCGCCCTTTCCTGCCCGCGTTTTCCGCGTTCTATTTTTCGAACTTCAGATTGCCGGCCTTGATCACGTCCGACCACATCTTCTGCTCGTTCTCGATGACCTTCGTGAATTCGTCAGTCCCGGTGCCGGTCGGCCGTACCGCCATGCCACGCAGTTTGTCCTTCACCTCGGTCTGTGTGATCACCGCACTCAGTTCCTTGTGGATCTTGTCCACGATCGCTTTCGGCGTTCCAGCCGGGACGAAAAATCCGCTCCACAAGCTGACATTCACATCCGGAAATCCAGATTCGGCCATCGTCGGCACGTCCGGCAGATCGGGAAAACGCTCCTTAGACAGCACAGCGAGCGCACGCAGCTTGCCGCCCTGAACCTGCGGCACCATCGGCGGCGGATCGACGACCGTCATCGCCGCGTTACCGGAAATCACCGCGAGGATGGATTCACCCGAGCTCTTGTAAGGGATGGCAGTACCGCTCGCGCCCGACTTCATCTTGAACAATTCGGACGGCAACGTGAACGCCGGCGACGAGGTCGCGTAATTCGCCTTATCCTTGTTTGCGTTGGTCCAGGCGACAAGATCTTTCGCAGTCTTGGCCGGATGATCACTCCCGACCGTAAGGAAAAGCGGAAAATCTCCGATCATCGTCACGGGAATGAAATTCTTCAGCGTCTGATAGTCGGTCTTGTAGATCAGCGGGCCGATCGCCATCGCACCGCTTGCACCGACAAGGATCGTGTAACCATCGGCCGGCTCGCGCGCGACATATTCAGCCGACAGCCGGCCGCCGGCGCCCGCCTTGTTCTCGACGACAACTGTCCAGCCGGTCCGTTTGCTCAATTCATTCTGGATCAGGCGCGCGAAGATATCGTTGCCGCCGCCGGCTGCGAAGCCAACGATCATGCGGATCGGCTTGTTGGGAAATGATGCGGCTGGATCCTGCGCCAAGGCCGCACCAGCGGACAAGCTCAAAGCAAGAATGCCGACGCTAAACGCTGAGCGGCTGAGCCACCCTGAAACCATGCTATCCTCCCGTATCAGGTTTTTCTTGCCGGCACTGATTGATCGCACCGGTCACGTTCGCTTCACACCATAGCGGGTTCGCCCCCGATCAGGATAGCCAATTTTTGATGGGCTTTGATCGCGTCCGGCAGGCGGTCTAAACGATCGGCAGGCCCGCATAATTCTCGGCCAGAGAGGTCGCCGCCGCCCGGGAATTAACGATGTAATCGAGTTCGGCCAATTGCCGGCGGCGGTCGAACGGCACTTCGTTCGGGAAGACGTGGAAGATCTGCGTCATCCACCAGGAGAAGCGCTGCCCCTTCCAGACCCGCTCCAGACAGGTTTTCGAATAGCCCTCCAGAAGATCGGTCTTGTGTGACTTGTAGTAAGCGGACAATGCGCGTGAGAGCATGCGCACATCGGCCAGTGCGAGGTTCATGCCCTTTGCACCGGTCGGCGGCACGATATGCGCGGCGTCGCCGGCGAGAAACAATCGGCCAGTCTGCATCGGCTCACAGACAAAACTGCGCATCGGCGTCACGCCCTTCTGCAGAATCTTGCCTTCCTGCAGCTTGCGCGTGCCCTGCAACCGGATGTGCAATTCCTCCCAGATCCGGTCGTCCGGCCAGTTGTTGACGTCCTCGTCGTGATCGACCTGGACATACAGCCTTGAGATGGTTGGCGAGCGCATCGTGTAGAGCGCAAAACCCCGATCATGATAGCTGTAAATCAGCTCGTGATCCGGTGGCGGAGAGTCCGTCAGGATACCAAGCCAGCCGAATGGATATTCGCGATCGTAGAACGTCAATGTGCCTTCCGGAAAGCTCGGACGGCAGATGCCGTGGAAGCCATCGCAACCGGCGATGAAATCGCAATCGATGCGCTGATCTTTGCCATCCTTGCGGAACGTGATCGACGGCTTGTCAGTGCCGAAGTCATGCACCGCTGTATCCTCGACCTCAAAGATGATCTGGCCACCATCCTTCAGACGTTGTGCGACCAGATCCTTCACCACCTCCTGCTGGCCATAGATGGTGATCCCCTTCCCGACCAGGTCCTTGAAATTGAGGTGATGCGTTTCGCCATTGAAGCAAAGATGATTGCCGTCATGAAACATCGCCTCGCGCTGCATGCGCTCGCCGACGCCGGTCTCGATGAGCATGTCGGTCGCCCATTGCTCGATCAGCCCGGCGCGAATGCGGTGCTCGATATAGTCGCGGCTGCGGTTCTCGATGATGATCGATTCGATGCCGGCGAGGTGCAGCAGATGCGACAGCATCAACCCGGCAGGACCTGCACCGATGATTCCGACCTGTGTTCGCATCGTTCTCGCATCTCCTTAGAGTTGAGACGCGCGTGTTACCGGCACGGCCTGCTCCGGCAAAGGTCTTTTTCCCGGAACGGCTGGCACGTTTCATGAGGCTTTTGCAGTACGGCAATCATGCCGCACTGCACACATCAACGATTCCCGCGAGCATCCGCGCGGAATGTCTTGGTTTCCGATACCGAACCATCGCGGTACGTCAGCTCGATCGAAACGAATTTCGTGCCGGGCGAAAGCTTCAGATATGGCTGCGCGCTGTGCGGAATCGAAGATGGATTGCTTGGGTCACAGACCGGCATCGCCAGCTTCTTGTCCGGCACGGTCGAATCGATGCCGATCTTCACCTCGCGGATCGCGCAGCGATACGACATCAGATGTGTGTAATAGACCATCAGGCCATTGAACTCCCGGAACGACAGCCAGCTGCCGCTGGTCATTTCCAGGATCTGGCGCTCACCGCGTTCCAATGCAGCAACCGGGTCGAACTTGATCGGGAACGGCTCCGCCCACTCGCCGCGGATATCGGCGTACCGCACATAGATCGTACCTTCCGGCGTATCGGCATCGAGCTGCAGTGACGGGTTGGGCATGCGCTTGCGCGTGCGCGGATCGAGCGTGTCGAGGAAGCCCGTCTCCCTGAAATTACCCTTGTCGCCATAGCGCCAGGAAATTGCGGTCACCGGATCGGCGAATGACAGCGTCACCGACCAGCCGCCATTGTGGCGCATGAAATTGGCCAGCGGCGCGTTGAGTTGCTCCGGCTCGCTCGGACGGTTCGGCAATGGCGACGGCTGCACCGGCAGGGCCGCGACCTGTTGCGGGATGACCTCCATCGCACGCTTTGGATCGAGCGTGCCGTTCAGCACCACATCGCCGACGATCTCGTCATAATAGGCCGGGCGCTGTGCGTGCTTGTATTTGCGCGCCAGCTCAGTGACGCTCGCCTGCGTGCGCTTGGCGACCTGCACCAGCGACAGTCCCGGTGTCTCCAGCTCCTTCACGAAATAGCGGGTGAACACGGAATTGGGGTCCTTGTCGTCAGCCGACGCATAATCGAGCGCGGTCTGGTTCTCGGACGCCGAATAGATCACGAAGGCGCCGTCCTCGCTCATCGCCGCGAGACCACCGCCCCCACGGACACTGCGGGTGCCGGCGCGCTCGAACGGATTGTTGCGGCAGGCGTCGAGCACCAAAATAGTCGTGCGGACGCCCTTGCTGCGGACCCGCTCCATGATCCGCCGGGCAAGGAAGGAGTTCTCGTGAATCTTTTCCTCCTCGCCGTCGAGGGCCATCGGCACGTCGGTCGGTAAGAGGTAATTCTCGCCTTTGATCTGGAAGCCGTGGCCAGCGAAGAAGAAAAAGGCGGTATCGCCTTCCGACAGCGCCCGCTCAAAGGCAGTCAGGCTGTCGCTCATGCTGCGGCGGTTCTGGTTGGTGGCCGAGATCACCTGGAAGCCGAGACCCTTGAGGGTCTTGGCGATCCGCTCGGCATCGTTGCCGGCTTTCCTGAGGGGCGTCACGTTCTGATAGGTGTCGTTGCCGATCACCAGTGCCACGCGCTTCTGCGCCGCCGCCGGTGTGAGCCCCAGCGCAAGCAGCATTGCTGCGACAATACACGTCAGCCTGACCATGAATGCGCCCCCTCAGAACGCCGCTAAGCCTTGAAGAATCGCGGGCGCCACGTGGAGCGCCTAGTCAGCCATAGTCGCATGAAAGGCTGCTGCGGTTCAATTTTGACGGCCGTCCGGATCGGATATTCACCCGCCCGAATTGAGGCAATACGGAATCGCCGTTATCAATTGTGTGACACAGCGCCGTGAGAGTGCTGGAGCAAGGGGCGAACGCGGGAGGACGAGATGATGAACCGGGACCATGGCATGAGCCAAAGGCGTATGATGCGCGGGCGGGAAACGGCGGCGGCAGCGTTTGCAATCGCCCTTGTCGGCGCGATGCTGGCCATGGCCGGCACCCCGGCTCAAGCCCAGACCTGGCCGCAGCGCCCGGTCCGGCTGGTGCTGCCCTTCGGCGCCGGCAGTGCCACGGACGTGGCCGCGCGGCTGATGACCGACAAGCTGCAGGCCAAGTGGGGCCAGCCGGTCGTGATCGAAAACAAGCCGGGAGCTGACGGCCTACTCGCCATCAACGCCTTCCTGCAGGCCAATGACGACCACGTCCTGCTTTATTCCTCCAGCGCCTCGTTCATGGCGCATCCCTATACGCTCGACAAAATGACCTACGATTTCGAGCGCGACATGACGCCGATCGCGCGGGTGACCGATACCGTGCTCTGCGTGAATGTGCCGGCCTCCTCGCCGATCCAGACGCTCGGCCAGTTCGTCGCCGCCACGCGCGCCGCCCCCGGCAAAATGAACGTCACCGGGGCGCCCGGCGTGCCGGATTTCACCCTCGACTATTTCCTGAAGACGCAAGGGCTGCAGGCCCAGAAGATTCCGTTCAAGAATATCGTCGAGGCGGCCACCGCCCTCGCCGGCGGCCAGATCGACTTTCTCCTGACCTCGGTCGCCATCGTCCAGCCGCTGGTCAGCGCCGGCAAGATCCGCATCCTTGCGGTCACAAGCCGCGAGCGTGCATCCTTCGCACCCGATATTCCGACCGTCCACGAACTCGGCTTCGGCGGCCTCGGCGTCGAAACCACCGCTGGCCTGTATGGACCCAAGACGATGCCGCGTGAATTACGTGAACGTATCGCCCGCGATGTGACGGAGGTCGCTGCCGACAAAACTGTCTCGGAGCGGTTGCTCGCCACCGGCCAGGTGGTGCGGACCGGAAGCCCGGACCAGCTTGCGAGCACTATCAAGGAGCAATCCGACCTGACCGCCCGTATCGCCAAGACACTCGATCTGAAACCGAAAAACTAGGAGCCAAACCCACAGAATGCAGCGCAGATTCAAATGGGCTTCGCTGCCGGATGACAAGCTGCTGAAACTGCGGCTGAAGGACCTGCACGTCCGTGTCGATGGCACATGGCTCGAAGACTGTCTGCAGGACCTCTACGAGGAACTCGAAGAACGCGACCTTCGCATCCACCCTCATGTCTGGCTGTCAGATGAATGGTTCAGCCCCGATACGACACCGGGCATCGCCATCCCGTTCTATCTCGCGCATCCGCGGCTGATGCAGCTCGAGCGCAAAATGATCATCGACGTCGAAGGCGGCACGCGGCTCGACTGCATGCGCATCCTGCGTCACGAAACCGGCCATGTGATCCAGAACGCATTCAAGCTGCAGCGCCGCCGCCGCTGGCAGGAATTGTTCGGCAATTCTTCCGCGCATTATCCGCGCTATTACCGGCCCAACCCGGCAAGCAAGAATTACGTGCAGCATTTGCGCCTGTGGTATGCGCAAAGCCATCCCGACGAGGATTTTGCCGAAACCTTCGCCGTATGGTTGAAGCCGCGTTCGGACTGGCGCAAGCGCTATGCGGGATGGCCGGCTTTACGCAAACTCGAATATGTCGACGAGGTGATGAACGAGGTCGCCGGCCAGCGCTCGCAATTGCCGCGCGGCCCCGCGGTGCATCCGTTGAGCCAGATCAAGACAACCTTGGCCGTTCACTACGAAAAGAAGCAGGCGCTTTACGCTGTTGACACGCCACGCACCTATGATCGCGAACTGCTTCGCATTTTCTCCGACGACCCGAAACATCGCAGCACGTCGCCGACAGCCGCCGAATTCATCCGGCGCAATCGCTCCCACATTCGTCACGTCGTGGCACGCTGGACCGGCGAATATCAGTTGACACTCGACACCGTTCTCGACGACATGATCGACCGTTGCCGGGAACTGAAATTACGCGCCGTCGGTCCCGAACGGCAATTACGAACAGATTTCACCGTTTTGTTAACGGCGAAGACGGTTCACTCGCTTTATAGTCCGTCTCGCCGACAATGGTACGCCCTATGAAAAAAACGCGCGTTCTGGTTCTTTTGCATCCAGAGCAGGCGCCGCCGGACTCGATCAAAGGATACAGCGAGCAGGATATACTCGCGTTCAAGACCGGCTACGACGTCGTCAATACATTGCGAAAGGCGCGGCACGAAGTTCGTGTCCTCGGCGTGCAATATGAATTGCGGCCGATCCGGCAAGAAATCGAAGATTTCAAACCCGACATCGTCTTCAACTTGCTGGAGGAATTTCACGGCGAGCCGGCCTACGACCAGAATGTCGCAAGCTATCTCGAATTGCTCCGCATCCCCTATACCGGCTGCAATCCGCGTGGATTGATTTTGTCACGCGGCAAGGATCTGTCGAAGAAACTCGTTCACTATCATCGCATTCCGACACCAGCCTTCGCCGTCTTCCCGATGAACCGGAGAATCAAGCGGCCTGACCGTCTGCCTTTTCCGCTGATTGTCAAAAGCCTGAGCGAGGATGCGTCGCTTGGCATTGCGCAGAAATCCATCGTCGATAACGACGACAGGCTGGAGGAGCGCGTCACCTTCATTCACGAAAAGATCGGCACCGCTGCGATTGCCGAGCAATATATCGACGGCCGCGAACTTTATGTCAGCGTGCTCGGCAACGAACGGCTGCGCCTTTTCCCGATCTGGGAGCTTGAATTCGGCGATATCGGCAGCCGCATTGCAACCGCCAAAGTGAAATTCGATGTCAAATATCAGGAAGAGCGCGGCATCCTGCAGGGCGCCGCTGTCGATCTTGCGCCGGACATTGAAAAGCGCATTTACAGCCTGACACGCCGCATTTGCCGCACCCTCGAACTCGACGGTTACGCGCGCGTCGATTTTCGGCTCGCGGCCGATGGCACGCCGTATTTTCTCGAGGCTAACCCCAACCCGGAAATCGCCCGCCATGAAGTGTTCGCGGAAGCGGCTGAATATGGCGGCATGAAGTATTCCGATATGCTGCGCCGGATCGTCCAGCTTGGCCTGCAGCGCAGCCGGAAGATGCAGCGCTAGCCTGAAGGCATTGCGAGTGGCGAGCCGGCCGCGTCCGTCTTACTTGATCGCAGCGAACGCGCCCTCCAGATCGGCGATCAGATCGTCCACGTCCTCGATCCCGACCGACAACCGCACAAGACCGTCGTTGATACCGAGCTCCGCCCTCACCTCTGGCGGTACCGATCCATGTGTCATCACGCCGGGATGCTCGATCAGGCTTTCGATGGCGCCAAGGCTTTCGGCGAGCGCGAATAATTCCGTCCGTTCGAGGAACGCTTTCGCACCATCGAGATCGGTTTTCAATTCCACCGAGATCATGCCGCCGAAGGCGCGCATCTGAGCTTTCGCCAACGCATGCTGCGGATGGCTCTCAAGTCCTGGATAGATCACGCGCTTCACTTTCGAATGCGCTTCCAGCCACTCGGCAATTTTCAGCGCCGATGCCGATTGCCGCTCCATCCGCAATGACAGGGTTTTCACGCCGCGCAATGCCAGGAATGAATCGAATGGCCCCTGGATGCCGCCGATGGCGTTCTGCAGAAAGCCGAGCCGCTCACGCATGTCCGCATTGTCGCCAACGACGGCAATGCCGCCGACCATGTCGGAATGACCGTTGAGATATTTCGTCGTCGAATGCACCGCAATATCGAATCCATGCTCGATCGGCCGCTGGATATAGGGGCTGGCAAAGGTGTTGTCGGCGACCGCAATGATCCTGTGCTTGCGCGCGATCTCGGCAATGCGCGTCAGGTCGGCGAGCTTCAGCAGTGGATTGGTCGGCGTCTCGACCCAGATCATCTTCGTGTCGGGGCGGATCGCCTTCTCCACCGCCGCCAGATCGCTCAGGTCGACATAGGTCGTTTTGATCCCGGCCGAGCGCTCGCGCACGCGCGCGAACAGCCGCCGTGTCCCGCCATAGAGATCGTCGGACGCCACCACATGCGCCCCCTGATCGAGGCATTCGAGAATGGTCGAGATCGCCGCGAGCCCCGACGCGAAGGCAAATCCGGCCGTCCCGCTTTCCAGATCAGCCACGCAGCGCTCGAAGGCCATCCGCGTCGGATTTTGCGAGCGCGCATATTCATAGCCTTTGTGAACGCCGGGACTCTGTTGCACATAGGTCGAGGTCGCATAGATCGGCATCATCACCGCGCCGGTCGTCGGATCGGGCGACTGGCCGGCATGGACGCAGCGGGTGGCAAAGCCGGGACGGTTGGGTTTGGTCATTGATGAAACACCGGTCTGTCGCTGTGCGATGAAAGATTCAGCACGCCAGTAATCACAAAACGTTAGTCTGGTCACGCCATAGAATAAGATGCTGCTGTACGGTCTGAATTCGATACTTATATTGCTGAAATCGATCTCGGGCTGTGTATCCCGTCCTGCATGGACGGCAACAAGGTCTGGCTTCCCTGATGTATTGCGCAACGATCGGCACCCAGCGTTATACGTTCGACGACCTGAAGACCTTGCTCGCCAAGGCAACGCCCCTGCGCAGCGGCGACCAGTTGGCCGGCGTTGCCGCCGAAACAGGTGAGGAACGCGTCGCCGCGCAGTTTGCGCTGGCCGACCTGCCGCTCGATACATTCCTGCGGCATGACGTCGTTCCCTATGAGACCGATGAAGTCAGCCGGCTGATCGCCGATACGCATGATCGCGATGCCTTTGCGACGGTGTCGCATCTCACCGTCGGCGGGTTTCGCGACTGGCTGCTGTCAGACGAAGCAACGGCCTCGTCACTCACCGCCCTCGCCCCCGGCATCACGCCGGAAATGGCGGCCGCCGTCTCCAAGATCAGCCGGCTGCAGGATCTGATGGTGATGGCGGCGAAATGCTCGGTCGTCACTCGCTTTCGCAATACCATCGGCTTGCCCGGACATTTCTCCGTCCGCCTGCAGCCCAACCACCCGACCGACGATGCCCGCGGCATTGCCGCCAGCATCCTCGATGGGCTCTTGCTCGGGTCAGGCGACGCCGTCATCGGCATCAACCCCGCCACCGACAGCGTCGAGCGCGCGCACATGTTGCTCTGCATGCTCGATGACATCCGCCAGAAGCTCGACATCCCGACACAAACCTGCGTGTTGGCGCATGTCACGACGACGCTCGAATTGATGCACAAAGGATCACCTGTCGATCTCGTGTTTCAATCCATCGCCGGCACGGAGGCGGCCAACAAGGCCTTCGGCATCGACCTCGCCCTGCTGACGGAGGCGCACGATGCGGCGCTATCGCTGAAGCGTGGCACGATCGGCAACAACGTCATGTATTTCGAAACCGGTCAAGGCAGCGCGCTTTCCGCCAACGCCCACCACGGGGTCGATCAACAAACGCTCGAAGCGCGCGCCTATGCCGTGGCGCGGCGCTACAAACCGCTGCTGGTCAACACGGTGGTCGGCTTCATCGGCCCGGAATATCTGTTCGACGGCAAGCAGATCACACGCGCCGGACTTGAGGATCATTTCTGCGGCAAGCTGCTCGGTCTGCCGATGGGTGTCGATGTCTGCTACACCAATCACGCCGAGGCCGATCAGGACGACATGGATGCGCTTCTGGCACTTCTTGTCGCCTCCGGAGTGAATTTTATTATGGGCGTTCCGGGCGCCGACGACATCATGCTCGGCTACCAGAGCACCTCGTTCCATGATGCGCTGGCGATGCGCGATCTCTTTGACCGCAAGCCGGCGCCGGAATTCGAGGACTGGCTGTCGCGGCAAGGGCTGATGAACGAGGCTGGACACATCCGCCCGCGCGAATTGCCCGGCCGTTTCCGCGCCCTGCTTCCGGATCTGTCATGACCGACGACTGCTCTCCACCGTCCGGCATGCCATCGCAAGTTGATGCGCTGTGGATCGATCTGCGCCGGCTGACAGCGGCACGGATTGGGCTCAAGCGCACCGGCGCGTCGCTCGCAACCAGTCCGCTGCTCGATTTCAGGCTGGCGCATGCCCGCGCCCGCGATGCCGTCCATGAGCCGCTCGACGACAAACGGCTCGCCGGCGATCTCGCGCCTCTCGGGCTGCCGGTGATCGATATCGCCAGCGCCGCCAACGACCGCACGAGCTATCTGATGCGCCCCGATCTGGGCCGCCAGCTTGCCAGCGGAGCTGAGACCGCACTGCAAGCATATACCGCGCGTTACGATATCGCGTTTGTCATCAGCGATGGACTGTCGGCGCGCGCCATACAGTCGCATGCGGCGCCGGTGCTGGCTCATCTGCTGCCTGCCTTGCAAAAGCGGAACTGGGCGATCGCGCCGCTTGTCATCGTTCGTAATGGGCGGGTTGCGATCGGCGACGCCATTGCCAACGTGCTGAACGCGGATTGCGTTGCGACACTCATCGGCGAGCGGCCGGGACTCTCTGCTCCCGACAGCATGGGAGTCTATTTGACCTGGCAGCCCAGCCCGCGAAGTACCGATGCCGACCGCAACTGCATCTCGAACATCCGGCCCGACGGCATCGGCTATGCGGATGCAAGCAGAAAGATGCGGCATCTTTTGCAGACCATCCGGTCGCAGCAGCTGTCGGGGGTGAAAATCAAGGACGGTTCAGATCGATTACTAGACAACGAAGGCTGATAAACAATCAGCTTATTGCATCGTCATGCGGAAATAATTGATCAGGTCGATCCGCGTCACGAGACCGAGATAACGATCTCCGTCCATCACGATCGCCACATAATCCTGCTTGAACAACGGGACCAGATCGCGGATCGGCGCATCCGCCGATATCGTCTCCAGCTTCGTCACCATCATGTCCTTGACCGGGCGGTCGAACGCCTTGTCCTCGCCGAGCGTCAGCACGGCGCCAAGGAGATCACTCTCGGTCACGAGCCCGACGATGCGGTCGCCTTCAATCACGGGAAGCTGCGATACATCGGAGGCTCGCATGCGGGCAAAGGCCGCACGCAGATTGTCCTGCGGCCGCACCTCGACGGCACTGCCGCCACCGTGCGGGCTGGATACCAGATCGCGCACCTTGCCGGTGCGCGCACCGATGAAGCCTTCCTGCGCGAGATAGGCTTCGTTGAACACCTTGGAGAGATATTTCGCGCCGGAATCGCAGACGAGTGTCACAACGCGTTTTGGCTCGCTCTGCTCGCGGCAATAGCGAAGCGCCGCCGCCAGCAACGTGCCCGATGACGAGCCGCCGAGAATACCCTCCGCGCGCATGAGCTCGCGTGCCGTTGCAAAGCTCTCACGATCGGGAATGGTATAAGCATCTTTCACCAACGACAGGTCGCAATTAGGCGGAATGAAATCTTCGCCGATGCCCTCCACTGCCCAGCTTCCGGCTGATCTCATCTCGCCGGTCTTCACATATGGCGCAAGGATCGACCCTTCCGGATCGGCCAGCACCATCTTCGTCTTCGGCGAATACTGGCACATGTAGCGGCCGATGCCGGTCAGCGTGCCGCCGGAACCGACGCCGACCACGATCGCATCGATATCGCCATCCATCTGCCGCAGGATTTCCGGCGCGGTCGTCTGCTCATGCGCGTAAGGGTTTGCCGGGTTTTCGAACTGGTTGATATAGATCGCGCCCTTGGTTCGCGCGGTGAGATCGGCGGCGAGATCCTGATAATAATCGGGATGGCCTTTGCCGACATCGGAGCGCGTGACGATGATCTCCGCGCCCATCGCCCGCGCATGCAAAATCTTCTCGCGCGACATCTTGTCGGGAACGACCAGAATGGTGCGATAGCCCTTGCGCGCGCCGACGAAGGCCAGACCCAGGCCCGTATTGCCGGCCGTCGCCTCGATCACCGTGCCGCCCGCCTTCAGCCGCCCGTCATATTCGGCCGCCTCGATCATCGCGCGCGCCGGCCGATCCTTGATTGAGCCGGACGGGTTCTGGCTTTCAAGCTTGAGGAACAGCCGGCATGGCCCGGTCTCGAGCCGGGTCACTTCAACCAGCGGCGTGCCGCCAATGAGATCGATGATCGAGGTCATTTAGATTTCGCTCCGGTCTCCCAGTCATACACGAAAGAGTGACGTCTGAAGACCGGTTGATCCAGCTCAATACGAGGCGATGCAATCCAGATCAGATACATTTGAATATTTGCAAATATGAGCAGTCATGTCGCCCAAGATCAAATTTTCTGCCGTGGCGGGCGCCGTCCTCATCGTGGCGGCTGCGATATTCTATTGGTACGGCACGCGGGAAATTGCGGTTCGGATTGCCAATCCGCAGACCGATACGGACGTCAGGGTCTTTGGCATTGGCACGGTTGAAGCTCAGGTCGTCTCCAAGGTCGGCTTTCAACTGGCCGGCAAGCTCAGCCAAATCGGCGCGGACCAAGGCGACTTTGTGAAAACGGGCACGCTGTTGGCCAAGCTCGACGACGACGCACAGCGCGGCAAGCTGATGAAAAGCGAAGCCGCCCAAAGGCAGGCCGCGGCCAACCTGCTCAGGGCACAGGCCCAGCGCGACCGCGCCGATGTCCTGTATCAACAGAAAAAAAGCGTCAACTTCCGGCGCCAGACCCTGGTCGGGCGCGGAACCGTGTCACAGGAAGCAGCCGAAGATACACAGGCCGCCGAAGAAATCGCACGCAGCGAGCTCAAACTGGTCGAAGCGGATGTCACTGTCGCCAATGTGTTGCAGGACGATGCCGCCGCACAACGACGGATCGACGCCGTCCTCCTCGATCAACATGAGTTACGCGCACCCTTCGATGCCAGGATCGTCGCGCGCCATAAGGAACTCGGCAGCGTGGCCAATGCCGGCGAAGCGGCCTTCACGCTGATCGAACCCGCTTCGATCTGGATTCGTGCCTATGTCGACGAAGCCTCCGCCGGCGGACTGCAAATTGGTCAGAAGGCTTTTGTCCGCCTTCGTTCTGAAGCCAATACCGAGGTCGAAGCCGAGGTCGTCCGCATCGATCAGGAGAATGACCGCGTTACCGAAGAGCGCCGCGTCTATGTTCGGTGTCTGCAATGCGGCCCGGAGCATCAATTCCGCTTCCTTGGCGAGCAGGCGGAAGTCGAAATCGTCAAGAAACGCATCGCCGCTGGGCAATTCATCCCGCTGAAATTCGTCGAAGGCTATGACGGTCGTTCCGGCACGATCTGGGTTCTCGAAAACGGTCGCCTGGCCAAACGACAGGTCCAATTCGGCGAACGGCTGCTGGATGGCCGCGTCCAAATCGTCGGAGGGACGACACCAGACACGGCCATTGTCGCCGACGACAAACCGGGAATGCGCGTAGGCCGTGCGGCGCGCGCCTCTTCCGATTCAGGATCATGACGTGAATCTCGCGTTACGCGATATCAAGCATAATCTCGGCCGGTTCCTGCTGACATGCCTGGGGCTCAGTCTGCTGCTCGGCATCGTGCTCGCCATGGTCGGCATTTACCGCGGGTTGATCGAGGAGTCGCTCGGTCTGGTTCGCGCGGCGAAAGCCGACATCTGGGTTGTCGAGGGCGGCACGCGCGGGCCGTTCGCAGAATCCTCGCGGCTCCCGGCCGACACACGCGAAATTATCGCCGCCCAGTGGGGCGTTGCCGCCGCCGGTTCCGTCGCCTACCAGAATGCGGAGGTCCTGCATCGCGGCACCACACAAAGGCTGCTCGTTGTCGGCTCCGAGATCGGGCGCATCGGCGGCGCGCCGCATATCGCAGAAGGCCGTCCGATCCTGCGCAGCCGCTATGAAGCGGTCGCCGATATCCAAACCGGCCTCGCGCTCGGTGAGCGGATCAAACTTGGGCGCGACAATTTCACGATTGTGGGATTGACGCGGGGGCTTGTCGCGTCCGGTGGCGATCCGGTCGTCTTCGTCTCGCTCCGTGATGCCCAGAAACTGCAATTCGATCTCACGCCCGCTGCCGCGCACCGCGAAGCCGCCAGAAATCCAGCAGCGACCGGTTCGACCGACACGGTGAATGCGGTGCTGGTGCAATTGCTGCCCGGAGTCAGCAGCGAGCAATTCGCCGCCGCCATTGATCGCTGGAAGCATCTGGGCGCGCTGACGCAGGATCAGCAGGAGACCGTTCTGTCACGATCGGTAATCGAACGTGCGCGACGCCAGATCGGACTGTTTACCAGCCTGCTCCTGGTTGTTTCTGCCGTGATCATCGGCCTCATCATCTACACGATGACAATCGACAAGAAGAAGTCGATCGCCACCCTCAAACTGATTGGAGCACCGGACAGCAGGATCGTCGGCCTGATCGTTCAGCAGGCTTTGGCGATGGGCGTCATCAGTTTCGCAGCGGGTGCGGCGCTCATCAACGCCATGCACGGATATTTTCCGCGCCGCGTCGTTCTCGAAAGCGGCGATGCCATGCTGCTCTTCGCCATCGTCCTGTGCGTTTGTTTATTGGCGAGCGGGCTCGGCGTCAGGACCGCACTGAACATCGACCCGGCGTCTGCCCTTGCAGGATGAGATATCGAACATGCCGGTTGTCGAGATCAGAAACATCTCCAAGCATTTCGGCGAAGGGTCAACGCGTGTCGATGCGCTGCGCGATGTCTCGCTCGATATTCACGCCGGGACAGTGATCGGACTGCGCGGCCCAAGCGGTTCCGGAAAGAGCACGCTTCTCAATGTGATCGGCTGTATCCTCGAACCCAATTCCGGAACGATGACTTTGAACGGCGAACTCGTCTATGCGCAGAAATGGCTGCGGCACGATCTGAGACGATTGCGGCTTGAGAAGATCGGCTTCATTTTTCAGTCGCACAATCTTCTGCCCTTTCTTAATGCGTGGGAGAATGTTGCCATTGCCAACATTCTGGCAGGAAAAAGCCAGGCGATGGCGCGGAAGCGCGCCATCGAGCTGCTCGCCTATCTCGGCGTCCAGAAGCGCAGCGGCGCCATGCCGGGTCAATTGTCAGGCGGCGAAGCCCAGCGCATTGCGATCGCTCGCGCGCTTGCGAATGATCCGCGCATCATCCTCGCAGACGAGCCGACGGCGGCTCTGGATTCCCAGCGTGCAGGCGCAGTCATGGACTTGCTGCGGAAGGTGGCGGAGGAACATCGCTCCGCCGTGATCGTCGTGACCCACGATGAGAAAATCTTCGATCGCTTCGATCGTATTTTCACATTGCGTGACGGTGCACTCGAGCGGACTGAATCGCTCGCAGCCTGACGCAGACACGGAATGGTCCGCTTCGCCGATCCCGTGCCCCTGTCAAATCTTCATCCACTCCATCAGCGTCTTCGTCACGAATTCCGGCTGCTCCAGCGTCGAGAGATGTCCGCAATTTCGCACCACAACATGCCGGCTGCCGGGGATCAGGCTCGCCATCTCCTCCGCCAGATGCGGCGGCGTCAGTTGATCGCCGTCGCCGACCAGCACCAGCGTCGGGCATGTGATGGCTGGCAAAAAGGGCCGCGAATCCGGCCGCGTCATGATTGCCTGCTGCTGCCGCACGAAAGCCTCGGCACCGCTCATCAGGCTCATCTCGGTCACCACCGCCTTCAAGGCCGCATCGTCCTTTCGCTCGGCGTGAACGAGGAGCGGCCACAGAATATCGTTAATCGCCTCGAGCTGGCCATTCTGAGCCATGGCAATCTGGGCCTTGCGGCGCTCGGTCTGCTCGGGCGTGTCGCTGCGCGAGCCGGTGTCCAGCAAGGCCAGTTTGGCCACCCGCTCCGGCGCGATCCGCATGATCGCTAGGGCAATGTAGCCACCCATGGACAGTCCGGCCAAAGCAAACCGGCGGGGCGCGTTATCCAAAATCTGCCGGGCAATGGTGTCGACATGGTCCGCCCGCCGGTGATCCGCCACGGTTATTGGCCCGAACGTCCCTAACGCAGGCATCTGCCCGGTATAGAGGCGCGCGGTGCAGGCGAGGCCCGGAATCAGCACAATTGGCAGGCTTTTCATATCGCTCATGTCATCATTCCGTCATCGCTTCAGCGCCGAAAACGCTTGTATTTATTTAACTTAACCAACCTTTGCAGCATTGACTTTCGGCCCCCCGGCCCTATGTTCCCGGCAACGGTTTGACCGACAGGATTCGACCGCCCTTCCCCGCGCGAAATGTCGTCATCTCATGATCCGGCGCGGATGAAAAATGCCCGGGCGGCGCCGTTCAGAGGTTTCATGTCTTTTTCCCAGCTCGGTTTGTCCGACAAAGTATTAGCCGCAGTTCAGGCTGCGGGTTACACCAATCCCACCCCCATTCAGTCTGAAGCCATTCCGCACGTGCTCGCAAGGCGCGACGTCCTCGGCATCGCCCAGACCGGCACCGGCAAGACCGCGGCGTTTACCCTGCCGATGATCACCATGCTTGAGACCGGCCGCGCGCGAGCCCGCATGCCGCGCACGCTGATCCTCGAGCCGACCCGCGAACTCGCCGCACAGGTGCAGGAGAATTTCGAGAAATACGGCGCCGGGCAAAAGCTCAATGTCGCGCTGCTGATCGGCGGCGTCTCCTTCGACGATCAGGATGCCAAGTTGATGCGCGGCGTCGATGTGCTGATCGCAACGCCGGGCCGCCTGCTCGACCATTTCGAACGTGGCCGCCTTCTGCTCACCGGCGTCGAACTGCTGGTGATCGACGAAGCCGACCGCATGCTGGATATGGGCTTCATTCCCGATATCGAACGCATCTGCAAACTGGTTCCATTCACCCGCCAGACGCTGTTTTTCACCGCAACGATGCCCTCGGAAATCCGGCGCATCACCGAGCAGTTCCTGCACAATCCGGTCAAGGTCGAGACCTCGCGTCCGGCCACTGCTGCCACCACGATCACGCAGCAACTCATCAAAAGCGGCCGCGAACCGCATGACAAGCGTGAAACATTGCGCCATATCCTGCGCACCGCAGAGAACTTCAAGAACGCGATCATCTTCTGCAATCGCAAACGCGAAGTCGCGCTGCTGCATCGCTCTCTGGTCAAGCACGGCTTCAATGCGGTTGCCTTGCACGGCGATCTCGATCAATCGACCCGCACCGCCGCGCTCGACAAATTCCGCAAGGGCGAAGCCGATCTGCTGATCGCATCCGACGTCGCCGCCCGCGGCCTCGATATTCCGGATGTCAGCCACGTCCTCAATTTCGACGTGCCATTCCATGCGGACGATTACGTGCATCGTATCGGCCGTACCGGCCGTGCTGGGAAAACCGGTGTCGCCTACACCATTGTCACCTCGGCCGATCACAAGTCGGTCCTGGCGATCGAGAAACTGATGGGCCAGGCGATCCCCACCGGTCCCGAGATGGCCGCCAAATCCGAGGAAGCCGAACAATTGCCGCCAAAGCCGGCTCGCCGCGAACGCTCCGGCAACCGCAATCGTGCCCCACGCAAACCGGCTTCCCAAGTGCCGGCCGCCGCTGCCCCGGCTCCCGTGACCCGGATTGATCAAGCCCGCCGCAAGCCGCAACCGGTGGCTGACCTGGAGCCGGATCACTCACATTTGCCGGCGTTTCTGCTGCGGCCAGTCGTCCGCGTCAAAGCGTAAGGTCATCCGTCTTTTAGAGCGCAATCAAACACTCAAAGCCCTTTTGAGCGGACCGCCTGTCTGACGATGAATATTTACCCCCCGTTCATGGCTGTCGAATAGCTTTTTGAAAGTTTGAAGCTTCCGGCCACCCCCCAATGGCGGGGGCTGGCCATATTGCGTTGCGCGCGTTCGGGGATCCAAGGAATGGCGACCAGCAGCGGCGAGCACGAACGCACTTTGGCGTTCGCCGAGATCGCGCTCGGGCAGATCAAGGCCCTCCGTCAGCCGGCATCGCCGCGCAATTTCGAAGTTTGGTATTCTTACGCCACCGGCTACTACCCGTCGTTGAACGAGATGGTCAACGACATCCTGTCGCGCACCGGCACATTGTCGGAGCACGACGCCGACAGCATCTACAACCTGTATCTTTCACCCACACGTCTTGGCGACAAGATCGACAAGGTCGGCGCCCGTGTCGTGGACGAGATCGAGCAGGTCATGGCGATGGTGGATGCGGCCGTCGGTTCGGCCAGCAATTATTCGGAGAGCCTTGCCGGCGTCTCGCGCAGTCTGCCAGCGGCCGATCGCGAAGGCGTACGCACCATCATCGAAAGCCTCGTCGGCATGGCCAAGGAGATGGAGCTGATCAATTACAAGCTTGAAGAGCGTCTCTCCGCCTCAAAACGGGAGATCAACCAGCTTCAGCGCAATCTCGAAGTCGCGCGCAATGAAAGCCTGACCGACCCGTTGACGTCGCTGTCCAATCGCAAATTCTTCGATCAGACACTGACCAGGGCCGTCGCCGAAGCCGCCACCGACAATGAAGCCTTGTCGCTGATCATGACCGACATCGATCACTTCAAGACATTCAACGATACCTATGGTCACCTGACCGGCGACCAGGTGCTGCGGCTCGTCGCGCTGTCGGTAAAGCAGAACGTCAAAGGCCAGGACACCGCCGCACGCTATGGCGGCGAGGAATTCGCCGTGATCCTGCCCGATACCGTGCTGCGCTCGGCCGTCACCGTTGCCGACCACATCCGCCGCGCGGTGATGAGCAAGGAATTGATGAAGCGCTCGACCGGTGAACATCTTGGCCGCGTGACGATCTCGATCGGCGTTGCCACGCTGCGGCGGGGCGACACGGTGCAATCATTGATCGGCCGTGCCGACGCTTGCCTCTATGCCGCCAAGAATACTGGCCGCAATCGCGTGATCTGCGAAACCGATCCGGAAGTCTCGGCCAACGAGAAGACCGCCGCGGTCGCGTGACCGCAAGCCTTCAAAAACTCCACGTCGCGAACAGATAACCGGCAAGCCCGCTCCCGTTCACGCCCCTCTGTCCTTTATTGATGCCAGGCAACGGCAGATTGGTATTGATCGCCGAAGCGATCGAGCTACCCAAAAGATTGTTGAAGAACACGGGATTGAACAGCCCAAGGCCGAGCAGGCCGATCGGTCCGCCGCTGTCGATATCGGCCTTCACGTAACCCACCTCCGCGCCAAACCTGAGCTTGTCGTCGGGCTTGTAGATCAGGTTCGCCGCATAGCGGTTGGTGCGGATCGACGGCGACTGGCGATCCATGGCCAAATCGAGCGCAAGATAGCTCGTCATCGCGTTCGCCTCCCAATGCTCGGAGAAGACATGATGATAGGATCCGACGATGCTCCAACCTTTTGTCGTGACTGGCACGCTGACGACGCCCGCGAGGGTCGACAGGTCGGCGACCGTGCCGAGATAGGGTGACGCATTCACCGCGTACGTGGCCTGCATGCTGAAGGCGCTGCCATCCTCGCCCCATTTCACCGGCAAGGTCAGCCCCGCGGTCGTCGCCCAGCCAAAGGCATCGAACGCTTGCGGACGCCCCGCGAATGCAAGCTGCGGATGGGTGCCGTCGATACGCAGGTCATGCACCATGCCGGCGAGCTGAAATTCGGTATCGTCCTTCTCGTAATAGAGCTTGGCGCTCGCGACCGGGTCTTTCGGATACACGGTGACGAAATCAGACTGACCTGCCTGCGAGGTCGGCAGGCCGGTTTCGTAAGCCAGCGTGAAGGTCCAGGCATCGTTGAGTTTGAACTCGTACCCGGCGAGCCCCACCGTGCGCTGCGGCGCCGTCGCGGAAAACTGGAAATCGCCCGACCAGAAATTCATCTGGCTGTCGGTATAGCCCCCCTTGAAACCGGACCAGGTGAGGATGCCCTCGATCAGCGTCGCAATGCCATTGCCGCCATCGACCGTCGTCTTTTCGTATTGAACCTCAAACCCCGTCTTCAGATCGCCAAGCGACGTCTTGCGCGTGGTATCGACACGGATGCTGGCATCGAAGGTGCCGAGTTCGCTTGCATTGGTCAGGCCGCCCTGCCGTGTGGTCAGGATCGGGATGCGGCTGCCGGAATTCTTCTGCTTCTGATAGACGATGGACAACTCGCCCGACACTTCGAAACACGCGCCCTCCCAGGCAAACCGCTTCCACAACGGCACCGGCTTGTCGTCGTCGTCATCATCGTCGGATTTGCAGATCTCGGATTGCTTGGCGGGCACGGGCAGGACCTGCGCCAGGGCCACAGCAGGGATGGCAAAAACAAGGGCCATCGCGGCGCAGATGATCGCCGGCACGCGCATTCCAACGCAACGCAGCTGAACGCAACGAGTCCCGCACACAACGCATTCCCCCGCCCGCATTGGGCAGAGCGATCAGCGCTTCGTCAAGCGTCTGGCTTTGGTTGTCCGCTTGGTCTTTCCGGATTTGCTCGCCGTTTTTGATGCCTTGGGGCTTTTTGATCTGGCCGCGCGCTGAGGCATGGCCGTTTTGCGCTTGAGCACGTTTTTGGCCTTTGACCTGCCTGCCCGTTTGACGGTTGTCTGACGCGGTGCCGATTTGCTCAGCGCCGCCGCAAGAGCGCGCGAGGCCCATTGCGCCAGTTCGTCCGGGTCGTCGTAAAGCCGATCCGGCATCCGGCGATACGACCTTATGCCCCGCATGACGCCATTTCGCTCATATTCGAACGGTGGCAGGTCCTCGCGCACGAAATCGGACTCGTTCTTCTCATCAACCTTGAGATAGAGCACGCCCTGCGACGACAGCAGTGCGAACATCACGCTGTCGGCATAGACGCCCGCCCCACCGAACAGGCGCCGCACGGTGACGGGACGAAAGCTGGAAAACAGATCGCGGATGAATTCAGCGTCCATGCTCTATGCACCCGCTCGTCCCCGCGAAAGCGGGGACCCAGACTTTTCAATTTTACTGGATTCCCGCCTTCGCGGGAATGAGCGGAAACAGCAAGCGCTTAATGCGCCGCGACCGCGTCGCCCTCGGCGGGCGTGATCTGCACCGACTCGCCGCAGCCGCAGGCCGAGGTCTGGTTCGGATTGTTGAACACGAACTGCGCCGCCATCTTGTCGATCTTGTAATCCATCTCGGTGCCGAGCAGGAACAGCACCGCCTTGGGATCGATCAGGATACGCACGCCCTTGTCCTCGACCACCTCATCTGTGGCCTTAGCTTCCTGCGCATATTCCATGGTGTAAGCCATGCCGGCGCAGCCGCCATTGCGCACGCCGACGCGCAACCCGGCGATCGGGTGATCCGATTGCGCCATCAATTCCTTGATGCGCTCGGCGGCAGCTTCGGTCAGCCGCATCACCTGTGGCCTTGGACGGGCAGTAGCCATTCTTGCAACTCTCCTCTCACCGGATTCAAGGTCCGGCAACGGACTCGCATGCCACTAAAATAACAACGAAATTCGCCGTGTGAAGGCCGCAAAACCTGGATTTGCTCCAGCCATTCCGGCGCCTCAATAGATCGCCCACAAACCGGGTGTGGCCAATTCGAGCAAATGACCGTCCGGATCGCGGAAATAGATGCTGTGGCCGCCGCGTGGCCAGTCGGTCCGGCCCTCGATGGCAATCCCGTGCGAGTCCAGCCGCTTGGTCCAGACCGGCAGGTCGTCCGCACTGACCGCGAACGCGATATGCAGCGGCCCGTGCCCGTCATGCGGCGGAATGGTGCCGCCCGGCAGATGGACTGTTTCCAGCGTTGCGCCACGATGAAACAGCAAAAGCACATTCCTGCCGCCAACGTCATAGGCGCGGAAGCGGGAATCCTGCGTCAGCACCGGAAGTTCAAGCACCTGTTCGTAAAACCGCGCCGCCGTCTCGAGATCGTCGACATAGAGCGCCGTTTCCAGAACGCCGTTGAGCTTCGGTGCCAAACGCCTCATCACCACATGTTCAGGACGAGACGGGCCTCATCGGACATGCGGCTTGGATCCCACGGCGGATCCCAGACCACCTGCACGGTGACCGGGCCGACGCCCTGCACGCTCGCCACCGCATTCTCCACCATCATCGGCAGTTCGGCGGCGGCGGGGCAATTCGGCGTCGTCAGCGTCATATCGACATCCACGGTCCGGTCGTCCTTGATATCGACCTTGTAGATCAGGCCGAGTTCATAGATGTCCGCCGGGATTTCCGGGTCATAGACGGTCTTCAGCGCCGAGACGATATCCTCGCTCATGCGCGACAACTCCTCGGCCGGCAGCGCCGATTCCGGCTGCGGCGCAGCCTGGGTTTCGGCGGGTTGTGTTTCTGCAGTCTTTGTTTCGTCGGTCATGAGAAAAATTCCTGGGCCTTCACGAGGGCGCGCGCAAGGCTGTCGACTTCGTCCTTGGTATTATAAAGCCCGAATGATGCCCGGCATGTGGCCGTCACGCCGAGTCGGTTCAAGAGCGGCATCACGCAATGGGTTCCGGCTCGCACGGCGACGCCGGAGCGGTCAATGATGGTGGCGACATCGTGCGGATGCGCCCCCTTCATTTCGAAGGAAATCACCGCCCCCTTTTCCTTCGCCTGGCCGAAGATCTTCACCGAATTGAGTTCCCGCAGCCGGTCATGCGCATAGCGGAGCAGGCTTTCCTCGTGCGCGCGGATGCGCTCCTTGCCGATCGAATTCACGTATTCGATGGCGGCGCCGAGACCGATCGCCTGCACGATCGGCGGCGTACCGGCTTCGAACTTGTGCGGCGGATCGCCATAGGTGACGCGGTCCTCGAACACATCGCGGATCATCTCGCCGCCGCCATTGAACGGCGGCATGGCTTCGAGGTGCTGCGACTTGCCCCACAGCACGCCGATACCAGACGGCCCGTAGATCTTGTGGCCGGTGAACACGTAGAAATCACAGCCGATGTCCTGCACGTCGATCGGCAGATGCACCGCAGCCTGGCTGCCATCCACCAGCACCGGAATGCCGCGCGCATGCGCAATGCGGACCACCTCTTTCACCGGCACATAGGTGCCGAGTGCATTCGACATATGCGTGATCGCGACCATCTTGGTGCGCGGCGTCAAGAGCTTCTCGAACTCGTCGATCAGGAAATTGCCGTCCTCGTCGATCGGCGCCCATTTGATCACCGCGCCCTGCCGTTCGCGCAGGAAATGCCATGGCACGATGTTGGAATGGTGCTCCATGATCGAGAGCACGATCTCGTCGCCCTCTTTCAAGCGCTCGCGGCCGAAGGTGTAGGCAACGAGATTGATCGCCTCGGTCGCGTTGCGCGTGAATATCACTTCTTCCTTGCGCGGGGCATTCAGGAATTTCGCGACGATCTCGCGCGCGCCTTCATAGGCGTCGGTTGCGGCATTGGCGAGATAATGCAGACCGCGATGCACATTGGCATATTCATGCGTGTAGGCATGCTGGATGCGATCCAGCACCGCCTTCGGCTTTTGCGCGGAAGCCGCGTTATCGAGATAAACCAGCGGCTTGCCATAAACCTGCATCGCCAGCGCGGGGAAATCCTCGCGAATGCGGGCAACGTCATAAGGCTCGATCGTGACAGCCTTGTTCATGCACTTCACTTTCCTGTCCCTCCCGCACAGGGAGGGATAACAACTACGTCCGGGACGCGAGCCAGTCGCGTGTCTGGGTCATCAGCGCCTCGCGCAAGGCTTCATGGCTCACCGCTTCAACCGTCTCGCCGACAAAGGCCTCGATCATCAGCGCCTCGGCTTCCTTCTGCGGAATGCCGCGTGCCCTCAGATAGAATAGCAGATCCTCATCAAGCGCGCCGGCCGTGGCGCCGTGTCCGCAGACGACGTCGTCGGCGAAGATTTCCAGCTCCGGCTTGTGATCGGCTTCGGCATCTTCTGACAGCAGCAGCGCATGCGAGGCCATCTTGCCATCGGTTTTCTGCGCGTCCGGGCGCACGATGATCTTGCCCTGAAAGACCGAGCGGCTCTCATTGTCGAGCACCGACTTGAACAATTCACGCCCGGTGCAGTGACCGACCACGTGGTCGATTTCCATCGTGGTGTCGGCATGCTGGCGCCCGCGCAAGAGCGAAGCCCCTTGCAAGGCGAGTTCCGAGCCCTTGCCGTTCAGCGCGATGAAGATCTGATGGCGCGACATCGCCCCGCCGACATTCATCGAAAAGCTGCTGAGCCTTGCGTCGCGTCCGACCTGCGCGCCGAGCGTCGACAGCCCGAGCGCGGCATTGCCGGCATTGTTGTTGCGGATGTGATCGATCTTGGCGCCGTCGCCGGCATCGATCTCGACCAGCGTGTTCGACTGATAAGCTACGCCCTCCGGTCCATCATGCGTCTCGATCAAGGCGACCGATGCGCCCGCCTCCACAACCACAAGCACACGCGCGAAACTCGCCTGCGCAACATGGCCGGTGTTGCGGAAGATGAGATGCAGCGGACGCTCCAGTTTTGTACCGGCCGGCACATGCAGGATGGTCACATCATTCATGAACGCGGTGTTGAGCGCGACCGCGGCATTGTCGGCATAGCTGCGCCCGCTGTTCAGCGCCTGCGTGACGGTTGGCGGCAGCGCATCGCCATTCGCCAGGCGATACCAGTTGAAACCTTCGGTCTTGCCAGTCGAGACATCGCGTCCGTTCACGAACAGGACGCGATGCGCATTGACAAGATCGAGCGGCGTCGCCTGTTGCGCCGCAGCCTCGACCTCGGCGCGCGACGGCGCATCGGCGATCGGCGGCAAGTCGCGCATAAAGGCGCGCAGGTCGGTATATTTCCAGTCCTCGACGCGGCGCGTCGGCAGGCCTTTCGCTTTCAGCGTCTCGAATGCCTGTTGCCGCTGGCGCGCGACCGGCACGCCGCCCCAGGATTGGGTGGCGTTGAAATCCGGAAAGCGCGAGAGGATCGCCTCTTCCGCTGCCGAGCGTATGAGAGTGAGTTCCGCCATCGCGCTCACGCGGCCTCGCCGACATACTGGGCGTAGCCCTTCTCTTCGAGTTCGAGCGCAAGCTCCTTGCCGCCGGTGCGGACGATGCGACCACGCGACAGCACATGCACCACATCCGGCACGATGTAATCGAGCAGGCGCTGATAGTGGGTGATGACGACGAACGACCGCTCCGGCGAGCGCAGACGATTGACACCGTCCGACACGATCTTCAAGGCGTCGATATCGAGGCCGGAATCGGTTTCGTCGAGCACGGCAAGGCGCGGCTCCAGCATCGCCATCTGCAGGATCTCGTTGCGCTTCTTCTCGCCGCCGGAAAAGCCGACATTGACCGCACGGCGCAGCATGTCCTGATTGATCTCGAGCCTCGCCGCGGTGTCGCGCACCTTCTTCATGAATTCCGGCGTCGACAATTCCTCTTCCCCGCGCGCCTTGCGCTGCGCATTCACCGCGGTGCGCAGGAACGTCATCGTCGCAACGCCGGGAATCTCAATCGGATACTGGAAGGCCAGGAACAAACCCTTGGCCGCACGCTCATCCGGCTCCATGCCGAGCACGCTCACACCGTCGAGCAGCACATCGCCCTCGGTGACGTCGTAATCGGCCTTGCCGGCCAGCACATAGGACAGCGTCGACTTGCCCGAGCCGTTCGGACCCATGATGGCATGCACCTGCCCCTTCTCGACGGTGAGGTCGAGGCCATTGAGGATTTTCTTGCCGCCGATCTCGACGTGCAGGTTTTTGACTTCAAGCAGAGACATCGTGTTGATCCAGTTAGTCGCCGAGCGTCGCGATCTGATCGATCAGCTCATTGAGTGTTGTTTCGCGGCCGCCGCCATAATCGACAAGGTTGGTCGAAGGCGCGGCCACGCTCAGGGAGACCCGGAACAGATCGGGACCCGCACGGCGCACGATCAGAAACCGCCCGCCCCCCTTGATGAAGAGATCGTCGTTCTCGCGAAACACGTCCGCGTCCGGGAAATATCGCGAAACGCAGTCGACCATGTCCCCGGCCGGCTTGTCCTGCCCGAGACACGCGGCAGCTTCTGCCCTGAATTCGTCCGGGCTCATCCGACGCTGCCTTCCAGCGAGATCGAAATCAGCTTCTGCGCTTCCACCGCGAATTCCATCGGCAGTTGCTGCAGCACGTCCTTGACGAAACCGTTGACCACAAGCGCGGTCGCCTCTTCCGCCGACAATCCGCGCTGGCGGCAATAGAACAGCATCTCTTCGGAAATCTTCGAGGTGGTCGCTTCGTGCTCGAACACCGTCGAGGAATTCTTGGCTTCGAGATACGGCACCGTATGCGCACCGCATTTGTCGCCGACCAAGAGCGAGTCGCAGTTGGTGAAGTTGCGCGCGCCCGATGCCTTGCGATGCGCCGACACAAGCCCGCGATAGGTGTTCTGCGATTTGCCCGCGGCGATACCCTTGGAGATGATCCTGGAGGTCGTGTTCTTGCCGAGATGAATCATCTTGGTGCCGCTATCGACCTGCTGCATGCCGTTCGAGATCGCGATCGAGTAGAATTCGCCGCGCGAGTTATCGCCGCGCAGGATGCAGCTCGGATATTTCCAGGTGATCGCCGAACCGGTCTCGACCTGCGTCCAGGAAATCTTCGCGTTCCTGCCACGGCAATCGCCACGCTTGGTGACGAAGTTGTAGATGCCGCCGCGGCCTTCCGCGTCGCCCGGATACCAGTTCTGAACGGTCGAGTATTTGATCTCGGCGTCGTCGAGCGCCACGAGTTCAACCACCGCCGCGTGAAGCTGGTTCTCGTCGCGCATCGGCGCGGTGCAGCCTTCGAGATAGCTGACGTATGAGCCCTTGTCGGCGATGATCAGCGTGCGCTCGAACTGGCCGGTATTCTTCTCGTTGATGCGGAAATAGGTCGACAGTTCCATCGGGCAACGCACGCCCGGCGGCACGTAGACGAACGAACCGTCGGAGAACACCGCCGAGTTCAGCGTCGCATAGAAATTGTCGGTCACCGGCACGACGCTGCCGAGATATTTCTGCACGAGTTCCGGATATTCGCGGATCGCTTCGGAGATCGGCATGAAGATCACGCCGGCCTTGGCCAGCTCCGCCTTGAACGTGGTCGCAACCGAAACCGAGTCGAACACGGCGTCGACCGCGACGCGGCGCTCGCCTTCAGGCCGCACCACACCGGCGAGGATTTCCTGCTCGCGCAGCGGAATGCCGAGCTTCTCGTAGGTCGCAAGGATTTCCGGATCGACCTCGTCAAGCGAGGCCAGCGCCTTCCGCTTCGGCGCCGAGTAGTAATAGTAATCCTGGAAATCGATCTTCGGATACTGCACGCGCGCCCAGGTCGGCTCGCGCATGGTCAGCCAGCGGCGATAAGCCTCCAGCCGCCAGTCGAGCATCCACTGGGGCTCGTCTTTCTTCGCCGAGATAAAGCGGACGGTATCTTCGGACAGGCCCTTCGGGGCCTTCTCGGATTCGATCAGCGTCTCGAATCCATACTTATACTGGTCAACGTCGATACGGCGAACCTGTTCGACGGTCTCTTGTACGGCCGGCATTCTAATCTCCCCTTGCGGTTTCAAGGACCGCAGCGGACGGTGTCGGTTATGGTCAGTTCTGGCCTTGCGTCGGTTACCCTCCGCCAAGCCGCTCAAGCGGCGATGATGGTTCGCCCCTTAAGTAGTGATTCCGAGAGCTTTCTCCAAGCTTTCAGGCAATGATCAATTTCGGCCTCGCCGGTCGCATATCCGGTGGAAATGCGGATCGCGCCGCGGGCAAGCCCGGCCTCGATCCCCATGGCCGCCAGCACATGCGAGGGCTGGACCTTGCCTGAGGAACAGGCAGAACCCGATGACACGGCAACCCCCTCAAGGTCAAAGGCGATCACCGCCGTTTCGGCCTTGAGACCGGGATGGGTAAACAGGGTCGTGTTGGGCAGGCGCTGCGCGCCCTGTCCGAAAATGATGGCCTCGGGGCTTGCAGCCCTGATCCCGGCCTCGAGCCGCTCCTGCAGCCGCGCCATCTGCGCAGAATCGCTCTCCCGGGCCGCGCCGGCAGCCTCAGCCGCCACACCAAAGCCGGCGATCGCCACCACGTCCTCGGTCCCAGCCCGCAGGCCGCGTTCCTGCCCGCCACCGCGGATCAGCGGCTCAGACAGGTGCAATCTGTCATGGCGCACCAGCGCGCCGGTCCCCTTGGGACCACCCAGCTTATGCCCGGAAATTGTCAGAAGATCGGCACCCAAGGCTTTGATATCACAAGGAATACGTCCCGGCCCCTGCACCGCGTCGACATGCAGCAGTCCGCTGGCTTCATGCACGAGATCGGCAATCTCCCGGGTTGGCTGGATCACCCCGGTCTCGTTATTGGCCAGCATGACCGACACCAGCGCCGGCCCCGCCTTCAGGGCGGAGCGCAAAGCCTCAAGATCGATGATACCTTGGCCAGTTACGGGAATGTTCTCAACACGATCCGCAGGAAACCGCCCGCCCTGTCCGGCGGAAGGATGCTCGATGGCCGAGACCAGGAGCCGGTCAAAGATCGCGCCCCCCCTGCCAGCCGACCAGGCCGGCGACAGCGCCATCATATTGGCCTCGGTGCCGCCCGAGGTGAACGTCACCTGCGCCGGATCCGCTCCCACCAGGGCCGCCACCTGCGCCCGCGCCCGCTCCACGGCGACGCGCGCTGCCCGTCCCTCGGCATGAACCGATGATGGATTGCCGGCCAGATCGAAGGCCTCGGTCATCACGGCGCGCGCCCGCGGCCGCAGCGGGGCGGTCGCATTCCAGTCCAGATACGCACGCGCGCTCATCACCACACTGAGTACCGGTTTCGAACCCTGTTCCGAACCTCGTTCTGCCCTTTGGCTCGCCATCGGGACAGTCAACGTCCTACCACACGAGGCCGCCAGGCTTGGCACGAGAAAGCTTGCATTTTGCCCCCGGCCTCATGTTAGAAAGCCTTCATTCGCGCCGGTCGGTTCCGCTTCTTGCGGTTGCAACCCCGGAGCGACACCATATTTAGAATGGTTCTAAAAATTACGTGCGCGCGTTCCCAACGTCAAGCACGGTTTAAGAACCCGCGGCAGGGCTCAAGTCCTTGCCGCTGCAGCCGAGGTCTTTCATGCCAGAGGTCATTTTTACCGGTCCCGCCGGACGCATCGAGGGCCGATATCACCCCGCCGCGCAGAAAAATGCCCCGCTGGCACTGATCCTTCATCCGCACCCGCAATTTGGCGGGACGATGAACCATCAGATCACTTATCAGCTCTATTACGCCTTCGTGCACCGCAATTTTTCGGTGCTGCGTTTCAACTTCCGCGGCGTCGGTCGCAGCCAGGGCTCGTTCGATCACGGCGTCGGCGAATTGTCGGACGCGGCCTCGGCCCTCGACTGGGCCCAGACCATCAATCCGGAAGCGCGAACCTGCTGGATCGCCGGCTTCTCGTTCGGTGCCTGGATCGGCATGCAATTGCTGATGCGCCGGCCGGAGATTGAAGGCTTCATCTCGATCGCGCCGCCCGCCAATCTCTATGACTTCTCGTTCCTCGCGCCCTGCCCGTCTTCCGGCCTGATCATTCATGGCGACAAGGATGCGGTGGTGCCGCACAGAGATGTCACCACGCTGGTCGACAAGCTGAAGACGCAGAAGGGCATCGTTATCGAACAGAAGGTCGTGCCCGGCGCGAACCACTTCTTTGACGCCAAGATCGATACGCTGATGGAGCAGGTCAACGGCTATCTCGACAAACGGCTCGGCGCCACCGGACGCAAGCCCACGGCGGCTTAAGTTGCGGCTCAACACCGTCCTGGAGCCCGGTTCAAACGGGCTCTAATGACCGAGCCACTATCGCGAAGCCGTTGGGTCTTTTGCCGGCCAGTCGTTCAGAAGCGTGATCCCAAATTTCGGTGCGGCTTTTTTGAGCCGATCGAGATCGGCAGGAGTCGGCGGTCTGACGACCTCTCCCTCCTGAAGTTCATGGCCACCTTCGGCGAGGAACTGCTCGAACACACTCGGCGTGCCAATCAGGATGTAGCGAGCGGGCCGATTGCTCGGGTTCATGAGTTGGTGCGGGATACCGCGCTTTAAAAAGATGCTCTCGCCTGGCGAGAGCACCCGGACCTCGCCATTCAGAATTGCGGTCATCTGGCCTTCGATGACGTAGATCGTCTCATCGTCATGCGCATGAACATGGATTGGCGTCTTCGTCTGCCCGTCGCTTCTGTTTTCGAAGAGACAAAACGAGCCGCCCGTCTGCGCGCCGGAAATCAACCGCTTCATAGCGACGCCAACAAGCACAAACTCCTTCGGTTCGATATCCGTCATCGTTTTAATCCTGTCTGACAGATGAGAGCTTCAGCGCATTCGCTTAAGGCCCGAGCATAACTGGCTCAGCTAGAGCGTTTTCGAGCGAAGTAGGCACCGGTTCGCGTGAAGAAAACGCGTCAAAACAAAAGGCTAGAGCCTCGGCTTTGATTCCATCAAAGCCGGAACGGCTCTAGAGGTTCGGAACGCTCTCCGCTCCAAATTTAGGTCCTCCCGCATGCTGCCTTCAAGGTGAAGAAACGGTGACGGAACCCGGGCGTTATCCTTCGCGTTTGCTTGCAAGCAATATGGGGAGTACCGATGCGCGAAGGCCATTCACCGGACACGGTGAAGCCGTCAGATAATCACGACGACAAGAACAAAGCCGTCGGAAAAGAGCCTTCGCTCGACGATGCTGCCGCTCACCCACCACAGAACGATACGTCAAAGGACGATCCGCAAGCCGAGGCGGCAAAGGAAAAACGGCGCAAGCGCGCGCTGCAGAGCCGGTTCTGGGCGTCGGCCTCCGGCTTCTGGGGCCACAAGGGCGATCGCCTCGCCTGGCCTCTCACCATCGGGCTGTTGCTTCTGATCTTGCTGACGGTCGCCGCGCAATACGGCATCAATGTCTGGAACAGAGCAATCTTCGATGCGCTGGAGAAGAAGGAGGCGGCGCGGGTTTTCACGCTGGCGATGATCTTCTTTCCCCTGGCCGGCGCCGCCATTGCGCTCGGTGTCGCCAATGTCTATTCGCGCATGTCGACGCAGCGGCGGTGGCGCGCATGGCTCAGCGACCATATTCTGAACGAATGGCTGAAGAACGGCCGTTACTATCAGCTCAATCTCGTCAGCGGCGATCATCAAAATCCCGAAGGCCGTCTCACCGAAGATTTGCGGATATCGACCGATGCGCCGGTCGATTTCGCAGTCGGTGTGACGACGGCGTCGCTCTCGGCGATCACCTTCATCTATGTCCTGTTGACCATCGGCGGATCGCTCACTGTATCTCTCGGCGGCAACGAGATCACCATCCCTGCCTTTCTGGTCATCGCCGCCGTGCTCTATGCCGTCATCGCCAGCGGCACGATGACCTATGTCGGCAAGCGCTTCGTCGAAGTTTCTGAATCCAAGAACCAGACCGAAGCCGAATATCGCTATCAGCTCACACGTGTGCGCGAGAATGGCGAGAGCATCGCCCTCCTCGGCGGCGAGCAGGAAGAACGTGCCGGTCTCGACCGTTCGCTGATCGGAGTCTTGCGGCGCTGGCGCGATCTCTGTGGCCAGCACATGCGCACGACTATCGTCTCGCAAGGCTCAGCCATCGTCGCGCCTGTGCTGCCGGTCATCCTCTGCGCGCCGAAATTTCTGGATGGCTCGATGTCACTCGGCCAGGTGATGCAGGCCGCCTCCGCCTTCACCATCGTACAGGCGGCCTTCAACTGGCTGGTCGACAATTATCCCCGCCTCGCCGATTGGAATGCTTGCGCCCGCCGCGTTGCTTCGTTGATGGTGTCGCTCGACGCCCTCGAACGCGCCGAAACCGGCGAAAGCATCAATCGCATCAGGCGCGGCGAGACCACCGACGCCGCTTTGCGGCTGAAGGATTTCAATGTCTCGCTCGACAACGGCATGGCCGTGGTCGACGACACCGATATCGTCATCAAGAAGGGCGAGCGCGTCCTCATTGTCGGCGCTTCCGGCTGCGGCAAAAGCACCCTGGTGCGCGCGATCTCAGGACTGTGGCCGTGGGGCGGTGGCGAGATCGACGTGCTGAAGGACGCGCGGCTGTTCCTCTTGCCACAGCGTCCTTATGTGCCGACCGGCACCTTGCGGCGCGCGGTCGCCTATCCGGGCGCCGCCGAGGACTGGGATCTCGAAACCATCGGCAAGGTGCTGGATCGCGTTGGCCTCGGCCACCTGATCGACCGCATCGAAAATGACGAGCCGTGGGATCAAACGCTGTCCGGCGGCGAGAAGCAGCGTCTCACCATCGCGCGCGTATTGTTGCATCGGCCCGATATCATCGTGCTCGATGAAGCCACCGCCGCGCTCGATCCGAAGAGCCAGGACGACCTGATGAAGATGCTCGCTGAAGAGATGGAGGGGTCGACCATTCTCAGCGTCGGCCATCGCCCCGAGCTTGAGCAATTCCACTCCCGCAAACTGACGCTCGAGAAAAAGCCCGGCGGCGCCAAGCTTGTCAGCGACATTCTCTTGGTGAAGCCATCCTCTCAACCGCGATTGATCGGGCGATTCCTGCGGCGGCAAAAGCAGAGCAGGAAGGCCGCGTAATTTTTTCCGACGTCAGCCGCGACAATCGTCTTCGAATCGTGTTTCACGCCCGAGCAATCGATGTTCTACGAGCATGACGGTATCGCTATAGGAATATTTTCACGTGAAACAGAGAGACCAGAAGCCTCAGTGCTAAAAGGACTTTTTCACTTTCCGTCCGCGCGGTTCGACCAGCACGCCGCCCGTCATGGGAGCCGCAACACCCGTTGTCGTCGGGAATGTAATGGGTAATCCCCGCATTGATCGCACGGCGAGATAAGCAAAAGCCTGTGCCTCGATCGCATCCGCGCTCCAACCGACCGCATCCGCTGCTTCAACGCTTGCAGGCGAAAGCCGCTCGCGCAGCATCCGCATCAATGTCGGATTGCTGGCGCCGCCGCCGCAAACAATCCATGTGCGCGGCGCTTTCGGCAATTGCGGAACGACCGCGGCAATGGTCGCCGCGGTGATGGCGGTCAGCGTCGCCGCACCGTCTTCAACTTTCATCTCCGACACAGCGGCCTGCTCCGCCACCCACTCGCGGAAGGCGTTGCGGTCGAGCGACTTTGGCGGTTTCAACGCAAAGAAGGGATGCGCCAGCACGCGCGCGACCGCGCCGTCGTCGACCTTGCCGCGCGCCCCCGCTCCGCCATTCTCATCACGCGAGGCGCCAGCACGCGCCCGCATGAAATCGTCGATCAGCGCATTGCCCGGTCCGGTGTCGCAGGCCCAGGGATCACCCGCACCGTCAATGAACGTGACGTTGGCGACACCGCCGATATTCAGCACGGCAACCGGGCGCGGACGATCAAGCATGTTCACCAGCGCGCGATGATAGACCGGCACCAGCGGCGCGCCCTGCCCGCCGACCGCGACATCCTCAGCCCGAAGGTCATAGACCACGGGAATGCCGGTTTCGTCCGCAAGCGCCTGCCCGTCGCCGATCTGCGCCGTCAGCCTTGCCTCAGGGCGATGCAGGATCGTCTGGCCGTGAAAGCCTATCACGTCGATACTGGCAGGATCGATGCCATGGGCGTCGAGGAAGCCGCGCACCGCACCTGCATGCAGCGCCGTCACCATCCGCTCGGCCTGCCCAATCACACCCGGCCGTTGCTTGCGGTCGGTCAGGCCCACGGCGGCGTCCACCGCCGCGCGCAGCAGGGCCACCTCGTTTTCGGCGTAGGGATGCAGTGCCGAGGGGCCGAAACGGGAGACGGTCTCGCCGTCGGTTTCGATCGCAGCGACGTCGATGCCGTCCATGGACGTGCCGCTCATCAGCCCGATAGCGCGATAGGTCCGCAAAATCTGCCCCTTGTTTTACTCCGTGACCGAACCTGATACACCACCGGCTCGCTAGCGGCGATAACGGTTGTATTCATGAGCCAGTTCAAATCGGATTTTCTTCGCGTCCTGTCGGACCGCGGTTTCATTCATCAGGTCTCGGAACCGGAGGCTTTGGACGCGCTCGCGGCCTCCTCCCGGATTACCGCCTATATCGGCTATGACTGCACCGCCCCCTCGCTGCATATCGGCCACCTCTTGCCGATCATGATGCTGCACTGGATGCAGCAGACCGGTCACCGGCCGATCGCGCTGATGGGCGGTGGCACCACGAGAGTTGGCGATCCGTCGGGCAAGGACGAGTCGCGCCGGATTCTGACCGAAGACACCATCAACGAGAATCTGAAGAGCATCCGCGCGACCTTCTCGAAATTCCTGACCTTCGGCGACGGCCCCGGCGACGCGGTGATGGCCAACAATGCCGACTGGCTGAATACGCTCAATTACATCGACTTTCTGCGCGATGTCGGCCGGCATTTCTCGATCAACCGCATGCTGTCGTTCGATTCGGTGAAGCTGCGGCTTGAGCGCCAGCAGGAATTGTCCTTCCTCGAATTCAACTACATGATCCTGCAGGCCTACGACTTCGTGGAGTTGCACAAGCGCTACGGCTGCGTGCTGCAGATGGGCGGCTCCGACCAATGGGGCAACATCATCAACGGCATCGATCTCGGCCGCCGGATTCAGAACGCACAGCTCTTCGCACTGACCGCACCGCTGATCACCACCTCCTCCGGCGCCAAGATGGGCAAGACCGCGGCGGGCGCCGTGTGGCTGAATGCCGACCTGGTGAGCCCTTACGATTATTGGCAATTCTGGCGCAACACGGAGGACGGCGACGTCGAACGCTTCCTCAAGCTGTTCACGGTGCTGCCGCTCGATGAGATTGCACGGCTTGGCGCCTTGAAGGGGCAAGAGATCAACGACGCCAAGAAGACGCTGGCGACCGAAGCGACGGCGCTGATGCATGGCCGCGAAGCCGCCGAACTCGCAGCGGAAACCGCACGCCAGACCTTCGAGGAAGGCGCACTGTCCGAAGATCTTCCCACCATCGAGATCAAGAAGGCCGATCTCGACAAAGGATTGGGCGTTCTGGCCGCAAATGTGGAAGCTGGCCTTGTCGCCTCGACCAGCGAGGCGCGGCGTCAGATCAAGGGCGGCGGCCTCAAAATCAACGATGCGACGGTCATCGACGAGAAGATGGTGCTAACGGCAAAGGACCTGACGCCCGAAGGCGTCATCAAGCTTTCGCTCGGCCGCAAGAAGCACGTCTTGCTGAAACCGGTCTAACGGGTCAGCGCGTCGCGGCGCCGACCGGCGCCGCATCCGGCATCTCGATCCGGTTAGAGTTCGGAAATTCGAAGAATTTGCGCAGCATGCCGGGCGCAACGGCGGAAATCGGGTTAACGCGCAATGTCGGTGAGCTAGGCGGCCCCACCACCTCATAAGTGATACCGACAAGCCCCTCATTGGCGCCGCCCAGGAACAAACCAACGATCGGGATTTGCCCGAGCGCGTTGTTCAAGCCGTAAAGCGGCACAAAGGTGCCGCGCATACGCACATCGTTCTTGGCGAAATCGATCGTGCCGTCCACCGTCGCGCCGACGGTCGGACCGCGCACCACCCCTTCTTTCACCTGCAGTTTTCCGGGCATTCGCGTGAAATCGACCTTCATGCGGGTGAATTCGACACCGCGTGAATCATTCTGTGCCGCACCGACGACGTTGTTGAGCGCCGGCTCGCCGCGTACCCAGAAGTCGCGGAAATTGACGATACCGTCCTGCGGCGCCTGATCGCCGGTTGGCGCATCCATCGCCACCCACATCTGGCCGCCATGCATGCGCGGATAGGTATCGGTGAAGCGCATCAGCGCGCCGGCATCATGCGCCTCGAAATACATGACGTTCTTGCGCTGTGCCGACGATCGCAGTTCTCCCGTCAAGGCAGCATCGCGTCCGATCTTGGAGTTAAGAGCGAAGGTGCGGATCTGGCCGTTCCGGCGCGATACTTTCAGGTCGACGCCGCGCAGTGCTTCGCCATTGTGGCCGGCAATCGCGCCGAGGCGAACGTCGACATCGAGATCGATGCCGACGGTCTTCGGCTTTTCGTTCGCGTCCCCGCCGCCGAAGAACGCCTTCACGAAACCACGACCATCATAGACATCGCCGCGCATCGATATGCGCATCACGCCGTCATTGCCCCGCTCGGCCTTCACACTGGTCTTATCGCCATCGGAGAGCGCGAAGACCGGAAATACCGCGGAGGCGAGATCGCCCGCCGCATCGAGTTCGACCGTTCCGCGAACATTGGCGCCAGAGCCGTCGATGACGATGTCTTCGAAACGCGTGCCTTTTTCGCGGCTAACCAGCGTGAAGACGGCCCGGTTGGTCTTGCCCGCGGGTTTCACCCAGCCCGGCAACAGATTCTCGATCCTGGATGGCGTGAGGTCGGCGTCGATCGTCAGCCGCGCATCCTTGTTGTCCGAAATCTTGCCGGCGATCTTAACCGGCACCGGTCCACTCAGGGATGAGCCTGTGGCAAAACCAAAACGAGCACGCGCCGCTTCGTCGAGCGTCGCCTGCACCCGCACATCGGCGTCGGGACTGTCATTGGTCTTGCGATAATCCAGAGCCGCCGGAGTACCGTTGATGCGGACATCACCCCTGATCTGATAGCCCTGATTGTTGGCACTGACCTTCAGGGCCTGCGCTTCGATTTTCTGGCCCATCACCATCTTGTCGGCGGCGAATCCGGCAACATCGAGATTGATGGTGTATTGCGTTGAGTTCGGCGGCGGATCGGCGGTAATCGGCAATCCGACCGTCACCTGCCCGCTGAAATTGCCACGGCTGTTCGCTGCATCCATCGGAATGGCGGCCTGCCCGCGCAGTCGCTCCATGTTGAGCAGTTCGAGAGCGACCGGCACCGGCCCGTCAATCCGGAAGCGCGCTTGCGCCGGTGGCGCCTTCGGATCCGTATCCGGCACTTCGAATACACCGTTGGTCAGCGTCAGCTTGCGGCCGCCACCAAGGTCGATGATGCCCCGGCCGACACTGACGACCACCTGACGGCCCTTGATACTGGTTTTCAGATCGGCCTCGGTGATCGGCGGCAGCCCGGTCACCGGCCGGATCGTCGCGTTACGGACCGTGACATCGACCGACAAGCCGTCGGCGGGAATGGGCGGGCCTCCCTCCTTCAGCGTCTCGATCGGCGCATTGGTGGCAATATCGACGCGCTCGATGTCTCCGCTCTGCAGATTTTCGGCAACCCAATTGCGCACCTTGGTCGCAATGAAAATCGGCCAGACCTTCTTGGCGACATCAGAGCTCATCGGCGTGATCGCCAGACCGATCGTCAGCCGCGGATCGCTGCCGGAAAAATCGACACTGCCGCTGAGCGAACCGGCAACGCCCGCGCCGCCCAGATCGCCCTGCACGAGATCGATGCGACGGCGCATGAGATCGAGATTGGCGCGCATCATGATCTTGTTGAGCACTAGGGTTCGCGGATCGTCCGCGCCATCGCTCAGCACGACTGAGCCACCGGCCACTGTGGCCCGCCACGGGTCCCCCGGCATATTCGGCGCCTCGAAGCGGCTGAACAAGGTCACGCGATTGGCGCCAGACTGAATCTGGAACGGCATCGCAAGACTGCGCCGGTTGGCATCCCAGTCGAGCGTCAGGTCGGCACGATCGATCTGAACATGCCCGCCGATATCGGCCGGGTTGCCGAGAATGCCCGAACCCGCGGTGAATTTGCCCTCCACGATGCGTGGTAGGGAATCGGGTCCGATCTCGGCCCGGAGTTCACCGGTCAGCGGAATATCGGCCTGGAATTGTCCGTCACCGATACGCGTTGCAAGAAACAGATCCTTGATGGAAACGCGGTCGAGACTGATACGCACCGCTCTGCGTTGCACCCCGCTTTGGCGGATGGCCGCCACGAGCGACCAGGGCCGTTCGTCGTCATCGGAACTCAACCGCACAGAGATGCCGCTGCCTGGCCGATTGATGCTGAAATTGATGTGCTCAAACGTCCAATGCTTGTCGGTGCGCAGGTCGTCGACTTTCAGCACGCCATCCTTCAGACCGATTTCACCGAGCCCCTGACCGTCGAGGCCTGTCTCCGACAGCCGGTCGAGCCAGGACACGAACGCAACAAAGCGTTCCGCACCCGTGGCTTCCAAGGTTTGCCCCGGTGCCGGACTGATGGATGCGGTCGATGGCGGAGCCAATTGAACATGCGGTGCTTGTCCGGGCGTCAGAGCCCCGGCTGGTCTGATGATGGCTGGGGTCGCAGCCAGCGGCCGGTCCGTTCCGGTCGAAATCGTGACCTGCCCGTCCTGCTCGATCCGAACCGACAATTCTGCGCCGACGAGACTGACGCGCTGCGCCCGCAATTGCCCACGCAGCAAGCTCGCCCCGGATAACGAGACTTCGGCTTTTTGGGCATTGGCAACCACTACGCCTTCGGTATCGCGGACCTGCATGTCGCGAATACGAACCGATGTCCGGCCGGATTGATCCCGTTCAATCTGGGTGCCGCCGATCATCACACGATGCTGCTGACCGATCGCCTGTTGAACGGCGGAGGATATCCAGGGCGAGGCGAAATTGATTTCGATCGGACCCGCGCCTAGCCGCAGCCACAGACCGGTACAGGCAATAAAGGCGAACGCGGCTACACCACCGACGCCGTACGCGATTCGCCGCGCCAGCGGGCGCCGCAGCTCGCGCCGGGCGCGCCACCACAGCCGCAATGCCCGTGTCCGAAGGTCATGACAGGGCGTACGTTCCCGGTGTGCCTTGAGGGTGTCCTCAAGGTCACGCAAACAGTGAAAGCGTGATGCGTGATCCGGTTTGGTCATGCCCGGTCGGACATCCCCTTGTCCGTATGACCGGCGGCTGTAACGTCGCCGATCTGGTTGACCTGAATTCGGTTTTGGCCGGACATGCCTGCATGCCCCTCCGCTTTCGCCCAAAAGCGGGACCGATCAGGCAGATTGACCCGCTGAAAGCGACGAAAGGAAGGCATATGACAAAGGCTCTGGTCGACGGCGGCAAAGCTCCGGCCTTCAACCTGTCCGGCAGCGACGGGGGCAAGATTTCTCTCGCCGATTTCAAGGGACGCAAGCTCGTCCTCTATTTCTATCCCAAGGCCGACACCCCCGGCTGCACCCAGGAAGCCATCGACTTTTCCCAACTCAGGGCGGCCTTCGAAAAGGCCGGAACCAGCGTGCTCGGTGTTTCCGCCGATCCGGTCCGAGCCCTCGATCGGTTCCAAGCCAAGCATGATCTCAATGTCGCGCTCGGCTCCGACGAAAGCCACGCCATGCTCGAAGCCTACGGCGTGTGGGGCCAAAAATCGATGTTCGGAAAGAAATACATGGGTGTGAACCGCACGACCTTCCTGATCGGTCCGGACGGACGAATCGCCAAAATCTGGCCGAAGGTCAAAGTGTCCGGTCATGCGAAAGAGGTCCTCGAAGCGGCCAAGGCATTATAGAGGCTTAGCACTGAATCATTTGCGGAAAATTAACCATACACGGCTGAAATCGACGCTGTTCTCAGCGTCGGCCCGTCCGACGAGCCCGGCGGGAAATGTTCATGTCGTACCGGTCCATTCATCAACCTCCGCGACATCGGCATTACGCCCAACCGCAAGATAGCTGGGCCTCCGAGGCTCCCGACGCTCATCACCGGCCGCTCTATCAACACGCACCGGTGCCTCCGCAACATGCCCGCCTACAACAGCGCCCGCCCGTGCAGGCTCAGTCGCCTCGCCGCAAGCATGCCGGGGGCGACTACACACTGGCTCACGGTCGACGTCAGGTCAGGCTGGGACCGTTTGCGTTCTGGGTTGTTGTCGGCGGATTGATCGTTATGGCCGGCTGGTCGGTCCTGACCGGCACCTATTTTGCTTTCCATGATGACGTTCTGAAGCGGTTGATCGCTCGCCAGGCCGAGATGCAATTCGCTTATGAGGATCGTATTGCCGAATTGCGGGCCCAGGTCGATCGCATTGCCAGCCGTCAGTTGCTCGATCAGGAGCAATTCGAGCAAAAGCTGGACCAGGCGATCCGCAAACAAGCCGTGCTTGAGCAGCGCACCGAGACGCTCTCGGCTCTTCCAGATATGATGACGACGGGATCGATTCCAAAGCCGGCGAAGGGCGGTCATCAGCGCAGATCGTCGCTAAGGCCCTCCCCGATCGACAATACCGATTTCACTGCAACGGCTCCGGATCGAGAGGCGCGTTCCTTTGTCCCTTGGCGCAATTCAAACAAGCCACGCGGAGGCTTAGAAGCTGCGCTGGCGCGGGTGCAAGATTCGCTTGAGAGGCTGGAAGCGAAACAGGCCAGCGCGCTCAATGCACTTGAAGAAAGTTTTGAAGCCAAAGCAAAACGCATCCGCTCCGCCCTTGCAGATATCGGCATCAACACTGGCAAAGCCGCTGCAGCACCATCATCCGGTGTCGGCGGCCCTTACGTTCCCGCCAATCTCACGTCGGACAACAAATCCTTCGAACGCCAGCTCTCTCGCATTCAGGTTTCGCGATTGCAGGTCGATCGTCTGACGCGCACGCTAAACGACATTCCGATCCGAAAGCCGGTCAGCGGCGAGATCGATATGTCATCTGGTTTCGGCATGCGCATGGATCCTTTCCTGCGCTCGCCGGCGATGCATACCGGCCTCGATATGCGCGGCGATACGGGCGAACCCGTTCGCGTCACGGCGAACGGGACGGTAACAATTGCCGGCGTGAATGGCGGCTATGGCAAGCTGGTTGAAGTCGAGCACAGCAACGGTCTGGCAACACGCTACGCCCATTTATCCTCTATCGATGTGAGGCTCGGTCAGACTGTGAAGATCGGGCAGATCATCGGCAAGATCGGCTCAACTGGCCGTTCAACTGGTCCGCATCTGCATTACGAAACGCGCGTCGACGGCGATCCGGTTGATCCGCAGAAATATTTGCGTGCGGGCGTTCGTCTCGGCCTCAACGAGCTTCGCTGAGTTCCAAACGAACGCCGCCGAATAACTTTGCACAATGCGACCTTTCGTGACTTGACTTCCATTGTAGATGATTCAGTCTTTGCGTGTTTACGCCACGAGCACGGAGGTTGCGATGGAACCACCTGCACATTTGGCCGCGATGATCGCCGAAGAACTCGTTCGGCCTGCTGCGTAGCGGCTAAACAACACGAACGGCTTGCCGGGGTGGGCCTCCAGGGGCAGCATCAGTGAGGCAGTGCCCCGCTTCGGCCCTCCCGGCTAAGTAAATACCGCTGCGTACGCCTCCATTATGAACGCAAGACTGCGTTTTGAGCGCGGGGCGTTATATCCCATAAATGCTGGCGCGATTTGATGTCATCGCAAGCGGCGGCTTGCCGAACGTCAGTCGACGTCTTCGACACTTTCCGGACCACCGCCGAACGCCTTCTGCGCCAGCGCAGCAGCCATGAACGGGTCGAGATCCCCATTGAGAACACCGGCCGTGTCCGACGTGGAGACGCCGGTACGCAGATCCTTCACCATCTGATAAGGCTGCAGCACGTAAGAGCGGATCTGATGTCCCCAACCGATATCGGTCTTGGCGGCGTTTTCCGCAGCAGCCTTTTCTTCGCGGATCTTGAGTTCACGCTCATACAATCGCGCACGCAGCATGTCCCATGCCTGCGCACGATTACGATGCTGCGAACGATCATTCTGGCAGTAGACCACGATATTGGTCGGAATATGCGTCAGGCGGATTGCCGATTCCGTCTTGTTGACGTGCTGACCGCCCGCTCCGCTCGCGCGCATGGTATCGACGCGCACCTGGGATTCGTCGATGTCGATCTGGATCCGATCGTCGATCACCGGATAAACGTTCACACTGGCGAATGACGTATGGCGCCGCGCATTGGAATCGAAGGGCGAAATGCGAACCAGACGGTGCACGCCATTTTCCGATTTCAACCAACCATAGGCATTCCGGCCGGAAATCTTCACCGTTGCCGATTTGAGGCCGGCCTCTTCGCCGGGCGATTCTTCGAGATACTCGACCTTGTATTTGTGTTGCTCAGCCCAGCGCACGAACATGCGCATCAACATGCTCGCCCAATCCTGGCTTTCGGTACCACCAGCTCCGGCATGGACTTCGAGGAAGGTATCGTTGGCGTCAGCCTCGCCCGACAGCAGCGCCTCAAGTTCGCGGCGTGCGGCTTCAGCCTTCAATGCCTGCAAAGCCTGCTCGGCCTCAGTGACGACGGACTGATCCTGCTCGGCTTCGCCAAGCTCGATCAATCCGACATTATCATCGAGGTCTTGCTGGATACGACCGATAGCGTTGAGTTGATCTTCGAGCGCCGTGCGCTCTTGCATCACCTTGGACGCCCGCTGTGGGTCGTTCCAAAGCGATGGATCTTCGGCAAGGGCATTCAGTTCGGCAAGACGGGCATTGGATGCATCGAAGTCAAAGATGCCTCCTCAGCAGTCCGACTGACCGCTTGATATCTTCTACGAGTGCTTCAGTTTCAGCGCGCATATTTTTGTCCGCCACAATTGCAGCCGCATTTAACGGCTGACCGTTGCAGACGCAACCCGTTCGCCCGTGAATGATGAGTCCACGCCTGGGATATCAGGCGTGGACTTGCAGAACACGCCTAGTAGAGGCCACCCGTCCCCGAGCGGATGAAACGGTCGGAGTCGGCCGGGTTCGTGCTGTAGCCACCGCCCCCGTCGTAGCCAACCACCGAATAGGAATCCGGTGGTGCCGTTCCCGGTTTGAAGGCCTCGAGGATCACGCGCTCGGAGCCAGGACCCGCGCGCATGCCGCTCTTCGGATCGATGCGGATCAGCTTGATTCCGGCCGGCACGCGGAACGGCACGGCCGGCTTGTCGGCCAACGCGACCTTCAGGAAATCGCGGACGACCGGGGCAGCCAATTGACCGCCGGTCGCACCACGTCCCATCGACTTCGGCTTGTCGAAACCGAGATACACCCCCACCGCGAGATCCGGCGAGAAGGCGACGAACCAGGCATCCTTTTCGTCGTTGGTGGTACCGGTCTTGCCGGCTACGGGCTTGCCGACTTCGCGAACCGTCGTCGCCGTACCGCGCTGAACCACACCCTCCATCATCGACGTGATCTGATAGGCCGTCATCGGATCGATGACCTGCTCGCGTCTGTCGACCAATGTGGGTTCAGGCTGATTGGACCAGCGCTCGGCGTCGCAACCGCGGCATTCGCGTTGATCGTGCTTGTAAATCGTATGACCATAGCGGTCCTGGATCCGATCAATCAATGTCGGCTTGATGCGACGTCCGCCATTAGCGAACATCGAATAAGCGGCTGTCATGCGCAGCGTCGTTGTTTCGCCAGCGCCCAACGCGAACGACAGATACGGCGGCAGATCGTCATACACGCCGAAGCGCTTGGCATATTCTGCGATCAGAGGCATGCCAACATCCTGCGCTAGACGCACGGTCATCACGTTACGCGAATGCTCAATGCCAAAGCGCAATGTTTGCGGGCCGTAATACTTGCCGGCCGAATAGTTTTCTGGCCGCCACATACCCAAGCCCGGTCCCTGATCGATCTCGATCGGCGAATCCATCACGACGGTCGATGGCGTGTAGCCGTTGTCGAGTGCAGCAGCGTAGACGAACGGCTTGAAAGACGACCCTGGCTGGCGCAGCGCCTGCGTCGCGCGGTTGAACTGGCTCTGATCGAACGAGAACCCGCCAACGAGCGCCAGCACGCGGCCGGTCCTAGGATCCATCACGGTGATAGCCCCGCTGATTTCGGGAATCTGGCGCAACCGATATTGCGCATTCTGTTCCTGCTGCGCGTCCTTTGCGGCCAGCGGCTCGACATAAATCACGTCGCCTGGCTCGAGCACCTGGCTGACCTTGCTCGGAGTCCGCCCGCGGCCCGGCCCGGAGGCAGCCTTTGCCCATTTCACGCCTTCGAGCGGCACGATACCGACGCGGCGCTCCCGCATAATAGCCCCACCCGGCTCTCGCGCAGGCTGAAAGCCGATCCGGGCCGATTGATCGGAGGTTTCGAGGACGACGGCCATTTTCCATCCAATATCGGACAGGGCCTTCACTTCGGCGAGCTTCACCCCCCAATCGCCGGTGACGTCGAGTTTCTGAACCGCGCCGCGATAGCCCTGGTTCTCATCGTATTTCGTTAGGCCATCGGTGAGCACCTTGCGGGCCAGCGCCTGCAACTTCGGATCGAGTGTCGCGCGAACCGAAAGGCCGCCTTCGTACAGCTTCTTCTCACCATAGCGGTCGTAAATTTCGCGGCGCACTTCCTCGGCGAAATACTCGGCCGCGAAGATGTGCGATCCGGTCGGGCGCGCGGTGACGGCAAGCGGCTCCTTCTTCGCCTTCTCGCCCTCTTCCGGCTTCACATAGCCGTTCTCGACCATGCGATCGATGACATAGTTTCTGCGCTCGGTCGCGCGCTCGCGTTGACGGAAAGGATGCAGCGATGACGGCGCCTTCGGCAGCGCTGCGAGATAAGCCGCTTCCGCGACCGTCAATTCATGCACCGACTTGTCGAAATAGAGCAGCGAAGCCGCAGCGACGCCATAAGCCGAGAAGCCCAGATAGATCTCGTTGAGATACAGTTCGAGGATCTTGTCCTTCGTGTAGGCGCGCTCGATCTTCATCGCGAGCAGCGCTTCCTTGATCTTGCGCGTGAACGACACTTCGTTGGTCAACAGAAAGTTTTTCGCAACCTGTTGTGTGATCGTGGAGGCGCCCTGGGGGCGGCGGCCGGTGCCATAGTTCTGGATATACAGAGCGCCGGCTCTCGCCATGCCGTTGAAATCGAGGCCGCCATGCTCGTAGAAGTTCTTGTCTTCGGCCGAGAGGAAGGCGTGGATCACCCTCTTCGGCACTGCCTGGATCGGCAGATAAAGACGACGCTCACGCGCATATTCGGCGACCAGCGATCCATCGGTCGCGTGCACCCGCGTCATCACCGGCGGCTCGTAATCCTGGAGCTGCGAGTAATCCGGCAGGTCCTTGGAGTAATGCCACATCAAGCCGGCGACGCCGGCGACCCCGACCAGGAACAGGATCGTTCCGACCGCGAACAGGAAGCCGAAAAAGCGCAGCATCAATTTCATGATCGTTCAACCACTGGCAACGTTAGACCAAAATACGCCAAACGATGGCACGCCGGCGATGCTCACCGCACTCTGCCGCGCCGTTTGGGCATAATACCGCGATTTTTGCGAACCGTCTCTCACATCCGCCCGACTTTTTCCTCGTCGCGCGGTTTTATGGTCAAACTGAGGCCCCGCAGGTCAATATTACCATTGCCACGACCATTACCGTATCTGCCCGTTATCAACGCCGCGCCGAAGGCCCCGCCTCGGTCCCAGCGATTCGGGTGCGGAAGAACTGGTCCACCGCCTCCGCCATGGTCGCGGCGGTCTTGGCCCGCCAGGCATCCGAGGTCAACAGCTTCAGATCCTGCTTGTTGGTCATATAGCCGAGTTCGATCAGCACCGATGGCACGTCTGGCGCCTTGAGTACGACAAAGCCCGCCGACTTGAGCGGCTTCTTGTGCAGGCGGACGGCATTGCGCATCTCGCCGATCAGCAGCCGGGCGAAGGCATGGGAAAACGTCTTGGTCTCGCGATGCGCCAGATCGAGCAGGATGTCGGCGACATCGCCCGGCTCCTTGCCAAGATCGATGCCGGCGATCTGATCCGAACGGTTTTCGTCTTCGGCGAGCTTGGCGGCTTCCGCGTCCGACGCGGTATCGGACAATGTATAGATCGTCGCTCCCTGCACAGCGCCTCCCGACTTCGGCAGCGCATCGGCGTGAATCGAAACGAAAAGCTGCGCCTGGCGGTTGCGGGCGAATTTCACGCGATCGATCAGTGGAATGAAGGTGTCGTCGGTGCGGGTCATGACCACGCGATAACGTCCGCTCTTTTCAAGCTGATCGCGCAGCACGGTCGAGAAGCCGAGCACCACATCCTTTTCCAGGATCTCGCCGCCGCCGGCCTTGGTGCCGGTATCGGGCCCGCCATGCCCAGGATCGATCACAATCAAAGGCCGCACATCGCCGGACGGCTTGTCCGCAACCACCGTATCGATGCTTTTGCGAATGGCTTCATTGGCCCGAACCGCCGTGCGGTCGAGCGCCAGATGCCGCATGAAGGCTTCGCGGTCGGTCGCGGTCAGATCAAGCACCAGCCGCGCCGGCTGGCCGTCCTTGGCCTCCAGCACCTGCGCCTTCTCGATCCGCACCGGCTTGGTGACGTCAATGACGATGCGCGAGCCGCCGGCCATCACGAGGCCGAACCGATAAGCCTTGATCAGCCCCCGCCCCGCATCGCCCGATTTCGGCGGAAGCTGGAAGATGGTCTGCGGGATATCGACAACCACCCGATAGGGATCAGCCAGCGTGAAGGCGCGGACGCCAAGATTCTGCGTCACGTCCATGATCAGGCGGGTCGATTGATCGTCGCCGGCGACGCGAATGTCGGTCGCAACGGGAAGTGCCGCCGGAGCCTGGGCGCGGCTTTGCGCCAGCACGGGCGAAGCGCCCGCCAGTGTCAGCAACGCGGCAGCAAGAATGGTCGTCCGCCAGCGGCCGGTCACGATTTGCCCCTCCCGCTTCATCCATAACGCTTAAGGAGCAGACGGTTAACGACTTGTTACGGGCTTCGGTTCGATCCCAAAAAGGTGTGGCGGCCGGGAGACGCTAAAAAGGGGTGGATGCTGGGCCGTTCGGCCAATCCGGTCCGTGGTCACCAAAGCCAAAGACCCGGGCCGGGGCTGATTTTCATGACGCTCCTCAAGCACTCTTTGTTTTTTTCCGAGCGCGGGCGGCCTGCGCCGACGTATTCAGTGTGACAGCGGCGCGAATGAGCGTCTTCAACGCCTTCTCATTGATCTTGTCGCCCTCATGGATATCGATGGCGCGCCTGACATTGCCGTCGAGGCTGGAGTTGAAAAGACCTGAAGGGTCATCCAGCGACGCACCGTTTGTGAAAGTCAGCTTCACTTTGTCCTTGTAGGTCTCGCCGGTGCAGACGATTCCGTCGTGTGACCAGACCGGAACGCCGGCGGGATTGGATGGCTTTCGCCATTTCACCTCCTCGGCGATGTCAGGATCGGCCTGCTTGATCAGCGCACGAACCCGCGCGAGTGTCTCGCCGCGCCAGTCACCGAGCGCCGCGATTTTCGCATCGATGAGGCGGGAGGGACAGTCTCCTGCTTTTTCTTTCTTCGGGGCGGTTTTGCTCTTCTTCATGGGTGCCGTTGCATTCTTCATTGTGGACGTCATTAGCTCGAGTCGAACTCACTCAATCGGCACATAGCCGGTCGGGCTGAGTCTTGTGATCTCCGCGTAGCGGCGGCGAAGATACGCCAGCACGCGCTGATCGATCTCAACGTCTTCCAAGGGTGCAGGGCTAGCGGAATTCCTTTCGAATGGCCTGTAGACGGCGACGGTGTGAATCTCATGCAGATAAGCCCGCGCGCTATATTGGTGCTGCTCGGTCTCAAACTCATAGACGAGATAATTGTAGTCCTGCTCCAGACTGTTGCCGTCCCAAAGTTGCTCGCAGTTGTGCGTGATCCGCACCGGCGAGATCGGGTCTTCATCATCCAGTCTGAATTCTGCCATTGGCGCGCTGACTCCAACAATTGCTATTGCTGATAAATCCCTCGACCTAATGAACGGCCGTGGATATCCGCTATTGCCGAGACGGTCACTCGGTTTGGCCGAACTTGGACAGCCAAGTGCGCAGGGTGACGAAGAAATTGTCGCGCGCAAAGCGTTCAATCCAGGGCGAGTGGCCGCATTTATCGAATTCGCGATATTCAAGCTCGGAAAGATGAGGCATGAGGCTGTCCCGAATCATTTTTCCCGGATGCGGATCGTATGAACCGTGCAGCATGAGGACGGGCGAAGTGATGACCGCGAACGCCGCCGGATAAACGCCTTCGTGCTGCAGCCGTATCATGTCTTCCCAAGTCTGCAGATGGGCGGCCTTGTCAAGAGAGTCGTCAATGCTCTGCGTGATTGTTTCCAAAGGCGCGAAATCGTAAAGGCTCTCCCCGCGCGCGAGTCTGGCTTCGAGCGTTGCCGCTAACTTTGCTCGTGCAACAACATCAAAAGTGCCGCATCCGATGAGCGCGATCGGCCCAATAGTTTCCGGATGTGCGGCTGCATAGGCAAGCGCCAGCATCGCTCCCCAGGACTCGCCGACCAAGGCTGGCCGTTCACCGCCGGCGCGCGCAACGATTATGTCGTGAAGATCGGCAATGTGAGTTGAGACGGAAAGCGGATCTCCGCCACTGCCGCGCTGAAAAGGTTCCAACACGCGGAAAGTGTCCGCCAGCTCTTGAGCTATCGGCGTTGCATTGCCTGTGGCCGCCGGACCGCCGTGCAAGACGACAGTCAGAGGGCCGCCGGCCCCATAACTGCGAACGCGAAGGTCGCCTACCAACTCTAGTTTCGTTTTTTCTTCGATTGAACGTTCCTTCCCTCAATGGTGCGACGGAATGGCGTGGATGTCCGCTGATCGCCGGGGAGCGGATATTAGATGATGCCATGTTTCCTGAGCACCGCCTGCTCGTCGCCCGAGACCCATCCAAACACTTTTGGTTCGGAATTCAGCTGCTGAACAAAGTAGTGAACCTCGAAGTCTATTGCGGTGTCTTGCTGATCTTCGCGTGCGTATGTTGCCGTCCACGCGGCATGCGCAACGCAATGGTGTCGATCGATGGTCGAAATGCGAAGCCTCCGAAGCCGCATGTCCTTCATTCCCATGGCGCGATAGCGCTCATACCCCTTCGCCATGACTTGCTTGAGTTGCTCGTCGTTCTTTCCGCCGACGACTCGCGCAGGCGTGGCGGCTATGAAGTCGGACGCGTAGAGTGATGCCGCTTCATTCATGTCCAAGTCGCCGCGAAGACCACTTCTGAAGACCTGCTCATAGCGCTCGAAAAACCTTCTCACGCCTGTTTCCATCACCTTTTCTCCAGTCGTGACGACCTCGGCTCACATCACGTACGCACCTCGCCACGTCCCGCTCACATGCGTTCGCCGGGCAATTGGCTCGCCTGCTTCACCCAATCGACGAACTGCGCGTCGTCGAGCTGGCCCTCGTAGATGTCGAGGTAGCGCACGTCCTTATGCTTGGATTCACCGGGCGGCACAGGTCGCAGTGACGCGCCGCGGAAGAAAGCTACCTTGATGTATTTCGTGAAGCAGTGAAGGCTGAGGAACCAGACATTGTCTTCGACGCCATAGAACGGCGAATTCCATTTGACCGCCTTGCGCACACCGGGAACGGTGCGCACGATCAGCGCGTCGAGACGGCGCCCGACATCTCTTTTCCAGCCCGGCATGGCCGCGATATAGGCCTGCACAGGTCCGTCGCCATAACCTTTCGCGATCTGCGGATTGCCGCCTGAAAGCAGGACCGGACTTTTGGAGTCGCGGGATTGCGGCTTCGACGCCGCCTTGCGCGGCTTGACCGCTTTGGCAGCCACCGGTTTAACGGCGGCCTTCTTTGCGGCCTTCGTTGACCTGACGGATGTCTTGCCCACCATTGTTCGCTCCTAACCGCCGGCACCTCGCGCGCTGCGCCGCTTTGCGGCATACGGCAATATGAACATGTACAGACCGCTGAACAGCAGCAGAAACAACGGGAGGAGTGGCGAATAGACCACCCATGCGGGTGGTTCTCCCCATCCCATGGCCACGAAGTTGGCGATGACTGTTGCCGTAAAGGCGATCGACAGCCAGCGGTGGATTTGTCGAACCCAGTTGTTCCAAGTCAATGTGATCTCCTTAAGCTGAAGCGTGGGGTTGGTTAGGCGCACTCGGATCGGCGCTTCGCGCCGTCCGGGCACAGGCTCCACGCCGCCCCCCCACCGTCGGGACTGGCAACAAATTCAGCCGGTGGGTTACGCGCCTTTGGCGCTAACCCACTCCACAAGTTCTTACTCTGCTCGCATCAAGACCTGCTCCAGCTTTTCAAAGAACTGCTGCCAGCCGTGCCTGGCGCCGCCGTAAGCCTGTTTCTGATCCGGCCGGAAGCCCACCTGCTCCATGCGCAGATGTGTCCCGGTGCGCGTTGGCGTGAGCGTGAAGGTCACCACACTCCGCAGATCGTAGGCTGCATCGTCGTGCGCAAAATTCCACGTATAGGACAGCGTTCGGTTCGGCTCGATGGCGAGGACCTCGCAATCCAGCACGCCGCCCCACTCTCCGCGCAGATTGAAACGGTGACCCACCACCGGCTTGAAGTCGTTCTTCATCAGCCATTCCTCGATCAGGTGCGGTTGCGTGAGCGCGCGCCAGATCTTTTCCGGCGGATGCGGAATCTCGCGTTCGACAACGACGGAGCGCGTTTCGGCCGATGTTTCGGTCATTGGTCCATCCTTTTGAGCAGGGATTCGAGGTCGTCGAACCGGCTTTGCCAATAGCCGGTCATCTGGCTGGTCCAGTCGATCAGCGGAGCAAGCGCTGCGAGCTGCGCGCTGTAATGCGTCTGGCGGCCTTCATGACGGTCGCGCACCAGGCCGGCCTGCCTCAGAACCCCCAGATGCTTGGAGACGGCCGGTTGCGAGACCCCGGCCCGCGCCGTCAGGGCCGCAACGGTCTGCTCGCCTTCGCGGCACAATCGCTCGAAGAGCGCCCGCCGCGTCGGATCGGCGAGCGTTCTGAACAGCACATCGTGGGCGTTGGGCATTTTTGATCGATAACTCGCTGGTTATTGATAGACCTATAACCACCGAGATATGAATCAGTCAAGCGTGACCGTGAGTAGCGAGTATGCCGCAAGGGGTCTCAATCGCCGTCAGCTGATCCGTTGCAAATCCGGCTCAGTCGCTCCGCCTTGGCGAGATACTCCCTTCCCATCGCGCGAAATAAGTCAGCCAGCGCCAGGTTCTCCGGACGCATGGCTTCCAAGAACGCTCTACGGGCCAGCCGGCGCAATTCATCTGCATAGGCTGCAGCAGCCTCTTTTCGCTTCATTTCCGCTGGATGTCTGAGCCGGCGCAGCAATGTAGCTGGCACGCCGAAGGCGCCGGTGGTGCTATGTGAGCATACCGTTCCCTGTACAGAAAAAAGCCCGGCGCGCGGGACACCACGCTCTCACCCGTTAAAAACGCAGGGACCGGTTTGGCGCGTCACCACTCACGGCTGCGGTTAATGGACGGGCCGCGCATTTTAATGCTCATTCACCACATCGACGCCCATCGCATCGCGCCACCGGAACGTTGCCCGGCATTTCTTTTTGAACTTGTATGAGAGCGAACCGAAACGAGATCGACGAGTGTCGGCGTCACGAATTGGAATACCGCCACATGGCAGAGCAGACCGGCGATGAGGATCAACGTCTGCGACTACTTCGGCTTGCGGATTACTGGCACCGCCGCTTGGAGCGCGCCAAGCTGCCGACCACCTGTGCTATGGGTCGACGGCAGATGCGTGGACGGTAGTCCGCGGCGGCAGGATCTATGTCCAGCGCCAATTTTTTCGCTTTTCCGGATATACGCTTTGAACCGAAACGCGGGCCGGATCGACCCATGTTCAGGATGTGATGGTCGCATCTGCAAACAGGGGACTAAACCAATGATCCGCAACACCGTTCTCGCACTTGCCGCCGGCGCCGCTCTGGTCACGGCTGCCCTCGCACCGACCGCCGCTTCGGCAGGTGGATATGGCTACGGCTATGGCTACCGCTCGTACTATGCGCCTTCGTACAACAGCTATCACTACACCCCGTCCTACAGCTACGGTTACAAGTCTTACGGTTACAAGTCCTACGGCTATAAGTCCTACGGTTACGGCTACTAATAGCCCCGCGGGCCCTTCCGCAGACGTGACCTTTAAGCGCTTTGCCGCTCGAAGCCCGGCTACCGCGAGGTGAGCCGGGCTTTTGCCCAGCCAAGCGCGTCGCAACGCTTCGACTGCCGCCCATCTCTTAAAACTGTAGGCAAGTGAAACTGAAGCGGCATCGCCGGTGTTGCTTGCTCATGCTTCCCTTTGGACGAAAAACGCGCCCCTCGCGCCGGCGCGTCGACAAACAGGCCTGGCTTGTGTTCGACGGCGACTTCGCGCTGCGGCCCTGCACCGTCATTGACATGTCCGATGATGGTGCACGGCTGAATATCGATCAGACGGACCGGCTGCCGAAGCGTTTCAGCCTCACCTTCTCGCGCGCCAGCCGCGCCGGCCGACATTGCGAGGTCCGCTGGAAACATGGACGGTCGGTCGGTGTGAAATTCGTCACCTAGCTTCTTGCATTGCCATCGGGCCTTCAGACCGCACGCGACAGTGCGGGACGATAATCCGCATTGAAAGTCGGCGGCGACGGCCGCAGCAGGTACATCACCAGCACAAACCCGACGAGCAGACCGAGCGCAACGGCGAGGATCACGTAAAGCCTTGTTTGATTCATGACGGATTGTCTTGAAGAGCATGAGGCAAGGTGCCGGGGTAACGGATGTTTCTGACGTCATTGTCCGACGTTATCGCGACAAAGACTATTTTCGATGACACGCGGAAGACTTTGTTAACCGCTTGAACCGGGACGAAAGCGTCGCCCCGATTCGTTCTTCTGGAACGGAGCGCGAACGCTATGCCCGCAAGACACGTTTACCCGCAGTGCATGTTTACAAGGCATGGTCTCGCCGTCGTGATCGCGCGTGTTGTTATTTTCGCTTCTTGGCTTTCGCCTTGCGCGTCGTTGTTCGCCGCTTCGTGGCTTTCCGCTTCTTGGCCTTGCGCGTGCTGCGCGTCTCATCCTGGCTGAGAACAGACGCCGCAAGCTGCATAACTTCGCGCTGCGTCGCCTTTGCACCCTGCAAGACGCGCGAGGCGATTTTCGACAATGCACCGCTTGATTGCCTTGCCATGATGCCTCCTTCAGCAAATGGGCTCCGTTTGCAACTCCCGCGCGCTATGGAACTTCCGACACTGGATAAAGTTCCGCGCACAACACAAGGATTGGAATGCAGAAGGTCATTTCAGATCTGTGGAACGGACGAACACCGCTGCCGCGCGCCTTCTGGGAATATGCGATCTGCTATGGGACGCTGCTGAATCTCGTGACCACATTCGCGTCATTGGCGGCGCTGTCGATGGGCGCGGCAGGTCTCGTCGCGCTCGCGCTTCACTTCATGCCACTTCCCTACAATCTTTTCGCCGTTGTCGCAGTGTGGCGCAGCGCCGGCCATTATCGCGGATCTGCAAGCTGGGCTCTGCTGTCCCGCATCGGCGTCATCGTGTGGGCATTGATCGCCAGCGTTGCATGATTGTGGATCCGTGCGCGACTTCATCGCGCCAATGGCTGAGCGGGTGCGTCAATGACCGAGTTAATCAGTGACACCCGCCACGGCGTAGTCTGTGCTCAGTTGCACAACACCTTGCCGATGATGTGGGTGAGATCCTTTTGCAAACGCTCGCTATAGACGCAGCGCCCCGTGGCAAACAAAAACCCCCGGCGCTCATCGCGCACGGGGGCTTCGTTAACTGCAGACTGAAAGCGATCAGTCCTTGAGATCGGCCGGCACCTTGCCACCATTCTCGGCCAGCTTTTTCATCACGTGCTTGTGCAGCCAGATGTTCATCTTGGCGGAGTCATTCATGTCACCGGTATATTTAAGTTCCTTGGCGAGTTCCTGACGGGCCTTGAGGCTTGAATCGAGGTCAAGGACCTTCATCAGGTCGACGATCGACTTCTTCCAGTCGAGCTTCTCTTTTTTCTTGGCCGCCATTTCCGATACGACCTTCTCGACATCGACCTCCGACATGGTCCCGCCACCAGCCGCGCCTGTCGTCGCGCCGCTATCGGCCGGCGCCGCAGCCGAACCGGTACTCGCGGCCGAAGTGCTGGAGCCGAAAATCGTCGACATAATCTTCCCGAAAATACTCATCTTGTTCTCTCCTGCTTGCCGTCGCCTCCGAACACCGATTCTCTCATCGAGCAAGCGCCCCAGGCACGTGTTCAGTGTAACTCAATTTTGGCGGAAATCGTCGCATCATCGCCCGGTTTTCGCCGTTCCCTCATATGACGCGATCAATACATCGGGATGACGTGCAGGCTCCTCCGGATACCTGCGGCGGCGCCGATGAAGCAGAAAATCTCGTAAAAAGAATGGGTTAACCCATAAAATGATGGCTGCGGTGCGCACTGCTCACTTGCTATCCATGCATCCGCGTCTTAATAAGAGTCTGCTTATGGTTTGCACAGTTCCGGTTCGTGCCGCGTTCAGGCACCCGGCACGCCCGTCTCGGAGAGGCTCCGGCAAGAGGTCCGGACGCAGAGGTGGCGGGCGTAAGGGTCCCAAACCGACCCCCTGCCACGTTGCAGGCGGCGGATGACCCGACCAGCCGGTGTCGAGAAAATTTGTATCTTGGGATTCAGTATTGGATCGCAAGGACGACCGGAAGGGGCGCCAAAGTCAGGCGCCATGCAGAAACCCTGAGCGAAGGACTAAACCGCGGCCGCGCGTCAACGCGAAGGGCCGCCCCGCCACGGGTATTGAAGTGATGGCGCAGGTGGAAGCCAGGATCGGTTCTCTAGAAAGCGGACATGTCCGCGAGACCGGACCGCGCACGACTTCAGCATCCAAACATTCAGTCACACCATTGTCCCCTCGCCCGCGCCACGTTCCGATTCTCCAGGCTAGCCTGCTGCATGCCAGCACGCATCGGCCCTGGACGTTGACGCACGCGGCGCCGCCCGGGGCCCAGAGAACATTCGATGTCCAACAAAATGCTGATCGACGCGACCCATCCGGAAGAAACCCGGGTGGTCGTCCTGCGCGGCAACCGTGTCGAGGAGTTCGACTTTGAAAGCGCAAGCCGCAAGCAGCTTCGCGGCAATATCTATCTCGCCAAAGTCACCCGTGTAGAGCCCTCGCTGCAGGCGGCCTTCGTCGACTACGGCGGTAACCGTCACGGCTTCCTGGCCTTTTCGGAAATCCATCCCGACTATTACCAGATCCCGGTCGCCGACCGGCAGGCGCTGCTGGAAGACGAGCGTCGCTCGCACACCGACGACGAAGACGACAATGGCGGCGCCCAGAGCAAAGGCGAGCGGCGCGGTGGACGCCGCGGCCGTCACAGCCGTCGCGGTTCCAATCGCAATCGCAACCGCGATGTCGTGCGCAGCGATGTCATCGAAGGACAGACGGAAACGCCGGTCATCGACAAGGAAGCGCCGCACCATTCGTTCGAGGGCGATGCGCCAGAACAGGTGCTGAATGATAACGGCGACCAGTTCACACAGCAGGAATATTCCCGCGAGGCTGGTGAGACCGTCGCCGAAGCCACGTCAGGCGAACCGCAGCCGCAGGACGTCACACCACAGGTGTCCGAAGAGCCGGTGACGCCGCAAACATCCGAGCAGCCGGAAGCGAAAGAACCATCCAGCGAAGCCTCGGAAGCGAGCGTCGCTCCGGAAGCGAGCCCCGCCAGCGCCGCGGCCGTGGAATATGATGCGGGCGTTCCGGTTGAATCCGTTTCGGCGGCGTACGACAATGACGATGCCGACAATGACAATGCCGACAAAACGGCTGAAGACGCACCGGGCATTGCGGCCGACGCCAGCACTGACGACGAGCATGGCGCAGACGATCATGCCAGCGACGATCGCAGCACCGATCATGAAGATCGCAGCACCGATCATAATGGTGACGATGAAAACGACGACGACGATGGTGAGGAATCGGAAGAGTCGGACGAGGAAGAAGTCGTCGAATCGGTCGGTGGCGATGCCATCGAAGAGGTGATGGAGCGCGCTCCGCGCTATCGCCGCCATTACAAGATCCAGGAAGTCATCAAGCGCCGCCAGGTGATGCTGGTGCAGGTGGTGAAGGAAGAGCGCGGCACCAAGGGCGCTGCGCTGACCACCTACCTCTCACTCGCCGGCCGTTACTCGGTGTTGATGCCCAACACCGCGCGTGGCGGCGGCATCTCCCGCAAGGTCACCAATGCGGAAGACCGCAAGCACATGAAGGAAATCGCCGAGGCGCTTGAGGTGCCGGAGGGCATGGGCGTGATCCTGCGCACCGCCGGCGCGGCCCGCACCAAGATCGAGATCAAGCGCGACTTCGAATATCTGTTGCGGCTGTGGGAAACGGTGCGCGACCTGACGCTGAAATCCACCGCCCCCACCCTCGTTTACGAGGAAGGCTCGCTGGTCAAGCGCGCAATCCGCGACCTCTATCACAAAGACATTGAAGAGATCGTGGTTGAAGGCGAAGCCGCCTATCGCGAGGCCAAAGACTTCATGCGCATGCTCATGCCGAGCGCGGTGAAGAGCGTTGTGCCCTACAGCGATGCGCAGCCGATCTTCACCCGTTACGGTATCGAGTCGCAGCTCGATGCGATGTTCCAGCCGACCGTGCAGCTCAAGTCGGGCGGCTATATCGTCATCAACCAGACCGAAGCTTTGGTTGCGATCGACGTGAATTCAGGACGCGCCACGCGCGAGCATTCGATCGAGGACACGGCGACCAAGACCAATTCCGAAGCGGCGGTCGAAATCGCACGGCAGCTCCGGTTGCGCGACCTTGCCGGCCTGATCGTGATCGACTTCATCGACATGGACGAAGGCCGCAACAACCGGTCGGTCGAACGCAAGCTCAAAGACGCGCTGAAGAGCGACCGCGCCCGTATCCAGGTCGGCCGCATCTCGCATTTCGGCCTGATGGAAATGTCGCGCCAGCGCATCCGCTCGTCGGTGCTGGAGAGTTCGACCGAAACCTGCCCGCATTGCGGCGGTACCGGCCATGTCCGCGCCGTCTCGTCGGTGGCGTTGCAGCTCGTGCGCGGCGTCGAAGAGACGCTGCTCAAGGGCGCAACTCACAATCTCATCGTGCGCTCGCGCTCCGACGTCGCGATCTACGTGCTCAACCACAAGCGCGCGCATCTGCGCATGCTGGAAGAGCGCTTCAAGATCACGATCGCGGTGACGGTCGATCCGACGCTGACCGGACACCCCTCCTTCGCCATCGATCGCGGCGAGCAGGTGATGTCGATGGATCAGGCCAAGGCCATCGCTGCGACCATCAAGCCGGATTCGATTCCGGTTTATGCCGAGGACGAGGATATCGAGGTGGTCGAGGATGAAGTCCTCGACGAACTCGAAGCCGAAGGCGAAGAAACCGCGGAGGCGCAGGAGCAGCAGGAACCGACCGGCCGCCGCAAGCGTCGCCGTGGACGCCGCGGCCGCGGTCGCGATGGCGAAGGCCGTGAACAGGCGGAAGCGTCCGCCGTGCCGTCCGAAGGCGATGAGATCGCGGCGGGTGAAGCCGTTTCTTCCGACGGCGAAGCTGCAGCCGAGGATGCCACCGCATCCGCTGACGGCGATAGCGAAGGCGACAGGCGACGCCGCCGGCGCGGCCGCCGGGGTGGACGCCGCAATCGCCGTGATCGCGATGGTCAGCCTGACGACGCAACTGGTGATGAAGCGTCTGGTGAGGACGTTGCCCGCGACGACATTGCCGCAAAGCATGACGAGCCGGTCGACAAAGAGGCGGTGCAGGATGCGGTTCTTGCCATCGAAAACACTGGCTCCTCTCCGCAGGACGAACCGCAGCCACTGATCGCTGAAACACCGGCTGCCGAACCCGCCCCCGCTTCTCAGGCCTTCGAGGCACCGCAGGCACCGGCCGAACGCGAACAGCCCGTTGTTCGGCGCCGCTCGACGGTTCGCGAAGCGCCACCGGTGTATTCTTCGAACGGAGAAGCAGCGCCGACCTATGCGCCGCCGGCTCCGCCGCCCACATCGGCTCCGGTTGAATCTGCCGAGCCTGCTGCCGAGACGGCGACGCAGGAGAAGCCGCGGCGGTTTGGCTGGTGGTCAAAGCGTATCTGACATGAACATCAAAGGCAGGCTGTGCAAACAGCCTGCTTTTTTTTAACCGGCCCTGCGTTTGTTAGAGCCGCGACCAGCGTAGACTTGCCCGTGGCCAAGCTCATGCAGGCCGCTTAAAACCGAACAGATCAGTCGGAGCAAGCCATGAAAAGCGCGTGGGTCGAACGCGACGCGCAGGTCACCGTCGCGCATTACGCCAAGGCGGGCATTGCGCCTGATCTCGCGCTCCGCGTTTACACCACACGCCTGCTCGGCCGCGATCCAAAGCTTGTCCTGCATGGTGGCGGCAATACTTCGGTTAAAATGCGCCTGCGCGACCTGAACGGGGACGACACCGAGGTCCTGTGTGTGAAAGGCTCGGGCTGGGACATGGGCAACATCGAACCGGCGGGCCTGCCGGCGGTGCGGCTCGAAAATTTGCGCAAGCTGCGCATGCGCGATGCCTTGTCCGACGAGGACATGGTGAAAGTGCAGCGCGCCAACCTGATCGATCCGACGTCGCCCAACCCGTCCGTCGAAACGCTGCTGCACACGTTTCTCCCACACACCTTCATCGACCACACGCATTCCACCGCCGTGCTCGGCATCGTCGATCAGCCCAACAGCCGCGACTTGTGCGAGGAGATCTATAACGGCCGCATGGGCTTCGTGCGCTATGTCATGCCGGGCTTTGGCCTCGCCAAGGAAGCGGGTGAGGTGTTCGATAAAAACCCGAAGGTCGAAGGCCTGATCCTCGACAAGCACGGCATCTTCACCTTCGGCGACGACGCGCGGCAGGCTTACGAGCGCATGATCGACATGGTCACGCTTGCCGAGGAACGGCTGCGGAAGAATCGCAAGTCCGTATTCGTCACCGCGCAATTGCCGCAGAGCGCCGGCGCGCTGTCCGAGATCGCACCGATCCTTCGCGGTGCGGTCGCCCTGCCCGATGCAAAGATCGAGGGCGCGTGGAAGCGGCTGGTGTTCGATTTCCGCACGAGCGATGCGATCCGCAATTTCGTCGATGGCGCCGATGTGCAGCGCTACGCGCGCGTCGGCGTCATCACGCCCGACCACACCATCCGCACTAAGAACTGGCCGATGATCGTGCCGGCTCCCGACGGCGGCAAGCTCGCCGATTTCAAGCAGGCGGCCAAGATTGCTGCAGGCGAATTCATCGACCATTACAAGGCGTACTTCGCCCGCAACAATGATCGCGCCGGCGGCACCAAGACGATGCTCGATCCGGCGCCGCGCGTTATCCTCGTGCCGGGCCTCGGCCTGTTCGGCCTTGGCCGCTCGAAGAAAGCGGCGAAGGTCGCCGCCGATCTCGCCGAGGCTGCGGTCGAAGGGATCACCGATGCTGAAGCGATCGGCCGCTTCTCCCCGATCGGCGAAGAGGACATGTTCGACATGGAATACTGGTCGCTGGAACAGGCCAAGCTCGGCGGCGCCAAAGAACCGCCGCTCGCCGGCCAGATCGCGGTGATCACGGGAGGCGCCGGTGCCATCGGCTTTGCGACGGCGAAAGCTTTTGCTGCGGCTGGCGCGGAAGTCGCCCTGCTCGATCTCGATGGCGATGCAGCCCAAGACAAGGCCAAGGCAATCGACGGCGCGGCGCTCGGTCTTCCCTGCGATGTGACCGACGATGCGTCGGTCCGCGCGGCGTTCGACATGATCGCCGAGACTTTCGGCGGTGTCGACATCGTCGTGTCGAATGCCGGCGGGGCCTGGCAAGGCCGCATCGGCGAGGTCAATGACGAAACACTGCGCAAGAGTTTCGAACTGAACTTCTTCTCGCATCAGCGCGTGGCACAGAATGCCGTGCGTATCATGCTGGCGCAGGGCACCGGCGGGTGCCTGCTCTTCAATACATCGAAACAGGCGATCAATCCGGGGCCGAATTTCGGTCCCTATGGTTTGCCGAAAGCCGCCACCCTGTTTCTCGCCCGCCAATACGCACTCGATTACGGCGCCGACGGCATTCGTGCCAATGCCGTGAATGCCGACCGTATCCGCTCCGGCCTGCTCAACGAGGAAATGATTGCCTCACGCGCGCAGGCGCGGGGCCTTTCCGAGAAGGATTATATGTCCGGCAATCTCCTCCAGCGGGAAGTGACTGCCGACGATGTGGCGCAAGCGTTCCTGCATCAGGCGCTGGCGCTGAAGACCACCGCCGATGTGACCACCGTTGACGGCGGCAATATCGCGGCGGCCTTGCGGTAAATTCTTCTCGCCGGGTCGCTTGGCGCAGCAAGCCCGTCCAAGATCGCCTGAACAATAGGATGGCGCCACTCTTTCATGCCCCATCCCCTCGCCTTAAGTTAATGCTTTAGCAATGTGGAGGCATCGCCATGGCCCAGGCCGTACGACAGCAAACCGAGCCGCAATTCGTCGAGGCGACGCTCAATTACATGCTCAACAACGGGGAGAAGATCTTCACCCAAACCATGAGCGAAGGCGGCGCGGCCGACACCCGGGCTGGCGGTACGCAGGATCCACACCCGGTCACCATCCGCAACGGCCGGCCGCTGGCAAACGAATTCTCGCTCGATCGCGAGGGCTTCCGGTTTGTCGATCACGATACGAAGGTCAAGGATTTCTTCGACGAGAACGAAATCCGGCAGGTCTATTATCCCGAGATGGAAGCGCTGATCAAAGCGCAGAGCGGCGCAAAACGCGTCGTGGTCTTCGATCATACCTTGCGCACCGCAGACGAGGCAGAGCGCGAGGCGCGCAAGATCCGCGAGGTCGTGCCACGGGTGCACAACGACTATACGGAATGGTCAGGTCCCCAGCGCGTGCGCGATATCCTGCCGGATGAGGCGGAGGACCTCCTCTCCCGCCGCTTTGCCATCATCCAGGTCTGGCGGCCAATCCGCCTTCCGGTGGAGAGCTTTCCGCTGGCCATGTGCGACGCGCGCAGCATCTCGCCGGACGATCTGATCATCTCCGAACGGCGTTATCCGAACCGCATCGGCCAAACCTATGCGATCACCTACAATCCGGCGCACCAATGGTATTGGTTCCCGCTGATGCGGCGCGACGAGGCGATCGTGTTCAAGGTCTATGATTCGCTGAAGGACGGCCGCGCCCGCTGGAGCGCGCATACGGCCTTTGACGACCCAAGCGCGCCGCCGAATGCGCGACCGCGCGAGAGCATCGAGATCCGGACGCTGGCGTTTTTCTGATTCCAATATTCTCCCGTTCGGCTCCGAAGGACCAAAGCGAACGGAGAATACTCTTTCCCTGATGCAATCAGCGCGACACGCTGAATGTGTAGCGACAGGCTGCGATTTTTCAGATCGTTGACTCTGCGCGCAAGCACTGAAATCTTGCGCATAACGGCGCCTCGACGCGCCGGCTGATAATATTTTTCAGGCGAGGACATCATGATCCGGATACTAGATCACGATGATTTTGCATCTAATCGATCCAAAATCATAAACGTGATCGATTCTCAAAAGTCAGAGCATGATATCGTCCGAAGACCGCTTCGCACTTTTCGGTATCATGCTCTGGGCCTTTCGGCCGGTCTTATCGTTGCAACATCTCTCACTGCCGCACACGCGCAAACTTCGCCAGCGCAATCCTGTGAAAGTCTGCAAGGCCGGACGATCGCCCGAACGCAGATCGGGCTTCCTGCCGGTAACCCAACAATCGTTTCAGCCACAACAACGACGATGCCGGCGACCATGTCTGGGCCGGAGCCCACAGTCGCGTTCTGCAAGTTGCTTGGCGCGATTGCGCCTCTCGATCCCAACGCGCCGCCCATCCGATTCCAGATCAACCTGCCCGCGCAATGGAACGGACGCGCCGTGCAATATGGCGGAGGCGGCTTTAACGGCGTGCTCATCACCGGCCTTGCCCCGTTACGCGACGCTCCTCTCGACCTGCCACCGCCGGTCGCGCGCGGTTTCATGACGTACGGCACCGATTCGGGGCATGACAATGCGAAGCAGAAAGAAATCCAGGAATTCGCGCTAAACGACGAAGCGCTCGAAAACTTCGCGCATGCTGCCTATAAGAAAGTGCGCGATGTCGCGGTTGAGGTCGCCCGGCTGCATTATGGCCGGGCACCCGAAAAGCTCTATTTCTACGGCGGGTCCGAAGGCGGGCGTGAAGGCCTGACGATGGCACAGCGCTACCCCGCCGACTTCGACGGCATCGTCAGTGTCGTGCCTGTAATCAACTGGGTGGGACTGCAATTCTCGGGGGCACGCACGGGTCTCACGCAAATGGATGGCGGTTGGCTCAATCCGGCCAAGGTCAAGCTCCTGCATGAGGCCGTGCTCGCCGCCTGTGACGCCAGCGACGGGCTCAAGGACGGGATTGTCAGCCGCTACGAGACCTGCGCGAAAGTGATGAGCCCGAAGAACCTGCGCTGCCCCGACGGCAAGGACACCGGCGACACCTGTTTGTCCGATGCGCAGATCAACACTGTCGAGACCGTGCGCACGCGCTTCGAATTTCCATTCCCCCTCGCCAACGGGATCACATCCTATCCCGGCTGGAACTACGGCGGTGAGGATCAAGTAGACGGCATGACGTATTGGATGACCGGTCCGAAGCCACCCCAGCACCCACTCCCCTCCACCGTCGCCGAACAAGGCCGCATCTGGTACTACGGCTCGGGCATGCTGCGCTATTTCATCGCCCGTGATCCTTCAAAAGACCCGCGCGATATCACCCCTGCGGCCTACAAAGACCAGGTGTTGAAAATCTCAGCCCTGATGGATTCGACTAATCCCGATCTGTCCGCCTTCGCACGCCGCGGCGGCAAGTTGATCCTCAAGGAGAACATGGCCGATCTGGCGCAAAGCCCGAATGCCGGCGTGGACTACTACAAAAGCGTCGTTGCCAAGATGGGTCAGCCCGAGGTCGACCACTTCATGCGCTTTTATGTGACACCCGGCGCCAATCATGCGGGCGGCGGCAACGGCGCAAATGGCGCGCCGCTGGCCCGTGGCGTCGATCTGCTTGCGACGATCGATCAATGGGTTTTGAAGAACGAGCCGCCGTCCAGGCTCGTGCAAGTGGCGCAGGAGACAAAAGCCCCCTTTGCGACGATTGCGGCACGGCCGATGTGCCGATATCCAGCTTGGCCGCAATACAAAGGATCAGGCGATCCAAAAGACGCTGATAGCTTCACCTGCGCCACCGAATAGGCAGCGCAGGAAGCTACATGCCGTGGTGATCTAAAACTCTTCCCACTGATCTCGTGCAACCGCGGTCGCAAGGGCCGACTGCATCTGCCGCGCATTGCCACGCACGACCGGCGCGGCCCGCCGCACCGTCGGCGTTGCGCGTGACCGGACCGGAGCTGCGACCACAGGCGCTGGCTCGGCCTGCATATCCTCCTCGGCTTCTTCCATATAACCGTCGCCGTCGCGCAACCGGAAAGCCGCAACGCGGCCATCCAGCGCCGTGGACTGATGTTCCAGCGTCTTCGCCGTCGCCGCATTTTCCTCGACCAGTGCCGAGTTCTGCTGCGTCGCCTCATCCATCTGATTCAGCGCCCGGTTGATCTGATCGATTCCCGACGCCTGCTCGGCGGACGCATGCGCGATATCGGCAACAATCGCCGCGACCTGATTGAGAGATGACAGGATATCCTTCAGCGAGTCGCCGGCGCGGTTGACGAGCTGCACGCCCTCACCGACCTGATTGGATGAATTGACAATCAGGTCCTTGATGTCCTTCGCGGCCTGTGACGAACGCTGAGCGAGGCTGCGCACTTCGGACGCGACAACCGCGAAACCACGGCCCGCTTCGCCGGCGCGCGCGGCTTCAACCGCGGCATTGAGCGCGAGAAGGTTGGTCTGCCGCGCGATTTCGTCGATGACCGAGATGATGTCGGAAATCTTGCGCGAGGAATCCTCGATCCGCGACATCGCCGCAACCGCCTGTGACACAACTTCGCCGCCGCGATCGGCAACCTGCCGCGTTCCGCGCATCAGGCCGTCGGCATGCTGCGCATTCTCGGCATTCTTGCGAACCGTGGCCGAAATCTCTTCCATTGACGCAGAGGTCTGCTCGAGGCTCGCCGCCTGCTCTTCCGTGCGCTGCGACAGATCGGTGGTGCTGGTGGAAATTTCCGCCGAGGCGTTAGATACCTCGCGGGTCGATTCGACGATCGCGGTCAGCGTGTCCTGCAACTGGCCGATCGCGCCGTTAAAGTCGTCACGGATCTTCTGATATTCGTCCGCCCAGTTGTCGTGGACGCGATAGGTCAGATCGCCCTGCGCGAGGCGTTCGAGGCCGCGGCCAAGACCATCAACCACTTCCGCAACCTGACGTGCGGCTTCCGCACGCGCCGCGTCGTTGCGCTCGCGTTCCTCTTCGGCGGCACGCCGCGATTCCGCAGCCTCGACTTCAAGCCGCTCCTTCTCGATCGCCGCATCGCGGAAGACCAGGACAGAACGCGCCATCTCGCCGAGTTCGTCTTTGTCCTTCACGGCGGGAACGGCGACGTCATTCTGCCCGCTGGCCAGCATCTGCATGGTGTTGCGCAAGGCGACCAGGCGACGAACGATGTTGCGCTGAACGTAGAAGACCGCGATCGCACCGGCAGCCAGGAGGCTGATGCCGGCAATGGCGAGCAGCAGCCAGCGGCTCATTTCGAGCTGACTGACAAGACGGTCGATGCCGGCCGTCATGCCGCTCTTGGTCTCGCCGACCAGCTTTGACACGGCCTGATCGAGCTGCTTCTGCACCTTGACGTTTTCGTCGATCGCGCGCGCCGCACCGGCATTGACGTTCAATTCCTGAGAGCGGAGCGTGAAAATGCCATCGTTGCTACGACCAAATTCCAGAAGCGTATCGATATCCTTGGTCACCTCGGCATTGCGCACGGCCTGGGCGGCCTGCATCAGCAGCAAGCTCGACATCGTGAACTGATCGACCAGCGGCTGCATGCCGTTTTGCTCGCGCACGGCGGCGCCGGCGCTGAGCAGGCTGACGACCTGATGGGTCTGGGCCTTCAGTTCCAGCGCATTGCGGAGCGCATTCAGATGCGTATTGCCGGTGCCTTCGGCACGGTTGAGCGCGTCAAGATAGGCCTTGTCGGCGATCGGGGTGATGATGTCGGTGAGCTTGGTATGTAGCTTGTGCAGTGCTTCGATCTTGCGCTCGATCTGGGCGCGCAAATTCGATCGCGACACCATCACGGTGTCGAGCTCCGACAGATTGTTTTCCAGCAACCGTGATGCCATGTCGACCGCGCTGAAGGCCTCCTTGCTGGTGCCCTGCCGGACCTTGTCGATCAATGCACGCATCTGCATGCTGCGATCGTCGATCTGCGAAGCGATAATGCGCTGATCGCGAACGGTCGTGGCGCTCACAAAGCGTGCAGCGGCCGCGGATATTTCACCCGACATCACAGAGAGGCCTTGCGCCTCGGTCATCAGCGGCACTTCACGATGCGCGATCTGCTGGACGTCGCCTTCGGTGCTCCAGAAGGAAAAAATCGAAACAGCACAGGCAATCACCGTCATCAACGCCGCTGCACCAAATGCAAGCTGCAGCCTTGAGCCAATGCCTGAACGAAACAGCGATCGAAAAACCTTAATGGGATTGAGCCAAGAAATTGCTGACTTCAGCGCGCCCAGAGCTTTCATTCTAACCCCCAAGCCGGATTCTCCGGCCGCCCCGATATGGACAGACACAGTCGCCCTTTCGACGGTGTCTCATTCACCTCATACAGCCGGAAGCCTTCCGGCTGTATCAACCAAACGTTGCGGGAACTCTGAACGCTTGTGGTAAATCGAGTCCTAACAAGGTATGACGTTCCGGCATTATTATGGTTTTTTATTATCTGATAATTCGTCCGGTTATGACCCAGCGTCAGGTAGCGGCTCATCCTGTTCGGCCTGAAGAAGGTGGTTGATATTGATCATCGCGATCATACCGCCTTCGATGGTCAGGAGACCTGACAGAAACTCGGTCCGGCTGTTGCGGCTGACCTGCGGCACTGGTTGCATCTGCGATGTTTCGAATGCGACGATATCGAGCACGCGATCGGCCAAGAGCCCGACCTGCTGATCCTCGATCTGAACGATGATGACGACATGCAGCGGCGTCGCCTCGGTCAAGCCGCCGCCGAACCGGCAACGCAGATCGATGATCGGCACCATTACGCCGCGCAGATTGAGCACGCCACGCACGAATTCTGGCTGCTTGGGCAAATGGCTGATCTCGGACCAGCCCTTGATCTCGCGCACCGCCATGATGTCGACGCCGTATTGCTCGTCGCCGATGGCAAAGCTGATCAGTTCTTCCTGCACACCGGTCTGTGTCCGTGCAGCAGAATGCGAACCGGAAACGTCAAGCGCAAGCGTCATTGAAAGATCCCGTATCGAAAGCAGCGTGAATTCGGTGCGAGACCCTGCCAAACAAGTCTTAAGATCGACCTAAGTAACCTGGTAGGGCCGCAGCATTTGCTGCGGCCCTACTCATGTCAGAACCTTCGGTTAGCGCGACGCCCGCCTCCGCTTTTCCTTCAGCGGCAGCCGCGTCACCACATTCGAGGCAGGCGCCGATAAAGCACGCGCCGGCGTCTTGGCTGCGCCCAGCGCGAAGGCTGCGATCCTCTCATTCATGGCCACGGCCTGCTGCTCGAGCGTACGGGCGGTGGCGGCATTCTCCTCGACCATGGCCGAATTCTGCTGTGTCACCTCGTCCATCTGGGTCAGCGCCTTGTTGACCTGCTCAACACCGATGGATTGTTCGGCGCTGGCCGAGGCAATATCGCCAACGATGTCGGCGACCTGCCTGATCGCATCAAGGATTTCCTTCAGCGAGGAGCCGGTGCGGTTGACGAGTTCGACGCCCTCCTGCACCTGACCCGACGAGTTCGTGATCAGATCCTTGATGTCCTTGGCGGCTTGCGAGGAGCGCTGCGCGAGACTGCGCACTTCGGACGCGACCACCGCAAAGCCGCGACCCGCCTCGCCGGCGCGCGCGGCTTCCACCGCGGCGTTCAACGCCAGCAAATTGGTCTGGCGGGCGATTTCGTCGATCACCGAGATGATGTCGGAAATCTTGCGGGACGATTCCTCGATCCTGGCCATGGCCGACACCGCGCTCGCCACCACCTCGCCGCTGCGATCGGCGACTTCGCGCGCATCGCGGCTCAGATCATTCGCGCGCCTTGCATTCTCGGCATTGGTTTTCACCGTGGCGGCGATTTCTTCCATCGACGCGGAGGTCTGTTCGAGAGTAGCCGCCTGCTCTTCGGTTCGCTGCGACAAATCCATCGTCGTATGCGAGATTTCCCGGGACGCGTCGGTCACTTCATGCGCGCCAGCCGCAATGGCACTGACCGTGCTGCCGAGTTTCTCGATTGCGAGATTAAAGTCATCCCGCAACTTCTGGTAGGATGGATCGAATGTCTCCAACACGCGATGCGTGAGGTCACCCCTGGCCAGGCTGTCGAGCGCCGCTGTCAGCGAGCGGACGACGATAGCCTGTTGCTGAGCCGCCAGCGCATTGGCTTCTTCAGCAGCGCGCCGCTTTTCGTCTGCAGCTTCGATATAGGTCGTGATCGACAGGTCCATATCGAGCAGGACCGCCTTGACCAGAGCGGCAACCTTGGCTGCCACGTCCTCGCCCTTGGAATCCTTGCCGCCAAAGAAACCTTTCGGCCAAGCCTCCCGCAGGGCGGCTTTGATGAGACCGTCGGCGATCAGAGCGTAGCCGCCGATATACCAGCGCGGCTCAAGCCCGATCTTGGCATGGACCTGTCCCACCGCGCGAGCATTGTCGAGGTAGTCCTGGTCGAAGGCGCCGGCACTGATCCGTCCCCAATTGCGGATCTGCGCCGACTTGGCCTTATCGGCATGCCCGGAATCCTGGAAATAATGCGCCACCTCGGGGAATTCGCGGATCCGCGCATACAGCCCATCAAGAATCGCAGGCAACGCCTTGTCGATCATCGGCTTTATCGAACGGATCGCCGCCACGCTGTTCTCGTCAAGGGTGGTGAACTGCATGCGCCGGGAAAGCGACGAATCGTCAGACATTCTAATAGCCTTGGCTGGGTGACTGGACGGTTGCTCGCTCAAGCAGAAAAGCCCGCTTGTTCGAATTCAACATCACATGATGGGTTGCGCTAATCGGGATCAAGAATCACAAATGGCCGGATGTGCCTGTCGTGACTTTCGTCGGCTAGGCTTGATTTATAGTTAACAAAACGTCGTCGGGGCTGCGGCACACGCGCGGTTCTCTCCGCGCCAGAACAAACGGCGGACCGTTACCGGCCCGCCGCCCTGAGGATCGCTGTTTGAAGCCACCTTCCCAAGTGAATGGACGGCGCCAAGAAAAACGCCGCAACAAGCAGCGGGCGTCCCGGTCTTGATCCTGGTCAGGCCAGAGAGGCTTAGAATTCCCGCCAATCATCGCGCGCAACAGCGGTGGCGAGCGAGGCTTGCATCTGTCTGGCGCCGCGCGCCACCGGTTTCTTCGTGGCAGTCGGCAGCTTCTGTCGCGACAAGACGAGAGTTGGCTTTGCCGTGCCAGCCTTGTCCAGTCGGAACTTTCCGATTCGCTCATCCATGTCCGCAGCCTGTTGTTCCAGCGTTCTGGCGGTCGCAGCATTCTCTTCGACCATCGCCGAATTCCGCTGCGTCATCTCATCCATTTGAGTGAGCGCCTTGTTGATCTGCTCGACACCGCCAGCCTGTTCGTTGCTGGCCAATGCGATATCGGCAACGATATCCGCGACCTGCTTGATCGAATTGAGAATTTCGCCAAGCGACGAGCCGGCGCGATTCACGAGCTCGACGCCGTCGCGCACCTGACCGGACGAATTCGTGATCAGGTCCTTGATGTCCTTTGCGGCCTGCGAGGAACGCTGCGCCAGACTGCGCACTTCAGAGGCGACGACTGCAAAACCCCGGCCCGCCTCGCCGGCGCGTGCGGCCTCAACAGCCGCATTCAACGCCAGCAGATTGGTCTGTCGGGCAATTTCATCGATCACGGAAATGATGTCGGAAATCTTGCGCGAGGAATCTTCGATGCGGGCCATTGCCGATACGGCTTGGCCGACGACCTCACCGCTGCGGTCGGCCAGTTCGCGCGCGCCGCGGGTCAGTTCGTTCGCATGACCAGCATTCTCGGCATTCTTTTTCACCGTTGCGGCGATCTCCTCCATCGACGAGGATGTTTCCTCGAGGCTGGCCGCCTGCTCCTCGGTTCGCTGAGACAAATCGGTGGTTGAGGACGAGATTTCCGCCGCCGCACTCGCGACCTCTCGTGAGGTCGACTTGATCTCGCCCATCACGGCCGCAATGCGGTCGAGCAATTCATTGACACCGCCGCAGAGCGTTTCGAGTTCCCCGGTCTTGCCGGTCATCGGGATGCGTTGCGTGAGATCGTTGTCTTTCGCCGCGCTTATGGCTTCGCCGATCTGTTCGACGGCCATGCGCATCGGTGTGATGTCCGTTGCGAACTTCACCACTTTGAACGGGCGCCCGCTCGCATCCATGATCGGGTTGTAGCTGGCCTGGATCCAGACTTCGCGACCGCCCTTGCCAAGGCGCAGGTATTGTCCGGCGTCGAATTCCCCGCGCCCGAGCTTGTCCCAGAACAGTTTGTATTCCGGCCTCTGCTGGAATGCTGAATCGACGAAAATGCTGTGATGCTTGCCCTCGATTTCGCGCAAGCTGTAACCAAGGGTTTTCAGGAAATTATCGTTGGCGGTGATGATCGTGCCATCGAGATTGAATTCGATGACAGCCTGCGCTTTGTGAATCGCCGCGATCTGGCCTTCGAAATCTGAACTCCTGGTCTTGTCAGCAGTAATGTCCGTCGCAAACTTGATAACACCGGACACCTTGCCGGAACGGTCCAGGAGCGGATTGTAACTGGCTTGTAGCCAGACCTCACGACCACCCTTGCCAAGGCGCTTGTATTGGGCGGTATCGAATTCACCTTTGCCGAGCTTCGCCCAAAACGCCTTGTATTCGGCGCTTTGCCGGTAAGCCGGCTCAACAAACATGCTGTGGTGCTTGCCTTTGATTTCGTCGAGTGTATAGGCGACAGCCTTGAGAAAATTGGCATTGGCATGAATGATCGTGCCATCGATGGCAAATTCGATCACGGCCTGCGAGCGTCCGATCGCGACAATCTGCGATGCCATTTCGCTGCGGCTTAATTTTCGGCCGTCATCAGCAGCGGCATTGCCCCACATGGACCAGCTCATCGACTCATCCTCCCAGATGCAGACATGGTTGATCGGACGCGTGGGCGTCATGTTTCAGCGGATCTGCTGGCGACCGGCGCAGCAGAAACCACGCATGCGACAAATTCAGAATGGCGGGACGTTACTTCTTGAAGCAACGTGCCCCCTCAAGCCCGCGCCTCAGCAACAGATTCTCACAACGCAGTTCCGTAAAATAGAACCTGCACGAGTATGATTAATGCTGAATTAAAATCTTCGAACTGGTGTTCTGACGAGAAGCGGCGCCGCTTATTCGGCGGCGAGAATCAGATTCTTCACCAGCGGATAGATCTGACCTTCCCATTTCTTGCCGCTGAACACGCCATAATGGCCGACGCCCGGCTGCATGTGATGGCGTTTGCGATAGGGCCGCAGCGTTGAGCAGAGATCATGCGCAGCGAGCGTCTGCCCGACAGCGCAGATATCGTCCCGCTCACCTTCGACCGTCAGCAGCATGGTCTTTCTGATGGCTGAAGGATCCACCGGGCGCCCGTCATATTCCAGTTCGCCCAGCGGCAGCTTGTGCTCCTGGAAGACGATTCGCACCGTCTCGAGATAGAACTCGGCGGCGAGATCGAGTACGGCGAAATATTCGTCGTAGAAATCCTTGGTGATCTTCGCCTTCTCGATCTCGCCTCTCGCAAGATTTGCATAAAGCTCGCGATGCGCCTTGGTGTGGCGATCGAGATTCATGCTCATGAAAGCGGTGAGCTGCACGAAACCGGGATAGACCTTCCGGAAGGCACCATCATAGCGGAACGGCACACGCGCGATCAGGTTCTTCTCGAACCAGGAAATCGGCTTGCTCTTGGCTAGTTCGTTGACCTTGGTCGGATTGACGCGCGTATCGATCGGACCCGCCATCAGCGTCATCGATCGCGGCTGCGCCGGATGACCGTCCTGTGCCATCACCGCCGCGGCAACCAGCGCCGCAACACAAGGCTGACACACCGCCACGATATGCGCACCCGGCCCGATCACCTCCAAGAAATCGATCAGATGCGTGACATAATCGTCGAAGCCGAAACGGCCCGCCGAGAGCGGCACGTCACGCGCATTGTGCCAATCGGTGATATAAACGTCATGTTCGGGCAGCATGGTGCGCACCGTACCGCGCAACAGCGTCGCGAAATGGCCGGACAGCGGCGCGACGATCAGGACGCGGGGCTGTTCGGTGTCGATGTCCTTGCGAAACCGCAGCAGGGTGCCAAATGGCGTGACCCGCGCCGGCTCCTCGATCACCTCGACCTCGCGATTGCCGACCATGACGCTGCGGATGCCGTAATCCGGACGGGTGTGGGTCAGCCGCGCGCGGGAAATGAGCTCATAGGCCGCCGTGAGATTGCGCATAACCGGGCTGGACAGGCCGGGGAGAGCATTATGGGCGGTCAGCGCAAAACCTGCGAGGGCGCGAGCCGGAAGTGAAAAATCTGAGCTCGCCTGATAGGCCTGATACAACATTCCGCAGCGACCCCGCCCCTGTTGCGCTGCAAAAAGCCTAGTGCATTTTTCTTTGGCCCGCGAGATAATTCGCCGGCCGGTGGATAGCGCCGGGCGTACGGGGCCCGGCGCATGGGCCTTAAGGGGGACATCGGGAATGGCGCAAGCCACATTATCCATCAGCAGCCGCAATTACGGCTCCTGGTCGTTGCGGGGTTGGTTGCTTTGCAAGTTTTCCGGCATCGATTTCGAGCCGGTCATGGTTGACAGCGACGATCCCTCGGTCCGTGCCGAGCTGCTGCTCCTCTCGCCGTCTTTTCTCGTCCCCTGCCTGACCCATGACGGGGTGCGGGTGTGGGACACGCTCGCCATCGGCGGCTATCTCAACGAGCTCAGCCCCGATGCCGGCCTGCTGCCGCGCGAGCGGGTGGCGCGGGCGCATTGCCGCTCGGTATCAGGCGAGATGCATTCCGGCTTTTCGAACTTGCGCTCGGCGTTGCCGATGAATCTCAAGGCGCATTATCCGGGCTTCAAGATCTGGGCCGGTGCGCAAGCCGACATCGACCGCATCGCTGCGATCTGGAACGAATGCCTCTCCGCTTACGGCGGCCCCTATCTGTTCGGAGCCGTGCCCAGCATGGCGGACGCGATGTATGCGCCCGTCTGTGCCCGCTTCACCACTTACGACGTGCCGCTCGATCCGGCTTGCGACGCCTATCGCAAGACGATCATGGCGATGCCGCTGATGCAGGAATGGATCGAAGCGGCGAAGACAGAACCCGACGAGGTGGAAGAGCTCGACGTGGAGTTTTAGGCTGGCGTCTCGAACGGCAAACGGGTGGCGGACTTGGAAAAGTACTATGTTGCCCGTGATAGTGTAACAGCAGCGCCTTGGGTTACTCTGAATGTGGTCAAACGCAACGGAGCAAACCAATGACGGCCATCGACGTGACTATGGTCAAGTGCGCATGCAGTGACTGCATCTGCGTTTTCAGCACGAAAGCTGCCGTGACCAAGGAAGGCCGTTTCTATTGCAGCGAGGAATGCGCCAACCATCACAAGGGCGGATCAGGCTGTCATCACGCAGGCTGCACCTGCCACGGCTGAGCATCAGCACGGCCGCTTCAAGGCGCGCGTTCGACAACACTTTAAATTAATATGAGACTTACGGCGTGACCCCTCTCCAGGCGTTTGCGCCGTAAGCCCGTTGAATGACGTGAATCGGCCGCCTATAAGCTAGCCGACATGCGCCAACGGCTGGCCGTCGATTTCGACCGGCGCTGCATCGATTAGCACGAAAGCGATGACGCAGGGCTTGTCGCCCTTGTTGATCCAGTCATGAATGGTGCCACGCTGGACCATGACATCGCCGGCCTTCAGATGCACGACTTCGTCATCAAGCGTCATGTCGATCTCGCCGGACATCACGACCGCAAAGTCGATCGAGTCCGTGCGATGATTGCGCGGCGCGACGCCGGGTGCGTATTCGATCACCCGAAACACCGCCTTGTCCTTCATCGCCGTGCCAATAATCTTTTTGGCGCCGTCGCTGTCGTCGTTGTTGTCCACAGGCAGTGGCGTCGACCAGATGTTGAAGAAGGTGCAACCCTGGCGCGGGTTGACAACATCCTTGGAGATCTCATCGATCAAGACAGTCGCTTTTCCATCCCTCTTGTGACCGGTGACGACACGACGCACTTGCATTGACAATCCTCTGAAACAGTGACGGTGACGAAGAATACCGAGCTGGCAGCCACCCTACTTTGCCTCCAGCCCGATGCTACGGATGATCTCACCCCAGCGCTTGGTTTCCGACTTCACATAATCGTCGGCATCCTTCGGCGTGCCGCCGACCGCCATGAAGCCGATCTTTTCGAGCTGGTTCTGCGTATCCTTTTCCTTGAGGATCGCATCGACATCGGCATTGATTTTTTTGATCACGGCGTCGGGTGTTTTGGCCGGAACGAAGAACACAACCCAGGTCGTGTCGTCCTCTTCGCCGAGCCCGAGCTCACGCGCGGTCGGCACATTCGGCAGCGATGGGACACGGTTTTTGCTGGTGACGGCGAGGCCCTTCACCTGCCCGCCTTTGACATTTTCAACGCCTGCCGACATCGCGATGCTGGCCAGCGGAATATGCCCGCCGGCAACCGCCTGGAGAGCTGGGCCTGCGCCGGTGAACGGCGCATGTGGGATATCGACCTTGGCCTGCAGCTTGAAGATCCGCTCGGCGGAGAGATGCGGCGTCGTGCCGACGCCGGCGGTGCCATACGTCATTTTCTCTGTCTTGGCCGCCTCGACCACCTCTTTCAGGTTGTTGCCCTTGAGGCTTGGCGCACCGATGATCAGGTTCGGCGTTGAAGCAACGACCACGACGGCCTTGAAATCGTCGGAGCTGTAGCCAGGATTTTTGGTCAGCGTCTGATTGACCGCGAAAGCCGATGTGGTCACCAGAATGCTGTATCCATCGGGGTCCATTTTCGAGACCGCAGCCGCCGCGATGTTGCCGCCGGCGCCGCCACGATTTTCAACAACGACGCTCTGCTTCCATCGCTCGCTGAGCTTTTGCCCGATGATGCGGGCGATGACGTCGGCTGGACCGCCGGGCGCAAACGCTACCTGCAATTTCACCGGACGGTTCGGATAATCCTGCGCCGAAGCCGGCCCGGGGCCAAATGTGGCCGCGGCCAAAGCGACGCAGAAGCTTGTGACGATTCCAAATTTGTTCACGTGCGTTTCCTCAATCGTCTCTGATTGAGGGCCAAAGGCCATATCGGGTCGCTCTTGGCAAGGCGCGAGATTGCAGAACGCGCACATCCGCAATGCGTCTGCGACGCATGACCGCAGACCGGACGTTGTTCGCCCTTAACCTGCGGCGGCCTTGCGCGCCGCAGGTGCAACGCGCTCGGTTGGCAGGACGTCGAAACGGCGCAACTGGCCGCGGCGCAGCACATCGAAAGTCACAGTCCGGCCGATGCGATCCGCATTCAGGAGCCGGATCAGATCGTCAACGCCAGTGACCTTCTCACCATCGACCCGCACGATCACATCGAGCGTCATCAGGCCGCCGGCATCGGCCGGTGCCCGCTGCTCCAGCGAGGTGATCATGGCGCCTGTGGCATTGTCGATCTCGGCAGCGCGCGCATGACGGCGCGGTACGGCGATGGTCTGGCCGGCGATGCCGATGAAGCCGCGACGCACCCGGCCATGCCGGATCAGTTCGCTCAGCACGATCTGCGCGGTATTGCTGGCAACCGCGAAACAGATGCCTTGCGCGCCCATGATGATCGCAGTGTTGATGCCGATCACATCGCCATGCGCCGTGACAAGCGGTCCGCCCGAATTGCCGGGATTGAGCGCGGCATCGGTCTGGACCACATCCTCGATCAGGCGCCCGCTCTGCGAGCGCAGCGAACGGCCGAGCGCCGAGATGACACCGGCCGTGACCGTGGACTCAAAGCCCAGCGGATTGCCGATCGCGACAACAAGCTGTCCGCGCCGCAGCGCCTTGGAATCGCCGAGCGAGGCCGTCGGCAGATTGCGGACGGAATCCGCGCGCAACAGCGCCAGATCAGTGTCGGGGTCCTCGCCGAGTAGGCGCGCTTCCATCACCCGGCCTTCGGCATCGGTGAGCCGCAACTCGCGGGCGCCATCGACCACATGGCTGTTGGTCAGCACGAGGCCGTCCGGCGCGATGATGACGCCGGAGCCAACGCCGCCGGCGGGGCGGCCATTCTTGTCCTTGCGGCGCGTCTCGACGCGCACGACAGCGGGGCCGACGCGATCAGCGACGCCGATCACGGCATTGGAATAAGCATCGAGCAAGGCCGCGTCGGTCGCGGCATTGTCGGCATGATTGTCATTGTCGATACGGTTCTCTTCATCCGCATCGAAGACAGCATTGGTGCTGATATCGAGCATGATTGACTCACAGAGATCAGCGCAGCCGGTAAACACGCCAGAGCCCAATTCCGCAGGCTGCGCTTTGGGGTGTGGCCCGATATAGGACCGCGCCGCGTAAATTAAAGTGGCAGGGAAAACGAGCGTGTCAGGGCCGGATATGATGGAAAAACTCACTAAAAAAGTACGGCCCGAGACAATAAACGCTCGTCCACAACACCGCGCCCGTGCCTTGTGCCATCAGAAAATGATGCCACGGCATGGCCAAAGATCCTGCAATCAAGCCATTCAGCTGACGCATGACTGGCAGGAAGCGCGCAATCACCACAAGCCACGGCCCGCCTTTGCGGAATTTGTTTTCGATTTCCGAGAGTTTGTCGGGGGTCAGTTTAATATAGGGGCCGAATTTGCGGAGCAAAGCCCGGCCGCCGAAGCGGCCGATCACATAGCCAGTGGAGTCGCCAAGAATCGCACCCGCAAGAACCGCAAAATAAACCGGGACAATCGACAGCTCGCCCTTTGTCGCCAGCAACGCCGCCGCAATCACGCCGGTCTCGCCGGGCACCGGGGCGCCGAAGCTTTCAAAATAGATCATGAAAAAGATGGCGATCGCACCATAAGAGACGATGTAGGGCTCGATCAGCGCCCAGCCCTCGTGCAGCGTTCCCAGCATCTCAATTTCCGAGCGCGCTGCTGACGGCGCCGCCGATCTGCTGCATCACAGCGTCCTTCCATTGCACCGCCTGCGGCGTATCGAGTACCTGTGGCGCAACATCGGTCTTCTTGGCGCCTGGCGTCAGCCGCGCAATCCAGATTTCGCCGTCGGTCCAATAGCGGTCGCCTTCGCCATTGCGTGCGAGCAGTGTCGGCCCGATGCCGGTGACCTGATAGATCGCCTCCACCACATGCGCAGCTTTCAGGTCGTCGATCAAACCGTCACGCTCCTTGTCGATATCAGGCGAGATGTGATGCGTGACCTGGCCGGTATAGTGGCTGATGCCGACACCGCGATCGAAGGTGACGGAGCCGAGCCAGACCGGGCGGCCTTCCTGACCACGATTCAGCACCTGCCAGAACCGAACATGATGCCGACGGTCGGCGCTGCGCCCGTCCGGCTTCTCGAATGCGAGATCCTCAACCCGCCCGTCATAATAAAGCGGGCTAACGGGCGCGTCTTTATAGGGTCGATCCAGCAGCACGCTGCCGACGATCTCGATGCTCGATTTCATCGTGATCGGATCGGCCGGATACCAACCGGCTTCGTGCATGGCGCGGATCACGTCTGTTCGATCGCCGACCAGACCGACATTCAACGCGTCGCCGGGAATGCCTTGCTTTGTGCGTGTCACCATCGGCTTGTTCGCGAGCCCCGGCTGATGTTCGTGATGCGTCCACGCGGCCGGAAGAATAATATACGCAATCGCACCATACAGCAGCGCGCTGACCGCAGCCGTAAGAATGACCGTGCGACGAACGCTTCGTTTCATATCACTCACACCGGATCTATTCCGCCGCGGATCGCCGACCATGCGATCAATGCAGCAACGACAAGAATGGCGGCGCACGCACTCCAAGGTCCCGTAAAGGCGTAAGCCAGCGCTCCGCCCATCGCGCCGACCAAAAATCCGATCAACACCATGAACACTGTGGCGAAGCGCTTGCGCGCTTCGGCGACCTGAACGGCGAGCGCGGTATCGGCCGCGACGCGCGCCGGCCGGAATATCGCGTAAATCAGTTCCGTCGCGTCGATCGCAAGCTGGGTGGAATTGCCAGTCATCACATTGGTCTGCGGCACGCCGCGCAGCAGCAATCGCACGAGCGTCGATTGCACGCCCATCGCTGCTGCCGATAACAACCCGGCAGCCGCGACACGCCAGGAATCAGGATCGTCGACCGGCCATGAATACAGCATCAGACCGGTGAAGCCTGCAAGCAACAATGTTTCCAATGCAAACACCAGCGGCAGCGATGAATGTTTGCTTCCGCGACGGGCAATGATGATCGCGGCAGCGATACCCGCTCCCAGCATAAAAACCGGAATGGCGAGGAGCTTCGCCGCAACGCCGCGGTCATCGACCACGATCTCGGCGGCAGCGACGACAAAGCTGCCGGTCACCTGCGCGGCGAAGAATCCGAACAACGCCAGGAAAGTGATGCTGTCGACATAACCGGCGACGAAACTGAGCAGAGGCGGAACAACGCGTGGTAATGGCGCCGGACCGGTTGCGTCACTCATCTTTTTGCCAGCCATTCTCCGATGCGCTGCACGGCTGCGTGCATGTCGGCCTGCGATTGCGCATAGCAGAAGCGCAGATAATGCCGCCCATCGATCGGATCGAAATCGACGCCGGGCGTTGCGGCGACATGCGCCTCTTCCAACATGCGTTTGGCAAAATCGTAGGAGTCATCGGAGAAGCGCGACACATTCGCATAGAGATAGAATGCGCCATCGACGGGCAGAAATTTGTCGAGTCCGGCTTTCGGCAAACCGTCGATCAGGATCTGGCGGTTATCCTCATAGCCATACTTGACCCCATCCATCTCATTGCGGCCGTCAAAGGCCGCTTCCGCCGCGATCTGCGACAGCGTCGGCACGCTGATAGCGAGATTGCCCTGCAGGCGCTCGATCGGACGCACCAGCGGCTCCGGCGCAACGATCCAGCCGATCCGCCAGCCGGTCATGCAGAAATATTTGGAGAAGGAGTTGATCACCAGTGCATTCGACGAGAGGCGCAACGCCGTTTCGGCCGGGAACGCATAATCGAGGCCGTGATAGATTTCGTCGGAGATGAACCTGATGTTTTCCGCATCGGCCATGGCGATCAGGTCGGCCAGCGCCGCAGGTCGCATCATCGTGCCGGTCGGATTGGCGGGGCTTGCAACGAGCAAACCGGCCAGCGGCTTCTGCCGATGCACCGCCATCACCGCATCCGGCGTCACTGCCCAGCGCGTTGCCTCATTGGTCTCGATCAGCACCGGCTCGCAGCCGAGCGCTTTCAGGATATGCCGGTATGGCGGATAACCGGGATTGGCGATGCCGACCCGATCGCCCGGTTCGAACATCGCCAGGAAACTGAGAATGAAACCGGCGGACGAGCCAGTGGTGACGATGACGCGGGCCGGATCGAGATCGACCTTGTAGGCCTCACCATAATGCCGCGCGATCCGCGCCCTGAGCGAGGTGAAGCCCAACGCCTCGGTGTAGCGCAGCGGACCGTCGAGCGCCTTTCGTGCGGCCTCGATGGCGGTGCGCGGTGCCGGTGCGGCGGGCTGGCCGACCTCCATGTGGACAACGTGATGCCCGGCCGCTTCCACGCGCGTCGCCGCCGCGATGACGTCCATGACCATGAAGGGCGGAACATCGCTGCGCGCTGACGGTGAGAGAATCTGTCGGGCCCGCTCCTGCATCATGTCAGGTGTCTTCCAGTGACGGTTCCGGTTTCCTGCGCCCCGCTCCTGCCGCATTCGCGGGTTTGCTTCGTATCTTTCCGGACCATGACCTTGGCGTGATTTGACCGGCCACTGCCAGCTATCTAGTTTGCGCCAAAACGAAGCATCAGGGCGTTATGAGCGCAGCCGTAAACTCGCACAGGCCTGGTGCCGCGATTTTGAAGTTCCTGCACCATTTGCGGCAAACTCCAGTCAGGAACTTCAAAATCGAAAGCGGCACTAGAATCATAGACTTGCTAATGCACCTTTGTTTCCGAAGTTCGTGTAAGAGATTGCCGCAGATGGAGCATGAACTTCGGAAACGGTGCATTAGCAGGACCATGCGCGCGAAGCCAGTCTCCCGCTTCATTGCGGCCGCCGTTGCAATGGTCATGGCTTGCCCGCCGATGCCAGCCAAGGCGCAACGGGGCGGGCTGCCGCTGATCCGCGATGCGGAAATCGAGCAATTGCTGCGCGAATATACACAACCGATCTTCAGAACGGCCGGCCTCACCGGCGCCAATATCCGGATCGTGCTGATCAACGACAAATCCTTCAACGCCTTCGTGGTCGACGGCCGCCGCATCTTCGTGAATACCGGCGCTCTCTCAGAATCAACAACGCCGAATCAGATCATCGGCGTGCTGGCCCACGAAACCGGCCATATTGCCGGCCGACACCTGTCGCGCCTGCGCGAAGAACTCGCCCGTCTGCAAACGGCAGCGCTGATCGGCATGCTGCTCGGCGCTGCGGCGATGGCCGCCGGGGGCGGCTCGAGCGGAGCGGGCCAAGCCGGCGCGGCGATGATCACCGGTACCCAGCAATTCGCCACCCGCTCGCTGCTGTCATACCAACGCGCGCATGAGGAACAGGCCGACCGTGCGGCGGTGAAGTTCCTGGCGGCGACGGGTCAGTCCGCCAAGGGCATGTACGAGACCTTCAAGCGTTTCGCCGACCAGTCGATGTTCACTGCGCGTTACGCCGACCCCTACGCGCAGTCGCACCCGATGCCGACCGAACGTATCGCGGCGCTCACCGAAATCGCCCGCTCAAGCCCGAACTGGGAGAAGAAGGATTCGCCGGAATTGCAGGCACGTCACGACATGATGCGGGCCAAGCTGGCCGGCTTCATGGAATCGCCTCAGACAGTCGCGCGCCGCTATCCGTTGAGCGACACGTCTCTTCCTGCACGCTATGCGCGGGCGATCTCGACCTATCGTCACTCCGACCTGCGCGCTGCCATTGCCCAGATCGACTCATTGATAGCGGTACAGCCGAACAATCCCTACTTCTATGAGCTGAAGGGTCAGGCCCTGCTGGAAGGCTCACGTGCGGCTGAGGCGATCGCACCGCTGCGCCGCGCTGTACAGCTCGCGCCGCAGCCTACACTGATCCAGCTCATGCTCGGTCAGGCGCTGGTCGCCACCAACGATCCGAGACATTCGGAGGAAGCGATCACTATCCTGCGCAACGCGCTCGCCCGCGAACCCGATGCGCCGCAGGCTTATCAGCAACTGGCCATGGCCTATGGCCGCAAGGGCGACGTCGCGCAGGCCGACCTCGCCTCCGCGCAGGCCGCCTTCGCGCGCGGCGACATCAAGACTGCCCGCGAACTTGCCGCGCGGGCCAAGACCCGTTTGCAGGTCGGCTCCCCCGGATGGGTGCGGGCCGATGATATCGTAGCAACCAAGATACCCACTCTTCCCAACCGTCCGAACTGATCGGGCAAAGGATGATCCGATGACCGCCCTCTTCCGTTCACTCTTTGCGATTGCCGTTGCGGTCGTCGCATTCTCAGGCGTGGCGCAGGCGCAAAGCTTCACACCACAGCAACGCGGCGAGATCGAAACGATCATCCGCGACTATTTCATCAAACATCCCGAGATGATCGAAGAGTTGCAGGCGCTGGCTGCGTCCGAGAAGGTCAAGCGCCTGATCGGCGAGAACAAGGACATGCTGCTCAATTCGCCGCGGCAGGTGACGCTCGGCAATCCCAAGGGCGACGTCACGATGGTCGAGTTCTTCGACTACAATTGCGGTTATTGCAAACGCGCGCTCGACGACATGATGACGCTGATGAAGAACGACCCCAATCTGCGCATCGTGCTGAAGGAAATGCCGGTCCTCAGCCAAGGCAGCATGGAAGCGGCACAGGTGGCAGCGGCGCTGGCGATGCAGGACAAGTCTGGCAAGCGCTATCTCGACTTCCACCAGAAATTGCTCGGAGGCCGCGGACAGGCCGACAAGGCCCGGGCGCTGGCCGTCGCCAAGGAAGCCGGCGCCGACATGGCCCGGCTGGAAAAGGACATGACCAGCCCCGAGGTCAAGACAGCGCTGGAGGAGAGCTTCAAGCTGGCGGAAGCCTTCAACATTCAGGGCACGCCCTCCTACGTGATCGGCAATGAGGTGCTGGTGGGCGCGGTCGGCCTGAAGGAATTACAGAGCAAGATCAACGCCGCCCGTTGCGGCAAAGCCACCTGCTGAGGGGCGCTTAACAAGCCGTCAATCCTCCCGGCCGATGCCGGGCCGGGAGGGCCTCCGTCCGCCTGTTTGTTCCCAACCCGGGCTTTCCCTCGGCCGACAGCCCGCCTATAAGGTGCCCGCCAGGGCGCCCGCGCCCTTTTTCCCCCTCGTAACGACGGCGCGACAGAACGGCCACGCATGGCGACGATTTACGTCCTGAACGGTCCGAACCTGAACCTGCTCGGCACCCGCGAGCCGGAGGTTTATGGCCGTGCCACACTCAAGGATGTGGAAAAGCTGTGCCGGGACGCCGGCCAGAAGCATGGCTTCACAGTCGAATTCCGGCAAAGCAACCATGAGGGCCAACTGGTCGACTGGATCCAGGAGGCACATGCGCAACAGGCCGCCGGGATCGTCATCAATCCGGCCGCCTATACCCATACATCGATCGCGATCCTGGACGCCTTGCTCATGGGCAAGGCGCCGACGATCGAGGTCCATATCAGCAATATTCACGCGCGCGACGAATTCCGCCGCCATTCGTATGTCTCCAAGGCTGCGAAAGCGGTGATCTGCGGGTTCGGCGTGCAGGGTTACGTTCTGGCGATCGATGGCATCGCCGCAATGATCGACACATCGAAGGGCTGACACAACGTGGCTTCAGACAAAGACAAAAAAACCGGCGCCCAACCTTATGACGAGGACATGATCCGTGGCCTCGCCAAACTTCTCGACGAAACCGGACTGACCGATATCGAGATCGAGCGCGACGGATTGCGCGTTAAGATCGGCCGGGCCGCCCGTGCCGTTCAGGTTGCAGCCCCAGCGCACGTCCCGGCGGCCGCGCCTGCAGCGATTGCCCCGATCGCAACCAATGATCCGGCGAAACATCCGGGCGCGGTGCCGTCGCCGATGGTCGGCACGGCCTATCTTGCGCCATCACCGGGCGCGCGCCCCTTCGTCGATATCGGCCAGCCGGTGAAAGCCGGCGACACGCTGCTGATCATCGAAGCGATGAAAACCATGAACCAGATTCCGGCGACACGCTCGGGCATCGTCACGCAGATCCTTGTCGAAGACGGCCAGCCGGTCGAATTCGGCGAAGCACTGGTGATTATCGAGTGATGTTCGATAAAATCCTCATCGCCAATCGCGGCGAGATCGCATTACGGGTGCTGCGCGCGTGTAAGGAGCTCGGCATTCCCTCGGTCGCGGTGCATTCCACCGCCGATGCCGACGCGATGCATGTGCGTCTTGCCGACGAAAGCGTCTGCATCGGTCCGCCGCCGGCGCGCGACAGCTATCTGAATGTGCCGGCTCTGCTTGCGGCGTGCGAGATCACCGGCGCCGATGCCGTGCATCCCGGCTACGGCTTCCTCTCCGAGAATGCCCGCTTTGCCGAGATCCTTGCCGAGCACGGCATCGGCTTCATCGGTCCCAAGGCCGAACATATCCGCCTGATGGGCGACAAGATCGAAGCCAAGCGCACCGCCAAGAAGCTCGGCATTCCGGTGGTGCCGGGTTCGGAAGGCGGCGTCACCTCCGATGTCGAAGCGTTCAAGATCGGCAGGGAGATCGGTTATCCGGTGCTCGTGAAAGCAGCAGCTGGCGGCGGCGGACGCGGCATGAAGGTCGCCTATACCGAACAGGATATGAGCATGGCTCTGTCCACCGCGCGTTCGGAAGCGAAGGCGGCCTTCGGCGACGATGCCGTGTATCTTGAGAAGTACCTGCAGAAGCCGCGCCATATCGAAATTCAGATCCTGGGCGATGGCCGCGGCGACGCGATCCATCTCGGCGAACGCGACTGTTCGCTGCAGCGCCGGCATCAGAAGGTGCTGGAGGAAAGCCCCTCGCCCGCACTCAATACCGAGCAGCGCAACAAGATCGGCGAAGTCTGCGCCAAGGCCATGCGCGAGATGAAATATCTCGGCGCCGGGACAATCGAGTTTCTATACGAGGATGGCGAATTCTATTTCATCGAAATGAATACGCGCATCCAGGTCGAGCATCCGGTGACGGAGATGATCACCGACATCGATCTCGTGCTCGAACAAATCCGCGTCGCCGCTGGCGGCGACCTGCCCTGCAAGCAGGAAGACCTGAACTTCTATGGTCACGCGATCGAGTGCCGCGTGAACGCGGAAAATCCCTTCAACTTCCGTCCGTCACCCGGCAAGATCCTGCATTATCACCCGCCGGGCGGCCTTGGCGTGCGCGTCGATTCCGCAGCCTATCAAGGCTACACGATCCCGCCCTATTACGATTCGATGGTCGGCAAGCTGATCGTCCACGGCAAGACGCGGCAGGAATGCCTGATGCGGCTGAAGCGAGCGTTGGATGAATTTGTGATCGACGGTGTCGAGACCACGCTGCCGCTATTCCGCACACTGGTCCGCAATCAGGATATCATCGACGGAAATTACTCCATCCACTGGCTTGAGCAATTCCTCGCCCAAGGCGGGATGGAGAGTTAAAGCATTTCGAGCGAAGCGGGAAGCAGCCCGAACAGCACCGCGCCGCCCCAGGCTATGAGCCCGATGCCGGCCGCGCGGCCGATCCAATGACCGGCCGGCGCAAGCTTCTCGATCAGCACGAAGATCGAAAGACCTGCGATCCAGACGAGGTTCATCACGCCGCCAACGAACAGCAGCAGCATCAGCGCCCAGCAGCAACCGAGGCAAAAACCGCCGTGCCGCAATCCCATCACAAGCGCGCCGGCCCTGCCCTCCCGCCACTCGCTCACAATGAAATCGAGCGGCGAGCGACAGCGACGCAGGCATGACTGTTTGAAGGGAGTCCATTGATAGAGGCCGGCCAGGATCAGCATCGCCCCGGCCAGAGCGATACTCGTCATCTGCATCATCGGCGACATAAGGGCCACCTGTTCTGCGCCGAACTGAAGCGCGGTCGCTGCAACGCTGAACAAGACCCAGATGACGACGTAGCCAAGCGCGAACGATACTGTCGTCAGATCGTCCTTTTGCCGCCGCCGCTCGATCGTGCCAAACAGAAGAATGATGGGAGCGGCGCTCGGCAGCATCATTGCCGCCATCATGATCGCCCACATTGCAAAGACCAACGCGGCGTAGTTGAGCGTCCACGGCTCCATCCGCATCGGCATGAGCATGCCATCCATCTCGTGCATGCTCATGCCCGCGCCTGTCAGGAGATAAATCCACGACAGCACAATCACAGCGAACAACGCGGCCGCGACCAGCATCCGATCGCGGCGTAGCAGCCCTGCGATGGCCGTATTGATCACGACGGCTTTCCCAATCGCGCGTGGATTTGCCAAACGCTTAGATCACGCCGCGACACCCTGTGGCGTTTGCACGACATTCGCAAGCGTGCTGTGGGTGCCCCGGGTTTCAAACTTGATTGCGCCCATGCTGCGGATATTCGCGGAGGCCACCTCGCCCTCGATGTGCTCGAAGCCTTCGGGCATCACCACCCTGATGCGATGCGGCGCTCCGGTCACAGGATTCTTGATTGGCTCGACATCCGTTTCGAGCACACCTGGAATGCTGATGCGAGCGGTTCTCGCCTCTTTGTCGAAATCAAACGTGATAGGCGCGAAGATCGGATCGTGAAATTTACTCACGATCAGGCTGACGATCTGAAAAAGCGTTCCTTCGGCGGCGTTCTGTCCCGACAATATGTTGAACAGTGCCTCGCGCTGCGCCGCACTCGCCCGTTCGTCGATGATCGGTTGGGCCTGTCCGTTACCTTCGTGGAGAGCACCGGGAAACGAGACGGTGACGCAAAAACTCAAGCCATCGAGACTGACGTCGTTATAATGGCCCTTCGTGATCCGCATGGCGACAAATCCCTGGCAATCCCCGTTTGTCGGCTTGGCATTGAAGTCGCACGGGCATCCGAATGCACAGGTACAATTCTTCATCCATTCGCCTTCGAGGCGCCAATCGGCCATTGCCATCAGACTCTCCTGGATATCGGTGTTGCGTTATTGTCGCTCGGTACCTCCCAGTCCCGCTTTGAACGACAAGACTAGCCCTGAAGGCCGCACCCGAGAAGTATGGCCTTCGCTCACTTCTTGTTGTTTTCGGGGTCTGCTTCTCGCGTCTGCGAGATGAATCAGGCCGGCTATCCGCGGACGGCCCGGAGCACGACCTCTTCGACCCAATTGCGCCAGCCGGACAAACTGTCTGCGCCCATCAGATCGAGCCCAAGAAACGCCGACAACGTATAACGGTTGGACACATAGAAATAATTGAGCGCAAGAATGGTCAGATAGATGTGGAGCGGGGCAATTCCGCGCCGGAATACGCCCTGTTTAACGCCGGCCTGATAGACCTGCTCCATCAAATCGAGGGCCGGCGACGACAATTCCTTCATCGCCTTGGATTTTGAAACGTATTTGCCCTTGTGCAAATTTTCGTTGTTGAGCAGCGTCAGCATTTCCGGATGAGCGAGATAATGATTCATCGTGAAATGCACGATGTGCTTGAGCGCGGCGACCGGCTCTGAAAGATCGAGAGCAAGTTTGCTCTCGGCCTCCCACATGTCGCGGTAAATCTTTTCAAGCACCTCGACGAACAGCTTCTCCTTGCTGCCGAAATAATAATAGATCATCCGGTCGTTCGAACGCGCCGCGCGAGAGACGAGATTAATCCGGCCGCCGCCGAGCCCCCGTTCGGCAAATACTTTCACCGCTGCCTGCAGAATGTTGTCACGCGTATCCGCGGCTTCACCGCGCGGCTGCGCCTTTGGACGTCCGACTCGCGGAGCCTTGCGCTTTCCGGGTTTGAGGACTTCGGATTTTGACACTTTGGTCTTTGACACTTCAGTCTTTGACGATTCAGCCATTGACGCTTCGGTCTTGGGTCTTTTGACCTTAGACGCGGCTCGTGACGATTGAACCAGATCCCCCGGCATGCGAACGACCCCACTACGCGCCCAAGATATTTTTCGCACCTAAAGCTTTGCACATCCAGACGTGTATGGGCCCAAAGCGCTCTGGTACTCTGTCGCGCCTCGCCTCACATTTTCAAGTTCTGAATCGGCTTCAGTTCTGAATCGGCGCAATGTGAACCTGTATGCATGTGCACTGCGGGATTCACAAGCACGTCACCCGGCACGCCTCCAATGTCGAGGCAACGGTGCCGCGTTTTTCGACATTCACTCCCATTGACAGCGCTGGGAGACTGTCTAGACTTTAATTAAGTAAATACTTCATACATAGATTATGGTGAAGCGGAGCGGCGCCGATGGATGAATTCATCAGGAATGCTTGGTACCCCCTAGCTTGGTCGCGCGACATCTCACAAAGCCTCACGCAACGGCGCATATTGGGCCAGCTTGTCGTCCTCTACCGCAAGGCGTCGGGGACGGTCGTAGCGCTCGACGATGCCTGTCCGCACAGGCTCGCGCCACTGTCGATGGGTCGCCTGAAGGACGACAATATCGAGTGCGGCTATCATGGCCTGACCTTCGATTGCAGCGGTCAATGTATCCGCATTCCAGGGCAACCGGTCATCCCCCCGAATGCCCGTGTCCGCGCCTATCCGATCGTCGAAAATATGGGACTCGCCTGGATCTGGATGGGCGACCCTGCCCTCGCCGACCCATCAAAGGTGTTCGACCTGCCGCAATATCACGATGCCAACTGGAGCGCCGTGGAAGGCGACGCGCTGGAGATCGGCTGCCACTATCTCAACCTCGCCGACAATTTGTGCGATCCGGCCCATGTCAGCTTTGTCCATCTGTCGACGCTCGGCAATTCCGCCAGCGAGGACATTCCGGTTCACAGCGAAAAGCAGGGCGACACCTTCCTCACCTGGCGCTGGATTCTCGACGCGCCAGCGATCCCGCTGTTCCAGAAATTCGGAAATTTCGCCGGCAATGTCGATCGCTGGCACTACTATCATTATACGCCGCCTTGCATCGCTATGGTCGACTTTGGCAGCGCACCGACAGGAACGGGAGCTCCGGACGGCGAGCGTAGCAATAGTCTTCAGATTTTTGCATGCCACTTCATCACACCGGTCGATGCGGAACGCTGCATCGATCATTGGCTGTTCGTTAAAAACTTCCAGACGGACGAGGCGACCACGCAGGCAATGATCGGCCAATTCCGCACCGCCTTCGATGAAGACAAGACCATTCTCGAGGCGATCCATCTCAACGAGAAGGAACCGCGAAATACACGGCCGGTTCGTATCGCAATCGATGCCTCGCCCATGCGGATGCGCCGGGCCGTCGACAAGATAATTGAAACAGAGAAATCGTTCGCCCAATCCGGCGGTGCCAACGCCGCCTGACATATCCGATCTCGCCGAGCCGGCAGCGAAATCACATTCTTTGCTCATGCCAAATGAGGGGTTTGCCATGAAATACCGGTCCGTTGTCATCGCCACATCCATGGCTCTGGCCGTTGCGCTGGCCACTGTGAGCTCGTCGTCCGCGCAAAACGTCATCAAGATCGGCGACATCAACAGCTACAAGGCGATGTCGGCCAATCTCGGACCATACCGGAAAGGCGTCGATCTCGCGGTCGAAGAAATCAACGCGGCTGGCGGCCTCTTGGGCAAAACACTTGAAATCGTCGCGCGCGATGACGGGGCCAATCCCGGTGACGCGGTCCGCATGGCTGACGACCTGCGCCTCAATGCAAAAGTCGACATTCTCACCGGCACGATCCTGTCGCATGTCGGTCTCGCCGTGGCCGACTATGCCAGGCAACACAAGGTTTTCTTCCTGGCCTCCGCGCCGCTGACCGACAAGATCGTCTGGGATTCCGGCAACCGCTACACCTTCCGCCTGCGGCCATCGACTTACAGCCATGCCGCCGCGCTTGTGCCGCATGCGGCCGCTCTCAAACGCAAGCGCTGGGCTTTCGTCTATCCCAATTATGAATACGGACAATCGGCTGTTGCGACGTTCAAGAGCCTTTTGAAAGCCGCGCAGCCCGATGTCGAATTCGTCATTGATCTGGCCCCTCCCCTTGGCAAGATCGATTCTGCGTCTGTCGTTCAAGCACTCGCGGATGCCAAGCCCGATGCTGTCTTCAATGTTCTGTTCGGCGCTGACCTCGCCAAATTCGTGCGTGACGGCGAGACGCGGGATCTGTTCAGCGGCATCGAGGTTGTCAGCCTGCTGACGGGCGAGCCCGAATATCTCGATCCTCTTAAAGATGAAGCGCCGAAAAACTGGTATGTCACCGGTTACCCTTGGTATTTGATCAAAACCCCGGAGCACATGGAGTTTCTGACGGCCTACCAGAAGCGCTATAACGATTATCCGCGCATTTCATCGCTTGTTGGCTACACGACAATCAAGGCGCTTGCGGCAGGTATCGACAAGGCCAAGTCCACCAATTCGGAAGAGCTGGCCAAAGTCTTCGAGGGCCTGACGTTCCTGTCGCCATCGGGCAAGGTGACTTTCCGCGCCCTCGATCACCAGGCCACACTCGGTCTCTATGTCGGCCGAACGGCACTGCAAAACGGCAAAGGGGTCATGACCTCCTACGATTATCTCGACGGCGCCAAGTTGCAGCCGGCCGACGACATCGTGCGCAAGATGCGCCCGGCCCACACCCAATAATCGCGTCCATCCATCGGCGGATCCGGCACCACCTCTGTTAATATGACGCGGCTTTGACCGGAGATTGCGGCTCGCGGCCCGCCTGCGAAGCCCTATATTTATCAGATGATGATGCCGGTCGTGACCAGATGGCTCGCGGCTATAGGGAGCGCGGCTCTGATTCTCGCGCTCTTGGCCGCCCTCCTAGCCGGCGCACAAGCTGCGCCTGGCAAGCGGGTTCTTGTTATCGAGATCAAGGGTGCCATCAGCGTGGCCGCGCAACGTCAGGTTTCGCGCGCCATCGACCTGGCCCGCCGGGACGATGCTGCAGCGATCCTGATCAACCTCGATACGCCGGGCGGCCTTGTCAGCGCCACCCGCGATATCATCCGCGACCTTGTCGCTTCGCCGGTTCCCATCATTGTTTACGTCGCACCGAGCGGTGCCCGGGCAGCCTCGGCGGGCACCTTCCTTGTATACGCCTCGCATCTTGCTGCCATGGCACCCGGGACCAATCTGGGCGCAGCAACGCCGGTGCAGATGGGCGGCATTCCGGGCGTGCCGCAGCCCAAGGATGACAAGAAACCTGCCGAGCCGAGTGCGGCTGAAAAGAAATCGATCAACGATGTCATCGCGCTACTGCGCAGCCTCGCCCAGATGCGCGGACGCGATCTCGACTTTGCGGAAAAGGCGGTGCGCGATGCCGCCACCCTCACCGCCACAGAAGCCCGCGCGCAGGGCGTGATCGAAATCGTGGCCAGCAATGTGCCGGATGTGCTGGCACAAGCCGACGGGCGCCGCGTAACCGTCGCTGGCGCAGACCGGACCTTGTCCACACGCGACGCTGAAATCGTGAATGTCACGCCCGACTGGCGAACCCAGTTGCTCGCCATCATCGCCGATCCCAATGTAGCGTTCATCCTGCTGCTGATCGGCATTTACGGCCTGTTGTTCGAATTCTGGACGCCCGGCGCGATCATCCCCGGAGTGCTTGGCAGCATCTGCCTGCTGCTGGGATTGATCGCGCTTTCAGTATTACCGGTTCAATATGGCGCGCTCGGTCTGCTGCTGCTGGGTATTGCGTTGATGATTGGCGAGGCCTTCACGCCCGGCATCGGCGCTCTGGGCATCGGCGGGCTTATCGCCTTCGTGGTTGGATCATTTTACCTGTTCGAAACCGATGGCGCCGATTTCGATCTACGTGTTTCGCTTGCGGTGATTGCCGGTGCGGCGATCGTCAGCGCCGGATTTGCCTTTCTCGTTCTCGGCGCGGCGGTTAAGGCGCGTCACCGTCCAGTCACGCTCGGTCTGGATGACATGCTCGGCACCCGGGGCATGGTGATTGACTGGCAGGGTGAGCAAGGCCATGTCCGCGTCCAGGGCGAAATCTGGAATGCGCGCGGCAACCATGCCTTCGGAAACGGAGACATTGTGCGCGTGCAGCAGCGCAAAGGCCTGACCCTGTTCGTCGAACCGGGATAGACAACGGAGAGCGTCATGTTCGATTTCCTGTTTCCAGGCTTTTCGGGGCTGCTGATTCCCGTCATTGCTGTAATTGCGCTGCTCTTTTATGCGTTCCGCATCTTGCGGGAGTACGAGCGCGGTGTGGTGTTCATGCTCGGCCGGTTCTGGAAGGTGAAAGGCCCCGGTCTTGTCATCGTCATTCCCTTCATCCAGCAGATGGTGCGTGTCGATCTGCGAACGCGCGTCTTCGATGTGCCGTCGCAGGATGTGATTTCTCACGACAACGTATCGGTCAAAGTCAATGCGGTGCTCTATTTTCGTGTAATCGATCCCGAAAGAGCGATCCTGCAGGTCGAGCATTTCTTCGATGCGACAAGCCAGCTCGCGCAGACGACATTGCGCTCGGTGCTCGGCCAGCATGATCTGGACGAGATGCTCGCAGAGCGCGGCAAGCTCAATCTCGACATCCAGAAAATCCTCGACGAGCAGACCGACGCGTGGGGCATCAAGGTGTCGAATGTCGAGATCAAGCATATCGACCTCAACGAAACCATGATCCGCGCTATCGCCAAGCAGGCGGAAGCCGAACGTATTCGCCGTGCCAAGGTGATCGATGCCGAGGGCGAGTTTCAGGCGGCTCAGCGGCTTGCCGATGCCGGGCAGATCTTCGCCTCGCGCCCGGAAGCGATGCAGCTGCGCTATCTCACGGCATTGCAGAATATCGCCGGCGAGCGCGCCTCGACGATCGTACTGCCATTGCCGACGAACTTGCTCGACAAATTACGAAGCTAGGACCCTGAGCGGCGCGTGCCGGCTTTCCAGCACCGCCATGCGTTGCGACATCAGCACCTCCACAGCGGCGCAGGCCCGTGCCGGGCTGTATGGCTTTTGCAGGGTGGTAGAGAGCGGTAAGTTGCGGACTTCTTCCAGCCGGCCCCAGCGGCCGGATGCATAAATGACCGGCAGATCCGGCAGCAGCCCTCGCGCCTGCTCGGCGAGTGCGGCGCCGTCAAGCTCGCCGGGCAGATTGATGTCGGTGAACAAGATGTCGACCCGGGAACCGGTCGACAGATGGGCCAGAGCTTCGGAGGCGTTGGACACCGAGTGAACAGAGAAACCGTGCTCTTCCAGCGCTTCGCCGATAATCTCGGCAATCAGGGATTCGTCCTCGACCAGAAGCACGCAGGTTTGCGACGATTCGACCGTTCGCAGACCTTGTTCGTTGGGTTCTTGCTCGTCCTGAGCAGACCGTTCGTCCTTGGCCTTCCCGTTCCAGGTGTCCTGATCCATGATCAGCCCCCTCTTTACGCAACATCCGGGTGAGCAAATCCTGCCCGGCGGATTTGTTCGCAAAGTGTCTAAAATTTAACAAGCCAAGGGATAACAGCGGGTTAAGTTAAAGAATGGCTAGCAGAGACACCGCCCGTGAAACTGGCCTTGTCGAGATCACCCCGGAGGTGCTCCTGAAGGCCTATGCCTGCGGCATTTTCCCGATGGCGGAGAATGCCGATGACCCCTCGCTCTACTGGATCGAGCCGGAGCATCGCGGCCTGATCCCGCTGGACGGGTTCCATGTTCCCCGCCGGCTGGCTCGCACGATCCGCAGCGATCAGTTCGAGGTTTTCATCGACCGCGATTTCGAGGCGACCATTGACGGCTGCGCGGAGCCCCAGGCCGGGCGGTCCCGCACTTGGATCAACGGCCGGATTCGCTCGCTCTATTGCAAGCTGCACGAAATCGGTCATTGCCATTCGGTCGAGACCTGGCGCGACGGCAAACTGGTCGGCGGCCTTTACGGCGTGCGGCTTGGCCGTGCGTTCTTCGGCGAGAGCATGTTCCATCGCGAACGCGATGCCTCGAAGGTGGCGCTGGTCCATCTCGTCGCGCGCCTGCGCGCTGGCGGCTTCACCCTGCTCGATACGCAATTCGTCACATCGCATCTGTCTGGCTTTGGTGCGATCGAAGTCAGCAAGCGGCTCTACAATCGCATGCTGGAACGCGCGCTGGAGGACGAAGCCGATTTCTTCGCACTCGACAACGATCCGGTGCCCGGTGCGGCGGCGCTTGCCGCACTCGGAATAAAAATACAACCGTCATCCTGATGACGGGGCGCAAGCTAGAGCGTTTTCAAGCGAAGTGAGTACCGGTTCGCGTGAAGAAAACGCGTCAAAACAAAAAAGCGAGAGCCCTTCTGGCTTTGATTCCATAAAAGCCAGAAGGGCTCTAGCACAGACGCACTGGTCTGCGCCGTGATGGACGGCTGTGAATCGCATCTCACAACGAATACCGATCACGACGATGACCTGGAATCGGTTCGATCCAAAGTGATTTAGCGGATCGGTGCCGGGAATGCGCGATTGAACTCCGCCGGCCGCTGCGGCTGAGCTTGCGGCCGCGGACGCGGCCGTTGTGCCGCTTGCGGCTGACGCGGCGCAGGCGAGGTCTGCTGTGCTGGTGCCTGTTGTTCCGTGCCGGCTTGCGGGATCGAAGCAGGATCTTCGGCGACCTTTACCAGCGGCTGCTTACAATCGGTCAACCATACATCGTAAATAGGGTGTTCCACGGCATTGAGGCCGGGGCTTGCCGCGAACATCCAGCCGGCGAAGATGCGCCGCACCTCGCCCTGCAACGTCACCTCGCTCACCTCGACGAAGGAATCGGTGGCAGCCGCTTCGGTCGGCGGACGCGTGTAGCAGACACGCGGCACGACCTGCAGCGCACCGAATTGTACGGTTTCGCCGATCGCCACATCAAACGAGATGATGCGGCCGGTGATCTTGTCGAGACCGGAAAATACCGCAGTCTGATTCGGGATCTTCTGGGTCGGCGGCGCGCTCACCACCTCGTCGCCGGGCTGCGGCGCTGTGTTGGCCGGCTGCGGCGTACCGCGCGGCTGACGAACCCCTGGCGGCAGGCCCGGCGTGACACCGGATTGCTGGGATGCCGGCCCGCCATCTGCCGGCGGCAACGGCTCGGCCTGAATGGGAGCAGGCGCGCGGCGCGCCGATGGCGGCGGTCCAGGCGGCAGGCGTTCCGGGAACTGATCGGGCGATTCCTGCGGGAATTGCTGGCGCCGCGGCGGCGGCTCACCGAAAGGCTGAGGGAATGGACTTTGCTGCTGCCGCCCGCCGGGAACGCCGGCCGGGGGCCGCGGCGGTGAGGGATCACCAAAGATCGAGCCGAACTGGGCGCTCGCATCGGAGGCCACAAGACAAAGCATGATCGCGCTTGCCGCCGCAGCGACCAGCCCGGCAGTCTGGTGTCGTGTCGAAACGACCGTCATAGAGGCCCCGGTAATAGCGCAATCCGCCCGCGCAACGGGATTGCAAGTCCCCCCGGTTAACATGTCGAATGCGGCGGCGAAAGGGCGATCGGCTTCCGGATACCCCCTCTCGCCCGCTTGCAGCGCCGGTTGCCTCCAGTCATGCTGAATCCATCGAGAGTGCCGCAAAGGCGCCTGATCACAGGGAGGAACCTCGCTCATGCCGTCGATCATCGGTCGCCGGGCGATGCTGATGCTTATCACCGCCGCCCTTTTCTATCCGACCATCACCACCGCACAGACATATCCCAACCGTCCGATCACCATTGTCGTGCCACTGGCCGCCGGTAGTGGTCTGGATGCCCTTGTTCGGATCTATGCGGAGAAGTTGCAATCGAACCTCGGCCAGCCAGTCGTTGTTGAAAATCGTCCCGGTGCCGCATTGATGCTCGCAGCCTCGACTGTCGCGAAAGCGCCGCCGGATGGCTATACGCTGCTGGTCTCGACATCGTCGGCGATGGCGATCAATCCGGTTCTCTACAAGAAGGTGAACTACGACCATGTGAAGGATTTCGTGCCGATCTCCTTCTACGTGAAATCGCCTATGATCCTTGTCATTAATCCCGATCTGCCGGCGAAGACCGTTCCCGAACTCATCAAGCTGGTGAAGGATTCCAAAACGCCGCTGACCTATTCATCGCCGGGCGCCGGCGTCGCGCAACATCTGTCGATGGAATACATGAAGAAGCGGTTCGGCCTCGAAATCACGCATGTGCCCTACAAGAATACGCCGCAATCGATCGCCGACATCGTCGCAGGACACGTCAATCTCGGCTTTGCCGAAGCCGGCGCATCGCTGCCGCTCATTCGGGAAGGCAAGCTGCGCCCCCTTGCGGTCTCGGCGACAACACGCATTCCGTCCCTGCCCGACGTACCGCCTTTCGCAGAAGCGGCGAACGCGCCGGATTTCGAAGCGGTGTCCTGGCACATGCTGTTCGCGCCGGCGGCCACGCCGAGACCTATCGTCGAACGCCTGCACGCCGAAATGAAGAAGATCATGCTCGATCCGGAGATGATCAAGCTCACCGAAAAGATCGGCCTGCTCCCCGTCGATACGCCCTCGATCGACGGCATCCAGACCTACCTTACGTCCGAACGCGACAAATGGGGCTCGCTGGTGAAGCAGCTCGGTCTCGAGGGAACGATGTAGCGTAGCCGCTACGCAAACGAGGGCAGTCTAGGCCGGGCGGGCGTGGAAGAATTCGCTGCAATAATAAAGCAGCGCAACCGCGGCAAATCCTGCGCCCGCGCACGACGTCGCAATCCATCCGCCATGGACATATACCGCACTCGCAATGGCCGAGCCGACAGCACCGCCAAAAAACGCCGATGCCATATACAGCGCGTTCAGCCGGCTGCGAATCTCCGGGCCAAGCACATAGATCGCGCGCTGACCGAGAACGAGATTGAGGATGCACCCGACATCCAGAAGAATGGCTGCGGCGACGAGAAGCGCAATCGAACCGACAACAACGCCGAGCGCGGCAACAACAAATGAAAAGAGAACGAGAAACAGCGCGGAACCTGTTGCTGACCGCGTCCATCCGCGGTCGGCAACGCGTCCGGCCACCGGAGAGACCAGTGCACCGGCGGCGCCAGCCAGAGCAAAAACGGCGATGCCGCGCTGGCCCCATCCAAAAGCCGGACTCGCAAGCAATAAGGGCACCGTCGTCCAGAACAGGCTGAACGCTGCGAACATCGCCGCCTGATACAAGGCGCGGCGGCGCAGAATGGTTGTGTCGCGCCAGACCGGCCAGAGCGAGGCAATCAACCGGCGATAGGCAAAACCGCCCTCGGGACGGCGCATGGGCAAATTCCAGCGCAGCAGCGCCGCAAGACACGCCATGAGGATCGCGGCAAGCCCGAACACGGCGCGCCAGCCAGCCAAGTCGGCGATCAGACTCGCCACCGGCCGCGCCAGCAAAATCCCTGTCATGACGCCGCTGACAACCTTGCCGACGGTTGCTCCGCGATGGGCTTCTGGCGAAAGCGTTGCTGCGAAAGGCACCAACATCTGTGCAACAACCGCGCACCCACCAAGTACCAGCGCCGCCGCAAGAAAAGCGGGCTCCGAACCTGCAAGAGCCGAAATCGCAAGGCTCGCACTCACGGCAAGCAGCGTCAGCACAACGAGTCTGCGGTTTTCAACGAGATCGCCGAGTGGTACCAGGAGAAGAAGACCGATGGCGTAACCGACCTGCGTGAACGTCACCATCAGGCTCGCCAGGACCGGACTGAGCCCGATGTCGGGGCCAATCAATCCGATCAGCGGCTGCACATAATAGATGTTGGCAACGGCTGCGCCTGCAGCGAACGCGAACAGAAAGATCAGCGCGCCCGACATCGGGGTCGGCGTCGGTGTTTGTTCAGTCGCGACAGGCCCGGCGGTCTGTCCTGCAAGCTGACCAACTCCACCCTCACCGCCCGGATGCTCGATGCGCGCCATCACAAATCTCTTTGGAAAAATGCTGGCCCGACACCAGTTGTGCCGGCCTCAGGTAGAAGCCGGTCAAAACGGTTTCAATCGCAACCTTTGTATAGGTTGCAGCACAAGAAAAAGAGAAGACGTTCGGGAGGAACGACCGCCGTTCGCGGCGGTAAACGCCATAAGGCGCCTCGTCGCCTTGATGCGGCCGTTTCGCTCAGTGTCTCTATCAAGCGATGCGAAATGGGCGGCAGATATTTTGCCGCAGCGATCAGGCCGCAGCGACTGACGCGGGCCTCGCGATGCGAATGCCGCGCTGTTCCAGCAGCGGCAGCACATTGTCGCGGAAATACGGGAATTCCTCGACATAGTCGACGAACGACAAGGTCGTACCGCGGAAGCCGGCGGCATGCAGTGCGGCAATGCCGTCAGCCACTTGCTCTGGCGTTCCCGTCAGCGGGAAGCCGCCATGACCAGCGGCCATGCGATCGCGGATCAGCGCCAGCAGGTCATGCGGGAACGATTGCGCGTGCGCGAATTGCAGCCGCACCAGATTATCGACCGCATCCCAGTCGGCATGCGTTTTACCGGAATGCTCGAGATAGGATTTCGCTTCGGCTTCCGTCGGACGGCACACCACATGAGAGAATGTCAGCACATCGACATCGCGCCCAACCTGCTTTGCCTGCTGCTTCAGCGCGGCAATCTCCTCCGTCGAACGCGACAGGTCGATCGCCGGCGTGAACAGAAAATTGGCATTGCGCACGGCGAACTCGCGGCCCTGATTTGAACCGGCCGCGTTGATGATCGGCAGCGGCACGCCGGGTCGTGGATCGCCAAGCACATTCTTCAGCTTGAAAAACTGCCCGTCCCAATCGAAGGCCTGATTGCGCGTCCACAACGCGCGAACGATATCGAACCATTCCTGCGCGTAGCCGTAGCGCGTCTCGTGATCGTCCGGCAGCGTCAAGCCGAGCGCCTCATATTCTGGCTTGTTCCAGCCCGCGACGATATTCAAGCCGATACGGCCACCGCTGATCTGGTCGATTGTCGCGAGTTGCTTGGCGACGACGACCGGGTGATTGGCGGCCGTGTGAATTGTCGCAAACACGGTGATCTCGCGCGTCCGCGCCAGCAAGCCGGCGGCCCAGGTCATCGTCTCGAGCACGCTGCCGTGGAAATTGGTTTCGCCGCCGTAACCGATCCAGCGCGCGATCGGCAGCATGAAATCGATTCCGGCGTCATCGAGAAGCGCCGCCAGTTTCAGGTTATTGTCCCACGAACTGTTCCAGCGTTCGGGAAGCTTCGTCACCGTCATGCCGCCGGAACAATTGGAGGCGAAGGTACCAAGTAGAAACTGGTTGCGGTCGAACATCCGGTTCTGTGACGGCATCATTGCGTCTCTCCATTGCGAATGTCGGAATAAAATTAATTTTATGATAGAAAGTCTATTTGATCGTCAATCTGGACGCAAGCACAAGTCCGGTGCAATGCCCTGAGCCGAAGTTGTGCAGGAGAGGCAAGCGAAATGCCGAAGAACAGCCGCCGCTCCGCCGGTGATCGGTCCAAACCGATCGATCGTTCCTGGCATTTAGCGCGCACCGCGCAGGAAATGGATGTGGCGGAGCTAGAATATGCATTGATCCGCTGCTGGGAAGGCTTCGGGCATTGGCAGGCCGAGTGCCTCGCTTCGGTCGCGGAATTTTCCGCCAGCGGTCCGGATAATGCCTTACTGCACATGATCCGCATGAACGACCGGCCGAAAAGCTTGCGCGATCTCGCGCATATGGCCAATCGCGACGATATCCCCAACCTGCAATACAGCTTGCGCAAGCTGATCAAGGGCGGCCTCGTGACGCGCAGCGGCAGCGGCCGATCCGGCGTGACATACGAAACCACCGCCTTAGGCAAAACCGTCACCGATCGTTACGCCGACGTGCGCGCCCATCTCCTGATCGAAGCGGTGGCGCGTGTGCCCGATCTTGCCAAGCGCCTGCAAGATGTTGTGCACACACTCGACTTGATGACGGGAATTTACGAACAGGCCGCGCGCGCGGCCGCCACCCACCGGCACCGGGCCGGACGTCTCGGCCAAGAGAAATTAGGCCAAGAAAAATTAGGTCAAGAGACATCGGATCAGGAAAAATAGTCGACCAAGAGTTATCGCGCCGCCATCGGCATCTTGAATCGCGCGAGCATCGCAGCAACGCCGACCAGCGCAAGCGCTGTAAATCCGGCGCCGGCAAAGAAGGTGGCGGCCGGCCCGATCATGTCCCACAAGGCACCGGCTATAACGCTCGCCGCCAGCAGCATCAGGCCGCCGGCGAAGCTGAAAATGCCAAAGGCCGTTCCGCGCAGATCGGCCGGCGTGACATCGGCGATCAACGCGGCCAGCAGCCCTTGAGTCAATCCCATATGCAAACCCCAGAGCGCAGTGCCGGCCACGACCACGGCAATGTTGCCCGCAAGTGCCAGCACGATGTCAGCCAATAGCAGTGCCACGATGCCGATAAGCAGCATGGCGCGGCGACCAAGCCGATCCGACAGCGCGCCCGCTGGATAGGCCGATAGCGCGTAGACAATATTCATCACCACCAGGATCGCCGGAACCAGCGCAACGGCCATGCCGAGCTGTTGTGCGCGAAGGATCAGAAAGGCTTCGCTGAATCGCGCGAGCGTCAACACACTGCCGACGGCGACAACGATCCAGAACGCAGGCGGCAACCGCCGGACATCCGATAGCGCGAGCCCCGGCCGGCCGTTCTGCGGTTCCGCGTGCCGCACGGGCTCCTTGACCGCAAACAGGATCAGCGCAAATGCGATGAAAGCTGGAAACACCGCAATCCAGAACACGCCGATGAAATTGTCGGCCATCACCGCCATCAGTCCGACCGCCAGGAGCGGGCCGACAAAAGCGCCGATCGTATCGAGCGACTGACGCAGGCCGAAAGCGGCGCCGCGAATGGGTGCCGGCGTGAGATCGGCCACCAGCGCATCGCGCGGAGCGCCGCGGATCCCCTTTCCAAGGCGATCGATGAAGCGCGCAGCGACGATCCACCCCAATCCCGTGGCTAGTGGAAAGATCGGCTTTGTGAAGGCCGCAAGCCCGTAACCGATCACGGCCAAGAGCTTGCGCTTGCCGAGCCAGTCGCTGAGTGCGCCCGAGAAGACGCGGACCACCATCGCCGTCGCTTCGGCAATGCCCTCGATGACGCCAACCGCGACCATCGACGCACCGAGCCCGACCACCAGGTAGACCGGCAACAGCGCATGAATCATCTCCGAGGAGATGTCCATGAACAGGCTGACCAGACCTAGCGCCCAGACGCTACGTGGAATGTCCCTGAGGCGAGAAAGATGAGACCTGTCGGATGAGGTCGCCACCCGGCGTTCGCGTCAGCGGCCTGGCGTCCAGGCCTTGTAGTCGCCGGTCGCCTTGGGGCGACGACCCTGCGCCAGCGTCGAACCGCTCGGACGATAGGCACCCAGCGTGCCGGTCAGATTCGGCCGATGCGGCTTCTGCCAGGCGCGGGGCTTATATTTCTCTTCGGTCGGCGGCGTGTCGACGGTGTGATGCATCCAGCCATGCCACGACGGCGGAATGGTCGAGGCCTCGGCATAGCCGTTATAGATCACCCAGCGACGCTCGAAGCCGAGCACCGGATCGATCTTGCCGCCCTTGGTCCGATAATAGCGGTTGCCTGCCTCGTCGTCGCCGACATGCTCGCCATAGAGCCACGTCCAGAGCTGTGTGTTCAGCGTCTGTCCGTTCCACCAGGTGAAGAACTTGAGCAGGAAACTCTTCATGTTGCGCCGCGTTGGAAATGGATCGCGGGTTTCATGCCATTGCCGGCGGATGAAGTCCAGAGAGCCATTTTCCTGAGAATTCACACCAACAGGCGGTATGACGGACCTCTTTTGGAACCTATGGACCTGGATCGATTCTGTCCTTGAGGCCATCCCGGCCCCGATTGCCGCAATCTTCTTGCTTGCCGGGGCCATTGCGGCGGCGATGCTGTTATTTTCCATCATCGTCCGGCTGACCCGCCATCTCTTTGCGGTCCGCCACCCGATCCTGTTCTCGTTCCTGCGCCGGACCAAGGGGGTGCTGCGTTTCGCGCTGATCCTGCTCGCGCTCTCTGTCGCCGCACGCAATGCTCCGCTCAACCAGGATGTCGCCGGCGCCCTTGGCCGCATCTTCCAGGTCGGCTTCATCGTCATGATCGGCTGGCTCGCCATCGTTGGCGCCAATCTGCTGGCCGACATTTACCTCCTGCGTTTTCGCATCGATACCGAAGACAACCTGCTGGCGCGGAAGCACGTCACTCAGGTGCGTATCCTCAAAGGCGCGGTGCAGATGCTGATCATCGTCATCACCGCCGCCTCCGGTTTGATGACATTTGAAGTCGTGCGGCAGTTCGGTGTGTCGCTGTTCGCATCCGCCGGGATCGCCGGCATCGTCGTCGGCTTTGCAGCCCGCCCCCTACTTTCCAGTCTGATCGCGGGCATGCAGATCGCAATGACGCAGCCGATCCGCATCGACGATGCCGTTGTGGTGGAAAACGAATGGGGCTGGATCGAGGAGATCAAAGCCACTTATGTCGTCATCAAATTGTGGGACTGGCGGCGCATGGTCGTGCCTCTCTCCTACTTCATGGAGAAGCCGTTCCAGAACTGGACGCGTGAGACGGCCTCACTGATCGGCACCGTGTACGTCAATGTGGATTACACCGTTCCGGTCGAAGAGGTGCGGCAGGAGGCGTATCGTATCGCCCGTGAATCGAAATTATGGGACCGCAACGTCATCAATCTGCAGGTCACGGACGCGAAATCCAACACGATCGAGCTGCGCATCCTCGCCAGCGGCCGCAATTCGCCCGAAGTGTTCGATCTTCGCTGCGAGATCCGCGAGAAGATCATCGATTATCTGCAGCGCGAGCACCCCGATGCCCTGCCCCGCGCGCGTCAGGAACAATATTGGCACAACACGCCATCGCTCGTTCCGGGCGGCAATGCGAGCAAAGACATCAATGCAACGGAAACCACCGGCACCGACGGCAACGGCAAGGATCCTGCCCTCCCGCGGCAACGGTCGTGACATTGGTATTGCAACTGATTTGCAATTGAATTCATAGCGCTTGCATCGCTGCGGCGCGCGGCCTAGATCCTGCGCATCCAATCTAGTGCACTGTTTCCGAAGTTCGTGCAGTATCTGCGGCAGTCTCTACACGAACTTCGGAAACAAGGTGCACTAGGAACTCTATGATTCTAGTGCCGCTTTTGATTTTGAAGTTCCTGACAAGAGCTCGCTACAAATGGTGCAGGAACTTCAAAATCGCGGCACTAGCCTGTTATGACACGTATTCAGACCCTTGCCGCTGGCAGCATTGCGGTTGGCTTCATCGTTCTTGCACTGAAATACGTTGCCTATCACCTGACGGGCAGCGTGGCCTTGCTGTCGGATGCGATCGAAAGCATCGTCAATGTCGCAACCGCCATCGCCACACTGTTCGCCATCAGCTTCGCGGCACAGCCGGCCGACGCCAATCATCCCTATGGCCACCACAAAGCCGAGTACATCTCCGCCGTTCTCGAAGGCGTGTTGATCGTTGTCGCCGCGATCGCCATTCTGCACGAGGCGTGGCTCGCCTATCAATCGCCACGGATGATCGACGCACCCTGGGTCGGTCTTGCGGTGAATGGCGGCGCCTCTGTTCTCAACGCGATCTGGTGCTACGTCCTGATTGCACAGGGCCGCGCCCATAAATCGCCGGCGCTGGTCGCGGACGGCCGACATCTGTTCACCGATGTCGTCTCATCTTTCGGCGTGTTTGTCGGCATCGCCCTTGCTGCTCTCACCGGGCTGTCGATCCTCGATCCGATTCTTGCCGCGCTGGTCGCGCTCAACATTCTGTGGGCGGGCTGGCGTCTGATGAGCCAATCCGTGGGCGGCTTGCTCGACGAGGCCCTACCGGAAGGTGACCTGTCACGGATCCGCGCGGTCATCGCCGCCAATGCCGATGGCGCGATCGAGGCGCATGATCTTCGCACGCGCCAGGCCGGCCGCATGACATTCGTCGACTTCCACCTTGTGGTGAAAGGCCAGATGAGCGTCACCGAAGCGCACGATATCTGCGACCGGCTCGAGCGCGCGATCAAGGCGGAGGTTCAGGATGCCTTGATCTCGATTCATGTGGAACCCGACGACAAGGCCAAGCATTCCGGCATTGTGGTGTTGTAAAAGCTTCGCCAGCTATGCCGGCGACGGCCGGTGCCCACCTCGCTCGAAAACGCTTAGAACGGCAGCCCGACATAGTTCTCCGCGAGAGACCCCTTCGCCAGATCGGACGACATCAGATAGGCCAGATCGGTGTCCTGAAGCTTGTCCTCATAGGGGCTGTTCGCCGGGAAGCGATGCAGCAGCGACGTCATCCACCAGGAGAAACGCTGCGCCTTCCACACCCGCGCTAACGCCTTGTCCGAATAGCCATCGAGCTTTTGATTGTCGCCCTTCTGATAGTGGTCAACCAGGCCGTGATAGAGGTAATAGATATCCGACGCCGCGCTGTTGAGCCCACGCGCGCCGGTTGGCGGCACGATATGAGCGGCGTCGCCGGCGAGGAACAGGCGCTTGTAGCGCATCGGTTCGGCGACAAAGCTGCGCAGCGGCGCGATGCTCTTCTCGATCGCCGGCCCGGTGACCATGCGCGCCGCCACCTCCGCCGGCAGACGCCGCTTCAGCTCCGCCCAGAACGCGTCGTCCGACCAATCCTCGACCGAATCCTCCAGCGGCACCTGAATGTAATAGCGGCTCAGCACTTGTGAACGCAGCGAACAGAGCGCGAAGCCGCGCTCGTGCTTGGCATAGATCAGCTCCGGCGACACCGGCTTGGTCCGTGACAAGACGCCAAGCCAGCCGAACGGATAGACCCGCTCATACTCGCGCAATATTCCCTTCGGGATCGCCTTGCGGCTAACGCCGTGGAAGCCGTCGGCGCCGACGATGTAGTCGCAATCGATACGCACGATCCTGTCGCCGGCGCGATAGGTCACATAGGGCGCATCGGAGGCAATGTCGTTGAGATACACGTCCTCGACATTGTGGATGACATTGCCTTTCATGCGCTCGCGCGCCTCATAGAGATCGCGGGTGAGTTCGGTCTGGCCATAGACGACCACCGAATTGCCCCCCGAATATTTATGCAGGTCGATGCGGTCGAGTCGGCCGTCATGCGCGATGAAGAAGCCCTCGTGGATCTCGCCCTCGCGATCCATACGCTCACTGCACTGCGCTTCGCGCATGAGCTTGGCGAAACCGTGCTCCAGCACCCCTGCGCGAATGCGGCCCAGCACATATTCACGGCTGTGCCTCTCGAGCAGGATGGTATCGATGCCCTTGAGATGCAGAAGCTGTGACAGCAGCAGGCCGGACGGGCCGCCGCCGATAATGCAGACCTGTGTTTTCATTGCCGTTTCCTCCCGTCAGATGCGGCTCTGCAGCATCAATTATGGCGGGAGCGCCGGAAAGGACATGGATCAAGCGTGCGATCTCTTGTACAAATCGAACATGCCCGGCACCGCAAAATCTGTTATCCAGTCGTATAATCTGTTCGGCGAGACCGGCGACCTTCCCGACGTCATCCATTGCGAGACCATCGCGGCGCGCTCGGTGCTGCATGACTGGGAACTAGAACCGCACCGGCATGCGCGCCTGCATCAGGTGCTGCTGGTAGCGCGCGGCGGCGGACAGCTAACAATCGAGGGACGGCGCCATCGCTTGCGCCCGATGCATCTCGTCAATGTGCCGGCCGGTCAGGTGCACGGCTTTTCGTTTCGTCCGGGCACGCAAGGCTTCGTGGTGACCTTCGTGGCCGAGATGCTCGATCATATCCTGGTGCCGCCGGAGGGGCTCGCACGGGTCCTTGCCGAAGCGGCGGTGCTGCGCGGCACGCCGGAGATGCGCAGGGTCGTGACGAATATCTTCGCCGAATATGGCGCGCGGCACTATGCGAGGGCCCACATCCTGCGGGCGCTTTCGGCGACGTTGCTCGGCCTCGTGGCGCGCGAGATCGCGGCCGAGCACGGCCCGAACGCCCGCGCGTCCGGCGCCGATCTCGTCCAGCGGTTCGAGGCGCTGCTGGATGCTCATTTCATCGAGCACTGGCCGGTCGCGCGCTATGCCAAGGCGCTCAAGGTGACACCGACACATCTGACACGCGTCGTGCGGGAGACTCATGGCTGTCCGGCGACCCACATGATCCGCGATCGCATGGTGCGGGAGGCAAGGCGCCACCTCGTCTACACGAACCTGTCGATCTCCCAGATCGCCTATGCGTTGCGCTTCGATGACCCCGCTTATTTCTCCCGCACCTTCACCCAGGCCACCGGCCAATCACCGCGCGACTTTCGTCACCGCATCGGTTCGCTCTGAATGTGGACGAACGGGTACCCGAAGTCCCCTTCACGACGATCAAGGCGGGGCGAAGTCGGCCGAAGCCGGACAACTCAACAGCGCAGTTAAGAGAAGTAAGACCTCCGAAGCCATGCATGGTAGCTGCAGTTTGCGTATGTTGGCCACCATGCACGGACATCGTGACAGGCCGATCACGCCGCCTGCGTCTGCCGCTGCGCGTCGCGCACCGACAGCCGGCCGGCAAACAACGCGAGCTTGTCGAGATAACTCTGCAGGAATGTCGCGGTCTGCTCGTCGGTGATGTTGCCGTCCTCGTCGATCAATTCCGGCTTGTAGGCGAGATAGACTTCCGGCTGCCCCAGAACGAGAGCGCCAACCGCCGTCAGCATCGTGCGCATCTGGTGCTGGGCGACCGCCGTGCCGATGACACCCGGCGACGTGCCGGTCACGGAGGCAAGCTTGCCGTCCCATACATTGGTCCCCCAGGGACGGGTGCCCCAATCGAGCGCATTCTTCAGCACGGCCGGTACACCGCGATTGTATTCCGGAGTCACGAACAGCACCGCGTCCGAGGCCGCAACAGCCTCCTTCATGCGCTGGACGGACGCCGGGACATTGTTCTCACGCTCGGGATCGAAAAACGGCAGATCGTCGACCTCGACCAACTGAAAATCGAGCTTGGCGGCGCCGAGCTTTCCAAGCGCCTTGGCGAATTTCCGGTTGATCGAACCCGGGCGCGAGCTTCCCACAAAGACCGCGACCTTGGATTTGGGTGAATTGGACATGGCTTACCTCGGTTTCAGGAGCGTGAATGTGATGGTATTGTTTTGTAACCGAGGATGATTAGGTGACTGCCTGGGCAGGCCACAAGGAGGCACAATTTTGTCACGCGGTTACACCCATGTGCCCGAGGAATGCGGGGCCATCAGCGAGATCCTGTCGCGCATCGGCGACAAATGGACCGTGCTGGTGGTGTCGATGCTCGGCAACGGACCGATGCGGTTCAATGAGTTACGCCGGGAAATTGGTGGCGTTTCACAACGCATGCTCACGCTGACGCTGCGCGGCCTTGAGCGCGACGGCCTTGTTACGCGAACGGTTTATCCGACAGTACCGCCGCGCGTGGATTATGAACTGACCGAGCTCGGCAAGACCTTGCTGGAGCCGATCGTCGGCGTCGCCGCCTGGGCCAGGGCCAATCGCGCCAAGATCGCTGCGGCCCGTGTCGTTTACGACAAGGCGGCCAATCGCGAGGCCAAGCCGGGTGTTGTGGCTCGAACGCCGGCTGCTTGAGCCGCATATCGGTTTATGAAGACCCTTTCGCCGCGACAAAAGCCTGGCCGAAGGCGTCGGACGCCACGAAACTCAAGACCTTCCGAAGCTCGGCAGCCCTTTTTTTTCCAAAGGCGGTTTCAAATGCCCCCTGAGCTTTTGCCCATAACGCACTTGCCGCTTTCACCTTCTGCTCTCCGACCGCGGTCAGCTTCACCCGCTTGGCACGTCTGTCCCGCTCATCCGGAAATGTCTCGACCAGGCCGTCGCGTATGAGCGGCTTCAGCGTGTGGCCGAGTGCAGACAGATCCATCACCAAGGCGCTCGCCAGCTGCGCCATCGTTGGCCGATCGAGCGCGACGACATAGGCCAATAGACCGAACTGCGTCGCCCGCAGTCCGCTCGGACTGATGATGTCGTCATAGAGCTGGCCTAACTGTCGCGCCGCCTGCCGCAACACGCTGTTGTTACACAGGGTCGGGTCCATATCGGCCGGCTTCAAATCTCTCTCCTTGTGTACCGGACGTCATGCGAACGGCGGATTTCATCCTAACGCATGACTTGATTGGCGGACAACAACAGGTATATGCCAGTAGTTAATGGCATATACCTGTAATTTCAATCTCAGGAGAGACCGAAATGGCCACCAATCCATCCACGGGGACCGCCCTCATCACCGGCGCATCGGCTGGTATCGGGGCTATTTACGCCGACCGGCTGGCGCGCCGCGGCTACGACCTCATCCTCGTTGCGCGTAACGAGGCCCGGCTTCGTGCTGTTGCCGACAAAGCCGCCGCCAATACCGGTCGCCACGTGCAAACGGTGATCGCCGATCTCGGCAAAAAGAACGACCTGCTGCGCGTGGAGAAGATCCTGCGCGATGACCCATCGATCACCATGATGGTGAACAATGCCGGTTTCGCTTCTGTTCAGCCGCTGCTGAACGAGAATGTGGACCGCATGGAAGACATGATCGCCCTCAATGTCACCGCGCTGACCCGCCTCGCCTATGCAGCCGCGCCCGGCTTCGTCGCCCGCGGCAAAGGCACGATCATCAACATCAGCTCGATTGTCGGCATCAGCGTCGAAACGCTCAACGGCGTCTACGGCGCCTCAAAGGCCTATGTGCTCGCATTGAGCCATTCATTGCAGCATGAACTTGCCGGCAAGGGTGTACGGGTCCAGGCCGTGCTGCCCGGCGCGACTGCGACCGAAATCTGGGAGAATGCCGGTGTTCAGCTATCAAGCCTGCCGAAAGAGATCGTGATGTCTGCCGACGAAATGGTCGACGCCGCACTGGCCGGTCTTGATCAGGGCGAGACAGTCACAATCCCCAGCCTCCAGGATGGCAGCGAATGGACGCGCTATGAGGAGGCCCGCCGGGCCCTCTCCTCCCGCCTCTCCACCGATCATGCCGCACCCCGCTACAGGGCGGCGTAGGCTCTCCCCGACAAACCGCTTACCAGGGCCATGGAGTTATCCCCATGGCCCTGAAGCTATTGGGAGAATCGGTGCGCTTTCCGCTTTGCAAATCGCTTTTTCGGCGGTTTTATCGCACCGCTCTCTGGGGCCCTGCTGGATATCCCAATCAGCGTCTCGCCACCGCTTCCGCCCGAAAAAAGCCTATTTTCTGCCAGGCGACGGCCTGATGACACCATCTACAAGGATGGCCGGAATTTCGCTCTTGGCGAATCCGAAATCCGCTCCCAAACTCCCTCATCAGCGCACGAGTATTCCCCACAATTCACACAAGGGGACACAAGCTTTAGCGTTTGATTCAGACTTGGCCACTAAAGCTTGACGGGCTAGCCGAGTCTGCATAGTTTTAAAGTCTAGTCCGGTGCGGGTGTGTCTGAAGTCTCCGCCGGCTCCTCCGACAGCATGCGAGGCAGTCTCACCCGCCTAGAACTAACCCTTGGCGGGGGTGTGCTTCGCGTCGCCGCAAGAGGTCAATCGGTGCCGGCCAACGGTACCGGACGTTAGAGTGAACGGGCGTCGAACAGAAATATGGGCTGAGGGTACGGGCTGGGGGACAGCGTCTGTATCTCGACTCGCCGGTGCAACGTCACCGGCATTGGAAGACAACGGGGCAAGACGAATGCGAATTGAGCGGCGCTACACCAAAGAAGGCCAATCTCCCTACGCGGAGATCGGCTTCCGGCTGACCACGAGCGAGATCAAGAATCCGGATGGCTCGGTGGTGTTCCGGCTCGACAATGTCGAGGTGCCGGACTTCTGGTCACAGGTGGCGTCGGACGTTCTCGCCCAGAAATATTTCCGCAAAGCCGGGGTTCCGTCGCGGTTAAAGCGCGTCGAGGAAAATTCTGTCCCTTCTTTTCTGTGGCGCTCGGTGCCGGATGAATCCGCGCTGTCCATGCTCGTAGAAGCCGAGAAGTACGTCGGCGAGCACTCCGCGAAACAGGTATTCGACCGGCTTGCCGGCACCTGGACTTACTGGGGCTGGAAGGGCGGCTATTTCGACAACGAGGACGATGCCCGCGCCTATTACGACGAGCTGCGCTACATGCTGGCGATGCAGATGTGCGCGCCGAACTCGCCGCAATGGTTCAACACCGGCCTGCACTGGGCCTATGGCATCGATGGTCCTTCGCAGGGCCACTATTATGTCGACTACGAAACCGGTCAGCTCACCAAGTCGGATTCGGCCTACGAGCATCCGCAGCCGCATGCCTGCTTCATCCAGTCGATCTCCGACGACCTGGTGAATGAAGGCGGCATCATGGATCTGTGGGTGCGCGAGGCGCGCCTGTTCAAATACGGCTCCGGCACCGGTTCGAACTTCTCGCGTCTGCGCGGCGAAGGCGAAAAGTTGTCGGGCGGCGGCAAATCGTCCGGCCTGATGTCGTTCCTGAAGATCGGCGACCGCGCCGCGGGCGCGATCAAGTCGGGCGGCACCACGCGCCGGGCGGCGAAGATGGTGGTGGTCGATGCCGACCATCCGGATATCGAGCAATATATCGACTGGAAGGTGAAGGAGGAGCAGAAGGTCGCCGCTCTCGTCACCGGCTCCAAGATCAACCAGAAGCATCTGCGCGCGGTGCTGAAGGCCTGTGTGAATTGCGAAGGCTCGGGCGATGACTGCTTCTCGGCCGACAAGAACCCGGCGCTGAAGCGCGAGATCAAGCTGGCGCGCAAATCCTTCGTGCCGGACGCCATGATCAAGCGCGTGATCCAGTTCGCGCGTCAGGGCTATACCGATATCGAATTCCCGGTCTACGACACCGACTGGGATTCAGAAGCCTATCTCACCGTCTCGGGCCAGAACTCCAACAATTCCGTGCGCGTCACTGACGACTTCCTGAAAGCGGTCGAGACCGACAGCGGCTGGAATCTCAACTGGCGCAACAAGAAGGGCGTGGCGAAAACGCTGAAGGCGCGCGAGCTGTGGGACAAGATCGGCTATGCCGCCTGGGCCTGCGCCGATCCCGGCCTGCAATTCCACACCACGGTCAACGACTGGCACACCTGCCCGGCTTCGGGCGAGATCCGTGCGTCGAACCCGTGCTCGGAATACATGTTCCTCGACGACACGGCGTGTAACCTTGCCTCGCTGAACCTTCTCACCTTCCGCGACAAGGTCACCAAGGAGTTCGACGTCGCCTCGTATGAACATGCGGTGCGGCTATGGACCATCGCCCTCGAAATCTCGGTGATGATGGCGCAATTCCCGTCCAAGGAAATCGCCCAGCTCTCCTATGAATACCGGACGCTCGGCCTTGGCTACGCCAATATCGGCGGCCTGCTCATGTCGTCCGGCATTCCCTATGACTCCGATGCCGGCCGCGCCATCGGCGCTGCCCTCACCGCGATCATGACCGGCATTTCCTACGCCACCTCGGCGGAAATGGCGGCGGAGCTCGGCACCTTCCCCGGCTTCGACAAGAACCGCGAACACATGCTGCGGGTGATGCGCAACCATCGCCGTGCCGCTTACGGCGAAAGCACCGGCTACGAACAGCTCGGCGTCAATCCGGTGCCGATCGAGGCCTCGCATTGCCCCGATCCGAAACTCGTCAGCCATGCCAAGCTCGCCTGGGACAAGGCGCTGGCGCTCGGCGAACAGCACGGCTATCGCAACGCGCAGGCGACCGTGATCGCGCCGACCGGCACGATCGGCCTCGTGATGGATTGCGACACCACCGGCATCGAGCCGGACTTCGCGCTGGTGAAGTTCAAGAAGCTGGCCGGCGGCGGTTACTGGAAGATCATCAACCGCGCCGTGCCGGAGGCGCTGCGCGCGCTCGGCTACAGCGAAGCCGATATCGCCGAGATCGAGGCCTATGCCGTCGGCCACGGCAACCTGTCCAATGCGCCCGGCATCAATCACACGACGCTGAAGGCCAAGGGCTTCACCACCGAGGCGATCGCTCTCGTCGAAAAGGCCCTGCCGACCGCCTTCGACATCAAGTTCGTCTTCAACAAGTGGACGCTCGGCGAGCAATTCTGCCGCGATGCGCTCGGCGTCTCGCCGGCCGATCTCGCCAACCCGTCCTTTGACCTGCTCGCCCATCTCGGCTTCACCAAGCGCGAGATCGAAGCCGCCAACATCCATGTCTGCGGCGCGATGACGGTGGAAGGCGCGCCGCACCTGAAGCCGGCGCATTACGCTGTGTTCGACTGCGCCAATCCGTGCGGCCGCACCGGCAAGCGCTATCTCTCGGTCGAAAGCCACATCCGCATGATGGCGGCGGCGCAGCCCTTCATCTCCGGCGCCATCTCCAAGACCATCAACATGCCGAACGAGGCGAGCGTCGAGGATTGCAAGAACGCCTACCTCCTCTCCTGGAAGCTCGCGCTGAAAGCCAACGCGCTCTATCGCGATGGCAGTAAGCTCAGCCAGCCGCTCAATTCGCAGCTGATCGCCGACGAGGACGACGAGGACGACGATATCGAGGCCTTCCTCGACAAGCCGGCCGCGGCGCGCACCACGCAGCTTGCCGAACGCGTGATCGAGAAGGTGGTCGAGCGCATCACCGTCATCCGCGAGCGCGAGAAGCTGCCGTCACGCCGCAAGGGCTATACGCAGAAAGCCGTGGTCGGTGGCCACAAGGTCTATCTGCGGACCGGCGAATACGATGACGGCCGCATCGGCGAAATCTTCATCGACATGCACAAGGAAGGCGCCGCGCTCCGCTCCTTCATCAACAACTTCGCGATCGCGGTGTCGCTCGGCCTGCAATATGGCGTGCCGCTCGAGGAATATGTCGACGCCTTCACCTTCACGCGGTTCGAGCCGTCGGGTCCGGTGCAGGGCAACGACACGATCAAGTTCGCAACCTCGATCCTCGACTATGTGTTCCGCGAACTCGCCGTGTCCTATCTCTCGCGCTTCGATCTCGGCCATGTCGATCCGTCGGAAGGCGCGTTCGATGCGCTCGGCAAGGGCGAGGACGAAGGCAAGGCGCAGGGTATCCCCTCGCCGGCCGCGAAATATCTGTCCAAGGGCCTCACCCGCTCGCGCACCGACAAGCTCGGTGTGATTGCGGGCGGCACGACCCAGACCGGCAGCAGCGTGCCATCCTCGCCTGCGCAGCAGGCGGCGACCAATGTCACCTCGTTCCATTCCGCCGGCGCCACCGCGCTGAAGGCGGACGCCAAGCCCGCCGCCGGTCTCGACCGGCTGGAATGGCAGCAGGTGGAAGAGCGCATGCGCGCGATGGTGGGTGACGCCAAGCCGCAAGCACAGGCCCAGGCCAAAGCGGTCGTCTCGGAGCGGCGCGCGGAAGCGAAAGCCCGCGGCTATGAAGGCGAAGCCTGCGGCGAGTGCCAGAACTTCACGCTTGTGCGCAACGGCACCTGCATGAAGTGCGACACGTGCGGCTCGACGACCGGCTGTTCGTAGGGATTTGGTTGTCATGGCCGGGCGTTCGCCCGGCCATTTGTTTCGCAGTATGTGCTCTTGGCGTTTCAGCGGCCATCGGTCATTGAACGATTTCAAACCAATACAAAAAGGATAACGCATGACCTTCTTCCGCACCGTGTGCGTCGCGCTTGCCGCTCTCCTCGTTGCCGGCCTCACCAACGCCCGCGCCGACACCGGCACCATTCGCATCTCCTTCATCAAGGCGGGCTGGGTGATTGGCGGCACGGTCGGCTCAGGGACACTCACCTTTCGCGGCCGCACCTATCCGCTGACCATCGGCGGCCTCAGCTACGGCCTCACCTTCGGCGGTTCGCAGACTAATCTGCGCGGCCGTGTCAGCAACATCTTCCGCCCGCAGGATATCGAAGGCGTCTATGGCGCGGGCTCGGCCGGCGCCGCCGTGATCCGCGGCGCGCAGGCGGTGATCCTCACCAATCAGCGCGGCGCGGTGATGGAGCTCTCCGGCACGCAGACCGGGCTGATTTTGAATCTGGATCTGAACGGGATGGCGCTGAGCCTGAGGCGGTAATCTTCCAACACTGGAGAGCTGCGGGTTCTTAGGCAAACTCTCTCAACGTCATGGCCGGGCCTAACCCGGCCATCCACGACTTCAAAGGGCGGCCCAAAGGTCGCCCTTTCTGTTAGTCTCACTCCGAGAACGCAATATCGCGAGTGCATGGCATGAGCATTTCGGCAACTAACGTCAGCTTCGACGACTATACGATGTGGGTCGAATTGACCGACGGACGCACCATCGGCGTGCCGCTGGCATGGTTTCCCCGGCTTCTGCAGGCGACGCCGGCACAGCGCGCGCGGGTCGAGCTGAGCCGCACCGATTTGCATTGGGAAGAGATCGACGAGGATATCTCCATCGCCGGCTTGCTGGCGGGGCGTGGGGATATGACGAAGAAGGTCGAGAGCGCAGCCTGATGCGCGATACTCGTAGGGTGGGTTAGCGCCGAAGGTGCGTAACCCACCCGCGCTATCACGACGAGAAAGATGGTGGGTTACGGCACTGCGTGCCTAACCCCACCCTACAAATCTCACGCCGCAGCACTCACCCCACCTCCACCGCACCATATCTCCGCGCGGCCTCGATCGTCAGCCCCTTCCCGACCGCGCCGAAGGTGTCGCCTTCGACTACGCGCGCGTCCGGCACGCAGGCGACAATCGCGCGCCGCACATGCGCAAGCTGCACCGAACCGCCCGTGAGGAACACCGCATCGATGTCCGCCGCTTCAAGACTGGCTTGCGCGAGGCATCGCCCGATCCGCGCGGCGATGCCGTCGGCCAGCTCCGACGTGTGCTGCACGAGATCCTCGCGCGCGAGGTCGACGCTCAAACCCTGTTCGATCCAGTCCAGCGAAAAGCCTGAGCGCGGCGTATCCGACAAGGCGATCTTCGATGTCTCGACATCCATCGCCAGCGTGTGGCCGCGCTGCTCGTCGAGCACGCGCAACAGGCGGTCGAACAGCTCCGGCTGTCTGGCTTCCTTGCGCACATGGCGGATGTCCTGCGCGACGCCGCGCTCATACATGCGGTTGATGTTCGACCAGGTCGCGAGATCGTGGAAATAGCTGGTCGGCGCGTTGAGCCCAGCCCGGTTCATCGCGCTGCCATAGCCCAGAAGCGGCATGACCTTGCCGAGGCTGACGCGCCGGTCGAAATCCGTGCCGCCGATCCGCACACCGTCACTGGCGAGAATGTCGTCCGCGCGATCGGCCAGGCGATGCCGCTGCGGGCTGAGGCGCACGATGGAAAAGTCCGACGTGCCGCCGCCGATATCGGCGATGAGCGCGATCTCCTCGCGCGATATCTGGCGCTCGTGTTCGAGCGCGGCCGCGATCGGCTCGAACTGGAAGGTGACGTCGTCAAAGCCGATGCCGCGGGCGATCGCGCGCAGCGACGTCTCGGCCGCCTTGTCGGCGTCCGGCGCATTGTCGACGAAATGCACCGGGCGGCCATGAACGACGTTGCGGAACTCCTGGCCCGCCGCCTGCTCCGCCCGCCGCTTCACCGCGCCGAGATAATAGGCGATGACATCGCTGAACTTGCGGCGCTCGCGTCCCACCTGCGTGGTCTCGTCGATCAACGAAGTGCCGAGCACGGATTTGAGGCTGCGCATCAGCCGGCCCGGCAATCCCTCGACATAGGCGTCGATGGCCCGCCGTCCGATCAGCGCGCCGCCGTTGCGTTCAAAGAAGATGGCGCTCGGGATCGTGCCGTGGTCCGCCTCCAGCGGCACCAGAACAGGGGCGTGATCGATGATATGGCCGAGCGTGGTATTCGAGGTGCCGAAATCAAATCCGCAAGATGACATTGTCGCTCCGCGAGCATGATGCCGAAAGCCTGCCCTCGGGCATCGACCCGAGGATGCGAAGCGTCATGCTCCAACGTGTGAGAAGGAGCGTCCGTGTACACAGGTCGGGCGCAGCGATCCAGCGCTATTTGCCTTCAGGCAAAGCTCTCAAGGCCGCGTTCAGATCGGACCCTGGCGCATGTGCTTCTCGCGCCATTTCGGACCGGGACCGCGCATATAATGCAGCTCGGGACGATACGGATCGAAGAACCACGTCGTCGCCTTGAATACGATCCGCACGGCACGCGCCTGGCGGACGCGCGAAACAGCGTTGCGATGAAAACCGATTGCGAGCGGAGCCTGTGTCGAGATCGTCATGGCGCTCTCCTGCGACCATCAAGGACAACCAACCTGCCCCGACGATATCCACGCCCTGACGCCGATCCATTCTATGGAGGTTCATCCGCACGCGACGTTGGTGTCGTGGCTCACATACCAAGGTTTAGATCGCATCGAAGCGATCGGACGCGGACGCGGACGCGCCATTTCATTCACCGCGCATTGACCAAACGCAATGACGCGTGGCGCATGCCGGCAATGGTCTGGCGTCAAAACCAAGTGGCGCGATCGCAACGACAACCGCTTTGCACGATGTGTCCGACATGGTGCGCTCGAGCGCTGTGCTGAATGAGACAATTGGGTAAGCGATGAACCGCCAAATGATGAATTTCGCACTGCAACATGGGCATTTACCAAGCCTTCTTTCGGCAAATTTTGCGATGCTGCGATGCTTGTTTCCTGCGGCCATCCGGTGGGAATGGACCTGTGCTGTGATCGTGATATGAACAAGCCAGGGCGACTGGAAGAGGATCGTTAAGGCAAGGATATGTCGACCGCTTTGCGCATTGCTCATGGTGAATTCGGCCGTGTCGCCCTGCTCGACATGGACCGTTCGCTGGTGCGCCACGCGCATCCGCATTGCCATGTTCTGATCAAGGCGAGCGGCGCCGACACGCAGTTCGCGGTCGGCGATCATCTCGTCCCGCTCACCGACACGCAAGCCGTATTGATCAATACGTGGGAGCCGCATGCCTATGTGCATGATCAGGAGCGGCCGCGGACCACGATCCTGGCTTTGTATATCGAGCCGGACTGGCTGAAGAGTTTCCGTCCGAACTGGAGCGCCAGCGGCGCGCCCGGCTTCTTCGAACAGCCTGCAGGCGAAGTGTCGCCGCGCATCCGGCGATTGTCGATGGATCTGGCGGCGCAGATGCTGGCGGACCCGACCGCCGAAGCCACGGAAGTGTTGCTGTCGGATCTGATGATCTCGATCATCGAGCGCTTCACGCCCTGGCGTGCCATGTCCAACCTGTTGCGCGAATTCGAAGCACAACACAACCAGTTCGACTGGCGCATCCGGCGCGCCATCACCGTCCTGCGCAACGATCCGAAAGCTGCGCCGGATGTCAGCGCGATGGCGAAGGAGGCCGGTCTGTCGCGGGCGCATTTCTATCGGCTGTTCGAACGCTCGACGCGGATGACGCCGCACCTCTACGTCAATCTGCTGCGGATGGAGCTTGCCGTCAAAACCGTGGTGCATAGTGACGAGAGCCTGGCTGCGGTGGGAGATTCGCTCGGATTCGCAGCTCCCAGTCACTTTACGCGCTTTTTCCGCGATCATTCCGGCGTGAATCCCAGCGAATTCCGGCAGGTTGCCCGACTTGGTTCGGCATTTTCCGCCTGAGTTTGCAGCGTTTCAGATGAGACATTTCGGTAAGCCGAAATGAGACGCTTCGGTAAATCGTGAGACATGGCGGTATCGCCCCGCCCTGCAAACCATGACAGCGTGACCCTCGAACGTGCCGGCAAGAGCATGTTGAGGGAACGTTTTGAATTCAGTCACACCGATCAAGAGCGCCAGTTGGTGCGGACAATCAGTCGAGCGCGTGGAAGACGCCGCGCTGCTGACGGGACGCGGCCGTTTCGTCGATGATCTCGGCGTCAGGCCCGGCACGCTGCATGCCGCCATTCTGCGTTCGCCGCATGCGCATGCCACCATCACCGCCATTCGCACCGACGCCGCGCGGCAGATGCCGGGCGTCGTCGCGATCCTGACCGGGCCCGACATCACTGCCAATTCGGCAAGTCTTCCGGTCGGCGTGCGTGCGCCGATCGAATGCTGGCCGATCGCCGTCGATCGCGTGCGCTATGTCGGCGAGCCGGTCGCCATTGCCGTGGCCGAGAGCCGCTATCTCGCCGAAGACGCGCTCGATCTGATCGAGGTCGATTACGAAACGCTGCCGCCGGTGATCGATCCGCTTGCAGCGCTCGATAATGCCGGGCCCATCCTGCACGCCGCCTTGGGTTCGAACCTCGTCAACGAGCGCCATTTTCGCTACGGCGATCCGGAGCAAGCCTTTGCGCAAGCCGCGCGCAAGATCTCCGTCACGATCCGCTATCCGCGCAATTCCTGCACGCCGATCGAAACCTACGGCATCGTCGCCGAATACGATCCGGGCGAAGACGCGTATGACGTTCTCACCAACTTCATGGGGCCGTTCAGTCTGCACAGCGTAATGGCGCGCGCGCTGAAAGTGCCAGGCAACCGCTTCCGCCTGCGTACGCCGCCCGATTCCGGCGGCAGTTTCGGCGTCAAGCAAGGCGTCTTTCCTTACGTTGTGCTGATGGGCGTGGCTGCGCGTCTTTGCGGCCGGCCGGTGAAGTGGATCGAGGATCGGCTGGAGCATCTCGCCGCCTCCGTGTCCGCGACCAATCGCGTCACGACGCTGGAAGCCGCCGTCGACGCCGGAGGCCGCATAAAGGCGCTGTCCTACGACCAGATCGAGGATGTCGGCGCGCATATCCGCGCGCCCGAGCCGGCAACGCTCTATCGCATGCACGGCAATCTCACCGGTGCCTATGACATCCGCCATGTCGCGGTGCGCAACCGCGTGGTGGTCACCAACAAGACGCCGACCGGCCTCAATCGCGGCTTCGGCGGCCCGCAGGTTTATTTCGCGCTCGAGCGATTGGTGCAGCAGATCGCGATCGAGCTTGGTCTCGACCCGCTCGACGTGATCCGCAAAAATCTCATTCCGTCCGGCGCCTTCCCCTATCGCACGGCAAGTGGAGCGCTGCTGGACTCCGGCGATTACGTCAAAGCGTTCGATCTTGCGCTGGCCGATGGCGGTTTCGATGAACTGCGCAAGCGCCAGGCGCAAGCGCGTGCCGAAGGCCGTCTCTACGGCATCGGACTGACGGCCGCGGTCGAGCCCAGCGTCTCGAATATGGGCTACATCACCACGGTGCTGACGCCGGAAGAGCGGCGCAAGGCCGGGCCGAAGAATGGTGCGCAGGCGACAGCGACGATATCGCTCGATCCGCTCGGCTCGGTGTCGGTTCATGTCGCGTCCGCCCCCGCCGGTCAGGGCCATCGCACGGTCCTGGCGCAAATCGTTGCCGATGCATTCGGGCTGAAACCGTCCGACATCCGTGTCGTCGCCGAACTCGATACCGCACGCGATGCCTGGTCGATTGCCTCGGGCAATTATTCGAGCCGCTTTGCCGCCGCCGTCGGTGGCGCGGCGCATCTCGCCGCCGGCAAGATCAAGGCAAAGCTTGCGAGGACAGCGGCGGCGCAACTCAATGTGCCGGCCTCGGAGATCGAATTCGCGCACGGCCGCATCCGCGCGCGCGGCAATCCCGACAACGCGATTTCGTTCTCGCGCCTCGCAGCCGCAAGCCACTGGTCGCCCGGCCTCGTGCCGGAAGAAAACCAGGCGCTGCGCGAGACCGCCTTCTGGACGCCGCCGGAACTCACGCCGCCGAACGAGCAGGACGAAATCAACTCCTCGCTGTGTCACGGATTCATCTTCGACTTCTGTGGTGTCGAGATCGATCGCATCACGGGCGCGGTGCGGATCGACAAATACGTGACGATGCATGATTGCGGCCGCATTCTGCATCCGGGCATGGTCGAAGGCCAGGTCACCGGCGGCTTCGCGCATGCCGTCGGCGCCGCGTTGTACGAAGAGTTCGCCTACGGACCGGACGGCGCGTTCCTGACCGGCACCTTCGCCGATTATCTCGTGCCGACGGCGACGGAAGTGCCCTCGCCGGTCATCCTGCATTTTGAAACGCCGTCGCCGTTCACGCCGCTTGGCACCAAAGGGGTTGGTGAAGGCAATTGCATGAGCACGCCGGTCTGCCTTGCCAACGCGGTCGCGGACGCGCTCGGGATTGATGCCGTTGATCTACCGCTGACGCCGGCGAAGATTGCCGCCTTCGTGCATGGTGAGGAAAAGCCGCAACGCCATGCCAAGCCTGCTCCCGCGACATCTGCGAAAGCCGGAGGCCGCGCGCTGCGCGGTCAGGGCGAAGCGCGTGTTGCAGCGTCTCCCGAAGCCGTCTGGGAGATGCTGCTCGATGCGAACACGCTTGCCTCGATCATTCCCGGTGCGCATGGCGTTCAGAAACTCTCCGACACGCATTTCAAGGCCGATGTAACGCTCGGCGTCGGACCGGTTACCGGACGCTACAAGGCGGATATCCAATTGTCCGATCTGGTGCGGCCGAAATCGGTGACATTGGCCGGCGTTGTGACGGGAGCACTCGGCGACGGGCGCGGCACCGGCCGCATCACCCTGACGCCGACGGATAACGGCGGCACGACCCTCGCTTACGACTACGACGCCGAGATCGGCGGCAAGGTCGCGTCGATCGGCGGTCGTCTGCTCGACGGCGCAGCCAAGATGGTGATCCGGCAATTTTTTACGGCGCTGGCGCGGAAAACTGGCGGCGCGCCCAAGCGCGGTTTCTTCGCACGATGGTTCGGAGGCGGCGCATGAAACCGGCCCGCTTCGACTATCTGCGCGCCACTACACTCGCCGAGGCACATGCTGCGCTCGTGGAAGACGGCAACGACGCCCGCATCGTCGCCGGCGGACAGACTCTCATGCCGATGCTGTCGATGCGGCTGGCGCGTCCCAAGGTCCTGGTCGACATCATGCATCTTCCCGAGCTGCGGAAGATTACCAGCAGCAACAACACCATTCGCGTCGGCGCCGCCGTGCGGCAGGCGGAACTGCTCAGTTGGCCGGAGCTTGCCAAAGAACAGCCTCTGCTTGCCGCCGCTCTGCCCTGGGTTGGCCATCCACAGACGCGCAGCCGCGGCACGGTCTGCGGCTCGGCCGCGCATGCCGACCCCAGCGCCGAAATCCCGCTCTCGCTGATCGCGCTCGGCGGCACCGTCGAACTGTCGTCCCGTCGCAAGCGGCGAAGCGTTGCCGCCGAAGATTTTTTCACCGGCATGATGTCGACCGCGCGTGATCATGACGAGATGATCGAGGCGGTCACCTTCCCCACGGCGAAGCGCGGTTACGGCTACGCGTTCAGTGAGTTCGGCCGCCGTCACGGCGATTTCGCGATTGTCGCTTGCGCCGCTGTTGCATCAGACAAGGAGACGCGGCTTGCGATTGGCGGCGTGGCCGACCGGCCGTCGACCCGTGAGTTCGGGACGCTCGAGGGCAGCGCTCTCGACGATGCGCTCAACGATTTCGCGTTCGATCTCGATGCGCGCGACGATCTGCATGCGACCGCGCGTTATCGCCGCGAGCTGGTGCGCCGGATGGGCCGCGCAACGATCGAGGGGGCCCGCCAATGCCGCGTCTGAGCGCCGATGCGCGTCATCGCATTCGCTTCACCGTCAATGGACGCGTGATGGAAACCGAGGCCGAACCGCGTGCCTTGCTCAGCGATGTCCTGCGCCACGATCTTGCGCTGACCGGAACGCATGTCGGTTGCGAACATGGTGTGTGTGGCGCCTGCACCATCCAGATCGATGGCGTGCCTGCGCGGTCGTGTCTCACGCTGGCTGTCCAGGCCGATGGCGCCGATGTTCGCACGATCGAAGCATTGGCGCCGGCTCCCGGCCGATTGTCCGTCTTGCAGGACTCGTTCCGTCGTCATCACGCCCTGCAATGCGGCTTCTGCACGGCGGGCATCCTGATGTCGCTCGACAGCTATCTCCGCAAACATCCCAACCCGTCCGAAGGCGAGTTGCGGGACTATCTCGGCGGGCATCTGTGCCGCTGCACCGGCTATGTCCCGATCGTTGCCGCGGCCCTCGACGCCGCGAAAAGACTGCAAGAGGAGCCCGCCCGTGCTTGATCTTGGCAACAGTTTCCTGGGCAGCGTCGAGCGCAAGCCGGATGCGCTGGCCTTTGTCGATGGTCCGGTGCGCCTCACCTATGCGCAGGCCTATGAGCGCATCTCGGCGCTTGTCGCCGGCTTCGACGACCTCGGACTGATGCCCGGCGATCATCTCGTCACCGTGCTGCAGAACCGGTACGAAGCCGCCCTGCTTCACTGGGCCTGCCAGTTCGCCGGCATCGTCATCACGCCGTTGAACTGGCGCGCCAAGGCCGACGAGATCGATTTCGGCATCGAAAATTCGGAAGCCAAGGCGATCGTGTTCGAGGACGTGTCGGCGGACGCCACACGGCTATCGTCGGAAGCACAAGCCCGCAAGTGCATTGCGCTGGACGGCGCCATCCCTGGTGAAACGACATTCGACAGCCTTATCGACCGCAAGGCGAGACCGGTCGAACCGCGCGTCTCCGCCGATGCCTGGTCGATCATGCTCTACACATCCGGCACCACAGCCAAACCGAAGGGCGTGCCGCGCCGTCAGCGGGCCGAACGCGCGGCGGCTTTGGCTCACGTTGCACAAAATCTTTACGGAACGGGCGAATGCACGCTCGGCGTGATGCCGCTCTATCATACGATGGGCGTCCGCTCGCTCCTTGCGATGTCGCTCATCAACGGCACGTTCGTGTGCCTGCCGCGTTTCGATATTGCGACGGCGTTGAAGCTCATCGAACAGGAGCGCGTCACAAACCTCTATCTCGTACCGACGCTTTATCACGACATCATTCACGATGAACGCTTCGGCACGTTCGATGTCAGCTCGGTGCGCAAGCTCGGCTTTGCCGGCGCGCCGATGACCGATGGCCTGCTGAAAGAATTGACCGCCATCTTCAAGCCCGAGCTGTTCGTCAACCATTACGGCTCGTCCGAAGTATACACCTTCACGATCGACCAGAACGCACCGAACAAGCCCGGCTCTGCCGGACGCGCCGGCATCAACCAGCGCATCCGTGTTGTGAAGCTCGGGTCCGGCTCGCCGGACGACCTTGCCGATATCGACGAAGAAGGCGAGATCATCGCCCTGCTCCTTGGCGATGAGTCCTTCGAGGGCTATTGGCGCCGTCCTGACGCGAACGAAAAGTCGATCCGCAAAGGCTGGTACTTCACCGGCGATACCGGCTATTTCGACAAGGACGGCGATCTGTTCGTCACCGGCCGCGTCGACGACATGATCATCACCGGCGGCGAGAATGTCTCGCCGGTGGAGATCGAAAGCTGCCTGTCGTTGCATCCCGGTGTGTCCGAAGTCGCTGTCGTCGGCCTGCCCGACGAACGCTGGGGCAAGATCGTCGCCGCCTTCATCAAGCGTCGCGGCAACGTGCAGGACGCTGAGCTCGATCAGTTCTGCCGCACATCCGGCCTCGCCAATTTCAAGCGGCCGCGCCGCTACATCTTTGTCAACGACATCCCGAAATCGCCGGTCGGAAAACTTCTGCGCCGCAAGCTGGTCGCAGGCGAATTCGAGACCGAAGAGCAATCCCGCACAAAAGGCAATGCAGCATGACGACCAAGATGACATTCACCGATCCGCGCCTGGCGGCGCTCAACGGCTTCCGGGTTGAGCTGACGCCGGACAAGCAGCGCGCGGATATCATCCTGGATCGCCCCCCGCTCAACGTCATCGAGATGGCGCAGCGCGATCAGTTGCGGCTGGTCTTCGAAGCGCTTGACGAGGACGACCGCGTGCGCGTGATCGTCTTGCGCGGCATCGGTGAGCATTTCTCCAGCGGCGGCAACATCAAGGGCTTCATGGAAGCCTCGCCCGAGCATGTCTCGAAGCTCGCCTGGAATATCGCAGCTCCTGCACGCTGTTCGAAGCCGGTGATCGCCGCCAACCGCGGCTATTGCTTCGGCGTCGGCTTCGAGATTTCGCTCGCCTGCGATTTCCGCATCGTTTCCGAAACATGTTTTTACGCCCTGCCCGAACAGAAGCTCGGCCAGATCCCGGGCTCCGGCGGCTCAGCCCGGTTGCAGAAGATCGTCGGCATCACCCGCACCAAGGACATCGTGATGCGCTCCAAGCGCATCCCCGGCAAGCAGGCGCTGGACTGGGGCATCGCCACAGAATGCGTGCCTGACAACAAGCTGGAAGCGGCGACCGACGCTCTCGTCGATGAATTGCTGACCTTCTCGCCGCTCGCACAACGCACCGCCAAGAAACTGCTCAACGACACCGAAGACTCGACGCTCGCCATCGCCATCGAGCTCGAGGGTCATTGCTACAGCCGCCTGCGGCAATCGACAGACTTTAAGGAAGGGGTGGAAGCGTTCCACGGCAAGCGCGCTGCGAAATTCATTGGAAGCTGAACGTGAAATGCCGGTGGCAAAAGCCACCGGTCAATAATTCCAAAGGGAGAAATGCCATGAGACAGATCAAAACAACCGCCCTCGCCGCCCTGATGTCGGCAACGGCACTGACCACCGTTTACGCCGCCGATCCGATCAAGATCGGCGTCGTGACGCCGCTCAGCGGCACCTATGCCGGCATCGGCCAGCAGGTGAAATGGGGCCTCGAACTCGCAACGAAGGAAGTGAACGCTGCCGGCGGCATCATGGGCCGGCCGGTCGAACTGATCTTCGAAGACGAGGAAGCAAACCCCGCCGTTGCCGTGCAGAAGGCCGACAAGGTCTTTCAGGTCAACAAGGTCGACTTTCTCACCGGGACTGTGAACTCGGGCTCGACGCTTGCCGTCGGCCAGGTTGCCGAACGTGCCGGCAAGCTGATGGCGACAACCGTGTCGTTCGCCGATTCCATCACCGGCGACAAATGTTCGCCCAATGTCTATCGCGTCAATGCCCGCGCCGGTCAGCAATCGGCCGCCCTCGCCGTCTGGATGTCCAAGGACAAGCCGAAGGCGAAAGTGTTCTATCTCGGCCCGGATTATGAAATGGGCCGTTCGACCGTCGCCGCCTTCAAGCAGAGCGCCGAGAAGGTCGGCGCGCAGACTGGCGGCGAGGTTTTCGCCCCGCTCGATTCCAAGGACTACACGCAGTATTTCGGTCAGCTTCGCGCCGCCCGGCCGCAGGTGCTCTACACCTCGGTCGCCGGCAACGACACCGTGCGTCTGTTCACGCAATTGCAGGAATTCGGCCTCCTTAACAACCTGACCGTTGTCGGCGCCTCCGGCACGGTGACGGCGCAGAATATCGGCGCAATCGGCAAGGCGGCGGAAGGTTTCGTCACCGGCGTCGGCTATTCGGCCGAGATCGATACACCCGAGAACAAGAAGTTCGTCGAAGCCTTCAAGGCCGCGAACAAGATCGATCCCGATCTTTATGGCGCGGACTCCTACGGCTTGATCTACGCCTACAAGGCGGCCGTCGAAAAAGCCAAGAGCACCGACACCGACAAGGTCCGCGAAGCCTTCAAGGATCTGACGTGGAAGACGCCGCAAGGCGAAAAGACGCTGCGCGCTGGCGATCATCAGGCCGTGCAGACGATGTATGTCGTGCGTGTCAACAACGGCAAATTCGGCATCGTCGGTCAGGTGAAGGGCGAAGACGCTATCGGCGCCGACACCTGCACGCGCTTCTGATCGAAACGGATATCGGGCGCGAGGCACGATGATGGCCGGAGCATTCGACTACTTCCAGTTCGTTCTGGCTCCCCAGATCGTCATCGGCCTCGTGCTGGGTGTCGCTGTGATCCTGGTGGCGCTCGGGCTGACCATCATTTTCGGTCTGCTCGACGTGATCAACATGTCGCACGGCGAGTTCTACGCGCTCGGCGCCTTCATCAGCGTCTCGCTCGCAGCGCTCGGCGTGCCGTTCTGGCTGCTGCTGGTGCTTGTGCCGGCGCTGATGTTGCCGATCGGCTATGCGGTGGAGCGATTGCTGATCCAGCGGGTGTTTCATTCGCCGGATCGGCACGTCACGACATTGCTGCTGACCTTCGGCCTCGCTTTGGTGCTGGAAGATGTTTTCCGTCTGATCTGGGGCCCCAATCCGCTGCGGCCGGAAACGCCGATCCGCGGCGCGATCGAAGTCGCCGGCCTGTTCCTGCCGCTCTATCGCGTCTTCATGATCGGCATCGGTGCGCTGATCATCATCGGCACGGCGCTGATCGTCTATCGTACACGCATTGGCGCAATGGTGCGCGCCGCCGCCTTCGACCGCAACATGGCGGCCTCGCTCGGCGTGCCGGTGCAACTGGTCTATGCTGGCGCTTTTGCCTTCGGCGTCTCGCTTGCGGGCCTCGCCGGCGTTCTGCTGGCGCCGCTCTATTCGGTCTTTCCGACCATGGGCCGCGATTTCATTTTGATGGCCTTCACCGTCGTCATTGTCGGCGGCATGGGCTCGATCGCCGGCGCCGTCGTCGCCGGCCTGTTCCTGACACAGGTTCAGGCGATCGCGTCTCTTTATATCTCGCCAGTCTGGACCGACCCGATCGTGTTCGGAATCATGGTGATCATGCTGATGGTGCGGCCGCAGGGCCTGTTCGGGCGGCTCGGCCATGCGTGATGCTCTCACCACATCGATGCGTGCGAGCCATTGGCTCGCCGCCCTGCTCGTCGTCTTCGCGCTGATCACCGCCGCGGTGGGCGCGGCGATGAACGACACCTTCTACCTGCGGCTCGCCACTGAGGCGCTGATCTTCGCCGGTCTTGCTTTATCGGTCGATATCCTTCTCGGCTATACCGGCCTCCTCTCGCTCGGACAGGCGCTGTATTTCGGACTCGGCGCTTACATCTCCGCATTGACGCTGATGCAGGTGCCGTCATTCTGGCTGGCCTTGCTGGTCGCTCTCGCGTCCGGACTGGTGCTGGGCCTCGTCGGCGGCTTCATCGCCTTGCGGGTGCGCGGTGTCTATTTCGCGCTGATCACCTTCGGCATGGCGCAGGTGATTGCCAAGGTCATCTATAATACCCGAGCGCTCGGCGCCTCCGACGGCATGACCGGCGTGCCGATCATCGATGTCAATCTCGGCATCACATCGATTTCAAGCGCATCGCCGGCCGGCTTCTTCCTCGTCGTGCTGGCGGTGACCATGGTGCTCTACGCCATCGCCGCCTATCTGCTCGATACGCCGTTCGGCCGGTTGCTGATCGCGATCAAGGCCAATGATCGCCGCGTGCCGTTCCTCGGATACAAGGCGCCAACACTGCGGCTCGGCTCCTATGTCCTCGCGGCGACCATCGCCACCGTGTCCGGCGCGCTATATCCGATGCTGCGCGGCTTCGTGTCGCCGGAACTGCTGTTCTTCTCAACCTCCGGCAATGCCGTCATCACCGTCATTCTGGGCGGCGTCGGCACACTGGTCGGTGCCCTCTATGGCAGCATCTTGCTGACGGTTCTGAAATCGGTGATCGGCAGCTGGACCGAACACCATCTGATCATCATCGGCCTTCTGTTCATGGGCGCTGTGATCTTCTTCCCGCAAGGCCTGATGGGCGTCATACGCCCGCAGGTCGCCAAGTGGCTTTCGTACAGGTGGCTATCGCGCGGAGGCAAACCATGACCGCGCCGGTTCTCGAAACCCGCAATCTCTCCATCTGGTTCGGCGGCTTGCGCGCGGTCGACAATGTCAGCTTCAGCGTCGCACGCAACCGCATCACCACCATCATCGGGCCGAACGGCGCCGGCAAATCGACGCTGTTCAATCTGATCTCGGGTGCGATACGTCCGCGCTCCGGCGGTCATGTGCTGATCGACGGCACGGACTACACCGCGCAGCCACCGTACAAGATGCAGGCGGCGGGGCTCGCGCGTTCGTTCCAGATCACCAACCTGTTCTTCAACCTGTCCGTTGCCGAAAACCTGCGGCTCGCCTCGCAAATTCTCGAACCCTGGCGCATGGCATGGCGCCCCGTCTCCGCGAGCAAGGCGGCGCTGACTCGCGTCGATGAATTGCTGGAGCGTTTTTCACTCACCAGCAAAGCCGCCTATCAGGCCGGCGAACTCTCGCATGGCGAACAACGCCGTCTGGAAGTCGCAGTCGCCCTCGCCTGCAAACCCAAAGTGCTGCTGCTGGACGAGCCGACGCAAGGCATGAGCCACGGCGACACACAGGACACGGCGGAACTGATCAAGTCGCTGGCGAGCGATGTCACGGTGCTGCTGATCGAGCATGACATCGGCCTCGTGATGAGCCTGTCCGATCATGTGATCGTCATGCATCAGGGCCAGAAGCTCGCCGAAGGCGCGCCCGCGGACGTCCGCAACAACCCGGCCGTTCAGGCCGCCTATTTCGGGCACGCCTGACATGCTCGACATCCGCAATCTCCACACCAATTACGGTTCGAGCCACATCATTCAGGGCATCGACGTTTCGGTGCGCGATGGCGAAGTGTTCGGCATCTTCGGACGCAACGGCGTCGGCAAGACGACGCTGCTGAAAGCGATCGCCGGTTGGGTGAAGCCGACCCAAGGCGAAATCGAATTCGCCGGCACGCGCATCGACGGTCTCAGGTCCGATCGCATCGCCCGGCTCGGTGTCGGCCTTGTCCCGGAGGACCGGCGGATCTTTCCCGGCCTCAGTGTCGAGGAAAATCTCACGCTTGGCTTCCTGCAGGTGCCGGGCCGCTCCCGCGCCGACGGTCAGGCGGCACTGGACAACATCTACAAGCGGTTTCCTCGATTGGCGGAACGCCGCCGCCAGAACGGCACGACCTTGTCGGGCGGCGAGCAGCAGATGCTGGCCATGGCCCGCGTCATGATCGGCAAGCCGCGCCTCCTGCTCATCGACGAGCCGAGCGAGGGCCTGGCGCCGATGATCGTGGCCGATCTCTTCGCGATCATCCGCGAGATGAAAGCCGCTGGCTGCACGATCCTGCTGGTCGAGCAGAATGTGCACCAAGCCCTTTCGGTGTGCGACCGCTTCATCGCCATCGAGCGCGGGCGCGTAATGCTGAGCGGTGATGCAAAGAACAAAGGCGATTGTGAGCGTCTGGTCGAAGGGATCGCCGTTTAGCACACACTGAAAACAAGAAATTGGGAGGATAACCGTAATGATGAGAACGAGATTGCTTCTGGCCGCAGCGTTTCTGTGTGCGGCAACAACCGTCGACGCGCATGCACAAAGCGATAATTATCCCAATCGGCCGGTGACGGTGATCATGCCGTTCGCCGGCGGCAGCGCCAGCGATGTCATCACGCGCATCCTGCTCGATCGCATGTCGAAGACCTTGGGACAGCCCTTCGTCGTCGATAACAGGCCCGGCGCCGGCGGCAATACCGGAACGGCGGCCGCCGCCAAGGTCACGCCCGACGGCTATACGCTGCTCGTCAGTTCATCCGGCCCGCTGGCGGCGAACAAGACGCTGTTCAAGTCGCTGCCCTACGAACCGGAAAAAGACTTCACACCGGTCTCGCTGTTCGCGGTGATGCCGAACATCGTGGTCGTCAATTCCAAATTGCCGCCCAAGACGCTGAGCGAGTTCATCGGCTACGCCAAGGCGCATCCCAAGCAGCTCAATTACGGCAGTGTTGGCGTCGGTTCATCGCAACACCTGGCTGGCGCCTTTTTTGATCAGTTGGCGGGCGTCGAACTGGTGCACGTGCCCTATCGCAACATCGCGCAATACACGCCGGATTTCATCGCCGGTCAGGTGCCGATCGGCTTCCAGCTTCTGCCGAATGTGTCGGCGCTGCTGCAATCCGGCGACGCACGGCCGCTGGCTGTCACCAGCGACAAGCGCATGACCGCGTTGCCGGATGTTCCGACAGCGGAAGAAGCGGGCCTGAAAGGCTATCAGACCGGCGCATGGTTTGCCTTGCTCGGCCCGGCCGGCATGCCGAAGCCGATCGTCGACAAACTGTATGCGGCCATGTCGGAAGCCTTGAAGGACCCGGAGGTGCGCAAGCGCCTCACCGAACAAGGTGCCGAGCCATCCTCGCCCGGGCCCGAGCACCTCAAGAAGTTCATCGCCTCCGAAACGATCAAGCAGCGCGACATCATCAAGAACGCCGGCGTCGAGCCGATGTGAGACGGATCAGCGGGGCCTTTACAGGCTCCGCGCTTGCCCTGCTCCGGGCGCCGGCCTCATTCCGCCCGGCGCGACGTTGCGTGATGCCAGGGCAACGCAATGCGCTCGATCGCTCCGATCAGCGCTATCAGGGCGACACCCAGCACCGCGAGAATGGCGATCGCGGCAAAGACGCGCGGCGTGTCGAAGGTCCCCTGCGCCGTGAGGATCACATAGCCAAGACCACGCTGCGAGGAGACGAACTCGCCGACAATGGCACCGACCAGCGCCAGCGACATCGCCACCTTGAGCCCGGCAAACAGATGCGGCAGCGCGCAATAGAGCTTGATCCGCAGCAGCACTTTCAGGCGCGATCCGCGCAGCGTGCGCGCCAGATCGATGGTGTCCGGCGGCACCGATTGCAGACCGAGCGCGGTATCGATCACCACGGCGAAGACCGCGATCAGAAAGGCGATGGCGATTTTCGGTTCCGCCCCGGTGCCGAACCAGATCAGGAATAGCGGTGCCAGCGCCACCTTCGGCACGCTGTTGAGCGCGACAAACAGCGGAAACAGCAACCGGTCCAGCACCTTCCACTCAACGATGAGAATGGCGAAAAGGACGCCGAACACGGTGGCGACGGCAAAGCCCGCCAGCGTGATGCCAAGTGTATACGCCGTCTGCTCCGCGAACCAGACCGGCGAAGCGATCAGTTCTTCGCCAATCAGCGAGGGCGCCGGCAACAGGATCGGCCGCACGCCGAACAGGCGAACGCCCGCCTCCCACACGAGGAGAAAGATCACCGCGCCGAGGAGCGGCATGGCGCTGCGGCGCGCGGCTTTGGCCAGAGCACTAATCATGGATCAGGCCCATCTGTTCGAACAGGCCCCGGATGCGGCTGGTATAAGCGCCGAATTCTGCGCTTTCCCGTATCGCCAGTTTGCGTTCGGCCGGAAGATCGATGGCAATGTCCTCGACGATGCGGCCCGGCCGCGGCGTGAACACGACCACGCGGGTCGAGAGAAACACCGCCTCGGTGATGCTGTGCGTAACGAACACGACCGTCATCCGGTGCCTGGTCCATAGCCGGCGCAGATCGACATTGATCTGATCACGCGTCAGCGCATCCAGTGCTCCGAACGGCTCATCCATCAGCAGCAGGCGTGGATCCAGCAGCAGCGAGCGGCAGATGGCGACGCGCTGGCGCATGCCGCCGGATAACGCTTGCGGATAGGCGCCGGTGAACGCGTCCAATCCGACCATCCGCAGCAATTCGCGCGCGCGGGCTTCGTATTTCTTCTTGCCATAGCCGCCGAAATCGGCAGGCAGCAGAACATTCTCGAGGACGTCGAACCATTCCAGCAGCGCATCGCGCTGAAACGCCATGCCAAGACGCTCCGGCGGCCCCTTGATCGGCGCGCCATCGAGTTGAAGGCTGCCGCTCGTCGGTACTTCGAGGCCGGCGAGACAACGAAGGAATGTGCTCTTGCCGCATCCGCTCGGCCCGACCAGGCTAATAAATTCACCTTCGGCAATGTCGAGCGAAATGCCTTGCAATGCGGTGACGCCATCGGCACCGCCGAAACGTTTGACGACGTCAGACGCCGCGATCATCGGCTTCGTCAACGGACGTGATCAATGCTTGCCGCTGGCGACATCGGCAACGATCGCAGCGTCGATCAATTCGTTCGTGAATGTCGAATTCGAATCCAGGCTTTTGTCGACCAGTCCACCTTCCACCAGAACCTCCACCGCCCGTTTCCAGTCGGAGGCCGCCATCGTGCCGAAGGGCAGCGACTTGGTCGCCTCGGTCACGGTGTAATCCTTCAGCGTATCGATTTGCTGGCGCAGCACGGCGGGATTAAGCTTGGCCTGCGGCCGCGCCGCGATGATCGCCTGCACCGCTTCATCCTGATGCCCGTCGAAGATATAGGCCCAGGTCCCGGAGACGACGCTGGCAAAGCGTTTCAGCGCCTCGCGTTTCGACGCGATCGACTTTTCCGTCGCCATCAATCCGAAGCTTGGAAAATTGAGGCCCTGATCGGCGAAGCGGATGGCATTCGAGGGCCGCTGGCTTGCGACCACGGCCAGAAAGAATGGCGCCGACGAAAACGCAGCATCGGAGCGTCCCGCCATGTACAGCCCCGCCTTCCCGGCCGCGTCGACGCTGATCAGATCGACATCGCCTCGTGTCAGCTTGCCGGCGGCGAGAAAGCGATCAATGAACGGCGCTTCCAGCGAGCCGGCCGTAAAGGCAATCTTCTTGCCCTTGAGATCGGCCGGCCCCGCGATGCCGCTGTCTTTCGGCACCAGCAGGCCGATATCGTTCTGCTTGATGAAACCGGCAATCGCCTTGACCGGCAATCCCTTGGAGCGGGCGATAACCATCGGCGCGAGCGAGGCATGGCCGACATCGTATTCGCCATTGCCGACGATCTGAACGGTGGCGACGGATCCGTTACCGTCTTCCAGCACGACATCGAGATCGTATTTTGCGAACAATCCCTTCTTCGCTGCCAGATGGAAGGGCGCTTGCGATCCCCACGGCGTCCAGTCGAGCCGGACGGCCAGACGATCGGCGGCCGACGCCGGCTGATTCGTCAGTACACCAGCAGAAAGAACTGCAATCGCAGTCAACAACCGAAATCCAAACATGTGCACACCCCTCACATTTGCCCGGCATTACTGCTGCTTCCGGAAAAAGGATACCACGCCCCCTCACTTCCGCAAGATATGATTATGTACTGATCATTTGCCAAAGCGCCGCACAAACAAGCGTGGCGTCGAAGCGCCCCAGACGCAATTTACGTCGCTCGCAACATTCAGGCCGCACGCGCTGTTTCAGAACGCGTCGGCCTGCGTGCTTGGTTCGGTCGTTCGGAAGGCATCGAGCGTCATGCAGCGATCGGTGATCGCCAACAGCTTCGGATAAGCGTCCAGCGAACAATTGAACCGCCGCGCGTTGAAAATTTGCGGCACGAGGCAGATATCCGCCATTGTCACCGTATTGCCGTAACAGAAATCGCCGGACATCCCCTCGCGCGCGAGGTAACCCTCAAGGCCCGACAACCCTTCGGCGATCCAGTGCTCATACCAGGCATTGGTGGCCGCTTCGTCGGCGCCGAATTGCGCCTTCAGATGCTTCAGCACCCGCACATTGTTGAGCGGATGAATTTCACAACCGATGATTTGCGACACCGCCCGCACATAGGCCCGCCCGGCCGGATCCTTCGGCATCAACGGCGGATCGGGATAGACCTCATCGAGATACTCGATGATCGCCATCGACTGGATCAGCGACCGGCCGCCCTCGACGAGGAGCGGCACCAATCCCTGCGGGTTGATGTCCCGATACGACGGGACCCGGTGCTCCATCTTCGGCAGGCTGACATAATGCGGCTCGTAATCGAGCCGCTTGTAAGCCAGCGCAATCCTCAGACGGAACGAGGTCGAGGAGCGGAAGAACGTGTAGAGCTGACGTGACATGTCACGTCACTCTGCCGCCTTCTGCAGGATCTCGTCCGGTGTCGAGGAGACCACCTCGACATATTTCGGGATGAATTTCCCGCCTTCGATATACTTGATGAATTCCGGCTTGATCTCGTTGGCGAGAATCTTGCGGATCTTGGCGTGCTCCTCGATGTCACTCCACTCGGCGATCAGGAAGAAACGCTGCGGATCTTCGGTGTCGCGGCAAAGCACGCCGTCCTTCACCTGCGCCGATGATTTATGCATCGGATTGCCGTCCGAATAGTCAAACTCCTCGAACAGCCTGATGAATTCTTCCTCATGCCCAGGCATGACTTTGAAGTCGTAAATGTGAAGATAATTGCCCTTGGTGGCGATCGGCTCCTGCGCCATGCGAGTCTCCCGTTCCGTGGAATATATGATGGTACACTGAGTATTTTTCTTTAGCAATAGCGTCGATATCGCGCGCTTTTGCGATGCGCAACGGTTCGTCTGCAGTTGTGTGACGGAAAAATGATGTTATACTGATTATAATTTCCAGTGTGAGAGATGCCGCAGATGGCATGGACGATAGCGGCTTCGTTGAACGAGGTCCCCGAGGGCAAAACCCTTGGCGTGGAAGTCGATGGCGTTCACATCGCGCTCTACAATCTCGACGGCAAAATCTACGCGACGCACGGAATTTGCACACACGCCCTCGCCCTTCTGTCCGAAGGCTGGATCGAAGACGGCAAGATCGAATGTCCGCTGCATCAGGGGCAGTTCGATATTCGCAGTGGAAAGGCATTGTGTTCGCCCGTCACCGAAGACTTGCGGACATTCGCTGTGCGTGTCGACGGCAACGACATCCTCGTCGATGTCGATCAGCCGGGGGCCGCCTCACCGCTCAAGCATGTTACGCCCGAACCGGCGGCCTCGGAAAACACAAATCGGTCGGACAACACCAATCGCGTGGTGATTGTCGGCGCCGGTCAGGCTGCGGCGGCGGCCATTCGCGCGATGCGCGCCGAGGGTTTCAACGGCAGCATCGATCTCGTCGGCGCCGAACCGCATCTTCCCTATGAAAGGCCGCCGCTGTCGAAGGAGCTGTTGCTCGGCCAGGCGGACGCTGCATCCGGCGTACGGCTCAGCGAGGCGGATGCAGCGCAGCACGGCGTGCATCTGCATCTTGGCATTGCGGCGACGTCGGTCGATCCGGCGCAGCGGCAGATCACGCTCGATGATGGCGGTGTGCTGGCCTACGACGCGTTGCTGATCGCCACCGGCGGAGAGCCCCGGCGTCTGAGCATTCCCGGCGCCGATCTCGCCGGCGTCCATTATCTGCGGACGATCGAGGATTCGCTGGCGATTGCAGCGGCCCTTGACGGCGCACATCATGTTGCCGTCGTCGGCGGCGGCTTCATCGGGCTGGAGCTCGCATCGGCAGCGATCACGCGTGGCGTTGCCGTCACGCTGCTCGAGCGCGAGCCGGAGATCATGGCGCGGATCATGCCCGCGGCCATCGGCGGCGCCTTCCGCGATCTCGCGCGGCGTCATGGCGTCGATGTGCGCCGCAACGCCACCGTCACCGCCATCACCAAGCGCGGCACACGCCTCGGCGTCATCACCGGTGAGGATGTGGTCGAAGTCGATGCGGTGCTTGTTGGCATCGGCATGCAGCCCATGCTGAGCCTGGCTTTGCAGGCCGGCTGCGCAACCACGACAGGCGGCATCGCTGTGGATGCGCAGGGGCGCACTTCCGTGCCGGGAATCTGGGCGGCGGGCGATTGCGCCTTATATCACGATGCCATCGCCGGCCGTCGGATATCGCTCGAAAGCTGGCAGAATGCCGAAGAACAAGGCGCGGCAGCAGGCCGCTCCATGGCCGGAAACAAGGCGCCGGCTGCGCAAAAGCGGCCATGGTTCTGGACCGACCAGTTCGGCTGCAACATTCAGATGCTGGGCGTGACTGGCCCGCAAGATGGCGTGGCGTTTGCAGGTTCAGCCCAAGCGGCGCCCGGCGCGATCTATCGCACCTTCGATCGCGCGACCGGCGTGCTGACCAGTGTTGTTGCTTTCTCCGACCCGCAGGCCATCCGGGCTGCGCGGGCCGAACTCGACGCCGCAACCCTATACGACCCAGCGGTCCACGGCCCTCTCCTGTCCGACGAGCGGGAGGACGCCGACACAACGACGGAGGCTAGCCTCATGAATGCCCATCCGAGCCTGTCGCTCACCAAGCGCTATATCTGGCCGGCCGACGGCCTGACGCGCATTCCCGATTGGGTCTATACCGATCAGACCATTTATGAGCGCGAGGTCGAGAAGATCTTCCATGGCCGCACGTGGAATTATGTCGCGCTGGAAGCCGAAGTGCCGAATGCCGGCGACTATATCCGCTCGAATGTCGGGCCGACGCCGGTCGTGGTCGCGCGCGCCGAAGATGGATCGATCAATGTCTTCGAGAACCGCTGTGCCCATCGCGCAGCTGAGTTCTGCCGCGAGCTGTCCGGCAATGCCAAGGAGTTCGTCTGCCCCTATCATCAATGGTCCTACGACCTGAAGGGCAATCTTGCGGGCGTTCCGTTCCGGCGGGGCGTTGGCGGCAAAGGCGGCATGCCGGCCGACTTCAAGAATGCAGACCATGGCCTGCGCCGTCTCAAAGTCACCACACACCGCGGCGTTGTGTTTGCATCCTATTGCGAGGACATGGAGCCGCTCGCCGACTATCTCTCCCCGGAGATCCTGCGCGAGTTCGAAGCGACCTTCGACGGACGCCGCCTGAAGGTCCTCGGTCATTACCGCCACTCGCTGCCGGGCAATTGGAAGCTCTATCACGAGAACCTGAAAGACCCGTATCACGCAACGCTGCTGCACACCTTCCTGGTGACATTCGGTCTTTTGGTGGCCGGCAACAAATCGCTGATGCTCGCCGATCCGAGCGGGCGTCACGGCGTGATGGCGTCGGCCAAGTCGGACGGCAAAGCTGTGTCCAGCGACGCCAAGAAGGAAATGCGCGCCTACAAGGAAGGCATGACGTTGGCCGATCCGCGCTTCATGGATTTCGTCGACGAGTTCGACAGCCCGTGGTCGGTGACCATGGCGACGATCTGGCCCAATCTGATCATCCAGCGCGAGATGAACACGCTCGGCATCCGGCAGATCGTCCCCACCGGCCCGCATGAATTCATCATGAAATGGACCATGTTTGGCTATGAAGGCGATACCGAAGAGATGACACGGCATCGCCTGCGGCAAGGCAATCTCATGGGTCCCGCAGGCTTCCTCGGCCTGGAAGACAACGAAGCGATCAAGTTCGTCCAGGATGGCATGCTGGGCGTGCCGCATGGCGAACATCTCGTGAAGCTCGATCCCGCGGTCGAAGCCGGCACCGCCGACAACCTGATTTCGGAATCGGCCATCCGCGCCATGTACAAACACTGGCGTGCGGAAATGGGACTCTAGGTCATGGATCTCGCCGTCAAGCGCACCCCATCGCCCGCTCCGCTCATGGATCCCCGTCTTGAAGCCGTTCTGCTGCGGCACGAGATCGAAACCTTCAACGTCCGCTATGCGGCGGCGCTGGATGAGCAGCGCCTCTCCGACTGGACGGACATGTTCACCGACGACGCGCTCTACGTCGTCCTTTCGCGCGAGAATTTCGACCACAACATGCCGGTCGGCCTGATCTATTGCGAAGGCAAGCCGATGATCCATGATCGCGCTTTCGCATTGAGCGAAACGGCGATGTTCGCGCCGCGCTACCTGCGGCACATCATCGGAAATCTCGATGTGCTGAGCGAGGAACAGGACGGCATCGTCAAGGCGCGCGCGAACTATGTCGTGCTGCAGGTGCTTTTCGATCGCCCCGACGCAACACTGCATCAGGTCGGCGCCTATCACGATGTCTTCCGCCGCGAGAACGGCGTGCTCAAGCTCGCCGAACGCCGCTGCGTCTACGATAACCTGCTGGTTCCGAACGCGCTCTGTTTGCCGGTTTGAGGCCACATGATCTGCGGACAAACCCCGACAGATACAGGTCCCGCTCGCACCAGGCGAGCGGCCTCAGCTCGGCTGAAACACTGTCCGGCCCAGATGGTTGTTGGCGTCCACAAGCCGCAACAGTCCCGCCATCAATGCTGCCCGCTCCTTCGGCGGCAACGGCTCGAGCAAACGGGCCTGCGCGCGCTGCATCGCCTTGAACATTTCGCGGGTGACTTTCTCGCCCGCTGGCGTCAGACGAGCGAGCACAGCTCTGCGGTCCACCTCGCCTCTGCGGCGCGTCAACAGACCCCGCTGCTCCAGGCGGCGAAGAACATCGGCGACATTGGTGCGATCGATGCCGACCTCGCGCCCGAGCGTGTGCTGATCGGTATCGGGATTGAGACTGAGCGTCGTCAGCAGCGAGTATTGGACCGGGGTGATGTCGAAGCCGGCGCATTCCTCGAAGAACAGCGCGTAATTGATTTGATGCAGCCGGCGGATCAGGAATCCGGGACGGGCCCACAGCGGCATGCTGGCATAGAGAGACCGGTGCTCGACGCTCTTTTTGCGGGCTGGCGCGGCTTTCTTGGTCCGGACTGGGGTGGTCTTCTTGCTTTTCTTGGATTTGGCCAACGTCAAAAATCTCCCTGCGACTTCTCCGGCCGCTCTCTATCACCGTCCGCTTTCACTCGCATCTCCTTCGTTTTGGAAGATCCCATAAACTCGTCACGGCTCCATCTCCGCGCGTGACCGATTGCAGGCTTTCCCTATGACGGAGTTCATCAGCCCTGGGCCCGCAAAGAAAATAAGCAGCACGCTGCATAATATAGCGAGTCAGCGAATGTCCGCAATCGATCGGCGCCGCAATCGCCCGGTTCGTTTCATCGGACATCGCCGGGACTACACCAGATCCATTCTAATATATCTGCGGAATCCTGCAGTTTTTGCCGCAGTCGACCGATCGCCCATATCGAAGATGCCCTGACGCCGGTAGACGCCCTGAAGTGGTGCAGCTTTTGCATCGTTCAAATAGGATATATACTGAGTAATATGGTTCAGACATGACCGCACACGGCACGACGAACATGGTTCTTGGCAGACATGAAAGCGATTCCGATGGCGCGATGGTCGCGGCCGCAATGCATTTGTCAGCCGTCGTATTTTTCCAGTGAAGAAGAAGGGGATGGGAACTATGAATCGTCGTAAGCTATTAAAGGGATTGGCGGGCGGGACCGCTGCAACTGCTACGCTCGCTGCACCGGCCATTGCACAGACGCAGCCGACTGTCCGTTGGCGTATGGCGACGGGCTGGCCGAAAAGCCTCGACACGATCCATGGATCGGCAGAAGAGCTTTGCAAGCGCGTCGGTCAATTGACCGAAGGCCGCTTTGACATCCGCTGCTTCGCCGGTGGCGAAATCGTTCCGCCGCTGCAGGTTCTCGACGCCGTCCAGAACGGCACGATCGAGTGCGGGCACGTATTGTCCGCCAATTATATCGGCAAGAGCCCGACCTACGCCTTCGACGCCGGCTTGCCGTTTGGGCTGAATGCGCGGCAACAGGCAGCGTGGCTCTTTGAAGGCGGCGGATTGCCGCTCATTCGCGACTTCTACAAAAAGACCAATGTCATCCCCTTCCCGTGCGGCAATGTCGGCACTCAGATGGGCGGCTTCTACCGCAAGGAAATCAACTCCGTGCAGGACCTTCAGGGCCTGAAGATTCGCATCGGCGGTCTGGGCGGTGTGATCCTGCGCAAGCTCGGCGCCGTGCCGCAGCAATTGCCGCCGTCCGATATCTATTCCGCCCTGGAGCGCGGCACGATCGACGCGTCGGAATGGATCGGACCATATGACGATGCCAAGCTCGGTTTGAACAAGGTGGCGAAATTCTATTACGCCCCCGGCTGGTGGGAAGGCAGCGCCGGCATTACCGCGCCGGTCAGCCTGCCGGCGTGGAATGCGCTGCCCGAGCATTTCAAGATCGCCTTCGAGACCGCGTGCAACGAACAAATGATGATGATGCTCGCGAAATACGATGCGCGTAATCCGGATGCGCTGCGGCGCATGATCGGCGAAGGCACGCAACTGCGTCTCTTCCCGCGCCCGGTGCTCGACGCCTGCTACCAGGCCAGCTTCGAGACCTTCGACGAGTTGTCAGCCAAGGACGCCGACTTCAAGACGATCTACGGCCCCTGGAAGCGTTTCCTCGAAAGCTCCAATCCGTGGTTCCGGGTGGCCGAGCAAAGCCTCGACGCCTATCGCTTCTCCCACGATATCCCGCCATCCAAATGAACCTGCGCATCTGATTGCGCGACCCGTGCCGGGCGATCCAAATCGCCCGGCACATCTTCATTTGCAGATCGATACGCCATTCGCTTTGCGAGCCTGCGGTGAACAGGGCAGCGAATGTCAAATCCTCCCCACGAGATCGATCTGCAACAAAGGATGGATTGATGCGTGCTTTGATGGCCTTGAGCCGCGGCATTGATGCCTTGAGTGCGGCCTTCGGCAAGATTGCGGACTGGATGGTGGCAGCGGCCTGTCTCATCAGCGCCGCCAATGCCGTGATCCGCTACAGTCTGAGCAACAGCTCGAACGCCTGGCTGGAAGCGCAATGGTATCTTCTGGCGGGCATGGTCATGCTCGGCGCCAGCTACACGCTGTTCCGCAACGGGCATGTCCGCGTCGATCTGCTGTACAGCACCTACAGCACCCGCACGCGTCTGTATGTCGACCTGTTCGGCATGACCTTCTTTCTGCTGCCGACCACCATCCTGCTGACCTGGATGACCTGGCCATTCTTCGTCACCAGCTGGTTGTCGGACGAAGCCTCCTCGAATGCCGGCGGGCTGCTGCGATGGCCAGTGAAGCTGATCCTGCCCCTCGGCTTTCTGCTGCTCACGTTGCAGGGCTTTTCGGAAATCATCAAACGCATCGCGCTGTTGCGGGGCATGGATCCGCAAACCGAAGTCGTGACCGATTATCAACGACCGGACCAATGATCATTTCCCCTGTACCTGCCGATCTCGTGAAAGATACCGCCCGATGTTGACTGTAGAGCATATGCCGCCGCTCATGTTCGGCGGCATCGTCGTGTTCCTTTTGATCGGCTTTCCGGTTGCTTTCTCGCTTGCCGCGGTCGGGCTGTTCTTCGGCTTCCTGTCGGTCCATCTCGGCTTCTTTCCGGAGGTCTATCTCGGCAATCTGCCGCTGCGCGTGTTCGGCATTCTGTCGAACGATCTGCTGCTGGCGATTCCGTTCTTCACGCTGATGGGCGCGATCCTCGAACGCAGCGGCCTGGCAGAAGACCTTCTGGAGGGAACGGGCCAGCTCTTCGGCGGCGTTCCGGGAGGCCTCGCTTATGCCGTGGTTATTGTGGGGGCCATTCTCGGCGCCATCACCGGCACCGTCGCCGCGTCGGTTATTGCGATGGGCATGATCTCGCTGCCGATCATGATACGCTACGGCTACGACATGCGCATTGCAACCGGCGTGATCGCCGCATCGGGCACGATCACACAGATCATTCCGCCCTCACTCGTCCTCATCATTTTGGCCGATCAGCTCGGCCGCTCTGTTGGCGACATGTATGCCGGCGCGATCGGCCCAGCGATTCTTCAGGTGCTGCTGTTCCTTGCCTTTGTCACCGTCGTGGCGCTGATTGCGCCGCATCGCGTGCCGCCACTGCCGAAGGAAGCTCGTAAACAGCGAGGCTGGCCGCTGATCCGGCGCGTTCTTTGGGGCATGGTGCCCTCCATTATCCTGATCTTCATTGTGGTCGGGACGATCTTCATGGGGCTCGCCACCCCGACCGAAGCCGGCGCGATGGGTGCCGTCGGCGCCGCCATTCTTGCTGCGCTCAACCGCCGTTTGACCTTCGCGTTGATCAATCAGGCCCTGCAGAACACCATGCGCATCACCTCGATGGTGATCTTCATCCTGATCGGCTGCACCGTGTTCAGCCTCGTCTTTCAGGGTGTGGACGGCTCACGCTGGATCGAGCATCTGCTCAGCCACGTACCCGGCGGACAGACCGGCTTCCTGATCTTCGTCAATGTCTTCGTGTTCTTTCTCGCCTTCTTCCTCGACTTCTTCGAGATCGCCTTCATCATCGTTCCGCTGCTGGCGCCGGTGGCCGACAAGCTCGGCATCGATCTCATCTGGTTCGGCGTTCTGCTTTGCGTCAACATGCAGACGAGCTTCATGCATCCGCCGTTCGGCTTCGCGCTTTTCTATCTGCGGGGCATTGCTCCGAAAGAAGTGTTGACGCGCGATATCTATCTTGGCGCCGTACCCTGGGTCGGGTTGCAACTCGTGTTGGTTGCGATCGTAATCGTCTGGCCCGGCAGCGTCACCTACTGGCTCGATAAACGCGCGAACGTGGATCCATCGACGATCCGCATCGAACTTCCGAAGACCGACAGCGGCGAGAACGACGCTCCGGCCTTGAGTTTCAAATAACGCCCCCCCTGCGCCGTTGCCTTGACAGGCCCTTCTTTATAGTCAGTATACATCGCATTATTGGACGGACAAGAAACCAGAATGGCCCTGACACGCACGCAGATGAACGATCGGGCGAAAGCAGGCAGCATCGAGGAAACGATCGCCGATACGCTGGACCGCTGCGAGCGCAGCCAGTCGGAGCTCAATGCTTTTGCCCGCATTGATCGCGACGGTGCACTCGCGACTGCGCGCAAACTTGACGCGGGCGAACAATCGGGAAAACTCGCCGGCATTCCGATCAGCGTGAAGGACATTCTCAATGTCGGCGGTCTGCCGACCCATTGGGGATCGCGGCTGATGCAGGATGCAGCGCCTGCCGCGGCCGATACGGTCGCCGTCGCGCGTCTCCGCGCCGCCGGTGCCGTCATCATCGGCAAGAGCACGACGACAGAATTCGCGCACACCATGATGGGCTCCTCGCCCCACACCGGCCTGACCGTCAATCCCTGGAATGCCGACATAACATGCGGCGGATCGAGCTGCGGCGGCGGCGTCTCCGTCGCCGCGGGCCTCGTTCGCATGGCACTGACCACCGACGCCGGCGCATCGACACGCTTGCCGGCGGCCTGCACCGGCGTTCTCGGATTGAAGCCGACCCTCGGCCGCATCCCGCATGATCTCGTGCCGGAAGGCTTTGCCAATTTCATTCATCTCGGCGCTATCACCCGCAACGTCGCGGACATGGCGCTCGCCCTTGAGGCGATGGCGGGACCAGCATCGAGCGATCCGCATTCGCTCGCCGTGCCGCCGATCGACACCTCGCGCATCAACGCCCAGGCCGGAAATCTTGCGGGCAAACGCATCGGCCTGCTCATGCAGGTCGGCAACGCCCGCATCAGCCGCACGATGACGGACACGATACGGCGCGTGGCCAAGTCCTTTGAAGACTTCGGCGCTTCCGTCGCGGAGATCGACTGGACGATCGACAACCCCGAGCCGACCTGGCGCATCCTGCAGCAATCGAACTGGGCGGCGCGGCTGGGCAAGACCATCGACGAGGTCGAGAGCAAGATCGAGCCAAGCCTGACCGAAGGCGTGCGCATCGGCCTGTCTTATTCCGGTCAGGATCTCCAGGGCGCTCTCAATCGCCGCACCGCCATTTTCCGGCATGTGCAGAAACTGTTTGAAGGCTTCGACTTCCTTCTGACGCCGGTAATGAGCCGCGAACCGCTGGATGCGCTGCACAAGCCGCTCGACCCGATCAGCATCGACGGCGAGGTGGTCGGCGACATGCGGCGCGAATGGACGCCCTATCTCAATCTTTTCGACCTGAGCGGACATCCCGCCATCAGCGTGCCGGCCGGATTGTCGGACAGCGGCGTTCCGCTGGCCTTCCAGCTCGTCGCCCCCTGGTATGCGGAAGAAAGATTGCTGTCGGCCGTCGCTTTCTATGAGCAGCAGCATCCCTGGCCACTTCTCGACGCCCGTTCGTGAGGTAAGCTATCGACCCGTTCAAGAGCGCAAAGCAGATGACACACGATAATGATGGCGAAGGCATCGGCGCACGCGTCCCGCGAAAGGAAGATGATCGGCACTTGCATGGCCGCGGTCAGTTTACCGGTGACATTCGTTTGCCGGGCATGCGCGAGGTCGCCTTCCTCCGCAGTCCGGTCGCGCATGCGCTGATCACCCGGCAGAGCAAGCCGCAAGGCTATGAAGACAGTGTCTTCTTCCACGGCGACCTTGCCGGCGTCTTGCCGATCACCACACGCTCATCCATTCCCGGCTATAAAGTCTCGGACTATCCCGCACTCGCAACCGGACGTGTCCGCTTTGTCGGAGAACTGGTTGCGATGTGCGTGGCGAGCAACCGCGCAGCCGCCGAAGATCTCTGCGAGCTGGTCGACGTCGATTACGACGAACTGCCGGTCATTGCCTCCAGCACCGCCGGCCGCCAGCGCGATGCGGCGCTCCTGCATCGCGAATGGGGCGACAATCTCTTCCTCGAAACCAGTTTCGATCGCGGCATGGACAGTGTCGCCAAGACCGCGCCCGTCGCCGTCGAGCTCGACTTGTCGACCGCCCGTCAGGTGATGCACCCGATGGAGGGCAAGGGCCTCGTGGTGTGGTGGGATCACCGCGCTGGCCAGCTTGTCGTGCATACATCGACGCAGGTGCCGCATCTGATCCGCATCGGTCTCGCCGAATGCCTCGGCATTCCGCAAGCGATCGTGCGGGTGGCGCCGCCCGATGTCGGCGGCGGCTTCGGCTATAAATGCATGTTGATGCCGGAAGAGATTGCAGTTGCCTGGCTTGCATTGACGCAGAAGCAGCCGTTCCGCTGGATCGAGGACCGCCGCGAACATCTGACGGCGGGCGCCAATGCGCGACAGCACGAATACAAGCTCAAGGCTTATGCGGATGAGCGCGGGCGCCTGCTCGGCCTTGATGCGGAAGTGGCGGTCGATTGCGGCGCCTATTCCGTGTGGCCGTTCTCGGCTTGCCTTGAAGCCGCGCAGGCCGGCGGCAATCTGCCCGGCCCTTATGATCTTAAATCCTATCGCTGCAAGACCTATTCGGTTGCGACCAACAAGCCGCCCTTCGCACCTTACCGCGGCGTCGCGCGTCCCGGTGTCTGCTTCGCCATCGAACTGACGATCGATGCCATCGCCAAGGCCGTCGGACGCGAGGCGTGGGAGGTCCGCATGGAGAATCTGGTGGCAGCGGCGGCGATGCCCTACACCAACATCACCAACAAGCACTACGACAGCGGCGACTATCCGGCTTCCCTTCTGGAAGTGAAGCGCATGATCGACTTCGATGCGCGGCGCAAACTGCCGGCGCGGGACGAGAAAGGCCGCTATCTCGGCATCGGCTTTGCGACCTATACCGAACAATCGGCGCATGGAACGAAAGTCTTCGCCGCCTGGGGGCTGCCGCTCGTGCCCGGCTTCGATCAGGCGCATGTCAAGCTCACGCCCGATGGCGCGCTCGAGGTGAAGGCTGGCATTCACACGATCGGACAGGGCCTCGAAACAACACTGGCGCAAGTGGCACACGAGATGACGCGCGTGCCGTTGAAGGACATTCGCGTCACGCTCGGCGATACCGCAAACACCCCCTTCTCCACCGGCGCTTATGCCTCGCGCGGCATTGTGATGACCGGCGGCGCCGTCTCGCGCGCGGCCGATATGGTCGCCGTGCGGATCAAGGCCATCGCCGCGCATCTGCTGCAGGTCAAGGCCGACGACGTCACCTTCCGCGAAGGCCGCATCTTCGCCGGCGCGGCGAGCGTTTCCTACGCCGACGTCGGCCGCGCCTGGTATATCCGGCCCGATGAATTGCCCGACAATGTCGACCGCTCCGGCCTTGAAGCCACCGCTGCCTACAAGCCAGAAACCGACAACGGCGTGTTCTCTTATGCCAGCCACGCGGCCTATGTCGCTGTTGATGCGCAGACCGGGCTTGTCGAAATTCTGGATTACGCCATCGTCGAGGATTGTGGACGCATGGTGAACCCGATGGTCGTCGAAGGGCAGACCTTCGGCGGCGCCGCGCAAGGCGTCGGCACCGCGCTGTTCGAGGAAAGCCCCTATGACGATAACGGCCAGCCGCTGGCATCGACCTTGATCGATTATCTGCTGCCCGGCCCGACCGAATTGCCGCGTTTTCGCATCCATCACATGGAAACGCTGTCGCCCTATTCGGCGCACGGCGTCAAGGGCGTCGGTGAAGGCGGCGCCATCGCGCCATCCGCCGCGATTGTCAACGCGATCAACGATGCATTGTCGCCGTTGAACGCCGTGCTGCGCGACATTCCGGCGACGCCGGAACGCATCCTGCATGCGATTGCCGCGGCCAAACCCAGCGCCCCCGAAAAGGATGCGGCATGAAACCCGCAGCACTCGATTATGCTCGCGCGCGGACGCTGGACGAAGCTTCGGAATGGCTCGCCGCCGGCAATGGCGACGCCAAGGTTTTCGCCGGCGGCCAATCCATCGGGCCGATGCTGAATCTGCGTCTCGCCCGCCCCGGCAAGCTGATCGATATCCGGCACATCCCGCAATTGCGGGCGATCGAGACTGACAGCCGCATCACGTCCATTGGCGCAACCTGGACTCATGCCGAGATCGAAGACGGCATGATCGAGGATCCGACGCGCGGCTTTCTTCCCTTTGTCGCGCGCGGCATCGCCTATCGCGCGGTCCGCAATCGCGGCACGATCGGCGGCAGCCTGTCGCATGCCGATCCCGCCGCCGACTGGGTGTCGACGATGGCCACGCTTGGCGCGACCATCGTCATCCACAATGCAAAATCGGGCGCGCGCCGCATCGCCGCCGACAGTTTCCTGCTCGGCGCCTTCACGCCGCAACTGGATGCAACCGAAATTCTCTGCGCGGTGGAAATTCCGCGTTCCTCGCCGGACATGCGCTGGGGCTATTACAAGGTGTGCCGCAAGACCGGCGAATTCGCCAAGGCCATTGGCGCCTGCGTCGCGGATGCAAGATCGGGGACCTATCGCGTTCTGGCCGGCGCGCTGAACGGCCGTCCGCTGCTTCTGCCGAAAACCTCCGAATGCTTGAAGCAGGACGGAGCGGAACAGGCTGCCACCGTTGTGCGCGACGAAATCGATCAGTTGCTCGCGCATCTCGATGCGGCGCATCGCCAGCAATTGACGGTAGCGGTCCAGCGCAGCCTCGCGCAACTAACGGACACGCGGAGTTCCTGACATGCCGACGACGATCGATGTCTCTCTCTCGGTCAACGGACAGCCGGTGCGGCGTCAGGCCGAGCCGCGCATGCAACTGCTGGAACTGCTGCGAGACGATCTGAATCTCACCGGCGCGCATGTCGGCTGCGAGCAAGGCGTCTGCGGCGCCTGCACCGTCATCGTCAACGGCAAGCCGCAGCGCTCCTGCATCAGCTATGTCGGCGATGCCGACGGCTCTGCCGTGACCACCATCGAGGGGTTGGATAACGATCCGCTGATGAATGAATTGCGGGCGGCATTCACCAGACATCATGGCCTGCAATGCGGCTTCTGCACGCCGGGCATGCTGATCACCGCGCGCGATATCGTCACCCGTCTTGGCGATGTCTCGGCAGCCCGCATTCGCGAAGAACTGTCCGGCAATCTCTGCCGCTGCACCGGCTATGTCGGCATTGTCGAGGCGATCCAAGAAACCTGCGCCGGCAAAACGCCAGTTGCGGCGTCCGCCGCAATCGCAGCCAGCGGCGCGCGAACCGAAACATCGTCGTCGATCGCGGTGACAGAAACCGCCGCGCCGCCGCGCCCATCATCCACCCCCGCCACATCCGCTGCAGGCAAGCCGTCCCGGCAGGGCTGGACCTCGATCGAGCAGCGATTGCAACTGGTATCGGCACCCGCCGATGTCTGGGCCAAACTGGCGAATTTCCAGGAGGTGGCGCGCTGTCTTCCCGGTGCGGAAATCACCGCCATTGAGGGCGAGCACATCGAGGGCCGGATGCACATGGCGCTCGGCCCGATGAAGGTCGCCTTCAAGGGCGAAGGCCAAGTGCACCTTGATGCGGCAACGCATCAAGGCACGATGACCGGCCGCGGGCGCGACACCGGATCGGGATCTGCGGCAGAGGGTGAAGTGATCTGGCGCGTGCTGCCCGCAGACGACACGCACGCAACCGGCAGCACTTTGCTGGTCACGTTGTCCTGGCGCCTCAGCGGCCGGCTGGCGCAATTCAATCGCGCGGGTCTCGTGCAGGATATCGTGCAGCGCCTCGCCGCCGACTTCGCGGCCAATCTCGACAACGCGATGACCGGCGCGCCGGTCTCGTCATCGCAGGTGAAACCGATCAGCGTCTGGTCATTGCTCTGGTCGATCCTGAAGTCGCGCTTGAAGGGATAACGCACGAATCTCTCTCGACTTGCCCCGGCAATTGCGACGCAGCTTGCCGGGGCAATCGTCCACGACAAGATCGATGACTCTGAATTAATGTCGCTCGACATTATACCGCTTCCAGTAACTGATCAGCGGCCAGACTGAACCGAAGCAATGGAAGCGCCCGTCCACGAACGGGCATTTCTTTTGGATGGACGGATCGTGCTTCGGCTTCTTCGGATCGTAATCGCGGCTTGCATAACAGTCAGCGCGATTTGCTACGTTGCATTCAAATTCAGCCCCTGGCCATCGGCGATGCTCGTTCGCCTGCCCTTCGATTGGGAGGCGAGAAAAATGGCACAAGCGCTTGAAAAACATGTCCCGAAAGATGTGTCGGCGCATCTCGACATTCCATATGACGCCTCCGACGACGACGCGACGCTGGATGTCTTCTATCCGTCGCGCATCGAGGGAAGCGACATAACCTTGCCAACGATCGTGTGGATTCACGGCGGCGCGTGGGTCTCGGGCAACAAGAATTACGTTGCAAATTATCTCAGGATACTCGCAGCACGCGGCTACACGACCGTCGGCGTCGGTTATTCGTTAGCACCGGACGCGACCTATCCGACACCCGTCAGACAGGCGAACGCGGCCCTTGGCTATCTGACGAAGAATGCAAAGTCGCTTCATATCGACAGCGGGACATTGTTCCTGGCGGGAGACTCGGCCGGAGCGCAGATCGCGGCACAACTCGCCAATATCATCAGCGTTGCATCTTATGCCGCGGATATTGGCATCATGCCAACCATACAACGATCCCAATTGCGCGGGGTGCTGCTCTATTGCGGCGCTTACGACATTGCCAAAATCGATCTCGACGGCCGTTTCAGCGACTTCCTGCGGACAGTCCTGTGGTCGTATCTTGGCACCAAGGATTTCATCCATGACCCACGATCGGCGCAGGCCTCGGTGGAAAGGCATGTCACGCCGGCGTTTCCTCCGACGTTCATCACGGCCGGTAACGATGATCCGCTGAGGGCACAATCACGCGAGATGGCGAAGGCTGTGGCGAGCCAGGGCGTCTATGTCGACAGCCTGTTTTATCCGGACGATCATAAGCCGCCGCTTCCACACGAATACCAGTTCAACCTCGACAATGCCGCTGGCCAGACCGCTTTGGAAAGGTCGCTGCAATTCCTTGCACGGCAGACCCAATAATAGGCCATGCGTATCTACCCAGCCGCGATCAGCGCCCGGATGCCGGTCCACAAAATCTGGATGCCGATGCAAAGCAGGATGAAAGCGGAAAGCCGCACCACGACGTTGGTGCCGCTCCGGCCCAACAGGGCGATCACGCTTTCGGCCGAGCGGTAGCAGACAAACACCGTCAGCGCGATCGCGAGAATGCCGGTGATCGCTGCACCGGACAACGCCACCCATTGCTCCCAGTCATGAACGCCGGACGGCCGCTGGCTGCCGAGCGCAATCGCCACCGAAATGCCGCCCGGACCGACGGTCAGCGGCATGGTCAGCGGGTAGAATGAATCGATCGGCGTCCCCTGCTTTTCCGCCTTGGCGGCACGCTGGTCGTCCGAATCGACGCCGCTTTGCAAAAGCTTCCAGCCGAACGCCGCCACCACCAGCCCGCCGGCGATGCGCACCACCGGCAGCGTAATGCCGAAAAACACCAGAAGATGCGAGCCGATAAACATCGAGCCGGCCAGAAGAAAAATGCTGTTGATCCCCACACGCCATGCCAGCGTGTTGCGCTCGGCCTCCGTGCAGCCCGCGGTCAGCCCGAGGAAGATCGGCGCGCTGCCGACCGGATTGATGATCGGAAACAATCCGGCATAGACCAAGAGAAAGGCATTTATGACGTCAGACATGGGGGAATCCAAAAGAACACTTGGTGCCGTCGAGGAACGGCATTCAAGGACGCAAGCTTATCACGGCATAAGCAGGAATATCCTAAAGCCCATCGTCAAAAATAGCCTGCGTCAATTGACGCTGCTCGCCGCCGGCACATAATGGCATCGCCACTGCGATTCAGCCGTCCCGACCTGGATCCTTTGTCAAAGGCTCGCCATGATCCTCCCCGATCTGCTCTGGCTCTGCACCGCGGCCTATGCCCTCCACGTCGTCGAGGAATACCAGTTGAACTGGCGCGACTGGGCGCGCGCGGTGATCAGGCTGCCGGTGCAGTGGACGGATTTCTACATCGTCAATGTGCTGGCCATTCTGCTCGGCATCGTCGCCGCCAACATCGTCCGCCAGCCGGCGCTGGCCCTCGCCTATCCCGCGCTGATGCTGATCAATGCCACCTTCTTCCATGTGCTGCCGATGCTGCTCACGCGCGGCCGCTATTCCCCGGGGGTTTTCACCGCGGTCGTGCTGTTCTATCCGCTCGGCATCGCCTGCTTTCATCGTGCCTTGTCGGTCGGTCTCGTTGGCTGGCGCGGTGTTTCGCTCGCCTTCGTCATCGGTGCGCTGTTGATGGCAAGCCCGGTCGTGCTGCTCAAGCTTAAGAGCAAGCCGTATTTCCGGCAGACCTGACATGCACCTCCGCAGCCCCTGCGAAACTGCCAACATATGGGCTGATCGCCGCAACCATTCAGTAACGCGCCGCGCCTAGCTTCGCCGGATGGGCTCGGTCGTTCCTTTCCGGCGCAATCCGCCGCCGCCTGCACGCAAAGCTGCGCCGCGTGGCCGGCGCCTGCTCGGCATTCCGGTCAGCATCGTGTTTATCGGCGGCGTCATCGGCGCAGTCGTGCTGCTGCGGCCGCTGATCGATCCAAAGCCCACCGCGATGACTTCGCCGGTCACGGTGATCGACGGCGATTCCCTGCGCACCGGACCTGAGACCATCCGCATTCTCAACATCGATGCGCCGGAGCTGCATCAGAGCTGCCGCGACGAACAGGGGCGCGAATGGCCCTGCGGCCGCGCGGCGCGCAGGCGTCTTGCCGAGTTGACGGCGAAAGGCGACGTTGCCTGCACATCGCAAGGCCGCGACCGCTTCGGCCGCACGCTCGCCACCTGCACGGCGAAGGGTGTCGACGACATTGGCGCCGTCATGGTGCGCGAGGGCCTTGCCGTGAATTTCGGCGGCGAGACCGGTCCCTATGCATCGATCGAGGATGATGCGCGCATTGCCAAACGCGGCCTGTGGCGCGGCAGCTTCGAGCGCCCGCAGGCCTGGCGCGATGCGCATCCGCGACAAAACTGACGCACACTTCGCGGCGGCGGCACTGAGCGAAGGCCTTTCTCGCGCGGCCTGCATCACCGATATCCGTTATCGTTCATCGGAATCATGATGGCGCGCTTTTCCGGCGCTGCAGAGCATTGTTTTCCTCGTTGCCCGGAACCTCCGCCGTCGCGGTCCGTTGACGCATGCGCCTTTTGATTTGTGACAATGCGAGGTCGGCACGCGAATGAAAGACGTTTTGCGAAAGCACGCCGCTCGGACGGAGAGGCGTCAGGCTCGCAGTATCGATATTGCCAATCGTGCAGAACTCAGGACATCCAAACACTGGCAAAAAGCCTTCGCCCATACCCGAAAGGACAAACGCTATTACGAGATCGTGCAGGACACGATCATGCCGGACTTCGACTTCCGCTATTTCATCCTTCGCGATGATGACGGCAAAGTCTGCGCAGTGCAGCCGTTCTTTCTGCTCGATCAGGATCTGCTTGAAGGCTCATCACGCATTCTGAGATCCAGCGCAGAGCTCATTCGCGGGATGTGGCCTTCTTTTCTGAAGATGCGCACTTTGATGCTCGGCTGCGCCGCAGGCGAAGCCCATCTCGACCGGAGCAATGGCCATGCATCGGCCGATGCAGCCTTGATCGCGCAAAACATCACCCATCATGCGAAAGCGATGGGTGCGAAGCTGATCGTGCTCAAGGAGTTTCCGGCCCGCTATCGCCACGATCTTGAATTCTTCATCGATCATGGCTTCGCGCGTATTCCCAGCCTGCCGATGGCGGAGTTGAAACTCGATTACAAGGATTTCGAGGATTATCTGCGGCGCGGTTTGAGTGCGCGCATGCGGTCGGATCTGCGGCGAAAATATCGTGCCGCCGACGCCGGCCCGCCAATCAGCATGACCGTGCTGCGTGATGTGTCGGATATCATCGACGAGATCTATCCGCTCTATCTGCAGGTTTACAATCGCTCGAACCGGCATTTCGAAAAACTGACCAAGGACTATTTCCGCGCGCTTGGCGCCCGCATGCCGGACAAATCGCGTTTTTTCGTCTGGCGGAGCGAGGGCCGCATCGTCGCCTTCAGCCTCACCATGGCGCACGGCGATCACATCTGTAACGAGTATCTCGGGCTCGATGACGATGTCGCGATGGAACGGCATCTGTATTTCGTGGCGTTCCGCGATGTGATGAGCTGGGCCATCGCCAATGGTTACAAGCGCTGCCTGTCGACCGGCTTGAGCTACGGCCCCAAGCTCCATCTCGGTTTCGATCTTTATCCCATTGATCTCTATGTGCGGCATGTGTCGGATCACCTGAACGGATTGTTCAAACGCGTTCTTCCCTTTCTCGAGCCGACGCGCGCGGAGCCTCTGCTGAAGCGGTTCAGGAATTACGATGCGCTATGGGCGGGACAGTCGTCTCTCGGCGAAGGCAGGGCCCATGACCACCGCTCTGCGAAAGCTACCGCACACCGATAGGAATGCCCTGCGTCTTTCGGCGCATCATTCCCTCACCTTCTCAAGCTAAAAGCGTACCCCGCGCCGCAGAGAACAGGGGCGATCGAGCTTGCCTTGTGCGTCTCAGGTCTCCGGCTCGGTGGTGAAGAACAGCGGATAACCCTTCTGCTTGCCGAGATCGGTCGCTTCCTTCGCCTTGGTCTCGGCGACATCGCGGGTGTAGACCGCGATCACGCAGGCGCCGCGGCGATGCGCCGTCATCATCACCGCATAGGCCCGCTCGGCCCCCATGCGGAACACAGCCTTGAGCACCTGCACGACGAATTCGCGCGGCGTGTAGTCGTCGTTCAGCAAAATGACCTTGTAGAGCGGCGGCCGCGCCGTCCTGGTCTTGGTTTTCGGGCGGGTTTTGACGATCGGGTCGGGCATTGCGGCCTCCGGCGTCGGCATCCGGCTAAAGGTAACGCAGAAGCCGGCAGGCGCAATATTGCCCTCGGCGCAGGTCAGCTCTTCGCAACCAGCGCCAGCAGCCGGTCGATGAAGTCACGCTGGCTCTCCAGGATTTTCACACGCGCGTCCTCAGGCGAAAACCACGCCACCCGGTCGACTTCGGGAAAGCTTTGCCTCCGCCCGCTTTTCGGCGGCCATTCCATCTCGAAGGCGCCGGGTTTGATGATGCTGATTTCGAGATCGCTCTCGAGCGCGAACGCGGTCACGATCTTGCCGCCGCGCTGCTTCACCTCGCCGAGCGCGTGGCAGTCGCCGCGCGGCACGATCCCGAGTTCTTCGGCAAATTCGCGCCGTGCCGCCGACAGCGGCGCCTCGTCCGCACCATATTCGCCTTTGGGGATCGACCAGACGCCGTCATCCTTCTTCGCCCAGAAGGGCCCGCCGGGATGCACGAGCAGAACCTGCAAGCCCTCGCCCGCGCGCTTGTACACCAGAAGACCGGCGCTGCGTTTTGACAGGATAGCCTCACCCGCTCACAACGAAGGTGACGCCGACATTACGCGCCTGCGCCCGTCGCGCGAACCTCGCCAGTTCGCTCAACCAGGCCCGGGCCTGATGCGGGGCATGGCCAAGCTCGGTTTCAAGCAGCGCAATCAACGCCGGAAGCTGCGGCGCAGTGAACCAGAATTCCTCATACGCGCCGATGATGCCTTCATGCGGGATGCCGTGCATATGTTCGCAGAGTGCGGACGTCTCGAAGGCACTCCACGCATCGGCGGGAATGGGCCGGCTTTCGAACAGCGCCTCGTCGGCGGGGTCGCCCGGCGTCACGTCGTCGATCCATGGCCCGCGCGCGGCATAGGTCCGGCCGATCTCACGCGCCGTCTCGTGTGCGAGGTTTTGCGCCATCGTCGCCCCCATCAATCGCTTCCAGCTCCGACGCGGGCTGTCGGGCCCGCGCCCATGAGGAAAGATCGAAGGCGCGCGATGCGCGGCGGATCACGCCGCCGGTTTAAAGTTCATCGCAACGCCGTTGATGCAATAGCGAAGACCAGTCGGCGGCGGGCCGTCCGGGAAGACATGGCCGAGATGGCTGCCGCAACGGCTGCAATGCACTTCGGTGCGCACCATGCCGTAGCTGCTATCTTCGGTCGTCTCGACGGCGCCCGGCTCCGGATCGTTGAAGCTCGGCCAGCCGGTGCCGCTCTCGAATTTGCGGCCGGACTTGAACAGCGGCTGGTCGCAGCCCGCGCACTCAAAGGTGCCGGCACGCTTTTCATAATTCAGCGCACAGCTTCCCGGCCGTTCGGTGCCGTGCTGGCGCATAATGTGATATTGCTCGGGCGTCAGCAGCGCACGCCATTCGGCATCGGTGCGGGTGACGGGATAGGTTTTTGTCAGGGTGTCGCTCATGGCCGTAATATGGGCCCGGCGGCCTCACCTGCCAAGCCTGTCGCTCGGCCTGCCGCCGGGCGAGACGATCACATCTGCGGAACCTTATTGGTCATGATCGAAACAGCGATCCGGTTTGCCCTTTCGAATTTCACGCTCACCCTCTTGATGATCGGCCTGATCGCGGCGGCGATTGCGTATGCCGCAAAGCCCGCGCCGCGGACGCGCGGACAACTGGTCGAAGCGCTGTTTGCGTATTTCCTCTTGTTCTCGATCGGCATCAGCTATTTCTACAATTTCGTGATGCATGTGTTCTTCGGCGAGATGGCCGCGCGCTTCATCGGCTGGGCCGACAGCCCGTTCCAGACCGAGGTCGGTTTCGCCAGTCTCGGCTTTTCGGTCGTCGGGTTCCTCGCCTTTCGCGGCGATATCGGCCTGCGGACCGCGGCCGTCGTCGGCCCGTCGATCTTTCTTCTCGGCGCTGCCGGCGGCCATATCTATCAGATGATCACGGCGCATAATTTCGCGCCCGGCAATGCCGGCGTTATTTTCTGGACCGACATCCTCCTGCCGGTCATCGGTTTCGCACTTTTGTATCTGCAGAGACGTGAGATCGCGGTTTCGAAGCAGAATCCTCCGTTGTCCGCGGTCAACCAATTCAATCCTGCGCCGCCATCCCCAGCAGCACGATCAGGGCGTAAAACGGCAACGCAATGATGAGGCCGATGATCGCGCTGCCAACCGGTGTTTCACCTGGCGACGACCATGCCACCAGCGCGAAGAATTCAGCGGCTAATCCGCCAAGAAAGATGCCGGCGCAGATGACAATGGCAATCTGACGCCCTCCGAAGAATACGTTCAGTGTCACGCTTGTTTCCTGCGTCACCCAAAGCCACAAAACGGCTCCGATCGCCAATGCGACCGCCGCGGCAATGCCGGGAACATGGCGACGAAGGAACGGCGACAGAATCATAACGAAGACTCCAAATGGGTCTTCGTCAGTCGCGAGGGACCTCAAGCCGGTTCAGAGCAAGAATAAACCGTTGCGCCAGTTTGGGTTATAGATGTCCGGGCGGCCGATTCACGGCGCTATCGAGGCCCCATCATGAACCGCAATAACCTGCTCTATCTGGTCATCGGCGCTTTGGCGGTGATCGTCGCCATCCTCGGCTACAACCTTTATCAGGAGAGGAAACAGCCGGACGGAGTGCAGATCAATGTCGGTCCGGGCGGCATTTCCATCGAGAAGAAGTAGACCGTCGCTGGCCATTATTTCTCGACAAAGTCGGCGCATTTGGCAACATCGCCATTGGTGCCCCAGGGCATGATCGGAACCGATGACGTCGAATTTTTCGGCGATCCTTCAATGATGCGATCGGAATAGACCATGTAAACAAGGACGTTGCGCTTCTCGTCGCAGCCGCGCACGATCTGCATCTTCTTGAAAAAGAGCGAGCGCCTGGCGCGGAACACATCCTCGCCCTGTTCGAATTTCGCCTTGAAGCGGATCGGACCGATCTGGCGGCAGGCCAGCGAGATATCGGACACTTCCTCGGCAAGGCCGAGCCAGCCCTTGAAACCGCCCCTCTCCGGAACGGTGAAATGGCAGGCAACACCTTCAACCTCAGGATCATCAAGGCCGTAGGTCGCAAGCTTGTCGTTCGGCGAGATCCATTTGAACACCGTGGATCGCTTGAAGATCAGATCCGGCTCTTCAGCCGCTCCGGCCGACCCAAGCGGCAACAGCACAAACGCGAACATCGCAACACTGCGGGCGAACATTCCCCAGCCTCCCAAACAACAGCGGCCCCTACATAGTGTTGGTCGAGACCGGTGAAAGGGGCCGCCTTTACACAGGATCGCTCGCGGTTTTCAGCGGCGGGTGCGGTCGCGCTCTTTCGGCGCCGCTCGCGATGACGGCGCCGACGGCGCCTTATAGAGCGGATTCACAACGCACATATCGGTCCCAAGACGGGTCTGCTGACATTGCTCGAAGCTGACATAGCCGCAGCTATAGGCGCCCTCACTCAGACCGCCGGTGATGATGCACCACGGATAATTTGTGTCGGCGGATGCCGTATTGCCGCCGGCCAGCCACAATCCAAAACCCAGCGCGATCACCGATAACGTTTTCATATCGATCCTCTCCGGAAGGGGCAGTGTACGCGAGAAAACCCCGCCTGACCGGGCGGTGTTCCCTGACAAACACAAACCCGCAGCGACGTCACCACCGAGGCCTGCATGGTCTCCATGCGAATGGCGTCCTGCGCGTGAACATAAAGCGCAACACTGCCGCCCACAGCCAGGATCAGCGCGATCACACACAGCAATCGATTGACGACGTGCATGGGCAACCCGGAGCGTTCAAGGAATCCCTAGTTAGCTGTCGAAGGCCGCACTCCGTTCAGGCTTCGCCTGGTTGTAATGACGCTGCTGGTTACCCGCGGCTCAATGCGATCATAGAAAGGCGGTTTCGTTTTGCTCATCCCTATGGCGAGCTAGCCACAAATTTCTCCGAATTCGCGCCGTTCCACTTTGAACCGGCCTCAAAGTGGCCGCGACCAATGGCCATCGCATCCAATCAAGGAAATCAGGCCATGACCATTGTGACGAAATCCGCACTCGCCGCCGCAATTCTGGCCGTGATGGCCGTCTCCGCTCACGCCCAGCAGGGCCCGAGCCGGCAAATCCAGGTTCTTCCGGCTCCCGGCCAGCAAGCTCAGCTTCAACAGCCACAAGCAGCCGCCGCGCCGGCTCCTGCACAGGCTCAAGAGGCGTCTCAGGCCGAGGCGCCCGCGCCAAACGCTGCTCCTGCTCCCGCTCCGGAGGTCGCACCAAAGGCCGAACCGAAGCTCGTCCCGGCACCCGCACCGAAATTTGCTGAGCCAAAATTTATCGAGAAGCCAGCTCGCAAGGCCTACGGTTACGCCGGTTACAGCGGCGGCTACGGTTACGGCCACCGCGCTCCGAACTGCCACTAAATATTCGCTAGCTCCGCCGGCAGCATCTGATGCGGCCGGCGAACGCGTCAAAGATCAGCGGATCATCGAGAAGAAGCCGCCATCGAACGGTCCCCGCCGCCAGCCACCGCTATTGGATGAGGAATAAGAATTCTCGCTCCAACGGCTGGCGCTGCGCTGCTCGTCCCGTCTGGCTCGCAATTCGGCACGGGCCTCACGCTGCTCGCGCGTCATACGCACCTTGCGCCGCGCTTCGCGGCGCTGGTCCTGTGCGCGATGCGTAATCGTATTGTTGATCTTTGGCGGCGTTGGACTGGTGACCGGTGCGGCGGTCGGCGGAGCTGCCGCTGGCGGCGTTTCGGACGGCGCTGCATTCGCCACGGTCGTCGCCTTTACAGGTGCGCTTGTCGCTTCGTTGCGCGGTGACACACCTGTCGTGCTGGCGGCCGTCTGCGTGGATCGAGAACGCGTCGTAACGATGGTTGTACCATCGGGCGATTTCACCCTCGTTCTTTTCTTGCGGGAGGCCAGCACGTGCGATCCAGATCTCTCCTTTCCCACGAGCGCTTGTCTGGATAGCCCACGCTCGGATCGTTTGAGAGATTGAGTATCGATCAGGCAGCGTCCCTCGATAAACGGCCAGCTTTGCTCGGCACAGGATTTGTCCTGGTTCAACACGATTGCAGGCGGACGCACATCAGGCCCGGCATTCGCCAGATCGGAGAGTTGATTGGATTTCAGATGCAGGATTGTCAGCAAACCTCCGCCGATCACGACGACGGCCGCGCTTGTGAGCGCGATAGCTGCCAGACGGCCCCTGCGACGCTGTTGCGGCCGCAATCCGCCGTCGAAGGACGCTTGGAATACACCGAAAGCTGACATGCTCCCTGTCCCTTTCAGCCCCACAGCGTCCCGCTGATCAAACTCCTTAGTGGCCTCGCCGTTCCGCACCGTTGCACTCATGGAGGGCGCGATCACGGGTATTTGCATTCGATGGTTTTGAGAGCATTGATAAGCAACGGAAAAGGATAATCGAAGCTGATGAACCGACCGCGCTTTGCAGCAGTGTTGGTGGCGCTCGCTACGCCACTTTTATCGGGGCACGCAAAGACTTAGGGCGTGAGCCGTGCCGCAGCTTTCGGTTTTTCGTTCAAGACGCTGGACGGTGGCGACATCAAGCTCGCCGATTACAGCAGCCGGCCGATCCCCGTCGCGAATATGGCGTCGTTGTGCGGATATTCACCGCAATATGCCAGGCTAGCCAGACTAGCTAGATATGAGGCGTCCCAATGAATGAACCCTCCACAGAGACACCTATGACAGCCCAAGCCGCAATGACCGAAAGCGAAGTTCACGACCTGCTCAGGCGCTTTTTTGCCGCGTTTACCAACCCGGCTACGAAGCCTGAGCAATTTTCCGAGTTGCTGTCGCCCGACTACATCCAGCGTGTCGACGGCGAGCAGCTCGATTATGCTGGCTTCCTCCGACACAGCGAGGCAGTTCAGGCGAGCATTTCTTCAAGTAATGTGACGTTCGAGCATATAGTCACCGATGGCGTTTCTGCGGCGAGTGTTCATATTGCCGAGGCTATTAAGACCAACGGTAAACGCATTCGTCTTAAGGTGATCGCGTATTACCAGTTTCGCGGCAACCGCATCAGCCTGGTGGATGAGCTGACCCACCTGCTCGAGGGCGATGCCCAGGATCGCGATCTCGGTTCACGGATATCAGATTGAGGGATGACGAAGCGGGCCCGTGGTCACAACAGGCACCGCACTGGAAGTTGAACGTATCGGTCGCACCCGCGGACAGGGTCATCGGGAACCGAACGCAAGCTGTCCCAAACGGGGATTCCTGTGGAACAAATCGTGTCTGCCGCGTCACAGCTAACCATATTTCATTAACAATCATGGCGGGATTGGGCTGATTCGTTGACTCCAGCCGGCAGAAGCGCTTTCCATGGAAAATCAGTGGGTAAGGAGCATAAGCTCCGCCACTTCTTGAGGGGGTTCCATCATGCGCACCTCTTTCGCGTGTGTTCTTTTTGTGTCCGCATCACTCCTGAGTGCTCCAGCGATCGCCCAGACGGCCGGAACTGCGGCGAAATGCGACAATCCGAACGCGCTCGGCATTTCGCGACTGGTCGAGATCGATACCACCGGCGGGCCGGGTTTCGGCTTCGAACATTTCAAGCAGCATGACTTCCTGCGCGCCAATGAAGTGCTACTGACCTTCGACGACGGCCCCTGGCCGGTGAATACGCCGGCCGTGCTCAAAGCGCTGGCCGAGCATTGCACCAAGGCGACGTTTTTCATCGTCGGTAAGCACGCGACCTACCACCCCGAGATCCTGAAGCAGGTTTACGACGCCGGCCACACTGTCGGTTCGCATACCTGGTCGCATCAGAATCTCAACCGCAAGTCGATGACACCGGAACAGGCCAAGGCGGAGATCGAAAAAGGCATCAGCGCCGTCAGCTTCGCTCTCGGCGCACCGGCTGCGCCCTTCTTCCGCTTCCCGGCCCTGCAGCATCCGCCGGAACTCGTGACCTATCTTGGCGAACGCAATGTGGCGATGTTCTCGACCGACCTCGACTCGTTCGATTTCAGAGCGCGCAAGCCTGAGCAAGTCATCAATACAATCATGGCGAAGCTGAAGAAATTCGGCAAAGGCATCGTGTTGATGCACGACTTCCAGCATGTCACCGCGGAAGCTCTCCCCGAATTGCTCAACCAGCTCAAGGCGAACGGCTACAAGATTGTTCACATGCGGGCGAAAGACACCGTGAAAACGATCGCCGCGTATGACGAAGCGATCAAGAAGGAAGCCAAGCTTCCGACTGTGAGCCAGCGTCCGACCGCGAGCGTGGTGCGCACCGTCGACTGATCGTCGTACGACAATCCAGATTGGTGAAATCGCCGGGCTTGCCCGGCGATTTTCTTTTTGTGTCACCGGCGTCACAATGGCTCACTCGTGACAAGAGCGGACGTTCCAAGTTATGCTTTATCGCTTCATCGGCTATGCCATCGTATCGGAAGACGGAATGCTGGCCGATATCGCCGGCGTGATCCCTCCATCACTGATTGTGAAAGCAGACCAGGAGTTTTTCATGCGCGGCCTCGATGCCGCTGCGGCGCTCGTGCATGGCCGCAACTCCGCCGAACAACCGACCTCGCCGCTTCGGCGCCGCCTGATCGCAACGCGAAAAATACCGGCGACCGCGCCGGCCGGAGACAATCCGAACGCGTTGTTATGGAATCCGCAAGGCGTCCCGGTTGACGACGCACTCAACAGGCTGGGCGTCCAGGGCGGCGACATCGCCATCATCGGTGGTACCGACATCTTCGGCGCTTTTCTGCCGCGTTATGACGTCTTTCACCTCACCCGGGTGCCGGACGTGGTGTTGCCCAGCGGGCGTCCGGTTTTTCCCGGTGTGCCCGCGCAATCCCCGGAAACACTCCTGAAAACCGCGGGCCTCGCACCGGGTATGGCCCAAAGTCTCGATCCGGAACGCGGTATCACGGTAGTTAGTTGGCGGCGCGGTGAAGCATGATTGCCATTTCTCAACTGGCAACGTGCGGTAGCAAGATAAGGGTGACGCTGCCCAAGAATCGGGCGATGATTCCTGCGAATTTCGATTCGCTTTTTTATTGGTCACGCGAGGCCGGCAGCTGTTGAGCGCCACTCGCATACGAGGTTCCTCCCGCGTGGCGTATCAAACTTGGGGCGGCTCGCTTGGCCGCCCTCTTCCTTTCAGACAATCAGTCTTCGCCGCTGAGCATCGTCAGCGATAATATCGCCGCGGCTGATAAGGGCCGGCAGGATAGCCGGCAAAGCGCGGGTTGATCGCGCAATCGCCGCCGGTCGCAGACACCGCCTCCTGGCATTGCTCGAAGGTGAAATACGAACAATCCATCTGCCCGTCATAGGCGCGGACACACCACTTCGTTACCGGCCAGCGGCCAGCCTGAGCATCGTTCACCGCATCTGCGGCCATGGCCATCGCCAACACACCGGCCAGCATTAGCCCGCGCAGGAGATAACGTGACATTCTCAAAGCTCCTTCACCGTTACAGGCGTTCCGCCGCAGGATCGTCATAGCGATAGGCCGAAGGCCGCCACGAACCAAGAACAAAAAACACCAGCAAGCCGCCGATCAATGACACATTCTTCAGTGCGTTGACCATATTGGCTTCGCGCTCCGCTCCGGTCATCGTCCAGAACGGATGGAAATAGTAGATCGTAGCAATCGTAAACAGAATCAGAAGTACGGCCCCGGCCCTTGTCCCGATATTGGCAGCGATCATCAATGCCGCGCCGACTTCCACGATACCGGTGAGAATGGCCAGCATGTTGGCGGTGGTCATGCCCGTGGCCGTTTCGAGCTGTGGCGTATAGGCGGTCACGAAATCCGGCAGGACGACTTTGGAGCCGATCAGCGTCGCCGTGCCCGGAATATCCATCAGCTTCTGTGCGCCCGAAAGAATAAAAATCAAAACAAAAGCAATCCGTCCCACAACGAAAAGAATATTCATCGCAAGATCTCCATAAGGTCGCTGCGGCAAGACGTGACCGTGACGATCGCATGGGGCGAGCAACGGACCTGATGAAACGTGGCGACCCGGACACGACAATGCCATGACGGGGTCTTTTCCGCCGCTTCATTTTTTCGTGGCGCCGCCTTTCTTGGATGATTTTTTACCGGCTTTGGAGGGCCGCCCCTTCTTGGCCGCCGCAGCAGGAGGGCGCCCCCTGATCTCGACCACAAGCGCCCGGACCTCCTTGTCCCCTTCGTTCGCCGTGGCGGTTTCCTGGGAGGGAATCCACAATGCCTCACCCGCCTTGAACGTCAGCTCATAGGCGGTCCGGCCGGGCGGCGTAAAAACAAGGGAGCCGTCCGTCAGGGCATACAAGAAAGTATTCGGGCGCGCTTCGGCCGGCTGCTTGGCACCCGGAGCGAGGCGCAATTCGCGCACCCTGATCTGATCGTTTTCCAGCAGCGCACGGCTGGGTTGATTTTGGGCGAAGGCAACCGACGCCGGCAAGATCGTCAGCGCGATAGCAAGAACAGCAGGTTTCATGGAATCCGTGATGCTGGGGGCTATGGATGTCACGCGGCTCTGGTGCGTTGGAAATGGCGATCGTAACGCATACTCGCGAGGCGGTAAGAGCCAAAGACAAAACGGCATTTCAGCCCGCCTGTTCCTTGCCCCACCATAAACAGGAGCCAGACCGGCTTCAAATGCGCTGCCTCAAACGACATCAGGCGGCAAAAGCCGATTTTCGAGGCGAAAGCTGCCGCAACGGCCCCGGGCTCAAGTCCAGCTCCCGCGGCCGCGGATCGATGGCGTCCATCAATTGCAGGAACGACGACGCCGGCAAAGGTGGCGCAAAAACATAACCCTGCGCCGACCGAATACCGCGCTCACGCAAGGCGATGACCTGCTCGAAGGTTTCAACACCTTCCGCGATGATGTCCATGCGCATGCTGTCAGCGAGATCGACCAGCGTCTCGATAATTGTCGAGGAATGGCTTTCGGTTGCCAGTGCATCGACGAACATCTTGTCGATCTTGATGATGTCAGCGCCGAGTTTGAGCATGTAGGACAAGCCGCCATGACCGGTCCCGACATCGTCGATGGCGACGCGAACGCCGAGATCCTGCAGCGTCGCCACGACGCGCCGCGTGCGGCTCAAATTCTCCAACGGCTGCCGCTCGGTGACTTCGAGGATGATTTGCGAATAGCGAATGGGAGAGCGCTCGAAGATCGCACGCAGGTCCCGCACGATGGTTTCGCGATCGAAATGCTGGGCGGTCATATTGAAGCCGATCTTGACTTTGGGACGCGCTGCGTAAGCATCGCCCATTTCCGCGATCACCGTCCGCATCATGCTGCGGGTCATCTCGATGATGAGGCCGCTCGATTCCGCCAGCGGGATGAAGGCGGCAGGCGGAATGATGGTGCCGTCCTTCTTTCTCCACCGCATCAGCACTTCAGCGCCGTGCAGCTTGCCGTTCGTGATGTCGACGATCGGCTGATAATAGGGGATGAACTCGCCCGCCTTGAGCGCTCGCTCAAGCTCAGCGACCGGATTTTCGCATCGGCGCTGACGCAGCAGCAAGGCGAGGACGATGAGCACCAGGAGGCAGATCGCCGCAATAACGATCATCATTTCGCGCACGCCAGCGAGTGAGACGTTGCGATCGCGCTGCGGGTAGGACGTCGCGACGCGCAATGCAAACCGGTCCGAGCTGCGTGCATTGGCGTTGATGGCTGCAAGCGTGTCGGCATCCGAAGGACGATCGCCGATTTCGTCGATGATGGTTCCATCCATCAACGCGATTTCAGCATAGCTGCCGGGATCGACATTGTGGCCCATCTGCGCAGACAATACGCTGGTCGGCAACAATGCGGCGACGCCATTGGCACCAAAGCCGCTCTGACGGCGCAACCGCACCATGCGGGTCACACGATCGCCGATCTGGACGACCTCGAGCACCGCCCCGCTGCCCTTGACCGGCCGCGCACCCAGCACCTTGACGGGGCCGACTGTCACGCTGGAATCGGTGCAGAGCGGCTGGCCCGCCGGTCCCAATACCGACATCTGCTTGACCCAGGCGACGGAGAGCGAGGCAGCGTTTAGCGCATCGATCTGTTCGGGGCGGCAATCGTCGATGCCGCGACGCGCCAGGTCATCGAGTGCCGCCAGCGAAGCGCCGAGCCGTGCGTCGGCGAGAGTGATCGATCGCCGCGCGAAAGTCTCGATCTCGCTGGCGCTCTGGCGGACGATCAGCCGGTCGATCCAGCTATCGAGCGCGATGAGGGGGACGCTCGCCAACAGGACTCCGACCGCCACCGCGATCAGCTTTTTAAGTCTCGGAGTCAAAAAACCGCCCCTGCTTATTCCGGACAAATTGCCGGTATGGCGTAAAAAGCAGGTTTAAGCGCGCGCTCGCCTTACGCGGTTACAGCCTCCATATCGCCTGTGATCGGAAATATGGTTACAAGAAGCTTAAATTGCGTGACATTCAAACGGCCGCGACGAACAGCTCGACCGTGTCAGTCATTCGGCAACGGGATGAACTCGACGTCATCACCCGGAACGGTGTCAAACCGCGCCGCTTTCCAGTCAGCCTTGGCCTGTTCGATCCGGTCCTTTCGCGACGACACGAAATTCCACCAGATATGACGCGGACCATCGAGCGCGGCGCCGCCGACAATCGCGATATGCGCTTTTTGCGTCGCGCGGATTGTGATGGGGTCACCGGGCCGAAACACCAGCAGCCTTGGCGCGGAGAAGCTGTCACCGGCGACCTCGATCTCGCCATCGACGATGTAAATGGCGCGCTCTTCGTAATCCGTATCGAGCGGAATCGTCGTTCCGGCTTCTAGCAGCACGTCGACAAAGATCGTGTCGGACGCCGTGACCACCGGCGAGCGCATGCCAAAGGCCGAGCCCGCAATGACCCGTGCCGCAAAGCCATTGCCGGTCGTCAATGGCAGATCGCTCGCGTCCCGATGAAAGAAATCAGGTTCGATCTCTTCCTTGTCGGATGGCAGCGCCACCCAGCATTGCAGGCCGTGCAGTTTATCACCGGCGACGCGGCGTTCCGCGGCCGTGCGCTCCGAATGCACAATGCCGCGCCCGGCCGTCATCCAGTTGACCTCGCCCGGCCGGATCGCGGCGAAGGTGCCAAGGCTATCGCGGTGCTGGATTTCGCCATCGAACAGATAGGTAACGGTCGCAAGCCCGATATGCGGGTGCGGCCGCACATCGAGGCCGCTGCCGGCGCGAAATTCCGCCGGACCCATGTGATCGAGAAAGACGAACGGACCGACCATGCGGCGCTGCGCCGATGGCAATGCTCGGCGGATTTCAAAACCGCCGAGGTCAGTCGTGCGCGGTACGATCACGCGTTCAATGGCGTCACAAGCGAGCTTGTCGCCCGCAGCGGGATCTTGGCCTGGAAAAAAGCTCATCGCCGATTGTAAGCGCGCAATCGTGAAGAATCCAAGACGCGCCTCATGTCCGTGACCAAGCGGTAATCAAACCCGCAGGCCAAAGACATCACGAAACTTGCGCGCGCCAAGCGGCGTGACTTCAACCACACGGCTGCTGCGGCTGCGTTTGATCCAGCCAGCCCCAAGGCAATGATCCATCATCCGCGCGCCCAAAGTGCCCGCGAGATGATGGCGCCGCTCGCTCCAGTCGAGGCATGGCCGGCAGAAAGGCCGGCCGTTCTTCGCGTCGGCCAGATCGAGACCGAGGCGGCGAAGGAAGATGCGTCCGCTATCGGTCAGTTCACCACCATCGCCGGACAGCGACAGATGCCCTGCTTCGACCAACATATCGGCGATGCCGACAGCGAGCCGCCCGGCAAGATGATCATAGCAGGTGCGGATCAGCCGCAGCCTCTCGTCGGACGGCCCGATCCGGCCAAGCCTGTGCGTGGGCTCTGCCGCCACCACCATCATGCTTTCCAGCATCAGCGCGACTTGTGGCGAGGCAAGCCGGTAATAGCGGTGGCGTCCCTGGCTGGCGACTACGAGCAATCCCGCATCGACCATGCGTGCCAGATGCCCACTCGCAGTTTGCGGCGTAACGCGCGCGACAGCCGACAATTCGCCGGCGGTGAAAGCGCGACCGTCGGCCAAAATGGACAACATGCTGGCGCGTGCCGGATCGCCGGCGCAGGCGGCCACAATGGCGAGTGTGTTGCTTGCAGTCATGCACGCGAATCTGGACCGCCGGAGCGAAGCGCGCAAGGCGCAACCCTTCGGCAATTGCCGAAACATTGAGGGGACGAGCGGCGATATGCGGAGCGTCCAGACGATGGACGAGGCCGACCATGACCAAGCTATGTCGATGGATATCCGCAATGATCGTGTCGCTCGCCGCCATCGCAGAACGGCGGCGGCAGCGACGATCGCTGGCCAATCTCAACGATCATCTTCTGCGCGATATCGGGATCACTCGTTACGATGCTGAGCAGGAAATCAAGAAACTATTTTAGCGACACAGGATTACGCCGCATCTACACGGTCACGAATGAAGCGCGGCAATGCGAAGGCGGCGCGATGGACTTCGGGCGTCCAGTATTTGGTGGAGAAACGGCCGGCCGCCTCATAACGCTGCGTCAGCGTTTCAACGGAAACATCGCGCAGCGATTTGTCGTCGCTTGCCCATCCCATCGCCAGGTGGCCGCCGACATAGGTCGGAATCGCCGCGACGTAGCAGCTACCATCGGCAAACAGCTTGCGGAATTTCGATACCGAGCCTGTCAATTCGTCGGGCTGGAAGAACGGCACACCGTTCTGCGTCACCATCACGCCGTCCGGTTTCAGGCAGCGCTTCACACCGGCATAGAATTCCTCGGTGAACAGCACGGCGCCCGGCCCTTGCGGATCGGTTGAGTCGACAATCACCACATCGAAACGGCGATCCGTCTCGGCGACGAATTTCATGCCGTCATCGATGACAAGATCGAAGCGTTTGTCAGACAGCACCGGGCCGGTGAATTCCGGGAAATGCTCTTTCGAAAATTCGACAACGGACGCGTCGATTTCGACCTGCGTCAGGCGCGCCACCGATTTGTGCTTGAGCACTTCCTCGGCAATGCCGCAATCGCCGCCGCCGACGATCAGCACCTCTTGCGCATTGCCATGCGCCAGGATCGGCACATGCGACATCATCTCGTGATAGACGAACTCGTCGGCGGTCGTGACCTGGGTCGCGCCATCCAGCATCAGCATCTTGCCGAAATACGGATTCTCGAACAGCACGAGATCCTGATGCTCGGTCTTCATCTCGTACAGCACGCGCTCGACCTTGTACGACACGCGGAAGCCGAGTTCGTCGAACAGCGTTTCCGAAATCCAGCGCTCGTTGGTCATTGTTTATGTCCGCTCATTCCCGCGAAGGCGGGAATCCAGAGTCTTTGCATTACGCGCTGGGTCCCCGCCTGCGCGGGGACGAGCGGCAGATTTTGCACCACTCAGCGCAATCAAACGCCCTGCCCGCGCAGGATTTCACTCACCGCGATGCGGCCCGGCTTGAACGCCTCGCGCAGCACCGGCACGCAGGCTTCCGGCTTGGCATCGCCGCACATGAACACATCGAGCGCGGCATAGCCGTTCTCGGGCCATGAATGGATCGAGATGTGGCTCTCGGCCAGAACGGCGACGCCGGATACGCCTCCATTCGGCTCGAAGTGATGCAGATGGATGTGCAGCAGCGTCGCACCGGACGCAGTCACGCAGGCGCGCAAAGCCGCCTCAATGTGATCGATGTCGTCCAGCTTCTGCGCGTCGTAGAGATCGATGATGAGATGCGCACCGGCGCACTTCACCCCGTTCCTCACCACGAAATGGTCGTTACGTTCATCAGCTTGCGCCGTTGGCGTCGCGACCGCGAAATCCTTCTTTCGGGAGGTACTTGGGGTCCCCAAGCCCGTCGCCGATTGAAAGAGGCTGTTCCGGCTCATATGCCGTCCTCCTCAACCAGAGAGCGAAGCCCGAGAGACCGGCATGCCGGCTCACGGAGTGAAAAAAAACGCCGCCCCGACAGCCCATCACGAAGCAAATGGACTAATCCAAGCGGCTTCAGGGGAAATAGTCAGTTCGGCGCAGGGTATCAAGCAAATTCTTGATTTGGCGTTGTGACAACGCCAATGGGCGTTAATTAAGGACAATTTGCCGCGAAACGCGCGCTCGACAGATTTTGTCAGAATTTTGCGCCTTGCGCTTCCACCACCGCCAGCGCCGTCATGTTGATGACGCCACGCGCCGTCACCGACGGCGTCAGGATATGCGCCGGCATTGCCGCTCCGATCAGGATCGGCCCGACGGCGAGCGCGTCGGCCAGCACCTTCGTCATCTGATAGGCGATATTCGCCGCATCGAGATTGGGCATGATCAGCACATTGGCTTCGCCCTTGAGCCGTGAATTTGGGAACACCCGTTCGCGGATCATCGGGCTCAGCGCGGTGTCGCCATTCATCTCGCCCTCAACTTCCAGATCCGGATGGCTTTCGCGCAACCGTGCCAGCGCCGCACGCATCTTGGCGGCCGATGCGCTGTCGAACGAGCCAAAGTCGGAATGCGACAGCAGAGCGATTTTCGGTTGCAGGCCAAAGCGGCGGACATGTTCCGCCGCCAGGGCGGCCATATCGGCGATCGCGTCGGCATTGGGCTCGGGCGTCACTTGCGTGTCGGCCAGGAAATACGCGCCCTTCTTGGTGATGACGAGCGAGAGCGCTGCGAATTCGCGCACGCCGGGCGCCAGCCCGATGACATCGCGGATATTCTTCAGATGCGCCATGTAGCGGCCTTCAAGGCCGCAGATCATCGCATCGGCGAGCTTCAAGCGTACCGCGAGCGCAGCAATGACCGTGGCATTGGTGCGCACAATCGTGCGCGCCGCATCCGGCGTGATACCGCGCCGTCCCGCCGCCTCGATATAGGCGTGGACATATTCGCGGTAGCGCGGGTCGTCCTCGGGATTGATCAGCGTAAAGTCGCGATCCGGACGGATCGAGAGGCCGTAGCGTTCAAGCCGCGTCTCGACCACCGACGGGCGGCCAATCAGGATCGGCGTCGCCAGCCCCTCCTCCACGATCACCTGTGTTGCACGCAACACGCGCTCATCTTCGCCTTCGGCGTAGATGATGCGCTTGGGCTCCTGCTTCGCCCGCGTGAAGACCGGCTTCATGATGAAGCCGGAGCGGAACACGAAACGATTGAGCCGCTCACGGTAAGCGTCGAAATCGCTGAGCGGCCGCGTCGCCACGCCGGATTCGATCGCCGCCTGCGCTACGGCCGGCGCGATACGCAGGATCAGCCGCGGATCGAACGGATTGGGGATCAACGAGCCGGTGCCAAAGGTGCGCGCCTCGCCGCCATACGCCATCGCGGCCACATCCGACGGCGCCTCGCGCGCCAGCGCGGCGATAGCCTCAACGGCGGCCCGCTTCATCTCCTCGTTGATCGTGGTGGCGCCGACATCCAGCGCGCCGCGAAAGATGTAAGGGAAACACAGCACGTTATTGACCTGGTTCGGATAGTCCGAGCGGCCGGTGCATATCATCGCATCGGGCCGCACCGCGATCGCCTCTTCCGGCATGATTTCCGGGTTCGGATTGGCCAGCGCCATGATCAGCGGGCGCTCGGCCATGCGCTTGACCATGTCCGGTTTCAGAACGCCGCCGGCCGACACGCCGAGGAAAACGTCGGCACCTTCGATGATCTCGCCAAGTTTCCGCGCCTTGGTGTCCTGCGCGTAAACTTCCTTCCAGCGATCCATCAGGGTGTTGCGGCCGCGATAAACCACACCCTCGATATCGGAGACGAAGATATTCTCGCGCTTGGCACCCAGCGCAACGAGAAGATTGAGACAGGCGAGCGCCGCAGCACCCGCGCCCGACGTGACGATCTTGACGGCCTCGATCTTCTTGCCTGTCAGATAAAGGGCATTCAGAACCGCTGCGCCGACGATGATGGCGGTGCCGTGCTGGTCGTCGTGAAAGACCGGGATCTTCATCCGCTCTTTCAGTTGCGCCTCGACATCGAAACATTCCGGCGCCTTGATGTCTTCGAGGTTGATGCCGCCGAAGGTCGGCTCCAGCGCCGACACCACATTGACCATGCGCGCGACATCCGGCGCATCGATCTCGATATCGAACACATCGATGCCGGCGAATTTCTTGAACAGAACCGCCTTGCCTTCCATCACCGGCTTTGATGCCAAGGGGCCGATATTGCCGAGGCCCAGCACGGCACTGCCGTTGGAAATCACAGCAACCAGATTCTGGCGGCTGGTCAGTTCGGCCGCTTCTTTCGGATCAGCAGCAATCGCCTCGCAGGCTGCGGCAACGCCGGGCGAATAAGCCAGCGCCAGATCGTGCTGGGTGCCGAGCGGCTTGGTGGCTGCGATCTCGAGCTTTCCGGGCTTCGGAAAGCGGTGATAGGTGAGCGCTTGCGTCTTAAGGTCGTCGGACAGATTGGACATTACAGATGGCATCCAAGGATTCTCCCGACGTCCAGCTTAGGAAAGAATGGCGCAGGACCGAAAGACTTATGACTTCTGAGGCAGTGCAAGCCGGATATGCAATTCCTTGAGCTGCTTCGGCGTCACTTCCGACGGCGCACCCATGAGCAGATCCTCTGCCCGCTGGTTCATCGGGAACAGCACAACCTCGCGGAGATTCTCTTCTTCGCACAGAAGCATGACGATACGATCTATGCCTGGCGCAATGCCGCCATGCGGCGGTGCGCCAAGCGACAGCGCCCGCAGCATGCCGCCGAACTTGGCTTCCAGCACGTCCTCGCCGTAGCCGGCGATGGCGAAGGCCTTCTTCATCACGTCGGGGCGATGGTTTCTTATGGCACCCGAAGAAAGCTCCACGCCATTGCAGACGATGTCGTACTGGAACGCCTTGATGCCGAGAATTTTGTCGGTCTCGCTCGGATCGAGGCCTAAGAATTCATCGACCGGCATGTTCGGCATTGAGAACGGGTTGTGGGAGAAGTCGATCTTCTTCTCCTCCTCGCTCCATTCATACATCGGGAAGTCGACGATCCAGCAAAACTCGAAGCGGTCCGTGTCGACCAGCTTCAGTTCTTCGCCGACGCGCGTGCGCGCAAGGCCTGCAAATTTCACGAAGTCCTTCGGCTTGCCGGCCACGAAGAACACAGCGTCGCCAACGCCAAGCTTGAGCTGATCGGCAATCTGCTTGGTCCGCTCAGGGCCGATATTCTTGGCAAGCGGACCCGCGCCGCCCTCCTCGCCTTCGCGCCAGAAGATGTAACCCAAGCCAGGCTGCCCTTCGCTCTGCGCCCAGGAATTCATCCGGTCGCAGAAAGCGCGGTTGCCGCCGGTCGGCGCCGGGATCGCCCACACCTCGACCGCTGGATCATTCGCGATCATGTTGGCGAAAATCTTGAAGCCCGAGCCCCGGAAAGCATCCGTGACATTGGCCATCTTGATCGGGTTGCGCAGATCCGGCTTGTCGGTGCCGTAAAGGCGCATCGCATCCGCATAAGCAATGTGCGGAAACTTCTGCGTCACCGGCTTGCCGTTCGCGAACTCCTCGAACACGCCGCGCAGCACCGGCTCGACCGCATTGAACACGTCGTCCTGCGTGACGAAGCTCATCTCGATATCGAGCTGATAGAATTCGCCCGGCGACCGGTCGGCGCGCGCATCCTCGTCGCGGAAACAGGGCGCGATCTGGAAATAGCGATCGAAGCCCGACACCATGATGAGCTGCTTGAACTGCTGCGGCGCCTGCGGCAGCGCGTAGAACTTGCCGGGATGAATGCGCGAGGGCACGAGATAGTCGCGCGCGCCTTCCGGCGAGGAGGCCGTCAGGATCGGCGTCTGGAATTCGAAGAAGCCGCCCGCCTTCATGCGGCTGCGGATCGAATCGATGATCGCGCCGCGCTTCATGATGTTGTTGTGCAGCCGCTCGCGCCGCAGATCGAGGAAGCGGTACCGCAGCCGGATGTCTTCGGGATATTCCTGATCGCCGAACACCGGCATCGGCAATTCGCCGGCCGGCCCGAGAACTTCGATTTCGCTGGCGAAAACCTCGACCATTCCGGTCGGGAGATCGGGATTCTCGGTGCCTGCGGGACGATTCCGCACCTTTCCGTCGATCTTTACGACCCATTCCGAGCGCAGTTTCTCGGCGTCCTTGAAGGCCGGGCTGTCCGGATCGGCCACCACCTGGGTCAGGCCGTAGTGGTCGCGCAGGTCGATGAACAAAAGGCCACCATGATCGCGCACGCGATGCACCCAGCCGGACACCCGGACCGCGGAGCCAATGTCGGTCTCGCGGAGCGCGCCGCAGGTATGGGTGCGATAACGGTGCATGAAAATCAGGTCTCGCGGTCGATTCGGTACGGAAATCGGTGTGTCTGGAGGCGCGGGAAAAGCGCATGGGGGTCACGCTTTGTCAAGGCAAGCTGCGGCCTCGACAGCGCCGCGCGTATCTGCATTGTGAGAGGCGGAAACAGACCCTCAAGGAATCATGACAAACACAAGCGCAAAGCCGGCTCCAAGCCCGGCCAGCCTCAGCAATTCCAACCCTCCCGCGCGGATGACCACCGGCCAGGCCGTGGTGTCCTCGCTGCTCGCGCACGGAATCGACACGATTTATGCGCTGCCGGGCGTTCACAATGACCACTTTTTCGACGCCCTGTATGGCGCCGGGAACTCTGTCCGGGTGCTCCACAGCCGCCATGAGCAGGGCTGCGCCTATATGGCCCTTGGCGCGGCGCTCGCGACCGGCAAGCCGCAGGTCTACTGCGTGGTGCCCGGCCCCGGCCTCCTGAATACCGGCGCGGCGCTGTTGAATGCCTACAGCACCAACGCCCCGGTGCTGGCGCTAATCGGCCAGATCCCGCAAAGCGCCATCGGCCGCGACCTTGGCCATCTCCACGAAATCCGCGATCAAGCCGGTATCATCGCCCGGCTGGTCGACCATTCGGCCCGGATTCCCCGCGCGGCCGATGCGCCCCGGATGGTGGCGGCGGCGGTCCAATCCATGTTCACCGACCGGCCGGGTCCCGCAGCTCTGGAAGTCGGCATGGACGTCTGGGGCCGGACCGAGCCGGTGGCCGAAATGGGCCCCTTGCCCGCTTTCCAGCCACCGATCGACGAGGACGCGGTCGCGGCGGGCGCCAAACTGCTGGGGGCCGCCAAGAACCCAATGATCATTTGCGGTGGCGGCGCGCAGGACGCCTCGCCGGAGGTGACCGAGCTCTCCGCGATGCTGCAGGCCCCGGTCGCCGGCTATCGGCGCGGCCGTGGCGTGCTCGACAGCCGCGACCCGCTCAGCATCACCCTGCCGCTCTGCCATGCCATGTGGCCGGAGGTCGATGTGGTCGTCAGCGTCGGCTCCCGGCTGCAGCAGCAGCTCACCGTCTGGGGCACGGACAAGAACCTGAAAGTCATCCGCATCGATGCCGACCCGGATGAACCGGAGCGCGCCTGCAAGCCGGACGTCGCCCTGATCGGCGATGCCGCGCCGATCCTGCGCGCCCTGCTCAAAGCCCTCCCTGCACACAATGCCAAGCGCGCCTCGCGCAAGGAAGAAATGGAAGAGCGGCAAGCAAAGATGCGCAAGCGGCTTGAGGTGCTGGTGCCGCAGCTTGCCATCCTTGAGGCCATCCGCGCCGAATTGCCGGAAGACGGCATCTTCGTCGATGAGGTGACGCAGATCGGCTTTGCCGCGCGCCTCACCATGCCGGTCTACAAGCCACGCACTTTCATCTCGCCCGGCTATCAGGACAATCTTGGCTGGGGCTTTGCCACTGCGCTCGGCGTTCAGGATGCGCGGCGCGACGTACCGGTGCTGTCGATTTCCGGTGACGGCGGATTTCTTTACACCGCAAGCGAACTCGCCTCCGCTGTGCGGCACAACATTCCGCTGGTGACAGTTGTGTTCAACAACAACGCCTATGGCAATGTGAAGCTGATCCAGCAGGAATGGTATGGCGGGCGTACCATCGCCAGCGATCTGGTCAATCCGGATTTCGTGAAATTCGCCGACAGCTTCGGCGCCGCCACCGAGCGCGTCGAAAATCCTGACGAGCTTCGCGCCGCCTTGCGGCGCGGCTTCAATCGCCGCACTGGACCGACCCTGATCGAGATGCCGGTCGGGCCGATGCCTTCGCCCTGGGACTTCATCATGATGCCGCGCGTGCGCGGGTGACTTCGAGACACTATGGACCTTATTACAGCAACGAAAGATCTCGCTGAAATCTGCGAACGTATGGCGAAGCATCCCTTCGTCACCGTCGATACCGAATTCCTGCGTGAATCGACCTATTATCCACAATTGTGCGTGGCGCAGCTTGCGACTGAAGATGAATCCGTCGTTGTCGATGCGCTGGCGGACGGCATCGATCTCAAGCCGTTCTTCGAGCTGATGGCCAATGAAAGCGTGGTGAAGGTCTTTCACGCGGCACGGCAGGACATCGAAATCGTCTGGCACAGGGCCAATCTCATCCCGCATCCGGTCTTCGATACGCAGATTGCGGCGATGGTTCTCGGCTATGGTGATTCCGTTTCGTATGACCAGCTGGTCCAGCGCATCACCGGCGATGCACTCGACAAGTCATCCCGTTTTACCGACTGGACGCGCCGGCCGCTCAGCAAGGCGCAGATCGAATACGCGATCTCGGACGTGACGCATCTTCGCGATGTCTATCGCAAGCTGAAGGCCGATCTCGAAAAACGCGGACGCACCGATTGGCTGAGCGAGGAAATGGATATCCTCACCTCGCCCGACACCTATCGCATGGACCCGGACAATGCCTGGCAGCGGCTGCGCACGCGTGTGCGCAAGCCAAAAGAGCTGGCCGTGCTGATCGAAGTGGCAGCGTGGCGCGAGCGCGAAGCGAAAGCGCGTGACGTCCCGCGCGGCCGCGTGCTGAAAGACGACCTCGTCGCCGACATCGCCATTCAGGCTCCCACAACGATCGAACGTCTCTCCTCCCTGCGCTCGTTGCCGAAGGGGTTCGAGCGCTCGAAATGGGGCATGGAAATTCCGGACGTGGTCAAAGCAGGGCTGGCGCGCGATCCGAAATCGCTGCCGACGATCGAACGCAACAAGCCGGTGCAGAACGGCTCGGCCATTGTCGAATTGCTGAAAGTGCTGCTGCGCATGACGGCGGAGAAGCACGCCGTCGCCGCCAAGGTGATCGCAACCGTCGACGATCTCGAACGGCTGGCCGGCGATGACAACGCCGACATACCGGCGCTGAAGGGATGGCGCCGCGATCTGTTCGGCGAGAAGGCGCTGGCGCTGAAATCCGGCCGCCTTGCTTTGGCGATCGAGAAAGGCCGCGTGTCAACGATCGAGAAAGACTGATCGAGCAATCTCTCTCCCCGCTCGTCCCCGCGAAAGCGGGGACCTAGAGTTACGCGCTGGATTCCCGCCGGAGCCTGCCATCGGGCGCGCGCAAGCGCGGCCCGTTGGCGGGAATGAGCGGGTTTTCAGCCCAACCGAAAAGGCAGCCGCATGTCCAAAGCCCCGATCGCTAAACGTGTGCCGCATAGCTTCACGCGACATGGCGTCACGATCGCAGATCCATACGCGTGGCTGCGCGATCCCAGCTATCCGAATGTCACCGAAGCCGATGTGCTGGATTATCTCAAAGCCGAGAATGCGTATTTCGAAGCCGAGATGAAGCCGCATCAGGACCTGATCGACACCATCTTTGCGGAGATGAAGGGCCGCATCAAAGATGACGAGTCCAGCGTGCCGCAGAAGGACGGCGACTACGTCTACTGGTCGGCCTTCGATGCCGGCGGCCAATATCCAAAATGGTACCGGCGACTGGCCAAGGGCGGTCCCGACATTGTCATTCTCGACGAACCCGAGATGGCAAAAGACCATGAATTCTTTCGTCTCGGCGGCCATGCCGTCAGCCCGGACGGCCGCCTCCTCGCCTATGCCGTCGATACCAACGGCTCCGAACGTTATGTGCTGAAGGTCCGCGATCTCGATACGGGAATGGACCTTCCCGATGTGATCGAGAACTGGCGCTACGGCCTTGTCTGGGCCGCTGATTCAAAAAGCTTTCTCTACACCGACGCGGACGAAAACTGGCGCTCCAAGACCGTCTGGCATCACAAGCTCGGCGAGATGCAATCGGCAGACCGCATCGTCTATCAGGAAAGCGAACTCGAATTCAGCGTATCCGTCGGGCTCACGCAATCGCGCGCCTTTGCCGCGATCAGCACCGGCGACAGCGATACCAATGAAGTGCGCCTTATTCCGACCAGCGATTTCACCGCCGAACCCGTGCTGATCTCACCGCGCAAGCCGGACCGGCTTTACGATGTCGACGAGCGCGAAGGCACGCTCTATATTCGCGTCAACGACACGCATGTGAATTTCCGCATCGTGACCGCGCCGGTCTCAGCGCCCGGCACGTGGACCGAACTAATCGCGGGCGATGAGCATCACTACCTTCTCTCGCTCACGAGTTTCGAAAATCTTCTGGTGATCGAAGAACGGATCGACGGCCTCTCGCAAATCCGGCTGCGCGACTATGCCGATGGCAAGGATCGCTACATCTCGTTCAAGGAAGCGAGCTATGTCGCGGGCCTTGGCAACAATCCCGAATACAAGGTCGACCGGCTGCGCCTCTCCTATCAGTCGATGGTCACGCCGAGCACGGTCTATGACTACCACCTCGCCGATGCCCGCCTTGAAACGTTGAAAGTCCGTGAGATTCCCAGCGGCTACGACGCTTCGCAATACGTAACCGAACGCCTGATGGCGCCGGCGCGCGACGGCGTCATGGTCCCCATCTCGATCGTCTATCGGAAGGATTTCAAGAAGGACGGCTCGGGCTTCCTGCATATCTATGCCTATGGCGCTTATGGCTTTGCCTATCCGCCGAACTTCTCGGCCAACCGGCTGTCGCTGCTCGACCGCGGCTTTGCCTGCGCGATCGCGCATATCCGCGGCGGCGACGATCTCGGTTACCGCTGGTATCTCGACGGCAAGCTCGACAAGCGCACCAACACATTCAACGATTTCGTCGATGTCACGCGCTTCCTGATCGACCAGGGCTATGCCAAGGCCGGCCACGTCACGGCGGCCGGCGGCTCGGCCGGTGGCGAGTTGATGGGCGCCATCGTCAATCAGGCGCCGTCACTCTATGGGGCGGTTGCGGCGCATGTGCCTTTCGTCGACGTGCTGAACACCATGCTCGACGACACGCTGCCGCTGACGCCCGGCGAATGGTCACAATGGGGCAATCCCATTACCGACAAGAAAGCGTTCGATTACATCCGCAGCTACAGTCCCTACGACAATGTCACCGCGCAGGATTATCCGGCTTTGTTGATCACCGGCGGTTTGAACGATCCTCGCGTGACCTATTGGGAGCCGGCCAAATGGGCCGCGAAACTGCGCGCCACCAAAACCGACAACAATACGCTGCTGATGAAGATCAACATGGGCGCCGGCCATGGCGGCAAATCAGGCCGTTACACCTCGTTGCAGGAATCTGCCGAAGAATATGCGTTCATGCTAACGCAGATGGGCGCCGTGCAACCCACAATCGCCCCGGTGTCTTTGACCTAGCGCAAACCAATTGCCGACTGAGCCGCTACCCTTCTTTCCAAATCACAAGGAAAAAAGGGTGCCGTATGGGAGAACTCGTCCTCGCCGCCAAGATCACACATGTGCCCTCGCTCATGCTGTCGGAGACGATCGAGCCGCTGAAGGGAACGCGGGACGGCCCTATCAATGCGCTGAAGCTCCTCGGCCAGCGGGCACGCGAACGCGGCGCCGATACGGTCGTGGTCTTTGACACGCACTGGATTTCAAATTTCGGCTTCCACATCAATGCCAATGCATGGCATCGCGGCACCTATACGAGCCCGGAAGCGCCGCACATGATCAGCGACATTTCCTACGACTATCCGGGCAATCCCGATCTCGCCGATCTGATTGCGGTGGAAACCGCCAAGACCGGCCCGCTCGCACTCGCACATCAGGTCGCAACCCTGCCGGTCGAATACGGGACCATCGTCCCGATGCATTACATGAATGCGGACAAGGCATTTTCCGTCGTTCCGATTGCCTCGCCGATTTTTGCATCGGTCGATGAGAACCGGCGCTTTGGCGACGCCGTCCGCCGCGCGATCGAGAAGTCGAAATCCAAGGCCGCTATTCTCGCGAGCGGATCGCTCTCGCATCAGCTGTTCGAGAACAGCAAGCTCGGCCCGGAGGCGTGGAACCGCATTTCCAGCGAGTTCAACCGGCAGATGGATTTGCGCGTCCTGGATCTGTGGCAGCAAAGCCGCTTCGCCGAATTCTGCGCCATGCTTCCCGACTATACCCGCAAGTGTAACGGCGAAGCGCTGATGGCCGACACCGTGATGCTGTTCGGCGCACTCGGCTGGGACCGCTTCAAGGGCAAGGCCGAACAGCTTTGCGACTATTTCCCCTCCAGCGGCAGCGGACAGGTCACAGTCGAATTCCACGTCAACTGAATGGAGCGCCGCGCTTACGCCGCCGCGTCGGTGGCGTATTGCGCGTCGCCGTGGCCGAAGGACCAGTTCTCGGGCAGCGTCTCGACCAGATTGATGAAGACATCCTCCGGGCGAAGACCGGGATTGTCGCCGAGCTTTTCAACGATGCGGCGATAAAGCGCCTTCTTCTGAGCGAGGGTGCGCGTGTTGCTGACGGTCAGTTGGACGATGACGAGGTCCTCGCTGCGCGCGATTCCGAAATAGTGGGGGCTGCAGTGGAAATCAGCTGCGTCATGCTCCGTGACGACCATGAAATAGTCGTCCTCGGGCACATTGAAGGTCTCGCGCATCGCCTCGTAGAGGCCGTCGAGAATAGCCTGCCGGTAGGCGGCGGCCTTGCCCCGGCGCAGAAAAACACGGCTGAGCGGCATGGTGTGACCTCCTGACTGAGCGATCGGGGATCGATCGGTGCGCAAGGAATAGCGCAGCATTGACCATTGCAAAATCATATGAAAACATATTTCAATGATTTACATCTGTTATGATTGGTCATCGTGAAGGCGCTCGATATCGAGGCTGTACAGGCGTTCGTCCTGGTCGCCGATCTGGTGAGCTTCACCCGCGCGGCTGAGGCGATGGACTCGACGCAGTCTGCGGTGAGCCTGAAGATCAAACGCCTCGAGGATGGGCTCGGCCGGCGCCTCTTTGAACGGACGCCCCGGCGCGTTCGCCTGACCGCCGCCGGCGAACTCTTCCTTGAACGGGCGCGCACGCTGATCGCAGCCCATAGCAACGCACTCGATGCGTTCGCGGCCGAGCGACGGCGGCTCGTTGTGGGTATCAGTGATCACGCGGTTGGCGCGGAGCTGCCACTCCTGCTTCAGCGCGTGAAGCGCGCCGATCCGAACCTCCTGCTTGAAATGCGCGTCGGCAGTTCACGCGACCTCCTCGCCGCCTTCGACGATGGCGCGCTCGACGCCGCGGTCGTGATGGGTCATGACGCGGGTCGACGCGGCGGCGAGGTCCTGCTCGCGGAGGCTTTCGGCTGGATGGCCGCGCGCGATTTCACGCATCGTCCGGGCGATCCGATCCCGCTCGCCGCGCAATCCGATTATTGCGGCATGCGAAGCATGGGCGTGGCGGCGCTCGACAATGCCGGGATCCCCTGGACCGAAGTTTTCGTCGGAGGCGGAGTCGGCACGATCGCTGCCGCGGTCTCGGCCGGGATCGCCGTCGCCGTGCTCGGTCGGCGTGTCGCCCCGCGAGACTCGATCGATCTCGGCCCGAGCCTCGGTCTGCCGGCGCTGCCGCCGCGCGATCTTGTGCTCTATGCGAGCCTCTCCGACCCTGTGGCCCGACAGTCGCTCAAGACGCTCGCGGCCGCCATTCGCTCGACGGCGGGATGAAGCGGAATATCGCCCCGCCGTCCGCGCTTAAGCCTCGAGCACCAGCGATTCGCGGCCGATCAGCCGCGACAGCGTGCGCATGCGATTGGTGACGCGCTCGCCGTTCAGCGCAGCGAACCGGCCCGGCAAATGCAAGGTCAGCTTGCCGCGCTCGACCTTCAGCGGCGTCTTCGGCAAAACGCCCGGCATCGAGGCCGAAACCATATAGGCAACGCGCATCGCTGCCCCCAGCACCCGCGCCCGGTCGAGAATGCGGGTCGAGGCGAGTTCACGCAGACGCGGCGACAATTCATCGTCATGCGTGATGCCGACATGACGGAAATAGACGGCCAGCGCAAGGTAGGCCCGTCCGGGGTGATCCAGCGCCACAAATTCCGCGTGCGAAATGAGATTGAGCGCCTGCTCGCCGCGATAATCCGGATGCGTCCGCCAGCCAATATCGGCGACGAGACATGCCGCGTGACGCAGCCGTCGCTCCACCGCGTTTTCGTTGATGCCGGTCGAATCCATGAGCTGGTCGGTCCAGGCGACCAGTTCCTCACCGTGCTGCGGTGAGCGCGACCGCAGCACATTCAGGCTGCGCGCCGCATCGATCAGCGGGTCTTTCTCTTTCTCTCGTTGGCTCAGCAGCGAGTACAACAAGCCCTCGCGCACGCCGAGCGCGGAGACGACAACGCTTTCCGGCTTGATCCTGCGGATCAATTGACCAAGTACCACAGCGGCGTAACCCAATAGCGGACGGCGGGCCGCCGATACGACTTCGATCTGCGACAGCGTCTCAGGATCGACGCGCTGCACCAGTTCGCAGAATTCCAGCGCCTCGCGCGCGCGCAATGTATAGCCATGCATCACGTGCAGCGGATAACCGGTCTGCGCCATGTGCAGGCCCGCAAGCGAACGCCATGCCCCGCCGACGGCGTAGAATTTGCGCCCCTTGCCCGCCTTCAGCGAAGGCACGTCGGACAATGCATTTTCGGCGATCTTCTCGGCCCGCTTCAATGATTGGCCGGACGCATCCTTCAGCATCAGCCCGCCGAGCGGCAACGTCACGCCCTTGCGGATTTTGGTGCCGCGCACATCGATCAGTTCGAGCGATCCGCCGCCAAGGTCGCCGGCAATGCCATTCGGATCGTAGATGCCGGACACGACGCCCAGTGCCGCAAGCTCGGCCTCGCGGCGGCCCGAAAGAACGTCGATCTTGATGCGGCAGATCCGCTCGGCTTCTTCGATAAAGGCGGGACCATTCTGCGCATCGCGGCACGCTGCGGTCGCGATGCCGAACACCCGGCCAACCTGCAAGGTGTCGCACAGCGCCCGAAAGCGGCGCAGAGCCGCCAGCGCCTCGGCCACCGCATCCGGCGCCAGCAAACCCGTGGATTGGACCTCGCGGGCAAGACCCGCCAGCACCTTTTCGTTGAAGATCGCCGTCGGACTGCGAGTCAGCCCCTCATAGACGACGAGACGCACCGAGTTGGAGCCGATATCGATCACGGCAACGGACGGCCCATGATCGAGCCGGCCCTGCGCCATTTCGATCGGTGCCGAGGTCTTTTTCAACGACGCCTGGAACTTTTCACGGCTTTTCGCGCGCGCGCCTCTACCGCCGGCCTTTTTGCGGCCGGATTTTTTACCGCCGCTCTTGGCGTCTGATAAGGCGGCGCGGCGTCGATTCTTTGAGCGATTTCCCACGACCCGACAGGCTCGGATTGGTCATGAAGTATTTCTGAGCGTTGAAAGGCTCCTCGCCTTTCGCGGGCCTTATGCGGGTTGCGGTGCCGTCAGGCAAGACCTTCCAGCTCTGCTCGTTATCGTTGAAGTTAACCACCATGATCTGATCCAGCACCTGCTCGTGCACGGTGGGGTTGGCGATCGGGCACAGCACCTCGACGCGGCGGTCGAGATTGCGCGGCATCATGTCGGCGGAGGAGATGTAAACAATGGCCTTGGGATTGGGCAGACCATGGCCACCGCCGAAGCAATAGATGCGCGCATGCTCCAGGAACCGCCCGACAATCGACTTCACGCGGATGTTGTCGGACAGTCCCGCCACTTCCGGGCGCAGGCAGCAGATGCCGCGCACCACGATATCGATAGAAACGCCCGCAGCGGACGCTTCATAGAGCTTGTCGATGATACCGGGATCGACCAGCGAATTCATTTTCATCCAGATCGCTGCCGGCCGGCCGGCCTTGGCGTGAGCGATCTCGGCATCGATGTGGTCGACAATACGCTGGCGCAGATTGACCGGCGACGCCGCCATCGCTTCCAGCTCAGCCAGCTCGGCATAGCCGGTGATGAAGTTGAAGATGCGTCCGGCGTCGCGCGCAATCACCGGATCGTCAGTAAAGTACGACAGGTCGGTATAGATGCGCGCCGTGATCGGGTGATAATTGCCGGTCGCGACATGCACATAGGTCGCAAGCTTGCCTGCCTCTCTGCGCACGACCAGCGACAGCTTGCCGTGCGTCTTCAGCTCGATGAAGCCGAACACGACCTGCACGCCGGCGCGTTCGAGGTCACGCGCCCAGCGGATGTTGGCTTCTTCGTCAAAACGCGCCTTCAGTTCGACCAGCGCCGTTACCGACTTGCCGGCTTCGGCCGCTTCGGCCAGCGCTTTTACGATCGGTGACTCGGCCGACGTCCGGTACAAGGTCTGTTTGATGGCGATGACATCGGGATCGCGCGCGGCCTGCTGCAGATATTGCACGACCACATCGAACGACTCGTAAGGGTGCTGGACGATGAAGTCCTTCTGCCGGATCGCCGCAAAACAATCGCCACCGTGATCGCGGATGCGCTCCGGAAAACGCGGATTATATGGCGGGAACAGAAGATCGGGACGATCGATCGAAACCACCTCTTTCAGATCGTTGAGCGCCAGCATGCCATCGACCAGGAAGGTCTCGTCGTCCTTCACGGCCATCGCACGCTGAACGAAGCGGCGCAGATCATCAGGCATCGACTGTTCGAGCTCGAGCCGGATCACCGAACCGCGGCGGCGGCGCTTCAACACCGTTTCGAACGAGCGCACCAGATCTTCGGATTCTTCCTCGATTTCGATTTCGGAATCGCGAATGACGCGGAAGGCGCCGACCCCATTCATGGCGTATCCCGGGAACAACTGGCCGATAAACAGACAGGCCACCTGCTCAAGCGTGATCAGACGCAGCGCACCGCCCTCACGCGGCAGATGCACGAAGCGTTCGATCTTGTGCGGCACGCGGATCAGCGCATTCATCGCCTTGCCGTCGCTGACACGCGACAATTGCAGCGCCAGCGTGTAGCCGAGATTGGGAATGAACGGGAACGGATGCGCCGGATCGATCGCCATCGGCGTCAGCACCGGGAAGATCGAGGCGAGGAAATAATCTTCCAGCCACGCGCGTTCCTGCTTCGTCACATCCTGCGCATCGACGATGACGATGCCATTCGCCGCGAGTTCCTTGCGCAGTTCGCGCCAGCACGCCTGCTGGTCGCTCGCCAGCACGGATACCACTTCGGCGATGCGGCCAAGCTGTTCCGCTGGCGTAAGGCCGTCCGGGCTTTGCGTCGTGACGCCCGCGCCGACCTGCCCCTTAATGGCGGCGACGCGGACCATGAAGAATTCGTCGAGATTGTTCGCCGAGATCGAAAGAAACCGGAGCTTCTCCAGCAGCGGATGGTTTTCGTTGGCCGCCTCGTCGAGCACCCGCCGGTTGAAGTGCAGCCACGACAATTCACGATTGATAAACCGTTCCGGGCTGCCGCGGAGATCCGGGACCGGCGCCGATTCCAGGACATCCACCGGAATTTCGTCTGCCAGAACAATTGCTTCGCTGCGTTCTTTCATGTCCCTGCCGCCATTATCAAACCGTCACATTAGGCGACATTCGTGACCGCCCGGTGACTGATTTCCGCGTTTGAACCGAACGGTTAGGATGATGCCTTGCGGTACAACTCTGCGGCAAGAGTTCGGTTGACCGGCCGCCCCCGCTGCAGGGCCTCCCGGTCCAGTGTATCGACGGCATCGCGGGCGGCCGCGAAAGACCGGCCGATCCGCGGCAAAAGATAAGCGATCAGCGCCTCATCGACCGCAAGCTGCCGGTCGGCAAACAGCTTGACCATGACGGCCCGCAACAGCGCCTCGTCCGGCATCGCCAGCGAAACCGCCGGCATGGCCCGCAGCCGTGAGATGAGATCGGGCAGCGCAACCGTCCATAATGTCGGCGCCGACCGCGTCGTCAGCAGCAACCAGCCACCCTCTTCGCGCACCAGGTTGAGCAGATGAAACAGCGCGCGCTCGTCGAGTTCCTCCGGCGCGCAATCTTCCAGCACCAAAGCGCCAGTCGCGAGCGCTTCCGGCAAAGCCTCGGTCGACAACGCCCGCGCGGCCATGAACCGCGCGCCGGATTCAGTCGCCCAGATCGACGCCAGGTGACTCTTGCCGCTGCCTTCCGGGCCGACAAGCGCCAGCATCCGCGCCGGCCAGTCCGGCCAGCGATCGAGCAAGGCGAGCGCATTTTCGTTCGATGGCCCAGGCAGGAAATCGTCCCGGGTCAGCTTGGCCGCGTGATCGAGCGCGAGAGCGAGCTGTCGTGGACGAGGCTCGCCGGCCATCAGCCTTGCTGGTTGCCGGTATAGAAGGGACTGGCGAGATATTGCCGGAGCATGAAACGCACAAGCACGCCGATGGCGGCCGCAACCGGCACGGCGACCAGCAATCCGACAAATCCGAACAGCACGCCGAACGCGATCAGCGAGAACATCAGCCAGACCGGATGCAGGCCGATTTCCTTGCCCACCAAAAGCGGCTGCAGGATGTTGCCCTCAATGAATTGGCCGAAGATGAAAATGCCAGCCGCCGCCGCCGGCATGGTCCAGTCCGGCCAGAATTGCGCGAGCGCAACGCCGACCGCGAGAATGAATCCGGTGATCGTGCCGATATAGGGCGCAAAACTCAGGAAGGCCGCGATCAGACCAATCAGCAATCCGAAATTGACACCGATTGCGATCAGCCCGACCGAATAAATGACGCCGAGAATGAGACAGACCAGCGCCTGCCCGCGCACGAAGCCGGAGATCGCCGCATCCATCTCACGCGCAAGTCCGCGCACCGTGTCCTTATGCTGCAGCGGGATCCATGAATCGACCTTGACGATCATCCGCTCCCAGTCGAGCAGCAGATAAAACGCGACGATCGGCGTGATGATCAACAGCGAGATCACCGACACCAGCGCCTTACCGCCCGACCAGATCGAGCCGAGAAAAGCAGCAATCCATCCGGCGGCCGACGATGCCACACCGCCAAGCGACTTCTGCGCTTCCGGCAATTTCTCGCCGACGAACTGTCCGAGCCATCCCTGGCTCTGCTCTTGCGCAAGCTGACGCACCCGATCCATGTATTGCGGCAGCTTTTCCATGAATCCGGCGATCTGCTCGCCGAGGGCCGGGAGCAGCAGGATCAATCCCAGCGTCAGCAACACGATCACCAGCACCACGATCACCACCGAGGCGAGCGTTCGATTGAGACCCAGCTTCTGCAGCCGCCGCACCGACGGATCGAGCAGATAGGCCAGCACCATGCCGGCAATGAACGGCAGCAGCACCTCGTTCAGCAGCCACAACAGCGCCGCCAGGACCAGGAAGGCGCAGGCCCAGAAGATCAGTTGCTTGGTCAGCGAAATCGGTTTGCGCGAAGGCGGCGGCGGATTCATCGCCGGACCCGTCGTCATGGTGCTCATCGTGCTCCGCCCCTGCCCGCCTCAATCCACCGACCCGTTGGTCCCGAAATGGCGGATCCATTCAGCGACATAGAAGCCGATCGAAAGCAAGGTCAAGATCGTGACCAGCCCGATCAACGCCGGCACAATCCACCCGGCATCGAAATTCAGGCCAAGGGATGCCAAGACCATCCCCGCAAGCAGGATCTGGGCGACCGTGTTGAGCTTGGACACAGGATGCGGGCGCACCGGCATCGGCCGGTCGATCATCATGGCCACCAGAAAACCGCCGATGATCAGGATGTCGCGCGAGACCACGAGGATCACCACCCACAGTGGCAGCGCCTCGCTGAAACTCAGGGCCACGTAGATCGAAACGATCAGGGCCTTGTCGGCCAGGGGGTCGAGCATGGCGCCCAGTTCCGTCGCCATGTTGAACCGCTTGGCCAGGAACCCGTCCACGGCATCGCTGAGCCCGGCGGTGAGGAACAGGAGAAAAGCCGGCAGCATATGGCCGGAGGTGATGGTCCATACGATCAGCGGCACGCTCAGAATGCGCGCCATGGTAATGAGATTGGGCAGGTTCAACGTAGCGTCCCGGCAGAAAACATGGCCGGCAGGGACCGGCCCGGATAGAGTATAGCGGCGTCAAGGCATTGCGCATAATGCGATTCCCGCGCTACGACGCGGCGAATTTCGCCGCAGGCTGGCGGGTTACCACAGGACAAACCGATCAATGGCTGAAAAGCGCGGCCTGACCTATGGCGAGGCCGGGGTCGATATCGACGCCGGCAACCGCATGGTGGACCTCATCAAGCCGCTGGTGCGCGCCACCGCGCGGCCGGGCGCCGATGCCGAGATTGGCGGCTTTGGCGGCCTGTTCGATCTGGCCCGCACCGGTTTCAAAGATCCGGTTCTGGTGGCGGCGACCGACGGCGTCGGTACCAAGGTCAAGATCGCCATCGATACCGGCCGGCACGAGACCATCGGCATCGACCTCGTCGCCATGTCGGTCAATGACCTGGTCGTCCAGGGCGCCGAGCCGCTGTTCTTTCTGGATTACTTCGCCTGCTCCAGGCTCGATCCCGAGGTCGGCGCCAAGGTCGTTGCCGGCATTGCCGAGGGCTGCCGTCTGTCCGGCTGCGCCTTGATCGGCGGCGAGACGGCGGAAATGCCGGGGCTTTATCAGAGCGGCGACTACGATCTCGCCGGCTTTGCCGTCGGCGCGGCCGAACGCGGCACGATCCTGCCGCGCAAAGATATTAACGCGGGCGATGTCGTCCTCGGCCTCGCCTCCTCCGGAATCCATTCCAACGGCTTTTCGCTCGCCCGCAAGGTGGTCGAGCGGTCCGGGCTCTCATGGGACGCGCCGGCGCCGTTCGATCCTTCGCGCAGCCTTGGCGAGGCGATGATCGTACCGACAAGGCTCTATGTGAAATCCTGCCTCGCCGCGATCCGCAAGACCGGTGCGGTGAAGGCGCTCGCCCACATCACGGGGGGCGGCTTCCCGGATAACATTCCGCGCGCGTTGCCGAAGTCGCTCGGCGTGCATCTCGATCTCTCGAAGGTCAACGTGTTGCCCGTGTTCCAATGGATGGCAAAGACTGGCGACATTGCCGCGCAGGAAATGCTGCGCACCTTCAATTGCGGGATCGGCATGATCGCCATTGTTTCGCCGGGTGAAGCCAAGGCGGTGATGGCAACGCTCACCGAACATGGCGAGAGCGTCGTGCAATTTGGCGAAGTCGTGCCGGCCCAGGGCGACGAACGCGTGACCTATAGCGGCACGCTCGATCTTGGACGGTGATCTTGGCCGATAACGCGACGATGGAGCGCAAACGGGTTGCGATCCTGATCTCCGGCCGCGGCTCCAACATGTCGGCGCTGATCGATGCCGCGAAGGATCGCGCCTATCCCGCGGAAATCGTTCTCGTCGTATCGAACCGCCCCGATGCCGGCGGTTTGCAACGCGCGACCGAAAACGGCATCGCCACGGCGGTTGTCGATCACAAAACTTACGGCAAGAACCGGGAGGGCTTCGAGCAGGCGCTTCAGAGCGTGCTTGAACAGCACCACATCGATATCGTCTGTCTTGCCGGCTTCATGCGGCTGCTCACATCGTGGTTCGTGTCGCGCTGGACCGGCCGGATGTTGAACATCCACCCGGCGCTGTTGCCGGCCTTCAAGGGCCTCGACACACATCGTCGCGCGATCGAAGCGCGGGCGGAACATCATGGCGCGACTGTGCATTTTGTCGTGCCGGAAATGGATTCCGGCCCCACCATCGCGCAAGGCACGGTTCCGGTGTTGCCGGATGATACGGAAGACGATCTGGCGAAACGCGTTCTCGCGATCGAGCATCGGATCTATCCGCTGGCCCTGAAACTCGTCGCCGCCGGACGTGTGCGTGTCGAAGGCGATCATTGCGTGATCGACGGCGACATCAGCGCCGAGGACGCCGCGCTGCTTCCTGGTTCAAAGCCTGCGGCGCATTAAAAAACCCCCGGAATTGCCGGGGGTCGAAATTCAGTGTCGCGCTGAACGCGATGATCGTGACCTGAGCATGATCCGGAAAAGTGGAAACCGGTTTTCCGAAAAGATCTTGCTCAAACAAATACTAAGCCACTTTCAGATTTTCCGCAGATTCCTTGCCGCGGTTCGAAACGAGTTCGAACTCGACGGTCTGTCCTTCGTTCAGGGTCGACAACCCTGCCCGCTCGACAGCCGAAATGTGCACGAACACGTCCTTGTTGCCGGTCGTCGGCTTGATGAACCCGTAGCCTTTGGTCGGGTTGAACCATTTGACGGTACCCTTCGGCATCGTCGCTCTCCTGGTCTAGTCGTCAGAGATGACGTCGCACGCTTGCCGCATCGGCGCCACAACCCGGCTTTTGGGAAGTCCGAACGGTCACGTCGCAACGAAGCAGCGGGGCGAAGGAAACCAAAGTCAGATTGTTCTGAAAGCCAAACGGAAGAATACGGCTGAACCAAGACAGTTGGCCGCGCCGGGCTCACGGGTCAGCACGATTTCTTGTGTATTTTCTGTGCAGCGCGGTTGCTCGTCCCATTCAGGAACGAAAGCCGTTTTTGACCTGTCAGGCTCGGCTGCACGACCGCGAGATCGCTGCACTATCCACCGACCACGGCATCGACCCGTTCGACGCCAGCGACGCCTGCTGCTGCGGCGACAAGCCCTGCACCACCGTCTTGGCGTAGCACTGGCAATACGGCGCCTTGCCCTTCTTCGGATCGACGCTGACGTTGGAGGAGGTGTCGGTCATGCAGCGATCGATCAACGCAAGCCGCGCATTCTCCGCTGCATTCGCAGGATTGGCCGGCGCGCCGGACGACAGCATCGCGCCGCTATCGGCTCCGCCGCAATTTCCGACAACAAGGGCAAGAGACACGACGCCAACGACTCGCAACAGCATAGAAAAACTCCAAACGTGCATTTCACAATTTGCCGGCGTGCTAAGGCGCCAGCCTCACCCAAACCTTGTTATCGTGAAATGCCGCGCCGCCAAAGGGCGCAATCGCATCCGCGCCGGTCAGCGAATTGATGCCGCAGCCGTCCGCGTAAGCGGAATTCGGCCAGATCGATTCCGCGATCACGACACCGCGCCGCACGCCATCGAACAACTTGACGTGCAATCTCACCTCGCCGCGCCTGTTGCCGATGACCACAAAAGCGCCATCGGCGATCCCGTGATGCGCCGCATCGCCCGGATGCATCATCAGTGTCGGCCGCCCTTCCCGCTTCACCGATGTCGGCGTCTCATTGAAAGTGGAATTGAGAAACTGCCGCGCCGGCGATGTCGCGAGCCGGAATGGATATTCGCTGTCCGCAACTTCGATCGCTTCCCAATGATCCGGCAGCGCCGGAATGTCGTCGATCGGCCCTGCCGTCCACGGCGATTTGAACGGCACCTTCGGCCAGTCCGGCTTGAAGCGGAACTTCTTGTCCGGCCAGTTGAAGCCTTCGGTGTAATGCGCGCGTTCGAACGGCGGCTGGCAATCGATCCAGCGTTCGCGCTCGAGCCGTTCAAGGTCGCCCCAGCCCGATTGCTGCAAGGTCCAGTCGATCAGTTCGCGCGGCGACATCGCAAAGCCCGGATGCTCCGCCCCCAGCCGCTGCGCCAACGCGCAGATCACCTCATGGTTGGAGCGGCACTCACCCGGCGCATCCACCAGCTTCGGCCCGAGCAAAATGTATTGGCTGCCGCCGGCCTGATAGACGTCGTCATGTTCCATAAACATCGTCGCCGGCAGCACGATATCGGCCATCTCCGCGGTCTCGGTCATGAATTGCTCATGCACGCACACGAACAGGTCGTCGCGCGCAAAACCGCGCTTCACCACATTCTGGTCCGGCGCCACCGACATCGGATTGGTGTTCTGGACCAGCAGCGCCGTCACCGGCGGCCCGCCCTGCAGCGCTTCATTATCGCCGACAAGGATCGGCCCGATCCGCGACTGATCGAGCATGCGGATCGATGGATCGACCAGGTCGAGCCCGTCGATCATCGTCCTGTTCCAGTGATAGATCGCGCCGTTGTTGTGAAACGCGCCACCGCCTTCGTATTGCCACGCGCCCGTGACCGCGGCGATGCAGCTCGCCGCATGCATGTTGACCGCGCCGTTGCGCGAGCGCGAGAAGCCATAACCGAGCCGGAAGAAGGTGCGCTTGTTGGCCGCCACCAGCTTTGCGAATTCCTCGATCGTCTCGACCGGACAGCCGGTGATGTCCGACGCCCATTGCGGCGTTCTGGTTTTCACATGCGCCTCGAGCTCGTGCGGCACATCGGTGAATCGTTCGAGGAAGTCCCAGTCGGCCGCACCGTCGCGGAACAGGCAATGCATGATCGCGCAGGCGAGCGCGCCGTCGGTGCCGGGCTTCACCAGCACCGGCAGATCGGCCTGCTGCATGGTGCCGTTCATGTAGATATCGACCGCGACGATCTTGGCGCCCCGCTCTTTCCGCGCCCGGGTCGCATGCGTCATGACGTTGACCTGCGTCGAGACCGGATTGGTGCCCCAGATCACCACCAGGTCGGACTTGGCCATTTCGCGCGGATCAGGCCCGGCGAGCCGTCCCGTTCCGGCAATGAAGCCGCTCCACGCCGGGTTCACGCAGATCGTCGAGAAGAAGCCGGAGTATTTTTTGGCGTGACGCAGCCGGTTGATGCCGTCGCGCATCACGAGGCCCATCGTCCCGGCATAGAAATACGGCCAGACGGTTTCAGAGCCGTAGCGTGCTTCCGCCTTCACGAACTGCTCGGCGACGATATCGAGCGCGTCATCCCAGCCAATCGGCTCGAACGCGCCCGAGCCTTTCGCGCCTTTGCGGCGCAGCGGCTTGGTCAGACGATCGGGATGATGGATGCGTTCGGCATAGCGCGCGACCTTCGCGCAGATCACGCCGGCCGTATAGGCGTTGTCATCGGCGCCGCGAATTCGGCCGATGCGCTGGCCGTCGAGCACTTCGACTTCAAGCGCGCAGGTCGATGGGCAGTCATGCGGGCAGACCGAGGCCCGGACAGCAAGAGAGGCAGGGTGAATGTTCATCCTGCCTCTCTTCTAGTTTAGTGCGCAACGAGACGCAAAACCATGCAGTGCTCAGTGCTTGTGCGGGAACTCTTCCGGCCCGGGCGGGTCCATGACCAGCGGCGCGTCCAGCATGCGCTTGTGGTGCTTGGTCCGCAGAATCCAGCCGAGCCCGACGACAAACACCGCGCCGGCAGCCGCCGCCCAGAAGTGCAGCGAATGCAAAGCGTCGGCGCTGAGGAATGCGTTCAGCGCATTGTCCTTGGCCATGATATCGCCGGCCACCCAGCCAAGGAGAGCTGCGCCGGCCCAGACCAGAATGGGGAAGCGATCGAGCAGCGACATCAGCAAGGCCGAGCCGGCGATGATCAGCGGCACCGACGTCGCAAGGCCGAACACGATCAGGATCGCTTTGATGGTCGAGGCATGCGCGAGATCGACTGCGGCGGCCGCCGATTCCGCCGCAGCGGCGATGGCGATCACGTTGTCGAGGCTCATCACGATATCGGCGATGGCGACGATGCGCACCGCACGCCAGAGATTGTCGGCCGCGGCGACTTTGCCTTCGCCGTGATCCTCTTCCGGCACCACCAGCTTGACTGCGACCCACAGGAGCAGGATGCCGCCGACCAGCTTCAGATATGGATATTCCATCGCCTGCGCGACGACGAGCGTGAAGACGATGCGCAACGCCACGGCAACGCCGGCGCCCAGGACCATACCCCAGAAGCGTTCGCGCGCGGGCAGCATCCGGCAGGCCAACGCGATCACCACCGCGTTGTCGCCGGACAGAATGACGTTGATGCCGATGATTTTTCCCGCCGCCACCCAGAAGGCGGGCGAGAACAGATCCGCGAGAAGCGTTTCCACCAGAAACCCCTTTTGATTATCGGTCGGGTGTGTTTTTACGACCGTAAATCTACAGGGGCAACAGTATTAAGTATGCCAGGCTGTGGGAACTTGCCGCAGCATTTGGAAAAACGGCGCGTTCGTACCACTGCGCGGCGCTTTATTGATGATGCAGCGCACAAATCCGGCGAAGGTCCTCCCCTCGCCGGATCGAAGGTTCGGTCTCAGCCGACGATCTCGTTGCCGGAGAAGAACTGGGCAATTTCCTGCGCCGCCGTCTCGGCTGCGTCAGAGCCATGAACCGAGTTTTCGCCAACCGACTTCGCATACAGCTTGCGGATGGTGCCGTCGGCCGCCTTTGCGGGGTCGGTGGCGCCCATGACTTCGCGATATTTGGCGATGGCGTTGTCGCCTTCCAGAACCTGGACCACGACCGGCGCCGAGATCATGAATGACACCAGCTCACCGAAAAACGGCCGTTCCTTGTGGACGGCATAGAAGGTCTCGGCCTGCTCCTGCGTCATGCGGATGCGCTTTTGAGCGACGATCCGCAGACCTGCCTTCTCGATCACCGCATTGATCGCGCCGGTCAGATTACGCTCGGTCGCGTCCGGCTTGAGAATCGAAAAAGTACGCTCGATCGCCATGAGAAACGTCCTTGAATGTCAGAAAATGGGAGCCCGGAAGGGATGCGCGCGGCTTATAGCGGCGGCATTGCCGTCCGGCAAGGCAACCTCGGCCTTTCAGGCGGCGTCGAACCTTTTCCGGGATGGCTGCGACCGATGCAGGTTATGGGGTTCGCTGCTGGCGTACCCTCGCCACCGCCCGCGCTTTCCTCGACCACCGCTTCGTCCGGCTAAGACGGCTATGGCGACACCCGCGTTTGCCGGTGATTGAATTTCGGACGCATCACATCGAAGCCGGGCCTTCGCACGGAGGCTGCGCTTTTCGTTTCCTGCACGCCTGCATTCGTTTCCTGCACGCCTGCATCTGCGCAACCAGCATCGATGCTTCGTTAACCGCATGACGCTGCCACGATGCATTGCCGAAATTTAATCGAACGAACTCGGAGCACGTCGCGACCTATCCGCACTGGATGCGATCAAGCATCCGCAGACAGGAGAGTGAAATGATCCGTAAGTTCGCTATTGCGTTCGCCGCGCTTGCTGCCATTGGCGTTGCCTCCCTCGCCTCGACGGCGCCCGCTGAAGCCGGCTGGAAGGGTGGCAAGCATCATCACTTCCATGGCCACAAGCATTGGGGTCATGGCTACCGCCACTTCCGTCCGGTTTACTACGGCGGCTGCTGGCGCAAGGTGTGGGTCGGTGGGCCGTATTACGGCTACTTCCGCCGCATCAACGTCTGCTACTAATTCGAAGCAGGCATCATTTTGCCGGTAGCAAAGAGCCCTGGCCTCGCACGAGGCCGGGGCTCCTTCATTTGCAGCGCTGTCCATTGTAAGGCCGCAATACAAAGCGACGGTGAATGTTTCTTATGCTGGGGGCGCAATGAAACAACGCTATGCAATTTTTGCCGCTTACAATCGCTGGTCGAACGAACGGCTTTATAACGTCGCAGCATCGTTGCCCGATACCGATTATCGCGCTGACCGTGGCGCCTTCTTCAGCTCGATCCACGGCACATTGAACCATATGCTCGTCGCTGATCGCATCTGGATGAAGCGGTTCACAAAAATTGGGGATGCGCCAACACGGCTTGACAAAATTTTGTACGACGATCTTTCGTCGCTGCGCGCGGCTCGCGCTGAAGAAGACGAGAGGATCGAAGACTTCATTTCAAGCCTGACGGCCGACGACCTCGATGGCATGCTGCGCTACCGCACCATGGTAAATCCCGTCGAAATCGAACAGCCGCTGTCGGCGGCTCTCGATCATTTCTTTAACCATCAGACGCATCATCGCGGTCAGGTTCATTGCCTGCTGACCGCGATCATCGGCAACATCGCAACACCGTCGCTCGATCTCCTCATCTTTCACCGGGAGACCCAGGAGCGCCCGGCGCTCATGAAATACAAACCTCAGCGATCACATGATGTGAACCGTCCGTAGCCGAGGTCGATCGTGCAAGGGCTGTAGACGCTTGGCCGATACCGCCGGCCCGAGGGGCTGAACGACGGATCGGCGGCGTAGGAACGGCGATAAACCGGCCCGTAGCCCCTGCCATATCGATAGCCGTTATAATAGCGGACGTGTTTCGATCGCTTGCTGGCAGACGAGAAATCCGTTTCTTGAGCTTTTTGCGTGGCGTGTGCCGGCGCTGATATTGCGGACAGGCCGGCAACCGCAAAAGCGCCGGCAACGGCGATGGCAATGAAAGGTTTCATGCGCTCCTCATGGGTTGTTCGTCAGGCCAACCCGGCCCCGCGGTAAAAGTTCGCTGGCTGAAGACAGTCCCTCCCCGGCATCTCAATATTGGACATCATGTCAGCGCCATCAGCCGCACCGGACCGCCGGTTGCGCCCTTGATTTTCGCGGCACCGACGACGAGCGTCGCTCCCGCCGGCGGCACCTTGTCGAGATTGGCTGCGCATTCGATGCCCCAGCGGCCGGATGGCAACCACAGATAATGCGTCTTGAAATCCTTCGATGGTCCGTGATCGAGCGACAGCGTGTCGACGGCGAGCCCCGCAACGTTGCGCTGCGCGAGCAGCCATTGCGCGGCATCCGGCGATACACCGGGGAAGTGAAAAACCCCTGCCGCATCCTTGCCGGTGAATTTCGCATCGTCGGTGGCGTAACGTCCTCAGCCCGAATGCATCGCCACGCAAGCATTGTCGGGAATGCGGCCATGCTTTCCTTCATAGGTTTCGAGATCGGCGCGGCTCATCTGATAGTCGATGTTTTTCGCCGCTTGCGGCGACACATCGATCACCGCAAGCGGCACCACCAAGGATGACGCAGCGAGTTGATCGGCTGTCGCTCCATTTTCTGAAAAATGGATCGGCGCATCGAAATGCGTCCCCGCATGTTCGACGATGCGCCACCAGTAGAGATTGAAACCGTCCTTCTTCAGATCGAACTGCTTCTGCATTTCGATGCCCGGCACGCCGAAGAAGGTCGGAAAATCCGGCGACATCGTGTGCGTCAGATCGACAACGCTAGTGAAGCTGCGCGCCTGCGCAAATGCAGGCTGTGGTGCCGCGACAGCTGTGGCCGCGAAGGCCGTCGCAGCCGCACCTTTAAAAAACCCGCGCCGGCTCAATGCGTGGCGAACGGCTTCTTCGCATCCTGGAACACACATCGGCGCCTCCTGTGTTTCCTGAAAGATCGTACCGCGCGCCATCGCTGACAAGCACAATGCCGTGGACCTGCGCAGTGGCCCCGCCGGTTTAGAACGGTTGCAAGCATCGATACCGCACAGTATCGTTTATTGCCGGCTGAACAGGATTTCCGAACATGTTTCGTGCGCTCCTTGCTGCTGCCTCGCTCATTCTCTCCGGTCTTCCTGCTGCGTCCGCTCAGTCCTATCCCGCAGGCTCTGTCACCTTCCTCGTGCCCTACGCACCCGGCGGCAGCGCCGACATTGTCGCGCGGCTGATCGGCCAGAAGCTGCAGGAGCGGCTCGGCCGTCCCGTCGTGATCGACAATCGTCCTGGTGGCTCGGAAATGATCGTCACCGAAGCGCTCGCCCGCTCGGCGCCGGACGGGCACACCATTGCGATCCTGTCCAATGCCATCGCCATCAACGAAACACTGGTGCCGAACCGTCGTTTCGATCTCGAAAAGGATCTGTCGCCGGTCGCCCGCGTGATCGAATTGCCATTCGCACTGATGGTGCATCCATCGGTGCCGGCCCGGACCGTGGCGGACTTCGTCGCCTACACCAAGGCCCATCCCGGCAAGCTCAATTACGGACATCTCGGACCGGGAAGCCCGCATTTCTTCACCATGGAGTGGCTGAAGCGCAATGCCGGCCTCGACATCCTCGCTGTACCCTATAAGGGCGCGGCGCCCGCTTATGCGGCGCTGGTGGCTGGCGAAGTGCAGGTGATCGCATCGGGACTGGGCGCGGCGACACCGTTCCTCGATGCTAAACAGGCGATCGCCCTCGCCGCCTTCTCCGGCAAGCGGCCCTCGTCGCAACCGGACTTGCCGACCATCGCCGAAGCCGGCTTTACCAATTTCAATCTGCGCTCCTGGATGGGCATTTTCGTGCGGAGCGGCACGCCGCCGAAGATCGAGCAGAAACTGGAAACCGAAATCCTCACGGTGCTTGGCGATCCTGAACTCAAGGACCGCCTCGACAAGCTCGGGCTCGATATTTCGCCCATGAAGAAAAACGAATTCCACGCTTTCGTGCGCGAGGAAATCAAATCCTGGGAAGATATCGTCAAAGCGACGACCGCTCAGCGCTAGTTCAGACCGATCATCGAGATGGGTTACCGCGCGGCGTATCTGGGAGCTTCAGCTCAACCAGACGACGCCGGACAACATCGTTGCATTAAAAACATTAGGCCCGGACAGAAAATCGTCTGTCCGGGCCTGTGTATTCCTACTTTTTCTTTTTGGCTTTTTTCTTCGATGTTTTCTTTGCTTTCTTCGCCATAGCGTCCTCTTTGCGGTTTGAGGTGATACGCCACACGAGCACCCTGTTCGGAAGCCCCGCAAACAATGTCATGCGATTCGGCAAAAGAGTCACGGGCACCGGCGCGGCGTTGCAACCCCGACGCCACTATTTTTTGCCAGCGATGGCGGAAGCCGCACGTCCGACACACAAACGTCGTACCCACCGCACGGCGCGCGAGACCTGCAGGACTGACGACGGCCTTGATCCTATGGGGGATTGCAGTCTCGCGGCCTTTTCGTCACAACCCCGCGCATGCTGAACATCGAAAACCTCTCCGTCCGGGTGGCCGGGCGCCTGCTTCTTGACGATGCCACCGTGCGCATTCCCGCCGGCTCGCGCGCCGGCCTTGTCGGCCGCAACGGCACCGGCAAGACCACGCTGTTCAACGTCCTGACCGGTCAGCTCGCCGCCGAAGGCGGAAATATCACCGTGCGCCAGCGCGCCAAGGTCGGCCGCCTGTTGCAGGAGGCGCCGTCCGGTCCAGACAGCCTGCTCGACGTCGTGTTGAATGCCGATACCGAGCGGAAGGACCTGCTGGAAGAGGCCGAACACGCCACCGACCCGCAGCGCATCGCCGACATCCAGATGCGGCTCGTGGATATCGACGCCCATACCGCGCCGGCCCGTGCCGCGGCGATCCTTTCCGGCCTTGGCTTTTCGACGCAGGATCAGGCCCGCGCGATCTCCGAATTCTCCGGCGGCTGGCGCATGCGCGTCGCCCTCGCCGCCGTCTTGTTCACCCAACCGGATCTCCTGCTGCTGGACGAGCCGACCAACTATCTCGACCTCGAAGGCACGTTGTGGCTCGAGGATCATCTCGCCCGCTACCCGCATACGGTGATCGTGATCAGCCATGATCGCGATCTGCTCGACAATGCGGTGGATTCCATCCTGCATCTGGAGAACGGCAAGCTCACCTTCTATCGCGGCAGCTATTCCTCATTCGAGCGCCAGCGCCGCGAAAAGCAGATGCAGGACGCCAAATTCGCCAAGAAGCAGGAAGCGCAGCGCAAGCATCTGCAGGCCTTCGTCGACAGATTCCGTGCCAAGGCGTCGAAAGCGCGTCAGGCACAGTCGCGCCTGAAGATGCTGGCCAAGCTTGAGCCGACCAGCGCGTCGGTTTCGGATGACGTGCGGCCGATCATCCTGCCGGCTCCCGACAAGCTGCTGTCGCCGCCGATCATCGCGCTCGATGGCGTGTCGGTCGGCTACGAGCCCGGCAAGCCGATCCTGCGCAATCTGTCGCTGCGGATCGACAATGACGACCGCATCGCCCTCCTTGGCGCCAACGGCAATGGCAAGTCGACTTTGGTAAAGCTGCTGGCGGAACGTCTGCCGCCGATGGGCGGCGACATCACCCGCGCCGACAAACTGCGGATCGCCTATTTCGCGCAGCACCAGCTCGACGAATTGCATGAGGACCAAAGCGTCTACGAACACGTGCGCCGGCTGATGCCCGACGATCCTGAAGCGAAAGTCCGCGCCAAGGCCGGCGCCATCGGGTTCTCCGGGCCCCGCGCCGACAGTCCGGTGTCAACGTTATCCGGTGGCGAGAAGGCGCGCGTGATGCTGGGCCTTGCGACCTTCCACAACCCGCATCTCGTGATCCTTGACGAGCCGACCAACCATCTCGACATCGACAGCCGCGCCGCCTTGATCGAGGCGATCAACGATTATCCGGGCGCAGTGATCCTCGTGTCGCATGACCGCTTCCTCTTGGAAGCCTGCGTCGATCGTCTGTGGATCGTGCGCGACGGCAAGGTTGGCGCCTATGACGGCGACCTCGACGATTATCGCGGACTGATCCTGTCGGGAAACGGCAGCGACGCGCGCAAGAACGGCTCCAACAAGACCGCGTCTAAGCCCGCTGCCGGGTCGAACAAATCGACGCCGCAGAAACGTGCGCAGCTGGCAAGCCTTCGCAAGCGGGTCGCTTCGGCCGAGGACAAGGTCAAACGCCTCACCACCGAAATCGAAAAGCTCGATGCGTCGCTGACGACGTTGTTCGCCACTGATCCGGCCAAGGCTGCGCAAGTGGCCAAGGCGCGCGCTGAAGCTGCGGGAAAGCTCGAACGCGCCGAAGAGGAATGGCTTGGCGCCAGCACGGAGCTGGAAGAAGCCTCGGCTTAAATTATCAATCGTCATTCCGGGGGCGCGAACCAACGGATCTGCGCAAAAGCGCGGCCCGATGGTGCGCGAACCCGGAATCCAGGGGCCGGCATTCGTGGTCTTTGTGGCTCTGGATTCCGGGCTCGCGCCTTTCAGGCGCGCCCCGGAATGACCGGTTCGGCGATCTTCCCGCCTTCGCGGGAATGAACGGAGAGAAATGCCGACTCCAATTATTTCTCGATCTTCGCGTCCTTGATCACCTTGGCCCACATGTCGAGTTCGCTCTTGATGCGCGCCAACGTCTCCTCGGGCGTCGTTCCCATCGGCGAGAAACCGAGCGCATCCAGCTTCTGCACGACATCGGGCATCGCAACGATCTTGCTCATTTCACGAGACAACAGATCGACGATCTCCTTCGGCGTCCGCTTCGGCGCCAGTGCGAGCAGAATGGTCTCGGTTTCCTGACCCGGTAACCCCGCCTCTGTCATGGTCGGCACATCCGGCAATGCCGAGACACGCTTGGGTCCGATGATCGCAAGCGCACGCAATTCGCCCGATTTGACCAGCGGAATCGCCGGTGCCAGAGCGGCAATCACAATCGGTGTGTGCCCGCCAACAGCCGATTGCAGCGCCGGAGCGCCGCCGGCAAAGGGCACGTGCAGCAGGTCGAGCCCGTAAGCCGCCTTGAACATCTCGCCCTGCAGATGCGGTGTCGATCCAACGCCGGCCGATGCGTAGCTATGCCTGCCCGGCTCTTTCTTCACCGTGTCGATCAGCTCTTTCATGCTCTTTGATGACTGACCGGCGTGAATCGCCAAAATGCTTGGTGAGGCACTGAGAACACTGATCGGGGCGAAACCGCCGATCGGATTATAGGGGACCTTCTGCAGACCCGGATTGATCAGAAAACTCGAGCTGGTGATCATCACCGTATAGCCGTCCGGGGCCGCATCCTGCACGAGCGCTGCGCCGATATTGCCGCTGGCACCACCGCGGTTCTCGATGAAGAAACTCTGGCCGAGATTTTCCGACAACTTCTGCGCGACCAGCCGTCCGACGACATCCGCAACGCCACCGGGCGGAAATGGCAACACGATCTTGACGGCTCGGTTCGGATAACCGGCGGTTTGACTTTGAGCGTAGCTGGCACCGGCCGCCAGCATCACCGACATCACAACCGCCGCACGCAAGATCATCTTCATCGCAGGTCCCTTTGCCCGATGCGTTAGAGCATGATGCCGCAACGTGCGCAGCGGTTTTCGGCATCATGCTCTAACGTATTAAAATCGATCACGTTTATGACTTTGGATCGATTCGATCCAAAGTCATCGTGATCTGGTCGTGGCGCATCGATCGCTCCATCATCATCGTGCGAGCACATTATGCGAGCAACAAAAGCAAATCCCGGGCCACTCACATCAGTGGCGGGTTCAGAGCCGTATGCGAAAGAGAAGCGTTATTGCTGCGTGCCGCGGATCGGCGCCTGCGAAGACTTCTTCGCCTTTGTGGATTTGGCGGGCCTCGCCGGCGCAGGCACGTCGACCCGTTCGATCGAGACGAGGCGACCGCCGCGAAAACGATAAAGCCCGGGCGACGTTCCGTGCGTCACCGTCACCGTCGTCACACGTGTACCGCCTTCGGCACCGATATCCACACGATCGGGAAAGCCGGTCCGTTGCACAACCTGACATTCCGTCATCGCCAGTGCGATGCCGCTGAGAACGGGCGGTATCGCCCCTTGTCCGGACTGCGCATCGCTTGCCGTTTCTGGAGCATTTGCCCCCTCAGGCGTCGCCTGTGCTGTCACGACATCGGGTGTGCCGGCGCAGCGGCCGTCCGCGCTGACGAGATCGTCCGGCGTAATCGCGCGCTGCTGCGCGGTTGGCTTCGAATTATTGAACTTCGCCCATTCCGGTGTCGCGAACAGATCGGACAATTTGCCGGTCCCCTGCGTCGTATCAGGCGCAGCGCAGTTCGCGAGCAAAGCCAGCACGGCGGACAACACAGCCGCACGCGGCATGGTTCTCGTGAAGACGCAATCCCGCACGCAACATCCCTGATTTTGACGATCGTCCCAGCGACCAACAGAGCCGAATTCTTAGTCGGCAAGATGGCGAGGATCAACGTCGTGATGAATGAATCACCGCGGCTCGTTAATGGCGATTTTTACCTCCCGGCCGATTCATATGCCAAAATGCCGCACCTCGAAATGACAGGAGCAGGAAAGAGCAAGTCTTTGAAATTGCTAACGATATACGCCGATTCTGTTGCCTGGGTCGTCGCGGTCAGGCCTTCTGAACCCACCGGCCATTCTCGTCGGGCTGCCAATAGCTCGCGTCATGCCCCTGCCCCTTTGCCTGTGACCAGCGTTCGCGCGCGAGCGCGACGGCCTCATCGTCGTTGCCGTCGAAGATCAGAACCAGCCGGTCGTAATTCGCCGCATCGTCCGGCAACGGCGCACCGTCGATCAGAAAACGGACATTGGCATGATTAGGGTTGCCGTCATTGGCCGTGATCAGGACCGGCTGATCGACGGCATCCGGACTGCGTGACGTGCCATGCGGCAGAAAACTGTCATCGCGATAGGTCCACAGATGCGCATCGAGCGCCTCGACGCGTTCGTCCGACGACGCCTGCACGACCACCCGCCAGCCACGCTGCAGCGACAATTCAAGAAGCTGCGGCAGCACGCGTTCGAGCTTCTGGTCGATCAAATGATAGAAGCGGACTTCGGTCACCGCTGTTGCCTTATCATCGAAACAAAAGCTTCAGCATCGCGGCGGAAAGCTGCGCGCGATTCATCGCGGCTGTAGAACATGTGCCCGCCCCTGTAATTGCGCTGTGCGATCCGGCCGCCGAAATCCGGCAACTGGTTGAGGATCAGCGTGCTCTCGAAATACGGCGTCTGCAAATCCGAATACCCGTGCACGACCAGCACGCGCAAGGCCGGATCGAGCGCCAGCATCTTGCGCAATGCCGTGACCGATTCCGGCAGGCCGTGATCGCTGTTCCATTGCCATTCGTCGAATACGGCTTCGTTCGATACGATATAGGCGCGCTGCTGTCCGGGCACATTCGTCTTGAGCAGATCGGACATCGCGATCGTCAGCGGCGCTTTCAACGCAGCAAGAAACGGATCGGCGTAGTCGGGACGCGGCGTCGCCGGGTCGGGATCTTCGCTGGTCACACTCGGATCATAGGACGATGTCAGCTTGCCGTTCATTCTTGCAAATTCGCGGCTGAACAGCTTTTCGTCGATATGGCCGCGCGCCGCCGACACGACAGCCGCCGGCAGACCGGTGATGGCGGTGACGCGCTCCGTCAATCGCGACGCGGCCTCCTTGTCGCGCAGACCGCGTAGATATTCGTCAATGAACACGCTGCTTGCATAATCCTCAACCGCGATCAGCTTGTGCGCCTCGAACGTCCCCTCGCTTTCCAGCCGTGCAGCGGCGAAGGACGGCAGCAACGTGGCAAACGACAGCGGTGACGTGCGGGCATGATAGCGCCAGCCGTAATCGAGTGCGGGCGAAGCGAGGATCAAGCCGTTGAGCGCGATGCCATGACGGATTTGCAAGGCCTCCGCGATGCGGGGAGTGCGGACGCCACCGTAGCTTTGACCCAGCAGCAGTTTCGGCGCGGCCAAACGGCCGTGATTGCGCAACCATGTCGCGATCGCGTCGGATAACAGATTGATGTCGCCATCGACCGACCAGACGCGCTCTTTCGTCCTGGCATCCCGTTGCAGCAGCAAACCCTGCCCCGTGCCCGGCGGATCGATGAACACGAGATCGGTGAAGTCGAGCCAGGTCTCGGCGTTCGCCAATAACGGTCGCGCCTTTGACGGGCTGCCGTCGAAAGCAATCCGCCAAGGCCCGATCGCGCCGAGATTGAGATAGGCCGACGATGTCCCCGGTCCGCCGCCGATAATGAAGGTGATCGGTCGCGGCGAACCGGCATCCTTGCGCAGGAATGCAAGGACACCGGCCTCGGCATCCACCTGGCCGCGATCATTCTTCAGCGGAAGGCGTTCAGCGACAACGCGAAACGCCAAAGCGCGATCCGGCAAGGCAACCGAAGCCGTCGTTTCGGCGGCGGGCTTGCGACTGGTTTGCGCGATTGCGTCATGCGGCACGACGGCGAAGCATGTCAGCAGCAGAAGAATCCCACTGCCGATCATGAGCCGTCTCGTCATCGCGCGATCCGCAAGAGCCTATTTCTCGTAAGGGGATTATTTCTCGTAATGGTCGGCCACCAGCCGGTCGAGCAGACGCACGCCGAAGCCCGAGCCCCAGCTCTTGTTGATGTCCGATTGCGGCGAGCCCATGCCGGTGCCGGCGATATCGAGATGGGCCCATGGCGTCTTGTCGACGAAGCGCTGCAGGAATTGCGCGGCGGTGATCGATCCGCCCATGCGTCCGCCGGTATTCTTCATGTCGGCGAACTTCGAATCGATCTGTTTGTCGTATTCTGGTCCGAGCGGCATCCTCCAGACACGCTCACCGGTGTACTGACCGGCTTCTACGAGCCTTTCCGCAAGCTTGTCGTTGTTGGAGAACAGGCCCGCATATTCGTGGCCGAGCGAGACGATGATGGCGCCGGTCAGCGTTGCCAGATCGACCATGAATTCCGGTTTGTAGGTCTTGCCGACGTACCAGAGCACGTCCGCCAAAACCAACCGCCCTTCGGCATCTGTATTAATGATTTCAATAGTTTGGCCGGACATCGAGGTGACGATATCCCCTGGCCGCTGGGCATTGCCATCGGGCATATTTTCGACGACGCCGATGGCGCCCACGACATTGACCTTCGCCTTGCGGGCGGCCAGCGCATGCATCAATCCGACGACGCAGGCGGCCCCCGCCATGTCGCCCTTCATGTCCTCCATGCCGGCGGCCGGCTTGATCGAAATGCCGCCGGTATCGAAGGACACGCCTTTCCCTATGAATGCCAAGGGCTTATCGCCCTTTTTTCCACCATTCCATCGCATCACGACGACGCGGCTTTCCCGCACCGATCCCTGACCGACGCCCAGCAATGCATTCATCTTGAGCTTGGTCAGCGCCTTCTCGTCGAGGATTTCGACATCGACGCCGACCTTTTTCAGCGTGGCGGCGCGGCGCGCGAATTCTTCCGGATAGAGGATATTCGCTGGTTCGTTGACGAGGTCGCGCGCGATCACAACGCCCTCGACAACGGCCTCGCGGTCATTCCAGGCCTTGCGGGCCTTGTCCGCATCGGCGGCACCGATCGTCAGCTTGCGCTGCTTGGGCTCGTTGTCGTCGTCCTTGCGCTTGGTCTTGTAGCGATCGAAGGAATAGGCCCGCATCATCGCGCCAAGCGCCAGATCCGCAACCTGATCAGCATTCATCGGACCATCCGGCGTTTCGCCGATCATCGTCACTTCATCGGCACTTTTCGGCGCGCGTCCGAAGGCGCTGCCGCCCAGCTTCACAAAGTCGTCCGACTTCAATTCGGACGCCTTACCCGTCCCGATCACAATGAGGCGCGAGACCTTCAACCCCTGCGGCGCGATCAGATCGAGCGCGGCGCCGTTCTTGCCCTTGAAACCGTCCGCTTCGGCGGCCCGGGACACAAGATCACCCGTCGGCGCCAGTAGCTTTTTGGTGGCCGGGCCGAAAGCCAGGTCAGTCCCCGCGAAAACGACCAGTACCCCCTTGCCTGGCACCGAGAACGATGAAAATCCGAGTTTGGGAGCGCCTGCCATGGGTGAGCTTTCCTATCTGTTCGTCACATTTGTCGCCGGGAACCGTCGCCCAACCTTTAAGACGGGGTGCGGCCCGAGCAAAGCGATTCGACGTTTTCAGGTAACCTGAGGCTCACACTGGCCAGTCGGTCGCCCCGAATGAGCGACCTCTTAACCATAACGGAACCTCGGCGCCGGCGGAACGTGTTCCCGAGGACACAGCGCCGGAAATCTTGCCTGCGGATTAACTTTTTTCGATGCATTTTCAACAGCTTTGCCTTGGCCGAGCCACTTTGTGAATCGATTATGAACGCGGCTTGGAGACGGCTTTGGGGAGGCCGCTTCAGATAAGCAACCGAAGGTCCATCCGGGGCCGCGGGCGAACTGGGGAACGTCGCGGCGTTATGGGTCCGATCAGGCTGGGTCCAATTCACATCGGTGCGATCAGGCTGGGCTCGGTCCTGCCTGGCCGCTTCAGCTTGCGGTCGATCGGACTGGGATCGCTCGCGCCAAGCGCCATCGCCCGTTACATTTTCGCGACGACATTCAGCGCTTTCGCCATCGTGCTGTTCAGCCTCACCGCCGTCATCTGGATCACCCAGGCGCTGCGCGATATCGACCTGATGACCAGCCGCGGCCAGACCGTGCTGGTTTTCCTCGGCATCACGGGCCTGGTCATCCCGATGCTGGTGCTGGTGATCGCGCCGATCGCTCTGATGATCGCCGTCATGCATGCGATCGGGCGGTTGTCGAACGATTCCGAATTGATCGTCATGAATGCAGCCGGCATGTCGCCCTGGGTACTGTTCCGGCCCTTCCTCTATATGTCGGTTTTCGTCTCGCTGATCATGAGCATCATTGGCGCCTGGCTTGGGCCGCTGGGCCTGCAGACGCTGAACGATTGGGCGAACGATGTTCGCGCCGATCTTGTCACCAACATCGTGCAGCCGGGCCGCTTCAATGGCTTCGAGCGCGGCCTGACCTTCCATGTGCGGGAACGGCTTCCCAATGGGCAGCTCCTCGGCGTTTTCGTCGATGACCGCCGCAGTAAGACCGAGCGCGCAACTTTCCTTGCCGAGCAAGGCACCATCGTGAAGGACGAACGCGGCACATTTCTTGTACTTGAAACCGGCAGTGTTCAGCGCCTTGAGGTCACGCCGCAGCAAAAAAACAAAAAGGGTCAGAAGAATCAGCCCGGTCTGAAAGATCAAAAGGTTCAGAACACAGTCCCGGAAAAACAAAAGGACCCGACGATTGTGAAGTTCGAGCGTTATGCGCTTGATCTGGCACAGGCATCGAATGATCAGTCGATCCAGCGAAACTCAGCCCGTGATCGCTATATCTGGGAATTGATCACCAACGATCCGAAAAAGAGCAAGCTTCAGGAAGGCCAGGTCCGGGCCGAGCTGCACGATCGGATCTTTGCACCGATCTATCCTATCGTTTTCACCATCATCACCTTCGCCTATCTCGGGGCGCCGCGGACCACACGTCAGGGCCGCGCCATGTCGGTCGCCGGCGCGGCCGTCGCGATTTCGGTGATCCGCCTGATCGGTTTCGTCGTGATCGTGTTGTGCGTTCGCTATCCTTTCGTCCTGGCGTTTCACTACGCCCTTCTCGCGGCTGCTACGATATTCGGATTGTTCGCCATCCATCGGGGTCTCGTCATCGAGGCGCCCGCTTTCGTCACCAATGCAGTCGATGCCATTGGCGCACGGCTCAGGCGTGCCGCTCCGGCGGCCGCGACCTGACGGGGATCGAGCGTGCGTGTATCAATGACCCTTGGCCGTTATTTCGGGATGAAATTCCTGGTCACTGCGCTTGCCGTCTTCGGCGGCGTTGTGCTCCTTGTCATCCTGCTCGATTCGGTCGAGCTGATGCGCCGCACCGCCAGCAACGAGAATGCGACGGCCTTTCTGGTGATAAAGTTGTCGTTCTTTCGCGTACCGATGATGGCCGAACGCATTCTGCCTTTCTGCATCCTGGTCGGTGCGATGTCCTGCTATCTCGGTCTCTCGCGCCGGAATGAGCTCGTGGTGGCGCGGGCGGCGGGTGTGTCGGCCTGGGAATTCACCGCTCCCGCGGTCATCGTCGCGCTCCTTCTCGGGGCTTTCGCGACGCTGGTTTACAACCCCGTTGCAGCGAGCCTCCAGGAACGGGCGAAGCGCTACGAGGCCGAGATATTCGGCCAGCGCAGTTTTGGACAACAGGATGCCGGCTTCTGGGTCCGCCAACGCAGCGTTGATGGCCAATCGATTATCAATGCCCGCGACAGCCGCCGGCAAGGCATGCGCCTCGTCGGCGTGACCGTATTTACTTTCGATCCGCAGGGCCGATACCAGGATCGGATCGAGGCCGACTCGGCCGAGCTTAAGGATGGGCATTGGGAGCTCATCAATGCTCGCGTTTATCCGACCGATGAGCCGCCAAGCGTTCACGCGACCTACAACCTGAAAACGAACATCTCGCGCGAGCAGGTTCAGGAGAATTTCGCCACGCCCGAGACGCTGACACTCTGGGAATTGCCGGACTATATCCGGATGGCCGAGAACGCCGGGCTTGCGGCTGCCGGATACCGGCTCCAGTACCACAAGTTGTTATCCCGCCCGTTTTTGCTCGCGGCGATGGTATTGCTGGCCGCTGCTTTCAGCCTGCGTTTCGCCCGTATGGGTGGCGTCCAAAAAATGGTTCTTGGTGGCGTCTTGTCCGGATTTTTGCTTTATGTTCTCTCGAAAATCACCGAAGACATGAGCAAGACTGAGTTGCTGTCTCCCGTGACGGCGGCTTGGGCTCCTGTTCTTGTTGGGGGGCTGACGGGGTTTTTGGTGTTGCTTTATCAGGAAGACGGGTGATGGCGTTGCGTTTCCTTCCCCGTCCCGGATCGATCGGCCGCGCGCTCGCCGCTGCGGCCTTGACGTGGTGTGCCGCAGCTCTGACCGGGCTGGCGACGGTGGCGCCTGCTTTGGCTCAGACCGACTTTTTCAGGTTTGAACAGCGGCCGCCCAAGCCGAAGGCGGGGCCAACGACGTCTGCGCGTGGTGACAAGCAGATGATGGTTCAGGCGACGGAGGTCCAATACGACCACGTCAATGAACGCGTGAATGCCGTCGGCAACGTGCAGATCTACTATGACGGCTCGACCATCGAAGCCGATAAGGTCACCTATAACCAGAAGACCAAGCGGCTGCGCGCCGAAGGCAATGTTCGTCTGACCGAAGCGAACGGCAACATCACCTACGGCGACATTCTCGAGCTCAACGACGATTACCGCGACGGCTTCGTGGATTCGCTGCGGCTGGAAACGCCGGATGCCACCCGCTTTGCGGCGGCGCGCGTCGACCGCAGCGAGGGCCGCTATTCCGTGTTGCAAAGCGGCGTCTATACCGCATGCGAAGCCTGTAAAAATGATCCGAAAAAGCCGCCGCTCTGGCAGGTCAAGGGCGCGCGCATCATCCACGATGAACAAGAGAAGATGATCTATTTCGAGCAGGCGCAGCTCGAATTCTTCGGTATGCCGGTTGCCTATTTCCCGTATTTTTCGGCGCCGGATCCGACCGTGAAGCGCAAAAGCGGTTTCCTGATGCCGAGCTTCGGCTCCGATTCAAAGTACGGTCTTCGCGCCGACGCACCCTATTTCTGGGCGCTGGCGCCGAATTACGACCTGACGCTGACGCCGACCATCACGACCAAGCAGGGCCCGCTGTTGCAAGCCGAATTCCGGCACCGGCTGATGAACGGCGCCTATGCCATTCGTGCCGCCGGCATCCGGCAGCTCGACAAGGACGAATTCATCCACACGAACGGCGATCCGACGCCAGGGTACCGCGATTGGCGTGGTGCGGTGGAATCGAACGGCCAGTTTGCCCTGAACCAGAAATGGGTCTGGGGCTGGGACGCCTTGCTGATCTCGGACAAGACCTTCTATCAGGATTATCACCTGAAGAGTTTCACCAATAACGCGAGCGATCCTTTCCAGAACGGCCAGATGGAAGGCGTATCGCAGCTTTATCTGACGGGCCGCGGTAACCGCTCCTATTTCGACGCACGTGCCATCCACTATTACGGCTTCTCCGAATTCGACGACCAAAAGCAATTGCCGGTCGTGCATCCGGTGATTGATTACAACTACATCGTTGGACAGCCGGTGCTGGGAGGCGAACTCGGCTTCAAGTTCAACTTGACGAGCCTGTCACGTCAAACAGCGTCATTCGATCCGATCACGACCTTTGCCGAAAATAACGACGCTTGCGGTCTCTCCACAGCGGACCCGGCGGTGAAAAACACCAAGAACTGCCTGTTGCGCGGTGCACCGGGCAGTTACACGCGGTTTTCGGCGGAGGCTAATTGGCGCAAATCGATCATTGATCCGTTTGGCCAGATCTTTACGCCATTCTTCTCGCTGCGTGCGGACGTCGCTTCGGTCAATCTGACGAACCAGCCAGGCGTCTCGAATTTCATCGAGACCAGCGACTCGGCGTTGTTCCGCGGTATGCCTGTTGCTGGTCTCGAATATCGCTATCCCTTCGTGAACGTGCAGTCCTGGGGCACCAATACCATCGAGCCGATCGCACAAGTCATAGTGCGTCCGAACGAGACGCAGATCGGCAAGCTGCCGAACGAAGACGCGCAGAGCTTCGTGTTCGACGACGGCAATCTGTTCGCAGTTGACAAGTTCTCGGGTTGGGATCGCGTGGAAGGCGGCGGCCGGGCGAACTACGGTGTGCAATACACCGCGCAGTTCAATCAGGGCGGCTATTTCAATGCGCTGTTCGGGCAGTCCTATCAGCTGTTCGGCGTGAACTCCTTTGCTGTAGGCGATGCCACCAATACCGGTTTGAATAGCGGTCTCGATACGCGCGCATCCGATTATGTCGCCCGCCTCGCCTATCAGCCCGATCGGATCTTCACCTTCACCACGCGCTATCGCTTCGGTGAGGAAAACTTCGATGTGAAGCGTTTCGAACTCGAGGGTAAAGCGAACTTTGACAGACTGTCGCTTCAGGCTCTCTACGGCAATTATGCCGCACAGCCGGAACTTGGCTTCCTGACCCGGCGCGAAGGCATCTTGGGCGGGGTGTCTTACAAAATGACACAGAACTGGGCCGTGATCGCCGCGGCTCGGTACGACCTCGACGCGGACCAGTTCGATCAGACCCGCCTCGGCCTCGGATATGTCGACGATTGCCTTATCTTGGCCTTGAATTACATCACCAGTTATACCTACAGCGGCAACCCGGGGAAGGATCATCGGGTCATGCTGCAATTCGGTTTGCGCACGCTCGGCACCACACAGACGTCGACTGGCGTGGGCTCCATCGGCGGTGGCTTATAAGCCGGGCTGGGCTGACATGGTCTGGCTTACAAGACCCGCCTCAATACGATGGCTGTTATCGATGATGCACGCGACCTTACCGACAACGATCACGCTCGACCGCGATGATTTTGGATCGAAACGATCCAAAATCATGAACGTGATCGATTCGAATACATTAGAGCATGACGTCGTCCGAAAACCGCTTCGCACTTTTCGGCATCATGCTCTGGCACTCCGCCCCGTCCTGCGCATGCTGGCTGTCGCTGTTGTTCTTGTCATTGCGGCTGGTTCGACCGCAAAAGCCCAGATCGTTCTCTACGTCACCGGACAACCGATCACCGCTTATGACATTGAGCAACGTGGCCGTCTGATGGGCCTCGGCGGCGGCAAAGCAAAGTCGCGGCAAGAGATCATCAACGAGCTGATCGACGACAAACTCAAAATCCTGGCCGGCAAGCGCTTTAATTTCGAGCTCAGCGACAAGGAGGTCGATAACGCCTTCGCCGGTATCGCTCGCAATGCCGGCGCGACGCCGGACCAGTTTGCGAAGCAGCTCGAGAAATCCGGCGTCAATCCGAACACGCTGAAGGCACGCCTGCGTGCCGATCTGACATGGGGCCAGATCGTGCGCGGCCGCTATGCGACGCAGTTGCAGGTCGGCGAAAAAGACATCTTCGAAGCCGAAGCCAAGAGCGGCGAAGAGAAGGATGTCGGCATCGACTACACGTTGTATCCCATTACTTTCGTCGTCCCGCGCGGCGCCGGCGCCAATGTGATCGAAGCACGCAGGCGCGAGGCCGATGCATTGCGCGGACGCTTCCAGGATTGCTCTGCCGGTCTGCCCTTCGCGCGCGCGCTTCGCGACGTCGTGGTGCGTCCGCCGGTGCGGAAAAACTCCGCGGACCTCTCCCCGGCACTTCGCGAGATTCTTGCAAAGGTCGAAGTGGGCAAGCTCACACCGCCGGAAAGCACCAGCGGTGGCATCGAGGTCTTCGCCTTGTGCGACAGGCGGGAAACGACCGCCGATTCCCCGACAAAACGCAAATTGCGCGACGAAATGTTCCAGCAGCGATTTCAGAAGCAGGCCGACCGCTATCTGAAGGAACTGCGGGCCGGCGCAATGATCGAATACAAGCAATAGCACGCCATGCTGGCGCAGCCCCAGCGACCTTTGGCGCTGACCATCGGTGAGCCGGCTGGCATCGGCAGCGATATCACGCTTGCGGCTTGGCAGCAGCGAACCGAAACCAATCTGTCCGCTTTCTACGTCATAGCCGACCCCGACCATCTCGCAGCACGCGCAACACAGCTGGGTCTGACGATCCCGATCCAGATCGTCACGCCCGAACAAGCCTCGACCGCATTTCATACGGCCCTCCCGGTCGTCCCAATCGAGGAACGCGCGACAGCACAACCAGGCCATCCCGACGACAGCAGCGCCGATGTCGCGATTGCCTCCATCCGGCGTGCGGTGCGAGATGTGATCGACCGCCGCGCCAGCGCCATCGTGACCAACCCGATTTCGAAAGTGGTTCTTTACCGCCGGGGCTTTACCGATCCAGGCCACACCGAATATCTCGCGCGTCTTGCGCACGAGATGCTCGGGGTCGACGCGATGCCGGTGATGATGCTGTGGTGCAAGACACTGGCCGTCATTCCGGTGACGATCCACGTTCCCTTGAGCACCGTCCCGCAATTGCTGAACACCGAGCTGATCGTCAAAACCGGCCGGATTGTCGTCCGCGAGCTGACGGAACGTTTCGGCATTCGCACACCGCGCCTCGCCGTGACTGGTCTCAATCCGCATGCCGGCGAAAACGGAACGATCGGCGACGAGGAAGCCACCATCATACGTCCAGCCATCGAACAACTGGGCGCATTGGGGATCGCGGTGCGCGGCCCGTTGCCTGCCGATACACTGTTCCATCCGGCAGCGCGTCGAAGCTATGACGCGGCTTTGTGCATGTACCACGATCAGGCGCTGATCCCGATCAAGACCATCGCTTTCGATGATGCCGTCAATGTCACGCTCGGCCTGCCGTTCGTGCGGACGTCGCCGGACCACGGCACAGCCTTCGATATCGCCGGCAAAGGCGGCGCCAACCCGGCAAGCCTGATCGCATCACTGCGCCTGGCAGCGCGAATGGCCGAAAGAGAGCGGGCACCCGCGCCGGCCCCATGACCACGGCGCATGACGGGCTTCCTCCACTCCGCGATGTCATCCGCAAACATGATCTGATCGCCCGGAAATCGCTCGGACAGAATTTTCTGTTGGATCTCAACCTGACCGGACGCATCGCCCGTGCTGCAGGTCCGTTGAAAGGCGCAACCGTCATTGAGATTGGCCCAGGCCCCGGCGGATTGACGCGCGCCTTGTTGTCTGAAGGTGCAACGCACGTCATCGCGATCGAGCGCGACCGGCGTGCCATTGCGGCGCTACAGCAGGTCGCCGACTATTATCCGGGTCGCCTCACGGTGGTCGAAGGCGATGCGCTGGAATTCGATCCAGCAGCTTATCTCGGCGGAGGGCCGGTGCGCATCGTCGCCAACCTGCCCTACAACATCGCGACGCCGCTGCTGATTGGCTGGCTCGAAACAGAACCGTGGCCGCCGTTTTTTGACCGTCTGGTGCTGATGTTTCAGCGCGAGGTAGCCGAGCGCATTGTCGCCAGCCCGAACACCAAGGATTACGGGCGATTGTCGATCCTCGCCCAGTGGCGCACGCAGCCGAAAATCCTGTTCGACATCGCCCCATCCGCCTTCGTCCCGCCGCCAAAGGTGACGTCGTCGGTGGTGGAGTTCGTGCCGCGCCCATTGCCAGATCCATGCGATCGGCGCGTCCTCGGACGTGTTGCCGAAGCCGCTTTCGGACAGCGTCGCAAGATGCTGCGTCAAAGCCTGAAGTCGCTGACACCGGATCCCGTGCCATTGCTTGAATCCGCCGGCATCGCGCCAACGGATCGCGCCGAGGATATTCCAGTCGCTGGATTTGTCCGTCTCGCCCGCGAATATGAAATCCAGTCGCGTGCGTGAAACCGCGTTTACTGACCCGCCACCACTGGCAAGCTTGCAAGCGCCCTGAGGCCGGGCCTTTCGCGCCACCGGATTTGCGAGTCCGGAACGGCCATTTCGAGCTTCGGCCAGCGCGTGAACAAGGCTTGCAGCGCACACCTTGCTTCGATACGCGCGAGCTGATGACCGAGACAAAAGTGAATGCCGGTCCCGAACGAAAGATGCCGGTTGGGCTGCCGCGTGAGCTCCAGTTGTTCGGGATGCTCGTTCGCTTCCGGATCCATATTGGCGGCCGCGATCATGGCCATGATCTTCTCGCCTTTTTTGACCTGAACGCCCCCCAAATCTACGTCGCGCCGCACGAAACGCGGCTTGGAAAACTGCACCGGCGAGACGAACCGCAGGAACTCTTCGATCGCGAGATTGGCGCGGCTCCAGTCTTCTTCCAGCCAGTCACGAAGCTTTGGATTTCTGATGAGCTCATAGACGGACCCGCTGATCAGATGAGTCGTCGTCTCCGAACCGGCGCCGAGGAGCAGGAAAACCATCGCCACCATTTCATGGGGGCTGATGCGGCCGCCCTCTTTTTCGACACGGACAAGCTCGGCGATCAGGCCGTCACCGCCCTCGCGGCGCGCCGCATCGAGGCGTCCTTCCAAATAGCGCTTCATGGAGATCATGGCCGGGATCAATCCCAGAAATCCCGTCATGCCGGTCAGGCGCGTGAAGCTGTTCGTCCAGGCAATGAATTTCGGCCGATCTTCTTGCGGCAAGCCGAGCAATTCGCAAATCACCGACAACGGTAATTTGCGTGCATATCTCTCAACCAGGTCGGCGGGACTTCCATCGGCAAAGAGCGAAGCCGCAAGCGCATCGGCCATTGAAAGAATATGCGGCTCCATCTCGATGATGGCCCGGCGCCGGAACGCTTCATCCACGATGTTCCGCAGTCGGGTGTGATCCGGCTCGTCCATCGTCAGCATGTTGTCGGCGACCGCGCGGATAATGCCCGGCATCCACCATCGAAGCCCGGCGACCGTTCCATCGTCCTTGCGCAGGGTGAATGTCTCGCTGTCTTTCAAGACGCGAGCAGCCATGTCCTGCGTCGTGGTTGCCCACACCGTCCCTACGATCGGAAACTTCACCTGAACGACAGGTCCGGCCGCTCTTAGCTTCTCGATCGCTGCGGCCGGATCGCGAAAAAACGCCTGGCCGGTGAAGTCGGCGCTTACGACCATGATTGCCCCCGCTCCATCCTGCTTCACACACAGCCCCATCAAAATGGGATGTGGAGATGCAACCGCAATACAGGGCGAAATGGTAAAATCAGCCGTTCAGGGCGTCAGAGTTTTCAGGTCGGACAACAGATGATCGACGAAGTCCTGAATGTCTTCCTTGCGCACGCGCTTCAATCGTTCGGCCGTGAGGATACCACGCAGACGGATGAAACTTTTTTCGAGATCGCGATTGACGAGGACGTAGTCATATTCCTCCCAGTGCGGGATTTCCTCGGCCGCGTTCTTGAGACGGCGCGCGATGATCTCCTGCGTATCTTCCGCCCGCCGCTCCAACCGCAGTTTCAACTCTTCGGCGGTCGGCGGCAAAACAAAGACGCTCACCACATCCTGACGCATCGAATTGTAGAGCTGCTGCGTGCCCTGCCAATCGATATCGAACAAAACATCGCGGCCTTCCGCCAGCGCGGTTTCGACCGGCTCGCGCGGAGTGCCATAGAAATTACCGTGCACCTCCGCCCATTCCAGAAGCTCGCCGCCGTCGCGCATCAACTCGAATTGACGTCGCGACAGGAACTTGTAGTGAATGCCATCGATCTCGCTCGTCCGTCGCGCACGGGTGGTCACTGAAATCGATAGGCTGACATTCTCTTCCTTATCCAGAAGATTACGTGTCAACGTCGTCTTCCCCGCACCCGAGGGCGACGACACGATCAGCATGATGCCGCGGCGGGCGATTTCAATATTCGCATTCATTCGAGATTCTGTACCTGCTCGCGAAACTGCTCGACCACACTCTTCAGTTCGAGTCCGATATTGGTCAATTCAATGTCGTTCGACTTCGAGCAAAGCGTGTTGGTTTCGCGGTTCAATTCCTGCGACAGGAAATCCAGCCGGCGGCCGACCGCGCCGCCACCCGTCATCAATTTGCGCGCCTGCGCGATATGCGCGGCGAGCCGGTCCAGCTCTTCACGGATATCGGCCTTGCCGGCCATCAGGATTGCTTCCTGATGCAGGCGGTCGGGATCGAACCGGCTGGACGCATCGAGCAGGACGGCGATCTGATCGGCGAGCTTTTTCTTGACGGCTTCCGGCTGGCGTCCCGGTGCCTTCTCGGCCCGATCGGCCAGCACCGCCATTTCATCGAGGCGTGCGAGCAGCACCTTGCCGATCGCCTCACCTTCATGCCGGCGCATCTCGGTCAGCCCCTTGATCGCCTGCGCAAAACCGGCAATGACGGCAGTCTCCGCGTCGCTCTTTGCCTCTTCGGTCTCTTCGTCTTCGCTGACGTCGATGACACCTTTCAGCGCCAGCAATCCGTCGAGCCGCGGCCTTTCCGCATCCACCTGGCGGGACAGTTTGCCGATGGCATCGATCAGCGCATTCAGGACGGGCTCGTTGATCCGCACCACCGGCGCGACACCCTCGCGGCTGACCGTCAAGGTCGCGTAGACATTGCCGCGTGACAGCATCTCGGCGGCCTTTGCACGAACCGCGACCTCAACCGCGTCGAAGCCTGGCGGCAGCCGCAGTCTCACATCAAGGCCCTTGGCATTGACCGACTTGATTTCCCAGGACCAGGCATAATTCCCACTCGCGCCATGGCTGCGGGCGAAGCCGGTCATACTCGATAATGTCATGGACCATCCGGCCGTTAGATCACGATGATTTTGGATCGAGTCGATCCAAAATCACTTGAGGAATCGAAAACCGGCAGGACCATACCCCATGAGTCTGCGGCGTAAAGTCGGCCGTTGGCCCATGCGCGGTGAACCATCAGTGCTGTAAAGGCGCTTTATTGCGTCCGACCGCCGTTCGCAGGTGCCGTATTTTGGGTGCGGGCGCCCTGCTTTGACCGGTTGCGCTGCGCTGGCCGCGCGGCAGGAGCCGCCGGCTTTTCGCCTGTCGTGGCCGCCGGCTCGGCCGGTGTCTGTGTGCCATCCGCATCAGCAGCAGCCGCGGCGGCGTCCTTCTCGATGCCGCGCAACTTCGTCACAGCCTTCTGATGCTGGTCATAGCTTTCCGTGAAGGTATGACCACCTGTCCCATCGGCCACAAAATAGAGCTCTTTGGTGCGCGCCGGATTGGCGGCGGCCTCGATCGACAAGCGCCCCGGATTGGCGATGGGCCCCGGCGGCAGCCCCTCGATGACATAGGTGTTGTAGGGCGTCGGCTGCGTAATCTCGCTCTTGAGGATGCCGCGACCGAGCGAGCCTTTGCCACCGACCAGACCGTAAATGATCGTCGGATCGGATTGCAGCTTCATCTTGCTCTTCAGGCGATTGACGAAAACGGCGGCCACACGCGTGCGCTCATCCGGCTTGCCGGTTTCCTTCTCGATGATCGAAGCCAAAGTCAGCAATTGATCCGGCGTCTTCACGGGAAGATCCTGCGCGCGACGATCCCAGACTTCCTTCAGCACGCGCTGCTGCGCCGTCTGCATGCGTTTGACGATGTCCTCGCGCGATGCTCCGCGCGTGAAGCGATAGGATTCCGGCAACAGCGAACCTTCCCGCGGGATTTCCCGCAGCGTCCCGGTCAGCTTGTCGTTCTCAAGCAGCTTGGCGACGATCTGTTCTGATGTCAGACCCTCGGCGACAGTGAATTGATGTTGCACGACCTTGCCGTCGATCAGCGTCTCGGCGACAGCGCGCGGGCTTGCGCCTTTGGCGAATTCGTATTCGCCGAATTTGAGGTCCTCGCCGCGCGCCTTCAGCGCCAGCGCCCCGCCCGTAAAGATCCAGGGATCGGAAATGACGCCTTCGCGCGCCAATAAATCGCTGATATCGCGAATGCCGAGCCCACGGGGAATATTGACCACTTTCTCGTCCTGCAGCGGCCCCGGCTGCTCGAATTTCTGCTTGCCCCAATAGACGCCGACGCCGGTGACCACGGCGAGCAAAAGAATGATGGTAAAGATCGCATTGCCCGCGACCACGACAGGATGGCGGGCTCCCCGAGACCGGCGCTTCTTTGGCGCCGCGACCCGCTCCGGTTCGAGAGCAGCGCGGGGGGAGCGCGGTGTTATCGGGGTCTGATCCATTGCAGCGACCGAATTCCTGATGATTAGTCGTCAGTCAGCGCAACCACAATCACATCCGGCACGGAGAGGTGTTTCCGTCCTTACTGTGAGTTGCACGCAAGCAAACCGGCGAGCACAACAACCCTAAATCGACCCCTACCCCTTTAGCCGCTCTTCATCACGTGGCAACACCACATTTGTGTCCGGACGATCAGAGGTGAGACCCACGGCAGGGTGATTCGATAGCAGGCAGGTATGGCACCCCTGTGGCACGAAACGCCGCCCCGGGGAAATATCGCTTATGAGACAAACAGTTGCATTAAAGATGCGTTACCTTGCGGGACCCGTGGACCGAAACGAGCGGTCAATCGCAGCGAAACTCACCTAGACAGAGAGCAAACCGGCGACAAAGGCTTTGCTAGATCGCGCGCACGACCAGTGTCGCGTTGGTACCGCCAAAGCCGAACGAATTCGACAGCGCCACCTTGATCTCCCGCTCGCGGGCCTTATGCGGCACAAGATCGATCGGCGTTTCAACAGACGGATTGTCGAGGTTGATCGTGGGCGGGGCGACCTGATCACGGATCGCAAGGATCGAGAAGATCGCCTCGACCGCTCCCGCCGCGCCGAGCAGATGCCCGATCGATGATTTGGTCGAGGACATCGAGATCTTCGCAGCGGCATTGCCGACGACACGCTCGACAGCGGCCAGTTCGATCGTGTCCGCCATGGTCGATGTCCCATGCGCGTTGATATAGTCGATATCACCCGCGGAAATGCCGGCGCGTTTGATCGCGGCGGTCATGCAGCGAAACGCACCTTCACCATCGGGCGACGGTGCGGTGATGTGATAGGCGTCGCCTGACATGCCATAGCCGATCACTTCGGCATAAATCTTCGCGCCGCGCTTTTTGGCATGCTCGTATTCTTCAAGCACGAGTGCGCCGGCACCCTCACCCATGACGAAGCCATCGCGATCCCTGTCATAAGGACGCGACGCCCGCTCGGGCGTATCGTTGTAAGAGGTGGACAACGCACGGCAGGCCGCAAAGCCGGCCATCGACAGCCGGTCGATCGGCGATTCCGCGCCGCCCGCCACCATCACGTCGGCATCGCCAAGCGCAATCATGCGCGACGCATCGCCGATGGCGTGCGTACCCGTCGAACAGGCGGTGACCACGGCCGAGTTCGGACCTTTCAGGCCGAATTCGATCGAGACATAGCCGGAGGCGAGATTGATGATGCGGCCGGGAATGAAAAACGGGGACAGCTTGCGCGGTCCGCGTTCCTTCACGAGGATCGCACCTTCTGCGATGCCGCCGACGCCGCCGATACCGGAGCCGATCATCACGCCTGTGGCATATTGCTCATCCGGCGTGCTCGGCTTCCAGTTCGCGTCATCCAGCGCCTGACGTGCCGCGCTCATCGCATAGATGATGAACGGGTCGACCTTGCGCTGCTCCTTCGGCTCCATCCACTGATCGGGATTGAAGGTGCCGTCGGAGCCATCACCACGCGGAACGCTGCACGCGATCCGGCATGGCAGGTCGGAGGTCTCGAATGTCTGGATCGGGCGGGCGCCGCTACGGCCTTCGAGAATACGTTTCCACGAGGTCTCGACGCCGCAACCCAGCGGCGAGACCATTCCCATGCCTGTAACGACAACACGCCTCATGATCCGGCTCCCGCCACATCCGATCGATTCTGCACATATAGTGATGCGCAGGCGTCCGGACGAGCGCGATCAGCTTTTCTTGCGATCAGCTTTTGGCGTTCTTTTCGAGGAACTTCACGGCATCGCCGACGGTGAGAATGGTCTCAGCCGCGTCGTCCGGAATCTCGCATCCGAATTCTTCTTCGAACGCCATCACGAGTTCGACCGTGTCCAGGGAGTCCGCCCCGAGATCGTCGATAAAGCTCGCCTGCTCGGTCACCTTGTCGGGCTCGACACCGAGGTGCTCCACAACAATCTTCTTCACTCGCTCGGAGATGTCACTCATCTGTTCGAACCTCTGCTTCCAGTGATGGGCTCAATCGGCGGCGCGATCGAAGCTGTCGTTGCACGGCCATTGATACGGTTCAAGCGGCAAGAACCCGAGTGGTTCGTGCGGCCTGACCGGAACGGATGGCCGTTCCAGAACCGTGATGACGGCGGCGTGTATTGTGTCGCAGACATGGCGTCAAGCCCGCGCCCCCCACGCTTTCCCCAGCCCGGCTGAAAAATCGCTACCATACTTCAAAACCATTGGCCAGCAGCGGCAGCGGCCCGTCGCGCCACCGTCATAAAGGCCGTATTTCCTTCAGATCATTGCCATTCCGCCGTTCACGTGCAGCGTCAGCCCCGTGACATAGGCGGCTTCGTCCGAGGCCAGATACACAACCGCTGCGGCAATATCGTCGCCCGAGCCAAGACGGCCCGATGGCACCATTTGCAGCACCGCTTCGCGCTGTTTTTCGTTCAGCTTGTCGGTCATTGGTGTTGCGATGAAGCCCGGTGCGACGCAATTGGCGGTAACGCCGCGGCGTGCGTATTCCTTGCCGATCGATTTCATCATGCCGATCATGCCGGCCTTCGCCGCGGTGTAATTGCCCTGCCCCGGATTGCCGGTGACGCCGACAACCGACGTAATGCCGATGATGCGGCCGTTGCGGCGGCGCATCATCGTTTTGACGGCCGCACGCGACAGGCGGAATGTTGCGGTCAGATTGATGTCGATGACGCTGTCCCAATCCTCGTCGCGCAATTGCACGAACAGATTGTCCTTGGTGATGCCGGCATTGGCGACGAGGATGTCGAGCTTGCCCATCACCTCTTCGGCCTTCGGCACCAAGGCCTCGACCTCATCCTTGTTGGAGAGATCGCAAGGCAGCACATGCACGCGCTCCTTCAACTCTCCTGCGAGTTGATCGAGCACCTCCTTGCGCGTGCCGGAGATCGCCACGGTTGCACCTTGCTTGTGCAGAGCCCGCGCGATCGCATTGCCGATGCCACCGGTAGCGCCGGTTACAAGCGCAGTCTTGCCGGTCAGGTCGAACATCATTGTATCCCTTTCACTCACACGCCTGCGGCCGAGCGAGCAGCCTTGAAGGCGGCGATATCGTCCGGCGTTCCAATCGCGGAACCGGTTGCACCATCAACGATGCGCTTCAGCAAACCGGTCAGAACCCTGCCGCTGCCGACTTCGTAGAACTGCGTCACACCGGCTCCGGCCATCGTTTCCACGCATTCGCGCCAGCGAACGGTGCCGGTCACCTGCTCGACCAGCCGCCGCACGATTTCCTGTGGATCGTCGATCGGCTGCGCCAGCACATTGGCGACCACCGGCACGACTGGCTTGTTCACGTTGGTCTTTGACAAAGCTTCTGCCATCGCGTCGGCGGCCGGCTGCATCAGCGCGCAGTGAAAGGGTGCGGAGACCTGCAGAAGCATCGCGCGCTTGGCGCCCTTGCCCTTGGCGATCTCGACGGCGCGCTCCACTGCGGCCTTGTTGCCGGAGACGACGACCTGCCCTCCGCCATTGTCATTGGCGGTCTGGCAGACCTCACCTTGTGCGGCTTCCTGCGCGGCGGCCGCAGCATCCTCGAAGGATAGCCCGAGAAGCGCCGCCATCGCTCCTTCACCCACCGGCACCGCCTTTTGCATGGCGTTGCCGCGAATCCGCAGCAGCCGCGCCGCATCCCCGATCGAGAAGGCGCCGGCCGCCGCCAGCGCCGAATACTCGCCAAGGGAATGGCCAGCGACGAATTTGGCATCACGCTTCAGGTCGAGCCCCGCTTCCGCCTCGAGGACACGCATTGCCGCGAGCGACACCGCCATCAGCGCGGGCTGGGTGTTTTCCGTGAGCGTCAGCCGGTCGGCCGGGCCATCCCACATGACGGCCGAGAGCTTTTCCCCAAGCGCGGAATCCACTTCCTCGAATACGGCGCGGGCCGCTGGAAAGGCCTCGGCCAGCGCCTTGCCCATGCCTACGGCCTGGCTGCCCTGTCCCGGAAATACAAATGCCGCCGCCACTCTGATCGCCCCTCCTGCGCCGCGGACCCCCAGTCCGCCCAATCCGGGCCGAAAAACAACGCGCTATCCGCCAAGTCAAGCGCGAGCCGGACCGCGAACCTTCTCTTGCTGGTGGTATTGCCTTTCAGGGAGGCCGAATAGATGAGTGAACCCTACGGGAGGATGGCGGTCGGAATGGCCATCGGCATAGGCCTCGGAGGGGCCATCGGAGCCGCAATAGACAATGTTCCGATCGGTATTTCGGTAGGAATAGCGCTTGGGGCAGCTCTTGGTGCCGTCTCCTCACGCTTCTCATAAGGCCGCGCCCAACGGCCCTTTATCCTTGCCATCCCGGCAAAAACCCCTATAAACCCCGCTTCCGCTCGTCCCGGCCGAAGGCTGAACGGACGGCCGCATGGCTCTTCTCTCGGGCCCTGCGGCAGGACCAGTCGGTCCGTCGTCCCGTGTCTTCGCCATCAGAGCATCGAGCCTTTCCGAAGGACTCGTTGGGCTTCGCGCCGGACAGCGCCACAGTGAGAAGGAAGGCACATGCCGTTATACGAGCACGTTTTTCTTGCGCGCCAGGATGCCAGCGCGCAGCAGGTCGATGACCTGACCAATCAGTTCAAGGGCATTGTCGAGGGTCTTGGCGGCAAGGTCGAGAAGACCGAATACTGGGGCGTGAAGTCCCTGACCTACCGCATGAATAAAAACCGCAAGGCGCATTTCACGCTGATGAATCTGGACGCTCCGGCGGCCGCCATCAACGAGATCGAGCGTCAGGAGCGTCTCAGCGAAGACGTCCTGCGTTACATGACGATCCGCGTCGAGGAACTCGAGGAAGGCCCGTCCGCAATGATGCGCAAGGCCGAGCGCGACGATCGTGAGCGCGAAGGCCGTGGCTTTGGCGGCGGCTTCGGTGGTGGATTTGGCGGCGGCGGCGGCCGCTTCGGCGACCGTGACCGCGGCCCGCGTCGTGATCGCGACGACCGGCCGCGCGATGATGCTGGCGCGTCGAGCAACGCCGGCGGGGAGGCATAATCATGTCGATGCAGAATTCCGGTGGCGGACGCCGCCCCTTCTTTCGTCGTCGCAAGACCTGCCCGTTCTCTGGCGCCAATGCGCCGAAGATCGACTACAAGGACGTGAAGCTGCTGCAGCGTTACGTCTCCGAGCGCGGCAAGATCGTGCCGAGCCGGATCACCGCGGTATCGGCCAAGAAGCAGCGTGAACTCGCCCAGGCGATCAAGCGCGCCCGCTTCCTCGGCCTGCTGCCTTACGTGATCAAGTAAGGTCGACGAGACAGACTCTTCGCGATCCGGCACGCCGGATCGCGCTTTAAAAGAACGAGGCGTTCGGACTAAGCCGCGCGCCGATGGTTGGGGCAAGCAAGACTTGCCTCTAACCGCTGAACAAGCGGGACAGCTCGTGATGATGCAGATTGTTCTTGTCGGATTGGGTGCAGGCGCGGCGTCCGCGCTCCTGTTCGCATCCATTGCATCCGGCTCTCTGCTGTCGATCTTCCTGTTCTATCTCGCACCGCTGCCGATCATGATCGCGGCGATCGGGTGGAGTCATTGGTCAGCCCTGGTCGCGGCCGTGGCTGCCGCACTCGGTCTCGGCATCGCCTTCGGCAACATCTTCTTCTTCCTTGCTTTCGTGATCGGGATTGGCCTGCCTGCCTGGTGGCTTGGTTATCTTGCGCTGCTGGCGCGCACCGACGCTGATGGCAATGTCGAATGGTATCCGGCCGGCCGCATCGTTTTGTGGTGCGCGGCCATTGCCGCTGCGATGGTCCTCATCGCAATCCCGAATTTCGGTCTCGACGAAGAGCAATTCCGCGCCGGTTTGCGTAATGCCTTCGAGCGTGTGCTGCAGGAACAGGGCCGCACGGCCGCCGGCACACCGCTGGATGCGAACAGCGACAACGCCAAGCGCATCGTGGATTTGCTGGTCGCGATCATGCCGCTCGCCGCGGCCATCCTCGCCACCGTCACCAATTCACTGAACCTCTATCTGGCCGGTCGCATCGTGACGGTGTCAGGCCGCCTGCGCCGCCCCTGGCCCGATCTGTCCGCCATTCGGTTCCCGCCTCTGGCGCATGCAACCTTCGCCACATCGCTGGTCTTGTCATTCATGCCGGGCCTGATCGGCACGATCGGCAGCATCGTCGCTGCGGCCTTGATGATGGCGTATGGCCTGCTCGGCTTTGCAGTCCTGCATGCCATTACGCGGGCAACCGGCGGCCGCTTCTTCATCCTGACCGGCACCTACATCGCCGTGCTGTTCATCGGCTGGCCGATCATCGTTCTCACGCTCATCGGCGTCGCTGACGCCATTTTCGATTTCCGCAACCGCGTCGGAGCCGGCAAGCCGCCGGCCCTGACAGAGTGATCAACCAACGAACGGCAATTTTTGAAGGAGAAAAAAACATGGAAGTGATTTTGCTCGAACGCGTCGCCAAGCTCGGTCAGATGGGCGAGACCGTGCGCGTGAAGGACGGCTTCGCGCGCAATTTCCTCTTGCCGCACGGCAAAGCCCTGCGTGCCACCAAGGAAAACAAGGAGCGCTTCGAAGGCATGCGCAAGGAGCTTGAGACCAAGAATCTCGAGAACCGCGGCGAAGCCCAGAAGGTCGCCGACAAGCTCGACGGCAAGAGCTTCACGGCCCTGCGTCAGGCGTCGGAATCCGGCCAGCTCTATGGTTCGGTGTCGGCGCGCGATATCGCCGACCTCATCACCGAAGGCGGCTTCAAGGTTGCCCGCAGCCAGATCGCCCTGCATGCACCGATCAAGATGATCGGATCGCACAAGGTCGAAATCGCATTGCATCCGGAAGTCGACGTCAAAGTCACCATGATCGTTGCACGCAATGCCGATGAGGCTGAGCGCATTGCCCGCGGTGAAGACGTCACCGTGCGCCGTGAAGATGCCGACCATGCGCGCGAAGTCGCCGCCGCTGCGGCCGGTGCCTTCTTCGATCCGGACGCAGAGCCGGAAGCGGAAGAAGAAGCCTCGGAAGAATCAGCCGACAAGGCCTGATCGCACAAACGCAAAGAAACGCCTGCCCGGGGTCAGACCTGAGCAGGCGTTTTTTTGTAACTGCCGCGATCTCGCGTCCGGGGCGCGATACCGGTTAAAGCGGAATTTCAGGCCCAGCCGGCTTTTCTTCAACGGGCGGCGCCGCTGGTGCTGCGGCCGGTGCAGGCTCATGCGGCGGTGTTGCGGCCTCGGTGTCAGGCGATGCAGCAGCGGGCGCTGCCGCCGGCGCCGGTGGGCTGGCGGGGGCAGCAGCCGCGGCCGGTCGCTCGTGCCTTTCGACAGGTTTGCGTTTTGCCGGCGCCTCCCGCTCGGGCGCGCGAGGGCTTTCAGGACGCGCCGCTTCCTGCGGTCGCGCGGGCTCCGGCGGCTTACGGCGGAAGAGCGATGGCGGTTGAGCATCGTCTTCATCTGCAGGCGGCCGCCGGATTGCTGTTGGCACCCGATTCGGCGCGGCCCCAGGTGTCGCCGTTGCCGGCGGCCTGCGTCCTGGTCCCGCCGAAGTCAGGAAACCGGCCAGCGTCCCTGCATGCTGGACACTGACCGTGTAATGTTGGCGCAGGAAGCCGATGAGCTCGTTCGGGTGGCGGCCTTTGGCCAGGCCCGCCGGGCTTTGATGGCACACGGCACAACCCGACTGAAACAGTTCGGCGGCCGACTTGCCTTCATTTAAATCAATAGCTTCGGTTTGTTGCCCGCTCGGCGGCAGGGCTGGCGCGCTGCGGCCCGATGTGGCGCTGCTCCGCGGCTGAGCGATCACGTCCTGCGTTGCAAGCGGCAGCATCAGCGCTGACACCGCAATAAGATAACCAAATGCTTTCCGCAAAGACCCGCTCCCGCCACCAGCCAACCGGTCGGCCGTGCTATCGAAAAAACGCAGAACCGCCCCGAATTGGGAATGGCTGGCGCATAGTCGGCGAATGTGGCTCATTTTCGAAGATCGAATTGCCGCTGCGCCCAGATTTTGTTCTAATCGCAAGGTTTTGAGCAAGATGCCGGTCGAAAGGCGGCGGGTCATGGATGGAGGCGGCCGATGGAGCGGTTGCTTCAGGCTGGTCTGACACGGTTCATTCGTCGCGGCAACCTGCGTCTAACGGTCGCCGACGAAAAACCACTGAATTTCGGCGACGGAACCGGAACGCCGGTTGCGATTCGATTTTGGAATCGCCGCGCGGTGTTACGTGTCCTGCTCAATCCGGAGTTGCGTTTCGGCGAAGCCTATATGAAGGGCGACTTTGTGCTCGAAAGCGGCACGATTGCCGACCTGCTTTCGGTGCTGATGTCGCAGGGACAGCATGGCGAGGTCCCCTTCTTCGCACGCCCGCAAGCGATCCTGCGTTATGGCCGTCGCCGGTTGGACCAATTCAACCACCGGAAGCGCTCGCGGCGCAATGTCGCCCATCACTATGACCTCGACGGGCGTCTCTACTCGCTCTTCCTCGATGCCGATCGGCAATATAGCTGCGCCTATTTTGAGACGCCGGATCAGACGCTCGATGATGCGCAGCTCGCCAAGAAGCGGCATCTCGCCGCCAAGTTGCTGATCGAAAGCGGCCAGCGCCTGCTCGACATCGGCTCCGGCTGGGGCGGACTCGGCCTTTATCTCGCCGAATATTGCGGCGCCAAGGTCACCGGCGTCACCCTGTCGGAAGAACAACTCAAGCTTGCGCGCGGCCGCGCCGTCGAACGTCACCTGACCGATTCGGTCGAATTCCGTCTGCAGGATTATCGCGATCTCAACGAACGCTTCGACCGGATTGTCTCGGTCGGCATGTTCGAGCATGTCGGCGTCAATCACTACCGCGGCTTTTTTGAGCAATGCGCGCGCCTCTTGAGCGACGACGGGGTCATGGTGTTGCATTCGATCGGGCGGTCGGAAGGCCCGAGCGCCACCAATCCATGGATCGACAAATACATCTTCCCCGGCGGCTACATCCCTGCTTTGTCCGAAGTCCTGCCGGCGATTGAGCGCGCCGGACTGCTCGTCACCGATATCGAAATCCTGCGCCTGCATTATGCGGAGACACTCAAGGCCTGGCGGACCCGTTTCATGGCCCGTGCCGAGGAGGCGCGCCGCCTTTACGACGAGCGATTCGTGCGGATGTGGGAATTCTACCTGGCAGCATCGGAGATGGCGTTCCGCCATCAGGGCATGATGGTGTTCCAGATCCAGCTCGCCAAACGTGTCGAGGCCGTGCCGATCACGCGTGATTATATCCCACGCGAGGAAAACCGGCTGCGCGCGCGGGAACGCAACACGCGCGCACCGTTGCGCATGGCCGGCGAATGATCGCTGACCGGATTACCATCCGCGGCTGATTTACCCGCACTAGTCAAGAATATTCACGCGTGAATTTTGTGTTCGCGTGAGTTATGGGGACATTCGCAATTCGTCCCAACACACGAATGGCTTCAGTGCTACAGCAGTTTCGTTCCGGGTCTAGTGCAGTGTTTTTGACGTTCCGATCACCCTTGCGGTAATCTCTCCATCGGAACGTCAGAAACAAAACCGCACTAGAATCAAATATTGCGAGTGTCCTTTTGTCTCCAACGCTTCGTTTAGAAGTCGCGGCAAGGGATACGAAGCGTTGGAGACAGGACACTCGCCGCAATCTCGGAGGTGTTTGTACACGTAGCGTTTGTTGCGATGCGTGCCGCAATGGGCCGATTAAAAAACTTAGACTGATACAAAGACCGCTGGACCGATGGCACCCTTCGACTCAACCGCGCGTAAACTCGCCGCGGACCAATCACCGCTCTACCGCGCTGCGCCGCACAACATCGAGGCCGAGCAGGCGCTTCTCGGTGCCATTCTAGTCAACAACGAAGCGCTCTATCGCGTCTCCGATTTTCTGGAAGCGCGACACTTCTTCGAGCCGATTCACCAGAAGATTTTCGAACTGGCCTCCCAGCTCGTGCGCGCGGGCAAGGTCGCAAGCCCGGTCACGCTGAAGACCTTCCTGCCCGGCGATGCCGATATCGGCGGTCTGACGGTCAACCAGTATCTCGCGCGGCTCGCGGCAGAAGCCACCACCGTCATCAACGCACAGGATTACGGCCGCACCATCTATGATCTCTCGGTGCGCCGCTCGCTGATCGTGATCGGCGAGGATATCGTCAATGAGGCCTATGACGCACCGGTCGATTTCGCGCCGGCCAAACAGATCGAGGAAGCCGAGCGCCGGCTTTATGAGGTCGCGGAAAGCGGCCGCTATGAAGGCGGCTTCCAGGCGTTCTCGCAAGCGATCACCACCGCCGTCGATCTCGCCGCCAAGGCCTATCAGCGCGACGGAAAACTGTCCGGCATCGCGTCCGGCCTGAACGATCTCGATCACAAGATGGGCGGGTTGCAGCCGTCCGATCTGATCATCGTTGCCGGCCGCCCCGGCATGGGCAAGACCGCGCTCGCCACCAACATCGCCTACAATATCGCCAAGGCGTGGCAGGGTGAGGTGCGGCCCGATGGCCATATCACGACCGTCAATGGCGGCATCGTCGGCTTCTTCTCGCTCGAAATGTCGGCCGATCAGCTCGCCACCCGTATTCTCGCCGAGCGCACCGGCATTCCGTCGAGCACGATCCGCCGCGGCGGTATCAGCGAAGCCGATTTCGAAGTCATCCGCGACGTCTCGCTCGAACTGCAGAACATGAAGTTCTTCGTCGACGACACCGGCGGTCTGTCGATCGCGCAATTGATGGCGCGCGCCCGCCGCCTGAAGCGTCAGCGCGGGCTCGACATGCTGGTGATCGACTATATCCAGCTCCTCTCCGGCTCCAGCAAGCGCGCCTCCGAAGGCCGCGTGCAGGAAATCACCGAAATCACCACCAGCCTCAAAGCGCTGGCGAAGGAGTTGAGCGTTCCGATCATCGCCCTCTCCCAGCTTTCGCGTCAGGTCGAAAACCGCGACGACAAGCGTCCGCAGCTCTCTGACCTTCGTGAATCGGGCTCGATCGAGCAGGACGCCGACGTGGTCTTGTTCGTCTATCGCGAAGAATATTATCTGCAGAGCAAGGAGCCGCGGCCGGGCACCGAAGAGCATGCCAAGTGGATGGTCGAAATGGCAGCGGTCCATGGCAAGGCCGAGGTGATCATCGGCAAACAGCGTCACGGCCCCACCGGCACGGTGCCGCTGCAATTCGATGCCAGCGTCACCCGCTTCGGCGATCTGGCGCCGGACGGCCAGTTGCCACGCTATTAACGCATTGTGCTGCGCATGAGGTGCGGAGACACAAGAATCGCTTGGCGTTTGACGAACAGACCTCATCTTGGAATGGCTTGTCGTCAGTGCGCTTGAACGGCGCTTTGCCCTTTTCTGTTTGATGTGAGTTCGATGCAGGGATCTCTTCCAGTCTCGCCGTCATCCGACACGCAGGACGAGCTTGCTCCTGCCGTCGCGGTCGGCGCGCCTGTGGATGAAGCCGGAGGTGTCCTCACCATCGACCTGTCGGCGATCGAGTCCAACTGGAAGACCCTGCGTTCGGCCTCAACTCCCGCAGAATGCGCTGCTGTCGTGAAAGCCAATGGCTATGGGCTTGGTCTTGAGCCTGTCGCTCAACGGCTTACGCAAGCCGGCTGCACGACATTCTTCGTCGCCGATCTGTCCGAAGGCAAACGGCTGCGCAAGGTCGCGCCTGACGCCGACATCTATATTCTCAATGGCCTCGCGCCCGGCACCGGCCAGGCCTTCGCCGACAGCAATCTGCGACCGGTCATCGGCTCGGCGGCCGAGATTGCCGAGTGGGATGCCTTCACCAGCGTGCATCAATGGGATGGCGGCTTCGCCCTGCATGTCGACACCGGCATGAACCGCCTCGGCATGTCGGTCGAGGAAGCAGCTGCCTTTGCCCCGCGCATCAACGCGGCCAATCACGGGCTCAAGCTTCTGATGAGCCACTTCGTCGCCGCGCAATTTGCGCAAAGCCCGCGCAATGCCGAGCAGTTGCAGAGCTTCCGCGATATCCGTGCGCTCTATCGCGGCGTGCCGGCATCGATTGCGAACTCCTCGGGCATCTTTCTCAACGCCGACGCACATCTCGATCTGGTGCGACCCGGTGTTGCGCTCTACGGCGTCAATCCAACGCCGTCGACGAAAAACCCGATGCAGCCAGTGGTCGAACTGAAAGTGCGGGTCGCGCAGGTGCGCGATGTCGCCTTCGGCGAGACGGTCGGCTATGACGCGACCTGGACCGCGCGGCGGCCCTCACGCATTGCTGTCGTCACCATGGGCTATGCCGACGGCTTTTTCCGTTCCGCCAGCGGCGACGACCAGAAGCCGGGCGGCACACTTTATGTTGCCGGGCACTCGTGTCCGATCGTCGGCCGCATCTCGATGGATCTCACCGCGCTCGATATCACCGACCTGCCCGATCGCGCGGTGAAACGCGGCGACCTTGCCACCGTGATCGGCGAAGAGCGCGATGTCGATGCGACGGGCGAGATGCTCGGCACCATCGGCTATGAGGTTCTGACCAGCCTCGGCCGCCGCTATGCGCGGGTTTACAAGAACGATTGACTTCACAGCCTCTCTGGCGCCTCGATAGGCCCATGAGTCGCAAAGGCCCCTCCTTCATCTGTCAGAATTGCGGCGCGGCCTATAACCGCTGGCAGGGCAAGTGCGAATCCTGCGGCGAGTGGAACACGCTGGCCGAGGAATCCGTTGCGCCGCCGCTTGGCAAGGCCGGTCCCGGCAAAGCTTCGGGACGCGGCCGCGCTTTCGCGCTGCAGTCTCTGTCCGGCGGCGAGATCAAGGACGCGCCGCGCATCGCCACCGGCATCGGCGAATTCGACCGCGTCACTGGCGGTGGCCTTGTCCCCGGCTCGGTGCTGCTGCTCGGCGGCGATCCCGGCATCGGCAAATCGACGCTGCTGGTTCAGGTCGCCGCCGCGCTGGCCAATCTGAAGCAGCGCTCGGTGTATATCTCCGGCGAAGAAGCGGTGGCGCAGGTGCGCTTGCGCGCCGAGCGTCTCGCGCTCGCCGGCGCCACAGTCGAACTCGCCTCCGAAACCTCGGTCGAGGACATCATCGCGACGCTCTCGACCGGCGACCTGCCGCGCCTTGTGGTGATCGACTCGATCCAGACCATGTGGACCGACACGGTCGAATCCTCGCCCGGCACGGTGACACAGGTGCGCACCTCGGCTCAGGCCCTGATCCGTTTCGCCAAGCGCAGCGGCGCCTGTGTGATCCTCGTCGGTCACGTCACCAAGGACGGACAGATCGCAGGTCCCCGCGTGGTCGAACACATGGTCGATGCGGTGATGTCGTTCGAAGGCGAAGGCTCGCATCAATTCCGCATCCTGCGTGCCGTGAAGAATCGTTTCGGCCCGACCGACGAGATCGGCGTGTTCGAGATGACCGGGCTTGGCCTGCGCGAAGTGCAGAACCCGTCCGAACTCTTCCTGTCGGAGCGCGATCTCGGCTCGCCCGGCACCGCCGTGTTCGCCGGGATCGAAGGCACGCGCCCGGTGCTCGTCGAAATCCAGGCGCTGGTCGCGCCGAGCGCGCTGGGCACGCCGCGTAGAGCCGTGGTCGGCTGGGACCCGAGCCGATTGTCGATGGTGATCGCCGTACTTGAAGCGCATTGCGGCGTGCGGCTTGCGCAGCACGACGTTTATCTCAACGTCGCCGGCGGTCTGCGCATCAACGAGCCCGCCGCCGATCTCGCCGCAGCCGCGGCACTGGTGTCGTCGCTGGCCGGCGCGCCGCTGCCGGCCGACGCTGTGTATTTCGGCGAAGTGTCGTTGTCGGGCGCCATCCGCCCGGTGGCGCAAAGCCCCGCGCGATTGAAGGAAGCCGCCAAGCTCGGTTTCCAGCGCGCCTGCCTGCCCGATCCCGGCCGGTCAGACGCGCCATCTGATGCCGGTCTTGCGCTGTCGACGCACGGCAACCTCGCCTCGCTCGTCGCCGACATCGCCGCGCGGGGCGGCAAGGGCCGGATGCGGAAAGAGGCTTAGGACTTTCTCGGTTCGTCTTGGCCCAACGGCCTAAGTCAGCTGAGGAATGTCATTGACGGGCGGTCCCTCCTCATCCGCTCATTCCCGCGCAAGCGGGAATCCAGAAAGCTTCCATGGAGATCACTGCTAATGGCTCTGGATCCCCGCCGGCGCGGGGATGAGCGGGTGTTGAAAGAGCCGGCAAAACAACAGCCGCCAAACTCCCACTTGACATCCTCCCCAAGTTGTGATTTTTTTCCTATATCCCGTCCCGCTGAAGGGGCGTTTCATGAGCGTCGTGAGACGCGGGGCGGGGAGCGGTGGCCGTACGGCGGGCAGACGTAACCCGCTGTGCGGTCGGTTCAAGCCGCGTCCCGCCAGGCTAGCTGCCCGGCGTTTCGGTGGAGGAACGTCCACTGGGGACGATGGAGCAGACCGTCAAACACCGCGCGCGGAACGCCGGAGTCTTTTCGGCGGTTCGTGGTGCTACCAATCTCATGCGCTTTCACACTTTGCGCATGGGGCCATGGGCTGGCCAGAAAGCCCGGCGTTCCGCGCGCCCTTCGTTTTGAAGGGCATCAAGCGGCGGCTTTGGACGACGGCGTACCCCGCGCCGCAAAGAACAGGGGCGGCGGAGCTTTGTCTTGACGATGCTTTTTTCTATGCGGTCGTCCGCGCGAATGCGAGGACCCATACGCCGAGACCTTTCAGCGAAGTTCGGCTCTACGGAAAACCAACAAACGACTGCGATTATGGGCCCCCGCTTTCGCGGGAGCGACCCGCAGGTATCGAAGAATTCAGCTCCGCGGATCGCTCACGCGACCCTCGAACAGGATCGCGCCAGTCTTGTCATCGGTGATGAAAAACAAGAAGGGCCGGTCGATCTGAAAGCGCTCGACATTGTCCGGCCGCATCGCTCGCGTTGTCACCACGACTGCTGTCGCAGCGGCGGCTTCAGTGCCCTCCTCTGCGACCTCGATCACCGCCCGATGCACGATCTGGTCGATCGTCGATTGCGCCTCGCTGCGCGGCTTGCCGGTGAGCCCCGAGAGATCGGACTGCGCCGGATCAAACACCTTGCTCATACCGAAACTCTTGAACGGCTCGATCAGGTCCGCCTTGAACTCGAATTTGAAGCGCGGCATCGACAACGCCACCATGCGCTTCTGCGCATCGCGCACCGATTGCAGCAAGCCTTCTGTCTTGGCACCGTTCAGCCCCGCAATCAGCGTGTCGAGACCACCGGCCTCATCGGGCAGCACAATCGTCATCGACAAGCCGTCCACCGCATAGGGCTGACGGACCGCCGCAAAGCCCTCACCTTTGGCAATTGCAAATTCAGCTTGCTGGGTCATCGTCGGAACGCTGATCTGTTCGCCACTGACCAGCGTGAACGGACGGTCGCGCGTTGCCGATGGCGAAAAGGCGCTGGCCCAGGGCGCTTTGAAATAGACGGCGTTGAGCAGCACATGCGAATCGCTCGGGTTCAGCCGCTCCAGGATCTTTTCGATCTTGCCTTCGGTCTTGTCCCTGACCCACGTGTTGACCGTATCGAGCGTGGCGCCCTTGAAAATCTCCGAGCCGTATTGCGTGCGGATCGTTTCCTCAAACACAGGCGCGACACTCGCGGCCGCATTCACCAGCATCATCGCATTGGCGATCCGCAAGGTAGCCGCCGGCGCCGGCTTGGACTCAGGGCTGACGTTGTAGGCAGCAAAGCTCTCAAGCGCCCGCGCATTGGCGCCATCAATCTCGGTGACCGGCAGCGCGTGCCGCAGCACCTCATGCATTTCGATCTGGGTGTCGCCCCGCGCGCCGGAGAGCACCATCGCCATCGCAGTCCCAATGGAATATGGCGAGAAGACGATATTACCCGGCTGCCCGGCGAATGCGCGAAGCAGCTCTTGGCCAGACCTATTGTAGGCCTCGGTCAGTGGCCGACCTTTGGCCTGTTCGGCGGCATTGGAAACCGGCGCCAGCGGCAAACTGAAAGCCAGGATCAAAGCCGCCGCAGCGCCGTGATTTACAGTCCATCGCATCGTGGGTTGTCCTTCCCCGCCGGCTTCTGGCGTGGGCATCTTGTCATTGAGGGCAAACGGGGAAGACCCGCTTGGTCATCAGTTGCTGCAGGCCGGGTCCCGGTTCATCGTCCCGTTCATGGCGAAAGTCTCCGAAAGACGGGTGACGCGGCAATGCCAGGAAGCTATACAGGCCGCGCCCGTCCGGCATGCCCGGACTTCCGCGCCCGTTCCGAGGCCTTCGTCCGACCATGCCGATCACGTTGCTCGACATCATCCTTCTTGTCGTCATGCTGATTTCCGGGTTGCTCGCCATGATTCGCGGCTTCATGCGCGAAGTCTTGTCGATCGCGGCCTGGATCGCCGCCGCGGCCACCACCCTCTACTTCTATGGCCGCCTGCTGCCGTTCGCGAAGGGCTATTTCAACAATGACATCGTGGCGGCAGGCGCCGTCGTGGGCGGTCTTTTTTTAGGCACCCTTCTGATTGTGTCGATTGTCACGGTCCGGATTTCGGACATGATCCTGGACAGCCGAATCGGCGCTCTCGATCGGACCCTCGGCTTCCTGTTCGGACTGGGTCGCGGCCTTATCATCGTCGTCGTCGCCTACCTGTTCTTCGACTGGCTGGTTCCACAAAAGTCGCAGCCGACCTGGGTTACCAGTGCAAAATCCCGTGTTGTCCTTGCGGGCACCGGAGATTGGCTTAAGTCGATGTTGCCGGATGACCCCGAAAGCACCATCTTAAAACGGTTGAAACGTCCTAAAGAGGACGAGGGCGAGGAGCAGCCCGCCAGCGGCCAGCGTTCGGACAATTCTGCCCCCCGTTCGGGCGCAAGCGCCGGCGAAGGCTACGACCGGTCCGATCGGACCGATATGCGTCAGTTGATCGAAACGAGGGCCGCGCGTTAGCAGCCGGTCCGGAGGACTTGAACCACGCAATGACGGCCCCGGACAAACACCCCCTCGACCTCGAAATGCATGCCGACCGCCTCCGCGAAGAATGCGGCGTCTTTGGCATTTTCGGCCATCCCGACGCGGCGGCGATCACCGCGCTCGGCCTGCATGCGCTCCAGCATCGCGGCCAGGAAGCTGCGGGTATCGTCTCCTTCGATGGACAGCGGTTCCATTCGGAGCGGCGGCTCGGCTTGGTCGGCGACACCTTCTCCCGGCGGGAGGTCATCGACCGCCTGCCCGGCATGTCGGCCATCGGCCATGTCCGCTATTCCACCACCGGCGAGACGCTGCTGCGCAACGTGCAGCCGCTCTTTGCCGAACTCGACCCCTTCGGTTTCGCCATTGGCCATAACGGCAATTTAACCAACGGCCTCACATTGCGGCGGGAGCTGGTGCGCGAAGGCGCGATCATGCAATCCACCACCGATACCGAGGTGATGCTGCATCTGGTCGCCCGCTCACGCAAACCGCGTTTTATCGATCGCTTCATCGATGGCCTGAAGGCGCTGGAAGGCGCCTATTCCTTCGTCGGCCTCACCAACAAGAAGCTGGTCGGTGCACGCGATCCGCTCGGCATCCGCCCGCTGGTGCTCGGCACGCTCGACGGCTGCCCTATCCTGGCCTCTGAAACCTGCGCACTCGACATCATCGGCGCGAAATACGTCCGCGACATTGAGAATGGCGAAGTCATCGTTTTCGACGACAAGGGCGCACATTCGCAAAAGCCGTTTCCGCTAGTCGCACAGCGTCCCTGCATCTTCGAATACATTTACTTCGCCCGGCCCGACTCCGTCGTCGGTGGCCGCCCGGTCTATCAGGTCCGCAAGACCCTGGGCGCCGAGCTTGGCCGTGAAGCCCCGGCCGATGCCGATGTGATTGTGCCGGTTCCCGATTCCGGCGTGCCGGCCGCGCTTGGCTTCTCGCAAGAGACCGGCATCCCGTTCGATCTTGGCATCATCCGCAATCATTATGTCGGCCGCACCTTCATCGAGCCGACGCAGCAGATCCGTCAGCTCGGTGTTCGTCTCAAACACAATGCCAACCGCGCGGTCGTTGCCGGCAAGCGGATCGTGCTGGTCGATGACTCGATTGTGCGCGGCACCACCTCGACCAAGATCGTGCAGATGATGCGCGATGCCGGCGCGAAGGAAGTGCATTTCCGCATCGCCTCGCCGCCGATCACACATCCCGATTATTACGGCATCGACACGCCCGATCGCGACAACCTGCTCGCCGCCACGCATTCGCTTGAGGAAATGCGCCAATTCATCGGCGCCGACTCCCTCGCTTTCCTGTCGGTCGATGGTATCTATCGCGCCATGGGCTATGAGAAGCGCGATCCGGTCCGACCGCAATTCACCGACCATTGCTTCACCGGTGATTACCCGACCTCGCTGACCGACCAGACAGCGAAGTCGCATGCGCCGCGGCAGTTGTCGCTGTTGGCGGAAGCGAGCTGAGCCCACGGACTTTATCCGCTCGCTCCCGCGAAAGCGGGGAATCCGGCAACAAGACAACGCATCGATCGAGGGATCGCGATGCTCTACATCCCGCCGCATTTCCGTGAGGCCGACAAAGATCGTCTGCATGCCGAGATCGCACGCATCGGATTTGCCACGCTGACCACCGTTGGTCCGGATGGACCGCTCATCAGCCATCTCCCCGTTGTCCTCGACAAAACCATCGGCGCATTCGGTCAGCTTCGCTGCCATGTCGCCCGCGCCAATCGGCAATGGCGCGACAGCGATTTCTCGAAGGCCGCACTCGCCGTCTTTATGGGACCGGACGCCTATGTCTCGCCGTCCTGGTATCCGTCGAAGAAAGAGCACGGCAAGGCGGTCCCGACCTGGAACTATGTCAGTATCTGTGCGCGCGGCCGGATCGAGGTGGTTCAGGACCGCGACGAACTCGCCGCTCATGTCGCCGAACTGTCGAACCTGCACGAGGCCGCCTTTCCGGAGCCTTGGCAAATCAACGATGCGCCTCCTGATTATCTGGAGCGCCAACTGAAAGGCATCGTCGGCTTTCGCTTCACCATCGATGCGCTCGAAGGCAAGATGAAGCTGAGCCAGAACCGCAGCGAGGCGGACCGGTCAGGCGTCGCCGCCGGCTTGAGTGTCTCACCTGATGCCAGCGCACAGGCCATCGCCGGCATGATGACGACTGCAAACAGTTCGAAGACCTAATCGGCTTGCGTATGAAATTGTCGCTTCATCAGCGCCTGAATCGCGGCAAAGGCGAGTTCGCCATCGGAAAGAACTTGCGGGAAGAAGTAGAATCCGTGCGGCATGCGTTCGCGCACCAAAAGGTTCACATCACATCCAGCAAGCCGCAATTTGTTTGCAAAGGCACGGTTGTCATCGGTCAACGGATCGGCAGTGCCAGACACGATCAATGTCGGCGGATAACCATGCAGATCGGCACGCGCAGGGCTGACATGCGGATGATCCCAGTTGCGGCGCGTCACCGCGCAGGCGCCGCGCATGTATCCCGCAAAGGCCATGTCATAGACAATTCCAAGCGGCGCCAGCCGCTCGAATGACTCATACTCCTCAAAATGAAAATCCGTGACGGGCGCGAGCAGGATTGTCGCCTGCGGTACGGCATGTCCCTCATCGCGGGCTTTCAGTGGCAGCACCGCAGCGAAATTGGCGCCCGATGAATCTCCTGCCAAAACGATGCGAGCCGGATCGCCACCGATCATCGTCCCGTGTTTCTGCATCCACAGCAATACCGCGAGACAATCGTCAAGCCCGGCAGGAAACGGCCATTCCGGCGCCAACCGGTAATTGACGCTGACCACAACGGTCCCGTTTTCAGCGGCGATGCGGCTGGTGATATACGCGGTATCCTCGGACCGGCCGACCGTGAAGCCGCCGCCATGCATGTAAAGACACATCGGCCTTGCAGCAGCTTGTCCAGGCGGCGAGTAGACCTGACAACGGACCGGCCCGGCGGCAGACGGCACCATCTGCTCCGACACGAGAATCTGTGGATACAGCGCCTCCGCACTCGGCGGCAAAATCTTCGGATCGATCTTGTGGTCCCCAATATAGCCAGAGCGTACCGGCTCGATCATCAAGGCGCGCAAGGTCATCGGATGACGCAAATGATCCAGCAATTGGTACATCGGTGCGGCCGGGTCCGACGGATCGATATGCGAAACGCCCGGACCATCCTGGCGTTGGTCGACCGGTGTGGCTCTGGCGCTGTCCTGCATCGCGAAATCCCGAAGGCTGTGCTGATGCTCTTTTCTAGCGCGCTTTCAGCCTGTTCCAGCGCTCAAAGACCGAGGTTTGTCTTTCGCAAGGCTGTCATTTATGGATGCGCCTCGTAAATCCTTCATCGGACGGCCCCAAATTGACTCAACCTCTCGAAAACCGCATCGCCCTCGTCACCGGCGCCTCGCGCGGCATCGGCCGTTCGATTGCTCTGGCCTTGGCCAAAGCCGGCGCCCATGTGGTTGCGGTCGCACGCACGGTCGGCGGACTTGAGGAACTGGACGACGAGATCAAAGCCGCCGGCGGGAACGCGACGCTGGTGCCGCTGGATCTGAAAGACTCCGACGGCATCGCCCGGCTCGGCGGCGCCCTGTTCGACCGCTACAAGAAGCTCGATGTGCTCGTCGGCAATGCCGGCATACTTGGCCCGCTCTCTCCGCTCTCCCATGTTGAACCGAAGGCCTGGGACGACGTGATGGCGACTAATATCACGGCGAACTGGCAGCTTATCCGCTGCATGGAGCCGCTATTGGTACAAAGCGACGCCGGCCGCGCCGTGATGATCTCATCTGGTGTATCCTGGGCCGCGCGCGCTTATTGGGGTCCCTACGCCATATCCAAGGCCGCGCTCAACACCATGGTGCAGACCTGGGCGGCGGAAAACATGACCACCAATCTGCGCGTCAACCTGTTCACACCGGGGCCGGTGCGCACCCGCATGCGCGCACAGGCGATGCCGGGCGAAGACCCGAATATACTTGCGACACCAGATCAGGTCGCAGGGAAAATCGTTGAGCTGTGCCTGCCAAGCTTCACCGAAACGGGCAAGGTCTACAGCTTTCAAAAGAATAAGCTGTTGACCTTCCAGCAGCCGGAATAACTCGATAAATAATCAATTCATCGACAAGAAGCGGTCGACTTCACGCACGACCTCCTGCGGATGCGTGACCGGTAGTACATGCCCGCCCTTGAGGCTCACAAGGACGGAGTGTGGCAATCGCTTGCGCAGCAAATTGGCGTGGTGTGCCGGCGCAATCGTATCGTGATCGCCCTGCACCAATAGCACACGCGGCAGATGCGGCCCTTTCGGTCGATGCTCAAGCATGACCGTTTTCAGGAACAGGGCGGTGTCCTGGCGGCGCGGAGTCGCATAGCAGTTGGTCTGCCGGTGAATGTGCTTCAGCCGCTGGCGCGACAGATCATCGATGCCTGGCCGGCCGAAATAGACCCAGCTGTCACGAAAAATGGTCGCCTCCGCGATCCCTTGCGTGCTCGCAATCTGGGTCATGCGCGCAGCAGTGATGCAGGCCCGCCGAAAACCATGCCACGGACTCGCGGGCATGTTGATCGCAATCACGATAGCGTCCGCTTCGCGCGAGGCAGCGTCCAGACCGACAAAGCACCCAAGCGAATGACAGACATAGACGGGCGCAGCGATTGCACGCTCGGCCATGACGCCCGCAATTCCATCCCGGACAAGATTGAATACGCTCTCGTCGGCAAGATAGCCGGCGCACTCGACGACACGCGAGACGCAGCTACCAGCCGCGAGACGGTCGCGCCGATCTCTCGCGTGCAACATCTGAATTGTCATCCTGTGGCAACCTGACTGACATAAAACAGTCATATCAAGCGCTGTCACAGTCAAGACGATTTGCAAACAATGACGTGATGCCGGCTGCGATTTCGCATCCCGACGAACTGACATCGTCAATGAAACGTTGCGGATATCCTATCGGGCGCAATTTCGCCACGACTATGACAGGAAACGTCTCCAGATCATTGGATCGCGACGACATCCAGCATGGCGAGCTTATCCGGATTGCGCACGACATAGATATCCGACAACCGGTCCGCCTCATCATAGGCGAAGGAGATTGCGGCATTCACCGCGCCATTCTCGAGGATCAGCACGCCGCGGGCGCCGTTGATATTGACGTCGCGCCACTCGAAGTTGGTCCAAAAACTATGCAAACGCCGGATAAAGGCCATCACATCGGCCTTGCCGTGCAAGACTTCCAGCAATGCCGTGACCTTGCCGCCACCGTCGGAGGTGAAGCGAATATCGTCTGATAGCAGGGCCGCAAGCTGTGCGGTCTCGCCCTTCGTAATCGCAACCTGAAAAGCCGACAGCAATTCCTCCTGACGCTGTGCCGGTGCCACATGCCGCACCCTGGCTTGATCGATATGCTGTTTCGCACGCGACACCAGCTGGCGGCAGGCTGCTTCTTCCAGATCCAGCGTCGAGGCGATCTGCGGATAAGGCATCTCGAAGATTTCGTGCAGCAGATAGGCCGCGCGTTCCTTTGGCGTCAGCCTTTCGAGGATCAGGAGAAAAGCCGTCGTCAGCGACGAACTGAGCTCGGCATTCTTTTCTGCTTCATTGTCCACGGCGAGATGGATCGGCTCGGGCAGCCATGAGCCGACATAATTGACGCGCGAACGATGCGCGGCGCGCAACAAATCGAGGCAATGGCGCGTGCAGATCGTCGTCAGCCATGCCGATGGATTGTCGATCGAAGCAACATCCGCATTCTGCCATTTCAGGAACGTATCCTGCACCGCATCCTCGGCATCGGCGCGCGAGCCGAGGATGCGATAGGCGAGCCCCAGCAATCTGGGGCGCGCCATCTCGAAGATCTGCAGGTGGTCAAGACTGCGCATATCAGTGTCTCGCCACTCCCAAGCGGTTCCAGAAGTTGATCCCGGCCACTTCCGCCGTCAGCGCCCCGATCTCCTTGTCAGAAAAATGCTGCCGCAGCCGTGCGCGCAGAGCCCCGAGATCTGTCTTCGAATTGATCTCGGTCAGGGCCTCCGTCCAGGCCAAAGCCGCCTTCTCACGCTCGTCGAAATCCGACACGTGGTTCCAGACGATCACGCGATCGAGCCGCTCGTTGGTCTCGCCGTCCTCGCGGGCTTCGCGCGTATGCATCTTGATGCAGTGGGCACAGCCATTCATCTGTGAGGCCCGCAGATGCACGAGATGCCGGATTTTATGGTCGAGATTGTGCCCATTCATGACCTTGTGCACTTCGACCATGGCCGCGATCACGTCCGGGATTTCCTGCTCGAATTTGACGGTTCTGGTGTCGCTCATGATAGTTCCCTTTCATCATTGCCTTATGGCCTCATGACGATCGGACCCCGCCGCCTGTGACATGGCGGGCGGATTTTTTTGAGCGGATCATTTTACCGCAAAACCTCGCGGTGCCGGCGCATTGTGTCCGGCACCGCGGGGACGACTTACTTGGTCTTCTCGATCTTCGTCACCGTGAACTGCCCGTTGACCTTGTCGGCGTCGAACTTGATCTTGTCACCGACCTTTACCGCTTTGAGCATCGCGGGATCCTGGGCGCGGAACACCATCGTCATGCCCTCGTCCATGCCCAGTTTCTTCAGCGGCCCATGCTTGATCGTGAGCTTGCCGGCCGATGCGTCCACCTTGGTGACCTGACCGTCCACCAGACCGGACTGCGCAAAGGCGCCCGTCGCGGCTGTTGTCAGCAATGCGTATGACAGAACCATAGCGATTGTCGTTTTCTTCATGTCGTCTCCTTTCAACTATTTCACAACGACAGTGCCGATCATTCCGGCCTCGCGGTGGCCCGGAATCAAACAACCGTATTCGAACTCGCCCGCTTTGGTGAAACGCCACACCAGTTCGCCTCGCTTCCTTGGCTGCAACCGTTTCGCATTCGGGTCGTCATGCTCCATTTCCGGATTCTTCTTCATCTCCTCAGCGTGCTTTAGATTGTCCTCGCGCGAGGCGAGCACGAATTCGTGCTCCAATGCGCCATTATTGCGCAGCACGAAGCGGATCTGCTCGCCACGCTTTACCTCAACGCGTTCGGGCACGAACACCATCTTTCCGTCGCTTTCGCGCATCGTCACCTGAACAACGCGCGCAGCGCGTTTGGCGTTGCCAGGCTCTCCGGCGGAGAAGCCGCCATAACCATGCGAATGACCCGGATCGGCAATCGCCACCTGTGACGATATGATGAGCGCCGTTACCGCGAAGGCGATAGGACAAGACTTTATCATTTGATCCTCTCAGTGATGTCCGGAATGGCCGCCCTTTTGGCTGCCTGGCTTGATGACGTTGACGTTTGGTTTGCCGCTTTGGGGGCTTGCGGCTGGGCGTACCGGCGATGGCGCCGCATTGGCCACTTGATAAGCCACCGTGCCTTCAGGGTGTTTGAACCAGCCGGGATCCTTGTAATCGTCGCGCGCCAACCCTTCGCGAACCTTCACCACCGTGAACATGCCACCCATCTCGATCGGGCCAAATTGTCCAAACCCCGTCATCATCGGCAACGTGTTGTCGGGCATGGGCATTTCCATCTCACCCATTTCCGCCATGCCGGCCGAACCCATCGCCATGTAATCCGGGGCCAGTCGCCGCACCGCCTTCACAAGGTCGCGCTGGCGCGTGCCGATGAAGTTGCGGACGTTGTGCCCCATCGCATTCATGGTGTGGTGCGACTTGTGACAATGCAGCGCCCAGTCGCCCGGCTCATCGGCAACGAATTCATAGGCCCGCATCGCGCCGACCGGAATGTCGATCGTCACCTCGGGCCAGCGCGCCTCCGGCCGCACCCATCCACCATCGGTGCACGTGACTTCGAAGTCATAGCCGTGCATGTGGATCGGATGATTGGTCATGGTGAGATTACCGACTCTCACCCGCACCCGATCACCTTTCCTGACGGCGAGGTGATCGATGCCCGGAAACACGCGCGTATTGAACGTCCACATGTTGAAGTCGGTCATCTCCGAGACCTTCGGCATGTAGCTCCCAGGCTCGATGTCGTAGGAACTCAGAAGAAAGACGAAATCGCGGTCGACGCGCATATAGGCCGGATCGCGCGGATGCACGATGAACATCCCCATCATGCCCATCGCCATCTGCACCATTTCGTCGGCGTGCGGGTGATACATGAAGGTGCCGCTCTTCTTCAGCACGAATTCATAGACGAAAGTTTGACCCGGTTTGATGTGCGGCTGCGTCACGCCGCCGACGCCGTCCATCCCGTTCGGCAACAACATGCCGTGCCAGTGTATGGTTGTGTGCTCCGGCAGCTTGTTGGTGACGAAGATGCGGACCTTGTCGCCTTCCACCGCCTCGATGGTCGGGCCGGGCGACTGACCGTTATAGCCCCAGAGATTTCCTGTCATGCCGGGAGCGAATTCGCGCACCACCGGCTCGGCGACGAGATGAAACTCCTTCCAGTCGCCATTCATCCGCCACGGCAACGTCCAGCCATTGAGCGTCGCCACCGGCTGATAGTCTTGCCCGCCCGAGGGTGCCAGCGGTTGCTGCATGATGTTGATGTCGGTCGTGGCCGCTTCCGGAATCGAGGCAGCCTGCACGCGCCCGCTCACCGCACTCGCGCCAGCCAGCACGGCGGCCGAGGTTCCGAGGAATCCGCGTCTTGAAATCATGATCGTCTCCTTCTTGCGGATCAGTGTCCGGCGCTGCCGCCGGAAGGCGCAGCTGCCATGCTTTGCGGAGCATCACCGCCTGCTCCACCACCACCTGTAATCGCCACATGCATGTCGACGCTCGCGAGCCAGAAATCGCGTTGCGCTTCGATCGCTTGGCCGTTCGCCGCCAGCCGCTGACGCGCTTCGATCAGAACATCGAACACGTCGATCAGCATAGCGTTGTAGCGAAGCAGCGTTTCATCCGAGATGATCTTGCGCAGCGGCACGACCTCATCGCGAAAGTGGCGGGCGATATCGTAACTGGCGCGATAGCGGCGATAGGCTTCGCGTGCCTCCGACCGCGCATTCACCGCCTTTTCGGCAAGGCGATTGACCGCCTGCATGTAGGTCTGCTCGGCCGCCCGCACGCGCGTTTCGCCCAGATCGAAGATCGGAATCTGCAGATCGGCCTCGAAGCCGCGCGATATTTCCTTCTCTCCGGTCGAACGGCTCTGCTTGGTCTTCCGGATACCGGACAATTCCAGCAGATTGACGAAGCGCGAGGCTTCGGTGAGCCCGTAGGTCTTGGCGAGTGCCGCAAGCTCGATGCGCGCCGACTGAATGTCGACGCGCCGCGCCACGGCCTCCATTTCGATGGTGGGCTGCGCATAGGGCTTGCGCGGCAAGGCCGGCAGCGTGCCCGGCAAGATGAAAGACAGGTTACGCCCCCACAATCCCATCGTGCGGATCAGCCGTTCGCGCTCGGTCTCCATGCGCTGGCGTGCGAGGCCGAGTTGGGCGGTGACATCCGCATAGAAAACCTGCTCGCGCGCCTGATCGATCTTGTTCATGGCGCCGGTCTCGCCGAGCTGGCGGGCCGTCTTGGTTGCGGCTTCGGCCGCGCCCTTCGATTGATCGAGATAGGCGGCAAGCTGACGCGCCGCGACCACGCGGTAATAGTTGCGCCGTGTTTCCGCCGCGAGCCGCAACGTCGCTTCCACCGCCTGCAGCCTCGCCTGCTCGAAGCGATCCGCGGCAATCGAGGCACGCGCCGGCAATGTCACGAGTGCAACGATATTGCCAATGATGCGCCACTCGATTTCGCGCTCGAACGGACTGACCAGCCTTTCCAGCGACACCGTTGGCGCCGGCGGCAGGCTCGCGCTCACCATCTCCGCTTCGGCAATGCCGAGGGCGTTGTAGGCAGCCTGCAAGCCGCGATTGTTGAGAAGCGCGATCTGCACCGCACTGTCAGCCGTGAGCGGCTTGCGCAACAGGCCGTCGATGCGAGACTGGATTTGCTCGGCCTGATCCGCCGTTGCGATGATGGCAACATCCTTCTGCAGATCCTGTGACGCGACCGACGCAACCAGATCCATGCCGCCATCCGGTGAAAACGCTTTGCAGCCGGAGAGCAGCAGGCCTGTAAGAACGACGCATGTGATCTGCTTTCGCCAAGGCGAGAGAGTGTGAACCGATTTCATCGCATCCTCACTGCTGCGAAGGCGGCGTGACGCGGCGGTTCTGCTCGCGCCAGTCGCCCGGCGCGACGGGACGCTGGCTGACATACGTACCGAGAGCGGCTTGATACCGCAGCGGAGCGACGCGAGCCGCAGGATCAGCGGGATCGGTGCCCGCAACGGGGGAAGAGTAGGCTTTGCAGGCGGCCACGAACAGCAGCAAGCCAATCGACAGATATCTCATGATCATATCTCGCAGAGGTCGGCATGCCGGAGGGCTGACGCCTCCAGCGACGAACGCAGCGGATTCCAATGACGGCGCACGGATTAGGGCGAGAGACACCCTAAACCGGTTCACTCATTCGTTGTGAACGAAGACCCGCATACGCGACTCCCGCAGGCGAGCCATTAACAGCCACCGGCAGACGGAATCATCCTGTTGCGAGTATCACCGAGGCGGCGGAACATCCGTCGAGCGCGCGGCCATCACGAGAGAATTCTCGCGCGGTGACACGAATGCTGTCCCCAGAGGGACGGTCGACAATTCGATGATCGCAAAAATCAGCGCAATCGCTGAACACGACGCCACGCAGCAATTGTCAGTCAGGCTCTTCGATTTGCCCGGCATATCGTTGGTATCATCGGCGTTGCCGGTAAGCCCATGATCGTGTTCGTGATGGTCCTTGCTCGCAGCGCTATGATCGTGATGGGCACGATCGTGATCGCCATACGCATGCTGGGTCGCGGCAGGCCCGACCTTGGTCATCGCATGTGCATGCCGCGGCATAAAGCCGTTTGCGACCGCCAACGACAGGCAAATCGCGAAGATCGGGATTTTGCGCAATGAGACCCACATGGTGGAAACCATAGTGAATCGCCTCTCGATCCACCAGATGTTTTTCGACCACAGTCACAGACAACAGCAATAACTTACCGGCATCGCAAAATTCCGCGCCGGACGACGCCTCTTGCGTGCGCCCGTCTGCTCTCCTCACGTGCCAAATTCGGCCCATCCGTCTCCGAATTGTTATGGCAGTTCGGATATGAGCTTTTGAAATTCCGACTGCGGCCAGGCTCTTGCCGTGCTAGTGCGCACGTTTCCCTGCGAGCCAAGTGCCAGCGCGAATTTGGTCACGTTATTTCCGTCCGGGGCCTCGACAATAACAACGAGGTCCCTGTCGCCGGAGGTGAGATAGACTTCCTTGATGTCCACTCCCACTTTCTTGGCAAGATCGCGAGCCGCTTCGGCTCGTTTGGGAACGTCTTTGACCGCACGGATGCCTTGGTCAGTCCAGTTGAGCGACAATATAAAGGTCGGCATTCGATCCTCCATCTGGTGCTCAGAATGGTTGTCGCCCGCGGCTCAAGCGGGACGTAAGCGTCATGGAATCCGGATCGTGATCGAGACCCTAAAAGACAGTAGTCTCAGGAAAACAGCGCCTGCCGACGGCACAATCGCTACCGTTTGACACCGACTGGAGCTTCGGCACGCTCCATCCAGGAAGGGCAGCCCATCAGAATACTACACCGCCGCCTGCAGATACGGGGTCACAACCTGGAGAGGGACAGCCGGATAGAAATCACAGGCGCTTGCTCAATCACGATGATGAGAGGTCTGTGACCGCTGCGCCTCCAACTCACTTGCGTGTTGCATAAGGGTTCTTCTTCTCCCGCAACGTCAGCCGGATCGGCGTGCCGGGCAGATCGAAAGCTTCGCGCATTTCGTTGGCGAGATAGCGCTTGTACGAATCCGGCACCGCGTCGGCGCGCGTGCAGAAGATCACGAAGCTCGGCGGTCGCGCCTTGGCCTGCGTGATGTAGTTCAATTTCAATCGCCGCCCCGACACCGCCGGCGGCGGATGCGAGGCGATCGTGTCCTCGAACCAGCGATTGAGTTGTGATGTCGTCACGCGCTTGTTCCAGATCGTATGCGCGTCGATCACCGCGCGCATCAATCGGTCGAGACCTTCGCCGGTCATGCCGGACATCGCAACAATCGGCACACCTCTCACCTGCGGCAGCCAGTGATCGACTTCCTGCCGCAATTTGCCGGCCGCATGGCGATCGTCCTTCAGATCCCATTTGTTCATGCCGATGACGAGTGCGCGCCCTTCCCGCTCGACCAGATCGGCGATGCGCAGGTCCTGCTCCTCGAAGGCTTGCGCAGCATCCATCAACACGATCACCACGTCGGCGAAGCGGATAGATTCGAGCGTGTCGGAAACCGCAAGTTTTTCCAGCTTCTCATCGATCCGCGACTTGCGTCGCATGCCAGCAGTGTCGTGGAACAGAAATTTCTGCCCGTGCCATTCGAGCGGGACGGAAATCGAATCGCGGGTGATGCCGGCTTCCGGTCCGGTCAGCAGCCTTTCTTCCCCGAGCAGGCGATTGACCAGTGTCGATTTGCCGGCATTCGGACGGCCGACAACGGCGACGCGGATCGGTCGCGCAATGTTCTGGTCGTCCTCTTGTTCTGACTCATCGGAGGGAGGCCGAACGTCGCAGACATTCCGCAGAGCATCGTACAGATCACCAAGACCTTCGCCGTGTTCTGCGGACAATAAAACCGGATCGCCAAGGCCAAGCGAATAGGCTTCCATCGCCCCCGCTTCGCCAGCTTTGCCTTCACTTTTGTTGGCGATCAGAACAACGGGCTTGCCGGACTTTCGGACAACATCGGCAAAAACCTTGTCCGCCGGCAGCAATCCGGTGCGGGAATCGAACACGAAAAAGATTGCATCGGCGTCCCCGATCGCAGCCTTTGTCTGTGACAGCATCCGCCCCGCAAGGCTTTGTGGTGCCGCCTCTTCCAGCCCCGCCGTATCGACGATGGTGAAATCGAGATCGCCGAGCCGTCCCTGCCCCTCGCGGCGGTCGCGCGTCACCCCCGGCGAATCGTCGACCAGCGCCAGCCGTCGGCCGACCAGGCGATTGAACAGCGTCGATTTGCCGACATTTGGACGGCCGATGATCGCGATGGTGAGATTCATAAAGCCATCTTACCCGCGGGCTTTGTGTCCCGCGCAAAATAGTGCCGGCGTGTGAAAGATAGCGTTAGCGTGTGAACGTGCCGGACGCCGGCGGTGACGGCCAGGCAGACGCGGCCGGTGCTTGTTGCTGCTGCTGTGCGGCCTGTGGTGACGGCCAGGCGCCTCCGGACTGAGCGGGCTGGGCTTGTTGGGCGGCGGGAGGTTGCTGACGTGGCTGCGCCTGCTGCTGCGGCTGGGCATTTTCCGGCGGCGGCTGGATCGGCCGCACGACCTTCCGCCGGGCAGCCGGCCTTGGCTTTTCCTCCACAGGGGGCTGCTCGGGCGGCGGAGCGACCGCGGCATCGGTTTCGGCCTGATTGGCGGCGTTGCCCTTGATCAGCTCCGGCGGCACGCCCTGCACGACGCCTGGAATTCCTTCCGGGAAAACCTCGCGCCGCTCGCCCGGCAATTTCTTTTTGTTGTCGGGAAGCCAGTAAGCGGGGTCCATATTCTCGCAGCCAGCCAGTGCCAGGCTCAGGCAGAGCAAAGGCAAAGCGAAGAGACTGCGTCGCACGGCCATGTCTTATCCCTTAGCGACGTTCGACAAGGCCAGCAAAGCCTCGATGCGCGCGCGCATGGCAGCCGGGCTTTCGGCATCGCCGTTGATCATATCCGCCCAGCGCCGCAGGCCCTGCACATCGCCGGCCTTGAAAGCCGAAAGTGCCAGCAATTCCCGCGCGCTATGCCGGAACGGACGCTGCGCGCCACTGGCGGTCTCAAGACGCTTTTCCATGTCGGCGAATGCCGCATTATCGACCAGCAGGAAGCCTGCGCGCACCGACGCCAGATCCTGGAAACGGGTGCCTGCGGACGCATCCGCGGCGACCTTGTCGAATACCGCAACCGCCGCGGCGCGGTCGCGGGGCGCCATTGCCTCGGCTTCGCGCAACTGGGCCAGCAGGCGATAGCCGGATGTGCCGTCGGCGGCGATCTTGGCGAAAGCCTGTTCGGCCTCCTGCAGCTTGCCGCCTTCGGCCAGCGCCATGGCTGCTTCGAATTGTGCGCCGCTGTCCGCAGCCCTTTGATTTTGATAGTATTCCCAGCCGCGCCAGCCGCCGATGCCGGCCACCACCAGCACCAGGACAGCGAGAATCAGCCCGCCATAGCGGTCCCAGATCCGCTTCAGGCGCTCGCGCCTGATTTCCTCATCGACTTCGTGAAAGATATCGGCCAAGCGCTTGTCCCCGGGAAGCTTTGAGCCGAGCATACGGGCCGGCTTATGTGAAAGTTGCGTAAAATAACGATGTGGCGTGGGCAAGGCAAAGGCCCTCTGCCACCGTCGTTAATCCTCGTAGAATACCTTTTGCCCGAACGCGAGGGCCGATTGCTCGCCGACGTTCAACCCTTCTTCGGCTTCATCCCATAGACGTGGTCGGCCGCCGGGAACGCCCGCGAGCGGACCTCCTCGGCATAGCTGGCGATGGCCTTCTCGATACCGGGCCCGAGATCGCCATAGCGCTTGACGAATTTCGGCACCCGCGGGGTCAGGCCCAGCATGTCCTCCATGACCAGGACCTGGCCGTCGCAGGCCGGGCTTGCGCCAATGCCGATGGTCGGGATCGGCACCTGGCCGGTGATCTTGCGGGCCAGCGGCTCGGCCACGGCCTCGATCACCACCGAGAAGGCGCCAGCATCCGACACCGCCCTGGCGTCGGCCTCGATCGGTGCCCAGTCCGCCTCTTCCCGGCCCTGCGCCTTGAACGAGCCGATGGTGTTGATCGCCTGTGGCGTCAGGCCGACATGCGCCATCACCGGCACGCCGCGTTCGACCAGGAAGCGGATGGTCTCGGCCATGCGCTGCCCGCCTTCCAGCTTGATGGCGCCGCAGCCGGTCTCCTTCAGCACCCGCGCCGCCGAGGCAAAGGCCTGTTCCTTCGAGGACTCGTAAGAGCCAAACGGCATATCGACCACCACCAGCGCCCGCTTTGAGCCACGCATGACCGCATGGCCCTGCAGGATCATCATGTCGAGCGTCACCGGGATGGTCGTCTCCAGCCCGTGCATGACCATGCCGAGCGAGTCGCCGACCAGAAGCACGTCGCAATGCTGGTCGGCCACGCGGGCGGTATGCGCGTGATACGACGTGAGCATCACGATCGGATCGCCGCCCTTGCGGGCACGAATGTCGGGCGCGGTCAGGCGCCTCATCTCTTGCTGGACGGACACAGGTGCTACTCCCCGGCAGGGCGTTGTCGGGAATGCGGTTAGCGGATTAGCAGCGGAATGGGAAGGGTGCGGGCAAATGCACCCTTCCCATTCTGCCGTTGCGAGCGCAGTCCGTGTAGCGGCTGGTCACACTGTCAAATCCTTCGCCAAGGCGGCTTTGGTTGAAAGCGAGTCTTCAGGCTTTCAACAAAATGCGAAACACGCGCTGAGACGCCGCGACGCGTCGGCACCAAAGCCAGAATGTCGGCGCCTTCGAACTCATATCCAACAAACAGCCGGCGCAGTTCGCCACGTTTGACGGATGGCGCCGCGTCCCATTCAGACCTGAGAGCGACGCCCAACCCCGCGACGGCCCATTCGCGGACAACCTCGCCGTTGTTGCTCGTGAGTGCCGGAGTTATTCGAAGCGCCTCTGATCGGCGGGATGATGTGTGGATGTTTTTGTAACGCCACAGCGTTACGTCCTCGTCGTTTTCGCGAACGGAGAGACAGGCATGCTGCGCCAGCTCCCGAGGATGTGACGGCGTTCCGCGTCGTCGAAGATAGCCGGGACTGGCGCATACCCAGCGGGCGTTGCGGGCAAGGAGATGAGCAACCCACGAGGAATCCCGCACTGTTCCAATATGGATGACGACGTCAGCCTCGATATTGCTATTCCAGGGCGCTTCGGAAAGATCCAACGTCGCACGCACTTGCGGGTAGTCGCGAATGAATGCCGCCATAACGGGCGCGACATGGATCCTGCCAAAGCCAAACGGCGCGACAACCCGTAGGGGCCCAGCAAATACGCCACCGCTGAGACTGTCCTGCAGCCCATCGATACGCGCCAACAGCGACTGGGCTTCATGGACAAGCTGTTCGCCTTCCGACGTGAAGCGCAGTCCACGGGAATTGCGAACGACAAGATTGACCCCGAGAACAGCCTCCAGCTTCTTCAATCTCATAGAAAGAGCCGGGGGCGTGACATCGAGCGCCCTCGCCGCCGCGCTTAGCGAGCCGGTCCGACTCAGGGCCACCACAAACCGCAGATCCTCAAGCGCGATCATTCAATTTCTCTGAAGGGAAGAGATAATTCTGATTAAACACAATTGATCATCGGGATGATAGATGTTTGGCATGACCATGCCACGCGCCGTTCTTTTCGATCTTCTCACCGCGCTCCTCGATTCTTGGAGCCTCTGGAATGCCTCCGCCGGATCCGAAGCAGCGGGCAGAGCCTGGAGGGCCGAATATCTCCGCCTGACTTATGGTTGCGGGAGTTACGTCCCGTATGAGGATCTGGTCCGCCAGGCTGCGCGCACGACCGGTCTCGCTCCGTCGGTGGCAAACACCCTCGAAGCAAATTGGCAGTCCCTCCCGGTTTGGAGCGGCGCGCAGGCTGCGCTCGACCGGCTGGCCGGACGAACGCGCCTGGCAGTCGTCACCAATTGCTCAACGCGTCTTGGACGCATGGCAGCCGCCCGCCTCCGCACGCAATGGGATGTCGTGATCACCGCGGAGGAGGCCGGATATTACAAGCCCGACATCCGCCCCTATCGACTGGCTTTGGACAGGCTGGGCGTGTCGGCCGCGGACGCAGCGTTTGTCGCAGGCTCCGGCTATGACCTCATCGGCACCTCAGCGGTCGGACTACGCACCTACTGGCACAACCGCGTGGGCCTAGCGCGTCCCAATGGCGCGCCGGTCGCGGAGAGAGAATCCGCGAACCTCGATGACCTCATTCCCTGGCTGGAGGACTTTTCATGATATCTCGCACGTTAGCGGCATTATTCGTGGTCGGATTGAACCTCTCTGCGGCGACGGCTCAGGCGTTTCCCGAGAAGCAATTGACGCTGATCATTCCGTTTCCCGCCGGTGGTCCGAGTGATGCACTTGGCCGGGCAGTGGCTCAGGCTATGGCTGTCAACTTGAAGCAATCCGTCGTGGTGGAAAATATCGGCGGCGCCAGTGGCACCATCGGCCTGACGAAGTTGCTGAAGGCGCCTGCGGACGGATACTTGCTCGGCTTTGGCACCATCGGCACACACGTCGCGAACGTCGCACTCTTCAAGCACCTGCCTTACGACCCTGTCGCCGACTTCGAGCCCGTGGGTCTCGCTGGGATGGCCTCCACGCTTCTTGTCGCGAAGTTGGACTTGCCGGCGTCCAATCTACAGGACTTCGTCACCTATGCCCGCGCCAACCGCGCGAAACTCACCTATGGCAGCGCCGGCATTGGATCGATTTCGCATTATGCCTGCGTTCTGCTGCTGTCGAACCTGAAACTGAATATCACCCACGTTCCATATCGCGGCGTCGCCCCAGCGATGAACGATCTCATGGGTGGTCACGTGGACTTCATGTGCGACCAGACCACCACTGCGCTGCCCCAAGTGTCCGGCGGAACGATCAAGGCAATTGCAGCGCTGAGCGATCAGCCCCTGCCGCAGGCGCCTGGCGTGTCCACTGCGGCAGCCGCCGGCTATCCGGGCGTAAACCTCCGCTCCTGGAACGCGATCTTCGTGCGGAAGGGAACGCCCGCGCCGGTGCGTCAGAAATTAAATGACGCCTTGCGCTCAGCACTCGCCGACCCGGATGTCATGCGGCAAATGACGGCCGTTGGTGTCGAACTGCCAAGGGGAGCGGATCTCGAGCCCGGTGCCGTCAGCGCGCTGATCGCTCGAGGGCTGGAGCACGACGTACCAGTATTGCGCGCCAAGGGTGAATATCTGGACTAAACATGATCTCTCTCTCGGTTATTGAAACGCCCGCTGCCGTCGTCGACGTTGCACGCATGCAGCGCAATATCGCCCGCATGCAGGACCGGATGAATGCTTTGGGCGTCACTTTCCGTCCCCACGTCAAGACGACCAAATGCGTCGCTGTTGCCGACAGGCAGCGCGCCGCTGGCGCGAACGGCATCACCGTCTCGACCCTGCGCGAAGCCGAGGAGTTTTTTGCCGCGGGCTACGACGACATTCTCTACGCGGTCTGCATCGCTCCGCACAGGCTCCGCCGGGCCCAAGGACTGCGCGATCAGGGCTGCCGTCTCAAAATTCTGGTCGACTCGGTCGAGGCTGCGCTAGCCGTCGTCGAGGCGCAGTCGCATCGCGATCCTTTCGAAGTCCTGATCGAAGTCGATACTGACGGGCACCGCTCAGGTGTGGGCCCCGAGGATGAGCGGCTCATCGAGATCGGTCGCATTCTTCACGCCGGTGGCGCCACACTTTGCGGCGTGCTGACTCATGCCGGCAATTCCTATGAACTCAACGATCCCGAGGCCTTGGAGCGCTTGGCGGAGCAGGAGCGTACCTTGAGCGTGCGCGCGGCCGAACGGCTTCGTGCTGCTGGCCTTCCCTGCCCGGTCGTGAGCGTCGGATCCACCCCGACAGCGCTGTCCGCCCGCGCCTTGGACGGCGTTACGGAAGTGCGCTGCGGCGTATATGTGTTCTTCGATCTGTTCATGACGAATGTCGGCGTCTGCGCGATTGACGATATTGCCCTTTCCGTGCTGACGACCGTGGTGGGCCATCAGTCGGAAAAAGGCTGGATCATCGTCGATGCCGGATGGATGGCGATGAGCCGAGACCGCGGCACTGCTCGTCAGCGCCATGATTACGGATACGGGATCGCGTGCGACTTAGAGGGGCACCTGCTCAAGGGAGACTTGGTCATGATCGCGGCAAATCAGGAACATGGTATCCTCGCCGCGACGAACGGACGTCTCATCTCTCTTGAAAATCGCTTCCCGATCGGCACACGACTTCGAATACTCCCGAATCACGCCTGTGCAACCGGAGCGCAATTCTCCGAATATCATGCCGCCACGGGCAACGGCATTGAAACGTGGCGGAGGTTTAATGGCTGGTGACATTGATTACCTGGAACCTCACGGAATGGCGGCTCCTGGCGGGCACTACAGTCATGCTGTGAAAGCCGGTGCTCTTGTTTTTGTGTCTGGACAATTGCCGATCTCCGCCAATGGTGAGAGGCTTGCTGACAAGGACTTTCAGACCCAAGTGCGTCAGGCATTGGCCAATCTCGCGACGGCCTTGAAGGCGGCAAACAGCGTTGTCGACAAGCTCATTCATGTTCGCGTCTACGTCACGGACATCAATGACTGGCCGGTCTTCGACAAACTCTATTCCGAATGGATCGGCGCCGTCCGGCCAGCCCGCGCGGTCGTTCCCGTCCCGACGTTGCATTACGGCTTTCGTGTCGAGATCGAAGCCGTGGCAACCATCTGAAGCCGCCGAGGCAAAGGCCTGCTCCTTCGAGGACTCGTAAGAGCCGAACGGCATATCGACCACCACCAGCGCCCGCTTTGAGCCACGCATGACCGCATGGCCCTGACGGACACAGGTGCTACTCCCCGTCGGGACTGAACAGGCATGAGCCGAAGAGCGAGTTAGCGGATTGGCGGGAGGATGGGAAGGGATCACAAAGCAGCGGCAACCCGGCAAGCGTGGTGAGGCCCCCCGTTAGCCATGCGCGGCGAGATCACTTCTCGCCATGTCCGATGTCGTCGCAATCCCGTTGCACAGACCGGATGGCGGCATTGATATCGTAGCGCGTCACGCCGATGTCCCGCAGCAGCCGATCGTCATAGCCATTCAGTTCGCGCAGCGATTGCAGCTTGCGCAACCGCGATATCCTGCGCGCGAGATACACCCTGATGGACGCAAAACACGCGCGAAGATCGCGCAAGATCATCTGCGATCGAACGACACGCGCGCGGTATATGAGGTCATACGGCGCAATGCGTCCTGAACGCAGATCCGCCTGCAGCTTCTCGTAGTCGGATTTCTGATCCATCGTAACGCCGCGCTTGCCTCCACTGGCACGGCGCAGATTAGAGGCAGGACGTTTTCCCGGCGCATGAAGATATCTGCGTGATGCTTGAATAGAATTTGGCGACCGGATGGCGCCGGGCCACGCAGCGCTCAAAGACGGCTTGCGGCCTTGCCCGACTTCATCACCTTCAGTTCATTCAAAAGCCATTGCCGGAATAGTCGCGCTTCCGGACGCTCGAACACCAGTTCCGAACCGATCAGCCAGTAGCAGGCCTTGGCCGGGCGGCTATGCGCAAGCGTCATCAGATCGCCCTTCTCCAGATCATCATTGATCAAAGGCTTGTGTCCGAGCGCGATGCCGAGACCTGCAATCGCGGCTTCGATCGCCAGGCGAATGGTATCGACTTGCACGAAACCATTGCCGGCGCTCGACCTTGGATAGTCCGTCGTCAGCCAGGACGACCAATCCTCAGTAATGCCTCTGACGGTGATGAACGGTCCTGCCGACAAGATCTCGCTTTCGTTCCGCGATGCGCGCTGAAAGAAGCCCGGAGAACAGACCGGCACAATTTCTTCGTTGATGAGCCGCAGCCAGGTTTGCCGGGAAGCCGGTTTGACGGCCCGCCGTATCGCGAGATCGACACCGATGAGATCGGTTTCGATATTCTGCCGAACGGTATCAAGGTCGATGCGGATATCGGGATAACGCTCGGCAAAGCCACGAATGCGCGGCATGAGCCAGCGGCTGCCGAACGTCGGTGCGATGCTGAGCGAGAGAGTTCCTTGCGCCTTGCGGCCGGGCACGCGCGCCGTCGCATCATGCAGGAGATCGAGCACGCCGCGAACGCGCTCGGCATAAGTGAGAGCGTCGAAGGTCGGCGTCAGTGCGCGCGTCTCACGGATAAACAGCGGCGAGCCGAACCATGCCTCGAGCGTCTGAATGCTGTGGCTGACGGCGCTGGCGGTCACGTTGAGTTCTTCCGCCGCGCGCTTGAAGCTTTTCAGCCGCGTCGCCGCTTCAAAAAAGCGCAGTGTATTCAGCGGGGGCATGTCAGCCTTCATCGGCCATTCTCCGATAATGGGCTCGCAAGATCGCTTTGCAAGGTCTCATGGAGTATCGCGGCGGCGTTGGATTGAATGCGTTGCAATTCGCCGCGAAGCCAGGCCGTGAAGGCTTTCACCTCCGGCCGCTGCAGCGATTGCTCGGTCGCGACCAGCCAATAGGCGTGTTTGCAATTGGCAACGATAGCGCTGCACGGCACCAGCCTGCGGCCGAACTCCCTGACGACGCCGGGAAGACGCCCGATCGCAATCCCGACGCCTTGCGCGGCGGCGTCGAGCGCCATCTGACTGGTGTCGACCCGAAATCCGCGATCGATTTGCGACGGCGGCAGACCCGCTGTCTGCAACCACGCGGCCCAATCGTCCTTCACACCGGTCGTATGGATCAAGGCGTCGGAAGTGAACCCCGCTTCCGCCGACATGGTGAAGTCAGGCGACCGAACCGGGATGAGTTGCTCGGTCAGGAGTTTCTCCGCGATCAATCCATCCCATACGCCGCTGCCCAGACGAATACCAAGATGGAAGCCGCCCTTTTCGAGATCGAGAACATCATGACTGGTATCGATGCTGAGGCTTAAGGACGGATAGAGTTTCTGGAAGCCGGGCAGGCTTGGCAACAGGAGTTGCGTGGCGAACGTCGGCACGACGGTGAGGCGGATCGTTTCAGCCGTCTTGCGGCTTAAAAGTGCGGCGTCGGCTGCGGTCAGCAATCGCAATGCGGACGAGACCGCCTCCAGGTAGTCGCGTCCCGACGGCGTCAATGCCATTTGGCCGCGGCGGCGAGCGAAAAGCGGTGACCCAAGCCAGTCTTCGAGCGCCTGAATGCCATGGGTGACGGCGCTGGGTGTGACGCCAAGCTCCCGAGCGGCAGCCTTGAAACTCCCCCGGCGTCCGGCTGCCTCAAACAGGAGAAGCGTGCTTAGGGGTGGCAAGCGATAAGACATGAAGATTCCGCGACGTGACCCGCTCTGCACATCATATCCTCCGCTCGCCTTCAGATGAAATCGTTGCAATTAGCGCGCAGTTTTTCTCATCACCGCCGCTCCGCTGGCGGCGCGTCATCCCCTCCGCGACCGGGCGGAAAGCCAAGCTCTGCTCTTGCGCGGTTGAGCAGGCTTCGCTTGTCGGTTCTCCACGCCAACGCCAGTGTCGCTGTCCTTTCGTGGAGACCGCCATGTCAAACACCATTCTTTTCGAGATCAGCGAGGGGATTGCAACGCTGACGCTGAACCGCCCGACCCGCCTCAATGCCATCAATTACGCGATGGCGGACGAGATCATGGAAGCGCTTGACGCAATCGAAACAGACCGGGCGATCCGGGCCGTCATCCTGACCGGCGCAGGCGATCGCGCCTTCTCGGCCGGCGCGGACATATCCGAATTTGCCAAATCGGTGCGGGACGGCCCTGCCCCAGCCATCCGCGATTTTGTACGGCGCGGCCAGGCTATGACGGCAAGGATGGAGGCCTTTCCCAAACCCATCATTGCGGCTGTCAATGGCCTGGCGTTTGGCGGCGGATGCGAAATCACCGAAGCCATCCACCTTGCCATCGCAAGCGACCGAGCGCTGTTCGCAAAGCCGGAAATCAAGCTTGGCATGCCCCCGACATTCGGTGGCACGCAGAGACTGTCCCGTCTTGCCGGCCGCAAACGCGCGCTTCAACTCCTGCTGACCGGCGAGACATTCTCACCCGAACACGCCCTGGCGTGCGGCCTTGTGAACAAGGTCGTGCCGCACGCGGACCTGATGTCTGCAACACGATCTCTCGCCATGCAGATCATGGCCTTCTCGCCGCTCGCCGTCGCCAGCATCATTACGGCGGTCTCGCGCGGCCTGAATATGTCGATTGCTGAAGGCTTGCAGATGGAAAGCGAGCAATTCGCGCGCATGGCGCCGACCCATGATCTGAGAGAAGGCCTGGACGCCTGGATCGAACGGCGGCAGCCTTCATTCGCGGGGTGTTGACTTCGGGCATTACCGGCACACTAACAGACGACGAACATTCAGCCGCGGCGTGCCGCCTCGATTGCGGCAACGTCAATTTTCTTCATGGTCATCATCGCCGTGAACGCGCGCTTGGCTTCATCGCCGCCGGCCGCCATCGCTTCGGTCAAAACGCGCGGCGTAATCTGCCAGGAAATGCCCCACTTGTCCTTGCACCAGCCGCACGCATTCTCCTGACCGCCATTGCCGACGATCGCGTTCCAGTAGCGGTCGGTTTCCTCCTGATCATCGGTCGCGACCTGGAATGAGAAGGCTTCGCTATGTTTGAACGCAGGGCCGCCGTTCAGACCAAGACAGGGGATGCCGAGCACGGTGAAGTCCACGATCAGAACATCGCCCTTCTTTCCGCTAGGATAATCGGTCGGCGCATGGTGCACAGCGATGAGAGCGCTGTCGGGAAAGGTGGCCGCATAGAAGCGGGCCGCAGCCTCGGCGTCCTTCTCATACCACAGGCAGATTGTGTTCTTGGCGATTGTCTTGGACATGGCTTGGCGCTCTCCTTTTGCAAATCTTACCCTGTCTAAGATGGCTGGCAGGTGAGACCGTTTCACGACGGCTTTGGGCAAATCTCCCCATAGCGTGTTAGCGCGGCATCACCGGCACACCAATCACGGCCGGGTGGAACCAGAACGCCAGCACGAGATAGACCAGCGTGCCGACGATCACCGCGGCGACATCGCGCGGCCAGCCGCCGACAGGAATGGACGGCGCGCCGGCATCGGTCCGGCGTTTCAGCGAGATGCGATCATACACCGCCCAGGCGAGGATTGATCCGAACAGGATGATCGAACCGAGATCGCCATTGGCGAGAAGATGTGCGAGCGCCCACAGTTTCACACCCGCCAGCATCGGATGCTTGAGCACGCGCTTGATGTTGCCGGGGATATAGGCCGCGACGATCATGATGATTGCCGGCCACACCAGCACCAATGCCAGATGCCGCGTCCAGACCGGCGGAGACCAGACGTTGATCCATTCGCTGGCGCGGTACCACGCAAAGCCATAAGCGATCAGCACAATGCCGATGGCCGACAGGATCGAGAAGCCGATCTTGTAGGGCCCCTCGCCGATCCGCGCGATCAGGTTCGCGCGTGCTTGCCTCTGCGTGACGAAGACATGCGGCGCGATGAAAACGATGAGCCCGAGAACGAGTGTGACAAGACCCATGCAGCCCCCGGCCGATCCAGATTGGAATAGCTCCAGTTAGGCGATGCGCGCGCAGGACGCAAGCAACACGAGGGATTTGAGCGGCTATGCCGAGAACCTAGTGCGAGAAATCAACGACGGTCAGATCGAGCGGCAAGACATTGCGCAGTTGCTGCGCGGGCGATACCTGCGTCAGCGTCATTGGTAAGCCGGTTTCGGCAGCCTTATCAAAATCGGCGGTGCCGGCCTTGTCGATCGCGGTCAGCGTGAAATCATCAAACACATAAGGAATGCCATTCGACATCAGCGGACTCGGGCCATCCATGACGTGCAGATGAAGATGAGGCTCCTGGCTGTTGCCGGTGTTGCCGACTTTGCCGAGGACCATGCCGCGCTTCACACTATCGCCCGCCTTGACCGTGACGCTGCCGGGCTGCATGTGCGCATAGTTCACGTAAGCCCCGCCACCGATATCAAGCACGACAAAATTGCCGTCGACCTCGTCGACCGGCAGCCCTTCCGGCAAAGCGCCGGGCACCTGCTCTTTCAGATCGTTGCGGGACGACACGACCTTGCCGTCGGCGACCGCATGGACCTCGCGGCCGAAAATATTGTAGCTCGTCACGCGCTTCGGATCGCCCTTGAGAAGACGACCTTCACCATCAATCTGCTCCCAATCGATGGCGAAGCGCTGCGCCAGGAAAAACTGTCCATTCAGCGGCAACAGCGCACGGACATGCCTGATGGTGTCGCAACATCCGTCACCTGCCACGAATCCCTTGCCTCGCAGCGGCGCGCCGATCACCACCGGCGCACGATCGATCACCTGAACCGGCGCAACCGTGATTTCGAAGTCACGGCCGAGTTGTGTCAATGCGCCCGAAATGCGGTGAACCAGCACCTTGGGCAGTGGATCGCTCAAATCGCTTTCAACGTGAAGAAACACCACGCCGAACTGACCGGTCCCAAGTTCGGACGATTCCGCCCCGCGCCGACCGCCAAGGGAGAGCCGTTTGGACAAGGCGTCCTGGTCGAGCTTGAGCAGAACCTTATCGCTCGATGGATTGACGACTTCGATCTGCTTGACCTGCACGGCATCGGGCGTGGCATTGCCAAGGCGCAATTCGTAAACGAGATGCCTTTTACCGTCGGATCCTGTTACTGGCCACGGCGCGGAAAGAACATCAGCGACCAGCGGCGTCAGCACAGGCTCCGCGGCGATCACGACCAAAGGTGAAAAGAAAAGAACCGCGAACAAGGCAAGGGCAATGCGCAACAGCGAGACCATGGCAATTCGCAATTCTCTTTTGAAATGGGCGTCGTCGACTATAGGCTCGATCACGGCATGTCCAAATGACAAATTGCAAGATGACGTGGACATGTAGCGATCGACGCCGTTACGCATCCCAGATTACATGTCCCATGGCGGCACCGGTGAAAGAAACGCCTCAAGCCGATCGATCAGCGCCACCACAGCAGGAGCGCTCGCGCGGCGCATGGGGCTGATGGCCTTGATCCACAGATCCGGGATCGGGAAGTCGGTCAGGAGCGGAAGCAAGCGGCCCGACCGCACCATATCCTTGACGATGTAAGCAGAAGCGACAGCGATACCGCGTCCATTCAGAGCTGCGTCCACCAGCATATGACCGTCGTTGGACGCAAGATGCGGCGTCACCTCGATGGTGATCGGGCCGTGCCGGCCCTCGAACGACCAGGCATTGCCGGTCGGAATGAAGCTCAGACAATGGTGGTCGATCAGATCGCGCGGATGCGCGGGCATTCCATGTTTGGCGACATAATCCGGCGATGCACACACCATACGTCGCAGCGGACAGAGCGGTTTTTCCAGCACGCCGGCGAATGTCAAATTCCAGTGCGCTCCGATCGAGACATCAAATCCCTCCAGCACCGGATCAACGGCCCGGTCCATCAACACGATCTCAAGACGAACCCTTGGAAACGCCTCCTGATAGGCATCGAACACATGCCGCAAATGAAAGAAGGTCAGCGATGTCGGCGCCTTGATCCGCAGGAAATCTCCGATCTCCTTCGCGTCACGTGAGGGGCCTTTCAAAAGATCATCGAATTCCGCCAGCAAGGGGCGCGAGCGTTCGAGGTAATGCCGCCCGGCTTCCGTGAGCGTCAGCCGCCGTGTGGTCCGCTCGAACAATGTCGCATGCAATTGATGCTCAAGCTGATTGACGCGCTTGGTGACGACCGACACGGCCAACCCCAATTCGCGCGCCGCGCGCGAGAAACTGCCGGACTTCGCGGCGGCCTGGAATGCCTTGAAATTGAGATAGGTATCCATTCCATCTAACTCGTTTCGCACTAGATACTACCTCATTTTGGCCAATTCCGCATCGAAATAAGGGGTGATACTGCCCACCCACGCGCCGGAGAGCGCCGCCAGGGAGGCTGGATTGATCAGGCGAAACGCCAAACGAACCCTATTGACCTGGCACGCCGGACCGGCCGGGCTCATCATCCCGGATCATCTGCCATGACTGCACACGCGGCTCTTCACGTCGTCGAACCTGCCCGCACGACACCTGTCTACGGCGAGTACGACATTGCCGTGCTTGGCGGCGGCCCGGCCGGCATTGCGGCTGCAGCGGCTGCGGCCGCACTTGGCCGCAAGGCGTTGCTGATCGAACGCTACGGCTTTCTCGGCGGGATGGGCACGGCGGCTGGCGTCACCAACTTCTGTGGACTGCATGCCAATGTCCACGGCGACATCCGCCAGGTGGTGCATGGCGTCACCGACGATCTGCTCGGACGCATCGATGCGCTCGGCGGCCTGAACGCGCCGCACATGATTTTCGGCAAGACCAAAGCGCAGGCCTATGACACAGCGGCCCTCAAGATCGCCGCCGACGATCTATTGCTCTCGCGCAACGTCGACATCCTGTTTCATGCCTACGCCGCCGGCGTTGCGATGGACGGCGCACGCCTCGAGGCGCTGCTGATCGAAACCAAATCCGGCCGCATGGCGGTTCGCGCCAGCGTTTTCATCGATTGTTCGGGCGATGGCGATCTCGCCACCTTTGCCGGCGCACCATTCGAGATCGGCCGCGGCGATGACGACATGCTGTATCCGACCATGATGTTCCGCCTCAATGGCGTCGATCCGGATGCGGCGGGCGAAGCCTGGAAGACGATTCCGGCGCTGATGGACGAGGCCGAAAAACGCGGCGTCCATTTCCCGCGCAAGGGCGCGATCGTGCGGCCGATGAAGCACGAGACCGAATGGCGCGTGAATGTCACCCAACTCAAGACCGGCAATGGCCGCGCGCTCGACGGCACCGATGCGCGCGAACTCAGCGCCGGCGAGATCGAAGGCCGCCGTCAGGCCACTGCCTTTTTCGATTTCCTGAAAGACAATGCACCGGGCTTTGAGCATGCCTACATCGTCGATCTGCCGCCCCAGCTTGGCATTCGCGAGACCCGGCGCGTCATCGGTCAGTATCAATTGTCACGCGAAGACGTGCTCACTTGCGCGAGCTTCGATGACACGGTGGGAGTAAACGGCTGGCCGATCGAGGCGCATGTGGCCGGCGATGTGAAATGGGAATGGCCGGACATTCCCGGCTCACGTGGCTATAACCACCTGCCCTATCGGATGCTGGTGCCGCAGCAGATCGGTAATCTTCTGGTTGCCGGGCGCTGCGCATCCATGACACACGAGGGCCAGTCCGCAGCCCGCGTCTCCGGCGCCTGTTTCGTCATGGGCGAAGCGGCGGCAACCGGCGCGCATCTCGCCATTGCCAGCGGCAAGACACCAGCCAATATCGATATCGACAAACTGCAAGAAACACTGGAAAGAAACGGCGTATTTCTCGGGAAGGACTGATATGAAACGGCGTGCATTCATTCTGGCCGCGATGATGGCGGCCATCGTTCCGGCGCAGGCGCAGGAATGGCCGGCAAAGACCGTTCGCATCATGGTGCCGTTCGGTCCCGGCTCGACGCCGGATATCGTTGCGCGGCTGGTGAGCGAGCAGTTGCAGGCGAAATATCCGAACTCGGCCTTCGTCGTTGAAAACAAGCCGGGCGCGAGTGGCAACCTTGGTACCGACGCTGTCGCCAAGGCGGCACCGGACGGCACGACGCTCGGCGTCAGCATCGGCGGCCCGCTCGCCATCAACACGCTTCTGTTCGCCAAACTGCCCTACGATCCGGCCAAAGATATCGCACCGGTGACGCAGCTCGTCACCATGCCGAGCGCGCTGGCCGTCAATCCAGAACTTGGCGTCAATAGCGTTGCCGAACTGATTGATCTGCTGAAGAAGAATCCGGGCAAGTATAATTTCGGATCGATCGGCAACGGTTCGCTGTCGCATCTGACGATGGAAGCGATCGCGCAGAAGAGCGGCGCCAAGATGGTGCATATCCCCTACCCGGGCTCTCCGGCGGCGATGACCGCGCTCATTCGCGGTGATGTCCATATGGCCGCGTTGCCGGCAATATCCGTCACCCCGCAAGCGGATGCCGGCAAGGCAAAAATCCTGGCGGTATCGTTGCCAAAGCGCTCGCCCTTCCTGCCGAACATTCCGACGCTGAAGGAATCCGGCATCGATGTCGAAGCCGATACCTGGATGGGACTGATCGCGCCCGGCGGCACACCACCCGCACTGATCAATGCGATCAACAAGGACGTCGCGGAAGCGATCATGTCCAAGGCGGTCCGCGAAAAGCTGGCAACGCAATTCATGGAGCCGGTCGGCAATTCGCCCGCGCAATTTCGCGCGGTGATCGATGGCGAGATCGCGCGCTGGGCGCCGATCATCAAGGCGGCTGACGTGAAGATTAACTGAGGCGAGACGTTACCCACCCTCCGACAATCTTAATAAAGCCGGAGCTGATCCTTTTACGCATTCGGTTCATAGTCCCGTTGTGCTGCCAATAGCCCAACGGGATCACGCAGATGAACCGAGAGCGGGTTTTGAGAAAAGCTGTTTCCGTCGTCGCAGCCTGTGCCCTCATGCTTGGAAGCGCGGCACAGACCGCGCAGGCCTGCACCGGCATCTTCCTGATCGCCGCGGACGGCACTGCCGTTCACGCGCGGACACTGGAATTCGGCGTCGACCTGATGTCCGAAATCATCATGGTGCCACGCGGCTATGCGCGAGCCGGAACGACCCCGGACGGCAAGGAAGGGCTGAAATGGACCGCAAAATATGCCAGCGTTGGCATGAACGGCGCCGGACAGCCGATCCTGTTTGACGGGCTCAACGAACGCGGCCTCGCCGCCGGCCTGTTCTATTTCCCGACATCGGCCGGCTACATGCCTTACACACCAGCCGATGCCGGCAAAACGATCGCGCCTTGGGAGCTAGGCTCATGGATGCTGGAGAATTTCGCCAGCGTTGACGAAGTGAAGGCGAATATCGGCAACATCGTTGTGCCGTCAGTCGTCTTTTCGAGCTGGGGCTTTGCTCCGGAGGTGCATTTCGTCGTGCATGACGCGTCCGGCAAAAGCATCGTCGTCGAATATGTCGGCGGAAAACTCAATGTGCATGACAATCCGCTTGGTGTGCTCACCAACTCGCCGAGCTTCGACTGGCACATGACCAATCTGCGGAATTATGTGAATTTCTCGATGACCAACGTGCCGCCGATCCAGCTCGGAACGGTCAAGCTGCTGCCGACGGGTCAGGGCTCCGGCATGCTCGGCCTGCCGGGCGATTTCACACCGCCATCGCGTTTCGTCCGTGCGGTCGCCTTCAGCCAGTCCGTCTTCAAACCGAAGACCGGGAAGGATGCCATCCTCGAAGCCTTCCACGTTCTGAACCAGTTCGACATTCCGAAGGGTTCGGCGCGTGATGGCGAGAAGGATGCCAATGGCAACGTCCAGGCCGATTATACGCTTTGGACATCGGCCAGCGACTTGAAAGCCAAGCGGTATCACTTCCGCACCTATGACAACAGCCAGATCCGGTCGCTCGATCTCATGAACATGAATATCGACGGCAAGGACATCGTCAAAGTGTCGACCAAGGGCGACGAGGTGATCAAGAACCTCACGCCGACAACCGATGGTCTGAAGAAATAAACGGGCAACGCAAAAATATTGGCCGTGCAATGCCTTTCGGCGGCGCACGGACCATTTATTGCGCGATGAATCGGATAACGGCGTGAGCGCTCAAGGCGGAGGTCCGGCTTGACTGGGCTTGCGCATCGCCTATCTGACGTCTCCATGGACTCCCTCTCCCAATTCGCACTCGGCTCGGCCATCGGCATCGTTGTCATGCGCCGGCGCACCGCACCGTGGAAGGCCGCGCTGATCGGTGGCCTTGCCGCCACTTTGCCCGATCTCGACGCCTTCTATAATCACGGCGATCCGATCTCGAACATGACGCTGCACCGGGCCAACAGCCACGCGCTGTTCTGGCTGACCATCGCATCTCCCGTCGTCGCACTGATCGCTGCGTTTGCCGCCCGCGAGATGCAGAATTTCTGGCGATGGTGGCTCGCTGTCTGGCTGGCGCTGTTCACCCATCCGCTGCTCGACTGGTTCACGGTTTACGGCACGCAATTGCTGCGGCCGTTCACGGATTTTCCTTATGCCATCGGCTCGATGTTCATCATCGATCCGCTTTATACATTGCCGCTGCTGATCGGCATCATCGTTGCGCTGATCTGGCGCAATGACACCGGCTGGCGCTGGGCGGCTGGCGGCCTTGTCGTGAGCACGCTGTATCTCGGCTGGAGCGTGGCGGCGCAGGCTTATGTCCAAGGCGTTGCCGAAGCGGCGCTGCGCGCGGATGGCCGCAAGGTCGAACGCTTGCTGGTGACGCCGACCGCGTTGAACACAATGCTCTGGCGCGTGGTCGCGATCACACCGGACGGTTATTTGGAGGGGTTTCATTCGGTCTTCGATCGCGACAGCAAGATGACATTCGACCCGTTTCCCCGCGGCGAAGCGCTGTACGAGGCGATGAAGGGTAACGCTTATGTCGATCGCATCGCCTGGTTCACCGATGGCTTCTTCAAGATGGGCGAGCGCGATGGGCGCGTGATCGTCACCGATCTGCGAATGGGCCAGGAGCCGTATTACACCTTCAACTTCATGGTCGGCCAGCGGCAGAGCCCCACGATTGGGGCCATTCACCCGACGCATTTCGCCGAACGGCATAACCTGCGTGAGGGATTATCGTGGGTATGGCGGCGCGCGCTGGGCGAGACTGTACCGCCGCCCCGGTAGCGCGCACAGCCGCTCATATTTGCGCCCTCTCCCCTTGCGGGAGAGGGCGCAAATACGTGCACCTATTTTTTAAACGCCGCCTTATAATCGTCCGGCTTGAAGCCGACGAGCAGCGCTTTGCCGGTATCCAGCACTGGCCGTTTGATCATTGACGGCTGCTCCAGCATCAGCTTCATCGCCTTGGCAGCGTTGAGGCCTTCCTTGTCCTTCTCAGGCAATTTGCGGAAGGTCGTACCGGCGCGATTGAGCAGCGTTTCCCAGCCAACATCCTTGCTCCAGGCTTCAAGTTGTTTCTTCTCGATGCCGGCGGTTTTGTAATCGTGAAACGCATAGGCAATGCCAGCCTTGTCCAGCCAGGCGCGCGCCTTCTTCATCGTGTCGCAGTTCTTGATGCCGTAGATGGTGACAGTCATGCGGGCCTCTGTGGTTGGTTGCTTTTCCTAGTGGAGCGGATTTGACATTCGCTCCCCACCTAGCCGCGGGCTCGTCAAGCGAATGTCAAATCCAAAGCTCCACTAGAATCCAATACTTGCTAGTGGTCCTTTGATTCTAACATTCGCAAAGAGCCTGCCGAGAAGGGATGCGAATGTTAGAATCGGACCACTAGCGCGGCAAAACAGCCATTTCAAAACTTAGGTATTGACCTAACTATTTCATCTCTCTATGACCTCGCCCGTCATTGCAGATTCCGCCACCATCATCGAACGATCATGCAGACTGCCAGCACCGGCACGCAAACCGTCGACCATATCTTTCGCGCATTGGCAGATCCGACCCGCCGCGATGTATTGGAGCGACTCAGCAAAAGCCCCGCCTCCGTCAGCGAATTGGCGGCGCCGTTCGAAATGGCGCTGCCATCGTTCTTGCAGCACTTGCGCATCCTTGAAGACAGCGGATTGGTGCGCTCGCACAAGACCGGCCGGGTCCGCACCTATCAGCTCGCACCCAAGCGGCTGAAGCTCGCCGAAGACTGGCTGTCCCGTCAGCGCAGCCTGTGGGAACGCCGCCTCGACCAACTCGACACTTATCTGATGGCCCTGAAGGAGAAAAGTTGATGAGCGTTGCCTTGATTAAACCCGATCCGAAACTCGATCTGGTTCTGGACCGTGTCGTCGATGTCCCGCGCGAACTTGTGTGGAAGGCCTGGACCACGCCTGAACATCTGCGCCATTGGTTCGTGCCCAAACCCTGGAGCATCACCGATTGCGCGGTCGATCTGCGGCGCGGCGGCGAATTCCGCTTCGTGATGCGGTCGCCGGAGGGGCAGGAGTTTCCCAATATCGGCTGCTTTCTCGATATCGTCCCGAACGAACGGCTGATCTGGACCGACGCGCTACTGCCCGGCTACCGGCCATCGGAAAAGCCATTCTTCACGGCTATTCTCACACTGGAGCCCAGCGGCAGCGGCACGCGCTATGTCGCCACCGCCCTCCACCGCGACGAAGCTGGCCGAAAGCAGCACGAAGAGATGGGCTTTGAAGAGGGCTGGGGCACCGTGCTCAATCAGCTCGTGGACTATATCAAGACGAAAATGTAGCGGGCACGAGCCCAACCCTGAATACAGAAACCGGCACCCATGCCGGTTTCTTTTCGTTTTCTCTCACGCCATGAGTTGACTCCGGCCAAAATTGTATACAGCCTTCGGAAAAAATCGATCCGGAGGAAATGTGCGCGACCAGACGGAAATCCCCTCGTCGCAAAACCTGTCCGCTCTCATGACGCTGCGCGAATTGATTCTCAGCGGTGAATTGAAGGCGGGTGAGCGCCTGTCCGAACTGGCGCTGGTGGAGCGGCTTGGGGTCTCGCGCACGCCGATCCGCACGGCGATGATGCGGCTCGAGCAGGAAGGTCTCGCCCATCCGATCGCAACTGGCGGCTATGCCGTCAGCGCCTTCACCGAACGCGACATCCACGCCGCGATCGAAGTACGCGGCACGCTTGAGGGTCTGGCGGCGCGGCTGGCGGCCGAACGCAAGCCGGCCGAGACGGATCTTGTCGATCTGAAACGCTGCCTGCATGAACTTGATGATCTGGTGCTCGGCGCCGGCGTCACGGCAGACAATTTCTCGGGTTATGTCGAGTTGAATGGACGCTTCCATCAACTCGTCATCGATCTTGCAGACAGCGCCGTGCTGGCGCGCCAGATCGCGCGCGCCGTCGCCCTGCCTTTCGCCTCGGCCAGCGCCTTCGTGACAGTCCAGGCCAGCCTGCCGGAAGCGCGCGTGCTGTTCACCGTGGCCCAGGATCATCACCGCTGCATTGCCCGCGCCATCGAAGATGGCGAAGGCGAGCGCGCCGAATTCATCATGCGCGAACATGCCCGGCTCGCGCGTCGCAACCTCGAACTCGCGCTGCGCAGTCAGCAGACGCGCGATCTCGTGCCGGGCTCGTCTCTGATTACGTTCAAAACAAAAGTTGCAATCTGAAGCTCTAAAAGTCGCAGTCTAAGGTTCAAATGCGTCAACAAGAAGCTACTTCGGGAGGATGCAATGAAGTTACCTTGGTTACGCCTGACAGGTGCTGTTGCTACTGGACTTGGATTATTGGGACTACACGCCGTGCCGGCCGCCGCGCAGGACAAGCCGGTGGAAATGCGGTTCTCGCATTGGGTGCCGACGGCGCATCCGATGCACACCGCCGCTGTCGCCTGGGCTGAATCGATCAACAAGGCATCGAACGGCACCATCAAGATCACCATCTATCCGGCACAGCAGCTCGGCAAGGCCTTCGACCATTACAACATGGCGCGCGACGGCATCGTCGATATTTCGCATGTGAATCCCGGCTACGAACCGGGGCGTTTCCCGATCGTCGCGGCGGTCGAACTCCCCTTCATCTTCTCCAATTCAAAGGAAGGCAGCGCGGCGCTCGACGCCTGGTATCGCCGCTATGCCGATCGCGAGATGAAGGACGTCCGTTACTGCCTCGCCTTCGCGCATGATCCAGGCACCTTCCATTTCACTAAAAAGAAAGTGGTCTCACCGACCGACATGAACGGCGTGAAGTTCCGCCCACCGAATGCGGTGATCGCCAACTGGATGCGGACGCTCGGCGCCACCAACGTGCAGGCCTCGGCGCCGGAAATCCGCGACGTTCTGGAAAAGGGTGTCGCCGAGGGCGCAGGCTCGCCATGGGGGTCTCTCGGATTGTTCGGCATCGATAAGGTGACAAACTTCCACATCGATGCGCCGATCTATATCTCCGAACAGGTCTGGGTGCTGAACAAGGCCAAGTATGACTCGATGTCCCCTGCACAGAAGAAGGTGATGGACGAGCATTGCTCCAGCGATGCCTCGTTGAAAATCGCAACGCCTTGGGCCGATTTCGAATCCGGCGGTAAGGCGAAGCTCAAGGCGATGCCGGGCCAGGACGTTTATCCATTGACGCCGGAGCAGATCGCAGCCTGGCGCAAATCGGCTGAACCGATCGTCGCGAATTGGGAAGCCGACGTGAAGAAGGCCGGCCACGATCCGAAGGCCATCCTCGATGACCTGAAGAAGACCGTCGCTGCACGCAACGCAGCGTATTGAAGGATCAAATCACTCCAATCCGGGGGCGCGGTCGCGTGCGCTGCGCCCTCTGACTGTTTCACTCGGCACGCACTGACAAGGTTATTCGACAATGAAGCGTAGCGAAAACCGCATTCTGACGACCCATGTCGGCAGTCTCATCCGTTCGAAGGCGGCGCTAGAGGCCTCCAAGAAGCACAACGCCCAGCAACTCGCGCAGGAAATCGAAGAGATCGTCGCTCATCAGGCGAAAGTCGGTATCGACATCGTCAATGACGGCGAGTTCGGCAAGTCGGGCTGGGCGAATTACATTCTCGAACGCATGAGCGGTTTTGAGCCCCGCCCCAACAAACTTTATGAAGCGGTGTGGCTTGGACGCGACCGCATCCGCTTCGCCGATTTCATGAAAGACCAATTCCCGCGCGGCGTCGTCGGCTCGCCCGGCCATGCCTGTGTCGGCGAGATCGTCTACAATGGCTATGAGGACGTGCGGCGCAACCTTGCCGACCTGAAAGCGGCGGCCGCAAAGGTCAAAGTCGAAGACGTGTTCTTCACTGCGGTCGCGCCGGCCAGCGTCGGTTACGATGCCGAGAACGAATATTACAAGAGCGAGGAAGATTACGTCTTCGCCATCGCCAAGGCACTGCGCGAGGAATATCTCGAGGTCATCAAGGCCGGCGTTGTGCTGCAGGTCGACGACGCAGTGCTCGCCAACATGTTCGATCATCTGACGCAAGAAAGCCCCAAGCGCTACCGCGAGTGGGCGGAGTTGCGCGTTGCCGCGCTCAACATGGCGCTCGAAGGCATCCCGCAGGATCGCATCCGCTACCACATCTGCTTCGGCAGCTGGCACGTGCCGCACGTCGCCGACGCGCAACTCTCCGATATCGTCGACCTGATGCTGAAGGTGAATGCCGGCGCCTATTCGATCGAGGCCGCCAATGTGCGCCACGAGCATGAATGGCATCTGTGGAAGGATGTGAAGCTGCCGGCCGGCAAAATCCTGATCCCGGGCATCATAACCCACCACACGACGACGGTGGAGCACCCAAAGCTGATCGCCGAGCGCATCATCAATTTCGCCAAGGTGGTCGGCAAGGAAAACCTGATCGCCGGCACCGATTGCGGCTTTGCACAGGCCGAAGGCCTGCAGCGCGTGCATCCGCAGGTGATGTGGGCGAAGTTCGAAAGCCTTGCCGAAGGCGCGAAGCTCGCCAGCAAGGAGCTGTGGGGCTGATTGTTCCGCACCAGCGGAACGAATGTCCTGTCACCAACCCCCGGGCGAAACAAAACGCCCAGGGGTTTCGTTTTCTGACTCGATAAAGGCTGCCGTTCGCCTAGAGCCTTTCCGGCTTTGATGGAATCAAAGCTAGGGCTCTAGCTTTTTGTTTTGACGCGTTTTCCTTACGCGAACCGGTATCCACTTCGCTCGAAAACGCTTTAAGGTGCGTAGCGTGTGAAAACGTAGTCATGGGCTTTCGCGCGAGCCTCGTGACACGGGAAGCAAGTCCGGTGCTGCGCCTCATCGACCGGAACACCATTGATAAAGCGGCCGAAGCCCCAGCCGCCGGTGTCCGCATATTTCTGGGAATCCTTGACCATGACCTGGACCGTCGTTGCGGCCCCAGGGATGGACGCCGGTCGGAAGTCAGGCGACTGGATATGCTTCCAGGCGAGCTTGACCAGAATAGTCCCGTCGGGAAATGGCAACGTTCCGGACTGATAAGCATCGACCGCAACCTTATTTCCGAGCACCGCACGAATTTCGTTCAATGGTGCCGCCTCTTCCGCCGGCGCGATCAGCTCCCATTGCCGATAGCCTTCCGGAATCGTGACGCCGAAAATCGGCGACGAACGATCCGGCGTGGCATTGCCTTTGGTGGGCAGCAGCGCCACAGCGGCCATCCACGTCGCTGCCGCCGCTATGAGCGCGAGGCAAGCGGTTTTCATGAATGCTGTCATGGCGTTCAATATCCATCGACATCGATGACGGCCTGCGCAAAGGCGCGGGGGGCTTCCTGCGGCAGGTTGTGACCGATGCCGCCGCTGATAAGCCGATGCTCATACCGTCCCGAGAACTTCTTCGCGTAAGCCGCGGGAGCCGGATGAGGCGCGCCGTTGGCATCGCCTTCGAGCGTGATGGTCGGCACGGAGATCGCCGGCGCTTGTGCCAGACGCTTTTCCAGGTCGTCGTATTTTGCTTCTCCTTCCGCCAGCCCAAGCCGCCAACGGTAATTGTGGATCACGATGCTGACATGATCGGGGTTGTCGAATGCTGCCGCCGAGCGATCGAAGGTCGCATCGTCGAACGCCCATTTCGGCGACGCCAGTTGCCAGATCAGCTTCGCGAAATCATGTCTGTACTTGTCGTATCCGGCGCGGCCTCGCTCGGTGGCGAAATAATACTGATACCACCATTCCAGTTCAGCTTTCGGCGGCAATGGCGCCTTGTTGGCTTGCTGGCTGCCGATCAGATAGCCGCTGACCGATACCAGCGCCTTGCAGCGCTGCGGCCAAAGGGCGGCAATGATATCTGCCGTGCGCGCTCCCCAGTCATATCCGGCAATGGTCGCCGTCTTGATGCCGAGTGCATCCATCAGCGCAACGATGTCGACCGCGATAACGGCCTGCTGACCATTCCGCAGCGTGGATTCCGAAAGGAACCGTGTCGTGCCATAGCCGCGCAGATACGGCACGATCACGCGATATCCCGCCGATGCCAGCAGCGGTGCAACATCGACATAGCTGTAGATGTCGTAGGGCCATCCGTGCAGGAGAATGACAGCCGGCCCTTCTGCAGGACCGTCTTCCGCATATCCGATATTCAACGCTCCGGCATCGATCCGCTTCAAAGAACGGAAGGATGTATTGGTCGCAGCCTTCCCTGCGGATGGGTTCGAAGTACTTTCAGCGGTTTGCGCATTGACCGACTGGCCGAGTACGGCCGAAGCCGCAACACCTCCGACAAAAGCGGCGGAGAATTTGCGTCGATTGAACATCGGAACTCCTTTTTGCCTGCATCGAAATCATCAGCGCTCAAATTGAGCAGGATTGATCTCAGCGGCTCTGGAGTTCTTTCGCCGACTATATCGATCTTGCTGTAATCGACTGATCGGTATGGCAATAGAAATACCGGTTACCCATTGCGCGTCTTGATGAAATCGACAAAGGCGCGCAGCGGTGCCGGCATGTGCCGGCGGCTGGCGTAATAGAGAAAGGGTCCGCTGAAGCTCTGCCACCAGTCTTTAAGAACGGGCACCAGCACGCCGCTCGTTAATTGCGGCGCGAGGTAGTCTTCGAAGCTGGATACGATCCCGAGGCCGGCAACAGCGGCACTGATCTCCAGTTCGATCGAGGTGGCAATCAATGGTCCTGCCGGTGTGATCCGCACGATCTCACCGTTACGTTCGAACTCCCAGTTGGGAATGACTCGGCTCGGAAAGCGATGGCGAATGCAGGCATGGTTCAACAAATCGCGTGGATGCTGCGGGCGGCCGCGCGAGGCGAGATACGATGGAGCCGCAGCCGTAGCGAAACGCTGAACGCGCGGGCCGATCGGCACCGCGATCATGTCCTGCTCAAGGCGTTCGTCGTAACGCACGCCGGCGTCGAAACCTGCCGCGAGCACATCGATGAAACTGTCGTCACTGACGACCTCCATCGTGATGCCGGGATGGCTTTTGAGAAAGCTTTCGACGATCGGCGGCATGACCACGCGCGCCACAATGCCCGGCACATTGAGCCGCAGCGTCCCGGTTGGGCTATCACGGAAGCTGTTCACCACATCGAGCGCGGCCTGCACCTCACCCAAGGCCGGTGTCAGCCGGTCGAGAAGGCGCGCACCCGCCTCCGTTGTGGTCACGCTGCGCGTCGTGCGATTGAGCAGCCGAACACCCAGTCGCGCCTCCAGCCGCCGGACCGCTTCGCTCAGCGTCGAGGCCGAAACGCCTCGCGTCACCGCGGCGCCGCGAAAGCTCCGCTGTCGCGCAACCGCCGTGAATGCATCCAGATCCGCGAGATCGATGTCCGCCATTGTTCGATAATCCATACAACCTGTTCATATAATATCGGATTATCGAACGAAAGACGAGTGCCCATAGTCCCGCCTGACGCCGGGGGCACCTCGGCCAGATCTTGGAGAACACCAATGAAACAGCTTCAACTTGGCAAAACCGGCCCGAAGGTGTCGGCCATCGGTCTTGGCTGCATGGGCATGTCGGGTATGTATGGCCCGTCCGACCGGCAGGAGGGCATTGCTACCATTCATGCCGCGCTCGATGCCGGCGTCACCCTGCTCGATACCGGCGACTTCTACGGCATGGGCCACAACGAGATGCTGATCGGCGAGGCGGTTAAAGGCATCGCCCGCGACACCTTCCAGGTCAGCGTCAAGTTCGGCGCGATGCGCGATCCCGGCGGCAACTGGCTGCGCTATGATGCGCGGCCGAACGCGGTGAAGAACTTCCTCGCCTATTCGCTGCAGCGGCTTGGGCTCGATTATATCGATATCTATCGTCCCTCGCGTCTCGATCCCGATGTGCCGATCGAAGACACAATCGGCGCCATCGCCGATATGGTGAAGGCAGGCTACGTCCGTCACATCGGTTTGTCGGAGATGGGAACGAAGACGATCCGCCGCGCCGCCAAGGTCCATCCGATCAGCGATCTGCAGATTGAATATTCGCTGATCTCGCGCGGCATCGAGGACGAGATCCTGCCGACCGTGCGCGAACTCGGCATCGGCGTCACGGCCTATGGCGTGCTGTCGCGCGGATTGATCAGCGGACATTGGAGGAGCAACGCGACAACAACCGCGGGTGATTTCCGGACCTATAGTCCGCGATTCCAGGCCGGAAATATCGATGCCAATCTCGCGCTTGTCGACGCGCTGCGGACGGTCGCCGAGGCAAAAGGCATCACTGTCGCGCAAGCGGCCATCGCCTGGGTCGCTGCACAGGGCGATGACATCGTTCCGCTTGTCGGCGCGCGCAAGCGCGATCGCCTCAACGAAGCGCTTGGCGCAGCCGAGGTGACACTCAGCAAGCAGGACATCGCGGCCATTGAACGCGCAGTGCCGAAAAACGCCGCGGTCGGTTCGCGCTATCCACAAATGGCGATGGCCGATCTCGACAGCGAGAAGTGATACTCAGACGTTGCCGACTGTTGGCGCTGTAAGACTTGCGGCCGTCGCGACGAGAATCTCCTTTGCGAGATTTTCGTCGTCGACGGCCCTCGCCAGCACCAGCGCACCGACCATGCCGGACAACGTCGTCATCGCCTTCTTGCGCTTCTCGGCTTTGGTTCGGCCCGGGACAATGTCGGAAAGAACGGCAAGATAATCGTCGACACCTTTGGCGAAAGCCGACCGCAACGGTTTGCCATGCCGGGCGGCGTCCGCGCCAAGTGCGACAAAAGCACATCCCTTCCCGATTTCCTTCCTGTGGCGGTCCGATAGATAAGAACCAACCAGTGCGGCGAGCGCATCGCCGGACGCCGCATCGGCCACAGCCGCCAGCTTGTCGCAGCTTTTTGACAAGGCGCGCGCGGAGGCTTCAGCCGCCAAAGCCTCCTTGGATTTGAAATGGCCATAGAAGCCGCCATGGGTCAGCCCGGCCTTTTTCATCAGGTCCGCCAGACCGATCCCGTCAAAACCATGCTCGCGGAACATCTCTCCCGCCACCTCGACAATGCGGCGCCTGTTCTTCTCGGCCTGTTCCCGGCTCACCTTCATCCGCAGCTCCGTCCACAAACGCTTGACTTTTATATGTCGGTCATCATGTATCTGCAATGCGGCGATGACGGTTGTAATAAGGACGCCGGCGATAGCGGCGGGGAGCAATGACCATGCGCTATGGAATCTTCTGCCAGCAGCGGCAAATATGATCAGCTAGACTTGCCCATCATCCCGGTCGCCTGAGCACAGTGAGGAGCCGTCATGCCGACACCGTCCGATCCCATCGTCATTGTCTCCGCCGTGCGTTCGCCACTTGGGCGCTTTCTCGGCGATCTGGCGCCGATGCAGGCCCATGCCCTCGGCGCACATGTCATCCGCGCCGCGCTGGATCGCGCGAATCTCGCGCCCGAAAAGGTCGACGAGGTGCTGATGGGCTGCGTGCTGCCGGCCGGACAAGGACAGGCGCCGGCGCGCCAGGCGGCGCGCGGTGCCGGTTTGCCGGATGCCACGGGCGCAACCACCATCAACAAGGTGTGCGGTTCCGGCATGAAGGCAACCATGCTGGCGCACGATCTGATTAACGCGGGCTCCGCCGATATCGTCGTCTCCGGCGGCATGGAGTCGATGTCGAATGCTCCTTACATGCTCGCGAAAGCGCGCGGCGGCTATCGCGTCGGACATGACCGAATCTTCGATCACATGATGCTCGACGGTCTCGAAGACGCATACGAGCCCGGCCGGCCGATGGGCGATTTCGGCGAAGTGGCGGTCGAAGCCTACCAATTCACGCGCGCCGACCAGGACGCTTATGCCGTCGAGACGCTGACGCGCGCGCGCAAGGCGACCGAGGACGGCTCGTTCAAGGCCGAGATTGCGCCGGTCACCATTGCCGCCAAAGGTGGCGACAAGATCGTCGAACATGACGAGCATCCGCTGAAAGTCTCGCCGGAAAAAATCCCGACACTGAAGCCCGCCTTCCGCACCGACGGAACGATCACCGCGGCTAGCGCATCCGCCAATGCCGATGGCGCCGCAGCGTTGATCCTGACACGCCGCTCGATTGCCGAGCGCGAAGGCCTGCCGATCCTCGCCGAGATCAAGGCGCATGCCACGCACAGCCAGGAACCGGCCTGGTACACCACCGCCCCCATTCCGGCGATCCGAAAAGTGCTCGAGAAGACCGGCTGGCGTGTCGGCGATGTCGATCTGTTCGAGATCAATGAAGCGTTTGCCGTGGTCGCCATGGCGGCTGCGAAAGAACTCGGCATTCCGCGCGACAAGCTGAACGTCAATGGCGGCGCCTGCGCACTCGGCCATCCGATCGGCGCGACCGGCGCGCGCATCATCGTGACATTGCTGCATGCCCTGGAACGGCAGGGTGCCAAACGCGGCATCGCCTCCCTCTGCATTGGCGGCGGTGAGGCGACCGCCATTGCGATCGAAAGGGTGCAATAAAATCCGACCGGCCGCCATGTTCTGACCTGTCGGGATCGATCGGTGCTGGCCGGCTGCTACCTTCTGCTCGCGGCACGAAGAGCGATGCCGAAAATTCAAGCAGACCGGTCAGGCCATCTGTGCTAAACGGAGGGCGAGTATAAGCGGTCAGGGCCATTGGTCCGGGACATTGCTCGGCAAGGATCGATTTTGTTCGCTCTGGAGCCCAGCATGCCGCGTCTCGCATCTTCCTTGAGAGTGTTGGCTCCATCCGCATCTTGCGTTTGTTCCCGAACGCAAGGGTTTGGTTGCGGCTCCACGACAGTTGATCTTTGCTTTCATCAATCATGGCAGCAGCCGAAACGATGAGACATGATCATGACCCAGACGGCAAAGAACTATTCACTTGAAGAACTGAACCTCGAAACCACCTTCGGAGGCATCGGCAAAACCAAGCACCGCGATGTCCCGCAAATCGATCTGGGCGATTTCGAAAAGCGCAAAGCCGAGATCGCCGACCAGCTCTGGAAAGCCTCGACCGAGATCGGCTTCTTCCAGCTCGTCAATCACGGCATCCCGCAGCAGCAGATCGATGAAGCCTTCGAGATGACCGAGCGGTTTTTCGCGCTGTCGCATGAAACCAAGGCCAAATATCCGCTGGGCAAGGGCACCAATGCCGGCTGGGAATACAAAAGCCAGGTGCGGCCCTCCACCGGCACAGCCGACAACAAGGAAAGCTATCAGATCACGCCGACACGCATGGCAAAGCTGTGGCCATCCGGCGAGGAACTCCCCGGCTTCAAGGCGGCGATGCTGGCCTTCGAGCGCGCGAACTGGGCGGTCGGCATGAAGGTGCTGTCCTGTTTCGCGCTCAAACTCGGATTCGCGCCGGATTTCTTCACCGAGGCGCACGATCCGCTGGCGCCGGATTATCAGAGCACGCTGCGGCTCTTGCATTATCTGCCGATGACCAATGCAAAGCCCGAGGACTATACCGGCTGGCGCGCCGGCGCCCACACCGATTATGACTGCCTCACCCTTCTGCATCAGCGGCCCGGACAAGGCGGCCTGCAACTCTGCCCCGGCAAGGAAGCGTCGGAGCTGGAATGGACCGATGTCGAGCCATTACCCGGCGTCATTACCTGCAATATCGGCGACATGCTGAAGCGCTGGAGCGACGATCAGTTACTGTCGACGCTGCATCGCGTGCGCATGCCGCGCGATGACGAGTATCTCGGACCGCGCTACTCGTTGCCGTTCTTTTGTCAGGCCAACATGAATGCGATCGTTCAGGGACCAAAGAAAATTTACCCGCCGATCACGGCGCATGATTATCTGCAACAGAGGATCGCGGCGAATTTCGCCGGATAAGATTTTGATCGCATCAGGGCGGAGCGGGCAAGTGCCACTCCGCCCGTTTTACTCGGAAAAGCTTGGTGGAAGCCACGTCGGCGGATTGGGCAGTCAGGCTGTCGTACTTGGCGAAGGCCGCACTTGGCGAAAAGCTGATGTCTTCGCACATGTGCACATCATTTATGCAGTCGCCCGAATGGGGGCGGCTTTGTAACTGCTTTTTTTCACGTCCGTCACATCCACGACATAAACCTTGATAGCGACGCAATCATCACCGCTTCGTGAAAGAGCGAAGTGATCGGCAGTTTTTGCGCGCAAAGCAGAAAAATCGTTATGTCGCAAATCCAACTGCACGACGCTTAGCTGCGTCAATGACATTTGCCGACTTAAACCTCCGTATAGCTTGGAACGCTTCGAAATCCTGAGCATTAGTTTGCGTTGTGAATAGTTGTTGTGGGTCGATGGACCCGCGCAAACAGATGAGAGATGCACATGGCACAAGCAGCGCGACGCGTTGAACACGGCATCCCTACCCCCGCTAAACATTCAATAAAAATCGTCATCAATGGTCAGGAGACACAGCTCGAAGTGGCTCCGTGGACAACATTGCTCGACGCATTACGCAATCATCTCGAACTGACGGGCACCAAGAAAGGCTGCGATCATGGCCAATGCGGCGCCTGTACCGTGCTGGTCGACGGCCGTCGCATCAATTCCTGCCTCACCCTCGCCGTCATGAAGGACGGAGCCCAGGTGACCACGATCGAAGGCCTGGCAACCGATGATGCCCTGCATCCCCTGCAACAGGCCTTTATCGACCACGACGCTTTCCAATGTGGCTATTGCACGTCCGGTCAGATCTGTTCGGCCGTCGGATTGATTGCGGAAGGCAAGGCGAAGACGGCCGATGAAATTCGAGAGTTGATGAGCGGCAATCTCTGCCGCTGCGCCGCTTATCCAAACATCGTCGCGGCCATCCAGCAAGCGATGGGGGCGTCATGATCAATTTCGAATATACACGCGCCAACAACATCTCCGACGCGGTTCGCCAGATCGCGGCCGACTCGAGCGCCAAGTTCATCGCAGGCGGGACCAATCTGCTCGATTTGATGAAAGAAGATGTCGAGCAGCCGACACATCTCATCGATATTTCGCATCTGCCGCTCACGAAAGTGGAGGAAAACACAGACGGCGGCTTGCGGATCGGCGCGTTAGTGCCGAATTCGGACCTCGCCTGGCATCCGCTTGTGGCAAAGCGTTATCCCGTGCTCGGAAGCGCAATCCTGGCTGGCGCTTCGGCACAGCTGCGCAACATGGCCTCCACCGGAGGCAACCTGATGCAGCGGACACGCTGTTTCTATTTCTACGATACGGTGACACCCTGCAACAAGCGCGATCCCGGCAGCGGCTGTTCGGCGATTAAAGGCCTCAACCGCATTAATGCCATTCTCGGCACGAGCGAGGCATGCATCGCCACCCATCCCTCCGATATGTGCGTGGCGCTGGCCGTGCTCGATGCCAAGGTGCACGTGACCGGACCATCCGGTGATCGCACTATTGCCCTCACCGATTTCCATCGCCTGCCCGGCGATACGCCGCAGCGCGATACCAATCTCAACCCCAACGAGATCATCACGGCCATCGAGCTTCCGCCGCAAGGCTTCAGCAAGAACTACACCTACCTGAAAATCCGCGACCGTCTGTCCTATGCCTTCGCGCTGGTATCGGTTGCGGTCGGGCTGGAGATGGACGGAAAGACCATCCGGCAAGCGAGGTTCGCCGTTGGCGGTGTCGCACACAAGCCTTGGCGAGACCAATCCGCAGAAGCGCTGCTGAACGGGCAGCAGGCTACGCCGGAAACCTATAGGCGCGCTGCCGACCACCTGCTGCGCGATGCCAAGGGTTACGGGCACAACGACTTCAAGATCGAACTGGCCCGCCGTACCATCGTGCGCGGGCTAACACAGGCGGCAAACGGTACGCCGCAATCGCAATCCAACAAGAAGATTGCATGAGCAGAGAATGGCACCACCCGTTGCTCCCAATCGTCCGCATGCACGCGGCATCAGCCGCCGGCACGTTCTGCAGGGAGCAATTGCGGTCGGTGCATTGAGATATGGACACGCCGATGCTGCCCAATCTGCAGCACTCCCGGAACGAAACAGCCAGATGAGCAAGCCCATGACCGCGTATATCGGCACTCCGACGTCCCGCGTTGACGGCCGCGCCAAAGTCACCGGCGCTGCAAAATATGCCGGGGAATTCAGCGCTCCGGACCTTGTCCATGCCAGCATCGTTGCGTCCGCGATCGCAAAAGGCCGGATCATCAGCATCGACATCAGCCAGGCCATGGATGTCGACGGCGTGATCGCCATCCTGACGCATCAGAACCGGCCGGCGATGGCCGACAATGACGAGGCCTACAAGGACGATGTGGCGCCTGAAAAGGGCTCACCATTCCGCCCGCTCTACGATGACAGGATCTTGTTCAGCGGCCAGCCGATTGCGCTGGTGCTGGCCGAAGATTGGGAGACGGCGCGCTATGCGGCTTCGCTGGTGCGCGTCAAATACAACGCCGAACAGCCTGTCACCGATCTGGCTCGCGCCCGTAAAGACGCCTTCGCCGTCGATGAGCCCGCAAAACCGCGCGGCGACGCTGCCAAGGCCTTCGCAGCGGCCGCTGTGCGTCACCAGGGCGAATATTATGTGCCGATCGAACACCACAATCCGATGGAGCCGTTTGCCTCGACCGTGCGATGGGAGGGCGACGGCAAGCTGACGGTCTATGACAAGACGCAAGGCGTGCAGAACGTCCAGCGCTATCTCTGCGGCGTGTTCAGTATGAATCCGGACGATGTACGCGTTGTTTCGTCCTTCATGGGCGGAGGATTTGGCTCAGGATTGCGGCCGCAATATCAGGCTGTGCTCGCGGTTCTTGGCGCGCGCGCATTGAAGCGCTCGGTCCGGGTCGTGCTGACACGCCAGCAGATGTACTCGCTCGGCTACCGGCCCGCGATGATCCAGAAGATTCAGCTTGGTGCAAAAGCTGATGGCACGCTCGATGCGGTCACGCATGATGCAGTTACCGTGACGTCGCAATATGAAGACTTCCACCGGAACGAAACGACCTGGTCGGGCCTTCTTTATAAAAGCGAGACGGCGAGATACGAACATAAACTTGCCCGGCTCGATCTTCCGACATCGGCCGACATGCGCGCGCCCAGCGCGACAACCGCGGTTTATGCTCTTGAATCGGCCATGGACGAGCTCGCAGTCGCACTCAAGATCGATCCTCTTGAACTCAGGCTGCGATGCTACTCCGATCGCGATCAGACAACCGGTTTGCCCTACAGCAGCAAGAACTTGCGTGAGTGCTATCGTCAAGGCGCGGAGGCATTCGGTTGGTCGAAGCGGAGCCCCGAGCCCCGGTCCATGCGGGACGGTACCGATCTCGTCGGATACGGCATGGCAAGCGGTATCTGGGAAGCGCTGCAGGTGCCGATCACGGTCCGCATCGCTTTGACGGCAAACGGCCATGCGCAAATCTCTTGCGCGACATCCGATATCGGCACCGGCACTTATACGATCATGGCGCAGGTCGCGGCCGATGCGCTCGGTCTGCCACTCGACAGCATCGACATCAAGCTTGGCGATTCGACGCTGCCGCAATCGCCGGTCGAAGGCGGATCGTGGATAGCGGCTTCTGTGTCGAACGCCATAGTGAATACCAGCAACGCCGTGCGTAACGAATTGCTGCGTCTGGCACAGCAAGATCCGAATTCGCCGCTTGCCGGCGTGAAGCCAGACGACACCGTTCTCATCAATGGCACGATTGCATCAAAAAAGGATGGCAATCACGCGGTTTCCATCGCCGATGCAATGCGGCACGGCGCCGTGGAGCGGATCGAACAGGAAAAGGCCACCGAGTTTCCAAATGACGGTAAGCACGCCCACAACACTCACTCGGCGATCTTTGCCGAAGTGCATGTGGACGAGCAGATCGGCGTCATCCGCGTCCCGCGCATCGTTTGCGCGGTCGCTGCCGGCCGCATTCTCAATCCCAAGACCGCGCACAGCCAGGTGATGGGCGGCGCCATCTGGGGCATGGGGGTTGCACTGCACGAAGAAACGCTGATCGACCATCGCTTCGGCCGCATCATGAATGCCAATATCGCCGAATATCATATCCCGGTGAATGCCGACGTCCATGACATCGATGTCATTTTTGTCGACGAGCAGGATGACATCGTCAATCCAATGGGCATCAAGGGATTAGGTGAAATCGGTATCGTCGGCGTTGCAGCCGCCATCGCCAATGCTGTCTATCACGCAACCGGCAAACGGGTGCGCGATCTGCCGATCACGCTCGATAAATTGCGCTGATCGCTGTGACGACAGACATTGAAAATCCCGACGGGATCAACCCGCCGGGATTTTCCTGCGATTTTGACTAGCGCGAGCGCTTTGCCGTTGCGCCCATCACACAGTCGTCCTCGGCCGCAACATACAACTGAACCCGGCTAGAGATGAGTTTCAGCCAGGGCGACAGATGGAATGCGCTCATCAGCGCGTACATCAGGACCATTCCGTTCAGCGGTAACGCATCGAGCGCTGTCGAGCAGAGCATGTCCGATCCGCCGCTACCAAGGACACCGGTCAGCAATCCCATGAATGCAAAGGCTGGCGCAGCCGCAAGGCTCAGCCAATCGGCAGCGCTAAGCAAGATGGCGCTGCCGCTTTCATACCGTTGTACGCCGGAGGCGCATCCGCTGAGGCGACCCTCGCTCATGGTTCTCTCCTGCAAAAAAAGCGCAACGCCGCGACGCTACTTGTCGCGATTTCGGAATGCCGCCTCGCCGGCGTCTGAGATCTCGACCCATTTCGGGTTTGGCGCGGCTTCTGCCGCGTAGTTGTCGTGCCAGTTCCACCACTTGTATGTAGGCGTCTGGGGATACCCTTCCGGCGAGTCCTCCCAGACCTCCTGACGGCCGAGCGGAGTGATATCGAGGTAATTCCACGTGCTTCCCATCGCCTCGTCGCCGCGGTTGTTGATGAAGTAGGTGCGAAACACACGGTCCCCATCGCGGATGAACACGTTATGGCCGTGCCACTGATCCACGCCGAAATCGGCGTCGAAGCTGTCGGTGATGGTGTACCAGGGCATCTGCCATCCCATCCGTGCCTTCAGGCGCGCGATATCCGCTTGGGGTGCGCGCGACGCAAACACGAGAGTGGTGTCGCGGGCGTTCAGATGGGCCACATGGGCGACCTGATCGGCCACAAGGGAGCAGCCGCGGCAGGCATGCTCGGGCCAGCCGAACACCCCGGGTTCGAAGAAGGCGCGGTAGACGATCAATTGACGCCGGCCTTCAAACAGGTCGAGCAGGCTGGCTTTTCCGTCAGGCCCCTCGAACGTATATGTCTTCTCCACGGCCATCCACGGCATCCGCCGGCGCTCCGCAGCCAGCGCGTCCCGGGCGCGGGTCATCGCCTTTTCCTTCACGAGCAGTTGCTCGCGCGCGGCCTCCCACGCCTGCTGCGACACGACCGGCGGTGTGTTCATTGCGCCCCGCGCCGCCAACCGACCTTCGTCTGTCCTAGTGGTGTGCTTTGCCATCGTTTTCTCTCCATTGGCGCACATCAGCGTTCGTTTCCGACACAGCGTGCTGGTTGATCGTCGTGAGATAAACTAGGACTTGGTATCGAATGGTGAGAGTGACAATTCTGGCGGGATTTGCATGGACTCGCTGATCACGGCTGCGGCGCGTGCGCTGGCCGCGGGCGACCCGCTCGGCGCGCTGAACCGGGTGGCCTTGCGCGAGGACGCGCCTGCGCTGGCGCTGCGTGGTATCGCGATGGCGCAGCTTGGCGATTTCGATCGCGCCAAGATCCTGGTGCGACGCGCGGCGCGCGCCTTCAGTCCCAAGGAGGCCGTCGCCCGCGCGAGATGTATCGTCGCCGAGGCCGAAATCGCGCTCGTCTCGCGCGACCTCGGCTGGCGCGTGAAGGCACTCGACGCAGCACGGGCGACGCTCGAAGCGCATGGCGATCACGTGAACGCCGCGCATGCGCGCTATCTGGAGATCCGGCGTCTGCTCCTGATCGGGCGCCTTGACGAGGCCGAACGTTTCCTCGCCGAGCTTGATCCGACGCAGGTCCCACCCGCATCGACGGCCGCCCATGAGCTGATTGTTGCGGGCCTCGCGATGCGGCGCCTCCGCACGAAAGAAGCGCGCGCTGCACTCGCTCGGGCCGAGCGCGCCGCGCTTCAAGCAAGGATTCCCGCGCTGAAGGGGGAAGTCGAAAGCGCGTTTCACCTGCTCAACACACCCGCCGCGCGCCTGATTGCGCGTGGCGAGGAGCGGCCCCTCCTCCTTGAGGACGTCGAAGCCTTGCAAACATCGAAAGCGTTTGTCGTCGACGCATGCCGGCATGTCGTGCGCGATGCAAACACCTTTGTCTCACTTGCACGGCGTCCGGTGTTGTTCGCGCTCGCACGCGCGCTGGCCGAAGCCTGGCCCGCAGATGTGCCAAGGGCGACGCTCATCGCGCGGGCATTTCGCGGAAAACACGCCGATGAATCGCACCGCGCGAGGTTGCGCGTTGAAATGGGGCGGCTTCGCGCGGTGCTGAAAAAACTGGCCGGCGTGAATGCAACAAAGCAAGGCTTTGCTCTGACGCCACGTAGCGCGCGTGAGGTCGTCGTCTTGGCACGTCCGGTCGAAGAGCAGCATGGGGCGGTGCTGGCCTTCCTGACCGATGGTGAATCGTGGTCGAGCTCGGCATTGGCGCTTGCGCTTGGCGCCAGTCAGCGCACCGTGCAACGGGCACTTGACGAGCTGTCGGCAGCAGGCAAGGTGCAGTGGTTTGGCCGCGGGCGCGCGCGCCGCTGGATGACCCCGCCGATGCCAGGCTTTACGACGACGTTGTTGCTCCCGGCTCCGCTGCCGAGTGATTAGAGCGTGGCTCGATCAGTAAGCCACCTCCGCTGCCATGATCGCGACGACCTTGTTACTCCCAGCGCCACCGGCCAAACGATAAGTATCCTCACAGCAAACGTCGAAAATCGATCACTCGGCGTGAGCAAGTCAATTTCAACGCCACGAGGAGAACATGAAACAATCAGCAGCCGAAATCCTTCGCGAATATGGCCCCTTTCCAGATATCGCCCAAGTGCATGGGCTTACGTTTGACGGCGAGAATGTCTGGTTTGCGTCCGGTGACAAACTGAATGCATTGGATCCTGAAACCGGAAAAACGGTACGTTCAATGGATGTCGCCGCGCATGCAGGAACGGCCTTTGATGGTCAGCACCTGTTTCAGATTGCCGAGGATCGCATCCAGAAGATTGATCCGAAAACCGGAGATGTGCTCACCACGATCCCGGCTCCCGGCGGTGGGGATTCAGGTCTCGCCTGGGCCGAGGGCACGCTCTGGGTCGGACAATATCGTGACCGGAAGATTCATCAGATCGATCCTGAAACCGGCAAGATCCTGCGCACCATCGAGTCCAAACGCTTCGTCACCGGCGTGACATGGGTCGATGGCGAGCTCTGGCACGGCACCTGGGAAGGCGACGAAAGCGAATTGATGCGGATAGATCCTCAAACGGGAGAGGTGCTGGAGAAGCTCGACATGCCACCCGGCATGGGTGTGTCGGGGCTTGAGTCCGACGGCGGCGATCAGTTTTTCTGCGGTGGTGGAAACAGCGGAAAAGTCAGAGCCGTGCGCCGACCCAGGCGATGATCTGCAACCCTAGATCACGATGATTTTGGATCGAATCGATCCAAAATCATAAACGTGATTGAGACCAATACATTAGAGTATGATGCCGCGCATCATGCTCTAGCATGGAGCTTTGCTATCCATGCATTACGCGACCATCGGCATCATCATCCTTCGGTCGGCCGAGGTCCGGTATAGCGGAGAATCCACACTCCCTGGTTCTTGTCGCTGATATAAATGAAGCCGCGCCGATCCACGACCACGTCCTCTGTCTGCAACACCAGCTTGTCTTCCGGCATTGGTCCATAGCGCCGTGTCGGTTCCGGCGGAATGAAATAACCGACCTCGCGCGGAAGCCGCGTGTTCGAGACGTCGTAGACTCTCAATCCCGCATTGAAATGCGCGATGTAGAACAAGTCGCCCTGTTTCTCGACATCCGGATGATGCTGGTGGTGGTTGATATTATGCGGTCCGCGCCAGCCTCCGCGCGTCGTGAAATCGGCATAAGGCGCGCCTTCAGGCGGTATCGGCTCGGGTAGCAGCGACAGCAGGAAGGGGTCGGCAGGATCCGAAATATCGACGATCGATGCATGATGCATCGGGCCGCGACCATAGGTGACGTTCTCCGAATTCGCGAAGGCAATGCCGCGCTCTGGAATTGGCAAGACGCCATGCACACCGAAGCGTGAATGAAAGGGCGGGCTGAAACTCAGGTTGCCGATCTGCTTCGGCTTGGAGACATCACTGATATCCAGCACGACGATGCCGGCAGCGCCATAAGGCAGATAAACAAGATCGCCGACGACATAAGGAGGTCCATGCAGGGACACGTCCTCGCCCGCGCTGGCACAGAACGCGCCACACATGCATTGCGGCCGCAGGCGCAGTTTGTAGCGATCGGATTTATTTTGCTCGGTTGAGTCCGCCGCGGGGACTGCGAGGCTTTCGCCTTTTGCCTCGTGCTGTCCAGGTACCCACCAACGTCCGGCCTCGCGTGGGTTGGAGCGATCGGAGATGTCGAGGATGACATAGATGTTGCCCTTGTATCCGGGCATGCCGGCGGCGAGATGGACATAACGCCCGCCGGGATAGAGGTTACGATGGGTGCCGTTGCCGCCGGTGCGATAGTGGCCGAGTTGTTTCGGATTGATGGGATCGGCGATGTCCCAGATCAGAACTCCTTCGCCGAAAGGGGCATCGGGGTCGCCGCCGAAATTTGCGAACGGCTTTTCGAGTGCCGTCACCATCGTGTCGCCGGAAAGATCGATCTGTAGCGTCCATGTATTCGTGCCGGGATAGGGTACGAATTTGACGACTTCGGGTTTGGCCGGATCGGTCACATCGACGATGCTCCAGCCCGAGTGCCAGAAATGCCCCGTATAAAGAAACCAGCGTTCTCCCACCTGCCTGATGGCCATCTTGAACGCCGGGCGGTGGTCGAGATCGGTATAGCCGACGGCCTCGACGTTGTGAGCGAATGCGCCAACCGGTGCCGGTGAGGATGCGGGAGCCCGCTGGGCGCCCGCGTCGGCGACCAGGCCGGACTGAGACGCGGCCACAACCGCCGCACCGGTCAGCGGTACCTTCAGCATCTGGCGTCGCGATATCTTTGAATCCTTCAAGATTCCAGCCTCCCTGCTTTGGTGCCTTTCCAAATTCTGCAGGTATCGATATTTTCCGTCCAATATCGTTTCGGCGCTGAATAATTCGATTTTGGAAATTCAAGCCATGGACCACAAGCTGATGCAGTCGTTCGTGACCGTCGCGGAAGAGCTGCATTTCGGGCGCGCCGCAGCGCGCCTGCACATATCCCAACCGCCGCTCACCAAGCAGATCCAGCAGCTGGAACAGGCGATCGGCGTGCGCCTGCTGGAGCGTACAAAGCGCAAGGTTGAACTGACTGCAGCGGGGCGCGTGTTTCTTGATGAGGCGCGGGCTGTTCTTCATCAGACGGGCCAGGCCGTCGCGCTTGCGCGCAAAGCCGATCGTGGTGAAACCGGCCATCTGTCGGTCGGCTTCATCGACGCGGCCATCTACAGTGTCGTGCCCTCTATCGTGCAGCGCTTTACCGAACGCTACCCCGAGGTCGAACTGAGCCTGACCGATCTACGCATTCCCGACCAGGTCAAAGCGGTGGCCGAGCGCCAGTTGGATGTCGGCTTCATTCATCCTCCCATCAGCCATAAATCCCTCCGCGTCGAAAGCATATTGGTCGAACCGCTGATCGTGGCCGTTCCGGAGACACATCGCCTCGCCAGGGAGACCGAGATCACGTTGTCCGACCTCTCCTCCGAGCCGCTGATCCAATTCCCACGCAGCATCAATCCTTCGCTTTACGACGAGATTGCCGGCCTGTGCCGGTCCTCCGGCTTCAGTCCAAGGATTGTCAGGGAGGCAACGCCGAAGCAGACGATCATCGGACTTGTATCGGTAGGGCTTGGTGTTTCGCTGCTGCCGGCATGTCTGGAAAACCTCCGCCGCGCGGGCGTCGTTTATCGACCGATCCGGGGACGGACTCTGTCTATCGACACCTCGATCATCTATCGACGAGAGGAGCCGTCACCAGTGCTGAAGGCCTTCCTCGATATCGTGCGCGAAACGACGCAGACAGAAGTGAACCAGACGGTGAGCCCTGCACAGGGCAGCGTGCCGGCTTTCGAAGTGTCGAGGAACGCCGCCGAGTGAACGAACCAATTCCCAAAAGCAGGCGACCAACCATAGTCAAACTCATATGCCGGGATAGGCGTGTCTTGTGTTTAGCGGCGTTCGGGTGGGCGTGAATCACTCCCACTCGATCATTTTGAGCCAGTGAACGTGCTGATTTTTCAGCGCATTTTTTCCGCGCATGTTCAAGGACCGATCCTCCGATCCGTCAGAAATTTGCGCTCTTGAATTCAAAGGAGAATTTCTGCGATTTGGATTCTGCTCGGTTTCAGCGACTATCGCCAACGATCGGTCGATTTTTTGAAGTTCAACAAACGAAACGCAGGAGGAGCTCGCTGAGAAAAGACTGTCACGTCCAGCGGAAAGCCCAGCCGATGCCCAGCTGACTGTCAGGCGGGGCATCCCTGACGCGACGGGATCACCATGTCGCCAAGACCGACGACACCACGACCATAATCGTGGATTCTGTTACCCGGCAGATAGTCGGCCTCATCTCCGCGATCGAGGCCGGCGAGAGCGACGGTATGACAGCGCTTGGCACGACAGGTCCCGGACCTGCCAACGCGGGTTCAGGCAGCACTACCCATAGCCCAGCGCCGTATGAAGCGAGGAAGGCGACAGGCGATGATCTCTCGGCCGGATGCAGGAACAATTCGTGCCCGACCAGCGTTTCTTGATATACCACCCGGCCGGATGGGCCGGGCCCGTCGTGCTTGTTCTTCCCGGCCTCACGGTGACGCCTGAGGCCGGTTTTTTTCCACAAGCTATTATTTCTCGATGTCTTGCGGTTGTATCAATCGCCTAAGACAATCTTTGAGTTGCCCTCCGGCAGCCCTGGACTTGACACTCAGGGGAATGCCCCGGCGTCTCACGAGCGCGGCGCCGGGGTCCCAAGCTGCCTGTCTTCCAGCAGCGATGTGTGTGACGAATCGCCCCGTCGTCAGGAAACCTCACCCATCAGCATTTAAAATTTGCCTGCATCCGAGAACCCTAAAGCCGGCAGTGTAGCGGTGCCACATCATATCAAAGCGGTTCCCAACGAGATGCTCCTCTACATGATCGAAGCGCGTGACAACGGCGTCATTGGGCGAGTAATCGTCCGGATCAGCCGAGCAGGCCAGCCCCCACTACCGCTCGATTATGGCGGGCCGAAGTAACATTGGGCGAACCGACCGCTGCACGCCCACAATGCCTGCCATCCATTCGGCCGGGCGCACAGCAAAAGATGGATCCCGCATGCTGCCGAGTTCATTCCTGAAAGTCCTCTCGCTTATTTGCATGGTTGCGTTCGCCGGTCCGGCCGCAGCTCCGACCGCCAGGGCACAAGCTGCGAGCCAATCCAGCCCAACAGTATCTGACTCCACGCCGTCCGCTGGACCGAAGGCACCGTCACCGATGTCGAGCGAGCAGCGTAAGGACCTGCAGGCGCTGATCGACACGCTTAACAATGACCAGGCCCGCGGCGAATTGATCGCTCGGCTGCGGACGCTCGTAGAACCGCAGAACAATGCGACGCCGCAGTCCACGGACCGAAAGGACTGGCTATCGGGCGTGGCTGAGTCGCTCGGCGCCTTCTCGACGTCTGTTATCCTCGTGTTGGCTGGCGAGATGGAGCATCTGCCCGATCAGATCCAAACCATCCTGCAAAATCTGTCCGATCCGGCCGTGATCAATCGCATTGGCTGGATGCTCGCCACGATCGCTGCGATCTTGGTGGCAGCTCTGCTTGCTGAATGGCTGACCAAGCGGCTTTTGGCGCCATTCCGTAGGGCCGTGGAGGCTCGCTCCATCAGCAACCGCCTCGTCGACCGTGGCGTCCTTCTCGGCATCGGTACGGTCCTCGACGTGCTGCCGATCGTCGCGTTCGCCGCGGTCGCCTTCGGCATTCTGGCACTGGTTGAGACAAGCTTTCTCATCCGGCTCGCAGTGCTCGCGGTGATCAACGCTATTGTCCTGTCGCGTGCGATCATTGCTATCGGGCGCATGGTGCTTGTTCCCGACATACCCGGCCTTCGCCTCTTCCCGATGAAAGATGAAAGCGCCGCCTATAGTTTCGTTTGGCTCAAGCGCTTCACCTATACCGCAGTCTACGGTTATTTCCTGTTACACGCCGCTTGGCTCCTCGCTCTGCCCTATGCGGCCTACGTTTTCCTGAGTCATCTCCTTGCATTGCTTATCGCCGGAATGAGCATTGTGTTCATTCTTCAGATTCGCGGTGCCGTCGCCGGTAAACTTCGCGGGCCGGAAGTGCCGGCAGTCGGCTTCGCGCGACTCCGCAACCAGGCTGCGGACTTCTGGCACATCCTGGTCATTGCCTACGTGGTGGCAGTCTATTTCGTCTGGGCACTGAACTTGCCGGGCGGATTCGCCTTTCTCGCGCGTGCCTCGTTCTTGTCGGTGCTCGCTGTCATTCTGGCGCGAGTGGTGATGCTCGGCGCGATGCGGCTGTTCGATACGATCTTCACACTGAACGACGAGACGCGCAGAAGATACCCGTTGCTCGAGGCACGCGCGAACCGCTACCTGCCCGGGCTCCGGAAGGTCCTACGGGGTGCGGTCATCGCCGTCTGCGCTCTGGTGCTTTTGCAAATTTGGGGTGGAGAACCATTCCAATGGTTCGCATCGCCGAACGGCCAGCACACACTCGGGCGCTTGATCTCCATAGCCATCGTGGGCGTAGCCGCGTTGGTCGCCTGGGAAGTGGGAACGATATTCGCTGAACGCCTTGCCCTGCGCAACCCAGGCTCGTCGCGCCTCAGTACGCTGCTGCCCTTCCTGCAGAACGCCTTCCGGGTCGTGCTTCTCACGATCGCGGTCCTGATCGTGCTGTCGGAGATCGGCGTGAACATCGCGCCGCTTCTCGCCGGCGCCGGGGTGGTGGGCCTCGCCGTTGGCTTCGGTGCCCAGACATTGGTCAAGGACATCATCACTGGCATTTTCATCTTGACGGAGAACACCATCTCCGTCGGGGACGTCATAGAGGTGGGGTCGCACAGCGGCCTGGTCGAAAAGATCAGCATCCGTACCGTCCACTTGCGCGATTTCGACGGCAATCTGCATTCCATCCCGTTCGGCGAGGTGCAGACCGTCAAGAATATGTCGAAGCTCTTCGCTTATGCAGTCGTCGACGTGACCGTCTCCTATCGTGAGAACATCGACGAAGCGCTTGCCGTGATGGCCGAGGTCGGCAACGACATGGTGAAGGATGGTCCGCTGGCGAGCACGATCATCGCGCCATTCGAAGTGATCGGCGTTGAAGGTCTCCAGGATTCGGCCGTCTGGCTCCGGGGCCGGTTCAAGACGCGCCCACTCGGTCAATGGAACGTCAAGCGCGAGTTCTACCGGCGCATCAAGGCTGCCTTCGACGCACGCGGCATCGAGATTCCATTCCCCCACCGCACGATCTATCTCGGCACAGACAAAAAGGGCTCGGCGCCGCCGCTTCATGTCGTGAACCAAAACACGGCAACCGGCCAGCGGCGCGACGCCGAGACCAAGGCTGCCAAGACGGCACGCGCGGCCAAAGCGGCCGGCCCTGTCGTCGAGGAACATCCAGGGGCTCGCGAACATAGCGAGGCCAATGAAGACGAACTCACGTAAAGGCGCGTCTCGGTGAACGGAATGCGCTCGACCAGTCGACGACGTCCACGTTCGGGGCGCGCGGATAGCCGTAGCGCGCGATCCGCTACATTGCACCTTGAACCGTGCTGTCGCGCCCTCGGAGCGGGTGGGTTTTGAGGTGTCCAGTTTAGCCGGGAGTGTCCAGTTTGCACTGCCAGCGGTATCCAGTTCACCTTTATCAGAAGGCCCCGCAGGCGGCAGCGGCGGAATAGTCAGAGCCAGCGGCGAACCTCGGCCTTGTAGCGGCGGTAGTCGTCGCCGAACTTCGCTTCGAGATAGCGCTCCTCGCGGGCGATCACCTGCGTCTGGATCGCGATCAGCACCAACGGGAGCAAGGCGAAGGCGATCGGCCCGTCGAAGCCGATCGCAAGGCCGGCATAGATAAGCGCCATGCCGAGATACATGGGATTGCGGGTCCACCGATAAGGACCGGTCGTTGCGATGAGAGTCGTTGGCTGCGACGGCGGAACGTTGGTGCCCAGCCGCCGGAACAGCCCCGCCGCCGCAAGCATCATCGCCGCGCCGGCAACGAACAGCAGCGCGCCCGTCGCGACCAGCAACCGCCAGTCGATGCCGAAAGAGCGCAGGGGGACAAACCGCTCCGCCGCCAGCCCCAACAGCAGCGCTCCCAGATAGATGAAGGGCGGAGGGAAGCGCACACCCGCGCTGTCCGGTTCGACGGCCATGCTCATCCTCCAATCTCTGCTCAAACCAGCATCGATTGCTGAGCAAAGATACCCGCCATCGCGCCTTGCCATGTTGCCGTGGTGACCGCGGGGATTCCGGGGTTGGCGAGGTCGCCGGCGGCGTAGATGCCGGGCATGCTGGTTTGGCGGCGCTCGTCGGTCTTGAGGGCGATGCCGGTTGGCGTATCGACCGTGGCGAGGCCCAGTGTGTCATGCAAGCTTGCGGACGGCTTGGTACGCGGATGCGCGAACAGGATATCAACTGCGACATCGGGGCCGGTATCGATCTTGATGGTGGCACCATGGCTCCCGTGACGGGCGATCCCGGTGATCCGGCCATCAACGAGAGGTACCCGGCGGCCCGCCAGATCGGCCCGGATATGGGGCGGAATGTCGTGACCATCGGCGAAGACCGTCAGCCTGTCGGTCCAATCGTGAAACAGCCTGACCTGATTCATCGACTGCGGACCCGACCAGACAAGACCCCAATGCTGATCGGCCACTTCAAAGCCGTCGCAATAGGGGCACGGGATGACGGATGTGCCCCAGTTTTCAGCATAGCCCGGAACATCAGGCATCTGGTCGACGACGCCATAGCTCAGGATCACGCGACGCGCATTTAGGGTTTCGCCGTCGCCAGTGAGAACGGAGAAATCGTCGATGCCGCCGGAGATGCTGTCGGCCCGGGCATTGACCAGCCTGATCGCGGGATAACGCGCCAGCTGCTGCCGCGCCTCTGCCAGGATGTCCAGCGGTGGCTTGTCATCGTGGCCGAGCACACCGTGCGAGCGGCCAGCGAAGCGATTGCGCGGCAGGCCGGTATCGAGAACGGTGACCTTGCGGCGCGCGCGGCCAAGCTGCAGCGCGGCGGCGAGACCGGCAAAGCTGCCGCCGATGATGATGACGTCATCCATGATGATGACCTCCGTGTTGTGGTTGGGCTGGGCCTGGCTTGCACATTTCGGATACTACATGGTATCGTAATTCGAGAATTAGGATACTGTCAAGTACTGGAAATGTCGTGACCGAAAACAGCCGAGGCCGGCGCGGCCGGCCCGCCAACCAGGCGCTTGGCCAAACGATTATCGACGCCGCGTGCGAACTCTTTGTGGAATTGGGTTTTCAAGCGACGACATTGGACAAGGTCGCTGAGCGGGCGAAGATCTCGAAGCTCAGCATCTATCGGCACTTCGAAAACAAGGAGGCGCTGTTCAGCGCGGCTATCGCGGCCGGCTGCCATCAGTTTACGCAGACCTTTTTTGAAGGCGTCGACGGTTCGGCCGAAGATCAGCTCATGGCGGTGGGATCATCCCTGCTTCGCACGCTGATGAGGCCGGAAGTCAGCAATGTCGAAGCCATGATCATGGCCGACAAGACGAATCAAAAGTCGCTAAGCAAGCTCCATTACGAGGCCCGCCCCGCCCATGTCATCGCCCAACTCGAGGCCCTGTTGCGTCAGCTACACGCGAAGGCGCTTCTGAATGTGCCCGATCCTCTCCGGTCCGCCCGCTTGTTTGCCGCGCTTTTCAAAGGATCCGATCTCCTGATTATCGCAGGCTTCGATCGGGCGAGAGCAGAGGACGACAGGGAAATCGAATCCTATTGCCGGTCGGCCGTCGCCATGTTCATCGCCGCGCACGGTGGCAACGACCACGCGGGCGGATAAGTACTTGATTGCTCCGGGCAGCTTGGCCGGGATGCGGTCGACGCTTCGCCGTTTCCCTTACTCCCACTCAATGGTGCCGGGCGGCTTTGAGGTCACATCATAGACGACGCGATTGACGCCCTTCACCTCGTTGATGATGCGCGTTGCGACATGGCCCAAAAACTTCATATCGAACGGATAAAAATCAGCCGTCATGCCGTCGGTTGACGTCACAGCGCGAAGCCCGAGCACATGCTCGTAGGTGCGGCCGTCCCCCATCACGCCAACGGTCTTCACTGGCAGAATCACCGCGAACGCTTGCCAGATCGTGTCATACAGACCGGCCTTGCGAATCTCGTCGATATAAATCGCATCCGCCTGACGCAGGATATCAAGCTGCGGCTTGCTGACCGCACCGGGGCAGCGAATGGCAAGCCCCGGTCCCGGAAACGGATGGCGTCCGACAAACACTTCCGGCAAACCGAGCTCACGGCCGAGTTCGCGCACTTCATCCTTGAAGAGTTCGCGCAGCGGCTCGACCAGCTTCATATTCATGCGTTCGGGCAAGCCGCCGACATTGTGGTGCGACTTGATCGTTACCGAAGGTCCGCCGGTGAACGACACGCTTTCGATCACATCCGGATAGAGCGTGCCCTGGGCGAGGAAATCGGCGCCGCCGATCTTCCTGGCTTCCTGTTCGAACACATCGATGAACAGCTTGCCGATGATCTTGCGCTTCTTCTCGGGATCGTCGACGCCGGCCAGCTCCTTCAGGAACAGGTCTTCGGCCTGCACATGCACGAGCGGAATGTTGTAGTGATCGCGGAACAGCTGCACCACCGTCTCGGCTTCGTTGAGACGCAGCAGACCATGATCGACGAAGACGCAGGTGAGCTGATCGCCGATCGCTTCATGCAGCAACACGGCCGCGACCGATGAATCGACACCGCCGGACAGACCGCAGATCACCCTGCCCTTGCCGACCTGTGCGCGGATCTTTTCGATCGCCTCTTCCTTGAACGCGCGCATGGTCCAGTCGCCGGTGAAGCCGGCAATCTTGCGCACGAAGTTGCGTAGCAGCGCCGCGCCTTGCGGCGTATGCACGACCTCGAGATGAAATTGCGTCGCGTAGAATTTCCGCTTGTCGTCGGCGATCACCGCGATCGGTGCGTTCGGCGATGTCGCAACGGTCCGGAAGCCCTCCGGCGGCACGGTGACGCGATCGCCGTGGCTCATCCAGACCGGATAGCTTTTGCCCTTCTCCCAGACGCCATCGAACAGCGGCGTCGTATCGTCGGTTACCGTCACTTCGGCGCGGCCGAATTCGCGGTGATGGCCACCCTCGACCTTGCCGCCGAGTTGTTGCGCCATCGCCTGTTCGCCATAGCAGATGCCGAGCACCGGCACGCCGGCGTCATAGATCGCGGGCGGGGCCAGCGGCGCACCCTGCTCGTGCACCGATGCCGGGCCGCCGGACAGGATCACCGCCTTCGGCTGCATCGCCTTGAACGCGTCTTCGGCCTTCTGGAACGGGACGATTTCGGAATAAACGCCGTCCTCGCGCACGCGCCTTGCGATGAGCTGCGTGACCTGCGAACCGAAATCGATGATGAGGAGTTTGTCGTGCTGGGGTGTCTGCGCCATGGCGGGTTTTAGAGACAGATTCTGACGGTGTCGAGCGGCTGATATGCTAGTTTTGCCGCAGGATGCTGACGAAAAATCCGTCGGTGCCGGTGCGGCGCGGGGTCATCAGCAACCCGTCCCCGGAGATAAGAGCTGCCTTGGTGAATAGATAGCCGCGCTCCCCAAGCACCGCCGCGACCCGGTCCGGCTTTTCCACGGAAAATGCAGGATGACGGGCCAGAAAGGCGCGGATTTGCGCGCCATTCTCCTCATCGAGCACCGAGCAGGTGATATAGGCGATGCGGCCGCCGGGCTTCAGCAACGGCACGGCGCGGTCGAGCACCGCCGTCTGATCCTTCTGCCGTATCTCCAGCGCGCCCGGCCGCATGCGCCATTTCGCATCCGGATTGCGCCGCCAGGAGCCCGTGCCGCTGCACGGCGCGTCGATCAGGACGAGGTCGATAACGCCCTTCAAATCCTCAAGAATTTCGGTCGAGCCACGGGGCGTGCGGACCTGAACGTTGCGGATACCGGCGCGCTCCAGACGGGCATGGATGGGCGACAGGCGGCGCTTGTCGGTATCGGTGGCAAAGATCTGGCCGGTATTTTCCATCATGGCTGCCAGCGCCAGCGTCTTGCCGCCTCCGCCCGCGCAAAGGTCGACGACCTGCTCGCCGGGCCTGGCTCCGGAAAACAGGGCCGCCAATTGCGAGCCTTCGTCCTGGATTTCGATGCCGCCCTTGATGAAGGACGGCTCGGACTGGATGGCCGGACTCCTGGACCCCGGCGCCACGACGATGCGCAGGCCGACGGGCGACCATCCGGTCGGTTCGGGATTGTACTCTGCGAGTTCTGCTGTCTCGCTGTCGCGTTCCACCTTCAGCGTATTGACTCGAAGGTCGAGCGGCGCGCGTGCAGCCAGAGCCGCCCCCTCCTCCACCCGCGCTTCACCGAAGACGGCGGCGAAGCTGCCATCGAACCATTCCGGATAATCACCGGCGATGTGCGGCGGTGCGTCGTCAAGGTTGGCCGCGGCGACGCGCTCGCGCTCGGCATCGCTCATCGGCTCGGGCGCAAAGCGTGCGCCGCTGAACAAGGCTGCAATGGCCTCCACGTCGAGCCCGCGTTCCAGCCGCAGCATGCCGAGCATGTTGGCCCGCGGCGTCACCTCGCCCATCACATAGGTGCTCGAGGCGCGGCGGCGCAGCGCGTCGTAGACGAGGCCTGCAATCGCCGCACGGTCGCTTGATCCGGCAAACCGGTGCGCCAGGCCCCAGTCCTTGAGAGCGTCGTTGGCAGGTCTGCGACGGGCTTCGATGTCGGTCAGAACCTCGATGGCGGCGGAAATACGGGCTGCAGGTGTCATCGCAGCCACCTAGAGGCAACGGCACCTCATGACAAGGGCCGATGCGTGCCTATCGCGTCTACGGCCAGGGCAGCGTCAGAATACGGACGATGTAGACGCCCCACATGATTATGAGAACCACGGCACCGACTGCATAGAATGCACCGCGCGTCGGCACATGATTGCTGGTGAGATGCACGCCGGCCTGAAGCACGCGCATGATCACGAAAATCCAAGCGAGGATTACGAAGATCAAATCGGCCTGTTTGGTGATCAGCGCCAGGATCGTCAGGACGTAGAACAGGACCGGCAATTCAAACTGGTTGGAAAAGGCGTGGCTCGCCTGCATGCATTGTCTTGGCCAGCCTTCATGCGTAACGGCGATATCCTGCCAGCGTGTCTGACCGGAGCGGAACGCATCTTGCCGTCGCACAGCCATCACGATGCCGATGGCGAATGTCAGGATCACCAGCACGAAGAGCGGCAGCAGCACCATTTGCACCGACATAACGATCTCCGGTCAGGTTGAGCGTTCGGCAACACGCACGAGCAGCTTTCCGAAATTCTCGCCGCGCAGGAGGCCGATCAGCGCGCGCGGTGCATTCTCGAAGCCGGCGACGATGTCTTCGCGGTACTTGATGCGACCGTCTTTCAGCCAGCCCGACACGTCGCGCTGGAAATCGTCATGCATCGTGGCGAAATCCGTCACCAGCAATCCGCGCACGGTGAGCCGCTTGGACAGGATCATGCGCCACACCGATGGCAGCTTGTCGGGACCGGCCGGCGGCGCCGTATCGTTGTAATGGGCGATGGTCCCGCAAATCGGAATCCGGGCGAAAGTGTTGAGCAGCGGCAGCACCGCATCGAGAACGGGACCTGCGACATTCTCGAAATAGATATCGATGCCGTTCGGGCAGGCGGTCGCGAGACGGCCCGGCAGATCGGGCGCTCGGTGATCGATGCAATCGTCAAAGCCGAGTTCATTCTTCACATAGCGGCACTTGTCGGCGCCACCGGCAATGCCGACGACGCGCAGCCCCTTGATCCTGGCAATCTGCCCCACCATCGCGCCGACTGCGCCCGAGGCCGCCGCAACGACAAGCGTTTCACCCGCTTTTGGTTTCCCGACTTCAAGCAGGCCTGCATAAGCGGTCATGCCCGGCATGCCGAGCACGCCGAGCGCGGTGGAGATCGGAACGAGCGATGGATCGACCTTGCGCAGGCTTGCGCCATCGGAGAGCGAATGCGTCTGCCAGCCGGTCCGGCCGAGCACGATATCGCCCACGGCAAATTTCGGATTGTTCGAGGCGATGACTTCGCTGACCGTACCGCCTTCCATCACGCCGCCAATCGGCACCGGCGCGGCATAGGACTTCGCATCGCTCATGCGCCCGCGCATATAGGGATCGAGCGACAGGAACAGCGTCCGCAGCAACACCTCGCCGGTGCCGGGCTGCGGCACGGCGAACTCCTCAAGCTGCAGATCGGTGGTTTTCGGCTCGCCGACAGGCCGTGAGGCGAGCACAAAGCGGCGGGCTGTTTCCGTCATTTACTTTTCTCCTGCGCTCCCACACCGTGTCGCGCATCACTGGGCCGCCTTGAACCGCAGCGCTCCGGCACGCGACACAAGGATACTCCACGAATCAAGCCATCTCCCACATGAACATTATCATCGCCCTGGTCGCCGGGCTCATTGGCGGCGCAGCCGGCATCTTCGCAGGTATCGGTGTCGGCCTGCTGCTGGTCGATGCGCTGGCGATCTCAAGCTTCGAAGGCGGCTCCGGCTATTTCACCCTGTTGATCGGGCTGATTGGCGGCGTCATCGGCTTTTTCACCGCGACCATCCTGACGCTACGCTATCGAGGACGTTATCGTGGCTTTGGCGCCATTGCCGGGCGGACGGCGCTTATTGTCATTGTCCTCGGCATTCTCACCACCATTGGCGTCCAGATCAGGCTTGCTACCGTCGAACATTTCTCTGGCGCTAGTCCGCGCATGCTGTTCGAGATCCGGTTGCCGGAAGGTGCGCCCGTGCCGAACCGCAACGATATCAACATCGAATTGCATGCCGGCTCGCAGCGTGTCGGTCCGCAGCTTGACGAGCAGTGGATCTGGCATGACGGCAACCGGCCGGTGCTGAGCGGATTCACGCCGCTCTATACGCGCACATCGTCACGCATGCTGATTGTCTCGCTTCCTGAGACGCCGAGGCTCTTGTTCAGCATCAAGCTGGCGTCGACGCCGCGCCCGGCGAAATTCTACGGCGACTGGCAGCGCGTCGATTATCTCGACGATGGAAAGGCCGATTCCCAGCCCCGCAAGCCAAACAAGAATGAGAATTATGAAATACGCTATTACGTCGCGGAGTGATCACCCCCGACCCGGATAGTTCGGGCTTTCGCGGGTGATCGTCACATCATGCACGTGGCTTTCGCGCAGGCCGGCGCTGGTGATCTTCACGAAGGTCGCCTTCTTGTGAAGGTCCTCGACCGTCTTCGCCCCGACATAACCCATCGCCGCGCGCAAACCGCCGGCGAGCTGATGCAACACCGTCGCGGTCGCGCCCTTATACGGCACCTGCCCCTCGACGCCTTCGGGTACCAGCTTCAGTGCGTCCTTGATGTCCTGCTGAAAATAACGATCGGCCGAGCCGCGCGCCATCGCGCCAACCGAACCCATGCCACGATAGGTTTTGTAGGAACGGCCTTGATAGAGAAACACTTCACCGGGCGTTTCGTCAGTACCGGCAAGCAGCGAACCAACCATCGCGCAACTGGCACCCGCCGCAATCGCCTTGGCGAGATCGCCGGAATACTTGATGCCGCCATCGGCGATGACCGGCGTGCCGCTCTTGTTCGCCGCTTCCACCGCATCCATGATCGCGGTGAGCTGCGGCACACCGACGCCAGCCACCATACGCGTGGTGCAGATCGAGCCCGGACCAATGCCGACCTTGATGGAATCCGCGCCGGCATCGATCAGCGCCTTGGCGCCATCGGCAGTCGCGACATTGCCGGCCACCACCTGCACCTTGTTTGACTGACGCTTGATGCGGCTCACGGCATCGAGAACATGCTGCGAATGGCCGTGCGCGGTATCGACCACCACGAGATCGACGCCGGCGTCGATCAGCCGCTCGGTGCGATGGAATCCCTTGTCGCCGACCGTGCTGGCCGCAGCGACGCGCAAACGCCCCTGCTCGTCCTTGCACGCATTCGGGTTGGCGACCGCCTTTTCGATATCTTTCACCGTGATCAGGCCGACGCAGCGGTAATCGGCATCGACCACCAGCAGCTTCTCGATCCGGTATTGGTGCAGCAGACGCTTGGCTTCATCCTGTCCGACATTCTCGCGCACGGTGACCAGGCGATCCTTGGTCATCAGATCCGAGACTTTTTGCGAGGGGTCGGTCGCGAAACGCACGTCGCGGTTGGTCAGGATCCCGACGAGCTTGCCGGCTTTCCCGCCGCCCCCGCCTTCAACCACCGGAATGCCGGAGATGCCATTGTCCTTCATCAGCGCGAAGGCATCGGCGAGCGTCGCATTCGGGGCGATGGTAAGCGGATTGACCACCATGCCGGATTCGAACTTCTTGACCTGCCGCACCTGCGCGGCCTGTTCGTCCGGCTCCATGTTGCGGTGGAGAACCCCCATGCCGCCGGCCTGCGCCATGGCGATCGCCATGCGGGCCTCGGTCACCGTGTCCATCGCCGAGGCGATAATCGGAATATTCAGGGTGATATCGCGGGTGATGCGGGAGCGGATATCGACGTCCGAGGGCATGACGTCGGACAAGCCCGGCTGCAGCAGGACGTCGTCAAAGGTCAGCGCCTCACGGGGGGCGCCGTTGGTGAAATGCGGTGTGGGATTTGCCATTGCCATACCTAGCGATGGATTCCGGCTCCTGCAAGGCAGTTCGGAATCGCGGTTGGCACGGGCGGATAGCATGGACCGGCTGGCCGGCAAAGCCCTTGTCAGGGCGCGGCCGGGCCTCTCCCGCGTAATATTTCCGCGGTCTGTGCATCGGCCGGAAAGAAGGTTTCCAGAGCCAGTTCGGACAGCGTGATTTCCTGCGGCGTCCCAAACACCGTGGTTGTCGAGATGAATGACAGAACCGTGTCACCGGCGCGAAGCTGCAATGGCACCACCACCTCGGACACGGCTTTCGGCGCCGGGCCTGCCGCACGCGGCACCGGATACGCCTGCAGTTCCTTCAGCAGTTCCGCCAGGACGGGATCGGCGGTGAGTTCGACCTGACGGCGCAGCCGCTCCAGCAGATGCGCGCGCCATTGCGCAAGATTAACGATGCGTGAGCTGAGGCCCTGCGGATGCAGGCTGAGCCGCAACACGTTGACCGGCCCCGTGGTGAGTTCGGCCGATGCGCCGGCGAGCAGCGGCGGCACCGCTTTGTTGGCGGCGAGCAGCGTCCAGTGGCGATCGATCGCCAGCGCCGGATAAGGCTCGTGTCCTTTCAGCACAAGATCGACCGCCTTGCACGCGTCTCGCAAGGCCGGATCGTCCAGCTTGCGTTCGGAAAACACCGGCGCGAAGCCGGCGGCGCTGAGCAGCACATTGCGATCGCGCAACGGCACATCCAGCCGCTCGGCCAGACGCAATACCATGTCGCGTGATGGCTGCGACTTGCCGGTTTCGACGAAGCTGAGGTGCCGGGTCGAGATGTCTGCATCAAGCGCCAGATCGAGCTGGCTCATGCGGCGGCGCAGCCGCCATTCGCGAAGCTGGGAGCCGAAATGAAGAGATGTCTGCATGCAGGGAAGCTAGCGGCGACTGACGGCGATTTCCATGACCTCCGAGGTAATCGACCGACACCCAGGTTGCGCGGCATGGTCAGGCAACACCGGCTGCCAGCCGGCTTCACTGACGGAGAAGACTATGACGATCACGATCGACAAGACCGATACGCACCTGTTCGTTCGCCGTGCTCTGCAGGCGGATGCTGTGGCCAGCACCGCCACGGGTTTGCTGCTGGCCACCGGCGCGGAGCTTCTGACCGAGTGGCTTGGCTTGCCGGCGGCGCTGATGCGCTATGCCGGGTTGAGCCTCCTGCCCTTCGCCGCCATCGTGCTGATCGTCGGCTTGCGCCAGGCGCCGCCACGCGCCGCTGTTCTGGCGATCATCGCCTATAACGCGATGTGGACGATCGACAGCTTCGTGCTGCTCGCCAGTGGATGGGTCGCGCCGACGCTGCTCGGTTCTGCCTTTGTCGTGATGCAGGCGGTGACGGTCGGTGCGCTGGCGATGCTGCAATGGATCGGCGTGAAGCGTGCCGATCGGGAATGAGACTGAAAAACCCACAACAAAAATCCGCCGCGCGGTCACGCGGCGGATTTTCAATGATGGGAATGCAGCCGGGTCAGATCCGACAGCGCGCGGCTCAGTTCATGGATTTGATACGGCTTGCGCAGGATTGGGACATCCGCCGGCGCATTTCGCGCGGCCTCGCTGTAGCCGGTGGCCAGCAGGACGGGCAGTTCGGGATGCTTTTGCCTGATCGCCAGCGCCAGACCAAGGCCGTCCATTGTGCCGGGCATGACGATATCGCTGAACACGACATCGACGCCGTCGCGCTCGAGCTCCTGCAAAGCTGTCGTTGCATCCGGTACCCAGCGGACGGAGTAACCAAGCTGGTTCAAGAGTTCAGCGCTGGCGGTGGCGACATCCGGATTGTCCTCGACCAGAAGCACCGTGCCGGTATGCACAACACTTGCCGGTGTATCTTTCTTGTCTTCCGTCACGACGCCGCCCGTTGCACGGGGCAGATACATCGTGATCGACGTGCCGCTGCGCAGCGCACTCGACACCTTCACCGTACCTCCGGCCTGATGCACAAAACCGTGCACCTGCGACAGACCGAGTCCCGTGCCCTTGCCGACCGGCTTGGTGGTGAAAAAGGGATCGAACACCTTGCTCATCACATCGTCCGGAATACCGACTCCCGTATCGGTAACGGACAATGCAACATAATCGCCATTCAGCGGCGCTTCCTCGATATGCACATTCGTGGCCGAGATGGTGACCGTTCCGCCACTCGGCAGAGCATCGCGTGCATTGACGACGAGATTCACCAACGCGATCTCGAACTCGCTGGTATCGACCGTGATCGGCCACGCATTCGGCGCGATATCGAAAACCAGCCGGATCCCCTTGCCGAGCCCACTTGTGAGCACATCCCGTATCGCCTCGACCCGCGCCCCGACATCGATCGCCTGAGGATTGACGCGCTGACGTCGCGAGAAGGACAGTAATTGCCGCGTCAGATTGGCGCCACGCTGTGCTGCGAGTTCGATCGCCTGCGTCGCGCGCTGCATCTTCGGATCGTTGGCAACAGCCTTCTTGATCGTCTGCACATGACCGGCCACCACCATCAGGAGATTGTTGAAGTCATGTGCAACGCCGCCCGTCAGCTGCCCGAGCGCATCCATCTTCTGCGCTTCAGCCAGTTGCCGCTGGACTTTCTCCAGCGCAAGCTGGGCCTCGCGCCGTTCGCTGATATCGCGGGTGATCTTGGCAAAGCCGGCGAGGCTGCCGTCATCGTTGCGGATCGGATCGATGACAACGCTGGCCCAGAAGAACGAACCGTCCTTGCGGACACGCCAGCCCTCCTCCTCGTAGCGGCCCGCTTCGGAGGCGATCGCGAGCGCGCGGGCCGGCCGGCCGGCCGCACGATCTGTTTCCGTGTAGAACCTGGAAAAATGCTGGCCGATGATTTCGTCCGGCAGATAGCCCTTGATGTTCTGGCCGCCGGCATTCCAGCTCGTCACATATCCCTTTGGATCGAGCATATAGAGTGCATAATCGGTCACGCCGCTGACCAGCATGCGAAACTGCCGCTCGCTCTCGATGAGCGCCTGTTGCGCCTTACGGCGCTCGGTGATGTCGCGGATAATCTTGGCAAAGCCGATCAGCTTGTTGCCCTCATTGATCGGCGCGATGACTTCCGACGCCATGAACCGGCTGCCGTCCTTGCGCAGCCGCCAGCCCTCATCCTCGAACTTGCCTTGCCGGAGTGCCGTTTCGAGGAACTTTGCAGGCTTGCCGGCGTCGCGATCTTCGAGCGTATAAAGCTTGCTGAAATGCTGACCGACAATCTCGGATGCGCGATAGCCGTTGATGCGCTCCGCCCCGGCGTTCCAGTTGGTGATGCGCCCTGCGGGATCGAGCATGTAAATGGCGTAGTCGACGACCCCCTCGACCAGGAGCCGGAACCGGCGTTCACCCTCGAATAAATCCCGTGTTTCGGCAGCCTGGGGCAGCCCTTCGGTCGACATGCCAATTCCTTTGGCGCCCTGGATTAACTTCACTCAATGATGTGGGGAAATAATTGTTCCAAAAATCGACGAAAATTCCCGTCCAGTCCAGTGGATAGAGTTAATGAAGCGCAGGGGGCAGCACGGACAAAGGCTTTATGCCGCAAGCCGGTGGCCGCTTCGCGAGTTTTCGCGCTGCCGAAATGATCCCCGGTCGTTCGATCGGGCCTCCACGCTGCTCACGCGTGCATGGTTAACGCAGCGCGGCCTGAACAAGCGGCGCGGCCGCGGCCATGTTCTCGAACATGGTGGGATAAAAGAGATCGCGCGCCGGACAACCCGCGCGCGGCTTGAAACGCCGTTAAGGCCTCCAGCCGGGAGGCGCGCCGTGCTTTTCGATGGCATCGACGATCTCGCGATGCCGGCGATCCTCGCGCCGCATGTAGATCGCAATGATCGCATGCGCCGGCGCAATCGCCCACAGCCAGGGCGACAGGAACAACAGTCCCAGCACCAGGAACAGTACAAACAGGATGGCGTTGAAGATGGCCGCGAAAACCTGGCCGTTGAGCAACAGCGCCAGCGGCGGCAGGAAAAACGCGAGAACGTAGATCATTCAGGGCCTCTCCCAAGTCCGCAGAACTTTGTCCGCAGAACTTTCGTCGCGACAAGTGTTCCGATGCCGAACATCGGCATCTTGCAGCCATTCCATGTAGGAATGTCAGCTTCCACCGCAAGATGTTGGGTTTTCGGATCAGATTAAAATACTGAAAGGCTCCTCTCGCCGGACCAAACGCTCCATGCATCATCACCGCCTCGTGCCGCTGATCGTGGCCTGCGCCCTGTTCATGGAGAATCTCGACTCCACCGTCATCGCGACATCGCTGCCGGCCATTGCGGCGGATATCGGTACCAATCCGCTGGCGCTGAAACTGGCCGTGACCTCCTATCTCCTCTCGCTCGCCGTCTTCATCCCCGCCAGCGGCTGGACCGCCGATCGCTTCGGGGCGCGCAGCGTCTTCCGCGCTGCCATTGCCGTCTTCATGGTCGGCTCGATCGGCTGCGCCATCGCCTCATCTCTCGAAGGCTTCGTCGTGGCCCGCATCATTCAGGGCATCGGCGGCGCGATGATGACACCGGTCGGACGTCTGGTGTTGGTGCGCACGATTGAGAAACGCGAACTCGTCAGCGCGATGGCCTGGGTGACGGTGCCCGCACTCATCGGCCCCGTCGTCGGCCCGCCGCTCGGCGGCTTCATCACGACTTATGCGTCATGGCACTGGATCTTCCTGATCAACATCCCGATCGGTCTGCTCGGCATCATCCTTGCCACGCTCTATATCGATCCGGTGCCGGCGGACCATCAGGAGCCGTTTGACGGCATCGGCATGGTGCTGGCCGGTATTGGTGTTGCCGGACTGGCCTTCGGCTTGTCGGTCGCCGGCCTCGATATGCTGCCATGGCCGGTCGTCGTCGCGCTGATCGGCGTCGGCGCAGTCGCGATGACAGCGTATGTCTTTCATTCGTGGCGCGTGCCGGCGCCGATCCTCGATTTCTCGCTGCTGCGTACTCCGACATTCAACGCCAGCCTGATCGGCGGCTATCTGTTCCGGCTCGGCATTGGCGCCATGCCGTTTCTGCTGCCGCTGATGCTGCAAACCGGCTTCGGCATGACACCGTTTCAATCCGGACTTGTTACGTTCGCCGGCGCCGTTGGCGCCCTCGGCATGAAGACAGTCGCCTCTCGCACGATCGCACGCTTTGGCTTCAAGCGGGTGATGATCGTCAACGCGATTACAAGCTCTGTCTTCATCGCCGCCTGTGCGATCTTCCGGCCCGGCATGCCGGTGATGGTGCTGACAATCATTCTCCTGATCGGCGGCTTTTTCCGGGCGCTGGAATTCACTGCGGTCAATACGATTGCTTACGCCGACATCGATCCACGCCGCATGAGCCGCGCGACAGCGCTGGCATCGGTCGGGCAACAGCTATCGATTTCGACCGGCGTTGCGGTCGGCGCCCTGCTCGTCGAGCTGTCATTGACATGGCGCGGCGCCACCGAGCTCACGCCGGCCGACTTCACGCCCGCGTTCCTGGTGGTCGCAGCGATATCGGCGTCGTCAGCGTTGCTGTTCTGGAAATTGCCCGCCGATGCGGGCGCGGAAATGTCAGGCCGCGCCCCTGACAAGGCCGAGGTGGATGCGGTCAAAGCCGAGCCGATCGCGGCGGGCGAAACATCCGATCAACGGGCCGGATAAACGCTCATCGATATTGTTTTAGATCGGTCTCTAACCCGCTCGTCCTCGCGACAGCGGGGACCCAGAATCGAAGATCAATCGAGATGATTCTGGATTCCCGCATGCGCGGGGAAGAGCGGCATTAGAACGGAAGCGATCAGACCGCTTCTTTCAGTTCTTTGGCGGCGCGGAAGGCAATCTTCTTGCTCGCCTTGATCTTGATGGCTTCACCGGTGGCCGGGTTGCGGCCCATGCGTGCAGCGCGTTTGCGGACCTGCAGGATGCCGAGACCGGTGAGGCGAATGCGCTCGCCCTTCTTCAGGTGCTTGGTGATGATCGCAACGAAATCGTTGAGCATCGCCTCGCCCTGCTTCTTGGTCAGCTCATGATCTTCAGCGAGGACCGCCGCGATCTGCTTCAGCGTGATCTTGCCCGCTGCCGCAGCCTTCGGAGCTGCCGTTTTCTTCGCTGTCGACTTTGCAGCCGCCTTTGTCTTCGTTTTTGCCGCCATAGGAGTATGCCCTCTTAACTGCGCGGGTATGCGCAAGTGTTTCCGAATAAGAGATTCGCAGGCCGATGCGAAGCGTCTGCAAGCCTCAAAGCTCAAAAATATCGGTAAAATGGGCCTCGGAAGGCCCTCATACACAGAAACGTCAATAAAACCGGGCTAAATCGAGGCAGCAAAGCGTCAATTTTGCCCGCGGAAGCCGGTCGCAAACACATATAATTCAGCGGAATCGGCCCGGCTGGCCGCGGGTTTGATGTGTTTGACGCTCGAAAAGCTGCGTTTTAGAAGGCTTAAAAGCTCTCCCTCGGTGCCGCCCTGCAACACCTTGGCAAGGAAAACGCCACCCGGATTCAATATCTCCGTCGCGAATTCCGCCGCCGCTTCGACCAGTCCCATGATCTTGAGATGATCGGTTTTGCGATGGCCGGTGGCATTGGCGGCCATATCGGACAAGACGATATCGGCCTTGCCGCCGAGCTTCTCTTTCAGAATGTCCGGCGCATCCGGATCGAGAAAGTCGAGCAGCAGACTGTCGACACCGGGGATCGCATCCATCTCCAGGATGTCGATGGCGATCACGCGGCCTTTGCCTTCGGTCGCACCAACGCGCCTGGCGGCGATCTGACTCCAGCCGCCGGGCGCCGCGCCAAGATCGACCACGCGCGCGCCGGGTTTCAGGAAGCGATACTTGTCGTCGATCTCGGTAAGCTTGTAGACCGCACGCGAGCGATAGCCTTCGCGTTTGGCGCGCGCGACATAGGGATCGTTGAGTTGACGCTCGAGCCAGAGCTTCGACGACAGCGACCGGCTTTTTCCGGTCTTCACTCGCGTCTTCAGTTCACGCTCGCCACCGCTGCTGCTGCGTGGACCTTTCACGAAACCACACTCGCTTCGCGCCAGATGCCGTCGGTTCGCATCATCTGCACCAGCATGCCTTCGCGCAAACCGCGATCGGCAACACGCAACCGTGCACTCGGAAAGGCGCGGCGGATGGCTTCGAGAATGGCGCAACCGGCGAGTACGAGATCAGCACGCTCCGCTCCGATACACGCATTGTCGACGCGCTCGTCATAAGACATGGTCAGCAGCCGATCCATGACGTCGCTGACTTCGGCGTCCATCATCCAGCAGCCATCGACTCTCCTCCGGTCGTAGCGCCGCAAACCGAGATGCACGCCGGCAATCGTCGTCACCGTTCCGGAAGTCCCGAGCAGATGCATCGCACAGGAATGAGCCGAAGCATGCTCGCGGACGAAGTCCGACATATGGGCCGTGACTTCCTCGACCATCGTTTCGAAGATCTTGCGTGTGACGACGACACCGCCATGGCGCTCGGCCAGTGTCACGACCCCGACCGGCAGCGACACCCAACCGCGCACATCCGGCTGAGGCGGACCTTGATGACACGCATGCGAGCGGCCGAGCTTGGCGATCTCCGACGAACCGCCGCCGATATCGAACAGAATAGCCCCATCCGAATCCGGATCGACCAGGGGCGTACACCCGATCGCCGCCAGCATGGCCTCGGTTTCCCGATCGACGATCTCCAGTGCGATGCCGACGTCTTCGCGCACACGATCAAGAAAAGCGACGCCGTTCTCGGCGAGGCGGCAGGCCTCGGTGGCGATCAGGCGCATGCGGGTGACACCACGGTTGCGCATCTTGTCGCGGCAGATCGAGAGCACCTCGATGGCGCGGGTGATGGCCGGCTCGCCGATCCGGCCGGAGGTGGTGATTCCCTCGCCCAGCCGGATGATGCGGGAAAAAGCATCGACCACACGGAAGCCGTCCTGGGTCGCGCGCGCCACCAGCAGACGGCAATTGTTGGTACCGAGATCCAGCGCGGCATAGGTCGGGCCGCAAAGATCAGCACCGGCCGTGGAAAACTCCACGCGTCCGTCACGAGACGTCTGCACCTGGGGCGAGCCTCGATCCCCCCGGTAACCGAACCTGTGCGCAGGATCGACCAGCGCTCGGTCACGCGCGGGATCGAGGCCGGTCGCCCGCACCTCGTCATTCATCAAGCTCGTCCTGCCGCGCTTTCGCCCTGAGACCCTGTTTCGGGGCGCTCCGGCGGCTTTGTGTTCAAAGTTCGGGCAAAGTCTAGAGAGAGGCGGCAGGCCTTGCAACCAATGGGAAACAGGCATGCCAAAGGCCGTTCTTGTGGCTGGGAGGCCGGACCTTTATCTCCCGACAACCTCCTGTCATCCCCCCGTGTCACCGAAGGCCGCATGAACATTCGCGAAAAAGCCCCGCAATCGACGAATTTGGATCAGGATGGGTCCCAAGATTGGCACCTTGCCAAGTTCGGGGTCGGCCAGCCGGTCTTGCGCAATGAGGACCCGACGCTGGTCCAGGGGCATGGCCGCTACACCGACGACATTAACCTCGCCGAGCAAGTTTATGCGGTGATCGTGCGCTCGCCCTATGGGCATGGGATCGTGAATGGCATCGATACCGAGGCGGCAAAGGCCCTGCCCGGTGTCCTCGGAGTCTATACGGCCGCCGATCTTGCCGGTTACGGCACCCTGAAATGCCTCACACCGTTCAAAAACCGTGACGGCTCGGCGATGAAGGTCCCGGCGCGTTACGCGCTGGCGGACAAGAAGGTGCGTTTCGTCGGCGATCCGGTGGCTTTCGTTGTCGCCGAAACGGCCGCGCAGGCGCGCGATGCCGCCGAAGCCGTCGTGCTCGATATCGATCCCCTGCCCGCGGTGACGCTGGCCAGCGCCGCCACGCAGCCGGACGCCCCGCAATTGTTCGATGACGTGCCGGGCAATGTCGCGCTCGATTATCACTATGGCGACAGCGACAAGGTTGCCGAGGCTTTCGCGCAAGCGGCACATGTCACACGGCTGTCGCTCCGCAATACCCGTCTTGTCGTTGCGCCGATGGAGCCGCGCGCGGCGATCGGCGAATACGACTCGGCCGCCAACCACTGGACCTTGCATTCGCAAAGTCAGGGCGTGTTCGGCATGCGGGGCCAACTCGCCAATATTCTTGGTGCAGAACCGGACAAGGTGCGCGTGCTGACCGGCAATGTCGGCGGCTCGTTCGGCATGAAGGCGCAAGCCTACCCCGAATATATCTGCATCCTGCACGCGGCCCGGCAACTCGGGCGTCCTGTGAAATGGACCGATGACCGGTCCGGCTCATTCGTGTCGGACGCGCACGGACGCGACCACGAAATCGATCTCGAACTGGCACTCGACAAGGACGGGCACTTCCTGGCGATCCGGGCGTCAAGCCTTGGCAACATGGGCGGGTTTATGGCGGCTGTTGCGCCGATCCCGGCCACAACCAACATCGTCAAGAATATCGCCAGCGTCTACCGCACGCCGCTGATCGAAATGTCGGCCAAGTGCGTTTTCACCAATACGACGCAGGTCACCGCCTATCGCGGTGCGGGCCGCCCGGAAGGCAACTACTACATGGAGCGGCTGATTGACACCGCCGCTGCCGAGATGGGCATCGATCGCCTCGAATTGCGTCGCCGCAATCATATCGCGCCGTCGCAGATCCCCTATGCCGCTTCGTCCGGCATGACTTACGACAGCGGCGACTTCCCCGCGCTGTTCGAGGAGACGCAGAAGATCGCCGACATGGCCGGTTTCGAGGCCCGCAAGCGCGACAGCGCGGCGCGTGGCAAGCTGCGCGGCATCGGCATCGGCTCGTTCCTTGAAGTCACCGCCCCTCCCAGCAAGGAAATGGGTGGCATCCGTTTCGAAGCCAATGGCGATGTCACGATCATCACCGGCACGCTCGATTACGGGCAAGGTCACGCGACCCCCTTTGCGCAAGTGCTCTCGCGCTCGCTCGGCATTCCGTTCGAACGCATCCGCCTCGTTCAAGGTGACAGCGATCAATTGATCGCCGGCGGCGGCACCGGTGGTTCACGCTCCATCACGGCGAGTGGCGCTGCGATTGTCGAAGCGTCAGCCATCGTGATCGACAAGGGCAAGGCGATCGCCTCGCATGTCCTCGAAGCATCGCCCGGCGATATCGAATTCGCCGACGGCCGTTTCACCATCGCCGGGACCGACCGCTCGATCGGCATCATGGAGCTGGCCGAGAAGCTGCGTTCCGGGCTGAAGCTGCCGGAAGGTACGCCGCAGACGCTCGATGTCAGCCACACGTTCAATGGCGCTCCATCGGCCTTTCCAAATGGATGCCATATCTGCGAAGTGGAAATCGATCCGGAGACCGGTGCAACCGAAGTCGTGAAATATTCGTCAGTCAACGATTTCGGCACGATCATCAATCCGCTGCTGGTGGAAGGCCAGGTGCACGGCGGCGTCATCCAGGGCATTGGCCAGGCGCTGATGGAAAACGCGGTGTACGACGAGGACGGTCAATTGTTGACCGGCTCGTTCCAGGACTATGCGATGCCGCGCGCCAAGAGCTCGCCGGCCATCGGCTTCGTCAGCCATCCCGTCCCGGCAACCACCAATCCGCTCGGCACCAAGGGCTGCGGCGAAGCCGGCTGCGCCGGCGCCTTGGTCTGCGTGATGAATGCGGTTGTCGATGCTCTATCGGTTTACGGCATCCGCCATCTCGATATGCCGGCCTCCCCGTCGCGGGTGTGGGCAGCGATCCAGGCGGCGAAGCAACCGAAAGCGGCGTAAAGGCCGGTCTCAAACGGAGGACCGATTGTCTTGACGCCGTTTATGCGCGGGCGTAAGAGCAAATTCGATCCGTGGTCAATTTGAGCCGGCCGGCTTGCAGCCACGTAAAACAACTCGCTAAAAGGCCGGGGACACGTGTGCCCGGCCCGGAATTTCCGGCCGGGATTTTTTATGCCCAGCGCATGAAATGTCATGCGCGAACGTGAAAAGAGCACGTCCGTCGTGTTCAAGTTCGAAAGAGGAAGCCCGCGATGACGCAGCGTAAATACCGGCCCGAAACCCGCCTCGTTCAATCCTCGATCCTGCGCTCGCAATTCGGTGAAACATCCGAGGCGCTGTTTCTCACACAAGGCTATGTCTACGAAAACTCTGCGCAGGCCGAAGCCCGCTTCAAGGGCGAAAGCCCGGGCTTTCAATATTCGCGCTTCGGCAATCCGACGGTGCGCATGTTCGAACAGCGCATGGCCGATTTCGAAGGCGCCGAAGATGCGCGCGCGACGGCGACCGGCATGGCGGCGGTGACGCTGGCGCTGATGGGACAGGTCAGAGCCGGCGACCATATCGTTTCGTCACGGGCGCTGTTCGGATCGTGCCTTTATGTCGTGGAAGAATTGCTGCCGCGTTTCGGTGTGACGTCGACGCTGGTCGACGGCACCGACCTCAATCAATGGAAGAATGCTGTCCGTCCGAACACCAAGACGTTTTTCATGGAGACGCCCTCCAACCCAACGCTGGAAGTGATCGACATCGCCGCGGTCGCCAAGATCGCGCACGAGGCTGGCGCGACGGTGACCGTGGACAATGTCTTTTCCACTCCGCTGTGGCAGAGCCCGCTCGCGCTTGGCGCCGATTGCGTCGTCTATTCCACGACCAAACATATCGATGGTCAGGGCCGCTGCCTTGGCGGCGTGGTGCTCGGCTCCAACAAATTCATTCAGGACAACATCCACAACTTGCACCGCCAGACCGGGCCCTCGATGTCGCCCTTCAATGCCTGGGTGATGCTGAAGGGCCTTGAGACGTTGGCTGTGCGCGTGCGCCGGCAGACCGATTCCGCCGCGGCTGTCGCCGTCGCCCTGCACAATCATCCCAAGATTTCCCGGCTGATCTATCCCGGCCGGCCCGACCATCCGCAGGCCGAGATCATCCAGCGGCAGATGAAAGGCGGCTCGACGCTGGTCGCCTTCGAGGTCAAAGGCGGCAAGGATGCGGCCTTCCGCGTACAGGACGCGCTGCAGCTCGTGCGCATCTCCAACAATCTCGGTGATGCCAAGAGCCTGATCACCCATCCGGCCACGACGACGCATCAGCGCATCACGCCGCAGGCGCGCGCCGATCTCGGCATCTCGGACGGCTTCCTGCGCCTTTCGGTCGGCCTGGAGCATCCCGACGACATCATGGAAGATTTGCTCGCAGCGCTCGACAAGGCTTAAGCTTCCGGCGAATTGGAATTGAAGTCCCGCGAGCGACAGTGACGTGCCGGATGCGACAGACATTGGCGGAAGACAACACGAGGCAGCTTCACGGCACGGACGTCGATTCCAAAAGCTATCCGTTCATACCGACACGTTTTGCCAGCCGCGCGCCGCTGGTCACGTATCGTGATGACGGCACAATCATTCTTGGCAATGCCATCGCGCCGCAATTGCCGGCCGCCCAGATGGGCGCGTTTCTCCGCCTTTACGCAGACAAGACGCCGGATGCGGTATTCCTCGCCGAGCGGCGGGCCGGTGCAAGTGGCGTCGAATGGGATCGTCGCACCTACAGTGAGATTCGGCGGGACGTTGATGCGGTTTCGCAATGGCTGATCAATCAGGGCAATAGCAACGCCCGGCCGATTGCCGTCCTCAGTCACAACTCCATCAGACATGCCATTCTGCAACTCGCCGCCATGCAGATCGGCGTGCCCGTGCTCGCCTTGTCGCCCGCCTATTCATTAATGTCGCGGGACCACCAGAAGCTCATCCGGCTGATCGAACAGTTTCAGCCGAGCCATATCTTCGTGGAGGACACGAAGGCTTTCGCAGCGGCGCTGCAACGGCTGGCCGATCTCGAGAACCGTCTGATCGTTGGCGCACCTTCGCCGGAATTCTCCCACGCCACAACCTTCGACACGTTGACATCGACACCCGCAGGCCCGGATGTCGAGGATCGTTTCGCAAAAGTCACGCCGGACAGCGTTGCCCGCATCATGCTGACCTCCGGCTCCACCGGCGATCCCAAAGGCGTCATCGTCACGCAACGCATGATGATGGCTGTGGCCGAGGGCTTTGCCTCGGTCTGGCCGTTCCTGCTGGGCCGGCCGCCGGTGATGGTCGATTGGCTGCCCTGGAATCATACGGCCGGCGCCAACGCGACCTTCAACCTGATCCTGCGCGCCGGCGGCTCACTCTACATCGACGACGGCAAGCCAACGCCAAACGGCATCGGCCGCTCGGTGGAGAATCTGCGCTCGGTCGCTCCGACGCTGATGTTCAATGTGCCGAGCGCCTATGACGCGCTGATCCCGCAGTTGGAACAGGATACGGATTTCGCCAGACATCTGTTGTCCGACATGGACCTCCTGCTCTACGCCGCCGCAGGCTTGCCACAGAATCTGTGGGATCGTCTCGAGCGATTGTCGATCGCCGTGCGCGGCGCGCGCATTCCCATCGTCTCCTCGCTGGGCTCAACCGAAACGGCGTCACCGGCGACACTCGGATGGTGGGGCACCGGCGCGTCTGCTTCGCTCGGCCTTCCCATCCCCGGCATCGAGGCCAAGCTGATCAAGCTCAATGACGACGATATGGAGGTGCGCTTCCGTGGCATCGGCATCACGCCCGGCTACTGGAACGATCCTGTGGCCACGCGCAACGCCTTCGACGAAGAAGGTTTTCTGAAGATCGGCGATGCGGTGCGCCTCTCCGATCCGGACGATATTTCCGCAGGGCTGTCCTATCACGGGCGTCTGTCAGAAAACTTCAAGCTGACCACCGGGACATGGGTGATCGCAGGTCTTCTGCGCCTCGATCTGATCAAGGCTTGCGAGCCTTATATGCAGGATGCGGTGATCGTCGGCGAGAACCGGAGTGACATCGGCATTCTCGTCATTCCGAATCCCAATGCGGATTGCGCGACATTATCCGAGGCGCTACGCGCTAAAATCGAGGCCCACAATGCGCGTGAGGCGGGCAGCAGCCGCAGGATCGCAAGAGCGATGATCATGACCGAGCCGCCCGACATCGACGCCGGCGAAATCACCGATAAAGGCTATCTCAATCAGCGCCGGATCATCGAGCGCCGCAAGACGCTGATCAAGGCGCTTTACAGCGAAGCGCCGCATCAGCCGGTCATGCTGTTTTAAGAACTGAACCACGTTACAACAGGCACAGCGCGCAGTCACACATCATGCTTGATCTCGACAACATCGTTGCCATCGACATCCACACTCACGCCGAGGGCCCTTGCGGCACCCACACCTGGGAAGACGGCGCGGAACTGCGCGAAGGCATGAAGGCCTATTTCAAGCAGGACCTCTGGGCGCCGACGATCCCTGAAATCGCCGACTATTATCGTCAGCGCAAGATCGCGCTCGTCATCTTCCAGGTCGATTGCGAGCACCATCTCGGCATCCGGCGCTACAGCAACGAAGAAGTTGCGCGGCTCGCCAACGAGAATTCCGACATCATGATCCCGTTCGCCTCGATCGACCCGCACAAGGGCAAACTGGGCGCACGGGAAGCGCGGCGGCTCGTCGAGGAGTTCGGCGTTCAGGGATTCAAGTTTCATCCTTCGCAACAGGGCTTCTATCCGCACGACCGCATGGCCTATCCGCTCTATGAGGCGATCCAGGAAAGCGGCAAGCCGGCGCTCTTTCATACAGGCCAGACCGGCGTCGGATCGGGCATGCGCGGCGGCTATGGCATCAAGCTGGAATATTCCAACCCGATCCATCTCGATCAGGTCGCCATCGATTTTCCCGATATGAAGATCGTGATGGCGCACCCGTCCTTCCCCTGGCAGGAGGAAGCGCTGGCGGTCGCGCAGCACAAGCCCAACGTCTATATCGACCTGTCGGGCTGGTCGCCGAAATACTTTCCGCCGATCCTCGTTCGCTATGCCAACTCGCTGCTCAAGCACAAGGTGCTGTTCGGATCGGATTTTCCGGCCATCACCCCGGACCGCTGGCTGGCCGATTTCGAGGCCATCGACATCAAGCCGGAAGTGCGGCCGCTGATCCTGAAGGAAAACGCCATCGGGCTGCTGGGATTGCGGTCGCGATAGATTCGATCGAATCGATCCAAAGTCATTAATCGGATCGTTTCTCATGGCATTGGAGCATGACGCCGCCCGCCGACCGTTTCGCCACTGTTTTCGGGTTATGCCCGGAGGAACGGGCGCAGATGCTTGGCGTTCTTCCGCTGGAGGTGTCCATGAAACAGCGCCCGTTGTCCGAAAACCGCGACCACCTCAAGACTGAGGATGAGATGCAGCGGGAGATCCTCGGCCCGCGTGGCGTCCCCGGCGAACCGGACCCCGCCCGCATGACGCCACAACAAAGGAAGAACACGCCAAAGGATATCGACGACGGTCATACCGCCTGAAGTTGCCCTCAAATCGGGGAACGCATCACCTCCGAAGGCGTTATGCCCCTTCTAGGGGGACCACCAATCCAAAACACAGGCCTGATGAAACAACACGCGTTGTATGGATTTCTTTGCGCCGCCTGCGGCCGATGCCTTGAGGAACTTCCGGCATGGCAGCTTGGCAAGGAACGCTTCTATTGCGGCGTGATCTGCAAGGAGGCCGACGAATTCGCGCAGGCACCCGCAAGGCCGGATCCGGTGGCCGAGCCCCGCCGGAAGGCGTCCTGAACCCCCTTAATAGGTATTTGAAATACCCCGCCGCCCCGTATATGTATCGCCGATTCCGGCGTGCCTGGGACGTGCCTTCGGCGCGCTCCTGGGGATGCTTCTTGGGGAATAGTTCAATGGTAGAACTGCGGACTCTGACTCCGTCAATCTAGGTTCGAATCCTAGTTCCCCAGCCAATCAAGCGGCCCTCCCCCGACATTTCAAAGACTAACGCCTGTTGGGGCCGGCCGCGTCTGACCGGTAACAATTTCGCGTTTTCGGAACCCCTCTCATTCTTTGGCGATTAACTGAAAGCCGCACTGAACCGGCCGGCGACCTGACGCACTAACAAATCGGAAACTTTTCAAAACCAAGGATGCGCGCGTCAGTGCACGCGTGATTCAACAGCAGACCGGTTGCCCGGAAACGGAATTCACGAAATGTCACAATACGATCGCCCCACACATCCCGCGACCAAGGTCATGGCCTTCATCGCCTTCCTGATCGGGCTGGGCATCGTCATGGAAGGCGTCAATCAGGCCCATTCGTATTTCGCCGGGCCGAAGGCCAGCGCCAGTGCTCCGTCGGACATGACCAACGGCCGCGCGGTAAAGTAGCCAGCGTCGCGGCTACTCCGGCAGTCCACCGCACGCGCTGTTCGCCGCATACCGGCGCAACATTCGCCATGGCCCGGCGCCGTCCGCTACGCACAAATAAAATGCGGGCATGCCTCTGGCATTGTGCGTGGGGATGTGAGTGATATGGAACGACAAGACGCAAGCTTGCCGTGACATGAGCCCTGCCCCCGACCTCCAGACCGTCGTCAGCGACATCGCCGACGAAATGCGCCAGCGGCGCGACCGCGGACAAGTCGCGACCTACATCCCGGAATTGGCGCGGGTCGACGCGCAGGCCTTCGGCCTCGTCGTCATCGACAATGACGGCAACGTTGCTGCGGGTGGCGACAGCGACACTCCATTCTCGATCCAGAGCATCTCCAAGGTCTTCACCCTGACGCTCGCGCTCGGCCGGATCGGTGACCGCCTCTGGCGGCGCGTCGGCCGCGAACCCTCCGGCAGTCCGTTCAACTCGATCGTGCAGCTCGAACGCGAGCGCGGCATCCCGCGCAACCCCTTCATCAATGCGGGGGCCATCGCCGTCACCGATGCGATCGTCTCGGGCCACCAGCCACGCGAGGCGCTGGGCGACATCCTGCGTTTCATGCAATTCATCGCCGACGATCCGTCGATCATGATCGACGACGCGGTCGCTGCCTCGGAGCAGCGCACCGGCTTTCGCAACGTCGCACTCGCCAATTATATGAAATCGTTCGATGTGCTCGACAATCCGGTCGATTTCACGCTCGGCGTCTATTTTCATCATTGCGCGATTGCGATGTCATGCCGGCAGCTCGCTACGGCCGGACGTTTTCTGGCCCATCTCGGACGCAATCCCGCGACCGGTCACCTTGTCGTTCAGCCGGAGCGTGCGCGCCGCATCAACGCGATCATGCTGACATGCGGTCACTATGACGGCTCGGGCGAATTCGCCTATCGCGTCGGCCTTCCCGGCAAGAGCGGTGTCGGCGGCGGTATTCTCGCCATCGCGCCGGGCAAGGCATCGATCGCGGTGTGGTCGCCAGGGCTCGATGACAATGGCAATTCACATCTCGGGCGCATCGCCCTTGAGGCGCTGACCAAGCGTATGGGCTGGTCGATCTTCGGCGCGTAAACACTCATGCCGTCATCTGAAGGCCGATGATGCCGGCGACAACGACACAGATGAAAAACAGCCGGATCGCTGTCGCCGGTTCGGAGAATAGCAGGATGCCGGCGATGACCGTTCCGGCCGCGCCAATGCCGGTCCACACCGCATAGGCGGTGCCCACCGGAAGGACGGTGAGCGCGCGTGTCAGCAGATAGACAAAAGCTGCGAGCAACACGAGCGAGACCAGCGACCAGCCAAGATTGGCGAAGCCGTTCGCTTTTTTCATCGACAGCGCCCAGGCCACATCGATGAGACCCGAGGCTACGAGATAGATCCAGCCTTGCCCGGTGGTCATCGCGACGCCTTAAGAAACGTCGTCGCAAGAACGTCGAGGCGAGCTTCAGCATCGGCGCGCGCAGTCGCGACATCCTCCGGGGATGCGACAGTCGGACCAATCGCAACAAAACTGACCTCGTTCAATCCGATGAACTTGAGGGCCTCGCGCAGATATGGCGTTGCGAGATCGGGCCGCCCACGGCTTGGACCATTGGCATAATCGCCGGCGCTGGACAGGATCACGAGCACCGGTTTGGACGGGAGCAATGGCGCATAACCCTTTGCCGGATCGAACGAGAAGGTCAGACCCGGCTGGGTGATCAGATCGATCCAGTGCTTGAGCTTGTAGGGGATGCTGAAGTTCCACATTGGTGTCGCGATCACGACGCCGTCCGCGGCCTTCAGACGATCGATCATGCGGACGATGTCGCCCCATGCCGTTTCCTCGCCCGGTCCCATCGCACGCCCGGCGAGCTTGGCGTATTTGGCGTTGATCGTATCCCCGCTGAATTCCGGCAAACTGGCCGTCCATAAGTCCAAGACATCCACCTCAAGGGCCGACTGCGCCCTTGATAGCGCTGAAACAAACGTCTGCGTGGCGGCAGCCGACATGGAAAGACCCCGTCGGGGCGATGCCTGCACGTTCATGAGACGGGCCACTTTCGCGCCCGCGACCGGTATTGCGCTCAACTTAGTCATATCGCCCTCGCCTGATATAGATGCGATCGCATGGATATCTATGCGACTGCATCGACCCGTCAAGTTGCATGCGAACGCATCGATATGTAAAATTTCGCGATGGGTCACAGGCCAACCGAAGCTGCCGTCGATGCGTGGATCGCTCTGATGCGTGCGCAGCAAACGGCGCTTTTGAAAATCGAACGCGCATTCCGGGACGCAAACCTCCCATCCCATGCCTGGTATGACGTGTTGTGGGAGCTCGAACGTGCGGGTGAAGCGGGCTTACGGCCGCTTGAGATCGAGCGGCAAATCCTGATCGCGCAGTCAAACATCTCCCGCCTGATCGACCGCCTTGAAGAGAAAGGCTATGTCGAACGCCGCCCATGCGAAGACGATGGGCGCGGTCAGCGCGTCGTCATCACATCAGCCGGGCGAGATATGAGAAAGCGGATGTGGCCGGTCTACGGGAAGGCCATTACCGATGCTGTCGGAAAGCATCTGTCCGAGCGCGAGGCATTAAGCATCGCAGCGCTGCTGACAAAACTCACTGACCGCGGGCGCTGAGAAGCCGCTCGCCCGGCGGTCTCTCACCGCAGATTCGTTAGTTCTTACGCTGCTGCTCGGCTTCGCGGATCGCTTCCTCGTGGTACCAGCCGCTGCCGCTCGATGCCCAGGTCACACGCGGGTTGGCGAGGTTCGCCCCGGCTGCATCACTTTGCTGACCGTCGCTTGCGAAACGGCCTCGTGCGGGAAACGCGTAGATCTTGGCGGGCCCGCGATTGAGACTTGCCATCGTCCGGATCCTTTCGGGTCGCGCAAGCGGCTATCTTTTGAGTCGCTTGCGCCTTGGACGAATATAAGCTCTTTGCTCCCGAATTGATCCGTCTGCCTCTCAAAAAATCAGCAATTGGCTACATTATAGGCGGACCAGCCTCTGCTTACGGGGAAAGCAATTTCCCAATGGCGGAATACCGGCCTATCGCAACATTGCTGCCTAAAAAGGCATCGCCCTCTGGACTGGCACGTTAAATGCTTGCTAACGCCTGCCGGCGGCCGGGCGCGAGCCGGCAACTGAGCACGCATCAGCTTCCCTACACGTCGCGTCATCAGGAATGAGACACCAATGACAAAGTACAAGCTCGAGTACATTTGGCTCGATGGCTATACGCCGGTCCCGAATCTGCGTGGTAAAACCCAGATCAAGGAGTTCGACTATTTCCCGACGCTTGAGCAATTGCCGCTCTGGGGCTTCGACGGCTCCTCGACCCAGCAGGCCGAAGGCCACAGCTCCGATTGCGTGCTGAAGCCCGTCGCCATTTATCCGGACGGTGCGCGCAAAAATGGCGCACTGGTGATGTGCGAAGTGATGATGCCGGACGGCGTCACCCCGCATTCCACGAACAAGCGCGCCACCATCCTGGACGACGCGGATGCATGGTTCGGCTTCGAGCAGGAATATTTCTTCTACAAGGACGGCCGCCCGCTCGGCTTCCCGACGGAAGGTTACCCGGCTCCGCAGGGTCCCTACTATACCGGCGTCGGCTACAAGAATGTCGGCTCGATCGCACGCGAGCTGGTGGAAGAACATCTCGAACTCTGCCTTGCGGCCGGCATCAACCACGAAGGCATCAACGCCGAAGTGGCGAAGGGCCAGTGGGAATTCCAGATTTTCGGCAAGGGCTCGCGCACTGCGGCCGACCAGATGTGGATCGCCCGCTATCTGATGATGCGCCTTTGCGAGAAGCACGGCATCGACATCGAATGGCACTGCAAGCCGCTCGGCGATACCGACTGGAACGGCTCGGGCATGCACTCGAACTTCTCGACCAAGTATATGCGTGAAGTCGGCGGCAAGGACTATTTCGAAGCGCTGATGAAGCAGTTCGAAAAGAACCTCGAAGACCACATCGCCGTGTATGGCCCGGACAACCATATGCGCCTGACCGGCAAGCACGAAACGGCTCCGTGGAACAAGTTCAGCTACGGCGTGGCTGATCGCGGCGCCTCGATCCGTGTTCCGCATAGCTTCGTCAACAACGGCTACAAGGGCTATCTCGAAGACCGCCGCCCGAACTCGCAGGGCGACCCCTACCAGATCGCTTCGCAGATCCTGAAGACGATCTCGGAAGTGCCGACCGGCGCCAAAGCTGCCGCGGCGTAAGACAACAACAAAGGCATGAGGCCAGCCTCATGCCTTTTTTCTTTTTGGCGTGGGTCATCCTTCTCATGGACCGCGTCACCGATGTTCGGCGTCGGTCCTTGATGTTGCGCCATTGAGGACGATGTCGCGGGGGAGGCACTTGGTCGTCCCTCCCCCGCCCTTCGCAGCAAAATCCCGATCCTCATTGTCGATGCGTCCGCCGCAGGCGTTCGCACCTCATGCACCATGCCGCGGGCACGCGCTTGGCGACCCATGCCAATTCCGGTAAGCACCCCGGTACGCTTCTGATCCGGGATCTGACGATGACACGGCATGGCTTCGCGGCGACGGCATTCGCCATCATCACGCTTTTTGCGTTGCCCGCAGCGGCGCAACGCGCGACCGGCATGTTGCTGGAAGACGCCGGCTTCAAGATGCGGGAGGCGAATACGCCGGAGAAGATGGAGCGGCTGCGATCGCTCACACCGCACAAGCTGATCGCCCGCCAGAAGAACGGTGTTCCGTATTATCTCTATGCCGACCCCGATGACTGCAAATGCCTGTTCATCGGCGACAAGATCGCATTCGAGAATTATCGGGCCATGCCAGCTCAACCATTACAGCCGTATGACGTTGGACGCGGGAGCAATCCGGTCGTCTCTGACATGGTCGACGAGATGGACAGAGATGGTTCGCTGGACCAGGACGACATGATCGACCCAGGTTCCTAGCCGGAACGGGCGACAAAATCGCCGCGCCGGCCAATCAAAGCCTTGCGCGGATGGAGAAATGCGTATCCACTCCTGCCATGGGCCGGGCGGCAGGTATTTCCAGTGGAACTGAAAATGCCTTGGTTGCGGGGGAGCCTCAACGCGTCTCCCAGCGCCCTTATCCGATCGTCCTGATCAAGCCATCGCATTACGATTCCGACGGCTATGTCATTCAATGGTGGCGTTCGACAATACCGTCGAACAGCCTGGCCAGCGTCTATGGGTTGCTGCGCGAATGCGCCGATGCGCAGGTGCTCGGTCCCGACACTGCTATCGAAATCGACGCCTATGACGAATGCAACACCGTCATCGATATCAAGGGCATTGTGCGGCGCATCCAAAAGGCCGGCGGCGGCTTCGTCGCGCTGGTGGGGGTGCAATCCAATCAATATCCGCGCGCGCTTGATCTGACGCGCATCTTCCGCAAGCAGAATATTCCGGTCGTCATCGGCGGCTTCCATGTCAGCGGCGTTATCTCGATGCTGCCGAAGCTGACACCGGAATTGCAGGAAGCGCTCGACCTCGGCGCTGTCCTCTATGCCGGCGAAAGCGAAGGCCGGATGGTGGAATTCCTGCGCGACATGGCGTCCGGCCAGGCAAAGCCCATCTACAATCACCTGAAAGACACGCCGGATATGACGGCGGCGACCTTTCCCGTGCTGCCTCGCAAGGTCGTCACTCGCGTCGCCGGCCATTACGCCAGCTTCGATGCCGGCCGCGGCTGTCCGTTCCAGTGCAGCTTCTGCACCATTATCAACGTTCAAGGGCGCAAGTCGCGCTACCGCACCGCCGACGATATCGAAGGCATCGTGCGTGCGAACGCCAAACAGGACATCACCCGCTTCTTCATCACCGACGACAATTACGCGCGCAACAAGAACTGGGAGCCGATCCTCGACCGGCTGATTGAATTGCGCGAGAAGGAAGGCTTCAAGATCAGGTTACTGCTGCAGGTCGACACGCTGTGTCACAAGATCCCGGGCTTCATCGAGAAAGCTGCGCGGGCCGGTTGCACCGCCGTGTTCATCGGCCTTGAAAATATCAACCCGCAATCGCTGGCCGGCGCCAAGAAGCGCCAGAACAAGATCTGGGAATATCAGGAGATGTTTCATGCCTGGCGCAAAGCCAAGGTCATGACTTTCGCCGGATATATTCTCGGCTTCCCGACCGACACACCGGAATCGATCGCGCGCGATATCGAGATCATCAAGAAAGAATTGCCGGTCGATATTCTCGAATTCTTCTATCTGACGCCGCTGCCCGGTTCGGAGGACCACAAGGTCCTGCACATGAAGGGGATTCCTGTCGATCCGGATCTAAACAAATACGATCTCGAACACGCCTGCACCGCGCATCCGATCATGTCGAAAGAAACCTGGGAGCAGGTCTATCGCGATGCCTGGACGCGCTATTACAGCGACGAGCATGTCGAGACGATCATGCGCAGAGCCGCCGCAACGGGTCTCAACAAGACCAAGGTGATCGACGGCATCACATTGTTCTCGGGCTCGTCGCGGATCGAGGGCGTGCATCCGCTGCAATTCGGCTTCGTGCGCCGCAAGATCAGGACGCAGCGGCGCTACGGCCTGCCCATCGTCAATCCCTTGATCTTCTATCCGTGGCGCGCCTACGATTTCACCCGGACGGCGGTGCGGTGGATCAAGCTGGTGCGGAAATATCGCGCGATCATGAAAAAGGTTTACGCCGATCCGGACGTCACGTCTTACACCGACCACGCGATGGACCCGCCGGCCGGACATAACGCGCCGATGTCGGATTTCGTGAAGGCTTATGCGGATAAAATACCGCAGACCCACGGGGCGCCTGTCCGCGAATCCGCATTGGGTTGATGCGCATTCAGGTTTGATGGTCACCGACCGACGAGTGCCTATAGACGCCGCGTGTAAAATTGGACACCCGCGATTATGCGCTACGGCATAGCTTGCACAGCGGCATCCGTCTGAGACGCCGTCGACCGAAGGGCGGTCCGAAATACCCGACTGGTGCTGGTTCTCTGTTTTTTATATAATGGGCGGCTTGTTCTGCCTTTTCCCGTGCGGTGCTCTGCTTCGATCAGGGTGGACGCAATGACGAATTTCAAAGTTCAAGAATTTGGCTGCGTCATCGCCGCAATTCTTTTCACTCTGGTGGCGCTGACGCAGGTTGCTACGGCGCGCACCGCGCTTGTCATCGGCAACGGCGCCTATCCGAAGGCAGCTCTCGCCAATCCCAGAAACGATGCCTCGGACATCGCGGACGCTTTGCGCAATGCAGGATTTGATGTCGACCTGAGACTCGATGCCCGCCGGCGCGACATGCAGGACGCGATCGCGAGATTTGGCACGCGCCTGAAGTCGAAAGGCGGCGTGGGCCTGTTTTATTTCGCCGGTCATGGCGTCCAATTTGGCGGCGAAAACTATCTCTTGCCCATCGACGCAGATATCACAGCCGCGGAGGATTTCCAGCGTGTTGGTATCAGCGCGGCTGAAGCCGTCGACGCGATGGCCAAGGGCCGCAACGAACTCAGTATCGTCATCCTCGATGCCTGCCGCGACAATCCATTTCCAGCCGACGGCGGCACACGGGGCCTGTCACGGATCGATAGTGGCTCCAGTTTGTTCGTGTCGTTTTCGACGTCGCCTGGCGCAGTCGCGCTCGATGGCTCCGGACGCAACAGCCCCTATACCAAACATCTGGTGCAGGCGATCGGTACACCGGAGCTGTCGATCGAAGATACATTCAAGCGCACGCTCAAAGGCGTTTACACCGAAACCAAAGGCGAGCAGACGCCCTGGCTTTCGTCCTCGTTCTTCGGCGATTTCATCTTTCGTCCGGCCGGCCCGAAGACTGCCGCGCTGGCACCGACGCCGAAAGCTTCACCACTGGATTCCTTTGAAGCGGATGCGCAGAAAATGCCCTCGCTGGCCGGCGTCTATCGCTCGACCGGTACCTACCCCGACGGCACAGCTTATACCGGTATGACCGCGATCACACCGGCTGAGGATCAACTCAGATTCACTTGGTGGGTCGGCGGCAAGGTCTATGAAGGGTTCGGTCGCTGGGCCGGCCGCATGCTGGTCGTGGAGTTGAGCGACAACCAGCGCATCGTTTATACGTTTCCAGGCGGCGAAAAAATCGAGGGGGAATGGGCGGACGGCACGGCGACCGACAAGCTCGAACGCGCAGCGCGGGCGGCCGCCCGGCCGATGCCATCGCCGCAAGGACGCTACAACGTTGTCGGCAAGGATCGTGGCAATTCCTATACCGGCTCACTCACCATCACACGCGACGGCGGCAACTTCCTGTTCACCTGGAATGTCCGCGGCACGGTTTTCCGCGGCACCGGGACACGCGATGGCAACCTGATCACGGTCGATTGGGGCAGCGCCACGCCCATCATCTATGCGCTGACCGATGACGGCTATATGATCGCAATCTATGCCGGTGGCCGTTCGCTGGAAGTCGCGCGGCGCAAGTAGCGCAGCGGCGTGGATTGCAGCGTTCACTTCAATCGCGCTAATGCTGGCGGCATGACCGAAAGCAAGAATACCGGCCCCCTCGCCGGCATCCGCATCCTCGATCTGACCAGCGTCATCCTCGGCCCCTACGCGACGCAGATCCTCGCCGATTTCGGCGCCGACGTGATCAAGGTAGAAGCGCCGTCGGGCGACATCATGCGCCATGTCGGCCCCATGCGACATCCGGGCATGGGCCACATCTATCTCAACCTCAATCGCAACAAGCGCAGCATCGCGCTCGACCTGAAACAGCCGAAGGCACGCGATGCCTTGCGCAAGCTCGCGGCCACCGCCGACGTGTTCGTCAGCAATGTGCGGCCGGCGGCGATGGCGCGGCTCGGCCTTGGCTATGAGGACATTCGCGCCGTCAATCCACGCATCGTCTATGCCAGCGCCACCGGCTATGGCGCCGGCGGACGCTATGCCGGCAAGCCCGCTTACGACGATCTCATCCAGGGGCTGACCGGCATCGCCGCGATCTCGCGCGATGCCTGGGGCGGCGAACCGCATTACATGCCGACCGCCATCGCCGACCGCACCGTCGGCCTTTATCTGGCCAACGCGATTTCTGCCGCGCTCTTTCATCGCGAGCGGACCGGTGAAGGCCAGGCGATCGAAATTCCGATGTTCGAAGTCTTCGCCGAATATCTGCTCGGAGATCATCTTGCCGGCCTGACCTTCGATCCGCCGGAAGGCCCGCAATACTATCCGCGGCTCGTGTCGAAACATCGCCGTCCCTATGCGACGGCGGACGGACATGTCTGCGCGCTCGTTTACACCGACACGCACTGGAAGAATTTCTTCCGCGCCATCGATCGCGAATACTTGCTGCAGGACGAGCGCTTCGCAACGCACGGCAATCGCGCCGCGCATATCGATGAGGTCTACCAATTCGTCGCCGACACTTTGAAAACCCGCACCACCGCCGACTGGGTGGCCTTGCTCGATGCCGCGGATATTCCCGTCACTCCGCTGAACAACATCGCGAGCCTGCTCGACGATCCGCATCTCACCGAATCCGGCTTCTTCCGCTTCATCGATCATCCGACCGAGGGGCGCCTGCGCGTCACGCAGGTGCCGGGCTCATGGTCGGGCTCCTCGCCATCGATCCGCAACCTTGCGCCGCCGCTTGGCGAACATACGAAAGACGTGCTGCGGGACGCGGGATTTTCCGATGAGGAGATTGCAGATATTGTTGCAGGGAGCAACACGTCTGCCGGGTGATCACGCTCGACGTTAGGGTCGTCTGCCCGGAGCAACAAATGGATTGGTCTCCGGCCCTTCCTTGGAATTTTTGTCGAAACACTGATCGAGACGTTCAAGTCCTACAGCACTTCCATCCAACGGCAATCGCAGTGTCGCGCCTTCTCCCCGCACCTCAAGCGCATTGGCCATCCGCAGCCGCTCATTGAACGGGCGATCGGCCAGCGCGATGGTGACGGATTTCGATTCCGCCAATGCTTTTGCATCGACGGATTGAGACCCTGCCGCGAGCTTGACCGAATAGGCCTTGCCGCGATCGAGCTTCCACTTCGGCGAATCGATGGACAGCAGCAGCCCGTCAGGATTACGCACGAATGCGATGCCCAAGCCGGTAGCCGTTCGTGTCATCGTGCAATTCTCGAACTTGTCGGCCTTGTAGGTTGTCGCAATCGTCCAAGGACCAACAACGACGGTCTGGGTGTCGAGCGATTGTTGGGCGAGCACCGGATTGGTCAGCATCGCGATACCAACACATGCAAGGATGCTTCGCATCATCGCCTCCGTGTGACCATGCAATGCTGGATTGAACGCTTGACGTGAATGACACGGTTTAACGCTGGCGCAGGAAAACGGTTCCGTCACAGCTTTCGGACGTGTTGCCTGCACAAATTTTAATTGGCAGCCCGCCTTGTTAATTGGCGGCCGCCTTGGCGTCGATCCCCATACCGATTACGAACCGCTGGCCGCGAGTCGCACATGGCGAGTCAAGACGCTGTCAGAAGATAAATGACTCGCCTTCAGGGGGCAGAATCGCGATTCATAAAGATCAATCTGATCGGAACGGGATCCGTCATGCTGCCGCTCTCAAAACCGCTTTTCGCTCAGCAGGACGACCGCCATCTCACACTGGCCGTCGCCGGCACATTGTTCACGGCGACACTGGCCACGTTGGTCGTGCTGGCGACGCTGACCGGCGTGGCTTAAACTCCACTCGCCGTCAGGCGGTCGATATTCGCTTTCATGCCGTCGAGATCGTAAGGCTTGCCGAGAAAACCGATCGGCGCAAACTCCTGCAGGCGGGCTTTGACTTCGCTCTGGTCCTCGCCGCTGGCGACCAGCAACGGCAGATCGGCGTGCGAGTGCCGGATTTCCCGCACAAGGTCGTCACCGCGCTTGTCCGGCAGACCGAGATCCAGCAGCACCAGTCCATAAATGGCACCCGGCGCCTTGAGCATTTCCAGCGCCTCGCTGGCGGTGCCGGCCTCATCGGCCTCGTGGCCGAGATCGAGCAGCATGTCGACCGCCAGCATGCGGATCAAAATCTCGTCTTCGACGACAAGTATCCGGCCTAAACTCATTGTCCCTGCTTTCTCCGGCGGTCGTCACGACCACCGCGAAAACCCTGTAACGGTCAACGGCGGCAGGCTCATGACCCGCCGCCGCATTCATGTCACGCGATCGAACGACGATCGCGGCAGCTTAATCAAGTTGCGCGCCGCTCTGCTTGATCGGTACGGCCCATTTCTCGATTTCGCTCTTCAGGAACTTGCCGAGATAGTCAGGCGTGCGGCGATCAGGTGTAACGACCACCGCGCCCAAACCTGCCAACCGCTCTTTCACTGCTGGCGTATCCATCGCCTGGTTCGCGCCGTCGGCTAGCTTCTTCACGATTGGCGCCGGCGTATCCTTCGGCAGGAACAGCGCGTTCCAGGTATAGGCTTCCATCGGCAGGCCCTGCTCGGCCGCAGTCGGCAGATTGGGCAGGGCCGGCGAGCGCTCCTTGGTCATGATCGCGATCGCCTTGACCGCGCCGCTGTCGATATGCGGCTTGGCCGTGGAAATGATTTCGCACAGGAAATCAATGCGGCCGCCCTGCAGATCCTGCATCGCCGGACCCGTGCCTTTGTAAGGCACATGCACGATGTCGGTGCCCATGGCCATATTGGCGACCACGCAGCCCAGATGCGTCGCCGAGCCCGCACCGGCCGACCCATAGGTCATCTTGTCCTTGTTCTTTTTGGCATGCTCGATGAATTCCTTCAGACCATTCACTGGCAGGTCCTTGCGCGCCGTGATCGCGATCGGCACCTCGGCAATCAGCGCCACCGGTGTGAAATCGGTCAGCGAATTGTATTGCGGCTTCTTGTAGAGCGTTTGCCCCTGCGCATGCGTGCCGACCGTGCCAAGCAGGAAGGTGTAGCCGTCGGGCTTGGCGTCGGCCGCACGTTTAGAGCCGGTCTGGCCGCCGGCGCCGCCGACATTTTCGACCACCACCTGCTGACCAAGGATTTCGCTCATCCGCTGCGCCAGCACCCGGCCGAGCACGTCGGTCGGTCCGCCCGCCGCGAACGGAATGATCATGGTCATTGGCCGGTTCGGATAGTCCTGCGCCGAGGCCGCACCCGCAAACATCAGCACGCCAGCCAGAGCAGCCAGCAGTTTTGTTTTATACATTGAGCATTTCTCCCTCATTTCCCGCCCACTTTGCCTGCCGTGCTGGCCCGGTCAAGCTAGACTTGTGAACCAACCGCCGCACACGTAAACCACCGCCCTGCAAAGGAGATTTGTTAAAAATGGCGGATATTCGGATCGCGATTGCCGGCCTTGGGGCTATCGGGCGGACGCTAGCACGCAAATTGACCGACGGGGTTCCCGGCCTGTCGCTGGCCTGCGTCGCAGCCGGCGACAAGGCCAAAGCGCAGGCCTGGCTGGACAGCCAGGGCATTAAAGCCCCGATCGTCGATCTGAAGGATTTTCCGGCCCATGCCGATGTCGCGGTCGAATGCGCGCCGGCCGCCCTGCTCGAACAGATCTGCCGGCCGATGCTGGAAGCCGGCAAGTCCGTCATTGTGCTGAGCTGCGGCGCTCTGCTGCCGCGTCCGGAATTGACCGAACTGGCAAAAGCCAAGGGCGGCACGATCATCGTGCCGACCGGCGCATTGCTTGGCCTCGATGCCGTCGCCGCCGCGGCCGAAGGCGAGATCAAGTCGGTGCGCATGACCACCCGCAAGCCGCCGGTCGGACTGAAGGGCGCGCCCTATCTCGAGAAGAACGGCATCTCCGTGGATGGCCTGACCGAGGCCAAGCGCGTTTTTTCCGGCAGCGCGCGCGAGGCCGCCGCAGGCTTTCCGGCCAACGTCAATGTCGCCGCGGCCCTCTCGCTCGCCGGCATTGGCCCCGACCGCACGCAGATCGACATCTGGGCCGATCCGGCGGTCACCCGCAATTGCCACAGCATCGAGGTCGACGCCGATTCGGCGCGCTTCACCCTGGCGATCGAGAATGTGCCGTCCGATAATCCGAAGACCGGCAGGATCGTCGCGCTGTCGGTACTGGCAACGTTGCGCAAACTCGGCGCGCCGCTCCGGGTTGGCACCTAGGCACCGGACAAACAACGCGCGACGCGACATGACCGCAGCATCTCCCACCATCCTTGTGTTCGATTCCGGCCTCGGCGGGCTGACCGTCCACCGCGAGATCGTGAAGCTGCGGCCCGACGCGCGTTTCGTTTACGCGGCGGACGATGAAGCCTTTCCCTATGGGCGGCTGTCGGAAGTCGAGTTGCTGACACGCGTCATTGCGGTGATGGCGGGGCTAATCGAAACACATCGTCCGGATCTGATCGTCATCGCCTGCAATACAGCCTCGACGATCGTGCTGGCCGAATTGCGAACGCGTTTCACCGTGCCGTTCGTCGGCACCGTGCCGGCGATCAAGCCGGCCTGCGCTGCATCGCAAACGCGTATGGTCTCGGTGCTTGGCACCGAGGCGACGGTCGCGCGCGAATACACCAAGGCCCTGATCCGCGATTTCGGACAGGGCTGTGACGTCACGCTGATCGGATCGAAGCGGCTCGCCGTTCTTGCTGAAGCTTTACTCAACGGTGAAGACATCGACGACGAGGATATCGCTGAAGAGATCATGCCGTGCTTTTTGGAGAAAGATGGCGCCCGCACCGACACCATCGTTCTCGCCTGCACGCATTATCCGCTGCTGCTCGAACGCTTCAATCGCGTTGCCCCTTGGCCGGTAACCTGGCTGGATCCCGCCCCCGCCATCGCCAAGCGCGTGGTAGCGTTGATCGGACATGGAGAAAGCGTTGCCGGCGCGGTGCCTAGCATTTTTCTTCTCACATCGAAGCGCCCTGCAGCGCCGCTCTTGCAAGCAGCGCTGCGAGGGTTCGGTTTCAGCTTCTAAAAGGCTCTAGAAGACGTAGCGGAAGCGCCCCGCGATCAGGTGAGCGTGGAAATCGTCGCCGCCGAACTTGTAATCGTAATTGAACGACACCGATGATTGCTGACCGATGCTGGCCGAAAAGCCCGCACCGACGATCCCGAAATCGCGACCGATGCCGGCCGTCACGGTCTCGAAAGATCCCGGCAGCGCTGCATCGGCAAAGCTCGCGCTTATCTTCTGCTGGTCGTCGAGGAATTCGTGCTGCCATGCGGCGCGCAATTCGGGCTGGAATGCGCCCCAACCGCCACGCCAGTCCTGCCGCAGGCGAACGCCGAGGCTTGAGCGCAGCGAATCCACATCCTCCTTACCGATGCTCAATGCGGCGGCGCCGGTCTCCGTGAACGCCCCCACCTGGACGGCGGTGTATTGCAGCCCGGCTTCCGGCGTCACCACCAAAGCTCCCCATCTCAAATCCGTGCCGACGCTGGCCTGAGCGGCGAACTGATTGCCGGTATTGGAACTGACATTGGGCGTGCCCACGGCGATGCGCGTGCTGTCATAGCTGTTGTGGCCATAGACAAAGGCGGCATTGAGAAAGCCGCTGTCGCGGAAATACGTGCCGTAAGCCCCGAGCATGACGCTGGTGATCTTGCTGGTGCTGCCAAGCAGGTCGAGATCGGCATTGGTGCGGCCGAATCCGGCCAGGAAGCCGACGATCAAATCGGGCGCCACCAGACGATCGATACCAGCCGTCACCACCGCCGTCGTGTATTTGCTGGACGGCGAATTCTGCGTCGCGCCCTGGCGCGCGAACAACGCGTTGCCGCTGATGAACAGGCCCCATTCGTTGTCACCGGCGAAGCGGCGCTCCGGCGCTTTCAGGATTGCCGGGGTATCGTCGCCCTTCCGATTCAGCGACGCAAAGGCCGCGTGCGCCGATGAATTGGGGCCAGCCGAGGCAAAGGCCTGGGCGATACCGCCATTGTCGCGATCGAACATGGCGGTCACCACATCAAGACCCGTGGCCGTGAATCCCAATCCGTCACGCCGCACGCTGTCCAGCCGCTGGTTCAGCAAGTGGGTGGTCTGGAATGCGGTATCGATGGCGATGCGGCCGAACGCCTGATACGCCGTCGGCGAAAGTTGATTGAGGGCGGCACCGATATCGCTCGATGTCGCAACCCGGTCGAGCAAGGCGACCGTCTCGTAACTCGCACCGTGCTTTGTCGAACCATTGTCGATGATGTTGCCGACCTGCTGGCCCGCTTGCGTATTCGCAAAGGAGGCAAAAGATCTGGCCGCCCCATTCACCGTTTCAAAGCTCGTATAAAGCGTGCCGGCGATATTCACCGTCTGGCCGGCTTGCAGCGCCGCGCGCTTCTTCTCCGTCAGACCGACCTTGTTGTAATTCAGCGTGTCGGTCGCTTCACCGCCATCGACCAGACCGACGATTTTCGAACCGGCCATGATGTTCAGCGTATCGTTGCCGCCTTCGAGATTGATGGCCCGGCCGGTATTGCCGATGATCGTGCCGTGGTTGGTGAGAACGTCCTGTCCCTCGCCCATCTGAATGGCCGAACCATCGCCGCGAATGAAGCGAGTCGAGCCGGTGCCGGTATAGGTGACGCCATTCAGCGTGCCGGCAGAAGCCGTATCGACGGTCACGCCATCCATCAGATAGACGGTGTCATTCGGGTTAGGGATCGAACCATTGCCGATGATCGTGCCGTAGTTGACGATCGTGTCGTTGTCGATCGCGGTACCGGTCTTGTTCTCGAACCGGATGGCATAGCTGCTCTGGCCGACAATCAATCCGGAAGCATAGTTGGTCAGCGTCGTTGCGGCAACGCCGCTGCGCGAATTGTCGGGATTGGAATCGTTGTTCGCAACAATGCCGGCGCCGGCGCCGCTGATCGTTCCATAGTTCAGAACCGTGCCGCCGCCGAAGGCGATGCCTTCGCTGTTGTTGCGCCGGTTGCCCGCATCGCCGCCTCTGGCGCCAGTTCCCTGGATCAAACCGTAATTGGTGATATGGCCTTCGAAATCGATGTCGATGCCGTCACCGTCGCTGCGTGTCGAAATATTATCGATTGCACCGGTGATCGTACCGTAGTTGACGACGGTGGCGTTCGAGCCAGATCCGACGCCCGCACCGTTGCGGCCGATGATGGTCGCACCGGCATAGTTGTAGACAGTGATATCGCCGCCGACATCGGAAGACGTACCGCTCTTGGCGCCTGAAATCAGGCCGCCGGCATAGTTATAGATCGTGCCGCTATTCACGCCGAAATCGATCGCGTCACCCGAGAACCGCACGCCGCCGGCGCTCGATGACAGGGTCTGGCCATAGGCGATGATACGGCCGGCATTTTCGATCACGGCGTTCTGGCCGGGACGGACCGCGTCGTTATCCGCCGCAGTGATCAGGCCGGTCGCCCTGTTGATGATGTGGACCGTCGCACTCGCCGAGTTCAGGTCGCGCCAATCGAGCGCCTGACCGGACCCCACGCCCAGTGTCTGGATCGTACCGGCATTGTCCAGGAGGAACGTGCCCGCCGTCGTCGCCAAGCCGGACGAACCGGTGATGCGGATCGCGTCGTCGAGCGACTGGATGACGCCGCCGGCCTTGTTGAACACCTGGAACGAAACGACATTGTCCAGATTGCCGGTATTCAGATTGATCGCGCGGCTGGCCGACGCGGTGGCGTCTATCAGTCCGCTATTGTTGATCTCCACCGTCCCGAGACCGGTGCGGATCGCGTCATTGCCCAGCGCCTGAATCACGCCGCCAGCGTTGTTGTTGATCTCGACCCGTCCGGTTGCCGACGTGTTCGAAGCAAAATCGAACACCTGCCCGGTGTCGGACGAGAGCCTGCCATCGTTGTTGATCGTGACCGCGCCGTTGCCGATCGAGGCATTCAGCCTGAAGACATCGTCGAAGGATGTGATCAGCGCACCGGCGTGGTTGTTGAGCGTCAGATTGCGTGGCGTGTTGCTGTTGGCGGTGTCGAGCGCGCGGTTGCCCGACTGAATCGTACCGAAATTGTCGATGGTGACGCCCGGCGCCGCCGAGGGCCCGGCCCAGCTGATAGCCGTCGACGTGACCGACAGAACCGCCCCCGCCTCGACAAGGCCGGTCTCGGTCCCGGTGATCGATTTGGCGGTATTGTCGGTCGTTCCTGAAACGACCGTGAAATCCGCGGCAAGAACTGGCAATGAACCGGACGAAGAAACAAGACACGCAACAAGCGCAATGCGGCTGACGCCGCACATCAAATTCCCCATAACGCTAACGACGCCCCAATCAGTTTGTTTAGTGCCCCTGTACGCGGCAGACCGATAGGAACGCCGGATGACACGGAAATGACACCAAGATGACACAAGGCCGGGGCGCCTTCGGCCCAGGCGGGATTGGCGCAAGCTGCTGCCGTTTGGCACGACTTTTGTTTGCCGCCCGGTTTGACACATTCCCGTTTTGCCCATAGAAGACGGCCGTCCGGCGGGCCCCTGCGGCCCGCTTGGCGTTTCGCGACCCGTGGTTCCGGCCATCCGCTTTGGCCAAGGATCCTGTCAGTACCGGGACTATTCCCCGATACAGAGGAGGGCGCGTTTCCTCACACTTTCGGTCAATTTCAAGAGGACGCGATGACCAAGCGCAGTGAAGCAAAGTACAAACTCGACCGCCGCATGGGCGAAAACGTCTGGGGCCGGCCCAAGAGCCCGGTCAACCGGCGTGAATATGGCCCCGGCCAGCACGGCCAGCGCCGCAAGGGCAAGCTGTCCGATTACGGCGTTCAGCTCCGCGCCAAGCAGAAGCTGAAGGGCTATTACGGCGATATCTCCGAAAAGCAGTTCCGCGCGATCTATACCGAAGCGATCCGGCTGCGCGGCGACTCGGGCGCCAACCTGATCGGCCTCCTGGAGCGCCGTCTCGACGCGGTCGTGTACCGCGCCAAGTTCGTGCCGACGATCTTCGCCGCCCGCCAGTTCGTGAACCACGGCCATATCAAGGTAAACGGCCGCCGCGTGAACATCCCGAGCTATCAGGTCAAGGTCGGCGATGTGATCGAGGTGAAGGACAAGTCGAAGGAAATGGCGCTGGTGCTCGAAGCCGTGTCGCTCGGCGAGCGCGATGTGCCCGAATATATCGAAGCCGATCACGGCAAGAAGACCGCAAAATTCCTGCGCGTTCCGACCCTGACCGACGTCCCCTACCCGGTGCAGATGGAACCGAACCTCGTGGTCGAATTCTATTCGCGCTGATCTGGCGCAACATCTTGCGAATACAAAAGGCCGCTCTCACGAGCGGCCTTTTTGCTTTTTCCCCGTCCTGCTTTGCGCACTTGCCACACAGGGCTGGTTCGTTCACTCGAGCTGGCCCGTACGTTCGGTTAAGGTTACACGACGGGTAAGAACTCTTCGGGAGTTCTAATTAAGATTCGAGTATCGAAACACCGTTAACGTTCGCCCTTCCCGGGCCAATGAGCTGGCTCGTCATCCAGGCGAACCATGCTGACCGTGTACAACTGCATCGTGAACGAGCACGACCTGCGGCTCGTTGTTCTTGCCGGTGCCATCTGCGCGCTCGCATCTTTCACCGCCATCACCTTGCTGCATCATGTCTGCAAATCGACCGGCCATCTGCGGTTTCTGTGGCTCACCGTGGCGGCGACCGCGACCGGTTTCGGCATCTGGGCAACGCATTTCATCGCCATGCTGGCTTTCTCGCCGGGCATTCCGAGCGGCTACAATGTCGGACTGACGGCGCTTTCACTCGTCGCGGCCATCATCCTCACCGGCGTCGGCTTGGCTGTTGCGACTTCAAAGGCCTTGCCCGGCACTGCCTGGCTTGGCGGCGCCATCGTCGGCGGTGGCATTGCCGTCATGCACTATACCGGCATGGCTGCGTTCGAAATTGCCGGATGGATCATCTGGAATCCGGTTCTTGTGGCCGTCTCCATTGCGCTGGGCACCCTGCTTGGCGCTGCGGCTCTCGCGGTCGGACTGCACGGCGATACGATCAAATATCGAATTTTCGGCGCGCTGCTGCTGACCGTGGCGATCTGTAGTCATCATTTCACCGCCATGGGCGCAGCCGCGATTGTGCCCGACCCCTCCATTCATGTTTCAGAATGGGCGTTGCCGCCAAGCTGGCTTGCGATCGCCGTTGCTCTGGCCAGCTTCGCCATCATCCTGCTGGCTCTGGCGGGACTTGCGCTCGACATCCGCGACCGCCGCCGCACAGAAGTCGAGGCCGATCGCATGCGTGGCCTCGCCAATGCCGCGGTGGAAGGACTTCTCGTTTGCGACGGCGATCGCATCATGACCGTCAACAATAGCTTCGCCGCCCTGGCCGGGACGAGCGCCGACAAAATGGCCGGAGCAAAACTTGAATCCTGTTTCCCCGATGAGGCGACCCGGTTCAAATTGCTCGGCCGGTCGAACCAGCCGATCGAAGCCGAACTGCGCCACAGTGACGGTTCTGCTGTGCCGGTCGAACTTATTCTGCGGCCGGTCGATTTCGCCGGCAAACCGCATCAGGCCATCGCCGTGCGTGATCTGCGCGCGCGCAAGAAGGCCGAACAGCACATTCGCTTTCTGGCGCATCACGATGCGCTCAGCGGTCTACCCAATCGCTCAAGTTTCAACAAGAAGCTCGATCAGGAGATCGAATCGGCGCTCGCCAACAAGCATCCGCTCGCCGTGCTGTGTCTCGATCTCGATCGCTTCAAAGAGGTCAACGATCTGTTCGGACACGCGGCCGGCGACGCCTTGCTGCAAGCCGTCGCGAAATCCGTGAGTGGCATCCTGGCGCCCAACCAGATGATGGCCCGGCTCGGCGGCGACGAATTCGCAATCGTCCTGCCGGAGCTCGCCAATCCTGGTGTTGCCGGGCGGATCGCGGAGAATATTCTGGAGGTTCTGCGCAAGCAGAACGAGACGTCGGCGACGGCCACGCTGGTTTCGACCAGCATTGGCATCGCGATCTGTCCGAGCGACGGGACAGACCGCGAGGCTCTGCTGAGCCATGCGGACACGGCGCTCTATCGCGCAAAGATGGAGGGGCGTGGCACCTATCGCTTTTTTGAAGCGACGATGGGCGCTGAGGTGCGCGATCGCCGGCTCATCGAGCACGATTTGCGGCATGCAATTTCGCGCCGCGAGCTGAGTCTCGTCTACCAGCCGCAACAGGACATCAAGACCGGCAAAACCACGGGCTTCGAAGCCTTGCTTCGCTGGCAACACGCGACGCGCGGCGCGATATCGCCAAATGTGTTCATTCCGATTGCCGAGGAAAGCGGCGCGATCCTGCAGATCGGCGAATGGGTCTTGCAGACAGCGTGCCGTGAAGCGGTCAGCTGGAATTCGGACCTCGCCGTTGCCGTGAATGTCTCCGCTGTCCAGCTTCACACCGCGAATTTCGCATCGCTGCTGCACGAAATCCTGTTCCAGACCGGCATGCCCGCACAACGGCTTGAACTTGAAATCACCGAAACCGCGCTTGTGCGCGACTTCGATCGCGCACTCGCAACGTTGCGTCAGCTAAAGGCGTTGGGGGTCCGGATCGCGATGGACGATTTCGGTACCGGCTATTCGTCGCTGTCCAATTTGCGCGCATTCCCGTTCGACAAAATCAAGATCGACGGCACTTTCATCAAGTCCGTCGACGTGAACGAACAGGCCGCCACGATCGTCCGGGCGGTGCTGGGTCTTGGCCGGGGTCTCGGCTTGCCGGTTCTGGCGGAGGGCGTCGAGACAGCCAGCGAACTGGATTTCCTGTCCGCTGAATCGTGTGACGAAGTGCAAGGCTATCTGCTCGGCGTCCCGGCCGATATCGGGCAATTCCGGCATCTGACGCACGAAACCGCGGCCGGAGCGGTCCCCGTCATTGCCCGAACGCCCGCGCAGCCGAAGCTGCGCGTCGTCTCTGGCTAACGGCCCAAGAGCCTAGGCCAGCGCCTTGCCCTGTACGGCGAGGCCCTTTTCCAGCATCAGGCTCTGCAATTCGCCGGCCTGGAACATCTCGCGGATGATGTCGCAACCGCCGACGAACTCGCCCTTCACGTAGAGCTGGGGAATGGTCGGCCACTGCGAATAGGTCTTGATGCCCTCGCGCAGATCGCCCGATTCCAGCACGTTGATGCCCTTATAGGGGACCTGGAGGTAATCCAGGATCTGGACGACCTGGCCGGAAAAGCCGCATTGCGGAAATTGCGGGGTGCCCTTCATGAAGAGCACGACGTCATTGCCCTTCACCTCATTATCGATGAACTGGTTGATGCTCATTAGAATTCGATCCTGGTGATATCTGGCCGTCTGCAGCCTGTTCCTGATCGGGAATATAGGTAGCCCGGCCGCGGTGCAACACCGGGGCTCCCCGCCACTCTGCCCCGCCAATCACTTCTTTTGCGGAATTCCGTCACTTTTTCACAGGGGCGTAGAAGGTCCCCTCCACCTCCACGATGTCGTCCTGGTTGAGCCGGTCGACCTCGATGATGGTCCGCGGCGGGTATGGCCCCTGTCCCCACAGATCGGCCTGAACCTTGTTCACGATCGGACGGAACCGGTACATATCGGTGACATAGACGACGAGCCGGACCGCATCGCGAAGGCTCGCACCCTCGCTCTTGGCGATCAATTCCATATTGACGAAGGCTTGCTTCACCCGCGCTTCGTCGCCGGCAACGAGATTATTGGTGGCCGGATCGATGCCGCGCATCCCGGCGATGAAGACGAAATCACCCGCACGGGTGCCGAGGTTCCAGGTGCCGGTCGGTTTGATCGCACCTTCGGGCGCTAATGTCTTGACGCCGTTCGGCGAGAGCTGCGCACTAGCCATTGGCGCTGCAATGAAAAGAAAGGCCAACGCGATCCATAGCGACTTCATGTCCCTGGTCCTGTTGTGGGGAAACGCCGGCCTGACAATGCTAGAGCATGATGCCGAAAAGTGCGAAGCAGTTTTCGGATAACATCATGCTCCAGCGTGTATAGCCGAACGCCTGCACTCACAACATCACAGCTAGATCGGGACTTGAGATTTACCCTTCAGGGACGCCCGTCTGCAGCGCCAGTGCGTGCAGTGCACCACCCATCTGGCCCTGCAAGGCCTTGTAGACGAGCTGGTGTTGCTGAACGCGCGACTTGCCGCGGAAGCTTTCCGCGAGCACCGTCGCCGCATAATGGTCCCCGTCCCCGGCAAGGTCGCGGATCGACACCTGCGCATCGGGGATGTTGGTCTTGATCAGCCGCTCGATCTCGGCGGCGTCCATCGGCATGGTCAACTCCTCACATCGGTATCGCAGCCCGGCCTCTGCCGGACCACAAGATCGCTTGCATTAGAAATATGGTGATTTCCCGTGCCTGACAAATGTGTTCACCGCAAACTGCTGACGCGGGAGCTCCGAACGATTATGCTTCCACAACCTTGGAAAAAGACAGGGCGGGGAAGCGTGGTTTTTGACATCGGATCGCAGGGCCGGCTCATCGGCCGAGCCATCGGTTTCGCGACACTGGTGATGCTGGTGCTGAGCACCGGCCCTGCCCTGGCACAGAATATCTTTGACCTTTTCAAACCCCCGCCGCCGCCCCCGCCGCAGCAACAGATGCCGCCACCGCAACAGCGGTCGCAGCCGGCGCCGCGGCCACAGAAGTCCTCGCCACCGCGTGTTCAGAAATCTCAGCCTGCACCCGCCGTGAGTACATCGCCGAATGCACCGTTCGGCGAAGTCCGATCGGCCTGCGGGGCAGAAATCAGGTCGACCTGTGCCGGCGTGGTCCCGGGCAGCGCGGATTCGGTACAATGCCTGAAGCGCAACTTCGCGGTTCACTCGCCGGCCTGTCAGGCGGCCCTCACCCGCGCGGGCAACCCGGCCGTCCAGCCGGTCGCGGCTCCGGCAAAAATCACCGCGCCCGCCGGCACCGCCGAAGAGCCGCGGCGCGTATCCACCGACCGCGTGGAGCCTGCTTCCGCACCGGCAGAGCCGCTGAAGATGGCACCTGTGACGAAGCTGCGGCCAACCCAGGAAGCCCGCTTCGTCAACCGCTATTGTCGGGAGGATCAATCGTTGTTGTGTCAGGGTGTCCCCTATGGACAGGGCCGCGTCCTGACCTGTCTGGCCGGGCAACAGGCCTCGTTGACCAGCGAATGCAAAAAGGCCCTGGTTTCGCGCCGCTAACAGCGAGTTGATGTGAAGTTTCTGCCGCCGATGGATAGCGTGCCTAAAGCGTAGGACACCGGTCAGGGGGGCCCGTCATGCGGATCTTGAAATGGCTGCCGGCAACCCTTGCCGCAGCATGTCTGCTTTGGGCCGGACCGACCTTCGCGCAACAGCCTGTGAAGATTCGCGTCGCCTGGATCGCACCGGTCTCCAACTGGGCGTCGCTGCTCTTGGAGAAGAAGGACCTCGCGCGGCACCTCGGCAAATCCTACGTGCTCGAACCGACGCGCTATGTCGGCACGCCGCAAATGATCACGGCGCTCGCCAACAACGAGCTCGAGATTGCCAGCCTCGCCTATTCGACGCTGCCGATCGCCATTCAAAATGCTGGCCTCAGCGATCTGCGGGTCATTGCCGACGAATTGCAGGATGGCGTGCCCGGCTATTATTCGCAGGAATACATGGTCCTGACCGACGGCCCGATCAAAAAGATCGAAGACCTGAAGGGCAAGGTCGTCGGCACGGTGGCGGCCGGTGCGGCCGTTGACGTCGCAATGCGCACGATGCTGCGGCGGCACGGCCTTGAGGATAAGCGCGACTATGTGATGCTGGAAGCGCCGCTGCCGACCATGCGCGCCATGCTCGCGGAAAAGAAAGCCGATCTCATCCCGACCGTGCCGCCCTTCGCCTTCGATCCCGAATTGCGGCGCATCGCGCGGCCGCTCTTCGTCAATCGCGATATCGGCGGCGTGACGCAACTTCTCATCTGGTGCGCGCGGCAATCCTTCATCGACAAGAACCGCGCGGCGATGGTCGATTTCATGGAAGACACGCTGCGCATCGTGCGCTGGTTTTCCGATCCGGCCAATCACAATGAGGTTGCAGCGATTGCCGGGCGCCTGACCAAGCAGCCGCCGGAGCGGTTCGACTGGGCTTTCACCAAGCGCGACTATTACCGCGATCCCGATATGCGGCCCAATCTCGAAGCGCTGCAGAAGAACGTCGCGCTGATCAAGGAGCTCGGCTTCGTCAAGGCCGATACCGACGTGAAGACGCATTCCGATGTCAGTCTGATCGATGACGCCGTCAAACGCCTTAAATAGTTTCAAACCCCAACACATTGCGAAAGCAAGTCATTGAAGGAGAAGCAATGATAACGATGCGAATGGTTTTGGCGCGCACACTTGCCGGCGCGGCCCTGATGGCATTATCCGCGACGGCGCAGGCGCAATCGGTCACCCCCGCTCAGCAGGATGCCATTCGCTCCAATTGCCGTTCCGATTTCCTGGCCAATTGTTCGGGTGTGCCGCGCGGAGGCCGCGAGGCCTTCATGTGTCTCGAACAGAACAAGGCGAAACTGTCCGGTGGCTGCAAGAGCGCCATCGAGGCCGTGTCCGCTGCAGCTGCTCCCAAGCCAGCCACCCCCAAGCCAGCGGCGGCACCGGTTGAGGCCAAGCCGCAGCCCGCACCGACACCGGCCGCTGCACCTACCGCAGCCGCACCAGCCGAAAAGCCCGCACCGGCCGCCGCAGCACCCGTCGCGCCATCACCAGCAAAGCCCGCGGCCAAACCGGTCCCGGCGCCGAAGGCGGCCGCCGCTCCTGTCCGCCCGGCAGCCCCGCCTCCGGCGGCTCCCGCAGCACCCGCCGCCGTTTCACCACCGGCCGCTGCGCCCAAGCGCCAGCCGACCCTCGGCGAAGCCGTCATGATCCGCCGCTTCTGCGCCACCGATTATCGCGTGCTCTGCAAAGGCACCCAGATCGGCGGCGGCCGCGCCGTCAAGTGCCTCGCCGACAACGGCCCGGCGCTGTCACCGGGCTGCAAGGCGGCGATGGCGAAGGCGGGGAATTAGCTTTTGAGCCGCTCGTCCCCGCGACAGTGGGGACCAGCGGTCAATGCTCGATCGTGTCTGCCATGTAACCGGGCAGCCACGCTTCAAACCGCTGCGAGAGGTCGGCGACGGCCAGCGGCTTCTCGCCGCCGATCGCCACCGCATTGCCTCCGACGGTGCCGATTTTCGCAATCGAAATACCGGCCACGCCCGCCGCTTCGACAAGGGCCCCGACCTGATCCGGCTTCGCCGTCACCACATAGCGCGCCTGGTCCTCGCCGAACCAATAGCCATGCGCGTCCACGCCATCGGGCGCTTTGTCGAGAACAGCGCCGCGATTGCCCGCCATTGCCATTTCGGCGATCGCCACCGCAAGGCCGCCATCGGAAAGGTCATGCGATGCAGTCACTTGCCCATCGAGAATCAGTTTTCGCACGAACGCGCCATGCCGCTTCTCAAGTTCCAGATCAACGGGCGGCGGCGCGCCCTCTTCCCGGCCGCAGATATCGCGCAGATAGACCGACTGGCCGAGCCAGGACGGCTTTTCTCCAATCAGAAGAATCGCGTCGCCGTCGTTTTTGAATCCCAAGCTCATCGACTTCGTAAAATCGTTGAGCACACCGACCCCGCCGATCGTCGGCGTCGGCAGGATCGCGCGGCCGTTGGTCTCGTTGTAGAGCGAGACGTTGCCGGACACGACCGGGAAATCCAGCGCCTTGCAGGCCGCGCCGATCCCGCGCACGCAACCGACCAACTGCCCCATGATCTCGGGCCGTTCCGGATTGCCGAAATTGAGGTTGTCGGTCACCGCGAGCGGCAATGCGCCAACGGCGGAGAGATTGCGGTAGGCTTCGGCCACCGCCTGCTTGCCGCCTTCGAAAGGATCGGCCTCGCAATAGCGCGGCGTCACATCGGTGGTCATGGCGAGGCCCTTCGGCCCCTCCTCCACCCGCACCACCGCGGCATCGCCGCCCGGCCGCTGCACGGTGTTGCCGCCGATGATGTGGTCATATTGCTCCCACACCCAGCGCTTGGAGCACAGGTCCGGCGTGCCGATCAGCTTCATCAGCGCATCGGCGACTGAGAGCGGATGCTTCACATCCTTTGCGTCGATCACCGGTTGTTTCGGCGTCTCGACAAACGGACGATGATAGACCGGCGCTTCGTCGCCGAGCTCCTTGATCGGTAGATCGGCCAGCGTCTCGCCATGGTGACGAATGAGGAAGCGCTTGGTCGGGGTGGTCTCGCCGACGATGGCGAAATCCAGCCCCCATTTGCGGAAGATGTCTTCGGCTTCCTTTTCCTTCTCGGGCCTGAGCACCATGAGCATGCGCTCCTGGCTTTCCGAGAGCATCATCTCGTAGCCGCTCATGCCGGCTTCGCGCGTCGGCACTTTCTCGAGATCGAGCGTGACACCGAGATCGCCTTTGGCGCCCATCTCGACCGCCGAGCATGTCAGCCCCGCCGCGCCCATGTCCTGGATCGCGATCACGCAATCCTTTTCCATGATCTCAAGGCAGGCTTCGAGCAGCAGCTTTTCCGCGAACGGATCGCCGACCTGCACAGTCGGACGCTTCTCCTCCGAATCCTCGCCGAATTCCGCCGACGCCATCGAGGCGCCATGAATGCCGTCGCGGCCGGTCTTCGAGCCGAGATAGACAATCGGCATGCCGACGCCGGAGGCCGCCGCATAGAAAATGCCGTCGGTGCGCGCGAGGCCCACCGCCATCGCATTGACGAGGTTGTTGCCGTCATAGCGGGTGTGGAAGCGGGTCTGCCCGCCGACCGTCGGCACGCCGAAGGAATTGCCATAGCCGCCGATGCCGGCGACGACGCCGGACACCAGATGCCGGGTCTTCGGGTGCTTCGGATCACCGAAGAAAATTGCATTCAGGCAGGCGATCGGCCGCGCGCCCATGGTGAACACGTCGCGCAGGATGCCGCCGACGCCGGTGGTCGCACCCTGATACGGCTCGATATAGCTCGGGTGGTTGTGGCTCTCCATCTTGAAGACCACCGCGAGGCCATCGCCGATATCGATCACGCCGGCATTCTCGCCCGGCCCCTGGATCACCCACGGCGCCTGCGTCGGCAAGCCGCGCAGATGCACCTTCGAGGACTTGTAGGAGCAATGCTCGTTCCACATCGCCGAGAAGATGCCGAGCTCGGTCAGCGTCGGCTCGCGGCCGATCAGGTCAAGGAGACGCTGATATTCGTCGGGCTTGAGGCCGTGTTCGGCGACGAGTTCGGGGGTGATTTTGGGCTCGTTCCGCATTCGTCCAGCCAGTGCCACAACAGGGATGCCCGGGCAAATGGTCTGCCCGGGCATCCCCCGACATAGAGATAGTTGCCCCCGCGGCGCAAGCGGCGGGGCGTCCAAAGCACAGGAATCCGGCGGAACCGCCGCTACTGCGTTGGCTCTCCTTCCTCGAAGAAGGACTGGACGGCCGTGAACAGTGCCATCCGGTTCTTTTCCAGAATGACGGTGTGCGTGCCCTCGCCGATCATCACGAGGCGCTTCTGCGGCGCATTCTTGAGCAATGGGAATAATGTCTGAGCCATATATGGCGGGGTGTCCTGGTCCCATTCCGCCAGCACCACAATGGTCGGCACGGTAATGCGCGCGGGATCGTAGAATGTCTTGCCCATCAGCCAGCCGTTCTGAATATCCTCCATGACACCGTTTGGAGCGCGCAGCACCGGCGGGTTCTGCGCCGCGCCGACCGGATCGGAGGCCGCGGTCGCGGTCCACCAGGCGTCGAACCAGCCGGCGGGGATCAGGTCGGCCTTCCTGTCCTCGGGAACGCCACGCACCCAGCGGTCATAGGCCGCCGGCTTCTGCACCGTGCGGTAGGCGCCGAGCTTGGTGCGCTCGGTGCGCGCGGGCTGCCCGATCCAGACCGGCGCGTACAAGGCGAGATGCCGGACCTTTCCCGGATTGTCCGCCGTGTAGCCCGCGGTCGTCGTCGTGCCCCACGACCAGCCGATCAGGTTAAGGCGCGGAATCTTCCGCCGCTGCAAAATGAAATCGACGCCTGTCGCGATATCGCCGATCGCAACCTTCGTATCCACGATCGGACCGTTGGCGTCCGCCGGCTGATCCATTTCCTTCGGACGCGACGAGCGGCCATAGCCGCGAAGGTCGAGCAGATACACATCGAAGCCACGGCTCGCGATATAGTCCATCCATGACATGCCGCCGACTTGCAGATCGAAGGCGACTTCCGACGGATAGGTCGCGCCATGCACGAACAGCACCGTGCGCGCCGGACTGAATTGCGTCATGTCCTTCGGGCGCTTGTTGCGGATATAGAGCGAGATGCCGTCGTCCTTTGTCGGCACCATGAATTCTTCCGTGACGAGATTGGTCGGGATCTGAGCAAGAGACGCAGCCGATGCTGCGACCGAAATGAAAAAGGCGAGGAACAAAGACGCCAACACACGCATCGCATTTCCTCCGTCAGATTGTTGTTGAAGATTGTTGTTGATAGCGACGCCGAATATAGCGCACGGCAGAAACCGCAGCGAGCGTCCTGGCATCGGGGCGCAGCAAAAACTTGGTGTGGTAACCGGCGGCAGCTTGCGGGAAACAGTCATCCCGCCATTACGGCACGAACCGGATTACGCTGCCTTGCCGAACTGCTGCACCAGGCCAGCGAAAAGCCCACGCCCGTCGGTCGAGCCGATGATGCTTTCAACGTGGTTTTCCGGATGCGGCATCATGCCGGCGACATTGCCGCGCTCGTTGACGATGCCGGCGATCGCGTTGATCGCGCCGTTGACATTATACGGATCGCCCAGCGTGCCGTCGGCCGAACAGTAGCGGAAGATGACGCGGCCTTCGCTCTCGATCGCCTTGATGGTGTCTTCGTCGGCGACGTAATTGCCCTCGCCATGCGCCACCGGTACGCGGATCACCTGCCCGGCATTGTAGCCGCGCGTGAACGGCGTGTCCGAACGCTCGACCCGCAGATGCACGTCATGGCAGATGAATTTTAGTTTCGAATTGCGCATCAAGACGCCCGGCAACAGACCGGACTCGCACAAGATCTGGAAACCGTTGCAGACGCCGAGCACGAGACCGCCCTTAGCCGCATGCGCCCGCACCGCGTCCATGATCGGCGCGCGCGCCGCGATGGCGCCGCAGCGCAGATAGTCGCCGTAAGAGAACCCGCCCGGCACGACGACAAGATCGGTACCCGCCGGCAATTGCGTGTCGGCGTGCCAGACCATCGCCGGCTCGACGCCCGAGACGAGCTTGAGCGTGCGCGCCATATCGCGCTCGCGATTGATGCCGGGAAAAACGAGGACTGCGGATTTCATAGCTTCATCTCACATCACCCAGCGAAAGGCGCGCTCCAGTTCGGGGACCGCATTGCGCTCATACCAGCGCCCGTGCGCCACGATAGCCTGCTGCGGCTGCCAATCCAGCATCTGGCGGACATTGGCGCGAACGTCTGCACGGTGCCGCAGGAATGTCAGCCGCATGTCATATGGCGTTTTTCCGTCCGGATCGCAAACGCCACCGATCCGGGTCAGCCAGCGCATCGCATGGCAGCGAATGCGGCCCGGCTCGAAATTCTCGATCAGATCAGTCAACACCAATGTGCGCGATCCGCCGTGCAGGAAAACGACCTCTGAGAAAAAGTCGCCGCGCACCGACACCTGATCAATCTGTCTTGCCCATTCCGGCGGTGGCTGCTCGCCAAGATCGACCTCGAAGCCATCGAACCGGCCAGCCGCCGCTTTTCGCACACCCGGCGCCGCATAGGTGACCGCTTGCGGAAATTGATCTTTCCAGTCCTTGATCCACCAGTAATGCAGCGGGTTCGGCGCCACCAGAAAACGCACATGGCCAAGCGCCTTGATCTCGCGCGCGAGCTGTTCTGTGAGTGTGGTCGGCGAATGGATCCACAGCGCGCCATCGGCAAGCCGAAACACGGTCATGCGTGTTGGGAACGGCATGCCGAACCCGAGATAGCGCATGGTGATTTCCGGACCGTCGACGATCCAGACATTATCGGCAACGGGCTTCAGTGTATTGATCGGCTCATAGAGCTTGTAGCAATCCATCCGCCGTTTCCGAGGTCAGACTTATCCAACCACCTCGATGCGATAATTCTCGATCACCGTATTCGCCAGCAGCTTCTCGGCCGCAGCTTTCAGCGTGGCTTCGGCCTTGGCCTGGTCGCCCGCATCGAGTTCGATATCGAACACCTTGCCCTGGCGGACGCTCGCCACACCCGACACCCCCAGCGACTTCAGCGCACCCTCGATCGCCTTGCCCTGCGGGTCGAGAACGCCGGTTTTCAGAGTGACAGTGACACGGGCTTTCATTGCGAATCGCCAGAAATGAAACGGGGGCCAAGATTGGCCCCCGCGTAGCATCGAATTGAGCCAGCCTCAACTTGAGGCCTGCTCAAAAATCATCCCTTGACCAGAACCGGACCGGTGCCGCGTGGCGGCTCGCCCTCGTTCATGATGCCGAGCCGCTTGGCGACTTCGGTATAGGCCTCGAGCAGGCCGCCGAGATCACGGCGGAAGCGGTCCTTGTCGAGCTTCTCAGCCGACTTGATGTCCCACAGCCGGCACGAATCGGGGGAAATCTCGTCGGCGACGACGATCCGCATCATGTCGTTTTCCCACAACCGGCCGCATTCCATCTTGAAATCGACCAGACGGATGCCGACGCCGAGGAACAGCCCGGACAGGAAGTCGTTCACCCGGATGGCCAGCGCCATCATGTCGTCGATTTCCTGCGGATTGGCCCAGCCGAACGCGGTGATGTGCTCTTCCGAGACCATCGGATCGCCGAGCTGATCGTTTTTGTAGTAGAATTCGATGATCGAACGCGGCAGTTGCGTGCCCTCCTCGATCCCGAGACGGGTCGAGAGCGAGCCGGCGGCAACATTGCGAACCACGATCTCCAGCGGAATGATCTCGACCTCGCGAATCAGCTGTTCGCGCATGTTGAGCCGGCGGATGAAGTGCGTCGGCACGCCGATATCGTTCAGATTCTGGAAGACATATTCCGAGATCCGGTTGTTCAGCACGCCCTTGCCTTCGATCACCTCGTGCTTCTTGGCATTGAAGGCGGTGGCATCGTCCTTGAAGTGCTGGATCAGCGTGCCGGGCTCAGGGCCCTCGTAAAGAACTTTGGCTTTGCCTTCGTAAATGCGGCGGCGGCGGCTCATCGGAATGTACCGTGGGTTGTGGAAGTCCATGAATTGCCGGGGTTCCTGTTGATGTTTTTAAGACCGCGGCGGAGGCGGCAGGCGCGACTATCGAGACGCAACGCGGTCGTCTGGCCCGTCGGGGCAACCTAGCCGATCAGGGTGCGAAGCACAAATCAGATAGGGTCCTGCATCCACCGCCGCAACATGGAGATTTCGTGACCCGCACCGATGCCTTGACGGGGCGCTTTGCCTATGCCAGCGGCCGCCCCGGACGATCCGTCGCGTTCGAACCGTCATCGGGCTATGCTAGTCCCCACCGCGATGCGGGGTATCGGACCTGGGAACGCTTTTTTCGAGAGGGTCGGAATCATTATGGGCGTCCATGAGGCAGGCGGCACGGAGCTACCCCGGAATGCATGACCGACGGATGACGTGGAACAGGAGCCGCAGGTCGACGATGTCCGTTATCGTGAAGCATTGTTTCCAGCCGGCGTTGATCTTGCTCCATCGCCGCTCTATCTCCAGACAATCACCGATCAGCGAGGATTCATGACGACGTTCGACAAGCGCGAAGAAGGTTTCGAAAAGAAATTCGCGCACGATGAAGAGCTCCGCTTCAAGGCCACCGCCCGGCGCAACAAGCTGCTCGGCCTGTGGGCGGCCGATATCCTTGGCAAGACCGGTGCCGATGCCGACGCCTATGCCAAGGAAGTCGTCGTCGCCGATTTCGAGGAAGCCGGCCATGATGACGTCCTGCGCAAGGTCGCCGGCGATCTCGCCGCCAATGGCATCTCCGAACAGGAGGTGCGCGAGAAGATGGTCGAACTGCTGGCCGAAGCGGTGAAACAGGTTCAGGCCGGTTCCTGACCGCAACACCGAAAAAGGCTCGCCGGATATCACGGCGAGCCTTTTTGCTTGAGAGCCCTTTCATCTTCAGCTCAACAGAAAGTGCGGACCGTGACTGCCGTATCGAACTTCTCTCTCGCCCGGCGCCTGCGTGCCGGTGAAGTCGTCTACTCTGCCTGGTGTGGTCTGCCCTATCCGAATGTCGTCGAGACGATCGCACGCGAAGGCTTCACCGCCGTCACGCTCGATCAGCAGCATGGCTTGTGGGACACCGCTTCGACCATGCAGGCGATCGGCGCCATTCATCTGGCAGGCTCCGCACCCTTGGTTCGCGTGCCGCTCGGACAAAATGCGATTGTCAGCCGCGCGCTTGATTTCGGCGCTGAAGGACTGATTGCACCGATGATCAATTCGGCGGCGGATGCACGCGCCTTTGTGAGCGCCGCGAAATATCCGCCGATCGGCGAACGCAGCCTCGGCGCGCATCGTGCGGCGGCCTTGGCGGGCTTTCCGGATCAGCGGCCCTATCTCGTGACCGCCAATCAGGACACGCTGGCCTTCGCGATGATTGAAACGCGCGCCGCGCTCGATAATGTCGACGCTATCGTCAACACGCCCGGCATCGATGGGTTGTTCATCGGTCCGTCCGACCTATCCTACAGCCTCACCAATGGCGCGGTGCTGGATGCCCATTCCGCTGAGGTTGAGAAGGGCCTCGAGATCGTGCTCGCGGCCTGCAAGAACGCCGGAAAGATTCCAGGCCTTTACTGCATCGATGCCGCGCGCGCCGCTGCGAAAGCCAAAGCGGGTTTCAAGTTCCTCACCGTAGGCAGCGATCTCGCGTTTCTGCGTGCTGGTACGTCCGCGCAGTTGAACGGGCTGGCGTAATCATCTGTCTTCCGGGCTGGCGCTTTCAGCGCGCCCCGGAATGACGCCGAGAATGCGCTCGAGCACATCGCCGACATCCGCCGTCACATCATCCGCCTTCACATCGACGATCCGGTATTCGCGCTCGCGCATCCAATCGCGCTTCTGCCGCCGCGCTTCGGCACTGGGCGCATCCTCGCTGTCGGGCACGACATCGACCACCAGCCGCAAGGGAAACGATACGAAGTCGGCGATATGCGGACCGATCGGCGTTTGCCGCTTGAAGCCGAGCGATGAAAATCTGCGATCGCCGGTGATCGCCGTCCACAGCGCGCGCTCCGCATCGGTCGGATTGCGCCGGAGCAATCGCGCAAGGCCGCGCACCGGTGAATCCGCGCGTGCGATTTCGGCCTTGCCGTGTTGCGCGAGCAGATTGCGCAACATATCCGCTTCTGGCCCGTCGAGCAGGCCGCCGCGCGCCGGCCCTTTTCGTCCTTCCACCAGCGCCATCACCACACCATGCAGCGTGCGGATATCCTGCTGCGTCGGCTGCATGCGGGTGAAGATGTTGCGCATGTTCACAACCATCGTGCCGCGCTTCTCATGCGGACGGAAATATTCGATCCGCTCCAGTTCGCGTTCGAGGTCATTGAAGAAGGCGAGCAACTGCTCTTTCGGTGCCGGCGGCGATTTCTCCGACGCTGAAAATGGCAGCGCGCCCTCGCCTTGCTGCTTGAACCATTCGTAGCCGACGATCACCGCCGCCTGTCCGAGATTGAGCGAGGCGAAGGCCGGATTGACCGGCAAGGTGAGGATCGCATCAGCCAGTCCGACCTCATCATTCTCGAGGCCGTTGCGCTCGCGCCCGAACACCAGCGCCACAGTCTGCCCGTCGGCAATCCGCGGCGCGGCAATGCGTGCGGCCTCCTCCGCGCCGACCACCGGCTTGGCCTGATCGTGCGTGCGCGCGGTGGACGCAAATACGAAGTGACAATCGGCGATCGCCTCGGCGAGCGTTTCGAACAATTCCGCCTCGTCAAGAATGCGGTCGGCGCCCGATGCCATCACCCGCGCGCGCTCGTTCGGCCAGCCCTGTTGCGGCTTGACCAGCCGCAAGCGCGACAGCCCGAAATTGGCCATCGCCCGCGCCACCGCACCGATATTCTCGCCGAGCTGGGACTCGACCAGCACCACCACCGGCGCCGGCGTCACCACCCAGTTCTTGGTCTTGTCTGTTCCCGCTCCGGGCATGTTTTTCTCATCTCCGGAGCCTGCTATAGCCGCACCGCCACGCGCGCGAAAGCAGCCGCTGCGGTCCTGTGATTGCTCATCGCGCGCGACGCATTGTGGTGCGATCGGGTTGCGGACCTTCGCAAATTTGAACTAATCGAATGGGGCCGCAAACACCGCAAATTAACCCTGCGGGATCGCTCCCGAATCTTTTTTCAGAGAGTGTGGCCGGGCTCACAGAAGCTCCGCACCGGCGCGCCCATGGTCCCCCAACCGATGCGATCCCCCGAGCATCGGAACAGAGGAGGAAAACATGAACGCACTGAAGCTCATCCTTGCGACCGCCGTACTGGCGTTATTCGCTGTCTCCGCCCAGGCGCAGACTCAGGGTCCGGGAGTTCGCGATTACTCCTACTCCAATATTTACTACCCCGACCGCGATCCCACGACCCGCGAGGCCTTGGACACCGGCACCTGGTAACAGGCGTCGTTTTTCACGGCCGCGAATGCCGGTGTTCCCCGACACCGGCATTCGCCGCTTCTGCCCGTCCAGGTCACCGATCGCCTGCTCTGATTTCTCCGGTGTTGACTTCAGATCTGCACACGCCAACGAAGCATTCCTGACGAAGTCCAGGTGGGGGAGACTGTTCCTCACTGATCCGGCTCTGGCTTTCCCTCGAGTTCATAGTTGGCGGGGTCCATGCCCAGTTCGGTCACCCCCTTTGCGAGCTCTCGCCGTAGCCACGCTTGGACTTTCTCATCGTAGCTCATGAGACTCTTTCGGATGGCATCCTTCCAATGTTCGCCCCGATCCCATGCTTCCGTGAAGGCCGAAGCAATGTCGGCGTGTTGACGGTTCTTGACCATTGCTTCGAAGATCGAGCGAGCCTGAAGGCGGTCCTTGACGCTCTTTGAGGTTGCGTCGCGGTCTTCCCTTCGCCGGGATCCAACGATGAGCTTATGAACGGCGTATCGCTCGGGCGTAGGCACCAGAACCGGCACGCCAGCGCCATGCAGCAAGACGGCACGGGTCGGTTGATAAATCAGATAATCCAGAAACCGCAGCGGGACAGCAGCAGCGCCTCCCAGCGCCGGCATCTGAACCGGATTTCCCTCATGATCGTCGGATCCTCGGTTGGGAGTGAGAAATTCGACTTTGAAATTGTCTCGCGAGGTGAATTGAGTGGAGACCCGCCCGTCAGTTTGACTCGGGATCTCCCGAAACGTCGGATCGACCTTCCTCAACACTTCCAAAATGGGTGGCAGTGAGTCGCCAACCGCGACCGAGATTTCGTGAAATTGCGCAAAGTCGACGTCGCCGGTCTGCATGGCTACGGCATCTAAGCGCCGTCCAAGGATGGCGGAGTAGCATTGGTAGGCGACGGTACCAATGAGCACTCCTCTCAGCTGGAAGAACCCGGCCTTCGCCAGTGCCTCGACTACTTGTCCCGTCATGAGCGGCGGCCGAGGCAAGTAAGCCTCCCGCGTCAGCGTCGACACGAGGCGGCGACGGCCTTTGATATTTGCCTTCAAATCCTTGAAGGTTTCGACTCGCTTGGTGATTTCCAGATCATCCTGTGGGCCAACATAACGGCGATTCTGCCCGCCGCCGCCCGGCTTAGGCGCATCGAAATACCAGTACTTCTTCCCCTTCACTGCGACGGACACGAACCTCCCATCGGAGGAAAATTCGGACGTAAAGCTTTCGTCTAAACTGCGCTGGACGAGTTCGGAGTACAGGGTCTGGTAAGCGATATCGAGGCTGTCGTTCCGGGCCATGACATCCTCCGTTATACTATATTCGCAGGAATAATATAACTCCGAAGGCCAAAAAGTTCCAGATGGTTATACTAAATTCGCATAAATGATATAAACAACTGTTTTTTCAATTAATTACCTCATATTTCCACGCAGTTCCGGAGGTCATTTGGGCGGCTACCGCGGACTGACTGACAATCGCTCCGCCGATAAAATGTCGTCCTCACAGCCGCCCTATCCAGCGGCACGCCAACATCGATGTTCGGGCCGGCACCGGCACGACCATGACCGACTCAAGGCCAAAAACGTGGCGGACGGCACGCCGCCTCAACTGCGCGACGAGTGTCGCAAAGCTGTCGAAGCAATCATGTTATTCTGGACCGCCGCAAGCCCAAGACACGCGAAGCCAACGCTCCAGGAAATCCGTTGCCGTCTTTTGAGTCCCGCAGGATGCCTGCGCCGCTATTTCGCGAGAAACTCTTCACTCGCCGCAATCTGGTCCCGCTGGCGGTTATCCCGCACCTGCTCACAAGGCTTTTACCCGCCGGGGGCGGATGCTATAGGGCGCGCGCCGAACTCCCGTCAGTCGAATTCCCGGTTGGCGGTCTCCGCGCCGAGAACAATTCATTTGGGGATCCGAGGGAGAAGCCATTTCTCCGCGCCCATCAATGCTCAGTTTCCGGTCGGCCCAAACAAGCCCGGCGACCTAAAGGTGCAAGCATGCCAAATCTCGAAATTATGTGGACAAAGGTCGATGAAGCCCCGGCGCTGGCGACCTATTCCCTGCTGCCGATCGTCGAAGCCTTCGTGGGCGCGGCGGGCGTGTCCGTGAAGCAAAAGGACATCTCGCTGGCCGGCCGCATCATCGCCAATTTCCCCGAGAAGCTCACCCCGGCGCAACGGATCAACGACGAGCTCACCGAACTCGGCGAGCTCACGTTGAAGCCCGAAGCCAACATCATGAAGTTGCCCAACATCTCCGCCTCGATCCCGCAGCTCAAGGCCGCGATCAAGGAACTGCAGGGCAAGGGCTACGACGTTCCAGACTATCCGGACAATCCGACGACGGACGCCGAGAAGGAGATCAAAACCCGCTACGGCAAGGTGTTCGGCAGCGTCGTCAACCCGATCCTTCGCGAAGGCAATTCCGACCGCCGTGCGGCCGCCGCGGTCAAGAATTACGCCCGCAAGAACCCGCACAAAATGGGCGCCTGGAGCAAAGATTCCAAATCGCACGTGGCCCACATGTCGAGCGGCGACTATTTCGGCTCGGAAATCGCGACCACGGTCGACAAAGCGACCAACGTTCGCATCGAATTGACCGGCGCCGACGGCGTCGTCACAGTGTTGAAGGCCAAGACGGCGCTTGATGACGGCGAGATCATCGACGCCGCAGTCATGAGCGCCAAGGCGTTGCGTAAATTCTTCGCCGAGCAGATCGAAGTTGCCAAGAAGGAAGGCGTACTGTTCTCGCTGCACGTCAAGGCAACGATGATGAAGATCGCCGATCCGATCATTTTCGGCCACGCCGTTTCCGTCTTCTTCGCCGACGTGATCGAGAAGCACGCAGCCACGCTGAAGAAGCTCGGCGTCAATCTCAACAACGGCTTCGGCGATCTGTTGTCGAAGATCGAGACGCTGCCGGAGCCTGAAAAAAAGGCGATCAAGGACGATATCGCGGCCGAGTATGCCAAGCGCCCCGCCCTCGCCATGGTGAACTCCGACAAGGGGATCACCGGCCTGCATGTCCCCTCAGACTTCATCATCGACGCAACGATGCCGGCGATGATCCGCGAGTCCGGCCGCATGTGGGGACCCGACGGCAAGCTGCACGACACCATGGCCGTGATCCCGGATCGCTCTTACGCGCGGCTGTACCAGGCGGTCATCGACGACTGCAAAGCCAACGGCGCGTTCGACCCCAAGACCATGGGCTCGGTCCCGAACGTCGGCCTGATGGCGCAGAAGGCCGAGGAATACGGCTCGCACGACAAGACGTTCGAAATTCCCGTGAACGGAACGGTTCGCGTCGTCACGGACGACGGCAAGGTGCTGCTGGAGCGGCCCGTCGAGGCCGGTGACATCTTCCGCATGTGCGAGCTCAAGGACGCAGCCGTGCGGGATTGGGTGAAGCTCGGTGTGCGCCGCGCCCGCCTCACCAACACGCCCGCGGTGTTCTGGCTCGACAAGAACCGCGCGCACGACGCCCAGCTCATCGCAAAGGTCGAGACGTACTTGAAGGATCAAGACACCGCGGGGCTCGACATCCGCATTTTGGCCCCGGTCGACGCGATGAAATTTTCACTCGAGCGGATTCGCAAGGGCCAGGACACAATCTCCGTCACCGGCAACATTCTGCGCGATTATCTGACGGATCTTTTCCCGATCATGGAGCTCGGCACCTCGGCCAAGATGCTCTCGGTCGTCCCGTTGCTGGCGGGCGGCGGCATGTTCGAGACCGGCGCCGGCGGCTCGGCGCCGAAACACGTCGAGCAGTTCCAGCAGGAGGGTTATCTGCGCTGGGATTCGCTCGGTGAGTTCCTCGCGCTCGGCGCATCGCTCGAGCATCTGGGTCAGACCTACAAGAACGCCAAGGCTCTGGTTCTCGCCGAAGCGCTCGACAAGGCTATCGGCCAGTTCCTCGAGAACAACAAAAATCCGGCACGCAAGGTCGGCGAGATCGATAATCGCGGCAGCCATTTCTACCTCGCCCTCTACTGGGCCCAGGCGCTGGCCGCGCAGACCAAGGATCTCGAACTCCAAGCCCGCTTCAAGCCGCTGGCCGAGACGCTCGAGAAGAACGAAGCCAAGATCAATGCCGAACTGATCGCCGCGCAAGGCAAACCGGTCGATACGGGCGGTTACTATCTGACTGATTTTGCCAAGACATCGGCCGCGATGCGGCCGAGCGCTACGCTGAACGCGGCGATCGCCGCGCTCTGAGGTGGATAAAACCAATAGCCGCCGCCGGCCGATATCGATTTAGCCAATCTCGGCGAAACGAAAGAGCCTGGCGGCGGCCGGCGCGAGCAGCTGCGAAAACGGCGGCGTTCCTGACGCCGCCGTCGCGGCCAACGCCCCGTAATCTCGGCCGGCTTCGAATTGGGTCCACGGCCAATCGCTGCCCCAAAGAAGGCGGTTCGGGCCAAGCCGCTGCATGAGAGCATCGGCGTAGCGCTGAACGTCGGCGCCACCGCAGCGATAGGGCGCAGACAGTTTGACATAGAGACGCCCGTCGCTGCCCTCGCTCAGAATGGCCTGAAAGCCCGCGCAGGCCGTGCCTTTCTCCGGGTCCGGCCGCCCGAAATGATCCGCCACGATCGGTCCGTCATAGTCTTCCAGCGCGCGCAGGGCGCACGGCCAATCGGCACCCTCCGCCTGCACCTCCACATGCCAGCCGAGCGCCTGGACGCGGCGCAGCAATTGCCGTTGCGCGGCGTCCTTCAATAATGCCGGCCCCGTGCCGATCAAATTGAACCGCACGCCGACCACGCCGGCGCGGTCGAGCGCCTCGAGATCCTTATCCGTGGTCTCCGGCGCCAGTACGGCGACGCCGCGAAGCCGCACGGGCTCGGCGGCAAGGCATTCCAGCATGTAACTGTTGTCGGTGCCGTAAAAGGACGGCTGCACCAGAACGCCCCGTGCGATGCCGTGCCGGTCCAGCACATCGAGAAAGGCGCTGAGGGGAGCGTCGTAATCCGGCGAATATCGGCGGCCTGCGGCCATCGGCCTCCCAGCCGAAAACACGTGGGCATGGGTATCGATCGCGCAGGTGCTCATGTCGGACATTCCAGTAGACAGCCATTTAACGGTCCTGTACTTCTATACAGAAGCATATGTTAAGTAGATCATTATGGATGTTCTGACCACACCCGATGCTCGGCTGCCGATCTATCAGCAACTGAAGGACGAGTTTGCTGCCAGGATCTGTCGCGGCATCTGGAATCCGAGGGAGCCCGTCCCCTCGGAAAACAAGCTTGCCGAAGTGCATGGTGTGGCCGTGGGGACCGTGCGCAAGGCGATCGAAGGTCTTGTCGCCGAGGGACTTCTCGAACGCCGGCAGGGCAAAGGCACCTTCGTGCGCCGGCCGGATTTCGGAAATGCCCTGTTCCGCTTCTTCCGGTTGTCGGACGCAACGGGCGAAGCGCTGAGACCATCGTCCCAAATTCTCGAGCGTCGCATTGAGCCGGCCGACGCGGCGACGGCAACGGCGCTGGAGATTCCCACGGGCACCCCGCTGATCCGTCTGTTTCGGGCGCGATGCGTCGATGGTCATCCTGTGCTCGTCGAAGACGTCGCCATCGAGGCCCGGCGCTTTGCGCCGCTCGCCGAGTTGCCGACCGACCAGTTCGGCGACCTGCTCTATCCGCTCTATGACGAGGCCTGTGGCGAACTCGTCGCCCGCGCCAGCGAGACGATCCGCTTTGGCGCCGCCTCTTCGCACATCGCAACGGCGCTTGGCCTGGCCGAAGGCACGGCTCTCGCCATTATCGAGCGCATCGCATTCGGCCCCGACGGACGCCCTCTGGAATGGCGACGCTCTCACGGCGCGGCCTGCCGCTTCAGCTACAAAATCGAGTTACGATAACGGGAGGATACAATGACAAAAGTCGACGCAGCCGCGATCGCGGCTCGCCGCAGATTTGCAAATGCCTTGACGTCAGCGAAGCGTGTTACGATCGGCCTATTGGCTTGCGCGATGCCGCTCGTGTGGAGCAGCGGCGCGACCGCACAAGGCGGAAAGCCGCCGATCACATTCGTCGTGACTTACCCGGCCGGTGGCGGCGCCGATACCATGGCGCGTCTGGTCGCCGATGCGATGGCTGAAGCGCTGGGCCAGACGATCATCGTCGAGAACAAGCCAGGCGGGTCCGGGCGCATCGCCGCCGCCGCCTTTGCCAAGGCGGCCCCTGACGGCAATACCGTGCTGGTCGATGCATCCTCCTTTGCGATCATCCCGGCACAATTTCCGAAGCTGAATTACGATCCCAAATCGTTTCGCGTGGTCGGCATTCCAGCGCTGTTTCCTCACGTGCTCGTGGTGACGCCCCAATTCGAAGCGACGTCGGCGCAGGACCTTGTCGCGCGCGCGAAGGCGAGCAGGATCGACTTCGCCTCGTCGGGAACGGGCTCGGCGCAGCATCTGGCCGGCGCTTTGTTCATGATGCGAACCGGCGTGGATATGAACCACATCCCTTATCGCGGCGGCGCTCCTGCCATGAACGACGTCATGGGCGGCCACGTCAAAGTGTTCTTTGCCAATGTTGCCTCAGGCCTGCCGTTCATGCAGTCCGGCAAGCTGCGGCCGCTCGCGGTGTCCGGCGAGCGGCGGCTGCCGGGACTGCCGGACGTTGCGACGCTTGCCGAACTCGGCATCACCGGCGCAGAGCTCTACGAGTGGAATGGACTTTTCTTGCCGCCGGGAACGCCGGATGACGTGGTGAAGCGGCTTGCAGATGCGCTCGATTACGCCAAGAAGAAGCCGGCCGTCCGCGAACGAATCGCAGCGCTCGGCGGCGAGATCTTTGCCGGCGGCCCCGCGGAGGCCTCGCGCTTTATCGCAAACGAGATGGAAAGAATGATGTCTGTCGTCAAAGCCGCCAATCTGACGGCAGAGTGACGACGAGAGAGATCCACCTGTCGTCATCGCGAAGCAATCCAGCCGTGAACGCCGGATTGCTTCGTCGCTTCAGTCCTAAAGCCCCGGCTTTGATGGAATCAAAGCCGGGGCTCCAGCTTTTTGTTTTGACGCGTTTTCTTCACGCGAACCGGTACCCGCTTCGCTCAAACGATCTAGCACCTGATCCGCTCCCGCCGTCCTCCGAACGGGATGTCCACCTGTTGCTCCCAGAATGAGACTTAAGTTCACGGCCCGTTACCGCTTTCGCGTCAGGAAAGTCATGCTATAGACACGCCGCGAATGAAGCCGGGTCTCGAAAGGTGCTCCTGAAATGGCGAAGATCAAGGTGAAGAACCCGGTCGTCGAAATGGACGGCGACGAGATGACCCGCATCATCTGGCAGCTCATCAAGGACAAGCTGATCCATCCCTATCTCGATGTCGATCTGCTCTACTACGATCTGAGCGTCCAGAACCGCGACGCCACCAACGACCAGGTCACCATCGACGCGGCGAACAAGACGAAGGAAATCGGCGTTGCCGTGAAATGCGCCACCATCACGCCGGACGAAGGTCGCGTGAAGGAATTCGGCCTCAAGGAAATGTGGCGCTCGCCGAACGGCACCATCCGCAACATTCTCGGCGGCACCATCTTCCGCGAACCGATCATCTGCAAGAATGTGCCGCGCCTCGTCCCTGGCTGGACCCAGCCGATCATCATCGGCCGTCATGCCTATGGCGATCAGTATCGCGCCACCGATTTCAAGTTTCCCGGCAAGGGCAAGCTGACGATAAAATTCGAAGGTGAGGACGGCAAGGTCATCGAGAAGGAAGTCTTCAAGGCGCCCGGCTCCGGCGTCACCATGGCGATGTACAATCTCGATGATTCAATTCGTGATTTTGCCTACGCCTCGTTCAATTACGGGCTGAACCGCAATTACTCGGTCTACCTGTCGACCAAGAACACCATCCTGAAGCAGTATGACGGCCGCTTCATGGAGTTGTTTCAGGAGATCTTCGACAAGGATTTCAAAGCCGAGTTCGACAAGCGCAATCTCATCTATCAGCACCGCCTGATCGATGACATGGTCGCCTCGGCGCTGAAATGGTCCGGCGGCTATGTCTGGGCCTGCAAAAATTACGATGGCGACGTGCAGTCGGACATCGTCGCGCAGGGCTTCGGCTCGCTCGGCCTGATGACCTCGGTGCTGATGACGCCGGACGGCAAGGTGGTGGAGGCGGAAGCCGCGCACGGCACCGTGACGCGCCATTATCGCGAGCATCAGAAGGGCAACGAGACCTCGACCAACTCGATCGCCTCGATCTTCGCCTGGACCCGCGGCCTCGCCCATCGGGCCAAGCTCGACAATAACGCGGCGCTCGCGACATTCGCAGCGACCCTGGAAAAGGTGTGCGTCGATACGGTCGAAAGCGGCTTCATGACCAAGGACCTCGCCCTCCTCGTCGGCCCCGAGCAGAAGTGGCTGTCGACCACCGGCTTCCTCGACACGATCGACGAGAACCTGAAGAGGGCGATGGCGTAGGCGAATATCAATTTGCAAAATGAAAGCGTGCAGCGAAGGCTGTGCCCTTTTTTCGTCGCCTTGACTCGTTCAATGAGGCTTCCTTCAGGAATGCCTCATGCGCTTTCGCATTGCTCTCGCCATTCTTCTCGTCATCGCTGGCGCCATCTACCTCTTCAACGCGAGCTGGCTCGCACCCGTCCCCGACGGCAAGCCGGTCCTGCTCGCGCATCGCGGCGTGCATCAGACCTTCCATCGCGAAGGCTTGACGGCACAATCCTGCACGGCGTCGATGATCTATCCGGTAACGCACGACTTCATCGAAAACACTCTGCCCGCGATGAAAGCCGCCTTCGATGCCGGCGCGGATATTGTCGAGTTCGATATCCATCCGACCACCGACGGGCACTTCGCCGTCTTTCACGACTGGACATTGGATTGCCGCACCAACGGCCAGGGCGTCACGCGCGAACACACCCTCGCCGACCTGAAAAAGCTCGATGCCGGTTACGGCTACACCCCAGATGGCGGCAAGACTTATCCGCTGCGCGGCAAAGGCATCGGCCTCATTCCATCACTCGACGAGGTGCTTCAGGCCTTTCCGGACAAGCGTTTTCTCATTCACATCAAGAGCAGGGATCGCGAGGAAGGCGCGGCGCTCGCGCGGCGGCTCGGCGAGATCCCGCTCGAACGGCACAAGCATCTAATGGTATATGGCGACACCGTTCCGGTCGAATATGTGAAGAAGCATCTGCCGCATCTTTATGTCGGCTCCCGCAGGGCGCTGAAATTCTGCTTCCTTGGCTATATCGCCACGGGCTGGTTCGGCCGGGTGCCGGAATCGTGCCGGGGCCGCCTGATGCTGGTGCCTGCCAATATCGCACCGTGGCTGTGGGGCTGGCCCAACCGCTTCATGGCGCGGATGAAGAATGCAGACACACAGGTCTTCATTCTCGGCGATTACGACGGCGGCGATTTCTCCAGCGGCATCGACACCGCGGCTGATTTCGCCCGGCTGCCACCCCGCTTCAATGGCGGCGTCTGGACCAACCGGATCGAAAGCATCGCGCCGCGGTTGCGTTAGGGCCCAAGTTTTGCTCTGACAAGCCGCATGCCCCTGTCCCACCTCACCCGTTTTGCGAACGTCACCGTACTGGATGCTGCCGGATGCACGTCGTCTGCCTGATCGGCACATCGCGTTGCGGCTCGACCGTTCTGCAGGCTGCGCTCGCGCAGTTTCAGGATGTCACCGCGCTCGGCGAGGTGAAGCGGCTGAGCACCCTCGCCGCACGCGGCGCGCTGTGCGGCTGTGGCGCGAAGATCGAGGATTGCGAAATCTGGGGTCCGCAGATTGCAGGTTTCGTTGCGCCGAAAGGCGGCCGCTTGCGGATGCTGGGCAACGCTCTTGCGGTCGCGGCAGGAGCGCCGCTGTTTCCGGCCGAAGCCCGAGCCGCACAATCGCTGAGCCGGATGCTGCACGCGATCGACCGCAGCAAGCCAAGCCGTGTGTTCATCGATTCCAGCAAGGATCCCGACCAGCTTCTGCTTTACGCAAACCGGCCCGACATCACCGTGATCCCGGTGCATATCGTGCGTGACCCGCGCGGCGTCGTGCAATCCGCCGGCCGGCGCACCGGCACATCAGCCGATGTGATGGCGCGGCACTGGCACCGGTTGAACGGAGCGACACTGATGCTTCGCAAAATGATGCCGCGCCTGCCGTGGCAGAGCATTCGCTACGAAGACTTCTGCGCCGATCCGATGGCGGTTTGCCGCACCATTCTGCGTGCCGCCGGACATGATGGTCCATTGCGCGATCACCCCGCCATCGATCACACGCTCGGCGGCAGCCCCGGCTTTTCCTTTGCCGGCATCGACACGATCCGTGTCGAAAACAACTGGCGCGAAACCATGCCGGCGCAGATGCAGACCACGATCTTGCGTCAGAGCGGCTGGCCGGCGCGCCATTTCGGCTATCGCATGGAAAGCTGAAAAGCTGAGCGGCGGCCCGGTTACTCGGCCGCTTCCGCCGTCTTGCTGGCCTTTCGCACTTCAACCACTTCGATCGCCCGCACCTCGGCGATGCGCTGGATTGCAACGTCTTCCGGGAAGTCGAGATTCTCAAGCAAACGGCCGGCCAGTTGCAGGCTCGCTTCGACGGTTTCGGGGATCGCTCCGGTCGCGCCGAGGCGCGTCAGCCGCGCGGCATGCGCGCCATCCCTGGCGCGCGCCATGACGCAAGCCTTGGGCCGGATTTTCCGGATCTCGGCGACCATCCGTTCGGTGGCGGCTTCGCTGCCGAGCGTCACGACGAACGCGCGCGCCTTCCTGCCGCCGGCGCGTTCGATCAGTTCATGCCGGCTGGCGTCGCCGAAATAGACCATGCGGCCCTGCTCGCGATACCGCGTCACCGTCTCGCCATGGGTATCGAGCGCGACCCAGGGCACATTCTCGCTGTCGAGCACACGCGCGATCGTCTGCCCGACGCGGCCGAAGCCGCCGATGATGACGTGATCGCGCATATCGGCGACAGCCGCCTCCGGCGAATGGTGCTCGTGCTCCATCGGCTCAAGCCACTCGCCGACGCGCCGCGCGAGAATGGCGAGCAGCGGTGTCACCATCATGCTGAGGCCGGCAACCGCAATGGCCGAGGTCGCAATCTCGACATTCAGCAGGCCTTTGCCGCGTGCGAGTCCGATGACGATGAATGCAAATTCGCCGCCCTGCGCCAAAAGGATAGCGACTTCCGCCGCGACCGGTCGCGCCACCCGGAACAGCCGCGCCGCAAAATACAGCGCACCAGCCTTGACGGCGATCAGCCCCGCGAGGGCAAGCAGGATCCAGCCGATATGCGCCCACACCACTTTCAGGTCGATCACCATACCGACGGTGACGAAGAAAATGCCGAGCAGCAGGCCTTTGAACGGATCGAGATCGACTTCGATCTGGTGGCGATATTCGCTGTCGCTGAGAAGCAGGCCGGCGAGGAACGCGCCGAGCGCGACGGACAATCCTGACGCGCCGGTCGCCGCCGAAATGCCGACCACAATGGTGAGCGAAATCGCCATGATCAATTCGCGGCTGCCGGTGCGCGCCGCCGAACGCATCAGTGGCGTCACGATATAGCGGCCCACCATCATGATGGCCGCGACCGCCGCAAAAGCCTGCGCGAATGGCAGCAACAGATCGAACAGCGATTTGTCGCCGGCACTGCGGGCTTCGAGGATGCCGATGGTGAACAGCACCGGCACCACCATCAGATCCTGGAACAGCAGCACCGACAGCGACACCCGGCCGACCGGCGCTGCGGACCTTCGCTGATCGATCAAAAGCTGCATGACGATGGCGGTCGATGACAGCGCGAAACACATGCCGAGGATGAGGCCGGCGGGCGGCGTGATGCCGCTCCAGCGGATCGCGGTGCCGATGATGACGATCGACAATGCAACCTGCACGAGGCCGACGCCCAGCACATAGCGCCGCAACTGCCACAGGCGCTGCACCGACAATTCCATGCCGAGGAGAAACAGCAGGAACACGATGCCGAGTTCAGCCAGCGGCTCTGCCGCTTTCGGATCGTTGAGCGTGAAATAGTTCAGGACCGGAAAATAATCGTCGAGATAGCCGATGCCGTAGGGTCCAAGGGCAAGGCCGACCAGCAGGAAGCCGAGCACCGTCCCAAGCTTCACGCGATGCAGCAGCGGCACGATGATGCCTGCTGCAACAAGGAAGATCAGGATGCTCTTGAGATGTTCCGCGTGCAGCACGTCTTTCCCTCAGGTCGCGGCTATCCCTCCCCTTCAGGGGAGAGTGGCTGCGAGCGATGCGAGCAGCAGGTCGCTGTCTCGAGCTTTAATAGGCCCCCACCCGGTCGGCTTGCGCCGACCATCCTCCCCCGTAAACGGGGAAGGGAAAAATGATTACGCTGCACCCAACGCTACCTCGATCGCTTTCAGCGCTGCATCGGCCTTGGAGCCATCCGGACCGCCGGCCTGGGCCATGTCTGGCCGTCCGCCGCCGCCCTTGCCACCCAGCGCTTCAGCGCCGGCACGCACCAGTTCGACCGCGTTGAACCGCTTGGTCAGGTCGGCCGTGACCCCAACAACGATGCCGGCCTTGCCGTCGTCAGTCTTGCCGACAATGGCGACAACGCCGGAGCCGACCTGCTTCTTGCCCTCGTCGGCGAGGCTGCGCAGATCCTTCAGGTCGATGCCTTCGACGGCGCGGGCGAGCAGCTTCACGTCGCCAACGGCCCGCAGGCCGTCGGCGGCATCGGCCCTGCCGCCCGACGCGCCACCGCCCATGGCCAGCTTCTTGCGCGCATCGGCGAGATCGCGCTCCAGCTTCTTGCGTTCGTCCATCAATTGCGTCACGCGCGCCGGCATGTCGGCAACGGACACGCGCAGGATATCGCTTGCCACCGATTGCGCCGCCTGCATCGTCGCATTCGCGGCCTTGCGCGCGTTCCGGCCGGTCAAAGCTTCGAGGCGGCGCACGCCCGCGGCGACACCAGAATCCGACACAACCGAAATCAGGCCAATATCGCCGGTGCGCTTCACATGTGTGCCGCCGCACAATTCCACCGACCAGCCGAGCGCGTTGCCGCCGCTTTCGCCCATCGCAACGACACGGACTTCGTCGCCATATTTTTCGCCGAACAAGGCGCGCGCGCCGGAGGCCCGCGCATCGTCGAGGCCCATCAGGCGTGTGGTGACCTGCGAATTCTGCAGAACGAAATCGTTGGCGATATCCTCGACCTTTTCGATTTCTTCGGCCGTCATCGGCTTTGGATGCGAGAAGTCGAAACGAAGCCGCTCGGGCGCCACCAGCGATCCCTTTTGCGCGACGTGATCGCCGAGCACCTGGCGCAGCGCCTCATGCAGGAGATGGGTTGCCGAGTGGTTGGCGCGGATCGCGGTACGGCGTGTATGATCGACATCGAGCTGCAGCGCGAGGCCGGGCTTCAGCGTGCCCTGCTCGACCACGCCCTGATGCACGAACAGATCGCCACCTTTCTTCTGCGTATCGGTCACACGGAAGCGCACGCCATCGGCGGTCATGATGCCGGTGTCGCCGACCTGGCCGCCGGATTCGGCATAGAACGGGGTCTGGTTGAGCACCACAAAGCCGGTGTCGCCACTCTTGAGTTCAGCGACGTCCTTGCCGTCACGCACCAGCGCGATGATTTCTCCTTCTGCGCTTTCGGTCTCGTAGCCGAGGAACTCCGTGGCGCCGAGCTTTTCGCGCAGGGGAAACCACACGGTTTCGGCGGCCGCATCGCCCGACCCTTTCCAGGATTCGCGGGCCTTGGCCTTCTGCTGCTCCATCGCCGCATTGAAGCCGGTGAGATCGACCGAGATGCCGCGCGAGCGCAACGCATCCTGCGTCAGATCGAGCGGGAAGCCATAGGTGTCGTAGAGCGTGAAGGCGGTGTCACCTTTCAGCGCATCGCCCTGTTTCAGCAGCTTCGTTTCGTCCTCGAGGATCGCAAGGCCGCGTTCCAGCGTCTTGCGGAAGCGGGTTTCCTCGAGCCTTAATGTCTCGGTGATCAGCGCCTCGGCCCGGCGCAATTCCGGATAGGCCTGGCCCATCTCGCGCACCAAAACCGGAACGAGTTTCCACATCAGCGGCTCGCGCGCGCCGAGCAATTCGGCATGACGCATCGCCCGGCGCATGATCCGGCGCAGCACATAACCGCGGCCTTCATTCGAGGGCAGCACACCGTCGGCAATGAGGAACGATGACGCCCGCAGGTGATCGGCGATGACGCGATGCGACGCCTTTTGCGGGCCGTCCGGCGAGACATGCGTCAGATCGGCGATCACCTGGATGATCGCGCGGAACAGATCGATTCCGTAATTATCATGCGTGCCCTGCAGCACGGCGGCGATGCGCTCGAGGCCCATGCCGGTGTCGATCGAGGGCTTGGGCAATTCGAGGCGCTGGCCGTCCGCCGTCTGCTCGTATTGCATGAACACGAGATTCCAGATCTCGATGAAGCGGTCGCCATCCTGATCGGGCGACCCGGGAGGGCCGCCGGGGATCTTGTCGCCGTGATCGTAGAAGATTTCCGAGCACGGACCGCATGGGCCGGTGTCGCCCATTGCCCAGAAATTGTCCGAGCCGGCGATGCGGATGATGCGGCTTTCCGGGAGCCCTGCGATCTTCTTCCACAGATCGAAGGCGACATCGTCGTCGATATAGACGGTGGCGATCAGCTTGTCCTTGGGCAGCCCGAAGTCCCTGGTGATCAGGTTCCAGGCCAGCTCGATTGCGTGCTCCTTGAAATAATCGCCGAACGAGAAATTGCCGAGCATCTCGAAGAAGGTGTGATGGCGCGCGGTGTAGCCGACATTGTCGAGGTCGTTATGCTTGCCGCCGGCGCGCACGCATTTCTGCGCGGTCACCGCGCGGTGATAGGGGCGCTTTTCGAGGCCGGTGAAGACATTCTTGAACTGCACCATGCCGGCATTGGTGAACATCAGCGTCGGGTCGTTGCGCGGCACGAGCGGCGACGACGGCACCGGCTCATGGCCGTTCCGGGCGAAATAATCGATGAAAGTGGACCGGATCTCGTTAACGCCGCTCATGACGATCTTGCTGCCGCGCAGCCGGAACAGGCCCGGCTCCCTCTGTGCCTAAGCCTGACGCCCGGGCAGGATTGATTTTCGAGGGATATGTAGCGGCGGGGTCCGGCCAAGTCCAGAAAACGAGAGAAAATCTCAGCGAATGCGGCGGCTGGCACAGCGACGATGGGCGACCCGACCGGATGTTAAAAAATACCCCGGGGAACCGGCGGGCCGCGGCTGGCGCGCCATGGTTATCTGGCCCGGCGCGGTCATGCGTCCTTTAAGTCCCCCTTGGGAATGCGTTCCTGTAAAGCGCGCATCGGCGACGATGAAGCCGCCACGATCAGGTTGCGGAATGACTGCGGGCTGAAAAAGACTGCGGACTGAAAAAAGACGGCCGCGCCGGTCACGACGCAGCCGTTGCAATGGCCATCCCGGCCATGGACATCAAACCGGAACAGCTCTGTCAGCTCACGAATGCAGGCGGCCTGGGCTGCCGCCGCCGATCACTCCTCGCCGTCGTCGTCGCCATCATCCTCGTCCTTTTCGCCAACGAGGATCTTGTCGGCGATCAGGCCGGAATTCTGCCGCACCGCCGCTTCGATCGAGGCGGCCATATCGGGATTGTTGCGCAGGAACGTCTTGGCGTTTTCCCGGCCCTGCCCGATCCGCTGGCTGTCATAGGAGAACCAGGCGCCGGATTTCTCCACCGCGCCGGCCTTGACGCCGAGATCGATCAACTCGCCGACCTTGGACACGCCCTCGCCGTACATGATGTCGAACTCGACCTGCTTGAACGGCGGCGCCAGTTTGTTCTTCACCACCTTCACGCGGGTCTGGTTGCCGACCACCTCGTCGCGATCCTTGATCGCGCCGATCCGGCGGATGTCGAGACGCACCGAGGCGTAGAATTTCAGCGCATTGCCGCCGGTCGTCGTTTCCGGCGAGCCATACATCACCCCGATCTTCATGCGGATCTGGTTGATGAAGATCACCATGGTGTTGGACTTGTTGATCGAAGCGGTCAGCTTGCGCAGCGCCTGGCTCATCAGCCGCGCCTGCAGGCCGGGCAGCGCATCGCCCATCTCGCCTTCCAGTTCGGCGCGCGGCACGAGCGCGGCGACCGAATCCACCACCACCACATCGACAGCGCCCGAGCGCACCAGCGTATCGGTGATTTCGAGCGCCTGTTCGCCGGCATCGGGCTGCGAGATCAGAAGGTCGTCGACATTGACGCCCAGCTTGCGGGCATAGACCGGATCGAGCGCATGTTCGGCATCGACGAAGGCGCAGATGCCGCCCTTCTTCTGTGCCTCGGCCACGGTGTGCAACGCCAGCGTGGTCTTGCCGGACGATTCCGGTCCATAGATTTCGACAATCCGGCCCCGCGGCAAACCGCCGACGCCAAGCGCGATGTCCAGACCAAGCGAGCCGGTCGAGACCGTCTCCACATCCATCGACTTGTCGTTCTTGCCAAGCCGCATGATCGAGCCCTTGCCGAAGGCGCGCTCGATCTGTGAGACCGCGGCATCAAGGGCTTTCGATTTATCCATGGAGGAACCTTCAACCAAACGCAGGGCCGACTGAGCCATATCTGGCGCTCCTTATGACTGACGATTCGGGCGGCGTATATGCGCCGTTGCGGAGCTTGCTCAGCCACCCCACAGCGGTTTTTCACCCCGCCCGGTTCCAATAACTGAAGTGGGAGCAACGTACCCCATTTGTTCCATGTTCGCAATATGTTCTTTTCATAAAAGTGGATAATCCCGCCGTTTGCGCCCTTCCTGGCTCTCGTTCGAAAAACACCACCCCACCGGTTCGCGAAACGTTCAGCCGTCATGCAGATAGGTGGATATGTCGATACGGCCCGTGCGTGCGAATGCGCACCGCCGGGAACAGGCGTACGATTAAAAGCAGTCACTCGCAGCCGGCCAGAACGATCGATGCCCATTCCAGGATTCTTCGAAGGCACCGGAATGCCCGATCCCGGCTGGTGGGAGGCGTTGTGGCCCGATCCCGCCAAGGTGCTGGCCGACGTCGGCATCGAGCCGGAGATGTCGGTCGTCGACCTGTGCTGCGGCGATGGCTGGTTCACCTATCCGCTCTCGCGCATCGCGCGTGAGGTCATTGCGATCGATATCGACGGCGCCTTGCTGAACGCGGCCAAGGTCCGCATCGCCGAACGCGGCGGCGCTCAAAACATCACCTTTGTCGAAGCCGACGCCTACGAGATGGCGAAGGCAATCCGCGCGCCGGTGGATCACGTGTTTCTGGCCAATGCGTTTCATGGCGTGCCGGACAAGCCGCGCCTTGCGCGGGCCGTGCATGACGTGCTCAAGCCCGGCGGCCTGTTCGCGATCGTCAGCTGGCATGCAAGGCCGCGCGAGGAAACGACCGTTCTCGGCGCCCCGCGCGGACCGGCGACAAGCCTGCGCATGACACCGTCGCAAACCATCGCCGCAGTCGAACCCGGCGGCCTGACGTTTCAAAAGCAGGTGGAGGTCTCGCCTTATCACTATGGCGCCGTGTTTCAGCGTCCTCCTGGCTGACGAAAAGAAGAGCCCGGTTGGTTGTCCGGGCTCTCTGAAGTTGAGGCGATGCCCCCAGCCTCAGGATCTGAATCCATGGATCTGAATCAGTATTTGAACGCCTTCATGTCCCTGAGCTGATCTTTAGTGGCATTCATCACCGCGCGGTCGGGATACCATTGCTTGCTGTCGGAGCCTGCGGCACCGGTCGTGGTTTTACCGGCTTCATTGGAGAACCGCAGACGATCCATCGGCACCATGATGTCATGTTCGCCGATGCCAAGGAATCCGCCGACGCCGATGACGGCTCCGGCAACACGGCCGGACTGATCGATGATCAATTCATTGATCTCGCCGAGCTTTTCATTCTGTGGGTTGTAAACGTCAACGCCGATCACCTTCGATGCCCGCCACTGTCCCGATGCCGGCACAGGCGCGGCTTGCTGCGAGGGCGTCTGGGCTGTGGGAGCCGTGGGGGCCGGCTGCTGCGCCATGGATGGAACAGCAAGAATGGTTGGAACGGCAAACGTGCAGATGAGAGCGGCGCCAAGAAGTGCGCGCATGATAACCTCCTGGAACGATGTTTTGTTATTTAAACAGCATCGACCCATTCAACGGATCAACGGGCGTGATCGTTCCAGCATGCGTCCGTGTTGTTTCAGCCTTCGCGCTGGAAGCAGATTGCCGGATGGCGTGTCTCGTCGGCGTCGTCCGGCAACGCTGCGCCGTCCTCGGCGACACCATGAGCGACCATTCCCGCGCGCCTTTGCACGTCGGAAATCAGTTTCGCCGCTTTGCGCCGGCTGTTGACTTTAAGGAAGTTCTGCTCGCCGACGCGGATCACGTAGCTGTCGTCCATCTTCACGATTGAATATGGCAATCCGCCCTCCCCTGTCATCGTCGTGTCGCACAACCCCTCCCTATCGCCGCCGTTCCGCATTGCAAAACGTCAAAAATGGCCGGTCGCGGCAATGGTTTATGAGCGCTTTCGTCGCGGACGGAATTCCACTGCACGATGGCACCGCGTCGCCGCGCGATGCACCGAAATTCAATGCGATAGGCGGATATCGCGCGATATTTCGTAAAACGCGGCACGTCGTTGAAATGCAAATCGTTGCTGTGAAATCCTTGTCCGACGGTCGTCACATACAGGTAGCGAGCTGAAACCCTTTTTCATGGACGTTCGTGGGATGTGCCAAGAGCGATGTGGCAAACGGGAGAACGAGCTGTGCGCCGTCATAGCTGAAATTCACCGCCACCAAGCTCTCTCCACACTCACCTTAAACCGACATTGACAAATCCGGGCTAAGGGATCGCGTCCTCGAGCTGCAAGCCGCGCAGCCGCCCCGAGACCGGAGAAAGTCCGTGCTAAAGTTGCTTAGGTATCTCAAGCTCCGCGCTTATATGTTCGCCGGCAAGGCGAACAAGGCTCTGCTTGGTGTCAATGCGGTGGCGGTCATCGCGCACAACAAAGACGGGCTGTTTGCCACAGATCCGGAGGACATGGGCGTCGGTCAGGAGCTGCGCAAACTTGGAGCGTATCGCGAAAAAGAATTGCAGCGTGTCCTCAGCTATATCGACAATAACGACAATGTGCTCATCGTCGGCACCCATGTCGGCGCGATGGTTATTCCGTTCGCCAAACGCTGCAAAGCGGTCGCGGCGATCGAGGCCAATCCGGACACCTTCGCCCTGCTCGAGATGAATCTGCGGCTGAACGATGCGCACAACGTCCAAGCCTACAACATCGCCGCGAGCGACAAGGCGGAAACCATTGATTTCGTTTCGAGCCGGACCAATTCGGGCGGCGCCAAACGGATGCCAAAAGTTCGCGACTTCCGATATTTCTACGATTCACCCGAGACGATCGCTGTCCCTGCCTATCCGCTTGACGAGTATCTGAAAGACCAGACCTTCTCGCTGGTTTTCATGGATATCGAGGGATCGGAATATTTCGCGCTCAAAGGGATGCAGAACATTCTGGCAAAGGCGCAAACGCTGTCTGTCGAGTTCATCCCGCATCATCTGCGAAATGTCAGCGGCATCGGCCCACGCGACTTTCTCGATCTGATCGCGCCGCATTTCGAACACCTGCTGATTCCGACGCTGAACACCCGGGTCACGAAGGACGGCTTCCTGCCCGCGCTACAAAAGATGTTCGACCAGGACCAGGTCGATGACGGGCTGATCTTCACCAAATAGGCCGATATACGCGACGCGGACGTCACTCATTCCCGCATTGGCGCGGCGGCATCGTATCGCGGGCGGTAGACCACGATGCCGGGCACGGTTTTCACGTGTTGCGCAAACGGCGAGTCCACGACTTTATCGACGCCCTTGCGCGAGGATGCATTTCTGAGAACGGGACCATTCTTCGTCATGACATAGATGCCGGTATGCGAGACATCGAGGCCGGGGCGGTTGGTGTAGGCACCAATGTAATCGCCGGTGTGCAGACGATCGAGCAATGCCTTATCGACGTATCGGCTCGGGATGTATGTGACCGTGCGTTCGACATTGGGAAGACCGCGGACATATTGTTCGCCGTCCGATTTGGCATCCAGGTTCTTCCTTATGGATACCGCTTTCGGGCTGATGTCAGCGGTGATGTCGCGCACCAGCGTTGGCGCTTTGTACGCCCAGTCGCTGAAGAAATGCCTGCGCTTGAGAAAGCTGATATCGCCATCCACATAGCGCGTCTGAATCAAGCGTTGAACGAAATCCGCTCGGCTTTGGGCGTGGCGCAGCGCCTCGACATAGTCGAGATAGGTGAAGCAATCCAGTCCACGGAAATCGATCACCAGTTGCTCGGGCCTGGTCGCAGAACCGATCAAACGGTTCGCGACATAGGGCGTTCCGAGGAACTGACGGGAAATCAGATCGATCGTCTCTTCGGGCGTGAGACCTGGCGCAGCATTGCGAAGAGCAATGATGCGATCGATGTTCCGAGCCGTGTAGGGATCGAGCGCTATGCCCTGATTGTCAGTCTGATCCTGTCCGGCTTTGGCGGTGAGATGCGCCGATGGGGAGACGCTGGCCGCCAGCAGAAAAGCGACGCAAATGAGATGAATTTTACGCACTCTGATCTCAATTCATTTCGTGCCCGAATATCGTCGCTCCCACGCAAAAAAGTATATAGCTCGAAAAATTGCATCCGGTAGCGGAATGCGAGGCAATGAGGCGTCAACGATGCCGTGTTCGACGGTCCCTCTTCATCCGCTCATTCCCGCGAAAGCGGGAATCCAGAATGCATCCGAACGAACGATGTTCGTGGCTCTGGATCCCCGCCGGCGCGGGGATGAGTGGGTGTTGAAAGAGCCGGCAAAACAACAGCCGCCAAACTCCCACTTGACATCCTCCCCAAGTTATGATTTTTTTCCTATATCCCGTCCCGCTGAAGGGGCGTTTCATGAGCGTCGTGAGACGCGGGGCGGGGAGCGGTGGCCGAGTGGCGGGCAGACGTAACCCGCTGTGCGGTCGGTTCAAGCCGCGTCCCGCCAGGCTAGCTGCCCGGCGTTTCGGTGGAGGAACGTCCACTGGGGACGATGGAGCAGACCGTCAAACACCGCGCGCGGAACGCCGGAGTCTTTTCGGCGGTTCGTGGTGCTACCAATCTCATGCGCTTACTCACATCGCGCATGGGGCCGCGGGCAGGCTGAGAGCCCGGCGTTCCGCGCGCCCTTCGTTTTGAAGGGCATCAAGCGGCGGCTTTGGACGACGGCGTACCCCGCGCCGGTAAAAAACAGGGGCGGCGGAGCTTTGCCCAAATTGATCCGTTCAGAACGTCAACGAGAGAACGCCTCACCGATGATTGCTCGCATCGTCAAAGCGCAGCACGTTGCCGAACGGATCGGTCAGTTTCGGTGCATTGTCGGTGGGGTTCGGCCGCGCAAACCGCGCGGCTTTGGCATTCAACTCTTTCGCCAGCGCCGCAACATTCTCGCCGCGGATATAGACGACAGAGCCCGGCGTGCCGTCGCCGTAATGTTCGCTGAGATGCAGTTTCATACCCGAACGCGACACCTACATGTACAGGGGTGCGTTATCGTCGAAGCGATGCTCCCAATCGATCGCAAAGCCCAGAAAGTCGACATAGAATTCCTTGGCCTTGGCGATGTCGTAGATCCGCAAAACCGGAATCGCGGGATCAAGCTTGATGTCGGGCATAATAATCTCCGGTTCCTCGATGGGTTGCGGACTATTCGCTTCTGACAATGTCAGCAATCCCCATCAAATACCACCGCACGACGACAACGCGATCTGTCCAGTGAGCGAACGTGTGTCTTTCGCGCGCGGCGGACGTCAAATCATACTTCTTTGGTCTCATACGCCGCTTTTGTCCGGCAAACATGACTGCCTCGCTATTGCCCACCCCTTGCCAACAGCAATGGCGTTCGATAGCCATGTCACGGTTTCATCATCGAACCGTCACATGCCGTGCCGGTCCACGCGTGCAAAACGGTATTGCGGTCCCACCGCCCGCGTGTTGTTCGCGCATTCTCGCCTTGTTGCGTCATGGAGTGTCCATGAGTTTTGAGATCGAACGAAAGTTTCTCGTCCGAGGCGATGACTGGAGAAAACTGACACAGCGGCATATCAAGATCCGCCAGGCCTATCTTGCCTCCAACAGTAAGAATTCCATCCGCGTCCGGATCAAGGACGACAAGACCGCAACGCTGACGGTGAAGTCTAAGCCCTCGTCCCTGCGCCGGCTCGAGCTCGAATATCCCGTCCCTCTGCTGGAAGCCGAAGCGATGATGCAGCTCCGGCAAGGCGCGGTGATCGAGAAGATCCGCCATGTCGTTCCCTGGGACGATCTCGAATGGGAAGTCGACGTTTTCCTCGGCAGCAATGCCGGCCTGATCATCGCCGAGATTGAGTTGGACAGCGAACATCAGCAATTCCGCATGCCCGCCTGGATCGGACGCGAGATCACCGGCCAGTTGCAATACTACAACAGCGCTTTGGTCACCCAGCCCTATTGCAGCTGGGCGCGTGAGGACGCGGAGCTGCAGCAGCTTGCGTGAATGCTTGCGCTCTCACGCAAGCATTCACGCAGTTGTGGGCAATAAGATTACGCCGCTTTCGCCTTGCTCTGGGACTTCTGGATTGCGTCCCACACCCGCGATGGCGTTGCCGGCATGTCGATCTGTTCGACGCCATATGGCTTCAGCGCATCGAGGATCGCATTGATCACCGTCGGCGGCGCACCGATGGTGCCGCTTTCGCCGATGCCCTTCACACCCAGCGGGTTGGTTTTCGACGGCACTTCCTCCAGATGCGATTCGATCTCGGGGAACATGTCGGCGCGCGGCATGCCGTAATCCATAAAGGTCGCCGCCAGCATCTGCGCCGAGCCCTTATCGTAGACGGCATGCTCGACCAGCGCCTGGCCAATGCCCTGGGCGACGCCGCCATGAATCTGGCCGCGCACGATCATCGGATTGAGCACGACCCCGAGATCGTCGACGACGAAGTAGCGGTCGATCGTCACCACGCCGGTTTCCGGATCGATCTCCAGTTCGCAGACATGCGATCCGTTCGGATGGTTCGGCGGATTGGTCGAATAGGTGCCGTTGGCTTCGAGGCCGACGCCCATCTTTTCGGTCAGCGGTCCCATCGGTGCGTAGAAAGCTTTGGCGACCTCCGGCAGCGGCATCGTCTTGTCGGTCCCCACCACGCGGAACGAACCGTCCTTGAATTCGAGATCGCCTTCGGCCGCTTCCATCAAGGCGGCGGCCATCGGCTTGGCCTTCTCGATAATCATGTCGGATGCCACTTTCAGCGCATTGCCGCCGACCAGCGAGGAACGCGCGGCATAGGTGCCGCGTCCGAACGCGACCTGACCGGTGTCGCCCTGAATGTAGCGAATGGTTTCGAAGGGCACGCCAAGCCATTCATGAACGAGTTGCGCAAACACCGTGGCATGCCCCTGCCCGTGCGAATGCGTGCCGGCGATGATCGAGACCGAGCCGCTCGGATCGAAACGCAGATCCATGCGATCGTTAAAGATGCCGCCCTGCTCGATATAGAAGGTCACGGCGCGGCCGCGCAGCTTGCCTTCGCTTTCGGATTTCTTCTTTCGCGCCTCGTAGCCATTCCAGTCGCTGACCGTGAGACACTTCTCCATCACGCGATGGAATTCGCCGGAATCATAAACCCAGAAGGTCGGCGTCGTGTAAGGCAGCTTGCTCTCGGGGATCAGATTGCGACGGCGAATTTCATCGGAGGGAATGCCGATTTGCCGCGCGGCGTGTTCGATCATGCGCTCGGTGAAATAGGCTGCTTCCGGGCGTCCGGCGCCGCGGTAAGGTCCAACCGGCGAGGTGTTGGTCAAAAGGCCCTGCACCATCACATGCAGCGCCTGGATGTCATAGGCCTCCGGCATGAAGCGAAGCGCAAAGGCGGCGGGGACAAGACCAGGTCCTACGAAATAGGCTCCAACCTGATAGAGTGCTTTCGCGCGCAGGCCGAGGATTTTGCCGGATTCGTCCAGCGCCATCTCGCCATACATCACCATTTCGCGGCCATGGCGGTCCGTGAGAATGCTTTCAGTGCGGGTCGCCACCCACTTCACCGGCCGGCCGAGGCGTTTCGACGCCCACAACACGGCACAATCATCCGGGAACGGGCTGCCCTTCAGCCCGAAGCCGCCGCCGACATCGGGCGAGATGACGCGGATCTGGCTCTCGGCACAATGGAAGACATGCGAGAGCTCCATCCGCACGCCGTGCGGGTTCTGCGAGCAGGTATAGAGTGTGTATTGATCGTCCGCCTCGCTGTAATCGCCGATGGCGACGCGCGGCTCCATGGCATTAGGGGCAAGACGGTTGTGTTCCACCCGCAGCTTGACCTGATGCTTGGCCTTGGCAAAAGCCGCATCGGTCGCACCTTGATCGCCGAACATCAGCCCGAAGGCCCAATTGCCTTTCTGGTTTTCGTCCCAGACCTTGGCAGCGCCTTCCTTCGCGGCATCCTCAAGGTCGGCGACAGCCGGCAACTCGTCGTATTCGACCTCGACCAGGTCGGCCGCGTCACGCGCCTGCATCAGCGTCTCGGCGACGACGAACGCGACACGATCGCCGACGAAGCGGACACGGTCATGATTGAGCAACGGCTGGAAAGTGCGAAAACCGGCAGGAGCACCGACTTCTTCCGGCATGGGATGAGCGGTCAGCCCGCCGAGCTTGTCGGCGATGACGTCGGCGCCCGTCAGGACAGCCAGAACGCCGGGGGCAGCCGCAGCTTTCGAGGTATCGACGCTCAGAATTTTGGCATGAGCGTGGGGAGAGCCGACAGCCACCGCATAGGCCTGGTTCGGCAGGTTGATGTCTTCGACATACCGGCCCTTGCCGGTGAGAAATCGCTGATCCTCGACGCGCTTGACCGCCTGCCCGATGCCGAATTTGGCCATTTCCGTCCCCTTAAAGATTCCCGTAGTTGCGCAACGATACCGTCAAGCGAGGGTGTGGGACAATCGCGGAAATTGGTGGGACGACACCTTTGCCTGCGACCTAATTACCTAAATTCCTAAGGAAATGGAGACGCCGCATCTTTATCCATAAAGGGCGAAGAAAATGCTGAATGCCTCCGAAACCTATTGCAGCGCAAAACGTTAATGGCGGTCACGGAGGACCCAACTGCATGCGAATTGCCCAGATTGCGCCGCTTATGGAGAGTGTTCCACCGAAAACGTATGGGGGTACGGAACGGATCGCCCATTTTGTTACCGAAGAGCTGGTCAAACTCGGGCATGACGTGACGCTATTTGCGAGCGGTGATTCGTTTACCGAAGCAGAGCTTGTCCCGTGCGTTCCCCGCGCCTTGCGGCTTGAGCCCAAGATCCGCGACGTTATTCCCTATTACATGCTGATGCTCGATCGCGTTTTCCAACGCGCCGACGAATTCGACATTTTCCACTTTCACGTCGACCAGTTTCACTTTCCGCTTTTCCGGGCGTTAAGCGGGCGCACCATAACCACGCTGCATGGCCGGCAGGACCTGCCGGACCTGCTCGCTCTTTATGTCGGGTTCACAGAAATGCCGCTGGTGTCCATTTCAATGGCGCAGCGCAAGCCGATCGCGAAGGCAAATTTCGTCGCCAATATCCCGCATGGCATTCCGCTCGACATGCATCAATTGATCGCGCATCCGCGTGGCGGCTATCTCGCCTTTCTCGGCCGCATCGCGCCTGAGAAGCGACCAGATCGCGCCATTGAGATCGCGCGCACTCTGGGCATGCCGCTCAAGATCGCGGCCAAAGTGGACCGTGTGGACGAAGCCTATTTCCGCGAGCAGATTGCACCGCTGCTCGAGGATAGTCCCAACGTCGAATTCATTGGCGAGATCAACGAACGTCAGAAAAGCCAGTTTCTCGGTGAAGCGAGCGCCGTGCTGTTCCCGATCGATTGGCCCGAGCCGTTCGGCCTTGTCATGATCGAGGCAATGGCCTGTGGCACGCCCGTCGTCGCTTTCCGTTGCGGCTCGGTACCGGAAGTGATGGAAGACGGGGTGACGGGCGCCATTGTCGATACCGTGGATGAGGCGATTGCCGCCCTCCCCGGCGTGATGGCGTTGGACCGCAGAAAAATCCGCCGGCACTTCGAACAGCGTTTTTCTGCCACACGAATGGCTAAAGACTATGTCTCTGTATACCAGAGATTGTTGTCCGAATCCGGCCGCGACAGCGAACGGCTGAAAACCGTGGGGGAATCGGACTTCCGCATCGCTGCAGGATCCTGAACATTGCATCGACCAAAGGAACAGCCCTCAACTGTCAATCTGGTCGAACAGGTCGCCGAGGTTCCGTTCTATATCCCTGCGACCGGACCCTCGACCCGCCCACGACGTAATCTCAAGCACGACGATTGCTTCGCGATTTTTGACAGCCATGGCGACATCGGCGCCAGCCCCGGCGGGCCCGATGGCCTGTATTGTCGTGACACGCGATTTCTTGGACATCTCGAATTGCTGCTCAACGGCACGCAACTGCTGTTGCTGGGTTCCAACGTCCGCGATGACAATGCATTGTTGACGGTGGATCTGACCAATCCCGACATCTATTTTGAAAACAAACTTGTCCTGCCGAAAGACACTCTGCACCTCGTTCGCACGATCTTTCTCTGGAACAACACCGCCTATCAGCGCGTGCGTATTCACAATCACGGTGACCGAGCCGTCCATTGCGTCGTAGGGATGTCGTACTCGAGCGACTTTGCCGATCTGTTCGAAGTTCGCGGCATGCGCCGCGCCAAACGTGGCAGTGCAAACAGCAAAATTCTGGGAGATGGTCAGGTCCAGCTTCAATATTGGGGTCTGGACGACGAATTGAGATGCACGGACCTTAGTTTCGCTCCGCCGCCGGACCGGCTTTCGACTGCCATTGCCTCTTACACGTTGTCACTCGCGCCCGGCGAAGCCAAAGCAATCGATCTGACGGTTGAATGTCGAAACGACGACCGTCATCCTGCACATCATCCCTTCCGGCGCGGGATGCGCGCAGCGCTTCAGGAGCGTCAACTCGCCACACGCAGCACAACAACGATCACGACATCCCACGACATCTTCAACGAGATGATATGCAGGTCCATGTCGGACCTGGCGATGCTCGTCACACATACAGAACAGGGCCCCTACCCCTATGCCGGCATTCCCTGGTATTCGACGACATTCGGCCGGGACGGCATCATCACCGCGATCCAGACACTCTGGTGCTGCCCGGACATCGCGCGCGGTGTCTTGCGCCGGCTTGCGGCGTTACAGGCACAGGCATTCGATCCCTTGGCCGATGCAGAGCCCGGTAAAATCCTGCACGAGATGCGCAGCGGTGAAATGGCCAACCTCCGCGAGGTGCCATTCAAACTCTATTACGGAAGCGTCGATTCAACGCCACTATTCGTCCTGCTCGCCGGACTTTATTTCGAACGAACCGGCGATCTCGCATTATTGCGAGAGCTTTGGCCGAATATCGAACGCGCGCTGGAATGGATCGATGGCCCCGGCGATCCGGATGAGGATGGCTTTGTCGAATACCATCGCAACAACGATGATGGACTTGTAAATCAGGGATGGAAGGATTCTCACGACGCCATCTTCCATCAGGATGGCTCGATGGCCGCTGGACCGATCGCGCTTTGCGAGGTGCAAGGCTACGTCTACGCCGCGAAAAAACACGCTGCGGGGATAGCCCGACGATTTGAGAAGCATGCTTTGGCCGACGCACTCGATCAGGCTGCCGATGCGCTCAAGGAGAATTTCGAAGCCGCCTTCTGGTGCGAGGACATCGGCACCTACGCGATCGCCCTCGATGGTGAGAAAAACCCGTGCCGCGTCAGGAGTTCAAATGCGGGACAGGTCTTGTTCAGTGGCATTGCGTCACCCGATCGTGCCAGCATGGTCGCCTTGCAGATGATGCAGCCGTCATTTTTCTCGGGATGGGGCATTCGCACGATCGGACGTGAGGAGGCGCGTTACAATCCGATGTCCTATCATAATGGCTCGGTCTGGCCGCACGACAACTCAATGATCGCTGCGGGCTTTGCGCGGTATGGCCACAAGGCCGCGGTCGCGCGGGTCTTCGGCGGCCTGTTCGATGCGGCAACTTATATGGATTTGCGACGTCTGCCGGAGCTGTATTGCGGCTTTCACCGGGCACGGGCGCGCGGACCGACGCTTTATCCCGTTGCCTGTTCTCCTCAGGCGTGGGCCGCCGGCGCACCGCACCAGCTCATTCAATCGTCGCTGGGTATCGAGTTTGACCCGGAACGGCATGAGATTGTGCTGCGCAATCCCGAACTGCCGTCGTTCATCAACGAAATCACGTTGCGCGGTCTTCGTGTTGGCGCGTTGAGCGTCGATATCACCGTTGGCCGCCAGGATGACAGCGTCGCATTGAGGATCCTGCGCAACGACGGTCATGTGAAGGTCAGCATCTCCTTCAACTGATCAGTCGCAAAGGCTGCCCCTCCCGAAATACCGGAAAAAAGCGCGCCCAAACCAAAACCTCGACAGGCGGGGCTACCACCGCTAAATAGCGCCGTTCCAAAGTGGCCTTGAGGTCACGGCCACAGCGGCCTGTCGATCCAGGCCCGGGATCTTGATCAGGCTCGCCATTCTCACGATAGATTTTTATGCGCTCAAACCACCTTATGACAAGCAAACTATCCCGCCATCTGTCCAATCTCGAGACGGAAGCTATCGTCATCCTGCGGGAGGCCGCGATGGCCTTCGAGCGCCCCGTATTGATGTACTCGATCGGCAAGGATTCGAGCGTTCTGCTCCACCTGTGCCGCAAGGCTTTCCATCCGGCCAAAATCCCTTTTGCCGCCCTCCATATCGACACCACGTGGAAGTTCCGCGACATGATCACCTTCCGCGACCGCATGGCCGCGGAGCTCGATCTCAACCTGATCGTCCACACCAACAAAAAAGCAATCGAGGATGGGGTTCACCCCATCAAATCGGGGTCGGCCATCTATACCCGTGAAATGAAGACACGGGCGCTGCGTGATGCGCTCGATATGCACCGCTTCGACGCAGCCATTGGCGGCGCGCGCCGCGACGAGGAGCCGAGCCGTTCCAAGGAACGCATCTTCTCGGTGCGTGGCCCGAACCATTCCTGGGATCCGCGCCGGCAGCGTCCCGAACTCTGGCATCTTTACAATACACAGATCGCCACCGATGAGACGATGCGCGTGTTTCCGCTGTCCAATTGGACCGAACTTGATGTGTGGGAATACATCCTCGCCGAAGACATTCCGGTGGTGCCGCTTTATTTCGCCAAGGAGCGGCCGGTGGTCGAGCGCGGTGGCAGCCTGATCATGATCGACGACGACAGGCTTGAACTTGAGCCGGAAGAAAAGCAGCAAAACGTTCTTATTCGCTTCCGCTCGCTTGGTTGCTACCCGCTGTCGGCGGCAGTGCAATCGAGCGCAGCCAGCGTCGCCGACATCGTCGAGGAATTGCGTACCACGCGCATGTCCGAACGCGCTGGCCGCCTGATCGATGTCGACGAAACGTCCTCGATGGAGCGCAAGAAGCGTGAGGGGTATTTCTGATGCACGCTCCTACTCATCGCGAACGCGATCATCTCCGTTTCCTTGCCTGCGGTGCCGTCGATGACGGCAAGTCGACCTTGATCGGTCGCCTGATGGCGGAAACCGGCTCCATTCCGGACGACCAACTGGCGAACCTCGTCCATCTGTCGAAGAAGTTCGGGACCACAGGCGGCAACCTCGATTATGCGCTGCTGCTTGATGGTCTCGAAGCCGAGCGCGAGCAAGGCATCACCATCGACGTGGCCTATCGCTATTTCGGCACGCCAAAACGCGCTTTCATCGTCGCCGACACGCCGGGACATGAGCAATACACGCGCAACATGGTCACCGGCGCGTCGAACGCCGAATTCGCCATGCTGCTGGTTGACGCCAAGGCCGGTTTGACAAAGCAGACATTGCGGCACAGCCGCATCCTGTCGCTGCTTGGCATTCGCCGCATTCTTCTCGCCGTCAACAAGATGGATCTCGTCGATTGCGCGGAGGCTCCGTTCGCGGCAATCACCGAAGACTTCCGCAAGTTCGTCTCGCAGCTATCCTTCGACCAGGTCGATGCAATCCCGATTGTGGCCCGCGATGGCGACAACATCGTCCATCCTAGCAAGCGCATGCCCTGGTACAAGGGCCCGACCGTGCTTGCGCATCTGGAAACCGTCCCGGTCTCAACGCATCAGCGCGAGGAAGCGGCTCGCTTCCATGTTCAATCGGTGATGCGGACCGATACCGGCGGCCGCGGCTATGCGGGCTATGTTTCGTCCGGCGCTTTCAAAAAGGGCGACCAGATCATTGTCGCACGCTCGGGGCGTAAATCCACCATCAGCCGCATCTACGTCTATCCGTCCGAGATCGACAGCGTGGAAACCGGCCAGGCCGCGACCATTGAGCTGGCGGATCAGGTCGATATCGGCCGCGGCGATATTTTCGCGCCAGTCGATGCCGTGCCGGAAGTAGCGGACCAGTTCGCCGCGCATGTCGTGTGGTTAAATGACAATCCCATGCTGCCAGGCCGCACCTATTCGCTGCGGATCGGCACGCATACGGTCGCTGCGACCATCACCGCGTTGAAATACGGCACCGATATCGAGACCGGCGAACATGCAGCGGTGTCGACGCTTGCCATCAACGATATCGGCTTTTGCAATCTTGCAACCACCGAACCGATCGCTTTCGATCCTTACGCGAAGAACCGCGAAACCGGCGCCTTCATCCTTGTTGACCGTCAAACCGGTGCGACATCCGGCGCCGGCATGGCTGACTTCCCGCTTTATCGCGCGAGCAATCTCGTCAAACAGAATTACGAGATCGACAAGGGTTATCGCGCCAAGATGAAGGGGCAGCGGGCGGCCGTCGTCTGGTTCACCGGACTGCCAAGCGCCGGCAAATCCACCGTGCTTAATCTCGTCGAGCAGAAGCTCAGCCGGCGCGGCATTCACACTTACGCGTTGGATGGCGACAACCTGCGCCTCGGCCTCAATCGCGATCTCGGCTTCACCGAAGCCGATCGCGTGGAAAACGTGCGCCGCGCCGGCGAAGTCGCAAGGCTCATGGTCGATGCTGGCCTTGTTGTCCTCTGCGCTTTCGTGTCGCCGTTCCGCAACGAGCGCCGATCGGTGCGCGAACGTCACGACGCTGGTGAATTCATCGAGGTGTTTGTCGATACGCCGCTCGCAACCTGCGAGGCGCGAGACCCGAAGGGCCTCTATGCGAAGGCCAGAGCCGGCAAGGCTTTCCACGTGACCGGCATCGATTCACCCTACGAGCCACCGGAACATCCGGAAATCCATTTGCGGACTGAAACCGGGACACCGGACGCGATGGCCGAGCAGGTGATCGCCGATCTGGCGCGGATGGGGATTATCGCGCGATAGGCTCCCCTCGCATCGGCGATAGGTTCAAGCCGTTTCGGATACAATGCGGCGCGTGAAGGCTTCCGCTGATCATCGGTGCCGCACTGTTTTCCTAGTCGATGACTTGAATGATTCGCCGTGTCGATGGCTCGACCAGGTAAACCCGGTCATCGGTGTAGATATAACGATAGTTGTTCATACTGGGCCCCCATTGCTGCGGGACCGTCGACAACTCGACGTCTTCCGGAACGGACTGGCCGACGGTGAGGTCGCGGTCCATTTCAATAACAGGAACGCTTTCCCGCTCCACATATTCGCGAATGATTGTCCGTTGCTCCGGCTCAATCGTAATCACTTGGGCAAAGCTCTGGCCTGAAACCAGCATCGACGCGGTCACGATTGTGGCGAGATATAGCCGCTGCATGATGATCTCTCCTTTCGAGGTTACGATCATCAATCGCGCGACCACTGAAGGCGTTCCATGGTTCTTGCAGTTCGAATGGCGCTTAACTTGCCTGCACTTGATCAACAATTCTCTCGATTTTTGACAGGTGGCTGTCCCAGCTCTCCGGCTTGTAATCCCGCATCATCTTGAGTCGTTCCTGCCTGCGTACCGAACCCGGCTGCAGATAATCATCGAGTGCCTGCATAAAACCACGGCCGTCGAGCGGATTGAGATAGTCGGCAAACACTCCTCCGGCTTCGCGGTGCGCATCGGTATCCGATGCAATCACCGGTGTTCCAAGCGCCAGGGATTCGGCAATCGGCAACCCGTATCCTTCGACAAAGGAAGGCGCGAGCAAGGCTGCGGCACCCTTTAAGAGGGCCGCCATGCCGGCATCGCCGAGCGAGGCCACCTCGATCACACTTGGCGCAAGGCCTTTGCTCCGGTCGAGAAGCTCAAGAATGTTTTCGTTCTCCCATCCTCGCCGGCCGACCACGATCAGACGCGCGCGTGGATTTTTCCCTTCCTGCGTCCATCGATGCCAGACGGTGAGCAGATGGAGCAGATTCTTGCGCGGTTCGATCGTGCCGACGATAACGAAATAAGGCACGCTGTTCTGGACTGGCGCAATGGCGCGGTGATCTGTGAAGACCCGTGTCAGTCCCAAAGGCACGACGTCGCAGGGCGGAACCGTTCTGCCCGCGTTCGACAGATGGGCGTCGAGTGCGCGGCGCGTCGCATCGGAAACCGTCACAACTCGCGTCGCATGTCGCATCATCGTATCGATTCGCGCGCGATGACGTTCGGCTTCGCCCGGCCGGCAATATTCAGGATGCGTGATCGGGATCAGGTCATGCAGCATGAAGATGCTGCGCATCGACGCATCGGAGAGCCACGCGAAGCGCGCCGGCCTGTTCAGCCGGAATTGCGAGACATGGATATAACAGCCGCCTTTGTTGCGAAATTCAGTGATGGATCGTGCATCGAGGCGATGCGCAGCACAGCGCAACCAGAGCGACACGATGCGCCGCCAATCGGCCAATGTGCGCTTGTCGTCAGGTGCGCCGATACGCTGCGGCCGCTGGCGGCTACCGTCGATCGGCTCATTCAAGATCGCGCGCAATGTCTGGAAGCTCTGGTCGGACCGGATAACCTTCCCTGCAGTCCATCGCGCCGCCGTTTCGTCTATGAACGGCTTTATGTCTTTCGCCCGCAGCACGCCGGAAAAATGCGGCCACGTCACGACGAAGCGGACATCGTCTTTGTTGGCGCGCTCAAGAAAATGTTGCGCATAAGCCATCTCGACGCGATCGATACCGGTCGGTGTTGCAAGATGCAGGTTTTCAACCAGCCGAGAGATATCGACGAGCAACGCCACGGATGAATAATGCCCGATCTAGATTTGCGGCGGCGCGTCGAGGCGCAGGCGGCCAACCGGCTTCCACGGCATCGGCGCAATGCCGACACGATCCAGCATGGTCAGGAACGATCCCATCCGCTGTTTCACCACCGGCAGAGCCAGCGGATCGAACCCGGTCCATAGCAGGAAGGGGTTGCGGCGCAATGTTGAATAAAGCTCAACCCGCTGCGTTGCTTTTGGGCTCGGCGTGCGGCCATGAAAACCGAAGGTATCGGCCACAACGAGCGTATTGGCTTTGACGGCGACCGGTTGCGGTTGCGGCAGGCCAAGCGCCTTGAGATCGTCCCGCGAAATCCGGAACGATCCCTCCGCGTGATCGCGCATGTCTTGTTGGCGCATGTCATGCCGGCTGGCGGCGATGCTCTGCGCCCGCTCCCAGGCGAGGCGCTGCGGCGTCAACGTATGCGAGCCCGGCACATAGAAAAACGGGCCGTCCTCCGGACCGACATCATGCAGGAAAAACCACGCTTTGGACGTGGAATGAAATGTGTCGGAATGGATCGCACATTGCGGATCGTCGGCGCCGACGCCCTGATTGGCGAGAATGCTCTGGATCGACATCACGGGCACACCGCCGGTCCCGCCGACATAGCGAATGAGCGATGACAAATCTGGCCGCGTCATAAAGGCTGCGAGGCCGGGCTTGGTCAGCCGCAGCGACGCTTCATCGAGAAACACGCGCCGCGTGACCGTATGCCCCTGCCGCATTTCGCGGGCATCCCAATCGTGATCGAGGATTTCCGCGCGCAGGTGTTCGAAATCGGCCTCGGGGAGAAAGTCGCTCTTCACCACGAAACCGTCGCGTTCAAAAGCCAGCCGGTCTGCCTCGCTCACCCCGCTAGCCAGCCCCCGGCGCCGATGCCGCGCCAGCCGCGCGGCCGTGCGCATACGGGCTTCATGCAGGCCCAGCCGGTTCAGCCGCTCGCTGCCGATGACCGGGTTGCCGATGAACGACTTCGCGCCTGTCAGCACCGACAGACTCCAGAACGGCGCCTTCACGGCCGTCATCATTCCGGCACGAAGCGGCATGTGGATGGTCCCCCTGGATCACGATGATTTTGGATCGAATCGATCCAAAATCATAAAACGTGATCGATTCTAGTAGGTTAGAGCATGATGTTGTCCGAAAACCGCTTCGCACTTTTCGGCATCATGCTCTAGCGCAGAGGTTGCGCAAGCCGCTATCAACACTCGCTCCAGCGTGCGTTGTCAACGGCATCCCGTTCCGGCTCGCGGAAAGCCGGGCTCATCTGCCATTTTTGAATTCCGGTGTTTTCAAATCCGGTCTGCGTTCACACACCGGACGAAATGTCCGGCTCCCGTTTCCCGCAGCATCGGCACATCGGAACAGATGTTCGACGCCGATGCGCAACGCGGCAGAAAAGCGCAGCCGGGGGGCACCGTATCGAGACGAGGCGGCGACCCGGGGATCGCCTCGAGCCGACGGCCCCGCTCCGCACCGCGCATCGTCGACGATAGAAGCCCGCGCGTATAAGGATGCGACGGCGACTTCACGACTTGGCGCACCGAGCCGCTTTCGACAATGCGGCCGGCATACATCACCGATATCCGGTCGCTGATTTCCACCGCAACGCCGATATCATGTGTGACGAAAATAACGGCCATGCCGAGTTCACGCTGCAACTCGCGCAAGAGCAACAGGATCTGAATCTGCACGGTCGCGTCCAGCGCCGTGGTCGGCTCATCCGCCAGCAGCACCTTCGGCCTGCAAGACAGAGCGAGCGCGATCATCGCGCGCTGCCGCATACCGCCCGACATTTCGTGTGGATAGGCTTCGAGCCGGCGCTTGGCCGATGGAATCCGCACGCGCTCCAGCATCTCCAGCGCACGCTGGCGCCCGGCCGCGAATGATACATTCTCGTGCTTGACCACGGTCTCGGCGATCTGTTCGCCGATCGTATAGACCGGGTCAAGCGCCAGCATCGGTTCCTGAAAAATCATCGACACCACGCCGCCGCGCAAATGCTCGAGCGCCGGTGCATCAAGCGTCATGACATCCTGACCACCGACTTTGATGCTGCCACTGATGTCGGTGCGCCGCTCCGGCAGCATGCGCAACAATGTCCGCAAGGTAACACTTTTACCGGATCCCGATTCTCCGAGCAGACCCAGCACTTCGCCCTGTGCCAGAGAAATATCGACGCCATTGAGCGCATGGACCGTCCGCTCGCCGTTGAAGCGCACATGAAGATTGCCGATTTCGACGATCGGATTCATGCCGCTTGTGCCCGCGGCAGGTTAGGAATTCGCGTGTGATAATCCGTCGCCTGCTGGAACGCTCGGCCTAGCGCGACGCATGTCTCGTCACCGAATGGCCGTCCAATCAACTGCAGTCCAATTGGCAGACCGGCGGCAGACCAGCCGGCCGGGACCGTCAAGACGGGCAAACCGAGATAATTGACCGGCCGCATGAACCGCATCACGGCGACGACCAGTTCCTCGGCATTCGGACCACCGCCGACATCGGTCTCAGTGATTTTCGGTGCTGCCGAGCGGGAGGCCGGCGCCAGCACGATATCGACGTCGCCAATGGCCGAAAGATGTGCCGAAAGCGCGGGCCCACGCCATCGTAATGCTTCTAGATATTCGATTGCACTGTAGCCGAGGCCGTTCTCGAGGCGATTACGCACCTGCGGAGTATAGTCTTCTGCGCGTGTTCGCAGCCATGGCGCATGCAGCGAGGTCGCCTCGACCGCCAGAACGACCAACGCGGCCGCGGCAACGGCGGTCTGGTCCGGCAGTTCGACGGAGACGATGTTGGCACCCAGTTTCTCGAACGTCTTGATGGCGGCATCAAGGGCGGCGGCGACATCGGCATCAAGGCCATCGACATAGAATTGGGTCGGCACGCCGATGGTCAGCGTGTTGGCGGGCCGTTTTGCCAGATCATCGCTCCAGATCGGCGATTGATCGGTCACCGGATCGAGCGGATCCGGACCGGCAATCGCCGCGGCGATCAGCGCACAATCCTCCGCACTGCGTGCCAGCGGCCCGACCGTGTCCAGGGTGAAGGACAATGGCATGGCGTTGGCGCGGCTGACGCGACCTGTCGTGGTCTTCAGTCCGGTCACGCCGCAGCAATGTGCCGGCATGCGGATCGAACCGCCGGTATCGGAACCCAGCGCGGCATAGGTCAGGCGCGCCGCAACGGCTGCCCCCGATCCGGAGGAGGAACCGCCGGTGATGTGCAAAGGATCCCACGGATTGCGTGCAGGGCCGAGGTAGGCATTGTGGCCGGTCGGACCGTAGGCAAACTCGGCCATGTGCAGCGCGCCAATGCTGAATGCGCCTGCATCCTGAAGGCGTGCGATCGCCGTCGATGTCGCCGGAGCGATCCAGCCTTCGCGGACTTTGGACCCGCAGCCGGCAGGCTTTCCGGCGACATAATACATGTCCTTGTGCGCCAGCGGCACGCCGTGTAACGGACCCATGGGTCCGGATTTTGCGAGCATGGTGTCGGCCTCGCGCGCAGCTGCGAGCGCCTCCTCGGAATCCAGCCGAACGAAGGCATTGAGCAGGGGCTGCCAATCCTTGATCCGCGCCAGCAAGCCTTGCGTCGCCTCGACAGAAGAGATCTTGCGATTGCGGATGTTCGCCGCGATGTCACTCAACGAAAGAAGCGCGGGATCAATCACGTTTCGCTCCTTTGCGTGCTGCCACGATATAACTTGCCGGCTCGATCTCGAATGCAACGGATATATCGGTTTGCGCCATTCGCGCCGCGACCGGGGCCACCGCTTTGGCAATGCGTTCCGCCGCCCCCTCCGGCAGGGGCACACGCGCGGCGGCCGCGATCACCGCAATACGTTCCGGCGAAACCGTATCAGCCATGGCTCATTCTCTCCCCTCGACTGCCCGCAAGCGAATGGCCGGATTTTGCATCCACCATATGGCACGCAACAACGTGCCGGTCCGGTCCCGCGGGCGAAAGCTTCGGTACATTGTCGCTGCAGACCTGTTCCGCATAGGCGCAGCGCGTGTGAAAACGGCAACCGGACGGCGGATTGATCGGGTTGGGGGGATCGCCCGCAATCGGCGGCTTCTGCGTTCTGTTGTCGGGATCGAGCGATGGCATCGCCGCAAACAAGGCCTCGGTGTAGGGATGCCGCGGCCTGTTCCACATCGCGTCGACCGGGCCGCTTTCCACCACCTCGCCGAGATACATCACCACGATCCTGTCGCTAATGAAGCGAATGACATTGAGATCGTGCGATATGAAGATGTAAGTCAGACCAAGCTCGTCCTTCAGATCGATCAGGAGATTAAGGACCTGCGCCTCGACCGATTTGTCGAGCGCCGACACCGCTTCGTCGAGAATGAGCAGCCTTGGTGACAGCGCGAGCGCGCGCGCGATATTGACCCGCTGCTTCTGCCCGCCCGAGAGTTCATGCGGATACCGTCCGGCGAACACCGCCGGATCAAGCCCGACTTTGCGCAGCAATTCGTGCGCACGCTCGCGCGCCACGTCGGCAGAGACTCCGTGAACGCGGGGGCCGAAAGCGATCGTATCTTCGACAGTCAGACGCGGATTGAGAGAAGCGTAACTGTCCTGGAACACCATCTGCACGCGACGGCGCAACTCGCGCAGCGACATCGTCGGCCCCACGGCCTCGCCATCGAACAATATCTTGCCGTCATCCGATTTGATCAGGCCAACGATCAGGCGCGCCGTCGTCGATTTGCCGCAGCCGGACTCGCCGACCAGACCAACCACCTCGCCTTTCTCGACCGACAACGACACATTATCTACGGCACGGACAACGCTTTTAGCGGAAAACAGTCCACCGCCGACATTGAAGTGCTTGCTCAGGTTCTGGACCTGCAACAGCGGCTGCGCCGGGCCGCCAATGTCCGGAACGGGCACGAAATTCTCAGTTTCTGACATCCATCGCACTCCGTAACCCATCGCTGAGCAGATTGAAGCAGATCGAGACAATGAAGATCATCACGCCAGGCAACGCTGCCACCCAGGGATTGACGTAAATCGCGGTGCGGAGCGTGTTGAGCATCAACCCCCATTCCGGCTCTGGCGGCTTGGTGCCGAGGCCGAGGAAGGATAAGCCGGCCGCCAGAATCATGCACACACTGATGAGGCTGGTCGCATAGACAAAGATCGGCCCCAGCACGTTGCCAAGCACGTGGACGCGCATGATCGTCAGCGCATGCGCCCCGGACGCCCGCGCCGCATCGACGAAATCGAGATTGCGGACACTGGTCGTCACGCTTTCAGCAACACGGACAATCGGCGGAATGAAGACGATCGTCAGCGACAACAGACTGTTGAAAATTCCCGCTCCGAGAGCACCGGAAATCGCGATGGCCAGAAGAACAGACGGAAAGGCATAAAAGATGTCGATCGTCCGCATGATCAACTGGTTGACCACGCCGCCGGCATACCCGGCCGTGACACCAAGAACCGTCCCGATGACGAAAGCCAACGCAACCGGAACGAGGCCAATAAACAATGTGAGACGGCCGCCATAGATCAGGCGCGAGAGCATGTCGCGGCCAAGTTCGTCGGTCCCAAGCGGATAGCCGGGCGTGCCAATCGGCCGTAACCGGCGGATCATGCTGCCTTGATAGGGATCGGCAAGACCGAGCCAAGGCGCAAAAATCGCGGCAAACACGATCAGGAGAATAACAATGGCGCAGGCGACGCTGACCGGGTCGCGCGACAGCCGTCGAAACACGCCTGACCAATAACCGCGTGTCTTTGCGATGACGGCAACCGACGGCAAATTGTCCGCGATGACACTCATTCGTCAGGCCCGTTTGATGCGTGGATCGATGGCTGCCTGCAGCACATCGACGAGAAGGTTCAGCACGACGAAGAACAACGCCAGCACAAGGATCGTGCCTTGCAGCAGCGGCAGATCGCGCTGGAAGATTGCCGAATTCAATAGGAATCCGGTTCCCGGCCAGGAAAACACCGTTTCGATCAGGATCGACCCGCCAAGCAGATAGCCAAGCTGCAGCCCCATCACCGCAATCGCGGTCGGCGCTGCATTCTTCAGGACATGGCGAAACACTCGAGTTTCACTCAGCCCTTTGGACCGAAGCGCCAGCACGAATTCCTGAGAGAGCAAGTCGCCGACCAGCGCACGAACCGTACGGCTGACGATCCCCATCGGGATCACAGACATCGTCACTGCGGGAAGGATGAGATGCTGGATATGGGCCCAGTCCCAGGCCCAGCCGCCCGGCCCCGCCCCTACAGCCGGCAACCATCCAAGGATGACCGAGAACACGATCACCAGCACCATGCCGAGCCAGTAATGCGGCGTGGATACGCCGGCAATCGAGATTGTCGTCACAACCCGGTCGATCCAGCTATCACGGAAATATCCGGCGAGAATGCCGAACAGCAAACCAAACACAAAGCCGATCAAGCTCGCGAAAACCGCCAGCCGCAGCGTATTGACTACGGCGCGCGAGACCTCCTCGGTCACGGAGCGGCCGGTGGCGATCGATGTGCCGAGGTCGCCGTGCAAGGCTTTCCAGACCCAGATGCCGAACTGCACCGGCAACGGCCGGTCGAAACCATAGGTCCTGCGCATCTGCTCGGCGAGTTCCTGCGACGCATCCGGCGGCAAAACCGACACCAGAGGATCGCCGGGCGCAATATGCACCAACAGGAAGCAAACAAGAGCAACCGCCGCGACGACGGGAATGGCGAGAAGGAGTCGCTTGACGATATAGGCCAGCATGGCGTTGACCTCGACGCAAGGAATGATGCAGCGCCGCGACAAACACGGCGCTGCTGACGTCAGTTAGTCGAGCGGCATACGATCAGCATCAAAACGGATGCTCGCTTCCGCTACTCACCGCGCTAGTTCATCGTCATGGTCGAGAAATCGACGAACCAGCTCTTGGGCTGCACGAAGCCCTTGATTTTCGGCGTCATCGCGCGCGGGCCGACGTCGTGGGCCACAAACAGGAACGCCGCTTCATCGACGGACCGCTCGTGCAAAGCGGCCAGCGCCTTATCGCGCTCGGCCGGATCGAAGGCGACCCGCACAGCGGCCGCGAGCTTGTCGTATTCAGGCTCGTTGATGAACCCCCAGTTGTTCGATACCGGCGGCGCCATCTTGCTGTCGAGGAAGCGGATCATGGCGAAGAAGGGATCCATCGCCGCATAGGTCACGTTGGTGGCGTGCGAGCCGCGGGCGGATTCATCCTTTGCGCCCTTGCGCCAATTGGTGAACAGCGTGTTCCATTCGATCACGTCGAGCTCGACATCGAAGAAACACTCCGCAAGCGACTGCTGAACGAATTCGTTCATCGGCAGCGGCAGCATCTGGCCGGAGCCGGACGCCGAGGTCTGCGTCTTGACCTTCAACCGCTTGTCCTTGGAGAACCCGGCTGCGGCCATCAGCTTGCGGGCTTCATTCGGATCGTACTTGATCTCGAATTTCGGATTGCCGCGCCAAGGATGTCCGGCTTCGAAAGTTCCGGTTGCCGGCACCATCAGCCCGCTCAACAATCCATCCTTCATCGCATTGCGATCGACGCAAAGATTGGCAGCCTTGCGAACGCGGATGTCGTTCCAGGGCGAACCTTCGATGCGGCTGAACTGCCAAGGCCAGACATGCGGCTGTTCGTTCTGATAGATGACGAAACCGCGTTGTTTGATTTGCGGTAAGGCGTCGGGCGCCGGATTTTCGATCCAGTCGACCTGCCCCGACAGCAAAGCAGCTGTGCGGGCATTCGGCTCGGGCATCGGCAGCATCACAAGCCGATCGACTTTAGGACGGCGCGCCGGATTCCAATAGGCGTCATTCTTCACAACCTCGAGCCGCTCGCGCGGCACGAACTTGTCCATCTTCCAAGGGCCGGTGCCTGATGCGTTGCGCGAGAAGGCGTCCCACGCCTGCTTGGCCTTTTCCTTCGGATCTGTGGCGCTGGCCGCATCATAAAGCTTCTTCCAATGCGCCGGCGACGCCATGTACAGATTGGTCAGATTGATCGGCAGCAAGGCATCGGGCGCAGCCGTCGTCAGTTCGACCGTCAGATCATCGATCTTGCGGGCACTGCGCAGGTTCGGCATGCGCGATGCCGTAACGCCGACCTGGCTTGCGTCGAATTGCGGCGCATCCTGCTTGAGCACCTTCTCGACATTCCAGACGACCGCGTCGGCATTGAAATCCGAACCGTCATGGAATTTGACGCCGGGCCGCAGCTTGAAAATCCATTTCGTCTTGTCTTCCGGCGATACCGCCCATTCGGTGGCCAGACCGGGAATGATGACGCTGGCCTTATCGGCAGACGACAGGTCCCACAGGGTGAGACCTTCATACATCGTGTTACCGCTGAAACGGTTGCCCTCGAATCCCTGATCGGGTTGCCCAAGGGTTCTTGGAATATCGGCAGCGGTCATCCCAATCCGCACCACCGATTCCGCCAATGCTCCGCTGGGAAACGCGAGAATACCTGCGAGCGACAATACCGAACCGATTTTCACGATAGAAAAAGAACGAGTTCGCATCTGATCTCCCCTCGGAACGCGACCGACTTCGACTTAGAAAATCAAGTTATGTGCCAGTTTCAGTTGTCCTTTTCGGGCAGCAAATCCAGACATGTGGATGCAACAGAGGTTGCCTTGAGCAGGGCCTGCTTAGCAATTGAGCAATTCTAGGTTGGTTTCGCGCCAAGAGACAATGGGGTCAGCGCGTCACGGTATCGGCGAAAATGGAGCGAACGCGCCGACATAGGGTTTTGGCAGAGGTGCGGCATAACCGCCGGCTTTCGACGTTTTCATCCCAAGCCGCGCCAATGTCGTCGCAAGTCCAACCCCCGCGGCGACGCCGTCGATGACCGGCACCTGAAACCGCAGCCAAAATTTCTCCGCAAGCGCGGCCATTCCGGCGCAGCCCAGCACAATGCAGTCCGCTCCGTCCTCCTTTAAAGCCCGTTCGATTTCATGGCCGAGTTTTTCCTGCGCTCCTGCTGGATCGGACTCCAGCAAAAGCACCGGCAGTTCCGAGGCACGCACGCGAGCGCAACGGCGGTCAAGGCCGTACCGCAAAAGGTTATCCTCGATAATCGGAATGGAGCGGGCCAACGTGGTCACGACGGTAAATCTCGTGCCGAGCATGCTCGCGAGATGGAATGCCGCCTCGGCAATGCCGACAACCGGTGCATTCGATATCGCCCGCGCCGCATCCAGGCCGGTATCATCGAAGCAAGCAATGACATGGGCATCCGCACCGGCCGTCTCCGCTTCAATAATGCGAGCGAGCATGCCGGGCACCGCATAGGCTCCGTCCACAAAGCCCTCAATGGACGGTGGGCCGAAATCCGGCTGTGTCACCGTCATCACGGCATCGGGCGGTGCTACCATGCGGGCCGCGGCAGCAATGCCTTGCGTCATGCTCGCAGTCGTGTTCGGGTTGACGATATGAAGCCGTATCACTGTGCACTCCAGACCTGACTGCGGCCACACGGGCCCTCTGCAACATGAAAGATCAAAACGGCCGTTCACTCAATCGCGGCGCCAATCTCGCGATCAGCCCGGATCGTCTTTGGGACGATCTCATGGAGACGGCGGCTTTCGGCGCGACGGCAAAAGGCGGCGTCTGCCGCCTTACGCTGTCGGATGACGACCGAAAGGTTCGCGATTGGTTCACGGCGCGCGCGCAAGCCATTGGCTGCACCGTGACCGTCGACGACATGGGCAATATGTTCGCCCGGCGTGATGGTCTCAGAAACGACATCCCGCCAATCGCGATGGGCAGCCATCTCGATACGCAGCCAACCGGCGGTAAATTCGACGGCGTGCTCGGTGTACTGGCGGCCCTCGAAGCGCTGCGGACGTTGCAGGAATCCGGATATCGGACCTTCGCACCGGTTGAAGTGATCAACTTCACCAATGAAGAAGGCTCGCGGTTTGCACCGGCGATGCTGGCCTCAGGTGTCTTTGCCGGCGTCTTCGAACGGGAATGGGCCGCTTCGCAGAAAGACCGCGACGGCATTTCATTCGGCCAGGCGCTGGATGCGATCGGCTATCGCGGACCGCACCGGTGCGGTGATCACCCGCTCTCGGCCTATTTCGAGCTTCATATCGAACAAGGACCGATCCTCGAAAAGGAAAACGACGATATTGGCATCGTAACCGGTATCCAGGGCATTCGCTGGTACGAAGCGACGATGATCGGTCAGGAGGCGCATACCGGCGCTACGCCGATGACCATGCGCAAGAACGCCCTGCTCGGCGCAGCACGCATGATTGAAACCGTCAACGCGATCGCCCTGCGCCATCCGCCGCACGCTGTGGCGACTGTCGGCCTTGTCGAGGTCATGCCGAATTCGCGCAATGTGGTTCCGGCCGAAGTGTTCTTCACGATCGACGTCCGGCATCCCCAAGTTGCTGTTCTGGATGCGATTGAGAACAGCATCAATTCGGAATTTAGAACTGCGATGAGCGATTACGATCTGTCAGGCTCGCTGACGCGAATCTGGGAAAATCCACCCGTCGCCTTCGATCCCAATTGCATCGCCTCGGTCCGCAAGGCGGCGGCTGCTTGCGGCGCGTCGGCGCGAGACATGATATCAGGCGCAGGCCACGACGCGGCATTCATCATGCGCGTTGCCCCGTCCGGCATGATTTTCGTCCCGTGCAGGAATGGCATCAGCCACAATGAAACCGAATTCTCGACCAAGGAACAATGCAGCAAGGGTGCGCAGGTCCTACTGCAAAGTGTGGTTGAATTTGATCGGCGCCTGGCTGGCGAACTTTAACTGTTTCTGTTTTTGACTGCGGTGGCCAGGCGCTCGTCCGGCGGCGCTATTTCAGTCACCAGATCGCGTAAATGGGCCTTATTGGGAAGAGGCTCCAGCACCATATCACGCGGCTCCAGCCGGACCGTGCAGGCGTAATCAACCTTTCCGTCAATGACGATCATGCATTCCTTACAGCTATTGGCGTTGATGCAAGAATATCGGATGCTCAAGGTGGGATCGATGTGCGCGCGCACATAACGCAGCCCGTCGAGAACGGATTGTCCGGGACTATAGGGAATTTCATAGCGGCTGACGGACTTCTCCCTCCCAGGCTCGCCGCGATGAACAAGCAGATTGGCCGTGGCAGCCATCAAGCGACCTCCGAAACTCGGCTTCCAACGACCGGTGCGCGCCCAAACACCAATTCATTCTGATGCAACGCGACTGTCTGATGCAAAGCCCAATTATCGTCGAGGCCCGGGAAATCATTTCTTTGATGAGCACCGCGGCTCTCGGTGCGCAAGAGCGCCGCGCGCGTGATCGTTTCTGCCACGAGCAACATCGAGCGCAGGTCGAACCAATCGATACGTTCCAGGTTATAGGGACCTTTTGTTTCCGGCGCTATCGTACCGATGGCGCTCTTCATGTCAGCCAAACTCGCAAGCGCATGCTCCAGACCCTCGCGTGTACGAAAGGGACCGACAAAGTCGGCCATGACGGCCTGCAACTCTGCAATAACACCCGCCAAATTCAGATCGGGCCGTGGAGTTGATGCAGATGCTATCTCCAGTTGTTCAGTGGCCAAAGCGTTTTTCCAACTGTGATGCGCGATCGTGTTGGCCCTCATAGCGGCCGCTTCGCCGGCTATTCGCCCAAAAACCAGCGCCTCCGTGATCGCATTACCGGAGAGCCGATTTGCGCCATTGGCCCCGGCGACAAGCTCTCCAGCGGCATAGAGATTGGGCACCCGTGTTTCCATGGTCGTGTCGGTCTTCACGCCACCCATATGGTAATGCGCAATCGGCGCCACCTCGACTGGCATTTTTGACAGGTCGATGCCGTTGGCAGCGAGGCGATCGATCACGGGCCCGAATGCTTCGCGAAGCTTGTCGCCCGGAATATGCTGGAAGCTGAGAAACGCGCCACCCGCCGGCGAGCCGCGCCCAGCCTCGACTTCTTTGAGAATCGCATGCGTTGCCTTGTCGCGCGTCACGACATATCGGCCGCCCTCCTCGTTCCCATAGTCGTTCATGAACTCACGCATTTCGGAATTCAGCAGGCGTCCGCCCAACTTGTAACGGAATGGATCCCACATGATCGGATCCATGCCGACCAGACGTGGCGCGAGATGGCCGATGGGAAAAAACTGCACGAATTCCATGTCCATGAGCTCGGCACCGGCGCGTAAAGCCAAAGCATGGCCATCTCCGCCCATATTCGCGGAGGCACTGTTACGCCGATAGAGACGCGTCAATCCACCGGTCGCCAGAATCACCGTCTTGGCTGCAATGGAAACCGGTTGGCCGTCGGCGACCGAAAAGCCGATCGCACCCGCTACAGCCCCATCGACGAGCGCCAGATCCGTCAGATAAAGATCGCCAATCCGAGTCACGAGCTTCTGCCGAAGAACACGGCCGCGTAACGTCTTCGCAACCGCCGGTCCCGTTGCCAGAAAATCGACATAAACGCAGCGCGGCCGATCATGTCCCGGCGCCTGTGTCTGGCGTATGCCGCCGTCGGCCTTGCGGGCCCAGCCGACCCGCCACTCGTCAAGCTGCTGAATAGCCGCGGGCCCCTGTTCGCAAACCAGTGCGGCGAGATTCGCATCGCACAGACCGCGTCCCGCAGTCAGCGTATCCGCAAGATGGTGCTCCCAATGATCGGGCGTTTCGGAGCCCAATGCTACCGCGACCGTCATCTGCGCCATAATGGTCGCGCCACTGCGGCCGATCAGGCTGCGGTCGGCCAGAATAACCTCGGCACCCATTTCAGCAGCCGACAGAGCTGCCGCCATTCCTGCGGCGCCGGCTCCAACGATCAAAACATCGGTTTCAAGATGCAAACGTTCACGCGACAATGCCACGCGCCATCTCCTCAAATCTCCCTACCACGCTCGTGGAGCGAAGCGTTTAGGTTACAACTTGAGCCAGATATCGCGCCTACCGATAGACAACGGATGTCCTGACTCGCTAGCTCCCTGGTTCGCCGTTGATATCGACGTTATTCGTAACATTACGCAGCCTCGGAGATCGCCTCAAGCTCGCGTCCTTCCGGAATGTCGCGAATATCGGCAGCCAGTATCGCGGTGATCGTTGCGCCGATCGCGCTGACGACGGCCATCAAGGCGAGAACGCCGGCCACGCCGGCAAATTCCTTCACCTGCGGCAACATGAAAATGCCAAGTGTCGCTCCGACTTTCGCAGTGGCGGCGGCAAAGCCGCTCGCCGAAGCACGGATGCCGGTCGGAAACAATTCCGGCGCCAGCGTGAAGGTTGTCGCATTCGGCCCGGCATTCATCGCGAGATTGAACAAGATGAACCCGGCAAAGACGAGCGCTATATGCGCGCCCTCCCCGCCGCCGGCCAGCACGGCAAACAGCAGCAGCAGCATCCCCATTGCCATGCCGGAAAAACCCGCGATCTGCATATGGATGCGGCCAAAGCGAGGCACGGCCCAGAGGCCGATCAGAAATCCAATCAGCAGAAACAGATCGATCGCCGCGCTACCCTCGGCGGCGGCAAAGTTCGCCGCCAGCGGTCCGCTTGTGTTCGACGGCAGGTGGATGGCGGCGAGAATGACCGGCGTGAACAGACCGACGCCATACGTCGCGATATCCATCAGGAACCATGGCGCCGAGGCGAGCAAAGTTCTCTTGTGGTATGCGCGGGAAAACAGAACGGAATATCCGCTGGGCGACGATCGAACTGGCCCGGCATGATCAGACGGCGCGACTGGAAGAGCGCCGAGTGCCGCCTCAGGGGGTGCCGTTATGTGATCTTTTCCATGTTCCAGCAGCCAGCGCGGACTTTCCGGCAGCCACAGACGAAACAACAAAAATAGGATTGCGCCGGCACCCGTGGCGCCGACGATCCAGCGCCAGTCCGTCACGCTGACACTCAGCCGCAGCGTCGCCAGCGCCACCATGGCGCCGACCAGCATGCCGACAGATTGCAGCGCGATGGTCGCCACCATCATGCGGCTGCGCTCGCGCTTGGGCATTGTTTCGGAAACATATGAGGCGCTGACCGGGAAATCGATGCCGATGCCGATACCGACGAGAAACTGACCGGCCAAAATCAGGAATGGCTCATTCGCAAGGGCACTCAATAGCGCCCCTATCGCGAGGATCGCCATATCGACAAGGAGCGCTGGCTTTCGCCCGAACCGATCGGCGGCAGGGCCTCCAAAGGCCGCACCGAAGGCGGCACCGAGCACCAACGCAGATCCGATCAATCCCACCATCAGCGCACTGAGGCTGAAGCGCTCTGTCAACAGCGGCATCGCAACGCCGAGCGAGAAGATCGAGAATCCATCCAGCAGCGTGCCGCCGCTCGCCAGCAGCCACATGAAATATTGCCGCCACCCCATCGGGGCGGTGTCGAGCAAATCAAGATGGATCTGCGCCGGTTGGGCCTGCGTGCCGACGGGCATCGCCATCGGCTAGCCTTTCTTGGCTTTCTTCGCCTTGCCCTTACTTGCGCTATGATAAAGCCGCCTGATTTTGGCAAGATCGACCGTCGGCTTCGGCAGCTTCAACTTCATGTCCTCCATCGTGTCAGCAATGATCTGCGACACGGCGAGGTTGCGGAACCATTTGTGGTTCGCCGGGATCACATACCACGGCGCATATTTGGTCGAACAACGCGAGAGCGCATTCTCGAACGCAGCAATATAGCTGTCCCAGTAATTGCGTTCTGTATAGTCGGTATTGCTGATCTTCCATTGCCGCTGCGGATCGTCGAGGCGCTCCTTGAAGCGCGCCAGTTGCTCATTCTTGGAAATATAAAGGAAGAATTTCAGAACGGTTGTGTTATTGTCCTCATGCAGCAACTTTTCCCAATCATTGATAAAATCGTAGCGCGCCTGCCAGACGTGTTTTGGCACCTGTTTGTGCACCCGCTCGACCAGCACATCTTCGTAATGGGAACGGTTGAAGACAGCGACCTCGCCCTTGGCAGGCGCATGCGGATGCACGCGCCAGAGAAAGTCATGCGCGTGTTCTTCGGGCGTCGGCTGCTTGAAACCCTGAACCTTGACGCCTTGCGGATCCATCGCACTGATGACATGCCAGCAGGTGCCGTCCTTTCCTGCCCCATCGATTCCTTGCAACACGATCAGCAGCGCGCGGCTTCGGTCGCCGTAGAACAATCGCTGCATCGAGGTCAGCTTGTCTTTATAATGCTCCAGCCGCTCGGTTGCCTCGTCCGGTGACGAGATCGAGCCATGGAAATCAGGGTCGAAATCCGACAGCCTGATTTTCTTGCCGGGGCGAACAAGCAATTTCTTCCTGAAATCCACTGCAACCTCCACTCACACCGTCAGTTGGCAATCGGCTTTGCAAGCCCTTGAAGATGACCGCCCTGCTCCGCCTCGCGCCGGACATAGAGAAGCTTGACCAGATCGATAACGACCATCCAGACGAGACAATAGATCCACACGCCCAGCACCGCCGCCCAAGGCAGTTTCGGCATCAGAATGCCGAAACCGCAGATCAGGATCGCAACGACCTGTGTTGCGACGATCGCAAGCAAGAGCGATGAACTCGGATAGGGTGGGAAAAATACCGAATGGCGGCTGCGCACGACGAACAAGAGCAGATGCCCGCCTACGGCAAGCTGCAGGAACATCATCGTTTTCAGGCTATTGTGATCCAGCGGAATGACAGACATCAGAGATTGATTGCTCAACCATTCCAGCCCGATCAGCAGAAGACCAAGACTTTCAGCGAATGACAGAAGACCCATCAGGCAGGAAAAAACCAGCACGCTGTGCATATTCCAGCGTTGTGGCCGCGGCGCCGGCGCCACGTTGTCATAGGCGATGGTCATGATCGGGATATCGTCCAGCAACGCCAGCACGACGATCATCACCGCTGTCAGCGGCTGAAATTCGAAGAACACGATCGACGCCACCACCAGCAACATGATGTCGAGCGTCATCGCAATGCGATAATGAACATAACTCTGGATGCGCTGGAAGATCTGCCGCGCGCCAACGATTGCGTTGACGATCGTGGATAGCCCCGGCGCGGTCAGAATCAGGGCGGCGGCGCTGCGAGCGGCATCGGTTGCGCCGCTGACGGCAATGCCGCAATCGGCCTGCCGCAATGCCGGCGCATCGTTGACGCCATCGCCGGTCATCGCAACGATATGGCCGCGCTGCTGCAGGCTTTTGACGATCTCGTATTTGTGTTGCGGGAACACGCGGCCGAAACCATCGGCCCGTTCTACCGCGGCCGCGACATCCGGTGAAATCGACGTTACACCATCTTTGAACACATCGCTGGCGACCACGAGATGATCGCCCATGCCGAGTTGCTTGGCGATCTGATCGCCGATGGCGACGTCGTCGCCAGTGACCATCTTGACGTTAAGGCCAAGCTTTTCCGTCTCGGCAATGGTCGCCTTGGCATCCGCGCGCGGTGGATCCTGTAGCGAGATAAGACCGACAAGCTGCCATGTCTTGCCATCATCAGAACGTGCGACACCGAGCGCACGATAACCTTTGGAGGCGAGTTCGCTCACCGTGCCGTTGTAACGGGTCAATGTCGCCACATCGGCATTGGCGAGCGCGGCGATGACCTGCGGCGCCCCCTTGGCATATTCGTGTGTCTTGCCTTGCGCATCGATCACGGTTGCCATAGTGCGTTTATTGACCGGGTCGAACGGCACGAATTTTGTCTGCTTTGCCCCTTCGATCGCCGAACGATCCTTGAGCGCACGCAGCACCGCGAGGTCGATCGGGTCCTGACTGCTCGTCTGCGTCGCCAATGCTGCTGCCGTCAGCACATCGTCCTGCTTGAACGATCCGAAAGGAAGCGTGGCATCGAGGCTGAGCTGGTTCATCGTCAACGTGCCGGTCTTGTCGCTGCAGAGGATATCGACGCCGGCCAGTTCCTCGATGGCGGAGAGACGCGACAGGATCGCTTTCTGTTTCGACAGCGCATAGGCGCCGATCGCCATCGTCACCGACATCACCGCCGGCAATGCCACCGGGATGGAGGCGACCAGGAGGATCAACACGAACTGGGCGATCGAGCCGACGGTGCTCCAATTCCATTCATCAGCGACCACGATATATCGGTAGACTTCAATACCGACGAGGATGATCGCCAGCGCAAAGGCGACGAGGATGAGGAAATCGCCGATCTGCAGCACCGCCTTCTGCGAGTGCGACACCGAACCCGCCGAAGCCACCAGCTTCGCCGTCCGGCCGAAGAAGGTCGCATTGCCGGTCTTGGTCACCACGCCGGTCATGTCGCCCTGCTTGGCGATACCGCCGGAATAGGCCGCGTCGCCAATCTTCTTCGAGACTGGCAAGGATTCGCCGGTGAGCGCGGACTGATCAACCGTGAGATATTCGCCATCGATCAGCAGCAGGTCCGCCGGCACGATCTGACCCGCCGAGACGTTCACCACATCGCCCGGTACGAGGGTCGCCGCGTCGATGGACGTCCATGTACCGTCACGAAGGACACGGGCCTTCGGCGCCAGTCCTTTCTTCAAGGCGTCGAGCGCATTCGATGCTTTATAATCCTGCCAGAATCCCACGGCCGCGTTGTAGAGCAGCAATCCTCCAACGACGAAGAAGTCGGGCCAATCGCGACGCACCAGCGAAATCAGGGCCGCGGCCTCGATCATCCATGGCAACGGGCCCCAGAAATAAGCCGCCAGCTTGCGCCAGCGGCTTTCCGTCTTTGCCTCGATCGCGTTGCGACCGTATTTCGCGAGCCGCGCTGTTGCCTCCGTCCCTGTCAGCCCTTTCGGCGTTGTTTGAAGTGCCGCAAGCGCAGCATCGATCTGCTCCGCATTGAGCGTCGTTTGAGCCGAAGAGATTTGAGCCGAAGACGTCGCCGACCGGTCCAATACTGTCATGCTCCGGACTCCCCACGCTGCCTCGTCCCGCCGTTGCGCATCACCGGCACGAAAACCCGCAACAATCGTATCATATCTAGGGGTGCAATGTGCTCGTCAGCCGGTTCGAGAGCGAAAATGTGCGAGCATAGTTGAAGCGAAATAACCGCGATGGCGCGAAATGCTCGTAGCCAGCTGTCAATATAATCTAAATTGCATCATTACTGACTTTCCGCACGATCCTCGGCAGGCCCTGCGCGCCGCGCAAGGTTGAGCGCAGTATTGATCAGACCAACGTGGCTGAACGCCTGCGGAAAGTTTCCAAGCATCCGGCGCGCCCTCGGGTCATACTCTTCCGACAACAAGCCGACATCGTTTTGCAATTCAAGCAAACGATCGAAAAGCTGCTGGGCTTCGGCATAGCGGCCGAGCAACACATAGACATCCGCGAGCCAGAAGCTGCACGCCAGAAAAACGCCCTCGCCCGGAGGCAGCCCGTCATTAACCAGCTCAGTGCGGTACCTTAGAACAAACCCGTCATGAAGCAACCATTGCTCGATCGCTTTGATCGTGCCTATCACACGCACATCGTCGACGGGAAGAAATCCAACCAACGGGATCTGGAGCAGGCTAGCGTCCAATGCTCTTGATCCATAGGCCTGTACGAAACTGCCCAAGTCCGCATCGAACGCGTTGCGGCAAACATCCGCATGGATCTCATCGGCGACCTGTCGCCACCGGTCAGCCAACTTGCTGTCCTCCGGTGTAAGTCCGGCCCACTTTGCGGCACGATCGAAAGCGACCCACGCCATCACCTTCGAGTGGGTAAAGTGCTGGCGTTCGCCGCGCACTTCCCAAATTCCCTCATCGGGCTTGCGCCAGGCCTTTTCCAGAAAAGGCATGACAACGTCTCGTAATGCCAGAGCCCGAGGGTGGGACGGTAAACCACCTTTTCGCGCCTGAACAAGCGCATCAGCGACCTCGCCATAGACATCGAGCTGAAACTGCTCAGCCGCAGCGTTGCCGACGCGGACCGGACGGGAGCTTTCGTATCCACCGAGCCACGGCACCTCCCATTCCCAGAGATGGCGTTCGCCGGTCACCCCGTACATGATCTGCATTTGATCGGGAGCACCGGCAATGGCTCGCACCAGCCAGTCGCGCCATGTCCGAGCTTCCTCGAAATATCCCAGATTCATGAAAGCCTGGAGCGTGATCGTCGCATCACGCAACCAGCAGAAGCGATAATCCCAATTACGAATGCCACCGAGAAATTCTGGAAGCGATGTGGTTACGGAGGCGACGATACCGCCGGTCGGTAAATAGGTCATCGCCTTCAACGTGATCAGCGAACGCTTGACCGTTTCGGTCCACGGGCCAACGGAAGGACACTGCGCCGTAAACTCGCGCCAGTATGTTTCCGTGCTCGCAAGCAATTCGTCCGCATCCAGCGGCTTGTGAGACGCACCATATGTTAAAATGAACGGGACGCGATCACCTTCTCTCACAGAAAAAGAACCGCGCGTATGAAGATCCCGTCCTATGAGCCGTACTGGCGAGTTCAGCAACAATTGATGTGGACCAGCGATCGCGCGGATGGTTCCGTCATCGTCTCTTGTGACCCAAGGCACGGTCCGCCCATAATCAAACCGGACAACGAAATCGGTTTCGAAATCGACCTGCCCGCTCGTTCCGATGACGACCCGGACAATGTCGCTGGCTCCATCCCTCGGCGGCATGAAGTCAACCAACATGGCCGAACCGGAATCCGTTTCGAAAATAGTCTCCAAAATCAATGTATCGGGCCGATAGCGGCGGGAAATGCGTACGGTCTTTTCCGTCGGTCGAATGGACCAGCGACCATTCTCCGACGTCCCTAACAGGGCCGCAAAGCAGGCGGGCGAATCGAACCTCGGAAAGCAGAGCCAGTCGATGGAGCCATCGCGCGAAACGAGAGCGGCTGTTTCGCAATCTCCAATCATCGCATAATCTTCAATGAGCGCGCTCAAATGGAAGATCCTCCGCTGCCCGGCAAGTGGCCTAAACGCCCAGAATGCCTAAGAGTTCGATCCACCCGACCATTCAACGTGGATTACACACGCCTGGATACCCGGAACGAATTGACGGAAAGCAGTCGGCTCCGCAGGATATCGGGCAAACTGCCCAGCACCCGCAAGAACAGGGCAAAGAACCAGGGAAATGCGATGATCGCCTGATTGCGGGAAATTCCACGTTCGATCTTTTTCGCGGCATCCGTCGCCGAAATGAGGAAAGGCGTTGCTCCCCTGATCTGATCGGTCATCGGACCTTCGACATAGCCCGGACAAACGACACTGACCCGCACACCCTGCTGCCGCAATCCGGTGCGCAACGCCAGGCCATAGCTCAGGACCGCCGATTTGCTGGCGCTGTAACTTGGCATCGGCGGCAGCGGCAGAAAGCCGGCGACCGAACTCACAATGACAATGTGACCGGACCGTCGCTCCAGCATAGCCGGCAGGAGCGGATGAACCGTATTGAGCACGCCCAGCAGATTTGTTTCCATCAGGCGATAGCTGGTTTCCCCATCCTCCAGGCTTTGATCGGGTTCGAGGCCGGCCGACACCCCGGCGCCAGCAATCAAAATGTCGATCGGCCGATCGCGGTCGAAATCCTGCAGCCATGCCGCCATCTCCGCGCGCGCCGTGACCTCGATGGAGGCGACGCGGACGTCGGCGCCTTGCCCACGACATTGATCTGCCACCGCATTCAGCCGTTCGACATCACGCGCAAGCAGCCCAAGGCGAAAGCCCTTGGCCGCATAGCGGAGTGCCAGCGATCGTCCAATACCGCTCGAAGCACCCGTTATGACAATCGTCTGCGTCATGCTGACATTCAAATACGGAACATAACCCACGCATCAGTCGGGAATGACCAGATCGCAAATATGAACAACAACGAATTACGGCTGCTTCGGAGCAACCGAAAACCTGGCCACCGACAATGCATGCTGACGCACCCGGTCGGGCAGCAGGCCGCCCAAGCGCATCACCAGTGCGAAATACCACGGAAAGGCGATGACCGGTACGTTGCGTTCGATGCCACGATGGATTTTCTCGGCGGCATACTCCACCGAGCGCACGAACGGCTTCGCCCCCTGCACGCGTATGGCCATTGGCGTGTTGACGTAGCCCGGACAGATCACACTGACCTTCACCCCATGGGCGCGCAGACCCGCCCGCAAACTCATGCCATAACTTAAGATTGCGGCCTTGCTGGCGCTGTAGCTCGGCATCTGCGGCAGCGGCGCAAAGCCGGCCACCGAGGAGGTGATAGCGATGGTTCCGCGCCGGCGTGCAATCATCCGCGGCAATAGCGGGTGGATCGTGTTGAGAATCCCCAGCACGTTGATGTCCATGAGTTCGAAGCTCGCGTCCACGGACTCCGCCGAGTGTCCATCGGCGACGCCACTAATCACACCTGCATTGGCGAACAGGATATCGATCGGCTGCGCATCATCGAATCCAGCCAGCCATGCTCCAAGCGCAGCCCGCTCTCTCACATCGATTGTGTGTGAATAAACGTCCGCACCCAGCGCCCTGCAGCGTTCGGAAACGTTTGCAAGTCCTGCCGCATTGGCATCCAGCAAACCAAGCCGCGCCCCATCTCGCGCGTATCTGAGCGCCAACGCCTGTCCAATTCCGCTGGCGGCCCCGGTGATGACTATCGCGCGGATCATGCTACCATAAATACCATAACGAGCGGGAAAACCAGGGTACTCATCAGCTCGGCGGATGATACACGTGCGGTGATGCCTTGGTGCAACCCGAAGAAAAAATCTAAATCTGCAACTCATCGGCGGGGACGCATCCCGAACGAACCTTGTCCTATAATGGACGTGCTCCGTTTGTGTGAGTGAAACTTTGACCGACTTCATCCCGGCCTATCCTTACAGGCTCCCCAAAAAACCGTCGGCCCTGAAACGCGTCTGGCTCGCGCGGCAGAGCCTGATTGGCATGTGGGAGGAAGACGCTTACGACGACTATGAATTCGTCTCCACCCAGGTGCTGGCGCGCAAGGTCATCCTCTGCAACAGCCCGGAATCGATCCAGTTTGCCTTCAGCACCCGGAATGCCAGTTTCGAACGAAAGAGCCCGCAAGAGCGCTTCGCGCTGGCGCCGATCATTGGCGACGGCCATTTCATCACTGACGGCGAAACCTGGAAGCGGCGGCGCCGTCTGATCGCGCCGATCATCCACGTCTCGCATCTCGCCGAATTTGCCCCGACCATGGTCGAGGTTGCAGGCGAAACGCGCGATCGCTGGCTCAAACGCCCCGCCGGCCAGAGCTTTGACGTGCTGACCGAGATGGCGCAGCTCACGGCTGAGATCATCTGTCGGTCGGTGTTCGGCCGCGAACTTGGGCATGAGCATGCCCAGCAGGTTGTCGACAGCTTCAGCGAATATCAAAGGCAGATCGCGCAACTCGACATGTTCTCGTTTCTGGGCCTGCCGGACTCGTTTCCGCGACCGCGAAGCCGCGCTTTGCGCAGGGCGGTTCAGGGCATCCATGATGTGCTCGATGGCATCATTGACAGCTACCAAACGCGCAAGAAGGACAAGAACGACGCCTCGCTGGTCGGCCGGCTCATGGAAGCCCATGACGAGGAAACCGGCGAGCGCATTCAGGGCGAGGCGCTGCGCAACGAGGTCGCAGTGCTGTTCATGGCCGGACACGAGGGCAACGCCAATGCGCTGACCTGGACCTGGTACCTGCTCTCCCAAGCGCCCGATGTCGAAGCCAGGCTGCATGACGAACTCGACCGCGTGCTCGGCGACAGCATGCCGACATTCTCCGATCTGCCGCGCCTTACTTACACGCGCGCGGTGCTGGATGAATCGATGCGGCTTTATCCGCCCGTGCCATTCCTGTCGCGCGAAGCAATCGTCGATGAAAACTACAAGGGCGAGAGCATCCCGCGCGGCTCGCTGATCTTTGTCGTGCCGTGGCTGATTCATCGGCACAAGAAGTTCTGGGACAAGCCCGATCATTTCATCCCGGAGCGTTTCCTTCCCGGCAACGGGCCGACGCCCTCGAAATTCGCCTACATCCCCTTTTCGATCGGACCACGCGTCTGTTCCGGCCTGGGCTTCGGTTCGGCGGAAGGTATCCTGTGCGTCGCCACCATCGCGCAAGCGCTGCGGCTGCGGCTCAAACAGGGTTATAAGGTCGAACCGGTTTGCCGTCTCACACTTCGCCCGGCCGGTGGAATGCCAATGTCCGTCGAACCGCGACAGCACGCTGCCAAGGTCGCTCCGCCGGACGAGCCTGCAGCGATGGCTTGCCCATTCGGTCACGGTTGATGCCGCGCTATGATGAACCATGACGGCGCTGATCGAACATCCTTATCTCCTTGTGTTCCTCGCATGGATTGGGGTGGCGCTGGCGGCATGTCTTTGCGTCGCGCACTTCCAGTCGCAACTCGGGCCACCGCCGCATATCGAGCACGAGCCGAAGGCGGTCATCCTCCTGCCGATCCGCGGCCTACCGCTCAATTTTGATGCCTTGTGGCAGGGGCTCTGCGAACAAACCTATCGCAATGTCCGAATCGTCTTTGCGGTCGAGAATGCAAGCGATCCCATCTACCCGGTGCTGCGGTCTCTCACCGTTGGACCGCCAACCGAAATCGTCATTGCAGGCCCGACCGACAGATGTGCTCAGAAGGTCCGCAACCTCGTCGCCGCACTGAAGACGCTGCAACCCGACGATCAAGTCATCGTCTTTGCCGACGCCGATATCGTGCCAAGATCCGACTGGCTGGTGCGGCTCATTGCACCATTGGCCAATCCGGGGATCACGATCGCGTCGGGTTATCGCTGGATGGTGCCCGCCGATAGCCGCTGGTCCACGGCTTTCATCTGTGTTGGAAACGCCTCGGTCGCCACCCTGCCGCGCTGGCGTTACTGGAACATCGTCTGGGGCGGATCGGCGGCCATCCGGCGTGCGGATTTCGACGCGCTCGAGATCGGTGAATATTGGGACGATGCTGTGGCCGACGATGGGCCGCTGACGACAGCCATTCGCTTGTCAGGCGGCCTGATCCACTCCCCCGAAGGCGCGCTGGTGATCTCGCCGGTGTCCTATAGCTGGTCCGACGGTATCGCCTTTGCGCGCCGCCAATACACTTTCCTGCGCTGGTCAGCACCGCGCCATTGGGCGCTGTCGGCGTTCTCGCATACTGTGCCGATCGTTGGTTGGACCGTTGCGCTGCCGCTCGCATGGGCCGGCAGCTCTGCGGCCATTGCAACGATCACCCTCACCTATGGCCTTGATATGCTGCGCGGGTTTTTGCGACTGCGTGTGCCGCACAAGCTGTGGAATATGCGACCACCCGGGCACATCGTGCTGCTCGATCTGTTTGCGACGCCAGCCTGGGTCTTCCTCCATGCCGCTGTGATCTGGTCGACGCTGTTCAAGCGATCAGTCACCTGGGCGGGCCGCACTTATCGTGTCAGGTCATGGCCGCGTGTCCGGAGCATGACGATCGCAGAACAGGCGCCCACCGCCCGACGATAGCTGGCGTGAAGAACCGCTATCGAGCTCTTTCCTGTCGCGTCTCGAAGATCTCGACCGTCGCATCATATTTCGGATGCAACGTGCCCATGATCCGGTCCCAGAAGGAAAAGGTGTGGGCATAATTGAAGCGGAAATATCCATGATGCTGGTCGTGGAACACCGTGCTGGCGAGCGGCCATGGCGTGCGCCCGAGCGGAGAGGCGAAATGTTCGTAGCCCGCATGCCCCAGCATACCACTGATCTGGTCGTAGATTTTCTGGACCACCAGCACCTGCCATGGGATCGGCAGAATGAACACGATCAGGAAAAAATAGAACTGGTTGAGAAACGATTCCACGAGCGTTTCGTGGTGGTTGGTCCAGACCGTCGGCGAGACACTGGTGTGATGCAGCGCATGAAACCGGAACATGACCCGCGTATGGAGCAAACGATGCACCCAGTAGAACCAGGCGTCGTACAAAAGAACGGACACGAGGAGAGTCAGCGGGACTGACCACCAGCTCAGCGGCAATGGTGTCAGCGCCCATCCTTGCCATTGCGCGAATATTCCCCCGGCCGCACAAAGCGACAACATCGCGACCGAGCCGGGCGCATAGACCAGCTCGCGCCATTTGCGCGCATTCACCCTGTCTTTCTGCACCTTTCGCTCGGGATGCCGCCTGTTCATGATTTCGAAGAACAATCCGGTGCCCATCATTGCGACGACGATCATCGCAATGACCGCAGCATAGAGCGCCAGAAAATTGAAAATGCCCGCACCCGGCTGCATGGCCCGAAGCAGAACGGGCGGCGTCATCGACAAAGCAGCTGCAAAAACCCAATCCATATCCACTATGCGATTTGAAGTGTCTTGCTAGCTGCCGGCTCCGCCTCCAGGCGGTCACGCTCGATCTTCCGGTCCAGTTCGGCAATGACTGATTGTGCAAATGTTCCAAGGTGCAGATAGACGACCATCAGCATCACGACAAAATCGAGTGCTGCCGGATTGGCCTTCGCACAATCCAGGAACGTGCGCCAGAAATGCCGGCGCAAATCCGGCCGCCGCACCGTCATGCGCCACATCACCCGGCCCAGTGCACGATAATCCTTCAGCCGGCCGCGCAAAGCCGCCAGCTTCGACTTGCGTTGCGGCACGGCGGTTTGCGGTCCGCTGAGGGCCGGCCGCCGCATCGCCCGGCCGACCCGCCGCACGCGCTCAAAGAATGCCGCCGGCTCATAGACCGTCTCAAGCACGGCACGGTAATCGCCCCAGATTTCCCGGCGCGGCCTGAGGGTCGTGAAGTTGAGACCGCCGGTGCATTGGTCGCCCTCTCCCGACCAGTTGGCGCCGAAAAAGCGGCCTTCCTTCTCCAGTCTGCGGGTGAGCTGAGTATTTGGCAGAGCTGTCAGCAGCCCCACCATGCACCAGGGAATGCTGGTGGCCTCGATACAGGCGATCATCTGCGTAGCGACGTTATCTTTTTCAGTATCGAACCCAACAATGAATCCGGCGGTGACGAACATTCCGGCACCATAGATTCTATGAATGCTGTCGGCGATGCTGCGTCTCGTATTCTGTTTCTTTTGGGTTGAAACCAGTGTTTCAGTATCGGAGCTTTCGATGCCGACAAAGATCGCGAAGAAGTTTGCCTGACTCATCAGGTGCAGCAACTGCGTATCGTCAGCGAGATTGATCGACGCTTCCGTCGAGAAACGAAATGGATAGCCCCGCTCCTGCTGCCACTGGATCAGGGCCGGCAAAAAAATCTTCAATGCCTTCTTGTTCCCGACCAGATTGTCGTCGACGAAATCGACATGCCCGCGATAGCCACGCTGATACAGCGCCTCCAGTTCGGCAAGCATCTGCGCATTGGTCTTCGACCGCGGCACGCGCCCATAGAGTTCGATGATATCGCAGAATTCGCAATTGAAAGGACAGCCGCGCGAGAACTGGATGCCGAGGTAAAGGTAATCCTTGGGATTGAGAAGATCGAAACGCGGAATCGGTGTTCGCGTCACATCCACTTTGAACTTTTCGGCCTCGAACACGCCGCTGCGTGCGCCGCCAATCCAGGCCTCGATGAAGCGGTCGATCACCCCCTCCGCTTCGCCGAGCACAAGCATGTCGGCGCGATCATAGATCTCCGGACTGGATGTTGCGTCAGGCCCTCCGACCACCACCGTTTTGCCGCGCTCCTGGCAGCGATCGATTACTTTCAGCGCGTCGATCTGCTGCGGCAGCATGCCGCCGGTCATCACCATGTCGGCCCAATCGATGTCGTCGTCGGTCAGGTTTCTTGCGTTGCAGTCAACGAGACGCACCCTCCAGTCCGGCGGCAGGAGCGCAGCGACGGTGATCAGACCGAGTGGCGGCGCCACGCATTTGGCGCCCCAGACATCGCAGGCGTCCGGCATGCTCCAGAACGAGTTCGGATTGAACTTTGGGAAAACCATCAGGACGTTGATTGTCATTGCGACGGGTTTTCCGGGGCCTGGATCACGGATTGTGGCGAACGATCATGTCGTCACAGTCCGACAATAACGCATCGCAGTTGCAAAGGCACTTTGTTTCGCCCACGCGACCTCCACATCCAGCATCGCACGTCATTTACCGTCCGCGCAACCGACCCGGTCAAGGCTCTTGATAATGATATCGGCCAATTCATGCAGGCCGAGATCGCGACGACTACCCGATAACCAGACACCATCGCGCAGCCCCATGATGAAATAATCCGTGCGCGGATCGGCATAGGGAAAGCCGAATGACCGGATCGCCGGCACATGGTCGCCATAAAATGCGAAAACCGCCGGCCGCCCGATCTGTTCGAGGCCTTCAATCAGCCGGGCGATCATACGATCGGCGTTGCGCCGATGATAAAGGTAGCGCTCGATCGGGGTATTGATTTGAAGCAGGCGGCGCTTGTCCCAGGGATTGTGATTCTCCATGGTCGCTGCCATGCAGAAGAAAGGCCTTTTCTCCTGTTTTGCCAGGGACAGGATCTGGTCAGCCAGTGCCAAGTCGGGAACGTAATAGCCCTCGCGCACTGTCCCGGCAAAATGAGTTTCGTCCAGCAGTTTGTCGAAACCGAGCTTGGGCAGCGCCGTCTTCCGGTTGAAGAAAGCCATATCGAAGGGATGCACGAAGGCCGTCGCAAATCCGGCATCGCGCATCTGGTGAGCGATCGAGCGTGGCGGATTGTTGAGACGCAGATAGGGATGCAGCGCATCGATCCCGATCACATCGATTTCCCGGCCGGTCAGAAACACGAATTCGGACCGCAGCGTCCAGGCGCCCTGAACCGGCACCTTGAGCCGGCCATACGCCAACGCACGGGCCTGAGCGCTCTCGAATGCGGGGAGCCTTTCGTCATGCAGCCCGGCCCGATACAGATCGGAAAAAGATTCCGATTGCACCGCAATGACGATCGGCGCGTCGCCGACATGTTTCGCGATCGGAACCGGCGTCGGCCAGATGTGTGATCCCGATGGCGCGTGCCGCCACCCGACGAGACCGGCGGTCAGCGAAGCCGCCAGACCGATCTCACGCACGTAACGCACAGAATCGGCTGGAATCATGCGGCGGTAAACGCCCGCAATCAGCCACTTCGGCAACGGCCCGGCAACGAGCCAATAGACAACGAGGACAAACAATCCAACACCTGCAGCCGCCCATTCCCAGCGGCCATATTCCGGCAGCATCGTCGGCTCGAGGTAACGACACCATCCAAAGATAATCCCGCCCAAGCCTGCAAGGCCGACATAGAACAGCGGGTGATGCAGGAATTCCGCCTGATAGAGCCGTGGGTGACGCCATATCTGCGGGATCAACGCGAAATCGACGAAGCTCAACGGTTCCTGCGTGTTACGGTATTTGTGATCGGAAATGAGCGTAACGACCAGCAACGTGATCAGCGCTGAAACACTGGAAAAGATCGGGCGCCAGCTCAGGCAAAACCAGAACCCAAAAACCAGCGACAATGTCAGGATGGCTAGCGCGATGGCCCAGACCGGCCGATCAGCAAAGCGGCCACGCGGGAGCGCACGCACGTCGATCAGCAAAGCACCGCACAAATAGGCGGCGAAACTCAACACGAGAAAAATAGCCCGGCCCCCCGGCAGAATAGAACGCGCCGGCGACCGGCACTTTCGTGCTCGGCCCGGTCGTTTAAGCTAACATAACCGCTTCATCGAAGCGAAGAAAAGTGACAAGCCTTGACTAAGCCATTAGAGCGTTTTCAAGCGAAGTGGTTACCGGTTCGCGCGAAGAAAACGCGTCAAAACAATGAACTAGGCTTTTCACGCCAACCATGCCAGCCGAATATGCCACCTGTAAAACCACCGACGGTCCCCTGCATGTGCTATTCCTGCAGGGTCCGTCGTCGTTCTATATGGAGCAGGTTGGCCGGCTGCTGATCGCGCGAGGCCACCGCGTATCGCGCATCAATCTACATTTCGGTGACTGGCTGTTCTGGCGCCTGCCGGCGAAAAACTACCGTGGCGGAATCGACGGCTGGCGGACCTACATCGCGCAACAGCTCGATGCCGCTCCGATCACGCATCTCTTCCTGCTGGGCGACCAGCGGCCACACCACAGGATTGCGATCGAGGAGGCCAAAGCCCGCGGTGCCGAGATCATTTGCGCCGAACTTGGCTATCTGCGACCGGACTGGCTGGTGCTGGAACGCGACGGCATGTCCACCTTCTCCCGGATGCCGCGTGATCCTCAAACGATCCGGGCGTTGGCAGCCGGCTACGATAAGCCCGATTTCACCGTCCGGTTCCGGACGCCGTTCTGGCGTTTCACCATGCTGGACATGATCTACAATCTCGGCGCGTTATTCTTCTGGCCGCTTTATCCCGGCTATAAACGCCACGCCATCGATCATCCCCTGATCGAATATGCCTCCTGGGTCAGAAAATTGTGCCGCGCTCCGCTGGAAAAGCGTGCAACACACCGCGTGCTCGAAAAACTCAGAGGCTCCAGTGCTCCAGTCTTTGTGCTGCCCTTGCAATTGTCGACCGACTATCAGATCCGCGCGCACTCGCCCTATCCGGATATGCCGTCGGCGGCACGCGAGATCATCACGTCGTTCAGCCGTCACGCGGCCAAAGGCGCGCGGTTGATCGTGAAAGTGCACCCGCTGGATCCCGGCATCACACCGTGGCGCCGGTTGATCGGCGCATTGGCAACCGAACGCGGCGTCGGCGAACGCGTATTCTATATCGATGGCGGCGATCTCGACGCGTTGCTGGCGAAGGCGGCTGGCTGCGTGACGGTAAACAGCACGTCCGGGCTTGCCGCGTTGCAAGTTGGTTGCCCGCTCAAGGTCACCGGCAACGCGATCTTCGATGTTCCCGGCCTGACCTTTCAAGGATCGCTTGACGACTTCTGGGCGAATGCGCAGCGGCCCGACCGGGATCTGGTCGCCGACTACATCCGGTTGCTGGCGGGAGCCTTGCATATCCGCGGCGGCTATTACACGCAGGATGCGCTCGACACTGCAGTGCCCGCAACCGTGGATCGTCTGGAGAAAGGCCTGCCGTCGCTGCCGCCGCGGCTCTAGATTCCGGCGAGCCCGCTGACCACGGGCGGCTCCTTGCGTAACCGCGACAATTCCTGTGCGGTCAGATCCACCGCCTTTTTGATCTGCTCAGCCGTGTGCCGGGCGGTCATGAAAAAGCGGAGCCGCGCCTGCTTCTCACCGACCGCGGGAAAGATAATCGGTATGACATACAGGCCCTGATCCAGCAGCCGGTTGGCGAGAACCACCGTGGTCAGAGTGTCGCCGACCACAACCGGGATCACTGAAGCGCCAATACTCTGGCCGACATCCAGACCGGCCGCCCGGGCGCGTTGCAGAAACAACGAGCCATTCGCACGCAGCGCGGCGACACGCTCGGGCTCCTGTTCGATCACTTGCAAGGCCGCAAGCGCCGAGGCCGCCATGACAGGTGGCAGACCGACGCTATACACAAATCCCGGACAATGGGTCTTCAGATAGTCGATCAGTGCCTGGCTACCGGCGATGTACCCGCCTGTGGATGCAAACGCCTTGCTGAGCGTTCCCATCCAGATTTCAACCTCGCCCGGATCGATACCCTGCTCTTCCGCGATACCGCGGCCACGTTCGCCGAGCACGCCGTCCGAATGCGCTTCATCGACGAGCAGCCAAGCGTCATAGCGGCGCTTGATGGCGAGCAGACGACCCATATCGGGCACGTCGCCATCCATGCTGTACAGTCCTTCGACGACAATCATCGCACGGCGAAAGCGTGAGCGATGTTCCCGGACCAGCGCTTCCAATGCATCGCAGTCATTGTGCGGAAACACCAGACATGTCGCGCCCGAAAGCTTCGCGCCTTCGATCAGACTGTTGTGGGCCAGCGCATCGGCAAAAATGACATCCTTCGCATTGAGCAGGCAGCCGATGACCGAAACATTCGTGGCGTGACCGCTTACGAAGGAGAGCGCCGCCTCCGTACCGCAGAACTTGGCCATTGCCGCTTCGAGATCATGATAGATGGGCCGCTCACCTGCCGTCGGGCGGCTGGCGCCAACAGACGTTCCATAACGGTCTATCGCCTGTTTGGCGGCTGCCACAATGCGAGGGTCGCCATTGAGCCCTAGATAATCGTAGGTCGAGAAATTCAATGCCTTGTGGCCCTCAACCGTCGTCGTATCGGCGGCGCGCCCTTCGTGCTGACGAAAGAACGGCACATCGATCTTCAGCATGTCCGCGGTCGCGCGCTGTAACTTCAAGGCCTGGTATTCCGGCAGCGCGGAAAAATCGGCCGCACGCCGCACGACCGGCTGCGGGCGATTGCGGCGCGCCGCCTCGGATCGATCCGGCGTGCCCGAAGACCGCAGCTTCTCCAGCAGCTTGTCGGCGGCGGCGCGCTTCGATAGCGGGCTGTTGTTCATAGAATCCGATCCACCGCTTTGGCGCGACGTGCCACCGCGGCGGCCGTGACGGCCACATCAGCCTCGGAAATATCGATCGGCACTTCAATATGCTCCTGGGCCAGAACGGACATCTGCCCGGTCATCACGGCCTTATCGTGATTGCGCAACATCGTGGTCAGCCGCTTGCTGATATCGGTCACCGTCAAACTTGACGTCAACGACATGAGCGGAATTTCGATCCCCATCTTTTCTTCAACTGCCATGCGCAATTCGAGCATCATCAGCGAGTCCATGCCGAATTCAGAAAGCGCCCTGTTCCGGTCAATGTCCCCTGCCGGCAACCGCAACGTCCGCGTAATGCTCTCGGCCATGAGATCCCCGAGACGCTTTTGTACCTCCTCGTCCGGCAATTCACGCAACTGATTCAGCAGCTCCGCCGCCGCAATGGACCCGCCATCGCCCGCCGCGTCATCAAGCTGCAATTCCTTGAAGAGCGGTGTTTTGACGGTCCGAAGTTCCTTGCGCGCCATCGACCAGTCGACGCGTGCAAATTGCACGGCTGCCTGTCTCACGTCGTGCGGATCACAGCGCAGCAAGGCTTCAAGACCATGGAGCGCCTCATCGGCGGACAACGCGGAGCGTCCGAGCCGTTGCGATAACGTCTGGTTCACGGATGCATTGCGGGCGAGATACCCGACATCGCTGATGGCGCCAAAGCCGACCGCCAAAGCGGGCAGGCCTTCGACGCGCCGGCATCTCGCCAATCCTTCAAGAAAAGCGTTGGCGGCAACATAGTTAGTCTGACCGACATTGCCGATCATGGCCGAGACTGACGAAAACAGAACGAAGTGATCGAGATCAAACCGCCGCGTTAGTTCATCGAGATTGACGGCACCTGCGACCTTCGGCGCCAGCACTTGGGCGATCCGTTGGCGGCTCAGATCCTTTGCGAAGGCGTCGTCCAGCACCATCGCAACATGAAAGACGCCTTTGAGCGGCGCTTTGGCGGAATCGAAAGTCTGCAGATAGTGATCGAGCGCTGCTTTATCGGTCACGTCAACGGCGGCAACATGGACCTCAATGCCATCCGAGCGGATAGCATCAATCATAGCAGCCGCGTCTTCAGCAGGCTGACCCGACCGGCTGACCAGATGGATATGGCGCGCGCCCTTCGCTGCGAGCCACCGCGCTGTCGCCAAGCCGAATCCACCCAGTCCGCCAACGATCAGGTAGCCGCCTTCCGGATCAATCTTGAGATCGACCTGAACGCGCCTGACGGGCATTTCCCGCGGCGGGCGGATCAGGATCTTGCCCATATGGCCGGAGCGCTGCATCAAACGAAAGGCCGTTGACGTCTCGCCGGCATCGAATATGCGGTACGGCAACGGCACCAATTCGCCGGTGGCGAACATCGCCATCAGCTCGCCGAACAGCGTCCGGATCAGCGCATCGTTCTTGCTGAGCAGTTGATCGGCGTCGATGCCGAAATACGAGAGATTGTTGCGGAACGGCCGTAAGGCGATATGGGTGTTCTGATAATAGTCGCGCTTGCCAAGTTCGAGGAACCGGCCAAACGGCTTCAGGCAGTCGATCGACCGCGCCATCGCCTCGCCGGCCAGCGAATTCAGAACGACGTCGACGCCCTGCGTCGCCCGCGACACATCTTCGACAAATGACAGGCTGCGCGAGTCGAAAACATGGTCGACACCGAGGTCGCGCAACAGCGCCCGCCGGTCCGGCGAACCTGCGGTAGCAATGATCTTTGCACCGCAAATCTTAGCAATTTGTATGGCGGCAAGTCCGACGCCACCCGCGCCGCCGTGAATGAGAACCGTTTCGCCAGCCTGCAGTCGCGCAAGATGCGTCAACGCATAATGGGCGGTGAGAAACGCAACGGGAAGTGTGGCCGCCGCTTCGGTCGCAACATCATCTGGAATGGGGGCTGCGAAGCGCGCCTCGACGACCACATCGCTTGAAAAAGCATTCGCGGCAAAAGTAACGACGCGGTCCCCAACCTGGAGGTCTGTGACATTCGAGCCGACCGCCGCCACAACGCCCGCACATTCCATTCCGATCGATGGGCCAGTGAAACCATTCTCGAGCGCCTCATCCGGAAGCAGACCAAGACTCCACATGACGTCGCGGAAGTTCAGGCCCGTGGCCGCGACCTTGATCCTGATCTGGTCGGCACCAAGCGCCGGTAACACAGCGCCGCGCCAGGCGAAGCTGTCGAACAGCCCGGACTGGGCAAATTCCAGTCGTAGCGTGTCGTCGGGTTCATCGCGGTCCGGGTTAGCCAGAACGCCTCCGCGAACGACGCGCAACGCGGACATGCCGTCGGCAGCGAGCCTCAGTTCCTTGTCCTCGGAGGGATGCGCAACCGCTTCGGCAATCCTTCCGGCCGCTACGTCCAATGTCATGACCGGATCGATATCGAGACAGCGGATGTCGAGCCCCGGATATTCGTTCTGGACGACACGCGCCGCGGCCCAGAGACCTGTCTGCACCGGGTACGCCGGACGATCGTCCACGATGCCGCCCACGGCACCAGTGCACACGATCCAGAGCCGCAGACCCTCCTTGTCACCCATCGCCTTCGCGAGAGAGATCAGATCCATCGTCAGGCGGGTCAATGTACTGCTCGGGCCTTTGAGTGCCGTCTCGGTATGCGCCACGAATATAACGTCGGTGACCGCAGAATGCGGATCGCCTTTCAGGGCCTTATGGATGCCTTCAAGGTCGACGATCTGGGTCCGGCGGGACGCCCGCATCTCGCTCGCTTGCAGCGGCACAACGCGTACGTCGTCCGCAAGCCCGGTTTCCAGCAATTGGGCCAGAGGTCTGCCAGACTGATCCGAAACGACAATGACCGAGCGCAGTGCCGTGTCTTTTGCGATGACGCGCGGTCTGCTCATGCCCTTGGCATTGATCAGGAGGATTTGGCCATCCGCCTGAACCGTGGCTTCAGTCAAGCCTGCATCATCCAGCGACTGCGCCCAGTCGCGGTCGGACAACAGTGCGCTCATCGGAAAATCGGGACTGACCGAACGCGACCACCACAACGGCGACTGCCCATAAACAAGATCGGCGAACAAAGACGATGAAGGCTCTGCCGCCAGAAGGGCGCCGTCAGCGCGCAGCGCCCCCGCCAGCAGATCGAGTCTGCCCGACGCCGCGGCAACGTGATGCAGCGAACCTGCACAGAGAATGAGATCGTAGCCCGCCTGATCGATCGCCTCATCCCACGCGACCATGCGCAACATTCGGTTATCGAATGGCGACAGACGCATGTCGTCGAGACGATCTTTCCGCAGATCGGTCAGCACAAGGGTTCCGTGCCGCGCGTTGACGGATGATGCAATCTTCACGGCCAGCGGCAAGGTCGATGCGCCAACGACCAGAACGCGCAGCGGCTGCCCGAAAGGCCAATTTTCAAGAATATTCAGCGCAGCATTGCCGACAACATCGACAAGCCGCCTCGCCGCGGGCGAACCACGATCCAGATGATCGAGCAGCGCTGAGCCAAAGCCCGCGCCGGTCTCCAGTCCATCGCGAAGGAGCGGAGGCAACAAATCAGGCAAGCGGGCCAGACAGGTCGCTTCGGCGATCCATGACGGATATCGCGCCGTCAGAACATCGACCAATTCTGCAATCGGGGGCAAATTCGGATCATCTGAAAGCAGCCATCCCGCATCGGTTTCACGCGCGAGGCCGGCGTCGGACAATGTCAACAAAAGTTGGGCCGCCAATGGCCAGGCCGACGTTGCAAGCCGTCCACTTGATGCCAAAGCAGTCAACGTCACCGGACTGTCATTGCCCATCAGAGTCTTGATCGCGGCGAATGCGGCACCTCGCGCACCGGCATCGAGTACAAGCGCAACATCGCCGGCTTCGGTGGTGTCCGGAGCGGCCCGAGATGCATCGAATAATGCGCTCGCCAGACCGTTTTCACATGCCGCGGGCAACGCCGATGCACCGGAGAAATAGTGGTTCCGAACGAAGCTCGTTCCATAAACAAGATCGTCGGGCGTTTCACGCAGGTTGCGCGCGACAATGCGGCATCGTGCCTGGAGCAGTTCGGCCACGACCGTTCCGGCCTGATCCAGCAAAATGAAATCGGCAACCTGCGAACGTGCCGTCGCCGAAGTGACCTTGACCACAACCTGCGTCGCCACAGATCCAGGCCGATAGACGCGAAACGATCCCGCCCGGATCGGCAGCAACAAAGCATCAGGCGGCACCAGAGGGTCGCTCTCGGCCAGCGCAATCAGCACGTGGAAGGCGGCATCGAGCGTGGTCGGGTCCAGAACGAACCGATCCGACAACGGCTCTGCGTTTGTGAATGTGGCGCGCGCCGTCCTGTCTTGACCGATATCGATCGAAGCAATGCGCCGGAAAGCCGGGCCATAAGCGAAACCACGACGCCGCGTCACGTCATACAGGCGTTCCGCATCGAAGCTGTCGCTGACGATGCCTTGCCAGGGATCACACGCGGCATGAGTTACGGGAGACTGCGCAATCTTGGCCTTGGCATTGAACGCAGGCTCCTGCGAACCGGGGCGCAACCGCGAATACATTTCCAGCGTCTGCGTATCGGACGAGAGTTTCGCGGAGATTTCGAACGACCCGACGCCATCGAAGACAAGCGGCTGCAGGATTTCAAGATCGCGAACCTCGATCGCTCCATTACCGAACGTCTCGCGCGCCACGGCGAGCGCCATCTCGATGAAGCCAGCCGCCGGAAATACAGCGGCTTCCTCGACGCGATGATCGCCGAGCCAAGGAAACAGATCCGCATCAATCGACGACAGCCACTCGTTCGAACCATCGCGCAGCTTGTTACCGATGAGCGGATGCGATGGCGGAGAAAAAGTCCGCAGGACCTCGCCCGTATTCTCGATGGCGAACCGGCGCCGCTGCCAAGCATAATGAGGCAGAGCCACCGCCGGACGTTGCACCGGGCCGGCAAAGCGGTCGAGGTCGATGCGGCCGCCAGCGATCAGAACACGCGCCGCCGTCGCCAGGATTTCATCTGTTCCCTCGGCGACATCGCGGCCGAGTGTATTGATGACCGCGCCTTGAAGACCATGGGTTCGCAGCGCATCGTGCAGGTAGCTGCCAAGCACCTGATGCGGACCGATTTCCACCAGCACACGGACGCCGCGTCCGCAGACCGTTTTCATGCCGCCGACAAAGTTCACCGGTGCACGAACATTCCGCCACCAATATTTGGCATCCAGCGTTTCACCGGTCAGCTCCAGGCCGGTGACAGTGGACACGAACGGAATGCGTGACCGCGATGGCTTGAGATCGGCCAGATCGGCCAGCAACTGATCTTCAATGGGGTCAACCAGCGCACAGTGGAACGGATAATCGAGATCGAGGCGTTTGACGCGCCAGCGTTCCTGTTCTGCATAGCCGATGAAGGTGTCGATGACGGCCGTCGGCCCTGCCACCGTGATGCTGCGCTCGCTGTTGATGGCAGCGATTTCCAATCCTTCAAATGCGCCGCGCTCGAGCAGCGATTGCATCTCATTGGCCGAAACGAGAACCGCCGCCATGCTGCCGAGATGGCGTGTGACCTCCTGACGCCGACTGCGGGCGAGCACGACGCGGATGGCGTTGTCGAGATCGAGTGCGCCGGCGCACCAGGCCGCGCCGATCTCGCCGACGCTATGCCCAATGGCCAAACCGGGGTGAAGCCCTCGTTCGGCCAAAGCCTCGACGGTTGCCACCTGGATCGCAAAGAGCAATGGCTGCGCGTAAGACGCGCGGCGAACGTTGGTGGATAATTCTGGTGAATGCAGATCGTCGATGACCGACCATCCGGCCAGAGCTTTGAAACATTCGTCAAACCTCGCGAGCGCTGCGCGAAAGCCGGGATTGGCGGCATAAGCGGCCTTCCCCATTCCCGCCCATTGCGATCCATTGCCCGAGAAGACGAAAGCCACGTCGAGATCGCTGCCGAGCGCGGTGCCGCGCCACGACATATTGGTCGATTGTCCATCACGTTGGGCTGCGAGGCCATCGACCAGATCCGGACTGGCAACGATCATGCGCTCCGGCAACAGATCGCGCGTATGGGCAGCAGCGTTGGCAATCGAGGCTGCGGCAGACTCGTTGCTTTCGGCCATGACCTCTGCGTAACGCTCGGCCAGCGCGGTGAGAGATGCGCCGTTATGCGCCGAGAGGATCAGCGGCGCTGCCGCGTTCGCGGACTTCGGCGCGGTCTTTCCTTTCGCTTCACGCAACACGACATGCGCATTGGAGCCGCCGAATCCGAATGAATTGACACCCGCATGGCGAGGCCCCTTCCCCTTTGGAAGCGGCATGGCCTCGTCGGCGACGCGAACATTCAGCTCATCAAATTTGATATCCGGATTGGGCTCGTTGAAATGCAGCGAGGCCGGCAGCGTCTCATGTTCGAGCGCCATGATGGCTTTCACGACACCTGCAAGCCCCGATGCCGGCTCAAGATGGCCGATATTGGTTTTGACCGAACCGATCGGCAGCGGCGCTGACCGCTTTTGCCCCAGACTTGTTCCAAGCGCGTGCGCCTCGGCGGGATCGCCAACGCGCGTGCCGGTGCCATGCGCCTCGATGAAGGCCAGATCGTCCGGCGAAACGCCGCAGGCATCGTAAACCTCAGTGAGCAAAGCGGCCTGCGCTTCCGATGACGGCAGCGACAAGCCAGTCGTGCGACCGTCCTGGTTGGTGCCAGAACCAACCGCCAAAGAGTGAATGCGGTCACCGTTGCGACGCGCGACATCCTCGGCGCGAAGGACGAGCGCCACGGCGCCTTCGCCGCGGACATAGCCATCGCCCGATGCGTCGAATGCTTTGCACAATCCGGCCGGCGACAGCATCGATGCGCGGGAAAAACCCAGAAACGAAAACGGCGCCAGCAACATATTGACGCCGCCGACGATCGCCGTATCGATCTTGCCCTGGCTGATGGCCTCGAGCGCGAGATGCATGGCGACAAGCGATGACGAACAGGCCGTGTCCACGGTGAAACTCGGGCCATGCAAATCAAAGCAATAGGACAAGCGGTTGGAGATCAGGCTGAGCGTGTTGCCTGTCATCATATGCACGTCGACCGCGCTCGGGTCGAACATGTAGCGCGTGGCGTGATCGGATGACGATGCGCCGACATAAACGCCGGTTTGGGACCCAGCCAGATCCGAGGGGCGCAGCCCGGCATGTTCAAGCGCTTCGTAGGTGACCTCGAGCAGGTGTCGCTGTTGTGGATCAATCTGCGCGGCCTCGCGCGGACTAATGCCGAAAACGGCGGGATCGAAATCCCACACGTTGTCGATCAGTCCGGCAGCGAATGTATAACTGCGCCCCGGAACATCCGGGCCCGCTTTCGGATGGAAGAAGGCATCTGTCGGGAAGCGATCCGGCGTCACACGCGTGATCGCGCAGCGGCGGTCCATCAGAAGTTGCCAGAAGGCATCCCGGCTGCCTGCACCGGGAAACTTGAGCGCATAACCGATCACGGCGACCGGACGCCGGCCGTTTCGAGATTTTGATGTCCTATTCAATTCGCCCCACCCGGCTGCCCCACTAGCCGACGAATGCTCCTGGCCATATTCGCAACTTTAGGATGTATCCCGCCGCCGCTCCAGCGATCAAGATCAATTCTCCAAAATATCCTGTACCGTCCGAAGATGCTCCTCCCATGTCACGGCGCGATAACCAAGAGTCGCGTCTTGCATAGCACCCCGTCTTTCGGATGAGAGCGCAGCATAATCGTCTATCGCCTTGAGCCAGGCCCGCCCATCGAGCGGATCGAGATACTCGGCGTATTGCTTTCCAACTTCCCGGTGCGCAGGAATATCGGACGTCACGACCGGTACTCCGAGCGCCAATGATTCGGCGATGGGGAGCCCAAATCCTTCAATCAGCGATGGCGCCAGCAAAGCCCGGGCGCCCCGCAGCAAAGTCGCCAATCCCACGTCGGCCAATTCCCCCAGTTCGACGACCGTCGATGCCAGTGTAGGACTTCGATCAATCAGGTCGGTGGTATTCTCACTGTGGCGGCCGCGGCGTCCGATAATCACAAGCCGCGCGCGTGGAATAGAGGATGCTTGTATCCATGCCTTCCAGACATGCAGGAGAAATGACAAGTTCTTGCGCGACTCCAGTGTACCGACGACCACAAAATACGGAATGTCACTGTGAAATTTCGAGCCCGCTCGGAGAAATACGTCTTCCGTCCCCAGCGGCACGACGGCACTGAACGGGCGCGGCAGCTGATTGCCGGTGACAAAATCGTCCCACGCTATCTGCGTCGCGCGTGAATTGAATATGACGACATCCGCCTGCCGGGCGACCGTTTCCATGCGCATCCGGTGACGCTGATCCTCGCCCGGAAGAAAATATTCAGGATGGCTTATCGGGATCAGGTCATGGATGAGAAACATGCTGCGCAAGTTTCGGCGGGCCTTCATCCACCGCAGCCGCGCCGGATTGTGCACATTGATGTGGGAGACGTGCAGATACCAGCCGCGCTCCGCCGGATGTGGCAAGCGGCCGGAAATACCGTTAAGCGTGGCTTCGACGTAAGCCCGGCGAATCATGCCGCGTGCAACAGCAGCGTTCCCGTCATCACTAGCGCTCTCACTGATCGCCGGACGCGGCCCTTCCGCGCCGATCGGCGAGCGCAAAACCTCGCAAAGATTATGCCAGGTCGGACCGGACGGCACGGTATCGGCAGACAGCCATCTGGCCTCCGCCACTTGCATCAGCTCTTGGACAGTCCGTCGCGAGAGCAAGCCGGTATTGACCGGCGTTGTAACCAGGGCGCGGATATTCTCTCTGGAATCTCCTCCGAGATAATGCCGCGCATATGCGAATTCGACGCGATCAATACCCGTCGGCGTCCTCCGGTGAAGACGCGACAGCAGCCGCGATACATCGATCGTATGCCCCGAACTCACCGTCGCTTCATCCAGCGAAAAACGCCGTATGTTCGGAGCAGCCCGTTTTTGCTACCAGAAACCGGAACGAAATAAACGCCGCCAGACATCGATGATGACAACCAGCCCCTTTGCCGAAGAGCGCCTCGTAACAAACATCGAGGACTGTTACTTCTATCATACGATGGATATCCCTGGACATGGCATCGTTGAAGGAGAATGGGATCTCCGCGCGAACATCGGCAATTATCTTGGCGGATACGATTTTCAGGGCCGGCGCGTCCTCGACGTCGGAGCCGCGTCAGGGCTTCTGACATTTTTCGCCGAAAAAAAGGGAGCCAGCGTCGTTTCCTATGATCTGTCCGAGCATCATTCGTGGGACGTGGTTCCCTATGCGAACGCAGACCTGACCAAAATCGACACAACGCGGCGTGGCCATATGCGTCGCATCAATAATGCCTACTGGCTCTGCCATCGTCTGCTCGGCTCGCACGCAAGAGCGTCATACGGCAGTGTCTATGACATTCCAAAGACGATCGGTCCGGTCGATGTATCGATTTACGGCAGCATCCTGCTGCATTTGCGCGATCCCTTCCTGGCGCTCTCGAGCGCGGCCGGATTGACGAAATCGACCATGATCGTCGCCGACGTCTGTCCGTTCGGACGGCTCGGGCAGTTTTTGGCCAATCCCAAGTTTATCCCCAACCCCGCACGGTGTTCTCCCTGGGATACCTGGTGGAACCTGCCTCCGCGCTTGATCCAGAAGTACCTGGCAATCCTCGGCTTTCCCCATTCGGAGGTGACCTGGCATCGCCAGCTTTACCAGCACAAGCCAAAGACACTCTACACAGTCGTCGGACATCGCGATAAACCCTGATATGCCGATGTCACGAAACACAGTTTGACGCCGCGCAATGGCCGGTCTTGTCCTTGAGCCTGAACAGGGCGTTTCAATTTCGGCAGGCGAATTTTTCGCCGATTCGTTGCCTGCCTGGCTCAGCATTCCAAATTTCTTCGACGTTTGCGGGCGCAACTGGTTTTCGATTCGCTACGCCTCCAGCTTCTTCGATCGTCCCGTTCGGCCATTGCTCATGTTTCAAACTCAAGCGGGCCGTAACATCACTTACATCATGAACGGCCCCGTTCTTGGGACGGCAGAATGGATTGGCCGCGTTCCTGACAATGCGACGTCGGTTTCAATCTGCACAACGGACCGTCTCGGCCCGTTCGCCTTCCGTATTGAAAAGGCGCAGGCGGTTTCGAAATATTCGCTGGCAAGCCGCAATGTCGCAGCGGCTGTTTCGCGATCCAAACGCCTCGCGACGAGCAGGCGGTCGGACGCGTGGCAATTTGAAGTCGATCTTTACAAGATCGCCAATCGGGCAATGCCGTTGGCGAATTATGCCCAGTGGGCACGCCGGTTTCGGCGCGCGCCCGAATTGTATGGTCTTGACCGCCCGCGGAGTGACTGGACGAATGGTCCGACCTTCTCGATTGTTATGCCGATCGGCCCAACGACGCGGCCAAAGTTATTGCAGGCAACGATCGATTCGCTCCTGCAACAATTTTATCACCGCTGGTCACTGACCGCCTGCATAGAGAATGGCGCCTTAGATCAAACACTCCGCATCTATCGGGACAATGCCGCCCATGACGGAAGATTGCGTGAGATCGATCTTCCCCTTTTCTCTCACGCCGATTTTGATGGCGACTGGTTTGCCACTCTTTCTCCCGGCGACACGCTTGAGAATTTTGCGCTGGGATCGATCGCCGAAGAGATTTTCCGCCGGCCGGAGGCGCGTCTCCTCTACTCCGACGAAGATGCGATCGGTGAACGGGGCCACCTTCATTCGCCATTATTGAAGCCGGACTGGAGTCCTGTTTTTCAGGAAGCATCAAATTACATCGGCCGCCTGACATGTATCCGCAAGGATGCTTTGGTCGCGTCAGGCGTGTCGGACCCTCGCATCATAACGACGCGGGAATGCGATACATTACGCAATGTCCTGGCATGCTTGTCACCCCCTGAGATCGCCCACGTCCAACGGGTTCTGTATCGACGGCAGGACCAAGCCTTTCCACGACAGCAGCGCATGACCGCAACGTTGACACCACCTGAGACAACCGCGTTGCCCGACGCCACAATCGTCGTCGTCACGAAAGACCGCGCCGACCTTCTGCGCACATGCTTGCACGGCATTCAACACCAAACGGACTACCCGGATTTCAATGTCGTCATTGTCGACAACGGCACCACCGAAAAAGACGCCCTGGCGCTTCTTGCCTCATTGAAATCCGACAACCGCGTCCTCGTGCTACAGCGGCCCGGCCCATTTAATTTCTCCGCCTTGTGCAACGAGGGTGCGCGGCTGAGCAAATCTCAGCTTCTCGTCTTCCTGAATAACGACATCGAAATGCGTGACCGGAATTGGCTCAAGCGGCTGGCGAAGGTCGCGGTGAGGCCGGATGTCGGCGTCGCCGGCGCCACGCTTCTCTATCCAGGCGGCCGCATTCAGCATGCCGGCGTCACCTTGGGGCTTGGGACGGTGGCCGGCCATCTTTACAGCGGCGCTCCTGCCAACCACGCCGAATATCTGGGTCACTTGACTGCCGATCGCGAAGTCTCCGCCGTCACGGCCGCGTGTTGCGCCATCGAGCGCGCGAAATTTGAAAAGCTCGGCGGGTTCGATGAAATCAATCTTCCCGTTGAATTCAACGATATCGATCTGTGCCTTCGTGCCATGGAGCAAGGCTGGTCGAATATTTGCGTTTCAAACGCGATCCTTGTTCATCACGAATCCGAGACGCGGGGCGTAGCCCCCTCCACCGCCTACGAAGTGGAGCGCAGCTATTTCGTACGGCGATGGCTGCATGTCATTCGTGACGACCCGTTCTATCACCCGGCTCTTTCGATGTTCGCGCTTCAGCCGTCCCTGGCATGACATAAAGTGCACAGCGGAAGTCGACGCGTGCCCCGAACCGGGGTCCGCTTCATCCTGCGGCGCGCTCGGGAGCGGAACTTCGGATTCGAAAAGTATGCCTATGATTAGCGTCTGATTTCGTTTGGGAATCCGCTTGATCCTGCGAGAATAAGGCGGGTTTCCAAGCCAGGTTCGGTTTATAAAACCAAAATCCCCCCGCCTGCATTTCGCCATTTTTCGTATCGGAAACGTGATTTCTCTCGTCCAACCTACGCCTTATCGGAACACGATGATCCGCTGTGATGTTTGCAACAGCGGGGGCGCAGTTGGAGAGGGAAGCGATGGCCGATCTGGACCGCACCACTGCCAAGGCCCTTGTCGAGGCCGGCTATATGCCGCTTTCGGTCTATATTCAGATGTTCGGAGCCACCGCCGAACACGAGATTGACGCGCCGCTCGTCCCTGATCTGGAGAACAACCAGATAGGCCCTCTCGGCACCCCGTCTCGCGTCAATCACCATTAGGGCAAAAGCCGCCCCAAATTACAGATCGTATTTGGGAAAAACGCCAGCAAGGCCGCCGGCGAAATCTACAAACAGAATCGGTAATAAAATTCGAGCCTGAATCCTCCTGGGGAAACACAGTGGCGGCCTGTTGGGCGATGCCAGCCCAATTTTCCGCGTTGTGGTTACCCAATCGGTAATCGTCCACAAGTATTTGTTCATAATGAATTTTTTCTAGTCTCTCTGCCGTTTTGGCCAAATGCCCGGCCGGGTCTCTGTTGCTGATTGGACACGTTCGCAACAGAAAAAGAATAAGTATCTCCGCAATACTTTTTGCCGTCTGCTAGCGTCGGCTAAGGTTTTCGCCGTGGGGGCATTAAAACCGAAATGAAGACACCTTTTTGGTTTCGATACGCTGTGTTTGTCAGCGCAGCCATAGGGTTGTCTGCATGTTCAGCCGTGCCTTCGGCAGGTCCGACAGCGCAGGAAATCGTTTCCAACGATAGCCAGCCAAATGCCATCACCGGCTATGTCCTTGTCGACATCGACCACCGCATCGCCGGAATCGTTGCTCGCCGCCAGACCACGTCGCTCGCCGGGATGTTCAAAGCGGGAAAAAATCCGCCGGATGTCAAGATCGGCGTCGGCGATTCCATCACCGTTACGATTTGGGAAGCGGCATCCGGCGGTCTGTTTTCGACCGCCAGTATCGACCGGATGACTCCAGGCTCGCGAACGGCAACCCTGCCTGAGCAGGAAGTTTCGCAGAACGGAACAATTCAGGTCCCCTATGCCGGCCGCATCAAGGTGGCAAACCTGCGGCCAGCCGAGGTGGAAGCGCGCATCGTCGAAGAGCTGAAAGGCAAGGCGATCGAGCCACAGGCCGTGGTGACCATCACCCGCAACCGCAACAACACTGTCACCGTCACCGGCGAAGTCACCAACGGCGCATTGCTGCCCGTCAGCGGCAAGGGCGATCGTGTTCTCGATGTGATTGCTGCCGCCGGCGGTATCAAGGCGCCGGCGCATGAGTCCTTTGTGCGCCTGACACGCGGCGAGAAGACAGCCAACGTACCCTTCAACACCATTCTCGCCGACAACCGCGAGAATGTGTATGTCCGGCCGGGCGATGTCCTGACCGTCGTGCGAGATCCGCAGCGCTTCACCGCGTTCGGCGGCACCGGCCGCAACGAACTCGTGCCCTTCGACGCTGCTGGCATGACCTTGGAACAAGCCATTGCCCGCGTCGGCGGATTGCTGGATTTTCGCGCCGACGCGACAGGTGTGTTCCTGCTGCGCTTTGAGCCCGCGCAGCTCGTGGCCGAGATGTTGCCGGAACGACAAGGACAGATCGATACACCTATGGTACCGGTCGTTTATCGGCTGAACCTACGTGATGCGAATTCCTACTTCCTTGCTCGCGCGTTCCAGATGCGCGACAAAGACATTCTTTATGTTGCGAACGCACCGCTCACCGAGGTTCAGAAATTCTTTAACGTGATTGGAACACTTGCATCTCCCGTTGTGTCTGGCGCCGCAATCTACAATGTTGCGCGCTAGGTGGGATGATGGGACTGGAAGTTAGACCTTTAGCTATTCCAGAGGTTCTGCTGCTTCAATCGCCCCGATACAAAGACGCACGCGGCTTTTTTTCGGAAACCTATAACAAGAAAGTTTTTGCCGAAGCCGGCATCACGCTCGACTTTGTGCAGGACAATCACTCACTGTCCGTCAACACGGGCACCATCCGGGGACTGCACTTTCAGTCGCCTCCCTATGCGCAAGATAAACTCGTCCGTGTGGTAAAAGGCCGGATTTTCGACGTTGCCGTCGACATTCGCAGGGCTTCGCCGACATTCGGCCAATACGTCGCTGCTGAAATCTCAGCCGGTCAATGGAATCAGATCTTGATACCGATCGGCTTCGCCCACGGCCTTTGCACGCTTGAGCCCGACACAGAGGTTGTGTACAAGGTTACTAACTACTACTCGGCGAAACACGATCTCGGCATTCGCTGGAATGATCCGCAGATCGGCATCGATTGGCCGGTGGATGAACGGCATGCACAGCTATCGGACAAGGACAAGACATTGCCCTTTCTGACGGACGCGGAAGTTTTTTAAGACCGGAACCTGTGGGGCATGTTTTCGGGGGGCAAGTTTCTGGTAACGGGTGGCGCGGGCTTTATCGGCTCGGCCTTTGCACGCCTTCTGATTGCGGAAACGAACCATTCGGTTCTCGTTGTCGACAAGCTGACCTACGCCGCCAATCTTGAATCGCTTCAGCCGATTGCGGAGAATCCGCGATATTCGTTCGCTCGCGCCGACATTTGCGACGCGGCAAAGATGTCGAGCCTGATCGAAAATTACCGGCCTGATGTCATCATCCATTTTGCGGCGGAAAGCCACGTCGACCGCTCGATCGACGGGCCATCGGCCTTCATCGAAACCAACATCGTCGGAACCTTCGCTCTCCTGCAGGCAGCGCTCGGTTATTGGCAGACGCTTCCGTCAGCGCGCCGGGACCAGTTTCGCTTCCATCATATTTCGACCGACGAGGTGTTCGGGTCGCTCGGCGAGACCGGGCACTTCAGCGAAACTACCGCCTACGATCCGCGCTCGCCCTATTCGTCATCAAAGGCGGCATCGGATCATTTGGTCAACGCCTGGCACCATACCTACGGATTGCCGGTGGTCATCAGCAACTGCTCGAACAACTACGGCCCTTATCAGTTCCCGGAAAAACTGATCCCGTTGATGACGATCAACGCACTCGAAGGGCGCGCCCTGCCCGTCTACGGCAATGGCAAGAACGTCCGCGACTGGCTGCATGTCGACGATCACGTACGCGCTCTTCTGCTGATCGCGACCAAGGGCGCAGTCGGATCGAAATATTGCGTCGGCGGCCTGTGCGAGAAAAGCAACCTCGATGTCGTTCACACCATTTGTAACGTCATGGACGAGCTCGTCCCGCTCGATCGTCCGCGAAGCTCGTTGATTGCCTTCGTGCAGGACCGTCCAGGTCACGACCAGCGCTATGCGATTGATCCTGGCAAAATCAGCGCCGAGCTGGGCTGGTCGCCTCGCGAGACATTTGAGAGCGGCCTGCGCAAGACCGTGCAATGGTATCTCGATAACAAGCCTTGGTGGCATCGCATCCGCTCCCGAACCTATGGCGGGGAGCGCCTCGGAGTGGTCGCGTGATCCTCGTCTTTGGAGGAAATGGCCAACTCGGACAGGAGCTATCGCGAAAAGCGATCGAGCACGGCGCTGCGTTAACAGCCTTGCCACGCTCCGAAGCGGATATCACAAATGCAGATCAGGTGAAGGCGGCGATCCAGCGGCATAAGCCCGACGTTGTGGTGAACGCAGCCGCCTACACCGCCGTCGATCAGGCCGAAGACGAATATGACATCGCGCTGCGGGCCAATGCGCACGGGCCGGCGATTTTGGCCGCGGCGTGCCGATCGGCCGACATCCCGCTGATCCACATCTCGACCGACTATGTCTTCGATGGAAAAAAGGCCGGCGCCTATCGCGAAACCGACGCCATCGCGCCGATCGGCGCCTATGGCCGTTCGAAAGTCGCAGGAGAAATTGCCGTTCGTGTCGGCATGCCCAAACACCTGATCATTCGCACGTCCTGGATTTACGGCGAATTCGGAAAAAATTTCCTGAAGACGATTTTGCGCCTGGCCAGAGAACGTGACGAGTTGCGCATCGTTGCAGACCAGCACGGCAACCCAACCTCCACCGCAGCCCTGGCCTCCGCCATCCTGTCGATCGCGCCGCAATTGCAAAACGAGAACACCCGATGGGGAACCTACCACTTTTGCGGAACGGGCGTGACCTCGTGGCATGGCTTCGCGGAATGGATCGTCGCAGTCCAGGCTCGCCATACCAACCGAAAGCCAAAAGTCTTGCCGATCACGACACAGGAGTATCCAACAAGGGCTGCCCGTCCGGAAAACTCTGCGCTGGACTGCACCCTCATCAGACACGTCTTCGGAACAACAGCTGAAGCTTGGACCAAAGACAGCGAGCGCGTCACCGACGCGCTCCTGCGCGCATAGGGACCGCCATGCCGCAAAAGGGAATCGTTCTGGCCGGAGGAAGTGGAACGCGCCTGTATCCGCTCACTCTTGCCACGTCCAAGCAATTGCTGCCTATCTACGACAAGCCGATGATCTATTATTCGCTGTCGGTCCTTTTGCTGGCGGGCATTCGCGACATCCTCATCATTTCCACACCGCGCGACATGCCGGTGTTCCAGGCCCTGCTCGGCGACGGTTCGAATTGGGGAATATCGCTGTCCTACGCCATCCAGACCGAGCCGCGTGGCCTCGCCGATGCTTTCCTCGTCGGAGAAAAATTCATCGATGGGTCGCGGTGCGCACTTGTTCTGGGCGACAACATTTTTTACGGCAACACGCTTTCGGAAATGCTGAGGGATGCCGCCGAGTTTGATGACGGAGCGGTGATCTTTGCCTATCGCGTGCGCGATCCGTCACGATATGGTGTCGCCGAATTCGACGAAGACGAGAATGTCCTGTCGCTGGAAGAGAAACCGCAACACCCGAAATCCAACTGGGCCGTGACCGGGCTATATTTCTATGATGCGAGTGTCGTCGACGTCGCCAAGGCCCTGAAGCCGTCGGCACGCAACGAACTTGAGATCACCGACCTCAACCGCCACTACCTGGACAACAAGTTATTGAAAGTCCAACGCATGGGTCGGGGCTTTGCCTGGCTCGATACCGGTACGCATGATTCTCTTCTCGAAGCATCCGAATTCGTTCGCGCCATCGAACATCGGCAGGGTCTTAAGATCGCCTGCCTTGAGGAAATCGCGCTCCTGAATGGATGGATCTCCGTCGACAGGGTCGCTGCGACAGCCCATACTTTAAAATCGACCGAATACGGCCAGTATCTGCTTCAGATCTGCAATCCGCGAACCAGCACCGCTCATATCTAGTCAGCGAGTAGAGTAATGGATTTCCTCAGTCCGATCATTGCCTTCTTCACAGCGATCGAGCGCTTTTTCATCGGCCTTTGGTATTTTCTCGAACGCACCTTTGTCGTCTATCCGATCGAAACGATCACGCGGCTGGTTCAGCACCTCGACCCTCGCGTACATCTTCAGTCCATGCGCATTCTCGGCGTGACCGATGGAAGCGTGGCCAAGAAAGATAATACGTTTTTCATTCTGGTGCTTTATTCGAAAGGGCCCGCGCCGGAATTCCTGATGAACATGATCGAGGCGGTCAATCGCAGCCCGCATAATTTGATCCTTGTTTCGAACTTTCCTCTCTCCTCCCTTCAGAAGGCGCAGCTCAGCGAAAAATGTCTCGTCCTGATCGAACGAAAGAATATCGGGCGGGATTTCGGCGGCTACAAGGATGGCGTCAATTACGTTCGAACGCATTTCCCCGACGTCAACCGCATCGTTCTCGTCAATGACAGTTTGTTCTTCTTCCGCAAGTCCTTGGACAAGCTGATCTCCGACCTGAACGCGCCCCACGATTTCATCGGTGTCACCGAAACGCAGGAGTTCCACTATCACGTCCAGTCTTTTCTGCTGTCTTTTGGGCCTGCAGTTATCCAACACCCGCTGTTCGAAAAATTCTGGGACAAATATCGTCCGATCAGCACCCGCTACTGGACCATCCATCGCGGCGAAGTACGGCTGACCCGGCAGATCACAAAAGCGGGGTTCCGCCCGCACATTCTTTTTCCCGCGGCGCATCTGTTTGCACATTTGCAAAGACGCCCGGTGCGTGATGCAATCGAGAGCGTTCGCCTTCTGCCGATCCCGGCGCGCAGAAAGCTCTACAAGACCTTTCTGTCATTCGTTGGCGAAAAAACCAATGACGCAGCGGTTAGCGCCATCGAAGCTGTTGCTTATGGCGTCCGCCGCATATCACCCGGTGGCCGCGGAAACGACGGCCGGCTGTTGCAGATCAACAATCAGGCCGCCGGAATGGAGCAATGGAGCCTGGGCATTTTTCCGGATAGAATCGTATCGGCCATCGGCCGCAAGAACCAAATGCATTACGGCGCTTTTCTTTTCATGAAGCATCTCGGCCTGCCGATCCTGAAGCGTGATATTTTTTTCCGGCGGCTCTATACGCTGGAGGAGATCCATCAGATATTGACCGATCTGAATGAACCCCTGCGTGACGAAGTCCTGGCCGATTTAAGACGGACAGGCAGCGGTGAGAATTTTCGACGGCTGCGTGGCCTGATGTACCGACACGGAATGATCTAGGCCTTGGAACCGGCACTTCAGAAAGCACATCCCATGTTCGTTGAGAACAGTCACAGCTTTCCGAAAGACTACGAATTGCGCGACGGCATCTATGTGCCGCGCGGCCAGAATGATCGGCCATTTTCCTACAGCGACGGGGATGACGCCGAGACTTATCTCTTGGACGTGATCACCAAAGCCAATGACCGGTCGGTGCTGTCCCAGGAATTGACCGCGGGCATTCGCGACTGGGCGTCGCTCTATCACTTGTCGCCGAAGCGGGCGAACCTCCTGCGCCCATTCGCAGCGCTGCTTGGCGGCCGGGTTCTGGAGGTTGGCGCGGGTTGTGGCGCCCTGACTCGATTTCTGGGCGAAAACGGTGGCGACGTCGTGGCCCTCGAAGGCAGCCTACGCCGCGCTCATATCGCCCGGGAACGCACGGCAGACCAAAAAAACGTGAGAGTGGTCTGTGAACAGCTCGATGCATTCGCATATCCAACGCCTTTCGACGCCGTGCTCAGCATTGGCGTCCTTGAATATGCAGCCATCTACGGCAATGGGCATGCCCGGCCTCACACCCACTTTTTGAAGACTCTGCGCCAACATCTCTCATCCAATGGCGTCGTTATCATCGCCATCGAAAATAAACTCGGCTTGAAATACTTTGCTGGCGCGCGGGAAGATCATGTCGGTGCCGAGTTCTATGGCATCAATGATGGATATGAGCCCGGCTCTGTCGCTACATTTGGGCGGGCGGAACTGGCCGACCTGTTGACCGAAGCCGGCCTGCCCGCTCAAGCGTTTTTCTATCCGTGTCCAGACTACAAATTGCCCCTTACATTGCTTTCCGATCCGTTGCTGGAGCGGCACCCAGATCTCGCTTCGACGCTGTTCGCTCAGTCGGCATTCTTCGACCCGCAAAAGCCATCTGATCCAACATTCTCTCTGGAACAAGGTTGGGTCAATCTCGGCCGCAACCGGCTGATTGGAGAACTCGCCAATTCGTTTCTCGTCGTTGCGGGCTGCACTGAAGAGGCTGTTGCGCCCTATGTCTCAGCGAAGGATGTCGCATGGCACTATTCTGTCGATCGACATCCAGCCTTCGCAAGAGAAGTGAAGTTCCAAAATACTGGCAAGGGACTCGTCACAAAGCGCAGCGCATTGTCGGATATAGAGACGCCTGACGTTCCCGTTGAGTGCGTTCTGACGGATGAGCCTTTCATAGCTGGAGACAACTGGTGGAACGTTCTTGTCTCCATCATCAACAAGCCGGGTTGGTCAATCCAGCAGCTCGCCGAATGGGCCCGCCCTTGGCTCGATGCGGTAACGCTGAAATGCGGACTCGAAGCAATCGAAACGTCAGCATTCACCAAGCCCGTCGATGGCGCGCATTTCGACGCAATGCCGTTCAATATGATCCGAAATGCGGACGGAACAGTCCATTTCTTCGATCAGGAATGGCGGCTCAAGCCGCAGCTCGAATTCGGCTATATCATCTATCGCGGTCTACGGGACAGCCTTATCCGGGTGTCAAGCTGCGCGGCCTCCGCGGTCGGAACGACCGCCCGGATAAATGACATCGTCATCAATATCCTTGCGCAGAACGGAGCTATCCTCTCCCGGGCCGATGTCAATCGCTATGCCGCGATGGAGGGCCAGATCCAGTCCTGGATACAAGGCCGCATCACATCCAACATGAGCCTAGCTGACGCCGAGCGGGCCTGGACGACCGCGATCACAGAGCGCCTGACCATTCAGCGCGGCGTTCTGGCACAAGAGGTTCAGACACTCCGTGCCGGCCTTGAAGATGTCGGAACAAAACTCAGGGCCAGCAACGAAGAACTGGCTGGCACGCAACGCATGCTGATTGAAGGCCAGGAACGGATTCAAAGTCTGGCCGGGGAGCTTGCGGCAGCCAAGGAACAGCTCGTCCGTGTTAGCAACATGTCGGCCACCCTCCGGCAGGAGATGGCACGAAGCGAAGAGCGGCGCAATGCGCTCGCTCAGGAAGCACGGACACTCCAGGATCAACTCGCGCAGGTACATAACGCGCATTCCCGCGATATCCAGGCTGCCAGAAGTCAGGCCAGCGAGCTTTCTGCAACGCTGGCGATGCAGGCCCGTGAGATCGACAAGCTCGCGCGCAGTCAATTCCGTTGGCCGTTTTCGGGCATTGTTGAACGTATTGGTCGCGCGTTCACACCGTGGAAGCGCACGCGCTTTCGCGAGCGGTCATGGGAAGCCGGCCTCATCAAGGCTTCGCGCCTGTTCCGCCCGACCTGGTATCTCGAACAAAATCCTGATGTCGCCAAGGCCGGCATCGATCCGCTCCTGCATTATATCCTGCATGGCGGCGTCGAGGGCCGAGCGCCGCACCCGCTTTTCGATCCGCAATTCTATAAAGCCCAAATTCCCGAAGCTGAACGCGCGGCGTTAACGCCACTTGCGCATTATATCAGCGCCGGTGTGGCGCTTGGACTTGATCCGCATCCCCTATTCGATACCAAGTTCTATCTGCGGACCAATCCGGACGTCGCCGCCGCCAGCATGAATCCTCTGTTCCACTATATGGAATACGGCTGGCGTGAGCGGCGTGACCCTAACCCGCTCTTCAGCACCTCGTTCTATCTTGAGAAAAATCCCGCTATCGTGGCAGTAGGGATCAACCCGCTGGTGCATTACCTGACGGCTAGCACCTCCGCCTTAGTAGCTGCACGATAGCGAAGATCAGTTGTATGAAACCGCATCCGCTTTTCGACAGTGATTGGTATCTGCAGCAGAACCCCGATGTCGCCGCCGCAGGCATAAACCCGTTGCAGCATTACATGCAGCATGGCTGGCGGGAGGGCCGCGATCCGAATCCGTTGTTCGATACGTCATATTATCTGGAGCAGAATCCGGATGTGGCAGCGGCGGGGGTTGAACCACTGAAGCACTATTGGGAATACGGGTGGAAGGAAGGTCGCAATCCCAATGCTCTCTTCGAGACAACTTTTTATCTAAACAAAAATCCAGACGTTAGAGCAGCAGGAATTAATCCACTCTATCATTATCACCGCTACGGCCAGAAGGAAGGACGACAGCCGCGATCCGTCAAAGCAGGAAAATCGCCGCCTACTCAGCCGAAGAAAAGGCCACCAACCATCGTACTGCCAACGAGGCACAACTCACCGGATCGAGACAGAATTACAACTCGCGAGGGGCCGCACTACCGATTCGTCATTCAAAATGATTATCTCGTGGACTGGAAACGGCTTACGGACACATCGGCAGAGCGTGATCCTCGGTTGGTTTCGATCATCATTTGCGTCTACAATCAACCAGCCCTCACAAAAGAGTGCCTAGATTCGCTCCTTGGAGCTGAATACCACACACCAATTGAGATTGTAATAGTCGACAATGGCAGCGACGCCAAAACCGCTTCCGTCCTCCGACAATACGAACAAAAGTACTCCCACATACGAATTGTTTCAAACGAAGAGAATTTAAATTTCGCACTAGGCAACAATATCGGCTTTGCGCACTCACGCGGCAGCCGCGTCATATTTCTCAATAACGATACAACGGTTTCGAAAAACTGGATCGACGGCCTCCTGACATTGTTACAACGTCCGGAGATCAAGGGTGTCCAACCCAAGCTTCTCTTTCCAGATGGCCGCGTGCAGTGCGTGGGGATTACTTTTTCAAACCGCAGCCCCATTGGTTACCCCATCTATGCGGGCGAACCAAGTTCTCAGCCACACACATCGGTTTCGCGCGGATACCAGGCGATCACCGCAGCTTGCATGGCGGTTCGCGCCATCGACTTTATCGCTTTGAAAGGCTTTGATCCAAGCTATATCAACGGCCAAGAGGACGTGGATTTCTGCTTGAGGCTCGGCTCCGGGATGCCGGTTTTCTGGTGCGCTGCCAACTCCGTTGTCTTTCATCACGAAAGCAGGACAGAGGGACGAGGACGCCACATCGAGCGTAATAGAAAATTCTTTGCGGAACGATGGCGCAACACAATCTCAAGTGATGACATGCGCTATTATTCGGAAGATAAGCTGACCGCAATGGATTACGTTGCCGACAATTACAGCTTCGATCAAGCGGGAGTAGCGTGTTGGAGGCCACGAGTTCTGCTCCCACAGCTATCTACCGCCCCGATGACACCCGTTTCAGGACCCTTACGAACCCACAAAGACAGCAGCATCAGAATCGCCATTAAATGCCCAGCACCAAGTGAGGAAGTGGCGCAATATTGGGGCGACTATCATTTTGCCAATTCGCTGGCGGGCGAGTTACGCAAACACGGCTTTACCCCCCGAGTTGACATTCTACCAAACTGGTATTCGGAAACAGCATCTTCTGATGACGTTGCTCTTGTTTTGAGAGGGTTACGCCGTTACGAACCTAGGCGCCATCAAGCCAACCTTTGCTGGTTAATGAGCCATCCCGATTCCGTATCTGACGATGAACTTGAGTCGTATGATCATGTTTTCGTTGCCTCAACACCCTATACGCAAACATTAAGATTACGACTGAATGTCCCAGTGAGCGAACTGCTCCAGTTCTCTGACCCCGGCATTTTCTTCTCTCCTGCATCTCGAACTGACATCCCAATGGAAGACATTATTTTCGTTGGTAACTCGCGGCGACAGATGCGGCCAATTATAAGGGATTGCATCGACCAACGAATTCCAGTGTCGGTCTATGGTCGCGACTGGACGGAGCTGATCCCATCCTCAATGGTCAAAGGCGAATATATCAAAAATGATAAATTACATCGCTACTATGGACAGGCGAAGATTGTATTGAACGATCACTGGCCCGATATGGCAAAGCTCGGCTTTATCTCAAATCGGATTTTCGACGTGGCCCTATCCGGAGGATTCCTTATTAGCGATAAATTTGCCGGCTCCGAACTATTCCAGGGCCTAGCGATCACTTATTCAGATGCAGCCGCACTTCCACAACTTATCAAGCGATGGCTTGCCGACGAGGCAGGACGACACACCATCTCTACACAACTTCGTCAGCTTGCGCTCAATTCGCACACGGTAGCTCACAGAGCGGTAGAGATTACCACGGTGATTAACAACCTAACGAAAAGAAACCGGACGATCGCACAGACAGATCGCCTTCCATAAAATGAAGGATCGATACCAACTTCTTATTTGGAGAATACGGCGTTAGATACCCTCTCACTGAAGGATAAAGGGATTGAAACAATCTCAGACGCAACCCAAGCAGACGCCTATCCACCAATCGGGCAAAATAAGCCTATCTCATTGCATTCTGCAGCTCTTAGCGTTTTCATCCTTCTAAAACGCAACTTGCCGTCGAACCTTTGGTATGAAAAAGAGACACCTTTCTAAGATCAAACTTGTTATTTGGTCAGCATGCTCACCTGCTCTTACACCGCATAATTCCGCACCAGCACTGCAATCCCCGTCCCGGCCCCCCACAGGATCAGACTGATCGCGGCGAGTGCCGCAAGGATCCAGCCTTTTTTCGGATAGAGCGCGTCCTGTGCCAGCACCGGCTGCAGGAAGGTGGCGAGATAGACATGCTGCGTGTCGAGCTCGATGCGCGCGCGTTCGAACGCCGCCGCCGCATCCACATATTGTTTCTGCGCAAAGCCCTGCTCGAGATTGAGCCGGTCGAATCGGCCCATGCTTTCGGCCAGCGCCGGGTCGCTGGCGGCAGTCCCTGCCGCCATGCCACCAGCGCGCGACGTCTGCGTCATGCGCGATTCGATCAGCCGAAGCTGGTCGCGGGCCGAACGGATGCGCGCCTCCAGCACCCGCATCGGCGGCGAGGTCTCCGACATGCTGCGCCGGCTGCTGGCATATTCGCTTTCCATCTTGGCCAGTTCCAGCCGCAGGTCGCCGACCAGCTTCATCATCACCTCGGAGGTTTTCGAGGCATCGAGAAGGCCTTCGCGGTTGCGCAGCTCACGCATCGACTTGATCCTGTCCTGCAGCGTGTTTTCGGCGAGCGTCAGTTCCGACTGCGCCTGCTTCAGCGCATCGCGCCGCGCCCGCTCCGACAGGTCGTTGACCAGTTTCTCGCTGGCCGCGATCACCGCTTTGGAAATCGCCAGCGCATCCTCCGGCGTGAAGGCGCGCACCACCACGGTGATGATGCCGGACATGGACTCGACATTCACATCCACCTGCCAGCGCCAATAGCGCGTCAGCTTCTCGATCGGCTTTTCCGGATTGAAGCTGAACAGCCAGTCCGCCTTCGATGTGGAGAACATCTCGCGCAGGTTCAGCGTCTTTTCCAGCTCCGTCACCATCCCCTGGCCGCGGATATAATCGGCGATGATCAGCGAATCCTGCGTATGCCCGGACGAGCCGGAGATCATGGATAAAGGATCGAGCGGGCCGCGCTCGCCGCCGCGCACCGCGAAGCGCGCCTCGGAAGCATATTGGTCCGCGGCGAAAATCGCGAGATACAGGCTGGCGGCGAGAACCGGCAGCAGCACCACGGCAATGAACGCAACTGCCACCCAGGCGCCGAAGGAGGCTTTCAGCCGCTCCGCTTTCTGGCCGAGATTGCCGGCCCAGACCGGTACCGGCCGGCGCATTTCCCGCGACACGTCCTTGAGCGAGCGCGAAATCATTTCTGCGCCGGACAGCACCTGCCCGTGGCTCACCGTCCCTTCCAGAGGCGAGCGGACACGGTCCTTTGTTGCGTTCGGGGGCGCCATCACATGTTCAGTTTTCTGTAGGTCTCGATGGCGTCATCGACGTTCGGAAAATATTGCAATTCGCCGTCCGCCAGAACGAGGCCGTGCTGGCAATATTCCTTCATCGCGGGGATGTTGTGTGTCACCATGATGAGGTCGGACACTGCTTTACGTTTGTTGAATTCCGACTTGCACCGCGCCTGGAACCGGGCATCTCCCACCGCCATCGTTTCGTCGATCAGATAGCATTCGAAATTGATCGCCATCGACAGGCCGTAAGCCACCCGCGCGCCCATGCCGGACGAGTAGGTCTTTACCGGCGCGTCAATATACGGCCCGATCTCTGCAAAATCCTCAACAAAGTCGATGACCTGCCGGACATTCTCGCCATAGACCCGTGCCACGAACTTGATGTTTTCCCGTCCGGTCATACCGGGATGCAGCCCCCCGGCAAATCCGAGCGGCCACGACACCCGTACGGACTTGCGCACCCGCCCGCGATTGGGCAGTTCGGCGCCCGCCAGGATCCGCATCAGTGTCGATTTCCCGGCCCCATTGATCCCGAGGACGCCATAGCTGCGGCCTGCCTGGAAATTGAAGTTCACGTCCCGCAGCACCACCTTCTTGAGGCGGTCGATCCGGTAATATTTGTGCAGGCGCTCGAGCTGAATCATGGATCAATTCTGCAGCAAGATCCTGCGAATGACTTTTTCCGCCACAAGCCCGGCGAACAGATTGACGCTTGCGAATCCGACCAGGTAGCCACGATCAAGGATATCATTGCCATAGCCGTCATAATAGGCCGACCGCAGCCATTCTACAGAGTGGAACAGTGGATTCCAGGACATGTAGTACTGGATCCTGGGCGGCAGCGCGGCGACATAGACGAATGCGCCGGAGGTCACGTACATGAGGATCAGCATGATGAAGACCACCACGATCCAGAATTTAATGATTTTGCAGAGGACCGCGCCGAGAAAGCCGATCGAAAAGCCGAGATAGATGGTCGCAAAAATCGCCAGCAAAGCCTGCTCGGGATAGATCGGCATCACCTCGACGCCGAACACATATAAGATAAAGCAAAAGATCGCGATCACCCAGAACGAGGTGATGGTCTCAAGGAACCCGCGCGCCAGCACGACATCGACCGATTTGACGATCGGGAAATAAAGCAGCGGCTGGTTTTGCACGAGGCTCATCGAAATCATCCGCGCCGGATAGAGGCAGAGGATATACGGCAGAATGCCGGTGCCGAGAAATACCGCGGGGCTGGTTCCGAACGGCATTAGCCGCCGGATCACCAGATAGATCGACATGACGACTAGCAGATGCGTCAGCGGCCACAGTACCTGGATCACATAGCCGAAAAAGGTCCGGCCGAAGCGCGTGCGCATGTCGCGCAGCATCAGCGCGCCGATCACGCGCGCTTGCACCGCGAGCCCGCCGAGCAACAGGTCCTTTTGTCCGAGGACCCGGTCTTTCACGAGCATGACAACCGCGCTGCCATCGGCCTTAAATCCCCCTTCGCCACAGACTTACCCCCTTTTTCAACCATCACGCCGCCGAATTCCTCTCCTCCAACACTCTCCCCACCGCCCTCTCAACCATTTCGTATAATTGCATGTCGAGAGAAACGAGCGATTGCGCGCTTTTGAGCTTACCAAGCTGCTCGCTAACTCGTCGCGCCCAAGAAATTTCCGGCTGCACACTATTTGCCAGAATATCCCTGCCAATCAACTCGGCCAGCATATGCTTGAACTGATCGTAACGTGTTCGGACTCCCACGAGATCCATCGCCGCGAGCTTGGACAAAGCAACCTGGATATGCTGCTTTCGCGGAACCTCATCGGGCTTGCATGCAAGCGCCTTGATCACCGGGTTGGACAATGCAGCCCTTTGTTCCACCGAAAGTCGCTCAAGGCATTCGTCGACGCTCTCCATCCGCTCAAGCGTAATGCGCTGGGCCACTGGCCCAAGACAGCGCAATCCAGTCAAGTGCGCATCGAATGAAACTGGCGATTGCGGCGCAAGCGCATACCGTATGAACAACAAGCGTTCCGCCATTTCTTCAAGCGGGTGCCGCAAGAGTGAAATGATCTTGTAGTCCCGGTCCCGAAAATAGTGCTCATATTGCCCGTAATTCAATCGACCGGAGATCGCGATTGATTTAGTGGCAGGATTGTTCAGTACGCCGAACATTGTCTCGAATGGATATCGCTCAGCCGCGTTATAATACAGCGAGAAATGGCTATCCCAAATGGACTCGATCTGAGCATAGGGCATCGCTTGCGGCTCAAAGCGAAGGACTTTCAGCGGTACGTGTTTTTCTTCCTTGAACGGGCGATAAAGCAGGACACCGGTATCGATATCGCGAATTTCGATCTGATCGATCATGCCCGCGAGGTCGGGAAACACGGTGTCATTGATGGCAAATCCATTGTGACCGGTGGGATGAAGCCCCTGGTCTCGCACATCCGGACGGAAGACGTTCGCCTCCAGCTCAGCGACAGTTGAGTCGGGACGCAAGATGCGAATGCGCGGCACTGCACCAGGATTGTCCGGCGACAGCCAACCCTCGATCCTGTTGCCGTACTTTTCCATATGAAACAGCATGTATTCTATCCAATGTGATCGCCGATGGATGCGATGACCAACGTCACCATGCTCCAGAACATCAGACAAACCGCAAAAACGACGGCTGCGCTGACCAACGGCTTTGGATAAGAGGCCTCCTCAGGCATTGTCGGCCGCACGATCGTGACGACATAAAGCTGCTGTTTCTCCTGCTCTGCTCTTGCCTTTTCAAAACCCGCCTGCGCAATCGTAAACAGCTTCTCAGCAAACTGGCTTTGAAGCTGAAGATCTTCATACACCGCCAATTGCCCAGAGAGCGTCGTTGCCGATTCGGTCTGGCTCGTCAGTTTATCCTGCAAGTTCTTGATCTGCTGGTCTATCGATTCGATCTGAGTAGAGAGAAAACGCAGAGTCGGTGCATTCTTATCCATGACACTCTTAAGCGCCTCGCGATTGCCCTCGAGGGTTATTTTTTCGCGGCTTAGAGCCGTCAAAGTCTCACTCAACGACGTCGCACTTCCAACAGGATCGATCGTGCTTGCCCCCGTCCGGAATTCAAGAAGCGCCGCCCTTAGCTTCGCCAACCGCTGAAGTGCGAGATCAACTTCAGCGTGCGCTCGGGCCAAAGCATCGCTTCGTGCCCTCTCAGAGATCTCATTCACCAGCAATTCGCTACGCTGTACGATTTGATCCGCAAGTTTCTTCGCGTCTTCCGGTGCGAACGCTCTCACTCTCAGTGTCAGCACATTCGATTGGGTATCGATAATGGCCGTAATCTTCCGACGCCAGTAATCCCAGACGTCTTCTAGTGTCTGTTCTGATGTCAGTCGCGAGAACCAATCAACATCTTTCTTAGAGTATATATTCTCGACAACACCCTTTCCTCCGAGGTCTTCGATAATTGTTCGGCTGCGGATGTAATCCGCAACGATAAAGGAATCCTGCGCAGTCGAGCGGCCCCCGACCACGCTCGACAGCGATGCGAGCGCGTCTGTTATAGCCGAGCTGCGGGTCTCACTCGGACCACGGACGGCAAATCGGGCTTCTGATTCATATTCAGCAGAAGCAACAAAAAGCAGATAGGCAAAATAGATAACCGCCGGCAGACAAACGCAGACAATGAATGAATACCAAAGGAGCCCAAGATGGCGACGCGCAAGAGTATTCAGCCGGAGACCAGCTCCCAATGTCCCAACAACGGCGCCACCAACTCGCTTAATAGACACCGACTCTGTGCGAAGCTTCTCGCGCCGTTCCGACAATCGTTGGGACGTCATTATTCCTTAAACCCGTAGCCTCAAGGTCACGTCGGCGACTCTTGAATAATAGCACCAACACCGAGGACTAGGTTGAAAATTCAAAGCGAACTATACCATACTACCTCATTTGGGTATTTTCACAACCAAGATGCAGAAGACACTCACCTGCGTCTTGACAGTCTCAATACGAAGCATATGCCCCGGCCAGAGCATCGTCGCACTTCATCCGGGCACGGACCCAATGTGGCTGATTCACCACGATGGAAAAGCGCATGATCGTATATTGGACGCTCCTTATGAGGCCGCGCTCATGGCTGTATTTTAGGCAGCACCGCTTCAGTTCTCTTCCGTACAGTCGGCGAAGTAATCGATTGTTGGAGACCAAGTAATAGGTGGACACCTTGACCGGTTGTCGTGACGATCACGAGGGATGCTCGTCTAACGAAGCCCATTCGCTGGAGCATCAAACATTATGCTGGTCTAGCAGCTTTTGAGTAGCGCTTTGATCGTCTTGATTGCCGGATATGGTTTGGAGTTTGCAGTAATAAGCGCGGAAAGAAATGTCGTTGATGCGAGCCATGAAGCTTCGGTGATTGCCACAAATCCGGTAGCTGGGAAATTGTTGCTTTGGGTGAAAGAAGTCCACTCTCACTTTAACGAAAAGAAGATGTAAATTCGACCGAAAAGGGCGTGATCCCATCATCGGACCGACTAACGAAACGGGTTTAGCTTGTCGCTCCACGTCGCTTTACGGAGTACTGCCATGAACTCAAGCTGTCCCCAAACAGTCTCGTAGACTCGTTCTGGCTTTAGGTTCGTGAGCCCCGTTCTTCGAAGCCTCTTCAATATCTCGCGAAAGCTGCTCGGCGTGAACTGCCATGCATGAACGTCGAGATACGCGCCAGCCACATCCGCGTAGCGCTTTTCAGCACCCCGTAACCGTTCCGCTCGCTTGTCTTTATGGGGATCCTCATGGTCCCCGCACCAATGCCTTATCGAATGACTGTGTGTCGTGTACGCATAGTGCCGAACGACCGCTTCCTTCGTATGGACCGTCCTTCGCTCATTGTATGCCGCGATGATTTGATCCAAGTCACTGCAGTCCAAGGATTGGTCAAAGCAATAGCGCTTGTCAGGCACTATCAAAAAATATGCTCCGCCTGGCCGCAGCACGCGCTCAATATCGCTGAGGTGGCGAACTAGATCCGGCTGGTGTTCGATGCAATGGCTGCTAAAAACCACATCGAACGATCGATCCGGAACCACTTCAAGCCGTCCGGTCGGCGACACGAAGTCAATATCCACCGCTGTTTCCAACGGATAGCCATGTTGGGCCGCTCGCTCGAGTAGCCCTATCCGGTCCAAGACGTCGAGATACTTGACCCTCGCTCCGCGGAGGGCAGGCTTTGTAAATGGACCAATTTCGAGGCAGTCTCCGTCGGGAATCGTTGCTAGGAATCCTGCCCGGTGTGCGGCAGGGCTGCCGATGCGCCCTTCTTGAATGCCGTGGTTCCGGAAATGAGCCCGGAGCTCGTCATCCGAAAACTGAGCGAGATCGTCATGGATACCGCGATAGAAGTCGATGTCGCATTCCGGCGGTAGCTGACCTGGCGTGACCAACCTCGGAAGCAGGTTGAAAAGATAGATCCAGGGAGTATCGAGAGGAATCATAGACTGGCGCAAGTAGGATCCCACCTAGTATACGATATTGCGCCCAATTTCACAATAAACCACAAGGAGAGTATAGAGGTGGACTAGAAAACTGCAGCAATTTGGGGTGGATACACAGCGGCGCTGGCTGATTTAATGCGACTTCTTGTCAACAAACGGGTGCTGACAACTGACGAGATCAGGGAGTCAGTCACGAAACTCATTGTCCGCTCGAAAGAAGGAGGCGCGTTGCCAGGATTGATGCTGCACCACTGCACCTGCTGTCAGTTATTGAGAATTGAAGGCTATGCCATGGGGCAAATCCCAAGGCACGCGGTTTGAATTAACCACCACAACGAGCAGAACCCCACAGCAGACCTCTTGCGTGAAAGCTCGTCGGCTCGTCAGTAGCGGTATAGGCCAAAAATGATGCATCTTCCTACTATCCTCATCAATCCGACTGAAAAGCCAAAGCGAAAGCCAAAACTGTCGGCTGAGGCTGTTGCTGCCGATGAGACTGTCGAGTGCCACGTCCGCTTAGGGCTAATACAATTTGCATTGCCGGGCATCGCTTCTCCGTTACCCGTGCTCGGAATTACCGGCTTTGTTCTAGATACCGGAGATTTCGGACGATCAGTTGAGTGCTCTCTGCTGATCGATAACAAGCCTGTGCGCGACTTCATTGCTAATCGTCCCAACGCCGAAGGAGGCGTCGCACCAGACCTTGGCCTCGGTCGCCACGCGTTTTCTTTGCCCATTCCATTTGCGTTTCTCGATGGCGCTGACCACAATGCTGCTGTCGTTCTAAAAGAGACAGGGCGGTGTATCACGACAGCGCCAATTCCATTCTGTTCGCCGATGTATAAGACGTCTGGCCATATCAATGGGATAAAGCAGCTGATCCTCAGAGGCTGGGCATGTTTTAGGGCTCGCCCAGAATTTCCGGTAGAACTGACCATCACAATCAACGGCAAGTACAAGTTCAATGTGAAGGCGGATCAGTTTCGCAAAGACCTACAAAAAGCAGGGCTCGGAGGCGGGTGCTGTTCATTTTCCTTCGCGATACCTCCTTCATCGCTCAGGGCGGATACCGAGAATACTGTTACCGTAACCTATTTCCATTCTGGCAAGATCGTCCCAGATGGAAATATTGTTTTCGTTGCGACAAGGGCTGAAATCGAAAAGGCACGCGCAAGTTGGCCCAAGCCAGACCTCATCGCGACGGAACGCGCGACGCCGATCGCACGAATCTATTCATTGTTTGATGATGAGCGCGCCTTTGCATTCTTTCGAGAATTTCTTTCGCCGGGAACAAGCCCCGCCGACCAACCTAAAGTTTCCATTATTATGCCGTGCTGGAACCGCGGGATGATAGTACATTTTAGTATCGAAACTGTTTTGCAGCAGTCCTATCAAAACTGGGAATTGATTATAGTCGACGATGGCAGCACGGACGATACGGTCGATGTCGTTAAGCCTTACCTGAAAGACAAGCGGATCAGTTTGGTGCGCGTGCCTCACGGCGGCGTTTCAGCTGCAAGGAACGCCGGACTTGAGCACTCGACGGGAGAATTTGTCGCCTATCTAGACTCTGACAACTTGTGGACGGGCTATTATCTCGACCTCATGGTCCGGTTTATGCAGCAGCGCCACGCAAGCTGTGCTTATTCCGGATTGAAGGTGCGCGGCGATGACGGTGTGAATTTTCGCGGCATTGACTTTGACTGGCCCGCACTTCTGCAGGCGAACTATATTGATCTAAATGTCTTTATGCATCGCCGGTCATTGTACGAAGAACTGGGCGGTTTTGATGCCGGCCTTCGCCGCATGGTCGATTGGGATTTGATCCTCCGTTATACTAAGCATGCTGGCGCAATCTATGCCCCATTCATCGGCGCCGAGTATGACAACTACAGCCGGACTGACCGCATTACGGTTTCGCAGGCGGGAGCCTACGCTTTTCGTGTTATCCAGAAACAATTGATCGATTGGCGCGAGCAGCATGATCAGGCGCGCATCAGAGGCCGCGTATCGATAGTCGTGCCATGCTTGGAGAATCTTGCTCTTACCGAGCAATGCCTGCAATCTATATTTGCTAACACAAACGGCGACTTTGAAGTCGTTATCGTCGATAATGGAAGTGGAAACGTCGTAAAGGAACGGTTGGCAAGTATCAGTCGAGACCATCCAAATGTGCGCCTGGTTTCCCTCGCAAGCAACTTAAACTTTGCAATAGGCTGCAATGTTGGCGCGGCGATTAGTTCCGGCGAATATCTGGTATTTCTGAATAATGATACACTGGTAACCAGCCGATGGCTGGAGCAGCTCCTCCTTGCACTTAAGTCCAACGAAGTTAGGGGCGCCCAACCACTTCTACTCTATCATGACGCAACTGTTCAGTGTGCCGGACATTTTTTTAATAAATATAATTGTCTTCCTTACCACTTGTTTCAAAATTTCCCCTGGGATCACCCGGCCGTCAACAGCCCCAGGCGCGTCCATTCAGTAACAGGTGCATGCATCGCCGTCCGCGCTGCAGAATTCATTTCTCTTCAGGGCTTCGATCCACTTTTTGTAAATGGAGGCGAGGATGTTGATCTCTGCCTCCGCATGACAGAGCGTTTCGGTGGACACTTTGTCGTTGCGCCGGAAAGTAAAGTTTATCATTTGGAATCTAAGACCCACGGGCGTGGTCGCTACATAGATGACAATCGCAGGCTATTGGTTCAACGTTGGGCTAGAAAAGCCCCGGTTGATGACGAGGCTGTCCTGCGCTCAGTTGGGTTTGTGATTGGCAGCTACAGCGTTGATAGGGAACCCGCTGTTGCTGTGAGTCTCTTTAAGGCGAATCCTCTTGCGCGAGAATACTTAATTTCGAAGGCTCGTCGTATTCTCGTCGTGAAGCCCTCAGGTATCGGAAATATGCTTTTGTTCGTTCCGGCAATGAGCGCCCTCCGCAGTATCTTCCCGGACGCAAAATTTACCGTTGCATGTTATGCTGCCGAAGCCCCTGCCATCCGGCACTTAGCGGATGCGGTTATCACGCTTAAAAAAAATCCCGAAGACGGTGCTACACACTTGCCAGAATTGGAAGGCCAGATCGCAATTGGAGAATTCGATCTCGCAGTTTATCCCCCCTTTACTAACGTTTCTCGACCCACCCCATCAATGAAGCGGGCTATCCGGTGGCATGTGGTCCACCCGTTTTGGGATTTCGCAAGTCGCCATGAGCTTGAACACAATATGGATATCCCGCGTATGCTGGGATATACAGGGCCCGCGCCCACCGTAGAATTGCCGACTGCGGATGTTCCTAACCTTGATCAAGTTCCGCGCCCATACATTGCCATTCATGTAGGCGCAAGCGCAACGCCTCATATGCAGCGGAAGAAATGGCCACTCGCTCGCTGGGCCGCTGTTGTAAAGACGCTGTCGTCTTCCCATTATGCAGTTTTTGTCGGTGGATCGGGCGAAGAGAAGGACGTCGAAACGACTTTGTCATTGTTGCCAACTGAGGTCAGACGACGCTGCTTCTCATTTTGCGGAGAGCTGGATCTTACGGCAACGGCGACAGTACTGAAAGGAGCTGATGTTGTTCTGGCGAATGATTCTGGATTGATGCACTTGGCTGCGGCAATGGACCGACCTGTGATCGCTGTCTTTGGACCGACCTCTCCCGAAAAAAACGCGCCAGTGGCGCCGACCGCTCCAACACGGGTCGTTCGTGTTAATGTACCCTGCGGCCCATGCTTTACTGATCGGCAGAAGCTGTTGGCATGCCAAGAGCAAATATGCCTATCATCAGTCACGCCCGACATGGTGATTACAGAGTTTGCGCACGTAGTTGGTATGCGGGCCGCTTCTTTCGAGAACGTCTGATCATCTTTTGAGTCGAGTATTGTTATGAATCTCACCTGCAATATATGTGGCGGATCGGAGTTCACTTTCCAAGGATCTCGGCAAGGCGTTCGATGCGCATCTTGCGATTCTCTTGAGCGCACGCGCGCAATGAAGTTAGTTCTTGATGATCTCGGCTTACCGCGACCCGGGCAAAAGGTGCTGCATATCGCGCCAGAAAGGGGTCTGGGACCTTACGTGAAAAAGGTGGCTGGAGATGGCTATGAAGCGGTCGATCTTGTGCCGAAAAATTTTGGTTGGGTTACGACGCGAAAGTTCGATTTGACAACGGACGCTGCCTTATTGCCCTCAGAATCCTACGACCTCATCATCCATAGTCATGTGATGGAGCATATTCCTTGCAACATCACCGCAGTTTTGTACCATCTTCACCGAGCGCTCAAGCCTACAGGATACCATATCTGCTGTATTCCTATCGTCAGTGGATCATACGAAACCGATTTTCGCGCGATGGATAAGAATGAGGCGACAAGGCGATTCGGCCAGTTTGATCACGTTAGGCGCTTTGGTGTCGACGATTTGCATTTGACCTTAGGAATGATTTTTAAATTACCCGAAAGGTATGATTTGGAAGCGAGGTTCGGAGCATCTGTGCTTGATGCGCACAATATTCCGAAGCCGGCGCGGAAAGGATGGTCCATGCACTCGATTATGGCTCTCAAAAAGGACGATTTGCTATTGGTGGCAGCCCCGCTACCCAAACAGTATCATCGAGCGAACTGGTTCAAAAAGCTCGTCGAGAACTTTCGTCCTCGCCATCTGGGCACAGCGATTATTCAGCGCATCGGCGGGGCGGGATGATCACTCATATAAGGCTGCAATGATCGGAACCGGAGCATACTCGCCGGCAGGTCGATCGCACTTGGTCGCATAAATTTGATCTATGAGCGGTTTCACCTGCGGATCCGATCGGAATTGCCTTTTCATTGGAATGAGCCAGTTCCAGTATATGGGCTCAATTCTGGCGTTCAAATAAAACTGCTGACTCAGTGTTGTCGGCTTGACGACGTCCGGTGCTGTCAACTTGCAGTGCGATTGGGCCAAGAACTGGCCATAGTAGATAAACGCGTCCTTTAATTTCTCGCCATTCGGTCCGACGACAGAATACGGATGCCTTCCGTAGTGCGAAGATATTTCTGCCAGCAGTCCGAACATGAGAAGTTGAACAAATGAATAATGGAGCCCCTTGCCTTCACGCATCCTGTAACGGTCGTAAATCTCGCCACGCGTTGGAAGTCGTCCATTGGCATCAATGCTGATCCCGTCCACCTCACCGCCGCTATAGATTGCTTGACCAATTAGCGATACAAAATTGGCGCTGTTTTTGGGTGAATCGTACGCCCACTCCATCATGCGATCATCATCGAGTACGGCTCCCAAGGTAAAAATCGCGAGATTGTGCATGGAGAGATGGTTGTTAGCAATTTGGCCACCGAAATAGTTCGATGCAACCCATCTCTGTCTCCCCTCGAACACCGCAGACGATATTCTTCGAAGCCAACCACGAATTCTTTTGTCCTCCTCCGCCGAAAGGGTCTTGTTGCAATGCAGAATGTTGTAGCTGAAGGCCGCACCTAACCCGATCCAGCCAATATACAATCCCAAGCCCGCGTAGTTTGCCCGTTCAGCCCCGTGGGGAACGTCAACTGCGGCGAACTGGTCATTCGTAACGGTGTCCGCCCAGTTGAGCAGAATGTTGCGAGCTTTTGCGCTCGCTTCACCAGAGTTATTTGAGAGGACAGAATACACACTCAAATACATGGCGTTGATGATGTCCCCGCGCGCAGAATTGAGATACTCCGCTGAGGCGCTGCCGAAATACGGTGAAGTAATGTGGCTCTTTAAAGCCGCAGCCGCTCTGCTTTCGATTCTGGCTAAGCCGTTCGAGCGAGCTTCCGGTGTCCCACGAATGGGCAAAAATAGATCATGTTCGCATTGGCGTTCAATTGCCTTAGCCGAACCGATCAGAAGCGGGCATGCAAGTGTAACCGCAAGCATCCAAGCCAATTTATCAAGAGGCATATCGACCTCCTTATTGAATCAGTTGAATTACACCCTTGCTAAAAAGGCGGCATAATGATTTTCGCCCAATTGAGAGAGCAGTTCATCCACCGCAAGACACATAGCTAGCTCCGCAGATTCTTGCGTGCTCTCAAAGTTCCAGATGATGTCAGAGAGAGCTAAATGATAGATATATCCGCCTAGCCACCAAAGGGTTCCGCTGGGAAATTCGGTTAAAAGCGCCCCAATAATATTATCGCTGTCTGCGGATTCAGACGGATCGATTTTAGCGATCAAATCCGGATCAGGGCGCCGACAAGTGCGCAAGAGCTTTGATGGGTCATGCGCATGGCGAACGAAATCTTCAGGCAGAATGGACCGGATGTGCGTAGCCCAAGTCATCCCGCGGTCGCTCCATTGAAAGCGATTCGGTCCAACATAGTCATTGACCACCAGTACACCACCTGGATTGAGGATCTCCTTCGACCACCGGACAGCTGCACGGGTATCCATCATGTGATGGAGAGAATTGTCCCAATAAACGAGATCATAAGTGGACCTTACAATCGAGAATGCGTCTCCATTTACAAAATTGGCGTGGTCTCCCAACCCGGCCATTGCAAAAAGCTGCCGTCCGGCATTGATCCGAGCATCCGACAACTCAAAGAGATCGAAAGATTCAACAATCCCATCTCGAATCATGGCTAGCTCTTTTTTGGCGCCTCCGCATCCGACGGAAATTCCACGCTTCAATGGGCGCCCACCGAGCAACTTGGCGGTGCGACGTCGCAAGCCGGCGGCAAATCCATCGATCGGATCTCCGCATACAAGCCTATTCTGATGTCGGACAATCTGCTTGTTTGCCCACCACTTTGAAGTTCGTCCAGCGGGTTGAACCGTTACTTTATCCCAATACTTGGCTATAGTTTCGGCGTGTTCCGCAATATTTGACATGAAACTAATACCGGTGGGTTTCAATTTCCTCGACGTGCACCAAACTAGGATTTATCCTTCGAGCTCGCAAGACATTCGGCGGCGACATGGTCAATTGCGCCGGTTCGAAAAGCTCCCAGATCGGAATTTCTCGGCAGGTACTTGCCCTTGCCGTAATACTGTCGCCGTGTGAACGATCGTGAATACCGCGTAGACTTAAGAAGAGCACGTTACCGATCTGAAAAATGATAAACCTAGAATGGCTCACTATGCAGTTGTCCACGCCAGACGCAATGCAGCCGCGCATGTCGAGCGCAGAGCAGGCGCTCTATGAAGACGTCTTAAATGAGAGCCCCCCACGTTGTCGAATATGTCGCCGGGATTACCACGATTGCGCTCCAATGGGTGATAAAATGGTTGGTCGAGCGTTTGCCGTCAATCGGTTGCTGCAGCAGTTTGAAAACGCCAGTTATTTAGAAATAGGCGTTGCAAAGGGGAAGACTTTCCATGAAATCAGTGCTTACAGAAAGACTGCAGTAGATCCCAAGTTCCAGTTTGATGTAACTGAAGCTCGTCGAGCCAATCCGCACTCCTCATATCACCAAGTCGCAAGCGATGATTTTTTTGGCTCCATTGCTGATCACCGTCAACTATTCGATGTAATCAATATCGATGGGCTGCATACTGCTGAACAAACGTTGCGCGACCTGCTGAATGCGATGTCGCATTTGGCCCCAAAGGGAATTATAATTATCGACGATACGCGTCCGAGCTCACACTTGGCATCGATTGCGGACTTTTCGGTACGGCAACAAGTGGCCAGCTATTTGAAGTCCAATGACCACGCTTGGATGGGCGACGTATTTCGCGTCGTCTATTTCCTGGAATCTATGTGCCAGCAATTCTCCTTTCGAACGATTCAGGAAAATCACGGCCAAACCGTTGTATGGCGCAAACGCCGCCCAAAAGTGCGTTCAAGAACTCTCTCTTATATCGGAGGCAGAACATTTGAGGATCTAGTTACAGAACTTGACGTTTTGCGTTTAGCGCCCTTCGAAGAAATTCTTTCTGAACTAAGCGACCGCCGCTAGTCGCCCCGAGTTGTCCCAATGCCCCATCGTTCGAAAGCCATCTTTCGGCTGCAGAGGTTGATCTTGAGGCGCTCGCCGCACTCCGCGAGGTCGCTCTTTTTCAACTGCATTATTGGCGTGAGCGCGGTAGTGCGGGTCCTAATCTAGCTGTCTGGCTGGACCTCCTATAAGATTCTGCAGGATCTTAATGGGGAAGTCTGAGTATGGCTGTAAAGTTGAAGAAAATGCGGGCGTGGACGGCTGAAGAAAAGGCCGCGATATCGAAGGGAATTGAGGAATTGCGCCCGTGGGGTTATGGCGTCGATTTTGGCGAGGGAATCAGTACCCGTCAGGGTCATGAGGCCTTTGCGTCGTTTGACCGTGTATTGTCATTTGTGCCTGAGAACTTGCAGGGCGCGTCTGTTCTGGATCTTCCGTGTAACAATGCTCAGCTCTCTATGGCGCTGAAGGACCGTGGCGCCGGCCCAACCCTGGCGGTTGACTATAGCGATCTGGTCATCCGGCAGGCCAAATTCATCGCAGAGACTTGTGGCTATCAAATCGACACCCAAGTCGCTTCCATTTACGACTTCGACCCAAAGGCACCGCAATTCGAGTATGTGTTCTGCCTCGGGTTAATCTATCATCTGCCCGACCTTGTCGGCGCCTTTGAACGCCTGCAGAAGTGGACGCGTGGCGTGTGCTTTGTCGAAACTGAGGTTTTGAGGCTCGACGGCAACGATCCCAAGTCGGCGTTCTTTATTCCGGGTCTCTATAACGCGGATCCGACAAACTGGTGGATCCCTGGTATTGAGGCCGTCATCAACATCGCGAAACGGGCGCGCTTCAAGTCTGTCGAAGTCTTGTTCTACCAAGAGAAGCCAAGATCGGTAACACGAGAGGGTTACCCCCTACAAGCGAGAGCGATTTTTCGGTGTATCAATGATGTCGCGGCGCTAACGCACCCGTCACGAGTTATTCGCGCCTAGTTCTGGCAGCTGGTGGTGGTGGGTCTCACACGACAGGCAATGGTGGTGATGGCGGCACCGGTCAAATTCCTGGCGGCGGCGGTGGAGCGACACAAACCGGAACGAGAGCGGGTAATGGAGGCAACGGCGGTCACAGCGAAGTGATTGTCATCACTTATCTAAAGCAGTGCAAAGTCACCGAACGTCTTAACCGCAATACGATTGCCTAAAATCGGAATCCTCTTTGAACCGGGTTCATCAACGGTGCGCAGAATGCCACCATCCTGTTCGCCGTCAGGATGTGGCTTATGAGCATCGTCTATAAAGATTGCAGACTTCTTGTTGCCGACAAGAGGCTCAATAATCTGGTATTCGCCCATTGAGTATCGATAGCTATGGTAGCCGTCGATATAAGCTGCCTCAAGATTTGGGATATTCTGAACCAGTTCGGGCAGTGCTTCCAAGCTATCGCCCACGATGAACTTCACGTTCGTGAGCCCGAAGTCGGAAACGGTCTTCTGCGCAATCTTCATTTCTGAGGCGCTCACATTGATAGTGTAGAGCGTACCTTTAATCGATGAAGCCAAAAAGCAAGCTGACAGTCCCATGAAGGTGCCTATTTCGACCATATTTGTCACGGCATTGGATCAAGGACCATTGACAAATAAACAAGATCATCAAGCGGCGAACTGCGCCTAGTAATTTGTGCGCGAGTCTCGTCCGGCAATGAGAAATAATACGAAAGAGCGCTATTGATTGGCACTCCGCGATTGACTTGCGGAGGCCATTTCGGACGGCAAAGGCGTCTCGGCCGCGGTCGTCAGCGTGGATTTTGTTTTCCTGCACCAGTCAATGAACTCGTCAGGTTTGATAGGGATCTGAACAACCTCAACTCCAAGCTGCTGGAATAAGGGCAATCTTTTGTTGGCTTCGATCTGCCAACTATCAAAAGTTACATCGGATAGATCGAACGAATAAGCGTGCCATGCGGCCCATTCTTCGGCCGACAGCGCGGCAATCGACATCTGCGCCGTTTTGCTCATGCGGTAAATCTGCCTGAAATATCCATAGGTGATCAATGGCCCGCTTCCTCGCGGCCACGCTCTTGTGCGTGGCCTCTCCAGCCATGGCTCAAGTGACCCTGTTTCCGGGGCCCTGGTTTGCCAACAACAATAGTGCAGGAACAAGACCATAGAGTAAAATGGGGCGCTGCCGGCGCCGGCACGGCAGGCGCGCAGATGGCCGCCGTTGCGAACACTACCAACCCCTCGTTTAAGATGATGGCTGACTTGTTCAACAAGAACGCAACCAACGTTCAAGATCTCTCCACCAATCAAACGGCCGGTGGTTGGGGCCTGGGTGCCGGAGCGTTTGGCTCTGGCACGGTCGATACTACGGCGGCTTCCGAGATTGTGTTCACGGTCCAGCTTTCGGACGGCGCGGACAATGCTTCATTGAGAGCTTATCGCGTTCAGATTTTCTACGGAGACTAATTCTGGATTCCCTAAATTGATTGATGGGTCGCTGCTGAAGTCTATGGACTGTAAATATTCCAAGTTGTCGATAGCAAGATGGCCATCCAGTGGAGAGTATAAATGAAACGTTATGGTTTGACCTTTCCCGATGGGCCCAATGCTGTTGTGAAAAGCAAAGTGGTCTATTCTTCGATATGACAAGAGAAGATCATCTACATCGCGGGTCGTATTATTTGTGACATGCACGGCGCGCCAGAACTGCACATTGCGCCTGATTGGCATGCCCGCAACGGGTTTAATCATTGTCCGTGTTTTGAATACAAACAGGGAGGTGTGGCCATGATTCCATGGATTCCCCAGCATGGCCTTTTGCTGATTGTATGCTGAATCTGACTTGTATCCCCAGCGGAGGTGGTTCGCGATGTTTCTCTTTGCGGTTGCGCTCTTCTTCTTGAGAATGTTACTCGCGAACTGGTGCACCTCATTGTCGTGAAAAAGAAGCTCAGAGACTTCCCTAAACCGCAAAAACTCCACCCATTCTGGGGTCCGCATTGTTTTGTAACACCACCCAGTTTTCTGAACAAAATGGTCCAAGGCAGTTTCTGTTGGCCTTTGGTAGGTGGAAATAGTTCTCCCTTTTAATATACTCTCATCTAGGGACGAACTAACCGAAAAGATGTCTGGATGTTTTTCCAGTATGTTGATGTGCTCAGAAAGCCAGTCGCCATCTGCCCAGATGTCGCCATCGGATACGATAGTGTAGGGCAGCGACAATTCCACGAGTTTTGCATCGAAGAATGCGCCGAAAGCGGCAGTTGCAATGTTCGAAGTAAAGTGAGTAAGGCTCTCAATGTGACCGATCTTCAGCCGTTCTTCGAGCGCGGGCAGAAGCGAATCTGTCCGAGTGCTATTGTTGTGCAGAATATGGATGTTGATCCGATCTCTGTATCGCTGCAGCTGATCGATAATAGCAAGGATCTCATCCCTAAAGAACGAGAGTAAAACACAGTTCGCGATTTTCATCGTGTGTACAGTTCCTGACTTTGCACCATTTTAGTTATACGGTGAATCGGCCTGCGCAGTTAGTGCTCCCGTGGTTCAAATGGATTTTTGCGCTTCAACAAATAAATTGTGGCCACCACCTCGTGTCGAGGTCAGGGACAAGGGGTAGCTAAGGAGGGCGGTGGCCATCTCTGAGGTGTAATATCGGATGCTACGGTAGTCAGTATCTGGCGGATCTGGCTGTGTTATTTCTTTCCGTTCCTGGACCTGAAATATGAGCCGCCCATTTGGCTTTAGAACGCGAGCAGCATCGCTAATCGTGCTTCGAACTGCGCCGCGCGGCATGTGCTGGAACACAATGAAGCTGTAAATAATGTCTGCGGTGTTGGTGCCCAAACATGCGAGGTTGGTCCCATCGCTAACGCTAAAGTGCGTGTTGATCCATTCTTTGCATTCTTCTGATGCCATCTCGACCATTCGGTCAGAGACGTCGACGCCGACAACCCGAACGTCCCGTCGCTTCTGGGCAATCACACGCACAAGTCGTCCTTTACCGCAGCCAATTTCGACGACTGTCCCGCCCTTCGGAATCGACTCGCAGCCGCAAGGGAAAATCAGGGGTAGGTTATCGACGCCAGATTGAAGAAAGCCCTCTCGGGTGGGTTGGTGGGCAATCTGTTTCTCGTTGTCGTCTCTGCAGCCGATTGAGTCCCAATAAGCTCGCATATCAGTTTTACTAAACATCGTTCACCAGCCTCCATTTGCGGTGGAATGTGCCCTAAAATCCATAGGTGATTAATGCTCTGGCCGTTCCCTCGCCGTCATGGCTGGGCCTGCCCTATGGGACTTAGTCTTGTAAATGGCCAAAACAGAACTCGTACTCATCAAGAACAAAAGCGCTGTAGTCTAGAAGACGGTCTCTCGTCAAATAGGTTTCATAAAATGAAGTGCTGGCGGATGCAATTCCCTCCCATCGACCCGGATCATTGAGTTCAATCTCAATGATTGGATCTACTTCAGCGTCCCCATTTATCTCGATGTAATGTTCTCCGGCTCTCATTAACGGAAAATAGTGCATCATCCATTCTGATGAATATTTTATCAAAACGCTGTTGCTTTTGAGTGCAAGGGCGACACGCGAACATGTTGCTCCATTGCCGTCCATAGAGAGGCGAAATTTATAATTGCAATGGCCTTCCCACGATACTGGATGCCCTGCAATTCCAAGATCTATAATTGCCTGCTTGGTCTTCTCTCCATCGATTTGCGCAATCTTTGGAACAAAGAAATCGATGTTCTTGTGGCCCTTGAAATACAGAGCGGATCTGATCCTTGGAACCAATTTAACGCGTTCCTCGGATATACGGTTTCCGCCACTCGTCCCGCCCACGAATATCGCCGCGGTACGCTTGTTCAAGTATGGTATTTGATCCTGGAATTGCTCGCCCTGATAAAAGTCGTAACGAAGGAAATCGACGTCAGGCAGCAAAATGGTGCTGTGGCTCCGTCGCTTTTGGTAGCCGATTGTTGGTATAGAGTCATTGTTTGGGTACCTATCGCCAAGGGCATAAGCCAAAACAGTGCTCGTCTCCGGGCGCCGTTCAGAAACTATCGTCTTTAGGAACGATTGGTATAAATCACGTCTGACTCTGTCTAATGGTTCCAATGCCTTGGCCTTGTCCCATGCACAGACATCGCCCTTTCTGATTTCGAAGATTGAAACATTGGGAACGGCGTTCAAATGTACAAACGCTTGTCTCAAGTCGTCTCGGCTAAGTAATTTGTTTCTCCAAGCTGAAAGCTGTTCTTTAGCCAAATATCTTAGTGCACGGTGAGGTTCGTTGTTCGCTTCCATTCTTTCCCGCCCCCTGGGATAGATGCAAAATAACTTGGGCCCCATCGCTACAATAAGAGAGCTGGCTCCGTTTGTCTGAACAAATTATCCGGGTCGCTAAGTGGAGCCTCTGCCGGGGTTAGACAGCCAAGCGGGGGGCAGCGGGTTGAAGTAGGCCTGACTTGGCGTCGACGCGTCAAGGCTCGAATGCGGTCGGCGGCGATTGTAGAAGTCGGGATATCGGCCGATCGATGCGCGGGCCTCGCTCACACTGTCATAGGCTCGCAGATAGCGGTGTCTCGTTAGTGTTCTATTACAAGCCAACATGCCCCACCTGCCCCGGGCCTTACTTAGTCTTGCAGGCCTTGGGCAATAGCTGTCGCGTCGCGCTACCTACGACAGAATTCAAACATTGGTATCTTGGTTTCAGCAAGCCCCCTTCAACCGAACTTTTCACTTCCGACGAGTTCCGCCGAAATATACAATGTAATCTTGAAACGACAAGGCAAGAGGATTCTTATGACAATTGGTTTTGAAGAGGCTGCATGGCTATTCAATTCTCACATTTCCAACCGAGGGCATATACGTCAGGACTTCAATGAAGCCGCGCTGCTCTGGAAGGCGACACGTACCTCCAGAGGTCCGATTCTCGAAATCGGCCGGTATCAAGGTGGATCAACTGTATTGTTACTCATGGCAGGCGAAGGCCGGCACATCACCAGCATCGACTTAAATCCGCGCCACTTGCCCGAATGCGACGAGTATTTTCGCAAGCCTGAAATCGCACGTCGTCTTACCCTCATAACCGGAAACTCTCGGATTCCGATTCCTGGGGCTTTCGGCTTCATGTTCGTGGATGGCGACCACTCCTATGAGGGCGTGAAGACCGACATATGTGCGCAGTGGAACTCGCTCACGCAGTTTGAGGGAATTGAGCCAACCATCGTGTTTCATGACGCGGTCGAAAACACACAGGCGCACAACAGCGGCTCAACACATCATACGGGCGTCCAAGCTGTCTGCAACGAGCTAATCGCATGCGGCGCCGCGCAAAGGCTTGAAACTGCGGGTTCGAGCCTTTGGATGAAAAAGCTAGCCGATCTGCCGGCAAGGTTTCGCGGCACCGGCCGATCTTCTTGATTGCTTCAAGATCCTCATTGCCGCACTTCGCAACCGGAAAAGAAAGTGGATACGCACTGACAGGCATTTCGTGCGTTGGTTGAGACGGATCGCACCGCGGCCCTCCCATCTATTTCGTCACGGTGATTGATTTACATCTGCGACACCTACGCCGACCACGCCGCAGATGCTCAATGTTGCGATGCGCTTCTGATCTCGCTTCTGTTTATCATGATCCAGCTTTCCAGCACACTCTGTGAGTCCGAGGACCGGAATGATGATGCGCGGCTTCCACTCACCCGCAACGATGCGCTGCGCAATCGAGTCCCGCACTTGTAGATATAGTGGCATGGCGAGATGCGGCTGCTGGACCTATCGTGGACTCGGTGGACGCGCCGCAGGCAGCGCACTTTTTTACAAACATCTCAGCCCGATCTCGATTGTCGAACTGCGTCGCTTTTCCAAACGGTGAGCGCGCAGATCATAGATCTCCATCTGATATAGAACTCACAAAGCCTGCACCTTGCGCGGACAATCACGGCTATCGCCGTCAGCTTTCACGTGACATTCCGCCAATCTCGGCACACCGTAAGGATCGTTGTTGCAGGCGACGCATTGAAAGCTTGCAAGACGTTATCGCCACTTCAATTGGTCCTATGGTTGGGCCGCATTGTTCAACGTCACATTGTTCAAAGCATTTGGAGCTGAAAATGACAGTCACATTTGAAACGGTTGCAAAATTCGCGCCTGCCGGCCTCGCATTCCAAGTTTGGGTCAGTATTCCTGACTCGCAACAAACGAGCGGTATCCCGATCACCTGGAGCGACGATACCAACGGTCAAGCCACGTGGCAGGCCACAACCACAAACCTTGGCGACGACTACTCCTATCTGGCATCCGGCGTGATTACCGTGCCGCTCTCGTACATCGGAGCAACCGGAAAAGATGTCAAGATCACCGCGGATGCAGGCGCGCACGGCACGAAAGACTACACGATCGCTTTCCAGGATTGGGGCACTACTCCCAGGCTTGGCGATGTGACATCGAACAACCTCGTGGTCTTTCCCAAAGACCTTCCGTCAACCAATGGCATCATTTATCAGGCCAGCGTGGCCAAGACCGACAAAACGCTGGTCAAAAGCGGCGCTGAGGTCCAGTGGTTCGTTTCGCCGAGAAATGGGGTCGCCACGTTCTATGATGCGGCGACAAATGCCAAGCTTCCGTTGGTGAGAGGCGGTTATTGGGCCGCCGTGAACACCGACGCAAATGGATACTCCTCCGTCAACGTGACTGCGAACAAGACACTGGCGATAACGATGCAAGCGCAGAGTCCTGTTCAGTCGATGTTCTCCACCAGCGACACCGCGTATTATATCGATCCGGAGGACCCGACTGTTCCTCAAAAATTCAGATCGCCAACCGTCGATGATGTGACGGATGGCCTTTTTAATGTTACGGGACAGATAACCTTTACCGAGAACCTGCCAAGCATCTCGGCGACATACGCCAATAAAAACTATACCGCATTTTTATATTTTGACGGCAACGGACAGGATGTCCCGTGGTCCGCTGGCGATGCAAGTGTTCTGCAAAGTCCATTGACGGTGGACGTCCCGGTTGCGGATGTGAATATCGACGCAACCAATGTTGAGGGAAACCAGACATTATTCTTCGTACAAGCGACAAGCGGATCTATCTTCAAGTCAGGCGGCTATGCCTTCGGCGGCCAGGGCACTGCTAACAACCGGCCTGACCCAACAATACCGAGTTCGGCGCGGCCGTTTTATGCGCCGTCGCCAAATCCCGACGTCGGCATCGGTGGATTTATTACCGACGACACGCTGAAGAATCACATTCCCGCCGGGACCTATCCCGACGGTCTCATGCTTCAATACGGACGGTCGCTGGGAGCGGGCTATGCCGCCGGGTCCGGGAAGGTGGTGTTCAATTTCTACATGAATGGCGTGGACAAAGACCAGCAGCAAAAGCCTAGACTCTGGACAGTGGACGCGGTCGAACCGCTAGACCCAGCCACCAGGTTCTACCATGCCGTTCTGGATTACAACAAAGCCGCTGGGTATTTTGCAAACTCGCAAGGTCAATACGGTCTGTTCTGGGCTGAAATGGCCTTCGTGCCAACCAACCAGGATAGCAACCGGTCGGCTTGGACCTACAGCCAATATAACTCCTACATCCTGGCGACAGGGGTCGGTTAAAGGGCCCTCGTCAGCCTCATAGCACGAACGCGGTGCGGCCTTAGCGAAAGGCCGCACCGGATGGTCTCTCGCCGGGCTTTGCGTTGCACATGTTCGGGTCGCGCATTTCGTTTTGATCGCGTTTTGCCGCTGCACCTTTTTTGAATGATTTTTTTCGGAGAATTTCCATGACCAAACGTATAAGCACCAACCACATCGTCCGCCGCTCTTTCACAGCACCCGCTCTCACACCCGAGCAAGCTCGCGAACGCGCGCAACGCAAGCGTACACTGCCTCCGTCGTTCGATGCAGAGACGCTGGCGACCGGAGCGAACAGCCTGAAGATCGTGTATCCGGCGTCGACCGATGTGTTGCCGGTCGACACCGCCATCACGGTCTGGGTTCGCTATCTCGATGGCAGTGGCCAGCCCAAGCCGAACGAGGTGATCCATGCCGACGTGTCCGGCTATGCCTCGGTTTACCCGGCCGATCTGCCGCCGACCGACGAGAACGGCTATTCAACGACGCAAATCACGTTCAGCAAGCCTGGCACCTTGGGCACCATCGCCTCATACGATGCGAGCCTCACCGTCACGGCGAAGAACGATTCAAGCGACACCGACAACACCGGTCTGCATGCCAGCACCACCGTCGGCGGTCCACTCGTGATCACGCTCGACGACACGGTGAACAGCGCCGATCCCAACAGCGCCGTCATCACCGGCGGCGTATGGACGCTGATCAGCGGATATTGCGCTCAGGCCGACGGCACCCCGGCTGCCTATCGCGGTGTTTCGTGGGAGGTTTCCGACCCGTCAGGCGCTCTCCAGCCAATCTTGGCGAATGCGACCACGTTCACTGATGATAGAGGTTTGTTCAGCAACTTCGTTTTGACCTCGTATTTGGCTTTCGGCAATCTCACGGTTACCCTGCGGTCGACACAGAGTTCGAGCAGCAAGACTTATGCCTGCGTTGCAGGTCCGGCGCCCTTTGGCACCATCGATCTGACGAATATCAGCAGTAATTACGGTTGGCTCAACCCAATCGTTAATCAGCTCCAGGCGACCTACACGCGCGCCGATCACGCTTCGCCCGGGAACAAAGCCGTCAACTGGTTTTCAGCACCGGACGATGTGCACTACGACAATTCCTTAACGACCACGAACGGCAGTGGCATATCAACCAATATTGTCAGGCCGGGCACACAACCAAACGCCAGCACCTATACCGAGGCCATGTGGGTGGAAATCACCGACAACGGCAGGCGCACGAGAGGCGCGCTCGTTCAACCCGTTATGGATACCATGTCGTCTCCCAATTGGGGAAAATTAACTCCCAGCTCGCAGGACAATAACGAGTTCATCCCAGGGGTTTGGCATGAGATCGACGTGAATTTCGTCGACGGTAATGGCAATCCGTTTGTCGATCATCCGATCACCTGGTCGGCGACACCGGCGGACCGGTTCGTGTTTTCGCAGCCCTATCCGACTATGACCGATGTTAACGGCAACGCCAAAATTCATGTAATGGCGGTCGGTACCGAGACCGTGGGCTATCGCCAGGCCTATATCACAGCCAGCGGCTACGATCACATCAACGGGGTGACTTTCAACTCAAATTACTTCGGTTCGATCGGCAGCCAGCCCTGCCCGATCACCATCACATCGAAGGACGATGCAACACAGCTCTCACTCTATAACCCGCATCAGCTGACCGCGACGTACCACGCCGCCGACAACCAGCAGAAGCCGATCTCCTGGGTGGTGGTGCCGGATTCATCGACGGACACGCATCACTTCGTGTTCGAACCCAATCCATCCCAGACCAACAGCAGTGGACAGGCGACAACCCAGCTCACCGCCTACGGTCCCAACGTGGGGACGCAGGTCGTCGCCTATGCGCGGACCTACAACCAGACGACCGGCGAATATGATCTCTCCTGTCCGTTCCCGCTATCCTTTGTTCAGGGCGCCAACCCGCCCGCCGACGAAGGCATCATCGATGTGGAATCGATCGACGGCAGCCCGCTGTCCGAAGGCGATTGGCATCTCCTCACCGCGACCTACACCACCTTCGACGGCACGCCGCTGTCAAACCAGCCGATCACCTGGCAAGTCGATCCTGCCAATACCGGCAATGTCCAGTTGCTGAGCACCCTGCCGACCCTCACCGATGTGGAGGGCGTCGCCACCAACGCGGTGAGTGCGATCAACACCAACAATCCGTTCAACGCCACCATCACTGCCACCGCCACCAATCCGTTCAATGCGCAGGAGACCGACGAGGGCGACCTCACCCTCACCTTCCAGGCGCAGGTGCAGCAGTCCGGTTGCATGCATCTGACCTCGGACGACGAGCCGCCACTGTCGATCGGCCACCCGCACGACTTCTCGGTCCATTATTATGAAGGCGACTGCCAGACAGCGGTGCCGGATAACACCCCGGTCTACTGGACCGCCTTCCCGGCCAACCGGATCTCCTTCTACGAGCCCGTGACCTATACGACCGGCGGATTCACATCCAACACCGCGGTCGCCAGCAAGGGCGCCGATATCAACAATGCCAAGATCGAGGCATGGTCGCCCAATATCCAGACCGGCATCAACGATTACGACGAACTGACCACCCGCTTCGTCACGCCCATCACCCAGAACCTTCTCGGCGTGATGCTCGACAAAACCTATGCGAAGAACCCGGCGCGCGGCCAGGATATCAAACCGGGCGACCCCACGCAGGTCGTCAAGTGCCAGGTGCAGGTGCTGGGCCAGCAGGGCGCGCAGCAGATCACGCTGCTGACCAACCCCGCTACCGCGCCCGAGACCATGTTCAAGGCCGACGGCAGCGGCGATGAGCTCGATAACGTGAACGGCAATTATGTTCTCACCACCGATAGCAACGGGGTCGGCACCTTCCTGGTCGGCTCGGAAAACCCCACAATGTTCGATCTCAATGCACAATGGAAAACTCAGACGCTGCCGATTCCAAGCAAGCTGGTTCTGGCGACCAACAGCCCGCCGCTGTCGTGCGTACTGCCCACACCGACCGTGACAGGCGTCGCCAACAACGGCACCCTGAATATCCCGCCATCGCCGGCGCCAACCTTCAAGGTCGGTCTCCCGCCCAGCCGTTACGCCACGAACGGCAGCCAGGTTGCGCTGCTGCTCAATAATCGACTGGTCTATGACGGGCTGGCCGATCCTGCGCTCGAGGGTGGGGTCGATGTGGCCTATGCCGCATTGAATCTGACCGGCACCAATGCGCTGATGTGGGTGACGCCCGCCCTCAAATCCTGCCAGCTCACCTTCCGGACAAACGGCACGCCGCAGCTTGGGCCGGACACCGGCGGCGCCGCGCGGGTCCTGAACGCCCCCGTTGTCGACATGCCCGATGGAGCGACGATCGAAGCCAAGGACATCATCAATGGCGGGCTGCAGGTCGATCTCTATCCCTACAGCGCGATGAAGCCGAACGAAGACGTGATCACCATGTACTTCTACCTGTCCGGCCAGGACGTGCTCATGTCGCAGCTCACGCCGCCACAGCTCAAGCAGGTCTACAACATCGTTCCGGTGATCTATCCGCTCCCCTCAAACAGCCCGCTGCTGGCCGGCCAGAGTGTCACCCTCACCCTGCCGCAGCAATACGCCGCCGGATACATCCCGACCAAAGACACAAACGCCTTCAGCCAGGTCCAGGTCGATTACAAGGTGGTGAACCCGACCAACGGCACCCGTTGGTCGAAACTCTCAAAAACATACCCGCTCAATACAACATTCTGAAAAAGGCTCTATTCCTTTTTCGGCAACGCTTTTCGTGATGCTTTGAATTTCGAAACCAAACCATTTGAACTAGGAGATCATCATGGCTAACAAGATTGCTTCTCTCATGACCAATCGCCTAAATGCGCTGCAAATGACTAGCGCTGGTTTCCCGTCGTCTGACGACTATTACATTACGCTCACGGTCGGTGTGGTCGACGAGACAAGCCTTCAGGGACAACCGGACATACCGGTGTACTGGAGCTATGCAAACGTCAATTCAGGAACACTTAAATTCTTTGACACCACCGGGAATCAGTTCAACCCCAACACTCAAACGACAAAAACGGGATCCGACGGGACGGCGACCCTATATGTGGGCTCGCTTAAAGCGTGCATTCCCCAAATTAAGGCGTCCCTGTCGCAAGAAATTCTCCGGCCAATGGTTTTGGAACAAGAGCTGCCAGAGGAAAAGTCAACCTGGGTTGGTACCAACATCGTGATTTGGACCGTCGGAACGGATACAATAACGAATAACAATCTCCCTGCGCCGATGCCCTCCGATGACATAGACAACCTCGTTACGATCCAACAATGGCAGGGCGAGTCTCTACTGCCGCCATTGACGGATCCCACGTCGGCTTTCCTTGGCTCAAACTACAATTTCGGTAGCAACCCCCTGTTTGTCGCCTGGATGGGTCAGGGAGATAACCCCGCGGTCCTCGGCCATGTCATCACAATCGGCTCATACCGTGGCCAATCGGTCTCATTCGACATGCCTTATGCCAACATGCAGACAGGCCCCACTAGCTCGAACAACGTCGCCTATATGATCTATGGCGGCCAGTCGCCCAACAGCTCACAAATTACGAACTTCGCGGCTGCAGGTACGGCGTTGCAGAGGCCGGACGATGTAAACCATGTCCATGACACCAATCTGAAGCCGGTACGGTACGTGGAGCCAGACAGCAACCCGAAGATTGTCGACGCCACCCCGCCAGCCCTGCTGACGTACGAGGATTTCGACAGCAAGGACAAAATGTACTGGGCTATTCCCGACTATAACGGCGTGGGCGGTGAAACGCGCAATGCCACCGATCAGATCGTCGTTACTGCCTATCTGGACGCCTGGGAGCAAGACGACGGAACGACGCCGCACTACACCTCATACGAAGTCTCCACGTTGACAGGAGCCGATTTCACCAATGGATACGCTTATTTCTTTATGCTGAAAAGCGATATCACGGGCTATTGCGCAAACGCCGACACGGAAAATTATGGGCTCATATGGATCCAGTATGTCGTTAACAACCAGCATTATTCCGTACCAATGAAGACGAACATCAACTTCTGCAACCCTTAGCGTCGTTCAGATCAAACGTCTGCCAATCGCTAGCGTAAAGCAAATGGGCGTCGCCATCGATGGCGACGCCTGACCGCATGATAAAGAGCCAAGTTCTCTATTAGCTCTGATCCCGGTCATCCGGAGCACAGCGAATCTGCCCATCTGCATCGTTGGTTTTTTGGAGCACGAGGGCGCGCGAGCATATCGGAGTTGCCTAGACGTTAATCTGTAAGATATATATGATAACCGCGAAGTCGGAGATGAAAACACTCCGTTCGGCGGAGCTTGTTACTCTCTCCGCATGATCGGATTTTGTGTGGGCAATACCGAACAACTTCGACTGTTCAAGCCGCGTTCAATACGCGTAGACGATTAAATTGAACGGAGCTTCGTACTGCATCGAATCTATCGTACCCGGGGTTGAACTTGGGTATCCCACATATTCCACTTCGCCCCCGACGTTCCGCAGCCAGTGCTGGAGGCGCCGAAATTGGACGATCGCTATTTTATCAAGAACAGTTACACCTCAAGGACAAGCGTTCCGCATTTCGGTGACCGTCCTGTCGCAGACGGCGACGTGATCTATCAACCAGACGCCTATGCGCTAGCCGCATTTCTAGGCGCGCGATATGGCGCAAAAACAATCATCGACATTGGCTGCGGCTCCGCCCTAAATCTCATGGCGATGACCGGCTTCAAGACCATTGGCGTTGATGGTGGTGCCAACTTGGCGTTTTGCCGGCAGACCTTCCCGACCGCAACTTGGATCGAGGCTGATCTGGAAACGGCCTTGAATCTTCGACTCGAAGAGAGTGAAATCAAGCAATCGGTCGTCATTTGCGCGGACGTGATTGAGCATCTTGTCGATCCGAGAAATCTCCTGGCCGGGCTCTTGAAGATATCTCGTCTGACCAAAGCGATTATCATCACCACTCCAGAACGGGATCGCGTTCGCGGACCCAATGATATGGGGCCGCCTGCCGATCCTGCGCATGCCAGAGAATGGTCGCGACAAGAGTTTGAAGCGCTGCTGTCGGCGGCCGGGTTGGCACCGTCATTCTGCGGCCTGACGGTCAACAACAACCGAGACCTCGAGAAGAAAACAATTCTCGCGATTGCCGACCAGACAAGCAAGCGACAAAATCTGCGCGTACCAGAGCGGTTTCGTCCCCTCTCTATCATTGCAACATATAACGAGCGAGACATTGCGCCTGGCGTTGTTATCGGGTTGCTTAATGATGGATTTGACGTTCATGTCATTGATAATTGGTCCGAAGACGGAACGTTCGAAACGCTGGCAAGATTTGACCATCCTGGGCTTGTTCTGGAGCGCTTTCCGGCCGATGGGCCAGCGCTATATTTCGAATGGAAGCAAATTCTCAGGCGCAAGACTGATATCGCGCAGCAACATCCTGGCCGGTGGATCATTCACCAGGATGCGGATGAAATTCGTACGTCGCCTTGGTCTGACTGCTCATTTCGGAAAGGGTTGTATGTCGCAGAATGCATGGACTTCAATGCCGTCGATTTTACAGTCATCAATTTTCGGCCGATCGACGATCGGTTTCGCGACGGCTTCAATGTCGAAACGGTGCTTGATCACTTTCAGTTTGGTCGCCGGCCGCCACGCGGCTCGCAAATAAAGGCTTGGAGACAAGGAAAGGTGCCCGTTGAACTCGCGACCAGCGGCGGGCATGAGGCCGTGTTCCCCGAGCGGCGCATCTTTCCGTATAAATTTATTCTAAAGCACTATCCCTTAAGAAACCAGGCGCAGGCGCTACGAAAAGTCTTCAAGGAACGTCTTGCGAGGTTCTCGCCGGCCGAGCGGGCAATCGGCATGCACATTCATTACGATAAATGGCCGGCCGATCACCAATTTTTCTGGAATAAGAATGACCTGATCCAATTCGACGACATCGACACACGGCGCGAGCATGTCACCGAATTGATTGCAGGCATCGGCAGCGTTCCATCATAGCATTGGTCTTCGGCAAAACGCCCGACGCATACGTCGATCGGATTGGGCCGCTTTCTCGAGGACGCACCCATGCCGGAGCGCAAAACTCCCTTACTACGACGCGTAACTAATGATATCGTCGTGGACCTGTCGTCATACGATAATATGGCGGCTTGGTCCACCTGCAGCGTGCCCTCCTGAATGGTCCACGGCCCTGCGTCGCCGATGATTCCTCTCACCGTCCAGATGCCGCTGCCCATCTTCTCATACTAGCTGAAGCTCATAAAGAGATTCTTGCTACCGCGTACACAGATCGAAGATAAATCGAAACTACCTTCGGCAGAACCGCCAAGCGTAAGAGTATCATCGCTTCCCGAAGCGGTGATATCACCCGAAAAAGCGCGAAGACCGTCCAGAACGATGCGGATCTTCTCTTCGGCCGAATAATGCTTGCGGGTCGCCCGGCGAATATCCTTCACAATCCGCTCAGACGTTTCTGATTGCTCGGATTTATGTCTCATCTCCACTCCTCGATGGTTACGATCAGCCAGAAATCCTCCAGCCTTCAAGCCGCTAAATCTGTGTCAAAGGTGCTGATGCCGGACACCTAGGAGCCCGCTGCCGTCGCCGACCATGACCTAAGGAATCTACAGATAGAAGATCACCGCATGAGGCTTGGTAACCAAAGCGAGATTGCGGGAAACGCAATCAATATGCCGAGCCGGACGACGTCGGCGACAGCGAACGGCAGCACACCCAGAAACAAAGTATTGGTCGAAATCTGCGGCAGCAATGCACGGAGTACGAAGAGGTTCATGCCGACCGGCGGGCTGATGAGTCCGATCTCGACAACCACAACGATCAAAATGCCGAACCAGATTGGATCGAGTCCCAAATGTACGATGAGCGGGAAAAACACCGGCACTGTGAGAAGGATCATGGATAGCTCTTCCATCGCGGTGCCGAGAATGACGTAGATGGCACAGATCGCCGCAACGACCATGATCGGCGACAGGTTGAGCGTAGTGACCAGCGTTTTAAGGTCGTTTGGCATCGTCGTATAGTTGACGAACTCGGCGAACATCAAAGCGCCGGTAAGGATGGCGAACAGCATCGCCGTAGTGCGGCCCGATTCGACGAGAGCATCGAGCAGCGTGCGCCACGACAAAGCCCGGCGGGCGAGAGCAAAGCACAATGCCCCAAAAGCGCCGGCACCTGCGCCTTCCGTGGCAGTAAAGACGCCGCCATAAATGCCGCCCATGACGACGACGAAGAGGAGCGCTACAGCCCACACGCCCTCGACCGCGCGCATCCGCTGGCACCATGTGGACCGTTCGCCACGAGGGCCGGAGTTGGGGTCCCTCAAGACGGTCCATTGCACTGCAAAGCACAAGAGAGAGGTCGCAAGAATTCCGGGCAAGATGCCGGCGGCGAATAGCTTGCCAATATTGGTCTCGGTCATCACCCCGTAAATCACTAACAGGGTTGAGGGCGGAATGAGGATGCCGAGCGTTCCGCCCGCCGCAATCGACCCGGTGGATAAGCGGTCCGAATAGCCGAGCTCTTTCATGGCGGGATAAGCGACCTTGGCCATGGTCGCTGCGGTTGCAATCGACGAGCCGCAGATGGCACCAAAACCGCCGCAGGCAACCACCGTCGCCATCGCGAGCCCACCACGCAGATGGCCGACAAATGCGTAGGCGGCGCGAAACAGCTCCTGCGACATGCCGGCCCGCGTGACTAAGTTACCCATCAGAATAAAAAGCGGAATCACGGATAGCGTGTAATTGCGCCCGGTCTCGTAAACCTTGGTTTCGACCATCGCCATAGCAGGTGCGAAATTCCAGTCGCGCAGATACGCGACACCGAGAAAGCCTACGACCCCCATGGCGATGGCAATCGGAATACGCAGCAGCGCTAGCACCATCATAAGGCCCAAGCCGACCAGGGCTTCCGTCATGTCGGGCTCACTTTGTCGGGATCGAAAGCTTTCTGCTCGGCTGCAGCCGGAAGAATGGCCTTGATGAGGTGGACGACGGCCGTGACCGCAACCATCAGCGCCATGAAATAGACGAACGGCCCTACCGGTATTCGCAACACATCGGTCGTATCGGCATAGCCGGCAATCTTCCCGGCCTTGACAAAAACACGCCAAGCCAGACTCAGGATAATGAGTCCACAGATGACATCCACCAATCGGCGGAGCAGCAGGCGGCCCCGTTCCCCGAGCGCCCGATCGATGAAATCGAGCGTTACGTGCTCGTCCGCCCGCGAGACCAACGGTAGACCTGCGAACACGAGCGCCAGCAACAGGAGCTCGGTGATCTCGAAGGCACCGCGCAATGGCCAATTGAAAATGTAACGGCCGATCACGTCGACCGTCGTGACCGCCATCAGGCCAAGCAGCAACACGGCAGCAGCGGCGCCCAGCACGCGGTCGAGCCAGGCGACGCTCTCAGAACTTCTCGACGACACAGCGCGATGCCGCTAATTGCTGGCTGCAACGCGTTTCAGTTCCTCGTGGAACTCAGCGAAAACCTTGGCGCCGTCGACGCCTTTGGCGGTCGCGTCTTTTTTCCACTTCTCGATAATGTCTTTCGACCGCTCCTGCACGCCCTTGATGAGCTCAGGCGATGCCTCCTCGATCTGAATATTGGCTTTTTTCATAACCTCCAGCGCGGCGCGATCGGTGGCATCCCACGCCTTGCCAGCAAGACGAGCCAACGCTTCGCCCGAAACCGACATGATTGCATCCTGATCGGCTTTCGAGAGCTTGTTCCACTTGTCCTCGTTCATGAAGAAGCCGAATGCGGACCCATAAAAACCGCCCGGGAAAAGCGTCGCGTATTTCACCACCGAATCGAGTTTGAAGGAGATGATCGATTCCAACGGAAAAAACGTTCCGTCGGCCACGCCGGAGCTCAAAAGCTCATAGGACTCAGGTGCCGGCTTGACGAATGCCGAGGCACCGAGCGCACGGGCCATCTGTTCGGAGATGCCGCCGCCGGAGCGAATCTTCATGCCGGCCAAATCCTCGACCTTGGTGATGGGCCGCTTGGTATTGAACATCTGGCCTGGCCCATGCGTGAAGACGCCAAGCAGTTTCACACCCTTGTATTCGTTCACGGGCTGGAAATACTTCCAATGAATACGCGAGAAGGCCACGGAATTAATTTCGGCGGTCGCACCGCCTCCCGGCAGCTCGGGTAGCAATGGAAATATATGCCGAGCAGGGGTGTAGCTCGCAGTGACGTAGGAAACGTCGACGAGCCCATCCCTCACGGCATCAAAGGTCCCCGGTGCAGCCGAAGGATGCTTGGCCAGCATCTGGAATTTCACTCGGCCTTCCGTTGCCTTCTCGACGTTTTGCGCCCAGACGGACAGAACGTCCTTCGTTAGAAGATGCGAGGGCGGGACCCAACTCGACATTGTTAAGGTGGTCTGGGAATGCGCTGCGGATGACCAGCCAGCAAATGTTGCTAAAACAAGCGCGGCGCTGCCGTAAATGGCAGCAGTGGCGAAGCGAGCCATATTTAATCCTCCCCTATTTCTTTTTATGAATGGGATCGGGCCACCAAGCTTACGGCCCGTCAAGTGGTTTTTGCGCGTCAGGACGCCGCTAGGGCGCTCAGAATATCCTGTTGTGGTTGATGCAAGGCACGCTTCACGTCGGAGCTAGATACTAAATTGCGCGATTTACGCGCCATAGATCGGGCTTGGCCAAAAGATCATTGTTCAAACTGGCTTAATTGATCAGACCGATGCGCCGCGCAGCAGCACCGATCGCCGCAACCACTTCATCAATGTCGGCAACCGAGTGTGCCGCGGACGGCTGTGCCCGCAGCCTCGCTTCGCCGTGGGGAACGATCGGAAAGCAGATTGCACCAATATAGACCCCTTCCCGCAAGAGTTCGCGGCTGAATTCGCGCGCCTTTTCCTCATCTCCTACCAGAATTGGAGTGATTGGATGATCACGACCAAGAATGCGCAGGCCCAACGCCTTGAGCCCTGCGCGAAGCCGCGCGGTATTTTCCGAGAGCGTCGCGAGGCGCGTATTGTCCCCCATCACGATCTCAATCGCGGCAAGTGCTCCTGCCGCGGACGCGGGCGTGATTGCGGTTGTAAACATGTAGAAGCGCCCATCGTCATGAATTTTGCGAACGAGATCCGTTCGGCCCGCCGCGTATCCACCAGCGAAGCCGCCAAAAGCCTTGGATAGCGTTCCGGTGTAGAGATCAATCTTGCCTACACAACCTTGCGCTGCAGCGGTGCCACGGCCACCAGGACCGATAACGCCGGCCGCGTGACTTTCGTCCACCACCAGGATAGCGCCGTAGCGTTTGCAGAGAGCGATCATGTTCGGCAGATCCGCTTCATCTCCTTCCATGCTGAAAACGCCGTCGCTGATAACGAGTTTTGCGCCGCTATGCGGCTCTGAAAGGAACATTTCCAGATGATCGAGATCGCGATTGTTGTAGATGCACGTTTCAGCTGCACTCAGTCTGCAGCCGTCGATGATGCTCGCGTGGTTTAATCGGTCGCTAAAGATGCGATCGCCCTTCCCAACCAAGGTGCATGCGACAGCCACATTTGCCGACGTGCAGGAATTGAAAAGAAGCGCCGCGTCGGTGCCGTGGAAGAGTGCGAGACGGTCGCACAATTCCTCATGCAGGGGCGTCGTCGCAAGTGGCGGATTGAGAGTTGACCCATTGCCGTATTGGTGGGCAGCGGCGCATGAACGCTCAATCACCTCCGAATCGCCGGCAAGCCCAAGATAGTTGTTGGCGGTTAGCATGATGACTGAACGACCATCGAGCTCGGTGCGAGCACCCACTCGTCCACCAATGATTGGCTTCATCGCTCTCATTTGAGAGCCGTTTTGTGATTTCACGACAACTGCCTTTTCATTGCGATGCGTTAGCGACCGATAACACAACCACCATTGCCGCGATCGGCCAACGGGAACGGTCCTCTTTTTTTGTCTGCTCCTGACCTACACTACCACTGGCGAGGCAATTTCTGATACGAGCTACTCTCTATCTGATGATAGGAAACAGCATGGATAACTAGGCCGAAGCTGCGGCGCTGATAACTCCTCTTCGTGAGGCTCAAGCCATTGCATGGCGGTTGCAGGAAGGCACGCTGAGCTACCTGATCACATGCGCGATTATGGAGGCGGATCATCGCTTCCACACAAATTCAGGTGAGACGGACGGCGCATAGGATGCAGCGACGTATTGCGGCGATAACGGCAATCTGACGAAAGGCATTGAGATCGCGCTCGATGTCGACAGATCCTTTACGAGATCACGACCTTGTTGAATGCCGCAAGCCTGATCCACCGGACCAAAGGCATTGATCTCTAGATTAAGCACAAGAGCTTCCGACATCTTGGTCGTCAGACAAACACGATAGCACGATCCTGACGTCGTTATCAGGCCCGACCTGTCCCCTTCGCTTTTCGGACGCCGACGCCACCGGACTGATCGCTTCGCAGGAACGTGATGCCTGCGCCTTCGAAACATTCCATCAGCTTCATCAGGGTCGTGACATGCGCCATCAAAGGCCCATCTTCAGCCCGCTCCAGCCTTTGGATCGTGGCAAGGCCGATCTTCGCCCGCCGCGCCAGCTCCTCCTGGTGCCAGCCTAAAAGGGCCCTCGCGGCCCGAATCTGCGACGGATAGAGCATATTTCCGAGTGTTCCCGATTTGGTCGCGGTTGACAAGACATCGTAATCGAGCGGTAGTGCATCATTATTGATGTATAAGGAGTTATCTATATGAATATGCTCGCCTTTTCGAAAGCAAGCTACCTCACAATCAGGGAGCGGCTCGGAATGGAAAATCCTGACCTCGACGAAGAAACGTTAGCTGACACGGTCGAGGGCCTAACCGACCTGCACGACATTGTGGCGGCCATTGTTCGCTCGGCGATCACCGACGAAGCCTTGGCGGAAGGCCTTAAGGCGAGAATTGCAGAGATGCAGGCGAGGCTCGGGCGTTTTGAAGATCGGGCATCGAAACGACGACAAATAGCCCGGGACGTTATGGTCGAGACCGAAATCAAGAAAGTCACTGCCCCCGACCTTTCCATCTCCCTTCGGTCAAGTACGCCGACGCTGGTGGTTCATGACGAAGAATCGATCCCTGACTCTTACTGGGTGATACCGGAGCCTCGACTAAACCGGCAAAGCCTCGTTTCGGATCTGAAAAGCGGGGCGAAGATCGCCGGAGCTACTCTTAGCGATCCTCGCCTAGTCCTTACAGTGAGGGCCAAGTGATGACCTTTTCCACTGCCCAAATTCGTAAGCTGCAGCAGAATATAAAGGAAGGTGACATTCGGACCCGCGAAGTCAATGGCAAAGAATTGTCATACATCGAGGGATGGTATGCCATATCGGAGGCTAACCGCATCTTTGGCTTTGATGCTTGGAATCGAGAAACGCTGGAAAGCCGCTGCATTATTGGACGGGAGAACCGCGGTACGTTTCATGCGCTCTACGTCACCAAAGTTAGAGTAACGGTTCGAGCGGAAGAGCACACCGTCATCCGTGAAGGATACGGCACTGGTGAAGCTCACGGATCCTCGGCGGGCGAGGCCCATGAGAAGGCGATCAAGACGGCGGAAACGGATGCGACCAAGCGCGCCCTAGCAACATTCGGCAAGCCATTCGGCTTAGCGCTCTATGTCGGAACCCGTCAGCGTCAGGCCCTCTCCGATCGCCGGCCCCAGGATATCGCACGCCGACGCACGCTGCAGAAACTGGATTCAAACCGCCGTTACTACGTTCCCGCACAACCGCAGCCAAATCCATCTCACGCAACCACCCTTCTGGCGGCGTCTCTGCCACCCGACCGTAACGAGCAAAACTCAAAAAATGATCCCGCTCAGAGCGCAACTGTTCCAGCGCTTGCTGCAAAAGCACAACAGGGCCTTAGCGAGCTCCCAAAAGCAGATCCGACCGCAGCACCAAAGGACTCATTTCACGACGGAACCATGGGCCGCCTTCTCATCGATCGCCCTCGTCGCCGTCGAGATGCCGACCACTTGCGCTTCGTCGCAGCTCAGCCTTGTCTCATCTGCAGTCGAACGCCGTCAGATGCGCACCATTTAAAGTTTGCGCAGCCTTCCGCAATGTCGAAAAAAGTAAGCGACGAATACACCGTACCGTTGTGTCGAACGCATCACCGCCAACTCCACCATGGCGGAGATGAAATCGCATGGTGGATTGATCTGGATATCGATCCATTGCCTATCGCTCAGGACCTGTGGGTTCAATCGCGAGGAAGAAATGCCATACCTATCGACAGAGAGAACCGGCCCAATGGAGCGCTCCATGATGATGAAAAGCGGCCGTAGAAATAATGTGTTGGGCCAAGACCTACTCCTGATGACTGACGATCGAGAGTAATAGAACAGGGTCTCTTCATCGTCCTTGTGGATCAGAACGCCTGCTTTGATCCCTAGCCATCTTTAATACGCCCGGTCATTCACCCTCGGATTGTAGCTTCTCCTTCTTCTTGAAGTACTCTTCAATTGGACCGTTTAATTCAGGATGCCTGGGATCAACAAATGTGCGTTGGATTTGAAGCACTTGCGGAATCATTGAGGGTTTCTCCAGCAGCCCATACTTCTCCGCAATTTCAAGCATCTTACAGAACGATTTGAAGTTGCCTTTTAGCGCATTGTTCAAGCAAACCTCTGCGGCAGCAGCAATCTTAGGGAGGGTCCTTACTCTGCCGTTTTCCGTAACGCGCACTTCTTTGAACAGAATTTCCCTCAGCAAAAACTCATTATTTCTCCGTCCCTTGGGCCTGCCATTCGGGTTCCCGGACTGGCCTTTTTTGAAACGAGTATTGTAGTCCGCCCGCGCGATCTTGCTCATGCGGCCACCTCACAGTTTTGGTGTTGAGACGCCGACGCGCGACGGCACTCTTCGGCTTCTTCAAAGCTGAACCCGTCCTTTTGCAAGACCGCTCTCTTCCCGGAATAGGTCTGCCAACGGCGAACGATCACATCAACAAAGGCCGGATCGATCTCAATTGCGCGCGCCCGCCTACCCACCTTCTCGGCTGCGATGATTGTACTTCCGCTGCCGCAAAATGGATCCAGCACGATCTCAGATCGCTTCGAAGCGTCCTTCAGCGCATCTGCAATTAACGCAACCGGTTTGACCGTTGGGTGCATCGCAAGCTCGTCAAGCCTGTTCGAACCGAAACAGTTTACGCCCGCATAATCCCAAACATTGGATCGATTGCGACCATGTTTGCCAAGTTCAATCGTATTGGTATGCGCCGCCTCACCTACTTTAAAGATCAGTACCAACTCATGCTTTGATCGGTAGAACGAGCCCATCCCTGCATTGCTTTTGTTCCAAACACAAAGGTTAACGATATCGTCGTAGACTTGCCGCCCCGCGGTGAAAAGCTCATGGAGATGGCGCCAGTCCATAAACACATAATGAAGCGCGCCATCACGCGAGACACGTTTCGCTTCACCGAGTGCTGATCTTAGAAATTCGGTGAAAGCGGTTTCGCTCATTTCTCCTGAGGCCATTGTAAATTCGCGGTGCTTGATTTGCCCAAGCCCGCAAACGTTTCCATCAATTGGCACATTGTATGGGGGATCGGTGAAGACCAAATCGGCCTTTTCGTCACCAAGCAGACTTGCATATGAAGCAGGAGAACGCGCATCGCCGCAAAGCACGCTATGGCGCCCGAGGACCCAGATATCTCCAGGTCGGCTAACGGCGAAGACACCGGGCTCAACCTGCTGATCCTCCGGTTCGACAACACTCCCTGCTGCCTCGTTCTGGATGTCGAGGATGATGTCGATTTCCGCGGTCTCAAAACCGGTCAATTCGACTTCGAATCCTAAATCAATGAGCCCTTGCAATTCGAGAGCCAGGATTTCTTTGTCCCAGCCGGCTTTTGTCGCCAGCTGATTATCGGCAAGCACGTATGCGCGACGATCGGCTTCATTGAGATGGGACAAACAAACGGTCGGCACTGTCGTTAGCCCTAATAGCTTCGCGGCCTCAAATCGGCCATGCCCGGCGATTATTTCCAAGTTATCGTCCGTGAGAATCGCGTTGTTAAAGCCAAAACGCTGAATTGAAGCCGCTATCTGGCGTATTTGTTTTTTCGAATGTGTTCGTGCATTGCGCTCACGCTTTCGAAGCGCATGAAGAGGCGTCTGTACAATTTGAAGGCTGTGCATCTGAGGGCTCGTTGTGGGGAATGAGATGGATCGCGTCACAAATATCCCACGACGTTCGGCTTGGGCTCGGCGCAGGCCAAGACCAGTCCTCCTGGAGCATCACGCTCAGATGTTGTGGGATAATCTTGCCTGGATCCTGAATCCCTCAGGCACCCAGTCGTGTCAGGCGTCCCGCCCAACGGCACTTAACTTAACCAGAACAACGAACATCTCGACCGTCATTCTGCTGAGGGCGTCCCGCCCTTCATCTCTCCACTCGCTCCGCATCCCGCGTCGCCGCCTCATCCCGAGGCTGAATGGAAAAGATGTAGAACTGTACGGCGAGATTCGTTTAAAAAAAGCTAACATGTGATCGCGTTACCGCAGCGACGCATTTTGCGCGTAACACCTCACCCCAGAACTAATCCCCATGCTGCACGAAGAACGCGAACGCAATATCCCTGATGTCCATTATCTTGAGGTTCTGTTACGCATATCCCGAGCCCCTGTTTTTGGCAGCGTCAGCCCCTGTTATTTTTCTAATCTCTGTCGGCTTAAGACTCTGAATTCCCGATGATTTTCTTCCGCACGCGCAATGACAAGCGGCTTTTTTTCTGGAATACCCCTGTAAATATCCCTGATATCAAGACCATAGACAGTGGCCGGGACGGTCGGTTTCGCTATTTAGCAACAGGTGATGACAGAGCCATCTCCAACTCAAACCTGCCGTGGCTTGCCGAAATCGATGGAGAGAATGTTGCTCGCCTCTTCCGAGACGTTCGCAACTCTGCCATTGAGCCAATCCTGATTATCTGCGAGCGCCAGAAGGCCTTCTCGTATCTTCATCAGCCGCTCGCGTTCCTCATGGCTCGAGCGAGAATCGTTTGCCTGATCGACACATTGCATCGCCCACCGGCGAAGGTCGGATGCGACCATCGGTATTTGCATTGAGCGCGCCTCCACGTGAAGGACTCAAAAATCAGGTGCGCGAATTTTCAGTTGGGCGCCTGATGCTGAAGCGGCAAAATCAATAGCTGTTGTGCCTGTCCGCTCGAGCCATAAGCGCGACGCGCCTCGCTGTTGATAGCAACACGCGACCGCGCCGATTTTGCAGCGGCCCTTCCCTGAGGCTTTGGCATCGTCGTCACAGGCGGTGTCGGATCGGGTTTGACGATCATGACCTGCGCTGGTGTGTAAATGTATCTTTTCGTTGGCTCGATCCATATGGGCTGACGAAACGGGTTATCCGCGCTCCTCGAATCGTCGGCAGTTTCGGCTTGGCTGGCAACAGCCGTCGTCTGGCTTTCCGTTTCCACAGGGAGAAGAGAATGATATTCGCTCAACGCCCAATGCGCCGATGCCAGAACTCCCAGGACAAGAGACGCAGCGCCTGTCACATAAATGAGCAAGGCTTTTATTTCACGCATGACGCTATTCCGCACTCCACTCGCAGTCCGCTTAACCTGCCTCACCCCGCCTCGGTTTTGCCGACGCGTCTGTTAGAGGACTAAAAGGACTATAGGTGTGCTTGCGGCGCCTGGCTTCGGGCACTCGTGACTGCGATTAAGCGCAAGTGATGGGGGCACAGGGCATTCGCGCGGTATTTTGGCAAAATACGATTTCAAACCAGAGCTTTATTGCGCAGCAATGACCCCCTAGGATGCCGCCCAACACAGAACAATCGCAGACGATCTGATCCGAGGATGGCAGAACAAAGCCCGCAAACCGGCCCAATCGGGGTCGTCTTTCTTCATGGCGTGGGCGGTTCAGCACACGTTTGGCAGCCTCAGTTGGAGGCGTTCTCTGCAGCGGGCTATCAGCCCCTGCCCCTGAATCTGCCCGGCTATGGCGGCCGCCCCCCTATCGAACACATTGATTTTGAACAATTTTCCGATGACGTCGAGGCTGCGATTGCCAGGGCCGGGCTTGATCGGCCGGTGCTCATTGGCCACTCGCTCGGCGGTATGATTGTCCAGACCATGCTGCGGCGGCGGCCGGAAGAGTACCGGGCGGCTATTTTGGTTGGCACAAGTCCTGCCTTTGGCCGTCCCGATGGTGATTTTCAGAAAAAGTTCGTGGCCGACCGCCTGGCGCCGCTGCGTTCCGGCAAGACAATGGGTGAGCTCGCAGCCGGAATGATTAATGAAATCATAGGCCCAGCGCCCGATCCTCAAGGAAAGGCGGCGGCCATTGCCTCGATGGCGGCGGCGCCGGCCGCAACCTACAAGGCCTGCGTCGAGGCCATCGTAATGTTCGAAGAACGTGCGAACCTCGGACAAATAAGAGTGCCGACGCTCTGCCTCGTCGGCGAGTTCGACCGCAATGCTCCGCCTCAGATGATGGAGCGCATGGCCGCCAAGATCCCTGGCGCCAAATTCACCCTCCTGCCCGGTCTCGGGCATCTTCCCAACCTTGAGAACCCGGCCGCCTTCAATGCCGCGGTCCTCGATTTCCTGCGCGAGGCCCTTCCCACGCGAAGCGAGCCTCGCGACGTCACGCCACGGAGTGCTGCAGAATGAATGTGATGAACGTCGACAAGATCGACACCGATGCGCCGCTTTTCGCGCCAGACGCATTCAGGCTGACAGATGCGCAGGCCGAGTTGCTTGCGAAGGCCCGCCGCTTCGGCAAGCGGGTCCTGGCACCCCGCGCCGCCAAGCATGATCGTGAAGCGACTTTCCCGATCGAGAATTTCCGCGACATGCATCCGGAAGGTCTGCTCGGCATCTGCATTCCGAAGGAGTATGGCGGCCTCGGTGCCGACTATCAGACCTACAGCCTCGCTGCTTCCGAACTCGGCCGCTATTGCGGCGCCACCGCCCTGTCCTGGAACATGCATGTCTGCTCGACACTATGGTCGGGTCCGATTTCCGACGAGATGGACATGCCGGCCGATGAGCGCGCGACGCATCTGAAGCGCCGCGAAGTGCATTACCGGCGCATTCTCGATGATGGCGCAGTCTATGCCCAGCCCTTCTCCGAAGGCGGCGCTGCCGCCGCCGGCGCCGTTGCCTTCGGCACCGAAGCGCGGCCCGTGGACGGCGGCTATATCGTCAACGGCAAAAAGATTTTCGCCTCGCTCTCCGGCTCGGCCGATTATTACGGCGCGCTCTGCACGCGCCGGGCCGAAGGCGAAGAAGCGATGCGTCGCAACACGCTCTATCTCGCCATTCCGGCCAATGCCGAAGGCGTCAGCGTCACCGGCGAATGGGATCCGCTCGGCATGCGCGGCACCGTCTCGCGCACGCTGATCTTCAAGGACGTGTTCGTCCCGGACGATGCGGCCCTGATGCCGCCCGGCGTCTATTACCAGGCCGTGCTGCGTTGGCCGCATATGTTCCTCACGCTGACACCGACTTACATGGGCCTCGCGCAAGCAGCTTACGACTTCACCGTCTCGTATCTGCGCGGCGAATTGCCCGGCATGCCACCGGTGAAACGGCGCATGTTCCCGACCAAGCAATTGGCTGTCGCGGAAATGAAGCTGATGCTGGAGCAGACCAAGGCGATCTGGTTCCAGGTGATTAGCGAAGCGCGTCCCAATCCATCGAAGGATTCCGTCATGCGCGCCTATGCGGCGCAATACACGGTGATGGAAAACGCCAACGCCATTGCGGTGAAGGCGATCCGCACGTGCGGCGGACAGGCGATGCTGAAGAGCCTGCCGCTCGAGCGCATCTATCGCGACAGCCGCTGCGGCTCGCTGATGCTGCCATGGACCGCTGAAATCTGCATGGACCGGCTCGGCAAGGAAACGCTGTATGAGCCCGGCGAGAAGGATGAGTGATGTAGCGGACGTGTCCTTATTGGCTCCGTCACCCTGAGGTGCCGTTGTGAAGCAACGGCCTCGAAGGGCGACGGCCCGACATTGTGTCCGTGCATCCTTCGAGGCTCCCCGGCGAGAGCCGGGTCGCACCTCAGGATGACGGATCAATTGTTGTCACTGTGAAATAATCTTCATGGACCTCTCCGATCTCATCGACCGCAATGCGGCGTTCACGCCGGACAAGCCCGCGATTCACTTCGAGGGCCGCACGCTCAGTCACGCGATGTTGGCTGATCGCATCGCACAGACGGCGCGCGGACTGAAATCCGAACTCGGCGTCGGCCGCGGCGATCGCGTCGCGATCCTTGCTGCAAACCACGCCGACTATCTCGTGCTGCTGTATGCCTGTGCGCGCCTCGGCGCGATGCTGGTGACGCTGAACTGGCGGCTCGCGGTCCCCGAACAGCTTTATATTCTTTCGGATTCCGGCGCGAAGGTGCTGGTGGTCGACAGGGAATATTCCGCCGTCGTCGCGCAGCTTGCCACCGCCCTGCCCGACATCAAGGTGGTCGGCCTCGACTTCACACCCGATCGCGCGGTGTCGTTTGACGGCCTGCTTGCAGCCGGTACTGGCGACGGACGCAACCCGCACACCGACACCTCGAACCCGCTATTATTGGTGTATACGTCCGGCACAACAGGGCGGCCGAAAGGCGCCGTGCTGCGGCAGGACGCGCTGATCTGGAATGCCGCGATGAGTCATCATCTGCATGATATGCGGTCGGACGATCATATTCTAACAGTGCTGCCAATGTTTCATGTCGGCGGTCTCAACATTCAAACCACACCCGCCTTGCAACTTGGCGCGACGGTCACGGTCCATCAGCGCTTCGCGCCGGACACGATGCTGAAATCCATTGCCGAAGATCGACCAACACTCGTACTGATGGTGCCGGCGGTGATGCAAGCGGTGCTGACGCATCCGCAATGGGATAATACCGACACATCGTCGCTCCGTGCAATCTCGACCGGCTCCGCGATCGTGCCGGTGCCCTTGATCGAAGGCTTCGAGCGGCGCGGACTGCCGGTATTGCAGGTCTATGGTTCGACCGAAACCGGCCCGGTGTCGATTTACACACGGCTTGGCGGCGACCTCAGCCGCAAGACGTCCACGGGTCTGCCAGGCCTCTATTGCGAAGCCAAAATCGTCGATGATGATAGCCGCGAAGTGCCACATGGCACGGCCGGCGAAGTCGTTATCCGTGGCCCGAACGTGCTTTATGAATATTGGGGCAATGCGGAGGCCACAGCCGAAGCCTTGCGCGATGGCTGGTATCACACCGGCGACATCGGCACGCGCGATACCGACGGCTATTTCTATATTCACGACCGCAAGAAGAACATGATCATCTCGGGCGGCGAGAATATCTATCCCGCCGAGGTCGAGCGCGTTTTGCACGATCACCCTTGCGTCGCCGAAGCCGCCGTGATCGGCAAGGCAGATCCGAAATGGCAGGAAGTGCCGGTGGCTTATATCGTCTGCCACAAGGACAAAAGCATTGGCGCCGAGGAACTGCGCGTCTTTGTCGGCGAACACCTCGCCCGCTTCAAGATCCCGCGTGAATTCGTCTTTGTCGATAGCCTGCCGCGCACTGCGCTTGGCAAAGTGCAACACTTCATGTTGCGGGAGCAAAGCGGCGACTAGCAGCGAACCTTCTCGGCCTCATCCTGAGGAGCATCGCGAAGCGATGCGTCTCGAAGGATGGGCCGCCCCTCCTTCGAGACGCGCACGTTGTGCGCTCCTCAGGATGAGGCGGAATTACAAACGGAATGCGGAGTGAATTCAGAATGCGTATTGCAGTTTTAGGCGGAGGCAACGGTTCATTCGCCGCAGCAGCCGATATGGCGCTGGCGGGACATGACACGCGGCTATGGCGGCGCGACAAACAGGCCGTCGCCGAGCACAACGCCGCCGGCAAAAAGATTCTGGTGAAGGACTTTCAGGGACAGCGCGAGGCGGTGCTGTCGCTGGTCACCAACGACATCGCCGAGGCTGTGCGTGACGCCGAATTGATCCTGTGCCCCGCGCCTGCCCATGCGCAGGCCGATATCGCCAAAACGCTGGCGCCGCATATCACCGACGGACAGGTGATCTATCTGCCGCCCGGCACCTTCGGCACCATGCTGTTCGCGCAGGCGATGCAAGCGGCCGGCAACAAGGCCAAGGCGGCCTTTGCCGAGACCGGCACCCTGCCCTGGCTGACGCGCAAGCACGGGCCGTTCGAAGTCGCCGTCACCGTGCGCGCCAAGCGGCTGCCGACCGGCGTGTTTCCGCTGACCCTCAAGGACCACGCACTGGCGGTGATCGACAAGGCGTTTCCCGGCGTGATCGAGGATTGCGGCGACGCGCTGTCCGGCGCGCTGATGAATGCCGGCGGCATCATCCATCCGCCGCTAATTACGATGAATGCCGGACCGCTGGAGCATTTCGATCGCTGGGACATTCATAAAGAGGGCACGCAGCCGTCGATCCGCCGCGTGACGGACGCACTCGACAATGAACGCATCGCCGTGCGCGAGGCGCTCGGCTACGGCGCGCCGCATTTCCCGCTCGCCGACCACTACGCCAAGGAAGGCGACGAGTGGATGTATGGCCGCGGCTCGCATGACAAGCTGACCGATTCCGGCGACTGGCGTGAGCACATCGTGCTGACGCAGCATCGCTACATGCTGGAAGACCTGCGGATGGGATTGTCGTTCCTCACATCGACCGGCGAACTCACTGGCGTCCCGACGCCGCTGGCGCGTGGCTTCCTTGCCATCGGCGGCGCCATTGTCGGCGAGGACTTCATGCAGACCGGGCGCACGCTGAAGACGATGGGGCTGTCGCATCTCGATAAAGCCGGCTTGCAGCAATTGCTGCGGGATGGGTTTTGATCTCTCTCTTTCTTTACCTCCCCCTGAAAGGGGGAGGTCGACGCGTGAAACGCGTCGGGTGGGGGTCATTTGGAAACGTCGATGGACCCCCTCCCCAACCCTCCCCCTTGCCGAACTCGGGTGTTCCCGAGTTCGGTCACTTGTTTACGTAGCCAAAGTCGGAAACATCCGACTTTGGCCGGGAGGGAGCGCACCGAGTAAACCGCTCCCATGTTGAATCATCAGAGAGCATTGCCATGACCAAAGAACCAATCGCCTGCCTCGGCGCCGGACGCATGGGCCGCGGCATCGCCGTGGTGTTCGCCTATGCCGGCCACGACGTGAAAGTGGTGGACTTCAAGGCGCGCAGCGAGGACGACTTCAAGAAGCTCGAAGCTGATGCCTTGGGCGAAATCCGTAGTGTGTTGGCAAGCCTCGCAACCTTCGGCATGTTCGACGCCACGCAGATCGACACCATTCTCTCACGTGTCAGCATCGTGCGCGAACAGGATGCGAAAGACGCTTTCTCGTCGGCCGCGGTGATCTTCGAGGGCGTGCCGGAAGTGCTCGACCTCAAGCGCGAGGCGCTGGCGCGCGCCTCCGAACTCGCAGGCCCCACGCCGATCATCGCATCGACCACATCGACCATTCTGGTCGACGACATCTCCAGCGCCGTTGCGCACCCCGAGCGTTTCCTCAATGCGCACTGGCTGAACCCGGCCTATCTCGTGCCGCTGGTCGAAATGTCGCCCGGCAAGGATACTGATCCAGCCGTGACGGAGCGTCTCAAGACGCTCCTGGAAAACATCGGCAAGGTGCCGGTCGTCTGCGCCGCCAGGCCCGGCTATATCGTGCCGCGCATCCAGGCGCTCGCCATGAACGAAGCCGCGCGCATGGTGGAAGAAGGCGTCGCCTCGGCCGAAGACCTCGACAAGGCGATCAAATACGGCTTCGGCTTTCGCTTCGCCGTGCTGGGCATGCTGGAATTCATCGACTGGGGCGGCGGCGACATCCTGTTCTATGCCAGCCGCTATCTGACCAAAGCACTCGACAATCCACGCTATGCATCACCGGACATCATCGAGCGCAACATGGCTGAAGGCCATATCGGCCTGAAGACCAAGCGCGGCTTTCTCGATTACGAGGGCATGGATGTGGATGCCTATCGCACTGAGCGACTGAAAGCGTTCGTGGCGATGCTGCATCATTTCAATCTGGTGAAGCCGCCTGTCGTTTAGCAGCAAGGCATCGATTTCAAGAGACGCTCTCACGGATCTCCGAGCCGCGACGGCGGTTTCGGCAACTCAGCCTGCCGCGCGAACGGAAGCGTTTCCCATTGCCGGCGCGCAGCATCACGTGCCTTTTTCAGGGCAATCATGCTCTGTCGCAGATCATCAGCCGATGGCCAGGCCGACCAATCCCAATTGGTTCCAACGTTGTCGGGTTCGGATTGATCGGCAAGGATGAAGAAGCGCTCCGGCGCCCGCAGACCCTCGGCGACACCGCTGACGGCGCGCACATAGCGAAGCCAGGAATTGCGGAGCCGCTCATAATCGCGGCGGGCGTTCATATAGTTGAGTGCCTCGTCGTCCCCCATCCGAGAATCTCCACCATGCCCCCTTCCGGAATTGTGGCATATCCCGCTCTACGCGGGAAGCATGATGGCACCTTTTCTGAGGTTCTATTCAGGTCATCCGTTTATCATTGCCGCGCGTCATGTGCTGGTGCTCAAAACAAAAGCGGACCCCGATTAAGGAGCCCGCATTGTCTTTCCGTCACAACAACGATGTTGTTTACGACGCAGCCTGTGATGCTGGATCGAGCGCGGCTTCCACCGCCTCTTCCACCCGCTCCAGCCAGATGAACTCGAGCTGGTTGCGCGCTTCTTCGGGAATATCGTCGTAATCGCGCTTGTTGCGGGCCGGCAGCATGACCCGCTTGAGGCCCGACAACGCCGCCGCCACGACTTTCTCCTTGATGCCGCCGACCGGCAGCACCAGCCCGCGCAAACTGATTTCGCCGGTCATGGCGGTATCGCTGCGGATGGTGCGATCGGTCATCAGCGATGTCAGCGCCATGAACATGGCGACACCGGCACTCGGTCCGTCCTTCGGCGTCGCACCCGCCGGCACGTGAACGTGGATGTCGTGCTTGTCGAAGAGTGACGGATCGATGCCAAGAGACACAGCACGATTCTTGACAATGCTCAGCGCCGCCTGCGCACTCTCGCGCATCACCTCTCCGAGTTGCCCGGTCAGGATCAACTTGCCGTTGCCCGGCACGCGGGTCGCTTCGATGAACAGGATATCGCCGCCGACCGGCGTCCAGGCAAGGCCCGTCGCCACACCCGGGATGCTGGTGCGCATCGCGACTTCGTTTTCGAACCGCGGCGCCCCGAGAATATCGGCCAGATCGCTCTTGTCGATCGTGATCGGACCCTCCGCGCCTTCAGCGATGCGGACGGCGGCGTTGCGCAGCGCCTTGCCGATCTCGCGCTCGAGGTTCCGCACGCCCGCCTCGCGCGTGTAGTTCTGAATGATCTCGCGCAACGCCGCTTCAGTGATCTCGACCTGACCGTCCTTGATGCCATTGGCCTCCATCTGACGGCGAACGAGATAGCGCTCGGCAATCTGCAGCTTTTCCGAGGCGGTATAGCCGGCCAGGCTGATGATTTCCATGCGGTCGCGCAGCGGCCCGGGAATGGTGTCGAGCATATTGGCGGTGGCGATGAACACCACCCGGCTCAGATCGAACGGTACGCCGAGATAATTGTCGCGGAATGTGTTGTTCTGCTCGGGATCAAGCACTTCCAGTAATGCCGCGCCCGGGTCGCCCTGGATACCGGCGCCGAGCTTGTCGATCTCGTCGAGCATCATCACGCAATTGCGCGACCCCGCTTTGCGGATGCCCTGGATAATGTTGCCCGGCAACGCGCCGATATAAGTGCGCCGATGGCCACGGATTTCCGCTTCGTCATGCACGCCGCCCAGGCTGACGCGTGTGAATTTGCGGTTCATCGCGCGCGCGATCGACCGGCCGAGCGAGGTCTTGCCGACACCGGGCGGGCCGACGAAGCACAGAATCGGCGCCTTGCCCTGCGGCGCGAGCTTGCGCACGGCGAGATATTCGACGATCCGCCGCTTGATCTTGTCGAGACCATAATGGTCTTCATCGAGGATCTTGCGCGCTTCGGCCATGTCGATCGGTGTTTCTTCCGGCAGCGACCATGGCAATTCGATCAGCCAGTCGAGATAGGTGCGCACCATGCCGTATTCGGCGGCGCTGTCCGGCATCCGCTGCAGGCGGCGCAATTCCTTCCGCGCCTGATCCTCCACATCCTTCGGCATGCCGGCCTTGGCGATCGCCTGCTCGACCTCGGCCAGTTCGGCGGCCTTGCCTTCATCGCCTTCACCGAGTTGCTTCTGGATCGCGGCCATCTGTTCGCGCAGCAACACCTCGCGCTGACGCTCGTCGAGCGCCGCCTTGGTCTGCTTGCCGATCTCAGCCGACAGTCGCAGCACTTCGATGCGTTGCGCCAGGAGGCGCGAGACCTTGTCCGTCCGCGCGACGACGTCGACCGTCTCCAGGACCTCCTGCTTCTCCTCCGGCTTGATATCCATGTAGGAGGCGGTGAAGTCGGCAAGAGCGCCAGGCGTTTCAATGCTGCCGATCGCGGCGATCATTTCGCGCGGCGCCTGCGGCAGCAATTCCAGTGCTTCGATCGCCTGCCCGCGCAGATGCACCAGCCTCGCCTCGAGATCGGGCGATTGGCCTTCGACGTCAGGAAGGCGCAACACCCGCGCGACGAAGAACGGCCACCCGTCGAGGAATTCGAGCACCTGAAAACGCTGCTCGCCCTGGCAGACCAGATGCTGCGTGCCGTCCGGTGCCGTCAGATAGCGCACGACATTGGCGACCGTGCCCATCCGATGCATGTCGATCGGCAGCGGTTCGTTTTCGCCGGCCTCGCGCTGCATCAGGATGCCGACCTGACGCTGTTCGCGCACGGCCTGCTGGGCGGCCGCGATCGAGCGCTGGCGGCCAAGCGAGATCGGCATCACCGTGCCGGGGAAGAGTACGAAGTTGCGGACCGGAACGATAATCATCGCATCCGCCGGCAGCGGCGGCAGCGTTGCCGTGGACGACGGCGTCTTCTCCGGCTCGTTCCCGGCGGGTTGCTCCAACGAACGCATCATCTCGCCATCAGCCACGGGACACCGTCACTTTCTCGAGCGTAATCAGAATGCAGCCATGCACCTGCGATCGGTGAACGGCGCTGTAGCGGCCAGCCGGCAAAGGAATCCGCCGCTCGAAGCGGCCTTGCGGTAACTCGAGGCGATGGATCACCGCGGTCCGCAACTCTGGCGGCAGAACCCGCGCTCCCCCAACCACAAGGTCGGAACCATCGATCACCGCCTCGACGCGATCAGGTTCGACACCGGGGAGCGCCACCAGAATCAAAACGTTCCGATCGGTCTCAAGCATATCAATGGGGGGCTGCCAGGACGGCGCACGCATACCGGGGCCGGCGGGCCGAAAAAACTCGCGGTGCATCCGCTCCGCCCGGGCAAGCATGTCGCACGCCTCGGACCACATCCAATTGTTGGGAAATTCAGCCATGAAGGTTCCTCGCCCTGTCATTTGATACCAGGGCCATCAGAATTCAATGACATAGCCGATGGCGCCAAAGCAGCTACGGCAGCCGAACAAACAACCGGAAGGAAAAGAAACCGTTTATCGACCACCTCAATCGGGTGGTCCGGCGCGATGGTTTGCCCGGTATGCGCTTATGGCAGCCCCACCGGCCGGTCGCAGTGCCGACCGCTACCATCGCCGGGTGCCACAGGATGAGCGCCACAGTGCTGGCGCCCGCATCGGAATGGCCGTCAGAGGTTGGAATAGCCGCCGCGATTTTTGGCCATGGCCTGTGCGGCAATCACCGTATCGGCGCCAGCCTTGCCGGGAGCATCCCGCTGCGCCACGGCGGCTTCAAGCCTGCTCAGCATGGCGTGTTCTTCGGTGATGCGCTTGTGAATATATTGCCGCTCATGATCCGTCAGCTCGGTGGCCAGCAGGCGGCAATAACGGTCGATATTGGCTTTATGGGCACGAATGCGATCGGACAGTTGCGTCGTCATCGTATCACCTGGTCGAATCGTATCACATGGCCGAATTCGTTGAAGAACCTCATGGATTTCGCCGACGGATTATCCCGGCGTCAAAAAGTTAATCCGTCCGAATTTTTCGTCAAGAGTTCGGTCCTCCCTCTTGACGGCGTAGGGCCTTCACCTAAATCGCTCGGTCGGAGGAATACTGGTGCGGCCGGTCCGCACACTTGCGTCCATGTTTTCAATTCTGGAGATGTGGCAATGACCGACAATTTCGATCTCGATCAGTTTCTTCATCCCGCTCATGCCTTCAGCCACCCTTCCGAGGTGGTTGACGACCCCGACCTCACCCTGAACGAAAAGCGCGCGATCCTGGCCTCATGGGCGTCGGACGCCTGCGCCGTGGAGGCCGCACCGGACCTGCGGCTCGGTCCCCGCTCCCCTGTCCGTTTCGACGCCATCATGGATGCGCTGCGGCAACTGGACCACCAGGCGAGAAGGTCGCAACAAAATTACCGACGGCTTGTGCGAAAGAAACGCCTCGGCGGACTTCTCCGGTCCGGCGGCAACGATCAGGGACAGCCCTTGCAATAGGTGACTGTCATGAGCCGCACCCTGATCAGCAGACTCGTCATGGAGCGAGACCACAATGTCATTCGCGTCGATTTCCGGCGCGACTCAGACCATCCCAATCCCAGATTCCCGGGCGGAGCGGCAGCGCGCCAGCCGAAACCGCCGCGCGATGCCGCCTGTTCATCAACCCAATACGGACAATCGTGGAGCGGCACGCCGCCTTAGCCGGCGCGCAGAATAATCCTCGTCAGCCGAACACGTCCTGCAGCACGCCGTCCTTCACGACAATGGTGTTGTCGAGCGCGATCGTGGTTTTCATGACCGGCAGATCGAAATGCCCGGCGGTATAGCGGCCGGCAAATTCATTGGCCCCCGTCGAAAACAGGAAGTTGCCGGCGACCGCACGAATCTCGGTGCCGTTGGTGTCGCGCTGTCCGTACATCGACAGCGCCTCGTAGCGCGCACCCGGATTCATGCCGAAGCCGACATGCGACACCGCGTAGGCTTCGCGATCCCCCCAGGCCGCCAGATATTTGCGGAACATCTCGGCGTCAGCGCCCTCGCCGATGATGTCGGTGATGTAATCATCCTTGAAATCGAGCCGGATCGGCTCGGCCATGTAGCGCTTGAAGGTCAGGTTCACATCGCCGCGGTCGAGAACCAGCGTGCCGTTGACCGACTTGTTCTTCGGGAAGCTGACAACGATGCCGCCCGGCCAATGCGCCAGCGTGCCCGGCTTTTCGGTCCAGCCCCAGATGCCGACCGTCTGCGCGTCGGTCATGTCGACATCGAGATCCGTACCGGATGCCGATGTCACCTTCATGCGCTTCGTGCCGCGCAGCATGCGCGCCGCATTACGCACCTGGTTCTCCAGCGCAGGATCGGGCCGCATGCGCTCCAGCGCTTCCGGATGCTCGTTAGAGATCACCATGATGCGCGCGCCGGCTTTCAGAATCTCCGGTGTCTCCGGCGCATGCATCAGACCTTCGAGCGTGCAATCGACCACGAACCCGGCCTGCGCCAAAGCGGACACCACCGGCGCAAGCTTGCCGATCGCCACACTGGCCCCAGTCGAACGGATCGGCACGGGAAATTCGTTGCGCGGGGTCGGCACGACGACATGAAACGGCCGCGCACCGAGGCGCAGCAGGGCCAGTTCTGCCAGATGCACATTGAGCTGCCGTGACTGCGTCTCGGACAGAATGGCGGCGGTGTCGCCCTTCTTCACCGCGCATTTCTCGAACAATTCGCAGAAAGCGTCGATCCACTTTGCTTCGATGCGATCAGCCAGCATCAGCTTTCCTCCGGGAACCCGACCAACAGACGCGCGCGCAACGCATTGAATGCCGCGTTCAGCAGCAGTCCCAGAACGGAAATCGCGATGATGGGCACGAACATGTCCACCGTCTGGAAGTTGCGCGCGGCCCGGACAAGAAGATGCCCAAGCCCGTCGGTCGACGATATCATCTCCGACAGAAAAACCACGATGCAGGAAATGATAAGGCCGATCCTGCAGCCGGTGAGGATCGATGGCAAGGCCGCCGTCAATACCACGGTGAACAAGGCCTTGGTGCGGCTCACGCCCATGGCTCTCGCCGACCAGACCAGTTTCGTATCGACCGCGAGCGCGCCCTGATAAGTCGCCAGCAGGATCGGGAACATCGCATCGGCAAAGACGAGAGCGATCTTCGAGGCGTGATCGAAGCCGAGCGTCAGCATGAAGGCGGGATAGAGCGCGATCTTCGGCACCGGTGCGAGAACGCGGATCACCGGACGCAGCAGCGAACCGACCAGCGGGCTCCCGACGCCGGCAATGCCAAGGCCGATGCCGACGATCACCGCAAGGCCGAAGCCGCAGAACAACCGATAAAGCGTGACCGCAGCATGACCCAGGAAATTTGAATCGCCGAGCAACTGAACGAAGCGCGTGAAGACCGCGCCCGGCGACGGCAGCAGCGTCGGCGGCGCGATCTTGGTGACCGTGAGATATTCCCACAGCCCCAGCAGCATCAGGATCGGGATCGCACCGATCGCGATTTCGGCAACGCGGCGATTCATGGTCATGCCGAGCCCACCGCGATCTGATGAACAGGATCGGCCCAGCCGACGACGATGCCACGCAGCTTCTCGAAGATCAGGTCGAGAACGAAGCCCAGCACGCCGACGATGATGATGGTCGCATAGACCGCTTCATATTGCGCAAGATCGAGCGAGTTGAACAACAGATTGCCGATGCCGGCCTGCCGCACGATCATTTCGCTGGTCACCATGGTGATCAGCGCCAGTACGAGCCCGGTGCGGCAACCGACCATGATTTCGGGCATCGCCGCAGGAAGCGCGATGCGAAGCAACCGTTGCAATGGAGTCATACCCATCGCTGCGCCGGACCAGAGCAGCTTCTCGCCGACGGCTTTCGAACCCTGATAGGTGTGGTAGATCACCGGCAGTGACACGCCGAGAAAGATCACCAGCGTCTTCGACGCTTCACCGATGCCAAGCCACAGCATGATGATCGGCATCAGCGCCGCCTTCGGCACTGGATAGATGATCATGAAGAACGGGTTGAAGAAGGCGGCGACCTTGCGGCTGCGCCCCATCAACAACCCGACCGGAATGGCAAAGGCGAGCGCGAAAGCAAAGCCCATCGCCATGCGGCGCACCGACGACAGGATGTCATAGAGCGACCGCGGGTCCTTCAGGATCGCCGGCAGGCTTTTGAGCGTATCCCAGGCCGTCGGCAAGGAATCGAGACCAAGCCACCGCGCGAAGAACTCCCACGCCAGCAGCAAGCAGAAACAGGCGATCAGCGGCGGCACCCCGGGTATGGCGGTGAGGCTCTTCATCAATGCGCCGCCTCGTCGACCGGGTTTTCCATCATCTTCTCGATATCGACGACGTAATCCTGATACTTGCGGTTGACCAGAAGTTCGGCGCGGTTGCGCGGCCGCGGCAGATCGATCGAGATGATCTCCTTGATACGGCCCGGCGAGCGCGTCATCACGATCACCCGATCGGAGAGAAACACCGCTTCTTCCACGCTATGGGTGACGAACAACACCGTCTTGCGGTCTTGCTCCCAGATATCGAGCAGATCGTTCTGCAACCGCACGCGGGTATGCGCATCGAGCGCACCGAACGGCTCGTCCATCAGCAGGATTTTCGGCCGGTAGGCCAGCGTGCGGCAGATGGCAACGCGCTGCTTCATGCCGCCGGACAACTCCTTCGGATAGAAGTCGGCGTAGCGGGTCAGGTTGACCATCGCCAGCAATTCGCGCGCCCGCTTTTCGGCGGCCTTGCGGTTCTCGCCCTGCTCCAAGAGGCCGTACATCACGTTGCCCAGCACCGTTTTCCAGGGAAACAGCGCGAATTCCTGGAATACCGGTCCGCGATCCGGGCCCGGGCCCGTCACCGGCTTGTTGTCGACCAGGATCACCCCGGTCGATGGCGGCACGAAGCCACCGACGATGTACAGAAGGGTCGATTTACCGCAGCCCGAAGGACCCAGAATCGAGACGAATTCGCCGTCCCCCACCTTCAGATCGATATCGGTAATGGCAAGATACGGACGGTTTCGCTGCGTATCGAAAGTTTTGGACAGGCCTTCAATTGAAATCATAAAGCAGCCGCAAACCGGTCATCGTCGATGCCGTCCCCCTTTAAGCGCGCGCACGATAGCGGGGCATCACAGGTGCGGCAAGCGCCTGGAGTGGGCAATCCCTGCGTGGGCAATGTGCAGTTTCCTCTAGCCATCGAGCCCAGCGGAAAGCCTTGAATGCCGCAGAATGAAGACGGAAACTGCAAGAAAACATCGAGGAAACGTCGAGAAATGCATCGAGGGAGGACAATATGGAGACATTCCGGAGATCGGCCCGTTTCAGCTTTGCCCTGATTGCTACACTTGCCTTTGCGACAGGCGCCACGGCGCAAACTTACCCCGACCGCACCATCACCCTCGTCAATCCGTTCCCGGCGGGTGCTTCGACCGATCAGATCTCGCGGCTGATCCAGACCAAATTGCAGACAGCGCTCGGCCAGACGGTCGTGATCGAAAACAAGGCCGGCGCCGGCGGCAATATCGGCACGTCCTTCGTCGCGCGAGCGGCGCCGGACGGCTACACGCTGTTGACCGCGCCGAATGCCAATTTCACCATCACTCCGCATTTCCAGCCGCCGCCCTACGATCCGCTGAAGGACTTCACGCCGATCACCACCGTCGCCGGCGCACCATTGGCGCTGGTGGTGCACAAGTCGCTCGGTGTGAATACGGTTGCCGAACTGATTGAATACGCAAAGAAGCATCCGGGGCAACTGTCGTTCGGCTCGTCCGGTGTCGGCTCGCCGCATCATGTCGCCGGCGAGCTCATTAACGCCAAGGCCGGCATCGCCATGACGCATGTCCCCTACAAGGGTGGCTCGGCGGCACAGGCCGATCTCACCGGCGGGCATATCAAGGTGGCGGTGCTGACCTTCTCGACTGTTGCCGCGCTCGACGACAATGCGCCGATCAAGATCCTCGCCGTGACCGGAAAGGATCGCCTCAAGCGAAAGCCGGACATCCCGTCGATGGCCGAGACCATTCCCGGCTTCGATGTGTTCGGTTGGATCGCCATCCTTGCGCCGGCCGGGACGCCGAAGCCGATCGTCGACAGGATCAACGCCGAGGTGAAGAAGATCCTGAGCGATGCGGAAATCGCCAAGCGTCTCGACGATCTCACCTTCCAGGTGATCGCCGACAGTCCGGACGGTCTCGCTGAGCGCATCCGCTCCGAATATGCGATGTGGGGCGATGTGGTGAAGGCAAGCGGCAAGACGGATTAGCGAAGACAAACTGATGCGATACAATCCGGGCGCGCCAGGAGCGTGTCCGGATTTCGTTGGCTTTGTCGCCTGCGCTATTCGTAGATCATCTTCTTCGTCATGCCGCCGTCGATGACGAAATTCTGTCCGGTGATGAAGCTGTCCGGCCTAGACAAAAACAGACAGGCTTCGGCGATATCGCCCGGTACGCCAACACGCATGACAGGATGCTGCTTCCGGTCACGCTGCGAATGTTTCGGCGTCCTGGCGCGGCCTGAATATTGCCAATCCGATGTCTCGATCCAGCCGGGGCTAACGCAATTCACTCGGATATTCATCGGCCCAAGGCTCATCGCTGTTGCATGCGTCAGCGCAACAATGGCGCCCTTCGAGGCGCTATAGGCTTCGGTGTTAGGCTCGGACATCAGCGCGCGTGTCGACGCGATGTTGACGATGCTGCCGCCGCGCTTTGCATTGACCAGCGCTCTGGCGACCGCCTGGGTACACAGCAACGTGCCGCGCACATTGACCGCCAGCACGCGATCGAAATCCTCCGCCGACAAATCGAGAAACGGGCCGTTGGCAAGGATCGCGGCGTTGTTCACCAGCACGTCCGGAATACCGATCTCCTCGACGGTGCGACCGATCCACCGTTCGATATCCACCTTTTGTGAAATGTCGCACGCCTCAAAGATGGATGTCGGCTGACGCATCTTGAGATGCGCGAGCGCTTCCTCACCGCCATCGGCAACCGGATCGGCGATCGACACCGCATATCCGGCATCGGCAAAGGCATACGCAATCGCCCGGCCGATGCCCTGCCCGCCTCCGGTGATGGCCACAACCTTCGGCATCAGCCCCAGATTCTCCACATCGCCAGCAACACCAATGCCGACAATACGGTAATCGGTCCCATATGCGAGAATTCGCGGAAGCGGATCAGGGTGGCGTAGACACCGAGACAGACCACGACCGCCAGCGCAAAACCCAGCCAGCGGGTCTGCTCGAACACCAGCAGCAGGCCGGTGGCGATCTGAAAGGCGCCGTTAAACAGAAAGAACCAGCCCGGAAATTGCCAGCGCGCGAAGTCATCCCGAAACGGCTTCGGGTTGAACAGATTGGCGATGCCGTTCACCACAAACAGCAGCGCCAGCAGCCATGTGAGCCAAACGCCCCAGCTTGCAGCAGACATCATTTACGCCCCCAGCATTCGATGCGTCACGCCCGCGCTTGTTGCGGGCATCCACGTCTAAAGAACAAACGACGGCCAAGACGTGGAGGGCCAGGACATAGGCGAGCGAAGCGACGCCGTTCTTCGAACGGCTATGCCCGGCCATGACCATATAGAATCGCCCACAGTTATAAAATCAATACGACCGCGGCATGCCCAGCACATTCTGGCCGATATAGGCCAGAATGAGATTGGTGGAAATCGGCGCGATCAGCGAGATGCGGGCTTCGCGCCATTTGCGTTCGACATCGAACTCGCGCGCCGCGGCGAAACCGCCATGCGTCTGCACGCCGCCTCGCTGGCCAGGAGCTTGGCCATATTGGCTTCCTCACCACACGGTTTGCCGGCTTCGAACAGGGCAGCAGCCGCGCGGATCATCAGATCGGCCGCCTTCCATTCGGCGCTGGATTGCGGTCGCAGCGCCTTTAGAGCCACTCACTTGCAAGCGATCATTTTCCACGGTGTGTTGCAGTGTATCCGGCGTGGGCGAACGTCATCTTGCTCGCTCTGATTAAAGAGCCTATAGTTGCGACTTGGCCGTCCAGCAATTGTTGGCATGCGTCGTGGAATGGTCGTCAAAACCATCTCGGGCCGATCAAGGCTTTGGTACCTGGGCTGATGATCTGGCCGCCGCTTTCGTTCGGCTCGAGCCCCGCAAGATAGCCGATCAGCCCTTTCAGGGAACGATAGCCAGGGCCGATGCTGCCCCTGTAACGGTGTCCCGCGTCACCGCCAGCAAACACACCGTTCTGCGACTTCCCTCGCATATCGCGCGAAGCAGCGACGATCTGAGTTTCATAAACCTGCAATTGAGAGGAATAGGCCGGTACGAACAGCGCGGCCACGAGCAGGTCTGCGGACCTGGCGATCTCGCGGTGGTAGATACCACGGAGCCGTTCGAAATCGCCAATTGTCGAGACTTCGAACTGTTCTGCTTTGCGATTCCCCGAAAGCTTTTGCCACGTGGCTTCTGCGAGCGGCCGCGGCTCACGCTGGCCACCACGGAAGTCGGCAGGGCGCTGTCGCGAGCGCTTGCCGGCCACGCCGAACTCTGTCTCGCCTCCCACGTGCCGGATGTCTTGCTGTCGGCAAGCGGTGCGCACATCGTCGATCTGGTGTGCCATGCGCCTTGCGCGATCGAGGAAGAACCAGCCGGACGGTTGAATGCGCCCGTCTTGATGTCGATGATGCTGGACCACATCGAGCATCACAGCAACGAGTGCAATCTCTCCGCCGCCACATTGGCGCGAACGTTTCGTTGTTCGGAGCGCTACGTCCACAAGCTGTTTGCATCGACCGGCCGCTCCGTCGGCGAGCATGTCAACGACCGGCGCATCGCCGCGTGCATCCGTAATTTGCTGGTCGAGCCCAAACGGACCATTGCCGACATAGCCTTTGCCGCGGGCTTCCGGGATATCTCGCATTTCAACCGCCTGTTCAAACGTATCAACGGCACATCGCCCCGTGAATTCCGCCGTGCGAGCATGCCGGACGCCGGCCTGAAGCGCCGCCGGAGCGGAACACTTGTTTGAGCCGGCAATGCCCGGGTGCACCAGACGCCAATAGATCGGGCGCTGGCGTCCAAGACTTCCCCGCATCGATCCGATAGCCGTTTGTGCTCCGACGAAGCGCTATCAGGTGCGGAAAAGTCTTATGGCCATAGATTTCTCACTGACCCCTCAACAGCGTGAACTTCAACGCGAATCCCGCCAGTTTGCGCGCGACGTGCTTGCCGGCGCGAGAATTGCCCAATCGTTGCCTACTCCCGAGGAGCGTTTCCTCGCGACCCGGCCAGTCTATGAAGCGATGGTGGCGGCCGGCTTCCTGCGGAAATGCGTCCCGGCTCCGGCCGGTGGCGAGAACGCAGGCTTGGTCGACATGGCCATCATGGCCGAAGAATTCTATAGCGTGGATGCGAGCGTCACCTTGACGATGCTCGGAACCGTGCTCGGCTTTCTGCCGATCCTGCTCGGCGGCACACCGGAGCAATGCGGCCGGTTGCTTGGCCCATTCCTGAAAAAGAGCGGAGCGCCGTTAGCAAGTTTTTGTGCCAGTGAGCCGGGGGGCAGTGCAAACGCAGCCTCCCCTGCACCAGGCGAGGGTGTGCGCACGAAGGCCAAGGTTGAGGGCGACCACTGGATCATCAACGGTCGCAAGAAGTGGGTTTCGTCGGCGACCGGGTGGGATCGCAAAGGAGCCGATATCCTGTGCGTCGTGTGCCGGACCGATCCCGACGCGTTGCCCGGGACGGCGATTTCGGTCATCGTCGTCGAGCGCCCCGCATCCGGTATCGTTTTTGAGCGCGCAATCGACACGATTGGACATCGCGCGCATCTCGTCCCCGAGTTCCGTCTCGAAAATGTCTCCGCACCGCGGGACAATTTGCTTGGCGAAGAGGGAAGCGGTCTTGCCCTCACGGCGGCCAGTTTCACCGGGACCGCGGCCCTGGTCGGGATTTTCGGTGTCGCACTGATGCGCGCGGCGTTTGAGTTTGCGCTGCACTTCGCCAGAACCGAAAAGCGCGGCGGCATTCATCCGATCATCGAGCATCAGGCCGTAGGATACGCGTTGGCTGACGCGAAGACTTCAATCGAGGCGGCGCGATATCTCAGTTGGTGCGCGTGCCATGCGGTCGACACGCAATCACCTGCCGCCGACGAACTTGCGATACAGGCCAAGATTTACGGGTCGGAGACCGCGGTTCGCGTGATCACCGATTTGATGCGTGTCGTCGGCGTCGATAGCTACGACCATGAGGCTCCACTTGGGCGGCTTCTACAGGATGCGCTCGCGCTTCCGATCTTCGACGGGGGCAACATAGGTGTCCGCCGCCGCCAACTCCACACCATGCTGAAATCGCCGGACTACGACCCGCTCGCGGCGATCAGCACGGCCTGAAGGATTACGCTTGTATCGCGACAGACCATCATTTCCATCAGTCATCAACAGACCGGCCGAACGATGAGCACAGCACAACCAGTCGCCGTTGTAACCGGAGCGTCGCAGGGAATTGGTGCGGCAATCGTCAAGGCGCTCAGAGCGCGCAACTACCGCGTCGTCGCGACCTCACGCTCCATCCAGCAAAGCAGCGATCCGGACACCGTGACGGTGCAGGGAGATATCGCCAATCCGGACACGGCAGACCTGGTATTCAGGCAAGCACTGGATCGCTTCGGCCGGGTCGACATGCTGGTGAACAATGCCGGCATCTTCATGGCCAAGCCGTTTACCGCCTATTCCCGGGACGATTTCGCGCTCTACACCGCGACCAACATCTCGGGCTTCTTCTACATGACACAGCGCGCGATCGAGATGATGGAGCGACAAGGGAGCGGCCACGTCGTAACGATCACGACCAGCCTTGTCGACCAACCCATGACAAGTGTGCCGTCCGTGCTGGCATCGCTCACCAAAGGCGCACTGAACGCCGCGACGAGATCGCTTGCGATCGAGTTCGCACGGAAAGGCATTCGCGTGAATGCGGTTTCGCCCGGGATCATCAAGACGCCGATGCATCCAGTCGAGGCCCATCAGGCACTCGCCGCATTGCATCCGATGGGGCGGATGGGCGAGATATCGGACATTGTGGACGCGGTTCTGTATCTGGAAAATGCGGGTTTCGTGACCGGGGAGATTCTTCACGTCGATGGCGGCCAGGCAGCCGGTCATCACGCGATCTAGTCAGCCCCGCGAGTCAGGCCATTGATCGGTCAATACGACCGCGGCATCCCCAGCACGTTCTGGCCGATATAGGCCAGGATGAGGTTGGTCGAGATCGGCGCAATCGTCGAAATACGCGCCTCGCGCCATTTGCGTTCGACATCGAATTCGCGCGCCGCGGCAAAGCCGCCATGGGTCTGCATGCAGGCTTCGGCGGCGTGCCAGGCCGCCTCGCTGGCGAGGAGCTTGGCCATATTGGCTTCCTCACCACACGGTTTGCCGGCTTCGAACAGGGCAGCAGCCGCGCGGATCATCAAATCGGCCGCCTTCCATTCGGCATAGCAGCGCGCCAGTGGAAACTGGATGCCCTGGTTCTGGCCGATCGGACGGCCGAACACCTCACGCTCCTTGGAATAGGCCACCGCCTTGTTGATGAAGAAGCGGCAATCGCCTGACGATTGCGAGGCGGCGACGATGCGCTCCGAATTCATGCCGGTGAGGATATAGCGAAAGCCCTGCCCCTCCTCGCCGATCAGGTTCTCGACCGGCACTTCGAGATTGTCGAAGAACAGTTCGTTGGTCTGGTGATTGATCATGGTGTCGATGCGCTGCATCGTCAGGCCCTTGCCGACGGCATCCTTCATTTCGACCAGCAGCACCGACAACCCTTCGGTCCTCTTCTTGACCTGATCGACCGGCGTGGTGCGGACCAATAGCGTCATCAGGTCGGACTTGTGTGCGCGCGAGGTCCAGATCTTCTGGCCGTTGACGATATATTTATCGCCCCTGCGTTCGGCCCGCGTCTTCAGCCTGGTGGTGTCGGAGCCCGTCGTCGGCTCGGTGACGCCGAAGGCCTGAAAGCGGATCTTGCCTTCGGCGATGCCCGGAAGATATTTCTGCTTCTGCGCTTCGTTGCCGTGACGCAGCAGCATGCCCATCATGTACATCTGCGCATGGCAGGCGCCGCCATGGCCGCCATTGGCGTTGATCTCTTCCAGGATCGCGCAGCCCGCGCGCAGCGGCAGCCCCGAACCGCCGTATTCTTCGGGAATCTGGGCTGCGAGATAACCTGCGTCGCTCAGCTCCTTGACGAATTCCTCGGCGTAATCGTCATTGTCTTCGAGCTTGCGCCAGTATTCCGACGGAAACTTCTTGCAGATGGCGCGCACGCCCTCGCGGATCTCCGGATAATCTTCGCCTAATGGAACGGAAACGTTCATTGCACCGGCGTTGATGGCGTCCATGTTTGTTATCCTTCTTGTTGCGCCAACCCTCAGCTTGCTTGGCTCAGCTAGCAGAGCGCAGCGACGGACCTTGCGGAAACAGCAATTCGTTGTCCTCCGCCAGCGCCGGCGGATTCTTGCGGAAGTCCGGCCGCTCGCCGTCGAATTGCAGCGGAAGCCCCATCAACTGGAATTTGCCGTCGGCCGAATGTTGCAACATGCCAACCGCTTCGGTCTGCGGATGGTTCAACACTTCATCGAGCGATTGCAGCGGCGCGCATGGCACGGAGACGGCGGCCAATGTATCGATCCAGTGCTGACGCGGTTTGGTGCGGATCACCTCCGCAACCAGTGCATTGACGCGCTCGCGGTTTCGCACGCGATTGGAGTTGGTGTTCATCTCCGGATCGTCGGCCCATTCGGGATGGCCGATCGTTGCAGCGAAGCGCCGGAACAGGTTGTCATTCGCGGCCGCGATCACCACCCAGCCGTCGCTCGCTTCATAGGCCTTGTAAGGTGCCATGCCGCCATTCTCGCTGCCGCTGCGGCGCGGCACGCGGCCGGAGGCAAGATAAGCCGCCGTGTGCATGCACATCCACGACAAGGCGGTTTCGAACAGCGAGGTGTTCACTTCGCAGCCCTCGCCCGTCTGGTTGCGGCGAAGCAATGCCGTGACGATGCCGATCACCGCCCACATGCCGGAGCCCTGATCGATGATCGACGGCCCGGTGCGCACCGGCTCCGCACCCTCGTGGCCGGTGACACTCATCAGGCCGCCGAAGGCCTGCAGCAGCGGATCGTAGCCTGGCGTGCTTTTCATCGGCCCGTCGGCGCCGAAGGCTGTCAGATTGCAATAGACCAGCGCCGGTTTGTCCTTGCGCAACGATGCAGCATCGAGGCCGTAACGCTCGACCAGCCCTGGCCGCATGTTCTGCACCACCACATCAGCCTTCTCGACGATATAGCGTCGCAATGTTTCGCGCTGCGCGTCGTCCTTCAGATCCGCCGCGACCGAACATTTGTTGCGGTTGATCGCCTGGAACATTCCGGCGGCGCCGTGCAGGAACGGCGGGCCCCAGTTGCGGGCATCATCGCCGCCGTCCGGGTTCTCGACCTTCACCACCGTCGCGCCGAGTTCGGCGAGGATCAGCCCGGCAACGGGAGCGGCGACGCTATGGCCGAGTTCGACAACGACGAGATTTTCCAGCGGCAGCTTCATGCATCTTGTCCCGGTCTTGAAGCGGGACGTAGCGGCCGCGTGATTGCTATGTCAACGAAGCGTTTGATGGGCCAACAGATGCCTACTTGGTCCCGTACATCCGGTCGCCGACATCGCCGACGCCAGGAACGATGTAGCCCGACGCATCGAGTTCTTCGTCGATCGCCGCGGTCCAGATATGCACGTCGGGATGATGCCCCTGCACCTTGTCGATGCCTTGCGGCGTTGCCAGGAGACAAACGATGCGGAGCGACTTCGCGCCTGCTTCTTTCAGCCGGTCGAGCGCGGCGACGGCGGAGTTGCCGGTGGCCAGCATCGGATGCAGCACCAGCACGAGACGTTCGGCGATGTCGTCCGGCGCCTTGAAGAAATATTCGACGGCTACCAGCGTGCGCGGATCGCGATAAAGACCGATATGCGCAACGCGCGCCGACGGCAGGAGCTCGAGCATGCCTTCGAGAAATCCCATGCCTGCACGCACGATCGGCGCCAGCACCAGCTTCTTGCCGGAGAGTCTTGGCGATTGCATGGTCGCGAACGGCGTCTCGACCTCGGTCATCTCCAGCGGCAGATCGCGCGTGACCTCATAGCAAAGCAGCGTGCCGATCTCGCTGAACAATTCGCGAAAGCCCTTGGTCGAGCGGCTCTTGTCGCGCAGCAGCGTCAGCTTGTGCTGCACCAATGGATGATCGACGATGGTAACGCCGCGCATGGCAATCCTCGAAATTAGCGATGCTCAATGACTATCAAAAGACCGTGCCGTCGCTGATAACATGAATCGGCGGCGGACCGCCCGGCCGCTTCTCGTTGGCAAGGCGGCGTCCCGCCGCCCATGTGCCGCCCTCGAGCGCAGCACCAAGCGGAAAACGCGCAGCATCGAGATGAAGCTTGTCACGCACCAGCAGCGCGATCTTGTCGAGCAGCGCGACTGTCAACGCGCGCCATTCGACGACGAGCTCGGAGCCGGGCTCATGGCCACGTGTTGCGGCGGAGGGATCGCGCAGCGCGATGACGCCGGCATCAACGAACAAGCCGCCGTTGCGATATTCCGCAAGGCCGGTCAGTCCATCGAAATCGGTGACCTTCACGCCCGCGTCCTGCAAGGGCTCGACCAGCGAGTAGGTCATCCATTGCGACAGCTTGTGGAACGGGATCAGGCCGTTGGTTTCGTCGCTTCGCTTGATCGCCGGATGCCGCCAGGTATCGCCGAGCGACACGCCGTCGAGCGAAATGCGGCCCGGCCAGATCGGCCCGAGATGAAGCAGCACGCTGCGAAGGATCTGCGGCGCGGGCAGCGATGCGCCGCTGCCGGCAATGGCTGCAACATCATCGAACAAGCCGCCGGGCCGCGCGCGATCGTGCATCGCAAACACGGCGGGATTGTCGAGCGCCGCCTGCCCGAGCCGTGCAATCAGCGCTGCCCGACCCTCAAGACCGGTCAGCGGATTGCCGTCGCGTACCTGAAATCCCACGGCGAGATCGTCCGCAGTGAAGGCCGCGAGACGTTTTGCATCCGCACGCAGCGGATCTTTGGCATCATCGGAAAAAGCACCCGTTTCGAACATGCGCAGACTGGCGAGCGCCAGGCCTTCGGAGCGGCCGACCTGCAGACCGGTTGCGCCATCGCGATAACGCCAGTCCGGTCCGGCCCCCGCATCGAGCAACACCGAAACCATGGCGAGATCAAATGCAGCCCGCGCCCTCGCGGCTTTGTCCGCCCATTGAGTCTTGATGTCGATCGGCGCCCAGAGATCTTCACCGCCGAGTTTGAAATGCCGCCAGCGCGCATGCAGCGGGACTTCAAGCGATGGATAATTTTCCTGAATGACCTTGGCGACGAACGCTGCGGTGGCATCCAGGCGATCGAGGTGCAGCGTGAAATGCGAGAGCTGCCCCGCTTCCGCCGCCGCCAGCATCTCGTGCGCCCGTTCGCGCACCGCTTTCGCGGACAATAATGAATCGACGGCAGCCGAGATCTTGGTCATGCCCGTTCGTCCCCGCGAAAGCGGGGACCCAGAGCCCCAACCAATCGCCTTAAAAAAAGAACTGGATTCCCGCTTGCGCGGGAATGAACGGAGATGGATCGCATGAGGCCGCTCAGAAATCGCGAAGGTTACGGCCGACCGTCGCCTTCAGCTCTTCCGGCGTCGGCGCACCTTCCGGCGTGAAATAACCGGCGGCTTTCTTGGCTTCCATTTCGACCTTCGCATCGTCCGGGATCAGTCCATCCGGGATCGGAATGCGCTCGACGATATCGATCCCCGAGCCGACGATCGCGTCGTATTTCATGTTGGACATGGACACGAAGCGGTCGATGCGCGTGATGCCGAGCCAGTGCAGCACATCCGGCATCAATTGCTGGAAGCGCGCGTCCTGCACACCAGCGACGCATTCGGTGCGTTCGAAATAGGTCGCGGCCTGATCGCCGCCCGGCTGGCGCTTGCGCGCATTGTAGACGAGGAACTTGGTCACCTCGCCGAGCGCGCGGCCTTCCTTGCGGTTATAGACGATGAGACCTGCGCCACCATTCTGTGCCTCGCGGATACATTCGGCGATGCCGTGCACGAGATAGGGCCGGCAAGTGCAGATATCGGAGCCGAATACGTCCGAGCCGTTGCATTCGTCATGCACGCGGCAAGCCAGTGTTTTCTTCGGATTGCCGAGCGATGCCGGATCGCCGAAGATATACAGCGTCATGCCACCGATCGGCGGCAGGAAGACCGAGATGTCGGGACGCGTGACCAGCTCCGGATACATGCCGCCGGTCTGCTCGAACAATGTGCGGCGCAGCTTATCCTCGCTGACATCGAAGCGCTCGGCAATGCCGGGCAGATACCAGACCGGGTCGATCGCCGCCTTGGTGACGGCAACGTCGCCGGATTCATGGACGATGTCGCCATCGACTTTCAAAAGGCCCTTGCCGACGACGGTGTCGAATTCCGGCACCGTCAGCCGCGCCTTGGTGATGGCGATGGTCGGACGGATATCGATGCCCTCGGCGATCTCGGTCTTGAAATCCTCGGCGACGCGGTGGCCCCAGGGATCGAGCGAGACGATGCTCTTGGCTTCGCCCCATTGCGGGAACGGTCCGATATCGACCACCGGCGAAGTGTCGTGCAGATCCGGCCGCGCGATCGGGTTGAGCGCGCCAGACGATACGGCTAAAGCCCGATACAGAGCATACGAACCGCCATGCGCGCCAATGGCGTTGCGGTCCGGGCCTGCATTCACTGTGCCGATGACTGGCCCGCGTTCGCGCGCCGTTGGAGCGCCCCAGCGGATCGGGAAACGTCCCGGTGTGCGATGACCCGGGTGCGACGTCAGACGGATATGACCGTCTCTATTCGTGGACATGACCTTGCCCCACAAAAGCAAAAAGCCCTCTCCAGCGGGTGCCGGGCGAGTGGCTTCAAAGACAGATAATGACGAAAGACCGGAGTTCAAGCAAGCGGTATTTTTGGGCGGCCCGGTCATTCCGGGGCGACGGCACGCCGCAGGCGCCGCGGGAATAACAGCTACGCCTGCCCCCGGATCAAATCCGCCGCCCGCTCGGCGATCATGATTGTCGCAGCGTTAATATTGGCGCCGATGATATCCGGGAAAACCGATGCATCGACGACCCGCAAATTCTCCGCCCCCCGCACGCGCAGGTTTGAATCGACAACAGCCGTTTCGTCATCATCCGCGCCCATCTTGCAGGTGCCGCAAGGATGATGCGTTGTCACCACCGTGTTGCGGATGAAGGTTTCGAATTGCTCGTCGGTCTTGATATTCGCGCCCGGCGCAATCTGCCGCGAGATGAACGGCTTGAGCGCGGGCTGGTTGGCAACGTCACCAAAAAGCGCAACCGCCGCCTTCAGCACATTCCAGTCATTGCCGGCCGACAACAAGTTGTGCCGGATATGCGGATGCGCGAGCGGATCGGCGGACGCGAGCGAGATCGTCCCGCGGCTATCAGGTCGCAGCACCACTATACGCGTCGCAAAGGTGTCTTCGAACGCCGCCTTGAATGGCGGCAGATACGGTGCGGCGCCAAGCGGGCCAGCGATGAACAGAAGCTGCGCATCCGGCAACGCATTCGCATATTGCGTCTTGAGAAAGCCGATGATGCCGCCGGGCAGATCCGTGGTGAAGCCCGTGCCGAACAGCGCTCCCTGCGCAAGTTGCCAGGCAAGCCGGTCGAGACGCAGATTCTTCTGGACCGGACCGCCGCCGTTGCGGCCATAGATCACAAGGGCGGCGACGTGATCCTGCATATTCTTGCCGACGCCGGGCAGCGCGACGGTGACCGGGATATTGAAAGCGGCAAGCTCCTCCGGCGCGCCAATGCCGGACAGCATCAGGAGCTGCGGCGAATTGATGGTGCCGCCGCAGAGCAGAACTTCCTTCGCGGCACGCGCGATCTTGGTCTCACCGTTCTGCCGATATTCGACACCGACAGCGCGATTGTTTTCGAACACAACGCGCGTCGACTGCGCATTGACCTCAACAGTAAGATTACCGCGCGGCAACGCCGGACGGAGATAGGCGACGGACGTACTGCAGCGCCGGCCATTGCGAATGGTCGCCTGCATCCGTGCAAGGCCGTATTGTTCGGCGCCGTTATAGTCTTCGTTGAATGGGTGACCCGCCTGCCCTGCCGCCTCGAAATAAGCGTCCACCAGCGGATCGGCATAGCGGGAGCGGCGCGTGGTCAGCGGACCGCTGCCGCCGCGATACTCGGTCTCGCCACCTTCCCAGCTTTCCTGTTTCTTGAAGTAAGGCAGCACATCCTTGTAGGACCAGCCGCGCGCGCCGTTATCCGCCCAGCGATCGAAATCGCCGCGATTGCCGCGCACATAGGCCATCGCATTGGTCGATGACGAGCCACCGATCACCTTGCCGCGCGCGACTTCCATCTTGCGGTTGCCCGCATGCGTTTCCGGTTCGGTGTCGTAATGCCAGTCGTGGCGGCGCTCGCCATAGACCTTGCCCCAGCCGAGCGGAAGCTTGAGCCAGAAATCGTTGTCCCAGCCGCCGGCTTCGAGCACGAGGACGCGATTGTTCGCATCTTCGGTCAGGCGATTGGCGAGTGTGCAGCCAGCCGAACCGGCGCCAACGATGACGTAGTCGAATTCGGATGTGACCATCTTTTTCTGTCACCAAGTCCGTTCGTCCCCGCCAACGGGTCCGCGCAAAGCGCGGCCCGATGACAGGCTCCGGCGGGGACCCAGAATTGAAAACACTGGATCCCCGCTTTCGCGGGGATGAGCGGTGAGAGTGTTACTTCGGTGCCTTGGCATCGACGACTTTCTTGAGCACGTCGAATTCCTTCTTTGTCGCCGCATTGGCATCGACGATCTTGGTGCCGAGCGCGACGAAGTTCTTCATCATCGTCTCCTGCTCCTGCTCCGGAAGCTTCAGGATTTCGCCCTTGTTGGCGAGCCATGCTTCATTGGCCTTCTTGTTGTTGGCGATTACCCAGGGGAAAGCCTGCTGCTCGGCTTCGCGGCCGGCGGCGCGGATCGCGTCCTGCACGTCCTTCGGCTGCGCCTTGAACCAAGCCTCGTTCACAAGATTGACCGACAGGATCTGCGAGAAATTGAGGTCGGTGACATATTTGGCGACGTCGTAATACTTGAACGCCGTCAAAATCGGCATGCCCGCCAGCATGCCATCGAGGCCGCCGGATTGAAGCTGCGGAATCACCTCCGACAAGGCAAGCGGCGTCGGAATAACGCCGATCGACTTCATCGGCTCGACCTGCAAAGGCGATGCGAAGGTGCGAACCTTCATACCCTTCATCGCTTCGAGCGTCGTGCCCGGCTTCTTCAAAAGGATCACAGTCGGGCTGTTATAGATCGCGCCGATCACCCGCAGACCCTTGTCGAGGAACATGGTTTCGAGATGATCGCGATAGGCCGGATCCTGGATGACCGCGTATTGATGCTCCGGCGACTTGAACAGGCCCGGCACATCGAAAATCTGGAAACGCGGATCGAGATTAGTGACGAACGCGGTCGGCGTGATGAAGGCCTCGATGGTGCCGAGCGAAACACCCTCCGCCATGCGCGGGATCGCACCGAGCTGGCTGGCGGGATAGATCTCGGTCTTCACCTTGTCTCCGACGCGTTTCTTCAACGCCTCGGCGAACAGCTTCTGCCACTCGTGTTGTCCGTCATTGATGGTCGCGCTGGCGAGTTTCATCACCGTTTGCGCCGATGCTGCATAGGGTGCAGCAACAAAAGCCGCAGTCATAGCGGCGGCAATCATGGTACGTCGCGTAAAGCTCATCATAACCTCCCAGATGTCAAAGTGCCCGCGTCAGAATAAGCGATAGTTCCGGCCAGTACGTAATGATCAAAAGCGCCGTGATCTGCACGACAGCGAACGGCAGAACGCCGCGATAGATGGTCTCGAGCGGCACGCCAAGCACGGACCGTGCCACAAAGATGTTCAATCCGAATGGCGGCGTGAACATGCCGATGGCGAGATTCGCCGTCATCACGATTCCGAAATGGATCGGATCGATGCCGACCGTCTTCACCAGCGGCATCAATAATGGTGTCAGCACCAGAATGGCCGATGTCGGATCGAGGAAACAGCCGACGATCAGGAGACCGACATTGATCGCCATCAGGAACGCCCATGACTCCAGGTTGAGCGACTGAAGCCAATTGGTCAGACCCTGCGGGATGCCGCTGATGGTCAGGATCCACGAGAATAACGCGGCCGTGCAGACGATGACGAGGATCTGCGCGGTCAGCATCGCCGAGCGGGCCGCCGCCTCCAGCACATCATTCCATGACATCGTGCGATAGACGTAAAGTCCGACAATCATCGCATAGAGACAGGCGAAGCCGCCCGCCTCCGTCGGCGATGCAAAACCGAGATAGATGCTGGCCAGCACGAAGACCGGCATGAACAGGGCTGGCGCCGCACCCCAGGTGGTGGCGAGGAATTCCCGCAGATTGAAACGCCCCGAGCGCGGGATGTTCATCTGCAACGCCCGAACAACAACGAAGCCGGCCATCATCAATGCAAGGAGCATCCCCGGCAGAATACCGGCGACAAACAGCTTCGGGATCGATTGCTCCGCCGCCGCGCCGTAAAGGATCATGGCAATGCTCGGCGGGATCAGGATATCGATCGCGCCGCTGGAACTGACAAGGCCTGACGCGAACCGCGGCCCGTAACCGTCACGGATCAGGCCCGGATAAAGCGATTTGCCGACGGCGGCGACAGTCGCGACACTGGCGCCGGAAATCGCGCCGATCAAAGTCGAAGCGCCGACCGTCGCAACGCCGAGACTGCCGGGCATGCGGCCGATCAGCGCCAGCACCCAGACGATCAGCTTGTCGGCGATGCCGGCTGCCCCCATCAACTCGCCGGCGAAAATGAAGAACGGAATCGCCAGCAGCGCATAATTCTCCAGACCGCCGAACATGATCTGGTGCAGCGCGATCGACGGAACGGTGAGATAGAAGATGAAGGTGAGAACAGCGCCTGTGAGCAGCAGCGCGAAGATCGGTGTGCCGATCACCAGCAGCGAGACAGGAACAGCGCCAAGGGTCCAGATCATGGCGCTGCCTTCAATCGCGGTTGCGACATCAGCGCCTGAATATCGCTGATCACCAGCAGCGCAGCAATCAATGCCGTGCCGCCAAATCCGACGACCAACGCCGAATGCGGGATCAGCATCGGCATGCCGAGCGCCATGCTGGTCTGCCCAGCTGCATTCACCCGTTGCACGAACAGGAACGACTGATAAGCCGCATAGGCACAGGATGCCGCCATCACCGTATGCGTGACGATCGAAAACACATGCGCAGTCCGGGAGCCAACGCGCGTCGCCAGCAATTCCAGCGCGATGTGGCCACGATCGGCGGTGACCAGCAACATGCCGAGCATCACCATCCAGATCATGCCGAAGACCAGCACCTCGTCGACACCGATCACCACGATCCCGGTCGCCCGGGCCAGCGCATTGACGACATTGAGAAGCACCAGCCCGATAAGAACCAGACCGAGAAGGAGGCGCACCGCCGATACGGCGATGCGCGACACGTGTGAAGTGCCGGCGGCCGGCGGCGTCTCGAATTTGTCTTCAAAAGCCATGGCGCCGCCGGTCTTCGTGCATCATGCCGCCGTGTTGAGCGCGCTCGGTTTTGCACCGGTGGCAACGGCGAAAGCCGGCCGCGCGTCGATTGATTGCTGCCAGCGGGTCAGTTCCGGCAGATCCGGCCGTTCGATCGGGAAGCCGAGGCAGCGCTTGACGATCGGCGCCAGCGCGATGTCGGCGAGCGTCAGCTTGTCGAGCGCGAAATAGGACTTTCCGGCAATGTGGCCTTCCAGGATCTTCAGTTGCGCGACGAGATCGGCGCTTTGCGCGGCGAAATCGGCCGAGCGTTCGGCGGCCTCCTTCTTCGCGTCCTTGAACACAGCGACATACGGCGTGTTGAGCGAAGCGAGCAGCCAGTCCATCCAGCGCTCGACATGGGTCTTCTCGGCCGGCGATGCGCCGGTCAGCTCAGGTTTATGCAGGGCGGCGAGATAGCGCAGGATCGTGTTGGATTCCCAGATCACCGTTTCGCCATCGATCAGCGTCGGCACCTTGCTGTTCGGATTGAGCTTCTTGTATTCCGGCGTGGTCGTATTGTTGAACTGACGGCCATAGTCCTCGCGCGTGTATTTCACGCCGATCTCTTCCAGCATGAAGAGAACTTTCTGGACGTTGCCGGAGGTCGAACGGCCAAGCAATTTAATCACGATGTCGGTCTCCTTCAGTGTCGCGCCCGGTCGCGGCGCACTTACTTGTTCAACGGTTTATAGGCAATGCAATCGATTTCGATCTTGGTGTTGATCACCGCACGCGCCTCGACGGTCGTGCGGGCGAGGATCGCATCCTTGAACATTTCGCCGAACACCTTGTTGTAGCGCCCGAAATCGCGCGTGTCCTGCAAATAGGTCGTGGCCCGAACGACATCGGCGAGGGTCGCGCCCTCATGCGCGAGAATGCGTTCGATGGTTTCGATGGTCGCGCGGGTTTCCACCTCGATCGAACCTTCGATCATGTTGTTGTCGGCATCCTTGGCCACCTGCCCCGATACGAAGATGTAATCGCCGGCACGAACGGCGGGATGGAACGGCAAATTCGGGTTCTTCTTGCCGATCGGGTAAACGTCCGCACGCTTGGTCTTGGTTACGTCGTCCATGGTCAGGCTCTTCTAGGAAAATGCGCTGGTTTCGATGATGTCGACGCCGTTGACGCGATCGACGAGATAGATGTGGCCGCGCGCGTCGGTCGTGACGTCGTTCGACGACGGACGCGCCGCGCCCGCCGCCGGCTCCGGCAGATAATGCCCGACCTCGCGCGGATTGAACGGATCGGCGAAATCCACAAGGCGCAGGCCCTGCGCGAACCAGGCGAACGGAACGACTGTGCCGTGGAAACGCTCGGACGGCTGATGGCAGCCGGTCATCGGCTCCTGCGGCGCGCCATCGGGATCGAGACCCGGCACTTGCCATGTCGCGATCGATACCGGCATCTGCTCGTTGGTGATGTCATAGACCCAGGTGAAGGACGGCGCCGCCGGCCACAGCTTGGCCACGTCTTCATCGGCGACAATGAGAATGTCACGGCCATGCAGCTTCTGCGGCATGCGCAGGCAGGTGTGCGTCGGGTGCGGATAAACCGGGCTCGTGTTCACGCCCGAAATCGCCTTCGGCTTCGACATGTCGGAAATGTCGAGAATGAAGAAGCCGTGATGCCAGTAGCTGACATAGAGCCGATCGCCGACGCGCAGCGGGTGATGGCAGCGCGGCGGCACCCAGTTATCCCATGGATATTGCTCGCCGCCGCCGACCCATTGGCCTGGAATCCACCAGCGGCCGACTTCCTGCGGCTTCGCCGGATCGATCAGATCGAGGATCATGACGATGTTGCCGACATAACCTTCGGCGGTCGGCGAGATGTAAGCGTAGCGGCCGTCGAAATCGAAGCGGTGAACGCCACCCCCCTTGGTCAGCCATTTGGTGATCAGCTTCGGATCGCTCGGCTTCGACACATCGTAGATGGCAATGCCGCCGCCAAATTCATCCGGCCCGGCTTTGCCGAATTTCTCATGATTGACGACCATGATGCCGTTCGACACCCGCACCTTGTGCGAATGCCAGCCTTCCGGAACCTCGATGGTCGCAAGATGCCGCGGATTGGCCGGGTCCGACACATCGACAATGGTCGTGCCGCTGGTCGGGCGCTGGTGCCCGACATACATCGTCGTGCCTTCGACCCACACCTGCCCGCCGCCCGGACAATCGAAATGCGAAACCAGTGTCGTATTCGAACGCGACAGCACTACTTCACCTATTGGCAACAGGCGCGAGCGTCCTCGCGCCAAACAACGGAACAGCCCCGCCTACCAGCGGGGCTGTATGACGACAGCCATCAAGCCAGTTGAACGATTTCGTCGTTCTTGTCACGACCCCACTTCTTGAACAAGTCGAGCTTCTTCAGGGTCGGCTCGTCGCTGGCGACAAACAGGAACACCGGATCCTTGTCCGAGTCGTTGACGTGTTCGCACCAGGTGCCGCCCGGCACGGCCAGCGTGTCGAATTCCTTCCAGTCGAAGCGCTCGCCGTCGATGATCGAGTGACCGCGCCCTTCGAACGGCGCAACGAGAAGATTGCCGGTCTGCCGGATCGGCCGCGTGCGCTCGCCGGGGCGCAGCATCTGCGCGAAGAAGGTGATGGTCTTGAACACCGGCCCACCCGAGGTCGGGTCGATATATTCGACCATCAAGGCTTCGTATGGATCGCCGTCCCAGTCCTTATGACGCTCGAGCAATTCGCGCATCATGTCCCAGCGGTAGACGAACATCGGCGAGGAGAAGCCCGCGCCGCGCTTTTCCTTGCTGGCGAAACGCGGCATCAGACCGCCATAGCCGTAGATGCGCTGCGAATAATCGGAGGTGAAGCGCGGCGTCTGCTGCTTCTTTTTCACCATCACGCCATTTTCTTCTTCCATGTAGTTGTGGTCGAAGTGAACGGCATTGAGGGTCTCAACCAGCGGGAAATCGAGCACGGAGAGATTGAGCGCCTGCTCGCCGCCGACGGTGCCGTGGTTGTGCCAGGTGTCGTTCGGGGTCAGCACCATATCGCCAGGGCCGAACACCACGTCCTCGCCGTCGACGCCGGTGAAATTGCCCTTGCCCTTCAGGCCGAAGCGGATCGCGCTTGGCGAGTGCTTGTGCGGCGGCATGATCTCGTTGGCGTCGTTCAGACGATAGGCGGTGTACATCGTCGAAACCGTCGCCCGCTTGGGCGCCAGGCCGGGATTGACGAGGACCAGCGAGCGGCGCTCGGAATCGTCCATCGTGATCAATTCGACCGCCTGGTTCAGGATTGGTTCGATGTCTTCCGCGCAGCGCCACAGATACGGGATGGCCTTCTTGCCACCCATGAGCTGCTTGATCTCGTCATTGGTGACGTCGGTCGATTGTGCCCAGAAAGGGAACATGCTTTTGGCTGAAATCTGATCATACATCGACTTCAGAGCGGTCTCGCGGTTCGGCAGGCGATGGACGTTGCCAGGCGCATTCATGATCTGTGTCTCCGCCAAATGGACAGGGCTTGTTCACAAAAACGTAGCAAAGCCCCCTCGACGGTCAATCACGTTGTTCGCACCAGTTGGCAGAAATGGTACGGATTGGTATGATCCAATCCCACGACCAAGGCGGCGGCAAATTTCGCTGCGTCTTTGCGTTGACGAACGAGGAACGCATGGCCCAGGCATCGCATGACATCGCCGTTGCGCGCACGGCAACACGCAACGATGCAGGAACGCACGCTGACTCGAAGCTGCATTATCGCGATGCAGCAGAGCGCATCCGCGCGATCATCGATGGCGGCCGTCTCAGCGGGCCCGGACGGCTAGGCGCCGGCCGTCTGCCGTCGGAACGCGAATTGTCGGAAACGCTGGGCGTCAGCCGGCGCGTGCTCCGGCAAGCGCTTGGATTGCTTGAAGCGGAAGGCCGCATCAGCCGACAGCATGGCCGCGGCACATTCGCGACCGACGCACGGCACGCGCAGGAAACGCTCGTCCACGAAATGTCGCGTCTCACCAATCCGGTCGATACGCTCGAAGCGCGGCTCGCCATCGAGCCGATGCAGGCGCGGCTTGCCGCCTTGCGTGCGACCAAAGGCGATATCGATCGCCTGTTCGAAGCCGCCGACGCCAGCCGCGATGCGAAAGATCCCCTCTCCTATGAGAAAGCCGATGCTGCCTTCCACCGGCGCGTTTCAGCCGCCGCGCGCAATCCGCTCCTGATCGCGATTTTCGATGCGATGCTGGAAACGGCGCTGGAAGGCACATGGCGGCACGGACGCGAGACCGCCCATTGCATCAACAATCAGGCCGCTTATGCGGCCGACCACCGCAAGATCGTGCTCGCCATCGCCGAACGCAACGCCGCGCTGGCCGAACAGACGATGCGGCTGCACCTGAATTCGGTGCAGCAGCGGCTCATCGAACACGCTTTCCCAGGCGCTGCTGCGGAGTAGCCGCGGCAAAAGCGGTCAGCAATTCCTTGCGAAACCTGCGGTCACGCTTGAGGTGCCATTCGCGGCTCATTGCATCCTCACGCGTCTCGAAGCTTTCCGAATGCAGCAGCGCCCATGCCCTGCCTCGCGTCGTGCGCGCACCGGTGCCGGCATTATGCTGTTTCAGCCGCCGCTCGATATCGAGGGTCCAGCCGACATAGGAGATCGGACCACGCGGCGTGGAGCAGCCAAGGACATAAACAAAGGCCATGGGTGGTTCGTGCGGCAAGATGCTTTGCAAGATGCTTCGATTATCGCGGGCAAAGTTTAAGCGATTCTTGGTGGCGTGACGGAAGATCAACGCCAGCGACTTGGTATAAATTCCTATACCCTCCCGCGGTACTTCCCGGCTCAGAAATGACATAAACGCGCGGCAACGGCTTGCCGTGGAGCGACTTTGGACCCTAGATTGCCCGATGGCAGACGGGGCTGTCTTACCGATTAGATTCCATCATTCATGATCACAAATAGCGATTTTGTTCGGCGTTTACGCTTCCACGCCGTTGCGCTGCTGGTGTCGGCTGTCTGCGCCGCGCCGGCGAACGCCCAGCCAAAAACCACGCCTCCTGCGCCGCAATGCGACGCCAGCAAGTTCCACCTGATTCTCGATGTCGGTCATACCCCGGAAATCCCGGGCGCGATCAGCGCACGCGGCGACACCGAATATAATTTCAATCTGCGTCTCGCGAACGTCATCAAGCACAAGCTTGAAGAGGCAGGCTTTGTCCGCACCACGCTGCTGCTCGGCACCGGCGAGGCCATCCCAAGCCTTGTGCGCAGGGTTTCGCAAGCGAACGCGATGTCGGCGGATCTGTTGCTGTCGATCCATCACGATTCCGTCCCACAGGTCTTCAAGTCGAAATGGAATTACGAGGGTAAGGATCTCGAATACAGCGACCGCTTCAAGGGCCACTCGATCTTCGTTTCGAAGGACAATGTGAACTATCAGCGAAGCCTCGCCTTCGCACAATTGCTCGGCGGGCGGCTAAAGGCGCGCGGGATGCAATACACGCCGCACTATACGGAAAGCTTCATGGGTTCGCGGCGGCGCATGCTGCTTGATGCGGAGAACGGCGTCTATCGCTTCGACCAGCTCGTAATCCTTCGAACCCCGCAGACGCCGGCCGTGCTGCTGGAAGCCGCCTCCATCGTCAATCGCGACGAGGAATTGCTGATGGGGAAAGAAGAGCACCAGCTGCAGATTGCCGGCGCCGTGACCGAGGCGGTCGATAAATTCTGCGCACAGAACATGACACGCACTGCCAAGGCGACAACGCCGCGCTGATTGAAAGCGGGTGCGCTCAGTCGAGCCCGTGTCGGCGCATAAAATCGATCACCAGATCGCGGCAGGCCTGCGGTTCTTCCAGTTGCAGGAAGTGCGTGGTGTTCGGCACCATCGCATAATCGATGCCCATTTCCCCATGCGCCGCCCTGGCGGTGAAGGCCGCGGGGCTTGCATGCGGCGAATTCGGATCGCCGGCGATGATCATGAATGGCACCGGCACGTCCTTCAGGCGCGTGTATTGCGTCGGATCGACATTGTCGCGGAAGATCCGCGCCTCAAGCTCGGGCGGACAGCACAAGCTCCAGCGCCCATCATCCGTCGGGCGCAACGTGTGCCGCGCCAGCAGAGCCGCAGCGCCTGGCACCCAGCGGCCGAAGGACGAGCGGCGACGAAACTGGCTGGCAAGCTGCTCCGGGGAATCGAATGTGCTCTGCCGCCGCAGCGCGCGGGCGGAATGCTCTTCCATATTCGCAAGCTGCATCGCATAGAGCGGATGACCTTCGCGCGGCAGGATCGGCGGATCGAACAGACACAGGCCGTCCCAGCGCTTGCCACGCCGCAATGTGTGTTCCAGCGCCGCAATGGACGAAAGAGAATGAAACGCGCCGATTGTGCGCGCCTCGCCGAAATGCGCTTTGATGCCGTGAAAGATCTCCTCGTAATCGTCGTAGAAACTCTCCCAGCGATGCGCATCCGGATCATGGAGCATGTTCTCGCCGTGATTGCGGATGTCGAACAGCACGACATCGTAAGTATCCGTCAGCGGCAGCCAGAACGGCAGATAGGCATTGATGGCAAGACCATTGCCATGGCTGAGCACAAGACGCGTCGCGCCCGCCTGCCCGTAGCGGCGCAGTCGGATCACGGCGCCATCCCTCATGACAAGATCGACGGCTTCACGCGGCGCCGGCACCGTAAGCGACTGATGCACATTCATGCCGCAGGTGAAGACCAATCCAGCCAAAATTTCAAGACGCGCGCCGTATCTTTCGTGTGATGCTTCAGACCGTCACGTAGCGGTGCACCAGTGCGGCATCGCGGTCCATGTCCGCGCTCGTGCCGCGCCACACGGTCCGGCCCTTCTCGATGACGAAATGCTTGTCGGCGATGCGTTTCAGCACCGACAGGTTCTTGTCGACGATCAGGATCGATTGCCCGCGCGATTTCAGAAGCGAGATGCAGCTCCAGATTTCGGCGCGGATTACCGGCGCGAGACCCTCCGTCGCCTCGTCGAGGATCAACAATTGCGGATTGGTCATCAGCGCCCGGCCGACCGCCAGCATCTGCTGCTCGCCGCCGGACAGCGTCCGGGCATATTGATTGCGGCGCTCTTTCAGGCGCGGGAACAGCTTGAACACCTCCTCCAGCGTCCAGGGATTCTTGCGCTTCAGCCGGTTGGAGGCGGTGGCGACCAGATTTTCGAACACCGTCAGCAGTGGAAAAACCTGCCGCCCCTCCGGCACAAGGCCGATGCCGCCGCGTGCAATCGCTTCGGGTGTGCGGCCGGCGATCGGCTGTCCGGCAAAGGCGACGCTGCCGCCCCCCGGCGGTGTCAGGCCCATGACTGAACGGATCGTCGTGGTCTTGCCCATGCCGTTGCGGCCGAGCAGCGTAACGATCTCGCCCTCGCCCACTTCGAGGTCGATATCGAACAGCACCTGGCTGCGTCCGTAGCTGGCCTGCAGACCTTCCACCTTCAGCATCACGCGTCACCCTCGCCGAGATAGGCCACGCGCACGGCCTCGTCGTTGCGGATGTCATCGACGCTGCCGGTCGCGATCCGCTCGCCATTGACCAGCACGGAAATGCGGTCGGCCAGCGCGAACACAGCGTCCATGTCGTGCTCGACCAGAAGGATCGTCACCTCGGTCTTCAGCACTTTCAGGAGTTCGATCATGCGCGTGCATTCGGCGGTGCCGAGCCCCGCCATCGGTTCGTCGAGCAGCAGCATGCGCGGCGAAGTCGCCAGCGCGATCGCGAGTTCAAGCTGCTTCTGTTCGCCATGCGACAATTCGCTGACTGGCGTGTCGGCGCGCGCGCCAAGACCGACGCGATCGAGCTGGCGGCGCGCATCGTCGCGAATGTCAGTGACACTGTGCGCGTCCTTCCAGAAATGATAGCTGTGGCCGCGCCGCGCCTGCACGGCAATAGCGACGTTATCGAGCGCCGTGTAATCGGGCAGCAATTGCGTGATCTGGAACGACCGCGCGAGACCGTGCTGCACGCGCACTGGCGTCTTCCAGGGCGTGATCTCCTTGCCGTCGAACTGGATCGTGCCCTGGTCCTGGCGGAGCTCGCCCGCAAGCTGCGAGATGAATGTGGTCTTGCCGGCGCCGTTCGGACCGATCAGTGCGTGCAACTCGCCTTCCGCCACATCGAGCGACAGATTGTTGGTGGCCACGAGCCCGCCGAAGCGTTTTACGAGGCCGTCAACACGGAGCAACGGTTCACTCACGTTTGCGGCTCCATCCCGAGAACACCGATGTCAGCCCGCCCGACGAGAACAACACGATCAGGATCAGAATCGGACCTAAGAAAAACTTCCAGTGCTCGGTCCAGGACGTGAGATAGGTCTCAAGGCCGATCAGCGCCGCGGCGCCGAGCACCGGACCCAGCAATGTGCCGGTGCCGCCGATGATGATCATGATCATCAGGTCGCCGGACTTGGTCCAGTGCAGCATGTCGGGGCTGACGAATTTCGAGTAATTCGCCATCAGCGCACCGGCGAGGCCGGCGCCCATGCCGGCAATGACGAACGCGACCAGCTTGTATTGATAGGTCGAGATGCCGATCGCGGCCATGCGGCGTTCATTCTGGCGGATGCCGCCGAGCACGATGCCGAATTGCGAGCGCACCAGTTTGGCGAACACGATGAAGTAGAGAACGGCGATTCCGATCGTCACGTAATAGAATGTCGTGTCGTCGGCCATAGGGAGGTCGAACAACACATTGCGGCGGCGCACGATCAGCCCGTCATCGCCGCCATAGGCCTTCAGCGACACGAACAGGAAATACAGCATCTGCGCGAAGGCGAGCGTGATCATGATGAATGGCACGCCGCTGGTGCGCAGCGACAGCGCGCCCAGCACCAGCGCAAACAATCCGCTGATAATGATCGCCGCCGGAATCGTGATCAGCAGCTGGTTGGTGCCGGGGATAAAGCCCCAGAACGGATCGCCGGAGATGTAGTGATTGTAGAGAATGCCAACGACGTAACCGCCGACGCCGAAATAGGCCGCGTGACCGAAGCTGACGAGGCCGCCATAGCCGAGGATGAGATTGAGGCTCGCTGCCGCGATCGCATAGATCGCGATGCGTGTAACAAGGCCGACCAGCGAGGGATCGCCGATCGCCTTGGCCAGAAACGGAAAGGCCGCCGCGCACAGGATGAAAACGATCGTTCCTGCGACCGGCCACCATGAGCGGCGGCGCGGTTCGGCCTTGGTCTGCGCGATGTATGTCTCGTCAACCTTGAGCATGGAACAGCCCCTGCGGCCGGATCAGGAGCACAAGCGCCATCACGAGATAGATGCCCATCGACGACAATCCGGCGCCCAGCGCATCGGCTTCGGACGCATTCATGAAGGTTTTGAAAAAGCCCGGCAGGAACGCCCGCAACATCGTGTCGGTGAGACCGACGATCAGCGCACCGTAGAAGGCGCCGCGGATTGAACCTAAGCCGCCGATCACCACGACAACGAAAGTCAGAATGAGGATCTGTTCGCCCATTCCGACCTGCACAGCCAAAAGCGGCCCGGCCATCAGGCCGGCAAGACCCGCAAGCAATGCGCCGAGTGCGAACACGATTGTATAGAGTAAGCGGATATCGACGCCGAGCGCGCGCACCATCTCGCGATGCGTCGAGCCGGCGCGCACCAGCATGCCGATCCGTGTCTTGTTGACCAAAAGATAGAGGCCACCGGCCACGAGCAATCCGACCACCATGATAGCGATGCGATAAGTCGGATAGGGAATGCCGGGAATGATCTCGATTGATCCCGACAAAGCCGGTGGAATGGATACGAACAGCGGCGTGCGGCCGAACAGCATCGTCACGCCTTCGTTGATGAACAGGATCAGCCCGAACGTCGCCAGCACCTGCTGCAGGTGATCGCGGTCATACAGCTTGCGGATCACCAGAAACTCGATGATCAGCCCCGCCATGCCTGCGGCCACGAGGCCTGCCGGGATCGCCAGCAGGAACGAACCCGTTCGCGCTGCCACAAGAGCGGCCGCATAGGCGCCGATCATATAAAGGCATCCGTGCGCGAGATTGATCACGTTCATGATGCCGAAAATGAGCGTCAGTCCCGCCGCCAGCAGGAACAGCATGATGCCGAACTGAAAACCGTTCAGGAGCTGCTCAAGCGCAAGCGTCATCGCAGGCAACACATCATAATGGCAACGATCCCCTCAACTGATGGAGGCCGGAAGGCTTTAAGCCCTCCGGCCGACCACGCGACTACATCTTGCAGTCTTTAGCGTAAACGTCACCCTGCATGGAAAAGACTTTCGCACCGGTCTTGATCACCGGCTTGCCATCGGGGCCTTTTTCAACTTTCGTCGCATACCAGTCCTGAATTGGATGCTGGTTTTTGTCGAACTTGAAGGCGCCGCGCACGGCCTGGAAGTCCGCTTTCAGCATGGCCTGACGGAACTTCTCGGTATCTTTCACATCCCCGCCCGAGCCTTTCAGCGCAGCGCCGATGGCTAAAGCCGTGTCATAGCCCTGACCGGCATAATAGGTCGGCAGACGGTCGGCGCCGTATTTCTTGGTCCAAGCCTCCATGAACTTCTTGTTGGCCGGATTGTCGAAGTCGGTGTTCCAATGCGTGGTGCCGTTGATGCCGACCGCAGCGTCGCCGACAGCCTTCAGGAGAGTCGCATCGACGGACGGTGCAGCGACAACCATCGGAATGGTGCCGAGTAGACCGGCCTGCTGATACTGGCGCGTGAACGCGATACCGAGACCGCCCGGATGGAAGTGATAGACGGCATCAGGCTTTGCCGCCCGGATCTGCGCCATTTCCGGCGCATAGTCTGTCTGATCGAGACGCGTATAGATCTCGCCGGCGATCTCGCCCTTGAAAAAGCGCTTGAAGCCCGCGAGCGCATCTTTACCCGCCTGATAGTTCGGCGCGAGGATGAACACCTTCTTGAAGCCAAGGAGGTTGGCGTTCTGGCCAGCGCTTTCATGCAGCGTGTCGTTCTGCCAGGAGACGACATAATAGTTCTTGTGGCATTCCTTGCCGGCGAAATTCGAGGGGCCTGCATTCGGACTCACATAAATGCCGCCGCCATCGACGATGTCCGGAACAGTCGCGCCGGCGATGTTGGAAAAGATGATGCCGGTGAACAGCCTGATGCCGTCCGTCTTCATCATGCGATCGGCGATCTGCTTGCCCTGCCCCGGCTTGAAGCCGTCGTCTTCGACAACGAGCTGAACCGGCACGCCGCCAAGCTTGCCGCCTTCCATATCGATGGCAAGCTGGAATGCATCGCGCATGTCAGCGCCGATATAGCCGCCGGGTCCGGACAATGTAGTGATCAAACCGATTTTCACCGGCTGCTGCGCCCATGCCGTTGTCGCCAGCACGGCCGAAAGAGCCATTCCCAATCCGAATTTCGTAAGTCTCACGATAAAATCTCCTGTTGACACATTCCGAACCCTCAAGATCGCGCGTCTCGCATCAGGTTATGGGCTCGAATGAGTATCCCGATCCCGATCGCACAATATGCCCAAAGACTGGCGGCGGAAAATGATACGTCGCAACGATTGTGTTCGTCCCAGCGCACGCGTCAAGCAATCTGTGGCGCGTTGCACGCGACTGCGCCGGATCGACGCAGAAATTCGACGTGAGATCGGGCGTCGCAAGCTGCATCGGACTGTGAATGGCATCCGCCAAAAACAGGACATCACGGCTTTCGCCACGCAGCCTGACTGTTGCCATACCCAGTGTGTGCCCCGGCGCCGGTTCGAGCCACAAACCGGGCGCGATTTCACAGGGCAGATCGACCGCCCGATAACGGCCGGCGGCGATGATCGGCTGAACGCTGTCGGCGAACGCGCCATGCAGCGCGTTGCTGTCGGTTTGGTAGCGCGCCTCGCCGTTGGCGAGCTCGATCGCCGGCACGATGTAGCGCGCATTGCGGAACGTCGGCACCCATGCGCCGTCGGTCATCACGGTGTTCCAGCCGACATGATCGGCATGAAGATGCGTGTTGATGACGATGTCGAATTGCTCCGGCGCATATCCCAGCGCCTTGAGACGTTCGAGAAAATCGCCATTGCGCCGATGCCAGAGCGGCCGGTCCAGCCGCTCCTTGTTATTGCCGAGGCCCGCATCGATCAGACACAGATAATCCGGCGTCTTGATGATGTAGGAATTGAACGTCAGCTTCAGCGCATTGGCGGCGGCATCGATGGCTGTCGGGTAGGTTTCCGCCGCTCGTTGCAGGACCGATGGTGGCAGGTCGCGAAACACGGCCGCCGCCGGCCAGGTGACATCTTCCATATCGGCCAGCCGGTGAATGACCGCCGATCCGATGTCGATCCGATCGCGATTGGCATCCATCAGCTTCGTCACGACATTCGCCGCCGTTTGCATCACAGCTTGCAATCCGCAGCGTAAGGATCGCCGTACGCGGTCAGGATCTTCTCGCGCGTCTTGAGCACGATATTGCCGGATGCATCCTTCTCCACCTTCATGGCGTACCAGTCCTGCACCGGATGCTGGTTCTTGCCGAATTTGAACGCGCCGCGCGTCGTCTGGAAATCCGCTTTCAGCATCGCCTGACGGAAGCCTTCGACATTATCGACCTTGCCATTCACGGCCTTGAGCGCGGACGCAATCGCGATCGCCGTGTCGTAGCCCTGCGCCGCATACATCGTCGGCGTGCGGCCATAGGCCTTGGTGAAGGCTTCGACAAAAGCCTTGTTCACCGGATTGTCGAGATCGGTGTTCCAGGCGCCGGACACATCGGTGCCGAGCGAACCCTCGCCGATGGTCTTCAGCAGCACGTGATCCATCGACGGCTCGGCCAGCACCATCGGAATGGCGCCGACCAATCCAGCCTGCTGATACTGGCGCATGAAGGCGATGCCCAGACCACCCGGATGGAAGTGGAACACCACATCTGGCTTGGCGGCGCGAATCTGCGCCATCTCAGCGGCGTAATCGGTCTGGTCGAGGCGCGTATAGACTTCGCCGATGACCTGGCCCTTGAAGAAACGCTTGAAGCCTTCGATCGCGTCCTTGCCGGCGGTGTAATTCGGCGCCAGCACAAAGGCGCGCTTATAGCCAAGCGAAGTTGCATTCTGACCGGCGCTGCCCTGCATCGTGTCGGTCAGCCAGGACATCACGAAGTAATTCTTGTGGCATTCCTTGCCGGCGAGATTGGAGGGACCGGCATTCGGGCTGACGAACAGCGCGCCGTTATCGACAATGTCGGGCACCACAGCGCTCGCGACATTGGAGAACACCGTGCCGGTGAACAGCTTGATGCCGTCCGTCTTCATCATGCGTTCGGCGATCTGTTTCGCCTGACCGGGTTTCAAGCCGTCGTCTTCGACAACGAGTTGCACCGGAACGCCGCCGAGCTTGCCGCCTTCGGCCTTGATCGCGAGCTGGAAGGCATCGCGGATGTCCTGACCGAGATAACCGCCGGGACCGGACAACGTGGTGATGAAGCCGATCTTGACCGGCTCCTGCGCCACCGCGGGAGCCACAAAACCCAACATCGCAAGCACGCACGCAACAGATTTAAACTTCACCACTTATCTCCTGTCTCAGGCCATCGGGCTTTCCACGCATTGTGCGAAAAGCCCGTCGTCAACGAATATCATCACGCAGCCGAGGACTTCTCGGCGTTAGCAAGTTTCAAGCCAGAACCCGCGAGTGCTGCGCGGACAGTCGCTTTCTCGGCGTCAGTCAATTCGAGCAGCGGACGGCGCACCGGCCCTGCTGCCTGGCCGAGCAATGTCTGCCAATATTTTGCGTGCGCATGCGGCTTCTCGGCCGGACGCGATTTCTTGAAGGCTTCGCGCACGGGGGTGAGGCTGTCACGCACCTTGCGCGCACCGGCGGCATCGCCCTTGAAGGCGAGATCGGTGTATTCGCGCATGCGCTTGTCGACCGCGGTCTGGAACAGGAAGGGCGGATTGGAGCACAGATAAAGCTGCCAGTTCAGCTCGAGGATGTTGTCGAGCCACTCTTCTTCCGAAGCGGTCGACACGAGGATCTTGTCGCCGGCAAGTTCCGTGAGCTTCTTGTACATGTCGCGCGGCACGCTGTACTTGATCGCGACGACATTCGGCAGGTCGGCAATGCGCGCGCAGGTCTCCGGCGTCATCAGATAGCCGCTATCGGGATGGCTCCACATGGCGATGCCGATATTCACCTGCTCGCCGATATATTTGTAATACTCGTACAAGGTCTCGTCCTGCGCCTTGGAGAAATGCAGGATCGGCGCGTGCACGACGATGTAGTCAGCGCCGACCGCTTCGGCGTGTTTCGCAAGATCGATCACGGTGTCCATGTTCTGGTCGGAGCATGACATGATGGTCTGGAAGCCTGCCTTCTTCGCCGCATCGGCCGCAACCTCGAAGGTGCGCTTGCGCTCGGGCACCGACATCGAGAAGAACTCGCCCTGCTTGCCGGCAATGAACACGCCGTCGACGCCGAGATCCTTGTGCCAATGCGTCAGATTGCTGGCGAGGCCCTTCTCGTCGATCTTGTAGTCGGGCGTGAAGGGCGTCAGCGCCGCCGCCCAGACGCCCTTCATGTTGGCGCGTGAATAGGCCTTCGCGTCTTTCCTTGAATATTTCATTGCCTCATTCCTTTCCTCGTCATTCCGTATTCGATCGACTGCTCTTTTTCGATCACTCGGTCTTGTCCGCCTGCATCGCTGTCCAGATTTTTTCACTGGTCAGCGGCATATCCATGTGCGTCACGCCGAACGGCGACAACGCATCCACCACCGCATTCACAATCGCCGCCGGCACACCAACATTGCCAGCCTCGCCGACCCCCTTCGCACCGAGATCATTGAAGGGGCTCGGGGTTTCGATCTTGCCGAACTGAAGCTCCGGCATATGTACCGCGCGCGGCATGGCATAGTCCATGAAAGAGGCGGTCACCAGTTGCCCGTCCTCGTCATAGACGATCCGCTCCAGCATCGCCTCGCCGAGGCCCTGCGCGAGACCGCCCATCATCTGGCCTTCGACCAGCATCGGATTGACCACGACGCCGGCGTCATCGATCCAGACGATCTTTTCGACCGTCAGCACGCCGGTCTCGGCATCGATCGACACCGTGGCAATGCAGCAGCCACTGCTCCAGGCCTCGCCTTCGCTTTCATACACGCAATGCGTACGAAGCCCGTTGTCAAAATCGTTAACGATCTCGGCATCGGCATGAGCGATGCGGCCGAGATCGTACCAGCTCAATTTTCGGCGCACCGGAACCGGCACTTCAAATCCCTCCGGCGTCAACTCGACCTGCTCAATGTCGGCTTGCAGCAGACGCGCCGCGCAACGTCGTGCTTTTTCGCGAAACTCTTCGGTTGCCTTCAGAAGCGCGCTGCCGCCGATCGCTGTGCTGCGGCTTGCCAGTGCACCAATGCCAGTCGGCGTCGTTGCGGTGTCGCCATGCGCCACCGCAATCGCTTCCGGCCGCGTGCGCAAAGCATCGGCCACGATCTGCGCATAAGCCGTTTCGCGGCCCTGTCCCTGCGCGCTCGATCCTGTGGCTGCAACGATCTGACCGTTCGGATCGAGACGGACTTCGGCGCTTTCCCAGCCTTGCCCGCATGGTTCAGTGTAAACGCAGATACCGATGCCGCACACCTCGCTCGCCTTGCGCCGCGCAGCGCGCATCCGCACGAAATCGTCATAATGAGACTGGCTGCGCGCCAGTTGCAGGAGCCGCGGATAATCGCCGGAATCGAGCCGCTCACCCGTCGGCAGAGCATACGGGAAAGCATCGGCGGCAATCAGATTGCGTCGCCTGATTTCGGCCGGATCAATGCCAAGCTCCCGCGCGGCGGTATCGGCGAGCCGCTCCATCAGCATCGCCGCTTCCGGCCGTCCGGCACCGCGATAGATATTCATCGCCGCAGTGTTCTCGGCACGGCCTTCAAGCGCAATGTCGATGGTGTTGCAGACATACGGCCCCGGCAGGATGCGCGCGGCATTCTTGCCCGGCATCAGCGCGCTATACGGCATCCAGTGGCCGAGCGGATAATCGAGCCGCGCACGCAAAGCGAGGAACTTGCCTTGCGCATCGACCGCGAGCTCACCCTTGATCGTGCCACCGCGGCCTTGCGTCGCGGCCAGGAAATCCTCGCTGCGCGAGCCGCGCCATTTCACCGGCCGTTTCAGCTTCATCGCCGCGCAGGCGACCAGCGCGTCTTCGGGATAGATCGAAGCCTTGCCGCCGAAGGCGCCGCCGACATCGGGCGCAATCACGCGGATTTTGCTCTCATCAAGATTGAGGATAACGGCGAGATCCTGCCGCGCGCGATGCGGCGTCTGGGTCGACATCCACACCGTCAGCAACTCTTCCGCCTCGTCCCAGAACGCCATCGCCGTGCGCGGCTCAAGCGCAACGGGCGCGACGCGCTCATGCGCGATGGTGACGCGCGCCACATGCGCGGCGGACGCGAATGCCGCATCGACGTCGCCCGCCTTCCAGTGATGGCGATAGATCGGTTCTTCATCCTGCCAGAGCGGCAACGGTTCAATGTCGATTTCGACAAGAGAGGCAGCGTCCACCGCTGCGGCCTGCGTCGTCGCGACCACCGCCGCCACCGGCTGACCGACCGCATTCACCTCTTCATGCGCGAGCACAGCAAAAGGCAGCACGCGCAGATCCGGCAGCACGCGATTGACGCCCGCCTCGCAGAGCGGCCCGAGCACCTCCGCCGTCAGCACGGCGAGAACACCCGGCACCGCCTCAGCTTCGGCCGTGTTGATTCCTTTGACGCGCCCGCGCGGGTGATTGCTTCGGACGAATTCGACCCAGACGCCATCGGGCAGCCGCAAGTCATCGACGAACGAGCCCTTGCCCGTGACGAGCTTGACGTCCTCGAACCGGCGCATCCGCCGGCCGACCCACTGCGTCCGGAGAACCTGGTCCCGCGTGCGATCCATGCGTGAAAGTAGGGCTTCCATGGCGGCTCCCCCGCCTTTACAGGCCCACTGTCAACCGGACGCATTCATTGAACAAGATGACATTATGTTATCTATTGATATAATGAAGTTATGAATATCACCCTGCGCCAGCTCCAGGCGTTCAAGACCGTGGCCGAATTCGGCAGCTTCACCCGCGCCGCAGACCGATTGAAAGTGGCCCAGCCGGCGTTGTCGCTCAGCATTCGCGAACTCGAGCGCGAACTGAACCTGCGGCTGTTCGACCGCACGACCCGCCGCGTCGAACTGACCGGCGCCGGACGCGAATTCCTGCAATCGGCGGACAAGCTGCTCGCCGATCTCGATCAGGCGGTGCGGAACGCGCAGGATCTGTCGGAGCGCAAGCGCGGCCGCATCGTCATCGCCGCGCCCCCGCTCCTTGCTGCCATGATCGCGCCTGGCGCGATCGCTGAATTCAACGCGGCCTTCCCCGGTATCGATGTCGGCCTCGTCGACGCGCGCAACGACCAGATCCTGGAAAAGCTGCGCTCGGGCGAAGCCGATTGCGCCATCGGCACCTTCGACGATCGCGAAGACGGCATCCGCCGCGAAGTATTGGCACAGGACGTGCTGACGCTGTTCTGTCCGCCGTCGCATCCGCTGGCCAAGCTGAAACGCGTGCGCTGGCGCGATTTGCGCGACCATCGCCTGATCATGCTGACACGCGACAGCAACATCCGCGCGCTGGTCGATCGCGCGCTCCGCGACATCGGCGAGAATGGCGGCAAGCCGCTTTACGAAGTCTCGCAGATGACAACGGCGATCATGCTGGTCGAAGCCGGGCTCGGCGCCGCGGTGCTCCCCTCCTACATTTGGTCATTCGCCCGCGACCGGCAGATCGTATCGCGGCCGCTGATCGAGCCGCAGGTCAATCGCCCGATTGCACTGATCCATGCCGAAAGCCGGTCATTGTCACCGGCGGCCGAAGCGTTTGCAAAGGTGCTGCGCGCGCAGGCCCGCGCCGCCATCGCGCGGGTGGTGAAATAAGCAACGGCTGATCACAATCGCGCCAGCGCGGCATTTTGGGATCGAGAAAACAGCCGAAAAGCTGTCATGTTGCAACCCGCATTCACGGAGAAAGAACATGATCCGCATTCTTCTTGGCATCGCCGTCTTGTTGCCAATGTCGAACGTCGTTTTGGCGCAAAGCCACACGAACCAAGGCCATGGATCACACAGTCCCACGTCTCAAGCCCATGCGCCCTATGCCGAGATGAAGGACCGTGCGATCAAGGCGCTGTCGGAGCAGCAGATCGCAGACCTGAAGGCCGGCAAAGGCATGGGGCTCGCCCTGCCCGCAGAACTCAACGGCTATCCCGGACCAATTCATGTTCTGGAATTCGCCGACCAGATGAACCTCAGCGCAGAACAGCGAGCGCGCACGAGCGAACTTTATCGCAGCATGAAGGACGAAGCCGTGCCGCTGGGTGAACGGCTGATCGAAAGTGAAGCCAGCCTTGACCGGCTGTTCGCAAGCCGGACGATCACGCCGGCCGCGCTCGACACGGCAACCAACGATATCGCGCGCCTTCAGGGCCAGCTTCGTCAGACCCACCTGAAGTATCACCTGGCCATGGTCGATTTGCTGTCGTCCGAGCAGATACGGCGTTATCGGCAAATGAGAGGGTATGAGCAGCCGGCCGGAGCTCACAGGCATCACAAGTCGCATCACTGAACGGCATTCGGCCGCGCCAGCACTCATAATTCATGGATATCAATCGATAAGATTTTGTCGGCTTGAAGAATGAATGGCGGCGCGGTCTGATATCCTCAGCAATGGGAGACCGAAATGGCCCGTATCGAAAAGGCCGACCGCCACGCCTTGCCGGAGGAATTCAAGGAGAAGTTCGACATCATCGAGCAGTCGAACGGTTATATCCCCAACAGCTATCTGCTGCTGGCGCACCGGCCGCCGATCCTCAAGGCGCTGATGGATCTGTCGAAGGCGGTGATCCGCGACGAAGGCACGCTCGACCGCGGCTTTCGCTTTCTCATCGCCTATATGTCGAGCCGGACCGCCGGCTGCCAGTTCTGTCAGGCGCACAATATTTCCAGCGCGTCGCGCTGGGGCATCACCGACGAGAAACTGAACGCGATCTGGGAATACGAAACCAGCCCGCTCTTCACCGATGCCGAGCGCGCCGCTTTCGATTATGCGCGCGGCGCGTCGGTTGTGCCGAACGCAGTGACCGACGAGATGTTCGCGCGCGTAAAGAAACATTTCTCGACGCCGCAGATCGTCGAGATGACGGCGGTGATCGCATTATTCGGCTGGCAGAACCGGCTGAACGACACGCTGCACACCGATCTGGATCAACACACGCTGGACTGGGCCGATCAATTTGGTCTGGCCGAAAAAACCGGCTGGAACCCGAGCGACCATGTTCCAGGCTCACCTGACAAGGCGGCGTAACGCTTCGACTTTGAGGAGACGACAATGGCACAGGCACAAGCCATCCAGAAAACCGAAGACCAATACAACACCACAGCGAGCGGCCCCACCTCGTTCAACCTGATGAAGTGGATCGCCGAGAACCCCGACAAGCTGAAGCCACCGCTTGGCGCCAAGACCATCTTCCGCGAGGATGATTTCATGGTCACAGTCGTCGGCGGGCCGAATGCGCGCACCGACTATCACGTCAACCCGACGGAAGAATTCTTCTTCCAACTGAAGGGCACGGTGAACATCCGCATCCAGCATGAGGGCAAGCCGTACGACGTGGTGCTGCCGGAAGGCTGCATCTATCTGTTGCCTGCCAATGTGCCGCATGCGCCGATGCGCGGGCCCGATACCGTCGGCCTGATCATCGAGCGCATCCGCAAGAACGGCATGATGGATACGCACCGTTGGTATTGCGAGAATTGCAATAACGTCCTGTTCGAAAAGACAGTTGTGATCGAACTGCTCGAGCGCGACATGCCGCCGGTATTCGAGGCCTATTACGGCAATCCGGACAACCAGCGCTGCAAAAAATGCGGCCACATGAATCCGGGCCGCCCGAAGAAGGGGTAACTTTCTTTCTTCCCTCCCTCTCTCCGCTTGCGGGGAGAGGGAAAGCAGTCACTAATGCCTCGCCCGCCTCAGCGTCTCCGATGGCTTCTCGCCGAACCGCGCGCTGTAGCTTTGCGCAAAGCGCCCGAAGTGATTGAAACCGAATTCCAGCGCGATCTCGGTAACGCTGGCGTCACCGCGCGAAACAATCGCCTCGCGTGCAAGATCGAGCCGCAGGTCGCGTGAGAACGCGGACGGATTTTGCCCGCGATGGCGGAGAAACGATTGCTGTAAGGTCCGCTCGCTCACACCCGCGACCACGACAAGTTCGGACAGGCTGACCGGGCGGCTGCAATGCGCACGAATATGTTCTTCGGCACGGCGAAGATGAAACGGCTCACGGCAGGCCTCATCCATGCCGTCGACGCCCTGCGTCGTCAGCAATGCAGACAGCAACACGTCTTCCATCTCGCGACGCAGGACCTCCCGCCCGCAAAGCCCCTGCGCATGGCTCAGATCGCGGCAAAGATAGGCGATCAGACTGACAAGCCCTTGCGAGCTGGTCAGCGGCGATGGCTGATGCGGGAAGCGGATCGGCCGCGCACCCTGCCCGCTCCGTCCCGCATGCGCTTGCAGCCGGCGGCGCGGAATCTTGATCATCACTTGCTGCGCGTCGCGGCTCCAGCTCTTGCGATAGCGCAGACCGGGATTCATCACAAACAGGGTGCCAGGCGACAGCACCGTTTCAAAACTTTCGGTGCGGAATGCCACTTCGCCGTCGAGCGTGAGTTGCAGCACGTAGCAGTCGAGCGCCGGCGCCACGACTTCGACGTCGGTGCCATAACGCAGGATGCCGATCGAGGTGTCGCACAAGCTCGCTTGCTGGTGGCTGAAATCCACCCGGCCCGATCGCAGCTTCAGATCGTGGTCGGCGAAGATCGCCGAAAGATGCGAGCGCGCGATATCGGGGCGTGTGGTGCGGGTCGCCGGCAACAGGCGGTCAAGGTCGCCAAAATGCGGAATCTCGTAAGCCATCGTGTCTTCCTCGGCGCGATCCTTCGCAGAATAGAGCCGGTATCATGCCTGCGGAATGCGGATAAGTCATGCGGCTTTCGGATAGCGGCGCTTGCATGGTGGCGCTCTGATGGAACAAACAGCCATCAGGAGCCGATCATGCTAAAATCCGGCAAGGACTATCTCGAGGGCCTGCGCGACGGGCGTGTGGTCTATATCGGCCGCGAGCGCGTGGACGACGTCCCGAGCCATCCGGCCTTCCGCAACGCCGCACGCGCCTTCGCCGATTTCTACGACATGAAGCGCGATCCGGCCTTGCGCGATGCGCTGACTTACGAGGAAGACGGCGAGCGCCACAGCATCTATTACATGAAGGCGCGGACCAAGGACGATCTCGCAAAGCGCAGCCATGCCCATCGCATCCTTGCCGAGCCGAGCTTTGGCCTGCTCGGCCGCTCGCCGGATTATATCGCCAGCTTCGTCACCGGCATGAATCTGCGCCCCGAATTGTTCGGCCCATATGCCGGCAATGTCCGCGCCTATTACAAATTCATGCGCGACAACGACATCTTCGCCGCGCATGCGATCGTGTCGCCGCAGGCCTCGCGCGATCCGGATTTCTTCCAGCGCAAGAATTTGCCCAATCCGGCCTGCCGTGTGATCGCCGAGGACGATGATGGCGTCGTCATTTCCGGCATGAAGATGCTGGCGACGGGCTCCGCGCTCGCCGACGAGATCTGGATCGGCAACATCCTGCCGCTGTCGCCGGAAGCCAAGGCGGAATCGATCACCTTCGCCGTGCCGTGCAATGCCAAGGGCGTGTCGCTCTGGTCGCGCAAGCCGTTCGCGCCTGCCGCGCCATCCGAATTCGAAGCGCCCTTGACCTATCGCTTCGACGAGGCCGACGCGATGGTGATGTTCGACAACGTCAAGGTGCCGTGGGAACGCGTGTTCGTGCACAACGATCCGGCGCTCTCGCGCGGACTTTATATCGAGACTGCCGCGCATTCCTACGGCAATCATCATTCCAATGTGCGGCTCCTGGTGAAGATGCAGTTCCTCACCGGCCTTGCCAGCCGCATCGCGCAGGCGAATGGCGCAGCCGAAGTGCCGGCAGTGCGCGAAACGCTCGGCCGCCTCGCCGCGCTGGAAGCATTGCTCGAGGCGGTCGTCGCCGGACAGATCCAGGCGGCCGAGGAATGGCCGGTGCCGGGCTATCTCACCTTCAACCGCCGCATGATGTATGCCGGATTGAACTGGGGCGTCGAGAATTACTCACTCGTGATTGATACGCTGCGCGAACTCTGCGGCGGCGGCATGCTGCAGATGCCGGCCGACGGTTCGGTGCTGGAAGACGCGGGCATGGCTGAACAGTTCCGCACCTTCTGGCAGACGCCGCATATGGGCGCGCTCGACCGCATGAAGCTGTTCCGCCTGGCCTGGGACATCATCGGCTCGGAGCTTGGCGGCCGCCATCTGCAATACGAGAAATTCTTCCCCGGCGCGTCGTTCATCGTGCGCAATCACAATTATCGCGAAGCGCCATGGACGGCATGGCAGGGTCGCATTGACACGATCCTGCAGCGCATGACACCACCGCCTGAACTCACAGAAGCTGCAGAGTAGAGACTAAAATGAACCGCAAGCTCCGTGTCGTCTTTATCGGCTTTGGCGCGATCAACAGCCGCGTCGCCGATCTTCTGAAACAGCGCGGCGCCGCGATCGAGATCGTTGGTGTCGCGACGAAAGACGATCCGGTCGAGCGTGCGCGTATTCCCTCCGGCGTCGCGTTCCTTGCATCGCCCTCGGACCTCGCTGCGTTGAAGCCCGATCTCGTCGTCGAAGCCGCGGGCCGTGCCGCCATCGACATGTGGGCGCCGTCGGCGCTGGCCACAGCGCCCTGCATGATCACCGCATCGACCAGCGCCTTCTGCGACGACGCATTGCTGCCACGCCTCGCTGCCATCGCGGAACAAAACAACAGCCGCATTCTGATTCCGTCCGGCGCGATCGGCGGCATCGATGCGCTTGCCGGTGCGGCGACACTCGGGCTCGACAGCGTCGTGCATCAGATCGTCAAACCGCCGGTGGCCTGGAAAGGCACGCCGGCGGAAAAGCTGCTCGACCTCGCCTGCTTGTCGGAACGAAAGGTTTTCTTCTCAGGAACGGCCCGCGAAGCAGCCAGCCAGTACCCGCAGAATGCCAATGCGACGGTCGTCACGTCGCTCGCCGGCATCGGCCTCGACAAGACGAAGGTGGAGCTGGTCGCCGATCCGGCCGTCAGGCTGAACGGCCATCACATCACCGCAACCGGCGGTTTCGGCCGCATGAGCATCAGCCTGGAAAACAACCCGCTGGCCACCAATCCGAAATCGTCGGAACTGACGGCGCTGAGCCTGGTCCGCCTGATCGAGCAGCAGACGAAACCTGTCACTGTTTGATCCACATCAAAGCCTGACGCAAAAAGCGTAAAGTTTGCGCAGCCGGGCCTGCACACCGCGCATAAGGGATTTTCGCTTTTCCCCGCACGGGCTATAATGCATCCAACCGAATGCATCGACCCAAATGCGGAGAAGTCCCATGCCCCGGCTGCGCCATTTTGCAATCTGCGTCAGCGACCTCGACAAGTCGGCGAAGTTCTACGGCGACGTGTTCGGCATGAAACGGCACGGCCGCGAGGATCTGTCGATCGGCTCGGCGGTCTATATGGGCGACGGCACCATCAACCTCGCACTCCTGAACTTCGTCGGCACGGAAGGCCATGATTTTGGCGACAAAGCCGAAGGCCAGATCGGTCCGAACCATTTCGGCTTCCAGGTCGACAGCATGAAGGAGACGCAGGCGCTGATCGAACAGAACGGCGGCAGGTTCTTCTTCGATCTCGGCGACGAGCGGAAGGGCAATTTCGAACGCAAGTTCAAGGACCCCGAAGGCATCATCTTCGACATTTCGGAGAATGGCTGGGTCGGCACCGACGGCCGCAAAATCAAGTCCGATCCGGCGCATGCGTTTCTCGACGAGGTTCTGGTGACGCCGGAAGCCCTTTCAGGCCGGATCAAGCATTTCGCCCTGACGGTGAAGCAACTGGAGAAGCAGTCGGAATTCTACCAGACGGTGTTCGGCCTGAAATTCCTCGGCTACGATCATCAGCCGATGGGCTCGGCGATCTATCTCAGCGACGGCGTCACCAATCTCGCGCTGATTCATCCGAACAAGCCGGAGAACGAGATTGTGTCCGGGCCGAACCATTGCGGCTTCCAGGTCACCGACCTCAAGGCCACCGAAGGCAAGATCGACAGCGCCGGCGGCAAGTTCTTCTTCGACTTCGGCGACGCCAAGCACGGCAATTTCGAGCGCAAGTTCAAGGATCACGACGGCGTCGTGTTCGATATCTCCAAGCACGGCTGGACCGGCACCGACAGCTATATCGAGCAGAAGCACGAAGACGAGAAGACGCTCGCGCCGGCGAAGTAGGAGGAACCTTACCTCCCCCTGAAAGGGGGAGGGAGCACACCGTGCGTGTGTTTGAATCAAGCAGGGGATATGCCGCGCTCTCTTCGTTCGTCACTCGCTGCTGCGAAACGATACCTCACGGCACCAGCACGGCCGCGCCGACGAGCCGGCCTGACCGAAGATCGGCGATGGCGTCGTTCGCGGCGGTGAGCGGATAAGATGTCGTATGCACCGTCACGCCCGCCTGTTTCGCAACCGACAGAAATTCATGGCCGTCCTTGCGCGTGAGGTTGGCCACCGACACGATCTCCCGCTCCTCCCAGAGATCGCGATAGGGAAATGACGGAATATCGCTCATGTGAATGCCGCCGCAGACGACGCGGCCGCCCTTTTTCACGAGCTTCAGCGCGCGCGGCACGAGTTCGCCGGCTGGCGCGAAGATGATGGCGCAATCGAGGAGTTCCGGCGGCGTGTCCATCGACGCACCGGCCCAGACAGCGCCGAGCGAACGCGCGAGATCCTGCGCCGCGTTGTCGCCTGTGCGCGTAAACGCATAAACGCGTCGGCCTTGCCATCGGCCCACCTGCGCGATGATGTGCGCAGCAGCGCCAAAGCCAAATAATCCGACAGCCCTGCCCGGTCCTGCGGCAACAAGAGACCGCCATCCGATCAGGCCCGCGCACAGGAGCGGCGCTGTCGCGACCGGATCTGGATAATCGCTGAGATCGAGCACGAAATCCGAGTGCGCGGCAACATGCGTCGCAAATCCGCCATCGCGCGTATAGCCGGTGAATTCCGGATCGTCGCAGAGGTTTTCGCGATCGGCACGGCAATAAGCGCAATGTCCGCAGGTGTGGCCAAGCCACGGAATGCCGACGCGCTGGCCGATCTGAAAACCGTCCGTCGATGGACCGAGCGCTTCGACACGGCCAACGATTTCGTGTCCCGGAACGATCGGCCTTTTCACCGCTGGCAATTCATCGTCGATCACATGGAGATCGGTGCGGCAGACGGCGCAGGCTTCGACCCGAACAAGCAGTTCGCCAACGCCCGGATGTGGCAATGGCCGTTCGACGCGCTCCAGCGGGGCGCCGGGACGCATCGACACCATGGCTGTCATTGACGTCTCAGCCATCGTCTACCAACCGTTTGCCGCCCAAAATCCAGTTCGTCAGGCCGAAAACTGACGTCCAGCGTTCACGTTCCGGTCGGAACATGGCGCGCCGTCTTGGTGCGCTGCGCGACCATCCATTTGGATTTTCCAGCAAGCGTCAGGAACGCGCGGCGCAATGGCGATGGCCATGTCGTCGGCAATCCAAGGAACACCGAAATCCGCTGCGTGTGTTCGGTCATTGGCCGCTCATTGCGCTCCCACGCGGTGAGCGCCTTGGCCATGTCCGGCTCGCGATCGAGAAACACCGCCAGCGCCAGCGCATTCATCATCGAGCAGCCAGCCCCCTGCCCGATATTCGGCGGCAGCGCGTGCGCGGCATCGCCAAGAACGGCGACTTTGCCGGACGACCACGACTTCAAGCGGATATATTCGAAACGATCATAGCGGCCCTGATCGCCGATGCGGTCGATCAGATCGCTCCAGTGCGGGAATGCCTTTTTCCAGTAGTCCTTGTCGATCGGCGTCTGCGTCGCGCGCTTGTCGGCATCCAGCATCGTCAACGCGATATAGACTTCGGTCGGGCTGACCGGCGTGTAGAGGATGCGAAGGCTCCCCGACCAGTTTTCGATCGTGGTACCGCCATCGCCGGATGCGATCTCTTCGGGCGTCTTGTCGATCAACACGCGGATCGCACCATCGGGCAAAGCGCGCCGCTTGGCCACAAGCTCGAGGCTGTCGCGAATCTTCGAATTGACGCCATCGCCGGCAACGATCAGATCGGCCTTCAGCGTGCGTCCGTCCGCCATGACCAGCGTGCCATCCGGTGTTGCACCGATGGCTTCCGAACCCAGCGCGATCTCGACACCGAGCCGCCGTGCGGCATTCGCCAGCGCGGTGATGACCTGCTGGCGCTTGATGCTGAACACGCGCTTCGACGGGTCCCAGCGATGCACAGACAGGACGTTATTATTCTCGTCGCGCATCTCGCGCGTATGCGCGAAGGGCGCGCCCTGTACCGCCTCGTCATAGGCACCGAGCGTTTCCAGAACACGCAGCCCATTCTCGTAGATGTAGATGCCGGCACCGGAGGGCCGCAACTGATCGGCGCGCTCGTGCACGCGCACGCTCCAGCCATGCTTTGCCAGGGCACATGCGGCTGCGAGACCTGCAAACCCACCACCGACGACTTCTGCGTGACGCTTTTCGGGCATGTCGATTGTCTGAATCGTTTCTTTGTATTTCGACGCTGTCATGGCCGGGACATAAGGCGTCAACGACGCCGTCTTTGACGGCTATGCCCGGCCATGACGAAGGTCAATACCAGTTACTTGATGAACTGGTTGGTATAGAGCTCATCGACCGGCGTCTTCTTCTGGATGATGCCCTTTTCCAGATAGAAGTCCTGCAGCTTGGCCAGGCGGTCGCCGTTGATTTCGCCGAGACGCTTCTGGTCGACATAGACCAGCTTCTGGAAATAGTTCAGCGCCGCCTTCACCACCGGCTCCTTGCCCTTCCATTCCGGCACGAACTTGACGAAGTCCTCAGCCGCCTGGTTGGGATTATCCATCACGTCCTTCATGCCGCGCATCGCCGCGCGCACGAATTTCTGGATCATCTCCGGGTTGTCCTTGATCATCTTGTCCGACACCGCAATGCCCTGCGCCATATGCGGGAAGAATTCGTCGGTCGGGATGATCTTGATCTTGGTGCCGGTCGCTTCCACGAGTGCGATCCAGTCGGGCACGCCGGCCATGCCGACCGACTTGCCGGTGGCCACCGATTCCCACACGCCGGTCGGACCGGCCGCCTGGATGTTCACATCGTTCTGCGTCAGGCCGACGCTCGCGAGCAGTCCCAGCAGCGCATAGAAGGTCGTGTCCTGATACGACAGGACAGTGATGGTCTTGCCCTTGAGGTCCACCGGCTTGCTGACGCCGGAATCCTCGCGCACCACCGTCTGCATGAAGCCCTTGCCGCCGAACATGGCGACGATCTTCACCGGCACGCCATTGCCGCGCACCATGATCGGCCCGTCGCCGACGATGCCGCCGATCTGCGCGTTGCCGGCGCCGACCTGCTTGGCCACTTCAACGCCGCCGCGCGCCACCTGGAAATCGACGTCAAGGCCTTCGTCCTTGAAATAGCCCTTGCCCTTGGCGAGCTGCAGCGGCGCGAACGACGGAAGGATCGGCGGTGCCGGAAACAGATAGGTCACCTTTTCCTGCGCTACCGCGCTCGTCATCGTCAGGCCGGCCGCAAATACGGCAGCGAGCGTGACGTGCGCAACCCGCCGCGCTGTGGAAGAACGCTTCAACCCAATCATAGAAATCCCCTCTCGTGGTTCAGAAAACGTCCCGCACGTCGAAAAGCGTGACAGCTTTCAATTTGTCTTACTATACTCTCCAGTCTCGTCAGATGCTACTTGGGCGTCCGCCCAAGAATTTATCAACAACTGGTCCGGATGTTGCTCCCATCGCCGTATGAACAGGCCCATGAAACGTCTTGAATATCGCAAGGTTACGATGCGCTTCGCAGGTGCGAAAGGCGCTGTCTTCACGGCCATCGAGGACGTCGACATTGCCCTCGACGACGGCGAGGTTGTGTCCCTGATCGGGCCCAGTGGCTGCGGCAAGAGCACATTGCTCAATATCGGAGCAGGCCTCTATGCACCCAGCATCGGCGACGCTTACGTCGACGGCGAGCGGGTCGAAGGGCCGAACTCGCATGTCGCCTTCATGCTGCAAAAGGACCTGCTGCTGCCCTGGCGGACGATCGAACAAAACGTGATGCTGGGCGCCGAAATCCGCAAACTCGATAAGGCCAAGAGCCGGCAGAAGGCCCGCGATTTGCTGGACGCCTTCAAGCTCGGCGGCTTCGGCGAACGCTACCCGCATCAATTGTCCGGCGGCATGCGGCAACGCGCGGCCTTGGCGCGCACGCTGGCCGTCGATCCGTCGGTGCTGTTGCTGGACGAGCCCTTTTCCGCGGTCGATGCGCAGACCCGCATCATGCTGCAGCACGATCTCGCGCAAACATTGATGACGGCAAAGAAGACAGCTTTGCTGATCACCCATGATCTCCTTGAAGCGGTGATCCTGTCCGATCGCGTGCTGGTGATGAGCCGGCGCCCCGGCAAGATCATCGACGAGATCAAGATCGATATTCCCGATCGCGATCAGCCGCTGAAGCGGCGCAACGATCCGAAAGTCGTCGGCTATATCGAACGGCTGATGGAAAAACTCGATATCGGTCATCCGACGCTGGACGACCAGGCACTCAAGGCGACCGCATGACCGACGCTGAACGTTCTATCCTTGTCCGCCGCGGCACGGTCGCGAGCCTGATCCTGCTTGTGGTGTTTCTCGCCGCCTGGGAATGGGGCCCGGGCTTGCTGAATGTCCCGACCTTCATCGTCCCGCCGCTGTCGATGGTCTACAAGGAATTCATCCGCATGTGGGGGGTGAGCGCGCTGCCCTTCCACACCGGCATCACCGCGTTCGAAGTCCTGGTCGGGTTCGCGCTCGGCAGCCTGCTCGGCATGGTGATCGGCTATGCCCTGGGCATGTCGCCGACCGCCGAGTTTGCGCTCTCGCCCTATATCTTAGCCTTGCAGATCGCGCCGAAAGTGGCGTTCGCGCCGCTGTTCATCCTGTGGATGGGCTTCACCATCTATCCGAAGATCCTGGTGGCGATCCTGATCGTGTTCTTCCCGATCATGATCAATGTGCTGACGGCGGTGCGCAATGTCGATCCAGACCTGATCAATCTGGCGCGCTCGTTCAAGGCATCGCGCGCGCAGATTTTCTGGAAGATCGAATTCCCGGCGTCGCTGCCACCGCTGTTCGCGGGTCTTCGCATCGGCTCGACACTCGCCGTGGTCGGCGTGGTGGTCGGCGAACTGGTCGGCGGCAATTCGGGGCTGGGCTTTCTTCTCTCCTTCGGCGAAGGCCAGGGCAACACGCCGATGGTGTTCGTGACCATCATCCTGCTGACACTCGTCGGCAGCGTAGCCTATTTCCTGGTGGTGCTGCTCGAACAGCGCGTGCTGCATTACCTGCCGCGGCGCGCGATGGGCGGGGTTTAGTCTTTACCCTCCCCTGGAGGGGGAGGGTCGGCGAGCATTGAACGAAGTGAAATGCGAGACGGGGTGGGGTGAAGCTTTTGAAAATCACCCCACCCCGCTGTTCGCTTCGCTCACAGCGACCCTCCCCCTCCAGGGGAGGGTGAAAACACCCTCACCCCAAAATATGCCTTACCGCGCTTTCGATCCGCACATCGACATCTTGCTTGGTCGGCTTTTTCTCGATGCCCAGCAGCATCTTCAGATGCGAATAGCCGCGCAGCAATTCGAGAAACTCTTCCGCTGAGCGGCGTGGATCGTTGACCTTGAGACTCGGATTGCCGTTGTGGCGTATGAAATACGCCTCCAGCGCATCGATACAGGCTTGCGGGCCCGTCTGATAGAAGAGCTGGCCGAGTTTCGGGAAACGTCGGCTTTCCGCAATGACGATGCGATGCAGCTCCGCCGTATCCGGTTCAAACACGATATCGGTCATCTTGCGGGCGAAGGCACGCAACGCCTGCTGCGGCTCCTGCGCAAAGATCGCGTCGAGATCTTCCGCGACGATGAACTGGCACAAGTCGGTGATGACCCCGGCGAACAATTCTTCCTTGCTGCCGAAGTGCCGGTAGACCGTCATCTTCGACACCCCCGCCAAAGCCGCCACCTGATCCATGCTGGCGCCGCCAAAGCCCTCTTTCAGAAATGCAGCCTTGGCGCCCTGCAGGATCGCTTCACGCTTTTTGTCCGACAGGCCGGGACGGCTTGTGACAGGCCGGCTGGGGACATGAGATTTTTCCATCGCGATCGTCACGACTCCTCCTTGCCGCAAACGATACTATGCAGTATCGTTTAATTCCAAACTGGCTGCGGCGCCCCCTCGCCTAGCGGTCCTCACCGGAGATCAGGCCATGCAGGCATATTCCGTCGACGACCTTTCCAGCGCAGTTCAACCCGCGCGCGTTCACCGCCGACTATATACCGACCCGGCGATTTTCGAACTGGAGATGGAACGCATTTTTGGTGTGGCCTGGCTTTACGTTGGACATGAGAGCCAGGTACGCAATCCCGGCGATTATTTTCTGACGCAGGTCGGCCGCAAGGCGATGGTGGTCACGCGCGATGACACCGGCAAGCTGCGGGTTCTGCACAATCAATGCGCACATCGCGGTGCTATGGTGGTGGCGTCCGATTGCGGACACGCCAAGGAATTCCAGTGCGTCTATCACGGCTGGACCTATCACCTCGACGGCCGCCTGAAGGCCGTGCCGCTCAATCACGGCTATCCTTCGGATTTCGATACAAAGAATCCGCGCACATCGATGACGCAGGTGCCGCGGGTCGAGAGCTATCGCGGCTTCATCTTCATCAGCCAGGCGAAAGACGGCCAGAGCCTCACCGATTATCTCGGCCATATGGCGACATCGATCGACGACATGATCGACCGCGCGCCCGACGGCGAGATCGAAATGGCCGGCGGCGTCTTCCGTCACGCCTATAACGCCAACTGGAAACTCTATCTCGAAAACCTCTGCGACGCCGCGCATCCCTGGTTCACGCACCGATCATCGATCGACGCCGCGCAGCAGCAGAGCGACGATGTCTATTCCGACGGCACCGGCGAAATCGCCATCCGGCAGATGCGACAGAACGGAGCGCCCTACTCGTTCTGGGAAAATCAGGTCGGCATCTGGACCTATCCGAACGGCCACAGCTATCTGGGCGATTATCACGACGACAAAAAGCTTGTCGCCTCGATGGAAGACCCGCTGTTCCGCGACTATATCGGCATCCTGGAAGCGAAGAAGGGCAAGGACGAGGTCAAGCGCATTCTCGAAGTGCGCCGCTGGAATTCGAACCTCTATCCGAACCTGTCCTTCATGAGCCAGTTCCAGCAGTTGCGCGTCGTGCACCCGATCAGCGTCAACCGCACCGTCGTGAACACCTATTGCTTCAGGCTCAAGGGCGCGCCGGAGCAGATGTTCCGCAACACCATCAGCTTTGCCAACATCGTCAACGGCACCGGCTCGCTGGTGCTGACCGACGATCTCGAAATCTACAACCGCATCGGCATCGGCCTGCATAGCGACGGCGCCGAATGGATCGAGGTCGGCCGCGGCTACCACAGCGACGTGCGCGACGAGTTCGGCGGCCTGAAGGGCAAGAACTCGACCAGCGAAGTCTATATCCGCAACATGTTCGAGGCCTGGCGCGGTTATATGCTCGGCGACAAGGCCGGCGCGGCACAGGCGATGAAGGAAAGCGCATGAACACCGCGGCATTGAAGAAGGCTTCGTCGGTCAGTTTGTCGCGCGCCGATTGCGAGGACTTCCTGATCAACGAGGCGCGCCTGCTTGACGAGGCGCGGTTCGACGAATGGCTGGCACTGTTCACGCCCGAGGCGCATTACTGGGTGCCGAGCGAGCCGAACCAGAAGAGCCCGCTCGATACCGTGTCGCTGATGTATGACGACCGGCGCTTGCTCGAGACTCGCGTGCGCCGGCTGTCGAGCCCGAAAATCTATTCGCAGGAGCCGCGCTCGCGCACCAGCCGCATCGTCACCAACGTGACGATCGAAAGCGCTGTGAATGGCGTGACCAAAGTGCGTTCGAAATTCGTGATGGTGGAATATCGGCGCGAAGAACAGCGCCTGTTCGCCGGCACCTATCTGCATGACCTCGTCTTGATCGATGATGCGATCCGCATCGCGTTCAAGAAGGTCGATCTCGTCAACGCCGATGCGCCCATGGACGGGCTGGTGGTGCCGTTCTAAAGCGTTTCCGGCTTTGATGGAATCAAAGCCGGAGCCCGGTCTCAGGCCCTCGGCTTCGTCACGCCGGAACCAGCGCCAAAACGCGCAACGGGCTGCCCGAGCCCTTCTCGATCTTCAGCGGCGCCGTCACCAGCACCGCGCCGGTCGGCGGCAATTGATCGAGATTGCAGAGGCTCGCAAGACCGAACTTGTTGGCACCATGCATCAGGTGATGCGCCGGGAATGCCGGCTCGAACGCGAAGGCGAGGCCCGCATCGGTGCCGACCGCTTCCACGCCCCAGCCATTGACGTTGCGCTGCTGCACGAGGAACGTCACCGCCGCCGCCGAAGGGCCCGGCACATGCGGGCCGTCTTCTTTCATATTGAGGAAGCGCGCGGGATCCTCGCGCTTCGACCAGTCGGTGCGCATCAGCACCCAGGCGCCGTCCGGAATGCGGCCATGCTTTCCTTCCCACGCCTCGATATGCGACGGCTCCAGCAGGAATTTCTCATCCGCCGCCGCTTCCTTGCTGCAATCGATCACCACGGCAGGTGCAACGAAACGCTGTACCGACACCGTGTCTGTGTAACCGTCGGGATAATGCTGGCCGGTGACCCAATGGGCCGGCGCATCGAAATGCGTACCGGTATGTTCGCCGCAGGAAATGTTGTTCCAATACCAGGCGGGCCCGCGCTCGTCGTAGCGCGAAATCTCCGATGTGCGGAACGGATTGGATTGCGCCAGCGGCGGCGGCAGCTGGATCACCGGCGTCGACGGCTTCAGCGTCTGCGTCATGTCAACAACACGGATCTTGCCGTCGGCGATATGAGAGGCGAATTTCAGCAGCAGGTCAGACACGTCGTCATCCCCTTCATTGGATTGAGAGCCGATCTCGTTGGCGAGAGAAGCGAGTTCGTTGGATAGATATCCGGCGGAGGCCGATGCGGCGTGCGCGATGCCCGCGGGCTTCGCATCGGACACGCTGCTGAATTGTTTCATGGCTTTTGCAAAGCCGCCAGCGACAACCTCGATATCGTTGGCCGCCACCACAATCGGATAGCCGTCGTCGCGGCGCGCAATCGCCGCATCTGTATTGCCGGTGAAAATACCGCACGGGATACCGACCGTTTTGCAGGCCTGCATGATGGTGTTGCAGGCATCGCCATGCCGAGCATCCGCCCGCGGAAATCCGTTGAGCGAGACCGCAAGATCGCCGGTGCCGATCAGCACGAAATCGACGCCAGGCGTATTGGCGATCGCCGCCGCATGACGCACCCCGCGCAGGGTCTCGATCATCACACCGACGATCGTATGCTGCATCGCGTTCATGTAATAGGCGCCGAAATCGCGCCCCAAGGGACGAACGCCGCCGCCCGAGCGCACACCTTCCGGTGGAAAGCGCGCGGCAGCGACGGCCGCTGCCGCCTCTTCATCGGTTTCGATCAGGGGCACGATCACGCCTTCGGCGCCGGCATCCAGCGCCTGCCCGATCGCATTGGCGGAGTTCTCGGCAACCCGGACCAGCACCGGCGCCGTTTTTGACGCGATGCCGATGGCGTGTTCGATCGACAGACGATCCCAAAGCCCATGCTGGGCATCGATGACGATCGCGTCGGGAGCGGCTTGCGCCGCCAGTTCGATCACCGCGGGAGATCCGAGCGACATCCAGAACAAGCCGAGCGGCTCGCTCTGGCCGATCCGGTGACGCAGGGGCAAGGTCACGCCTGACATCGCGAACTCCAAAACATGCGCACAACGGCTCTTAAATCCATCATGCGGCAAACACCCTGTTGACGCCCAGCTTTTGTACTTTCCGATAGTCTAGCCAATTGCGCGGACAGGTGTTCATTTTGTCTTGCCGCCGGTGATCCCACAAAGACTTAACCTTAATCGCGCCGCTGCGGATAGCGTTCGCCCTGCACGGAGATTGTGCGGAACGGATAATGCGCAGCCGTCCCCTCGAACGCGGGAAAGTTGTGGAAGTCGCGCCGCAGGGCCGCGCGCACAGGGCTTGCCATTGCCGCGTTCATTGCCTCGGGGCTGTCGAAGACGGTCTTGTTTCGCTGCATGGTCCTGCGCACGGAGAATGGTAAAGCCGAGATCACAACCGCGGGTGTGTAGATTTCGATCTTGCGGATGCCGGGGAATTTCGCCAGCAGCGGCGGATGTCCTTCGACATAGAAGAGATGCCAGGCATTCTCGTCTTTGGCCGGGCCTTCGTACTCGACCAGATAGCTCAGAAGACCATCGGGGCGCTCACCCTTCACCGGCTCGGCCACCGGATAGCGGCGCGTCAGCATCGCGTGGTGGCTTGCCTTTGTCCCTTCGAGACTTGGCAAAAGGTCAGGATGCGCCAGCGCTTGCAGATAGCCGTGCGGACGCAAGCTGTTTTCGAGATCGGCAATCTCGGCAAATTCGAGTTGCAACACCAAAGCCGGCGATGTGTGCAACTCGGCCGCGTAATGCGGATCGTGCGCATGCACCGGCGTCATCACATGGCCTTCGATCAGTCGCGGACAGCCACGCAGGAAGGCGAGCAGCCCCTGATGATCGTGCTCATCGAGCGTTGGCGATTGGCCGTCTTTCGCGTCCCATTGGCAGAACCAGGAAATCGCCATGCGTACTTACTCCACCCAAGAACGCCAAACCGTCCCCCGTCACCCTGAGGCGCTTGATGCGAAGCATCGAGCCTCGAAGGGCGGCGGGCCAAAAACCGCTATGCCGGGCCGTTCATCCTTCGAGGCTCGCCGCTATAGCGGCTCGCACCTCAGGATGACGGATCAATGGGTGGCGATCAGTCGATGTGTTGATAGACATTACTACCGCTTCACCTTGATCCCCGCCGCCTCGCGGTCCCAAGTGTCCGCCGACCGGCCCCGCTCGCGCAACTTGAATTTCTGCACTTTGCCGCTTTCGGTGCGCGGCAGGTCGCTCGCGAATTCCACAAACCGCGGAATGGCGAAATAGGACAGCCGGCCCTCGCAGAAGCGTACAAGGTCTTCGCCATTCAGCGTCGCGCCGTCCTTGACAACCACCGTCGTCATCACCTCGTCCTCGGCCAGCTCAGAAGGCACCGGAAATACAGCAGCGATCTCCACCGCCGGATGCGACATGATCACCCGCTCCACCTCGAACGACGAAATATTCTCGCCCCGGCGGCGGATCGTATCCTTCATCCGGTCGATGAATTTGTAATAGCCCTCTTCATTACGCACCACGCGATCGCCGGTATGCAGCCAAAGATTGCGCCAGGCTTCGACAGTCTTTTCCGGCATGCCGAAATAACCGGACGCCATCGAGAATGGCTCATCGCCGCGGAGCAACAATTCGCCTGGCGTGTTGTCCGGCACATCGTTGTCTTCGTCATCGACGATGCGGGCCTGGAAACCTTCCGCCAGCTTGCCGATCCAGCCCGGGCGGCGTGTCTCCATGGTCGCCCCGATCACGGCATTGCTTTCGGTCGCACCATAACCATCCAGCAAAACGATGCCGCTGCGCTCAGTGAAGATCTCATGCAGATGCGCCGGCACGCCGGGCGCAAGCGCGCAGCGCACCTTATGACGGCGCTCATCTTCGCTCGGCGGACGCGACAGCAGCATCGGCACCATCGCGCCGAGCACATACGTCACCGTTGCCCCGGAGGCGACGAGCGCCGACCAGAAATTCGAGACTGACAAGCGCTTCTCGACGACTTGGGTTGAGCCGGTCAACAGGGCCTGGAAGAACGTGCCGAGCGCGTTGACGTGAAAGAGCGGCAAGGTGGTGTGCAGCACATCGCCTTCACGCAGGCCAAGCTGGCGCGCGCAATAATAGCCCCACCAGAAATATTGCGCATGCGGCGCGCACACGCCTTTCGACGGCCCCGTCGTGCCTGACGTGAACAGGATGGTGAGGAAATCATGCGGCTTCAAGGAAGCGGCCGGAACAGGCGCGGCAAGCTCCGGCAGCTTGCGAACGGGCACTGACTGATGCAGTGACGGCGCATCGGCCACCGGATCGATGATCCAGATCGCTTCCACCGCAAGACCGGAGAAATCGACAAACTCAAGCGCCGGCAGCCATTCGCTTTCGAGGACCAGCAGCCGTGCGCCGCTGGTCCGTAGCATATGTTCCAGTTGCGGCCCGCGCGCCGCAACATTGATCGGCACCGACACCGCTCCGATCCACGCACAGCCGAGAAACAATGCGATGAATTCAGTCCGGTTTCCGCAAACGATCGCGACGCGATCGCCCTTTTTCATTCCGGCCTGCGCAAAGCGCCCACCGCTGCGCGCCGCGATGTCGGCAACCTGCGCATAACTCCAGGTCGTGCCGTCGCACACGAATAACGGCTTGTCGCCATGGCGTGCCGCCTGCCGTTTCAGCATTTCGGGGACGACGCGTGCCGATGGCTCAAAACGTTCTTTCAGGCTTTCAACAATGCTCATGAGGTCGTCAACACCATCATGCACGCAGGCCCGCTTCCTTCAGCCGCGGGATCACGGTCTCGCAGAAATACGGCAGTTCGTTCTTGTAATTGACGAATGACAAGGCTGCGCCGTTGAAGCCCGCGCCTGCGAATTTCGCCAATTCGCTCGCCACATGGTCCGGCGTGCCGACCAGTGGATAGCTGCCGGTGCCCGCCGAGAAACGCTGCTTGTATTGCTTGAACGCTTCGTCCTCGTGGCTGTGGCTGAAATTCTTCTTCTGCTGCATGTGATAGGCGACAGCTTCTTCATCGATATTCTGCCGCGAGTAATAATCGTAATAGTCTTCTGCCTCGCTTTGCGTCGGGCGGCAGACGACATGACCAATCGTGAACACGCCGACCTCGCGACCGAACTTTTCTGCACGGCCCTTGATGTCAGCGATGTGTCCTTTGCCAACCTCAAGATCGGTGAAGCTCGTGAACAGATGATCGCAATTCTGCGCAGCGAAGTCGCGGCCGGGAGGGCCGAAAGCGGCGTTCATGGTCACCGGACGCGGACGCTGCAATGAGGCCGGACGGCTGACCGCCCCCTTCAACTGGTAATGCACGCCGCTGAAGTCGATCGGCTTGTCGCTGTTGTAGGTCTGGACGATGACGTCGATCCATTCCTTGGCCTGCACATAGGCGTCCTTCACCAGCGTGACACCGAACATGTCGAACTCGTCCGGATTCCAGCCGCAGACGATGTTGAGCCCGGCGCGGCCATGGCTGATGTGATCGACGGTCGCCAGCGCCTTTGCCGCATAGAGCGGATGCAGCAGCGGCACATGGACGGTCATGAATAGCGCGATGCGCTCGGTCATGGCCGCAAGGCCCGCCGCCCAGGTGAAGGTCTCGAAAGACCATTCGCGCACATTGGTCGAGCCGCCATAACCGCGCCAGCGCGCGATCGGCAGGAAGAAGTCCATCCCGGCACGATCGGCAATCTGCGCCGCAGCGGCAATGTCGTCCCATTCCGCCTTCCAGGCTTCCGGGACTGTCGAAAACGTCAGACCGCGATCGGCATTCGCGGAGAAGACACCGAGCTTGAAGCCCTGATTGGCAGGGTCGGACATTGGGTTGATGACCTGCGGCATTTACAAGCTCCTCATCCGCAAACAGTATACTGTATCCAGATTATGAGGTGGGTTTCCCGCTGTCAAATCAAAGTCCGCCCGCTCATGGCCTCCGATAGGTCCGATAAGCCAGCACCGCCGCATCCACATGCTGCTTGAACAGCGTACTCACGCGGTCCGCCTTGCCGGCCCGGAATGCGTCGTGGATCGCTCGCAATCGCTCCAGAACATCCTCCCGTACCTTTCGTTGCGATAGCGTGACCAGTCGGATGACCTGCACATGATCGATGTAACGCGCCAGCGCCGCGACCAGTTGTGCATTCGGCACCTGCGCCAGCCAGGCCCTGCGGAACGTCGCATTGGCGATGACGAAGGCCGCGAAGTCGTTCGCCTTGCTGGCCTTGATGCCGGCATTGATCGCGCCATCCATCGTCTCGAGCGCGGCCACGGTCATGTTCTTCGCAGCGATCGTCGCCGCGGCTGGCTCCAGCAGACGCCGGATCTCGAATATTTCCTCGATTTCCTTGTCACTGTAGCGCCGCAGCACGAAGCCGCGCGTCGTACTTTCGAGCATGCCGTCGTGCACGAGCTGCATCAGCGCTTCGCGCACCGGCATCCGTGAAACGCCGAACTTATTGGCGATATCGACATCGACCAAGCGGTCATCGAAGGTCAAGAGACCGCCGTGAATACGTTCGCGCAGATGATCATAGATCTGCTCGCGCAGGCTGGCCGGCTTCAGCACCTTCATCTGCGAAGCCTCGGACTGCGGTTCCTTGGCTCGGATTGCTTTGTTTTGTACAGCCTTGGTTTGTGTAACCTTGGCTTGCGTGAGCTTGGCTTGCGGCTTTGCGGCCGGCTTGGCTTTGGTTGAGGCGCTGGTCATCGTCTCATCCTCATTGCAACACGGGCGGCCAGGGTTGATCGGTGTTGTCGGGCGGCACCGCACCCAGCAGCGCTTTGGTATAGGGATGGCGCGGATTCGCGAATACCGCTTCGGTGTCCCCCTCCTCGACAATCTCGCCGCCATGCATCATCAGGATGCGCGAGCACAGATAGCGCACCACCGCGAGATCGTGGCTGATGAACACCATCGTCAGCCCGTGACGGCGATTGAGATCGAGCAGGCAGTTGAGAATATGCGCCTGCACCGAAACATCGAGACCGGACACGATCTCGTCGGCGACCACAAGCTTCGGCTTCGCCCCAAGCGCGCGGCCGATATTCACACGCTGCCGCTGCCCGCCAGACAATTGCGACGGAAACCGGTCGAGGCAATCCGGCGGCAGGCCGATATCCTTCAAAAGATTTTCCGCAAACGGCCGCCGCGCGCTTTCCGGCTTGTAGCTCTCGCCCGCCTCCAGCGCCTGCGTCAGCAATCGCAGTACGCTGCGGCGCGGATTGAGCGCCGATTGCGGGTCTTGGAAAATGAGCTGCGTATCGCGCCGCGTCAGATGGATGATGCGGCCGTCCTGCACGTAGTCCTCACCGTCGATGCTGATGCTGCCGGCGCTCGGCTGTTCGAGGCCGACGATCAGCCGCCCGACCGAGGTCTTGCCGCTGCCGCTCTCGCCGACGATGCCGAGGATCTCGCCCTCGCGGATCGAAAAGGTCGCCGACTTCACCGCATCGAACCGCGATCGCCGCAGCCCGAGAAAGCCGCGCGAGGCTTGATAGCTTAACCGCACCTTCTCGAAGGCCACGGCAGGCTTCGACTTCACCTCGCCCAGCGCCGGCAGTTCGAGAATCGCCCCCGCCTCCACCGACCCGCCAGCCGAGCAACGCTCCGCACAGCGCACCCAATGTCCGGCACCGATCTGACGTGGCGGCAATCGCGTGGTCGCACAGGACGGATCCTTCACCGAACAGCGCGGCGCGAATCTACAACCGGGCAGACCGGCAAAGCTGCCGATCCCCGGCATGTGATCCGACAAGGCCGGCAGCACACGGCGCGGACCGGTCAGGTCCGGGATCGCCGCCAGCAAACTCTTGGTATAGGGATGCGACGGCGCCTTCAGCACCGCCGCCGCCGGGCCATATTCGACCATATCGCCGGCATACATCACGCCGACATTGCGGCAGACATGGCCGGCGAGCCGCAGGTCATGCGTGATGAACAGCAGTGCCGTATGATGCGCCGCCTGCTGCTCGGCGATCAGCCGCACGATCTGCGCCTGCGTCATCACATCGAGCGCCGTGGTCGGCTCGTCCGCCACCACCAGCGTCGGCTCGCCGGCGAAGGCCATCGCGATCAAGACGCGCTGGCACTGGCCGCCGGACAATTCATGCGGATAGCGCTGCAGCGCCTCTTCGGCATTGCGAAGCTGCACCTGCTGCAGGCGCTCGATCATCAGCGTGCGGCGGCGCGACTTGTCGATGCGAAGATGCTGCAGATGTTCGCCGAATTGCGCGCCGATGGTCCGCACCGGATTGAGCGCACTCAGCGGCTCCTGCGGAATGAAGGCGATCTTGCGCCCCAGCAAGGCGCGGCGCGCCGCCTTCCCGAGCGAGAGCAGGCTCTTGCCGTCGAACAGCACATCGCCGGACGACACCGAGAAGTTGTCCGGCAAAAGTCCCGAAACAGTCCGGCCGATCATGCTCTTGCCGGCACCGGATTCGCCGACCAGGCCGATGATCTCGTCCTGTCCCAGATCGAATGACAGATCGCGCAGCACCTCGATGTTGCGCCCGCCGATCCGCGCCGTCACCGTCACCTTGTCGAAGGACAACACGCTCATGTCACAGGCTCCGCTTGCGCAGGCGCGGATCGAGCGACACCCGCAAGCCTTCGCCGAGCAGGTTGAAGCCAAGCACGGTGACGAAGATGGCGATGATCGGCAGGATCATGCCCCACGGCGCCTGATACATGTAGTTGCGGGCGCCGGCGATCATCATGCCCCAGGCCGGCACATCGGCCGGCACGCTCAAGCCGACGAAGCTCAAAATCGCCTCGACGATCACGCCGATCCCGACCTGCAACGTGAACAGCGTGATGATCAGCGGCGCCACGCTTGGCAGGATCTCGCGCAGGATGATCCGCAGATCGCCGAATCCCAGCAGCCGCGCGGCCGAAACGAAATCCTTGCGCCGCACGACAATCACCTCGGAGCGCACCACGCGGCAGAAACGCGTCCAGTCCACCAGCACGATCGCCAGGATCACATTGCCGATGCCGGTGCCGAAGCCGACCATCAGCGTCAGCGACAGCACCACCGGCGGCAGCGACATCCACAAGTCGACGAAATGGCTGATGATGCGGTCGATCCAGCCGCCGAAATAACCGGCGAGCAACGCCAGTGTTGTCCCGAGCAGCATCGCGCCGATGGCGGCGCCGAACCCGACCAGCAATGCGACGCGCGCGCCATAGATCATCTGCGACAGGATACAGCGGCCGAGGCTGTCGGTGCCGAACGGGTATTGCGACGTGCCGTCGGCCGCCCACATCGGCGGCAGCAGCATATTGATGAGATCCTGATTGGCCGGATCGTTCGGCGCGATCTGCGGGGCGAACAAGGCGCAGGTCACCATGATCGTGACGATGATCGCGCCGACAACCACCTTCGGCGAGCGGATGGCGCCGCGCAATGCCTCCATCACCGGTGACGATGCTTTCGTTGCCGGCTTTGGCGCAGTCACGGTGACGGGCACGGATACGGTTTCCTGCATGTCAGGCCCGTCGCAGCTTGGGATTGAGAACGACATAGAGAATGTCGACCACGGTATTGATCAGCAGCGTAATGACGCAGAACACCAGCGCGATGCCCTGGATCAACGGCAGGTCGTGATTTCGGACAGCCTGGACCATCAGATTGCCGATGCCGGGGTAGGAGAAGATCGTCTCCACCAGCAGCGTGCCGCCGAACAGAAAGCCGAATTGCGCCCCGATCAGCGTGATGGTCGGCAAAGCCGAATTGCGCAGCATGTGTTTGAGGATGATCTGCTGTTCGGTCAGGCCGCGCTGACGCGCGACCGTGACGTAATGATCGTCGGAGGCTTCCAGAAGCGATGAGCGCAGCACGCGAATGACCAGCGGACTGAAGCCGAGCGCCAAAGCCGATGCCGGCAGGATCAGATGCAGGAAGGCATTGTGCCAATGTCCGAACTGGAACGTGATGATGTAGTCGATCAGCAGAAAGCCCGTTCCACCGGCCGGCATGACGATGCCGGAATCGACGCGGCCGGAAAACGGCAGCCATCCCAGCATCACGCCGAAGCCCAACATCAGGAAAATCGCCCACAGAAAGGCCGGGATCGACAGCATGCACACCACCAGCACATCGAGAATATTCTCGATGACGGTGCCACGTGTGCCGTAGAGCAATAGCCCGCCCGGAATGCTGATGATCAGCGCCAGCGCCAGTCCGGCAAACGACAATTCCAGCGTCGCCGGCAGTGAATTAGCAAGCAGCCGCGTCACCGGCTCACGGAATGAAATCGACGTGCCGAGATTGCCATGCAAGGCGTCGCGCAGCCAGATGACATATTGAACGACGATCGAACGATCGAGCCCGAGCGCATGCCGCACCGCGTCCGCGTCGGCCTGCGTGGCATTGGGCGGCAACAGCATGGCCAAGGGATCAGCCGGCAATGCCCGCAACACGAAGAATACGACGATCGATAGCAGCAGCACCGTCGGGATGGCTCCCGCAAAGCGCCTTGCCGCGACGTTGATCAGAGCTTTGAACATATAACCGTCATTCCCGCAGAGCGGGCCTATGTCCGTTGGTCATTCCGGGGCGCGCCTGAAAGGCGCGAGCCCGGAATCCAGTCAAGTGCTCGGAAATGGTCTCTGGATTCCGGGTTCGCGGGCCTAAAAGCCCGCGCCCCGGAATGACGACATAAACCGAGACGCGGCGCTACCCCTTCCGCTTGGCTTCCGCCGGCAGGATATAGCCCTGCGAGTAGATCGGCAGATCGACCGTCTTCTTGGTCACGACATTGGCGGCGGGCTGCAACAGCGGAATGCTCCAGGAATTCTCCGATGCATCCTTGTTGAGAGCGCGATACCCTTCCAGCCGCTCCTCGCCGAGCTTCATGGCGAACAGTTTGGCGATGCGCTCGCCATTGGCCGGCTCCTTCCATGCCGAGAAACGCAGCGCCGGGTTGAGAATGCGGCCGGAATAGTTTTCCGGATCTCCCGTGGCGTTGGCCCAGCTATAGAGCATGATGCCCGGCAGCTTGGCGCCGTGGTTGAGTTCGAGATATTTGGCGACCGTGGTCTCTTCGATTTTCACGTCCACACCGATCTGACGCCACATCGCGGCAATCGCCTGTGCGATTTCATAGTCGTTCGGGAATGTGCCGTTGGTCGTGAGGAAGGTCATCTGCAGCGGCTTCGCCTTGCTGAAACCGGCCTTCTCCATGATTTCGGCCGCCCGCTTGCGATCGAAGGGGAATTTATAGCCGGGCACATCGCCGCTTGACCCTGGCGTCGCCAGCACCTGCAGCGGCTTTGCGACATTGTTGAAGAACGCCTTGGCCAAAGCCGCCTTGTCGATCGCCATGTGCAGGGCGGTGCGCACATCCTTGTTCTGATACGTCTCTACATAGCTCGGAATCTGCAGCATGTAGATTTCGGCCTGCGGGAACAGATTGACCGAAAGCTCCGGCTTGCTCTGCAGGCGCACCGCTTCGCGGAACGGCAATTGCACAGCAACATCGACCCGGCCGGATTCGATCGCGGCAACGCGCGTCGAGGCTTCCGGCAGCGCCTGGAAGGTCACATTCTTGATCGACGGCACGCCGCCCCAATACTTGTCGAAGGCTTCGAGCACGATGCGCGAACCGCGCTGATAATCGACCAGCTTGTAGGGGCCTGCTCCGATCGGCTTGGCCACGAAGCCTTCGTCGCCGACCTTCTCGTGATAGGCCTTGGGGAGAATGTAGACAGTGAGGAAGCCGAGATAGAATTCAGCGGACGGCGAGGGTTTGGAATAAACCAGCACGGCCTGCGTCGGCGAAATGATCTCGACGTCCTTCAAATCCTGAAGAAGGCCGGCAATGGCCAGCTTCTTGTCCTTGTGCGGACGCGTGACCCAGCTGTATTTCACATCTTCCGTGGTCAGCTTCGAACCATCGTGGAAGAACATATCGTCGCGCAGCGTGATCTCGAGCCGGGTAGAGTTGTCATCCACCCATTTGCGCGAGACGATCTGGCGCGGCTGCAGCTTCTGGTCGGATGAATAATGCAACGGAGAATCGAAGACGCATTTATAAATCGACTGACCGACCGGGAATGTCACCGATGTGGGGTCCCAGCTCTGGACATCGGCCATGAACGCGATGTTCAGGGCGTCCGGCGATTGTGCGTTTGCGACCTTTGAAAGAAATGCTGTCGCCGGCAAACCCATCATCAGCGACACGAATTCACGTTTGGTCAGATCATTCATTTTGCCCATAATAATATCCCTCTCCCGATTTATTGCGTGGCTGGCTGTTGGCTTGCGGTTAAGCCCACGGATCGATGCGCAGATTTACAGAAGGGTTTGCAAGTTGCATGCCCAGGTTACGCGCCTGTAAGCCCGGACGCGGCGTGCAGTTCTTGCGCACAGAGCGCAGTGTCTTGCACGTGGCTGCCGGAAAGGGCTCAGGCTTTCTACGCATCGGTACCCCGCCGTTAACCGCAAAGGTCTGGACGCCCCGGAATCCAGCCTTGCTAGAAATAGTATACTGTATTTTATTGTTCGCCCGTCAAGCCTCAGCTTTGGGCTTCAGGACATCGATTGTGAGGATAATGTCAGCATGCGCGCGGTTCAGTTCGATACCTATGGCGCCCCCGGCGTGCTGCATTTGCGAGATGCGCAGCATCCGCACCCCGGCGCTGGCGAAGTTCTGGTCGATGTTTACGCCGCCAGCCTGAACCCGGTGGACTGGAAAGTGCGGGCCGGACTGGTCGCAGCCAACTTTCCCCTCACCTTCCCTGCGACGACCGGTCGCGATGGCGCAGGCATCGTTCGCGGTGTTGGGCCAGATGTTGATCCCACGCTCATGGACAAGCGCGTTGCGTTCTTCGCGCCGCGCGGACAGGGAACGTGGACGGAGCAGATCGCACTGCCGGCCGCCGGCCTTGCGATCGTGCCAGACGATGTGACCCTCATCGATGCCGCCGCCATGCCGCTGGCCGGAACCAGCGCCTTTATTCCGCTGGTCGATATCGCCAATGTCGCGAAAGGCATGCGCGTTCTTGTGCATGCAGGCGCCGGCGGCGTTGGCACGTTTGCGATCCAGATCGCCCGCGCGCGCGGCGCTGAAGTCTTCGCCACCTGCTCGCAGCGTAATGCCGATTTTGTGGCCTCGCTTGGTGCAAACGTGATCGCTTATGATCAGGCGCCGTTCGAAACGCAGGTGAGCGATATCGACATTGTGCTGGACGTCATTGGCGGCGACGTGCATGAGCGCAGCTATAAAGTGCTCAAGCGCGGTGGCCTGATGGTATGTCTCAATGCCAAACCGTTCGTCGATCGCAGCGCCGAATATGGCGTCACGGTCAAGACCGCGCCGATCCTGCCGAAGCGGGAGATCCTGGAGTCGCTTCTGCAGATGATGGGCGCGGGCAACTTGCGCTCAGCGGTTGAGAAAACCATGCCGATCACCGATTTCCGGCAAGCCCATGAAATGTCGGAGACCGGACATGTGCGCGGCAAAATCGTCATGCTGATCCGCAACGACGACGGAACGCCTGTCGCATGAGCCGAACGCGCGCGCGATATGATGGTGTGGTCATCGCCTCGCCGGTGACGGTCCCTTACGTCCGCTACTCGGAGAAGGATGCGCACTGGTTTTTGGCGCGCGCACTGGCGGCGCTGCTGACATCGTCCGGATTGAAGAAGGATCAGATCGACGGCCTCGGCGTCTCCAGCTTCACGTTGTTTCCCGATACGGCCGTCGGACTGACGCAGCATCTCGGCTTCAGCCCGCGCTGGCTCGATCATCTGCCGTTCGGGGGCGCCAGTGGCGTGATCGCGTTGCGGCGCGCGGCCCGCGCTGTGCAAAACGGCGATGCCGATGTCGTGGCCTGCGTCGCAGGCGACACCAATCATGTCGATTCCTTCCGGCAAAATCTTGCGAACTTTTCGCGCTTCGCCCGCGATGCCGTTTATCCATTGGGATCGGGCGGGCCGAATGCGAGCTTCGCGCTTTTGACCTCGCATTACATGCAGCGCTTTGGCGCGAAGGCCGAAGACTTCGGCAAGCTCTGCGTCGCCCAGCGCGACAATGCGCTGCGCAATCCGCTGGCGCTGTTCAAGAAGCCGCTGACGCTCGAGGAGTATCTCAACGCGCGCGAGATCTCCGATCCGCTGAAGCTGTTCGACTGTGTGATGCCGTGCGCCGGCGCCGAAGGCTTCCTGGTGCTCACCGAGGATCACGCGCGGCAGCTCGGCCTGCCCTATGCCCGCATCTTGGGCACCATCGAACGGCACAATGCGTTTCCGGACGATCCGATTCAGGATCGCGGAGGATGGATGCAAGATCGCGACGATCTTTATGCTCAGGCGATGCTCGGGCCTGAGGATCTCGACTTCTTCGAGGCTTACGACGACTACCCGGTGATCAACGCCCTGCAATTCGAAGGCCTCGGATTCTGCGGCCACGGCGAAGCCCCTAACTTCATCCGCAGCAACACTTTTTCGATCGACGGCACGCTGCCTTTCAACACCTCGGGCGGGCAGTTATCGGTCGGCCAAGCGGGCGCCGCGGGCGGCTTTCTCGGCCTGGTGCAAGCATTGCGACAGGTCACAGACCAAGCCGGGAAAACGCAGATTCCCGAAGCAAAACATGGACTTGTGAGCGGTTTCGGGATGATCAATTACGACCGCGGCCTGTGCACCGGCGCCGCCATCCTGGGGCGCGCATAACTCATGACCGACGCCCTCAAACGCCCGCAAAAACGCAATCCGATCATGCCGTTACGGCTGCCGACGCTGCCGCCCGGCGCCCGCAGCAGAGCCGCTTTGCAGATGACGGCCGCGGTTGCGGAAGGCCGCTTCGAACTGCAGCATTGTCACGATTGCGGCCAGATCCAGTATCCGCCGCGCGATGCATGCACAAGATGTCTGTCGATACGGTTGGAGTGGAAGCCGATCGACGGCCGCGGCGAGCTGATTTCCGATACGCTGCTGCATCACAGCAACGAATTGTACTACCGGCAGCTTGTGCCGCTACGGCTGGGGCTCGTGCGCCTGAAAGAAGACATTACCGTACTCGCGCATCTGCACGGCGATTGCCCGAAAGCGACAGCGCCCGTGCGTGTGCGCGCGCATCTCGACAAGAGCGGACGGGCTGTTCTGATTGCTCTGCCCGCGACCGACACCCCGAACATGGCCGATGACAGGATGCTGCGTGAGATGACCTCCGATCCGAAATTCAGGAAAGTCCTCGTCACCGACGCCAAGAGCGCGACAGGTCAGGCCTTGTGCAAAGCGTTGTCGGATGCCGGCGCCGACATGATCTGGGCCGGCGTCGCCGAGCCCTGGAAACAGCCGCCGGGCTTTGACGCTCTCACGAAACTGCCCAATGTGGCCGTGGTGCCGCTCGAACTGACAGACAGCCGCTCGGTGCAAGATCTTGCGGCATCGATCGGCGCCAAGGTCGATATCCTGATCAACAATGCTGAGTTTCATCGCAGCACCGGCATTGCCGACCGGCCGGGCACCGAGACCGCGCGCGCGGAAATGGAGATCAATTATCTCGGGCTGATGCGGCTTGCCCAAAGCTTCGGCCCGGCCATGCGCGCGCGTGCGGCGGACAGCAGCGTACCCGCAACCGCGTGGGTCAATGTTCTGTCGATCTATGCGCTGTCTTCGCTACCGTCGCAGGGCACATTTTCAGCATCGAAAGCGGCCGCGCTATCGCTCTCCCAAACCTTGCGCGCAGAGATGCGGCATGCCGGTATCCGGGTTGTGAATGTGTTTCCGGGGCCTATCGATGACGAATGGACGCAGCGCGTGCCACCGCCAAAGCTTGCCCCCTCGGCGTTAGCCAAAGCTGTGGTGAAAGCCCTGCAGGATGGTGTCGAGGATATCTATCCAGGCGATGTGGCGCAGGACCTGTTCAGCAAGTGGCGGCAGAATGCCAAGGCGCTCGAGCGGGAAATGTGGGATCAATGAGCGCGACCGAGACGCCGTCCGATATTCTGCGCGAGATGACGCGGGCGCTGAAAACGCAGCACCTGCGCGTTGTCGACCTGACGCAAACGCTATCGCCACGCTTTCCGCAGATTGTGCTGCCGCCGGAATTCGACCAATGCGCACCTTTTCGAATGGAAGAGATCTCGCATTACGATGAACGCGGCCCCGGCTGGTACTGGAACAACATTTCCTTCGGTGAGCATACCGGAACGCATTTTGATGCCCCGATCCACTGGATCACCGGCCGCGATCTGCCGAACAGCACGACGGATTCGCTTCCCCCGCAAACATTCGTGGCGCCGGCCTGTGTCGTGGATTGCTCGGCTGAAGCAAAGCAGGATGCCGACTTTCTCCTGACCGTGGACCGGCTGAAGCTTTGGGAAAAAGAGCACGGCCGCATTCCTGCGGGCTCGTGGCTGCTGATGCGCACCGACTGGTCGAAGCGCACTGACCCCGTCGCCTACCAGAACTTCGACGCTGCCGGGCAGCATTCGCCGGGGCCGGATGTTTCCGCCGTTGATTTTCTCGTCCACGAACGACAGGTCATCGGCTTCGGATCGGAAACGATCGGCACTGATGCCGGACAGGCGGCCAATTTCCGCCCGCCCTATCCATGTCATTCGATCATGCATGGCAATGGCCGCCTCGGTCTTCAGTGCCTATGCAATCTCGATCTGCTGCCGCCAACCGGCGCAGTCATCATCGCCGCACCACTGAAAATCCTGAACGGCAGCGGCAGCCCCGTGCGCGCGCTGGCGCTCGTCGTGAGCTGAGTCAGCCCCAGACTATCTATATTGCCTGCCGATGACGTTGCCACGCCTCGATCAGCGGCACGAGATCAGGCGGGTGCCCCTCATGAATAATGCTGTCTTCCGGGATCGGTACCCACGGCTGCGCGCTCTTGGTCCAGATATGCCCGACCGGATTGAGCCAGCTCGTGTCGTCGAGCGTACCCGGTTTCAGGATCGACACCTTGTCGTTGGCGCGTGGATGGTGCACCGGCCGCACGCCGCAAACTTCACAGAAATCAGCGTCGATGATGCGGCCGCTGTCGGCTATCCGCTCCCATGTCCGCGGCGTTCCTTTCGTATACACGAACGCCGCGCGCGGGATCATCACCGACATGCCGAAGGCACTCGATGATTGCTTCTGACACTCTGTACAGTGACAAAGATAGACCGAAAGCGGCTCGGCCCGCACCTCGTAACGGAGCTCCCCGCATTGGCAGCCACCGGTCAGCGGCAGTTTCATCTTGCACCATGTGAAGTTGCGCGATCGCGAATGGCGTTACTATCTCACCATCCGATCCGAGCGCAATAGCCACGGTTCCACAGCGATAACGGGCGAAGCTTGATGCTTGCGCGGGCTATGAACTGACTGCCAGTTTAATCTCGACAGGCCTTCGTTTCTTTACCCAATCCCAAAGCTGCAAGGATCGATGGGTCAAAATTGCGCTTCTTCTCATCAACGAGCAGCGCAAAGGGGCCATCATAGTTGAAATAGGCCCAGGTGAATCCAAACTCCTCCGCTGTCACCCGAACGTCTTTCAGCCACCGATCCCGATCCTCGCACAGCGCGCCGGCCAGACCCGGGCGTTTTTTAAGGACGCCAAACTCTCCGATAAAAATGCGAGCCGGATCGACACCATTTTCCCTGGCCCATTCCGAGACGCGCGCGAAGCGATCACGAATGAATTCGCGATCCGCCTTGCTGGCATAGAATTTTTTGAGATTGGCCTGCGCACCGACCGATGCCTTGTCGCGGTCCAATGTATCGATCTTGGCCTCCGCCACGCGTTGCAGCGTTTTCGCGAGCGGCTGCTCCATCGGCCGCGCGCTTGCAGGCCACGGTACTTCGTCGAGATATTTATCGGGCCAGGGGATGAATTGCGCCCCTTGATGCGTGAAGCTGAAAGGATCGTAGAAGTGGAACGTATAGATGATTTTGTCGTCACCAAATTTTTTCGGGTCGAGCGCGAGCAATCCCTCGAACGACGAAACGCACGCACCCGTGAGGACGAGCGTCAGATCGGGCGAGCCTTTTCTGGCGCGATCGACAAGCGTTTTCGCCAGTGCATCCCACTTTGCCTGATCATCGCCTTTGCACTTGAGCCGCGGCTCGTTGATGAGTTCCAGTGCCACGTTTTGGTGTCGAGACGACAAACGGCGAGCCATGTCTTCGATAAGATCGGAAAATTTGTCGAATGCCGGGGTGCCGACACCTTTGATCATCGCATGCTGCCCCCAGACGGGGTGCCGGCTGTTGGGATGAAGATCGACAATGACGTTCATCCCGGCAGACTGGATTCGATCGATGGCATCGAACAGTCTTTTGTAGACGAATTGCTGTTGCTCGCCCTCGAAAACAAAAAATGGCGCCGGGTCGACCGGCAGACGAACCGTATCGAAACCCGTCTGCTTTAACCGCTTGAGTTCGCTCAAGTCCGGAGGCTTCGGTGTCTCTTTATACGGCGGCCAGGCAATGCCCGTGCTCGGTGGACGCTCATAGCGCGGCCACGTGAACCATTGCGCGACATTGATGGCTCGCCGCATTTCGAATGCCGCAGCACAATTTACCTGAATCATCAGAAAGAGAACGGCCAGAGCCAGCGGAGCCCGTACCACTTCATAAGCGAAGCGACGAACAGGTTTTGATCGCGAGATAACCTGCAATGAATACCTACTCCCTTAGCGAGGTGATCCGTACTTGGCGAGGTGATCCGTATTCTTCGAGGTTGAACGATAACTTCGACCGCTTGATGTCACGCTGCAATAAACATCGATGGTCCAAACTTACCGCCAATCTTCTCTGTCATTTTATCTGACGATCTTTGACGTACTTTCGCCACGCAAGTTCCAGATGTTCAAAAGGATTAAACTACCTTGCAGATCTCAACATTATCACTGGAGAACATTGATGCTGCGAACGTATATTCGCTCGCTGAAATTCCTATCGCGGTCGGTAAGATATGCCTTTGGAAAGTTCCCGCGAGAATGTCCACTCTGTAACTACCACGGAAAGTTCCTCGGCTACGGCTACCCCTACGTTTGCGATGTTTACTGTCCGCAATGCGGATCGCTTGAGCGTCATCGGCTATTGTACATCGCCGATCAGCAGAAGGACTTCTTCACTGGCAAAACCATTCTCCACTTCGCACCAGAGCCTGGCGTCCGGAAGATGGTGACGCAGCGCGCACCGAAATCCTATGTTACCGCCGATCTGTTTGCTGAGGGTGTCGACCGCAAGGAGAACATCGAAGCTCTCACCATCGAGGACAACTCATTCGATGTCGTGATCTGCCTGCATGTCCTGGAACATGTCGACGATCGTGCGGCGATATCGGAACTCTATCGTGTGACCAAGCCAAACGGGCTTTTGATTGCCATGTTTCCGATCATCGAGGGCTGGCAGGAAACCTATGAGAATGTCGAAAAAACCGGTCCCGAGAACCAGCTCCTGCATTTTGGCCAACATGACCATGTACGTTTCTTCGGCAATGACGCACGGCAACGCCTCGCATCACCCGGCTTCATGGTAGATGAATTTACCGCTGTTGAACCGTTCGTATCCCGGTACGGGTTGATGAGAGGCGAGAAGATTTTCTTGTGCCGAAAGCCGGCCGAGCCTGCCCAACTGCCCTGAGTGGACGTAATAGCGAAAAAGGGTGTCAATGAGTGCAACGGTGAATGAAGTGCCGATGGCCGCGCCAGACAACACGCGGCGATCACGCTTCTCCGTTACGAAAGTTGCGGCCATCGGCGATCAGATCGTTGTCTCATTGACCAACTTCGCTCTGACTCTCGCCATCGGCCGCGCTTTTTCCGCAGAGGAATTTGCGTCGTTCGGCATTGGATTGTCGATCGGCCTGATGGTGCAAGGACTGCAGCGGCATACCGTGACCATTCCGCTTGCACTGCAGCCGGACACCCGGGTCGCGCGCCGGCACCGGGCCATCCTTGCGGAACAATACATTCTTCTGTTGGCCGTGCTGGCGGTTGGCCTAGCTGTTGTCGTTGGCACGTTATTCGTACCACTGCCGCGATACGGCCATCTGATCATACTTGCCAGCGCCGTCAGCCTTGTTGTTTATCTGCAGCTTGAATTCTCCCGGGCCTTTCTGATCAAGACCGGTCGAGCGGGATTTCTGCTACTCAGCGCCGCCTGGTACGGGTTGATCTCATTAGTCTTGGCTGGAGCAGCTCTGCTGCATCTGATCGGTTACGAAACGTTGCTCGTCGTGTTGGGCAGCGCCATGCTGTTGCACGCGCTTGCTCTCATGATGACGGTAGGGATTCCTGCGTGGTCTCGCGGGAAGCAGCTCCTTCGCCACGACCTTTTGCGCTATGGCGGCTGGTCGGCGGCTGCCACACTGACTTATAGCGGATACAACCATTTGCCGCTGCTGTTGCTTGGCGCGATGGCTGCGCCGATCCACGCCGCAATATTCGTCGCCACGCGCAGCCTGATGCAGCCGCTGCAAATCATCATGCGCGGGCTGGATATCGCCGACAAATCGGTCTTCGCAAAAGTCGCTCGTCATCCCGGCACGCGCGACACTCTCATTTTTACACTGAACTGTGCCGCGTTCTACGCCGTCATCAGCCTTGTCTACTGCGTCACCGCGGGCCTGTTTGCCAATCAGCTTGTGGCGCTAGCCTATGGATCAAAATTCTCCGGCGTTGGCGGCGCGCTGATCGCCTGGTTACCGGTCTATGTCCTTATGGGCCTGGCGATGCCGCTGGAATCACTGGTCTATGCCCGACGGGATTTCCGCCATTACTTTCTGTTGCGCGGCCTCGCATCCGTGCTTGCCTTCGGCCTGAGCATTCCTCTGTCCATCTACTATTTTGAGACTGGCGCGATCGCTGCCTGCGCCGCCGGATGGCTTCTGGCCGTGGTCGGCACCACGATCCGCCTGGTGCGGACCACCAAATGACGCTGACCGGCAACCACATCCTTGTCCTTTCGGCCGTTATCGCCATGACGGTCGCGGCCGGGTTGGCGCTATTCGACCCGTCGAGCCTGATCGCAATCGCGGCCCTGCCGATTGTGGTTGGCGGCAGCGCGTTGCTTTGGGGTGTCATGAATGGCAACAGATTCGCGACGCTCCTTCATCTCTTTCTGACGGCATTCCTGATGCATGCGGTGTTTCGAATCCGCGATTATCAGGACAAGGACGTCGATTTTCAGGTGATCATCAAAATTGTGCTATGGATCACCGTTGCGACAGTTGCCTTGATCCATGCGCGCCGTTGGATCGAGATGCTGCGCAATCCGGTCAACCTCCCCTGCTTTCTGTTTTTGATCTGGCTTTTCCTCACGGCGCTGGTTTCGCCAAACCCAACTTACACGCTTGTGTGCGCCTTCACTGTCTTTGCAGGCGTCGTCTTCTCAGCTTACGTCTTTGTGGCTTTTAAGGCAGAAGAGGCCTTCGCCACCATCGTTCTTTCCATTATGCTCTTCTGTGCCGTCTCGATCGTGGTTTATTTCGCCATCCCTGAATTCGGCCATTATGTTTATTGGGTCAACGAAGAGCGGTTTGTCAGCCCCCGGCTTTCTGGCATCTCAGGCAGCGCCAACAACATGGCCCTGGTTGCAGCTTTCGGCCTGGTGGTGACCGGGCTCTATGCCCGCGAATTTCACCGCATGAACCGGCTGTTTGTGCCTGCATCGGTCCTGCTATGCGGCGCGGCGCTGCTCATGACCAACTCCCGATCACCGCTCGTGATGGTTATACTGATCCTCCTTTCGGTCTATGTTTTTACCTGGAAGCGCCTCTATGCCGGCCTGTTCGTTGTTTCGGTCGCGCTGCTCCTGTTTGCGGCCCTGATCCCGTTCGGACAGGAATTCCTGTTAAAGGCCGTTTCACGGAGCGGCGATGTCGGTGAAGTCACCTCGTTCACCGGCCGCACGGAAATCTGGTATGCGGTATTGAAGCTCGTCGAAGCCCAGCCGCTGATGGGCTACGGCTATGCCAGCTCCGTCTTTGTCTTGCCGCAACACGCCAGTGAGGTCGGATTTGCAACATCACACGCCCATAATGTGATGCTGCAACTCCTGCTGACGACGGGCTGGATCGGCGTTGCCTTATTCGTGCTGACAATGGCCGGTGTCGCACTCCGTGCCATCGTGTACCGCGACCGCATCGCCTTCGGCATGCTGGCGTTCGTCCTGCTCAACGGCATTACGGAATCCAGCGGTTTCACGACGCTCGCCAATATCTGTACTCTTGCGTTTGGCATCGCCGTCTCATTGCCGGCGACAACGAGGGCCTATGAAGACCATTATTCATATCAGCGCCGATTTTCCTGATCCGATCGTTCCGGGAAAAACCAAGGCTGTGGCCAATTTGCTCGCGGCGACGCCTGGCTTCCGCCACATCGTCTATTCCATGAACCGGACGCATAAGCCTGGCGTCATCTTCTCGCGCTTCGATGACGATCATACGGCCATCGCCTATGGTGCGCCGCCTTACGGCATCGGCCTGGAGAGATTTCTCCGCCCCGTTGCAGCATCGATCCAGCGCGATCTGGCGGAGCGCGGCATACGCCCCGATCTCATTCACGCTCACAAGTTTTCGGTCGAAGGCCTTGTGGCTGTGGAAGTCGCACGCATTCAGCAATGCCCTTTCATCTGCAGCCTGTGGGGCGATACCGACATCAGGATTTTCGAGGTCAAGCGTGGATTGCGATCGCGCTATCGGGCTGTTGCCGGCGCCGCACAGGCTCTGCTCCCGGCAGCACCCTGGACAGGCGAATATTTCCGGAAGGCTCTTCAAATCACCGATGACAAAATCAATCTTTTGCCGGTCATGACGGCCGCGGATGCCGTCCTTTCCCCCACTGTGACTGGCGCACCGAAACTCGTCAGCCTGTTTCACCTCGATTCATGGAAGCGCAAAGGCTTCGAGCAACTCGTCAAGGCGGGAGTATTGGCGAGGCGCGAAAGACCCGATCTCACGATTGATGTGTTCGGCACGGGCAAAGCAAAGTCGATACGAGCGGTTGAAGCTATCGTGAGGCGAAACAATGCGTCCTCGACCGTTCGAGTGATGGGCGCCCTGCCCCATGACAAGGTCCAACATGTGCTGAATGGCTATACCGGCTTTGTCATGGCGCCGCACCGCGAGACCTATGGGATGGTGCATGTCGAGGCATTGCTCGCAGGCCTGCCGATTGTCTGGTCGCAAAATCGCGGCGTCGACGGTCTGTTCGATGGCCTCGATGTTGGTTATCGCGCCGATCCTACCTCTGTTGAGGATGTCGCGCGCGGCATGCGTTTCTTGATCGAACGCGAACAATCTCTCAAGATCAACATTGGGCATCTGCACCGGAACCGAACATTCGATCATCTCCGGCGTCATCGCATCGCAGAAGTCTATTCGGATCTTCTCGCGCGGAACGCCGCCGCCGACCCGGCTCATCCGGCGCCCGAAGGCCGCCGGATGGCCAGTTAATGGTTCAAACTCTGTTAATGTTGTTTTAACAACATCAAAGTGATTTTCATCACAAAACGAAGTGTTCAGAATATTTCCACACACGAAAGCGATGAGCCTACCAATCCATGCGTGTGCGGTCGCACAGCAAGGCGGTTATGCTCAAACGTCCCAGGATCACCCCGAAAACGCAGGCGAAGGCGGAGTTGTCGGAGGCTCAGCGTCGCTATGTGGAGCGTGCGATTGCACAAGACCCGCAGCGTCGGCCCGCATCCAGAATTGCAACAGATGGCGGGCTCAACCACACGACGCTGACGGAGTTCCTGAAAACGCCGGGCAAGGTGCTCGATGCGCTGACCATCCGCACCATTGCCGAAGTGACCGGCATACAGCCCTCGGCAGACGTAACCGGCGGTTTTGGTACCGGATTTGGCGAAGAAGACGCTACCCCGTTTGATCACAAGCAAGACGGCGTTGATGCGCGCGTTGCCGCAACGGTCGAGCTCTTCCTGAAAGGCAAACCAAACGCCGCACCGAAGATCCTGCGCACCAAAGCGCTTGAAAAGGACGGCTTTCGTGCCGGCGATATCGTGATTTTCGAACAGGATGTGACGCCGCGCGTGGGCGATCTCGTCCAGGCACAGGTCTACGATCACGATGCCGGCGGCGCGCACACAGTGTACCGTCTGCTCGGTCGTGCTGGGACGCTGGATTTGCTGATGCCAACCCACGGCACTAGTGAAGAAACCCTGTTGGTCGACAATCGCTCGGTCAAACTCATGGCGGTCGGCACCGCCACATTGCGCACCCGCTCGTAAAGCCTTTTTACAGAAACTTATTGTGAAAATAACAACGTCTGCATCTTCCCATCTAAGCGGTGAATTTCTCGCTTTTCATTTGGATATAAAAATAACGAGAATATGTGTTTAGTTCATCAGCATTATGTGCCTACTATATCTTCGTCTCCGCAGCCATGCGGGTCGAGGAGATGCGAGCGATGGCACAGACCACGACGAGTGACGGACACCGTCACGCCTCCGTTCATGAAAATGGAGGATTAAAGACAGTCGATCGCAGTAAAATCCCCGACCTGGTTGACCAGAAAGTCGGCCTGAATGTGCGGACCCGCCGCATGCAACTTGGCATGAGCCAAGAAGCGTTGGGTGAACACCTCGGCGTTACGCTCCAGCAGGTTCAGAAATACGAGAAGGGTACCAATCGTATCGGCTCCTCGCGGATGGCGCGGATCGCTGCGGCGCTAAAAGCGCCGATCGGCTTTTTCTACGAAGGCGTACAGCAGGCTAGCGCAACTCCGATTGATCCGGTGACGGCCTTGTCGTCAGCCGGCCTTGATGAGCGCATCATCCTCGATCAATTGCTGGCGTTGCATCAGGCCGGTGACCGCGAAGCCATCCGCCATATCCGTCAGACGCTCGAGCTTCTGAGCAAGCGTACGCCGGAAAGGGCATGACATGATAGATCGTGGCAAGGCTCTCTAAAGGGCTTTGAGCGAAGTGGGTACCGGTTCGCGTGAAGAAAACACGTCAAAACAAAAAGCTAAAGATCCGGCTTTGATTCCATCAAGGCCGGAAAAGCTCTAGGCGACTTTACCTCAACCTCGCCGAGGTGCGCATCGAAGACGGTCAACTCGTTAGAAAGAGGTTGGGTTATACGGGCTGGCCTCCCTCGCCAGCCCGCATTTTGAATCAGGAATTCGCATCCAGAGAATCCCTTCCGATTCTGTCCTATCGGAAATTGATCCGGATTTTCTGTTGCCGTCATCGACGCCAGATGCCGCGCGTATCGTAAACCACCGCGCCATTGCGCTGATCCGATGCGACACGCCGGAACGCCTCGTGATCGACGAGAACGATCAGAATTCCCGCCTTTGACAAGGCGTCGTCAAGATCGATTTGCCTTACTCCATGCTGCTGCAGGGTCTTCGGCAGCGTCTCGACGAACGGGTCGACCACTGAGATCTTGTCGCCATAGGTCTGAGCCAGACTCTCGACGATTTCGAGAGCCGGACTTTCCCGCAAGTCATCGACATTGGCCTTGAACGTCAAGCCAAGACAGCTCACCTCGCGATCGGGATAATCCTCGATGATCTGCGCAACCTGTTGCGTGACGTAATGTGCCTTGCCGTCGTTGACCTCCCGCGAGGTGCGGATCAACCGGGCCTCATGCGGCGCTGCATCGACGATGAACCACGGGTCGACGGCAATACAATGCCCACCCACACCAGGCCCCGGGTTCAGAATTTTCACACGCGGATGCCGATTGGCGATCTCGATAACATCCCAGACATCGACATCGACGCGATCACAGATAAGCGAAAGCTCGTTTGCGAAGGCGATGTTGGTATCGCGATAGGCATTTTCCGTCAGCTTGACCATTTCGGCGGTGCGCGCCTGCGTCTCCACGCAGGTGCCTCGCACGAACAGCTCGTAGAATTGCCGCGCCCGGCTGGCGCAGCGCGGCGTCAGTCCGCCAACGCAACGATCATTCTGGACGAGCTCAATGAGGATACGGCCGGGCAGCACCCGCTCAGGACAATAGGCAATGCAGACATCGGCTTCTGCATCTGGTTGATCAGGATCGGGAAATGTCAGATCAGGCCGCAGCGACGCAAGGATGGCGCAGATCTGCTCTGTCGTGCCCACGGGACAGGTCGATTCCAGGATCACGAGACTGCCCGGCGTGAGATGATCGGCGATTGAGCGGACGGCCTGGTGGACGTATTCGACGACCGGCTTCTTGTTTCCCGATAGCGGCGTCGGCACAGCGATCAAAAAGACGTCGGCCCGTTCCGGTACGCTACGCGTCCGAAGCCGGCCGGACATCACGCATTTCTGCACAAGGCCGTCGAGATCGGCCTCCGCGATATGAATGTTACCGGCTCCGACAGTGGCAACAACCGTCGGGTTGATGTCCACGCCGACAACATTGATTCCTCTGCTTGCGATCAGGGCGGCAGTCGGCAGACCTATATAGCCAAGCCCGAGAACACAGACGGACGACACTTCATACCGCATATTTCAGCTCCTTGCGATTCGCGGGCAGGACCTCGTTGGAAAGAACGTCGATGATGCGCTCGCTCGCACGACCATCGCCGAATGGATTATGAGCGCGGCTCATCCGCAGATAATGCTGCCGATCCTGCAACAGCCGGAGCGCTTCTCCGGCGATCAATGATGGATCGGTCCCGACAAGCAGAGCCGTTCCGGCCTCCACACCTTCGGGACGCTCTGTCGTATCGCGCATGACCAGCACCGGCTTGCCTAACGCCGGCGCTTCCTCCTGAACGCCGCCAGAATCCGTCAGCACCAGATGACACCGAGACAACAGACGGACAAACGGAACGTAATCCTGCGGTGGCAAGAGCCGGATACGCGGGTGGTTGCCAAGCATTGCCCGCATCGGCCCCATCACATTCGGATTGGGATGCACCGGGAAGACGGCGACAACATCTTCACGCTCCACGATTTTCAGCAGCGCAGCAGCGATCCGCTCCATGCCGCCATCGAAATTTTCTCGACGATGCGCCGTAACCAGGATGAGGTGCCGCTTGTCGTCTTCGTCAGGCAATTGGTCGTCGACGTAACTTGGGAGGGCCGGCTGTTCCTCAATCCGCTGCTTTGTCTGCAGAAGCGCATCGATCACTGTGTTGCCCGTGACGAATATCCGATCGCGGGGGACATTCTCGCGTATCAGGGACTCCGCGGCTCGTTCGGTCGGCGCGAAATGCAGCGATGCGATCGAACCGACCACTTTGCGGTTCACCTCCTCCGGCCAGGGCGAATAGATGTCGCCGGACCTCAATCCCGCCTCGACGTGATCAACCGGGATCTTGCGATAGAATGCAGACAAAGCAGCGGCCATCGCTGTCGTCGTGTCGCCCTGCACCATGACGCGATCAGGGGCGACATCGGACAGGACCTCGTCGAAGCCGCGAATGATCCGCGAGGTCATTTCCGGCAGAGACTGGTTCGGCCGCATGATGTCGAGGTCGAGGTCGGGCTCGATGTCCGCGATATCGAGCACCTGATCGAGCATCTCCCGATGCTGTGCCGTCACACAGACCGTGACGTTGAAATCCCGTTCACGCTTGAGAGCATGGATCACCGGGAATAGTTTGATGGCTTCGGGCCGCGTCCCGAAGGTCACAAGAATATTCATGCCTTGCCCTCACGTTGTTCGCTCATTCCGGCGCGCCGGCCCAATGCCCGCGCGATAACTTCTTTCCCGAGCAGCCCGGCGAATTGCGCGTTGGTGCTTGCGTATCGCCACCACATTCGCCGGGGCTCCTGATAGGTCCGGTACAGCCATTCAAGACCGGTCTTCTGAAAGATTTCCGGCGCTCGCTTCACGTGTCCCGCAAGGACATCGATGCCGCCGCCGACGCCCATGATGAAAGGCACTTGCAGGACATCGCGATACTTGTGCAGGAACCTTTCCTTCTGCGGCGTCGGCATGCCGATAAAAAGGCAATGAGGCGACGCGAACCGGATGTCCTCGACAACGCTCTCTTCCTCTTCCGGCGTGAAATAGCCATCGCGATATCCGGCGAAAGACAGACCGGGCCAGCGATAGAGAGAGTTGACGATTGCGCGTTCGAGAACTTTTTTTCGCGCACCCAGCAGATAGGGCCGGAAATCATGTGCGGCGCAGACTTCCAATAGCCGTTCCATGAGATCGACGCCCGGCACGCGGTGCGGAACAGATATTCCCAACGCACGCGCACCCCAGACGATGCCCATGCCGTCGATACCGATGATGTGGCTCTCCACCACGTCCCGACGCAACTCGGGATCGTGCCGTGCACGTACAAGCTTTGCGACGTTCACAGCCACATGCTGTGTCGGTTTGCGCATCAGCATGGCGTCCACAGCCGTCGATACGGTCTCATCGAACGTCAGCAGATCGATAGGGATCCCCAAAAAATCTGCTCTCATCGGTTTGCCTCCTGCATTCAACCTTCCTTTCGGCATAGCTCCGCCATCGTCACAAACGCCTGTCTGCGACTGTCACGCCCCGCCTGTTCAGATCCCAGAAGTGATGTTGCGATCTACGGATCGCGTATGTTGTTCCGGGACATCGTCTCCCAATCCCAAAGACACCCGAACCGATACGTCTTGATCCCCGTTCGTACGACGCGAGCTGGATTTCCTGCGACGATTGTCCCGGCAGGGACATCTCGCGTTACAACGCTGCCCGCACCGACGATCGATCCATCGCCAACCGTCACACCTGGCATCAGGATGCTGTGCGCACCGATAAAGCACCGCTTCCCAATTCGGGTGTCGGCATAAAGGCCTCTCGTCATGTCATGCGTGAGAATGACCGCACCAAAAGCGACGTAGCTTTCCGGTCCGATATGCACGCCGGATGGATGAGTCCGATCGAATTCAACGCGCAAGGAGAAGTGCGCGGTCGGATCGATATTCATCCGCCAGATTTTTACGAGATAGCGCCGCCTCGTCTCTATGAGCCGGCGGCGGATGGCGAGCCAGACGGCACGCAGTATGCCGCGCTTCGGTTCGCGCGCGGCAACCGGCACGTAGACGGACCAATCCTTCTCTTCGGTGCCTGGAGGGCTTCTGTCCTGCAAGATATGAGCCTGTTCAGTACGCATTGCGATATGATCTCGGCGAGAGAATGGTGGTCAGCATGATCTTGATATCGAACATGACCGACCAGTGATCGATATAGAAGAGATCGTATTCGACACGCCGGATCATCTTGTCGACGGTGTCGGTTTCGCCGCGCAGACCGTTCACTTGCGCCCAACCGGTGATACCCGGTTTGACCTTGTGCCGGCTCGCATAAAGTCTGATCCGCTCCTCATACTCGTTGTCATGCGCGACGGCATGCGGCCGGGGGCCCACCAATGACATGTCGCCGGCCAAGACATTCAGCAATTGAGGAACTTCATCGAGGTTGGTACGCCGGAGAAAACGACCGACAGATGTCACCCTGCTGTCGTTGCGCTCCGCCTGGCGGATAACGTCGCCGTCGTCCATCGTGGTCATGGTCCGGAATTTGAAAACGCGAAACTCGCGCTGGTTGAATCCGTTTCGGCGCTGCCGGAATAGAACGGGCCCGTCCGAATCCAATTTGATACAGACCCCGATCAGCAACAAAATTGGCGCCGCCAATACGAGCAAGGTGCCGGCCATAGCGATATCGAACGCCCGCTTAAGGCAGCGGTCTTTCAACGTCAGCGGAGCACGGGCAAGCCGCAGGGTATGTACGCGTCCGACCCGATTGAGGACGAGATCACGAATCCAGACCCAGCTCTGATCCGGCGCGAGATGAACTGTGGCGGGGATCGTCGACAGACCCTCCACGAACTCGCGAATATGCGCATGATCCTGCCAGGGCAGCGCGATGACAATGTCTTCGACCGGCATATGCCGTGCGATGGCTTTGACCCGCTGCAGCGCAACGCGCTTGCCATGCGCATCATTTGGGTCCAGCGCGATGATATCGACGACCTCCGTCCCTGCACTGTCGCGATTCAAGGATGCCTGAACATCATTCAGGATTTCCTTGCGGCCGATCATGATCACCTTGCGGCCACGAATGATGCCGCGCTGCAAGCCGCTCTCGACAAATCGCGACAGCAACAGACGAAGGACGACGGCCGCAGCAATGCCGACCGCATATTGCGAAACAATAGCGCCACGGGAATAGAAGTCGGTCGCCTGGATCATAAAGAGAGCGACGACAAAGACAGAAAAGGCGATGTTCCATCGCCCGAATACCAGCCGCAACTGCTCCTTCGCATTCCTCAAACTCTTGGTTGAATAGTCCCGGGCGAGTCCGCATTGCACAACGAACAAAGCGACCATCCCGATCGTTGCCGAAAAATAGAATGCAGGCGACGGCAATGCATCGAAAACGAAATAGTGGTAAATGGCGCCAGCTTCGAAAGTGATTGCCGTCAGAACGATAAAATCCACGATGGCTGCGATAATGGGAATTGTCCGCGCATTGAGCGCGAAAAATCGATCCCATGCGAGATACGGGGCCTTCGAGTCGCTCGTTGCCGCAGCTCTCCAGAAGTCACGCGCCGAAAGACGTCGCGACCAGTCAAGCGACCCTGGAAAGTCAACAACCTCGCAATCGTCTGGACAAGCAACGGCCTTGCTCGCCTGGATAGTCGGCCGACTATTCATGCGTTTGACGCTCCATCTGGCTGTTAACTTCGGCAAAGGTCCGTTTTGGATCGCCGTAATAGCGCTCGAAATCGTCGACAACGCCATTCAGAACCACGCCCGCGACTTTCTCGGTGAGATCGGGATTCTCACGAAACACCGTAGTGACCGCATCCCGGCTAGTCCGCTCAGACGCCACGACCATTACTACCGCATCGGCTCGATCGAGCAGGATCCGTGCATCGGCGACGGGCAACAGTGGCGACGCATCAATCACAACGAGATCGAACACATCGCGCGCATGATCGATGAGCTGGGTCATGCGGTATGACGACAGCAGAGCAATAGATTTCGCACCGGGAACGCCTTGCCGACCGGCAATGGCATAGAGATTTGTCGGCGCATCCTGCTTGACGACCGATGCCAGATCGGCGTGGCCTGACAGAAAATCATTCAGTCCGCCTTCCCCTGGCAGATGCATTGCCTTGGCCAGCGCCGGACGGCGCAGATCGCCATCGACCAGCAAGACTTCCTCGCCGGTTTGCGCGGCTGTTCTCGCAAGATTCAACGCGACCGTTGACTTTCCTTCGCCGGGGAGAGCGGAGGTGATCAGCACAACACCCATGCGACGTTGAAGCCCCTGCTGCTTGAGGCTGAGATAGAGCGTCCGCACACTTTCGGAGAAGGATGAGTCTGGCTGATTCAATGCAAAGTCTGCGAGCAAGCGATCGAATACCTCCTCGCCATTATTCGGGACACTGCGCACACCGATTTCTGGCTGACGCGGCTTCCGTCCAGGGAGCATTAAATTCCGTGAACCGGGCCGGAGCTCAACCAAAGGAATGGATGCCAGAGATTGAAGCCCGATTTCACGTTCCAGATCGGCCGAGCGGCGGAAGCCGCGTCCGAAGGCATCGCGCCCCAGGGCCAACGCCATTCCAAGTCCGAGACTACCGAACAATCCCAGTCCGATAATCAGGCCCTTGCGGGGATATGACGTGCTGGATGGCACGCGGGCCGGCGATACGACGCGGGAATCCGCAATCTGCAGGCTGAGCTCTGACGTTTGCTTCGCACGAGCCAGAAAGGACTGAAACAGATCGCGATTGGCCTGCACCTCGCGCTCCAGTTCACGCAACCGCACGCCGGCCTGATTATATTGCGCGGCCTTGTCCTTTAGCTCTTCAAGACTGATTTCAAGCGACTCCTGACGGGCCTTCGCCATTTCGAACTCTGTCTTGGCGCTGGTGACGATGCGGTTGATCTCGGCGGTGATCTGCCGCTCAAGGTCGGCGACCTGGGCTCGCCCCGTGGAAACAATGGGATGTTGCGGACCATAGCGCGCTTCACGCTCGGCCTGCTGCCGCGCCGCGTCGGCATATTGCCCGCGCAAGTTTGAAACGACGGACGATTGCAACACGTCAGGCGACGCGGCAGCCGATCGCAGCCGCTCCGGCGTTACCTGTTTCAGTTGTTCGTACTTGGACTGCGCCGAGGCGGCCTTGGCTCTTGCATCGATCAGTTGGTCATTCAACTGACTGAGCTGCCGGTTGGACAGGTTCTCACCGGCCCCTCCGTCGAACAAACCGGCCTCAGCCTTATACGTCTCGAGCGCCTTTTCCGATGCGGATACCCGCACCCGCATTTCATCGACGCGCTCGTTCAACCAGCGGCTGGCGGTCGAGGTCGCCTCCGATTTCGCGGCAATCTGCTCGGCAAGATAAAGCTCGACGAAAGCGTTGGCGATCTCGGCGGATTTCTGAGCATCGCGCGACCATGCGTTCAGCTCGATGACATATGTCAGCCCCCGCCGTTTGGCGCTTGTTGCCTTCTGCAGCTTGTCGACAACGCCGGAAAGCGGATCGCCCGATGATTCACCGCTCGATAGCAGGCGAATGGGCAGCAAGATAACGGACTTGATGGCCGATAGAATTCCCCCGGACGAGCCGAACTCGTCGTCATCCTTTAGATTGAGCTTCTCCGCGACCTTCCGCACCAGTGCGTCCGACTGAATCAGCTCCACTTCGCTTTCGATTGCACCGTTATCCGTGCCTGGCCGGCCAACGACCTCGGCGTCCTGCAAAATCTTGGTCTGGCGGGGATCGACCAGAACAGCGGATGTCGCCTGGTATTGTGGCGTGATGCTGAATACCGCGGCGGTCGCTATCGCAGTACCGGACAGGGCAACTGCCACAATCATCCGGGCATTGCGTTTCAGGCAACGCAGAATATCGACGATTGCGTCGGTCTCCGCCTCGCGACGACCGCGCGGATCGGCGTGCGCGCCGGGCACCAGTGGATTTCGCAGTTCAATACTGCGCTGTAACATTGAACATCACCACATGTTTGTCGAATGAATAGGTCGGGATTGTCGACTCGCGGCTGACGAAGTCGTAGCGACCGCCGATGCTCAGATGCCTGTTCAGTGTGTAGTCGATGCCGGCCGACCAGCGTGTGACGTCATCCTTGCGCGGCGAGTCCTGGAAATCCTCCTGCTTGAAGGAGCCTCCCGCCTTGACGATCACATTGCGCAGCAGCTCGTATTCGATTTGACCGCCGAACAGCGTGTCGAGCCGCGGCCCGAAGCCCGGCGTGATCGTCTCGGCCACGGCACGCTCGGCATTCGCCCGTACCGTAATCAGCGCCGTCGCCAGCCAGAGCAGTTCACCCTTGAGCGACAGGCCGTCCACCGGCAGGATCAAGGGGTTCTCGTAAGTCTGCGACATGTATCCGGCTTCCACGCTGCCGGAGATGAGCGGCGTCAGCGCGAATTCGACGCCGCCGCGCGCCTCGTATCCGTCTGAATTTCTGTTCTGGGTACCTGTGGCCGCATATTCACGCCAATTCCCTCTCAAGCGTGCAAACGCGCGATACCCGGGCGAGAATTCGTAGAACGGCTTGATGTAAGTTGAGACGATTGTCCCGTCGCGCTGCGTCTGATCGAGCACGGCGCCGCCGAAGGTATCGACATCTTCATATGTCAGATTGCGAACGCCGGCGTTCAACGCCACACCAAAGCGGCCCCAGGTCTTTGTGAGCGTCGCCTCGCCGCGCAGATCATTGTAAGGAACCGGCTTCGCAGCATTCTGCGGCTGCGACGAATCTCCGCGCTCCTCATGCCGGCGGGCGGCCTCAAAGGCGGTATCGAATTGCAGATCGGGTGCGATGTCCCAGTTGGTAGTAATACGCCCCCGCGCATCGACACGGTTTTCACTGTCGAATTTCCGAAAGCGGTAAATGTCGGCGCCGAGGTCAATCTGATACGAAAAGCGTGACGGATTGAGCTCCGCTCCTGGCGTTCCCCTGCCGTACTTGACCGTTAGTTGTGGCGACAGCACAAAGTAGATGTCGGACTGCGCATTTGTTGGCGTGGCGAAAACGTTTGAATCAAAGCGCATCCCGGCAAGGAGGCGCGGATAAAAGAACACGCCGCCGACGCGGTAACCAATGGGCTCATAGCCGGGGTGAACCCGCTCTCCCACCGGAATCCGCGACATCTCATAGTCCGGCAATGCCTCATCGGCAAAACCGGCCGTGCTGGTTACTGCAGTCCCGAAAAGCAACATCCACCCGATCCGCAAGCAGGAAACTCCACCTCAGCATCCATCCCGCGCCGCATGTGATTGCGACGAGGTTCACTCTCAGCCTTGCGCTTTCCCCGGTCGTGATGCCGCTATTGCGTTCTTTTGTCTTTTTATCCGCCCGCGATGTTTCGCAGGCAGCCGCCATCGTTCGCGGCCCTGCCGCGTTCTACATTTCATTTTTCATCGGATTCCGCTCGCGGTTCAGAGCTTTGCGAACCGATTGCGGATTTCGAAGCGGCAGATCAGCGCGCTTCGTCTGTGGCTTTACGCTTGCTACTCATGGAAGTCCCCAGGTTGTTCAAAAGTAGCGTTCAGGAACACGAATATTGTCGCCCGGCATCACAGGCACCGGGCGCTCATCAGGATTGATGCTGCTCTCCCCGCCAGCTTCGGCACGCCGCACATAAAGAAGTCGTGTGTTGGCACGATATGTATAACCCCCAGCCATCGCCACTGCGTCTTGCATCGAAAGACCCGGTCGATATGCAAACTGTCCCGCATTACGCACTTCGCCGATCACGTTGAACGGACGGTAGTTCACAACCTCCACCGACACTTTTGGATTCTTCACGAAACGTCCCCGCAGCGTCTTTGTCAGTTCGGCCTTGAACTCAGGCACGGATTTTCCAGAAGCGGAAACCTCTCCCGCCAGTGGAAACGCGACATTGCCGGATTCGTTCACTGGGAACTCACCCGTGAGATCAGCTTCGTTGAACACTGTGACTTTTACCCTGTCCCCGGGAGACAGCCGGTAATCGGATGACAGACTGGCGCTCGCCATCGCATCGGCTCCGACGATGCTACCTCTCGGGCCATCGCATCCAGCCAAAACTAGACTCGCCAATCCGATTACGCTCAAAAACTGTCCTCGCTTCATTGTCGCATTCAATGTTGTCGCCGAAACTCTCTGCGAAAGCGGACGGGGATGATGATTGTCGGACTTGCGTACGATGGTGATGATTCCAAATAGATGTGCGCGTTCTTGTTCGCGGCTGCAGCGAACTTTCGATTCTAATTTGTCGAAGGTTTGACGCGACCGTGCTTTTTATCCGGCACGAAGGAACTTTCTGCGCGCGATAAGTAACACTCTACTAAAGCGATGCGCTTATGCGTTGCTCAGTAACTTGTCTCGCGCATTCGTCGAATTTTTTGACGTACAGATGTCAATCGCAACGCAGAACGAAATTCATTCGAAATGCACGCGAGGTAACACTGCACGATCACAACAGCAGTGTTTTACCATGCTGCGATCATTGCGACTGTGATCGCATCATCCGGATCGTGATCGCGCACATCGACATCCGTCGGCTTGTTTACGCATGACGAAGGTAATATCGCAGTTGAAACTTCCAGATGGTGTTACCAACATCAACCGCGACGATTTGAATTCAGAAAAGCGCAGTCGACCATGATGAACAGCTATGCTCGATCAGAGGCTGGCGTGATGTTTCGCGTCCAGCGGTACTCTGTCAGGGGAGATGGAAGGACCACTTGTTACATCAAAGCGATGGCTGGCCTTGCCACCGAAGCGATACGTCCACCTAGGATTTCGCCTGATCAATACAATCCAGCACATGTTCGGGCGTGATCGGCTGCTGCGTTACAACGGCGCCGAATGGCGACAGCGCATCATTCACGGCGGTCCAGATTGCAGCAGCGGCCGCAACGGCCCCTGCTTCCCCCACCCCGCGCGCCCCGAGCGTTGTCGCGCTGATCGGCGTCTCGACATGGGCGACGTGAATGTCCGGCATCTCGCTCGCCATGGGGACGAGATAGTCGGCAAGGGTTCCATTCTCGAGCTGCGCGTCTTCATTATAGATGCATTGCTCGTAAAGCGCGGCGCCGATGCCCTGTACGACGCCGCCGCGAATCTGTTCGTCGACCAGAAGCGGATTGATCACCGTGCCGCAATCGTCAACCACCCAGAATCCGAGAATCCTGATCGCGCCGAGCCCCGCATCCACTTCAACATGCGCAGCCTGGATGCCGTTTGACACAAAATAAGGAAGATCGCGCGGTGCGTATGTCTCAGCGAATTCCAGCGGCGGTAAATCGTCGAGCGGAAGCGTGTGTGACTGATAATGCGCCCTCGCCGCGACATCGGCGATCGAGAGTTGCGGCATACCAGCGGCGTTGACGATCTTGCCGGCCTCGATCCGCAATTCGTGCGGCTGCGCTTGCAAGATGGAGCCTGCAATCGCGAGAATGCTGCCCCTCAGCTTCCTTGCGGCACGCAGTGCCGCCTCGCCGCCAAGCGCCGTTCCGCGCGATGCCCAGGCACCGCCACCAAACGGCGCGGACGTCGTATCGCCACAGACAATCTCGACAGCACCGATATCGACGCCCAGCGTCTCCCCGACAATCTGCCGTAACGCCGTCATCGTGCCCTGGCCCTGATCGGTAATGCTGGTGGCACAGCGGATACCGCCAGACGCTTCCAGCGACAGTCGGCAGCTTTCATGGGCCGATACGCGCACCTGCTGCGATCCGTAGAGCGCTGGCCCAACGCCGGTCTGTTCGATAAAGGCCGCGAGGCCGATGCCGCGATAGATCCCCTGTTGTCTTAACTCCGCCTGATCGCGGCGCAGCGCCTCATAATCCATCAACTCCAGCAGCTTGTCGTGGCATCGATCAAGCGACAATTGGCTCAACACAGTTCCGGCGGCACTGCGTGTGTTCTTCTCGTCGGAAGCTGCGTAGTTGCGACGGCGGATATCGGCTGGGTCGATATCGAGCTTGCGCGCGGCAAGATCGAGCAACTGCTCCGTGACCGTTGTGGCAATCGGCTGCCCGACCGCTCGTAACACCCCACTCGGCACCTTGTTCTGAAAATAGCTCCGCAATGTCCCGTTGAAAATTGGCAGCCGGTAAGCCGCTGCCGACATATGCACGGCCTGCAATCCTTCACCCAGACTGCCGCGCGGATAGGATGAATAAGCGCCCATGCCGGATAAAACCGCGACATCCATGGCGAGGAGATGGCCGTCGCCATCCACCGCGAGCCGGCTTTTCACCCGCGCTTCGCGTGCATGCACATCGCTGACGAAGGATTCCAGCCGGTCGGCGACAAACTTCACCGGTCGTCCGAGCAAAATCGCAATCGCCGCGACAGCCATCTCATCCGGATAAGCCGAAAGCTTCATGCCGAAGGCGCCGCCGACATCGGGCGTAATGACATGAACGTCGCTAAATGACAGACCGAACTGCGCCGCGAAGATTTCGCGCATCTGGTTCGGCACCTGGTGCGAGTGCTGCACCGTCAGCTTGCGTGTTCGCGCATCGAAATCGGCAATGATCGCCCGCGGCTCCAGCGTCACGCCTGTCTGCCGGCCGAAGCTGAATTCGTGCTCGACGACGACGTGAGCCTGTTCAAACGCCGTACCCGGATCGCCGGCCTTGAAGACATGGTCGAGACCGAGATTGCCAGCCAGTTGCGTACTGACTTTCGCGGCGTCTGTTGCCGCCGCGGCATCGATCGAGCCGATGGCCGGAAGCTCTGCCCACGCAACACCGATCAATTCAATTGCGTCTTCAGCCTGCGCCCGGCTCTCCGCGACCACAGCCACGACGGCCTCGCCTTGCCAGGTCGCTTCGCCGCGCGCGAGCGGAAATTGCTCCGGCGATATGTGTGATGGCAGCATCGCCAGCTTGGTCTGCCAGGGCGTGCAAATGGCCGCAAGATCGTCCGCCGTCACGACAGCAATGACACCCGGGCTCGCCTTCGCGACCGATACGTCGATTGACGCGATCCGCGCATGGGCATGCGGACTGCGCAGAAACGCCACTTGGCCGACACCGCCAATGGCAATATCGTCCGTATAGCGACCGTTGCCCGCAACGAACCTCCGCGCTTCAGGACGCGGCAAGCGCGCGCCGATCATGCCACGCGTTTCTGTCATGACGCGGCCTCGACGCGCCGCGCCATCACCGCTTCGATGGCATCGACAATGGCATGGTAACCGGTGCAACGGCAGAAATTTCCCGACAGCGCCTCGCGAATATTCTCGCGTGACAAGCTCGGCCCATTCAACATCTCGGCTGCCGTCGCGAGAATGCCGGGCGTGCAATACCCGCATTGCAACGCATTGCGGGCGACGAACTCCTGTTGCAGGTCGGCAATGATGCCGCTTTGCGTCAATCCCTCGATGGTCTCGACATGGGTGCCGTCGGCCTGGACGGCCAGCATCAGACAGCTCCTGACCGATCTGCCGTCGATCGTCACATTGCAGGCGCCGCAGACGCCGTGTTCACAACCGATATGCGTCCCGGTCTTACCCATCACCTCGCGGATGAAATCGCCGAGATGCATGCGCGCGGAGACCGCCGCGGAAACAGTCTCGCCATTCAAGATGAAAGCAATCTCGTGCAATTCGCCGGCAGGGTCAGACATGCAGTGCCTCACGAAACGCGATGAAGCCACGTCGCATTAACTCAGCCGCCTGCCGCCTTTTGGTTTCGGGTCGTCCCTGATGATTGTCGATCGGGTCCATGTCGTCCGCAATCGCTTGGACCATATCGCGCAGGGTATCGTCGGACGTATCTGCGGCAATTGTCATCCCGGCTGCCGTTTCGCTGAGCAGCGGCGATGGCTCAGAGCCGAAAATCACCACTTCGATGGCATCGATGCGGCCTTCCACCTTTCGAGCCTTCACCCCGATGCCAACGACGGCAAAGTCGCCATGTCGCCGGCTCAGCTCATTGAAATGAAATATCTCTGCCGCTTCGGCGCGTGGAAAGCTGACGCCGGTGATGATCTCGTTGTCGTTCCGTGATGTTGTATAAAGCCCTTCGAAAAAATCACGGGCCGCGACGTCCCTCTTCCCACCCCTGCTTTCGAGATGGATCATGGCGTTCAGCAGCACTGCGACAGCCGGAGCCTCAGCCGACGGATCGGCCAGCGCGAGACTGCCGCATGTTGTGCCGCGATTGCGCACGGCCATGTGTGCCACATGCGTCATCGCCGATGCCAGCAGAGGCACTTTGCCCGCGATCAGAGGAGATGCCAGCACTTGATAATGCCGCGCCAATGCGCCGAGACGGATCGCCTGCTCCGTTTCAACTACTCCCTCAAGCGATGCGATCCGATTGATATCGACCAGCATGGCCGGCGACGACAACCGCATCGCCAGGGTCGGCATCAGGCTTTGACCGCCAGCCAGCACTTGCGCATCACCGATGTTGTCATCGAGCAGCGCCAAGGCTTCGTCGAGGCTTTCAGGACGGCGATAGAGGAAATTCGGGGCCTTCATAGCGATGATCGTACGCTAATCGGGAACAAAGGTGGTCACGATCTGCGGGAAGATAAAGATCAGCACCATCATCAGCACCGTCAGCCACACATAGGGAATGGCGGCACGATAGATCGTGCCGATGGTGATGTGCGGCGGCGCCACCCCCTTGAGCACGAACAGCAACAGCCCGAATGGCGGCGTCAGCAGCCCGATCTGCATGCACAGCAGATAGAGAATGCCGAACCACACGAGATCGACGCCCATCGTCCGCAGCAGCGGCATATAGAACGGCAGCGTGATCATCATGATGCTGGTCTGGTCGATGAAGAAGCCCAGTAGCACCAGGATCGCCAGCATGCCGATCATGACGACATTCGGCGTCAGTCCCGCCCCTTCGATCAACGCGACCAGGCCGGCGGTGGCGCCGGAAAAGCTGAGCAACTGGGCGAACGTCGTCGCGCCGACGATAATGAACAGCAGCGCTCCGGAAATGGAGAGCGTCCCGATAAAGGACTTCCAGAGATTTTGCGGCGTCAGGCTGCGATAGCAGAGCGCGAGAATAATGGTAGCGAACGCGCCCAGCGCACTCGATTCTGTTGGCGTCGCCCAGCCTTCGGTCATGCTGAAAACAACGATGCCAAAGATCAGAATCAGCGGCGCGACGGTAACAATGAGATTAAGCCAGGGCCGCTCGATTTTAATGCCTTCATCGTCTGATACCGGCGCGAGTGACGGATTGAGCCAGCACCGCAGCATCACATAGGCGATAAAGAAAACGGCCAGGATCAATCCCGGCACGATGCCGCCGACCAGAAGGCCGGTGATGGAAATGCCGGCGAGACTGCCGAGCAGCACCGCCAAACCGGATGGCGGAATCAGGATATCGACGCCACCGATCGCCAGCGTCGGGCCCATCGCTGTTTTCGGGTCATAGCCCCGCGCCAGCATCTGCGGCAGCAGCAGCGAGCCGAGCATTGCCGTGGTTGCGATGGTCGATCCGGAGATCGCTGAAAAGATCGTGCCCGCCACCAGCGTCACCACTGCCAGACGGCCGGGCACGCGGCGAATGACGGCGTCGACCGCATCCACCGACTTCATCGCAAGCCCTGTGTGAAACAGCACCTCGCCCATCAGGACGAAGAGCGGGATCGGCACCAGCGAAAATTGCGCAACGGAAATCTGCTCGTTGCGCACCATCTGCTCAAGCCCCGGAATGCCTCCGAAAATCAGATACGAGCCGGCGATATTAATGATGAAGAACACGAAGGCGACCGGAAGCGCCGCCAGCAGCAGCAGCACCTTGGCGGTGAACATGGCCGCCAGTATCGAGACCCAGCTCATGGCAGCTCATCCGGCCGGATGCCCGGCACCTGTTCGTGCGGCAGCGGTACGTCGCTGTCCGGAAGCCTCATCAATGTGACCAACATCTCCAGAGCCTGCAGGAACATTGCCAGAGACGACAGCGGAATGATCCAGTCCAGCCACCATTGCGGAAAGATCAGATCCTTGAAGATCAGTGTGCCTTCGTGAAAGCTGCGGACCATCAGGATCGTCGCAATGACGCCGGTAATGAGCGAAATCACCATGATGGCGATCATCACGCCGCACTCGATGTATCGGGCATTGGCGGGATCGATCCGCGCGATGACCAGATCGACCCGGATATGCTCGTTGGTTTTCAGGAGATAAGGCGCAACGAAGAAGGTCGAGATGAACAGCGCATACTCCGTCAGCTCGATCAGACCAATGATCGAAGGAAACCCGAATATCCGCAGGATGACTTCGGCGCAGATGCCGAGCATCATCGCCGCGACCAGCAAGACCGCCAGCACACAAAGCGCGCGCACCAAGAGGCTGTTCAGCCAGAAAATGGCGCGCATGCTAGAGCTTCGTCTCGATTGTGAGGTCGCGCACTGTTACTTCTTGATCAACAGCGATTGCAGCTTGGCGATCGAGTCAGGGCTGAGCTTCTTCAGGTCGTCCCAGTAGAGTTGAACCGCAACCTTCTTGAATTCCGGTCCAAAATTGACCGTCTTGATGCCTTGCTTCTCCTGCGCATCCAGCGTCGCCTTGGTGTTTTCAGCGGTGTAGGTCAGTGTATCCGCCTCGAACCAGGCCACGGCATCGTCGATTACCTTGCGCTGGGCCGGCGACAGCTTGTCGTAGGATGCCTTGTTCATCAGGATATTGACGACGACGTTGTAGAAGCCGGGATCGACACGCACCTTGGTCAGCTTGTCCCAGCCAAAATCGTTGATGCCCCACAGCGGCCACCCGTAGCCCTGCACGACGCCGCGTTCGAGCGCCGTGAACACTTCCGGCGCAGCGATGTTCACGCTGGCAATGTTATATTGTTTGAAGATCGCATTGTAGTTCGGCTGCCCGCGCAGGCGCAGGCCTTTCAGATCGTCGGGTTTGGCAACCGTGGCGTCCTTGGTCAGATAAAGATGAAACGGCACACCCATGCCGTAAGTCGTGAGATAAACCGCATTCATGCGGTCATTGGCGATCTTGTTGAGCATGGCATAAGCACCGGACGCCCGCTGCTCGGCGACAGTCATATCGGAGAGGATCTGCGCATCGCCCTCCACCATGTTGCTCTTGTAATAAGCGGGCGGGATCGAAGCGATGTCGAGCACGCCGGACTTCACGGCATCGGCCTGGTTGTTGGCCGGCACGGCTTCCGGACCGCCGACAATGCGGATCTGCAATACGCCCTTGCCGGTTTCGTTCACGCGATCGACGAAGCGCTTGAAAGGAATGCCATAGGTTGTTGTCGGCGGCACGAAAACGGCTGCCTTCAATGTCACTTCCTGCGCCTGAATCGGCATAGGCGCGGCGAAAAGCAGAGCGGCACTTGCAAGACCTGCACTCAGCCAACGTGTCTCGACGCGGAAACCGCCCATCGCACGCATGATCATCCTCCCAGATTAGGATCATTACATAACCGAAACTTGTTCGCTTATGTGAATAGGGTCAAGCCAGATAATGATGCGTACACTGATTTCATTCTGTGCAATGCGAAGAAAAGACCGGAGGACCACAGGCCATCACGTTTCGACCAATCACCAAAGTCAGCCCGCTCTTCGAGAATTGAAATTTTCCTTATAGAACAGAGCCTTGTGAGAGCTGAAACATTCACCCCAAACGGATCGGGCGCGCTCGTCACCGCGAACGCGATCGCATCTCACGACCCAACATCGCTTATCTTTGTTGCAACGCAGCGCATTTCGCATCCAAAACCGAAGCATATTCATCTTGATCGGCTAGATGTATTTGCAGTTTAGCGGTAGCGGCCGGAATACGTTTCAATTAGTCTCCGGCATCAACAATCGTCGTTCTCGCAACGCGGAGGAGGCCATCATGGGCAAAATTCGTCATATCGCCATTCAAGTTCCCGATCTCGAAAAGGCCGCCGCATTCTACGAAGGCGTGTTCGAACTCAAACGAGTCAGCCAGGTCGAGAGCCCGATCGGCAATGCCGTTTCGCTGTCGGATGGGATTATGAATCTGACCTTGCTGCATTTCCCGGAAGGCACCAAAGGCGCCAAAGGCGGACCGGATTGGGCGGGCCTGCATCACATCGGCTTTGTCGTCGATGACGAATCGAAGACCGCCGACAAGATCAAGGAATTCGGCGGCGAATTCTTTATGCAACTGCCGAGTTTCCCCGGCGTCGACGCCGAGAAGAAGTTCAAGGACAATAACGGCATCGTATTCGATGTCGCCGAGCATGATTGGCGGCAGGCTTGACACTGAACGATGCGCATTGTTGCGGTCAAGGAGCGGACGATCCGGCTGACGGCAGCGAGCCGCAACTCCAGTATCAGCTTCGACGGCATGACGGCGAGTGCCCTCGCCGTTCATACGGATGCATACAGGGATAGCAAACCGCTGGTCGGTTATGCCTTCGATTCCATTGGCCGCTACGCGCATGGCGGCCTGTTGCGGGAACGGTTCATCCCGCGCCTCCTTGACGCCGATGCCGGCGATTATTGCGACGACAGCGGGAGCATCGATCCGGCCAAAGCCTGGTCGGTGATGATGCGCAACGAAAAGGCCGGCGGGCACGGCGAAAGACCCGGCGCAGTGGGCCTTTTGGACGCTGCCTTGTGGGACATCGCGGCCAAGCAGGCCGGCCTGCCGCTATGGGCCCATCTCGCCTCCGTTGATAACCAACCGGCAAATAACACGATCGATATCTACGCCAGCGGTGGCCATTATCGGGCTGAAAAAGATATCGAGATGCTGCGCGACGATATCCGCCGTTCGATCGGGCGTGGGCATACGCGTTTCAAGATCAAGATCGGCGGAGTCACCCCGGATGAAGACCTGCGGCGAATCGAAGCCGTGTTGTCCCTGCTCGAACCCGGCATGACTTTGGCCGTCGATGGTAACGGGACATTCTCCCTCGATACCGCCGTGACGTATGCCGAGAAACTGTCTGACTATCCGATTGCCTGGCTGGAAGAGCCGGTCCATCCACTGGATTACGACCTTCACCGGCAGCTCGCCGGGAGTTGCGCCATTCCGCTCGCCACCGGCGAAAACATCTTTTCGGCAGACGACACACGCAATCTTCTGCGTCACGGCGGCCTGCGCCCGGAACGCGACATTCTGCAATTCGACGTCTCGCTCAGCTATGGCATCGTCGAATACCGAAAAATTCTGGAGATGATGGCTGCCCATAGCTGGCAACGGAAGAATTGCGCGCCCCATGCCGGCCATCTGCTCGCATTCAACGTTGTGGCCGGTCTCGGCCTTGGCCTTGGTGAAACGGCGATGGATGAAAGCGGTCTGTTCGGCCGGCTGACAGCCGCTCTACCGGTGACAAACGGCCGGGCCACGCTGCCCGATGCTCCCGGTACCGGACTGGAAACATCCCCTGTCTTCCGTGAGATCTTCTCCGAATTGCTGCGATGACCAATATTTCAACAGTATTCGGTAGCCGAATTTCAAAATCGATTATAATTCGGCTTTGACGCTAACTGAAACCGTTATAATAAGAGGTCGTCGGCCGATGTCAGCGATAGGACCGTGACATGAGCAACGCGATCAGCGCACCACAGCCCATCGAGATGCCAATCGGCGCGGATGATATCCGCGCTTTGATCCGGCCGGACCATGTGCATCGGCGCGCTTATGCCGATCCACAGATCTTCGCGATGGAACAAGAGCGCATTTTCGGCCGCCTCTGGATTTATGTGGCGCATGAAAGCCAGCTCAAGCAGCCTGGTGACTTCATCCGCACGCGCCTCTCGAAATACGAAGTGCTGGTAACCCGCCATAACGATGGACAGATCTACGTCCTGCATAACCGCTGCCCGCATCGCGGCGCGCGGCTATGCATGGTCGATGGCGGCACGAGCCGTACTTTTAGCTGTCCTTATCACGCCTGGGTTTTCCGTCCGGACGGATCGCTCTCCTCCGTTCCTCACCCCAAGAGCTATCCGGCAAATTTCAGCATCACCGATCCGCAGAACCATATGCAGCGGATCGCCAATGTGCAGAGCTATCGCGGCTTCGTCTTCGCCAACCTGTCCGACAATCCGCCGCCGTTGCTTGAACACCTCGGCCCGATGACGGACGTCATCGACAATCTCGTCGATCGCGCTCCTGATGGAGAGGTCGAAATCGCGGATTCGAGCTTCTCGCTGGAATATAGCGGCAATTGGAAGCTGCATCTGGAAAACGCCGCCGACATCTTCCATCCGACTTTTGTGCACTCGTCTTCAGTCATTCCGGCACGCAAGGCGCCAGCCAATGCGTCGATCCTCGATCAGGATCAGACCCGGGAAATGCTGCTCGCCAACGGCTTCGGCTTCAAGGAATGGGAAGGCATCCAGCTCAGCGGCCTGGATAGTGGCCACACCTATATGACGAGCTTCTACAATCAGGGTGTGCTCGCCAACCAGAACGAGGACCCGGTATCGGCGAAATATCGCGCCCTGCTGGCGGAGAAGATCGGCGTCGAACGGGCCAACAGCGTGCTCGGCATGACCCGCTTCAACAACATCATCTATCCAAACCTCATCATCAACGCGCAATACCAGCAAATGCGCGTGACCATACCGCTATCGGTGGACCGCACACTCGTGCGCATCCATTGCTTCCGCCTGAAAGGCGCGCCGGACGAAATGTTCCATCGCGCCGTCCGCTTCCTCACCACCATCGGCTCACCGGCCTCGATGATCTTCTCCGACGACGTGGAGATGCTGGAGCGCTGCCAGCGGGGTCTTGCGACCGAGACGGGCCCGTGGATCGATTTCTCGCGCGGCCTCGACAACGACCAGACCGATGCCGATGGCAGCGTATCCGGTGCCGCCAGCGAAATGCCGATGCGCGTGCAGTTCAAGGCCTGGCTCAAACACATGACGGCCGAGGCTGCCTGATGCTTCCCTACGAGACCCTTCGCGAGATCGAGCTTTTCATTCTGAAGGAAGCCAGGCTTCTGGACGAGGGCCAGTTCGAGGCTTGGCTCGATCTTTATGCGCCGCAGGGCATCTACTGGATGCCGAGCAAGCCGGGACAGACCGACCCCTTGAATGTCGCCTCGATCATCTACGAAGATCATGCGATCCTCGCGATCCGCGTGCAGCGGCTCCTGGAAGCGCGGGCGCTGGTACTGACCCCTATGCCACGGACGGTGCATCTGGTCAGCAATATTGAAGTCCTCAAAGGCGATGCGACATCGACGGATTTCGAGGTGGGAGCCGCCTTCCTTTGCACAGAATTGCAAGGCGAACGTCAGCGCATTTACGCCGGGCGACAAATCCACCATATTGCGCGTGAGGACGACTCATTTCGCATCCGCCGGAAGCATGTTGCATTGACCAATTGCGACGGCGTCCATGCGCCAATGACAATCCCGATTTAAGGCAGACAAATCGTGCAGGGCGGCAAGAGGCGTGGTTCAGGTCAAGAAGGAAACGGTCCGCAACGCCATTCTTGATTCGGCACGCGATCTGTTTTCCGAACGCGGTTACCACCGGACGACCCTGCAGGACATCGCTCAGCTCGCCGGTACCGGCGTCAGCAGCCTTTATTCGTATTTTCCGTCCAAGCTGCACCTGCTTTATGCGGTCATCGAGCCGTGGGAAAAGGAATGCTTCGAGCAGCTGGAAGCCCGCGTGCGGACGATCAAGAAACCGCGCGAAAAATTGCGAGTGATCCTGCTCGGGATCTGGCGCGACATTCCGATGGACAATATCGGCCTCGCCAACAGCCACATCGAAGCGCTGGCCTCGGCCGATCCGGCCGAGAAAAAGCCTTCGCCGCTTCTGGCCTGGACCGAGGCCCGCCTGATGACGATGATCGAAGGCGCCCTGCCGAAGGATCAAGGAGGGCGTGGCCGTTATGACCTTCTGCCGCATCTCTTCATGATGGCCTATGACGGCTTCGTCATTAATCGCCGCCTCAACGATCTGCGCGACATCGAGAAACTGGTCGATGCGATGTGCGATATTCTGATGGGGCCGGAGAATGAATCCTAGCTTTGGCTGGACGCAATCTCGGACAACTCCGATGACGTCGTCGCTTCCCGCATTTTCCGGACGACAGGTGCCGACCTCAGCGTCCTCGAAACCGCCGCCAGGACACCCAGCTGATCGCCTTCGGGCGTCTTCGGCAAGAGCAACATGAAGACGATATCGACCGGCTTGCCATCCATCGAATCGAAATCGATCGATCGATTCAGCTTCATCAGCACCCCGTAAGGTTTTTGTACAAAGTCGACCCGCGCGTGCGGAATCGCCACGCCGCCACCGGTGCCGGTCGACCCGAGATCTTCTCTGGCGCGCAACGCTGTCTGGATAGGATTCGCCGGAATGCCGAGCGCGGCCGACGCGCGCTCCGCGAGTTGCCGTAACGCCTGATTCTTGTCTGCGCATACCGCATCGACAATGACATCGGTCGGCGAAAGAAAGTCAGCTATTTTCATTCTCGCCTCAATCTGGAGCCCGCAACCGATAGCCGACCCCGGTTTCCGTCAGGATGTATTGAGGCCGCTCGGGATCGATCTCCACCTTCTGCCTGAGCTGACGTACATAGACCCGCAGATATTGCGCATCCGTCAGATCGTCCCATAACTCGTTCAACAGAAACTTGTGCGTCAGCACCTTTCCCGCGTGCTGAACCAGGATGCGCAAAAGATCATATTCCTTCGGTGACAGTTTCACATCCTGATCGCCGAGCTTCACGATCCGCCGCACGAGATCAACCGAGAGCTCTCCGACACGAAAGACCGGACGCTCGCCCTGCACCTGCAATTGATGACGGAGCGCGGCCCGCATGCGCGCCAGCAATTCCTCCATCCCGAATGGCTTGGTGATATAATCGTCGGCGCCAAGATCGAGCGCCCGAACCTTGCCGGCTTCATCGCCGCGGCTCGACAAGACAACGATCGGTACCGCCTCGGCCCGGGAGCGAAGATTGGCCAGCAGTTGGTGGCCGTCAATATCCGGCAATCCAAGATCGAGGATGATCAGGTCAGGATGTTCGCCGAGCATTTCGAGGGCACTTTTCCCATTCGACGCCTCCAACACCTGGTAGCCCTGCGTGCTCAGACCCATGCGCAAGAGTTTACGGATCGGCGGCTCGTCATCGATCACAAGCACTTTGAGGGGAGCTGCAGTCATGCGGCAGAACTGATCTGTTGCGGTGCCGGGATCGGCAGCCTGATCGTGAATATCGCGCCCGATCGGTCGGTTCGGTTGGCTGCGGTGATCGTACCCTTCATCGCCTCCACAAACCCGCGCGAAATGGCGAGCCCCAATCCCGTACCCGCGCGGACATGATCGCCCTTCTGCGCGCGATAAAATTTGTCGAAGATCTGCTCGAGGTCCGCGGGGGCAATGCCGGGTCCCTCGTCGAGGATCTGCAGATAGATGGATTGGCTATCGCACCAGCTTTGAACGCGAACGGTCGTACCGGGATCGGCATATTTCGCGGCATTATCGAGAAGATTGAACAGCACCTGCTCGAACAACACCGCATCGACCTCGATCATTGGCATGTCCGGCGCAAGATCGAGTTCGACGCGTAGGCCGGACAGGATCTTGCTGGCCCTTTGCAACGCAGATCCCACGATCTCGCCAAGATCGTGCCGTGCCGAATTTGGGACGACCGCACCCGATTCAAGCTTCGTCATATCGAGCAGATTGGCAATGAAGCGGTTGAGGCGTTCGGATTCGTCGATAATTGTCGTCAGGAGGTCGGCCTTTTCGGCCTCGCCAAGCTTGCCCGATAGGTCGCGAAGTGTCCCGGCCGACCCGATCACGGCCGCCAGCGGCGTCTTCAAATCGTGTGAGATTGACGTCAGCAAGGCCGAGCGGAGCCGGTCCGCTTCTATCGTCCGCTTCGCGCGGTCCATATCCTCGACGAGATAGACGCGCTCGATGGCCAGCGCGCCCTGATCGATCAGCGCATCCAGCAGCCGTCGCTCGTCGGTCGTCAGCATCGGGCCGGGCTTGTCGCTGTCGATACCAACGACACCGATCGCGCCGCGGCCGGTCCGCATCGGCAAAAACAGGCGCTTGGCGCCCGGCAAGGTGTCCGATCCCCGCCCCGCCGTCCGGTTATTTTCCCATGCCCATTTGGCAGCGGCAATGTCCGCATCGTCCAGCGTGTCTTCGGGCGGATATCCTGCCTTCACGGCAATCGAACCATTCTGCGGCAACAGCAGCACAACGCGCACCCGCAGCATCAGGGCCGTTTGATAAGCCGTGGCCCAAAGCACGTCATCGAGCGTACCGACGCCGGCCAGCTTTCGGCTAAAGGTATAGAGAGATTCTGTGGTGCGGGCCCGGCTCATCGCCGCCACTGCCTGCGTGCGCACGCGTGCCGCGACATTCGAGACAATGCTCGCCATCAGAATGAAAAAGACAAATGCTCCCACGTTCGTCGGATCGGCAATCGTGAACGTGTAAGTCGGTGGCATGAAAAAGAAATTGTAGAAGAGAGAACAGACCACGCTGGCGAAAAGCGACGGCCACAGTCCATATCGCACCGCCACGCCCACCACAGCCGTCAGAAAAACGAGATCGACGTTCTCGATACCGAACCATGGCTGGATGAGTTTCCCAATACTCAATGCCACGCCACTGGCGATAAACGCCACGACATAGGCGCGCAGGTCGAACGATGTGATGGTCTGCGCCGGCCGCACATCCTTGGCGGGTATTGTCTCGCTTGCAATGTCTTCGCCGGCAATGACATGGACGCTGATATTTCCGGATCGACGCGCAAGATCATGGACGACAGAGCCATGAACGATCTCGAACCACCGGGACCGGCTAGACTTGCCGATGATGATCTGGGTGACATTGTTCTCTTGCGCATACCGGACGATATCATCGGCAATACGCCGGTCGCCGCCCGGAATCGTCACGGCGTCGCCGCCGAGCGCTTCGGCAAGCCGAAGTGTGTCGGCAATCCGGTCGCGCTCGACTTCCGTGAGTTGCAGGCTCCGGCGGCTCTCGATGTAAAGCGCCGTCCAGGATGCATGCAGGCGCTCGGCCAACCGCTTGGCGTAACGGACAAGCCCCGCCGCACGCGGATCCTCGCTGACACAGACGAGCACCCTTTCGCCAGCGGCCCAGGGGCCCTGGATCGCGTGCTGCTGCATCTGATCGAAGAGCTGATCGTCGACCCGTTCCGCCGTGCGGCGCAACGCAAGCTCGCGCAACGCTGTCAGATTGGTCGGCGAGAAAAAATGCTTCAGCGCACGCTCGGCCTGTTTGGGAACGTAGACTTTCCCTTCCTTGAGCCGCTGGATCAAATCGTCGGGCGTGACATCGACGAGCTTCACCGCGTCGGCGCGATCGAAAATGGAATCGGGAATGGTTTCGCGGACGCGCACGCCGGTAATTTGCGCAATGACGTCGTTCAGGCTCTCGATGTGCTGGATGTTGACCGTACTATAGACGTCGATGCCGTTGTTCAGCAATTCCTCGACGTCGAGATAGCGCTTGGGATGGCGGCTGCCGGCCGCATTGGTATGTGCGAGTTCATCGACGAGGACGATCTGCGGCTTGCGAACAATAATCGCGTCGAGGTCCATTTCCTCGAGCCATTTCCCTTTGTATTCGATCTGCCGGCGCGGAATCGTTTCAAGCCCTTCCAGCAGTGCCTCGGTTTCCTTACGGCCGTGCGTTTCCACAACGCCGACGACGATATCGTATCCGTCCTGCCGCCTGGTGCGGGCCTGTAACAGCATTTCATAGGTCTTGCCGACGCCAGGAGCGGCGCCGACAAAGATCTTCAGTTTACCGACGCCGGTCTCCTCGCGGCGCGCCGCGGCGAGCAGCGCATCGGGCGATGGGCGATGATCAGAATCGCGTCTCTGATCGGGCATCCCTCATTCCAGTCTCGATAGGAATTGCAAAAGCCTTATCGCACGGCCCGGTCCAGGGCCAGATTGAGCGCAAGAACATTGACGCGCGGTTCACCCAGGATTCCGAGCAAACGGCCCTGGATATTGTCATTAACCAATTGCCGCAGAGCCGCTTCGGGCATGTTGCGGGCTTTGGCCACACGCTGAACCTGGAACAGGGCCGCCTCCGGTGAGATATGGGGATCGAGCCCGCTGGCCGACGCCGTGACCAGATCGATCGGGGGGACAGTTCCGGCGCCCTCCTCCTTCAGCTTTTCCACATCGCCCCGGATGCGGTCAGCCAGAGCCTGGCTTGTCGGCCCAAGGTTCGAGCCCATCGAGTTGGCCGCATTATAGGGCGCTGGCACGGACTTCGACGAGTCGTCCGGGTCAGGTCCCGTCGTGGCAGAGGGGCGGCCATGAAAATAGCGATCGCTCTTAAACTCCTGACCGATCAAGGCCGAACCGATCACCGTGCCATCACGCTCGATCATGCTGCCACTGGATTGGGACGGAAAGATTGCGCCGGCAATCCCCGTCATGGCCAACGGATACGCAAGACCGGTAATCAGGGTCAGCCCAAGAAGAAGCACGATCGCAGGACGAATTTCTTTCAACATGATCTCGTTCTCCTTACGCCCATCCCATTATGCCCATCCCATGGCCGTCACGGCCATATCGATCAGCTTGATGCCGGCAAAGGGGATGATGATGCCGCCAAGCCCGTAAACAAGCAGGTTCCGCCGCAACAGCGCCCCGGCGCCGATGGCGCGATAAGCCACGCCCTTCAGCGCCAGAGGAATAAGCGCGATGATGACCAGAGCGTTGAAGATGATCGCGGACAAAATCGCGCTCTGCGGCGTCGTCAGATTCATGATGTTGAGCGCTTGCAATTGCGGATAGAAGGTGAGGAAGATCGCTGGAATGATCGCGAAATACTTCGCCACATCGTTCGCGATCGAGAATGTTGTCAGCGCACCGCGGGTCATCAGCAGTTGCTTGCCGATCTCGACGATCTCAATCAGCTTGGTCGGATTCGAATCCAGGTCGACCATGTTGCCCGCTTCGCGCGCGGCTTGCGTGCCGGTATTCATCGCGACGCCGACATCGGCCTGAGCCAGCGCCGGCGCATCGTTGGTGCCGTCACCGCACATGGCGACGAGTTTGCCCTTGGCCTGCTCATCGCGGATCAGTCGCAACTTGTCTTCAGGTGTCGCCTGCGCAAGAAAATCGTCGACGCCCGCTTCCGCGGCGATCGCGGCCGCCGTCATCGGATTGTCGCCGGTGATCATGATGGTGCGGATGCCCATCCGGCGAAGCTCGGCAAATCGCTCGCGGATACCGCCCTTCACGATATCCTTGAGATGCACAAGACCGAGCAGCTTGCCGTCCTTGGCAACGGCGAGCGGCGTGCCGCCGGCTTTGGCGATGCTGTCCGAAATCGCCTGCGCCTCGCGGATCGTGTCGGGACTAACCGGCGGCTGGACCCTACGGCCCCCACCGGAACTTGCGGCCGGCGAATTCAGGAATTTCAGGATCGAATCCACCGCACCCTTGCGAACCCAGGAGCCATCCACCTCGACGCCGCTCATGCGGCTATGCGCGGTGAAGGGAATGAAGTTGGCCTTCATGTCTGCCAGCTCGCGGCCGCGGATGCCGTATTTCTCCTTGGCCAACACAACAATCGAGCGGCCTTCCGGCGTTTCATCTGCCAGCGATGCAAGCTGCGCGGCGTCGGCCAGGTCGCGCTCTGTCACGCCCGGCAGCGGCTTGAACGCGGTGGCCTGCCGGTTGCCGAGCGTAATGGTGCCGGTTTTGTCGAGCAGCAGCGTATCGACGTCGCCGGCGGCCTCCACCGCACGGCCCGACACGGCCAGCACATTGAACCGGACAAGCCGATCCATGCCGGCAATGCCGATGGATGAGAGCAACGCGCCAATGGTTGTCGGGATCAGCGTCACGAACAACGCAACAAGGATGATCACCGAAATCGCGCCGTTGGCATAAGCGGCGTAGCTCGGAATGGTGGCCGTGGCGAAGACGAAAATGAGAGTGAGACCGATCAGCAGAATATTGAGTGCGATCTCGTTCGGTGTCTTTTGGCGTTCCGCACCTTCGACCAGCCGGATCATCCGGTCAAGAAAGGTCGAGCCTGGCGCTGCCGTGATCCGCAGGCGGATCCAGTCGGACAGCACCTGCGTGCCGCCGGTGACGGCCGAACGGTCACCGCCGGACTCACGGATCACGGGAGCGGATTCGCCGGTGATCGCCGCTTCGTTCACGGAGGCCACACCTTCGATCACTTCGCCGTCCGACGGAATGGTGTGGCCGGCTTCGACCAGCACGATATCGCCGACCTTCAGGCTGGTGCCCGGAACGATCTTGTAGCTCTTGATGTCGGAGCTGGTCAGCAACTTGGCCTGCGATTCTGTCCGCGTCCGACGCAACGATGCCGCCTGCGCCTTGCCGCGGCCTTCGGCGATCGCTTCGGCGAAATTCGCAAACAGGACCGTGAACCAGAGCCACAATGTGATCTGGAAGCCGAAGCCAATATTCCCTGCCCCCGTCACGACATCGCGGATCAAGAGAATGGTGGTCAGGATCGTCACGATCTCAAGAACGAACATCACCGGATTCTTGATCAGCGTCCTCGGATCGAGCTTGACGAAAGCCGAGCCAAGCGCCGGAATGACGATCTTGGAGTCAAGCATCGCCGTCACCGGCGCACGCTTGGAATTTTTTATCATTTCCATCGATTAAGCTCCGAAAATCCCTGATCAGAACAAGGTGCCGTTGATCATCGCGAGATGCTCGACGATCGGACCAAGTGCGAGTGCAGGGAAGAATGTGAGGCCGCCGACAACCAGGATGACGCTGGTGAGAAGGCCCACGAAAAGCGGTCCATGCGTCGGAAACGTCCCGGCCGAAGCCGGCACTGTTTTCTTGGCTGCCAGCGAACCTGCAATCGCAAGCGCCGGCACGATGACCAGGAAACGGCCGATGAGCATCGCAAGGCCGATCGTGATGTTGTACCAGAGCGTATTGCCACTCAGGCCGCCGAAAGCCGAGCCGTTATTCGCCGTTCCAGACGTGTAGGCGTACATGATCTCCGAAAACCCGTGTGGTCCGGGATTGGAGATCGACGACACCGCAAAAGGCAGAACGCTGGCGGCGGCCGTGAATCCGAGGATCGACAGCGGCAGACACAGGATGGCCAGCATCGCCATCTTGACTTCCCTCGCCTCGATCTTCTTGCCGACATATTCCGGTGTCCGGCCAACCATGAGACCGGCGATGAACATCGCGATCACCACGAAGATCAGCATGCCGTAGAGGCCGGCGCCGACGCTACCGATGATAATTTCACCGAGTTGCATATTGATGATCGGGATCATCCCGCCCAGTGCGGTGAAGGAATCGTGCATCGCGTTGACCGCGCCGCAGGACGCCGCCGTCGTGATCACCGCAAACAGCGCGGACAGGGCAATACCGAAACGGACCTCCTTGCCTTCCATATTGCCGCCGGTGAGACCGAGCGCATTGAGTGCCGTCGTGCCGGATGCTTCCGCCCAATAGGTGACGGCAACACCGACGAGGAACAGCACACCCATGACGGCGAAGATCGCCCATCCCTGCCGCTCGTTACCGACCATGCGGCCGAAGACATTGGTCAGGGCAGCGCCCAGCGCAAAGATCGAGACGATCTGGATCAGGTTGGACAAGGCACCCGGATTTTCGAACGGATGCGCCGAATTGGCATTGAAGAAACCGCCACCATTCGTTCCCAGCATTTTGATCGCGAGCTGGGACGCGGTCGGACCAAGCGCGATCGTCTGCTTACCGCCTTCCAGTGTGGTCGCATCAACGTAACCGGACAAGGTCTGCGGCACGCCCAGCGCGACATAGATCAGCGTCAGCACCACGCAGGCCGGCAGCAGGATATAAAGCGTGCAACGGGTAAGATCGACCCAGAAATTGCCGATCGATTGAGCCGACGCGCGCGCGAACCCGCGGATGACCGCGATCGAAATCGCGATACCGACGGCCGCCGACAGAAAATTCTGAACGGTCAGGCCTGCCATCTGCGTGAAATAGGATAGCGTGCTCTCGCCGCCGTAGTTCTGCCAGTTCGTGTTCGTGGCAAAACTTACTGCTGTATTAAAGGACAGATCGGCCGGCACGGCCGCCATGTCCTGAGGATTGAACGGGAAAAATGGCTGAAGCCGCAAAATGGCGTAGAGCAACACGAAACCTGCGATATGGAATATCAGCATCGCGACGGCGTAAGTCAGCCAGCTCTGTTCGCGTTTCTCGTCGATACCTCCGAGCGCATAAAGCCCGACCTCGACCGGACGAAGAACTGGCGACAGCAATGTCCGCTCGCCATTGAAGACGCGCGTCATATACCAGCCGATCGGCTTGACCAGCGCGACGATGATCGCGCAGAAAATCAGGATCTGTATCCAACCGTTGACGGTCATGTGTGAATGCCTTTTCAGAGCGTTTTCGAGCGAAGTCGGTACCGGTTCGCGTGAAGAAAACGCGTCAAACAAAAACGAGAGTCTCGGGCTTTGATTCCATCAAAGCCGGAAAGGCTCTAGAACCGCTCTGGCCGAAGCAAAGCGTAAGTGAGGTAAACCAGAAGAATTGCGGTCACGAGGCCGGCCAGTGAATAGTCGAGGATCATTGCCGCCTCCTCAGAGTCTTGCGCACGCATAGGCGTAGCCCAGCGTCAGCACGAAAAACACAAGGCCTATGGCCAGCATGACCAGGTCCGTCATTTCGGAACTCCTCAGCGGCAATTCAGTCGTGGCGAAGTGCGCTTTCGACCGAATCCGGAAAGCTACCGATCCATTAGATGTCGGCTGAACGTATTTTTTCGAGGAGGGAGCGGGCGCAATTTTATAGGAATCTCATAAATACGCTCGACAAAGTTGGGAATTGACGGCCTTTCCGGACCCCGCCGGCCATGCCTTTTCATATATGCGGCACTTATGACATCGCGGGCACATCCCTCTCGAAATCCTACGGCTTTCCGAAGACATTTGACGGCGCGGCGAGTCATCTGATCGCTGAGGGCGCGTTCCGATTTCGATCGGAAGATCAAGTCAGGCGCCTTCGTCGATGCGATCTTGATGCTCATCGAACTGGAAAATGCCAGCATGGTCGCTTCGCAGAGTCGCCATTGACGATGGCGTCTGGTTCTGCTCGCTCTCGCGGCAGCCTCCTCTACCGATCGAGATTGACGAGTCTGCGCGGATGCCAAGCATCCGACACGTCTCGAACTGTCCGGTTATGCGCCATCGCGCTGTCGTTGATGCCTTCATCGCAGGCCGATTGACGGGCTGACCGCTGCGCCCGGCTCTCTCCGCCGCTGCTCGCCCGCAACTGAAAAAAGGCCCGGCGCGCCAGTGGCGGCCGGGCTCCAAGTCGAGGGAGGTGCTGATGCACGCCTCCCGCTATGACGGTCGGACCTTACTATTTCTCGACGATCGCCGCCGACATTCGAGACAAGTTGGTTCTTAATTGCATTGGCCGGCCGATATGTCCTGTCTTGCTTGGCCACGCGCGATGTCGCGACCGGCGATCATGGCGACTTCACAAATCATTGCAGTTTTACATTCGCGGCCTTGATCACCTTATGCCAGCGCTCGACCTCGTCCCGGAGATACTTGGCTGTGGCCTCGGTCGAGCCGCCAACGACCTCTGCCGAGAGCTTCTTCAGCCGGTCCTGCAATTGCGGATCACGCAAAGCCTCGTTGATGTCGGCATTGATCTTTTCGGTGATCGCTTTCGGTGTCTTCGGTGGCGCCACCACCGCATACCAGGCAACTGATTCAAATCCCGGCAAAGTTTCTGCAACAGTTGGCATATTGGGTAACGACGCCATGCGCTTCGGCGAGGCCACCGCCAAAAGGCGCAGCTTGCCGCTATCGACCAGCGGCAACGACACGCCGAGATTATCGCACATGAAATCGACATTACCCGACAACAGGTCCTGCAATGCCGGCGCCGTTCCACGATAGGGAATGTGCTGAACCTTCACCTGTCCCATCATTTGCAGCATCTCGGAGGTGAGATGCGATGTCGTGCCGTTGCCTTGCGTCGCCGATGTCACCTTGCCCGGATTGGCTTTCAGATAGCTGAGGAATTCCGGCAGGGTCTTGGCGCTGACCCTGCTCGGATTGACGATCACGCCATTCGGCACCTGCGCCAGGATGGCGATCGGCTCGAACTTCATCGGGTCGAACGGAAGGTTCGGATAAAGATTAAGATTGATGACCAGCGGCGGCGGCGGCGCGGACAACAGCGTGTAGCCATCCGGTTCGGCACGATAGGCCTGATCCGTGCCGATATTCCCCGCAGCACCGGTCGGATTTTCGATCACCACCGGTTGCCCCCATTTGCGCGACAGCCATTCGGCGACAAGACGCGGCACAGCATCGGCGGTGCCGCCGGCCGGGAACGGCACGATGATTTTCACAGGCCGGTTCGGATAATCCTGGGCCCAACTGGCGGGAGCGCCAAGCAGCATGGCCGCGGCAAAGACAAGAGCCATGACACAGCGAGCATGCCGGCGGGCGCAACCTATCGCATCAGTCTGAAGCACCTGAAATCCTCCCAAGAACATTTCTTCCCATTATTTTTTCTTCTAGTTTTTGGCGCCCGCACGCCGTGAGGTCCGGGTGCCGCGTAAACTACCTGACAGCAGAATAGCTTGAAATCAATGAGCTTCTGAAGCATTTTTGATGTCGCAGGTGTCCGCTCTCCGAACGTTCGGCGTGACGTGACACCCTCAAAGAAAAGGGCAGGAAACGATGGCGAGCGCGCAACCCAATATTGTGATTGTCGGCGGTGGAATTGGCGGGCTGTTCGCTGCAAATGCCTTGATTGCCCACGGGCTGCAGGTCTTCGTCTATGAGCAGGCACCGCAGCTCGGCGAGGTTGGTGCGGGCGTTTACATCACCCCCAACAGCGCACGGCAGCTTGAGCGTGTGGGGCTCGGCCCCTCGCTTGAGAAATGGGGCGCCCGTGTCGGTGCGGGTTCGCAATATTTTCGTGACGACGGCACGATGATTGCGCCAGTTCAGGTCACGGATTCGGCAGGCTGGAATGCGACATTCGGCATGCATCGCGCCGATCTCGTCGAGATGCTGGCCGAGACATTGCCTGCTGGCGTTGTCCATACCGGCCATCGCTGCATCGGTTTCGAACGGACGAGCGACAAGGCAAAGGTCTCATTCGCCAATGGTGCCGTTGCGGAAGCCGATATCGTGATCGCCGCCGACGGCATTCACTCCGAATTGCGGCCGTTCGTTTTCCCGCCGTCCAATCCTGTCTTCTCCAACACCGTTGCCTATCGTGGTCTTGTTGCGCATGAACGCGTACCGCACTGGCCGACCAATTCCTGGCTGATGTGGCTCGGCAAGGGCAAACACTTCCTCGTCTTCCCGGTGCGCGCAGGTCAGCTCATCAACTATGTCGGCTTTGTTCCGGCCGATGAGCAGATGAAAGAATCCTGGTCGGCGCAGGGCGACCCCGATGCGCTGCGTCGCGAATTCGCCGGCTGGGATCCGCGCATTCAAGGGCTCCTGAAGGAGGTTGAGACCACGTTCAAATGGGCGCTCTACGATCGCGAGCCGCTGCCGACATGGACCAAGGGACGGCTCACGCTGCTTGGCGATGCGGCGCATCCGATGCTTCCCCATCTCGGTCAGGGCGCCAATCAATCGATCGAGGATGGCATGGCGCTGGCGACGATCCTGGCCAATACTGACGCAGGGCATGCGCCTGCCGCTCTGCAAGCTTACGAAAACCTCCGTCGCGATCGTGTTGCCAGTGTTCAGCGCGGTGCCCGCGAAAATGGCTTGCGTTACGACACCTTCCACGGCGACGTCGCCAGGCGCGACGCCGAGATCACCGCGCATGCCTCGTTCCGCAAGCGGCTTTACGATCACGACGTCGTGCCGGAAGCCAAGGCTGCAGCGATGAAGCTGGCCTCCTGATCGGGCCATCGACTGTGGAGACGGACAGCGCCGCTCATCATCGTGACATGATGATAGCGGCGCGATCCATTCCGATCAGATGCCTTGGCCGCCGGACACTTCAATCCGCTGTGCATTGATCCAACGGTTGTCTTCGGACAACAGGCTCGCGATCATTGGCCCAATATCGTCCGGCACGCCAACGCGGCCAAGCGCCGTCATCTCTGCGAAGAACTTGTTGAAGTCCGGCGTGTCACGAACAGCACCGCCGAAGAAGTCGGTCTCGATCGCTCCGGGCGCCACCGTGTTGACCGCGATCCTGCGACTGCCGAATTCCTTCGCCATGTAGACGGTAAGCACTTCCACCGCGCCCTTCATGGCCGAATAAGCGGACCAGCCGGGGGCGGAGACTCTGGTGAGGCCGGATGACAGGTTCACGATGCGGCCGCCGTCCGCAATCAGCGGCAGCAGTGCCTGGGTGAGGAAGAACACACCCTTGAAGTGGACATTGACCAGCCTGTCGAACTGCTCTTCGGTCGTGTCGCTGATCAGGGCGTAATCGCCATGGCCGGCATTATTCACGAGGTGATCGAACGTCTCGCGTTGCCAGGTCTCGCGGAGCGTCGTCCGCAAGCGTTCCGTGAATGATGCGAAAGTTGCGACCTTCCCGGTGTCGAGCTGGAGCGCGACCGCCTTCCGACCAATTGCCTGAATCTCTGCAACAACGGCCTGCGCATCTTCTACCCGGCTCTGGTAGGTGAGGACGACGTCGCCGCCGCGGCGGGCGACGCTCAACGCGGTGTTGCGGCCAAGGCCGCGGCTAGCACCGGTAATCAAAGTGATTTTGGCCATCTCTGTCTCCCGTAATGTGGCTGCCTCGATATGCAGCCCAGGAGCCCGGCGGTGTTGCCGGAACCTCGACGTTTTTTGCCTAATCCTACAAAATGACGTGCGATGCAGCCTGCGATGGGCTAGGCTCATCGTATGACCACGCTCCTCAATGCGGTTCGCCGTTACACGGACGCCTATGCCGACCCGGCCGGCATCGCCCGGACGCCCATACCCGGCCTGACCGCCATTCGCGCCACCGCGCCCACCGGACTCGACTATGCGATCGCAAGGCCGCTCGTCGCTCTCGTGGTGCAGGGTACCAAGCATGTCACCATGGGGGAGCAGGCTTTCACCTTCAGCGCCGGAGACTCGCTGCTGATCACCGCCGATGTGCCGACCGTGAGCCAGATCACGCGCGCGAGCAGCGCAGCACCTTATTTCTCGCTCGTCCTGGACTTGGACCCGTCGGTGATCGCAGAACTGACCGCAGAGATGAAGGCAGCGCCGGTTCTCGACGACGGGCCCGTGCGCGTCGAGCCGACAGATGCCGAAGTCACCGATGCAGCGCTGCGGCTGATGCGTCTGCTCGATCGGCCCGCATCTGTGCCGGTGCTGCAAGCGCAGCTTGTGCGCGAAATGCATTACTGGCTGTTGGCAGGTCGACACGGTGCCGCAATCCGACGTCTTGGCTATCCGGACAGTCATGCACAGCGTGTGGCGCGCGCGGTCGCAGTCCTTCGAACCGAATTCGCTCAAGCCTTGCCGGTCGAGCGGCTGGCCGCTGTCGCCGGCATGAGTCCGTCGTCATTCCATCAGCACTTCCGCGCGGTGACGTCGCTCTCGCCACTGCAGTTCCAGAAACAGTTGCGCCTCATCGAAGCACGCCGGCTGATGACGTCGGAAGGCGCTTCGGCGAGCAGCGCCGCGTTCGCAGTTGGCTACGAGAGTGTTTCGCAATTCACGCGCGAATATGGCCGGATGTTTGGCGTATCGCCGGTCAAAGACACGAAGGCTGCAAAATCTTGGGCCGACGCGGTGTAGCGCATATCAAGCGGCGTCGGGACAATCCTGAATGACAGGACGGGACCGCGTTGTCTTTCCGAGATTCGATTCCAATTGCAGAATTCAAGCGTCGCCCTACTTTGCAGGGGAAACCTCGAGAAACATTGGTACACCTGCCATGACGAGAGTCGACCTCTCCGATATCTACCGAGACTACATAGCCTGCCTGAACAAACAGGACTGGACGAATTTGTGGCAGTTCGTTCATGACGACGTTCATTACAATGGCGAACGCATCGGGTTGCCAGGCTATCGCGAAATGCTGGAAAAAGATTTTCGCGCGATTCCGGATCTTTACTTCAATATCCGTCTGCTGATTTCCGAACCGCCTCGTGTCGCAAGCCGCCTGATGTTCGACTGCACGCCGAGAGGCATCCTGTTTGGTCTTCCTGTCAACGGCAAGAGAGTGTCGTTTAGCGAAAACGTCTTCTATGAGTTTCGAGATACACGGATCGCAGCAGTATGGTCGGTCATCGACAAGGCCGCGATCGAAACTCAGCTTTAGCGCAAGCCTAGAAATGGATACCGGTTCGCGCGTCAAACAATAGGCTAGCGTCCCGGCTTTATCAAAGCCGGACAGGCTCTAAGCCGCTTCGGGTGACACAGCCACCCCAGCAAGTTCGGGACGCAGCAATCTTGCTGCGTCCCGTTTCACGGTCATGCGGCCGCGCTTGAACACCATCAAGGGCTGCACAATTTCCGCAACAGCCGATGCGCCCTCCTCGCAATCGAGCACAACAAGATCGGCCGCCTTGCCGATGGCGATGCCGTAGTCGCGCAGGTTCATCAGTGTCGCCGGCCGCTCGGTGACGAGCGAGAGACACAGCTCCATGTCGATCGGTCGGCCGATCTGCGCGACATTGGCATAGAGATTGGCCATGCGGATCAGCGAGCAATCGCCGAACGGCGTGAACGGGTTCAGCACATTGTTGGTCGCCAGCGATCCATTGACGCCGCGTTCGATCAGGCGGTGAACCGGCGTCACGCCGCGCGGCACGCTGTGCTCATGCTCGCGGCCCATCAGAAAGAGATCGGTCGCCGGCAATGCGGTCAGTGCCACGCCGGAGCGCGCCAGCAGATCGGCAATCTCGTTAAGCTGTGCGGCGCCGAGCGCCGACAGTTTCGTGACATGGCCGATGGCAACGCGCCCTCCCCAACCATGAGCCTGCGTTTGCCGGCACACTTCATGCAACGACATCGCACTCGGATCGAGATCGAAATCGAGATGAAAGTCGATGTCGATATCGAAGCGCTTGGCGACGGCGAAGATGCGAGCAATCTGTCCGTCGGGATCGCTGTCGGTATAAGGGCATCCGCCGATCACATCGGCGCCCTGCCCGCAGGCCTCGACCAGCAGTTCCTCAGCGCCGGGATCGTTCAGCAGCCCTTCCTGCGGGAACACGCAGATCTGCAGATCGATGGCAAAGGCATAGTCGGCTTTCAGCCGCTTGATGGCGCGGAAGCTGGTCAGGCCAATGCGCGGGTCGACTTCCACATGCGTGCGCATATGCGTCGTGCCTTGCAGGATCGCTTTTTCCAGCGTGCGCTTCGCACGGGCATAAACATCGTCTTCGGTGAAGGTTTTCTTGGCCGCCGCCGTCTCGGCAATCGCTTCGGTGAGCGTGCCCTCTCTGCAATTGCAGCGGCCGAGAATGCAGGACTTGTCGAGATGGACGTGCGTGTCGACAAAGCCCGGCACCGCGAGGCGCCCGCCCGCATCCGTACTTGGTGCATCGCAAATCAGCTTTCGCTCAATCGCCGCGATGCGGCCATCGCGCCAGCCGATGTCGCATGGCTCGCTGTCGCTCATGATACGCGCATTGCGCAGGATATGATCGAAGTTCATGTCCGGTCTTTTCTTGTTATTCGGCTTATTGAGCGGCTTCGACGCGCCCGAGATAGGCGGCTTCAAGCGCCGGATCGCTGGCGAGCGCCGCAGCGGTATCGGCGTGGACGATCTTGCCCGATTCAAGGACATAGCCGCGATCGACAACCGTCAGCGCCAGCGCGGCCATTTGATCCACGAGAAGGATCGTCACGCCCTCATCGCGCAATTCGGCGAGCACATCGAACAATTCATTGATCATCGCCGGCGCAAGCCCGAGCGAAGGTTCATCCAGCAGCAGCACGCGCGGATTGGCCATCAGGCCTCGGGCGATGGCGAGCATCTGCTGCTCGCCGCCGGAGAGCAGACCTGCTCTGCTGGTGATGCGATCGCGCAAGCGCGGGAAGCGCTTGAGCAAGGCTTCGATCTCGTTATCGAGATCGGCGTCCTTGCGCGAGAAGGCGCCAAGCACGAGGTTGTCGCGCACATCGATTTCGCCGAAAACCTGGCGGCCCTCCGGCACGAGCGCGAGGCCAGCCCGCGCAATCCTGTAGGCTTCGAGTGCCTGGACCGCCTTGTCGTCAAGCACGATGTTGCCGTCCACCGGCCGCAGCAATCCGGACAAGGCGCGCATGATGGTCGACTTGCCGGCGCCGTTGGCACCCAGCAGCGCCACCATCTCGCCGGGTCGCACGTCGAAGGTGACATCGTCGAGCACCGGCGCCGCGCCATAGCCGGCGGTCAGTTTGACGACGGAGAGGATAGCATTCGCCTCCGGCTCGAATTCTGCTTTGCGCGGCCGCTCGCGCATGTCGCCGCCGCCGAGATACGCCTTCAGAACACGCGGATTGTGCCGCACTTCCGCCGCCGTTCCTCTCGCAATAACGGTCCCGGCATCCAGCACGACGACATGATCGGAGATGCTCATGACCATCGTCATGTCATGTTCTACGAGGATGACGGCGATGCCGAAATTCGCAATCTGGCGCAAAAGCTTCGTCAGACTGTCCTTGTCGGCCCGCATCAATCCCGCAGCGGGTTCATCCAGCAGCAGCACGTCCGGCCGGCATGCGAGCGCGCGGGCGATCTCGACCAGCCTGCGATCGACATGCGGCAGATCGCCGGCCGGCGTCGCCAGCGGCCCGAAATAGCCCACGAAAGCGAGCAAAGCCTCCGCCGCTTTATGCTCTTCGTTCTTGTCGCCTGACACGCCGAATTGTCCCCGGCGCAACGCGATCAGAACATTGTCCAGAACGCTCAATGAACCGAACAGCTTGGTCGTCTGATAAGTGCGGGCAATCCCCGCTCGTGCGACTTTCCAGGCTGGCGCGCCTGCCAGTTCTTTGTCCCCGAGCCGCACCGAACCGGTATCGGCACGATAAAAGCCGCCGACAATATTGAGAACCGTGGTTTTACCCGCTCCGTTCGGACCGATGATGCTGGTCACCTTGCCGGGACTGGCTTCGAAACTGACATCAGAAGCGGCCCGAATGCCACCGAATGCAATGCCGACATCGCGGACCACAAGCGCATGTGGCGTTGTCGGTTTGAGGAATGCCGCAAGATCGAAATGACCCGCCACGGCCGAACGCGGATCGATCCGGCGCCAGAGCTTGGCGACGGTGCCGATCACACCATCCGGCGCCAGCCACAGCACGACCAGCAGAAGACTGCCGAAGAACAGCAGCCGGTATTCGGCAAGACCTGCCAGCATTTCCGGCAAAACGACGCTGACGATCGCGCCGACCACCGGCCCCAGCGTCCAGCCGGCACCGCCGACGATCACCGCGAGAAGGAACAGGATGGACTGCGAAAACGGAAAGTTGCTCGGTGCGACGAACATCAGCAGCGGCGCAAACATCGCACCCGCAAGTCCGGTCAGAACGGCCGATAAAGCAAAAGCCGTCGTCTTCACGATCACCGGATTGAGACCAATGGAGCGCGCTGCAACCTCCGCATCGCGCACCGCCACCATGCCCTTGCCCCAGGCACTTGCGGCAAATCGATAAAAGAACAACACCGCAAGCCCGGCGCAGACCACGGCCATCGAGGCAATCTCGCGCTCGCCGAACGCATAGTCGCCGATCGTGGGCGGCACGATTCCCATCAGGCCGTTCTGGCCGCCGGTCAGATCGCGCCACTCGATGGTGCCGTGCTCGACGATGAAGGCGAAGGCAATGGTCACCATGGCCAGATACGGTCCGGTGACACGCAACGCCGGCAGCGCCAGAAGACCGCCGACAATGCCAGCGATCAGCCCCGCAACGGGAAAAGCAATCCAGAAGCTCACGCCTTTCAGGGTAAGGATTGCGGCGGTATAGGCGCCGATCGAATAGAAACCAACATGGCCGAGCGAGACCTGCCCGGTCAGACCGAGGAGAATATTCAGACCAACGCCGACGATGGTGGTCAGTGCGACCAGCGCAAGAATGAAATGCGTATAGCCTTCGCCATAAGCTCCCACGGCAAGACCGGCGGCGGTGATCAGGAGAATGGCGATCGGCGTCGCGATCTGACGAAGGATGTCCTGCATCGCGTCAGACCTTGTTCACGGCGGCGCGGCCGAGCAGACCATTCGGCATGACCGCGAGCGCAATGATGATCACCGAGAACACCACGATCTGCGTGTAGGTCGAACCGAGATAAGCGGTCACCAGCGCCTCGATCAGACCATAGGCAAGACCGGCCAGAACAACGCCCCAGGCCGAGGTCATGCCGCCGAGAATGGCCACCGCGAAGGCCTTGATGCCGAACAGAACGCCCATTTCAGAGTGAACGCTGAACAGCGGCGCAATCAGAAGCCCGGCCACGCCAGCCAGCATTGTCGAAATCGCGAAGGAGGCGGCCACGATCATTCGCACGTTGATACCCATCAGCCGCGCGGCGTCGGGGTTCTGCACCACGGCCAGCAGAGCCTTGCCGTAACGGGTGCGATGCGCGAGCAGATGGAACGCGAGCGCAGCGCCGACGCCGACCACGGGGATAACAAGCTGCAGCGGATAAACACCGGCGCCGAAAATCTCGACCGGTTTTTGCGCCAGGAACGACGGAAAACTCCGCGGCTCCTTGCCGAACGTGAACAGGACGACGTTATCGAGCACGATGCCGCCGGCGACTGTGGCCATCAGCCAGGCATTCGAGCCACGCTCTGCGAAAGGCCGGACGAGCGTTCGTTCAACCAACAGCCCAAACAACCCGCAAAGCAACAGCGAAGCGACCACCGCAAGCGGGATCGGCCAGCCCAGCGTGACGCCGAATGTATAGCCCAGTACGGCGCCCAGCATCATCGCCGAGCCCTGCGAAAAATTCACAGTGTGCGAGACGACATAGGTGACGTGAAAGCCGAGAGCGATCAGTCCGTACATGGAGCCGAGGCCGATGCCCGAAATGATCGCGGACGTGATCAGCATGCTTTGTTGGTCCCCTGGCTCTTAACGCCGCTCGTCCCCGCGACAGCGGGGACCCAGCACAAACTGGATTCCCGCATGTGCGGGAATGAGCGGAGAGAAGTGTCGTCGCCTCAGTTCGTCAGCGGAAGGATTTCGCCTTCCCTGAAGTGGGTGAAGAGGTAATCGTCCGGCCCAAGCGCGTCGTGCTGGGTCGGGCTGAACGGCTTGTTGTAGGTCTTGATCAGACCTTCATACTTGTCGATGCCATAGAAGCCTTCACGAATCTTGGGGCCTTCGGTCGAACCTGCCTTTGCGATTGCCAGCGCCGTGAGATGCATCGCGTCATAGGCATTGGCGATGCCGACAGCCGGCGTCACATCAGCGAGCGATTTGATCTCCGGATATTTCTTCTTCAGCGAGGCCAGAACAGTTTCGCCCTTCGGCGCGAGCTTGCCGGAGAAGCTGTAGGTCTGGATGAAATGGACCTTTGCGGCGCTCGGGCCTGCAAGTTCCGAGAAACGGCCACCCGCCGGTCCCCAATGCGAGACGATCGGCACATCCCAACCCATGCGATCGAGCGACTTCACCACCTGTGCAGAAGGGGCGACGTTGGCGACGAGATACAGAACATCGGCGCCGGCCTGCTTCAGACGCGTTAGTTGTGGCACCACATCGACGTCATTGGTCTCGAATTTCTCGACCGCCGCATATTCCATCTTCTTGTCGGCGAGCGCGGCCTTCAGGCCCTTCTCGTTCGATTCGCCCCAGGGATTGTTGATCAGGATCATCCCGGGCTTTTTCGCCGCGTATTTTTTGACCGAATAATCGACCAGCGCCTTGTCGACGATTTCATCCACGGCGGAGACACGGAATGCGTAGTTTTCCGCCGCACCATTCTTGGTGATTGGCGTCCCGGCCGCCCACACGCCCATGAACGGGATCTTCGCCTGATTCACGAATGGCACGATGGCGAGGGAGACCGGCGTATCGAGGCCGCCGAACAAGGCGACCACTTTCTCCCGTTGCGCCAGTTCGCGCGCGGCCACAACACCCTTGGCCGGATTGCTTTCGTCATCGCGCACGACGAGTTCGAGCTTCTTGCCGAGCACACCGCCCTTGGCGTTGATCTCATCGATCGCGACGCTGAGGCCGCGCACGATGGCTTCACCGGATTTGGCGGACTGGCCCGACATCGCGGCGACAAGTCCGACTTTCATCGTATCTTGCGCAGCGGCAGGCGATATGGCGAAGACGCTGACGGCAGCGCCCGCAAGGAGCAATCGACGGGTCAGACAATGCGGCAAACGAGATATCATAGCGAACCTCCCGGATCGGGTGACAACTCCACTCCTTGACGCAAGTCGCATGCCAAACCGCATGCACTGAAATTCCAGAAGAATCCGCAATTTTCGTCACCCAATCGCACATCTTCTGGGCAGAACGGCGCGGATCAAGGCAAAATCGTATGCGATATTGCATGCAATTTATAGTGCTATTGTATCCGATTTCTGGCAGGATTTGTGCATGAGCCGGAAAGAAAGATTGAGGCTGCCGTGGCCCCGTCACGGCCAGGATGAAAGGATGCGACATGTCACCCGCCACCGCTCAAGTGATTGCAGCCACTGACGAAACCGCGGAAGCCGCCGATATCGTGGAGCGGTTTCTTGTTGCGTCGATGGTGCCGGACCCGCAGACCGCCGCACTCTACATTGCCGACGATCTTGCCATCACCTTCACCGGCGGCCGCAAATATGGGCATCCGCGCGAGACCGCGGCGTTCAATGCCGGCCGCTACAAATGGGTGAAGAAGAATATGCAGCGGACCGATGTCGTGCCCGGCCACGGCGAGACCATCGTGTACAATCTCGGAACGCTTTATGGCGAATGGCCGGATGGCACTCCGTTCGAAGGCAACCGCTATGTCGATCGCTTCGTCGTGCGCGGCGGCAAGATCGTGCAGATGGATGTCTGGAACGACAGTGCCGAACGGATTCTGACGATGCGGGGTATCGAGGCTTAGATTTACCGCCTCGCGCCGTTCTTGCCGCGCGCGCTTTCGTCGTCGGTGTAGCCGGCAAGAATATCCTTGATATCACGGCCCTTGTTCGGCCGCGCCACAATCAAGGCGCGCCCGGCCACCGCCTCAAGGTGCTGATCCATCATGGCGATCGCCCGATCGGCATCGCCCTTGGCCAGCGCATCGATAATCTGACGATGCTCGCTCACCGCGCATTCGGATGAATGCGGACGGCTGTAAAGCGCCAGGATCAATCCGCAGCGCGACGACACTTCGCTGACATAGCGCTCGAGCACTTCGCTGCCGGTCATTTCGGCCAGAACGATATGAAATTCGGTCGCCAGCCGGATCGACATCGGCTCGTCCCGGCCGCGGGCCTTTTCTTCTTCGGCGACATGGGTCTTGAGCTGATCGATCTGCTGCCGGGTCAGGCGGCCGGCCAGCCGTGACATGACCAGGCGCTCCATGGCGATGCGGACATCGAAGATATCGCGCGCCTGATCCCAGCTCGGGGTAGCAACAGCCGCCCCCTTGTTGCGGCGAAGTTCGACCAGACCTTCCGACGCAAGCTGGCCGAGCGCATGCCGTACGATGGTGCGGCTGGCGCCAAACCGTTCACCGATGGCGTCTTCCGGCAGTTTCGCACCGGGCTCCAGCGCCTGCTCGATGATGGCCCGACGCAGCGCGCGGTAGATCGTGCCGACCCGGTCCGTCGTTACACCGCGCTTCGGTTTGCTGCTCTTCGCCACGATCTAGCTATCGCGAATATTGGCTCTGCCCCTGCATGCCACGGCTTACAGGGCGTCGCAATCAATCTCCGCGTCTCGTCGGCGCCTATTCGGCAGGCGTGGTTGCAACTGACCCGTGCGCATGTCCATGAGCGGGCGCCTCATGATGCAACGCCTTGCCGTGCGACGGCAGCGGCTTGTTCCCCGACGCTGCCCGCAGCAGCACATAGAAGACCGGCGTCAGGAACAGACCGAAGGCGGTGACGCCGATCATGCCTGCGAACACAGCAACGCCCATCGCCTGACGCATTTCCGCGCCGGCGCCCGTTGCCAGCACAAGCGGCAGCACACCCATGACGAAGGCCAGCGAGGTCATCAGGATCGGCCGCAACCGTAACCGGCTGGCCTCAACGGCGGCCTGAAACGGCGTCCGTCCCGCAAATTCGAGCTCGCGCGCGAATTCCACGATCAGGATCGAGTTCTTGGCCGACAAGCCGACCAGCACGATCAAGCCGATCTGGGTGAAGATGTTGTTGTCACCACCCGAGAGCCACACACCTGTCATCGCCGCCAGCAATCCCATCGGCACGATCATGATGATCGACAGCGGCAGCGCGAGCGACTCGTACAACGCGGCGAGCACGAGAAAGACGAGGAAGACCGCCAGCGGGAAAACCCAGAGCGCCGAGTTGCCGGCCAGGATTTCCTGATAAGTCAGTTCAGTCCACTCGAAGTCGAATCCTTTCGGCAGTGTCTCAGCCGCGATCTTGGCCACAGCCGCTTGCGCCTGGCCCGTCGAGAAGCCTGGCGCTGCACCGCCATTGATGTCGGCGGTGAGGAAGCCGTTGTACCGCATCGCACGCTCCGGCCCGGCGCTCGATTTCACACGCAACACCGCAGCCAGCGGCACCATTTCGCCGGACGCCGACCGAACCTTGAGCTGGCCGATATCATCAGCGCGTGCGCGGAACTGCGCATCGGCTTGCACCCGCACCGAGTAAGTACGGCCGAACCGGTTGAAGTCGTTCACGTAAAGCGAACCGAGATAGATCTGCATCGTCTCGAAGATATCGGTGACGGCAACGCCAAGCTGCCGCGCCTTGACGCGATCGATATCGGCATAAAGCTGCGGCACGTTGACCTGATAGCCTGAGAACATGCCGGCCAGTTCCGGCGCCTTCATCGCACGCGCAAGAAAAGCCTTCGTTGCTTCATCGAGAGCGTCGTAGCCAAGCCCCGCGCGGTCTTCAATTTGCAGCTTGAAGCCGCCAATGGTGCCGAGACCCGCGACCGGCGGCGGCGGGAACATGGCGATGAACGCTTCCTGAATCGCGCTGTATTTCTGGTTGAGCTGCAGCGCAATCGCGTTGCCACTCAGTTCGCGCGACCGCCGTTCCTCGAATGGTTTCAGGACCGCAAAGACGATGCCGGCATTGGACGAGTTGGTGAACCCATTGATTGACAGCCCTGGAAAGGCGACGGCGCTTTCCACGCCGGGAGTTTGCAGGGCGATATCGCTCATCCGGCGGATGACTTCTTCGGTCCGGTCAAGCGTCGCGCCGTCCGGCAATTGCGCAAAGCCGACAAGATATTGCTTGTCCTGGCCCGGCACGAAACCGCCGGGCACGGCGCGGAACAGCACCACCGTCAGGCCGATCAGGACGAGATACACGCCCATCATGATCGCTTTGCGCGACAACATACGACGCACACCGCCGCCATAGGCTTCGGAACCGCGACGGAAGACGGTATTGAAGCCGCGGAACAGCCAGCCGAACGCAAAGTCCATCACACGCGTCAGCCGGTCCTTCGGCGCATCATGCGCCTTCAGCAGCAAGGCCGAGAGCGCCGGCGACAAGGTCAGCGAGTTGATGGCCGAAATCACGGTCGAGATCGCGATGGTCAGCGCGAACTGCTTGTAGAACTGGCCCGTCAAGCCACTGATGAAGGCGAGCGGCACGAACACCGCGCACAGCACAAGCGCGATGGCGATGATCGGCCCCGACACTTCGCTCATGGCGCGATAGGTCGCCTCGCGGGGGGACAACCCCTCCTCGATGTTGCGTTCGACATTCTCGACCACGACGATCGCATCATCGACGACGATACCGATCGCCAGCACGAGGCCGAACAGCGACAGGGCGTTGATCGAAAACCCGAACACATACATCACGGCGAAAGTGCCGATGATCGAGACCGGCACAGCCAGCAGCGGGATGATCGAAGCGCGCCAGGTCTGCAGGAACAGGATCACGACGAGCACGACCAGCGCGATCGCTTCAAGCAGCGTATGGATCACCGCTTCAATCGACGCGCGCACGAATTGCGTCGGATCATAGACGATGGAGTAATCCACGCCTTCCGGCATATTCTTCTTCATGTCGGCCATGGCGGCGCGGACATTGTCCGAGATCGCAATGGCATTCGAAGACGGCGCCTGAAAAATACCGATCGCCACCGCGGACTTGTTATCCAGCAGCGACCGCAGCGCATATTCCGACGCACCAAGCTCGATACGGGCAATGTCGCGCAGGCGCGTCACGTCACCGTTTGCGCCGCTCTTGACGACGATATCGCCGAATTCTTCCTCGCTTTGCAGGCGTCCCTGCGCATTGATGGAGAGCTGCAGGTCAAGCCCCGGCAAGCTCGGTGACGCGCCGACCACACCCGCAGCAGCCTGAACATTCTGGGCACGAATTTCGCGCACCACGTCGCCAGCGGAAAGACCGCGCTCCGCGATCTTCTGCGGATCGAGCCAGACCCGCATCGAATAGTCGCCCGCCCCCCACATCAGCACCTGACCGACACCGTCGATCCGGGCCAGACGATCCTTCACGTTCAGGATCGCGTAGTTGCGCAGATAGGTCATGTCGTAGCGGTCGTTCGGAGACAGCAAGTGAACGACCATCGTCAGGTCCGGCGAACTCTTCACCGTGGTGACGCCGAGACGCCGCACCTCTTCCGGCAACCGCGGCTCGGCCTGAGACACGCGGTTCTGGACAAGCTGCTGCGCCTTGTCGGGATCGGTGCCAAGCTTGAAGGTGACGGTCAGCATCATCAGACCGTCGGTCGTCGCCTGACTGCTCATGTAAAGCATGCCTTCGACGCCGTTGATCTGTTCCTCGATCGGCGTCGCCACCGTTTCGGCGATGACCTTCGGATTGGCGCCCGGATATTGCGCGCGCACAACGACCGATGGTGGCGCGACTTCCGGGTATTCCGAAATCGGAATGACGCGCAGCGCCAGCAAGCCGGCAAGGAAAATCAGCACCGACAAGACGCCGGCAAAAATCGGCCGGTCGATGAAAAATCTGGACAGGTTCATGTCACCCCTCCCCCCAACAACGTGGCGGGTCAAGTCAAAGCAAAATCAGTTGGACGTAGAGCGCACGTCCATCGACACAATCTGCGGCTCGACGACGGCACCCGGACGCACGCGCTGCAATCCATTGACGACAATGCGCTCGCCGGATTTCAGCCCTTGTGTGACAACGCGCAATCCCTGCACCGACGGGCCAAGAACCACTTCGCGATAGGTCGCCTTGTTGTCGGCGTCGACAACGAGAACGTATTTCTTGTCCTGGTCCGTGCCGATCGCGCGCTCGCTGACCGCCAGCGCCGGCTCGGCCTTTGCCTGTCCCATGCGAAGACGTGCGAACTGACCGGGGATCAAACGGCCGTCAGCATTGTCGAACACCGCACGAACGCGCACCGTGCCGGTGCCGGCATCGAACTGATTGTCGATCAACTGCATCTTGCCCTTGAAAGAGGTCCCATTGCTGGTGATCGTGCTCATCTCCACGGGGATGCGTTCGATCTGATCATAGTTGTATCCGTTGTCGCCGAGCGATTGCAGCGCGCGAGACACGATCTGCTCGTCGGCGTTGAAGCTCGCATAGATCGGATTGACGGACACCAGCGTCGTCAGCACGGGTGCACCGGGGCCCGCGGCAACGAGATTTCCGACGGTGATTTCCAGCTTCCCGACGCGGCCCGCAACCGGCGCCCGCACCTGCGTATAATCGAGATTGAGCTTAGCCGATTGCAGCGCCGCCTGCGCTGCGCGCAGGTTAGCCTCGGCCTCACGGTACGCATTCTGCCGCTGATCGAGATCGCGCACCGAAATGATGCGCGTATCGGAAAGCTGCCGGCCACGATCCATTTCGGCTTTGGTCAACGCGACACGCGCCTCCGCCGCCACCACCTGCGCTTCGGCGCGTTCGACCTCCGCGGCATACGGCGCCGGATCGATGGTGATCAGCAGATCGTTCTGTTTGACCAATGCACCTTCACGGAAGTGCACGGACTGCACGGCGCCGGCCACGCGCGAACGCACTTCCACGCGTTCGATCGCCTCGAGACGACCAGAGAATTCGTCCCAGACCGAAACATCGCGCTGTTGAACCACGGAAACAGACACCGGAAGGGCTGCGGCCTGCTTTGCCGGCGCTTCATCGCTGGATGCGTTGCCGGAAAAAGACAAAATCGCTCCTGTCGTTCCGGCGAGCGCAAGAACAGCGACACTGCCAAGCAACAGCTTTCGGCGAATCGTTGAAGTCGTCATCGTCAAACTCCTGGCCGTTCAGGCCTGAACGTGATGTTGCTGAAAGGAAAGCGGTGACGGACACGTCACCGTGTCCGCAAAGAATTCCGAGAAGCTTTGGCGCAAGGCGCCGGCCCAGGGTGCGTCATCGGCGCCGTCATGAAGCGCACAAGGCCAGCCCGTCGGGGCGGATAGAAGATGCTGACGGACCGGGACACCCGATTCCCGCAGGCGGCGCGCATAGTTCAATGTCTCATCGCGAAGAAGGTCATCTTCCGCGGACACAAGCAAGGCGGGGGCAACACCTGCGAGGCGAGATGAGACGATCGGCGATGCGTAAGGATGCGCGGCCTTTGCCGGCGACCCGAGATATTTGTGCCAGCCATCGGCCCATTGGCAGTCGGCCGGCCCCGCTTTGGCTTCGCGCACCGAGCAGGTTGCAAGGCATGCATCCAGCATCGGCGACAGCAGGATCTGACCGGCGAGCGTTGGCGATCGCTGGTCGCGCGCCATAAGCGCAAGCGCCGCGGCCAGATTGCCGCCGGCCTCTTCACCGGCCACATAAAGATGAGGTTTCTTTCCGGCCCAGGCGGCACGCCCACGGCCGATATGCGTCAGCACATCGAAAGCCGCATCCAACGCCTGTGGGAACGGATGCTCCGGCGCCAGCGGATAATCGACCGATGCGACCACGGCGCCAGCTTCCGCCAGCAACTGCGCAACGGTGCGCCCCGAATCCAGCGAACCGGCAACAAAAGCGCCGCTATGCAGATGCACAACCACCGGGGCGGTGTGCGATAAGACCGCGCCGCCTCTATAGACTCGGACCTTGACCGGCGCGCCAACAGAGCCCTGAACCGTTTCATCGGCCCAAGTCACTCTATTCTCCGCGGTTTTGGTCTGTTGGTCCGGTGTCATCTGGCGTCTTGGGCCAAAGCCCTTCATATTGCGACGCAGCACAGTTAGTTTACCCAACCACAGGAATAAATAACCGTATATTGGCTTCACTGTTTCCATATGTGAACAATAGGTCAGATGCCTGCGCCAAACCACACCTCTGGACCCCGATACGACCAGCTTCTGGCCATGCGCGCCTTCGCCAGAGTTGTGGAAGCTGGCACCTTCACCCGCGCCTCACTCTCGCTGGAGATGCCCAAAGCGACCCTGACCAAGCTGATCCAGACCCTCGAGGCGCACCTGCGGACCCGGCTTTTGAACCGCACCACCCGCAGGGTCACGGTGACGCCGGACGGCGCCGCCTATTACGAGCGCGTCGTCCAGCTTCTCGCCGATCTCGACGAACTCGATGGCAGCATGGCGCTGTCACAGAAGTCTCCGAAGGGACGGCTGCGCATCGACATCAGCGGCTCTCTCGCAAACCTGGTGATCATCCCCGCCCTTCCGGATTTCCACGCCCGCTATCCCGATATCCAGATCGATATCGGCGTGACCGACCGCCCGGTAAACCTCGTCGCGGAAAATGTCGATTGCGTCGTGCGCGGCGGCGAGATCACCGATCAATCGCTGATCGCGCGGCGGATCGCGGAGTTGTCATTCGTGACGTGCGCGGCGCCGTCCTATCTGGCACGCCACGGCGAGCCACAGCATCCAAGAGACATCGAGCAGAACCACACCATTGTCGGTTACTTCAGCGAGTCAGGCCGTCGCTGGCCGCCGAATTTCATCATCGATGGCGAGCCGACCGATATCCATGCGAGATACATCGCCGCTTTCAACGATGGCAGTGCCTATGTCGCCGCCGGTGTTGCGGGTCTTGGAATCATGCAGGTGCCGCTCTTTATGGTGCAGCAGCATTTCGACAACGGCAGCTTGCGCAGGATCCTGTCGGACTGGCAGACGGAGCCCATGCCGCTGCATGTCGTCTATCCGCCGAACCGGCATCTGAGCACGAAGCTCAGAACATTCGTGGACTGGATCGCCGAAGTCTTCGGCAAAAACGATCTGATCCGAAACGGGTGATGTGCAGCCGCCGTCACCGCTACGGACAATTCAGGGACGTCTGACGCTTTCCAGCAGCGAGGTCTTCAGAAGGAATGCCCGATGCGCAACGGGATCGGCCGCGGTCTGACGCAAAAATTCGAAATTCTTCTCGCGCTGTTCCTGGCTCTTCTCCTCAAGCCGCTTCTTGTTCGCGATGGTCTGCTGCTGCACATATTCGATATTCATCGGCCGCCGGCGCTCCTCGTAGCCAAGCAACGTCTCTTCCGACGCTTTGCCTTCCATGACGGCAGCAAGCCGGCCGGCAAGATCCATCGCGTCGTGAATGCCGCAATTGAGACCAAGGCCGCCGATCGGATTGTTCACATGCGCTGAATCGCCGGCCAGAAAGACGCGACCCTTCTGGAACTTGGCCGCGACACGCTGATGCACGTTATAGATATTGCGATGGACGACAATGTAGTCGCTCCCTTTCGGGAAAAACTTCTGCAACCGCCTCTGGACAGCTTCGTCGCTCAGAACCTCTTCATCCGTTTCACCCGGCACCGTCGGCATCACTACACGCCACAACCCGCTGCCATCCTCGCCGGCGACCTTGAACAGGTTGCACCACTCGTCGGGGTCGGAGAAATAAGCGCGATAGCCCGCCCCCCGCTCCTTCTCGAAATCGACCGGCGTCGTCAGAACCAGAAACCGCTCGGGGAACGTATAGCCTTCGAACTCGATATCGAGCGCCTTTCGCACCGTCGACCGGCCGCCATCGGCGCCGACGAGATAACTGCCTGAGACGACCTCCTGCTCGCCGTCCCGATCGATCGTGACCGCGACGCCATCGGCGGTCTGTTCCACCGCGCTCACCCGTGCCGAGAAATGCACTTGCGCATGCGGCATGGCCTTGAGGCGGTCGATCGCCATCAAAGCCACTTTGTGCTGCTCGCATTGAACGACGAAGGGATGCGGCGTGTCGTCTTTCAGGATCGCATGGTCGAACTCCGCGACGACCGTGCCGCTTGGCCTGTCCCAGAACTGAAAGGTGCGCGCGACAAGCCCGCGCGTCACCACGTCGTCCAGCAATCCCAGCGATGCCAGCATTTCCAGCGTCGCCGGATGCAGCGTCGACGCCCGCGGCGCGGAATTGACCTGATCGCCGGCTTCATAAACCCGCACGGGAATGCCCTTTTGCGCAAGCGCAAGAGCCGTGACGACGCCGACGGGACCGCCGCCGGCGATAATGACTGATTGCTGTGAGGCCATATCGAACCCGGTTACTGCTGCTTGATACCGGCCGCTTCGAGCGCACTCGCCCAGAGCGCCACATCGCCTTCGAGTTCTTTGGCGAACTGCTCAGGCGTGTTGCCCAAAGGGTCAACGCCGTAACCTGCAAGTTTCTCTGCGAACTTCGGATCCTTCACCGCATCGATGACGACTTTGGCGGCCTTGTCGACCACCTCCTTCGGCGTCCCGGCCGGCGCCATCAGCGCGTTCCAGGTCAGCGATTTGTATTTCGGATAGCCGGATTCCGCGACAGTCGGCACGTTCGGGAGCTGCGGCGCCCGCTTGTCGCCGGACACGGCCAGCAGCTTCAAATTTCCGCCCGCTGCATGCGGCAATGTATCGGACAGGTTCGAGAACATCGCCGGGACGTGGCCGGCAATAACGTCCGAAAGCGCGGGCGCATTGCCTTTATAGGGCACGTGAACCATGTCGATGCCCGCCTCTTTCAGGAACAGGGCCATCGAAAGATGCGCAAGGCTGCCTTGGCCGGCCGATGCATAAGAGACTTTGTCCTTCTGCGCCTTCACGTATTTCACGAATTCGGCAACGTTGTTGACCGGCATGTCCTTGTGGACCACCAGCACGAACGGATTGGTCGCCACATTGCTGATCGTCGCAAAATCCTTCAGCGGGTCGTATTTCACCTTCATCATCTTCGGCACGACGGTGAGAACCGAATGCGCCGTCAGGAATAGCGTGTAGCCGTCGGGTTGCGCGCGCGCGACAAAATCAGCCGCCAATGCGCCACCGGCACCGCCCTTGTTCTCGACCACGAATTGCTGATTGAGACCCTCGGTCAGTTTCTGCGCGACCATACGCGCAATGCCATCCGTGTTACCGCCCGCAGCGAAGGGCACAATCACCGTCACCGGCTTTTGCGGCCAACTCTGCGCAAAAGCAGTCGCGGGCAGCAACGCTGTTGAGAGCGCAGCAATCGAAGCCAAAACAATTCGCCGTGTCGTCATCACTTTCATCCTTTCAGAAAAGGTTTGAACAATCCCGGCACTAAAAAGCAAACAACATACCAACGCGCATCAATGCGCGGCGGCGCTGAAGTCCTGAATGACATTGCTGCGCGCAACACGAACGCGACGAATTCCTTCCGGTGTGTTGCGGCTACGACCGACAAAGCGCGGCACACCATCGGTAATGACTGCGCTCACTGCGGCAACATCACCATTGGCGAGGGCCGAAAGCGCGTCATCCTTCGAGCCGCCGGAACATGCGTCAATGACAACGACATCGGCGTCCTTGCCCGGCGCCATGAAGCCCGAATTCAATCCATAGACTCTTGCATTGTTGCCGGTGGCAGCGGCAATCGCCCATTCCACCGGCAGACCGGCGAGACTGGCCAGATGCGTGATCGTGTACATCATGCCGAGCGGCATGATGCCGCTGCCGGTCGGCGTGTCCGTCGCGATCAGGAAGCGGTCGAATTGATCAGCCTCGCGCACCAGCTTGCTCAGCCACAATGTCGTCCGCAGATTGCCTGCGGTACAAACCTGCAGTGCAACTTTCGATTCATTGACCAGACGCGGAAAGCCCTCATCCGGCATGGCGATCGGTCCGCCGTTGACGTGGAACGACACATCAGGATCGAGCGCCAGAATGTGTTCGGACCAGATGCCCGATGAACCGGGAATGGAGGAACCGCCGGTGTGCACAGTCGTCACCATGCCGCGCGCCTTGGCCCAGGCGATCATCGGCTTGTAGTCATAAGGCGTCGGGAACGCACCAAAGCCTGCCTTGGCGAGCCACACACCTTTCGACTTCAGGTCGTCGAAATCGGCCTCTGTCAGACCTGGCTCGAGAATGATCGAGCCGGCATGAACGCGCATGCCGCCCGGCCGCCAGCCCTGAAAGCTCTTCAGCGCGGCAACGGCCAGCGCTTTCACACCTTCCGGATCCTTGGGGCGCCCCGGCACATGCACTTCGGATGCGGTGATCGACGTCGTCACGCCGCCATGCGTATAGCTTTCAAGAAAGCCGACTGTCTTCTGGCGCGGGGTGTAATCCCCGAAGGTGATGTGGACATGCGAGTCGATCAGCCCGGGGATCGCAACGGCCCCGGCCGCATCGATCACGACATCGCAGGTTTCGAGCGCCTTTGCGTCAGCCGTTCCGACGGCAGTAATCTTGCCGCCATCCATCACAATCGTATCGCCGTTGGCGAAAGGCTGACGCCAGTCGCCGGTGACAATGGTCTTGAGATTGGTGACGGCTGTTTTCATCTCGTGATCAATCCTTGCGGCGCTTCACGGCTTCGTCATAGGTCATGCCGCCGACGCGCGCGTTGATGCGACCGCGATTGGCCAGGCAGAAGATCAGTGCGATTTCATCCGGCATCGGCGCATCCGGCAACATCAGCGTCATGCCGTCATAATGCGACCGGACATAGACATCCTCGATGCAATTCATCGGAATGTCGATCGGCGTGCCCGGCGCAACCACCTTGGTCATCGACGAGATCCACGCATCGGCGCGGCCGATAGCGTCGCGGAACGGATTGGCGAAAACGGTCGTCAGAAGCGCATTGGCATGTTCTTGCTCGCCAGCGGTGCCGACCAGTCCACCCTTGCCATAGCTCTGCACGCCATAGGGCGCCATCGCCGCCATTGCCGGCTTGGCCATCTGCGCACCGAGCGCCGGGCTGGCATTGATCAGAGGCGACAGATCCTCGACATAACGGCCGAGATAGGGGTTTTCGATAATCGCGACGACGGCAACCTTGCGGAGCGGAAGGTCGGCATCGCGGCCGGCCTCGACGAAGCGCTCTTCCACAATCGTCGACGTCCGGCGAATCTTCAACTCCATGACCTTCCTCTCCCCAGCGTTGCGAAAGACAACAGTTTAAGATAGTCTGATTGTCAGACAATCGGCAAGCAAAGATTTGTGACGGAGCTGGAAATGACAATGGGAAAGGCGATCCTGTTTTCGGAAATGACGCCGGACGCCTCTTTCGAGAGCGACTTTCACCATTGGTACGATACCGAGCACATCCCGATCCGCATGAAATGCGATGGGTTCGTCAGTGGTCAACGCTACAGGTCGGATGCCGGTCCAGGCTTCCTGGCCGTTTATGACATGACGGACCTTTCTGCGCTCAAGACGCCCGACTATACCAAGATCAAGACCCAGCCGAGCGAGCAGACGCGCTGGATGCTGGACAATGTCCGTGGCTTTACGCGCTATCTCGGCAATGAAATCCATCGCAACACCAAGGATGCCGGCGCGATCGATGCCCCTATTCTCTACGCCGTCTGGTTCAATGTGCCGCAGGACCGCGCCAGCGAGTTCAACGACTGGTACGAAAGCGAGCACATCCCGCTGCTCATGAAGGCGCAAGACTGGCGCATGGTCCGCCGGTTCCGGATCGTCGATGGCGAGCCCGGGACTTGGAGCCACCTCGCCCTGCACTATCTAGCGAGCATAGCTGCCCTGCAATCGCCGGAACGCGAGGTCGCGCGAAAAACAGCATGGCGCGATAAGCTAGCAGCCGAATCGTGGTTCAAGGGAAATTATTCTATTTTTGAAAGGCACGGCGACCGTCACATTGGAATCAGCGCCGTAATCTGAAGTCATGGATCTCAAGGTTTCGCCAGTCAGCGTTCAGCAACAGGCCGCAAGCAAATTGCGAGCCGCCATTTTGGCGGGCGTGTTTCAGCCAGGAGAACGTCTGGTCGAAGCCGATCTTTGCGAACGTCTCGGCGTCAGCCGGCCGTCCGTCCGGGAAGCCTTGCGGAGTCTCGAAGCCGAGAAGCTTGTCGCGATTGTTCCGAACCGCGGGCCCCTTGTTCCCCTGATCACGTGGGAACAGGCCAGGGAAATTTACCAGGTACGTGTTCTTCTGGAGGCTGAAGCCGCCGCTGCCTGTGCGCAAAGCCTGACTCCCGACAGCATCAGACGGATGCAGGATGCTCTGGCCGACTTCATCAAGGCGGACAAAGAGGACAATGCGGTCGAGCGCGTCAACGCCACCTCGCGCTTTTACGACGAAATATTGAATGGCTGCGGCAACAGCGTCATCAAGGACATTCTCAACGGACTGCTTGCACGAGTAACGTTCCTGCGTTCACGTACGATGTCTGCCCCCGGACGCGCAAAGCACAGCGCGCAGGAGATGGCGGCTATGCTCCAGGCCATCCAGAAACGTGATTCAGATGCGGCACGAAAAGCCGCTGCGCAGCATGTCGAGCGTGCAAGTCGTGCAGCCCAGGCGATATTTGAAAAACAATAGAAGGGGATGCGAAGGTCAGGCGGCTTGGAAATCAATGTCGAGCGCTCCGTGCCACAGCACATGCTCGCCAAGTTTCCGCAACTGGTCGCGCCCCTCTTCAATCGTCATGAAATGGTTGCCGGCAAGCTGTCCCACCTTGCTGCTGAAACTCAAGGCCCCGTAAGCGATCAGAATCTCGGTTTCGCTGATCCCACCCGGATGCACGATGATATCGCCCGGCGCCGGATGGCTGGTCGCATTCTCGTAGGTCAGCCCGAGATCGAGCCCTCCGAGTGGAATCCAGACGCCTTCACCGCTCCAGCGCACATGAATGATCTTCTGACGATACGGCAGCAGCGAGCGGAATATCGCGCAGGTCTTCGGCGCAGCTTCCAGTTCGAGTTTCGCCTTGAAACTGAAATCGCCGGCTTTGATGGCAACGTGCGTCACAGATTGTGTCCCCTACAGCGCGTTCAAATAAGCAGCCCGAGGTCTGTTTAACGGCTCGTCGCCTGCAACAGCAAGCTCTCGTTTCAATGCCATGCGAGCTTTGGATATGCCGCGTGATCGACGATGCCCGCGCCGGGACCAGATTGCCGCGGAGACGCTGGCGGCGACGTGTCGTGACATCTGAACGTACTGATCATCGCCTCGATGTTGGTGTCGTAGGCCGCTCGATGCGCGAATAACCCGGCTTCTACGAGGATTAAAACAGCCGGAATTCCGGCCAATAGGAATATTTTCACGTGAAACGGGGCCTGAAAAGTTCTTGTTTCATTGACGATTCAGCCATCCCGCCGATCCGGTCCAAAGACCGGGAAGGGCTCGCCGCCCGCCCTTGCGACATCGACAAGGTCATTGCGACGCATTACCACGGCGACACGCCGCTGTTGAACGGAGTTGAACGTGCCGATCGCCAAAGTCCATCGTATTTCCGCATATTCTCCCGACGACGCCTCCGGCATTGCGGACGCGATCGCGCGCGGCGATATCGATCCGCGCGGCGTCATGGCGGTATTCGGCAAGACCGAGGGCAATGGCTGCGTCAACGATTTCAGCCGCGGCTTTGCGACCGCGACGCTGACGCAGTTTTTCAGCCGCTACATGCCCGCCGATGACGCTGCGAAAATCTGCTTCGTGATGTCCGGCGGCACGGAAGGCGCGATGGCGCCGCACTGGACCATCTTCGAACGCGCGGAAGGGGACGGCGCAGCAGGGCCGGCGCTCGCCATCGGCCGCGCGCATACGCCCGCCCTGCCCGCCGAACATCTTGGACACGCCGGCCAGATCGCGATGGTCGCTGATGGCGTCCGCACAGCGATGCAAGATGCCGGAATCACGAATGCGGACGATGTCCATTTCGTGCAGATCAAATGCCCGCTCCTCACCGCACAGCGCATCGGCGAAGCGACATCGCGCGGCGCCACGGTCGCCACCACCAGCACGCTGAAGTCGATGGGCCTGTCACGGGCCGCGAGCGCGCTTGGCGTCGCCGTGGCGCTCGGCGAACTCAAGGCCGATGCGATCACGCCATCCGATATCGGCGACAACTGGTCGTTATACTCGGGCCGCGCAAGCTGTTCTGCAGGGATCGAATTGCTCGGCCATGAGATCGTGGTGCTGGGCCTGTCGAAAGACTGGAGCGGCCCGCTCACCATCGACCACGCCGTCATGGCCGACGCCATCGATATCGAACCCGTGCGCGGTGCGATGCAACGGCTCGGCTTTGCCGCCAACGGACAATTGTCATCGGCGGAACGCGACAAACTTGTCGCCCTTCTGGCGAAGGCGGAGCCAAGTCAGAACGCAATGCTGCGGGGCTTTCGTCACACGATGCTGGACGATTCCGATATCTCGCCGACACGGCATGCGCGTGCCTTTGTCTGCGGTGCGCTCGCCGGTCTTGTCGGCCATGCCGAGATCTATGTCTCGGGCGGCGCCGAGCATCAGGGCCCCGACGGCGGCGGCCCCGTCGCCGTGATTGCGCGGCGCTGAGACTCGCGTCCGTCAAGTCTGTTATCCTGATATCGAACGCACCAATATCGCGCCAGAACGCGCGGTGTATCATTGCGCGTTAAAGGACAGGACCAGTTTCGCCATGATCATTCAGACAGCGCCGGCCGGGCAAAAGCGCCTTGCCATCATGATGAGCCAGCACACAGCGCTCTGTCAGCAATTCGCGCAGGTGTTCGGCAACGCGCAATTCGAGTCTCTCGACCCGCTGGATCTGATGATCTACGTCATTTCCAATCACGATGCCGGCTGGCTGGAATTCGATCGCAATCCGGCCATCGATCCGGCGACCAGCCTGCCCTACAACCTTGTCGAGACACCACCGGAATACATCACCGTCACCAGCCGCCTTTCTCCGGACTTCAATCAGCGTCACCATTCTTATTCCGGATTGATTTCCAGCATGCATAGCTGGGGGCTTTACAATGGCCGTTACGGCCTTTCGAAAATGGTGCTGCTCGACAAGATCGCGGAGCAGGATCGGCCGCTGGCCGACAAGATGCTCAACGGCGAACTCGATCGGCAGGCGCGGCTCAAGAGAGAACTCGAAAGGGATCCAAGCACAGCGGCCTGGCTCGACGGCCGCAAGCTGTTCCAGAACTATAAGCAGCTTCAGTTCATCGACACGCTGGCGCTTTATTTCAACCGCATCCATCCATCGGAGCGGGCCGAGCAGGTGTTTGAAAATGTGCCGATGAGTGCGAATGAGGATGTATCCGTGAGCATTCGTCCGGTGGACGCCGGCATCTATGCGCTCTCGCCCTTCCCATTCGCAACCGACAATTCGGAGTTCGCTTACGCGGGCCGTCGTATCGCGCCTGACCTTGGCAACACTGAAGGCGGCTGGCCGGCAGCACTCAAGCGCACGCCGACGGAATGGGAACGCTTTCGTCTTGTCCCCGCGTGAATGAGCGAAGGCGTCGCACATCAATGTAGCGGCTTGGATCGGAACACCGCTCCTCCGCGTGCGCTGCACAAACTGATCATCGAATAACAAACAAACCTCGGAGGAGAGGACGATCCGCCCTGCCTCCAAGCAAGGCTTGCGGTCCCCGAAAATCCCGTTACGATGTTGTTTGTACACATATGAACTCGTTTGCGCAGCGCGCTGCATAAATGAGTGGCATCGCGTGCGATCGGGGGAGGCAACATGCCGCATCTGACCATGGCCGACGGCGTCAGGCTCTATTACGAAGAGACCGGCCGCGGCACACCGATTGTCTTCGTGCACGAATTTGCGGCGGATTATCGCACCTGGGAGCCGCAGCTCCGCTTCTTTTCCCGCTCGCATCGCTGCATCACGTTCAGCCAGCGTGGCTATCCGCCGTCCGACATCCCCGAAAAGCCGGAGATGTATTCGCAGGACATCGCGCGAAACGACGTTCTGGGCGTGATGGATGCGCTGAAGATCGACAAAGCGCATGTCGTCGGTCATTCCATGGGCGCCTATACCGCGCTGCATGTCGGCCTCAACCAACCGCAACGCTGTCTCTCGGTCACCGCGGCTGGATGCGGATGGGGATCGACGCCCGATCCGGCACAGCGCGACGCGATGAAGGCGATGGCGGCGGAAACCGGCAAGATGTTTCTCGAAGAAACCATGGCCTCGTCCGCTGCGAAATATGCCGACGCGCCGATGCGCCAGACGCACAAGCATAAAGACCCGCGCGGCTGGGCCGAGTTCGCCCGCATGCTGGCGGAGCATTCGCCGCTCGGTCACGGGTTGACCATGTACAATCTGCAGCTCAAGCGGCCGACCTTGTGGGAAATGGAAGAGCAACTGAAAGCTCTTTCCATTCCACTGCTGGTCGTGGTCGGAGATGAGGACTTTCCCTGCCTCGACGGCAGCCTGTTCCTCAAACGCACCGTGCCGACCGCAGCCCTACTGGTCGTTCCGCGCTCGGGTCATACCATCACCAGCGAGGAACCGGCGATCTTCAATGCGGCGCTTGCTGACCTCTTCTCTGCGGTGGAAAGCGGCCGCTGGATGTCGCATCGGCCTGCATCGTGATGCCGATCTTGAGGATATCCGCATAGATGGCCGGCGATATCGCAATCACGGTTGAGGACAACATCGCGACCTTGCGGGTGCGCAATCCCGAGCGCCGCAATGCGATCTCCGCGACGATGTGGCAGTCAATCGCGGCGTTCGCGCAGTCGGCACCTTCGCGCCGCGACATTCGTGTGGTCATCATCCGCGGCGACGGCGATCTCGCCTTCTCGGCTGGCGCGGACATCATCGGCTTCAATGAAGCGCGATCGGGCACCGCCAATGCGAAGGGTTACGACGATCTGGTCGAGGACACCTGCCGTGCGATCGAGGCGATGCCGCAACCGGCGATCGCAATGATCAAAGGCGCCTGCATGGGCGCCGGCGCATCGCTCGCGGCATCTTGCGACCTGCGCGTCGCCTCGCAAAATGCGTTCTTTGCCGTGCCCGCCGGCCGTCTGGGCCTTGGCTATGATCCGCGCGGCATCAAACGCATGCTGCGTGTGTTCGGCCCGCTCACCGCACAGATTCTTTATACGGCACAGCGCATCCCGGCGCCCCGTTTCCATGATGTCGGCGGCGTTCACGCCATCGCGGAGGACAACGATGTCGAAGCACTCGCCACGTCATTGGCCCGTACGATTGCCGACAATGCGCCACTGACATTGAAAGCCGTGAAGGCCTCGATCCGGGCGCTGAACGCGAATGATCCGGCGTTGCTAGCCGAGGCGGAGCGACTGTCCGCACAAGCCGACGCCAGCAACGATTATGCGGAAGGGCGTGCAGCCTTCGCCGAAAAGCGCACGCCTCGATTTACCGGGAGCTGAAAGATACCGGTCTTTGCCTCCCCAACTATTTCGATCCTGAAACACACGGCCATACAAAGGAGCTCACGAATGGAACTAAAACTGACCGGAAAAACCGCCCTGGTTACAGGCGGCAGCGAAGGCATCGGCAAAGGCATTGCACTTGCCCTCGCCAGGGAAGGCGTCGATGTCGCGATCTGCGCGCGGCGCATGGAACCATTGGAAGCAGCGGCGAAGGAAATCGCCGGTGAAACCGGCCGCAAGATCGTTCCGATCACCGCCGATCTGCGTAGCGACGCCGACGCCAAGAATTTCATCGCGCAGGCCCACAAGGCGCTCGGCAAGGTCGATATCATGGTCAACAATGCCGGCTCCGCCGCTGGCGGGGTGATCGAACACCTGACCGAGGACGACTGGGAGAAAGGCCTCCAGCTCAAGTTCATGGGCTATGTACGATGCCTTCGCTACGTGCTGCCGATCATGGTCCAGCAGGGCGGTGGCCGCGTCGTGAATCTGATCGGCAATGACGGCGTGAAGCCCTCCTATTGGGAGATCTGCCCCGGCGCCGCCAATGCGGCCGGACAAAATTTGACTCTCTCGCTCGCCGGCCAATACGGAAAACACGGCATCAGCTTCTGCGCGGTCAATCCCGGTCCCGTGCGCACCGAACGCTGGGCCGGTCTCGTCAAGGCGATGTCGCGCGACATGAACCTCTCCTATGACGAGGCCGATCAGCTCGCCCCCGCCTCGATCCCGATGGGCCGTATCGCCGAGGTGGAAGAGGTTGCCAATCTCGTTGTCATGCTGGCTTCGCCGCTGATGCACATGGTCAACGGCACGATGATCGAAATCGACGGTGGACAAGAAAAGTCGCTGATGGATCGCGCGCGCGACAAGCGGTGATGAGTGTTGGGAGATGCAAAGTGACTATTCTTTGCACGCTCCTTTCAAAAAATGATCATGCGGTGAAGGGACAACTCTTCACCGCTTTTTTATTCGCAGCGATGCTGGTGGCGGCGTCGATCATGCAAGCACACGGTCTTGGCAAAGGGATAGTAGCAAAGGCATGGTCTCGCATCGTCAAGACTGATACAAACTTCATCATGCGTGCTGACTTTTGCGGCATTGCAAACATCGCGCGATCAACCGTCGCATCCGTGCAGCTTTGCCTTGACAAGACAAAAGGTCCGCCGGATTATTTGTGTACAAATAATTTCGCGACTGAGAGGCACATATTGTCGTGAGTGTTGATGGCATGCTGCAACGCCTCGCGAAGTCCGCGCCACCGTCAAAATTTTCGGCGCCACAAAAACACGTCACCGGAGCCAGCCGGTCGAACCCTCAACGTTTCCGGCCATTTTTTCGTGGCCTTCAGTATCGCTCGGCGACTATCGTTCGCAGATCAAGGAGTCTGATCATGTCGAGACGTTTTTCATTCTGTGCTGCCCTCACCGCTTCAATGGCCATTGGCCTTGCCAGTCCCGTATCGGCGCAGGGTACAATCAAGATTGGTGAACTAAACAGTTACAAGTCGCAGCCGGCCTTCCTCGACCCCTACAAGAAAGGCTGGGAATTGGCGGTCGAAGAGATCAATGCCAAAGGCGGCCTGCTCGGGAAAAAGCTTGAGATCGTTTCCCGGGATGACGGCGCCAATCCCGGTGATGCAGTCCGCGTTGCCGAAGAGCTGATCACCCGCGAAGGCGTCAACATCATCACCGGCACCTTCCTCTCCCATATCGGTCTTGCGGTGACCGAGTTCGCCGGCAAGAAGCAGGTTTTCTTTCTTGCCGCTGAGCCGCTGACCGACAAGATCACCTGGTCGAATGGCAATCGCTATACATTCCGCCTTCGTGCATCGACGTACATGCAAGTGGCGATGCTGATGCCGGACGCCGTTGCCGCGAAGAAGAAGCGCTGGGCGCTGGTCTATCCCAATTTCGAATACGGCCAATCGGCGGCAGCAGCCTTCAAGGACATGCTCAAGAAGGCGCAGCCGGATGTCGAGTTCGTGACCGAGCAGGCACCGCCGCTCGGCAAGGTCGATGCCGGCGCCGTGGTGCAGGCGATCGACGATGCCAAGCCGGACGCCATCTTCAATGTGCTGTTTGGTCCGGACCTCGCCAAGTTCGTTCGCGAGGGCAACACCCGCGACGTGTTCAAGAACCGCATGGTGGTGAGTCTGCTCTCCGGCGAGCCGGAATATCTCGATCCATTGAAGGATGAATCGCCGGTCGGCTGGGTCGTGACCGGTTATCCCTGGAGCGAAATCAACACGCCGGAGCACAAGGCCTTCGTCGACGCCTACAGGAAGCGCTGGAACGACTATCCCCGCCTCGGCTCGATCGTCGGCTATGCGACGATGCATTCGCTGGCAGAAGGCATCAAGAAGGCCGGCTCGACCGACACCGAAAAGATGATCGCGGCCTTCCGCGGCTTGAAGGTCGACAGTCCGTTCGGGCCGTTCGAATATCGCCCGAGCGATCATCAGGCGACGATGGGCGCCTATGTCGGCAAGATCGCCGTGAAGGACGGCAAGGGCACCATGTCCGACTTCAAATATGTCGACGGCAAGGACGTGCTGCCCGGACCGGAAGAAGTGAAGAAGCTGCGTCCGGCCGCACCATAAGCTTTGCAAAGCCTCCCGGCTTCGCAGCCGGGAGGCTCATCGTTTAACCACACTCTCCTCACTCCTGGTTCCGTAATCGCCCATGTCATTTGACGTTGTATTCGTGTGGGCGCTGAATGGTCTCGCATCGGCGTCGGGACTGTTCTTCATCGCTGCCGGCCTGTCGCTCATTTTCGGCGTCACGCGCATCATCAACATTGCGCATGGCTCGCTTTACATGCTCGGCATCTATCTCGCCTATACCTTCGCGACCAAGATCGGCGGTGGACTGGGCTTCTGGGGCGGCATTATTGCGGCGGCTCTTATCGTCGCCGGCATCGGGGCGTTGATCGAAATCCTGCTGTTGCGGCGCATCTATCGCGCACCCGAACTGTTTCAGTTGCTCGCCACATTTGCGCTCGTTCTGGTCATCAACGATCTGACGCTTTGGATCTGGGGACCGGAGGATCTGCTTGGCCCGCGCGCACCCGGCCTTCGCGGCGCTGTCGAAATTTTCGGTCGCCGCGTTCCAAGCTATGACCTGTTCCTGATCGCGATGGGTCCGGCGGTCCTCATCATTCTTCATCTGGCACTCGCCAAGACACGCTTCGGCCGGCTGGTGCGGGCGGCGACGCAGGATCGCGAGATGGTCGGCGCACTCGGCGTCAATCAGGCAGTCCTGTTCACCGCGGTATTTGCATTGGGCTCGTTTCTGGCCGGCCTTGGCGGCGCGCTGCAAGTCGCACGTGAGCCCGCCAACCTGCTGATGGATCTGAGCGTGATCGGCGACGCATTCGTCGTCGTCGTGGTGGGCGGTATGGGCTCCATCACCGGCGCCTATCTCGCGGCCGTCCTTATTGCCGAGATCAAGGCCATCTGCATCGGCATCGGCGTCGTCCATATTGGCGATTTCAGCATCAATTTCTCGAAGCTGACGCTGGTGGCGGAATTCATCGTCATGGCGGTCGTGCTGATCATCCGGCCGCACGGACTTTTGGGGCGCGCGCAAGGCGCGGTGCGCAGCACCGCCGAGGTCGAAGCGCCGATCCGGCCCGCGACGAATGTGGTCAAGATCATCGGCTTTGCAGCACTGATCATGCTGGCCTGCCTGCCGCTCTTCGCCAAGACCTCACCCTATTCCATCGTGCTCGGCACTGACGTCTTGATCGCGATTATCTTCGCCACCAGCCTGCATTTCATCATGGGGCCGGGTGGCATGCATTCCTTCGGCCACGCCGCCTATTTCGGTCTCGGCGCTTATGGTGCGGCCTTGCTGGTCAAGTTTGCCGCGATGCCGATGCTTGGCGCCATTGTGCTGGCGCCTTTTGTCGCGCTCGCCGGCGCGTTGCTGTTCGGCTGGTTCGCGGTGCGGCTCTCCGGCGTTTATCTCGCGATGCTGACGCTCGCTTTCGCCCAGATTGTCTGGTCGATCGTATTCCAGTGGGAGAATGTCACCGGCGGCTCGAACGGGGTTGTCGGCATCTGGCCGACCGCGCCGTTCAACACCTACGCGACTTATTATCTGCTGACGCTCTGCTTTGCGGTTCTGAGTGTGCTGATCCTGCGGCGCATCCTGTTCGCGCCCTTCGGCTATGCCATGCGGGCCGGACGTGACTCGCCCTTGCGTGCGGAAAGCATCGGTATCGACGTGAAACGCGTGCACTGGCTTGGCTTTGCCATTGCGGGAGCGATCTGCGGCATTGCCGGCGGACTGTTTGCCTTTGCCAAAGGCTCGATCTCGCCGGAAACGATCGCCGTCGGCCGCTCGATCGATGGCCTTGTCATGGTGCTGCTCGGCGGCATCCAGACGTTGACCGGCCCGATCGTCGGCGCGACGGCGCTGACCTTGCTGCAGGATACGATCATGCGGCAGGCGGAATACTGGCGCGCGCTGCTCGGCGGCATCATCCTGCTCCTGGTGCTGGTCTTCCCCGGCGGGCTGGTCGGTGGCCTGACCAAACTGTTCAACGACAGGAAGCAGCGCGCATGAGCGTTCTTGCCGTCGACACATTATGCAAGTCGTTCGGCGGCGTTCACGCCGTCGATCACGTCAGCTTTGCCGTCGGCGAGAGCGAGTTTCTGGCGCTGATCGGGCCAAACGGCGCCGGCAAATCCACCTGCTTCAACATGATCAACGGCCAATTGCCGCCCGATAGCGGCAAGATCCTGCTCGACGGACAGGATGTGACCGGGCTGACGCCGCGGCAAATCTGGCGGCGGGGCGTCGGACGCACATTCCAGATCGCCGCGACCTTCGGCTCGATGACCGTTGCCGAGAATGTGCAGATGGCGCTGCTCTCGCATGCCGGGCAGATCTTCGCGCTGTGGCGTCCCGCCGCATCGTACTATCGCGAACGCGCGCTGGAGTTGCTGGCGCAGGTCGGCATGGCCGATGCCGCCGACCGGCCCTGTCATGAACTCGCTTATGGCGACGTAAAGCGTGTCGAGCTTGCGATCGCGCTCGCCAACGAGCCGCGCTTGCTGCTGATGGACGAACCCACCGCCGGCATGGCGCCAGGCGAGCGCAACAAGCTGATTGCCCTGGTGAAGGAACTTGTGGTCAAGCGCCGGATGTCGGTGCTGTTCACCGAGCATTCGATGGATGTCGTTTTTGCCTTCGCCGACCGCATCATCGTGCTGGCGCGCGGCAAGCTGATCGCCGATGGCGATGCCGCCGCGATCCGCAAGAACCCGCAGGTGCAGGAGGTTTATTTCGGCACCGGCAGGACGTTCGAACGCAGAGGCGCTGCGGCAACATGACCGTGAACACAATGCTCACCGTGCAAGACCTGAGCGCATGGTATGGCGGCGCCCGTATTCTCTATGACATGACACTGGACGTCGCGCCCGGCGAAGTCGTCGCGCTGATGGGCCGCAACGGTGCCGGCAAGTCGACGACGATGAAAGCGATCATGGGTTTGATCGGCAAGCGCGCCGGCCATGTCGAATTCTGCGGCCGCGATATCTCGCGGCTGAAGCCGTTCGAGATCGCGCGGCTCGGCCTCGGCTTCGTGCCGGAAGATCGCCGCATCTTCTCCGAACTGACGGTGATGGAAAATCTCGATATCGGCCGCCAGCCGCCGCGCAATCTGCTGGACGGCAAGCCCGCGCCGATGTGGACACCGGAGGCTCTCTTCACACTCTTTCCCAATCTCGGCCGTATGCCGGATCGACAGGGCAGCCATATGAGCGGCGGCGAGCAGCAGATGCTCACAGTCGCCCGCACGCTGATGGGCAATCCCCTGCTGGTCCTGCTCGACGAGCCCTCCGAGGGCGTCGCGCCGGTGATCGTCGAGCAGATGGTGATCACCATTCTGGAGCTGAAAAAGCAGGGCCTTTCGATTCTCCTGTCCGAGCAGAACATCCATTTTGCCGAACTCGTCTCGGACAGGGCCTATGTCCTCGAGAAGGGCCAGATTCGCTGGCAGGGAAGCATGCAGGACCTCGCCGACAATATTGATGTCCAGCGAAGTTTTCTGACCGTCTGAACGGGCTGGGACAAAACCGATGGCCGGATGGAGCAAAGCACGTTATGCCATCCGCCGAATCGCCTCGAATACGTTAGAGCATGATGTTGTCCGAAAACCGCTTCGCACTTGTCAGCATCATGTTCTAGAGCGGCAGGAAAGCTGTTGATGCTCAACCAGGCTCGTCCGAAATCGGTCTCCCGCAAGCCGGCTGCGAAGCCGCCCTATGTGCTTGACGACCAGGTTGGCTTCCTGATGCGCGTGGCGATGCAGCGCCATACCTCGATTTTCATGTCGGAGATGACCGACAAGCTCACGCAGACGCAGTTTGCGGCGCTGGCAAGGCTCCTCGAAGTCGGCCCCTGTTCGCAAAATCATCTCGGCCGGCTCATTTATCTCGATGCGGCAACGATCAAGGGGGTGGTGGACCGGCTGAAGCTGCGCCGCCTCATTACCACGCAGGACGACCCGAATGACCGCAGACGGCGCGCGGTCACGCTGACCGAGAAGGGTCGCAATGTCGCAAAAGCCGCCGTTGAACATGCGGCAGAGATTACCGCGACAACACTGAAGCCGCTGTCACCCGACGAGCAGGAAACGATTGTCCGGCTGCTGAAGAAGCTAACGTAGAGCGTTTTCAAGCGAAGTTGCGGTTCGCGTGAAGAAAACGCGTCAAAACAATAAGCTAGCGCTTTTCCGGCAAGACGCGATCGAGAATATCCCGCATCCGCTGCGGCGTAACCGGCAATTGCGTGACGGCGCCGGGCACGCCGAGCGCGTCATCAATCGCGGACGCAATGGCGGCCCCCACGGCATTGGTACCGCCTTCGCCCGCGCCTTTGAGGCCCAGCGGGTTGAGCGGGCTCGGTGCATCCTCGCAGATCAGCACATCGAGGGCCGGAACTTCCCTTGCTGTGGGCATCAGGTAATCGGCGAACGTAACGTTCATCGGCTCACCGCGTTCGTCATAGGTGAACTCCTCGAACAACGTGCCACCGAGTCCCTGCGCAAACCCGCCGGCGATCTGGCCTTCGACCAGCATCGGATTGACCGCACGGCCGATGTCATAAGCGACGAGATAGCGTTCGACTGCGACATGGCCAGTCTCGCGGTCAAGGCTCACAACGGCGACATGAACGCCATAGGGATAATTCATGTGGTTGGAGAAGAACCACCCCTCTCCGGTAAGACCGGGCTCGCGGCTGCCACGCGTCTTTGAAGTCGGAAGAAGATGCCTTGCGATCTCGGCCAGGGAAATGGACGGACCGGACGCTTTTGCCGTCTTCCTGATTTCGCCATTCACGATGCCGAGCTCATCCACCGTGCATTGCAGGAGTTCGGCGGCCATTTCGGTCGCCTTTTGCCGAACCTTGAGCGCGCCAAGCCGTGTGGCCTCTCCCGTCATCACGGTGACGCGCGAGGCGAAGGCCCCGAGTCCTTCATCGATCCGGTCGGTCTGGCCGTGGATGACGCGGATGCGGTCGAAATCGACGCCAAGCGTGTCGGCGCAGATCTGTGCAATGACGGTCTCGACACCCTGCCCGACCGACGCCGCGCCGGTGACGATCTCGACCGCGCCGCCGGGATCGACGGTGATCTTCACGTTGTCGAATGGACCAAGGCCGCTTTTCTCTACAAAAATGCCAAGACCCGCGCCGACCAGTTCGCCTTTCGCGCGGCGTGACTTCAATTCATCTTGCAGTGTCGTCCAGCCGATCCGCTTCAGCGCCTTGTCGAGCAGTCCCGCATATTCGCCAGAATCGAGCACGACTTCCGTGCCCAGCGTATCGATCGGACGCTTGTATGGCATTTCCGCGGACGCGATCAGATTGCGGCGGCGCGCTTCAACCGGCGTAATGCCGGCCCTTGCCGCGATGGCATCCATCAGGCGCTCACGCACGAAGGTGCTTTCGAAGCGCCCCGGCGCACGATAGGTGCCCGCGGGCGTCTTGTTGGTCAGCCTGATATGGCCGACGGCACGATAATTCGGAATCCGGTAGGGACCGAGCAGCATGGCCGCCGCAAGATCGGGAACGGTCGCTGCATGCGTCCGTACATAGGCGCCCTGATCGTGAAAGAACTCATTCTCGATGCCGAGGATTCGACCTTCTACGTCGATTGCAGCCCGGACATGATGGCATTGTTGGCGCGAATGATTGGCGGCAATAAGGTGCTCGCGCCGGTCTTCGATCCATTTCACCGGCCGCCCGAGGCGCAGCGCAGCCGCGCAGACCAATACATCTTCGGGGTAAAGTTCGCCGCGGATACCAAATCCGCCACCGACATGGCCTTCGTGGAGGTGCATCGCGGTCCGGTCGCGGCCGAGCATGCGGGCGAGCTGATCGCGGTTCCAATGCGGCACTTTTGCGGCGCCATACATCTCCAATATGTCACGCGCAGCATCATAGCGGCCGATCGCCCCGCGTGTCTCCATCGGCACGCCCGAATGCCGCCCGATCGACAGATCGAGTTCGACAACGGCATGCGCTGCGCCGAAAGCGCCATCCACATCGCCATAGCCTTTGCGAATGACGGCAGGCTCCGTCAGGCGTCCCGGTTCAAACTCGGTCGGCGCGTCACTTGCATCAAGCGTAACCGGCAGTTCCTCGATCTCTAGGTCAACGAGATCGGCGGCGTCTTCCGCGACATAGGCGTCCGTCGCAAAAACGGCAGCGACCGGCTCGCCAACATAGCGCACCCGGTTCTGCGCCAGTACATGCTGGCGATAGCTTTCCAGCCCTTCGATCCGCGTCAGGCGGAAATCGATCGGCGGAATATCGGCGACATCGTCACCGGTCCATATCGCAACGACGCCCGGCAATGCGGATGCAGTTTGCGTATCGATGCTCCTGATCAAGCCATGGGCAAAGGGCGAGCGCACGATCCGCATATGCAGTTGCCGCGGAAACGAGACATCCGCGGCAAACATTCCCTTCCCGGTCACGAGAGGGGGGTCCTCCTTGCGGCGGATCGATCGTCCGATCAGCGACATCAGCTTGACCGCATCTGCTCCGCCGCCATGCGGACGGCCTTGATGATGTTCTGGTAGCCCGTGCAACGGCAGAGATTCGATGACAGCACATCAACGAGATCCTCGTCGCTGATATCCGGCTCGCGCTCCAGTACGCCGGTCGCCAGCATCAGAAATCCCGGTGTGCAGAAACCGCATTGCAGACCGTGACAATCCATGAAGGCCTGTTGTAGCGGATGAAGCTTGCCACCCTCGGCAAGACCCTCGACGGTGCGGATCGCCTTGCCGTCAGCCTGCACGGCGAACATCAGGCAGGACCGCGCCGGGACGCCTTCGATCAGGACGGTGCATGCCCCGCAGACACCATGCTCGCAGCCGATATGCGTGCCGGTCTGGCCGCAATCCTCGCGGATCGCATCGGCCAGCGTGCGGCGCGGTTCCACAGAGACGTTGTGCGTCTGACCGTTGATGTTGAGCGTTACATCGGTTTTCTTCGTCACGACCACTTCCCTGACTGTTGCAGCGCCGTGTGAATCCGCTGCGGCGTTGCCGGGGCTTCGTTAAGTGTAATGTCGAACGGCGACAGCGCGTCGTTGATGGCATTGATGATCGCCGCCGGTGCACCAATGGCGCCGCCCTCGCCCAGACCCTTCGCCTGAGTGAGCGTGTCGCCAGTCAGCGTCTCGAGGTGAAAAATCTCAATGGCCGGAATTTCGTGCGATGTGGGCGGCAGATAATCGGCAAGCGTTGTTGTCAGGATATTGCCGGTCTCGTCATAGATGATTTCCTCATAGAGCGCGTTGGCGATGCCCTGCGCGACGCCGCCATGGATCTGGCCTTCGGCGATCATCGGATTGATCAGCCGCCCTGCATCTTCTGCAACGATGTACCGCTCGATCTTCACGCCACCCGTTTCGACATCAACCTCGACAATAACGGCATGGCAGGCATTGGAGAAAGTGCCGCCCGGATCATAGCTCGCCGTCTCGCTTAAGCCCGGCCCAAGATCGGTAAACAAATGCGCCTTGTGATAGGCCGCCCGCGCAACCTGCTCGACCGGGAGAAAGCGATTGGTGCCTTTCACCTTTGCCGCGCCATCCTCCAGCTCGATCTCGTCGGGATCGGCCTCCAGCAAGCGCCCCGCAATCTGCAGGAGCTTGCTGCGGACCTTTCGTGCCGCGAGCAAGGTCGCGCCGCCGGCGATCACCGCAGAACGGCTGGCGAAGGTGCCAAAGCCGTAGGGTGTGCGGTCCGTGTCGCCGTGCACCACAGTGACCTTCGACGGATCGACGCCAACCTGATCGGCGACGATCTGCGCCAAGGTCGTCCGCAAACCTTGACCATGCGGCGACGCGCCAATGCGCGCTTCGACACGGCCGGACGGGTCCATGCTGAGATCGACGACCTCCCAGCCAGGCGTGATCTCCATGCCGCGAGCAGCAAAAGCCGGCGTGCCATAACCGGTGCGCTCGGAGAAGGTTGCGAGGCCGATACCAAGATAGCGGTTGTGCTTGCGGGCCTCGGCTTGGCGCTGCCGGAAGCCCGGAATGTCGAGCGCCTCGACCGCGATCTCCATCGTCTCCCGATACGATGCATCGTCAAAGACGAGACCCGTCGCCGAGGTGTAAGGAAACGTGGTGATGAGATTGCGCCGCCTGATGTCGACCAGATCGAGCGCCAGCGTCTTTGCGGCCTTGTCCATCAATCGTTCAAGGGCAAGGGTGATGACCGGCCGCGACACACCGCGATACGGTGCCATCGGGCAGGTGTTGGTGACAACGCCGCGCGCATGACAGGCATAAGCGCGCACGTCATAGGGGCCGGGCATTTCCGCCATTGCCATCAGCGGTTCGACGGCGCAGGTGGTCGGGAAGCAGGAATAGGCGCCGATATTGGCGAGGACATCCGCGGACAAGGCCAGCAGCTTGCCGTCGGAGGCGAACGCTCCTTGTAGCGTGACATACTGATCGCGGCTATGGAAACAGGCGATCAGATTCTCGCGCCTGTCCTCGGTCCATGCCACCGACATGCGCAACCGCCTGGCGAGCCATACCAGCGCGACATATTCCGGCGTCAGTGACATTTTCTGACCGAAGCCGCCGCCGACATCGGGAGCGATCACCCGCAGATCCGATTCCGGGATACCCACGAGATCGGCAATCGCCGTCCGCATCAGATGCGGCATCTGCGTCGAGCAGGTCAGCGTGATGCGTCCCGAGACGGAATCGAAGGCCGCGTGCGCGCCGCGCGGCTCCAGCGGCAGGGCGTTCTGACGCCGTGACCGGATGTCGACGCTGACGATTTGTGCGGCGCTCGTCCAGACGTCATCGAAGCCTGGCGTTTTTACACGCCCCTCAACAATGACATTGGCCGGCGCTTCACTGTGCACTGCTGGCGCGCCCTCACCGATCGCCGCTCTTGCATCGACCAGCGGCGGCGTTTCCTCGATCTCGAGTTCGACCTGCTCGGCGATATCCTCGGCATCTTCCTCGCTGTCGGCGACCACGACCGCAACCGGCTCACCCATGAAGCGAACGACGCCGTCGGCGAGAACGGGATGACTGATCGGGATATAGTTGAACTTGTGCAGCATCGGCCGGATCGGCTTCACGCCATCAAGATCCGCAGCCGTGATCACCATCGCGCCTGGCGGTAGGGTGATCGCCTTGATGCGCCCGGATGCAACGGGGCTGCGCACGAAGCTCACCCAGCGCTGCGCGGCAAGATCTCCGGTGAAACGGCCACGGCCTGTAATCAGAGCCGGGTCTTCAACGCGCCGGATGGAGCGGCCAACCCAGGTTTTGATGTCGTGATCGTGGGCGCTCATGCGGCCGCGCGTTCCAACGCCCGACGCGTGACCGTGCGAACGAGATCGCGCCGGAATTTCGCATTCGCTTGCAGGTCCTCCATTGGATCGACAGTCGCAGACGCTGCTTCCCCTGCGGCGGCAAACGCTTCCGCGCTCGGCGCTCTTCCACTCAGAGCAGCCTCAGCTTCGCTGATGCGGCGCGGACGCCCCTCGGCACCACCAACACCAACGCGTGGCTCGACAATAAGACCGTCCTCCAGACGATACGTCACGAGCGACATAGCAATGGCATAATCGCCCGCGCGCCGGCTGAATTCGTAAAAGCCAAAATGCGTATCCGGCGGCAGAAGCGGCAGACTAGCCTCAGTCAAAAGCTCGTTCTCGGCGAGATTGGTCGTCATCGCCCAGTCGAAAAAATCGTCGGCCGCAAGCTGGCGCGTCCCGCTCACACTGCGCGCGGTGATCGTTGCGCCGAGCGTTGCGGCGACCAGGCACCATTCCGACGCCGGATCGGCATGCGCAAGGCTGCCGCAGAAGGTGCCACGCGTTCGGATCGGGTAATGGGCGATGTGCCGCATCACGAACGACAAAAGTGAGCCCAGCGGCCCCTCAACCACCGGACGCTGAAAGGCCGCGTGCCGCGTGCCCGCGCCGATCACCAGACGACCGTCAGCCACCGCAAGCTTATCGAGCGCGGCGATGCCGTTGATATCGACCAGATGCGCCGGACGCGCCATGCGGAACGCCATTGTCGGAACAAGGCTCTGCCCCCCCGCCAGCACGCGCCCGTCGCTCGGGGCCACCTCGCCAAGGATCGCGACAGCATCCTCGACCGTTTTTGGCGCGTGATAGGTAAAGGCCGCAGGCTTCATCGGATCGGGCTCGTACCAGGCTTCTCACCAGGAGATTGCTTGTATGCTAACAATCTCCCCGCCAGCGTCAATGCGTGTTTTTCTTCACTCCAAACTGAAAAATGCCGACGATCGCGGCACCCTGCATCGTCGATCATCAGCCTAGGATAAAAAAGCGCGGCAGCCCGCGACGGACGCAGAAGCGGCTGCGGTGGCCGTCGTCGCGCCGCAGCCGTTTGCGCTACATTTTCAGCAGCCTCTTGGCGTTTCCGCTCAGGATCTTGACCTTGTCGTCGTCGCAGAGCGGCACGCCGCGCATCCAGTCCACCGCCGGTTTGCTCTCAGACACGAACGGCCAGTCGACGGCAAAGAGGATGCGGTCGACGCCCATTTCCATGACGCTGCACAGCAAAGCCGGATTGGAGAAAAAGCCACTCGTCGTAACCCAGAAATTCCGGCAGAAAATATCACGGAAGCTCAATGACTTTTGCCCCGGCCGCGACAGGGCCTGATCGATGCGCCACACCAGAAATGGCAGCGTCTCGCCGAAATGCCCGACGATAATCTTGAGATTGGGGTGATGCTCGAAGATGCCCGACAGGATCAGCCGGATCGCCTGCGTGCCGTTCTCGATCGTGTAGCCCCAGGCCGGACGCGCGAAACTCGGAAACTGCTTTTCGTAATCCTGGAAATAGGCACCCCTGACCGCGTCATGCGGGACGGCGGGGTGAAGATAAATCGGCACATCCAGTTTTCGGCGCGTGTGAAAATCGGCCAGGATTTCGGCAGGTCGAGAAATTCGCCGTTGGACAGCCCGTTAATGATCGCCCCCTTGAAGCCGAGCCCCACGCAGCGTTCGAGTTCGTCGGCCGCGGCCTCCGGCGCATTGGTCGGTAGCGACGCAAAGCCGGCGAAGCGGTCCGGTTTGTCAGCAACCACCGCGGCCAACCTGTCATTGACGCGCTTCATCAAAGGTATGGCGACATCTGGAGCGAGCTTCTGCCCGGCCGGTGCGCCATGCGACAGCACCTGGATATCGATGCCGGCTTCATCCATGTCGCGAATGCGTTCGCCACCGAAATCCTCCAGTCGCTTCTGTATTTTGTCGCCTTTGCCGATCTCGCTTCCGGTGAAGTGAGACGCGAGTTCCGGATCCCAGTAATGTTCTTCTATCGCGATAACTGAACAATGCGGTTTCGCAAACATGCCGTTCCTTCGCCGCAGCCGCTAGGTCAAGATGGCCTTCGCAGCATTGCCCATCGCTTCCACCGAGGCATCGCCAGTATCGAGGAACGCAACGATACGGCACGGGCAGCCTTCAAGGCCTTCGTAGCGCCAGGGGAAGGCCCCGATCAGGCAGCGCTGGTTGAGCACCAGCTCGATGTCACCGCCGAGATTCTCCGCATGCAGCAGGCCTTCCTGGAACGCCCAGCTATGGAACGGAAACATATCCTGCTGCACTTTTCTGCCGGATTTCTTGTGTGTGTATTCGAAGATTCCGAAGAATTCTGCCGGCGTTTTGCCATGCTTCTTGGTGAATTCATCCGCGAGATCTGGCCGCATACGGCGGATCGACGTGTTCATCGCGTGATCGCATGACCCCGTATCCATGCCCCACCACTTGATTTTTTTGTTCAGCATCCAGTGGAGCGTGTCGAGATTCGGCCCCGGGTGATAGCAGAAGTATTTCACGAGATCCTGCTGCGACTGCCCCTCATAATGCTTGTGCCAGCCGGTATGCAGGATGAGGATATCGCCTTCGCGGATATCGGCGCCGGCGCTTTCGATGATCTCCGGCGTGATCACCGCCCAGTCATGCATATACCCGGAGATATCGACGACCACCGCCTTGTTGAACAGATAATCGAGCGGCAGATGCGCCATGTCGCCATTGCGGTTGTCGGTCGCATGCATCGCGCCGTCGAAATGGGTACCGACGTGCAGGGCGGTGTCGATGCGTTGCGCGACGATCATCTGCGTCTGCAGGTTCTGAGCATAATACATCTTGTTGCCGGCATAGCCGACCCAACCCGGCGTATGCACGTTCATGACGTGCGTGAGATCGACGATTTTCAAGAGACCCTCCACAAACTTCGAACCAACCGGCAAGCGCTTCAGATGATGTGAACCGGCAAGCTTCACACCCCGGCCCTCCCGAATTTGAATATTATTAATGAATAGTTTAATCATGTCAAAATTGGTATTTGCAGCACTCAAGGACGCGCACGAGGAACATTCCATGACCGGCGAATCCGCGCCGAAGGATCAGGTCGATTTCGACGGCACAACCGCGACCACGCTCAGCGCAATCGGCAACCGAATTCGCGAATTGCGTCAGGCACGCGGACTGACGTTGCAATCGCTTGCCGATGCCTGCGCCCTGAGCCAATCAATGTTGAGTCTGGTTGAACGCGGACGCGCCTCCCCCTCGATCGGCTCTTTGATCGTCATCGCCAATGCGCTCGGCGTGCCAATGTCCGAACTCATCGTCGCGCAGACGACCGACGATACGCGGTTTGTCGTGCGTCGCGAGGATCAGCGCGTGATCAAGACCGCGACCAATGTCATTCGACGCCTCCTTCGTGAAGATCGCATGCGTGGCGTTTCCATCGCGATGAACGAATATCAGCCGAATACGGGCGCCAACGCCGCCCCGATCACGCATGACGGATACGAATACGGCGTTGTCCTGGAGGGCACGCTGACGGTGGAAATCAACGGCGCGGCGTATATCCTGAACGAGGGAGATTTGATCTCCTATGGCTCGCGGCGTCCGCACCGAATCTGGAATCACGGGTCCACAAAAGTGCGCACGCTCTGGATCAATCTTCAGCAGGACTAGACCGTTGCACGTGACTGATCGGCGAGAAAGCTCCATGTCCATTCGTGATCTGGTCGAGACCTGCCTGGCCAACATCCACAATCTCGACGGCGAAGGCTCTCGCGCGTTCACGCGAATCTATCACGAAGCGGCCCGACAACGGGCGGACGTTCTCGACCGGACACAAGCACGCGAGAAAGGGCTGCCATTGGCAGGCATGCCAATATCGATCAAGGATCTTTTCGATATCGCAGGAGAGCCGACGCTGGCCGGTTCTCAGGTCTTAAGAGACGCGCCCCCCGCAGCAGACGATGCCGAGATCGTCCAACACCTGCGAAACGCCGGCGCGATCATTATCGGCAAGACCAACATGACCGAGTTCGCATTAAGCGGCCTCGGGCTCAACCCGCATTATGGCACACCGGCCAGTCCATGGCAGCGCGAGACGCGGCGCATTCCCGGCGGCTCGTCATCCGGCGCCGGCATTTCCGTCGCATACAACATGGCAATCGCCGCGATCGGCACCGACACCGGCGGCTCCATCCGCATTCCGGCTGCGATATGCGGCCTTGTTGGATTCAAGCCGACCGCCGCAACCATTCCTCAACGCGGCATGCTGCCGCTGTCGCGCAGTTTCGATTCCATCGGTCCGATCGCCCGTGACGTCAGCACCTGCGCAACCATCTATTCCGTGCTGTCGGGGCAGCAACAAACTTCGCTAACACCTCTCCCACTCCCATCGATCCGGCTGGGCGTTGTGAAGAACATTGTCCTTGATGATCTCGATGCTCAGGTCGCAAAGACATACGAGGCTGCGTTAAGCCGTCTGTCGGCGACCGGCATTCAATTGCAGGATATGGCACTGCCGGTGCTGGATGGGCATTCCCTCTATTCCGTTCACGGTGGCATGATCGTAGCCGAAGCCTATGCCTGGCATGAGAAGCTTTTCGCCGAGCGCAGCCATGCGTACGATCCGCGGGTCGCTTCCCGGATTGCACACGGACGTCGTATTTCTGCGGACGACTACAAGGCCTTTCAGGCCGAGCGCGCCCGCCTGATCAGGCAATGGGACATTGAGACGGGGTCCGTGGACGCAGTCATCATGCCGACGATCCCGATCATTGCGCCGACCATCAGGGAAGCGGACGCTGATGCAAACTACAACCGGCTCGACCGACTCATCCTGCGCAACCCGACAATCGGCAATCTCATGGATGCATGCAGCATCACCCTGCCATGCCATGAAGCATTAGACGCGCCCGTCGGCCTGATGCTGACTGCGCGCGGCGGACGCGATCGTGAACTCCTCCGTATTGCCAAGATGCTGGAGGGAGTCTTGCCACCGCGACAGGATGCGATGATCCAGTCCTGATCGGCCGGCACGGCTTCACGTCGCCTGCGCGATCTCGTCAACCGAACGAAACGCCGCGAGCAGCCGGTCGCTACGCCAGCCGGTCGCAGGAGGTCCAAGTATGCCAAATTATCCAGCGATACGTGACTGTTTACGCAAGAAGATATATTATATTGATACCAAATACGGGCCTGTCATTTTGGCCCCTGGAGTACTGAAAATGCGCACCTTTATTTTCGCACTCGTTGTTGCCGCGTTGCTTGGTCTGGGTTGGGCCTTCGGTTTGAATTCCTTCCAGCGGAGCGTCGCAACGGCTGACACCAGCAGCAGCGGATCGGTTCGTCTGGATCAGCAGGAAGTCGTCAATTATTACGGCCGCGAAGGCTGACCGTAAAACAGAAGAACAGCAAAAAACGCTCCAGTTTCATCATTCGTAAAACAATCGCCCGGCGGAGCGATCCGCCGGGCGATTGTTTTAAAGCTCCGATTGCGGCCTATTCAGCCGGCGTTGCGCGTGGCTCCGCCCCGTGGGTACGGCGATTTTCCTCTTCGAGCCACAAGGCGTGATGCTGCTTGGCCCAGTTCACGTCGACCTCGCCAGTACCCATCGCCTCGAACGCGCCCTCCATGCCGATAGTGCCGATATAGATGTGAGCGAGCATCACGGCGATGAAGAGCACGCCGACGACGCTATGCACGATCTGGGCAATCTGCATGCCCGAGATGGTCAACCCGCCATAGAAGGGGAACATCAGGATATAGCCGCTGATCGCCACAGCCGCACCGCCCAGAACGACGATCCAATAGATCCCCTTCTGGCCGGCATTGAAGCGATAGGCCGGCGGATGATCATCGCCGACGATGCCGCCGCCCCGCTTGAGCCAGTCGATGTCGACGCGGTTCGGGATATTGCCGGCGAGCCACATCAGAAAGATCACGACAACGCCGATTGTGAACGGGAAGCTGAGATAATTGTGGGCGTATTTGCCCCACTGTGACCAGCCGGCAAAGGCGGCCTCGCCCATCAACGGTAACAGCAAGGCCTTGCCGAAGGTGATGTTAAGGCCGGAGATCGCGAGGACGATGAAACAGGCTGCCGTCATCCAATGGATGAACCGCTCGAAAGCGTTGAACCGGACGATGGTTCGGCCGGAGCGTCCATTCTGCAGCTTGACCATGCCGCGGACGAGATAGAAGCCGACCAGCAATGCAAGCATGCCAATGATGGCGATCGCGCCGATCCAATAGAGCGTGACCTGATGAAATTCACGCCATTCGCGCCCTGCCGGCTGCTCGATATTGTAGGACTTGGTGTCGGGAATCGTACCCCGCCCCCGGATGATCCGCAGTTGCTGGAGAAGTTGATCCTCCTTGACCGAACTTGCCGTCGGATTCACCGAATGATCCGGATTTAGCTGCTGTGCGCTGACCGGGGCCGCGATGGCAAGGACGCAGAACATCACAATCGCGCCGATGGCAACGCGAATTGAAGTTATCGATTTGGCCATCCCCATCTCCTCGTTGTCCATTATCGTTCCGAAAAGCGGCCGACGGGAACGTCCCATCGGCCGTATCGTCAGGAAATCAGGATGCAATCGTCTCTTTGTACGCGGTCTTCCAACCCCAGGCACCGGAGCCATAGCCGCGCTTGACGACACGCTCCTTGTAGATCTGCGCGATGATCTCGCCATCGCCGGCCAGCAGCGATTTGGTCGAGCACATCTCGGCACACATCGGCAGCTTGCCTTCGGCCAGACGATTGGCGCCATACTTGTCGAATTCGGCCTGCGATCCATCGGCCTCCGGACCACCGGCGCAATAGGTGCATTTGTCCATCTTGCCGCGTGAGCCAAAGTTGCCAACGCGCGGATATTGCGGCGCACCGAATGGACATGCGTAGAAGCAATATCCGCAACCGATGCACAAGTCCTTCGAGTGGAGTACGACCGCATCGGCCGTCGTGTAGAAGCAGTTCACGGGGCATACCGCCGCACAGGGCGCGTCAGTGCAGTGCATGCAGGCCATGGAGACCGAACGCTCGCCCGGCTTGCCGTCATTGATGGTGACAACGCGACGGCGATTGATGCCCCACGGCACTTCGTTTTCGTTCTTGCAGGCGGTGACGCAAGCGTTGCACTCGATGCAACGGTCGGCGTCGCAAAGGAATTTCATACGAGCCATTGTTGCGTCTCCTTATGCTGCCCGGATTTGGCAGAGTGTTGCTTTCGGTTCCTGCATGCCGGTCACCGGATCAAAGCCATAGGTCGTGACCGTATTGGCGCTTTCGCCCAGTACGATCGGATCGGCCCCCTTCGGATAATTACCGCGCTGATCGACGCCCTGGAACCAGCCGGCGAAATGGAACGGGCACCAAGCCACGCCCTTGCCGACACGTTCGGTCACCAGTGCTTTCATGCGAGCCCGAGAGTTGTTCTCAGGTCCGGTAACCCAAACCCAGCCACCGTCCCTGATGCCGCGCTCGGCGGCGTCAGCAGGATTGATCTCAACAAACATGTCCTGCTGCAATTCGGCGAGCCACTTGTTGGAGCGGGTTTCCTCGCCGCCACCTTCATATTCGACGAGTCGGCCGGAGGTCATGACAATCGGGAATTGCTTGGCAATTCCCTTTTCCACAGCCGCCTTCTGCACGTCGAAACCGATGTTCGGTACGCGGAACTGCCGCGCATTCGGCAAGGTCGGATATTTCGCGACGAGATCGGGGCGCGGCGAGTAGATCGGCTCGCGATGCACCGGGATCGCGTCAGGAAGACCGTAGGCATTCGCCCGGGCCTTGCCGTTGCCGTAAGGGATGCAGCCGTGATTGATCGCCACGCGCTGGATGCCGCCGGAGAGATCGAGGGACCAGGACACGGCATCGGGATTGGCGGGATTGACCTTCTGGATCACAGCCATCTCGGCCTCCGTCAGATCCTTGTCCCAACCAAGTTTCTTCAGAACGGCGAGTGTGAATTCTGGATAGCCGTCCTGAATCTCAGAGTCCTTGGAATAGGAGCCCTCAGCGAGTAGGTTGAATTTCTGCTCCTTCTCGACTTCCTGGCCATTCTCCATGACTTTGGTCTTGACCACACGCTCAACACCAAAGCGCGCGCGGAATGTGCCGCCGCCGTCCTTGACTGCCAGATTGGTGTTGTAGAGCGTGTGGGTGCCCGGATGCTTGAATTCTGGCGTGCCCCAGCAGGGCCACGGCAGACCATAGTAATCGCCCTTGGCCGGTCCGTCCTTGGCACGCAGTGAGACCAGATCAAAATCCTTCTGGTTCGCCATGTGCATCTTCAGGCGTTCCGGCGACTGCCCGCAATAGCCGGTCGACCAACCGCCGCGGTTGATCTCGCGGAGAATATCCTCGGGCTCCGGCTGATTGTTCTCGACCTTGATGTTCTTAAACATCAAATCAGCGAAGCCGAGCTTCTTGGCCAGCAGATACATCACTTCATAGTCGTTCTTCGACTCAAAGATCGGCTTGACGATCTGTTCGCCCCACTGGATCGAACGGTTCGAAGCCGTGCGCGAGCCGGAGGTTTCGAATTGGGTGCAGACCGGCAGCAGATAGGTGCCGTTCTTGCGCTCCGAGAGAGCCGCCCAGGTCGTGGGATGCGGGTCGGCGACGACAAGAAGATCGAGCTTCTCGATGCCTTCCGCCGCTTTCGGCATGCGGGTGATGGTGTTGCCACCATGCCCGAACACCATCATCGCCTTCACATTGTCTTTCTGAGACACCTGATCCTTCGGCAACATTGCGGCGTCGAACCACCGCGTCGACGGGATGCCAGGCGTATTCATCATCTTCACGGGCTTGCCGTCTGGACCGGTGAACGTGTCGAAGCGGCCTTCGAACCACGAATAATCAACTTCCCAAACGCGCGCCCAATGCCGCCATGCACCTTCCGCGAGGCCATAGTAAAGCGGCAGTGTCACGATATCGAGGCCAAGGTCGGTCGCGCCCTGCACGTTGCAATGGCCGCGGAAGATGTTTGCGCCACTGCCGAAGCCGCCGACATTGCCTGTCGCCAGCAGCAACACGCAGCTTGCGCGAACGTTCGCCGTACCAACCGTGTGCTGGGTCTGTCCCATCGCCCAGATCATCGTCGCGGGACGCTGCTTGGCGAACATCTCGGCGACGCGCTTGAGCTGCGCACCCGGCACACCGGAAACACGCTCCACCTCTTCTGGCGTCCACTTGGCGACTTCCTTGCGGATATCGTCCATTCCGTAGACACGCTGGTTGATGAACTCCTTGTCCTCCCAGCCGTTCTGGAAAATGTGCCAGAGCATGCCCCAGATCACCGGAATATCGGTGCCGGGACGCAAGCGGACATATTCGGTTGCATGCGCAGCCGTGCGCGTCATTCGCGGATCGATGACGACAAAGTTCGCCCGATTGAGTTCCTTGCCCTCAAGAAGATGCTGCAACGACACCGGATGCGCTTCGGCGGGATTGCCACCGAGGAAAACCAGGGTCTTCGAATTGCGGATGTCGTTGTAGCTGTTGGTCATCGCGCCGTAGCCCCAGGTATTGGCCACGCCCGCGACTGTCGTCGAATGGCAGATACGCGCCTGATGGTCGGAGTTATTCGTCCCCCAGAAGGCTGCGAATTTGCGGTTCAAATAGGCGCCCTCGTTGGAGAATTTTGCCGAACCGAGCCAATAGACCGAGTCCGGCCCCGACTTGCTGCGGATCTCCATCAGCTTGTCGCCTATTTCATTGATGGCGGAATCCCAGGAAACCCGGGTCCATTGTCCGTCGACCAGCTTCATCGGATATTTCAGCCGGCGGTCGCCGTGCACGAGTTCGCGCACCGACGCACCCTTGGCGCAATGCGAACCGCGATTGATCGGGGAGTCCCAGCCGGGCTCCTGACCTACCCACACGCCGTTCTGGACTTCGCCGATGACGGTGCAGCCAACCGAACAATGCGTGCAGATATTCTTGCGGACAGTGACGCCCGCGCCCGTCGGCATCGTGCCCGCAGCGTCAGCCTTGCGCATGCCGGCGAGCGGCAACGCTCCAACCAGGGCCACTCCGCCCGCGGCCAAACCGGAGCGGCGCAAGAAGGTACGGCGATCGAGACCGCCGACGGATTGATTGCCAAGCGAGTCCGCAAGACTGCCGCGGCGTTTCTCGCGTTCTGTTCTTCTGATCAGCACGGCTATGCCTCCCTCAGCTCGGATACCGGTTGACCCGGTAAAAAGTCTGAATCTCTGCGGAATTTGGCTGATAACGAGCCTTCCGTTTTTGGTCGGTGGTCTCGCTGTCCGCTTGCGCAGGTGTGGCAAGCGGAGCTGCAGCCGTGACGGCAGCGCCTGCACCGGCGCCAAGGACTCGCAGGACATCGCGGCGTCCGATTGCCGTTTTGCTGTCTCGTTTCATCGCCGTCTCCTTTGTGGTCCTCGTTCGCCTCGCGCTCAGACCGGTAACGCGAAGGACTCGATCTCGATCTCGATAAAAACCCGGCCAAGCGTGCCAACGCGCCGGTAGAAATTGGCCTCTTGCGCATTTTCAAGATCGGCGAAGAAGCGGCCGATCCATGGCGCGAGGTGCTTTTCGAAAATTGCCTGATCCGTTCCGGCAGGGGCCGGGAAACGACCGCTGGCAAGACCAGACATGATCTCGCACAGGATTGCAGCGTGATCCTCCGGCTCGGCATTGCCCTCGTTGCGTTCAAGGTCAATCTTCAGAAGATCCTCGCGCAGACGGGCGAGCGGCCGCTCGTGCAAGAAGCCAGTCAGATAATAGGAGCCGTAGGGCAACAACTCGCCGCGACCGAGACCAATGAAGAGATTGAAGTACTCGCGTTCAACAGCTTGCACGCTGATTCGCGACGCTGCCTCCGCGAGTTCGATATGAGCCATGCCCAACGGCGTCGCGTCCCCTTTTAATCGGGTCAGCGTCTTGAGCAGCGCAGCGTCAGGGGCGCGCGACAACAATGCAGAAAGCAGCGCATATTCATGCGCGCGCGCGACATCGATTTCATCGACATCGGTGTCCGCTCCATTGTCGCTGAAAAGATCGGGCCGCAGGACGGCGCGGCCGACATTCGTCGCGGACTCAACGGCCAGCACTCGCTCGGCAGGCACGCGGTCCCAATTGGAAACCGATGGTTGGGAGATACCAATCCGGCGCGCCAGTTCGGTGATACCGCCGGCGGCCTTTATTGCTTCCTCAAGCCCGAAGTCACGCATGGCATTGCCGAAAAAGAGTGCACCAGCTTCACATCAGAAGCCTTCAAAACAATGATCCCTAGATTGGAATCGGTCAATAGTCAGAGGCTATAGGAAGGAAATTTGCCACATCAGACCAAAGGATTAGGTCGGAAGCGCTCCGCCATGGCGGCGCCTCGGCGCGGCATTCGGAAGCTCGTCAGCGCGCGTTTCCTGCTGCGTTGCAGGATTAGTTTTTGTGCGATGCAATGCAGCTTCCAATTGCGTTCGATCCCCGCTGTGGGTTGCAACGGAATCCCGATCGATCTCAACCCCTTGAGAGATAGCCACCTCGTCCCGCGCCTCGGTATCGGGTTGCTGCAGTGCCGTCCCCGACGTCTGCTCTTGCTCGTCTTTGTCGTCGCGGATGATGCTCGCCAGCAGTTTTTTGACGTTGTCCGTTGGCAAAAGCGGACCAAATCCCGTCATGCTGTCGGGTTTGGTGAAGTCCCAGGAGTTCTCTGACAGGCCGATAAAGTCGCAAATGGCAGGGTCGGCAGACCACGCGCGACGAAGCGCCGCACGCGAAAGCGACGCCGGCACACCAGGCTGCATAAAAAGACTCAAGTCGGAATCGGGGCCGATCGAATCCAATGACGGCAGCTTGCTGAGATCGAATCGTGGCTCGGTCTTGGGCGTTTCAGGAGCAGCAGTATCAGCTGCAGATACGACAGCCTGATCCGCCTTTTCGGCTTTGTCCTTTAGAGACGCAGCCTCCTTCAGGGACGCAGCTTCTTTCGTCGCCTGCTGCTTGCGGCGCGACCAGCGCGAAAGAAAATCGTCAGACTGGCTCATGACTTCGGTCCATCCGACTTCGATTTGCTCATATCATAGAGCGGACTATGCCGGGCGAGCGCTTCTGGATCCGCTTCTGTTCGCTTGCGCTTGAAAAACGGCTGCTCGACGTGATGCTCCGCGATGAAGGCGGCTACAAGCTCACGCAAATTCTCCGGCATTGACAAGCTCTCGACGATATTGTCGCCGACGCTCGCAAAGGCCTCGCCCTCGGTTGGATCGGCCGTCACCTTGATGAGATCGTATGGGAAGTCACCGACTGAGGGCTGCAAAACGACCCATACGGCGTTATCGCCCGAGAGGTTATCGCGATAATTTGCCGTCTCACTACGATACAATTCAAAGACCGCACCTCCCGCGTAAAACATCGCGGTGTCGCCGTCGTCTGACAATTTCGTCCAGGGCATCGTTTCCGGCTGCCCGACCAGTATCGAAACCGGCTGCCACGTATAGTCGATCCATTTGCTGGCCGCTTTGCGCCGAGCGACGACAACCCCAACCGGAATCTGGGCAAACGCTGTGCTCATGACACCATATCGAGTTGGTGGATCGGAAGACCGGTAATGAGATTCTGCGGCTTCATGCGAATGACCTTGGCCTGCGACATTGCAAGGATCAGATAAACCGGTTCTTGGCCCACTTGCTGCAGAACGATATGTGGGTCGTGGAATGTCAAACGGAAGAGGCCCACCACCTGGGCCTGCGTGGCCTCGCTGAGGTTCTCGCCGTTCCACAAGGCATCGCCGATGCGCGTTGCGTCGGCATCCAGGCCAACATACCAGGTGAGATTGACGTCGTGCATCTGCGTCAGCGGCTCGACGTCAACCTCGATCGCCATGACATGTCCAATCCAGCGCTGAATGACGCTGGCCAGTGCCGCAAGACCGTTGCGCCCGGCCGTCAGATCGATGGCACTGTGGAACAGGTCGCTATGCTCCCAATAGAGATGCGCATTGTCGTCGTTCAGCACATCGATATCGGCCTGCGCTGGGATACCCAGCATCGACACCAACGGGGAAGCCGGTGTGGCGCCGGTCCCGCCAATGGTTTCCTCGTCGGCCGCGATCAGTGAGCCATCATGCAAAGTCAGACGCTGCGGACGGAAAAAGATTTCCGCTGCGCGCAGCACCAAGGGTTCCTCGCAACCATCCAGCGCATTGCGCAGGATCACATGCACAAGCTGATTGAGAAAAAGCGGCGGCGTCGAGCCCGCGCCATTCCGCACCAGGTCAAGATAGGCTGATTCGAGCGTCCTATGCCGGATGAGATGATCGCGGAAAGCGATCATGAAGGACCAGTTTTCACGCGCGTCGGCATCCGCAATTGCGGCAATATCGCTCTTGGAGACAGCACGGCGCGGTTCGGCCAGCAGCGCGGCATGGAGCGTCTTTTCCACGGTACAGGCCTCCGGCGGGGGCGCGAGTTCGGGCCGCGCTAGATAAACCTTCAGAAATTCATCGGTGACGACGAGACCGCCGCCCTCCTCCCGGTCGAGCAGATGATGTCCGCAGGCAAACCAGAAATCCCTCACTTGCTGTTCTCCCGCACCAGATTCATCAGATCGATTGTCTCGTCCGGCTCCTCCTCTTCACCTTCGACCTCCATGAAGGAAAAAGCCCGGAGCGGCTTCGGACCGCCGCGATGCTGCAAGCTGCGAAACGCCTCGCGCAATTCTCCATTTTCAAAGCTTCGATGCACGGCGATCAGGGTATCGCTGGGATGGGTGCAAAGCGCTTCAGAAAAGCTCACCTCTTCTTCGGCCGCGGCCCGCGCTGTCTCGAGATCCGGCGCGCCGAAATTCCGCATCAGTCGCTGCGCCAATGCATTAACCAGATTGGCGCGATCCTCGGTACTAGCATCGACGATTTGCACCAGAGTAGACCACCCCAGCGAGTCGACGCCCAGAAAGCCCGCGCGAAAAGCGGTCCGTGCCTTGCCCTGCAAACTCGCCGGATCGGTATCGGAAAATACAAAGCCGCCAGCGACCGCCCATTCACCGGGTTCGGCCGCACGCTCGAACACGAACGTGTCGGAGGGGTCAAGACGAATGGTTCGCAACAATTTCACGAACGCGGTCCTCGTGTCTGCGGGTCGAACCAGGTCGGCTGCGTCAAGGCCGGCAGCAATTTCTGCCGCTGCACGTCCGCTTTGCCCATTTGGCGAACAAGCAGGTCGCCATCCTGGTCGATGTCGCGCCGCACACCTTTTTCGGAAACGGTGGCAAGATAAGGCAGGTAAGTTTTCGCGACGCCGTCGAAGCCTTGTTCCTGCCAGGTGTCCAGAATCATCATGAAATGGCGGGTAAACGCCTCAACCATCCGGTCGGAAGCTTCGCCATCGAACCCCTCATCTTCAAGGGCCGACGTGAGGGGACGCAATCCGGCCTCACCTTCGGACAGCGACACGAGGCGGATCATTGCACTGAAGACCATCCATTGCGGCGGCTCATTCTCATCGGCGTCTGCCGGCCAGCCCAATCGACCACCCCCGACTAGACCGAGATTGACCCTGATGGCGTCGGGCCAGTCGATCGTGATCGGCGTCTCCGGTGGTGCGATCACCGACAGCGCGTCAGCAAGCGCCGCCATGCCCGCATATAATGTGCGACGCGCCATGCGGAGTGGTTCGTCCGGCTCCAGCACCACTGCGAATTCCGCTAGATCGAAGCGCCCGACATAAATGAGGGTTCCCGCCCCCTCCTCCGCCGCATGCGCCATGGCATGTGCAAAGGCATCCCCGACCTCACGCAAGGTGACCAGCCGGAATGGTGGCGGCAACGCGAGGGTCGGCGCCGTGGAACTGGAAATGCGGGTGCGCGTGGCTGGCGGCATCTGCGACATGACCTATCTTTAGTTTGGTATAGTTATAAGCTATTGATCAACAAGGCCACCCGGACATCCGATCCGGCCGGGGCGAGTTTGGAGAGCCGATGGCAGACGGTAAGCGGCAGATCGTGGTGTGTTCCTGCGAGGACACCATGCCGCTCGATATCGACACAATCCGACAGTCTTGCCGCGGCGCCGAGGTGACGGCCGGTCGCCAATTTTGCCGGTCCGAGCTTGACCGATTCCGCAAACTGGCAACATCCGGCGATCCCATGACCGTGGCCTGCACGCAGGAAACTCCGGTTTTTTCCGAAGTCGCTGCCACGACCGGCGGTCCTGCCATCAGCTTCGTCAATATCCGCGAGAATGCCGGATGGTCGAAGGACGCTGCACGCGCCACGCCGAAAATGGCAGCGCTCCTTGCCGCCGCGGCCGAGCCTGTCTCGGACATTCCCTTTGTCAGTTTCAGCAGCGAAGGCATCGTCCTGATTTACGGCGTCGACGAGAAGGCGATCGATGCGGCCGACCTGTTGAAGGATCATCTCGACGTAACCGTGATGATCTCGCGGCCAAAGGACATCGCACCCCGCCGAACTACCGAGTTTCCCGTGGTGCAGGGGACGATTCGCTCCGCCAAAGGCTTTCTCGGACAATTCGAGATTGCGGTCGACGATTACGCGACGCCGGCGCCATCCTCGCGCGCGGCATTGTCATTCAGCAACGCGCGCGATGGTGCAACATCCCATTGCGACATTATTCTCGATCTATCCGGCGGCACGCCGCTTTTTGCGGCCTCCGACCTGCGCGACGGCTATCTGCGCGCCGATCAGCGCGATCCTGCGGCCGTTTTGCGTGCAGCACTGAAGGCGCGCGATCTCGTCGGAACGTTCGACAAGCCGCGTTACATCGAATTTAAGGAAGATTTGTGCGCACATTCGCGCTCGCGTCTGGTCGGCTGCCACCGCTGCCTGGATCTTTGTCCCGCCGGCGCAATCACGCCCGCGGGCGACCATGTCGCCATCGATCCGCATATCTGCGCCGGCTGTGGCCAATGTGCGGCTGCATGCCCCACCGGCGCAGCCGGATATGCCTTGCCGGCAGCCGATGCCTTGATGCGACGGCTGCGTACGATGCTGACCACTTATGGCGAGGCCGGCGGCAGCAATCCGGTTCTGCTCATTCACGACGAAACGCATGGCATCGAGATGATCGACGCCCTTGCGCGCTATGGCGACGGGTTACCGGCCAATGTCATTCCAGCCACCGTCAATGAAACAACACAGGTGGGGCTAGAGACGATTGCCGCCGCGTTCGCTTACGGAGCGACGGCGATTCGGTTTCTGCTGCGGGCGCGACCGCGGCACGACGTCGCCGGCCTGCGCAGAACGATGGAGCTGGCGGAGACAATCCTGGTTGGCCTCGGCTTCAGCGGCGGTGCCGTTGCGACAATCGAAACGGACGATCCCGATGCACTGGGTGAAGCCCTGCACAGCATGGCGCGGGGCATCGCCACAGCCCATCCCGCATCATTTCTTCCGGTCGGCGGCAAGCGTGATGTGCAACGGCTCGCGTTGCGTGAATTGCACCGTGCCGCGCCTTCACCGGTCGACGTGATTGCGCTACCGGCCGGAGCCCCGTTTGGTACCGTCGAGGTCAATGTCGAAGGCTGCACGTTGTGCCTTGCCTGCGTATCTGCTTGTCCCACCGGCGCGCTCTCGGCCGATCCCGAACGGCCGATGCTGAAATTCACCGAAGATGCCTGCGTGCAATGCGGACTTTGTGCGGCCACCTGCCCGGAGAAGGTGATCACCTTGCAGCCGCAGCTCGATTTCCGCGCCGCGACCGCCGCATCACGTGTCATCAAGGAAGAAGAGCCCTTCCATTGTATCCGCTGCGCCAAGCCCTTCGGTGTGAAAAGCACCATCGAACGCGTCACAGCAAAGCTTGAAGGCAAGCACTGGATGTTCAAAGGCCAGGCCACACGCCTTGAAGTCCTCAAAATGTGCGAGGATTGCCGCGTGATCGCCATGACCGAAGATTCATTCGATCCTTATGGCGCACCGGAGCGTCCGAAGCCGCGGACGACCGACGATTATCTGCGCGAGCGGGAAGAAAACCCGCAGGGCTGAGCAGGATCGGGCCCCGCCAGATTGGAACGACCGGGCCTGCCGTGTTATTCTGACATAATGATTTCTTGCAAGCGCGCACTGATCGCCGTTTCGCTAATCTTGATGCTTCCAACCGCGGCTCACGCCCAACTGCGTGGCCATGGCGGTCCGGTGCGGGCCGTAGCCATCGGTAGTAACGGCCAGACCGCAATCTCCGGCAGCTTCGATACATCGGCAATCCGCTGGTCGCTCACGCGCAACGCAGCGGAAGAAGTACTGCGCTTTCACGACAGCGCAGTGAATGCTGTCGCCATCATCGATGCCGAGCGGCAGGCGACCGGCGGCGAAGATGGCAAGATCGCGATCTGGCGAAATGGCAATCCCGTTCCCGAACACAGCCTCGAGGGCCATACCGCTCCAATCGTCTCGCTTGCGATCTCGCCGGACGGCAACACTATCGCTTCGGCATCGTGGGATCGCAGCATTCGGCTCTGGCCTCTGTCGGGCGGCGAAGCACGCGTACTGAACGGTCACGACCAAAATGTGAATGGTGTCGTCTTCACGCGCGACGGAAAATCACTCGTCAGTGCCTCATATGATGCAACCATACGCATCTGGCCGCTCGACCAGGGCGAGCCGATAGTCGTGACATTGCCAACACCGCTCAATGCCGTCGCTGTGTCACCGGAGGGCGAAATCGCTGCTGGTGGCGCCGACGGTCGCGTCTATCTCCTCGGTCTCGATGGCAAACAACGCGGCGAAATCCAAGTTGCCGACAGCCCCATCATCTCCGTTGCGGTATCGCCCGACGGTTCGCTGATCGCTGCTGCAAGCATCCGAGGTTCGGTCGGCATTCTCGATCGCAAGGACCGCAAGATCCTGCGCACGCTTGTCGGACCAGGGCTGCCGGTCTGGTCGGTCGCTTTTTTTGGCGACAGCAAAACGCTCCTCACCGGTGGAACGGACCGGCTCGTACGCCGGTGGGATACGCTGACTGGCGATCAACTCGGCTCGGCCGTTGCGAATGGCGCGGATGATCCGCTCGCCGCTTTTGCCGGTCATCGCGGCGCTGAAGTCTACAGGGCCTGCGTTGCCTGCCACACACTTTCCCCCGACGAAGGCAATCGGGCTGGGCCAACCCTGCATGGCATTTTCGGTCGCCGCATCGCGACACTGCCCGGCTACAATTTTTCTCCAGCGCTCAAGCAGATGAACATCGTCTGGACCAGAGAAACGGTTGCCGAGCTGTTTGAGAAGGGCCCGATGCACTACACGCCTGGCACCAAAATGCCCGAACAGCGCATCACATCCGCGGACGATCGCAACGCATTGATGGACTTTCTCGAGAAAGCGACAGCCAAAAAATAATCTGACAGCTTGTGCTCATCCGATAGTGCTTATCGTATCTCACCACATCGTTCGCGCCGCGCGGCCGGGCCATTCGCGATCGTAGTTCTCGCCACCGACCCGGTTTTCGCTGAGCGTCGCAAGGATTTTACCGGGTGTCGGCAAGGTCCTGGGATCGACGCGCAGTTCGGGATTCCACAGGTCCGATCGCACGATGGCACGCGCACATTGAAAGTAGACCGCTTCCACAGTGATCACCAGCACCGAGCGCGGCGCCTTGTTCTCGACCACGAAAGACCCCAGCAATTCCGGGGCGGTCGAGACGACGGCCGTGCCGTTGACCCGCAGCGTGGTGCCGGACCCCGGGATCAGAAACAACAGACCGACCCGCGGTTCGCGGACCACATTGCGCAGCGAATCGACGCGATTGTTGCCGTGCCGGTCTGGCAGCATCAGCGTGCGTTCGTCATGCACGCGGACAAAGCCAGCCTTGTCGCCACGCGGAGAGCAATCCAGCCCCTCCGGCCCGCAGGTTGCCAGGGCAACGAACGGAGACGCTTCAATGAGGGCTCGATATTCCGGCGTGATCCAGTTGACCTCCTTGACGAGCGATGTCTCGCCCGGCTCGTCATAGATCGCCTCCAAAGCCTCGATTGTTCTGATCACTGTCATCAACGCTTCCCTTGCAGATCTTTGCGCGCCATCACTTCGAAACAGGAATGGGAATCGGCCTGCCGCAGCAGCGACACCGCATCGACGTCATAGGTTTGACCGGCCAGCGGAGCGAACGCATCGGCGAGTGCTGTGAGAAAGCGCGATTTCTCGTCAGCAGCGAGCGAGCCCGTCAGCGTCATGTGGAAACGGAAATCCCCAAAAACATATGGATAGCCCCACCGCGTCAGATGCGCCTGCTGCCGCGGCGTCAATCGGCCGTTGCTGCGGCGGGCAATATCGCCCGGGCCAAGTGGCGTGCGGAACGTATCGAAGAACGTGACGCATTGACGCGCGAGTTCATCGACAAGCGATCCCCCATCGGGCGTCAGGGCAATGAAATCGCCGAGCGCGTTCACACGCAATGATCCAAGCAATACCGGGTTGGCCCGATCGCAGAACGTATCCAGAGCCTCCAGCAAATTCCCCTCGGTCCGATTGTCATGGAGATAGAACGGCGCCACCAACGTCGCATGAAATCCATACTTGCGTGGTGCGGCGGTTGCCGCTTCAAGCGCCGCCGCTGCAATGCCATCAAGGGCAAGACGCGTGACACTCTCACCTGCAAATGAATCATACCCGAGGACGGACGCTCCAAATTGCGCAAGCGATGTCGAAGGCTGCGGCGTAAAATAGATGGCGTAACGGGGCGACGAATCCTGCATCAGATCTTCAATGTGGAGGTGAGCCGCGATTCCAAGGCATCCAGCAATTGGCGCGCGCCGTCATCGATCGAGCCGGTGTTTTCGATTACAAGATCAACATCGAGATTGTCACTCACCTTGGCGGATCGCGCCATGCGTTGTGACAGATCGCCGTCGGTTGCGCGGCCCCGCGCTGCCAGACGTGCCTGGAGGACGTCTTGCGGGGCGGTGACTAGAACAGCCACAACGTGGGAATACTTGTGGCGAAGTCCGGGGATCACTGTCCGCGAGACATTACACATGACACAGCGCCCGGCACGAATGTCTTCGTCGATTGAGGCGGCAAGCCCATATTTCAGGCCATGCGCATCCCACCAGAACGCAAATCCGCCGCTTGCCAAAGTGCGGTCGAACTCCTCGGGAGTCGCGGTGTCGTGCTCCTCAAAATCGGAGACAAGCCGCGTCACGGTCCGGCGCGGAAACACAATCCACGCCGCGTCATTGTTTCTTTCCTGAACCCGGCGCAGCAATGAATCCTTCCCCGCCCCGCTCGGGCCGCAAACTGCGACCAGCGCACCCGGACCGATGCGTGCCTGTAGCGCCCGATCGGGGTTAGGTGACACACTCACGCGACACGCCTTCCGGCCCGCCAGACCGAGCGCACCGCTGGCACATCATGCGCCACATGCACCCGGATCAGGTCGGCGCGCTTGCCGGCAAGGATTTCGCCGCGGTCGGTAAAGCCCACCGCTTCGGCGGGCGTCTTGGTAACCGTCCGAATGGCCTTCGGCAAATCGATCTCGGCAACAAACTTCGGCATGGTCAGCGCGGCGGCCAGAAGGCTCGAGGGGACATAATCGGACGAGAGGATATCCAGCTTGTCCGCCTTCGCCAGATCCGCGGTGGCGATATTGCCGGAATGCGATCTGCCCCGCACGAGATTGGGCGCTCCCATCATCACACGCACGCCGGCCTCATGCAGCGCGCCGGCGGCTTCCAGCGTCGTCGGAAACTCTGCGATCGATACGCCATCGCTGATCGCCTGCTCGACATGGTCGAGCGTCGTGTCGTCGTGGCTGGCCAGCGGCGTCGCCTGCTCGTGCGCCAGCTTCACCAGCGCGCGGTGATTGTTGTCGCCATACTGCTTCTGATAGGCGATGCGCGTCGCGAACATGTTGTCGAGATCGGCTTCGGTCATGCCGGCATTCTTGCCGCGATAGTAAGTCCGAAGCTTCTCCTCGTCGCGAAACTGGCGCTGGCCCGGCGTGTGATCCATCAACGATGCCAGCCTGACCTCCGGCCGGACAAACAGCGATGTCGCTTCGTTGACCACGCCCGGCATCGGCACCTCGCAGCGAAGATGCAGATAATGGTCGGCGCGAAGCAATCCGGCCTCGCGTGCGGTGGCGATGGCATTGGCGAGCTTCATCGCCTCGCCGTCAACCTCGTCATCGGTGTCCTCGCGCCAGACCCTCAGCGAATCCAGAACGGTCGTAATGCCGCACGTCGCGAGCTGTCCGTCATAGGACACAACCGCCGCCAGCGGATTCCAGTAGACCTTGGGGCGCGGCACGTAATGCGCCTCAAGATGGTCAGTATGCAACTCGACTAGACCCGGCATCACGAGGTCACCATCCACGTCTTCGCCTCGCTCAGGTGGGCATCCCTCTCCAATCTCGGCGATGCCTTCGCCTGATATTGCGAGCCAACCGTTCTCAATGATGGCGTCTGCAAGAACGATCCGGGCGTTACTCAGAATATGGATGTTGCGATCATTGGTCATGGTCAGGCTGCTTTCGAGAATGCGGTCACGTCGACAAGCGTGTCGGCGATGGCGGCGCGGACATCGTCGTCATGCACGATGGCGACAATGCCGGCGCCCTGTTTCTTTTTCTGTTGGATGAGGTCGACGACGATGGCGCGGTTAACGGCGTCAAGCGACGCGGTCGGCTCGTCGAGTAGAAGTAATGGGCGCTCCGGCAGGAGTCCGCGCGCGATGTTGACCCGCTGCTGTTCGCCGCCGGAAAAGGTTGCGGGCGGCAACTGCCAGAGACGGTCTGGAAGGTTGAGCCGCGAAAGCATTTCACCCGCTTTGGCACAAGCCACTGCCGGCATTATCCCGTCGGCTTCCAGAGGCCCCGCGACAATATCGATGGTCGGCACGCGCGGTACCGCACGCAGGAACTGCGACACATAGCCGACCGACTTCCGCCGCAACGCCAGAACGCCACGTGGTCCCGCGCTGGCAATGTCGGTGACCTGGCTGTCATGGCGCAGCAGGATCTGGCCTTTATCGCAACGGTAGCTGCCGAAAATCATCTTAAGCAGCGACGACTTGCCGGTGCCAGACGGCCCCGCCAGCACCACGCATTCGCCGGGGTGCACGTGGAAGGTGGCGCCGTTCACCACCGGCAGGCGAATGCCGCCCTGCAAATGCATGGTGAAGCTTTTCGAAACGTTCGCCAGTTGCAGGATTTTTGTCACCGCTCCCTCATGCCGGCAAAATCGATGAGACCAAAAGCTGCGTGTAAGGTTCTTGCGGATCGTCGAGTACCTGATCGGTCAGCCCCGTCTCGATCACGCGGCCATCCTTCATCACGATCATACGATGCGACAGCAACCGCGCCACGCCGAGATCGTGCGTGACGATGACCACGGCAAGTCCGAGTTCGTGCACCAGCCGGCTCAACAGGTCGAGCAGCCGCGCCTGGACCGACACATCAAGACCGCCGGTCGGCTCGTCCATGAACACCAGCCGCGGAGCGGTGACCAGATTGCGCGCGATCTGCAGGCGCTGACGCATGCCGCCGGAGAACGTACGAGGCGCATCGTCGATACGGCCGGTATCGATCTCGACCCGCTCCAGCCATTGGGCAGCGGACCTTCTGATATTGCCATAATGACGCTGACCGACGGCCATCAGTCGTTCGCCGACATTGGCGCCGGCAGACACACCCATCCGCAGCCCCTGGGCGGCATCCTGGTGCACATAGCCCCAGTCGGTCCGAAACAGGAAGCGCCGCTCGGCTTCTCCGAGTTGCGCGAGATCGCGCGTTATACAGTCGCGCATGCGGTAGAGCACGCGGCCGGTGTCGGCTTCGAGTTGGCCCGAGAGAAGCTGCAGCAACGTCGACTTGCCGGACCCGGATTCTCCGACGACGGCAAGCACCTCGCCTTCGTAGAGCTCAAACGAGACGTTGCGACAACCAAGTTGGTGGCCGTAGAGCTTGGTGAGACCTTCGGCCACCAGAAGCGGCTGTTCGTTCGCGGCGAGCGTCATACCGGCGCTCCGTCAAACGCAACGTGGAAGCTGAAGCCCTTCCGCGAAGGGATGTCAGGCATGATTGCACTCTCCCGCGACGACCCATGGCGCCTCAATACCCGCATCGGCGCGATTGGCTTCGCAGAAATCCGTATCCGAACAGACAAACATTCGTCCGCCTCTGTCATCGGTGATGACCTCGTCAAGAAAGGTGTGATTTGCACCGCAGAGTGCACAAACCTCATCTGTGCGGCTCGCTTCAAAGGGATGATCTTCGAAATCGAGCGACACCACCTGGGTATAGGGCGGAATGGCGTAAATACGTTTCTCGCGGCCGGCGCCGAACAGTTGCAACGCCGGACTATTGTCCATCTTCGGATTGTCGAATTTCGGCGTCGGAGACGGATCCATGACGTAACGGCTATCGACCTTCACCGGATAGGCATAGGTCGTCGCGATATGGCCATGCCGCGCGATGTCTTCATAGAGCTTCACGTGCATCAGCCCATAATCTTCATGCGCGTGCATACGGCGGGTTTCCGTCTCGCGCGGCTCAAGGAAACGCAGCGGCTCCGGAATTGGGACCTGATAGACCAGCACTTGATCTTCGGCGAGCGCTGCCTCCGGAATGCGATGCCGCGTCTGGATCACGGTCGCTTCGTTTGTATGCGTCGTCGTCTCGATACCGGCGGTCTTCTTGAAAAACTGACGAATGGAAACGGCGTTGGTGGTGTCGTCCGAACCTTGATCGATCACCTTGAGGACGTCATCCGGACCAAGAATGGCGGCCGTGACCTGCACCCCGCCGGTGCCCCAGCCATAAGGCATCGGCATTTCACGACCGGCGAACGGCACCTGATAACCCGGGATCGCGATCGCTTTCAGGATCACACGCCGGATCATGCGCTTGGTCTGTTCATCGAGGTAGGCGAAATTGTAGGTCGGCGCGCTCATTCGGCAGCCTCGCGCACTGAACTCGTATCGACAGCGCCGGAAACCTGCGTCGTCTCGGCGCGCATGCGTCGCACAAGGCCAAGCTCAGCCTGGAAGTCGACGTAGTGCGGTAATTTGAGATGCTCGACGAACCCAGTCGCCTGCACATTGTCTGAGTGCGACAGCACGAATTCCTCGTCCTGTGCTGGCGCGGTGATATCCTCACCGAGTTCGCGCGCGCGCAGTGAGCGGTCAACGAGCGCCATCGACATGGCCTTGCGTTCGCTGTGACCGAAGGTCAGACCATAGCCGCGCGTGAAGCGCGGCGGCTCGGCAGCCGATCCCTTGAACTGGTTGATCATCTGGCATTCGGTGACGGTGATGCGCCCAAGCGGGACAGCAAACCCCACCTCTTCCGCAAAAAACTCGACCTCCACCTCGCCGAGACGAATTTCGCCGGCAAAGGGATGGGTGCGGCCATAGCCACGCTGTGTCGAATAGCCAAGCGCCAGCAGAAAGCCCTCGTCACCGCGGGCGAGATTCTGCAGGCGCAATTCACGGCTTGCCGGAAATTCCAGCGGCTCGCGGGTCAGGTCTTCAACAGGCTGATCGGGCGCGGCCGCAGGCGACGCCTCGATCAGATCATCCGCACTCAAAAGATCGGTAACACGCGGCATCGGCTGCGACGACGCTTCCGCAACAGCCGGGGCTTCCGGCTTGGTGTTTTCGGCCAACGCTGTGTCGAGCAGCCGGTGCGTGTAGTCAAATGTCGGCCCCAGCAGCTGACCACCGGGAATATCCTTGAATGTCGCAGAGATACGCCGGCGAACCTGCATTGCTGCCGTATCAAGCGGCTCCGACGATCCAAAACGCGGCAACGTCGTACGATAAGCACGCGCCAGGAAGATCGCCTCAATCAGATCACCGCAAGCCTGCTTTATAGCCAGCGCAACCAGCTCTCGATCATAAAGCGAGCCTTCGCACATCACGCGATCGACGGCACGGCTGAGCTGTCCATCGATCTGCGATAGGCTGAGTTCGGGTGTGTTCTGGTCACCGCGCCGCTCATGCGCCAGCAGGCGATGCGCATTCGCAATCGCTGTCTCGCCGCCCTTGACTGCAACGTACATAACTAGGCGCTCCCTTCGATACGCGTCGAGCGCGGGACAGCGGCCACCGCGTTATCTGTCAACAGCAGCACATCGACACCACGTGGAAACAAAGCGCGGTTGTCGGTCATACGATGAACGAAGTCCTCCGGTAGCGGTCGCGCTGACAGCATCTGCACGCCGTCAATACCCGGCCCCTTCAGAGCGATCGAAGGCCCGCTTGATAGGCTCTCAACTTGCAGGATCAACGTTGTCGAGCGATCCGGATAATCCGGCGCTCCAAGCGCAAACCCCATAAAGTCAGGCGCATTCGCCGCATCCGCGATCAATGCGAAAGCCGCCTGCTGCGGATCATGCGTGATCGGCGCACCCGTGTGGAAACGCAGCCAGAGCGAAACATCGTTCGCATCGGCCAGAGCAGCGTCCAGCCAGACCGGGGTTTCGTAGTCAAGCAATGTCAGAATAGTCGCGGCAGCACCGCCAGACAACGGCGCTGGCGGCGACAGGTCGTGGCGCAGGTCGTGAACAAGACCCGGCCGCGACATTGCTTTCATGACCGCACGGAAGGCGGATTGCGATTCAAAAACCGGTTCGGAGAATGCAGGAGCGAGCGAGACGATCATTCTAGTCCTCACCCCGCACCATGGTGAAGAAATCAACGCGTGTCGCCGCCGTCCGGCACTCGTTCTCAGTGCGTTCTGCATCGATGCGCATCCGCACCGGCGACAACACATGACGTTCGACAGCCTCACGGTGTTCATCGCTCTGCCACAGCGCGTCGCACACGGCTGCAAGCCGCGCTTTGTGCCGGTCACGACCAAGTGCGTAAGAGAATCCAACTTGGCCCGACTGCAACTGTACGGCGCAACGCGTGACAGTCGCTTCACCGACGTTGAACGGGGCACCATCACCGCCGATCCGCCCGCGCAACATCACAAGACCGGATTCCGGCGGACGCAGATCGGTATGCTGAATGACCTCGCCGATGACAGCCAAACCGTCGGCAATCTCTTGCAGCTTCGCCTCGGCCAGAATCCGCATAGCGTTCTGCCGGGCAAGGCGAGAAGCGAGTTTCGTCTCTATGGATGCGCGCTCGGTCATGAGAAAAAATGTAGCATGAAGTTGTCTAGTGTGATAGACAACTTTCTAGCGCATGCACAATGACGCTTTGATGACATTCCGCAGTCCGATGGGAACAAAAAAGCATGGCGCATTCCGGTGAGGCCCTGAACACTGTGTCGCCGGCCGGCGTGATGCTATGGCGGAAAATTGCTGACGATATCGAACATGCGATCGTGCGTGGCGACTTCGCCACTGGTGAAAAACTGCCTAGCGAACAAGACATTGCAGATCGGTTTGGTGTAAATCGTCACACCGTGCGCCGGGCCTTGGCTGAGCTCACCGAACGCGGGCTGGTGCGTGCCGAGCGCGGCAGCGGAACCTATGTTGAACCTGCCCGGATTAGCTATCCCATCCGCGCACGCACACGCTTTTCCGAAATCATCAATGCATCCGGGCGCATGGCGGGCGGACGTTTACTGGCAAGCTCCAAGGAGCCTGCACCGCGTGACATCGCGCTCCGGCTCGATCTTCCGCCGAATGCGATGACGATCCGCCTCGAAATCCTGCGCAGCGCTAACCGCGTCCCGATTTCACTCGGAACGACCTGGCTACCAGCTGACCTCGCTCCCGATGCTGCCAAGATTTACCGAGCCGCGCGCTCGGTCAGCCGCCTGCTCGCGCATATCGGCTTTCGGGATTACAAGCGCCGCGACACACGCGTGTCCGCGGCCATGGCGGATGCGATCCACGCTGCAAAGTTGCAACTCACGCCTGGAAGGCCGCTGATTGTGGTCGACAGTGTCGATATTGCGTCCGATGGTAGGCCGATCCTCACGAGTCATGCACGCTTTGCTGCGGATCGTGTCGAACTTGTCATCGAGAACTGAGCTGCACATCATTTAATCGCCGCGACAGCAAAATTTCAAAAATTAAAACTATTGATGTCAGCAGCCATCTTCAAACGATGGCAAAGCGCTTTTCCGGCCTGTTCACAAGCGCTTCGCCGGCAAAAGATCGAATGACAATTCCGCGACAAGACAATGACGGAAAAGTCGGCAGGGCTATAAATCCAGCAAAATCAACTGCTCAGAAGATAGACATCGCACGGCACCGCCTTCATCGCACTGTCATATACCACTGTTAGCCCCGTTTCATGGATGCGGGAGCTATGACATGAAGGCTGAACCAATTCTGGTCGTGCGACATGTCTCAAAGTCTTTCGGCAACTGCCAGGTTCTGGACGATGTCTCGTTCTCGCTGTCGCGGGGCGAGATGGTTGGGTTGATCGGCGCATCCGGCTCCGGCAAATCCACACTCATTCGTACCATCGCTGCCCTGACGCCGATTGACCGCGAGAAAGACAAAGGCGCGCCCTGCTCGATTCACCTGTTTGATCAGGCGATTCAGAAGAATGGCTGCGTCACACGCGCAGCCGCCGGCTTGCGCTCGCGTGTCGGCGTGGTGTTTCAACAATTCAACCTGGTGCCACGACTGTCGCTTTTGATGAATGTCTGCCTTGGTCTCCTCGGACGCATGTCCGTGATCCCGGCGACCTTCGGGTATTTCACGCAGGATCAGAAGGTCAGTGCCATGACGGCGCTCAAGCGCGTCGGCATCGCCGAACATGCGTTGAAACGCGGCAGCCAATTATCGGGTGGACAACAGCAGCGTGCCGCGATTGCGCGTACATTGGTGCAAAACGCGGAAATCATCATCGCCGACGAGCCCATCGCCTCGCTAGATCCAAGCTCGGCCCGCCGCGTCATGGACATTCTCGCGGACCTGAACAAGCGCGACAACATTACCGTTCTGGTGTCGCTGCATCAGGTCGAATATGCGATGCGCTATTGTCCACGAACAATCGCCCTGAAAGGCGGCAAGATCATTTACGACGGCCCCTCAAGCGCGCTGACGCCGGAATTCCTGAGCGCACTCTATGGCGCGGAGAGCGAAGAGTTGTTCCTGCCGCCAATTGAATCCTACGCAGCGACGATTCAGACCGGCGCAAAATCGATGCCCGACGCTGCTGTTGCAAATGGGCATCTTGCTGCGCTCGACCAGCAGCGCGCAGCCATAAACGGCGCGCGACATTTGAACAGTTAGACGGCATGCCCCTCACAGGGCTGCACGTATTCTTTTGATCCTAGATACATAAGGGAGAATTGCGATGTCTGGATTCACAGCCAAATTGTCGGCGCGGTCGGCTTTGGCCGCTGCCGCCTTGGCAATGACCGTCGCCACAGGCGCGGCGCAGGAACTCAAGGAGCTAAACTTCGGCATCATCTCCACCGAGACGTCTGCCAATCTCAAAAAGGGCTGGGAGCCGTTCTTACGGGCGATGGAGAAAGGCACAGGGCTAAAGGTGAATGGCTTCTATGCTTCCGACTATGCCGGCGTGATCGAGGCAATGCGCTTTGGAAAAGTGCATATCGCTTGGTACGGCAATAAGTCCGCAATGGAAGCCGTCGACCGCTCAAGCGGCGAGGTTTTCATCCAATCCGTCGATTCGGACGGCAATCCCGGTTATTGGTCGCATCTGATCGTTCACAAAGATTCACCAATTCAGACGCTCGATGATGCGCTGAAATGCGACAAGACTCTCGATTTCGGCAACGGCGATCCCAATTCGACCTCGGGTTTCCTCGTGCCGACCACTTACGTTTTTGCGTCCAAGGGCATCGAGCCGAAACAATGCTTCAAGTCGGTTCGAAACGCGGCGCATGAAGCCAACGCAATGGCCGTCGCGAACAAGCAGGTTTCCGTTGCAACCAACAACAGTGAAAATCTGCGGCGCCTCGAAGTCACCGCTCCGGCCGCCCGCAAGAACATCAGGGTGATCTGGACATCGCCGCTGATCGCCAGCGATCCGTTGGTCTGGCGCAAGGACCTGTCCCCCGACGTGAAAGCCAAAGTTTATACATGGCTTGCCTCCTATGGGCGCGTCGGCACTCCGGAAGAGATTGCAGAAGCAAAGAAAGTTCTGGCGGAATTGCAGTGGGCGCCTTTTAACCCGTCTTCGAACCGTCAGCTGTTACCTATTCGGCAACTCGAAGCCAGCAAATCGCTGTTGCGGGTGATGTCCGACGACAAGCTCTCCGAGCAGGAGAAAAAGACCAAGAGCGCTGAATTGAAAGCTGAAATCGCGAAACTGGAGCAGGCACAGAAGCAGGCCGAATCCGATTCATTTACCAAACGAGTGTCGGCGTTCATTGAAGCCGATAAAGCAAGAGATCAGGCGCAAATCAAAAAGATGATCTCCGATTTCGCCGCCACCTTTGCAAGCACCAACTAACATCAGAGTTGGAGGCGCCGGGGGGTCCCCGGCGCCCCCTCTTCCCGCGAACAAAGCTCCGACATGACGGACGCCTCCCTTCCAAAGCCCGAGCCCCTTGTTCCGCAGCAGCCGCTGTCACGGCGCATGCAGAGCTGGATTCTATTCGTCACGTTGGTCGCGATACTGGCCTGGAGCTGGTCGCCAGCGGAGATGTACCGTTTCACCGCCATCTTCACCGACTGGCGCAACATGGCCGAGTTCGGTCAGGCCTTCCTGAAGCCCAACTTTCTTGACTGGCGCGCTTATGTCAGCGACATGGTCGTGACCGTGCAGATCGCGATCTGGGGTACGGCCCTCGCCGCCGTGGTCGGTGCTCCCTTTGCGATCCTTGCCTCTTCCAACATATCACCGACCTGGATCGTGCAACCGATCCGCCGGCTGATGGATGCATGCCGCGCCATTAATGAAATCGTCTTCGCGTTGCTGTTCGTCGTCGCCGTCGGCCTCGGACCTTTCGCCGGAGTCATGGCGCTGTTCATTCATAATATTGGAGTTTTCTCAAAGCTCTATTCAGAGGCGGTCGAAGCCATCGATCCCCGTCCCGTCGAGGGCATCAGAGCCACGGGCGCGCATCGCCTGCCGGAAATCATCTTTGGCGTGATTCCGCAGGTGATCCCGCTCTGGAGTTCCTATGCGCTTTATCGTCTCGAAACCAACGTACGCTCCGCCACGACACTCGGCATTGTCGGTGCCGGCGGGATCGGACAGACACTGTATGAGAGCATTCGCTCTTTCCATTATGGCGAGACAGCCGCACAGATGATCATCGTCGTGGTGACCGTCATCATCATCGACATGATCAGCGCACAATTGCGTAAGAGACTGATCTAACGGTTCATTACTGGAAGAGAATCGGGCTGCCCGTGAGAACTTCCGGGCGGCGCGGTGCACAATGTTCGCAGCGCGTCCGCCGGTTAGCACCTGCAAATTTGTGATTTCCGGGCGGGCTGCTGAAGCGCCGGCTTAAAAATTCCGACCTGCGGCATTTCCGCTCTTGGGAAGCGACTCTACTCGTCTCATCCCTTTGAACCCACATCAATATTGGCAACAACGAAACTCACAAAGCCTCACCGTCACCTCCCACCGTTGCCTGAGCACTGCCCACGCGATGACGGAAAATCGTGGCGAACCAGATTGATAGTCACCCTTGGCGAATCTTTGGCGCCATCCAACACGCCATCCTTTGACGTGTTAGCGGATGAATAATGCTCTTCACACAATGGGCTCGCACTTTTTAAACGTGAGGATATTCTCAACTTATGCGTGAGAAAATATCAAAATAATCAACTTATGCGTGAGGGGATTATCAGCACAGGAAATTCAGACGCAAAATAGTGCCTGGATTATGGCCGGTTCGCGGAATTGCATGTCAATAAGAGGAGAGGGCCGATGCGCAACGCACAAGAAGCCTACGTTTTTGATAATAAAATTCCTGTCCCCCTGGACAATGGATCTCCTACCCACCGATTTTCCACCTGCCCGTTATATCTTCAGGTCCGTAACGCCATCGCGCAGCGCATCATAGCGGGCGAATGGAAGCCGCGCACCGCCATTCCCAGCGAAAGCGAATTAGCGCGCGAGTTCAACGTCAGCGTAGGCACCATGCGGAAAGCCTTGGACGTGGCAGAAGCTGAGCGGCTGCTCACACGGCGCCAAGGCCGGGGTACTTTCGTTAATGATCACGCCTCCAGCGAACATGCCGCACGCTATGGGAACATCAGAAACCGAGAAGGCAGTCATATCAATGATGATGTCACAATTTTAAGTGTTTTCGAAACGACCGTTAACGAACGGGAAGGTATGCGGCTTCGCCTGCGAGCACGCGAGTGTGTCCACCGCATTCGTCGCGTCCGCTCGATACTGAGCAAGCCCTATATGCTGGAGGATGTAGTAATGCCTACGAAATTATTCCCTAGCTTTGCAACCCGCGAACATGCGTCTCTGCATATCGCGACATTGGCGCAGCAAGTCGGCATCCTGCTCGGCCGGCACGACGAGCGCATCGGTGTTAGCAGCGCTGCGCCCGATGTGGCCACGGCGCTCCATATTGATGCCGGAGCCCCTCTTATGCGGCTCGATCGTGTGATCTACACACTGCAAGATATTCCGGTGGAATGGCGTTTGGGACAATGCCTGATGGAGGATGGCCGATATTATCTCGCTCAATTCAAATAACCATCTCATGCTCTCAAGACCGAGTACCGCTTTCTATTTCGGGCAGTGTTTTCTTCTCAATAAGATATACGCACCCTGAAAAGTGCGTCTGATTACTGGTTGGTAGCTTGACTGCGCCGAGTGCCTTTTTCCGGCAGAAGGCGTCTGCGCCAGAGGTCGGAGGCACATGAACAGATCGAGCGTCATCGTTGCAGCGGTGGGTCTGGCATTGCTCGGCGCAATCATTCCGATCGCGGCGATGCTGTATTTCTCGCGCGTGCTGGCAATCGAGAACGAGCATCAACAGTTGGCGCTGATCGCCCAACGCATTATTTCGCGCGCCGACATATCGTTTGCGGACGCCACCCTTGCCTTGCGCCAAATCAACGCCTTCACCGAAATACCTTGTTCGCCCGCCCATATTGCTCGCATGCGCGAGATCACGGCCAGCACGCGGGCAGTCGAAGAAATCGGTTATTTTGAAAACGGATTGATGAAATGCACCTCCTGGGGAGTCACGGAAGGAGAGGTTCGAGAAGAAGCCCCGAATTTTACCATCGCCGATGGCATCGGCGTCACGGTCGATGTTCACCCACTGGTCGCTGAGCGAACTCCAATGATGGCGTTGCATCTTGGTGCGTATAATGTACTCATCGATCCTGTGCGCTTTGTCGACGTCATCGTCGATCCGGATATTAAGCTCGCAATCGCCACCGATAAGGGCATGCTCTTGGCCCGCCTGAACAACCCCGATCCAACTCTCATTACCAGGATCATCGCTGGACATCGCACCAAGGGTATAGAAGACGGCTATCTCTTTGCCGTCTCACGCGCCCGCAATTGGGCCGCCGTTGCCGTGGAAGATCAGCGCCAGGCTCTTGACGGCCTGCGGCAACAGCAGGCGCTCCTCGTGCCTTTCGGCATTTGCATGGCGCTTCTGAACATCGGCGGGATCGTTTGGTTTTCCCGCCGCCGTCTCTCGCCGCTTGGCGAACTTCAGATCGCTGTACGCAGGCGCGAGTTTATCGTCCACTATCAACCGATCGTCGAAATCCGCACCGGCCGCTGTGTTGGCGCCGAAGCGTTGGTGCGCTGGCGACCGCCGGACGGATCGCTGCTCAGCCCCGATCTTTTCATTCCGCTTGCAGAAAGTAGCGGCCTTATCAAGCCGATTACCGACCAGGTCATCACTCTCGTGGTGGCGGACCTGGGACAGCTTCTCGCCACCGACCGCTCGATGCATATCGCAATCAACCTCTGCGCCGAGGACGTTGCCACCGGGCGCGTGCTTCCCGTCATCGAAAAAGCACTTCGGAACACCGGAATACAACCTGACCAAATCTGGCTGGAGATGACCGAGCGCGGCTTTATCGATATCGATGCGGCTTGCACCACGCTCACACGCGCCCGCGAACTGGGCTATTCGGCGGCGATAGACGATTTCGGTACCGGCTATTCGAGATTGTCCTACCTCGAGAGCTTGCCGCTCGATGCCCTCAAGATCGACAAATCATTCATCGATACGATTGATACCGACTCGGCGACCAGTTCAGTCACCTCGCACATCATTGATATGGCCAAGACGTTGAAGCTCGTTATTGTAGCCGAAGGCATCGAGTCGCAATACCAGGCCGATTATCTCACCAAGCGTGGCGTCGAATACGGCCAAGGCTGGCTGTTTGCCCGGCCGATTCCTGCCGAGGAATTCGTCGACTATTATCAAAAGACGAAGACGGCCGCTTGAAACCGGAAACGCCTGAAGCCGGCAAGAAAGTTCAATGAGGATGCCCGCGGCTGCGGGCATGCTCAGGGTATTCCGCTCAGGAAAACAGTGAAAGCTTGCCATATTTCTCCGCGAGCATGTAGTAGAATGCAACGCGCGATTTATCCCGGTCACCATGCATCTTTTTGCAGATTTCGACGATCGATTTTTCGAGCTCGGCATCAGCGTCCGTCAATCCAAGCTTCTTTTTGAGGAAGCTGTCGCGAACGCGGTCGCGTTCGGTCTTATCCTCACAGGCTACAAATGACGCATCTCGACTTTGCAGCGCGATGCCAAGATGCTTCACAATACCAGCGATCGCCGCCTCGTTGGCAGACGGGATATATTTCTTCACGTCGTGAGACCAATCGTGAACTACAGCCATGCCTCTACTCCTCTCGTGTCGGAAAGCCTCGCATGGTAAGCGATCGCCTTGAACAAGATCGTGATCGCAGGACCTGATGTTTGAACTAAATTGATCGCAGCTCGGCGTGCAATCGATTCAATCTTTCAAAGTTTTTCAAAAGAATATTGTCTCTCGCTGGAAGAACGCCCTGCTTTCAAAAGCAGCGATCGTGATCTCCGACGCGCAGAGATCAGAACCCCTCGTGGGCCCGGCGGGTTTAGAGCAATTTTTGGCGAGAGTTTCCTAACTTCTCTAAACCTTCCGCAACACACCCGCGTTCAATATGCGCGTCAGTGCTGCTTTACCAAAAACCCATCGTCGAAAGAGACACGTCAACGGCGCCAATAGCAACGGCACTCTCACATGATTCCAAATGAATGCCCGCTATTACGGCAATATGGACCGATCAAACGGATAAGCAGAAACCACCACACATCATTCCAGCTCAAGAAGGAGATTAGATATGGGACTGTTAGACGAAGTAACCGGGGCGATGGATAGCTCGGCGCCCGGCGGCAATCTCACCAAGCCACTAATGATTGCTCTCGGTGCTCTTCTTGTCGGCAAGATGATGAGTGGTGGTGGCGCACAGGCGTCAACGCCGGCAGCCAGTGCGCCGGATGGCGGGCTTCTTGGCGGCGTAGGTGGCCTGCTCGACAAACTCAAGAATGCTGGCCATGGTGATAAGGTGAACTCCTGGGTAGGCAATACGGCCGGCGATCAAAAGCCGATTGCACCGGGGGAGCTCGGCGCGGCTCTCGGTCCGCAGACCGTTAGCAATGCGGCACAACAGGCCAACATGAGCGAACAGCAGCTGCTATCGATGCTGGCACAGAATCTTCCGCAGATCATCGGCAAGCTGACGGCCAACGGTACCATTCCAAGTCTTCAACAGGTTGCTGCTGCCCTCACTCAGAAGTGAGATAGCGGCGCGCCACGTCATTTGATTGAACATGTAACGCTCCGCGACTCTTTGAGTCCGGAGCCGCTGGAAGGACATGCGTCATGTCGATTTTCGGATGGATTCTGCTTGGCCTGGTGGCTGGCTTTCTCGCTAGCAAAATTGTCGACAAGAGCGGGCAAGGTATGCTGTTCGATATTTTTCTTGGCATCATTGGCGCTCTCGCCGGCGGCTTTCTGTTCAGTCTGTTTGGTGCAACCGGCGTTACCGGATTCAATATCTACAGCCTGATCGTTGCTGTGATTGGCTCCGTCGTGGTGCTTTGGCTCTATCATATGCTGATGGGGCGGCGAGCAATCTGATAGACTATGCTGGCCTCGGCACCCTCGGCCCACATCCTTATCTAGTGGGTTTAAGTGCGGGCCGTACCGTCATCGATTCGGTTCGCGCCGCGCGTACGCTGACCAAAGCGAGCGAGACGTTCACGGTCTGGGGGCACTCACAAGGGGCCATGCGGCGTTGTGGAGCGGTGACCTGACGGCCAGCTACGCGCCGGAGTTAAAGCTCGTCGGAGTTGCCGCGGCGGCTCCAGCCATTGAGCTCGCCTCGCTATTCAAGGACGATCGCTCCACCTCTGCAGGTCAGGTCTTTACCGCGCTTGCCCTATTGTCCTGGTCGAGGGTCTATGGTGCAGAGCTCGATGCAATCATCGACGCCGATAAGCTTCGATATGTGAACTGGATCGGCGACGAATGCCTCACCAGCCGGTTCGATCTTTTCATCGACAGCATGGCCATCCGCTTCATCAAGAAGCAATTCCTGAAATCCAATCCAGTAAAAACCGAGCCTTGGAGCGAATTCATTGTCCGTAATACACCGGTCCGCCGGCCACCGAATGCGCCGATCTTGTTGGCGCAGGGGCGTGACGACCGCCTGATCATTCCAGCCCTCACCCAGGACTTTGCAAAAGCCCTCTGCCAGAACGGCGGCGTCGTCCAAGTCCTCGAAATGAAGGCCGACCATCTCTCAATTGCTCAGCTCAGCGCCAATTCCGTGATCGACTGGATTGTCGGCCGTTTCGCCGACAAACCGGCGCCGACAACATGCGCATCAAAAAAATAATGTCGAGATTGGCGATTGGGATAGGCAGTCATCCTACCGCAGCTTCGCAATATCCTGGGCCGTCAGATTGGGCTGCTGTCCGCCCCAACGCGCACGCATCCAGTTGGCAAGATCGGCAATGGCGTGGTCATCAAGGAGGTCTGCGAAACCCGGCATCGGCTCCATCCGCTCAAGCCCGGGAAAGCGCTGGGCTGGAATTCCATGCAGCACGGCGTGGACCAGGTTGCGTGCGCTCGCGATTCTCAACGATACATTCGTTAAGAGTGGAACGGCGACATGCGGAATCCCTTGACCATTGGCGCCATGACATCCTGCACAGAGGTTGTCGTAGGTGGCTCGCGCGGCGGTCGCCACTTGAGCTGGCACATCGACGGGTGCAGGTGCAGGAGGCGCAGGCGATGTGGCGGGCATGCTATCAAGGTCGAACAGGTAGGCCGACATGGCCGTCAGATCCTCATCGCGCATATATTGCGTCGAGAAATGGACGACCTCGAACATCTGGTTAGTCATCGAGCCTAGCGCCGACACACCCGATTTCATGAACTGGGCAAGTGTCAACGGTTGGAAGCCCATCCGAGTGAGACCTTCCTTGGTGATGTCGGGAGCCTCCACTCCTTCAATCACCGCACCTTTGAGATAATCCGCCGCTTTCATGCCCTGCATCAGGTTCCGCGGCGTATGGCACTCGCCGCAATGGGCCAATGCATCGACGATGTAGCGACCCCGGTTCCAGACCGCCGAACGTTTGTCATCGGGGACAAAACCGCCGCCATGCAGGTTGATGAGATTCCAGAAAGCCAGGGATCGGCGGATGCTGAAAGGAAAAGCGAGCTCGTTCTTCCTGTTTTCGACCCGCATGGGCTCGCGGGTCATGAGATAAGCGAAGATGGCATCGACATCCTCGGAAGACATCTGACGATAGGACGTATAGGGCATGGCCGGGTAGAGATTTGCTCCGGTCTTGCCGATTCCATCTTGCATGGCGCGGTGAAAATCGGCGCGGGTCCAGTTGCCGATGCCGAACTCCTTGTCCGGAGAAATGTTTGTCGCATAAAGCGTACCGAACGGCGTCTGGAAAGGCATCCCGCCGGCCCAGGGAGCTCCGCCTTTCGCGGTATGACAGGCGTAGCAATCGGCAACTGTCGCTATATAGGCGCCTCGCGGTGCAAGCCGCTTCATCTCGTCGGCCGTGAGCGGTGTTGCGACATCCTTCGCCACGACACTGGACTGAAAGAGACCGAAAAACACGCCTGCGGCAACGGCAAATCCCGCAATGGCTACGGCAGCGATTCCGAGCAGGATTGTTCGTTTCCTCATGGACAATCCAATCAGCCGACCACCAGACCGGGTGTCTTCAGTGCGACATCGCGCACGGCTTCAAGATACCGCACATAACCGGTACAGCGACAGATATGCTTGTCGAGTGCGGCGATAATCGCCTCATCGAGCTTTGCGCGGGAGACGGGCTCACGTCTCAACTGTTCAAGAAAGACAGTGGCTCCTGTAACGAAACCGGGCGTGCAATAGCCACATTGGAATGCGAAATGCTCGATGAAAGCCTGTTGCACGGGCGACAGGGCGACGAGTTTGCCGTTCGCGTCATGCTTTGCATGACCTTCGATTGTCCGCACCTGCTTGTCGGCGAACCAATGTGCTCCCGTGATGCAAGTGCGCATCTCGCGAAGCGAACCATCCTTGTTTTCAACGATGACCGTGCAAGCATGGCAGATTCCCTGACCGCAACCCATTCGCGCACCGGTAAGGTTGAGATACTCGTGGAGAAAATCGAGCATCATCATTCCTTGCGGCACCTCGAAGGGACCGGCTTTTTGGCCGTTGATGGAAAGGGAAAAAGGCTTCGTCTCAATCGTCATGACACGGCCTTCAGGACCTTATCAGGGGTGATCGGCAGTTCGTAAAAACGCTTGCCAATCGCATGGGCGACCGCATTGGCGATGGCAGGCACCACCGCGATCATCACCACTTCCGCGATCCCTTTCGGCGGATCGGTCTCGGAAAGTGGCGGCAGCAATTCTGCACTCTGGGTCCAAACGGCGGCATCCTTCGCCCTCGGCAGCACATAGCGATTCCAATTCCACGTGCCGTTGCCGGGGCCGTCTTCATAAAGAGGGAGATACTCCTTCAAAGCATGCCCGATCCCCATGGCGATACCGCCCTGGAGTTGGCCGGACACAAGCTCCGGCACCACCTGGCGACCACAATCCATCAGCGAATGGTGGGAGAGGAGATGCACGTCGCCCGTCGCCGTATCGACTGCGACTTCGACCAGTGTCGCAACCGGCGAATAATAGGTGACACCGGCATTATTACGTTGAACCGGCGGATAGCGCACCGCCGCGCGTTCAATGAAGTGCCAGCCACCGGCTGTCATCAGTGCTTTCCGCTCCGCTGATGACCCTTCACCATAGCGCAACGCAAGCGCATCAACTGCAAGGCTCACCCGCCGCAGGTCCGGAACGTCGAAATCCGCTTCAGCCCATTGCCAGCGGTTGAAGGTATGGACGGTTACCCCGCAGACCAGCCCCAAGCGATGCGCTTCCGCCGCCACTTGTTCGAAGGTCAGCGTCGGCAGACCGCCGGCATTGACCTTGCCGTGTGCGAAGCGAAGATCTTCTCGGCGCACGTCGTAGGGGGCGAACATTCCACCGCCGATGCCGCGAGACCATAGCGATTTTGCCGCCGGCCAGAGCGCAAAGTCGACAAGGGTGCGCGCCGCTTCGCGCGTTGCATGGCCGAGAAAATAGACACTGTTGGTCGCGGAGATCGCCGCTGTAAAGCGCGGTGTCCAGCGCGGATTATTCTTGCGCCGGTCCTCCTCCTCCTGGCTCATCGTATAGGGCTCGTCCGTGGTCTCGAGCGGCATTTGTGGCCAACGCACGACGCCAAATTCGGTGGTGTCGGGCACACGACCGAGGATTTCGCCAACCATGATGGGCTGCGAAGTTGTTGCCCCGGTCCCCATCTCATTCGCAACATGGCGAAGAGTTATCCGACCGCGTGGATCGAATTCGACGGAGGCGACCGCGGCCTCTGCTCCGCAGCCATAATCCTTCTGCACGTGGCCGTAACCGACGCCATATTTTTTGCCGGGGTTCTCTCCTTCAAACGTCTTTTTCTTTGCCGCGCGTTGTGTCCAGAGGGGGTGCGCTCTTGCCTTCAGGAGAATTTCCTTGTTACGCAAAACACCAGCAGGGATTGCGCCCTGCGTATTCTTCATGCCTGAATCGAAGACATTCCTGAGCCGCAGTTCGATGGGATCGATGCCGAGAAGCTCCGCCGCCTCATCGACCATCATCTCGGTGGCTGACATGCTTTGCAGCGTGCCGTAACCGCGCGTCGAGCCTGCCTCCACCGCACGTGAGGCCAAGGCGGCAACAGACATATCGCTCTTCGGCAGGTAGTAGATTGACTGCGCCGCCGTGACACTCACGTTGGCGACATCGAATGAATAGTTTTTCCTGCCGCCGCCATTCATCTTGAACTGGCAGGTCATCACGCGAAACTTGCCGGTGGCGCGATCGATGACGAGCGTGTTGTCCATCCAGAAGGCATGACGCTTTAAAGCCATCTGAAACTGCTCGAACCTGTCATTGGCGAGACGCACCGGCCTTCCCTCGCCATAAAGTCCGGCGACCGCGCAGAAGAACGGAAATACATGATGGTCTTTGGTGCCGTAGCCGACCGTATAGCCGACGTTGAGATCGACTTGCTTCAGGGGAAACTTCGATTTCGATATCAGCTCGGCCATGAGCTTGGCCATATCATAGGGCGATTGGGTCGCGACCATTACGTGCAGCACGTTTGCAGCCGCGTCGTACCAGACGTTTCCGTTGTCCGCCTCCATGGCCGACGCATCGATCGATTGAGAGAAGTAATTGCGCCTGAGCACGAGCGCGTCATCGCCTGAGGCCGCAATTTCTTGCTTGATCTCCGCCGCCACTTGCATGCCACGCGCCATGGCGTTGCTTTGACCTGCAGCCGGCCAGACGACTTCATCGCCAGCAAATGTCCCGAAGATCACGGCGTCCTTGAAGGCGGAATAGCGGTCCTCTGCAGTCGCAGACCCGCCATCGATACGGACGTAGCGCGCCGCGCCATAATGAGGCGGATGGTTATACGGCGTCTGCTTTCCATAGCGGACGACCTTATCATCGAAGCGGATCCGGCGTTTCGCTGCATCGAAACGGGCGAAGTCGCGATAGATCAGCAAAGCCACCGGCTGACCCAGCAGCCGAGGCGTCTCACCTCGTGGCACCAGAAACACATCGCCGTAAAAATCGGGCTGCGGCATAGCAATTCCATCGGCAACCAGATCCTCATGCATCACCACGCGATCGGGCTTGAGATCATCACCTAACACTGTGAGATCGATGCCCTCGAATATGTGATCAGCCTTGGTCGCGCGAATCAGAAATGCATGAGATTGCTCCGGTGGCCAGCCGGAAAGATCGCGGGCACGATAGTCGCGCGAGAAGGTCTTTGCCCCAGTGACTTTGGCTAGCGCGTCGATCCGGTATCTCGGCCGTCCGTCGGCAGATATCCAGTCCGGACCAGGTTGTGGCGGAGTTTCCAGCAACCGCGCGTGAGCGACCAGGGGCAGCGACGTAACATTAAACACAACGCCTGCTGCCGCACCGGTCTGAAGGAAGCCCCTGCGGGAAACGCTCCTCATAACTCCCCCTCAGAAGGTCGTCTGACTTGGTGCGGGAGCCGGCGAGGTCGGCTCTTCTTCTGCTTCGGCGTTTCCATAGATTCACCACAGATCAGGCTTCTGATATGGCCTGTCGTCATCGGAACCAAGCTAGGATCTTCATCGTAGTTTTCGGTTTCTCTCGGCTTCTTATCGCAACAAAATAAAACATTCGATAAGATGCCGGCGCTCGGCACCGCCCCGCTACCGATATCGCTGGCCAAGACAAATCGCATGGCCACGATCAAGGCTTGAAACCGAAATACCGTGCTTTCAGTTTTTCGACCTCCCCATTTTCCTGAAGCCCGATAATCCTTAGAGAGACCGGTTTGGTCAGCGCGCTTCCGGCGGTGAAAGCAAAACCGTATTTCTCGGATCGAAATGTATTGCCAACGACATCCAGTGGCAGGTGCGGATGCGTATGGGTGAAATACTCCAGAATTGAACTGTCATCCACGACGGCCGCTATCTCGCGCTTCACCAGCGCCTCTGCCGCCTCATTGATGTGATTGAAGGGCCTCCTTCTGAGCTTGAAGGTTTGCAGATAGTCTTCGGCCACGCTTCCCGCGCGCACACCCACAATCCTGCCTTGCAGATCGGCGACACTCTTGATCTGGTTCGAGATGTGGGACGCCGTCATGACGCTCGTGATCGAGGAGGCGACATACGCGATCACAGCAACGCTGCACAGAAGCCACATGGCCTCTCCAATTCGCCCTACCCAGCCGAACAGATTTTTGCGGGACGCCTCGCCTGTGGTCGCAAGAGAAATGACGTGATAAAGATTTTCTGCGAGCCCCTCGCGCCACCGTTTAGGAAACTCGGCATCCAGCTTTCGATCAAAGATCGTCATCAGCGCCGTCGCCACCAGCATGATGGCCGCGATCCAGGCAAAATTCGCAAGATGCCCAGCCTCCCTCAGCCCTTCCCATAGAGCCATCATGCTCCCGCGCGCATCGGAATGGACCATCACCCTTAAACCGGAATCGAACCAGGGCTGTGTGAAATCGACGGTCTGTGCGCGGGCTTTTGTGATCGTGAGGTTTGTCACCGCGGCATGGACCCTGCCGTCTGCTACGGCGCCCATGAGATCGGCCGTGTTCGGAAACTCCTGATATTCTGAAACGACGCTCAAATCGGCAGTGGCCTTTTGCCAAAGCTCTACCGCCATTCCCGAATAGCCATCGTCGTTCTTCAGGACGAAGGGCGGGCTGACATACACACCGACCTTAACGATCTGCGGCGTTGGAATATTCTGCGGAGTTGGCTGTGCGTCGGCTCGTCCCCCAGTCACAAAGAATGCCAGGACAAATAGAAACGGCAAACGTTTCATCGGTTGCCGTTTCATCCAAGACCAGTTTCTCATCGTCCCCATCTATTCGTCGATCGCCCTCATTCTGAAGAGCGTGCCGAACGACGCATCTCGAAGAATAAGGGCGATCTCATTGACGAAAGCCCCTTACTGACTCCGGCCAAAGCCTTTTTGGCTGTCCCGCCCCCAGAGCTGGCGGCTATCTTCGCTGGTGAAGCGGCCACGGCTATCCCGGGGCTGGCTGTCCCGGCGACCCATTCCGTCAGTGCTCATGCCGCCAGTTTTTTTGAGATCATACTTGCACTTTTCCCGGAATTCCTTGCGCTTCTTGCCATGCAAGCCTTTCGCATCCGCCTCCTTCGAACACTCAATCGATGCGGCGCTGCGCTGGGTCGATGGCGCAGCGGAGGCCGGACCGACTGCAAGTGTGAACACTGCCGTCGCCACGAGTATGGACCACGTCTTCATCTTCTTCTCCATGGGTTTTACAGGACGATAATTTCAAACAGACTCGAAAATGATGCCAAGCGATGATCGATATCGTAGTTATGGCTTTCCGGAACCGAAGCGCAGCAAGTAAGTAAAAGTCGCTCCTTCCAGCCCGTGGCCAATGATTTTGACCTCTCTTCACGACATCGAAACCGAACACGCGAACCCTTGAGTGCCCGGCCGCAGGGAGCGCGGCCGGGCACTGAGGTGACGCATCGAGCGCGCCGCGCCAGAACACACTGAGTTAGATCCAAGCGCGTGCAAGACCGCCGGCTATTTGCTGCCGTTCGAACCCGGGGCCGGCGTGCTCGGCGTACCTGCCCCCGTGGTCGCGCTGCCATCTGACGCAGAAATCATGCCGACGATCTGGCCGGTGGCCGGGTCGACAATCAGGATGGTCTGGTCATCCATCTTCGCAACATGATGATCCTTGACCTCTGGAACAGCCGCTGCAGCGGCCGGCGGCATCGGCTGCGTTTTCACGCCTTCAGGAACTTTCGCACCCACGGCCGGGGCGGGACCAGCGAGCGACTGGCCCACGAAATTCTCGAGGCTTTGGACGAATGACTGAACCTGATCCGCCGTTGGACTGATATTGCCCTGTGCCGTGTAGCCGCTGGAGCTGGCAGCGGGAGACGAAGCGGGGCTGCCTGTTTGAGCAACCGCATCACCGGCTGCAAAGAACATAGCTGGGGCGGCAGTAACCAGTGCGGCGCCCATGACAACGACCGCAATGGCGCAACGCCCTTTCAGATTCACCATAATCATCTCCATCTTTCTGTCTGCAAAAGCCCTCTTGGGGCATGGGAGAGAGATCCCGTCGAGATCGGGTGGGAAGAGGCTCGCAAATCGATCCTGCGAGCTGGCGCATTTAAATCGGCAGATGTAACCGCGGGCTTTGCGAAATCATGAGATTTATTAGCCGTATTTCGTCATTCTCTGATCGAATTAATCGAAAGACCCGATTGGATAAGACCAGAGATCGGATGAGGCATGCGTCATCGCCCCTGTTGTTTAGCGGCGCGGGGTACGCCGTCGTCCAAACCGCCGCTTGAAGCCCTTCATAATGAAGGGCGCGCGGAACGCCGGGCTCTCAGCCTGCCCGCGGCCCCATGCGCGATGTGAGTAAAGCGCATGAGATTGGTAGCACCACGAACCGCCGAAAGAATCCGGCGTTCCGCGCGCGGTGTTTGAGACTTGCTCTGCGACAACCCCGGAGGACAGACACCGTGGACCGGACGACACCGGGCGGCTCTTCTTGTTATCCTCCGCTGGTGACCCACGGCCGGTGAGCCGGATCATCGCAGCTTGGGCCTCCGCTGCATGCGATACGTCCTTCGCACCCAACGGCCACCGCTCCCCGCCCCGCCCCGCCCCGCCCCGCGTCTCACGACGCTCATGAAACGCCCTCTTCAGCGGGACGAGGTGAAAGGAAATAAATCCTATATCGAGGGAAATGTCAAGCGACGATTTTGCGCAAGGGCCATTATTTCAATTTCGGTCGTCCCCGCGACAGCGGGGATCCATACGCCGTGACGTTTCGATCGTGTTTGCTCTTCGGAAATTTCGGAGCAAGAACGGCAAGAACAAAAGGCAACTGTCGCTGCCACCACTATTGCGATCTGGACCGTCGGAAATGGTGGTCCCCTCCCGGCGCCGACGATCCTCATGGATAGCATCGTTCGCATTTCACCGTGGATGGGTGGGTCTCCATTACCACCATTGGGGCTGAGGCCAGCGCTCTCCTTGGCTCAAATGACTCATTCGGCGGCAGCGCCTCATATGCCGCCTGGATGTGTCAAGGAGACGATACAACGGTGCTCGGCCACTATCGCCGCACAAGATTTGTCATCAACACCACGATATGGGCGCCGCCAATCGATGGCGGCGCCCATTTTTATGCAGGCGCCCATTTCACTGCGGCGGTCAAGGCAATGATCTCTTGAGCGGCCGTGCCGTTCGAGCATCGACGCGCCTCTCCGTCACAAAACGCCGCAAACCAAAATGACGGCTGCGCGACGGGCAATCGCCGCACAGCCGTCAAGTCGTCGCAAAAAGTCTTTCAGGTGTAAAAATCACTTCCTCCGAAAAGTCCGCAAGGCTGCATCGGGTAACCCCAATCGCTTGAGGCCTGCGGCTCCGTATCGTCTCGGGCCTTCGCATCGCGCCGACATGGACATGTCCGAAATTGGACGCTTCCGAAATCTGCCCGTTCGGCCAAGAACTCATGCAAGGCTCGTGACGCAGAAAGATTCTGGCACGCGACTGTTATGATCTCAACCGATTGGTGCGCGGAGCGTTAGCGCTTCACAAGTCCGGTGACGAATAGCGGATTTTCGAATGCGCACGATCGAGGTTGCGCGCAGATAGCGATCGACGACACACAAAATAATGTGGAATGTGGTCGGCGCGCATCGATACGGCGTGTGCATGAATGCGAATGCAGGCGCGCCGTTATCGGCGCACTGCATCGCATCGCAATCCGGCTAGTTCAGTTCCGCCAGATAGTGCCGGCCTTCCATCAGGCATTGTCCGAGGCGCCATTCTGCGGGCTTGCCTTCGAGGGTGTAGATCACGCGATCGAGCCGCATGACCGTGGCCCCCTCCTCAACCTGCAGCGCCGCCGCCACATCGGGCGCCGCGGCGCCGATGGCCAGCCGCTCCTCGCCTTTACCGAGCAACACGCCGAATTGCTGCGCCAGCACTACGAAACGCTGGGAGGCGTCCTGATGCGTCGTCAGGTTAGGGAACAGCTTCGCAGGCATCGCTACATCCTCGAGCATATAGGGCTTGCCATCCGTCAACCGCAGGCGGCGGATACGGATCACCCGTTCGCGCAGACGCAGGCGCAAGCGCAGGCACTCGCGCTCATTCACCGTGGTCTCGAGAAGGTTCAGCACCTCCACGTCTCCACAGATCCGCTTGCCGTCACGGCCCCGGATGCTGTTGTAACGCTCCCGCTGCTCGCCGGACGATGGATCATTGACGAACGTGCCGCGGCCCTGGCGGCGAGTCAGCAAGCGCTCTGCTTCCGCCAGGTCCAGGGCCTTGCGCATCGTTCCGGGACTGACGCCGAACGTGCGTGCCAGCTCGTTTTCGTTCGGAATGGCCACGTGCGGCTTCCACTCGCCGGCGGCGATGCGCTGCGCAATGGCGTCACGGGCCTGAAGATACAGCGGGCGGGTCGAGAACCGACTGACCGAAATTCCATGATCGGGCATATCTCTTTCTGGCGAGTCTCGTTCTGGCAGATTTCTCATGGAACGTTCCCTTGAATTGACGCCTCGTTTCAATCGCTCAGGAGCCAGCAAATGGCTCAGGCCGCTCTGACTGATATGTCAGTAACAGGATGTGCATCGATCATGTCATCATCTCAAGGAAAGCGCGAAGACATCGCGTGAAGAGCGTTATTGTCCCGCTAGTGCGCCGACGGACAACGGACGAACGACAAAGGACAACGGATAAAGGATAGAGGACTGTAGGTTTGAGCACATCGCCAGAGCGTTTCGCGCGAACCGTCACGCAAAAATTGACATCACTCCGGGAACGTCCTGACCATCCAGGGGGTTTTCGTTTGAATCCGGAGGAGGCCTTCATGCCTGGCGCGGACAAACACCAACGTCGTTTCGAGAACCCCGCTCAACCGGAGAAAAATCGGGATATCAGGGGCGGGACTTATGACGTGGATCCCGCTAAAGCGAAGGACGTGGGACAGGGTGAGTATGGCGGTCAGCCGCCGGAGGGGCTTTCGCGTGAGCGCAAAGGTCCTCTTGGTCCGACACAAGGCCGCCGCCAAAGATAGTCACGCAGCGCTACGCCGGTCGAACCGAGAAGCCCGGCAATTCGAAGAATATGGTGTATGCTTTGATCTCCGTGCGCGCGCTGCTGAATTGTCCAGGGTGACGACGATGATATTCATCATCTGGCTTGGTGCATTGCTGACAATCGCTGGAGTACTGTACCTCGTGAAGCAAATTATCTGGCAAGGGCCGCTCAGCGGTCCGGCCCGGCGCCGACCGCGCGCAACCCTGGAGCCCCGCACTGGCCTCTTCGGACTTGCAACACATTGGCCCGGCCTGGCGCTTATCGCGCTTGGCGGCATTCTTCTATTAGCGGGCGCAGCTTTATTGGAGCCTCAGGTTCCCTAGTGTCCCGAATCCCAAGTCCGCATGACTATGCCGCACCTCTTTTGCGAACTTCGGCTTCGAGGGACACTGGCAATGTACTGATTCTAGTGTGATTGGGATCAGAAGCTCGCTTGGTGAGAGTGCAGCAACAATGAAGCGGACTTTCCGATCCACCACACTAGGATGTCGCGGCATTTGATGCCGCGTTGATTTTGCTTTGATGTGTTTTCTTCACGCGAACTGGCCGTCGTCGGGCAGCATCTCGTGCCCGGCATAGCTGCGTGTCGTCTGGCTGATGATGGCGCCGGCCGGATCGTCGGTGCCGTTCGGATGCCGCCGCTTGCCGAAGGCATCGTAAGACAGGCGCTCCACCACCGCCCCGGTCTCATTGGTGATGGTGGCGATCGAGCCGAGATGATCCTTGTGGAAGTATCGCGTGTAGGTGGTCTCGTCGCTGAAGTCGACGCATGCCGATCATCTCGCCACCGGCAAACAAATAATTGGTCCAGCGCACAGGACCGCTACTGGTGAACCGCTCGGCATTCACGCCGCTGCCCCGCGGGTCCCACAGATACAGCGTCATGCCGCTGGGTGTTGATTGACGGAAGCGGTGATGCTCGGGATCGTAACTGATGAGGATAGTTGTCGTACCGCGGGTGATATATGTCGGCATGTCGAACGATCTATATTCGTATGACAGCCCCGCTCCTGAGGTCACATTGCCATTCTGGTCATAAGTGAAGGTCGTAGTCAGCGCACCGCCGCTGATACCCGTCACCGCATGCGGACGCGGCTGGCCTGGCGCCGGATAGCTGTAGGTCCCGACATCCGACTTCGAGAGAAGGTTGCCGATCGCATTATAGGTGAAGGTTTTGGCCGGATTCATCCCGACGGTGGCCGAGGTCAGACGATTGAGCGCGTCATAGCGGAAGCTCTCGCTCAAGCGGTATTGGCATCGGCACGGCTCAGCTAGTTGCCGAGATCATAGGTGTAGGTGAAGTTCTGGACGCTGTTGCCCGCGCCCGCCTGAATGCTGGTAAGCAGCCCGCTCGCTCGGTTGCCTCAAGGCGTCGGATAAATTTCGGCACATAGAGGTGCGATCCGGATGCGCTACGATTCATCCGGACTACGTTTGCTGCGATGGCGACCTAGCCCGATTCGGTCGGAATCAGCGTCGGCTCGTCACGCAACAACACATCGCCCGGACGTATCCTATGTTAACGCGGGCGGGCCGCATCTTCCTCATTATGCAAATCAAATACGCGACCTTCACCGTATTCCGCCTCCAAACGCCTTTTGGCATCATCCAAGTTTTCTGCAGCTACACTTACACGTTGCCCCGGCTTTTCCGGATCATCTGACCAAATCATCGCTTTATAGATTTTCATGTAGCGACCCTCGATCTGCTAGCGATATGGCGCAAGACAAGCCCCACTATTGCAGAAAGCTCCAATTGTCGTTCCGGGACCATTCAGAAGATTTTTGATCTGCCCTGGCGATAGCTCGGGGAGATTATAGACTGTCACGCCGGGCAGATTTCCGAACCGAGCAACATCTGCTCGGAAAAGGCTTACATCCACTGCCATTGCTCCAGTTATCTCGCCATGGACACCACTTAGAATATTAACATTGCCTCTATACAGCCCGCTATTAACAAAGGGAGCAATGTCATTCTGATTAATAAGACCTACCGAAGTTACGACTTTCCCTCCGACAGCATTGGTTTCCGAAGTAAGGACGCCTCCGAGACCGCTTAGCCCGCGTGATGCTGCACTCTCAGCGGCTCTGACGCCAGCACCAGCGCGTGTACTTAGCCCAAGCGTAGCGACTCCAAGCGCTGCATCGGCAATCGAAACAGTGCCATATATCGCCGCGCTACCATAGTTACCAGCCCAGAACTCCTGCTGCGCCAATCCAGCATAATGCGCACCCGGAACAAGATCGAGCGTGCCTTGCAACAGGGCTTGGCCTGTCCCTCCGCTGACATACCGATAAGCATTGCCGTTGACGGCCGCCCCCGCTCCTCCCGGCGCTGCATCTGTCGCCGGACTATGGGCTGTATTGTTGACAGTCTTGCCGCTCTTCACACCCGGCACGTGTGGCGCATTGTTTTGCAACGACGAAGCTGCCGTTACGGAGCTCAGGCGCGTGGTATAGTTGTTTCCGGAGAGATAGACGCCGCCTGATCCATCAGGACCTCCGGAAAATCCATACACATTACCGAAGTGGATCCCGCTGCAATAACACCCGGTGCCAAATCCGTAGACGAACAGATCGCCATAGGTGAAGCTAAAGGGATTACCACCACTACTCACATCTATTATGGGAAGAGGGTGAGGCCCAGGGCCATTAAACTCATGCCCCGTCGGATCTGTATATTTCAGCGGGTTGTTGATGACGTAGCTGTAGCGGTTCCAGGCCTGGCTGTTGGCAGCGTCGGGCACAATGGTGTCGGCCGTGGTGACGCGGCCGATATACGGATCGTAGAGCCGCGCATTCATGTTCACGAGGCCGACATCGGACAGCATCTCGTGCCCGGTGTAGCTGCGCGTCGTCTGGCTGGTGATGGCGCCGGCCGGATCGTCGGTGCCGTTCGGATGCCGCCGCTTGCCGAAGGCATCGTAGGATAGCCGCTCGACGACCACACCAGTCTCGTTGGTGATGGTGGCGATCGAGCCGAGATGATCCTTGTGGAAGTAGCGCGTATAGGTGGTCTCGTCGCTGAAGTCGACGCGCATGCCGATCATCTCGCCACCGGCAAACAGATAATTGGTCCAGCGTACAGGGCCACTGCTGCCGCTGAACCGCTCGGCGTACACGCCGCTGCCGCGCGGATCCCACAGATAAAGCGTCGTGCCGTCCGGAGCTATTGGCGCCTACGCTGGTGCGCCGGATCGTAGTTGAGTGTGTTTGGGAAAACCGGCAAAAAGTGAAAGGAAATCAACATGGAATGATCAGAGCTGGCGCTCCCTAGGGGAATCGAACCCCTGTTTCAGCCTTGAGAGGGCCGCGTCCTAACCGCTAGACGAAGGGAGCGTTGGCCCCTCAGATAGCCGCGTTCGGCCGGACGTGCAAGCAAAGGTCGCGGGCGCCGCCTCACCTGCCCTCCTTCGCGGCCTTATCCTTCTCCTGATTAGCCGTCCTGCGGGGCGGCCGGGCACCGGCGCTGGTATGTCCACGCTCCGCCTTGCAGATGTCCTTCAGCGCCTTCCACTCCTCTCCGGTCAGGATCGGCGCGCCGGTGACCGGGCGAGCGTCCTTTTTCATCCGCTCCAGCCGCTCGGCGCTGACCGGATGACTGTCGATGATGGTCGCGACCCGGCTGCCGCCGGTCATCCGCACCAGCAATTCGCCGAGCGGTTCGGGCGAGCGGCCGAGCGCATGCATGCCGTGGATGGCGAAATCGTCCGCCCGCGTCTCGGCATCGCGCGAATAGGACGCATCGAGGATCGAGCGCGCGGCAAACAGCACCGCGCCACCGCCCATCACATCGCCGAACAAAAGGCCGATCAGGAACGACGAGCCGCCGGTCTGGATCATCTTGCGCAGGCCGTCGCGATTGTGCGCGTGGCCGAGCTCATGCGCCAGCACGCCGGCGACTTCATCGACATCGCGCGCCTTGGCCAGCAAACCGTCCAGCAGATACACCTTGCCGCCGGGCAGCGCGAAGGCGTTGGGAATGGACGATGACAACACATGCGCGTCGAGCGGCGTATCGAAACCGCTCGCGTCCTTCAGCTTGGTTACCAGCTTGGTGAACGCCGCCTGCCCTTGCGGGTCGGTGCATTCCCTGCCGCCGAGAATGGCGCGCGCCTGCCGGTCCACCGCCTCCCCCATCCGCTGTTCGATTGCGAACGGAACAAGCGGCGCCATGCGATCGGCAATCAACGGAATGCCGAACACGGTGACCAGAATGATCGAACACGCCGCCGCCAGCGACCAGGCGACGATGCGGCCGGTCTGCTTGCCCGATTGCGCGGCATCAAGCGAGGGACACAGCGCAGCAATGCGGCCAGCCGTGGCCTTGTCCTCGATCTCCAGCCGCGCCAGCGCCGGCGCCGAGACCGAACTCAATCGCATCGCCCGCGTGGAATCGACCTGCCGGATATCGGCATAAGGCCAGGAGGCAATGACACTGCCGTCTTCGACGATATCGAGCTGCGTGTTGAATTGCAGATCGACGCGCCGCTTGCGGTTGGAGCTGCCGTCGTAGAACACGGCGGCGACATCGTTTTCCGGTGGCGGCAGAGCGGCGTCGCCGCGTGCGCCATCGGGCATATGATCAGAAACCGCCGACATCAAGACTATCCGCAAAACCTTCGCCAAGCGCATTCACCGCATCGCCCTGGGCGGTGACATTATCGGCGGCCTCGAGGTGATGCACCACGGTCGTCCCGGCCACCTTCGCCCAGATATCGCGCATCAGATAAAGGCGCATGACGATGTTGAAGCCGATCGCCATCAGAAGATAACCCAAGCCAAGCGCAACGAGGATCGCCGGGTGAGCGGTGACCATCGCCATCTTGAGTTCGGTCGAACCGGCGGACGGCGCAACTGTCGCCATGCCGATGCCGAACACCGCACCGAACCACACGCCGAGCAGCGCGGCGAACAGCACCATCCAGCCGACGAGCTTCCAGTAAACGCCGAGCAGATCGCCGATATCGAGATCATTCTCGAATTTCACCGCGCCGAGGCGAAGGCCCGACATCCACCAGCGCCACTCGATCGCCTTGTACATCGCATAGATGAACGGCAACGGGACAATCATGAACGCCGCCGGCCAGGCGAGCAGCCACAGCCACCAGCCCTGTTTGAAGAAGCTGCCGCCGGTGCCTTCGAACGAGCCCTGCAGATCGCCATAGGCTGTGTGGCGCATCTTGAAGCGTTCAAGCGCCGCATTGCGCCACGGCAAGGCGAGACCCAGTGTCACGACCGTGAACGCGCCCCACAACGCCGCACGCCAGGCATAGCTCCAGCCGGAACCGCCCATCCAGAAGCGCACGCCGCGCCAAATGGTGCGGGTCAGGCGATAGCGCCGCGCGCGGTACATCGCGAAATGCGAGAACAGATAGAAGAAGGCGATCAGCGGAATGGAGGCGAAGGCCTGGTAGCGTTCGGCTTCCAGGCCGATGAAGAAATAGATCAGATAGATCGGCACGAGGATCGCCAGCGCCACCAGGAAGCCGATCAGCAGTTCCTTCGCCGTGCCGGTATATTCCGCCGTGTCGCCGCCAACCGATGTGTGCGACCACAGATGCCGGCGCATGTCGGTAGCGAGCCAGAAGCGATAGAAGCCAAGCGTGATCAGCTCGAGCCACGAGCCGCGGGTCAGCATCTTGCGGAATTCGGGGCGCTCGCCAGTGAAGGTGACGCCCTGTGGCGCCGATGGCTGCCGCGGAGGAACCGACGGAACGGAGGCTGGCATAGGCATATGCATGACGATCACTCAAAGCTGGCTGTCGGCGCGCGATCGGAGAACATCCCCCCGCTCTCTTACGCCCCATGGATGGATTGGCCTTATGCCCTGAGACGATGTCAGCACGATTCCGGTTCAATGACCATGACGCGGCTGTGACGGGGTTTACGGTTCGTTGGAGGAATTGAAAACAGCGCCTCTTTGCCCTCCCCCTTATTGGGAGAGTCAGGAAAACAAGACGTGTGAAAACCGCCCTGTCTTTTTGCCGGCGCGGGCGCGTCCACCGTCCCCACCGCCGCTTCATGCCCTCTTGCATGGCCCGCCGACGCGGGATGCACGGGTCAAGCCCGCGCAGGACGACGTCCACTTGGCCGGATCAAGACCCAACGGCGCGAATCTATCTGAAAAACAGCCACCAGATCACTGCGCCGGTCATACCGGCCATACCCATCATGATGCCGACCAGCAAAATCCCGAACAGCACAAAATAGATGCGATCGACGAGTTTCTCCCGGTTCTCGGCATATGGCCGGGCCGCTATTCCAAAATTGCGTGCCATGCGATTCACCGCTGCTGACGAGATTATGCTGGATGCATCACACCGTTCGCGGCCTGAACCCGCGGACCGTCGTAACGATCGGAATCGTTATCACAAAGTAACCAGTCTTGCGATATTGGATTGCACGCGCGATGCCACTCGTGATGACCCGTTGCCGCCATCATTGGAAAATCCGACGTTTCTTCAAAGACAGCAAAACAGGCGGCACAATGCCAAATGTGGCGATGTTTGTTGGGCGCAACATACATCGACACAGCTGGAGCGATAATCAGCTCATGACAATTAAAGCAAGTCATTGGCATGAGTTTTCCTCCATGGGATTCGGTTCCGTATTTTTGTACCTGTTTCCCATGCCGGCCGGCTGCCGCAAATGACTTACATCAATGACATGCAGGTTCCCTTGTCCGAAATATTTGTGACTGCGACACAATGCACGTTGCACAGCTTGGCAATTTTCAAATTCCAGCTTTTCGCCGGGCCGCGGCCGTCTCTGACTTGACTTTCCTGGAACCGCAAACGGTCTCCACCTTCAACCTCGGCAAGGCTGAAGCCTGAGAACGCCGGCAAGCTCAGGACAAAGGATCGCGGCAGATTGTAAGATCAGAAGCATAAAGCCGACATCGCCAGGAGTGTCGCAGAGCGCTTATCCGGACGAAACCATTGCAAATACCAGTTCACGGTATCACGCAGCCCTTTTTCAAAGCTGCGTAGCGGCGTCCAATTGAGCGTTTTCCGGGCCTTGTCGCAAGACAAGAACATGGATGGTATTTCGTGCGTGATGGTGTTGGCGATCGTTGGTTTTTGCCGGCACCGCGCAATTTCAAGAATATCATCGACGATGTCGATAACTGACATTTGCACTTCATGGGAGAAATTGAATACCTCACCTCGCAGCTCCGGCCTGCTTGAAAGCCGCTCCGCCAACATGAGGTGCGCATGAGCCGCCTCTTCGATGCCAAGAAAATCTCGAACGAAACGTCCGTTGGAACGGAGCTCCGGCTGCTCTCCAAGAGCACAACATCTGGAGATATAAGGAATGATGCGCGTGAAATTAAAATCGTAAGGGCCAAAGAAATTTGCGCAGCGTGTCACCGCAACATTCATACCATAGACCTTGCCGAAGCTTTGGGTCAGCAGATCCTGGGATGCTTTGGCCACCTCCTGTGGATGCCGGGGCTCAAGCGGCTGTGTCTCCCGGTAGGGTAATTCCAGAGAGCCGTAGGCCTTGTCGGACGAGCACACCACCATGACACATTCGGGACGCTGTTGCCGGATGATATCGAGCAAGTGCCAGGTGCTCTCGACAGTCGAGCGCAAGCATCCGATCGGATCCGCAAGGGTTGCCTGCACGCCTCCACCGGCCATGGCGGTATGAAAGATCACATCGATACGGTGGCGATCGATTGTGTCCTCAAGCAGCTTTTTGTCGCACACATCGCCAACGATCAGCGCGACGCGCCGATCAAGCCCGCGCAGGAACAACTGAGAATCTTTTTTGTCGCGCCGCACGAGCGCCGCAACCTTTGCGCCGCGCTCAAGCAACTCGTGAACGAGCCAGCCACCCAGAAAGCCAGTGGCGCCCGTCACCAAAACCGATTTGTCTTGCCAGAAAACACCCATTGATGACCCCTTTCTACGCTTTCAATAGAGGTCGCGCGTGAACCGAAAAACGCTTGTCGGGCACCCTCAATATCGAGCGGTCAATCAAATTACGCTTCTCAGCCTTCTCCGGTCGAGTTCCGCCGGCCGAACACAATGAGTTCAAATGAACCGATATCGGATATTTTGGTATCAACTCCATACGCCTGACCACAGGCGCTTTGGCGTTGTATTGGTGTCACTTTTACCAATTTTGAGAGTCGTCAAGTCCTGCCCGTGACGTCTTGCCTCCCATCGAATGGGAATAGCAGAGAGAGAGAGGGAGAACCGGAAAGACTCCGGTTCATTCGTCAACGGATCGCTATTGCAAACGGTGCAGGTTCGGAGAGAGCCGGGAAAATCCGCGGCACATAATCGTCTGACCTGGTGGGGATTGGCGCTGGCCAGGCGATCAGACTCACGCGCTTTTCTTGTTGGGCCAGTATCAACAACGAAGTTCTGCGCGAATATTGACGCAGCGGTGTCCGGTCAATCAAGATGCGTTTCTACCGACAAAAGCAGCCATGCCCGACACCGTCCTCATGTCCGATACAGTCATGCCGACCGGTCTAAACACCATCTTTCGGGTTGCTCTTGCCTGTCAGAGACAGCCGCAATTGCTCGACGACCCGCAGCGCCTCCGGGACATGGCCGGCATCTGCACCACGCGCGATGCTGAGTTTCTCGAGAAGGTCCGCTGCATTGTCGAAGGCTTTCGCAAAGAGCGATCCGAGCGGGATCCTGGAATTTCCAATCACCGTGACCGTTTCGATGATGAGTGCCTGTAGCGCGAGGGTTTCTGCCGACAGCGAAGCGATCTTCGCCTGATGGGCGGCGACCATTTGCTGTAAAGCCTCAAGTTCGTCCAGTGGATCTGCCATGGCGGCACCTCGGCAACCTGGATGTCTTGCATTCCATGGACCGGACAGGACGACGCGAAGCGTATGAGTGTTATCGCCGGCCGGGCGGGCTCTTTGGCATCCCCGGACTTTCCGTCTCGCGGGCAACCCCAATGGGGGCGATCCGAGCACGAGTACAACTTCAGCCATAGAAGAGTCGTGGCGCGATTCGCAATCAAAATTCACACAGCAATGATGTGAGACGCCGCTCAGGTGGCCGCCAGCAAGGAACGTCCGGCCGAGGCATAGGAATAAATGGCTTTCCGGAGCCATCTCGATCGATTTCGATATATCTTGAAATACGATATATCGAGACCTATATCGCGGTCATGAAACACAGACACAGAGGCGGCCCAGGCCGCGAATTCAGCCATTCCCAACACTCAGACCAAGACGCAGGCGACGAGCGTCATCCTCATCGCCGCGGCCGCCATGCCGGCCTCCGGGAGGGCGGCGGCCGGCACGGCCGGCGGCTTTTCGATTATGGCGAGCTTCGGTTGCTGGTTCTGGCGATGATCGCCGAAGAGCCGCGCCACGGCTACGAACTGATGCGCGCGATCGAAGAGCGCATGGGCGGCAGCTACAGTCCAAGTCCCGGCGTCATCTACCCGACCCTCTCCTGGATCGAAGACATGGGCTATGCCGTGGTCGAAACCGAAGACTCAGGCCGCAAGCGTTACCGCGTGACGCCGGAAGGCGAAGCGTCCATTGCCGCCAACAAACCCGCCATCGATGCCTTGTTCGCGCGGATCGGCATGGCCGGCAAAGGCCGCCGCGAAGGCGTGCCGGCGCCGATCATCCGGGCGATGGAAAATCTGAAACTCGCGCTGCGCCTCCGGCTCAGGAACGGGCCGGTGGATCAGGCGGATGCCGCACGCATTGCCGAAGCGATCGACGAAGCGGCGCAGAAGGTGGAGCGCAGCGCATGAATACCACGACCACGCATCGCGTGCGGAGCATCGCCGAGGTCGTAACGCCGGTCCCTGCGCGCTACCTCGCCCAGCTCTGCAAGCATTTTCAACACAAGCTCGATGTCGCGTTCGACAGCCAGTCAGGACACATCGTGTTCCCGTTAGGCGATTGCCGCCTCACGGCCGGCGACAGCACACTGACATTGTCTGCGGAGGCCGACGATCAGGAGAAACTCGCAAAGTTGCAGGATGTCGTCGCGCGGCATCTCGTTCGTTTTGCATTTCGCGAGGAGATGCAGATCGACTGGCGCGCGGCCTGAGGCAAGCCTTGCGCCGAAAGGGCTGTTGTTGTCTGAAACCCGCTTCGCATTTTTCGGCATCATGCTCCCGGCGCTTTGTCCTTTTTCTTCGCGACCGGGTACAGCACGCCACAGGCGGTACACCGAAACACATTCACAACGGCTTCGACGGCTTTGTGCATCGGCGCCAGCACCGTGTTTGCACCACAGAGTGGACAGTTCGGTGTTGCAATCGCATCGCTATGACTATCGGGCTTGATATCAGACGTTTTGAAATCGGACATGAGAAAGCCTCCTCTGCTTGCGCGCAGAAAATTTCTCTCCGAATTGTCGGGTGAGCTGATGCCGTTGAGCGGCACAGGATCAACGCGTTCGCACGGGGATCGGTGCCATAACGAAATGCTGACAGGATTTTGAAAAAATGCGGGAACCCGCAAATTGCGAGCGGCAGCAGTGCATCACCCGCTCATTCTCGCCCAAGCGGGAATCCAGTTCTAAAGCTTCCGAGTGCGCCGCTTTCGCGCGACGTCCGCGGGATGAGCGGGTGGAAGGGTTATTCAGCTGAAGGAAAAAATGAGAAAACCTGAGTGTGAGTAGACAGAGCAGCCCTGCCCTATCGCTTCTTTTTCTTCTTTGGCTTCGTGGATTCTTTTGTCTTCTTCACCGGAGTGAGATCCGGAATCGGCTGGCCGGCATCTCTGGCCAGACGCGCGGCGCGCAACGCCGCCATCCGATCGACTGCGGATGTCTGACGGTCGTTATATTCCTTCAGCGCCGCTATCTTGTCCGCCTCGGTCTGCTTGCCAATCATCGATAAAGCCTCAGCGATCATCGTCGAACTTGTTAAGCAGTCCGGAAATGCAGCAACAACTCCGCCCTTCGCGGGAATGTTTGCGAAGGGCAGAGCCGGCAGCAACGCTCAACGCATCATGCGATCCGGTAAACGCATCGCTGCCTTGAAAAGCAACCTTCGCCAGTACATCCGTGGTCGAGGATCGCTTTGCTGTTCATGCGCCGATGTTATGCGGCGCGCAGGTTGTCGGCCGAAGACTTGCCAGTCTTGCGGTCGGCACGGACTTCGAAGGAGACCTTCTGGCCTTCATTCAGTCCCGACAAGCCGGCACGTTCGACGGCACTGATGTGCACGAAAACGTCCTGACCGCCGTCATCCGGCTGAATGAATCCGAAACCTTTGGTGCCGTTGAACCACTTCACGGTTCCCGTCTGCATGGGAGCCAATCCTTTAGATATGCGTGTATAGAGCCGCGCGTTAACGCAGCCGGTTTAGTCGAGTTTTAGGAGTGAATGTCGTTGTCAGGCGCGTAGTGCGCGGCAGGCCAAGTCGTTCGGCCCGAAAGCTCGATGAAACCATGTATAGACATCTTTGAAGGAATTACAACCCGACGGCAGCCGATCTTTTCACCGCCACAATTCGCGGGGTCGCTCATTACGGCTCGCTGGCGAACCGCAAACGTCCCGCAGGCTGCAGCGAGCGCGCATCGAAAGTGCGGATTTCGGTAGTACCGCCGACGTCGAGCGTCACCACCACACGGTCTCCCGCAATCGCCGTCGACAGCACCTTGGCTCCCTTCGGCAGCATCGACACCACATCGACATTGACCGGCGCGCTTCCCTCGCTGCGAAAAACCCGGTAGCCGATCATGACGATGACGACGGAAATGCCGAGCAAGGTGGCAAAGCCCGACAGCATCGACATTCTGCGGACACGGTTGACCACCGCCTGCGCGCCGGGATCGAGTGGTTTGCCGTCAGGGTCTTTGAGATCGTCGGTCGAAGACATGGTTGAAACTTGCAGGGCCAGACTGGTGTGATGACGGAAGAACAGGTTGAGACGGTGCAGGTCGGGGCGGAGCAATCCGGCGACCGGCTCGACCGCATGCTTGCCTCCGGGCTCCCGGCCCTGTCGCGTACGCGGCTGAAGGCGCTGATCCTGGATGGCGCCGTGACGGCCGGCGGCCGCACCATCCTTGATCCGGGGTATCGCGTCAAATCCGGCGAACTGCTGCAGGTTCATGTGCCGCCGCCGGAACCAGCCGAGCCCGAAGGCGAGAACATCCCGCTCTCGATCTTGTATGAAGACGACGAGTTGATCGTGATCGACAAGCCGGCCGGCCTCGTGGTCCATCCGGCCGCGGGGCATCAGACCGGCACGTTGGTGAATGCGCTGATTGCCCATTGCGGGGCATCGCTGTCGGGCATCGGCGGGGTGATGCGGCCAGGCATCGTGCACCGTCTGGATAAGGACACCTCGGGGGTGATGGTGGTGGCCAAGACCGACCGCGCCCATAAGGCCTTGTCGGAGCAATTCGCCGATCATGGCCGCACCGGCCCCTTGGAGCGTGCCTATCTCGCTTTCGCCTGGGGCGTCCCGGAGCGGCCTCGCGGCACGATCGAGGCGCCGATCGACCGGCACCCCCACTCCCGCGACAAAATGGCAGTGCGCGGCAGCGGCCGCGAGGCCATCACCCATTGGGACGTCAGGGAGAAATATGCCGGCGCCGACGGCAAACCGGTGGCCAGCCTGATCGAATGCCGGCTGGAGACCGGCCGGACGCACCAGATCCGAGTGCATCTGGCGCATATCGGCCATCCGATTCTCGGCGACGAAACTTACGCGACTGGCTTTAAAACCAAGGCCGCCCGGCTTCCATTACCTGCGCAGGACGCTTTGGAGGGGCTTGGAAGACAGGCTCTTCATGCTTACTTGCTGGCTTTCCAACACCCACAATCGGGCAAGATCGAGCAATTCCGGTCGGAACTGCCGATCCCACTCGCCCGTTTGCGTAATAGCTTGTCAGGCAGGTAACCAAGGCCGGCTTCGACCGTGGTTTCTGAAAAATATGAACTAAATCATAGACTTAATCCGCGGCTTTCGGTCACCGATAGGTGACAGGATTGTAACTTCCCTTCCGGGGGTGAGTCTCATATTCTGCATCCGCGGTTTTGCACCGCAGCATGCACCACCGGGCCGAACAGGTCGGCGGGGCATATGTCCGCCGATCCTCGGGGACATGAACTTAATGGAGGGCGCAAAAATGGCCCGTTCAACGGCTATGCCGATGATCACCGCCGAAGGCGGTTTGTCGAAGTATCTTGAAGAAATCCGCCGGTTTCCGATGCTGGAGCCGCAGGAAGAATACATGTTGGCGAAGAGCTGGCGCGAACACGGCGATCGTGACGCGGCGCACAAACTCGTCACCAGCCATCTGCGGCTCGTCGCCAAGATCGCGATGGGGTATCGCGGCTACGGCCTGCCGATTTCCGAGATCGTCTCGGAAGGCAATGTCGGCCTGATGCAGGCGGTGAAGCGGTTCGAGCCTGAAAAAGGCTTCCGCCTCGCGACCTATGCGATGTGGTGGATCAAGGCCGCCATCCAGGAATACATCCTGCGTTCGTGGTCGCTCGTGAAGATGGGCACCACCGCGAACCAGAAGAAGCTGTTCTTCAACCTGCGCAAGGCGAAGAGCAAAATCTCGGCGCTGAATGACGGCGATCTCAAGCCCGATCAGGTCGCGCAGATCGCCAAGCGTCTCGGCGTGACGGAAAAGGACGTTGTCGACATGAACCGCCGTCTCGGCGGCGATACGTCGCTCAACGCGCCGATCCGCGACGATGGCGATTCCGGCGAGTGGCAGGACTGGCTTGCGGACGAATCCGCCGGTCAGGAAGAAATCCTGGCCGACAACGAGGAGATGGACAATCGCCGGTCCGCGCTCGATCACGCGCTGACCGTGCTCAACGATCGCGAACGCCGCATCTTCGAGGCGCGGCGTCTCGCCGACGATCCGGTCACGCTCGAGGAGCTGGCGGAAGAGTTCGGCGTCTCGCGCGAACGCGTGCGTCAGATCGAAGTGCGTGCGTTCGAAAAGGTGCAGAAGGCGGTGAAGAATAAAGTCGCCGCGCTCGAAACGCCGAAGGCGCAGGAAGCGCTGGCCGCCCACTGAAAAGCGGTACATTTTGAATTTGAAAGCCGGGCTTGATGCCCGGCTTTTTTATTGCCGGCGGATATCATCGACAATGACACGGCCTTGAATCGCTTTTCACTTCATGACGTCATTTTACATTTACGGCGTCATAAGCATGATCGCCATCAACACGGCCTGCCCGCCTCTCCTGTGAGTATCCTTGCGAGGATCTCGGACGGCATTCGGCAACAGGAGCACATCATGGCGCGCCGCATCTCGCAATTTGCAGCCTTCGGTCTATTGGCGAGTGTGACGGCGATCTCCGGCGCGGCCCTCGCCTGCACCCGCACCTTGTATGTCGGCGCCGACAATATGGTCATCACCGGACGGAACATGGACTGGAAAGAGGACATGGCCTCCAACCTCTGGGTGTTTCCGGCGGGGCTCAAGCGCGACGGCGCTTCGGGACCGAAATCCATCACATGGACATCGAAATACGGCAGCGTGATCGTCTCGGGGTATGAAGTCGGCAGCACCGACGGGCTGAACGAGCGCGGCCTCGTTGCCAACCTGCTGTATCTGGCGGAATCGGAATATCCGAAACCGGTCGACGGTCGTCCCTATCTGTCGATCGCCGCGTGGGTGCAATATGTGCTCGATAATTTCGGCACGGTCGCAGAGACCGTCACCGCGTTGCGGGCCGAGCCGTACAACATCCTGGCTCCCAGCCTGCCGAATGGCGTCGCCGCGGCACTCCATCTGTCGATCTCCGACGCCAGCGGCGATTCCGCGATTTTCGAATATATCCAGGGCAAATTGGTGATCCACCACGGCAAGCAATATTCGGTCATGACCAACTCGCCGAGCTACGACAAACAGATTGCGCTCAATGAGTACTGGAAGGACATCGGCGGCCTCACCTTCCTGCCCGGCACCAACCGCGCCGCAGACCGTTTCGCGCGCGCATCATTCCTGCTCAATGCGATCCCAAAAGAGATCGACAAGAATTATATCCAAAGCGTGCCTGAGCAATCCTACGCTTATCAGGCCGTCGCGAGCGTGCTCAGCGTGCAGCGCGCCGTCAGCGTGCCGCTCGGCATCTCGACACCGGATCAGCCGAATATCTCGTCCACCATCTGGCGCACGGCATCGGATCAGAAGAACCTGATTTATTATTTCGACTCCGCTACGCGTCCCAACACATTCTGGGTGTCGCTCGCCAAGCTCGATCTCAAACCTGGAGCGCCCATAAAGAAACTCACCATTCAAAATGGCGAGGTTTATTCTGGCGATGTATCAGAACAATTCAAACACGCCGAGCCGTTCAAGTTCCTGCCAGGAACGCCGCCTCAATAGGCAGCACGCGATCATCATGCCGAAATGTTGAGCTTTCTCGTCGTCGCCGCGCATTAACGCAGCAACTTCAACATAGAAACAGCAAAGCCGGGCACGCAGCCCGGCTTTTTTTATTTCAATTTTTGACACGCGTTCTTGATTTCAACCGCCGGAATTCGGTCCGAGAGCTGGACTAGAGCGTTTTCGAGCGAAGTGCGAAGTGGGTACCGGTTCGCATGAAGAAAACGCTCAACACAAAACGTTAGAGCCCCGACTTTGATTCCGTCAAAGCCGGGGCTCTAAGTCGCCTAGCTCACGTGCTTCGAGTTTCGTCCGACAATTCCAGTCAACGAAGAGAAAGGCAGAACACCATGTCGATGTTCACGACCAAAGACGGCACGCAACTTTATTACAATGACTGGGGCAAGGGGCAGCCGATTGTCTTCAGCCATGGCTGGCCGCTCAGCGCCGATGCGTTCGAAGACCAGATGTTCTTTCTGGCCTCACGTGGCTATCGCTGCATCGCGCATGATCGCAGAGGTCACGGCCGATCGAGCCAGCCGTGGCATGGCAACGATCTCGACACTTATGCCGACGATCTCGCCGAACTCGTGCAGCATCTCGATCTGAAAGATGCGGTCCATGTCGGCCATTCCACCGGTGGCGGCGAAGTCGCGCGCTATATCGGCCGGCACGGCACGAAACGCGTTGCCAAAGCGGTGCTGATCGGCGCAATCCCGCCGCTGATGCTGAAGACGCCGAATAATCCGAACGGCACACCGATCGAAGCCTTCGACCAGATCCGTGCCGGCGTGCAGGCTGACCGCTCGCAGTTCTGGAAGGACCTGACCATGCCCTTCTACGGCTATAACCGGCCGGGCGCGAAAGTCTCGGAAGGCGTGCGCAATTCCTTCTGGCTGCAGGGCATGATGGCCGGCTTCCCGGCTTCGTATTTCTGCGTCAAGGCGTTTTCGGAAACCGACACCACCGAAGACCTGAAGAAATTCGATGTGCCGACGCTGGTGCTGCACGGCGATGACGATCAGATCGTGCCGATCGCAGCATCGGCGATGCTGTCATCCAAACTGATCAAGAACGCGCAGCTCAAGATCATCAAAGGCGCGCCGCACGGCATGTGCACGACGCTGAAGGACGAGGTCAACGCGACTCTGTTATCCTTTATCGAAGCCAAGGCCGGCAAAGCCGCCGCGTAAAAACGCAAATCCGCACCAAACATCTGGAAAAGCCGGGCTGCCTGCCCGGCTTTTTATGTTCAGGCCGGTTTTCATCGCAGCCGTTAATGGATCATTGCGGACGATAATTGGGCGCCGGGAACCGCTATCCAAGGACCAGCGTTATTTTATCGAGATTGGAGGAACCGTCCGGAGAAATGCCATGAGCTATGATCCGTATGATCCATATCGCAATACAACGTCGCCGCCGCGGGAGCCGTATCAGGACTTCCATCGCGACCCGGATGCCGGCACCGGTACGAGCTTTCTGTTGGGCGCGCTGATCCTCGTCGCGCTGGGAGCCTTCATTTACTACTACGCAGGCACCGACAGATCGAACGTCGCGACCAACGATATGCGCCCACCGATCACACAGCCCAATACACCCGCCGAAACGACAGGTTCGAACAGCGCGACGCCCAAGCCTGAGCGTCCGGCGCAGTAGGACTTTCCGCCACGCCCGGGCATAGCCGTCAAGACGGCGTCATTGACGCCTGACGTCGCAGGATTGAATTTCTGCGATTCTGCCCGGGCTTCGCCGCGATCCTGTCACAGCCTCATGCCAAACTGCGATCATGCCACGCTACTATTTCAATACCCGTATCGACGGCGAACTGATCCGCGATCCCGACGGAGCCGATCTGCGTGACCCCGATCAGGCCTGGACCATGGCCCGCGCCATGATCCGGGATATCCTGCACGACGAGGAAACGGAGCCGCGTCTGCTCCGTGCCGCAATCGAGGTGACCGACGAGGAGGGTGAGATCGTGCTCGAGTTCCCGTTCACCGAAGCATTGATCGAGCCCGGGCAAGGGTCGGTTTCGGTTCACTGAAAAATCCCCGCCGCACTGTGCGCCGCGGGAAGGAAGGCGCGCGAGTCCTCAATGATTTGAGGACGGTTTATTGCTTCCAGGCCGCGAAGGCTTCCGCAAAGGCACGCTCGCCGGGCGTGCCTTTTTCAATGGCCAGAATGGCTCTGCGATTGTTGTTGTAGACAATCGGAATATCGAACCAGGCGCGTTCCTTCAGCAGCTGGATATTGCGCGCCTGATCGGACTCGACGGCCGACAGGCCAATCAGGAAGAAATTGTTGGTGACCTTCACGGCGAGCCCGGCCAGCGGCGTGCCGCGGGTCTGCTCGGCCTGCTTCATCAGCACACCCGGTACGTTGGAAATGCCGCCCGGCGCGAAGTCGGCCGGCAGATTGAACATCACTTCGATGGTGTGGCTGGCCGGCAGCGTCTGATCGGTGTTGCGCCGGATCGAGAAGCTCATGGTCATCTTGCGTTCCGGAATTTCCACATCGGCGCGGATCGCCAGTTCCGGCGGCCGGCCCGGCCCCGGTGACACCGTTTCGGTCCGCCAGACCGCAGAGCCGACGAATTGCTTGCCCTGCGGATCGTTCGGCTCCTCCTCGTAGAGCACGACTTTCTGGGCCACGGCCGGGCCGTTTTGCGTGCTGGGACCACCGAGCCGATCGGTGATTTTTCCCGAGCCCTGTTTGGCCGGCTGGGCCGGCCGGCTATCTTTCGCCACATCGGTCGCCGAGCCGCGGAAGGCCTGCCAGAATTCGGTGATCACGGCCCGCTGCGAATAAACGACGCCGGCGACCGCCAGCAGCAGCACCACTGCGATGGCGGCCTTGATCAAAGGACCGAAGGAACGCGGCTTGCGGCGGTCCTCTTCAAGCTCTTCATCCAGGTCTTCCGCTGGTGGCCGCGGCGGGGGCGGCCCGCGGAACGACGGGTCCTGCGGCGGCCCGCCGCGATAGCCCATCTGCGGATGCATTTCGTGGCCGAAATCTTCCTGCGCCAGCCGCGGTTCCAGCGACTGGTCGAACTCACGCTGCATCTCCGCAAAGGGATCGCGTGGCGGGCGGTGCGATGGGCCGAGCGGCGGCGGCGGCGCATCAAATGGCGATGGCTTTGGAGGCGGCGCGGACTGCGCCGACGGCCGCGGCGGCAATGGCGGTAGCGTTTTCGGGCCAAGATCCGGGGCGGCAGGCGCTGGTTTCGAAGGAGCAGGCGCAGGTCCGTTCGGCGGCGGCGCGGCAGGGCGCGGTGGCGCCTTGGCCGCAGGCGCCGCCGCATTCGGAAAGCGCGGCGCGGATGGTGCGGGGCCGGGAGACGGCGGGGCGGAAGGTGCTGCGGCCGGAGATTGCGGAGCCGTTTCGATTCGCGAGCGGCGGGCCGCCTCGGCTTCGACCTTGCGGATCGCCTCCTCAAGGGCCAGGCGCTCCTTGGTGATCTCCGATTCCTGAAGCGGTGGCTCGGTCCCGCGCAGCTGCGCGACAAGCGCCGTCCGCGCCCTCTCATAGAGCGCACGACGAGCCTCGCCGGTGTTCTTGTCGAGACCGGTGATGGCACGGGCAATGAGCGGGTAATAATCAGCCATGCTTTCTGTCGTGGCCCTGGATCACACCTCGTCGTCCCCAATTCCCGATGGTGTCATGTCTCGAACGGATTCTGCACTAGAATTGTATCGTCGCGCTCCGGAGACGTGGACAAAAGAGCCACCGGACATCCGATCAGCTCCTCGACCCATCTTACATACTTGATGGCCTGGGCTGGCAAATCCGCCCATGAGCGCGCCCCCGCTGTCGGCTCGTCCCATCCCTCGATCGTTTCATAGATCGGCTCGACCTGGGCCTGCGCATGCTCGCTGGCCGGGAGATGATCGATCTCGCGCCCATCCAGCCGGTAGCCGACGCAAACCTTGATCTCCTTGAAACCGTCCAGGATATCGAGCTTGGTTAATGCGATGCCGTTGATGCCGCTGGTGCGAACAGTCTGCCGCACCAGCACGGCATCAAACCAGCCGCAACGGCGCGGACGGCCGGTCACCGTGCCGAATTCGTGGCCGCGCTCGCCGATCAGCCTGCCGATCTCGTTGTCCTGCTCACTCGGGAACGGCCCCTCGCCGACCCGCGTCGTGTAAGCCTTGCAGATGCCGAGCACATAACCGATCGAGCCGGGCCCCATACCCGAGCCGGTGGCGGCCTGCGCCGCGACCGTGTTGGAGGAGGTCACATACGGATAGGTGCCGTGGTCGATATCGAGCAGCGCGCCCTGCGCGCCTTCGAACAAAATGCGTTTGCCTTCGCGGCGGCGCGCATCGAGCAGCGACCAGATCGAGTCCGTGTAAGGCAGAATGCGTGGTGCATAGCCGGCGAGTTCTTCGTAAACCGTCTCCGGCGACAACTCGCCCATGCCGTAGCCGCGGCGGAGCGCGTTGTGGTGCACCAGCATGCGCTCGATCTTGCCGCGCAAAGCCGGCAGATCGGCCAGATCCATCACCCGAATCGCACGGCGGCCGACCTTGTCCTCATAGGCCGGGCCGATGCCGCGCTTGGTGGTGCCGATGCGCGAGGCGCCGGATTCACGAATCGCTTCGAGCTCGCGGTGCAGCGACAGGATCAGCGTCGCATTTTCTGCAATGCGCAAACGATCCGGGGTCACGGCGACGCCCTGCCCGCCGAGGCGATCGATCTCGTCGATCAGCGCTTTTGGATCGACGACAACGCCATTGCCGATGATCGACAGTTTCCCCTCACGCACAACGCCCGAGGGCAACAGCGAGAGCTTGTAGACCTGATTGCCGATGACGAGTGTGTGCCCGGCATTGTGGCCGCCCTGGAAGCGGACGACGATATCGGCCTGTTCGGACAACCAATCGACGATCTTGCCTTTGCCTTCGTCGCCCCACTGCGCTCCGACGACAACTACATTCGCCATTCCAACAAATCCCTCCAGCGGGCCGCCGCCCGGACCCTGATATCAAACCGGGTGTGCCAAACCGGGTATGCTTTGCCCGGCCGAAGCTGAGGGCTAGCCCCGGATAATGGATGCAGCGCTCCGAGGCAAGGCGACGGACCGATCCATAGCGGATTTGGCGGCCAATAACCGGTTGAAAAAGATGAAATTTCCGGAAGGTTTCCAAGGCGCCGGCACAGCCCGGTCATGCGCCGGGCAGCCTTCCGGACGGGAGCGGCATTGTGTAGCAAGGCTCATTCCGCCGTCCGGCGGACGTCTCATGACCCGGGTGGAGGCATTTCCATGGCCGCCTATTTCGGCCGGATCGGCGGCTGGCTGTATCATCAGGCCTATCTGCTTGTCGCCCTCACCTATCTGTTCTGGGCGCTGAATATCGTCATTGGACGGCACGCGATGGCGTCGATGCCGCCGGTGGCGCTAAGCTTCTGGCGATGGGCGCTGGCCGCACTGATCCTGCTGCCGTTCACCTTATCCTATCTGAAGCGTGACTGGCCGGTGATCCGGGCCAATCTGGGCATGCTCTGCATCCTCGGTTTGACCGGCACCACCGGTTATGCCGTGGCGTCCTACTGGGGCCTGCAATACACGCAGGCGATCAACGGACTTCTCATTCAATGCACGATGCCGATCATCATCGGCGTGACCACCTATTTCGTCGTCGGCGACAAGCTGAGCGCACGGCAGATGAGCGGCATTGCCGTATCTTTCTTCGGCGTCCTTATGATCCTGTTGCGCGGCGACCCGGATGTGCTGCACGCCATCTCGTTCAATCGCGGTGACATGTGGTTCGCTGCAGCAGTTTTGATCTTCGCATTCTATTCGCCGCTGACACGCAAATATCGCCCGCCAATTCATCCGATGTCGTTCCTGGCGATCACAATCATCACCGGCACGCTGCTGGTCATCCCGCTTTTCATCTGGGAGAGCGTCGCCATAGGCATGCCGACACTCGACATGCATACGGCTCTGATCTTTCTGTATATGGCGATCTTTCCATCGATCATCGCCTATATCTGTTTCAATCGCGCCATTCAGTTGATCGGCCCCAATCTCGTTGCTGCGCTCTATCCGCTCATTGTCGTGTTCGGCGTCACACTCGCCATTGTCTTTCTCGGCGAGCGGCCTGAATGGTACCATTTCATCGGCACGATCTTCATCGTCGGCGGCGTATTGCTGGCGACGCGGCAACGCCGCGCCGCCGTTGCGAAGGCGTAAGGTTTTCGTGCTGAGATTACTAACAACATTCGCGCAATATGAGTGATGCCTGCGAGCGATCAACATACCGATCGTTCATCCTAGCGCACGAACGCGGCGACGTTTCCTCATGTCGCGGTTGCTCCCCTCGTTGAACGCCCGCTAAATCCAAACCGCGAGAAAACGCTGGAGACAACAATGCGTCAGTTTGTGTTGGCGATCGCAACCGCTTTCATTGTTGCGCTTGGATTATTCGGCGCCGGCCGCGCCGAAGCTGCGCCGATCGGCGCGGCGGGTGCGCTTCGCACCGCAACCGACAATCTCAACCTTGCCGAGCCGGTTCAATATGCCGGCGGGCGCTGCTGGCGGAACGGTTGGCGTGGTCCGGGCTGGTACCCGTGCTGGCATCCCGGCGTCGTCTATGGCGGCGGCTCTTGGGGATGGCACAACCGCTATGCCTGGCACGGCAACTGGCACGACCATTATAGCTGGCGCTGGCACGATGGCGGGCGCCGCGGCTGGCACGGACACGACGGCCGCCGTCGGCATGCTGGCGGACGCCACGGTGGCGGCCGGCACGCCCATGCCAGCGGTCATCGCGGCGGACGCCATGGCGGCGGGCATCGCGGAGGCCATCATGGCGGCGGGCACCACGGTGGTGGACATCGCCGCTGATTGCTTGAAGTCTCTGCAAAAAATAGGCCTCGAAGGATGATCACATCCTTCGAGGCTTTTGCATGCGCGTGAAAACCGCCGTCATGCCCGGCACGAGGCCGGCATAACGATCAAGCTTCAGAATTTCAGCGGTTTGGCCGACTGCACCTGCGGCAGCGCCCGCACCGCTTCCAGCACCTTCGGCGGCATTTCGCCATCGATCTCGATCAGCGCCACTGCGTTTCCGCCCGGTGCTTCGCGACCGACATGGAAGGTCGCGATATTAATGCCGGCATCGCCCATCGTCCCTGAGAACTTGCCGATGAAGCCCGGTTTGTCGAGATTGGTGATGTAGATCATCGAGTGGCCGAATTCCGCATCCATGCGGATGCCCTTGATGTTGACGATACGCGGACGCGCATCGGCAAACACGGTGCCGGAGACGTTGCGCGTCACGCCGTCGGTAAACACGGTCACCGTGATCAGGCTTTCGTAATCGCCGGCCGCCTCGCGCGTCACTTCCTCGACGATGATGCCGCGCTCCTTGGCGACGATCGGCGCCGACACCACGTTCACATCCTGCAGCATCGGCCGCAGGAAACCGGCGACCGCGGCCGATGTCAGCGCCTTGGTCTTCATCTGCGCGACATGGCCCTCGTAGCTGATCTGGATCTTCTTCAGATCGCCTTCCGTCAACTGACCCGCGAACGAGCCGAGTTTCTCGGCGAGTTCGATGAACGGCTTCAGGCGCGGCGCTTCTTCCGCCGTGATCGACGGGAAATTGACCGCATTGGAGATGGCGCCGCGCAACAGATAATCCGACATCTGGTCGGCAACCTGCAAAGCGACATTCTCCTGCGCTTCCGAGGTCGCGGCACCCAGATGCGGCGTACAGATCACGTTCGGCTGGCCGAACAGCGGATTCTCGTTCGCAGGTTCGGTCGAGAACACATCGAAAGCTGCACCTGCGACATGGCCGGAATCGAGCGTGGCGCGCAGCGCAGCTTCATCGACAAGACCGCCGCGCGCGCAATTGATGATGCGCACGCCCTTCTTGGTCATCGCCAGAGCCTTGGCGTCGAGGATGTTCTTGGTCTTTTCGGTCAGCGGCGTGTGCAGCGTAATGAAATCGGCGCGCTTGAGCAGTTCCTCAAGCTCGACCTTCTCGACACCGAGTTCAACCGCGCGCTCCGGCGACAGGAACGGATCATAGGCAATGACCCGCATGCGCAGGCCAAGCGCACGATCGATGACGATCGAACCGATATTGCCGGCGCCGATCACACCCAGCGTCTTGCCGGTGATCTCGACACCCATGAAGCGGTTCTTTTCCCATTTTCCTGCCTGCGTCGACTGATCCGCCGCCGGAATTTCCCGCGCCAGCGCCAGCATCAGCGTGATCGCGTGTTCGGCCGTGGTGATCGAATTGCCGAACGGCGTGTTCATCACGATGATGCCCTTCGCCGTCGCAGCCGGAATATCGACGTTGTCGACGCCGATGCCGGCGCGGCCGATCACTTTCAGCTTCTTGGCATTCTGCAGAATCTTCGGCGTGACTTTGGTGGCCGAGCGGATCGCAAGACCATCGTAATGGCCGATGATCTCGGCGAGCTTGTCCTTGTCCTTGCCGAGATTGGGCTGGAAATCGACCTCGACGCCGCGATCCTTGAAGATCTGCACGGCGGCGGGAGAGAGTGCATCGGAGATGAGAACTTTGGGGGCCATGGTGGTCTTCCTTCACCCTCCCCTGGAGGGGAGGGTCGGCCCGCAGGGCCGGGGTGGGGTGAAATATGTGATGCGCTGAGCGGCGGCGGTGTTTTCGGTGAAACTGTCACCCCACCCCGCTCACCTGCGCTATCGCTCCGGTGAGCGACCCTCCCCCTCCAGGGGAGGATGAAAAGCAATCAAGCCGCTTTCGCCAGCGACTCTTTCGCCTTCGCGTAAGCGAAGTCGAGCCACGGCAACAGCTTCTCGACATCGCTGCGTTCAACCGTGGCGCCGCACCAGATGCGAAGGCCGGGCAATGCATCGCGGTGATTGGCGAAATCGAACGCCACGTTTTCCTTCTCGAGGATGGCGACGAGCTCCTTCACGAAGGCCCATTGCGCATCGACGGACAAGGCGGTGACGGCCGGATCGACGATCTTCAGACAGACCGAGGTGTTCGAGCGTGTCTTCGCATCGACAGCGAGATTGTCCACCCAGGCCGTGCGCGCGACCCAATCATTGATCGCACCGGCATTGGCATCCGCTCGCGCGATCAGACCCTTCAGGCCTCCGGCCGACTTCGCCCAGTTGAGCGTGTCGAGATAATCCTCGACGCACAGCATCGACGGCGTGTTGATGGTTTCGCCGACGAAGATGCCTTCGTTCAGCTTTCCGCCCTTGGTCATGCGGAAGATCTTCGGCAGCGGCCAGGCCGGCTTGTAGGTTTCGAGCCGTTCGACCGCGCGCGGCGACAGGATCAGCATGCCATGCGCGGCTTCACCGCCCAGCGCCTTCTGCCAGGAGAAGGTGATGACATCGAGCTTTGCAAAATCGAGCGGCTGCGCGAACGCTGCCGACGTTGCGTCGCAGATCGCAAGACCCTTGCGATCGGCCTTGATCCAGTCGGCATTCGGCACGCGCACGCCGGATGTCGTGCCGTTCCAGGTGAAGACGATGTCGGTGTCGCTGTCGACCTTGGAAAGATCGGGGATCTCGCCGTAAGGCGCCTTCAGCGTGGTCACGTCCTTCAGCTTGAGCTGCTTTTCAACGTCGGTGACCCAGCCTTCGCCGAAGGATTCCCAGGCCAGCATCGTGACCGGGCGCGCGCCGAGCAGCGACCACATCGCCATTTCCATCGCGCCGGTATCCGACGCCGGAACAATGCCGATCCTGTAATCGGCCGGGACTTCAAGAATTTCGCGGGTGAGATCGATCGCCAGTTTCAGCTTCGCCTTGCCCGGCTTCGAGCGGTGCGAGCGTCCAACCAGCGCGTCTTTGAGGGCTTGGAGGGTCCAGCCGGGGCGCTTGGCGCAGGGGCCGGAGGAAAAGTGCGGATTAGCCGGCCGCAGACCGGGAGCAGCTGTCGTCATCTCTATCCTTCCAGATAGTAGCCTCTCGTTGGGGAGAGGTGTCCCACTGGCGGAGATAGTCGAGCGGAGGTTCAGCGTCAACTTTTTTAGTGGACGGGCGGCTTTGACTTTCGCATGGGACGGCCGTCACAAGCGCGTCAACTGGCACAGCCGCCTAGAATTTCACGCCGACCGCGGCGCGCGCCGTGTTGATGCGCAGATCAATGCCTTCGATATCCTGCAACTGCACGAGTTCCCACTCACCGCGCACGAACAGGTTCTGGCTCAAGGCCCAGTCGAAACCGAGACCGATCGAACCGCCATACGTGAAGACACCTTTGCGAGAGACGGATTGTGGTCCGGTCAGGTTCAGGGGACCTCCGAAGTTCGTACAAGGAGTGACAGACCCGTCGCAAACCGCATTGAGGTTACCCGAAACCGATGCGGTCGTGGTGACATCGGCGCGTGCGACGGCAAAGCCGAGGAAAGCATAAGGCAGCAGCGAACCGACAGCCCAGCCCGCGCGCGCACGGAACGTCGCCAGATCGGTGAGCTTCACGGTCGAGCTGCCTGAAACCAGCACTGAATAATTGTAGTTGTAGCCCGGCAATGCGCCGGCGTTATCGATGAAAGAGCGGCCAAGCGAATCCGACGCCGACTTGCTGAGCGACATATGGCTGTAATTGGCTTCGACGCCGACGACGACATCGTCCCATTGCCAGTTATAGCCGATGAAGCCGCCATAGCTGGCGCCATTCGTGCTTCCGTTCGGAAGCGTCGTCCACCCTGACACATTGTCCTGAATGGTGCTGTTGCGCAGGATGTAATCGGTCAGCGGCTGGGTGGCGTTGCCGAATTTGACATCGATATTGGTGTAACCGGCCTGCCCGCCGGCATAGAACCCGTCCCACTGATAATACTGGGGCGACGTCACATACGAGCCGCGAAGAATGTCCGCGGCGCCGGCCGGCGATGCGAAACCCGCGCTCAATGCGCCCGCCAACAGGATCGCCTTGCGCCGGACAGATGTCTTAACAGGCAACGCCCGTGACAAAATCGCGGTCATCGCAGCACGCATAATCATCTTCCTTCCGGCAACGCGAAGCAGCGGCAATACTTTGGAAACCATAACCGCCAGAAGTTAAGGCAACGCTAACCATAAAAACTGCGCTTTTTAACAAACAGACATTGACTCTAATTTGAAGCAACGGATGCAAGATCGTCCCGCAGGGCATAGGTAGTACCGTGCGCGGCCATGTCCGCGCCGGAGTGCGCCATGCCGCAAAGCCAACGCATCGATTGGGTCGATTACGCCAAGGGCATCTCGATCATCCTGGTCGTGATGATGCATTCGACTCTGTCCACCGAAGACGCGCTCGGCCATGCCGGATGGCTGCATGGCGTGGTCGAATTCGCGCGCCCGTTCCGCATTCCGGCTTTCTTCATGATTGCCGGGCTGTTCGTCGCACATACGATCGACCGCGACTGGCGCACCTTCCTCGACCGGAAGGTGCTGCATTTCGTTTATTTCTACGTGCTGTGGCTCATCATCCAGTTCGCGTTCCGCGCACCGTTTTTGGTCGCCGATCACGGCGCTCTCGGCGCGCTGCAGGCGTTCCTTACCGCCTTCATCGACCCCTACGGCACCCTGTGGTTCATCTATCTTCTGCCGGTGTTTTTTCTGGCCACGCGGCTGACCCGCTCCATTCCGCCTGTCATCGTGTTTCTTGTCGCCGCTGCGCTCGAGATTGCGCCGATCGACACGCACTGGACGCTGATCGACGAATTCGCCAGCCGCTTTGTCTATTTCTACAGCGGCTATCTGTTCAGCGTTTATATCCTGCGTGGTGCCGCATGGAGCCGCTCACATATGGCGCTGGTGCTCGCCGGTCTCGCCGCGTGGTTCCTTGCCAATCTCTGGCTCGTGCATGCCGGTCTTTCGACCGACTATGGCATCTCGCTGGCGCTCGGGTTTGCCGGCGCCGCAGCGGTCGTTGCGATTTCGGTGCTGCTCGCCAGGTCGCATCTGTTGGAAGGCCTTCGTTACTGCGGCCAGAACTCGATCGTTATCTATCTCGCCTTCTTCCTGCCGATGGTGATCACGCGCATCGCGCTGGCGAAAACGCATGTCATCACCGATCCGGGAACCGCCGCCGCGCTGGTGACGACCATGGCCGTCGTCACGCCGTTGATCCTGCATTGGATGGTCCGCGGCACGATGTTCAAATTCCTGTTCGAGCGCCCTGCCCGCTTTCATCTTGTGCCGGCCAAGCCGAAGAAAACCACGCTGCTGCCGGCAGAATAAAAAAAGGCGGAGCCAGCGGCTCCGCCTTTTTATTTCGATCTGAAATGCCGATCAGCCTTTGCGCATCAGCGGCGGCGGCGGCGAATAAACCGGCGCCGGAGCTGGTGTATAGGCCGGCGGCGGCGGAGGCGGTGCATAAAACGGTTGCGCCGCCGGCGTATAATCGGAGGCGCCAAGCGCCCAGCGCAGCGACAGCCTGATGTCCTGCGAGGTCACGTCCTTGAACAGCATCGGATTGTTGACGTTGTTGGTGCCATCGTAGGCGATGATGTCGCCCGACTGGAAATCACCCAGATTGACGTAGCGATACGACAATTCGGCGGTGAAGTTCTTGTTGACCTTGTAGGCAAGGCCGGCATGCAGCGCCCAGGCCATCTCCCATTGCGAATTGTTGTTCGCGTAAGCAATGCCGTTGTTCGGAACGTTCACGTCGCGGAAATTGCTGATGGTGTTTTTCGAATAACCGATGCCGGCGCCGATGAACGGCGTGACGCACCACCAGGTGCCGAGATCGACATAGGCGTTGGCCAGGAACAGCCATTCGGACTTGTCGCCGTAATAATCGTTGGCGCCACCGGGATAGAAGTCAAAGCCGCGGAACGCAGTCTTGCCGCGATATTCACCGGTGACATCGACGCGGAACCAGTCGTTGAACTGATAGCCGAGGCCGGCGCCGAACAGCATGCCGGATTCGAATTCCTTATGGACGACCTGAACGCTCGGATCGAACAACACATTGTCGATCGATTTCACCTTCTGGTTCGTCATGCCGATATCGCCGCGCAGATACCAGCCGCTGAACTCTTTCACCGGCGCCTTGAAGACCATGGGAGCAGGCATGTCCGCCGCATATGCTGGCGCGACGATTGCGGCAATGGCCATCCCTGCAATCAAGCTCGTGTGAATTTTCTTCATGACTCATCCTCACTCGGCGAAACTGATGTGAGGACACTCGCAGAAATTGCTTAAGCGGCGCTTAACCTTGATTTTTAACTGCGAATATTAACGATTGCGCGTCTCGTACCGGTGTTTTGCGCCCTAGGACCGGCAAAGATTTACGAAACATAAACCTTGGTGAAGCGGGCATTAAAAAAGCGCGGCGATTTTGTGTTCGCCGCGCTTCAAAACGAATCAATCTCGGCCTCATCCCGAGAGTCTGACCGGGACTTCGCCCGGCCATGACGGCGACACGACGTCAGTCGTCGCTCATTTCGCCGATGTGCTTCTGCGAGTAGAGTTCCAGGCCGACTTTTTCGATCAGGCCGAGCTGCGTCTCGAGGAAGTCGATGTGTTCTTCCTCATCCTTCATCAGTTTTTCGAACAGATCGCGCGAGACGTAATCTTTCACCGAGTGGCAATAGGTCGCCGCTTCCTGATAGAGATTGCGCGCGTCGATCTCGGCCGCGAGATCGCAGTCGATCACTTCCTTGACGTTCTGGCCGATGCGCAGCGGGTCCAGCACCTGCATGTTCGGGAAGCCATCGAGGAATAGGATCCGCTCGGCGAACTTGTCGGCGTGCTCCATTTCCTCGATCGATTCCTTGCGCCATTTCTTGGCCAGTTCCTCGAAGCCCCAATTGTCGAGGATCCGGTAATGCAGCCAATACTGGTTGATGGCGGTCAGCTCGTGGCGCAGGCCCTTGTTCAGATATTCGATAACCCTTGCATCGCCTCGCATGGCTGCGCACTCCAAAAAATCCCAGTTTGGATTAGTTCTAAATAACGAACACAGCGAGCGCAAGGGTCTTCGAACCGTCCAACAACGATCCGTCAACAGGCGAGCGATTGAGGAGAAGGCGGAATTTCAGGCTGCTTCGCTGGTTTCGGCGGACGCTTCTTCCGCTGCCATCGGGCAGACGGCACAGCCGCTGGTGCAGGTTCCGCCAAGAGCCTGATCCATAATGGCCTTGATCGTCCGGGCACAGCGGCCACATTGGGCGCTGCAGCCAAGGCATCCATAGACCTGTCCGGTGGTCCGCGGTCGCGCCGTATGGCAGGCCGTGCGGATGGCGCTATCGGTCAGGACGTTGCAGGAACAAACGATCATCAGCGTTAGTCGGCCAGGGTCGATAGTTCAAACTGAAACCATCGATAGCAGGGCCAAAGCGCATACCGCAAAGCCAAAAACGCCGATTTACACGTTGTCTAAACTGGCTTTGCGCCATCCGGACCGGCCTGCCGCGCCTGCCGGAGCAACTCGGCATAATCGGCAGGATTGGGAGCCGAAAAGCCTTTGATGGCAAGGCTTTGGAGGACCGGCAGCAGGGCCGGATCGGCCGCAGCCGACAGCAAAGCCTGCCGCAATGGCCCGACCGTATCGCCGGCCACCTCCGACGAGGCCACCAGCGCCGGATTAGGGGTCATCGCTGTGGACTCGACGACCCGCAGCCGCGCCGCCGTTTCCGGCTCGTGCAGCCGGAGCAGATCGTGCGCATAGGAATCCAGCGGGCCGACATCGATGCGGCCGGAGAGTACAGCCTCGATCACGCGCCGCGGCGTGATCAGTGGTCCAATCCATTCGGCGAATAGCGGTTCGGGCCGGTCGCGATAACGCAGCAGGTGATAGCGGACGGCATGATAGCCGGACTGCGAATGTTCGACGGTCCAGCCGATGCGGCCGCCGAAGGTATCGCGCAGCTGCGCGAAGGGCGCATCGGCACACACGACAAGATCGGTGCAATAGCGCGGCAGGCCACCATAGCGCGGCGCGGCCGGAACCGGGGCGGCGACGAGATGCGGCTTACGCGCGGCCGACGCGAACGGAAATCCGCACATGAAGGCAGCGCCGAGATCATCGCGTGACCACAAATCCTCGAGCGGCGCAGGCGCCGTGTGATCCAGATAGATCAGCGGGATGCCGGACGTTTTTGCCACCCGGTCAAACAGCGCCTGCCACGCGTCGCGCACGGACGGCGTGATCGCATACATCCGCGCATTGGCGATCAGCGCCATCGCTCAGGCGTAACGCAGGGTCTGGCCGATGCCGAGCCTTGCTGCTTTTTCCAGCATGGCGTGGCCCAGCGCGATATCGGACAGCGACAGACCGCGATGCCAGAACAGAATGGTCTCGTCATCGCGCTCGCGTCCGGGCTTGAGACCGGCGACGATCTCGCCCATTTCCGCATGCAACGTCGCTTCCGATAACTTGCCGGCCTCGACATGCGCGCGCAGCGAACCGAATTGTCCGCTCTTGCACTGCCCCCAATCGTCCACGACCATCTTTGACATGATGTCGGTAAGCGACAGTTCGACCGCGCTCATCGTGCCGTAAGGCACCACGAATGCACCCGGCTTGATCCACTGCGTCTTCAACATCGGCGCCGGTTCGTTCAACCGCGACGCCTCGACCACGATGTCGGCGCCCTCCACACAGGATCGCCAGTCCGATGTTGCGACCACGGGCTTGCCGAGATCCTTCGAGAGGCGTTCCGCGAAGGCATCGCGGCTTTCGGGCCGGCGCGAATGCACCCGGATTTCATCGAAATGAAACAGATGATCGAGCAGGCGCACATTCCAGTAGGCGGTGCCGCGCGCGCCGATATGGCCGAGCACCCGCGATCCCTTGCGCGCCAGATGCTTGGCGCCGATGGCGGTCACCGCACCGGTACGCATGTCGGTCAGATGGCTGCCGTCGATAATCGCCTTCGGCACGCCATTGCGTGGGTCCATCAGCAGCAAGAGCCCGATCTCGGACGGCAGGCCTTCCTTGTAGTTGTCGACGAAGTCGCTGATCACCTTGACGCCGGCAAGATTGATCGGCGCGCGGAACGCGCCCCTCAGCACGTTGAAATGCCCGTTGCCGCCGGCATTGGGCACAAGATGCATGCGCGGTTCGATCACGGTTTCGCGGCGTCCCTGTGCCGCCAATCCTTGCTCGACCGCGGCGAGGACCTCATCGTCGGTCAGCGCCAGGGCCTGGACATCGAGAGCGTTCAGATATTGCAGATGGATGGGTTGCATTTATTGCGCGATCTTGATGTTGGCGTCCTTGATCACCTTGCCCCAGCGCGCCGTGTCGGCCTCGATGCGCGCCGCAAGCTCGGCCGGCGTACTGCCGACCGGCTGCGCACCCTGCGCCTGAAGCGACGCTTTCGCGGCCGGCGCGTTGATCGCCGCGACCACACCATCGCGAAGCTTGTCGATGATCGGTTGTGGCGTTCCAGCCGGCGCCATCAGCGCATACCAGGACACGGCCTCAAAGCCGGGCATGTCGCCGGCTTCGGCAATCGTCGGCACGTTGGGCAAAGCCGCGTTCCGCGTCGTGCTGGCGACGCCGAGCGCACGCAGCTCCCCGCTCTCGATCAGGGGCTTGGCGGTGGAGATTTGCGAGACCATCGCCGTGACCTCGCCGCGCATCACATCGGTCAAAGCCGGCGTGACACCGCGAAACGGGATATGCCGCATCTCGATGCCGGCGTTGCGCGCCAGCCATTCGGCGGCGAGATGGGCGATGCTGCCGGCGCCGGGCGTTGCGTAGGTCAAGCCTGTGCCGCTCTTGCCGAGCGCAATCAGCTCTTTCAGAGATTTCACGGGCGACTTGGCGCTGACCACCAGCACATTCTCGACATCGGCGATCAGCGTGATCGGTGCGAATTGCGACATCTTGTACGGAAGATCGGGCATCAGCGAGGGATTGACGGCGGCATTGCCGACAGGAACCAGCGCCAGCGTGTAGCCGTCCGGCTCGGACTTGGCGACTGCAATCATCGCGAGATTGCCAGCGGCGCCGGTACGGTTTTCGACCACGACCGTTTGCTTCCACGCCTGGCCAAGATGCTCACCGACCGTTCGCGCGAGTGTGTCTGGCGCTCCACCCGCCGCAAAGCCGAGGATGATCCTGATCTGCTTGGAGGGATAATCACTCTGAGCGTAAGCGGAGGACGCCGCCAGAGACATAAAAATGGCGGCTGTCAGAAACCGTGCTGCAACAATCATTGCTCTTTCCGTCCGTTTCGCTTGGGCTTCCGGCACAGCGAAAGTGTAGACCGTCACGGCCGGGCTTGCCCCGGCCCATGTTTTAAAGGGGAGGCTGCCAGACTTTCAGCGCTGCGTGCTTTGCGACGTGTCTGAAATCCTCGTCTGTGGTCAACATCGTCAGATCGTGGCGGATGCACAATTGCGCCAGCAGCGCATCGATCGTGCCGATCTGCACGCCCTTGCGGCGGCACTGATTTCTCAACTCCGCCGCATGAATGTGATCGTCGCGATCCGGCACGATCAAAGGCAAAGCTGAAAACCGTTCGACGATCTGATCCCGGCTTTTGGGGCCCGCAAAGCCCTGCAGCAGTTCTTGCAGAACGAGGCCGGTCGTTGAAAGCGTTTCGCCGCTTTCAATGGTCCGGATCAGCATCCCGACTTCCGCGCTGTCAGCCGTCTGGTCGCGGCGCAGCGCCAGTGACCAGACACTGGTGTCCACAAAAAGGGGCACTTGAGGCTCACTTGCGCTTGCGCTCGGCCTTATAATCGTAGGCCTCGTCCCATTCGAGCTTGCCGAACAGCTCGAGCAGGCGTTTTTGCCGCCGGCGCGCAATGAATTCCTGCAGGGCTTTGGTTACCGCCGCTTTCTTGGTGCGCTCGCCGCTGACTTCCAGCGCTTTTTCAATCAGCTCGGGGTCGATAGACAGATTGGTTGCCATGTGTGAACCTCCACACATAGCATCACACAAGCGTGGTTTCCGGTCAACGGTCCGGCCTGGAAGCGGCTGATCAGAATTGCGCGACGGCATCATCAGCGAAGCGATCTCACATGCAGTTGGAACGCGTCGCCAATCCGAAGGGCGACCGCGTGAAGATCACCATGAGCGGCAAATTGCTGCCCTACTTCGCAGCCTCAGGATGAGGCCGAAAGAGGCGACAGGATCAGGCCAAAGAGGCTAAGCCGCCGCCTGGGTCAGCGCCTCGACGATCTCGTCGACCACCTCTTCGACGAGATACTGGTCGTCGCCCTCGCCCATGACCCGGATCACCGGCTCGGTTCCGGAGGGGCGGATGACCAGGCGACCGTTGCCGTTGAGCCGCGCCTGGGCGCCGGTGATGATGCCTTTGACCTTGGCATCTTCCAGGGGCGTGCCCTTCTTGTAGCGCACGTTTTTCAGGATTTGCGGCAGCGCCTCGAAACGATGGCAAACTTCCGATACCGGCTTGTCCTGCCGCTTCACCACCGCCAGCACCTGCAACGCCGCCACGAGACCATCGCCGGTGGTCGTATAATCGGACAGGATGATGTGGCCGGACGGCTCGCCGCCGAGATTGAAGCCATGCTCGCGCATGTGCTCCAGCACATAGCGGTCGCCGACCGGCGTCCGGGCGAGGCTGAGACCCATATCCTTCAGATGCCGCTCGAAACCGAGATTGGACATGATGGTCGCGACCACGCCGTCCTTGGTCAGCCGGCCGTCTTCCTTCCAGCTTCCGGCAATCACCGCCATGAGCTGATCGCCATCGACCACATGGCCCTTCTCGTCGACGATCACCACGCGATCGGCATCGCCATCGAGCGCAATGCCGACATCGGCGCGCACTTCCCGCACCTTGGCGGACAAGGCCGCCGGATCGGTCGAACCGCAATCCTTGTTGATGTTGAAGCCATCGGGATCGACGCCGATCGAAATCACTTCCGCGCCCAATTCCCACAGCGCATCCGGGGCGACGCGATAGCCGGCGCCATTGGCGCAATCGACGACGACACGCAGGCCGTCAAACGACAGATCGCGCGGCAAGGTGCGCTTGGCGAATTCGATATAGCGATCCTGCACGCCTTCGATTCGCTTGGCGCGGCCGAGGTCGGCGGACTTGGCCAGCCGCCGTGAGAGGTCCTGACCCAGAAGGTCTTCGATCTCACGCTCGACGGTGTCGGACAACTTGTAGCCGTCCGGACCGAACAGCTTGATGCCGTTGTCGTCATAAGGATTGTGCGACGCGGAAATCATGACGCCGAGATCAGCGCGCATCGACCGCGTCAGCATCGCTACGGCGGGCGTCGGCATCGGGCCGAACAGCAGCACATCCATGCCGACCGAGGTAAACCCGGCCACCATCGCCGTCTCGATCATATAGCCGGACAGACGGGTATCCTTGCCGATCACAACCCGGTGTCGATGGTCGCCGCGCTGGAAGACAAGCCCCGCCGCCTGTCCGACCTTCAGGGCGAGTTCCGGCGTGATCGTGCCATTGGCGCGACCTCTGATGCCATCAGTCCCGAAATATCGACGTACCACGCTGAAATCCCCCACCCGCCGCTAACCATGCCGGCTGGCTTATAGGGGCATCCTACAGGACTTTGGCTTCAAAAGTTATGAGCAAAAGTTGCAGCCCGGCCGCCGGCTTCGTTAGCGTTAAATGATCGCTAATTGAGGCCGAAACCGGCCGGCCTGGTCTAGTCTTTTGACTTACCGCTTTTCCTGTCTTCGACGCTGGGGGAGGCTGGGTGACATTGATCGGATCCGAAGCCGGGAAAGTGTCCTCCAGACCCTCCTCCAGGGCTTCCTCCAAGCGGCGCCGTTCTTTGGCCTTCGCCTCGGCGGACTGAGCGTCGTGGTGCTTCTTGCCGGAAACCATCGGTAATAACCTTCTGTCCCATCAAAATCAGCGCTAACAAAGTCAATGCATCGGAGGCAATGAAGTTCCCGCGCATTTTCCGCTCGCGTACGGATATGCTAAGCGAGAACTTGATAAAACGGATACTGCTAATGACCCCGATCACCTGCATTGAAGACCTGCGCCAGCTTGCCGAGCGCCGCGTGCCGCGCGCCTTTTTCCAGTATGTCGATTCAGGTTCCTATGCCGAAGAGACGTTCCGCGCCAACCGGACCGACATGGAGCGGGTGAAGCTGCGCCAGCGCGTGCTGGTGAATGTCGACCAGCGCGATCACTCCACAACCATCGTCGGTCAGAAAGCCTCTCTGCCGATCGCGCTGGCGCCCATCGGACTGTGCGGCATGCAGCACGGCAATGGTGAAATTCTCGCGGCGCAGGCGGCGAACGAAGCCGGCATTCCGTTCTGCATGTCGACGATGTCGATCTGCTCGATCGAGCAGGTCGCCGAAGCAACCAAAAAGCCGTTCTGGTTTCAGGTCTATGTGATCCGCGACCGCGGCTTCATCGAAGACCTGATCTCGCGGGCGAAAGCCGCCAATTGCTCGGCTCTTGTTCTCACCGTCGATCTGCAGGTGCTCGGCCAGCGCCATCGCGACATCAAGAACGGCATGACCGTGCCGCCGCAGATCAAGCTGTCGAACATCATCGACATGGCGACCAAGCCGCGCTGGGCCATGAGCATGGCCAATGCCAAGAGTCGCACCTTCGGCAATCTCGCCGGTCACGTGAAGGGCATGGACAGCGTCAATTCGCTCGCGCAATGGACCAACAGCCAGTTCGATCCGACGCTGAGCTGGAAGGACGTCGAGTGGATCCGCAAATTGTGGCCGGGCAAGCTGATCCTGAAAGGCATTCTCGATACCGAGGATGCGAAGCTTGCGTGCAAGACCGGCGCCGATGCCATCGTCGTCTCCAATCACGGCGGCCGTCAGCTCGACGGTGCCGCGTCGTCGATTTCGATGCTGCCGAAGATCGCCGATGCGATCGGCTCGGAGATGGAAATCATGTTCGACGGCGGCATCCGCTCGGGCCAGGACCTGATGCGCGCGCTCGCGCTCGGCGCCAAGAGTTGCCTGATCGGCCGCGCCTATATCTATGGGCTTGGCGCGATGGGCGGCGCCGGCGTCAGCAAGGCGATCGAGATCATCCGCAAGGAGCTCGACATCACCATGGCGCTGACCGGCGTCACCAAGATCGCCGATATCGATCGCCGCGTGCTCGCCACCGAAACGGTACCGGAAGAAACGCATGTGCTCGATATGGCGGAGCGGAAGACGGCGTGAGGCGCTGGATGTTCCTTCCATGAACTGTGGTCGTCGCCGCGAAGGCGAAGGACGACTGAGTAAATAACTGGAAGTGAATTTTGACCCAAAGCGGCCACTTTCAATTCAAGACCGATTGGTCTATATATCCTCAATGAGCCGCCAAACCCCGGTGCAATCGGCCCGTGGCCGCCCCCGAAGTTTCGACACGGACGCAGCTGTCGAACGCGCGATGCATGTGTTCTGGTCGCGCGGCTATCACGCCACGGCGCTGCCCGACCTTCTGCGAGCGACGAAGCTCTCGCGTGGCAGCCTTTACGCCGCGTTCGGTGACAAGCACTCGCTGTTCCTGCGTGCGCTCGATCGCTATATTGCCGACGCCCTGACGCGGATGGATATCGAACTCGATCCACGCAAAGACCCGTTCGACGGCCTGCGGGCCTACCTCGCCGGCTACGTTGACCGCACCAGCGGTGCCAATGGTCGGCGCGGATGCCTGCTGGTGGCCACAGCCATGGAACTGGCTGGCCGTGATGCTGAAGTCGATCGCCGCATCGGGGGCTTTTTCAAAGCCATGGAGGGCCGGGTGGCCGCTGCACTAACCCGTGCGAAGGCGGCGGGCCAGTTGGCCGATGGTGCTGAGCCGTCAAGTGCCGCCCGCATTCTCGTTTGTTTCGTCGAGGGGCTGCGCGTGGTCGGCAAAACCGCACCCACACGGATGACCTCGCAAGCCACCGCCGACGCTCTTCTCGGCCGCTTCATCAAATAGACAATCCCAAACTGGGCAATCGCAAGGACGCAGCTGCTATGAGTGCATCCATATCTAGACCGAACGGTCTTGAAAGGAAGAATGTTATGTCCGCCATACAGATCCTCTGCGCGGTGGCAGTCCCTTTGCTCTGGGGTTATCAGTTCGTGGCCATCAAGGTCGGCGTGATGGAGTTTCCGCCTCTCTTCTTCCTCGCGCTGCGCTTCCTTGCCATCGCGCTGCTGCTCATTCCGTTCGTCAAACGGCCCACGCGTGAGCAGTTCGTCCCTGTCGCAGCGATTTCGGTTTTCCTCGGCGGGCTGAATTTCGGGCTCTTCTATGTTGGCCTTGGGCTCGGCTCGGGAAGCATGTCGGCGATCGCCTATCAACTCGCAACGCCGTTCACCGTCCTGTTGGCCTGGCCGCTGCTTTCGGAGAGGCCGTCTCTCACGACGTCCGCCGGAGTGGCGATTGCCTTCGTCGGCGTCGTCGTGTTGGCAGCGGGGCCTGGCCTGACGGCAAACTTAGCTCCGCTGTTGCTTGTGGTCGGTGCCGCCTTCGCGTTTGCGATGTCCAACGTCCTGACCAAGCGTTACGGCCCCTTTGACCCTTTGATGTTGATGGGATGGTCGTCGCTGCTGACGGTGCCGCAAGTCGCGGTGATGTCGCTGCTCCTTGAACAGGGACAACTGGCGAGCCTTATCACGGCGGATCAACGTGGTTGGCTGGCCCTCGCCTACACGATTTTCATCGGAGGAATTGTCGGGTTTGGCCTTTGGTTCTGGTTGATCGCCCGTTGCTCCATGAATCGCGTCGCACCATTCGGCCTGCTGCTTCCGGTATTCGCCGTGATGTCGAGCGTGTTGTTCCTTGGCGAGCAGATGACTCCAAAGTTGATTGTCGGTGGGCTGCTCGCGATCTCCGGGGTTGCCATCACACAAGTAAGATCGGGCGCCCGGCCAGTTTGAACTTGGAAGTCGCATCGTAGCGACTTCCGAGTTTGCACGACGCAAGGAGCCGACATCACCATGGCGCTGACCGGCGTCACCAAGATCGCCGATATCGACCGCCGCGGTGCTCGCCACCGAAACGATCCCGGAAGAAACGCATGTGCTGGACATGGCCGAGCGGAAGACGGCCTGAGGCGGGTTGTCTAGTTTTTTCCATAAATAAAAGCGGTCGTCCTCGCGCAGGCGAGGACCTATATTCCAGAGCGGTGGCTATGGGTCCCCGCTTTCGCGGGGACGACAAAAATCAATTTCGCGGGGCGACACACCAAGTAGATCACGCATCAAAATAAGTAGGTCACGTATGAAGTTTGCTTTGCTCGCCCTCGCTTTGCTCCTCTTCCCCGCCACCGCGTTCGCCGGCGTCAAGGAGGTCAGCGAGAAAGTCGCGTCCCTTGCGCCGCAGGCGGTGGTGCTGGTGATGGACGCCAGGAACAACGAGCTGGTGGCCCAGAACGCGGATGAACCTTTCATCCCGGCTTCCGTGACGAAGATCGTGACCGCCTGGCTGGCGATGGAGGTCCTTGGCGGCGACTATCGCTTCGAGACCCGCTTCTACCTCGACGACAAGCGCATGCTTTACATTCGCGGCGGCGGCGATCCATTCCTGATTTCGGAGGAGCTGGCCCAGATCGCAAAGAAGCTGGTCGCAGTCATCGGCAAGAAGCCGATCACCGGCATCGTGCTGGACGCGAGCTATTATCCTTCGGACCTGCGCATCCCCGGCATCGAGGAGACCGGCGAAGCCTACAACGCGCTGAACTCGGCGCTGGCGGTGAATTTCAACACCGTCAATGCCGTGCGCAAAGGCGACACGGTGCGCTCCGCCGAAAAGCAAACGCCGATCACGCCTCTTGCGATCAAAGAATTCCTCCAGCGCGGCCCCAAAGGGAAAGGCCGCATCAGCCTGACCCAGGATCCGGCAGTGAGTTTGCAATATGCCGGCGAACTGATCGCAGCGTTCATCGAACGCGCCGGCGGCAGCGTGAAGGGCGGCATCTCGACCGACGCCGTGCCTGAAGATCTGAAGCCGGTCTACATTCACCGGCAGTCGCGGCCGCTCTCGAAAATCCTCGTCGAGTTGCTCAAGGTCTCGAACAACTACATCTCCAATCAGGTCTTTCTTGAAATCGGTGCACACCGCTTCGGCGGGCCGGCCAGCCTCGAAAAGTCGCTGAAAGTCGCGAACGAGATGCTCGCCGCGCACGGCCTCTCGGCCGACATCCATCTCGAAGAGGGCTCCGGCATCAGCCGCAACAACCGCTTCACCGCCCGCGGCCTCGCCAAAGTGCTGGCGCTGTTTGCACCTCACGCCAATCTCCTCCGCGGTCATGACGGCGGCATGAACAAGACCGGCACCATGGACGGGGTCAGCACGCTCGCGGGCTATGCCGACACCAAGAGCCACGGACGCGTGCGTTTCGTGATCTCGCTCAAGAGCAATGACGGTTCGATGCGGTTCAAGCTGCTGCGGGCGATCGAGGCGGGGCTGTAAGCGGAATGTCGTTCACCGCGTCGCGGCATCGCTCGCGCAAGTTCGCTGGAGCGCTTTTCGGCTTTGATGGAACAACGCCGAGGCTCCAGCTTCTTGTTTTGATGCGTTTTCCTCACGCGAACCGGCCGTCGCTGGACAAAGCCGGCTATGGCCTGCGAAGGCGACACCACTTCGCTCGAAAACGCGCTAGTTCTGCATCGGGATGTTTGAGTCCTTCACGATCTTCGCGTATTTCGCAACATCATCCTTGAACTTCTGCGCGAAAACTTCCGGTTCATTCGCAACGGGCTCCGCCACAAAGGCCTTCAGCCGCTCGCGCACATCGGGAGCGCTGAGCGCCTTCTTCGTTTCCTGATAAATACGCTGCACAATGTCGCGTGGCGTATTGGCTGGCACAAAGAACCCCTGCCAGCTGCCGGTATCGAACCCGGAAACGCCCTGCTCCGCTATGGTCGGAAGATCCGGCATGGCTTTGGATCGCTGTGCCGTCGTCACGGCCAAGCCCTTGACCAGTTTGTTTTCGACATTCGCCCGTCCTGTAGCAACCGGCACGATGGCGATATCGACTTCGCCCGCAATGAGGGCTGTATTCAATGGCGCATCACCGCGATAGGGCACTGCCGCGATGTTCATATTCGTTGCGTTCTTGAGCATCTCCATTGAAAGATGCAACGGGTTGCCCACGCCGGTCGAACCGTAGTTTAAACTGCCGGGCTTTTGCTTCGCCAGGGCAACCAGGTCTTTCAACGAATCGACCGACAGCTTGTTGGAGGCGATCAGCAGCAACGGAGACTCGATGAGTTGAGTCACCGGAATGAAGTCCTTCATCACATCGAATGGCAGCATGCGATAAAGTGAAGGGCTGATGGCATGGCCATTCGTGGTCAGCAGAATGGTATAGCCATCGGGCGCGGCGCGGGCGACGGTCTCTGCCGCCAGATTTCCGCCGGCCCCCGGCTTGTTCTCGATCACGACCGGCTGGCCGAACGATTCGGACATCTTCTGCCCGACGATGCGCGCGACGCTATCGACTGCCCCGCCAGCGGCGAACGGCACAACGATACGCACGGGCTGGCTCGGATAAGTCTGCGCGCCGGCACTCTCGAACGCGAATGCGCCCAGAATGCATGCAAGGGCGAAATACGCTCTCATCATGTTTGTCTCCCTGGTTTGGTTTTTACGTCCCGGCCTTGTTCGGCCGGGTTATGTCGCAGAAGGGCAGCGGTCTCACGCCGCGACGCGCGTCTCCTTCATCTCGATCACATCAAGATTGAGGTTCTTCAAAAGCCGGTAGATCGTGTCGATCTCTTCCTGCTTCGGCTTCGGCATCGGCGCGCGCATGAACGGATTGGGGATCAGGCCGCGCAGCCAGGTCGCTGTCTTATAACGGATATGCAGCCGTCCCATGTCGGCAATGTATTCGTGCAACTCACATAATCCGCCGTTCCAGATCGCGCAGGCCTTGTCGATGTCGCGTGCGTCCCATGCATCGAGATGATCGAGCATGGGCTCCTTGGCAAAGGTCCAGAAGCCGCTCAATGTGCCGTCGAACATTCCCGTCGCCTTGTATTCGTGGAAACGCGACGCGAGAGCACCCATCACGGCGACAGGGCGATCAAGGCCGCGCAGTTCCTTCGCTATGATGCGGAACCCGTCATACATATAGGTCATCTTCCAGCCGACGACGTTTTTCACCTCACGGCAGATGCGCAATGTCGCGGCCAGCGGCAGACCGGGATAGAACGGTGGCTTGGCGCCGCCGACCGGGTGCGTGACAATGGGAAGATCGACCGCGCGATCCTGCGCGATGATCTGATCGAGCCAGATTTCCGGATAGCCGTCCGCATCCCAGCAAGAGGTGACATCTTGGGCGCCGCCGGGCGGGGTGACGAAAATGCCATCGACACCGAGAGCCTTGCAGTCCCTGGCGGTCGCAACGGTTTCATCGGTGGTCAGCGCCCAGGTGCCGGCGATGATCGGAAGTTTGCCGTGCGCCTCCTCCATCGCGATCTCCAGCACGCGGCGCTTTTCCTCGCGCGAGAGATAGAAGATCTCGCCGGCTTCCGGATTGATGCAAAGACCGCCTTCACGCGCAAAGCGCGGATCGTCGGCGAAATAACGCACATAGCGACGATAGGCCTGCTCATCGATCTTGAAGGATTTGTCGAAAGGCAACAGGACCGCGACATAGCGGCGATGGCCGATGGTGGTCATTGCAACCTCCCACATTTCGTTTTTTGGGGACGCGGACGGCCCGTCGTCCATTCAGCACCAGTGATATTGGCTTCTCATATAAATGCAATTTCGTTATATTCATTTATATATGAATCTCATTTATATGCTCGGGCCTGCCGATGAACTTGAATGCGGTCGATCTCAATCTTCTTGTTGCCTTTGACGCGCTTGTCACCGAGCGCAGCGTATCGCGCGCTGCCGGAAAACTGGGCGTAACCCAGCCGGCGGTCAGTCATGCGCTGAAGCGCCTGCGTCATCTGTTCAAGGACGAGATTCTGACACGCGGCCCGCATGGCATGCAGCCAACCGGACACGCTCTGTCACTCCATCCGGGAATTCAATCGGTGCTCGCGGATATCCGGTCGATGGTCAGCACGGGAACCGTGTTCGATCCGGCAACGACATCACGCACATTCCGCCTGTCGATGAGCGACGCGATGAGCGTCGAAGCGCTGCCGTTGATTGTCAGCCGGGTGCGGCGCGAAGCCCCCAACATCGACTTCGTGATCAGCACATCAGGACCACAGGAATCCTGCCGCCGCATTGCCGACGATGACATCGATTTGGCGATCGGAGTCTTCCCGCATGTGCCGAAGGAGTTCCGCAGCCGTGAGCTGTATCGCGACACTCTGATCTGTGTCGCCGACAAACGAAACAAGCGGCTGAAAAACGGGCGGATGGAATTGGAAGCCTATCTGGATTCTCCGCATGTCACCGTTGCCCGTAACCGGGACACCGGCATTCAGGTCGACGAAATTCTCGATTCAATGGGGATTCCAAGGCGGATCATCGTGGCCGTCCCGCATTATCTGAGCGTGCCGTCCCTCATCCGTGGTACCGATCTCGTTGCTCACACCCGCAGGCGTCTACTGTCGGTTTTCAAGATGTCTTCGGACCTCACCGTGTTTCCTGTGCCACTGCCGATGAAAGTGCCTGAGCTGGAATTCATCCAGATTTGGCACAAGCGCTACGAGGGTGATCCCGGACATCGTTGGCTGCGTGATCTGGTGCTCGACGCGGTCCGCAAAAATCCTCCTGACAATCCGGCCGTGAAGCGACAACGCTGAACCCGCGCCTTTACAAAACTTTACACTCCGCACATTCCCCCGAAACGAGCCTCCTGCAGATTTCCGTCCGTGGCCGCAAGCCACAGTGACCTTCAGGAGAACCCCCAATGACCGACCAGCACAACGCTGATCGTCCGGAGCCGTCCCCCGCTCCGCACGTCCCCACCCCTCGCACCAAACGCGGCCGCACTCTTTTGTTCGCAACGCTCGTCGTCGCCGCAGGCCTGACCGGCGCTGCCGTGACCAAGGCCGTCAGCAATCCATTCGGTATGGGATGGCATGGCGGCGGCATGCGCGGCCATTGGGGCGGACCGCTCGATCCCGCGCAGATCGAAGACCGCGCCGACCGCATGGTCCGTCATCTTGCCGTCGAACTCGATGCCAATAATGAGCAGCAGGAGAAGCTGCGCGGCATCATGCGCGGCATGCTGAAGGACGTGATCCCGGCCCGCGACAAGGCGCAGGCCGCACGTCGTCAGGCGCGTGAATTGCTGACCCAGACCACGATCGATCGTGGCGCAATGGAAAAGCTGCGCGCCGAACAGATTGCTCTCGCCGACTCGGTGTCGAAACGCATCGTGCAGGCGCTTGGCGATGCCGCAGACATTCTGTCGCCCGAACAGCGGCGCAAGCTCAACGACCGCTTTCCGCCATTCGGCGCCGGCGGCCCTGGCTGGCGCCACGGCTAAAGCGTTTTTCGAGCGAAGTGGTCCCGGTTTTCCGGAAAGATCATGCTCGAATGAAGGGATGAATGCCGGAGTCTGATTCAACGCAATTGAAACAGACTCCCGACACCGAAATACCCTCCGGGCGATGTTGTATCCACCCACGCTTCGCCATGTTTCAGGTCCGGATCTTTCAGCCCGCTGATCCGGATGGGAGGGTTGGGTGGGGGCCTTCAATTCGTCCCCTGAATTCGACGGCCCCCACCCCACTTTGTCTGCTGATGTATTAGAATGCCGCCGTGACCGACCGTATCCTGCTCATTGAAGACGACCGGCGGCTGGCCGAGATGATTTCCAATTATCTCGGCGAAGCCGGCTTCCAGACCGCGATTGCCCCCTCCGGCGGGACCGGCATGGCGATGCATGATCGCGAACCCTTCGACATTCTTATTCTCGATCTGATGCTCCCGGACATCGACGGCCTGACCGTGTGCCGGCGCATCCGGGAAAAATCGGCAACGCCGATCCTGATGCTGACCGCGCGCGGCGATGCCATGGACCGCGTGGTCGGCCTCGAGATGGGCGCCGACGATTATCTGCCCAAGCCCTTCGAACCGCGCGAATTGCTCGCGCGTCTGCGGGCGCTCCTGCGCCGCGCACGATCGGACAAAAAGACCGAGCTGATGCGGTTCGGCCGGCTGGAGATCGACACCGCCGCGCGGCAGGTCCGCCTCGATGGCGAGGAACGTCCGCTCACCAGCTATCAGTTCGCACTGCTGCTGGCGCTTGCGGAAAATGCCGGGCGCGTGCTCTCGCGCGACACCATCATGAACCTGTTGAAGAGCGAGACGCTGGAAGCCTTCGACCGCTCCATCGATGTGCACATCTCGCGCATCCGCGCCGCGATCGAGGACGATCCGAAAAAGCCGCGGCGGGTGATCACCGTGCGCGGCGCAGGCTATGTCTTCGCCAAGGCGCAGGATTAGCGCATGATGCCGAAAAGCGCGCAACGGTTTTCGGATAGCATCATACGCCAGAAAACAACGCGTCGAGAAACAACCCACGCATGAAGCGGCTCTATCAGAAAATCTACCTGACGATCGTCGTTTCGCTGCTGATCGTCGTCATGGTGGCGGGCGGCATCTGGCGCTTCGGAACGCGGCCGGCTTCCTTTGGCGAGGGCTTTGAAGTCGCCGGCGAACTGATATCGGCGGCCATGCCGCCGGCCAACGCGACACGCGCGGCGCAGCAGCAATCGATCGACCTGTTCGCGCAGCGTCTGCGTCTCGATCTGTCGTTGTTCGACGCCAATCTTAATATCATCGCCTCGTCGGGTTCGCCGCTACCGCCGCCGACCGACCGCACGCCGGGCTGGTCGCCGGTTGCAGGCGGACCAACCTGGAGCATTCCGCTGCCGGACGGACGCTGGATCGTGGCGCGTGCGATGTCGCGGCATCGTCACCCCGCCATCGGCCTGCTGATCTTTCTCGGCACCATCGCCATCGTGGTCGCGCTTTGCGCCTATCCTGTGGTGCGCGGACTGACACGGCGGCTGGAGCGATTGCAGGAAGGCGTCGAGACGCTGGGCTCCGGCGACCTTTCCGCGCGCGTGAAGGTCGAAGGCCGTGACGAGGTGGCGCAACTCGCCGAAAGCTTCAACCATTCAGCGGCGCGGATCGAAGAGCTTGTCAACGCGCATCGGCTGCTGCTTGCGCACGCCTCACATGAAATCCGCACGCCGCTCTCGCGCATCCGGCTCGGCATCGAATTGCTGCAGCAGACGCGGGACGACAAATACAAGGCGGCGCTCGAGCAGGACATCACCGAGCTGGACGCGCTCGTCGACGACATCCTGCTGGCCAGTCGCCTCGACATCGCAAAAAGTCTGCCGACCCGCGAGAGTGTCGATCTCTTGGCGCTCGCAGCCGAGGAAGCCGCGCGTTACGAACACGCGCTGGCCGAGGGCGAGGCCATCACCATCGACGGCGACGCGCGATTGCTGCGCCAGTTGATCCGCAATCTTCTCGACAACGGCGCGCGCCATGGCGAACCGCCGGTACGCGCCAGAGTGCATCGCGATGGCGGCAACGCCCTCATCGATGTGCTCGATACCGGCCCCGGCATTCCGGCCGCCGAGCGCGAACAGGTATTCATTCCGTTCTACCGGCTGCCGGGAGACACGAAGGGATCGGGTCTTGGCCTGTCCATCGCGCGCCAGATCGCGCGGCTGCATGGCGGCGACGTCATCGTCATGCCGCAGCTCGATCACGGAAGCTGCATCCGCGTGACATTGCCGATCGTTTGATTTCAGCAGAATGTCGAAAACGCCCGTCCGGACTTGATCCGGGTCGGACACCATCATGCTCTAATCGGTGAGGCTTGAAACACCTCCGCCAGCCAATCAATAAACACCCGGATCCGCGAAGAGAGATGGCGGCTCTGCGGATAGAGCACCGACACCGGTATCGGCGGCGGTGGAAAGGCTTCCAGGATCGGCACCAATTGTCCGGCAGCGATCTGATGCTCAACGCGATAGCGTGGGACCTGTATCAGCCCCAACCCCGCCATGCCCGAAGCAGTGTAGATTTCAGCGCCTCGCACGATGACCTCGTAAGGCAAGGGGATCTCCCATTCCCGACCGTCCTTCTCGAACTCCATCGGATAGGGCTGGCCAGTCGCCGAGGCGGTATAGGCGACCATCCGATGGCCATCGAGATCGTCCGGCGTTGACGGCACGCCATGGCGCTCGAGATAAGCCGGGCTCGCCAGAGTGAGTTGTTCGAACACCGTGATGCGGCGACCGATCAGAGATGAATCGGAGAGTTCGCCCGCGCGCACGACACAATCCACGCCCTCGGTGATGAGGTCGACCATCCGGTCGCCCTCGCTGAGGTTCAGCGAAATCCCGGGATAGCGCGCGATGAACCCGGGCAGCGCGGGCAGCACGAAAAACCGTGCGATGGTCCCCTGCATATCCACCCGGAGCGGCCCCCTGGGTTCGGCATTCCTGAACACGTTCTCCACCTCGTCGAGATCCGCGAGAAGCCGAATACAGCGTTCGTGGTAGAGCGCGCCATCGAGCGTCGGCCGCACATTTCGGGTGGTCCGTTCGAGCAGCCGAACGCCGAGATCCGCCTCCAGGCGCTGGATCGCATGGGTGGCGGTGGGACGCGGGACCTGCAGGTCACGCGCGGCCTGAGCGAAGCTCCCCCGCTCAACGATCCTCACGAAAAGCCGCATGACGTCGATGCGATCCATGACCCTTCCCGTAGCCGATTGTTATGTTTTTTGAAATGGTGATGTTGAAAATGGCTTTCTACCCCTGAATTTCAAAACGGCTAATTTCGCCCCTGAGCAAACCAATCACCAGGAGGAGAGATCATGCCATTTGCCAATTTCAAGATTCCGGAGGCCGCACTGAGCCGCGCCCAGAAAGAAGAGATCGTCCATCGGACGACGGCGATGCTTGTCGAATATTTTTCGGAGGCCGCTCGCCCGCACACCATGGTTCTGATCGAGGAGGTCAAGGATGGCGGCTATGCACGCGCCGACGAGGTGTTCGTGATCCCCGAGAACTATCGAGCGAAAGAGTGATGTCCGCCGAACGCGGCCACCATCGATGCGCCATGCGGCGACGTAACAACACGACAAAGGAACAACGACAATGACTCCATCAGCGAACAGAGTCGCGATCGTCACCGGTGCGTCTCGCGGCATTGGAGCCGCCATCGCGCGGCGGCTGGCGAGGGATGGCCTCACGGTCATCGTCAACTACGCAGGCAGCGCCAACGCCGCCGCCAGGCTGGTCGACGAAATCGAGAGAGCCGGCGGTCGCGCCATCTCTTGCCAGGCCGATGTCAGCGATCCGCTAGCGGTGAAGCGGATGTTCGATTCCGCCGAAGCCACCTATGGCGGGGTCGACGTGCTGGTGAACAATGCCGGCATCATGAAGCTGGCACCCGTGGCACAGTTTGATGATGCAGCCTTCGACCAGACCATCGCGGTCAACCTCAAGGGCACGTTCAACGGGCTCCGCGAGGCAGCGAAGCGGCTGCGCGACGGCGGCCGCATCGTGAATTTCTCCACGAGTGTCGTCGGACTTTATCAGCCGACCTACGCCGTCTATGCGGCCACCAAGGCGGCGGTCGAAGCGCTGACGCATATTCTCGCGAAGGAGCTCGGATCTCGAGGCATCACCGTCAATGCCGTCGCACCCGGACCGGTCGCCACCGAGCTCTTTCTCGAAGGCAAGGACCAGGCGACGCTCGATCGCATCAAGCAGATGAACCCGCTCGGCCGCTTGGGCGAGGTCGACGACATCGCGCGCGTCGTCTCGCTGCTGGTCGGGCCGGACAGCGGCTGGATCAACGGCCAGATCGTGCGCGCGAATGGCGGCGTGGTCTGAGGCGTGGCAATCGTGAAGCACGTCATTCTCATGATCACCGCATTGTCGTAAGTCTTCTCGGCAAACCCGTTCAATCCACCTTGGCGCCGGAGAAGGCCACAACGTCTGCGTAACGCTTCATTTCCTTGGCGATGAAATCGGCGGTCTGCGCCCGCGTTGTCGCCTTCACCTCCACGCCCTGCTTCGTCAGCGCCTCTTTCACTGCCGGCAGGTTGAGCACCTCGACAAAGACGGCGTTGAGCCGGTCGAGCACGTCCGGCGGCGTGCCGCCGGGCGCAAAGTAGATAAAGCCGGAATTCGACTCGAAACCCGGATAGCCCTGTTCGGCCACGGTCTGCACGTCAGGCAGTTGCGGGGCCCGCGTCGGATGCGCCACCGCGATGGCGCGCAGCTTGCCGTCCTTCACCAGCGGGGCTGCGTTCGGCGTGTTGGCAAAGGCCATCTGGATGTTGCCGGAGATCGCGTCGGTGAGCACCTGACCCATCCCCTTGTACGGCACATGCACCATGTTGGTGCCCGACAGTTTTTTCAGTTCCTCGGTGCCGAGATGGAACGAGGTGCCGTTGCCGACCGAGCCGTAATTGATCGCGCCGGGCTTGGCGCGCGCGAGATCGAGCAGCTCCTTGAGGGTCTTGGCTGGGACATCGTTGTTGACGACGATGGTGTGCGGCGTGACGCCGGCATAGGTGATCGGCGTGAGATCCTTCAGCGAGTCATAAGGCAGCGTCTTGAACAGGCTCGGATTGATCATGAACGTGTTCGCCACCAGGAGAATGGTGTGTCCGTCCGGTGCGGACTTGGCGACGGCGCTGGTGCCGATCTGGGTGGCGCCGCCGCCACGATTGTCGATCAGCAGCGGCTGGCCAAGACGCTGGCTGATGGGCTCGGACATCGTGCGGGCGATGATGTCGGAGGTGCCGCCGGGCGCATAGGGAATGATCACGCGGATCGGCTGCGTTGGTGCCCATTGCGCTAGGGCGGGCGCAACAAACCCGGCAACAGACAAAAGCGTGGCCAAGCCCAGCGTGAACCTGCGCCCCGCAAACCGAACCGGGATCGATGTCATCGTCTGCTCCTCACATGATGAGTTCGCGTGCGGCGCCCCGTACATCCATTTCGTATTCAAGCCCGATCACCGGCGGGCGGACGTAGCTCCACACCAGTCCGCCTGTCATTGCCCCGCGCCGCGCAAGCTCCTCGCCGACAAGATGGCCGATATTCTGCACGGTATAGGCCTGTGTGGAGACGGCATCCCGCCAGCCAAATCCGAGAAGCTTGAGCCGGCGCTCCATTTCCGCGATGACGAAAGCCACTTTCTCGCGCAATCCCTCGGGAGAGGTGTCGCCGAAACGCACAATGCGGTCCTTGTATAATTCCGTTCCGGCGCGGACATCGCCGCCGCCCGACAGCATGAAGCTGCGGCGGCGGGGCTTTGCCGCAGGCACGGTATAGGTGAAGGCGAACATTGAAGGCGTAGTTGGCTCATCGTACATCGGGCAAACATTGGTCCGAGCCACCGGGTTCACACCATCCTTGTAGATGCCCCAGCGTTCGAGCGTCAGCACATATTGCTTGTTGAAATCGATGAAGCCCTGATCGGTGAATTGCGACGGCGAGCGCAGTTCACAATGGGCGAAGGCGGTGAACGGTCTGCCGATAGACGTGAGATGCTCCTCGACCTTGCCGAACGCTTCCGCGAGCGGAACGGGCGTCAGGAAGCGAACACGTTCAAGCTCAAAGCCGTCTTCGGCGGCGACACCGGCCGAGTATTGAAACACAGCCGGAATATAACGATAGCCACCCGGAACGAAAACGGCAGTGCCAGTCATAGAGACGATCTCCTGGTCTGTTGTCGTGCAAGCGACGTGCCACGAAAAGACAGATCGGGACGCGGCGCATGGACAGAGTATAGGCAGCTTCGTCAGGCCGGCGCCAATCGTGAATGCTGGCAGGCACCGCGACGTGCTCGCCCTGCCCGCTGCCCTTCATGCAGAGCAAAATTTCGCCTTTGACAGCAAAAAAGTGCATTTGTGAAAGCCGCAAATGAACATATGTCACTTTGGTCAACAGCGGGCGGGATCGTGTGATCGTGTCACCCTCGGCGGGAGCTGATGGACGACCACCACTCATTGGGAGCCCATCAATGGACCGTGACGCGACTATCGCCACTGAGGAGGCTGTAGACAGAAGCGAACCTACAACTCTGGCAGAAATATCTGTTTCCTTGAACGCAAAGCTGACGATCGAACGTCGCGGGCAGCTTGCGCTGTTCGGAATCAATCGTCCCTACATCCAGAACAGAATCGATCCAGAGACCTTCCGGGCGATGGCTAAGGCGTATTACGACTACGATCGCGATCCTTCACTGCGCGCAGCGATCCTGTTCGGCCATGGCGATCATTTCTCGCGGGGCATCGATGTAGAAGGCTTCAAGGCGCTCGCTCTAACGGGCAAACCGCTGATCAGCGGACCGGGCATGACGGATCCGCTCGCCACACATAAACCGCATCGGGCAAAACCGCTCATTGTCGCGGTACACGGCGATACCTGGAACATGGCTCACGAGCTATTTCTCGTTGCAGACGTTCGCGTCGCCGCCGCGGATACGAATTTCGGTCAAGACGAGTGCACGCACGGACGCTTCCCGGGCGGCGGCGCGACGATCCGCTTCGTTCGTGAAGCGGGCTGGGGCAATGCAATGCGCTACATCCTTACTGGAGATCATTGGACGGCCCAAGAGGCCTATCGCATGGGAACGATTCAGGAGATCGCCGACACAGCCCAATCGGCGCTCGAGCGCGCCGTCGATCTCGGGAACAGGATTGCCGCCTGTGGGCCACTGGGGATCGGCGCGTCGTTGGCGTCCGCCCATTCGGCGATCGATTCCGGCGAGGAAGGAGCTCTGTCGCAACTTGAAGAGCAATATAGCGCGCTCTATCGCACCAAGGATTTCCTCGAAGGAAGAGCTGCTGAGGCGGAGGGTCGCAAGCCGGTGTATCACGGCAACTGATCGGGGATGCGGCTACGCATCGCTCAAATCCTCATAGCGCCCGCGGCGCCGGGTCGCATGACGAAAACGCGTCAGAGCAATAAGCGCGGAGCATTGGAATCGGGCCCAGCGTTGGTCTATTTTCGCCCGCATGCATGCCGGTGCCCGCGGTCCCTTCCTTACAGTCGTCTGTCTTGGCATCGTCCAGATTCTCGCCTGGGGCTCGTCGTTTTATTTTCCGGCCGTTCTCGCAGCGCCGATCGTCGCCGATACCGGCTGGCCCTTGTCATGGGTGGTCGGCGGCGTGTCGATCGGGCTGTTGATTGGCGGGCTGATCTCGCCGCAAGTCGGCAAGCTGATCGAACGGCATGGCGGCCGGCCCATCCTCGCCGCGAGTTCAATACTGTTCGCATGCGGACTGGCCGCGATCGGCCTTGCACCAGCGCTGCCCTATTATCTTGCCGGATGGGTCGTCGTCGGCCTTGGCATGGGAACGGGACTTTACGACGCGGTGTTTGCTGCGCTCGGCAAGCTCTACGGACAGGCCGCGCGCGGACCGATCACCAATCTGACCTTGTTCGGCGGTTTCGCTTCGACCGTCTGCTGGCCGCTCAGCGCCTTTCTGGTCGAGAGCGTCGGCTGGCGCGCGACCTGCCTTGTCTATGCCGCTTTGCATCTCGTCATCGCCTTGCCGCTGCAGCTTTACGCCATGAGCGCGACCGCGAAGCCGGATGATGCGGCTGCGGCCACACCTGAGATTGCGACCAAGACAACGAAAGTCGCCGCACACGAGACATCCATTCTGGTTCTGCTGGCGCTGATCCTGTCGATCGCCGCCGGCATCGGCTCGATCGTCGTTGTGCATCTTCTGATCTTCCTGCAGGCGCGCGGCATGGACTTTGCCGCCGCCGTCGCGCTCGGCACTTTGTTCGGGCCGGCGCAGGTCGGCGCGCGCATCTTCGAAAGCCTGTTCGGCCGCCGTTATCATCCGATCTGGACACTCGCCGCCTCGGTCTCGCTGATGGCGATCGGCCTCATGATGCTGATGACCAGTTGGAGCATCGTCCTGCTTGCGGTGGTCCTGTATGCGGCCGGCTACGGCATCTCATGGATCGCCCGCGGCACGCTGCCGCTGACGTTGTTCGGCGCGGCGCGGTTTCCGCGGCTGATGGGCAAGATCGCGATGCCGAGCCTGATCGTGCAGGCCTTGGCGCCGGCCGCCGGGGCGCTGTCGATCGAACGCTTCGGCACGCAATGGACCATCGCCGCGCTGGCGCTGTTCGCCGTCATCAATGTGGCGCTGATGGTAGCGCTCTCCTTTCGCCGGTCCTGACACTTAAAATTGAATCGCGGCCGCGCGCCGGAACGTCGGCAAGCGCCATGCGTTCCCCGCCAAGGCGGGAGCGAAACCATGGGCGGGAAAAGCCGTGCACAGCAATTGATCGCGCAAAAACGGAGGCAAAGCCATGGAAGTCAGCGAAGTCATGACGACCAATGTGAAACTCGTCAGCCCTGACCAATCCGTCGCGCAGGCCGCGCGCATGATGCAGGACCTCGATGTCGGCCTTCTGCCGGTGGCCGAGAATGACCGCCTTGTCGGCATGATCAGCGACCGCGACATCGCCATTCGCGCGGTCGGCGCCAATAAATCGCCGGACACGCCGGTCCGCGAGGTGATGAGCAAGGAAGTGCTGTATTGCTACGAGACCGACGAGGTCGAAGCCGCGGCCCAGAACATGGCCGACATCAAGGTCCGCCGGCTGCCGGTGCTCAGCCAGCAGAAGCGCCTCGTCGGCATCGTCTCGCTCGGCGATCTCGCCGTGATCGACGGCCCCGACAATGCCGGCGAAGCCCTGTGCGGCATTTCCGAACCCGGCGGCGCGCATTCGCAATCGCGCGACGGCGGCCGCAGCCCGACATTATTCTAGGCGCATTATTCTAGGCGCATTGTCTTTTGCCTGTGTCATGGCTTCAATGGACGCCATGACACAGAGACTTGCGACACCAAGACCTGCGCCGCACGCCCGCTCCGCCTACCCGCACCATCGCGCGATCGCAACGCGCTGGATGGACAACGACGTCTACGGCCACGTCAACAACGTGACCTATTATTCCTATTTCGACACCATCGTGAACGGCTACCTGATCGAACGCGGCGCGCTCGATATCGCAAAGAGCCCCGTCATCGGCCTCGTGGTCGAAACGCAATGCCATTACTTCAAGCCGGTCTCGTTTCCCGACACCCTCACCGGCGCCTTGCGCGTCGCGCATCGCGGCACATCGAGCGTGCGCTACGAGATCGGCCTGTTCCGCGAGGACGACGACCTCGCCTCAGCGCAGGGCCATTTCGTGCATGTCTATGTCGATCGCGTCAGCGGCCGCCCGGTCGCCCTGCCGGAGGAATTGCAGCGCGCACTGGCGGGGTTGGTCATGCCTTGAGCGGAGCCAAAAACTCCGCTCGTCCCCGCGAAGGCGGGGACCCAGGGCCACAATCGCAAGCATTCATGCCCTTGGCTTTCTGGGTCCCCGCTTTCGCGGGGACGAACGGTGGATGGGCCCCCACTTATCCCCCCTCTCCTCCACGCCGCTATAATTCCGCGCCATGCGCAATCCCCTCTTCCGCCCCGCCATCGCCCGCCTCCGGGTCACCCCCGAGGATCCCTTCGCCACCAACGGGCCGCGCCCGAAAACCTCACGCCGGCCGCACACCGATGCCAAGGTCGCAAGCGTCCGCAAGCTGGTCGAGGAGACGACGCTGACCTATGGCGAAATCGAAGCCAAGACCGGCGTCGGCCGGGCCTCGATCTGCCGCTGGACGCGCGATCATGGCTGGGTGCGTCCGCTGTTCGCGCCGCGCGCGACCGACACCGTGCCGCGCGCGAGAGCCTCGGCGAAGCTGAAGCGCCGCCTGCTCGCGCAGCGGCTCTCGGCGCTGGCCGAGCGCACCGTGCATGAGCTTGAAACAAGCGCGGACATCGATCTGGAAAAGCTTGCGCAGGCGCTGATGCTGATGCGCATGATCAAGCTCGCCGCCCGCCCGAAGCGGCGGCGGAGCGGCAATGCGCGCGCCCTCCAGGGCGCGGAGCGCACCGCGCTCGATTACGAGGATGTACACACCATCCTCGCGCGCTTGCGCTCAGCCGGCGTCGATCCGCAGCAGGCGCCGGAGGTGGCGGTGAAGGATTTCATCGACGCCCATCTTCCCCCGCGCGACGACGAGCGGCACTTCCGCGCCCGCGGCGGCCACAAGTCGCGGCGCGTCAAGGCGCATGCACGGTTGCTGGAGCGGGAGCGGCGTTGAGGCGCACGCGCGGCGATGAGGCCTCCTCTTTCCCCGTTCGTCCCCGCGAAGGCGGGGACTCAGAAGCTACACAGTAACGGCGCCAAGGTGATGAGCGCAAATTGTCAACTGAGCGGATCAGAGTCTGGACAGAGCCCACAGTCTCTGTGCTCATCGCTTAGCTTGATCAGGGTTGTGTGTCCACATTTCAAACAAATAGACGCCTTCATCCCAACCGGAACGAAAATTGGATTCGGTTTGATCGGTGGCCAACCAGACTTTTCTGGGGGGACGAAGCGGACCTCCCATTGATCATTCTCATTCTTCCGAACGGAGTAACCGTTCTTTCTTAGCGATTCTTTGTTCGCGTGCCAGACTTCCCAAAACCCTGGCTTAACAGGCCCCCACTTCCCATGCCGCGGCGCCCATTTTGGCTTTGACATTGTATTGGTCAACCAGAACAGAATAGCCTGTTGCACAATGGAGGATTAGGAGCTCTCTTCGAGAAGGGCACAATTGTGACGGGTTGATGTGGACTGTCATACTTTTGGAAGTGGCGTATCGATTAGCGGCAACGCCGGTTCAGCCTCGTACTTCGCGAGTTCCGCCTTCACAGCATTTTCGGCATCAAAGAACATTTGGTCGGCGTTAGGCTGTATGAGCGTGCGGTTGATTGCCTGCTCAACAGTCTCCATTGTAACCACCCGAATTCCAAGCCTTCCAGCTGCCTCCATATCCGGCTTCACCTCGGCAACAGTTTTGGACGTCACGATCATCGGAAGGACACGCTGATACGTGTTGTTCGATGCGGCTAGGCTGCGCCTGACAGCCTCGGCCCGCGCATGAAGAAGTGCCAGTTTGTTTTCCGCTTTAAGCAAACCAGTCGTACATTCTACAACCAAGAAATGCCCGGCCGGACTAACAGCGATTAGGTCCGCCGCATCACGCGTTCTGGGCATTCCGCCTAGATGAACGACGCTAAAACCCAACATCCACATTATCCACGCAACTGCCGGTTCGAGTTGTCGCGCATCCTGTCCACGCATTGATGCGTTTCTGATCATGCCTTCGAGCGCTTCTAACTTAGGATCAAAAGCTTCATAAACCGCACGTCGAGAGTTCTGAGATCTCTCGGGGTCACCGACCCACTGATGGTGCAAAGCACAACCGTCATAGCTAACAACGCAGTTGATTACGGCCGCAGGAGGCACCTGGACTTCGGTACGACCTCGCTTGAGCGCACCGTCGTTAGTCCACACCATGCTCGCCCCTTCGACGGTCTTTCGTTCAGTCGGCAATGCGGGATTATAGACCCTATATCCAAGCTTGACTTTCTCAGAATCAAGTCCACTGGCAACAACAACACCGAGAACAGCCGTGGAGCCACTGACCTTTGAATCTTGCATATCGATTGCTGCAACATTAAACGCAATGATCTCTATCGTCGAAGTTGCGACTGAAATTGACCCAAAACCGAGCTCTGTCGCCAGTTCTTGTAAGCCGTCATAAGGCGGCGTTGCCGATTTGACTTCCCAGTCAATATTTGGTTGCGCAATTGTGACCGGACCAGCCATCAGGCGCAGCACACTAGTGCGGTTCTGATTTTGCAGCCCGTCAGGATGGAACGGCATATAGCTAACGGCGTAGTCACCATTTTGTATCGCAACAAAATGCAAGTCGCCGTCTGGCGTAGTGATTTTTCCGGTCAGCAGCTGGGCGACAAACGCTCTCATATCGAGCTTGAGCTCTGACAATTGATAACGTCCGGCCCGAACATTCGGTGACTGGAAAATGTAAGTCGGCATTTTTGGATCAATCGAGTTCAAGAATAGACGGCCTTGAACAATAACAAATCGATCTTCAGATCGGATGGCTACAAAATTGAATGCAACATGTGCGTAGCCCGCTTCGTAGCGGGCAACTTCTGCAAAAAAATCATCAACAAACTTCTGATGAACCGGGAAAAGAGGCATGGCAATGTTGTCTTATAAACAGCGGAATTCACAACAATTTCGTGATCATACTCTGAATTCCGGCTGCAACCAAATTGCCGGCAGCACTTTCAGCGATTGTCAGGATGGACTGCAGAGCGACCTGCAGCTTCGACGGCTCAGGAGAGCAGCTTCTGATCTCATCTTCTAAAAGCTTCAGCGGCACGAGTATCTCCGTGCGTTGCGGCTCAGGCAAAGAACCCACATGCGGCTTAATCTGCTCGACGAGTTGAGCAACAGCCAGTGGCTGAAGCTGGTTGACTATGTTGACGCTGTTATCCGTTCCAAACGTGACGCGCGAATTGTCACCATGAAAATGATTCGTTATTCGCTGAATGACCTGATGCGGAGGGGCGGCAGCTTCCCGGCTCCGACGCACTTTTGACTGGAAGCTAGAGGGGATGCCGTGAATGCCTGTCATGAAGTTCGGGTCATCCACCACGTAATCCTCGACCAGCCCGGAAGGGAGAGACCGAAGAAAATGGTCGCCTGGCTCCAGTGGCAGATCAGCATCGAAGGTGATGATTTGACCAGGGGAAACCTGCGCTTGGATCTTTTCGCGTACGACCGTTCCGTCGGTCTTCACCAACGTTACCCTATCTCTCATCATATCCCTGAAGACCATGCCGTCCCCTCCCTTAGCGACCTCAATGTCGCAATAAATATGTCGCAATGTCGCTATGCGCGATTCGATGTCGGAAGGTTGCGCTCCAGCCCAATTTCCGAGGTCCTGTGCGGACGGAAACGCGAAGCCATTCCCCCTCAGAATACGGTCTTTATCGACTGCCGCCTTGCGGATTTTTGTTATGAAGACACGAATAAGCGAGTGGGCCTCATTCAGTGCTTTCGACCTTATTTCGAGGGGATAGTTCTGCAACTCCCGCTCGATCTCGTCAAACAACTGCCCAACCTTCTGCCGGGCATATCGCTGGATCGTACCCCAATAAACGTCACGGGCCGTACCGGAGAACTTGATGCCGCCATATCTGATCATTCTGCCGTCGAATCCGTCGATTTCGACGACGCTGTCGCGTCCAATCTGGTGCCAGTTGAAAAACCACTCGTTTTGCATACGCAAGTATTCAGCATCTAGCGCGATCTGCAGTCGCGCTCCAATCGGGGTCAGCGTGCTCATGCCCAGAACTTTACGGACGAGCCAAACCCCACACAATAGACTGGCTTAGGTTCAGACAATTAGCGCCAAGGTCGCGGCATGTGCCAGCCAAGTAGTGGCTTGAAAAGAAAAGGGTGGATTACGGCGTTACGCGCGTAATCCACCCTTTCAGCCTGCAGATTGCGAGACGCGTAAGCGCGCCTCAATCCTCCTTGAACCCGTATTCCGGCACGTTGCCCGTCGCGCCGTAATACTTGTAGGGCAGGAATTTGCCGCTCATGGTCAGCTTGACGCGGTCGCCCTTCGGGTTGGCGGCGCGCTCCATCTGCATGTCGAAATCGATCGCCGACATGATGCCGTCGCCGAATTCCTCCTCGATCAGCACCTTCATCGCCGGGCCGTTGATCATCACCAGCTCGTACAGGCGGTAGATCAGCGGGTCCTGCGGCGGCATCTGGATGTTTTCGCCGCGCATCGGCGTCTCGTTCAGCATCGTCTCCTCGGCCTTGGACAGGCCGAACAGTTCCGCCGCCTTCATCGCCTGCGGCTTGGTCAGCTTCATCTGGCCGAGCAGCGCGCCGACGATCAGCGTGTCGGAAAAGCCGCCGATCTCGCCGCAGATGTATTTCCACTTCCAACCCTTCTCGCGCTTGATGTCGAGAATCTTTTCGGTGAGGTCGCTACGTTTCATGGGTGGTCTCCCAGCAGAGTGACGGATTCAGATTTCGGGCGTGACATTTCAACCCGCTCGTCTCCGCGAAGGCGGGGACCCAGAGTCTGGATTCCCGCCTGCGCGGGAATGAGCGGAGCAAGTGGCTTCAACCATTGGCCGCACGCGGCTTCGCAGCGTCGCTTGCCGCAACCACCTGCGGCTCGACCGCGCCCGGCCGGATCAGCGGCACCTGCCGCGGGTCGAAATCCGGCGTTTCCTTCGTGAAGGTGCGGCTGCGCGCAATCAGGAAATCGATGATGTGGTTGCGCACCGCGTAATAGAGCGGATGCTTGTGGAATTCGGTGCGGTTGCGCTCTTTCGGCAGCGGATTCTCGACGATTTCCGCCAGCACCGCGCCGGGCCCGTTGGTCATCAGCACGATCTTGTCGGCGAGATAGATCGCTTCGTCGACGTCGTGGGTGATCATGAACACGGTCTGGCCGGTCTCCTGGCAGATGCGGCGCACCTCGTCCTGCAGCGTGCCGCGGGTCAGCGCGTCGAGCGCCGAGAACGGCTCGTCCATGAGCAGGATCTTCGGCTCGATCGAGAGCGCACGCGCGATGCCGACGCGCTGCTTCATGCCGCCGGAGAGTTCGGACGGGCGCTTGTGCTCGGAGCCGGTCAGGCCGACGAGGTCGATGAATTTTTGCGCGTGCTTGTTCACCTCGGCGCTGGACCATTTGCGCCATTTCGAGGTCACGGCATAGGCGACATTGCCGAGCACGGTGCGCCACGGCAAGAGCGAGTGCCCCTGGAAGATCACCGCGCGGTCGAGGCTCGGGCCCTCGATCGCCTGGCCGTCGACGATCACCGCGCCCTCGGTCGGGGCGTCGAGGCCGGCGAGGATGTTGAGCACGGTGGTCTTGCCGCAGCCGGAATGGCCGATCACGCAGACGAACTCGCCGCGGTTCACGCCGAGCCACAGGTTTTCGAAGATCGTGGTTAAGCCCTTCGGCGCGGGGTAACGCTTGGCGATGGATTCGATGGAGATGAAATGGTCGGTCACGCTGCGCTACTCCGGGAACGTCACGAGCTTGGCGCAATAGGCGAGGATCTGATCGAGGATCATCCCAACGAGACCAATCAGCAAAATCGCGTTGATCACATTCACAATCGACAAATTATTCCATTCATTCCAGACGAAGTAACCGATGCCGGTTCCTCCGACGAGCATTTCGGCTGCAACGATCACAAGCCAGGCGATGCCGATGGAGATGCGCATGCCGGTGAGTATAGTCGGTGCTGCGGCGGGGAGGATAACTGTAAAAGCGCGGCGGATCGGTCCGACTTCGAGTGTGCGCGCAACATTCAGCCATTCCTTGCGCACAGCCGAGACACCAAACGCGGTGTTCAGCAGCATCGGCCACACCGAACAGATAAAGATCACGAAGATCGCCGAGAGGTTCGAATCCTTGATGGTGTAGAGCGCGAGCGGCATCCAGGCGAGCGGCGAGATCGGCTTCAGGATTTGAATGAAGGGATCGAGCGCCCGGCTCATCAATGGTGACATGCCGATCAGAAAGCCGATCGGAAGCGCGACGATCACTGCGAGGAAATAACCGGTCAGCACCCGCGCGAGCGAATAAGCCAACTGAATGCCGACGCCCTTGTCGTTCGGGCCTTTATCGTAGAAGGGATGATTGAGATGATCCCAGAGCGTCTTGGCGACGTCGAGGGGACCTGGCATCGCCGATTTTCCCTGCGTCGCCGTAATGCCCATCAGCTTTGCATATTCCGGGTCCATGGATGCGACAGTGCCGGAGCCGCGCGTCGCCAGATGCCACGCGGTGATGAACAGCGCGAAGATCGCGATCGAGACGATGGCGGCGCGGAGGGAGAGAGAGCGGGTCATGCTTTATGCTCGGGCACGGGCCTCTCCCCACGCATGGGGAGAGGGCGAAGAGAATTTTGACTTACGCCGACTTCTTGATCTTGAAGCTGCCGAGATAGTCCTCCGGCTTTGCCGGATCGAAGGTCTTGCCCATGACCACGAACGACTTCGTCGTCGCTGTTGGCGGCGTCAGACCAACCTCCTTCATCAGCTTGGCGGTATCGGTGGCGAGGAAGACCTGATTGGCGATCCCGGCGTAATCGACATCGCCCTTGATCTGGCCCCAGCGCTTCATCTGCGTGAGAATCCACACGGCAAAGGACTGCCACGGGAATGGATCGAAATCGACGCGATTCGGCTGCTTGACGATGTTGCCGAGGCCATCGGCGAATGTGCCGGTCAGAATCTGTTCCAGCACGATCGACGGCTGGTTGAGATAATTCGCCGGCGCGATCGCTTCGGCGATCTGCTTTCGGTTCTCTGCCTTATGCGCAAAAGCGGTGGCGTCGATAATCGACTTGAGCAATGCGGCGTAAGTGTTCGGCATCGTCTTGACGAATTCGTTCGATGCGGCGAACGCGCAACATGGATGTCCTTCCCAGATGTCCTTTGTCAGAATGTGGATGAAACCGACGCCATCATAGACCGCACGCTGGTTCATCGGGTCGGGGCCGAGGTAACCGTCGATATTATCGGCGCGAAGGTTCGCAACCATTTCTGGCGGCGGCACGGCGCGGATCTGCACATCGGTGTCGGGATCGATGCCGTGCTCCGCGAGGTAGTAGCGCAGCAGATAATTGTGCATCGAATAATCAAAGGGCACGGCGAACTTGAAGCCTTTCCACAACTTCGGGTCGCGCTTGTCCTTGTGCTTGAGCGACAGCGTAATCGCCTGGCCGTTGATATTTTCGACCGCCGGCATGGTGTAGGGCGTTGGATTCGAGCCCACCCCCATGGTGATGGCGAGCGGCATCGGCGACAGCATATGCGCCGCGTCGTATTCCTTGTTCAGCGTCTTGTCGCGGATCACAGCCCAGCCGGCCGTCTTGATCACTTCGACATTGAGGCCGTGCTTTGTATAGAAACCCATCGGATGCGCCATGATGATCGGCGTGGCGCAAGTGATCGGAATGAATCCGACCTTCAGGTCCTTCTTCTCCAGCGGAGCGCCCTGCCCGAACACTTCGGTTGCGGTCTTCAGCGGGAAAAATTGCGAGATCGCGGCCAGCGCCGTCGAAGCACCGACCGATTTCAGGAACGCTCTGCGGCTTGCATCCTGCGGAAACATCGCCCGCATGACCGCGGAGGCGACCACGCCTTCGTAGCGCGCCTCCTCGCTTTGCGGCGCCTCGACGGCTGCGCATTGCAATTGCCGGATCGCGTCGCGCTCATGTTCGGTCTCGTTGATGTGACGGCCGCAGGAGCAACCTGCGGAGTGCAATCTGCGCTTGGGATCAAATGCATCGTCGAATGTGGACATCGAAGCTCTCCCGTCTGAAGCAACCGCCTGCAATGGACCGGGATCGCGCCGAGAGGCGCAGCGGCCGGCCTTTACGGGAGAATGAGCAAACTCGGTGCCAGATCACCGGCGCGCCGCCGGCCAATCTGACGCAAGCGAAATAGCGTAGGAAAACCGAGATCGATGGATTACTATTTTTCGTGATTTACGAAATTTGGTAGCAATGCTACGAATTTCGGATCAATCACGGCTTCGCGCGATGCATTCTCCACTGCACGAAAAACAGGCAATAGCGCATCACGCTGCCGATTTCGGCCGCATCTTCGAAATGTGTCCCGAGGCGATGCTGGTATTGCGCCCGGCTGAAGACCGCATTGCCGATGGCAACCCGGCCGCCTGCCGGCTTCTCGGCTATGATCGCCAACAACTGCGTGGGATGGCGGTGACCGCCCTTCATCCCGGTCAGTTGCCGGCATTGATCGTGTTTACCGACGGCGTCATGGCCAAGGGCGAATACTGGACGCGGGGCCTCAAGCCCCGCCATGCCGCTGGCCACGAACTCGTGCTGGAATATTCCGCCAGCGTGCTGACGCGCGGCGGTGCGCCCGAATTGCTGCTGACGATGACCGATCTCGCCACGCAACGCCGGCGCAATGTCGATACCGAAGCCGATCTCTATGTGCGCGGCGGGATCGAGGAATGGCAGCGGGTCGAACGCTTCTTCCGCGATGTCGAGCGAGAGAACCAGTTGATCCTGCGCGCGGCCGGCGAAGGCATTTATGGCGTCAATGCCGACGGCAAGACCACGTTCGTCAATCCGGCGGCCGAGCGCATGTTGGGCTGGAAAGCGGAAGAGCTTGTCGGCAAGGACATGCATTCGATCGTGCATCACACGCATGCGGATGGCTCTTATTATCCGGCGATGCATTGCCCGATTTATGCGGCGTTCCGCGATGGCGCGGTGCACCAGGTCGACAACGAAGTATTCTGGCGCAAGGATGGCACCCGCTTCTTCGTCGAATATACATCGACGCCGATCAAGGATCGCGGCAGCGTCGTCGGCGCGGTGATCGTGTTTCGCGATGTCACGCAGCGCAAGGAAGCCGACGAGAAGCTGCGCAGCGCGCTGGCCGAAGTGGAGCAGCTTCGCAAACAGCTCGAACGCGACAATGAATATCTGCAGGAAGAGATCCGCCGCGAGAGCAATCATCGCGGCATCATCGGCGCCAGCGCCCCGATGCAGAAGACCATCCGGCAGATCGAACTCGTTGCACCAACCGATGCCAGCGTGCTGATCACCGGAGAATCTGGCACCGGCAAGGAATTGATCGCGCGCGCCATTCACGATGCCAGCAAGCGCAGCCACCGTCCGCTGATCCGCGTCAATTGCGCCAGCATACCGCGCGAATTGTTCGAGAGTGAATTCTTCGGCCATGCCAAAGGCGCCATTCCCGGCGCGCTGCGCGATCGGCTCGGCCGTTTCGAATTGGCCGATGGCGGCACGCTGTTTCTCGACGAAGTCGGCGAAATCCCGCTGGAGCTGCAGGGCAAGCTTTTGCGTGTGTTGCAGGAAGGGCAATTCGAGCGCGTCGGCGAATCCCGCACGCGAAACGTCAATGTCCGGGTGATCGCTGCAACCAATCGAGACCTTGCAGCCGAGGTGCGGCAGAAGCGATTTCGCGAGGATCTTTATTTTCGGCTGAATGTCTTTCCGGTGGAATCCGTACCCCTGCGCGAACGCACCGACGATATCTCCCTGCTCGCGGCGCATTTTCTGCGGCTCGCCAGCGGTAAGTTGAAGATCAGCGATCTGCGCCTGACCGAAGGCGATGTCCGGCGGCTGACGCAATATGCCTGGCCGGGCAATGTCCGGGAATTGCAGAATGTCATTGAGCATGCGGCCATCCTGGCTCGCAACGGACGCCTGCGCATCGACCTGCCCGGCGGTTTAACGCGCGGCGCCGGCGGACCGAACAATGCTTCCCTGCTCACCGAGGATGAACGGCGCGACCGCGATCGCGCCAATATCATTGCGGCGCTCGACGCCTGCGGCGGCAAGGTGTTCGGACATGGCGGCGCGGCGGAATTACTCCATGTCCGGCCAACGACGCTGGCGTCACGCATCAAGGTGCTGGGCATCAAAGTCCTGCGGAAAGGGCAGTCATCTTCTCTTACCGATTGATATGCTACATTGGCGTGCAGCGATCGCGTGAAGACAGCCGGCATGAGCGCAGACGTAACCATCGGCGAGACCAATCTGAAACCGCATCGGCTTCGCGCCACGGTGCTCGGCGAAGTCCATGCGCGGCCATTCACGGCTTTATCGACGCCAGCGCGTGTCCTGCATTTCGCTTTCGACACCATGAGCGATCAGGCCGAGGCCGACCGAAACGCCCTCGCCGACCTGTGCGTCAGACGTGGTGTCCAGCCGCCTCGGCCCGGCGACAAGCACCTGCATGTCTCGTTCGGTGACCTGAGTTTGCGCTGGGAACAACATTCGGAATTCACCACCTACACCTGGGAATTGCCGTCCAATCCGGCCGAGGCGCCGTTCCAGCCGCCCGCTTCATCGCTTGCCACCCCGATGGGACTCGTGCCGCAACCAGGCCCGCTGCTGGTGGCGATCGATCTGCAACTGATGAACGACGAATCTGACCGGATCGACGTGACGCGTCTGTTCAACCGGCCGAGCCTTGCGGTCGCGGACAACTCCGACGGCACCGCCTTGTACGCGACAGACTTTCAGCCCGATGCCGGCGGCTTTGTCCATATCCTCGTGCTCGATCGGGGGCTTGGACCTGAGCGCGCTGGCGCATTGGTCCAGCGCCTGATCGAACTTGAAACCTATCGGACGCTCGCCCTTCTCGGCTTGCCGAAAGCGCAGGAGCTCGCCCCCTCGATCAATCGTATCGAAAAACGGCTCGCCGAGCTGACTGAGGAATTGCGCAGCACCTCCGCGCTGGCCGACAATCGCCGACTGCTGGACCAGCTCACCGCACTCGCAGCGGAACTGGAAGCGGGCGCCACCGGCAGTCTGTTTCGCTTCGGCGCCAGCCGCGCCTATGACGAGATCGTGCAGACCCGGTTGAAGATCATCGGCGAACGCAAGGTCGGCGGCTTGCCGACATGGTCGTCGTTCCTCGCGCGCCGCATGGCGCCCGCCATCCGCACCTGTGCCACCACCGAAGAGCGGCAGGCCACGCTCTCTCGCAAGCTTGCTCGTGCCGCCAACCTGTTGCGCACCCGCGTCGATGTCGAACTCGAACAGCAGAATCAGGAATTGCTGAAATCGATGAATGCGCGCACTCGCCTGCAGTTGCGTTTGCAGGCGACGGTAGAGGGATTGTCGGTCGCCGCGATCAGCTATTACGTCGTTGGGCTGTTCGGCTATCTGGTGAAGGGCGCGCACGATGCCGGCTGGCCGATCGAGCCGTCATTGGCCACGGCCGCTTTTGTACCCATTGCGGTGCTTGCGATCTGGTGGACGGTCCGCCGCATCCGCAGCCGGCATATCGGCCGGGACCACGAGCACGCGGTATGAGCATCGTATCCGCTCGTCCCCGCGAAGGCGGGGACCCAGCGCATGACTCTGGATTCCCGCTTTCGCGGGAATGAGCGGAGTTTGTTTACATCGGCGGCGTGAGCCCATCCTTGCCGACATTCACACGCGCTGCGGTGAAAGTGCCGTCGGCTTGCGGGATCGCGGCAACGATGAAGATCTTCGCGCCCGGTTTCAGATCGGCCATGCTGCCCGGAACATAGGTGACGATCGGCGCCTCTTTCGGAACGATGATCTTCTTTTCACCGTCCTTGTATTTGACGGTAATGGTCTGGCCGTCGACGCCGGCCACCGTTTCGGCAACCGTTGCATTGGTCATCGTGCTCTGCGGCCGCACGTCCCAGGGACCGAAGCCTTCGGCGACGCCGCGCATGGCTTCCGGGAAGATATGAACATGCAGCGCGCGTTGACTACCGTCCGGCTGCGGCATGGCGGAGACGCCGATATAGGAGTTCGGCTTGATATCGCCGATGTTCATCGGAACGATGCCGGCGACACTGACATTATCCGCGAGCTTGATCTTCAGATCCTTGCCGTCGCGCGATTTCACCGTCATCATCGGACCATCGACAGCGACGATCTCGCCACGCACGCGGATCGGCTTGTCCTGCGCGAGCGCAAAGCCGATAAAGCAAAAGACTGCAATTGCAGCGGCCACTATCGTGGAGATATGTGACAAATTGATACGAGCGGTCATGATGCCCTCCCTTGCTTCCGGCGCTTTACACGCCGCGTGCATGCCCGGGAGAACACCAACCGCCCGATGCTATTCCCTACGCAGGCGGGACCTTGGCAACAAAAGCGAGGCTGTCTGTCAGTAATATCCCGGCTGCGAGCCGCCATCGACCGGGATTGCCGCGCCCTGAATATGACGCCCCTTCTCACTGCACAGAAACAAGATCAGTTCGGCAATATCCGCCGGCTCTCCCATCCGCTTGATACCGTCACGAGCGACGGCTTGCGCGCTGATTTCACCGACTGTCTTGCCCGCGGCGGTCGCGCGTTGCGCAAACAGATCCTGCACGCGATCCGTTGCGGTCAGCCCGGGATGGATGATGTTGACGTTGACGCCTTCCTTCATGCCGAGACGCGACAATCCCTTGGTGAAGTTCGCCATCGCAGCGTTGCACGAGCCGCCGATCAGGAAATCGGCGCTCGGCGATCGGGCCGCACCGCCACCGATATTGACCACATGACCCTGCGCATCCTTCAACATCGGCCAGAACAGCCGGGACAACCGCACACAGCCGAAGAATTTCAGCGCGAAACCGTCGAGCCAGCTTTCATCGCTCAGCTCAAGAAAATTGCCGGCTTTGGTCGCACCTGCGTTGTTGATGAGGATGTCACAGCGCCCGAGCCCCTTCCTCACCAGCGCGTACAGCTTCTCGCAATCCGACAGCTTGCGCAGATCGAGTGCTGCTGTAACAGGATGGGGACCGCCAGTTGCGACAATGGCCTGCGCAGCCGTCTCCAGATTTCTTTCCGATGTCGACGCGATGACTGTCTGCGCGCCCTCGCGTGCGAACGCTTCCGCAATGCCGCGCCCGATTCCGCGGCTGCCGCCGGTAATGACAACAACCTTGCCGGTGAACGCGCCCATCCATCGCTCCTATCGCAAGGCCGCGCGCCGAACGGCAACCCGCGACCGCGCCGCAGCCGATGGCACCCGTCGCTGTGGCTTGGCGAGGACGCCGATCACCTCATCGAGCAATCCATAAATCTGTTCGAGCCGCATCGGTCCAATCTCCTGCGCAAGCGCGGCATAGATCGCTTCGGATTGGGGCGCGACCGTCTCAAACAGACGACGCCCTTTGGCCGTCAGCGAAACAATAATCCGTCGCTGATCCTGCTTGTTGCCACGCCGGGACACAAGCCCATTGGCTTCGAGCTTGGGCAGGATACGCGACAGGCTTGCGGCATGCAGGCAGCAGGCGCGGCCAAGCTCAACGATTTCGAGCGCCTCGACCTCGTTGAGCGCACGGACGATCCGCCATTGCTGATCGGTCAGGCCGTGCGCCGTCAGATGTGGCCGGAAACGCTGCATGATGGCTTCCCGCGCCAGCATCAACTGCATCGGCAGCGAGCGCTGGAACGGGCGCATCCGCACGCTCATAGTCCATCCTCAACGCCGTTGCGCAGCGTCCCGATCTCCGGGACGGTCACCTCGATCACATCGCCCGGCTTGAGCCATTTGGGCGGATCGAAACGGGCGCCGGCGCCGGTCGGCGTACCGGTGACGATCATGTCGCCAGGCTTCAATGTGGTGAAGGTGGTGATGTAGGCGAGCAGCGCACCGTAATCGAAGATCAGGTTCGCCGTGGTGTCGTCCTGCCGCACTTCGCCATTGACGGTCGTCGTCAGATGCAACGGCTTGCCGTATTCGATCTCGTCGGCTGTCACCATCCACGGACCGATCGAGCCGGAGCGGTCGAAATTCTTGCCTTGCGTCACGTTGAATTTGGCATGCCGCACCCAGTCGCGGATCGTCCCCTCGTTGCAAAGCGTATAGCCGATGATGTGGTCGGCGGCCTGTTCGGCGGTAATGCGATGGCATTCCTTGCCGATCACAATCACGATCTCGCCCTCGTAATCGAGTTGCGGCGATTCCGGCGGGCGGATCAGCGGCTGACCGTGGCCAACGAACGAGCCCGGCGTGCGAAAGAACATGCTGGGATATTTCGGCTTTTCCGAACCGTCCTTGTATTCCTCATTGCGGTTGCCGTAATTCACACCGATGCAAAGGATCTTCTCCGGTCCGATCACAGGCGGCAGCAATTGCACGTCCGTCAGTGGAAAGTCCGGCCGCACATTCGCGGCGACGTCCATCACTTCTTTCAGTGCATCGGCACGCAGGACATCGAGCAAACTATGAAGGCGCGGCATGCGCGGACGCACATCGACAATGCCATCGCCGATCACCGCGCCATATCCGGGGCGGCCACGATGCGTAAAACTCGCTAATTTCATTCTGCAGCTTCGCTCGTCAAAAGACCCGCACGCGACAGCACATCGTCGAGGCGCTTTTCCAGTTCCGGCGTGGCCGGCACCATCGGCAGGCGATGTTCGTTGCGCTCGATGATGCCGAGACGCTTCGCCATGTATTTGATCGGGATCGGATTGGTGTCGTAGAAAATCGCCTTGTTGAGACCGTGCAGGCGATGGTGCAGATCCTGCGCCGTCTTCAGGTCGCCGCGCCACACCGCTTCGCACAGATCCGACAGGACGCGCGGCCGCAGGTTGCCGACCGCATTCATCAGTCCACAGGCGCCGATCGCCATCATCGGGAACGACAACTCCTCAAGCCCGACGAAAATCCTGAAATCCGGCCCGGCGACAGCCAGGCACTCGGTCACGAAATCGAGATCGAGCGAGGCGTGCTTCATGCCGACGAAGTTCGGCGATTTGTCGCGCAGTTCCTTGACCGTGTCGATCTTGATGTCGATCGCGGCGCGGCCTGGAATGTGATAGATCATCCACGGCAGATCGATGCCCTTCATCACCTCGAGATAATAGGCGATCATGCCGCGCTGCGGCGGCCGCGTGTAATAGGGTGTCACGATCAGCAGAGCATCGGCGCCCGCCTTGGCGGCGTGCTCGGTGAGAATGCGGGTTTCCCAGATCGCCTGCGAGCCGGTGGCGGCCACAATCGGCACCCGCCCCTTCGCCACCTCGACTGACAAGGTTACCAGCCGGTTGCGTTCTTCCGTCGTGAGCGATGCCGGTTCCGACGTGGTCCCGTTCACCAGGATACCATGCGATCCTTCCCGGATCTGCATTTCGATCATGCGAGCATAGGTATCGTAGTCGACCTCGCCGTTTCGAAACGGCGTCAGCAGCGGCGGAATTGAACCCTTCAGGCGATCAAGGGGTAACGGCATGGACGGCCTCCCGTTTTCTTAGGCGATAAACGCTCTTTTGTTTCCGGTAGCAACCGGCTTGACGCCCGGCCCGGACCAATGATTAACATGTTAAATGTCTCCACCGGGGCGCGTCAACGACCCCGCCAACAGGCGACAAGGAGGATCGACGCATGCCGCATATCATCGTGGAATATTCAGGCAATCTGGACGATTCGGTGGACGTGCCCGGCCTGTTGAGTGCCTTGCACCAGGCGATGATCGAGACCGGGGTCGCCGATACCGCTGCCATTCGCACCCGCGCGATCCGTCTTGAGCACTTTTGCATTGCCGACCGCGATCCGGCGAACGGCTTTGTCCAGATTACCGTCCGCATGCGCGAGGGGCGGCCGGCGGAAGCGTATCAGAAGGTTGCGGAAAACCTGATGGCGGCCGCCGAAAAATCGCTCGAGCGCGCCTTTGCGTCGCATCCGCTGCAACTGGCGCTGGAAATTCACGAGATCACCCAGCTCACGCTCCGCAAGAACACCGTTCGCGGAAAAGAGAAGGCAGCATGACGACGGCACTCGACGAGACCATGGCCCGCGCGGAGGGATACCTCGCGCGTTTTCGCAAAGGCACCGTGGCCCATCTGATCGACGGCAAGCCGGACCTCGGCACTGGCGAAACCTTCGAGACGGCCTCGCCGATCGATAACACGGCCATTGCCAAAGTTGCGCGTGGTGGTGCAGCCGAGATCGATCGGGCCGCGAAAGCGGCGATGAAAGCGTTTCGCACCAATTGGGGCCGCACCTCCGGCGAGAAGCGCCGCGCAATCCTGCATAAAATCGCCGATGCGATCGTGGCGCGCGCCGACGAGATCGCCTATGTCGAATGCATGGATACGGGTCAGCCGATCCGTTACATGTCGAAGGCGGCCCTGCGCGGTGCGGAAAATTTCCGCTTCTATGCCGACCGCGCACCGGATGCGGCCGACGGCCTGTCGCTGCCGACCGAGACGCATCTCAATTACACCTTGCGCCAGCCGATCGGCCCCGTGGGCGTGATTACGCCGTGGAATACGCCGTTCATGCTGTCGACCTGGAAGATCGCACCTGCCCTCGCCGCCGGCTGCACGGTCGTGCACAAGCCCGCGGAATGGTCTCCCCTCACCGCGCAATTGCTGGCGGAGATCTGCCTCGAGGCCGGATTGCCGGCGGGCGTGCTCAATGTCGTCCATGGCTTCGGCGAAGACGCCGGCAAGGCGTTGACCGAACATCCCGACATCAAGGCGATCGGCTTTGTCGGTGAAAGCGCGACCGGCTCCGCCATCATGCGCCAGGGCGCGGCCACACTGAAGCGCGTGCATTTCGAACTCGGCGGCAAGAATCCGGTGATCGTGTTCGGTGATGCCGATATCGACCGCGCGCTCGATGCCTGCCTGTTCATGATCTACTCGCTCAACGGCGAGCGCTGCACATCCTCCAGCCGCGCGCTGGTGGACGCATCGATCTATGACGAATTCGCCAAGCGCGCGGCCGAACGCGTCAAGAAGATCAAGATCGGTCACCCGCTCGATCCCGCAACCGAGATCGGCCCGCTGATCCATCCGCGCCATGTCGACAAGGTGCTCAGCTACGTCAATGCCGCGCGTGAGGCCGGCGCGACGGTTGCCGTTGGCGGCGGCCGCGCCAATGGTGGTGTCGGCAATTTTGTTGAACCGACGCTCTACACGCATGCCCGCAACGACATGAAAATCGCGCAGGAAGAAATCTTCGGGCCGGTGCTGACGATGATCCCCTTCGCCGACGAAACCGAGGCGATCGCGCTCGCCAACGATGTGCGTTACGGCCTTGCCGGCTATCTGTGGACGCGTGATGTCGGCCGGGCGCATCGCATGGCGCAGGCGCTGGAGGCCGGCATGATCTGGGTGAATTCGGAAAATGTCCGCCACCTGCCGACCCCGTTCGGCGGCGTGAAATCATCCGGCATCGGCCGCGACGGCGGCGACTATTCGTTCGATTTCTACATGGAGACGAAGAATATTGCGATTGCGCTCGACAATCACAAGATTCCAAAGATTGGAGCTAGCTGAACGACTCTAAAATTTGCCCCGTCATCCTGAGGTGAGAGCATCGCTGGCAAGTTTACGCAGCAGCGTAAACTTGGTTGCGTGCGAGCCTCGAAGGATGAACGGCCACAGAACGGGCCGTCGCCCTTCGAGGCCCGCGCTTCGCGCGGGCACCTCAGGGTGACGGAGAAAAAACCAAGGAAACGTCCATGCCCATTCGTAAACCGAATTTCACCCCGCCCTTCAACATCGTGCGCGCCAGCCATATCGAATTCGACGTGCGCGACATTGCAAAGTCACGCGCCTTCTATGTCGACTGCCTCGGCTATCTCGTCACCGACGAGGACAAGGATTCGCTGTATCTGCGCGCGGTGGAAGAGCGCAATCATCACTCGATCGTGCTGCGCAAGGCCAACGATGCCAGCATTCCGGCGTTGGGCTTCAAGGTCGCAAGCGAGGAAGATCTCGATCGCGCCGCCTTCTGGTTCGCCCATAAGGGCTTCCCGACATCGTTCCCGGATGTGCCGCATCAGGGCCGAACCTTACGCACCTGCGACATGTTCGGCATGCCGCTCGACTTCTATTTCCGGATGGAACAGCCCGAGTGCATGCTGCGCAAATATGCCGAATACAAGGGCGCGCGCATCCAGCGCATCGATCACATCAATTGCTTCACGCCGGATGTTCAGGCGTCCTACGATTTCTATACCGATCTCGGCTTCCGCCTGACCGAATATACCGAGACGGATGGCGAGAATGGTCAGCTCTGGGCGGTGTGGATGCATCGCAAGGGCAATGTGCATGACCTCGCCTTCACCAACGGCCGCGGCCCGCGCCTGCATCATATCGGCGTTTGGACCGCAAGCTCGCTCGACATCCTGCACATCTGCGATGTGATGGCGTCGTCCGGCTTTCTCGACAATATGGAGCGCGGCCCGGGACGGCACGGCATTTCCAACGCTTTCTTTCTCTATATCCGCGATCCCGACGGTCATCGCGTCGAGCTGTTCACGTCGGATTATCTGACAGTCGATCCCGACCATGAGCCCCTGCGCTGGTCGTTGCAGGACCCGCAGCGCCAGACGCTATGGGGCCATCCGGCGCCCAAGTCCTGGTTCGAGGAAGGTTCGGTATTCACTGGCGTTCCGGTCCGCGAGCCGGTGCTGGAGGCGCAGCCGATCGTGGCAAGGTAGCGAGGAAACCCAAGCGTATTCCGCTCGCCCCCCGCGAAGGCGGGAATCCAGAGCCACAAGCAAGGCTGTCGGTTGAAGCCCTGGATTCCCGCATGCGCGGGAATGAGCGGGTGTTGAGAGAGCGAGGTAAAACAACAACCGCAATCAACGCGTTTGGATCGCGATAGGTTTTGTTCGCTCAGCCATCCTTGCCGCAATGTCAGTCGCATTGGCTCGCGGGCAGTCCATCCTCGTCCGCTCATTCCCGAAGGCTGTTTGAAAAATGGATCCGGCAATGAGGCGGCACTCTTACCCTCCCCTGGAGGGGGAGGGTCGCTGTGAGCGAAGCGAGCAGCGGGGTGGGGTGATTTCCATGTTCAGAATTCACCCCACCCCGGCTCGTATCTCACTTGCGTTCGATACGCGCCGACCCTCCCCCTCCAGGGGAGGGTGAACCGCGCGGCCGTTGGCTGAAAATTCCCGCTTGACAATTTTCCTATTATATGATTTTTTTCCTTCATCCCGCTCCGCTGAAGGGGCGTTTCATGAGCGTCGTGAGACGTGGGGCGGGAAGCGGTGGCCGTGTGTGCGCTTGAGACGTGAAGCGCCGCGCGGAGGCCCAAGCTGCGATGATCCGGCTCACCGGCCGTGGGTCACCAGCGGAGGATAACAAGACCAGCCGCCCGGTGTCGTCCGGTCCACGGTGTCTGTCCTCCGGGGTTGTCGCAGAGCAAGCCTCAAACACCGCGCGCGGAACGCCGGAATCTTTCGGCGGTTCGTGGTGCTACCAATCTCATGCGCTTACCACACTTGCGCATGGGGCCGCGGGCAGGCTGAGAGCCCGGCGTTCCGCGCGCCCTTCTCTTCGAAGGGTTCCGAGCGGCGGTTTGGACGACGGGCGCGCCCGCGCCGGCTAAATAACAGGGCCGGCGGAGCTATGTCCTCACATCGCCTTGACGATGCTCTCGGTCATCTTCTTGGCATCGCCGAGCAGCATCATGGTGTTGTCGCGATAGAACAGCGGATTGTCGATGCCGGCATAGCCGGAGGCGAGCGAGCGCTTGATGAACATCACGGTGCCGGCCTTCCATACCTGCAGCACCGGCATGCCGTAGATCGGCGAGGACTTGTCCTCTTCCGCGGCCGGATTGGTCACGTCGTTGGCGCCGATGACAAAGGCGACGTCCGCCTGCGCGAATTCCGAATTGATGTCCTCGAGTTCGAACACCTCGTCGTAGGGCACGTTGGCTTCGGCCAGCAGCACGTTCATGTGGCCGGGCATGCGGCCCGCGACCGGGTGAATGGCGTATTTGACCTCGACGCCGTCCTTCTTGAGATGGTCGGCCATCTCGCGCAGCGCGTGCTGCGCCTGCGCCACCGCCATGCCGTAGCCCGGCACGATGATGACCTTGGAGGCGTTCTTCATGATGTAGGCCGCGTCTTCCGCCGAGCCGAGCTTGACCGGCCGCTGCTCCTGCGCACCGCCCGCCGCAGCCACCTCGCCGCCGAAGCCGCCGAGGATGACGGAGATGAAGGAGCGGTTCATGCCCTTGCACATGATGTAGGACAGGATCGCGCCCGAGGAGCCGACCAGCGCGCCGGTGATGATCAGCGCGGTGTTGCCGAGTGTGAAGCCGATGCCCGCCGCGGCCCAGCCCGAATAGGAATTCAGCATCGAGATCACGACCGGCATATCGGCGCCGCCGATCGGGATGATGATCAGCACGCCGAAAATGAGCGAGGCGATCACCAGCAGCCAGAACAGCATGTGGCTTTCAGTGCGTGCGAGCAGCGTGATCAGCACGATCACGCCAATGGCAAGCGCGATGTTGATGGCATGCCGCGCCGGCAGCATGATCGGCGCGCCGCTCATGCGGCCCGACAATTTCATGAAGGCGATGATCGAGCCGGTGAAGGTGACGGCGCCGATGGCGGTGCCGAGCGACATTTCAACGAGACTCGAGCCGTGGATCGCTCCCACCTTGCCGATACCGAAGGCCTCCGGCGCATAAAGCGCGCCCGCAGCCACCAGCACCGCGGCCATACCGACCAGCGAGTGGAAAGCCGCGACCAGTTCCGGCATCGACGTCATCGGCACCCTGCGGGCGATCACCGCACCGATGCCGCCGCCAATGCCGATACCGAGGATCACCAGCAGCCAGGCAATGGCGCCGGCCGGAGGATGGGCCGCAAGCGTTGTGAGGATCGCGATCCCCATGCCGATCATGCCGAACAGGTTGCCCTGCCGGCTCGTTGCCGGAGACGACAATCCGCGCAGCGCGAGAATGAAAAGAACGCCGGCGACGAGATAAAGCAGCGCGACGAAGTTTGGGCTCATGTCACGCTCACTGCTTCTTTTCTTTCTTCTGGTACATCGCAAGCATGCGCTGCGTCACCAGGAAGCCGCCGAAGATGTTGATGGATGCGAAAACCAGCGCGATGAAACCGAGCACGCGCGCAAACACCGTACCGGAGTCCACGATCTGCACACCGACCGCCAGCAGCGCGCCAACCACAATCACCGAGGAGATTGCGTTGGTCACCGACATCAGCGGCGTGTGCAGGGCGGGCGTGACCGACCACACGACGTAATAGCCGACGAATACGGCCATCACGAAAATCGAGAACTGGAAAACGAAAGGATCGACGTGTTCCATTGCGGTCGCTCCTTAAGCCGCGCCCTTCGGCTGGAAATTTGGGTGGATGATCTGGCCGTCGCGCGTCAGCGCGGTCGCCTTGACGATCTCGTCGTCCCAGTTGATCGCAAGCTTCTTCTCTTTCTTGTCGATCAGGATGTCGAGGAAGGTCAAAAGGTTCTTCGCATAAAGCGCCGATGCCGAAGCGGCGAGTCGGCCGGGCACGTTGTTGTGGCCGACGATCTTCACGCCGTTGACGTTGACGACCTCGCCGGCCCGCGCCCCTTCAACATTGCCACCGCGTTCGACCGCGAGATCGATAATCACCGAACCCGGCCGCATCGACGCCACCATTTCTCTGGTGATCAGCCGCGGCGCCGGACGGCCCGGAATGAGCGCCGTGGTGATGACGATATCCTGCTTCTTGATGTGCTCGGCGACAAGTTCGGCCTGCTTGGCCTGATACTCTTTCGACATTTCCTTGGCATAGCCGCCAGCGGTCTCGGCCTGCTTGAATTCGTCGTCCTCAACCGCGATGAATTTCGCACCGAGGCTCTGCACCTGCTCCTTCACCGCGGGACGGACGTCGGTCGCGGTCACCACGGCGCCGAGACGGCGCGCCGTCGCGATCGCCTGCAAGCCAGCAACGCCGACACCCATGACGAATGCCTTAGCCGCGGGCACCGTGCCGGCCGCCGTCATCATCATCGGCAGTGCGCGGCCATATTCGGCGGCGGCATCGATCACAGCGCGATAGCCGGCCAGATTCGCCTGGCTCGACAGCACGTCCATGGATTGCGCACGGGTGATGCGCGGCATCAATTCCATCGCGAACGCGACAAGACCGGCATCGGCCAGGCCCTTCAGCGCCACTTCATGGCCATAAGGATCCATGATGGCGATGACCAGCGCACCCTCTTTGTAGAGGAGCGATTCCTCAGGAGATGGACGCCGGACGCGCAGAACGACGTCGGCGTTCTTGGCCGCGTCTTTCGAGACCGTCGCACCGGCAGCCGTGTAATCGGCATCAAGGATTCCCGACTGAACGCCGGCGCCGGGCTCAACAGCGACCTCAGCCCCCAGACCGATCAGCTTCTTGACCGTTTCAGGCGTACCGGCAACGCGCGGCTCAGCCTTATCGGACTCCGCAGCAACCGCAATTTTCATTTGGCCCCCGCCCCTTCAGCCCGCTGTCAAAGCAGGAAATAGGCCATCAGAAGGAGAATACCGATGACGATGCCGACAGCCCATTTGGTGAGGGTCAGAAAAGCGACATAGGTGCGCTCGTGCTCCCGGTAGTCATTGCCGTCGGCCGTTGTGTAGGCCACTTCGCTGTGTTCAGCCATTCCAGTCCTCGTAAGGCGATCGTTCCCAATCCGGTTACCGCAATTGCGCCACAAGGGCAACGGGACGAATTAGGATGTCGGTTCGGCGTGGTGAAAATCGCGCTCAACCGGGCGGCACAAGGCCAACCTGCGTCAGTATGGCCGCCTGTTTCGACGCCACCTGAGCTACAGAGAAATTTTCTATCGCCTCATTGAAAAGTTGGTGGAAATTCAGTTCAGCGTGCAGGTGCAGAAATACACCGCCGAGCCCGATGGCGGCGCGGTCCATGAATACGAATTCACGGGGCACGCGCACCGGCCCCTTTTCTTTCAGCGCCTGATGCACGCGGAAGGCTTCGCGCCGGCCATATTCGCCCGGTTTGACGCCATCGGCGATGCTGCGCACGCGATCGTCAAGCAGAGGACCGTAGATGAAGCGCGCCCAAATATTGAGGATATCGATCAATTCACGTGACAAACCTTTGAAGCCCCAGGTCTCGTAGGCGTGAACGACCTTGGCATCGTCGCCGTCGCGCAGACCATGATAGAGATCGACCACGCCGCCGACGAAACGCGGCGGGAAAATCCGGATACAGCCATAATCGAGAAGATTGATTCCGCCCGGTTCGCCGTTCTCCTCGAACACGCTGTAATTGCCAAGATGCGGATCGCCGTGAATGACTCCGAAGCGGCTGAACGGAAACCACCATGCGGTGAACATTGCCCGGGCGATGCGGTTGCGATGCTCGAGCGATGCCTCCTTGTAGGTCAGCAGCTTGTTGCCTTCGAGCCAGTCGAGCGTCAGAAGCCGCGCTGTCGAAAGCTCGGGCCATACACGCGGCACATGGATCAAATCGGTCCCTGACAGCATCTCGCGATAAAGCGCGACGTGTTTCGCTTCACGCAAATAGTCCAGTTCCTCGCGAATGCGCTCGCCAATCTCCTTGTTGATCTCGCTGGTGTCGATCGCCGGCTCCATTCGGCGGTGCAGAGCGAACAGGAGCTTGAGCTGTTTGAGGTCGGCTTCGACCGCGGACTGCATGTCCGGATATTGCAGCTTGCATGCGAGTTGTGTGCCGTCATGCGCGCGCGCCTTATGCACCTGCCCCAATGATGCAGCGGCCGCCGGCTTGTGCTCGAATTCGGCGAATTTGGATTGCCAGTCCGCGCCGAGTTCCGCCATCATGCGCCGCTTGACGAAAGCCCAGCCCATTGGTGGCGCTTCGCTCTGCAGTCTGGCCAGTTCGGCGACATATTCCTGCGGCAGCGCATCGGGAATGGTGGACAGAAGCTGCGCCACCTTCATGATCGGGCCTTTCAGCCCGCCCAGTGCCGCTGCCAGTTGTGCCGCGTTTTTGGCCCGATCGAGATCAATACCGAAGAACCGTGCACCGGCGATCCGCGCTGCCACACCACCGACATCGGTTCCTACCCGCGCATAGCGCCGGGCGCGGGCTGAAAAGCGATTGGCTTCGGAATCCGTCATGCAGGTCAAAGCTAGGTGCTCAGATCATGAAACGCCAGTCTCTGGAAAGCGATAGAGCGGCATGACAGAATGACGAAAATGGAGTCGGCCATGCGCCAGATCGTCGCCCTGCTTGTTCTCGTCTTTCTCGGCTTCCCCTCGCAGGCTTCGGCTCAGGACGGTCCGCGGCTGTCACTGGCCGCGGTTCAGGCGTCGAAAGACTTCAAGGCCTACCTTGACAAAACGGCTAACGACAAAAACCAACTCGATCTGTCATCCCCACCCGGTTCGACATTATTCGCAGCGATCTTCGACACGAAGGCCGTCGAAGCCCTGCCACCACCGACAGGCCCCGATCTGCCATGGCTCTCGGAATGGCTCGGTGTTGCGGCCTCCAGCTATGTTGGCATTATTAACTTCAGTGCTGATCCCCGGGGCGAGCCATTGCAGAAGGCAGTGCAGGAAAACGTCGCCCGCTATGAAGACAATCTTTCAGTCGCGATGGATTTCCTGCTGCGATTGATGCCGCGGATGGCCATTGCCGCCGATGCCTTCATGGAATCGCTGCCGGAAAAGGATCGCAATCTGCCGGCGCGGCAACAGGGCATGGCGCAGGTGCGTAACGGTTATATGCAGACCGTGACAGGCGCTATCACCTTCATTGGCGGCAGCCCGAAGGCGGACAATTCGCGGCTGCTTGCAAAGGCGCTGCGGGACACGGTCGATGTCTGGAGCAAACGCGCCAACGCCGAGGAACGGACCCAGTTCCTATCACAATTGGCGCAAGCTCGCACAGGCGCCAAGGATTCCACCGTCGACGATCATTTGATCGCAGTTTCAACCGCTATTGCCGCGATTCAATAATCACCAGTCGCCCCACTACTGCGCCGTCCAACCGCCATCAACACCGATGGATTGTCCGCGGATCTGCGCCGCGGCATCCGAACACAGAAACACCGCGACACCGCCGAGTTGTTCGGGCGTCACGAATTCGAGGGATGGCTGCTTTTCACCTAACAATTCGAGCTTGGCTTTCTCGACCGAGATGCCCTCGTTCGCTGCACGCGCGTCGATCTGCTTTTGCACCAGCGGCGTCAGCACCCAACCGGGACAAATCGCATTGCACGTCACCCCCGTCTTTGCGGTTTCCAGCGCAACGACCTTGGTCAGACCAACCAGGCCGTGTTTCGAGGCCACATAGGCGACCTTCTCGGCGCTGGCAACAAGACCATGCGCGCTGGCAATGTTGATGATCCGCCCCCAATTGCGATCCAGCATCTGCGGCAAGGCTGCGCGAGTGGCATGGAAGGATGACGATAGGTTGATCGCGATCACCGCATCCCATTTCTCGGGCGGAAAATTCTGGATCGGCGCGACGTGCTGAATGCCGGCATTGTTGACCAGGATATCGACATGGCCGAGCTCCGAGGTTGCGTGTTGCACCATCTTTTCGATCTCGGCCGGCTTTGACATATCCGCCGGTGAATAGACCGCGCGGACCATGCATTCACTCTCGATGCCTGTGCGCAGCTTTTCGATCTCGCCGGAGTCGCCGAAGCCGTTCATGACGATGTCGGCGCCAGCACCCGCCAGCGCCCGCGCGATGCCAAGTCCAATGCCTGAGGTCGAACCAGTAACAATGGCGACTTTGTTCTTCAGCATGTCGTAAATCTCCATGGGCGAGCCGATCTTGCTCATGATCGAAATCACGTCCCGTGTCATTTGAAAACATCTCCATTCGGAGAACAGCCATTCAGGCTGACACACAATTGCCGTGCCGAGTGACTATCCGGCGTCGGCAATCTTTGGAGATTCGTATGAGCCATCGTCTATCTGCCGCCTTCATCGTACTTTGTCTCGCCTGCACGGGCGCTTCTGCGCAGCAAAACACGGCGCGTGTTCCGAGCATCAGCGTGCAGGGCGAGGGCCGCGTCGATACCGCGCCCGACCATGCTAAACTGACCGCCGAAGTCGTGACTCGCGGCAAGACACTGGAAGCGACAACGGCAGCGCATCGCGAGCGCGCGACCAAGGCCGACGGTATCCTGCGCGGCATGGAGAATGACGGATTGAAAATCGAACACGCGACATTCCGTCTCGACCAGAGCCGGCTGCCCGCGCCTCCCGGACAGAAGCAGCCAGAGCCAGAATATGAAGCGGTGACATCGTTCTCGCTCAAAACGGATCGCGTGGCTTCGATCGACCAACTCGTCACTGCCATTGCCGACAGCGGGCTGTTCGAAATCCAGAATCTGCGATTTGGCATTGAAGAAAAAAATCCGGCCATTGCCGCCGCCCGACGCGATGCCGTCGCCGACGCCCGCGAGCGCGCCAAGACCTATGCCGAAGCTGCCGGCCAGCAACTCGGTGAAGTGCTGGAAATGTCCGACAATTCGGCGCGTCCTATGCGCGACATGGCCGCGCCGATGGCCATGCGTGCCAGTATGAAGGTCTCGCCGCCGGAGACGCTGTCTGTCACGGCGATGATCAACATGACCTGGCGAATCGTGCCTGCGCCGTAAGCGGCGCGGCCATTCTCCCAATGTCAGGACGCTGTGCGGTCCAATTCCTCCAGCTCAGTGATTAGGCGGTCGACGACGCCGAGGCCGCCATTCCAGAAATCGGGGTCGCGAGCATCGAGGCCAAAGGGGGCAAGAAGCTCCGAATGGTGCTTGGTTCCACCCGCCGCGAGCATGGCTAAGTACCTGTCTGCAAAGCCGGATTCGGCCTTTTCGTAGACCGCATAGAGCGAGTTCACAAGGCAGTCGCCGAAGGCATAGGCATATACGTAGAAAGGCGAATGTACGAAGTGAGGAATATAGCTCCAGAACACCTCATAGCCTTCTTTCAGCTCGATTGACGGGCCGAGGCTCTCCTTCTGCACCTCCAGCCAGATCTCGCCGATCCGCTCGGCCGTGAGCTCCCCGTGCTTGCGCTCGGTATGGACCCGCCGCTCGAACGTATAGAAGGCGATCTGCCGGACCACCGTATTGATCATGTCCTCGACCTTGGACGCGAGCATCGCCTTGCGTTCGAGGGGATTATCGATCGTCGCCAGCAGCCGCTTGAAGGTCAGCATCTCGCCGAACACGCTTGCCGTCTCGGCCAGCGTCAGCGGCGTCGGCGCCATCAGCGGACCGTTCGGCGCCGCCAGCACTTGATGCACCCCATGGCCAAGCTCGTGCGCCAGCGTCATCACGTCACGCGGCTTGCCCTGGTAATTGAGCAGCACATACGGATGCGCCGACGGCACGGTCGGATGGGCAAAAGCACCGGGCGCCTTGCCCGGCCGCACCGGCGCGTCGATCCAGCGATCGTCAAAGAAGCGCTGCGCGATCTGTGCCATCACCGGCGAGAACGCGCCATAGGCCGACAGCACCGTCTCGCGCGCATCCGGCCAGCGGATCGTGCGCATCGGCACCGCCGGCAGCGGCGCATTGCGATCCCAATGCGGCAGCCGCTCCTTGCCGAACCATTTCGCCTTCAATGCGTAATAGCGGTGCGACAAGCGCGGATAGGCCGCCTGCACCGACGAGACCAGCGCATCCACGACTTCGCGCTCGACCCGGTTCGACAGATGCCGCGCATCGGCGACATCGGCAAAACCGCGCCAGCGATCGGAAATGTCCTTGTCCTTCGCCAGCGTGTTGGTGATCAGCGAGAAAACCCGCACATTGTCCTTGAATGTGACGGCGAGCGCTTCAGCCGCGCTCTTGCGCTTCTTTTCATCGGAGTCCTGCAGCAGGCTCAGGGTCGGCTCAACCGCCAGTTCCTGCCCGTCAACCTTGAAGCGCAGCGCCGAGATCGTTTCATCAAACAGACGATTCCACGCCGAGTAACCGCTGACCGACTTTTCATGGAAAAGCTGCTCGATCCGGTCTTCGAGCTGATAGGGTTTTTCCTTCCGCAGATCCTCGATCCAGGGCCGGTAATGGCCGAGCACCGGATCCTGCATCGCCTTTTCGATCGCGGCATCGTCAACGCGATTGAGTTCAAGCGTGAAGAACAGAAGATGCAGCGAGATTGCGGTGATGCGCTCCTGCACGTCGCCATAAAATTTCGCGATAGTCGGATCGGCGGTGTTGCCGGCGTAAACCAGCCCGGCAAACGACATCAGCCGGCCGAGCAAATCCTCGATCGCTTCGTAGCGGCGGATCGGTTCGACCAGCGACTGGCCGGGCTTCGCACTTTTGGCGAGATCATCCAGCCGGCCCTTATACGACTTCTCGAAAGCGATGCATTCGGCTTCCGCCTTGTCGAGATCGCGCTTGAATTCGGGCGCGTCGATCGATGGGTAAAGATCGGCCAGATTCCATTCCGGCAAAGGACCGAGGTCGACAGCCAGTTTTTCGCCTGGTTTGACAGCGTCGCTTGATTTGCTGGCGTCGCTTGGCTTTGCACCAGCTTTCTTTGACTTTGCTGCGGCGGCTGGTTTGGACATGGTCGGGATGCGCTCGCTGACGGGCTCTTTGCGGGGGTTGCCAACATATCGCCTCTTAGGCCGCGCTCCGCAACCGCATTGCGGAGAAAATCATTCTTCGCACAAGCGTCATGCGCTTCAAAAAGCCGAAACATTCGCGTAGTTTCCGCCGCCTTGCGGCCTGAACGGCTGCTTTCCCAAGGATTAGTTCGAATTAAGGACGCTTTGCATGAACCGCAAAGAACGACGCGCCGCGCAGAAACGAGGCAGCCCCACCGCCTCCCCCATGGCGGCGACGCTTGCTTCGGCCTTCCGGGCCCATCAGGCGGGGCACCGGGCCGACGCCGAGCGGTTGTATCGTGACGTCCTGATGACGGAGCCGGGCAACGCGGCGGCGTTGCACCTCCTCGGCGCACTCCTGCACCAGAGCGGCCGCACGCGTGAAGGGCTCTCGCTGATCGGCCAGGCTGTCGCCATTGAACCACTCAATGCCGATTACCAATACAATTTCGGATTGATCCTTGCGAGCGCCGGACGGCTGGACGAAGCCGCCTCGCATTTGCAGAAAGCACTTGTTCTCAATCCAAAATACGCCGCGGCACATTTCGAGCTTGGGCGCCTGCATGCACAGGGAGCACGCTGGCCAGAAGCCGCCGCAAGCTTCCGGCAGGCGCTGACCTTGAAGCCGAACGATGCTGCAACCCTCAACAATCTCGGCATGGTGCTGCGGGAACAAGGACAACTTGCCGAAGCCACGACACTATGGCAGCGCGCCATCTCGGCAGCCTCGTCATATCCGCTCGCGCACATGAATCTCGGCCTCGCCTATCAGGCACAGGGAAAGGCCGACGACGCCATCGCCAGCCTCAATCGCGCGCTCGAACTTGCGCCCGGCAATGCCGAGGTGACACACAACCTTGCCGTTGCATTGCTGAATCATGGCCAGCACGAGCAGGCGTTGCAGACCATCATGCGCAGCCTCGACAAATCAGCAAGCGCTGAACTGCGCGCCCTGTTCGTCACCTGCCTCACCACGATGCCGCGTGTTCCAGCGGAGGATCGTATCCGCAATCTCGCGGCACGCGCGCTCGTCGAGGGATGGTCACGCCCCGATCAGCTTGCGTCCATCGCCACTACCATTCTGAAAAACAATCCGATTATGTCCAGAGCCGTTGCGCTGGTGAACCAGCATTGGCCGCGACCGGTGCCGGTGCAAGAGATGCTCGGCCCGGGCGGCCTTGCGGTCATCGCACAGGACGAGCTTCTGGCCGCCCTCCTTCAGTCCGCGCCGGTCGCCGATATCGAACTGGAGCGTGTCCTGGCGGGACTGCGCTTCGCGTTGCTGGCGGACGCGCGCCAGAGCGATGGCATTGCAAGCGCCGAAAAGGTCGTGCGCCTGTCGGCTGCATTGGCGCAGCAATGCTTCCTCAATGGCTATGTCTGGGTGCAGTCGGAGGATGAAGCCAACCACGTGCGCGAGTTGCAAAAAGCGGTCACGGCGGCACTCGAAAATAAACAACCGGTCGCGCCGCAGTGGCTGACATCGATTGCCGCTTATGTCCCGCTTCATGCGTTGCCGATCGCCGGGCAATTGTCGAAACAAACTGTAGGCGAGCCGCTGACACTGCTGCTGGATCGGCAGATCAAGGAACCGGCGGAGGAAGCGGCTCTGCGTCCGTCGATCCAGATCATCGCCAAGCCCAGCGATACCAAAACAAGCGATGCACCGGACGATACGCCAGCGCCCCGCTGGACAGCGGTGACGCCGCAACGACCCATATCCGTCGAAGCGTATCTCCGACGCGGGTTTCCGGACGCGGATGTCCGGACGTCCGACAAAAACGAACCGTTTGATATTCTCATCGCCGATTGCGGCACCGGGCAATCGGCGATCGAGATGGCCGCCCGTCATGCCGGATCGAATATGCTGGCGATTGATCCGAACGCAGCCAATCTGGCTTATGCAGCCCGTCAGGCTCGGCGGTTGGGTCAATCAGCGATCGGTTTCGCGGTTTGTGACGATCTCAGTTCGGTCAAGCAAAGCTTCGATGTGATCGATGCCACTGGCGCGATGAGCAAAGCTGCAAATGCTGAACAGACGCTTGTAATGCTCACATCTCTGCTGCGGACCGGCGGCTTCATGCGTGTCGGCATTCAGGGCGAAAATCTGCGCCGGGCGATCAAAAGCGGTCAGGATTTTGTCCGCAGCGGCAATTATCAATCCGACCAAGACGGCATTCGTCTGCTGCGGCAAAATATTCTGAAATTATCGGAAGGGCATCCCGCCCGCATTCTGTCGCAGCGCGTGGAATTCTATACCACGGCGACATGCCGCGACCTTCTTTTCCGCCTTCAGGAGCCGACAGTGACGCTTGCGAATGCCGCAATGCTGCTGACGAAGGCCGGGCTTGCCGTCATCGGCTTCGATATCGATACGCGTATCGGCGATCGATACCGCGCTCGCTTTCCGCAAGATCCCCGCATGACCAACTTTGCCAATTGGCAATCGCTGGAAAGCGGAGAACCGGACATGGCGGCGATGAGCTACAATGTGTGGGTGCAGAAGATCTCCAGTTGAGAACTACGGAACCCACCAGCTAGAATGGTCAAATATTTTCAGGAAGTTTTGTTGCCGATCCATTGAATGTAATTTATAGGTTACATATATGGCTGACACAGCCTTTGATGTCCGGGTAACCGAGGAATACAGAAAATGGTATGCGGGGATACGCGACATTGAAGCTAGGGCGCGTATCCGGACGAGACTTCGCCGATTGTCGTTAGGCAATCCCGGCCAAACGAGGCCGGTTGGCGAGGGCGTGAGCGAACTCAAGATTGATTACGGCCCCGGCTATCGGATCTACTACGTAAAGCGCGGCAAAGTGATCTATCTTCTGCTCTTCGGTGGCACCAAGAAAACACAGCAAAATGACATTCGAACCGCGCTGGAACTGGCGAGACTATTGAAAGAATAAAACCATGGCATTGAAAACATATCCTTGGGACCCCGTCGACGAACTCACATCTGAAAAAGAGATTCAGGCTTATCTGGCAGCCGCCTTAGAGGATGGCGATCCTGCTCTCGTCGTTGCGGTGATCGGCGACATTGCAAGAGCGCGCGGCATGGGCAAGGTGGCCAAGGACGTCGGCGTGTCGCGCGAGGCTCTCTACAAATCGTTGAGCCCGTCAGGCAATCCAGGCTTCATTACGATGATGAAAGTTGCAGAAGCGGTCGGACTTAAGTTTACAGTGCAGCCTGCCAAACGCCGACGGCGTTCCACGCCGGCTCTTCGCGCAAAAAAAACAACAGCTCCCAAACGACGGCGGCTGAAGGCTGGCTAGTGTCCTGAAACCGAAGTTCGCATGATTATGCCGCCCCTCTTTTGCGAACTTCGGATTCAGGACACTCGCAACATATTGATTTTAGTGTGGTTAGGATCGGAAGTCCGCTTGGCGAGGGTGCAGCAACAATGAAGCGGATTTCCGATCCACCACACTAGTCGCCTCACTTAACACCCTGTTAAGTGAAACTGCCGACACTGCCCCGAAACGGCACAACCATGCCGCGGTTCAGCGTGTCGGGAGATTTCATGTCCGAGTGCATCCTTGTCGTCGATGACGATCCGGTTCAGCGTCGCCTGCTCGAGAATATGGTGCGCAAGTTCGGTTACGACGCGATCGTTGCCGAAGGTGGCGAGGAAGCGGCCCGCATTCTGAATGGCGACACGCGCGTCGATGGCATGATCCTCGATCTCGTGATGCCCGATCTCGACGGCCTTGGCCTGCTCGCGCGCATGCGCAGCGAGGGCATTTCGATCCCGGTGATCGTGCAGACCGCGCATGGCGGCATCGACAACGTGATCTCGGCGATGCGCGCAGGCGCCGCCGATTTCGTGGTCAAGCCGGCGAGCCCCGAACGCCTGCAGGTCTCCTTGAAGAACGCGCTCAACACCAGCGCCCTCGCCGGCGAATTGCAGCGCATCAAGCGCAGCCAATCCGGCACGTTGAGCTTCCGCGATATCGTCACGCGCAGCCCGGCGATGAGCGCGGTGATCAATCAGGCGCAGAAGGCGGCAACGTCGACGATCCCGGTTCTGATCGAGGGCGAATCCGGCGTCGGCAAGGAACTGATCGCGCGCGCCATCCACGGCAGCGGCGATCGCCGGGCCAAGCCATTCGTTGCGGTCAATTGCGGCGCGATCCCCGACAATCTTGTCGAGTCGATCCTGTTCGGTCATGAGCGGGGCGCCTTCACCGGCGCCACCGAAAAGCATGTCGGCAAATTCGCCGAAGCGAATGGCGGCACATTGTTTCTCGATGAAGTCGGAGAATTGCCGCCGGCCGCGCAGGTGAAATTGCTGCGCGCGTTGCAAGAGGGAGAGATCGAACCTGTCGGTGCGCGGCGAAGCTTGCCGGTCGATGTCCGGGTGATCTCGGCGACCAACCGCAATCTCCTGGCCGATGTGAGGTCCGGCCGTTTCCGCGAAGATCTTTTCTACCGGCTGCACGTCTTCCCGATTTCCGTTCCGCCACTGCGCCAGCACGCCGAAGACATCCCGGATCTGGTCCGCCATTTCCTGGCGCGGTTCTGCGCTGAGGAAGGAAAGACCATCAAGACGGTCACCGGGGACGCCATGGCGTTGCTGAGGGGGTTACGGTGGCCCGGTAACGTTCGCCAGCTCGAAAATGCAGTGTTCCGCGCGGTGGTATTAGCGGATGGCGACGAGATCGGATTGCACGAATTTCCGCAGCTTGCCGGCCGCGATGCCGATAGCGGCTCATCCGCATCGCTGGTTCCGGCCGACGCTCATCAGCACGCCGCCGAGGACCTCGTGATCGAAGCCCTGCCGGCCTTCCATCCCGATCACCTCCCCTTGCTTCAAGGCGAGCATTTGCGGCCGCTCGACGAGCTCGAAGCCGATATCATCCGCTATGCCATCGCCCATTACCGTGGGCAGATGTCCGAGGTCGCGCGCCGCCTGCGAATCGGGCGATCGACGCTGTACCGCAAACTCGAAGGGCTCGGCCTGTCGGACCCGGAAAAGCCGAAAAGTCCCGATCCAGTGGCCGCCGAGTAACATTTCCGGCGATAACGCATTGAGGCCTTGCGTTATTGCCGCAGCGACATTGCCTCACGACAAATTTTCGCGTCTGTTGCGGCACGTTCGGCTATGCTGCCTACATGCAACGAATCCTTTCTTTTCCGGGACTTGGCTGAGGAGAATGTAATGCGCGGCCCCTTACTCGACCGCATTCTGGCGAGCACCGCGCTCGCTCTCGTTCTGGGAATGTCCGTCCCCGCATTGTCGCAATCGGTCGATCCGGAAGAGACGGCCCGCGTCGAGTCGCGCATTCCGGTGCCGGACACAACGCTCCCCCCGCCACCCGATGCGACCGACGTGATGTCGCCGATGCCGGCGAATACCGGGACGGTGGATGCGGCACCCGCCGCCGAAACCTCGTCAGAGCCCGCGAATCAGGCAGCCACACCAGCGCCGGTGGCCGAACCGGCTGCGCCATCGACAGCGACCGCTCCGGCCGCAACACCGGCGGCTCCGACAGCTTCAGCCCCGGAAGCCGCACCGGCCAAGACCGCAGATGTCGACCCGGCCTTCGCTGACAAGCTGCGTGATCTGCTCACCGCCAAGACCGCGAGCCGTTACTTCGCGCGCCCGGCCGAACGCGCCGCCGCCGAAGCCTTCTACAAGGACCGCAACTACGCGCCGATCTGGACCGACGGCCAGGCACCGTCAGCCCGCGGCGCGGCCGCCATATCCTATCTGCAGAATGTCGATGCGGATGGCATGGAGCCGGCGGATTACCCGACGCCGGATTTCAAGACCGGCGATAGCGATGCATTGGCGGAAGCCGAATTGCGGCTGACCGGCGAAGTGCTGGAATATGCGCGTCACGCCGCGATCGGCCGCGTGCATTATTCGCGCATCAGCAACGACATCGGCTTCGAGCTCAATACGCCGGAGCCGGCGGATGTGCTGGCCAAGATCGCCGGCACCGACAATCTTAGTCAGGCGCTGGATTCGTATCAGCCGCAACATCCGCAATACAAGGCGCTGAAGGCGAAGCTCGCCGAAGCGCGCGGCAAGGCTGCAGCGCCGGCGGAAGAGATTGTGCGCATTCCCGAAGGCGGCAAGTTCAAGGTCGGCGCGGAAGACCCGCGCGTGCCGCTGCTGCGCAAGCGCCTGAAGATGAGCGACGACGAGACCAGCCTTGTCTATGACAAGGACGTCGTCGACGCGGTGAAGAAGTTCCAGCAGGGCGCCGGTCTCAGCACCGACGGCATTGCCGGTCCCGCCACGCTTCGCGCATTGAACGGCGTCCAGAAGCGCGAGCGCACCGCCGACATCATCGCCGCCAATATGGAACGGTGGCGTTGGATGCCGCATGATCTCGGCAAGAATTACGTGATGCTCAATATCCCTGAATATCGCGTGCGTCTGTTCAAGGATCAAAAGCTCTATTGGGACACCAAAGTCGTTGTCGGCAAGCCAACCCAGGCGACACCGCTCATGACCGGTTCGATGAGGTTCATCACCGTCAATCCGACCTGGAACGTGCCGCCATCAATCATTGCCAAGGAATATCTACCGGCCGTGCGTCAGGACCCGACCGTGCTCGATCGCATGGGCCTTCGCATGGAGCAGAACCGCGACGGCACCGTGCGCATCTATCAGCCGCCGGGTGACCGCAACGCCCTCGGCCGCATTCGCTTCAACTTCCCGAACAAGTTCCTGGTCTATCAACACGATACGCCGGACAAACATCTGTTCGCGCATGAGCGGCGCGCCTACAGCCATGGCTGCATGCGTGTCGAGAACCCGCTGATGTATGGCGAGAAGCTGCTGTCGATCGTGGCGCCAAACGAGAAATACACCGCGGAAAAACTGCGCTCGATGTATGGCCCGTCGGAAATCAACATCAACTTCCCGACGCAATTGCCGGTCCACCTGACCTATCAGACCGCGTTCGTGGACGATGCCGGCAACCTGCAGATCCGCGACGATATCTACAATCTCGACAAGCGTTACCTTGCGATCGTCCGCGGTGACGAGCGCCGGGTGGCCGATATCGCGACACCACGCGCTCCGACCGGGACCAATATCAGCCAGGACCAGCTCCGCTTCGAGGGCGTCCGCGAAGCCCGCGAGATGAGCCCGTTTGCCGACTGGTTCCAGTCCCGCCAGGCGTCCAATAACCCGAATGACCGCCGCCGCGGGGCGCAGATGAACGGACCACAGGACTTCTTCAGCCGATTGTTCCGCTAGGGCGGCGCTCACCCGTTAGGCCACTGACCGACCCTTTTCAGGCGCCGTCCGTTAACCCTGCCGGTTGACGGACGGCCTTTGCCGTTGGGAAGAGGCCATTTTTTGCCATACTCTGTCCCTATCACGAATGCTTGAATTCGTCGGGGGACACTAATCTCACGTTAACTCCACTCGGTAACACTGCGTTCACCATGGCCGCGGGGGTCTCGCGGCGTCAGCGTTCATTCTTTGTCATTTCAGTAGGATCGTTCGTGCCAGTCGGTAACGCGCGCAAGGCCAGAGTTCTGACCGCCATCCGCGTCTCACAGCGCCTTGCGCTCGCCTCAGCCCTCACGATCATCAGCGCCAACAACCTGAACACCGCCGTCGCCAATGGCGATACCCGCACCATCACGATGCACCATACGCATCGCGGCGACGACATCACCGTCACTTTCAAGCGCAATGGCCGCTATGACGACGAGGCGCTGAAAAAGCTCAATTACTTCCTGCGCGACTGGCGCACTGATGACGTCACCACTATGGATCCGCAATTGTTCGATGCGGTCTGGGAAGTGGCGCGCGAATTCGGTCCCGACAAGCAGATCAACATCATCTCGTCCTATCGCTCGCCGCGCACCAACGAGATGCTGCGCGGCCGTTCGGCTTCGAGCGGCGTCGCCCGCCATAGCCTGCATATGCAGGGCAAGGCGATGGACTTCTTCATCCCCGGCGTGCCGCTGGACAAGATCCGCGAAGCGGGACTGCGCCTGCAGCGCGGCGGCGTCGGCTTCTATCCGACCTCGGGCTCGCCCTTCGTGCACATGGATGTCGGCAATGTCCGCCATTGGCCGCGCATGACCCGCGATCAGCTCGTCCGCGTCTTCCCCAATGGCCGCACCGTGCATCTGCCCACCGACGGCAAGCCGCTGGCCGGCTTCGCGTTGGCCCAGGCCGATATCGAAAGGCGCGCCTCCTCGCCCTCGGCTTATGAAGCGGCCCGCATCGCCAGCGCCGATTCCAAGAAACCCAACACCCTCACCCGCCTGTTCAGCAGCTTGGGCAAGAAGGAGCCGGCCGATGGTACGCCTGCCGCGGCTGCAAAGCCGACGCAGATCGCAGCCGCGGGCACTCGTGACAATCTCTTTGCCGGCATGGACACGGCGGCGCCATTGCCTGCTCCGGCCCCGGTTGGCGTAGCCGCGTCAGCCCCGGTGCCGATGCCGAAATCGCGCCCGGCTGCCGCTGACCGCCGGATGGTCGCCGCGGCACATCCTGTTGCCGAACCGGCCGAGGTCTCCGGCACCTATACGCTGGCCGCCGCCAGCACACCGAACGACATCATCCTGTCGCGCGGTTATTGGCATGGTCTGCCGGAAACCCCGGATGAGAATTCCGCTCTCCGTCGCCGTGGCCCTGAATTGGCTTCCGCCGATCACTCCACCGGCAGCATTGGGCCCTTCGCAGCGCCTCCCGGCTATGGCGAAGGCAAACTCCGCCATGCGTCGCTGTCTTACGCCAGCCAGACCGAACCGGAGATGGAGCCAGCACCGCAACGCGCCAAATCGGCTGCCATCCCGCGTGCAGCCGCCATTGCCGCGAATACCACGATCGCCTCGAAGGCCGGCCCCAATGCTCCGACCGAAGTGCAATCCGCTCCGGCCATGGTGACCGATGCCCGGGAGATCGAACAGCGCCGCTGGGATGGTCCCTGGATGCGGGCGCTGATCATGACGCCAAGTGTCGAGCACTTCATGAACACGACACTCTATGGCAGCCAGGATTTCCTCAGCCTGCGGCCAATGCTGCAGAAGCCAACCGAAATGGTGCTGATGGCCTTTGCACCGGAGCCCAATTCCAATCTGACACATGTTCGCTTCGAAGGCCGGGCGATCGAATTCATCGCCACCGCGACCTTCACGCCGCGCACGACGGCCTTCCGCTAACTTTCAGCCTGCGCTCACCTTCGCCGGCGTATCGCTACGCTGGCGCGTGGTGCTGCCTCAACCGAAACGCGAGCGCGATGTTGACTGCGCCGAACAGGACCGCGAACCAGGCAATCAACCAGACCAACGCCAACGCCCCCGCGCCCGGCTGAACGATCAGGATCAGACCAAAGGCGACCGACAGAAGACCGGCGAGGATCAGCAACCACTCACCCTCGATTTCCTTGCGCAGCTTGACGGCCCCCCAAATCTCCATGACGCCTGTGACGATCGCCCAGGCTGCGACGAACATCAGAAGAATGACCGCCGTTATTCCCGGCCAGGCGAAGGTCAGGATGCCGGCAGCGATGCCGGCAATCCCGACGATGCCCAGCCACCAGCGGGGGCCAACCGTCATTGAGGTCATTGAGGGCAACCGCCCTGAAAGGGCAGCCCACAGAGCGAGGACGCCATCAACCAGGGCATAAGCGCCCCAGAACAGAACGAGGGTAAGAAGGGTGATGCCCGGCCAGAAGAAGGCCAGGACACCGAAAACGATGGCGGCGATTCCGCGCAGCAGCAGAAGCCACCAATTGTCGGCCAAAGCGCGTAGCATCAAAACGTTGTTCAGCGGCGAGGCCGGCCCGGTTGGAGCGTGCATGCTGGTCATTGCTGACCTCCTTGGACAGATTGCCAAAGAATTTAACGGCGCGTGTTCGAAAAAAGTTCCCGTCCCGGGCGGCCCACTCAGGACCCGGTTCATCCGGCGCAGCCGCTTTGGGCCCCCCTGGGGGCCAGTCTTGCTGCCCGGTTTCCGTGTGTCAGGCGGTCGCGGCGGCGGCCTGTTCAATCAAGTGAATTGAGCTTTGCTCGGGCTGCCGTCGTAAGGCGATCGCGCCTTTGGGCAGAGCGAAGATAAGGGTTAAAGCGTACGGGCGTCTCAAGTCCTTGGTGGCGCGTCTCCGCGATCGAACACCGGCAGCTTGTTCGTGTTGTCCTTCTTTCCGATCGGAGTTTCCTCAGCGCCTTTGCGCGTCGACTCGGTATAGGAATCGAGACCGTCGAGTGTCTCGTTCGCCTGGCTTCCGCTATCGTGTTTTTTCGGCTCCACTCGTCCTGCCATTTTTTGCCTCCTATTTCTTTTCCTTTCTGTTTCGAAGTGCAGCTGCTCTCCACTGGATGAGCCTCCGTATTCGTCCGTTCAAACCTCACTGACGCTTGAAGTTCCAGGACCTGCGGACGCGCGCGCTGTGGGAAAATTGCTGTTGAGCTGCAACTTTCACGTGGTTCGTCGGTTTCTTCACTGTCGCACACGCTGGCGACAATCCCTCCCCCCTCCCCCCTGTTCGCCAGTGCGCTGTGACCCACACGCGTCCGGGTCAGGCTGCATGCCGGGCGCGTGCGGCTTGCTCGCGCAATACCTTCGACGTTGGTGAGGCGCGAGGCCCGTCGCACGTTTTGAGAGGACCAATCGCTTCCGCTTGAAACGAAAGGCCACCCCGGAAGAAGAAATATCTTCCACTGGACGAAAGTCCGCCGCACCCTGTCGATGCGGCGGCATTCACATCGTTTAATCAAGGATATGGACGACGCGCCGGCTATCCGGCTCGACGAAGTAGACTCGGTCACCCGAATAGACATACCGATACTTCGAGGCCGAAGGTCCCCAGTCGGCCGGTGCAGAGCGAATTTCAACATCTTCCGGGAGAGTTGTGCCGACAGTGACTTGTTCACGGAAAGTGACGGGGCGCTCGCGCTTCACGTACTCCCTAACGATGGTGCGCTGTTCGGGCGAAAAATCGATACCGGCACCGACAGGGCCTACGCCGACGCCAACCGTCTGTGCATTGGCGAGCGGCGCTGCAACGATGGCTATTGCTGCAACGCCGGCGAGCAGAATGGATTTCATCTGGTTTTCTCCCTGTTGCGTATGATTGTCCGGTCATGAAACGTGGAGCCAAGGCCAGCGTTCCAGATGGCTATGCGTTGCAGCAGATAGTCGACGTCTGATTTCAGAGGCGGCTCGAGTGCCCGTCTGTTTCGCGTTGCCGCAATGCGCTCACTCGCGCCAGGGCCCAATCCCGACAAGCAACGCGCGGCAACAGCAATTCGGCACGCGACAAGCATGGTCCGAGCCGCGGCCCATACTTCTTTGAAGATTTTGGATATCGCGGCTAGTTGAGGCCGTTACCCCTCGCTCGGAACCGGTTCCCTCATGACAGCGTTGGCTATCACCATGAGCGACGCAGTGTTGCAGTTTCTGGAGTTACTTCGCTCTGGCGAGGGTGTCGCTGAGCAGGCCCAACGCATTTTGGCTTCCTACCGGTGTCAGGAGGCGGATATGTCAAAAGTTAAACTGGTAAAGCGTGTCCGCGGAATGCTTTCCAACGGTACCGCTACGGAGCTGCGCAGACGAGCGAAGGACGCTCGACGCAGGGCCGGAACGTCTACCAACGACATGGACCGGCTTGTTCAAATTCGCCGCGCCCGCGACTTCGAAAAATTGGCCGAAGAGGCGGAGCATTGAGCTGTCCGCGGCTGCTGTGTCGACCAGCCAAATCGTCGCCTCTTATTCCCGTGCAGGCCTTCAATGCGAAATCATCCAAGGCCGGCTGGTCGGGAAGCTTTTTGAACCGTCTTTGCCGCGCGCGGTGAAACGCGAGAATGTCTTGCTACCGCCGGAACAGCAACTGCAACCCTTGCCGTGCCGGTCTGCCTGTTCGGCTTTGAATTGAGCAGACGTTCGCGGTGCATGCGCGTTCTTTTCGTTGGTCGCATGGGCGACGCGCCGCTCCGAGGACAGGCCGGAAAAATGCGGCGCCGTGAGAATGACCCTCTGCGCCAGGGCGCCGCAATCGGGGCAAGCCTGCGGGAGATCGTATTCGGCCATCGGCCGCATGTCCGTGAAAGGACCGCAACTGGTGCAGAGATAATCGTAGATGGGCATGGTTTCACTCTCATCTCATTCCGTCTCATCCTGAGGAGCGCACCGAGAGGTGCGCGTCTCGAAGGATGAGGCGGATGTGGGCTACTTGTCCGGCGACATCGGAATATCGACACCGCCCTTGATGTGCTTGATCGGTCCGGCGGCGCTCGGCATGACATCGAAATCGAAAATGTCGGTCGGCAACCACAAGGTGGCGCAGGCATTCGGAATATCGACGACGCCCGAGATATGACCCTGCACCGGCGCGGTACCAAGGATGGCGTAGGCCTGCGCCTTCGAGTAGCCGAACTTGGTCAGATATTCGATCGCGTTCAGGCAGGCCTGCCGATAGGCGATATGCACGTCGAGATAATGTTGCTTGCCCCATTCATCGACCGAGATGCCTTCGAAGATCAGATAATCGTTGTAGGTCGGCGTGATCGGCGACGGCTTGAAGATCGGATTCTTGATGCCGTATTTCGAAACACCATCCTTGATCAGCTCGACCTTCAGATGCAGCCAGCCGGCCATCTCGATCGCACCGCAGAAGGTGATTTCGCCGTCGCCCTGGCTGAAATGCAGATCGCCCATCGAGAGCCCGGCACCTTTGACATAGACTGGGAAATAGATCTTCGAGCCGCGCGACAGATCCTTGATGTCGCAGTTGCCGCCATGCTCGCGCGGCGGCACGGTCCGCGCGCCCTCGGCTGCAACCTTGGCTTTCGCGTCGCCCCTGGCCATACCGGCATGCGCAGTCGACGGGAATGGTGGATTGGCGAGCGGCGGCACGCGCGTCGGATTGGTGGCGATGAAATCCACCTCGCGTTTGTTCCAAGTGTCGAGCAGCTTCTGATCCGGCAGACAGCCGATCAGACCGGGATGGATCAGACCGGCAAACTTGACGCCGGGCACATGACGCGAATGCGTATAGAGGCCGGAAATATCCCAGATCGATTTCTGGGCCATCGGGAAATGATCGGTGAGAAAACCACCGCCATTGTTCTTGGAGAAAAAGCCGTTGAAGCCCCAGAGGCTCTCGGGCTTCGCCCCCACATCAAGCAGATCGACTACCAGAAGATCGCCGGGCTCGGCGCCTTCCACCCCGATCGGGCCCGAGAGGAAATGCACAATCGAAAGATCGATGTCGCGCACGTCGTCCGCGGAATCGTTGTTCTTGATGAATCCGCCGGTCCAGTCATACGTCTCGATAATGAAGTCATCGCCCGGCTTGACCCACGCGACCATCGGGATGTCTGGATGCCAACGGTTATGGATCATCTCGTTCTTGTAGGGAGATTCCGACAGATCGACTTTGACGACGGTTTTGGGCATGTTTCCTGCTCCTTCACTTGAACTTTTAAAGAGGCACACAGAATGAACCGCCGGCTGGCGCGCGCCCCTGGCGCCGGCACAGCAGAGAACGGGGTTTAAACCGCGAGAAAGCGCGCAATGGCGGCCTCATCGACGCGGTCGCGGGTATCGGAATGGACGATGCTGCCGTTTTCCATCACCAGAATGCGGTCCGCCGCATCCAGCACGAAACTCAGCACCTGTTCGCAGACGACGATGCAGAGATTCTTGAGATCGCGGATCTCCTTGAGAACCTTGGCGATGTCCTTGATGATCGAAGGCTGTATGCCTTCGGTCGGCTCGTCGAGGAGAAGAATTTTCGGATCGCTCGCCAGCGCCCGCGCGATTGCGAGCTGCTGCTGCTGCCCGCCGGACAGATTGCCGCCCCGGCGCTTTTCAAATTCACGAAGGATCGGAAACAGCGAATAGATTTCGGGCGGCACGTCGCTCTTGCCGGTGACCACAAGCCCGGTCTCGATATTCTCCTTCACCGTCATGGTGCCGAAGATCTGCCGGCCCTGCGGCACATAGGCCAATCCCTTGGCGACCCGCTGGTGGCTTTGCAGCGCCGACACATCGCTGCCGTCAACCATGATCTGCCCCGACCGCGACGGCATCACGCCGATCAGGGATTTCATCAATGTCGATTTGCCCATGCCGTTCCGGCCGACCACGGCGACAATTTCTCCGGGCTTCACCGCCATATTGATGTCGTGCAGCACCGTGCTTTGACCATAGGCGGCGGAAAGATTGCGGACTTCAAACATCTGTTTCCTCAATGTCCGAGATAGACTTCCTTGACTTTCGGATTGTCCTGGATCGCCTCCATATTGCCTTCCGCCAGCACCTGTCCCTGATGCAGCACGGTGACATGATGGGCGATGCTCGCCACGAACTTCATGTCGTGTTCGATCACGATCACGGACCGGTTCTTGATGATTTCCTTGAGCAACTCTGCAGTTTTAACGCGCTCGGACACGCTCATGCCGGCGACCGGCTCATCAAGCATGAGCAATTCGGGATCCTGGATCAACAGCATGCCGATCTCGAGCCATTGCTTTTGGCCATGGCTCAGCGTTTCGGCGAGCTGGTCGAGATGCTTTTCCAGAAAAATCATGCGCGACGTCTCGCGCACGCGCTCGACAATCTCGTCAGTTCGCTTCCAGAATAGGGCGCCATGCACATCGCGCCCGCGCGGGAATGAAATCTCCAGATTCTCGAAGACGGTCAGATCTTCATAGATCGACGGTGTCTGGAATTTGCGACCGATACCGCGCCTGACGATCTGCTGCTCCTTGAGCCCAGTGATTTCCTGATCCTTGAACTTGATCGAGCCTTCACTCACTTTGGTGCGGCCGCAGATCAGGTCGAGCACCGTGGTCTTGCCGGCGCCATTCGGGCCGATAATCACACGCAGCTCACCCTTATCGACATAGAGGCTGAGATTATTGACCGCCTTGAAGCCGTCGAACGATACAGTGACGCCTTCGAGCGCGAGTAGAAAATCGGTGTTGCTGGACATGCTGCTTTCCTACTCTGCCGGCGCCGGTTGCGCGTTCGCCTGCTCGCTCGCCGCGCGAGAGCGCGACATCAGCTTGGAGATGAACGGAATCATCTGATCGGTCACCAGGCCGGCAAGGCCGCGCGGGAAAGCCAGAACCACAGCGATGAACAATCCGCCCATAGCGAACAGCCAAAGTTCCGGAAAACTTTCGGAGAACAGCGTCTTGCCCCAGTTCACGAGCAATGTGCCGACCACCGCGCCAACCAGCGAATGACGACCGCCGACCGCGCAAAAGATCACCATCTCGATCGATGGCACGATCCCGACAAAGGACGGCGACATGAACCCGACCTGCAGCGTGAACATGGCGCCGCCTATTGCGGCGATCGCGGACGCCAGGCAAAAAATAAAAATCTTGAAATTGGCGACGTCGTATCCCGAGAAGCGGACACGATCCTCTTTGTCGCGCACGGCGACCAGAATGCGTCCGAGTTTGCTGGTCAGAACAAAGCGAGCCAGAAACATTGTGCCGAGCAAGCAAAGACAGCAGACGAAGTAGAGGATGTATTTAGCACCGTCGGTGCGGATGTCCCAGCCGAGCAGCGTTCGCAGGTCGGTGATACCGTTGATGCCGCCGGTATAGCCCTGCTGGCCGATGATCAGGATGGTCATCACGGCGGCGAGCGCCTGCGTGATGATGGCGAAATAGACGCCGCCCACGCGCCGCTTGAACATCGCGGCCGACAGTACGAAGGCGAAGAAAGCCGGGACCGCGATGACCGCGATCAGCGTGAAGGGGAACGATTTGAACGGCACCCAGAAGAACGGCAGCTCCGTGATCTGATTCCAGTCCATGAAGTCCGGAATGCCCGGCGTGGACTGGATCTTGGTGTTGGCGGGCGACGATGCTTCGAGCTTGAGGAACATCGCCATGCAATATCCGCCGAGACCGAAGAACACACCCTGCCCGAGACTGAGGATGCCAGTATGCCCCCAGCACAGGACGAGACCGACCGCAACGAAGGCATAAGTGAGATACTTGCCGACCAGGTTGAGCCGAAAGATATCGAGGGCGAGCGGCAATACCACCAAGATCAACAGAGCGATCAGAGCGAAGCCGATGAGTTCGAGATTGCGTTTGTTTGTTATTGCGGCCGGCATGACGACGGTCACCTTCTGACCTTGAGGACGAAGAGACCCTGCGGGCGCAGCATCAGGAGGCCGATCACGATCAGCAGGGTGAGAACCTTTGCCATCGATCCCGACAGGAAAAATTCGAGGGTCGATTGCGATTGGGAAATGGTGAGCGCCGACGCGATCGTGCCGAGCAGGCTTTGTGCGCCTCCGAACACAACGACCAGGAAGGTATCGACGATGTAAAGTTGGCCCGCGGTCGGACCCGTCGAACCAATCATGGTGAAGGCGGAACCCGCGACGCCGGCAATGCCGCAGCCAAGACCGAAGGTGAGCCGGTCGACGCGGCGAGTATCGATGCCGACGGCGCCGCTCATGGTGCGGTTGGTCACCACTGCGCGCACCTGCAAGCCCCAGCGCGAGCGGAACAGAAGCAGCGCGACGATGCCGGTAATAACAAGCGTCAGCCCCATCACGAACAGGCCGTTAATCTGCACATCGATCGTGTCGGTCACCGGCAGCGAACCCATCATCCAGTTCGGCAGCTGCACGCCCACTTCACGCGCGCCGAAAATAGAACGGAAGGCCTGTTGCATGATCAAGCTCAAGCCCCAGGTTGCCAGCAGCGTATCGAGCGGACGAGCATAGAGACGGCGTATCAACAACCACTCGACAGCAAGCCCAAGCGCGCCGGAGACGACGAAGGCGATGGCCATCGCAACAAAGAAGTAGGCGCTGAAAAGAAGCGGAACGTATTGTTCGAAAACATTCGAGGTCAGATAGGTCATGTAGGCGCCGAGGATCATGAACTCCCCGTGCGCCATGTTGATCACGCCCATCTGTCCGAAGATGATGGCCAGTCCGAGCGCCATCAGCAGAAAGACCGAGAACAGGATCAGGCCGGAAAAGGCCTGCATCGCGAAGATCGAGCCAAGCTCTTCGAGCGTAAAGCCGCCAAACATCGCGCAACCTCGTGCGTGCACCGCCGGCAGCGGTGGCAATTGCAGAAACAATAAAGAAGACAGGCGTCCCGGCAGACCTCGCGCCGGGACGTTCGCGACGCCTATTGGTAGCCCTTCGGGAATGGATCGGGCTCGACCAAGTCCGCGGTCTCAAAAATCAGATCATATTGGCCATTGGTTTTCGCACGGCCGACGCGCGTCTTCGACCAGAGATGATGATTCTCATGGACCTTGACGTAGCCCTCCGGCGCCTCCTTGAATTCGACACCGGGCGAGGCGGCGGCAATCTTGTCGATATCGAACGAGCCTGCTTTTTCGACGGTCAATTTCCACAACCATGGTCCGAGATAGGCGGCCTGGGTGACGTCGCCGATCACCGTCTTCTCGCCCCACATCTTCTTGAAGGCGCCAACGAATTGCTTGTTGTTCGGATTGTCGAGTGACTGGAAGTATTTCATGCAGGCATAGGCGCCGGCGATGTTCTCACCGCCGATGCCGTCGATCTCATCTTCGGTGACCGAAATGGTGAGCAGCGTCTGCTTGTTGAGATCGACGCCGGCTGCCTTGAGCTGCTTGTAGAAAGCCACGTTCGAGCCGCCGACGATGATCGCGTAGATCACATCGGGCTTGGTCAGCTTGATCTTGTTGATGACGGAGTTGAACTGGGTGTGGCCGAGGGGGAAGTATTCTTCGCCGACCACCTTGGTCTTGAGGAAGTTTTCGATATGCTTGCGGGCGATCTTGTTCGACGTGCGCGGCCAGATGTAGTCGGAGCCGAGCAGATAGAAGGTCTTGGCGCCCTTCTCCTTCGCCACCCAGTCGAGGCCGGCGATAATCTGCTGGGTTGCTTCCTGACCGGTATAGATGACGTTCTTGGACTGCTCGAGGCCTTCATAGAAGGTCGGGTAATAAAGCATGCCGTTATATTGCTCGAACACGGGCAGCACAGCCTTACGGGAGGCCGAGGTCCAGCACCCCATCACCGACGCGACCTTGTCGTTGACGAGAAGCTTCTTGGCCTTTTCCGCGAAGGTCGGCCAGTCGCTCGCACCGTCTTCCTGGATAAACTTGATCTTGCGGCCCAGCACGCCACCCGACGCATTGATCTGCTCAATGGCGAGTTTTTCGGCCTGGACCGAGCCGGTTTCCGAGATCGCCATTGTGCCGGTCACAGAATGCAGAATTCCGACTGTGACCTCCGTATCGGTGACCGCCAGGCCCGTGGTGTTCACCTTTGCTGTCGGAAATTGCTGAGCCAGTGCGGCCGACGGCAGCAGCGCGGCCGCCGATACCGCCGCCGTGCCCATGAGCAATTGCCGCCGCGACAGAGCTTCCAAATCGAAAGGCTGTTTTCCCCAAGACTGCTTTTCCCAAGATCGTTTATCCCAAGACATGCGACGCCCCCATCCACGTTGTTCGATCCCAAGAGCGCGTGAGCCACTCTTTCGGCGGTCATGCTGGGCCTGAATATTGCAATGCAGCATACGTCAATTGACGTATTCGCCTACGCCGAATGACGTAACAAACTGAATGTGGACCAAGGCTCTAGGTCGCAGCGGGACGAGCGCACCAAACAATGGGGACATGCATTTTTTTGCGGCGCACGCTGCTCGGATTTTTGTCAATCCAGTGCGCCGACAACCGGCTAGATTTTGACGTCGCGGGACAATCGAGCAGCGCAGCGACCGGCAAGAGCGGAAACGGCAAGCCGAGCTTGCGGGCATTTGCGCGCAAACGAACAAGCGATCGGCCATGACAGCGCAACAAAGAATTGTCCGTGTCCGGCGCAACTACAACAAGTGGGTCGCCAATCAGACGCTCGAGGACTACGCGCTGCGTTTCACCGCCAAAAGCGCGCGGAAATGGTCGAACTTTCGCGTCGCCAATACAGCAATCGGCGCGATTTCATTTTTGGCGCTGGAGGCCATCGGCGGCGCCATTACCGTCAATTACGGCTTTACCAATGCCACATTGGCCATCCTGGTGGTCGGCGCGATCATCTTCCTCACCGGCTTGCCGATCACCTATTACGCCTCAACTTATGGGGTCGATATCGATCTGCTGACGCGCGGTGCCGGTTTTGGCTATTTCGGCTCGACGATCACATCCCTTATCTATGCGTCTTTCACGTTCATCTTCTTTGCGCTGGAAGCGGCCATTATGTCGCTCGCGCTGGAGATGTGTTTCGGAATACCGCTTTTTATCGGCTATGTGATCAGCTCGCTCGCGGTCATTCCGCTTGTCACCCACGGCATTACGCTTATCAGCCGGTTTCAGCTCTGGACGCAACCGTTCTGGATCGCGCTGCATCTGCTGCCATTCGCATTCATTGCCGTTGCCGATGTTGCATCCTTCGATGCATGGACGCGATATGGCGGCGTTTCCGAAACGGACGGCCGGACGTTCAACATTATCCTGTTCGGCGCGGCAACGACGGTTGTTTTTTCGCTGATCGCGCAAATTGGCGAACAGGTCGACTTTCTTCGGTTTCTGCCACCGCGCGACAAAAGCCGGCGATTGGGTTGGTGGGGCGCCTGTCTGTCCGCCGGGCCAGGCTGGATCATTCCCGGCATGCTGAAAATGCTGGCAGGATCTTTCCTGGCTTTCCTGGCGGTCCAGCACCTTGTGCCGCCGGACAAGGCCGCCGAACCGACGCAGATGTATCTGGTCGCGTTCCAATATGTCTTCTCGTCGCCAGCACTCGCCCTCGCTTTTACGGGCGCATTCGTGATCATTTCCCAGATCAAGATCAACGTCACCAATGCCTATGCAGGATCGATCGCCTGGTCCAATTTCTTCTCTCGCCTGACCCACAGCCATCCCGGCCGTGTCGTCTGGCTCGTTTTCAATGTCACGATCGCGCTGATGCTGATGGAGCTCGGCATCTTCAAGGCGCTGGAGCACATTCTCGGTCTCTATTCGATTCTCGCCGTGGCATGGGTCGGCGCGCTGGTGGCCGATCTTGTAATCAACAAGCCACTGGGACTGAGCCCTCCCGGAATCGAATTCAAACGCGCTCATCTCTACGACATCAATCCGGTCGGTGTCGGTTCGATGGTGCTCGCGACCCTTGCTGGGATAGCCGCCTTTTCCGGGCTGTTTGGCACGACGCTACAAGCGCTGCCGGCATTTCTCACGCTGGCCGTCGCTTTTGTGGCAGCACCCGTCATCGCCTTTGTCACCAAGGGAAAATATTACATCGCGCGCAATCCCTGGCAGAACTGGGGACAAAGCCCGACCATCCCCTGCTCGATTTGCGAACATCACTTCGAGCCGGAGGATATGGCGCAATGCCCGGCGTATTCGGGCGCCATCTGCTCGCTATGCTGTTCGCTTGAGACCCGCTGCCGCGACTGCTGCAAGCCGGACGCGCGGATTTCCAGGCAAATCGTTGGCGTTGTCGGAAAAGCCTTACCCAGTTGGATAACGCGGCCACTGGGTTCCGACGTGGCGCATTTCCTCGGCGTTTTGTCATTGTTTGCCGGCGTGATCGCGACCGTTCTTCTGTTCGTCTATTTTCAGGTTTCCTTCGATTCCATCGTCAACAAGAGCGTCCTGAGATCGACGCTGTGGACGATTTTCTTCATCCTCACGATCATCGGCGGCATCGCCGCATGGCTGTTTGTTCTGGCCCATGAAAGTCGCAGGGTGGCGGAAGAAGAATCCCGCCGCCAGACAGACCTTCTGATGCGGGAAATCGAAGCGCATAAACGCACCGACGCCAAACTGCAAAAGGCGAAGGAAATTGCCGAAGCCGCCAGCAAAGCCAAAAGCCGATATGTGGTCGGCTTGAGCCACGAGTTACGCACGCCGCTGAATGCTATTCTCGGCTACGCACAGATCCTCGAGCGCGATCCGGACATGCCGACACGGCGGCTCGACGGCATCAGGGTCGTGCGTCGCAGCGCCGAGCATCTTTCAGGACTGATCGATGGATTGCTGGACATTTCCAAGATCGAGGCAGGACGCTTTCAACTCAATCGCAACGAGGTGCGCCTGCCCGAATTCATCGATCAACTGGTCGACATGTTCCGCCTGCAGGCGATTGCTAAGGGAATAGAATTCCATTTCGCAGCGTCCGGGCGGTTGCCGGTCGCGGTTTTTACTGACGAAAACCGGTTACGCCAGATTCTGATCAATCTGCTGTCGAACGCGATCAAGTTCACGGAGGCCGGTCAGGTCACGTTTCGCGCTAGCTACCGTTCACAGGTTGCCGAGTTCGAGATTGAAGATACGGGTATCGGCATCGGCGCCAAGGATATCGACCGCATCTTCCAGCCGTTCGCACGCACTGAGACGGTGCGCGCGCGAGGGATTATCGGGACGGGCCTTGGACTGACAATTACAAAGCTCCTGACCGAGACCATGGGCGGACAAATTACGGTGCAGAGCGAGATCAACAGGGGCACCACGTTTCGCGTCAAATTATTCCTGTCCGAAGTCGCCCGTCCCCGCACGGCGCCGACAAAGGAAAACGCCGTCCGCGGTTACATCGGCGCAAGGCAGACCGTTCTTGTGGTGGATGACAACAGCACACAACGCGACCTCGTTCGCGAATTGCTGGCTCCGCTGGATTTCATCGTGATCACGGCCGCAAGTGGCAAGGATTGCATGACCCTTGCCAACAAACACAAGCCAAACCTCATTCTTCTCGACATCTTTATGCCGGAGATGGACGGCTGGGAGGTCGCCAGACGCCTCCGTCAATCGGCCGGAGAACGAGCTGCGATCATCATGCTGTCCGCCAATGCGATCGATAAAGCGCATGACGTTGGCCCCAACAGATTGCATGACGATTATCTGATGAAACCTTTCGACCTGCGGCAATTGCTCGAGAAAATTCACACGCTACTCGATATCGAATGGACTTATGATTCAGAGAGTGGCCCGCCACGACCCCGAATCCCCCCAGTACAGCCCCTGACCCCTGCCCTGGCAATTCGGGACATCGACGACCTGATGCATCTTGCACAGATCGGTCATATCCGTGGCATCCAGGAGAAACTTACCGAGATCGAAAGCAACTCGCCGGCTCATCAGGCTTTTGTCGTCCAAATGAGGGCGATTGCGGACAGCTTTGACCCGAAACGATTGGCGACAATGCTGGAGGCGCTTCGCAGCACGCATGTCTAAACGGGAGCCGCGCGATATCGTGCTTGTTGTCGACGATTCGCCAGACACATTGAGGATGCTGACGGACGCGCTCGAACAGGCCGAGATGACCGTTCTGATTGCGCGCGACGGCGATCAGGCGCTTTCCATGATTGAACGGGTCACGCCTGACATTGTTCTGATGGATGCCATTATGCCAGGCCGAGATGGCTTCGAAACATGCCGCGAACTCAAGCGCAACAAAACGCTCACACATGTCCCTGTCATTTTCATGACTGGCCTCAGCGATACGGATGATATCGTGAAAGGGCTCGAAGCCGGTGGGGTTGACTATGTGACCAAGCCCATCATTCCGGACGAGTTGTTGGCCCGCATCCGCGTTCATCTGGCCAATGCCAGAATGACACATAGTGCGAGAACGGCTCTCGATGCTTTCGGTCGCTTCCTTCTCGCAATCAATCGCACCGGTCATGTGCTCTGGTGCACGCCGCAAGCGGTGAAGCTCCTGAACGCGGCCTTCAGAGGTTTTGATTCGGAGACATTCATATTTCCGCAGGATATTCAGGAATGGTTGCGACAACGCACGAGCGGCGGAGCGCCGTCATCGACCGATACGATCAAACTTCAGCACGATCAAACGGCCGGCTCTCTCGAGTTGTCCTACATTGGCCAGATCGGCCCCGATGAGATCCTGTTCAGGCTGGTGGAAGGAAACGGTACCAGCGATCAGACAGTGCTTCGTAACAAGCTGATGCTGACGCATCGCGAAAGCGAGGTCCTGCTGTGGATTGCCAGAGGCAAATCCAACCGTGACATCGCCGACATTCTGACGCTCAGCCCGCGGACGGTGAACAAGCACCTTGAACAAATCTATGCCAAGCTCGGGGTCGAGAACCGGACATCGGCAGCGGCATTGGCTGTGCGCGCGCTGGGGCTGCGATAGGATCATCGCGGATCGCTTTGTGATGGGCGATCCTAGAGCCCGGCTTTGATGGAATCAAAGCCGGGCTCTAGCTTATGTTTTGACGCATTTTCTTCGCGCGAACCGGTAGCCACTTCGCTCGAAAATGCTCTAGCCTCTACCGCGGTACGTAGCAGCATCGCTGCACGACAAGACTCATCTGACGGCAGGCCAGCAGTTTTCGTTGCGGACACACTCTAAAGCCAGCTTACGCGACACCTGCCTCCGCGACAGCATTGCTCTGTGTGTTGGCCCATTTGGCACTCGCCGTGATCCCGCCCAGCGGGAAAATATGGACCTGCTCGATCATGCTGTTTGGATGCGCCTCGCGATACGCCGCAAGCTCGCCGAGCACATCGAATGGCTCATAGGGCGTCATCAGCTTGGTGAGGTCCATGGCACGCTTCTGTAGCACCTTCAGCGAGGGTCCCACGCCGCAGGCGATCGCGAATTTGATCAGCGTCTGCAATTTGGTCGGGCCGGCTACGCCGACATGAATTGGCAGCGTGATTCCAAGCGCATGCAAGCGTTCCGACCAGCGGATGACCGGCTTTGCGTCAAAGAAGAATTGCGTCACGATGGCCATGTCGGCATCGGTGCGTTCTGAAAAGGATTGCTTCCAGAGCAGCGCCTCATCCGCCTGACGCGACGAGCCATCAGGATCGATGTCGCGATTGCCTTCCGGATGCCCGGCCACATGCAGGCGGCGGAAACCGTATTTGTCGAAGAGCCCCGTCTCCAAGAGCTGCATCGCACTGTGCAAGTCTCCATGCGGCTCCCGCGGTCCGCCAGCGAGAAGCAGCGCCTCTTCTACACCGGCCTCGTCCCGATATTGCCGCACCCAGTCTTCCAGCGTGGCGGTGTCTTTGATGATCCTGGCGGGGACATGCGGCATGGCCGCATAACCTTCATCGCGCAGGCGCCGAGCCGTGGTCACCATGTCGGCGATCGGCGTGCCCTCGATATGGGCGATGTAGACACGCGTGCCGCGCGGCAGGAGATCGGCAAAGCGCTCCACCTTGGCGGCGGTCCGCGGCATGACCTCGATCGAATAACCGCTCAGGATTTTCCCGAGGCCGCTACCGCCGCCTCCGCTGGTATCGGCCTGCCGTCTCAAAATATCCGCGAACGCCACGGGGGCTCCTCCAAACCTCTTTCTGTATAGCACATGTATACATTTAACCGGACGCCAAAGAAAGCCTATTCCTGTATCGAGATCAAAAGTAGGATTTTTTTTGGGATTTTGCCCATCTCCGCCCCAAGATGAAGCATCCATGCGGATCAAATCTGGATACAGAATGGTGGTTTGGTATACATAAAGGCACTCGCCCACCTATCTGAAGCGCCGGCTGCCCATTGCCTGCGATCGGTTTTGCAGGACGATTTCGTAGGTCGGGAGTGCGCAACATCGCGCCAACGTCGGCTTGGCGACGGCGCTCATTGGCGAGCTCAGGGCCGGAAGGTCGTGCCCGCCGACACTTTAAAGCGCCATTTGGATCAGGCCGCTTTTTGAGCGATGTGCGCGGCAGCGAGAATGCCGCCGCGCATCTTTGTCTGTGCAAAGGAAGAGGGTCTTTCGACAATAATCGTTAGATTCCCGCTTTCACCGTCAGGATTCCTTCCTTTAACGTCAGGATTCCTTCTTCGTGCGCCAGCTTTCTGCGTAGTTCTCGCGCGCTTCGCGGGCATAAGGCGTCGGCGAAACGCGTACGCGGATCTCGGCCTGCTTGTGCCGTTCGGTGGACGTCTTCTGGGTGCCACCGTCCGGCTCGCCCCAGACGAGCGTCAGGATGTCCCCCTCCTTCACGTCCGGATCGACGATGCCAAGCGAGAGCATGCAGCGCTCGTTGTAGCTGTAGCCGTTGAACATGGAGAGGCCCACGACTTTGTCGCCGCGCATAACTTTGTCAAAGCTGGAGGACGCATAGTTAGGCTGCGGGAAATCGATCCACTTGGCGGCCATCTCCCCGGGCCGGAAGGAAGAAGCAATGACATTCATCAAGTCATCAGCGTGCCACTCGAAGGTTACCTTCTTGCGGTGGGGCTTGTCCTTCATCTTCTCCAGCGCGTTGCGGCCGACGAAATCGTGGTCGAACTTGATGTAGATGCCGTACCCGAGCTCGTAGGGCGTGGTGTAATAGTCACGGATATCGTCAGAGACGAAGCTGCCGCCGATCGAGCCGGTCGCCTCATAACTGTCAGCGGTGAGCCACTCGCGATACCCCTTCAGCGCGTCGCCGGAATAGATCGCAGGCAGCGGCGACGGAATCCAGCCCGATTCCAGCGTGTTGGTTGAGTAGGCACGCGAGCCGACCTGATACAAATCCGACCCGGCCGCCGCGGCCGCCTTGAGGATGGCGTCACGGATCTCGTCCTTCTCTGCGTAGGGGCCCCAGATTTCCAGCCCCGGCGCGCCGGCCATACCGTGGCGCAATGCACGCACCTTGCGCCCGGCAATGTTGATCCAGTCCACATGGAAGAACTTGATGTCCGGCACCGGTCCGCCATGCAGCTTCTCGAAGATCTTCGGCGCGTCCGGCCCCTGGATCTGGAAGCGGTAATGGATGCGATCCACTTTCTTGCCGTCCGGCCGCGAGGGCGAACGCGGATCGTGGGTCAGCTTCACGTCATGTTTGCCGAGCGAGGCATTATAACGCAGCCAGTTCGCGGTCGGCGCGCGGCCAACGAGGACGAATTTGCTCTCGTCCTCGCGGAAGATGATCATGTCGCCGATGACAAAGCCGTCGGGCGAAACCGGCACATAATGCTTGGCACGGCTGGTGCCGAAATTGGCGAAGCTGTTGATTGCGAGCCCTTGCAGGAATTTTGCCGCATCGGGGCCCTCGACCACGAGCTCGTCCATGTGATGCGACTGGTCAAACAGGACTGCGGAATCGCGCCAGGCGCGCTGCTCGTCACGCCAGTTCGTGAACTCCGTTGCGACTACTGGGTATACATAAATTCCAATTTTGGAATTACGCAACACCGGAACAATGGTTCCGCGCTCGTCAATTATGGCCTGTAGACTGGATTTTTTTGTCATGATTGCTCCTCCCACCGAGATTTCGTGTATACATCATGTTGACAGAAGCAATGTCAACAGCAAGAGCACAAGCGTGCCGACGAGCGCTGCCCGTCAGCTTCGGGAACGATGACTACAGAGGGCGAGCCGCTCAGCCGACGACGAGCGCCATTCCTGGCAGCCGGTCAATGAGACCGCGATGTTCGGCAATGACATGTTCGAGATTGGCCCGCGCGGCGCGCGCATGTTCGCGCGCAAGGGCCTCGGCTCGCATCCCTTCCCTGGCCTCGATAGCTGCAAGGATTGCCCAATGCTGCTCATGCTGGGAGGGCAGAGTGCGGCGGAAGGTTGCGATATAGGCTCTGTCCGGCAGGAAGGCGGACGGCGAAGCAAATGGCAGCCGCTTCACACGCTCGACCTCCCGCCTTACCAACTCACTGCCGGCGAGCGCCGCCAGTTCGTCGTGAAACTGGGCGTTCAGCTCAGAATATGCATCGAGATCGATATCGCCGGCCGCGCCAAAGCAGCGATCAATCGCTTCCAGGGTCTGCCGAATTCGCGCCAGATTGAGCGGCTCCACACCGCGTTCGGCGGCCAGCCGCGCAGCCGTCCCCTCCAGTACACCACGCAGCTCGATCGCATCGATCACATCGGCAAAGCGGAAGCTGCGCACGATAAATCCACCGCCCCGCGCGCGGTCGAGCAACCCCTCCTCCGCCAGACGCGACATCGCCTCCCGCACGGGCGTCCGTGAAATGCCGAGATCTTCCGCCAACGGCACCTCGAACAGTCGAGTCCCGCCGGGGAGCGCGCCGCTGAATATCCGCTGCCGCAGCTCGATGATTGCCCGCATCGTATGTGTCTTGTGGGAAATCTGTTCCATGTCGCTCTGCCTCCCTGAAGGCGCGATCAAAGGCACCGGGCAGGCTTTCCATCCGATCGCGCGACAGATGCCAGTTATGCGCATTGTATACATAGCGGGAAGAACGCACCATCCGGCAAGCACTCGCCCACCCGCAAATGGCCGATTGACCGGAAAATCCGTATCTCCAAAGTGGCACCGAACACGCCAGGGGACAGCCACATAGTTGACACCAAACCAGATCGTGCATACATCAAGCATGCAATCAACCGTGTTTTAGGACTTTCCACCTAGAATCGAAGCTGGAATGTATTCACGCCAGCCTGAGCTCTGCACCAAATACCGGGTACGCACCGCCCACGTGGCGACGGATAGATGACGACACTTGTTCTGATTCCCGGTCTGATCTCGGACCGTATCGTGTGGCATAAGCCTGCATGATTGCCTGGAGCAGTTCGGATCGGAAGGCGCGGAGCTGATGATATGGCTGGTGATGCGAGCGGCGATGAACTCGCGCGTTAGGCTTGTTCACAAGCATTATCACGCGCCGGCCTCGATGACGGGAGCCGGCATGGTTGTTCTGGAAAACGCAGCACCACAGCGGATTTAGACGGATCACACCCTACCATGCTTGCCCGGACCGCAAAGATCATCGATGGCATCGCTGTCGCTACGGCCATTCGCACGGAGTGCAAAGAGCGGGTAGCGGCACTCGCCACCCGCGGGGTGCAGCCGGGACTGGCGGTGATTCTTGTGGGAGACAATGCCGCCTCCGCGGTCTATGTGCGCAACAAGATTCGTGCTTGCGCAGACGTCGGCATCCATTCCGTCCGATACGATTTCGCAACGGACGTCGCGCCTGACACAGTGTTGTCGACCATCGAAGAACTGAATGCTGATCCGACTATCCACGGCATTCTCGTGCAGCTGCCGCTGCCGCCGCAGTTCGCCACCAGCCAGGTGCTTCGGGCGATTTCCGCCAACAAGGACGTCGATGGCTTTCACCTCTACAATGTGGGCGGGCTCGTGGTCGGCGACACCGTCTTCCCTCCCTGCACGCCTTATGGCGTCGTGAAAATGCTCGAATACGAAGGCATCTCGGTCGAGGGCAAGAACGTGGTCGTTGTCGGCGCCAGCAATATTGTCGGCAAGCCCATGGCGCTCATGCTGATGCAGCGCGATGCGACCGTTTGCATCTGTCACGCCAAAACACGTGATCTCGCACAATTCACGATCCTGGCGGATATCCTGGTCGTGGCGGCGGGAAAGCCGAACCTGATCCTGCCGCAGATGGTGAAAACCGGGGCGGTAGTTATCGACGTCGGCATCAACCGTTTGTCCGATGGCAAGCTGGTCGGAGACGTTGATTTCGAAGGCGTTCGCCAAAAAGCATCTTACATCACGCCGGTGCCCGGCGGAGTGGGTCCGATGACGGTGACGATGCTTCTCGTCAATACAATTGCGTCAGCGGAACGCAGTGCTGGCGAATAAAGCGGAAACGTCTGGTCAGAATACCAGCGCTCTGACCACCGCGTCCCACGTTTCCACAACAGCCAGTGTCACAAATCGACATTGAGCAGTATTCGCTTCACACAATGAGCAGCCTCACCCTGTCGCCGCTGGATCAGGATGACGCCAGCCGAGAAACCGTGCAGCTAACATCAACGCCGCGACACAGCCGATTACAACAAGAACGCCCTGCGCCGCGATCTGGACGCAATATTTGCGCGTATTGCTGTTACCGCCACAAAATGAGCAACTACAGCTAATCAGAAGATGTGGGACACTCGGATGCGGATTTCCTGAGGGTAGCGAGCGTTCGCGTCTTTCGGATGCTTGGCTCTGCCGCAGTTGCGTTCCGCGGCCCTTGGTTGCCCCACCCACCCTGCGACCATAATTCTCCGCGAACAAAACAAGGCGCGCTCGCATTCATGATGGCAATGCATCGTTTGGGGACCGACTTATTGCTGCGCCCCGGAATATTGCAGGCCGATCTTGCCCGACACCTCTCGCAACTTCGGCACCAGAACATTGTCGACCTGGCTTTGCGGCAGCGCATCACGAAGGAAAATCAGCACCATCGCGGCAACCGCCGTGTCGCCCGAGAACACGGGCACCGAAATCGCCCTCGTTCCCTCGATCGGTGTGTTATAGTCTTGAACACCGTAGCCACGCGCGAGCGCTTCGGAAATCTTGCGCCGAGTGGTTTTCGCAACATCGGCTCGCTCCGACGACTTTTCCTGCAACAGGGCGGAGCGGATGATGTCCTCGCGCTGCCGCGGTTTCGACCATGCGAGGAGTGCGATACCCGAAGCGGAGTGCAGAAGCGGAAATCGCACATGTTCGAATCGCCGCAAATTGATCGGCGCGCTGTCGCGGTTTGACACCTCAATGACCATAGTTGCGCCTTCCCGGACCATCAATTCCGCCGGCCATTTCACGATGGTCGCAAAGTCGTTGAGCATACGGCGAATGATCTGCGTGGGTGCGCTCTCACGGTCGACCGAACTGAACAGATCTCGGACCCGGGGCAGTAACCGATAGCCCTTGTTCTCCGCACGCTCGACATAACCCGCCGCTCTGAGCGTATGAAGCAGACGAACAATTGTCGCTTTCGGAAGATCCGTGGCGTCGACCAGCATTGAAAGGCTCGCCGGCGAAAATTTGTTGATGGCTGCAAGCAGTGAAAGCCCCCGTTCGAGCGCATGAACGGTCTGCGGTGTCTGTGTTCCAGCCATAGGCTGCTCCAAAGGCCAGATTCGATGGTTCCGGTTTCTGGTCCACTGTTCGGACCTATGGTCTATTCTGCTTTTCCTCGATCCAGTTGTGAAGTCACTATTGACCCAACCGTCGCGAAAAGGCGGAGCGACAACGCGTGGGAGGATGCAATGCGGGTTGAACGTCCAAGTCGACGATCAGTTCTGAAAGGCGCGGTGGTCTTGCTGGGGGCGGCAGTTGCACCGGACGTAGGCGCGCAAAACCAAAACACAGTGCGGGTCATATACGGTTTTGCCGCCGGAAGTGGCGGCGATGCTATGGCACGTATCGTGGCCGACAAGCTGAGCACGGGGCTGTCGATGCCCGTGATTGTCGAAAACCGCACAGGTGCCGCCGGCCGGCTCGGCACCAAGGCCGTGGTGAGCGCGGAGCCCGACGGAATGACGCTATTGTTCACGCCCAATCCGCCCGTCTCCATCTATCCGCATTCCTACTCCAATCTCGAATATGATCCTGTGCGCGATCTCACACCGGTTTCGCTGATCGCCACCTTCGACGTCGCGCTCGCCGTTTCGTCAAAGAACGATATCAAGACTGTTAAAGAGCTGATCGCCTGGGCGAAGGCCAATCCGTCGCACGCCAATTACGGCTCGCCCGGCGCGGGCGGCCTTGGTCACTTCTTTGCGGTCATGGTCGCAACCAGCACTGGGTTGGGTCTCAAACATGTCAGTTATCGCGGGTCCGGAGCGGTCATGACCGACTTGCTCGGTGGACAGATTCCTATCGCTGTCGTTCCGCTTGGTGACGCCCTGGAACTGCATCGCGGGGGCAAGGCGCGGGTGATTGCGACATCGGGTAATGATCGCTCTCCACTTTTGCCTGATGTCCCGACCATGAAGGAGGCGGGAATTAGCGCCGAAGGCCAGGGATGGTATGCGATTTATGCGCCTGCCAAGACGCCGGCCGAAACGGTCAAACGGCTCAACGAGATCATCGTTGATGGTCTGTCGGACGCAGACACCAGGGCAAAGGTTCTGCGCCTCAACATGGTCCCGCAAACATCGTCCCCTGAGCAACTGGCCGCGTTCCGCGACGCGGACAGCGCGCGCTGGGCACCTGCAGTGAAGGCGTCGGGATTCAAACCGCAACAATGAAGCTATTCTCCTACAAAGACCGTCCGGTTCATCTCGGCCCATATCCGCTGGAACGGCTGCGCCGATCGCAGGCACAGCCGAGACTTGGCGATGTGCCTGCCATGCAGGCCGTATCCTTCGTCGAAGCCGGCAATCCGGAATCGCTTGTCAATGCGATGACCCGCTACATCGGCATGTTCGACGTCGTGCGTGACGGATCGGTAACGGCGCTGAAGTCCGAGATTCCCGACGATCCGCAGGAGCGCAGCAACCATCTGAAGGCCGCCGGCTATTATTACGACGCCACCATGGTCGGCGTCGCCGCTCTGCCGCCGGAAGTGCTGCTCGACACCCCGATCCGCAATCCCGGCCTGCCAGCCCTGGTAGCCGAACTGGAGAAAGGACAGCCCAAGACCTTCGCCGCGGGCATCGATGTCATCTATGCGGACGTGCTCGAATCCGCGCGCAAAATGCTAGGTCCAATACCTCATCACACTCATGCTCTGGTCTTCCTGGTGGAATACACGCGCGACCCCGCACCGTCGGAGCCGGGGACCGAATGGCTTTCGGATAGTCAGGCACAACGGGCCGGACTGCTCGCCGCCAACACGGCAATCCTGCTCTCGAGCTATATCCGCCTACTTGGCTATGAAGCCCGCGCACATACGGTGACCAGCAGCGACGTCGATCTGAACAAGCTTGCGGTCATGGCCGGACTCGCGCGCGTGAATGCGGACGGCCAGGCAATCGAAAACCCTTACGTCGGGAGCCGCTTCGGCCTCGCCGCCGTGACCACGACGCTGGCGCTCGCACCTGACCAGCCGCTGGCGTCACAGAAACTTTCGGACCGGCTCAGGAGCCACGGCCCGGCCTGGTGGCTCGGCAAGGGCACCGTCAAGAATGCGTTCAACCGTGTGCCCTATCACAGCCGCCCGTTTCATCTTGGTGCCTATCCATTCGAAAAGCTCAAGCGGCGAGACGAGACCACGACATTTATCGACGAACCGCGCGTCCCGCGTTTCCCGAAGCGCGCCGACTTCTTCGCCCGCGCTGTGTTCGGCGACATGGGCAAGGAAATGCAGAACAACGCCAAGGGCGGCTTCTATGTACAGAAGTCCGCGATCGGCGCCTGCGCCCGGCGCGCGCTGGGCGCGCTGCTGCTGCTGCAATTCGGCGAGGCACGAGGCGCGATCTCACCATCCGTTTCCGATCCCGCTCGCAATGCCGCGAACGTGAAGGCCGCATCCTATTACATGGCGACCGATGCGGTCGGGCTCTCGCGTTGTCCGGACTGGGTCTATTACAGTCACGATGCTGCCGGCAACGAGATGAAGCCATATCACAAGAACGCGGTGTCGATGCTCTATGATCAAGGGCATGAGACCTTCGAGGGTGCGAGCGGCGATGACTGGATTTCGGTGGCGCAGAGCATGCGCGCCTATCTGCGCTTTTCGCTGTTAGGTGGTGTCATCGCCGAGCAAATTCGCAGGCTCGGCTATTCGGCACGTGCGCACACCGTTCTCGACGGCGACGTGCTCCAGCCGCCGCTGCTCCTGCTGTCGGGACTGGGCGAAGTCTCGCGCATCGGCGAAGTAATCCTCAATCCGTATCTAGGCCCGCGGCTCAAATCGGGCGTGGTGACGACGGACCTCCCGTTCACCTACGACAAGCCGCTTGACTTCGGCCTGCAGACCTTCTGCAACAACTGCAACAAGTGTGCGCGCGAATGTCCGTCCGGCGCGATCACCGCTGGTCCGAAGCTGATGTATAACGGCTACGAAATCTGGAAGTCGGATGCCGAAAAATGTGCGCGCTACCGGATCACCAATCAGGGCGGCGCCATGTGCGGCCGCTGCATGAAGACATGCCCGTGGAATCTCGAAGGGCTGTTTTCGGAGGCTGCCTTTCGCTGGCTCGCGATGCGCTTTCCGAAGGCGGCGCGTTGGATCGCCTGGCTGGACGACAAGCTCGGGCGCGGCGGCATCAATCCGGTCAAGAAGTGGTGGTGGGATATCGAGCTCGACCGTTCAACTGGACAGCACAAGCGCGCCAAGGCAACGCATACGCGTGGCCTCAATCGTGACCTCGATCTAAAATACGAGGACCAGACGCTCGCCGTTTATCCCGCCGACGTGATGCCACCGCCGTACCCGGTTTCATTCCCGGTCAATCGTGAAGCCGGCATTGAGCGTTATCGTTCCCTGCTGACACCGATCGAACACAAGGCCAAGATTGCGCGTGGTGAGACCGCAAACCTCGTGCCACAATTCAAGATGCCGGATGGTCCGCCTCCGGTCTTCCCCGTTATCCTGAAACGGCGTGAAGACATGGCCGAAGATATCGCGCGTTTCGAGTTCGTTGCGGCCAATGGCGGCGAACTCCCGAGATTCGATGCTGGCTCCCACGTCGACGTTGTGATCGCGCCGGAATATCTGCGACAATACAGCCTTGCTGGCAATCCGGCCGACAATTCAAAATACGTTCTGGGCGTTCAGCGTGAGCCACAGGGTCGGGGTGGCTCGATCCTGATGCTGCGTGCGTTCCGCGAAGGCCGGCGTGTGTTCATCTCGCCGCCCCGCAACCACTTTCCACTCGACGAGACGGCGATGAAATCGTTCCTGTTTGCGGGTGGAATCGGCATTACGCCAATGCTGACCATGGCGCACCGGCTGCACGAACAGGGCCGCGATTTCGAGCTGCATTACAGCGCCCGCAACCGGCCATCAGCCGCCTTCATGTCCGACTTGTCGAAGGTGCCGTGGCACAACCGTGTCCGCTGGCACATGAAGGATGAAGGCGCGCGCGCAGACTTCGACGCTTTGCTGCCGTCCTTTTGCGAAGGGTACCATCTCTATACCTGCGGCTCGCCGCGCTACATGGATGGGCTTTTTGCGGTCGCCACTGCCAAAGGCTGGCCGGAAGAAGCGCTGCACCGCGAATATTTCACCGTTCCGGAACTGCCGGATTACGTCAACGAGCCATTCGTGCTGAAGCTAGCACGGAGCGGCAAGCGCATCGAAATTCCAGCCGACAAGCGGGCGACCGACGTTCTGGCCGAACGCGGCATCGCGGTGGATACTAAATGCTCCGACGGAATCTGCGGCGTCTGCGCGGCGAAGGTGCTGAGCGGCGAGGTCGAGCATCGCGATCATGTTTTGAGCAAAAAGGAACGAGAGAAAAAGATGATACTCTGCTGCTCACGTGCCGCGGACGCTGGCGGCGAGATCGAGATCGATCTGTGATCCGACCGTTGAAATCGCAAACGTGGCAGCTAGCGCTATTGAGGCACACCCACAAAATGATTGATGCAAAAATCTGAGGGTGTTCTGCTGGCCCGAGCTGATACGGATTTTCCATGACTTGATGGAACTTCGCAAAGCTAACGCCCGTCAAAGCGTAAACCGAATCAATCAAACTAATGATTAGCGTCGCTGTTCACAAAATATCGAAAGTTCGCTCGCGTCCTGATCGAGACTCCTAAAGGACTCAATGGACAGTTTGCGATAAAGCGACCTTTCTACACTTTCCGATCGAGACCGGAGAGCGCACGCCGCACGGCTTCGATACAGTTCTCCACCATCTTCCCACAGCGTATATATAGATTCACGATCGGCTTTGGCCGGAGGATCAGTGCCGCGGCTACACCTGTGGCAGACATGACGGCAATCACCAGAGCGAAAATCAGCCCCCAGTTCGGCAGCCGTTGAGAATAACCGAGGCACGGGGCGGATGCGCGGATCGTGGCCTGATCGATCTTGGCTAGACGCGTCAGCAGCGCATCGACGCCCCCCAAAAAAAATACACCTTGGATTGGATCCGAAACCAGAGGTATGCCGAACAGGCCCATTATCACCTGGATTTCGCGCTGGGTATTGACCCCAACAACCTCGCCACAAACATTCAACAGCGATCCTCCGCTGTTACCCGGATTGATCGCTGCCGTGTGTTGGACGATCGAGAACGGCTGGTCCGTTTCCGCCCTCCAGCGGCCGGCGAATCGGCGGCTCACCGTACCAGAAACGAAACTTGTTGTTCCGACTGGGCTCAGGCGGTCTGCTGAGCTGGCAACGAATATGCGCACGATGCTTGGATCAACCCGCGCGCTATTGTTTCTCGATCGAGGTCAAATACGAACGCAGCACGACCAAGTTACGCCAAACAGTCACAGCACGTCCTCCAGTAGGGCGGTCGCACCGACGGAGGCTGCAGGGTCGGCGATGCTCGCACTTCTAAACTAAATTCGCTTGAGTGTAATGAATAGTTACATGGCGCAGCCGTCATGGCCCTTTCGCGCCTTCCCACCGCCCTGACTTGTGGACAAAGACCAGCTCGTTCTGGCTTTGGTAGAGGGAACCCATTCCGCGCCGACGAGATCGAAACAGAGCACTTGTTTGGCTTCGTAAGCGGAAGGATGTCGGAGAAGTCGGAGATCAGTTTTTGAGCAGCCATGTCATATTGAACCACCGATGCTGACGGCACAGGGCTATGCGCTGGCGGAGGCGATCCGCACGATCGGCGTGACCAAGTTCTATCGCAGCGACGGCTGACGTTCGTTTGCGTATTTGATTTTATTACACAATTGCTGGCGCCGTCGGAACAAACCCTAGAACATCTATGCGATTGAAATTGCTATATAATTCGAAGCAATGAGGTCGACGAAACGGAGCCACTGCGTGCGCATCCACGTATAACGGAAGTTGTTACCGCTTGCCGTGATCAAGACGACATGCCCGGCACCGACTATCCATTCGGACGCAACGGTCGCATCGTCAATCCCGACACCATGTAGGAAAAAGCACGAGGCTAGCATTTCGCTCGCCGAGGCATGGTGCGAAACCAACTTTGGCATCATGTTTGCTTGTACACACCCGATCTGCGCGTCGCAGACGCACGGTTCCAGCGGAGGTGCACATGACGGCAACCCTCGAAGCAGCGCGTGTTTCCACCGCAGCTCTGCCGGTCATCGACATCAGTGACTTGTTCAGCGCGAATTTCGCCGACCGCAAGGCGGTTGGCGCCGAGCTGCGCGCGGCTTGCCTCGACAAAGGTTTTTTCTACATCACCAATCACGGTGTTCCAGAAGACCTGATCGCCGACGTCTTCGCCGAGGCTGCGACGTTTTTCGCGTTACCGGCCGAACAGAAAGCCGAAGTCGACAAGGCCAAGTCCAAAGCCAATCGCGGCTATGAGCCGCTTCAAGGACAGACCTTGGAGCCCGGAACTCCGCCCGATCTGAAGGAAGGTTATTACATCGGCCCGGAACATGGACCGGACGATCCACGGGTTGTCGCCGGCATGTTCAATCACGGCCCCAATCAATGGCCGTCGCAGCGGCCGCGTTTCCGGCCTGTGATGGAGGCCTATCGCGACATCATGTTCGACCTTTCAGCCACGATGATGCGCGGCATGGCGCTTTCGCTCGATCTGCCCGAAAACTTTTTTGACGGTTATACCAGCGATGTCATGGCGACCGTTCGCCTGTTGCACTATCCGCCGCAACCGGCCCATGGCAATCCGGCGCAAAAAGGCGCCGGCGCCCATACCGATTTCGGCGGTCTGACCTTGCTGCGCCAAGGTGACATCGGCGGTCTGCAGGTTTGGGATCAAGGCAGTGGGAGCTGGATCCATGCCGATCCGTTGCCCGGCACTTATGTCGTCAATCTCGGCGACATGATCTCGCGCTGGACCAACGATCGCTACCGGTCCACGCTACATCGTGTGGTCAATATGTCTGGAAAGGAACGTTATTCCATTCCGTTTTTCTACACCGGCAACTACGCCTACACGGTCGAATGTATCCCGACTTGTCTCGCGCCAGGTGAGCAACCCAAGTATCCACCCGTTACGGTCGAGCAGCATATGCGAAACATGTACCAACGGACCTATAAGTAAGGGCCGAAGCAACGTGAAATCCGACGTGGTCGCCGGCACATCACCTCGCTTCACTTTCATTTTGGTGCACGGCGCGTGGCAGGGCGCTTGGGCGTGGGAGACAATCGTGCCGCGGTTACGCACAGCCGGGTATGAAGCGATTGCAGCAGATTTGCCGGGCGATGGGCATGACAATACACCGCCAAACGAGGTCAATCTTGCATTGTACGCCGCGAAAGTCGCCAACCTGATCGACACGATAGAAGGTCCGGTTATCCTGGTCGGTCACAGCATGGGCGGCGTGTCGGTATCGCAAGTCTGTGAGATGCGCGCGGAACGGGTGGCGCTCGCGATCTACCTGTGTGCTTTCATGTTGCCGGATGAATTTTCAGTGCTCGATTTCTACGACAAGTATCTTGAATCCTGGATGCGTGGCGCGCATGCTCGCATCACATATGATGAAGCCGGTTTGACTTCGGCGATCGATCCGACATCCGCCGTCGAGGTTTTCTACCACCTGTCGGATCCCGCAGTGGCGCAGGCAGCGGCCCGCCGTCTGACACCACAGCCGGAAGGCGCACGCCGCTCCCGGTTGCGACTGTCGGCTGAACGCTATGGCATGGTTCCGCGTGTCTATATCGAGGCAAGACATGATTGTTCGGTGCATCTGCCGCTTCAGCGAAAGATGCAGGAGATCACGTCTTGCACAGCTATCTATGGCCTTGACAGCGATCACGCGCCGCAATTGTCGATGCCCGATGCGCTCACCGACCTTTTGCTCACGGTGACAGAACATCATGCGCGTACAATTGCCGTGTGCTGATTTGACAGAGAGAGACAGCTTCTATCCTGAATACGTCCGTTGCCGGACATGTGATGAGGCCTGATGAAGCCTTCCCTTTTCGGCTATCGAGCACCAAAAACACTCGATGAAGCCATTGCGCTTCTCGCCGGCAATGCTGATGCCGCCGTGCTCGCGGGAGGGCAGACCCTCCTGCCGGCGATGAATTTCCGTGTTGCTAACCCGGCTCTGCTTGTCGATATCCAGCATGTTGGCGGCCTCAGGGGTATCATAATTACCGCGAGCCACATTGTTGTGCGGGCAATGACGCGGCACCGCGAGTTGGAACTGCATGCAGATGTACGGCGCGCCAATCCGCTCATTGCCGAAACCATGCATCATGTCGCCCATGTTCCGATCCGCAATCGCGGAACAGTGGTTGGCAGCTTATGTCATGCCGATCCATCGGCGGAAATGCCACTCCTTCTGGTATTGCTCGGTGGCAATGTTCTCGCACAAGGACCAGTGGGGGCACGCGAGATTGCTGCTGAAGATTTCTTCCAGTCGTTTCTGACCACGGCTCGCCGGCATGACGAAATCGTTGTGGAAGCGCGATTTCCAACTTTGCCACCCGGTGCCGGTTGGGCATTTGATGAAGTCACTCGCCGGCGTGGCGACTATGCCATCGTCGGTGTTGGATGCGTGCTCAATCTCGATGATCAACACCTGGCGCGAAACCTCCGGCTCGCCGCCTGCGGCATTGCTGATCGTCCGATCCGACTAAAAAAAGTCGAAGCCTTGCTCGAAGGCACCGCCCTTGCAGAGGCCGATCTCGACGCCGCGGTCGCCGCCTCCGCAGATGCGGTGGCGCAATCTGATGACGTGAACGTCACAGCCAGTTATCGCCGCCGGGCCCTGGCGGCGTTGATCCGGCGCATAGTGGCCAAAGCTGCTGCGCGTGCAACTTCCGGGATGGTGCAATGAAACGGATGATCAGGCCTTCCATCCCCGATCGGTCAGATGATCCGCGTGTCGATGTCTCCCTCGTCGTCAATGGTGAGAAAGTCATGCGACCGGTCAGCATCCGCATGTTGCTCAGTGATTTCCTGCGCCACGAACTCGGGCTGACCGGGACCCATGTCGGCTGCGAGCACGGCGTGTGCGGTTGCTGCACGGTCCATATCGATGGCAAAGCCGGCCGCTCGTGTCTCACCTTGGCCGTGCAGGCCAATGGCGCTGAAATCCGCACCATTGAGTCCGTGGCGCATCAGGACGGCGCGCTGCATCCGATTCAGCAGGCATTCAAGGAATGTCATGCTTTACAATGCGGGTTCTGCACACCCGGCATGGTTATGAATATTCTCGCCCGCTTCGAGGAGGAGGAGAAGCTCGATCTCTCCGATTCCGGCATCAGAGACATGCTGTCGGGCAATCTGTGCCGTTGTACCGGCTACATCAACATCATCGCTGCGGTTCGCCGTGCGGCTGAGCTTCTCGGGCGCGCTTGAGGGAGAGCCAACATGTCGACACGGACCTTCGGCGCCCGCATCGAGCGCAATATCGACCCAAAGCTGCTGCGCGGTGAAGGCGCTTATGTCGATGACATTCCGCTGGCGGACGCGTTGCACGCTGTCTTCCTGCGCAGTCCGTACGCAAGGGCACGCATCACCGCGATCGATGTGTCAGCGGCGAAGCGCCATCCTGGCGTGGTGACGGTTTATACCTGTGACGGTATCGGCGCACTCGACAAGGAGATGCCGCTGCTGATCCCCCACCCCTCTATGCAAGATCCGCAAACGCAACGGCCGCTGGCGCGTGACGATGTCTATTATGTTGGCCAGACCATCGCCATGATCGTTGCGATCGACCGCTACACAGCCGAGGATGCGATTGCGCTCATCGATGTGACCTATGAGCCGTTATCGGTCGAGATGGACATTGAAAAGGCGCTACAGAACGGGGCGCCTGTTCTGCATCCGAAATTATCGAGCAATCTTGCCGCTCACTTCATTCAGACCAGCGGCGACCCTGATGCCGCCTTTGCGCGCGCAGAACACATCACCAGGATCAAGGTGCAGGTCGACCGATCAACGGCCGCACCCATGGAATGCCGCGCTGTCGCCGCACGTTGGGACGCCATTTCCGGTGAGCTGACGGTGTGGGACGGCACACAAGCACCAATCTCAGTCCGTGGTGGACTCGCGTCGGTGCTCGAACTCGATGAAGACAAAGTACGGGTCATTGCGCCGGATGTCGGCGGCGGTTTCGGCCAGAAGGTGCTGTTCTTCTATCCCGATGAAGTATTGGTGCCGATGGCGGCGATGCAGCTTGGTCGTCCCGTAAAGTATATCGAGGACCGGCGAGAGAATTTCATCGGCTCATCGCATGAGCGAACGCAGATCCATACAATCGAACTGGGGGCACTCAAAACAGGCGAGATCATCGGCCTTCGCGACAGTTTTTTGCACGACACCGGCGCCTTCATTCCCTATGGCATCGCGGTGGCGCAGGTGGCATCAACCTCGATTGCGGGGCCTTATCGCATTCCCAACATCTGGGTTGAGTTCAAGGCGGTCTATACGCCGACCGTGCAGGTCACGCCGTATCGCGGCTGCGGCCGACCGCAAGCCTGTTTCGCGCTCGAGCGCGCCATCGATCAACTCGCAGAGGAGCTCGGTATTGACCGGTTCGAGATCCGCCGTCGCAATTTCATCGGCGAGGCTGAATTTCCCTATACGCGCGACGGCTTGCTGTTTGCCGATGGCCTGAAAGTAACGCTCGACAGCGGACAATATGCGAAGGCGCTCGACATGGCGGCGCATGAGCTCGGCGCGGCGGATTTCGCCGCCGAACAAGAGCGCGCACGCGCCGACGGCAAATATTTGGGCCTGGGCCTTGCCTGTTATGTCGAAGGCACCGGCCTTGGACCTTACGAGGGTGGCCATGTCCGCATCCATCCGATCACCGGCAAAGCCTATGTGAACACCGGGCTCACATCGCAAGGGCAAGGCCACGACACCATCTTCGCGCAAATCGTTGCCGATCAGCTCGGCCTCAAGCCAGAGGACGTCATCGTGGTGGAAGGCGACACCAAGGCATTCGACTGGGGTGTTGCCACCTTTGCCAGCCGCGCAGCAGTGGTGAGCGGAAACGCTATTCATAAGGCCGCACGCATCGTGCGTCAGAAGGCGTTGCAAGCCGCAGCCAATATGCTGGAAGCCGATATGGATCAGGTTGAGCTGCGCGACTCGGCGGCCTGGGTGAAAGGCTCCAATCGTTTCGTTCCGCTGGCCGCGGTGGCGACAGCCAGCAATCCGTTGCGTTACGCGTTCAACAAGGCGGCGCAGGCCGCAACCCAATTCGCGCCGGCGAGCAGGCATGACGGACCGCCGCTGGCGGAAGGCGAGGCGCCAGGTTTAGAGGCCACTGACTATTACAGTCCACCGGCTTCCACCTGGGCCTATGGCGTCCACGCCGCGATTGTCGAAGTGGATCCTGGCCTCTGCACGGTCAACATCAAGAAGTATGTCTGCATCCATGATTGCGGCAACATGATCAACCCCATGATCGTTGAGGGGCAGGTCCTCGGCGGCATCGCTCAGGGAATCGGCGGTGCGCTTTATGAGCGGCTCGACTACCAGCCGGATGGCAATCTTGCCAATGCCAACTTCATGGATTTCCTCGTTCCCTACGCAACAGAGATCCCAAACGTCTCAATATTGCATTTGGAGACGCCGTCGCCACTCAATCCGCTCGGAGTCAAAGGCGTCGGCGAGGCCGGCTGCATCGCCGTCGGTGCGGTGATCGCGTCGGCCGTCGAGGATGCGCTTCGCGTGTTTGGACCGCTGAAGTTTCATCATGTTCCATTGACGCCGACGATGATCAGCGACGCACTGGACGCCGTTGGGCACTGAGGGCTGCTGCACTATTCGATCATCCGTGCGGGCGATGATTGGCGTTGGCTCCAGGCCTGCAAAATGTCGGCGCTGTCCATCACCAGCCCAAGATGCAGCGAGATCATCTTGAGGGCAGCGTCTTCCATTTCCTCGTTGGTGCCGCGCGCCAGATCACGGGCCACGATCACGCGATAAGTGCGATTGCTGGCGTCGAACGCAGTGTTGAGCACACAACAGTCGGTGAAGCCGCCGTTGAGAACGAGCGTCGTGACGCGCATGTTGCGCAACAGGAAGTCAAGATCGGTCGGATAGAATGCCGAGAGGCGTTTTTTTGTCTCGACGATCTCATCGCCTTCCGCCACCTCGGTGACGAAATTGGTCCAGCGAGACCCCTCGATGGCATGAGCATCGGCGCCGGAAATCGGCCCGACATAGAGCGGAAAAGTAGCACGCCAGGCAGAGGGAATGCCGTTCAAGTCATCCACCCCGCTCTTCCGCAGCACGCTGCGCACGTGAATGATCGGTACACCAAGCACCCGCGCGCTCCGATGAAAAGCGTTAATCGGCGCAACGATTTCTCGCGCCCGTGGCGCCGGGCAAGGACAATCCGGTGAATCGGCGAGATGGCCTTCGTGCATGTCGATCGACACGATCGCGGTGGCGGAGCGATCGAAATAATCCTCGAAACCTGCAGGCAGCGACCGCTTGACGCCATAAACATAAGCTTCCATTCGTCTTCCGCGCGCTTCAGCGCCGCTCCTCCCGTACATGCGGCTGGCCCAGCGCCCCCGGCTCGTCGGCCGCTCCTCCGCGGCTCTTCCAGGCCACCCAGATCATGACGCCAAGCGTGGCCAGATAGGGCAGCATCAGCATGAAATATTGCGGCACCTTGATGCCCGCGGCGGCGATACGCGGCATAGCGGATTCGATGCTACCGAACAGCAGCGCGCCGAACAGGGCGCGCCAGGGACGCCAGCGCGCGAAGATCACGAGCGCAATTGCAATCCAGCCCCGGCCGCTGGTCATATTATCGATCCAGAGCTTTGTGCTCGCCACAGAAATGTAAGCACCGGCAAGCCCCATCAGCGCCGAGCCCGCAACCACGGCGAAAAACCGGTAGGCCGACACATTGATGCCAGCCGCATCTGCCGCTTCCGGATTTTCACCGACGGCGCGCAGGCGCAGCCCGGTCATGGAGGAGTTGAGTGTCCAGTTCACGGCAAGGAAAATCGGAATGACGAGGAATACCACCAGATCCTGCGAGAAGAACACACGACCGATGACGGGAATCTCCGACAGCGGCCAGAGATCGATATGGCCGAGTCCGCTGATCGCCCGGTTTTTCCAACCGAACATAATGCCGATGAGGCTTGTCAGACCCTGGCAGAAAAACACCATCGAAAGGCCAGCAATGACCTGATTGATGCGTAGATAAACCACGATAAAGGCGAACAAGGTTGAGACCAGCGAAGCCATGATCATTGCGATGAAAATAGCAATGATCGGGTAGCCGCCCATGAGCAGGAAGCTCGCGATGCCGGCCAAGGCGCCGACGAGCATGATGCCTTCGGCGGTGAGGTTAAGCACGCCGGCACGCTCGCTGATGATCAATCCGAGCGCGGCCAGCGCATAGGGAGCGGCATAACCCGCAGTGTTGGCAAGCCAGTTGATGAAAAGATCATACATGGCTAGCGGATGACATGAATGCGGTGGCGGATGAGAAATTCCGATGTCGCAACACAGATCACGACAATCGCCTCAATGAGCTGCACCATCGAGAACGGCACTTGATAGAATACCTGCAGGCTCTGCCCTGAGATGAACAACATGGCAACCAGTACCGACACGATCACGGCGGCGAGAGGATTGTTGCGGGCAAGAAAAGCGATCAGGACACCGGAAAACAGATAGCCCTCGAAAAACGATTGCGTCAGCCGCCCCTCCTGCCCCGAGACGACGACAAAGCCTCCAATCCCAGCGAGTGCGCCCGAGATCAAGACTGCACCAAGTGTTACGGTGATCGCCGGAATGCCAACGGCATGCGCAACACGATCATTGGCCTGGACGAAACGAAGATAAAAGCCGAACCGTGTGAAACCGACCAGCCACCAGACGAGTATCGCGATCGTCAACGCCAATGGAAGCGCGGCGCTCAAACCCCAGCCGATCTCGCCGAGCCGCTCGAATGGTTCGAACGCCTTCGAATGGGGGAAGCCGTCGTGCGGATCGCGCCACGGACCGTAGACGAGGTGCAATAGAAAATTGAGGGCGACATAGTTCATCAGCAGCGTCGATATGATCTCGTTGACGCCCAGCCGGATCTTGAGAAGTGCGGCGATTGCGATCCAGGCCATGGCCAACGCGCTGGCGAACAAAATCATGATCGGGATGCGGATCGATTCCGGGCCGATCCCATAGAGCGATACGATGGTCGCACCGATGCCTCCCCAAATCATCTGGCCCTCAAGCCCGAGATTCCAAAAGCGCGCGCGGAATGCAATCGCCGCACTCAAGCCGATCAGCATCAGTGGTGCAGCGCGAAACAATACCGAGCGCAGATTATCGACGTCCGTCAGCGTCGAGACGACGAGCTGGTCGAACAGGTCGGCGGCCGGCACACCGGCTTCGACCAGGATCAGGCCGGAGATGAGAAAGCCGAAACCAAGAAAGACAACGAGATATACCGCTTGCTGCCACGGCGGCATGTCATGACGGACTTCGAGATTGAAACGCCACAACCGTCGCCGCGACGCCCCGTCAGGCGCTGGCGACGCAACCGGCATTGTCACGGCTGCTTGCTCAGACATGGTCCACCATGGCCTGTCCGACCTGTTGACGATTTGCCGGCGCCTCGAACTCGGCAACGATCCGCCCACGCGTCATCACGCCGATGCGATCAGACAGGGCGAGAACTTCGTCGAGGTCTTCGCTGATCAAAAGTACCGCGGCCTGTCTGGCGCGCGCCGCCGCCAGCCGTGCGTGGACGGCGCTGGTGGCGCGGGCATCGAGTCCGCGGCTTGGGCTGTGCGCGATGATAATGTCCGGCGCGTTGCTGAACTCGCGCGCGATGACCAGCTTTTGCGCATTTCCACCGGAAAGTAATGCTGCCTTCTGTGCCAAGCTGCGAACGCCTTGCACATCGAAATCCGCAATAGCCGTCTCGGCATCAGTCCGCATCGCCTTTGTTCGCAGACGCAGCCAACTTCCGTAACGGCCGCCGGTGATAGCACCGACTGTAAAATTATCCAGCACCGGCAACGTGCTCGCAAGCGCAAGCCCATAACGATCGGCCGGAATGAAGGCAGCCCCGCGAGCCCGCATTCCGCGAGGCGTCACCATCTTGAGGGCTTCGCCGGTCTCCTCGATCTGAATAATGCCACTGAGCGGAGTGCGCACACCCATGAGCACGTCCGCGAGCTCGCTCTGGCCATTGCCGCTGACGCCGGCGACACCGTAAATCTCTCCGGACCGGACGTGAAACGTTGCATCCTCGAGCGCAACATGACCGTCGGCACGTGCACATCGCAGATTCATCACTTCGATGCGTCGGCGGCCAAACGTATCTGCGCTGCGCGCCGGTGAGGGGAGATTTGTGCCAACCGTCAGCTTCGTCAATTCTTCTCTGCTTTTTGTTGCCGGATCAACCGTGGCGATTGTGCTACCGCCGCGCATAATGGTGACCCGGTCGGCATATGTCTTGACGTCGGCAAGCTTGTGAGTCACGAGCACGACCGTGGCGCCACTGCGTGCGATGCTGCGCACGGTCGTGAGCAGACGTTCGGCCTCCTGATCCGTCAAGACTGCCGTCGGCTCATCGAGGATCAAAATACGAGCGCCGCCGATCAGCACCTTGAGAATTTCGGTTCGTTGCTGCTCGGCAACCGATAAATCATCGACCCGACGATCCGGATCGATTTTGAAGCCGAGGTCGTCCGATCGCCGCCGAATATCGTCGCTGATCTCGCGTATGCCTTTCCCGAAACGGCCGCGTGGATTGGCGAGCAACACATTCTCGGCCACCGTGAAAGGGCGCACCAGTTTGAAATGCTGGTGCACCATGCCGATGCCCCTGGCGCTGGCGTCGCGAGGGCCGCTCAGCATGACATCAACACCGTCGATCATCACGCGTCCAACTTCCGGCGTATAAAGGCCGCAAGCAACATTCATCAGGGACGATTTGCCGGCGCCGTTCTCACCAAGGAGTGCGTGAACTTCGCCGCGCTGGGCTGCAAACATGGCGTTGTCCAGCGCAACGAAGCCGTCGAACGTTTTACGGATGCCGACGAGCTCCAAGGCAGGCGGTGTCAGCACTTGTTGCATCGAGCCTCGAACGACTTGACAAAGGAACGACCTAAGAGGTGCGGCAACCTCGTGCCGACGGCTCGAAGCTGTCCGTCTGTCGGCCGATGGACCTTATCTCTGAGCGATGACGCCGGGAACGTACCAATCCATTTTCCACAAACTGCCATCGTCGAGCACTTTGCCGTCTGTGATAACGTCCTTACCATCCGCGCTTTTGAGCGGGCCGGCGTAGATTTCCTTGCCATCGATCAGCGCTTGACGTTCTGCCATCACCTTTTTCACGACGTCTTCGGGCACGAGCTTTTTGTTGATGGCGATATCGGTCGGGCCATCCTTGACGCTCGGGAATGCCCCATGAGGGTTTGGCTTCCAGTTCCCGGCGATGATCTTTTTGATTTCGGGCGTGAGATACCGATCCCAGAACCAGATCGATGAACACACCGTCGCCTTCGACGCGAATTCCGACAGGTCGCGATGATGCCCGGTGCCAAAACCCTTGCGCTCTTGGGCGACGATTTGCGGCGTTGGCGTGTCGACATGCTGTCCGATGATGTCGGCGCCACCGTCCATCAAGGCTTGTGCGGCGGCACGCTCCTTGACCGGATCGTTCCAGGCGCCGGTATAGATCACGGTCGTGGTCACATCCGGCTTCATGAGCCTGGCGCCCATTTCGAAGCCGTTGACGGTCCAGATTACCACACCGAACGGATTGGCGCCGACAAAACCGAGCTTGCCGGTCTTGGTCATTGCGCCAGCGACCATCCCGCAAAGATACTGGCTCGCGTAGGTGCGACCGTAAAAGGATTGCAGGTTGGGGCCGTTGGTGGTGCCTGACGCATTGAGGAAAGCTACATCAGGGTATTTCTTGGACAACGTCAGAAACGTGTCGGAGTAGCCGAATGCTGTTCCGATGATGATATTGTATCCCGCCTTAATGAAGCGCTCGACGGGAGGCGTAATCGCAGCGGCATTCTCCGGAACGTTCTCGACATAGGCAATCTTCAAGTCGAGCGCCTTCTCCATCCGTACCCTCGCCTCCTCGAAGGCCTGCGTCCAGCCGCCATCCTTTTTGTCGGCGAACATGATCATGGCGATCCTCGGCTTGGCCTTGAGGGTGAAACCTCGCTCCTCGGCGAACACCGCACTGGTCATTGACCCGATCGCCACGACCACTGTTGCGATGACCCCCAGCCATGATTTGATCTTCATCTCGGTCCCTTCCTCTCGATCTTCCCATCACTGCTGAGGACGATCTCGGTCCGGTCTTGCAGGTAGCCGGTTCTTCAACAGAACCTGCGTCGTTAAGCTCGGTCTGCTCAGACTTATTTCGGCAACGACCGTCACATCACCTGCCCTGCCCTCAAGCCAGTGATCTTAGTTTCAATTTTTGTGCCATTCTCATGGCGCAGGATCCGCTCGAGCAACTTCGCAGAATGTCTTTCGATGAAGTGGAGGAAATGCCAAACGCCGGAAAATTGTGCGCCTTGTGCGCATCAAAGAAGCGGCCCGCAATAAGGACTAGCGGTGACGCGAGCGCGATGGTCAGTGGGTGCGGCCCCGCTATCTGCGCCCGCCAAGGGCCTGCCCAGGTTAGGCAATCTCCTTTTCTCGTCCGCCGGAACCTGTTGGATCCTTTGCACTAATGACTAAACTCTTGCCGAAGATTTCCTGCGTGTCGATTGGCAAGCGCCCTATACAGAGCGAAGTCCGGCAAGCTCCCGCATCTGACGAAGGTCCACGAGCCGACCATGACTTATCACGCAAGCCGGTTCGCTGTGGAAGCGCACGGCCTCAAGCACATCGCGCTCGCTAAGGACGACCATGTGCGCCGGACTGCCGACTGCGAGCTTGAGCGGGACGTTGATGGCCTTCCCGGCGTTTACAGTGACGAGATCGTAAAGCTGCTCGATCTCATCGCGTGCCATCATCCATAGGAGGTGGGACGCCAGGAAGACGACTTCGAGCATATTGTTGCGACCATAAGGATAATAGGCATCAGAGATGTCATCCTGGCCAAGACAGACATTGACCTTCTCCGCCAGCAGCTCCTGCACGCAGGCATGCAGAGGTCCCGTGTGTGGATCACTGACGATCGAAATGTCTGCTGCAAGCAGCGTTCCGATCAGACGGTGCAGATATGGCTTCGGATACTGGCTCATGGCGCGGCAGTGATGCGCGAGAGTCCTGCCGGTCCAACTACGGGCCGCCGCTTCGATCGCGAAGGTCTCAAGCGTCCGCAGGCCCGGATCACCAGCATCATCCAGGAGCATCGACACGTCTTTGTCGAACTCCTGCGCGAGATCGAAACAGAACGAGATATGCTCGGCCGCAGCTTTGTCGGTATATTCAATCCACGGAATACCGCCAACGACGTCCGCACCTCTGATCATCGCCTCCCGCATCAGCTCCCTGGTACCAGGCTCGCGAAGGATACCATCCTGCGGAAAGGCAACGACCTGGACATCGACGATACCACGGAACTCATCACGCACCTTCAGGAGCGCATTGAGGCCCTCAAGACGGGCCTTGCCGTCCACATCCGCAAAGGCGCGGATGTGAAGATTTCCGTAAAGCGCAGCCAGCGCTACCGCGCGCCGCGCGTTCTCGACGATCCAGCTTTCGGCGTAACGCTCCTTCACGCGGCTCGCGACTTCGATGGCGGCCATGGCTTTCTCCATGGTTGCACCATGATAGTTTTGCCGGGCCTCATCCTCCATCATCGTGAGCGTCCATACCTTGCACAGATGCAGGTGCGGATTGGCGAAGGATTCGGTGACAAGTCTCCCATCTGCCTCGATGATGCGCTCGGCTGTCAGCGCGAGCGACGGAGCAATGGCCGTGATCAGACCATCGCAAATTGCAATGTCATTAAGTCCCGCGCAACCACGCAAGCGGGCGTCCCTTACAAGAATATCACAGCGCTTCATTGGACGTTCAGAAAACCATTCGCTTACAACGTCCAAGCAATGTTTATGCCAACATGACGCGTGCCATAAAAGCGGCTCGTGAAGTGACGCCCATTGGAAGAAGGAGCCGCCACGCATCGATCACGCGATAGATTTGACAAATGCATTCGCGTCAGGCTCGGGCGCCATTGAGCCATTGTCGCCGTCGTTTAAATTGCCTTTGTCCATTTGATAACAAGGCGCCTGCTTAGCGCATCTGCCCCGCCGCTCGATCCGGCGCGCCTGGAGCAAGAGATCCCCGGCAACACGCGCAAATCTGACTGTGACCTAAAATGGCCCGGAACGTCGTAAAAAACTGCGCATCTTGCCGGGATTGAGCAGCCCCAGCGGATCGACTTCGCCCTTGAATCCGAACTGGTCTGCATTCGCTCGCTTGTGACGGCTGCCATCCTCGAGCGTCACCACATGCGGATTTGCAACCATGATGCCGTTGTCTTCGTGGATCGCGATGATTTCCCACAGCCGCTCGCGCGTCGTGTAGCGCACCACTGGCAGACCCGAGAACGTCATCTTGCCGCCGAAGCGAATGAACTCGAAATGCGGCATCAACTCGTCGCCGAAGATGTCGACCATTTTCAGCGCACTCTCGATGGCACGGTCAGCTGGATAGAGACATTGCAGATACGTGTAGGAGCGGTCGCTCTTCAGCACCTGAAGCGTAGAATGGTTCCAGCAATATTCATAGAGCGGGATACTACCCGGTTCTTCCGCCGTCGGCTTTTCGTGCGTAATGGTGCCGCCCGCTCGGCGCACGAGGTCCTTGAACGGCTCGATCGAATTCTGCGCGATCATGCACAGGAGCAGGCTCTTGCCCTCGGGCGCGGCCTCCTTCAGCGGCGTAAAATAGCTTGGCAGCGGCCAGCCGATCGGCGTCACCAGTTTCTTGGCGATCCCATCGGCATAGGCGACGGCTTGTCCGCCCTTGAGCGCGGCCTCGACGCTGTCGAAGGCAACGATGATATCGATCCAGGGATAAGCCGGCGCCAGAGGCATCTCCAATGCCGTGATGATGCCGGTCGTGCCATAGGCGCGATTGATCTTCTGCGCCGCGTCGGCGCGCAGTTCGATGACGCGCGGCTCGGCTTCCAGCGTGACGATGCGCGCAGCAAGAATGTTTCCCGGTTCGACCAGCCCGCCCCACGTCACCGAGCCGACGCCACCGGAGCCGCCAGCGATGAAGCCGCCGAGCGAGGCCGTGCGCTTGGTCGAGGGATGCATGCGCGATTCCCAGCCATTCGGCCGCAGCGTATCGTCAAGTTTGTTGAGGCGGATACCTGGCTCAGCTCGCACCACATCAGCGCGGTGCCATTCGATCTTGTCCATGCCCATGATATCGAGCACGACACCGCCTTCTAGCGGCACGCATTGCCCGTAATTGCCAGTGCCGCCGCCGCGCACGGTGAGCGGCACGCCGTGCCGTGCGCAGGCCGCCGCGGTCGCGATCACATGCGCTTCGCTCGTGGCTTCAACCAGCACCTCGCCGCTGACGTCCTTCAGCTCTTCGTTGAGCACCGGGCTGTACCAGAAGAAATCGCGGCTCCTCTTGCGCACGCGCTGTGGATCGGTGACGACCGGAACGCCGCCGAGGTCCTGCAGCAGGTTTTCGATGCGTGACGTGCGTGCGAGCATTGGCAATTACCTCGTCAGGCTGGCGAGGTCGGCGCCGATCTGGCCGGGAATGACATAGGCTTTCTGAGCGTGCGAGACTTCCTTCTCGCCATGCTGCTCCAGCAACTCCATCAGGCGGCGGCGCATGATCATGCCGGGCCGGTCGGAGGGCATATGCGCCTCGACCTTGCGGCTCATGTCGACCGGTGCGTCGGGATCGGTGGATTCCAGAATGTCACGGTCTTCCTCGAGGATGACGGCGTCCCAGGCGATCAGCGCCTGCGTCGAGCAGCTTTCCTCGGTGTCGTTGCGATAGAGGATCTGCGCAAGCTTGATATTGCCGTCATCGACCGGCGTTGCGCAGTTGAAGATGATGTGGCGCAAACCCGACGGATATTCCATGTCGAGCCGGCGGCAGAACGGCATGAACCACTTGTTGCGCATGTGGCGCTTGGTTTCTGATGCTGTGGTGCCGGTGATGCGATGCGCCATCGGTGGATTGCCGATCGTGATAATCGTCTCCGCCTCGAAGCCGTAGTCGGTTTCCTTGATCTCGTATTTCTCAGGCTTCGGCTGGTTCAGTTGGCCGAAGGTGTTCTTGTGCACGAAAGCGAAATGCGCATTGTCGAAGGAATTCTCCATCATGCGCAGCGGCGCGGTCTTCCAGTCGTCGTGGAACTGCTGGACACGGCGATAGGCCGGATCGCGATCCTCCGGAATGTCCGGGATCGGCATCAGTGGCTCGTCGAGGCAGACCCAAGCATAGCCGTAGCGCGAGGCGCAATGATAGGGCCGCACACCGAGCCGCGGCACGATTTGCTCCGGTGAGAATTGCGGGATTTTGACCAACGTGCCGTCGCGGTCATAGGTCCAGCCGTGATAGCCGCAGACGATGTTGCCATTCTCGCACCAGCCTTTTGACAGCTTTGCCGTGCGATGACAGCAGCGGTCTTGCAGACAAGCGGGTTCGCCATTGGGATCGAGCCAGATCACGAGCTTCTCCCCGAGGAGAGTAAAGGATTTCGGCCCATTTTTTAGGTCTTCCAGACGCAGGGTGGCGTACCAGAAGCGGCGGAATACCTTTTGCTGGGTCGTCAGCATGGCTGTCTCCAGTCGTTGATCAGGTTTCGGGTGCGACTTCGCTTTCGTGCCACTCGCCCAGCGCCAGTCGCGACAGGCTGGCCATAGCGACGAACAGGACGATTCCGGCAACGGTGATCAGGAAGAGAGCTGCAAACATGCGCGGGATCGCGAGCTGGAATCCGGCTTGCAGGATTTCGTACGCCAGTCCGGCGCTGCGGCCGCCGGTGCCGGCGACAAACTCGGCAACGACCGCGCCGATCAGCGCGAGGCCGCTGGAAATGCGCAAGCCGCCGAAGAAATAAGGCAACGCGCTCGGGATGCGCAGCCGCACCAGCGTCTGCAGACGGTTCGCCTTGTTGAGAGTGAACAGGTTGGTGAGACCATGATCGACGCTGCGCAGGCCGAGAATGGTGTTGGCGATAATTGGGAAGATGGCAATGATCGTGGCGCAGATGACGAGCGCGATCTGTGTGTCTTTCACCAAAATGATGATCAACGGTGCGATGGCAACGATCGGCGTGACTTGCAACACTACGGCATAAGGCAGAAAAGCACGCTCGATCACCTTGCTCTGTACGAAGGCGAAGGCGATGAGAGTGCCAAGAATTGTCGCCAGCGCGAAGGCGATCAGCGAAACGCGCATGGTTACCCACAGTGCGCGCAGGAGCGACGGAGCGTCAGTGACCAGCGATTCCGCGATCGCACTCGGTGCGGGAAATAAATAACTCGGAATCTGGTGAGCGCGGCAGAATCCCTCCCACAAGGCGATCAACGCAAGTCCCGCAATGGCTGGCGAAACGATCCGTAGAAAGGCTTCCGACTTGATCAGGGGCATGGCGATTTCATCCGGTGCTTGCAAGCGAGGCTTCGGTCAGCATGTTGGAGAGATCACGGCAGAGCTGTGCGAATCGCTGACTGGTACGGAAGGAATCGTCGCGCGGATGCGGCTCGGAGATGATCATCTCGCCGAAGATGCGGCCCGGCCGCGCCGCCATGATGATGATCCGCGTCGAGAGGAAGATGGCTTCGTAGATCGAATGAGTGACGAAGATCACAGTCAGCGACTTGCCCCACCACAGCGAGACGAGATCGCTGTCGAGCTTGTTGCGGGTGAATTCGTCAAGCGCACCAAAAGGCTCATCCATCAGCAGGAGATTCGGATCGGTGACAAGTGCGCGCGCAATCGAGGCGCGCATGCGCATGCCGCCGGAGAGCTGGCGCGGGAAGTGACGCCGGTATTCGGACAGTCCTACCGTATTCAGGGCCGCATCGACCCGCTGATTCGCTTCCGCCGTGTTCTTGCCTGCGAGGTCGAGCGGCAAACGCACATTCGTTTCAACACGGCTCCACGGCATCAGCGTGGGATCTTGGAAGACAAACGACATTTGCCGACCCGGTTGCCCCACTTGGTCGAAGCCGCCGCGCCACCACACGAGTTTTCCGTCGGTCGGCTCGGACAGCCCAGCGACGAGTTTTAGCAAGGTGCTCTTGCCGCAGCCGGAGGGACCGATCAGCGAAACGAACTCACCGTCGCGGATGGTCAGGTCGATGGGATCAAGGCCGCGCGTGCCATTCGCGAAGACCTTTTCCGCCGAAAGCACTTCGACGACTGGCTCTCCGCTCTTCTGCCGCGCACGAACGGTGCCGGCCGTCACGAGATTGAGGGTGGGAATGTGCTCCACGGCGGTGGTGGCTCGCATCGCATCCGCCTTCACATCATGATCTTCAGGTCTTTGACGAACTCGGTGGTGAAGGCCCTCTTCCAATCGGTGCCGGGCTTCAAGAGACCGGCCTCGACCAAATAGTCATAGGTTTTCTTCCAGCGCTCCTCGGTCATGACGCCGATGCCTTGCGTCGCAGCATCTCCGCCATCCAGCACCTTCAGTTCCTTCATCTTCTGGATGCCGAAGGCGATCTGCGCATCCGACATCTTCGGATTGGCTTCCTTGATCAGCACGTTGGCCGGGCCTGGATTGGAGATGTAATCCTTCCAGCCCTGCAGCGAGGCGCGTACGAAGCGTTTCACCAGATCGGGATTCGCCTCAAGGAATTTGCGCGTCGTCACCATCGTGGTGCCGTAAGGCGGATAGCCGTCGGCTGCGAACAGGAAGAACTTCGCCGGCGCGTTGTTCTGCTGTGCCTGGAATGGCTCGGATGAAGGATAAGCTTGTTGTGCGATATTCTTGTCGGCAAAGAATGGTTGCAGGTTGAAGGTGTAAGCCTTGGTCTGCTCGTCGGCGTAGTTAAACTTCTTCTTCAGCCACGGCCACCAGGTGGTTCGACCGGAGGAGGCGATCAGGATTGTCTTGTCTTTGAGACCGGCAAGGCTCTTGACATCGTCATGCGTCATCATGCCCTGCAGGTCATACTGAAACGACGCGCCGACGGTGACGACAGGAAGCCCCTGTTCGATACCCTTCAGGACCTGGATGTCGTAGCCCATGATCATGTCGACTTCGCCGGCGAGCAGGAGCTGGATCGCGTTCACCTGCGGGCCGCCCATGCGGATGGTCGCATCGATGCCCGCCTTCTCGTAAAGACCCGTCGCCTTGGCCTGATAAAAGCCGCCGTGTTCAGCTTGCGCGTACCAGCTGGTGAGAAATGTGATCTTGTCGGCAGCGGCGGCGGGAACTGAGGTGCCAAGTCCGACACCAGGACCAGCGGCGAAAGCAAGCAAGAGGAGGAGAGTGCGGCGGGTGAGACGTGTCGCCATGATGTTCGATCCTTCCTGCGCCCCGAGGGAGGGCTGGGCTGGCGGGCGCCACGGCCAATCGCGCGAAAACCCGCATTTCCACGATTTCAGAGGATCGGATCGAGCAAGAAAAGCATCATTTTTTGATCATCTTGCTCTCTTTTTTAGAACGCTGATGCTAAAGACCCACTGATCTGGTGCCTAGCGATTAGGCGCGCTCATTCGACCATCAGGACCGCCACAGGATGCTGCACGCCCGCCTGCTCCGTTATCTCGACGAGGTGGCCCGCAGCGGGTCAATCCGAAAAGCCTCGAGCCGGCTCAATGTCGCCTCTTCCGCCATCAACCGGCAGATCCTGGCGCTGGAACAGGAGATCGGGTCGCCGATTTTCGAGCGGTTGCCGCGCGGCTTGCGGCTGACCACGGCTGGCGAATTGCTGATCAACCATGTGCGCCAGACGCTGAAGGAGCACGAGCGCGTCCGCACCCGCATTGAGGCTCTGCGCGGCTTGCGGCGCGGCGACGTCACCATCGTAACCACAACGGGGATTGCTGCGGGATTTCTGGCCCCTGTTATTGAAAGGTTCACCGCCGCACATCCCGGCATCAAGCTGCGGGTGCTGACGCTGCCACGCGACAACACGATTGCGGCGGTGGTGAGCGGTGAAGCCGATATTGCACTCGCCTATAATCTCGAAAACAATCCGCGGCTTACCACTTTCCTGCGCTGCGAATTCCGGCTCGGTGCGGTGATGGCTCCCGATCATCCGCTGGCGCGGCGAACCTCACTGCGGCTGGCGGAATGCTTCGATTATCCGATGATCATCGCCGATCCCTCGATGACCATCCGCGACGTGCTCGAATCAGTGGCCGATCTCGATTACGACCTCAGTCTTGCCATCGAAACCAATTCGATCGGCCTGATGAAGCGCCTGGCCCAGACCAAGCCCAACATCACCTTCCTCAACTCCGTCGATATCGGCGAGGAATTGCGCGCCGGTTTGCTCAAGGTTGTTCCCGTGCGCGAGATCGACAGCAAGCCGCAGGTTCTGAGCCTGGTCCATCGGGCGAAAGGACCGCTGGAAAGCGCAGCGAACTTGCTGGCGAGCGCCATCAAGGCGGCCATCGAGACAGGAACGCCGCTCTGATAGGCAGCAAGCGTTCTAAAAACTGCAGCACCTTGATCGCAAATTGCTGCTTTTAAGGCTCGGCATCCTTGCCGAGAGTCATGCTCGTAGAAGCCCGCTTCCTCAGACAATTCCGAGCCTTCCTCGCGATGAGAAACCCCAGATCGCTGAACCTTCCTTCCGCTCCCGACTACGTTCTGCATCGCGCTCGCGTGCCGGCCTGTCTGCTGGCGGATGCACCGCAAGGTGTCCCTTCGGACCTCGATGATGCCCTGCTGATCGACATCCGCATCTCCAACGGGACGGTCGCGGCCCTCACTCCGGCGGGACAGGCGCCCTCCGACGGGATCGCGGCGGTGGATCTCGCCGGCCGCCATGTCTGGCCGACGCTCGTCGACACGCACGCGCATCTCGACAAGGCTCACATCATCGACCGCACGCAAAATCCGGACGGAGACTTTGCCGGCGCGCGTGACGCGACGAGCTACGACCGCATGCGTTACTGGCGCGCGGAGGACGTCCGCCGCCGCATGGACTTCGGACTGCGCTGCGCCGAGGCGCATGGCGTGACCGCAATTCGCACGCATCTGGATTCGCACGATCCACAGGGCGATATCTCGTGGGCGGTGTTCCGCGAGATGCGCGATCTCTGGCGCGGCCGCATCGAATTGCAGGCGGCCGGCCTGATGCCGATCGACATGTATGCGGGCCGCTATGGCGATCATCTCGCCGATCTGGTGGCTGAGTCCGGCGGCATCATGGGCGGTGTCACGCGCGCGAGCGGCGCGGTGCACGGCCCGGAGATGGACGATCTCGACGCGCTGATTGATCGCGTGTTCACGCTTGCCGCCGAACGCGATCTCGACATCGATCTGCATGTCGATGAAACCAGCGACCCCGCCGCAACCACGCTCTGGAATGTCGCGCAGGCCACGCTGAAGCACGGTTATGAAGGCCGCGTCACCTGCGGCCATTGTTGCAGCCTGGCTGTGCAGGATGATGATCGCGTCGCGCGCACCATTGAGCTGGTGGCAAAGGCGCGCATCAACATCGTCACGCTCCCGACTGTGAACATGTATCTGCAGGACCGCGTGGCGGCGCGCACGCCGCGCTGGCGCGGCGTCACGCTGGTCAAGGAACTGCGCAAGGCCGGCATTCGCGTGGCGATGGCCGGCGACAATTGCCGAGACCCGTTCTACGCCTATGGCGATCACGATATGCTCGACACCTTCCGGCAGGGCGTGCGCATTCTCCATCTTGACCATCCGCATGGCGACGCGCCGGCACTCGCCACGAATGTACCGGCGTCGATCATGGGGCTGCCGCAGAGGCTGATTGCGGTGGAACACCCCGCTGATCTGATCATCCTGAATGCACGCTCGATGAACGAATTGATCGCACGGCCGCAATCCGATCGCATCATCCTCCGCGCAGGACGGCGGCAATCGCTTGAGCTGCCGGATTACGGCGAACTGAATTTCGTCACCGAAGCGAAGCCGTTCCCACGCGAGATTTCCGCCCCTCAGTCTGTGGCCGCAGTTGCGGCGGAGTAGTCCTCATGCTGATGCATCAATTGCTGCTCGACAATGCCGAACGCCAGCCGTCGAAAATCGCGTTGCGCTGGGTCGATCGCGACATGGCTCTGACCAATACGCAAGCAGTCGCGGCGATGGAGCGGTTTGCCGGGGCACTGCACCATCTCGGCGTGACGAAGGGCGATCGTGTCACCATCTTCGCGCATAACGGCATGGATTATCTGATCTGCATGCTTGCCTGCTGGCGCATCGGCGCTATCGCGGCATTGGTCAATGTGAAATTCGCCGATCAGCTTCCCTATTATTTCGCCGACCACACCCCGAGCGTCGTCATTTACACTCACGACATGGGCGAGCCGGTGCGCGCGGCGGCGGCCCATGCGCCGTCGGTGAAGCATCTGGTCTGCATGGACGGTCCGCAGGAAAAGGCACATTCGCTGCCCGAACTGCTGGCCGCGAATTTCGCGAGCCCGCCCGATCCGTGGGACGAGGGCGCGATCGCGCATCTGTCCTATACGTCGGGCACGACCGGCCAACCCAAGGGCGCATGCCTGTGCCACGAGCCGACCGTGCGTGCCTCGCGCTGTATTGGCGAGCGTCTGCGCATCACGGGTGACGACATTTCGTTCGGACCGTCAGCCCTGTCGAGCTCGTATCAGCTTGTCGGCAACCTTCTGCCGCCGCTCGCGGTCGGTGCCACCATCAATGTGATGGGCCGCTGGACACAAAGCACCGGCTATGCCGCGATCGACAGGCTGGGGGCCACGTTCCTTGTCGGCAATCCGCCACTGCTGGAAGAGGTGCTGACCGAAAGCCGGCTGAAGGGCCGCGCGCCAGGCAACTTGCGCTTCTCGCTGTCGGGCGGCGGCCCGGTGCCGCCGACGCTGAAGATGGCCTGGCGCGACGAACTGAAAATCCCGCTGGTCGAGAGCTACGGCCAGAGCGAGCTTGGCGGCTTCGTCGGGCTCGGCTTTCCCGATCTCGAAATGGATGACGACAAGCTGCAGCGCGTCGGCCCGGCGCTGCCGGATAAGGAGGTGCGCGTCTTCGGACCGGAAGACAAACCGCTGCCGGTCGGCGAGGTTGGCGACATCGTGCTGCGCGGCGGCTTCATGTGGGGCTATTGGGGCAAGCCGGAGAAGACCAAGGAGGCGAGGCGCGGCGGCTGGCTGCGTACCGGCGATCTCGGCGTCTTTGATGACGATGGTTATCTGACGATGCGCAGCCGGAGAGCAGAGCTGATCGAGGTTGCGGGCACGGCCTGGTATCCGCGCGATGTGGAAGAAGCGCTATGCCGTGTGCAGGGCGTGCGGCAGGCGGCGCTCGTCGGGATACCTGACCCTGTTCTCGGCGCACGCCCGACCGCCTTCGTGACGTTGCACAGCGATGCCAAGGCGGACCGCATCGCTTTGAAGAAGGCGATCACCGGCCAGGTGCCTTACGATCTTGAGGCGCTGGTGGTGAATGTCGTCGCCGAATTGCCGATGACGCCAACCGGCAAGATTGCCAAGAGCGAACTGGCGTCGCTGGCCGTCAGCGGACGGCTGGTGGCATGAGTATGTTCCGTCATTCCGGGGCGCGCCTGAAAGGCGCGAACCCGGAATCCAGAGCCACAAACACCACGCACGCCGCCCCTGGATTCCGGGTTCACGTGCTGACGCACGTGCCCCGGAATGACCGTTCCCTTGTTTTCCCGGATCACGCATGAAACTCAAATCCCGTTACTGGTGGGACCTGTCGACCCGCGACTTCGCCGCGCTCGACATGTCGAAGATCGTCGCCTTGCAGCAGATCGGCGCGGTCGAGCAGCACGGACCGCATCTGCCGGTGCGGGTCGACGCCGCGATCAATGACGGCATCGTCAAACGCGCGGTCGCACAGATGCCGGACGATCTACCGGTGCTGATTCTTCCGCCGATGCCGGTCGGCAAATCCGACGAGCATCTCGCTTTTCCCGGCACGCTGGGTTTATCCTATGAAACGCTGGCGCGGATGTGGACCGAAATCGGCGAGAGCGTGCATCGCGCCGGCTGCCAGCGCATCGTCTATTACAATTCGCATGGCGGACAGCCGCAGGTGATGGATATCGTCACCCGGGAATTGCGTGTGAAGCTCGGCATGCTGGCGGTGGGTTGCTCCTGGTTCCGCACGGTCGATTCCAGCGATCTGATCGGCGCGCAGGAGCGCAAGCACGGCATCCATGCCGGCGAGTCGGAGACCAGCATCATGCGGCATCTGCATCCCGATCTGGTGGATATGACACAGGCGAAGAATTTCGTGCCGCTCTCGGTGAAACTGGAAGAAGCCGGCGCCATGCTGACGCCGGAAGGTGCGGTCGGGTTCGGCTGGCAGATGCAGGACCTTCATCCGGCCGGCGCGGCGGGCAACGCGGCGGCAGCCGATCCGCAGAAAGGGCGAGAGCTTGTCGAGCGTGCGGCGAACGCCCTGGTGCGTCTCCTGGGCGAAGTCGCGCAATTTCCGATGACCACGCTGACGCCAGGCACCGATTATGCACGGAGCTAGACCGATATCCGGCGGGCGGCGTCTCTCTACGGTCTCCGGGCCCGAGACCGTGATGATGCGTTGCGCGGACGGCGTTGAGCTTGCAACCGACATCTATCGTCCCGACACGCCCGGGCCACATCCTGTCCTGATGATGCGCCAGCCTTATGGGCGGCGCATTGCGTCGGCGGTCGTGTTTGCGCATCCCGCCTGGTATGCGGCGCATGGCTATATTGTCGCGATCCAGGATTCGCGCGGACGCGGTGACAGCGGCGGCACATTCCGTCTTTTTGCCAACGATGTCGACGATGGTGCAACAGCACTCGACTGGGCGGCGGACCTGCCGGGCGCCAGCGGTAAGGTCGGGCTCTACGGCTTCAGCTATCAGGGCACCAGCCAGTTTCTCGCGATGGCCGGTGCGCGCACGCGCGGCGGCAAGCGTCCCGATGCGATTGCGCCGACCATGGCGGCATGGAATATCCGCGACGACTGGGCTTATGAGGGCGGTGCGTTCCGGCTCGCCGGCAATATCGGCTGGGCATGCCAGATGGGCGCGGAGCAGGCGCGGCTTGCGGGCGATGCTGTGGCTTTTGCCGCGCTCGCCGCGGCCGGGCGCGGCGCACCGGTTGGCGGCGCGACACCGGCTTTGCCCGATGCGCTCGTGCGCTACGCGCATTACACACACTATCAAGACTGGCTGAACGACGACCCGGCCTATTGGGCGACGATTGCGCCGTCGGCTCATCTGCGCGAAGACGCGCTCGACATCCCGGCGCTTCACATCGGCGGCTGGCAGGACACGATGCTCGGCGGCACGCTTGCGTCCCATGCCGCATTCACGGCGGGCGGCGCGCCGCAACGTCTGCTGATCGGTCCGTGGCAGCATATGCCGTGGGGCCGCAATGTCGGTGCGCTCGATCTCGGAGCGGAGGCGGCCTCCTGTATCGACGCCGAACAGATCGCGTTCTTCGATGCGCATCTGCGCGGCATTGGCGAGCCGCCTTCCGGCGTGCGGCTGTTCGATATTGGCCGCAAGGCTTGGGAGGATTTCGCAAGTCTGCCGCAGACGCGCGACGTGGTCTTTCATCTTGGCTCGAACGGACTCGCAGCAGCGACGCCGGATGACGGTGTGCTGGCAGCCGAGCCGGGGCATAAAGGCGTCGATTGGCTGTTGCACGATCCCTGGCGGCCGGCGCCGGCCATCGGCGGCGCGACCGGACAGCCGGGCGGTTTCCAGAACCGCGCAGCGATCGACGATCGCGGCGATGTTGCGGTTTACACAACATCGCCTCTCACCGCGCCGCTCACGTTGTTCGGCGAAATTGCTGTGGAACTCGATGTCGATTGCGATCAGCCGACGCACGATCTTTATTGCACGCTGTCGCAGGTCTCGCCGGACGGGCGCGCCATTACACTTACGACCGGATTCTTGCGTGTGACCGATCGCAGCATACCTGGACCGCGTCGCAATGCGCTGCAGGCAACGTTTTGTACCGTGCCGCAAGGAGCCGCGTTGCGCCTGTCGGTGCAAGCGGCGGCGTGGCCAGCGTTCATGATCAATCCGGGCAAAAGCGTGCCCCTGCCCGACACACGATTGATGGATTGTGCGGTGACGACAGTTCGCATCCTTCACGGCGGTGATCGTAAATCTCGCGTCGTGCTACCGCTGCTTCTCCCATAGGAACTGGCCGCGCGCGGAGCGAAGGTCTCACACAATGCGGTGTGGGTGTTTAGGCCCGGCGACATTGTCGTGATCGACAATCTCGGCAGCCACAAGTCCGCGACCATCCGCCGAATGATCAGGGGACGCCGGCGCGAGACTCTGGCACTTGCCGCCCTATTCGCCGGATTTCGCTCCGCCCGCACCTATGGCCGAAGCGAAATAAGCAGCTCTGCCGCTTCGTCTCGATGTATGCATGTTCGGACATGGGTCAGCCCTCCGCGAGCATCCTCGCCTTCTTCTCCATCCATGCATTCATGCCGTCATGGGCTTCGGCCGCGGCCTTCTCCAGATAGCCCGGCTCGTCGACCCGCGCCGTCACTTCGAGGCGCAGGCCGTTCGGATCGTAGAAATAGATCGAGTTGATGAAGTGGTGGTCGACCAGATCGGTCGTCTTGACGCCGGCATCATTGAGGCGCCGCTTGATCGCCAGCACCTGGTCGACGGTTTCGACCTCGACAGCGAAATGCATCACCCAATCCGGCGTGTTGGGAGACGGAAGCGGCATCTCGTTGCGACCCAGGTCGAAGAACGCCAGATACGAGCCGTCGCCCATTTCAAAAAAGAAATGCGCATAGGGTCGCTTTTCGCCGGTGCTCGGCACGGTGTCCGACTGCATGCAGTTCACCAGCGGCAACCCGAGCAGGTCCTCGTAGAACCTGCGCGTTTCCTCGCCGTCGCGGCAAGGATAGGAATAATGATAAAGGCCCTTGATCCGGGGCGGTTTGCTCGCCGAGTCCATCGCCGTTTCCTCCGAATGCTTGTTCGATTGCGGCGCCGCAATCGGGCATCTCTCTTGACAAGCTAGTCCTCCGGAAGAGACAGAATGTCCCCCTTGAGGGATGACATCCGATGGACACCCCCGGTTCCAGCCAGAGCGACCTGTTGGCGGACCTCGTCTCCCATATCGGCGAGACGGGATTTGCCGACCGGATCATGCGGACGTTCCACGGTCTGTGCGCGGCCGATATGTGCTCGGGCTTCGCGATCTTCGATGACACGCCACAGTCATTGTTCGCCGAGAGTGTCGACCCCGACCGATCCGCCTTCGCGCGCAACGCGACCCTGCGCTACGTCCAGAAATATTGGAAACGCGATACCGCAACCGCATCAACGCTGGGACGGGCCCATCGCAACGTCAAGATCATACGCCGTCCGTCCAGCGTCATTCGTGATCTCGACTACCGCCACGAATGCTATGCCGAGGGCGAAGTGGTCGAACGCATCTCCATCTGCAAGGCCGGCACCGTTCCGATCATCGCCAATGCCTATCGGAACCGGACCAGCGGCCCGTTCGCGCAAGCCCAGATCGAGTGTTTCGAGGCCGCTGCCCCGATCGTCATGGCGGCCATCGAAAGGCATGTGCGGCTGACTTATGGATCGCATGACGCAAACTTGGCGGATCATCCGGCGGCAATCGCACAGCGGCTTCACGGCATGGAGAACATCGGCCTTAGCCGGCGCGAGGCGCAGGTTCTCGCCTTTATCTTCTCCGGCATTGACCAGAACACTATCGCCCGTGAGCTCGGTGTCGGGGTCAGTACGATCGTGACCTATCGCCGTCGCGGATATGAGAAGCTTTGTGTGCGAAACAGATCAGAGCTTCGACAATGTCTTATTGATCGCTTAGCCGGCCATGTGAGCGTGTCGTATGACAAATGCTGACTCATCGAGCAGCCGGGTCCCCTTCGCGAGCCTTGCCCTCGTCGTCGCTGCTCCTCTTCGCCGCTGTTTGGCGCGCATCCCCGCTTCCGCCGCCGAAGCCGAGCACCTCGACGATGATGATGATTCAGAATGGCGGAATAGGCCCGTTCAGAATGGAACATGGCCCCGCCGACAAGCAATTACAAAATAACGATAATTTGGCTGGGACGCCTGGATTCGAACTGGACACATTCCTTCTGCAGAAAAGCCCTTTGAAACTGCGACAGAAAATCGCCTCCAAATGAACGATTTCGGGCCCAGAGACTTTCACAGCTTGAGGCTGTGGAAAAGCAACTCACATCTTGGTGCTGCCGCCACGAAATTTTCTCATGCAAGCCGTTTAGCCTCAAAATAGGGAAGAATACCCGTCTCCGGCGCGCAATTGATGTATTCGAAATGCTGCCCTTCGGCCGGGAGCACGAAGACTTCGTGCCAGGTGCGGAGTTGGTTGAGCTTGCCATATTTTTTGTAGCGCGCGATCGCGGCCGAAAAGATCGCATGGTGCGACGGATGCCCTTCGGCCCATGTCTCCAAATGCGATAGCGACAGGAAATAGCCGAGCGCGTGTGCCTCGGGCTCGACATTCCCGGCTGCGTCGCAGGTCTGCTGATAGCGCAGCGAGCAGCACCCGGTCGCAGTGGCATTGTTGCGAAGATAGTCCATGCCCTTTTCCAGCGGCGAGCGCAGGTTGGTCATGAAATCCTCGTGCTGCTCGTCATCGCAAGCGCCCCAATAGGCAGCGGAGCGAATGACTGCGAAATTATGCGGCGTATGGATTCTCCAGCGCGCGCCTTTCGTCGCGCGCACAACCGCCTCGCCGATCCCTTCAGTCTTCGGCGTCTCCAGCAGATCGGCGGCGGCCATCGGAATCCGGTCACGCATCGCGCCGTAATAGCCGCAGTAAGGCGTCGGATAGATTCCGACCTCGGCCGCCCTGCTCAGGCCCCCCGGATAATCCTGCCAATACAGCGTTTCCTGGCGGTCCAGCGGCACCGTCAGGCATTCGCGGAAATAACCCCACGGCTCGTTCAGCCGCGCCGGGTCGTTCCACCAGGTGACATTCGCGGGTGCGTTAGACCACGCCTCGTATTGTTCCGGGTCGATCCAGTACATGGCGACGATGTGAGTGGTCAGCCCCTGATCGTCGACGAAGCGCGCGTGGTCATGCACGATGGGCGCGTCGGACAACGCAAGAGCCTCGGCAACCCAGCGGAAGAACGACGGCGCAGTTACGCCATCGTCGTTCTCGCTTTGAACGCCAAAGAAGGAGACATAGAACCGGTCATAGCGGTTCGGCAGCGCCACCGACCAACGCTGCACCGCCGGCACGAAGTCTTTCGGCTTGCGCAGCGGGTGAACCCGTTCAAACACGGATACGGCCATGAATATTTTCTCCTGAGCCCCGAACTCCGGTGCTAATGCACGCCGAAATAGGCCTTGTGCAATTCGGGATCGTTCTTCAGCGTTTCCGTCGGTCCGGCCGTCACCACACGGCCCTGCGACAGCAGATAGCCATAGTCGGCAACGTCAAGAGTCTGGCGGACATTTTGCTCGACCAGCAGGATGGTAACGCCACTCTCCTTCAGCCGCCGCACGATCTTGAACACTTCGCCGACAAAGAGCGGCGATAGGCCGAGCGACGGCTCGTCGAAAATGACAAATTCGGGATCAGTCATCAGGCCGCGCGCGATTGAGAGCATCGAGCGCTCGCCGCCTGACAGTGTTCCCGCAAGCTGATTACGGCGCTCTTCAAGCCGGGGAAAGATATTGAACAACTCATCGAGGCGCTTGCGCTCGCGCGCGGCATCACGCACCAGCAAGCCGCCGACCCGCAGATTTTCCAGCACCGTCATGCGCGGGAAGACGCGATTGCCTTCTGGAATGGTAGCAATCCCCAAGGCAGCGATGCGATGTGTCGGCATATCGGAGATTACGTCGCTCCCGAACCGGACAGTTCCGCTGCTGACGCGACAAAGTCCAAGTATGGAACGAATAAGCGTCGACTTGCCAGCCCCATTGGCTCCGAGAATACACGTCACACTGCCCGCCTTGGCGGACACATTCATCTCAGTCAGCACATCCGCCCGGTCATAGCCGGCCGACAGATTGACCACGTCGAGATCGCGCGTCGCGGTCATCATGCCGCCTGCCCCAGATAGGCCGCCTGCACCTTGGGATCGGCGATCAGCCCGTCGAAATCGCCCTCATAGATCTTGCGGCCGAAATTCAGCACCACGCAGCGGTCGCTGACGCGGCGGATGACATTCATCTCGTGTTCAACCAGCACGATGGCGAGGTCCGACATCAGGTCACGCATCGCAACCACGTCGTCCATCAGCTTGTAGGTTTCTTCGTGCGTCATCCCGGCGGAGGGTTCATCCAGGAGCAAGAGACGCGGCTCGCCGATCAGTGCGCGGCAGATTTCGATACGCCGGCGGTCGATCATGGTAAAGGTGCCGACCGGCTCGAACAGACGGTTCGCGATCGCCGGATTGAAGCGCCGCACCAGCGCGCCAACACGGTCGATCATACTGTCGAGCTCGCGCCGCCAGGCCCCGCGACGTAAGATATTCGCTGCAAAGCCGAGGTTCAGCTTACGCAGCGTGCCGACCATGACGTTGTCAAACACGGTCTGGTCCAGCATCAGGCGCGAGCGCTGGAAGGTGCGCGCGATCCCGGCCGCCGCGATCTTCTGCGGCGGCTTGGCAAAAAGGTCGACGCCATCGAAGGAAACCGCGCCGGCCGACGGCTGGTAAAGCCCGGTCAGCACGTTGAAGAAGGTGGTTTTACCGGACCCGTTGGGTCCGACGAGGCCGACGATCTCGTCGCGCGCGATCGCGAAATCGAGCGCATCGAGCGCGGTCAGGCCGCCGAAGGTCATCGTCAGATCGTTGCAGACCAGAAGATCGCAGCTCATGCCCGCTCTCCCCGCGACAAGACGCGTGACAGCATGCGCAGGGACCGCGGCATGATGCCGGAGGGCCGAAAACGCAGGATCAGCATCACCAGGATCGCGAAAATCAGTAGCCGGTATTCCTGAATCGCCTGCAGCTTCTCCGGTAGCACCAGGATGACGACGGCTGCACCGATAGTGCCCCAGAGATTGCCGAGTCCTCCGAGCACGATGATCGAGAGCAGGATCAGGGAATCGCCGAGGCCTGCGCCGTTGGGATTGATGAAGCCGTTCATCATGCCATAGGCGCCACCGGCTACGCCGATCAGCATGTTGCCGACGAGAAAGGCGAAGGCCTTCCAATAGGCGATGCTGAGACCGAAGACGGACGCCGCAACTTCATCTGCGCGCACCGCATCGAGACTGATGCCTATCCATGAATTCTCGATCAAGCGGACGAGGACGAAGGCGCCGGCGAAGAGCAGGATTCCGAACACCGCATAAGGCACGTAAAAAGACAGATCGATCGGACCGATCTCCCGGACATTGTTGAACTGCAGACCGAAGAGATCGAGACCGGGCACTTTCAGCCCCTGTGGACCGCCGAGCAGATCGTTCACTTCAAGGAACGTCCTGATCAGTAGGCCGAATGCAATCGTGACCAGCGCCGCATAGTGTCCGCGCGTACGCAACACCGGCAGCAGCACGCAAAGGCCGAGCACCCCGGCGACGATCCCGCAGCCAGCGAGCACAAGGAGATGTGGCAGAGCCGTATGATTGCCGAGGATCGCAGCCGTGTAAGAGCCGATGGCGAAGAACGCGGCACCCGCGAAATTCACGACACCGGCGAAGGCAAGCTGCAGATTGAGCCCGATGCAGGCGGCCGCATAGAGCGCGACCGTTGTCATCATCAGCAACGTGTAATGGTCGTCACGGAAAAGCACGACCAGCGCCAGCGCACCGATAAGGGCGACCCCGTTACCGAAGCCGGCATGGCGACGGCACGTCGCGGTCAAGTCGCGTCCGATAGCGGTGCCGTCAACGACGCCGATTAGCGCCACGAAACTCACAAGCACGGCCACAACGCTAATCTGGTTTTCGGCATGCAACAGAAACGCGAGCGCCGCGAAGACGAGCCCGACGACGCCAACGATAACAAGACGGGGGAAGCGCCGCACCAAAGGCGGCCAGGCAGTTTCGGTGGAGGGCACGAGCAAGGTCACCTTTACACCCGCTCGCTGCTCTTTTCCGGAATAAGCCCGGTCGGGAACAGGCCAATCAGCACAATCACCACCGCAAAAGCGACCACGTCCTTGTAGGCGCTCGAGAAAGGCAGCGCGATGGTTGCCAGCGTCTGCGCACCGGCAAACAGAAAGCCGCCAAGGATCGCGCCGAGCAGATTGCCAAGACCGCCCACCACCGCCGCGGCGAATCCGATCACGCCAAGCAGAACGCCCATGTTGAAGTTGATCTCGCGATAATAGAGACCGAGCATCAGGCCGGCGAAGGCCGCGAGCGCGGAGCCGATCGCGAAGGTACCCAGCACCACGCGCTGGAAATCGATGCCGGATAATTGCGCGACATCTGGTTCCTGCGCCACTGCGCGGATGGCGAGACCGAGCCGCGTATGCGTCACAACAAAATGCGTGATGCCGACCAGCGCCAACCCGCAGGCGAGAATGATCACGCTGTCGATGCCGATGCTGAACGAGCCGAACTGGATATTGCCGGCTGGCAGCAAAGCCGGGAACGGTTTGGGATTGCCGCCATTCGGCACACCGAGGCGGATGATCTCGCGCAGCACCGTGCCCGCCATCAGGGTTGCGAGCAGCACATTGACGGCCGGCGCATGCCGAAGCGGCAGTACGAGCGTACGGCCAACGATCACGCCGGCGATCGCGCCAGCGGCGAGACCAGCCAGCAGGCCCACAAGGAGAATGACAATCGCCGGCAGTCCGGAGTTGACGCCGACAAGAGTGACCGCACCTAGACTTGCAAAGGCGCCGGTGGCCAGCACATCGCCGTGCGAGAACTTGATCACATCGAGCACGCCGAAGAACAGCGAAAAGCCAACCGCTATCATCGCGTAGATCACACCAAGCATAAGCCCATTGAAGATGTGCTGGGCAAGAAGGCCGAAATCCATCTCAGCCTCCTTGCTGCGAGATCACGAGATGCAGGTCTGCAAGAGTCATCGTCGCTCCATTCCACCCACGACGATAAGCTTGTATCGACCTCATTTGGCAAGGCCGGTGAGCGACTTCTTGCCGCCGGCATATTCGCTGTCCGGCCAATAGGTCCATTTGCGGTTCTGCACGACATAGACATACGGCGTGACGATGTTCTGGCGATGATCGTCGAAGTTGATTGTGCCGACAAGACCAGCATAACCTTTGGTTTTGTTGAGCGCGTCCTGCACCTTCTTGCGGTCCGGACCGACTTTTTCGATGGCGTCCATGATCAGATTGGCGGCGGTGTAGGCGAAGGGCCCATAGGCGTCAGGATCTTCGCGGAAACCGGCCTTCGCATAAGCATCGAGGAAGGTGCGGCCCTGCGCATATTTCTCGATCGGAGCGCCGTTATGGAACGACACCGTTCCTTCCGCCGAGGCGCCGGCGCCTTCGATGAAGCCCGCATTGAGAATGCCGGACACCGCGATGAACTGGGCATTCACGCCGACGCGATCCATCTGCGCGCGGATGCGCACACCGCCAGGAGTGAGACCTCCCCAGTAGATCACTTCCGGCCTCAGCTCCTTGATCTTGGTCAGCTCGGCCGTGAAATCCTGCTGGTCCGGTGCGACAGGGAATGTTGCGGCGATTTCTCCGCCCGATTCGGACAGGAACTTGCTGAAGTATTTGTTCTGACCTTTGCCGTAGTCGGTCGTGTCGTGCAGGATCGCGACGCGCTTGTATTTATTGTCGGCGAGGAATTTCGCGGCGAGCTTGCCTTCATCGACCATGGTTCCGTTGACGCGATGAATTTCCGCGTAGTTGTTGCCATAGGTGATCTCCGGCAGCACGGCGCCCCACACCACCACCGGAAGCTGGAAGCGGTGATAGGTGTCGACCGTCGCGATGCCGACCGTCGAGCAATAATGCGTCACGCCAGCTATGATGGACTTGTCCGACGCCGCCTTGGTCGCGACCTGGATGCCGACATTGGGCTTGCACTCGTCGTCGAGGGTGACGAGTTCGTAGGAATATTTCGCTTTCGGATCGGCGTTGCGCAATTGCACGGCGAGCAGCGCAGAGTTGCGCCCGCCGAGGCCAGGCGCGGAACTGCCGCCCGTGAGCGGGCCGATGAAGGCGATTTTCACGGTATCCTTTGCGGCTGCATCGCCGGCCGCCCACAACCCGACCGAGATCGCCACGGTGGCTGCAAATACGGATGCCACAAGACGTCGATTCATCATTGTCCCTGTCCCTCTGCTAAATCGCTGACCCCGGCGGCCGGAATGAAATCTGGCCCGGATTGGAAAACAGGCCAGCGGGCGAGAGCAATGGGAAAAGCGCGCAAGGCTCTGTGCGATTCTGGGGCAACTGAATGCGCTGCACAAAGATACGTCAGAGAATGCCTGCTTGCATATCACTCTGGATTTGCCTGGTCAGGAACGCGATGACCGTTCGAATGCGCGGCGAGAACTGAAGGTCCTGATGCACGCTGGTCCAGATTTCCCGCGTGGTGAAAGCCTTGTCGTGCAGGATGGGAACTAACGGCGTTGTCTCGTGGATGGAGAACCGCGGCAGCAGCACAATCCCTAAACCACCGATCGCAGCATTGCGCTGCGCGATCATGCTGGAGGAATGCATCACCACACGCGGGTTCTGGATTACCTCGTCGAGCCAGCGAACGGTGTCCACTTGGATCAGATCTTCGACATAGGTGATGAAGTCATGATCCGCGAGATCAGCGAGATCGGCGGGGCAACCTTTGCGATCGAGATAGCTTTGCGAGGCATAAAGCCCGAGACGGAAGCTGCCGATTTTCTCCGACACCAAACCCTGTCCCGGCGGCTTGAAGAAGCTGATGAACAAGTCTGCCTCGCGCCGGTTCACGTAGATCATTTGTGGTGAGGTCACGAGTTCCAGCGTGATATGCGGCGCCGCATCCCGCAGAAGAATTGCGCGCGGCGCAAGATAGAGCGACGCGATGCCCTCCATCGTTGCTAGCCGCACGGTGCCGGCGGCCTCGGGCGCGGTTTCGTTCACTTCGGATCGCACTTTCAGCATCGCGCTCTCGACTGCCTCTGCATGAGGCAGCAGCCGCTTGCCGAGATCGTTCAGTTTGAAGCCAGAGCGTGTTCGCTCGAACACACCGGAGCCCAGCGCCTGCTCAAGCTGGGAAATGCGGCGGCTGACCGTCGAGTGATCGATGCGCAGCCGGCGCGATGTCTGGGACAAATTCCCGGTCCGGGCCACATCCAAAAAAACGCGCAGGTCGTCCCAATCGAGCAGATCAATAGAGCGCATGAAACGATTTCCGGCCTCCGGTCGAGATTTGCAAGCCACCTTGCGAGAATACGCGATCCCGCCCGCCAAGCCTCCATGATACCCAAAAGCTGCGGCAATTCGGAAGGGTGCGTTCATGGACAATCTGCCCCGGTTCAAGGCAGCGGCGGTGCATGCGGCACCGGTCTTTCTCGACAAGAACGGCACGACGGAAAAGGCCATCTCCATCATACGCGAGGCCGCGGCTGCGGGCGCCGCTCTGGTCGCCTTTCCGGAAACATTTCTGCCGGCCTTTCCGATATGGGCGGCGCTTTGGGCACCGATCGACAATCACGATTTGTTCGCCCGAATGGCGGCCGCATCTGTGCTGGTCGACGGTCTCGAAATCCAGCGCATTCGCGATGAGGCCAGACGGCAAGGTGTCTTCGTCTCGCTGGGATTCAGCGAAAGGTCGCCCGCCAGCGTCGGTGCCCTCTGGAATTCCAATCTGCTGATTGGCGACGATGGCTCTGTCCTGAACCACCATCGCAAGATCGTGCCAACCTTCTACGAAAAGCTGATCTGGGCCTCAGGCGACGGTGCCGGCCTGCGGGTCAGCGCAACGCGCATCGGACGCATCGGTTGTCTGATCTGCGGCGAGAACACCAATCCGCTTGCACGTTATGCTCTGATGGCGGAGGGTGAACAATTGCACATTTCGTCTTGGCCGCCGATTTGGCCGACGCGGCGCCCCAAAGGAGGTGGCAATTTCAATAATTTGGCCGCGAACCGTCTGCGCGCCGGAGCACATTCCTTCGAGGCCAAGGCATTTGGGCTGGTCACCGCCGGATTTTTAGACGCGGCCGCACGCGATTTTCTAGTTTCGCGGGACTCGTCGATCGCCGAGGTTCTCGATGAAACACCACGCGCCGCCTCCTATTTCATCGACCCCACCGGTGAGGCCACCAGCGACGAATTGCGTGACGCCGAAGGCATCGTTTACGCCGACATCGATCTGAACCGATGCGTTGAGCCGAAACAATTTCACGACGTCGTCGGCTACTATAACCGCTTTGACATTTTCGATGTGCGGGTCCGTCGCACGCGCCTCAATCCCGCAACCTTTGTCGAAGATATTTCTGGATTGGAAGATCCGCATGCGCCAGCATTGAATGGTGGCACACCTGAACTACTGCAGAGGCGTGCTAAATCATCTGCCATCGAGCTAGGAGGACTTTAGTCTCGACCGGCATCCCCGCGGCGTGCATTCGGAAAGTTGCAAGCCATAGTGCAAGGTGATCATGCGGCACGAAATCGGAGCGATGTGATCGACCTGATCGACTCATGGGTCGGCGCAATCAGGCGCACATTTGCAGGCGCAGACTGCCGCCCCGGTCACGCAGTGGTTTTATTCTTCGGTCTCCGGAGCGAGTATCCAGAAAATGGGAATTCTCGTTATAGTAGCGGGAGACTTTTGAGAATTTTGTGCGTGAAAGTTCGACAATCGGCCGATCAGAGACTGTGACCAAATAACGAAAGCCGGCGATTACCGGGCATTTCTGGCATATTGGAAGGAAATTCTCCAAATCAAAGACTGGCTGGCTGGGGCGCCTGGATTCGAACCAGGGAATGGCGGAATCAAAATCCAACCATTCTTGATATTCTAGCAACGCTCGTTCCGAAAAACTGGCCGAAAAGCGGTCCAGCGGAATCAATAGGTTAGGGCCCATTTCGGAATGAAGAATTACCGCTCAGCTTTCCCGAAGCCTTCAGCGCATGAGACATTGCTGGTTATCCACCCGTGTTTTCGGGTTTTGCAACCCGAATGAGCAAGTTCGCAACATCTGCGGAGCCATTGACCCGACCGAGATTCTAGTCCAGGCGCGGTGAGAGATTATTGCATCGCGATCTCCATTTCGAGTGGCTTCATGTCGCTGTAGGCTGCAGGTGCGGGAGGTCGATATCCAAGCGATGAGTGTGGGCGTTTGTGATTGTAGTGTTGTCGCCATTGCTCGATAACGATCCGAGCCTCCTTCAGGCTGTAAAAGATTTCGCCGTTGAGCAATTCGTCACGCAGCTTGCCATTGAAGCTTTCGCAATAACCGTTTTCCCAAGGGCTGCCGGGCGCAATGAACAGAGTGTTGGCACCAAGCTGAGCGAGCCACGCCCTGACAACCTTGGCGGTCATCTCGGGACCATTATCGGACCGAATGTGAGTGAGGACACCCCTTTTCAGCATCACATCCGCGAAGGTCTCGATGACGCCGAAGCTCGTGATCCGTCGGGCCACCCGGATAGCAAGGCACTCACGTGTGTATTCGTCGATCAACGTCAGCAGGCGGAGCGATCGACCATCATGGGTTTGCGCTGAGACAAAATCATAGCTCCAAACATGCCGTGGTCGTTCCGGTCGCAACCGGACACACGATCCATCGTTGAGCCATAAGCGCCCCCTCGGACGCTGCTTCCTGGGGACTTTGAGGCCCTCCCGGCGCCAGATCCGCTGCACCCGATCTTTCCCCACTTGCCAGCCGCTGATCTGCAGCAGCGCCGTGATCCGACGATAGCCGTAACGGCCATATTCGGATGCAAGAGTGACAATGGCCCGGGTGAGCGCATCCTCGTCGGCACGAACCGTGGGAATATAACGTTGCGTTCCCCGCGGCTGGCTGACGATCCGGCAGGCATGACGTTCCGAGAGCTGATACTTGCGTCGGATCGCTTCGACTGCCTGCCGGCGCCGGTCAGGCGCTACAAGTTTCCCTCAGCGACATCCTTCAGGATCTGCTTCTCCAGGGACAGATCGGCGACCAACCGCTTGAGCCGAGCGTTCTCGCTCCAGCTCCTTGAAGCGCTTGGCCTGCTCCATCTCCAGCCCGCCATACTCATTGCGCCACCGATAAAAGCTCTGCTCCGATATCTCGGCTTCCTTGCAGGCCTGAGCAATTGTCCGTCCCTGCGCAACCAGCACATCGATTTGGCGGAGCTTGGCAACAATCTGCTCCGCACTATGTCGCTTTCTTGGCATCGTCGGGTGTCCTTTCCATGCCGATTATTTCAATCAGCCTGGTCCAAGAAAACCCGGTCAGGTCACTAACGACCGACCCGAACAGTGAAGTCCGCGCCATACACCCCAAGGCCATGCCCCGGTGATCCTCACCAAGCCAGAAGAGATCGAGATTTGGATGACGGCGCCGGTTGCGGAGGCCTTGAAGCTGCAGCGCCCTCTTCCTGATGGATCGCTGCGGATCGTCGCGATCGGCGAAAAGAAAGATGAGGCAAAGGAAGCGGCCTGATAGCAAGCGGATACGAAAAGTCGAGTGACTATGGCGGTCCACCATCCGCGTCCTAGCGAGGCTCCGCGATCCATCAGAGCAGCTTGAGATATGCAGCATTCCCGGCTGAAACTTGCAATAACCACTTCACTCGCGTGAAGCATATGAATTGATCGTGTCCGCAAATCGCGCCAAACTTTCCACCAGAGCGCTGCGATCTCCTGCGCTCAGCGCCGATAACAACGTCCACTGAATTTCAAAGACACGCGGAATAGCATCATTAATCGTTGCTTCTCCGGAGACGGTGAGCTGAATGCGCAAACTGCGGCGATCGGACGGTTCCGGCAAACGAGCGATATAATGCAAGCGCTCCAGCTTGTTCAGACGACTATTCAAGCCTGCGCCGCTCAAAACCAGATACTGAGTAAGCTCCTTCGGCGATAAGGAATAGGGTGTGCCGGCACGCCGCAAGGCGGTGAGGACATCGAATGTTCCGCGCACCAGTTTGAAAGGCGCTAGGACTTCGTCGATACAAGCGGTCGCTTCGGCCTGAATGCGGCCGATCAGACCGTAGATCAGCACGGGGTCCGGATTGATATCCGGCCGCTCGGTCTGCCATTGCTTGAAAATCTGCTCGACCTTCTCGCGTGCGGTGGTTTTGACAAGTCTGCGTTTGGCTTTTGCCCGTGATCTGGTCTCAGTCACCGAGCTCGTTCTGGCCGCACTCAAAATCGACATCCCCATATTCGAAGGCGCTGTCTCATACAGGCCAATTCGTTAGCTGTAGAAATACTATTCAACACCTCACCGGCACCAGTGCAAGAGGCGTTAGAACCTGCACCAAAGCCTATAAATCAACCAATCTCTGCCCACAATCCGGGCGTGACGCTCCTCTACGCCTCGCGATAATCTAATTGTTCGATAGCGAACGGTTTGACGGCTGCCGGATCCCATCCCTTGGTGAACACGTGATTGCAGGAGACGTGAAGTGATGCAGAACAAGTTCTTCGTAGCCGTCATGGGGGCGGTGGCCGCTCTGGCCCTGCTCCAACAGCCCGCGGCCGCAGCAGACGTGAACCTGATCACGGATTTTGGCTATAACGGCCGCCATTCCTATTTCTATGTCGCCCTCGAAAAAGGCTATTACAAAGACGAGGGGCTGAATGTCACCATTCTGCGCGGGCAGGGCTCCGGCGACGCGATCAAGAAAGTCGCTGCCGGCGCAGCAACGTTCGGCTTCGCAGATGCGGGCTCACTGGTTCTCGCCCGCGGCAATGACGGCGTGCCGGTCAAGCTCGTATCTGTTGTCTATGTTCAGCCGCCGCAGGCGCTGTTTGTGCTGGAAAGCAGCAACATCAAGACGCCGAAGGACCTCGAAGGCAAAACACTGGCCGAGACCGCGGCCGGTGCGATCCGTCTCCTCTTCCCGGCCTACGCGAAAGCGGCCGGTATCGACGAGAGCAAGGTGAAGTGGGTCGCTGCAGAAAGCTCCGCGCTGCCCTCGATCCTCGCATCGAAGCGTGCCGATGCCATCGGCCAGTTCACGGTCGGCGCGCCACTGCTTGCTGCTGCGACAGCGCCAGAGGGCGTCCGGGCCCTCGCCTACAAGGATGCCGGCCTGAGCTATTATGGCAACGGTCTCATCGCAAGCGAGAAGACCATTGCGGAAGACCCGAAGATGGTGCGCGGCTTCGTTCGCGCAACCCTCAAGGGCATGAAGGATGCCTTCGCAAAGCCTGAGGAAGCCGCAACGATCATGAACAAGCATCAAAAGCAGCTTTCCGTTCAGGTCATCGAAGGCGAAACGCGCCTCGTCGAGCAGCTCGCGACGACCAAGGGCTATCCGATGGGCAAGATCGATCCCGCCCGGATCGACGAAACCGTCAAGGTCATCGAGACCTATTTCAAGCTGAACAATCCGGTGAAGCCGGCCGACCTGTTCGCTGACGGATTTGTTGAATGACATTGCAAGGCGCCTTGGCCGGGGGCGACCTCGCTCACACGAAACAGCAGACGATAACGGGCGACGTTCCCGTCATCTCGCTGAAGGATGTCACGAAGGTTTTCACCGACAATCAGGGCAGGACGATCGAAGCGCTGGCGCCGCTGGATCTTGTGATCGAAAGTGGCACCTTTGTTTCTGTCGTCGGTCCGTCGGGATGTGGAAAATCCACGCTGCTCAGACTAATTGCCGGGCTCGATGCACCGACAAGCGGAACCATGTTTCGCTATGGTGCTCCGCTGGACAGCCCGTCGCACGAAGTCGGCATCATCTTTCAGGAACACGTTCTGTTTCCCTGGCTGACGGTGCTTCAGAACGTCATGCTGCCGGCGGATATTCTCAGCCTTCCAAAAAGTGGCGCCGAGAAGCGGGCATGGCATCTCCTGGAACTCACCGACTTGAAGGATTTTGCACATCACAAGCCACAGGCCTTGTCCGGCGGCATGAAGCAGCGTGCCGCCTTCTGCCGTGCGATGCTCGCCAATCCGCGTTTCCTGCTGCTCGACGAGCCATTCGGCGCACTCGATGCGCTGACACGGGAAGAGTTGTCGCTCGAGCTTTCACGGTTATGGGATGAAGTCGGACGCACAGCCTTCCTGATCACCCATGATATCGAGGAAGCGATCCTGCTCGGGGATCGCATTCTGGTCATGTCGCAGCGGCCCGGCCGCATCGTCGCGGATATTCCCGTCAAGCTGCCGCGGCCACGAACCATGCGCACATCGCAAGACCCGCTCTTTCAGGACATCAAACAGAAGGTGCGCCAGATCATCTTCGGCCGCCAAGAAGACGCGTCATGAACATTGCAGCGGTAGCAAGCCGTGCCGTCACTCCGCTGGTCTACATTGTCGCGCTGGTGGTGTGGGAGATTCTTGCGCGTAGCCTGAAGATTCCATTGTGGATGTTGCCGGCGCCAACGATGATCGCCGCGGCGGCGATCGAATGGGCGCCGGAGCTTCTTTCGAATTCGATCGTCACCACCCGCGAAACCGTTCTCGGCTTCCTGCTTGCACTGGTGATCTCGTTGCCGCTGGCATGTGCGATTGCATTCAGCACCTGGGCGCGGAAGATCATCTATCCAGCCATCCTCGGTCTGCAATCGATACCGAAAGTCGCACTCGCCCCACTTGTCACGCTGTGGCTCGGATTCACCGAATGGCCAAAGATCGTGATCGTGGTGCTGGTGTGTTTCTTTCCGATCCTTGTCAATGTCGTGGCCGGCTTCGAGAGCGTACCGAAGTCGATGGTCGACCTCATGCGCTCGCTGAATGCGCCCCAGCATTTGGTGCTGTGGCGCTTGCGCGTTCCGGCGGCCCTGCCGGCCTTCTTCACCGGCTGCAAGATCGCCATCACGTTCGCCGTGATCGGCGCAGTGATCGCCGAGTTCGTCGCCGCACAGGAAGGGCTGGGTTATCTCATTCTGATGTCAACGTCGCAGTCACAGACGCCTCTGGCCTTCGCCGCGATTATCGCGCTGACGGCGATCAGCATTCTTCTTTTTTACATACTCGAATTCATCGAGAAGAAGACCATCACCTGGACGCCGTAAACGGCGTCTCAGGCCAGCGCGATACTGTCCCAGATCGGCCTGAACTGCGTCGCCACGGCATCTTCGTACTTTACGGGTTCGGTCAGAAGACCGAACCCGGCCGCAAAACGGCTAAGGCCTGCAAACGTCTTCTCAGAAATATGCGGCGTATAATATGATAGATCACGCGCCACAACATCGGCGATCATGGCCGCTTCCGCAGGCGGAAACAGCGCCTCGCCCACTTTGGTTGCGAGCGACACATCCGACCGGAGCGCGGCCTCTGCGGCAGTGATAGCCCGCACACCCGCGGCGACCAGATCCGGATCGGCAGCAAGCGCGGCCTCGCTCGTGACGAGCGCAGGAAATGTGTAATCGAACGCGAAATCAGGGCCGAGTCCACGGCGAACATCGAGAACCACTGCCCCGACGCCGGAGCGGATGGCCACCTCAGCGCCAAGGCCATTCGCCCAAAATCCATCCATTGCTCCGGCCTCGAGCGCCTTCGCCGCGGCAATGCCGAACGAGACACCGGGCTCCTTCGCGCCGGGGACTTCTACGATGCGGATGTCATCGCGCTCAAGGACGAAGCCAGAATCAAGCAGCAATTGGCGGAACGAAAGTTCGACAAAGGGCGCCGCACCAATGCGGCGGCCTTTCAGTGCATCGAGATCTCCCGGCGCGATGCCAAGCTTTCTGTTCATGATCAGCAGCCAATAAGTCCCCTGTCCGAGAGAGGCTATGAGTCTGGCGCCAGATCCGTTCGGGAAAGCGGCTAGGACCGAATGAGCCGGCGCGGCAACGAAATCAACCTCGCGATGTCGCAACGCCTCGAATGTGCGATTGCTCGGATAGATCAACTCAATCGTGGCATCGACGCCCTCGCGATCGAAAAATCCCAGCTCCACGGCGGCGATCGCCGGGAAATAGGAGTTCGAAACAAGATCGGGAACGCCGAGCTTCACCGTTTTCATTCAGACGCCTCGCATATGTGCTTAAGGCCGGATTCCAAGCCTATGGCCTATGCAGCCAATACTTCTCTAGAGAACGAGATCCACCGATATCCGAGGCAATCGGCGATCCCGGCCGAGCTGTGACCAATCCAGCCGACCCTTTTCATACCATTGAATTTTATGCCATTTCTGCCTGAATAACGACCGCGTTGCCTGGATTTTCGGCGCGCCCCAGGCTGCCTCAGCGGCTATATTGTTCGATATAGAACAATTGGCTTTGGCGGGTGCATCTGTGGGGATGGACAAGAGCGCGCGAATTGCGATCGTCGGTGGCGGCCTCGCCGGCCTGGCGCTGGCCGGGCTGCTGTACAAGCAAGGCTATCGGATCACCGTCTTCGAACAGACTCCCGAATTCCATCGGATTGGCGCCGGCATCATTCTCGGCGCGAGCATTGCCAAGGTCATCCAGCGGATCGGTATTCTCGAGCCCTATATTGCGGCCGGCATGAAGCCGGATGCCTTCGTCAGCCGAAAATGGGACACCGGGGAGACCCTCAACGAACTCCTTTTCGACGCCGAGGCAGAAGCGCGGTTCGGCGGACCTTTCATCAATATTCATCGCGCCGATCTTCATGACGTTCTCCGATCTGCCATCCCCGACGAAGCCATTCGTTTCGACCACATGCTTGTTGGTACAGAGCCAGCCGGAAGCGCCGTGCGTCTCACCTTCAGCAATGGCCTGACGGAAGACGCCGACATTGTTGTCGGTGCGGACGGTATACACTCGCGTCTGCGGAATGCCATTTTCGGAAAAAGACCGCTGCGCTATGTCGGCAGCGTCGCTTATCGCGCAGTTTTTTCCACCGCCCGCGTCGCCGGATTGTCGATGCGCGATTGCACCAAATGGTGGGGCCCCGATCGGCACGCCCTGTCCTATTATGTCACCGGCCGCCGCGACGAAATGTATATCATGGGAGCCGTGCCAGACAAAAGCTGGAACGCGACCAGCGAACCGGTCATCCAGAACCACGATCGCTTCCTCGAAGCCTTCAAGGATTTTCACCCCGAACTCACGGCATTGATTACGGCCGCCGAAGAGGTTCAGGCATTGCCGATCTGCGATCTCGAACGCAACGACAGATGGAGCGAAGGTCAGGCCGTCTTGATGGGCGACGCCTGCCACGCCGTCCGGCCGTACATGGCTGCCGGCGGATCGATGGCCATCGAGGATGCTGCCATCCTGTCAGAAGCCATCAGCACACACGACACGCCGGCCAAGGCATTCGCGGCCTACGAGAAGATCCGCATCCCGCGTGTGGGAAAAGTGCAGCGCATTTCCGAAGAGAATTCCTGGCTGAAGTTGCCGACCGACACCGGCTGGTTCTTTGGCTATGATCCCTTCACCGAAGATCTCAAGCAGGCCGCCTGAGGCTTGCCCGACCGTCGCCCCTTTCTCAACAGCGCTTCCATGTCCGATCATCAGCAAGACCTCATCCCCAGCCGCGATCTTGTCGGTTATGGCGAGCATCTACCCGATCCGAAATGGCCGGGCAGCGCCGTCATCGCGGTCAATTTCAATCTGAACTACGAAGGCGGCGGGGAAGCGACGCTCGCGAATGGCGATGCCGTTTCCGAAGGCATGCTAAACGATATCGGCGTCGATACCCGACATGGTGTCCGCGATCCGCTGGTGGAGTCTGTGTTCGAATATGGAAGCCGCCGCGGCGTCTGGCGCATTCTCGATATCTTCTCGAAATACGATGTGCCGCTGAGCGTCTTGGCCGTGGCGCGCGCCGTTGAACAGAACCCGGATATCGCGCAGGCCTTTATCAAGCGCGGGCACGAAATCGTCAGCCACGGCTATCGCTGGATCGACTATTGCCAGGTGCCCGCAGAAGTCGAGCGCGAACATATCAAACGCACCGTGGAGATCCTGACGCGACTTGCCGGAGAACGTCCGCTCGGATGGATGACGGGACGCCCCGGCCCCAATACGCGCCGTCTCATCATTGAGGAAGGCGGTTTCCTCTATGACAGGGACTCCTTGTCGGATGAATTGCCTTACTGGGTGGAAGGTCCCAAAGGCCCGCATCTTGTGATCCCCTATTCCTATGAGACCAACGACAATCGCTTCAACGGCAATGCGGGCTTCGCCACCGCCGATCAGTTCTTCCACTATATTCGCGATGCCTTCGATCTTCTGGTCGAGGAAGGTCGCGCTGGTTCACCGAAGCTGCTGTCGATTGGATTGCACGACCGTCTGATCGGACGCCCTGCCCGGGCCATGGGCCTCATCAAACTTCTGGAGCACATGCGAAGCATCGAAGGTGTGTGGTTCTGCAGAGGAATCGACATCGCCCATCATTGGCGCAAACATTTCCCACCAAAGAGCGCAATATGATCCATCGCCTCGATGCAGCGCCGGGCAATGTCCACTGGGGCTATTTCGACGCGACACTGAAGCCCGTTCTGAGTGTGTCATCCGGCGATACCGTGGTCATCTCATCGGTTTCCGGAAGCAAGGACGAACTCCCGCCGCCTGGCGTGGGCACAGCCCTGCAATCGCATCTGGACATTCTCGATTCCGTACAGCCTGAACTCGGTCCGCACATCCTCACCGGCCCGGTCGCAATCGAGGGCGCAGAACCCGGCGATGTTCTGGAGGTGCGGGTCGAAAAGGTCGAACTGATTCAGGACTGGGGCTTCAACTACACCAAGCCCGGCAAAGGCGTGTTGCCGCAACGATTTCCCGAGCGAAAGCTCTATCAGATTTCCATCGACCTTGAGAACAATGTCGCGAAATGTCCGTGGGGCGGAGAACTGCCGCTCGCACCGTTCTTCGGCATCATGGCGGTCGCGCCGGCGCCGACTTACGGTCGTGTCTCGACGATCGAGCCGCGCGAATATGGCGGCAATATCGACAACCGGGAATTGACGGCCGGGTCGCGCCTTTACCTGCCAGTCTTCGTGCCGGGCGCATTGTTCTCGGTTGGTGACGGGCATGGCTGCCAGGGCGACGGCGAAGTGAATCTCACCGCGCTGGAAACAGCGTTGCGCGGCAACTTCACGCTCATCGTGCATAAGGCAAGAAAACTTGCGCTGCCGCGTGCGCTTACTGCCGATCATCTCATCACGATGGCTTTCCATCCGAACCTCAATGAGGCGGCCACCATCGCATTGGATCAGATGATCGATGCCTTGTCCGCTGCCACGAGTCTGACCGCGGAAGATGCTTATGCCTTGTGCAGCCTGGCCTGCAGCCTGCGCGTGACACAGCTCGTCGACGGCAATAACGGCATTCACGCCATGCTGCCCAAAAAGCTTTTACCGGAGCTTAGCGCAGACCGTTTCGCGCTTGAATAAACCAACGCGCTCCAACCGTTGGCCTGCCCCGATCTGAGCATCTCGGTCGCGCAGGACCATGGGGGCCCTCGCAAACCAGACATCAGCGTCTCATCCAAGTCCACCGCGCTGACCAAGACATCTTCCCATGACCGTTAGAGCGTGTTTCGATCTGATTGAATCGATTTGGGATTCCCAAATCGACTTGGGGGCGATGCCCGTCCCGGTCCACTGGGCGGCGACCGGCACTCGCACGGCCTCGAGCGCCATGGCGCGACGATCCTGGACATCGTCGCAGGCAACCGTGACGTCACGCTCGCAGAGATCAGGACCGCTCTGGAGGCCAAAGGCGTGCGCAGCAGCATCGGAGGGCTCTGGCGCTTCCTCGATCGGCACGAGATCACGCTCAAAAAAGTCGGCGCATGCCAGCGAGCAGAACTGTCCAGACGTCATGAAGCGGCGGCAGGACTGGTTCGACAGCCAGCCCGATCTTGATCCCGAGCACCTCGTCTTCATCGACGAGACCTGGGCTTCGACCAACATGGCGCGCCGCCATGGCCGCTGCCCGCGCGGCGAGCGGCTGCGGATGGCCGTGCCGCACGGCCACTGGAAGACGACCACCTTCGTCGGGGCGCTCACAATGCGCGGTTTCATCGCGCCTTGGGTTCTGGACGGGCCGATCAATCGCGATGCCTTCGAGACCTATGTCGCCAAGGTGCTCGTGCCGGAACTCAGGTGCGGCGACGTGGTGGTGATGGATCTCCAGCCACAAGGGTCCAAAGATGCGCGAGATGATCGAAGCCGCTGGCGCCGAGCTGCGCTATCTCCCGCCATACAGTCCCGATCTCAACCCGATCGAGATGGCCTTCGCCAAGCTCAAGGCCCTGTTGCGCAAGGCCGCTGAGCGAACCATCGATGGCCTTTGGACCGCCATCGGCCGCATCATCGACCTTTTCCCGCCCCCCGAATGCGAAAACTATTTCAAAGCAGCAGGCTATGATTCAACCTGATCGAAAAATGCTCTAGCCGTAGATCATGAAGTTGTGGAGGCCGTGATTCCAGCGAAGCGTCGACTTTATGAACACACCGCCCATTGTTGGTGTTCGACCCGACACTTCGTGCCAGCGCTGCCCGATTGATCTGAATTTCTTTGCCGGAAACTCATCTCTTCGTCCGCGTGCAACTTCGCATCCGCAAGGCAGGCGCCGCCTGCGATAAAAACCTATTCTTCCGAAATGCTATATCCCGAGATACCGAAAAGGCGGTCGGTCTGCCCCATTCACCAACGGGTTCGAATCTCTAATGGTGAAATGGCGCGCCCGAAGAGATTCGAACTCCTGCCCCCAGATTCGTAGTTTGAATCTTGTGAGATTGTTCTGCGCGTGGCGACTTTGCAATTGAAAAGAGCCGCCGTTGAGTGCGGCTCTTTTCAATTGGCAACGATCTCAATATCTTAAGCTGGTGGCGTATCGCCTATGGTGGTCCTCCCTGTGGCGGGCCTATTCGGCCGCGACTTCTCGGGTCAGGGCGCGCTCGCCGCGGCGCCCGGCGATTTCGAACAGTAGCACCGCCGCGGCGAGGACGCAGCCGACGATGTTGGCGATGGTCGACCACGACGCCATCTCCAGCGGCACCAGCAGCAGGGCGCCGCCGATGATGGAGGCAGTCCGCAGCGCTAAGCCCATGCGACACAGGCCGTAGCCGATCATGCCCGCTGAGACGAACCAGACGCCGATCGCTGCGGTTGTGATCGACAGTGCTGTGTCGAACCAGGAGCCGCTCTGCAGCAGGAGGCTCGGCGAGAATACGAACAGGAACGGTACGATGTAGGCTGTCCACGAGAAGCGCATCGCAACCCATCCGGTCTTCATCGGGTTTGCCTTGGCGAGGTTCGCCGCGAAGAAGGCCGCAATCGCCACCGGCGGCGTCACGAAGGACATCATACCGAGATAGAGAATGAACATGTGCGCCGCCATCGGCGTGACGCCGACCTCGACCAGCGCCGGCACGATGAGCACTGCCAGCAGCACATAAACGCCGAGGGTCGGCATGCCCATGCCGAGCACGATGCACAGCACCGCGGCGATGAGCAGGAGCAAGAAGATGTTGCCCGCGCCGACATTGACCAAGAACACCGTCAGGGCGAAGCCAAGGCCGGTGATCTGCAGGATGCCCATGATGAAACCAGCGGCGGCCGAGATCATGATGATATCCGCCGACGAGACGCCGGTACGCACTAGGCAGTCCCACACCGCCCGCGGCGTCAGCCGCTGCACGCGATAGCCGAAAAGGAAGCCGATCACTACGACCGCGGTGCAGGCGAAGATCGCCGCGTTCTCGGGCTCACGGTTCTGCCAGAACAGAGCGTAGACCAGTACGGCAAAGGGCAGCAGAAACAGCCAGCCCTTGGCAAAGACCTTGACGAGGTTGGGGATCTCCTTTGCAGGCACCCGCAGGATGTTGCCCTTCGCCGCTTCGAGGTCGGCTTGGATGAACAGCGAGAGGTAATAGAGCAGCGACGGGACGGCCGCCGCAATTGCTACTTCGGTGTAGGAGATCTGGAGGAAATCCGCCATCAGGAAGGCGACTGCGCCCATGACCGGCGGCATCAACTGGCCGCCGTTCGAAGCGCTGGCCTCAACCGCTGCCGCATGCTCTGGCTCGAAGCCCGACTTCTTCATCATCGGAATGGTGATGACGCCCGTGGCCAAGATGTTGGAGACCACGATGCCATTGATCGAACCGAACAGCGAAGAGGCCATGATCGAGATCTTGGCAGCGCCGCCACGGAAACGGCCCATGAGCGCCAGTGAGACGTCGTTGAAGAAGCTGGCTCCGCCCGACGCCGACAGCAACTGCCCGAAGAACACGAAGGGGATAACGACCGTCACGCCGATCAGGAGCACCAAGCCGAACAGGCCGCTGGTGTCGAGGCCGAGATAGACGACCATGTCGTTGATCTTAACGTCGCGGGTCTGCAAGTCGCCGCCAACCATATGGCCAACGAGCGCGTAGAAGAAGAACGCCAGAACGACGATCACCAGCGACCATCCGGAAGCCCGGCGCAGCCCCTCCACCACCAGCAGGAAGAGAAGCCAGGTTACGACCACCACGTGCCATGGCGAGTTGAAGAACTCGCCCAGCATGCGGGGATAGGACCAGCCCATATAGAGCCCTATGCCCAGTGAGGTGGCGGCGAGCACCCAGTCATACCATGGCACTGAGGTGCGTGGCAGCGCAGTCCGGCGGAACGGCCGGACGATGTAGACGAGCGCCATGGCCAGACCGAGGACGACGGCAAGGAACTGTTCCGCGAGGAAATTCCATCCGACGAGCGTGAAGAGATTAGCGCCCCATGCGATGCCGGCGAGCGCGATTGCGGCGCCGAGCACGGTGCTCGCAACGCCGACCACGCCGCGCGTCGGTGCTTCCATTTCGATTCCGGCCTGTACACTCATGGCTGTCGTCGTCCCCGATCGGCTTTGCATGTGCGTAAGAAGCGGTCGGCTTGCGCCGTCTCGCCTCACTCGCCCTTCCAGATGCCGATCTCTTTGTAGTAGCGGATCGCTCCGGGATGATACGCCACGTGCTGCTGCTGGACGGCGAGGTTGCCCGGGTTCATCGCATTGAAGGACGGATGCGCCGCGACCAGGGCCGCCTTGTTCTCGTGGATCGCTTTGACGGTCTCGTAGACCGTCTCCTCGTCGACAGCCGAGCTGACGGCCATCGTCATCGCGTACTGCATGAGGTTAGTCTCGCCGATGACGCCATTGAGGTGCGGCAGCGGCGCCTGCGGGGCGATCGTGTATTCTGGACGGATCAAGGCCATCGCCTTCTTGGCTTCCTCAGAGTTGTCCAGGCTGATGAACTTGATGCCCACGGCCGCGTCGATTTCCGCCATTTTGGGGGCGCCGACGGCGAAGACCGTGGCGTCCAGGCGGCCGGCCTTGAAGTCATCGGCGGCGCGCAGCAGATTTGCGGTCGGCACGCCGTGAGTGTCGTCGAGCGACAGGCCGGCGGTGGCGAGGATGGCGTTCGACAGCGCGATGCCCTGTGGGAAGCCCTGCCATCCAGTCGGGAAGCGCTTGCCTTTCAGCTCGGCGATAGTGTTGATGCCGGAATCCTTGCGCACTAGAACGCCCACCCTGAACGGGAAGACCGTCGCAGCGAGCCGCAGCTTGTCGAGCGGCTTTCCCTTGTGCTCGTCTTTGCCGCGGACCGCGACGCCGACCTCGTCGTTTGACATGAAGGTGAAGGCCGCTTGGCCGACCTGCACGGCACCCATGGAGGCGGCCGGCGAATTGAACGTGACGACGCGCATCTGGATCCCAGCCTTGTCCTGCACGACCTTGGCGATCGCCTGGGCTTGCACGTTGTTGATAGAGCCGGGCGGCAGCGTCGAGATGCTGACGGTCTGCGCGGCGGCCGCGCCGACAAGCATTGCCGAGGCCGTGATCGCGGCCGTGAATCGAAGTATGTTCTTCATGCACTTCCTCCCTCTTCCCCGACTCTGCGGGGTTTGCGGTTTTCTGTCGTCCGACGCCGCGGAATTCTCCTCCCGCTGGCGTCCAACTGGATCTATTCAGGCACTCTTTGCCGCCCTTGGTTGATCATCTGCACTGTTTGCCCCTTGAAGCTGTTGCACCATCGCGAAGGTGTAGATCTGCCGCGCGACCGTCTCCAGTTGAGCGGCGACCTCGTCATTGGCGGGCCTGCCGTCCTCGAACGGACGGTTCTGCGAGTTGAGTGCCGCCGCGAAAGGCGTCGGCCAGCCGCGCAGCGCGTGGACGACCGAGCGCACCTCGACAAGCGTGGTGCCGAGCGCCTGGGCGCCGAACGCAGACACGATCACGCCCACTGCGCGCCCGTCGAAATAGGCACGCTTATCGTCACGCATGTCCTCGACGTAGTCGAGTGCGTTCTTGATCACGCCCGACATCCCGCCATGGTAGGACGGCGTCGCAATGATGATGCCGTTCGCGCGGCGCAGCGACTGGATCAGCCGACGTGCCGAAGGGCTGCGGTGCTTGTCGGAAGGGTCATACATCGGCAGGTCGAGCAGCGGCCCAACGATCATCTCGGTCGTGGCTCCCATCGCCTCAATCGCGGAGAGCGTGCAGCGCAGCGCCGTTTCGGATGATGAACCGATGCGGGTGGTGCCGCCGATGCCGACAATGTGCGGCCGAAATCCGCCGAACCCATTGTGCGAACCGAAGAGACCGTTCATGTCGAGCATTGCCATCTCCTACTCCGCCTCGGCAATGTCTGACATGCGAGCCTTGGCGAAGGCCGCGTCGATGGCGGCATGCCGACGGTCAAGCCACATCTTCGTCTCGGGATGAGTGAAGATGTAGAAATCGCCCGCCTGGATGGCGCCGGCAACACGCTCGCCGATTTCGACTGGTTGGGTCCCGCCCTTGATCAGTTCACCCACGAAATGGTTCTGCCGCCGTACATACGCGCCACCCATCCGCTCCGGGCGGCTGCGCTCGGAGAGGTGTATCTTCGTATCGACAGCCGCTGGAGCCAGCACGGAGACCCCAACCTGGGTGCCGGCGAGTTCGTTCTGCAAAGCTTCGCTCAGCGCGACGACGGCATATTTGGTCATCGAATAGGCGCCCGTCAGGAAATCCGGGTTGACCTGGAAGCCGCCGATCGAGGCGGTGTTGACCATGTGCGCCGGCTTGCCTCCCTCGAGCATACGCGGGACGAAGGACTGGATGCCGTGGATGACGCCGTAGATATTGACGCCGATGACCCAGTCCCAGTCCTTGGCGGCGATCTCGTGCAACGGCACGCCGTGCATGGCGATGCCGGCATTATTGCAGGCGACGGCGACCGCGCCGTAGGCCGTTTCGATCGCGTCGGCTGCGGCCTCGACCGAAGCGCGGTCGGAAACATCGACGCAGACCGCCATCGCAGTACCGCCCTCGGCCTGGATCACCTGCACGGTTTCGACGGCATCGGCTTCGCGGATGTCGCAAACGCCAACCTTCAAGCCACGGCGCGCAAGGCTCATCGAAATGCCGCGCCCGATGCCCGAGCCAGCGCCTGATACGTACGCCACCATGCCCTTTTCTAGTTCCATTTCGCTCCCTTCGACGGCCTCGTGGCCGCGCTTATTGTATACAGTTTTCAGGCATCACCGATATTTACACGCTAGTTCTTCTGATCATCCTTGTTCTGGTATACAATAGCAGGCCTTGCCGCGATTTACACTTGCATGCGAAAGGCGTCGGACACACTGGACCAATGGAATCGGCAAATCGGATGAGCAGACCGGACAGCGCCACGATCGCCCGTGACGGCGACGCCAGCGGTGCGGTCGAGACCGCCTACCGCTTCATCCGCACCGCGATCATCTCGGGCGACCTGCGGTCTGGCGAGACGCTCCAGGAATCGCGCCTGGCCGAGCGCATTGGCGTCAGCCGCACCCCGGTGCGCGAGGCACTGTCGCGCCTCTCCAACGAGGGCCTTGTCATACTTGGGCGCTATCGCCGCGGTCAGGTGGCGAGCTTCTCGCAGGCCGATGTGGCCGAAATCTTCCGCCTGCGCGCCAAGCTCGAGGGCCACGGCGCGCGCCGCGCTTGCCGCCGCATCACCGCCGAGGAGATTGCCCGGCTGGAAGCGGTCGAGGACGAAATGGAAAGCGTCTTCGACCAGCTCGGCTGGCATCGCCACCTGTCCCGCTTCGACGAGCTCAACAACGAATTCCATGCCATCATCGCCCGCGCGGCGGACAGTCCGCGGCTGGAGAAGATCCTCGCCTCCTGGCTCGAACTGCCGGCGTCGATCTTCAATGTCTACACTGAGCCGCTGGAGGAACGGACGCGGCGCACCCATCGCCAGCACCGCGAGGTGATCGCCGCCATGAAGGCACGCAATCCCGACTGGGCCGAGGCTGCAATGAGCGCTCATCTGTTCTCGATCCTCAACGACCCGGCTCCTGATCCGGACTAGACTAGCCCGGCCCGGCGGCATGCCCCGGGCCGACGCGTCGGCGACGCTACTCCGCCGCCGCAGGGATGGCGTTCGCGGTCTTGTCGCGCAGGTAGGGCATGACCTCGTTGGCGTAGATCTCCATGTTCTTGCGCGTCAGCTCAGCTGGCAGCGTGCCGAACTGCAGCAATGTGAGCAGGTGGCCGAAGCCGATCTCGCTCTGATACTGCTCCAGCTTCTGCCGCACCGTCTCCGGGCTGCCGCAGATGAACATGCCCTTGGCCATTACGTCGTCGATGGTCTGCTTGGTGCCGATCGAGGACTTCGCCTTCATCACGCCCAGCATGGAATTCAGCGACAGGTACCCCGGCGGCAGCAGCATCTCCTTCGGCATCCTCAGGAACTTGTTGAGGAAGTTCTCAATGTGCGGCTGCGCCTCGCGGCGCGCGATTTCGTCGGTCTCGGCGACGTAGAGCGGCACCGACCAGCCGAGCTGGTCCTCGGTCGCCTCGTAGCCGTGACCGGCCGCCATGGCCTTGTACATCTGCATGTATTTGGCCAGCATCGCCACCGGCGTGAAAGTCTGCAGATAAGTGTAGCGGCGGTCGGGATGGGACGCCCATTCGATCGTCTCGCTGGACCCTTGCGAAGGGATCCAGATCGGCGGGCGAGGCGACTGGTAGGGCCGCGGCCACAGATTGACGTATTCGAACTGGTAGTGCTTGCCCTCGAACGCGAAGGGGCCGGTCTCGGTCCAGGCACGCAGGATCAGGTCGTGCGCCTCGTGGAAGCGATCATGGCTGTCGGCCGGGTTGGAGCTCCAGGCGTGGTACTCCGCGCCGATGCCACGCACGAAGCCCGCAATGAAACGGCCCTCGGTGATGTTGTCGACCATGGCGAACTCTTCCGCCACGGTGACCGGATTGTTGAGCAGCGGCAGAGCGCGGCCGAGGATGGCAATCTTCACCTTTTTGGTGCGACGCGCCAGCGCGCCGGCCATGACTCCCGGCTGCGGCATCAGCCCATAGGCGTTCTGGTGATGCTCGTTGACGCAGATGCCATCGAAGCCGAGTTGGTCAGCATACTCAAGCTCGTCGAGATAGCGGTTATAGAGCTTGGCGCCCTTCTTCGGATCGTAATAACTGTTGGGCAGCGTGACCCATGCGGAATTGTGCTTCTGGTCGTAGTCCAGATCCAGATCCGCATAGGGCATCAAGTGCATCATGTAGAATTTCATCGCGCGGCTCCCTCGAGGAAGTTGACGACCTTGGAGGTGAACTCCTGCGCCTTTTCGACATGCGGCAGGTGACCACATTCGGGGATGACCTCCAGCGATGAGGTCGGGATCAGATCGCGATAGGCCGAACCGTAGGCGGCCGGGATGAGCTTGTCGTCGTCGCCCCACAGGATCAGCGTCGGCACGTCGATGCGGTGCAGCCACTTCCTGAGATGCGGATTGTGGAGGCGCGGGCTCCAGCCGAGCTTGGCCGTCATCAGCCGGTTCTTCAGCAGCACGAGGACTTCCTCCTCGCTGGCCGGCGGCGGCATAGCGGCGGCGATCGCTTGGTTGTGGAAGAGGTTCTGAGCGAGCTCCTCGGGCGACCACATGAACATGTCGCCCTTGCGCACACCCGATACGCTGATCCCGGCTGGCGCCACCAGCGTCAGCGACTTGATCTTCTCGCAGGAGCGCGTGGCCAGCTCGGCCGCGATCCAGCCGCCGATTGAGGTGCCTACCAAATGGACATTGTCGAGCCCGTAATGGTCGATCAGGTCGAGATAGAAGAACGCGAGATCGCCGACATTGTCGAGCCATTCCGGCGTGTCGGAAGCGCCAAAGCCCGGATGCTCGGGCACGATCACGTCATACTTTTCGGAGAGCATCTCCATGAAAGGCAGCCATTTACTGGCGCCGGCGGAGCCGTGCAGGAACAGCAGCGGCTCGCCTTTGCCTCCGCGCATGACGCGGATCCTGCATCCCGCCACCATTTCAAATGAGTCTTGATGCACCATCTCGGTCGCGGCCTCCCCTCGTCTCAACAATCGGATATCATCCTCATCCGGCAAATTGTACACCTTACCGCAGATCAAAGGTCAAGCGCAGGTAAGTCAAAAAACATGCCTCAATGAAAATATCACTATTTATCAATAGTTTATATCTATGCCCTCCTCGACCGTCTGCGGGCTTGCAAATTTGAGGATCTCGATATTGCATACCAAAATGCTTGGAGAGGAGAAGGCCGATGAGTCTTGGGATGTTTTCGCTGGACGGCCGCGTCGCCGCGGTGACGGGGGCTGCGAGTGGACTCGGCCTGGCGATGGCGGAGGCGCTGGCATGGGCGGGCGCGCATGTCGCGCTGCTCGACATCGACGAAGCGGGGCTGGAGCGCGCGGCCGATGCCATCCGCGCTTCGGGCGGTAAGACCGAAACTGCGCGGCTCGACGTCTCCGACCGGGCCGCCATCCGGACCGTGATCGACGGCATCGCGGACCGGCACGGCCGCCTCGACACGGTGATCGCCAATGCCGGCGTCACCGCCGGCCCCGGCTATCGCACGGAGATCGGCCAGATCAACGCGGTCGACGACAAAGTCTGGGATCGGGTGCTGGGCATCAACTTGTCGGGCGTCTTCGTCACCATGCAGGCAGCGGCGAAACATATGAAGCGCCAGCGCGCTGGCCGTATCGTGGCGGTGGCCTCCGTCGCCGGGCTGAAGTCGGAGGTGATGTGCGGCTATGCCTACACCGCCACCAAAGCGGCTGTGGTGAACCTAGTTCGCCAGGCGGCGATGGAGATGGCGGAATACAACGTCATGGTCAACGGCATCGCGCCCGGCCCCTTCCGTACCAACATCGCGGGCGGGCGCATCAAGGACCCGGAAATCGAGGCAGAATTCGCCTCCATGGTGCCGCTCGGTCGCATCGCCACGACCGAAGAGATCAAGGGCCTGACGCTGCTCCTGTCCTCTCCGGCCTCCAGCTTCATGACCGGCACGACGATCCCGATCGACGGCGGCATCATGGCGAAATGAGGCGACGAAGGAGAACAAGACAATAACCGACACCATGACCGCGCCGTTTGCCGGACGGCTGACCGAACAGATTTTAACTCCCGACCGCCAGATTCGAGTTTGGAGGTGAGAACAGCGCAGAGGTCGCTGTTGGCGGCGGTTCAAGTTCGGACCCATGCATCTGATACGCCCTGCAGCAGGAGCTACACGCTCGCGAGCGCAGACCGACCGGCGTTGTCGCTTTGCACCTTGCTTTCTTTTTGTCCTTCAGCTTCCGTAGAAGTATTTATCGCAAACAGGCGTCCACCCTCTGCCTTTTCCATTCGCGACAGAACTCGTCTTGCAAGACCCACACCGGCATCGGACCTGAGATTCATTTCGCGGAAAATGGAGCTGTCGGACAGCCTCTCGCTGAACTCTAAAGCCTCTTGTTGTTTGTTCGGCGCCCAGACACCCTCTTCGGCCACAGCGGGAAATTCCAGGGCAATCCCGCTCGAACAGGTCGTCGCAGGTTCCGCAAAAATCAGGCCTTGGGTTCGCAGTTTTGTACGCAAACGGTGCGCCGAAGAGATTCGAACTGCTGACTCCCAGATTCGTAGTCTGAGAGTCGCAGGCGCGGAACGGGCGCACGTGGTTCATTCGCAAAATCTAAGCCATGCTCGCACAGCGCCGACCTTTCAGGCGTGATCGCGGCGGCAGGCATTCTCGTCGCATCGCTTCTAATCAGCGTCAGCTTGGCTGTCGAAATACGGACGATATTGGGAGCGGCAAAAGGGGCAACCCATCCTCATCTTCTGCACGAAATACCCCCCGCGACTCAAAATGTGGATCAGCTAAAACTTCCTCGAACGTCGGCACGATAGTCACACAGCAACATGCAGCTTTGAAAGTCGGCTCCCATTCCGCTGCGGTACGTTCCGAAATGATCGCTCTCACCGCTTCAAACGTGGCGGATGAATCATTCTTATCGTCGGCATTCGAGGCTCAAGTCCGATCACTTTCACAAAGCGTTGCCAGAACCGCTCTTCGAGAGCCGCCACTACAATAAATCGATCATCGCGGGTGGCGTAGTGGCGATAGCGGGGCGAGGTCCCGTTGAAACGTAAGCGATCTGGCGGAACAGAACCCGCTCCCCATCGCGAGGCCAACGCCTCCCACGCAAATACAAACATTGCGTCGGTCATTGATATATCGAGGTGACTTCCGGTTCCGGTGATATCGCGCTGGCGAAGGGCAAGCAGGATGTTGATTACCGCCGGGTAAGTACCGCCAGCGATATCCGCGAGGAGCACGGGCGGCACGGTTGGAGCCGACCCGAGACCGAGTAGGCCGGCGCTAGCGACGTAGTTCAAATCGTGCCCGCTTTCGTGTGCGCGCGGCCCATTCTGTCCGTAGCCACTGATCGAGCAGACGATCAGTCGTGGGTACCTTGCGATCAAATCGGTTGCAGCCAGGCCAAGCTTCTCCAGTATGCCGGGACGGGATTGGGTCACGAGGACATCAGTGCCGGAGATCAGTTCATTCATATGCGAACGACCCGATTGAGACGCCAGATCGATCGTCACGATGTCCTTCCCGCGCTTCAGAGCTGATAGGCGACCCCTACACCGCCCCGCCTCGGCTCGTATTGACGCAAGCCATCTCCGCCGGGACGTTCCACCTTTGTTACAGTTGCCCCGACCTCGGCTAGCATCAACGTTGCAAGAGGACCGGGTAGCAGATGTGTCAGGTCGAGAAGTCCAGTGCACGAGTTCATGCAGCAAGGTTGCATAATAGCCCTCGGCGGCGCTCGCGATCGGGGTGTCGATGAAATGGTCGTAGGGCGGCCTCTCGATGCGATCGACGGATGGCATGTAGCAGGCACGATTGCCGCGATGCACGATGGTCGCCCCGCTCACCGCGATGAACGCATCGGCGCGGTCGATCCGCGCCGATTGGAAATCAGTGGTCAGCGGTTGCGGCGCCGTAATGCCAGCAGACCATCGATCTGATCGACGTTGAACACCGTGTAGGCTCGCAGCACCGGGATACGCGTCGTCACGATCTCGTCCGCACCGATGTTATCCGTCTGACTGGTTTTGTCACTCCGCTCGATGACGTTGGCATAGACGACGCTGGTGCCATGCTCGCCCTTGCGGACCTGTCCGCCGAGCGACAGCGCCTGGCGAAAGGTCAGCCAGCTCTGGCCCGGTGTACCCTTGTTCGATAACGGCGACCCACAAGATGAGTACGTTGACGCCGCTGTATTGCCGCCCCGTCGAGGCGTTGTTCGGCATGGCGAGCGGCGCCATTGCTGCCGCCGCGCCCCAGGGCTGAACCCCGGGCACGCGTCCGGCCTCCAGCTCGGCGATGACTACCGGCATGCCATCGTACACGGCACGATGCTTTCCTCGTCGACCATGCCGACATTCATCCGGAATCCCGGTTGGCATGGCGAGCTTCGAAATCGGCCAAGCCACGATGCCCACGTCGACGGGAATCTTCTCGATATGGCCATCGACAGCACATGGACGCTCTGCCAGGTGGCCGTGACGACGAGGTCGGCTTGTATGACACCTGAGAAAGTCGCGGATTTGATCGCGCTAAAGCCCAGCGTGGCCCGCGCCAGAAGCATGGCTAGCGAATTGCGGCATCTTACTGCGCTAATGAATCACGAAAAATACTGAAAGCAGCAATCGGCGCGTTTGTTTCGCGTTTGCGGGTACACCTGTCTACGATTGCGAGGAGCCTCGTCGACTGAGGCTATTCGTAGGGCAATTCGCCGAAAAGACCGATCATGAGGTCACCATCGAGTTGCGAGAAGGGGATATCTAAGTAGTGATCCGGGTGCCGTGGTTTGGCTCTACCATCGTTCGGCCCGTTTCTAGTGTGTCCCCGTACGTGTTCGCCGCTTTCCTTGATATAAGGTAGGATGACCAGTCGACCATGATTGATTGAACGGATGGTGCCTTCCTTCCACAAAGTGCTCCCTTCCGACTCTTTTGTAGAGGTGGTGTGTTTGACCTGCCATCCGATGCCACCGTCCTCTTCGTACCAGAAGACGATGCCGTTCGAGACCAGCACCTTTTGGCCGTTGGCCAATGCTTCCGCCAGCATGCGTTGCACGCTCGCGAGCTGGAGCAATTGATTGGCGCGCGGTAGCAGTATCTGACGGATCTTGGCTTTGGTCTTTCCCCAATGGGCATCGGCACTGCTATCAAACCCATTCGCGATCCGAGCCCGCATAGCAACTTCCGCGGATCGGATGCCCGCGGTGTAAGGCTTTGACCATACGTTGTTCTGTGAGCGGTAGAGAATGGAACGGCGCCAACGGCGTGCCGGTTGGCCAACCATGACAACCCTCAGGTAAGGCATGTCCGAAAGCTGTTCGGTCAATTCCTGGCGGAAAGGCTCCGACTCCGGCGGGAGCACCAAAGACGATGAAACAGGCCGCGGATCGTTTGCGTGCCGACGTCGTGCTTCGGCCAGCATAAGTTCTTCTTCCTCATGAAGACGCTGCCTCGCTTGCAGGTTCTTCGCGACTTTAAGCTGGAGTGAAATCTTCTTCGCGCCATCCATCTCGCGTCCAGCGAGAGCATCATGTAGCATCGGATTGAGACTGGCGGCCGCGGACATTGCGGCCTCGCGATCTGGATAGATGTCGCCACGGACGTGTCCGTTCTCTGTCGGCACTCTGCGATCGCGCCAGATCGGAGCCTTATCTCCCTGCTCCACCAGCTCTTGCATCAGCCAGTTGCCGAACAATGGGCGATAGTTCGGCCACACAGCCAGAGCCGTGTCAAAGTCGCGGGCGTTGTCTCCCCATTTCACGAACAGCCTCCGGATAAATCATTTGCGGTTCGTCCGCTTTTCTCACGGCGCTGCACCTTAGTTCCAGTGGCTGGTGCAGTGAGGGTCATGCGCCAGCAGCAACCGTCATATCGACGAAGACGTGCTTAAGGCGGATTGGGTGACCACCTTTTTGAGTTAATGCGCCTTCAAAGATCGCGAGGGAGAGCGTGTGTTCGTCTCTCTCAGCCCTACGGCAGTCGATAATAGACGCCGCGCTCAAGATCCAGGAATGACCGGCCATCGCCTTTGTATGGCGACGCGCTGGTAATAGTCGCTGCGCGGTTGACACGCAAACGCAGACCCATGGTAGCCAGCGGATAGAAGCTGCGCAAAAGGCCGCACATAGGGGCGTACCTGACCGGACTTTCTTCGATGCTGGTTCGACGTTCCCGATGGATAGAGCGAGAGATTCGACGCACCCTCGAACTGCGATCGTATCGAAGTGCAGAAAAGCGAACATGGGACTTTCTACGTCAATGGCCATCCACGTAAGTATTTGCGCGCGAGCGTTTCACCATTTTTCGACCACTTGCGAACGTGATCTCTGACCACCGATTATGGACGATGTCCGTTATATTGGCGTATCAAGCAATTCGATTTCCAATCGGGCACTGCCGCGTCAATCTGCAAGCGCAATACTCTGCGTGCGATCTCCTCACGAGCTGCGTCGCCCATGCCCTCTGCTTGCGCAGTTATGCTCTTGCATCCTCCGGGATCTTCTGGCTGCGTTTACTGCGGCGTCGCAATCAACACCTCATCCTGATCGCGTTCGGCTGAATTCTCGAATCGCTTGACACCCTCAAGCTGCCAGCGCGGTTTGTATTTCTCCTCGAATCATCTCCTTATTCTCGCTAGTCGTTTCGGATGTCAGAGGAACATCAATTGCGATGTTGGCTGGTCGTTTCAGCACAACAATCCGGTCACCGATCTCCAACGCCTCGTTGATGGAATGGGTGATAAAAACTGCCGTCTTTCCATTTTCTTTGACAAGCTTAACAAACTCGGCTCGCAACTTGCGGGCCGTCATTTCGTCAAGCGCGGAGAATGGTTCATCGCATAGCAAAATATTTGCGTTTGTTGCGAACGCTCTGGCTATCGATACGCGTTGCCTCATACCGCCCGATAAGGCATGCGGATAATCATGTTCGTGCCCACGAAGACCAAGTGTATCAAGCCAACGCTGGGCAATCGCTCTGCGCTCTTCGACAGATTTTCCAAGAATCTCGAGACCGAGCTCTACATTCTGAATTGCGGTCCTCCACGGCAATAACCGATCGCTCTGAAACACAATTGCCATCTTGCCGCGAAACGTGTCGAAATCGCGAAATGGAGCATGGCCATCGACGGTCACCCGCCCTTTGGATGGCTCAGTCAATCCCGCAATCATGTTGAAGATGGTAGACTTTCCGCAGCCAGTCTTTCCGAGCAGAGCCAGCATTTGGCCTTCCGCGACCTGAAGATCCAACCCATCGACCGCGATAAAAGAGCCGAATGCCTTCGAGACCTTTTCAAGTGAGATGGCAGTCCTTGCAGCAGCGTTCATTGTCATAGTGCTCGTTCCGAGATGGCACGATAGCGGAATGCGACGCTCTCAATGAGCGTCAAAATCGCCTGTACGATCAGGACGAAGGTCACGAGTTGCAGCGTCCAGGCCAGCGCGCCCGCCATATCGAATAGTTGCTGTTGCTGAAGCAGCTGGTACCCTACACCGCCGGTAGCACCGACTAGCTCTGCTACGACGACCACGCGCGATGCATTGCCCAGATTGACCTTCCACGCTGTTAGTATGTCGGGAAGAATTGCGGGAATGATCATCGCAGTGAACAGTTTAATGCGTGATGGACGAAAGCTCATCACCATTTCGGTGAGATCGCGCGACATAGCTTGGAGCGCACCCAAAACCTGGAATGAGAAGGCCGGTAGCGTCGTCACCACCATGATAAAGAAAATGCGAGACTCTATGCCGTGAAACCAGATAATCGCGAATACGACCCAAGATAGCGCCGGAATACCCTGAAATAGTGTCAGGATCGGAGAGAGAAAGTCGTGGGCTATGCGCGATCGAGCCATGATCACCGCGAGAAGAGCGCCGATGAGAAAAGCACCAGCGAGCCCCGCAAGAATGCGGAGCACCGTGGCAAGAACATCCGAGAACTGCGCCCAATCGCCAATGATGCTGATGAAACGCCAGAAGACGTCCACCAATGAGGGAAACAGAAAGGGTGGAAAAAACAGCGAGGCAAACTGCCAGACACCGGCAACAACGGCGAACGGGATAATGTACGACAGTGCGCCGCGCAGGACAGATGCGCCGAATCTTGTGACGGCGGAATCTTGATAATGCACCGCCGTCATTTCGTGAGCCCCTGATAGATCGTCGAAGGCGCCGGCTCGGATGGCAGGAATGAAATAGACTTGCCAGCCTCGTAGACAGCCTTGATCTCCTTGCTCACCTCGGCCGCCGTTCGCACATTCATTCCAAGACGGTCGTTGGCGCGAATGAGCTCTGCGATCGCTTTGCGATCGTTCTCCGTTCCTTTGCTGGAGATTAGCTTAGCCGCTTCATCAGGATTCGCGGCCACCCACTCTGCCGCCTGCCTGTAGGTTGCATAGAGCTTTGGAATGAGGTCCCTATTCTCTTCGGCCCAGGCAACGTGAGCTGCAACGCCAAGATAGGGAATGTTGGTGCTGCCTGACATCTTTTTCCAGCTTTCCTGGATTTTGAGATCGAGCGTGCGAATGCCCGGCTTCTTAGTCTGCAATGTCGTGTAAGCCGGCTCCCACAGCTGAACAGCAGCCGCACGATCAGCGAGTGCATAACCAACAAGGCCAGGCGTTGCTGTATTGATGACTGAAAACTTGCTGGTATCGACGCCAAGCTGACGTGCAAACCAGTCGAACATTACATAGTTCGTCGTACCTTTTGCCGCAGCAAGATCCTTTCCTTCAACATCCCTCAGAGACTTAATATCCGGCCGCGAACTCACCACAGCGCCCCAATAGTCAAAGAGATTAAAAAGGTAGGTCACCTTGACGCCACGCAGATCAGCCAGACCCACAGTCAAAAGCGCTGCACTGCCGCCGACCTGGAACTCACCGGAATTGAACTGCGCCGTATAGGCGTCCGGAGTACGCTCCTCGAATTTGATAGACAGACCGTTCTTCTCGTCGAGCTTCTGAGCCTTGATCACCGGCGGCAGAAATGCACCCAATGAAGGTGCCCCAAACACAACAATGGAAATCTTTGCCAGCTCTTGGGCCGACAGTGGCGATGCCAAAACGGTCGTTGAAAGAAGACTCAGTGCAAATGCAGCTTTCCTCATGATATTCCTCCTCCCGATTAATGAGTTATGATGTTGTTATGCTGGCAGCGTTGGAGACAAATTGCGCAAGCACGTCGGCAAAAGCTTCGGGGGCCTCAACCGCCGATATATGAGCCGCATCAAGGACAATCATGTTCGCGCCGGCGATACCAGCCACGATTTCCTCCCCGCGGGCGGGCGGCGTCGATGGATCGTGCACGCCACAAATCACTTGGGCGGGACAGGAAATATCGGCGAGCCGTGGCTTGAGATCGGAAGCCGCCAGCACCTCACAGCAGCCAGCGTAACCTTCGACAGGTGTTGCCGCGATCATCTTGCAGAGCTCTTGAGTTCGCTCCGGATGATGCTGCTGAAATGACTTGGTGAACCAGCGATCGAGTGTGGGCGCAACCAGGGGGCCATGCCATTGGCGCGAACTGTCGCGGCACGCTCCCGCCAGAGCGATGGTGGCGGAAAATTCGGCGCCGTATTGGCCAGCACTAAACCAGCCACCCGCGGACCACCGTTTGCGCCGATCCAAAGCCCCATCAAACCACCCAGGGAAAGGCCGCAAAAGACGACCCGCTGAATGTTCAGTGCATCTAAAATGGCAAGCGCGTCGTTACCCAACTGCTCGATTGTGTACGGACCCGCCGGAACATCCGACTGTCCATGTCCACGCGTATCATAGCGAAGGACCCGCACCTGGTTTGAGATACGCGAAACAACCTCGTCCCACATCGCCATGCTCGCACCGATCGAGTTGCTGAACATGACAACAGGCTTGCTCGACGGCTGCGGCACCTCAACGGCGAGATGGACACCTGGCTCGACTTCGATCCGCTCGATACGACCTATCATCACATTACCTTACCACGCCTGCGGATTGCTCAAATTCCTTGCGCAAGGCGACAAAGAAGCGGCTGATCAGATGCTTCGAAACCCCCGAGAGAATTCGTTGTCCCACGCCGGCGACAAGACCGCCGACTTCACCGCTGCCCTTGTAAATGAGTTTCGACACCCCTTCGGTTTCCGGTTCGATATCGAAACGAGCGTTTCCTATGCCGTGCCCGAGCGACCCGTTACCGGACACCTTGATGTTGCATGATTTTGGAGCTTCTTTTTCCGACAAACTGATCTCACCTTCGAACGACCCTCCCACTGCCGCCACACGGAGCTGCATCTCCAGCTTGTAGGAGTCAGGGGAGGTCTCCGTCATACTCTTGCAGCCGGGAATGCAACGGGTCAGCACCACGGGATCGTTGAGCGCGTCCCACAGTGCCTCCACAGAAGCAGGAATTGTTTCACTGCCGCCGATATCGAGCTTCATGATGTCCCCTTAGAGAGCGAACAACTTTTGAGCGAGACCACCATTAATCGAAACACGTTCGCCGGGCGTGAATGACGTGTCTTGAACGATGTTCGACGGCGCAAGGTCGCCTATAGGGAAAGGCATGTCCGACCCCATCATGATACGATCCGCACCGACAATGTCGGCGAGATAGCGGAGCGTCCGGGTGTCTTGGACGATGGTGTCGTAATAAAGAGACGCGAGAGCGGCGTCAGGATCGCCAAGCTTATCTTTATCGAGCTGATAATTCCGGCGGAGTCGGCCAATGATGTAAGGCAATGCCGCACCGCCAATACCAGCCACGATCTTCGCATTCGAATAGCGCGTCACATGACCCGCGTAGATCAGGCGTGAGATCGCAATAAGAGTGTCTGTGATACGTCCTACGGCGTTTGCCATGCCATAGTCGTGTACGCGGCCATCACCGCTCTCGAACACGGGATGAATAAAAATCACTGAGCCAAGGTCGTTTGCAGCTTCCCAAAAAGGTTTGAGCGCCGGGTCGTCAAGAACGCCCCCCTTCCCCTTAGGCTGCGTTCCAATCATGGCTCCTTTGAAACCTGATTGATGCGCCTCGCGGAGCACTTCAGCGGCACGCGCTCCCTCCTGCAGCGGCACCGTCGCGAGCGGGATAAATCGCGGCTGTGTCTTCGCCACTTCCGCCAAATGCACATTGATCAGGCGCGACCACGCAAGTCCTTCTTCGGCTGGTATTTCATAAGCAAACATATCAAGCCAACCGCCGACGACCTGCCGCTCCACCTTTTGCGCATCCATCCATTGCAAGCGTCCGGCAAGATCGCTTAGCGGCCTAGAAACAGGACGTGTTGGCTTGCCGCCAGAAAACGAGAATCCAAGGCTGCCGCCCTCCTCGATCAGCTTGATCGATGGAAACTTCGCCTGGTTCGCACGGATAGCGTCTAGCAGGCTCGGAGGGACCAGATGGGCATGGCAATCAATGATCATTATTGATCCTTCTTCTTTGCGTCTTGAGCTGCGGCGACGGCGTCGCTGATCACCGCAATACGGATGGGAAGTTTCGAGAATGAAATGCCAAGCGGCGAGACGGCATCATTAATGGCGCCGGAGATTGCTGCCGGCGAACCAAGATACCCGCTCTCGCCAGACCCCTTCTGACCGAATACCGTGAACGGTGACGGCGTACAGTGATGCACGATCTCGACATTTGGAATTTCGTGCGACGATGGAAGCAGGTAGTCCATAAAGCTTTGTGTGAGGATCTGGCCTTCTGCGTCGTAGACAAACTCCTCAAGCAAAGCTGCGCCGATCCCGTGCGCGATTCCACCGAGAGTCATGCCTTTGACGATGTGCGGGTTGATCACGGTTCCGCAATCATGGCCGATGACGTAACGCCGGATTTCAGACTTTGCTATTTGCGGGTCGAACGCCAGCAGGACCAAATGAAACTCGAACGAATGGCAGGGATACATTTGTACCCGACCATTTTCCGGCAGTTTGGTTCCTGTCGGCACCTGCATCACATGCGTTGTTTCCAGCCCCGGCTCCATTCCGTCGGGCAATGCATGAAAGTGGCGATGTCCGATATTTACGAGATCGGTCCACGAAAGGGTCTTGTTCGACTTCGGATCAGCCACGCTGCCTTGGGAGTAAACAGCGGCGTCTTCCGCAATCCCGAACTGATGTGCACCGATCTTCGTCAGTTTGCTCTTGAGCTTCTGCGCAGCATAATAACAGGCGCCACCCATCATGATCGCCATGCGGCTGCCCACCGGCGTGTTGGACGGAAGGCTGGAGAGCGAGTCGGGGCGCACGATGCGGATCAGATCAGGATCGATTTCCAGGACCTCACCGACGACGGTCGCGGCCAGCGTCTCATGCCCTTGTCCTGCCGAGGTCGTATGGATCGTGACGGTGACAAAACCAACGCCATCCACATTGATTCGGCACGAGTCCATCCAGGTCGTCGTAGTGTTCTTTTCGTTCAGCAGCGGTTCGAATGACGAATTGCCTCCACTGGGTTCAAGACAGGCAGCAATACCGATTCCCGCCATCATGCCAGAAGCACGCAGCTCGTCTCGCTCCTTGAGCAACGCCTCATAATCGGCGCTGGCGAGAACCTTGTTGACCACCGTGTGGTAGTCACCGCTGTCGTAATGCGTTCCACTCGGGATGAGATAAGGGAATTCATCGCTGCGAATGAAATTGCGGCGGCGAACTTCGATGCGATCCAGACCGACGGCCGCCGCGACTTTATCGATGGCAGTCTCTATCGCATAATTCGTCGGCGCTTGGCCGAAGCCACGCACCGCTTCCTGCGCGGCCTTATTCGACAGCGTAGCTATGGCTCGATATTGCACGCTCTCAATCTTATAGGGACCGACAATCGCACCGATCGGCTTGCCGAGTTGGAAGGGCGAGCGACCTGCATATCCGCCGACATTGTCGAGCGCTTGCATCTTCATAGACTTGACGATGCCGTTGTCGTTGAATGCAACCTCGACGTCGAAGATTCGCTCCGGGCCATGGGCATCGCCAGCCCGCATATTCTCCAGCCGATCCTCGATCAGCCGCACCGGCCGCCCGAGGATGCGGCTGAGATGCGACGCCAGGACACTGTGCTTTATGCCGCGCTTGACGCCATAACTTCCGCCGACATCGACATCGTGATGCACGCGCACATTGTTGGCAGGAATGCGCAGCGCGCGTGCGATCTGGTCGGGATATTTCGGCATCTGGATCGACGCCCAGACGTCGAGCATCTCACGCCACGGATCCCACCGAGCCACTACGCCGAATGTCTCGATCGGCACTGTCGAGTTGCGCCCCCATGCGACACGAAACTTCAGGTGGCGCGAGCTCTCAGCGAAATGCTTATCGACCTCACCCCAGACGAACGTTTTGTCGAGAAGCACGTTCGTGCCATGCTCCGGGTGCACCTTTGGGCTGGCATCCGTGATGGCCTCTTCCGCATCGATAACGAATGGCAGCGGCTCGTATTCAATACGAATTTTCTCGATTGCATCTTCCGCCTGAGCCCGAGTTTCCGCGACGACAGCCACGACCCATTCACCGGCGTAACGCACCTGTCCCACTGCAAGCGGATAGCGGCGAACCTTCGGCGTATCCAACCCATTCATCAACGGATCGACCGCCTTGACGAGTTGCTCGCCGGTCAGGGCGTAGACAACACCGGGCATTTTCAGAGTCTCGCTGGCATCAATCGATATGATGCGCGCGGCAGGATGCTGCGACGGCAGGATCGCAACGTGTAGCATCTGGTCGAGAACGATGTCGGCGACATAGCGTCCATGACCGACAACAAAACGCCGATCCTCACGAACGCGCCGATTTGACGATACAAACTTTAAGGCCGCGGCTTCCGCATTCATCGGCGACCTCCTTGTGCCATATCGGCTTCGGCTGGCTCAAGTATCCCTTCCAGCGGCGCGACCTCGTAAGCCGAAGTATCAATATGGGACTGATCGGTATCAGCACCATTCACAGAACGAGGCGTATTGGCCTTTCGCAAGCGGTCAGCGGCAAGCTGAACGGCCTCGATGATTTGACCGTAGCCCGTGCAACGGCAAATGTTGGCCGAGATTGCATCCACGATCTCTTCGCGCGTGGGATTCGCTACATGCTCAAGCAGTGAATGCGCTGTGAGGATCATGCCGGGCGTGCAATAGCCGCACTGCATACCGTGCGTTTCGCAGAAAGCATCCTGAACGATGCTCAGTTCGCCGGGCGCCGGCGCAAGTCCCTCGATTGTCGTGATCTCGTAGCCATCTGCCTGCGCTGCAAACATCAGGCAAGCACGGGCCGGCTCTCCATCCAGCAGTATTGTGCAGGCTCCACAAACGCCGTGTTCGCATCCGGCGTGGCTTCCGACCAGCGCCAGATCCTCACGAAGCGTGTCGAGCAAGGTTTTGCGCGGTTCGACATCGACGTCGCATGTGCGGCCGTTGACATTAAGCGAGATCTTCATTGCGCGCCTCTCTTTGCGACGTGGCCGATGCTGGCTTGCGCCTCGTGAATGGCGTCTTCCAGCGCGCGCACACCCAGAGCGATCGCAACCCGCAAACGATAGTCCGCCGAGGCATGAAGGTCGCTCGCCGGTTCAAGCACCTGCGCAGCTTCGCGAACTATTTCTGTAAGCGCGGCCTTATCGAGAGCCGCGCCGATCAGGCTGGAAACGTCCAGGCGCACAGGCCGATCACCAACGCCCCCTATTCCGAGCGTGGCATCGATACAACCGCCCTCCTCATCCAAAGCGACCTGCGCTGCCGCAGCAACGAAGGCAAAGTCGGATTTTCGCGCGCTGACCTCGTGAAAGCCGGAGCCGATCCGCGCATGCCGCCAGATTGGAAACCCAACCGCTGTCACGCAATCCCCTGGCATGACCGATGTCACCATCGGACCGATAAAGAAGTCCTCGGCAGGTATTGTCGTCACACCGTCCGGGTTAGTGATTTCGATGTCTGCCTGAAGCGTTACAGCAACGAGAGGGATTTCCGCTGAAGGGTCGGCATGAGCGACCGATCCACCGACCGTACCGCGATTGCGCGTAGGAGGATGCCCGACCCACGGAAGCGCCTTCGTCAGAAGCGGCAGCGATTGGCGCGTTAACACACTTCGCTCCACCTGCACCTGACGTGTCGTAGCGCCGATCATCAAGGTATCGCCAACGACACGAATACCGTTTAACTCCGGCAGACGATAGACATCGACAAGCCTTGCCGGGCGTGCGAGGCGCATTGCCAACATAGGGATTAGGGTCTGGCCGCCCGATATCACCCGCGCATCTTCATCAGACGCCAGCAGCTCACACGCTTGGGCAACCGAACCCGGCCTGACATATTCAAACGGAGCTGATTTCATCTGCTTGCTTTCGCGTTTGACGCTATTCGAACTGCGGCACGCAGATGTCGCTATGCCAGGATCAAACCAGCAACAGCCGGCGCGAGCACGGATACAGTTTGGCTTTTCAGCAGCGGACCATTCACTTCAGAGGCGGCCTTGATCTCGCGCCATTCGGAATCAGCGCCGAATGCAGCCCACGCCTTCGTACGATCGTCCTCGGAGTTGAAGCGCGTGAGATAAGTCAGACGACCATCGTCGGTCGGCGCCTCGAACACCCCAAGCAACTCGATGCCAAAGCGCTGCAACCGCGGCACTACGTGCTCTTTGAACCGGGCCCGCATAGCTGGGGCCTTCCCCTCGGCTGCCTCATATACCCGAATTTCGTAGATCACCTTGCACTCCATCCCTGCCTGCAGGCCGAACCGATAAAAACAAAGAGAGGAGCAATGTCAAACTTATTCTAGTGCAATACTCGACTAAACAATATATTGCACCGCAACAATGAAGGAGTGAGACCTATTTATACCGGTTGACGCCCCAATTATCGTTGCAACAATCAGTCAATTGTACTAATTGATTCCCCCGATTAAGGATCAACAACAGTGTCTCAAGACGTCTCAGCCGAGTGGATTCCAGTCCTCGGAGATACACCCGGCCCGCGCTATCTCGCCTTCGTACAGTCACTGGAAAATGACATCGCATCCGGCGCATTAAAGCCGGGAACTCGCCTGCTTCCCCAGCGTGATATGGCGACGCAGCTTGGCGTGAGCGTTGGCACGATCTCCAAGGCTTATGCGGAAGCAGAATCTCGCGGCCTCATTTCCGGCGAGGTGGGCCGGGGGACATTCGTGCAACGCAGGCGTCCTTCGGCAATTTCCGAAATCTCGCCCACAACCATCAACCTCGCACTCAACGTGCCTCCGTCTACGGGCGAAGACGAATTGATCGCTTCCATCCTACAGGACATCGTTGCCGATGGGGCGCTTAAATCATTGCTCGGCTATCTGCCGCACCAGGGCTTACTCCATCACCGGCAAACCATGGTGGCCTGGCTCGCACAACTCGGTATCCCGACGGATGTCGATCATCTCTTCATCACGCACGGGGGGCAGCATGCTCTTTCGATTGCGCTGGGAATGATTACGGGCGCGAACAGTATCGTTCTGACCGAGCGCTTCTGCTACTCGGGCATGATCGCTCTCTCCGCACAGAACGGCTATCGATTGCATGGCGTGGATGGTGACAGACACGGTCTTTTGCCCGAAGCGCTTGATCGCGCCTTTATGGAAACAAATGCGCGTGCCCTGTTTGCCACGCCGACACTTCAAACGCCCACCGGCACCGTGATGCCTGAGGGCCGACGGCGGGAAATTGCAGAAGTTATCCGAAAACGTGACGGATTCCTTCTGGAAGACGATGCTTATGCCTTCCTTTTTCCCACCCCACCGAAACCGATCTCGCTGCTGCTTCCCGAGCGCAGCTTCTATGTAACCAGTTTTGCAAAGTGTCTTGCGCCTGGTATGCGCATCGGAGCCATGATCCTGCCAGACCAGTTTCGCGACAGGTGCATTAACGCGATTCGCGCAACCGGATGGATGGCATCACCGATCATGGCAGAAGTCGTGGCGCGTATGATCCATAGCGGCGATCTCTTGCGCCAAGTTCACCTCAAGCGGGCAGCAGCGGCGCGGCGCAATGCTATCGCCGATGATGTCCTCGGCAACTGGCTGCCGGTGGTGTCTGACACGGCTGGCTTTCATCGCTGGCTACCCATTCCCGCCGGACGCACCCTTATTGCTCTCGTCGCACAGGCAGCTCAGGCCGGAATTACGCTGGCTCCACCGGGCGCTCTGCAGCAGGTAGATCGCGGGACACTCGGCGTGCGGATCTGCCTCGGTCATCCAAAGACAGACGACGAATTGAAGAAAGCGCTTTGTGAGTTGCGCCGTATCCTCGAAGCGGCAGAAGAACTGTCGTTTGTCTAGGGGCGATTGTTTGTGAGCGGAGCGGCCACTTTGACCTATGTCTGCAATAGTCCGCGCAAGTCGATGCACCATTGAGCCGCGAATGATCGCCCAAAGCGTGAAGCGCTCTCTGTTGCACTCCGAGCGTTGACTCAAGCGGCTGCGTCGGTCGTTACCACGCGGGCGAGGGTCTGCCAGTGATGAGTGGCCTCCGGCAGCAACATTTCCAACACCGACACGGGATCATCACCGTCGAGCAGATGCATGGCGACATGACCTCGCGCGAGACGAGGGCCAAAGCCACAGATGTCCTGGCCGCAATCGCGAGGGGGCAGCGCCCTGGTGATACGACGTCCATACGAAGGGGGCTATTACCCTCCGGCAAGCTTGGGAGCGCTATCGCGACGCTCACATGGTTCGCAAAGGACGGAGTGGGGGGACCATCGAAAGCTACAGAGACGACATGGAGCGCCTTTTCGGAGACTGGCTCGACCGGCCGCTCGCTCGGCTTGGACAACAGCCAAGGCTATTCGCGGAACGCCATGACAAAACCACTAATGAAAATGGACCTTATATAGCAAATGGCGCAATGCGCAGTCTGCGACAAACGACTGGACTGTGATTCCAGAAAATCAGGCAAATCGTCAAATCCGTCATGATGTCGGCGGCCACAACAACACTCAGGATACGTTGCTGGCTTACATGGATTCGGAAGTGGAAAAGGCGACCATCAAGCGTTGCCTGGACGTTCTTGGTGACAAATTGGAGGAATCACACAGCGCGGAACTCACCAACCGTCGGGTTGTTGACAGACAGCGGATCATACCCTGGCGCCAATCCGTCGCGTGGCTCTGGCGTTAGATTGGCCACCGGCATTACTCAGCGGAATCAATAGGTTATGGCCCATTTCGGAACAAAGAATTACCGCTCAGCTTTCCCGAAGCCTTCGGCGCATGAGACATTGCTGGTTATCACTTAGTCACCCCTCTTGACGGAAGATCGTGTTTTCGGGTTTTGGGACCCGAATGAGCAAGTTCCCAACATCTGCGGAGCCATCATGACATCTGGTGTTCAGGTTGCGACAACGGGCGATCTGCTTAGTCACGCGAGAACGCTAGGACGTGGACTCATTAGCGCCGAGCCATAGCCTGATTGACGCGAGTTGGACGAAGGCAAGGTAATTGGCGGCAAGTTTGTCGTAGCGCGTCGCTACCCGACGACATTGCTTGATCCTGTTGAAGAACCGCTCAATTCGATTGCGAGCGCGATACAGGTAAGGACTGAAGCAGATCGGTTCGCTGCGATTGCTTTTCGGCGGGATGTTGGCCCATGCGCCTTTCTTGATCGCAAGTTCTCTAATCCAATCGGCGTCGTAGCTACGGTCCGCCAGCAGCATCGATCCAGGCTTCATGCGAGACAAAAGTTTTCCAACAAGCCGGTTGTCGTGGGCTTCTCCAGGCGTCAGCGCAATTCGGACCGGTAGGCCGTATGTATCCACGACGGCATGAATCTTAGTGGTCATCCCGCCCCGTGACCGCCCCATGCATTGTCTTTTATTCCGGTTGATGCAGGCTCCATGTTGATGCACGCGGACAATCGATGTGTCGATCATTTGCACAGCGGCATCATGGGCGGCTGCCAAGGCGTTCATAATCGCCGCCCACACACCGGCTCGTCGCCAACGAACGAAGCGATTGTAGCAAGTGGTATATGGACCGAAGGCGTCTGGTAGATCGCGCCATGGTGCCCCGGATCGTAGCATCCAGAAGATGCCATTGAGGACGCGACGGTCATTCACCCGCGGCACACCGCGCGGCTTATTTGGCAGCATCGGCTTAATGGCAGTCCATTCCTCGTCGGAGAGTTCGTAGCGCATGATTCGGCCCACTTCGTTTAGGGGATTTGAATCATAGCTCGGCAGTCACCATACCGACGTAATCGAGCGCCTGTCCTCATGTCGGCTTTCAGCGGGTAAACCGGAAATGGCCGACGTGCGGCCAAATCGACGCGAATGACCCGCAACGGGCATCAATGGCCTTGACCCGGTGCGGCCTACCTTTGGTTGATAGGGTTCTCTCAGGGGCGCGTCATTTGTGTCCAGCGACGACCTCGGGCGGTCGATCCGGCACGAGGCTGAAATGGTGACGGTCCTATTGGAACTCTCCCCTTCGTGATAGGCAAGGCATCAGGCAACAAAAGAGAGGACCGAACCGTATGATCAGCCTAATAAATGTCTTCACGGTAGATCCAGCCAACCAGGACCGGTGGCCTGCTGCCGGTTCAGTGGACAGCCAGTTAAGCTAATCCCAGCTTCCGCTCGAACTCAACGGGGCTGACGTATCCGATCGTCGAGGGACGCCTGGTCGTGTTATAGAACCGCTCGATGTAATCGAACACATCTGCCTTGGCCTCGTTCCGGGTGCGGTAGTTCCTTCGAGCGATGCGCTCGGTTTTCAGCGATGAGAAGAAGCTTTCCATAGCGGCATTGTCCCAGACGTTGCCGGATCGGCTCATGCTGCAGGTGATGCCACTGTCGGCCATCAAGCGCTGGAACTGGTCACTGGCATATTGGCTGCCGCGATCAGAGTGATGCATGAGCGCGTCCGGTTTGCCACGACGCCACACCGCCATCAGCAGGGCATCCGCGACCAACTGAGCCGTCATACCGGCACTCATTGACCAGCCGACGACGCGCCGTGAGAACAGGTCAATCACGGCAGAGACGTACAACCATCCCTCGGCCGTCCAGATATAGGTAAAGTCGGCAACCCATTTCTGGTTCGGTCGCTCAGCTGCGAACTGCCGGTCCAGCAGGTTCGAGGGAGCAACTGCAATCTGGCGATCACCGTTATCCTTAGGCAAGCGCCGTCGTCGTGGCCTGGCTCGCAAGGCCTGCTGCTGCATCAGTCGTTCGACCCGGTGCAGACCGCATTCGATACCGTCGGCAAGCAAGTCGCGCCAGACGCGTCGCGCTCCGTAGGTCCGATCGCTATTGACGAAGCTTGCCTTGATCCGCCCGCCGATCACTTCATCGCTACGGGCTCGGGCACTGAACGAGCGGTTCAGCCAAGCATGGAAGCCGGACCGGGAGACGCCCAATGCGTTGCACAGCCATGCCACCGGCCAGATGCCCCGGTGCTTCGCAATGAAGACGAACTTCATGTCGCTTCCTTCGCGAAGAAGGCTGCGGCCTTTTTTAGGATATCCCTCTCGGCCTTGAGCTTGGCCACTTCGCGGCGCAGGCGCGCGATCTCCTGCTGCTCTGGCTTCATCTGTCCGTGGCCGGGAAAGGCCTGTGCAGGATCGGCGCCCAGCTCGCGCACCCATTTGCGCAGCACGTTCTCATGGACATCCAGGTCACGCGCTGCCTGTGCGACCGAGACCCCGCGCTCCCTGACCAGCTTTATCGCTTCAAGCTTGAACTCGCGACCAAACTTCCGTCTTTGCATGGCAACCTCCGGCTTCATGAAACACCCTATCTTGGTGTCCATCAAACCGGCAGCAGCTCA